>NZ_AP024151.1:0-31542 GCF_017347565.1 Methylobacterium indicum | reverse complement strand
CGTGACGGCGCCATGCCGGATAGTCTCTCCATTGGTGTCAGGAAGTTCGCCGATCGGGCCACACGCCGGGCCAACGAGGTGCTGCGCGAGAGCATCCGGCTCCTGTACGTTGAGGTTGTGAGCAACGCGCCGCAGCTGTCCGGCTATCTCCGGGCGAGCGTGAAGGCGTCCAAGGGCGCGCCCCTGCCGATCGAAGCGGCCCCGCCTCCGGCCGGCGGTACCTACACCTACGATCCAACTGCCGCCCTCGCGGCCATTGCTGACGCCAAGGCGGGGGAGGCGGTGTTCCTGTCCGTTACGGCGTCCTATGCACTATTCGTGGAGTACGGCACGTCTCGACAAGCCTCGAACGCATTCTTCCGTCGCGCCGCGATGCGCTGGGGCGCCATCGTTGAGCAGGCGAACGTGAACGTCAGCAGACAATAGATATTATCTGGCGCAGACATTTAGCTGATAGCTGAAATCCTCCATAGCGTCTGCGTAGGCTTTTGCGGCCTTCGCCATTTCAGCGCGCCGTTCAGCATAAGCTTTGTATGCCCCTTGCAGATTTCCCTTTTCGTTCATGTAGCCCTCAAGTCCAGAAGGCTCACTCATGGAGTGTGCCGCGTCTCGATATTTAAGAGCCGTTTCGGCAAGGATTGGCCCATTTTTTCGGCACTCCTCTTTAGTCGCAGCCCAGCCGGGCGCTGTGGAGAAAGCGAGCGCGAAAAGGACGGCAACGAAGTGCATGCAGGATCCTCCTAGGGCGGGGAATACCTAGCACCGATGTGAGCGCAAGCGTCAGAAGCAGCGAGCCCCGCCGGCCGGGCGGCCTGACGGGGCTGATGGGCCGATACGCAACGCGGCCCGGGTTCGAGATAGGGCGGATCGGTGAACGGGCCGTCACTCCTCGCTCAGGCCGCGATCGGCTCGATGCCGGCGAGTTCGTCGGCCATCCCGGCTTCCAGGGTGCGCAAGTCGTGGTCGCGCTGAAGGTTGGCCCAGAACTCGGCCGAGTTGCCGAACAGCCGGCCGAGCCGCAGGGCCATGGCAGGGGTCACCGGCTGGCGCTCCTCCAGGATGTCATAGAGGGTCTGCCGCGAGATGCCGAGCCGCCGAGCGATCTCGGTTTTGGGGAGGTTCACGGCCGGTAGGATATCTTCCCGGAGGACTTCGCCCGGGTGGGTCGGCGCGAGGCCGGCGAGGAGAGGGTTGCCGCTCATAACAAATACCTCATGTGGTAATACTGCTGCGCCCTATCTCGCTTACTAGGCGTTGTCGGGCGCGGCGTTGTTTAATGATAGTCTTCTAGGTCCACCTCGATTGCATCAGGGGCATCCCACCGGAAGGTGATCCGGTAATTGCCGCTGGCGTTGACGGCGTATGTACCCTTCCGGTCCCCGCTCAACTCGTGAAACCTGAGGCCCGGAAGGTTCATATCCTCCGGCTTCGTCGCGGCGTTAATCTGCAACAGAAGGCGCCGGACCCGATCCGCGTTCGGAACGCTGAGCTTCCTGGCGTCGCCTGTCTCGGCGAAGAGGCGGAGCCCCTTGTTTCTGAAGGACCGGATCATGCAAACAGTGTAAGCCGTAGCCTTACGATGTCAAGTGATGCCTTACATATATGCGGGGTGCGGTCCGCCTGAAACGCCGAACGCCTCCGCGCGGCCTTGAAGGCGTCGGGGAGGCGTTTGGGGCGACGCAGAACAGGATCAGGATCAAGGGCCGCTATCGGATAGCCCGTGAGGCATCAGCAGCCGGCGAAGTAGAGGACCAGGAGGCAGGCGGCGGTGACGACGTTGCCCTTCCCGGCTTCATGGCCCGCCTTGGCGAGCACCTGGCGCTGAATGGCCCGGAGACGCATCAGGCCGAACGCGACGCCGCGGGGCTGGCCGAGAGCGAGGGACAGACGGGCAGTAGCGGCGAGCTTCACGGGCGGTTCTCCGAGGCGAGGGTTTCGAGGTCGCGGTCTCCGCCGCGGAGCCAGATGAGTTGCGAGGCGTGTCCCTCGGGGGCGCCAAGGGACGGCTCGTCGTCCCCGCCGTCCTCGTCGTCGGGATTGCCGTCCATCTGGTCGAGGATCGCGATGAGCTTGTCGGCGGTGTCGAGGGCGGCTTGCGCCGCAACCTCGATCTGCTCCCGGAAGGCGGCTTGGGCGTCCCGTGGCTTGGTCGGGCGAGGACGGGGGCGGAAGGTCACGACGTTGGACACCGGCTAGACCTCCTGCATGTCGTCGGGGCCGGACTTGCCGGCGAGCGCCCAGGCCGGCGCCGTGCCCTTGCCGGCTCGCGCGTTCACGGCCTCCCATCCCGCGTCGCTGTCGGGGCCGACCTCGAACCCGACCCATCCCGGGAGGGGTTCGACACCCGAAACCGCCATCATCGCCCGGATCGCAGCCACGAGGCGCCGTTCCTCGGGATAGCGCTGGTCATCCATGCCGTCGTCTTGGGGCCGTCCAATTGCCTCCTCGGCGTTGACGGACAGGGCCAGCGCCAGGGCGCCGAGCCCGGCGCCCGTGGCGGGCGGCGGCAGGGCCACGATAGCGTTCGCCACGCCCCAGCAATGGTGCAGCACGGCGGTAAAGGCGCAGTCCTCGGGCGAGAACGGGTCGCACGCCCCGAGCGGGTGCGCGTCGCGGGTCCAGGCGAATGCCTGCCGCAGGGCGGGCAGCATGGCGACGTGCGGGTCTACCTGCTGGTTCGCGGCCGGTACGGCGGGCATCTCGGGCCGGCGGATTGCACGGCCGGCTGCAGCCTTGAGGGCGGCGGCGCGCTCCTTAAGGCTGGGGCGGCTCGGGTCGCGGCGAAGGACGTTGCGCAGGTTGAGGGAGGGCATGGGCGTGATCCATGGTTGCCCCGGGAATGCCGGGGCGGGTTAAAAGACGAAGGCGAGGAGTGGAACGGACTTAGACAGTCCAGGCGCGAGTGATGTCGGCGAGAAGCGTGTTGTCGTGGATGCGACCGTTGCACATCATCTCGTAAGAGGTCCGAGACATCAGGATCTCATCGCGCTGTTCGTCGGTGCTTGGGGTCCGAGACGCGATTTCGTCCGCGATCCGTGCCAGCGCGAAGGCGGCCCGCTCGCTCTCGAACTCGGGGAGGTCCCCCAACTGGCCGCGGTCGCAGTAGGAGCGGGCTACGACGCCCTCCCAAGAGAACCGCACGGCCTGGAACGCCTCGAACAGGTGCGCGAGGCTGAGCACGTCGAGGCCGGAAAGCTCGATCTGCTCCGCCGACAGCTTGGCCCGCTCGCCGTAATCGATGGCAGCCGGCGCGGGGGCGGGCTCGCCGATGGGCGGAGCGGTGTTGCCCCAATCAGCCGCGACCATGGCCGAGAAAGCGTCGAGGATCCGGCCGAGCAGATGGCCGGCATCGTCCGTATCGCCCTCCGAGTTGGCGAACCGGGCGACCATGCTGCGGGCGAAATCGACCAGGGCCGTGCGGCCGGCCGGGGTGGTCGGGACGGTCTGCCATACGGCGGCCCGGGTCTTACCCTCGGCCGCAGTAAGGGCCACTTCCTGTTCGCGATGCTCCTCAGTGAGCGGCACGCCGAACGTGCGATCTCCGAAGGCATCGAGCGCGTCGCTTGCCGCCTTGCTGGCGGCGATGGCCGCAAGGATCGGGTCGGGCGCGACCTCTCGGCCGAGATGGCGCATCTCCTCCGGCTCCCGGGCGTGCTCGCCGAACGTGATGTTGCGGAAGGCCACGGCCATCGGATGATCGCGCTCGGCCGCGGTGTCTTCCCCGTGGCAACGCCCCTGGCGGGAGATGACGGCGGCGGCGTAGGCGGCACGATCGGCGTCCGAGTGCAGCGGCGAGTGCAGGAGCGCCCGGAACGCCTCCTCCTCCGCCTGTCGCCGCTCGGCGAGGTCCGGCAGCCCGTAGGCTTCGGCATACAGGGCATAGCCGTAAGCCATCTCATGCGCGGCCAGGAGCGCGGCGAGGGCAGCGGAGGGCTTGCCGGCGCCGGCCAGCGGCGGGCGGGCGGCGGCGGGCGGGGTGCGGCGCATCACCTTCGCGGCAGATGCCTTCAAGGCGGCGGCACGCTCGCGCAGGGATAGGCGGGGCGCGTCGGGATTGCGACGGGGGAGCTTGAGGGACAGCGACATTGCAAGCGATCCTGTTAGCTTGATAGCAAATGTTCGAGATTGCGGCCTATCGGGATTGCGGTGGCTAGAAGTGCGTGGCGAGGCCGATCAGGTGCATTCCGCCCGCGACCAGGGCGAAGGCCGAGAGGAGGTCGCCGGAAGCGTTCAGGAAGCGGACGGCGCGCACGAAAGCGGTATCCGGCCGGGTGGCGGTGACGGCCTCCCACGGCTCGCCCTCGCCGTGCACGGGCTCGTCGGGGGGCAGCGTGGGCGCGGCGCGGCGATAGACCGGCGCGGGGAAGTAGCTGCGGGCAGCCGGCGCCCGCCAGGGGCGCACGGGCATGTCGGTGAGGCGGCGGGGAGCGGAGGACATCGTGTCGGCCCTCACGCCTGGATCTGCGCGCGGGCGATCATCACGGCGAAGCGCTCGAACAGCCACGCCCCGAACGCGCCCTTGTCGAAGTCGGTCGAAACCTCGGCGAGGTAGGCGGTGAGGGTCCGCACCTCCGCGGCATTGGCCGGGGTGAGGGTCAGGAGGGCGTTGAGGGCCTTCACCTCCTCATCGCTAGCCCGATCGGCGATGGCGAGCATCAGGGGCTCGTCGGGGGCGCCATCCTCCTCGGCCTGCACGAAGTCGCGCACCGCTTGGTTCACGGCGAGGTTGGCGCTGCGGTGGTCCTCGATGGCCGCGAGGAGCGGGCTCGGCCGCTTCGGCGCCGGGAGGGCGAGCACGGCCGCGGGAGGGGCCGGGAGTGCGAGCACGGGCACCGCCTCCACAGTGATGACCGGCGGGGGCGCGGATTTCGAGATGGGGGCGAGGAAGGCCGTGATGCTCGCCACGAAGGCGTGGCGGTGCGGGAGGACGGTCAGCAGGGCGAGCGTCAGCGATACCATGAGCGGGGTGCTCCTGATTGGAAGTCGTCGGTTTGTGGAGGGAAGTCGATCCGGGATGCCGTCCCGGGCGGATCAGTGCGCCTTGCGGCGATGAACGGGGATTACGAGGCAAACCCGCTGTCGAGCGCCCAACGGGGATGATCGCCCTCGGGGCCGTACAGGTCGGGGAAGAGCGACCACAGCCGGTCGTCCATCCGGTTCAGGAGGTCGTCGGCGACGTTGCTCGCCTGACTGCGAAGCTCGTCATTGTGGAACTGGTCGGCATCGGACCGGCCGTCGCCGTGGACGTACTGCGCGAGGTGCATGGCGATGATCGCGGCGCCGATCTCGGCCTGCGCCTCCGGCGAGAGGAGGCCCCACGCCTCGGCCGGAGAGAACGGCAGGGGCAGGCGGGACCAGAACGCAGCGTGGTCGGGCAGCCGGTTGGCGTCGCTGTCGCGCAGGGCGGGCTCATCGGCCCAGATCGGGCGGCGCGGTGAGCGGGCGGTGAAGGCGGCAGAGGAGAGGGCGTGCATGGCGATGATCCTTCAGTGCGCGGTGGCGGCGCGGGCGGCCTTGGTGAGCGCCCAAGTGGCCTTGAGGGTGACGGAGAGGGCTTCCTGCCAGGTGCAGCCGAAACGGCCCTGGTGGACCTTCGCGGCGGCGCAGGCAGCGGCCATGATGGCAGCGCGGTCGTATTCGCCAGCGACGACGAGGGGCCGGCGCTTGGCGGAGGTGGCGCGGATGAGGCCCTGAGCGGCGAGGAGGCCGGCGGGGCGCTTCGCGCGATCCGCCTGGATCTCCTTCATCGCGGTAGCCCAGTAGAGAGAGCGGGTGGCGGACATCGTCTCGGCCTTGGCGTTACGTCTGATGTGAGATAAGATATCTCACCTTGCAGCTGGGTCAAGATGAAATATCGCATGTCAGACGAAAAATGGATTTTTCCGGGCCAATGCCGAGGGGCCCGCGCCATGCTCGGGTGGACGCGGGAACAGCTTGTGAAAGAATGCGGGGTTTCAAATGCAACCCTCGCAGACTTCGAGGCTGGCAAGCGGACGCCATACGATCGCACTCTCGCGGATATCCGCCGTGCCCTTGAGGCAGCCGGTATCGAGTTCATCCCCGAGAACGGCGGCGGGGCCGGGATCCGCTTCCGCAACCGGGCGGATGGGACGCGGGATGAGCACTGAGGGGCATCCCCGCCCTTGACGCCGATGTTGCAATAAGTGATACATGTAGCACTCGATGCAACACGGCGGGCGTGATGATCCAGAGCTTCCACGACCGCATGACGGAAGCCGTGTTCCGAGGCCGGTGCCCGAAGGGGTTCCCGGCCGACCTGTTCAAGGCGGCTCGCCGTCGCCTGATCGCCTTGGACGGCGCGACCTCGCTGGACGACCTGAAAATCCCGACCTCGAACCGGCTGCATCCGCTGACTGCCGATCGGGCCGGGCAACACGCCATCGCGGTCAACGCGCAATTCCGGATCTGCTTCGTCTGGACCGATGCCGGACCGGAGCGTGTCGAGTTCACGGACTACCACTGAGAGGGCTACCCATGTCGGACATCATCACGCTCGACGCTCTGCGGCGGTCCTTCGACGACACCGAGGGCGTCACGGTCCTACCGCCGCTGCACCCGGGCGAAGTGCTACGGGAAGAGTTCATGGTGCCGCTCGGTCTCTCCGCCGGGGCGGTCGCCAAGGCGCTCAACCTGCCACGCTCGCGCATCGAGCGGATCGTGAAGGAGGAAATCGGCATCAGCACCGACACCGCCTTGCGCCTGGGCCGGTACTTCCGCACCTCGCACCTGTTCTGGCTCAACCTCCAGACCCGGTTCGAGAGTGAGACGCTGCTGTCCGAGATCGGCGCCGAGCTTGAGGGCATCCAGCCCGTTCCCGAGGCCGCGTGAGGCTCGCCAGGGCTGCCACGCGGGTGTCCCGCACCTGTCCCGGGTTCGGGCTCGTGCCGCCCCTCCAAGTCTCTATTCCCCTTCGCGGAGGGTGTCCCGGACCTGTCCCGCTGGTGTCCCAGGTAACGTGACAGTGCGTTACGGCCACGTGACCGCTCACCCGAGATGCAATCACGTGTGACGAGGCGTTAGGCGCGTTATCATGCGCCTTCCTGGTGTTCCTCCTATCCAGCCGAGAGGTGTGAAGTGAGCGCCGAAGTCATCCCGTTCCCGAAGACGAAGAACAGGCCGTTCATTCGCAAACAGGCCGCACACGCTGCCGGGATGAGCGAGAAGGGTGGCAACAACTATCTGCGCATCCAACTCGACAAGCAGCGCGACACGATGGAGCGGCGTGGCATTGACCCCGCTGCGATAGACCGCGAGATTGGTGCCATGGAAGCGGCGATCCGCGCCGAGCTTCTTCGATATGGCTCCCGTCAACCCGGAGGTGCCGCGTGAGTGGCAGCGATCACGTGTACGGCCGGAAGGTCGACAAGACGGGCCGCTCAACGGGCAAGTTCGCCAGCAGCAAGACGAGGAAGGGCCACGGCCCGATCGGGGAGCAATTCCTCTGGCTTGGACGAGGAATGCTCGATAGCCCCGCCATGAAGGTTGTTTCAGGTCCCGCCTTGAAGATCCTGATGCGGATCGGCCTTGAGCACTTAGCCCATGGCGGCGCCGGAAACGGACACCTCCCCGTGACTTATCAGAACTTCAGAGCGGAAGGCGTTGCTAAGAGCACAATCGCCCTTGCTCTGGCCGAATTGATAGCCCTGGGCTTCATTGAACGCACTGACGCAGGGCGCATGGGCTGGGGCGAGGACAAGGGCAGGCCGAGCACCTATCGCCTGACGTGGCTCGGGACAGCCGAAAGATCGAAGCCCACCAATGAGTGGCAGCGGCATAAGTCCGTCGAGGATGCCGAGAAGGCGGTCGTAGAAGCGAGGGCGGCTGTTCAGGGGAAGCGCAAGGCGAAGCGCGACGCAGTGGCCCCTCCGCAACCTGCTCCCAAGGCACTCGCAGGGTGACGCACGGAGGATTTTAGCCCGGTCCACATTTTGGACCATTCCCGGTCTACATTTGCGGACTGCGATGAGGGTGAAGCACAACCGCGCCCCTGTGCGGAACAAACCCGGTTCCCGGTCCACATTTTGGACTACTATCTATATCTCCGGGGGGAAGGGGGAGTGGGGAGAACGAAACGAGATAGCTGCCCGCTCGTGCCCCCGCCTCGCAATCCGTCCTCTCCCGCCCTCGCCAGGGTGCCTGACATGCCCTTTCGCCCGCCTGAGTGGCCCTCAAAACCCGGCGGCGCTCCTCCTCGGCCTCCCGAGCGCCTGGAAGGTGGCTGCCTCCTCTATCGTCTGCCCTTCCGGCCTCGGATCGTGCGTGCAGCAGACCCCTCAGGCACCTGATCGGGCATCCTCCGTTGAGCGGATCCGTTGATGCCATTGAGGTTCTGGCGCCGCTCATCCGAGCCAGGTTCGAAACCAGTTCGGAACTCCTTCCGAAGCGATGCCGAATAGGTTCTGAAGCGGCGCTCGCCCTGTGCCCTTGCCCGTCAGTAGGTTGGCGGTCGCATCCCGGTCACGGACTGGTTCGGGAGGAGTACGGTAGCAGTCGCGTACTGGTAGGGGAGCGGTATCGGACAGCGGCTGTCCAATTTGGACGTTCGGTCGTCTTGAGCGTCTGAACCGTCTTGCCGGCGCCCATGTCCCCCATCGTCCCCGGGGACACTCGGGGCAGGTCCGCGGGTTGAGGTGCCAGTGACCGCCGCTAAGCCCTTGCTCGGCAACGATCGGGGCAAAGCAACAGGTTGGCGTTTGCTTCCCGGTTGGTTTCCTCGGCCACCGGAAAAGCCCGCCGGTGGCCGCCAGCGGAAAGACCTTCCGGTGGCTCGGCACTACCGGAACGGGCTTCCGGCTGCGACGCTCGTCGATTACCGCCCCCAGGTGAGAGACGGGTGCTCGTCGGGATCCTGGTCTTGAGCCGTCGGCGGAGCTTCCTCCCCTACCCAAAGACCTGTGAAACTCAGCGTCGCTGTGTAGACGGTCAGACTGCTTTCGTTGCGGACCAGCACCGTAAAGGACTGGCGATCGCCATCCATTGGGATTGCATCTCGCGCGATGGAGGGAAGCAGCACCATCGCCTCGTTTCTGATGGCTGCCCGGTCGCAGCACTCGGTACCTATATTGTCCCGATTGAGATCCCGCCCGTCGTGCACGTCGAAGTAGTAGCGGGCCATGAGGGACCTCTAGGTTTGACGCTAGGCAAACTCTCATCCGCCGCAAACGTTCTCAAGAACGCAAAAAAGTCGTCCACAACCTACCATCCACCGTCGCGGTGGCGCCCCTGTGACGTCACAGCCTGTCCGCGGTGTCACGTAATGCCGGCCGGTTGAGGGGTGGCTTATGGCGCCCCTTATCCCAGGGGTTAACCCCTCCCGTATCTGGAGGGATATTGCCGAGATGGCCCCGGGAGACCGCTCATGAATACCGCCTTCCTCCTCATGGCACAGTATGGCGGTGCGGCCGTGATCCCAATCGATGCCGTCTGTCGGGACTACTTCTGGCACCTGAGCCCGGACAAGCTCGTCAGGAAGATCTCAGCCGGCGAGATCGCGTTGCCGCTGGTCCGCATGGAGGCGAGCTACAAGTGCGCCAAGGGCGTGCATCTGGTCGACCTGGCGCGATGGATCGACGAGCGCGCCGAGGCGGCGCGCAAGGAATGCCGGCAGCTTACAGGCCGGAAGCCCGAAAGCGCGTAGCTATTTTGCTATCAGGATCACTGAATTGCGAGCTTGCCAGATTGTGCGATGGCGCGCGGTCCTGATCGGTTGCGGTCACGCTCCCGTGATGCTGGGCGGGCTCAATGGCCGGCAATCTCGCGTTCACGATCTCGGGGCATCATTCCAGCTTGTTGACAGCCGAGCTTGCGGGCTCGATGGCGTCACATCCTTCTATCCCGACCGCGTGGGGGCTCATGTGCATGTGATCGCGATAGCGGCCCGGAAGGGCGGCGTGGGGAAGACGACGCTGGCGATGCATCTCAGCGTCCTGGCCTCGGCGCCGGGGCGGCCGGCGCTCCTCCTCGACACGGACCCGCAGCGCTCGCTTGCCTGGTGGCACCGGCTGCGGAAAGAGGACGAACCGAACCTCATCGAGGCCGACGCGCGCGAGCTACCGGACATCATCGAGGCGGCCCGCCGGGAGGGGTTCGGCCGCGTCATCATCGATACGCCCCCGCACGCCGAGGACAGCATTCTGAACGCGATGCGCGTCGCCGATCTCGTGGTGGTGCCGACCCGGCCGGGGCCGCTCGATCTGGCCGCGGTGGCGACGACGCTCGAACTCGCGCACCGGATCGGCAAGGCGCCGCTCGCTGTCCTGAACCACTGCCCGCCGCGCACCGGGGCGGCAGAGCCCGCGATCGTCACGGAGGCCAGGGCGGCACTGTCCAATATGGGCGCCGCGGTCGCGGCCACGGCTGTCGCCAACCGGGTGAGCATGTCGCACGCGATCCTGACCGGCTCGACGGTCAACGAGCACGAGCCCGGCGGGAAGGCTGCCGGCGAGGTAGAGGCGCTGTGGCGCGAGATAGAGGCGGCGCTGCCGCGCGAGACGGAGACCCGGTGATGTCCAAGCGCCCGACCCTCGACAGCCTGAGCAGCCGGTTTGCCCGCAAGGATGCCCCGGCCGAGCCCGCCGCCACGGCGCCTGCCCCTGAGCCGGCTGCTGCCGAGCCGGAGCCCGCGCCTGTCGCCCGAGCCCCGAAGCGGGAGCAGCGCGTTCAGATCCTGACGCGGATCGATGCCCCGACCCGCAAGCGGCTGAAGCTGATTGCCGTCGAACAGGACCGGACCATCCAGGAGATATGCGAGGAGGCCATCCGGGATTTCGTCACCCGGCACAGCCGGTGAGCAAGCTCCCCTGATGGGGAGAACTCGCGCCAGCTTGCTATCAAGCCCGCATGATCCCTTGCCTGAGTATGTGAATGGGCGTAACTTTCGATAACGGTCATTCTCGAAAGTTTAAGAAAGCCACGGTCGCAGGATCGGTGATGAAACAAAGCCCAGGCTATCATTCATCGTGCGACGTAGCCGAAGATGTGCTAGGATCGCCCTCACTTGGCGGGGCGGTTCCGGTGCGGTCACTCGATCACGAGGCAGGCCGCGCCGGTGCTGCGCCTCACTCGCCACAGATCATGGCGAGTGACGAAGAATGCACCGCCATGGTGCAAGCCTCCGCCGGCCTCCCTGCTGAAGCCGCCTCTCTCGTCGAGGCGTACCAGCGGGCCAGCAAGGCCGATGCGACTGTGCGGGCCTACAGGGGCGACGCCGCGGCGTTCACGGCCTGGTGCTCACGCTATGGCTTCCGATCTCTGCCGGCGAGCCCCGAGGCCGTGGCTGGCTTCCTGGTGGCGGAGGCGGAGGCGGGGCGAGCTGCGTCCACGATCGGCCGGCGCTGCGCCGCGATCCGGTACGCGCACAAGCTCGCCCGGCTGCCCGATCCAACGGAGGACGAGGCAGTGCGGGCCACAATGAAAGGCATCCGGCGGAAGATCGGCACGGCCCAGGATCAGAAGGCGGCGGCTACGGCCGATGTGCTGGCCGCCATGCTGATGCGCACGCCCGACACTCTCACGGGCAAGCGGGATCGTGCCTTGCTGGCCCTCGGGTTTGCTGGCGCCTTTCGCCGGAGCGAGCTCGTCGCCCTCGACGTGGTGGACCTGCGCGAGGATCCCGAAGGGCTGCGGGTGCTGGTGCGCCGGTCCAAGGTGGACCAGGAAGGCGCCGGGTTCGAGAAGGCCATTCCGCACGGGCGGTTCATCCGGCCGGTTGCCCTAGTGCGCGATTGGCTCGATGCGGCGGGGATCACGGAAGGGCCCGTGTTCCGGCCAGTCTCAAGGTCAGGCAGGGTTCGAATGACAATGGGGGATGCCAACCCCGCACGCCTTACTACGCAGAGCGTTGCCGACATTATCAAAGGGTACGCCGCCGCGGCCGGGCTCGATGCCTCGACATTCGGGGCTCACTCACTGCGGGCCGGCTACATCACGACCGCGGCGGAGCGCGGCGCGGATCTCGCCCGCATCATGGATCAGAGCGGGCATCGGGATACCCGGACGGTAGTCGGCTACATCCGGCGGGCAAATGCATTTAAAGGCCATTCGGGGGATGGTTTTTTGTAGAATGATTTTTATTTGCAGAAATATTGAAAATAATATTTATATTTTTAATTTTGTAAATATTTAGGTAGTTGTATATATGTTAACTATTTGAAGTTACAATAAAAATGTTTAAAGTGGAGGTTGGGTTGAGCACTCTTTGGGTTTGGACGCAGTCGGCTGGAGTACAAGTTTTAGAGGGCCGCCATCCGGTTGATTGCGATGACGCACGCAATATGTCGGAAAAGTTTTTTATGAAGAATGAAGAGCTATTGTGTTGTCATCATTTCGAAATCAAAACTGGTACTGATGCGGGAACTCAAGATGTTTACTTAGTATGGGTTTGTAATGATTATAAATATTTAGTAGATTTCCTAAACACTCCTGCCGGAGAGAAATACAAAAATAAAACTGGCGAAATACCACCCCCGTCACTTCCCGGTCCCAAAATAAGATAATTTATATATTGAAATTTGACCTATAAAAAAATTGAATTAATCACAGAGAACCGCGGCAATTTGATATGATTGCCGCGGTAATAGGAGCTACGCCATTCAAGCGTCGAAACGCTCGTGGTGGGCTATCCAGCTCGTTCACCGCTCATCCTTTCACCCAGCCACGGCGCAGCCGGCCTCGACCTATGCCACCGCGCTCGCATACGCCGGATAGAGGCTGGTCGTGATGACGTCAGGCTGCGGGATACGGCCCCTGGAACAAGTCACCCATGGCCTTGCGCCGGAACAGCGTTCGCCAGCGGCGGCGCTGATGCTCGTCGCGGTCGTGCAGCATGTGACAGCGCTGGCAGAGCGCTGCGAGGTTGGCGTCCTCGTTGTTGGCCGTGTCGTGGTCGCGGTGGGCTGCCGCCAGCACCACCTTCGTGATGCGGACTCGGGCGAGCAGGTCCTCGTCGCGCAGCCGAGCCCGGAGCCGGCGGCCCCGGCCGTCGCGCCAGCCCGAGATCTCGGCATCCCACCACCGGCCGTCTCCGAGGTGGAAGACCCGCTGCAGGTGCGGACGGGCGCATTCCTCGCACCGGCCCCGCGCCCGGCGGAAGCGGATGGCATCGGACAGCTGCGGCCAGTCGATGGGGTAGAAGAAGCGGTGCTCCGGCCGGATCGGCATCCCTGCTCCCGGGGCGGGTGTCCTGCGCCCGATGAGCTAACCGGCTCCAGGGTTAAGCTTTTGCTACCCTGCAATCCCGCACTGCGAGCCCAGTCCAACCTACTCGTCGCCCCCAGCCCCCGCTTCAGCATCCAGGCAGGGCCGCTGTGCGCGGCACCGCGCTGTCGAGCGGGGCGCGAAAATTCTTGACGTAGCAGCGATTTTGGTATGTTCTACTTTTGTTCTCATGCTGGAAGCTCCTGTGATGTGTCCGTCAAATCGCGCTTGTCCGAGAATGCAAGGCCCCATGTAAATTCCTCAGCACAAGGCACGTCATTGGCGCTGCCGGTTTTTATCGTGGGCTTGCATCTACTGGTGCTTGATGCATTCGCTTGCATTGAGTGATGCTGAAATTTCTCATGGAAAATCTCGTAGATTGAGGTCATTCGATGATCAGGCAAGCTGCTGCATTTTCGGTGCTTATGGCTGCATTCTCACCGGCTTATGCTAATGGTCTCACCCCAGCGGCGCCCGCTGCTGCCGGTATATGTTACGTATCGGGCTCAAGTGGTCCTACAGTACCTTGCGTTCAGCAGGATCAAACCTGGGTGCAGGTGCTCGGGACAAAGGACCGGGCCGACGATCTGACTGTTGACAGCCGCCGCCTGGGCGACTTCATCAGCGGGGCGGGTGGCAAGACCACGTTGACCCCCGACGCGCTCCAGATCCTCGGGCCCGGCGCAGTTCCTATCGGCACGCTATACACCGGCTCGGGCCAAGTAGTGCTGGGCGCCTACCAGGGTGGCGCGGTCGGGAATTCGATCGCGATGGATGGAACGAACACGTACCTCAACGGTCCAGTCACAGCCTATCAAGGCGGCACGATGTTGTCGCCCAATACATATGGAGGCAATGGTTCTGCCGCAGGCTATACTTTCTCAACTAATGGACTTATTTACGGGATACCCAACTGGCTCGCGCAGCCGAGTATGCTGAGCACCTATGCCTCCCGAGATCATGCCGGGATGACGCGGTCCATGCGGGCGCCTGTCTCCGTGACGGTGCCGGGCTCGGGCTCCACCTATACGGCGAACACGGTCCAGAACGCATCTCTCGCCATCGACGGCAATATCAAGTTGGGCATGGTCATTGATACGCGAGGGGCGCCGCGCTACAGCGGCGTCATCACCGGCATCAATGCCGGAACTAAGACATTGACCGTCAATGCGTGGTATCGCGTGGATGGATCGTCGCAGACCGGCACGCCGACAAGCGGCACCGGAGCGATAATCAATCCAGCGTCGAAACTATGGATCTCCAACGACATTCTATATTGCGGAGAACCGGAAAAGTACGACGTAGCCTGCGCGGGCACTGAATTGAACGTCAACATCAGTGATCCGCGCGTGGTCGAGGCCTACGGCTACGATGCCGTCATCTATGGCACCAGCCAGCCCGCCGCAGCTTACGCTTTCCCGGCCCGATGGGGCGGCAGTCCCGGCACGAAATGGCGTGCCGCTGTATACGGTCAGGACAATCTTGGCGGCCTTTACAGTTACCAGACGTTGGGTACGGCCTATAATGTCCCTCTGATCGAGGCCCGTGTTGGGAATGACAACACATTCTTGATGGACCACATGGGCAAGATGTCCGCCCTGCGGCTCCAGGCCATCGGGGTCTCCGCAAGCACGACGCTCGATCGTTTCGTGGGCGGCAAGGTTTTTGGAACACAAACTGCCGCTATTACCCTCACCCTACCGAACCCGGCAGATGTCAACGACGGTCGCGAAATCGAGGTAATCAACTACGGGTCGGGTCCGATCACGGTCAACAGACTGAACGGCAGTAACGCGGGCACTGTAGGCGAGGCCTATTCTCAGCGTTTTTTTGCCTACCAGAATAACTGGCTCCCGATCTCGAAGACGCCGATCAACTAACAGTCCACGCGCGAATGAACTAGGCCCGACCGCGGCCCGACGCCCGGGCCTGCGGGCCGGCGCGCCGCCCCCCCCCTCTGCACAACCTGGAGAGACCGATGGCCGCGACGACGTTCGAGCGGGCGCTTTCGCTCGTCCTGACACACGAGGGCGGATGATCCGGCCGACCCGGTCGGGGCGACGAACCTCGTCGTCACGATCGGCACCTTGAGCCTGTGGCTCGGCCGGCCGGCGACGAAGGCCGAGGTGCAGGCGCTGACGCTGGCCAGCGTGGCGCCGCTTTACCGGCGGCGGTTCTGGGACGCGATCCAGGGCGACCAGCAAGTGGCGGTCCGCAGCGGCCGGCCCTGCCAGAGTTTGACGAACGGTTACGGTTCGTGCCGAATGCCAGCTTGGGCGACTCGCATCCTGTGGGTCGCTGAGGAGACCACCGCCGCCGCAGTGAGACCCTGAAACGCAAACAGCCCCCCGTCGCCAAACGGAGGGCCGTGCTGCTGCCGAAACAGCGATACCGGGTTCAAATCAGTTCCCCGATATCGCCAGAGGCTCCCCCGGGAGTCAAGTCGGAACGCCAATTCCGACAACGGTAGCGGCTTGCCTACAGAACGGAGCGCTTGCCGGCGCCTCCGATCGATCTGCCGCGGCCCGAGAGGGCCGAACGATGACGCACGCCTATGCCCGGGGTGGTGGCGAAATGCCCGCCCCGAGGGGATTTGATGAGCCGCACCAGGGATCTGGGGTGGTGGCGAAGCGCGGTCCCCGGAACGGGGGAGCGCAAAACCTAACTGCCGAGCAGGTTTCTCCCCGATATGGGAAAAACCCATACCGCCCCTCAGCCGGACGCAAGGCGTCGGCTTGGTGCCCTGACAGCGCCGGCCCGTACCGGCTGCCGGCCGGGATCAGAGATCGGCTGTCCGCAGCCCTGGCAGGCCGGAAGAACCGAGATGCGGCCTTCGCCCTCGCGGTGTTCCTGGCTCGGTTCTGGAGCAGCCCCAGGCGGCTCCTATGTGCGATCCCGGTCGACCGGCGGGCCCTGGCCGAGCACGAAGCTCTTGGGCTCACCGAAGCCCGGGTGCGGGGCGCCCTCGCCGCCCTGGTGGAGGTTGGCTTTCTGGCTCGATACGAACCCGACCCGGGTAAGCGATACCAGCGGACCGAAGGCGGCCTTCAACGTCGGGCGATCCTGCATCGGTTCGGCGAGGAGTACGCCGTTGCCTTCGGCAAGGCCAACGCCCGCGCTCAAGAGGCTCGTGGAGCCCCGGCGCCCGACCGGCGCCCAATCCCGCGCCCTGAGCCGCAACGGGCGCTAGCCCCCAACGTTGCCGCCCCCAGGGCCATGCCATCAACCCAAGTCGCCCAAAAGCAAACTTCCCCGGATAGGGGGGTGATTATGGGTGAGGAAGATCGGCTGAAATCTCAGCCGAAGTGCGAAGGGTTGGAAGCGGCCCTTGCACGGCTACGGCGAGGCATGGGCTTGTGACCGGTAGGACTGCGGAACCGTCGCAAGCTCTGCCGAGGGGCAGGGTCGCAGGTCGGACACTGCGAGCCGGGGACGGGCGCTCCACGGCAGGAAGCCGCATGCAACATCGGAACAACATTTGACAGCGGCATACGGCGTGAGTGCAGGTTTTTGCAGCTGCCCACCACCAACGCGCCCGCAGCACATTCCAACACGGGGCGCTTGATTGCGGGAGGCTTTCTGCCAGCGGGGAGCGTTTGATTTCCAGGGGGTTTTGAGATGCCGCCAACGCGCGTGCGCGCACGAGAGCGGCTTGAATTCGGGGGACTTTTCCGCAGCCAGGTAAGGGGTTCGGCTAAGGAAGGCTCGAACACGGCTTGGTCCGTGTCGAGAACCCGTTCGGGAGTAGGATCGCGGCGTCCAATCGTTGCTTATCGTTATTTCTAGTCGCTTCTAGCTGCTTCTTTTGACAATGCCGAGGGGTATTGGCATGCTAATAAATGCTAGTTCTGTAATGGCGCTGGCAGAGCCCTCCGATTGAAAATAATCAACGCAATCAAGCAGGTGCGGTGGTCGGGTCCAGGCCTGCGCGCTGAGGATTGCAGGTTTCAGCCTGGTTTCAGGCGCCTACACGCGAGGGGCTGCCCTGTTCAGGAATGTTATGGTGCCGAGCAGGTCGGCCGTATCCCGGAAAGCCCGCAGGTTTCCACGGTTTCCAGTCCCTTCGCGCGTGCGCGCGACACACACACCGCAGCCTCCTACGAAAAACTACGGTCGCCGATGCCTTCCGCGATGAGGGTTACAGGCGCGGTTACAGCCCCCCCCTCGCGCGCGAGGCCGGCGGCTGTCAAGTGCTGTCATCGGGGCGGCTCTTCCCGGGCGGGCCTGTTGAGAAATGTTGAGGTCCGGTCGCCGTCCATGCTGTTGACATTTGTTGACACGGCGGGGTCCCCGCGAAGGGGCAGGCATGGCTAAAATAGCGAGGAATAGCCATCGCGTCGGGGCATCTATTTTAGACAGGGTTGGACGGATCGGGCTTGGGTCCGCAGGCGGTCCGCACCCTCCACGCGCGCAGGGATTGCGGACCCTCAAGGACGCCGGCAGCGGTCCCGGACTTTGAAAAACAATCAACGGATATCAGCGGGTACGCACCCCGGTACGCACCCCCAACGCGCGCGATTTCGGATAGGAGCCGTCAAGAAAGCCGGGAGGCCCTGGAGAGCCTGTTTTCCCTCTGTGAGATGGCGCCGGCCGGGGTCGATCTTCCTTGATGGTCCTTGATGAAATCACCCGAGGTTCGCACTCAGGTTCGCACCCTCTACGCGGGCGAGGCGGATAGCGAGGGAACAGCGATTTCTAGCGAGGGCCGGCCGGCAAAGCATTTCAACGGGTGGCCGACGGTAGAGCACGATCAGAGCTTTTCAGAGCCCCGGGTCGTCGAACCCGGGAGGAGCACCTTGGCGAGCCCGAGCCCAGTCGCCCCTGGCCTAGGTGGCGGCCAGTCGATCCAAGGCGGGGCCGGCTCCATCCGCAAGCGGGTCCCTCAACCTGATCTGCTCTCGAGCCCAAGCCATCCATTCGGCGGCCGTTCGATCGCCGGCTAGGTGGTCCTTCGGGAGCCCGCAGCGCTCAAGCCGTTCCAGGAAGCGCCTGATGCTCTCCACCTCGTCAGCGCGCTTGCTGAGGTCGACGAGGCAGGCCCAGCGGTTGTCCTCGCGCTGACGGCGTTCCGCTTCAGCACGCCGGGCAGCCTGCTGCTCTGCCATGCGTTGCCGGCGTGCCGCCTCCTCCTTCTCGTACTGAATGATTTGATCGCGCGCTATCAGAAATGTCGCAGCAATCTGTTTAAGATGTCTCTCAATAGGCTTTCCTGGTGCGTCCGACCATATTTTGTGTCCAAGTCCAATCCTGCCCGATAAATGCAGGCATATAGTTCCAGATCCCGTTAACATGCTTTGATGTGATTTTCCATTATTATATGATAGCCCCCTTTCTCTCTCCGAGAGTGGCAGCCAAGCCTCTCTCAGAACTTCTCTCACTCGGAATTCTATGCGCGCAGAATTAAGTCTAACCTCAATCCATTTTTCGTCGTGGTCTCCTTCGATTTTTCCTCCCATTCTCTCAAGATATCGTATCAATGTTTCAAGTATGAGATGGCGCCTATTGTCAGTATCGCAATATTTAAAATAGTGATCGGAATGTCTACTAGTGCGGATAATCGCGCGGCTGCTCCGCTTCCGCTCCTCAACCCATCTAATTACGAGAGGGTGTGCTTGTTTTAGATCTTTGGGAGGCTCAATGTTACCAACAATCGCATCGTATCTTGCCTGTTCAGCAGAGCGTTTCTCTCGTTCTGCGGTTCGAGATGGAATGAAGACTGGATTTACGACCGTTGAAGAGATTTCTGGAAGGGGTGGCTTCGAGGATGGCGCTCCCATCGCTTGCTTGGTCCAGTAACCTTTCGCAGGGCGGGGCACGCGATGCTTTTCCGCAAGCGCAACCAGATCGCTGTAGTCGGACCCAAATTTCTCCACCAGGGCCTTGAGAGGTTCCGCCCACAGAAGTTCGTAGAACTCTTCACGAGTAATCTCTACCCCTGGTTTGGACATCGTTCGTCTTCCCCGCCTGGTGCGACAGGGCACGATCGCATCAAGCAGGTAGCGGAGCCTAGATACCGACGATCACACCTCGTTTCCGGCGGAGCTGGCGAGGTCGCGGATGCAGGTGATGGCACGTTCGGCTCGGCCCTCGTCCTCCTCATCAAGCTCTGTGCGGCACCTCGGCTCCTGAAGGATCTGCTCTATCGCGTCGGCCGCAGCTGCGAGCATACGAGGCAGGCCAGCGACTTCGATGCTCCATCCGCGCGGCTTCACATGCTCCATGTCGTCGCGAAGTTCGGTGAGGGCCGCAAGGTCGGCACGCTGGCTCTCGGTCAGCCTGATTGGGTGTCCGCTCATCCAAGGATCGGAGGGGTTCTGCGCTCGCTTCAAAAGGGCGGTAAACGACTCAACTCGATCCTCGCTGGGGCAGGGAATATCCGGCCAGTTCTCTTTGTCGAAGTGATCGATCCATTTTTTGCGCGCCTTCTCCGGATAGGCGCCGATACCCTCCGAACCGGATAGGGCGGCTACCAGGGCGCAGTTGAGCGCGCGGTGCATCTCGGGCGCAGCAAAGAACCAGCGCTGCGGGTTCTGGCGCGCCCTAGACGCCTCGAGGGCAGCTTGCTCCAGGTAGAGGAGGCAGAGCCGCATTGGCGAGGTGCGGGCATAGCCGAGGTTCATGAAGCCTTCCTCCGATCAGAGGCCCTGAACAGGTAGCTGCGGCCTACATCATCCACCGCAGCCGGCCGGCACACTCGGGACACTCGATCTCGCCTTCGTCGCTCATCTCGGCGGAGATTGCTAGCAGAGCGTCCCTGACGGCGTTTCGTGGTTCGGGCAGCCTCGGACCGGAAAGCCTGCGAAAAGGCCTCCAGGGCCTCCGCTGCGGCTCTCTGGCGTATCCCGTCCGCGTTGGGTCGGGCGCGGATCGCGGCAGCGGCCTCATCGGCGGCCATGAGCACGGCCGAAACCCCAGCGCGATAGCTCGCATCACTCACGCTTCGGGCCTCCCCGTGATGCCGGCATGGCGTCGATGAAGGCTTCCAAGTCGATGCGGCGGATGAGGCGGACGCGGTTGATCTTCCGGGCCGCCAAATGCCCCTCTCTGAGCCACCTCCATACGACCGCCGAGCTGACGCCCATGATCTCGGCGACCTCGTCGACGCGGTAGGTCAGACGCTCGGGTGCCAGCGCCGGCTTGGGTTCCGATTGGAGCTTTGCCGTCGGTTGTGGCTTCGGCGGTTCAGGTGGCGCGCTGCGCTCAACCACGACCGGAGGCAGGTCCTGCACCGCAGCACGAACTTCGAGTTCGATCAGTCGGCGGATGGCGTGCTCGGGGATCATGGATTTCAGGCTGGCCGTGACGTTCTCGACGACGCGGGCCACGGCGGCGTCAACGAGCTGCTGCCGCGTATCGGCAGGCGCTGGCTTGCCCGATGGCTGCGCCGGCCGTGCGCCCGATCCGCTGTTGCTCACCCGTCTCATGCTGCCCATCCGGCGGAGTTTGCGATGCCGCGAATGGTGCGCTCGCTGGCCGGGGGTTGGGTAGGCGAGCTACCCCCGAAAAGTCCCGAACGGGCGCACTTATGGGGAAATTCCTGATTTCCCTTTTTTGCGAGCCAGATCAAAGGCTTCCTCAGGCAGCCCGTTCCCCTGCCGAAATGGCGGCCATGCTGCCCTGTCCGAAGCCTCATGACCGCGCCTTCCGGATGTTGCCGACGGTCTGCGGGGAGACACCGGCCCGGCGGGCAATCTCCCGATCGGAGAAGTTATTGCCGGGATTTCCGGCATTAACCCGGAGCAAGTCGAGGACGGCGCGGCGCTTCTCGGCGTTGGTGCGCCGGAGGGGGTGGGTGCGGTCTACCGACCCCTTTTGGTTTCCCGCATCTGGGAGATCAACTGGCTGTCCAGATTGGACGGGCGAGGGCGCCGGATCGGGCGAGCGCGAAATATGGGCGTGACCCACATTTGACGTTTCGTGTCGGATGTCCCCTCGTCCAGATTGGACGGCGCCCGAACCGGCGGAAACTGGTACGCCATCCGTACCGCTTTCCCGGATGCGGGCACCCATCCGCTCGATGTCAGCCCGCAGGGTGGCGAGGCGCACCCGCTCTTCGGCCGGGTCCGGGTGTATCTCGCGGGCGTTGTGATAGTCGAACCACGAGAGGCGGGCCCGGAGGTCGTTGAGGGACCGCGCCGGCAGGGTGTCGAGGAGTTCTTCCAGCACGTAGCGCCGGGCCTCAACCCAATGCTCGGGGCTGTATTCGTAGGCGAAGACGCAGCGGTCGCTATCCAGCCTCTCGGCCGCGTCGAACTCGGCCCAAGCCTCGGCGACGGTGCGCGGGAGGGGCCAGGCGCCGGACACCGCCTCGCGCACGCTGTCAGGCAGCTTGGAACGGCCATCGAAGACGCCGCTCCAGCCGTCCAGGGTATCCATCTCCCCGCCCGTGATGGGCCGGCGCGTGATGAGCGGAGCGCAGGCGGCGCGCATGGCGGCCTCTCTCGGCGTGTCGGCGAAGACCGCGGCCTCGCTGCCGTACACCTTCAGCAGCTCGGAGCGGCGGGATGCGCGCTCCCGCTCCCGCTTCGCCTCCCAAGCCTTATGCTCGGGGGTGTTGAACAGATCCTCAAAGAAGCTGCGCGGCTGCGGATGCGCGGCAGGGGCGTCCAACTTCGACAACGCCTCTGCGACGGTCATCCCGGCGGAGCGGGCCAACGCCTCCATCCGGCCCGCTGCTGCGGCCTTCTCGCCCGGGTTGGTGGTCCGGTCGTGGAGGGCGCGGACCTTCGCGAAAGTCTCGAGGCTGGCGGTCATGCCGTCCACCCCGGGACGGTCGACCAAGCCGCATCGATCGCGGTGGCGCGGGCCTCGGCGCGATCGGGCGCGGCAGCGAGGGCGGCGGTGCGGGCTTCGTGCAGAGCTTCGATGCCGGCGGCGGCAGCCAGGTCCTCGCCGCGGCGGCGAAGGGCCGAGACGTAGGCAGCGGCAGCCGGCGAGCCCGCGGGCGTGCCGTCTAGGGCCACGAGAAGGGCGAGGAGCCCGGCCCGGATGGCGGCGGGATCTTGGGGCTTGCGGGCGGGGGCGGGCATGGTGAGCCTCCTCAGGCAGCAGCGGGGCGATGAACGGCGCCGTAGGTCGCCACAATCTGTCGGCGGTCGACGGAGGGCAGGCGGTTCAGGGCGGCGAGGGCAAGGGGCAAGGCGCTGGCATCGTGTTCGGCCGCGGCAAGCTGGCGGCAGAGATCGGCAGCGCGCGGGCCAGCCAGGACCCGGGAGAGGCCGCGAAGACAGCGGAGCCGCGCTCGGCGTTCAGCCTCGTCGAGGTCCGGGGCGAAGGGCCCCCAGGAATTGGCCGCGGAGGTCATGGCGACACCCCCACCCCACACCTTGCCCCCACCTCGAAGTGGGAGATAGCCGCAACCCCCACCCCACCCCACACCCCATAAGGAAGTGGGGTGGGGGTGGGGGTTTGACCCCACCTTCCCCACCTTGCCCCCACCTTGAAACGCGAAGTGGGGGCGCTCATCAGGCGGGCTCTCCGACCACGATCACCGGCTTCTCGCGGCCCTTGCTGCCGTCGTGCTGCCGCTCGACCTTCAGGGCTCCGTTCTTGATCCAGGTCGCCAGCACGCGCTTGATCTTGGCCTTCTCGGCTGTGTCGCCCGGGTCCAGACCGAGCACGTCGCCGATGAGGCGCCCGACCCAATTCCCGGCCTGCACATTCTCGGCCCAGGTGCCCTGCCTAACCTCAGCCTGCACCTTGCGCAGCGCATCCGCGTCGATCGTGTCGAACAGGCCCGGCATCGCCCACTCGGTCACGACGCCGATCAGGTCTTCCGGGTCCTGGTCATCGCCGTTGCCGAGCCCGACCGACTCGAGATGGCGCCACACCGCTCGGTCCTGGGGCGGCTGCATGTTCGACTTGCCGTCGTCGACCCGGAAATAGCGACGGCGCAGCTCGCCCGGCACACCAGCGTTGCCGGCCTCCTCGGGGGACATGACGTTGAGCACCCGCGCTGATCGCACGGCGCCAATCAGCGCCGAGCCGCCGCGGGCATCCTCGACCGAATAGGAGGCCTGCCCGCCGCTCGCCTTGCGGACGTGGTGGACCAGCTCGACGCCGCAGTTGGTGGCCCCGGCTATGCCGCCCCACGCTTTCGTCACCTTGTCAATCGCGCCGTTATCGTTTTCCGGTACATCGTGGCAGGACACGAAGGGGTCTAGGATTAGCTGGTCAATACCGCGGCTGCGGATCTCTGCGCTGATGTCCTCTATCACTGGCTCTTGAAGGATGGTCTGGTCTTTCAGGCGGCGAGCAATGACGATCGGAACTTCACGGCCACTATCAAGAAACAAGTTTCCTTCGATTTCTGCGCGGTCGATACCGAAATACAGACAGGCGGCCAGAACACGGCGCTCGACCTCCTCAAGGGGGTCCTCGCCGTTCCAATACCAGACCCGCAGGCGCTGCCGCGGCTCGGCGCCGAGTAGTGGCCTGCCGGTGACCATCGCCAGCGCCTCGACGAGCGCCAGGCTGGACTTGCCGAGCCCGCCCGGTGCGATGGTGGCGGTCGCATATTGGCGGATGTAGTGCCGGCCGTAGAGCCAGCGCCTCGGCGGCAACGTCTTTGGGTCGCGCCAGACGAAGGGTGTCGCCCGGATGGGCTGCCGGGGAGAGGGCTCGGTATCCGCGCGCTCAAACTGCCCTGTATGGCTGCGGCCATCTTCGTAATAGGCTGGTGCGAACGATGAACGCTCGAACGGCTCGCCCAGGTCGTGCTTCTCGTTCAACGGCATCCCGATACGCACTCCAACACGACATCGTTCATGTCGCCGGCACCCCGGGGGCGCACGACATCGACAGCGCGGCCGGCCTCAAACCACCGCGTTCCGCAGGCCTGGATTGCCGCGGCGTTCGCACCCTTGGCGTCTGTCTCCCCGAGGATCGTCAGGGCCTCGATGCCGGATAGGGTGGGGAAGACGCCGATCGCGCCGACGCTTCCGAGGGCCCAGACGGGCCGAATTCCGAGTTGCCGGGCGGCCAACCCGGTTTCGATCCCCTCGCCGATCGCAAGGCCGTGGGTGATCTCCGCATCCGGGTCGAGCTTGATGGCCGCGCCGATCGCACCTCCGAACATCTTCCGAGCCTCGGCGCCCTCGAACCGCTTGCGGCCATCCTGGCTCAAAGCGGTCCGATGGATGCCGGTCGGCTGGTCGGTGTGCGCGTCGCGGAACAGTGCGATCATCGCCGGCGCGGTCTCGCCGGCCCACGGGCAGATGGGGTGAAACCGCAGCACCTCGCCGGCCACGTCGTCGGGCAGCTCGAGGCCGCGGTTTCTCAGATAGATCTCCACGAGGGTGCCGCGCGGATCGTGGGCGGCATTCCAGATCCTCAAGGCGCGCTGGCGCTTGGACAGCACCTCCGCCTCAGCGGCGGCCCTGGCCTCTTCCCGCGCGGCGCGGCGGCGCGCGATCTCGGCCGGGTCGACGCTGATGCGTTCGCTGCCCTGCCAGGCCGGCAGCCCCACTGCGTCGCGCACGTGGTCGCGGCACTCTTCGAACGGGTCGGACGCGAAGCTGTGGACCCGATAGCCCTCGGGCGCCGCCGGATCGATCCACACGGACAGCGATCGGTCGGTGTGCGAGTGACCGGGCCCAGGGACAAGAGCACGATCCCGGCCGACGACTTCGCCATGGAGCGCACGGGCGATGGTGCGGATGTCGAGGAGGTCGGCCGGGGCGATCATCACGCGGCATTCCCCCTGCGGAGGCGTGTCGCCGGCCGGATGCGATCGGTCAGTTCGGCCGCAGTGAGCAGGCAGGCCGAGGCGGATCGAACTGCGAAGGCGACGGCCGCGGCATCGCCGATTTCCGCGAACCGGGCTGCCGTCTCAGCGTAGGCGCTGGCCGAGGTCATCGCGTCCGCGATGGCGGCAAAGTCGGTCGGCAGATTGTCGGGGTGGCTGGTGAGACGGCTCATGCGCGGTCTCCCCAGCGATCGACCCGGGCGAAGGCGAGATCCGCCAGCGCTCGCGAGGTTTCGACCGGATACCCTGTGCGCCGGGCTATTGTCCGAACCTGAAGCTCGTGTGCTTCTTCGGCACCCCAGGCCGGGATAACGGGCTCGGTGAGCGAGACGGATTGCCGGCGCGCGGCTCGTGTATTAGATATGGTCATAGCAGTTTTGACCTTTTCGGCCCCGCACGGTCCCCGTGTCGGGGCCGTTCTTTTTCGGGGCATCTGCGGAGAGCCGGCAGGCCATGCCCGCCGACAGCGGAAGATCAGGCGGCGTTGGACTTCGCGCCGGTCCATTCAAGACCAAGCGTCGCGCACAGGGGTACGCAGAGCGCGCGGGTTTTCCCGCCGACTCGGACCGTCGGGATTGTCCCCTTCGCGGCAGCCCGCCGCGCCGCTGCCTCACCAAGGCCGAAGAGGCGACCCGCCGCGGGCACATCAATCGTGATCTCGGTCATCACCCTGCGAAGGTCGTCTGACATCTAACACCGCCCTTTGGGCTCCAAATGGGGTACGTTGGCTTTTTATGTACGAAAGAGGCTTGCGTCAATGGCTTGGGCTCCATATAGAGCACAAATGGACAAAAATGGCGGGAAGCGATGACCGATGATGACAAACAGACGCCCGACGATCGCGCCCCCCGTCGGGGAGGGCGCGCCCCAAGCGGGAAGCGCGGCAAGTTTGCGTTTCGAGTTACGGCAGAGCTTCGCGAGAAGTTGGAGGCGGCAGCTGCCGCCTCCGGCAGACCTGTCAGTGAAGAAATCGAAATGAGGCTAGAGGCCAGCTTTAGAGAGCCGGAGATTATTGAGGATGCTGTCGATCGGGCAAAAAATGCAATGCTCGATGTTCTGGTGGAAAAAGAAAAGAAGAACCACGGCGGGCCATACGGCACATATGCGGGCCTTGTATTCGGAAACATGCTTAGTGAGCGTGTTAACGAAGCTAAGCAAATGTTTGGCTCTAATGTAGAATGGATATTTGATGACGCAATGGTCGGATATGTTTATCATGCAATGCAAAACACCGCTGGTCTGATTATAGTCGATGTTGTTAAAACATATAGAAATTCCCATCAGCCAATTAGCATGATGGCTAGAGGATTGGGGATTGATATCGAAGGTTTGACTGAAGACCAAATGCGAGAAAAGGTGGCTGATCACTTCAAGCAGCATGCTCCGCCCCTGAGATAGGCAGCCATGCGCCAGGGTAATGGCAATTTGCAAAAATTGGAGGAAATTATGAGATAAAAGCCAGTATAGGCAGTTCTTTGATAGAAGGGCGATGCGTAAGTTAGCGCACCTCCTTTGGCCCGACGCGCGTTAAACTGCCAGCAACCTCCGAGAGGTCGGCCATGGCAGTTGCATATCCTCGTCAGCTTTACCTTAGGGTCGACAAGCCCTTGCTGGCCGCCCTGACGAAGGCGGCCGACGATGCCGGCGAGAACATCTCTGCCTTCGCCCGGAAGCGCCTGCGTGAAGCCGTAGGGCTACCGCCGGAAGCCCCGATGATCTCGGCCGACCGCTCGCCCCGCTCTGACCGGAGGGGCGCCGCGTGACCGCCGACCTTGCCGCTCTCTCATTCGCCGTCGATAGCGACCCCATCAAGCGGGCTGTCTCGACCCTCGATGATCTCGTTGCCGCCTCCGTTCGCGCGGAACAGGGAGTGGCCCGCCTCGGGGCTTCGGGGTCGACCGCCGCACGGCTCGCCACGGACATTGCCAAGACCGGCCAGGCGGCGGGCGAGAGCGCTCAGACGGTCGACCGCCTGCGTGATGCTCTCGGCCGGTTCACATCGAGCGCCGGCACTGTCTCGCGGGTCGCGGATGGGTTCAAGGCGGGTACCCAAGCCGCCCGTGAGTTCGAGGCGGCGGCGAAGCGTGCGAACCAGGCCGCCGCCGACGCCGCGAACCAGCCCCGTACCCCGTCGCTGATTGACCCGCCGAGCCCGTCGAACCTGCCGACGCCGCGCAATGACAATCGCCGTGGTCTCGATACTCGCGACAAGCTGTTCATCCAGTACCAGGCGTTCGACACCGCCTCGCAGCTCGGAAGTGGGGCCAGCCCGCTCACAGTCGGCTTGCAGCAGGGCACGCAGGTCATTCAGCAGCTCGCCGATCGGGAGGGCGGGCTGAAGGCGGGCCTCAAGGACGTCGGCGCGTCGCTCCTCGGCCTCGTCACCCCGACCAACGTGGCGATCGGCGCCGTGGGCGCGGTGGCCGCCGCGGTGGCGGTCGCTGCCGTGCAGGTGTCGAACGACGCGAAGGTCTTCGACAAGGCCACTCAGGGGATCGGCCGCGTCAACGGGAACACCGCCTCGCAGCTCGACAACTATGCCCGGGCGAACGCGGAGGCGGGCAAGGTCTCGACCAGCACGGCCCGGGAGATCGTGGCTGCCCTCGCCGAGACGGGCCAAGTCTCCGATCAGGTGTACGGGACCATCATCCAGAAGGCTTCCGATTACGCCAAGATCACCGGCCAGGATGTCAGCAGCGCCACCGCCGAACTCGCCAGCATGTTCGCCAATGCGGGCGATGGCGCCGACGCGATGGCGCAGAAAATCGGTGGCTTGGACGATCGCACTCGGCAGCTAATCCAGACGCAGATTGAGCAGGGCGATAAGACGGCCGCGCAAACGACTTTGGCGGAGGCGCTGAAGGCCACGATCGATGCGAATGCCGCGGCCACGACCGGATGGGCGGCGGCCTGGAATACCGCGACCGCGGCAGCCGATCGGTACTGGGAGGCGGCGAAGCGCGCGGTCGGGATCAAGCTCGGCGTCATCACCGAGTCGGGGCAGGATGCCCTAGGCCGCACCCAGGAGACGCTGGACAACACGAACCGCACTCGCGCCGCTATCGGCCTTGGGCCCCTCCGCACCGGCGACCGCCTGGTGCGCGAGCGGGACACCGCCGCCGTCATCGCGGACCAGGAGCGGCGCATCGCCGAGGGCAAGGCCGCCGAGGAGCGCGCCGACCGCGCCTCTGTCACTGCCGGCAACATCGCCCGCGCGGTCGATCCGAACTTCGCCAAGCTCTCGACGCTCCGCAAGCAGCAGTCCGACCTGCGCGACGCCCTCGCGGACCCCCTGGCCCGCAGCAAGATCTCGGATCTGGGGCAGACAGAGGACGCCTATACGGCCACGACCCGAGCTATCACGTCGATGACCGACGCGACGGGCAAGATGGTCTCCGTCGAGGAGATGGCCCGCCGGCAGGATCAGCTCCGGATCGACGCCATCAACGCGAAAACGGATGCCGAAAAGGCGAGCGTGGCCGAGCGCCAAAAGGCGTTCGAGCTGATCGGGCAGACGATCACCCCGAGCGACGCCCGGGGCCGCGTCGAGCGGGCCGGCACCATTTCGCGGCTTGAGAGTGCCAAGAGCGGCAGCGGGGGCGGCGGCAGCGAGGCGCTGGACGACTACGACCGCGCCATCAAGCGGGCCGAGGACCAGACACGGAAGACGCAGGAGCAGATCGCCAGCTTCGGGCTCGGGGCCGGCGCAGCGGCGCGGTACCGGACCGAACAGGAGTTGCTTGTTGCGGCCAAGCGCTCGGATCGTGAGGTGACGCCCGAGCTTACCCGCCAAATCCAGGAGTATGCTGACAAGGCCGGCGAGGCGGCGACGAAGCTCGAGGCTGTGCGCCAGGCCTCGCAACAGTCCTTCGCCCTTCAGAACTTCGCGGGCAACTCCATCGTCAACGTGCTGGATCAGATCGGGTCGAAGGGCACGACTGCGGCCAGCATCATCAGCGGCCTCGCCGACTCGTTCAAAAAGGCGGCGCTTCAGTCGGTCGTGATGGGCACGGGTCCCTTCGCCGGCCTGTTCGGGACAGGTGCCGCGCCAGGCAGCGGCATGGCCGGCGGCCTCGTCGGCAGCCTGTTCGGAGCGCTTAAGGGGGGCAATGCCCTTCAAGGGCCCACGGCGACAGGGGCGACGCTCGACGCAGCGGCCGGCAGCAGCATTTTCTCTGCGATCGGGACCGGCATCAGATCGCTATTCGGCTTCGCCAAGGGCGGATCAATCTCGGGGCCCGGCACCAGCACGTCGGACAGCATTTTGGCCCGCCTCTCGGCCGGCGAATTCGTCGTCAACGCCAAGTCGGCTCAGCGACACCGCGGGTTGCTCGACCAAATCAACGGCGCTGGCATTCCAGGCTATTCTGAAGGTGGGGCGCTCAACCGATATGGGTTGGCGATGGCTGGGCCGCCGGGCGCTATCTGCGGCACGCCCCAAGGCTGTGAGGAGATGCTGGCGTGACTGCGATATTCATGGCGAGATCTGATGCGGGTATCGTCGCCGCGGCTGATGCGGCGTTCTATGATAACTCGGGTAAGCTCACATTTTTGAACTCCAAGCTGACGCTCATGCCTGAGCATGATTGCGTTATTACACTTCAGGGGCCTTTCTTCTATCATCCCGAGATCAAGGCGAACCTATTTTGTAAAACGGGCGGATTTGACGACGTTTTGCAGGAGATTACGGGGGTTATGCGGGATATCCACGCCAAACATGCTAACGCCTACGGCTTCAGTCGAGCCTTTGTGGCGCTAATCGGCGGATATTCTAAGTCGCGACAGGCCTGGGAGACTTATTGGCTGCACTCTGAGCCCGGCAAAGAGGGCGCCAACCTGCCGCGCCATGAGCCGTGGGTGATACGCCGGGCGCGCGCTACTGAGTGGGCCCCCGGTTACGAAGCGGAGGCTGGCAGCCTCGCTGGGTTTGACCCTGAAAAGCCGCTGAGCGAGCAGGGCATGAACGTCGAGGAAGTCGCCATTCGCACCATCTGCGCTGCGCGCGCCCAGCCTATTCCAATTGGAGACGACCCCAATAACGGAACCTGTCAAGTTGGCGGATATATTCAGTTTGCTCGCGTTGAGCAAAGATTAATAACGACATCTATTGCTCATAGCTGGCCTGATCCCCTGGGTGAGCGGCTTGACCCGGCCTGCGGTGATTTAGTCCCCTCCTATTTACAGCTTGCGCGCCAAAATGATCCTGACGCGTCTCAGCCGGAGAACCATGATGCTTGATCTTTCCACGTTCGACCTTGAGGCCGATGCTGTGAGGGGGGCTACTGTCCGGCTCCTCAACCCCCGGAATGGGAGGGCGCTGGCGGCGGACGATGGTAGCCCCGTCGAAATTCAGGTGCAGGGCTCCGATGCGCCTGCCTACCGCGCCGCACAACGCGAGGTGCGTCAGAAGATTGATGCACGGCATGTGGGAGAGAGCGTTCCGCTCACGCCCGAGGAGCTGAGCGAGCATACTGCTTCTGTCCTCGCCGCGGTCACGACCGGGTGGCGGAATATCGTGGTTGACGGGCAGCCGTGGGAGTTCAACCGCGAGGCTGCCGCCGCGCTGTATCGCCGGTTCGCGTGGATCGCAGTTCAGGTCGACGCCACCGTGACGGACCGAAATCGCTTCGGTCCCGACGCGCTGGCCGCCTGACGTGAAAGCAATACCGGATCGGGTCGGGCGCTCGGGTGCCCAACCCGATCCCGCTCACTAATGGAGTGCCGGCGTGGATCTCGGGAAGTTCGACGTGATCGCGGACGCGGAGCGCGGGGCGGCCGTGCATCTGCGCAACCCCTACACCCAGGCGCCCCTCTCGGCCGATGACGGCTCCCCGGTTGAGATCCTGGTGAAGGGGGCCGACGCGGCAGCCTTCCGCAGGGCGCAGCGGGACGCGCAGAACCGGGTTGCCCAGCGCCCCAGTCCGCGCCGGCCGCTCACCTTCGAGGAGGCGGAGGTGTATTCGTCGCGCCTCCTTGCAGCCGTCACAATAGGCTGGCGCAATATCGTGGTCGACGGCGAGACCTGGGAGTTCAACGAGGCCGCCGCGGTCGCGCTGTACGAGCGCTTCGAGTGGATCCGCACTCAGGTAGATGAGGGGGTGAACGACCGACGCCGCTTCGCTCCTGAGGCGACGAGAGTCTGACGATGCCACGGAAACCGATAGACTTCGGGCTCGACGCCTTTGATCGCGCTGCCGTTGTCGAGGAGGCCGGCGCCGCCATTCGCCTTATCAGCCCCAGAGGCGGCCGGGGCGGGCCCCTGAGCGCCAGCGACGGCACGCCCGTCGCCATCACGGTCCGAGGGGCCGCCAGTGCCACCTATGACGCCGCGCAGGCCACGGCCCGGCACCGGCTAGAGCTTGTTTCCTACCTGCGGGACACCCCGGGCTTTGCCTGCGAGGTCGACGAGGCGGAGCTACGCGTTCTCATGGCGGTAATGATCGGTTGGGCCGGCATAGTGGTCGACGGCGCTTCCATCGCCTTCAGCCCCGAAGCCGCTGCCGCCCTCTATCGACGCTTCTCATGGATCCGGGAGCAGATCGGGCATGCCATTGCCGATCCGCGCAACTTCCCGCAGAGGG
>NZ_AP024150.1:0-34345 GCF_017347565.1 Methylobacterium indicum | reverse complement strand
TTTCGATCGCCAGCATCGCCGTCGTGGTGAAGCGTTCATCCCCATTCCGCTCGCTGCCCGGCAGCTTCACCAGCGCGTCCGCCGCCATCACCCGGGCGAGTGCGGCCTGGAAAGCGTCGGGCTCGTCGACGCCGTAGCGGTGCAGCGCGCGGGCGACATCCTGGCGACTGAACACCGCCTTCTCGTCGATGAGGATGCGCAGCACCTCCTCCGGCCGGCGCGCGATTAGCTCAGCGTTTCGGGCCGCGGTCTCAGCGTCCAAGGCGACCCGATCGACTCCGGCCTTGCCGCGCCGTTGCATCTGGCTCGCATGCACGCCGACATGCTCGGTCGGGGCGAGTTCGATGCCGCGATCGAGGTGCGAGCGCCGGTCGATCGCGACCGCATGACCGGCCTTCGCGAGGTGCTCGTTGGCGCGCTCCTCCCAGATCGCCCGCAGCGCCTCGACCTCTCCCCGCGCCGTCGTGGCGACGTCGAGAACCCGGGTCTTGGCCCCGAGCCCGTCGGCGGTCACGGCCCGCGTCGTGGTCAGGATGTGGGCGTGCCAGTTGCGCTCGTCGCCCTTGCGGCCGGGCGCGTGAATGGCGACGTCCGCCGCCACGCCGTAGCGGGCGCACAGCCGCTCGGCGAAGTCGCGCACGAGGCCGGTACGCTCCTCGGGGGTCAGTTCGTGCGGCAGGGCGACCTGGTACTCGCGGGCGACCTTGGCGTCCTTGCGCCGCTCGGCCGCCTCGACGGCGTTCCACAGCACGGCGCGATCCTGCGCCCAGGCCGCTTTGTCCGGCGCCACGATGAAGCTCGCCGCGACCCCGGTGCGGCGCTGGTAGTCATGGATCACGCCGGTGCGTTCGTCGGCGATGAGGCAGGCGGCGCGGTACGCGGCAGCCGCGGTAGCGCTGCGCCCACCGGCCCGCGACACCGCCTTGATGCTGAGGTGGTAGATCGCCACGTCGGCTGCGTTCCCGGCCGTCCCTGCCGCAGGAGGAGGATGGGTTAGCGCTTGCATTGCGATAGCAATGCTAAAGTGCGCCCTTCCACTCCTTTCCAGGGTTACCACAGCCTGATATCACCGCAAGGAGCTTGACCGTTCGTCAGGAGACCGATCCGCATGCCGGCGCCCCAGGCCGCCTCCGCCGAGGCCACCCGCACCCGGATCGCGCAGCTCCGCCACCGGCTGCAGCAGCTCGACGCGCGGGCGGCCCAGGAGGAGAGGAAGCGCGACACCCGCCGCAAGATCATCCTGGGCGGATTGCTGCTCGAGGCGGCTGGCAAGGAGCGGCGGTTCGCCGAGGCGCTGGACGAGCTCATGACCCGCATTCAGCGAGCCCAGGACAAGACCGCCTTCGCCGAATGGAGCCCGGCCAAGCCGGCGGATCGGACCTGACGATGCGCGCGATCCCGCGAGAAGGGCGCAGCCTGCTCAGGTCCGATCGCTGCTCCAGCGCCGGGCCCGTGGTACAGAAAAGGGCCGCGCTGATGGATGGATCAAAGGCAGGCGCCGCCGCGGTCCGGAGCGGGATTCGCCGGCCTCGGCTTTGACGAGAACCCGGTGATGGCGCTGGGTCGAACCGGGCCCGATCCGGCGGGATGAAAGGGGCCGCACTGAACGGTCAGGATGCGATGGACACCGAACGGCTCGCTCACCTGCCCGACCGCAAGCGCCGCGAGCTGCAGCACGCAGTGCGCATCCTGTTCGAGGAATTCGAGGACGCGCAGAAGACCAAGCTGTCGGACAAGGCCCGGCGCGGTCGCATCCTCAAGCTGGTGCTGTTCGGCTCTTACGCCCGCGGTGACTGGGTCGAGGATCGCGGCAGCGGCTACCTGTCGGATTACGACCTGCTGGTGGTGGTCAACGATGGCCGTTTCGCTGAGCCGTACGAGGCCTGGGAGAAGGCGGAGGAGCGGCTGCTTCAGGAGCTGAGCCTGGGCGGTCGTCTGGCGACGCCGGTGAACGTGATCGTGCACACGCTGCAGGACGTGAACGACCAGCTGGCGCAGGGCCGTCCGTTCTTCGTCGACATCGCGCGGGACGGCATCGTGCTGCAGGAGCTGGCCGGTTTCCCGTTTGCCGAGCCGAAGCTGCCCTCGGAGGAGGAGCGGCGCACCGAAGCTGCCCGGCACTTCGAGCACTGGTTTCCACGGTCCGCACACCGCTTCAGGTTGGCGCAGGAAGCCATCAAATGGGGATACGAGAAGGAGGCTGCCTTTGACCTGCACCAGGCCACCGAGCGGCTGTATCACTGCGTCCTTCTGGTCCTGACGCTCTACAGCCCGAAGCTCCACCGCCTGACCAAGCTCCGGTCACAGGCCGAGAGCATCGATGCTCGGCTGATTCCGGTCTGGCCGCGCGATACGAAGTTCGCCCGGCGGTGCTTCGCCCTTCTCAACCGGGCCTACGTCGATGCGCGGTACTCGCCGCATTACGAGATCGCACCGGAGGAGCTGGCCTGGTTGGTCGAGCGCGTGACCGCCCTGCAGGAAAGCGTCGCGGCGATCTGCGCCGAACGGCTCGAAAGCACGGGTGCAAGCCAACCGGAATTATGAGCCGCCGCGGCGGATTCGTGGTTCAGGACAGCATCATCCTTCCTCGGAGGTGAGCTGCCGATTCCGAACGGATTTTCGGGTTCCGAAGCTCAGCATGGAATCAGCCACGACGGGTGCGATAGCGCGGCTGCGCCCACGAGAGAGCAGTCCGTCCGGTTGAACGAACGCAGCCTGTGACCCGCATACTGAGGGCGCATGCCACGGACTCGATGTTGCGAATCTCAACCCGGTCCGGATGAGGCGTTGCCTGGCCTGCGACCCTGCCCTTCGGCAGAGCTTTGCGACGTTTCCAACGCTCCGCCGGCCTATGAGTACACGCCTCGACGTAGCCGCTCCAACGCGGCTTCAAGCCCTTCGCAGATCGTTGCAGGATTCGGCTGATCCATCTCACCCATAATCACACGGCTTCCGCCTAGGGATTGCTTTTGGGCGACTTGGGATGCGGGCATAGCCCTGGAGGCGGCGACGTTGGGCGCTGGCGCCCGTTGGGGCTGGGGACGCGAGGGTACTGGCCTGCGGGATGGCGCTGGCGCTCCACGGGCTGCCTGAGCGCGGGCATTCGCTGTTGTGAACGCGACAGCATACTCCTCAGCGAACCGGTGCAGGATCGCGCGACGCTGAAGGCCGCCCTCGGTGCGCTGATACTTCTTACCGGCCTCAGGCTCGTACCGGGCGAGGAACCCCACCTCGACGAGGACTGCGAGGGCGCCGCGCACCCGGGCTTCCGTGAGCCCAAGGGCCTCGTGCTCGGCCAACGCCCTCCTATCGACCGGGATCGCGCACAGGAGCCGCCTGGGGCTGCTCCAGAACCGCGCCAGGAACACGGCCAGGGCGAAGGCCGCATCTCGGTTCTTTCGGCCTTCCAAGGCAGCCGACAGCCGATCGCGAACACCGGCCGGCAGCCGGTACGGGCCAGCACTGTCGGGGCACCAGGCGGCCCGGCTGGACACCACCTCACGCCGGTGGTGCGGCTCATCAAATTCCCTGGGGGCAGGCATTTCGCCGCCACCCCGAGCATAGGCGTGCGTCATCGTTCGGCCCTCGTCGGGCCGCGGTTCAGCATTCGGCGCCGCCGGTCGGGCGGTCCGTCACAGGCAAGCCGAGCCCGTCTCCGAAAGCGACGCTTTCAGATTGACTCTCACAGCGATTTCGGGGGATGATCCGAGCTGTTGAGACTGGATCGGCCCCCTCGGGGCTCTAGACCCTGGTGGCCCTGGCAGGCTTCCGGGGTCTTGCTTTTTCAGGTGGCTGCTGTCGCGGCGGTGATCCTGGTAGCGACTCGCGGGATGCGAGCCGCCTTAATCAGCCATTCGGCACGAACGGCAACGGTTCGTCAAACTTTGGCGGGGTTGGCGCCCTCAGAGGCCGCGGGATAGATGGCCCGATGGCTGTTCACCCGCTTGGCGGTGAGCCAGGCGAGGACGCGGTTGAGGGACATCCCAGAGGAGAAGCGCCGACTTGCCGATGCGTTGCGGGTCACTGCTATGGCCGAGCGCGGCCGTCTCGCAGCCTTCGTCCTTGACGAGGTGACGGCGTTCGCGGCCAACCCCTTCCCGTCCACGACGGCCGGCGTTGCCCGCCAGCGCTGGGGCCTGCGCGAGATTGAGTTCGAGGCGATGGAGATTGCTGCGGCAGGACTACCGTGCCTCCTGGCAGCACTGGCCTGCCTACCGTCTGCGGAACCCCTGCGACAGGAGATCCTGCGGACACCGGCCCACATCCTCTACCTGCTCCATCGGGCAGAGGGCGAGCAGATCGTCGGAGCGGTGCTGCACGGGAAGCCTCGTCTAGCCTTGCCGCTCTTCGTCCAGCCTGATCCTGCTTCTCGCCCCGTAGCTCGGCGACAACGGCACCGGCAGGTGAGCGCACAGCAACTCGACCTGTTCGCGATCGACGTTCCCTGAGCGAGCTGCCGGATATCAGGCCATGCCCGCTCCATCGCTTTCGCGAACGACCATTCTCGAAAGCGACGCCCAACGCTGTCATGCTGCAACATTTTAGCACTGTAGCGCTACAGCGCTACAGCGCTATAGAGCCACACCGCCGTAGCGGTCTGGCACCGAGGCGTCAGCCCTTCTTGTCGCCCTTCAGCGCCTCGACGGACGGGTGCCCGTGCTTCTGCAACGCGGCGTCGATCCCCTCCATGATGACATCATGCACCTTCACGTCGCGGGTGAAGGCGATCTCGCGCAGCCGGCGATGCACCTCGCGCGGCAGGTAGATGGACGTATGCACCGTCTCAGGGCGAGGGCGCCGGCCGGCCGGCTTCGCAGAGACCTCAGGCGCCGCCCGTTCGGCGGGAGCCTCGGGCTTGGGCGTGGCGGGCTCGGCACCTGGCAGGGTGAGGCCGCCAATCAGGGAGGGTCGCTTGCTCATGCCCGGTTGCCCTTCATCTTGCGATCCACCCACGCCCACAGCGCCCGAATTTCCTCGGCTGCCTTCCCGTCCGGAGCGAACTCGGTCACGCCCTGCCCGGCAGCGATAGCGTCCTGATGGTCGGCACGCTGCGCCAGCGGTGGCTCTGCCAGGACCCCGAACATGCTCAAGCCGCTGGCCGCCTCTGTCGCCCGGGATGATCGTCCGGGCGGGCATTGGTTTAGTGCGAAGGCGAACCGATCCCGCATCCCGAGCCGCATCAGGGTCTCGATGGTCGGCATCGTGGCCTGTAGGTCGAGGCGCGAGGGACGAGCCGGCACGAGGGCGAGGTCCGCGGCCTGCATCGCGAGATTGCCGCCGGTCGAGGACACGCCCGCAGTGTCGAGGATCGCGACGGTATAGCCCTCTGCCTTTAGTGCTTCGAGGATGGCGGGCAGCTCACCAAGCCGCTCGGCGGGCAGCCGATCAACCGCAGGTGCGTCAGCCGTGCGGGTGTCGCCCCAGGCACCAAGCGACCCCTGAGGGTCGAGATCGAGGGCAACGACCTTCTCGCCGGCCTGTGCCGCGGCAACGGCAAGGGAGGCCGCCAGCGTCGTTTTCCCGACGCCTCCCTTCTGCGTGACGAGTGTCAGGGTCCGCATGTCTCACCTGTGATGCTGTCGCACCATAGCAGGTCAGCGCCACAGCATGAAAGCGCTACAAACGCATGGTGTCATCGTGCTGTGATGCGGTAGAATTGTAGCGCTACAATGCTACCGCATCACAGCACGGCGCCCCATACCGATGCGCCCCGGAGCGAGCATGAAGCTGCCTCTCGCGCTACCGGCTGCCGAGCTGATGGCACTCCTTCCGCACGGCCGCAGCTCGATCGTCGATCCACTTCGCCTTCGCCGAACTTCGTCATCAGATCTTCCGCTCCGGTGACGCCAGCCTCGTCCGGCGATAGCAGTCGGAGGCTGGCGATCAGGCCACCTCGCCAAGGATCTCCCGCACCACCTGCGGCCGCTTCTCGACCATTGCCAGGAGCACGCGGGCAGGCCCCTCCGGACGGCGGCGCTTCTGCTCCCAGTTCCGGAGGGTGTGCAACGAGACGCCGATGGTCGCCGCAAAGGCCGGCTGAGCGAGTCCGGTCCTGGTCCGGATCTCGGCCACGTCCAGATCCTCCGGGACGTGGACAACGGTCCCCTCGGGAGGATTGCCCTCCATGTAGGCCAAGGCGCTCTTGGCGCCGCTCAGGATGCGGGTGAAACTGTCGGTCATCGGAGACACCATGTGGAGGGTTGCCGGTTCGTCAGCGCTTCTTGCTGCGCCGGTGAGCCGATTTGATTGCGGTGGCCACCTTCTTGAACTCGGCAACCTCCGCATCGGTGAAGTTTTCGCGATCCCCCTTGCTGAGGACGGCAACGAGGAACACGGGGATCGTCTCGTCGAGGTAGATCGAGACCACCCGGTAACCGCCCGACTTGCCCTTGCCGCGACCAGCGACCCGACCTTTGCGAAAGCCGCCGGAGCCCTGGATCTCCTCGCCGTAGTCTGGCGTCTTGGCGTAGGTGTTGATCGAGCGTTGGCGCTCCGCCTCGGTCATGCCCGCTCGCTTCGCGTCGGCGAGGTAGTCGGGGGTCTCGACGACGGTGTGAAGCGGCTTGGACATGAGAATTCGTAAGCCAATGGACTATGTAAGTCAATGGCTTATGATGTACCGTGGACAGCTTGACCCGCTCGTTGCAGATCAGACTCGCAGCGCTCCCTCTCCCTTCACGAAGGCCGGCGGCCAAGCGATCGGCCTCGCCATGCACCTATGACTCAGCCTCTTTGCCAGCACTGAAACACCATAGAGCTATAGCATTGTAGCATTGCAGCGCTATCATGCTAGCGTCCCTGTAGCTCCTCCGATGCTCCCCGCTTGTCTCCGCGTGAGCGTCTTGCCACCCTGAAGGGCGCGCCCACGAAGGTCACCAGGACGCCTGAGGGCGGGAGATCGGACTAAGGATCGCCGCGAGCAAAGGCCGAAATGCTGGCAGACTCATCGCCTCCAAGCTGATCACCAATCCACAAAAACGGGCCCACATCGTTTTGGCTATGGTGTGACCGCGTGGAGCCTGGCATAGCGCGCCCATGGCCGACGAAGTCCCGCACCCCTACTCCATCGAGGTTTCACCACTGCCTAAGCCGGAGGGAAACTTCCAGTGGGCGATCCGCCGGAGCGGTAAGCTGATCGAACGGTCCGACCGGCCCCACCGTAGCGAGGCCAAAGCCTTCGAGAGCGCCATGGAGGCTGTCGAGCGGGCCATGAAGCCGGGAGCCGATGGCGGCCGTCGCTGAGGGCGCCGCCGGCCGGGACACTCGATCTCGCCCTCGTCGCCCGGTTGGCGCGAGTTGCCATTAGGGCCCAGCACTTAAACCCCACGCAGTCGTTCCGCATATCGGGCTCGGCCGTGCGGAAAACAGGTGTTTTCCGACACTCACGACCGTTGCCTGTGTTTAGTTATGGTGGGCCTGCTTTGCTCGAGCCCACCACTCAATTTTTTACGGTTTCTAATTCCAACCTAATCCGTTTCTATTGGTTTTTCTGTATTGTTTGAAGGAGCTTCGGCTCCTTTAACATCGACATGAACTGAAAAAGCGCTGCTTCCGCCGATGTCAAGCTGGACGTCGATTTCACCTATTCCGTTCGGGAAAAAGAATTTTCTTCCGTCTTTGAGTTGTTGAGGAGATTCCGTAAGCGCATGCATAACTTCCCTGATCAGAGCGCCAACATCTGCCATGGCTTTTTGTGTGCCGCGCGATGAAGATGTAACTTCAAAATCTTTAAGTCCATCTTGGAATAATTTTGCCTCTAAATCTCTTCGATGGCGGAGACCTTTATTGTTAGGCCACAAGCGCTTCATTGATAATATCTCACCTGGTATAAGTGAGAACTGCCGAGTTACCATATGGGAGCGAATGGCTCGCATCTCACGGTAGCGGTCATTTGGAGATGAAAAAGATGCACCTCGATTATACGCAAGTGACACCAGCGCTCCCATCGAGTCCGCACTTAAATCTTTGGTATTTGGCAACGCTGACTCGACCAAGCTTGTCCATCGAGGAATATCGCGCTTTCGGAAAACTGTATCCGCTGCCGACCAGGGGATAGATACTTTTGATCCGAGTTCCTTAGCCAAGGCCTGTGCAGTCTTACCTTTAACGCCTACACCTTTTTCAATCTCCTTGATCATTTGATCGGGGATGAGCCCTTTCCAGTCAGTACGAAGCTGTGCGATTGTAGTGTATCCTACGTCATACCCAATACCGATCGTGACACCTGACTTCTCACCGGGCCATATTGGCCGCTCATATTTGCGTTCATAAGTCGATCGATCTGTTACTTCAAAATATACGATCAGGGCGATAGCTCGTTCAGAAATTGACCGAAATGATAATGGAGAATTTTCTAGGAGAGCTGCATTTTCGTCTAGCCATTCAAGAGCTTCTCGATGCGAACGAGCTATTTCAAGAACACTCTCTTCACTTTCGAAATGCGCTGGTCGTAGTAGATATACATTCGTATTAGCCTGCCAGCCTCGGCCATCCCAAGGACGGCTGTCTGGACCGACCCCGCCATGGGACTCTATCGTCTTGCCATCGTGAATGAACGCTACGTGTCCGACACGTTTTTTTGACTTATTGGGCGGCAGGAATGCGATCCGCACTGCACCATCGCGATGAGAACCAGACGAAACATTCTCGATAGGAAACCCGTGCTTTCTGACCCATTCATGCTGAACGACTGAGCCGTCGGGAAAACGCGAGCCCAGGTTGGTTGCTCGGCGTACACACTCTCGAACAAAGCCGCTGCAATCGACTTCCGTAAATCCCCCAGCACCAGGCTCCTGTCCGGGCTTAATTTTGGCACCAAGCTTGTATTTGACACGAGGGTGAGAATTTTCACAAGCATGGAGAAATGATATAATTTTTCCTATATCAATATCTAATATCGTATCTGGCAAATATACATCCGAGTTATCAGGCAAATCTCCAGATCCATCTTCTCCAAAATTTGCGACTGCAATATCATTGACGTTAATTTCAGTGTCATCCGTTGGTACGGCCGGATCGAGATCGTCCATCGCTGCGTCTCCTCGGTAGCCGAGGCGAACTTCTTTCTTCGCTATCTCGGCAGAGGGTATCGTAGTCACTCTCGACTTGAGGTGTAAACTGATATTTAGCAACCATGCCTACTTAGCTAAACTGAGCACTTGGATCGTGCCGGAAGTCGGCTGTCGTTGGTCGCTTCTGGTGGTCGCACCTGCCGAAAAACAGGTGTTTTCCGACCTCCAAGTCGGCCGGTCGGGCGTGTTGGCTGACACCTAACGCCAACGGGCGCTTCATGGGTCTGTTGACGACCCTACTCGGACCCTTGGAAGGTCCGCTTCTAGGCAATCTGATTGAGTGTGCCTGAACGGCCGAAGCTGGTCGATTGTGGTCCACACTCCTCCCGATCAGTTCGGGAGCAATCCTACCTTCTGATAGCTCTCGATCAACGAGTCGAACAAATTAATGTCTGAGCGGCTTCGGGCCATGATCTGTGCTCCTGCAACAGCAGCATAGATAGCACGGGCTCTCGACTCGCTATCGACCGGATCAACCAATTGGGCATCGACTAGTTGCTTGCGTATCCACGCCGCGTTGACATCAGCAAAAGCCTGTACTTCTTTTAATACAGGATCTGGCAACTCGCCGTGTTCCGTAGCCATAAAGCTACTGAGGCACATACGATTATTGCGCTCGAGAGACAGGCGAAAAATACCAGGATATTTCTTCAAAGCGTCAATCGGGCTCTGAGCGCCCATGGAAATAGCCTCAAGATCGCGTGATATATCTTCCCAATAACGACGCGCCACCGCCTCGCCGAGGAGAGCCTTATTGGCGAAGTAGTAGTTGATGCTTGCGGCCTTGATGCCGACAGCCTCCGCGAGGTCGCGGAAATTGATACCGCCATAGCCATAGGCCATTGCTGCATCCTTCGCAGCCGAGAGGATCGCCTCTCTCACGTTCGCCTTCAATGTCGCTGCCATCTCAACCTCCATCTGTCATATGGCAGACAGGGGTTGACAGGGCAAGGTGGGGGTCCTAGCTCCCTATCTGTCATCTGACAGACAGACGACTACCGCCGGAAAGCGAGACGACGATGTCCGACAAGCTCAAGCTCTTCACCTCTCCCTCGGCCTTCCCTAACCCGCAGCGCCTGCGGATCTTCATGCACGAGAAGGGCATCGCCGATCACTTCGAGGAGACGATCTACGACATGTCGCCTGTCGGCGAGCAGCGGGGTTGGAAGCACCTGAAGATGAACGCATGGGGCGAGACACCGACCCTTGCGCTCGCTGACGGTTCTTTCCTCAGCGAGACCTCCGCCATCGCCCGCTACCTGGACGACACGTTCGAGGGCCGCAAGATCATGGGCGAAACGGCGCACGAGCGCGGCCTCGATCAGATGTGGGACAACCGGGTATGGGTGCACATCCTCTACCCCATCGTCACCGCCTTCCATGTCCTGCACCAGGGACTGGGCCCGAAGCTCGAACTGACCAGCAATCCGGCCTGGGGCGAGCATTCCCGTAAGGTGGCACTCACGCACGCGGGTCTGGTCGATCGGCATCTTGCGGACGGGCGGGAATGGCTGCTGGGCGGCAGTCAACCGACCTTCGCGGACATCACGCTGGCGACGGCGATTGCCTTCTCAAAATTCCCGGTCAATGCCACCCCGCTCGATGAGCGCTTCGAGCATATCGACGCTTTCTGGCGGCGCTGGCAGACCCGGCCGACCTTCCTTGCCGCCTACGCCGATAGAAGCAGCGGCGTGCCAGAACTCGACGACCGCGCTTGAGTATCCTATCGCCGATCTCGACGGTTGACTGATCCTATTTTGAGACGAGAAGAAGAATAGACATTATATCTTGGCGCGGAGGGTTCTAATGACCCTCTGCCCAAGTGGGCGCATAGGTTGATTGAATGCGCAAGGATCAAGGTCCGGTTTTGGACATCACACGAGCACCCGTTTTCCACCCCGTGCGGTCATTCCGCGCCTCAGGCTCAGCTGCACGGAAAACATGTGTTTGCCGACACAGATGCTGCTGGTCATACACGGCGCAGAGCAATGGACTCCTACATAAGACCCATCGAATTTGGCAACATCCACAAATTGCAAAGCAATAATAGTCAATAATCATATCAAACAAAATTGATATTTTTCCTCGTAATATTTATTTATAAGGTATAAAATAGCATATCTCCTAATATTTATTTCACTTTATAATGATATATTAATTTTATAAACACATAGAAAAATTGTAAAAGCGCATTTAAATATATAAATATTATATTTATAATTATAGCGTATAGTGTTTCCCATACATTAGGAGACTATACATGAACATTAGAGATACAATAATTTTTATATTCGCTACAATTATCCTAGGTTTTATATTATACTATCCTCTGCATTACGACCCTAAAGATGTAGGTAATATCAATAAATTTATAATACTGTTATTTGGACTGCTTTCGGCACAATTTTGGTATAAATCTTCAATAGCTGAGCTTCCAGAAATTCGTATTCCTAATTTTCGAATTGACTTAGATTTAGATAATAGAGCAACTAATGAAATAATTAATAATTTTATTGATCATTTTAATAATGAGCTTATTAGATATAGTGTAATTCAAGAATATATATCGAAAAATAATAAATATGCTGCTATTTGCGCCTCGATTGTAGCTATGGCTACTGCGAACGAGGCTTATATAAACGTTATATTAATTTTTTCAAGTAAATAGATATACTTAATATATAATACAAATAACAATAAAATTAATATACATTTGTTTTTGTGAGATAGAATTATTATACTTGGTGACGGGCAATGATTTGATCTACGACAGTGGTACTAGTTATTAGTATGTGTAGTGAGCCGCCTCGACGCTGTCGCCCTCTGCAAGGCTTGCGGACGAGGGCTCAATCGTGGTGCCCCTCACAAAGCCTCCCTGACTAGAAATGAGTGCCTGCCAAGCCTGTCCGGAACCGACCGGTTCTGGACAAGGCGGCCCATCCTGTTCAAAACCTAGCTTCTGCGAGTTCCGGACAGGTGTCCAGTTCCGGTCAGGGTTTTCGGACAAATCCACCTCATGCCGCGCACCTTCGCCTACCTCCGCGTCTCGACCCCCGGCCAGACCACCGACAACCAGCTCACCGAGATCCAGGCCGCCGGGTTCACCATCGAGCCGCGCCGCCTCGTCACTGAGACCGTGTCGGGATCCACCGCGGTCGGGCAGCGCCGCGGGTTCGCCCGCCTGCTCGACCGACTGGAGGCGGGCGACGTCCTCGTCGTGACCAAGCTCGACCGACTCGGCCGCAACGCCATGGACGTGGGCGCGACCGTCGCCAGGCTTGAGGAGCTCGGCGTGCGCGTCCACTGCCTGGCGCTGGGTGGGGTCGACCTGACGAGTTCGACGGGCAAGCTGACGATGGCCGTGATCAACGCGGTCGCAGAGTTCGAGCGCGATCTCCTGATCGAGCGGACCCAGGCCGGGCTGAGCCGGGCGCGAGCGGAAGGACGGCGACTCGGCCGGCCGGCCAGTCTCACCGGCGAACAGCAGGCGGAGGTCGCGCGCCAACTCGGGGAGGGTGCGAGCGTGTCGGCCCTGGCGCGGAGCTTCAAGACCAGCCGGCAGACCATCCTGCGGATCAGGGACGCGGCCGTGCCGTCCTGATCGCTCGGTATCCCGCCTGCAACGGGGACCGGCCATCAAGCCCTAAGGAAAACCGCCACTTATCGCTGAAGGTCACACCACCGCGCCCCGCCCTTCGGAGCGCGGCTGTCAAAAATGCACGCCAAACCCTGTCGGAATGATAGAGTATGCGGAAACGCGGCCTGATAGGTTTTCCGCACATGCTCGCAGGGTGTGCAGGATAGGGGAGGACTTAGTGGCCCCCCGGCTGCGCCGCACTGTCCGCTCGGGTGATGTCCGTTTTCTTGCCTGTCCGTTGGTTCATTCCACCCTTGCGGACATATTTGGCGAGCCGTGGCAGTGTCTACTGCGGCATGCCCCTATGGACGACCGGAATAACGAGCGGACCTCGTAGCACCGCGTCTACGATCCGCTATGGGTGCAGGCTGTGTGAAAACGCAAAGGCCGTAGAAGGATCTCCCCCGCGTCTACCCTGGGCAGCGGCCACATAGGTGTCCCGAGGGCACTCAGCCACCACCCCGGTTCCCCGGATGGCAGCAGCGCAGAAGATTGTTCTACAAATTCAGGGTGCGCCCGAGTTTTCACACATCCTCGGTGGGGAGCGGACCCTGACCTTGCGCCCTGAAGCGGACGTTCCGCATTCGAACTATGACAGCCGTACAGAAAGTCATCAGCGCTTACCAATCCGGTCATAGAGCGGACCGGCGGTTCCCAACCCACTTCAGCTTTCCGGCTGCGCCTCTGGGCCGAGTTCTAAGGCTTGAGTAGGCGTTCGGACGCCTGAGAGCCTTCGGTCGGATCGTTAAGCGCCACGACCTGTCGGCGGTCAACTACATCGCCGCCCTCTACATCGCCACAACCGTAAGAATGTTTATGATCCCAAAGAATACAACTAACTATGAGAAAATCGATCCCACGACATCACGTATATAATCTATTGCAGTTGATGCCAATTCACCAATACCCTGACCAACTTCTTTCTCGACTTGCTTCTCAAGTGCCTTTTCAGCGACCTTACCAAGACTTTTCTCGAGTTTTTTCAAAATTCCCCGCTCTGCCATTACCGGATTTCGCAGCAGAACAAGAACGGTTTCAAGTAGAACTATAAGAGTATTTCTTTCGATTATAGTCAAATCATGATTTTCTGGAAAAGAATTTGATTTTTTTATTTGATCGCTTATTGACTCAAGCAAATCCATAAGAATTGCGATCTTTTTTTTCATATCCGAAGTTGGAATGATAATCCGCCATTGTTCGGCGGCGAAATTGACCGGCGGTGGTGCGTCTAAGGCATCAGGTTTCCCAATATCAAGGTCGTCCTCAGATAGCACTTCTGACATTGTTTTCCAGGCCGCGCCCCATCCTCGAGCGTCAAGTACATCCTGATCTGTGGTAGGATAATCGTCCTTTATGTACGTTCTTGCACGCTCCGCTATTAAACGTGCCATTTTTGTCTCAACAGTTTCACTGTCATTCAGAAATTCTCTCAGCTCGTCTTCGTTCATCCCGAGCTTGGATGGTAAGCCAATAAAAATATGGACGTCATTAAGTTTTTGAACGAGGTCAATTAAATCTCTAATGTTTGATTTATTGATACGATCATCTTTTAAAGTCTCCAATCTTTTAACAATATTTTCGATGTTGCTTAATAGTTTTTTGTATTTACGAGCGCTAATCATCTCAGTGCACTGCCTAGGTTCTGCGCCAAGCTCTACTGTTGCAATTATCACTAGCAAATGACGCGCCGGGCCACCACCCAAGTCGGTCGCGGGCCTGGGTTCATCGGTTAGCCCATGAGCGGACTTTCTTAGCTTCCGCAGAGGGTCGAGAGCTGCCCAAAACGACGCCCGAAGTCCGTTAGGGTATACCCATGCAGACGACCTCGTCCGCGCATAGATCGCACATGATGCGGGTCGGGCAGTTGGCCAGACGCTGGACGCTTCAGTAGCGGGGCACTTCGATATCTTGATATCAAGAAGACATCGTATCCAGTGGGCAGAGCGCGAAGGCGTAGCCGCAACTCAAGATCGCCGCCCCATGCCGCCACATGGTCCTCAATCTCTAGCTCCACGGACCTTATCGCGAATGCTTAAAGCGCGCTCGAACAGCAGTCGCGCTCCAGCTAGGTCACCCAGAGCCTGAAGCAGGACGGCGAGATTGTTGAGGCTCGTGGCTGTCTCGGAGTGGTCGAGCCCCAGCACCCGCTCGGTGATGGCTAGGGCGCGCTCGTAGAGCGGCCGCGCCCCAGCCAGGTCACCCAGAGCCTGAAGCAGGCTGGCGAAGTTGTTGAGGCTCGTTGCCGTGTCGGGATGGTCGGGCCCCTGGACTCGCTCGGTGATGGCCAGGGCGCGCTCGTAGAGCGGCCGCGCCCCAGCCAGGTCACCCAGAGCCTGAAGCAGGCCAGCGAGGTTATTGAGGTTCGTTGCCGTGTTGGGGTGGTTAGGTCCCAGCGCCCGCTCGTTGATGGAAAGGGCGCGCTCGAACAGCGGCCGCACCCCAGCTAGGTCGCCCTGGTCCTGAAGCAGGACGGCGAGATTGTTGAGGCTGGCTGCCGTGTTGGGATGGTCGGGGCCCAGCACCCGCTCGTTGATGGAAAGGGCGCGCTCGAATAGCGGCCGCGCTCCGACCAGATCACCTTGGGCCCGGAGCAGGCCAGCGCCGTTGGCGAGGCTCGTTGCCGTGTCGGGATGGTCGGGCCCCAGCACCCGCTCGCGGATAGCCAAGGCACGCTCGTGGAGCGACCGTGCCCCGGCCAAGTCCCCCTGGTCCCGGAGCAGGAGGGCGAAGTTGTTGAGGCTTGTGGCTGTGTTGGGGTGGTCAGGCCCCTGGACTCGCTCGGAGATGGCCAGGGCGCGCTCGAACAGCGGCCGCGCTCCAGCTAGGTCGCCCTGTGTGTAAAGCAGGAGGGCGAGGTTGTTGAGGCTTCCATCTACGTCGGGATGGTTGGATCCCTGCACCCGCTCGGTGATGGCCAGGGCGCGCTCGAAGAGCAGTTGCGCCGCTGCGTATGCCGCCAGCGCCATCTGCTGGTAGCTCGCAAGCCGGTCAAGCAACCAGGCGCTCGTCACCTCGGCTCCGCTCGGCGGCTCCGCCTCGCCCCCCACCAGGTCCAGCGCCAGCCCATCCAGCCGCCGCGCTCGAGGCCAGGTCCGGGGGTTTTCGTTGACATCCCGCGGGTAGACGGCCGCCAGCGCCTCTACCAGGGCCCGCCGCATCTCCTCGCGCGCTCCCCTCTCTGCCGGGGCCGCGACCTGCCGTACCAGCCGGTGCAGCCGCACGCACTCGGTCACTACCCCCGCCTCGCGCTCGTCCGCCACCGCCTCGCGCTCCACCAGCGCGAACGCCCGCAGCGCCGCCACCGCCTCGTCCAACCCGTCCCCCGCCAGCGCCGAGGCCAGCGGCTCGCTCAGCTTCGCGCGCCCCTCCGCGAACAGGAACAAGGGGATCGGCTCAGGCGCTAGCAGGGCGGCGTGCGCCAGCAGCCCGGCGGCCCCAGGATGCCGCCGGCTCGCCTCCGCGATCGCCAGCGCGAAGGTCTTGGCCACCGTCAGCCCGTCGGGGTGGTCCTCCGCGTGGTACTCGTCTGCGGCGTCAGCCTGCGCGTCGAGGATCTGGCCCGGCGCGTTCGTGAAGCGCTTCTGGTACTCGGCCAGGGAGATGCCGAGGCGCTCGCAGTAGGCGGCAGCCTGCTCGTGAGCCAGCGGCAGCCCGCCCAGCGCCTCGGCCAGCGCCAGCGCCGCGGCCTGCTCACCAGCGCGACCAGTGCGCTTCACGAGGTACTCGGCCCCGACCGCTGGCGGCCAGACCGCGAGCGGGAGCGGCTCGGCGATCCCGCTCCAGTCGGGGGCGTTCGAGGTTACCAGCACCCGTGCGGCCCCGCCCCGCGGCACGTAGGGGCGCACGGCCTGCCGGTTGGGGGCGTTGTCGTAGATCAGCAGGATGCCCTCGCCCTCGTGGCGCAGCCGCTCCAGGGCGGCGGCGAGCGCCGGCTCCTCCTTGTCGTCGGCGGCCACCCAGCCCAGGCGGACGCCGAGCCCGACCAGATCGGCACGCAGGCCGGCCTCGGTCTGGGCGCGCAGCCACCAGGTGGCGCGGTACTGGTCCCGGTGCTGCTCGGCGTAGGCGGCGGCGAGCGTGGTCTTGCCGACCCCGCGCAGGCCGTGGACAGCGGTGATCGCCACCCGGCCTTGCTGACCTCCCAACACCGCCTCGATCGCCTTGAGCGCCGCCTCCCGGCCTACGAACAGCCGCGGCACAAGGATCGGTACGTTGGAAAGAGCAAACCGCGGCCGGAAGCCCTGCTCCTTCAACAAATCGAGGATGAATGAGCTGAAGACCCGCTGGATGAGATTGTCGGGGCTGGTGAACGAGGACGGGTAGCGCTCGACCTCCCGGAGCCGGGCCAGATGAGCCTGCTGAGCTGCCCGCGAGGCGGCGTTGGGGTCGTAGTTTGGACCACGCGGCGCGCTCTCGTCCGCCCGAGCAATCAGCAGCGGCTTGCCGTGGTGGAGCGCCAGCCACGCCTCCCACTGCGTGTAGGAGAGCGCCTCACCCCGCTCAAGCGCTTGGCGGAGTGGTGGGAGCGTATCGCCCAGAGCGGGGTACTTGCTGCGCAGGGCCTGTACCGAGAGCGGCTTAGCGTACGCCCCAGTCATGTCGCCGACTATGTGGACGACTGCGTCACAGGCAATGATGTAGACATCAAGCTTCTCAAGTGTGAGACCGCCGTAGTCCTTAAATTCTTCCTGAACTTTAACTTCGACGTCGTGCCGGGTGAGATCGCGTCGCAGCTGCTCACGATAGGCCAGGAACTCGTCGGATACCGCGGAGATGAAGACCCGCACGATCGTGCGCCCTGTCTGTCGGCGCGACCGGTCTGCGTCGCGATGAACCTAGGACCAAGCTGGCTGAGGTGCAGGCGGTTTGCAATAGGAGGCTGTGGAGCCTGTACGTTAGCGGCGGGCGCGGCGTAGAACCGTGCAGGGCAGTCCTGAAACTGTATGCAGAGGCAGAATGACCGGCCAGGCGAACGAACGCGAGCCGAGCGCAGGGACCCGCCAGGCCCGGAGCGAGCAGTACCTCACCGACGACCTCAAGGGGCAGAGAGGCTGGTACAGCACGCGCGCCTCCGCCTACAAGACACGCGGGCAGGCCTGCAGTTTCGCGGTGATCGTCGCCGGAGCTGCCACCTCCTTCCTCCAGGTGCTCCCGGCTGGCTGGCTACCCGCCGCGCCAGCCAACTGGGTGCCCGTCGCGACGGCCGCGCTCGGGGCCATGGTGGTCCTGATCGAGGGCTGGCAGCGCATCAGCCGCTACAACGAGACTTGGCCGGGCTACCGCGCCGCCTCGGAGCGGATGAAGCGGGAGCAGCGGCTATACGTTAATGGAGCGGGAGTCTACCGAGGGGTGGAGGAGGACGAGGCGTATCTGCGCTTCGTCGAGGCTGTGGAGGCTGCCATCGCCGAGGAGCAGCAGCTCTACTGGAAGAGCCGGCCGGTTGAGATCTCAATAGGGACGCCGCCGAAGTCGCCATAAACTTACCTAGGGGTGAACGACGGCACGAGGACAGAAGGCATGGCGGATATCTTCGTCAGTTACACCGCTAGTGACCGTGACTGGGCTTTCTGGATCGGTGCGCAGCTCAAGGCGCTTGGCCACACCCCGCACATCCACGAGTGGGAGATCGCGGCGGGCGATGGCATCTACGCCTGGATGGAGCAGCGCCACGACGCAGCCGACCGCGTGCTGTGCGTTGTCTCGGACGAGTATCTCAGGGCGCCCTATTCGAGCCTGGAGCGCCGCGCCGCGCAGTGGCAGGCGGTCACTAAGCGGCCGGGCTTCGTGCTGTTCGTGGCAGTCAAGCCGTGCCGGTTCCCGACGCTCTCCGATCACGTCCGCCGCTGCAATCTGCACGGCGTGCCGAAGGAGATCGCCTGCCAGCGCCTGCGCGCGTTCCTGGCACAGCCTCAGGCACCTGCGACCGCCGCCTTCCCCGGCGGAGTGGCCGCGGTCTCCAACGTTCCGATCCTTGTGCCGCGGCTGTTCGTAGGCCGGGAGGCGGCGCTCAAGGCGATCGAGGCGGTGTTGGGAAGTCAGCAAGGCCGGGTGGCGATCACCGCCGTTCACGGCCTACGCGGGGTCGGCAAGACCACGCTCGCCGCCGCCTACGCCGAGCAGCACCGGGACCAGTACCGCGCCACCTGGTGGCTGCGCGCCCAGACCGAGGCCGGCCTGCGTGCCGATCTGGTCGGGCTCGGCGTCCGCCTGGGCTGGGTGGCCGCCGACGACAAGGAGGAGCCGGCGCTCGCCGCCGCCCTGGAGCGGCTGCGCCACGAGGGCGAGGGCATCCTGCTGATCTACGACAACGCCCCCAACCGGCAGGCCGTGCGCCCCTACGTGCCGCGGGGCGGGGCCGCACGGGTGCTGGTAACCTCGAACGCCCCCGACTGGAGCGGGATCGCCGAGCCGCTCCCGCTCGCGGTCTGGCCGCCAGCGGTCGGGGCCGAGTACCTCGTGAAGCGCACTGGTCGCGCTGGTGAGCAGGCCGCGGCGCTGGCGCTGGCCGAGGCGCTGGGCGGGCTGCCGCTGGCTCACGAGCAGGCTGCCGCCTACTGCGAGCGCCTCGGCATCTCCCTGGCCGAGTACCAGAAGCGCTTCACGAACGCGCCGGGCCAGATCCTCGACGCGCAGGCTGACGCCGCAGACGAGTACCACGCGGAGGACCACCCCGACGGGCTGACGGTGGCCAAGACCTTCGCGCTGGCGATCGCGGAGGCGAGCCGGCGGCATCCTGGGGCCGCCGGGCTGCTGGCGCACGCCGCCCTGCTAGCGCCTGAGCCGATCCCCTTGTTCCTGTTCGCGGAGGGGCGCGCGAAGCTGAGCGAGCCGCTGGCCTCGGCGCTGGCGGGGGACGGGTTGGACGAGGCGGTGGCGGCGCTGCGGGCGTTCGCGCTGGTGGAGCGCGAGGCGGTGGCGGACGAGCGCGAGGCGGGAGTGGCGACCGAGTGCGTGCGGCTGCATCGGCTGGTGCGGCAGGTCGCGGCTCCGCCAGAGGGCAAAGCGCGCCAGGAGATGCGGCGGGCCCTGGTGGCGGCGCTTGCAGCCGTATACCCGCGGGACGTCAACGACGATCCTCAGGCCTGGCCGCGGGCGCGGCGACTGGATGCGTCAGCGCTAGACCTGGTGGGTGGCGAGGCTGCGCCGCCGAGCGGGGCCGAGATGGCGAGCGCCTGGCTGCTCGACCGGCTCGCGACCTACCGGCAGAGGGCGCTGGCGACGTACACGTCGGCGCGGCAGCTGTTCGAGCGCGCCTTGGACACCACCGAGCGGGTGCAGGGGCCCGACCATCCTGACACGGCTATAAGCCTCGCCAACCTCGCCGTCCTGCTTCAGGCTCAAGGTGACCTAGCTCGGGCGCGGTCGCTGTTCGAGCGCGCCCTGGCTATCACCGAGGGGGTCCGCGGGTCCGCCCACCCCAACACGGCTGCGAGCCTCAGCAACCTCGCTGGCTTGCTCCGGGACCAGGGCAACCTAGCCGCGGCGCAGCCGCTTCAGGAGCGCGCCCTGGCCATCGCCGAACAGGTGCTGGGGCTCGACCATCCCAGCACGGCTGGAATCCTTAACAACCTCGCTGGCCTGCTCCAGGCCCAGGGCAACCTAGCCGCGGCACGGTCGCTCTACGAGCGCGCCTTGGCACTTCGTGAGCGGGTGCTTGGGCCCGACCATCCCAACACGGCTACGAGCCTCAACAATCTCGCCAGCCTGCTCCGTGTGCAGGGTGACCTGGACGCTGCGCGGTCGCTCTACGAGCGCGCCCTGGCTATCACCGAGCGAGTGCAGGGGCCCAACCATCCCGACACGGCCACGTACCTCAACAACTTCGCTCTCCTGCTCCGATTGCAAGGTGACCTAGGCGGGGCTCGCTCGCTGATCGAGCGCGCCCTGGCTATCCACGAACAGATGCTGGGGTCCGATCACTTTGACACGGCTGGAAGCCTCAATAACCTCGCCAGCCTGCTCCGGGCGCAGGGTGACCTGGCTGGGGCGCGGCCGCTCTACGAGCGCGCCCTTTCCATTCGCGAGCGGGTTCTCGGGCCCGACCATCCCAGTACGGCCACGAGCCTCAATAACCTCGCCAGTCTGCTTGGGGCCCAGGGCGATTTGGCTGGGGCGCGACCACTGTTAGAGCGCGCCCTTTCCATCCGCGAGCGTGTTCTCGGCTCTGACCATCCCCGCACGGCCGCCAGCCTCAACAACCTCGCCAGCCTGCTCCAAGACCAGGGTGATCTAGATGGGGCACGGCCACTCTACGAGCGCGCCTTGGCCATCACCGAGCGGGTGCAGGAGACCGACCACCCCGGCACAACCACAGGCCCCAGATAGCTGTCATACTAGATTAATTGCGGACTAATATCTTAGATTTTTAAACAGGAAGACGCCAATAGTGCTTTGTATTCTGCGATCCACACAGTGGAACGGCTGTAGCGACCTGCACCGCCTCGAACTCGATCTCGCGCAGGCTCCAGCGCTGACGCGCGGCGCCAGCCGTCGTCGATGGGAATGGGTTGGCCGCAACCGCCGTCACCTTGTCAAGGACGAAGGCCGCGAGGCGGTCGCGCTCGGCGATGGCGGCGCGCAGCGCATCGGCGAGCCGTCGCTTCTCCTCTAGGATGTCCCGCAACCACCTCTCCGACTCAGCCAGAGCGCACCATTGGCCTGCGGGGGGCGATCAGCGAAGCCGAGGCTTCAGAGCTCGCGCATCGGCGGACGCCGAGATCCCGCTTGTGCAGCAATCCTAGGCCTTGTCGCACGCCTATGCCCGGACATTCGTTCCCTGACGCTGCGTGCGTAGGAACACATCGCGGTGGCTGAGGGCTTCCTATATCTCGATCATCGCAACACAGGCAGGCAACAGACGCCAGCCTACTCAATATCAGGAGCCAGAATACCGTATGAAGACCCGTATCGCTGCCGTCGTCACCGCGCTTGTCCTTGGCGTCGCCCCGATCTCGTCCGCCATGGCATTCGGCCCCAAGTTCCCGTTCGCGTCGTCCTCGCCCCGTGACGTCGAGACCACCGGTTCGATCGGTGGCCGCGCCAACACCAGCGTGCCGTTCTACGGCGCCTGCCCGATGAGTTCGGCTTCGGAAGGCAACGCCAACCAGCAGAACTTCCCGGTCAAGCAGTACGGTCAGACCGCCGGCGGCCACCGCTGCTAAGGGAGATCGTGATATGAGCGAGATGAAGCTTCTGCGCGCCGTATCCTACGGCATGATCGGCGTCCTGGCCGGTGGCCTCGCCATGACGATCGTGGGCACCGCCAACGCCCTGATGGGCCTGTAACGGAACAAGCGGTCCAGCGACTTCCTTGGGAGGATGGTAACCACCCCCCGCCATCTTGCCCGAGAGCAGTGTCGCGTATCCGCTCCCCGTCGTGTGGACACGACATACCCCCGCCAGGCCCTTGGGCTGGCGGGGTTCTTTTTGTTGCACGACTTGGTCTCGCAAATCAGATCGGGCTGTTCTCGTTCGGCTCGAAGGGCTCGGCGCGCTCGGTCTTGAGCAATCACGCGTCATGTCGAGCCGCCCAGCGTCAGACCGCCGGGTACGGCCCCTGGAACAGGTCGCCCATGGCCTTGCGCCGGAACAGGGTGCGCCAGCGGCGGCGCTGATGCTCGTCGCGATCGTGCAGCATGTGGCAGCGCTGGCAGAACGCCGCCAGGTTGGCGTCCTCGTTGTTGGCCGTGTCGTGGTCGCGGTGAGCTGCCGCCAGCGCCACCTTCGTGATGCGGATCCGGGCGAGCAGATCCTCGTTGCGCAGCCGCTGCCGGAGCCGGCGTCCCTGGCCGTCGCGCCAGCCCGAGATCTCGGCATCCCACCACCGGCCGTCGCCGAGGTGGAAGACCCGCTGGAGGTGCGGACGGGCGCATTCCTCGCACCGGCCCCTTGCCCGGCGGAAGCGGATCGCGTCGGAGAGCTGGGGCCAGTCGATGGGGTAGAAGAAGCGGTGCTCCGGCCGGATCGGCATTCCTGCTCCCCGACTCGGCGGGCTCTCACGTCGTGTGGGAAGCCTATCACCCTGTAAGGTTAAGCCTACCTTGTCGCTCGCGCGGGAGAACTGCAGTCAGGTGCAGCGATCGCCTCGACTGCAGGCTCTCGCGCACAAGCAGTCAGTGGTGTACCCGACTGCCACGATCGCTATGAGCACTCCTGAAGAGATCGCCTCAATGACCTTGGCCAAGTACTGCGTCTCCCTCAATGTTGAGAGGTGACATTTCTAAGAGGAAGATACTAGTTCTTGAAAATCAAAAAAGGCCACTCCCTAAAATGGGAGTGGCCTTTTGAATGCCTAAATTTGTTTAGACTCCAACGCTGCCCTGGCAAAGGGGAACCGCCCCGTTGGGGGCGACATCGTCGGAGTAGTGTGTATATGAGCAATGAAAGTCACAACGTCAAGACCGGACCTCATGCCTCGGGCCAGCCAGCGGATCCTCCACGACCTGTTCGTGAACCATTTGCATTTCACCCCAACCAGGGCTGATACCGATCGCTTTGAAGCGGATTTGTCAGTGGTTAGCCCGTCCTTGATGAAAGCTTCACTTAAAGAACTCAGCAATGGAACACGCATGCCAGCTGGAGGTAAAGGTTGGCGAACCGCAATGTACGAGGTTTATAATCGGAAAGTTGCTGAACATGCACAGCTTTTTCCTGTTTTTCATTGCTTTGAAACCGCATTCCGATCGTATACTGCCGTAAATCTTGAGGATTTTTATGGAATACGTCAGTGGTGGAGTCAATCTTATAGAGAAATTACGACTGGATCACCGGTCGTTACGATAGGAGTTATAAAATCTGTACCTTCATTATACAAAAGATCAATAAAAATAACTACAGAAAACTTAATGAATAACTACGATGTTATGTCGTTTTCGGACGGATATGAGTTTTTAGAAAATGCAGATTTGTACGATGTTCAGAGACTTATTATTGAGCACTGGCCTATTTTTAAGAAAAATTTCAAAATACGCGGACAACCGATATCTAGTAATGTCTTTAGGGATAAATTTAACATAATTAGAACAGCAAGAAATAGCGTCTATCATCATAAATCTTTTGGAGGCATGAAGCAAGTCTATGAATATTCTGATGAGCTTCTTAGGTGCATTAACTTCCCACTTTCGTCTGTGCATAAAAGAATAGCTAATATTCCATGCGCAGACCCACCATATTTTTAATTCTACGCATGTATTGCATTTTAGGTGCAGCTTTCTGGACGGACAAAGCGAACGAGGTCCTCATCCTGGGCCGGCTGGTTGGAACTCTGTCCTGAGGGGGTACCATGGACGAGACCACGTTCAACGACCTGGCCCGCAGCCTTGAGCAGGCCGCGGCGCACGCCCGCGGCGAGACCGTGCCGGGCCTGCGCGTCCACGTCCCCCGCGAGGTCGACGTCGCGGCGATCCAGGGCCTCACCCTTGCCCCCCAGATTATCACCACCCCGGCCGGCGAGGAATTCGTGATCCTGCCGCGCAGCGACTACGACGCGCTCCTCGCCCGGCTCGGCGCCGAGGAGGCTGAGGGCCGCCAAGATGCCTAAGCTCCCCCTGCCCCCGATCACCGGCGAGGAAGAGGCGCGGATCCAGGCCGGGATCGCGCAGGACCCTGATGCGCCAGAGATGACCGACGGGCAGGCCGCCCAGATGCGCCCGGCCGCCGAGGTGCTGCCGCCGGTGCTCTATGCCGCGCTCACCCGGGCAGTGGGTCCGCAGGCCCCGCGTCAGAGGTCTCGTGATGGTTCAAGTTGGGTATGCCCCTGGTGAACCAGCCTTGGAGGGGTCAAGGCACACCTACCAGACCGGCCAAAGTGAACCGGTGTCAGGTGAACCATCCCAACTGAACCGGCGCTCGCTCGCTGCATCGCACTGATGCGTGCTGGGCGGCCGCTGCACCCGCGTACCCCGCCAAAGGTGCACCCGGTTCCATACGCCCCCCTTATGCGAGGGCGAGCAGGATCTAGAGAGGCAGCGCAGACGCCCTCCGGGGCGTCGAAGCCGCCGGCAACCCAGCGCCAGGCGACCGGGCCGGGGTCAAGGCCTTCACGGCCTTGAGGCCGGTTCAGGCGGATGGCCCACCACTCCGCAAACTTGGCCGCAGGCCGCCTTGTCTCGCGTCAGTCGACCGTCACCCGCAGGGCCGAAACCGCGCAGCGGGTTCGGGGAGCCGCCGCAGGCGGCGAGTAGGGCGCGGCCCGGAGGGGACGCCCCTCTTGGGCTCGGACACCCTATGGGCCCGACGACGCAGCATCTTCGGCAGGACCAACCGCCTCGGCGCTGATGGCAGCCGCTGCGAGCGCAGCCGCCGCCTTGCGCTGCCGGGTCCTCTCTCGGTCGACCTCGCAGTTGCGCTGCATGTCGTGCCGATCCTTCTCGCTCACCGGCTCGACCGGGTTGCCGTCGAGGTCGCAACGCATCGATCCGGGCTGGGCGACCGCGTGCCGGTAGCTGAAGCTGCGGACGTAGTCGCGGATCGCCCGCTCGCAGACATTGACCGCCACCTCGGGCCTGCGGCGGGCGAGGATCTCAGGACCGAGACCGACCTGGAAGGGGCGTAGGGGATCGCCCAGTGCGGCCGGGAGAACGCCGATCGGTGCCACGAGGAGGGCGTTGAGCGTCTGAGCTCGGGCGAGGATGGCGGGCCCAGCAGTGCTCGGCACCCGGCTCTGTGCCCAGGGCCGGAAGGGCCGAGCGGATTTGGCGGGCGCATCCGTCGCCGCGGCCGGGGCGATCGGTGCCGGCTTGGGCGTCGGCACGACCTCGACAGGCTCGACACGCGGGCTGGATGTAGCAGCGGCGCCCACCGCGGGCCGCTCCGGAACAACCTGCTGGGGCGGGGCAGGCACCTTGCCCTTGAGGGTCAGCGTCGGCCGTGCGGGCCGGGCTGGCACGACAGCGGGCGTGCGAGGAGCAGCAAGGGCAGATCCTCGGCTTGGCGCATGTCCAGTCTGCATCGGGGCTCCATCGTGGGCGATCAGGTCAGCCAGCATCCGACTCGCCGCATCGAACCACAGTCGAGCCAGGGCGTGCCGCTGTGTCAATTCCGACGGCAGGTGCCGCCCGAGGGGTCTCGATGCAGTCGCACCGAAGGGCTACACAAGCGCCGCCCGATCGGCACCGCCTGCACATCTCCTTCAGCCCATGATCGCGTAATGCCCACCTTGTCCGATCGCCAGCGCGTCGAGCTCGCGATCCCGGCCTACCTCCTCTATGCGCTCACCGCCGCGCCTGGCGTGTTCGTCCCGGCCGACCCGGACTTGGCAGCGAGAGCCGAGGCCGACATCGCCGCACTCCGTGCCGACCTTCAAGCCGCCCTCCTCGAGCCCTTCGGTGATCTCATCGGGAAGAAGCAGCATGCCCTCCTGCGCCGGGTGGAGCGCATTGGGAAGGGCGTGATCGCCGGATGGGGGAACCGGCCGGCGCTGAGCGTGATGCTGACGCTCTGGTACTTCGTGAAGGACCTGACCGACCGCGAGGTGCTGATCCTGTGGGAGGGCTCGGCGATGGAACGGGCGACGAGCAGGCTCCTGCCCATGTTCGCGCACGGCTTCGACGAGCAGAAGCGGGATGCCGCCGCCCAGGAGCAGGCCCGGCAGCTGCTCGCCTGCCTGCAGGCAGAAGGACTGTATAGCTGAAGGCGTCCCATGCGAGCCACGCCATGCCCGTCGTACGCCACTCAGCACGTCAAGCTGACGATCGCCACGGCCGACACCGGCCGCCTGATCCGCGCGGCCCTGTGGGGCCTGCGGCGGGTCTACCGGCTGGGGTTCCAGTACAAGAAAACCGGCGTGCTCCTCCTCGACCTGGTGCCCGCCGGCAGCGTGCAGAGATCGCTGTTTCTGCGGCCGGACCCGCCGGAGCGGGTCCGGCTGATGTCGATTGTGGACCAGCTCAACGCCCGCCACGGCCGGGACCGGGTGCGGTTTGCGGCTTCCGGCCTTGAGCGGGGGTGGAAGCTCAAGGCCGAGTTCCTGTCATAGCGATACACAACGCGGTGGGGTGAGTTATTATCTATATGATAGAACTTTCCATCGGCTACTTAGGGCAGGAAATATGGTGGATCTCAAGCATAGCGAAAAACGCATCATTGAAAGGGTATTCGATCTACACACTGGGTACGTATTGAATTTTACAAATAGAACATTCTCAGAATGGTTTGACGACGAGTTCGGAATTACAATTTTTGATGATAAATATAGCTATAACGGTAGCTCAAAAGGAAAATATCTAAGGGCGTTCATTGAAGTTGAGGATGGCAGTACAGTTGGTAAAGTGCTGCGATCTCTATGGTCTTATTATGAAAAACAAACAAATTTCCAACCTGGGCCACAGGCAGATATGGATAAGAAGCAACTATTTGAAATAATAGCAATTATTGAAGATAAAAGTGGCTCTATAAAGACGGATGCCATTGAAAAGTTCAAAAAAGATGAAACACTCGACGAGCTGATAAATACTATTCAAAGGGATATTTCAGCCAACAAGCCAGCTGTCGCGTTAGATAGATTACATTTGTATTGCATGAAAAAATTTTCCCATCTTTTAGATGAAAGAAATATCGACTGGACAAGAGAAGAGCCGCTTCATAGTCGCGTTGGAAAGTATGTAAAAGTCTTAGAAAAAGAGCGGGATCTGAGGAAAATTTCGCTGAAAGTCATAAAAAGCTCCATAGGAATTTTTGATGATCTAAATGATATTCGTAATAACTGTTCATTCGCGCATGATAATGATCTAGTCGATCAAGCCGAGGCACGTTTTATTTTTGACGCAATAAGTGCGATACTTCGTTTTGTAAAAGCTGTCGATACAGTGAGGTATGGGGCTTAAAAATCATGACAAAGCGTTTCTACTCAACCAGAATTGGTAAAAACCAGAATTTACATGGTTTTGAATTCTCAGACATCAGAGATATTTTTCGTAGTATTTATCTAGAGCTTGAGAAAGATGGATATTTCGCAGAGGCTCTAGGATTTGAATGTGTCGATGGCGATATTCCGGGCAAAATAAGAGACCCAAGCAGAGATATGTTTGTGAATATTCGCAAAGACAAGCTTTGGCCCATACATTTTGCAAGTCAATACTATGAAGAAGATGACTTGTTTGATGTAATTGAGTATCTGCACTCTGTGGTTTCAAAGCCGCTAAAAGGTACATATCACCAGCATAATGATTGCGGGATGCACTGGCACGAATTCGATAAGATCGCCGGTCAAAACGAGTTCCGTGAGAAAATAAACTCTCTCTTGGACTTGTACAAAAACAAATTCGAGCTTTCTAAAGAAGGCGAGGTTCTGCAAAGGCCGGAGGACGGTCTAGAGCGTATATTCAATGCAGACATTCCTGTTGAGGATCGCCCGATAAAAGACAGGGTGACTGCGGCAATATTAAGGTATCGGCGGCACGGCTCGACTATAGACGATCGTCGACACGCCGTTAGGGATCTAGCTGATGTATTAGAATTTATTAGACCGAAAATGGAAGGTATAATTACCAAAAAAGACGAGAGCGATCTTTTTAATATCGCTAATAACTTTGGAATAAGACATCACAACGAGAAACAAAAGACTGAATATGATGATGCAGCATGGCTGAGTTGGATATTTTATTTGTATCTTTCGACAATACACCTTGTGATGCGTAAGCTGGGCGAATGAGACTGGGCTTATATAGTATACGCGACGGCCTGCGAGCCTTGCAGGCGCGTGATACAGCGGTGGAGCGGTGGCTGAATGAGGAGGTGGCCCCGGCCTATGGCCGGGTGGCGGCCGGGACGGAACCGCTCGTGCCCGCCGACGAGGTGCTGAGCGGAGTGGCCCAACGCTACCGGGCGCGGAAAGCCAAAGCCGCCAAGGGGTGATGAAAACAGGTGTTGTCAGGATATATTCTCAAGTATATATTCATAAGACATGGAACGGTTGTTTGCCTGCGATCAGAATTTGCGGATGAAAAGCGACTTGACCTAATTGATAACCGTTGTGACTACGGAGAAGAACGCCGGGTGACCATCGGCGAAGCTTTGGGAGCCATCTTCACCGTCGTTTACACCATGCGCGGGCCGGTCACGTGGCTGATCACGGCTTGGCCCGCCAACAGAAAGGAGCGCGCACGCTATGGCGAACGCTGAACCCATCACCTTCACCCGCCTGACGGACGGGACGCTGTTGCAGCGTCAGCCGGACGGCGCATTCCGGCCGGTGGCCTCGACCACCGACCATGCCAAGCTCGCGGCACTGACCGACGCGCAGATCGAGGCCATGGCGGCATCCGACCCGGACCACCCCGGCCTCGATGACGACTTCTGGGCCGGGGCAAGCACTGCCACCCCGTCCAAGGAAGCGATCTCGATCAAGCTCGACAGCGACGTACTGCGCTACTTCCGCGAGGAAGGCCGGGGCTATCAGACCCGGATCAACACCGTGCTGCGGCACTACATGGACACCCGCCGCAAGGGCGGGCGGCTCTGATGCTGAGCGGCCTGCCGGACGCTCGCGCAGCGTAGAGCTAGGCGTAGGGAACGACGCAGCCCCCGGCCGAGAGGCCGGGGGTTTGTTCTGCCCGGCGCCGCCACGCTGTCCGCTCCTCAACCTGGTGCCCGCCGGCAGCGTGCGGGGGTCGCTGTTTCTGTGGCCGGACCCGCCGGAGCGGGCGCGGCTGATGGCGATTGTGGACCAGCTCAACGCCCGCTCCGGCGGGATCGGGTGCGGTTCGCGGCCCCCGGCCTCGGGCGTGGGTGGAAGCTCAAGGCCGAGTTCCTATCGCAGCGGTACACGACGCGGTGGGGGGAGCTGCTGGCCGTTTGAGACAAGCGAGCATTTTTGTCCTATTTTGTAGGGAGACACGCACACGTAAAAGAACGGCTGACACATGTTTGGAAAGAAACTTAAAACTAACGAAGTTTTCGGAATATCTAACAATATTCTTGAACATTCGTATGTCGATAGAGGCAACCTCGATGAGACAATCAATCTATATTTAGGAAGAAAAACTCACCTTGCATTACGCGGAGAGTCTAAGTGCGGTAAAAGCTGGCTTCGCCAGCGCACGATGCCTGATGCTATTATTGTACAGTGTCGACTTAATAGAACAGTAGCTGATTTGTATGTAGATGCGCTAAGTCAACTTGGCATAAAGCTAACCATTGAAGAAAGCAGCAAGAACGCACTTAAGGGAAGTGTTGAGGCAACCCAAGAAATTGGAAGCTCGATTTTTGCCAAGCTTGGATTTAAGCAGAGCGTTGGCTCTGATAGCGAGATTAGCGACAAGAAAAAAGCCGTTGGACAGGATATTAATGACTTAAGATACATCGCCGATATTATTCGAGTATCAGGCAGGCGGCTCGTTATTGAAGATTTTCATTATCTTTCTCAAGCAGAAAGGAAATCTTTTGCCTTCGATTTGAAGGCTATGTGGGACTACGGTTGTTTTATAACACTCATTGGTGTTTGGGTTGAAAGCAATCTTCTGTTACATCTAAACCCAGACTTGTCAGGACGAATTCACGAAATCAACGTGTTTTGGTCAAAGAATGACTTGAGATCTGTCATCGATAAAGGTTCAAACGCGCTCAACATTTTATTTGATGAAAAATTGACTAGGGAGCTGGTTTCCAATTCGTTTGAAACTGTTGGTATCTTGCAGACTCTTATACTCAGTCTTCTTGATCACATAAAGGTGTATGAGCAGCAATCTAAACGCCTAGAAATCACTGATATGGCTGCGCTAGAAGGCGCTGCCATGCAATATGCTGAACAACTTAATGGCATCTACCAGACATTCGCAAAGCGAGTTACCAAAGGAATTAGAAATCGCTCTAATAGCACCGCTATATATGCTCATATGTTGTCTGTAGTGATGGCTTCAAGCAACGATATTTTGTCTAAAGGTCTAAGTCTCGACTACATTTTTAAAGAAGCCAATGCGCGTCAGCCGCGTATTCAGAAAGGCAACCTACGCACCGTTATGGATAAAATTGATGCTCTCCAGATTGATGATGATGGGCGCGGCCTGGTGATGACTTACGATGGGACGAAAGAAGAAGTTTCAATTGTTGACCATCAACTGTTTTTATACAGAAAATACGCGACTATCAGGTGGCCGTGGGAAGATATTTTAGAAAACGCTAAAGAGGGAGACTCTGGATTAGAAGCTGACGACACAGAGTAATATCAATGCGAGTGTGAGCGGCCTTCGGGCCGCTCATTCTACTAATACATCTGATAGCAGCCGGTGCAAAAGTCATGAGTTTTGCACCAGCCCCCAGCCGGTGCTGTTTCAACCTGTTGCCCGGTTCAAAAGCCCGATGCGGAATTCGCGCGCCGGCACTGCTCACAACTCACAAGTCATGAGCGGCCGGGCGACCGGCCGCCGTCGCTCCCTCTCCACGCGCTCACAACCTAGGCCCGGATCACCCCTCCCCGCAGAAGGTGCGTGCGACCCTGTGCTATGGGTGATAATGGCCTCTATCGGACAAAATGACTCTCGTCGCTGCGTCGCCCGCAGAAGTCACAACGTGAGACCAGGATCACGACTGCGGTCGAGGTCCCGACGCCGCTCCAGAGGCTGCTGCGGTTGCACGTCCAGGCGCTGATCGAACTCGCGACGCAGGACCCGGGCAATCAGGTGATCCAGGCTCCCCTCCTTGAGGTAGGAGGCCACGAACCCGCCGCCGGCCAGGGTCTCGCGCTCCTCCCTCGTCAGCCCCTGCCCCGGTCCGAGGCCCTTCTCCGGCGAATGGCCGATCGCCCCAGTGGCCCCGAACCGGCGCGCCACCGCCGCCGCGAAGGCTTCGATCTCCGCCCGCTGCCCGGGAGGCGCCACGGCTTCCGCTATCACCGCCTCGAACACGGCCGGCACGTAGATCGACGTCCGCCCGATCTTGCCCAGCGCCGCCGCTGCCGCAGGGGACAAGCCCGGCACCTCGATCGTGATGCGCCGACGATAGCGCTCCTCCTCCGGACGCGCTCGCTCGCAGGCCCACGAATACGCCCCCTTGAGGTCCAGGGCGGACCTCCTGACGCCCTCATAGGCACGCTCGGCACGCTCCCGTTCCTCCGTCTCCGCCTCGGGCACGAACCAGCCCTTCCGGCCCCGCAGGCCGCCATAGGCCAAGGGGTCGGCCAGCAGCCCGTCGATCCGCGCGGAGTAGCCTTTCCCAGGCGTGCGGAGCTGGGCGTAGATCGCCCGGAACAGCCCGGCGGGTTCCTTGACCGCCATGCGGATCCTGGACCGCAGCATGTCGAGGTCCTGCTTGAGATCCCGCTCCGGATCGACGCGCCGTTCGAGGGCCGCATCGATCGCCGCCGCGTCGTAGCGATAGGCCGCCAGGAACGGCTTTCGCGGTGCGACGAGGGTTACTCCCTCCCCCGGCTCGACCGCCGGCAGGGGTGCAGGCTGGTCGGCGGGGAGCCGGGGCTCCGGCGCGGCCACCTCCGCGCGTGGCTCGCCGCCCTCCCGCCCCTCGCCGAGAGCGTCCGGCACCGGAGCCTGGCGACGAACGAGGTCTCGTCTCTGCCCCGCCGTCTGCTGCGGCGGCACGTCGACGTGCCGATCCAGCTCGTGGCGCAGGACCCGGGCAATCAGGTGATCCAGGCTCCCCTCCTTAAGGCAGGACGCGACGAACCTGCCGCCGGACAGGATCTCCTGCTCCTCCCGCGTGAGCCCCTGCGACGGTCCCAGGCCCAGATCCGCTCCGTACCTGTTCGACCCGAACCGGCGCATGACGGCGCGCGCGAACGCCTCGATCTCGGACCGCTGCCCGGACGTCGCGACGGCTTTTGCGGCGACGGCATCGAGGACCCGGGGGTCCGTGTCGGGCGTCCGGGCGATCGTGGTCAGCGCGGCGGCCGCCGCCGGGGACAAGCCCGGCACCTCGATCGCGATGCGCCGGCGATAGCGCTCCTCCTGCGGACGCATTTCGTCGACCAGTGCAGAGAACCTGATCTTGAGCGCGATCGCGGCCTCCCTGATGGTCCCATAGGCGCGCTCGGCCTTCTCGCGTTCCTCCTTCTCCGCCTCTCGCGCGAACCAGCCCTTGCGCCCGCGTAGGCCGCCATAGGCCTCGGGCTTGGCCAAGAGCCCATCGATCCGCGTGACGTAGCCCGTCCTGGGCGTGCGAACCTGGGCGTAGATCGCCCCGTAGAGGCTCGCGTGATCCTTGACCGCCCCGTGGATCCTGAGCCTCAACACCTGGAGTTCCCGCTTCAGATGGATGGCCGGATCGACGAGGCTGCGGAGATACGCATCGATCGCCGCCTCGTCGTAGGGAACGGCCGCCAGGAACGGCTTTCGCGGCGCCACGAGGGTCGCGCGCTCGGCCGGCTCGACCGCCTGCGGGGGTGCGGGCTGATCGGCGAGTGGCAGGGCCTGCGACGCCGCGACCTCAGCGCGGGGCTCGCCGAGGTAGTCCAGCACCGACGCCTTCAGCCGGCCCCGGCCCAGCCGGCCCGCCAGCGCCGCGAAGTCCGGGAACGCATCCTGCCCGGCATACAGCCCGACCTCGTCCCGGTGCCGCGTCAGCGCCACGTAGGCCAGGTGACGGTCCATCCCCGACGAGGCCAGCACAAACCCCCGGTCCACCGTCGCCCCCTGGCTCTTGTGGATCGTCGTCGCGTAGCCGTGGTCCACCGCGTCGTAGACCCCTTGCGCGACCGTCACCGTCCGCCCGTCGTCGAGCGTCACGCTCAGCCGCCCCTCGGCCGCGTCCGTCACCGTGCCGAGGCTGCCGTTCTTCACCCCGAGCCCGCGATCGTTGCGCAGGAACACCAGCCGGTCCCCGGCCGCGAAGCTCAGCCGCCCGGCCCCGCCGGTCGCGAACCCCGCCTCGTCGGTCAGCTCCCCGGCCTCACGCAGCCGGTCGCGGATCGCGTCGTTGAGGGCGCGCACATCCGCCCGGGTATGGGCCAGCGCGATCCGGCTCGTCTCCGGCCGGGTCGTCCGATCGGCCAGGTAATCCGCCACCAGGCGCTCGCGCGCCGAGGCTCCGTCCGCCGTGAACCGGATCGCGCCATGCTCGCGATAGGCCTCGAGCCCGGCCCGGGTCTCGCGCGTGCCCAGGGCCACACTCGCCTGCCGCTGCCAGGCCGTGCGCTGGCGCCGGATCGCCTCGAGTTCGAGGAACCCGGTGCGCTCCGACAAGACACGGAAGCCAGCCCCCGGACCGATCGGCTGCAGCTGCTCGGGATCGCCCACCAGCACCAGCTTGGCGCCGGATCGCTCGACCGTCTGGACGAACTGCGCGAGCTGGCGCGAGGACACCATCCCGGCCTCGTCGATCACCAGGATGTCGCCCGTCCCGAGCGGATGGCGCTCGTTGGCCCAGGCCATCTGCCAGGACGCCAGGGTGCGGCTCGGGATGCCGGAGGAGGCCTCCAGGCCCTCCGCCGCCTTGCCGGCGAGCGCCGCCCCATGCACCCGGTATCCGGCCGCTTCCCAGGCCTCGCGCGCCGTCCCGAGCATCGTCGACTTGCCCGCGCCGGCGAGGCCGATCACGCTGGCGATCCGCTCCGGTCCGGTGACGTGGCGCACCGCCGCGCGCTGCTCGTCCGCCAGCTCCGGGCGACGCGAAAGCGCCCCCTCGACCGAGGCCATTCCGACCGAATAGCTCCGCTCAGTGAGCAGCCGATCGGCGCTCTCGGCCATGCCGG
>NZ_AP024149.1:0-36553 GCF_017347565.1 Methylobacterium indicum | reverse complement strand
CTTCAATACATATTCATCAAGCCAATTTAAGGCGCTAGCTGTGATAGCAGCGCAGTCGGATTTACTTTTATTAGGAAAATTTGTTCCCGATAACACTCCTTCATGAATTATATCATTTCTCATTTTTGTAAAATCATGACTAAGCTGGGGAATATTATATCTTATTGAGCCAAATTTCATACCATTGTGAAATGTCATTCCTAGCTGACCGGATGCCGCGATTTCGCGTTGCTTTACGAGATCAAACTGCACGCTAATCGATTGAAACAAATCTTCGAGCGAAAAGCATGTACATCCACTCAGCCAATGTACAAGCTGTAGGAGAAGTTTTCTTTGGATATATGCCGGGTACATATACTGTAGCCATGATTGAAAAAATATCGTAAGAGAACTTGTTGTAAATTCGTCAAATCCAGAAATCGCGCGCGGACGAATAAATTTGTCTCCTAACTGTATAAATTGTGGCTAAGAATATGTTGTTGTACTTGATGGTGCAACACATCGCGCATTAATAAATGATAACACAAGACATATATCAATTATTTCGTCGCATGCCGCCTCTAAATCATTTATACTAGATTGAAAATTAATACCAGCGTTCGTTGCAAAGTAGGTATTTCCCATTATATCTTCATTATTTATTCGAGATATTATTTGAGAATATACTGCTGCTTGCTCAAAATCCCATTTTCCAAACGCGCTTGGTACTTCAAAATTTATATCAGATACTTGAAGATTGGTTATATTGAATTGAAGCATATTTTTTGATCCTCATAACACTCGTAAGTTTGTATGTGTCTAGCATATCCTTCCCCGTGACAGAAACTGCATCAACGGATGGGTGCAAACATCATGAGTTTCTGATCGCCCCCAAGTGGTCCCCTTTTCAGGCTATTGCCTGGTTCGAAAATCCGGCTCGAAACTCCGTTTACGCAGATAGTGCGTAGAGGGCATTTATATATCCGATAATGTCCTTCTCTGATTGCGGAGAAGTCAAGCAGTCGAAGCCAACTGCTCTACCAAGCGTAGCGCCTCGTAGAGGGCGGTCTTTCTTTCCGATCTTCAGCCTGTAAGCGGCCTCGCGAGCCGTCAATCCGATCGCCATGAGCGCTCGTGCCCGCATCAGGACGTCCGGGTTCACAACGGGCTTGCGCTCCCCCTTCCGGCCCGGCGCCGCGGCTGCCGTCAAACCGGCCCGGGTCCGTTCTCAGATCGTTTGGCGGACACCTCCCCTGGCTGGGATCGCGGCCGTTCGATGATCCACCCGCGAGGATCATGCTTCTCTTCGAGGTCGGCGGGGCGCCGCCTCACGATAGGGTCCGACAGTTCGGGCGCTGCAATCTTTATCGCGAACTCAGCCGGCCGGAGCCGGAGGGTGCCGGACATTATCCGCAGTCGCCCCAACCGCGTCCCGCGGGGGGACATCGCTCCGCCGCGACGGCGGAACCCGTGTGGCGGGACCGGTCAGCTCGCGGCGGCGGCGTCCCGGGTCCAGCGGAAATCAGTGCCGTCACTCCACATCCGATGCAGGAGCACGGCCAGCTTGCGGGCGACGGCGACGGTGGCGCGCTTCAGGCCGCGCCGCTTGGCCAGCGCCATGCCCCAGGCCTTCAGGGCCGACCAGCGCTGCGTCCGCGTGATCAGCGACAGCGCAGCCTGGAACAGCGCCTGGCGCGCCATGTGATCGCCGCTCTTGCTGATCCGCCCATTCCGGTCGATCTCGCCGGAAGCGTACTTGCGCGGCGTCAACCCGAAATGCGCGCCGACATCGCGCGAGCGGGCGAAGCGCTCGGGGGCGTCGATCGCGGTGGCGTAGGTGAGGGCCACGACCGCGCCGACCCCCGGCACGGTCATCAACCTCCGGCAGACCGGATGCTCCTTGGTGGCGCGCAGCAGCATGCGGTGCAGGACATCGATCTGGCGTCGCAGATCCTCCCGGGCCTTCAGCATCGGCACGACCATGGCCAGGAGGCGCGGCCGGTCCGCCAGGAGGTCGACGACCCGATCGTGGAAGGTCGCGGGTGTGACCGGTCCGATCTTGAGCCCGAACACCTTGAGCGTGCCGCGGATCTCATTGTCGATCGCGAGCTGGGTCGCCAGGAGCGTCTTGCGGTTGGTGAGCAGCAGGCGCAGCTCCTGGCTCAGAGCGGTCTTCACGTGGACGGCGGTGTACCAGCCGACCCGGATCGCCTGGGCGATGGCGCCGGCATCGTTGCGATCGGTCTTGACCGCCATAGCGGCGGTCGCCCCCTTCATGCGGCGGGTCTCGATGCAGACGGCGGGGTACCCGGCCTCCCGCAGCCCTTCGTACAGCCAGGGCGAGAGCGGGCCGGCCTCCAGACCGATCCGGTCCAGGGGCACCCCCAAGTCGGCCAGCCACACGATCAGGGCGGCCGGCTCCGATCCGACCTTGCCCTCGCGGATGATGGTCCCGACCTCATCGACCACGCACAGTGCGGTCTCGTTGAGGGAGACGTCGAGCCCGGCGAAATACCTCATCACACCACCTCCTGACCGGCGGAAGACGGATCGAAAGCGCGGATGCCGGCATCGGATGCTTGCGGAATGAGGCCGAGCCCGCAATCACCTTATCTTTATCAGACATAAGCGAAGCTCTGCGGATCGATCTGTCCCACTACAAACCGAAGCCTGGGCCGCCCCGATCCAGCCCGCGCCGCCAGGCTCGCTCTTGATCGTGCTGCAGCTCCAACCGGATCTCCGCCCGCTCTTGCTCGGCGACGATCCGTCTCCCTTCGCGCTCGATCGTCTGGACCGCCACGATAGTCTCACCCAACGCCTCACCACGGGCCTCAGCCATCCCGGGAATGCCGATGAAGGAGTATTTGCTCAGGCTCCTTCCTTTGGCCCATGCACGCTCCGTCGCCGCCTGGATCACGGCCCGGAACTCGCCCATCACGCCCTGCCCCTCCTCGGTCACCAGCGCCTGCGTGATCAGCGCCTGACCCGCCTCAGGTGACCCCGCACGGTAGGCGGCCAGGAACCCCGCCGCCGCCGCCGACAGCCCCGGGATCTCCACCTGCGCCAGCTCCCGCTCCCTGGTCTCCTGCGCCACCGTCGTGTCGTAGGTCTCGCGCCATTCGCGCAGCAGCGTCCGCACCTGCGCGGCCACCTTCGGCAGCGCCGCCCGCGCCTCACGCCGCTCGCGGTTGTCTCCCAACAGCCGCCGCCGCAGCCCGTGCAGATGGCCGAACCGCTCCGGCTCCGTCTCCAGCAAATGCGCGGTGGCATCCGCCCGATGACCGGATCGAGCGAACGCTTCCCGCAGCCGTGTCGCCACCGCCAGCGGATCGGTGAACGCCGCCTTTAGCCCGAAGCCGGGCTTCCCGGGCTCGAGACGTGTGTTCAGCTGGTACTCCGCAAAAGCCCGGCCGATCGCCTCGGCCGTCTCGGTGAACACCCGCCGGGGCTCCAGCAGCGGCATCGGCCGGTCACCGGGTGGAAGCCCGGCCTGCTCCGGCGCCTCGCCGAGATGGTCCAGCACCGACGCCTTGAGCCGCCCCCGGCCCAGCCGCGCCGCCAGCGCCTCGAAGTCCGGGAAGGTGTCCTGACCGGCATAGAGCCCGACCCCCTCGCGGTGACGCGTCATCGCCACGTAGGCCAGGTGGCGGTCCAGCCCCGCCGAAGCCAGCACGAAGGCCCGGTCCACCGTCGCCCCCTGGCTCTTGTGGATCGTCGTCGCGTAGCCGTGATCCACCGCCGCGTAGTCGCCTTGCGCGATCCTCACCGTCCGACCATCGTCGAGCACCACGCAGAGCCGCCCTTCGGCCACCGCACTCGCCGTGCCGAGCGTGCCGTTCTTCACCCCGAGCGCGCGATCGTTGCGCAGGAACACGACCCGGTCGCCGGACGCGAACCGCAGCGCCCCGGCGCTCTCGCTCGCGAACCCCGCCTCGTCGCGCAAGGCGCCGGTCTCACGCAGGTGGCCCCGGATGGCATCGTTGAGCGCCCGGACCTCCGCCCGGGTATGGGCCAGCGCCACCCGCGTCCCGACCGGATGCGCACTGCGATCGGCAAGGTAATCCGCCACCAGGTGCTCGCGCGCCGCCATCCCATCCGCCGCGAACCGGATCGACCCATTCGCCTGATAAGCCTCCAGCCCGGCCCGGGTATCGCGCCGACCTAGCGCCACGCTGGCCTCGCGCTGCCACTCCCTGCGTTGGCGCCGGATCGTCGTGAGTTCGAGGAAACCGGTGCGCTCGCACAAGGCCCGGAACCCTGCCCCCGGACCGATCGGCTGCAGCTGCTCGGGATCGCCGACCAGCACCACCTTCGCGCCGGTGAGCTCCACTCTCTCCACGAACTGCGCGAGCTGGCGCGAGGACACCATTCCGGCCTCGTCGATCACGAGAACGTCGCGAATGCGCAGCCGATCCTGCTCGTTCGCCCAGGCCAGTTGCCATGAGGCCAGGGTGCGGCTCGGGATGCCGGAGGAGACCTGCAATCCCTCCGCTGCCTTGCCAGCCAGTGCCGCCCCATGCACCTGATAGCCCGCTGCTTCCCAGGCCTTCCGCGCCGCGCCGAGCATCGTCGATTTGCCCGCGCCCGCGAGCCCGACCACGCAGGCGATCCGCTCCGGGCCCGTGACGTACCGCACCGCTGCGCGCTGCTCTTCCGCCAGTTCCGGATGGAGCGACAACACGGCGTCGAGCTGTGCCTTGGTCACGGTGTGGCCGCGGTAGCACGCCATCCGATCGGCGCTCGCCGCCATCTCGGTCTCGGTCGAAAACAGGGTCTGCGTCGTGAAGCAGTCCCCTGCCGATGGCTCTCCCACCGACAGACGCACCAGCGCCTTCGAGGCCATCACCTGGGCCAGGGCTGCCTGGAATGCCGCGGGCTCATCGATCCCGGCCCGGTGCAGCGCCCGGGCCACGTCCTGGCGCGTGAACACCGCCTTCTCGTCGGTGATCAGGCGCAGCACCTCCCCCGGCCGTCGCATGATCAGAGCGGCATTCCGGGCCGCGGTCTCCGGGTCGATCGCCACCCGATCGACCCCTGGTTTTCCGCGCCTTTGCATCTGCGTGGCGTGCACGCCGACATGCTCGCCCGGGGCGAGCCCCGACCCACGATCGAGGTGCGAGCGCCGGTTGATCGCCACGGCAAGTCCGGCCTGGGCGAGGTGCCTGTTGGCCCGTTCCTCCCAGATCGCCCGTAGCGCTTCGACCTCGACCCGCGCCGTCGTTGCGACGTCGAGAACCCGGGTCTTGGCTCCGAGCCCATCGGCGGTGACGGCCCGCGTCGTGGTCAGGATGTGGGCGTGCCAATTGCGCTCGTCGCCCTCGCGGCCGGGCGCGTGAATGGCGACATCGGCCGCGACGCCGTAGCGGGCACAAAGGTGCTCGGCGAAGTCGCGCGCGAGCGCCTGGCGCTCCTCGGGCGTCAGCTCGTGCGGCAGGGCGACCTGGTACTCGCGAGCGACCTTGGCGTCCTTGCGCCGCTCGGCCGCCTCGACGACGTTCCAGAGCGCGGCGCGGTCCTGGGCCCAAGCCGCTCCGTCCGGCGCCACGATGAAGCTCGCCTCGACCCCGGTGCGGCGCTGGTAGTCGTGGATCTCACCGGTGCGGGTGTCGGCGATCAGGCTGGCCGAGCGGTAGGCCGCGGCCGCCGTGGCGCTTCGCCCGCCGGCGCGGGAGACGGCCTTGATGCTGAGGTGGTAGATCGCCACGTCCGCCGGGTTCCTGGCCGCCCTTACCGCTGCGTTAGAGCAATTAAGCGCTTGCATTGCGAAGCAATGCTAAAGTGCGCCCTTCCACTCCTTTCCAGGGTTACCACAGCCTGATATCACCGCAAGGAGCGTGACCGTTCGTCAGGAGACCGATCCGCATGCCGACGCCCCAGGCCGCCTCCGCCGAGGCCACCCGCACCCGGCTCGCGCAGGCCCAGAACCGGCTGCAGCAGCTCGACGCGCGGGCGGCCCAGGAGGAGAGGAAGCGCGACACCCGCCGCAAGATCATCCTGGGCGGTTTGCTCCTCGAGGCGGCCGGCAAGGAGCGGCGGTTCGCCGAAGCGCTCGACGAGCTGATGACCCGCATCCAGCGAACCCAGGACAAGACCGCCTTCGCTGAATGGAGACCAGCCAAGCCGGCGGGTCGGTCCTGACGATGCGCGCGATCCCGCGAGAAGGGCGTAGCCTGCTCGGGTCCGATCGCTGCTCCAGCGCCGGGCCCGTGGTACGGGAAAAGGCCGCGCTGATGGATGGATCAAAGGCAGGCGGCGCAGCGGTCTGGAGCGGGGTACGCCAGGCGAGAACCCGGTGATGGCGCCAGGTCGAACCGAGCCCGATCCGGCGGGATGGAAGGGGCCGCACTGAACAGTCAGGATGCGATGGACACCGAACGGCTCGCTCACCTGCCCGACCGAAAACGCCGTGAGCTTCAGCACGCGGTGCGGATCCTGTTCGAGGAGTTCGAAGACGCGCAGAAGACCAAGCTGTCCGAGAAAGCTCGGCGCGGTCGCATCCTCAAGCTTGTCCTCTTTGGGTCCTACGCGCGCGGCGACTGGGTCGAGGATCGCGGGAGCGGCTACCTGTCGGATTACGACCTGCTGGTGGTCGTCAACGATGCCCGCTTCGCCGAGCAATACGAGGCCTGGGAGAAGGCCGAGGAGCGTTTGCTTCAGGAGCTGAGCCTGGGCGGTCGACTGGCGACGCCGGTGAACGTGATCGTGCACACGTTGCAGGACGTGAACGACCAGCTGGCGCAGGGCCGCCCGTTCTTCGTCGACATCGCGCGAGACGGCATCGTGCTGCACGAGCTGGCCGGCTTCCCGTTCGCAGCCCCGAAACCTCTCACGGAGGAAGAGCGGCGCGCCGAGGCCGCTAGGAACTTCGAGCACTGGTTTCCCAATGCCATCGAGTTTCAGGCAGGTGCCGCCTTCTACCGTGATCGAGGCAACCTCGGTATCGCCGCGTTCGAGCTGCACCAAGCCGCCGAGCGGCTGTATCACTGCGTCCTGCTGGTGCTGACGCTCTACAGCCCGAAGCTCCACCGCCTGACCAAGCTACGATCGCAGGCCGAGAGCGTCGATGCCCGGCTGATTCCGGTCTGGCCGCGCGATACGAAGTTCGCCCGGCGGTGCTTTGCCCTCCTCAACCGCGCCTACGTCGATGCGCGGTACTCACCGCACTACGAGATCACCTCCGAGGAGCTGGCCTGGCTCGTCGAGCGGGTGAGCGCGTTGCAGGAAAGCGTCGCGGCGATCTGCGCCGAACGGCTCGAAAACGCGGGTACCAGCCGGCCGGACGCATGAGCTGCCGCCGCGGATTCGTGGTTCAGGACAGCATCACCTTTCCTCGGAGGTGAGCTACCGATTCCGAGCGGATTCTCGGGCTCCGAAGCCCTGCACTGAATCAGCCATGACGGGTGCGATAACGTAGCTCCGCCCGCGCGAATGTGGCCCGTCCGATTGAACGAACGCAGCCTGCCACCCGCATGCTGATGGTGCATGCCTGGGCGCCTGTCTCGGACCTGTTGGTGCGAATCTCAACCCTGCCAGGATGAGGCTCTGTCTGGCCTGCGACCCTGCCCCTCGGCAGAGCTTTGTGACGTTTCCAATCTCTCTTGGGTTCATGAGCACACGCCTCGACGCAGCCGCTCCAATGCGGCTTCGAGTCCTTCGCAGACCGTCGTCGGATTCTGCTGATCCATCTCACCCATAATCACACGGCTTCCGCCTAGGGATTGTTTTTGGGCGACTTGGGGTGCGGGCATGGCTCTGGAAGCGTCGACGTTGGATGCTGGCGCCCGTTGGGGCTGGGGACGCGAGGGTACTGGCCTGCGGGATGGCGCTGGCGCTCCACGGGCCGCCTGAGCGCGGGCATTCGCTGCCGTGAACGCGACGGCATACTCCTCCCCGAACCGGTGCAGGATCGCCCGGCGCTGAAGGCCGCCCTCCGTGCGCTGGTACTTCTTGCCGGCCTCGGGCTCGTACCGGGCAAGGAAGCCCACCTCGACGAGGACCGCGAGGGCACCGCGCACCCGGGCTTCGGTAAGGCCGAGGGCTTCGTGCTGGGCCAGAGCCCTCCGGTCGACCGGGAGCGCGCACAACAGCCGCCGGGGGCTGCTCCAGAACCGGGCCAGGAACACCGCGAGGGCGAAGGCGGCATCCCGGTTCTTTCGACCTGCCAGGGCTGCGGACAGTCGATCGCGAACACCGGCCGGCAGCCTGTACGGGCCAGCACTGTCGGGGCACCAGGCGGCCCGGTTGGACACCACCTCACGCCGTTGGTGCGGCTCATCAAATCCCCTCGGGGCAGGCATTTCGCCACCACCCCGGGCATAGGCGTGCGTCATCGTTCGGCCCTCGTCGGGCCGCGGGTCAGCATTCGGCGCCGCCGGTCGGGCGGTCCGTCACAGGCAAGCCGAGCCCGTCTCCGAAAGCGTGGCTTTCAGATTGACTCGCATAGCGATTTCGGGGGATGATCCGAGTTGCAACACGTCGGATCGGCCCCCTCGGGGCTCTAGACCCTGGTGGCCCTGGCAGGCCTCCGGGGTCTTGCTTTTTCAGGTGGCTGCTGTCGCGGCGGTGATCCTGGTAGCGACTCGCGGGATGCGAGCCGCCTTAATCAGCCATTCGGCACGAACGGCAACGGTTCGTCAAACTTTGGCGGGGTTGGCGACCTCAGAGGCCGCGGGATAGATGGCCCGATGGCTGTTCACCCGCTTGGCGGTGAGCCAGGCGAGGCCGCGGTTGAGGGACATCCCAGAGGAGAAGCGCCGACTTGCCGATGCGCTGCGGGTCAGTGCTATGGCCGAGCGCGACCGTCTCGCAGCCTTCGTCCTTGACGAGGCGGCGGCGTTCGCGGCCAACCCCTTCCCGTCCACGACGGCCGGCGTTGCCCGCCAGCGCTGGGGCCTGCGCGAGATTGAGTTCGAGGCGATGGAGATTGCTGCGGCAGGACTACCGTGCCTCCTGGCAGCACTGGCCTGCCTACCGTCTGCGGAACCCCTGCGACAGGAGATCCTGCGGACACCGGCCCACGTCCTCTACCTGCTGCATCGGACAGAGGGCGGGCAGATCGTCGGAGCGGTGCTGCACGGGAAGCCTCGTCTAGCCTTGCCGCTCTTCGTCCAGCCTGATCCTGCTCCTCGCCTCGTAGCTCGGCGACAACGGCGCCGGCAGGTGAGCGCACAGCAACTCGACCTGTTCGCGATCGACGTCCCCTGAGCGGGCTGCCGGATATCAGGCCATGCCTGCTCCATCGCTTTCGGGAACCATCATTATCGAAAGCGACGCTCATTCACACGCTGGAACAAGCGAAACCCGCAAACCCTGAAATACTGAAAACCTGAAAAGCGCGCTTCATGCTCTCGTGAATTTCGGCTTGCCCGAAGCCAGTGACTCGTGCTTTCCGCGTCTCAGGGCTTCATTAACCGTGGAGGCCCTGAATGCCCGAAGCCCCGGAGCGTCACAGGACCCGCCCCATGCATGTGATCCTCGTCGCGACCCAGAAGGGCGGCGCCGGCAAGTCGACCATCTGCGCGCACTTCGGCGCCCTCGCCCAAGCCGACGGCAAGACGCTCCTGGTCGATGCGGACCCGCAAGCCTCGCTGACGGACTGGTACACCAGCCGCGAGGCCGAGACACCGCTACTCGCCCAAGCCGACGCGAACAGCATCAGCCAGGTGCTCGACGCCGCGGCCGATGAGGGCGTGAAGTGGGTCATCATCGACAGCGCCCCGCACAACGCGCCGCTGATGGCCTCGCTGATGGCTCGGGCGAGCGTCACCGTCATTCCGGTCCGGCCTGGACCGTTCGACCTCAAGGCCGCCGGCAAGACCCTGGACATGGCCCGCGCGCTCAAGGCGCCGATGGCCTGCATCATCAACGCCGCGCCGCCGCCGACCCGGGAGAGCGAGCCGACCGTCGTGGCGGAGGCCCGTGTGGTTCTCTCTAGCATGGGCGCCCCGGTGCTGCCCGGCCAGGTGTCGCAGCGGGCTGCATTCTCGCACGCCCTCATCACCGGGCAGTCGGTCACCGAATACGATCCGGAGGGCCGAGCTGCCGGCGAGATCCTGGCGATGTGGTCCGCCGTCACCAAGCTCGCCGAGAGCTTCCCCCGGAAGTCCTGACGCCCTGAAGTACCGATTCCCGCAAACCCTGAAAGTTCGAAACCATGGCAGCACCGAAGCGGCCCTCGCTCACCAACCTGGCGGTTCCAAAGCCCGCGCCGGCCGCAGCGGTGCAGCCTGCCGAGCCAACGGCGCCGAGCCTTACGCCCACCACTACGGCCGCGGTGCCGGTTGTGCCCCGCACGCCCGTGCCTCGCCGATCGCCGCCGGACATGAAAACCGTGCAGGTCCGGATCAATCGGCGCGGATGGTCGGAGCTGCGCCGGCTGGCGGAGGACAACGAAACCGTCCTCGAGGCGCTGATGGTCGAGGCGCTGAACGACGTACTCCTGAAGTACCAGAAACCTCCAATCGTGGAGCGGCGCGTGGGCAAGCGCGGGACTGAGGACGCAGAGGAGGATTGAGGATGGACTGGACAGCCGCGGCCCACAGAGCACGTCACCACCTCGGGGCACGCAAGCGCACGTTCTCGGAGGCGCAGTCCCTCGAGCTGATCGAATTCTTCGCCGAGCACGGGACGGTCACGTCGGCCCAGATGCAGCAGCACGGATCGGCCGACTTCGTCGGGACCATCCTCGGCCACGTCACGACAGCGGTTCACGGCGGGGGCAGCGTGCCGAAGGCGGGTGGCTGGTACCGGACGGAGGCCGCTGGCTCCGTCTACGTCATCGATCCCGGGTTCGCCGAAGCCTGGAAGGCGGGATGGGTCGCCGCCGGCCCTTCGTCGATGGCGTGAAGGGGAACGTGCCCCGACCAGCGGGCGGCAGCCCCGAACCCGGGACAGGTGCGGGACAGCGTCAAGTGACCATCCTCACCGTGCCGAAGGTCATGCGGCCTCGCTCGACAGCGCCCGCTCGACGGCAGCAGGCTCCCTGTCGATGACGATTAGGAGCGTCCTGGCTGCGGCGTCGGGGGTACGGCGCTTCTGCTCCCAATCGCGGACAGCGGCCGGAGAGAACCCGAACCGCTGGGCAAACCGCTCCTGAGACAGGCCGGTCTTCCTGCGGATCTCGGCCACATCGACGGACGGAGGCGTAAAGACCCGGCCCGGCTCCATCTCGCCGCGCGCAATCGCCCTCGCTTCCTGGGCGCTCTTGAGAAGACGTTCGCCGAGCTTCGTCATTAGATCCTCCGCTTCAGTGTCGTCAGCCGCGCCGCCACGCCCGCACGATAGTCATCGGCTAGGCAAGAAAGTTCGGCGGCGAGAGCATTCCGCTCCGCCTTGGTCAGGTTGGCGCGGTCGCCCTTGTCGATGAGAGCCAAAAGAAAGAGCGGAACGTCGTTCCCACCATAGTAGTGGATTGTGCGATACCCGCCGCTCTTGCCTTTGCCTTTCCCAGCGAACCGTACCTTACGAGCGCCACCTGTGCCGGACATCACGTCCCCAGCCTGCGGGTTCTCCGATAGCCAAGCCGACATAGCCTGGACCTCGTCGTCACTGAGGCCGGCATCTGCCGCGTCGGCCTCAAAGGTGGGGGTGGTCAGGACCGCGTGCATGACTTTCATATACGGCATTGCCGTATATCAGACAAGGTGGATCCGGCGGAGGGGCATGGCGCAATATGATCCTCTCTCGAGCTAATCCCGAAACCCAGTAATCGTCAAACACGTAAACCCTGAAACCTTGAAATTCGGAGTTCCGGTTACAGCAATGCGGACGCTCGCCCTCCTCACCGTCCTACCGATCCGATGTGCCCTCCTATCCTCTCCCGTGAAGGAGGAACCTGCTCCCACACACTGTGAAGGCCGCTGGTTCCTACCTCATGCGATCGTTCCGCATCTCAGACTCGACTGTCGGAAAACAGGTGTTTTCCGACATCCAAGATGGCTAGTCGGGCATGTTGGCTGACGCCTGACGCTGACCAGCGCTTCATGGGTCTGCTTGCGACCCAAACCGGCCGCTCGGCCGCTCATGGAAGCTTCCCGTAAGCAGACATTCGTCTGCCGTCTGACAACTTCGGATTAGGAAGAGAAGAGGATCCTGACCTTTTGCCCGGGAGCGGGCGTTCGCCACCTCATCATTCCAGCGGTAACACGCTTATTCGAGCACCCAGGACATCGAAACTGAAACTATAAAATTGATGCGCTGCCATTACACCTCATCAAAGCCGATCAGGATGATCCTTAAAATTATAATTTATAAAATCCCGCACACCCTGAGATGGATCATTTCTAAGTTGTTCGATGATCAGCTGATCAGCATTGTAGTTCTTTGATGTCCAACGTCGAACGATAGAGTTTTTATCGGCCGCGAGACGCCGCAATATTTTAATAGTAGTATCTTTATGCTGCGCGACGACCAATCTAATGCTAGGACATCCATCATGTGCCAGAACGTGCAGATGGTCAGAGGTAAGATTAGAACCTCTTGCTACTGCATATCGTACGACATCATCACGATCGATCACATACAAAGCCACCGTCTGTTCATCGGTCGCCTGGAATGCAGCGAAAGCTCGGGCAAGCCGTGGACTGAACGGCTGCCACGCCAGCTGTTCCGGCGCTAATTCTTTACCTTCACTCCACGGAGTGTACCATCGTTGAACAGACGGCTCAGGATCAACATCAAATTCCCCAGGCTCTTGCCCAGTGAGTTTTGCGAGTATCGCGTCAATCTCTGTGTGAAGTTGTGGCTGAATTACAAGCATAGCAATTAAAAAATCTATCGCCATCTTTCCGTGCTCATCTGCAATCTTTCTTAATAGATTTTCTTTCATAAGTTGTGCTGAAGCGAAACCCAACAAACGATCAGCACTTTCTACCGACCACCCATGGTCTTCATATTCAAAAAGTGAGTCGGAGATTGAGGGATCAACCTCAAGAAGCCGATCCATCATCTCAATTTCATAAGTAGAAGAACCTAATGACGCTGTTGGATTTGCAGACAGTTTTACTCTTCCACTCGCCTGCAATGCGCGGCTTATGGTAAGTGCGACGGGCTCATGATCAGTAGCCGGTAACTCACGAATTTTGTTCGGATCTGAAAACAAATGTTCAATATACAGCTTACATGATTCGGGAGCTAAGTCGTGCTGGAAAACGTCCGCATACGAAGCTAGAATAAACCCAAAGTCCCGTCGGCCTTCATATTTATTTCTTAGCTCGTTCCATGATCTTTCGGGATCCTTAAGCCCAAGGGTAGCCGCGCTACGCAGCATCACAAAGCTATGAGCGTCGCAATCGCTGTAAGATGACGGATGCCACACCTTAAATTCTCTTTCCGAAAGCAGAGCACTAAATACGTCGTCTCTTCTAGCTGAGACCAGTTGGCCTTTATCGGATTTAGTAGGAGAGTGAAGAAATAGAACATCTTGTGGCCTTACTATTTTCGCCTTACGCGCTCCTATCGTCAGGAGGTCTACCTCGAAATCAATGATCGATACTAGGTTTTCTGCTTCTATGTCGACTTGAAAGGCCTCTGCCTCGCCCGGGTCAAGATTGGTGATCCTGTCTTTCAATAATTCAATACTCTGTCCATCGATTGCGCGCTTCATATCGAACTCAAGCTGAACTCGAGGGCCTGTAAAATATTCAAATCCGGTGTGGTTATCAATTGCTGACGCAACTCGGAAGACTCTAATTGAAGTAATTTGTGCCTTAACTGTAGTATTGTTTATTATAGAAAACTTAAGCTTGGGATACTCAAGTCTTCGTTCGAATACAAATGACAGCATTTGGGACGTACCATCAACAAACGCTCCTACTTCATTTCCAAAGTATTTGACAATAAAATCAGACAAAAGTTCGTAAGATGGATGCTTCCTATCTGTCGGTTTGCAACAACTGAAATGATCCGTCTTGCGAAGCATGACGGGAGCTCCGAAGTAACGACCAGCAGACTCTTCAGAAACAACAACGTGCTTATCCGGCAGCCATTTTCTATGAATAATGAAATGATTCTCGTACGCCTCAACACCAACTAGTTTTCGTATTTTTTGCTCGTTGACCAGATTTTTGAACTGGGCATCAATTTCTCTCAATGTCCAATGTCCGGTAGCAAGCTGTTGGCCAATCGAATGCCCGTAAATATTTGTGATCCATCCAATTTTGTTTGCCCAAGACGAGCCTAACGAGGGAGATGCGAGCAAGACCATACCAATGGTTTTATTTCTAAAAATATCTTGATTGTTTACAAGAATATATCGCGCCACAATTCCGCCAGTGCTGTGGCAAACGAAGATAATTCGATCTTTCGATAGCACAGATTTTTCCCCGCCGCGACTTAGCGCAGAAAGAAGTTCGTCAGCCGCGTTACGTATTTCATATCGTCCGGCATCAGCCGCTGTATAGTATCCGCCAAGAAATATATCTATGGATCCGAATATGGCGTCGCCAGCAATTAGATGCGGCCAATACGAATTGTATTTTTTGTCATACCAGCAAGACCGACTGTCTGAAAGGACGCCGTGCACAAATACAATAACAGTATTTGAGTTAGAAAACTTATACCAGATATTATTTTGATCTTTTTCGGGAAGATGGACGCCTGAGTCAGTCATATCTTGGGTCATGCCGTGCTTCGCCTTGAGTTCGGTTTTCGACATCACATCTGTTAGGGTATATTAAAATGCGATGCTTCCTTTCGCTACGCCGGACGCACAAAAGTGCGTGATTGCGGTCTAATGCGATCGAACGTCCTCGGCTTACTAATTCATTGTGCCAGGGATCATGTTTTTTGATGTCCGTTAAGAAATAGTTTAAGCAAATATAAACGTTTCGTATAAGCTTGACCAGTGCATATAGTTTGCTGAATGTCTGATTTACCGATTTTATACCTGCACGACCGCCTTTTCACCTGACCGTTTCAGTCCTACGTTGCTGCCTCACCGAGCAGCTTGAGGGGGGATCTACTAAGGGCTGCTCCCGGTCGTGAGCAGGTAAGGCGGTAATGTCCGCTTCGATGCTTGTCGCTCAGAAGCAGACCAGTCGAAAACCACCCCGTGCGGTCATTCCGCATCTCAGGCTCGGCTGCACGGAAAACATGTGTTTTCCGACATCCAGGATCACTGGCAGAGGGACCCTGCTGCTTGATTTGAAGGCTGGAAGAGGAAGGGCGCGAACCACGCAGGCTCGAAGATCTGTCGAGACATGTCGTGTCCAGACAACCTACGCGAGGCCGCCTGTCCGCGCGGGAGGGAGGATGCGGTCGACGAGGCCCCAGTCGAGCGCCTCCTCCGCCGTCATGAAGCGGTCGCGGTCCATGGCACGCTCGAACTCCTCGTAGGACCGCCCGCAGTGCTCGGCATAGAGCCGCGTCATGCGCTGCTTGGTTCGCAGCGTCTCCTGGGCGTGGATGAGGATGTCGGACGCCTGTCCCTTATATCCGCCGAGCGGCTGGTGGACGAGGATGCTGGCATTGGGCAGCACGGCCCGCTCCCCGGGCTCGCCGGCCATGAGCAGGAACGAGCCCATCGAGTACGCCATCCCCATGCACAGCGTGTGCACCGGAGCGCGGATGTGGCGCATGGTGTCGTACATCGCAAAGCCGCTCGTGACGACGCCGCCCGGCGAGTTGATGTAGAGATGGATCGGCCGCGTCGGGTTCTCCGCCTCCAGGAACAGGAGCTGGGCACAGACCAGCGCCGAGACCGCGTCGTTCACCTCCCCGTTGAGGAAGACGATGCGCTCGCGCAAGAGGCGCGAATAGATGTCGAAGGACCGCTCCCCGCGGCTGGACTGCTCGACGACCATAGGAACGAGTTGCATCGCGTCGCGCATCGGCGACCTCCGATCTTCCGGAATGGGACGTAGGACGGGCCGCGTCAGGCGGCGCGCAGCAGGGGGGCGTTGCGGTTCGCGGCGGCCTTCGTCAGGCGCGCGAACCGGGCATCCGTCAGGTCATGAATGATGCGCAGGCAGGTGCCGCCCGTACCGTTCGGGGCGATGCGGAACGTCACCGTGCTCTCGAGGTACGGCGGGACGGCCTCGCGCATCCGGTAGCTGACCTCTTCCCCGGGCGTGACGGCGACCGGTTCGGGCCCGGCTAGCGCCGCCTCGGGCAGCCAATGCTCCCGAAGCGCCTGGATGCTGAGCGCGCGCCACACCTTCTCGGGCGGCTCGCTCAGCTCGTAGGCCTGCTCGATGCCATGGCCGGGCTCGTCGCACGCCGCGTCGCTCATTGGTCCATCTCCTTCAGCACGACCTTGAGCGCGTCGATGCGGGTGGGCCAGTAGGCGCAGTACTTCGCCAGCCACTGCGCGATGAGCGCCACCCCTTCCGGATCGACGTCGTAGTTCACGAAACGACCCTGCCGTGCCTCGCGCACGAGCCCGGCGCCGCGCAGCACGGCGAGGTGCTGGGACATCGCCGGCTGGCTGATCGCCATGCCCTGGCGGAGTGCACTGGCGTTCATGCTCCCGCCGGCGAGCTTCTCGAAGATCGCGCGTCGGGTGGGGTCTGCCAGGGCCCGGAAGACGTCGTCCTCAACCATGGCAACAGATAAGCATACGCTTATGTGAAGCGCAAGCCCAGAACGCATGCCGCCACGCGCGGGATGCGGGCGCCTCGTCCGCGTGTGCGGGTGAAACGGCTGCTGTGAGGTGGAAGCTCGTTGGTCAGGCGGACGGCGCAGCCGACCACCGTCGCAGGGCCGGCCTCGATGGGTCATGCGCGCCTGCTAGGCCTGTCCGGAACCGACCGGTTCTGGACAGTGCGGCCCGTCCTGTTCAAAACCTAGCTTCGACGAGTTCCGGACAGGCATCCAGTTCCGGTCAGGGTTTTCGGACGAAACTGCTTCATGCCGCGCACCTTCGCCTACCTCCGTGTCTCGACCCCTGGCCAAACCACCGACAACCAGCTCACCGAGATCCAGGCCGCCGGGTTCACCATCGAGCCGCGCCGGCTGGTGACCGAGACCGTCTCGGGATCCACCGCGGTCGCGCAGCGCCGCGGGTTCGCCCGCCTGCTCGACCGGCTGGAGGCTAACGACGTCCTCGTCGTGACTAAGCTCGACCGGCTCGGCCGCAACGCGATGGATGTGGGCGCGACCGTGGCCAGGCTCGACGAACTCGGCGTCCGGGTCCACTGCCTGGCGCTGGGTGGGGTCGACCTGACGAGCTCGACGGGCAAGCTGACGATGGCCGTGATCAACGCGGTCGCCGAGTTCGAGCGGGATCTCCTGATCGAGCGGACCCAGGCCGGGTTGAGCCGGGCGCGGGCGGAAGGCCGGCGGCTCGGCCGGCCGGCCAGTCTCACCGGTGAGCAGCGCGCGGAGGTCGCACGCCAGCTCGGGGAGGGTGCGAGCGTGTCGGCCCTGGCGCGAAGCTACAAGACCAGCCGGCAGACCATCCTGCGGATCAGGGACGCAGCCGTGTCGTCCTGACCGCCCCGGCATCTCGCCATACCGGGGGGATCGGCCATCAAGCCCTGAAGAAAGACCGCCATTTATCGCTGAAGGTCACACAGTCGCGCGCCAGCCCTCGAAGGGGAAAATGCACGATAAACCCTGTCGGATTGATGTTATGTGCGGAAACGGGGCTTGGGAGATTTTCCGTACATGCTGGTCGGGTACATGCGGGTGTCGACGGCCGACGAGCGCCAATCGGTCGACCTGCAGCGCGACGCGCTCATGGCCGCCGGCGTCGACGACCGGCACCTCTACCAGGACCACGCCTCCGGATCCCGGGACGACCGGCCCGGGCTGAAGGCCTGCGTCACCTATCTCAAGGCGGGCGACAACCTCGTGGTGTGGAAGCTCGACCGGCTCGGCCGCAGCCTCCCACACCTCCTGGAGGTCATGGGCGACCTGCGGAAGCGCGGCGTCGCCTTCCGCTCGCTCACCGAGGCGATGGACACTGGGACACCGCACGGCGAGCTGCTGTTCTCGCTGTTCGGTGCGCTGGCGCAATTCGAGCGCCAACTCACCCGGGAGCGTGTGATCGTCGGACTCGCAGCAGCCAAGCGCCGAGGGCGCCGCGGCGGCCGACCACCGATGATCGGCGGTGAGCAGCTCGAGCAGATCACGGCGGCGCTTGACGGCGGCGCCAGCAAGGCCTCGGTCTGTCGGTCGTTCAAGATCGCCCGCTCGACGCTGATCGACACGCTCGTCGGCCTCGGCCCGCTCGGCGGTCCAGCGTGCCTCGGCCCGCGTCATAGCCTCCTCGCGCTACCTCACCCTCTTCGAGGCCGCCATGGACCGGATCAATCCGGTGCAGACTTTATATTAATTTTTATAGATGCCATATAGAAATTCAATGATGCTGATTGATATAATAATCATATCCTACAAATAGATCGATAGGAGAAATATCATGGATAAATCAACGTTAATAAAGACAATTATAAACGATTCATCTAAATTTATTCTCACTGGATTTGCAGCTTCGCTGGGATTTATGACCCATCAAATGCCAGATTCAAATGAGCTTGAATTTCATTGGAGCGCAGATAAATTATTTTATTCTATGGTAGGATCAATATTATTATCATTTTTTATCGCAATCATTAGATATTTCATGTGGATTAATTCGCATGATCGACGTCGCCATTAGAATACTTGCCGTTAGGTAAAAATTGATACCCTTGGTCAGGGATGGTCAAGTTCCTATATAGAGGGGCTTTGATTGACGATCACCCAAGTAGCCTTTGCGAAGGAGCGATGCCCGCTGGCCTGTCTGTGACTTTTTGGCGCCCCGTTGTCGCAGTGCCTGAGCAGGGTTTGTCCTGATCGCAAGTCGCCCAAAAATAATATTTCGGAAAATTTGATGCATTATTATTGTTTAAATCTTAGGTATGCTAAAATATGTCTTGACACTAGGTATGTTTGCGCAATTATTCAATTCCGCATTTCCCAAAGTTAGAGACAGATCATGGCAATGGTTTCTGTTAATACTGCTGGTACTTTTGGGCAGATCTCTGGAGCAGCTCACGGGGGTGTAGGAGCAAATATTGCAGGGTATAGTGATAATGGGGCTATAATAGGCGGAGCAATTCTTGGAGGGTTAGGAGGTGCTGTTGGCGCATCATATGGCGCTGGTATTGGCTGGTTTACAGGTTTTGGTTTTGGTTTGATTGTTGGAGGGCCATACGGGGCATACATAGGAGCAGGCGTTGGTGAGGTGATCGGTGCTGCTGTAGGAGGTTATTACGGCGCAAACAAGGGAACATTCGAAGGTGCAAAGGCGGGCACCCAAGCTGCTCAGCTCTTGCTCGGATTAGGGATTGGTTCAAAAAGTGCATTTGGGCTTACCGACTCAAGTCCCTTTGCGCTGCGTGATCCTCTGATATTTGATTTGGATGGAAACGGAATAGATCTTATTCCGTTAAAAAACTCCAATGCTCATTTTGATTTTGATGGCAAGGGATTCGCCGCCAAAACTGGATGGGTCGGACCAAATGATGGGCTTTTAGTAGATCTAAGCAACTTCGATAATAAGAAAATCACAAACAAAGAACTCGTCGGTGCGATTTCTGGAGACGCCATTAAGGATCTCTCACTCATCGACTCGAATGAGGATGGAAAGATAAATTCTAACGATGCAAATTTTTCTTCTCTATCCATTTGGAGAGACAATAATTCAGATGGAGTGTATCAAAATGGGGAAATTAATTCGCTAGAATTCTATAATATTGAAAGCATAAATCTAGAAAAAATAGATAATAACAATGTTTTTGATGGAACAAGAACTATTGCCAATCTACAATACACCAAAAAAGACGGATCTATTGGAGTTTCTACTGAAGTTAATTTCGCAGTCGATCTTATGAGCACCAGATTCAATCCGCCAGATGGATTTAAATATAATTCAAATGCGATCTTACTGCCTGAGCTTATCGGATATGGTCAAGTAACAAATTTATCATATGCAATGTCGATTAACGTCAATTTGCGGGATAGTGTGGAAGATTTTGTTCTGAATGCAAACAAATATACATATAACGGTTTTAATAAGAAGTTCGAAGAAATAGTCTATAAATGGACTGGTATTGAAAATACTCCCTCCGAAAATTTTGGGTTTAATATTGATGGTAATCATCTAAAAATTGTGGAGAAATTTTATGGCCTTTCCTGGAGAGAATTACATGGATCGCAGAATCCTAATTCACTTACAGGCCGATCTATTGAAAATGCCTACTCAAGCATTATGGAGCAACTGCGCATCAGATTTATTAGTCAATTGACAGTCTCTCAAATTTTGATTGGAATGCCTCCCGAGCAAGTATTTTCAACAAAATTTGCACCGTTTACAGGAGTAGTTTTTGATAGATCAACAGATGTTATCGGAATAAATCTAGATTTCGTGGTGAAAGGAATAATCGAACAATCAAAATTTATACCAGAAAAAGATATTAACAAATACTATACAGAAAGCTTTCTGAGATTGTCAGATTTAAAGGTTGACATTTTCAATGGGGGCGGGAAATCTCTTATTGAAACAATAAAAGATTTACCTGATTTTGATCAGGTTCCATCAATGACGAGAAGTCAAATTTTTGACTCGTTAGAAATCGCATTTGATCGCCGGTCACACGGGAGTGATCTTTATATTTATTCACAGGGCGATGACAACTACATCATAGACGAGAGAGACGTATTTGGCGGCAGCAAAGACAAGCTGGTTCTGACCGACATCAATTCCGGTTCCGTCAGCCTCACGCGCAATGGCGACGACGTTACACTCACCCTCGCTCCTGCCACCCCGGGCGGCAGCGACGGAGGCCAGATCACCCTGCGCGGACAGTTCGATCCCTTCTATGACAAGGGCGTCGAGCAGATCGTCTTTGCAGACGGTACCTCATGGTCAGCCGAAGACATGCGCCGCACGATTATCGCCCAGGCCACCACGCCCGGGAACGACACCATCGTCGGCTCCACCGGCAGTGACACCCTGGTCGGCGGACGCGGCAACGACCTCCTGCAGGGGAGAGACGGCAACGACACCTACATCTACGCCCGTGGCGACGGCACCGACACGATCACCGAATGGGGCTTTGGCGGCAACGACAAGCTGGTTCTGACCGACATCAACCCCGGCGACGTGTCCCTGGTGCGCGTCGGAAGCAACGGCAACGCCGCCAACGACGGGACCAGCGTTCGCCTGGTGATCGCGCCATCGTCACAGGAGGCCGGCGACGGCGGCTCCGTGCTGCTGACCGGCGGGCTGGAGGACGCCTACGACACCGGGGTCGAGCGGATCACCTTCGCCGACGGCACCGTGTGGACGCCGGCCGACTTGCGCCTCAAGCTCCTCGCCCAGGCCACCACGTCGGGCAACGACACCATCGTCGGCTTCAACGGCGACGACACCCTGGTCGGCGGACGCGGCGACGACATCCTGAAAGGGGGATCCGGCAACGACACCTACATCTACGCCCGTGGCGACGGCAACGACACGATCACCGAATGGGGCTTTGGCGGCAACGACAAGCTGGTTCTGACCGACATCAACCCCGGCGACGTGTCCCTGGTGCGCGTCGGAAGCAACGGCAACGCCGCCAACGACGGGACCAGCGTTCGCCTGGTGATCGCGCCATCGTCACAGGAGGCCGGCGACGGCGGCTCCGTGCTGCTGACCGGCGGGCTGGAGGACGCCTACGACACCGGGGTCGAGCGGATCACCTTCGCCGACGGCACCGTGTGGACGCCGGCCGACTTGCGCCTCAAGCTCCTCGCCCAGGCCACCACGTCGGGCAACGACACCATCGTCGGCTTCAACGGCGACGACACCCTGGTCGGCGGACGCGGCGACGACATCCTGAAAGGGGGATCCGGCAACGACACCTACATCTACGCCCGTGGCGACGGCAACGACACGATCACCGAATGGGGCTTTGGCGGCAACAAAGACAAGCTGGTCCTGACCGACATCAACCCCGGCGACGTGTCCCTGGTGCGCGTCGGAAGCGACGGCAACGCCGCCAACGACGGAACCAGCGTTCGCCTGGTGATCGCGCCATCGTCACAGGAGGCCGGCGACGGCGGCTCCGTGCTGCTGACCGGCGGGCTGGAGGACGCCTACGACACCGGGGTCGAGCGGATCGCCTTCGCCGACGGCACCGTGTGGACGCCGGCCGACCTGCGCCTCAAGCTTCTCGCCCAGGCCACCACGTCGGGCAACGACACCATCGTCGGCTTCAACGGCGACGACACCCTGGTCGGCGGACGCGGCGACGACATCCTGAAAGGGGGATCCGGCAACGACACCTACATCTACGCCCGTGGCGACGGCAACGACACGATCACCGAATGGGGCTTTGGCGGCAACGACAAGCTGGTTCTGACCGACATCAACCCCGGCGACGTGTCCCTGGTGCGCGTCGGAAGCGACGGCAACGCCGCCAACGACGGGACCAGCGTTCGCCTGGTGATCGCGCCATCGTCACAGGAGGCCGGCGACGGCGGCTCCGTGCTGCTGACCGGCGGGCTGGAGGACGCCTACGACACCGGGGTCGAGCGGATCGCCTTCGCCGACGGCACCGTGTGGACGCCGGCCGACCTGCGCCTCAAGCTCCTCGCCCAGGCCAGCACGTCGGGCAACGACACCATCGTCGGCTTCAACGGCGACGATACCCTGGTCGGCGGACGCGGCGACGACATCCTGCAAGGGGGATCCGGCAACGACACCTACATCTACGCCCGTGGCGACGGCAACGACACGATCACCGAATGGGGCTTTGGCGGCAACAAAGACAAGCTGGTCCTGACCGACATCAACCCCGGCGACGTGTCCCTGGTGCGCGTCGGAAGCAACGGCAACGCCGCCAACGACGGGACCAGCGTTCGCCTGGTGATCGCGCCATCGTCACAGGAGGCCGGCGACGGCAGCTCCGTGCTGCTGACCGGCGGGCTGGAGGACGCCTACGACACCGGGGTCGAGCGGATCACCTTCGCCGACGGCACCGTGTGGACGCCGGCCGACCTGCGCCTCAAGCTCCTCGCCCAGGCCACCACGTCGGGCAACGACACCATCGTCGGCTTCAACGGCGACGACACCCTGGTCGGCGGACGCGGCGGTGACCTCCTGCAGGGGGGATCCGGCAACGACACCTACATCTACGCCCGTGGCGACGGCAACGATACGATCACCGAATGGGGCTTTGGCGGCAACAAAGACAAGCTGGTCTTGGCCGACATCGATCCGGCCGCGGTCAGCATCGCTCGCTTCGGCGACGACGTCATCCTCACCATTGCCCCCACCACCCCGGGCGGCAGCGATGGAGGCCAAATCACCCTGCGCGGCCAGCTTAATGCCAGCTACGACAAGGGTATTGAGCAGGTTGTTTTCGCAAATGGTACCATATGGTCAGCCGCTTATTTGACAGAACTCGCAAGAAATAAGCTTATTGATACCATTTATGGCACCGACGGCAATGATACATTCGCTACAACCGAAAGCGGCGCAATAATCGTCGGAGGCCGAGGGGATGATACGATCTCAGCCAGTGGGACCGGATCCAATACTTATCAGTTCAGTAGAGGAGATGGGCATGACACTATCACCAACACGGGGTCGGGCTACACCCGCTCCGATCGCCTGCTGCTCACCGACATCAACCCCGGCGAGGTCACGCTGACCCGTTACGGTGACGCCCTCACCGTCGCCGTCGCCGGCACAAGCGACGCCGTCATCGCCGCCTACCAGTTCTGGGGCGATGGCAAGCAACAAGGCGTCGGCTCGATCCAGTTCGCCGATGGCACCGTCTGGGATCGTGCCGCCATCGCGGCTCAAGCCATCATCATGGGAACTGCCGGCAACGACAGCCTGTCGGTCCCCACGAACGGCGTGACGGTGCAGGCTGGGCGAGGCGACGACGTCATCTCGGTCAGCGGGACCGGCGCCAACACCTTCCGCTTCAGCAAGGGCGACGGGCGCGACACCATCACCAATCCCGGCTCGGGCTACACCCGCTCCGACCGCCTGCTGCTCACCGACATCAACCCCGGCGAGGTCACGTTGACCCGTTCCGGTGACGCCCTCACCGTCGCCGTCGCCGGCACAAGCGACGCCATCACCGCCGCCTACCAGTTCTGGGGAGGTGGCCAGCAGCAAGGCGTCGGCTCGATCCAGTTCGCCGATGGCACCGTCTGGGATCGTGCCGCCATCGCGGCTCAAGCCATCATCATGGGAACTGCCGGCAACGACAGCCTGTCGGTCCCCACGAACGGTGTGACGGTGCAGGCTGGGCGAGGCGACGACGTCATCTCGGTCAGCGGGACGGGCGCCAACACCTTCCGCTTCAGCAAGGGTGACGGGCGCGACACCATCACCAATCCCGGCTCGGGCTACACCCGCTCCGACCGCCTGCTGCTCACCGACATCAACCCCGGTGAGGTCACGCTGAGCCGTTCCGGTGACGCCCTCACCGTCGCCATCGCCGGCACAAGCGACGCCATCACCGCCGCCTACCAGTTCTGGGGCGATGGCAAGCAACAAGGCGTCGGCTCGATCCAGTTCGCCGACGGCACCGTCTGGGACCGTACCGCCATCGCGGCTAACGTCGTCATGATGGGGACCGCCGGTAACGATACACTCACCGGATCTACCAACAGCGACATTCTCCTTGGTGGACGCGGTAACGACTACCTGAGTGGTCGGCAAGGGAGCGACACCTACCTTTACGACCGCGGTGATGGTAGCGACATCATCGACGATACTGGCACGACCGATAGCGACATCGACAGGCTGGTTCTGAGGGGCATCAATCCTGGTGCCGTCAGCCTTACTCGTAGCAGCAACGACGTCATTCTCACCATTGCTCCCTCGACGTCTGGAGGCAGCGATGGCGGGCAGGTTACGCTTCGCAGCCAGTTCGATCCCGTCTACAACAAGGGGGTCGAGCAGGTCGTGTTCGCGGACGGCACGATTTGGACGGCCGACACTCTGAAAAAGAAAATATCCATACTTCTAAGCACGGAAGGAAATGATAAGATTACGACCGGTGCGGTAAATGATACAATTGACGGACTTGGTGGTGATGATTACATCGAAACTCAGGACGGAAACGATTACTTAATCGGAAACCTGGGTAGCGACACGCTCGCTGGCGGCAGCGGCGACGACACCTACCTGTATGCCCGCGGCGACGGCGACGACACGATCATCGACACCCACTGGAGAGGCGGTAACGACAAGCTGCTGCTAACCGGCGTGGCGTCCGACGCCGTGAGCCTCAGCCGCAACGGCGACGACGCCATCCTGACCATCGCGCCGTCCTCCGCGGGCGGCATCGACGGCGGACGCATCACGCTAGTCGCCCAGATCAACCCCGATGGCCAGAAGGGCATCGAGCAGATCGCGTTCGCCGACAATGTCACATGGTCGGCCAACGACCTGCGCCAGATGCTTCTCGCTGCGCAGGCCACCCCCGGAGCCGACAGCATCGTCGGGTTCAATACAAACGATGTCCTCAGGGGTGGCCTGGGCAACGACACGCTCGCTGGCGGCAGCGGCGACGACACCTACCTGTATGCCCGCGGCGACGGCGACGACACGATCATCGACACCCACTGGAGAGGCGGTAACGACAAGCTGCTGCTAACCGGCGCGGCGTCCGATGCGATCAGCCTCAGCCGCAACGGCGACGACGCCATCCTGACCATCGCGCCGTCCTCCGCGGGCAGCGGTGATGGTGGGCGTATCACGCTGGTCGCCCAGCTCGACCTCGACAGTCAGAAAGGCATCGAGCAGATCACCTTCGCCGACAATGTCACATGGTCGGCCAACGACCTGCGCCTCAACCTCCTCGCGGCATCGATCACTCCCGGAGCCGACAGCATCGTCGGGTTCAATACAAACGATGTCCTCAGGGGTGGCCTGGGCAACGACACGCTCGCTGGCGGCAGCGGCGACGACACCTACTTGTATGCCCGTGGCGACAGCGACGACACGATCATCGACACCCACTGGAGAGGCGGTAACGACAAGCTGCTGCTAACCGGCGTGACGCCCGATGCGATCAGCCTCAGCCGCAACGGCGACGACGCCATCCTGACCATCGCGCCGTCCTCCGCGGGCAGCGGTGATGGTGGGCGTATCACGCTGGTCGCCCAGCTCGACCTCGACAGTCAGAAAGGCATCGAGCAGATCACCTTCGCCGACAATGTCACATGGTCGGCCAACGACCTGCGCCTCAACCTCCTCGCGGCATCGATCACTCCCGGAGCCGACAGCATCGTCGGGTTCAATACAAACGATGTCCTCAGGGGTGGCCTGGGCAACGACACGCTCGCTGGCGGCAGCGGCGACGACACCTACCTGTATGCCCGCGGCGACGGCGACGACACGATCATCGACACCCACTGGAGAGGCGGCAACGACAAGCTGCTGCTAACCGGCGTAACGTCCGATGCTATCAGCCTCAGCCGCAACGGCGACGACGCCATCCTGACCATCGCACCTTCCTCCACGGGCGGCACCGATGGCGGACGCATCACGCTGATCGCCCAAATCAGCCCCGACGGCCAGAAGGGCATCGAGCAGATCGCCTTCGACGATGTCACTTGGTCAGCCAGCGATTTGCGAGGAAAATTCTCGTAGACCTAATCCCAGACGGACCCGACAATATTAATAAACGTAGTTTGGTGCCGTTCATAAAGACGGCGTCAAGCTCGATTGAAGTGTAATACGGGTTCCGAACGATCCGTTCGGAACCCGTATCAGCAAGCCCTTATGGCGCCTGAGCGAAGCCGGTTTCCGCATCGCGAAGCGATCAATCTGAAACCGTATAATTTATTAATATAAATATCTTTATAGATTTTATATTATATTTAATCATTCGAACGCACATCCTACAGTATCATCTAGCATGAGAGGAGTTTTAATTTGAGGATGCAAGATAACGCTACGCATTTTGATCCCAGCCGAGCGGGTCCCGGAGCTGCGGACCTGCCGGCGGCCCGGCCAGACTCTGGCCTCGGCGCGCTCGCCCTCGTCGCCTCGTTCCACCAGATCCCCTGCGAGCCGGCCCAGGTCCGCCACGACCTCGGCCTCGGTCAGAACCCGATGAGCGCCGTCGACATCGTCCGTGGGGCGCGCCGCCTCGGCCTCAAGGGCCGCCTGCTGCAGAAACAGAAGCCCTCCCGCCTCGATGGCATCCCGCTCCCGGCGATCCTCGAGGTCGAGGACGGCCGCTTCGTCGTCCTCGGTCGCCGCTTCGAGGACGGCAAGCTCCGCATCATCGACCCCGTCACCCGCACCGCCGACCACGTCGAGGCCGAGGCCTTCCTGTCCCGCTGGACCGGCACCATCGTGCTCGTCGCGCGCCGGGCCAACCTCCAGACGGCGCTCCACAATTTCGGCCTGACCTGGTTCGCCCCCTCGGTCTGGCGCTACCGCAGGCCGCTCGCCACGGTGCTGGTCGCCTCGCTGTTCATCCAGCTCTGCGCCCTCATCACCCCGATCTTCTTCCAGATCACCATCGACAAGGTCCTGGTCCACCGCGGCTACTCGACCCTGACGCTCGTCGCCGTCGGCCTCGTGGTGCTCGGCCTGTTCCACGTCGTGCTGCAATACTTGCGCGGCTACATCCTCACCCACACCGCCAGCCGCATCGACGTCGAGCTCGGCGCGCGGCTGTTCGACCACCTGATGCGGCTGCCGCTCGGCTATTTCGAGACCAGGCCCGCCGGCCAGACCGTCGCCCGCGTGCGCGAACTCGAAACGGTGCGCAACTTCCTCACCGGCCAGGCCCTCACCTCGGCGATCGACGTCCCCTTCACGCTGATCTTCCTCGCCATCCTGTACTTCTACTCGCCGCTGCTGGCGCTGATCGTCACCCTGTCGATCCCGTGCTACATCCTGGTAGCGGTGCTGCTGCGGCCGATCCTGCGCGACAAGACCCTGGAGCGCTTCAACCGCTCGGCCGTGTCGAGCCAGTTCCTGATCGAGTCGGTGGTCGGCATCCACACCGTCAAGGCGCTGGCCGTCGAACCCACGCTCAAGAGCCAGTGGGACGAGCGGCTCGCCGCCTACGTCAAGACCTCGTTCGTCGCCGGCCTCGTCGCCAGCATCGGCCAGAACGCAATCCAGTACATCTCCAAGGTCACGACCGCCCTCGTGCTATTCTTCGGCGCCTACGCGGTGATGAACGGCGAGCTGACCGTCGGCAGCCTGATCGCCTTCAACATGATCATGGGGCAGGTGACGGCCCCGATCCTGCGTCTGTCCCAGCTCTGGCAGGACTTCCAGCAGGTCAAGGTGTCGCTCGAGCGCCTCGGCGACGTGCTCAACTGTCCCCCTGAGACCCGGGCGCTGGCGCAAGCCCACCTGCCGCCGGCCAAGGGCCAGGTCACGGTGCGGGGCGTGTCGTTCCGCTACCAGCCCGGCACGCCGGAGGTCTTGAGGGACGTCAGCCTCGACATCCCGGCCGGCCAGGTCATCGGCATCGTCGGCCCGTCGGGCTCGGGCAAGTCGACCTTCACCAAGCTCTTGCAGCGCCTCTACGTGCCCGAGAAGGGCCAGGTGCTGGTCGACGGCGTCGACATCGCCCAGGTCGACCCGGCCTGGCTGCGGCGCCAGATCGGCGTCGTGCTGCAGGAGAACCTCCTGTTCAACAAGACGGTGTTCGAGAACATCGCGCTCGCCAATCCCGGCCTGTCGCGGGCGCAGGTGATGCAGGTGGCGCGGCTGGCCGGCGCCGACGAGTTCATCAACCGGCTGCCGCTCGGCTACGACACCCCGATCGAGGAGCGCGGCGCCAACCTCTCGGGCGGGCAGCGCCAGCGCCTCGCCATCGCGCGGGCGCTCGCTACCAACCCGCGCATCCTGATCCTCGACGAGGCGACCTCGGCGCTGGACTACGAGAGCGAGCGGATCATCCAGGACAACATGAAGCACATCGTGCGCGGCCGCACCGTGATCATCATCGCCCACCGGCTGGCGGCGGTGCGGATCTGCGACCGGATCATCGCCGTGCAGGAGGGCCGCATCGTCGAGGACGGTACCCACCGCGAGCTGGTCGAGCGCCCGGCCTCGCTCTACGGCCGCCTCTGGCGCCTGCAATCCGACCACGGCAACGCCCAGGGAGAGGCCGCGTGAGCGCGAACCCGCAACCCGCCGCCAACCTACCGGCTCCGCGGCGCGCGCCTCCGCCGCCGGCCCGGTTCAGCCCGCGCGGCCTGTCCGAGCGGGTGCGGCGGCTCGCCGATGACCGCTCGGACCAGGAATTCCTCCCGGCGCATCTCGAGATCCTCGACACCCCGCCCTCGCCCTACGCGGTGGTGTTCACCTGGGTGATGTGCCTGATGTTCGGCGCGGCGCTCGTCTGGAGCATCTTCGCCCATATCGACATCCACGCGGTCGCCACCGCGCGCATCCAGCCCTCCGGCCGCTCGAAGGTCGTGCAGCCCTTCGACACCGGCAAGGTCCAGACCGTGTCGGTCGAGAACGGCAGCCGGGTCCAGGCCGGCGACGTGCTGCTGACGCTGGAGCCGACCGAGGCCGAGGCCGACCTGTCCTCGCGCCAGGGCGACCTCGCGGCGCTCGAGGCCCAGATCGCCCGGCGGCGCGCGACGATCGAGGCGGTGGAGAAGAACCAGCCCACCGCCAAGGTCGACTTCCCGGTCGACGTGCCGCCGGCGGTGCGCGCCCGGGAGGAGGGCGCGATGCTGGCCGAGATCGGCCAGTACATCACCACCCGCGAGGCGTTCGAGGCGCAGCTCGCTGAGAAAGTCGCGACGCAGGAGCGCTTCACCGCCAGCATCGCGGCGCGGATGCGCCTTCAAGCGGTGTTGAAAGAGCGTGCCGACATGCGCGAGACCCTGGTGGCCAAGGCCGCCGGGACCCGCGCGGCGGTGATCGACGCGGTGCAGCAGGTCGAGCAGGTCGCGGCCGATCTCGCCTATGACCGCGGGCAGCTGACCGAGGCCAAGGCCGCCGCCACCTCGCTCCAGCGCCGCATCACCCAGCTCGCCAGCGAGACGGTGGCGCGCCAGTACCAGGCGCTGACGGAAGCGGCGCAGAAGCGCGACGCCCTGGTGCAGGACGTGGTGAAGGCCACGCTCAAGCGCGAGCGCACCGCGCTCAAGGCGCCGATTTCCGGCACGGTGCAGCAACTCGCCGTGACAACGCTCGGCCAAGTGGTCACCGCCGGCCAACCCCTGATGGTGGTGGTGCCGACGGACGGGCCGATCGAGGTCGAGGCGCAGGTCCAGAACAAGGATATCGGCTTCGTGCTGCCAGGCCAGGAGGCGGTGGTGAAGATCGACGCCTTCCCGTTCACGCGCTACGGCTCGATCGAGGGGCGTGTGGTGCGGGTGTCGCGCGACGCGGTCGACGACCGCGAGGCGGGCGGGGGCAGCGACGCCCTGTCGGTGGCGCGCGGCCAGGGGCTGAACCCGGTGACGGGGACGCAAAAGACCCAGAACTTGATCTTCCCGGTGACGGTGGCCCTGTCGCAGACCGTCATCAAGGCCGACGGCAAGGACGTGGCGCTGACCCCGGGCATGACGGCGACGGTGGAGATCCGCACCGGGCGGCGCCGGGTGATCGACTACCTGCTGTCGCCGGTGCGGGAGACCACCTCGACCGCGGGGCACGAGCGGTAAGGGTGGGGTGATCGGCGGCGGACACTCTGCGGGCTACGAAATGGTTCCATACGCCCCCCTTATGCGAGCGCGAGTAGCATCCGGAGAGGCGGTATAAACGCCCTCCGGGGCGTCGTAGCCGCCGGCAGCCCAGCGCCAGGCGACCGGGCCGGGGTCAAGGCCTTCACGGCCTTGAGGCCGGTTCGGGCAGATGGCCCACCAAGTGATTTCGGCCGCGGGTCATTGCGCACCGCGTCAGTCGACCGTCACCCGGAGGGCCGAAACCGCAAAGCGGGTTCGGGGAGCCGCCGCAGGCGGTGAGTAGGGCGCGGCCCGAAGGGGACGCCCTAGCCATACAGCTCCTCTGGCTGCAGGCAAGCGAGGTGCTCGCCTTACCCCGGTCCATCAGGTTCGAGCAGGTGGCAGACCCCGTTTTTTCGCCGACACGCTCGCACTGTCGACATTCGCCCGGCTCCGGCCGATCTCACCTGCCACATGCAGGCGCTCGAGCAGTACCTGTTGCAGGCGCCGTCACAAGCGAAGCCCAGAAATGTTCTATTTTTGTTCTGTTAGAGAACTCGCTGTTAAGGTAGGTTTCTTATGATATGCCTCCACCGAGGCACTGGCGCGAACGGAAAATGCAAGGCAAAGTCTATGGTATCACAGCCCAATCTCGCGCGAGACCTGCAAGGGTTCGCGCTGGACGTCAGTGATATATCTGCGACTTTGGGCGCAGTAGACTGGAATTTTTCAAGTCGTAAGCGGTTGAGCGAACTTGAGAACATTCATCCGTATCCGGCTAAGTTTATTCCTGAGATACCTGGTACGCTGCTTGATATCCTGCCGATTCCCTCGAATACGGCTGTTCTAGATCCCTTTGTTGGCAGTGGTACAACTCTAATCGAATGCCAGAAACGTGGCATTCGATCGGTTGGGATTGATCTTAATCCGATTGCCTGCCTGATTAGCCAAATTAAAACTTCCCCGGCCCCACGTCATGTTGAAAAGGCGCTGAAGGAGGTTTTATCCTATGCAAAACTTATGCCGGATATCGAACTACCCGATATACCTAACCTTGATCATTGGTTTAAACGTCCAATCAGCGAGGCTGTTGAGCGTATTCTATCCGGCATTGAGGCAATCAGACCTCCTTCAGAAGATCTTCTGCGACTTGCGCTTTCCAGTATCCTCGTGCGCATCTCCAACCAGGAAAGTGACACGCGCTATGCGGCTGTCGTAAAAGATGTCCAACCTTCGGACGTGTATGAACTTTTCGCTTCTGCTGCTAGGAAGCTCGATCGCGCTGTACAGGCGCGGGACTATCATTGTACTTCTTCGATAATACTGGAACGCGATACATTATCAGTAAAGCCGAGTGAAATTGGATGTCCTATTGGTGCTGTGATTACATCCCCTCCATATCCTAATGCTTATGAATATTGGCTGTATCACAAATACAGAATGTGGTGGCTAGGCTATGATCCTGTTGCTGTTAAATCTAAAGAAATTGGCGCCCGAGCTCATTTTTTTAAGGCAAATCATCACACGGCAGATCATTTCGTCGAACAAATGCGGGGATCTTTCGCATTGATTGCTGACGTGCTTGTAGCTGGTGGCTTTGTATGTTTTGTAGTCGGGCGATCAAAGATTCATGGAACGATTGTCGATAACGCACAAATAATTCAGGACATCGGACACGAATTTGACTTCAGAACTGTTTTTCGGACAGAGCGTATGATCGCTGCTTCGCGTAAAACATTCAACCTGTCGCACGCGAATATCAAGACTGAAACTCTGCTTGTACTGAGTCGGTAAATATCATGAAATTAATGTGGCATAACTATAAGTACTATCCCTACGAACGGCAACTTGCTCTTCGAGAAGCCAAATCTATTCTAGGAAGCAGCAACATCATACAGACGGAACATGGTCTGGAGCTGTCTGACACTGAACCAGAATACGCAAGGCGTCTGGTATATTTTTCGCAAATTCACCACCAGCAGCTTACAATTGATACGATCCAGGCGAAACTTGAGCGTGCAGCCTCAGCAGGTCGCAAACGTCAAGCGACGCGCTATTCAGTTCACGGCCTTCATGAGTACAAGGGGAAATTCAATCCTCAGGTAGCTAAATCTATACTTAATATTTTTGGTGTTCGCAATGGAGATACGGTCCTCGATCCGTTCTGTGGGAGTGGCACAACTTTAGTTGAATGTGCTCAACTTGGGGTCAAGGGAACTGGCTTCGATATCAACCCATTCGCTGTATTTATTGCAAATGCCAAATTGCAAGCACTAAGCACGCCTATAAATGAGTTAAAAAAATCGCTTAAAAAGCTAGAAACCAGCTTTAGTCGGACCCGGCAATGGATAGGGCATATTCTTTATGATGAGCGTGGTACATATCTTAGTGGGTGGTTTGATCCGAATATATTAGGTATAATTGAAACTGTACGAGCTCGCATAGAGAGTACAACAGGCGAACACGGACCGATCTTCCTGGCAATAGCGAGCAATCTTTTAAGAGACTACTCGCTTCAAGACCCTAATGATCTCCGAATTAGAAGGCGGAAAACGCCTCTACCGGAAACTCCTTTTGTAGAGGCTTTCAGCGCCGCCGCGCATGGGTTCCTCGAGCGCGTGGCAGAGGCGCAAGGTATCCTCGGTCTTGAATTGCCGCGAGGAGAGGCCGTCCTTCGTGATGTCGCTGCAACCTTGGCAACGACGCCGGTCGCTCAGTTCGATGCGGCGCTCACAAGCCCGCCCTATGCCATGGCCTTGCCGTACATTGATACGCAGCGCCTTTCGTTGGTTTGGCTGAACCTTGTCCCATCCGGCAGCATTCTTGGGTTGGAAGCCGATCTGATCGGAAGCCGGGAGATCCGGGGTCGGACCCGGAGGGACCTTGTGAGCCGTCTTACGGGCAACATAGATCAAATCCCAGATGAACAGCTCGCGTTGTGTCGAAAAATGCAAAGTCATCTGGGACCAAATGATGGATTTCGGCGGCAGGCAGTACCGACGTTACTCTATCGCTACTTTGGAGCTATGCAGCGTTCTTTTTCTGCTGTGCGCAGGTTGATGAAGCCCAACGCGCCTTATGCGCTGATTGTTGGACACAATCATACCGTACTTGGTGGAGTAAGGTTCGATTTTGACACCCCTCGTCATCTAGCAGATTTGGCTGTCCATGTGGGTTGGAAGATAGAAGAGCTGATTGAGTTGCAAACCTACCAGCGATACGGCTATCACATGGATAATGCCGTTTCTGCCGAGACACTGATCCTTCTACGGAACCAATGAACGAGCTGACACTCCATCCGAACGTCTACAAGACCGGCGCCAGCAAGGGACTGATCTCACTTCTGGAGCGAGTTTGGGTCCGCGAGCATAAGCCGGGAGATGGGACTATGTACATCATCTCTGGGTTTGCGAACTACAACGGCGGTGTTCGATTTTACGACACGTTCCGCCGTCATATCGATGACGGTGGAAAAGTCGTTGCGATTTTTGGTGGAAGCACCTCTAGCCGCTTAACTAGTAAGCAAGTTGTCACCGAGCTGCTAAACGCTGGGGTGGAAGTTCACATAATAAACCGTAAGCGCCTTATGCACGCCAAAAGTTACGGTGTGGCAAGCGAGGCAGGGCAAATGCTTGTCGTGACAAGTGGAAATTTCACTGGTCCAGGCATGTCTCAGAATATAGAACTTGCCGTTCTGCTCGATCGTCCGACTACCCATACTCTCAATTTCTCATGGGATGACATGGTCGGTAGCATGTTGGCCCAACGCTGGGACTATTATCAGCCAGATATAGCCAATTCGGCACATCCGGCGTGGAAATTACTGTATGATGAAGAAGAAGCTGGACTCAAACTCGATGAGACTGATGAAGTCACGATGATCCTTAGGTTGAGCCACGCTGACACCGCCCGCATCATGGCGGATCGCGGAACTAAGGCGTCCCTAGGATCGCAATATTTTTGGCTTAGCAAGGAAGCGTTTGATTTCCTTCCTCCACTAACAATTTTAAACCGACGCGGTTATAAAACAACTTACTCTTGCAATATAAATATGAAATTCGTTAACATTGGAATTGTTAGAAGTGTTCGTGTAACATTTGAAGCCGACAACAATCTTGATTTTAGACTTGGAACGGGACCATTACGTGGAACAAAGCTTGTGGGTCGCGGTGATCTGGCTGCAATCACTAGAACTGGTGAAGGAAGTTATGAACTTCGCCTTTTTAAATCCGGAACGCCGCTCTATGATGCTCTCGTGCCGTATGCTGTAACTTTTGTAGGTCATCAAGGGAAACAATACGGCATGATCCAAAATATCGACTTCTATCCAATAATTGGTATTCGCTCGACTGCTGCCAGGCGTATACATTCCTGATGATGGGTGATCTACCACGCTGTGGCCTGTGGTCAGCCCCATCGGGGTGGTCTACCCTGGAATATGGGTCTGAGCCGACGGGGTACGAACCTGACCATCTATCAGTTTTTATGTTACCCAGAGCGGTGGCAGGGGCCGGATGGCCTGCATGAGTTTGGCGATCCGGCGCAGGCCTCGGGTGAAATAGGAGACCTTGGAGCGCGCCACCTTGGCGGGCTGGCACGTCAGATGTTTTTTTCGGCGGGGGTGGGGTGGTGAACTTCGTCCCAGTGTCCTGTCGAGACGGCACTGTAGAGAGCGAGCGCCATGACCAGGATCAGCCGAGCCAGTCGATCGGGATAGCGGAGCTGCGTGTTGTCGATGCCGAAGCCGCGCGACTTGAAGTCGGAGAACATCGGTTCGATCCCCCAGCGCTCGGAATAGGCCAGCGTCGTTCCATAGCCCGGGTTGTCCGACATCGCGATGATCCAAGGCTGGGCGTGACCTGGATCGTGGATGATGCCGATGTTGGTCTTCGCCCGGCGCGCCGTCAGTTCGACGTCTTCGAGATAGAAATCCTTGCTCTTTGCCCGTGCCGCCGTCGTGGTACGGCCGGAGCTGTCCCTGACCGTCAACGTCCCCTTGAGGCGCAACCGATAATCCCAGCCGCGCCGCTGACACAGCGCGATCAGGTCGGCCGTCCCATAGAACCGGTCGCCCATCAGGCACACCGCAGCACCCGCGGGGACCCAGGGCGCGACCACGCCGAGGAGTTCCTTCTGCGTCGCAAAGCCGATCGCGCCTGCCGTTGCCTCGACCCGCCACGCCAGCGGCAGAGCGCGCTCGCCGTGGCGCACAGCCAGCATCAGCACCTGATGCCGGTCAGACAGCTTCGACTGGTCGAGGATCAGCACGATCCCGTCCGGGTCAGCCGCCGCGCGCTCCAGCACCTCGGCGGCAAAGGGCGCCATCACGGCGTCGGGGTCGATCAGGGTATTGCTTAAGGTGCGCGCGATCCACTGATAGCGCATGTCGGTCCGGTCCGCTTCACGCGGCAGAGACGCCGCCAGATCCATCAGGTTGGCGCTGCGCACCTCCAGCATCGTGGCGACCAGCAGGGCGAGATTGCCACGCTGGGTCTTGCGCTGCTGCGGCAGGCTGCGCTTCAACTCATCGACCAGACCGTCCGCGACTGCTCTGATCCCACTCACAACCTCGCAAGCCCCCCAATCAACAGGGGGAACCCTGAATCACAACCACCCTTCCGCCGTCAACGACACACCATCAAACTGATAGATGGCAAGGGGTACGAACGCAGTGGGAACGAAGAAGCTCAAGCCGGAAAAGGTCCTGGCCAAGCTGCGGCAGGTGGACGTGTTGGTCTCACAGCCAGGCTACTCGTGATGGAAAGGCCCACGGTCCACTAACAGTCCGATCGTACTACCCCGTGGGGGCTGACTAGAGTCGACGCATGGTTGCGTTAACGTACCGTGCAGTTATCTAACTGCCTTAACGATAATTTTCTAATTTATATTGTAGAATTCAAACTGTCAAAGCAGGTAGAAACATCTCAATATCTCTACTCTTCCATCTAGGAAAATTTGTCACATTTTGATGGATGCCAAGAAC
>NZ_AP024148.1:0-113981 GCF_017347565.1 Methylobacterium indicum | reverse complement strand
CGACAGGGCAGGGGAGGCGTCAGCCTCCTTTGGCTCGGGGACTACCCGACGAACTTGAGGTAGAAGTGCGTGAGGCCTAAGATCGCTGGCATCAGGCCGATCGCGCCAATCAGCCAGGTTTGTATCCTGACCTGGGCTTCGAGCTTGGCGTTTGCCTCTTTGATCTTCATCGCGCCGGGCTCCTCGGAGGTGCCGCCGTGTGACAGCAAAATGGGGGAGGTACAGGCCTCCCCCTACGGTGATCAGTGGCCGAACAGCTTGAGGTAGACCGGGGTAAGACCGATGATCGCGAGCATCAACGTCATCGCACCGAGTAGCCAGAGCACGGCGTTGAGCTTGGCCTCGAGGCCGGCGGTCGCTTCCTTCATCTTCGTCGCCATGTACGCCTCCAGTGCCTCGACCACCTTGGTTGCCGTATCGTCCTCCAATTTAAGCTCTTTGAGTGCCTTGAACAATGTGAGCTGCATGTGACCTCCGCCTCTGATCGAGGACGGGGTTGCAGCGCGGGCTCTGGCGCCGGCGGTCCGGGATCGCACAGCGACCGCGGCAGCGGGCGACGGGGGAGCCGATTTGCGGGAGCAAATTGGGGGGACCGTCGATCCTGGAGGGGCGGCGCGCACCCGCGCTACGGTTTCGGCCCGATCGTGAGACGGCAGGCGCAGATGTCGTAAGGGCAAGGCTCGGGTGCGGGGAAGGACGGTGCCAGGTCGGGGAGGGGAGGTGGATGCCTCGGGTCAGGGGGATTTGCCGAAGTCCCAGATGGCCACGCCGGGGGATTTGACCGGTGTCAGGCGCCAGCTACGAGTGACGCGGAAGCGGATGAAATCGGCGTTCACCTCGCTCACGTCCGTGGTCAGCGGCAGGAGGGCGCCGGTGTAGTCGCCTCGGAGGGTGCCGTGGGTCGGGTGGACGCCGAAGAGGCGCAAGGTATTCCATCCAAGCTCGGCAGCCTGGAGGCCCCACTCCTCGATCCACGCCGTGCAGCGGGGGTGCGTCTAAATAGAAACTGGCTCTACGGGCTTGAGTTCGCACGCAAATCCGAGGCGCTCGATCTGCCGAACGAGTGCCTTGGCGCGGATGGTGGGGGCAGCGTTGCGGCCGTGATCGGGCCCGGGATCGACGTAAGCCGTGCCGGTCTTGAGCATGTGGTAGATCGCCGTCAGCATGGAGGCGGCCACCGCGCAGATCGCCTTCTTGGGACCGCGCCGGCCGCGCAGGCGCTGGAATTGCGCCCTGAGATAGCTCGTCTTTTTGCGCACTCCCGCCCAGGCGGCCTGGACCAGCGCCGTCTTGAGCCAGGGTGCGCCTTTGCGTAGCCGCGTCGAGCGCCGCTTGCCCGCGCTCTCGTCGTTCCTCGGGCACAGCCCGGCCCAGGAGATCAGGTGGCCGGCGGTCGGGAAGCGGCTCATGTCAGGGCCGATCTCGGAGAGGATCACCTGCGCGGTGAGGTCACTGATGCCCGGGATCGTCACCAGCAGCTTCACCGCTTCCCGGAAAGGGCCGAGGTCGCGCTCCACCTGCGCGTCGATCTCCGCGATGGCCCGCCCCAAGCCGTCGTACTGGCGCAGATGCACGCCGAGCAGGAAGCGGTGATGATCGCCGATCCGGCCCGTCAGCGCGGCCCGGATCGCCTCGGGCGTGGCCTTCACCCGCGGGCTGACCAATGCCTGCAGCCCGGCTGGATCGCGCTCGCCCTTGGCCAGGGCATCGAGGACGGCGCGGCCGGACTGGCCCATGATGTCGGTGAGCACCGAGGCGAGCTTGAGGTTGGCTTCCTCGAGCGTCTTCTGGATGCGCTGGACGTGGCTGGCCTGCTCACGGACCAACTGCTTGCGGGTTCGCAGCAGATCGCGCATCGCCTGGGTCTGAGCCTCTGGCACGAAGCTGGCGCGGATCAGGCCGTGGGCGAGCAGGTCCGAGAGCCAGACCGCATCGGCGACATCGGTCTTGCGGCCGGGCACGTTCTTGACGTGGGCTGCGTTGGCCAGGATCAGGGTACGGCTGTCGGCGTCGAGCACCTGCCAGACCGGGCGCCAGTAGATGCCGGTCGCCTCCATGGCAACGTGGGTGCAGGCGTGCTCGTCGAGCCAGGCGGAGAGGTCGAGCAGGGCGGGCGTGGTGGTGGCAAACGTGCGCACCTCCTGCTCATACCAATCGATGCTTCTGAGACCGGGGCAGGGTGGTTGGTCTGGCGAGAGAGAGGCGAAGCCGCGGGACCAAGTCAGGACCGTTTCGAGGGATGACATCATAGGCGGGGTCTACCCCACTTTACGACCGCTTGCAGCTCCTTGTGGTAAGATGCACTAGCTTAGAAATAAAACGAACAGCCTTAGTCATGTCACGACTAAATTTTAAATAAAAACTTTAATGTTGGAATTGTAAACAATATCATGCCTATAACGAACATGTAAGCAATAGGCTTGCCAAGCAAAGCTCCTTCGATTTGTGCTTTTATTTCTATTTTATTGAAATTTTGATATTCCTCCCAATCCTTCGGCGCAAGAATTCCAAACTCATTGGAATTCTCAAACCTAAATTTTTCGTACGGAATTCCGTAATTTACATGATAATAATAAAAAATACCTCCAGCCGCCACCATCATACAAAGACCGATTAGCCAAGCAAGAAACATGACAGACTCTCTCTATCTTTGACCCATAACCACTGAGAAAAATTAGACACCCGACCCTACACTTTGTAACACAATGTCCGACATAATTGCAACAATCAATTTCTTATTTTTTTCACACGACATAAATTACCGTCGATCTGTTCAGCGTAGCTCGGGCGGCAGGCACAATATATTTTAACAAAGGCTCTGCTTCATCCTGTTACACGCTCGAAATTGATGCGCGATCGACGCAGGGCCTGAAGAACCGGCCCAAGCGAGTATTTTCCGTCGCGCTTACGCTCTGTCAGGGCTCGCAGATAGCCGCCGTGGCTCTTGATGCTCTCAGACCGCTCCAGCATCGCCGCGAGGGTGATCGCGGCAGCCTCGGGTCCCATGGCGTCCTGGGCGTCGCTCCAAGCCGCTGCGCTGATACCGAGCATCGGTCGGATTCTGTCGGCCGTCTCCATCAGGTCGTCCCATGATCGGATTCCAGAGCGCGCGAAGTCCTGCACCTGGGGGCAGGCATCAAGCACGCTGTGAAGCGGATAGGTCGACCGGACTGCAGTGTGAGCGGTCGCAGCGGGATCCCTGCGTGATCCTGGAATGCCTACTACCTTCTCCTTATCCCGGGATGCTTTTTCACAATCAGGCCTCTCAGTGGTTGAATTCTGTATGTGCCGCTCGAAATGAGCGGCACTGCCGCTCACTTTCTTGGATTCTTGTCGAAAGATCAGGGCCCTGCTTACAGCCAGGGCGAGGGCTTCGAGCGCCTCGCCAAGAGCTGCCACCTCGGCTGGCTCCGGCCGGCGGGGGTAACTCGCAACGAGGGCGCAGTAGCGCTCGCGCAGCTCGGCCGGGGTCGGCTCTCCGGGATCTCCGGTCCCGTCGGCGACGTCGAGCGCATCGAGCAGCTTGGCGCAGTCGCGACGCAGCAGGCTGACCGTCTCGCGGGCAAGGCTCTGGGCCAGTGCCTCGGCGCGAACGGTATCGGCGAGGGCGGCGATCTCGGACGCTCGCACGGCGAGCGGGGTGAGGTCGAAGCCGTAGGCGTGGGTGATCTGTCCTCCCTCGCCACGGCGTACGTAGCGCTTGCCGTTGGGACTGTCGCGGCGGATCACCAGGCCGGCCTCGACGAGGGCCGAGAGGTGCCGGCGTAGCGCTGCCTCGGAGAGGCCACGCGCCCGAGCGGCAAGGCTGCGGTTCGAGGGGAAGACCACCAAGTCAGGCGCGTCGTCTGTCGGAGCCAGCATCCTCTCGGGGAGGCAGGTCAGCAAGGCCTCGAGCACGACGAGGGTTGCGGACGACAAGCCGTAGCGTACCCGCGCGGTCGTGAGGTCGTGCAGGACGCGCCACTTCTCAGCCACAACACCGTCGGCCGGCCGGGAAGCATCGGCTTGGGCTGCGATCTGCGCAGCAGTCAGCGATCGCGAGCCGAACGGCGCGGTAATTCGCCCGGCCACCTCTCCGAGGCGGCCACTTGTCTGTTTCATTACGCCCGATCCCTCTCTGGTCGGGCCGCGACAGCTCGTGAGGTCACCCCATAGGGGCGATCTCCTCCAGGCAAAGCCTCTCCATCACAAGAAACAGCGTTTCTCGCTTGACGCCGGGGGGCGTTTCATGGCTTGTAGGAGTTGGTTTTTCGGGCTCCTACAGCCTTCTTGTGATGGTCACTCGGCCCTCATCTCCTTGCCGGGAGGTGGGGGCCGATGGCTTTTCAGGGGTGCTCTGCGGCGGCGGTGGACTCCTGGTGGCGACTCGCTGGCCGTATTGCCGGCCAAATGACATCTCCCGTCCGAAGCTGAACGTTGTCAACCCGATTCACGTCGAGAGTCTCGCTCAAGCGTATTTTCAACGTAGATTCTCCGTCGTCAGCGCTTTTACGCATTAGACGGCCGATATCGCTGGCAGCTCGACATGCAGAGCGAACGGCACATCCTTTAGAGATGAGATGACCTTCGCCTCTTGACCGGCGTCGGCGGCGCGCCCTTCCACACCCTGGATGCGGAGGGCGGCGGTCCTCCGGACGGCGCGGTGGATGTGGGCGGGTGGTCTGGCATGAAGGGAAAGGGTGCCGATCGCGTCAGCCTTTACGGCGGCGGCCCGGAAGCGCCGTGCGGAGGCCCCCGACAGGTCCACGGGATAGACGACGTGGACGAGGTTGTCGGCAGCGTGCCCCGGCCCCCCCTCAATGAGAGCTTCGATGCAGCGTGCGATAACGAGCGAGGCGGTGAGGAGAGAGGACGGTCGGATACAGACGATCCCCCGTGCTGAGATGGCGGAGCGCAGTTCGAACCCTTCGGTGAGCGAAACGCTCTTGAGGCCGGCGATCTCGGCGGCGTAGACCACAAGGGCCTCGCGGCCGAGATCGCGTTTATCCCTTGGGATCGCCTGGATCGGCTTGATCGCCTGGAGGAGAGCGGCGCCGTCGGCCGTGGCCATATCGGCCGCGCTTACGTTGTGCAGGTCGATCTCGTACTTGCCCTCGACCAGGCGTTCGAGCGCCACTTCATCGAGGAATGCCCCGTAGAGCTCAAGCGGGTTCTTACCGGAGCGCTGAGCGACCTGCTCGATGAAAGGCATCAGGGCTCGGTTCAGGGCGTCGGCCTCGGGACCCAGGCGCATATCGGCGATTGCCGCCGCCAGGGTAGATGCCGCGATCCGCAGGGGTGGCTGAGGCACGGCGGCGAGGTCGACGCCATAAACCTCGTTGTCTCGACCGAAGGGTCGTGCCACCTGGGCTATCGACTGGGTCAGCATCTCCTCATTCTTGATGGCGTCCGGGGCGTCGGGATCGGCCTCATCCTTCACCATGGGTTTGGGGATACCCTCGACGATGATGGCCCCCATCCGGTTGATGCAGGCCCCGAACACGAGGTTGTTGATCGCAAGGGCATGCCATTGCGGGACGTCGCCTTCGATCGTCACACCTTGAACAAGGTCCTCACGCCGCAGCCAGACCTGACCAGTGTGCGCCAGGCCGATAGGCCAAGTGGCCTCGCCGCGCCGGCGCGTGGTCTCGTCGCGGTAGCCGCGGCGCCCGAGGTGGTGCGGCACGCGCCCGGGCGCGCGCCAGGTGCGCCAGCCGTAGATGAAATGGCGCAGATAGCGATATCCGGCATAGGCCAGGATCGCTTCGGGCACGAACGGCGCAGCCATCAGCGAGCAGGACAGGGCAGCCGCGATCCCGAAATGCCACGCGATTTCCTTGGGGGAGTCATTGTTCATCGATCACACTCCCTCAACTTCCGGGCCGGCCGCGGATCATCGACAGCATGGTCCTGCCAGCGGCACGCGAGCCTGCCCGGGTACCAGAGACCAGAGCGCCGGCTGTTCTGGCCGCATTGCCGCCAGGGATCTGGTTGGGCGAGTTCGGCATGACAATGCTGGCCGCGGTGGTCGCGGCGCTGCTGCCGGTGCGCCGCTCGATCTGCGCCCCGATCCAGGAGAGCACGGTCTCGGGTAGGGCACTGATCTGGCCTGCCGACAGCACGACGATCGTGAACAGGATGACGGCGTAGACGAACAGTCCGGCGGTCCCGACCATCGCGTAGGCGATGGTGCCGTCGGGCGAGAGCATCGCCAGCGCTCCGCGGAAGAACACGTTGGTGATGTCGATGCCGACCCGCATCAGCAGGAGCGAAACGAGAAGCCCGACGACGATCAGGGGTGGGCGAAGCAGGATACCGAGGAAGAACATGTAGCCCTGGCCGCTGTTGCCAACGAAGGAGTCGGAGCGGGCCGGCATGAACTTGGTGAGGAGCCAGATCGGCACTGCGATCATCGCCTCGGCGACGACGAGGAACCAGTTGAAGGTGCCCATCAAGAAGTGGACGATGACGACAAATGGCACCAGGCCGACCAGCATGAAGGCCGCCGCAAACAGAATAGTCGCCAGCAAATAGAGCATACCAGAGGATTTTTCGAGGGCCTGCTGTCCAACCTGGGCCAATGGATGCTTGACAAACCCCAATCCAAACCCAACAAAATCAGACGCCACACCCATTCCCGTGGCGACGAGACCATAGTTCGCGATACTCTGGCCGATCTCCTGCACCTCGAGGATCGGATCCCTCCAGGTCGTGCTCTCCGGCCGGCTGATGACGCTGAGGACTCCCGAGTAGATCGCCGAGAGCGCCCGGGCGAACACATTCGGCGGGTCGGCCTGCGCCACCGGATCGTCGCTGGCGATGCGCGCGACGCTGCCGGTGCCTTGCGCGGCAATGAAGCCGCTGAAAGTTCCGACATAGTTGACGTTGCGCTGTGCTTCCTGGGCGAGCGGCCAGTACGCGCTTTGGCCGAGAGAGGGCATGTAGGTCGCGATGCTGGCCGGGGGCACAGCCGTCACCGAGGCGCTCGGCCCGGCCGATGCGGCGAGGAGCTTGGCCTGGACGAGGCTCATCGAGCGCTGCCACAACGCGGCCGAGAGCCAGCCGTTCTCGGTCGAGTTCGACAGGTAGTTGCGCAGGACTTGATCGAGTTGGGCGTTGTTGCCCTGGGTCAGGCTCTGGCTGACGCGGGTATAAGCCGCGTCGACCGCCTCCTTGATGCGGGTCTGGATCGCCTCCTCGTCGCGGCTGCCGGACATGATGGTGGTGGCGATCCCGCTCGCGGCACCGTCGAGGCTGCTGATCGCGGCCTGGAACGCGCGCTGGCTCTGCTGCTCGGCCAGCGCGATCAGGAGCGACGTCGTACTGGCGTCCTTCGTATCGGCGAGGTTGACGTTGACCTTCTGGTGTTCGTAGACGACCGAGCCGCACAGGTTGTTCGATTTACGAAAATAACCGTTCGCGTCGGCGAAATAATAAGTCGTTGTCTGCGTGCTCCACGATCCGAAGAAGCCGGTATCGGTTGCGGTGCGCGAGACGATCGAGGCCGCATTGTCGCGCCCCGACACGTTGTTGGCGTATTGCTGCAACGACTGAGCGCAGACGTGACCGTAGAGGCGCGCTTCGAGCACCTTGGCGAGCTTGCCGCGCAGGGCGAAATCGCCGAGCGCCTGGGTCGGCTGCGCGAGGGTGCCGTACATGCCGGTGAGCTGGGTGCTGGCGACGCGGGTCCAGAGGGTGTCGCCGAACCCCGATCCCCATACGGCGATCTGCACCACCAGGATCTGCACCAGCGACAGCCCGCTCTTGATCGGCAGGCTGAGGATCGCCCCGGTCATCACCCGCAGCATGGTGTACTTGGCGCTGGAATTCCGCCCGAAGGCCTGGCCGTCGTTCGCGGTGTCGGCGACGAGCGAGTAGAGCAGGTAACAAGCGAGGATCGTCGAGACGATCAAGCAGCCGACGTTGAAGTATCCGAGCGCCACCGTGAGCGGGCGATCGTCCGAGCAGGTCGCGGCGGTCCACACGCCGTCGACCACGCAGCCGAGGAGCTTGCGCAGGTTGATCAGCGCCAGGTCGTTCGTGACCGGGGTGAAGACCTCCTTGCTCGTCGTCTGGGCTTGGGCGGCGCCAGCGGCGGCGAGTGCGGCGAGGCTCGCGCCGACGGCGATGATCCTGCGGAGCACGGGAATCCCCTAGAGGTTGCCGCCGGCCTGGGTGGCCAGCATGGTGGCGAACACCGCCGAGGTCCGGGCCTGCTGCTCGATGAGCTGCTGGCGCAGCGCCAGCGACATTGAGCGCATCCGGGTGAGCTCGATCAGGAGCCCGTGCTCGGACTGGCCGGCGAGGCCGGCCGACCACGCCTCGAACTGTGGCCCGCCGCCGTACTGGCTGATGAGCGCGTCGAGCTGGGCGAGAGGCGAGCCGGCGGTGGTGCCGATCTGGTGGTCGTCGGTGGACGACATCGAGCGGACGGCGCTGAGCGAGACGAGTGCGGGCGAGCGCAGGGCCTCGACGCGGCGGGCGCGCAGCATCATCAGGTCGGCCTCGGCGCCGGGCATGTTGGCCGTCGGCTTGGGCATCGGCAGGCCGGCCATGGCCTCGATCACGGCCTTGCGGTCGTCGTCGCTGGCCGTGGGGTCGAAGAACACAGCGGAGTCGGTCTTGGTCGGATCACGTAAGCGGTCCCGGGCGGCCTGCTGGACCGGGGTGTTCTTGCCCGGCGCAACATCGAGGCTGCGGTAGGTCTCCCGGCCGGTCATGTCGACATTCCCCATGGCGCGGCTCGTCGAGTTCATCAGGTCGATCGAGCCGCAGGCGTTCACGCCCTGGCCGGTCTCGATCGAATACTGCTCGCGGGCGTCGACAAGGGCGCGGCGCTGCGCAACCTGGGACAGGGTCGAGGCGACGGCCTGCTGGGTGTTGCTGACGAGGTTGACCTCGCGCTCGCCGTTGGTCGCGGTCTGAGCGGTCTGCACCTTCATGGCCGAGAGCAGCAGCTCCAGGGTGATGCTGCGCTGCGCTGCGACGGCAGTACCCAGGGCGGTCACCCCGGTGGTCAGGGTGGTGGTGGCGCTGTTGTGGCCGGCGATCCAGATCGGATCGACGACGCCACAGAACTGCGCCGCGGCCGGCGAGGCGAGACTGGTGGCGAGGGCGGCGGCGAAGAGGATCTGCTTCATCATGGCGCCTGGTAGCTCGCTGGGGTGAGGGGGCCGCGGCTCGGGGCGGGCACGCTGTTCGTCAGGCGGGCGTTGACCATGGCCAGCAGCAGCGCCGCGGCCGTGGCCTCGGTCCGCATGCCGCGCTTGATCTGGTGGGCGAGCAGGGCGAGGTTCGCCGCCTCCATCCGCACCGCGTCCTGGATGATGCCGCGGTCGTGCTGGCCGGCGACGCCGGCCGCCCACGCGGCGCCACCATCGTTGCCCTGCCAGTGGCCGGACAGAGCGCGAGCCTTGGCGATCGGGCCGTCGGCCCTGTAGTCGGCGGCGATGTCGGCCAGCACCACGGCGGTCATCGAGCGGTAGGTGTCCCGCCCCGTCTTCTCCAGACGGTCCCGGTCGCTGGTGGCAGTGGCGGCGGTGTTGCGCGGCCGCTCGTCCGGCGGCCCGACGACCGTGTTGATGAATTTCGCCGCGGCCGCGGCGTCGCCGCTGTAGAGCGCCGCACCGTCGGGGGCGTCGCCGTTCTTCACGTCGGCGACCCAGTCCTTCGGGTCGGCGTAGCGGCCGGGCTGAGCGCGCACGGGTGTGACGATCTGCTGGCGGGCGGCGGTGGATCCCGTCATCGCCGTGTAGAGGGCCTGTGCCTTGGTGTTCGAGCCGCACGGGTCGTAGCCGACCGAGCCATAGCGGTGGGCGGCGAGGGCGACGGCCTGGCGCTGTTCCTGCGTGACGACGGTGGTGGCCAGCGCCTCGCTCGAGGCACGCAAGCCGTTCGAGACCTGATCCGACCCTGCCGCGGACTGCGCGGTGAGCACCTTGACGGCCGACAGGAGACGGGCGCGCTCGGCGAGCTCCTGCGTGATCAGGCCCGTCTCGGTGGTGGTGATGGCGCCGGTGATCGCAGTGGTGAGGGTCGAGGTCGCGACGTTCACGCGCCCCTCGACGCCTAAACAGGTCTGAGCCTGGGCCGGGGAGACGGCGCCGATCGCCGTGGCGGCGATGCCCGAGAGGAGGATGCGACGGATCACGGGCTGCCTCCCTGGCGGTTGTCGCCGCCCATGCCGCCGACGATGACGCCGACGAGGCTGGCGCGGGCGCCGCTCATGATCGCGCCCTGCCGGCGGGCCATGACGAGGTCGGCATCGTGCTCGGCCGTGGACGTGTTGGGCTTCACGGTGGGCAGGGGGGCGATGACGTCGAGGTAGTCGGCCGCGGTCATGACCTCCTCTGCGCCATAGTCGCGGTTGAGCAGCCAGGGGGATGCGTCGGAGTCGCCGGCGCCGAAGCCGCCGGGCTTGGCGTTGGTGCACCAGCCTGTCTCCTGCTCGGAGGGCGAGCAGTAGAAGGTCCGGCGTTGCTCGAGGCTCACGCCCATGCGCTCGGCTGCGTCACCGCCACTGGTCAACCAGCGCTGGTCTGCCTGACGGAAGGTCTGTCGTACCTTCTCGGCCGAGGCGTAGCTATCGCGCTCCTGCCCGATCGCCAGTGACACGTCGCATGCGGCGTAGCCTGTACCGGTGTCATAGCCGTACTGGTGCTGGACGCGGGCGAGGCGAAGGGCGTTGTCCTGGCTCACCAGGGCCGAGGCGGCGGCCTCGGCGGCGGCCTTGTGCCCGTTTGTGGTCTGCAGCGACGTAGCGCTCGACTGCGCGCCAGAGACCTTCAGTCCGCTCATCAGACGCTGAAGGGAAATCTCCCACTGCGGGAAGAGCCCTTGCGCCTGGGCGGGGAACGCCAACACGACGGCAAGGGCGGCGCTGGCCGGAAGGAGGGCGAGGCGATCCAACATCACGGCCGGGCCTCCGCGGGTCGAGCGTCGAGGGCATAGAGGGCGACGAGCTGGGCGAGGGCTGCATCCATCTGCGCATCGTAATCAAAGGTGTTGGCGGTCAGCTCGGTCGCGTTGATGCGGGCGAGCTCGATATAGAGGCTGCGGTTCGGCATGTTGGCGACCTTGACCGCGTGATCCTCCGACCCGGTGGCCTTCTCAGCCGCGGCTGAGATAGAGGCCTGCCGAGACTGGGTATCAGAGCGGGATACTGTCTCGGAGGCTGCCCCCTCGTTGGCCCCAGGCGAGCATGTCTTTGGCAGAGTCGTGTCCCGCGGCCCGCCTGCCATGTCCGGATACTTGGTGGAAATCGGGAGTTGCCGGGGCAGGAAGGGCTCGGGATTGACGTAGTACCAGGCTTGCGGAAGGGCCGACTTGATGGCGTCGGCGGTCATGGGGCTTGCCCCTTTGCCTGATCCCATCTTCCAGGCACGACCGTTCGTCCCCGTCGAGGCGAGTACGCTTCCCTTGAGAAGCGTACCGAGATGTAGGTGAGGAGCGCATTGCTTCATGCCTGCGCATCCCATCGTCCCCACCTGATCACCGGCCGAAATCGTTTTCGATACGACCTCGCCCTTCTTGAGCGTCAATGTGTTCATATGGAGATAGAGAAATCTTGTATCTCCAGAGGTTACGTCGGCTATAACCCCACCGCCGGTAAAGTTATAAAACGAAGCTGGGCCAGACGATCCGGAAAAAATCTTGGTTCCCGCGCCCTGACTATTTACAATATCCATACCCTGGTGATAGCCAGCCGAAGCGCCTGGCCAACCGGTCCGGTTGACGCCGTAAGGCGACGAGACCCGTTGTCCTGCCGGGTTCATGATGTCGACCGAGAGGCAGGTGCCAGCTATTGCTGGGTCGAGAGTCAGACCGAGCGCACCCAGAGCCAGGATAATTGCGCCTCTTCTGATCATCGGACATCTCCGATCCTAGACGGGCAAAGTTCATGCTCGACATTGTTAAATAGAATTTTGATTTTGCTTAAAATTTTGACGGAGAATTCTTCATCGTCGTCATTATCCGGACTTTCCTGCATGGCTTGAGGAATATTACGATCCCAATCGCATTTCGTTTTCACGTAGATATAGCCTTTTGGGCCCATCTTGATACGCAAAAACTTGCAACGAGCTTCACCCCGGATCCCCTCTTGATCGATACGCTGGATCAAACGATTGTTTTCAATCGTAAGCGGCGCGCTCTTGCATTCGGCTGCTTTGGCAGGCGGATATGTCCAGTCGCCCGCAGGCAGCGCCAGCTTGTCAGCGTGCGCCGCACCGATGGCCGGCACGGCCATGTAGCCAGTTAGGATCGCAATCGATAGCATTACAACACGGCTGCTCATCGCATGATCCCCTCGTAGCCGCTGCCGGTCGTGGTGCCGGATGACTGCGGAATTACAATCGTGCTGGACGTATTCGACTGCGATGTGTCGGTCTGCACCGCCGGTATCGAGGTCTGCGTCTGAGGCAGGTTGAGCGCCGAGCCGGTCCCCTCATTTGTGACATGCGTGTATTGCCCGAGATTAGCTATATTCGGCAACGTTATTGGTGAGATCGAACCATTGAGCTGTCGGAATAAATCACCTGAGATCGAACTTTGAAAGCTCCTCATTTGACTGTTAATACTTCCAATAGTATTCATAAGCTGCTGGTCCAGAATCTGGCAAACTTGGCGCTTGGCCTGGTCGAGCAACGATGTCACCGCTCTTATCGCCTCGCCCGTGACGGCACTCTGTATGTCCGGGATCAGGTTCGAGAGGTCGAACCGCTTGAGCAGGTCGCCGGCGATGCAGGAGTTCGGGCCGTTGAAGAAGCTCGACGGGTTGACCTTGGCGGCGTCGATCAGCGCGATCTGGCGCTGCACGGCCGCGTCCGCGGCCTGCCGCACCAGACAGTTGTTGCCGGTCGACTGGGCCCGGACCGGCGCCGGCACGGTCAGCGCGAGCCCGCCGGTGACGGCGGCGAGGAGAAGGGAGGCCCGCATCCGCGGGGTTCGAGCTAGAACGCCGGCCATTTTCCACCCTCTATAAATTTAGCCCACATATACTTCAGATACCGCATTGGGGTCATTTTGCGGTGATTGCAGTACACGAGAAAAGCCACATACAACGCCATGGCAATGAACGTGTATCGACTGAGACCCGTGGCCATCAGCAACGGCAAGAAAATCGTGATGCTTCCATGAATACCGAAGAACTCCATCGGCACGGCGGACCATCGCCAGGGCATATGTCCATCGCTCATGCGGGATCCTTCGGTTGGGTGATCGGGGTCCCGGGCGCCGGATGGCCGGCCGGCCGCGCCTTGCGCCCGCCGGCCCATGACCGCGCGGCGCCGACGTCGAGGTGGCAGAAGCTCGGATAGATCCCGACTCCGCCCCGGCCGCAGAGCGCGCCGGCGACTGCTACGGCGTCCGGACGATAGCCGACGGCCTTGATGTCGACGGCGCGGCCGGCGAGGTGGAGCGAGCTCCGGGCCGCGCCCTCGATGCCGGCGTTGTGCTTGGGGGTCCGGTATCCCGAGGTCACGATCAGCGGCACGGCCGATCCGTGGACGGCGCTCATCGCCCCCTGGACCGACGCCAGGAGGTCGAACAGGGGCGGGTCGATCCAGACCGCCGAGCTACCGTCGCCGACGTCGCGCAAGAGCCAGGACAGCAGCAGGAGGTCGCGCGTATTGTAGCCGTCCGGGGTCCGGACGATCGCGCTCACCTCCTCGCCGGTGCCCTGGCGCCGCAGCCACAGCCGCGTGGGCCCGGCCGCGACCGGCACGGCGGCGAGCGCCGCGGCGTAGGCCCCATCGAGGCCGGGCAGGGCGCCCGCGAGCGTGCCGGCGAGGCCAGCGAGGAGGCTACGCCGCGAGACGGGCATCGCGGTATCCGTAACGGTCGAGCACGCGGTTGGCGGTCCTGACGTCGATGAGGCCCCGATCGAGGGCATTTTTCACGGTGACCTTCATCGAGCGGCCGTCCTCGCCGCGCCCGATGATGGTGCGAAGCGTCTCGACCGCCTCGGCCATGCCGAAGCGGGCCACTTCGCGCCGGACCTGATCGGTGAGGACCTGCCATTCGCGCAGGCAGACCCGGCCGCCACCGACCTTCGGGACGAGGAGCTGCGACACCAGCATGTGGGTCGACGACAAAACGTCGTGGAAAGCCTGGACCTGGAGGTCGGCCGGGAATTTCAGGGTCAAGCGCCGCAGGACGTGGGCGACGTCGTTGGCGTGGGTGGTGGTGTAGATCGGGTGACCGGTCTGGGCTGCCTCGACGCTCGCCAGCACCGTGTCCATGTCGCGCAGCTCGCCCACCATGATGAGGCCGGGTTTGCGCCGAAGGCTGTTGCGCACGCCGGCAGCGAAGGATGGCAGGTGCAGCCCGATCTCGTGCTGCATGATCGTGCACGTCGACGACGGCACGGTCTCGAACACGAACTCGATCGGGGCCTCGTAGGTGAGGATGTTGCCGTGGATCGGCGTGTCCTCTTCGAGAATGCGGCGCATCAGGGCGGCGATCTTCGTCGTCTTGCCCGAGCCGGTCTCACCGGCGACGATGACGGCGCCCTGGGCCGGGGTCGACTCGGCGACGATCTCGGGCTCGACCCCGAGGGCGGCGACGGTGGGCGGCTCAGCGGGGATGTGGCGGCAGACGATCTGCACGCCGACGTCGCCCTCGTAGTAGCCGGCCGTCACGTTGATGCGGAAGCGGTGCTTGATGGGCTCGGCGTGGCGGTCGCCGCGATCCTGCTCGAGCACCGTGATCGCGCGATCGAAATCATGGCCCGAGTAGAGCTTCGACATGATCGAGTCGGTCGTGGTTAGCTCCGCGGAGATGCGCGCGAGCGTCGTCGGCTGGAGCCAGACCTGGGTCAGCGCGCAGAGGTGGCCGTGGACGGAGGCGAGCACCGGCCGTCCGGACTGGAAGATCACGTCACTCGCGCCGATCGAGACGGCGTGGACGAGGAGGCGCGTGACCTCCTCGCGGCCATGCACGGTGATCGGCTCGTCGGGGTAGTTGGTGGCTCCGGTCCAGCGCATCGCCCTACTCCGCCGCCGCGACCGCGGCGGCCGGGCCGGCCGCACCCACGAATTTCGGGGAGACGACGATCTTGAGGAGCCGCTGGTCGACCGCCGCCGATCGGCCGTCCTTACCGACCTTGAGGCCGGTGGCGCGCACCTTCACGAGCGGCAGGCTGACCGCGCCGGCGGCGGCGAGCTCGCCGTAGCGGCGCATGCCGGAGAAATCCCGGTCGAGGCGCGCGAGCCCGTCGTCGAAGGCGGCGCGGGCCTGGGCGATGCCGACCTCGAGCCCACCGGCGTAGCCCACCTCCCAGTTGTTCTTCTCGACCTCCCCCTTGGGCGGGGTCCAGGTGGTCTTCGCCTCGGGCGGGGGCGTGACGGTGAGGTAGTCGCGCCAGTTCGGCGGCTGCACGGTGACCCGTGCGTCGCGCACGATCTCGAACGAGCCGAGGGTGGTGACGAGCAGGGTGCGGGTCGGGGTCTGGCGCACGTCGCGCAGCTCCGACACCACCGGGGGCACGATGTCGGCCCCGATCATCACGGAGGGGAAGGGGTAGCGCGCGTCGAGGCGGGCCGAGATCCCGGGCGTGTCGAGGTAGTCGGCGATCCGCCGCGACTCGTCGCGGTAGCCGTCCTGGATGCCGGCCGAGCGCGCGGTGCGCTGGACGACCTTGTTCGGCCGGTTCGCATCGCCGAAGATCGCCGCCGAGTAGCGCGAAAAGTCGCTGTTCGAGGGGTGGGGCGGGGCCGGCGCCGGGGCGGAGTCGGCGACGTTGGGCGGAAACGGCTGCCCTTCCTGGCCGGGCAGGGAGCGCGGGCCGTTGGCGATGGCGTTGAGGGCATTGGCCTGGGCCGCGCCGCCGGGACCGTAATAGCCCGGGGGCGGATAGCCGCCGTAGCCCCCGCCGTAGCCCCCGCCGTAACCCGGAGCGCCGTAGCCGTAACCGGCCCCGTAGCCCGGCGCGCCGTAACTGACCCCGTAGCCCGGCGCGCCGTAACTGACCCCGTAGCCCGGCGCGCCGTAACCGGCCCCGTAGCCCGGTGCGCCGTAACCGGCCCCGTAGCCCGCGCCATAGCCCGGAGCACCGTAGCCCGCGCCATATCCGGGCACGCCATAGCCGGCGCCGTAGCCGTATCCGCCGGCTCCCGCGACGGGCGCACAAGCGGCCGGGTTCTGGGCGCAGTAGGTATTGGCGACCTGTGCCGCTGCCGGATAGGCCGCGGCGCAGAGAGCGGTGGAGAGGATCAAGCCCTTCAGACGCATGTCAGACCCCGTGCTCGCGAAGCCGGGCGTCGACATGGCCCGAAGTGCTGCTGCCCGTGCTGACACAGGCAGGCAACAAAACGGACATACCGATCAGAACAAGCGCCAGCTTGATAATGTACACAATACGATCGCGATCCATATCCGAGCCCCATAGATTTTTCTTGATATTGGCCTTGCCGGCCCAACGCCGAATGATCCACAAGCCAGATCCGATGCACACCTGCGATGGACTGGACGCATGGGGATCTTGACGTTTTTGGCGGGTCGCCTCGCGCGACGGGTCGGGCCGGAGCACAAAACCTTCGCGGCGATGAGCGGGACCGTGCTGGGTGGCACCCACGCGACCTGCCCGGCCTGCCGGCGGGGCCGTCTCATGAACGACCCCGAGTCGCCGGCCCTGCGCAGGTGCGACGATCCGGCCTGCGGGGCGACGTTCACGCTCGCCGAGATGGGCCGCACCTTCGCGCTCGAAGGCATCGACGCTCGCGACCTGGCGCGTGACGCGCGCCGGCAGGCCTGGTCCCTGTTCCTGGCGGCCGTGGTGATCGGCTGCCTGGCGGCGGCCTGGGCGGTCTACGCCCATTCCTGGCTCACGCTGCTCGGCGCGCTGCTCCTGTGCATCGTGGTCCTGGCGAGCGCGCTCGTGCAGCGCTACCGAGCCTGGCAGCTCGACCAGGGGCGGATGTTCGAGGACCGCGCTCCGATCGGCGCCTTCGTGGCGGCGGAGCTGCACGAGCTTCTCGGGCGAGAGCGGCAATGAGGAGGTGGGGAGGCGCATCGTCAGCTTCCCCCGATCATCGTGCAGACGTTCGACAGCGACACGTCCATCTTGATCGTGTTGCCGACGAGGCTCGCGACGTCGTTGACGAAGAAGGCCAGCGTGCCGCCCACGAGATAGAGGACGGCCGAGCCGGCGCCGCCGTGATGACCCGACGCGGCGTTGTAGAGCCGCATGCCGGCGATCAGCCAGGCGAGCGACCCGAGGCACATGAAGAAATAGGTGATCGCGAGCTTGATATCCTCGCAGGTCGAGCCTCGCGGCGTCGAACCATAGTTGAACATATTGAAGGTGAGATCGCCGCCGAGGACGAACGAGTTGGCGAACTTCCAGAGCAGGACCGGCGCAACGATCATCGCGGCGCCGAGCGCGATCTTGGCGACCGCGCCATCGAGGGTCGTAGGACGGTTCGAGAATTTGTACTCCCCGGCAGCGACGCCGTAGAGCCCGTAGAGGCCGATCGTGCCGTATACGATCCCGAGGAGCGCGATCAGCAGGAAGACGAGGTTGACGACGAGCGGGAACACCTCGCTCAACGAGGCGAGGACACTCCCGAGGTCCGGTACAGCCATCACTGACCCCTTTTCGAAGATCGGTCCTGGCGTTCGAGCCGCTCGACACGATCCTCCAATTCGTTGAAGCGCTCCCGCAGCTCCTCGTATCTGAGGTTCATGGGGTCAGCGTCGAGATTTGGCCGCCGATAGGGCCGCTTCTCCTCAGGACTCCCGTTATTATACTCGAATTTCGATCTGTTCTGCTTCTTCGACTCTGGGTTCTCTACGTCATCGGAAGCGGCTACCACCAGGCTTGGTATCAAGGCCACGAGTAAAGCCGCCAGGGTTGCATTCCTTAACGACACCCTAACGAAGCTTTTCTCGACCATTGTCCGCCACCCCTTCAAATCTCAACGGGACGCTTACCTGATCCCTACTGCGCCCACTAACGCAGGGTATGCGTGATAACATGCGACTGATTTTAGGAAATTGCGACGCATATCGATCGTTGACACACGAATGAGTGTGTCCTCGAAGCCATTACCCATACACATCAATCGCCTTCTGCTACGGCATCGAGAACCATTTATTGACACGTTGACCACAGGTTCGCAATAAGAGCGCCGTCACGAACGTCAATGACTCTGTTTGGGCGGTGCTTGCATGGAGAACGCAGTTAAACACGTCGCCTGGGCCGGATCTATGGTTGCCTGTGTCTATCTTGCAACCTCTAACAACTGGCAGCCCATCTCTCTCCAGATCGTCGCCGGGACCGCTAGTGGATCCGCGACAATCGCCGCCCCCAACAATTCTATTTCCGGAAAAAACGCCAATCCCGGCAATCCATTAGCAGGCGCTCAGCAACCCGCCCCACAGGTTGCGTTAGCGCCTGCCAACACACCCTTGGCGATTGCCTCGGCTCCCCTGCCGACGGCGGCACCGATCCTGCCGCAGCTGCAGGCGGGAAGCCTCAGCTATGCGACGATCGAAAATCCCGATCGCGCCCGGAAGGTCTCGGAGATCATGGCCAAGCTCGCGTCGGTCGTCGACGCGCCGGCGGGGACCCCGGAAGGTAAGATCGCCACCATCTTCTTCGATCCGCGCTGCCCGTACTGCCACAAGGCGTTCGACGCGCTGCATGGGCGGATCGCGGCGCGCTGGGTTCCAGTCGCGGTGCTCGGCGAGCCCGAGAACGGCAACCGCCTGGCCGCCGGCATCCTCACCGCCGCTGTTCCGGTCGCGGCGCTCAAGGCGACCTTCGAGGGCAAGGGTGGCATGTCGGGCGAGATCGGCGCCGAGACCGCGGCCAAGCTCGCCGAGAACTTCGAGGCGTTCGCCTCGATCTTCGCCGCGAGCCCGGCCCTGCGCCCGGGCGTGCCGACGATGTTCGTGCCCCGGCCCGACGGGCGCGTCGCGATCATGGTGGGCTACGAGCCCGGCGACGACGCCAAGATGCGCGCCGTCCTGGCCGGCAGCTGACGATGGGGCGGCGACCCTCCATCGGGGCGTTCAGCCTGCCCTCGCCCCGCGGGTGCCTGTCGCCGTCGGCGCTCGGCGACCGGATCGCGGGCTACGCGAGCGTCTCGTCGTTCCTGGCCGGGGCGGTCTTCGCCTCGCTGCTGGCGATGATGTGGCTCGCCTACCTGTCGATCAAGCGGGCCGAGGTGATTCCCTACGTCGCCGACGGCGGCGTGTTCGGCTGCGAGGTCAAGATCGTGGCGCCGCCGATCGCGGGAAGGCCGCACACATGAAGTCCGCCGATCAAATCTCCCGCGAGATCGATGCCGGCCGGATGATGCTGCGCAACCAGTGGTCCTGGATCCTGCTGCTGTCGCTGTTCCTGGTCATGTCGCTCGCGGTCAACGCATTGCTCTTCTACAATGCGTTCATCCGGTTTCCGGTCAAGCAGTTCATCTGGACCTCGGACGCGCAGGCCGTCTGCGAGGCGATCCCGCTTTCCGAGCCGAACATTTCCCAGGCGCGGCTGAAGGAGTTCGCGGTCTCGTCGGCCGTCGAGCTCAACTCCTACGACTACGCCAACTGGCGCCCGCTCATCAACAACGCGCTGTCCCAGTCGTTCACGCCTAAAGGGCGTGATCGTTACCGTGCCGCCCTTCAGGAGAGCGGCATCATCCAGAAGGTGGTGACGGGATATCAGACGGTCTCGGCCGTGACGACGGACCCTGCCAACATTTCGGAGGAAGGCAAGGCAGCCGGTCGTTACTACTGGCGCGTCGAGGTCCCGCTTCAGATCTTCTACCGCACGAACGTCGAGACCCGCGTCGAGCGGCGGCTTCTGACCATGACGATCGTGCGCGTCGACCCCTCTCCGATCAACCCGAACGGCATCGCGATCGACTCGGTGATCTCGACGCAGCAGCTGACCAATCAGGTGGGGCCATGACGCCCATGATGCGAGTGTGGGCCTCGGGCTTTGCCGCGGTCGCCGTCTGGGCGGGCGCCGCGGCAGCGCATGAAGTCGGCCAAGGGACGGATCCGGCTGCCGGATCCGGGGTGCGGCGGCCGGCCGGCGTCCCGCCGTTCGGCATTCCTGCCACCGGCGTCCCGCCGGCGGGAGCCGCCGCGGCTGTTCCCGTCGCGCAGCCGCCACCGCCTACCCCGCGCCCGCTGACCCCGGCCGAGCTCGACGAGCTGCGCCAGCGCATGCTCGGCAACACCGAGCGGGTGATCCTGAAGCCCGGCGAGATCCAGAACGTCCGCCGGTCGGTCCAGGACGCGCAGGGCGCCGGCAATTTTCCGGGCCGCGACGGACGGATGCCCCGTCCCGAGCCGCGACTGCTGAGCGTCACCCAGGAGATCAGCCGCTCCGCGCCGGAGACGCTGCATCTCGCCTACGGGGTCGTCTCGCCAATCACCTTCGTGGACGGCCAGGGCGCGCCCTGGCCGATCGCCTCCGTCGCCTACGATCCGCGCCTGTTCGCGCAGGACGGGACCGGCTGCGGCCAGGACACCGCGATGGGAGCGACGCAGGTCCCGGCGCCGGTGGGCGCCGACCGGCCGACCTCGATCAACCTGATGCCGTGCCGGTACGACACCTGGGGCAACATCCTGATCCGGCTCGAGGCCGTGCCCTATCCGATCCCGCTGATGATCCTGTCCGGGCAGAGCGAGACGGTGGACATCCCGGTCACGGTGCGGGTTGCCGGAACCTCGCCGCTCACGCCCGTCAAGGTGGTGACGGCAAGCGCTCCGGTCCGCAAGGGCGGCCCGCCCGCGCGCCCGCGGGGCGCAGCGAACCCGGTCGACACCTCGGCGCTGCTCCACCTGTTTGCCGCCGGCACGCCGCCCGCGGGCGCGCAGAAGCTCGTGGCGACCGGCGCGCAGGCATGGCTCTACCGCGAGCGGATGTACGTCCGGCTCCAGGGCACGCTGGTGAGCCCGCAGCCCGTCGCCTCGGCCGACGCCCCCGAGGGCTACCGGATCTATGAGTTCCTGCGCCCGGCCTCGCGCCTTGTCGCCGAGCGCGGCGACGGCGCCGAGACCGCCATCAGCGTCGATTTCTAAGGGGACACCAATGCTCTCAAGGAAAGCCCAAGCGGCGGTCGGAGGCTGCCTCCTGGTCGCCGGGCTCGGCTCGGCTGCATTCGTCCTGCGGGACGCCCCCGGCCCCGATCAGGGTGTGGGCATGGCGTCCGAGATCCGGGGCCAGACCCCGAACCCGCAGAACGACATGATGGCGCCGGTGGGCAAGGCCGAGGCCGACCGGCGCGCGGGCGTCAACCGCCAGGCGGCCGACGCGAAGGCCGAGAACGGCAAGCCCTACGTCGCGCCGACGGTGATCGGTGAGAAGCGGGGCGCCCAGATGGGCGAGATGCCCGACGAGACCCCAGTGCCGAAGCTGCCCGAGCCCGCCCCGCCGCCGCAGGTGATCGAGAAGATCGTCTACCAGGATCGGCCGGTCATCCACACCGTCTACCGGGACGTGCCGGTGCAGCCGACGGCCGATCCCGATCAGGTCGCGGCGATCAACGATCAGATCAAGGCGCTCCTCAAGCCCACCCCGGGCGGGTTCCTAGTTCGCTCGTTCGGCAAGGGCGAGCGGCCAAAGCCCCCCGAGCCGCGGGCGGCGGCGGCTGCCCCGCCGCTGCCGACCGGCCCGTTCGGACCGGGCGTCCGGCACGCGACCGTGGCGCGCGCCGGCGACGTCGCCTACGCGGTGCTCGACCGCGGGTTCAACTCCGACGATCCGGCGGCGCCGATCTTCGCGACCATCGTCGACCTCGACGAGCGTCAGCAACCCGGTCCGCTCAACGGCATCCGGCTGATGGGCCAGATCGTCTACACGCCGACGCAGGCCTCGATCCGGTTCTCGACCATGATCCTGCAGGACGGCCGCCAGGGGCCGATGCAGGCGATCGCGATCACGGTCGACCAGGCCCGGACCGGCGTCGCCGAGGATGTCGACAACCACGTCCTCGAGCGCTACGGCGGCCTCGTCATCGCCGGGCTGATCCAGGGCGTCGGCCAGGTCGGCCAGCAGCTCACCCAGCTCAACACCCAGACGGTGCTGGGCAACGGCTTCGCGGTCCAGTCCGGCCGCAACATCGACTACCTGACCGCCGGCATGGGCGCAGCGCTGCCCGTAGGGCAGGCAATGACGGCCGCGGCGGCGCGCTCGTTCAGCCGGCCGCCGACCCTGTCCTCATCGGTCAACTTCCCGATCGGCATCGTCTTCCTGCAGCCGGTCGTGGTGCCGCTCGATGCCGCCCGGGTCACGGTCGGGGCCGGCAACGGCTATGGGCCGGACCCGGCCTATGGCGCCGGCTACCGCCCCGAGACCCTGCCGATTTCCTACGCGAGGAAGCCGTGATGGGTGGCTCGAAGGGGCTGGCCGACGTCCTGCGCGGCCTGATCGAGCTCGTGCCGATCCTGGCCTGGCTCGTGACCGTACTGGCGGCGGTCGCCGGGATAGCCTTGGCCGGCTACGCGATGATCCAGGTCTACAAGGCCACCACGTCGGGCGAGGGTAGTGCGGGCAACTGGATCGTCGCCGCGGTCATCGGCAGTTCCATGACGATCGCGACAGTCGTCATCGCGAATATCTCGTTCTACTTCGCCGACTAGGAGGCCGCCGGCATGATCGAGGGGCTCCAGCGTCTCAACGACACCCTGACGGCCAACGCCGCGGAGTACCTGCTCGTCCACCCCGCGGTGAGCCAGGTTGCCATCGCCCTGACGCTCGCCACCGGGTGCTACGTAGTGTTCGCAGCGCCGGGATGGGCCAGACTCGTCACTTCCGATCTGGCCCTGCGCCGCATGCTGCGGATCGCCGGGAGGGGGGCGGGCGGCTGCCTCATCCTAACGGCCATGTTCTACGACAGTATCATCCGGGGATTGGACGGGGCACTTACTTTCCGGCCGCTGATGTACCTGTACTTTCCCGCCAGCATCATGCTGTCGGTCGCGGCGGTCGTTTTCGCCGGGGCCCAAATCTACTGCTCGCTCTATGTCAGGCCAGCGCCGCTCCTGCGCGCGGCGGTGCCGGCCGTGCTCGGGGCGTGGCTCTTCGCCTTGTCGATACCAGTCTTCCAGTTCGCCGTGATGCTGGGGCTCAACCGATGAGAACGGCGGACAAGTTCTGCGACCTCGCCGGGTTCGACCCGAAGCGCGAGGAGGCGGTGGTCTACGCTCATGACGGCTCGCAGCTCACCCTGATCGAGATCGACGGCGTCCTATCGATCGTCTCGGCCGACGACTACCTCGTCAACGTGGTCGAGCGCTTCGCCGGCGGGATCGCGCAGATCCTCAAGCGACCGGGCCACCAGCTTTCCATCTCCTACGAGTCCTCGCTCAACACCACCAAGGTCATCGACCCCTTCGCCGAGCGTCAGACCCGGCGTGCGCGCCAGAAGGGGCTGGCGGTCGATGTGCTCATCGAGGAGGGCAGATCGGTCCTGGAGGAGCGCGCGCGCTCAGAGACGATCCTGCTCGCCGCCTGGACCCGGCCGACGGCCGGCACGCCAGAGGAGGTCCGCAAGGAGCAACGCGAGAACCGCAAGGCCTGGCAGGAGCTGCCCCCGGCCCGCGATGCGCAGAACCCGTTCCTGCGGCTGGGCTCCCTCGACGGGGCGCACGCGGCGTTCGTTCGCCGGGTGATGGAGGCGCTCGGCGAGGCCCGTCTGCAGGGGCGCATCCTCAGCCCCGACGACCAGGGCCGTCGGCGCGACCTCGAGCAGATCCGGGCGGCCGTCCTCTACCACGAGACCCCAGACGGCTGGACGCCATACGGGCCGGGCACCCGGCGCTACCCGGGCGCCAAGGAGCGTCATGACGACGACGTCTCGGAGTTCTTCACGCCGACGGTCGCGCGCCAGATCATGACGTCGAATGCGCAGGCCTCGAGCAACATGCGCGCCCTCGAAATGGGTGGGCGCCGCTACGCGCTCGCCGTCATGCGGATGTTCCCCTCGACCATCCTGCCGTTCAATCGGCTGCTCGACTCGCTGCTCCAGAGCTCGTCGCGCTCTGCCGACATACCGTTCCGAGTCTGCTTCCACCTCGAGGCGCTGCGCGACGCCGATGTCGGCTTCAAGCTCAGGAAGGTGTTGGCGGGTCTTCTCACTTTCTCCTCTCCCAGCAACAAGAACCTTTTCCGCGCGCTACGCCAGCTCGAGGAGGTGATGGAGAAGGACGGCGAGGCGATCGTCAAGGGCCGGGTCATCGCGACGACTTGGACCGAGCCTGGCGAGGACCTGACCTTGCTGGAGCGGCGCCGCTCGGTCCTGATGAGTGCGATGATGACCTGGGGCGAAGCCCAGATGTCGGACGCGCCCTACAACCCGCTGCGGGCGCTGTGCGAGACCGTACCCGGGATGACGGTCCAGGCCGTGATTCCGCCCGGCTCGATCGCGCCGCTGGGTGACCTCGCTGCCCTGCTGCCGTTCCACCGCACCGCGCCGATCTTCAAGCAGGGCCAGAGCATGCTGGTCACGCCCGACGGCAAGCCGATGCTCTACGAGGCGCTGAGCCCCGAGCAGCTGTTCTGGCTGACGCTGATCTATGCCACGCCAGGCTCTGGCAAGTCGGTGCTGATGAACCGGCTCAACGTCGAGTTCACGGCGTTTTCCGCGGGCGCGGCGCTGCCGTTCCTCGCGGTGATCGATGTTGGTGTCAGCTCGTCGGGCTTCATCGAGCTGATCCGCAACGCGCTACCGTCCGACCGCCGGCACGAGGCGTACTACGTCCGACTCCTCAACACACCGGACTACGCGGTCAACTTCCTCGATCTGGGGCTCGGCCGGCGCATGCCGCTGGATCGCGAGAGAAACTTTGCCGAGAACTTCCTGATAACGCTCCTCAACGTGTCGAACCCGGAAGTGACGCTCCTGATCCCGCGCATGATCACGCGGGTCTTCCAGCTCAAGAGCGACCTCCAGTTCTCGTCCTCGCCGTCGATCTACCAGCCCAACGTCGACAAGGAGATCGACGATCTCATCACGAGGCACCGCATCCCCGTCTCCGACCGGTCGCGGTGGTGGAGCATCGTCGACGCCTTGGTCGAGCGCCGCCTCTACACGGCGGCGCAGCGCGCACAGCGCTATGCGATGCCGGTTCTGGAAGACCTCGCCCGTGTGCTCGCCGAGCCGGTCATGGTGCAGGACTTCCCCGCGGAGCTGGTCCGCCACGTCCAGCGCTCGCTGGAAAGCGCGATCGAGAAGTTCCCGATCTTCGCCCGCCCGACCCGGCTCGACCTCGGCGAGGCCCGGGTGGTGTCGATCGACCTCCAGGACGTAGCGCAGCGCCACAAGTCGCAGGAGGCCGAACGCAACAACGCGCTGTTCTTCATGATCGCGCGGCACGTCTACCTGTCGAAGATCTCCGGCTTTTCCGAGGAAATCACGAAGATGGATTTCCCGCCCGAGGATGCAATCCGGGCGGAATACGCCCGGTACTGGGAGGCGCGCTACCATGAGATCGCAGAGACGCCCAAGCGCCTGTGCATGGACGAGTATCACCTGACCGGTGGCGTCGAGACGATCGCCCGCCAGGTGAAATCGGACGCTCGTGAGGGCCGCAAGTGGGGCCTGGAGCTGATCCTGGTCTCGCAGCTCCTCGCCGATTTCGGCTCGCTCGCCGACATGGCCTCGACCGTGCTCGTGCTCAACGCAGACTCGAACGAGATCCGCGAGGAGGCGCGTGAGACCTTCGGGTTCGACCAGGCGGTGAAGAGCGCGCTCGAGCGCCAGGTTCACGGCCCGCAAGGGCGGCGGGGCGCCAACATCCTCGCGCGGATCAAGCTCCGCGAGGAGGAACGCTGGGTCGTCCTGAACAATTCGCTCGGTCCTCGGATGCTGTGGGCACTGACGACCCACCCGAAGGATCGTCCCGTCAGGGACGAACTGTACCGTCGAATGGCGGTCAACGATGCGCTGCGCATCCTGGCTGCGCGGTTTCCCGATGGCACCGCCATCGAGATGTGGGAGCGAGTAGCAGCTCTCACGCGGTTCGGTGATGACCGGGTCGCAAAAACGATCGTCGATCAAGTCCTGGGCGAAATCATGAGCGAAGCGAAGCCCCTGATCGGTCGATCCTGAACCACTTCATGACCAAGGAGACCACAATGAACTTCAAGGATATCTATTATCGCGCAGCCGTGAGCATGACGATGCTGAGCACGAGCGCGATGGCAGCCCTTGCTCAGGCGTCCGGGGGTAGCTCCACCACAGGCGACGCGGCAGCGCCAGTCGAGTTTTTGAAGAACGCGAGGTCCAAAGCGGCAAACTCCGCACTCAACGCCAGCTCCATTTCTACAGGCGGCAACAACGTTGTTATCGTTTTATCCGTTATATTTGCAATAGCAGGCTTCGCCCTGGCCGGCTTCTCGGGAATCAAGATCTATAAGGCTTCACAAGACGAAAATTCTCGGGAGGATGGTGGCCGTTCTGTGATTGCTTTCGTAGTTGGCTGCGGCGTCGCTATCACGGGTATCGTCGTCGGTACGGTTACGAACTACATGACCGGGACGTCCTCCTGAGGGCCGGTCCGGCCCGTACAACGTGACAAAATCGAGAGGCGCCGAGCGGACGGTTCCGCTCGGCGCCTTCTATCAAGGGATCTCAATACGCCGTGATCGCTGATTGCAGCTTCGGATCGATGTGGCGAAGCCAGGCGTAATCGGGAAAGCAGAGACGGCCCTCCGTCAGAGCGGCGGAAGCGAGCGCCGAGACGGCTGAGGCGAGATTTGGCTTCTTCTGGAGCACCTCGTGGACCTGTTTGAGCACCGCGGCCTCCCGTCCGGTGTGGTCGGTGATCGAGACGAGCAGGTGGCCGTACAGGGTCGGCCGCAGGGTAGCGGGCAGTTCCGCTTGCGGATCGGCGATCTGGAGGTCTGCGGCCGTCCTGGCGGCCTTCAGGACGGTCTCGCGCGCCTTGCGATCGGTGATCGGTGCCAGCGCGTCGATCGTCAGGAACAGGGTGGCGGCGAGATGCCAGGGAATGTCCTCCAGCACCGTCTCCACGGCCGGGACATCGAGGAGATCGCGGATCTCCCCGAACCGGTTGGGGCCCACGGGCGGGGAAGGAATCATGACCTCGTCCGAGGCGGGCATCCGGACCAGTCGGCCGGCCGGCATGAACCGGCCGGCGATCTCTCCTTGCGTGAAGCCCTTGGATGGTAGGGTGATGAGTGCGTCGATGTGGTCCCGGCTGCGCTTGCGCCAGGCGAGGTAGCCGATGAGTGCGGTCAGCAGCGCCGCCACCAGGCCGAAGCCGACGCTCGACTGGTAGATCGACACGAACGCGAACGGCCTGCCGGCCGGCATTCCGGTGAAGTATCGGCCCCAGCCCGTGAACCGCCACAGGCTGATGGTCTCGATCAGGCGCAGGGCGGCATAGGCCCGCCCGAGGATCGGCGAGAACGTCCACCACAGGAGGCTGAGCACGGCCAACGTCGTGAACCCGACGACGCCGAGGCCGACGATCCTGGCGGCCGAGACGGTCTCGATCGGCTTCCGATACAGGGCCGTCATCGGGACGGTCCGAGCTGGGGCTCGTCGCGGCCGAGCGTCTGCTGCTGGGACAGCTTCTGCTGGCGGTCGTCGGCGACGACGGCCTGCATCAGCGGCTTGAGGACGGCGCGAACCTCGTCGAGGTCCTGGCCCGTCGGCAGGAGGCTCCTGGCCTGGTCCGGACTGCCCTGGATGAGCGCCACCGATCCCTCCCGACCGAAGCGCCCGATCAGGGCCTTGTCGATCTGGCGCACCTCGGCAACCAACGCGGGATCGGCGACGATTTCACGAGCCGACCGGGTGTTCAGCGCGTTCGCGAGTTCGGGGCTCGGGCCTGGGATCTCGATGCGGTTGCGCAGGGCGTCGCCCGATCGCTGTCCGGCGAGCAGAACGTAGCTCGCCGGGATCAGGACACTCCCGACCACCTGACTGCGCGCGGCCTCCTCTCGCGGCTGGGTCCGGTCCAGGCTCTCGTCGTTACGCAGCACCCGCACGTCGACGCGCGCGTTGTTCTCCGGCATTGCGCGGAAGCTGGGGAGTGGCACCGCCGCGATCTCGCGGTCCTGACGCACCAGGGCATGGTCGTAGTTCGTGGCGACCACCTGGCCGCGGATCTGGGTTCCGGGCTCGGGCAGGAAGATGCGGGGTGCGCCCATCAGCCGGACGGCCTCGAAGGCCTCGGCCGACAAGCGGCCGACGACCGGATGGGCGCGCTGCTCCTCCGAGTACCGCGCATTGCGCACCATCTGGGTCAGGGGGTGGATCTGGCCGCGGGTGGCGAGCACGAGCTTGTCGCGGGTCTCGCTCGGTACCCGGTTGATGAGAGCCTGGTCGAGCGGCTGCTTATGGTGGCGGCCGTACTGCTCCATGAACGCCAGCAGGGTGCGGGTGTTGCCCTCCCGGAACGGGTGGGCCTGGAACAGCGTCGCCATAGTGCCGGCGAGCCTCATCGCCGGCCGGCTCTCCTTGAGGTTCCCCGGCTCCTCGCGCGCCAGGCTCGACAGCGCGGTTCGTACCTGTTCGTCGATCTGCGAGGGCGGCGTGTAGGCGACGCTGCGGCCGTTCAGAACGATCTCGGGCTTCCACAGCTCGACCGTGCGGGTCTCGCCCGCCCACGGGTAGATCTCGGCAAAAAGCCGCTTGTGGATCGCCGCGAAATGCGCCTGATCGAAGTTCCCGAGCACCGGCTCCTTGAGCATCTGGCGCAGGGCCTGGAACGAGACGATCTGCTCGCGCTCGGCCAACGCCTCGGGATCGCGGATGCCGGCGGTGTTCCGGAGGGTGTCGGTGCCCTCGTAGACGTAGGGATCGCCGCTCACGCCACCGCTCCCTTGGCACGGGCCCGGCGCGCGTCGAGGGCCTGGAACACCTCGTCGTTGGTCACCAGGCCGGCAGCCGCGAGGAGGGCGCCGAGGTGGACAGGCGGGCTCATCTCGTTGGCCGAGCCGCGCATGATCGCGACCGCCTGCTCATCCTCGGGGGTGGTGAGCGCACGGGCGAAGGGCGCGAACTCGCCCTCGTCGACGCCCGAGGCGACGGCATCGAGCAGGGTGAGGGCATCCTCGCGCCGGGTCACCAGCACCGGCAGATCGCTATAGCTCATCGGTCACGTTCCTCGGTTCGGCCCGGCCGGTCCGGCGGCTCGCAGGCAGCGTCTCTCGATCCGTCACCAAGACGGCAAAAACTCTCGGTTGTCCTCTCTCTCCTACCCTTACCCATCGTCGCCTCGGCGCCAATACGGACGGCGTGTCCTGATCGTCACAGCGTCATCCGGCGATTGTGCTTGAGGCAATCTTCAGCCCCGATGCCCGAAGGCGGGCGCGCTACAACGTCGGTCCGGGATCGCGCCCACGGTCGAGTTCCCGGCGTTCGTCCTCGGCCTGCTGGGGCTTCACGTCGAGGCGCTGGTCGAGCTCGCGGCGCAGGACCTTGGCGATCAGGTGATCGAGGCTTCCCTGCTTGAGGTAGGTGGCGACGAACCCGCCGCCGGACAGAACCTCGCGATCCTCGAGCGAGAGCCATTGCCCCGGCCCGAGGTTCTTCTCCGCCGTCCGGCCGATCGCTCCGCTGGCGCCGAACCGGCGCGCCACGGCCTCGGCGAAGGCCTCGATCTCCGCCCGTTGCTCGGAGGTCGCGACCGCCTTCGCAACCACGGCATCGAACGCCTGAGTGTTCGAGATCGGAGTCCGGGCGATCGTCGCCAGCGCGGCGGCCGCCGCCGGAGATAGACCCGGCACCTCGATCGCGATGCGACGGCGGTACCGCTCCTCCTCCGGACGCTGCTTATCGGCCATGACCGCGAAACTATTCTTGAGCTCAATGGCGTTCAGCCGGAGTCCTGCATAGGCCGCCTTGGCCTTCTCGCGCTCCTCTTTTTCGGCCTTTGGGACGAAGAGCCAGCCTTCGCGTCCCCGCAGGCCGCCATAGGCGTTTGCGTCCGTAAGCAGTGCCTCGATCCGCTCCCTATAGCCTTTCCCAGGGGTGCGAAGCTCGCCGTAGATCGCATCGTAGAGGCGGCCGTGATCCTTGACCGCCATGCGGGTCTCGTAGCGCAACGCATCCAGTTCCGGCTTCAAGTGCTTGGCCGGATCGACGCGGCTGCTCAGCACCGCCTCGATCGCCGCCTCGTCGTAGGGAACGGCGGCGACGAACGGCTTGAGGGGTTCCACAGGAGCCGCGGTCGCAACGGCGACAGGATGGGTCGCGGCCACGGCCTGCCAGGCCGCGGCGAGCCTGGCAGTGAGCCCATACAGGCGGCGCCACCGCGTCTGCACGGTGACGATCATCTTGCGCGCCCGTTTCACGAGCGCCGGCACGAGAACGGCATGGCCGTTCAGCCCGCGGCGCTCCGCGAAGGCCGAAGCAAGTGCCCGCAGGTCCTGCGGCCGCACGCGATCGGCGGTGTCCTGCTCGGCGTGCTCGAGGCGGTCGAGGGCCTTCTCGAGGGCGAGGAGAGCCGGCGAGACTGAGGTATGGGCGAAGTGCGCATTCGGGTCGTGGCGACCGGTCATCGAGCCGGGCTCAGGCTCGGATGATCCCGACATCGTGCCAGTGATTTCGAGTCGGCCGGCGAGGGCACCGAGCCCCGCGGCGACGCGCGCCGCGTCGAGCAGCGGAACCGGGTTTTGGATCGCCGACTCGGCCGCTTCGTCGACCACCTCGGGCGCCCGCGTCAACGCCACCGCCGCCTCCCGGAAGGCAGCTTCGTCGGCGTAATCGAGGGTCGAGGATTTCGAGCCGTCACGCGACAGCCGGCGCGACAATCCATCGAGCGCAGCCGTGTCGAGCGCGTCCCGCGAGGGCTCGGGGCCGAGCTTGGCTTTGCGCCATTCCGGGATGAAGTCCGCGTGTGCGCCGTGAAGGACGACGGCGTGGCGATGGCGCGTCATCGCGACGTAGGCGAGGTGGCGATCCATGCCGGGCGTCGCCAGGACATGGACCCGATCCAGGGTCGCGCCCTGGCTCTTGTGGACCGTCGCAGCGTAGCCGTGATCGAGGTTGCGGTAGAGTTCCGCGTGCACCTCGATCCGCTCGCCGTCGCCGCGTCCGTCCCGGTCGAGCCTGACCGTCAGCCGGCCGGTCGAGGCAGCCTCGACGGTCGCGAGCATGCCGTTCTTCACGCCGAGCTGGCGATCGTTTTCGAGGAACAGCACCCGGTCGCCGGGAGCGAACATCCGCTCGCCGCGGGCCGTGACGAAGCGGGCTTCGTTCTCCAGGCCGCCGTCAGCCTTGAGGGCGGAACGGGCCATGGCGTTGAGCGCCAGGACGTCGACGTTGGTCTGGGCGAGGATCAGCGTCTCGCTTGCCCGGCCGTCGGGCTTGAGGCCGAGAAAGTCCGGCTTCCACGCCGCGATCAGCGCCTCCCGTGCGGCCTGTCGGTCGGGCGAGAACCGCACCATGCCGGCCTCGCGGTAGACCCCGAGCGCGGCGGCGGCCTCGCCCCGGGCAAAGGCCACGCTCGTGCGCCGCATCGCCGGATCGACCTGGCGCCAGATCTCCGACAATTCGGCGTAGCCGATCGTCTCGACGATCGCGCGGAAGCCCGCGCCGGCCTCGATCGGCTGGAGCTGCATCGCGTCGCCGACCAGCACCAGCTTGGCGCCTCGCCGCTCCACCTCCTGGACGATTCGCGAGAGCTGCTCGGAGGCGACCATGCCGGCCTCGTCGAGGACGAAGACGTCGCCGGATTTCAGGAGGTCGCGCTCGCTCTTCCAGGCCAGCTCCCACGAAGCCAGCGTCCGGCTGGCGATGCCGGCGCTCCGCTCCAATCCCTCCGCGGCCTTGCCGGCGAGGGCGCCGCCGACGACCTGATGACCGGCTCCGACCCACGCGGCCCGAGCGACACCGAGCATGGTCGACTTGCCCGCTCCGGCGAACCCGACGACCGCGGCGATCCGCTCGGGCGCGGTGACGTGGCGGACCGCTTCGCGCTGCTCTTCCGACAGCTCCGGCCGGGCGGCGAAGGCCCGGTCGAGAACGCGATCGGGCACCCGGTGGCTGGTATCCGCGTAGAGCCGGCCGACGTCGGCCTGCATCGCGACCTCGGCCCGCAGGAGCGCCCGCGTCGTCCAGCGCGCCGGCGACGTGACGCGCCCGCTCTCGGGGTCGAAGACCTCCTCGGCGACGGCGACGAGGTCGGGCGACAGACCGAGCCTGAGCCGCACCGCCTCGAACGCGACCGGATCGTCGATGTAGCGGAAGACGACGCGCGCGATGTCGCGCTCATCGAAGACGGACTTCTCGCGCGAGAGGATCGGCAGCAGCGTCGAGGGATCGTCGATGATCGCCTGCGCGTTCCGGAGCCGCTTCTGTTTCTCGGCCTCGACCCGATCGGAGATCTTGCCGAGCGCCGCCATGTTGACCGCGTGGACGCCGATATGCTCGGTCGGCTCGATGCGGATGCCGGCCTCGGCGTGGGAGCGATGGTCGATGCGCAGGTCGAGGCCGGCCGCGGCGAGGTGGGCGTTCGTGACTTCGGCCCACGAGCGTCGCCACTCGACCAGGTGCTTCATCGGCCCGGCCAGCGCCTCGTAGCGAGGCTTGCCGTCCGGCCGGTAGACGACGTTTCCGTCGCGGTCGCGGGCCACCTCGTACTTTCGCGCGAAGCCCTCCTCGGTCATCGCCCGCAACGGGACCATGACGTGGATGTGCGGGTTTCCCTCGACATCGTGTAGGGCCCAGTCCGCAACCAGCCCCTTGGCGGTGATCGCTCCCTCGACCCATTCCCGGGCGAGCGCGACGTTCTCCTCGAGGGCCAGCTCGACCGGCAGGGCGATGTTCATCTCCATCGCGAAGCCGGTGCCCTTCAGGCCCTCCTTCTTCTCGACGGCGTTCCAGAGGTAGGCCGAAGCGCCGTTCTCGCTGCGGCCGTCGATGCCCTTGCGAAACCAGGCCGGAACGTTGGCCGGCAGGCTCAGTTCGGTGTGGGCGACGTGCTGCTTGCCCTCGTAGGAGATGATCTTTCCGTCGGCATGGCGCGACATGGTGGCCGCACGGCGATAGGCGGCGGAGGCGACGGCGCTCTTGCCGGCGCCCGCACTGATCACCTGTGCGGAGAGATGGTAGATGGCCAAGCGAGGGCTCCAGAGCTTGGCTTTTATCAGCGAAGCTGACGCAGGGAAATTCCGAATTTCCCATTAAGTGCGCCCCTTCGTGAAACTCAGGGGACTTTGCGGAGGCGCTGTGCGCCGTAGCTCCGCTTAGGAGAGGCCCCTTCGGGGCCGAAGTGTCAATCCGGCATAGTCGGTTTGCGCGACGGGCAATCGGACACCGCTGCCGGGAGGTTGGGCGGGCCCGTGGACGGGAGCGCCATGACCGGAGCAGCCGGATCTCCGCGGCCATGTGGGTGCCGCCGGGAGGAGGAGCTTGGCCGCATCGGGCGGCGCCCGATGCGTGGCCATAGGAGCGATTGGTGGCTCGGACGAACCGCCAGCGTCGGCTGCCGACCTCAGCCGTCACGCGCCTGAAGCGCTGGACGGCACCCCTTGGAAGGTCAATGGGATGGTGTGACGCAAGGACAACGGAATGCAGGTCCGATATATCCTGCAGCTGTCATACCATGACGTAGCGTTTCCCAATCTCATCGCCGATGTTAACGAGCGATCTCCAACGGAAAGGGGAAATGGCATCTATGGCCAGGGTGAAATCGCGCGCGGCGCTCCTCGCCGAGATCGAGGAGGCGACCAAGCGCCTCAAGGCTCACGACAAGGCCGAGGCCGAGCGGATCGGCAACCTGGCTCTGAAGGCCGGCCTCGCTTCGATCAGCATGCCCGAGGAGGTGCTGCTCAAGGCCTTCGAGGAACTGGCGGCCCGATTTCAGGCGGAATACCCGGCGGTGGCGGAGCCAAAGACAAAAGGACGTCGAAGCGCTGGACCGGCTCAAGCGGGAGCTGATGTCCAAGCGGAGTGAGGAGCGGAGCCAGGACGCTCACAGGAAGATCAAGCTCGGCGGCCTGATCGTCAAAGCGGAGCTCGCCGACATTCCGACCAACGTCCTGCTCGGGCTCCTGGTCGAGGGGCGTGAGCGCATTCGTGACCCTGGCGAGTTCGAACGGCTCGCCCGGCTCGGGGATAGGGAGTTCAAGACATGAAGTGGATCAACGGCGTTTTCGTCGTCGCGATCGGGCTCGCGCTGTACCTCGCATTCTCGCTCGTCCTCGCACCCCTGGTCGTGTCATTCTACGTCGTCGAGCCTGGCCATTCGATAATGGTTCAGGCCATGCGGGGGGCCAGCGTCGCGTTCCCTGCGCTCCTACTGTTTGCCATCTGTGGGCTCGCCCGGACCGGGGACAGCGGCCGTGTGGTCGCCGGGTTCTCGTCGCTGTTCCTGATCGCGCTGTGCGCCTGGACGGTGCGCGAGGAGATCTCCCGACTGAGCGCGCTCAACCCGGGCGCCGACACTCGTGCGGTCCTGCGCCAGACCGACATTCCGCTGTTCTGCGCGGTGTGCTTTGCGGGCTTCGTCGCCTTCGTCGCGCCGGTCGTCTCGCTGGTCCGGGTGCGGAGGACCACGCGCGGTTACAACAAGCCGATCCGCTCGAAATCGGCCGCCCACGGCGATGCCGAATGGGCGTCGATGGAGGTCGCCGGCGACTTGTTTCCGGAGGACGGTGCGCTGGTGCTCGGCGAGCTGTACCGGCCTGACCTCGACCCGAAGAGCCAGTCGCGGATCTTCAAGCCGGGTGATCGCAAGACCTGGGGCTCGGGTGGGCGCAAACCCCTGATGGGGTTCAACGCCGATCTCGGCTCCGGGCATGGCCTGATCTTCTCCGGATCGGGGGGTTTCAAGACCACCGGCACCGTGATCCCGATGCTGCTGTCGTGCCCTTGGAACTGCGTCGTGCTCGATCCGTCGACCGAGCTGTTTCCGATGCTCGCCGACTATCGCCGGAAGATGAGCGGACCCACTGGCCGCCGTCGGGTGATCTGCATCACGCCGAAGGATCTGGAGAGCGGGTTCAACGTGCTCGACTGGATCGGGCGGGGGGAGAACTCGGCCGAGAAGGACATCGCGGCCGTGGTCGGATGGATCGCCACCGGCCAGGTCAAGCGCGCCGATCCCAACGACTTCTTCCGCAACTCGGCGCTCCAGCTCATCCGCGGAGTGCTCGCCCACATCGTCCTAAACAGGGGGTTCGACGCGACCCGGGCACGCACGCTACGCACCCTGCGCGAGGTCATCTCCCAGCCCGAACCCGACTTCCTCGAGCAGCTGAGCGGGATCCTTCGTGCGGAGGAACTCGACTCGTTTGCCGCCCTCGCCCTCGGCCCGTTCATATCGATGACGCCGCAGACGTTCTCGGGCGTCTACGCCACTGCGGCCGACCTGACCAACTGGCTGTCGTTCAAGGAATATGCCGCGATCGTGTCGGGCGGAAAGTTCTCCAGCCTCGACCTCATCGACCGCGACATCGACGTGTTCGTGGCGCTCGACCTCCAGACGCTCCAGGACTATCCGGGCCTGGCGCGCGTGATCATCGGCGGGCTCATGAACGCCCTCTATCACGCCAATGGCGAGATCAAGGAACGCGTCGCCTTCATCCTCGACGAGGCGGCGCGGCTCGGCAACATGAGCCTGCTCGAGGTCGCCCGCGACGCCGGCCGCAAATACGGCATCGTGCTCGTCATGGTGTACCAGGCGCTGGGCCAGCTTCGCCAGCAATGGGGCGACAAGGACGCCGTCTCGGCGTGGTTCGAGTCGACCTCGTGGCAGAGTTTTTCCGCCGTCACCGACGGCGAAACGGCCAAGATGCTGTCGGAGCGTTGCGGGTATTTCACGCAGGAGGTCGTGTCGTTCAGCCAGCAGGCGCGGACGGGCAAAGGCTCGGGCGGAGTGAGCGTTTCGGCCTCGACCTCGCTGCATAAGCGGGCCCTCATCATGCCCGACGAGATCATCAACACGATGCGTCGCGACGAGCAGATCCTGTGCGTGCCCGGGATCGAGCCGATCCGGTGCGGGCGGGCGATCTATTTCAGGCGCGACGACATGAAGAAGCTCGTCGGTGAGAACCGCTTCTTCCTGCGCGAAGCGAAGGAAGCGGAGGACTACCTGGCCGAGTTCGAGAGTGAGCAACGAGAGGCAAAAGGAGCTGCGCAACATGCGGCCTGACGGCTGCTCGCCGCGGCCCCGGTCGCGGCGAAACCCGTCCGTCGGACGGGCTCGGCGTCCGCCCGTAGGGGCGGGCGGCGACGGGGCCGAACGATCTTTTCCAAGCTTCCCCGATCGAGCACGCCGCATGGCACGAACCAGCGTCGAGCCTTCCCCCGGTCGGGAACGAAGGCCGCCCGAAGGCGGCCCTGGAGGAGGGGTTCAGGCCTCCGTGGAGTGCACGTCGATCGCGGCCTGGGCGGCCTTCAGCTGGGCCTGGGTCTCGCGCCGCTCGCGCGGGCAGGAGAGGGAGGACAGCTCGGCCTTGAGTTCCTCGATGTGGGTGACGAGGGCGAAGCGGGCGGTGTCGGAGAGGGTCGAGGTGGGGCGCGGCATCGTCGGGGTTTCCTGAGGCGCTCGGGACCGTCCCTGCGCGATGCGCCCCCCCAAACAGGCGGTGGCTCCGCCCGCACCCGAAGGGCCGGAGCGCAGCGGAGGATCGGCCGGACTGGCGATTTTGTCCCGCGAGGAATGGCGCGCAGCGCCAGGGGAAAATCGCCTGGCCGGACGGTTGCGGGCGGAGACGCCGTCTGTTCCCTTGTCGCCATCGTGTTGGGACGGTCCGTCGCTGTGGCGACCTCACTACCGCGCTTCACCGCCGCTTCCGCATGGTCGCGTCGACTGGCCAAGACGCGGGCAGGACGCGGGTGGGCTGACCGTCTCCCACGCTCGCCGCGGCTCCAGACTGGCGCGGGAGGGCGCCCTCCAACGCACCGCCGCCGCTCGCGATGGCGCCCCGCGCGGGCCGCCGCCGGCACCGCCCTCGCCACCTGGGGCTCCCTCGCGTGGGCAGGGCCATTCCAGTCCGGCGCGGGAACCTCCCTCACCGCTTTCCGGTCCGGCATACGGTGTTGGGATGGTCCTTCAGGATGCGATCCCGCTGGTGGTCCATCGGACCGAGCGCTGCGCCCGCCGCCGCAGCGAACCTCATCCTCTGACCGCGTTCGGCGGTCCTGAGAACGGGCAAGCGCCGTCACCCCGAACCGCTCTCCCGATCCCTCTCTGTTCGAGCGAATGCGGCGCTGCCGCAGCCTAGCGGCAACCTCTTCATCCGGCTCCGCCTGTGCTACCGTTACGGCAGCAGAACAACCTAAGGGCAGCCATGGCATCCGACGTTTCGTCACGACCGATCGGCCTTCCGGCGGGTGGTGCGGCGCTCCACCGGATCGCCGCAGAACTCGGCGTTCCACCGGCCGCCTTTGCCGACCAGGAGGGCCCGCTCAAGGCTCATCGCGAGACCGCCTCCCTTCTGCGGGATTGGTCGACGATCACGAACCCGGCCGACCGTCAGCAGGTGCTCGACCTCGTCGAGGCCCTGGCTGCGTCACGCTCGGCCCCGCCGGTCTGGACGCCGCTCAAGGCCGTCTACGACGCGGGAACGATCGTCCATCTCGACGTGGCCGGAACGGCCGACCTTCGGCTTCTGATCGGGTCGGGCGATTGGGTCGTCACGGCGATCGGCGTCGACGACGTGGGCGCGCTGATCGAGGCTTTCAGTCTGGCGGCAGGGGAGACCGTCTCTTGCGTCGGGCCCCATCTCACCGTGGTCCAGATCGACGGTGGCGAGGTCCTCTACCGGACCGCCTACCGCGTCGTCCGCATGCCCCGCGTCGCCTACGATCGGATCGCCGGCATGGTTGCCACGCTCATCGCGGATCCGGCCGTTCAGGCCGCTATCGAGGCGGCTTCCATGGGAAAGGCCGCCACCTCGCGGGCGGCGGCCTGGATGTGTGCCCCGGGGTAGCGGCTCACGCCGCTTCCTTCACGCCCCGCATGACGGGGATCCCCTTGGCCTTCGCCTTGTCGGCGAAGTTGTCGCTGATGCCGCCGCCGGGGAAGTGCACCAGCCCCATCGGCATCTGCTCCAGGATCTGGTCGTTGCGCCGGAACGGGGCGGCCTTGCGGTGGCGCGTCCAGTCGGGCTTGAACACCACCTGGGCGACCTTCCGGTTCTCGGCCCACTTCGCGGCGATCAGCTCGGCGCCCTCGCCGCCTCCGTGCATCAGCACCATGTCGGGGTACTTGGTCAGGACCCGGTCGAGCGTATCCCAGATCACCGTGACGTCCTGGAACTGCTTGCCGCCGGTGAAGGCGATCCGGGTGCCCGGCGGCAGGTGGATCTCGGTCTCGGCCCGGCGCCGGGCGTTGATGAAGTCCCGCGAGTCGATCATCGCCGCGGTCATCGTCGCGCGGTTCACCTGCGAGCCGGAGCGGGGGCGCCAGAGCGACTTGGTGATCCGTGTGAACCGGTGGGCGGCCGCGTCGCGGGCGTACTCGAAGGCGTTGCGGCGCTCCGAAAGGGTCTGCCCGAGGGCGATCAGCCGTTCCAGCTCGACCGAGAGCACCTCGCTGCCGTCCTGCTCGCGCTGGCTCTGGCGCTGCGCCTGCTCGTTCTCATCGAGCTTGCGCTCGATCATCTCGACCCGGCGGTGGAAGACGTTCACGAACCCCCAGAGCACGTCCTCGAGATCGTCCTCCAGGCGGGTGTTGACGAACCCGTCCTCGAGCGCGGACATCGCGACGTTGAGGGCGCTGTCCATCAGGAAGGCGCCGGGTAGCGGCCGGGGATCGTCGTGCTCCTCGAACGGGCGGTAGCCGGTGACCGCGAGTTCCTCGAGCAGGGTCGGATCGGGCTGCATGTCGTCGTCGAGGTCGCGGGTGAGGTGGTCGAGCATCGCAGGCTCCTTCAGGGGTCCGGGGACCGCGTCCATCGCGGCCTTCATGGCGACCCAAGGCCGGGCTCGGGGGCCTGGCGCACCCGCGCGATGATCCGCATCGCATCCTGGCGATGCGGCCGCGCGGGCCGGAGCGTCAGCGGAGGACGGCTCGAAGGCCGTCGATTTTGCTTCGCGATGCAAAACCGCCGTAGGCGGCGGCGGAAAATCGTCGGACGTTGGCCGTTGCGCCGAAGGTCCCCCGACCCGGCATCAGTCGCCCTCTAAGAAGGCCGTGGACGCCGGCTCTCTCGCGGCCCGGGCCGGCCTGTGGTGCGATCCTTAACCAGGCAGGAGGCTGGTCAGGCGGCCATCGCCTCCTCGAACTGGAGGTAGGCCACCGCGTCGTTCGGATCGAGCTGGGGGGCGAGATGCAAGGCGAGATCGTGCGGGCCGAGATGGCAGAGGTCGGTGTTGAAGTTGTCCTCGCGGGGATCGAGGTCGCTCACCAGGATGCCCGCGGCCTTGGCGCGCTGGCGCAGGGTCGCGGCGGCCTGCCTGCCGGCTGGATCGTCGTCGCGGGCGATATAGAAGTGGCGTAAGCCCCGAGGAAGGACCAGGGCGGCGAGGTGGGCCCCCGACAGGGCGGCGACGTGCGGCACGGCCGGCAGGACGCGCTGGACCGACAGCACCGTCTCCACGCCCTCGCCGGCCACCATCAGGTCGGGCACCGTGCCGGTAAACCGCACCACATGGCCGAGCTGGTTGCCGAGGGTCCGCCGCTGGTCGCGCAATGCGGCCTTGCCCCGGCCGCCCGGAGCGAGCCAGGTCCGGCCTACCGCCATGACGGTGCCCGACAGGTCGGTGACGCTGGCAAGCAGCGCCGGGTAGTAGGCGTCCAGGCCCGGGGGCTACTTGGCCGAAGGCCGATACAGGCAGCGCGGGTGGAACCGCAGGGCAGGCTGGTCGACCGCGTGCTTGAGCCCGCGCGAGCGCAGGTAGGCCGCAGCGACGGTGCCGGGCACCGGCCGGCCGTAGACAGCATGCGACAGGCCGACTCGATGCTGTCGCGGGCCTTCGGGCAGCGAGCGTGTCCGCTCCACCACGAACGGCTGGGGCACGAGTGCCTGTGGCTTTGACACCATGGAGGCCGAGCGCGCCGGCCCTTCGGATCTTCCTCGCCGTCGCATAAGGGGGCGTATGGAACCAAGTGTTCGACCTTCAGCCTGAAGGTGCGCGAAACCAAAGTTCGGACACCTTCTGCTCTCCGTAGATAAAGTCGATGAACTTGGCGCTAACTGTAGCGACCCTTGATGTGTTGATCGTAGTACATGCCAGCTGAAGGAGCGGAGATTAATCCTTCATAGATTGATTTAGGTACGCCGTAGTAGCTGTACGACTGATGCCCTCCGCGAAAGCGAATTTTCATAGTCTTGGAGCGTTGATCATAATCAATCCACTCAATGGCGGAAGAATTGACATAAGGCATCATTTCCATCCATGATGAAGTGAGAAAGGCGTGGGGGATAACGACCGGGGGGTTATAAATGAATGCCTGCTGATAAAGACAGTGAACCACTTCTCATTCCGTCCAATGAAGGCGAACGCGCTCTAGATTTTAAGGATTTACAGAGCGCGCTCGCTCTATTTGGCCTGTATCAGGCCGCCAGTGTCATCCGCCGCCACGGCAAACGGGACGGGTGCACGTTCCCTAGGAACCGCACGATGTCGGTCCGGCCATAAAGCCGGTGATCTCGTGCTCCTATAAGAACGGCGGGTATACCTAGCTTGTAGCTCCAAGCTCGTACCAGCTGATCCCGGTCAGATGGGCTGTTGATCACACGATCCTGGACGCCGACCACGGCGAAGCTAATACCTTGCTCACGGACAAGAGCCACATCCCAAGTCGACATAGAAGACTCCGTCAGAAACGAAAATGGCCCAGCACGAGGCTGAGCCATGGAAAATCAAGCTGCGTGAACGAGATCGCTCGGCATCCATGTTGGGCTATTGTGGGAGCCCTTCATGATTTCTATGCTGCGTTCACAATCGACGCGCCGCTTATAGCTTTCGCTGCTGACGGCAATGATAAGCCCGTTGCTGGCGTAGTATGTCCAGCGCCACTCATCTTTTCTGTCTTTGTACATCCAGTAGGATGGGTATGGGCGAGTACTCATGTTCAAACACCGTTAGCTTTGTAACAAAGCCGGGCTTGACCAAGGGCTCGCGAAGGCCATAGTGACCCCCGCTGTGACACAGCCTGTCCCGCGCCCGGCTTCCCAGTCGTGCGGGTCGGAACTTCCGGGCCGTCGAGGGCGCAATCCTCGACGGCCTTTCCGTTCCTAGGTCAATCTGTTACGCGCATGGGCTGCGCATTCTGCCTTGGATCAGATCAGTCGATATATCGAAAGATCAGCCAAGAAAGCTTGTAGAGATATCAGCTCTATGAGTAGCTAAATTCCCTTCAAGCTTAAATATCTCAGTCGTCCAGATCTCCCTCGGTGATCGATGGCCGCCCACCAAAGTTGTCTCCGGTAACTACACCGATGCCATTGATGACATAGCGGCCCGGACCAACCCGTTGGATATGATGCTTGCGAGTCAGGTAACCGATTGCGTTATACAGTTCCTTGTCCGCGACTGGAGAGCCTGATTCCTCTACCCGGCTTTTGAGTTCGCGAACCGTCCAGGCTCTATCTCGAGGGATGAGATTAACGACGGTGCTAAGCACATCGCCAGCTCGTGGTACCGCTATAGGACGCAGCTTCTCGGTTACTTCCTTGAGGACTTGTTCCTGCTCAGCAGCGCTAAGCCCGAACCCATCAACCAGCGTCAGGATTGCGGACACCATGGCGGTGATCCGCGGATTTGGCGCTTCCGCCTGAGCTGATTTCGGAAAAGGCTCAACGTTCGACATCGGGTGCAGGTATGCCATAGTGCATACCGCGTGTCTAGTCGGATAGATTGACGCAATCTTCAGAAAGCCACCCAGATCGCATCTGGGCAATGGCCCTGATTGTGGGCCTGCGCTTTCTTTGTGGATAACCCTGTGTGGAACGTGTGGGTGATCAAGCCGTAAGGCCCCTGAGCAGGCCAATCAGGCTGCTCTAGCGCAGAGCGTGCATGGGCACCGTCTCGTGTGAGGAGTCGCAAGATCGAGGTTGGCTACGTTGGGTGCATTTAGAAGCCTGCTGACTGCCTAGGAAGCGGACGTCCTCACAAGGCCAGCAGACCCTACGTGGTCCGATAGGGCCTGCCCTAGTGGACCGGTCCAGATGGGGTGCCCCCATCGTAGGAGTTCGTTCCGGTCGCGCGCTCTATCGCTGCACGTTGTCCAGGGCACGCCGGTAGCGGCGCAGGGACACCAGAACCTCGTTGAGCGCGTCGCGGTGGCGCACGGCCTCGGCCTTCTCAGGGCTGCGAGGCGGTAGGTTCGGGATGCGCTGGATCAGACCCTCGCGCTCAGAGACGGCCTCGGCAATCTGACGATCGAGATCGGCGAGCTTTTCCCGGTGCTCTGACATGGTGCCCTCGCTTCGGGCGCGTCCTTAACAGGTGACGCAGCGCTCCCCAAACCTCGTCATGCGCGAGCTATGCGCGGCCGATGCCGTCCGTATGGGCATACCTCTGCGGTCAAAACCGTGTGGTGATCTCGGTGAGCCAAGCCGGCGAGGCATCAACCAGTGCCGTCTCCAGCCGCTTGTCATAACCCGAGAGGATCAGCACGCCTGCCAGAACGAGCAGGACGCCGAACGCCTGTTTGACGGGACCGCTGGCCGAGCGCATTCGATCCCGCCAGCGCATCAGCGCTTCCCGGGACAGGAACCCGAGCAGCAGCAGCGGTAGCGCTGCCCCGAACCCAAACGCGAGCATCGTCACGGCCACTGACGGCAAGTTGCTGGCATTCGCTGCCGCGAGTGACGCCGCGCCGAGCGTCGGCCCGACACAGGGACTCCACACGGCGCCGAGCAACAGGCCAACCCCAAATTGGCCGATCCACCCCTCTGTCGAGAACCCGCCGAACCTGTTCTCGGTCCAGGCACCGATCGGGCTGGCAGCCAGGGCAAAGCGGGCCTGGAAAGCTGGCACAAGCAGAACGGCCCCGATGATCACCAGCAGGATTGCAGCGGTGGTGCGGAAGAGACTTGCATCCAGGCCCACGGCAAATCCGACCGTGGCGACAAGAATGCCGATTGCTGTGAACGAGATCGCGAGACCACAGCTAAGTGCCAGTGGTCCGAGGCGGTGCTGCGAGGCTGCCGCTCCAATCACAATCGGCAGGAGCGGCAGGACACAGGGGGACAGGATCGAGAGGATGCCCGCGATGAACGCGAAGCCGACCGTCGCGAGCATGGATCAGCTCCTAGATGGACTTGTCGAGTTGCGCCGCGATGGCAGCCTTGTCGGTCACGCCCGTGGAGCGGCCGACCTCCTTGCCGCCCTTGTATGAGATCAGCGTGCTCTGCATCCGCACGCCAAGCTCCTTCAGCGCGTCCTTCTGGCTATCGAAGTCGACATGCAGGATTGTCATCTTGGCAAACCGGGGATCAGCAAGCAGCTCGGACAGAATTGGCTTCTGCGCCTTGCAGGTCGGGCACCACGGAGCGGTCACGTCAACCAGGATTGGCCCACCGGCCTTCTTGGCTGCTTCAAAGGCAGCCGGTGTGAACTCCTTGGTCTCAGCCGCCTGCGCCATGGTAATGAGAGGCAGTGTCGGCAGGGCGACGGGCAGCGCGAGCGCGAGCGCGCAGGCGAGAAAGACCGAACGACGCAGCATGGAATAGCTCCTCCGCAAGGCCGTGTATGGCTGGCCTGCGTCATCTCCTTCGCTACGGCCAGGGCGCGTATTACAGCGCCGCGCCGGATTTTTTTGGCTAGCACTGGTAACGTAGGGGCGCGACCCCGCGTAGGGGTGAGCAGTTGACACTCAGCGAGCCAGATCTGACCGCCGCGATGACGGCGGCCCTGAACGGCAGGGCCGAAGCCTATCAAGTGGCGCTGAGCGCCATCGCGGCGCTCGTGAGGACGCGGGTTCGGCGACGGGTCAGCGGCGACTTTGCCGATGTGGAAGATATCGTGCAGGAAACCTTGCTCAGCATTCATCTGAAGCGCGGCACATGGGACCCATCGCGTCCGCTCATTCCATGGGTGCATGCTATTGCTGATCATAAGTTGATCGACTGGATGCGCCGCAGAGGACGGCACAACCGGCTGATCGCCAACGGCATCGACTTTGAAACCCTGGCTGAGACTACACCAATGCCTGAGCAGGATCTGGTTGGTGTCGATCTCGAACGCCACCTCGCCATGCTATCTCCCCGTGAGCAGCATGTGGTCCGTGGGCTAGCGGTCGAAGGTCTCTCTGTTCGCGACGTAGCGACGGCCCTCGACATGCAGGAGGGGGCAGTTCGTGTCGCACTTCATCGTGGACTCAAGCGGCTTGCAGCGGCGGCCCGGCAGGAAGATCGGTCATGAGGACGCCCGAACTCATCGCTCTGCTCGCCGCTGATATTCGACCCGCGAGACCCATCGGCAGGTCATTGCTGATCGCAGGGCTTGGTGGGGGTATCGCTGCCGGCCTGCTGTTCGTCGCGCTGGTAGGCGTCCGAAGCGATCTGCCAGGTGCGCTCGCTAACCCCTGGGTCGCGTTCAAATTTCTGTTTACCGCAGTGATGGTGGTTACTGCCCTGATAGGGGCAACACGGCTTTTGCGGCCGGAGCCTACAGCCTTGCCGGTAAAGCTCTTGCTTGTGCCGATGGTGCTGCTCGCAGCAGCCACCGCCGTGGACGCAGTTGTAACGCCGCGAGCGCTGTGGGCGCGGGCCGCAACAGGGATCTCGCCGCTCACCTGTCTTGCGATGATCATCATGACATCTCTTCTGCCTGTTTTCAGCTTGCTGTGGGCCGCGCGGGCAGGTGCACCCCGGTATCCTGGCAAGGCTGGCGCGGCTGCGGGCTTGGCTGGCAGCGCAATGGGCGCATGGATCTTTGCGCTGTATTGTCCAAACGATTCAGCCTTATTTGTCGCTGTATGGTATGTCATAGCCATGATTATCGTTGCTGTTTGTGCATCTATTATTGGTATTAGATTAATAAAATGGTAGCGTATAAGCAAAATATGACTTGTATAGCGCATCGTCATATTATTAATATACATACACACGAATTACATCGTGGTCCGTTCGATATTCCGGTCGTCCATAGGGGTATACCCTAACGGATTTCGGGCACCGTCGGGGGCCGCATTCGACCTTCACCGGCTCTCGCAAGTTCATATTTGGGAGCCAATGGCTTTATATATCATGTGCGATCTTCGATACATAATAGATTGCTGAACAAGATCTAACGCAACAAATCAGAAAAAATAAAGTTTATTGTATATCCTTGATTTGTATTCTCAATGATATATCTTATGGAAAACGCTATGCATAGGACATATAGTTATGAACGACATAGTTACGAACGCACTGTGTGGCGGCATCGCTGGGCTTATTTCATTTGTATTAGTAGCACAACTAGAACGTCGATATTCCCTAAGTAAATTTACAAAATACACGGTTTTAGCAGGCTCTACATTCACAATTATTCTGATACTCGAAACAATTATTAGAAATTAGATTGATTATTGAAATTTTATAAAGTGAATTGTTCGTACGTAATTATAATAACCATTACTTGCGATTATGATTAGCATCCATTGTTGTCGCTAAAAAATTAGGCGTCGGTAGGACGAAAATTCGATAACAGCCCGCAGCAGACCGCAACGCGGCGCTCTGAGCCCGTTCGTTATTACGGCCGTCCATAGGGGCATACCCTATCGGATTTTGAGCGTCGTCTTGGGCGGCTTCCGATCCGTTGCGGACCCTGGAAAGGTCCGCTTCCGGGCTGCCTATGAGGAAGGGGCACGGCCGAGTGTATGGATTTTCACCAATGTTCCTTACGATAGGGATGCATGAAAGCGGGCTTCGTCTCCGATGGCACGCATGCCCTATTGCTGATGGCACGATAGGCTGAGATGATTGACTCATGAAAGTGCGCCTTGCCACACCTACCGACGCCGAGGCGGGTAGCCGCGTTCTCCGGCGCTCGATCGCCGAACTCTGCCACGCTGATCACGGCGGTGATCAAGCCTTTATCGCGGCATGGACAGCCAATAAAACCCCCGACAGTTGGCTGATCTGGCTGTCGCAGCCGGGCGCGTCGCTCCTGGTAGCTGAGCGCGAAGCAGATATCATCGGGGTAGGCATGGTCGACGCAGGGGGGATGATCCTGCTTAACTACGTCGCGCCGGAAGCCAGACATCAGGGGGTTAGCACCGCACTCCTCAAGGCGATGGAGGATGTCAGCGCCGAACGTGGGATCGTCGTGTGTCGGCTAGAAAGTACGAAGACGGCGCAGCGGTTCTACATGACTCAAGGCTATAGTCCAATGGACGGAGATAGCTCCACGATCTTAGCTAAGCCTCTGACCTAAAGGATTACAAACTGTCTACGCCGAAATTCTCATGGGGCTGACGAATAGGGGCTTGCATGACACCCCTAACTGTCAGATCGACTGGTCTGGGTTCGAAATGGAACGTCTGCTTACAGGCGTGTAGCCGAAGCCTGCCTTCCGCCTTAAGCAGCCGTAGCTATCTATCATCTCCGCGTGAGTGTCGTCACGGGGCGTGGGCCGTCACGATCCAAACCGACGCCGTAAGGCTGACCTGCGCGTGGTCGCCGAGCTTTGCCAATGCCGCCCGTAATCGTGGTTCTGCATCCGCCCGCAGGGCCGAGTGCTCGCGCACGGTCTTTCCGAGCGAGCCGACCTTGAGAAGCACCTCGGTCATCGCATCGAGATCGCCGCTCGACACTCTCGCGCTGTGGGCGCGAACCCCGATACCCTCGAAACCTGCTTGTCCCAGGACGCCGTCAATGACGCGCGGATCGGCGAAGCTGAAGGGGGCATCATCGCTCACGCCGGGGATACCAGCGGCGGTGAGCGGCAGGTGATCGAGTTCGTTCTGGTCCAACGCCTGCCAGCAGACGAAAGCGAGCCTCCCACCCGGACGGAGCATCCTGCGGAAGTTGGTGAAGGCCGCGACAGGATCGGCAAAGCCCATGACGCCAAAGCGCGAGTAGACCGCATCCGCGCTCTCGGACGGCAGGTCGATCGTCTGGGCGTCGGACTCGATTACGCTAATATTTGGAAGAGAGCGTGTGCGTTGGGCGGCTATGGCGATGAGTGGTTCAGCCACATCGACGCCGATGACCCGGCCGCTGGCTCCCACGATCTCGGCGAGTTGGCCGAGGGTCTGGCCTGCGCCGCAGCCGATGTCGAGCACTGTGGCTCCTGGCGAGGGTGCAAGAGCCGCTATGGCCTCCAACCCCAGCGGTGAAAGCTGTCTGTCGATTAGGGGATAAGCTTCGACCCACGCCTGCGCGTGCAGCGAGCGGGACTGCAGACCGACAGGCGTGCGTGGATTGAGCATGGAACTAGCCCATCAGGCTGCAAGCGGATCGTCTGCAAACCATCATTATGGATCGCAGGCGCGGCGCTTCGAGGATCGTTCGTTATTCCGGCCGTCCTTCGGAGCATGCCGCAGTGGACACTGCCACGGCTCGCCAAATATGTCCGCAAGGGAGGTATGAACCAACGGACAGGCAAGCAAACGGACATCACCCGAGCGGACAGTCCGGCGCAGCCGGGGGGCCGCTAAGACCCCCCTATCCTGCATACCCTGCGAGCATGTGCGGAAAACCTCTCAAATCCCGTTTCCACACATGCCGTCAATCCGACAGAGTTTGTCGTATATTTTCTACGGCGAAGGTCGATGCGCGTTGCTGTGACATTCAGCTGTTGCGGGCGAGATGCCGGGGCGGTCAGGCCGGTACGGCCGCGTCTCTGATCCGCAGGATGGTCTGCCGGCTGGTCTTGAAGCTCCGCGCCAGGGCCGACACGCTCGTACCCTCGCCGAGTTGGCGCGCGACCTCCGCGCGCTGCTCGCCGGTGAGACTGGCCGGCCGGCCGAGCCGCCGGCCTTCCGCCCGCGCCCGGCTCAGCCCGGCCTGGGTCCGCTCGATCAGAAGATCGCGCTCGAACTCCGCGACCGCGTTGATCACGCCCATCGTCAGCTTGCCCGTCGAACTCGTCAGGTCGACCCCACCCAGCGCCAGGCAGTGGACCCGCACGCCGAGTTCCTCGAGCTTGGCGACGGTCGCGCCCACGTCCATGGCGTTGCGGCCGAGCCGGTCGAGCTTGGTTACGACGAGGACGTCGCCCGCCTCGAGCCTGTCGAGCAGGCGGGCGAACCCGCGGCGTTGCCCGACCGCGGTGGAGCCCGAGACGGTCTCGGTCACGAGGCGGCGCGGCTCGATGGTGAAGCCGGCGGCCTGGATCTCGGTGAGCTGGTTGTCGGTGGTTTGGCCAGGGGTCGAGACGCGGAGGTAGGCGAAGGTGCGCGGCATGAAGCAGTTTCGTCCGAAAACCCTGACCGGAACTGGACACCTGTCCGGAACTTGCAGAAGCTAGGTTTTGAACAGGATGGGCCGTCCTGTCCAGAACCGGTCGGTTCCGGACAGGGCATGGCCGGTGACCGTCACTGGCCAGGAAGGTCCCATGACGGACAACACCATCATGGCCTCGTTCGCAGATTGATGCTGGAGCGCCGGTGCGAGGGCATCGCCAAGCCATGGGCGAGAGCCGCTACAAGGGTCGGAAACCGACCGCTCGGGCCAAGAGTGAAGAGATCAGGGCACTGGCTGCGTAGGGGCTGAGCACAAACACTATCTCGCCGAAGCTTGGCGTCGTTATGGCTCCGTGCACTGGGCTTTTGCGGATAAGAAATTGGCTGTGCAGCCCTCGTTTCACCGGCTTATCATTCAGTTAATTGTGCGGCTAATCAGAGAAATAATTGTGTATAATCGGCGGTCGCGCGCAGATAGTTCGGCTTGAACTCGGCAATCTCTTGAAGGCGAGGCAGGTCCAAGATCGTCAATTGCTTGCTGTGCCAGCCAATCAGGTGCTGCTCACGCAGGGCGCGCAGTGTGCGGTTCACATGCACGTTCGACAAGCCAACCGTGTCGCCCAGGTCCTGCTGCGTGATCGGGAACTCGTAGCCGTTCTCCGTCGTGAACCCGACCGTCTGGAGCCGCACCTGCAATTCACACAGGAGATGCGCCACGCGTTCGAGGGCGGAGCGACAGCCGACATTCGCCAGCCAACAGCGGGTGGTCGCCTCCTCGATCAGCTTGCTCAGGCGCAGCCCACGAGCGACGTTCGGGTGCTGCTCGAGGATATCAGAGAGGGTCTCCCGCGGAATGCGAGCAACGAAGCCGGCGGAGAGCGTGCTGATCGTGTAATCCAATTCGCCCAGCAACGCTGCGTCCAGGTCGCACAGGTCGCCCGGCACGAGATAGGCGAGGATCTGGCGGGCGCCGGTGTCGCGCAGCTTGTAGCGGATGGCGAAGCCCTGCAACACAAGAACCGCCTCGGTGAGAGGATCACCCTCATGAACGAGATCCGTATGGGCTGCGACCTGGCGCATGCCCGCGCTCAAATGGCTGAGGGCGGCTGCGTCAGCCTCCGTCAGCGGTGCGAGCCGCGCGAGCTTCCGGACGAGCGGGTGGTGGTGTCTGCTTCCAGCGCTCGATGCGCAACGCACCCCGCTGACCTGCTCCAAGCCACTGCTCATGGATGTGCTCCCATGCGTCCGAGATCCTGGACTGCTGCAACTACGTCGGGAGCCCAAGCCGGCTTGGCGAGCCACGGCGCCTCCCGTAGCTCGGGGCAGAGGAAGCTGTCACGACGGCAGGCCGAGTGGACGAGGAACGGCACGCCGCGCCGACGCAGCTCGCACGCCAGCTCGGTGCTCAGCCCATCCTTGAGGCGCACATCAACGACGGCAAAGTCGGGAGTGCTCCGGCCTATCTGCGCGGTGGCCTCGGCGAGGGTGGCGACTGGTCCGGCAAGACGGTAGCCAGCCTGTGCAAGGGCCTCGCCGAGGTCCAATCCGACGAGCGCATCGTCCTCGACGAGCAGGATCGTAGGGGGCTTACTGTCGGACCTCACGGGCGTCTCCTTTGGCGCCGTCAGCGCCTCTGGTTGCGTGTGGCTCTCCCAAGAACACGGGCTGTTCTTAGGCCATTGACCCAGATTAATTAAGCGCCGAACGACTCTTGGTGTTATTTCGTACAAAAAAGCCCTGCCATCAGGTTGGATATAACATTTGTTATAAATGAATGTTATGTATGATACCGCCGCGCCTAAGCATTGACGCGTGCGATGTATGGGAAGTTTGCGATGGAGCGGACGCGCTCTGGCTCAGCGGTGAGTGCGTTCCAGGCGGTGCAGCAGGCGTCGAGGATGGCCTCGTAGTCGGGGAAGACGCGTGCCGAGAGGAAGCGCTCGCGCAGGTACAGCCAGATGCGTTCGACCGGGTTGAGTTCGGGGCTGTAGGCGGGCAGCCGCACCAGCGTCACGGCGTCGGGCACGCGCAGATCCTTGGCAATGTGCCAGCCTGCCCCGTCCAGCACCACGACGGCCTGCGTGTCCGGCTCGAGCGTGGCCGCAAACTGCGCCAGGAACAGGCTCATCGCCTCGGTCGAGACGCGCGGCAACACCAGACCGAACGCCGAGCCGGTCTGCGGCTCGACGGCGGCAAAGATGTAAGCGGACTGGAAGCGGCCGTCGCAGCGTCCCGCCGGACGCTGGCCGCGCATCCACCAGCGATGGCCGCTGCGCCCCTTCTGCCCGACCCGAGCCTCGTCCATGAAGAAGAGACGGATCTGCCGGCCGGGATGGGCCTCGGCGGCGCTCGTTAGAGCTGCGCGGAGCCCCTTTTTGCGAAGGCCTGCGCAGCCTTGGCGTCGCGCTGCGGGTGAACCGGGCGGGTCTTCTGCTTCGACAAGCCCAGCCGGCGCACCAGGCGCGACATCGACTGGGGCAGCATGGTCTTGCCGAAGCGGGCCTCGATGAAGCGGCACAGGTCCGGCAGGGTCCAGCTGGCGGGCTCGCCCCGGTCGGGATCGGGCCCCCGCAGGATGTGGTGGACCAGCACCGCCTGCTCGCCCTCGCTCAGACGCTCTGGCCGGCGGCCGGGCGGGCGGTCGATCAAACCGGCGAGGCCCTCGGCGTTGAAGCGCTTGACGGCATCGCACAGCGCCTGTCGCTCGATGCCAGCGGCCCGCGCCGCTTCCGCCCGGCTCATGCCATCAAGCGCGTTGGCGACCGCCAGCAGGCGCAGAGCTGTCCGCCGACGCGGCTCCCGCTTGGCTTGCTGCCGGAGCTCGGTGGCTGTGGCCACGTCACTCCGGATCTCGACGGCTCGCGTCACAGGCTCCTCCCCGGTCCAGGGAGGCAGTGAATCACCTCCACAAGCCGGTGAAAACCCCAACGAGTCAAAACCTAAGCGCGGCGGTATGATCTATGTTTGTTCGTGTTGTTATTACGTTTGGATATGTGATGTATTTTGTTGTGGTCTTCACCGTATGGGCTCCTCTCAAGCTGATCATGCTTTGGCTCAGGGCTTGAGGGTGCCTGTACCCTTGCCGCACCTTGAGAGAGCGCCGTGTCACAGATCCAACAAGCCACCACCCGCAACCGTCTGCTCCGAGCACTCGCTCCTGCCGACTTCGCGCTGCTTCAGCCGCACCTCGAACCCATGACGACGCAACTGCGCGAAGAGATGATCGAGGCGAATGTTCCAGTCCGGGAACTTTACTTCCCTGAGGTCGGCTTTATCTCAGTAGCTACCGCAACCATGGGAAGGCATATCGAAATTGGATTGATTGGACCTGAGGGCTTAGTCGGTGCTGCCCCGGTGCTTCTGGCTTCCGACTGCACGCCCCATCGATCATTTATCCAGATGGCCGGCGAAGTTCTGATGATCGGCGCCGTTGAAATACGCGCTGCTGTGCGAGAAAGCACGACCTTACGGGAAGTTATGCTGCGCTACATCCATACCCTTATGGTTCAGGCCACGCTGACCGCCCACGCACACGCTTCCCTCAACATCGAGGGCCGGCTCGCGCGTTGGTTGCTAATGTGCCACGACCGGGTGGACGGCGATGAGCTGACGATGACGCACGAGTTCCTGTCGATGATGCTGGGCGTGCAGCGGGCGGGCGTGACACTGGCGCTGCAGAACCTGGAGGGGGCTGGGCGGATTAAGAGTAGGCGCAAGCGCATCCAGATCCTCGACCGGAACAAGCTGGAGCAGCTGGCGGACGGCAGTTACGGCGTGGCCGAGGCCGAGTACGCTCGGCTGATTGGAGGTGCCTGACGATGGCACGCTACTTCTTCCACGTGAGGCACCATCCCGGTCCGAGCGGTCTCGCAGAGGACTACGAGGGCGATGAGCTGGCAGATAGCTCCGCGGCACGAGAGCATGCGCTGGAAATGGCGTTGGACCTGATCACCCGGACCCGCTTGGATAGTGTGCGAGACTGGTTCGACTGCTCGTTCGACATCGCCGACGAGCACGGGCAGCCTGTGATGATCGTGCCATTTGCCGATGCCGTGCCGGATGGCTGAGGCTCTTGGCGACTTTGGACCGCTGGGCGGCGTAGGTAATGGTCTTTGGGATAGGTCGCCTAGCCAGCGATCTCGGGTGTCGGAAAACACATGGTTTCCGACATCCGAGCCTGAGATGCGGCATGACCGCATGGGGTGGGGAGCGGAGATTGGCTCACCGCCCGCAAGAGGACGTTCCGCCTCCGACCCAACCTTGTTGTAGAGGCGTGAATGCTTAGTTCCAGAAAGCGGAACTTTTTTACCCTTGCCTTGATAGTGGTGCGCCCTGACCAACCGCGTCGCTTAACGTTGCTTCGCATCCGCGATGATTTTGTCCGCAACAGATTGATCCGATACCCGGATCATCTGCGATGTCGAAGTATTATATAGGCCTGTAGTCAGAAACGGCAATTCAGGATATTCCGCTATCTTTAATGCAGAGGATCTGGCATCAAAAAATGCCAGAAACATTTCGCCTTCTATAAAGCTATAACCACATGTATCGCTCGAATTATTTAGAATTACGAATTCTCTTGGAAGATTGCCCTTGTACGATTTTATAACTCGCAATCTCGCATATTCCCTGGGATTGCGGTCTGGCATGGATACTAGGTGTGAATGCCCGATTTCGATCGCTTCTATGACGACGACATGGTCGAAGTAGGAAAAATTCGCTTCGTTTGATTTGGATCCCGCGCCCGGCAGGACATGCCTACAAGCTTCGCTCGAACTTGAGTACAACGTGAAATAAACAAGTGCGATAATGCCGAAAATATGAAGCACTTTCATTCGTATCACCTTGTTTTTACCTATAGATGCCAGCTCTCTCTAGGGACCTGTCGTAAAGCTATCGACAGCATCACTCAGGTGGAGATCTGCTCTCGAATTCGGCCAACCTAAAATTTGATATTCTGCTTCCAACCCGCTTCGGTCGTAGGCTGGCATCCACGAAGTCGCCCCAAAGCGGACCTTCCAAGGATCGGGAAAGGGTGGAGGCTGTGTGAAAACACAGCCCCTATAGAAGGATCTTCCCTGCTGCACTCTAGACAACCCTAGTAAGGGCATCTTGTCGGCATCTCGGCGGCCACCCAGGATGCTCGGACCCAGCAATATGGAAGATTGTTCCACGATTTCAGGGCGTACCCGAGTTTTCACACAGCCTCGGTCGAAAGCAGCCCCTGGAGGCCTCCGTCAGGGTCCAGCCCATATACACAGCCGGCCATATTGGATGTGCGGAAAACACTTGTTTGCCGTACACCTGAGCCTGGTATGCGGGATGACTGCACGGGGTGGGAAGCAGACGTGACAACGGTTTACATCGCCGTGTCAAAAATCAGGCTCAAACGTGTTTCTTTTTGCAATGGCGTATGTTTTTTGGACAAAAAAGAAAATACAAGCACAACTACGAGACACAAAATCGCAAGTGTGCATCTGAAAGCGATGGGGTGCCTATATGACCACTGAATAAGAAACACATCATTCAAATATGTCGCATTTTTTACAATTACATATATAAAGCTACCCAACATTGTAAAAGTGCTGATTATTAGAAGAATTGCTGTCGCGCCCGCGTGAGGTGGATTGGGAGTTCCAGCATTAGACATTATCACGCAAACTACCATGACGAAGGGCAGCATCAATACGATGGCGACAAAATTGCCGATTTGCATTTTATATCTCAATGTTCTGTTGGATGATTTAAATCATAGAGATAATAATATGCTTTTCCTGCCCTGCAAAGAGGCCAACGTAGAAGACGACCTAGGGGGATATTAATTGTCCGATCCCCCCACGGATCGATCGGGGCATGACCGGATAGGGTCGGGAGCAGACCCATACGCGCTCTCAGGCCTCAGCCAACATGCCCCGCTGGCCATCTTGGATGTCGGAAAACACCTGTTTTCCGTATGTCTAAGCGAGTCAAACCCTACCAAGACACCGCCCTCAGGCGGCAGCCGCCTCCCCGTCCTCGAACCGGAGATGGGCCACCGCGTGGTTCGGGTCGAGCTGGGGCGCGAGATGCAGGGCGAGATCCCGCGGGCCGAGGTGGCACAGGTCGCGGTTATGGTCGTCCTCGCGGGGGTCGAGGTAGCTTACCAGCACGCCGGCGGCCTCGGCGCGCGCGCGCAGGATCGCGGCACCGCGCTCGCCGGCTGGATCGGCGTCGCGGGCTATGTAGAGGTGGCGCAGGCCGGGAGGGAGGATGAGGGCGCCGAGGTGCCCCCCCGAGAGACCGGCGACGTGCGGGACCGCCGGCAGGAGGAGCTTGAGTGACAGCACCGTCTCGACACCCTCGCCGGCCACCATCAGATCCGGGACCGTGCCGCGAAAGCGCACGCCGTGGCCGAGCTGCTGGCCGAGCCCCCGCCGCGGGTCGCGCAGCGCGGCCTTGCCACGCCCGTCCGGAGCGAGCCAGGTCCGGCTCACGCCCATGACGGCGCCCGACAGGTCGGTGATGCGGGCGATCAGGGCCGGGTGCCAGGTGTCGGGGCCCGGCTCCTTCTGGGATGGCCGGTACAGGCAGCGTGGGTGGAAGCGCAAGGAGGGCTCGCCGACGGCATGCTCGAGGCCTCGTGAGCGCAGGTAGGCCGCCGCCGGGGTGCCGGCGATCGAGCGGCCGTAGCCCCACAGCCGCCGGGCGGACTCGGTCGTATCGGAGGCGGGCGAGACGTTGCGGGCCGGCTCGGGCACCGCAGGCTCGGGCAGGCTGAGGAACGCCCTCGCCTCCGCCAGGGCCTCCTTCCAGCGGTTGCCGTTCTGGAGCGCGATCACGTCGAGGAGGTCGCCGTGCTCGCCGGTCGCGGCATCGGTCCACTTGCCGCGGGCGCCCTTGCCGGTGCTCGGCCCGGTGAGGCGGACATACATCGATGCCCCCTCGGAGTTGTAGGCGTCCCCGACGCACCAGAACCGGCCGGAGCGGTAGCCGTTCGACAGGTAGCGCCGGCAGAACGCCTCGGCGCGGTCGGCGAGCTGGCGGGAGAGGTCCGCGAGGGTGGGACGGGTCGTCATGGTCAGCCTCCGACAGGTTCGATCATTGAGCGTGAGCGGCGGCGGCGACGCAACGTAAGAGCGCATGTCGCTCCATCATCGCGGCCAGGATCGAGGGCCCGCGCTCCCCGACGGGGATGAACAGGCGGGTGCGGAACGAGATCACCTCGGAGAACAGCCCGATCGACTTCAAGCCGGCCCGCGCGCTCTCGCTCGCACCCATCACCTCGATGCGGTGCTCGCCCATCACTCTCACTCTCCGCACCTGGAGCCCGCCGGAGAGCTGGAGGCTCGTGCGCCCGCCATGCACCGCCGCGTAGGCCTCGGCCGGGTCCATGGCCGGTCCGGCGCCGAGGTTGAGCCGTTCGCGGGTGACGTGCAGGTCGTGGGGGTCGACCACGCGCCCGACGATCCGCTCGCCGTCGTCGGTGACGAGGCGGAAAACGCGCATGTCGATACCGGGCAGGCGGTCCCAGATCGGCAGGAGCAGGCCGGTGACGACGTAGAGGGTTCGCTCGTCGAATTCCGGCAGGGCCGCCAGCTCCGCCTCCCAGGCGGCCAGGAAGGCCTCGGCCGGCACCTCCTCGAACGAGGACCGGGCGTACTGGGCCCGGTCGAAGAGCTGGCGCTTGAGCGGGCGCACCAGCCGCACCCGCTCCACCACCGAGCCGTCCTCGCGCGTCTCGCTCGCCGCCTTCCCCATCAGCCCCGGCCGGCCGGTCGTGGCGTTCACGACCGGCCGGAAGCCGGCCGCGATCAGGTCGAGGGCGCCGGCGCGATCGAGCGGCTGGAGGCGGCGGCGCTCGGTGATGGTCAGGAGGCGGGTATGCGCGCCGCTCGCCGGGTGGGTGTAGGCGACCTCGCGGGCGGTGACCTTGAAGGATTCCGCCGTCAGGACCTCGACCCCCACATCGTAGACGCCGGCCGAGATCGCCCCCTCGATCACCTGGGCCAGCCGTTCCTCGAACGCCTCGAACAGGCGGTTCTGCATCGCGATGCGCAGCGCGAGCACGCGGTTGAGGAAGCGGCCGATCGGCGGCAGCTCCTCGTGCACCGCCCCGGTGTCGGAGGTCAGCGAGAGGCCGGTCGACGCCTCGAACTCCTGGAGCGAGCATCCCTCGATCTCGCCCCGCACGATCGCCCAGTAGAGCTGGCGCAGCGCGGTCGCGGCGTAGGGGCCCTCGAGGTTGTCCTCGGGGCGGAACAGGCCCTGGCCGCCGGTCTGGCGCTGGCCCCGGGTGATGGCCCCGAGGGTGTCGAGGCGCCGCGCGATGGTCGAGAGGAAACGCTTCTCGCCCTTCACGTTGGTCGTCACCGGGCGAAACAGCGGAGCCTGCGCCTGGTTGGTGCGGTTGGTCCGGCCCAGGCCCTGCACGGCCGCGTCGGCCTTCCAGCCGGCCTCGAGCAGGTAGTGGACGCGCAGGCGCTGGTTCTTCGCGCCGCGGTCGGCATGGTAGCTGCGCCCCGTGCCGCCGGCATCCGAGAACACCAGGATCCGCTTCTCGTCGTCCTGGAAGGCCTGGGTCTCGGACAGGTTGGCCCCCGCCGGGCGGTTCTGGAGCACGAGCCGGTCGACCCCGTCCGAGCCCGCCTGTCGCACGATCCGGCGCGAGCGGCCGGTGATCTCGGCGACGGCGCCGGTCCCGAAGTGGTGGAGGATCTGGTCGAGGGCCGACTGCACGGGGCTCAAGCCGCACAGGTGCTCGATCAGGCCGTCGCGGGCCTCGACCGCCTCGCGGCACTGGATCGGCTGGCCGTCGGCGTCGAGCGCCGGCCGGGACAGTACGATGCCGTCGGCATCGCTGTAGGGCTCGTAGAGCTGGGTCGGGAAGGCGTGCTTGAGGTAGTCGATGACGTACTCGCGCGGGGTGACGTCGACCTGGAGGTCGCCCCACTCGTCGGACGGGATCTCGGCGAGCCGGCGTTCCATCAGCGCCTCGCCGGTCGAGACGACCTGGACGACCGCGGCGTGGCCGGCCGCGATCCCCGCCTCGATCGACGCGATCAGGCTCGGGCACTTCATCGCCGTGAGCAGGTGGTTGAAGAACCGCTGCTTGCTCGACTCGAACGCCGAGCGCGCCGCGGCCTTGGCGTGGCGGTTCAGCGTGCCGCTCTCGCCGGTGACGCCGGACGCCTTCAGCGCAGCGTCGAGGTGGGTGTGGATGATCTGGAAGGCGTCGGCGTAGGCGTCGTAGATCGCCGTCTGTTCAGGGGTCAGCGCGTGCTCGAGCATCTCGACCGTGACGCCGGCATAGGACAGCGAGCGGGCGGTGTAGAGGCCGAGCGCCTTGAGGTCGCGGGCGAGCACCTCCATCGCCGCGAGCCCGCCCTGCTGCATGGCGGTGACGAAGTCGGCCCGGGTCGGGAACGGGAAGCTGCCGCCGCCCCACAGGCCGAGCCGGTGGGCGTAGGCGAGCTTCTCGACCGTCACCGCGCCGGTGGCCGAGACGTAGAGCACCCGGGCGTCGGGCAGGCGGTGCTGGAGGCTGAGGCCGGCCCGCCCCTGCTGCGAGGCCTCGACTACGCCGCGCTCGCCCAAGCCGCTGGCGGCGTTGGCCAGCGAGTGCGCCTCGTCGATCGCGATCGGCCCGTCGAAGTCCGCGCCGAGCCAGTCGACGATCTGGTCGAGGCGCGAGCCGGACCCGTTGCGCCCGGCCCCGCGCAGGGTGCCGAAGGTCGCGAACAGGATGCCCTCCGGCAGGACGATCGGCTTGCCCGGCGCGAAGCGCGACAGCGGTACGATCTGGAGCGGCTCCTGGCCGAGGTGGCGCCAATCCCGCTGGGCGTCTTCGAGGAGCGCCTCGTTCTTCGAGATCCAGAGCGCCTTCCGGCGCCCCTGCATCCAGCTGTCGAGGATGATGCCGGCGACCTGGCGGCCCTTGCCCGCCCCGGTGCCGTCACCGAGGAAGAAGCCCTGGCGGAAGCGCACGGCGCCCTCGGCGCCTTGGGCCGCGGCGGAGAGCTTCGTGCCGGTCTCGTCGAGCGTCCACCAGCCCGGGAGGTGGCGGGTATGGGCCGCGCCGGCATAGATCACGGTCTCGAGCTGGCAATCCGAGAGCAGGCCGCCGGACACGACCGCCGCCGGCAGGTGCGGGGCGTAGGCCGGCCGGGGCAGCCGCACCGAGGCCATGGCGGTCGATTGCACGAGGCTGGTCGGGTGCGGGTGGGCGCCCTCGATCCGCAGGGTCTCCAGGGCATAGTCCTCGTAGAGCGCGGCATCCGCGTGCAGGATGGCGGGCAGCTCCTCGATCACCTCGTAGGCGAGGGGCCCGGCCGGCGCCGCGGCCGCCGCGGCGGAAGTGGTAGTGGCGGCCGATGCCGGGCGAGCGGGGGCGCGCCGGGCAAAGCCCGGGATGGCGCTGCGCGCTGGGCTCACGGGCGCGGCCGTCACCAGGGGGAGGCGGGACGGGACGCCGGCCATCACGGCCTCGAGCAGCGCGGCGGTGTCGGCGCAGACCCCGAGCGGCGCCGCAGGAGCCCCGGCCGCGCCGGCCGGCATCCGGTCGAAGACCGACACGCGCACGTCGACCGTTGTCCCGTGCCGGGCGTAGGCCCGGCCCGCCAGGCCGGCGGAGAACACGAGCTGCCCGCCGCGCTCGGCCAGAGCCCTGAAGGCGTCGGCACTTCCGGGACGGTCCGGCCGGAAGCTCTCGCCGGTGATCGCCACCAGGCGCCCGCCGGGGGCGAGCCGCGAGAGCGCCGAGCGCAGGTGCGTGGCCGTGGCATCGCGGTAGCGGCCCTCGACCGCGGCCGCGACCGAGAACGGCGGGTTCATCAGCACGACGTCCGCGCCGACGCCCGCGTCGAGGCGATCGTGGATCTGCGCGGCGTCGAGCTGCGTCACGCCGCCGGCCGGGTACAGCGCCGAGAGCAGGCCGGCCCGGGTGGCGGCGAGCTCGTTGAGGTGGAGGCGCGCGCCGGCCAGTTCGGCGTGGATCGCCAGGAGGCCGGTCCCGGCCGAGGGCTCCAGCACCCGCTCGCCCGGGCGCACCATGGCGGCGTAGGCGGCGACGTAGCCGAGGGGGAGGGGGGTCGAGAATTGCTGGAACGCCTCGCTCTCCTCGGAGCGCCGGGTCTGGGTCGGGAGCAGCCCGGCGATCCGGGCGATCATGGCGAGCCGCTCGGGCGCGACCGCGGTCTTGGCGCGGATCGCCGGCCAGAACCGGCGCAGGAAGAGCACCTGGGCGACCTCGCCGGCCTCGTAGGCGTCCTTCCACAGCCAGAAGCCCTCGGCGTCGCTGCCGCCGCATGCCGCCTCCATGGCCGCCCGGAGGATGGCCGCATCGATGGCACGGCCCTTCGCGAGGTGCTCGGCGAGGCGGGTGCCGGCCTCCAGGATCGCGGCCGGCGATGGGGCCGGGGCGAGGGCGGTGCCTGACTGGAAGTGCTGGGCGCTGATGGAGAAGTTCACGGTCGTAAGCCCCTGTCGGATCACGCCGAACCGCGGGTCTCTCTCTCGACCTCGCCTCGGCTCGATCCCGACAGGGCTCCTCTTCCTCTCTGGTCACGGGGCTATTTTTTCATACTGGAGGTTGATGGACACAACGGACCGCCCTTCCACACCTTCGTTCCTGTGCGGAATGGACAAGGCTATTGACCTGTTGCCGAGTCTTGCGCTGTCATGGAATGACTACATCACAGCGGAGGGATTCGTCGGTGCGATCGGCCACACACTTTAGACAATGACTTGTCCGCCAGTTTCACGGCCCGGGTCTTGAAAGCGCACATTACCCGCAACAAGATCCGTCCGGCCGAACTCCCCGCACTCAGTAATTCGGTGTCCATGGCTCTCAGACGTTCTGCCGACCGCGATACCGACACGGTCGCACCAGGGACCCCGATCGTCCCCGTCGCCTCGGACCTCGGCTACGTCGCCGGGGACTACTTTCGGAACTGGGACCCGGGACGCCGGCGCACACGAGCAGAAATCGCCGCCTCCATCCAGGAGACGTTCCTGGTCTGCTTCGAGGACGGCAAGCGGTGTCGGAGGCTGAAGCAGCATCTGCGGCGGCTCGGGCTGACGCCGGACGACTATCGCAAGAAATGGGGCCTGCCGGACGACTACCCGATGAAGCCGGCCGTCATCGAGACGGGCTACCTCCGGGCGCAGGCGCCGGCACGCGCGCTCACGCAAGCGGAAATCGCCGACTCGATCCAAGAGACCTACCTGGTCTGCTTCGAGGACGGCAAGCATTACCGGATACTGAGCCGCCATCTGCGGCTGTACGGGCTGACGCCGGACGACTATCGCAAGAAGTGGGGCTTGCCGGACGACTACCCGATGCTGGCGGCCGCCGATCGCGACCATCGCTCCAGGCTCGCTGTCGAGCGGAAGCTCGGCAAGCACGATCGCAGCAATTCGAAGCCGCGGGGGCCCTATGTCATCAAGTCCAAGGTCCAGGCTGGCGACGGCCCGGTCAAGCCGAAGGCGCAGAGCCTGCAGCGCGCTGGCAGCCCCGGGGCGACAAAGAGCACCGAAGGCGCTCTCCTGATCGCGGCCGCCCCCCTGAGGGTGCAGGTTGCCCCTCGTTTCACGCCGACGCGTCCAAGGCAGGCCCTCGACGGTTCCGAGGGCTGCGCGATGCGGCCGTCACCCGCAGGGCCGAAACCCGGTACGGGGTTCGGGGAGCGAAGCGACTAGGACGCGGTCCCGAAGGGACGCGCCTAAAAGCGATGGCTCCACTCTATCTCACGCTTTCGCAATGCTTCGGGGTCGTGCTTGGGTGACCGTGGGTCTTCAGGTTGCTTGCTCCACCACGGCCCACCCGATCACGCGGGCGAGCACGACGAGTTCCATTGTCTCGGGTCGAGGCCGGTCGCGCATCCGATCGGCCAGGACCAACCCGCACCAGGGCGCGGCCGGCGGGCTGTCGGGCACGGTGGCGAGGGCGGCAATTCCCTCGTCGTGCAGAGCCTGCCAGACCTGCGCCGCGCCGCGGGAGCGCAGCGCCACGCCGATCGCGCACCGCGGCCCTGCCTCGTCTCGCACGCGTAGGATCGTCGCCGAGCCGTATTGCTCGGAGCGCACCAAGCCGAGACCTGCGACGGGTTGCTCGGCAACAAGGTCAAGGAGCGGCCGGGCCACCACCAGGGCCTGCTCCGTCACGTCGGTGCGCAGGGAGTGCCGGCCGTCGCCCGTATTGAGCGTGACCTGCCAGAGGTAGGCGGGACCTGCCGGCATCAGCGGACGATCTGCTCGGGTCGGACCAGCGCGCTATGGCCCTGGCCCGAGGCGGGCGCGAGGTGAATGCGACCGGTTGCGGTATCGACGGCGACCACCCGCCAATCGCCCGCGAGGTCGACCACCTCAACACCGTGGCTGTCGTGATGGGCGCCGCGGCCGGTGGCGCGGACGACTTGGTCCTTTTGGAGGCTGTGATGGTCGAGGCGCGCCGCGGCGTAGGCCTGATCCCGCTCTGCGAGGGCGGCCACCTCGTCATCACTCATCGCGGCGATACGCGCCCGCAATTCGCGCTCGGCCTTGCTCGGCTCGAACCAGCTGTCTTACTCGGTGCCCTGGCGACGGGTGGCGATGCGCTCGGCGGAGATGATGGTCATGTTCTGCGTCCTGCCTCCGATTAGCCCCGAGGCGCGGGCTGATATAATTTAACGTACCAGAGCTTTTTGATCAGGCCAATTCGAAGAACGAATACTTCGATTTCAACAGCCAATCGTTATACAGCTGCCGTTGCCGGGCGTCGTCGGCGACGCCATGTCGTCGGCGGCGGTGCATCCTCGTGGGCGCGGGCGAGCGTTTCTAGCCACGATGCGACATCGGCCGGGATCTCACCGTGACCGGCGCCCCACCAGCGGACCATGCGGTCGTCGCAATCCAAGGCATCGGCGAGGCCCCGCTGTGACCAACGCAGCAGGGCCAGCACCTCGCGCAGCCGGTCGGGGCTCAAGGGAAGAAGATCTTGACGACGGCTGCGGTGCCTCCGATCAGCGCCGCCGTTGCCGCAACGGTGGTCGCCACGATCTGCCAGGGGGCAAGGGTTCGGTCGCGATCCAGCTTCGCGGCTTCGGCCATGAGCTTTTTCTGTTCCGCGACAAACTTCTCGGTTTCGACCTGAGCGCGGCGGATACGTGCAACCTGTTCCTCGATTTCCAGAGCGGTGGGAGAGGCAGCGGAGGCCATCAGGGAACCCCTTGCCGTGGATATTCCACGGCTGTTTCCGCAATATGCGGAACAAGACTGATGTCGGCAAGGGCCCGACGCTCATGATCGGGCCAGCGATAGCGATGCTGTGAACCGGCACACGGACCCGATGCCCGGTCTCCATCAGCCGGTTCATCCGTCCACGGAGGCGTCTCACTCGATCACGTACTCGAGCAGCCCCGGGAGCAGGTAGACCGAACCTTGGCCCTGGCGCAGGCGGTAGCCCTCACCCTCCTCCTTGACGAGCCAGGCGCCCGCACGCTCGAAGCGCCGCAGCACCCTGCGATCGATCACGGTGACATTCAAACAGGTGCGGATGACGAGGCGCCCGCCCTTCTCGACGTGTTCCAGGGCCTGGGCAAGGTTGTTTGCAGGAACCGGCCTGGTGTCACTCATCGCTCATCTCCACGATGCTCATCCTGAGCCACCGAAACGAGAGGGAACGGACACGAAGCTTCGGCTCGTGTCCGTTCCGGGGCCATCATTCCGCGGCGATGGCGTAGCCCATGTCGTGGTCGTCATCGGCCGGGTCGTCCTCGCCGCCGAGGAAGGCCGGAAGAGCCTCGACCTCCTCCTCCGCCGCCGGCCCGCTGAGGAACTCTGGCAGCGCAACCTCCTCGGCCGCCGTCGGCTCGCCGGCCACGACGGGATCGCCGGCGTCCCGAGCGACCTCGGTCGTGATCCCGGTGGTCCGCATGATCTCGGGCAGCCAGCCGGTGCCGGCGATCAGGCGCTCGGCCTCGCGCGCCATGTCGCCCTTCTTCAAGCCCTCGAGCAGCCGCGCGGTGTCCTCGCCCTTGGCCTCGCGCACCGCCGCCAGGATCTTCCCCTTCGTGACCCGGCCGAAGTAGTTGGCCGCCGTCGGCGTCCAGTCGCGGGTCATGTCGAGCCCGACCAGGGCGGCGAGCTTGTCGCCGTGCGCCAAGGCCTCGGGGGTGCGACGGTCGTACGGGACGTGCATCGCGTGGACGCTCAAGCCGGCGCAGAGCGCGAACAGCTCGGTGCGGCTGTCGGGCGCCAGGTCGACCAGGAAATCCCAGATCGCCTGGTGGTCGGCGGGCAGGCGCCGGGCCCACGCCTCGCGCTTCGCATCAAGGCTGCCGGCCGGCCGGAAGGTGTCGAGGCCCTGGACCGAGTGGTCGGGTCTCGCCGAGCTGGTCGAGATTTCGAGGCAGGACGCGGCGCGGTAGCCGGAGACGATGACCCGGATCACCATGGCGTGCAGGACCGCGATGAAGGCGGCGCCCGGATCGTCGGCCAGCGCCTCGCGCAGCGCCATCGTGCGGTAGGTGGTCAGCTCGGTCCGGTGCTGCTCGGTGAGCGGGCGCTCGGCCTCCTCCGGCTCGGCCGCGGGCGCGACCGGGGCCGCGCCACCGCCGATCGTGATGACCGTGCGCATCACCGCCGGCACCGGGGCGGCGACGCTGCCCGCGGGCGAAGCGGCCGGCTCGCCGATCGCCGGGACCGGCGCCGATGCGCCGACATCCTGCTCCACCGCGGCCTCGGCTTCCGCCCGGGGCTCGTCCTCCGGACGCACGTAGCCGCGGCGCACCTTCGGCGTGCCGGTGTAGTCGAGGGTGACGAAGGCGCCGGCGATCGCGATCTCGGCCGGGTCGTAGATGCTGGCGCGGGCCTCGAACGCCGCGATGTCCCTCTCGAGCTCAGCCATCCGATGCGCGACGTCGGCGGGCCACTCCTCGATGCTGTAGCCGTGGTCTTCGTCGAGCTGCTCGCGCTCGGCGAGGGCCGCCTCGTAGGCGCCCTGCTCGGCCTCGGTGAGATCGGAGCGGGTTGGCAGGACGCGCAGGCCGTAGACGCAGCTCGACATCATCGCCAGCGACACCTCGATCCACTTCCAGCCTTCCTTCGCCACCTCCTCGCCGAACTCGGCGAGCTTGGCCTCCGCGAGCCGGTCGAGCAGCGCCGCGTCCTCGAACCAGCCCTCGCCGCGCTCCGTGAACAGGTCCTTCATGACCGTGCCGCCGGCGGCCTCGTAGGCCTCCTCGCCGACGAAGAGGGTGCGGGGGTCGCCCACGCTCACCGTGCGCTCGGTGAGGCTCTGGCGGATGCTCCAGTTGCTCACCACGCCCCGCTTCTTCAGCGCCTCCCAGACCTGCACCTGGCGGTCATGGTCCTCGCTGACCGAGAAGGCCATCAGGCATTCGAGCGTCATCGCGCCGGCGCCGTAGGCCTCGAGCAGGTCCGGGCTGATCCCGGCGAGCCGCAGGCGCTGGCCCACGACCTTCTCCGAGACGAAGAAGCGGGCGGCGATGTCGGCGTGGCCCATGCCGGCGTCGGCGAGCGCCTTGAACGCCCGGTACTGGTCGAGCGGGTGCAGGGCCTCGCGCATCGCGTTCTCGGCGATCGAGTCCTCGGTCGCGCTGATCGCGCTGTCGGCCGCGCGCACGATGCAGGGGACCTTGACGGTCTTGGCCATGCGGCCGGTCGCGACCAGGTGCTCGAGCGCCCGGAAGCGGCGCCCGCCGGCCGGGACTTCGTAGCGGCCGGTCTCCTGGCCCGCCTCGTCGAGGACCGGACGCACGCTCAAGCTCTGGAGCAGGCCACGGTGGGCGATGTCGGCGGCGAGGTCCTCGATGCTCATGCCTTCGGCGATCCGCCGCACGTTCGCCTGGGACAGGCTGAGCTTGTCGAAGGGGATCCCGACCGCTTCGGTCAGCACGATCTTGCCGGTGGGGCGGTTGCTGCTGCGGGCGGTGGTCTTGGCGGCGGGCTTGGTCTTGATCATGGCACGTCATCCCAGTGTCGGGCGGTCGGCTCTCTGTCGACTTCGAAACCCTCACGCAGGCGAAGCCCCCCTCTGACTCCAGAAGGGGGCCGCCGGCCGCGATGGGGGATGGGTCAGGCAGCCGTGCCGGTATCGCCGCCGGCGCCGACCAGCCTCAGCGGCGGGACGGCGGAGCTCGCCGCCTCGTCGAGCCGCGCCAGGAGGTCGGACAGGGTCTTCCCGGCCTCGTGGGCGTTGCGCAGGGCCGCCAGGGTGATCATCGGCTCGCCGGCGTCGTCGGCCGCCTCGTTCGCCACGTAGGCCAGCCCCGGGCGCCAGTGGCGCAGGCCGGCCTCGAACACGCCGCTGCGGGCGCACCACGCCCGCTTGTAGGTCAGGCCGTGCGCCTGGCAGTAGGCGTCGAGGTCGGGCGTCATCCCGTGATCCTGGAGGTCCTCGAGGATCAGGCGCGTGCCCCCGACCAGAGCCTCGTCCACCAGGCGGTCGGCCTCGCCGAAATAGCGGCCGATGGCGGCGGCGAGGCCGGCGACAGCCTCCCCGTCCGCGAGGGGGCCGCCGACGGTCACGGTGGTCATCACGAATTCGCCCATGTCGATCTCTCCTTGGCGCCGCCGCAGGCCGGTGACGCTCCACCGGCGAAGGCCCCCCTCGCGAGCGAAGGGGGCCGACGGATCAGGGGCGGGGCGGGTTCAAGTCCCGCGCGCCGGGATCACCGCCTCGGCGCGCAGGCGATGTGCAGGACCTCGGCGCCGGACGACGCCAGGGCGCTGAGGTCGACCAGCACCACCAGGGCCTTGGAGACGTCGCCGGCGAGGTGCGCCGCTGCGGCGGTGGGCGTGTCGAACTGGCCCGCGCGCACGAGTTCGCCCTGGGCGGCGGCAAGGACCCTCTCGCCGTCCTGAACCGTGCATTCGAAGGTCATATCGTGGATGGTCTGGGTCATGCGTGCCTCGCTGGGGTTCGAGGGGCCGAGACCCTCTCTCGACTTGTCGATCCCTCGAAGGCGCGAAGCGGCTCCTCTGACTCTCACGGCGGACCGGCCAGTCTGACGGCGACCCGGCGCGTGTCGGCGGCCTGTGCCAGGCGTGCGATCAGAACGAGCTCGTCCGGGGTGCACGAGCCCCGCACCTCGAGGTCGACCCAGTGCCCGCTCCGGCCGACGTGGCTGTCCCGCAGGCGGTGGCTCGAGGAGGTATAGAAGCTCTCGTTCGGCTCGATCAGCCGCACGCGCGAGGTCAGGAACAGGAGGCCCGACCCCAGATTGCCGCAGAACAGGCGCTCCTCGGCGCCGGTGGTCTTCGGCCCCCCGCCGATCGTGCGCTGGCCGATCTGCCGGAACGCTTCCTCGAAGCTGCCCGGGTTCGGCGTCGTGCGCGGGGTGAGTGTGTGGCGGCCGCCCCAAGGCGGCCGCTCCGGATCGATCCGGCCGGTCGCGATCTCGTGCAGCAGGGTGCCGAGATAGCTCGGGTCGGCCGGATACGGGCAGACCCGCCACAGGGCCAGGATCGCCCGCCGCCGATTGGGCTCGAGGCCCGCCAGGCGGGCGCGGACGCGCCGCCAGGCCTCGGACCGCTGACGACGGGTCTCCCGCTGCCGGCGCTCCCAATCCCCCGTGCGCCGGATCATCTCGTCGGCGACGCAGAGCTGTCGCTCGGCGATGGCCTCGGCGAACAGGGGCAGGGCCTCCTGCTCGCGCTGCCGCTTTCGCCGGTACGCCGCGCGCTTGCGCGACGTGTCCTCGTAGGGGGTCGGCCGGGGCCACCGCTTGAACCGCATCACGCGGCCTCCCGCTCGGGCAGCGCCGCCGCCGCCGCGGCCGCAGCCTCACCGTTGCCCTCTTCGTCGGCCTCGGGCGTCTCCGGGGCGAAGCCGCATGCCGCCGGCAGGCAGGCGAGCAGCCACTCGGCCGAGCGGCTGGCAAGGCCAGCGGCCGCCACGATGGCGCGGGGATCGCCGCGCAGCACCTCGAGCCACGAGGCGATGTAGTCGGCGTGGCGCACCGTCGGCACGATGCCGAGGCTGGCGCAGAGGTAGGCCGCCGAGATCTCGGCCACCAGCTCCTCGCGCGCGTAGCCCTCGCTGCCGAAGCGGCTGGTGAGATCGCGGGCGAGACGGTGGGCCGCGCCCGTCGCATGCGACAGTTCGTGGGCCGCGGTCCGGTGGAAATTGATCGGCTCGTGGAAGGATTGCGGCGGCGGCAGCACGATCGCGTCGTCGGCCGGGCGGTAGAACGCCCGCTGGCCGCCGAGATGGATGGTCACGCCGCTCGCCTGCATCAGCGCGCGGTAGCACGGCTCGATCAGATCCTCGCGCGGCGGCGGCGGGGGGGCGTACAGGTCCTCCGGCAGGCCGTCGCACTGCGCGACGCTGAAGACCGTGTACTGCTTCAGGAAGGGGATCGAGCGCGCCTCCTCGCCCGCCTGGCTGGCCCGCTCGCGCTCCCGGTCCGGGGTGAAGCGGTTGGCGTAGACGACCGGCGTGCCCTTCTCGCCGCGGCGGACGTTCCCCCCGAGGTCGAGGGTCTGGCGGAAGGTGAGCCAGCGCTGGGACGGGTAACCCGCCTCCATGCCGGCCGACCACAGCAGCAGAACGTTGATGCCGGAATACGCCCGGCCGGTCTGCGCGTTGCGCGGCATCCCGACCGCGGCGGCGCCCGGCAGATCGCCCCACGGCTGCACCCACGGCACCCGGCCCGCCTCGAGCTGGGCGATGATGGTGTCGGTGATGCGCTGGTAGAGGTCGACCCGCGGGCCTGGAGCGGCCTCGGCGCGGGCGGCAGCGGGTTTCCGGGACGAGGAGGGGCGGCGGGCCATGGCGGCGCTTTCGCGACGGGCGCCGGAGCCTCTCTCCGACCTGGTCTCCCGTCATCCCGGCGAAAGCCCCTCTCTGCCTCTGGTCCGATGGCAGACGGGCTTGGGTGGCCCCAAGGCCTGGCGCAGCCCACGGGCTATAACAGGGAACCCTCCCGAGGCGGCTGGGTCCGGCAGGGTACGATGGTGCAGGCTGCGCACCCGGGCTGACGCTCGGGACAGGCGTCGATCGGGTGAACGATCAGGCGGCCCTTTCTCGGCGCCACCAGGCGATGCGTTCGGCGCGACTAGCGTTGGCGAGGGTCTTCAGCAGATCGCCATGACACGCGATCCGACATGGGTCCGAAGACACATGGGCATCGCGGCTGACCTAAGGTTCAGGGCGGGCCCCTCGAACATCAACCTCAGGTAGCTGGTATAGGGGGATGTTGTCGCTTAATGATTGTACCGTGGCGGCAGGTGCGTACCCTGCCTCGTCTCGGAGCGACCGGATTCCGCGGCTGGTCGAAGGCCCTGGCTAGATGCGCACCGCGGCGCAGCAGTTCGAGGAGCACGCCCGTGCGACACCCGACCGAGGCCGAGCCGTCGCTGGAGCAGCGCACCATCGCGGCCCACCGCCTCTATCTCGCGGCCCTGATGCGGGTCGAGGCGCTGGAAGCGCTGGAGGCGCTGGAAGCCGCCGGGCACATCGCGATCGACCTGGACGATGGTGCCCGAGGCGCCCTTCTCCTCGAGCACCGTGAGCGGTTCCAGGATCTCAACGACCTGGTGGACGAACTCGGCTACGTGCCGAAGGGCTTCGCCAAGCGATCCGAGATCGACCTCGAGCGGGCTCCGGCCCGCGAGGCCACTGCACAATGGGGCGGGCCGCGCCCGCAGCCACAGGCCCGCGCCGGGGCGCGGGCCGAACCGACCGTCAGGTCAGCTTGATGAGGGCGGCGAGGGCAGCGAAGCCTGCCGCGACGATGCCGCCAAGCCGGACGGTCATCTGAAGCGTCTGAAGTTCCAGCGCGGTGCGCAGGTCCTCCTTCGTGACGAGGTCGACCATGATGAACTCCCGGGCCGCTGCGGCGTGAGCCTCGGCATGGTCCTGAGCGATGCCGGCCTCGCGCAGGGCCTTAGAGTATCCGAGCGTGTCGAAGGCGTAAGCCATGATCCCGTGTCTCCGTATGTCGCATGGTCCGGCCCCGCCCGGTCGGGCGGGGCGGCGAGGGCCCCGGGCTCAGCCTTGGCGGCGCCGGCCGGGGCGGGCGCCTGCGGAGCGGTTCGAGCTGCGGTCCTCGGTGCGGGACCAGATCAGCGAGTGGGTCCTGCCGCCCTCGTCGGCGAAGAGGCGGGCGTAGAGCGGCGCCGGCAGGCTCGGGTCGTCGATCTTGACCGAGAGGTATTCCCGCTTCTCCGTCGAGACCTTGGCCCATCCGGCTCCGATCTCGGCCTTGCCGAGGTAGACGCGGTGGGTGGGAGCGTTCTCGTGGGTCCCGTCGTCCACCATCACGATCGAGACCTTCTCGGCGTTGATCGTCAGGGTGGTGATATCGCCGGAAAAGCCGGTGTCGGTCTGGGTGAAGGTGCCGATGGTCGCCATGATCGTGATCCTCGTCCGTTGCTCTTGGCCGCGCCCCTGCGGCCTCGATGGCGGTCGTCGAGCCGGAGGCGACCGGCGCCGCACCTGCTTTGCAGGCCGCAGCGAAGCGGAGGACGGCGGGAACCGGGTTTCTTGGTGCGCGAGGAGCCGCCTTGGCGGCGGGGAAGAAACCCGGGGCCCGCCGTTGCGGTGGTCCCGGGCGCCCCGGATAGAAAACCGCTCATCACGGAGGCCACTGGGCTGCGGCCCGGCACGGGGGCGTCGAACGGGTCCTGGTCAATTGGCCACGATACCTCGCCGCCCGCCGCGGTCGGCTTCAGGGATACCCATTGCATCCACGCTGGATCATGCCGGGCGTGAGCGGGAGGCCGACCCCATGCCGACGGGCCTGCCGCCTCCGCAACCTCGGCCGGGCACGACGTGGCGTCTGGATGGGCCCGGCGATCGTTCGAACGCGCGACCTCCGCCGAGAGCCGTCCCCGGCTCCGTTCCTCAACCCTGCCTTTGCAGATCGCGTGCGGTGTTCACGGGCTCGCTGCCTGACCATGCCTCCGGGTAGGCGTTCGGCCCGACGGCCCGGCCGAGGTCCATGTCGCTGGCTCTCCGGCTGCGAAGAGCTGACAAAGCTTCACAGGCCACCGGGTAGTCGTGCGGCAGGCCGTACCGGAGCCGGTACTCGTCGAAGCTCAGACCGTGGAACCGCAGATGGCGCCGCAAGATCCGGTATCTCTTGCCGTCGACGAAGGACACGAGCCCGTCCGGGGTAATGGATCTGCGGATCTGGGCCGGCGTCGCCTTGCGGAAAGCAGGATCGGCCGTCGCGGCTCCCTGCTCGATCGACCTCAAGCCGCGATCGATAACGACGATCAGATCATCGATATCCGATTTCTGTATGAAATTGTGAGATACGTAAGCGATTGCAATGGCGCTCGTTAGCTCGATCCGCGATCCTGGTCGATCGCCTCGTGAATATTTTATCGACATTCTACGTCATTCCCAGAAAATGTTATGCCATAAAGAATTCCTTGCATAATTCTGACAATGAAAACCATATTATTCAAGCCGCATTGATATCCGTCAACGCAAATCCCTCACCTTTGAATAGCAGCGGCATGCGATACGCGCGGGCGCCAGCGTAGGCCAGGCAGTCGGCGAGGGTCAGCCGCGCAGGGTGATTCCCTGCTCCGAAGCGCTCGAAGGCTTCGATCGCGAGGTCGGCCGCCTTCGGCGAGACGGCGACCACCTGGATCGCCGCGAGGGCGAGGTAGTCCCGTACCGCCTGCCGGGCGTCGGACAGCGGCAGGTCGAGGATACGGGCCAGAGCCAGCGTGGTCTCGCCGACGGCGATCGGGGAGGTGAGACGCTGGCGGGCCTGCTGGAGGCGCGCGACGAGGGCGGCGGCGTCGGGGTCGCCGGCGAGGATCGCGATCAGGGCGGAGGCGTCGACGAACATCACCGACCGCCGTACAATCTATCGAGAAATGCTCGATCGGCCGGCTGCGGGTTGGGCCCGGCCCGCTCGCGAAGGGTGCGAGCGAAGGCGAGCGATTGAGCGACGAGGTCGAGCCGGCTCTTTTCGCGGTCGATTTCGTTGCGTAAGGCTTGGCGGACGGCCTCGGTCTTGGTCGAGTGCTTGAGCACCGACAGCTCGTTGGCGAGCGCCTCGACCTCCGGGTCTTTGACGAAGAGGGCCATATATATCCTAAACGGGCTATAGTGGATATCCTGTATGAGATATCCGAGTGGGAAGGTGGGACAAGCCCGCCGGGCGCGGAGGGGTCGGGAGGCTCATGCCTCCTCGAAGGGATCGAACTCCGTGACGACCTGGGCCGGGTCGCCGTCGAACTCGTCAGAGGGCATGACCCCGAAGCCGGCCTCGGACCGGAACACCGTGACCGGGACCATCAGGGACTGCGCGAGGCTATGGGCGTAGCTGTTCGCGTGGGTGAGGTCGGTCGCCATGGGGTCGTGCTCCTGAGGGAGCGGGGGCGATCCCCGCTCGACAGCGGCCCCAAGAGGCCGGGAGCGGCCGCGATCACCGCGGGAGGCGCCAGCCGAGCGCGGCCGCCCGCTTGCGGAGCGGACCCCTTGCGGGTTGATCGTGGAAGGACGCGACGGACTACGGGGTTGCGGCGAGAGAGCGGGGTCGTCCGCCGCCGTCCGTGCCCGACATCGACATGACATTGATATCATAGCGATATGCCATGCCGCTCGGGCCGCGTGGCGGCCGCGGCGCCTCACAGGTCGAGATCCTCCTGGAGGAAGCGGGCCGGGATCGCCTCCTCGTTCCCCTCCCAGAGGATGCGGCCGTCCTTCCAGATCGTGACGTAGCCGCCCTTGGGCATCGGCGCCGGCGGTGCCGCCTCGTAGTTCGCGCACCCGAACTCCGCGGCCGTGGCTGAGAAGGCGGGTCGCGGATTGTTGCCGAGCAGGACGCGGTCGCAGGAGCCGGTCGGGCGTTTGACCCGGCGCCGCGACAAGCCGTACCGAAAGGCGTCGTAGGCCTGTTGCTCGCCGTCGGCAGGTGGCTTCCAGTGCCGGCAATGCTTGCACCGGCCCGGCCGGGCGTCGACCGGCTCGATGAGCGCCGGACCGCCATTGTGCCCGAGGCGCCCGGTCACGACCGGGCTCCGAGCGCGCCGTCGGCCGCGAGAAGCCAGGAGCGCAGCTCCTGGCGCATCCGGCCGATCGAGGCGTTGATGACGCTGACGCGGGCACGGCGGTGCACGCATCCCATCTCGATGAAGCCGCGCACGAGCGCGTGCATCACCTCGACGTAGAGGGCGCCGCCCACGAGGGCGAGGTCGGTGACCGGCGCGTCGCCGTAGCGGGTCAGCCTAGCGATTTCGGCACCGGCGTGCATCCCGCAGGTATCGGGGTCGGAGGCGGAGCCCGGCCGGGGCCTGCGTGTGGTCACCCCGCCGGCGATCATCCGTTCGGCGAGGTCGCGGGTCAGCCGCACGTTGTAGAGGTCGATCGGCGTCGAGGCGGCGCGATATCCGTGCAGCGCCGAGAGAACCGCGACCTTGGCGCGGGCGCCGGCCGGGTCGGCGGTGCGCAGCGTGCGCCAGAGCGGGCCGTCGTAGCGATCGATTGCCGGGATGTAGCCGGGGTCCGGTCGCTTGGTGGCGGAACAGGCGAGGATGAGGAGGCGAGTCATGGCATGCATCCGCGACGGGTGCCGGAGCCTCTCTCCGGTCTTTCATCCCGTCGTGCCCCCCGGCGCCTCTCTGGCTCTTCACCCACGCCCCGATGTCCCGTGTGCCCTGGGATACTCCACCGAGCGACGGGTCTGCGCCCATCAGCTTATACCGCTCGCGCAAGCCGACTCGGCACGGCTCGATTTTTTTGCCTTTAGGGCAAATACGGTCCTAGTCTCAAATTATGCAAAGGCATATAAGTGCATCATGACCCCCTCGACCAGTCCGAGCTATACGCTCGGCGGCTATATGAGTGATTGTGTGTGATTAAGGGCATCGATCGCGTGAGGTGGGCCACCAACGTCACGCACGCCTACCTGACTAATCACACAGTTGCATATAATTGCTTGCCAACATTGATCTGCGGATACATTCTGGTCTTGTAATGACATTCCGGGCTGCGAGCGCGCAGCCGCCGTCCATAGCGACAGTCCGATCGATTTTCACCCCGGAGCGTCTTGCGAAGGGGGATTCGCCCTTAACCCGGCTGTGCTAGCGTGGCCGCATCGTGCCGATCCGCCTCGAACACCGCCACTTTTACCCGATTGACTGGCCGCAGCTCTCGGCCGTGATCCGCTTCGGCCGCGCCGAAGGGCGCTGCGAGGCGTGCGGCCGGCCACACGGCGAGCTGATCGTCTGCCTCGACGGGGGCACCTGGTACGATCGCGAGGCCGGCGGCTGGCGATCCGGCCGCGGGCGGCTCCTGCGTCGCGAGCCCAGGCTTGCGGCACTGGCCACCGCGCGGCTGACGGTGCCGATCCTGGCGACCTGCCACCGCGAGCACGACACCAGCCGCAACACCGACCGGGATCTCGCAGCCTGGTGCCAGCGCTGCCACCTGATCCACGACCGTCCCGAGCACCTGCGGCGCCGGCGCCTGACCTACCTGCGACGCAAGGCGTTGGGCGACCTGTTCCAGGGGGCTTATCCAGCCCCCTAGATCCGCCCGGCCCAATGCACGCCGAGCAGGATCAAGCCCATCATCATTGTGAGTGCGAGCCCGAACGTGAGCGCATTGTTCAGTCGCGAGGGACGCCGGTACTTGCGGCCGAACCCCTGGAATTTTTGCCAGACGAGCTGCGTCTCGAGGGCACGATCGGGTCCAATGCCGTTATCGTTCATCACGCCTCACCCCGAAATCGTGCACGGTGATCGCCTGGATCACGCTAGGTCAGCCTAGGCCCGAGGGGTCCCGAGATCCAGCGGGCGGCCGGCGTGCGGCGTCGATCCAAGCAAGGTCCGACCGGTCTCATCCGACGGACCGGGAGAGGTATCGGCAGCGCTCGCGCCTCGACCTTGCCGCCCTTGGTCAGAGGACAACTGCGCGGGCGAAAGCCCTCCCTCATGCACGAGAGAGGGCCGGAGTTTGCCGACTCGATTAGGCGGTCGGGTTTGGAGGCGACAAGGAGCGGGCCGCTGGGCTGGGAAGGCGTGAGGGCAATGAGACTGTTGCATCGGAATGGATGCGAACCACTACGGCGCCGGCATCAGTGAACCGCCTCTGGCGTCGGCGAGAGGCGATTGCGGGCCCGATCGAAGAGAGGGATGTCGACGGCTTGCTCGAAAGCGTCGATCAGGCGGGACACTGCGGGCTGGGAGAGGCCGACGAGTTCGGCGGCACCTTTCGTTGTTCCGGCCTGCATCATGGCACGAAACGCCTCGAGCTGGCGGATGTTGAGACTCATGGGCCGCCCTTGCGCGCGATCCTGTGCAGTGTTTCGTACCGGGCCGTATCCGGCAACCTCCATCAGCGCTCGTCCTAGGGATAAGCCTTGATTTTCACCCCAAGAGATCCGCTATCCTCTGGGTAAGTGTGTTGGCCTCGACATCGCCGAGGGCCGCGCGATGCGGTCGTCACCCACCGGGCCGAAACCCGGTACGGGGTTCGAGGAGCGAAGCGAGTAGGACGCGGTTCCGAAGGAACGCGCCCATCACCGACTTTGCGATCACGAGCAATAATTCTGACATCTTCTTCACCGACAAGAAAGTAGCCATCGCCTTGCTCGGTTGGCACAGCAGTTTGGAGCCGACATCCCGCTCAAGCGCGTGTTCGAGGGGATCGCTCGCAAATGCCCATACCCACTGCCAGACCAAGTGCGCGGTAATCAGCCCTTCGGAGTCTTGCGATTTTTCCTGACCCAAACGGCTCGCCACGTCCGCCTGACTTGCCACCAAAGCTTGCAGAGATGAGACTGGAGAAAGGTGGGAGAGAATGACGTGACTGACGAAGGCGGGATGGATAATGAGCCGCTGACGCTGCGCGATTTCCTAGGCAAGTCGAACCTTGCTGTTGCCAAGGAACCGCCGCTCGTTCATAGCACACAGGTGCAGAATATCTGGAAGGTAAAAAAATCAGGCAAACTACTAGCAATGCCTTGCAGTGTATTTAAGGCCGAAAAGCTCTGCTACTGTTTTGTTGGACGCCCGGCCTACAAACAAGACGATATTGATAATCCGCAGCGTTGGCAGTTACCCATGGCGTTCGTTCTTCGCTTTCACGAGCCGCCCAGCATCAAACGGATATTTCCTTTTGATAGCGGCGCTTTTATGCAGCATCGTCTGCCGGACTATGTAACAGGTTTTGACCTGGAAGGCTTTGATATTTCATCTGACAGACGCAACATCGGGCGACTGATCTCCCTGGTTTATAGAACGCCCGACAAATACTTTGACCGGGCCGCAGCGGGTTTCGAGGAAATAACCGAGCAGCACGAGATGACGCTCCGCCATCAAGAGATTATGGCTGTTTGCAGGTTGGCCTTGGACAATTCAAGCCGAAAATGCGATGACCGCGCCGCCGCAATTGAAGTATCACTTGATCAAGATGTTGTATTAACTCACGAAAATGTACTTGGCATTGTTGTGCCAGAGGAGGTTACCCGCGAACCATCTCTGATGAAGTGGCTTTTTGGCCTGACTCCAAACATAGAAACCTACAGCCACTTCCCACTTTCTTTGCACGCACACTATGGTCAGATTTATCAAGCCGTGAGGCAAATCTACAAAAAGGCGGGGGTCCGCTTATGAGTTTGGCCGGCACCGCACAATTGCTAGGAGCCATCCGGATTGTCCCTAATGTCGACTCCATCGGTATTGCCGTGTTCGGGGTGCCTGGCGGCAATACGATGTATGTCGCCGAAACCGATGCTAGTTTCACAATCACAGATTTCATGGACTTTATCAACGCCGAAGGATATGAGATCGACTATAAATTGCCGAAAGATCAACAGTTGGTGACGTACGCTTTAAAAGACCCCTCCCCAATTCCATTCTGGGTTAATGATATATGCCATATAATACCCGGCGATGCCGAGTCAAATGATGTGTTTGTACGTTTTGATAGTTTAGCAATCGATCATCCTGTTCTTAAGACGCTTCGGCGCTTACTGGGAGACGCTAGAAATGGCGTCTTTCGTGAACAGCAAGAACAATGGATGGTGCAGGAAATATCCGCCTCTTTCAGCGACATATTTGAGAAGACACCGGTTCACTCCCGATACTGGATCACGCGGCTTGGTGATGCGGTCAGACACGCACGGTCGCTGACCCAACCTCCCCATCCTATCGATGAAGAACTGCGTCGAGTGGCTCTTGAGTGGATAGAGCGCTTCGCCACCAAAACGGATTATCACCGGCTGATGGCGGTAATCGGCAACCTGCTAGCCGGCGCAATCTCGTCGGAGCGCGCTCAAGCAATGGTCTTTGGATTTCTCGTCAACCAAGTTATGGCGGGAAACTTCAACACGTTTGCAAAAGAGCTGGTCAGGGATAAACGCTTTGTCGAACTTTTCCCGCATGGAATTTATCAATACTGGTGGAGGTATAACTGGCCTCGACTGACCTTCGATTATCAGAAGCCCCACTTCATTCTCGATCCTCTTTTCGATGAGATACGCAGCGGGGCTATAAGAAAAGATTTTCACCGAGCCGAGCGGATGGCATATTTGTTCTTTAGATGGGAACAGGCGCCAAATGAAATTTACGATGTTGTCGTGCCTCATATTCAAAAGTATTTAAAAAAACTCTCGTCGGCCTGTCATAAAGCTAACGAAATATCAAACAACACACATAGCCATATTTCCTACGATGATGCCGCAAGGCGAGTTCTGTATTATTATTTTATACTGATGGCATTGGACGGCATTATTGACGGCAAGCATCGATTATCTCGCACGATCATTAAAGAACGCTTCGGACTCAGCAGTACATATGTTGAACAACTCGCAGATAGATTAGATATTTCAATCTAGGTTTAAGGTAGTGATTTTGACACAAATACCAGGAATGCGTCATACTCTGGTTTGTACCGTGGCAAGCTTTCTGGCAACGCCCCGCAGAGGCGCTTGTATCTAGCTTTGAGGTCAAATAAAATGGCTGAGTACACAGGATATCTCACGCGATCCCAGATCGATCAACTGAGCGCGGACGGATTAACCGTCATCTATGACAAATAATAGCAAATAATACGTTGTAACATTTCCATACTAACTCTAGATATATAACTATATATATAAACATAAATTTTCAGAACGCTTCCATGACTGTTTCATGCCCTGTTTTGCAGTGTGGCAAGCTTCCGGGCAGCACCGCGCTGAGCCCGGAGCCGTTCACCGTAGCGGGCCGGCATCGCCGGGGTCTTCCACGAGCCGGCCTGCATCACCTCGAGCAGCTCGAAGCCTGCCGCGAACATGTCCTGGGTCGCTCCGACCCGGGTCGAATGGCCCGATGGCATCCGCGCCAGTTTCAGTCCGGCCGCCGTGGCGAGCGATTGAAAGATCCTGGCCACGTCTCTGTCGCCGAGCGGACGTGCCCCGACCTTGCCGCCCTTGGTGAGCGGGCGGAACAGCGGCCCGTGTTCCAGCCCGGCCGCGGCGAGCCATGCAACCACATGGGCCATGGTGTCGGGCGCCAGGTACTTGATCGCGCCTTCGCCCTCCTGGTCGGCTTTCGAGCGCCGCACCAGCACGGTGCCGGAGCCGTCTGCGCCGTGCTCGAGATCGCCGATTTCCAGGGACACGAGCTCGGAGCGACGCAGGAGGGTGTCGTAGGCGACCGCCACTAGGGCGGTATTGCGCAGCGCGATCAGCGGGGCTCCTTGCTCACCCTCCGAGATACGCCGGTGGAGGCGCTCGGGGGTCCTGGCCTCGAGCATGCGGTCGATGCTGGGTCGGTTGAGCGGTTCGGCCTGTGTCTGGCGCCGTCCCTTGGCCCGGTTCATCCGCTTGACGGCGAGCCGCACGATCTCGTCGGCGCAGGGGTTGGGCAGGCCGGCGGCCCGGTGCAGGGCCGCGATCGAGGAGCGGTAGCGTTCGACTGTGGCGCGGGATTTCGACTCGGCCTGGGCATCGATGAAGGTGGCGATCGTTGCCGGCGTCGCTGGCAGCATCTCCTGGCGGACGTGTCGGCACCAGGCGGCGAAGATCCGGCAGTCGGCAGCCATGGCGCGCACGGTGTTGGGGGCGAAGGCGCCGCGGGCGGCGCGGGCGTAGTCGTCCAGGCGCTCGATCAGGATCTCGTCGGTCGGCGGCAGGCCTGCGGCGAGCGGGACCGGCAGCGCCGGCGCCTCGAGAGGGGATCCAGGGGTCGGGTCGGCGCGATCGAGGTCCATGGGCGGAGCGTATCCGGCCGGGCCTTAACGATCCACTGATTGCGACCGATAGGCCCTATTATCGGTTATAATTGGAGCAGTGAATTCGGCCGTGACACAGCTGCGCCTTGCTGCGAATATCACTCATGGGGAGCAAACGACATTTTCTCCCCATGAGTGATATGAGGCTCTTGGTGATGGCTGAACCCCTACGCCGAACGGTACAGGTTGCAGAGAATGGGAGAATGAACCTCCCTGCGGACATGCGTCGCGGATTAGGCCTGAACGGCGCTGGGCGCGTGATCCTCACACAGGATGAGGATGGCATCCGTATCTCGACGGTCGATCAAGCCCTGAAGCGCATCCGAGCCCTGGCCGCGCCATTCGCCCAAGGTAGAGAGTCCGTGGTTGACGAGTTCCTTGCGGAGCGTCGTGCCGAAGCTGCGCGCGAGAATGGTGAGGATTCGGATGCCGGACGCGACTGACCCTGTTCTCGATGCCTCGGCAGTTTTGGCCGTCATCTTCAGCGAGGCGGGTGCCGATCGCGTTGCAGGTCACCTGCCAGGTGCTCGGATCTCTGCGGTCAACGCGGCGGAGGTGATGACCAAGCTGGTCGACCTCGGAATGCCGGAGGATACGGTCGAAGCGATCTTCGAGGGCTTGCAGCTTACGATCGTTCCCTTCGAGATCGCTCATGCGCGCGCGAGTGCGCGCCTCCGGCCGCTCACCCGGCCGGCCGGTCTGTCGCTTGGTGATCGAGCCTGCCTGGCTGTTGCGGGGCAACTCGGCGCACCGGCGCTGACCACCGATCGGGCTTGGTCGCGGCTGGACGGCACCGCCATCGGCGTGACGATCGAGCTGCTGCGCTGAACCAATGGCGAGCGCCGCAGCTCTCAAGGCGGTCTCGGCCGAGCTGAATGTAGATCAGCGCCGAAGTTGGACCCCACCAGCATACGAACCTATCATATTAAATTTACAACCGAATATGGTTTCTACGCGGGGTCCCGATCGGCGCCGATTGGGACCACGCCCTAACGGCCTTTTTCATCATAGCTTCAGGGCCTTATTCGCAATCCGTCCCAGGGCCCCACTTCTGTGCTGATCTACACCTTGGCAGGCCGCAGCGCAGCGGAGGACGGAAGTGGACGGGTTTGTTGGTCCGCGAGGAGCCGCCTCAGGCGGCGGGGAAGAAACCCGGATCCCGCCGTTGCGGTGGTCCCGGGCGCCCCGGATAGACACGCCCATTCAAGAGGCCCACGGGCGCGGCCTTGTGCCGGTACGCAAGGAGACCCCTGGCCACTCGGTTTCGCCGTCCTGCGAAGGACGCTCCGCGAGGTCCACCTGCAGGCCGGCTCTCGGGACCGTGTGGCCCGGAGGAGGAGTCGGCCCCCGACGCGCCCACTCCGCGCTTGTCGGTCGGCGGCATGCCGCTACAGGGCGGTCTTCAGATCGGTGTGGGTGAAGTCTCGGCCCTTGAACAGGATGGGAGCCCGGTAAGACGCGGCGCAGGCGTAGGACAGGCAGTCGGCGAAGTTGAGTTGTGCCGGATGGCCCCGGCCCTTGCCGTAGGTCTCGAAGGCTTGCACGGCCCGGCGGGCGATGGCGTCGCTGATCGATACCACCGTGATCCCGGCCGTGGTCAGGAAAGCGTCGTACAGGTCCTGCGCGACCGGGACCGGAAGGCCGAGGATGCGTGCGACGTTGATCGTCGCCTCGAGACGGACATGCGCCCCGGTCTCCCGGCGCTTGGCGGACTCGATGCAGGCAAGGAAGGAGGCCGCCTCGGGCTCGTCGGCCAGGATGGCGACGACGGCGGAGGTGTCGATGAACACCCCTCAGCGCGTCCACAGCGCGTCGCGCTCGGCGTCAATCAGTGGGGCAGCCGGTAGCCGATCTGCCTTCGCCAGAGCCTCGGCCCGGATCGCGGCGACGCGATCCATCAAAGGCATGGCCTCGTCGGCACGCTTGATCTCACGCTGCAAGGCGAGTTTGATGGCGGCGGTGAGATTAGGGGCGCCGCAGCGCTTCATCACCGCCTCGGCCAGGGTGCGAACCTCCTCGTCCCGGATGCTGAGCATGATGTCTGTCTCCATCCATACAGACAGTGCATATACGCACTGACAGGCGCCGTCCATACAAAGATGGCCGGGCTGGCTGCCTGTCATCGTGAGGAATGATCGGGGCAGGCCGGTACCGACCGGCCTCTGGACGAGGCTCACTCCTCGTAGGGGTCGAATGCGGTGATGACGCTGGCGGGATCGCCCTCGAACTCATCGGAGGTGACGACGCCGTACCCGGCCTCGGAGCGGAACACCGTGACCGGGACCATCAGGGAGGCCGCGAGGCTGTGGGCGTAGCGGTTCGCAAGTGTGAGATCGTTCGCCATTGGGGTCTTGCTCCTGCTGGGCGGGGGCGATCCCTGCTCGACAGCGGCCCCAAGAGGCCGGGAGCGGCCGCGATCACCGCGAAGGCGAAGCCGAAGCGGCTGCCCGCTTGCGGAGCGGACCCCTTGCGGGTTGATCGTACAAGGACGTTACGGCCTATCGGGGTGGCTTACGTGAGAGCGGGATCGTCCCCCGCCGGTCGAGCCTCACATTGGATTGATATCAATATCATAGCGACATCATACCCATAGGCTGGTCTTCCTGGCTCCGCCGCGGTCCGCCACACCGTGGCCCGGGGTCGTATGCTGCTAGAGGGACCGGTCGATCCGCCCCTGCGACACGGCGAACAGAGAGCCGATCGCGGACCAGTGCCAACGACAGGCCGAGATCCTCGTGGAGGAAGCGGGCCGGGATCACCTCCTCGTGGCCCTCCCAGACGATCCGCCCGCCCTTCCAGATCGTGACGTAGCCGCCGCCCTTCGCATCGGCGCCGGAGGGGCCTCCGAGAAATTCCGGCAGCCGAATTCGCCGACCGTGGCTGAGAAGGAGGACCTGGGGTTGTTACCGACCAGAACGCGGTCACAAGCACCGGTCGGTCGCCGGACCCGGCGACGCGACAGGCCGATGCGGATCGCCTCGTAGGCGCTCATCCTCCTACATGGCCATGCTCGGAAAGTCCCGGCACTCGTCTCGCTCTAGATCCAGAGCGGATTTTTATTACAGGATACGGCCGGAAGAGGGGGATTCGTCGTTCACCAGGACACAGGTTGCGTTGCAACCGGTCCCTGCTTCCATTCCGATCATGAATGCAGCCTCGTAACCCGGGCGAAACGCTTCATTTTGCGATAAGGCAAAAAATCCAATCCGGTATGCCGGCTCGTTTGCCTCGGCGTTCGGATCAAGATCGCTGCCACGATTGTGGATTACCCGGCCCTTTCTGCGGTCTCGGGAGCTTCGTCTTGTGACGCCTCGATCCAGTCGCGGAACAGGGCAAGGGCCGGGCTGGCGCGGCTGCGGGCCGGGTAGATCAGCGCGTAACGCGAGCGGCCCGGGAGTTCGCGCGTCGAGACGCAGCAGAGCCGCCCTTCGGCGAGATCGCTCGAAGCCAGGATCTTCGGCACCAGCGCGACGCCCAGCCCGCAGCGCGCGGCGGCGAGGACCATCCCGAAATGCTCGAAGCGCGCTCCGCGCAGGATGGTGATGGGGTCGAGCCCGGCATCGCGAAACCATTCGAGCCACAGGTCGGGTCGGGTCGATTGCTGCAGGAGCGGCATCCGGGCGATCGCCGTATCGCTCAAGGGCAGCCCGCCATCCGGCAACAGCGACGGTGCCGCGACCGCGACTAGCGTCTCCTCTCGCAACGGAACGACGTCGGTCCCCGGCCCCGCCAGCTCGGTCCGCTGGATCGCCGCGTCGAAGGGCTCGCGCTCGAAATCGACCGGGTCGAGGCGGGCGGCGAGATCGATAGAGAGGCCAGGCGAGCGGCGATGGAAGTCGGCCAGGCGCGGGATCAGCCAGCTCGTGCCGAAGGTCGGCAGGACGGCGAGGCGCAAGACCTGCGCCTTGTCGCCGAAGGCCATCACCATCAGCGCGGCGGCGTTGAGGTCGGCCAGGATGCGCGCGGTGTCCCGCAGCATGACGCGCCCGGCATCCGAGATCACCAGCCGCTTGCGGACGCGCTGGAACAGCGCGACGCCGAGCCGCGCTTCGAGCGAGGCGAGCGACCGGCTCACGGCGCTCTGCGTCAGGCCGAGCTGGCGTGCGGCCTCCGTCACCGACCCGCATTCCGCGCAGGTGCCGAAGGCTTGCAGCTCGGACAGGGTCGGTGTGAACGATCGTTTCATGGCGAGCGCGCTCCGCCCGGATTCATCGCCCGGCGGCCCCCGGTGGACAAGCCCGTCGCAACGCCGGGTTCATTCCCTTTTCTCATGTTTTCACCAGCCGAACTCATTGGAATCCGGGCGACGGGGCGCTTATCCGGCTCGCATTCCCGTGCTTCCGCGCGGCGCTTGACGCCGGATCATCTCGGAGAAGGCCATCATGCCGTTGACGCTCAAGGACGCTCCCGATCTCGGCCGCTTCTCCTGGGAGGACCCGTTCCGACTCGACGACCAGCTGAGCCCCGAGGAGATCATGCTGCGCGACGGAGCACGCGCCTTCGCGCGGGAGACGCTCGCGCCGCGCGTCGTCGAGGCGTATCGGGAGGAGAAGACCGACCCCGCCATCTTCCGCGAGATGGGCGAGATGGGCCTGCTCGGCGTCACCATCCCGGAAGAGTACGGCGGCATCGGCGCCTCCTACGTGGCGTATGGCCTGGTCGCGCGCGAGGTCGAGCGGGTCGATTCCGGCTACCGGTCGATGATGAGCGTGCAATCCTCGCTGGTGATGTACCCGATCTACGCCTACGGCTCGGAGGAGCAGCGCCGAAAATACCTGCCGAAACTCGCCAGCGGCGAATGGATCGGGTGCTTCGGCCTGACCGAGCCGGATGCCGGCTCCGACCCGGCTGGCATGCGCACGACGGCCCGCAAGACGGAGGGAGGCTACGTTCTCAACGGGACCAAGACCTGGATCTCCAACGCGCCGATCGCCGACGTGTTCGTGGTCTGGGCGAAGTCCGAGGCACATGGCGGCAAGATCCGCGGCTTCGTCCTGGAGAAGGGCACGAAGGGCCTGTCCGCGCCGAAGATCGGCGGCAAGCTCTCGCTGCGCACCTCGATCACCGGCGAGATCGTGCTCTACGACGTCGAAGTGTCCGAAGGTGCGCTCCTGCCGAATGTCGAGGGCCTGAAAGGGCCCTTCGGCTGCCTCAACCGGGCGCGCTACGGCATTGCATGGGGCGTGATGGGCGCGGCCGAGTTCTGCTTCCATGCCGCGCGCCAATACGGGCTCGATCGCAAGCAGTTCGGCCGGCCGCTGGCGCAGACGCAGCTGTTCCAGCTCCGCCTCGCCGACATGCTGACCGAGATCTCCCTCGGCCTCCAGGCGAGCCTGCAGGTCGGACGCCTGCTGGATCGAGCAGCCGCCGCGCCGGAGATGATCTCGATCGTCAAGCGCAACAATTGCGGTAAGGCGCTGGAGATCGCCCGCAGGTCCCGCGACATGCACGGCGGCAACGGCATCTCGGAAGAGTTCCAGGTGATCCGGCACATGGTCAACCTCGAAACGGTCAACACCTACGAGGGCACGCACGATGTCCATGCGCTGATCCTCGGCCGGGCCGTCACCGGCCTCCAGGCCTTCTTCTGAGGCCGGACGCGATGACCGGCGACTCCTCCCGCGTCGGCGCGGCACCGCTGGCCGGTCTCAAGGTCGTGGAACTCGCGCGCATCCTGGCCGGTCCCTGGATCGGCCAGACGCTCGCCGATCTCGGCGCCGAGGTGGTCAAGGTCGAGGCGCCCGGCGGCGACGACACCCGCCGCTGGGGGCCGCCCTTCGTCGAGCGCACGTTGCCCGACGGCACGCTCGACCGCACGGCCGCCTATTTCCATGCCGCCAACCGCGGCAAGCGCTCGATCACCTGCGATTTCGAACGGGCGGCCGACCTCGCGATCCTCCTCGACCTGGTGCGCGAGGCCGACGTCCTGATCGAGAACTTCAAGGTCGGGGGCCTGAAAAAATACGGCCTCGACTATGAGACGCTGTCTTCGCTCAACCCGCGCCTCGTCTACGGCTCGGTCACCGGCTTCGGGCAGGACGGGCCGTGCGCGCCGCTGCCCGGGTACGATTTCCTGATCCAGGGCCTGTGCGGGATCATGGATCTCACAGGCGACCCGCAGGGCGAGCCGCAGAAGATCGGCGTCGCGTGGATCGACATCCTGACCGGGCTCTACGGCACGATCGGGATCCAGGCCGCGCTCGCCGAGCGCGAGCGGTCCGGCCGGGGGCAGCATGTCGACCTCTCGCTGCTGGATTGCGGCGTCGCCGCCCTCGCCAACCAGGCGATGAACTATCTGGCGGGCGGTGCGGCGCCGACCCGCATGGGCAACGCCCATCCGAACATCGTCCCCTATCAGGTCTTCCCGGTCGCGGACGGCCACGTCATCGTCGCCTGCGGCAACGATCGGCAATTCGCCGGCTTCGCCGCCCTCCTCGGCCTTGGCGACCTCGCCGCCGATCCGCGCTACGCTACCAACCCGGCCCGCGTCGAGAACCGCGACAGGCTATGCGCGCTCCTCGCCGAGCGCACGTCCGGGATGGCGCGCGATGCCCTGATCGCGGCGATGCAACGCGGCGGCGTGCCGGGCGGGCCGATCAACGACGTCGTCGGCGCAATCGCCCATCCTCAGATCCGGCATCGCGGCCTGTGCATCGCGCCGGAGGGAGTGCCGGGCCTGCGCACGCCGATCCGTTTCTCGCGCAGCGCCCTTCGAACCGAGCGCGCCTCGCCCGCGCTCGGGGAGGCCGACGCGGTGCAGGCCGGACTTTTGCGCCCGTCAATCTAACAGGATCACGAAGGATAGCGTGCAATGATGATCTGGGATTGCCCCGGATCGGATACTGCTGGCGAATGCCGCGGCTCAGGCAGCTTGACTGATGAGGCGAGCGAAGGGTGATCGCCGGGTCGACGCGACGGTCTCACCCGCCAGCCAGTCGATGATCCGGCTGATGTTGAGGGCGGCGGCGGTCAGCACATGCTGGAGGTGGACCTTTGCCAGCCCGAGGTCGCGAGCCCGCCGCAGATGCATGGTGCGCACGCCCAGCGATAGTGTTCCTTCGATGCCCGCCCGCCAGCGGTACTGCTCGGCGAAGGTCTCATCGGCTTCTCGCGCCCGCGCGGCCTCCAGCGCCGCATGTTCCTCGCGCCGACGCGGCGTGAGCAACCGGCGCGGGGAGCGCGTACAGTTCTCCTTGAGCGCGCAGGGCTTGCAGTCCGCACTGGAGAAGCGGATGCGCATCACCGTGCGACCCACGTTGTGATCGGGGCTCCAACTCGTCGTGGTGTGACCGGCCGGACAGGTGGCGATCTTCCGATCCCAGTCGATCTGGAAGTCCTGAAGCCTGAAGGCTCCCGACTGACGCGACTACCACTGCGTATCCTGTGGGCTCGGCCCGAGCAGCGTCACGGCGTGATTGCGTGTACTGGCAAGCAACAGGTCGGCATCGACGTAGCCGGCATCGACCAGGTGCGTGTCCGGGAGACGATCGTGGGCTGCCAGGTCGGCATGGATCGACCCGAGTGCGTCGCGGTCGGCGACCGGGGCCAGCGTGGTCGCAACGTGAGTGATCAGGCGCGGGCGATCCGCGTCGCAGGTCTCGGTGAGGTGGACCTTGTAGCCGATCCACGTCGTCGATCGCTTCTTGGCATAGTGGGTCTCTGGATCGTACGGCGAGGCGATCATCAGCAGTGAGGGTGGAATGCCCTCCGAGGACGTTCGCCAGACAACTCGCGTGATCTGCGGGTTTGGATGATCCACGTCGTCCTTCGCGCCGGTCTCGTCATCGACCGGGACAATCTGGAAGTTCTGCAGCCAGACCCGGCTGAGCAGGATCACGGCGGGGATCTCGCGCAGCCAGGCCGGGGCGTCGGGCGAGAACACGGCTGCCAGGAGCGTGTGTCCGTCGCGGCCGATCGGCTCGGCATGAGCCCGACGGGCCGCCTCGCCTTGCGGGACGTACAGATCGTCGATGGGCTTGGCGTAACGCTCGTTCCAGCTCCCCTCGGCATGGACACGAAGCCAATCGGGAGCCGCAACGGCGAGCCCATTGAGGGTGGCGCGCAAGGTCTCGGTGACGCAGCCGAGGCGGTTGAGGCTGCGCACCGCCCCCAGGACATGCGTGCTGTCGGTGCGCTGACGGCCTCGCGCGACCAGAAGCTGGCGCTCGCGACACAGGGTCAGGAGAGTGTCGAGCAGGAGCGTCTCGGCGTGGCCGGCCACGAGGCGGGAGCGGAACTCGCTCAGCACCGAGGCGTCGAAGCCCGGGTCGGTGAGGTCGAGGCCCAGGAGGTACTTCCAGTCGATGCGGCCACGCGCCGCCTCGGCCGCGCGGCGATCCGAGAGGTTCTCGGCGAACTGCAGCACGGTCACGAGAGCCAGCCGCCAGGGCGCCTCGGCTGGGCGGCCACGGCAGGAGAACAACGCCGTGAACTGCGCGTCGGTGAACACGGTGCCGAATTCATCCCTCAGCCGCATGTAGGGATTGCCCCGCGGGAACGCGGCCCGCGCCACGACGGCGGTCTGGCTGGGAACCTCGGCGGGCGAGCGTGGATGCAGCGACATGACGAGCCTCCGAGAACCTCGGATTGCGTTGCCACATCAACGAGCTACCCACACAGAAGGATTCGCCAGCAGTATCCAATCCGGGGCAATCCCAGGGTAGGTATCAAATCTGTGAGAGCCAATCAAATAGGCTCTCAGGATGAGGTCGCGGGTCGGAGTGAACAGTGTCTCGCGGCGCTGTCCTCGCAAGTCAAACAGGCTCTGGGCGCGGGACGGGCGGGTCGAGCGTGCGATCATGCTGCCGGCGGCCGCGTGCAGCACCACGCGGACCGCCAGAGCTTCGGCACGAGACCGATGCCGACCGTTGCCTCCATCGCCCCACGATGGGTCCACCCTCACCCCGCATGGGTGTAGGCCGTCTTGACTGTCGTATAGAACTCAGCCGCGTAGCGCCCTTGCTCTCGGCTGCCGTAGGACGACGATTTCCGGCCGCCGAACGGCACGTGAAAATCGACGCCCGCGGTCGGCAGGTTGACCATCACCATCCCGGCTTGCACGTTGCGCTTGAAGTGCGACGCGTATTTGAGGCTCGTGGTCGCAATGCCCGCCGATAGCCCGAAGCGTGTGTCGTTCGCCGTGGCGATCGCTTCATCGTAGTCGCGCACCCTGATGACGGCAGCCACGGGGCCGAAGATCTCCTCCTGACAGATCATCATGGCGTTGGTCGCCTCGGTGAAGAGTGCGGGTTGCAGATAGAAGCCCGGCGTCGCCCGATCGAGCCGGTGACCGCCGTGAGCGAGCCTCGCGCCCTCCTGCTGCCCGAGCTCGACATAGCGGATGTCCTGCCCAAGCTGCGCCTCGTCGACGACCGGCCCGATCTGCGTGCTGTCCTCGAGGGCGTGGCCGATCGCAAGGCTGGCCATGCGGTCCTGCACGGCCGCGACGAAGCGGTCGTGAATCCCGTCCGTCACGATGAGGCGGGAGGCGGCCGTGCATCGCTGGCCCGTCGAGAAGAACGCCGAGTTGACCGCCGCCTCCACGGCGACCGGCAGGTCGGCGTCGTCCAGGACCACGAACGGGTTCTTGCCGCCCATTTCGAGCTGGTACTTCCGTTGGAACGGAACCGAGGCGGCGGCGACCCGCGCCCCGACGCGGGTCGACCCGGTAAAGGAGATGCCGGCCAGATCGGGGCTGTCGAGCAAGGCCTGGCCGACATCCGCCCCCCGACCCATGACGAGGTTGAGGACCCCGTCCGGCAACCCGGACTGCCTCAGGATGTCCACGAGTGCCCATGCCGAGCCGGGCACGAGCTCGGCGGGCTTGAAGACCACGCAGTTGCCGTAGGCGAGCGCCGGCGCGATCTTCCACGCCGGGATGGCGATCGGGAAGTTCCAGGGCGTGATGACGCCGACGACGCCGATCGGCTCGCGCGTGACCTCGACGCTCACACTCGGCCGGACCGACGGGAGGCACTCGCCCCCCGGTCGCAGGCATTCCCCGGCGAAGAAATCGAAGATCTGGGCCGCGCGGACGACTTCGCCGACGCCCTCCGCAAGGGGCTTGCCCTCCTCCCGCGACAGGAGGCGACCGAGCTCCTCCTTGCGCGCGGCAATGACGTCTGAGGCGCGCCTGAGGATCGCGTGACGCTCCAGGAGCACGCTCTGCGACCATTTCGGGAAGGCGGCCTTGGCCGCAGCGACGGCCTGCCGCGCATCCTCGGCAGAGCCCTGAACGTAGAGGCCGACGACATCCCGTGTGTCGGAGGGATTGATGTTGGGGACGCCCTCCGATCCGACCCATTCTCCGTCGATGAGGTTGCGATGGACGGTCACGGGCTCACGCCTTCGCCGGGTGGGCCGCCGGCACCGTGGCGAAGGCCGCCTCGATCGACGCCTCGAGGATCTGCAGCGCCTCGTCCAGGACCGACTCCTCGATGGTCAGCGGTGGAAGCAGGCGGATGACGTTGTAGCGGACACCGCAGGACAGCACGATGAGGCCGCGCCGTTCGGCCTCGGCGACGATCTGGGACGTCAGCTGAGGTGCGGCGTCACGGCTTGGCGTGGCTTCGACGAGCTCGAACCCGATCATCGCACCGTTGACACGGACATCCCCGAGCCGCTCCAGCCCCTGGCGAGCGGCCAGGTCGTTCAGGAGCGCGCCCACCCGCTCTCCGATCCACGTCGCCCGCGCGCACAGCCGCTCGGTCTCGATGACGTCGAGCACGGCATTCGCCGCTGCGACCGAGATGGGATTGCCGGCATAGGTTCCACCGAGCCCGCCCGGCAGCGCAGCATTCATGATCGTCGCCTTGCCGACCAGCGCCGAGAGCGGAAAACCGCCGGCGAGCCCCTTGGCGAGCGTGACGAGATCGGGCTTCACCCCGGAATGTTCGATCGCCAGCATCATCCCCGTTCGGGCCATGCCGGCCTGGATCTCGTCGGCGATGAGGACGATCCCGTACCGGTCGGCGCGTTCGCGCAGGCCCTGCAGCAAGGCGGACGGAGCGGCATTGAAGCCGCCCTCCCCCTGGATCGGCTCGACGATGAAGGCCGCGACACGGTCGGGGTCCACGTCGGAGGCGAGAAGGTGATCCAGCGCGCGCAGGGAGGCCGCGACGTCCACGCCCGAGAAGGCGGCCGGGAACGGCACGTGGAAGATTTCGGCCGGGAACGGCCCGAACCCCTTCTTGTAGGGGGCGACCTTGCCGGTCAGCGCCATGCCCATCATCGTCCGCCCGTGGAACGCGCCGGTGAAGGCGATGACGGCGGACCGCTTCGTATAGGCGCGCGCGATCTTGATCGCGTTCTCCACCGCCTCGGCGCCGGTGGTGACCAGCATCGTGCGGTTTTCCTCGCCCGTGTCGACGATCGCGTTCAATCGTTCGGCCAGCCGGATGTAGCTCTCGTAAGGAGCGACGTGGAAGCAGGTATGCGTGAACTGCAGAGCCTGCTCGGCGACAGCCCGCATGACATGCGGATGGCGGTGGCCCGTGTTGTTGACGGCGATGCCGGCGGCGAAGTCGATGAAGCGCCGGCCCTCGACGTCCCACAACTCGGCATTCGCGGCACGCTCGGCGAAGATGGCCTTCGTCGCCACACCCGCCGCCACTGCATTCTGCTGCCTCGTGCGCAGCGCCTGCCCCTGGCCCATGATCGCCCTCCTAGTTTGAGCGACGAAGCCCTAGCATCGATCAAAATATTGAGCAACACGCTAAAAATATAAAGCGTGCGAGGTTCCAGGGTATCGAGGATCAAGCGGCGGGATCGGGTCGCCACGGTTCGCGCGGCGGGGGGCCGGCGGAGACGGCGAGGACGATCGGCGGCGGACGCCGAAGGTTCGGGCTGCCAGCGCACCAGGCCGCCGCCCAATTGCGATCATTCCACATCAATATAAAACCTGTCAGATATAAAATAAATAAAAAATTTTTGCCTTTAACATTCGCGATTATCACAAATAAGGCGGCGTGCAAGCTGATATCACGACGGCCGTTGCTGACGAGACGTTACGAAAACGGTGCGGCGTGCGGCTGTCGAAGAGATAACTCTCGCCGGCGCGCAGGATGCGCACTAGGTGGCCGACCGTCACCTCGATCTCGCCCTCGATGACGATGCCGCCCTCACTGGACGCATGCTGCAGGAGGACTTCGCCGGTATCGGCCCCTGGTCCATAGACCTCGTGCAGGATCTGGAGATTGTGGGCCTTGGCATCCCCGACCTGTCGCAGGGACAGATAGCCCGGGCTGCGGATCCGGGAGGTCAGGTCGATCAGCCCGTTCGCTTCGAAAAACGGTCCTGCCTGGCACTCGAGACGGTCGTTGTCGAAGAAATCCGACATGCTGACGCTGAGCCCGCCGAGGATCTTTCGGAGCGTCGAGACCGACGGGCTCGACTTGTTCTGCTCGATGACCGAGATTTGAGCGTGGGGAACGCCGGCCTTCTCCGCCAGGCCGCGCTGGGACAGGCCCGCCTGCGCCCGCAGAGCCCGGAGCCGACCGCCCACATCGAAATCGTCGTCCGTCATGCCTCACCCGCCTGCTCAAAATATTGAGCAGTCCGCATCGCGGGCAGGATGCGCCGCGTCCCGACGAAGCAGCTATAGAGGAGGCACCCTTACGACGACAGGGATGGGACGGCGGATGCGGAGCGCGTCTCACGTAGCGCACCCTGCACCCGTGAACCGGCCGCATGGACGGTGCGACCGGATTCGAGGCGTGGACGGGGCCGGGGCGCTTCCTGCGATCGGGAGCGCCCTGCTGCCCGGTCAGGTCAGTCGATGTTGAGCCACACCGACTTCGTCTGGCTGTACTGTCCGAGGGCCTCGAGACACTTGTCTCGCCCGTTCCCGGTCTGCTTGAAGCCGCCCCAAATTGACGTCATGTCGCCGTGGTCGAAGCAGTTCACCCAGACCACGCCGGCCTCGACGTCACGGGCGAAGCGGTGGGCCTTGCCGACGTCGCGTGTCCAGATCGATGCCGCCAGTCCATAGATGGAATCGTTGGCGATTTCGACTGCCTCCTCCAGGCCTGAGATGGGAAGGATCGCCGCGACGGGTCCGAAGATCTCCTCCTTGGCGATCCGCATCGCATTGTCGACTCCGGTGAACAGCGTCGGCTCGACGAAGGCACCGTCGGGAAGGGCATCGAAACGCCCGCCGCCGAAGCGCAGCGAAGCCCCTTCGGCCCGCCCGATCTCGATGTAGTCGAGGACACGCTTCTGGTGAGACGAGGTGACCAGCGGGCCGATCGTCGTCGACGGGTCCAGGGGATCGCCAAGGACGAAGGTCTCCCGGGTCCGGGCGGTAAACCGCTCCACGAAATCGTCGTGGATGCTCCGATCGACGAGGATGCGCGAGCCGGCGTTGCAGACCTCGCCCTGATTTCCATAGATCCCGTTCACCGCATAGGTGACTGCGGTGTCGAGGTCGTCGTAGTCGGCGAGGACGATCTGCGGGGTCTTGCCGCCGCATTCTGTTGAGATCCGCTTCATGTTGGACTGGCCGGCATAGACCATCAGGAGCTTGCCGACCTCGGTGGAGCCCGTGAAGCCGATCTTGTCGACGTCGTCGTGCAGCGCGAGGGCCTTGCCGACTTCTTCGCCGAGGCCCTGCACGACGTTCAGGACGCCACTCGGACCGCCGGCCGCGATGAAGAGCTCCGCGAGGAGACCGGCCGAGAGCGGCGATTGCTCCGCCGGCTTCAGCACCACCGAGTTGCCGGTCGCCAGCGCCGGACCCAGCTTCCAGGCCGCCATCATCAACGGGTAGTTCCAGGGCACGATGACACCGACCACGCCGAGCGGCTGGCGCAGGATGTAGTGCAAGGCGCCGGCGGTCGTCGAGGTCACCGCCCCCTCGATCTTGTCGATCGTCTCGGAAAAGAACTTCAGCGCGGTGACCGACCCGGGGACATCGATGTTCATCATGTCCATGACCGGCTTGCCCATGTCGAGGCTGTCGAGCACGGCGAAATCCTCGGCATGCTCGGCCACGAGCGCGGAGAACTTCTCGAGGACGGCCATGCGGGCACGCGGGTCCATGCGGGACCAGGCGCCCGACCGGTAAGCCTTGCGGGCGACCTTGACCGCCAGGTCGACTTCCGCGGCACTGCCGCGCGCGACCTCGGCGATCGGCCTGCCCGTCGCCGGATTGATCGAGGCGAAGGTGCGGCCGTCAGCCGACGGCCGGTAGGCGCCGTCAATGAAATGCTGGGTGCGCAGGCTCACCGTCGCCGCCTTCGCATGCCAGAACTCTTTGGTGAAGGGCGTGTCGTTCATGGTTGCTCTCCGCGGAAGCGAAATCTACTTTTGATTTCGGAGGAGTTTGACCGACGCGATCACCAGCAGCAGTGACGCTGCGACGATGATGCTGCCGATGGCGTTGATTTCCGGCGTGATGCCACGCCGAAGGGTCGAGTAGATGTAGATCGGGAGCGTGACATCCCGGCCCGTGAGGAAGTAGGTCACGGGAATCTCGTCGAACGACAGCGTGAAGCACAGGAGCGCCGCGCCCAGGATCGACGGCATGATCTGGGGCAGAGTCACGCGCCGGAAGGTTTCCAGAGGCGTCGCGCCGAGATCGGACGAGGCCTCTAGCATCCGGCTGTTGACCTTCGCGAGCCGTGCCATGACCTGCGACACCACGATCCCGAGCAGGGCCGTCGAATGTCCGATCACGACGGCGGTGAGACTCTGCGGGATGCCGATCTGCTTATAGAAGTTGAGCATCGCGATACCGGTGACAAGGCCCGGCAAGCTGAGCGGCAGCAGGATGACGTTCTGGAACAGCCGCTTGCCGACGAATTCGTAGCGGTCGAGGGCGATCGCCGCCGTGACGCCGACCACGACGCTCACGACCGTCGCGCAGACGGCGACCACGAGGCTGTTCTGCAGCGCCGTCAGCATCTGCCCGTTCGCGACGGCCGCCGCGTACCAGCGCCAGGTGAAGCCGGCGAGCGGGAAGGACGTGACCGCACTGTCGTTGAACGAGAACAGGATCAGAAGCAGGATCGGGACGTAGAGGAAGGCGAGGACCAGCACGCTCGTGCCGACGAGACCCTGCTGCCACCAGAGAAGCGATCGCATGGGAGCCCCTATCGAAGGTCGATTTGCCCAGCGCGGTCGAACCGGCTGGAAACCTGGAGGACGACGAGAACGAGGAGGAGGACGAGCGTCGCCAGGGCGGAGCCCAGCGGCCAGTTCAAGGCGGCGCCGAACTGGCTCTGGAGCAGGTTCGCCACCATGGTGCCGTCCGGCCCCCCAACCAGGACGGGCGCCACGAAGTCGCCGAAGGACAGGCAGAAGGTCAGGGTCATGCCGGCCACCAGCCCACCCATCGAGAGCGGCAGGATCACGCGCAGGAAGGTGTGGAACGGACCGACACCCAGGTCCTCGGATGCCTCGACGAGCGATCTCGGAATATTCTTCAGGACCGCGTAGAGCGGCATGATCATGAACGGGATGAAAATATAGACTAGGGTGATGATCATCGCCGTCTGGTTATAGAGAAAAATGGAAAGGGGCTCCTTTATGAGGCCTATCGACATCAGCAGGGAGTTGAGCGCCCCGTTCGTCCCCAGGATGATCTTCCATGTATAGGCGCGGAGCAGGTACGAGACCCACAGAGGAACGATGACGCACATGTAGAGGAGGTTGGAAAGCGCCTCCGACCTGATGGTGAACACCAGCATGTAGGCGACGGGATAGGCGAGGAGGCTCGAGACGACGGTGACGATCGTCGCGATCTTCAGGGTCCGCAGCACGACGGTGGCATATTGCGGATCGAGGACGATCTTGGCGTAGTTTCCCCACTGAAAGTCGGGGACGAACAGGGGGAATTGCCGGGTCCAGAAGCTGACCGAGATCATCACCACGTAAGGAATGATCATGAAGACCAGGATCCAGAGGAACGGACCGGAGAACAGGGCCAGAAAGGCCGGGGCATTGCGCCTTGTGACGAAGCTCATTGCTCCGGCTCCGCGAAACACATCACGTCTTCGGCTCCGACATAAAGCTTGATCGTTTCGCCTGCTTCGGGCGCCCGCCGCGACGAGGCGTTGCGGTGGAGATCGACGAAGAACGGCCGTTCGCTGCGCGCCGGAAACAGCTCCAGACGGAGCCGATCTCCCAGGAAGAGGCTGCCGGCGAGGCGAGCCTGGATCTCGTTGCCGCCCTCGACAGGCGCGAGATGAACATGCTCGGGACGGATGCCCAGCCGGACGCGCGCGCCCTCCCGTAGGCCTGCGCTCGTCTCGCGCCCTCGGCGGGCCTTGCGGAGCAACGAGCCGTCGCCCAACCGGAAGACGTCGACGCCGTCCGAGGCGGATTGGAAAGTCGCGTCGAGGAGGTTGGACGCGCCGATGAAGTCGGCGATGTAGGCGGATCCCGGATTGTCGTAGAGATCGGTTGGCGCGCCGACCTGCACGATGCGGCCCTGGCTCATGACCACGATGCGATCCGACAACGCCAGGGCCTCGTTCTGGTCGTGGGTGACCATGAGGAACGTGATGCCCAGTTCCCGGTGCAGACGCTTCAGCTCGATCTGCATGGTCTCGCGAAGCTTGACGTCGAGCGCCGACAGCGGCTCGTCCAGCAGTAGCACGCGAGGCTGCTTCACGATCGCTCGCGCCATGGCGACGCGTTGGCGCTGCCCCCCGGACAGGGCGCCCGGCAGGCGGGCCCCGTAGGCGGACAATCCGACCAGAGCCAGCGCGTCCCGAACCCGTGACGCACGGTCCTGCTTGGAGACGGCCTCCCCGCGCACGGTCAAGCCGTAGGCCACGTTCTCCTCGACGGTCATGTGCGGGAAGAGCGCGTAGTCCTGAAAGACCGTGTTGACCGGCCGGCGGTAGGGCGGCAGCGCCGTGACGTCTCGTCCTTCGATCGAGATCGTCCCCGCGGTCGCGAACTCGAAGCCGCCGATGAGACGAAGCGTCGTCGTCTTCCCGCAGCCCGAAGGACCGAGCAGTGTGACGAATTCTCCAGCATTCAACTGGAGGTTTGTGTCGTGCAAAGCCGTGAACGGTCCGAACGCTTTCGTCACGCCGGCGAGCGACACGATGGGTTGCGACATCTCATGCTCATTCATACGAAGAGGGGAGCCGCCGGAACAGGGCCGTCCGCACGGCTCGATTGGATGGATTGACTGGATACGAGACGTCAGGGAGCAGATTTGACCGCGTTCCAGACTTCGATATATTTATCAAGCCGCTTCGGCTGCTGCCACATGACGAGGCTCTTGACGAAGTCGATGTTGCCGACCTTGCGTTCCTGCCTCGTCGTCTCGTCCATGCAGGTGCCGACCGCCTTGGGATTGACGGGAAAATAGCCGGTCGACTGGGCGATGCCGCACTGCCCGGCCGGGGATTGCATGAAGGACATGAACTTGTAGGCGCATTCTGTGTTCGGCGAGCCCGTGACGAGCATCATCGAGTCCATCCAGCCCTCGGCCCGCTCCTTGGGTGTGACCTCCGCGACCGAAAAACCTTTCTTCAGAGCGTTGACCTCTTTCGAGGTCAGTCCGGTCCATGCATTCGAAACATAGACCTCGCCGTTCGCGATGAGCTCCGTCAGCTCCCCGGCCGAGGTCCAGTATTTGCGAGTGAGAGATTTTTGCTCGATCAGCTTAGCCTTGATCGTGTCGAGCTGCTTGTCGGACAGGTCAAAGATGTTGGAATATCCGAGGTAGCGGGCCGTCCAGTAGATCGCGGATTTGTCGTCCCAGAGCGAGATGCGGCCCTTGTATTTCGGGTCGAACAGGACGCCGATCGAGTCGGGGGCAGGGACCTTGTCCGGCCGGTAGATGATCGAGACGGATCCCCAAACCATCGGAACCGCCCAGATCCGGCCCTTGGCGACCAGGGCCTCCGCTTTCGCAAATTCCGGATAGATGCCGTCGTAGTCCTTCACCTTGGCGACATCGATCGGCTGCGTGAAGCCGGCCAGCTGCATCATCGACACGGTGTCCAGCGACGGGGTGATGATGTCGTAGACGCCGCCGCCCGCCGCCAGCTTCGCGGCGAAGTCGTCGTTCGATCCGACATAGGTCGCCGTGACCTTGCAGCCCGATGCCGCCTCGAACGGCTTGACGGAGGCATCCGGAGCGTAACCTTCCCAGGTCAGAAGGTTGAGTTCGCCGGCATGGGCCGTGGCGGCCTGCGAAAGGAGCGACGCGGTGACGGCCAGCGTCGCAGCGGTCTTCTTGAACGCCATTGTCCTTCTCCTTGGTAGAAAGTTCAGATCTTTCGATTGGTTCTTCTGAGCAATGTCGCCACATCGATGCCAAGGGCTCGCGCAGCACTGCGCTTGCTTCCGTTTTGGGCGATCGACTTTTCGACAAGCCAAGTCTCGAATTCGTGGACGAGCTCTTTGAACGAGCGCGGCGGCGCTTCCGCCGGCGGAGCCGACGTCTCGGGAGACGCCGCGGCGGGGGAATAAGGCACGAAAAAATGCTCGGGCTGCACGACCTCACCAGCCAGAGCCGCTGCGTGGTCCAGAATGTTGAAGAGCTCTCGAATATTTCCTGGGTAGGAGTAGCTGAGAAGCTTTTGGTGAAAGCCCTCGGACAGCGCGAGTGATCCGGCAATTTTTTGATTGATTGCGTTCATCTTCAGATCGGCGAGAAGTTTGATCAGATCGTCCTGGCCGGACAACCTGTCGAACTCGATGACGACGGATGACAGTCGATAGTAAAGATCCTTACGGAATATCCTGGCATCAATCAATGAAAAAATGTCTTGGTTGGTGGCGGAGACCAGATTGATGTGGGTCTGGCGACGTTGAGTCGAACCGACGCGACTGAAAGTTCTCGATTCGAGGAAGGCGACAAGCTTGATCTGAGCCGCGAGGGACAGGTCGGAAACTTGGTCCAGGAAGAGGATGCCTCCGTCGGCGACCTCGACATAACCGGGCTTTCCCCTCGTCGACGGGTCGAGCGCCGAGCCCGGCTCGATTCCGAACATTTCGATGTCGAATTGCTGCTCCGACAGGAGGCCGCAATTGACATGCACGAAGGGAAGCGCCGCGGAGGAGCCGCCTTGCCCAACGGTGCGGGCGAACTCGGTCTTCCCGGTGCCGCTCTCGCCGAGCAGCATCACCGGGCTGCCGCGCTCGAGGGCGGTCGAGGCGCGCCTTGCCAGCGCGCGAAGGCGCTCGGTCTGGACGTAGCGCACCGCCCCGTCCTGCAGCATGTCGGCCTCGAAGCGAAACCGGTCGGGGGCCGTCTCCTTCGCTTGCCGGGTGAGTTCGCGTAGGGTGAACAAGGCCGCGTAGGCCGCACCGTCGCTCGTTCGCAGAATGCTGATCGAGGCGAAGACACTGCGCTGCGAATTTAGGGTTCCCGTCAGTTCCGCACGCTTCAACTGGTGGAGGGCCGTCGCGATTTTCGCCAAGATCGGGCCGGCGGTCCTCGCATGCTTGGCGAGGTCGCTCCCCACGAGGTCTCCCTTCGCCAGGTTGAGGAGAAGCTGCATCCGCGTGTTGACGAACTTGATCGTCCCGTCGATCTCCACCAGGGCAGCGCCGTCCGGCAGCGCCTCGAGAAAGCCCATGATGGACGGGTCGTCGACGAGAGCCGGGCGCGGCCGGCGGAGTCCCGAAGACGGGGGATCGCTGGCGTAGAACTTCATCGCGCGACCGCCCCCGCTTGGGATCTCGACCGGCGGCGCATCCGCGGACGAGCCGTTAGGACGTAACGGCGCAAGTCGCCTTCGAGGACGGCGACCCGGAAGCGCCAGGCCTCCTTGCTGCCGTCCCCCGTCAGGACCTGCAGGTCGCAGCCCGCCTGCTCGTCCGGCCCGCCTTCCGCGGCCGCGAGAAGCTTCAGGAAGCCCCCCCGTCCGTCCACGAACTGCTCGATTGAGCTGCCGAGAATGCGACCGGCCGGTCGTCCCCAGGCCGATTCCGCCGCTGGATTGGCCGCCAGGATCGCCCCCTCGCTCGACAGGACGAGGACCGGGTCCGGCAGCGCGCTCAGGATGTCGAGCATCGCGGTCGCGTGGTCGGAGAGCTGCTGTTCCCGCCGCTTGGAAGGCCCGATATCGCGGGTCGTCCCCCAAAGACGGATCAGTGCGCCGTTCTCCACGGCCGCACGGAAATCGTTCTCCACCAGCATCTCGCTGCCGTCATGGCGACAATCCATCGCGGTGGCACGGTCCAGGCGATAGTTGGAGCGGACGAGATCCCGGATCATCCGGCGGTTGACGCCGGTATCCGGAAAATAGCGTTCGACGGGCTGCGTGTTGAAGTCCAGGCCGTCGGGGATGCGGTAGAGGCGCGCCATCGCTTCGTTGCAGGCGCGCCAGCGCTTCTGATGGGAGAATATGCGGTCGACGATCTCGTCCTCGGCCAGCAACGTATTGATCGGCTCGAGAAACTCGATACACCAGCACGCCTCGGTGGCCGAGCCGATCATCTGCGACAGGATCTCGACCCGTTCGATCAGCTCCGCGGCGGTGCCGAGGACCACCGGCGTCAGACGTTGCTTGACGATCAGCCAGCCCCGTTCGACGTCACGAAATGCCGTGGCGATCAGCGGGACCTCTTGATCGGAGGCCGACATCATCCATACGAAAAAACCGCATTCCCGCTGATCGGCATTTTTGGCGAGGTTGCGGACCGTCTTTGCCGATTGGGCACTGTAGATGGTTTCCAGGGGCTGCCCCTGGAGCCTGGCGGGGCTCCATCCGAGTTCCTGGGCCTCATGTGCATTGACGTAGGTGATCTGGCCGCACTCGTCGATCCGATCGACGAGGAGAGGCAGGGCATCCAGAGTCTGCGGATCGAAGGTCAACATGCCACCTCGTCAGCGGCCGGCAAGTGAAGCGAATTTGCCGGGCTGTTGGGGAAGATCGTCGTGATTCAGGAGCTTGGCGCAACGGCCTTTCTAGAGACATTCGACACAAGCCCATCATAAGCCCGAATTCGCTGCAAGATCGCAGCGTCATGCAGCGATAATGAACCACCCGCAGGGAGGCCGTGCCCCGGATTGCCTGCGCAGCAAGCGGGGTGCAAAATGACTGGGCTTTGGCTGCCTCGTCGCGGCTACGCTCGGACGCGGTCGCGCAATGCCGTACGGCTCCGGTGGGAAGCATGGCTGTCCGGCATTGGCTGTTCCGGTCCCGAAACCTAGCTCGGGATTGTCGGGCGGGTGCCTGGTCAGGTCGCCGAGAGATCGTGTCCCAGGGCGTGGTGTAGCTGATGGTAGTCCACCACGCTGACCGGCAGGGCCGGACTGGTCAGACTGCGAGGTTTGGCAGGCTGACAAGGGGATCATCGCCGATCGGGGCGATGCTTTCCAGGGTCATGTAGCGGCAACGCTGCACGGCCCACTCGTCGTTCTGCTCCAGCAGGATCGCGCCGACGAGCCTGCGGATCGAAGGCTCGTCGGGGAAGATGCCGACGACCTCGGTGCGCCGCTTGATCTCGCCGTTGAGGCGCTCGAGCGGGTTGGTCGAGTGCAGCTTGGCACGGTGGGCGGCCGGGAAGCCCGTGTAGGCCAGGACGTCGGTCTCCGCTGCGTCCATGAGGGCCGCCAGCTTGGGCACCTTGGGCCGGAGTTGATCGGCCACCCACCGCCATCGCTGGCGAGCTGCCTCGGCGTCCTCCTGGGCGAAGGCGGTGGCGATGAAGGCCGAGACGACGCGCCGGCCCGAGCGGCCGGCATGGGCCAGGACGTTGCGCATGAAGTGGACCCGGCACCGCTGCCAGGAGGCGGTCATCACCTTGGCGACGGACGCCTTGATGCCTCGTGGGCGTCGGAGATCACCAGCTTGACGCCGCGCAGGCCGCGCCGGGCCAGCTTGCGCAGGAACTCGGTCCAGATGGTCTCGGCCTCCGACGGGCCGATGTCGAGGCCCAGCACAGGTTCCCATCGTGGCAGGCCACGATGGGTTCCCCCTCGCGCCGCCCACCCGTGTTGACGCCAACCGCCACGATGACGGCGACCGAGACGATCCGGTGGTTGTGGCGCACCTTCACGTAGGTGGCGTCGATCCAGAGATAGGGCCACTCGCCTTCGATCGGCCAGTCGAGGAAGGCGTTCGAACGCTCGTCGATCTCCTGGCACAGCCGGCTGACTTGGCTCTTGGAGATGCCCGTCCCGCCCAAGGCCTGGACCAGATCGTCGACCGCACGGGTCGAGATGCCCTGGATGTAGGCCTCCTGGATCACGGCTGTCAGCGCCTTCTCGGTCATCCGGCGCGGCTCCAGGAAGCTCGGGAAGTAACTGCCCGTCCGCAGCTTCGGGATGCGCAGCTCGACCGTGCCGGCCCGCGTCTGCCAGTCCCGGTCACGGTACCCGTTGCGCTGGGCCAGCCGCTCCGGGTTCTTCTCGCCGTGGGCCGCGCCGGTCAGGCCGCCCACCTCCAGTTCCATCAGGCGCTGCGCGGCAAAGCCGATCATCTCGCGCAGCACGTCCGCGTCCGCGCTCTTCTCAGCCAGGGCGCGCAGGCTCATAACGGCATCGGTCATCGGGGGTCTCCCGGGTTCGGGGTCGGTGCTCGCAACCCGATCCTAACCCGTCACCGCCGAGGGCCACCCCCGCGAGAGAACCCGCCTGCTACAGCGCTGTGGAGGGCGCGCAGGCGGGATCTCCCGCTCCCGGTCAGCTACACCACTCTAAGGGACACGACCGGCGGCCGCTCCACGGAGCGACCGAGCCGGTCGATCGGGGTGCGGGAGCGTGAGAGCCTGATGATCGCACTGCGAGGGCATCACCTCCTCTGTCTCCTGACCTATGTCGGCGAGGGCTACACGCGGGCGTTCGTCGCGAACTACGACGCGCTGGCCGCGCGGCTGGCGCTCGAGGACGTGCGGATCGTCGCGGGACCCGACGATATCTGCGCTCCCCTGCTGGCGGGTGGCGAGGCTCACTGCCGCCTCGAGCGGGTAGCGGCGCGCGACGACAGCGCCCTCCTGGCGGTCTCGGATTGCCTTGGGCGCGAGGTCCGCGTCGGCTCGGTGCTGCGGCTCGACGTTGGATCGGTAGCCCGGCTGCGTACCGCATTCCGTAACGGCATCATACGTGCAGCATGCCGTGATTGTGCATGGGACAGTCTCTGCACGTCGATCGCGGCGACGGGATTCCGAAGGGTCCGCTTCAATCCAGCACCAGGATCTGGCAGATAGCTAGCCGAGTCAGGTCGGGATGCGTTCTGAGATCAGAATATCCTTCGCCCATGCGCAGGAAGTGTAATGCCTAGTTTATCCGATCGCCAGCGCGTCGAGCTGATGATCCCGGCGTACCTTCTTTATGCGTTGAGCGCAGCGCCGGGCGTGTTCCATCCTGCCGGGGCTGATCTCGCGGCGAAGGCGGAGGCCGATATCGCCACGCTGCGAGAGAACCTGAGGGCGGCCTGCCTCGAGCCGGTGGAGGATCTCGTCGACAGGAAGCGTGATGCGGTCCTGCGGCGGGTCTCGCGGATCTCGAAGGGAATCGTGGCGGAATGGAAGGACCGGCCGGCGCTGAGCGTGATGCTGACGCTCTGGTATCTGCTGAAGGACCTGACCGACCGGGAGGTGCTGATCCTGTGGGAGGGATCGGCCATGGCGCGAGCCGCCGACAAGCTCCTGCCGATGTTCTCGCACGGCTTCGAGGACACCATGCGCGATGGAGCAGCTCAAGACGAGGCGAGCCGGCTGCTCGCGCGCCTGCGAGCAGAGGGCCTGTACGGCTGACCCCATTCCGGGCCCCCTCCCCTACTTCGGAACCATGAGGGTCCCGGGGCCAAGCTCCCGGGCCACGTCAGCCTGAACCTCAGTCGGAGGGCCGCATTTGGGTAGCGGGTACGAGGAACCGCTACATTTAAAATCAATATAGATTTTTTATAGCCGGCAGTTCAGATAATAATTGATATTATCTATGAAATTTCAATAATAGCATCCAATTTTTTCTCATCTCTTTTTATCCTCTGATAAACGCCATATGCGATGAGCCTAGCGAGAAGCAAAAACCCAGTGCCTAATACTATTGGTAAATAAATAAAGATCAATGTCAAAGTAAAATAATATGGTACAACTTCATTGTAATATACAGATGTATGGTACAACATATAAAGAGACAGAACTGCTCCAATTATTCCAGCAGTCGCCACCATTTGAATATGCCATACGGTGGTATCTCTATTCGCCTTAGCGATTTTCAATTCCTCTGATTTTTCAATAGTCATATCGAAAATTTTTGCAAGCATGGCGCTTTTGAAGGGAGAGTTGGAATTTTCGACCTTTTCGCGACATCTTACGATTGTGTGCGAGCAAAATCTTTCGAGATATTGAATTTTATCGTTGAAGTACGGTACAGCCAGCTCTTTCAATGCGAAAACACCAACGTTCAATGCTACCGCCAACTGCACAATAGCCTGCACTTCACCGTATTTCATAACAAATCCGATCCGCAAAAATAGGTATCAATCGCTAAATATCTGCAACATAATATAATTATATGAAATTATTTCGTGAATAGAAAGAAGGGTTATGAAATACCTCACATAACGATGCAAATCTACTCCTGATCGAGCGGCCGATCGCCCGCTCCGGGCTCCACGGGCGGCTTGAGGAGAACGACGCGGCCCGGACCGGTCCTACGCCGTTCGGTGGCCTCGCGCATGATGGTGCGCGAGTGTTCCGTGAGGGTGTGTCCCAGATCGGACAATGCGTCGGCGGCTTCCTCCGGGAGGTTGGTGGATTGGCAGGCCAGCTCCACCAGGGGCTCGAGGTTGTCGACGAGGATGGTGAGCGCGCGCACGATGGCTGGCAGGATCACCGCGACCTCGTCGATCGTCGGCGGCGTGCGGGTGGGCATGGTCGCGGTCCTGGTTGATTGGGGCTACGAGGCGTACCGGAGGGGCTCGCTCCACGGGGCGGGCATGGCGTCGGGCAGGACGTCGTAGGGGGTGCCCCTGAGGCCGAAGACGCGGCGGGTGGCGTCGCCGGTGCCGGAATTCCATTCCATGTAGATCGGGACGACGAGCTGCCCGTCGTACCGGGTCGGAAGCGCGAGGGGCTCGACGTCCCACCCCATCGCGGTGAGCTTGGTGATCATGGTCGGATGGACCTGGGCGATGTAGCCGACGAGGCCGAGGGACGGGGTCATCTCGGTGACGGCGAGGAACTGGCGGCCGGCATTCGGATCGGCGGCGAGGCTGTTGGGCCGGCGCCAGGGCGCTGCGGCGCAGCGGGTCCACTCCATGATGTAGGGACCTGACGGGGCCGGCCGGCCCTGAAGCAGCTCCGGGTAGACGTGGCTCTGGAGGTGGGGCTTCGTAGTGAGCAGGAGACGGGAGTACGAGATCACGGCTTCGCCGTCGCAAGCGGCGACGTGAATACAGTCGGGACCGTCGAATTGATCGATGTCCCGCCCGTCGGGTTTCCGGCAGGCTTCCCATTTCATCGTGTCGACGAACACGCGATGCCGAAAGCGATACATCGCGTCCAGCATGCCTGAGCTTTCGGAATAATTCTGGCGATCGACCACAACTAGCATTGCCGCATCCTCCACTACTGGCGGAATACGACATTCCTGATGTCATCGGACATCCTGCAAATTTACGGTCAGCGTGTTAGTCTATGAGGCCGCTGCGCATGGCCTTGGCGACGAGATGCGGGCGGTTGGCAGCCCCGAGCTTCCTAGCGGCGGTCTTGAGGTAATCGTCGACGGTGCGTGACGAGAGGGAAAGGATCTCGGAGGTTTCCCAGCTGGTCTTTCCGGCTGCGGTCCACTTGATGCACTCGATTTCACGAGGCGAGCAGAGCGGGGTGATCAGGTGGCGTTCCCGGCGTTTCTGAGTGTCGGCCGTGAGGGATCGGACGGTGAGGTCGGCGTAGAGGCCCAGGAGGTGGAGGCCTGCGGCGGCGTGCTCGGGGAGGTCGATATGGGTTCCTCCGAACGAGACCATCCGGGTGCTCTGGAAGTCCTGGACGGGGATGCAGAAGCCGTCCCGCAGACCGATCTCAGCGGCTTCGCCCATGATGATGCGGGCCAGGCGTTCGTCGCGTCGGACCGGGGCCTTCGACCATAGGAAGGGTTCCGCGGTGCGTCGGGTGTGGGCCACGACAGGATCGTGGTGGATGTACCCGCTGCGCGCGTAGCGTGCCGACCACTGGGCGGGCCATTGCGCGAGTATCAGCCGGTCGTGGAGAGCATCCATGGACTTTGCCGGAGCTTCAGCAATAACGAACGTATCGTAGCTGAATATATCAGCTCCCCGCATCATGATCGCATGGACTTCGTTAGGGCATGTACATTTCTTGATATCCGCGACAAGGTCAAAGCTAATTTGTGCAAAGTTGGACATGATGATACATCGTCCTTGATAGATACAATCCCTTGATACGATGCCAAGATGAGCTATGCTACCACCATGTCGAACAATAACGAGCCACCTAACGATACTCGCTGTGTCGACGAAGGTCATGATTCCGTCAGGGACGACTTATATATTCGCAAATCCATTGGAAGACGAATTAAGAGCGCCCGAAAAGCAAAAAAGCTAACACGACAATTTGTTGGAGATTGGATCGGCGTCTCGGATCAACAAATATGGAAATACGAAACAGGAATTGACAATATTAGTGCAGGCACTATTTATCACCTGAGCCAATTATTGCAAAAACCCGTTGAGTATTTTTATTATAATCATTTAGATGGAACTCAATCGGACAGGCCTTGGGACATTCCCGCTGACTTGAACGACGACATGATCCTCGAAGCTTTCAGGAATATTCGATCCCTCGAGGTGAGGGCATGGATCTGCCGGTTGATCTTCGCCCTGGCTGCGCAGGCGGAAAGATAGCGCGGCTCGGCAGGATGTTTCGTTCAGGTTCGGTTTAGGGGCGAGGGGTAGTGGCGCGCGTCGAGCTGGATCGCGGCCGCGGCGGCGGCCGGCCGGCCGTGGAAAGGACGCCGTCGAGATGCCTCTCGATCCTCGCAGGTCGTTACGGGCCAAGAGTGCCGGATCAGGCATCCTGGCATGGTGATCGGAGAGCCGTCGTCCTTGCAGCGTCGCCTGATCGTGGGGGCGGCGGTCGGCTCGATGCTGGCCCTGGCTGGGGCGAGCATGGCGATCGGCGTGGTGCTGCACTGGTTCGTGCGTGGTCAACTCGACGGGCGGCTCGACGACCGGATCATGGCCCTGGTGTCCGAGGTGCACGAGGCGCCTGGCGGCGGGTTGGCGCTTCGGCATGATCGGGAGGTGCCGCCTTTAGACCGGCTCGGCTCGGGTTGGTACTGGCAGGTGCGCCGCGGCGGCGCGGTCCTGCGATCGGCGTCGCTTGGAGACGCACGGCTCGCCATCCCGGCCGGGCCGGCGGAAGCGGAGGGCCCTGCCCCGGCCGACGGGATTGGACCTCATGGGGATGGGCTGATCCTGCGGGTCCTGAGGGCACCTGGGCGACCGGGCGAGCCAGAGACGGTGGTTATCGCGTCGGCTCCTAAAACGGCGCTGTACGGGCCCATATTCGAGGTTCTGTGCCATGTCGGGCTCGCCATAGCTCTCATAGGTCTCGGCTTGGTCGGCGGGGTCCTCGTGCAGGTCCGCGTCGGACTGCGACCGCTGCGCCGGCTGCTCGAGCAGCTCGGCGATGTTCGGGCGGGCGTGTGTGAGCGTGTCCCGGCCGAGCAGCCGCTCGAGGTCCGGCCGCTGGTCGGTGAGATCAACGCCCTGCTGGAACAGAACGCGGCCAACCTGGCGCATGCGCGGGGGCATGTCGCGAACCTGGCGCACGGCCTGAAGACGCCGCTCGCGACGCTGGCGCTGGCGTTCGATGAACGAGGGGAAAGCCGCGATGCGCGGCTGGCCGGGTTGGTGGAGGGCATGGACCGTCGGGTCCGGCATCATCTGCGGCGTGCGAGGGCAGCGGCGGTGAGTGGGCCCGGGCGCGACAGGGTGGAGCTCGCCGGCGTCGTCGACGACGTGGTGATGGTCCTGAGGCGCCTCTCGGCCGACAAGGGGATCTCATTAATCACGGACGTACCGGCCGGGCTGTCCGTGGCGTGTGAGCGGCAGGATGCCGAGGAAATGCTGGGGAACCTGGTCGAGAACGCCTGCCGGTGGTGCGCCGGGCGGGTGCGGGTGTCGGCGCGGCGTGAGGATTCCTCCATTGTCGTGAGGGTCGAGGACGACGGGGCGGGCCTCACCCGCGAGGAGGCAGCGGCGGTGCTTCAGCGAGGGCGGCGGCTGGACGAGAGCCAACCTGGGCATGGGTTCGGCCTGCCGATCACTCTGGAGGTGGCGGAGCTGTATGGCGGCTCACTGGACCTCGACCGGTCGAGCCTCGGTGGCCTCTCGGTTCGACTGGCCCTGCCGTCCTGATCGGGACAGCCCGATTTTCAGGAAAGACATGTCCGCCAAGCTGGCTATAAGCGCCCTGATCCTCGACTGGATGGTACATGCTTCCCTACGTCATGCCATATTCATATCAGGTTCTGTTTCATTCACTCCCGATCATTGCGGGGGTTCTGGTTGGATTAATTTGTATCTCCGCCATTCTCGCAGCGTTATTGGGCGGCTCGCGCAATGCTCTGAAGATCGAACGAAAGCCGTTCCTGACGCGGGCAGAAGTCGAGATGCTGGATCTCCTACGCCGAGCATTGCCGGGTCATCATATCTCTTGCCAAGTTTGTATGGGAGCATTGTTGCAGCCTAAAAAGGGGCTCGGCCATAAGGAGTTTTGGCGGACCCGCAATCGGTTCGGACAGAAGATCGTGGACTTCGTGGCGATTGATCCGAACACGGGCGTCGTCGAGGCGGTGATCGAGCTCGACGATGCGAGCCACGATGCGGTGAAGGACCGGAAGCGCGATGCGATGCTGGCGCTGGGGCAATATCGGGTGATCAGGATCCCGTCGAAGCCGCGGCCTACCGAGGCGATCGTACGGGACGCGACGATCGCGCTGCGACAATTGGAACGGCGTGCAGTAGCATCGCGTTGATTGTGCACAACTAATCTGGCGATGGAACGCGAAACATCTCGGACGATAAGAGCTGGTTAGCGGGTTCGGTGAGCCGCCGCAGGCGGCGAGTAGAGCCCGGCTCCGAAGGGACGCCCTTACTCCTCGGCGACGCGGTGCCGGTGTTGGCATGGCCAACTCTTTCAGAACGGGGTGATTGGGCACGAATCATAATCGCTTTGCGAGCGCCGCGGCTCCGGCCTAGTTCTGCTCGTCCGGCCCTTCCCCAATTCCTGCGTGCGAGCTTGGCTGATCGGTCCCGCTCAGGCCATGAAGATGGTCGGCTAGATTGGGGGAATCGTTGCAGGACATCGCGGATCAGAAGCGCCAGATCGCCGGCATGTTGCGAGCTGGGACGTTCGCCGAACGCGAGCGCCTGACCGCTTTCGTGGTCGACGGAGCGACGGTGGTCGCGGCCAACCCGTTTCCCACGACGACGGCTGGGGCGGCGCGTCAGCGCTGGGGGTTACGCGAGATCGAGTTCGAGGCGATGGGCGTAGCCTCGGCCGGCCTGCCGTGCCTGATGGCGGCGCTCTCTGGTTTGGCAGTCAACGAGGTGCTTCGACAGGAGATCCTGCGGACCTCGACCCACGTCCTGTACGTGCTGCTGCGTGGCGAAGGGGGTTCGATCGTCGGCGCGGTTCTGCACGGCAAGCCCGGGGTTGCACTTCCGCCATTCGTGAGACGTGAGCCTGTGGTCAGGCCGGCCCCGGCCAAGAGTGCGGCGCGCAAGCGGATCGCATCTGGTCAGCTCGAGCTTTTCGCGATCGGGTGACCAGGGGAATGGACCGGGGTCTTCTCCTTAATGGAGGCCCGGTCCGCGGGTGACACCAACCGAGCGGCCTATGGGCGGTAGGCCGGTGTGACTGCAGGACCGACGACTTCAATCCAGGACTGTTCCGCCGCTGACGGCTGGTGTCGGCCCCCTGCCCTGTCCCGGGCACCAATGCTCGGCGCGCTGCTGGTAGGCCTCGAAGCCCGGCTTGTAGGGTATCGCCAGTCCCTCCCGGATCAGGATGTCGGCGACGTTGCCGTCGGGCGCTACGAGCGACGCGAGGGTACGGCGATAGCGGTCGGTCCGGCCGGACCGCTCGATCCTGACGGGGCCCTTGAGGAGTTGGCGAAGGCGTCCGGAGGCGAGCAGGCCATTGGCGAGTTCGGTGTTGCAACGGGGCTTGGAGATCTCAGGGGCGTCCGGCTCGACGAGGCGGATGCGTTCTCCAGCCAGCTCGACGGTGTCGCCGTCGATGACGCGGATCAGGTCGCCGTCGACCGTCTCGGCGTGCGCTGGGAGAGAGGCCAGGGCGAGCAGGGCTGCGAGGACAAGGAGTTTCATGAGGACCGGCCTATTGCGGCCCCCTACCTTTCCGGCGGGCCGCGCGAGGTTGATCGTTACCCGAAGGGCCGAAACCGCGCAGCGGGTTCGGGGAGCCGCTGCAGGCGGCGAGTAGAGCCCGGTCCCGAAGGGACGCGCCCGGTGCCCTACCGACGAGACGCCGGAGTTGGCCGCGGCCAACTTTCAGAGAGCGAGGCGATCACCGCTGGCCTGGCCCCTTCTCATTCTCGGTGTTCCGGGCCCCGGACGCCTGTTGGTCGAGGAAGGCCGCATAAAGCTCGTCGAGGCGGGCGGCGACGAATTCGCCGAAAGAGGGTTCGCGATCGATGGCCAGGGTGACGGTTGCACCCTTGCGGGAGATCTCTGCCGTCGCCTGGCCCCCTTGTCCCTCCCACAGCTTCGATGAGGCCGGAGAGGGCTTCTGGGGAGTGACGAGCGCGGCGATCCTGGCGAAGCGTGCATCGCTGTCGAGCGCCGTGAAGGCGTCATCCATCACGGCTTTCTCGACCACCCTTGCGACGGACGGGGTCTTGATGTGCTCGGCGAGAGCAAGCCACCGGCGGCGACCGATTTTCGGCGCGGGACCGATCCTGGTTACGATCTCTTCCGGCACGGCTCGCGCGACAGCGATCAGCTTCGACAGCTCACCCTTGTCGATGGAAAGCGCGTTGGTGATGATCGTTCGCTCGAAGCCGTGGTCTTCAAGGCGGCAAGCAAACAGCGCTCGTTCGATGTAGCTGAGATCCTGGCGGGCGGAGTTCTCCAGGCCCTGGGCGACGACGAGGTCAGCATCGTTCAGCTCGCGCACGACGGCGCGGACCTGCCTCCCGAGTTCGGTGAGGGCCCGCAGACGCCGGTGCCCGTAGGCGACCTGATACCGGCCCATGCGGGTGGGATGCGGACGGACGAGGATCGGGACTTCCTGCCCGTGTTCCTCGATCTGGCGCTTGAACTCGCCGAAGGTGCCAGCGCCATGATCGAGCCGGTCCTTCACGAAGGAGGGTTCGATCAAGGCCGGGTCGAGGTCGACGATGGTCTGCCCCCTTGCCAGCGCCGCTTGGAGTGCGCGGTGATCGTCGTCCATCCGAGAGAGCGAGAGGCTCATCGCGCGGACGGGGCCTGCCGGCACCCTTCCATCTGGCGACGGGTCGGGTGACCGGGAGTTGACCGCGGTCAACTTCACTGTGGCAGGGGTATGGGAGGTCGGCTGATGACCTGGGTGCGCGGCCAGAGTCGCCTCAGTGTTGGGAGGCGAGTTGGCCGCGGCCAACTTTTCAGGCGCAGGCGCCTGCTCGGCGCCCTCAGAGCCGACATCGACAGCCTGAACCGCGGCACTGGCCGGACCGGAGTTGGCCGCGGCCAACTTTTTAGGGTCGGGAGAGGGGCTGGCGGGTTCGGCAGCAGCAGCGGGGGTGGGCTGTTCCGTGCCGGTGCCCGCCGGCGGGTTGACCGATGTCAACTTTCCGAGGTTGGGGCTTGGGGCGTACAGGTCCCGGATTGCGTCGCGGCGTTTCATGCTGCCCGCCTCCAAGCGGTAAGGACGGACTCAGCCAGGATGGATCCGTGCCGTGAGGTACTGCCGGAGCGAAAGTTGGCCGCGGCCAACTTTTCGCCGGCGGGGATGTAGCCGGCAGGGTCGCCAGTTCCGGATCCGGCCTTGTCCATGGCGGCGTTCGAACAAGAGTTGGCCGCGGCCAACTTTTCAGGGGAGGGGGCGCGGTCGACCGCGGCGGCATATATGGGCCAGCTCCGACCGGTCACGACGTCCCGGCGTGAGTTGGCCGCGGCCAACTTTTCGCTGCCTGAGATCGTGGGGGAGAGGTCCCGGGTTTCAGCGTAGTAGCTCATGCGGCCCGTCCCCAGGCTTTGTGAACGAGCCCGAGGATCTCACGATGGACGGCGTCGAGGCTTTCGTAAGCCCGATCGTAGGTCGCGCGGCCGACGCTGTTCCGGTCGAGTTCGTACAGGCTCTGTTTCGTCAGGCCTGCATCGGCGATCGCCGTGGACTTCCAGACGGAGGCGGCCAGAACGTCATCCCCGAACAGGCTGCGCAGGAGAGCAACGATCTGGCTCTGCGGCCCATCGTGCGGCTCGTGGCGCGTCACGACATAGCGGATGAAATCGTGGGAGAGATCGCCGCCAGCCTCACGGACGACCCGCATCAGATCGGAGGCCATCAGCAGGAACTGGGACATGGACGCGACGTCCACCATCTGTGGGTGGATCGTAATCAGCAGAGAAGTCGCGGCACACACCGCCCCGAGGGTCAGATACCCGAGCTGCGGCGGACAATCGATGACGACCAGATCGTAGTCCTCTTGCACCGAAGCGAGGGCATGGCCGACGCGCTCGAAGAACATTCCACCGTCGGCACGCTGGGGACTGGACAACATACTGGGGGTCTCGTGCTCGAACTCCATGAGTTCGAGGTTGCCCGGAACGAGATCGAGGCCGTGGAAATAGGTTTTGCGGATGATGTCACGCAGAGGTTTGCGTTTATCGTCGTATCGAATAGCGCCGTAGAGCGTATCACCCCAGCGAAGGTCGAATTCGGGCTGGATCCCGAACATGGCACTGAGCGATGCCTGCGGGTCGAGATCGACTGCTAGAACACGATATCCCTGGAGGGCCAGCCATTGAGCAAGGTATAGGGTGGTGGTTGTCTTCGCTGAACCACCCTTGAAGTTGACACATGCGAGGGTTTGAAGCCGCTCTCCCTTACCACGCCATGGCAGGAAGTTCTTTGTATCTTTAGGCCGTGCCTCAGCCAGGTACTTCCGTAGCTCGCCAATCTGCGCAAGCGAATAGAGTCGTCTTCCATTCGCCTGGATTTCAGGAGATGGGCCGAGCTGCTCCAGGGATAGTGCTCGCAGATGGCTGTCAGATACGGAGACAAGCCGTGAGACTTCGCCAATAGAAAATTTGCGAAGTTCCTTTTGCGCTTCAGGCGGAAAAAACCGCTCACGCATCGACTGTAGCTGCGTGGAGAGGAGACGAGCATGCGTCGATATGCGATCGTCTGAAGGAGCGACGGCTTCTACCTGAGATGCGGCGAGCGACGACATGTTATGTCCTTGAAAACGGATTTGACCGAGAAAACGGCTTCAATCCGTTTTATATAGCCATAAACAGTTCGTCACTGCAAGGATTCATTCGTTAATGGATCCTTACCTTGCGGATGGTCAGCGCGGATAGAACTGGCAGGTCGCCAGGTCCTCGAAGGCATCGAATGTGAGGCAAAAGCCGGAGTTGGCCGCGGCCAACTTTCAATCGGGCGTGATGGCTGATGCGGGGATTGCCGGCATCGGATCCCTGCGCGGTCGCTGGCAGCGGACGCGAGCGGCGTTCAGGGTCCGACGTACGGGTTATCCACTGAATTCACACCCCTCGACGCATTTTTTCGCTTGACCCGACACGACTCTCGACCCTGGGCGCAACCCGTGCGCTTGATATCCGTTACGGATTTCAAGACGGAGGGTCGGCCTGATGCGGCAGAGCAAGCGGACGTCCTGGGGTGGGCCTCGGGAAGGGGCGGGGAGACCTCCGGCGGAGCCGACCAAGGTGGTGCGCCTGCCGGTCGACATCGCGGATGCTGCCCGGCGGGCTGCGGCGGCCCGTGGCGGCTCTGCGAGCGGGATCGGCGCCTTCCTGAAGGGTGAGGTGCGGACGTCGGCGAGCGCGCCGCTGGTGTCGGCCTCGGTGGCGTGCGGGTTCCCGTCGCCGGCCGAGGACAGCCTGGAGCGTCCGCTCGATCTCAACGAGCTGCACGGGATCGGTGCGCCGAGCGTCTTTCTGGTGCGCGTCGCCGGCGAGAGCATGACCGGCCGGGGGCTGTTTCCGGGGGACATCGCGGTCGTCGACAAGGCGCGCCAGCCGCGGTCGGGCTGCATCGTGGTCGCGTGCCTCAACGGCGACTTCACGATGAAGACCTATCTCAAGCGCGGCGACGAGGTGATCCTGAAGGCCGAGAACCCAGCGTTTCCCGACATCACGGTGCCGGAGGAGGCGGATTTCCAGGTGTGGGGGGTCGTCACCGGCTCGTCGCGTGTGTTCTGAGGCGGCGATCCGCGCATGCCCGGCCTCGTCGCCCTGGTCGACTGCAACAATTTCTATGCGAGCTGCGAGCGGCTGTTTCAGCCCGAGCTGAACGGCAAGCCGGTGGTGGTGCTGTCGAACAACGACGGCTGCGTGATCGCCCGGTCGAACGAGGCCAAGGCGCTCGGGATCCAGATGGGCGATGCCTACCACCTGCGAAAGCGCGACTTCGCGGGGTGGGGTGTGAAGGTCTACAGCTCGAACTACACCCTCTACGGGGACATCTCGGCCCGCGTGATGCGGGTCCTGTCCGAGTTCACGCCCGATCTGGAGGTGTACTCGATCGACGAGGCGTTCCTGGGGCTGTCAGGGTTCAGCGATCCGGAGGGGCACGGCCGACGCCTGCGAGAGACGGTCGGCCGGCAGACCGGGATCCCGGTCTGCGTCGGGATCGCGCCGACGAAGACGCTCGCCAAGGTGGCCAACAGGACGGCGAAGAAGGACCCGGGCCGCGGCGGGGTGTGCCTGCTCGACAGTGAGGCGGCGCAGACGGTGGCGCTGGGCAAGCTCGCCCTCAACGACATCTGGGGCATCGGGCGCCGCCTGGCGCCGAGGCTCGTGGCGTTGGGGATCACGACGCCGCTCGAGCTCCGGGCGGCCGACCCGGCGATGATCCGCCAGCGGTTCAACGTGGTGGTGCAGCGGACGGTTCTGGAGTTGAAGGGGATTCCCTGCCTCGACCTCGAGCGGGACAGCCCGGACTCGAAGACGATCTGCTCGGCGCGCAGCTTCGGCCGGGCGGTGGAACGGTTCGAGGAGCTGGCGGAGGCGCTGACCACCTACGTGTCGCGCTCGGCCGAGAAGCTGCGCCGGCAGGGGCTGGCGGCCGCGGCGATCGCCGTGCTGGTGTCGACCAATCGGCACAAGCCGGAGGAGCCGCAGTTCCATGCGACGCGCCATGTCCGGCTGACGATCGCGACGGCCGATACGGCGCGGCTGATCCGGGCGGCGTTGTGGGGCTTGCGGCAGATCTACCGGCCGGGGTTCCGGTACAAGAAGACGGGGATCCTGCTCCTCGACCTCGTTCCGACCGGTGCCGTGCAGGGCTCGCTATTCCTGCGGCCGGATGATCGCCGGCGGGTGGAGCTGATGCTGGCGATCGACGCGATCAACCGCCGCTACGGGCGAGACCGGGTTCGCTTCGCCGGGACGGGCCTCGACCGGGGCTGGAAGTTGAAGGCGGAGTTCCACTCGCCCCGGTACACGACCCGATGGGATGAGATGCTGCGCGTCTGAGCGCGGCCGGGGCG
>NZ_AP024147.1:0-128167 GCF_017347565.1 Methylobacterium indicum | reverse complement strand
GCCGCTCGTTCTTTGGTGCCGCCCACTACCAGGCGAGCCAGGCCGATTCCCAGGTCGTCTCGATCCGCCTCGATGGCGCGGCCTCGCGCCAGTACGCGACCCTCTCCGGCATGGACGTCACCGACGTCAACCCGGAGCGGATCTACCAGACCCGCATCGCTCCGAGGGGACGCAAGTTCTTCGGACGCAGGGGCGGGTTCTACCAAACCACCTACGCGCCGCACCTGATCTTCGATCGGGTGACGATCCTCGACCCCACCCGTCTGAAGACCCGCAAGAAGGTCAGGACGTTCTGGGGGCACGCCCGCTACGGCATCGCGCCGTTCACGGCCGAGCTCAAGGTCGAGATCCCGATGCAGCGCCCCGCCCCGCGCCGGGGCCGGTTCATGACCGGTTACTGGAAGGCGGCGGACATGACGCCGCTCACCGACGCGCTCAACGCAATCACCGTCTCCAAGTCTTTCCGCGACACGATCCTCGTCGACACGGAAGTACATCGCCGCGTGCGGCTGTCTGACGGACTTCCTCTTGGCTCATTCAAGCTCGGCGAAATGCGAAGCCTTGCTTAAAGGAAAACGTATCTCCGATGGAGAACAAGGTAATCTTCTACGAGGGGATGGACGTTGACCCCAGCGACCACAACACCCTCCAGCAGTTCGCACAGGAAGGACTGGACCACGTCGTCGCCGACGTCGTCACCGCCAACCAGCGCTTCGCCGGCCTGACCATCTCGAAGACGAGCGCCACCGCGGTCCAGATCGCCCCTGGCCGGCTCTACAGCGGCGGCAAGCGCTACGCCTTCGCCACCGCGATGTCCCAGGACTTCCTGACGAGCCTGCCGCTTGCCGGCAAGAAGATCGTCTCGGTCGTCGCCTGGGGTTCGGAGCCCGACACCGGCGTCACGCCGCGCGAGTTCCTCCTCAACGAGGAGACCGGGGCGAGCGAGCCGCGGGCCGTCGCGATGCGCAAGTCCCGCATCTGCAACATCCAGTTCGCCCAGAGCCAGGACGCGCCCGACCCGACCCCGCCGATCATCGACGCCGGCTACACCCGGGTTGCCAACATCACGTTGAGCACTACGGGCGTCGAGAAGATCGTGATGATCGTCGAGAACCAGGTCGAGAACCTGGACGCGATCGGCGACCGCACCGACGCGCTCGAAGTGTTCGAGGCCGAGGCCGGCCCGAAGATCTCGACCCTGTCGACCGATCTCGCCAACCTCGCCAACAAGCTCAAGGCCTCGGCCGACCAGGCGCTGCTCGGGCGCATGCTCCAGCGCCTCGCGGTGCTCGAGTTCAAGGATCAGATCCCGGCCTCGGCCGTCGACAGTTTCGCCGACTACTTCCTGTCGCCGGACTTCACCGATACGGCCAACCCGCTCAGCCACACCAAGATCGAGGAAGGCCTGCGCTTTCCCGACTACAACGCCAACGTCTCCCAGCTTCAGATCTTCGATCCCCTGAATCCCAAGGTCATGATCAAGGGCGGGCTGATGTTCCCGGCCTACGACCGGGAGCTTTGGCTCGGCAACACCAACTACGGTGGCGAGGCCCAGATCGCGGGCTACAGCTACCAGACGTTCCAGATGGTCCAGAAGACCATGAGCCGCCAGCGCGTGCGCTACGGCAACGAGTTCACGGTCTGCACCAACTCGACTTTCTGGAACACCGGCACCTACGACTATTTCGCACAGACCTTCCAGCGCAACGGTGAGACCTTCGAGGCTGTCACCGATGGGTTCTGGGGTGATGCTGCGCAGAACATCAACTTCGATGCTGCCGGAAACGCCTTCAACCACCAGAACATGCGCCTGCGCCAGATCTTCGTCGATACTGTGCAGGAGCCTTACTGGGACAAGGTCACGATCGACCACACCGTCTCGGGTGCCCAGATCGCCGAGAGCTTCATGCAGGGCCAGGACATCTGGCTCGATGCGATCGGTCTGTTCTTCACCCGGCTGGCGGATGCCGGCTCGGTGACGGTATCGATTTGCGAAGTCTCGAAGTTCGGCCTGCCGAACCTTCAGAGCGTCGTCTCGCACACGACCCTCGAGCGCTCCTCGATGGTCGCCTACCCGGCCGAGACCGTGGTGCCGATCCAGCCCGTGTTCCTCGCGGCCGGCAAGCGCTACGCGATCCTCGTCACCACCGCGGCGAACCACTGGGTGGCGATGACCCCCGGCGAGGACTTCACCTCCGGCACGTTCTTCTACGTGTTGGATGGTGCATACGCCCAGGGCGACGGTACTCGTGACCTGATGTTCAAACTCTATCGGGCGAAGTTCCGGCAGAACCGTGTGGTGGTCGAGTTCAACTCGCTGTCACTGGCTGGCGGAATTCTCTCGGTCGACATCAACGCCGACGTGATCCAGCCTGGATCGACGCAGCTCACCTACGAGATCCAGCCGGCCAACACGGGCGTCTGGTACAACCTGATCGACGTCGACAACTACGTGCTCGGCAAGGGCGGGTCGGTTCCAGTCACCTGCGGTTTCCGCGCGGTGCTCGCCGGATCGGTCGACATGATGCCGGTGGTGGCGCTGTCGGGTTCGCAGGTGAAGATCTCGCGGCCCGACACCACGCGGACGGCGATTGCCAAGGTTCGGACGCTGCCCGCGGCCTCGACCTCGATCCATGTGATCGAGCGCTACGAGGGCTGGGACGGCACCAAGCACGCGGCGAACTGCCAGCTGCGCACGGGGGCGGGCTACAACACCGTGACCGATGCGGCGGCCAAGGTCGACGTGGCCGGGACCGACGAGCTCGGACAGGCCTTCATCGAGCGCACCTACGTGTTCAACCTCGGATCGGCCGTGACGACCTACCAGGTACAGCACACCGCGACGACCGCGACGCCCAACGTCTGCTTCCACGTCGCCTGGCGCAAGGACTGGTCGCTGTAAAGCGGCCAGCCCCAACAACAAGAAGAAGAACAATGACCGAGACCATCAAGGACGCCGCGCGGCCGGAGAGCGAATCTCCGGCCCAGTACCGCGTGACGCTAAAGCAGGCGGTGAGCCTCTACGGCTTCATGTTCAAGCCGGGTCAGACCATCGTCGTCAACGAGGCGACGAAGGCGGCGATGGGAGACGCCATCAGCCATGTCGAGCCTGTATAACCTCCCGCCCGAGCTCGACATCTCGAAGGACGAGACGTTCTCCAAGGACCGTCTCGACCAGGCCTTCGCCTACCTCGTCCAGCGGCTGCTCGTCCTCGACAGCTTCCGTCCGTCCTGGGAGGAACAGCTCAGCCTGTTCCAGACCATCGGCCTGACGCGCCTCGATGACGCGTTGCGCCCGGTCTACGAGGACCTGGTGAGCATCACCCAGCTCGGCGTGATGTTCACCGCCTCGAGCAAGACCGCGACGGTGCTGGGCACGGGCCTCAAGACCTTCACGATCTCGGATGCCGACAAGACGCGCTTTGCCGCCGCCGGCTACCTGTCGATCCAGGACGTCAGCATCCCTGAGAACACCATGTTCGGGTTGCTGCAATCCTACGATCGCGTCAGCGGCCAGCTCTCGATCCTCGTCGACCAGTTCGTCGGGGACGAGGGGGCGACCATCGCGAACTGGCGGATCTCGGCCGCGGCCTCGCCGAACGTGCTGACCACCGCCCATCAGGTCGGTGCCTACACGCAAGCCGAGGTCGACGGGTTGCTGGCGACGCTCCGCGCTGCGGTCAACACGGTGATCGCCGACAAGGCCAACAAGGTCTCGCCGGCCCTCACCGGAACGCCGACGGCGCCGACGGTGACCGATCTTGGTGCCACCGGCCCTCAGATTGCAACGCTCGGATTCGTCCAGTCGATCGCCGCGGCGCTCGACGCCAACATCCGGTCGGGCGCGCCATCGAACCTCAATACGATCGCCAGGCTCGCCCAGGCGCTCGGCAACGACCCGCAATTCGCCGCCACCATGGCGAGTGCGCTCGCCGGCAAGTTGAGCGTTGGCCCGCAGACGCTGAGCGAGGATCAGAAGAACCAGGCTCGCGCCAACATCTTCGCCCAGTCCCACCTCGGCTTCTCCCCGGTGCAGCAGGGCGGTGGCGCCAACCAGGGCGGCAACAAGATCTATCTCGGCTGGGGTAATGACGCAAAGCTGCGCGCCCAGGTTGATTACCTCGATCTCGGCCGGGTCTGGACCGACAACGCGATCTGGAGCTCCCTCGATCAGAGCGGATTCATCCAGTTCCCGAACGGCTTCATGATCCAGTGGGGTCAGACGGTCGTGACCCTCGGTCCCGACAATACTGGGACGCTCACCTATTCGAGCTGGTTTCCGGGTGGATCTGCCTTCACGGCGGTCGTCACCAACGCCAACCCTGCGGCGAACGGGGCCTTACCCATCGTCGAGAACGTCGCCTTCAACGGCACCAGGGTTCGCTATCCCGGCCAGGGCCAGGGAGCGAGCATGCAGCTCAATTACGTGGTCTTCGGCCGATGACGATCTACGCTCTCTTCGACAAGGACGGTCGCCCGAAAGGCTTCATGCCCTCCGAGATCTTCGGCGAGCGCATGATCGATGGCAAGCCGAACCCCAAGCTGCCCGACGGCGTGGTCGAGATCGCCCGCGAGCATTGGCAGGCGCTTCTCTCCTCGGACACCAAGGTCTGGAACGGCAAGACGGTCGTCGATCGCGTGATCGTCCCCGACCAGGGCTCGCTCCTCTCGCGCGCCAAGGAGGTGCGCTGGGAGAAGGAGACCGGCGGCATCACCGTCTTCGGGGTGCCGTTCTCGAGCGACGACCGGTCCAAGACGCTGATCCTGGGAGCCCAGCTCCTGTGTCAGCAGGACCCCAATCACAGTGAGGACTGGTGGGCGGCCGACGGCACGTCGCACCACGTCGACGCGACGATGATCGGCACGATCGCGAAAGCCATCGCCGGCCACGTCTCCCGCTGCTTCCAGATCTTCGGCACCGTCCAGGCCGGCATCACCGCCGGCACGATCAAGACCTACGCCGAGATCGACCAGGCTTTCGACGCGCTAAGCGCCGAATAACCCCCACCACCACCTCCCTCGTCTTCAAGAGCCGCCCGAACGGGGCGGCTTTTTTCGTTTCAGGAGCCCGCAGTGGCATCAGTTAATTACCTTCACGGCGTCGAGACCGTGGAGCTCGACAGCCCGTCGGGGCCGGTCGACACCGTCAAGTCGAACGTGATCGGTCTCGTCGGCACCGCGCCCGACGCCGATCCGGCGCTGTTCCCGCTCAACACCCCGGTGGCGGTGTTCGCCAACTCCCTGATGGCCGGTCAGCTCAAGACCGCCGGCACGCTGCTTGACGGGGTCGACGCGATCTACAGCCAGAAGGCTGCCACGATCGTCGTCGTGCGCGTCGAGGAGGGCGACGAGCGCGCCGAGACCTGGTCGAACGCGGTCGGCTCGCCGACGCTGCGCACCGGCATCTGGTCGCTGCTCAACGCGCGTCCGATCCTCAAGGTCGTGCCCAAGATCCTGGTGGCCCCCGGCCTGACCCAGGACCGCCCGGCGAACGGCCTCGTCTCGGCCCTGATCACCGACCCGGGCAAGGACTACGTCCAGAACACCACGAACATCGTGTTCGCGGCTCCCCCGGCAGGCGGGCGCGTCGCGCGTGGCGTCGTCCAGGTGGTCGGCGGGCGCGTGACCGGCATCAGTGTCACCGACCCGGGCTACGGCTACGACGCTCCTCCGGCCGTGACCATCACGGGCGCGGGCACCGGCGCCACCGCCACCGCGAGCCTCGGCCTCGTGGCGAACCCCGTCGGCAAGGCCCTGTCCTCGATCGTCGACCGGCTGCGCGCCATCGCGCTCCTCGACGGTCCCGGCACCAACTACGCCGATGCGGTCTCCTACCGCAACGACTACGGTTCGCAGCGCGTCGGCATCATCGATCCGGGCGTGCTCGCCTACGACATCGAGAGCTCTGCCTACGTGGCGCGGCCGGCTTCGGCCTACGCCGCAGGTATTCAGGCCCGCATCGATAACGAGAAGGGCTTCTGGTACTCGTTCTCGAACGAGGAGATCCAGAACATCGGCGGGTCCGCTCGCCCGATCGACTGGATGCCGAACGACGCCGAGTCCGAGGCGAACCTGCTGAACTCTCAGCAGATCACCACGATCATCCACGACAACGGTTTCCGTTTCTGGGGTCTTCGTGGCACCGGCAACGACCCGCTCTGGGCCCAGCTCAGCGTGCGGCGCACCGCCGACATGATCTACGAGAGCCTCGAGTACGCCGAGCGCTCGCGCCTCGACAAGCCGTTCTCCTACCAGCTGCTCGATGCGATCCAGCGCGACGTCAACTCCTACCTGACGCTGCTCAAGACCCGCGGTGCGCTGGTCGGCGGCAAGGCTCACATCGACAAGTCCAAGAACACCCCGCAGACCTTCGCGGGTGGTCAGCTCACGGTCGGCTTCGACCTCGAGCCGCCCGCGTGCCTCGAGCACCTGATCTTCGAGGCGGTCCGCAACCCCGAATACTACGTCGACTTCATCGAGCAGTTCGCTCGACTGAGCGTCTAAGCGTAGGTCACCCTTAACAACGACGACGAGGCCTCTGGCGAAAGCCAGGGGCCTTTTCGCGTTTGGAGCACACGATGGCTACCAATCTGCGCGACGCAGCAATTCTTCAGGACTTCTCCGTCTGGATCAACGACGTGGGCAAGATCGGCATGGCGCCGGGCTTCCAGCCGCCGGACATCCAGATCGAGACCGAGAAGTTCCGCGGTGGCGGCATGGACGGTGAGGTGGAGATCCCGATGGGCATCTCCTCGATCGAATTCGAGTTCGACCTCCACACCTGGGACGACCAGGTCTGGACGCTGCTCGGCTACGGTCCCGGCTCGATGGACGTGCCGATCACCTTCCGCGGCTACACGATGACGGCGAACGGCGTCGAGGCCGGTGTCGTGATCGAGACCTTCTCGCTCATCAAGTCGATCAAGACCGCCAAGGTCGAGGCCGGCAAGAAGGTCGACATGACCATCTCGCTCGCCGCCAACCGCTACCGCCACGAGATCGGCGGGACCACGGTCTGCGACATCGATCTGTTCAACAAGATCACCGAGATCGGCGGCACCGACCGGACCGCCAACGCCCGCAAGTTCATCGGCCTGTCCTACTAAGGCCGAGACAGTAAAAGCCCCGCCCAACGTGGCGGGGCTTCACCAACCCAACAACAAAAACAAAACACCCCAAACTCAAAGAAGCGTGCAAGACAATGGCTAACGAAGTTTCCGGCGCCGCTGGCGCCACCTCGACCTCGCGTGTGTTCGAGCTCGAGCGTCCGTTCGAGTACCGCGGCGCGCGGTACCACTCCCTCACCGCCCGCGAGCCGAAGGTCCGCGACCTGCGCGAGTTCCTCAAGAACGTCGACCGCGACTCGATCGCCGCGATGGAGAAGGTGCTCTCGAACCTGACGGAAGTCGACGAGAAGATCATCGCCGAGATGTCGATCCCCGACTTCGCCGTGATGAAGAAGTGGTTCGAGGGTTTCTTGAAGCCCATGATCAGCGACTCCGAGGATTAATGGGCGACGCCTTCCTGATGTTCGAGCGCTTCCATTGGACAATGGAGGCGGTCGAACAGATGGACTGGAGTGACTTTATCGACATCGCTGATGGCGTCAAGCTCATGTATAAGCGTGAAGAAGACGCCCGGCGAGCCGCACAAAGGCAATAACTAACCGGCTGAGGCGATGTCCGACAACAACGAGAAGATTGGCGTAAAGGTCGAAGTCGAAGGCGCGAGTGACCTCAAGAAGGTCCGCGCCAGCATCGCCGAGACCGAGGCCGAGCTGAAGAAGCTGGCCAATTCGAGCAAGGTCTCCTTCACCAAGACGCAGAGCCTGGTGAAGGGGATCTCGAAGGAGATGAGCGCGCTCGGGGTCGCGACCGAAAAGGTCCTGATCCCGGGCGACAAGCTCTCGAAGCAGTGGGCGGCGCGTGGCCGGGCCGGGCGGATCACCAACGAGGTGATCTCCGAGATGAACCAGCGCCTCACCCAGCATTCCAAGATCCTCAAGAGCGGCGGCGAGATCTCGAAGAAGGCCTTCGCCCAGATGGCCGCCGACATCCGCGGCGCCATCGCGATGGAGACTGGTCTCGGCAAGGCCGCCGAGCGCCGCTCCGAGTTGCAGCTCAAGGCCTCGAACCTTGCCATCCGTGCAAAGGAGGCCGAGAACCGGGTTGCCCTCAAGACCAAGGAGATCGAGGCCAACCTCGAGATCGAGCGCGGTCGCGCGCATCGTGCGCAGGGTCGCCGCTACGACTCGGCCGAATCCCAGGCGCGCCGCGCGGCCTCGGCCGAGAAGAAGCGCCAGGACGATCTCAACCGCCAGCGCATCCGGGCGCAGCGCGACGCCGAGCGCGAGCGCAACTACACCGCCCGCCACGGCGCCGGCTTCAACAACGCCTACGGCAACTCGCGCCGGTTCATGAACCGCCAGACGGGCCTTCTTGCCTACCGCTCCTCGCTCGAGGAGGCGCGCGGCGCGGAAGGCATCCAGGCGATGCGCAACGCGACCGCGGCGGCGCTCCGGCGCTACCGGACCGAGATGCAGGGCATCCGGACGAACCAGCGCCTGACCGGCATCGTCGATCAGGAGGCTCAGGACCGGGCGCTCAAGCGCTTCCAGACCGAGCAGAAGAATGCGCGTGCCAACTACGGCGTGCGCATGAGCCTGGCTCGGGCCGAGCAGCAGCAGCTCGATCGGGCCGAGCGCGGCCGGATCAAGCAGGAGCGCGAGCGTCTGCGCGAGCGGAGAGCCGCGTTCAACCAGGCCTATTCCGGCGTGACCACGGTCGGTGCCGGTGCGAGCCGGATGCGCAACGCGATGCTCGTTCCGGCGGCCATCGCGGCTGGCGGGATCGCTGCCACCGGGGCGGCTGTCCGCACCGGCATCGGCGCTCGGATGTCGACCGACACCGCCGAGACCAACCTGCGCATGTTCGGTGGTGAAGGCACCACCATGATGAGCCAGGCCAAGGTCAAGGAGATCCGGGAAGGCTGGCTCGACAAGGAAGCGCTCAGGAACGGTATGAGCGTGCCCTCGGCGATGAACGCCTACACTGAGGTGCTCAAGGCCGGTATCCCGAAGGAGCAGGCCGGCGACGTCACGAAGAAGATCCTCGAGGCGACCGCCGGCATGGATCTCAACGTGCCGGAGACGACGAAGCTCGTCGGCCGCCTGGCCCAGCTGACCAAGCAGGGTCCCGATGGCATCGGCGATATGCTGAACTCGATGGGTATCGTCGCGGCAGAGACCGCGGCCGATTCCAACGAGCTCGTGTCCTCGCTTCGCCGCGGCGCCGGTGCGCTCTCGAACAAGAACTTCAAGGTCTCGGACCTCACCGCCTTCACGGGTGTCGGCATCTCGGCCGGTATCCAGGAGGGCATGGCCGGTACCTTCATCGAGCATCAGCAGCGTGACCTGCTGAACGCGAAGTACGCCCGCGGCCAGGAAGCCAAGGACCTGAACAAGGCCTTCGGCATGCTCGGCATGGGCTCGCGCGGCGCGGTGTCGGCGGCGACCGCCAAGGACCCGGCCGGCACGCTCGAGAAACTCTACACCAAGCTCGGCGAGATCGCCGAGAAGGACCCGGTCAAGGCCAACCTGATCGCCTCGCTCATCGGCAAGGACGAGTGGGGCGGCAAGATGCTGATGATGGCCCAGTCGCGCGACAAGATCCGCTCGACGCGCCAGGCAGCCAACGACCCCAACAACAAGGGCTTCCTCGCCACCCTGAAGGGTGAAAAGCTCGGTTCGTGGGCCGGCATGTGGAACACCACCAAGGCCACGTTCCAGCTGTTCTGGGAAAAGTTCGGCATGGGGTTTGATGGCATCCTGCGGGAGGTCACAACCTACTTTGCCGAACTCGGCCAGAACTTCGACTGGAACAAGGTCACCCTGCACGTCCAGGCGTTCATGGATGGCCTCAAGGAAGGCTTCGGTGTCCGCACCTGGCGCGAGCTGATCGACAACATCGTCGGCACCGGCGGATCGCGCGACTTCATCGCACAGGTGAAAAGCTTCGGCCGCGGTGTGGCCGAGGGGATCACCTGGTTCGTCAACCTCGTCAAGAAGATCCTCGGCTACTTCGGGATCAACGGACAGACCGACGCGCAGACGATGGGCAGCTTCGCCTCGAAGCTTCTCCTGGTCTCGGCCTCGCTGATTGCGATTGCGCCGTTCCTCAGCGTGTTCTCTGGCTTGGCCGGGGGCATCATGCTGCTCTACGGGGCGCTCAAGATCGGAGCTGGCGTCTACACGGCGGCGCGCACGTTCCTCGGCAAGACCCCGGGCGAGCTGAAGAACAGCACCGTCACTGAGGTCTCTCCGGGCGAGTTCAAGCCGGCGGAAGCCGCCAAGCCCGGCGGACCCGGCGTTCGCCTGTCCGAGGCCCCCAGCGCGGCGGAAGCGACCAAGGGCGGCAACGGCCTGACCTCGCTGTGGCTGCTCTACGAGTGGATGAAGTCGAACGCCACCGGCAACAAGGCGGCCGAGGACAAGATCCTCAGCCGGCCCGACGTGTGGCAGCGAAGCCCTTCGGGTGCGGCGACCGTCCAGCGCCAGTCGTTCTCGAACGAGGCGCCGACCCTGCGTTCGCTGGTCCAGAAGGCTTCCGTCAGCAGCTCGCGCGAGCACGAGGAGCCGACGCTTCGCTCGATGATCCAGACGGCAGCGCTGTCGAACATGAGCGAGCGAATGGGCGGCCTCGTCCAGTACGCCTCCCTGGGAGGCAACCTGGGCTCGGCGCTCGGCTCGTTCTCGAACAACGCCGGTGGCAGCGGGACCGGTGGCGGCGGCTCATTTGGCGGCGGCGGCTCTGGTCCGCTTCTCGGGAACCAGACGCCCGGCACGGCCCTCGGCAACGTCGGCATCGGCCGGCGCGGAATCATTGGTGGCGGTGGCGGCGGCAACGGCGCCCCGTTCTCGGTTCCAGACAGCGTCCCGATGACGCCAGCGGAGCGCAACACGCTCGGGCTGATCCTCAAGTACGAGGGCGGATACAAGAACCAGATGAACTACGTCGGAAAGAGCCAAGGGCTCGATCCGGCGACGCCGAAGGGTTACACCGCCCAGGGCTACTACCAGATGCTGAACTCGAACTGGCGGCGCATCGCCCCCAAGCTCGGGATCAACACGCCGAACGCCATGGCTTCGAGCCTGGAGGATCAGACCAAGGTCGCCCTCCACCTCCTGCGCAACGGCGGTGTCGGCAACTGGGCCAACTTCAACCCGCGCCTCAAGGCGGCTATCGCCCGTGGCGAGGTCGCACCGACCGGGATGGTGCCAAACCTCGGCGGTGGTGGCGACGGCGGTGGAAGCGGTAGCGGCGTCGGCCAGTATGCGGGCCTGCGCGTCAAGGGCGCTCAGGCGACTGGTGGTGGTGGAGCGCATGTCGGCACGACCGACCTCGCCCGCGCCATCCAGGGCGACTTGCCTGGCGGCGTGAAGCACTTCGCGGCATTCAACGACCACTACCATAAAGGCACCAGCTCGAAGCACGCTTCGGGTCTCGCATTCGACACCTCGCTCAAGGACCCCAGCCAGAGCGTCGCGGCGGCCAACGCCATCCGCGAAAAGCTCAAGGCTGCCGGTCTTCAGGCGAACGACTTCAAGGTTATCGACGAGTACCTCAATCCCTCGAGCCGGGCGACGGGTGGACACATCCACACGCAGTTCAACTCGGCGGAGGCGGCGGCAAAGTACCGCCAGTACGCAGAGAGCATGAAGAAGTCGACGGCGGTTGCCTCCAAGGCGGCGGTCGATCCGGACCGGTTCAAGACCATCGCAGCTCCTGGAGACTCGATCTCTGGCGGCTGGAAACCTGGTGCCGGCGGCAACGCCAAGGCCATCGAGGGCGCCAGCAGGGCTCCGTTGCCATCGGCTCGGATGAACCCGGATGAGGCCACCCGCAACGTGCCGCTCGAGCCGTCGCGCACCGATCCCGCCATGGGACGGCGTGCCGAGGCCGGTGGCGGTGGCGGCGGTGGTGGTGGGGGTTCGCCCCAGATCATTATCCAAGGGCACAACGGTGACCCCGAGGCCCTGGCGAACGCGGTCCAGCGGCGGCTGTCCGAGAGGATGGCCCGGCGCACGACCGAGGTCGAGCACAACTGGGGATAGCCAGACACGACCGGGGGCAGCCATCGCGCTGTCCCCGGCGCTTTGCATGAAAGCCAAAACGTATGCCCACAGCACTGATGTCGCTGGGGACGAACAAGTTCTACGTCCCCCTACCCGATTACGACACGCCGGGCTTCGAGGCCCTGATGCGCGACACGACCTACACCTGGGTGCCGCAGGGTCGACTGAACAAGCCGCTGGCGATGCAGTACACCGGACCGGGTGACGACGTGATCCTCATCTCGGGTCGCCTGTTCCCGCACCAGTTCGGTGGTATCTCGACGATTGCCAACCTGCGCAACGCCGGCAAGGCCGGCAAGCCGCTACTACTTCTACGCTACTACGAGCTGCTCAACCCGACCGGTATGGCCGGCGACGTGCTCGGCTCCTACATCATTCGCCGCGTCCGCACGCTCGAGAACAAGATCGGCACGAGTGGCATGGCCCACCGGATCGAGTTCGAGCTCGAATTGTCCGCCTATTCGCCCGACATCGAGTCCGGCGATCAGCCGATCAACTTCGCCTGATGCGCGAGTACGTCACTCGTCAGTTCGACCGGGTCGACCGCATCGTGTTCGATGCCTACGGCTCGGATGACGACCCCCTGGTCGCGTGGTTCCTCGAGCAGAACCCCGGCCTCGAGCGCCAGCCCATCGTTCTGCCGCTCGGCCTCAAGATCAAGATCCCGACACTGCCGAAGTCCGTCGACACGGTGCCGGTGATCCAGAACATCAAGTTGTGGGACTAGATCCCGCACAACAATAACAAGAGGCGTCAATGCCCACCGGCTATACTCCGATCTTCCAGATCTTCAAGGGCGGCGAGAACATCACTGGCAGGTTCCAGGACCGGGCGGTGTCGATCCGGGTCGACTCTACCTCGGGCCGCGGCGATCAGAACACCTGCGCGATCACCATCGACGACCGTGACTGGCGCGTCGCGCGGCCGAAGGTCGGCGACTACCTCGAGATCCACCTCGGCTACGAGGAGGTTGGGCTCGCCTACATGGGCACCTTCGAGATCGATGAGATCGTGTTCGAGGGCTGGCCAAAGCAGATCAGCATCCACGGCAACTCTCAGGGCAACAACTCGATCCTCAAGAGTCAGTCGATCAAGGAGTTCGAGGGCAAGACCGTCGGCGAGATCCTCAAGGAGTTAGGCGGCAAGGCCGGGCTCGACGTCAACGTCAACTCCGATCTGGCCGGGATCAAGATCCCGTTCCGCAACATGGTGACGAGCCCGTCACACCTGATCAACCAGCTCGAGATGCTGGTGGGCGGCATCGCTCAGATCAACGACGGTAAGCTGTCCTTCACCCCCCAGGATGGGGGCAAGTCGGCATCCGGCATCGAGATACCAATCGTGGTGCTCACCGCCGACCACCTGGCGAAGTTCAGGGTCAAGCACAATAACAAGACCGATTACGGCAAGACCCGCGCCTCCTACCGCGATCCCGATACGGGCATCCGCAAGTGGGTCGAATCGGCGACCGGGGTGTCGAGCCTCGGCGAGGCCGCGCAAGCCATGGCCGAGTCGATGTTCACCATCGGGCGCGAGTTCGCCTCGAAGGAAGAGGCCGAGCGCGCAGCCAAGAGCCAGATGCAGGCCCTCGACCGGAACCTCGGCGAGGGCGAATGCGACCTCGTCTACGGCGATCCGTGGATCCAGGGCCAGCAGCGCCTGCTGATCGCCGGGACCCGTGACGGGGTCGACGGCTCGTACGTCGTCGATACGGCGATCCACATCTACCAGAAGCAGGGGGGATTGAAGACCCACCTGACCTTTCAGCCGCCGTTCGACGGCGGCGAGGCCTACCAGCGGATGTTCCGCGAGGCCACCGAGAACAACGACCTCTCGAACTTCCTGATCCCCGAGCCCGGCGAGGTCACCGGCGGCGTCATCCAGCGCCTGCCCGACGGCCGGATTCGCGGCGGGGCCTAATCCCCTCCCCCAACCAAACTGGAACAGTATCATGGAACTCTCCCCCATCGGGCGGGCGGCTCTCCGCTCGCGCGAGGGCGACAAGCTCGTGGCCTATCTCGATTCGGTCGGGGTCTGGACCATAGGAGTTGGTATCACCACGGCCTCCGGGCTGATCACGGTGACAAAGGGCCTGCAGATCACGCAGTCCCAGTCCGACAAGCTGCTCGAGCTCGCCTCCGAGAAGTATGCCCAGCCCGTCCGCGCCGCGATCAAGCGGCCGATGACGCAAGAGCAGTTCGATGCGTTCGTGTCGATCTGCTACAACATCGGCCCTGCCGCCTTCAAGAGCTCGACCTTCGTGCGCCGCTTCAACGACGGCGACATCGAGGGCTGCGCCAAGGCGATCATGATGTGGACGAAGCCGGCCGAGATCACCTCGCGTCGGCAGGCCGAGCGCGACCAGTTCCTCTCGTCCTACGCCCTGAAGCTGCCGCGCGCCCGCAGCGACGACGCCAAGCCCGTCTCGGTCCCGGCCGGCATCAAGGCGACGGCGCCCGCGCCCGCACCTGCTCCGAAGCCGGCGCCCACCCCCTCCCCGGCACCTGTGGCCACCCCTGCGCCGTCGACCGGCCTGTGGGCGTGGATCAAGCAGAGGTTCGCATAACGCCATGGCCTCACTCAACGAACGCCTGAAGGGCTTTCGCACCATCCTGCTGATGGCCCCGGTCGTGCTCCTGTCGATCCTCGACCAGGTCGGGGCGATCGATCTCGAGCCGATCCTGATCAGCATCGGCCTGACGCCGGCCCAGGCCTCTGCCGCGCCCGGCATCATCGCGCTGCTCGCTATCATCCTGCGCGCCATGACCTCGACTCCGATGGGTCGTCGAGGGTGAGATGCTCGGTCTCATCCTCAACTTTCTGGGCGGTGCGCTCCTAAAGCCGATCCTGTCCTACCTTCAGCAGAAGGACAGCTCGGCCCGCGACGTCAAGCTCGCCGAGATCGGCTCCGACAAGGACAAGGCTATTGCGCTGGTCCAGGCCGAAGTCGCGGCCAACAAGGAACGGGCGGCGGTCTCCCACGACTTCAAGCCGCTCGTCTACATGACTGCCCTGCCGTACGTGCTGCATTCCGGCGCGGTCATGCTCGACTCGACCTTCAGCTTCGGCTGGAACATCCCCGCAGCGCCCGGTCCGTTCTCGAACTACGAGAGCCAGATCCTTCTCTCGCTGTTCGTCCTCTCACCCGTTGGCCTGCTCTCCAAGGCGGTCGCGACCAAACTCACCCGCTAGGAGGCCAACCATGGCCGGATTCGGCGTCCCCATCTCCTGGGAGGTCAACGTCACCAACCTGATCGGCGGGCTCATCGCCCTCGTCGGCTTCATCGGTGCCGTCTACCAGACCAGGGGCAAGATCAACGACCACGACAAGGCCTTGCAGAAGCAAGGCGAGAAGCTCGACGACATCTCGAAGCGCCTCGAACACTCCGAGGACATGCTGACAGGCTTCAAGCTCCAGGTGGTCGAGGCCTACACCAAGAAGGAGGACTTGCGCGAGACCGAGCAACGTCTGGTCACGCGGATGGACAAGATCGAGCATGAGGTGCGCCAGATCCCGATGCAGGTCGTCGGGATGCTCTCTGCGCGCGGGCCCGGTCAGCGATGAACCGGGCGGTCTGGGGCTCGTTCTGGACGGCATGGGGTGCCATCGCCGTCGCCTTCTTCACCTACGTCGTGGCCTGCGGCCTCGACACGGGTCCGAACATCCAGAACCTCGACCGTCAGATCAAGACCCCTTTTGTCAGAGCCGCGACCGAACTCGAAGTCACGTTCGACTTCGAGATGATTCAGGTATGCGCCGCGCGCCGGTTCGGTGCCATCACCGACCGCAACGGAAAGCGCCATGAGTTCCCGGTCGTCGATCGCGGCGTCCTCGACGAGATCGGACACCAGCACTACACGCTGGGGTTCCCAGTCCCGCCCGATGCGACTCCTGGTCCAGCCAAGCTCCATATGCGCTGGAACCTCGAATGCTCGTTCAAGATCGGGCCTCTCCTGATCCCGAACATCTTCCACCAGATGACCCCGAAGCCGTTCTACCTGCCTGATCTCGAGTTCACGATCCGGCCGCGCGGACGCAAGTTTGCATGAATGCCAAACCCCTGGTAGAAAGAAAAGGACTCCACCAGGGAACCGAACGGACATGAAGCGGTTGATCGCGGCTCTCGCCCTCGCGGGGGTTTGCATGAATGCAATTCCCTTGCAGGCCATGGCCGGGTGCAGTCCCGGCACTGGCAGCGTGCAGCACACCTGGAGCCGGGCCGCCTGCGGTCCGGTCTGCACGGTGCGCTACAACGGCGGCGGCGTGATCAGCCACTTCATGGACCAGGTCGAGAACATGAAGCGCGACAGGGTCACGCTTCGGATCGACGGTCCTTGCGCCTCGGCCTGCACGATGGCGGCCGACAAGGCGCGACCGCGGGTCTGCATCACCAAGCGCGCTCTGCTCCAGTTCCACAACGGGTACTACTGCCCGCGCGGCGACCGCTTCCGCCCTGCCGGCTACTACAGCCGCGATATCCTCGGTTGGGTCGATGCCCATGGGGGGTTCCCGGGTGCGGACGCCGACGACGAGAGCGTGCTCGAGATGAATTACGGCCAGGCCCGCGCCTTCTTCAAGGCGTGCGCCTGATGCCGACGCCTCCGGTTCCGACCCACGAGCGCCAGCGCCGCCAGGCGCTGATGGATCGCCTCGTCAACGAGGAAGGCTTTGCCCCGCTTGGGTCAGGCCGTAGTGACGTACGTACGTCAGCCCCGCAGCACGCCAAGAAGCAGGACGGGGTCAACTACGCCCGCTGGATCAGGGACGAGGAGCGGGCTTTCCATCGCGGCGAGCCCTCGTTCCTGCCGTCCTGGTTCCGCCCGGCGCTCGACAGCGGCACGCCGATCCGGCTACCCGAGCCCGACATCGTGGAGGTCTCGGCCGAGGACCACGCCAGCGCGCGGGCCCGCGACCTTCAGCTCGCAGTGCGCGAGCTGATCACGAGCACGCGCTATCCCGTCATCAACCCCGAGTGCATCCTCGTCGACCGCCACCTGGTCCGGTCCTACTCACGCAAGCTGGGCGATTATGTCCTGCGTGAGAGTGCCCCACGGACTTGGCTCTCGGGCACGCCACGGGTTGAAGGCGTCGCTGTCCCGGCCGGACGGAAGTTCATCTTCACAGGAGCGCAGAACGACGCGCCACTCCATGCCGCCTTCTGGACCAATCTCCAGGCTCTGGCCCGCCACGACGAGTGCGAGATCGTAGTAGGCCCCCTGACCTACGAGACGACCTGGTGGAGCGAACACAACCCAACCGCGCGCTCCTATGCGGTCGACCTCCGCGAGTATCTCTGCTTCGGTCAGCTGGAGTTGGGCGACCGCTTCGTCTTCTGCGGGGAGATGAACACTCTCCCCACCGCCAGTAACCCAGTGTCTGACCTGGTCACGTACCCGCGCAATCGCTGGGCGGTGTTCCCGCACGCGAAGCGTCAGCTCAAATCGGTCCCGAGCACCGATCCCCAGGTGCAGGCACATCAGGTCATGACGACGGGCCTCGTCACTGTCCCAAAGGTTATTCCGCGTAAGGCTGGCGTTAAAAGTCTTTTTCACGCCGTGCTTGGGGCGGTGCTTGTTGAATTCGATCACGAGGGTAATCCCTTCTGTCGGCAGATCACTGCTGCGGAGGATGGCACATTCTATGATCTCGACCGCCGCGTCTCAGACGGGGTGGTGACCAGCGGGCACGCGGTGAAGGCTCTCGTCTGTGCGGATCTTCACCTGCGCAAGCTCGACGAGGGCAACGCGCTCGCGACCTTCGGCACCCTGCCAGGGGTGAACGCCGCCTACGCCGGTTCCATGCTGGAGGTGCTGCGGCCCGAGCACGTCATGCTGCACGACATCTTCGACAACGAGAGCCGGAACCACCACCACGTCGGTGACAACGGCTACGCCCTGGAGATGTGGGAGCGCGGGCGCGACAGCGTACGTGCGGAGGTCTACGACGTCGCCACCTTCCTGGAGCACCTCGACGACCCCTCTCGGAAGACGGTGGTGGTAGAGTCCAATCACGACTTGGCGCTCGAGCGCTTCGTGCGCGAAGCCCGCTACCGCAACGACGGTCCGAACATCCGCTACGGCCTCGAGCTCGATCGCCAGTACCTCGCCTATCGCTCGCGCGCGGGTGAGGCCCTGGACCGCGGTGATCGCCCGGAGAAGTTCTCGCTGCTTGAGACCGCTGTGCGCCAGATGGGGCCGGAGATCCCCAATACGGTCTGGGCGTACGATGGTTACAGCTTCCTCGTCGATGGTGTGGAATGCGGTCATCATGGGTTCCGTGGGACGAATGGTTCCAAGGGAACAATCGCAGGCTTTGCTCGCACCGGTCGCAAGATGAATATCGGTGACAAACACGCGCCAGAGATCAATGAAGGTGTGTATTGTGCCGGCGCGATGAACCTGACGCACGGATACAACCGAGGTCCGTCTACCTGGGCGGTCAGCCATATCGTTCAGTATGCTGACGGCTCACGCTCTATCATCACGCTTCAGCGTGGCCGTTGGCGTGCCGAAAAGCCCCGCATTAGGGTGAAGGCATGATGATGAGACGGGAGGCAAACCGTGTGATGGGTAGCGATGCCCCGTGTGGCCAGCCCGTCTCACCAACCTGAAACTCGCATGGACAGCGATGAAACTCAAGAACTGTTTTGCATGAAAGCCAATCCTGATCCGAACGATGCTGATCGTCCTGTTGCTCTGCCTGATCTCGCGCCGGTGCTGAACCCGGCCGAGCCGATCATCGTGCCGAACGCGCCCGAGTGGCCGCTCGCACCCCTCGAGTACGGGGCCTATCGGATGATCATGTGCGACCCGCCCTGGTCCTGGGCGGCCTATTCCGATCGGGGACTGGGACGCTCGCCCCAGTCGCACTATTCCTGCATGAGCCTCGACGACATCAAGGCCCTGCCGATCTCGAGCCTGGCGCATCCCGACGGCGCATGGTTGTGGCTGTGGGCGACCGCGCCCATGTACGACTTCGCCCGCGAGTGCGTGGACGCATGGGGCGCCACCTACAGCACTCAAGGCGTATGGGTCAAAACCACGAAAGCAGGGCTTCCCGCCTTCGGCATGGGCCACGTCCTACGCAACGCCCACGAGCCCTACATCATTGCCCGCTTCGGCCGGCCCAAGGTGATGAGCCGCTCGATCCGCTCCGTGATCATGGAGCAGCGGCGTGAGCACTCGAGGAAGCCCGAGGCCGCCTACCGTGATGCCGAACGCCTGGTGGGACCAGGTGCTCGCATGGCCGACGTGTTCGCCCGCCAGCTCAGGCTCGGCTGGGACGCCTTCGGTCTCGAGGCCGACAAGTTCGGCTCCGTCCAACCCGACCTCCCCTTCAACCAGGACATCATCCAGTGAACCCCGTCCCAGTGAACGTCGAGCACCTCGTCAGCGTCGCCAACCGCATGAACCGCAAGCTCCAGGCGTTCGTCGATCAGCCCGTCACCGTCGCCATGCAGCCGGCGATCGAGCGCGTGCTGCTCGACTACTGCCGCGAGCTGCGCGCCCTCTACGGCCTCGAGCTGAAGCCCGACGTCTCGATCGAGGTGATCGACAACGAGGGCCGGCCCTACGTTACCTCGCGGGTCGAGGTCGTCGACAAGGTCGAGGGCTCCGGCGACCGCCAGCGCCTCAACGACATGTACGCGGCGCTCACCCGCGAGATTGAGCCTCAAGAAGCCTGACCTGCTCGTCGAGCAGGGCCAGGAGCTGCGGCGGGTAAGCCCATTCCCCGCCGCGGCCACGCCAGCGCCGCCTCGAGCGACGCGACAGCTTCAGGCCGGGCGGCACATGGCGCATCGCCCTCATGATCGAGAGGATGCGGCGCACGTTGAACTTGCGCCACATCAGATCCTCGGCCGCGGTCGGCGGCTTGTCCCATAGTGGCGGATGGCCCCAGATGATCATCTACATCCTCGAGAAGAACCGGCGGATGGCGTAGCCCCGCACTAGGCTCAAGGCCGTGAACATGAGGGTGACGCCGACGTTCTGCATCGGCGTCGCCTTGATCCCCACCAAGGGATTGAACACGAAGGAACCGGCGAGCGAGATCACGAAGGCGATGCTCGTGTTGGCCAGGACCTCCAGGGCGCTCATGGCGCGGGTCTGACTCACGGCTTCAAGACCCGACGGGGAGCTTCCTCCCTGTAGCGCTGGAATGGCATCTTCTCGCGACCGGTCACCGGCGGGTTGTCGAGGAGATTGATGGCGGCGAGGAAGTTCGCCCGCTCCGCCTTGCTCAGGGCCCGTGCCTCGGTGAATGACAGGCCGAGAACCCGCATCAGGATGATGATCTCGGTCGCTGCCGTCACCGGGCCGCTCTCCGCCGGCCGATCGGGCGGCAGCACGACCTCATCGCTCGTGCTCGAGATGATGTCGTCGGGGTTCATGCCGCGAGCTTCCGGGTCGGGATGATGACGACGCCGTCGATCCAGCGGTCGTTCTTCGCCCGCGCGATCACCTCGTCGACCTGGGCGTAGAGCTGCTCGATGGTGCCGTCGTTGACGATCCGGTAGCCCGGGTTGAGCCGGTCGAGGCGCTCGGAGGGGTGGACGCCCCACATGTTGCCGGTGAGCTGGTAGAGGAGCCGGCCGAAGCGCGAGGTGAACTTGATCGGCCCGAGGCCAGGCCGCTCGATCATCAGGGTGATACCGCCGAGGCCCTTGATCGCCTCCTCCTCGTTGGGGAAGCGGACCGAGTCGTTCATCGCCCCCTTCCACGACTTGACGGTGTGGGTCCAGGCCATCACCCACAGATCCTCGGAGACGTACTCGCGGCCCCACTCGGTGCCGAGCGTGATCTGGAGGTGGCGGCCGGAGACGCCGAGCCCCGGGATGATCTCCTCCTTCTTCTTGCCCTCGAGGTGCTCGTAGATGTCTTCCGCCGAGTAGCCGAGCGAATCGAGCAGCACCGAGCACATCTCGCGCAGGGGCGTCGCGATGTGGTGGCGGCGGTAGCCGTGGACCTGCTCGAGGTAGTTGGCGACGGTGGTCTTGCCGGAGTTGGCAAAGCCGCTCAAACCGATGGCGGGGATCACGCTGCTTGCTCCATGGTTTTGAAGTAGTTGACCCCGTGCTCGACGGGCCAGTGGAAGGTGAGACCGCCCTCGACGCGCCAGGCGTAGGACGGAACCTCGTCGAGGTTCAGGTCGAGCCACATCGCCCAGTCCGACATGAAGGACGATGGGATCACGTAGTGGTGACCGTCATTGTCAGATACGGTCCGAAACGAGGTCCGGTTGCGGGCATCGCGAATTCCCTTCTCGACGTCGAAGCCGGAGATCAGCGCGTAGCGCAGGCCATCGCGGGTGAGCTGGGTGTAGCCGTCATCGCGCTCGGCGAGGCCCATCAGGATGACCTCGTTGCGAGCCTGCTTCGAGATGATGTCGCCGTCCCAGGTCGGTCCGTCGAGAAAGAGCTGGCGCAGGATCTCTGCCTGCACCGGGGTGGGTGCGTTGATGCTGGTCAACCGACGTTCTCCAGGGTTGCAGGAATGGCGGGCTGGGGGCCGGCGGCCTGATTCTGGTACCGGCCCTCGTAGGGCTGCTCGGTCGGCTCCTCGAGCCGCTCGAAGATGATCTGGGCGATCGGCGTGCCAGCCTTGATCTTGACCGGCCAAGGCAGGAAGCGGGTCAACTCAAGGGTCAAGAAACCCTTCCATCCCGGCTCGGCCACGGTGTTCTGCACCATGATGAACTTGCGGGCGTTCGAGCTCTTGTCGCAGACCCGGGCGAGCACGTCGGTCGGGATGTCGAAGTGCTCGATCGTCGAGGCGAGGCGGCCCCAGAACGGCCACAGCCAGATGTCCTGGGCGATGCGGACGTCGTAGCCGGCCGAGGACAGGCCGTAGCTGCGGCCCTCGAACACGCTGCGCTCGACGAAGGGGTAGATCGGGCGGATCGCCCTGATCGTCTGGGCGGGAAGGATCGCCATCAGGCGAGCCCCTCGGGGGTGATGATCATTTGCAGGAACTCCTGTCCTTTGCATTAATGCAAAACGGAGTCCGTGGAAAGCCCTATGCGGCGATCGACAGGACCTTGTCGACGTAGGTCTCGCTGCGGCGCACGGCCCGTCCGATCCAGGCAGACGGCTGGCGCGGGAAGGCCTGGTGGAGGTGCCTGATCGCCCGATGACGCACGGGGGCAAGTGCGAGCTGATCGTCCTCGCCGCGGATCGCCTCGACGGTCGTTCCGGCCTCGGCCGCGATCTCGGCGAGCACCGGCTCGGCCATGGCGACGGAGAGATTGCGCTGGCGGGGCGAAGGCGGCGTGATGCCCAAGGCCTCGCGACGCATCTCGAGGTCGAGACCCATCCGGCGCAGGCGCTCGCCGAGCGAGTGAACCGTGATCCCGAACACCTTGGCGATGTCGCCGACCTTCTCGCCGGAGAGAACCCGACGCTCGATCTCGGCCCGCTCCTCTTCCCGCCGTATCCAGTGGCCGGTCGACTTCTTGCTCCTCCAGGCCGAATAGGACCCCATGACACGATCCTTGGTGCTGTGGAAACAGGCGGCGATCTCTTCCCAGCTCACCCCGTGGGCGCGCATCAGCTCCATCGTCTCGAACTCTTCCTGACGCCAGGGATTGCCGGTGTGACGCCGGATCACGGCACCCATCTGTCGATCCTCCATATCTTGGCTTTCATGCAAAGCGCCGGTCAAATGAAGTCGCGCCAATTCCAGATCGGGATGACGCCCCAGCACTGGGTCGTCATATCGGCGGTTCCAGGCCCTCCTGGAAACGGCAGCAGCACGTCGGGCGAGCACTCGTGGAGCATCTGGTGGTTGCGCCGGTAGCCGGCTGCCTTGCCGTAGCGATCCCAGTCGGCGGGGATAGACCAGTTCGGCACGCCGCGACGGCGGGCCCATGAGCCCGCCAGGTGGTCGAGACCGATGAAACGTTTCTGCTCTTTGTCCCAACGTTTCTGACCTCCCTCGATCAGGACGTCGATGCAATGAGCAAAATCGATCCTCTCAAGGACCTTCTCGAGGGTTTCGACGTCGTCGTAGGTGCGGCCACCACTGACGAGAAGTCGCATCAGAATTTCGTTTTGCAGCCGGAACCGGACGACACCGTGCCGTAAGGGCACGTCGCGCCACGCGGCTTGTAGACGGCGGGCGGGCTGTCGGAGGACTTCGGCCGGCAGAACGAGCCGCTGCGGGTGTATCCGTCCGGGCAAGCGCGGCGCGGATCACCGGGAATCGGCTGCGCCTGCGCCAGAGCACCGGTAACCCCGATCAGGCTCGCAATGACGCTGGTGACGATGATCTCTCTCATTGGTCTTCCTCCTCGACTTCCTGGCGACGACGCGGTGCCGTCTGCTTCTTGTTGTCCTCGATGAGCTGATCGTGAAGGTCAAGCATCGACACGGTCGGAAACCGCGCCGTATCCGTCCGCCTCACCATCATGCTCTTGATGCACATTTTGTTCGGACCAAAGTGCAGGATGTCCACGAGCTGGGCCGGATCGTCGAGGTAGAACTCGACCTCCGTGTCGCTCGAACCACCTTCGCGTCCCGCTTCGTCCGGCGTCTGCTCGATACCGGTATCATACGTGACGGTTGCAACCCACTCCTTCATGGCGGACGACCTTGGCTTGTGCTCTGGGAGGGGGAACAGGGACTGGACTTCTTTCCTAACGAAGACAGTCAGCCCCAGGTTCATTCATTTGGAATTCATGCAAGGCTTACCCAGGCGGGCTGCCAAGTCGCTGTGATCCAACGCATTTCTTGGTACGCGGAAGCGTTCTAACGCAACCGCTCGGTGCATGCAACGCGCGACCTGCCCCATGGTCCAGACAAATCTTGTGGTGCCCTGGCATTTGTGCAAGGCGTGTCGCGCAAACCACGCCGGCTAATGCACCTTCTGGTTAGTTGGTGAAGCGAGAGAATACCGCGTCGGCCTCGCTCTGAGTCGGCGCCGGAGAAACATTCCGTCGCTCGGTCGCGGCGCGGACGGACTGCATCCTGGACCGGTTGAGGGTGTCGATCAGCGCGCGGTGGGCAGCGAGGTCGGCCTCGATCTCGCTGGTGAACAGTTTATGCCGGCCCTGGTCCATGACGAAGCAGGCGACCTTCTGGCCGGCGGGGGCGTAGCAGGCGAGGAAGCCGCCCGGGATGTCCCGGTGCGGAATCGCCGCCGCGTAGTGCATATCAGATTTCTTCATGGGGATTTTAATAGTCGCTGCATTGGCACAAGATGTCGCTTAAGAGAAAGGATCTGATCCTTGAATTTATTAAGTGCATCATATGCCGGTTGATCGGGATGGTGGTCGTCCGGCTGAAAAGGCTTCAACCTCTTTTCCAGTCTTTCTATCGGGTCTTTGAATATCGAGGCCGCAGCCTCGATACCCTCGTTGAAAGAAGTATCACGCACGATCTTCAAAAGCTCTGTCAGATACTTAGCGTCATGCGCGACAGTTTCCTGATCCCAATCGTTGTTGGACTGCCAGACGACGAATTGGTGCGCTCTCGATTTCAATTCATCGTCGGTCATGAAAGACTCCTCTTAGAAGCCAAGACCCCGCGAACGCGAGCCCTGCCTCAGCCTCATATCATAATCGGCGATGAGAGCGTCAGTGGGGATACGATCGTTGAGGTAGAACTGGTGGGTGGTCGCATCCGCCGGCCAGGGCTCGACGACTGCGCGCAGCTGAGGGAACCGCTCGTTGATGGCATCGAAGATCTCGATCGCCTCGTTGTAGCTGGTCGCCGCGATGTGCCGGCCCTCGGAGCGGATGTAGACGCCCCACAGGATGCTATTCGCCGATCCCTGCACCCAGGTCGGCTCCGGCTTCGGCTCCTCCTTGGTGTGGGTCTTGATCAGGCGCTGGATCGACATCGCCTCGTTGCGGAACAGCTGCCACACCCGCATGCCGTGGTTGCCGGGCAGATCGGTGGTGCCGTCGGGGTTGAGGTTGTAGCTCGACGCCATCTGGCGGGCGATCATCTCGACCGAGGGACGGCTCATCGCCTGGACGGGGATCTTGGCGCCCTCGAGCGCTTTCGCCATCCGGATCGAGATGTCGTCCTTGCCGATGTCGAACGGCTCGGCGCCATGCTGGGCGATATTCTGGTAGTCGTCGAGGACTTCCTGCATCAGCGCGTTCATGGCGCCGATCTTGTCGTTCAGCTCCTTGATCGTCTTCTTCGGGTCGCTGGCGCTGTCGGACTTGCCCGACTTGGCGAACCGGGGAGACTTCATCTCGAAGGAAACGTCGGCGAAAGACGGCATGGGATGATCCACGATCTGATCGAAGAGGGGGCGGGCGGCGTCGGTGAAATTGATGCTCTCGATGACCGGCGATGAAGAAGCGACGGCCGGACTGCTGATCCACCAGTCGGCGGCGCCCTGTTGGATCTCGTCGAGAACGACGTAGGTGGGTTGGATCGTTCCCAGAGGGCCTTGGACCGGGATTCCGCGATCGTTGACGGCCACGGGCTGGAAGCCGTCCTCGGGCTGCGGCTCGCCGTTCTGGCCAGGGACACCCGGATCTCCGACCGGACCTGTCGGCTCTGTTGGACCGTCAGCAGATCCGTTCGGCCCGGCGGGGGCAGGCGTCATCACGCCGCCGGTGTCGGTGTAATCGGGGCGGATCTCGGCCTCCCGCAACAACCTGGAGCGGAAGGCCTCGACCGCCTGTGAGATCGTTATTCTTGGCATGCGGTATTCCTTTAGCGAGTGGCGAAGCGAACCACCTGGCGCCCGTAGGCGCTGCAGCCGCGGCCAGATCCGCGGTTATAGGCGGTCGCTGCCTGGCAGGCGTTGCCGCCGAACTGGTGGTAGAACCGGGCGAGGTAGCGGGCCGCGCCGTCGGCGTTCTCGTGGCAGGAGCGGGGGTTGCGCACCCCGAGCGACCGGGCGGTGCCGGGCATCAGCTGCCCGAGACCGGTGGCACCAGATCGGTTGCGCGCGTTGCAGTTGTAGTTGCTCTCGACACGGATCACCCCGTGCAGCAAGGCCGGCGGAATGCGGTGGCGAACCGCGGCTTGCGTCACGATGGCATAGACCGAACCCGCCTCACCCCGGCGGGGCGGAAGAGGGACACGGCCATGGTGCGTCATCATCACGATGCCCTCGCCGTCGAAATCCTGCGCGATGGCAGGGGTGGCAGCGATCACCGCGAGGGCGGCAATGAGGTGGCGCAACTTGGTCATGTCTTATCCTTTGGCTTTCATGCAAAACTCGGGACGCGCCTAAACGGCGACCGGTGCCAGGATCGCGGGATGGGGGTCGTAGTTGTCGACCCTGATATCGTCCATGGTGTAGCTGAAGAGGTCGGTGACCTCGGGGTTGAGCCAGAGCTTCGGCAGCGGCCGGAAGTCTCGCCCGAGCTGCTCTGTAGCCTGTTCGACGTGGTTTGCATAGAGGTGCAGGTCGCCGAACGTATGGACGAACTTGCCCGGTTCCATCCCAACCTGCGCTGCGACCATATGAGTCAACAATGCGTAGGAGGCGATATTGAAGGGCACGCCGAGGAACACGTCGGCCGAGCGCTGGTAGAGCTGGCAGTCGAGATAGCGCCTCGGCACACCCATCTCGTCGAATTCGGCGTGGATGAACTCATCCTTCCCCAAATTCAGAGCGTCGATATAGGCGTGAGTGGGGACGCCAGCATCCTCAGCCCGCTCATGGACGGTCATCAGCCGGGTATTGAACTGGAACAGGCAGTGGCAGGGCGCCAGCGCCATGTCGGGAAGGTCTGCGACGTTCCAGGCCGAGACCACCAGGCGCCGGCTGTCCGGGTTGGTGCGCAGCTCGTTGAGCAGCCATGAGATCTGATCGATCGGAGCCTTGACCGTATTTCCAGCACCATCGGCGTACTCAACGAAAACCGTTTTGCTCCAGCTTCGCCATTGGCGCCCGTATATCGGCCCGAGGTCGCCGCTCGGCCGGGCCCACTCGCGCCAGATCGTGACGCCCATGTCCTCGAGGTCGTTGTTGTTCGTCGACCCCGAGAGGAACCATAGCAGTTCACCCACGATCGACTTCAGGTGCAGCCGCTTCGTGGTCACCAGCGGGAAGCCGTCGGCGAGGTTGAACACCGCCTGGTGCCCGAACACCGACAGCGTGCCGGTGCCGGTGCGGTCGTCCTTGCGCACGCCTTCCGACAGGATGCGCTGGATCATGTCATGATACTGTTTCATGCCGCCCTCTTGATGTGGTCGTAGATTTCGTTGCGGACCTCGAGGTCGAGGCCCATGCGAATCATCCGGTCGGACAGGTTGGTCGGGTTCCAACCCTGTTCCCGGGCGATCTGGCATGGCCTCTTGCCCGCCCAGACTTCGCGTTCGATCAGCGCGCGTTCCTCCCGCCAGCGCAGGCGGGTGGTGGAGACGAAGCCGCGCCGGTAGCGCGACACCGTCATCTTGAGGGACTCGACCGGGCGGCCGAGGGCTTCGGCGACTTCCTTCCACCGCATGCCCTTGGCCTTCATCAGAACGGCCCGCTCGAGCTCCTCCGGTGTGTAGAGGGGCCCGCGCTGGGTCATGACACCGCCTGGAACCGGCCGGGGGTGCCGCAGTCGGTCTGCCGCCAGATCGGAGGCATGAAGGTGTCAGCCGGACCGTCGTAGTCGACACGGGTGATGTGACAGGTCCGCACGAACGGCAGGAACGCCTGATAGGTACGGGCGCCTCCGGCGATGAAGATCATCTTGTCGGGGTTCTTCTCGACCAGGCTCGCCACCATCTGGCCGGGGTCGATCTCGCGGCCCCAGCCGAACACGGCCCGGCCGGGCAACGGCGGCAACAGCTCGAGAGTCTTCGAGCCGACGATCAGGACCTGGCCCATGGTCACATGGCGGAACCACCTGAGGTCTTCGCCGTCGTACCAGGGCAGAACGCCGTTCATGCCGATCTGACCGGATCGGCCGACGGCAGCGATGATGGCAACGTTGTTCATGCAGCATCCTCCAGAAGCTGAATCGAGACGGGGGCGAGGGTGGGAGCCGGACGCTGACGCTGAGCATCACGGCAGCGCTCGAACTGAACGCGACGACGCAGGCGAAGCACGCGCTTCTCCTGCTCGGTGAGCGGAAGGCGTTGACGCATCAAGAAATCCAGATCAGGCGGCGAGCGGAAGATCGATGGTTCGGGGCGCGCGGTAGTGGCCGGCCTTGTGCAGGGCCCTTGAGACCGACTGGGGATGGCGATTCATCACCCGGGCAATCCAGGTGACCGGCCGGTCGGGGAAGGTCTCGGCGAGCTCGACGACCAGGTGGACGCGGGCCTCGGCGAGCCAGTCGTCGAAGGTCTTGCCACGCAGCTCATCGAGCGTGACGCCGAAACGGTGGACGTTCTGCTCCAGGTAGGTGAGACCCGGCTCGATGCTTCGCTTCTCGCGCTTTTCCCGCGCTCGAGCGAAATCCGCCTCGTCGCGAGCCTTGGCCGCAGCCTTGCGCTTCTCGCGACGCGCCCGGATCTCGTCGAAGGCCCGCTGCTCGGCCGCCTGGCGCCTGGCCTCGCGAGCCTCCTCGGCCCAGCGCCGCTTGAGCTTCTTCGAGGGCGCAAGAAGACCCTCCTCCTGAAGCCGCATCCGAAGGGCCGAGAGCCTCTCCCGGTCGTAGCCGAGGGAGGCGTAGTGCTTCGAGACCGCGCTCTCGCACATACCGAGCTGCCGGGCCGTGTCGATCCGGCGCTCACCGGCGAGCAGGCGCTTCTCGATCTCGGCCGAGAGCTCCTGCATCCGGGTGACGCTGTCCTTGCGCTGGCCGCGCAGGTAGTAGACCACGGCCGACGACAAGGTCGAATGGTTGACGTCGAGCATCTCGGAGATCGCCATCCAGGTGACACCGCTCCGCTTGAGAGCGATGGCACCCCGAATGGTCTCGTTGCTGAGGTTCGGGGCGCGCATGGGTTACTCCGCGGGTGAGTGGACGGGATCGAGCCCGATCTCGTCGGGGCGCGAAAGGAGGTGGTTGATGAAGCCGGCGGCGAGAACGAAGATCACGCCAAAGACTCCGAACAGGTACTCGAAGAAATGAGGGAGGAAGGCGTGATGGAAGGTCGTCCCCCAGATCGGGTCTTTCACGATCATCTCACCGGCGATCCAGCCGAGCAGCGCCGCGCCGAGCCAGATCACCCAGGGCAGCCGGTCGATGAGACGCTGGACCAGGGTCGCGCCGAACACGACCAGCGGGATCGACATCAGAAGGCCGAACACCATCAGGGCGACGTCGCCCTTCGCCAGCGCCGCGATGGCCACGACGTTGTCGAAGGACATCGACAGGTCGGCGATGGTGATCATCACGACGGCCTGGAACAGCGATGTGGCGGCATCCTCCTCCTCGGCGACGTCGTCGGACGCATCCTTCAGCATTTTGAAAGCGATGTAGAGAAGCGCGAGACCACCGAGCACGTAGAGGCCGGCGAGCCAGTCGATGATCCAGGCGAGCGCGAAAGCGAAACCGATTCGCATTCCGACGGCGGCGAGCGCACCGAGGATGACGCCGGCCATGCGCTGGCGCTTGGGCAGGCCACGGGTCACCATCCCGATGACGATGGCATTGTCACCCGAGAGCAGGAGGTCGACGAGCAGGATACCGAGCGCGGCACCGAGAAACGGCAGGACGTGCGAGAGTTGGAAGCTGGCGAGCAGAGCGTCGATCATTGGGATTGGCTTTCATGCAAGAGAAAGGGCGGCCCGAAGGCCGCCCCGTGAGGTCGATCAGGCCGCGAGCAGCTTGGCCTTGTCGACGCCGAGAGCCTTGGCGATGTTCTCGAGCGCGACTTGCTCCTGCTCGCCGATGCCGCCCTGGTCGGCGACGTCCGCCGCGATCAGGAAGATGCCCTGGCGGATCTCCTCTGGCTTGGTGACGAGCGCCGCGATGGCGGTGTTGTTCTCGTTGCGGCCGAAGCGCGACTTGGCCTGGCGCAGCGCGTCACCGACGGCCTTCTCGATCTGGGCCGGGGTGAAGGACTTCAGCGAGGGGTGCGCGACCATGCCGTTGACGGCGGCATCCATCTCGGCGTCCTCGATCTGGCCGTCGGCCGCGATCACGTTGGCGACGGCGGCGGCGACGCCGTTCAGGGTCGCCGGAGCGCCGTCGATGGCGGCGACGGTCTTGCGGGCGGTCGAGAAGATGGAAGCGAGAAACGACATGTTGTACTCTCCAGATGTTCGCGAGGACATGACCCGGTCCTGCATTCGGGAACTTGCGGCCTCGCCCTTGATCAGGGGAGGATCTCGGGAATCTTGCCCAGCACCTTCACGAAGGACACCTGAGCCACCGACGTGCGGTTGTTCCACGCCCGGATCACCAGCTCGGCGACGTGATCCTCGTGCAGGGGCGCGCGACTGATGCGCGACTGCATCAGGCGGTTGCGGACCTGGAAGATCGGGCTGTGCTGATGCAGGCTGTCGCCCTGCAAGAGACTGCGGAAGAACTCGTTGACCTGGTCCTGGTCGGACGCCGCCATGCTGATGCGAACGTGCAGGGCGCCGAGCAGACCGGGGCTGCCGAGGAGCTTCGCACTCTGACGGTTGATGTTCTCGATCGCCGTCTCGATCTGCGTCAGGTAGCGATGAGCGACCTCGGTCGACTCCTTGCTCGAGGAGTTGTTCGGACGCCAGCTGCGGCCGGTCTCGACCATCGCCAGCACCGAGGCGATGCGCGAGACGTAACCAGAGTTCGGGATGCCGTTCATGGTCAGGCGGTCGCTCGGCGAGCGGCCGGACTGGTTGGTGTCGACGGTCATCCGGCTCTCGCGCTCGACGCCGAAGGCCATGTTGGCGATCACCGGAACCTTCGCCAGCACGATGGCGCTCAGCCGGTTCTGGCCGTCGTTGAGAAGGCCCTCGCGCGACACGATGATCGTCTCGCCGTTGCACTTCCACTTTCCCGCGAGAATGTCGTCGCGGATGCTGCGGACCAGCACCCGCTTCATCTTGCGATTGTCGGGGTTGTTGGCGAGAAGAAACCGCGCGATGGCCGGGGTGACCTTGACCGCTCTCGAGAAGAACCCGACCCGTCCGCGCTCGATCAGCTTCTTGAACTCGCTGAGTTCGGGCGAGTCGTCACCGACGCCGCGCGCCATCACCTGGCGCACGGGAGCGCGCGGCTCGCCGAGGATCGCGTCGAAAGCATTCAGTTGCATAGTCTCAACTCCTACCAGAACCAACGAAGAAACGGATAACCCTTGGCAGCCTTGACGGCGAACGACACGATCCAGACGATCCCGAGAAGATCGAGGAGGTGGTTGCCCATCAGACCGAGGAACGTGCCGCCGATCATAAGACTAACTCTCCTTATAGAACTCGGCGCAGGCTGCACCGACGACGACGCAGAAGGCGAACGCGAGCACCCAACCCCATTGAGGATTGTCGGTTTTCGTCATCGCCATGGCATATCCGGCGAGAACGCCGCCGAATACGTAGAGGGCTGCCATTATCGATCATCTCCATCTCCGAGGATCGTCCCGCGAGCCATGCGACCGCGCAACTCCTCGGTGTTGATCCGGAAGATGTCCTCGACCGAGTAGCCGAGCACCGCGGCGAGACGGACGAAGTACCAGGCGGTGCCGCCGAGTTCCTTAGCCAGCATCAGACGCCGCGCCTCGGAGATCTCGCCGCCCTCGGTGAGTTGGGCGTAGTAGATCTTCTCAGCGATCTCGCCGGCCTCGCCGATCAGGCCGAGCGTTAGGAACACGATGTGCGCTCCCGTCGGCATCGTCTGCTCGGGAACCTTGACCTGATCCTCCGGCGACATCTTGATGAAGTTGATCAGCGCTTCGAGACCGCTGATCGCATCCTCGGCATGGTTGAGAATGCTGTCACCGCGCTTGCCGGTGATGTGCCCTCCGTCGTCGCGGTAGATCTTCTTGACCTGGTTGGCGAGGCTGGCGGCTGCCGCCACGATCTCCAGGGTATCCATCGCGGCCGAGGCGTTGCGCTCGATCACGACCGGGTACTCATCCCGCTGTTCGCAGAATGTAGCGTACTCATTGGCATTCATGCAATAGGCTCCCCGCAAAAAGGCGGGGGAGAGTCACCCCTCCCCCGTTGGTGTCAGCTACAGCCGGTGGTCGCGCCGCAGGTGTCGCACTTCAAACAAGTCCCGTTCCGGACCAGGGTGAAGTTCTGGCATTCGGGGCAAGCCTCGCCCACGTAGCCCTTGAGCTTAGAGATCGCCCGCGCATCGGGAGCGGGCGCCGGCATCGTCAGGACCGCCGCCGTGGTGGTGGGGGCGGCGTTGACCGCGGCCTTCTCGATCTCGATCTCGGCCTTGACCGGGGTGACGTGCGCGAGGTCGTCACGACCGTCGTAGTGGATGGCGAGATCACGGAACACGTAGTCGAGGATCGAGGTCGCCGACTTCACCCGGTCGTGCCCCTGGACAAAGCCAGCCGGCTCGAACTTGAAGAAGGTGAAGGCCTCGACGTACTCGTCGAGAGGCACGCCATACTGGAAACCGATCGAGACCGCAATGGCCAGAGCGTTCATCACCGCACCGAACGCCGCCCCTTGCTTGGCGACATCGATGAAGATCTCGCCGAGCCGGCCGTCGGCGTACTCACCCGTGCGCAGGTAGACGGTCTGACCGCCGACGACCGCCTTCTGGGTGATCCCCGTGCGCCGCGCCGGCATCCGCTCGCGGGCCCGGATGTGACGCTCGACGATCCGCGCGACCTCGGCCACCGACTTCGGCGCCTCGATCACCTCGTCCTCGGCGACGTCCGGCACCAGCGCGGCCGAGAGCGGCTGGGACAGCTTCGAGCCGTCGCGGTAGATCGCGTTGGCCTTGAGCCCCAGGGTCCAGGAGAGCAGGTAGGCGGCCTTGACGTCCTCGACCGTCGCCTCGTTCGGCATGTTGATGGTCTTGGAGATCGCGCCCGACAGGAACGGCTGGGCCGCCGCCATCATGCGGATGTGGCCCTCGGCCGAGATCGTGCGCGTCCCCTTCGAGCCGCACTTCGCCGCGCAGTCGAACACGGCGTAGTGCTCCGCCCTCAGGTGCGGCGCGCCCTCGAGCGTCATCGTCCCGCAGGTGTAGATCTCCGCCCGTTCGATCTCCTCGTCGGTGAAGCCGAGCGCCTTCCAGTCGGCCAGGAACCTGATCGAGAAGGCCGTCTTGACCTGCTCGGGCGTGATCGTGTCGACCGCGGCCATCCCAAACTCGTTCGGCAGCAGACCATGGCCGGTCGCGTAGGTGATGATCTCCTCGATCTGGGCGTCGGAGTAGCCGAGCTTCGACAGGGCCGGCGGCACTGACTGGTTGATAATCTTGAAGTAGCCACCGCCCGCGAGCTTCTTGAACTTCACGAGAGCGAAGTCGGGCTCGATGCCGGTGGTATCGCAATCCATCACGAGACCGATCGTGCCGGTCGGCGCGATGACCGAGACCTGCGCGTTGCGGTAGCCGTGCTCGTCGCCGAGGCGGATCGCCTCGTCCCATACGCGGACGGCCGCCTTGTGCAGCTTGCCCGGGACGTGGTCGCGGTTGAGCCGCGGCGGCTCGATCGCCAGACCCTGGAAGGTGTCCTGGTTGCTCGTGGCAGCCGCGTGGTTGAGCAGCACCCGGCGCATGTCGGCGGCGTTCGCGGCGTATTCCGGGAACGGACCGATCTCGGCAGCGATCTCGGCCGAGGTGCGGTAGGCCACACCCGTCATGATCGCCGTGAGCGCGCCGGCCCAGCCGCGGCCCTCGTCAGAGTCGTAGGGCAGACCCATCTGCATCAGGAGGCCGCCCAGGTTGGCGTAGCCGATCCCGAGAGTCCGGTACTGCCAGGAGCGCAGGGCGATCTCACGGCTCGGGAACTGCGCCATCGCCACCGAGATCTCGAGCACCAGCGTGAACAGCCGGCAGAGGTGCTCGTAGCCCTGGACGTCGAAGCGACCGGTCTCGGCGTCGTAGAGCGTGATCAGGTTGGCCGATGCCAGGTTGCAGGCGGTGTCGTCGAGAAACATGTACTCCGAGCACGGGTTCGACCCGCGGATCGGACCGGCCGACGGGCAAGTGTGCCAGTCGTTCATCGTGGTGTTGAAGTGCAGGCCCGGATCGGCCGACTGCCAGGCGGCGTAGGCGATCAGGTCCCAGAGCTCGCGCGCCTTGACGGTCTTCATGACCTGGGCGTGGGTGCGGCCGATCAGGTCCCAGTCGCCGTCGGCCTCGACCGCGCGCAGGAACGCATCCGTCACCGAGACGGTGTTGTTGGCGTTCTGGCCCGAGACGGTCTCGTAGGCGGCCGACTGCCAGTCCACGTCGAGGACGGGGAAGTCCGGCACCGTGATGCCCTGCTCGGCGAGCTGGAGCACGCGCTTGATGTAGGTGTCGGGCACCATGGCGGCCCGCGCCGCCCGGATGGCGGTCGTGAGCTTGCCGTTCAGCTCGAGGTCGAAGCGGTCCTTGTCGCCGTCGCGATACAGGCTCTCGGGGAAGCTGTTGGCCGCGTCCAGGATCGCCTTGAGGTGCTTGTGGATCGCCTTCGAGCCGGCGGCGAGTGCGGCGACCTTCTGCTCCTCACCGACCTTCCAGTTGATGAAGGCCTCGACGTCCGGGTGATCGACGTCGACAACGACCATCTTGGCCGCGCGGCGCGTCGTGCCGCCCGACTTGATCGCGCCGGCCGCCCGGTCACCGATCTTCAGGAACGAGAGCAGGCCCGAGGACTTGCCGCCGCCGGCAAGCTTCTCGTTCTCACCGCGCAGGCGGGAGAAGTTCGAGCCGGTGCCCGAGCCGTACTTGAACAAGCGGGCTTCGCGGACCCATAGGTCCATGATGCCGCCGTCGTTGACGAGGTCGTCGGCAACAGACTGGATGAAGCAGGCGTGGGGCTGCGGGTGCTCGTAGGCCGAATTCGACTGGACCAGGACCGGTCCGAACTTCTCGCTCTCCTCGACGTAGAAGTGACCCTGACCCGGGCTGTCGATACCGTAGGCCCAATGCAGGCCGGTGTTGAACCATTGCGGCGAGTTCGGCGCGATCATCTGGTTGGCCAGCATGAACCGCAGCTCGTCGTAGAAGGCCCTCGCGTTCTCGACGGCTTCAAAGCTGCGCTCGTCGCCCGGATCGGTGACCCCGAAGTAGCCGCCCTTCCAGCCCCAGTAGGTCCAGCAGCCGGCCAGGCGATCGAACACCTGCTTGGCGCTGGTCTCGCCGCCGATCCCGGAGTCCTGGGCCGCCTGGTGGCGCAGCAGGAACTCCGGCACGCCATCCTCGGAGACCGGAGCAAGGGCCTTCGGCACGCCCGCCTTGCGGAAATATTTCTGGGCCAACACGTCGGTCGCGACCTGGCTCCACTTCTCGGGGATGTCGATCCCATCGAGGCGGAACACCACGGTGCCGTCGGGCTGGCGGATCTCGCTCGTGGCCTTCCGGAACGGGATCAGGTCGTAGGGGTCCCGACCCGCCGTCGTGTAGAGGCGAGGAATTTGCATTTGTGCCAATCTCTGCGGATGGAAAAGCCGGCCAGAGGGATCAGGCCGGCGGGGCGGAGGGTGGTTGGGCTACTTGGCCCAGGATTCGACCGTGTAGGCGCAGCCCGACAGGGTCGTGTATGTGTCGCCGTCCTGGGAGACGATGCGTGAGGTGAAGATCTGGTGGCCGTCCTCGAAGTAGGACCGGCTGTCGCTATAGACCTTGCCGGACAGAACCAGTCCGAGTCGGTCGACGATGATCCTCGCGTCCCGCAAGATCGCGGTGCTCGAGATCATGACGTCACTCCGCGGCGAGAGCCAGGGGAGCCTGTGCCGCACGGCGACGCATCTGCTTGGCGTTGATCGGGCGCTTCTTGACCTCGGCGAGCACCTCACCCTGATAGCGCGAAGTATCCTTGCGCACCAGGGAGAAGGTCGCCACGCCCTTGACCTTGTTCCTCGGAAGCGTGTCGAGCTCGTTGGCCTTGACGAGCTCGAGCTGCTCGGCCGTCAACGTAGAGCGGGCGACCTTGAGCTTCTGAACGTACCCGGTCGGGATGCGCTCGTACTTGCCCTTGGTCGGCCGCGGGTTGTTGGTCGCGTTGATGAGGAGACCCATGGCACGCGCCATGATCTCGGCCTGAGGATGCAGGGTCACGAAAGTCCGCCCGGTTTTTGCTGATGTCCGAGCGGTTTAGCCGATGTTTGGCATTCATGCAAGGCCCGCGAGGGGGCCGGTGCGGAACCTTTTCTTGAGATGCTTCATCAGGTTCGCGCGGCCCCGCTCCTCGTACCAGGGCAGCACCAGGTGGCGGGCGAACATGTTGACACGGCCCGATCCGTACTTCAGCGGCGCCTTCTCGATCTCGACGCCCTCACGGTAGTGGTAGTGCTCGAGGCCCATCCGCACGAGGCCCGAGAACGCCCGGTCGATCTTCACCTTGCGCCGGTCGATGCCGATGATGTCGTAGACCTGCTGGATCGTCACCCGCTCGATCTGGGGCTCGGGCGGCGCCACCTCGACCGTCGGCCGCTCGGCCGGGACAGGCAGCTCCATCTCGGCCTGGCGCGGTGGCTCGACGGGCTTCTGGGTACGGGTGCTCGCCACGACGCCGATGATCGTGCGTCGCGCCGTCTCGATCTGGTCACCGAGCGCGTGGATGCGGTGCTCCTGATCCTGGAGGGCCCGGCTCATCAGGAGAAGCGTCTCGTCGCGTCGCGCCAGCTCGTTGTGCATGTCGTTGAGCTTGCCGCGCTGCCAGTAGAACAGGTCCTCGAGCATCTTGCGCGCATCGGCCGCCATCACCGGCCGGTCGCCCGCGCTCGTGTCGAAACGGACGAGCTCACGATTGCCCATCGCCTGGACGACAGCCTGGGTGATCGCCTCGATCGCCGTACCGTTGGCCAGGATCTCGGACTCGACCGGGGCCGGCAGGCACGGGGCTTGCGGCTCGGCGTGACCGTTCTTCCACTCGAGGAAGATCTCGATCAGGCGCCGGCGCACGGTGGCGGCGGCAGGAGCGTCCGAGAACATCGTGAGGAGCAGGGACTGGGCCTCGTTGAAGAACAGCCTCTGCCCCGGCCGGCCGCCGCGCTCGGTGGTCGGCACCGCCTCGGACACGATCGGACCGAAGGACTCGATCTCGTCGCGGCGACGCTGCACGATGGCGCGCATGCCGCCCTTGGTCCGGGTGTAACCCAGGACGCCGCCGAGGGTGACCTCGTCGACCCGCGGCTCGCCATCGAAGTCGCGGATCGACTCGATGGTCATCGTGGGGGAATGGATCTGAACGATCGTCGCTGTGGCACTCATCTCGTCCTCCTGCCGGGTAATGGTGCGCTCGACACGGCGCACGGTTGGGATGATGTCGTAGAACCCACCGCTGATCCGCTTGTTGTGGAGCGGAACGCGATGGGTCTGGTTGTTGTGCTTGTACTCGATGTGAGGGTGTTTTCCGCTGTCGTTGATCGTGTACGGAACCTCGTGCCGATCAAGAACTTCTGTCACCTTGCGGGTGACCTGCAAAGCATGGCTGTGCATGGGACAATCCCTCAGTTGATGGTCTTCTGCCTTTTTGGAAACGGCCTTTTGGGCCACTCACGCTTTTTCTTCTTCTTGTCGGGAACCGGAACCTCGATCGGCTCGTCGCCCGAAGCGAGCAACCGCTCGCGAAACGCCTTGATCTCCGCCTCACGCGCGAGACGCGCCTTCTCGAGGCGGCGGGTCTTGTTGATCTCGGCGATATCGCCACCACGCCGCGACAGCTTGCTGTCCCCCAGGCGGCCGGTGGTCTTTCTCTCATGACAATCCGCGTGGGCGGCCGTCAGGTAGTCGGGGTCGTTGGCGGCCGGGATGGTGTCACCGGCCTCAGGGTCCCAGGCCCGCAACTGGATCGCCGGAACGTGGTCCCACTCGGTTCCCTTCCACTCGCCGAGACGCTCGCCGCACAGCGCGCAGCGGCTGTCCTGGCGCATCGCGACCGTGAACTTGACCTGGACTGGGATCGCCGGCCGGTAGCCCTTCGGTGGTGCTTGGGACAGGTCGGCGGCAGGCTGCCCTGCCGCCGGTGCTTCCTCGATCATCAGTGGCGCAGATCCACGACGTCGCCCTTGTCATCGAGGGCGTAGCGCCCCTCCTTCGGGGGAGAGGCCTGCATCCACTTCAGGCGGTTGCGCTCAGCGAACTCGGCGAGAGCGAACGACTGGTCGGTGCCGCGCGCCTCGCGGGCGAGACCCTCGACCACCTCGAACACGTCCTCGCGCGAGATCCCGGAGCGGACACCGGTCTCGAGATCGCGCTTGAACGCCCGGGTCTTCGAGCGTTCGACCAGGCCTTCCAGCATCGCGCCGTTGGCGATGTCGGCGAGCGTCAGCACGCGGTCGCCCTTGTTGGTCTTGAGCGCGTAGACCACCGTGAAGCCCGAGAACATGGCTTGCGCCGCGTAGTCGGCGAGGCCTTCCGCCCCCTCCCCTTCCGCAAGCGGCGCCGACGACAGGAGCTTCGTCAGGAGCACTGTGGCGGCAGCCTGGTCTGGACGCTCGACCCGGATGCGATGATCGACCCGGCCATCGCGCAGGATCGCGGCGTCGATCGCCTGGGGGCGGTTCGTCGCCAACACCACGAGGGCGCCGGAGGACTCGAGCCCGTCCATCTCGGAGAGGAAGGTCGCGACCACCGCCTCCTCCCATCCGGCGAGCTGGCGCCCGCTGTCGCGCGATGGCAGCAGCGCGTCGGCCTCGTCGATGAACATGACGATCGGCCGGCCGTGGAGCTGGTGGAACACCCGGGCGTACTCGAACATCGAGCGGATCTTCTGCTCCGTCACCCCCACGTAGGGGCTCTGGATCGAGGTCGCTTTGATGTAGAGCATCACCGGCTGATCGGAACCGTGGAGGCGCGCGAGCGCGGTCGCGGTGGCACGCCCCAACATGGTCTTTCCGCAGCCCGGCGGACCGTAGAGCAGCACGCCCTTGGGTGCTTTCCTCCCGTAGAAGGCGTAGAGTTCCTGATTGACCATCGGCTGCTCGACCGCCTCGTAGAGCGATGACTTGGCCGCCTCGTTGCCGACGACATCCTCCCAGGCGACGGGGCGCGCATCCTTGAGGAAGAACTCGTCGAGGCGCGAGCGCATCTCGGCCTCGCGGGCGGCGAGGATCGCCTTCGGATCGTCAGGCTCGTCGTTCGACGGCATCGTGCCGAACCCGCTCCCACCGAGCTGGACCACGCGCACGTCGGCACCGACGCCGGTCATCCGCTCGATGAAGCTGCGCAGCTCCGGCGGCATCTCGGGACGCTTGGCGGGCTTGCCCGTCTTGCGCTCCTCCTGGCAGGCCGGGCAATCGCACGCCTGATCAAGTGTGCGGGGTTTCTTCATCCGCTCCCGGTCGGACGAACGCGCGTCGTCCGACGCCATGTCAGGGGCGGTGTTCCGATCTTGAGACATTTCGCACCTTTGCATTCATGACAGGAAATAGTCAAGCGCCGGGTTGGTTTCAGCGCACGAGAATGATTTTTTCCGAAGCGCGAGTGATTGCGGTGTAGAGCCACCGTCCAGCGTCCTGGCCGAACACCCGCGACTCGTCGAACACCATGACATCTTCCCACTGCGAACCCTGGCTCTTGTGGCAGGTGAGCGCGTATCCGTAGGTGAATTCTTGCGTACCGCGCTTCTTTTTGAATTCGAGACGGTCCTCTGCGCGGTGGAAGAACTCCCTGCGCACCAGTGCTGAAGCAGGAGCCCTCTCCGGCACATCTTCCGATTGAACCACCAAGCTATAACACTCGTCGGCCAGGGGCTCGCCCCAACCGGCCAAGTTCCATAGCCCGCCGTTCAGAAACCCCTTGTCGTGGTCGTTCTTCAGGCACACCAGCTTGTCGCCCACCTGGGGCTTTGCGGGATCGAGGTCCTTCATCTCCCGAAGCCTGGCATTATAGTTCTGGCGCGTTCGATTCATGCCAACCAGAATTTGATCTGCGTTAATCACCTGCTCCGGGTCGAGGTCGCTGCGGTCGAGCACCAGGCTATCGCCATAGGTACCCGTGGGGAGTTCATCACCGGCCCGGATGCGCATCGACATCCTGATGATGGGGTTGCCTTCCGCCTGCCGATGCACCTCGGTGAGCATTACGTCCGGCTCACGGCTGGTGAAGAAGCCAGCCCCCTTGACGGGCGGCAGCTGCGCCGGGTCGCCCAAGACCAGGACCTTCTTGCCGAACGAGAGAAGATCGCGCCCCAACTCTTCGCCCACCATCGAGCACTCGTCGACGATGACGAGGTCGGTCTCGCGGATGCGGCTCAAGGGGTTGATCTCGAACTCGAGGTCGCCGGTGTCGATCACCGGATCGCCGTTGCGGTCGCGCTTGGCCGGCTTCTTGCGGTAGATGAGCGAGTGCAGGGTCGAGGCGCCCTCGCACCCCTTCTTCTGCATCACTAGCGCGGCCTTGCCGGTGAACGCTCCGAACTCGACCTTCTTGACGTCGCGGGCCATCTCGATGGCGAGAGTTGTCTTCCCCGTTCCAGCAAATCCAGCCAGATAGAACACCTGGTCGCCGTACTTCTCGTTGCGCCAGGCCGAGACAGCCTTGAGCGCCGCCTCCTGCTGCGGTGACCAGGCCATCAGGCGGCCTCCTCGTACTTGGTGTAGGCCCGCCCCTCGGCAAACAGCGCGTCGAGGTCGAGGCCGGGACAGATCCGGGTGGTGAGGACGAGCATCGCCTGATCGAAGTACGGCTTGAACACGTCCTCGGTCTTCATCTCGTCGAACGCCGTCGAGGACGGGATCAGGACGAACTCGCCCTCGGGCGTGACGAACGGCTCGACGACGCCACAGCACGAGAGCAGGAACTTGTGCAGGGATTCCTTGGTGGCGAACGGCGTGTTCTCGACCACGCGACCAAGGATGCCCCAGTAGTAGCGGTGGCGCGACAGCGAGCGGAACCGCTCGACGTCGACCCGGACCGGCGTGCCGATCTTGACCGTCTGCATCGCCTCGAGATCGGCCGGGGCGTAGGGGACGAGCGCACGCCCGTCCCACACCATGATGATCTCGAGGCCCTTCTTGGTCGCCATGGGTCTTAAGCTCCTCTGATCTCCCGCTTGCGCAGGGTCTCCAGGTGCTGGCGCACCGACTGGACCAGATCCGCCACATGGACCTCGGTGAGGTCGTAGCGGCGGCGGGTCTCAGCGTTGATGCGCCAGAGATCCTCGACGTCCTCACGGCTGTGCGTGAAGACGAGGGCCGCCTTGAACAGGCGGCAATAGGCGGCAGCCTCCGTCTCCATCACGCCGCCTGCGGCTCAGTCTTCTTGCCCCAACCGAAATCCTGCTTGAGACGCTTGGTGGCAAAGGCGCGCAAGCCCTGGCGGGCCTCCTCGGTCATCGCCGCGAGCGCTTCTTGCGTCTTGGGATCGAGCATCAGATCGGTGATCTTGTTGATCGAATCCGCCGCCGTGATCCTGCCGTGAAGATCGGCGTAGACCGGATCGACCTCGCCGGTCTCAGGATCGGACGGGGTCGCGTCCGCGGTCGCCGGAGCCTCGTCCTGAGGCGCCTCGGCGGTGTTGGCGGCCGGCGGCGGCTGACGGTTGGCAGACCCCTTGTCGTTCTGCGCAGCGAGCCGGATCGAGTCCGCCTTGAACTCGTCGGCCTCGTCCTCCGAGTAGAGCCCGTAGAGCCCGGCGAGCTTGAGGATCACGCGGTCCTTGGCGCGCTTCTCCACCATCGCCCAGGGGTAGCCGGCCTGCTTGCCCGAGACGCGGTAGTTCGCGCCCTCGCGGCCCATCGAGACCTCGCCGATCGACCACTCGGTGCGGACCTGGTCGTTGCCCATCGGGCGATAGCCGCGGACGAACATCACCAGGCTGTCGTCCTTCTGAACCATCATCTTCGGGTCGTCGAAGGTGATCTTCAGGGCGCCGGCCAGGCGCTCGAGCGCCTTGTGCTTGACGACGTAGGTCTGCTGAACCTTCCAGTAGTCATCGTTGCTGAACGGAACGCTGTGATCCTGGAAAACCTTCTTGATCTCAGATGCGTCCATGGTCGTCTCCTTGGGAATGGTCAGAACGACTCGACGCGAGCGCGGGCATCGGCCAGGGCCTGATCATCGAGCTTGAACGAGATCGCGCCGTTCTTGGCGCGCTTGAGGGTGACGCCGTGGCCCGACGCTTCCTTCGCGTCCTTGGGCATGACGAGCTTGATGGCCTTCTTCGCCGCGTCGTGGCGATCGAGGTGGAGGCTCGTCTCGAGGAGGTCGGCGGCGTGCGCCGCCCACTCGTTCGAGCCGGTCATGTCGAGGACCCGGGTCGGGAGAACCGGATCGGGAAGCGGCTCCGGCGTGATCGGGTTGACCCCCGACACGACGCAGTCCCAGAACGCCTGCTCGGCCTGGAGCAGCCGGATCTGGTAGAACGGATCGGCCTCGACACGATCGTAGACGTGCTGGGCCGCACCCGTCAGCACGGTAAACCAGCAGTAATCCTCGCCAGTCACCATCATGTTGTGCTGGAGCTGCGGCCAGTATTTGACGATCGCAGCCGGCAACGACCAATGGTAGGGCATCATGAACTTCGCCTCGAGGATACCGAGGCTCGGTCCGCCGATGCTCTTGAACACGCGCCCGTCGAGCGTGCAGCGGGCGATCTCCCAGTCGGGATAGACGCACGTCTCCTGCTCGTTCGACACGATCAGACCGGAGGTCTTCTCGAACCAGTCGAGGTTCAGGTCCTCCATGACCGTTCCCATGTGGGCGATCAGGATCTCCTCCGAGTCCCAGAGCGGAGCCTCGCCCCGCTTCTCGGCCCAGAGCTTCTCGATCGCCCGATCGTCACCCGACATCAGGATCTTGGCGTCGGAACCACCGATGCCGTGGCGCCGCCGCTGACGGGCGTCCTCGGTCATGCCGAGGTGCCCGGTGCGTTTCCGGGGCATGGATGGGGTCTCTCAGGGTATGGGTTTGGCTTTAATGCAAAACTCAGTCCGAGACAAGTTGGAAATCATGCCAAATTGCGTCGGCCTTGAGGGTGGCGACGAAGAACAGGTGGTTGGCCCGCTCGGCGTCGGTAATGCGCGACCTGAACACCCGGGGACCGTAGGGGCTCACAGGGTCGGCGACCGCGACCTCGGCAACCCCAGCTTCCGCCCCTGGCAGGGCAAGACCCATCTGCCGCCCGCCCATCAGGGCGAGATAGACCCCGGCGAGCAGGCGGGCATCGATCAGCGCCCCGTGCTTGTCGCGAACCGTGAGGTCGACGTCGTAGAAGCGGCACAGCGTGTCGAGGCTATGGCCGCCCATGCCGGCGCGGACACGACGCGAGATCTCGAGGGTGTCCTTGACCTCGTTCGTCAGGGGTGGGCGATCGAGCCGGGCGAGCTCGGCGTTGAGGAAGCCCATGTCGAAGGCGGCGTTGTGGGCGATGATCGGCGCATCGCCCACGAACTCGAGGAAGGCCGGCAGGATCTGCCGGAACACCGGCTTGCCGGCAAGGAAGGATTCGGAGAGCCCGTGGACGTCGTAGGCCGCCTTCGGCATCGAGCGCTTGGGGTCGATGTAGGTGTGGAAGGTGCGGCCGGTCGGCAGCAGGTTGACCAGCTCGACCGCACCGATCTCGACCACGCGGTCCTCGCTCGGGCTCAGTCCCGTGGTTTCGGTGTCGAGGGCGATCTCGCGCACGGCTCAGTCCCCCGGAAGGGTCAGCGGGCCGCGCTCCTTCTGCACACGGGCGATCTCCGTCTCGATCCTGGCATCGACCGCATCGAAGGCGGCATCGAACACCCGCTGGCTCGGGTTGAAGTGGCCGCACCACTCGTCGCGCCCTACCGGAGGGAAGGCCGCGCCGTAACCAAGGGCAACCTCCCACATCCGCGTCGGCGGGTTGATACGGCACAAGCCGCTCTGACCGAGATTACGCATCCTCTCGGCATTGTCGGAGCTCAAGCCGACGAGAGTCGCCTCGTCCGGCGCAGTGAAGGGCTCGAAGAACTCGCAGTTCTTGCAGGCGCGGGTCATGATGCGTGTCTCCGTTCGGGGTCGATCCCCATGTTGCGTAGTCGGATGCGGGCCAGGGTCTCGTGCATGTCGAGCACCGCCTCGAAGGCAGAGATCGCGTTGATGCGGGCGCACTCGCGGTCCTGGGGCGGCGAGGTGAACAGGTGCGCCATGAACTCCTCGACCTTGGCCGAGAACATCTTGTCGGCCGCGGCTGCCCGCAGCTCGAGCTGCACCAGGTCCTGCTCGCTGGTCTTCCTCATGCCCGCGCCTCCGGGTGGGTGATGCGGAAGGCGTCACCGTCGGGCACGATGCCGAGGTCGCGCTTGAGGCCGGCGAGGACATGGCCGTAGATCGTGGTGCGGAACTGCGATACGGCCTGGCGGCTGACGCGCTTTCCCGTGACGCCCTCCCAGATCCGATGAAAGGCCTCGCTGTCGCCGCCGCGGGCGAGAGCCAGCGTCGCACGCACGATCTGGTCGACCGGCCGGCGGGTCGCGACGTACATGCCGATCCAGCGCAGGAACAGCATCACGTCGAAGGCGCGGTCGCCTGCGCTGCGCTCGATCACCCGGCCGCTCGGCCCGTCGTAGGGCTTCATCGCCGAGAGAAGGCGCAGGCGCTCGAGCTCGCGAGCCTCGGCCCCGGTCAGCCCGACAGAGGACCAACCGCCCGAGCGGGTGCCGGAGGTGAGCCATGACCGTTCCTGGTCCGGCATCCGGTCGAAGGTCTCGAGCGCTTCCGTGATCAGGCACCAGATCGCGTCAGATGTCGTCGCGCGCTCGCCCTTGAGGGCCGAGGCGAGCTCGAGGCCGTGGCGCAGGTGGCCGAGCACGCGCTCGGCGTCGTCAGGCCGGAAGCCGCTCTGCATCGCTCTGCTCGTTGGCCTGGTCGGCGCGGGCCTGGCGCATGTTCACCCGATGGGCGCGGTACTCGTAGAGGTTCGGGCCGATCCGGCGCTGGGTCAGGGTGACGATGCCGGCGCGGGCGTCGTCCGAGACCCGGTCGGCGAGGGCGTCGAGAAGGCAGACCCGCAGTCGCTGGCCCTCCTCGGACTTCGATGACCCGGTCGGGAACTCCTGGGCGCGGTCGAACTGAAGGTCGCCGTTGTAGTAGATCAGCATGTCGCCGTGGCGGGCGGACTGGAGCCAGGTGTAATAGTCCGAGATCGCGCCGGGACCGAGGTGAAGCGTCGTCTTCTGCATCGGCGTTATCCCGGAAAGAACTCGTCCTGCGCCATGCGGGCGAGGAGAGCGGTGGCGATCGAGAGGTTCTCGGCGGCGTTCGAGAGCGTGGCGACGACCTCGCGGCGCTGGCGCACCAGGCCCGATTCGCGCTGCGGCATGGGGGAGCCGAACAGCTCGGTCACCATCCCGCCGAGCGGGAAACCGTCGAAGGCGTTGTCGGACCCGTCCGGGTCGCCGCCCATTTCCTGGGGCATCAGTCCCTTGTCCATTTCTTGGTCCTCGCCGGTGGCGTTTGGCATTTGTGCAAAAACGTGGTCACGAAAAAGGGCCCCCCGCTCCCCTTGTGCTTTTGGCGGGAGGCCCTCGGTCAGGGCTGCTCTACTCTAGAAAGGGATGTCATCGTCTATCGGCTTGGGGTCCGGACTACCAACATAGGTCCGAGTGCCACCGCCGCTGCCACGGCTGCCGCTCGAGCGATCATCGCCCTTCCCCTGCTCGCCCTTGGTGGTCAGCAGCTGGAAGTTGCCGCCGAACCGCTCGATCACCAGCTCGGTGATCATCTTCTCGTTACCGGACTGGTCGGTCCACTTGCGCGTGGCCCACTTGCCCTGAACCTGAACCGGGTCGCCCTTCTTGGCGTACTCGACGATCTTCTGGATACCTTCGTTCCAGATGACGACCGGGACCCACTCGGTCTTCTCTTCGTACTCGCCGGTCTGCTTGCTTTTCCAGCGCTCGGACACGGCGAGAGAGAAGCTGGCAACCTTGCCGCTGCCAACGGAGCGGAACTCGGGATCGCGTCCGAGGCGACCCATCATGGTCACCTGGTTGAATGAGAAAGCCATCGATGTCTCCTTGGCGATCCTGGCAATAGCCGATGTTTGGCATTCATGCAAGGGTCTGGTCGAAAAGAGCTTTCACCCGCTCCCCGATCCAGACGTCGTTGAAGTCGTCCCCCACGGCCTCGGGGAGGAAGACCCGGGCCCCGACCCGGCGCGCCACCATGCGCCGGGCGAGCGTGTAGGCCGCCGCCTGACCGGCGAAGCCCTCGTCGTTGTCGCCGTAGATCATCAGCTGCTCGACCCCATCGGGCGGGGTGAACTCGGCCAAGTTGCCGGCATTGATGAGCGACCAGACGGGGAGCCCCGTCATCAGGTGGACGGCGAGCGCCGTCTCGATCCCCTCCGCCACCGCCATGACGCGGGCGTGGGGAAACAGCCGGATCGCGCAGCCCTTGGGCTGGCTCCCCGGCATCACCCGGCGCGGCGCCTTGACGTTCGCCTTCTCGCCGTCCGGTGTGAGGTAGGTCCGGTGCAGGGTGTGGGCCTGGCCGTCCGGATCGTGGACGATGGCGAGCATGCCCGGATGGTAGGTCGGCTCGTCGTCGTCGTAGCGCAGGTTCGGGTGGTAGCGCAGGTTGCCCGAGATCCTGACCGGGCCGAGCCGGCGCGCGAGGAAACGGCCGGCGGCGTCGGCATCGGTGATGGGGCGGGCCTCGCCCCACATCGTGTTGAGGAGGCGGCGCGGCGCCTCGTACTTCGCCTTGACGCGCTCGAGCGGCTCGGAGCCCACGATCTTCTCGATCTCCCTGGCGGCGGTCGCGAAGTCCCAGCCGTTGTGCTTCATCACCATGTCGGCGCCCGATCCCGGCCCGCAGGCCGAGCAGAAGTAGGTGCCGTCACCCTCGCGATTGTCCCACCGGAACCGGTCCTCGCCGCCGCAGAACGGGCAGGGACCGTGGCGCCCCGACAGGTGGCGGTGATCGATACCGAACTGGGGCAGGATGGTGCGCCAGCGTCCCCTCGCCCGTTCACGCAGCCCGCTCATGCTGCCTCCCCTTGGCGCGCTTGATCTGGCGGTGCTTGATGAAGGCGAGGATGTCGGGGGTGGGCTCGACCGGGTGATCGGCCATGCCACGCGGCCAGACGCCGAACTTCTCCTTGTAGGTGTGGGCCACCCAGCCAGGGTTGCGGTTCTGCTGGCGCTGGATGTGCAGGATGCCGGAGTACCAGCGCTGCTTCTCCTCGCGCGTCGCCTCGAGCTTCTTGGCCTTCTCGCCGGTGAGCTCGACGAGCTCGCCCTCGGCGCACACGATGTCGGAGCGCGGCGTCGGCTTGAACCCGCAATGGGGACAGACCGGGGTCGCCGGAGGCTTCATCATCTTGCAGCTCGGGCACTCCTTGGGCAGCCGCTCCGGCTTGACCTCGCCCGGCTTCTTCGCGTCCTTCTTCGCCCGCGTACCGTCATCGAGCTGGTTGAAGTGGATGTCGGTGACGAGGCCCAGCGTCTCGGTGGTATCAGAGTGGTCGAAGATCAGGGCGTAGTCCTTGCGACCGAGCCGGGTCTCGGGGCCGGCGATGCGAAGCGCCCGTCCGATGATCTGGACGTAGCGCATCCAGGACTTCGTCGGACGGGCAAGGATCAGGCAGCGCACATCCCAGTCGACACCGGTGGTGAGCACGTCGACGTTGCACACGACCTCGATCGAGCCGTCGGCAAAGCCCTGCTGCAGGAGGCGGCGATCCTCCTTCGAGGTATAGGCATCGACGTAGCCTGCCGAGACCCCGGCCTTTTGGAAGTGGGCCTGCAGCTCGGCGGCGTGCTTGCGGTTCACGCAGAAGCACAAGGTCGGCCGGCCCTCGCCGTGCTTCAGCCAGTTCTCGACCACGTCGGCGGTGATGTGCGGCTGGCTCATCGCCTCGGCAAGCGCATTCTCGTCGTAGTCGCCGGCAACGATCGGGACGTTCGAGAGATCGGCGCGGGAGGGCACGAACACCCGGAACTCCGAGAGCATGCCCTGGTCGATCAGCTCCTGCATGGTGATCGGCAGGATCAGGTCGTCGTAGTGCCGGCCCAGCCCCTTGGTGCCTGGGGTAGCCGAGAGCCCGATGAACGGGATGCGGCGCCATCCCTCCGAGCCCATCCAGGACGACATGTAGTCGAAGTGATTGTGGGCCTCATCGACGATAACGAGGTTTGAGCGCGGGACGAGGTCAGGGTCCTTGTAGCGGACCCGCAGCGTCTGCACCGAGGCGATCTGCACCGGCGCGAAGGGGTTCCTCATCGGGTGGTCGGCCTGGATCACCCCGACATCGGTGATGCCGTCCTCGGCGAAGCGGTCGACGGTCTGGTCGATCAGCGCGATGGCCGGGACGCAGAAGGTGACAGAGTTGCCGCGGGCGAGAACGTTCTGGGCGAGCGCCGAGGCGACCACCGTCTTGCCTGCCCCGGTCGGCAGGTTGAGGAGCGGCCGGCGGCGACCCGAACGAAGGGAATCCCGCAGCATCTCGATCGAACGGTTCTGATGGGGACGCAGGATCTTCGGGGCCATGGCGGCGATCAGGTCTCCTGGAGCGAGGACGGGCCCGGCGGCACGAAGGGCACCAGCCAGGGAGTAGGGTTTCGCAGAGATTTGGAGAAAACCCCTGGGACCGGCGATGACGCTTGGTCAGGGTTTGCAATTCATGCCAAACCCATTCCACGAGTCGGGCCGGGGAGTCAAGCGGCCTAGTCCGGGTGACCGGATGGCGTTCGGCTCGTCGAGGGGTAGGTGGGGGTCCTAGGAGTCATACCCTGAACCCTTGGGTGTGTAACAGTTAGGGGTTTGGTGAATCAATCTTAGGGATTCTACCCCTTGGTAGGGAATCTTATAGATCAACAATTAGAATTACATCCACAATCACACTGCGGTGGTCGACTTGCGTTCAACGGGTGTTCAAGTCATTGAACCGTCAGGGTTTTAACGGCTTGCGCGAGCGGTGCGGGTGCGCTTTTTTCCCGCATTCTCACGGGCCTGGGCGCTTGCGATACCCGCTTTGCGAGCGCGTGTTATACGGTCCTCGTAGGCTTTGGTTGAACTCTGGCGCACCCCGTCGAGACGGGGGTGGGTCCATTCGGGGGTGAAGAGGTGAGCGAACCCAATCTTGATGCGCGCGAACTCGTCGGGCGTGACGTGCCCGATGCGCGCCAGGGCGCTCTCGTCGGTCGGCAGCGCCCCGTGGCGCCAGTAGTAGTCGATCAGGAAGCCGTACACCCCGGCCTCGAGGGCGGTCATCGTGGTCTTCTCGATGATCGCCTCGTTGACGTCGTAGGGGTACCAGAACAGGTCGCTGGCCATCGCATTGCCCTCCAATTAAGGGCCATGAAGCCCTGGTCACGAATGAAGCGGTATCGGTGTTCTCTGCCTGGACGCGAAGTCAGCCACAGGAATTATGCCGACCGCATCGGGTTCCTCGACCGGCGCGACCGGGGTCAGCCGCAACCTAGCACCCATCGGGGCATGGCCCCACTGGATCACGACCTTATTCTGGAACCGGTCGTCCTCGATCAGTCCGGCGCGCTTGGCCCAGTCCATCACCGACTTGGTGCGGTTGTCGAGGTCGCTCTTGAAGCGCTTGTGCCAATCGATCGTCAGCACGACGTTGAAGGGACCATAGATAGGCTCGGGGAGTATCGCTCCGATCGCATCGAGCTGGTCCTGGAGAGCAGCGTCAGCCCGCAGCTTCCACTTTTGGTAGGACGGCGCGGGGTAGACCATCACCTTTTTGCCGATCCTCCTCGAGCGCCAGATGCGGTTCGTCGACACCGGCAAGGGCAGCTCGAGCTCGATCGCCTCGTCGATGATCTCGAACAGTTCGGCCGGATCAGGCTTAGCCGCTTTAGATTTCGTGGCCTTCCTCGGGGTCTTCATGCGACAGCGCTAAGCTCATCGTTAATTACTTCGACGAAGATCGCCTCGAAAGTATCTTTGGCATCGTCTACGAGTCCCTCTTTTCTGAGGGCGATTCCGGCAGCAGCAATGGCTGCATTACTATACACTATTAAGAGATCTGGGTCGCTTTTCGACATTGTCTCTAGCAGGTTAATGAAGTGTAAAGTGGCCTTTCGCGCGCCCTGGTTCACCATCACGGCCTCTGATCAAAAGAAAGACTGCGCATTCCTGCAAAAATTTGTTGCATTCGTTCCGCACCCGAATTACGGTATCCGCACATGAGACGGATGCGCTCATCGAAGGGAACCAATCGCATCAAGCGCCGTTATGGGTACGCATTGCATGAAAGCAAAAGCGTGATAGGGGCGCGCGAATCGGCTGTCAAATCAGCCGAGGAGCTGAAGGCTGGTTCGCGCAAGCACAACGGGGATAACACCATGAACACGGCGACGATCGGGAGCTCGCAGGCGCGGGTGAAGGACGCGGTCGTGTCCTGGCTGCAGGACATTCTTGACCGTACCGAGTGGTCGGCGACGCACCTGTCCAACAAGGCGAATGTGTCGCCTTCTACGACTCTGCGAATTCTGAAGAAGAAGAACGACTTCGTTCCTTCGTTCAAGACGCTTGCCAAGCTCTCGGCGGCTGCGAATGCCCGCATCCCGCGCGACATTCTCGACGCCTTCGAGATGAGCAACGTCGAGGAGGGCGACGAGAAGATGCCCGTGCGCCAGTCGGTGCTCAGGGCGCTCGAGAGCCTCGAGGACGAGGAGATCGGGGCTCAGCTCACGATCCCCTTGAAGCCGGTCTCGGCCTTTCCTCGTGGGATGGCGATGGCCAAGACCACGCGGCTTGGGCGCGAGCGGGTCCGGTGCCCGCCGGTGCTCGAGGACGACCGGACGGCGTTCGCCTTCCAGATGCCGGACGACAGCCTGTCGCCCTGGATCATACGCGGAGCTCTGCTCTACGCGACGGAGGAAGGCGAGCCGAAGGTCGGTGACCTCATCCTGCTCACCAGCGCCGATGGGCGCTCGAAGGTCAGGATGGTGTCGGAGGTCGACGAGACCGGCCTGGTGCTGTCGCGCCCGACGCCCTTCGGGGACGAGGAGCACGTCTCGCACGAGGACGCGCACTACATGGCGATCATCAAGGTGATCGACCGTCCCTAACCACTCGTTAATCAGTAAGCTATGACGGCGCAGGCTCACACCTGCGCCGTTTCGTTTGCGTGATTGCAAAGGACGTGCAAATGCAAGCCGGCACGAATGCAAATCGGTTGGTGCGGTCCATGCCATGTCGGTGCCACCCTTTCTCGACCACCCCGACATAAGCCATTCCGTTCCCGTTTTGTTCCAGCCCAGAGAAAGGTACGCCGGGGAAGGCTTCCTGGCAAGGAGGACCGATGAGAAAAAGCAAAACCCAGGGGATAGAACTCGAACCCCCAAAGCCCCGCTACATCCCCGATCCCCATCGTCGCAGTCGCGTGATCCCTGACAAGACCAAGTACACGAGAAAGGTCAAACCGGAGGAGACGGAGTGACCCATGGCGCGGCGACCGATCAGTCGCTCTGCCTGGCTGGTTGGACGTCCGTGCGCCGCATCAGGGCGTCGGCGACATCGCCTTCGTCGACCTTGCCCTCGAAGTGGTCGACCACCCGCTGCATGACCCATTCCGTCGACTTGTTGTCGTCGTCGAGCAGGTCCCACATTGCAGTGATCTCGGCCTGCGTCGGCCGTTTGCGCCGGCTCATTCGTCGTCGTCCTCCGTCGGCAGATCGGGCGCCGCCCGGAAGAACTCGTTCGGGTCGCCGTCGCCGTCATCAAAGACGTTGACGATGGTCTGCTCCGGGTCGTGCGACCAGATCGCGACCTCGAACCCGATGCCCTGCCGGCCGCCGAAATCCCGGATCGCGTCGATGACGCCTGGAGAGCCTGCCGGAAAGGTGACCTCGCCGCCGTCGGGCAGGCCGCCCGTCGTGTCGACCTTCATGTGGACCTTCTGGCCGGTCCTGAAGCCCTTGTGTTCCTGGATCATTTCTCAACCTCGCAAGGGTGGACAGAAAAGAACTCCTCGCCCCTCTCGCCCATGATGTGGAAGTAGGTCTCACCGATTTCGTTGGGCGGCATCGGCCGCCCCTTCAGCTCGGTGTCCCACCAGCGTTCGGCGATGTCGTCCTTGAGCGCCGCGGCGCCGGCCTCCGTCTTGTGGACGGAGACCTCCTCGCCGTGGCGGTGCTCGTAGATGGCCACGTAGACCTTGTCGCTCATGCGTCATCCTTGTCGTTGAGGGCAGCGCGGATTTCAGTCTTGCCTCGAGCGCGAATGATACGGCTCACGCAGCGCTTGGCATGGCGCCGGCACCAGCGGCCACTGGACGTGGTCTCGCGGGTGTCGTAACCGCGCGGTGCCCCGTTGAAGGCCTGAAAGAGATCCTTGCTGTAGTTGCGGTCGTACTCGTTCAAGAAGCGGTTGCGGCCGACGACGTCGAACCCAACGCTCTTTTCAGCACGACGATAGTTGCGCGCCCAGGCAGGGCAAGCGCGATTGGTGCGGGACATCTGGCTCTCTGGGTAGAGCCGTCTGGATCGACGGCTCTACTGAAATCCCCGCACGGCAATAATAGCCACTAGGCTGCCTCCTTCATCAGGCGAGCCATGACCTCGTCGATGACGTCGCCCTCCTGATAGAAAGATATGGTATACCCGCCCGGGTTGGCGTGGTTGGCCCGGAGATGGGCGTCGGCCGCCTCCTCGCTCGGGAACGGGCCGTAGGCCGTGGCGTATTCGCGCCAATCCCACGCGCCGATCGGGCAGCTCCAGTCCTGGAGGACGTACCACCATTGTCCGGGAGCCACCTCCCGGAACAGACAATTGAGGCCGGTGCTCATTGCTGCTGCCCAGCTTCGACGGTCACGATCGACTCGACGTCGATATAGACCTTCCTCTGGACCCGGACGGCCTGATGGCCGACCCGGTCGACATGCTCGATGAAGATCGCCTCGAGGTTGCCATCGAGGAACGACCAAGGCCCCTCGAACATGAAGCCGGTGACCAGCGAAACCTTGATGACCTCGAGCGACGTTCGACCGCTCTCCTCAAGATCGTCGACGACGTATTTAAAGATATCGGGTTTCATGATTTATCCTTGCATATCTTGCCGACCATGTACTCGTACTGTTTGACCAGTACCTGAGCGGCGAAACGCTCGAGTGGCGTGAAGGCCGGATCACCCATGCACATGCGCAGCTCGAGGTGTTCGATGGCCTTCTCCAGGACGGCGTTGTCGAACCCGGCCACCCAACCTGTCGAATGGAACAGGTTGGTGGCGTTCATCGGGTTGTGGCTCAGGCCGCGCCGGAGATCGATGCGATCCCCCGACATGGCCTCACGCCGCCTTCACCGCAGCCGCGGCGCGGGCCTTCTCGCCCTTGAAGCGGCGATCGAACCAGTCGAGCTTCTGGCCGTCGAAGTTGGCGTTGGCCGCCCGCATGTTGCCGGCGGTCAGGAACATGGTCAGCGCCCGCTCGCGGTTGAGGACACTGTTGGCCTTGTTGTCCTCCTTCGGACCCCAGCCCATACGCAGGAGGAAGTTGAAGATGGCGTCGGGGTCGTAACCGCGGTCACGGTAGTCGAGGAGAGAGGCCGCGCCGTCGCGCTTGCTCATTTTTTTCTTGTTGGCGAAGATCAACCCGACGTGGGCAAACTTCGGCAGCGGGCACGATGCCAGATTGTTTCTGATCCGCGCTTGGTTGATCGCCTCCCAGATGGCGATCTGTTTCGGAGTGTTGGCGATGTGATCCGTTCCGCGGATGATGTAGCTGATATTCATCGCGTAGTCGTCGACGATCGAGGCGAACTGGTAGGTCGCCTGACCAAGCTTGTCGCCGCCGCGCAGCAGCGGCAGGCCGTCGATCAGCTTCATCATGTCGCCGGTGACGTGCATCTCACCGCCGACCTCGTCGCGCCAGGTGCGCGGCATCAGCTCGGGCGGCAGGGCGAGCAGGGTCGCGCCGTTCTCCGCGATGGTCGCTAGTCCGGCATCGACCAGCTCCTGTGCGATGATGGCGTAAGCCTCGGAGCGCTCGCTCTGGCGGTAGAACTCGTCCCAGTTCAGGCCGAGCCACTTGAGGCCGTCGAGGATCGGCTGCACGGCCGCCTCGTTGTTGCGCTCCTGATCGGTGTCGTCGATGCGCAAGACGAAATCCCCGCCGGTGGCCTTGGCTGCCAGCCAGGAGAACAAGGCCGTACGTGCGGTCCCGATATGCATGAACCCCGTCGGCGACGGTGCGATACGAGTGCGGTAGGGTTGGGTCGACATGGGATGCCTCACGAAGGTTTGCGGCGCCGCGGCTTCCACGGGCCAAGGTTGTGCAGGATGGCAGAGAACGCCAGGGCCATGACCCGGCTGCCGCCGCGCTGCTCCAGCAGGCGGACGGCGTTCTCGTGATTGCCGAGCAGGTTGGCGAGCTGGTCCCGGTTCAGACGCGAGGCCTTCATGAAGGCGGTCACGTCCTCCGGCTCCAGGTAGGGTGGCTTGGTACCACGCCCTGCCGCACGCGGCGGCTTCGGTTCGGCTCCGGTTTGGGGAACAGGGGTGCTCATGGCCGGTCCTTCATCGCTGCTCGCGTCTGAGGCCCGGGGGATCGTCGCCGACCCTCCGGGCCCGTCTTGATGTGCTTAAGGCCAGGGTCAGGCCATGTCGTCGGTGATGCCGGTGCCGATCCGGTAGGAGGTGGCGTGGTACCAGAGGTCCTCCATCCCGGTGGTCAGGCCCTTCGGGTCCTCGACGACCTCGAGCGACCAGGCCGGATCGAGCCAGAGCTCACCGGTCGACCAGTCGATCAGGCGATCGGACGACGTCTTGACGACCCGGAAGACGATCGAGCCGTCATTCTTGATCGCCTCCTGGACGTTCTTGAAGTATCCGTAGACCTTCTTGAACCGAAATTCCTTGCCGAGCGCGGCGAGATAGTCGGCGTGGACGCGCGCTTCGACCGCGCGCACGCCGACATAGGCCGGATCGATGCCAGGAAACGGTGTCGGTTCCGGCGTCGGTGGGGTGTCAAGTTCCTGGAGCATGCGTCATCTCCGCAGCTGCACCACGACAGCCGGGGTCGCCGGCTTGGTGCGGGGAATCGTGTAGGTGCGCAGGTAGTGACCGCTCCGCCACATGGCCTCGGCACGCCGGGCGACCTCCCGCCGCGTCAGCGGACGGGAGACCCGGACCCAGGCCTTGTAGGGCGGACCGAAATACGTCACCTCGAGAAGGGGGCCGTCGCTCACGCGGCGATACCCCGCTCGGTGACGAACACGCTGCGGTTGGCGTTGGCCGCCTCGAGCAGCGCCTGGCGCTTCTGGCGGTTCTCGGCCCGGCGCTTGAGCACCGTGGTGAGCCGGCCCTTGGCGTGTCGGGCGTGGCTCTCGTTGACGTGGTCGACGACCGCGCCGGTGAGGTCGACCCGGCCGGCGCCCTCGATCATGCTCTCGAGGTAGGTCGGTCCGCCGGTGTAGGAGCGCAGCGCGAGGGTGATCTCGCGCCGCGTCATGTCCGGGCAGGCCAGCCGCAGGTCGTAGTGGATGTTGATCTTCAGCGGCACCTTGCGGGCGTGGCGGCCCGCGAAGGTGTGTGGGAACCGCTGCACGAGAACGAGACGCAGGGCGTCCGTATCGATGCGTTTGTGCGCCTGGCCCACGCCGGCGCTGGGGGAGTCCATGATGACGATCTCCTTCATGATGTCTCAGGCGTCCAGGGTCTCTGGCACGTTGCGGTGGAAGTAGTTGGCACCGTGACCATGGGCGATGATCGTGACGTCGCCCTTGGTTCCGGTGGATTCGCCTCCGCACAGCATGCACTCGCTGCAGCGAAGGGCGCGGTTCATCTCGTGGGAGCCGGGGCAGATCCCCTCCCCCGCGAGAACGGGCTCGTCCCGCCGCCGGATGCGGAACGTGCGAAACCCAAGCGCGTGAGCGGCGTCGCGCTCGGCCGGGGTGTCGCAGCTCGCCATGCACCAGCGACGCAGCTCCGGGAAGCGTTGCCACTGGTGGGTGTAGCCGGTGACGTCACCGGCCTTGGCGAGCAGGGCCTCGAGCACCGGGTAGGGCACGCAGGCCGGGTCGCCGTAGGAGCCCAGACGCACCAGGCGGCGCGTCAGGGCGCGAGACCCATCGCGCGGACCGACCTCCGGGTAGTTGCCCTTGCGCCAGGCGTCGTAGACCTGGCGCGGACCGTGCGGCAGGAACACGTAGCACTGCCGCTCGACCACCTTGTTGGCCCCCGACGAGCTCTTGACCAGGCGGCCCCGCAAGGGACACGAGCCGCAGATCGCGGCGTCGCGCCCGGCATGGGACGCCTGGAGCGGCGGCATGTCGGCGACCAGGAAGTAGACCTGTGCCATCGGTCCAGTTTTCTGGTTGGGAGAGGGGTGGATCAGACCCGTGACGATCCCGACGATCGGCGATCCGTCGAGTATCGAGGGTCCGTTGTAGAAAACGAATCCCTGCATGAATTCTCCATGCTTGAGGTTATCCTCGTGACGTCGGATCGATGACTCGAGGAAGGGTCTGGACGGTCGAAGATGACCGCCCGGTTTCGGCGCTGGCAAAACCCACTGAAACGCAATGACCCACGGCACGACGGCCGGCTGTCTCGGTTGAACGATGCTTAGACCAAGTCAGTTGCGTTTGGAAACGCAAAATTTCGATCCATGCAAGGAACGACCGAGGCTTTGGCTTTTGTGCATAGGTTTTTGGCGCCGGAGGCTGTCAAGCCGCCTTCTGCGTCGCGACAACCCCGGGATTTTCCGGGGTTGCCGTCACGGCCGGTGCCAGATCAGGGGCGGGAGCGGGCTCCGGCACCGTCTCCGGGACGATCATCCCGAGCGGGAATTGCGGCTCGGCGTCCTCCTCGTCGAAGCGGGTGACGATCAGGCCGTCATCCACTTCAATCGAGACGAGCACCGTGAGCCCGGCATTGCCGGGCCTGAGGCTCAACCCGTCGAGCGTGCCGATCGAGCCCCGAGAGGCCAACCGGCTATGCCCGTCCGCGATGCGTCCGGTACAGGACACGTCCATCCTGACCGGCATGCCCAAGGTGATGGGGAATCCCAACACCTCCTGGGCGTAGGCGATGAGCTGGGCTTCCGTCATGGCGCCACCTCATGCCAACAGCTTCTGGGCCGCGAGCTTGCCCTCCTCGTAGACCTTCTCGCGCTTGGCCCGCTCCTCCTCCGCGGCCTCGGCTTCCGCCGCCCGGATGCCCTCGACGAGCGAGGACAGGGCCGGGGTGATCGGCTCGAGCCGCGTCAGCGTGGCCGGGGCTTTGCTGGCCGGGCCGGCAGGGGGGTGGAGGGCGACGACGTTGCTGCCCGGACCTTGATGCGCGGCTTGGTTGCCGGGGATATGCCGGGGCGCGACGTCTTTCCCGGACCCGGGTGATCGAAACCCAGGGGCAGGGAGCGCCTTCGGCGCGGTTCCGGTGGTCGTCGGGTTGACGGCCGAGCGCGGCAGGGTCGGGTGGACGATCTCGGCTTTCGGAACCGGCCGTCCTTGCAAGGAAGAAGCCAGGCCCGGCTTGCCCTCGCTCGTCGCTCCGACCGGCGGCGTGCCGGTGCGGGTCGAGGTGAGCAGGTTTGTCGTCGCGGTCGCCCCCGTGGCGGGAGCCTTGGCGGCGGGCGCGGCAGCCGCGGCCGAGCTCCCGGGCTTTGCCGGACCGACGGAGGGCTGCTTCACCCCCTCGAGGCCGGTCTTGGGCGGATACCCGAGCTCGCGCGCCACGAGCTCGCGCAGCTCGGCGAAGCTGAAGCCCATCCGGGTGAGCACCGTCGCGGAGGTCGCCGGGAAGTTGAACATCAGGTTCACCATCGACACGCACTTGCGCGGGTCGGCTATCGGCTTCTCGTCCTGCTCCGACCAGGCCGTCTCGAGGTACTCCTCGTAGGCCTTCTCCTTGTCCTTGTCGGCGGCCTTCGCCTTCCAGCCAGTGTAGCCGGCATTGTTGTAGTTGCTGTAGGACTTGTACTCGGGCTTGGTCTTGTCACGCGCGATGACGAGCCGCGCGATGTCGATCTTGACCATCGCGTCGCGCAGCTGGATCAGGTGATCGACGTCGAGGGTCTCGCGCGAGGTGTGCTCGGCGTCGAACCCGACCGAGATGTTGGTGCATTCCGACACGAGCTTGATGTACTGCTTGGTGTCGGTCGAGCGGCCGGTGTCGTCGGTCTTGAAGCCCTTCGGCAGCTGCTCGATCAGCGAGGTCGCGAACTTCTCCGAGCAGGTCCGCTCGGTGCCCATGTGGGTGATCACCGAGTGCGTGCCGCGCCGGTCGAACGCCACCGCGCAGTCGATGCGCGCGAGCAGCTCCGGCCACTTCTCGGCGATGGCGCGCGAGCCGATGCAGCCGTTCTCCTCGCCGTAGTGGAAGACGTAGAGGCCCGGCACCTTGGCCTTGATCATCTCCATCATGATCCACACGCCGGCCGTGCAGTCGGCGCCGAGGCAGCTCGAGTTGGCCTTCTTGTGCAGCTTGATCAGGCCGTCCTGGTAGACGATGCGCTGGAAGCCGTCGGTGCGATGCACGGTGTCGGTGTGGCTCGACCACAGGATGCCCGGGTCATTGCCGACCACCTTGAGCACGTTGCCGAACTTGTCGACGTGGACGCCGAGCGGACCCAGGAACTTGCGGATGAAGTCGTGCTCGGTGATCGAGCCCTTGGGCCGCTTGTAGCGCAGCATCTCCATCAGCTCCGTCACCTCGGGCGAGTAGGTGACTTCCTCGGGAGCGGCGGGAGCGGCAGGCTTGGCGGGATTCGAGGGGGTGTGCATGGCTGAAAATCTCCATACGGAATGGCCAGGGGCTCGAGGATTCGAGCCCCCAGGGGATGGCGATCGGGTCTGGTGATCAGAGGCCGATGGTGACGCCGCCGATGGTCACGCCGGCAGACGGCGCGGTGGCGGAGCGACGGCGCAGGTTGCTCGTCGAGAGCGCCGGGCCGGTGGAAGTGGCAAGGTGCGAGAACACGCCGGTGCCGCCCTTGCGCTTGGTCGCGCGCACCTCGGTCTGAGGCGCCTCGACCGGCGGCAGGGTGATGCCGGAGATCGCCCGCTCCTCGACCCCGCGCTGGATCGCCACGACCGCGTCGTAGTCGGCCCGGGTGATCTTCATCCGCTCGAGCTTGCGGGCATACTCGCGCGAGACCGTGCGGCCGTCGGCGAGCTGCGCGCCCTCGCTGAGCGGCAGCTTCTTGCCGTTACCCGGGCAGGTGAAGCCGTGGGCGTCGAAGTGGCGCTTGGACCACACCTGGCCGTTGTCGAGCCTGATCTGGTTCTTCGAGTTCGCCTCCCAGACTTCCTTCGAACCCTGGCAGGTGAAGCCGTACATGCCGACCGCGTCACGCGACCAGAACAGCGTTCCCTTGCTGGTGCCATGGACCTGTATGAAGGGTCCCTGGTACATGCCGCTCAGCCGCGGGCAGTAGGCGCGGCGGTTGATGCAGGCTCCGGTACCGCCCGACGAGATGAACATCTTGCCGTTATTCTCGAGGCTCGTCACCTCCTCGCTCGTCACGGTGACCCAGGTGCCGTCCGGGTTCTCGCGCACGTACTGGATGTTGTCGAAGTACGGCACCATGAACCACTCGCTGGCCTCGCCCGAGCCCTTGTACTTCGGGTGCGGGATCGGGTTGACCTTGGCGCCGACGAAGGTCGCGGTGGACTTGTAGCCCTGCTCGTGCAGCGCCTGCTTCATCCGGTCGACGTCGCCGTAGATCCGGCCGTAGAGCTTGCGGTCAGGCCACACGACGGCGCGGGCCGAGGCTCGATCCTTGCCCTTGCGCAGGTAGGCGACACCGAGGTCGCACTCGGAGTAGAACTCGGCCGGGTGACGCTTGCTCGAGGTCCAGTTCGAGCTCGACTTCGCCATGCACGAATCCGGACCGTGGGTGTAGACCCATACCACCTCCTCGGCCGTGCGCGCGATCAGGAGCTCGTTCGGCGGGTCGATGATTGCGGTGAGCCGGCGCTTGTCGGCGTCGCCGAGGTGGGGATAGAACTGCTCGAGGTAGCGGCCGACCTTGATCGTCGTGCGCCGATCGAGGATGCCGGACGCACTATCCGCGAAGTACGAGATCATGGGGCTCTGCACGAGCGCGAAGTGGTTCTTGATCGGCTCGAGGTCCCATTCCTTCGGCAGGAGCGTCGTGCGATGGTACTGACCTTCCCGGAAGCGCTGCTCCTCCCGCTTGATCCAGTCGGTGTTCTCGGCGATGCGCCGCGGCTGGACCTTGCAGCCGTGGAACTCGGACGCCTCCTTGGCGGCCTTCGAGGCCTGGGCGCCGGTGTCGTATGGACCGTATCCGGCGAGCGGCTGCTCGCGCAGATGGTAGGAGCCGTCGTCCTTGAGCGGCTTGGTGGGGTCGTTGACGAGCGCGACGAGATGGAACGTGGACATGGATGATCTCCAGTCGAGAAGGGAAGGACAGATTTTCGGGGGAGTTGTTGTGGAAAGGGGCGCCGAAGCGCCCCTTGTCGTCTAGTCGTTACTTCGCCTGTGCTGTGACGATCAGGCGACCGCGCCGGTGAAGACGAGCTTGCGGTTGATCGCCCAGAACGGGGCGCCACCGTTCGTCGGCCGCACCAGGTACGAGCGGGTGTCGTGGTTGCGCACCTTCTCGACCACGCCGCCGCCGCGACGGCGCGACCGGGTCTGCACCACCGGACGGGCGCCGGCCGGGAGCAGCACCTCGCCGTCGCGCACGACCTGCACGGCGGGCTTCTTGTTGGTCAGCTCGTAGCCGCCGTCCTCGGACTCGCCGTCGGCGTCGAAGCGCACGACCACGTCATGGCCGTCCTCGTCGATCGAGGCCAGGATCGGGAAGTCGCCGCGCAGGTCGGTGGCGAGCAGTCGAACCGCGGTGGAGGTGCCGGCGAGGTAGACGGTCTTGCTGGTGTCGATGGCCATGTGACGTTCTCCAGATTTGCATTTGTGCAACAGGCGCGTGGTGTCACCCCGCGGTGAGCGCCTGTGCGTGTCGGTCGAGATGCGGGGTGAAACGTCCTGCCCTTCTGGCTCAATCCTTTTGCATTCGTGCCAAGAGAAAGGCAAGGGGGAAAACCGATGCGGGCTCGAAAAAGCGCCGTCTTTTGGATTTCATGCCAAGGGAAGGGCAGTTGCCCGCCCTCCCCGGTCGTGAAGGATCAGCTCTTGCGGCGCTCGAGGATCATCTCCCAGAGGTCGACGACCTCAATCCCGTAATACTCGAGCAGCACCTCGGCCGCCTCGTCGCCGACCATGTCGAACAGATCGGCCATGGTCTCGGGCGCTTCGGCGTCGATGTTGGGCGGGAACAGGTCGTCGATGCGCGCCGCGTGGCCGCGCTTGCTGGTGCGGCGCCGGCTCGAGCTCCACGACCCGTCGTGGTCGTCGCCCACGTCGTCAGATTCGTCCAGCAGCCCGTAGCGCCCGTATGCGCTGCCGCCGCTCCCGCTTCGATAGCCCCCGTAGAGATCCGAGTTCCGCCCACCGCGTCCTTGGACGAAAGGGCGCTGGTTCGGGTCCCTCGCGATGACCACCTTCTCGACATCGAACGCCACCATGGCTTCCCGCAGGAGCCAGAGCGCGTAGAGGTTGATGCTCTCCGACGAGGAGTGGGCCCCGAAGTAGCCGACCGACAGGTTGGTGCATTCGGGGATCAGGTAGCGGTACGAGTACGAGTCGGTGAAGGACCCGCCATCGTCGGCCTTGTAGCCCTCCGGCAGCATCGTGACGATCGAGTCGACGAAGGCCTGCGAGCAGCAGCGCTGGCCGCACTGGTGGGTGATGACGTCGTAGTAGCCCTTGCGGTCGAAGGCGATGCAGGCCTGGATGTCGGCCACGAACCCGGGGTTCTGGCTGACGATCCACTCCGACCCGATCCGGCCGCACTCCTCGCCCCAGTGGAAGACGTAGAGGCCCGGCACGTTGGCGGCGATCATCTCGAGCATGATCCAGCAGCCGGCGGTGTCGTCGGCGCCCAGGCACGAGGCCCGGGTGTCGCGCGGCAGGCGCAGGAAGTGGTCGAAGGTGATCTCGAGACGCTGGTCGCCGTGACGGCCATGCACGGTATCGGTGTGGCAGGACCACATCACCTTCGGCTTCGGCTCGCCGATGCAGATGTAGCAGTTACCCTTGTCGTCCTGCTGCATGCCCTCGATCGACAGGATGTACTTCTCGACGAAGCCGCGCTCGGTCGACGAGCCCATCGGGCGCATCGTCGAGATCATGTCGAAGAACTTCTGGAAGCCGGGCACGTCAGACCAGGCGATGGCCGAGTGCTTCTCCGGGTCGTATTCCTGGCCGGAGCCGCTCGCCATCACGTAGGGCACGACGACGTTCACGGGCACCTCGCTCGGCTTGACGTCCTTGGCCGAGACTTCACGCGAGGCGTACCGGCCCGAGTATCCGCCGCCGTAGCCCCCCGCGTAGTAGTCGTCGTCGGAGAGATAGCCGCTGCCCTGCCCGAACTGAGCGTCGGAATGGTCCTCGGCCGGGGCGTTCGGGTCGATCTCGACCTCGCCCTTGACGTCGCCCTCGACCACCGCGACCTCGCCGTCGGAGTCGGGGGTGGCGGCCGGCGCCTGGTCCTGGTTGTCGAAGTCGACGTTGCTCTTTGCGGCGACCGCCGTCTCGTGCTGGATCATAGACATGACTAAGGTTCCCGTTAATCGAGAAGGAGAAGGGGTCAGGCAGGATTGCCTGACCTTGATTGTCGTTAGTGATGACGCTGATGATTACGCGGCATCGAGCTGATCGTCCTCGATGTCGTCGTCATCGATATCGAAGTCATCATCGTCATCGCCCTCGTTCTCGAGGGCCTCGAGGATGGCTTCCTCGCGCTGCTTCTCCGCGACTTCCTCAGCCGAAGCCTTGGCCTCGCGGACCCGGCGGGCACCACCGACTTCCTCCAGCACGGCATCGCGGGTCACGCCCTTCTTCGCCGCCATCTCGTCGAGATAGGCGTGCGAGTAGGTCGAACCGTTGCCGGCCAGAGTGTAGCCGTGCTCGGGCAGGACGCACTTGCGGCTGCCCTTACAGATGATGCCGTAGTTGTACCGGAACTCGCGCGGACTGCACTTGCGCCCGTCGATCAGGGTGACCGCCGAGCCCTTGTAGATCATCTCGCCCGAGAGGTCGGAACGCACGGCGTAGCGGTCGATCTGCTCGATGAGAACCGGACCGTGGCCATCGAGCTCGACTGTGCGCTCACGCGGGTAGTAGTATTCGCGGCCCCGATCCTCGTCGTAGAGCAGCACCGCGTACTCGGACACCGCCCGCTCCGACCACTGCTCGACGACGGTGTCGGAGATCTGCACCGGGAAGAAGTGGCCGGGGAAGTACAGGCCGAGCCGCGGGCAGAGCTTCATCGGATGGGCAAACCCGTCCGTGTGGCGCGCCGAGAGCTGACCGTTCCCCTCCTCCGGGATCACCAGGAAGCCCTCGTGCTTGTCCGGTTCGGGGTCGAGCAGGCACTTCTGGTAGTCGATATACGGCGCGATGTAGCGCTTGTAATCTTCGTGCCAGATCTTCACGAGACGCGCGCCGATCAGGGGGCCGTGCTTGTAGCCGGCATCCTGGAGCGCCCGCTCGATCCGGGCGATGTCGCCGTAGGGCCGGCCGTAGAGCTTCCTCTCCGGCCAGGCGAGCGCACGCGCCGTGACCGTGCCGTCGCGCATCAGGTAGGCGACCTGGAGGTCGCCGCCCGCGTAGGGCTTCACCGGATGGATCGGGCGCGATTGGAACTTCTCCGTCGGGTGCGACATGCACGACGAGGGACCGCGGGTGTAGGTCATCACGATGTCGTCGGCCGTGATGGCAAAGTGCAGGCCATCGGGCTTGTCGATCATCGCGATGTAGCGGTTGCGCTCCACCTGCGAGAGGTGCGGGTAGTACCGCTCGAGGTAGCGCCCCGGCGTGACGCGGGTCTGCCGATCGAGCACACCCTTCTCGGGAGACTCGATGAAGGCGAGCTTCGTCGGGTCGTCCCTGGAGGGGTGCAGGAAGTGGTCCTTGATCGGGGCCAGATCCCACTCGGCCGGCATGGCGATATACTCGCCGTTACCGAACCGCACGCGCTCGCGCTCGCGCCATTCGTCGGAGTTGGCGTCGGCCGCGATGCGCCGCGGCTGGACCTTGCAGCCGTACTCCTCCGTCAGACGGCGCGCCATCTCGGCTGCCGCCTTGCCGTTGCCGAAAGTGTAGGTGCCGACCCGCACGACCTTCTTGTTCTGGATCATCACCAGGTAGAAGGCCGGCGGCTCGAGCGCCATGAGCCGGTCGACGTAGCACGTCCACGTCGAGACGGTCTCGTCATCTTCCTCCCGCCAATCGTCGAACTGGACGCTGACGCTGCCGTGGCCGTTGGTGATGACGGTGCCGGTTGCGCCGAGCGGCGGTCCGTTGGGGGAGCTCCCCCCGACCGGGAAGCGGGCGACGCCGACCCGCATCCCCTCGGTCAGGACGTCTTCGTAGGCGTAGGGCTGATCGCCCTCGCCCAGGACGAGCTCGAGCCGGTCGCAGCGCGAGTCCCAGCGCGCGTGCCGCTCCTGCGGAAAGCGAACCCGGACGCTCGATCCGCCATTGCGCAGGACGGTGCCGATCGTGCCGACCGGGGGACCGCCCTCGCCACCGTCGACGGGGGCGCGGATGACCCGCACCTGCTCGCCGGTGATGAAGCCTGAGTTACGAGGCATGGAGACTTCTCCTTTGCATTTGTGCAAAAGTGTTGACGTGCATGCGCGGATGGATGCGGGCGATCAGGCCCGCAGCCGCTCCGGTTCACGCACGAGGTCCTGGTTGGCAGCCACGGGCGCCTCCTCCTTCGGCTTGCCGAAGCGACGGATGAAGTCCTGGCTGTAGTGCTTGCCGCCGATGGTCTCGCCGTCGGTGGTGGCGTAGTTGCGGCCGTTGCCGGCGCAGGTGAAGCCGTGCTTGAGGAAGGCGTCCCGCGACCAGGTCGCACCGTTCGAGAGCACCACCGGCGCCTCGTCGACGAAGGCCTTCTGGCTCGAGGCGCAGATGAACCCGCCGACCTTGCGCAGGTGGTGGAGCGAGACCTGCTTGTCCGCAGCGTCGAGGCCGTTCGGCACGTCCTCGCACACCCACTGACGCGAGCCGGCGCACCGGAACGAGTTCGAGTTGCGGCAGTCGTCGCACCACACCTCGGTCGATCCCGTCACCGACACGACGACGTCGGAGAGGTCGAGATCGGATTCGTCGTAGCCGCAGCGCTGGCAGTCGTAGTTCGGGTCGGGCTCGTTGTCCTCGTCGACCGTGCGATCCACGTTCATGAGGCCGCTGGTCTGCGCGCAGTGGTAGCCCTCGAACCGCTCGCTGATCTCGAAGTGGTCGCCCCGATCGACGACGCACAGCGAGGCCGGCGAGCCGGCGTACGAGTCCGACTTGTCGACGAACGGCAGGATGAAGAAGTCTCGCCGATCGTACATGTGCGTGAGCCGCTGCATCTTGGCGCCGAAGAAGTCGCCCTGGCTGTATCCCTCAGCCCGCAGAAGCGACTTGATCTTAGCGAGATCGCCGTAGGCGCGGGTGTAGAGCTTCTTCTCCGGCCAGATCAGGCAGCGGGCGATGATCTCACCATTGTCCTCGAGGTAGGCGAGAGCGAGATCACCGGCGAAGTAGGCCTCGACCGGGTGATGCTTCTCGCCGTACTGCTTGAACTTGCCCGACATGCACGAGCTCGGGCCGTTCTGGTAGATCTCGACCGCCCGCTTGGGGTCGTCGGTGATCTGCAGCTGACCCTCGTAGCGCAGGCGCGCCTCGTAGAGCTCGACCTCGGAGGGCGACAGCGCGGTGTAGAAGCGGTTAAGGTATGAGCCGGCGGTCACATCGTGGCGCCGGCCGGCGGCCCCATACTCCTCGCTCGGAACGTAGGAGACGCGGCCCTCGTCGTTGAGGTAGGCGTAGTGCTCGGTGATGACCGGCAGGCCGACCTTCTCGACGTCGAAGCGCGAGAACTGGCCGGAGGACAGGCGCTCGGCCTCGACCTCGTGCCAGTTGCTGTTGAGCTTGCGCCGACGCGCCTGGACCTTGTGGCCGAGCTGCTTCGTCAGCACGGCGGCACGCGCCGCGGCATCCGCGCCGTCGTCGAAGCCCTCTCCCGGCACGTCGACGACCTGCCCGCCCTTGATCTCGACGAGGAAGAACGGCTTGAGGTCGGCCGCCGTGATCGGGCGTTCATGCACAACGATCACATCGGGCGGCACCCAGTAGCCGCTGCGCTGGAGGGGCGGCAGGATCGATCCGCCGCCCGGCGCCGCACCATTGCCGGGGTGGCCCCGGTTGAAGCCGCTCTCGGCGAAATCGACGAAGGGCCAGTCGTCGTTGGGATTGGTCTGCAGGACGATGCCGGTCAACCCGATGGACAAAGATCCTATGGTCTGAACGACACGCACACGATCGCCATTGGCGAAGGGCATGGTGAACTCCTCTGGTTGGTTGAGTTGTGCAGAAAAGCCAAGCCAGCGCGTCTGGCGCGGCGTCGTTGCGCCGGATGTGCCGGAGATTTGCATTCATGGCAAGCGGTTTGACAGCGATCACTTTTGCATTTATGCAAAAGATTATGCTTGACAGACCGAAAGCCGTTGAACTCCCGTGGTTTACGGGAAAGAGCGCCTGGGACGCCTACAAGGCGCTCGACGTGGCCTGCGTCTACGCGGTCGGCCCGTCAGCGGGTCGGCCGGTGATGTTCGGCTGGACCCAGCGCCCCCTGTCGCGCTTCGAGAGCTACGCCGAGGGCTACTGGGACGATCTGGTTTTGCATGAAATCACATGGGCGCCCGACAAGGCGCTGGCCAAGCGCCTGGTCGACGAGATGCGCCGCCTGATGCACCTGAAGAACCGCGGCCTTCGCGACCGCTGGTTCGACGTGACGAGCGACTTCGTGCTGCCGCTGTTCCAGGTCGCGGGCGACAACCTGAAGATCCCGACCTTCACCCACGACGCCCTCATCGAGCGCGTCGCCGAGATGGCGGAGCGCAAGGTCAGGGCGAAGATGGGCTAGGCCGCGCTCGAGGCGAGCTTCTCGTGATCCTGACCGAACCGGTTGGCGAGTTCGTCCGGGACGTGAACGTAGACGCCCTCGTAGAACTTGTTCCAGCGGTCGAGCGCTCGCGCGAAGTCCGCCTTGTCATCGAAGTAGTTCGATCGGTTCTCCCAGGTCCTCGTCTCGATGTTGAAGCGGCGATAGAACAGGATGCCGCCCTCGAAGATGCCGCAGCGGTCGTTGTTGTTGTTCGGCGCGCAGGAGCGGCTGGCTTCCTGGTTGCAGTAGGGACAGGTGGGCATGGTGTCCTCGGATGTCTAGCGCGGTTCGATCTCGACCGCATGGTTGGCGAACGATGCCAGCTGCTCGGCGAAAGCTTCCAGCACCAAGGCGATGCGAGGCGCGCGGGTCTTGAGTTCCGCGCGTCCGGTTCCGACCCCGTCCCGGGGCCACACGACGGTTCCGCTCCGCGCCAGGTGGCGACAGAGCCTCTCGAGCACCGGGATCAGCAGCGCCCGGATCTCGTCCTCGTCGTCGTCGGTGAGGTAGGCGCCGTCATCGGTCGCCGGGTAGCGCTTGGTGACGATCCCGACGGCGTTGGGCTCGTCCCGCATCTGTCGGGCCTGGCCGCCACGCCCCCGGCCAGCGAGGTTGTCGCCGAAGCAGTAGAGCCAGTCGGGGTTGTCGCGCAGGTCCTGGCGACGGATGAACTCCTGGAAGATCAGGGGCATCACCGTTCTCCAAATCCGCTGGCCATCGCCACGATGGCGATGACCACCACGGCCGCGCAGAGGAACTCGACCAAGGCGCCCTCCCTTATCCGACGATCCGCGGCATCTCGGCATCCGTGATGTCGGGGCAGTCGTGGCAGATGACGTGGAGCGCATCGACGAAGGCTCTCGCCTGCTCGCGCGCGATCCGCACCCGGTCTCCGGTCGACCCCTCGAGGCCGATGACGAGGTCGCCCTGGTCGTCGAGGTAGGCCTTGCGCGGCCCGATGACCCGGTTGTACCCGGTCGACCGCTCGATCCGCGAGGTCTTCACTTCCTTGCGACGGGTGCGCTTGTAGATTTCGACAGGCATGCTCGTTCTCCTTACCAGCGGGCGAAAGCCTCGGTGATGTGGGCGAGGTCGAGGGGGAGGTAATCCTCCTCGGCGCAGTACGAAGACGGACCCATGATGCCTCGGACAAGGTCGATATACATCGAGAACTTGCCCTCGGGGCTCGAGGTCAGGTAGCCCGGAACGTTGAGACGATCGATCACGTTCGGGAACTGGTCGATGAAGGCGGTGTCGACCGAGAGCGTCAGCGGGTACCAGCCCTTGCCCTCGAACGGTCCGGCGATGGCGTTGTAGAGCTCGTCGTCCGTCACCTTCATCTTCGGGCCCGACGAGCCGCGCGCGACGTTCTTGAAGCCGAGCAGCAGCAGGTTGTCGGTGTAGCGCCCGGTGCGCGCGGCGTGGACGACCTCGGTGATGTCGTTGGTGCCGACCGCGTGCTGGGGCATCAGCCGGCCGGAATAGACCCTCCGGCTCGACAGGTTGTCGCGGATGCGCGTGAGCTTCTCGAAGTCGGCCGCGTTGTGGACCGAGACGCCGATGCCGCCGAGCTTGCTTATCGTAGTCTTGACCCAGTCGCGGGTCGACCACTCGACGCCGTAGGCCGTCACGTTCGGGGTGATGCCGCGCTGGTGGAAGGCGTCGACGATCTCGGGGAATTGCGGGTGCATCATCGGCTCGCCGCCGCCGATCGCCACCTCGAACACGCCGAGTTCGCGCAGCCGCTCGGCGGTCGCGACCACCGACTCGAGCGAGGCGTGGGCGCCCTGCTTCGTCGAGCCCTGGTAGCAGAAGAAGCAGCCGTAGGGGCAGTAGTCGGTGATCTTGACGTCGACGAGCTCGGGCGCCCGCGCCTTGGTGTAGGGCTCGTCGGAGAGACGGATCTTGAAGCCGGAGCTCGGCCAGTACAGAACGCTCGCCGCCCCGTCCTGGCGCTGGCGCATCGGGCCGCTCGGCGCAGGGTCGGCGTTGGGGATCGTGAAGCGATCCTCGTTGTCGTTGCCGCCCAGGATCACGACCTCGGGCCGCATGAGCAGGTCGCGGTCGACAGACGAGCTGGTGCCGGCCGACTCGTGGTCGATGTAGTCGTGCTCGTTCCAGACCGAATCGAGCGTGGCCTGGTCGAGGTAGGGCGCGAACTCGGCGTCGAAGTCCTCGCGCGTGGCGTACCGGCCGCGCGTGTCGACGGCGACGTAGTGCATCTTCGAGCGCACGTCGGACAGGATGAAGTTATCCCAGCCGAAGTCGCCGCCCGAATAGTTGCTCGGGGGCGCCGGGTGGCCGGGCCGCATCATCACGATCGAGTGCGAGGACGACGAGTTGGTGGCGTGACCAATGCGCAGGTTCTGGATGCGAGGCATCGCAACGTGTCCTTCTCTCAGGAGCAAGGATGAAAGGACCCTGCCCAGGGGTGAGACCGGGCGGGGTTGGTGTCAGGTCAGGCGGCCGATTAGGCGGTGAGACGCCGCCAGGTCCGAACGAGCAGGCCGGGGCGCACCCGCTGATGGAACTTCTCCGACATCTCGAGCGGCCGGCGGATGTCGTCGGCGGTGATCGGACGACCTTCGGCACGCGCCAGGGTCTGGCCGATCTTGAGCGCGTTCTTGATCTGCCGCCCATTGATCTTGTGCTTGGACAGCTCGGCGAGCTCGAAGCTCGAGATGTCGCTCGCGATACCAGCGGCCCGGGTCAGGTTCTCCCAGATCTTCAGGAGCTTGGCCTGGCCGGCATCGGGGAACGACAGCGGAATCGAGATGCGCGAGAGGAACGCCGGATCGATGTTGCCCGCCCGGTTGGTGGTCAGGAACAGGATGCCATCGTGGTACTCGAGCAGGCGCAGGAGCACGCCGACCATCGCGTTGCGCTTCACGTCCTTGGTGTCACGCGCCTCGAGGAAGATGTCGGCCTCGTCGAGCAACAGCACCGCATTCCAGATCGACGCGATGTCGAGGATGGTGCGCAGGTTCTTCTCGAGCTGGCCGGGGTCGGTGCCGAGCTCGCCGACCGAGATCGCGTAGAGCGGTTGGCGCGTCATCTCGGCCACCGTCTCGGCGGTGAGGGTCTTGCCGAGGCCCGGCTTGCCTTCCAGGAGGAAGATCGTGCCGCCGCCCTTCTCGTCGACGATATCCTGGAATCCCTGGCCACGGGTCGCGACCAGCGCCTTGATGATGTTCTTCTCGTTGTCGTCCATCACCAGGTAGTCGAAGGCGTCATCCCGCCAATCGATCGGCGAGATGTCGGCGACCCGGAACGTGCCCCACTTCTTCGTGCGGAACGAGAATCCGATCACGAACGGGTATGTCCGCCACAGGTCGTCCTCACCGATCTCGAACGGAGCCACCTTGTCCTCGTTGTTCTCGTCGAACTGGAGGCCGGTGCGCCGGGTCTCGTTGCGGTAACGGTCGCCGTCGATGCGCCGGCACGAACGCGGGTCGACCATGATGCGTCCGTCGGCTCGGAATGAGGTCTTGCCCGACCAGCCGGTCTGGGTCATCTCGCCCTTGTAGCGCATATAGCTGGCGCCCGTGGCGATCCCGGCGAGGATGCGACCGCGCGCGGCGAGCTTGGCGCGCAGCTCGCCCTCGGCCGGAACGATCGGCAACTCCGAGATCGGCATCGTGCCGGACCAGACCGGGACCGGGATCGTCAGGTTCGCCTCGACCGGCATGCCCGACAGGGTGTGGATGACCGAGATTTCGATGTTCCAGCCGTCACCGTAGTAGCTAGAGTAAAATTTGACATCGTCGATGACCCCACCGATCTGATCTTCACCTTGAAGAATGATGATCTCGGCGTCGGCCTTGAAGTGCAGGGGAAAGTCGTTGAACTCCAGCACTCCATCGGCGACCCTGGCCTCGTAGGCATCGATCAATGCTTTCTGATCGCCCTCCAGGATCTTGAAGAAAGCGTAGAGTCCGGGTTGATTGACCTCCGTGATATCGTTCTCGGAGACGTAATCGTCGAGAACCTTCGACTTCAGCTGATGGTAGTTTTCGGAGAGGGACGAGACCTTGAACATACGGCCGAGACGCAAGGTCTTGGCCGTCCCGATCAGAGACTTCAGGCAGTTCGTGATGATATCGCGCTCCCAGGTGCTCACGGGCTCGCGCCAGTCGATGAAGTCGATGCCGTCGATGGTGATGTGCTTGAAGGCATCATTCTCCGAGACCAGGTGGACGACGGGCTCGGAGATATGCGCCAGGGAGATCTTCTCGGGCTGCGGCTTGAGGGCGGTCACGGTGCCGGACATGGTGCGCTCACTTTCACGAAGGGACACGCGGCGCAGCGAGGGCGCTCGGGCGTTTGCAGGAAATCCAAGTGGCGAGGTCGTCTTGAGGCGTCAGCTCTGCGCGGTCAAGGACAATTTTGCATTCGTGCCAACCTGACGGCGCACGAAACGGCGACCGCGGCGATCCTGCCGCGCCTGGCGTTGCCGATCGGCCTCGCGACGCTGCTGGCACAGGAACACGTAGAGGATCACCAGCACGATGAATGCCAGGATCAACAATTCGATGAGCTGTTTCTCTTTCATCACGACCTCCTGAAATGAGGGTGGCGCTCCCGGCAGGACTCGAACCTGCGTTTCCGGTGTTGTTCCAGTTCCCCTGTCCGACTCTGGACCTTTAGTGGCCGCGCTCGGGGCCCCATACTCAGGGCGCGCAGGGTTGTTGGCACCAGCGTCCTAACCCGACTAGACGACGGGAGCGCAGTGCTGAGGCAGTACAAGGCCTCAATGAGATGCAGGGTTTCCCCTGCATCTGGTTCAAGCCTCGAGTGTGGCTTCGATTGCAGCACGCGCGCGGCGCATATACATCTCGAGCCGAATATGGCTGATCTCGTTGAACGGGATCTTGAAGCCGTAATAGACGTTGTCGACGTTATAGAGAACTTCGGCCACCTTCATCACGGTGGGATAGGCCTGCCGAAGCTCGTCTTGCGTCAGGATGCGGCCCTTCATCATCCCATCCGCATCGACGAGGCGCGGGTGCTCGGGCCGCCCGGCGGCCGGGGCTTGTCGACGCCGATCGGGGGCTTGGCCTCGACCGCCTGGTGCGAGGCGACGAGCCGGCTATGGTCGAGGTAGATCGCCTCGGGCATCTTGCCGTCCTTGTCGACCTTCGGCTGCACCGCGAACTGGACGCAGCCGTTGATGTAGGTGATGCGCCGCGTCGTGATGCCGACGACGCCGCTGATCTTGTCGGTCACCTCCTGGCCCAGCCGAACGCTGACGTTCGTGGCCTCCGGCGTGACCTTGGCGATGATGCCGGCGTCGACCACCTCGAGCGAGTGCTCGTCGATGGTCCACCCTTCCGGGATCTTCTCGCCGTCTCCCATCGGCTGGATCGTGTACTGGATCACGCCGTCGAGGGTGAGCGCCCGCATGGTCAGCAGGCCAGTCAGGCCGGTGGTGATGTCGCGGGCACGCACGCCGATCTGCAACGGCGGCAGCGCGGCATCATCCGCGGACTGAGGTGCGGCCTTGGCCAGGCCCATGGTTACGGCGGCGGTTGCGAGGGTGCGGAGCGACATGGTTGCCTCACTACGTCAGTACGTCATTGCGTCAGGGGGCCAGCGCGCACTGGCCCCCGTGCGGGATCACTTGTTGGCGGCGCCCGGGGACATCGTCGCCCAGATGGTGCTCGAGGCGTCCTCGACCGCCTGGTCGAGCGAGGTCGAGATGGCGCGCGGCATCTGCTGCTTCAGGTCCTGGCGGGTGACGAGCAGCGCCTCGACGGTCGGGACCTTGACCGACTTGTCGGTCGAGAGCCAGCCGTTGTCGGCCAGAAGGTTGTTGTAGATGCCCGGGTGGCGGCCGTTCGCCTTCGACTCGATGGTCTCGGCGGTGTAGATCGGCTCCCCGTTCGGGTCCTTCAGCGCGTAGATCTTGTCGTCGTTGACGGTGATCAGGCGGAAGGCCGGCTTGCCGTCACGGGTGTTGACCGAGCGGCGGTTGGCGAGCTCCATATTGGGCGAGCCGAGACCCGACACCCACAGCATGCAGGTGTCCTTGCGGTCCTTGATCGCCGACACCGCTTCGATGTTGACCGGATCGGCCACCCGCTCGATGCCGTCGAGGCCGGCCGAGTTGGCACGCCGGATGGTGCGCCAGGTCTCGGCCGAGCCAGATCCGTCGGGGCCGACGATCATCCGCACGCGCTGGCCCTTCTTCTTGGCCGCCTCGAGGTCGGCGAGCGATCCCCAGCCGGAGCCTGTGGAGCACAGGACGTGGGCGAACTCGGTGTAGACCTTGCGGTAGATCACCAGGTTGTTGAGCGTCGCCGGGTTCTCCGAGCGGTAGGTGTCGAACACGTCCGACTGGGTGAAGGCGAAGTCGCACTGGCCGGCCGACAGCTTGCGCAGATTGTCGAGCGAGCCGCCGCTCTCGTCGTTGGTCACGAAGCGGACCTCGCCGACGCGGCCGGCGACGCGGGAGAAGATCTCCTTGGCGGCGGCGGTGTAGTTGCCGGTGGACGATCCGGTGCAGACCGAGATGCCGGCGGCGTGCGCCGGGGCGGTGAAGGCGGCGGACATGGCGAGAGAACCCAGGGCGAGGCCCAGGACGAAGGCACGACGGGTCATAGTTGTTTCTCCAGATAGAGGGGTCAGCCCTCAATGCTGCGCACCCAGTGGATGCGCAGTGAGGAAGGCTTCCTCAGCGATCGATGGTCCAGGGAATGACGAAGACGAAGCTAAGACATGCTGCGCCCATCCCGACAGCCCATAGTATGACGAAGGCGTAATTACACCAGCTCATACGGAATGCCTTCCTTGCTGCGGATCGTGTCCATCCGCTGCTTGATCAGGCTGACGTCGATCTCAGGCGCCTGGCGCCCGAGCTTGATCGCCTCGTCGAGGATCTTGATCGCCTCGCCGAACAGGTCGATGTGAACGTGGGCGTTCGGGATGACCGGGGTCGCGTCGAATCGCAGGCTGAAGTAAGCCTCCTCGACGAACCGCGGCAGGTGGATGCTCGTGACGCCGGTGTCGCCGATCATGAACGACAGCATGGACATCACGGTAATCGGAGCATCGATCGTCTGATGCTCGATGAGGTCCTTGGCCTGCTTGATTACGTATTTTACGTCGTACTTCGCCCGCAGGCTGATGTAGTCGAGGTACTCCATCACATCCGCGAGATCCATCTTCGGCTCGGGATGGTGCCAGTCGGGCAGTTTGTAGGCCACGAACCCGAGCGGCAGGATGCAGCGCTGCGTGATCTCGGTGATGATGTGCTCGGCCCGCTTGAGATCGTTGTCCTTGTCCGCCGTGCCGGCGAGCTGCGTCACGAACGGCATCAGCTCGTGTCGGCGCGCATCGGGCATCGCGTCGTTGAGCGACATGGCAAAGCCGCCGATCGGCCGCGAGAAGCACGGCGGCAGGCAGTCGATGCTGCGCACCTTGCGGTAGGGCATGCCGGCAGCGACCACCGCCGCTTCGTTGATGCAGGTACCCCCGTCCGGGCCGGGGAAGTCGTGCGAGCCCTTGAGCAGCCGCCAGTTCAGGATGTGGGAGAAGTCCATCGCCTTGTCCTCTGGATGGATGAGTTCGAGCGGCACAAAGGCCGCCTCCCCTCCCGGGGAGCCGATGCGCTTAGAGATCGTGCAAAACTCGCTACGGCTTCATGCCGGAGATTTGCATCCATGCCAAGCGGAAAAGTTGGTTGGGGGCGTAAAGCCCCCTCCCCTACCAGGTGGCGACCACCGGCGCGCTCGAGAACCCTTGCAGCCGGCGCGAGACCTCGGCGCGCGAGCCCACCACCCGCACGGTCGAGCCGTCGACGAGCTTCACGCTCGAGCAGTGGATCACGGCCTGCTGGATGCAGTCGGCCGGCGCCACCCCGACGACGTGGGTCGGGTTGAGGTCGACCTTCGGCTTCGGGGTCGGCCCGGCGACGGCGAGGGCGAAGCTGATGAGAATGACGGGGTCCATGGTGTGTCTCCTTTACGTCCTGTTAACGCTGATGGGGGCGTGGTAGCTGCCTGAGGGCGTGGCCACGCAGCGGGCTACGTCGTGACGTAGTGACGTAAGTACGTAAGAGGTGAAGGATGGAGATCATTGTTGTCGCAAGCCAGAAGGGCGGCTCGGGCAAAACGACCACCACCCGCTCGCTCGCGGTGCTGGCGCAGAAGACGCTCGGCCCCACCGTCATCATCGACCTCGACCCGCAAGGTTCGCTGACCGCCTGGTGGAACAGGCGCGAGGATCAGCAGCCGGCGCTCGTCGCCTTCGACATCGCCGAGTTCGCCGAGCGCATGGGCCAGCTCGAGGCGGCCGGCATCGAGTATGTGTTCGTCGACACGCCGCCGTCGGTCCACCCCGAGATCCTCGACGTGATGCGCAAGGCCACGATGATCGTCGTGCCGGTGCGCCCGTCGCCCGACGACCTCGATGCGGTGCGCGACACCCTCGCGATGATCGAGGCGGCCGGCGCGCCGTTCGTGTTCGTCCTGACCCAGGCCAAGCACCGGACCCGGTTGCAGCTCTCGGCCGTCCAGGCACTCGCCCAGCACGGCAAGCTCGCGCCGACCGTGATCCACGACCGCACCGACTTCCCGACGACGGCGATCAGCGGGCAGACAGTCAACGAGCAGGAGGCGGCATCTCCCTCTGGCCGGGAGGTTCAGGACGTGCTCGAATACGTCGTGACGCAATGCCGTAAGTACGGCAGCGCGACAGCAACGGCGTGACCCGATGAGCAAGCCAGCACCCGATCTCTCCGGCATCCTCGCACCCAAGGGGGGAGGGCGCCCCGACAGCATCCCGCAGCGGGCGCTCACGCCGGTGGCGCCACCGCCCGCGCCTGCGCCAGCCCCGGTGCCGACGCCAGTGCCGGTCACCAAGGTGAAGGCGGAGCCGCGCTCGAAGTCGCTCACGCTGCGGCTGACCGAGACGAAGTACCAGGCGCTGCGCCGGTACTCGTTCCAGACCGAGATGACGCATCAGGACGTCCTTGAGCTCGCACTGGACCAGCTGCTTGAGCGCTTCGAAAAGGAGCCAAGCGGGCAGGGCAGTCCGTAGCCGATTGCGTCCGTAACCGTGGAGGTGGGCCCGTACCGGGCTCATCGCTGCCGTCATGACGTACTTACGTCAATCCGTAGATCCGCAGCCCCGCTCGCACGGGCTCGCGTGAGGCGTGAGCCCCGCCAGGAAGGCGGGCAGCAGCCCCGTATGCAGGCAATCGCGTACCCGCCCGGGTCAGTGCCCCAGCAAGGCCCTGCGCCCGTCCTTGGGCCGCTCAGCGGCTGCGCAAGTGGCGCCGTCCTCACATCCTTATGTGATCACATCGTTGCGTGAGCGCGTGGCCGCGTCGTTCCGTGGTCACGTCCGTTCGCAGATACTTCAGCGCCCTCGCAAATCCTTCAGCGCGCACGCGCCGGCTTGCGGATCGCCCGACGATGAAGCGAATCATTCAAAGGCATTGGGTTCCGATACCGCGAGTCTTCATCGCGAATGACTCTGGGGCGGGAGAATCGGTGCAAGACAATGCAAAAGATCGCGGCATCCATGCCAAGGCGCTCGACTCTCGCCCGATCTTGAGTCCTCATTAACGTTCCGACGGGACCGGCTTCGGCTTGAGTCGCGGGACGGAAGCGAGAGGAGCGAATACCGCAGCAGGACCCAGACAAGCGAAGGCCCCCGGAAGCGCCAACTCCCGAGGGCCTTAGGATCGAATAACGGCTTTGCTCAACCAACGGGGCAAGCCTACCGGCTTCCGAAAGGAAGTCAAGCTGGAACGCCAATTCCAGCAACGATCCTGCTTTGCCCGATGACTGCCGCGGTCCAGTGAGGACCGAACGATGTCGCGCGCCCAAACGCTGGCCTGGCTGTACTCAGCCGTCGAGGCCGGCGACGTCACGATCGAAGCGGGGACCCGTCTCGAGACGATCATCCGCGTCCATGTCCCGGAGAAGGGCAGGGGGCCTGTCTACCCCCGGCGCATCCGCCCGAAGGTCCGTGACGACGGCCGCTCGCGGCGTCTGGCATGCCGGCGCGATCTGCCCGACCACATCGCGGCCGGCTTCACCGAGAAACAGCGCGCTGTCCTCGTCTTCCTCGGAATGCACAGGGTGACGGAGGTCTCGAACGCCGAGATCGCGACGCGCTGTGGCTGTTCGGTGCGAACCGTGCAGAATGTGCTCAGGATCGCATCCGGCGACGGCCTGATCTCGGTGATGTACCGGCCGGCGAGAAGGGCAGGGGAGCTGTCACGCACCAACGTGGTTCGGGTGGTCAGCCGCGAGTGGCTCGCCTGGCTGGACCGCGGGCCGAAGGGGAGGGGGGTCGGTGAATCCCGCTGCGCCCCTTCGTATCAAGGTGATTCAAAGGGTCTCGTCCGACACGTCGAGCAGCGACAGCACCGCGTTGCTCGAGCAGAACAGGTCCCTCTGATCGGGCGACATGATGGCGTATGCCGCCCGCAGCATGTCCTGGAGATCTCCGACCGTGTGGTCGGGCTCGTCGGTATCCGAACCATGCTGGTCGGCGAGCGAGATCAGGCGCTCGATCCTGCGGTCAGCGGCGGCCATCGTCGGTCTCCTTCCGGACTTGAGCAAGCGATTGACCGGCTTTCGGCTGCGATGCAGGCGTCTCGTCGTTGAGAATGCCGCCAGCGCAGATGATGCCGATCAGGATGCCGGCCGCGTATCCGCCGCCAGACGCCGCGGTGATCTCGCTTTTGCCGAGGGCTTGCAGCAGCATGCCGACGGCGCCGTCGAGGATCTGGGCGAAGACGATCGCACCAGCAAACATCAGGGCTTTCTTGGGCGTCATGATTCCCTCCGTGACGCGCGCTGTGATGGGGCAGGGGGCTCTGGTGGCACGCCCCGCGATCGGTGGAACCGTTGTGCGCTGTGTGATATTGAAGGGAGTGAGACCGGCGGCGCTACCCGCCGGCCTCGGTTCTAGAATGCCGTTACCAAATCAGAGGGAAGGCGAGCTGGAGCGCGAAGCCCCACTTGCCTTCCTCGTCCCGGGTAACTCGAACCGAGAAGAAGACCATCCTCTCAACTCCCTGGCCGCACCAGGCCGCCTGCGGCCTTAGCGGGTCATCCCTGGTCAGCGGGCGACGCGATCAGGTAGGACGGACGGAGCTGCCTTTGCAAGCCTCTTTCCGCCGCATCCAGACGTAGTACAGTCTATCGCTGTATTCGTCGCACTTCAGGGCGTAGTGGTGGTCGGTGAACGCGACCGCAACCGGGCCGCTCTCGTCGGCCCGGAAGAACTCTCCGGTGTAGTCGATCCACTGACCGTGGAGCGGTCCATCGTAGACCTGGAACTTGCCGCGAGGCGCGTACGACATCGCCTGCTGCTCGAGGGGAGGGGGCCCGGGTGGCTTCCGGGCCAGGAGTCGATCGAGAAAACCCATCATCCAAGCCCCATCATCGCGAGCATCTTGCGCTGCTTGACCTCCTCCTCGCTCGGGACGTACGGCGTCATCGCCTCGAGCTCGGGCCGGTGGCTGGCGACCAGGAAGGTCGGGTCCTGCTCGGCCATGACCGCGGGCGAGAGCGGGTTGTTGACGTCGGTCCACCAGCGGAACGGCTGGAAGAACGCGGCATCGTTGCCGGCCATCACCCACAGGCCGCCCTCCTTGCGGGTGGCGTCCTCCATCCAGTAGACCATGACCACGGCGCCGATCGGCTTGAGGCTCTTATAGGTGACAGACCTGGAGCCGATGACCTCCCTGGGGCTGCCACCCATCCTGACCCTTCGGCCGTAGATCGGGTACTCGACCGTCTTGTCCTCGCGCCGCCAGCCCCAGCCGGAGGTGACGAGGATCAGCCGGTTTTTCGGTGCCGGCTCCACCTCGACGCTGCGCCAATCCAGCATCACGGCCTCACGAGCAGGCCGGGCAGGGTCTCGCCAGACGCGCCGAACTGCTTCCAGAGGTCATCGCAGGCCTCCTTGCGGTTGGCGCGATAGGTCATGATCAGCAGGTTGCCCTGCATCTCGCGCCGTTGCACCTTGACCAGCTGCTCGGGGTCGACACCGAGCTTGTCGAGGATCGCCCGGATCACCTGGGTGTCCGGGTTCATGTCTGCGCAGTCGGTCTTCACGAAGGCCGACATGGCGATGAGCCGGGTGGCGATGTCCTCCTTGTCGAACTCGACGTCCTTGGCGATTGCCGAGCTCGCGAACAGGGCGAGGGCGGTGCCGGCGATGATGGCGATGCGCTTCACGGTAGGTCTCCTTTGTGTCGTTACGGGTTCAGGCGAACTTCCAGGGCGGCATCGAGCGCCGCGTTGAGCGCTCCGATCTGGTCGTTAGCGTCGATGTCGCAAAGATGCGCAGAGCGGGCCTTGTCAGCAGCAAGGCGCATCTCGGGCGTGGCTCCAGCACGAAGTCGTGAAACCTCGGCAGTGGAATCCGCCAGGGCGGCTGCAGTTTCACGAAGCACGATCAGCAAGTTGATAGAGATCGCCTTGTAGCGGTCCGCAGCTGCCGCATTCTCGGACGCCTGACGAACCAGAGGCTCCCGCTCGGCGAGCAAGCGTGAGTTCTCTGCTTGGAGCCGAATGATCTCGGCATTCTGGATGAAGCTGGTCATGGCAGGCGCCTCTGATCGCCCTCGAGGACGACCTCCACGTTCTGGTCGTCGTCGAGGCGTATGTCGGCCGGACGCATCTTCCGGTCGTTGAGGGCGATGGCCATGCTCTCGTAACACTGGCCCGAGAGCGAGATCATGCCGTCGGCGAGCGAGACCAGGATCAGGTTGTGCTTGGCCTCGCTCGTCCCGTCGTAGCCGATCATCCAAGTCTCGCTGCCGCTGCTCGCGCGCAGGCGGCGGCCGACCCTGATGTCGCAAGGCTCCCAGATGTACTTCATGGCGAGGCCTCAATTCGGGAAGCGCGGCACGATGGGAAGCTCGCGCATCCCCTGGCAGGCCGACCGGCCCTCGCAGACGGCGAGCGCCACCTTCAGCTCGTCGCGCTCCTGCACGATCTCGTTGAAGACGCGCATCATCGTGGTCGCCTTCTCGACCAGGAGCCGGGCCGACTCGTTCAGCCGGGCGTTCTCTGCCTCGAGCTCGGCGACGCGGGCGGCGAGGTTCGGGCCGACGGCGCGGTCGGCGTGCGCCTCGGCCTCGGCCCGGCTCATCTCGGGATGAGAGAGCATCATCTGGCCGATCACCCAGGAACGCGCCTGCGCATGGCGCTCGGCCGGCGACATAACGTGCTGCGCGGCCTTCTTGAGCATGGCATCGAGGTCAGTGTTCACCTTGGGAAGGTGAAGGAGCAGTATATCAGACATTATTTTCAAGCCTCCCGCTCTTTGCATAGCGCAATCTCGCCGACCACGATGACGACTGGTCCGACGAGCACGTCGCTCATCCAGACCTCGCCGTCGGGGGCGGCCTTGACCATTCCATTTCCGACGAGAGCGTAGGCCCACAGCTGGGTCGCCAGCATGTTGGCCTCGCGCCGATTCATCTTGCCTTCCTCGTCGCAGTAGGCCGAGCACGGGATCGAGGCTTGTCCATCGAACAGGGCCAGCACATCGCGAGGCAGGGCCGCGACCAGATCGGCCGACGCGAACAGGCGGCCGAACCCGGGCAGAGCCTGGACATAGCCGCCGACCATCTGTTGCAACCTGTCGAGGCCAAGGCTGCCATCCGCGGGCAGGGCTTCGATCGTGACGCCACCGCTCTCGGCGATGACGATGACGTAGCCGCCGGGGGCGGCGCCTTGATTCGACACGGTTTCCTCCTGGCAAATGTCAAGCCAGGGCCGATTCTCATAAGTAATATTATGGAACGGACCCTAGGCAGTCTTTGTCGCACACCCATCCCCAGCAGCATCAAGCACTTAGGCTTGACGCGGGCGCGACGGATGCGGCTGAGACCCCGCGGATGGGGTCAAACTTCCTTTTTACCGGACGATTCTCAGCCCTTGGCGGCGGCAATCGCGCGGCGCCTGGCGCGCAGCCGGCCGCGGCGGCGCATGGCGTCGAAGATGTTGCGTTGGAGCGTGACCTCGGCCTCCTCGACGAGCTTCAGCTGCGCGAGAAGCTCGAGCCGGCGATCCTTCAGGGCGAGACGCGCCTCGGCCGCCTGGGCGACGCTGCCGAACACGACCGCCGTTCTGACCAGCAGCCAGGTCGGCAGCTGGTTCATCGGCACCCTGTGGAAGGACCGGGGCATACGCACGCGCTTCATGGCCTAACCCCTTGTTAACCATGGATCGAAACGGCGTAAGGCAAGCTAACTCGCCTTTCGCTTGATTCAGCCGGATGGGTCGGACGAGGCCTTCCTGACCCTTGATAACCCCCTCTTGTCGATAGAGGGCCTCAGTCCTCGAACAGGGCCTCGACCTCGTCCGGATTGCGCAGCAGCACCTCGAACGGGCCTGACCAGTCCTTGACCCATTGCGGAGCGGCAGCTGCGTAGCGCAGGTCGTCGCGCAGCTGGTGCTCGCGGTCGAGGTTCATCGCGTTCTTGCGCCCCATCGCCCTGAGCTCGGGCGCCACGTCGAACTCGGTCTCGCCCTCGGGATCGACCTCGACGGCGTAATCGTTGACCCAGGCTTGGGGCACGAAATACGCGGTGATGTGCAGCTCGCGCTTTGGAGGGCGCGGCCCGTTCTGGTCACCTGGATGGATGCCCATGTCAGCGAACCCTCTTGTCGTTCCGGGACATGCGACCCTGGAAATCCTCGTGATGGCGGTCGAGGCTGCGCTGGAAGCTCTCGCGGTTCGCGCTGATCTCGGCCGCCCGTATCGTGGCGTAGGCTTGGATGGAGGCCTGCGCCTGGGTCGAAGTCATCCCGGCATCCAGGAACTTGCGCATGGCGAGCGCGAGCTCATCGACGACATCGGGATAGTACGTCGCTGAGTGGTGCGGTTCGATCATGGCATCCTCCTACCACTCGAAGTAGACGTCGCCGCTCAGGATGATGTCGGGCACGTCGATGTTCTTAAACCCGCGCTCGACCAGGTCCTCGTAGATGGTCGAGCAGAACGCATCCTCGGTGTAGATCCGAAGGTACGCCCCGTTACCCTGCCGGCGTTCGCGCACCGCGCGCTCGATGCGCTCGTCGAGATCGTTCGCCTGCGCCTGGCGGGCATTCTCGGCTGTGAACATGGTCACCACTCGTAGGTTGTCAGGACATCGATAGTGTCGGCATCCCGGTCGAGCATGATCCAAGTACATCCGTTGTTTTCGGCGAGTCGGCGGATGGCCATGAGATCAGGCGTCCAATTTGCGCGTTCTGCTTGGTCCATCTCATTCCAAGGAATGATCGGGATGAACCAGCCATACTCACCCTTGTTGAAACAGATCGGTCCTTTGCTGGAGAGGACTTTATCGAGACGAAGACTGGTTCGCCTCTCGACGTGAGAGGTTCTCAGCACCAGCATCTTGGGCGTCTCGAGCACCGGCTGCTCGACGCTCGGCACCGACGGGGCGAGCACCGCCATGCCGCCCTGCCCTTCGCTGTTACCGATTCGGTAGGCGCCCGACACCTCGAACTCGGTCTTGTCGCCGGTGCTCCACTCGAGGGTGTAGGTCAGGTGGCCCTCGAAGCTGTCGTCGGCCTCGATCGCCCTGCGGATCTTGTCGATCGTGGCGAGAAGCTGCTCCTTGCTCTGGTTCATGACTACTCCTCCTCGTCCTCGCCCATGTCGCGGCGGCGCTCGACCCACTTGTCCGTCAGGAAGGACAGGCACATCTGGTGGAACGGGATGTGCCGCTCGGGCGGGGTGTGCTGCTCGCCGATGGTCTGCACCGGCAGGTAGCTGCGGCGCAGGTATTGCATCACGATCTGAAGCCGCATCATCCGCGGGTACTCGGCGAGGAATAGCGCTGGGTCGTGATTGGCCAGATTTTCGCCGCCGTATAGATTATCGCTCTCACCAAGACGCATCGCCTCGCACAGCTTATACCCGCTCATCGCCCTACATAAGTGGAAAAACTCCTTCGCTTCCTCGACAGTCCGTTTTTTCTTACCGCCTAGCTCCATCAGCCGCGCCTCGTTGGGCTTGCTTTCCTCGAGCGCCTTGGTGAGGCGCGTCCGGATGCGATCCGATCCGGTGACCTTGATGGTCTTCCAGTCGTTATCGCGGTCGTACTCCTTGGTGACGAACTCCTCGGTGAGGAAGTCGAACACGCGCCGGTGCATGAAGGTGCGGGCGAGGATGCCCTGCCCGCGATAGCTGAGAGCGATCGGGAGGCCGTCGGTCTCGCGCGAGACGAGCTGCTCGAGGCTGAGCGGATTGGCCTTGTCCTTGGCCTCCGGGTCGATCATCCGGCCGATGAGCAGGCGGGTCCACTCGACGGCCGGCGTCTCCTCGACCTCCATGATCTCGCCGTAGTCGCTGTAGCGGCCGAAGATCGGTAGCCCGATCGGGCCCCAGTTCTCGCCCGGATAGATGAGGCCGACGTCCCGCCAGGAGATCGCACCGTCACGCGGCTTCTGCGCGCCGATCATGACCTGGACGATCGGATCGTTGTAGCCAATCGGCATGTTCGAGACCATGCAGGTCGCATCAAAACAGCCCATGATAACCTCCAGATTTGAACCCTCAGCGGCTGCCCACCCGCGAGGATGGGCAGCACAAAAGGTTCACGGTGTGCTGCTACGCCAAATGCTCTAAGGGCTGCGACAGTCGTTCCGGTACTGAACCCTTCGGGTTAGGCAGGTTCCCGGTCAGACCCTCTGTTCCTCTCGTACTGCGAGGGCAAAACTGTCGCTCGATACTCAGCCTTGTCGCGTACTATAGCGTGCGGAGGAACCTCACCCGTCGCCGGGCTGGGAAGGCCGCGTGCCATTATGTACCGGTGTACCTTTCACGTCCCTGTGGTTCTACGCCCGACCACACCCTATTCGTCGTCGGGACACTTGGTTTCAGCTGGCCTTGCCTACTCCCCTCCACTCGCAACTCCTTAGACGATGGCTGCTTCTAGGCCAACGTTCCGTGTCTCTTCAGTCATGAAGACCGCTTACTCCCAGCGGTCGACGTGGTAGGTCGCCTGACCGAGCTCGGTAGTCACGCGCAGGCGGTGCCGGTCCTCGCGACCGCCGATCAGCAGGCCGTTGGCCGTGCCCTGGGCGGCGCCGCTCGGATGACGGGTCGCGTTGTAGGCCTCGATGGTCGAGCGCACCGGATGGAGCTCGGAGCGCAGCATCTCGGGAAAGAGGTTGAGATGCGCGTTGCCGGTGTTGTGCGCGCCCTCGAGCACGAACATCGCCCGCATCTGGAAGGTCTCGTCCTTCATCCCGTTCCAGACGGCCGGCGCCCGAAGGACACCCGGCACGTTCACCCACGCGCCGGCTCGCAGCGCCCACCGATCGGGAGAGGAACCGCCGGCATACAGGAACCACGAGAACGGGTTCCTGCGGTCCTCGCGGTCCCAGCGCAGGATCGGCGGCGCCTCCGGATCGGAAGCCGTCAGCAGGCCGTAGAAGTGCATCTTCGGCTCGATCAGGACCTCGATCTTGATGGCGTTCGGCAGGACGGTCTCGTTGAACCGGCGCCAGGTGATGTTGGTGAGCGGCAGCTCGATGCCGACCGAGCGAGCGACGCTGCGCCGGACGACGTCGCCGAACAGCCCGGCGTCACCCGGCGCGTCCCGGCCTCGCGACATCGGCTGGAGCCAGAAGAACTCCTCACGGGGCAGCTCCTCGAACCGGGCATAGCGCCGCTCGAGCGAGGGCGCGAGGCCCATCTCGGCGAACAGCTTCTCGGCCGCCGCCACGTTGCCGGCGGTCGGCGCCGCTTGCGGCCGTTGGTAGGCGAGCGGATGCACCTTGGCGTTCCAGCGGCTGCGCACGGACTCGAACGACATGCCGGAGGCCAGGTCCTCGAGCAGCGTGCCGATCATGCCCGAGCGCGGGGTACAGAAGCCGACCGGCGCCGAGGCCACGGCCCGCCAGACCAGGTTGTTGGCCCGGGACCCGCGGCTGGACCCGCGTGCCGCGTGCAGGTCGAGCAGGAACTGCGTCGGCGCGATGAACTTCTCCGACCGCTTCACCGCATCGGCGGTGAGGATGGTCATGGCCTGGCCGAGCAGCTCGCGGTCGAAGTCGGCGAGGCCGTGCTGGAGCGTGCCGAAGTCCTGGCGCTTCTGCGCCATCACCTGGTGGGCGGCGTTGTTGTAGGTGTTGCGGTGGACCATCGCCGCCGGCACTCGCACGGCGAAGTGGGTGAATCCGCCAGCCTCGGGTATGCCCCAGGTTCGCACGTCGTTGACGAACACGCCGTCGACGGGCGCCGCATCGACGATCGCATGCATTTCGCGGATCGCCGGCAGATAGATCGCCGGAACGTCGGTGTTGCTCCAGAATGCCGAGTGCTGGTCGCCGGCCTCCCCGATCGCCACCAGGCCGCCGAAGCGGCGCACGAAGCCCTTGCAGCAGTTGCAGGTATGGTACTGGCGCTGCTCGGCCGGCACGCCGTTCAGGAAGGCCTGCCAGAGGGCGTCCTCGGGGATGCGGGTCGTGAACAGCTTCTGGCCGTAGGTGTTGAGGACCCGGTCGAGACGCGCCTGGATCGCACGGACCAGCTCGTCGAACTGGTCGTCATGGGTGTGATCCTTCTGCAGCGTGCCGCTGTTGTGGCCGAGCGAAACGGTGGCGCGAGGCATGGTGCTCTCTCCTTGGTGAAGCTGGTGATCAGACGATCAGGCCGACGATGAAGATGCCGGCCAGGATGAGGGCGCAGCCGCCAGGCTCGAGGCCTGCCTTCGCGGCGGCCGTGACGGCGATGGCGGCAATGAGACCGAAGGTCCCGCCGATGAAGAAGTCGAGCATCAGGCGGCCTGCGCATCCTTGAGCACAGGCGGTACGCCGAGGCGCTCGAGCATCGCGGTGGCGCGCAGCATCTTGGCCTCGTGGTCGGCGCGCTGGTCGGACCACATCTGGCCGCCAAAGCGCGTAAACAGGCTCGCCTGCGAGCGGGACACGTCGATGAGTACCGCCACGACCTCGGAGAGATCGGGCGGGATAGATATCTCTCTGGTCGACATAGCGCACCTCAGATGTGGCGGTAGGAATTCCACACGGCGGCGACGCCGTTGCGGTAGTCGACCAGGGTCATCTGATCGATGTCCTTGAGCTCGGGCGGCGGATCGACCCACTCCTCGACCAGGTCGAGGGGGTCGTTGCTGACGCGCAGCGGGAACAACTTGCCGTCTTCGTGCCAGGCCTTGGCGTTGCCTGCCGCGACGAATAAGTCGATGAACCCGTCGAAGCGCATCGGGCCGATCTTCTTGCCTTCGCGATTGCGATAGAACTTGCCCTCTTCGACCTTCATGCGGCTTTCTCCCTGTTGAGCAGTCCGAGCTTGTCGAGGCGCTGGCGGATCTGCGTGAAGGTGACCGGCCGGAAGTCCCAGGCATCGACGCCGACATCGAGCGAGCGGTGGATCGGCGGCATCCGGTTGTGGCAGTGGCCGAAGAAGTGGAAGGACCCGTGATACGAGGCGTTCCAACTTCGCATCGGGTAGTGGTCGAGCACAATGCGCTCGCCCTCGAGCCTGATCTCGAGACGCTCCTGAATGGAGCGGAAGCCGTAGGCCGCGCACCCGGCCAGGTTGCGCACGAAATCCGGGTCGTGATTGCCCAGGATCAGGTGCTTATCGCCGTTGAGGCTGTCGATCAGCTTCAAGAACTCGGCCGGGGTCTGGTCCCAGCCGACATCGCCCAGGTGATAGACGACGTCACGCGGTCCCACCGTCTCGTTCCAGCGCGCGACCATGACGCGGTGCATCTCCTCGACGGAGGAGAAGGGCCGGTCGCAGCTGCTGATGATGTTCTTGTGGCCGTCGTGCGTGTCGGAAGTAAAAAACACAGTCATCTGTCCCTCGCAAACTCTCCGTAGAGCGACTTCGATGCATTTGAGTATGCAAGAGACGCTTCTTCTGCCGTGTTGTATTGACCTAGATATATGGACTTACCGTTCAATCTAATGTTTGAAATCCATTTTTTCCTTGACTTGCTCCACCAGACACCCTTTAGACCACTTTTACTGTGAGATCTTGCTCGGGTGTTTGCTTGTTGTTGAGCAGCGGTTGCAAGTCTAAGGTTTGATATACGATTGTTGCTCTTAACTAAGTCGCGATGGTCTATCTCGAACGGAGGCGGAGGCAACTCGCCGTGGACATAGGCCCACGCAAGGATATGCTCCATCCACTCCCTTCCGTCGAACTGGATGACGCGGTAACCATCTTTGGTCACTCTTCCAGCTTGCTGTCCTGGCATCATGGGACCGCGCTTCACCAAATAAGTGAAGATACCGGTGTCTGGATTGTAATTAAGTACAGACTTGAGCTTGACGATGTCGAGCATAGTATAACTCTAATGATTTGACCTCTTGGTGCCAGGAGGGAGGAGGCATCCCCGCTGCAGGCTCTCACCTGCCCTGGCTTATCTCCTCGCCGGGTCTTTGCCCTCCGGCCCGGCTGAGGACCTGCATCAGAAGGCCCAGAGGCCTGTCGCTGTCAGAAAGCCCAGCATGTAGGCCATCAGCAGCAGGAAAGTCCCGAAGCGGACCCGGGAGCGCCGGATCCAATCCCAGATCATTCGCATTCGTGCAAACCTCTAGGGAGGTGCGCCCCACGGGGCGCACCTCGTTGATCACTCGGCGGCGATGCCCGAGACCTGGGCGTCGTTCGCCGCCTCGGTCGGCGCCTGGGCCGGCGCCGCGACCGGGTTGCGCGGGCCGTTGGGCCGGTTCATCCCGTTGATCGTCACCGACTCGTCCGCCGTCAGGTAGCGGACAAATCTGAAGTGCTTATCGAAGTTGCGGGCCGAGCTCCAGAGCATCGGCTCGCCCTCGGACGGCAGCGTCATGGCGTACTCGCGGTCGACGACGACGAACGCCACCTTCTGGGTGCCGCGCGCCGAGACCTTGGAGCGGTCCTTGCGCTCGACGAGCATCGGCAAGAAAAAGTCCACCTGGCTCGGCCGGCTCACCAGGTGCTCGGGCGTGCGCGGCGTGCGGTTCATGCCCGAGAAGGTCACGAACTGGTCGGCCTCGAGGTAGCGCACGAAGTCGTACTTGCGCAGGAAGTCGCGCGCCGAGAGGTAGGTGATGGAATCGCCCTCGCGCGCCGGCATCAGGGCGAAGAAGTCCGCCCGCTTGTTGCGGTCGACCGAGACGAAGCAGACCTTCTCGACGCCCTGGTTGCGGCCGGAGTTGCGGCGCGCCAGGAACAGGTAGGCGAAGGGGATCTGGTCCATCGAGAACGACGACGCGGCCTGGTTGGCGGCGAGGCGGGTCGAGCCGCGGGCGACCGAGGGGGCGACGAGGGTGACGGCGCCGCGGGCGAGGGTGTTGGTCGAGGGCATGTTGATCACCGTTTTTCGAGTAAAGACTGCACTCCAGGCAGCCCCGGGCCAATCTGGCACGGCTGATGCTCACCCGTAGATGAGCATGGGTCGTGTCAGCCAACCACAAGAGTGTTACGCCGCAAGACTTCTTCGGCGTACAGCATGGCTTTGGCGAGAATGACTTCGCGCAGGACCCAATCAGCTTTGCCGATCTGGAACCGGACGAGATAACCGTCGCCGGTGGGGTCGGGTTGGACAGTGGCGGTGTTCTCGCCGCAGGTCAACACCTTTTTTGCTTTCATGCCAAACCCTCCTCAAATGGCGGTGGCCGCAGGGCCCCAGTGCTTCTGCCAGCTGCGCGGCGGCGGCATCCCGTAGACCCGCGGCTGCTGGATCTTGCCCTGGAGCCAGAGGTCCTGGGCGAGGCTCTTGCCGATCGAGGGCGCACGCCGCCAGTAGGTGCGCGCGTACTCGTTGATCACCGCCTGCCACTCCTCGGGGGAGCGCGCCATGGTGCCGGTGATGATGTGCTCGATGCGCTCGATGCCGACCATCCCGTCGAGCATGTCGCGGACGCAGAACGACAGGCTGTAGCCGATCAGCTGACCCTTCGGGATCTCCTCGAGGGTGAAGCGCTGCGAGCGCTCGTCGTGGTGGGCCCGCTCCCAGGGCTGGATGATGTCATTCATGCCAATTTCTCGTCGGTTGCAAGAACGGACGGCGACCAGAGGATGTGGACCGGCTACCTCATGATCGACGCGGAGCCCCTCGCTGGCATCACGCGCTGTTTCCGACAGCCGCAGGGTGGGTGATCACCACCTGGCCCACGCCGGATCTTGATGACCGGAGGCTCAACCCCCGGCCGATCCCTATTACCTATATCCACGATCCCTGCGAGGCTTCCGATGGCTGACCGGCCAGGGAGGTGGCTTTGACCGAGAGACCAACCTCATCCCTGGCTGGGAAAGGCTTAGCCACGATCTCAAAGGTGAGTGCTCAATCTCGCTATCTGCGGCGTTCGCGTCGAAACGCTCACGGAGCGATGTCTGGAGCGTTTTCAAAAGTCAAGCGGTTTTTGGCATTTGTGCCAAAGATGCGCGCGATTGTCGCGGCTTTCGAGGCCCGGAAGCGCTCCAGACGCCGCACCCGGCGCAGGGCGATCATCGCGTAGATGGTGTCGTGCAGGCAGCGCACGCTGACCGCGGCCCGCCCGAGATGGGTGGCGCGTCGCTTGCGCAGGGCCTCGAGCACCAGGCGGCGGCGCATACGGGCGTATTCAACGTCGTCGATCATCGCGTCCCTCGCCTGTCGTTCGTGGAAGCCGCGGAGGCGGCGGAGAAAGTCGACGCGCACCGGATCGGTCTCGACCCGGATGGCGCGCGTGATGTCGTCAAACCGCAGAAGATGGTAGCGGCGCACGCACTTCGCGTTCCGTTGCATGGTCCTGATCCGGTGGTAGAAAAGGTGGCGCTCTCACGAGGACTCGAACCTCGGTTTCCGGTTGCTTCCACTTGCCCGATGGCCACAACTGCAGCGACGTAGGCTACAGGGGAGGTAACAACGAGGTATGTGGACCGGTGTCCTGACCCGACTAGACGACGAGAGCTTGGCGCTTCTTGGAGGACTCGAACCTCCGTTTCCGGCTGGCTCCCCGAGCTTGCCGGCGTCCTTGACCGCTAGACGAAAGAAGCATTGCGACAACAGACACCCAGACCATGGGTATCACATGCAGGTCGGTCTGATGTCGCTACCCCTTGCGGGGATCTCGTTGGTACTGGCCTTTGCACGAATGCACAAGAGCCAATTTCAGGTCCGAGGGTGTTCCTCGGCGACGCACTGGTCGAGCGTCCACTCCTCGCCTGCGTCGCAGACGTAGATCGGCTTGCCGTCTTTGGTCCGCCCGGTCTGGGTGTCCCAGTCGACCTCGCTCTCGCCCGTGTAGATCGGCTCGCCGGTGCTGGCGAAGCCCTGGATGTTTGCGGTGGCCAGGAGAACGTCGGCGGTGCCGATGATCAGATGGCCGCTGGGTGCTCAATACTGCCTCACTGGGACAGCTCCTCGATGACTTGCCGCGCCTGGTCGGCGTAGCACTTCACTACCTTGATGATGCGGCTCAGTTGCCGCCGCTGCTCGGTTTGTTCGAGCATCGCGAGACTGGCGCTGCGGGTAGTGGTAGCCCAGCGCCAGGGTTCCGTGTCGCGCATGCGATACATCAGGACGTACGCCATCGCGGCCGATCCTCCTGGTCGGTTGCAAGATTTGGGAATGGAAGCTCGAAAGCGCTCCGTGCTCCACCCTCAGATCTGAAGGTGGAGGTCGCAGGGCTCTCTTGGGCTTACAGGAACTTGATGATCATCCAGATCCCCAGCGGCGGGAAAGCGATGCACAGGGCCAGGAAGCCGAGAGCCATCGCACCGATGCCGATGATGATGCTGCCGATCGCCTTGGCGAGGTCGGGGTCGGTCTGGGGCTGGCTCATCGTGGTCAATCCAAGGTGGTAGCAGGGCCTTACAGATGCCACTGCCCTCCCGGACCCACAAGCCGCCACAGCCGAGGTTTCAGTGATCGAAGGCGTTGGCGGTGGATGTCCTCTCGCTCACGTTGCAGGTGGCCGCCGGCAGGATCGGCATGTCGAGCTCGATCTGCTCACAGACCCGGCCGAGGTCGCGCACCATCGAGGCGCAGCGGTCCATGGCGTCGGTCAGGCTGGTGCAGCCCTCGGACGTGGACAGCTCGACCATGATGTACTCGAAGAAGCCGTCGCCGCACTCCTTCAGGGCGCGCTCGAGCGCGTCACCGGTGAGGTTGAGCATGTAGCCGAACTCGTCCGGGTTGTAGGCCATGATCGCGGCTTTCTGGTAGCGGTTGAGCTGCATGGGATCACTCCTCGATCATCGGAGGTTGCGTCATCGGGAAGAAGTGGGTGGGGTCAGGACCAGGGGTCCAGATTCCGGTGATCAGCCAGTGCGGGACGTAGTTACCGACGTGAGGGGTTCCCCACCGTGCCGGCACGATCTTCTCAGGCACGCCTCTGGTGGACCATCCGCGTCTAGGACCGGGAGGCGGTGGCACCGGCGGATAGTAGGCCCAGATCCAGGTTCCATCCTTCGGCGCCTGCTCGATCGGCAGGAGCTTGGAGGTGTCGACCTTCAACATGCGCTTTCCGTGCTCCCGGCAGATCGGATCGACGTGGAATTCGCGGCCCGAGAAGAAGCATCGGCCGCAACCGGCAAGGACAGTCTGGCGCATGGCTCAGTCCTCGACCTTGTAGGTGTCCTCGGGCGGGCCGCAGGCCTCGTCCCACTCGTTGTTCTCGTCGAGATCCTTGATGCGCTGCATGAGCGCCGCCCGCAGCATCGCCGGGGTGATGTCCTTGCCCTTCCGGTCGTTCGACACGACGCTGAAGGCGAGCAGCATCTGGTGATTGTAGGCTGGCTTTTCGCTCATCGAAAAAACCCTCCATAAATGAGAAATAAACGGTTTGTGAGCCGTCGGAAAATCCTCGAGCGCATCGGCTAAGGGGATTTTCGGACGCCTCAGGGGTTTTGCAGAGATTTGGAGAAAACCCCTGGACCCCGGCCTGATAGGCTGCGTTGGCATGGATGCCAAGCAGTGTTTTGCAGGCATGAAAAAGGGGTGGCGCCACCGTTGCAAGGAGGCATCACCCCGGGTTCGCGGCCGATCCCATTGGTGGGAAATGGCTACGTCACGAATAGCTCCTGAACGTCGACCCAGACGTTGTCTTCCCAGTCCGGACCGTTCTCGTCTTTGATCCGGTCGGCGCAGTCGTTGGCATCCTTGGCCTCCTTGAACAGGTGGATGACAGGATGCGCCTCCTGTCCTGGGACGACCTCGATGACGGCGTGAACTTTCATGGTGTTCCCCTCTGTGAAAAGGCGGCCGATCCCCTTGGAAGGGATCACCCAACCGTAGAGCGATACGCCTTCGCGATGGTCCCGATCCAGAGCCCGAAGTGCTCAGGCCAGAACCAGGCGTAGGAGAAGATCAGGAACACCACGCCCTCGATGAGCGACAGGGTGCCCACCGTGACGTAGGGCTCGCGCGGCTTGTCAGACATGGGAACCTCGTTTTCCAAAAAGGCGGCCGATCCCCTTGGAAGGCATCAACACCCCATAGGGAAAGAAACCATAGAAGGGGAAGACACCCAACCGCTTGGGATCGTCAGCTTGGTCACCAACGTCCCTCGATCAGGCACAAGAGAGGGCAGCGCCACCCCGAAGGTGCGCCACCCCATCATCACCATCACGAAGCCATAAGGTCGGCGCGCTCTCGCGTCGTCTCCGACAAAAGCGAATTTACATTTCCAGGCCCCGGAAGGCACCTCGGAGGTACCTTGGAGGCCCCTATCAGGCCCGTTTTGGGGCGAAATTCAACCGCTGATTACGTGATGGGGGCCAGGATGGCGCTTTTCGCGGTGTTTATACAACCCAGGCACAACCGGAAGCCCCTGAAATGGGCCTCAACGGGGGTGGATTAGGCCATTCGGTCTAGTCCGAACGGATTAAGCCTTAGCGCCCTGCCGACGCCTGACAGAGCTATTTGGCTTCGCGAATGGGGAGCTTGCAACCGGGATGCACGAGAGGCGTCCTCCGCACCCGTTCCCCATCCCTAGCCGCCCGGTCAGGCCGGGAGGTGGAGCACGATGTAGCACGCCAGGCCCCATCCGGACAGGTAGAGGCCCCAGAGAGCGGCGACCATCAGTGCGTGCTCTTGATGACGGCATCGGCGAGCATGAGCAAGCCATAGACGAAGGCGAACCAGAGGAGGAGGATGCAGGCAGCGCAGGCCAGCTTCTCGCCCGCGGGCATCTCGCGTTCGATGATGTCGTGGTGGTTCATGGTGATCCCCTTGTGCGGAGTCTAAGCGCTCCGGTGCGCGCCCTCGAAAGGGCGCGGTCCGCAAAGCTCAGGACTTCATGGGGGCGAGGCGTTCTTCCAGGTCGTCGAGGTAGTGCAGCGCCTGGCGCCCGCTCGGGTCCAGCGCCACCGCCTCGTTGAAGCGGTTGCCGATCTCCACCGTGTCGGTGGGTGTCAGCGTCGGGCCGTACTTGAACTGGATGCCGCGGAGGCGACGGCGCACTTCGGGCATGTGGTCGGGTTGCTCGCTCATGGCGGCTCCTTCAGTCGTGCTTCTGGCGCAGGTGACGCGGGAGGGCGCAGTCGGGCGCCTCCGCATCGATCAGGCGGGTGATGCGCTTGAGGCGTCGGATGGCGACGTCCTTGGCATCGATCTCGAGCGCGGCGAGCGCGTCATCGGCCGCGCCATGCACGAGGCGGATAAGGTCGCGCATCCGCTGCTCTTTGGCGTCGTGATCGCGCCACCACTGCCGGTACTCATCCAGGATGCGTTGATCCTCGGGTGACAGCTTCACCTCCTCATCGGCGGTGAAGTTGCGACCGGTCAGGTGGGCGGGAAGTTGATGCATCCGGCCGATCCTCTTTGACTGGCTGGTTCTCGTGCTCCAGGCACGGCTGGAGGCCCCGGAGAAGTGATCCCAGGGCCTCGGGTCGTGTCTGCCGGATCACCAACCCTTGACGGTCGGGATCTCGGAGGTGCGCCGCGTCCATGGCTTCCACGGCTTGCGGATGGTGCTGATCCGGCTCATCGCGGCCGGGGCATAGATGCTCTTGGGCTCGGGCACCTTGCGGACCCCGATCTTGTCGTGATGGTGCGCGTCCCGCTGGTCTTCGCGGGCCGCTTCCATGAACTCGCGGATCTCCACAACCTCCGGGCTCGGAGGCGGTGGCGGTGGCGCCACCCAGGGGGAGCACCACGGCTCCACCGTTTTCTCGACCACGTTCCGGCACCGGCGGGGGAGGAAAGCCTCCACCCTGCGGAATGCCATTTGCTCGCAGTCCGCAACGGCGTAGTAGGGGCCGATTAGCGCCGTTCCCCCGTCCGCTGTCCGGTAGGTGATCTGGACAACCCAGAAGCTTTGCAACTTGGTGCCTCCCGTTCGGTGGGTCCAACCGAAAACCCGTGATTGAGACGCGACAAGGCCCCTCGGGAAGTGATCCCAAGGGGCTAGGTAGGTTTGGCTTTCGTGCAAATCCGCAAGCATGGTAGCGTCAAGAGGATGGGCGCCGGGAGGCTCGAAAGCCTCCCGCATGTCCAGTGTGTTAGCCTTCGGTGCCGGTGCGGGCCGGGGCCGCATCGTCCGACTCCGTGTCCAGCGCGGGCACGTCCCAATCGCCGGACACCTCGTCCGCGTCCCGGGCCGTCGCCGCCAACTCGCCGCAACGTTGCTGGAGCATGGTCGTCAGCTTCAACAGTTCGTCCAAGGTGAGGGCCGCCGCGCTCTTGAAAAGCGAGTCGACCTTATCGCTCTTGGGCTTTGCCGGGGGGCGACCGGCGCGGCGGGCGGCCTCGACTTCTGCGAACGTGGCGCCGTAGGTATCGGCGACGTAGGCCCGCACCATGTCGATTTGCTCGCGACCGAAGGCGATGGGCGCATCATTCCCGGCCGGCACGAACGAACGCCGCACGAAGTCGGGATCGTTCATGAAGATATGGCCGAGCATGAAATCACTCGTCTCCTTCGCGGCCCGGAAAGCATTCGTGCGAGCCTTCTGGATCGCACCGATATACTTGCCGGACGTGTCCTTAGCCGGGTTGATGTTCTTGGAAACCGGCTTGCCTTCGTGGAACCACGAAGCATCCGCCACCAAGAGCGCCGCCGACTTGCGGGCCGCCTTTTGCTCCTTCGTGCCGTTCGGCATGGTGGCGATTTCCGCCACGCCGGCTTCGGTGCCGATATAGACCACGATGCCGGCATGAACCGCCTTCGCCTCCAAGGTGTATTGCACCTGCGAGGCGATTTCGGACACCTTGCCGGGAACCTTGCGCGGGTCCTTGTTGGGCTGGAAGTTGTCGCCGCGCTTCATGGCACGGGCGAGACCTTCCAGCTTCATTGCGAGGACCGAAGCGGAGAAGTTCCACGACAGCTTATCGACGCCCTTCGCCGCCTTGACCGCATCGCCAAGGGCGATTTCGGACACGTTGTCATCGACCGGGCGCGGCCCGCGGGCCGGCTTGTCGGCCGGAACCGGGAGGGCAGCAACCGACGACTCGAGGGCGACGGCGTTCTGAGCGAGAATGTTGGTCATTTGGATCACCATTTTGCGAGGTTGCAAATCGGTGCGCTTTCTGCGGGGCGCACCCCGTAACGGCCCGTAAGCCGCTAGGGGGAGCGCCCATCCTCTTGACGCTACCGGTTGGAACCGTTCGGAGGGTCCAACCGAAAACCCGTGATTTGCGCACAGCTCTCCCCTTGGTTCCTACCCCCTGCTTACGCAGCGGTAGAAATACGGGTTCCCTGCAACCGTGCCTCGCGGCACTATGTCGGGACTGCGCACCCACACGGGGCTTGCGGATTTCACGATGAGAAAGAGCATGGGCCTAGGGCCTATGGCCTAGAGCCCGGGAGAGGCCGGGGGGGCCCCGTGGGGCGCCCGATCAACTTCCATGTGCTTTCAATGCCTGAGTCTGAGCCCGGTTCCAACAAAATTTTCTGGCGTTTGGCATTCATGCAAGGGGTTTCGGGGCTAACTCATTGATATGATTGAGAAAAAAAGTTTTGCACAAATCGCAAACTCGCATCGCATCGCTTAGCAGCCCCGTACACGGGCCGCGCACCCTCTCGGCTAGGGTAGGCTAGGAGAGGGCGAGAAACGCCGTCACGGGCGAACGTCGCGCATCCTAGGGCACATCTAGCGCGGGACTGCCCCACGCGCGGGCGCCGCACGTTCTGTCATCCCCTCGCGCCCTCGCTCGCTCGACCTTGCTCGCCCCGCTCGACCCGCTCGCACACGCCATAGCCGGAGCGGATCGAACCGGGCCGGCTCAACCCGCGTCGGCTCGACCCGAAAATCCGGGCCGAAAATCCGGCCGCCACCGGCCCCCCGGTTTTTTTGTGGGTGACCCAGGGGCACCACGACTAACCTCCCTACTAATGTGACCCCCATTCTTCCCGATATACCATCGCCCCCTCCCCCGGTCCTGATCGCATCAAGAAGGCGTCGGCCTCTTTCAGATCGCGGATGTTGCGAACCGTCGGAAATTCCCGGGTTTCAATCCCATGGCCGGCCAGGGGTTAAGATTGACCGTCCCCCTTGCATGGATGCCACACCAGTGTTACATGGATCTCGTGCTCTCGAAGGCATGCGGATGCGCCAGGGCGGTTCCGAACTCCAGACGGAACCGCCCGACCCATCCCGAGACCCGCAAATCCGATCCCAGCCCGGACTTGCATTCCTGCCAAAGGCGACGTAGACCAGGCCCGCTGCACCACAGCATCTAACCTTTCCTCTGTATGGCATTCGAGAAGGTCGGCTCTTGTTGGAAGAGCCGGCCTTTTCGCCGTTGTCGATTGTCTTTCGCTTTGCACGAATGCCAAACTTCCTTGACATTCGGACTGGATTGAGGCATAAGAACTGTAGAGCGGCAGAATCTGCGCTGCCCACAACTCCAACCAGGCTTGATTAATGGACCCCGTTCTCGCTGTTTCCCTTCCGCTGTCGCAGTGGAACCAGATCGCCAATGCGATCCCGGAGCTGCCGATGAAGATCGCGCAGCCGCTGATCAATGCGGTCGGCTCCCAGATCCAGGGTCAGCTCGACGAGGCGCGCGAGAAGGCCCAGGCCGAGATGCAGGCCAAGATCGACAGCGGCGAGGCGACGTTCACGCCGGCCGCGTAACCGAGGTCGCCCGAGGGTTTCCGGGAGCAACGGGGTGGTCAGCGCCCTTCCCATAGCCTTCGGCCCGCCACCCCCTGCCGTCTGACCGGGTGCAGGGTGGTGCGCAAGTGCGGGGGCCTGTACGGCGCAGGTAACCAGGGTGGATTGAAGGCCACCAGCCGAACCTTTCACCGGGGTAGCTCAGCCAGGTAGAGCGTAGGGCTCATATCCCTCTTGCCGCAGGTTCAAATCCTGCCCCCGGTACCAAGTTTCGAGAAGGATGGGCGGGCGGACGCCCACAAGACTGTAAATCTTGCGCCTCTGTGCATGGGGAGTTCGAGCCTCCCCCTTCTCACCACCTCCAGCGCGGACCCCTCGATGATCACCGTCGCTCCGAAACCTCTGATGCCCGGCGAGTTCACGCTGCGCTGGCTCGAGCACGAGAAGAAGCGGTTCCCCGCGCAGGGCGCGACCCGGGCCGAGTTCGAGCGCGCAATCGAGGACGTCAAGGGCCTCATGGACGTGCTCCATTCGCTCCGCGAGGCGATTGCGGAGGTCCAGGAGGAGAACGAGCAGCTCAAGTGGAACATCGATGTGTTGGAGTTGGAGGACAGCCGCAAGGCGGAGCCCGACATCAACCAGGCCTGGGCCGGGATCGGACGGGCGCTCGCATGAGCCTCCAGATGACCCCGATGCTCGCTCAACAGGGCGGGCGCTACTACCACATCGCGGAGCACGAGGGCCGCCGGCTCACGCTGTCGAAGGCCTCGCTCGGCGAGTTCGTGTTCGAGATCCTGAGCCGTGGCGGGGAGATCATGCAGCTCTGGCCCTTCGCCCCGAAGTGGAAGCGTTCGCCGGTCTATCCGGTCGTAGCGATGACGCCGAAGATGCGTGACGAGTTCGTCGAGGCCACCGGCTTCCTGCTCGTCGATCCGCCCAGGCTCTCCATCGACCTCCGAGGCAACCCCCGCCAATGACCAGTGATTACCTCGAGAAGGCCCAGCGCCACGAGGCGCGTGCCGCCAGGTTCCGCGCCATCGGTAACGAACGTCTGGCCAAGGAGCGCGAGGCCAAGGCCAAGCGCCTGCGCGCCAAGGACGAGCAGGAGCGCCGCAACGAGCAGCGACTGACCGCCCTCGAGCGCGCCGTCATCAACCTGATGATGCAGCGCATCGTGGATGACCTTCTTGGTCCGGTGCTTAGCGACAAGATCGAAGAGAATCAATCAAGGACCGACCCATTCACGGGGTGTCCTCGATCATAGATTTACGGCTCATCGGGGCCGTGACATGGATCGGGCCGAGTGAGCCCGATAACCCGAAGGAAATCATGAAGATCTTAAAATACCTAGTCGTCGCGATGCTTGCGATGGCCTCTCCCGCGCTCGCGCAGAAGACGGACCTGATGCAGCCTCTCACTCCCACCGTGACGATCTACTCGACGCCGGAGGGTACCACCCACCCGCTCGGCATCTCCGGCCCGGCCGGGGTCACCCCGCTCTGGAACATCGCGCAGTGGGGCACGTACCTCGACCTGCAACCCGCGGTGAATTCGGGCGTCCCCTGGACGATCGCCAACGACTATGCCCGGATGAAGTTCGAGGCGACGGATTCGCAGGACGCCCAGTTCAGCAACGTCTACGAGCTGGCTCAGTCGAACCAGACTTGCGAGCACGAGCGCGACCTGTTCCTGCAACCGAACGGATTGGACAGCCCCAACCCTGGCTTCCAGAAATCGGCGCACATCTCCGAACTCGGCTCCCTCTACGGCTCCGTGATCCTGCGGCCGCAGTATTTCCAGACCAGCTCGGATTGTGCGTACCAGTATGCGCAGTACGTCTACTCGATCGTGCTGCAGACCGACAACCACCCGGGTCACCCGGAGCTGGAGCAGACCTGGTTTTACCAGATCAATATCGGCCGCGATGCCTACTTTCCGACCCAGACGTACAACGGCTGGTGCCCGGGATACGATGACGTCAACAACCCTCTGTTCTGCTCGGACGACGACGTTCGCAATATGAACACGGGCTTCTTCGTGTTCGGCAACGCTGGTGGCAAGGTCGACTTCGACATGCTGCCGCGCATCAAGGAACTCATCAAGTCCAACCACCAGAAGGTCGGTGCGGGCGCGGGCGTCACGCTCGACCCCGATCCGAGCCACTGGCGCGTGCTCGGCGCCTACATCGGCGCGATCGGGCAGGGAAAGACGGTGATGACCGTCCGCGTCTCGGATCCGAAGTTCGTGCAGTACCAGGGCGGCACGTTCCCGGACGGCCAGGGCAAGGCGGTCCAGTTCATCTGCAACGTCTCGGCGCCTCCGAACGACTGGGGCTGGAGCCCGCAGGCGGATGGCTGCTTCCATCGGCAGACCCAGAATCAATACTGATCAGCTGATCTGAAACGCCGAACGCACCATTGTCGAGCGCGTAACCACACGCAACGGCATCGTCGTCGGCTGCATCTGATCGTCGATAGCTGGCCTGCGGGCCAGCTATCTCTCATCCAAAGAGAAGCATCATGTTCAAGTCACTCATCATCGCCTCTATCCTAAACGTCTCGGCTGTCACCGCTTTCGCGCAAGGCGCCCCGGCGATCGATCCGAAGGCGACGGTCACCCTGACCTACGTCGAGCTCACCAGCCTCGTTCAGGCTGAGGTGGCCGGAGCCGAGGCGCGGCGCGCCATGCAGGCAGCCCAGGTCGCCAACACGAAGCTGCAGGAGGCCTTTGCACCGAAGCCGACGGACAAGCCTGCCACCGAGCAGGGCAAGTGAAGCCGATCATGAAGCGGATCGCTCTTGCTGTCCTCGTCGCCGGCATCGCTCTTACGCCGGCGACCGTTCTCGCCCAATCGACCAGCGTCTACTCCAACACCTCTCGTTGGAACATGGCCGGTCCCTACACCTTCGATGTGAATGCCGGCGCCGGAATCAACGTCTACAACACGGCATTCGGCATCGGTGCGCTGGCGGGCAATCCGCAGCAGAACGAGAACACGGCGTTCGGATCGTTCGCCCTCGGCGCCCTGAGGACGAACGGCGGATCGAATGTCGCGGTCGGATCGAACGCGCTCCAGAACCTCGACAGCGGCAACTACAACACTGGCATCGGCTCGAACGCCGGTCGCGCGTATCAGTCGGGCGGCGGCGGAAACGTTGCCATCGGCCACGGGGCGGCAGGGCTGGACGACTTCACGCCGACCTACGCCACGGGACTGGGCAACACGCATGTCGGGTCCTGGAGCGGCCAGGAGATCACCTCAGGCAGCCGGAACTCATGCTATGGCATGAACGCCTGCATGAACCTGACCGTCGGCAGCAACAACACCGCGATCGGCTTCAACGCCATCAGCGGGACAATGAGCGGCACCGCGACTGCGGAAGGCAATCCCGCCGCGGATAATACCGCGGTCGGCTACGAGGCTCTGCGGCAGACGCGATCGAACGGCCAGGTGGCCGTGGGCAACGGCGCTCTCACCGCCAACGTCTACGGCATCATCAACACCGCGGTCGGCTACCTGGCTTTGGCATCGTCGATCAACGGTGTTGCCAACGTCGCGATCGGTCATGCCAGCCAGCTCCACACCAATGGCGGCTCTTACAACGTCTCGGTTGGCCGGGACGCGATGCTCTCGAACGTGGATGGGTCCCAGAACACCGCCATCGGCGACCAGGCCCTGCTCAACGTCAACTACTCCAACGTCACGGCGGTCGGTTTCCAGGCTACCGCGACCGGCAGCAACCAGGCCGTTCTGGGCAACTTCAACGTCGTGAAGACCTACCTTTACGGGGTCATTCAGAACCAGACGAGGTTCGTCTCGAACCTGCCGGCCTGCGACGGCGGCACGACGGGCTCACGGGCTTTCGTGCTCGACGCGACCTCGGACGCGCGCCGATCGGTGGTCTCCGGCGGCGGCAGCCTGGCGATAGCCGTCTCCTGCAACGGCAGCGCCTGGCTTATCGACTAAGGCCATCGGCATCCTGTATGGCAGGTTGACACCTATTAGCAGGAATGCAACAAGTGGACAGAGGTAGTTCTTTCGACCGCCTCTGTCTAGGCCTTAAACGCAAACCACTCCGGCCCGCCATTTCGGTGGGCCTCTTTTTATCCGTATAGCTCAACTGGCCAGAGCACCGGTCTCCAAAACCGGGGGTTGGGGGTTCGAATCCCTCTGCGGATGCCACTTGGCAGATGTTCATCCATGACAACCGAGACAGACGTCTTCGCCTTGAACGATGGCGTCGACCTGCATATCGTGCGCAAGATCATAAATGGCTACCTCGATGAGCTGAATAAACTCGGTACCATCACCGACATCAAGGTCGAGGCCGACCCGAACGACCCGACCATGATCTGGGTCACAATTCCGCAGCCTCCCATGATCCACCTCAAGGTCGTCCTCCCGCCCGGGACTTCGCTCGACCTCTGATTTGCACAAATGCCAAACCGATGGTAGGCAGCGACATGCGCTGCCACCTCGACTTCTCCGAAATCCTCCGCGTGTTGAAGGCCAGCCCCGGGACGCAGGCGCGCCGCGCCGGCTGGGGTAGCGTCATCACCGTCGCCTATCCCGACGAGGAGAAGTTCTCGTTCCTGAAGATGATCCCGGATGAAGGGCGCCCGCGCAACTGGGAGCCCGATCAGGATGATCTCTTCGCCACCGACTGGATGGTGCTCTAATGACTTACGTCCACCATCGCCTGACCGGCCGCCCGCTGTTTCGCGCCATCGCGCCGCTCGCCAAGCGGGTCGTCCACATCGGCACCGCCACCCTCGTCTTTGATGACGGTCGCTGGATCACTTCCCGCTGCATGAGCCGCGAGGAGGAGGTATCCTTCCTAGACTACGTCTCGACGCAGAACATGCTTCACCTCCACCACCGCCACCGCGTAACCGGAAAGCTCCCGTCGTGACCACCGTCGCCATCGACATCCAGAAGATCACCATCGACGGTACGCGCCAGATCGTCGTCACCGACGCCGTGCTCGATACCGAGACCAACCAGTTCGTCCGCGCCGTGCGCTTCCTTGGTGAGCCCTACGACTCGAACGGCCAGCCGACGCTACGCCTCGAGGTCCAGCTGCGCTCCGAGAACCGCTCGGATCTCAACGTGACGGTCCCGTCCTCGACGTTCTGAGCCATGAGCACCATTCAGCGCTTCATCGAGCGTGTCCGGCACCGCCGGCTCCTGCGTGATCTCGAGGCCTGCAACCGCCTGAACCCGTTCAGCCGCACCGCCTACCGCATCGAGATCATCGGCCAGTACGCCATGGAGGATGTCGGGACCCATGCTTTCGACGGTATCCCCGGCGTGCATCACCTGGGTGGACAATTCCCCGATCACCGCGAGGCGGTGTGGGCCCGGATCGATGAGCTGATGGCCATGGCCAAGCGCCACGACCTGCTCTCTGAGGGCGCCGCCAGGGTGCCGCTAAGGTATAAGTCCGAATACGACCGATAGCATCAGTTCCACCGAGTCGACTCCAAGGGTCGACGAGGGGGTCGGGAGGGGGAGTGGCGACCTTCTCTTTGCATAAATGCCAACCCCGATCGCTCATACTCCAGAGGCCGCTGTGAAGAAGCGTCGCCCCACCCGTTTCCAGGACGATCACGACATCTCGACGCGCCGCCCGGTGCGTCAGCGCCACCAAGTCGAGCGCGAGCTGCCGCCGATCCGGCCGATGACCCCGCACCAGTCGGACTATCTCGACGCGCTGCGAGTCGCCGAGCAGATCATCGTGCTCGGCCCCGCAGGCACCGGCAAAACCTACATCGCCGGCACCCACGCGGCCGATCGCCTGCGCAAGCGCGAGATCCGCAAGATCGTCATCACCCGCCCCAACGTGCCCGCCGGCCGCTCGCTCGGCTTCTTCCCGGGCACCCTCGAGGAGAAGATCGCCCCCTGGGTGGTCCCGCTCACCGAGACGATCAAGGAGCGGATGGGTGCGGGCGCCTTCGACGTCGCGGTCAAGGCCGGAGACATCGAGATCGTCCCCTTCGAGGTGATGCGGGGCCGCACCTTCGACAACGCCATCGTCATCCTCGACGAGGCCCAGAACACCACGCCGGCCGAGATCAAGATGTTCCTCACCCGCATCGGGGATGGGACCCAGGTCATCATCAACGGCGACGTGTCCCAGACCGACCTGCGCGAGACCTCCGGCCTTCGCACGGTCATCCACCTCACCAAGTCGAACAGTCTCCCCATCCCGATCATCGAGTTCGAGCTCGACGACATCGTCCGCTCGGGCATCTGCGGGATGTGGGTCCGCGCCTTCGAAGGCGCCGGCATCTAACCCTCCCCAACAACAAGAATAGCACCCCTGGGCACCCGTTCAGGGGTGCGATCTCGAGCCTGCTCAAGGGGTGCCACGGCGAGAAGCGCCGAAGGTCCCCACATCATGGCCATCGACTACCAGGTCGCGCTGGAGATCCTGCGCGCCCTCCTCGACGACGCGCGTCGCGTCATCAAGAAGTACACCTCCCTCAAGGACGAATTCACCGACCAGCTCTCCCGAATCGAGGAGACGGTCGCCGGGGCAGACCAGGATGCCGCCCGCGCCGAGACCGCGCTTGCGGGCGTGCGCGAGCTGCTCTCCCGTCTCGGGATCGAACACCAGTGGCAGGGCACCTACCTGCGCCTGCGCGGTCCCGACGACTGGGGCCCCTTCATCAACCTGATCGGCGAGACCGGCCCTCAGGGCGAGCAAGGTCCGCGCGGTGAGCGCGGTGAGCGCGGCGCGCAAGGCGCCAGCACGCATATTCGCGGCAGCCTCGACAACCCGACGCTGCTGCCGATCGGCGGCGAGCCCGGCGACCTCTACCTCATGGATGGGACCGGCTACGGCTATGCGGCCGGCGACGGATACGCCTGGGACGAGACCCGGTGGGTCAACGTCGGCAAGATCCGCGGCCCCGTCGGCAAGCAGGGTCCTCGCGGCGATCAGGGTCTCCAGGGTCTGCGCGGTCTGACCGGCGACCAGGGCGCGAAAGGCGAGAAGGGCGACCAGGGCATCCCCGGCATCAAGGGGGACAAGGGCGACATCGGACTGACCGGTGAGCGCGGTCCCCAGGGCGAGCGGGGCCCGAAGGGAGACCAGGGGGTCGCTGGTACCGATGGCCTCGACGGGGCCGACGGCGCGCCAGGCGAGAAGGGCGAGAAGGGCGACCGCGGCGACACCGGACCGAAGGGTGACCAGGGTCTCCAGGGCATCCAGGGCCAAAAGGGCGACAAGGGCGACATCGGCCTCACTGGCGCCAAGGGCGACCAGGGGATTCAAGGCGTCCCGGGCACCAACGGCACGAACGGTGTCGACGGGGCCAAGGGCGACAAGGGCGACCAGGGCATCCAGGGCGAGCGCGGCCTCCAGGGCTACGACGGCCCGAAGGGCGACAAGGGCGACATCGGTCTCACCGGCCCGAAGGGCGACAAGGGTGATATCGGCCTGACCGGCGCCAAGGGTGACCAGGGCATCCAGGGCATTCCCGGCCAGGACGGGGTCACCGGCCCCAAAGGCGACAAGGGAGATATGGGCCTCCAGGGCATCCCTGGCATCAAGGGCGATCAGGGCATTCAAGGTGTCAAGGGTGACCAGGGCCCCAAGGGTGACCAGGGCATCCAGGGCATCCAGGGACTGAAGGGTGATACCGGGACCTTGAGCGACGCCGACCGCGCCATGGTCAACGGCAAGGCCAACACCGACCTTTCGAACGCTGACTTCTTGGCTGCGCGCCGGTCACTAGGTCTGCGGGAGATCAACGCGGCAGATCCCCGCTTCGGCGGCGGCATGGTCGCCGATTGCACCGACATCGGCACCGGGACCGACAACGGCCCGCGGCTGCAGCTTGCCGTCAATGCGTGGATCGCGGCCGGCTCCGGCGCGGCCCTGCATATCCCGTCCGGTCGCTACCGCATCGCAAGCCCGGTCGACATCGACCTGGGCGGACGGATCGGGATGGTGTTCGACGCCTCCGAGGCGGTTCTCACCACCGACAAGATCCCGATGCGGGTGCTCGACTTCCACAACGCACAGCAGCTTACGATCAAGGCTCGCTTCGTCGAGGGCGGTCCTTTCGCGGGCTGGGGATCTTCCAAACCCTACCCGGTCGATTACGGGTCTGTCGCCGAGGTGGTCGAGGCCGGAGGCCAGGAGGCGATCCGCGTCTCCGGCGTCTCCGGCTACACGGTCGACCTCACAGGCGAGAACTATGCCGGACGGCTCTTGCGGGTGAGCCGTGCCCGCACCGGTGAGCCGACGACGGGCGGTATCAAGGGGGTTATTCGAACTTCTCGCGGTGTCAACTTGAGCAAGCCGCGTACCGCGCAGTCATTGTTCACGGACAATGGAAACAGCGGCTTCACGGGCTTCTGGGGTCACCTCGACGGCTTGCATAACGACTTCGACTCATGGGCTCCCGTGTGGCGTGACGTCAACGATGTCGCCATCACCTACCTCGACGGTGCCTACGGTCTTTCAGGTCCTTCTCTGGAAGGTGTCGGCGTCTTCAAGGGCGGCATCATCTACGTCGGCGACATCGACGGAAACCCGAGCAACTCTCATCTGAGCATCGTTCCGTCGCCAGCGACCGGGCGCCTCTCCTCGGCCATCTCCATCGATCAGCTTACGATGCTGAACGTCGGGAATGGACTGCGCCTCATCGACCCAGACCCGTCCGCTCGGGCTCTTGATGCGCGCATGATCATGATGGTAGGCGCACCTTCCATCGCCTTCAGCACTGTCGTTGCGCTGCAGAACGCCCGCGGCGTCAACATCGGCTCCATCGTGGGAGATGGGGCGGGCGACTCGCTCCTCTATGTCTCAGGGGCAAACAGCGACGATATCCGCGTCGGTCTGCACGGCAAGGGATTGACAGGCAACTTCGCCCTGATCGCTCCCGAGGTGACCGGCCAGGTCGAGATTTCGGGCCGCATGAGCGATCCCGTCCCGGGACGTTCCGTCATCGTCGTGTCCGGTGATACCCCGGTGCGCCTGACGAGCCTGGACGTCTCTGCCTCGAACGGAGCGTCTTTGATCTACCTGACGAGCGCCACCAACCAGGTGCGCTGGGTGTCAGGGTCAAAGTCGGGATCTTCACCCCTCTATGCCGGATACCCTCCGGCCTACGTCGAGCCTGGCGTGAGCCGGGGACAGAAGGGAGGATTGGATCCTGAGATCGTGGAGATCACCCGCTCTGGCGGCGATCCGAAGATCCTTTTCCATGGCGACACGTCGGACACCTGGAACCGCATCTCCGGCAATGGCCCGATCGCCATCCTGCCGAAGGGCAGCGACGAGACCAGTCAGCCGATGATCTGGGCCGACAACAGCCGGGTCGGCATCAACAAGTCTGGACCACTGCGCACCCTCGACGTCAACGGGGATTTCGAGGCCAGGAGGGTCTATGCCATGACGACCACCGGGTCGCTCACGGATGGCTACGACAAGGGCAACATCCAGGTCCAAAGCGCCGGCCCAGGCCATGACGCGGTGATGTCCTTCCTCATCAATGGGCAACACGGCATCAACTTCGGTCTCGGCCAGGACAACCAGATGCGGGTCGGAGGATGGTCGTGGGGCGGCAGCTCCTACCGGATCTTGACCGAGCAAAACGCTCCCACCCGGTGGTCTGGCATCGACCCCTACTACATTCTCCAGAGCTTCCCGAACGGAGCGCAGCTCCAGATCGGAACCGCCGTCCTGGGGCTTGACGAGATCGGCAATGGGTTCTTGCCGTTCGCCGTCGCGTTCAACAACACATGCCATGTGGTTATTGTTAGTAACGGTGATTTCAACAATCACAATGCTGGTGTCGTTCAAACGATCGACACGAACAGCAACACTGGATGTTGGGTCAACGCTCCAAACAGAACGCGAAATGATTATATCCGCATCAACTACGTCGCCTTTGGATGGTGAGCATGAAAGTCTATGCAATTTTCAGCGATGCGGGGAGCGCTATGGGTTTTTATCCAGATTTCGCTTTCCCGGATCAGGTTGATGACGAAGGTGTTGTGACCGGGCGCAACGCCAGGGTGCCCGAGGACGCCGTCGAGATCACCGAGGAGGAGTGGAGGGCGCTGGCCTCGAACCCCGGCGCCTGGCGCCGGGTCGATGGCAAGGTCGTCGCCTACACCCCTCCGCCTTTCATTCCTACCCAGGTCTCTCGCGCGCAAGGCAAGATCATGCTCAAGCGCGCCGGCCTATGGTCCCGTGTTCTCGACCTGGTGGCACAAGACGCCACCAGCGAGATCGATGTCTGGCTCAACGACGCCGTCTTCTGGAGTCGATCGAGCCCGTACATCGCTCAGATGGCTGCCGCCCTCTCTCTTCAGAGCGAGCAGGTCGATCAGCTGTTTATTGAAGCCGCAAAAATAACATCAGAATAATCAGGAAACAAAAATAGTGTCAAATGTTCAGGACGACATAACACAGCGCGTTGCCGATGGTTTCTACCAGACCGAAACGGCAACAAAAGCAGAGGGCTGGCCTGAAGACAGTAATAACTGGACTCATTTGCTGGCAACAACGCATAGCAATGTTGCCAACTACTACTCGCTGCAGATCGCCGGCGGGTTTTTCGATAACGACCACTTCTTCGTCCGCAAGGCCCAGGCCCCCGATCTCACGAAGCCGGCGACCCAACCATGGCGCGAGCTGTGGCACAGCGGAAACCTGAAATACACCTCCGTGGCCAACTACGGCGCGAAGGATGGGCCGTACGACGGCACATACGATAAGCCCGCCGCGAACGCCTACGCCTTCCAAATCGCCTACAACGAGGCGCCGGCCGGCTCGCGCATCGTGATCCCTCCTGGCCAGTGGACGTACAACACCTCTCAGTTGTTCGGCACCAAGACCGTTCTCTGGGAGACGCACGGCGCGACCGATACCGCGACTGATCCTGGCGCACTTCTCGAGTTGCCGGGTATCCATTGGGGCATCTATCAGGATCGGATCCTGGCTGCCAAGAAGCAGAGACACCTCGAAGGCACGCCGGTCATCGAGTTCAGGGCCGATTGCGGCCCAGGCGTCGTTAATGGTAAAGACGCCTTCGGAAATCCCAGCGGCAACGGCATCAGCAACACCGTCACGGTCAACGGCTATGTGAAGCCCGACACCAAGCACGGGCATTTTGCCTTGAACGTTCTCGTCGAGAACGAGAGCGTTTACAATGAGGGAACTGACGTCTTCTTCGGACACGTTGCCGTTGGTGCCTATGGGCGTCAGCGCAACATCCAGAACGCGCCGATGTGGGCGTTCTGTGGTGAGGTCCGGGAGTACCACGAGTCGGCCGATCCCATCTATGCGTCGCTCGGCGCCGAGCTGTCGGTCGTCGCGCACGGCACCGATGCCCACCGGCAGCGCACGATGCTGTATCTGCCGACCAACAAGATGATCGACGACACCACCCTGACCGAGTTCGGGATGGGTGTATTCTGGAAGACCGCGCCGCATACGATCTACAAGGACGCCATGCTGCTCGAAGGCGACTACGAGTACGTCCTTCGCGTCCACGACGATCGTCTGAACGCCGATCCGACCAAGCGTCAGCAGTTCCACGCCAGGTCGCTGATCAAGGTCGACGGTGGCGAATTCTCGCAGCCGATCATCGATCTCGGCTCCGCCTATTCAGCCGGCAACGATTGCGCACTCCAAGTTAGCGCCAACCACCACATCCGCTGGAGCACCGTGGACGGCCAGATCGCCCAGAAGCTCGGGCGTCTCGGCGACACGATGTCTATCGACGGACTGCCGTGGAGCGGCACCGCGGGTGCGCAGGTCGGCTACGTCACAATCGTGCTGAACGGGACGCGGCTTAAGGTGCCGTGCCATCTCGAAAACTGATCTCCTGATGCAACATGGGCTGGCCTATAGGCTGGCCCCACACATCATCATGACGGAAAAATTGAAATGACGATAGGAACTTGGGATAACATCGGCGGTCGCGTGCCTGAAGGCTTCTGGCAGACCAGTACGGCAACCAAGGCCGAGGGATGGCCGGTGGATACCAATGACTGGTGCCACCTGATGTCGGTTACACATTCCAACGATCAGAACTACCACGCGCTGCAGCTCGCGGGTGCATATTCCGACAACGAGAACTTCTTCATCCGCAAGGTTGCCGGCGACATCAACGCCGGCTACGGCGCGAAGTGGCGCAAGTTGGTGACCGACCAAACGCTGGGTGCTGACGTCGGCATCAAGTGGAGCACCTTTCAGCAGCGCGTTCTCGTCGAGAAGAGCCAGGCCCAGGGCGACTCGCAGCCAGCGATCGACATCCAGGTGAATGCTGGTCCGGGCGTGCTCAATGCGAGCGGCACGGGCGTCTCCAGCTCGCTCTCGGTCGTCGGCCGCGCAATGCCGGACACCAAGCACGGTCACTTCACCTTGGTCGCGAAGCTTGAGAACTATGCGACCTATGCCGATGGCGAGCCGGAAGCGGGTCACGTCGCCCAGGCCTCCTACGTCGATCAGCACAGCGTCTGGTCCACGCCGGGTTGGGCCATCGCCGCCGAGGTGAAGGAAATTCACGGGGAGGCAAACCCGCGCTTCGGCTCGCTCGCCGCCGAGCTGACCGTGATCGCCAACGGCACTGACGACTTCGACAAGCGCTGCATGCTGTTCCTGCCGGCCAACTCGAAGGACGGCGGCTACGCCGAGTTCGCGCAGGGCATCTACTGGAAGACCGACATCGGCCAGGAAGTCTACAAGAACGCGATGTTCTTGCAGGGCGAATACTGGAACATCCTGAACGCCGATGCCGTCAAGGCTCAGCGCTTGATCAAGGCCACCGGCAACTTCTCAGGCCCGGTGATCGACCTCGGCTTCGTGACGGAAGCGGGCGAGAACACCGCCCTCAAGATGAACGTCGCCCACCAGATCAGCTGGACCACGGCCGACCACATCGTTGCCCAGCGGCTCGGGCGTCTCGGCGACACGATGTTCATCGACGGCCTGCCGTGGAACGGCACCGCGGGTCCGCAGGTCGGATTCGTCACGATCGTGCTGAACGGGACGCGGCTCCGGGTGCCGTGCCACCTCGAGAGCTGATCCTCTGAAAGTGTCCGGCCTTACTACGGGCCTGTCCTCCTCAAATAAATAGAAAAGACAATGTCAACCGCGATCACCACGAACATCGACAACATCGTCCAGCGTCTGGATGACGGCTTCTGGCAGACCAGCACGGCGACAAAAGATGAAGGATGGCCCATCGACACTAACGATTGGTGTCACCTGATCTCCCAGACGCACACCAACGCTGGTAACTACTACGCCATGCAGTTCGCTGGTGCATTTTTCGACAACGAACACTTTTTCGTTCGAAAGACAAAGGGAGATGGAAACCAGCCATGGCGCAAGTTGTATCATGACAACAACTTTGATCTCCTTGGAAAAGACATTGACATTACATGGAAGCCGTTGGGTAGCAGGCTCCTGGCGTCGAAAAACGCTCAGCAGAACGACGATCTGGGAGTGATTCATTTCCGGCTCGAGACAGCGCCAGGAACGCTCTCCAACGATCCGACGAAGGTCGCGTACACGGTGAATGTCGACACCCATGTCCTCGAAGGCACCAAGTACGGCCACTGGAATCTCAACGCGACCACCGAGAATAAGTCTCGGTATCATAAGGGGGTTGACCCGTTCTTTTTCGGACATGTCGGCGTTGCCAGCTACGCGCAGCAGATTTACGTCGACTCGGCCGACATGTGGGGTTTTTGCGCTGAGATCAGGGAGGACCACTTGCAGCCCAATCCGGTCAACTCGTCTCTAGGCGCCGAGTTGTCTGTGTTTGCCACTGGTACTGACGACAACGACATGCGGTGCATGCTGTTCCTGCCGGCCAACAAGCGGAACCCTGCCGATGGCATACGCACCGAGTTCGCCCGCGGCATCTTCGTCAACACGACCCCGAACACGGTCTATAAGGATGGCATCCTCCTTCGCGGTGAATACTGGAACGGTATCCACTTCGAAGGCATCACGAGCGCCCCCGGCACGCAAAGCCCAAGAAGCGGCAGCGTGATGAAGGTGACTGGCGACTTCTCTGGGCCGTTGATCGATCTCGGATACGTCAACTCGATCACCAAACCGAACGGCGACCCCAACGCCGACAAGTGCGCCATCCAGATCAACACGGATCACCACATCCGCTGGAACAATGCCGACCAGCAGATCGTCCAGAAGCTCGGCCGGGTTAACGACACCCTCTACCTCGGCGGAATGCGCTGGCAGGGCGGTGCCGGCGCCCAGGTTGGATACGTCGTCATCAACATCGACGGCAACGATCTCGCAATCCCCTGTCACCTGCCGTCTTAATGGTACCTCGGCATGCGGTCCATCACCCACCCTATGCCGATCAAATACAAAAAATGGCCGCATCGTGCTGCCATTTTTCTTTCTTAATAAAGAGAAAAGACAATGTCCACCGTCGATACCACTGACCTCATGAAGCGATCCGTCAACGTGCTCGATTACGGCGCGCGGATGGACGGCTCATGGGATGTCCCGGCCTACAACGCCGCTCGCGCCGCCACCGGCTATAACGGCGTCGTCGAGGTCCCGCCCGGCCAGTTCTGGGCCGACGTCCAGGCTGATCCGAACAAGTGCGTGCTCTGGAAGCTCTCCGGCAACACCTACGCCGGCGGCAACGCCCCCGTCTCGGTGATCGGCTCCGACATCGTCGAGACCTTCCTGCCCTACGAGGGCGGTCGGTTCCTGAGCCAGGGCCAGACGAACCGCGGCTCGCAGGCCCTGCAGACCTTCCAGCGGAGCGTCACGCATACGGACGCGAACAACCCCGCCGACCCGGGCGTGCTCAGCACGGTCCGCGTGTCGACGAACGTCACGGCTGACGTGAAGCCCTACGTCTTCGGCCTGACCTCGGTGATCGACGATCGCACGGGGGTCGCCAGGCCCAACGGCAACATCTGTGCCGCCTATCTCCAGTACAACCGCTACCAGGGCGGCCAGCCCGGCTGGTCGGCCGCGCTCGAGACCGCCGACTACACCAACACCATGTCGAGCCAGTCGGCCGCACTCCTCGGCGAGGAGGTGCTGATCAAGGTCAACCGGGCCGACGACGCCGGCATCCGCTTCGTGCAGGACCTGGTCGTCGGTCGCGCCCTCAAGGATGACCCGAAGGCGGGCAAGTATTACGAAACCGCCGAGGTGACCGCCTTCTCGCGCTGCTCGAACGTCCACGGCCTCGCCAGCGAGGGCCACGCCAAGTTCGGCTATCTCGTCGCTGCCGGCATCACCGATGCGGCCTTCAACGCGGCCCCGGCCATGTGGATGGGCGCGCACGCGGTCGCGCTGCGCACCGGCGCCGGTGCCAACGTCGACTTCTCGGCCGAGAACTCGCACATGCTGCGCTGGCAGCCGGGAGCCGGGCTCGAATATCGAGTCGGGCAGAACCCGGTCCTGACCGTCCGCGACAGCGGCGTGATCAACCGCCCTGACGCCAATCCGAGCGAGGTCCCGACCTCCCGCAGCGATCCACGCGGGTCGTATGGCGACGAGGTCAAGTACGGAGACCGGGTCTACTTCAAGACCTCGGGCGGCTGGTACTCGGTCGTCATGTCTCCGCTTCCGTAACGCCGACTACTGCCAAAAGGGCGATCTCCGGGTTGCCCTTGATCGTTGACATCCAAATAAAGAAAAATAAGAGTGACCTATTTACATCCGAACGTCGCTGACTACGGCGCCCAATATTCACCGTCAGCTGACGACAGCAGTGCCTTCACATCGGCGCGTAATGCGGCGTTTGCTCCAAATGGTATCGTTGACGTTCCACCTGGTGCCTTTTACCTATACGGCGCCGTCGGCGGCAATGATCCCAAGCCGGTCCTGTGGCGCCTGACGGGAAACTCCTACGGGAACGACGTCAACAATCCGATCGTCAAGGTCAAGGACAACGACCTGGTCGAGTCGTTCTTCAACGGCTCGCGATACTACGGCAAGCACGGCACCGCCTGGGATCAGACCGCCGCCGTGCGGATCGACGGTACCTTCGAGCGGCAGGCCACGCCATCCGAGGTGGCCATGACGAGCACCCAGATGCGCTCGAGCTTGGAGGTCTACACCACCGTCGGCCGCGTCAACCCGGGCACGTTCGTCTTCGGGTCCCGGCACGACCTCAGATCATCGGCCTGGGGCGACGGCCAGTTCGCGGCGCTCTCCGGCGTGGCCTCGCGCCCGAATGACGCCCTGGGTGACGGTATGGGCCCCCGTGCCCCGCTGTGGGGCGCATACGCCGAGGCCACGGACCAGACTGGCCGGCCGTCGAACGAAGGAGGCATCCTCCACGGGATGGAGATCAACGTCGGGTCGAACGACGGCGATCCGCACGACCAGCGCGTGATCCTCCTGCTGTCGGCCGGACGGGCCATCAAGAGCGGCCCCGGCAGCACGAATGCCGATGTCGGCGTGGGCCTGAGTGTCGGCGGAGCGGTAGGGGAGGTCCAGATCGGCACCCTCCTCAAGCCGCAGGGTGACTTCTACAAGGCCGGCCTGTCGTTTGCCGCGGCAAACCCCGTCGACCGCGGCGCAGGCGCGCCTCCGACCATCCAGCTCGCCCGCGGCCAGTACATCACCTTCGACGTCGGCAACGGCTACACCCTGCGCGAGATCCCCGACGCCATCGGCAACGGGATGATGCAATGGCGGTTCGCCGGCGCCGAGACCTTCCGGCTCGACGCCTACGGGAACACCTCGCAGCCCGGTCGCGCAGCGTTCGGCTACTTCAACATGCAGAGCCGGCCGGCGCCGACCAGCAGCGCCGACCCGATGGGCGAATATGGTGATACACTGATCTCTGGTGGGCACCTCTACCACAAGACCTCTTCGGGCTGGTATCGCGTGCAGATGGACAGCTTCTGATCTCAATACGCCAGCAACGTCCTGCACATCGTCTGATCGACAAGGAGAAGGGCGGTCCTCGTGGCCGCCCACCCCCATCATGCTCCCCTCCCCCTCTCAACGACTGTGGCTCTGGAACGGACAGGACCCGGGCGTCGCCAACACGCCGCCCGTCTGGCCCTCCCTGATCTGGGGCAAGAACTGGGCGTTCGCCGACGACGGCAGGCTCACCTTCCACCAGGCTGACGGCCCCCTGACGCTCGAGATCGGCCAGAGCGTCGTGATCGCGCCCGACCAGACCCTCACCCTCCATCAACCCTGAAAACCACAACCCCATGACCACCATCGTTTATCGGGCCGGCCTGATCGTCGGCGACACCTGCATCACGCAAGGCAACTCCCGCGTCGGCCGCGTCACCAAGGTGGTGCGCCGCAAGGACGGCGCGCTCGCGGGAGCCTGCGGCGAACTCGGCGCTCTTACCAGCTTCCTTGGCTGGGCAGAGACCGAGAGCCTGAAGAAGAAGGCCAAGCCCTTCCTGTTCTGCGACAGCGGCGAGGGCTTCATCGCCCATCCTGATGGCCGCATCCAGTGGTACGGCGGCGAGGGCACAGCGTTCCTCGACGTCCCCCACATCGCCATCGGCTCGGGCTCGCTGGTCGCCATGGGGGCGATGTTCATGGGCGCGTCGGCGCGCGACGCGATGGTGGCCGCGGCCTCGATCGATCACGGCACCGGTGGCCCCTTCGTCTGCCTCACTCACGACAGCAAGGTCGTCGAGACCTTCTCCTGATACCTGGCCGGGCTTCCGGTCACCCTCAGATTTGCATGAAAGCCAATATCATGGCAGTAAGTCCCCTGCGCAACATCGTCCGTGGAACCCAGAAGGTCTGGGACGCGACGAAGCGGCGACGCAAAGTCATCATCGCCAAGGACAAGGAGGAGAGAGAGGATGCAAACGGTAGCTGATCTCGTCGCCACCCCTGGCACAATCTCGAGATCACCCGTGTCCAAGTCATCCAAGTCCAAAAAGTCCTCCGTCTCCAAGGCGCCGACCTATGTCGATGCGGTCCTCACCTGTCTCGACGACAGCCTGAAGGCCTGGATCCCGTCCGAGACAGCGAACTTCTCCACCAAGATCAGCTTCCCGAACCTGATCGGCTTCTGGTCGGTCAAGAGCATGGGCGTCGAGCCCAAGACCGAGAAGAAGATCCTCAAGGCCGATCCCAAGGCCGTGATCGTCCGCCAGTGACGGTCGAAGACACCCAACCCATGATCAACATCGTCGTTGCCGACACCATCGTCCATGCACAAGCCATGATCAACTGGCTGATGCTGGACGAGTCGCACGTTCCGGTCGCCTATAACAGCCGACTGCCGAACTTCTACAAAGAAGTCATCCTGATCCGCCCGAGCAAAGGCCTTACCGAGGACCACCTGATCTGGCTGCTCGATGAATTGTCCCCGCGCGTCGCCGGACAGTACCGTCCGATGCCCGAGGAATGGTCGCTCGAGGCGGCGCTGGAGGATCTTCGCGCCGCCTGATTTGCATGAATGCCAATTAACTTGACATTCTGTTTGGATTCGTCTAAACCCGCGCTAGGGTCAGACGACTCTGCCATCCGACAACCGCCATAGCCCCCTTGGGGACGGAGGCGACCAGATCTCCCCGCTGACGGTGACGGGGACGCTCCCGGGATTTGGTCCCCCCGGTGCAGCATGGGCCGCCAGCTGCCCTTACAAAGACCTCGCGAGGCGGATCTGGCGTCCGTCTTGCCCCATTTCTTGAAAATAGAAGAGATAGAGTGTCCACAGCGATCACCACCAACGTCGACAATATCGTCAATCGCGTCACCGACGGATTCTATCAGACCAGCACGGCGACCAAGGCCGAAGGATGGCCAATAGACACTAATAATTGGTGCCATCTGATCTCTCAGACTCACACCAACGGTGACAACTATTTCGCCATGCAGATCGCTGGCGGTTTCTTCGACACCGATCTGTTCTACATCCGCAAGACCAACGGCAACGGTAACGAGGCGTGGCACGACATCGTCCACAGCCGGTACGTTCCGGTCAACGTCCGCAGCTTCGGCGGCAAGGTCGACGGCGTCACCGACGATGGACCGGCCTTCACCGCAGCGCGTGATGCTGCTGTCGGCTACGGCATCATCGACGTGCCGCCTGGCCCCTATCATGTCGCCGGCGGCATCGGTGTCAGCGACCCAGAGCCGAAACTCTGGCGCCTGGCAGGCAACTCGTATGACGGTGGCGGCGCGCCGGTCGTCAACGTGGTGAGCGGCGACGTCGTCGAGACGTTCTTCGAGGGCATGAAATATTTCGGTCGCCAGGGCGGCAACGCCAAGCGCCCGAACCAGACCGTCATGCGGGTCGACGGCGTCTTCGATCAGGCAGGCAGCGGCGGCAACCCGAACACGGTCCGCTTCAACACTGACCTGCGACCGGTGACGATCAAGGACAACGTCTGGGGCGTCTCGGCCGTCATGACCTCGCGGGCGACCTCGGTCCCGCAGCAGGTCGGCGACGTCGTCGGCCAGCACGTCTCGCTCAACGGCTCGGTGTTCCGTCCGGCCTATGAGCCCGGCGAGACCGTCCAGCCCCGCTCCCAGGTCTGGGCCGGCTATCTGGAGAACAACGACCAGACCAACCTGGACGCTCATCAGGCCGGATCCCAGGTCGGCCTTGAGAACGACATCTACTGCAACGGCGACGACCCCTACGGCTACCGCATCATCAACCAGATGGTGGGTGGTCGCTCGATCGCCGCGAAGGATGGCGGGCGCCCGGCCCAGGTCGGTTACGCGATGAACGTCTCGACCACCGACGACGACTGCTCGTTCGGCACGATCCTGTTCTATCGGGGCAAGCACTACAAGGCGGCGATCGACATGTCGCAGGCCGTCGCGCTGAACAATCAGCCGACGCTGCTTCTGCCCAACCATGGTACGATCGCCTGGGAAAGCTCGAACGCGGTCACGACCCGCTACATCGACGGCGTGATCCAGCACCGTCTGTACGGCAACGAGTTCTACAATATCGATCAGGACGGCAACTCGACCCAGCCCGGTTACGTCAAGGCGCCCTACCTTCGCCTCGACGACCGCGATGCGCCGACGAGCACCAGCGATCCGCGCGGCGTCTACGGCGACACGCTGTTCTCGGGCAACTACCTGTACCGCAAGACCTCGTCGGGTTGGTACCGCACCGAGATACACTCGTTCTAACCCACCACACCAACAGCGGGCAGCCGATTGGCTGCCCGCCATGAAGGACCCCGATGGAACTGCCCAAGCGCAGGCGCGGTCGTCCGACGAAGGCCGAGGCCGAGGAGCGCAAGACCCTCGAGGCCCAGGCCCAGGCCGTCTACGAGCAGAGCTCGGAGGGCTTTCTCGACGCCGTCCTGTCCGAACCCTACCAGAAGCGCAAGGAGGGTCTGACCCTCGACGACGAGACGCTGCGGCGCATCTTCGAGGCCGCCAAGCTGGGAGCTGGCCTCGACGAGGCTGCCGCCCTGCTGTTCGTCTCCGAGCCTGCCCTGGTCCGCTTCCTGTCGCAGAATCCGACCGCCCAGGATGCCTGGGACAACGGCCTGGCTCGCGCCAAGCTCATCATCCGCCGCGCCCAGCGCGGCCTTGCCGGAAAGAACGCCTCGATGGCGATCTTCCGCGGCAAGAATGATCTCGGCCAGAAGGACGAGGTCGTCAACACCATCAACAACAACCAGAACGTCGAGGAAATGTCCAAAGAGGATCTGATGAGGATCATCGAGATGGGACGCCGCGACGACGCCACCAAGGCCTTCCACTGACACATAGGGCTCTTGGGGCATTCCCAGAGCCCTCATGTCAAAACGCAAAATCATCACCCCGGCGCAGGCCGCCGAGGAGTATTACGCGCGCCTGTCGGCCCGCGACAGCCTGATCGACTTCACCCGCTACACCAAGCCAGGCTACGTCGTCGATCCCGCCCACCGGATGATCGCCGAGCACCTCGAGAAGGTCGAGCGCGGCGAGATCCAGCGCCTGATGATCTTCGCTCCTCCCCGCCACGGCAAGAGTGAGCTGTCGACCCGCCGCTTCCCGGCCTGGTACCTTGGCCGGAACCCGCGAAAGACGATCATCTCGGCGTCTTACGGCGCCGACTTCGCCAGGGGCTTCGGCCGCGACGTGCGCGACATCATCGCCTGCCCCGAATACGGCCGGGTCTTCCCGGAAGTGGCGATCCGCGCCGACAACCGCGCCGCCGAGGAATGGGCGGTGGGGCAAGGCGGCACCTACTTCTCGGTCGGCGTGTCCTCGCCGACCACGGGCCGCGGCGCTCACCTGTTCCTGATCGACGATCCGGTGAAGGATCGCAAGGAGGCCGACAGCGCCACCTACCGCGAGAGCCTGTGGGCCTGGTACCGGGACGTCGCCTACACCCGTCTCGAAGAGACCGGTGCCATCGTGATGACCCTCACGCGCTGGCACTACGACGACCTCGCCGGGCGCTGCCTGGAACTCATGGAGAGTGGGCGCGGCAAGCCCTGGACCGTGCTGACGCTGCCGGCGCTTCCGGACGTCAAGTACACGGCCGCGGGCGAGCCGATCCTGAACGACGACGGCTCGGTGCCGGGCGATCCGATGGGCCGTAGTGTTGACGAACCCCTCGCACCGCAGCGCCTGTCGCTCGAGGCTCTCAAGGACTTCCAGCAGACGCTCGGCGAGCGCTCCTGGGTCTCGATGTACCAGCAGAAGCCGATGTCCGAGGACAAGGGCTTCTTCCGCGAGCCCTGGTTCACGCCTTACGAGGGCGGCCAGCTCGAGCCGAACCGCATCCAGGCCCGTGCCTGGGATCTCGCGGCCTCGACGTCGGGCGACTACACCGTCGGCGTCAAGATGTCGAAGTCGAAGGCCGGGACGTTCCTGATCGAGGACGTGATCCGGTTTCGCGGCTCCCCGCTCCAGGTCGAGATGAAGATCATGGAGACGGCGCGACGAGACGGCCGCCAGTGCCAGATCGTCATCCCGCAGGACCCCGGGCAGGCCGGCACCGACCAGGCCCAGTCCTACATCCGCAAGCTCGCCGGCTACAAGGTCAAGGCCAAGCGCCCGACCGGCGACAAGGAGACCCGCGCCGCGGCGTTCGCCGCCCAGGCCGAAGGGCGTCAGGTCCAGTACCTCGCCGGCTCATCCTGGTGGCAGGACTTCATCGACGAGCTGGTGATGTTCCCGATCGGCACCAACGACGACCAGGTCGACGCCGCCTCCGACGCCTTCAACGCACTGCTCGCTCCGGCGAGAGCCCGCATCCTCGATTGGTGACCCATAAATCATGACCCAGGGCGATAGCGCGTCGCTGGCGAACCCGGCTGCGCGCTCGAGTTCCGCCATGGCGATGCTGCCGCGCATCGAACTCATGCGTGCCTGCTACGGCGGCACCGAGGCGATGCGCCAGATGACGACCCGCTTCCTGCCCAAGCAGCGGCGGGAGACGGACGAGGACTACCAGAACCGCCTGAACTCGACGACCGCGGTCAACAAGCTGCGCGAGGCCGTCGACACGGCAAGCGCCAAGCCCTTCACCAACATGATCGGGCTCAACGGCGCCAATGAGAAGCTGACGGGCTGGATGGAGGATGCCGACCTTCAGGGCAACCACCTGCACCTCGTCGCGCGCGAGTTCTTCGACGAGGCGATCCTGACGGGGTTGAGCCACCTGATCGTCGACTACCCGACGACGGAGGGGCTCGCCAACTACGCGGTCCAGAAGGCCTCGAAGATCCGCCCCTTCATGCGCGGCGTCAAGGCCGAGGACATGCTGGCGGTCTACCACGAGCGCATCGGGGGCGTTCGCACGATCACCCACGCCCGCATCGCCTCGACGAAGTACGAGTTCAACCGCGAGACCTTCCAGGAGGAGCTCTGGGACATCGTCTTCGTGCTCGAGCCCGGCCTCGTCCAGCGCTGGAAGCGCAAGCGCGGCACGGTGTTCGGCCGGCCGGGATTTGCCTATCTCGGCCAGGGCGGATCGATCCTGACCCCCAACCCCCTGCCATACCGGTTCGAGATGGTCGACCCGGGCATCGGCGGCGGCTGGATCTTCGAGGGCGAGCGCAAGGTCGACCTCAAGCGCGTGCCGCTCGTCACCATGACGGCGGGCGACGAGGAATCCGACGGCGTCGTGCGTCCCATCTTCCAGGATCTCGCCTACAAGCAGATCGAGCACTGGCAGTCGTCGAGCGAGCAGCGCGTCATCCTCTCGGCCGCCCGCTTCCCGATGCTGGCGGCCTCGGGCATCAACCTCGAGACCGAGATCGACGAGGACGGCCGCGTCGTCTTCGAGATCGGCCCGAACAAGATCCTGACCACGCCCGACCCGCAAGGCCGCTGGTACTTCATCGAGTGCGAGGGCAAGTCGATCGAGGCCGGGCGCAAGGACATCGAGGCGCTCGAGATGCAGATGGACATGCTGTCCCTGAACCCGATCATCTCGCAGCCGTCCAAGCAGTACGTCGCCCAGAACGAGCGCTCGATCACCGAGACGCGCGTCAACACCGTGGTGCGCGACCTTGCGATCACCGCCAAGGACGCGCTGCACCAGGCCATCACCCTGATGGGCGAGTGGGTCGGCGAAGACTATTCCGGCGTCACCCTCGACATGAACTTCGACTTCTCCGGCACCGACCAGAAGGCGAAGAACATCGGCTCGATCATCCAGGCGATGGCGATGAAGGGATTGTCGCGACAGGGCGGTCTCGAGGAACTGAAGCGCCTCAACCTCTTGTCGGACGAGTTCGACATCGAGGCCGAGGTCGCGCGCAAGATCGAGGACATGGCCGGGGACCCGCCTCCTCCGCCGGCACCCAAGTCCGAGCGCGACTTTCCGGGCGGTAAAACCCGCCCCAACTAAAAAAGTTAGCAATCTCAATAAGATAGCTTGACAAACGGATTGGATTTGGGTTAGGGATTTGCATGATCGCAAATCTCGACTCAAGTCCGGTCCGCACCCTTCGTGCGAACGTCGTCGACACCTGGCGCATCCCCGCATGGGGTGAGGTCGCCGATGTCGCGATGCCGCCGTGGCTCGTCGAGGCGATGATGCAGTACCGCGCCCATCTCACCGAGCTGGGCTCGTTCCGGTTCGAGAACGACGACGCGGCCGACGACATCCTGCTCTTGTCCCGAGACGAAACCCACGTCCTGCGCCTCAAGCGGGCGTAGGGAGGGTTTTCTCCAAATCTCTGCAAAACCCCGATCACGCTCGCCCATCTAGGCTCGAGCGTGCTTGCAGCGGTCTCAGCGCGCACCTTATCAAGCCAAGACGCGCAGAGATACATAAAGAGCAGGCCGCACGCCTTGGCCGCCGCTGCCTTTTAGTTTCGTCATCGACCCAAAATTGATGATGTAGTCGTCATGGTGACGACGCCCGAGCTTCACGCGGGATGCGGTTGCTCGTCTTTACCGGAGCGGGATGCTCCTATTCAAACATCCGGGACGGATGAACTGTGCCTATCAAAGCTGTAGTGAATACCCTTGACGAAGTCGAGGAGACCCTGCGTCCGCATTACGTGGAGCGCGACGGTCGCTACGTGCTCGGCGTCGACCCTGTCGACGGTTACGAGCTCGACAATGTCAGGGGACTGAGGACGGCGCTCGGCGCCGAGCGGTCGACCCGCTCTGGTCTCGAGACCCGCCTGCGCGAATTCGAGGGCATCGAAGCCGGGACGGCTCGTGCTGCGATGGAGCGCCTGAACGAATTTGGCGATCTCCAGCCCCAGGATATCCGGACGCGGCTCGCGACGCTTGAGCGTCTCGAGAGGCTGAACCCGGAGACCGAGGCCGAACGTCTCGCCCAAGAGAAGTTCAACCACGCCAAGAGCCAGCTGCAAGGCCAGTTCACGACCCGGGAGACGCAGCTCACCACCCAGATCGCCGATCTGGAAGGCAAGCTCGCCGCCCGCGAGAAGCAGGTCACGAAGTTCTTCAAGACCGGCCAGATCAAGGGCGAGCTCTCGAAGCTCAACCCGCTTCCGGAGGCTCGCGACATGCTCGAGATGGTCGCTGACCGCGACGTCCGGCACCGCGAGGTCGACGGCAACATCATCCTCGAGGTGCTCGACGAGAACGGGCACCCGCGGATCAAGGACCACCTCGGCACGCCCTTCACGCTGGCCGACTACATGACCGAGCTGCGCGAGAAGCGTCCGGCCCTGTTCCAGGCGGACGGCAAGAGCGGCCTCGGCACTTCCGAGACGAACCGGGCCCCGAGCGGCCAGGCCGCTGGCCCCCAGGGCAATCCGTTCAAGCCCGGCGCCTCGTTCTCGATCACGCAGCAGATGATCCTGATGCGAACCGACCCCGCCAAGGCCGCACGCCTGCAGTCTGAGGCCGGGGTCTAACAACCACACCCCGTAACAACACAAAAGCCGGCCCACAGAGGCCGGCTTTTTCTTTGGATCGAATAGCCTCAAATGGCCAACACCCCGATGAAGCTGGCAGACATGATTCTGCCGGAGGTCTTCCACCGTTACACGGTGCAGGAGTCCACTGTTAAGACGAAGTTCTGGCAGTCCGGTGTCGTGACCGACGTGTCCGACCTGATCGCTGACCTCGGCGGCATCACCGTTCACATGCCGTTCTTCAACGACCTGACCGGTGACGACGAGGTCGTGGACGACAACGCCGACATCTCGGTCGGCAAGACCACGACCAGCATGGACATCGCGGTGCGTCAGTACCGTGCCCGTGCCTACGGCGGCACCGATCTGGCGGCCGACCTCGCGGGCGCCGACCCGATGGGCGTCATCATCTCGCGCTTCGGCGCCTGGTGGGGCCGTGCCATGCAGAAGAACCTGTTCGCGACTGTCAAGGGCGTGACCGGTGCTCTGGCGGCCGAAGGCCTCAACACCCTCGACATCTCGGCCATGAACGGCGACGCCGCGGTGTTCGACGGCGAGTCGTTCCTCGACGCCATCCACACGCTCGGCGACTCCGAGGACGGCCTGGCCGCCATCGCGGTCCACTCCGACGTCTACAACCTGATGCGCAAGCAGGATCTCATCGACTTCCTGCACGTCTCCGACCAGGGCCAGCCGATCCCCACCTACATGGGCAAGCAGGTCATCGTCCAGGACGAGGGCTTCGAGGCGGTCAACGGCGTCTACACCTCGTACATCTTCGGCAAGGGCTCGGTGGCGTACGCCGAGAAGGCTCCGAAGAACCCCGTCGAGCCGTGGCGCGATCCCCTCAAGTTCGGTGGTCTCGACTATCTGATCCAGCGCCGGCAGTTCGTGCTGCACGTCCGCGGCATCAAGTGGGCCCCGACTGCCCAGACCGCGCTCGCCACCCCGAGCAACGCCGAGCTGGCTGTTGCCGGCAACTGGCACCGGGTCTACGACCACAAGCTGATCAAGCTCGTGAGCTTCAAGCACCGCATCGCTGCGGCCTAAGTTTTGCACGAATGCAAAACGCCCCCTGGCCTACGGGCCGGGGGGTCCCTTCTCCTTCAGAGTTTCCCATGAACCCGATCCAGAAGCCCGACCGCGGCTCCGCCTTCGGCGCTGGCTGGAAGGCCCGCCGCGACGCTGCGCGCAAGCGTGAGCTCTCCAACGACAAGATGGCGGAGATCCGCGCCGAGCGCGCCCGTCACTACGCCGCTCAGGCTGCGGGAAAGCCCGTCTCCGTCGAGCCGGCCCCTGAGACCTTCGACATGCGCCCCGAAGAGGAGCGCAAGGCCAATCCCCGGCCGGCCCCTGCGCCCGCCACCGCGCCCGAGCAGAAGCCCGCCAGAAAGGCGAAGCGGCTCGAGACCACCGACGACGGCGCCGTCTTCGAGGAGTAAGAGCCCGTGCCGTACGCCGTTGAATCCGATATCACCGACCTGTACGGCCCCCAGCTCCTTATCAAGATCGCGGATTACGACCGCGACGGCATCCCCGACCCGGAAGTGGTCCAGAAGGGATTGCGCTCGGCCGACGAGATCATCAACGCTTATCTGTCGGCCCTCTACACCCTGCCCCTGCCATCGACGCCCGGCGTCGTGCGCGAGGCCGCCGTCGACATCGCGGTCTACAAGATCGCGCTGCTTCGTGCTGGCCGCACCGACGAGATGCGGTTGCGCTACGAGGACGCCCTGAAGCTCCTCGAGAAGATCTCGACCGGCAAGGTGGGCCTCGGCCTCACCCCCGGCGAGGGGGGCGCCGGCACGCCTGGTGCGATCGACACCGGGCCTTCCAAGGCCGGCCGCTCGATCAGGACGGTGCGTTCCTGATGAAGATCTCGGTCCGGGTCCATACCCGCGGACTGAGGCGCGCCGACAAGATCATCAGCGACCTCCTCTCGCGGGTCAACAATCCAGGTCCGGTGATCGAGGATATCGGCGCCTACATGGTGCGCTCGATCAAGAACCGGATCTTCTCATCGAAGACCGATCCCGACGGCAAGCCGTGGGCGCGCAACTCCGACCTGACCCAGAAGCTCAAGGGCTTCGACAGCCCGCTGTTCCAGACCGGCTACCTCCTGAAGTCGATCCGCGTCGCGGATGCCGACCGGGAAGGGTTCACGCTCTCGGCGGCGGATTACGGTGGCTACGCCCAGCTCGGCGTCAAGAACATGCGCGGTCGCTACCAGCGCCGCGACAGAAAAGGCATTCCGGCCCGTAAGTTCCTCGGCCTGTCCAGGGAGAACAAGGTTCGTATCCGCAAGATGCTGCGCGATTACATCATGACTGGCCACGACAGCATCGGGGATGAATTCGGCGGATGAGCCAGATCACAGAGTTTCGCGACAAGGTCATGGCGACCTTGCGCACCAAGGTTCCGACCCTGCGTGAGGTCGAGTGGTACGACGGCCTCTTCGATGAGACCGACATGGAGGAGTGGATCGTCAACGCGCCTGCGGCCTACGTCGCGGCGATCGGCGTTCCCTACAACGACCCGCATTCGACCGGCGAGATGAACCTCTGCCTGCGCATGGTGGTCACCGTCATCGTCGAGGACCGGATCGTCGCGCGCGACGCCGACCCCCAGTGCTGGGATCTGCTCGAGCGCATCGCCGACGTGGTCAACATGAACTCGTTCGGCGATCCGAACGCGGCGCCGGCCAACATCCCGACCCTGAAGCGCCTGCGCGATCCCGAGCTGCGGCGACAGGGCGTGGCGCTCGGCGTCGTCGAGTGGATGCAGGGCTTCACACTCGGCACCTCGCGATCCGAGGCGCACGAGTACCCGCACCACCCCGACACGGGCAAGCGCTTCGACAAGATCCCCGACAACCTGTTCATCGGCGAGAGCACGGTGCGGCGCGGCAACCTGGTCCGAGACGACCGGGTCGACCTGTCGCCGCCTGATCCGGCCTCGCCCTACCTCGGCGAAGACGCCCTGTAATCATGGCCCGCGATTTCATCACAGCGTACGAGAAGCGCCTGCAAGATCTCGAACGCAACTTCCAGAACATGAGCCGTCGCGGCCAGGTCACGGAAGTGAAGTTCGACAAGGAAAAGAAGCGCTGGTACGTCAAGATGGCGGACGGCGAGGGCGACGACGCCTTCAAGTCGGACTGGCTGCCGTGGAAATCGATGTCGCACGGCTCGATCCGGCTCTCGGTTCCGCCGCGCAAAGGTCAGCTCGTCGAGATGCGCTCGCCCGGCGGCACGCCTGAGATGGCCTGCTGCGAGCCCTGGCACTACAACCCCGAGAATCCCTCCCCCCACGACAAGGAAGACGAGATCTTCCTCACCGTCCAGGCCCCCGAGGACAAGGACGAGAACAAGGACGGGGACAAGGGTAGCGAGGGCGGGTCCGGCGCGAGCGCCAATGCCCGCGCCGCATCCACCGATGGTGGCGACAAGCAGTCGAAGGAAGATCAGCAGCTCAAGCTGCATCTCACTAAGGACGGCATGTCCGTCTGGCTGGGAAAGACCAAGGTCGAGCTGACGGCCAAGGGCCTCAAGTTCTCGCAAGGCGACAACAGCTGGAACCTCACCGCCGACGGCATCAAGCAGCTCGTCGGCGAGGTCGAGGTCAACCTGACGAAGGCCGGCGAGGAGCAGACCAAGGGCTACAAGAAGCACGACAAACGCAACATCGGTTCGGATCACATCCACGGCGGCGTGGAGAAGGGCGGCGCCAAGACTGACGCGCCCGAGGAATGATCCGACGCAAAAGGATCAATCATGTCCCGTAAATCATACCTCGTCCTGTCGGACTTCTCCTACAAGAACGTGGTGGTCGAGGCCGGCAGCGTCATCGAGATGCTCGAGGCCGAGACCAAGTACCTCATGCACGCCCTGATGCCGGCCCCGGCCGAGCCCGTCGCCGAGATGGTCGCCGAGACCGTCGTCAAGGTCGAGGGCGCGGTCGAGGCCGTCGCCGAGAAGGTCCGCAAGCGTATCGAGGCCAGCCTGAAGGCTCCGGTCGATGGCGCTGAAGCGTGAGCATCTCGTCGACATCGACCCCGACACCTTAGAGTACGTCTCCGGCTGGGCCAGGATCAAGAAGTCGATCTTCACGATCCTGACCACCCGCCTGCGCACCCGCATCATGCGGCTATGGTGGGGCTCGGCCTACCTCGACGCTCAAGACAAGCCGATGAACTTCGAGACCATGATGGACTCGATCTACGAGGCGGCGTCGAAGATCAACGAGTACGAACCGGAATTCAACGTCACCCGCATCGTCATCACCTCGGCCCAGGCCAACGGCGAGATGCAGGTCCGCGTCGAGGGCGTCGATCTGATCGACCAACAGAACAGGATCATCTCCCAAGCGATCTGAGCTCGGGCTTACAACAATAAGAAAGCCCTGAGGCATGCCCAGTTACGAGTCGCCCAACCTCTTCATCGACTTTGCTCGCCTGCCGCCCCCGGCCGTGATCGAGACCATCCGCTACGAGGATCTGCTCGACCTGTACCAGGCCCGGGTGCTCAAGGCGAACCCGGCGCTCGAAAAGGCCCTTCAGCTCGAGCAGTCGCCGATCAACATCGTACTCGAGACCGAAGCCTACGGCGAGATGATGGTGCGCGCCCGCGTCAACGCGGCGGCGCGTGCGGTCATGCTCCCGTTCGCGGTCGGCTCCGACCTCGACGTGCTCGCCGCCCTCTACAACGAGGCGCGTCTCCCGCTCGTCGACAACCCGCGGCCCTACACCACCCACCCGGAAGACTGGGAGGCCGACGCGCGCTTCCGCTCCCGGGTGCAGATGGCGCCCGAAGCCTTCACGACGGCGGGGTCTGCCGGGTCTTACATCTATCATGCAAAGTCCGCCGATCCGACGATCCTCGACGCTTCCGTGATGAAGGTCGATCGGCGCGGCGGCATCAAGGTGTCGATCATGAACTCGGGCGCGAGCCCGGTTCCGACGACCGACCAGCTCAACAAGGTCACGCAGCGGTTGCTGCGCCCCAACATCAAGCCTCTTACCGACGTCGTCTCGGTCACGCCGGTCAAGGTGATCTACACCGATCTCGTCGCCCGCGTCGTGCTCTACCCGGGCCCCGACGCCGCGATCATCCGGCAGACCATCACCGACAACCTTCAGTCCCTGCGCTCGCGCATCGCGCTGATCGGGCGCGACCTGACCCGGGCGGCGATCACCGACGCCCTCTACGTCGAGGGCGTCCAGAACGTCAACCTGGTGAGCCCGGCGGCCGACATCGTCGCCGAGACCGACACCTGTGTCTGGCTGCGGTCTGCCGACGTCACGATCAACGGCACCCGGACGGAGTGACGCGAATGACGAACCGTCTTCTCGATCACATCGTCCCGGCGACCACGCCCTACAACACCCGGCTTCTCGCCAACAACGTCGAGCGGCTGCTCGAGCTCGACGGCGACATCATCCGATCGCTGTGGAACCCCGAGACCTGCCCGATCGAGCATCTGCCCTATCTCGCCTGGGCGCTCTCGGTCGACCTCTGGAACCCGAACTGGCCGGAGGTCAAGAAGCGCTCGGTCGTCGCCAACGCGCTCGGGCTGCACCAGCTCAAGGGCACGCAGGATGGCATCAGCCGGCATCTGACGATCGCAGGCGCCACTCTGCACCGCGTGATCGCGCCGCCGGCCAGGGGCTTCTACACCCCGGCGATGACCGACGAGAGCCGGCGTGCCTGGCTCGAAGGCCTGCCGCAGGTTCGGATCTACCCCTACCTCACGAAGCGCACCTCGCCTCAGAAGCGCGCCTTCTACCGCGGCTCGACCCTCGAGCCCCGCAGCTTCTACGGCCATGCCTTCCAGCAAGCCAGCGACGGCCCAGCGCTCTACGGCCGCAAGGCTACCTTCTTCGACCAGGGCGTCGAGGTCCCGGCGCACTACGACGTGCTCCAGGAGCCGGGCGCCCAGCCGGCCGAACGAGTCCGTATCCTCGGCTCGAACCGCAAGCGCTCGTTCTTCG
>NZ_AP024146.1:0-153568 GCF_017347565.1 Methylobacterium indicum | reverse complement strand
AGGGCGCTCGCACGCAGGAGTTGGTCTCTGCGCAACTCACCGGCATGCTCGCCACTCTTCATGCGGGAGAAGGTCCGGGGGGCGACGTCGAGCAAATCGGCCGCCTCGGCGGTCGTTAGGCCCCACGCACCAGCTATGCGCACAGCGGCTTTCGTGGCGACGCTGCTAGTGGATGGACGGCCTGGAGAGGCTTCTACACGGCGAGCGTTTTGCATGTCTCTCACCTCTGCCACCTGGCGCTATTCGGATCGCCAATTGGCAAACCTGCTTACTGCGAACTGAACGTTCGCGCAAGGTTCTTGTTCCCTGAAAACGTAGGCAGACGGCTGAAGGCTGTGGATGAACCATGGCGAGCAGCAGCAGAAAGCGCAAGCTATAACAATAGCTTAGCTGGGTTGATCCAAGCTGCTAGGGATGCGGATCCCGCTCGCGGCCGGGCTCTTTGGTGACACCAGCAATCTTCGATGTCGTCGCAGCGCTTGAGCCAGCGCTCGAGCTTGGCGTGCCGACCGTGGCGGCGCCGGTCTGCTCAGCCAGGAGCATGGCAAGCGGTGGCACGGGTTGGCGTCCAGTCTAGGATGAGCACCGCCGTGCCGTGCGCTTCTCCCATCGAGCACAAGTCACCGGCGTCGGCCGCGTCGAGGGCTACCGTCGCGGCGGCGCACGATACCTCGACGTGACGGCGCGAGCGCTCAAGCGCCTCGATGAGCTCCGTCGCGAACTCAGCATAGGACGTAAGCGCTCGGTGACGGAGCCACTGGTCAGGCGGCCTGCTCGGCCTCACTGGTTGGCATCCAGTTCCAAGGCAGCAGATCGGCCAGTCGCTTGGCCGGGTGATCGGCGATGCGCGTGAGCACGTCGCGCAGGTAACCCTCGGGATCGAGCCCGTTCATCTTGGCCGTCTCGATCAGCGTGTAGAACGCCGCCGCACGCTCGGCGCCCAGCTCGGATCCCGCGAACAGGTAGTTCTTGCGCCCGACCGCCACACAGCGCAGCGCCCGCTCGGCCGCGTTGTTGTCGAGGGCGAGACGGCCGTCCTCGAAGGCCCGCATGAGCGCCGGCCAGCGTGCCAGCATGTAGCGCAACCCCTTGGCCAGGTCGGAGCGGCCCGGCATCTGGGCCAGGCTCGTCTCGGCAAACGCCTTCAGCGCCTCGGCCAGCGGCTTCGAGCGGGTCTGCCGCTCGCGGGTGCGGGCATCGGGCGGCTTGCCGTACAGGTCGCGCTCGACCCCGTAGAGCGCCCCGATCCGCTCCAGCGCCTCCGCCGCGAGAGCCGAGCCCGTCGCGGCGTGCACGTCGAAGATCTTGCGGCGCACGTGCGCCCAGCACCCCGCCTCGGTCAGGCCGCCGCCCACTCGCCCGGCCTCGTACAGCCCGTTGAAGCCGGCATAGCCGTCGGCCACCAACACGCCGGAGAAGGCCGCCAGGTGCGCGAGCGGTCGCTCGCCTCGACGGTCGGGCGAGGCGAAGAACACGGCCGCCGGCGGACGGGCGCCGCCATGGGGACGCTCATCCCGCACGTAGGTCCACAGCCGCCCGGTGCTCGTCTTGCCCGTGCCGGGCGCCAGCACCGGGATCGGCGTGTCGTCGCCGTGCAGGACGTCCGAGGCGCCGATCACCTCCCGGCGCAGAAGCTCGGTCAGCGGCTGCAGCGTGGCCGCAGTCGCGCCGAGCCAGCCCGAGAGCGTCGAGGTCGCCAGTTCGACGCCGTCGCGCGCGTAGATCTCGGCCTGGCGATACAGCGGCAAGTGGTCGTCGAACTTCGCCACCGCGATGTGGGCCAGGAGCCCCGGACCGGCCCGCCCGCGGGGAACCGCATGGTGGGGAGCCGGTGCCTGCACCACCTGCTCGCAGGCACGGCAGGCGAACGCCTCGCGCACGTGGCGCACGACCTTGAACCGGCCCGGCACGTAGTCGAGGCTCTCGGTGACGTCCTCGCCGATCCGGCGCAAGCTCCCGCCGCAGGCCGGGCAGGCGCAGGGACCGGCGTGGACCACGCTCTCGCGCGGCAGGTGCGCCGGCAGGTCCCGCCGGGCGGGCTTGAGCCGTGCGGTCTCCCTCGCCTCGGCGACGACCGGCGTGCCGGCCAGGCGCTCGGCCTCGTCGACCTCCAGCGCCTCGATGGCCAGTTCGAGTTGCTCGAGGCGCGTGCCGAGCTTCTCGGACGAGGTGCCGAACCGCGCCCGCTTCATCCGGGCGAGCTCGCCGCGCAGCTTCTCGATCAGGGTGCTGGCGTGGACCGCCTCGCGCGTCAGGCCGACGATCAGGCGCTTGAGCGCGTCGACGTCGTCGGGCAGCGAGGCAGGATCGAGAGCCATGCCAACAGCTTAGCCCTTGCCGAGGGCCGTCGCCACCGGCCCTGACCACGGACGCAGCCACCTCGGTAGTCTGCCGCTCTCAGCCTGCGATCGTCGGCCGATCGGTGCGCAGCGGCGTGCGCCAGTCGATGCCTTCCAGCAGCATGGCGAGCTGGGCCGGCGTCAACGCGGCAGCGGCACCGGCGGTGGACGGCCAGACGAAGCGGCCCTTCTCCAGGCGCTTGGCGAACAGGCACAGGCCCTGGCCGTCCCACCACAGCACCTTGATCAGGTGGCCCTGCCGCCCGCGGAACACGAAGGCCTGGCCCGAGAACGGATCGCGCGCCAGATGGTCCTGGACGAGGGCGGCCAGCCCGTCGAAGCCCTTGCGCATGTCGGTGTGCCCGGTGGCCAGCCAGACGCGGGAGCCGGACGGGACGGGGATCATCGACCCAGCAGCGCGGCGATCGCGCCTTGCAGGAGCGCCAGGTCCGCCCCGACTGCCGCCCGCACCCGGTGCCCGCCAGACAGCTCGATCTCGATCAGGCCCGGCCCGGCCGGCACGTCGGCTGCCGTCGTGACCGGGGGCGGCAGGGCGAGCGGGACGAAGGTCGGTGGGGCAGCCGAGGCCTGCTGCTCGGCCAGCAAGGCGCGCCGCCATCGGAACAGCAGGCTGGAGTGCAGACCGTGCCGGCGGGCTACCTCCGAGGCGGTCGTGGCGGGATCGTCCGCCTCGGCCAGGATGGCGCGCTTCTGCTCGAGCGACCAGACGCGGCGGGTGCCCGCAACGACAACGTGAGGAGAGTTGGTCATAGGTCCAGACACAGGGCCGATACAGCGCCATCTGACGCCAGACACTGTATCCAGAGCAAAGCACTACAGGCACAAGGCGGCCTTCACCGAGCGCTTACCATAGGACAAGCGGCTCGTGTAGTGCTTCGCTTCGACAAGGATGGCGCCGCTGTTCGGGGGACCTTCGGCGTCCAGCCCGAATTGCCGCCCGGACCCAACGAGGCGGAATGGAACACTGACCAACTGGGTGCAGGCTGCGGCGACCAGTCCCTCGAAACCGTCATCGCCGGTTTCTGGGAGGGCAGCCAGAATGTTTCGCAACTGGTTGAACAGCGGCTCGGCCCTCTGAGGCTTTAGACGCGTGCTTCCGTTTTGCGACGACCGAGCTGGCATAATGTTATCTGCCATGCACATTTTGAGAAGAGTGGAGCGCCAGGCCGGACAACGAACAGCGCCCGGTCCTGCCGGTCACCGTGGCGGACCACACGCAGCTACACCACGCCCCGGGACACGGCCGGCGCCTGCTGGTAGCCAGCTTAGCAAGGCCCAGCCACCGCCCCGGGGGAGGGCGGCGGTGCAATCATCTATGGGCGCAGTCGGGGGGAGGGGCAGGGCTATCGCGTTTGGAGATGTTCTCCGACCCGCCCGTGTCCATAGGAGGTTCGCCCCCCATCGGCGGCGTGTCCCTTCGACGGATCAGCATCAAAATCGGCGATGGAGAACACATTTCCGTTTGCGATAGCCCTGGGGGAGGGCGGTACGATTAGCCCCAGCGCCCTGCCCTACTACTAGCTGAAAGCTGTAAGGGTAAGCGTCGTAGTAGCCATAGATCTGCCGGTCGTATAATTTGTCAGCAAGGCGCAATTGTCGCGCATCGTCGCATAGTTCCATAACAAATCTTATGCGACTCTCGTGTTAAGCCGCAAAATTTGAACGCCCTACTTGATTTAAGCACGAATGGCGCGCTCCCTATTTAGCGAAACGCAGGAGGTCGCCATGAGATTGGTCCTGCTGAGCGAAAGACGCCATCACACGCCTTGAACTACCAATCCTGTGCCTACTCCCTCGCGGCCTCACCGCGTCGTTCCGCGATTAACTGGTCGACGACACTGACGCCCTCGGGAACGAACCCCCTGGCGAGCGCCTGGATCTCGGCGATCACCGCGTCGCGCGAGCGAACCCGGAGCATGCCCTCAACCACATCGAGAGCGACAGTATCGCCGTCCTGAAGCCCAAGTTCGCGCAGCAGGTCGGCGGGAACGACCATCTTGCCACCCTCATGGATCGTAGCGGAATGCGAGGCCATGGCGGTACCCTCCCGGTCAGCGGATCACTTCGACCGACAAGCCCGCGATCTCCAAGCTCGCCCAGGCGCGATCGGTCGTCAGCACCGGCACGCCGAGCTTCATCGCCAACGCCATGCAGGTCCGATCACCCAACCCACTCCCGTGGTGGCGCGTGGCCTCGGTCAGGAAGGCGGCGGCAAAGGCCGCCTCGCGATCGTGAGCGTGCAGGTCGAGGCGCAGCTCCTGCACCATCTCCTCGATCACAGGGCGCGTCAGGCCACGCAGGAGCAGCGCCTTCACTAACTCCTGGAGGTTGACGGTCGACATGGCGGCTTGGCCGACCCGACCAGCCACCGCGTCAGCTCCAGGCTCACCGCGCAGAAGGGCGACCACCGCCGAGGTGTCGAAGACGACACTGCTCATACCTTGGCATCCTGCCCGTCGGCGTCGTCGGCGCGGCGCTCTTCAAGGAAGGCGGCGGAATCTGCATCCTGCGTGGCATGTTCGCGGTAGAGCGCTTGGAGCTTTGAGACCACATTTCTGATCGGCGAGAGCCGCACGTCAGTGCCATCGACGGTGACGATGATGCGCGTCTCGCCCGTGATGCCCATGGCATCGCGAACGGCTTGTGGCAGAAGCATGCGGCCATTGGCTGCCAGCTTCACATCGGTGACGAGGGTCATGGGATGTCGATGCGACTCCGTTGCACTGCAGGTGGAGTATCACGTGTTTTGAATAATGTCATTTCCGTTAAAATGACATTTGATGTCACCGGTAGGATTCGTTCCGGTGCTGGCCATGTCCACGTGGCGGCTGTGCCCAACCGCCACGAACGAAGGAAATGACGCGCCATTTCGGGGCGTCAGATTGCGACTGATAATTGAGACTATCGGACGCAATCAGTGGATCGTTAGGGTGCGAGCGGCTAGGCTCCGCCCATGGACCTCGACCGCGCCGAACCGACCCCCGAAATCCCCGACGAGGCCCCGGCCTTGCCGGTCCCGCTCGCCGTAGGCCTGCCGCCGACCGACGAGATCCTGATCGAACGCGTCGAGGCGCACGCCCGCGCCGCACACGGTGCCTTCGCCGACAACACGGTGCGGGCCTTCGCCGCCGACAGCCGGATCTTCGCCACCTGGTGCCGAGAGACCGGTCGGACCATGCTGCCGGCCACGCCCGAGACGATTGCCGCCTTCATTGACGCCCAGGCCGTAGTGAAATCGCGCGCCACGGTCGAACGCTACCGCTCGTCGATCGCCGCACTGCACCGGGCCGCAGGCCTGCCTAACCCCTGCACCGACGAGATCGTCCGGCTCGCGATCAAACGGATGAACCGCACCAAGGGACGGCGCCAGCAGCAGGCCGAGCCGCTCAACCGCACCAGCATCGACCGCATGCTCACTGTGAAGACGCCCGAGCGCCTACATCGGCGTGTGTCGGAGGGTGAGCAAGGAGCGCCGCTTATCGGGCTGCGCAACATCGCCCTGGTGGCGGTCGCCTACGACTCGCTCCTGCGCCGCTCCGAGCTCGTGTCCCTGGAGATCGGAGATCTGGAACGCGGCGCCGACGGCTCCGGCACCATCCTGGTCCGGCGCTCGAAGGCTGACCAGGAGGGCGAAGGCGCGATCAAGTACCTGGCGCCCGACACCATGGCTCATGTTGAGGCGTGGCTTACTGCGGCCCGGCTGGAGAACGGTCCGCTGTTCCGGCCGCTCACCAAGGGCGGCAAGGTCGGGGCACGTGCGCTCGGTGATAGTGACGTGGCAAGGATCTACCGAGCGCTGGCTGCGGCGGCCGGCTTGAAGCTTGGACGCCTCCCCTCTGGGCACTCGACCCGCGTCGGAGCAACCCAGGACATGTTCGCGGCTGGCTTCGAGCTGCTCGAGGTGATGCAGGCCGGGTCTTGGAAAACACCAACCATGCCGGCCCGCTATGGCGAGCGCCTACGCGCACAGCGTGGTGCCGCCCGGAAGCTCGCGACACTACAAAACAGGGCATAAGATGAGTGTTTTGTGCTCCTAATATCAAATCTAAGCATTGGCCTGTCTCCCGCGGAGCAGCTAAGTCTGCAGAGGGACGAAGGCTGTAAGAAGCGCAATCTCCGAGTTGGCTCACACCATGCAGGAACCGAACGCGAAAAAGGGAGGCTTTTCAGCCTCCCTTTTCGTATTCTTGCCACCCGCTTCGCGGCCTCCCGATACTTTCCCCTTACGGGTATGACCTCGGGACACGGTGCCAGCACGGACCTGCAAGGTTTTTAGGCCTTGCCTCATATTTAACGACCCTGAGGTTGATACAAGGTCGTGGATCGCTCCAGTGCCCTGTATCTAAGCGCCCCAACGCGCCGGGTCAAGATAACGATCTTGGCCTTACACACCGCTGAGAAAGCACACACACGCGACCTCGGCACCGAGCCGGTTCTGAAGGATCTCCCTCACAGCTAGGAGCGATGACCCGCTCGCGAACAGGTCATCCACGACGAGAATGCGCGTGCCCCGAACCTCCGGCGGATCGCCGGTCAGCGCAAAAGCGCCAAAGAACTGGCGCAGGTTAACGTCGATGTCCTTAGCCTGGTAGATCGACGCCGGGTCCATCTGCTCCCACGCGTGCAGCTGAGAGGTGAAGTCCCGTTTCAAGCCAGGACGCATTTTCGGGGGGCGGCGCGCGCCTCTGCCAGGAGCTCGCCGACCTGTCTCTTGCACAAGAATGAGGGTTCGAGAAGCGGTGCTCCTGACGCCGCCGACACGAGCGCAGCGAAGCGAGCGCAGAACGGTGAGGACGATGGGATCGGCATGCAGTGGTCAAAACCCTGCAGGTCCCCACTCACCTTCGCAAGGATACGCTCCGCGCGCGTCAGGAGCTGCTGCTCCCAGAACGGCATGATGGAGTATCCCTGAACCGCTCCGGGTTTTTCGGAGGCAGATTGTCTTGAGTCAGGCGGCCAAGGCTTGGTCGCCGACGTGAGCATGATAGCGCGCTTCGGCCTCGGCGGGAGGGACGTTGCCGATCGCGCGAGCAAGCGACGGTGGTTGTACCAGTCGACCCACTCCAGGGTGGCGTACTCGACGGCCTCGAAGGAGCGCCAGGGTCCGCGTCGGTGGATCACCTCCGCCTTGAACAGGCCGTTGATCGTCTCCGCCAAGGCGTTGTCGTAAGAGTCGCCGACGCTGCCGACCGATGGCTCGATGCCCGCACCGACCAGACGCTCCGTGTACCGTAGAGCTAAGTATTGCGAGCCGCGGTCCGAGTGATGCACCAGTCCGCCGCCCTGAACAGGACGACGCTCGTGCAGGGCCTGCTCGAGAGCATCCAGCACGAAGCTCGCGTGAGCACTGCGTGAGGCCCGCCAACCTACGATGCGCCGGGCGAACACATCGATGACGAAGGCCACGTAGACGAAGCCCGACCACGTCGCCACGTAGGTGAAGTCGCTGACCCACAAGGCGTTCGGCCGCGGAGCCTTGAACTGACGGTTGACGCGGTCGAGGGGGCAAGCTGCGCCCGGGTCGGAGATCGTGGTGCGCACGCTCCTGCCCCGCACCACCCCCGCCAAGCCCAATTGGCGCATCAACCGCGCCACCGTGCATCGAGCGGTCACGATCCCCTCCCGGGCCAGTTGCCGCCAGACCTTCCGCACGCCGTAGACGCAGAAGTTGGCCTCGAACACGCGCTGGATCTCGATCATCAACGCGGCGTCGCTGCGAGCACGAACCGGTTGCTTGTCGGGATCACCACGCCGGGCGACGTGCGCGTAGTAAGTCGACGGGGCGATCGGCAGAACCCTGCAGATCGGCTCGACCCCGTACACCTCCCGGTGTTCGTCGATGAAGCTGATCATGGCCGCGACCGGCGGTCGAGCTCCGCCATGGCGAAATATGCCGACGCCTTGCGCAGGATCTCGTTGGCCTGGCGCAGTTCCCGAACTTCTCGCTCCAGCGCCTTGATCCGCTCGCGCTCGTCCGTCGTCTGCCCGGGACGCACGCCTTGATCACGCTCGGACTGGCGCACCCAGTTCCTCAGCGTCTCGCCCGAGCAGCCAATCTTGGCGGCTATCGACTGGATCGCCGACCACTGCGAGCCGTGCTCGCCCTCGTGCTCGCGCACCATCCGCACCGCACGCTCGCGCACCTCAGGGGAAAAAGGGGTTGTTCGCTTCGTCATGGCTCCATCCTCTCAGAAGTTGGAGCCTCCGAAAAACCCGGAGCGGTTCACCCCGTCGCCCCTTCAGCGCGTGCATCAGGGGATTGCCGTCGTCGCGGCGGTCACCTTTCCGGTTGCGGCTGAAGACGTGGGTGAGCCGGATACCCTTCAGTCGCCCATGAGTCGGGTTCGCTTCTATCGACGTATCGACGCCATTCTGGTGAGCGTCGTTGACCGTCACGACCTTCGTGCCCGACACCTCGATGCCCATACCGGTCTTTCACGCCTCGTGCTCTGGAACCCGTAGGCGCTCAGGTGAGGCAAGCCGCTGGACGATCCATTATGAGCTAATATCTGTAGGCTTGTCCGATCCTACGCAAGAGCTCCGACGTGCGGCGATCCTCCCACGCGGGCTACGGCTTCTCGAAGTGGGAGGCCGTGTCAAAGAAAGTCTCAACAGCCTTTTTCGTCAGATTTTTGTTGTTGAACCAATGGTACTTGAAGATTCTAATAATCTGTCTACCGCCAAGCTTGTCGTACTCGTTGATCTCGCGTGGCATGCGAAGACTGAGATACGCACGTCGTATCTCCGAGCTCGATCCCAGATGAGCTGGCCGATTGGATGGGATGATATTGAAATCCGCAATTTTTCTATCAGTCGTTATCATGTATTGGATGCAATGATCGCTTCCATAGGGTGCTGGTAACCTGATCGACTGCGCCCGTCTCGCCAGCATCGCGGCCTCGGCCTTCAAGGACCCGAGGAACGAGTCGGTCTCCATTGCCCAGAAGAACCAGTCCGGATCGCTCACGATGATCTGCGGCAGTGTCTTGCCCTTCTCCTTCCACTTGCCGAAATTAACGACGCTCCACATGGTACACCTTCTCGATCTGCCGAATGCAACGAGGGATGCCGCCTCGGACCCGTTACGTCGGTGGCCTATTCGTTCGCTGACGGACTACCGTTCGATCGAGAATGCGGCGGTTGATTTTTAATTTCCATCGCAATTGTGGACCGCTGAGCTTCCTCTTGAGCTTAGTGCTATGCAAAAACTGATACTCTTTGTCGAAAAGGAACCCGTTTCGCCTCGCATATTCGATCAACGACTCGTTTGCGTTCGCGGAAGGATCGTCGCGGATCCTTTTCAAGCCGTCAAAGAGGTTGCCGGTGTCGATCCCCAGAAACCGGTTGATGCAGACGTTTCCAACATAGGTCTCGCTTCGCGTGAGACGGTTGCGAATGTAGCAGTGCTCGAAAATTTGCTGCCCGCATGGGCAGTGGTCAGGCTCATCGCTGATCTCGATGTACATCAGATCCCACTCTGATCGCGCCGCGTTGAACTCTTGCGCAACGGACCGGGGTAGTATGTGAGCCTTCAGTCGTTCAAGATTGTGCCCTTCCATATGCGTTTCCTTCTCCCCTTCGGATGCTGGCACAGTTTCAGCGTGCGGACGATAGCCGATTTACAAGCTCATGCTTCTGGTACGACAAGAGGGTTCAGGTAAGTGACGTCAGGCGGGCCGGCTCGAAAAGTCGAACCATGGGATGATGGCGCCTGCCGCTCTCGCGGGCGGCGCCGCGGCTCTCGTCGCGTTTCTCCCCCACGCCCCGTAAAGCGGGTCTTGGCCTTGTGGGTCATCAATCCGCTGGCGGAGCGGGTTCCGCGTAGCTACTCCCACCACGAGCTGCGCTGGGACGTGCGAGGTGCGTGGCGCTCAAGCGTCGTCATGTTCCATCAGATCTCTGATTTCGGTCATTTCTGCGGAAGAAATCTATAGTATCTTCAAACGGCTCTTCGTCGTGATGATGAGAGCCATTATCCTCGAGGTGAAGTAGGGTGATCTCGCGATCATAACGATCAGACCGTATGCACATCTCAAGCACAGGCTCGTTGAACCAGCATCCACTAGATCGCAGAATACCGCTTTTCGCTTCGTCTGAATGGTCTCCCGTCACCGCCGTTGCCTCGGACGGCAATTCGTAGACGGTTGCCCGTGTGGCGATATAGGTCCCACTCTTGAAGGCCGCTTCACTTGCTTTTGCCCAGTGCGCAAACCCTTCGTTCGAGACGACCACCAAGGCCCGGGTCTGCGTAAACTCGAGCCACCGCAGGATCACAGCGGTCAGTGAAACGCCGTAACGGGTCGCAAGCTTTCCCAGGATTTCAAAGTCCGGACGCGCCCGCGCCGAAAGCGACTTCCGGAAATCATTGAAGGGCATGAGAAGATTGGCCGCAAACTGATCGGCCTGTCGCTCGATATCAGGTCCCTCTCCTCGGTGGACGTTACCCTCATCGCAATAGATGCCGCCGTCGTACTCGACCCCGTCCTCGATCATTCTGCGGTGGAGAACGTAGTGCCCGAATTCATGGGCGATCGTGAAGTTGCGGCGCCCCGGGGACTGTCCGGTTGAGCAGACAATGCCCCATTGCCGCGGAGGGGTATCAGAGTAGACGAGGGCGCCGACACAGCCTGACAGATCGCGGTCGATGACCTCGCGGATCGGAGTCGCTGGTGCCGTCTTTTCGGAATATTCGATGGCCAAGCGTTCGACATCGACCGGTCCATCCTCGAACCTGTTCAGCCCGAGCACGGTGTCCAGCATCATCGTCAGATTGTTCGCCTCCTTGAGTGGCTGCGGCAGGGCACCTTTCATGTCGGCCGCTTACCGCCTAGTGTCTTGGCGATCTCCCTGAGTTGCCGCTTCGTGTCCGGGTTCATACCACTGTACTCTCGGAAGAAAGCCTGATCTTGCGCATCGCCGAGAGACTGGCTGTCAGAACCAAGGAGATAATCTACCGTAACTTCGAGCGCGGTAGCGATAGCAGACAGTTTCTCTGCTGACGGTCGCGGCGGGTTCTTGTTCTCGAGTTCCCACACATAACTTTTGGAAGACCCCGTCGCAGCCGCGAGCTGGTCGAGCGTCATCCGCTTGGCTGTGCGAAGTTCCTTGATCCTTGGACCGAAACTCATCGATGCCGTCGTCCGTGCATGGCCATATCCGCGTTATCCCCTTGTTCGCTGTAGGCGTATCGTAGGTCCCTTGACTCCGAAGAACAAGGCGCCCACTTTGTTCGGAGTAGCGATACATGACGTATCATCAAAGCGGTTGACACGCCTATGATGGAGGTGCCGCTCGGCATGCGGCGCAGGTGCGCCGCAGAGCGCCGCAACTCAAGGACGAGGGGCTGGAGATGGCGAATAACACGGGCAACGGCTTCCGTCGGGGAGCAGTGACCGGGAGAACGCAGTTCCAGCGTCCTGACGGGCATTGGCAGAAGCGCGACGAGCGCACGGGTCAACTCATGGGCGTCAAGGACGATGGCACTCCTTACAAGGGGGTGGCCCGCGAGCCGGACGGACGCGACACGCCGAACGCCTGAGATCGAGCGGCGGGCGAACTCAACAGCAACCCTGTCAACTGTCTGGCCTAAGCGATCTCAAGGAGACGGCGATGTCCGCCAAGACTACCCATTTCAAAGTTGGCAACGGCGACATGACTCTCATGGTGCTAGAGAGCGGCCGTCGCCTCCTCATCGACTGCAAGATCGGCGTCGCAGCTGACGATCCGAACGATGATGCCCCTGACGTCGGCGCCCAGCTTCGCGACCGCCTCACCCGCGATGCCAGCGGGCGCCTGTTCGTCGATGCCTTCCTGCTCACGCATCCGGACCAGGACCATTGCGCGGGCTTGCGGCGCCATTTCCACCTCGGCCCCCCTGCCTCGTGGGTGAAGGCCGACGACAAGATCGTTATCCGCGAGATGTGGTCGTCGCCGATCGTCTTCCGCCGCGCCGATCGAAAGAACGCCAAGGGCGGGCATACCCTGTGCGAGGATGCGCAGGCATGGCGCGACGAGGCTCGCCGCCGGGTCAGATTGTTCCGGGCACAGAGGTGGCTCGCCGATGGCGACCGCATTCAGATCCTGGGCGAGGACGTCGATGGCAAGACGGACGACCTCCTGCCGATCCTCGTCTCGGCCGGATCGGTCTTCTCGACGATCTGCGGCGTCACCGATGCGACGTTCTCCGGGCTGCTTCTGGCGCCGATGCTCGCCGATGACGACGCGGAGGTGGAGGTCCTCTCGAAGAACAACTCCAGCGTGATCGTGCGGCTGACCCTGGCGGCCGGTGGCAATCCTACGGCCGGGCGCTTCCTGTTCGGCGGCGACGCCGAGGTTGCCATCTGGGAGAGGGTCCGCGACAGGTACACGGACCAGGAACTGACCTATGACGTCCTGATGGCGCCGCATCACTGCAGCTGGCACAGCCTCTCCTGGGATAGCTGGTCGGAGAAGCGCGAGAAGGCCGTGGTGTCGGAACGGGCAAGATCGGCGCTCGCTCAGGCAGCGTCCGGCGCGATCATCGTCTCCAGCAGCAACGCCATCCTGGACGACAACCGCGATCCTCCCTGCATCCGCGCGAAGCGGGAGTATGAGGCGATCCTCAAACCCGTCTCCGGCCCCTTCCGGTGTGTAGCGGATGAGCCGGGTGACGATCCGCTGGAGATCAGCATCAGCTATTTCGGTGTCAAGCCGTCCCGTCTCCTTGCGGGGGTGGCCGGCGGCCTTGCCACGGGTGTCGGCAGTGAGGCCCTGGCCCATGGCTGATGCCTCGATCGCACCCGCCGTCCTCAGGGCGTTGCGGATCTCCACAGCTCACCCGGCCGTGCGCGCCGTGCGCGTCGAGGGATCGCACGAGGACGGTTCAGTCTGGGCTGAACTGGACATCGCGCAGGAGCTGCCGTCCGCGTGGCGCGTCGCCGGTGTCAGTCCGAGCGGCGTCCGGTCCATCGAGAGCGTCACCATTCGCTTCCCGTCGGATTTCCCCCGGGGTTCGCCCCGGGCCTTTCTCCGGGCAGACTTCGACCGCACCCATCCCCACCTCCTCCCAGTGCCCAAATCGCTTGGGCTGCCACCGCAGCCTTGCGTCGTGCAAGCCTTCCCGTCCGAACTCATCCAGGCCCGCGGTTTCTCGGGTTATCTCGACCAGCTCGCGGACTGGCTCGACAAGGCCGCCATGCTGCAATTGAACAACCCGCAGCATGGCTGGGAGCCTGTCCGCCGCAATCGCGTCGACGACGAGATCATCCTCGACCCCGACGTGATCCGGGAGCTGGCGGTTCCGTCGGGCGAATGCGTTGTGGTTGCCACGGACTACCTCCGGTTCGACCTCGGCGACGGCAAGCGGATGATGCGGGTCGCGCTCAATCCGGCCGTCCGGGTCGATCCTGCCAAGGCTCAATGCAGCGAAAGCAAGGTATCGGAGACGACCGCCAGGGGCCGGGGCATCGCCCTTGTGGTCTCCGCCCCGGACTCAGACGGAGCTCCGACGGTGATCGACACAGCCGTTCCGGAGGACGTCGAGACGGTCGAAGATCTCATGCATCGGGCGACGCTGTACCGATGTGCCCAAATATTGAGAGCCAAGCTCGATCATATCGCGTTCCGGTTGGATCAGGGCAGGTTCCAGGCCTGCCCGTTGCCTGTCATCTTTCTCGTGCGTCGGCCATTCGCTCTCGTCGGCAGCACCTCGAGCATTGAGATTTGCCCCTACCTTCTCGACCTGGAACCCGGCGGCGATCTGCTGAGGGGCATCGGACACGTCCGCCTTTGCGGGGTTCGCGACGACATCTCGGTGAACCTCCTGCGTCGAGCGTCCGGCGATCCGGTAGAAGCCGACCGGCCACGCTGGGCGCTTCTCGGGTGCGGCAGTGTCGGATCGAAAATCGCCGTCCATGCAGCGAGGCGCGGCCTCGGGCCGACGGACATGGTGGACCGCGCAACGATGGCGCCACACAATTACGCTCGTCACGCCTTGCTGCCGGAGCCGGACGTCCGCGGCGGGGCCATGGCGTACAAGGCGCAGGTCCTGGCGCATACCCTCTTGGGCTTCCGACAAGAGCCGCGTTTCGAGATCGGCAGCGTGGAGGAACTGTGTGCCTCCGCAGAGGGACGCGCGGAGCTCGGCGATTGCCGCCTGGTCGTGAACACGACCGGCTCCAGCCTGCTCCGCGAGGTCGTCTCCTTCCGTGAGTGGGAGGCAAGGCCGAGGTTTGCCGACGCTCACCTCCTCGGTGCAGGAAGTGTCGCTTACGCTGCCTTCGAAGGGGTGAACGGTAACCCCAACCTGAGCGACCTTGCCGCAGAGTCCTACCGCATCCTCGCCAAGGACGAAGGGCTCAGGAGCAGCGTTTTCAGTGCGGAGGCGCAGGCGATCGACATCGGACAGGGCTGCGGTGCTCTGACATTCCCGATGCCTGATGACCGCCTCAGCGCGCTCGCAGCGGGTCTGGCTCAGACGGTATGCGGCTACCTCCGGCGAGATGAGGCGCCTGAGCAAGGAACCTTGCACGTCGGGCATATCCTGTCTGATGGGCTTTCTCAGTCGTGGACGTCGGCCGAGATCGAACCCCGCATCGTGGTGCGGAGTGGCGCCGTCGAGGTCAGGATCAGCCCAAGGGTGGACTCGGAGATTAGAGCGGCCATCGCCGCGCGTCCCGGCGTCGAGACGGGGGGAGTAATCGTCGGCCGCTACTCGCAGGTCGGAGAGGCCTTCCAGATCGTCGACCTGTTGCCTGCTCCGCCCGATAGTGTCTTTTCCGCCGAACGTTTCGTGCTGGGCGTCCAGGGCCTGAGGCAATCCGTTCGTCAGCTTCTCGAGGAGAGTGGCGGCTCGCTCTACGTCCTGGGGACCTGGCACAACCACCTCGTCCCAAGTGGCCCATCAGCCTTGGATGCTGCGACCGCTGCACGTTTGGCACTTCGCCAATTTTTCCCGGTGCTCATGCTGATCGCCCATCCCGACGGCTATTCGTTCCTATCCGCCGAACTCGGTGCTCAGGCTTTTTCTGCATTGGCGATCGAGCGGGTGACCGAATGACAGACCTTCTCCGCCACGTCGGCCTGAGCCGCTACGAACTGAACGCGCGTTTGAAGCCAGCACTCCTGGCGTTGCTCCCAACCTTCTGTGTCGCCTTGTACTGGTACCCAGGGGCATGGTCCGTCGTAAGTTCCATCATGGCCGTCGGCAGCGCGTGCGGCGTGCTCTACGCCATCGCGCAACTTGCGAGAAATCGTGGAAGGGTCGTAGAGCGCAGACTCGAACGTGAGGTAGGTCGGGATCATACCGCCAAGCTCCTGACGCACTCAGACGACACGCTCGTGGCTGAGACGAAGGCTCGCTATCGCGCCTACCTGCTACGTCATGACAGGACACTATCAACGGCTGACGAGGAAAAGGTGGGGCCAGAGGAGGCTTTCCGCCGCGCACGATCGGCGGTCGACTGGTTGCTGGAGCACAGTCGAATAAGTGCAGGGTCAGCTCTTCTTCTAGACGAAAACATCTCTTACGGGTTTCAGCGTAATCTTCTAGGTCTCAAGCCGTTCGGTATTGCGCTGAGCGTCACCGCACTCGTGGTGCATAGTCTCCTTCTTGCGCTGGCAATGCCTACAGGCGAACGTTTATGGCTCGGCGTCGCAATCTGCATCCCACTCACCATCTTCCTTTTCGGATGGGTGTTCCTCGTCACGAAAGGGGCGGTGGCAGAGGCCTCGTTGGCGTATGCGCAGAGATTGCTGGCTTTCTGTGAAGCCCCGGCAAAGTCGCCTCGCTCTCGGCGTGAGTTATCAGGAGCGGGCAAGAGCAGTCCAACATCACCAAAACCACGGCAGCGTAACAAGGCGTCCGAGTCGAAAAATCTATGACGGTGAAAACCGTCGGTAATTAGGGTATATCCAAATCAGACGTAGCCGTGAGACGTGGAATGGCGCCTCAATAGGGCTGCATTCGAGGTTTTGAGACGCCATACCCGCATGGTCTAGACCCATCCGGGACGTTTCATGGCTCGTATCGGCTACGCACGCGTCTCCACCACCGATCAGGACCTCGCGATCTAACTCGAAGCCCTAAAAGGCGGCCGGCTGCGATCCGATCCGCGCGGAGAAGGCCTCCGGCACCTCGACCACCGGCCGGACCGAACTGTCGATCGTGCTGGACTTCATCGGCAAGGGCGACACCCTCGTGATCACCCGCATCGACCGCCTCGCCCGCTCCATCGGCGATCTGCAGGATATCGTCCGCACCCTGAAGGCCAAGGGAGCCCGCCTGCAGGCCACCGAGCAGCCAATCGACACCGGCACGGCCGCCGGGAAGGCCTTCTTGGATATGTTGGGTGTGTTCGCCGAGTTCGAGACCAATCTCCGCCGCGAGCGCCAGATGGAGGGAATCGCCAAGGCCAAGGCTGCCGGCATCTACAAGGGGCGGCGGCCTTCGATCGACACTGCCAAGGTGCATGCCCTGAAGGCCGAGGGCGTAGGCCCGGCTGAGATCGCCCGCCGCCTCGGGATCGCCAGGGCCAGCGTCTACCGGGCACTCCGAATGAACGGGCCAGGTGACGCAGTCGAGCGAGGAACGTGAGAGAGGCGATCCGCGTTGCCCGACGGTATCCGAAACTGACGCGTCCCTTCGGAACCGTGCCCTACTCGCCACCTGTAGCCGCCGGTGTGAAACTGACCCAGTCGCCGCTTGAAACCTGATCCAGGCCGTAGGCTGGGCTCCTTCTGCGGGAGGGGCCCCGGATGGTGGGTGAGGAGGCAGCGTTGGAGATCCGGGTGTTGCATCGGCACGGGAAGGGCATCCGCGAGATTGCCCGCGCGACGGGTCTGTCGCGCAACACGGTGAGGCGCTACCTGCGCGACGAGGCGGCGGCGCGCTACAAGGGGCGGCCACCCCGACCGGGCAAGCTCGACCCGTTCAAGGACTACGTGGTGGAGCGCCTCGCGGCTGCGGCGCCGGAGCGGATCCCGGCCAGCGTGCTGCTCGTCGAGTTGCGCGAGCGGGGCTATGCGGGCGGCTACACGATGCTCAAGGAGTTCGTCGCCGGCCTGGCGCCGGCGCCGACCCCGCAGCCGGTAGTGCGCTTCGAGACGGCGCCGGGCGAGCAGATGCAGGTTGACTGGGCGGTGATGCGGCGCGGCGCCGACCGTCTCTCGGTGTTCGTGGCAACCCTGGGCTGGAGCCGGGCGACCTACCTGGAGTTTGTGACCGACGAGCGCCTCGAGACGCTGATCGCCGCCCACGAGAACGCCTTCCTGGCCTTCGGGGGCGTGCCGCGCGAGGTGCTCTACGACAACATGCGCACCGTGGTGGTGGAGCGGAACGCCTACGGTCGCGGGCGTCATCGCTTCCAGGCCGGCTTCCTGGACTTCGCCCGCCATTGCGGCTTCCGGCCCCGGCTGTGCCAGCCCGGTCGAGCGCAGACCAAGGGCAAGGTCGAGCGCTTCATCCGCTACCTGCGTGGCAGCTTCTACGTTCCGCTGGCCAGCCGGCTCGGCCAGGAGGGGCTGGTGCTCGACCGGGAGGCGGCCAACCTGGCGGCAGGTCGCTGGCTGCGCACGGTCGCCAACCAGCGGGTCCATGCCACGACCGGCGCGGTGCCGGCCGAGCGCCTGGAAGTGGAACGGACGCAGTTGCAGCCGGTGCCGCCGCCCTATGGCGGCCGCTCGGTGCGCCAGATCCAGGCCCCGGCAGTGCCGGCTCCCGCTCATCCGGTGGTCGGGCTGCAGCACCCGCTGGCGCTCTACGACGGGCTCTCGGGACTGATGACGGGAGAACCGGCATGAGCGACCTGCAGCATGCCCGCCTGGCCGAACTCTGCGCCGAGCTGCGCCTGCAGGCGGTGCCCGCGGCCTACGGCGCGCTCGCGCAGGCGGCATCCGAGCGCGACACGCCCTACGCCGTCTTCCTGGAGGAGGTGCTGCGCGCCGAACGCGAGGCCCGGCGCACCCGGGCACGGGAGATGTTCGCCCGGGTGGCGGGGTTCCCGGCGGTGAAGACGCTGGAGGGCTACGACTTCGGCTTCGCCACCGGAGCGCCGCGGGCGCAGATCCAGGAACTGGCCAGCCTGGCCTTCGTGGAGCGGGCGCAGAACGCGGTGTTCCTGGGTCCGTCCGGCGTGGGCAAGACGCATCTGGCGATCGCGCTCGGCTACCTGGCGACGCAGCGCGGGATGAAGGTGCGCTTCACCAGTGCGGCGGACCTGGTCCTGATGCTGGAGACGGCGCAGCGCCAGGGGCGCCTGAAGGAGGCGATGCACCGGGCGGTGAACCTCTACCGCCTGCTGATCGTCGACGAGATCGGCTACCTGCCGTTTGCGCGCGAGCAGGCGAACCTGTTCTTCCAGGTGGCGGCCAAGCGCTACGAGCGGGGCGCGATGATCCTGACGTCGAACCTCTCGTTCGGGGCGTGGGACCAGGCGTTTGCCGGCGACGCGGTGCTGACGGCGGCGATGTTGGACCGGGTGCTGCACCACGCCAGCGTGGTGACGATCACCGGCGAGAGCTACCGGCTGAAGGACAAGCGGCGCGCCGGACTGGTGGCGCGCCCAGTGCGGGAACCAGACGTTCCCGCGTGAGGGGTGGGTCAGGTTATGATCGGCGACAAAGCCAAAGGTGGGTCAGACTTCAATCGGCGTTGACACCACCTGGGGTGGCTCCCCGAAGTCCTGCGGATTCAGGCTTCAAGGGGCATGATTACATCGCACGGTTCACGTCGAGGACATATACCCTCGTCAATCGCCAGCTTCCTCAGCATCCACGCAGTATTGATCCCAAAGCAGCCCCGGTGTGTTTGATCGTCTCGAGCGTGAGCGACGAGTAACCCACCACGAGGCCCGTCACGAAGCCTTGTTCCGTGTGCTTCGCTGCCGTGTGCAGCAGGAAGCCCCTCGCTCGGCATTGGTCATGGAAGCGCTCGAAATTGATCCCATCCGGAAGTCGAAGGAAGAAGTGTGTGATTAGGCGTGGAATAAGGGTTCATCCGCACTTTCGGTGCAGGCGAAAGATGGGCTTGCCGTCTAAGTCCTTGTTTCGGATCTGATTTCGAGCTTGACATCCAAGGGGCTGGCCGACTCTACGGACAAGCTTCTGCAAATCATTGATAAGTTAATCTTTCCAATAATTTAGCGGCTGGGAGGCTCGACCGTTTGCACCAAAAATGCGGATGAGCCCCGTTCCGATGCCGTTTGACACTCGCCGTCGGCTCGGCTGTGCTAGCGTGGCCGCATCGTGCCGATCCGCCCCGAACACCGCCACTTCTACCCGATCGACTGGCCGCAGCTCTCGGCCGCGATCCGCTTCGGCCGGGCCGGCGGGCGCTGCGAGACCTGCGGGCGACCGCACGGGCAGGTGATCGTCTGTCTGGACGATGGGACTTGGTACGATGCCGAGGCCGGGCACTGGCGCTCCGGCCGGGGTCGGCCGCTTCGGCGCCCACCCGGTCTCGCGGCCCTGGCCGACGCTCGGCTGACGCTGCCGATCCTGGCGACCTGCCATCGGGCGCACGACACCAGCCTGAACGGCGACCGGGATCTGGCCGCGTGGTGCCAGCGCTGCCACCTAATTCACGACCGGCCCGAGCACCTGCGGCGGCGGCGGTTGACCTACCTGCGGCGCCGGGCACTCGGCGACCTGTTTCTCGGGCCCTACCCGATGATCTAGCGGTGAGAGGATCGCGACGTTGAACCAAGGGCCGCCGCGTCGGGTGCAGGTTCGAGGTGATCAGGGTTTCGAGATCATGGCGGGGCGTCCGGGGGCAGAAGTGCGCTCGCGCCTCTCCCGTCCCGCCGTCGCTCATGCAGCTCGTGCCTCAAAGCACGCGAGTGCCGCAAAGCGGCATGTCCTGCTTCTGCCAGCAACTCGGCCGACTCTTCTGAAATGTTCGTGGATTGACAGTTTGCAGCCACCAGACTCTCGAGCTGATCGATGAGTATTGTTATTGCCTTCGATATCGGGAGCAAGATATCCGACATATTGTCTATCGTGAGGGGCTTAGTCACAACTTCGATGTCCACTGCGAGATCTCTTTCATGTGATTGATAACTGGCCTCAAGGTCTCATGTCCCCTCCCAGCCCTCCCCGATGGCATCGAGGGCATGCAGCCGTTGCCCGATGCGGACGAGTTCGGCTCTGACCGCCGCCTCCACGCCGTCGATGCCGGCCGTCTCGACCCGGCCGACGACGAGGCAGGTGGACCGGATCCACTCCCAATCCACGGCACCGGTCGCCTCCGGACCGAGGCCGACCACCGCCCGTACCCAGCGGCATCGTTGCAGGATCGCCGACGGCACCGGCACATGAGCGGTGAGCACGATCTCGTGCCCAGCGAGGGCGGAAACGAGATCGTCGGCGCCTCCGACCCGTCCCCATGAGCAGAGACGCACCATGTCCCCCGGCTCGGGCGCGCGGATGCCGGGCGGCGCATCGAGCCAGATCGCGCTCCTGGCGGCCATCACGTGAGGCTCAGGACCACGCGCCCAACGTGGTGCCGTTCGGAAGTTTGCTGCAATACAGAACGGATTATAAATCAAATAATCTGCAATCATTATATCATATATCTAGTCTATTTCAGTCCGATAGTTTGCATAGACCGTAAGAAAAATGGGATAAGCTGCAGATGTCCGAAAAACCTTGCACGCGGCGCGGGCCAGTTTGCAGTGTCAGGGCATGGGGGTTCGTCCTATTGTTGTCTACTTGGCGTCGTGGAAGATGATGCCAGTGGTGAAGCGCTCGCCCGAGCGCACCCGGCTGACTCCATGGCGCAGGTTCACCCGGTAGGTACCGCGGGTCCCCTGCACCGGCCGGGTATGGACGGCGAAGACCACGCCCTCGCCCTGGCGGAGGGTGACCACCTCGGCCCGGGACTGCATCCGCGGGCGCTGCTCGGTCAGCACGAACTCGCCGCCCGTGAACTCGCGTCCGGGTTCGGACAGCAGGATTGCGACCTGAAGCGGGAAGACGTGCTCCCCGTAAAGGTCCTGGTGCAGGCAGTTGTAGTCGCCAGGCCCATACCTCAGCAGCAGAGGCGTCGGTCGTCCCTGGCCGGCCGCGTGGCAGCGCTCCAGGAAAGCTTCGTGCTCCGCAGGATAGCGCACGTCGACGCCCATCGCCGCGTTCCAGCGGTTGGCCAGCGGCACGAGGCGTTCGTATAGCGCCGGCCGCAACCGAGCGACCGGATCGGGCAAGGGGTGGGCATAGTATTTGTACTCCCCCCTCCCGAAGCCGTGCCGGGCCATGACAATCCGGCTGCGGAAGCGGGCGTCGTCATCGTAGAGGCAGCGCAGGGCGGAGCACTCCGCCTCGTCGAGGAGCGGGCCCGTGGTGGCGCAGCCGACCGCGTCGAGTTCCGTCTCAATGCGAGGCCAGTCGAGACCGTCCACGATGTGAGGCTCGGCCACAAGCCGTGCGGTCGCTGCGCTCATCGGGCCGCCCCTTCGCGGGCCAGCAGGTTGCGCTTGCGTTCGACGCCCCAGCGATAACCCGACAGCGATCCGTCCGAGCGGACCACCCGGTGGCAGGGAATGGCGACCGCTAGCCGATTGGCGCCGCAGGCCTGGGCCACGGCCCGCACGGCGGCTGGCTCGCCGATGGCGCGGGCAATGTCGGCGTAGGTCGCAGTGGCACCGACCGGGATGGCGCGGAGCGCCGTCCAGACACGTTGCTGGAAGGCGGTGCCGCCTATGTCGAGGGGCAGGTCGAGACCGCGCCCGGGCGCCTCGACGAAGCCGATGACCTCAGCGACCCAGCGCTCGAACATCTCGTCGCCCCCCGAGAGCTCGGCCTTCGGGAAACGGTCCTGGAGGTCGCGGACCAGGGCGTCCGGGTCGTCACCGAGCAGGATAGCGCAGACGCCCTTTTCGGTGGCTGCGACCAGGATCGAGCCGAGAGAGCACTCGGCTGCCGCGAAGCGGATGCGGGTGCCGACGCCGCCCTTGCGATAGGCGGTCGGGGTCATGCCGAGCCGCTCCGTCCCCTTGGCGTAGAACCGGCTGGAGGATTTGTAGCCGGCGTCGAACACCGCCTCGGTCACCGACCCGGCATCCTTCAGGCCGGAGGCGATCCGGCCCGCGAGCCGCGCATTGGCATAGGCCTTTGGGGTTATACCGGTGATTTTCCGGAACACGCGATGGAAGTGGAACGCGCTCATGCCGGCGACCTCGGCGAGGCGCTCCAGCGCCGGCATCGTCTCGGCCTCCTCGATCAGACGGCAGGCGCGGGCGACGGCCTCAGCCTGTCGCTCGGCCAGGGCGGGCTCGTTCGGACGGCAGCGCTTGCACGGGCGGAAGCCGGCCGCCTCGGCGTCCCCGCAGGTCGCGTGGAAGCCGACGTTCTCGGGTCGAGCTGGTCGGGCCGGACAGCTCGGCCGGCAATACACGCCCGTGGTCCTGACCGAGTAGACGAAGCTGCCGTCGGCCCGGGCGTCGCGGGTCCTCAGCGCCATCCACTTTACGGTGTCGTCGGCCGGGGGCGTGACGGGCGCTTGCGGGCGGGCGCGTTCGGCGATTGACATCGCGGCATCTCCTTGTGTTGTCGGCTGCGGCACCGCTCGGCGCCACCTCATAAGGACATCTTTGCGACGCCTCTGCCGCGCCCGCATCCCGCTCCTTGCTCCGGTATCGTTTTTGCCGTTTTCTGGATTTTCGATGGTCGCGACGGCAGCGCCGCGATCCGGTCGGCGTCGTGCGCCCAAAGGTGCAGCACGGCATAGGCCCTCCAAGGCCGCCATGACGCCGAGCGCACCTCAAGGGCTTTGGCGGTCGGGCGACCCACTTCGTCTTCCAGGGCTCGCAGCAGGCCGATGTCACCGGTCGGCAGGGCGTCCGCCTCGCGCAAGGCTCGCATGGCGATGTAGTGGGCCGTCCAGTCGCCGATGCCGCGCAGGGCCTTCAGACGGGCGGTGGCTGACGCGAGGCCCTGGCCTGGGTCGAACAGGTCCGGCTCGGCGATAACTGCGGCGGCGATGGCCCGAATGGCGGCGCCGCGGGCGCGGGGCATGTTGAGGGCGAGCGCCACGTCCGCCTCGACGAGGTCGGCAGGCGACGGGAAAACGTGGGTCAGGCCGGGCTCCGGGTCGCCGAGCACCAGCGGTTTTCCGAATGCCTCGACCAGCCTGCCGGCGAGCCGCGTGGCGGCTGCAACCGAGACCTGCTGCCCGAGGACGGCGCGGACCGCGAGCTCGAACCCGTCCCAGGCACCGGGCACGCGCAGGCCGGGACGGGTCGCCACGAGCCCAGCCATGAACGGATCCGCTGAGAGCGCCTCGCCGATTGCGATCGGATCGGCGCCGAGGTCGAACAGGCGTCCAATCCGGGCCGCGGCGTCGCCGACCGGTCCTATGACCGTGACCGCGATGGCATCGCCTTCGCGCGTGACCCCGACGATTCCCTGCTCGCCGCCCGAGGAGACGGTGCGGGCGTACCGCCCGGGCCGTACGGTCTCAACGCCCGGGATCGCGCGGGCTGCGAGATAGGCTTGCACCCCATCCCAGTCGAAGGGCGCCTGGTACGAGAGGTGAAGCACCGTGGTTGCGTTGACCGGCATGTCTCGATCCTTGAGCAATCGACGATCTGGCCCCGTCATGCGGCGCTCTCGGCGAGCACGCGGACATGGGCCGCGCTCGAACGGCCCAACGCATTGAGCACGTAGCCTCCCTCCAGGAGGGAGACGATGCGCCCGCCGCAGCGGCTATGAGCGACCGCGGCAATCGCACGGGTCACCCAGGCGAAGTCGTCTTCGACCAGCCGCAACCCGCCGAGCGGATCGCCCTCGTGGGCATCGAAGCCGGCCGAGACGAGGATCAGGTCGGGGCGGAACTCGTCGAGGGCCGGTAGGATGCGACCCGTCCAGGCCGCACGGAACGGGCCTCCGTCGTCGCCTTCCCCTAACGGCGCGTTGCAGACGTTGCCGACGCCGGTCTCGGAGGCCGCGCCGGTCCCGGGGAACCACGGCATGCGGTGGGTCGAGCCGTAGAACACGTCCCGATCCGACAGGAAGATCGCCTGCGTGCCGTTGCCGTGGTGGACATCGAAGTCGACCACGGCGACGCGCTCCGCGCCATGCCTTGCCTTCGCATGCAGGGCCGCGATGGCCACGGCGTTGAACAGGCAGAAGCCCATCGCTGTCTCCCGACCCGCATGGTGCCCAGGCGGCCTGACCTGGCAGAAGGCGTTCGAGACGCCCGAGCACCGGTCCATTACCGCATCGACAGCGCGCAGACCCGCCCCGACAGCGCGCATCGCGGCCTCCCAAGTGCCCGCGGAGACGACAGTGTCCGGATCGAGGTGGACCGGTCCGGCGCGGCTCTCCTCCGCCGCCACCCGCATGCGTTGGAGATGGGCGGCGGAATGCACGCGCAGGATTGCAGCCTCGACGTCCTCCCGCATCGGCGCCCCCTCGCGCCGTAGGGCGGCGAAGTCCGGTCCCGTGAGCGCGTCGTCGACCGCCCGCATCCGGGCCGGTCGCTCCGGGTTGCCCGGACTGGCCTCGTGACCCGCGAAGGCCGGGTGGGTGATGAGAAGGGTCCGCCCAGCCGCCGGCCCCGCGGCCCGCGTCGGACCGGCCGCGAGGGCAAGGGCGGCGGAGCCGGCGGCGAACCCGCGCCGGGTCGGGCGGACCGGGTCGGGACCGCTCACGGGGCCGGGGTCTTGCCGGCGTCGCAGGCCCCGGTGCGCCGGCCTGCTTGGACCTCAGTCATGGTCATGTTCTTGCCGCCCATCTGCATGGCGATGCGGCCGCGGAAAGAGGCCGGCGCCAGTACGTAGCGCGCGCTGGCATGCGCCGAGTTCCTGCCTGCGCAGGCGATGTCGAAGGTGAGCTCGCCCCCGTCCTGGCGGACGTTGGAGACCGGGCACTGGCTCAGGGGGTTGTTGTCGCTGAGCACCGCGATGCCGTGGTTGTTGCCGTTCGCCTCCGAGGTGAGGCAGCGCCGGACCACCTTCTTGCCGGTCATATCCTCCAGGTGCGGCAGTTCGAGCTTCACCTCGACCTCGTAGCTGCCGCTCTCCAGCATGGCAGGCTCCACTGCGTACGCTGGCTGCATGAGCAACGCCGCCAGGCAGCAGCCAACTCGGATCGACAGCATCGGACACCTCTTATTTCTGGGCATGGCAGCACGGCTTGGATGAGTCCGCACCCCGGTTCTTGCTCCCGTATCCGGTGCCGTGGGCGGCGCGCGACCTTACGAGTTCGAGCGCACGAGCCGAGGTGCGGCGACCCGGGGGATGCCTACCCTTCGGCACGACCCGTTGGCCGTACGGCCGGCTCTGAGACGAACGTAATGGAGCCACAGGAACAAGGCATGTCGTAGGAGCAACGCAACAAGGAGACGGTCGGTCTCTGATTTAGCCTGACACAATTGTGTAGGTTGCGCGCTCGGCGACTTGTTCCGAACATGAATCCCGCGGCAGCTAAGATAGCCGATCGCGCCGACCGAGACGACGATCCCCAGACGGGGCGGAGACTGGCAATGAACATCGAACAAATTGCCCTTGACAGGCCCGGCATCCTCGGTTGCATCGGACGCACGCCCCTTATTGAGCTGAGCAACAGTATTGTGCCGGCGACCAGTGCGCGCATCTTCGCCAAGCTAGAGCTGGCCAACCCAACGGGTAGCATGAAAGACCGCATGGCCCTGGCCATGATCGAGGAGGCTGAGAGGAGCGGCAAGCTCAAGCCCGGCGACTCTGTCGTCGAATACAGCTCAGGGAGTACGGGCACGTCCCTCGCCCAGGTTTGTTCCGTGAAGGGCTACCCCCTGCGCATCGTGACGTCGGACGCATTCAGTGACGAGAAGTTGAACCACATGAGGGCGCTGGGGGCGGAGTTGATCCTGATCCCGAGCCACGGCGGCGGGATCACGAAGGCTCTCTTCACGACTATGATCGAGGAGACCCGCAAGCTGAGCCAAGATAAAAATGTCTACTGGACCGACCAGATGAACAACTACGATCTCCTGGTCGGATACCGGCAGATGGCCAGGGAGCTGTTGGATCAGACAAATGGCCGAATCGACGCATTCGTGCACGGTGTAGGTACATGTGGTTCGCTGCGCGGGATCTCCACCGAGCTATCGAAGGCGAAGGAGGGCATCCACGTGGTCGCGGTGGAGCCGGCGGAATCGCCGGTGCTGTCGGGCGGCCAGCCCGGGGGCCACGCGATCGAAGGCATCGGAGCCGGCTTCGTCGTGCATCACTGGAACCCGAACTTGGCCAACGAGATCATGACCGTTTCAGTGCGGGAAGCGTTCGACAGCGCCAAGCAGCTGTCCGAGAAGGAGGCGATCTTCGCGGGCCCTTCATCGGGGGCGAACCTGGTCGCCGCGCTGCGGATCGCAGCGAGGATGCCGCCGAGCTCGGTCGTCGTTACGATCTTTTGCGACACAGGATTTAAGTACCTCAGCACCGACATGTACCGATACGCTTGAATCGGCGGGCGGTGGCAACACCGCCGCCCGCTCGAGGGAGGCTCGTGCATGAACCGGCGTTCTGAAATATCGTCGACGACGGGCGCAGCTGCACGCTAATACCCGTCGCGCTCTATGTGGACCGGCCCTATAAGATCAAAGTGTAAAACCTCGCGACGTGGTGGCCATAATTGGGATTGCCACGCTGTTCACAGCGCTGGTCTACGTCTTCTACTTTCACGTCCTGGAGGCTGCCGGCGCGACTAACCTGCTCCTCGTCACCTTCCTGATTCTCGTCAGCGCTATCATGCTTGGGGCGCTAGTGCTCGGGAAAGGGCTCGATCCCAAGCATTTCGCGGGCATGGCCCTGACGACATCTGACGGGCGCGGCGCATCCATCGCCGGTCCTTGAGAGGCAACCCGCCGTCGACGCACCGAGTCCCGGACGCCATGACTGATACTGCACCCTTCATCTCCCGCATCCTAATCTTTCCGATCAAATCGCTCGACGGGGCTGAAGTGAGCCGCGCCCATGTGCTGGCTAGCGGGGCCCTCGCCGACGATCGACGATGGGCTCTGTTCGACGACCGGGGTCGGGTCGTGAGCGGCAAGACCCACGCGGCGATCCACGTCATCCGGTCTCGGTATGATCTCGACGCGCGCAGCGTGACGTTGCACGTCGGTGGCCGCGTGGGCCTGCCTGAGACCACCTTCGCCCTCGACGGCGATCCCGGTCCGATGGAGGCGTGGCTGAGCGACGCCCTCGGCTTCACCGTCCACCTCCGGGCGGACCATGCCACGGGCTACCCCGACGACACACATTCGCCCGGTCCGACGGTGATCAGCGTCGCCACCATTGCGGAGATCGGCCGCTGGTTCGGCCTGCGGATCGAACAGGTCCGCGCCCGGCTCAGGACCAACGTCGAGGTCGGTGGCGTCCCTGCCTTCTGGGAGGACCGGCTATTCGGCGAGGCGGGCGAGGCGGTCGCGTTCCGCCTTGGCGCGGTCGAGTTCCTTGGCATAAACCCTTGTCAACGCTGCGTGGTGCCCGCGCGGAACCCCGATACGGGGCGCCCCGATAGTGACTTCGCGCTCCGTTTCGCCGAACTCCGGCGGCGGACGAGGCCCGCCTGGTCGGACCCGACGCGGTTCAACCACTTCTTCCGGGTCGCGGTGAACACGCGGCTTGGATCCTTGCGCGGCGCCGACAGCTTCGCGGTGGGCGATGCGGTGACGTCGCGCGATGCCGCCATCGAGACCGTGGTGGCCGAGAGTCCATGCGACTTCTGGGCCGGTACCCTGACAATCGATGGCGTGCGTGACGAGGCGCCCGGCGTGAAGACGTTCCGCATGCGCGCTCCCGACGGCGGCGCCCTGCCGTTCCGGTTTCGCGCAGGCCAGTTCGTGTTGATCGCCGTCACGCACGGGGACGCGCGCCATCAGCGGGCCTACAGCCTGTCCTCTTCTCCGGCGAGCACTGACCACTGCGAGGTGACCGTGAAGCGAGAGGGGACGGTGTCGGGCCTCCTACACGAGCAGTTCGGGCCGGGGGAGCGCATCGAGGTCTCGGGCCCATTCGGCGAATTCGGTTTCGACGACCGCGACGCTGACGCGATCCTGCTGATTGGCGGCGGCATCGGCATGACGCCGCTGATCTCCAAGCTGCGCTTCTTCGCCGACGCGGGCTGGCCGGGGAGGGTCGATCTCGTCCAGGTCGCTCGCCGCCGCGAAGATCTCATCTTCGCAGAGGCGGTCGCTGCGCTGGGTGCGCGCCTGCCGGGTCTTCGGGTCCATGTCACTCTGACGGCGCCGGGCGACACTTGGGAGGGCAGTCGCGGGCGGCTGAGCGCGTCCTGGCTGCAGGACAGGGTGGGGGACGTCATGGAGCGCCACGTGCTCCTGTGCGGACCCGTCGCCATGACGGCGGCCGCCCGGGCCACCCTGCAAAGCCTGGGCGTGCCAGACGTCCGTATCGAGATTGAGGCCTTCGGGAGGCCTCCTGCGCCCGATCTGACGGATGCGGGAGAGCGGGAGGTGCGCTTCTCGCACTCCGCTGTGTCCATCACTGTGACTGGCAGTGACACTCTGCTCGATGCCGCCATCGCGGGCGGGATCCCACTCGACAGCGGCTGCCTCGCCGGGGTGTGCGGCCGCTGCAAAGTCAGGCTCGTCGGGGGGGAGGTGGCGGGCGGCTGCGAGGTCGGGCTCTCGGCCGCGGATCGCGCCGACGGCTACGTGCTCGCCTGCCAGACGCGCCCTCTCGGGCCCATCGTGGTCGATTGCTGAGGTCTCGGGGTCGGCGGCAAACCGTACCGTCGCCTGTTCGAGGCGTCTACCAAGGTCTGCGAGCAACAGTCGGTGCTCGATCGCGGCTCAGAGTTCGACGACAGGCATGTCGAGCAGGGCCGCCAGATTATTGATGCCATGGTCGAAGCTAAGAACGCCCACGTCCAGAGACGCGGCGGCGGGGCCGCCCGCCTTCCGACTCCCTCGTTTCTTCCCGCCCATTTGTGCGAATGGCGATAACACCCCGGCACCCTCCATTTTGATGCGACTCCAGACGCCGGCCTCAAGTGCTGAAAGCACCGAGGGCGCCGCGCAAACCCTGGGAGATAGAATTGAATATCGCGAGCGAAGAGCATCGTCCGATCGGCGGGGCCAGTATGGCCTTCCTGGCGCAGGTCCAGCAGAAGCGCCGGTTCCCTAGTTGGCACTTCCCGATGATTAACGATCGCACGCGCAACCGCGCGATCTTCGAGGCAATCGCAGCGATTGACCTATCCGGCAAGACCGTCTTTGAGATCGGCACCGGGGCCGGACTGATCGCGATGTACTTCGTCAAATGCGGGGCACGCCACGTCTACACCTGCGAGATGGACGATCAGCTTTATGAGATCGCCGATCAGATCATCACGAAGAACAGCCTGTCCGATCAGATCACGCTGGTGCATGGATCCAGCCGCCAGTACATCCAGTCCGACGCCTTCAACTTCTCGCCGGACGTGATCTACACTGAGACACTTGATTGCGGCGTCGTGGGGGAAGGTTACGATCAAATCGCTCAGGACATCCTGCGCGTCGCGCGTGAAGACACAGTAATCCTCCCGTCAGAAATTCGCCAATACGGTTTTCTCGTCGACTCAGACGAAATCGCCGCGCAGAACCGCATTATGGACGGGCTACCCTTCGACCTGAGTTCGATCAACGAATTCTCGACACAGTACTATTTCCCGATCCACTACCAGCTCTATAAATCGAGGACACTGTCGCCGGTGCACGAGATGCGCCGCTACGACTACCTCCAGCCGACGCCCAATGATGCCTCTTCAACCATGACAGCCTACCGGACCGGGACCTGTCACGGCATCGTGTCCTACTTCCAAGCGCAGTTCGGCACCTCCGTCGTGTCGAACGATGTGCGCGATGTCGGGCACTGGCATCAGGCCTTCCATCCCTTCCCTGAGCCTGTCCACGTCACGACTGGCCGGACCTACCACGTAATTCTGCGCAACGACGGCGCCATCTCCCTCCTGAATGGATGAGATAATCCCATGAAGACCAACATCCGCGACGTCAGGACCGTCAGGGACTTCTCTATCAAAAACCAAGACCTGTGCCGGGACGCGATACTCGCGTTCTGTGACTCGCCCCTCTTCCACGACGACGAGCACCGCTACGAGGAGTCGTACTACGGCCGCCGACTCCGACCGCACGTTATCAAGCATCTCGACTTTTCCAAGCCACTCGAGATGAAGGAGTTGCCGCAATACACGGCCTTGGCGGCCAATCGTATCCTCTTCGCGATGAACGAGGCAGACATCCTCATGCTGCCTCCGTCCAAGCTCGCGCAGAGCGACTTTCTGGACCGGTATTCAGACGAGAGGATCGCACAAGCTTACCTTGGGATGCCGTATCTGGAGCGCTACCTGTTCTCATTCCTGAAGACGGAAATCACGCTATCTGACAACTGGTCTCTCCGGACTATTGAGGAGTATTTTTACAATTACGTCCGCGAGGCGAAAGGGATTACCAGCTTGCCATCCGCAGATGCGATCCTCAAATCGGCGGCGCCGGACGTTGCGGCGCGGGACTGGCTGATCCAGCTCGCGCCAGATTTCCTCATCGAATCGAGTCCTATGGCTCGCTATGCCAGCGGCAACTACGGCCCCCTCTCCTCGGCGTTGTTCAAGATCATCATCGACGAGCTCGGCTACGGTGATTTCGACAAAAAACACTCAACTATGTTCGAGAACACTATGCGTTCGGTCGGATTGAATCATCAAACGCACTATTACTGGCAATATTATTTGAACGGTAGTTTGTTTTTGGCCAATTATTATAATCAAATAACGCGCAATCGCAGGAATATATTTAAATATATCGGCGCGATTTTCCTTGCCGAGACCGCGTTTATTAAGAGTTGCGCGATTTGGCGCGACGCGCTGAAGTCGGCCCTGCCCGGCATCGACGTGCGCTACTTCGACGAGCACTGCCACATCGACGTCGACCACAGCCGGATGGCATTCGAGGGGCTGGTCCGTCCCGCGATTGAGCGTTACGGCAGCTTCGCCGCCCAAGAGATCGTGCGCGGTTTCGAGGAAGCGCGGCTGGTCTCCGAATTTGCCGAGCGGGACTTCGTCACCCAGATCGAATGGAAAGATCGGGCGTCGGAGAACACGCGTATCTACCGGCAGATCTGGCCGAAGGTGCGCGCAGCCTACGAGGCTGGGGAGATCGCGAAGGCCGATCTCAACGAGTTGCGGGGAGAACTGTCAATCACCCATTCGCACGACGGCGACGAGCTTTGCCACGTCACCCGCGGCGAGATGGAGTTCCTCAACGGCTTCGAGCGGTCGACCACGCTGAACGATGACGACGGCATCATCATCCAGCATAATCGGCTACACGGCGCCCTCATCCAGTCCGAGAGTTGCCAGTACGAGATCTACAGCATCGGGGATGTGTCCCGATGGCTGTGAAGAAAGTTAGCATCGCGGCCGACTGCCGCGTTCTGGTCGAGCTCCCTCAGCAGGGCATGCGGGTCCTGGTCGTAGTGGACTCCGCGGAAGTGCGGGTCGTGAACGACAAGTGCCGTCACCGGGGTGGTCCGATCCATCTCTGCTACCGCGACTCAGGCAACGTGCGTCGCTGCCCGTGGCACGACCGCAAGATAGGTCGCGACTACCCCAGTGGGGAGGTGTGTGCCACCTACCAGCGCAGCCGCGGCCTGCTGCAACTGGTCAGCCATCAACCCCAGGGGGCGCCTTGGCCGGTTCGGGTGATCGCGCCAGAGGCGCAGGCCGCCCCGGCCTACGCCTCTTTGTGAGCGCCGGCCTAAGCGGTCGTCCCAACCCCGGATCGCTCCGCCGTGGGCAGTCCGGCCTCGGAGCCATCGACATCTCGGTACGAAGGAGTTCCTTCGATGTCCTCCATGCAGGTAAGCCCCGCCGTAATCGTCGATCCCTACTCCTCCGGCGCGCTTTACGCGAGCGCCTTCGGCCGTGTGGGAATACCGGTCGTTGCCGTCATGTCGGCTCCAGAGCCACCGAACGTCTACGCCTCGTCGTTCCGCCCTCAAGACTTCGAGCTGATCCTCGTGGCGCGCGGACCCGACGTCTCCGACCTCGTGCAGTCGCTCAGGTCTCTCGGCCCCCGATGCATCCTCACCGGATGCGAGTCGGGTGTGGAACTGACTGATCTGATCGCGCCGCAGGTGCTGCCCGAGACCGCCAATTACCCCGCCAAGGCCGGGGCCCGTCGCCACAAGGGCGAGATGGCTAAAGCCGTCGCGGAGGCCGGCATTCCGGGCATGCGCCAGATCTGCAGCCGCTCCGCTGACGAGGTCGCCGCCTGGATCGCGCGCCAGGGGCTTGAGGGCCGCGACCTAGTAATCAAGCCGCCCAAGAGCGCAAGCACCGACGGCGTGACCAAGGTGACTAGCGGCGTCGGCTGGCGTGACGTTTTCGCTTCGGTGCTCGGCTCGGTCAACCGGCTCGGCCTCAGCAACGACGAACTGATGGTGCAGGAGTTTCTGAGCGGGGTGGAATACGCGGTGGATACCGCCAGCTTCGACGGCCGCCACTCCGTTGCGAGCATCTGCAAGTACACCAAGACTGACAACGGCCCGTTCATGGCGGTCTACGACACCATGGAATGGATGCCCGCGGCGTTTCCCGGTGTCGACGCGCTCAAGGACCACGCCTTCCGGGTGCTCGACGCCGTGGGGATGCGCTACGGCACGAGCCACGTCGAGATCATGATGACACGGGACGGCCCGCGCCTCATCGAGATCGGCGCTCGCCCCCACGGCGGCGGCCACCCGCAATTCTGCCGGCATGCCACCGGGGACAGCCAGGTGGACCGCATCGCCCGCGGCTTCGCCGAAAACGGGATCGTCCGGGACGGCTACAGCCTCCGTACCAACCTTACCATTGTGTTCATGCTGTGCCGCAAGGGAGGGACCGTTGCCGACTGCTCCGCGCTCGACCGGATCCGCGAGTTGCCCAGCCACCATTTCTCACGGATCAGCATCCGGCAGGGCGACCGGCTCGAACCGACGAAGGACTTGTTTGCAAGTCTACAGATGGGCTTCGTCGCACTCGCGCACGACGATCCTGCGCGCATCGCCGCTGACACGCGCGAGATCCGCGCCATTGAAGCCGGGCTTACCGCATAACCCGCTCCCCATCCCGGTCGTCCGGCGAACGGATCGCAAGCCCGCACCGCGCCGGAGCGGCTCCCGCATCCTCGAACGCGAAGGCGTCACCCATGGACCTGCAGGTTTCCCCCTACGCCGATGGCATCGAGCGCTTCATCAACCAGTGCAACGGCATCATGACCGGCGAGTATCACAAGCTGCCCATCGTGCAACAGCGGGCGCTCTACGAGGCGCTGGCGGCCCATTTCAATGGACCCGTCCCAGACTGCGTCAGTGTGGACGAGACCGAATACGAGGCGGACGGTGTCGTCCGTCGCTTCCGCATCTACCGAAAGGAGGGCGGTCGCTCTGACGCCATGGTGTTCTACATTCGTGGCGGCGGCTTCGTGCTGGGCTCGCTCGAAACTCACCACGTGCTGATGGCCGACATCTGCGCTGCGACCGGACTCGACGTGGTAGCGCCCGACTTCCGGCTCGCCCCCGAGGCCCCGTTCCCGGCCGCGATCGACGATTGCCAGGACGTCTTACGCCACGTGATCGCCAACGCATCCGCGCTGGGTCTGACCCTCGGTAAGGTTCTGGTTTGTGGGGACAGCTCCGGCGGAAACATGGCGGTGGCTCTCTGCATGCGAATGCGCGACGCTGGCGAGGCGACCATCGACGCGCAGTTGCTGTTCAACCCGGTCCTGGACTTCTCGCGTTGGAGGAACGGCGGGGGCGACGCGCCCCTCCTGACCGCGGGCGAGATGGAGTTCTACACGGCTTGCTACGCGCCCGGCGACACGGTGCTGCACCCACACGTCTCGCCCCTGCTGCGCGGTGACTTCCGCGGTCTGCCGCCCGCCTACGTCATGGCGGCCGAACTCGACTCCCTGCAGGTCGACTCTTTGACATACGCAGACAAGCTGCGGGAAGTGGAAGTGGCCTGCGAGCTGATGGTCGAGAAGGGACTCGTCCACGGCGCCATGCGTGCCCGCAACATGAGCGCGGCCGCGCGGGCCGCCTTCGAGCGCGCCTGCAGCAAACTCGTCCAGTTTGCCGACGCATGACGGCGGCCGGCTTGCGCCCACCGTTCCCGTTTCTCCAGCGATCCTGAGCGCCGCACGTGCCGCGGCGCCGAAACCCTTGAAGAGAGGACGACGATGACGATCGCGAGCGAAACCTGGCTGGCCGACGACCGCCCCGCCGCGCTAAAGCGCCTCTTCGAGTTCCTGTCCATCCCCTCAATCTCTACCGAAGCAGCGTCCGCGGCCGACTGCGGGCGGGCGGCGCAGTGGTTAGCGCGGGAATTGGAGAGCCTCGGCTTCGAGGCACGCACGGTCTCCACCGGGCGCCACCCTGTCATACTAGCCCATGCTCCCCGCGTGCCGGACGCTCCCCGGGTGCTGTTTTACGGCCATTACGACGTGCAGCCGGCGGGGCACGAGGACGAGTGGGACCACTCGCCCTTCGAGCCATTGCTGCTCGCGCGCGACGGCCGGCAGGTCATCCACGGGCGCGGTGCTGCGGACGACAAGGGGCAGGTGATGACCTTCGTCGAGGCCTGCCGCGCCGCAATGGCGACCGGGGGGCTGCCGCTGAACGTGACACTGCTAATCGAGGGCGAGGAGGAGATCGGCTCGCCCTCGCTGGCCAGTGTGCTGGAAGCACACGCGGACGAACTCGCGGCCGACATCGCGCTGATCTGCGACACCGCCATGCTGGACCGCCGGACACCGGTCATCGCCTGCCAGTTGCGCGGCTTCGTGGGCGAAATTGTCACGGTCCGCGCGGCCCAGGAAGACCTACACTCAGGCAACTACGGCGGCGCGGCGCGCAACCCTGCGCAGGTGCTCTGCGAGGCACTCGCCTCTCTCCGCGGGTCGGACGGCTCAGTCGCGCTGCCGGGCTTCTACACCGATGTGGCTGAACTGCCCGAGGAAGTGTCCCGGGAGTGGGCGCAGCTAGCCAACGTCAGCAATCGATTGTTGCCGGATGTCGGTCTTGCCGAGCCCGCCGGGGAGCGGAACCGCGGCGTACTGGAGCAGGTCTGGTCCCGCCCATGCTTCGACATCAACACGCTCTGCTCTGGCCACATTGGCGAGGGCTTCAAGACCGTCCTGCCGGCGCACGCCGTCGCCAAGGTCAGCTTCCGCCTCGTAGCGGCGCAAGATCCGGACAAGATCAGGACGGCCTTCCGCGACGCGGTGCGAGCGAGGATCCCCGCGGACTGCCGCGTCGGCTTCGAGGCTTATGGGACAGTAGCAGCCACGCAGATGGACGTGACACGCCCCGAATTCGCGGTGGCGAAGCGGATTGTTCAGGAGGTCTGGGGGGGGCCTTGTGTTCTGGTCGGCATGGGTGGATCGATCCCGGCCGTCGGCGCCTTAAAGACGGTGCTCGGCATGGATAGCCTGCTCCTAGGCTTCGGCCAAGCCGACGACCGCATCCACGCGTCGAACGAAAAATACGATCTCGATAGTTTCGAGAAAGGCGCGCTGACCTGGTTGCGGATTCTTGACGCGCTCGCGACCGAAGGCGGGGCCGCGGCGGGCCACAGCTCGCGACCCACACAAGCCGGAGAGTTGCACCCAGCTTGACCTCGCCGCGCAGGGCCCGCCGGGATGGGATAGGTCCGGGCAGGACTGCAGGGCGGCGGCTTCTCGGGCGGTGAGGGCCTGTTCCGGTACTGCCCCGGAGTACAATCTCTGGCACGGGGCGGCGCTTCGCATTGACGGCCTCGTGGGCTCGCGCGTCCCGTAGCGGCCGAGAGGAGTTGCAGGGGGATCGTCGGTGCGGACGCGCGATGGGAGTCCGAGGCGTGCTACGGGGGAGGGAAGCGATGCACCTCTGCTTGCGTCATAGGATGCCCGTGGCGCAGGCTTTAGCGACCGCCTGCGCCAGAGTTGAGCAATTCAACTTCAATCTCACGGAGCGGCAGTAGCTCCGCACAGTGTGTTCCGAGAGGTCTAGGATCTCGGCCATGTCCGTGTGGGTCTTGCCCTCGGCGATGTGCCGGAGGCACTCGACCTCTCGGCGCGACAGGTGCACCGCGTAGCCCTCGTAGGGGTCGATTTCTTGCCTCGCCTGGCGATGCAGACTGGAAGCGATCTTCTCGATATTGGCGCGGTTTGCCCGGACGTTGTTGAGCCAGTCCGCTTCACGCCCGGGCACGGCGCAGATCGAGAATAGACCGCGGTATGGGCCCACGTCCGACGTCGGGACTGAGAAGCCCGTGACGCTCACGCCAAAGCCGGTCGCGAGCTTCATCATCCGCATTTCGGCATGCGAGAGTATTAGATCGGACCAGAAAAACGGATCTCGGCTCTCCTGCGCGTAGCGGATTACTGGGTCAATATTCATCAAATCATTGCATAGATAGAAGTAGAGCCAGGATTCAGGATAGGTCGACTTCACATAAGGGGCTGGCAGCCCGTTATTCGGCCCAGAGAACATATGAAAGGTGGTATCTCCGACGAGACCTGTCGTGCCGAACTGAGCTATAAAATTACTGACTGAGGGTGTCGACCGGGCGGCAGAGACCATGCCCTCAAAATCGGTATCTTGAATGCACATTAGCAGCTCGCGATGAGTCAATAGTCGCAAATGTGTCTGACGACCTTGTGGAGCACAAGTGGTCGTTTTGCAAGCCGTTTCTTTCCAACCCGTGATGGTCCCTCCTCTAGGGAGGGAAAGAATGTTTGTCCAAATCGACACCGCTCAGACCATTGATTTTGCGCTCCGCGAAACAATGTTGCGACTAAGGAAACGGGTTTTTTGCGAACAGCTTGGATGGGACATCCCGCATTGTAATGGACAGGAGGCAGATATATTTGATTTTAATAAATGTTTATATTTGAACTGGTTGTCGGGCCTCGGTGGCGATCTATTCGGGAGCGTACGCCTTATCCCCCTTTCGGAGGACAACCTTCTGACCACTGTCTTCAAGAGCAGCGTGGACGAGGGGCACCAAGCCGCGCTGTCGCGGAGTACGCGTGTTTGGGAGGCCACGCGGCTGTGCCTGGACGAGACCATGTTCAATGCTCAGGACCGGCCGCTGGCACTGATCAAGTTGCTGTTCAGCTTGTTTCTGGCCTGCCGGACTATCGGCATCGAAAGGTTGCTCTGCAACTGCGACGCCATCGTGTTCCGCCGCTACCGAAGCCTGGGCCTGACGATCGATTGGCTCGGCGCAACCCCGGACTTCCGGCATGGCGCCGTGTGCTGCCTGAGCGTCGCAATCTCCGACCAGAATGTCGGGGTGCTGGACGCGCTGGCCCGGGAGGCAGGTGCCGCGCCAGTTGTATTCAATGGCTTGGGCATTGCAGCCGCGGTCGCCCTAATTCGCGAGCATGACCTCGCGCCCGTCTGGAATACGGATCACCGGGGCACGAAGCCAACGGCTCGCACGAAGCGGCGCGTCTCGCGCGCTACGAAGCAGCTGCCGTTGTCGGTGAGCCACTCGATGAAGACAGGCAGCCGATTGACCTGACCGAAGCGGTGCTCGACGGCGGCCACCATCAAGTCACGCACCGCCCAATCGCATGCCGGCGGCGCAACCAGATCGAGCGCTTGTTCGGCCACCTCAAAAACTGTCGGCGCGTCGCGACCGCTCCGACCGCCTGTCGCGCAGCTACTTGGCTGCCGTCGCGCTCGTTTCCTGTGTCGTCGCCTGGACCCGAACGAGTCCCCTACCTAGGGTTATAACTCAATCAGTGTGACCGCATGAAGGGCTGCTGAGGGCGGGGGGAGGGAAACGGGAATTCGAGAGCAGGAAACGGGAAGCGCATCGCCCTGGCAACGGCGTAAGGTTGTTTGAACCAGCAAGAGGTGCATCATGCCGCCCGCCGTCAACCGCACGATGTCCGCGCCTGAATGGGCGATGCTCCTGAGCCTTTCCGTACTCTGGGGCGGATCGTTCTTCTTCACAGACGTGGCGCTCTCCGCCCTGCCGCCGTTCACCCTCGTCTTTCTGCGCGTTGGTCTCGCTGCGGTGATCCTGAACGCCCTCGTCCCTCTTCTGGGTCTCAGGATGCCACGCGAGGCTCGGGTGTGGGCCGCGTTCTTCGGCATGGGTCTGCTCAACAACGCGATTCCCTTCTGCCTCATCGTATGGGGCCAGACCCACATCGTCTCAGGGCTCGCCGCCATCTTGAACGCGACCACGCCGCTCTTCACCGTCGTCGCTGCGCATGTGCTCACCTCGGATGAGAAGATGACCGGCAATCGTCTCGTCGGGGTACTTATCGGTCTCGCCGGCGTCGCCGTGATGGTCGGGCCTGCCGTGCTCGCTGGCCTCGGGACCGACCTCTTGGCGCAAGTCGCCATCCTCGGCGCGGCCTTGTCCTACGCCCTCGCAGGCATCTTCGGGCGGCGCTTCCGGCGCATGGGCGTTCCGCCCCTCGCGACGGCCGCGGGACAGGTGACGGCGTCCACGCTCATGCTGCTGCCCGTCGCCCTCGTCGTGGATCGGCCCTGGACCTTGCCGGTTCCGGGGGCGTCGGTGTGGGGTGCTGTCTTAGGCATCGCAGCCTTATCGACGGCACTCGCCTACGTGCTATACTTCCGCATTCTTGCAACTGCTGGGGCTACCAATCTCCTTCTCGTCACCTTCTTGATCCCGGTCACGGCTATCCTGCTCAGTGTGCTCGTGTTGGGCGAGCATCTTGATGCGCGGCACTATCTCGGAATGGCCTTCATCGGGTGCGGTCTCGCAGCCATCGACGGCCGTCTCTTGCAGCGGGTCCGAGTACCCCGACCCGACGCTCCCGAGGTCTATCAGGGACGAGACATCTAGGTGTTTGATCCCGCGCGGTGTGGTGGTACGGCTGACCATCATGCTGCGAGGGAGGAATGCCGGCCCTCAGGGGCGGACCGCCCAGATCGGTACGCCCACCGGCCGCCCGGGCTTGTCCCTGTAATAGGTCAGGTTGCCGAAGCCGATCCGCGTTGCATCGATTCATTCCGCCTTAGCGCAGCCCAGAACCAAGGCACCGCAATGATCGACCTGGTAGACCCCGGCGGCCGGGTGGACCCCGAACAGGTCCGGTGCGTTCCAACCGAGATCGACCGCCTTCGGACCGAGCCGGTCGAGGAACTCCAGCATGCCGGCATGGACCTGCTGCTAGCTCTCACCATGCAGGCCGGGGCAGGGGGCTGTCGCCGGGCTCATGCACTCGATCCGGCCGCGCCAGATGGGCAGATCTGAGCGGGACATGGCGGCAGGGGGAACTGACATCCGGAGGCCATACCCCAGGCTCGCCAGCCTCTCGCTGCCGCCAGTGTGAGGCAGGAGGCAGAGGAGGCCGGGGAGAGATGACGGGATCGCGATCGGGGAGAGGCTCCGGCGCCCGTCGCGAAAGCTCCGCCGATGACCCGCCTCCTGATCCTCGCCTGCTCGGCGACCAAGCGCCGCTATCCAGACCGCGTGCCGGCATTCGCGCGCTACGACGGCCCGCTCTGGCGCACCCTGCGCGTCACCGAGCCCACCAGCCGGCGCGCAAGGGACGCTTTCCTGTCCGCCCATTACGGCTTCCGTAACGCGACTACGCCGATCGCCCACTACGACGCGCGGCTGACGCAGGATCTCGCCGAGCGGATGATCGTCGGCGGCGTGACCATGCGCTGGCCCAGACCGCCCTCGCCGCAGCGGCCCGACACCGACGGAATCCACGCCGGCGCCGAGATCGCCGGCCTGACCCGGTACGGAGCCGAGCCCTTCGCGGATGTCGCGCTGGTCGGCGGGCGGCTCTACGTGGCGGTGATGCACGCCCTCATGCGCGGCTTCGTCGACATGGGCTGCGTGCGGCGCGACGCCCGCGTCAACGTCATCAACGGGCCGATCGGCCGGATGCGCCAGGACTTGCGATCCTGGCTGTGCGAGGCGAGCGGGCTGGCCGGAGGCCGGCCGTGACCGGGCGCCTCGGGCACAACGGTGGGCCGGTCCTCGACGAGCCGGCCGACACCTGCTCCGGCCGGTGCAAGCACTGCCGGCACTGGAAGGCGCCGTCCGACGAGGAGCAGCGGGCCTACGAGTGGTTCCAACTCGGCCTGTCGCACCGCCGCGTCCGCCGGCCGACCGGCGCCTGCGACCGCGTCCTGATCGGCAACAACCTAAGGCCGGCCTTCTCGGCCACCACGGGCGAGTTCGGCTGCGGGAATTTCGAGGCCGCTCCGCCCCCGCCGATGTCGAAGGGCGGCGGCTTCGTCACGATCCGGCAGGGTGGGCGCGTCGTCTGGGAGGGCCACGAGGAGGCGATCCCGACCCGCTTCCTCCAGGAGGATCTTGACCTGTGACCGTCTCGGCCGGCCATCATCCGTAAAATCCATGATATATGGATTTCAGAGATCAGGAGGCCCTCATGCGTTCGTTCACAACGGCCGACCTCAACAAGCAGGTCGGCGAAGTCACCGACGCGGCCCAGCGCGCGCCCGTGGTCATTACCCGGCGCAGCAAGCCGCGGTTCGTCCTGATGAGCCTGGAGCACTACGAGGCCCTGTGCGGCCCGGAGGATCCGCGCCGCGCCTTCACCCTCGACACCATGCCCGACGACCTGCGCGACGGCCTGTTGCAGGCGGCCGAGGCCTACGAGAGGGAGCATGGCGGTGACGACTGAGACACCGGATACCGGGCTCGTCGTCCGCTACAGCTTTCTCTGGCCACGCGAGCACGACCGCGGCGAGCGTGAGGGCCGCAAGGACCGGCCGGTCTGCCTCGTCGTTCCGGTCAATGTCGCACCGGGCGCCGTGGTGGTGTTCCCGATCACCACCCAGGAACCCTTGCCCGACCGGACCGCGGTCGCCGTCCCGGAGACCGAGCGACGCCGGCTCAAGCTCCCGGGCGACCGGCCGTGCTGGATCATGCTCGACGAGGCCAACGGCGACGTCATGCCGGGCTCGTTTCACCTGATCCCGCTCGAGACACATCCCTTGCGCTACGCCTACGGCCGGTTCAGCCCGGCCTTCATGCGCGTCGTGTTGCGGACGATGGCGGAGGCGATCCGCGCGCGGCAACTCCGGATGGTTCAGCGCGAGCGTTGATCGTTACGGTCGTTCGGGAGCGGGCTCGGGCCCCGTTCCCTTGGCGTCCGCCCGTGCCCCGCCTATGCGAGGAATCATGACGCTGTCGGACCGTCTCGACCACCTCCCCGAACGCAAGCGCCGCGAACTCCAGTTCGCGGCCCAGATCCTGTTCGAGGAATTCGAGGCTGCCCAGAAGGGCAAGCTCTCCGACAAGCGCAAGGGCGGGCGTATCCTGAAGCTGATCCTGTTCGGCTCGCATGCCCGTGGTGACTGGGTCGACGACCACAAGACCGGCTACCACTCGGATTACGACCTGCTCGTCGTGGTCGACAACGAGTGCTTCACCGACCCGCACGACTTCTGGGAGCGGGCCGAGGAGCGGCTTCTGCGCGAGCTGACGGTGACGCGCCGCCTCAGGACACAGGTCAGCTTCATCGTCCATTCGATCCACGACCTGAACGACCAGCTCGCCTATGGCCGGCCCTTCTTCGTGGACATCGCCCGGGACGGGATCGTGCTCTACGAGGTCGAGGGCTTTCCCTTCGCCTCGCCGAAGCCGTTGTTCGTTGCGGAGGTGCGCGCCGAGGCCGAACGGCATTTTCAGCTTCAGCATTGGTTTCCCGACGCCGCTTCTTTCGAAGCGGCAGCCGGCTTCCTCATCCAGCGCGGGGATCTTCGTCTCGCGGCCTTCCTGCTGCACCAGACCACCGAACGGCTCTATCACTGCGTCCTGCTCGTGGTGACGCTCTACAGTCCGAAGCTGCATCGCCTGAATCGCCTGCGGCCGCTGGCCGAGGGCGTGGACGCCCGGCTGATCGCGGCCTGGCTGCGCGACACCCGCTTCGCCCGGCGCTGCTTTGCCCGGCTCGACCGGGCCTACGTCGATGCCCGCTACTCACCGCACTACGAGATCACCGGCGAGGAACTGGCCTGGCTGGTGGAGCGGATCGGGGCCCTTCGCGAGATCGTCGCTACGATCTGCGCGGAAAAGCTCGGCGGTCATTCGTAGAGCGCGCTCAGGCAGCCGTGCGAGCCGAGTTCGGGGATGTCCCACGAGCCAGGCACGGCGCGACAGCATACCGCTATGATATTGATATCATGGTCATGTCGATAATGCCCCGTCTAGCGTGGGTCGACCCCGCTCTCTCGCAGCAACCCCGATAGGCCGTCGCGGCCTTCCACGATCAACCCTCAAGGGGTCCGCTCCGCAAGCGGGCGGCCGCTCCCGGCTTCGCCTCCCGCGGTGATCGCGGCCGCTCACGGCCTCCTGGGGCGCTGTCGAGCGGGGATCGCCCCGCTCCTTCAGGAGCCCGATCCCCATGGCGAACGATCTCAGCCTCGCGAACGGCTACGCCCACAGCCTCTCTCAGTCCCTGATGGTCGCCGTCACCGTGTTCCGCTCCGAGGCCGGGTACGGCGTCGTCACCTCGGACGAGTTCGAGGGCGATCCCGCCAGCGTCATCACCGAATTCGACCCCTACGAGGAGTGAGCCTCACCGGGGCAGCTCGACCTGCCCCGCTCCCCCCGTGGCGCCGGGGAGCCGAGTCAAAGGCTCGGTCCACGCTTCGGCGACGCGGCGCCGGTCGCAAGGAAAGCCCTTTGGCGCCCATCCGGGAGGCCGCGATGTCACTGCCCCAGTCCCGCTTCCAGCCTGCCTCCGACCACCCGATCCCCGCTACGGGGGACAGGACGACGACGATCTTCGTCGGCGGCTCCCGGAGCATCGCACATGTCCCGGACGCGGTGCGTGCTCGCCTCACCAGGATCGCGCAGGCCGGACACGCGGTCGTAGTCGGGGATGCCTCCGGTGCCGACGAGGCCGTCCAGGCCCATCTCGGGGCCGCCTGTTACGACCGGGTCACGGTGTTCTGTTCGGGAAATCGGCCGCGCAACAACATCGGCGCATGGCCGGTCCGGAGGATCGCTGCGTCGGGAGCGTCGACCGGGTTCCAGTTCCATGCCGCCAAGGACCGGGCGATGGCGCGGGAAGCGGTGTTCGGCCTGATGGTCTGGGACGGGCGCAGCCCCGGCTCGGTCCTCAACGTGCTCCGGCTCGCCCAGGCCGGACGGACCGCGGTGCTGGTCAACCTGGCGGAGGGAGTGGCGACGAACGTCCGATCGGCCGCCGACTGGCAAACGGTTCTCGCGCGCTGCGGAACCCGGCTCCGCCATGACCTGCTGGTCCGAGCAACGCCGGAGGAGCAGCGTTGGCTTCACGCTGCGGGATAGAGCCCGTGCCGCCCCGCGCGGGCACCGCTTCGCCGCACGAGGTTGGCGCGGCACCGCGCATTGGATATCCTATACGAGATATCCTCTATGTCCGATCGAGATAGATATAGCGCTCTTCGTCAAGGATCCTGAGGTCGACGCCCTCGCCGAGGAACTCGCCTCCCTCAAGCGCACGACCAAGACCGAGGCGGTCCGCCAAGCCCTGCGGGGCGAACTCGACCGCGAGAAGGACAAGCTCGATTTGGTCGCTCAGTCCCTCGCCTTCGCCCAGTCGCTCCGTGAGCGCGCCGGCCCCAACCCCCGCCCGGTCGACAAGGCCTTCCGGGACGGATTGTACGGAGAACCGTGATGGTCGTCGATGCTTCCGCCCTGACCGCGATCCTCGCTGGCGAGCCGGACGCCGCTGTCCTCGTCGCACGTCTCCAGCGAGCCCGCCAACGTCTCACTTCCCCGATGGTGGTCTGGGAGACCACGATCGCGCTCGCCAGGATCCTCGACCTGTCGCTTCCCGATGCCCGGCAGGCCGTGCGCGACTACCTGGCGCTCGCGGCCATCCAGGTGGTCGCCGTGTCGCCCAAGGCGGCAGAAGTCGCGATCGAGGCGTTCGATCGGTATGGCAAGGGCCTGCACGCCGCAGATCTGAACTTCGGAGATTGCTTTGCCTATGCGTGCGCTCGGACCTACCGCATGCCGCTCCTTTTCAGGAATGCCGGATTTGCGTTGACAGACATCGAGGCAGCATAAAAATATGATTTTTATTTTACGCTATCTGTGATCTCGTGCCTTGGGTTTTCTAGGTCGGGAGGTCGGTGTGGGGCGCAAATACAAAGCCCGGTTCGGTCTGCCCCATGATTATCCATCTGTCGCTGCCGAATACTCGGTCTCCCGCCGTAAAATAGCAATCGATGCCGGCTTGGGCCGCAAGATCGAAGGCTCTGCCGACCGCGACGTTTGGCCTGCGACGTCGGACGCCACTCCCCGGCGCCGCGGCCGTCCGCGCAAGGTGCCCAGGTAGGTGTCGTTCGCCCTCGGCAGCCCCACCTGACGCCACATTTCCCAGGCCGGCCGGGCCCCGGCCGCCGGCAGCGCCATGAGCGTGTGGCCCCGGGCGGGATTGGTTCGCCCCGCAGCAGGTCTTCTGCCCGCGTCAGTCGGGCTCAGCCATAGGAAGACGGTCGCCCCGCAATCCGAAGGCCAGGTAAGGGCGAGCCCGAGCCGGCCAGGGGATCCTTCGCGCCGAGCCGAGCCGAGCCGCGGCCCACGGCCTCGTGGATGGGCGGATCTATCCGGGGCTCCCGGGACCACCGCAACGGCAGGGCCTCAGTTTCTTCCCCGCCGCCTGCGGCGGCTCCTCGCGGACCAAGAAACCCGGCCCTCGCCGTCCTCCGCTGCGCTCCGGCCCGCTGCGCGGGTGCGGCGCCGGTCGCCTCCGGCTCGACGATCGCCATCGAGGCCGCAAGGGCGCGGCACGAGCGAACGGACGAGGAATACCATCATGGCGACCATCGGCACCTTCACCCTGACCCAGAACGGCTTCACTGGCGACATCACCACCCTGACCATCCAGGCCAAGAAGGTCACGATCGTTGCGGAGACGGAACGGTCGCAGGAGAACGCCCCGACCCACCGTGTCTACCTCAACAAGGCCGAGATCGGGGCCGGGTGGGCCAGGGTATCGAAGGGTGAGCGGGACTACATCTCGGTCAAGATCGACGACCCGAGCCTGCCGGCTCCCGTGTTCGCCAGGCTCTTCGCGGACGAGGACGGCCGGACCCACTCGCTGATCTGGACCCGGGAGACCAACCGCCGCCGGGGCTGATCCGGGCCTTCGCCGCCCCGTCCTCCGGGCGGGGTGGGATCACGCCGCTCGGGCTTCAGGCGCCGGCATGCGGAGCGTACCCTTCGGGCTTGGCACGCATCGATGGATCACTGCCCGCGATGAGATCCGACCGCCGGGCCAACCCCCTGGGCACGTAGCCGAGTGCCGCGATGAGGTCGCACAACACCCGAAAACGCACCTCGTGAGCGGCTTCGACGGCGCTGTGCACCGCCCCGTCGGTGCCGGTTTCGGTCTCCGAACGCTCGACCTCCATCAGCGCCGCCAGATAGCGCCGGTGAGCCGCGATCGTGCGCTGTTCCAGCATGTGGCGGTTGTCGATCGACCCGGGCATCGGCCCCTTCCAGGAACGAGAGGCCTTTCGCGGAAGAACGCCCGTCCCAAGCCTCGAGTGGCGGATTCCTGTCCTTGGGGGTGACTAAGGGGGAGGCCGGCACTATTCATTCTAGGAGAGAACTTGCGATCGATCCAGCCACTGATGGTTGAATACCTCTTGATCGGCCGGCACCCGGGATCCTCGTCTCGGAGGCCTCGGTGCATGTGACGACTGTAGGGCCGGAGTCAGAGGAGGCCTGGACGGGGTGACGGGAGATCAGGCCGGAGAGAGGCTCCGGTGCCCGTCGCGAAAGACCGACGATGCCCCGCCGCTCCTCCTCCCGGAAGACCACCGCCGTCCGCACCGAGGCTGCTCCAGCCCCGCGCGTCGACCTCTACCAGCGCATCACCGACACGATCATCGCTCAGCTCGAGGAGGGCCGAGTGCCGTGGGTGCAGCCTTGGGGGGATCTGCCCGGTGCCGCCGCGGTCGGGATGCCGCGTAACGCCCAGACCGGGCGGGCGTATTCCGGCATCAACGTGATGCTGCTGTGGGCGAGCGGCATGGCCGCAGGCTACCCGACCCAGCGCTGGCTCACCTTCCGCCAGGCGCTCGGTCTCGGAGGCAACGTGCGCCGCGGCGAGAAGGGCACGCCGGTGGTCTACGCCAACCGCTTCACCCCAGAGCAGGAGCGTGCGCGAGCCTCGCAGGCGGGTGAGGAGGCTCGATCGATCGCGTTCCTCAAGCAGTACACGGTGTTTAACGCGGCGCAGTGCGAAGGCTTGCCCGAAGGGCTCTACGTGCCGCCCCCGCCGCCGCGCGAGGACCTGATCGAGCCGCGCTTCCGCGCGTTGATGGAGGGCACTGGCCTCACGATCCACCTCGGCGGGCAGCGGGCGTTCTACCGCCCGGCCGACGACGCGATCGTGCTTCCGCCGCCGCAATCCTTCTACGAGCCGATCAACTTCCACCGGACGGCCGCGCACGAGATGTCCCACGCGACAGGAGCGGCCCACCGGCTCGCTCGCGACCTCACCGGCCGCTTCGGCAGCGAGGGCTATGCCCGCGAGGAACTGGTCGCGGAGATCTCGGCGGCCTACGTCTGCGCCAGCCTCGGCATCGTGCCGACCGTGCGCCACGCCGACTACATCGCGAACTGGCTCGAGGTGCTGCGCTCCGACCCCCGCGCGATCGTGCAGGCGGCGGGGATGGCCAGCCGCTCGGCCGACTGGCTGCTCGCCCGCCTGCCGGCCGAGCTCGCCCCGGACGGCGCCGGCGTGCCCGACGAGGGCGACGAGGGGGATGAATCCGCTGCGGACCTGCGGGCGGTGGCGTGATGCGGTTCAAGCCCTGGCCGCGGCCGACGCCGTTCGAGGACACGTCGCGCAAGCGCGCGGCGTACCGGCGCAAGCAGGCCCGCGAGCAGGCGGCCCTGCCCCTGTTCGCCGATGCCATCGCCGAGCGTCAGCTCGAGGTCGACGAGGAGATGATCCGGCGCACCGGGCAGTGGGAGCGTCAGCAGCAGGAGAGCCGGCGGCAGCGGGCCGACGGCTGGCGCCGCGCCCGGGCCCGCCTGTTCGCCCTGAAGGTCGATCAGCGCCACGCGATCCGGGCGCTGTGGCGGATCTGCCCGTATCCGGCCGATCCGAGCTATCTCGGCACCCTGCTCCACGAGATCGCCACCGGACGGATCGATCCGGCGCAGCCCCCGTGGGGCGGCCGGCACGTCCTCACCCCTCGGACGACGCCTGATCCCACGAGCTTCACCGAGGCCTTCCGGCAGATCGGCCAGCGCACGATCGGCGGGGGGCCGAAGACCACGGGCGCCGACGAGCGCCTGTTCTGCGGCAATCTCGGCTCGGGCATCCTGTTCCTGACCTCGCGCGTGCGGCTGATCGAGCCGAACGAGTCGTTCTACACCTCCTCCAACCACCGCCTGCGCGACAGCCATGTCGGCCGCGCCGGGCACTGGGTCGAGGTCGTGGTGCGCGGCACCTGCTCGCAGACCGATCTTGGCCGGATCGCCCGGCTGGCCCAGGACGCCGATACCCGGCCAGTCGTGGTCAGGCACATCGACGGCCCGCCTGTATCGCTAAGCGGGAGCGGTTGCCGTTGATTGCCCGGCCGCATGCTGCCCGGGCGGGATGAGGATTTCCAGGCTGTCGTCGTGGACGCGCTCGCCCACCAGAAATTCCAGGTAGCGCCCGAGATCCCGGAACAGATTGCGGCCCCCACCATAGAAGGTGCAGACCACCGGCTCGACGTCATCTCCTAGGGCGACCAAGTAGGTCGCCTGGCCCTTGGCCTCGTCGATCCCCAGCACCACCACCCGCCCGGGATCGGCACCCTCCGGTAACGCGCGTGCCATGGCCTTCATGTGTGCATCGTGCCAGGGCCGCTCCCGGAGCCGAGCGGAGATCGTCGCGATCTCACCCAGGCCCGGCCAGGTCTGACCGAACGCCGCGCCGTGCCAGGCATCTGCGAAGGCATAGCGACCCCGCAGCATCGGGCTCATCGCCAGCGTGGTCGCAGGATCGCAGGTGGGGATCTCCGATGCCGAGGCCGGTGCCTCCTCCCGCGCTTGCCGGATGTCGTCCTTGTCGTTCAGGTTCCAGAGCTGGCGCAGCAGCGCCTCGACGTCGCCGACCATGAGCGTTCCTCGTTTCAGGCCATCTGCGCCGTCGCGGCCGGGCATCTCGTGGTGTTCGTGCGCTCCGGACTCGCCGCTATTGCCGGCGATCGCTGGCGCTCAGGCCGATCTCCCGGCCCTCGAGGCGGGCGATCTCGATCGCGACCCGAGTCCAGAACCAGTCCCGCCGCCCGCCAGGACGCCGCGCGCCAGGACGCCGCGCCCGGTCGCGTGCGAGGTAGTAGGCGTCGCCGCCATGGTGCTTTTGCATCACGCGGGCTCGTGCCTGCACCCGGGCCCATCGCAAGGCGCGCCGCCGCAGGAACTTCGTGAGCCATGGCAGGGGCGGACAGGAAGGCGCCACGTGACCCGCCGGCGTTGCGATCCGCGCGCTTCACGCGGATCAGGGAGATGACACCGTTGCCCGAGCGTGCGCCGAAGCGCGGCGTCGGGGCATGATGATCGGTTGAGCACGGCACGGCTCGTTTCCCCGCAAGGCCCGTGTCCGCGGTGCGCCCCCGCAAACGAGCCTCGACCACCCAAAGCCGGGGAGTTGGAAAACCGCAACGAAACGGTCCCTACGACCTTTAGCACCGGAGCGCCTGGACATACGTCGCAGGCTCCCCGACCCGAAGGGTCCAGGAAGTGGGGCCCATGTCCAGCCGGACCCCAAGGCCGTTCGTTGAGGGGTTTCCACGCCCCAGGGCGGCGCGTACCGCCCCATGGACATCATAGGCTCTGCTGCGCCGTCGATCCAGCGCGTCGGCTGCGCGGATCGCGCCTGATCCGTGGCGATCCATCGGACGGACCGTGCCATCAGAGGCAGAGGATCCGCTTCGCGATCACGAGGGATCACGAGTCGAGAGAAGGTCTCGGTTCTCGACCTCGAAGGAGCGGGCACCATGGGCGAGTACGTCATGACGACCATGACCATCGGCGGGGTTCTTCAGGGGCAAGAGACCATCGCGGCGCTGATTGCGGCCGCTGGCATGTACTTCGCCGAGGCCGCCCCCCTCGTGAACGAGGCCTTGACCGAGGGGAGGAGCGTCGCCTTCGAAGACGTACAGGACTTCGGCCTGACGCCGAACCTCGACCGGTTCTGCCAGACGCACGGGCTTCCCTACCAGCGCGCCTGGATTGCGCGGCCCGGCATGTTCGAGGCCGGCGTGAAGTTCTGGAAGCCGGGCATGGGGAGCCCGGTGGAGGAGATAGCCGACGAGGGCGGCCAGCCGATGATGACCCTGGCGGCCCTCCGGAACTCCCATGACGCCGGCGAGACGCTGCCCGCCATCCTGGCGCGGCTCGAGAAGGCCGTTGCCACCGCCGTGCCGCCACTGACCCTTGCCAATGCCGCCGGCGCAGCCCGTCAGGCAGCCATCTGATCCGGCGTACATCGATCCGTCGGCCCCCTTCTGGTGTCAGAGGGGGGCTTCGCCTGCGTGAGGGTTTCGAGGTCGGCAGAGAGCCGGCCGCCCGAAGAAGCAGGGACGCTGACCATGACCAGGACCAAGTCCGCCGCCAAGTCCTCCACCAAGCCCGGCCACAGAACCGCCGCCACGATCGTGCTGACCGAGGCGGTCGGGATCCCATTCGAGACGCTGAGCCTGTCCCAGGCGAACGTGCGCCGGATCGCCGACGGCATGAGCATCGAGGACCTCGCCGCCGACATCGCCCATCGCGGCCTGCTCCAGTCCCTGAGCGTGCGCCCGCTCCTCGACGAGGCGGGCCAGGAAACCGGCCGCTACGAGGTGCCGGCCGGTGGGCGCCGCTTCCGCGCGCTGGAGCACCTGGTGGCGACCGGGCGCATGGCCAGGACCGTCAAGGTGCCCTGCATCGTGCGCGCTGCCGGCAGCGCGATCAGCGCGACGGAGGACTCGATCGCCGAGAACTCCATGCGCGAAGCCCTGCATCCGCTCGACCAGTACCGCGCGTTCAAGGCCCTCGCCGATGCCGGCATGCCCACCGTCGACATCGCCGCCCGCTTCTTCGTGACGGAGCGGATCGTCACGCAGCGCCTGCGGCTCGCCGGGATCAACCCCGCGCTGCTCGAGGCCTACGGCGCCGGCGACATGACGCTGGAATGCCTCATGGCGTTCTCGGTCACGGAGGATCATGCCCGCCAGGTGCAGGTCTGGGAGGCGCTGAAGAAGCGGGGGGCCTTGAGCAACTGGGGCATCCGCCAGGCCCTCACCGAGCGCACGGTGAGCGTAGGCGACCCCCGCGCCTTCTTCGTCGGCGAGGATGCCTACGAGGCTGCCGGCGGCACGATCCTGCGCGACCTGTTCACGGAGCGGGGCGACGGCTGGTTCGCCGATGCCGCATTGCTCGACCGCCTGGCCGAGGCGAAGCTGGCGGAGTTCGCTGCCACCGTCGCGGCCGAGGGCTGGAAGTGGATCGAGGTGACGCTGTCGCTCATGAGCAGCCGCGTCTACGGCCTGCGCGTCCTGCCGAGCCGCTCCGACCTGAGCGAGGCCGAGGACGAGGCCTTGGAGGCGGCTCTGGCCGAGCGTGAGCAGCTCGACAACGACTACGGCTACAGCGACGAGGAGTGGCCCGCCGACGCCGCGCATCGGATGGCAGAGCTGGAGCAGGCCATCGCCGCGTTCGAGGCCCGCGCCCACATCTACGACCCGGCCGACATCGCGATCGGTGGTGCGTTCGTCACCCTCGGCTTCGACGGCACGCCGCAGGTGCGGCGCGGCTACGTCCGGCCGGAGGACGAGCCCCGGGCGGAGGTGGCGACCCCGGCGGCAGCCGACCAAGGCGCGGCCGCGGCGCCGGAGCCGGCGATCGGTGCGCCGGTCGCCCCTTCCTCGAGCGGTGTCGCCGCGCCGGCTCCGGCGGTGATGCGAGCCATCATCACGATCGGCGGCGGCACGCCCGCGACCGCCCCCGCACCTGAGCCTGAGGAGGTCGAGCGCCCGCTCTCGGAACAGCACCGGACCGAGCTGACCACCTACCGCACCATCGCCCTGCGCGAGGCGCTGGCCGACGATCCCCAGGCGGCCTTCATCGCGGTGCTGCACGCCATGGTGATCCGGGTGATCGTTACCGGCTACCGCGCCGCGTCGTGCCTGGAGGTCTCGACCAGTTCGGCCCGGCCCGATCACACCGTCCAGGGCCTCGACACCTACCGGCCAGCGAGCGCCCTCGACGCGAAGCGTGAGGCGTGGGCGAAGCGCCTGCCGGCCGACCATCGGGCGATCTGGGACTTCCTGGTCGATCTGGCGCCCGAGCAGCGGACGGACCTGTTCGCGCTCTGCGCGGGCCTGAGCGTCAACGCGATGCATTGCGCTTACGATCGGCGGCCCCCCGAGGTGATGCCGCACGCCGACCAGCTCGCCCAACTCGTCGGCCTCGACATGACCCGGGACTGGCGGCCGACCTCGAGCAACTACTTCTCGCGCGTGACCAAGGGCAAGATCCTGGCGGCGGTGCGCGAGGCCAAGGGCGAGGACAAGGCCCAGCTCCTCGACCACCTCAAGAAGGGCGATATGGCGCGCGAGGCCGAGCGGCTGATGGCCGACAGCGGCTGGCTGCCCGAATTGCTGCGCACGCCCGGCCTGAGCGCCGAGGTGCCGACGGCCCCGGCCGAGACCGCTGAATCCGACGAGCCGACGGCGGCTGACGATGTCGCGCTGCCGGCGTTCCTTGGCGAGGCTGCGGAGGAGGAAGGGTCCGGGCCGGGCGAGCCCGACCAGGGGTATGCCATCGCCGCCGAGTGAGAGAGCCTGGGGCGGGTGCGAGCTGTGCGCTCGTGCCCGTCCTGTCTCCTGATCGCTGCGAGCGTCCTGCATGACCGCGTCGGGGCCGGGGTCAACGGGCAAGCCGTTACCGCTCGCCTGGGGGCTCGCGTGACCCCGCCCCTTGCCCGCGGTCTCCCCGCCGCATCAGCGATCGGGAGCAGGACGATGTGTCGAGTTCTGAACAGGCGGACCGGAACCCACGATGGGGCCATCTACATCGGCCGCGGCAGCAAGTGGGGGAATCCGTTCGTGATCGGGAAGAACGGGACCCGGGCCGAGGTCATCGCGAAGTACGGGCGGTGGCTGGCCGACCAGCACCACCTGCTGCGCTCGCTCGATGAACTGCGCGACCGCGACCTGCTGTGCTGGTGCGCCCCCATGGCCTGCCATGGCGATCTGCTGAAGTCCCTCGCCAACGCCACCCGCGCGGAGCGCGTGGCGTGGTGGCGCGGGGTCACGGCGGCTGCCTGATCTCCTACGCGATCAGCATCGGTCCCGGGTGTCAGCCCGGGATCGCGGCACGCGCCATCACGCCCGGCCGGTGCCCGCCGCCCCGCTTGAGGTCGGCCACCGGCCTTCCTGAGCGAAAGAAGTCGCGCGGGGGGCCTGCGGACGGGGATAGTTCGACGCAACGTAGGACAGCTCGGGCGCGGCCGGGGCGATCTCGATCGGTCAACGGTCTCGATGATTCCGTAGGGAATTGACCGTCCAGAAGGACAGATGGTGTGTCCTGAATACTTCGCTGCGATTTAAGAAGTCCGTGATCTGAGAGGAAGAGGAGCCCTGCCGGGATTGAGCCGGCACGAGGGCGAAAGAGAGCCCTGCGGCCCGGCGTGATCCGACAGGAGCCGCGACCGTGAACGTTTCCATCAGCCGCAAACACTTCGAGGCCAGCACCACTCTCAAGCCGACCCCGAGCCCAGCGATCATCGAGGCCGGCACGCGCCTCGCGGACGCCCTGGCGCAGGGCCACGCGGTCGACACCGCCGCCTTGCGCGCGGCGATGGAAGCCGCCTGCGGCGGCAGCGACGCCGAGGGGCTGTGGCTGTGGAAGGATGCCTACGAGGCGACCGAGGTCGCCCAGGTTCTGTTCCTGCGCCGGTTCTGGCCGGCGATCCGCGCCAAGGCCGCGACCCCGACCGGTCGCCTCGCGATGCTCGGCCGGATCGCCGGGATGCTGCCGACCCACACGCGGCGAAGCGAGGAGAGCGAGGCGCTCCAGCAGTTCTCGACCCCCCTTCCCCTCGGCTACGTCGCGGCGCTCGCCTGCGGCCTGCGTCCGGGTGAGACCCTGCTGGAGCCGTCGGCCGGGACCGGCCTGCTCGCGATCCACGCCGAGTTGGCCGGCGCGCGCCTCCACCTCAACGAGTTGGCGGCGACGAGAGCCGGGCTGCTCACGGCGCTCTACCCGGCCGGTTCGGTCACGCAGCTCGACGCCGCGCAGATCCACGACCGGCTCGACGCGGGCGTGATCCCGGACGTGGTGCTGATGAACCCGCCGTTCTCGGTCGCGGCCCATGTCGAGGGCCGCTATCGCGATGCGACCGCCGACCACCTGCGCTCCGCCCTCTCCCGCCTTCCCCGTGGCGGGCGCCTCGTCGCCATCACCGGCGAGGGCTTCCGCCCCGATCGCCCCTCCTCGGTCCCTGCCTTCGCAGGCCTCGCCGAGCGAGGCGGTCGGCTGGTGTTCTCGGCCGGGCTGTCGGGCCGCGCCTATGGCAAGCACGGCACCAGCGTCGACGTCCGCCTCCACGTCTTCGACCGGCTGCCGACCGGCGAGACGGGCACGCATGCCGCTCCGCTCGGGCTGATGGAGGACGTGGGCGCGCTGCTGGCGGCCGTCCTGGCGAACGTCCCCGCCCGCCTGGAGCCGGTCGCCGCGCCGGCCCCCCGCCCAGCGATCCCGGGCTTTGCCCGCAAGCCCGCGGCGGCCCCGCGCTCCCGTGCCCCGGGCCAGGATACCGCCGCGACTGCTGCCGGCGAGACGGCCTCGCCGATCGCCTACACGGTGATCGAGGAGCTGCCCGCGACGCTCGCCGCGGAGGCGGTCCTGTACGAGCCGTATGCCCTGGAGACCCTGCGGATCGAGGGCGCCCACCCGCACCCGACCGCGCTGGTCCAGTCGACCGCCATGGCCTCGGTGCGCCTGCCCCGGCCGGGCTACGCCCCGCGCCTGCCGGCCGCGGTCGTCACCGCCGGCCTGCTCTCCGAGTGCCAGCTCGAGACCGTGATCTATGCCGGTGCCGCCCACGCCCAGCACCTGCCCGGTCACTGGACCGTCGACGAGACCGGCACCGTCCTCTCGGCCGCGGCCAAGGGCGCGGACGGCGCCGTGCGCTTCCGCCAGGGCTTCTTCCTCGGTGACGGCACCGGCGCCGGCAAGGGCCGGCAGGTCGCCGGGATCATCCTCGACAACTGGATGCAGGGGCGGAAGAAGGCGCTGTGGATCTCGAAGAACGAGGCGCTGCTGGAGGACGCCCAGCGGGATTGGCGCCATCTCGGCCAGGAGCCGCTCCAGATCGTCCCGCTGTCGCGCTTCGCGCCCGGCAAGCCGGTGACGCTGGCCGAGGGCATCCTGTTCACGACCTTTGCGACCCTGCGCGGCGCCGGGCGGAACGGGTCCGGCTCGCGCCTCGACCAGATCCTCGCCTGGCTCGGGCCGGACTTCGACGGCGTGATCGCCCTCGACGAGGCCCACGCGCTCGCCAACGCCGCGGCCGGCTCCGGCGACCGCGGCGTGGTCGAGGCCTCGCAGCAGGGACGCGCCGGCCTCGCGCTCCAGTACCGCCTCCCCGACGCCCGGGTGCTCTACGTCTCGGCCACCGGCGCGGTCACGGTCGAGAAGCTCGCCTACGCCCACCGGCTCGGCCTGTGGGGCGGCGGGGCCTTCCCCTTCCCCACCCGCTCGGATTTCATCACGGCGATGGACCAGGGCGGGCTTGCGGCGATGGAGGTGCTGGCGCGCGATCTCAAGGCGCTCGGCCTCTACACCGCCCGCTCGCTCTCCTACGCCGGCGTCGAGGTCGAGATGCTGGAGCACATCCTCAGCTCCGAGCAGGTCGCGATCTACGACGCCTATGCCGACGCCTTCCAGGTCATCCACACCAACCTCGACGCGGCGCTGAAGGCCTCGGGCGTGATGGGGGAGAGCGGCACGCTGAACCGGGCGGCCAAGTCCGCGGCCCGCTCGGCCTTCGAGTCGAGCAAGCAGCGGTTCTTCAATCACCTGCTCACCGCGATGAAGTGCCCGAGCCTGATCGCTGCGATCGAGGCGGGGATCGAGGCCGGCCACGCCGCGGTCGTGCAGATCGTCTCGACCGGCGAGGCGCTGATGGAGCGGCGCCTCGCCGAGATCCCGTCTGAGGAGTTGGGTGACCTCCAGGTCGATGTCACGCCGCGCGAGTACGTGATCGACTACCTCAAGCACGCCTTCCCGACTCAGCTCTACGAGCCCTACAGCGACGCCGACGGCAACATCCTGTCCCGGCCGGTGATCGATGCCGACGGCCAGCCCGTCCAGTGCCGCGAAGCGGTCGAGACCCGCGACGCCCTGATCGAGCACCTGTGCGGGCTGACCCCCGTGCAGTCGGCCCTCGACCAGATCCTCCACCACTTCGGCACGGACGTCGTCGCCGAGGTGACCGGGCGCTCGCGCCGGATCGTGCGTCAGACGGGGCGCGACGGCGTCGATCGCCTCGTGCTCCAGAACCGGCCGGCGACCGCCAACCTCAGTGAGACCCAGGCCTTCCAGGACGACGGGAAGCGGATCCTGGTGTTCTCGGATGCCGGTGGCACCGGGCGGAGCTATCACGCCGATCGCGGCGCGAAGAACCAGCGCCTGCGCGTCCACTACCTGCTCGAGGCCGGCTGGAGGGCCGAAGCGGCCGTGCAGGGGCTTGGTCGCACCAACCGCACGAACCAGGCCCAACCGCCGCGGTTCCGGCCGGTGACGACCAGCGTGAAGGGCGAGAAACGCTTCCTCTCGACCATCGCCCGGCGCCTCGACACGCTCGGCGCGATCACCCGGGGCCAGCGCCAGACCGGCGGCCAGGGGCTGTTCCGGCCCGAGGACAATCTGGAGGGGCCCTACGCGGCCACCGCGTTGCGCCAGCTCTACTGGGCGATCATGCGCGGTGAGATCGCAGGCTGCCCGCTCAAGGTGTTCGAGGCGATGACCGGGCTGGCGCTCACCTCCGAGAGCGGCGCCGTCCTCGACGAGCTGCCGCCGATCGGCCGCTTCCTCAACCGCGTGCTGGCGCTGCGGATCGCGGTCCAGAACGTTCTCTTCGAGGCGTTCGAAGAGCGCCTGGCCCTGGTGATCGAGGGTGCGATCTCGGCCGGGGTCTACGACGTCGGCGTCGAGGTGTTGACCGCCGAGAGCTTCACGGTGACGGATCGCGAGGTGGCCTACACCCACCCGGTGAGCGGCGCACACACGCACCTCCTCACGATCGCCGAGCGCCGACGGCTCCGGCCGCTCGACCTCGCCACGGCGCTCACCATGATCGCCGAGGGCTTCCGCCCCGTGATCAACGGGAAGTCCGGCCGGCCGGCGCTGATGGGGAAGGCCGCGAGCGAGACCCGCGAGGACGGCTCTGTGGTGGCGCGGGTCCGCCTGGTGCGCCCGCTCCAGCGGCAGCTCCTCGACCGCGACCAGTACGCCCGATCCTCGTTCGAGGAGGTGCCGGCGGAGGCCTTCGCGGCGGCTTGGGCAGCCGAGCTCGCCAGCCTGCCGGAATTCGACGAGAGCACGCTCTACGTCGTCACCGGCCTGTTGCTGCCGATCTGGGACCGGCTGCCGGCCATCGACATGCGGGTGTTCCGCCTCGTGACCGATGCCGGCGAGCGCATCGTCGGGCGTGTCGTCGACCCGCAGGACCTGCACGTCACTCGCGAGCGGCTGAACCTCGGCGCCGGCACCGCCATGGCCCCGGCCGAGGCCTACGCGGCGGTGCTCGGAGGGCGGGCCAGCCTCCAGCTCGCCGGCGGCCTCCAGGTCAAGAGAGCCAGGGTGATGGGCGAGAACCGGATCGAGTTGATCGGGGCGAGCGAGAGCGCGCGGGCCGGGCTGAAGTCGATCGGGCTGTTTGCCGAGGTGATCGCCTGGCGCACCCGCCTGTTCATCCCGATCGGCGAGGGTGGAGCCACGATCCTGGCCGCCGTCATCGAACGCTACGCACTCCTGCGTTGCGTCAACGCTTCCGCTCACGCTTAATGCACGAACCCGACGGAGGCCGACCATGCCGACCCATCCCACCGCCGCGGACCTCTCGCGCCAGCTTGCCGACAACGTCGAGGCGTTCTGCCGACGCTACCTCTCGAACGGCCGCCGGAACGGCCGCTGGTGGTGCGTCGGGGACGCCTTCAACAGCGAGGGCGAGTCCATGTACGTGCGACTTACCGGTCCGAGCAGGGGCAAGGGCGCCCGGGGCAAGTGGACCGATGCGGCGACCGGTGAGCACGGCGACCTGCTCGACGTGATCCGGATGCAGTGCGGCGACCGCTGGAAGGACGCCCTCGACGAGGCGCGGGCGTTCCTGAGCCTGCCCCAGCCGCCGGTGCCTGAACGGGCCCGCCCGCTCCCGAAGGCCCGCGACACGGTCGAGTCGGCCCGCCGCATGCTGCGCTACGGCCGGCCGGTGCCCGGCACCGTCGCGGCAGCCTACCTGCGCTCGCGCGGGCTCGATCACGCCGTCGGCCAGCCAGCCCTGCGCTTCCACCCGCGCTGCCTGTACCGGCCCTCGGCCAAGGAGCCCCCGGGCCCGGACGCCTATCATCCGGCCCTGCTGGCCAGCGTCACCGACCTGTCGGGCACCGTCATGGCGGTCGGCCGGACCTGGCTCGCTCCGGACGGGCGGGCTAAGGCGGCTGTGCGCGACCCGCGGCGGACCCTCGGCCACCAGCTCGGCCATGGGGTGCGGTTTCCCGGCACGGTGCCCGACATGATGGTGGCTGGCGAGGGCGTGGAGACGGTGCTGTCGGTCCAGCGCGTCCTGCCGGCCATGCCGCACGTCGCTGCCCTGTCCGGAGCCCACCTCGGTGCCCTGATCCTCCCTCCCGGCCTGCGCCACCTCTACATCGCCCGCGACGCCGACCCAGCTGGCGAGAGCGGGGCCGCGACCCTGCGCCGGCGCGCCGAGGCCGCGGGCATCCTGGTGACCGACCTGGATCCCCGCGAGGACGACCACAACACCGACCTGCGCCATCTCGGGCCACGCGACCTCGCCCTGCATCTCGCGCCCCAGCTCGACCCGAACGACGCCGTGGCCCACCTCCAGTTCGAAGAGGCCCTGGCCGCCTGATCCGCTTCGCCCCGGGTCGAGGATCGAGCCACAGGCCCGCCCGGCCGAGAAAGCCTTCACGTCCACGGCCTTCTTCAGAGGGCGACGGATGCCGGGTCGGGGGACCTTGGGCGCAACGGCCCGCATCCGACGATTTTCCGCCGCCGCCCGGAGGGCGGCTTTGCATCGCGAAGCAAAATCGACGGCCGGGTGCCGTCCTCCACTCCGCTCCGGCCCGCGCGGCCGCATCGCCTGACGGCGCGATGCGGATCCTCGCGCGGGTGCGCCAGACCCCCGAGCCCGGCCTTGGGTCGCCGTGAAGGCCGCGATGGACGCGAGCCCCCGGACCCCCGAGGAGCCTCCGATGCTCGACCACCTCACCCACGCCCTCGACGAGGACCTGCCCGCCGATCCGACCCTGCTCGAGGAAATCGCGGTCACCGGCTACCGCCCCTTCGAGGAGCACGACGATCCCCGGCCCCTGCCCCACTCCGGCAAGCTGGACCACGCCCTCTACGTGGCGATGTCCACGCTCGAGGAGGCCTTCGCCGGCACCCGCCTGGAGGACGACCTCGAGGACGTGCTGTGGGGGGTCGTGAACGTCTTCCACCGCCGCGTGGAGACGATCGAACGCAAGCTCGACGAGAACGAGCAGGCGCAGCGCCAGAGCCAGCGGGAGCAGGACGGCAGCGAGGTGCTGTCGGTCGAGCTGGAGCGGCTCATCGCTCTCGGGCAGACGCTCTGCGAGTTGCGCAACGCCTTCGAGTACGCCCGCGACGCTGCCGCCCACCGGTTCACCCGGATCACCAAGTCGCTGTGGCGCCCGCGCTCCGGCTCGCAGGTCAACCGGGCGACCATGACCGCAGCGATGATCGACTCGCGCGACTTCATCAGCGCCCGGCGCCGGGCCGAGACCGAGATCCACCTGCCGCAAGGCACCCGGATCGCCTTCACGGGCGGCAAGCAGTTCCAGGACGTCACGGTGATCTGGGACACCCTGGACCGCGTCAGGACCAAGTACCCCGACATGGTGCTGATGCACGGCGGCGGCGAGGGCGCCGAGCTGATCGCCGCGAAGTGGGCGGAGAACCGCAAGGTCGCTCAGGTGGTGTTCAAGCCGGACTGGAAGCGCCACAGCAAGGCGGCCCCCTTCCGGCGCAACGACCAGATCCTGGAGCAGGCGCCGATCGGGGTCGTGCACTTCCCCGGCGGCGGGATCTCCGACAACCTCGCCGACAAGGCGATGGCCAAGGGTATCCCCGTCCGGCGGGGCGTGAAGGCCGGCGCGTGAGGCGCCGACCCGCTCCGGTGGCGGTCCGTGATCGGGCCGCTACTGCTCCCGACAGCCCGGGCCCCAGGCGGCGGCCCGCGCCTCTTGGGCAAGCTGGAGGTAGGTCTCCTGGAAGGCCGCATCGACGCGCGGATCGCCGATCAACTCCGTCACGAGGGCGGCGAGGCGATCGTAGGCCCCGCGCGGGATGGAGACCTTGGTGAGGGCGTCGCTGTAGAGCACCACATCCCCGACCTGGACCAGTGAGAAGACGGCGCGCTCACAGGACACGACGGGATCCCCGCCAAGCTGGAACCCCTCGATCAGCTCGCCCACATCCTCGACCCCAATGGCGAACATGGGCACGCCGCTGACGGTCAAGGTGAGGCGGAGATTGGCCGGATACCCGACCTCGAACCGGAGCGAGACGGGACTCTCGAAAATGGCCTTCACGGTCGACCAAGACGTCGCCAGAAAAGGGACTGAGGCCGCATCAGAGCAGGTGAAGGGAGCGAGGGGATTTCCGGCCATGCTTGCCCCAGAGTTGTGCCGATAACCCGCTAGGTAGCACAGCCTCAACATCCGGTCAGCACTGCCGCGGAAAGCGGCTGGGGAGGATCCTGCGCCGGGCTGGAAGCACTCCTCCCCAGCGAGGGAGCCCATCTGGTCAGGTGGCGAGGCTGGAGGCGTCCGGAGCGGGCGCCATCACGAGACGCGGCGGCGCGGTGGGGGCCGCCTCCCGCGCCAATCTGGACCTACGGCGAGGGTGGGAGACGGCCACCTCGCCCCATCCGGCAAGCCCGGCGTCCGGTCGAACCGCCCCATGCGGGACCGGCGGTGAAGCGCGGCAGCCAGGTCGCCACAGCGACGGACCGTCCCTACACGATGGCGACAAGGGAACAGACGGCGTCTCCGCCCGCAACCGTCCGGCCAGACGATTTTCCCCTGTCGCTGCGCGCCATTCCTCGCGGGACAAAATCGTCAGTCCGGCCGGTCCTCCGCTGCGCTCCGGCCCCTCTCGGGGTGCAGGCGGAGCCGCCGCCTGTTTGGGGGGTCGCATCGCGCAGGGACGGTCCCGGCGCCTCAGGAAACCCCGCCGATGCCGCGCCACACCTCGACCCTCCCCGCCCACGCCCGCTACGCCCTCGTGACCCACGTGGCCGAACTCCAGGCCGAGCTGGCCTCCATTTCCTGCCCGCGCGAGCGGCGCACCATCCAGGCCGAGCTGAAGGCCGCCCAGGCCCGGGTCGCACAGCTTCCCCCGGAGGGCTGAAACCCCCTCCTCCAGGGCCGCCCCACCGGCGGCCTTCAACCCCGGCGATCGGGGGGCTTCACTCTGGTTCGTAGCGCGCGGGTCAAGCCTTCGGCGGGCACCCGATCGGGCGCCCGCCGAACCGTCCTCACGGACGGGTTTCACCGCGACCGGCGTCGCGGCGAGCGGCCCGTCCGGCCGCCGGTTACGCCGCCAGTTGCGAGTCCTCCAGAGACTTCTCGAACTCGGTCAGGTAGTCCTCCGCTTCCTGCGCTTCGCGGAGGAAGAAGCGGTTGTCCCCGACGAGCTTCTTCATGTCCTCGCGACGGAAGTAGATCGCTCGGCCGCAGCGGATCGGCTCGACACCGGGCACGCACAGGATCTGCTCGTCGCGCCGCATCGTGTTGATGATCTCGTCGGGCATGATGAGGGCCCGCTTGTGCAGCGAGGTCGAGGCCGACAGGCTCACACCGCCCGAGCCTTTGCCCGTGCGGGCCTGCTGGCTGTAGGACACGACCTCCTGGGTGAAATACCCGCACCGCTCCGACAGCGCCTTGGCCGTTTCGACGTCGGTGACGGCCGAGAACGACTGCCACGAGGTCGACTCGAACCACGCCGAGACAGCGTCCTTATCGCCCCATTGCTGGCGAAGCTGGCCCAGCGCCTGGTACACCATCACGAGCACGATGCCGTATTTCCGGCCGGCGTCGCGCGCGACCTCGAGCAGGCCCATGTTGCCGAGCCGCGCCGCCTCGTCGAGGATGAACGCGACGCGATCCTTGACCTCGCCGTTGGCGTGATACAGCGCGTTCATCAGCCCGCCGATGATGACACGCGCCAGCCCCGGATAATCCTGAAGCGTCTGGAGATCGAGTGCCACGAACACGTCGATATCGTCGTCGATGAGGTCGAGGCTGGAGAACTTTCCCCCAGACACGATCGCGGCGTATTCCTTGAACGACAGCCAGTTCGTCAGGTCGGCCGCGGTCGCGTAGACGCCCGAGAATGTCTGCGGCGTCATCGACTTGAATGGGCCGAGGGCGAGCGCGGCAAACGAGTCCTTTTCCTCGGCCCTGAGGATCCAACCGAGCTGCATCAGGAAGTCCGGTTCGGGCTGCGAGATCATCTCGCGCAGGGTGCGCAACGTCCGCGGCTTGGTCGCGTCGAAACCCTTGTTGAGGCAGATATAGGCGAGCACCCCGCGGATGAGCTGGAGCGCCGAGTTTCGGAAGAAGTCGTTGGGGTCGGCGCGCTTGACCGGGCCTGTTGCGATCCAGCCGACCACGGCCGCGATGTCCTTCTCGGCCGAGTTCTCCCCCCGACCGATCCAGTCGAGCACGTTGAACCCGCTCTCTTGGTCCTTCGGCGTGATGCAGAACACGCGTCGACGGTTGCTCGGGCCACGCATCTTGCTCCTGTAGTTGGCGAGCATCGGATGAAGCTCGGTCGAGGGGTCGAGCACGACCGCGTTCCACGGGCACGACAGCAGCATCGGGATCACCGTGCCGGTCGTCTTGAACCCGCCCGATCCGGAGAAGATCAGGCCATGGCCGGAGCCGAGATCGGCGTTGAACCCCATCAGCGGTTTGCGCCCGCCAGAGCCCCAGGTCTTGCGATCGTTCGGCTTGAAGATCCGCGACGTGGTCTTCGGGTCGAGGTCGGGCCGATATAGCTCGCCGAGCACCAGTGCGCCGTCCTCCGGGAACAGCTCACCGGCGAGCTTCATCGTCGCCCACTCGGCATCGCCGTGGGCGGCGGATTTCGAGCGGATCGGCTTGTTGTAGCCGCGCGTGGTTTTCCTGACCCGCACCAGCGAAACGACCGGTGCGATGAAGGCGACGAAGCCCGCAAAGCACACGGCGCAGAACAGCGGGATGTCGGCCTGGCGCAGCAGGGCTCGCGTATCCGCACCCGGGTTCAGAGCGGTCAGCCGGGCGATCTCCTCGCGCACCGTCCAGACGGACAGGGCGATCAGGAACAGCGAGGAGAAAACTGCGACCACACGGCCGCTATCGCCGGGCCGGGCCAGGCCCGAGATGGCAAACAGGATGAGCGCAGGGAACGCCACCGCGGCCACCCGCACGGCCTGGACCATCATCGAATGGCCCGGCTCGACGACGTAGAACGCCCCGACCAGGGGGCCGAGTACCAGCGTGAATGCGAGGTGCAGGGCGAGGCCGACCGCGACGGCGAGGGCGCCGTAGATCCACTTCATGCCTTGAACTCCTTATCCCCCAGGCGGGCGAGTCGTTCTTCCACGGCAGGGTCGCGGATGCGCTCGCGACCCTCGACCAGGAGGCCGAGCAGGACGTTGGTCGGAATGTCGGCGAGCCCCGCTTTCACGATCAGGCCGCCGAGCTTGATCTTCCTGTGGGCGTCCTGGCTCCGCTCCTCACGCTGCCTGGTCATCAGCTCCCTCTTGAGCCGGTCCAGGGCCTCGAGCTCTCTTGCCCTTTGGCTCCGCCACTTCCGGGTGTTCCGCACGAAATCGCGTGACGATCGCTTCGAACTCCCGGGCCAGGGCCTCGTCCGTGATGTTGATCGACCCGAGGCCGGCCTTGAGCGCCATGTTGCCGATCCGCTCCGCCTCGGCCTTGTCATGCTCCTTGAGCTTCTTCGTGAGCGCCGCGATCTCGCTGACGATGGCCTCGCGCGACTTCGACCTGGCCATGGATGCCTCTTCCCCTTCCGTTGGACAGGCGATGGTTAACATCGCCGAAGCGATCGGGAAACGTTGCGTCAAGAAGCGCCAGTCCCATGGCTGCCGGGAGTGCGCAGCCGTGATCGCAGCGTCACACTGGGGCGGATCGTCGAGGAAGTGGTGATGCCTCTCAGGCCTTCCATGCAGGCTCTGGACGCCGATCCATCCCCACTGCCAAAGGCCAAGCTTCCTTCCCGGAGCCGGCACGGCGTGGCCGCAGGTTCTCTCGCATTCCTGTCGGAGCCAGCCGTCCCGAGAGACCTCCTCGTCTCGCTGTCGCCCGCCATCATTCTGGCACCAAGGGTCACGCAGCCATCCTTCACCAGCACCCTGCCCCCTCCGGGTGATACGGCGCGAACCCACCTCGCGCAGGCCGGCTGACGACGGACGGACGTGCCGGCCCCGAAGGGGCCGCTCTCACTCGGAGCTACGGCGCGCAGCGCCTCCGCAAAGTCGCCTGAGTTTACGAAGGGGCGCACTTATGGGGAAATTTGCATTTCCCTGCGTTAGCTGGTAAGGCCAAGCTCGGGTATCCCTCGCATGGCCATCTATCACCTCTCGGCTCAGGTCATCAGTAGCGGCGCCGGCCGGAGCGCCGTCGCCTCCGCCGCCTATCGGCGCGCGGCCACCATGACCCGCGAGAGCGACGGCAAGGTCATTTCCTACGAGGGCAAGCAGAACGTCGCCCACACCGAGCTGAGCCTGCCCGCCCAGATCCCGGCCTGGTTTCGCACCGGCATCGACGGTCGCAGCGAGACCAGCGCCTCGGCCTATCTCTGGAACGCCGTCGAGCGGAAGGAGGGCCAGAAGGGAACCGGGTTCGCGATGGAGATGAACATCGCGCTGCCGATCGAGCTGACCTTCGACCAGAACGTTGCGCTCGCCCGCGACTGGGTCGAGGCGGAGATCACGTCGAAAGGCTACGTCGCGGACTGGGCCCTGCACGACGCGCCCGGCAATCCGCACATCCACGTCATGGTCCCGCTCAGGATGCTGACCGACGACGGCTTCGGGGCGAAGTTCGATTTCGCCCGGGACCGTGCCGGCGACATCCTCTACCGGGAGGACGGCAAGCCTCGTTACGAGCGCCTTGCCGGGCCGATGAAGCACCTGGTCCCCTGGCGCCGCTCGTGGTCCGAGGTCGCGAACACCCACCTGGCGGCGGCGGGTCTCGACCTGCGCATCGACCACCGCTCGCACGTCGAGGCCGGCATCCGGATCGAGCCGACCGAGCATATCGGCGTCCAGGCCTCCAACCTGCGCGGCACCGTCTCCGATCGCGTCGAGGAGGAGAAAAAGAAACGCGCCCGCAATGCGCAGGCGATCATCGCCGATCCGGAAAAGCTGCTGCCGATCCTCTCGCGCGAGAAGAGCGTGTTCGATGAGCGCGACATTGCCCGCGCCGTCTTCCGCTACATCGACGACCCGGCCGCGTTCGATGCGGTGCGTCTCAGGCTCGGCCAATCACCCGAACTCGTGGCCGTCGCCGAGGAGGTTTTCGACCCCGAGAGCGGGCGCGTAATATCGCCCTCGCGATGGACCACGAGGGCGCTGCTCCAGGCCGAGATCCTGATGCAGGCCGCGACCGGACGGCTCTACGCCGATGCCGGTCACGGGGTCTCACCGCGTGCGCTCGACCGTGCCATCGCCGCCCGTCCGGAACTGTCCGAGCAGCAGCGCGAGGCGGTCCGGCACGTCACGGCGCCTGAGCGGATTGCGGCCGTCGTAGGGTTTGCCGGTGCGGGCAAATCCACCATGCTCGGCGTCGCACGCGAGGCCTGGATCGGGGCCGGTCACGCCGTCGTCGGCGGGGCCCTCGCCGGCAAGGCGGCCGAGGGGTTGGAGAAGAGTGCGAGGATCGCGAGCCGCACGCTGGCATCGTGGGAACTCGCCTGGAAGCACGAGCGTGACGTGCTGAAACCCGGCGACGTCTTCGTGCTCGACGAGGCCGGCATGGTCGCCTCCGAGCAGCTCTCGCGGATCGTGCAGGAGGTGGAGCGCCGCGGCGCCAAGCTGGTGCTGGTGGGCGACGCCCAGCAGCTCCAGCCGATCGAGGCTGGTGCGGGTTTTCGGGCGATCGTCGAGACGATCGGCTACGCCGAGCTGTCGGAGATCTGGCGCCAGGCCGATCCGGCGATGCGGCGTGCAAGCGTGGCGCTTGCCAGGGGCGAGGCGGCCGCGGCACTCGGCGTTTACAGTGAAGCCGGGATGGTGCGGTTCTCGCCCGATCGTGACGGTGCGCGCGAGGCCCTGATCGCGGCCTGGAAGCCGGATTACCTCGCCGCCAAGCCCGATGGCCGCGCGAGCGAAACGCTGATCCTGGCCCAGACCAACATCGACGTTCTGGCCCTCAACGCCATGGCGCGTTCCGCGCTCAAGGCCGACGGGATGCTGGAGGACGAAGCCCGGTTCGTCACGGCCCGCGGCGAGCGGATGTTCGCGCCCGGCGACCGCGTGCTGTTCCTCGAGAACGATCGCCAGCTCGGGGTGAAGAACGGCATGCTGGCCACGGTCGAGGCCGCGTCGAGCGGCCGGCTCACGGTCAGGCTCGATCGCGACGGAAGAGGCGACGGTGAGCGGATCGAGGTCCATGCCGAGAGCTACCGCAACCTCGATCACGGCTACGCTGCGACCGTGCATAAGAGCCAAGGCGCGACCCTCGATCGGGTGCATGTTCTCGCCACGCCCGGCATGGATCGCCATCTCGCCTACGTGGCGCTGACGCGCCATCGCCACAGCGTCGTTCTCCACGGTGCCCACGCCGACTTCATCCCCGACTGGCGCAAGGCCAAGCTCGGACATGAGCCCGCGCCAGACGTGCTCGACGCGGCCGCGCTCGACGGATTGTCGCGCCGGCTCTCGCGGGATGGCTCGAAAGCCTCGACCCTGGATCATGCCGGCGAGGCCGCATTCCGTGAGGCCGCCGTCGCGCTGACGCGCCCGCCCGAGCCGATGGATGGGGAGCCGGTCCGCGACCGCGCGAGCGATCTTCCGCTGCTCGATGCCAAGCGGATCGCCAGGGATCTCTCGGCTCTCGCCGGTCGCCTCGAGGCGGGAAGCGGCGCGGCTGCGATCGGCCCCGACCCGAAGCCCGCCGCTGCCGTTGTCGACGCCTCCGGCTCGCCGGCCTTGGCCGCGCTCGACGCGGCTCTTGCCCGTCTGGAAAGCGCGGAAACAGACGTCGCCGACCGGGTGCGACCACAGGATGTCCGGGCGCTCGCCTCGGCCTTTGCCGAGCGGCGTGGTCTCAACGGCCACGCCGTCCTCGCGCCTGCGCTCGTGAAGCGGGCGCGCACCATGATCCGCACCGCGCAGGCGCGTTGGCGGCGCCTGCACGGCCTCACAGGGCGGCTTACCGCAGCTTGGCAGGTGCTCGCAGCATCCCGCCCTTCGGCTGCCGAAACGATCCCGTCCAAGCCGGCGGAAACGGCAGAGGTCAAGCTACCGCTCAAGCCGTTCCTGGCCGCCGTTCCCTACGACGAAGCGGCGATCGATGCGGTCCTCGAAAGTCGGGTCGATCCGCAGCGACACCTGAAGGCGGAACTCGATATGCTGCGCTACGAGATCCGCCTGGCGGTCAAGGATCCCGCCAGCCTCTACAAGGCGATCTACGGCCAGCTTCGCACGTCCGGAGAGGGCTACCCTGGACGGATCGATGACCTGCTCGCCGACCCCGAGGCCTATGGCGGTCTGCGGGGGCGAAAAGGCTGGTTTGTTCCGAAGGCCGAGAAGGAAGAACGCGAGAAGGCTGAAGCCTCCTATCGAGAACTCAGGAGGTCCGCCATCGACCTCAAGAACATGTTCTCGTTCATGGCCGACAAGATGCGGCCGGAGGAGGAGCGTTACCGGTGGCGCATCGCGATCGAGGTGCCGGGCTTGTCGCCAGCCGCCGCCGCCGCGCTGATCACGATCGCCCGGACGCCTGGCACCGATCCTCGGGCGTTCGATGCGGTCGTCGCGAAGGCCGTGGCGACCTCCGAGCAACGTGCTGAAATCGAGGCATTCGCGAGTGCCGTCGCCGACCGGTTCGGCGCCAGCGGGGCGATCGGGCGATCGGCCGAGAAGGGGCTCGGACCGGGGCAGTGGCTGACGCGCGAGGAGCGCGAGATCCTGTCCGGGGCTGGGTTCGTGGCCACCTACCTCAAGGAGGGCAGCCTGGATCACCTGATCGCCCAGGTCCTGCGCCGCGAGCTCGATCAGCAGGTCGACGTACAGCCGCAGCGGAGCGTGGATCAGCGCCGGGACCTCGACCGTGACCGAGATCCCGGGCTGACGCCCTGACGCTCCCGCAGGTCGCGGATCGGGTCCCCGGCCTTGGCCGTGAGCACAATCTCTGGCTGCCGCTGTGACGCACACGACACGCGCTCCGTATTGGCGCCGAAGCGACGATGGGTAAGGGTAGGAGAGAGAGGACAGTCGGGATGTTAGCCGTCTCGAGGACGGATCGAGAGTCGCTGCCTGCGCGCCGGATCGGCCGGGCTTGAACCGAGGAACGAGACCCATGAGCTTCCGCGACCTGCCGGCGCTGGTGACCCAGCGCGAGGATGCCCTCATCCTGCTCGACGCTGTCGCCTCGGGCGTCGACGAGCGTGAGTTCGCGCCCTTCGTCACCGCGCTCACCTCGCCCGAGGACGAGCAGGCGGCCGCGATCATGCTCGGCTCGGGCAACGCGATGTCGCTGCGCGTGCAACTCGGCGCCCTCCTCGCCGGCGCCGGTCTGGTGACCAACGACGAGGTGTTCGAGGCGCTCGACGCCCGCCGCGCCCGTGCCAAGGGAGCGATGGCGTGAGCGGCGATCCCTACGTCTACGAGGGCACCGACACCCTCAAGAACAATGCGGACATCCGGGATCCGGAGGCGCTGGCCGAGCGCGAGCAGATCGTCTCGTTCCAGGCCTTGCGCCAGATGCTCAAGGAGCCGGTGCTCGGCACCTTCGACCAAGCGCATTTCGCGGCGATCCATAAGCGGCTCTTTGCCGAGATCTACCCGTGGGCGGGCGAGACCCGCACGGTCGATCTGTGGAAGCCCGAGGTCGTGCTCAAGGGTAAGAGCGTCGCCTACACGCCGCCGGCGCAGATCGACGCGCAGATGAAGTCGGCCCTGTCGAGCTTGGCGCAGGAGAAGCCGGGGAACCTGAAGGAGAGCCGGCCGGCCATGTGCCTGGCCGAGAACATGGCGACGCTGTTCCAGGCCCACCCATTCCGGGAGGGCAACACCCGCACCCTCCTGGCATTCATGGAGCAGTACGCCCGCCACCATCAGCAGCCGCTCGACCAGGCGCTGATCAACCGGGTGCCGAGCGAGACCCGCGACAAGCTGGTGCTCGCCACCCGCGGCCAGATCCAGCCCTTGGCCGATATGGTGCGGAATGCCCGCTACTCCGAGGAGCAGCGCGCCCATCCGCTTCTCGGGCGTCTGTCGGCCGAGGCCTTCGAGGCAACACGGCTGATGGGGTCGCCGCGCATCGTCCTGGCCGAGCCCGGCTCCCAGATCCGGGGCCAGGTGGTCGCTACGAACTACGACCATGCCCTGGTGCGTCAGGACCGCGTGCTCGCTGCGGTTCCGCTCGCCTCGTTCCGCGTGATGCCGCAGAACAACTCCCGCGTCGACGTGCGGGTGCTCGCCGAGGGCGAGACCCTGGACCGCACTCAGCCGCGCGCGGAGGTGGCACGAAGCCAGGTGGTCGGGAGCGTGCTGATCCCGGCGAGCTACGTGCTGCTCGCCGGCCAGCGGCCGGAGGATGCCGTGCGCAACCGCATTGAGATACCGGGCCCGAGCCCGGCGCTCGCCGACGCCCTGAAGACTCTCACGGCCCGCGAGATCGTCGCCGATCCGGGGCTGATCGCGGAGGTGCGCCAGATCGACAAGAGCCTGATCGAGCGCTTCGGCCGGGAGGGCTCGGCGATGCTGATCCAGGGCAGTCCCGAGGAGGCCAGGAGCCTCCTGCCCAAGGGACAGGACCTTGAGGAGGTCCGCGCCGTCCTCAAGCCCGTGGTGCAGGCCCTGATGCTCGACGATCGCCAGCAGACGCTCGCGCAAGCGCAGGCCCTCGCCCGGGACGAGCCCCAGCTCGGACCGTCGCTGTGACCGCCCTGCACGATAAGCCGGTCGAGACCGTCTCGCCCGCCAGGATCGTTGTCCTCGGCCTCGTCGCATTCGCCACGATGGCCGTGCTCAGCCTCCTGTGGTGGACGTTCACGCCGGTTCTCGGCCGGCTCTATGCCGCCCTGCGGTTGATCGAGAGCGCCACGTTGTGGCGGTTCACCGGCTGGGGCCGGTACTTCACCGGCATGCCGGCCGGCGAGCCGTTCGCGTTCGTGTCGATCTACCAGTCGAGCGCCGTCTTCGGCCTGGTCGCATCCCTGCTCACGGCGCTCATCGGCTACCTCGCCTGGCGCAAGCGCAGCCGCGACCACATCGACGCGCTCATCGCGCTGCCACCCAAGGGGTTCGGCCAGAGCGAGATCCGCAGCCGGTTCGTGCCGGCCGACCGGCTGGTGCGGCTGCCCGGCGAGGACCAGGATACGGTTCGAAAACCGGCCCCTTGCCCGAACACCTTCGCGGGGGTCCGCGACCTCCTCAATGTCCCGGCCGTGGAGCCCGTGCTGGAAGGCGTTCCCTGGCACCTCGCCGCCGCCCTGTTCCTGACGATCGACGCGGTGGCGCCTGTCGCCGATCGCAAGGCCCGTGAGGCCGTCCTGAAGGCTGCCAGGACGGCCGCTGACCGCCAGGTGGGGAATCCGCTCGCGGAGCCGCCCGAAACGCTCCTGCCGACCCTGTATGGCTACCTGCTCCAGGCGATCACCGACCAGAATGGGCGGGCCGATGCGGTTCTCAAGCAGGTCCACAAGGTGTTGGAGACCGAGCGGGATCTCGCCTCGGCCGTGACGGAGCTCGGCGCGAAAGCCCTGACGGCTCAGCGCCTGCATTTCCCGGACTACGCATGGCTTCGCCACGTCGATCCGGTCCTGCAATCAAAGATCACGACCTACTGAGGTCCCTTTAGTCCGGCATCGTGAAAAAGCGCCGAGCGGATGTATCCGCTCGGCGCTGTTGTCGCCTCACGCTGTACCGGCCAGGAAGACCGTCAGGTGCCCGATCCGGTCATGTAGGTGGTCACGACGCCGATGATGACGCCCAGGATGGTGAGCCGGAGCCGACGACCAGACCGGCCAGCGACCGGCCGGCTGCCAGCGCTGCAACATGCTGCACGACCGCGACGAGCATTAGCGGCGCCGCTGGCGGGCCTTGTTTGTCGGGCAGGTGGTCGCCCGTCGTCCGGCATGCTCATTGCAGTCCTGGCATGCTCGGATGGCCCCTGTCTGCTGTCGTAATTACCGGGGCCAACAGCGCAGCGCTGCCATGCACGAGGGCGCGCAGCAACATAGGGTCGGTCGGTGCAGGTGACTTTGTCGTAGAGGGCGGGCAGCGAGACGGTTAGATCCTCGGCTTCGTATGCTTCCGCATTCAGAGACGAGCATAGTCTGAGTGCCACCGGCATCATCAGCTCGACCAGAGTAGATAGCATCAAATACGTATGTAGTGCTACTGGAGACACTACTCGAACACGTAGTCAAACCAGCCGATCAGCAGCGCGTGATCCAGGGGTGTGAGTGCCATCAGGCTCATCGGCGCGTACTGCTCAATCTTTTAGATGATAGCGGATCAAATGGAACAATTTTCTTGCGATGCATCACTCATTGTAATTACGGATTTATTAAATCTGTATCATAAGATTCGGGTTTATAATTTTAATTCCCGATGAGAGTGCAGACAAAAGGGGCGATCGCAGTTTGTCTAACGCGAATAATGTCATGGCTAAGTATATCGTCGATTGTTTCTAATTTTTTCAATTTTTAAGCGACAAGCAGTGAGAAATAATATAGCAAAGAAAAATTTTCTTGACATATGGCTCGCAGCATATGATTTGATTTCCTTGGGTAAGCGATAGCATATATCGTAAGATTGGCACGTAAAATCGTGTTGCGCCCAACAGACGTGGATACAGTAGTTGGCTGGCTAATGATAACGGATTTTAAGTGCTATATGATATCAATTATCATTGACATCATGTCTTGCAGACAGAGAGACATATAGTACTTGCGCGCTATACAAACCGATAAGACGCTATTAAAAATACCGTTGTCGGCTCCATCTTCAAAATTCTTCTAACAAAACAAAAAGAGGCAGTCATGGAACAGCATCTGAGTCGGATTGAATATGTCACAACAGGCGGAATAGCAGTAACTCGGAGGGAATATAAGGTTGATAAAAGCGAATATGATAAATGTAGGACACGATTAGATGACAACTTAGGAATGATGATATATTCTGATTATGAATATCCAAATCGATACACGCAGTGGAGTATCGCATTCACTGATCCTATACTATGCATTACAGCCGTCGACCGCAAAATTGAAATCAGCGCCTGTAATCCAAGAGGTAATATATTAATACAACCACTTTCTGATTGGCTATCGTGCCAACGTTGGTTGGAAAAAATTATAATATCAAATGATTATATACATTTATATATTGTTAAATCATGTGAAGATTTTATCGAAGAAAACAGAGTAAGACAACCGAGCGTTTTTTCAGCAATCAGATCTCTGGTTGAGTTATTTTATAGTAAGGAATGCAATTATCTCGGTCTATACGGTTCGTTTGGTTACGATTTGGCATTCCAGTTCGAACCTATAGAAAAGCGTCAAGTTCGTTCCGAGAAGCAGAGAGATTTGGTATTATATTTACCTGATAACATACTTGTCAAAAACTCGGCTGCCGATTTCATAACGAAATATGAATACGATTTTACTGTGAATGGAATTTGTTCCCGGTTGCATAATGGCGTAGAATACCCTCAAACAGCACAAGAATTTTCATCTCGGCCGTTACCGTCATCTCCTGAACTTGGAAGTTATGCTGATACTGTACGGCAAGCTTACCAGCACTTCAAACGAGGTGACCTCTTTGAAGTTGTGCCTGGACACACCTTCTATGCCGAACTGAAACGTCGACCATCAGCGATTGCTGAAGATTTAAGACGCATAAACCCAGCACCTTATGGGTTTTTTCTAAATTTGGGTCAAGCTGAGCATCTAGTGGGTGCGTCTCCCGAGATGTTCGTTAGAGTAACGGGCCGACGTGTCGAGACATGCCCGATCTCTGGCACGATAGCCCGCGGTCAAGACGCGATTACAGACGCTGATCAAATTAGGACCCTGCTTAATTCAGCAAAAGACGTTTCCGAATTAACAATGTGTTCTGATGTCGATCGAAATGACAAATCACGTGTATGTGAGCCTGGATCGGTTAAGGTCATAGGGCGACGTCAAATTGAAATTTATTCTAGGCTGATCCACACCGTCGATCATATTGAAGGCTGCCTCGAAACGCGGTTCGACGCACTTGATGCCTTCTTGTCGCACGCTTGGGCAGTAACAGTAACTGGAGCTCCAAAACGTCGCGCTATGCAATTCATCGAAGATCATGAAAAAACACCACGTAGATGGTACGGAGGGGCGGTTGGCATGATTTATTTCAACGGAAACCTCGATACTGGATTGACTTTGAGAACTATACGCATAGAGCACCAGATCGCCGAAATACGAGTAGGGGCAACACTCTTATCTGACTCAATTCCGGAGGATGAGGAGGCAGAAACCCATTTAAAGGCGTCTGCGCTGTTGCGTGCTCTCGACGGTTCGCCTCATATCGGACAGAATGATGAGGTTGATCGTAATGATTTCGTCGCCAGCGGGTTGCGTGTTCTCTTGATAGATCATGATGACTCATTCGTTCATACTCTGGCGGGATATTTTCGACAGTGCGGAGCCGAGGTCACCACTATCAGAGCTCCAATTACGCCGGTTCAGCTTTCTCGGTATGCTGTAGATCTTGTAGTGCTCTCACCCGGACCCGCACGGCCTGCCGACTACAAGATGTCGGCGGTGATAACGGAAGCACGCAGGTCGGGTACGCCAATCTTCGGCGTATGTCTTGGATTGCAGGGGATTGTGGAAGCATTCGGCGGCAAATTGATCGAGATGGACGTGCCAGTACATGGAAAACCGTCAAATATACACTTGACGAAAGGAGGCATGTTCAGTGATCTAGATCAACGCATAGAAGCAGGACGCTACCATTCGCTGGCGGCGGACCCCAATGAGTTGCCACCAGCGTTGGCAGTCGTGGCGACAACTTCTGACAATGTTATAATGGCTATTGAGCACGTCACCGAACCAGTCATCGCTGTACAGTTTCACCCCGAGTCGATAATGACTCTAAAGAATAATTGCGGTCTTCAAATTATCAAAAATGTAATTTCAATTGCAAGTACATATAAGTCAGACCATAGTGCTTATTTGGAAGATAAAAATCAAAGATTTTCAGCAAGAAATCGCGGATCAGGATTGATTATGACTGATCAAAAATATACGTAATCTAAATAAATAATACAAAAATAGATATTATTAAATAGTTTTATAGTTTTATTGATTTATTGGTTGCGATTTTTTTGTTGTACACCAATCGGATCGAATAAATCTAAGCAAAACGTGATAAATGATAGTATATGATCTTGCAAGTCTAACGCTGAGATGTCCTCCATCACTGGGACTAGATACAAGGAGCGCAGACGTGAAAACAAAAGTAGGTATCATCGGCGCTGGCCCGGCGGGCTTGATGTTAGGGCAGCTTTTATCGATGATGAAAATCGAAAATGTTGTTCTAGAAAAGCAATCTCAGAGCTATACCGAAAAGCGTGTTCGAGCTGGCCAGATCGGGGAGGCGACTGTACGGCTTCTCACCGATGCGGGCGTGGGCTCTCGGGTCTTTGCTGAGGGAATTATTCATACAAGAGCTAAATTTCAATACGATGATGAAGCGAGGTATCTGGACTTTCACGCTTTGACAGGGCAGACCGTTACAATTTACAGTCAGCAAGAAATCTTGAAAGATCTTATAAATGCACGACATAAGGCGGGGGAAATTTCATTTTATGAAGTTTCAGATATAGAAATACACGGTATCAACAGTAATTCTCCGCAAATTACATTTTGTCATAATAATCAACGGAGGATTTTGGAGTGCGATTTTGTCGTTGGTTGCGACGGCTTTCATGGAGTTAGTCGGGCGCACATTTCAAACGCACTAACACACTTTGAACACGAGTACCCGTTCGCATGGCTAGCTCTTCTTGCACAAATGCCCCCAGTTTCTGCTGACGTAATATTCGCCAATCATGAGTCGGGGCTTGCTTTATGTACAATGAGATCGCCCAGTATTTCTAGGATTTATTTGCAGAGCGGTGTAGATGAGGATCCAAGAGAATGGTCCAACGAAAAGACCTGGGATCTACTAAGGCGCCGCTTACAAGGAGGGGCCGCTTCTTTCGAGAATGGAATTTTTATCGAAAAAACTATCGTGCGACTTAGAGCTTACGTATCAGAACCGATGCAGCATGGGCGCCTCTTTCTGGCAGGGGACGCAGCACACATCGTTCCGCCGTCAGCCGCTAAGGGCCTTAATCTCGCGTTGGCAGATGCTAGAACGCTAGCTCGCGGCTTCGATAGTTACTATAGCCGAAAACAAGAAGACTTGTTAACTGCATATTCGACATGCGCTCTTGAGCAAATCTGGCGAGATATGCATTTTTCGGATTGGATGGTGCGTGTGCTTCATCGAAGTGAGTGCAATCCACGATTTAACCATAGGCTTCAAATTTCCGATTTACACTCCGCAATGACTTCAGAACATGCGGCGAGGCACTTCGCTAGATCATACGTAGGACCTGCACCGTCAAGCCTTTGGATTTAGAGAATAATCATGACGGCTACTAAACGGGTACTTGTGATATTGCATCAGGAGCATTCGACAGCCGGTCGGGTGGGTCGACTACTGGAGGAGCTTGGTTGCCAACTTGACGTTCGCAGACCGCGATTTGGCGATGTATTGCCCGAAAACATGGTGGAGCACGCCGGAGCAATCGTATTTGGAGGCCCTATGAGCGCCAACGACAGCGAAAAGTACATTCGTGAAGAAATAGCTTGGCTATCAAAACCTTTAGGCGAAAACAAGCCATACCTCGGCATCTGCCTCGGCGCTCAACTACTTACGCGACATCTGGGATCAAAAGTATACAAATTAGAAAATGGTGCTATAGAAGCAGGGTATTATCCGATAATACCCCTTCCTCAAGCGCAAGAATTGACTTCTGAAGAAAATATCCTTTTTCCTGAGATGGTTTATCAGTGGCACAGTGAAGGATGTGACCTGCCTTATGGAGCGACATTGTTGGCCGAAGGATTAACATTTCCTGTTCAAGCGTATCAATATGGAAGTCATGCTTTCGCCATACAGTTTCATCCTGAGGTTACATATATGACTATCGATCGGTGGACCCGGCTTGGGGGCGAGCGTTTGAGAATGCCTGGGGCGAAACCGTCGTCGGAGCATCTCTCTGACTGGCATTTGTACGACCAAAATGTCGCTCAATGGATTAAGGCGTTTCTACCTAGATGGCTCAATAACGAGGATTCTTCATAGATAAAAAATCAGATGCCTTAGCATCTTTATCAGATAAATGGCTATAAAAACTTGATATAAGTACGATTAAACCAATCTGTGAGAATGTATGGTTGGGTGGAGAGGCGCGATGGATTTTCATCTCTGGGCACTATTTTTGATTGTATTCCTTTCCGCAGCAATATTGCCTGGTCCTAATGTGGCTTTTGCAACGGCGCAAGCCTTGGATCATGGCTTTAAAAAGTCCTTCCCCGGGGCGATTGGCTTCGGTCTGGCGAGTGGTGGTCATGCTGCTATAGTCTTATCTGGATTGGGTATTGTAATAAGGGATAATCAAAATATTTTGATATCACTGAAGATTTTAGGGGTTGTGTATCTTTTATACATGGCATGGAAGATGTATTCAGCGTCTTCCTTAGTCAAAACAGTTCAGCCAGTCAATTACACAAAAATTCAAATGTTCACAGGAGCGGTTTTTGTATCATTTACAAATCCGAAGGGAATTATAACAAATATTGTTCTTTTCCCAACATTTATTAGCCCTTCGCTTCCATACATTCCGCAATGTACCGTACTAGTGGCGACAGCGATAGTTGTGTCAACATTGGTATACGCAGGATACATGCTTTTAGCAGGACAAGCAGTTAAAATTTTTAGCACTAAACGCCGAATGAGCGTGGTCACATCTATTTTATACGTTATAGTCGCTCTCGCAATCGCGTTCTCATTATGAGATACATTTTTTAAAAAAGCAAAATTATAAAATTTCAGCTTATGCGGCAGAAAGCATGCGATTTTTGATAAAGGCGGTTGCATAGTATTAGGAAATCGTGATGGCTGCAAGCGGCTAGTATAAAGGAGGATCTCCATGACGGGAATTAAATTATTATCTTATGTAACGGCGGGTTTTTTATATTTTGCTTTGCCTAGCGTTGTATTTGGAGGCGCTGGTGAAAAGCTTTTTGTTGATCGATGCGCCATGTGCCATGGGGTAGATGCAAGGGGCTCGGGGCCGCTTGCTCACAGCAGTAAGCCTGCGACTCCCGATTTAACCACGCCAGCGTTCCGAGCACGGCTGTCGCAATATCCCGGAGTCATCATTTCATCTATCGTGCTGCGACCAAATGGAGACCTCATACCGAAGACGCTTAGAGACAACGGTTATAAGCTCCCCTCACATACATGGACCATACGCGATCTTCGGTCTATAAATGAATACCTTTCTACATTGATCACTAAGAATAAATAATCATTGAATCTGAGTAAGGTGGCGATTAGATAATTGCCAAATATATTCAGGGGTAATGTTGCATCAACTCTAACCTGAAACGAGGTGGTGTTATGATAGGCGTTTTCGATTTTGGCAGTGGTGGCCTGGCAGTACTTAGGGAATTTCAGAGTAGTATGCCAGACGAGGAGTTTATCTACCTTGGCGACCATATGAGCGCGCCCTATGGCATCGCAACACCGGACGAGCTTTACGCTTTAACCACACAATCACTAGAAAGACTATTTGAACTGGGTTGTTCGTTAGTGGTAATTGCGTGTAATACGGCAGTCGCAGTTGGGCTAAAAAAAATCCAAGATAAATGGCTACCGACATTTCACCCAAATAGAGAAGTGATCGGAGTTGTTGAGCCAGTTGCGGCGACCGTAGGAGAGGTGCTTAATTTGCTAGATAGTTCCGAAAAACAGAAGAGAAAAACAAGGAATATTGCAGTGTTTGCGACCCAATACACTGTAAATTCAAGTGTTTTTGTATCGGAAATACATTCTTGCAGACCAGATGCTCTGATACATCAACAAATATGCAATGGTCTCGCCGCGCTCATTGAGAACGGCTCAAGCGAAGAAAATTTGAGAGAAATGATAAGATTGTTTGTTAATAATTTGTTAAAAAAAATTCACGCGGCCCCGGACGTGTGTGTTTTAGGATGTACCCACTACTCTCTAGTTGAGCACATATGGAAATCTGAATTGCCAAATTCGACTCGAATTGTTTCACAACCTATTGCATGCGCCCGTCATTTATCCAGATATGTTTGGTCCCATCCTAAACATCTCACAATGACCGGTAAGCCTGCTAGAATGTATACAACAGGGGATCCTCGCGCGGCTTCCGAAAGAGCCACTTTGTTCTATGGGAGGAAAGTTGTCTTTGAGGCAGCTTAAACATGCAATCTTGTAGAGGGCGTTCCTTTGTATAAAGTATTTGGGCGTCTTCAGTGCTTATCTATACGTCTGAACTAGAGGAGATCGTAATGGAACTTATCGGTATGATGGGATCACCCTATGTGCGTCGCGTTGCTATTTCGATGCGACTCATGGGAATAAATCACAGACATCGACAACTTTCGGTTTTCAGAGATCTTGAGGAATTCCGCTATATCAACCCGGTGGTCAAAGCCCCCACGCTTTTGTGCGACGATGGAAGTATGATCATGGAGTCATCTCTCATTCTCGATTATATAAATTCCTTTGGTGGTTCAGATCGGAGCCTTATTCCTTCAGACAACATTCAGTATAAAAAGACCCTCTCGCTGATTGGATTAGGTCTGGTAGTGTGCGAAAAAGCTGTACAAATCGAATATGAACGCAATCGACCAATTGAGCATCAATATCAACCCTGGTTTCAGCGGCTTAAAGACCAGATGCATTCTGCTATGAAATTTCTGGACGCAGAAGCTGCAAATGCGGATCCATGGCTTGCGAGCGATTATATTTCTCAGGCTGATGTGACTGTTGCTGTGGCTTGGCGCTTTACCCAATTTCGGGTGTCTGATTTGATTGATATTAGTTCTTATGCTGCTCTTAGTGCATTTTCTGATAGATTGGAGCGGCTTCCAGAATTCATAGCAACGCCTCTTAAATGAGGTGATTGCTTAGTGGTTTGGGCTGGGACGGTTCAGCGGTGGTGTGAGTTTCGGGTATCCATCGCGTGCAGCGTTGCGGTGAAGGCGGTGGCCGGTTCCTTGCCAGCGCCTTGCATAGCGCCACGGTGCGGTAGGTGGCCGGTTTGGTCCGGTGCTGTTGGGATACCCAAACCTTCATTCCAAGGTGACGACCTACTAAGATCTTTCAACAGTAGGCGCCGAGCGGAGATATCCGCTCGGCGCTGTTGTCGCCTCACGCTGTACCGGCCAGGAAGACCGTCAGGTGCCCGATCCGGTCATGTAGGTGGTCACGACGCCGATGATGACGCCCAGGATGGTGACGCCGGAGCCGACGACTAGACCGGCCAGCGACCGGCCGGCATCCTCGCGGGCGTTGTCGTCCTGTGAGCTTTTGTAGAGCTTCACGCCCGAGATGCCGGCAAGCCCGATGCCCACCACGGCGAAGATGATCGAGATGACGATGCCGGCGTTGTTGCCACCGGTGGCGATCGAGGAGGCGTTGAGCGCAGAACTCGATGCCTTCTGCCGTGCCGTCTTCAGAAAGTCGATCGGCGCCGACGGATCGCCCGAGGTCTGAGCCAACGCCGACATCGCGCTCAGACCCACCATCGTAACGCTCGCCAGAGCCCGGTAGTAAATATCCTTGACGTTCATTGAGACCTCCATTGTCATGCTGCGGTTCTGGATCGGCCGATCTGGGGTCGAACTTCGCTCATGAATTCCCCCAAGACTTGATCGACGATCGTCTTTGCGATCCGGTCCTCACCGGCCCGCGCATGCGCGGACACCCGGCTCCACGTCTCGATGGCCGTGCCATCGGGAAACCGTGCAGCCAGGATGCGCAGCGCCTCGTTGACCGCCATCCGGCGGTACAGTTCGTCGCGCACCAGGCGGTCCTCTGCCTTGGTGGTCAGGGCCCACAGCATCACGGGCCCGAGCGAGTTGTTGAGCACGATCCAGCGCTCTTCCTCGCGCAGCTTGAAGCGCGCGAGGATGTTGGCGCCGCGCCGCCCTTGCGGGCCGTGGACCTGGCGCTCGAGCGCAGACTTCACCGCCTGGTCGAACCCGAAGGTCACGCGCGCCTGCTCGCGGATCTCGTTCGAGTCCGCGTTCAGCACCAGCACTGTCGAGGCCATGTCGGCGAGTGTGGCGAAGTCGGCGAGCAGCTGCGACACCAGGATCAGCTCCAGGCCCCACTTGCGGCCCTCGCGGGCGTCCGACATCACCTGCTTGGCGATCGTCTCGACGCCGCCGGTCAGGTGATACTCGTCCATGCACAGGCGCTTGGGCGTCTCGGCCACCTCGTGGTAGCGCGCCTGCCAGTACCGGACGTATTCCGTGCGGATCGCGTCCTCCGGCGGAAAATCCATCTTTGCGATCTCTTCGGCAAAGCCGGAGATCTTCGACAGGTAGACGTGCCGCGCGATCATGAAAAACAGCGCGTTGGTGCGCTCGGCCTCCGGCGACTTGTGGCGTTGCGCCACGTCCTGGAGGTCGATCGACACCACCCGCGCCTCGCCGAGGTCGAGCCGGGTCGGGCGGGCGAAGATCGGGAACTTCTCGATTGCCGCTTCGAGCGACCGCTGGACGTGCCGGATCAGCTCCGGGGTGAAGTCCTGCACCATGATCGGCTCGGCCAGGACCCGTGAGCAATCTTCCAGCAGCGGCATCGCGTGGCGCTGCGCCCGCTGCGCGGCCGGGTAGAGCCGGCGCTGGACCAGCGCGTCCACGATGCTCCACCAGCGCGTCCGGTCACCGACCTTGATGCCGTAATCCGCGATCACACGGTCGAGTTCGGGATCGACGTTGGGCTGGTAGACCGCCGGCGAGGACGAGAATTGGAGGTCGCTCTTGAGCTGGTAGACCCGCGTGATCAGGCGCGGGATCAGGAGCGCCACTTCCGCATTCGCCACGTTGAGGAGCGTCGTCAGGAAGTTCTCGATGAAGCTCCGCTCGCGCTCCAGCGGCATGCGCCGGCCGAGCCCGAGGTCGAGGAAGTTGACCGCGTAGTCGGGCGTGTTGAGGAGCCGCACGTAGTACGCTTCGTGACGGCGCTCCACCGGCAGCGCATTGCGCACCAGCTCGATGAAACCGCTGGAACTGACGCCGACATCGATCACCGCGAGGAACGGCAGCGCCGCACCCGCACTGAACGCCGCGAACTCGACGTTGAGCCGGTTCATCAGCACCGACTTGCCCGATCCGGGCGTGGCGTAGATGAGGGTCAGCCAGAACAGCTGCTCGGCCGAGAGCGCCTCGTAGGGCACCGGCTTGCCGTCGGGCGTGACCAGGAGGCTCTGGCCCTGCTTGAAGATCGGCGCCGTGCGGTGGAACGGCAGCATCGCCGCGAGATCGCCCAGCGGCGCGATCGAGCCCGGCGGGACCGCGGCCTGGACCGTCATCCCGGCGACGGTCTCGCACAGGGCTCGCAGGGGATTGTACGGGGCGTCGGTCATCACCGCCTCGCCCCAGGTCATCATCCCGCTCATCAGGTAGGAGCGGCGGCGCTCCAGCAGCCCCGGATCCTCGCCCGGCTCGGTCCAGGTCGTGGCGATGACGCGGCCCTTGACGATCGCCTCGCCGTCCTTCTCGACCACCTCCTCGAGCTGGCGCAGGGCCCGGAACAGGTTCTTGTTGCTCGGGCTCGCGAACGCGAGGAGGCCTGCCACCACCTTCCTGAACTTGAAGCCGACATCGGCATCCCGAAGCGCCTCGAGGTGGAAGCAGACCCGGAACGGCATGTCGGCGGTGCGCGTCGCGCTCTCCAGGAGCGAGTCGAGCAGCCGGTTGAACGGCAGGATGGTCGAGGGGAACATCCGCATCACGGCGAGCGCGTAGCGGCGCCCGCCCATGTCGAGGGCGCGCATGTTGCTCGACGCGACCGCGTTCGAGGTCATGATCTGGCGCGCGACCGTCGGTGTGAAGAAGTCGCTGACGTCATCGTCGCGGCGCTCCTTGGCGCCCGGGTAGCGCCGGGTGCCCGGCCCGTAGGGCGTCCAGCCGTCGGGGGTCTCGTGGTAGAGGACCGCGGCGCGGATCTGCTCCAGGTCGCGCCGGCGCCCTTGGTCGTCGGGCCCGACGATACGCCCTTGCAGGCGGGCCTCGCCCAGCGCCTCCATGACCCGGCGAACGAACGCCGCGTGGACGCCGTCGAGGGAGCCGAGGCGCAGGAACGCGCTCTGGGCGTCGCGGGCCGGGGGCAGCTCCTGCCACGCCCGGCGGTTCTCCCGCTGCTCGCGGCGGACCTCCTCGGGCGTTCCGGCCATCGGCCGGGTCCAGGCGGCGAGCAGGATCGTCTCGGAGCGCGCACGCGCCTCGAGGACCGCCCTGCCCTCCTCGATCAGGGCTTCGACCGCCAAACCCTTCTGGCGGGCACGCCGGCCTTGCCGCTCGACGAAGGGATCGATGACCTTGGCGGTGTTGAGCGACGACTCGTAGGAGATCGTGAGCTGGTGCCCCGGGCGCTTGAGGATCTGGGCGATCCCGCCGGCGAATCGCTCGACCACGTTGACGAGGTAGTCCTCCGGCGAGACGATCGAGCGGATGCCGTCGATCTCGATCAGAGTGACCTGCGACCCGTCATGGGCGTAGACCACCGGCTCCTCGCGCTCCGGGTCGAAGCCGGCAAGGTCGCAGAACTTGTCCGCCGTCCTCATTGGACGCTCCGCAGGATGACGGAGAACTGGTAGACCGGCACGCAGAGCGCGAAGAGCCAGGCTCCGAGCAGGCCCGGGATGATCCCGCGCAGCAGGGGCGCCGGGCGAACGTGCAGGGCACAGAAGATCTGCGCGCCGGCAAAGACCATCGCGGCGCAGGAGAGCATGATCGAGGCCGGATAGTAGGTGTAGATCAGCGGCATGCACGTGATCGCACCGTCGAGGCCGCGCATCAGGCCGTCGTAGAACAGCCCGGTCAGGAACAGGCAGCCGCCCCCCGCCATGGCGCAGACATGCAGGAGCCGGCGCAGGGCCCGGTCCGAGCAGATCGAAACCGACCAGGCGCGTGCGGCCACGACGGCGTAGCAGCCCGCCGCGAGGGTGAACGCGATGGCGCCCTTGCTCAGCACGGGATGATCGCCGAGGTAGGCCGCCGTATTGGCGGTGAGGTTGTCGATGAGATGCCAGGATCCGTCGATCATCGCCTGCGATCCGTGTTCAGTCGGCGAAATAGAAGGAGAGCTGCGCGATCAGGACGGTGGAGATGGTCATGGCGCAGCCGATCACTCCGGCGACCATCCAGTTGCCAGCGCTGCCGTCGCCCGACGTGTTGGCCTGGTAGACCCGCACCAGCGCGTAGCCGGCGAGGCCGATGCCGGCGACCGCCGTGAGCACGACCACGAGCCAGGCCAGCACCGGCACCGTCTCGATCAGGCCGCGCAGAACGTCGGCCAGGCCCTTTGAGCTGGTCATGGCTTCCTCGCGTAGGAGATCGGCAGGGTCTCGGGCCGGTAGCCAGCGCCGTAGGCCGGATCGGGCCCGTAGCCGGTCCCGGCCCCGACCGAGACGCGGGCGGCATCGAGCGGCACCACGACCGGCTGGAGGAAGACGATGCCTACGGGGAAGTTGGTCGGGCTCGAAAGGGTCGGCGGGCGGCTGAACGAGCGCGCCGCCGCCGAGGTCATGGCCTGGCCCACCGGCAGCGCCGCGCCCATGCCGGCGGTCAGCCAGTCGATGCCGCGGCCCGACTGCACCGCGAACCCGTTGCCGACCAGGGTCTGGGTGTTGAGCTGGGTCAGCTGCTGGCCGACCTGGCCGACGCCCTGGATCAGGCCGGCGATGACGAGGCCGCCGTAGCGCTCGAGCACGTGGTTGTCGACGTCCTCGGCAACGCCGGTGCGGGCCTGGTCGACCGTGATCGCGATCGCCTGCATCGGCCCCTGGCGGCCGTCCTGAAGGATCATGGACGAGAACCGGATCGAGGCCTGCGTCTGGGAGTAGACGATCTGGCCCATCAGCCGGATGCCGTTGAGCGGCCCGGGCTGCCCGCGCTCGTCGAGGTCGACGATGGTGGCGAAGATCGGGGCGGCCGGATCGTCGCTGCTGAACCCGCGATCGAGCACCGCGTAGGCGACGTCACCGGCGCGCGCCACGGTCGCGTGCCGGACGCCCGGCCCGAACGGCCCGGTCGGAACTTGGGGGGCGACCGCCGCCGCTCGCGGCTCCGGCGGCTTGGGCCGCTCGCCCTTGGCGAAGTTGCGCACCACGAAGCCGCCCGGGGTGGGCTTCAACAGCGCCTTGATCTGCTCGTTGATCGCCGCGACCTGCTCGGGATCGGCCGTCGGCTGGACCGGCACGTCCCGGTACACGGTCTGGATGACCGGCCGGTCCTGGTAGATGATCTTCTCGACCACCTTCGGCTCCGGAGGCGGCTCGGCCGGCTTCGGGTCCGGATTGGCGTCGGGCAGCTCACCCAGCGTCGCGCCGCGCTTCTCGGCGATCACCGTCGGCGCGACGTAGGGCCTGCCCTTCCCGGCCTTCTCGTCCGCCGCCTGCTGGTTGACGCCGGCGCGCCGGTCGGCCTCGGCCTTGCCGACGGGCTTCATCATGTCGTTCGGCGGGTTCGGGGTCTGGCCCCGGATCTCGGAGGCCAGCCCCGCGCCCTGGTCGGCCCCGGGCGCGTCCCGCAGGATGAAGGCGGCCGAGCCGATGGCGCACATCAGGAGGACGCCGCCGAGCGCCGCGATCGCTTTGGGTGAGAGCATCGGAATCCCCTAGAACTCGACGCGGATGGCGGTCTCGGCCCCGTCGCCGCGCTCGGCGACGAGGCGCGAGGCCGGGCGCAGGAACTCGTAGACGCGGTAGCCCGACGCCGCGTCGGCCGAGGCGACCGGCTGCGGGCTCACCAGATTGCCCTGGAGCCGGACGTACATCCGGTCGCGGTAGAGCCAGGCCTGCGCCCCGTTCGCCACGAGCCTCTGCGCGCCGGCCGGGGGCGTGCCAGCCCCGAACAGGTGCAGCAGGGCCGTGGTGTCGGGAGCGGCCGTGCCGCGGGCGGCAGGGCGACCGCCGCCCTTGCGCACCGGACCGGTGCTCGCCGCGGCGACCTTGACGGGTATCAACGGCGAGGTGCCGGCGACCCGCACCGTGACCGGGATGTCCACCGTCTCGCTCTGTCCGGAGAGGACCATGAGCGGGATCGGGTAGGGCACGTTCTCCAGCCGGATCAGGATGTTGCCCCAGGTGTCGTACCGGCACGGCATCAGGTTGATCGAGGTCGGCCGGTCCGCTCCCGCCGCGGCCGCGACCTGGCTCGATCCCATTGCGGCATCGACGCCGCAGCCGGTGCCGTCCTGCGCGAACAGGCGCGGATCGTAGGCGACGGAGGCGATCGGCCAGGGATGCCCCTTGGCGTCGACGAAGGTGATCGGGGAGACCACGCCGTAGGCCAGATGCAGGGTCTCGGGTGCCGAGCGGCTGATCTCCTGCGTGACGGTGAGCAGCCGCGGCTCCGGCCGGGGCATGCGCCCGTTGCGGCCCGGGAAGTTGCCGGCGCCCTGCGCGTCCTGGACCGCGCGGCGGACCTCCTGGATCTCGCCGGGCTTCAGGATCATGCCCTGGGTGTTCCCGAGCATGCGCTTGCGCAACTCCTCGAGCTCGGCAGGGGTCAGGGGGCGCGGGCTGGGAGGCGGAGCCTGCGCCGCCAAGGGGTTTGTGGCAGGCGCCAGGCCGGTGGGCGGCACGCCGGCCGGGCGCCGCACGGCAGCCCCCGCGGCCGGATCGACCGGCACGGCTGCCGGTTGCCCGGGAGCCTGGGCGACGGCCGCAGAGGCCCACACGGCAGCCGCAGCGAAGCCCGAGGCCCACACTCGCATCATGGGCGTCATGGCCCCACCTGGTTGGTCAGTTGCTGCGTCGAGATCACCGAGTCGACCGCGATGCCGTTCGGGTTGATCGGAGAGGGGTCGATCCGCACGATCGTCATGGTCAGGAGACGCCGCTCGACGCGCGTCTCGACGTTCGTGCGATAGAAGATCTGCAACGGCACCTCGACGCGCCAATAGTAACGGCCCGCCGCCCTGCCCTCCTCGGCAACATTGGCCGGGTCCGTGGTCACGGCCGAGACGGTCTGGTAGCCGAGAACGACCTTCTGGATGATGCCGCTCTCTTGCAGCGCCGCCCGGTAACGGTCGCGGCCGCTCGGCGTGAACGACTGCGCCAGTGCGTTGTTGATGAGCGGGCGCCAGTTCGCGTAGTCGTAAGAATTCAACTGGACAGCCGAGCTGACTGCGAACTCCTTCAGCCGCGCCTGACTGATGTTCGGCTCGGTGAGCGGGATCGCCTCGCAGACGGCTTGCGCGTCCGAGGTCCAGATGAACTGCTTGACCGGAAAGCGAACGAACGCATTGTAGAACAGGAGCGCGTTGACGACGAGCGACAGGGACAGGAACAGCGAGAGCAGCAGGATCCAGTACCACTGGTTGCGCAGCATCATCCGGCCGGCATCGACCTCGCGCCTGATGTGATCGGCCGACTTCATGAGTGCGGCCTTCCGGGAACTGGCGGCGCGACGATCCTCACCTCGCAGCCGAACACGCCGCCGTCGGCGACGTAGGGGATCACGTCGGCCCGCTTGAGGCACGCATAGGTCAGCCACATCATCGCCATCAGCGAGGCGAAGACCGCGCCGGCCAGGAACCACGAGGCACGCGCGTAGCCCTCGATCTCGTCGGCGAGGGCCGACGGCGACAGGCAGCCGCGGGCCGAGGGCAGGCTGAACGCCCCGATGGAGGATCGGCGTGCCATCGTCAGCTGCCGGTCAGGACGGCGCGCAGCTTGGCGTCGTCGCCAGGCTCGTAGCCCACCATGATCGCGAGCCGCCCGTCGGGCCGCGGTACGAACATCGTCGGCACGCCGGGGCGCAGGGCCGGGGAGGCCGCGAAGATCGAGGCGAAGGCCTCCTTGTTCTCGGCGAGCTTGGCCAGAAGCGCCGCGTCGGCAGGCGCCGAGGAGGCGCCCTTGGTCTCGAACGCCGTCTTGAGCGCCGCCACCCGATCCGATCCGGCGAGGATCGCGGCGGCCATGCTGTTGCCGCCCTCGGGATCGCCCAGGACGACAACCGGCACCCAGCGCGCCGCGATCCGCCCATGCAGGGCGGTGAAGGCAGCGTGGCAATACGGGCAGCGCGGATCGAAGAAGATCGTCGCGGTCTGGCCCTCCGGCGTCCCCGGCGGCACGTCGAGGACCGACGTGAGCTTGGCCAGAGTGTCCATCACCTGCCGGGCGACCTTGGGATCCTCGATCGTTGCGTAACTGACGGTCCCCGCCTGCTGCGGCGCGGGAGCGGGCACGGGTGCGGGAGCAACCGCGGAGGGTGTGCTCACGGGGGCTGCTGCAATCTGTGGGGCGGGCTGCGGAGGAAGAGCTAACAAATTGGACGGACTGGCAGATTTGGCGGAAGCAACAGGAGAAGAATTGTTCTGTGAAATCGCTGCCATTCGAGGATTGTTTTCCGGAACGACGATCTGGAGCGACACCGGTTGCCAGTTGTTAGACGTTGCAAGATAGACACAGGCAACGAGAGAGCCGGCCCAGGCGACGTGCTTTACTGCGTTCTCCATACCTATGACGCCATGCAAGAGTCGAAAAATTCGTGGTGTCGCTCTTATTGCGAATAAGGAGCCGGCATGTCAATGAAGCGTCTTGGCTTGCCCAGATAAGGGTCATGGATAGAGGATCGATATGGCCTCGTCATCACGATCGTTCGTACAAAACTAGGCTATATATCTTATAATTCACTGCGATATCCTGCATGTCGACTCGCATAACCGGCGTCACGGGTTGCAGTAGGGCTCAGGCAAGCGTCCCGGCTAGATCGAAAGGATTAAGCAGTCATGGCCGCGAAAAGCTTTCTTAACGCTTTGTTAACAAATGCAACCCTGGCGGCTGTACTCGTGACCGCAATGCCAGGCCTGGCGGCAGCGGCGCCGGATGGCGCGGCAACTTCCGAGCCGCAGAATAGAAAAAGATCAAAATTCCAGTATCATGATGGGAGTGCTGAGGAGAAGCGACCGTATCGTCGGCCAAATCTCGATATCGATCCGACGAACCTGAGAATTGAGGAGCTTCTAGCGCGCATCAATGAGCTGGAAGAGCGTGTCGAGACACTGGAGCATCAGTCCCGGTTTTCGAAAGGGAGTCAGTGATGGCTATTCCGGACCTCGGGAGTGTCCTCGTCTCGCTGAGTGAGGTATTCCCGCTCGTCGTCAACCTGGTCTTTCTTCTGATCGCGCTCCTCGGGATCGTGTGCGGGGCGATCGGCCTCTATGGCCTCTACGGAGTCGCCGCTGGCGAGCACAAGTTCACGAACCGTCCGGTGACCATCGACGGCGCCATGGGCAAGCTCGTGCTCGGCAGCGCGATGATTGTCGCGCCCGTCCTGATGTGGAAATTCGCCAATTCGTTCGTCTTGGGCGGCGATATCACCTACAACATGTTCAATTACGGCTCGACGCCTCGGTCCTCGACCTGCGAAAACATCAAGAATGCGATCACCTACTTCTTCATGGCACTGGGCTCGCTGGCGTGGCTGATCGCCGGCATGCGGCTCTACAACGCCACGTCCGGCCAGCACGGTGCCGGACCCGGCTCGGCTGTCCTATACCTCATCGGTGGAACGCTGGCCTTCTTCATCAACGACGTGGCGAGCCTCGTCGGCAACACGATCAAGATGGACGTGTCACTGTCGAACGTCTGCTCGATGATCGGGGGAAGCTGACGTGCGCGCGCTCCTCTTCTCAGGGCCGTCCGCGACCGATGAGCCCGTTCATCTCCGCCGCCAGGAAGGCGCCGAGCGGCGCGCGGGCCTCGAACATCCGGCCCCGATCGAGCTGCCAGGCGCGGTAGCGCTGCACGAGGGCGCTCGCCAGCACCACGGTGCAGAGCAGCACGGCGCCGAGCAGCGTGAGCCAGGAATGGGCGTAGACCGCCCAGACGGCCGCCAGGACGCCGATCAGCACCGCCGCCAGGAACAGGACGAACGCCTGCCGGCGTGCCTCATGCGCCAGGTCGCGGGCGTCGGCGCCGTCCAGCGCGAAGGTGCGGCCCATCTCGGCCAGCGAGAAGGTCGCCCCGCAGGCCGGGTCGTCGCACTTGCGCAAGGCCGGAGAACCGGGATCTGGCAGCAGCTGGCCGCGCCGGCAGGCCGGGCAAGCCGCGTGGACGCCGCCCAGCACGGTTCCGGTCATCACCGCGAAGCTGCGGTGCTCCGGCCCGACCCGGCGCGCGAGCCGCGCCGAGAGAAACGATCCGATCCCCATTCGTCCAATCCATCGCACATGTCTCTTGAGTTGTGCTTGTGGATCAAGAGGGATTGTCTAGGCAAGGAAAATATCAACGATAATAGTCGAGGCTTGATCGTGGACCGCAATCGTATTCTCCACTTTATCATGTTGGCGGCAGTGCTTCTCGGAATGTCCGTTCTTCTGCCTGCCTGCGTCAATACCGGCGGCAGCACGTCGGGGCACGTCGACGCCAAGCTGCGCGAGCACGGGATCTGACCATGCGTCTGAAGGGCTGGATCCTCTCCACCGCGCTCCGCTCCACCGCGCTCTGCGTCGCAGCCCATCCGACTGCCGCTCAGGTCGCCAACACGTACTGCGCCCAGAACCCGGCGGCCTGTGCGCCGGTCGCCACTGCGGGCGCCTACGGCATGCCTTATGGCGGCTACGCCGCGCCTGCCTATGGCGGCTACGCCCAACCCGCCTACGGCGGCTACGCGGCTCCCGGCTACGGTGGTGTTGCGCCTAGCTACGCGGCTACCGGCTACGGCGGTGTTGCGCCCGGCTACGCGGCTCCCGGCTATGGCGGTTATGGGGGGTATGGCGGTGGTGGCTACGGCGGCTACCCGCCACCGGGCTACTACGGCCCCGGCGGCGTGGCGCAGGCCAACGCCCTCAACCAGATCGCCAACGGGCCCCGCACCCTGCCGGGGGGGGACAGCCAGCCCTTCCCGCAGAACTTCGGCGACAACCAGCCTCCGCCCGCCCCGCCCCACCCGTCGAACCCCGACTTCCAGCGCTACTCGGCCGGGGTTTTCGGCGACGCCAACCGCCCGACCAAGGTGGTCCAGCGCACCGCCCGCTCGGCCGGCATCCAGGCCGGCTACCTGGAGGAGTCGCAGCGGATCGCCGCCTACCTCGACACGGCCGACGTCGCCGCCCGCCTCGATGCGCGCTATCCCTTCGCGACGGTGATGATCGGGCCGGACATCGTCCCCCCGGTGGTGTCCGAGCTGCGCGACGTGCGCCAGACCCCGACACGGACCCTGCTCGTCACCACCCTCGGAAGCTTCGAGATCGTGCGCGACGCGCGTGTCACCGTCATCCCGCCGAACTGGCGCGACTACCTCACCGTCACCCCGCCCCCGGAGGGCCGCACGACCTGGACCCCACCGAAGGGCGAGGTCGAGAAGGCGAACTGGGAGGTCGGCTACGCCGGCGGGCTCGAGGTCGGGATTGCCCAGGCCCGGGCTGCGTTCGACGACGGCCTCGCCCGCCTCGACCGCGACTTCACCGGGATGCGCCGCTACGGCGAGCTCGCCGCGGCCGGCGCGGTCAGCCTGCCGATCGTCAAGGTGCGCGCCACCGGCCTCAAGGTCGGCAAGGGCGGCCGCTCGGCCGCGGTCGACCAGCGCCTGCTCAAGATCGTCGTCGCCCCGAAATTCCTGCGCACGGCCGCGGCGGAGTGAGCGATGCGCTGGACCGGAGCCACCCGCTGCCCCGAAGAGCCGATCACCGTGCATGGCCGCGCCGAGGTCACGCGCCTCCTCGTCCACGCCGTCGCGATCGGCGCCTCGGAGGTGATCTTCCAGTCCGGCCGGCCGGTGCTCGCGTCCGTCCACGGCCATCTCTGTGCGCTGACCCAGGTCTGGCTCCAGCCGACGACGCTTGCGCGCATCACGACCGAGCTGACCACGACCGACTCGATCATGTCGAAGCTCTACTCGGGCCAGGACTTCGATCGCGCGATCACGGTCCTGGAGCACGACCCCAACGACCACTACGCCGAGCCGATCGGGCACCGCTTCCGCATCAACGTGACTGCCGGCTACTACGAGGGCGACGTCGGCGTGCAGATCGTCTGCCGCCACATCCCGGCCGAGCCGCCGACCGTCGCGCAGAACGGCACCGACCCCGAGGTCGTCGCCGAGTCGACCCCGGCCCAGGGCGCCGTCATCGTCGCGGGCGAGACCGGCTCGGGCAAGACGACGACGATCGCCGCCCTGATGCGCCGCATTCTCGAAGAGGACACGCCGATCCACGGCAACATCCTCACCTACGAAGCCCCGATCGAGTTCGTGTTCGAGAACGTGCCGTCGGCGACATGCACGATCATGCAGCACGAGATCGGCCTGCACCTGCCGAGCTTTGCGGCCGGCGTGCGCAACAGCCTCCGGCGCAACCCCGCTCTCATCACGGTGGGCGAACTGCGCGACATGGACACGGTGCTGGCGAGCGTCGAGGCGGCCCAGACCGGGCACCCGATCTATACCACCACCCACGCCAACGACGTTGCCCACATCCTGCGGCGCCTGACCCTCAAGTTCCCAAGCGACTTGCAGGTCCAGGCCTTCCACGATGTCCTGTCGAGCACGCACCTTCTGGTGTCCCAGCTCCTCGTCCCGAAGGTCGGCGGTGGCCGGGTCTGCCTGCGCGAATGGCAGGTCCTCACCGATCAGGTCCGGCGCGAGGTGGCGCGTGCCGGCATGGCCGAGGCCGTCGACACCCTGCGCGCCATCATCGGGCGCGGCGAGCAGGGCCGATCGATGAAGGTCACCGTGATGACCGCCCTCGAGCAGGGCGTGATCGACGTCAGGACCGCCAACCGCGTCCTCGACCGCTACGGATATCGCGATGCCCGTCTCGCGGCGTGACCTCCTCGCCGGCCTCGCCGGCACCCTCGCGGGCACCCTGCCCGGGCTCAATCGGGCCTACGCCGCCGCACTCGCCGGGGCCCCTGTTCCTGCCGCCGCCGCGCCCGTGCGGCTGTGGCTGCGGCGGGAGGGCACCGGCGAGGAGGTGAGCGCGATCGTCCGGACTCCGGGCGGCTACAACGCGCGCGATCTCCTCCTCCTCTCCTGGCTCCTGCGCGACGTTCGTGACGGCAGCTCGGCCGTGTGGATCGACCCACGCCTGTTCGACCTCCTGGCGGCGGTCCAGGGGGCGATGAGCGCCGTCCACGGCTCGGCCGTGCCGCTGATCGTCACCTCGGGCTACCGGACGCCCAGGCACAATGCCGGCATCGAGGGCGCGGCCCGCGGCTCGCTGCATCTGGCCGGCCTCGCCGCCGACGTGAAGGCGGCCGGCTACGCCCCGGACGCGGTCGCGGTCGCCGGGGCGCTCTGCGGCCGTGGCGGCATCGGGATCTACCCCACGTTCTGCCACCTCGATCTCGGGCAGGCCCGGTCATGGGCGGGCGGGCGCAAGCGGCCCCCCGCCGGCCAGCCGGTGCCCGGCACCCCGATCACGCAACCGAAGGAGCCGACATGAGCGACGGCCACCTGCCCTGGCGCTGGAGCGCCGTGCCGCTGCGCTGCTTTGGCATTCATGGAAGCATCGCAGCGTTCTTCCCGCTCCTCATCATCACGGGTCTGAGTCGATACACGTTCATCGGCATGGGGATGTACGCAGCGTTTCTCGCATACTGCAATCACCGCAAGATGACCCCGATGCGGTTCCTGAAGTACGTCTGGGCGAAATTTATCGAAGGTGGACAATGGCCGGCGTTCTAGATCGGACCCCGCGGATGCGGGCCTCGCTCATCCTCGCCGCCGTCATCGGCGGGCTCGCGCTGGCCGGGCCTGCGCCGGCTCGGGCGCAGTCGACCGGCAATAATTGCCTGGTGCGGCAGGCGGCCGACGCCGCCGTGCAGCGCCAGATCGCGCTGATCGACGCCGCCAAGGTCAACCCGTCGAGCTTCTTCAACGGCCCGAATTCCTGCATCGCCGGCGACCTGCTGAAGCGGTTCGACCTCTCGAACCTGATCCCGGACCTGAGCGGCTTCCTCACGAGCGGGGTGACGAACTTGGTCCAGTCGGTGATCGACCAGGCCAAGCGCCAAGTGTGCCAGATCCTCGACAGTCAGCTCCAGGACACGATCCGCAGCATCAATCAGCAGATGGGGAGCTTCCAGAGTTCGATCACCGGCGACCTGTTCCGGCAGCTCAACGGCTCGATCTCGCCGATCTCGCTGCCGAACATCACCAATCTCGGGTCGTACAACCACGTCCAGAGCACGGCGTTCGGCTCGGCGCTCACCAACCTGACCCCGACGCAAACCTCGTCCCAGGTGGTGCAGCCGGACACGACCGCGCCGGCCGCGTCTTCCACGATCGTCGTCCCGCCTTCGTCCGGGACCACGATCGGCAGCGGATTCGGGGAGTACATGAAACAATGATCGGTCGTGTCACCCTGCTTTCCTCTGCATTGATCCTGGCGATTGTTGGTTCGGCTGAGGCGCAAAAGCTTGCTTTGCCTGTAGGAGTATGGGGGCATGACGGCCCGAAAGGACCTGATTGCAAAAAGCCATTTTTGAAAATCGAGAAGAAACGCATCATCCAGCGTTTCGATGAGGGAGAAGGACGTTGCGTGGTCAAGAGTCTCAAGCCGAGAGGTAAATACATTGCTGTAAAAACGAAGTGTGATTGGGATAAAGGCGTTCCTATGCAGCTGCGTGAAGGGGCCGACGAAGCGGATGTTGATGCTTTTTCAATAAAAATCATCAATAAGACAAAAATATTATTCAATAATACCGACTTCGGGCTTTGCCTGCATAATGCGGGGAGCGATCGATGAGGCCGCTTGCCTTGGCAAGTCTAGCATTTGCATCGTTGGCGTTCTTCTGTGAACCAACGGCCGCTGGCACCTGCCTGACCGTCGATATCATGAGCCCTGCCGGCCAGCGGGTCTCATCCCCCTATGGCGTGGATCGATCTGGACGGCCGGGCGCTTCGGCGGGCTATCACCAGGGCATGGACATCGTGAATAGTCAGGGGGCGGGAACTCCTATATATTCTGGTTTTTCAGGGTCAATAAAATATAGAAGTTTCGGGAAGGGTGGAGTTATTGCTGATGTTGTGTCGGGGGATACGCGTTTTTTCTACCTGCATATGAACGTCGCTGCCTTTCAAAGCCGCGAACGTCCTACAATCGCAGCTGGTGAACAGGTCGGTACGATGGGCTGCAAGGGCATGGATCACTGTGCCCCACACCTCCATCTCGGTACCCTTCTCAAGGGGAGTGCGCTGTCGACGACAGGCACCAACGGACGAGTCTGGAACGAGGTTTCCCGCAAGAGCAGTAGCCCCCTTACCGCCGACGCGATCAAGTCGGCGCTGCCGACTGCTTGGTACTACGTCAATCCCGAGCCCTTCCTGCCGCGCCAGATCCCGATCTCGAACAAGTACCCGGACATGGCCGGGGGCCCGCGCGACACCACCCTGCCCAAGACCTGCTCGCCAGGTGCCAACGAGGGTGCGGCCAGCGAAACCGTGTCTCGCTCCGACTCGCAATCGCGCCAGGCCGCGGTCACCAGTGCTGCCGGGAAAGCCGTTGGATCAGAGGATCATGCGGTCAAGGTCGCTAATCAGCCCAACCGCAGTCTCTACATCGAACTCGGGCGTCAGAACGCGACCGAGCTGACCGCAAACACCTTCGACTACGACGCGCAGATGGATGCTGCGCTCGCCCAGCTCGTCGCCCTCTACGCCCTCGATGCCCACCCCGTGGAGGTCCGGCCGTGACGCGCCAGCTCCCCCCCCTCCTTCCGGCCGGCGCCGTCCTGGCCGTCGCCCTGGCGTCCCCCGCCCAGGCGCAAGGGCTCTTCCCGCAATGGGAGATCTCCCTCCAGCGCCTCATTTCGGGCATGAAGGTCTCCGGCGCGCAGTCGAGTGCAACGTCGCTCCAGACCACCAACGGTCACAAGGCGGCGGCAGAAGCCGCCGCGTCGACTCTGGTGAGCCAGGACAACGCCCTGCGGCTCGCCCGGGCCCAGCACCGGTACGGCTACGACACCGGCACGGGCTACGCCGCCTGTAACATCTCTCTGGTGATCTCAGAGGAGCGCGACAGCTACGCCTCTGCCGACAGGGTCCGGCAGAGCTTCCGCCAGGCCGACCAGCGCTGGCTGACCAATGGCGGCGACGCCGCCGAGCGCATGGGCGACAGCCTCGCGCAGCGCCGCACCTTCTATTGCTCGCCCTCCGAGCAGGAGACGGGCTGGTGCGCTGGCGCCAAGCCGGGCGGCTTCGGTGCCGGCGACTCCGACACCGCACCCTGGCTCTTCAACCGCGACTACGGCGCCGAGGAGGTGATGACCGCGGCCGATTACCTCGACGTGGTCGCTCCCCTGCCCACCGTGAAGCCGAACCCGACCACGGCCGAGGAGGATGCCGCCCTCGTCATGGCCCGCCGCCAGGGCGCGATCATGAGCGGCGCGCGCGCCAGCCTCGTCGGCGTCATCCTCGGCGGCATGGGCGGCGACAGCCGCCAGGGAGCCTCGCCATGATCCGTCGCGTCCTCCTCGCAGGCTTCGCCGCCGCGGCGATCGGCGCGGTCACCCCAGCGCAGGCGCAGACCTGCTTCGGGGTCGAGACGCGCGTGAACGTCGCGACCTCCGCCCTGGCCACGGCGATCACCGGCGCCATCACCACCACCGAGGCCGGCCTCATCGCGCAGGAGATCGCCGAGCGGGCCCGGCTCCTGTCGGCGGTGAAGGTCCTCACCGCGCAGTCGGCGGCCGGGTCGGATCAGGTCTCGAACGGGTTCCGGGCGTCGAGCGAGGCGCTCGCCACCACCGTCGTCACCCAGGAGCAGCGCCAGGCCGTGGCGCTCGCCACTCACCGCTACGGCTCGATCGGCTACGACCCGTGCGGGTCGAACACCAAGGCGCAGGCCCTCTACACCGCGATGGCCGGCTCGGCCGTCGCCCGCCAGCAGATCGTCACGCCCGTGCGCGCCCAGCCCGGCCGCTACGCCGACCCGAAGGACTGGGTCGCCGACGTGCGGTCCGGCGACGCCCCGGACGGCGGCGCGCTCTACAGCGGCGACGCCGCGGCCGCGTCGAAATTCATCAACACCGTCGTCGGGCCGCCGGACGAACGGCAGCGCAACACCGCCGCCACCGCCACCAGCGATCGCGACCGCCTGGAGAAGACGGGGAAGGACACCTACCGGTCGATGACCGCGGTCGTGCTCGCCGACATCGCGGCCGATTACCGGCCCGACGGACCGATCGCGCAGGCGCGGACCCTCTCGGCCCACTGGCAGGGCAACGACGGCGGGGCCGCTTGGGCGGCCGGCGTCGCCGACCAGCATGACCGCGGCATCATCCAGGACGCCGTGCGGATGGAGGCGGCCAACCTCGCCCTCCTCGCCCTCCAGGTCAAACGCGGGATGCGGACCGAGGCCACCGCCGCGGCGCTGCTGCTCGCCATGGTCAACGCCCGCCTCACGAACAGCGTGCCCGCGGTCAACCGCGGCCCCCTCACCCCCGCGAGCTACCGGGCGCCATGATAAAGCAGGTCCTCCTCGCCGTCTCCGCCGCCGCCCTCGCCGCCGTCCTCGCCTCGCCGGCAGCGGCACAGAGCTGCTTTGTCGCCGATCCGATCTGGATCGCCGGCCACAACAGCGCCACCGCCACCCTGTCCACCAGGGTGGCCACCATGGGCACCACCATCGCGACGCAGCGCAGCCTCACCCTCGAGATGCTGCTGTCCGCCATGAAGGTGCAGACCGCCCAGACCGCGACCAACGGCGAGCGCGAGGTCAACCTCGTCAGCAACACCCAGCAGGCCGTCGCCTCGACCTTGTCCCAGGTCGCGCAGCGCCGCGCCCTCGTCGACGCCCGCGAGCAGTACGGGATCGACACCGGCCAGGGCGTGAACGCCTGCGGCTCGATCGACCTGATGAACGCGACCAGCCGCGCCATGGGCAACGTCGCCATGACCGGCCGGGAGAGCTACCGCAGCCTCGACGTGGCGCCTGGCAAGAACACCCCGGTCCAGCAGGCGGCGCGCGACCGCTTGCAGGATCCGACCAGGACCGACAGCGCGGTGTTCTTCGATCCGACCGCCAGCGACGACGACCGCAAGGCCGTGATCCAGGCCATGGCCGGCCTGCCGATGCCCAAGCCGACGGCCAACATGCCCGGCGCCGAGGCGGACGTGATGATGCTGCGCGCCCGCCGGGTCGAAGCCCTGCGCTCGCCCGCCCTCGTCTCGCTCAGCGCCGTGCGGGCGATGTCGTCCTCCGACGACCACCAGATCGGCACCACCGGCGGCTCCCCGCTCGCGCAGCTCGACGCGCTCATCGGCCAGTACGGCGGTGGGCCTCAGTACGAGGCGTGGTCGGCCGGGCTCGCCGGCCAGTCCGAGCACGGGCTCCTGATCGAACTCACCCGTCTGCGCTCGATGTCGCTCAGCCTGCGCCAGCAGCTCATCGAGCAGCAGGCCCGGACCTCGGCGGTGTTCGGCACCATCCTGGCCACCCAGGCCGGCGGCAACCTCTAGGGGATTCCCGATGCTCCGCAGGATCATCGCCGCCGGCGGCAGCCTCGCGGTTCTCGCAACGGCCACGGCAGCCCAGGCCCAGACGACGGGCAAGGAGATCTTCACCCCCGTCCAGAACGACCTGGCGCTGGTGAACCTGCGCAAGCTCCTCGGCTGCGTGGTCGACGGCGTGTGGACCGCCGCGACCTGCTCGGACGATCGCCCGCTCACGGTGGCGCTCGGCTACTTCAACGTCGGCTGCCTGATCGTCTCGACGATCCTCGCCTGCTACCTGCTCTACTCGCTGGTCGCCGATACCGCGAACGACGGCCATGCGTTCGGGCGGGGGTCGAGCGCCAAGTACACCATCCTGCGGGTGATGACCGGCGCGATCCTCAGCCTGCCGATCAAGTCCGGCCTGTCGCTGGTGCAGATCCTGGTGGTGCAGATTGCCGTCTGGGGATCGGGGTTCGGCGACACCCTCTGGACCCGGGTCGCCAGCACCCAGCTGACCGGCATGTACGGCACCCTCGCCCAACCGACCCAGGTCCTCGGCGACTTCGCCCTGCGCGGCAAGCTCGCCAAGGTGCTGGAAGCACGCCTCTACGGCCACGTCTGTGCCCAGTCGTTGCAGCAATATGCCAACAACGTCTCCGGCCGGGACAACGCCGCCTCGATCGTCACTCAGACGGCCACGGACACCGGTATGTTCGGATCGTGGAGCCCGCAAACAACGACTTATTATTTTGCTGACACGAATGGATATTTTCGCAGGTCAAATAATTTGTGCGGCTCGGTCGTCTACGAGCACCAGAAGATCAGCATGAATCTCGCCGACACGAAGGACGCCAGTACGACGTCCCTCCTGATCGCCCTGGCCGAGCAGCAGAGCCAGCGCGCGTTCCACGCGGCGTTCAATAGCCTCGACAGCGCCGCAAGCGGGATCGCGACCACCATCATGTCGGGGACCCGCGACGAGCAGGCGATCCAGGGCCGTATCAAGGATGCGATCGACGCAGCCTATACCAGCGTCAGCCAGAGCCTGACCCAGAGCAACAATTCGCAGCTCGATCAGGCCCTACGGACCTATCTGGACAACTCGACGGAGAACGGCTGGCTGTCGGCCGCGATGTGGCAGCGCTCGATGAGCCTCGTCCAGGCCAAGCTCCTCGCCGCCTCGGCCGGTCCGAGTGCCTCGGTGACGGCGGTGCCCCCGGCCGCGATCTCCACCTACATGCCCTCGCTCGGCCACAGTGCCTACTGGCCGCTCGCCCAGGAGGCGCAGCGCAACGTCACCTATGTCGGGACGTTCAGCGGCTTCATCGCCGCGCAAGGCACGGGCAGCGTCGCGCGCATCGCCAGCGATGACCCGGCAGCACAGGCCGACCCGCCGAGCATGTTCGCGCGGGCGCTCTCGGCGATCTACTCGGGCGTCCTCGGGGTCATCAGCCGGCCGGAGAGCACGACCTGGAGGGATCCGATCCTCGAGGTGCAGGAGATCGGCCAGAGTATCGCGAATTTCGGTCTCGCCGCGACGGGTGCCGGTGTCACCTCTGATTTCGTTGGATGGGGATTGGGAGCTCTGAAGGTCCCTGGTGCTCAGGTAGTCCAGCAGGGCATGGAGAAGGTGTCAGGCTTTCTCTACTTTCTGGCGACGATCCTCTTCGCGGCGGCCTTCATTCTGGTCGGCCTGGTGCCGTTCGTGGTCATCGTCCACTTTTTGATGGGGACCTTCAACTGGTTCCTCGTCGTTGCCGAGGCGATGATCGCGGTGCCGATCTGGCTTCTCACGAAGTTCATGCCGGCCCGCTCCGACAGCTTCGTCGGCAACAGCGGTCAGGGCTACATGTTCTTCCTCGGCATCCTGCTCCGCCCTCCCCTGATCGTCGTCGGCCTTCTCGCTTCGCTTCTTCTGATGCGGGTCGGCATCGACATCACCAACGTGTTCTTCCGCGGAGCGCTGGCGATGATCTCGCCCGACGGCACCATCGCCTACGTAATGGTCGGGACCGCCGGGCTGTTCGTCTACGCCGTCATCCTGTTCACGATCGTCGTGCTGTCGGCAGGCCAGATCAGTGCCCTGCCGGAGACCGTGCTGTCCTGGATCGGGGCAAACATCGAGCGGCGGACTGGCAGCAGCTCCGCGACGATGGCGGCCGGCATCATCATGCCGAACTCGCCGGGCAGGATCCCGGGCAGCAACGCGGCCAGAACAGCCGGCTCCCTGACATCCGGCACCCAAGCTGGCTCGAAAGCAGCGGGCACCACCATGCTCTCGATGCTCCGCAGCCGGACCAAGGGCTGAAGGGAGCGTAATCGATGAACGATGATACCCCGAAAGAGGTCGCGTGGCATTTCGGGATCGCGACCGCCCTGTCCTTCTCGTTGATCGCCGCGCCGTTCGTGCCCGAGGCGATCCTAGTCTACGCCGGGTACCGCTTCCTACGCCACTTCACCTACGGCTGGCGGACCTGGCGCGCACCGGGGCGCGTCCCGTACCACCTCGGGCGCCGCGGCTATCGCGACGAGACCACGCGCCGGCGCGGCGACGCCACCTGGCCCGTCGGCCTCGCGACCCCCGGCCAGGTCTGGCTGCGGCGCGAGGACCTGGTTCAGGGCGTGGCGATCGAAGGCGACGACCCGCGATGGCAGGCCCTGGCGATCGGCAACCTCGTGTTCGGAGCCTGCATCAATCGCATGGGCGCCATCATCGTCGAGGGAATCCCCAAATCCCTCCCTGAGCTCGCCGGCCGCGGCGTGCTCGATCCAGGGCCTGGAGCCGTCAGGAAGCCGGAAATGCTGACCCGGCAGATCGCCAGCGTCGCGCAGCCCTTCGGCCGGGACCAAGAGGTCTACTCGATCGATCTCGACGCCGTGCCCCGGCCGCCCCTGCGGATAGAGGACTCGACGCTGGCAGCAGCGATCGCGGACCTGCGCCTGGGCCCGGAAGCCGAAGCCCTGCATGCCGTGCTGATGCCGTTCGTCAAGGAGATCGCCACACGGTTCAAGAAGAACCCCCTCGAACTCTATGCGTCCTTCGTCGACGAGGTCGCACTCGAACATCTGGTCGAGGGCAAGTACGAGATCGACGGGCATGAGGTAAACGCCAAAGAGGTCGAATCGCCCGAGGGTGCGGCTCTTCGGGCAGCGGTCCAGCCGATCCGCGACCTTCCGGATGACAAACGCGAGGCCGGCCGCAAGGCCCTCGCCGCGCACGCAACCGAGATCGCCAGCCTCAAGAGCGTCTCGCTCACCGAGGGCTTCGAGCTGCGCTCCGCCATCTCGGCGCGGGGGATCGTCTGCATCCGACCGTCGTCGCCCCTGACCACGGCGCTCGTGATCGCGCGCTGCACCGAGGCTTTGATCGAGGGCAAGCCGGGGCACGGCTCGGACAACCTCATTCACGTCGCGTATCCCGGGGAGCTTTCAGGCAAGTCGGCGCGACGCTTCCGGGCCGCCGCCGTAAAGGCCGGTGCGATCGGCACCCTCTCTCTTCCGGCGAGACCACCCGGCCACCTCTACAAGGCCGTCCGAAAAATCACCGCCCTTCGTTTTCAAAGCAGGGCCGGAGCGAAAAACGCTTCGGAGGGAGCCTCGAAGATCATCTCCGCGCTCAAAGATTGTCCCTTCGTGCTCGACGTCGAGCTTCCCAGCATGCCGCAGCGTAGCCCGCAAAAGACCTAGAAAGAGAGTTCTACGATGAAAATACGCTCGAATCAGGCTCAGGGCGCGATTCGGGTTGACTCTGCTTAACACACAGAACCAGATGCCATTTCGCCGGCTCTCCGCCGGAGCGCCGTCAACCAGGAGTTCACCGCCGCCGCAGAGCACCCCTGAAAAGCCATCGGCCCCCACCTCCTTGCCGGGAGATGAGGGCCGAATGACCGTTACGAGAAGGCTGTAGGAGCCCAAAAACCAACTCCTACAAGCCACGGATCGCCCCCGGGCGTCAAGCGAGAAAGCGCATTTCTCGTGACGGAGAGGCTTTGCCTGGAGGAGGCCGCCCCTATGGGGTGACCTCACGAGCTGTCGCGGCCCGACCGGAAAGGGATCGGGCGTATGAAAGAAAACAGTGGCCGCCTTGGTGAGGTGGCCAGGCGAATCACCGCGCCATTCGGCGCGCGGTCGCTGACGGCTGCGCAAATCGCCGCTCAGGCCGAGGCTGCAACGGCTCGGCCTGCCGGCATCGTCGCCGAGAAATGGCGCGTCCTGCACGACCTCACGGTCGCGCGGGCACGCTTCGGCCTGTCGTCCGCGACCCTCGTCGTGTTCGGGGCGATCCTGACCTCCTGCCCGAGACAGTGCTGGCTCCGACCGAGGACAGTCCCGACCTGCCCCGACCTGGTGGTCTTCCCCTCGCGCAGCAGCCTCGTGGCTCGGGCGCGCGGCCTCTCCGAGGCGGCCTTGCACCGTCACCCCCTGCTCTCTGCGAGGCCGGCTTGATGATCCGGCGCGACATCTCCAACGGCAAGCGCCTCGCGCGCCGTGGCGAGGGCGGACAAGTCACTCATGCCTTCGGCTTCGACCTCGCTCTGTCTCGCCCACGAAACCGTTGCCGCTCTACGAGGCATTCATTGGCGAAGCCGCGCTCGGCCGATTGGTCAACGGTGAGTATGAGATCGGCGGCGACGAGGTCAGCGCTGCACGCCTTTCGTCTTCGGATGGAGCGGCTCTCAGGGCGGTGTTCATATTGTCAAGGAGTGGATCGCGAGACCGGCGAGAACGGGCGCAAGCCCCTCGCCGTCCATGCACGGGAGATCGATGGTCTGACCAGCGTCCCCCCTCTCCGAGGTCCTCGAGCTGCGTTCCGCCCTGTCCGTCGGCGGGCTGGTCTGCATCTGTCCCTCATCGGCTTTCAGGACGCGCTCGTGATCGCCCGCTGCGTCGAGGCCCTTGCGGCGGCGGAGACGGGCCACACCGGTCACGCCTTCCTCCACATCGACCATCCCGATGCGCCATCCGGCGCCTCCGCGAGGTGGTTCCGGACAGCTGTCGTCCAGGCAGGCGCAACCGGCACTGTCTCGCTTCCGTGACGGCCGGCGGATCACATTCACAAGGCCACACGGAAGCTCTGCGCCCTGCCGATACAGAGCTGGGAGGTGAAGGGACGAAGCATCCCTCACGCCGGCAAGATCGCTTCCTCGATCAAGGAGTCCTCATTCGCATTGGTCGTTTGGTTCCCCCAATTTCCAGAATCATCCGATCAGGGATTTAACGATAAATGCCTCGCAATTCTCGACTGACGCTTGGGTGTGACTCACGGCGCGAATCGGGTTGACTCTTTTTAGTGCAACAACCGAGATGGCCATTCGCCGGCTCCCTCACGGGGGTCATCGCAACCACCGGAGAATCCGCCGCCGCAGTCAGACCCTGAAAAGCCATCGGCCCCCACCTCCCTGGCAGGAGATGAGGGCCGAATGACCGTCTCGAGATATGGGCCGGTGAGGACCTAAAGCATCCCTCACAAGCCACAGAACGCCCTCGGGCGTCAAGCGAGAAACGCAGTTTCTCGTGACGGAGAGGCTTTGCCTGGACGGAGTGCGCTCTAACGAGTGGCTCCGAACGACGTGTTGCGGCCCGACCAAAGAGGGGATCGGGCGTATGACAGATACCAGTGGCCGCCTCGTCGAGGTGGCCAGGCGAATCACCGCGCCGTTCGGCGCGCGATCGCTCACGGCTGCGCAACTCGCCGCGCAGGCTGATGCCAACCGCCGGCCGCCGGGCGCCGTCGCCGAGAAGTGGCGCGTGCTGCACGACCTCACCGTCGCACGATCGAAGCTTGGGTTGTCGCCAACGACCTTGGTCGTGCTCGAGGCCTTGCTGACCTTCCATCCTGAGACCGTGCTGGCCCCGGACAAAGAAGCCGACGTCGATCTTGTCGTGTTCCCTTCGAACCGGACATTAGCCGCTCGAGCGCGCGGCCTCTCCGAAGCTGCATTGCGCCGCCATCTCTCCTCGCTGGTCGAGGCCGGCCTGGTGATTCGGCGCGACAGCCCGAACGGCAAGAGATACGTTCGGCGTGGTGAGGGTGGGCAGATCGAGCACGCCTTCGGCTTCGATCTCACCCCCCTCGCCTTGCGCGCGGCCGAGATCGCCGCCGCCGCAGAGGCCGTGCGGGCCGACGCTCTCGCTCAGAGCATTGCACGCGAGAGGGTCAGCCTGCTCCGTCGCGATTGTGCCAAGCTTTTCGATGCGCTCGAGCGTGAGGAGCGAGCCGCATCTGACTTGGAGCCGCAGGCCGGCGAGTTGCGGGAGCAGTTTCGCAAGCTTCTCGCAGCCTACCCGCGCCGGCCGGATCCGATCGATGTCACGACCCTCGCCGATGGCCTGGAGGTCCTTGCCCTGGCGGTGAGCGCCGCACTGACCGATCGTGTGGAATCCAAAAAAATGAGCGGCAGTGCCGCTCAGACAGATCGGCACATACAGAGTTCAAATCCTGATACCCCTGTTAGTGAAAGGGCATCCAGGGATGGGATGAAGCCGCCGTCGGATTCAGGGTCGAGCAGCGCCGCGCCTGCTGTCGCCGATTGCGCCATCCGTTCGACCTATCCGCTCAGTTCCGTGCTCGATGCCTGCCCGCAAGTGCAGGACTTCTCGCCTTCCGGGATCCGGTCCTGGCACGACTTGATCGAGACAGCGGATCGGATCCGGCCGATGCTCGGGATCAGCCCTGCAGCCTGGAACGATGCTCAGGATGCCATGGGCACGGAAGCAGCCGCGATCACTCTGGCGGCGATCCTCGAACGCAGCGAGCGGATCAAAAACGCGGGTGGCTATTTGAGAACCCTTACAGAGCGCAAGCGAGCAGGAACCTATTCCCTCGGACCCGTCCTGCAGGCCCTTCGCAGAGCACAGCTTCGGCCGCTTGAGGCACCACGGTAGTCCAGCCGGATTCAGATCATGCGAGTTCACTGGCTTCGCCTGGTCCGCCGACTTCGCCGGTCTCTTTCCGCTTGAGCCAACTCAGTTTGGTTTTCGGTTGAAGTGGGGCGAGGGGCGTCGTCCTGATCGAGTGCGATCGTACTACGGACGCGAGGCTGCCGGGTCTTGGCTCAGCTTTCGGCCCCCTGCCCGTTCAGCATTGCCCTGCTCGGGGACGCTGCGCGCCCTCCCTCACGGAACATCCTTGCCCGTCATCGCTGAGGTCATCCAGATCGACGACCGGCCCGTGCGGAGCAGACTTCAGTTCCGATCGAGGTTCATGCCAACGAGCGGGACCCTGCCCTGTCTGCATCGGTGGTTGGATGCGTCGATCCAGCCGCACCCAGTCTTCTCCGATCGTACCTCCGGAGCAACCCAAGCCGAGTCTCGTGCTGCGCTTGCCTCGCTCCGATTCCGGACTCGACTCCCACGGCGAATCGTAGCACATCGGTAACCTTCACGGTTTTAACGTCCATTCGGCCGATTTACCGTGAGCGAGAGTCGAGGCTGTGAACCAGCATGTCATGCCGCACCAGACGTTGAGACCGTCAGTGGCCACACAAAGCGAGATGATCGGCGACCACGCCGAAATCCTGCGTACTCAGCTGCAGAGGATGTCGACTGCACTCTATCCGCCGAGTGCTGCCAAGACGCTCCGTCGGTTCTCGTCCGGCGAGGCAGCCAAAATCATCGGTGTTTCGGACAGTCGGCTGCGTCAGCTCTCGATCGATGGAGCTGGACCCCAGCCCGAGATATCCGCGACCGGGCGCAGATCATACTCGCTCGCCGATATCCACGGCGTTCGCGCACATCTGGACGAGATCAATCGTTCAGGACGCAAGTATCAGCCTTGGCGGGGACCGGACGACCACCTCCAGATCATTTCTGTCGTGAACTTCAAAGGCGGCTCAGGCAAGACCACAACGGCAGCGCACCTTGCGCAATCTCTCGTGCTCCGCGGTTACCGCGTCCTGGCCATCGACCTGGATCCCCAGGCCAGTTTGTCCGCCCTCCTCGGCGTTCAGCCTGAACTCGACGTGCGACCGAACGATACGCTCTACGGAGCGATCCGGTACGAGGGAGGTCGCCCGCTCTCCGATATCATCCGTCCGAGCTACTTCACGGGCCTCGACGTTGTGCCCGCCAATCTCGAATTGATGGAGTTTGAGCACGAAACGCCCAAGGCACTGGCTAAGCGTCGGAGCACCGACCAGCTGTTCTTCACCCGCGTCGCTCAGGCGCTCAGCACGGTCGATGACCGCTACGACATCGTCGTGATCGATTGCCCGCCGCAGCTCGGCTTCCTAACCCTTTCGGCCCTCTGCGCGGCAACGTCGCTCCTCATCACGATCCATCCGCAAATGCTCGATGTCTCGTCGATGTCGCAGTTCCTCGCGATGGCAAACGACCTGCTCTCCGTCGTGCGGGATGCCGGCGGGAAGATCGAGTACGACGCGCTGCGGTATCTCATCACACGATACGAACCCCAGGATGGCCCGCAGAACCGCATCGTCGCCTTGCTCCGCAGCTTGTTCGGAGAGGCCGTGCTGAATGCACCGATGCTGAAGTCCTCGGCGGTGTCGGATGCCGGCCTGTCCAAGCAGACCCTCTACGAAATCGGGCGGGAGACCATGACGCGTTCGACCTACGATCGAGCGATCGAAGCCCTCGAAGCCGTGAATGGTGAGATCGAAGCCACTATCCGCCGTGCCTGGGGGCGCGCATGAGCCGGAAATCGAGCCTCGACGCAATCTTCCAGACCGGGCCACTGCCGGCGGCCCCCTCCCCGGCTGAGGCGTTAGAAGCTTCTAACCGGCCGAGTGATGCTGCTGCTCCGCCGTTAGAAGCTTCTAACCCGCCACCCATTCCTCGCATCCGAAGCGGCGCCTTGGCGGCCATGGGATCGGCCCTGGAGCACCTTGCCTCTCGCGCGGAGGTCGCCGAGCAGATCGAGACCGGATCCGCTATAGTCGAGCTCGATGCCGAACTGCTCGACGGCTCCTTCGTCGCCGACCGAGTGTCGGACGCTACCGATCCGACACTCGATACCCTGGTCGAGAGCATTCGCGAGAGCGGTCAACAAGTACCGATCCTAGTTCGGCCGCATCCGTCGAAATCTGGCAGGTACCAGATTGCCTTCGGCCACCGCCGCGCCCGGGCCTGCCGTGCTCTCAAAAGGCCCGTCCGCGCCGTAGTCAGACCACTCACGGACGCGGAACTGGTCGTAGCGCAGGGCAAGGAGAACCTCGATCGGCGAAATCTCAGCTACATTGAGCGAGCCTTCTTCGCCTTTCGGCTTGAGGCTCTCACCTTCCCGCGGGACGTGATCTGCGCGGCGATGGGCGTCCACAAGCCGGACGTATCCAACTACATCACAGTCGCGCGTACAGTCCCGGAACACGTCGTCGCCGCCATCGGACCAGCACCGAAAGCCGGCGGTCCGCGATGGCGCGCGCTCGCCGAGCGAATCAAGACGGCGCCGCCGAACAAGTTGGACCAGATCCTCGCCGATCCGAGTTTTCAGGGACGACCAACCGATGAGCGATTCGTCGAATTGCTCGAGGCATTGTCCCCGAAAGCCGTAGTGAAAAAAGCTGAGGTCTGGAAGGACCAGGCAGGTCGCAAGCTCGCTCGCGTCGAGCGGGGCGATCAGCGCTTCACCCTTTCGCTGGATGAGAAGCTGGAGCCAACCTTCGGCGACTATCTGCTCAGCCGGCTTGCCGAGCTCCTCGCCGACTTCAAGGCCGGCCAGGAATAGCCCCACCCGCAACACGAACAGGGAGACGAACCCACCGCAAAAAGAAAGGGCCCACCGAACCGCAGCCCGGCAGACCCTCTCTCGTCTTCAGCAAACGCAGAGAACCACATCTCCCGGCACATCTCAAGTCGCTTTAGCGCCAATCTGACGGTTTTGGCTGCCGCTCGATCTTTGCCCGGTGCTCGGCAAAAAGGATGAAACAACACATCACGACGCCTTTCGGGCGGCGTACGCTGACGGCTGCGCAAATTCAGGCGCAGGCGAACGCTGCCGCTTGTTCGGACGGGATGACAGTCCACAAATGGACGGTCTTTCGGGACGTCGCTGCCGCCCGCAGGCTGCTCGGCCTGAACGATCGAGCCGTTGCCGTTCTCGACGCGCTCCTGACCTTCTATCCTGAGACGGCCTTATCGACAGCGGAGCGGAACGACCTCATCGTCTTTCCTTCTAACGCTTCCCTAGCCCTGCGCGCTCATGGGATCGCGGAAGCGACCCTCCGACGCTCGCTCGCAGCCCTCATCGAAGCCGGTCTGATCATTCGCCGCGATAGCCCGAACGGGAAGCGGTACATCCGACGAGATCAAAGCGGGACTGTCGCGCAGGCTTACGGATTCGATCTCTCCCCGTTGGTCGCCCGGGCCGCCGAACTCGCCGGTCTTGCCGAGAAAGTGCGAGCTGACGTTCTGGCGCTCCGGGTCTTGCGCGAGCGCGTCACGCTCCTGCGGCGCGACTGCTCGAAGATGGTCGTTGCGCTGGAGGAAGCCGGAGAGGCGCTTGGTGGTGCCAATCCGGTGCGGTGCCGCTTCTCGGAGATCGTCGGCGCACTGCCCAGGAGGCCGACAGTTGCCGACCTGGATCAAGCTGCCGATGCGTTGACTGACTTAGCGATCGACCTCAGCAACTTGCTGATCTCACACCAAGAACGGCCTGAAGCGAACGCCAACCCCGACCAGGATGATCGGCACATACAGAGTTCAAATCCTGAGGTTTTAGATTGTGAACCGGCACCCGGCTTGGGGCAGGCGGAAGCGCCATGGAGAGGTGAGGGGAGGGCGGCTCCGGTTGAAGCCTTGCCGGCTCGCATCACCTATCCTCTTGGGTTCGTCATCGAGACCTGTCCCGACATCAGCAATTACACTCGCACGGGTATTCGAAGCTGGAGCGACCTTGCCGGCACGGCAGATCTCGTCAGTTCCGCGCTTGGCATCAGCCAGGCCGCTTGGCGCGAAGCGCAGGAAGTGATGGGCCAAGATGGCGCTTCCGTTGCCGTTGCGGCCATCTTGCAGCGTGCCGATCACATAAGATGTCCCGGTGCTTACCTCCGCGCGCTGGTCGAGCGAAAACGCATGGGGAAATTCAGCCTCGGTCCCATGTTGCAGGCGCTCATCAGGGCGAAGCTTGTCGTTTCCAGGCCCAGAAAGCCTGTTCGATGAACATACCGTTCGATGCTTCGCTCCCGGCGTCATGGCAGAGTCGCGAACCGCGTCGGTCGTGCGTTGATCGGCACACTCAGACAGCGGGCAAGCTTGGCGACACTAGCTTTCACAAACCATGATACCGGCCATTCGGGCACGATCTGCGCCTTCGCCCGATCAGATGACGCTGCGAGCGACCGCCGGCCTCGCCTCCTTGATCCAATCTCAATCCAGCCCCAATATATGGGTCGGGTTAAGGAGCATGTCGTGACAGGGTCCGCATTTACGGCAGCTGAGGCCGCGTTCGTTCTGCGTGAGCCTATCAAGCAGATCAAGAAGGCGATGGACGCTGGTCCCGTCCAGGCGAAGCTCATCCCGAAGGCAGGAGGAGCTGTTCGCGCCGTCGAGTGGATGGATCTGGTTTACCTCTTTGCCGTTCGCGCCCTTCGCGATGAACTCACGCCTAAGGCCAGGAACGAGTTCTATCACGCTCTTCGGCAATCACCCGTGGAAGATGCGCGCGAAGTTTGCTTCGGGCACCTCAGCATCGCGATCGGTGATTTCAAGACTGAACTCCAGGGCAGAACCCGCGAGCTCGCAGAGCTTTCCGAGAAGATCGAATTCCGCTCGACCGGCGAGGCCGTACTGAAGGGAAGCGGTGTCGAGGTGCATCGGATCGCAGCGCTGCTCAATGGTGGGATGAGTACCGAGGACATCTGCATGGATTACCCGTCACTCTCGCCCGACGGCGTCGCGGTCGCGAAGGCTTACGCCGATGCTCACCCGAAACACGGTCGTCCCTATCCCGGCACCACGGCCAAGCGTGCCTTGCGCAACGCAGGGCTCGGAGCTCTGGACGAGGTGCTCGACGGGGAATGAAGTACCTCCTCGATACCAACGTCTTTCGCGAGATCGGTAAAACTGCTCCTCATGAAAACGTCGTAGCCTGGTTGAAGGGCGTCGATGATGCCGACATCGCCATCAGTGCTTTGACAGTTCGGGAGGTAACCAAGGGAGTTGCCAAGTTTCGTGCGAGAAAGCAGGATATCGCTCAAGAGATTGAAAGACGCGTCGCCGCAACGTTCGATGCCTTCGTCGACCGCATCCTGCCTGTTGATCGCGACGTAGCGGCGCTCTGGGGGAATCTTTTAGCCGACAGCGAGAAGCATATCGATGATACCGGCATCGCGGCGACGGCTCGGGTCCATGGCCTTGTTCTGGTGACCCGCACATCGGCGATATGATCGGTCGTGGTGCCACGACACTCGATCCCTACAAGGCTCATCGTCGCGGATGACATGACAGTTCAAAGAGGGGAGGGGACCTACGGCCTAGAGGCTGTTACGGACCACAGCGAAGTCTGCGGCCCTTCGAAGCAGCAGGACGCTGAAGGCGACGAGGTGCAGTCCCGCGAGGGTGGCGGGCAGGCGTTCATAGTCGCGGGCCAATCGGCGGAAGCGCGCCATCCAGGCGAAGGCGCGCTCGACCACCCATCGGCGTGGCAGCAGGACGAAGCCGCGCTTGGCCTCGGGCAGCTTCACCACCTCCAAGGTGATGCCGTGGTCGGCCGCCGCCTTCGCTGCGCGCTCGCCCGTGTAGCCCTGATCGACATAGGCGAGGTTCACGCTGTCACCGGTGGCCTCTTGCACGGCATCAGCCAGCGCAGCGACGGCAGAGCGGTCATCGACACTGGCGGGCGTGACGTGCAGCGCCAGCACCTGGCCGAGCGTGTCGACCGCCGCATGCAGCTTCGAGCCGCGCGTGCGCTTGTGCCCGTCCCAGGCGGCGCGAGCGCCACTCTCGGGCGTCGAGCGCAAGGTGCGACTATCGAGTACGACGGCCGAGGGCTCCTCAGACCGGCCCGAGGCCAAGCGCAGCACAGCGCGCAGATCGTGAACCAGGTTCTCAAAGCAGCCGGCTCGCAGCCAGCGTTGGGCCTGATCGTACACGGCATGCCAGGGCGGAAGGTCGTGGGGCATGGCGCGCCACGCCACGCCGTAACGAACCACGTAGCGCAGCCCGTTGAACACCTCCCGCAAGCTGTGCTCGCGTTGGGCGGCGGTCTCGGGCAGCAGCGTCAGGTAGGGCGCAACCAGCGCCCATTCTTCATCGCTGACATCGGAGGGGTAGGAGCGACGAGACTGCATCCATCCAAAAATGGCGCACTCGCCGGTCCGTAACAGCCTCTAGGTGTATGGTCTCGGAATGAGGTGGTGCGGATCGATCTTGAACCGGTCTGGGTCTTTGGCCCAGGCCTGACAGATGGTTTGGAACGGAGTCTTCCCGCACAGCGCCTTGAGGTGCTTGGCGAAGTTGTAGGCTGTCACGAAGGCCAGCACATGCGCCTTCAAGCTCTGTAGATCATCGTAGTGGAAAACCTTGACCGTCGCATCCTTGATCGTCCGGTTCATGCGTCTTCCAGGTGATGGTTCGGGAGCGGCGTCGTGCTGACCTCGATGGCTGGATCGAGAAGGCGGGTGACAGCCTGCTGGGATCCTTCGCGGCGGGGCTCGTAAAGGACAGGGCGGCCGTCGCTGCGGCGCTGACGGAGCTGTGGTCGAACGGGCAGACTGAAGGTCAGATCACCCGCCTAAAGCTGGTGAAGCGGCAGATGTCCGGCTGTGCCAATCTTGACCTGCTCGAAGTTCGACTGATCGGTGCAGCTTGAACTGATCTGCACCGAAATTGCATCCGAGCCCTTATTCGACGCCTAATCACACCTTGACGTAACGCCAGCTCGTCGACCAGAGTTCTAGCATCGCTTCAAGCGAGGCAGTCGGCATCGCAACCTCCTATCTCACACCGTCAGATAGGGATGACGTCCTGCGGATGTAATGCGAGAGTTAGACTTCGGACATTGACCGCAAATCGGAAAGATGTTTTTCACAAATCGATGCCGTGCCTCGATCAAATTTTTGCGATCATTGCACTGAAGGGCGCCTTCAAGGACTGACGCTCGAAATCGACTGTTTGCAAGCGGTTAAAATCGTGCAATTTCAAATCTCGAAACGAGCACAATAAGCTCGCCGGAATATCGGGGGAAGATCTTGGACCACGAGAGATATCGCTGCCGCTCGATCAGGCGGAATGTCCCAGTTCGGACCAAGGTTCTGCATGCGATTGTCCTGGCAGCCTTGCTGGTGCCGCGGTCGGGCGGCGCCGAGACCCTGCCGGAGGCGCAGGTCCAGGGCGTCACCCCGACCGAAGCGCAGGCTCAAGCCGCGACTGCGTTCCGCGACAGCACCGACGCGCCGCCGCCAGGCTGGACCGGGCCCGTCTTCAAGCTCAGCCGCGACTACCCGCGCACCCCGCCGACCTGTGCGGCACCGTGGCTCAAACGCGACGTATCCTTCAACGATCCGAAACCGGACTGGGAGCACGGATGGAAGTCGTACATCCAAGACGTGATCGACTACGTGAAGCAAGGTCAGGATCCCGACCTGCCCGACCATGTCGGCTGGCGCGTCGCGGTCGGCGGCGAGACGCGCTGGTTCCACGTGCCCTGGATGGCCTATGACGGCGAGCGCGGCCGGGAATTCGTCCACGGCCTGACCAACGAATTGTCCACCGCCTCCTCGGCTTTCCGTGACGGGGGCCGGGGCAGCGGCAAGCACCAGTTGCTCGGGGCCTCCCCGCAGAACGGCATCGATCCGCTGTTCGAGACCTGGTCGGTCGGCATGTACAATCCGTGCGGCGCCTGGTCCCTCGGGCAGGTCTTCCCGCCTTCGGGCGAGCCGGCCACCACCCGGCAGGACGGACGGCTCCTGGCCAAGGGCCTGCCGTTCCCGCCCGGCACCGTGGTGATCAAGCTCCTGAACAGCACCGCGGACGAGCGCCTCGTGCCCTATCTCAAGGGCTCCACGAACTGGCAGGTCAACGGCCATCGGCAGACCGGGCCGGCGAGCTACGACACGTGCGAGCGGGCGGTGCGACGGGTCCACCTCGTCCAGATCGACCTTGCCGTCGTGGATCCCCGCTCCCCGACGCGCTGGGTCTACAGCACGCTGGCCTATGACGGGACCCTGCCCGGCTCCTCGATCTGGGATCGCCTACGCCCGCTGGGGGTGCAGTGGGGCAGCGATCCGGGCACCTTCCCGGCGGTGCCCTCGACGGCGAGCCGGTCCCTGCGCGAGACCATCCTGGCGCCGATCGGGCTGCCCGAGCATTACGGCTGCGAGCGGCGCCTGGCGGGCGTCGTCGACCAGGCGAATTCGAGCTGCGTCTCGTGCCACATGGGCGCCTACGGCGCGGCGCCCGGCAGCCTCAACGTGCAGGGCCAGAACGTCCCGGCGATCTTCAATTTCGGGGACATGTGCACCCAGTACAATCTGGGGAATAAAAACTACTTCTCGAACTATCGCTACCCCGCTCCCTATCCGAGCGGGCAGTTCGACCAGGCCATCCCGCTCGACTCCTCGCTGCAGGTCGCCGTCGCCTTCGCGCAGTACGGCGTGTTCCGCAACCCGCACAACCCGCAGGCGCAGAAGGTCTGCCCGAGCCCGCTCGCGGGGGAGGCCGCGGCGATCCGCTGACCCCGTCCCGACCGGGCAGGATCGGCCGCCCGACGCGGCGTGCGAAGCCGGGTCGCCGCCGCGTCGCGGCATCCCGGGGCCGCCCGGTCCGGGCGTGCCCCGGCACATCGATGACCATGCAGAGGATCAGGGGGAGAGAATCATGGGGCTGGCCGCAGGCAACCCGCCGGCGCGGGACGGGGGATTCGCGACCGATCTCCGCTTCCGCCTGAACGGGATCGACCACGTTCTGACCGGTGTCGATCCGACCGTCCTCCTGGTCGACTGGCTGCGCTCCGGCCCGGTCGGCCTGACCGGAACCAAGAAGAGCTGCGCCCAGGGCGGCTGCGGCGCCTGCACGGTGATGCTGTCGCACTGGAACGCGGCGCGCGACGATATCGAGCACCGTGCGGTCAATGCCTGCCTGCGGCCGCTCTGCGCGATCGACGGCATGGAGGTCACCACGATCGAGGGCACCGGCAGCTGCCGCACCGAGCTCAGCCCGGTCCAGTACCGGGTGGCCAAGGAGAACGGCTCGCAATGCGGGTTCTGCACGCCCGGCTTCGTGATGACGATGCACGCCTTCCTGGTGGAGAACCGCGGCCGGCCGATCCTTCAGAAGGAGATCGAGGCGGCCTTCGACGGCAACCTGTGCCGCTGCACCGGCTACCGGCCGATCCTCTACGCGATGCGCCATTTCGCGTCCGACTGGAGCCCGGACGACGAGGCGGGCTGCCTGCGCACCGAGGTCGATCCCGCAGAGCGGGTGCCGCATGCCCGCGCCGTCGCGGTGCCGCGCGGCCCGGCCCGCGAGGCGCCGCGGGCGCTCCACTATCGCGGCGGGCACCACCAGTGGTTCCGGGTCACCAGCCTCGCGCAGTTGCACGCGCTTCTCGCCGAGCACGACGATCCGTCCGACGTCCGGCTCGTCGGCGGCAATACCGGGACCGGCGTCTACGGACGCCTCGTCGAGGATCCGCGGGTCCTGATCGACGTGTCGCTGCTGCCCGAGTTGCACGACCTCGCAGCCGAGGCCGGCGGCCTGCGTCTCGGAGGCGCCGTTACCTACGCCAGCCTGATCGAGGCCCTCGACGGCTGGCTCGCCGACCCCGGCACGCCGCGCGAGCGGCATCCGAGCCTCTCGGCCCTGCGCTACATGGCGGGGCGGACCGCCGGGGCGATCGTGCGCAACGCCGCGACGCTCGCCGGGAACACCATGCTGACGGTCCGCCACGTCGCGCACGGCGTGCCGTTCCCCTCCGACCTGTTCACGGCACTCGCCGCCCTCGACGCCTCGATCCGGCTCGGCCTTCCCGACGTGACCCTGGACCTGCCGGTCCTCGACTTCGCGGCGGCCTATGCGGACGACCCGCGGCTCCAGCGCGGCGTGATCCTGGGCTACGACGTGCCCTGGACCCGCGCCAGCGAGCATGCCCGGACCTTCAAGGTGGCCCTGCGCGAGGTGAACGCCCATTCGATCGTCAATGGCGGCTTCCGGGTGCGGCTCGGCGAGGACGGCCGGATCGAGGAGGCGCGCATCGTGCTCGGCGGGATCGGCCCGCTGGCCTTCCGCTGCGCGCAGGCGGAGGAGGTTCTGACCGGCCGCTCCTTCGCGGCGGAGACCCTCGCGGAGGCGCTGACGGCGTTGCGCCGCGACGTCGCGGAGGCCCTCGCCCGAAGCCGGGAGCGCATGCAGGGGCTCCCCGACGAGGGCTTCAGCGCCGAGTACCGCACCCACCTCGCGGAGAGCTACCTCTACCAGTTCTTCGTCCACGTCCTGGAGCAGGTGGCGCCGGGCAACGTCCCGGCACCCTTGCGCTCGGCGGGACTGCGCCCGGAGCGGCCGCTCAGCACCGGCCGGCAGGCCTATGAGGCCGATCCGGCGACCTATCCGGTCGGCCGGCCGCTCATCAAGCTCGGGGGGTTCCTGCAGGCGTCGGGAGAAGCGGTCTACACACACGACCTGCCCCTGCCCGAACGGGGCCTGCAGGCCGCGGTGGTGACGAGTGCCCGGACCCTCGCCGACTTCACCTACCGCCTGCCCGAAGGGGCGGGCGGGCCGGTGGCCCCGGCCGAGCTCTGCGCCTACCTGCGCGGGCGCTACCAGACCTTTGTCGATTACGTCGGCGCGGGCGACATCCCGCCGAAGGGGACGAACGGCCGGGCGTCGGAGGATCCGAATTACGCCGACCCGATCTTCGCCGACGGCTTCGTCACCTCCTACGGCCAGTGCATCGGCCTCGTCCTGGCGACGGACGAGGCGGCGGCGATCGAGATCGCGGCCTTCGTGGCCCACACCTGCATCGACTACGTCGATGCGGGACGGCCGATCCTGGGCATCGACGAGGCCCTGAACCGCCACAGCCTCTTCCCGGATGCGGGTGTCGACACCCACATCTGGAAGGTGCGCAGACCCGGCTCCGACTTGGCCTGGAGAGACGACCGGGGCGAGACGACGCTCCACGGTCGTCCCTGCCGGGTCGTCTCCGGCCGCCAGGAGAGCGGATCGCAGCTGCACTTCTACATGGAGACGCAGTCCTGCCTGGCGGTCCCGGCGCCACGCAGCCAGATCGTGATCCATCCCTCGAGCCAGAGCCCCGACGCCGTCCATACCAGCGTCATGCGCACGCTCGCGATCCCGGCCAACCACGTCGACGTGCAGATCGAGCGCGTCGGGGGCGGCTACGGCGGCAAGACCACCCGCTCGCCCTACGTCGCCGCGGCGGTCGCGGTCGCGGCCTGGAAGCACTTCCGCCCCGTGCGGCTCGCCATGCGGCGCGAGAACGACAGCGCCATGATCGGCCACCGCCATCCCCTGCGCGGCGACTATGCCCTGGCCATCGCGACGGGAGCCGACAATCCCGACGAGAAGGGGCGGATCCTGGGGATGAGCACCGCCTTCCATGCCGATGGCGGCGCCACCTACGATTGCTCCTTCGTGGTGATGGACTGCATCCAGCTGCGCTGCGACAGCGCCTACATGGTCCGGAACTACGAGACCTCCGGCGAGGTCTGCCGGACCAACACCGCCAGCAACGGGGCGATGCGCACGATGGGCCTGATCCAGGCGATCCTCGTCCAGGAGGATGCCATCGAGCAGGCGGCCCACGCGATCGGGATGCTGCCGGAGGCGGTGCGGGGCAAGAACCTCTACCGGCAAGGCGAGACCACGCCCTTCGGCCAAGTCGTCGATTACTGCTACCTCGACGCCGTCTGGGAGCGCATCGGCCGGACCTCCGACTTCGCGCGCCGCCGCGACGCGGTCGAGGCCTTCAACGCCGAGAACCGCTGGCGCAAGCGCGGCATCTCGATGATCCCGGTCAAGTACGGCAGCGGCTACAACCTCTCCCTGCTCGAGCAGGCAGGCGCGCTGATCGAGGTGTTCGACCAGGACGGCTCCGTGCTCCTGCGCCACGGCGGCGTCGAGATGGGGCAGGGGCTCCTCACCAAGGTCGCGCAGATCGCGGCGCTCGCCCTCAACCTGCCGCTCTCCCTGATCGAGACCTCGGCAACGGACACGCAGGTCGTGCCCAACCCGACCGGCACGGGCGCCTCGACGGGCACGGCCTATAACGGCGGTGCCGTGCAGGCTGCCTGCGGAATCCTGCGCCAGCGGCTCGAACTGTTCTGCCTCGAGCAGCTGCATGCCCGGGGCCCGGCCTGGTGCCGCCAGAAGGGCATCAACTTCTGGGACCACGACGAGGGTTGGCAGGCGCAGGTCGTCCTGCCGGGCGCGAGCGGGCCCAGCCTGATCTGGAGCAACATCGTCAGCCTCGCCTATGCCGCCCGGGTCAACCTGTCCGAGCAGGTGCGCTTCGTGCAGGCCGGCGGCGAGGCGGTCGATTCCGGTCTGATCTTCAAGCCGGGCGTGAGCGAGCCGGTCGACCATTTCACCGGCTTCACCTTCAGCGCGGCCTGCACGGAGGTGGAAATCGACGTGCTCACCGGCGAGACCACGGTGCTGCGCGCCGACATCCTCTACGACATGGGCCGCAGCCTGAACCCGGCGATCGATCTCGGGCAGGTAGAGGGCGCCTTCGTGATGGGGCTGGGCTACGTCCTGACGGAGGAGGTGGTGCACCAGCCCGACGGTCCGGACCGGGGCAGGCTGAACACCGACAACACCTGGGCCTACAAGGTGCCGGCCGCCACGACGATCCCGCTCGCCTTCAACGTCGACCTCTTCCCGCGCTCCGACGCGCCGGGCGTGCCGGAGAACCCCTACGACCTGCTCTCCTCCAAGGAGGTCGGCGAGCCGCCCCTGGTGCTCGCGGCGACCGCGTATTTCGCGGTCAAGCATGCCGTCCTCGCTGCCAGACGGGATCGTGGCAGGGACGAGTGGTTCTTCCTGCCGGCGCCCGCCACGGTCCAGCGCATCCGCGAGGCCTGCCTCGTCGAGGCCGGCGATCTCACCCTCCAGTGAGGCGACACGTCCCGGGCGGGCTTGCCCGCCGGGGACCCTTTCCGATCCGTCCGCGTCCCCCAGGGCCGCGGCTCTCCCTGAAAACCAAACGGAGATTCCGTCCGATGAGGCGTTCGCACCTGTCCGCGGTTGGCATGCCGCTGCTCGGCCTCGTCCTCGCTGCGAGCGGCCCCGCCGCGGCCCAGCAGCAGCCCGACTATTCGAAGCTGACACCCGCCGTCCACGGCCGGATTCCCCGGGTCGTGCCAGCCTTCCCGTTCTCGGCGATCCCGCGCGAGACCCGGCCGATGTTCGACCAGTTCCTGTGGCAGAACTTCATTGCGATCATGTGGCCGTCGCGGCCGCAGGATCTCGGCGAGCCCTACCGTCCCGACGATCCGGAGGTGTGGCGGCGGGGCTACGTCGACGGGTTGCAGCCGGCCTTCCTCGGCTGGAAGACGGCCGCAGACCTCTATCCGGGCAACGGCGACGCGCCGCCCGCCTGGGACGAGGCCAGCCGCTACAATCCCTGCCGCGACCGCCAGGTCGCTGCGGCCCCCAGCGCGGGGCCGATGATCCTCGCCCGCACGAGCAAGTTCGGCACCATCGCCGACGAGGTCGACCAGGCCTTCGCCGGCCCGCTGATCGACCAGACCGGGCTGCTCACGCGCTACGAGGTCCGGGTCAACCGGGCCGAGTACGACTACATCCGCGGCAAGGGTTACTACAACCGCTCGGCCTGGCCGTCGAAGCCCCAGGATCCCCCGATCTCGTTCCCGCAGAGCACGCCAGACCGGCTCGGCGCGGTCGAGGTAAAAGCCGCTTGGCGCGACCTGTCCCGGGTCGACCCGAAGTTCCACACCCGCTTCTTCACCGCGCGGGCGCTCGCGGTCGAAGCCAACAGCTGCAAGACGACGAATCCACTCAGCGGCTGCGCCTGCAAGGAAGTCACCGTCGGCCTCGTCGGCTTCCACGTCGCGCACAAGACCGAGCAATTCCCGCAATGGGTCTGGGGCACCTTCGAGCAGGTCGACAACCTCGGCGAGGACCCCTCGATGCCGGCCGGCATGACGCCGTCCTACTACGACGGCACGCGCGCCAACCCGCCCCAGCACCCCGGCTACAGCTACGAGCCCGGCAATGCCGAGGTGGCGGCCTCGCTCTCGCGCAGCGATAGCGCCAACGGGGCAGGCGCCGGGCTGAAGCCCGTCAACGTCGCGCGCCTCTCGGCCATACCCTCGACGCCGGCGACGCTGCCCACCACCACGATGAACGCGAACTATCGCAGCTCGGCGCTCAAGGGCACGGTCTGGGCCAATTACTGGCTGATCGGTACGCAGTGGTCGACGCTGCCATCCTGGCCCGCGCCGAGCCCGTTCGCGGCGACCTATCCGGGGGCGCCGCCGGCCGATTTCGGTTGCGAGGACGGCACGCCCGCGGCCGTCGGCGGTCTCGCCTTTCCCGCCTGCCAGGTCGCCAACATCACCATGGAGACCTACCACCAGTACGACAGCTGCCAGAACTGCCACCAGGGCGCCCAGCGCTTCGGGGCGGATTTCAGCTGGTCGCTCTTCCAGCGCGCCTACGATCCGACAGCCAAGAAGGCAACGGCAGACCAGCCGGTGATCCGGCGCCGGCCGGACTGACCGCCGGGCGGCGAGCCTGCCGGCGGGCTGCTGGCACGTCAGCTTTCAGGTTAAGGTGCTGGCGGTGGCGACGCCGGAGCCGATCCGTGGCGCCATCGGCGTCGATCTTGGGCCGATCGACCTCGTCGTCCCGAGCGGCGGAGAGCGCATCATGGCGCCCAAGTCCCTCGCCAGCGCCTCGCCCGACTCCGGCTGGCGCAGCGCAGCTTGTCACGCAAGCAGCTCGGCTCGAAGAACCGCGAGCATGCTGAGGAGGCGATCAAAGTTCTCACTCTGCCACCCCACCACGTGGCTCTTCGACCTGCCCGGCTCGGGCCAGCCCCAGACGGTCTTGTTTTGGCGGTGACGAGCCAGCGCCGGACCGCGAGAGCGGCTCCGGTCGATAGCGATACACAGATCAGCAACAATATGACCCGCCACATGAACGGCGAGAGACTTGAACGATTAGATCCGGTCAGTATTTTCTGAGTGATTTTTACTAGACAGGCTTAACGATTTGTCGTATGTGGCGATTCAAGCAGGTGTGCTGGCGGGAGGTTTCGATGAATTCCTCGCGTACCCTTGTTTATCCGATATTCGGAGAGCCGTCGATAGGCGATGACGGGGTCTCTGCCGACCCTTTCGGGTTTTTCCTGGCGCATGAATCGGATGATGCCGTCTATGACCAGATCCGACAACTTCTGACGACGAAGACGGTCGGGTTCAAGCGATCGCGATTGCCTGACGATGGTCTTTATCGACTGAGCGACATCTACGGCTCGCGAGGCGAAAGAGTCGACGGGATGATCCGCGAGGCGGGGAAAATCGTCTTCCACGCCGTCGGCGATACCGGTGCCAGTGATGTGCGGATCTACCGCGAAGAGCTGCGCGTGGCCGACCAGATGTCGACCGATTGCCGCACGTTCAAAATCGACAACAAGCCGTCGTTCTTCTTTCATCTCGGCGATGTTGTCTACAGCTTTGGTGAGTCCGAGCATTACTACACGCAGTTCTACGAACCTTTCCGCGATTATTCCGCGCCGATCGTGGCGATTCCGGGCAACCACGACTCGTTCCTCAGGCCGGGCATCGACGTCGCCGAGGCGCCGCTGACCGTCTTCGCGCGGAACTTCTGTGCCACCGCGCCGACGATCACACCGGAGGCCGGGGCTCTGCACCGCACGGCCGCGACGCAGCCAGGGGTCTACTTCGCCCTCGACGCGCCGTTCGTGCGCATCATCGCGCTGTTCAGCAACGCGCTGGAGGATCCGGGTGTCGTCTCGAGCGGCGGCGGCCGCTGGCCGGGCGTTCCCGACCACCAGTTGTCGTTCCTGCGAGCGCAGCTGCGCAAGGTGAAGGAGGAGGCCTATGCGGGAGCCCTGCTCTTCGCCACCCACCACCCGCCCTTCTCCTACGAGCCGCCGCCCGGGCAGGCGAACCCGCCGGGGCATCATGGCAGCAGCACCGCGATGCTGCGGGAGATCGACGACATCTGCCGTGAGGTCGGCGTCTATCCGCATGCCTGGCTGTCGGCGCATTCGCACAACTACCAGCGCTACACCCGCACAGTCGCGGTCGGCGACGCCGTCTATCAAGTGCCGTTCGTCGTCTGCGGGAACGGCGGCCACAACGTGAACCCGCTGCTCAAGGATGCGCACGGGGACCGGGTGGACGGTCCGGAGAGCGACATCGGTGTGAACCACATGGACCCCTCGGCCGGGATCTCGCGCGGGTTGCACTTCGAGAAGTACGACGACCAGGGCTACGGCTACCTGCGCGTGGCCGTCGATGCGGAGGTCCTGCGGATCGCCTATCATCAGGTCGGCGACCGCGGCCTCCTGCAATCCCGCTACGACCTCGTGACCGTGGACCTGACGTCGCACAGGCTGGCGGCGAATTCGAACGCGTCGAGGGCGGAGGGGCCACCGCAACGAAACGCTGCGACGGCTCCGTCGCCGCCGGCCGGCTGAGGATCATCCCGCCGGCCGCGAACAGCTTGTGCCGAAGCGGTGGCCGGTCCGGCGGCGGATCATGCTTCAGGACCGGAGGCCTGGGCGGAACCGGATTCCGCGGTCCCGCTCAGGGTCTCAGGTGCACGCGCGAGAGATACGACGCCAACGGGGAGGTGCCGGCCATGCGCACGCGGCAGGTCAATGCGGGCCTGACGGTCAACGCCGTCGCGGGCTGTCACGTCGTCGTGCTCGGCCTTGATGTCGCGCCGGAACTGCGCCCCACCTTGCGCGGCTTTGCGGTCAAGCGGACGGACCACGCCCGGCAGGAAACCTACTGGATGCAGGGTTCGAAGACCTTCCGGAGCCTGGATCCGCACCCGGTCCAGGGAGTGCGCTATTCGAGCCTGCAGTTCCCGTTCCAGACCTTCCAATGGTCCGACTACGCCGTCGCGCCGGGCACGGACTACACCTACACGGTCGTGGCGCTCTACGGCAGCGTATCGGCACTGGAGCAGCGCGTCGCCACGGAGGTGCGCGTGACGACCGAGCCGCTCGCGGGCACGCACGAGGTCGCCTTCAACCGCGGCGCTGCGGCGAGCCAGGAATATGCCCGCCGCTTCCAGAACCGGAAGCCGCGCGACGTCGGTCAGGCCGCCTACGACTGGCTGTCGCGCGGCCTGTTCGAGAGCATCGTCGGCTTCATCCGGGAAGCGCGGGACGGGCATTTCGCGCTCAAAGGGGCATTCTACGAGTTCCAGTGGGACGGCGTCCTCGCGGAGCTGCGCGCCGCGCTCGACCGGACGGTCGAGGTCCGCATCGTGTTCGACGACATCGACAATGCGTCGGGACCGCACGGGGACAACGAGGATGCGATCGCGCGCAACCGGCTGGCGGGCGCGGCGATCCCGAGGACCCACGGCACCCTGATGCACAACAAGTTCCTGGTCCTGATCGAGGACGGCGCGCCGCAGGCGGTGCTGTTCGGCTCGACCAACCTCACCGAGAACGGTCTCTACGGGCACGCCAACTGCGCCCACGTCGTGCGCGATCCCGCCCTCGCCGCGACCTACCTCGCCTATTTCGAAAAACTCGCTGCCGACCCGGCGACGGGCGCCGCCGGCACCTACCGGCGCTGGACCGCCGCGACGACGCCCGCCCCGCCGCCGGATTTTCCGAACGGCGTCGCCCCCGTCTTCTCGCCGCGACCGGATCTCGGTGCCCTCGACTGGTACGCCGCGCTCGCCGGCGCGGCGACCGGGGCGCTGTTCATGACCTTCGCCTTCGGCATGGCCGCTCAGTTCAAGGCCGTCTACGGCCGGGACGACGACATCCTGCGCTTCGGCCTGATGGAGAAGGAGTGGAACGGCGCCAACAAGGCGGCGCAGATCGCGGCCGTGCAGGCGTTGCAGGCCCGGCCCAACGTCGTCATCGCCATCGGCAACCGGATCCCGCTCAACGGCTTCGACCAGTGGCTCGGCGAGATCGACCGGATCGTTCCCGAGGCCAACGTCCACTGGATCCACCTGAAGTTCATGCTGGTCGATCCGCTCTCCGCCCACCCGACCGTCGTCACCGGCTCGGCCAACTTCAGCGATGCGAGCACCCGGCGCAACGACGAGAACATGCTGGTGATCAAAGACGACCTACGCGTCGCCGACATCTATTTCGGTGAGTACATGCGCCTCTATTCGCACTACGCATATCGCGAGGCGGTGAAGATCTTCCTCGACCGGCATCCGGACGCCAAGCCGGAGGACATGACGCTGAGCTACCTAGCCGAGGATGGAGACTGGACCGCCCCGTACTTCGACCCGGACGACCGGAGCGCCCGGATGGCGCGTCGGCTCTACTTTGCCGGCGCGCAGCCCTGACGCGCCCCCGACCCGGCCCGCGACCGACCCGCCCGCGACAGGAGCGCGACTCCGATGCCACCCTCCACGATCATGCTGATCCGCCACGGCGAAAAGCCGACCAGGGATCCCTCGGTCTTCGGCGTCGACAAGACCGGCCGGGAAGACGAGGACGATCTGTCGGTGCGCGGCTGGCAGCGGGCGGGGGCGCTCGCCCGGTTCTTCCTGCCGCGCGCCGGCGCCCCGGTGCCGCCGCTCGCCGTCCCAACCCGGCTCTACGCGCCGGATCCGACCGCCAAGCGGCCGAGCAAGCGGGCCCTGCACACGCTCGGGCCGCTCGCCCACCTGAGCGGGATCGCGCGCGACACGCGGTTCCACGTCGGCGAGGAGGCCGACCTCGCCGCGGCCGTGCTCTCCGCGACGGGCGTCGCCCTCGTCGCCTGGGAGCACCGGCGCATCGCGGACATCGTCGCGCATCTCACCGCCGGGGCGGTGACGGCGCCGTTCTGGCCCGAGGACAGGTTCGACGTCGTGATCGTCCTCGACCGGGCGCCGGGCTGGCGCCTGACGCAGGCGTTCCAGATGCTGCTGCCGGGGGACACGGACAACCCGCTGCCCGCGACGGGCGAGGACGAGGAGAACGGGACATGACTCTGCCCTATGGTTACGTGCGGGCGACGCTGGCCGGCGAGCCGGTGCTGAAGGCCACCCGGCGGCCGAACGAGACCCAGTACCATCTGCACGCGGCGTTGAAAGTCGGGGATGGAACCTGGGACGTCGCCATCAACGTCGGAACGACGGATGACGACGATCGCCTGAAGTATAAACTGGCCTTCGACTATGCGAACTCGATGCTGCAGGCGCTCGCGGATGGGCCGACGGGCACCACGGACCTCACCGGGACTCGGGCGCCGCCGGCCCTCGACTTCCTGCGTGGCGACGTGCTGGACGGAACGGGACGCTGGCGCGACAGCGACGTCATGGACGGGTCCGACCACCCCGAGCCGCTCGCCTCGCTCAAGCGCCTGCTGCTGCGCGCGCACGCCGAGGGTCTCGAGGTCTTCGTCTTCGGGCGGTTCTTCCGGGAGGGAGACGGCATCCACGACGTGCACATGAACCAGGGCTCGACCAAGCGCTTCCTCCATCGCCCGGGCGACGACGGGAACGACCACAACGACGTGTGGCAGGATGGGGCGCTCCTGGTGAGGCTGCCGGACGACCGGTGGGTCGCGTACGTCTCGGCGTTCACGCAGCAACTCGTCCCGACCGACGACCTCGGCAACCCGACACCGGACGCCAAGCCTGTGTCGTGAGCGCGGACCGGGTGGGCCGGGGCGGCCATGCCCTACAGGGGATGGCAAAAATTCGACAACAGAACTGAGAGATGCTTCCTTTGATCTTTGTTGTTGCACGGGCATGCACGCAAAGAAAGAATGCCGCAATCTCTGGCATGGCAGCGAAAATTCGAGATGGCTCAATGGCCCCCGACGATCTCAGACTTGCCCGAGATCGAACCGATGCGTCAACATCTTGGGTCATTGATATCATATCTGTCTCAGGCAAACCGTAGGGCGTCATATTCCGCGTCTTGCGGCATTCACTCCAGGATGCCCGCGATGCACGGGGTGGACATGACCGGTTGCCTGCCCGTCGGCTCGTCCATCAAAGGGACAGGAGCGTGACCGCTGAGAAGGGCTACGCTCTGTGGCGGCTTCGAACGGCCTGATCCAGAGCCCGGCCCGGCGAGGCCTCGATCCCTCGACCGCTGATCTCGGCTCCAGCATTGCGGCCGCCGTCGACGAACGGCGAGGTGCGGGCCCGGACCGTGCACCACCGGGCGGCTCGGACCATCCTGCGGGTGGCCGAGATCGGGCAGACCATCGATTGGGTCCGCGCGCCGACACGAGCGAGCGCCCGCCTCGGCGACGAGAGGCCGCAACGTGCTAAGTCCCGTTCTTCGCCATGATTGAGAAAGAACACGCAGGAATTCAATCTCTCCAAGGCTCAATCCTGCCCGTGCGACGAGCAGGATCAGCGGCAGTGTCGAGACCGCAGGGGCGACATCACAGCCCCGACGCCCTGGTCAGGTTGACCCGGAAGCGCTCGCGTCGCCGCTGGTACCGCCGCGTCATCTCGGCCGAGGCGTGCCCGAGCTGGCGCTGCACCAGCGCCTCCTCCACCTCCGCCGAGCTCGCCAGGCCCGCCCGCAGCGAGTGACCCGCGAAGGCCAGCGCCCGCTCGCCCTCCGGCAGATCTCCGCGCAGGCCCGCCGCCAGAGCCGTGCGCTTGACCAGCCGCACCACGTGCTTGTCGGTCAGCCGGGCCGCCGAGACCACGCCCTTGGCTCCGGCAATCGACCGGAACACCGGCCCGTGGGCGATCCGCCCCAGCCGCAGCCACGTCTCCAGCGCTAGAACCGGGCAGCTGCGCTCCGACGAGCCGCGCCCGACCTCGACCGTGCGCCAGCCCGTCTTGCCGCGCACCGTCAGCAGCGCGCCCTCCGCCAGGATCTCGATCCAGCTCGCGCCGTCCGTCGTCTGGCGCGGGCCGCAATCGAGCCCGACGATCTCCGAGCGGCGCAAGCCGCCGGCGAACCCGAGGAGCAGGATCGCCTTGTCGCGTAAGCCGCGCAGGTCGGATTCGAGCGTTGCCACCATGGCGAGCAGGTCCTCGCCAAGCACCGCCTCCTTCTGGCGCGGCGGACGGGCGTGGCTGCGGCGGATGCCGGCCATGACATCGGTGATGTGGCGGTCGTCGCGCGCGAGCGGCGTACCGGCCGAGCGATAGTGGGTGGTGAGGGCGGCCAGCCGGCGCTCGAGGGTGGCGACGCTCACTTTGGGCAGGCCGTGGCCGTCAGCGGCGGCGGCGAGGAAGAGCCCGACGATGCGGGGGTCGGGGACGAGGGGGTCGAGGCCCTGGCGCAGGCACCAGCGCTCGAACAGCTGCCAGTCCGAGGCGTAGGCGCGGCGGGTGTTGGGGCTGTCCTTGCGGGCGGCGTAGGCGCGGGCCGCCTCGGCGAGCGGCTGGAGCGCCGGCAGCGGCGATCCGGCGCGTTCGCTCGGCTCGTCCGCGCTCGACACCGCGTCCGACATCAGAGGAACGGCGGGCAGGCCGGCGGCCTCTTCCACGGCGGGCAGAGAGGTGTGCTGCGAGTGCGAGGGGAGGGGTTCGGCCATGATTCCGGGACCATGGCTCGCCGTGTCCGATAATGCAATCTTACCGGACACAGCGATGGTGCTGACACCTGCGGCGGTTTGAACTTCTTAACACTGACAAAGCGCCGTCAGTGGGTTAGCGTGGCACATGGATCAGGTCGCCCCAGCTCCTTCCCGACCGGCTCGCCGCACAACCCGGGCGGCGGCCACTCCCGCCCACAACCCATTGATTCCGCAGCCGTTGCCGGCCTGGGTCCTGCAAGGCCGGGAGGAGGGCGGGGCGGCCCTCGCGGCCGGAGCCGCCCTGCTCGCTCTCGACCAGATCGTACGCGCCGCGCCGCCCTGGCTTGGCACCGTGCGCCTGCGTCAGGCCCTCATCGCCGCCGCTGCGACCGGCCGCCTGCTCCGCCTGCGCGAGGACGTCGCCGCCTTTCGCGACGCCCACCACCTCACCCGGCCGGCCGACGATCCCGGACCCGCTGGCCACCTCCACCGCGCCTGGCGCAGCCTCGCCTCGCAGCCCGCGCGGCTCGAACCGGCGGGTCTCGCCCGCCTCGCTGGGCCGCTGGCGCTTGCCGTCGCTCCCGAGGATCTCCTGGTGGCGGTCGGCGACCACGTTTCCGTCGATCCAGTCACCGCCGCCGCGATCGCCACCGCGCGCCTGCACGCTGCGAAACCCGGTCCGGATGGCGACCTCCTCGGCCTGATGCTCGCCGATCTCGTCCTCGCCGCTCGCCTCGGCTGGGCCCACCCGGTCCCGCTGCTCGCCACCGCCCTGGCGCATCCCGCGCTGCGCGCGCGGCTCGCACGCCGCCACGCACCCGCGGGCGACCTCGATTGGATCGGCACCTGCCAAGCAGCCTACGCCACGGCGGCGGCCGAGACCTACGCCCGCGCGCGCGACCTCGCCCGGCGCGCGGACGCGCTGACGAACGCGATGCAGGTCGTTCGCACGAAGGGCGCCTCCCACGGCCTTGCCGCTCTACTCGCAGACGACGTCGTGGCGGCGACCGACCTCACTGGCCTCGGCTCAGAGAGGGCCGCTCGCCGTTTCCTCGACCGTCTGGTCGCCCTCGGGGCCGTACGCGAGCACACCGGCCGCGCGACGTTCCGCCTGTACGGGCTCTGACATGGCCCGCCCGCGATCCCGCCCGTTCGATCCCGCTCTCGCCGGCCTGCCGCCCGAGGCGCGCTGGCGCGCCTGGATGGGGCACGTCGAGGCCGTGCTTTTCGCCTCGCCCACGCCGGTTCCGCGCGAGACCCTGGCCCGGGTCGTCGGCCTGGAATGCCGGCTCGACGCACTGATCGCCGACATCCGCGAAGAGTTGCGGGCGCGGCCCTACGAGCTCGTTGCGGTCGCCGGCGGTTGGCAGCTGCGCACGCGGGCGGAGTTCGCACCCGCCATTCGGGCTGCCGGCACCGTCACGGAGGAGGCAAGTGGAGGGGCGCTGACGGCGGGCGACCAGCTGGCGCTCGCCGCCATCGCCTATCTTCAGCCGGTGACCCGGATGGCGCTCTCCCGGGTGCTCGGCAAGGAGGTGAGCCGGGACGTGATCGCGCGGCTCAAGCGGCTCGATCTCCTCGGAGCCGGCCCGCGCTCGCCGGAGCCGGGCGCGCCGCTGACGTATGTCACCACGCCGACGTTCCTCGCCCGGTTCGGTCTCGCTTCGCTTCGCGATCTGCCCGATATCGAGGCGCTTGAGGAGGCAGGGTTGCTCGACCTGGATGGGGCAGCCGAAGCGCCCTCCGATCCCTTCGATGCCCTGTTGGGGTTATCGGACGGGGAGGCATTGTGACAAATCTGTCCCCTCAAGGGAATTCCCGTGCCTTACGACACGAGTTCCTGCTTCGTCGGGGCGGCGGCCGGTTCATGCACAGGCATCCCCCTAGATGGTGTGCTCGGATCAAAATCAATCACAGCCATCGCAGCGTATTAAGCAAATCAGGCGGCTGTTTTTTATGATCAATAATGTTGGATCCGACCATGATCGCCAATCTAAAATGCTCGGCCTTTGCAGAAATTAGCTCGGAGATGAGCGTATGCGCGAATCCATACTTGGGTATCGCCCGCAATCGAAATGAGCGATTTATTACGACAGCCAAAATCTGTCGCTTTATCGCCCCTTATTGACGTCCAACAGGCAAATTCATGACCCCGGAGTTCTATTCTCTGTTGTCCAATAGTAGTTGGATCCAGGTCGGCGCTAGATAAGGCGTTGAGGTCGAACCGCTCAATATTTTTTACGAAGCTTTCAGTGCCGTTTGGATGTAAGGTTGTCCAATCCGTGATGAGTTGATATTTACACGAATCGATTCTTTCGACACGCTTAGCCATGCGCCATCTGTCGCCATTGTCTCTAGCTGGACTAAGATAGTCATTGCTGGCAGTTGAGCGATTGTGTTCACCGATTAAGACATAGGTAGCCGTTTCGTATTCTGATTGAGCCTTCGCACAAATAGTTGATATAATTACCATGGATACTGAAAGCAATATCTTTTGCATTGATCTCACCCTTTTCCTTAGAGGGCTGGTATGCCTTGTGATCAGTGTGGCCGCAAGGTGCTGCCTGTTGGCTTGCCGCAAGGGGTCAATACTCAATTAGGATCAAGAATTGATGACGGCGGCCAGGGCGAGCACCGAGGCAGAGTTGCGGACGAACTTGTCGTAGAGAATGGCGAGGAGGCGGAAGTCCTTGAGGCGGCAGAATACCGCGAGGCATCAGAACACCGCCTCGTTCTGCTGGCGATCCCGATAGCGCCGCGTTCGCTGCGAGGAACTGGGTGAGGTCGACTGGAGGCGCGGCATGCCCAGCGCGAAGCCTTCCCCGACTGCCACAAGCCGATTGGGTAGGATGGACGGCGCCGCGAGCTGCCCCGCGGTTCGAGGCCGCGGTCGGCGTCTGATACCCGGCAGGCAGCGCGTCGGCGAGCAACGCGGCCCGACGGCGTGGGCATACCTCGGTGCGGGCCTATTTTCGGCAGCTAGGCGGATGGCTAGGGTCAAAACCCACTCAGCTCGACCGTGCGAAGGGCCGTTGAGGGTGGTTTGCGGAGATTAGCTCGCAGCCTGCAAGTGGATGTTTCGCCTTGCGCCATTGAAGCCACTTAAGCGCATAGAACGAGCTCTCGAAAGAAGACGCTCGTCCTTAACGTCCTGCTCCTCCTCGTCCGCCGACGCTTGTCGTGGTGTCATTGTCCTTGATGAATCCGCCAGCGCAGCCTCTCATTTAGCTTTTTTATGGTCACATTGAAAGAAATCGTATATGGGGTTGCTGCTTGATCTCTACTGGGCCGCGGCGTGTGCTCGTGGAACGATGCAGCAAACACGTTGTCAACAGCGCGCCAAGACATCCAGGCCCGCTCGGTGCCGACTTTCATAGAGACCAGATCTAAGTACTTCGCTCGTAACCAATCCCAACGCTCCTTTACAAAATCCATCTCACGGCCTGCCCCGACGTATTGTCCCGCATAGTCGTGCGGAAACTCGCTTCTTGCTTCGGCTTCGATTGCGGACTTTAGATCCTTAGGTTGAATTTCTGAGGCGAGATTGGCGAACTCCGACTGTATTGATCCTAGCGCAACATCAGAAGTTTGACCTGAAACATCTTGCGCCCAGGCATGCTCAAGATGCGGCCTGAAGGAGCTTTGTGCGCTAGCAAGGTCGGATAGAATGTCGGAGACGTGATCTAGAATAGTAAAAAATAGATTTATCTTACGTTTTCCAGCAATTAAATCAGAGTCCTCCCAAATCAGCGCTCTTTCCCATCGGTAGAACGAAAGTTCATCTAATCGGAATAACCTCTGCAGTGGAATTTCCGTCCAGACGTCCTCATATCCTATGCGTGTAGCCTGCTCAGACAGGCGTTCCATTAAACGCTTTCTGTTCATATGCTCCGCATTCTGCGGACGTTGGGTATCGTTCACAACGAGCGCCAACGGAAGAAAGCGTTCGGCGCCCAGATGCTCGATTAGCGCATCATGCAGCTTCAAAAATCGAGTACCAGTTGAGACGTCATCGATGAAAATGACAAGATCAAAGTCGTTAGCAAATGCAGTGCATGCGGCTGCGGCGTCGTCGATAGTCGCACCTCTTGCTGGTCGATCGTTTCTCGGTGTATTCCAGGCATAAGTTGTTAGATCAATATTCTTAGATTTGGCAAAATCAGTAGTGACTTGGACTGGTAGCGAATTACCCAACGGACTTTCGATAATAAGAGGGCGAACTATCGAGCGGTCCTTGAGCCAGTTGGTTAAATCATCCGCAACACTCCTAAGAGCCAGAAATTGAGAAGTTGCAACCTCAAAGAGACCATCAGCCCCAATCTCCATTATCTCATTTAAGCCATGACCGTAATCATACGCGACATCAAGCGCATGAGAACGCATGACAGTCGTGCTAAGAGTCTGCGCAACCCAGAAACGAACAGCAGCTCTCCCGATCCGATCACGCTTCGTGGAAGGCTTCAGTCGCTCGTTCCATTTCATCAACTCGACAAGCACGTCATTTCTGACTTCCTCACGATTGAACAGACTGATTATCTCTTCTCTATCCCGCTCGACATGCGACAGCATCAATCGAAGCTGAGCAGCAACCTCTCTCCCATCAGCCGGCTGTCGTAACCAATTCAGATAAGCAGATTCGTCAAAGCTCATCGGGCTATACTTTCAGTTTTGCATTTGGAATTGCATGACCAGCGGCCAGCGGAAGTTCGACGAATCAGGCTCGCCTGCGGGTTCGCTAGTCTAGTCAGCATCTGCCTGATTGGGGCATTTGATGGCGCTCAAGGTTTGGATCAGGCGGGTTCCGACCCGGGCCTCAGTCCGCTTCGCTCATCACCTCTCCCGAGAAGGACCTTCCGCCTACGGCCACCATCGGTCGCTCGTGCCACTCATCAGATCTACTGAAAGCGGACGTTGCGGGGGCCTTCCTTGGGTCCAGGCCGTGTGAGAACGCGGTTCTGGTGGTTAGGTAGGTGAGCGAGCGCTTGCAGCGAACACGCGTGCACGGGTGGGTTACGCCCGGATGGCCGAGATCAGCGCTCCAACCCCGACGATCTGGATCATCCGCTTCATGTTGTAGGCCAGAACCTGCAAGCTCATCTCTGTTCTGACCTTTGCCAGAGTACAAGTCAGGAAGTGGGTCGCCCCCATCCAGGCCTTCAGCGTGCCGAACGGATGCTCCACGATCTGTCGACGGATCAGCATTGCGTCCGGCATCCGGTCGAGCCGCCTCTGCATCGCATCGAGCACGCCCTCGTGCACCCAGCGTGCGGATCAAGGAGGCTGGGTTCGGCGCCGTGGGGGAGCTGGACCGGGAAGGCCTCGGCAGTCGCGTATTTGCGCACCATGGCACGCGCCAGCCCCATGGCACGGGCGATCCCGAGCAGCGGCTCGCCGCTGGCGTGACGGCGCCGCACCTCGTCACAGATGGTCCGCCATCGCATCCGGCTCTGTGCACCCGCCTCCAGTTCCGGCGTGCTGCGGGCGAAGGCACGGTCGCGCCTGGCGGGACGAACGGCCGAGCCAGGGAGGGGTGGAAGGTTCCGCAACCGGGCATGGGCATGGTGGAGCCAGCGTTCGATGGGCTGCCGCATGTTGATGAGTAGGTGCCAGCGATCCGCGACCTGCTGCGTTTGGTGAGCACCGATGCTTGCACCTCGGGTATACTCGGTCGAGCGATCCCGTGCGACGAGTTCGACATCGGAGTGCCGTTCGAGCCATCCGCCAGCGTCGGCGCGGTGCTTCGGGAGGAGGTCGATCACATGGTGACGGTCGAGGTCGACGCCGATCGTACCGTAGTGGCTGCCCTTCCGGATCGCCCAACCGTCGATCCCGACCCGGATAGGAGCGGGCGCGTCGGGCATCGGCAGGCGGGTAACGAGCCGCAGCACGGTCGCGCGGCTTGCCGGCATGTGCAGGTGCGCGAGGAGACGCGCGCTGCCTGAGCCATTGGGCGGGTTCCTTAGCTGATGTCGATCGAGCTTAGCCTAATCCGGGAGCTGTCGAAGGCTCTCGGCACCGGTTATTCATAGCGTTTCCCGCCGCCGCAGGGCACGGGCGATATCGCCCCGTGGAACGGTCATTCTGCCTTGCGGCAATCCCAGCAGCCGATGGATGCGCTCCTCCATTGCCCGGCGTTCCTCTCGCTCGGCCTGATCGGATGCGTAGGCCGAACGACAAAGAAGCACTTCGTCGTCGGCGCCGCCGTACTGGCGGTCATGGATCGCTTGCCGTCTTAAATCGACACGGGCGATGCGGGTAACGGACGGCAGCTTGGCGTCGAAGTCAGCGACGAAATACAGCGAGAGAGTCCCCTTCTCAGCGTTGATGCGGAGAATCTCAGCTTCGTCCAGATCGCCGAAGATCACGCTCGCGCACCCGACGAAGCCCCGTAATTCCAGCGGGAGGCTCTCGCGTCGATCGGCTCGGAAGTGGATGACGCCGTCCCTCTCTCGATGGGCGAAGCCAAGCTCCACCGCCTGCTCGCAGGCCGATTGGATCCTCGACGCGTCGCCTAGGGTGAACAGGAACGCTTGGGAGGCCTCGCGCGCCTTCGAAACCCCGCCGAAGAAGGCACGGGCATCCCGCCGAAGGTTGTCGGCGAGGTCGGCAAGGGCGGCGGACCGAGTGAAGGTGCCCAGGGCGAAATACAGGACCAAGTCGTCCCGGCGGTCCCTGGCCGCCTGCTCGTAAGCCCCGCGCTCGAACAACGTCTCGCACCAAGCCACTGCACGGCCCAGGGAGATGTTGGAGCCTTTCAGCGCCTCCGCGACCCCGGACGGGATCTCATCCGGGGCCGGCGAGCGACCAAGCGTGAGCATCGTCGTCCAGACCGCCTCAAGGACAGGCCTCATCCGCTCGGCGAGCGGCTCGCGGACGGAGACGGTTCGCTCGCGTGGCGAAGGACGGAAATGGACCTCGCGCGGGGCCCGTCGAACCTGACGACGGAAAAGGAAGTCGCGCTCGTCGGCTGCCTCCCTGAAGGCGAAGGCGACGCCGTTCGCCACCGCCACCGCCTCGACATCCGTCGCCTCCCCGATGATCTCGCGAAGCTCGAGCGGTGTGAAGTACCGCTGGAAGGTGCCTCGCGAGGTCAGGTAGCCGTCGCCGTAGGGCTGCAAACCGGCCGTGGGGCGGTGTCCGGCGACCATGACGGCGACAGCCAGGACGCGCCGGCAATACGACCAGGCTCGCCGAAGCGTTTCGACGCGCTCGGCGCGCGACTCGATCACGTTCAGCACGAAACCGAGGTTCACAACATCCGCTGGCGCCAGATCCGCGTCGGGGAGGAAGTGCGGATCCCAGCCCGTCGCGGCAATCCCGCCCTCGCGCAGCGCCCTGACGTCGTCGCCTTGCCCGCAACCGTAATCGAGGACCGTGACGCCCTCCTGGATGAAGTCGTGTCGCACCAGTGCCTGCATAGGCGCCGATAGCCGGGTTCGCCCGATGGCGGTGCGGTGACGGGCGATCTCGACCGGCTCCCCTTCCGCTGGTCCTGGCACGAGAGCCTGTCCATCGATGATCAAGCCTGCCTCCGCGATGCGTCCCAACCACGCTCGCTCGGTACCGATCGTATGCGACGCGGAAAATAGCCCACGCTCCTCGGCGGTTCGCGTCAGGGACGCGAACCCCGGGATCCGGGGATCGTCGGGATGGAGCAGGCGCTCCTTTCGATGCAGGATCGGCGGGTTGGCGCGCCCCCTATAGTCCGTCCGTACTACGCGTTCGCCCGCGATCCTCGCGCTTGCCAGTAGCCGGGGAAAGGCGCTGGCATCGAAATCCTCGTACTCCAGGAGGGAGACGGCCTTCGCTTCGATCTTCAGGACATTCCAATCTCGGGCGCCGCTGGCGGCCTCGGCCGCCAGAACCCTGGCCTGGATGTCCGCATCGAGCAGACGCAGGGCATCGCGATGCAGGTAGAGCGCACCGCCGACGCGCTTGCCGAGCCGCGGCCCATCGGCCGCCTTCCTCATTCCGCAGCCTCTCGGGCGCCTCCCTTGGACCAGTTCGCCCACCCCTCCTGGATGGCGCAAGCCAGGTCCCTGACCTCGTCCAGGTCGAGGAAGGGAACCTGCCCGAAAATCTTATCACCACCATCCATCACCCCGATGATGTGTCCTTCGCCGAGAAGCTTCTCAGCGCCTTTCTCGTTGAGGACGATCTTGGACGATCCTTCGTCATTGAGTTTAAGCACCAGCTTGTTGCCGAGGTTGGTCCGGAGTTGCATCGTCATGACCTGATTGTCGGCCCGCTGGTAGATCATCGTGAGATGGATGCCGGCAGCCCGAGATTTTGTAGCGATCTCGTTCAGGATAGGTTCCGCCTCATCCTTGAATTTTTCATCTTGCATCCAGTTAGGGACTTCGTCGAAGAAGACGACGACGCGCGGCATTGGTCCGGTCGGCCTATTGCCGCGATTGTATTGATCGATGTTCGAGCACTCGGCCGCCTGCAACCGCCCGTAGCGATGCTCCATTTCCGAGACGAGCTCGCGAAGCAGTTCCAGGGCGGCTTCCTTGGTGACCACGATCCCACGCTTCAGGTGCGGCAGCCGCCTCACCCAGGCGTAATCGACGCCCTGTTTGGGATCGATGAGGTGGAGGTCGACCAAGCCAGGTGCGTTGAAGGCGCAGATGTCGAGGATGAGGCTTGATGCCAGGATACCCTTGCCGCTTCCCGTCGCCCCCGACACGATCGTGTGGGGAGCCGCCCGTTTCTGCTCGGCGAAGGGGCCGGCGAGTGGCAGGTAGAACAGGCTGCCGTCCTCCTCGCGCTCGCCGACCACGGGCGAGAGGTTCGAGCGGGGGGCATCCGGGCCCAGGCGGCGGCGCAGCCAGGCCTCGGCGAGGTGGAGCGTCGCCCGGCGTGGCCTGCGGATGGCGACGGCGATACGGCCGACTTTGGGGGTGACCCTGATGATGTCGAGCTCGTACTTCGTCGACAGGAGCTCCAGGTTTCCTTCGAGCCACTTGAAGGTGACGCCTTTGCCGTCGAGGTGGATGAGCCCGGCGTTCGGCGTGAGGCGGGCTTCCAGGACCTTCGCGTCGAAGCCCTGGGCCTGGATGCTTCGCTTCAGTTTCGCCACCTCGTCGTCGAGCCAGGATGCATCGTCCGCATCCCCGAGGTCCTTCCTCATCCGCAGGACGGCGGCGTGGACCTCGGGCAGCCAGCCGTCCGCGGGAGCATCGTCCATGGCCTCCTCGCCCGCGGGCATCTGTCCGGCGGGTTCTTTCTCGGTGATCGGGGCGTCCTTGGGGATCGTCGCGGGCGGCGGTGCGACGACGGCCGCGGCCGGGGCCGCGGGCGCCGCCGCGGAACCTTCGGCCGATGCACCCGAGGCGGAGGGCCACAGCGAGGGTTCGCGCAGGTAACCCTTGGCCTCGGCGTCGTCGATCTCGCTCAGCGTGCGCTTGATGACGTCCTCGCCAAACGTCCACTGGGCCAGCCTTCGGCGATCGCTCCGTTCCTTGGCCTCGTCCGGTATCGTCGGCCCGATATCCGCCGCCGCCGTGGTGTCATGGACGATCACGACCGAATGTCCTGATAATTCGATGGGCAACGCCCCCGTACGGAGGCCCTCTATCCAGCCGTCGAACGCGACCTCCTCGACCCGTTCGAAGGGATCGATGTGTTCCAGGAGCATGTCCGCCAGGCGGTTGCGCCAGATGCCCGGATCGACGGTCGCCTTGTCGTCGATGAAGCGGTTATGGAGGGCTTGGTACGTCGCTTCCAGCTGACGCATGCTGCGCGATTGGGTGTCGCCCAGGCCGAACGAGCCGACGCATTTCGCCTCGACGATCGCCAGCCTGATCCGCGGTCCGCCGTCGCCTTCAACGAGGTTCACGGCGAGGATGTCGGCGATCTCGCCGGACAGGTCGAGCCAGCTCTTGAACTCGTCGAGGAAGAACCATGCGGTCTTGCTGGGCCCCGCTTCGTCGAACAGCAATTCCAGCTGCCGCTGCGCGACTACGACGCCGATCAGTTCCTTGGCGTAGTTCTCCCACTGGGCGCCGCGCATCACGATGCCGCCGGACAGGCTTGCCGACCGACGTCGGACGCAATCGATCATCGCGTCCAGGGCCTCGTCGGCGCTGCCGGGGAGGATCCGCTGGATGTCGCTGCGCAGCCTCTCGCGGAAGCTCTCGCGGCTGATCTCCGTCGATACGATGACGTTGTGGGTGGCCCGCGGGAGGCTGAAGTAGCGAAGGACCCGTAGGTTGTCTGTCGCCGAGATCAGGCGGCGATCCGCGAGGCGATCGTAGGTCATGACCCAATTGCCAAGGCCATGCGCCTGCTTGAGCTGCGCCTGGACGGCCGGGGACGCGAAGTCGACCTCCTGCATGGGCAGATGATGCATCCCGACCTTGTAGGCCCGGCCCTGGAGCACGTCATGGACCGCATCGATGTAGGCACGGCAGGCGGCCGGCTGCACCGGGGCGGTCAGGTAGACCCCGGCCCGGACGTTGCCCTTGTTGTACGGGCGGCGACGCGAGAGGTCGCAGGGCCGGTGCTCAACGAACGCCACCTCCCGCGCCGGCGGGGGGACCAGCGCCCAGCTGACGGTGGCATGCCGTGCGATCACGTTGTGGAGCAGGACGATGTCGCTCTGCCTGACCGAGCCGCCGCCCTGGAAATGCGCGAGGCTGGAGATGCCGACGCGCAGGCGCGACAGGAACGTCCGAGCGGCCTCGCTCGTCAGGGAGGAGTCGATCTCGTGACCGATGCGGCGGTTCTGCCTCTCGTAGATGGCCCTTAACTTCACCGGATCGGCATGCGTCACCGTTAGGTCGCAGCGCAAGTCGGCTTCGCCCTCGATCTGGCGCGCAAGATGGCTCGCCATGAGGACTGGCAGATCCTCGGACTCGGCGTCGAGGATGACCGCGGAGAAGTTCGCCGCCTCGTGGGGCCTCAGGTCGAGGTATTGACGGGCGATGGCCCCGAAGGCCTTGACGGTCTCCCTCGCCGGCTCGTCCGCTAGTTGGTCCCGTCCCTCGATGCTGGGAGGCTCCAGAAGCCCGTATTCGCCGAGGCGGGACATCTCGGCGACGAAGGTGCGGGGTGCTCCGGGCAGGACGCCGATGTCGACGTAGTAGGGCGAGCTCAAGGCTCGAACCCTGTCCGAGACGAAGTCCTCGACACCCGGGGCCGCATGCTCGGGGCTGGATACCACCTTCGCGATGGTCTCCGCGGCCTGTTTTGCCTTCGCGCCGATCTCGGCGAGCCTCAGGGGATGCCAGGGGGCGACGATGAGGGCCTTTCGTTCGCCATCGACGGGCGATGTGCCGATGCGCAGGAGAGGGTCCCATAGCTCGCCGATCGACCGTTCCTCGATCGCGAGACGCTGCAGTTCGGCGAGCAACCTGCCGTAGGCCTCGGCCTGGGCGACGAGCGCGTCATTGGCCACTCCCTGACCCCGGACATCCCGAAAGCCCCGGATGGCGTGGTCGTAAAGGCCGTGGAACTCCGCGAAGGCCGCGCGGAGGGTCGCCGCGCTGGCGGGCTTGATGATGTCCTGCTCCTCCAGGCGGTCGAGGTTGGCGTGCCAGAGCCTCTCGATCCGCTTCTCAGCCTCGTCCGGATCGGTGAGGATGCCTCTGTTCGTGCCTCGCGCATCCGTCAGGGTTTCGACCTGGCTCAGGTCGATCGCCTGCAGGGAACCGCTCTTGCTGTGACGCGCCTGCTTAACCCACGAGGAGAGCAGGTGCACCGGGGACGGCTCGGCAGACAGGAGGGCCGCGAGGTCGTCCGAGAACCCGATGTGAAGCCCTCGATGCGCGGGCTTCCAAGTCATCTGGGCCTTCGGCATGCCCTTGAGCTCGTCATCCGTTGGATTGCGGCCGCTCGCGACGAGGGGCGCGGGGACGACGAAGGCCTCGAAGTCGAACTCGGCGGCCTTGCTGCCCCGGTGATTGACGTGGTCGCTCTGGAGCCTGTCTTCCCAGTCGGACCAGCACTGGCCGAACTGGAGGCTGACGGTGGGTTCGAGGAGCTTGTCCAACCCACGGTACCGATCCCGCAGGTAGCGGCAGAGGTTGGTGTTTTTCTTGTCGATCCAGAAGTCCAGATCGAAGGCGCCCCGAAGTCGGATCAATACGACCTTCTCGCCTGCCTGCCCCTCTCCTTCCTCGTCGTCGACTTGCCGGAACGCGTGCGCCGCCAGCAACACGAGCCCGACCATGAGGTCGTCCGCCTCGATCGGCGCGTTGAATACCAAACGCTCCCAACGCTTGTAGAGCTTGGCGTCGCGAGACAGGTGCGGGCGCCACTTCAGAAAGAACGCCTCGCGGCGGGTGGTCGAGCCCGCGGCCTCGCTGCGGATGTCATCCAGGGTGGCGACATCGTCCTCGCCGATCGACCCTTTGTCGACCTTCTCCTTCAGGAAGCTCAAGGTCTCGCGCCCGAGGTTAGGCCGAACCTTCGCCTTCGGCTCCTCGAAGAACGATCGCAGCTTCTTCCAAGGGATCCGCGCGATGCGGGCTTGGCTCGGGGTCCAGCGGCCTCCGAACATCAACCTGTCGGCGATGAGAGCCTTGAGGGCCTCGGCCGCGTCCTGGTCGAGGCTTCCCCCATTGGTCAGGCTATCGACCTGGGCCAACAACTCCGTCGAAGGGCGGTAATCCCCCTTCGAGCCCTGCAGGTGGAAGTGCAGGCGCACGATATCGGCGGCGCGCCGGAGCTGGGCTTCCGCCGTCTTCGCGAGCGCTTCAGGCGAGGATGCTTCAAGACACTCCCGCGGAAGGTGGAGGATCGGGAGCGCGGTGTTGATCGCGTTGACCAAGCCGAGGCCCTGCTGGCCCGCCATCAATTTGTCGACCTCGGCGACGAAGTCGGCGAGGGTCTCGATCGAGATCCTGACCTCGGACGCCAGCAGGCCACGGAGGAACCCGTGAAGATGCTCCTTGGTGGACGGATCCGCGTTGGTGAGGCCCATCTCGGCCCAGCGCTTGAACTCCTTGCCTTCGAGAAGCCACGACTCGTTGATGCGCTCGACGCTTCCCAGGCTCTGGATCACGAGCTCCATCTCTGAGATCGGAACCGAGAAGACCGTCGCGACGACATCGGCGGGCTTATTGTTGCGGAACTTCACCGCGACGTCGGACGACACGAGGGACGGATCGATGTCGGCGGTCGCCAGATCGGGGTGGATCCCGACCTGCACCCGGCCCTTGGTCGGACTGATGGCGCCCACGGCGGTCGCGATGGCGCTCGTGACCTCCTTGGATAGATCGATGACCGCGAACATGACGCGGGCGCCCCGCTCCCGCGCGATCAGTTCCTCGACGCGCGCGGCGACGATCCGCCCAACCAGATTTGCGCCGCTCATGCTGCGATCCCCGTGGGGCGTGCTTCCCGTCGATCGCCGATCCGATCGTGGAAGGGATTGATGACGAAGGCGCAATCGTCCGACTTCCGGTCGATGTAACCCAATACGGCAAGCCGTTCCTCAAGGCGGACTTGGTTCGCCTTGAACGGTTCGAAGGACATCAGACTGCCCTGGAAGGCATCGCGCGCCTGTTCGGGGCCGACCACGATCCCGTAGCGCGCCCTCAATCGGGCTAGGAATCGCCCGAACTCCATGGGAGCGGTCACGTTCGCCAGCACGAGCGCTTCCAGGAAGCTCTCGCTCGGCGAATACCATGTGCCTGCCTTCCCGCGTGCCAGGACCAGGCCCGCGCGCTTTGCGTGCGACGCCATGAACGTCCAGACGGTATGGCTCGTGGCGGATTGGAAGGCCGCGAGGAGCTGCTGTCGCTGCACTTCCGGTGTCTGTGAGGAGGGCAGTATGCCCTTGACCTTCTGTTTCGGCCAAAGGAAACGTTCCTTCAGGAAGTTCCAGGCATCGTCCCTGCTGGTCACCGACGCCTTGCCGACCAAGTCCGTCCATTCCTTGGTCTCGGTGACGCGGTCGAGCAATCGCTCGACCGCGCGCCGGGGCAAGGCACGATGGTTGTCGTATTGGTCGGCTGCCAGGCGCTGGACCGGGTTCTTCCGGGCGGAGCCCGACAGGTCGAAGACGATCGGCGGCGGCTCTCCCACTCCACCGGCCTCGTCCCAGGCCCGGTTGATCGTGTATCTGATCTGATGGAAGGCGGAGAGGCGCATCAGGGGATCCAGGAGGATCTCAAGCTGCACCGAGTTGAGCCACAGGAGCGCGCACCAATCCTCCGCCAGATTGTCGTATACCGACATCCGCGGCATCGGCAGGTAGCCGGTGGAGAAGGTGATCGGCTTCTTGGCCGTGCTCTCGCCGAATTTCGGGGCGGCCAGGCGACGGGCCAATTGATCCAAGGGGTGCCGGAGGTCCACGATCCGTGTTCGGACCCGCTCCTCAAGGATTGGGCGGATCGTCTCCGAGGCACGGTTCAGCATCAGGTAGAGCATCTCGCCGGTGCGCCTGAAGATGCGCTTATCCGCGGCGAGGGTCGTCTCGTCGACGTCGGCGAACAGCATCGACGGACCGAGCGGCAGGAGATGGCGCGACGTCCAGCGGGTGACGTTGAAGCTCTCGACCTCCACGGATCTCAGAACCTCGATGGACTTCGAGAACTTGTCGAAATCGTCGAAGGCCGACGCCAGGTATGTGAGATCGATGCCGTTACGCTTGTCGACGTCCTTGGTCCGATCGGCCAATTCCTTCCACAGCACGGCGGTGTCGAAGGAGCGCTTGCCGGCGATCTTCATGACCTCCTGATCACGGAACAGGAGGTGCCGGAGGTTGAGGTTCACGGGCACGGAGTATTCGACGTGCTCGTGCTGGATCGTCCCGTCGGGCAGCGTGATGCCGGGAAACAACGTCTCCGACGACGCGCCGAGCGAATGCAGGATCTGGAAGCACTCGATGAGCACGAACCACGGCGGTTGGCCGTCGTGCAACGTGAGCCCCCAGACCCCGTACTCGCACCAGTTGGTGACCGAGGAGAGCTGCGTCTCGGTATGCGGGCGCAGGGCGCCTTCGGGAAGGAAGACCCCATCGCGGAGATTGGCCGTGCTCATGACGCCGACACCTCGATATGCTCCCTCTGAATCGCGCCCGCCTCGGTGATCTGGAGGAGGCCGAGGCTGGTCCCGCCGGCGCCGCTCCCGCCGCCCACGGCGCGCATGACGTGTTGCGTCAGCAGCGTCGCGAACCGACGCGTTTCCTGATGGCACTGACGGGAGAAGCTCGACGGCAGGCTGCCGTGCGCGACTCGGACGAGGTACTCGAAGAGGATCGGACGAAGGTCGAGCGCAGGCATATCGGGCAGCTGCAAGGCTGCGTAGCTCGCCTTGACCGATAGCCGCGGCCGGCGGCGCGACGCGTCGTGTGACACGGAGACATGCAGGAAGCCTTGCCCCTGGACGAGCGGGATCGGCTCCACCGTGACGATCCTGCCGATGGGATCGTCCGTCCTTCCCAGGGACCCCGCCAACCAAAGCTGGTCGGCGTCCTCGGACATCATGCCCGTCAGCGTCCTATTCAGGCCACGGATTAACAGGCGCGTGGCGGACTTGACCGCGCCTTGGTCGTTCCCTTCCATGACCGCCTTGCGGAACCGGATGTAGGCGCCGCCGTGGTGAAACACGGTCAGCATCCATGGGGAGAGGCCCGGTGCGGCAGGCTCGAAGCCGTTCATCGGCAGGCGGAAGAACAGTCGCCGCCGCTGCGCGTCAATGGTCTTGTGGAATTCGGCCTTGTCGAACCCCTGCGGCCCCCCGCGCATGTAGGCGTTGCGCTGGGTGTCGAAGAGCCGTTCGCCATAATGGGGGTCTGGATCGTTGACCGCGGCCCGAACCGCCTCGGGCCTGCCTTGCAGAAGCAAGTCGTCGATGGCGTTGTTGGTTTCCTGCCCAAGCCCAAACGCATCGAGCACCGCGAACATGCTGTTGTTCTGCCGGCGTTCCGACCGGAGATTGGCGCCCACTGCGTTGTCATAGGGATTGGTGAGCGCGTAGGCGTTCTCACGGGCGCGGATGCGGGCCTCCGCGCAGGTCAGGAGGGGTACGTCCGGGTTCTTGGCGTCGCCGAGCACGATATTGACGACCAGAGCCAGGACCTGTCTGAGCGGAACGTGCCGGTCGTTCGAGGCCGCCACCTCGAAAAGTTCGCGTAGGCGCGTTCTGAACAGCGGGTCGGATCGACCGTCCACGCCACCGTGCAGCAATGCGCGGTTGAGCCGGATGGGGCACGGGTTCTTGGCGTCGGTCGCCGCTTCGCACCCCGAGCAGCCTGCCTGCCAACCCGGGTGTTCGAGGACAGCGTCGATGACGGCGTCGAGGGTCGATCCGGTGAGCCTGCGGCTGAGGTTGAACAACCTGAGGTCGAGTTTACCGTCCGAGTCGCTCTCGACCTCCCGGAGCATCATCTCCGAAAGGATGTCGTAGACCTGCCTGTGACGCTCGGCTTCCGCGCCGCCCGCATCGGCGGCGTCGCGCCAGAGCTTGAGGAGCTGCCCGTCGTTGGCCGCGACCAAGTAGACCGCCGAGGTGTCGATGCCGAGGAGGGCGTTCGTGATGCGCCCGATCTCCGCGGCCTTCCGCGACGCCGGCACCTCGCTGAGATCGCGAACGATGCGCAACTCGCGCCCGTTGGGCAGGGGATGGGTGACCAGCACGTCGTTCCCCGGCCACGCGGCCGCGGGCCCCTTCAGGAAGTCCAGGAACACCTTCCTGATGTGGTAGGTCTTGCCGTCGCCCGCCGTCCCGGTGAGGACGACGTTCGTCGGCGTGTCGCTCGTCAGGAGCCTACCCACCTCGTCCACGAGCGGGGCAGCGATCCGGATCTCGTCGACGCCGAGACGATCGATCTCCCCACGGACCAGCTCGTCGTAGAGGGCGTCGGAGGCGGCGCTCGGGCCGTAGCTGCGTAGGAAGTCGATCAGCGGGTTGTCCATGGGGCCAGACCTAGAGGTGGCAGACCACGCAGCCGTCGGCGTCGCTCTTGGGCTTGAGCGCGCGACGCGGCATGCGAGAGACATCGTCGAGGGTCCGGCCGTCGACCCATGTGTACTTGCGGCCGTTTTTCACCGCCTCGTAGGCCTTGGCCTTCTCGAACAGGTCGGGATGGCGCTCGTTGAGGCCCTGCCATTCACCGATCTGCTGGTAGAAGCAGAAGAAGCATCCGCTCCGGCTGCGCCACTCGTAGTATCGAGGCAGGCCCAGGCCAGACGCGTCGAGGATCTGCTGGACATCTGCCAGGGTGATGCCGTCATCCTTGAACGGGTATACGGGCGTGATGTTGGGCTGCTCGGACATCACGACCGGCTTCGTGCCGGTCCCTAGGTAGCCAGCGCGGTTCTCGTCGCGGCGGATCGCGATGTAGGAGTAGGCGCGCGCGGACCCGATGTGGCGCTCGAAGGGCGCGATCTTGAGGATGCGCGTACACCACCGTGATCGCGGGCCGGGCAGGAAGCCGGCGAAGTGCTCGTACAGCGCGATGTCGAACGCAGCACGGTTCGGCTTCTCGCGGACGTCGAACAGGTCGAGGGCCGAGACGCGGGTGACCTCCACGCCGAGCACGTGCTGCAGCCGCTCGAAATACTCGTACGTCTCGGGCAGCTCCGCCCCAGTATCCGCGAAGACGTATTCGAACGGCAGGTGGGGATAGTGCTGGGCCAGGTATACGGCGAGCGCGGTCGAGTCTTTGCCCCCCGACAGCGGCACCACATGCCGGGCGCCGCCGTCCCGGGCGGCCTCGTCGATCGTAGCCGGCTGGACGCTCATGGAACCTGGGCCTTCCTGATGCTGACGACGTTCTCGGAGGGTGCGGGGAGGCGCCGGAGGATTTCCTCCAGCCTTCCGATCTTCGCCTCGACGACCGGTCGCAGCGTCGCCGGGAGGACGGGCGCTTCGAGGGCCGCGTCCTCGATGCGGGACCGCGCCTCGCGCAGCGTCGTCCGGAACTGGTCGACGGTGGCGTCGCCCCACTGTTCCAACCCCTTCTGGAGCAGGACGGAGCTGAGGGCCCGTGCCAGGCTCTTGGGGTTGAACCGGCCGTTCGCGGTCTCGCGGGTCGTCCTGAGGATCGCCTTGTCGGTGGCCCGAAGGTCCGAGCGCGCGAGAAGGGCGTCGACGTCGAGGCATCCGACCCAGTCCTGCACGCCCCCGACGGGATCCGGGCGGCGATCGTTCAGGGTGAGCGCCTCGGCGATCGCCTGCACCGCCTCGCGGGCGTAACCATCGACGAGGCCGTCCACTTCGTTGCGGAACCGCTCCAAGGCGACGACGGCTCGCCTGAGCCTATCCCCGTCGGGGGCCGTCGCGATCCCCGGCAGTCCCGGCATCGCGTGAAGGAGGAGATCGACCGGATCCGTCAGCACGGAGGTCAGGCGAACCAATTCCCTCGCGCCGACGGACAGCCTGTTCGTCCGGCGGGCGGCGTCGGGAATGGTTGCCCGCCAGCGGGATACGGCGTCGTACGCGAAGCGCACCAGCTCGGTTCCGGGGCCCGGGCGATCGTGCGCGAAGACGTAGGCGACCTCTCCGAGATATTCCGTTAGGTCCGGCTTCGGGTCGAGGACCGTCACCGCGTAGGGCTTTGGATCCTCGAAGAGCCGCTCGACGTCGTAGCCCAGGATGTCGGGAAGGTAGACGCCATCGCAGGTCAGCGCGACCGCTCGGGCGAAGCGGACGTAACCGGCGGTCGCCAGGATCGGGATGAGGCCGCGGGGCAGGCCGAACGGTTCACCGGCCAATTGCGCGACGAGATCGCTCATCGGTTTGGCCGCCGATGACGGGGTTCCGAAGAACTCGCCGATCAGGGTCCAAGCCTGATCGAGGGCAGCGTCCGACGGCTCGCCCGGATCCGCGAACCTGCCGGCCCCATCCTCGGTCAGGTAAAGGCCGGTGTTGCCCAGAACGGTTCGGTAGACGGAGGCCTCGGCGCTGCGGTCCTCGGGATCGTAGCCGAGATGCGGGCGGCCGCTCCTCTCCAGGCTGTTCCGCATTACCCGAACGCGGGCGGTGCGCATCTGGCGGGAGATGCGATCGCGCATGATCCCGTCGTTGGCGACGTGGGGTGTTTGGGGGAACCACCGATCCATCAAGCGGGATGCGACGACGGAGGCCGGTCGGTCCGGGGTCACGTCGAGGGCTTGCCCATTGTGATACCACGTCGTGCCACTGGGCCGGGGATCGGTCAGGCGCCGGAGGAGCGCGCCGAGGTGACCGCGCGCGACGGAGAGGAGCTCGTCGATCTCCGATCCGACGAGCGGATCCGCGGAGAGGAAGTCCTTGTCCGAACGGAGCGCCTCCAGGGCAAGGACCTCCAGGGCGGCCTCGCGCAATTCGCAAGGCTCGTCCGGGACCGCGAACACGATCCGTCTTCCCATCGCCAGGGGTCCGAGAGCGACCTTCCGGGCCGCCTTTAGGTCTTCATGGCTCTCGGCCAGGACGTAGGCCACACGTCCGTCCTCGTCCTCGGCGGGGATGACGCTGGGCGGCAGGCCATCCTTGCACGCGCCGAGTTCCCGGGCCGTCAGGTAGACCCCTTTGAGATGGCGGGTCACGCCGAGACGGACGTTGTGGGCGACCGGCCGGACGAAGGGAGCCGCGAGCCGCGAAAGCAGGAACGAGGCGAGGTCGAACGTCTCAGAGCGGCGATCCCGCTCCTCGCGGACGCGCGATGCGACGTCGATGTCCGCGCCATGCCAAACCGAGACGTCGTTGTTCCGCGTACGCCAAAGCAGGAGCGATCGATCTATGAGGGCGTCGACCGCCTTTCGAACCGCTGCCGGCGCGTACCCACGGCTGGCGACGGCAAGCTCCAGCGTCGCCCGAGGAAGCCGCCGCCGTTCCCCGTCCCGACCGAGCTGAAGGATGCAGGCCGCGGCGAGGATCTCGTGTTCGACGGCATCCGTGGCCCGGGATCGGGCCCCCTCCGCCTCGACCCAGCGGCGATGGGTTCCGCCGATGCCGACGTCCGAGCGCATGGCATCCGAGAAAGCCGTGTAGACCTCCTCGAAACCCACGGACCCCGTGGCTCGTTCGCTTGCCAGGAAGCCGAACAGGCTGCGCTCGTTCTGTCCGACGCGCGCGACGAGGGCCGGGAGGGCATGCAGTGCCCCCGCGCTGATCGGCCAGGCACCGCGGATCACGCGCCCGACGCGCTCGACATCGGTTTCGCCCCCGAACCAACCCGCCTCGATTGCGGCGGCCGCCAGGTCGGGGGGCGCGGACGGGGTGGCGGACCGCCCCTCGGAGATGACCTCGGCGAGAAGCTCGTACAGTTCGAAGCTGTCTTCGAGGAAGCGGATCGGCGTGAAGCGGCCCTCGACTTTCCGCCACTCGCTTCGCGTCGCCTGGTTGAGGCGCCCCGCATAGGCGAGCAGGTTTTGGTGCATGAGGAGCGTAAGGCTGGCGGTCGGCCTTGCCGCGCGTACGGTCCATTCCGCCAGGGTCTGCACCTGGTCCAACTCGGCGGATCGGCCGTGGTCGACGATGCCTTCGAGATGGCGGCCGAACTCGTCCCAGACGATCGCGACGTGGTCGTGGCTGGGCAAGCGGCCGATCGCCCTCAGGACCTTGTCGAGGTTGCCGACCTCGGTCAGGCCGACCTGCTCGGCAATTTCCGCGGCGAGCCGATCGACAAAGCCGGATAGCGTCACGACGAGCCCGCGACCGCGGGATGCCTGACGCTTTCGCGCGGCGTCGGCGAGGGAGCGATCGACCCGGGCCATGCGGTCGAGGATCGGGGCGGCGACCGCACGGGCGGCCGCATCGTTGCGGACCAAGAGGGCGCCGACTCCGGCCGCCATCGATTTACCGCTGCCGTAGGCGGCCACGACCATCGAAGCCGCGTTCGGCCGGATCACAGCGTCGATGACGGCCGTCGACTTTCGGGTCGGGCGATAATGCGAGAACCGCCGAGGCTCGGCGAGGTCATCCCTCAGACGGATGGAGCGCAGGAATGTCGTGCCGCTCATCGGGTTAGCCCCAGGCGATCGTAATGGATCCGCAGCCAATCGATCGGGGTTAGACCGGGCAGAACGAGATGTCGCTCCGCGCCGAGGACCTCGGTTCGAACGCCGAGCGCGCCGTGGTTCAGGCAAGCCGCTTCGACGGCCTGCTCCAATTTGTCGAAGCCGAGGCAGAGCAGCCGTCCCGGTCCATTGGGAATGCGCGCCATTTCGTCGAGCGAAACCGAGTTCTTGCCGAGACCGGCTGCAAGCCCGGATGCGGATGCCAGGAAGGCTTCCGAAGGCAGCCGAGCGGGTGCGCGCACCCGCTCGAAGCGATGCACGTTGTCATGCCGAAGCACCAGTCCGAGCTCTCTCAACGGCGAGGCCACGCCGTCCTCGGGATCGGCTGCCTCGATCGACGTCGGGGCGGCGTAGGCAGAGAGCAGGCAGGCCACGTCCTTCTGCGCAACCGCTGCGGTGGCCGGGTTCTGGGCCTTTTCGCGGGTGTGTCGAAGGAAAGCATCGACGCACGCGTTCCGGTCGAAGTGCCGTTCCTCGAACGTGTTGAAGAACCAAGTCCAGACAGTTCCTCGAACCTGGCAGAGCGACAGATGGATGAACCACCATGTCGCGGGGTATTCCATGAACGGATCGCTTTCCCAGACGATTTGACCGAGCGCCGTGAGGCGCCGCCGATCTTGTGCACCCGGCTCGTTCACGGCTTCTACAAGGCCCGTGGCCTCGGCCCAGAACTGCAGGGATTGAACCATCTTGCTGCCCAGGCCGAGCGCGTCGGCCGTCGATAAGGCAGCGGATAATTCGCCATGGGACCCAACGTGGCGCGCGGCCTTCGTCAGCCAGCCGTACCGTACCGCGAAGGTCTCGTGCCGACCGTAACGGAAGCGCGTCGGCGCATGGCTTACCATGGCGTCCTCCCCCGAAGAGCCCCTGCCGTCATGGTGACAATCTCCACCGCCCGGCAAACCTCGTCGTCGGTGTTCATCACCGAAAATGCGAATCGGACGCTCGCGTAAGCTTCCCGTTCGGACAGGCCCATCGCAAGCAGGACGTGCGACGGCCGCGGCTTTCCGCTCGAACAGGCGGACCCTTGAGAGCATTGGATGCCAAGGTCGTCGAGCTGCGCGACGAGGGCGCTGCCATCGACATCGCGAAAGCGGACGTTCGCCGTATTGGGCAGACGGGGCGCTGTCGACGCGTTGATTGAGACCTCCGGCAGCGCATCCTTGAGGCGGGCCTCGAATAGGTCGCGAAGACGACGCAGGCGCGAGACGTCCTCATCGAACCGGAGAAAGCGCGCCCGCATCGCAGCGCCCAGGCCGACCATTAGGGGTATGGGTTCGCTTCCCGGTCGGACCCCCCTTTGCTGATCGCCTCCGAACAGCAAAGGGCGCAGAGGTGGGTCGTCGGCATCCACGGTCACGAGTGCACCGATCCCAGCTGGGCCATGGACTTTGTGACCGGACAGCGACAGGGCGTCGACGCCGCTGGCCTGGATGTTCACCGGCACTTTTCCAACAGCCTGGACGGCATCGGAGTGGAGGAAAGCGTCACGCCTCCCCTTTATTCCGGCCAGGAGTGTAGGAAGGGGTTGGACGACCCCGGTCTCGCTGTTTGCCCATTGGATGGAGACTATAAGGTTGTCTCGTGCGGTCGAGACCGCGTCATTCAGGGCGGCCGGATCTACGAGGCCGACAGCATCGACTGGCAGTATCCGCAGGTCGACACCCCGACGAGCTGCTGCCTCCGCCGGCCTCAGCACCGAAGCGTGCTCGACAGCCGAGACGACGAGAGTGAGACGCTCGTCCCACGCGTGGGCGGCCATGGCCAAGTTATTGGCTTCCGTCCCACCGGAGGTGAAGATGGTGGCTTCCGGAATGGCACATCCCACGAGGTCCGCCACCTCGTCCCGCGCTACGATGGCGAGTTCCCTCGCCCGCGCTCCTCTAGCGTGTGCGCTGGAGGAGTTAAGCGGACCGTCAGCCATTGCCGACGTCAGAGCAGAAATGGTGTCGGACGACGGGCACGTCGTCGCGTTCGCGTCGAGGTATATCGGCGCAGAAAGCATGGACTAACCGTCGTCCTTTACTGGATGATTAGAGATAAAATTCGTGTAAAAACCAATGACATACGCCGATATAGCGTATTTTGCAGGTGATTCACCCACCAATCATTGACACCCAACGATAGTTGGGCTTCGGCCACCCGACAACTCAAAGATGCGCACGGAGTAAAATATCTATGAGATTGCGGCTGGAAAACAACAGTGGCAGGAGAGGGCGCTTGTCGGGGGTGGCGATCGCCGGGCTCCTGGCCGACGGGCGCCGTTGGCTGCGCGGTTGACGAGGTCGACCACGTTGTAGAACCGGGCCCGTGCCCCGTCCCGGATGCAGGACCGGGCGACCGCGATGGCCAGGTGCGTCTTGCCGGTGCCGGTGCCGGTGCCGCCACCAGCACGACGTTGCGCTGGTGGGCCAGGAGCTCGCCGCCTCAGAGGTCGTGCACCAGACCCTCGTTGATCGGCGTTCCGGCAAAGGCGAACTCGGCGAGGTCCTTGGCGAGAGGCAGCTTGGAAGGGACCCCATGCGATCAGGATCGCATGGGACACTCAATCATCTGGTAGCGGATCGAGCGCGCCTGCTTCTCGCTGATCTCGGCCTGCAACAGGTCGCCGACGATCTGCTGCGGTTCGTGGCTGCGCTTGAGCAGCCACGAACAAGTTTAAAGCATAGATCTCAGCTACTTGCGATAGCCGAGAGGCGTCCTGCGTACTTCACCGCTCAGCTCGGAACAGCCGGGGTCACGACGGGGCGCAGGCCGTGAACGCGTCGCCAATCCAGCCCCTCGAGCAGGGCCGAGAGTTGGGCGGCGGTCAGGTGCACGGTACTGTCGCGAGGCGCCGGCCAGTGGAAGGCGCCGCTCTCGAGCCGCTTGGCCACCAGAACCAGGCCGGTCCCATCCCAGAACACCAGCTTGATCCGATCGGCGCGCTTGGAACGGAACACGTAGATGCTGCCCGAGAACGGATCGGCGCCGATGGCGTCACGTACCAGGGCGGCGAGGCCATCGACGCCTTTGCGGAAGTCGACCGGGCGGGTGGCCACCATCACCCTCACGGCACCGCTGGGCCCGATCACGGCCGCGGCCTCAGAGCCCGGATCACCGCCCTGATCTGAGCCTCGCTGGCGTGAGCGCCGATGCGGACGACCGCGCCACTGATCTCGAGTTCGATCCCGGCGCCGTCCGCCGCTCGCTCGGGCGACTGCATCGGTGACGGCACCGACGGGAGAGCGGACGCAACTGGCGTCGTCGCCGGCACGAAGGTCATCGGCGTGGGATCCTGCGTCGCTTCGAGGGCGCGGCGCGCCTCCCGGCGCCAACCGAACACCTGTTGGGGCGTGACCCCGTGGCGGCGCGCGACGGCCGAGACGACGGCCCCCGGCACGAGGGTCTCCTCGAGGATCGCTGCCTTGGCATCCGCCGACCAAACCCGCCGCCTGCTGCCGCCCGTGATCACCTCCAGGCGCAGCGGCTCAAATCTATGCTCAAGTCCAGACACAAGCCGATCCCCGCGATCAAACCACGGACATCAGCATCACGCCTCACCACGAACGACGATAGGTGGGCTCGGAAGAACGCTTACGGAGCGCCTGTGCGCGCAGCCTCGGCGTAGGGTCCAGCGCGGTCTCGGCTGACGACGGCTACGCTCGGATGGGCGGCAAGCCAGTCCCGCACCGGTGCCGCGGAGCGACCGGGCAGCAGGTCGATGACGTGCCGCCGTTCCAGGTCGCAGACGATGGTGCCGTAGGACCGACCGCGCCGCCACGTCCAATCATCGATACCGACCACGCGCGGAGCCGGCGAAGAGGCGATGCCGCGTCGACGGATCAGGCGCAGAACCGTGTCGCCGCTGGCCCGGCTCGCTCAACGGCGCATTGAACCGGCTCTTGTCATCGCCTGGTCAGCTTGGCGGCGCGCTCACCAAGCTGCGGCCCGCCAAGTTCACCTTAAGAGGCAGTGGCAACTGTAATGCTAGTGCCCAGAGCCCCATCTGATACCGCCGCGCCTAAGCATTGACGCGTGCGATGTATGGGACGTTTGCGATGGAGCGGACGCGCTCTGGCTCAGCGGTGAGTGCGTTCCAGGCGGTGCAGCAGGCGTCGAGGATGGCCTCGTAGTCGGGGAAGACGCGTGCCGAGAGGAAGCGCTCGCGCAGGTACAGCCAGATGCGTTCGACTGGGTTGAGTTCGGGGCTGTAGGCGGGCAGCCGCACCAGCGTCACGGCGTCGGGCACGCGCAGATCCTTGGCAATGTGCCAGCCTGCCCCGTCCAGCACCACGACGGCCTGCGTGTCCGGCTCGAGCGTGGCCGCAAACTGCGCCAGGAACAGGCTCATCGCCTCGGTCGAGACGCGCGGCAACACCAGACCGAACGCCGAGCCGGTCTGCGGCTCGACGGCGGCAAAGATGTAAGCGGACTGGAAGCGGCCGTCGCAGCGTCCCGCCGGACGCTGGCCGCGCATCCACCAGCGATGGCCGCTGCGCCCCTTCTGCCCGACCCGAGCCTCGTCCATGAAGAAGAGACGGATCTGCCGGCCGGGATGGGCCTCGGCGGCGCTCGTTAGAGCTGCGCGGAGCCCCTTTTTGCGAAGGCCTGCGCAGCCTTGGCGTCGCGCTGCGGGTGAACCGGGCGGGTCTTCTGCTTCGACAAGCCCAGCCGGCGCACCAGGCGCGACATCGACTGGGGCAGCATGGTCTTGCCGAAGCGGGCCTCGATGAAGCGGCACAGGTCCGGCAGGGTCCAGCTGGCGGGCTCGCCCCGGTCGGGATCGGGCCCCCGCAGGATGTGGTGGACCAGCACCGCCTGCTCGCCCTCGCTCAGACGCTCTGGCCGGCGGCCGGGCGGGCGGTCGATCAAACCGGCGAGGCCCTCGGCGTTGAAGCGCTTGACGGCATCGCACAGCGCCTGTCGCTCGATGCCAGCGGCCCGCGCCGCTTCCGCCCGGCTCATGCCATCAAGCGCGTTGGCGACCGCCAGCAGGCGCAGAGCTGTCCGCCGACGCGGCTCCCGCTTGGCTTGCTGCCGGAGCTCGGTGGCTGTGGCCACGTCACTCCGGATCTCGACGGCTCGCGTCACAGGCTCCTCCCCGGTCCAGGGAGGCAGTGAATCACCTCCACAAGCCGGTGAAAACCCCAACGAGTCAAAACCTAAGCGCGGCGGTATGATGCGTCGAATGGCGGCGCTGTGAGCACCAGCCGCGCTGTACGCACGCACCTGTCAAAACGATCGGGGCGGCCCACGAGATGGACCGCCCCGATCAGTTCAGCACCCGACTAGACCGGAACTTTGGGGCTCAAAGCGAAACTCTGATCCTCGGTTCAGGAGCAACTATCCGGAGGCACCACACGGCCCGCCGGTGCGCGAACCAGAATTTAGAACGCGGTCGGCCCAGCCGCCATGGCAGTCCCGACGCCCTGGTCCAGAAGATCCGCCGCATGGACGATACCAGCACCGAACGCGCTGCTGTCGGACCGGTCGGGGAGCCAGAAGGTCTCGCGCAGGAAGCAGAGGAAGCGTCCCTACATGCTCTCGCCCGGACCGAGCGAGCCCTTGATCGCGTTGACTTCGTTGTGCGCCAGCCATACCGGGGCCGGGAATGTGGCGACGGCTAAACCGTTTCGGCCGCCCACTCGACTGAACCTGCCCACGTGAGCTTCCACTTGGCTCCGGGGGATACGTCCTGCACCACATTAGGTTGTAAGGCGACGATGCACGTGCCCCCTGGGTGTCGAGCAGATGGGTAGAGGATACCCCGCCCACCCGCGCCTCTCAGATCGCGGGCAAGGGCCTGGCCAGCGGGGTAGCCAACCCCCGGATCCGGGTCGAGACACTCCGGCCGGGGGTCGACGCCGCGGAGATCGTGGAACTTCCCGATGAACGAGGCATGCAGAGCGACGTACTGCACTTGGTCGTGCAGATAACCGATGTTGAGGAGTTCCCGTGTCCTGTGGAACGCAACCTCTTCAAGCGCGGTCCGGTCGGTGAAGGCCGCATACCACCCTCCGATCGCCGCATCGTTGAATCGGTTGCCTGTCGGCCGAGTGTACGCGAACGCGGCCGATATGAAAGTGTGCCCCCAACGGTCGAAATGCTGGCTCGCAGCGACCGCTGCATCGCTCAAGCGCCTGCAGGTCATAGCCTCCAGCTCCGCAAGTGCCTCAAGCTCCTCCTCTGAGTCGACAAGGGCCTTCAGCACTGGCGGCTTGTAATAGGCGGTCGGGATGAGGCGAACCGTCCGCTGCTGCGCGATTTCCGTCGTTGGAATCACATGCCACCCCGAATGGCGTCCACGTAGGCGCGCGTCTCTATCAGCGCCGGCAGGCCACCCGCTTGCATATATTCAATCGGGCTCTTGCCCGCGAACACCTCACCCTTGTTGGGCATGCGTGGCCACCGGTCGGCGAGCTCATCGCTGAAGTAGAGGTGCAGCCCCTTATAGAGGCCCACG
>NZ_AP024145.1:6052500-6554591 GCF_017347565.1 Methylobacterium indicum | reverse complement strand
GAACCAGCGTGCCGCCTGGCGCGGGTCCTGGGTCACGCCGGTGCCGTCGAGGTAGAGCCGGGCGAGGTTGTACTGCGCGTTCGGGTCGCCGTAGTAGGTCGCCGCGTAGTTGAACATGTCGTAGGCGCGCTCGACGTTCGCGCGGACGTAGGAACCCTTGATCCCGTCGAGGAAGTAGCGGCCGAGCGCCGTGAAGGCGCTCGCCACCACGCCGGCATTCGGCGCCTCCGGGCCCTCGTCGGCGTTCTCGTCGGCGATCTTCGAGAAGAACTCGAACGCTTTGAGGTCGTCGTGCGGGACGCCGTCGCCTTCCGCGTACATGCGGCCGAGCTTCCACAGGGCGAGCGCGTGACCCTGGCCGGCGGCGTATTCGAGGGCGCGGGCGGCCCCCTCCTTGTCGCCGGCATTGTAGTCGCGCATGCCCGTCCGCATCGCCTCGCGGGCGGTGCGGTAGCCCGCCGCTGCCGGCACCGGCGTCCGCACCGCGGCGTCGAGCGCCGCGGTCGGGCCGGCCCCGGCCATGACGAGGCCCAGCAGCGCGAGGAGGAACCGGCGGCCTGCCCGATCGGGCAGGCCGGCCTCAGATATCCGCATAGGAGAGCGTCTCCTGGGCCCCGCCCGGATGCGTCACCGCGCCGTTCACCGCCGGGCCGACGGTCTGCGCGTATTTCCACAGGTAGCCCGAGGTCGAATCGTTGGCCCGCGGCTGCCAGGCCGCGCGGCGCTGGGCCAGCTCCTCGTCCGAGAGGTCGACCGAGAGCGTGCCCTGGATCGCGTCGATGCGGATGAGGTCGCCGTCCTGGAGGAGGCCGATCGGGCCGCCCACCGCGGCTTCGGGCCCGACATGGCCGATGCAGAAGCCGCGGGTGGCGCCCGAGAAGCGCCCGTCGGTGATGAGCGCCACCTTGTCGCCCATGCCCTGGCCGTAGAGGGCGGCGGTGGTCGCCAGCATCTCGCGCATGCCGGGGCCGCCACGCGGGCCCTCGTAGCGGATCACCAGGACCTCGCCCTCCTTGTAGGTGCGGTTCTTCACCGCCTCGAAGCAGGCTTCCTCGTTGTCGAAGACCCGGGCCGGGCCGGCGAAGGTCTGCTTCTCCGGCGGCATGCCGGCGACCTTCACGATCGCGCCCTCGGGGGCGAGGTTGCCCTTGAGGCCGACCACGCCGCCGGTCGCGGTGATCGGCTGGCTGGAGGGCCGTACCACGTCCTGGTTCGCGTTCCAGGCCACCTTGGCCAGGTTCTCGGCGATGGTGCGCCCGGTGACCGTCAGGCAGTCGCCGTGGAGATGGCCGCCGTCGAGCAGCGTCTTCATCAGCAGCGGGATGCCGCCGACCTCGAACAGGTCCTTGGCGACGTAGCGCCCGCCGGGCTTCAGGTCGGCGATGTAGGGCGTGCGCTTGAAGATCTCGGCGACGTCGAACAGGTCGAACGCGATGCCGCATTCGTGCGCGATCGCCGGGAGGTGGAGCGCCGCATTGGTCGAGCCGCCCGACGCCGCCACCACGGTCGCGGCGTTCTCGAGAGCCTTGCGGGTGACGATGTCGCGCGGGCGGATGTTCTTGGCCAGGAGCTCCATCACCATCTCGCCGGCGGTGGCGCAGAACCGGTCGCGGATCTCGTAGGGGGCGGGCGCGCCGGCCGAGTAGGGCAGCGCCAGGCCGATCGCCTCGGAGACGGTCGCCATGGTGTTGGCGGTGAACTGCGCGCCGCAGGCGCCGGCCGACGGGCAGGCGACCTGCTCCAGCTCCTCGAGGTCGTCGTCGCTCATCGCGCCGACCGAGTGCTTGCCGACCGCCTCGAACAGGTCCTGGATGGTGACCGGCTGGCCCCGGAAGGTGCCGGGCAGGATCGAGCCGCCATAGATGAAGACGGAGGGCACGTTGAGGCGCACCATCGCCATCATCATGCCGGGCAGGGACTTGTCGCAGCCGGCCAGCCCCACCAGCGCGTCGTAGGCGTGGCCGCGCATGGTCAGCTCGACCGAATCGGCGATGACCTCGCGGGACGGCAGCGAGGCGCGCATGCCGCGATGCCCCATGGCGATGCCGTCGGTGACCGTGATGGTGCAGAACTCGCGCGGCGTGCCGCCGGCCGCCGCCACGCCCTTCTTCACGGCCTGGGCCTGGCGCATCAGCGAGATGTTGCAGGGTGCCGCCTCGTTCCAGCAGGACGCCACGCCGATCAGCGGCTGGTGGATCTGCTCGCGGGTCAGCCCCATGGCGTACAGGTACGAGCGATGCGGCGCGCGGTCGGGACCCTCGGTCACGTAGCGGCTGGGCAGCTTCGATTTGTCGGTGGTGTGACGCGCGTCCATGGCCCTGTCCCGTACCCGTAGTTTCTTGAAAGGCCGGTGTTTCCCCGGTCCCGCTCCCTGCGCCGTCCCGGGACGGCTTGTCGCGAAACGATTCCACCCGAGGGCCGGTCCGTCGGCGCCGCCCGTGATCACCGGGACCCCGAATGACCGCGATAAAGCGCTGTAGGGACAATCGCTTAACGTGGCCGTTGAGGTGCCGCCGGTTTATGGCGGGAACGCGGCGGAGCAAAGTGCGGTCTGAGGCAAACCTGGGATGCTTTCAGGGTGTTGCGACCTCGCCACAGCTAAGCTTGCGGCGAGTGCCCGGCCGGGGTGGGGGATGTCTGCCGGGACACCGGCTCTACATGGCGGCCGTTTGTGCCCGGCATGAGGCGAGTTCGTGCGGATGTCGGGGCCGGCACGGGGCGTTCGTGGGCGCATGATGCTGGTCTCGAGACTTGTTAGATCCAGCGAGGCGGGCCGAGAACCGGAGGCGGATCGGATCGATCCCGATTTCTCGGCGTCATGCGGTCGAGGGCGGGTATCGAGACCCGCGCGTTCGTTCTCACCCTGCGAACAGGATCCGGGTCCGCCGCGGTCGGCCGCGTCGCAGGTTGTTTCGGCTACGCCCTCGGCCCGTCACTGTCCCCGGACATCGCGCTTGACGATCGCCGGGCCCCGCGACAATGCTATACAACATGACCAAGTTCAGGACCCTCTTCGACCGACGCCGACGTCGCTGCTCCCACGCGGCGGCTCCCGGGCTCGCGCGTCGATCAGCGTCCTCCCGCGTCGTGGTGGCCTAGACCCAGGCCGCACCGCCGGAGCGGCCCTGAGCCGCGTTCCTGGACCCCCGCAGCCTTCGGCTCCGGGGGTTTTCTTTTGCCCTCATCTCTTTGCCCCATCACGAGGACATTCCCCATGAGCATCTGCGTCGGCATCGTCGGGATCAGCGGTTTCGGTGGCGGCGAGGCGCTGCGCCTGATCGCCGGCCACCCGTCGTTCGAGCTGGTCTATGCCGCGGGCGAGGGCAGCGCCGGCAGCCGCCTGGCGGAGCGCTTTCCCGGCGTGCCGGCCCGGCTCGCCGACGTGGTGATCGAGCGGTGGGATCCCGCCTCCCTGCCGCCGCTCGACGTGCTGTTCGCCTCGCTGCCCACCGGCACCTCGGCCGAGGCGTTGGCGCGGGTGCCGCCGGAGGTGAAGATCGTCGATATCGGCGGCGACCACCGCTACGTCGACGGGTGGGCCTACGGGCTCGCCGACATCTGGCCGGACCTGATCGCGGGAAAGACCCGCGTCGCCAATCCCGGCTGCTTCCCGGCGGCGACGCTGACCGCGCTGGCGCCGCTCCTGGCCGATGGGCTGATCGAGCCCGGCAACATCGTCATCGACGCCAAGACCGGCATCTCCGGCGCCGGAAGGGGCGGGGCCGACAGCCGGTTCGGCTACGCCGAGAGCAACGAGAACCTGGCTCCCTACGGCCTGCTCCGGCACGTCCACATGCCCGAGATCGCCGAGACGATCGAGCGGCTGAGCGGCGGCAGTGCGGCGGGGCTGGTGTTCACACCCCACCTGGTGCCGATGACCCGCGGCCTCCTCGTCACCGTGTATGCCCGCGGCCGCGCCACCACGGATCGTTGCCTGGACGCGGCGCGGCACTTCTACGCCGCGCGGCCGTTCGTCCGCGTCACCGACCGACCGCCCCAGACCAAGTGGGCGACCGGCTCGAACCTCGCCTTCGTCAGCTACGCCGCCGATCCCGAGCGCAACCTCGTGATCGCGGTGGGTGTCGTCGACAATCTCGGCAAGGGGGCGGCCGGCCAGGCGGTGCAGAACGCGAACCTGATCTGCGGCCTGCCGGAGACCGCGGGGCTCGACGGCGCGCCCGTCTGGCCGTGACGCGGGCGGGCCGCCCACGCCGGACCAAGGATCAGGGCGCTTCGAGGCGGCTCGTCCGCAGGGCGCCGCGGCTCTCCAGGATCGGGTAGGCGGCGCCCGCGACCAGATGGTCGTTGACCCGCTTCAGGTCGCGCACGAGATCGGGATAGAGGGTGCTCGCCTCGGCCGGCCCCGCCCCGGTGCTGCCGCTCGCCTCGCGCAGTCGGCGGAAATGCGCCTCCGTCGCCCGCGCCTCGAGATCGCGAAACACCGCCTTCTCGTCGGCGAGCCGCCGGGCGGCGCGGGGATCCTCGGTCAGGAAGGCGGCGCCCGCCGCGCCGAGGTTCGCGGAGAGCCGCGCCAGCAGCGCCTCGACCTCCGCCTTGCCCTCGGCCGAGAAGGCGAGCCCGCGCTTCAGGCGCTTGGCCGCGTGCGTCATCACGTTGCGCGAGAGGATGTCGCCGGCATGCTCCAGGTTGGTGGTGAAGGCGATCAGCGTCGCGATCCGGCGCTCGTCGTCCTCGCTCAGGGCCTCCGGGTCGAGGCGGACGAGGTAGGCCTTGATGGCGGCGTTGAGCCGGTCGAGCGTGTCGTCCATCCGGCGGATCTCGGTGACCTTGCTCCGGTCGCCGCCGGTCAGCGCCTCGCCGGCGCCCGCCGTCATCTCGGCCAGCACGTCGGCCATGCGCAGGGCCTCGCGTCCGGCCGCGCCGAGCGCCACCGGCGGCGTCTCGAGGGCCGCCTCGTCGAGATGGATCGGCCGGCCGGGATCGTGCGCGTCGATGCGTTCGGGCACCAGCCGGCGCAGCAGGGCCGAGACCGGCCCAAGCAGCGGCAGGAAGATCAGCGCCAGGACGAGGTTGAAGGCGGTGTGGAAATCCGCCACCGCCCGCGACAGGTCGGGCTGCCAGGTCACCGCGAGGGGCCCGATCAGCCCGAGGCAGGGCAGGGCGACGGCGCAGCCCGCCGCCCGGGTGAGGAGGTTGCCGAGCGCCACCCGGCGCCCCGCCGCCTCGCCGTCCCGCGCGCCCTCGAGGACCGGGTTGAGGGCCGAGCCGAGATTGGCCCCGAGCACCAGGGCCATCCCGGCCTCGAACGGCAGCACCCCGGCATGGGTGAAGGACATCACCAGGAGCACGATCGCCACGCTCGAATGGGCCGCCCAGGTCAGCACCGCGCCGAGCATCAGGGCGATCAGCCGGTCGGTCGCGACGGCGCCGAGCAGCACCCTGAGGGCCGGCACGTCCTCGTAGGGCGTGATCACCTCGACGAGGCGCGAGAGCGCCATCAGCATCAGCCCGAGGCCGATCGCCGCCCGGCCGAGGTCGCGGGTGCGCGGCTCCGAGCCGCGGCGAAACAGGATCACGCCGACCAGCACCAGGACCGGCGCCACCCGGGCGACGTCGAAGGACAGGACCTGCACGATGAGCGTGGTGCCGATATTGGCGCCGAGCATCACGGCGAGCGCCGGCACCACCGCCACCAGCCCGGCGCCGGCGAAGGAGGCCACCATCAGGCCGGTCGCGGTGCTGCTCTGGAGGAGCGCGGTGACCCCGAGACCCGCCGCCAGCGCCTTGACCCTGTTGCCGAGCGCCACCCCGAGGAGACGGCGCAGGTGGGGACCCAGCGCGCGCTGCACCCCGGTCTGCACCATGTGGATGCCCCAGAGCAGCAGCGCGACCGCGCCGCAGAGATCGAGCAGGGTCAGGGTGGTGTCCATCCGCGTCGGTCGTCCTCCATCGGGGTCAGGCCCTGACATAGGGCGCCGGAACGCCCGGGTTCCTGCCCCCGATGCAAGTCTGCTGCCTGTTCTGCTGCCTGTCGGCGGTGGATGTCTGGGCTTGGGAGTTGCGGGCTCGGGAGGTCAGGGCTTGGGAGGTCAAGGCTTGGGAGGTCAGGGCTTGGGACAGGCCGGGTCCGCCGGGCGCGGCGCGCGCCGGAAGTCCAGGACTGCGCGGGTATAGGTCTCGACGACCTCCGAGAAGGGCTGCCGCTCGCCCGTGAACAGCACCGCGCGGTGGCTGAACAGGTGCTCGGGCACGTCGAGCGTGCCGCAGGACGGAGCCGGCGGGGCCGCCTGGTCCCAGCCCTCGGGCAGGGGCTGCCAGTGCGGCTCGGCGCCGACGGTCTGCCGGGTGGTGCCGAGCGCCGAGACCGCCCGGCCGAACGGGGTGTCGGTGGTCTCGAGCACCCGGTTCATCTCCGGGCTCAGGCGGGCCGGCACGTACCAGTTGTCGGCCTCCGACAGGACGTGGTCGCCGCAGGCGAGCCGCACCCGGCGGTAGCGCAGGGGCTCGTCCGGCCCGACCGCGAGGCGCTTTCGCGTCTCCGGGGAGGCCGGCTTGTCGACGCCCCGGTCCAGCCGCGCGACGAGGCGCGGCGCCTCGGCCATCCGGTGGGCGGCGCACCAGCCCTCCAGCGTCGCGGTGGCGCTGCGGCTCGCCAGCAGGGCGGCGTTGAGGCTCTGCACCACCGCCGTCGCCTCGACCCGCGAGAGATAGGTGTCGGGCCAGTTCGGCCCCGCGGCCCGGGCGGGGAGGGCGGGTGCGACGGCGGCGAGGAGGAGGGCGGCGGACAGGGCTCGGCGCATGATCGGGCGTCTCTCGGGACCGGCCCTCGTGGCGGGGCCGTGACGCAAGGCCTGCCCTCTCCCGGGGCGGCCCGCAAGCGGGGGCTGGCGCAGCCCCGCGACCCGGCTATGAAGGCGCGGGCGCGGCCGGCTTCATCGATCGGACGCGTCCCCGGTTCTTCGTCCTGTCGCAGGGTTTCGCCAGACGAGGCCGCGCCTGTCGGATTGGTTCGGGAGAGACGACGATGTCGGGTGGTCACGGGGCGGTGGACAGCTCCAACAAGAAGGTTGCGCTGCTGATCTCGGTGCTCGCGCTGTTTCTCGCCCTCGGCGAGACCCTGGCGAAGAGCGCCCAGACCGACGCGCTCGGCGCCAACGTCGAATCCGCCAACCAGTGGGCCTACTTCCAGGCCCGCACGATCCGCGGCACGGTGCTGAAGACCGCCGGCGAGCAGATCGCCCTGGAGCCGAACGCCTCCCCGGAGGCGGTAAAGAAGCAGATCGAGGAATGGGCCAAGACGATGGCCCGCTGGGATTCCGATCCGGCTTCCGGCGACGGCCGCAAGGAGCTCGCCGCCAAGGCCAAGGCGGCCGAGGCCAAGCGCGACCTCTCGCTCGCCCGTTACCACCATTACGAGCTCGGCTCGGCCGCCTTCCAGATCGGCATCGTGCTCGCCTCCGCCCAGGTCATCACCGGCATCGCGGCGCTGGCCTTCGCGGGCGGCGCCCTGGGGATCGCGGGGATCGGCATGCTGGCGATCGGGCTGTTCGCCCCGCACGCGATCCATCTGTTCTGAGGCGGGATGCCGGAGGCCCGCTCGGACCTCCGACCGGTGACCCTCGTACCGGCGCGTGCCCGGGACCGTCGTCCCGGGTCCGCGTGGCGGCGCCCGGGATCGAGGGTGAGACCAGCCGAGACGAGGCGGAGCAAGCGACCGACCAGTCTTCCCGCGCCGCCTCGACTGTCTTTCGGATCACGATGGACTGTCGCGGACTGACGCTGCGGCGGGACGGCTACGGCGCGATGCTGATCCGGATTGTGCGGCGGGCAAGCTCCACCCCGCCTCCACGTCGCTGCCCGATCCGGCCGGAGGCCGCGAGGCGCGCGATGGCAGCGCTTTCTTATCGTGCTATTATGTCGCGGAAACCCGCGCTTGCCAGTGGCGCGCCCCGCCCCGCTAACTGAACCCGTCAGTTCAGTTAGGGCTTCATGAGCGACGCCGCACGCCGATCCGATCGACCTGATGCCGGCCGCCCTCGAGTCGCGCGCCCGCCGGCCGAGCGGCCGCTCGATCCCGAACGCCGCCGCCGGATCCTCGAAGCCGGGATGGACCTGTTCTCGGGCCTTCCCTACGCCGCCGTCCACATGGATGCCGTCGCCGCCGCGGCCGGCGTCGCCAAGCCCACGCTCTACCGCTACTTTGCCACCAAGGAAGCCCTGTTCATCGACGGGCTCGCCTGGACCCTGGCCGACCTGCGCGACGCGATCGGGGCCATCGCCGCGACGGATGCCCCGGCGCGCCTGCGTGCCGCGGTCGGGCTGGTCCTGGAGCGCATCGGCGCCCTTTCGCCGGCGCTGACCGCGATCGAGGGGCGCGGCGCCGAGTTCGGCGAGCGCAGCCGGCGCGTCCTGCGCGAGGGCTTCGACGGCTTGCGCGACGCGCTGGCCGGCCTCCTGCGCGACGGGGTCGCGGCGGGCGAGCTGCACGTCCCCGACATCGACCTCGCGGTGCTGATGATTCTCGGCGGCATCCGCATGGCGGTACACGGCACCGGCCGGCGCCCGCCCGCATCCGCCGCGGTCGCCGATTTCTTCCTCCACGGCCTCGGCGCGCCGCCTGCGCCGCCTCACGGAGCCAAACGATGATCCGCCTCGTCCTCGTCCTCCTGGCGCTCGTCGCGGCCGGGGCGGGATGGCTCGTGCAGCGCCATGGCGGCGACACGCGCGCGGCCTGGAGCACGGCCCGGGGCGCGCTGCCGGCCGATCTCGCCCGGCACCTGCCGGAACACCTGCCGGTCGCCTACGTCCCGCCGCCGCCGCCGCCGGCCCCGGCGAATCCCGCCGCCGCCCGTCCCGTCGTCACCACCGTGGCGGCGGGCGTCACCGACCTCGCGCTCACCCGCTCGGCGGTGGGCTGGGTCGAGCCGATGGCGAGCGTGATCGTGCGCCCCCGCATCGACGGGGTCATCACCGAGCAGCTCGCCCGCGACGGCCAGGTGGTGAAGGCCGGCGACGTGCTCTACCGCCTCGACGACCGCGAGATCCGCGCCCAGATCGCCCGGGACGAGGCGGCGCTCGCCCGCGACCAGGCGACCCAGGTCCGCACCCAGAACGACGTCCGCCGCGTCGGCGAATTGCTCTCCCGCTCCTCCGCCTCGCAGGCGCAGTTCGACGTCGCCTCCGCCGAGGCCAAGGTCGCGGCGGCGAACGTCGCGGCGTCGCAGGCCGCGATCGAGGCCGACAAGGTCCGGCTCGACTACACCATCGTGCGGGCGCCGATCGCCGGCCGCCTCGGCCGGGTGCTGGTCACCACCGGCAACCTCGTCAAGGGCAACGAATCCGCCGGGACCGGGCTCGTCACCATCACGCAGATGCGCCCCTTGCGCGCCACCTTCTCGCTCCCCGAGCGCGACCTCGACGGGTTGCGGGCGGCGCTGATGCGGCCCGGCACCGCGCCGGTCCGGGTCTTTTCCAGCGGCAGCGAGGCGGTGCTGGCGGTGGGCCGGCTCTCCTTCGTCGATTCGAGCGTCGACCAGGCGTCGGGCACCGTCACCGCCTGGGCCTTGTTCCCCAACGAGGACGACCGGCTCTGGCCCGGCCAGTATGTCCGGATCGAGGTCGATCTCGGCTCGCGGCCCGGCACCGTGACGGTGCCGCAGGCGGCGGTGCAGCCGGGCCAGGAGGGCAGCTTCGTCTGGGTGGTGCGGCCCGACCGCCATGCCGAGCGCCGGACCGTCGAGGTGATCACCTCCCGCGACGGCAAGGCCGCCGTGAGCCTGGGCCTGCGCCCCGGCGAACGGGTCGTGGTCGAGGGCCAGTTCCGGGTCCGCCAGGGCCTTCCCGTCACCGAGCGGCCGCAGGACGCGACCGAAGCGCAGGCCGCAGCCGGCGCGCCCACGCGGATCGAGTGAACCGATGAACCTCTCGGCCCCGTTCATCCGCCGGCCCGTCGCCACGATCCTGCTGTCGATCGCGCTGACGCTGTCGGGGCTGTTCGCCTACCGCTTCCTGCCGGTGGCGGCCCTGCCGACCGTGGATTTCCCCACCATCTCGGTCACCGCGCAGCTGCCCGGCGCCTCGCCGGAATCGATGGCGGCGTCCGTCGCGACCCCGTTGATCAAGGAATTCTCCACCATCCCGTCGATCGCCACGATCTCGGCGACGAACTATCAGGGCTTCACCTCGATCACCGTCGAGTTCGAGCTGTCGCGCAACATCGACCAGGCCGCCGCCGACGTGCAGGCGGCGATCACCCGGACCCTGCGCCGGCTGCCGGTCGAGCTGACCATCCCGCCGAGCTTCCGCAAGCTCAACCCCGCCGACGCGCCGGTGATCCTGCTCGCCTTGTCGAGCGAGACGACGCCGCTGCCGACGCTCGACGCCTTCGCCCAGACGGTGATCTCGCCGTCCCTGTCCACCATCACCGGCGTCGGCCAGGTGCTGGTCTATGGCAGCCAGAAATTCGCGGTGCGGATCCAGCTCGATCCCAACGTGCTCGCCGCCCGCGGCATCGGCGTCGACGAGGTCCAGGCGGCGATCCAGAACGCCAACACCTCGACCCCGGTCGGCGTGGTCGAGGGCAGGGGGCAGAACCTCACCATCCAGACCAACACCCAGCTGATGAATGCCGACGGTTTTCGCGATGTGATCGTGGCGGTCCGCAACGGCCGGCCGGTGCGCCTCGGCGAGGTCGCCCGGGTGATCGATTCGGTCGAGAACAACCGCATCGCCTCGTGGAAGGACGGCACCCGCGGCCTGGTGCTCGCCGTCCAGCGCCAGCCCGACGCCAACACGGTCGACGTGGTGGATCGCGTCCGCGCCATGCTGCCGAAGTTCCAGGAGCAATTGGGGGCGAGCGGCACCATCGATGTCGTCAACGACCGCTCGCTCTCGATCCGCGAGGCGGTCCACGACGTGCAGTTCACGCTGGTGCTGACCATCGTGCTCGTCGTCGCGGTGATCTACCTGTTCCTCGGGCGGCTCGCCGCGACGCTGATTCCCTCGGTGGCGGTGCCGATCTCGATCATCGCTACCTTCGGGGCGATGTACGTGCTTGGTTATTCGATCGACAACATCTCGCTGCTCGGCCTCACCCTGGCGGTCGGCCTCGTCGTCGACGACGCGATCGTGATGCTGGAAAACATCGTCCGGCACGTCGAGGAGGGGATGAAGCCGTTCGAGGCGGCGCTCAAAGGCGCGGGCGAGATCGGCTTCACCATCCTGTCGATCACCATCTCGCTCGTCGCGGTGTTCATCCCCGTGCTGCTGATGGGCGGCGTCGTCGGGCGCATCTTCAACGAATTCGCCATCGTGGTGACGATCGCCATCGTCGCCTCGGCGGTGATCTCGCTGACGCTCACCCCGATGCTCGCCGCCCGCCTGCCGGCCGACGCCGCCGGGCACGGGCAGAAGAAGAACCTGTTCGAGCGCGGCTTCGCGCGCATCCAAGGGTCTTACGAGCGCGGCGTCGATCTCTGCCTGCGCTGGCCCTTCGCGGTGCTGATGGTGTTCTTCGCCTCCGTCGCGCTCACCGCCTGGATGTTCGTCGTCATCCCGAAGGGGTTCTTTCCCTCGGAGGATATCGGCCAGCTCCAGATCGCAACGGAGGCCGGCCAGGACGTGTCCTTCGACGCGATGAGCGCGCTCCAGCACGAGGCCGAGGTGATCCTCGCCCGCCATCCGGCGGTGGCCCATGTGGTGAGCCGGGCGGGCTCGAACGGCTTTTCCGGCACCCTCAACCAGGGCTCGTTCTTCGTCGAACTGAAGGACCGCGACCAGCGTCCGCCGCTGTCCAAGACCATCACGGAATTGCGCCGGGACCTTGCCACGGTGCCGGGCCTGACCTCGTTCATCACGCCGGTGCAGAACCTGCGGCTTGGCGGGCGCCAGTCGAAGAGCCAGTACCAGTACGTCGTGCAGGGCCTCGACCGGCCGGGACTCGAGCGCTGGTCCGAGCGGCTGACCGAGGCCCTGGCGAAGGACCGCGCCACCTTCACGGGCGTCACCAGCGACCTCCAGAACGCGGCGCTCCAGGCCAAGGTGACGGTCGATACCGACAAGGCGCAGGCGCTCGGCATCACCTCCGACCAGATCCGGCAGACGCTCTATACCGGCTTCGGCACCCGCCAGGTCTCGACGATCTACGGCACCGCCGACAGCTACCAGGTCATCACCGAGTTCGACCCGCGCCTGAACTGGACCGCCGACCGGCTCGACGAGATCCGCCTGCGCGCCAACAACGGCAAGCTGGTGCCGCTCTCGGCGGTGGCCGGCGTCACCCGCGTCCCGGGCCCGCTCTCGATCAACCAGCTCGGCCTCCTGCCGGCGGTGACGATCTCGTTCGACCTCGCCCCCGGCGTGGCGCTCGGCCAGGCGGTGAACCGCATCGCCGAGATCAAGGAGTCGCTCGGGGTGCCGGGCACCATCACGACGACCTTCGCGGGCACCGCCCAGGTGTTCCAGGACGCGCTGGCGAACCAGGGACTGCTCTTGGCGGCAGCGGTCATCACCATCTACCTCGTGCTCGGGATCCTCTACGAGAGCTTCATCCACCCGCTCACCATCCTCACCGGCCTGCCGGCGGCGGCGATCGGGGCGCTGGGCGCGCTCCAGCTCTACGGGATGGACCTCTCGGTGATCGCGATCATCGGCGTGCTGATGCTGATCGGCATCGTGAAGAAGAACGCCATCATGATGATCGACGTCGCCCTGGTGCTCCAGCGCGAGCAGGGCTGGAGCCCGGCGGCAGCGATCCGCGAGGCCTGCTCCTTACGCTTCCGCCCGATCATGATGACGACGGCCGCGGCCGTGATGGGCACCCTGCCGATCGCCATCGGGCACGGGGCCAGCGCCGAGTTGCGCCAGCCGCTGGGCGTCGCGGTGGTGGGCGGGCTGCTGGTGTCGCAGCTCCTCACCCTGTTCATCACGCCGGTGCTCTACCTCTACATGGACCGTCTCGGGACGGGCGTGACCCGGACGGTCCTGGCGCTGCGTCGCGGCCGCCGGCCGGCGGCCCGGCCTGACGACGCGGAGGGCCGGCTGCCGGCGGAGTGAGCCGGGGCCGGCCTCAATGCTCCTTGGCGGCGGCCGTGACGGCGATGACCGGCTCGGGCATCGCCGAGGAATGATGGTGCGCGATCAGCCACTCGCCGTCCTTGAGGACGTAGACGAAGCTGTAGCGGGCCGGCACCACGACGGACTCGCCCGGCTTCTTGCCGTCGACCAGGAAGGTGTAGGTGCCGACATCGGTCGCCAGGTTGCAGCCGATGCGGATCGTGTGGGTGTTGATGACGCCCTGCGGGTGCTTCTCCAGGAAGTGCACGAAATAGTCCTGGATCATCGCCCGGTCGGTGCGCGGCGTGTTCGAGACCGTCGGCAGCAGCACGGCGTCGGGGGCGTAGTTCGCCGTGACCTTCGCCGGGTCGAGGGTCGCAAGCGACGCGTTCCAGCGGTCGAACAGGCCCTCGATCTGGCGCTCGCTCACCGCGGCGCAATCCATCGCCTCGGCCCGGGCCGGCACGGTGCCGGCCAGCGCCGCCCCGACCGCCAGGGCGGCCGCCATCATCCTCGTCGTCATCCGATCGTCCCCTGCCTTCGTGAAGCAGTGGAACGGTACGGCGGCCGTCGCGCGCAATCGACGTTAAATCCACGCGGTTTCGCGAGGACTCCGAAATCTTCCGAGGTAGTTCGGATGACCGAGGGGCAGGACGCCCCTCTTCTAACGGTTAGAGGCTTGCGCCACCGCGGAATCAGGCCGCGGCGAGCGGGCGCGTCGCCTCCGCCAGCCACGCCCGGGTCTCCGGGTCGACGAGGTCGTCGAGGGCTTCGCGCACCCGGGCGTGATAGGCGTCGAGCCAGGCCGTCTCCGCCGGGGTGAGCAGCTCCGGCGCCACCAGGGCGCGGTCGAACGGTGCCAGCGTCAGGGTCTCGAAGCCGAGCATCGGCCGCTCGGCGCCCGGCAGGCTCGTCTCCTCGACCAGCACGAGGTTCTCGAGCCGGATGCCGAAGGCCTGCACCTTGTAGTAGCCGGGCTCGTTCGAGACGATCATGCCGGGCTGGAGCGCCACCGTGCCGGTCTTGGCGATGCGCTGCGGCCCCTCGTGCACCGACAGGAAGGCGCCGACGCCGTGGCCGGTGCCGTGATCGAAGTCGAGGCCGGCCTCCCAGAGCGGCCGGCGGGCGAAGGCGTCGATCTGCGCCCCGGTCGTGCCGCGGGGAAACATCGCGGTCGCGATGGCGATGTGGCCCTTGAGCACCCGGGTGAAGCGGTCGCGCATCTCCGGGCTCGGGGTGCCGACCGCCACCGTGCGGGTGATGTCTGTGGTGCCGTCGGCGTATTGCGCGCCGGAATCGATCAGGAACAGCTCGCCGGGCTGCACCCGGCGGTCGGTGCCGCGCGAGACCCGGTAATGCACGATGGCGCCGTTCGGGCCCGAGCCCGAGATCGTCGGGAAGGCGATCTCCCGCAACAGGCCGGTCTCGGCCCGGAAGGCCTCGAGCCGCACCACCGCGTCGATCTCCGAGATGCCGCCCCCCGGCGCCTCGCGGGCGAGCCAGGCGAGGAAGCGGGTCACCGCCGCCCCGTCGCGCCGGTGGGCGGCGCGGGTGCCGGCGATCTCGGCGGCGTTCTTCGCCGCCTTCATGGCGGTGATCGGGTCGGGCCCGACATCGACGCTGCCGCCCGCCGCCTCGATCCGCCGGCGCAGGGCCACGGCGCCGGTCGCCGCGTCGAGGCGCACCCGGGCCTTGCCCGCGCCGAGGGCGTCGAGCGCCTCGGTCAGCACTTCCGGGTCGTGGCGCTCGGCGAGGCCGTCGAGGGCGGCGAGCGCCTCGGCCGTGACCTTGCGGGCGTCGAGGAAGAGGCGCGGCAGGCCGTCCCGCGGGATCACCGCGTAGCCCAGCGGCAGGGGGGTGTGGGAGACGTCGCCGCCGCGCAGGTTGAACGCCCAGGCGAGGTTGTGCGGGTCCGACACGACGAGCGCGTCGAGCCGCGCCTTGTCGAGGGCGGCGCGCACGCGGTCGAGCTTGGACGAGGCCGCCTCGCCGGCGAGGGTCTCGGGGTGGGGCACCACCGGGGCGCGGGGCGCGGCCGGGCGGTCGATCCAGACGAGGTCGACGAGGTTGAGCGGCGTCGCCTCGACGCGCCCGCCCGCGGCCTCGGCGGCCCGCTCCAGCCGGGCGAGACCGTCCGGCGTGTGCAGCCAGGGATCGTAGGCCAGCACCCCGCCCGCCGGGAGGTTGGCCTCGATCCAGGCCTCGACGCTGGTCTCGGCGAGCGGCACCGGCGCGACGATCGCGGTGTCGACCTGCTCGGCGGCCTGGAGCGTATAGCGCCCGTCCACCACCAGGGCGGCCTTGTCGGCGAGCACGATCGCCGTGCCCGCCGAGCCGGTGAAGCCGGTGAGCCAGGCCAGCCGCTCGGCATTGGCCGGCACGTATTCCGACTGGTGCTCGTCGGCCCGCGGCACGACGAAGCCGGCGACGCCTCTCTGCGCCATCGCCGCCCGGAGCGCCGCGACCCGCGCCGCGCCCTCCCGGTGGCTGGGATCCTCGAAGCTCTGGAAGCGGGCGGTCTGGCTCATGCCCCCTGGGGTACGACGGCCGGGGCGGGGCGGCAACCGCCCCGCGGGGTCATTTCGACGGGCTCAATACAGCGGTGGCAGCCGCACGTTCGGCACCGCGAACGGCCCGACCACCACCCGCCCGCCGGCGAGCCGCACGGTCGGCAGCACCTTGAGCGGCGGCTCGCCCGGGCGGTCGGTCGCGGCCTGGCCCGGCGCCGGTTCCCGGCGCCGCCCGCCGAGGAACTGGCCGACGATGTTGCCGACCAGCGCCGCGCCGTCGCCGCCGAGCCGGGCGCCGAGCTGCTCGCTGATCAGCGGGGCGATCACCTGTTCGAGCCCGGCGGTGCGCACGTCGAACTGGCCCGAGGGGCGGTGCAGATCGTCGAGGGCGACCACGCCCTGGGCCCGCAGCCGCCGGCTGCCCTTCTCGGCCGCGAGGCTGGTGACCTCGACGGTGCCGCCGGCCTCGCGCCAGCGCTCCAGCTCCTGCGCCAGGGTGCGGGTGCGGAAGCCCGCCGCCCGGGTCACGGTGGCGTCGAGCGCGAGGTCCGCCGGCTCCGTGCCGCCGAGCAGCGGATCGAGCATCGGCACCGCGGCCTGCATCACCCGGGCGCTCAGGTCGACGGCGCCGTCGGTCTCGAAGCGGCCCGGGGTCGGGCGGGCATGCAGTTCGAGATGCCGGGTCGAGAAGTCGATCGGCGAGGGATCGGCGCCGGTGACGCTGCCCTTCAGCCCGTCCGCCACCACGGAGGCGCGCTGGAAGCCGTCGCTCGTGGCGTGCAGGCTCGCCTCCAGGCCGGTCCAGGTCACGTCGGCGGCAAGGCCGCCCTGCTGCACCTTGAACGGCCCGGTCGCCTCCAGGATGACGTGGCGCGGCTGGTAGACCTGCGCCACCGCGACGAGCGGCCCGGTGGTGAAGCGCACGTCGGACCGGGCGAAGCCGAGCGAGGCGCAGCGCAGCTCGAACCGGAACGGGAAGCCGGTCAGCGAGCGGTCGGCGCAGGTCCATTGCCGCCCGGCCTGGGCCTCGCGGGCAAACCACCGGTCGATCTCGCCCTCGGCCTTGCCCCGCAGCCAGAACCAGCCCGCACTCCAGGCGAGCGCCACGAGCAGGAGGAGCACGAACGGCGCGAACAGCCCGAGGCGCAGGCCCGGCCCGCGCCCTCCGGTCGTCCGCCCCGTCTCGGTCGTCGGCCCCGCTTCCGTCGGCCTGTCCATCGGCATGATCCCGGTTCTGCGGCGGTCCTGACGGACCGCCCGGATTGAACCGCGCTCCCGTAGCTGCTACCGGCCGCGCCCGGCAAGTGAGACCGGCGGGTGACACCGAACAGGCGAGGCACGCTCGCGCGATCGTGCCGGGGGGAGGATGCGGGCGATGGAGGCGGGCGAGCCGTCGGATCTCTGGGTGTTCGGCTACGGCTCGCTGATGTGGCGGCCGGGCTTCCCCTTCGTCGAGAGCGGGCCGGGGCGCCTGCGCGGCTATCACCGCTCGCTCTGCGTGCTCTCGCACGTCCATCGCGGCACGCCGGAGCGGCCGGGCCTGGTGCTCGGGCTCGACCGGGGCGGCTCCTGCCGCGGCATGGCGTTCCGAGTCGCGGGCCCCGACGCGGCCGGCACGCTCGCCTACCTGCGCGAGCGCGAGCAGGTCACGGCGGTCTATGTCGAGCGGGTGCTCGGGGTCACCCTCGACGACGGCCGCCGCATCGCGGCGGTGACCTACCTCGTCGATCGCCGCCACCCGCAATATGCCGGCCGCCTGCCGGAGGCCGAACTGGTGCGGCTGGTGCGCCAGGGCCTCGGCCGCTCGGGCGCCAACCCGGACTACGTCCGCCACACCCACGACCAGCTCGTCGCGATGGGCATCCCCGACCCGATGCTCGCCCGCCTCGCCGCCGCCTGCGCGGTGCCGAGTCCGTGAGGCGGGGGGGCGGTGCGCGATCATTTCCCGTTCAGGTCCGGTAGGTCGTTTGGGCCTGGACTTTCGAACGACGGCCCGAACGGGCAAGCCGGAGCGCCTCCGCGTTGATGACCCCCACCACCCATCTCGCCCTGATCAACGCCTTCGTGGGCGACATCCAGGGCGGGCTCGGCCCCTTCCTCGGCACCTGGCTGGCGCAGGCCGCGAAATGGGGGCCGAGCGAGGTCGGCCTCGTCACCACCATCGTGGGCTTCGCCACCCTGGCGTTGAGCGGGCCGCTCGGCGCCCTGGTCGACCGGTTCGGCCGGCCCCGGATGCTGATCGCGGCCGCCTGCGCGGCGATCCTCCTCGGCACCCTGCTGCTGCTGCCCGCCCGCGCCTTCATGACGGTGCTCGCCGCCCAGTTCATCGCCGCGGCCGGCGGCACCCTGGTGGTGCCGGCGGTGACCGCGCTGACGCTCGGCATGGTCGGCAAGCAGGCATTTCCGAAGCAGCAGGGCCGCAACCAGGCCTGGAACCACGTCGGCATCCTGGGTGCCGCGCTCGCCATCAGCTTCGGCACGCCGGTCATGGGGCCGAGCATCGCCTTCTGGGTCCTGGGCGGCCTCTCCGCCTGCGCCATCGCGGCGGCGCTCACGACGCCGCGGAGCGCCTATAACGGCCGCCGCGCCGTCGGCTGGAAGGAGGACGACCCGGACGACAAGCCGGAGCGCTCCGGCATCCTGAAGGTCCTCTCCGACCGGCGCCTCCTGATCCTCTCGGCGGCGCTCGCCCTGTTCAACCTCGCCAACGGCTCGATGCTGAGCCTGCTCGGCCAGAAGCTCGTCGCGGCGGGGGAGGACGGCACCGGCTGGACCGCCCGCTACGTCATCGTCGCCCAGGGCGTGATGATCCCGGTGGCGCTGTTCGCCGGGTCGCTGGCCGACCGGCGCGGCCGGCGCCAGCTCCTCCTCGTCGCCTGCGCGGTGCTGCCGGCCCGTGCGCTCCTCTCCGCCTTCCTGTCCGATCCCTACTGGCTGATCCTGGCCGAGGTGCTCGACGGCGTCGCCTCCGGCGTGATCGGCGTCGCGGTGCCGGTGGTGGTGGCCGACCTGACCTGGGGCTCGGGCCGCACCCAGACCGCGCTCGGCACCGTCGCGGCGGTGCAGGGGGTGGGCGGCGCCCTCTCGGGCTGGGTCGGGGGGCTGCTCGCCCTCCATCTCGGCTGGACCTGGGCCTTCCTGGCGCTCGCCGTACCGGCCGGCCTCGCCCTGATGATGGCCCTGTGGCTGGAGGAGACCTGCGCGCCCGGCGGCCAGGACGGGGCGGGCGCCGCCTGCAGCCAGTCCAACCCCCCGGAGGGCGACGACGAGCCGCCGCAGGGCGACGACCCGCCGGAGGCGGCCGAAGAGGCCGAACCGCGCCGGCGCGGCGCGGTGGGGGCGCCGGCAGGATCCTGACGCTCCGCCGTGGAGGAGCCGCCCTGCCCCCCTGGACAGGGCGGAGGCCGCCGTGATGCTATCGCGGCGTCCTGAGGCTCCTGAGGTGAGTGCGCCACCATGAAGACGCTTCTCGTTCCGGTCGCCCGCCACACCCTGCTCGATTCGGTGCTCGACACCGCCGTGCTCGCCGCTCGCCGGTTCGACGCCAGCATCGAGGGGTTCGGCCTGCGCCCGGCGCTCGCCGAATACGTCCCCGTCGACATGGTCGGCGGCATGACCTGGGTGCGCGACGAGGAGGTCGACCTCGTCGAGGCCCGCGATTGCGGCGGGCTGTTCACCGCCGCGATGGACCGCCACGGCGTCGCCCGCGACAGCGCCGATGCCGGCCGCGGCGGTCCGCGCTACCGCTGGCGCCCCGACGCGCCTCCCGGCGACGGCTTCCTCGCCCAGCACGCCCGGCTGTTCAACGCGACGGTGGTCGGCCGGCCCGGGAGCGGGGAGGGCACGCCCCGGATGACCACCCTGGAGGCGGTGCTGTTCGAGAGCGGGCGCCCGCTGATCATCGCCCCGCCGACGACGCCCGCGAGCATCGGCGAGACCGTGATGATCGCCTGGAACGGCTCGACCGAGACCGCCCGCACGGTCGCCTTCGCGGCGCCGTTCCTGCGCGCCGCCTCGCGGATCGAGGTGCTGGGGGTCGATGCCGGCATGGTGCCGGGCCCGAGCGCCGAGGAGATGGCCGCCGCCCTCAACCGCGAGGGGCTGTCGGCGCAGGGGCGCACCCTCGCGGCCGGCCGCCGCGCCGTCGGCGAGGTCTTCCTGACCGAGGCGGAGGCGATCGGCTGCGACCTCCTGGTCAAGGGCGCCTACACCCAGAGCCGCCTGCGCCAGATGATTTTTGGCGGCGCCACCAGCCACATCCTCGCCCACGCCACCATGCCGGTGCTGATGGCGCATTGACGGATTCCGATGACCGATTTCACCCTCGATCCGCGGCTCTCCGCCGACACCATCGCGCTCGGCGACCTCGCCCTGTCGAGCGTGCTGCTCCTGAACGACAAGCGCTTTCCCTGGTTCGTCCTCGTGCCGCGGCTCCCCGGCGCCTCCGAGCTGACCGACCTCTCGCCGGAGGATGCCGCCCGGCTGATGGAGGAGACCCGCCTGACGGTCGGCGTGATGCAGGCGCTCGCCCAGCCCGACAAGGTGAATGTCGGCGCGCTCGGCAACGTGGTGGCCCAGCTCCACGTCCACGTCGTCGGGCGCTTCCGCTCCGATCCGGCCTGGCCCGGCCCGGTCTGGGGCCACGGCACCCGCGAGCCGTATCCGGCGCACGCGGCGGCGCAGCTGGTGGAGCGGGCGCGGGCCCTGTTCGCCGCGGCGTGACGAATCCCGGGGTGCGGGCTTACGCAGCGCGAGGAACGGTCTCAGCAGATTTCGCCGAAGTGGTTACCGGTTCGGCGCCGAAAATCTGCGATAAAACAAGAACCTAAGCGTGCGAAGCGTTGGCCTGCCAACGCAAGTCTGCTTAGGGTGCGCGCGTCCTCCCCGAACCGCTGCTGGCCCTCCCGATGACCGACGACCCGTCCGCACCGCTCGCCGCCTGGGGCCCCCCGGTGATCCGCACCATCGCCATGCCGGCCGACACCAACCCGGCCGGCGACATCTTCGGCGGCTGGCTCATGGCGCAGATGGACCTCGCCGCCGGCAACGTCGCGGCCCGCCGCGCCCGGGGGCGCTGCGCCACCATCGCGGTCGAGGGCATGACCTTCCTGCAGCCGGTCGTGGTCGGCGACGAGGTAAGCCTCTACGCCCATATCGTGGCGGTCGGCCGCTCCTCGATCCGCATCCAGATCGAGGCCTGGCGCCGCGCCCGCGAGAGCGAGGAGACCATCAAGGTCACGCAGGCCCTCTTCACCTTCGTGGCGATCGACGAGAACCGCCGCCCGCGCGCGGTGCCGCCGGATGCTCACGGGGTCGGCGGGGCGACGCCCGGCGTGGCCTGACGTCGACGGCTCGTTCGACCCGCCGCGCCAGTGACGCGGCACGACCGGCGACGTGTGTCCCACGGTCCACGACACTGACGGATGCGCATGCCGAAAGGCCGGCGTTCCGTGATGGACCGACCCCTTTCCGGGCCCGTGCCGGTCCCGGAAAGGGGGATGGCTTACGGGAGGCCGAGGACCGGGCGTACCGTAAGGGGGCCGACCGGTATCACGGCGGCTCTGCGTTGCCGCTCGAGGTCGGAACGGGGCGGCTTCCGGCTTTCGGAATAGGCCGCGAGCGACGGCGGCCTGATCGGCCACGGGCCCGACGAGGCGTTTCGAACCCCCGTCGAGGCCGGTCGGTGACCGCTGGCTATGGGCCCGGGACCCGGCCCCGCAACGCCCCCGCGACCCGCCCCGGACACCATCTGGTTGACCTTCCCGCCCATCCCGGTAGAAATCCCGCCGTCAGCCGAGATGTCGGACGCGGCGCGTTCGATCTGTCTCCATTGAGCCGGCACTTCGATCGATGTGCCGTCGAGGACGATGCCCGATCGTCTTGCGATCGTCCGACGTGCCGTGCGTTGCGTCGGTGTCTGATCTCCCGCGCGTCAGGAGGCGACCATTCCCGAGGCAACGATTCCGCGCGCGCCGTCGCGCCCGCGCGCCCTGGCCGGCCTCGTTACGGCCACCATCCTGCTGCCGCTCGGCCTGCTGCTCCTCGGCCTGTGGGAGTGGCAGCGCGGCCTCGACGACCGGGCGGCCTTCGCCGCCGAGCATCGGCGCCTCGCCGAGGTCGTCGCCGATCTCGAGGCCCGCGTCCCCCGCGACGGGCGGCCCGACTTCCACCTCCAGTTCCGCCATCGCGGCCAGCTCTACGGCGGTCCCTTCGCGGTGGTGAAGGCCCGCGAGGCGCGGGATGGCGCCGGTACCCTCGTCACCGTGATGGAGTGGCGCCGCCTGCTGCCGCCGGTCGCGATCGGCGGCGGCGCGCTCGCGGCCGGGCTCTCGCTCGTCGTCCTCCTCGCCGGCGCCGCGCTCGGACGGCTCGGGCGCGGCTCGCGCGACGCGCTGGTGCGGGGCTTCCGCCTGATGCGCCGGCTCCTGCCCGCGGCCCTCGCGGTCCAGATCCTGGCGGCGACCGCGGCCTTCGTCGCCGTCGTCACGTTCGAGGCGGAGATGCTGGTCCAGGGCGGGCTCACCGGCGACGGGATGAAGCTCCTGGCGGTCGCCGCCCTCGCGGTCGGCGCGACGCTCTTCGCCGCGGGCGGCGCCGTGCTCGGCCTGCGCCGCGCCCTCGACGCGTTCGAGCCGGAGCCCCTGCCGATCCTCGGCCGCGCGATCTCGCCCGCCGAGGCGCCGGGCCTGTGGCGCCTCGTCGAGGGGCTGGCCGAGCGGATGGGCGCGCTCAAGCCCGAGGCCCTGGTCGTCGGCCTGACCGAGGGGTTCTTCGTCACGGCGGGCCCGGCGGTGCTGGAGCCCGGCGAACGGCCGGTCTCGGGGCGCATCCTCCACGTGCCGCTGCCCCAGCTCGCCCTGATGCGGGGCGACGAGATCGCCGCGATCGTCGCCCACGAGCTTGCCCACTACGCCGGCGGCGACACCGCCTACAGCCAGCGCTTCCTGCCGATTTATGCCGGGGTCGGGCGCTCGCTCGACGCGGTGGCGGCGCGCCGCGACGGGGCCCTCGGCGTCCTCGGGCCGTCCGTGCGCCTCGGCATGTTCGTGATGGAGCGCTTCCACCTCGCCGTCCGCCACTGGAGCCGGAAGCGCGAATTCGCCGCCGATGCGGCGGGGGCCGCCGCGACCTCGACGGAGGCCTCGGCGCGGGCGCTCCTGCGCAGCGGCGCCGTGGCGCCGCGCATCGCCGAGACCCTCGCGGCGGCGGCCGAGGCCCCGGATGCGGCGCCGCCCGACCTCGTGGCCGCCGTGCTCGACCGTGCGGTGGCAGAGGGGCTCGACGACCCGTCCGCGCACCTCGCGGCCGGGCAGGCCCACCCGACCGACACCCACCCGCCGACGGGCGAGCGCCTCGCCGCCCTGGGCCGGGCGGTCGATCCCGCGCTTGTCTCCGCCGCCGGAATAGCACCGCCGCCCCACGCGCTCGGCCAGCTCGCCGCCTACTTCGCCGACCCGGCCGGCCTGTGCCGGGCGGCGAGCGCCGACTTCCTCGGCGCGGTCCGGGCCCGCGACGCGGCCTTCCGGGCCGATCTGGAGGCGACCGTCGCCGAGATCGGCACCGGGGAGCGGGTCTTGCGCGCCCACCACCGTCCCCGCGGCCTCGTCTTCGTGGTGGCCGGCCTCCTCTTCGCCGCCATCGCCCTCGCCGTCGCGGCGTTCGGCGTTCCCGGCATCCTGCCGCGCGACGGCACGATCGTCGCCGCGGCAGCTTGCGCCCTCGCGGTCCTGATGGGCGGGGCCGGGGCGCTGATCCTGTCGCGCGGCACGCCCGTCACGCTGGTCCTGAGCCCGGAGGGCCTGGCCTCGCCCGGGCTCGACCGGGCCATCGCCTGGGACGACATCGCCGATCTCGACATGACGATCAGCCATGCCGGCGTCGTCACGCGCGTGCTGCTGCCACCGGCCGCGCCGTTCCCCGGGCGGCGCCCGGGCCGCCACGGCGTGACGCTCGACCCCAAGCGCCGCATCGTGACCCTGGCGGTGCCGATGCCGCGGGGGATGAAGCCGCAGGGCTTCGCCGACCTGATCGCCGCCTACCGGGCGGCCACCGAGGCACGGCGCATCCTCGCCGCGGCCGCGCCCTCCGCGCCCGGTCCTGCCCGCGCCGAGCCTGCCGCAACCCAGCCCGCCTGAGGAGCCCGCCATGACCCGATCGCCGGACCCCGCCCCGTCCCCGGACACCCTGCGGCTGCCGCCCCGGGGGCGCGGCCGGCTCAACACCCTGTGGGTCCTGCTCGGCGTCGTGGCGCTCGGGGGCATTCTTGTCGCCTGCGCGGTCTACACCGCGCCGGCCGTGGTCTCGGACTGGCAGGTCCGGGCCGCGGCGAAGCCCGTCGAGCAGGCCCGGATCAGCGACGGCAAGTGCAGCGCCAAGCTGTTCATCCACATCTGCGACGCGACCCTGGCGCTGCGCACGCCCGACGGGACGGTGACGCGCCGGGTGAACTACGTCTTCTCCGGGATCGAGGCCGGCGATTACCGCGTCGGGGTCATGGCGGATCCCGCCCGGCCGGACTTCGTCACCACCGATCTCGGCCTCGACCGGCTGTGGAACCGCACGATCACCCTCCTGGCCATCGCCGGCCTGACCGCGGCGGCGATCGTCGGGGCCCTGCTCTCCCTCGTCCGCACCCCGCGCGCCGCCGGCTGACGGCGCGCCGATGCCTGCGCCCGGAGCATGGCGCCGCGCCCGGGGCATCGGGTCCGCCCGCCGCCGCCTTGATTTCTCACGGGTTTGCCTGCCCATGCTGGGATCGCCGCGAGGGGCCGCGCCGGGCTTTTCGCACGCCGCCGCATGAGGTCTTCCCGCCTTGACCGTCTCCCTCGATCGCCTCGGCTACGCCCACAGCCTGCTCGAACGCCACTCGGCCGAGCGCACCGGCCCGACCCCGACGCTCGCCGACACGCCCGATGCGAGCCTTCTCCTGTTCTGCGGCGACGTGCCGGTGCTGCGGGTGACCGGCGAGGGGGCGACCTGCCTGCTCACCCGCGAGGACGCCGCCCGGGCCGGCGCGCCCGCGCCCGAGCTGTTTCTCGGCCGGGTCGGCGGCCGGCCGGCCTTCGCGGGCGCGCTGCCGGCCGATGCGGCGGCTGTCTACCGCGACGATCCGGCCTACCGGGTGCTCGATGCCCGCGCGGTCGCGGTCGAGGGGGCGGTGCCGGCCCCCGAGATGGGGGTGATGGCGACCGCCAAGTCGCTGCTCGGCTGGCACGCCCGCCACGGCTTCTGCGCCAATTGCGGGGCCGCCACCACGCCGTCCTGCGGCGGCTTCCGGCGGGACTGCGCCGCCTGCGGCACCGAGCATTTTCCCCGCACCGATCCCGTCGTGATCATGCTGGTGACGAACGGCGACCGCTGCCTCCTCGGCCGCCAGGCCCGGTTCGCGCCGGGCGTCTATTCGTGCCTCGCCGGCTTCCTCGAGCCGGGCGAGACCATCGAGGACGCGGTGCGGCGCGAGACCTTCGAGGAGGCGGGCGTGCGGGTCGGCGCGGTGCGCTACCACCTCTCGCAGCCCTGGCCGTTCCCGTCCTCGCTGATGATCGGCTGCGAGGGCGAGGCGTCGGGCGACGCCCTGGTGCTCGACCGCACCGAGCTGGAGGACGCCCGCTGGTTCACCCGCGACGAGGTGCGGCGGATGCTGGAGCGCACCCACCCGGACGGCCTGATGACCCCACCCCCGATGGCGATCGCCCATTCCCTGGTCCGCCTCTTCGCGGAGCGGTGAGGATGGCGCGGTTCCACGGCATCATCCCGTACCTCGTCACGCCGCTCGATGCCGAGGGGCGGATCGAGGCCGGGGTGATGGCCGCCCTGTGCGACGACCTGATCGCGGCGGGCGTCCATGGCCTGACGCCGCTCGGCTCGACCGGCGAGTTCGCCTATCTCGACGAGGCGCAGAAGCGGGAGGCCGTGGCGGCGGTGGTGGCGGCTGCCGCCGGCCGGGTGCCGGTCCTGCCCGGCGTCGCCTCGACGGCGATCCGCGGTGCGGTGGCCCAGGCGAAGGCCTGCCGGGCGGCCGGGGCCGACGGGATCGTGCTGATCCTCGACGCCTACTTCCCGCTGACGGAAGCGGAGGTCGAGCGCTACTTCCTGAGCGTGGCCGACGCCACCGACCTGCCGATCATCCTCTACACCAACCCGAACTTCCAGCGCGCCGACCTCTCGGTCGCCTCGATCGCGCGGCTCGCCCGTCACCCGAACATCCTCGGCATCAAGGACGCCTCGACCAATACCGGGCGGCTCCTCTCGATCCTCAACCGCGTCGGCGACGACCTCGACGTCTTCGCCGCCTCCTCGCACATCGCCGCGAGCGTGATGATGCTCGGCGGCAAGGGCTGGTTCGCCGGTCCGGCCTGTGTCATCCCGCGGGACTGCCTGGCGCTCTACCGGTTGTGCCGCGAGGGGAACTGGCCGGAGGCGGTCGCCCTGCAGAAGCGGGTCTGGGCCTTCAACGAGGTCTTTGCCCGCTACAACCTCGCGGCCTGCGTCAAGGCGGCGCTCCAGATGCAGGGCTACGCCGTCGGCGATCCCGTGCCGCCCCAGAGCCCGGCCTCGCCGGAGGCCCGCGCCGCCATCGCGGCGGCGCTCGCGGCGGTGAGCGCCGGCACACCGTCGCACCCCTGAGATCACCGGCCGTGTAGGACGGCCGCATCTCCACTTTCGAAGGATCGATCATGACCACCGATGCCGCCCGCGCGCGCTACGACGCCGCCCTCGCCATCGCCCGCGCCGCCGGCGAGACCGCGCTCGGGTTCTTCGACGCCCGCGACCGGCTGGTGATCGAGCAGAAATCGGGCGCCCAGGACCTCGTCTCGCAGGCCGACCGCGAGGTCGAGCTGCTGATCCGCGCCCGCATCGCCGAAGCCTTTCCCGAGGACGGCGTGATCGGCGAGGAGCACGATCCCGTCCCGAGCCGGTCGGGCTACGTCTGGGTCGTCGATCCGATCGACGGCACCAGCCCGTTCCTCAACGGCCAGCCGAACTGGTGCGTGTCGATCGGCATCCGGGGTCCCGAGGGCCTGGCGGCCGGCGTGATCGAGGCGCCGGTGCTGCGCGAGACCTACGCGGCGCTCGCCGGCGCGGGCGCGACCCTGAACGGCCGGCCCCTGCGCGTCGATCCGGCCGCCACGCTCGCCTCCGCCAATATCGGCTTCGGCGCCACCCAGAAGACCCCCGCAGCGGAAGCCGCCGCCTTCGTGCGCGGCCTCTACGACGAGGGCGGCGTGCTCTTCCGCAACGGCTCGGGCGCCCTGATGCTCGCCTACGTCGCCGCAGGGCGCCTCGCCGGCTACTACGACCCCGGCCTCAACGCCTGGGACTGCTATGCCGGCCTGCTGCTGGTGCGCGAGGCGGGCGGGGTCGCGGAGTATCTCGGCTCCGACGACATGCTCACCGGCGGCCTGCTCTATTCGGGCAATCCGGCCGTGGTGGCGGATCTGCGCCGGCTCGGCGAGGCGTCGCGGCGGGGGTGAGCACGGACCGTTGCGAGCGGGGGGCTTGCGCTCGCCGACAGGCGATCCGCAGCGCAGGGCCGGCGAGGCGTCGGATCCCACTCTCGACCTCATCGTGAGGCGTCAGTCCACCAGAGCGCGTTTGATTGCGAGAGTGGATCCAAGACCCTCCATCGTCATCCCGGGGCCCGGCGTCGCCGGGAACCCGGGATCCATAACCGCTGGCGAAGCAGGAAGACATGGAACGCTGATCGCCTGATCCTGCGCCGTCAGAGTTCATGGATCCCGGGTTCCGCTTCGCGGCCCCAGGATGACGAGGTGAGGTGGCGAGTTCTGCGCCAGATCGACTCGAGAAGCCAATCAAACTGGCTCTGATACCCCAGGATGAGGTCGAAGGCGGGAAAGAACGTCTGGTGAAATTCAAGCATAGTATTGATTGGGACGATTTTTTGATATCCAATCTGACGTTCCTGGCGGTTCCGGTCTCGGCGTGATCGTTCCAAGGTTGCGCAGCGAGACCCGGTGTCCGGCCTTCCCCCGTCAGGCCAAAGCCGCTCCGAGCGTGACCACCACCGCGAGCGCCGCCATCCAGACGAGTGCGCGGGGCCGGTAGGACAGCGTGACGACGAGGAGCAGGGCCGCTCCGATGAGCGATCCCAGCCAGTGGACCGGGCCGAAGGCCCCGCCGTCGAAGTGGAGCGCGGCGGCGAGCGAGAGGGCGACCAGCGTCCAGCCCGCGGCGCGAAGGCCGAGCACCCGCCGGCGCGTCGGCGGTGAGGGCCAGAGCGCCTGGTGATGCCGGCCCAGGCTCAGGCAGAGGGCGGCGAGCCCGAGGAAGCCGAGGCCCCCGGCGACGAGGAGTGTCATGCCCGCTCCATCCGCGGCGTGCCGACGGCGGCGGCCTCCCGGCGCGCCCGGCCGGGCGCCCGGAAGCGGTCGACCTTGCGCGAGATCAGCGCGAAGCCGGCGGCGACGGCGAGGAGCACGGCGTCGAAGCCGAGGAACCAGGCGGGATCGTCCCAGAGCGCCCGGGCGAGGACGAGGTCCGCGAGCACGGCGGCGGCGAACAGCCCGGCGACCGCGGCGAGCGCACCGCGCCAGGCCTGGCGCGGCGCCAGCCAGGCATTCGCCGCCGCTCCCGCCGCCGCGACGAGGATCCAGACCCCGAAGAAGGCCTGGACCTCCCGCTCCGACCGGCCGGCGAGGTCGGCGGGCAGGAGCCGGTTGGCGATGAGATAGGCGGCGATGCCCCCCGGCAGACCCGCGATCGTGCCGATGTTGAGCGTGTGGACGAGGCGCCAGCCGAACCCGGTCGCGGTCCCGGCCTTGGGCAGCCGGGCCACGGTCCACAATACCAGCCCGCTCCCCACCATGGCGCAGCCCATCAGCCCGCACAGGAAGAACAGCACCCGCAGGGCCGGCCCGGCGAAATGGGCCTCGTGCAGGCCGACCATCGTGGTGAAGGTCTTGGCGGCCGGGCGCAGGCCGCCGGACAGAACCTCGACGATCGTCCCGCTGGTGCCCGCGAAGGCGACCTGCGGGTGCTCGTGCGAGAGGCCGTGCGGCTCCTCGAACACCGCGACGACCGTGGAATTCGCGTCGCGCGGGTTGGAGACGACGAGCCGCTCGAGGGGTTCGGGGATGGTCGCGAGCGCCCGGGCCACCATCGGCCCGACCGGGGCGAGGGTGCCGGGCTGCCCGGCGGCCGAGCGGGCCTTCGTGATCTGGCCGGTCTCGGCGAAGTAGGCGAACTGGTCGCCCTTGTACGCGGCGGTGACGCCCCAGGGCATGTACATGATCGCCAGGGTGACGACGCCCGTATAGGTGATCATCAGGTGGAACGGCAGCGCCAGCACGCCGCTGACGTTGTGGGCGTCGAGCCAGCCCCGCTGCGCCGCCTTGTCCCGCCGCAGGGTGAAGAAGTCGGAAAAGATCCGCCGGTGGGTGACGATGCCGCTCACCAGCGCCACCAGCATCACCATGGCGCAGATCCCGACGATCCAGCGGCCCCAGAGCGGGGGCAGGTGCAGCTCGAAGTGGAAGCGGTAGAGAAGGTCGCCGCCCTTCGTCGCCCGCATCGCGGCCGGCGCCCCGGTCCGCGGGTCGAGGAGGACGTGGTCCGGCGCCGTCCCGGGCCGCGTGCGCCAGAACAGCTCGACGAGCGGCCGCTCCGGCGTCGGCAGGCCGATGAACCAGCTCCGCGCCTCGCCCGCATGGGCCTCGAGATGGGCCACCGCCAGATCGGCGGCATGGGCGAGGGCCTCGGGACCGATCGCCGCCTGCCGGTGCAGCTCCGGCTGCATCCAGCGCGAGATCTCGGCCCGGTAATAGGTCGCGGTGCCGGTGACGAAGACGGCGAACAGCACCCAGCCGACGACGAGGCCGGACCAGGTGTGCAGCCAGGCCATGGACTGGCGGAAACCCTGCTTCATGAGCCGAATCCGAACGGGAACGAGCCGGTGGCGAACCGGAGGGCGAGGGCGAGCGCGAGGGCGAGGCCGCCGAGGATCGCGGCGGCGCGCCCGAGCGAGCGGGCCGCGAAGGCGACGACGACGACCCCCACCATGACGGCGAAGCTCGCCAGCGTCGCCGCCGTCACGGCCTCGGCGCGCGGCAGGGGCAGCGTCAGCGACAGGAGGATGGTGGCGAGCGCCGCGATCCCGTAGCCGCCGCCGACCGCCAGGACGACGCGGCCGGCCACGGCGGCCCGCTTGGCGAGGGTGAGTGATCCGCTCATGGGGTCTCTTACCAACGGTAACGCAAGGTTGCATAGACCGTGCGCGGCAGGCCGTAGAAGCAGGAGGCGTAGGAGAAGCAGCCGGTCACCGTGCGCTGGTCGAGGAGATTCTGGGCGTTGACCTGGAGGTTGAAGCCCGAGAGCTTCGGATCGATGTACTTCAGGTCGTAGCTCGCCACCGCGTCGAGGAGCACGTTCTCCGGGACCCGGAAGGTGTTGGCCGGATCGCCCCAGGAGCCGCCGAGATAGCGCAGCCCCCCGCCGAGGCTCAAGCCGGTGAGCGGGCCCGACTGGAACCGGTAATCGACGAACAGCGAGGCGGTGCGGTCCGGCACCTGGACCGGACGCAGGCCCACGATCGGCACCTGCTGGCCGGTGACCTGGTTGAAGGTCGTGCTGGTGTCGCGGGTGTTGCGGATGTCGAGGAACGACACGCCGCCGACGAGGCTCAGGCCTTCCGCCAGGGTGGCGCGGGCCTCGAACTCGACGCCCTGCACGCCGACCTCGCCGGTCTGGAGGCTGAAGTTGATGTTGTTCGGGTCCGGCGTCAGGGAGTTCGAGCGCTTGATGTCGAAGGCCGCGGCGGTGAGCAGGATGTCGGTGCCCGGCGGCTGGTACTTGATGCCGGCCTCGTATTGCCGGCTCGAGATCGGGTCCGGGATGCGCCCGGCGGTACCGAAGGCCGGATCGAAGAGGCGCCCGTTGACGATCGGCTCGAACGCCTCGCTGTAGGAGACGTAGGGCGCGATACCGCTGTCGAAGAGGTAGAGCAGGCTCGCCCGGTAGGTGAGCGCGTCGGCCGGCACGTCCTGGGTGGCGACGGCGCCCGTGGCGAGCGTCCGGGTCGGCCCGGACTGGCGGGCGGTGTCGTAGCGGCCGCCCAGCGTCAGGACCAGGCGGTCGAGCTTGATCTGGTCCTGCAGGTACACGCCGGTCTGCTGCGCGCTGATGCGGGCATCCGTGGTGTAGGCCGGCACGGCGAAATTCTGGTCGTAGTTCGGCGCCAGCGCGTTCAGCGCCGCGGTGGTCGGGAACGGCCCCGACAGGGTGCGGGTGCGGAAGGTCTGGTGGTCGACGCCCAGGAGCGCGGTGTGGCCGAGGATCCCGGTGTCGAACTTCGCCTCGAAATAGTTGTCGATGGTGTAGGCGTCGACGCCGACCTGGGTCGAGATCCGCGAGCGGCCGATCAGCGGCCCGGTGGTCAGGGAGGTCGGCGGAAACAGCGGCGTGTTGGAGCTGAACGAGGTGTAGACGCTGCGGTAATCGCCCTCGGTGCGCAGGACCCGACCGGCGGAGTGGAAGCGGAACGCGTCGCTGAAGCGGTGGTCGAGGATGTAGGTGACCGAGCCCTGCGTCCGGTCCGACTGCTCGAAGCTGCGATCGCCGTCGTAGAAGTTCACCGGCAGCCGGCCGACGATTCCGTTGCCGAAGTTGCGTGGAAACACCGTGCCGTAGGCCGGGAAGCCACCGTAGAAGCCCGAGAACGGGTCGCGCTCGTAGACGCCGAGCAGGGTGAGCGAGGTGTCGGCGGAGGGGCGCCAGGTCAGGCTCGGGGCGATGAAGGCGCGCTCGACGGTCGTCGTCACCGCCGGGCCGTCGCCCTTCCAGCCGAGCCCCGTCACCCGGAAGGCGAATTCTTCCGTGCCCGGCACCGTCGTTTCGGAGGCGATCGGCCCGCCGACGTCGAAGCCGCCCCGGACCTCGCTGAAGCCGCCGCCCTGGACGAAGACTTCGCCGTGACGGACGAATTGCGGCATCTTCGACGTGAAGTTGACGATGCCGCCGGGGCCCGACTGGCCGTAGAGCACCGAGGCCGGCCCCTTCACCACGTCGATGCGCTCGATCCGGTACGGGTCGATCGACGGCGCCGCATCGCGGCTGCCGGGCAGGCGCATGCCGTCGAGGAAGAGGGGCGCCTGGAACCCGCGGATATAGAACTGCTCGAGCCGGGTGGCGCCGGCGCCGCCGCGCTGCTCGGTGGTGACGCTCGGGCTGTAGCGCAGGGCCTGGTTGATGGTGAGCGCGTTCTGGTCCTCGATCTGCTTACGGCCGATGACGGTGATCGACTGCGCGGTCTCGAGGATCGGGGTGTCGGTCTTGGTCGCCACCACGCTGCGCGAGGCGACGTAGCCCGGCACCGGCCCGCGGGCGCCGCCCGGCTGCGTTCCGGCCGCGGTGGTGGTCACGGGCCGCACCGCGCCCTCGACCGTGATGGCGTCGAGCGCCAACTCTGCCGCGTCCTGGGCCCGCGCCGCGCCGATCCCCGCCGACAGAACCACGCCCGACAGGAGCGACCGGGTCAATCGACGCCCCACGAGACGAGGGGACGAGACGCGACGCGGCGACGGAACGGGCATGACGGAATCCGGGAGGCGAACGGGAATACTGGCGACGGCCGAGGGCTCTGCATTGCAATCGGCGACGGCCACGCCTGGAAACCAAATGGCAAAACTATCAGGATCGAACAAGAACTATGTTTTATAGCTATTACAATGAGAGTATTGATCTATGACGGTCGATATCCTGACGGCTTCGCCGCGGAGACGGCGCTTCGATCTATGTTTCGTGATCGGATGTCGTCGAATGACAAGACGCGAGGTTCACGACCGGATGGACTGGTACCGGCGTCCCGCCGACGCAGGGTCGCGGAAGGTTTAGGCCGAAAGGCTTAGCTTGAGTCGGGCGCGCGCCCTCGCGAGGTCGCGATCAGGCTCGCTCAAGACACGCGCGTGATCCCCTTCTCCTGTCCGGGAGAGAGGGGCGGGGCGAGGAGAACGTTTTCGAGTCGATCGCGAGTGTCGGGCTGCCGACACGACGGTCCGCGCCTGTTATGAAAACGCAACATCATCATGGGCGATCGTCGATCGCAAAGCCCCACTCCCACACGGGAGGGGGGAGATGTTGCGCTTTACTGGAGAGCGCGCGACGAATGGACGCGATGCCCGCGTGCATCGCCCGGCACCGGGCTGTGGATGAGGGCGGGCGGCCTCAGCGCCACAGATTGCTCTTGGCGAGGTCCAGGATCTCGTCGCCGCGGCCGTTCATCACCGCCCGCATCACGTAGAGGCTGAAGCCCTTCACCTGCTCGGCCTGGATCTTGGGCGGCATGGCGAGCTCCTGGCGGTTCGTCACCACGTCGAGGAGGGCCGGGCCGTCATGGGCCAGCATCTCGGCGATGGCGCCCTCCAGCTCGCCCGGATCCTCGACCCGGCGGCCGTGCAGGCCGGCGGCGCGGGCGATGGCCGAGAAATCGGGGTTCTGGAGCGCCACGCCGGTATCGAGGTAGCCGGCGGCCTTCATCTCCATCTCGACGAAGCCGAGGGTGCCGTTGTTGAACACCACGACCTTCACCGGCAGCTTCTCCTGCACCAGGGTGAGGAGATCGCCCATCAGCATGGTGAAGCCGCCATCCCCGGCGAGCGCGATCACCTGCCGGCCGGGCAGGGCGGCCTTGAGCCCGATCGCGTGCGCCATGGCGTTCGCCATCGAGCCGTGCGACCAGGAGCCGATCAGCCGTCGGCCTTCCGTCATCGTCAGGTAGCGCGCCGCCCAGATGGTGGGCGTGCCGACATCCGCCGTGAACACCGCGTCGGCGGCGGCGGCCTCGCTCACCAGCCGGGTCAGGTATTGCGGGTGGATCGGCGCGCGGCCGGGCGTGCCGGTGGCCATCTCGTCGAGGCCCTCGCGGGCCTTGGCGTAGTGCTTGAGGCACCTGTCGAGGTGGCGCGAATCCTCCCGCGGCGTCAGCCGGGTCAGCAGGCCGGCGATCGTCACCCCGACATCGCCGACGAGGCCGAGATCGAGCCGGCAGCGGCGGCCGAGATTCTCCGGCCGGATGTCGATTTGCGCGATCCTGGCCTTCTCGGGATAGAACTGGCGGTAGGGGAAGTCGGTGCCGAGCAGCAGCAGGGCGTCGCAGGATTCCATCGCGGCGTAGCCGGAGGAGAACCCGATCAGCCCGGTCATCCCGACGTCGTAGGGGTTGTCGTGCTCGACATGCTCCTTGCCGCCGAGCGCGTGGACCACCGGTGCCTTCAGGGTCTCGGCGAGGCGCAGCACCTGCTCCCGCGCCCCGGCGCAGCCGCGGCCGCAGAACAGGGTCACGTTCTTCGCGCCGTCGAGGAGGGCGGCGAGCGCATCGAGTTCGGAGGCCGGCGGCAGGACGATCGGGGGTTTCGGCGCCAGGGTCGCGGGCGCGGCGAGCGCCCGGGCGGGCGCCTCCGCGAGGGCGACGTCGCCCGGGATCACCACCACGGAGACGCCGCCCTTGGACACAGCCGTGCGGATCGCGATCTCGAGGACGTAGGGCAGTTGCGCCGGGTCCGAGACCATCTCGCAATAGTGGCTGCATTCCCGAAAGAGCGCCTCCGGGTGGGTGGCCTGGAAGTAGTTGGTGCCGATCTCGGCCGAGGGGATGTGGGCGGCGATCGCCAGCACCGGCGTGCGGGAACGGTGGGCGTCGTAGAGGCCGTTGATGAGGTGGAGGTGGCCCGGGCCGCAGGAGCCGGCGCAGACCGCGAGCCCGCCGGTGCCCTGCGCCTCGCCGGAGGCCGCGAAGGCCGCGACCTCCTCGTGGCGGACATGCACCCAGCGGAGGCTGCCTCGTGCCCGGATCGACTCGGTGAGGCCGTTCAGGCTGTCGCCGACGACGCCGTAGACGCGCTCCACGCCGGCATGTTCGAGGGTCTCGACGACGAGGTCGGCAACGGTTCGGCTCGCCATGGTGGTCTCCTGAGCGCGAGGCCGCGGCGGGCGGGCCGAAGCGGCCGACCCGGCGCGGGCGAGAACGACGGTTCTCTCCCGGGCGCCTCCATCCCGATGCCGGATCTAGGGCGCGTCCGCCGGAAGGGGACGAGGGTCGGGCGGGGGAGGGACAAAGCCGGTCAGGAGGGGCGCCACGCCCTGCAGGCGCAGGCGGGACACGTCGCGAAGAGACGGGCGCTAGAAAGAAAAAAGGCCACTCTTGCGAGCGGCCCGAAGTCTAGGGAGGAAACGCCCAAGAGGGCTGGCAAGTCCGCGACGCCGTCGCGTCCTTGCGTGCCCTTTGTCTCGCACGCTCTTTCGCACCGCACAATCCGGGATTTCCGCAGGGGCTGACATGCGCCGGGCGCATGCGCGTCCGGGAACCGATCCGCGCGTCTCATTCGTCGACGCCGATCGCGAATTCCATCCCGCGGCCCGGGCCCTGATCGGCGTAGTCGAGGAGCGTGTAGCCGCGCTCGGCCAGCGCCGCCTCGAGGTCGTCCCGGTGGCGGCGGAAGAGCTGCCCGATCGCCAGCGGCGTCAGGCGCGGGCTCGCCCGGCGCAGGGCCTCGACGCCGATCTGGAGCGGCGCGCCCTCCCGGTCCGCGATGCGCACCAGCGCCGAGGCGAGTTCCGCCGCCTTCGTCTCCGCCGCCGATTTCGCCTTGAAGGCCATGGTCGTCCTCCTCGTGTGACGGGTCAGCCGCCGGTCAGCTGCTCGGCGAAGTCCTCCGGGATCTCCCCGAACTGGCCCAGGATCTCGACGCTCTCGAGTTCGCCGGTCTCGTCGTCGGCGACGATGCGCAGGGCCGCCGCGCCGGGCATCCGGCCGGCGATCGCCTCGGCGCGCTTGAGCGCGCCGCTCTCGGTCGGCGCCACGTCGCGCGTGCCGGGGCGCAACCGCTTGCGGTGCACCTCGAAGGTCTGCACCACGAAGGTCGTTCGCATCGCCATGTCCCGCGTCTCCCGTTCCCGTCACCCCGTGCCCGATACCGGCACGAAGCCCCGACCGGAAGTCGCCGGCCCAACGTTCTTCGTCCGTTCTAACAGGGCGGGCGGAGCGTCTCCACCCCGGCGGGTCGCGGCGGATGCGCCTGGATTAGGTCGTGCGGTCGAACGTCGGGTGCCGTCCGCGTCACCGAACTGTTGCTCGCCTGCCTCTATGTGCCGCCTTGGAAACATTCCAGGGACTTTCCCCATGGCCATCGGCCCCTCGACGACCCAGACCCCCTACCTGGTGCCGAGCACCGGCAATGTCAGCTTCACGTCGCTTCTCAGCGTCGGCGACACCGTGCCCGGCTCGGTCAAGGCGGACGGCACGCCCTGGCGCTTCGTCGGCATCCCGGACGGCATCGGCGCCTTCGACAACAGGGACGGCACCGCCACGGTGCTGGTCAACCACGAGATCGGCGCCACCTCCGGCGTGGTGCGGGCGCATGGCTCGGCCGGCGCCTTCGTCGACCGGCTGATCGTCGACAAGGCGAGCCTGAAGGTGCTCTCGGCGGGTGATCTCGGCACAAGCTATTACGGCTTCAACGCCGCGACCGGCAGCTACCAGAAGGGGACCACGGCGCTCGCCCGGCTGTGCTCGGCGGATCTGCCGGCGGTCTCGGCCTTCTACGACGCCTCGACCGGCCTCGGCACCCCGGCCCGCATCTTCATGAACGGCGAGGAGACCGGCGCCGAGGGGCGGGCGCTCGCCTGGGTGGTGAACGGTCCCGAATCCGGGCGGATCTACGAATTGCCTCGCCTCGGCAAGTTCTCGATGGAGAACTCTCTGGCGAACCCGGCCTCGGGCGTGAAGACGGTGACGATCGGCACCGGCGATTCCTCGACCGGCCAGCTCTACGTCTATGTCGGCACCAAGCAGGCGACGGGCTCCGAGATCGACAAGGCCGGCCTGACCAACGGCAAGCTCTACGGCATCAAGGTCCCGAGCGTCCTCGTCGAGACCAACGCCACCTCGCTCGCCACGGCCGGCGCCGCCTTCTCGCTGCAGGAGATGGGCCCGAACGGCGACGTCTCGAAGATGACCGGCGCCCAGCTCCAGGCCGAGAGCGACGCGGAGGGCGTCACCACCTTCCTGCGGCCCGAGGACGGCGCCTGGGACCCGAGCAACCCCAACCGCTTCTACTTCAACACCACGAACGCCATCACCAGCCCGTCACGGCTCTGGGCGCTCGAGTTCACCGACGTCACCCGGCCCGAGCTCGGCGGCACCATCAAGGAGGTGCTGCGCGGGACCGAAGGGCAGGTCATGCTCGACAACATGACGGTCACCGCCGACGGGAAGGTCATCCTGCAGGAGGATCCGGGCAACAACGCCCGCATCTCGAAGGTCTTCCAGTACGATCCGGCCAACGGGTCCCTGACCGAGATCGCCCAGCACGATCCGGCCCGCTTCGGCACGCCGCCGACCGCGCCGTTCAACCAGGACGAGGAATCCTCCGGCATCGTCGACGTCAGCACGATCTTCGGCGGCCCGGGCCGGCAGGCCTTCCTGCTCGACACCCAGGCGCACTACACCCTGGGCGGCGAGCTGGTTGAGGGCGGCCAGCTGATGCTGATGACCCAGGACCGCTCGATCCGCGGCACGGACGGCAACGATACGCTGACCGGCAGCGCCATCGACGACCTGATCGACGGCGGCGCCGGCGACGACGTCGTCTTCAACACGCCCGGCAACGACATCCTGCTCGGTGGCCGGACCCCGACCGGCCCGACCGGCACCGACACCCTGGTGTTCAATTCCAGGCTCGCCGATACCACCGTCACCCGCGACGGTGCCTACACCCTCATCACCGGACCCGAGGGTCAGGACCGCGTCACCGGCTTCGAGCGCTACCTGTTCGGCGATGCCACCGTCGTCACCGGCGACGGCGCACCCCTCGTCGACGACCTGTTCTACCTCGCCGCCAACAAGGACGTGCTCGCCGCCGGCCAGGACGCCGACGCCCACTACGCCCAGTACGGCTGGACGGAGGGCCGCGACCCCAACGCGCTGTTCTCCACCGCCGGCTATCTCGCCGCCAACGCGGATGTCCGCGCCGCGGGCCGCAACCCGCTGGAGCAGTACGACCAGGCCGGCTGGAAGGAGGGCCGCGACCCCTCCGCCGCCTTCGACAACGAGCTGTATCTGGCCCGCAACCCGGACGTGAAGGCGGCCGGCCTCGACCCGCTCAAGCACTATATCGAGTACGGCCAGGGCGAGGGCCGCGGGATCTACGCCGCCATCGGCCGGACCGCCGACCTCGCGGTGCATCCGGGCTTCGACGCCGAGTACTATTTTCTCTCCAACGCCGACGTGGCGCGGGCCGCGATGGGGTCGGGCAAGGACCCGTTCGCCTACGCCTACGAGCACTACCAGACCTATGGCTGGAAGGAGGGGCGCAACCCGAACGCGGTGTTCGACACCAGCGGCTACCTGGCGGCCTATGGCGACGTGAAGGCGGCGGGGATCGATCCCCTGATGCATTACGACCAGTACGGCTGGAAGGAAGGCCGCGACCCGTCGAAGGGGTTCGACACGACGGCGTATCTGGCGGCGAACGGCGACGTGGCGCAGGCGAAGATCGACCCGATGCAGCACTACCTGCAATACGGCGCGGTCGAGGGCCGGGCGGCCCCCGGCGACGCGACCTTCGGCTACGGCAGCCAGGGCTGACCCCGCGGCCACCGAATCCCGCCGCCGTCCGGTGGCGGGACGTCGCCCCGCGGCGGGCGCAGGGCTCGCGCCCTTGCACCCGCCGCGCGCCTGCACCAAAGCGGCTCTCGCCGGCGCCCCGCCCGGTCCCGGCACCCTCCCGATGCACGCCGTCCTCAACGCCGCCCTCCCGATCTTCGCCCTGATCCTGGCGGGGTTCCTGTCCGGCCGCACCGCCCTGTTCGGGTCGGCGGCGGCCGACAGCCTGAACCGGTTCGCGATCTACCTGGCGCTCCCCGCCCTGATGTTCGGCGCCATGGCGAAGATCACGCCCGACCAGGTCGCCCAGGTCGGCTTCGCGGCGGCCTTCGCGGGCGGCATCGCGGCGGCCTTCGCGGTCGCGTTCCTGCTCGGCCTCGGCCGGTCCCTGCGCGCGGCCCAGGCCTGCATCGAGGGGCTGGATGCCGGCTACAGCAATGTCGGCTTCATGGGTATCCCGCTCTGCCTGCTGGTCTTCGGGCCGGCGAGCCTGCCGGCCGCCGTCATCGCCACCCTGTTCACCGCCTGCGTGCTGTTCCTGTTCGCCATCGTGGTGATCGAACTCGACCTGCAGAAGGGGGCGGGTTCGGGCACCGCCCGCAAGGTGGTGCGGGCGCTCCTGCGCAATCCGCTCCTGATCGCACCGCTGGCCGGCCTCGCGGTCGGCCTCACCGGAACCGCGGTGCCCGGGCCGGTCGAGCGCTTCGCCGCGCTCCTCGGCGGCGCGGCCTCGCCCTGCGCCCTCGTCTGCATCGGGCTCTTCCTCGCCCAGGAGCGGGTGGTGTTCTCCGACATCCGCCCGATGGCGGTGCTCGTCGTCCTCAAGCTGGTGCTGCAGCCGGCGGTGACGGCGCTTCTCGTCTACCACGTCTTCGCGGTGCCGGACCTCTGGGCCCGGGCGGCGGTGCTGCTCAGCGCCCTGCCGATCGGATCGGGGCCGTTCACCCTCGCCAAGCTCTACGGGCTCGAGGCCGGCGTGACCTCCGGGGCGATCCTGCTCTCGCACCTCGCCTCGGTGGTCACGGTCTCGCTCCTCGTCGCCTGGCTCGCCTGACCGGGGTGGCCGAGAGGCGGCGGCGAGCCCTCCGAAGGTCGAGGCGGCGCGCTTGACGCAACGCCGGCCGGAACGGATTCGGAACGGGACCGGTCGGGCGGGGCGAGGAGGGATGATCGAAGGTCGTTCGGCCCCGCATCCGTCGGGACGCGATTAACCGGATCTTGAAAGTCGGCCACGAGTCTAACAGAACAGTGCCGGATGGGACTCGCGCGAAAAGACATGGTAGGGGGAGAACCGTCGCCACCGGCAGGGCGCGGCCCGTCCCGCGACCGCCTTCTTGCTGTCCCAACTTATCCGGAGCCGGGTCCAGGGCATGGCGATCCTTCGCTCCATCCGCACGATGTTCGACGGCGGTCCGCCGTCCCAGGACCGGGCCCTCGCGGGCCGCCTGATGCGGGTGATCTTCGGCTGCTACGTGATCGTCGCCGTCGGCCTCACGGCCGTGCAGATGATGGTCGCCTACCGGGCGGCGAGCCAGCGCCTCCAGGACGACGTGGCGGCCCTCCAGCGCACCTTCAGCCCCGGCATCGAGGACGCGATGTGGCGCTACAACGCCGAGGTGCTGCGCGGCATCCTGGCGGGCATGCAGGAAATCCCGGCCGTCATCGGGGTCGAGGTGCGCGACGAGGCCGGCCGGCGCGTCCAGACGACCGGCGCCGTCACGGACGAGGACGGCCGGCTCCGCCGCGGCGACGGCGCGACGCCCGCCGCCCGGCCCTTCGGCACGCCGTTCAGCCGCACCTTCCCGGTCATCCACACCGACGAGAACGGCCGGATCTACCCGATCGGCTCCTGGACCGTCCATTCCGACGACAGCATCGCCATCGAGCAGGTCAAGAACACGCTGTACGTGATCCTGATCAACTCGGCGATCAAGTCGGTCATGCTGTGGTTCATCTTCTATCTGGTGATCCGCACCATGGTCGGCCGGCCGCTGGGCCAGATCCGCGACTACCTCGCCCGGATCGACGCCGATTCCCTCGGGGCGCCGCCCCTGGTGATCGAGGCGGGGGGCCGCAACGAGCTGCACGCCCTCGCGGGCGCGCTCAACACCATGCGCGACCGGCTGCGCTGGTCGTTCGAGGAGAACGCCGCGCTGATGCGCGACCTGCGCGAGATGAACGCGACGCTGCAGGACCGGATCGCCGAGCGCACCCGCGACCTCGAGGCCCTGGCCCATACCGACCTGCTCACCAGCCTGTTCAACCGGCGCAAGCTCGACGAGGCCCTGGCCGAAGCGACGGAGGGACGGGGCCGGCCGCTCTCGCTGATCCTCGGCGACATCGACAACTTCAAGTCGGTCAACGACCGGCACGGCCACAAGGTCGGCGACCAGGTCCTGGTCGCCTTCGCGGATCTCCTGCGCGACGCCGTGCGGCCGACCGACATCCTCGGCCGCTGGGGCGGCGAGGAGTTCATGCTGCTGTGCCCCGACACCGACCTTCCCGCCGCGGTCGCCCTGGCCGAGCGGCTGCGCCAGCGCGTCGAGGCCACGGCCCTGCCGGAGGTCGGCACCCGCACCTGCTCGTTCGGCGTCGCCACCCTGGCCCCCGGCGAGAGCACCGACAGCCTGGTCGGCCGGGCCGATGCCGCGCTCTACCGCTGCAAGCGCAACGGCCGCAATCGGGTCGAGGTCAGTGCCTCGCTCTGGTCCGAGGCCGGGCTGGCGGAGCGCGGCGCGGCCTAGGCCCGACGTACCCTTCCCGCGGGTCGCGAGCGCCCGCAAGACGAGCGCCGCGTCCAGGATTCATCCTGCAAGCATAGATGGCCGACATCCCGAGCGGGATATCCGGCGGATTCTTTTGCAACGCGGGATGTGCGGTGCCGAAATCACGCCGGCAGGCCCGCACCGACACGACGTTCCATGTGCACGGCGCATGGTGCCGTTGCGTCCATTCGACGAGTTCGGGCGTCGGAGGTATTGGCAGCGTGCGCGACTTGCCGCAGTCTCGGGAGGGATGAAGCTGCCGCAGAGCGGTCCCCCCGGAACGGAGGTACGCCGATGGTCAACCCGAACCGCCTCGTGAAATCCGCCTGGATCGCCGCGGAGGTCTCCCGCGACAAGGCCGAGAAGGTCCTGGTGGTGGAAGCCTATATCGCGGTCAGCCCGCTGGAGAGCGGCTTCGATGCCGGCCGCTACGGCCGCCTCGTCGAGGATGTGCGCCGCATCCTGGCCGACAACCCGGATATCGACCGGGCCTCGATCCTGAGCGTGCACCGCGAATCGCGCTGCGCCGCCCTGTTTCGCCGTGGGGCCTGCGAGGAGGAGCGCCAGCCCGAGTTGGTTGCCTGATCCCGTGCGATTTGTGGTCCGGCGGGGCCGCGCGGCCCCGCCGGCCGAGCCTCAGAGCCCCTCGAACAGGGCCGAGGAGATGTAGCGCTCGGCGAACGAGCAGGCGACCGTCACGATCCGCTTGCCCTTGAACTCCGGCCGGGCCGCGATCTCCAGGGCCGCCGCGACGTTGCCGCCGGTGGAGATGCCGCCGGGGATGCCCTCGATCCGGGCGAGCAGGCGCGCGGTGTCGAAGGCGGTCTGGTTGGAGACCGTCACCACCTCGTCGATCACGCCGCGGTCGAGCACGCCCGGCACGAAGCCGGCGCCGATGCCCTGGATCTTGTGCGGGCCGGGCTGGCCGCCGGACAGGACCGGGGAATCCTCCGGCTCGACCGCGACGACCCGCAGGCCGGGCAGGCGCTGCTTGATCACCTGGCCGACGCCCGTGATGGTGCCGCCGGTGCCGACGCCCGCCACGAAGGCGTCGAGCTGGCCCTGCGTGTCGGCCCAGATCTCCTCCGCGGTGGTCTTGCGGTGGATCTCGGGATTGGCCGGGTTGTTGAACTGCTGGGGCATGATCGCGCCCGGGATCTCCTTCAGGAGCTCCTCGGCCTTGGCGATGGCGCCCTTCATGCCCTGCGGGCCGGGGGTCAGCGCCAGCTCGGCCCCGAGATAGGCCAGCATCTTGCGCCGCTCGAGCGACATCGTCTCGGGCATCACCAGGATCAGCCGGTAGCCGCGGGCCGCCGCCACGAAGGCGAGCGCGATGCCGGTATTGCCGGAGGTCGGCTCCACCAGGGTGCCGCCCGGCTTCAGCACGCCGGAGGCCTCCATGGCGTCGATCATGTTGACGCCGATGCGGTCCTTCACCGAGGCGATCGGATTGAAGAACTCGAGCTTCAGGAGGATCTCGGCGTCGATCCCGCGCTCCTTGGCGAGGCGGTTGAGGCGTACCAGCGGGGTATTGCCGATGGTCTCGGTGATCGAGTCGTAGACCCGGCCGTGGCCGATCGTGCGGCCGGATTCCGAAGTGGCGGTGGCTTCGGCCATGTGTGTCTCCCTTGGGGGCTCGTGTTCCGCCGCACGGGTAGCCTAAATCCGGCGTGCCGTCGAGGTAAGTCGATTTATACAGTTTGCGTCTGTAGAATGGGCGGTGGGCGAAGTTCCCGGCTCGATCGAGGGCCGGTCGGGAGGCCGTCGATTTTGCCGGATTGTCCCACCCTCTCCCCCTTCCCGGGGGCTACTCGGCCCGCCACGGTCTGGTAACGTTGGGGCAGCGCGGCGCTCCGGCAAGGCCTCCCGACAGGACGTCCTGCCGAAGCACCCGCGACGTCGGGGATCCAGCGACCTGGAATCCCGCCATCGGATCCCGAAGGCCGGAGAGACCGCATGACCGAGATCCTGAACCGCTCCGCCCTCGATGCCGATCCTGCCCAGCCCCGTCCCGATCACGCCGTCGGGGCCGTGCAGGCCACCGACGCGGCGGGCACCCGTGTGCCGTCCGCGGGTCCCCACCGGGTGGTGATCGTCGGCGGCGGGTTCGGCGGGCTCACCACGGCGCGGGGTCTCGGGGGGGCGGAGGGCATCGCGGTCACGCTGATCGACCGGCGCAACCACCACCTGTTCCAGCCGCTGCTCTACCAGGTCGCCACCGCCGTCATCGCGCCGGGCGAGATCGCCGAGCCGATCCGGGCGATCCTGCGCCGGGACCGCAACGTCCGCGTGCTGATGGGCGAGGTCGAGGGCATCGACACCCAGGGCCGCGCCGCGATCCTGCGCGACGGCACCCGCATCCCCTACGACACGCTGGTCCTGGCGACCGGGGCCACCCACAGCTATTTCGGCCATCCCGAATGGGAGCGCTACGCCCCGGGGCTCAAGACCCTCGACGACGCCCGCCGGATCCGCGCCCGGGTGCTGCTCGCCTTCGAGGCCGCCGAGCGCGAGGACGATCCGGCCGCCCGCGAACGGCTGATGACCTTCGCGGTGATCGGCGGCGGGCCGACCGGGGTCGAGATGGCGGGCGCCATCGCGGGTCTCGCCCACCACGCCCTGTCGCAGGATTTCCGCCGCATCGACCCGACACAGGCCCGCATCCTCCTGATCGAGGCCGCGCCCCGGATCCTCGGCACCTTCTCGGACGACCTCTCGGCCTATAGCCGCAAGGCGCTCGAGGCGCTCGGCGTCACGGTGCTGACCGACCACGCGGTCGAGGACGTGTCGGAGCGGGGCATCACCGTCCAGGGCCGGCTGATCCCGGCCGCCACCGTGGTCTGGGGGGCGGGCGTCAGGGCCTCGCCGGCGGGCGAGTGGCTCGGCGTCGAGACGACGCGCCAGGGCCACGTCCCGGTCGGGCCGGACCTTGCGGTGATCGGCCGGCCGGGGGTCTACGCGCTCGGCGACCTCGCCATGGCGAAGGCCGAGGACGGCAAGCCTCTGCCGGGCCTCGCCCAAGTGGCGGACCAGCAGGGCCGCTATCTCGGCCGCTCGCTGCGCGAGCGCATCCTGAACGGCAAGGCGCCGCAGCCGTTCCGCTTCCGCAGCCGCGGCAACCTCGCGATCATCGGGCGCAATGCCGGCGTGGTGCGGTGGGACCACGTCAAGCTGAAGGGCTTCCTCGCCTGGCTGGTCTGGGGCGTCGCCCACGTCTACCTGCTGGTCGGCTTCCACAACCGGCTCGTCGTCACCCTGCGCTGGCTCTGGGCCTATGTCAGCTTCCAGCGCGGCGCCCGCCTGATCTCCGAGCGCGACGAGGCCGTGATGGCGCTCATCCGCGGCAAGACCCCGGCCGCGCCGCCGCCGCCCTGAGACCTGCCGGAGACGGAGCCGGATCGCCGAGCGAGCGGGTTCAACCGCGCCCGGGCGGGATAGGCAGGGCGGATGCGCCTCCGTCGTCGGGAGGGCGCCGGGCGGACCCGGCCGTCTCGGCGACCTGCCGGGGCGCACGGCTCACGGATGCCCAACCGTGCCCGTCGGGGTCGCGCCCCCCGCCGGGCGGTGCGACCTCAGGCGTGATCGTCGTGACGATGTCCTCGGACAGCCCCGCGCTCGCTGCGCAGTGGAATGCCCTCCCTCATCGTCCCGGACCGATCCCCGTAAGGGGGGAAAACCGTCTCGCCTTGCGGCGAGCGTCCGCTCAGCAGGCCGAGACGTTGACGGCGAGGCCGCCGAGCGACGTCTCCTTGTACTTGTCCTGCATGTCGTGGCCGGTCTGGCGCATCGTCTCGATGACCTGGTCGAGGCTGACGAAGTGCACCCCGTCGCCGTGCAGGGCGAGGGAGGCCGCCGCCACCGCCTTGTTGGCCCCGAAGGCGTTGCGCTCGATGCAGGGGATCTGGACGAGGCCGCCGATCGGGTCGCAGGTCATGCCGAGATGGTGCTCCATCGCGATCTCGGCGGCGTTCGCCACCTGGCGCGGGCAGCCGCCCAGCACCGTGGCGAGCCCCGCCGCCGCCATCGCGGCCGCCGAGCCGACCTCGCCCTGGCAGCCGACCTCGGCACCCGAGATCGAGGCGCGGCGCTTGATCAGCCCGCCGATCGCGGCGGCCGCCAGCAGGTAGTCGCGGCCGCGGGCGTCGGACCAGTCCGGGCAGAAATCGACGATGTAGCGCAGGACCGCCGGCACGATGCCGGCCGCCCCGTTGGTCGGCGCCGTGACCACGCGCCCGCCCGAGGCGTTCTCCTCGTTCACCGCGAGGGCGAAGAGGCCGATCCAGTCCATGATCTCGTGGGCCGGCCGGCTGTTGGCGAGTTTCTTGGCCTCCAGCGTCTCGTGCAGCCGCCGGGCGCGCCGGCGGACCTTGAGGCCGCCGGGCAGCTCGCCCTCCATCCGCAGGCCGCGGGCGATGCAGGCGAGCATCGCGTCGCGCAGGGCATCGAGGCCCGCCTCGATCTCGGCCTTCGGGCGCAGGGCGCATTCGTTGGCCATCTGGACCTGCGCGATCGACAGGCCGGTCTCGGCACAGACCCGCAGCAGGTCGGCGCCGCTGTCGAAGGGGTAGGGGACCGGGGCGGCCTCGATCCCCACCGGGCCGGTGTCTCCCTCCTCCTCGACGAAGCCGCCGCCGACGGAGTAGCACACCACCTCGTCGAGGAGGGCGCCGGCCGCGTCGAAGGCGCGGAACCGCATGCCGTTGGTGTGGCGCGGCAGGACCTCGGTGAAGTTGAGCGTCAGGTCGCGGGCGGGCGCGAAGGTCAGCCCCGGCAGCCCGATCTCGCCGGTCTCCGCCAGGGTCTTAGTGTACTCCGCCACCCGGTCGGGATCGACGGTGGCGGGCTCGTGGCCCAGGAGGCCGAGGAAGATCGCCACGTCGGTGCCGTGGCCCCGCCCGGTCCAGGCCAGCGAGCCGAAGATCTCGGCGCTGACCCGCGCCGTGCCGGGCAGGCCCGCCACGCGCTCGCGGAAGCGGCGCGCGGCGACCATCGGGCCGATCGTGTGCGAGCTCGACGGGCCGATGCCGATCTTGAACAGATCGAAGGCGCTGATCATCGGGCGGGGACCCGCTCCACCGGTTGCGCCGCGATCGCGGCCTCCTGGAGGAAGCCGTGCACGTAGGTCGCGAAGGAGCGCCAGCATTCGACCCGGTAGGCCGGCACCGGCCCGGCGTGGCGGATGAGCACGATCTCGGCCTTGCCGAGCAGCGTGCGGGTCGCGCGGCCCGCCGGGAAGGCGGCATCGCCGAGATCGAGCGGGCAGCCGGCGTTGAGAACCTCGGCCGCCAGCGCGCCGCTGACCTCGATGCCGACGTTGCGGTGCGAGATGTCGACCAGGGAATGGGCGCGGCCCTGGAGGTCGGCGGCCACCGCCTCCATGAGGAGGTCGGCCTCGCCCTCGGGCATTCCGATCAGCCACTCGTCGGGCCCGAGCCGCGCGACCCAGCGCCGGTCGTCGCCCGTCACCGTGTTGATCGGCCGGTCGAGGGGGAAACCTCCCGGGGAGAGGGGACCGCGCAGGCGCAGGGAGAAGCGCGCCTCGGCCTCGGCCGGCTGGACGAGGATGCCGCCGCGGGCCAAGGCGGGCGCCACCGGGCGCCCCAGCGGCAGGGTGCGGGCGGTGCGGTAGCGGACCTCAAGCATTGATGCGCTCCCCCTTGGGATCGAGGAATACCGGCTCGGCCACCGTGGCGGTGGTGAAGCCGTCCGGGGTCGTGACGTGGAGCGTCCGGCCCATGAGGTCGCGCCCGTCCGCCACGAGGGCGAGGGCGATGGAGCGCTGGCAATTCGCGCTCCAGTAGCTCGACGTGACGTGGCCGAGCATCCGCATCGGGATCGGCTGGCCCGGATCGGCGACGATCTGGGCGCCCTCGTCGAGGACGAGCTTCGGGTCGTCGGTGACGAGGCCGATCAGCTGCTTGCGGCCCTTGGCGACCACGTCGGGCCGCGCCAGGGAGCGCTTGCCGACGAAGTCCTTCTTCGCCTTGGCGATCATGCCGGCCAGGCCCACGTCGTCCGGCGTCACCGTGCCGTCCGTCTCCTGGCCGACGATGATGTAGCCCTTCTCGGCGCGCAGGACGTGCATCGTCTCCGTGCCGTAGGGGGTGATCCCGTGCGGCCGGCCCGCCTCCATGATCGCCTCCCAGACGGCGAGCGCCTGGTCGGAGGGCACGTTGATCTCGAAGCCGAGCTCGCCCGTGAACGACACGCGGAACAGCCGGGTCGGCACGCCGCAGATCGTGCCGGTGCGCATCGCCATGTGCGGGAAGGCCTGCGGCGACAGGTCGATGCCGTCGACCAGGGGCTCGATCACCGCGCGGGCCTTCGGGCCCTGGAGGGCGATCACCGCCCATTGCTCGGTGGTCGAGGTCAGGAAGACGTCGAGGTCGGGCCACTCGGTCTGGAGGTAGTCCTCCATGTGGGCGAGCACCCGGGCGGCGCCGCCGGTCGTGGTGGTGACGTGGAAGCACTCGGGCGAGACCCGGGCCACGACGCCGTCGTCGAGGATGTAGCCGTCCTCCTTGAGCATCAGCCCGTAGCGGCAGCGGCCGGGTTCGAGCTTGGCCCAGGGGTTGATGTACATCCGGTTCATGAACTCGGCCGCGTCCGGGCCGACGATCTCGATCTTGCCCAGCGTCGACGCGTCGAAGATGCCGACCCCCTCGCGCACCGCCTTGCACTCGCGGGCCACCGCCGCGTGCAGGTCCTCGCCCGGCTTCGGGAAGTACCAGGCGCGACGCCACAGGGCGACGTTCTCGAACAGCGCGCCATGGGCCTCGGCCCAGCCGTGGATCGGCGTGGTGCGGATCGGGTCGAACAGGGCGTGGCGCGCCGGGCCGACCAGGGCGCCGAAGGTGACGGGCGTGTAGGGCGGCCGGAACGTGGTGGTGCCGACGCCCGGCAGGGTCTTGTCGAGCTGCCCGGCGACGATGCCGAGCGCGTTCATGTTCGAGGTCTTGCCCTGGTCGGTCGCCATGCCGGTCGTGGTGTACCGCTTGACGTGCTCGATCGAGTGGAAGCCCTCGCGCACCGCGAGCTTGATGTCCTTGGCGGTGACGTCGTTCTGGAAATCGACGAAGGCCCGGATCTTGGTCGGGTTCGCGTCGGTCGGCATCACCCGCACCGGCTGGAAGCCGGTCGCGGTCGGCGTCGCCGCGAGGGGGTGCCGGGCGTCCGAGCCGGCCGCCGCCGCGCCCGCCGCATCGCCCTCGGTCAGGCAGGCGGCGAGGTCGTAGGTGCCCTTGGCCGCCCCCGCCGAGCGCTCGGCCTGCGCCGAGGTGCCCGGCACGAAGGCATCGATGTCCCAGTCGTAGTGGAGCTTGCCGCGGGACTGCGAGAACAGGTGCACGGCCGGCGTCCAGCCGCCCGACATGCCGACGCAGTCGCAGGAGAGGAGGCGGGAGGTCCCGATGCGCCCCTCGGGCCCGATCGGCGCGACGAGGAGCCCGGTCACCCGCTTGCCGCCCTTGGCGCCGAGCACGGTGTGGCCGGTCAGGACCTCGATCCCCGCCGCCCGCAGCCGCGCCGGCTCCGCCCCGCAATCGGTCTCGAGCCGCAGGTCGACGAGGGTGACCTCGGCCCCGGCCGCCTTGGCGTCGAGCGCCGCCCGATAGGCCGAGGCGCCGGCCGTCGCGAAGACGATGCGCCGGCCCGGCAGCACGCCGTAGCGGTTGACGAAGACCCGCACGCTCTCGGCCAGCATGATGCCGGGCCGGTCGTTGTCGGCGAAGACCAGCGGCCGCTCGTGGGCGCCGCCGGCCAGCACCACCTCGCCGGCGCGGACCTGCCAGAGCCGCTCGCGCGGCGCCTGCCCGCCGCCCGCCGGCAGGTGGTCGGTGACGCGCTCGGCGAGCGCGACGTGGTTGTGGTTGTAGTAGCCGAAGGCCGTGGTGCGCGGCAGCAGGATGACGTTCTCGCGCGCGTCGAGATCGGCCAGGGTCTCGGCGAGCCACGCGGCGGCGGGCCGCCCGTCGATCTCGGAGGTCAGGTCGTGCAGGAGCGAGCCGCCGGGCTCGGGCCCCTCGTCGGCCAGGATCACCCGCTTGCCGGTGCGCGCCGCCGCCAGCGCCGCCGCGAGGCCCGCGGGACCCGCGCCGACCACCAGCACGTCGCAATGGGCGTGGCGGTTGGCGTAGCGGTCCGGATCGGCCACGGCCGGCGCCTTGCCGAGGCCGGCCGCTGCGCGGATGAACGGCTCGTAGACCTTGTCCCAGAACTTCCGGGGCCACATGAAGGTCTTGTAGTAGAAGCCCGCGACGAAGACCGGCGACAGCAGGTCGTTGACCGCGCCGACATCGACCTCGAGCGAGGGCCAGTGGTTCTGCGACAGGGTCTTGAGCCCGTCGCGCGCCTCGACCACCGAGGCGCGGTTGTTCGGTTCGACCCGGCCGGGCCCGCGATCGACCGAGAGCAGCGCGCTCGGCTCGTCGGGCCCGTGGCTCAGGATGCCCCGCGGCCGGTGATACTTGAACGACCGGCCGACGAGGTGGATGCCGTTGGCGAGGAGCGCCGAGGCGACGGTGTCGCCGTGGTAGCCCTGCACGGTCCGGCCGTTGAACGTGAAGGTGAGCGGGCGCGCGCGGTCGATGCGGCCGCCCCGGGAGAGTCTGAACGGCTGTGCCATCACGCCCTCGCTTGAGTCACGGTGGAGTGGGTTGCGGTGGTGGGGATCTCGGCCGGCGCCGCCTCGGCGGGCCGGGAGGGCTCCGCGCCGATCGGGTAGGTCTCGATGAAGCGGTCGCTGACGGTGTCGCGCAGGGCGTTGAACCAGCGCCCGCAGCCGTGGCTGTGGCACCACCGCTCGGCGTGCACGCCGCGGGGGTTCGACCGGATGAACAGGTGCTCGCTCCAGGACTGGTCGTCGAGGGCGGCCGGATCGGCGGGCCGGGCGATGTGGGCTTGGCCGCCGCACCGGAACTCGGTCTCGGGTCGGTTACCGCAATAGGGGCAGGCGATCAGCAGCATCGGGCGCCTCGTGGCGGCGGAGGGGAGGGGGCGTCGCGGTGGAGGGGGAGGGCGCGCCCGGACGTCGCCGTCCGGGCGCGCGCATCAATGCGCGACGGCGGCCGCCGCGGCCTCGTCGATCAGGCGCCCGGTGCGGAAGCGCTCCAGGGTGAACGGCGCGTTGATCGCGTGCGGGGTGCCGGTGGCGAGGGTATGGGCGAAGACGTGGCCCGAGCCCGGGGTCGCCTTGAAGCCGCCGGTGCCCCAGCCGCAATTGACGAACAGGTTCTGCACCGGGGTCTTGCCGATGATCGGCGAGCGGTCCGGCGTCACGTCGACGATGCCGCCCCAGGAGCGCAGCATCCGCATCCGGGTGAATTGCGGAAACAGCTCGCAGATCGCGTCGAGGGTGTGGGTGGTGATGTGGAGACCGCCCTGCTGGCTGTAGGACGTGTACTGGTCGGTGCCGGCGCCGATGACCAATTCGCCCTTGTCCGACTGCGAGATGTAGGCGTGGACCGCGTTCGACATCACGACGCAGGGGAAGACCGGCTTGACCGGCTCCGAGACCAGGGCCTGGAGCGGGTAGCTCTCGAGCGGCATGCGCACGTCGGCCATCGCCATCACGGTCGAGGTGTGGCCGGCCGCCACCACGCCGATGCGCCCGGCCTGGATGAAGCCGCGGGTCGTCTCGACGCCGATCGCCGCCCCCGAGGCGTCGCGGCGGATGCCCTTGACCTCGCAGTTCTGGATGATGTCGACCCCGCGGGCATCGGCGCCGCGGGCATAGCCCCAGGCCACCGCGTCGTGGCGGGCGGTGCCGGCCCGGCGCTGCAGCGCGCCGCCGAGGACGGGGTAACGGAGCTTGTCCGAGATATCGATCGGCGGACAGAACTCCTTGCACTCTTCCTTCGACAGCCACTCGTTGTCGATGCCGTTGAGGCGGTTGGCGTAGACGTGGCGCTTGAAGCTCTGGACGTCGTGGATGTTGTGCGCGAGCATCAGGACGCCGCGCTGCGAGAACATCACGTTGTAGTTCAGCTCCTGGGACAGGCCCTCCCACAGCTTGAGCGCGTGCTCGTAGAGCGCGGCGCTCTCGTCGTAGAGGTAGTTGGAGCGGATGATCGTGGTGTTGCGGCCGGTATTGCCGCCGCCGATCCAGCCCTTCTCCAGCACCGCCACGTTGGTGATGCCGTGGACTGTGGCGAGATAATAGGCCGTGGCGAGGCCGTGACCGCCGCCTCCGACGATGACGACGTCGTAGGCGGCCTTGGGCTGCGGATCGCGCCACTGGCGGCCCCAGCCCTGGTGTCCCTTCAGGGATTCGGAGAGCAGCGACGTGAGGGAAAAGCGGCGCATCGGTCAGCCTCGCTGTGTTGAGGGATCATCGGCCGGGCGCCCCGCCGGAGCTTTCTCGACGGCGACCGCGAGTTTGAGATTTGCGACGCCGCCGGGGCAGGGCGTCGCCCATCGACTACGATTCCCCGCAGGATCGGGTATCCTGGAACGATTCTCGCTTTGTCGGAGCGGAAGCGATGCAGAGGACCGGGGCGCGGGCGATGGAACAGGCCGGATACGGGTCCGCCGTGGCGGTGGAGACGACCTCGGTCGGCTTCATGCTGGTGGCGCAGTTCTCGATGATCGCCTTCACCTCGGCGATCGAGCCCCTGCGCCTCGCGAACCGTGCGGCAGGGCGCGATCTCTACCGCTATTCGCTGTGGTCGGCGGACGGAAAGACCTGCGAGGCCTCGAACGGCGTCGAGGTCAGGGCGACGGGCCGGTTCGAGGAGGCGCAGGGCCTCGACATGCTCATCGTCTGCGGCGGGCTCGACATCCACCGCCACGACCATCATGCGCTCCAGAGCACCCTGCGCCGGAGCGCCGCCCGCGGCACGGCCATCGGGGCGGTCTGCACCGGCACCTACGTGCTGGCGAAGGCCGGACTCCTCGACGGCTACCGGGCGACGATCCACTGGGAGAACCTCGCGAGCCTCGCCTCCGAGCATGATTCCCTCGAGATCGGCTCCGACCTGTTCGAGATCGACCGCGCCCGCTTCACCTGCGCGGGCGGCACCGCGGCGGCCGACATGATGCTGTCGCTCATCGCCCGGGCGCACGGGGCGAGCCTCGCCTCCGACGTCGCCGACCAGCTGATCCACCACCGCATCCGCGAGGCCGACGAGCGCCAGCGCATGGACCTGCGCATGCGCCTGGGCGTCGCGCATCCCAAGCTCCTGCAGGTGGTCGCCCTGATGGAGAAGACCTTCGCCGAGCCGCTCGGCAGCCAGGCCCTGGCGGACACCGTGCGGCTGTCGAAGCGCCAGCTCGAACGGCTCTTCCTCAAGTATCTCGGGTGCTCTCCGGCCAAGCATTATCTGCATGTGCGCCTCGACCACGCCCGCCACCTGATCCGCCAGACGGCGATGCCGCTCCTCACCGTCGCGATCGAGTGCGGCTTCTCCTCCGCGTCGCATTTCTCCAAGGCCTATGTCGACCATTTCGGCCGGCCGCCGAGCGCCGAGCGCAAATCCTCGACGACCCCTCCCGTCCCGCGGGCCCGGCGCGAGGGTGCGGTCCGCCGAAGCGAGGTTGCGGGGCGTCGGGAGCCGGTCTGAGCGGGGACCGCTCCGAAGACGGTGCGGCTCTTCTGCCCGCTCCCCTCTCTCCTTTGGGAGCACGGTACACGACGCAGCAGGTTGTGCGATGCAGGCGCGACGGCTGTGAGCGTGAACCCTCCCCCCTCTGCGGGGGAGGGTGGCCCCTGCGTCAGCAGGGGCCGGGAGAGGGGGCGCCGCTTCCAGAGAGGTCGCGACCATGATGACGGTCGCCATCTGGAACAGCGGCGCGCTGCCCCTCTCCCGGCTTACTGCGTTCGCCACCCTCCCCCGCAGAGGGGGGAGGGGTCACGCTCACGGCCGTCGCGCCCGCACCGCAGAACCTGCTGTGTCGTGTACCGTGATGTAAAGAGAGAGGAAACGCGCCCTTCCCTGACAGCCCCGCCACGAGGGGAACCGGAAAGAGCCTGTATTGACCGCGGCTCGACGCGCAAACGGAAAGCGTGAATCCGGCAAGACCCTGCGAGGGTGACCACGCCCGCCCGGTCGTTACCGACAGGGCGGCCCGCCCGGATGGCCGCAGCCGTGGCCCGGTCCCGCGCCGTGGGGCGCCGGGCGGGGCATCTGCGGCATCGGCCGGGGGGCCATCGGCTGGGGCCGCGGGGCGGCCATCTGCGGCTGGCGCATCGCCTGGGCCTGCTGGCGCCGCATCGCGTCCTGCATCTGCTGCTGCTGGCGCTGCATCATCTGCTGCGCCTCGCCCCGCTGGCGCGCCTGAGCCTGGGCCTGCGCTTGCTGGGCCTGCTGGCGCATCGCCTGCTCCATCCGCATCCGGCGCAAGGGATCGTCGGCCTGTGGCGCCCGAGCGGCCGGGCGGGGCGGCTGCGCCATCGGCGACGGTGTCATGCGCGGCTGGGGCTGGGCGATCCGGGGGTGCATCGCCGGGGGCGGAGTGGGTTGTGCACCGGGGGGCATCCGCAGGGGTTGGGCGCTGCGCAGCGGCTGGACCTCACGCAACGGTTGGACTTGGCGCAAGGGGTGGACTTGGCGCAAGGGTTGGACTTGGCGCAAGGGTTGGACTTGGCGCAAGGGTTGGACTTGGCGCAACGGCGTGACCGGCGGGCGCACGCCCTGCGCCAGGCCGGCTGCCGTTTCTTGCGGCGGCGGAGCGGCCTGGATGCCGGACGGGGATGGACGGTCCGCCGGCGGCGTCGCGCCGGCCCGCGCCGCGGCGGGCGGAATCTGGTTGAGCCCCGCCCGGCCGGCGGGCGGCTCAGCGGGCCGTCCCGGACGGCCGGCGATGGCGGGCAGCGGCGTGCCGCCGGCGCCCGGCAGCGCCTGGACCGGGTTCGGGGCCGGGTTCGGCGCTGCTGGGCGCGGCTCGGCGGCAGGCGGGATCTGCCCCGGCAGGCTCGGCCGCAGGGCCGTCGCGCCCGGGGGCGGGCCGGGAGGCAGGCCGTCGTGCCGCGGGATCTGTCCGGGAGCGCCGGGCGGGCTCTCCGCCCTCCGGGCGAGGGCGGGCGGCAGGGCGACGCGGGCCGCCGCCGCCCCGATCACCGCGCCCGCGGCGGCACCGGCGACCGGCGCGAGGGCCGCCGCACCGGGGGACGCCCCGTGCGGCTCCGGCGCCACCGCGACCGGAGCGTGGAGGTTGTGGAACAGGACCGGGTTCGGCGGCGCCACCACGGCGGGCGGGGCGACCACGTAGGTCGGCACCGGAACGTAGGCCGGCACCGGCAGCAGGTAGGCCACGGGCGGCGGCGGGGGCGGGGCCAGCTCGACCAGCACGACCGGGGGCGGCGGCAGAAAGACCGCGGGCGGCGGCGGCAGGGCGTAGACCGGATCGTCGAGGACGAGGGCCGGGCGCTCGACATAGACGATCTCGTCGGGCGGCGGCGGCGGCACGTCGTAGGCGAAGGCCCGGTAATCCGGCGGCGGCGCCAGCGCCACGGCGAACGCCGAGAGGCGGCGACGGGCATCCCAGGCATGCGGACCGCGGGGATAGCGGGCGAGGTAGGACCAGTAGGAATCCGGCGTGTCCGCCATGGCGCTCGCGCGCCACGTCAGGGCCTCGCGCCGCGCCGCGATGATCGCGCGCACGCGCTTGGCCAGCGGGTCGCGGGGGTAGGCGGCGGTGAAGTCCTCGTAGGCCGGCAGGGTGTCGCGGGCGAGGCAGGCGGCGTAGGCCTCCCGCGCGCCGATCTCGCCGAGCGGCTTCTGCGGCGGCGCGAAGCCGGCGAGGGAGGGCGCGCCCGCCTCCCGCTCCAGGAAGACGAACGGCGCCTCGATGCGGGAGGCGCTCCACGGCACTTCGGCGCCGCGGGTCGTCTCGGCGACCCGCAGGCGCACCCGCTCGAACAGGGCGGCGGGCGCGAGGCCGCCCTCCCGGATCATCTCGACGAGGGCCAGCGCGTAGGCGCCGTAGGGGCCGGTCTCGGCCGGGCCGACGGTGCCGGGCGCGGCGTTGGTGGCGATCAGGCTGCCGGGCCCGGCCTCCATCAGCGGCAGGCCGCCGGCGAGCGGTTCGCCCTTGAGGTGGAAGGGCGAGGCCCGCGCGGCGTCCAGCACCACGAAGCGGGCCTTGAGCGGCAGGGCGGCGAGGCGTGCGACGTAATCCGAGATCCGCAAGGTCCGCAGCGGCACGTCGCTGGCGGTCTCGATCCGCGCGTCGACCGGGGCGAGATAGGCCTCGTTGGCGAGCTGCAGCCCGTAGCCGGAGAGGTAGAGGAACGCCACCGCGTCCGGTCCCGCCGCCGCGGCCTTGTCGGTGAAGTCGCGCAGGGTCCGCCTCAGGGAATCCTCGTCGAGGTCGCGGGCGCCGACGACGTCGAACCCCGCCGCCTGCAGCGTCTGGGCGACGAGGCCGGCATCGTTGGCGGCGGTCGCCAGCGCGCCGCCCGGATAGGCGCCGTTGCCGATCACGAGGGCGATGCGCCGCTCGGCGGGCGCGGCCGCCGCCGGCAAGAGGGGGGCGACGAGGCTCGCCAGCGCTGCGAGCGCGAGAACCAGATGGCGGAGCGGCGGCATGGCTTTGCCCTCCCGTGGCTGACGGGCCGCGGTCCTTCGCGGCGGATCGCACCGGATCGCCTGTTTTCCGGGCAGGACCAAGGCGTGCCCCATCTCGACCCCCGGCCCTTGAACCGGCACTGAACAATGCGGCATCACCCTTGCTGTGTCGCTTGCTGGTGCTGCGGCGCTTGCCGGTGCCGCGGCGCTTGCCGGAGAGGGAGCCTCGATGCCGGACAGACTGATCCACGCCGCCGCCAGCATCGCGCTGATGATCGCCATCGCGGTGCTGTTCTCGACCGACCGTCGGGCGATCCGGCCGCGGGTGGTGCTCTCGGCGCTCGCCGTGCAGGTGACGCTCGGCGCCCTGGTGCTGTTCTGGCCCCTCGGCCGCGCGGGCCTCGGCGCCGTCGCCGAGGCGGTCCAGGCGGTCTTGTCCTACGGCGACAAGGGCGTGGCGTTCCTGTTCGGCGGCCTCGTCGAGCCCAAGATGTTCGAATTGTTCGGCGGCGGCGGCTTCGTGCTGGCCCTGCGGGTCCTGCCGCAGATCATCTACGTCTCGGCGCTGATCGCCGTGCTCTACCATTTCGGCGTGATGCAGGCGCTCGCCCGGGCGCTCGGCGCGGCCTTGCAGCGGATTCTCGGCACGTCGCGCATCGAGACCTTCTCGGCGGTCATCACCATCTTCATCGGCCAGAGCGAGATCGCGGTGGCTTTGCGCCCCTTCCTGGCGCTGCTCACCGGGGCCGAGCTCTTCGCCGTGATGACGAGCGGGGCGGCCTCCACCGCCGGCTCGATCCTCGCCGGCTACGCCGCGCTCGGCGTGCCGATGCCCTACCTGCTCGCCGCCTCGTTCATGGCGATTCCCGGCGGGCTCCTCTACGCCAAGATCCTGGTCCCCTCGACCGGGCCGAGCCGGGTGACGACGATGCAGGTCACCTTCGGCGAGACCCGGGCGGTCAACGTGATCGAGGCCGCCGCCGACGGCACCCAGAAGGGCCTCGCGGTGGCGGCGGCGGTCGGCGCGATGCTGATCGCCTTCGTCGGCCTGATCGCGCTGCTGAACGGTCTCGTCGCCACCGCGGGCGGCCTCGTCGGCATGCCCGGCGCCTCGATCGAGGGCGGGCTCGGGTTCGTCCTGGCGCCGCTCGCCTGGCTCCTCGGCGTGCCCTGGGACCAGGCGACGCTGGTCGGCGGCGCCATCGGCCAGAAGCTCGCCTTCAACGAGTTCCTGGCCTACGCCAACCTCTCGCCGGTCCTGAAGAGCGGCGAGCTCGGCCCCCGCACCACCGCGATCCTGTGCTTCGCGCTGTGCGGCTTCGCCAACCTGTCGTCGATCGCGATCCAGCTCGCGAGCTTCGGCAGCCTGATCCCCGAGCGCCGCTCCGAGGTCGCGGCCTACGGCCTGCGGGCGATCCTCGCCGGCACCCTGTCGAACCTCACCAGCGCGGCGATCGCCGGGGTGTTCATCGGGGCGTGAGGCTCCGGTACACCGCCGTCTCGAACGCCAGAAAGTTCTCGACGGAGGCCGGATCGGCGAAGGGGAAGAGCTGCGTGCCCCAGAACCCGCCGACTCCCCTGGTCCGGTCGATCCAGAAATACAGGTTGGCGAGGCCCGCCCAGGCGAGCGAGCCGGCTGAGCGACCGGTCGGCGCCTCCTCGTCGTTGATCATGAAGCTCAGGCCCCAGGATTTCGGCATCCCGGGGAAGAACTCGGCGTCGTGGGAGAGGTGGCGTTTCACCCCCGGCAGGGCGTGGATCCTGAGATCCGTCCCGAGGCCGTTCGTCGCCGCCATGGCGACCGTCTCGGGCCGCAAAACCGTTCCGTGCGGGCCCGCGCCGTCGTTGAGCCACATCCGGATGAAGCGCAGGTAGTCCTCGGCGGTGGAGTAGAGCCCGTGGCCGCCCATCTCGACCTCGGGCTCCTGCGGCAGCTCGAAGCCGGCGATCTCCGTCAACGCGCCGTCCCCGCCACGCTGGTGCATCCGGGCGAGGCGGCCCCGCATCTCCTGGGTCAGCACGAAGCCGGTCGAGTCCATGCCGAGCGGCGCGAAGATCCGCTCCCGCATCACCGCCCCGAGGCGGCGGCCCGTCACCGCCTCGACCACCTGGCCGGCCCAGTCGATGTTGCTGCCGTATTCCCACGCCTCGCCGGGATCGAACAGCAGCGGGGTCATCAGCGAGGCGCGGGTGCCGCTGGTGACGGTCGCCTGCTTGCGCGCCCGCAGGAGCCGGGCGTAGCGCTCATTGAAGATGTCGTAGCCGAAGCCCGCCGTGTGCAGCAGCAGCATCCGGGTGGTGATCGGGCGCGCCGGCGGGCGCAGGCGCGGGGACCCGTCCTCGGCGAAGCCGTCGAGCACCTGGATCTCGCCGAGGTCCGGCACGTACGTGGCGGCCGGGGCGTCGAGGTCGAGCCGGCCCTCCTCGGCGAGCTGGAGGGCGGCGGTGGCGGTGACCGCCTTGGTGGTGGAAAAGATCGCCATCACCGTGTCGGTGGTCATCGGCGCGTCCGGCGCGCGCTGCCCGGCGGCGCCGGCATAGAGAATGCGGTCCCGATCCGTCGCCATCGCGACCACGCCGGTGAGCGCCGGGGACCCGGCCACCCCGCGCCGCAGGATCGCGTCGGCCGCTTCCGTCAGATCGTTGCCCATCCGCGTGTCCTCCCGGCCCGTGGCCGATCTCGTTGCGAGCCAGACTAAGCAGACTTGCGTGGGCAGGCCACACGGTACACGACATTGAAGAAAGTGGAGGCCACCACGCGGGCGTTCCACCCCCTTTCCCGGACGACTGGAGCGTCAGCGGAAGGAGATCCGGGATCCAGCAGAAGACATGCCGCGAAGCGGCTCAACCTGTTGCACCGTCGCAGACAATGAGACGCTTCGCGGCTTTTCGTGCTGGATTCCGGATCTCCTTCCGCTTCGCTTCAGTCGTCCGGAAAAGGGGTCGGTTTGCAATGGGTCATGAAGCCTGGCTGCACGGTTCCCGGCCAGGGTCGTGTACCGTGGGCAGGCCAACGCTTCGCCCGCTTAGGTTCTTGTTGTGTCGCAGATTTTTGCCGCCGATCGGTGTCCACTTCGGCGAAATCTGCTTAGATCGCCTCCGCCGCCCCGTCAGGCGGGACCGGACGGCGCCCGGACCGTCCGGAATGCCGGCGGCGCAGGCCTGACCCGAGGGAACGCCCCGGCCGGGCGCGCGATTGAACCGGCGCCGAGCGGACGGGGTGAGGACCTCGTTTCCGCCGGAGCAGGAGAACGCCCGTGACCCTCATCTCCCGCCGCGACACCCTGGCCGCCGCGGCCGCCGGCCTCGTCGGCACCGCCGCCACCGCCCAAGCGCAGGCACCGGCCGCCCCGTCGGGGCCGCAGCCGATCCGCGGCCGGGACGGCGCCGACATCCTCGGGCCGGTGAACCCGCCCCGGCAAGCGGAGGAACCCTTCACCACCCTGCCGCCGAAGACCGACCACGGCACGATGCCGAACCTCAAATGGTCGTTCACCGACAGCCACATGCGGATCGAGGAGGGGGGTTGGGCCCGCCAGACCACGACCCGCGAATTGCCGATCTCGACCGCGATGGCGGGCGTGAACATGCGCCTCAAGGCCGGCGTCGCCCGGGAGATGCATTGGCACAAGGAGGCCGAGTGGGCCTACATGCTCAAGGGCCGCGCCCGCATCACCGCCGTCGACCAGATGGGCCGCACCTTCGTGGACGACGTCGGCGAGGGCGACCTCTGGTACTTCCCCTCCGGCATCCCGCACTCGATCCAGGGCCTGCCGGGCGAGGTCGACGGCTGCGAGTTCCTGCTCGTCTTCGACGACGGCCATTTCTCGGAGGATTCGACCTTCCTCATCACCGACTGGCTCGCCCACACCCCGCGCGACATCCTGGCGAAGAATTTCGGCGTGCCGGAATCGGCGCTGGCCGGCTTGCCCGACAAGGAGAAATACATCTTCCCGGCGCCGATGCCGGGACCGATCGCCGGCGACAGGACCGGCGGCGCCGGGCCGGTGCCGGAGGGCTTCAGCTACCGCATGCTGGCCCAGGAGCCGATCCGCACCAAGGGCGGCTCCGTCCGCATCACCGATTCCAAGGTGTTTCCGGCCTCGAAGACCATCGCGGCGGCCCTCGTCGAGCTGGAGCCCGGCGCGATGCGCGAGCTGCACTGGCACCCCAACGGCGACGAGTGGCAGTACTACCTCTCGGGCCAGGGCCGGATGACGGTGTTCGGCTCCGAATCGAAGGCCCGGACCTTCGACTACCAGGGGGGCGACGTCGGCTACGTACCCTTCGCCATGGGCCACTACATCGAGAATACCGGCTCGACGCCGTTGCGCTTCCTGGAGCTCTTCCGCAGCCCGGCCTATGCCGACGTGTCGCTCAACCAGTGGATGGCGCTGACCCCACACGCTCTGGTCCGCGCGCATCTCAATATCGATGAATCGGTGCTGGCTGGGCTGCCGGTGAAGAAGACGCCGGTGGTGCCGGGATAAGACCGGTTCGCCTCGATGCTTGTTCGGACGGTGCTGACAGTCCCGATGTCATCCCGGGCTCCGCTGCGCGGCCCCGGGATGTTGGGGTGGACGGCCTCCGACGGCATCGAATGTGCCAGGTTGAGGACGTCGAACACCCAACCGAGGAGAGCGTCCGTACCGCCTCTCGCGCGACAAGCTGCTGCCGGCGCTCGAGAAGATCCCCGCCACCGTCGGGCCGGGCCGGTCGGCTGCGTTCCGCCGCCGCTCGAGGAGCGGCGGGACGCCGCCCTCGGTGAACGAGGAGGGGCAAGCACGGCCAAGGCCAGGGCGGAAGGCCAGAGCAGGATGAGGGACCCTGGGACCAGGACATTCCGCCGTGTCGTCGCGCGTCACGGCGCGTCGGGTTGTTGGGAGCCTGGTCTTCACAAGGGCATGCTTGTGCGAACCCCTCGGTGGCCCGCCGCCGTCCCGTCGCTGCACCGCGACGGCACGACGGCATCAGAGACCGGATACATGACTGCTCCTGAACCCACTGGCCGAAAGCCGATGCTCTCAACCCCTTGCGAAACGGGGGCCGTCCATACATGACCCGACGGATGGTCAGGGATCAGGCAAAGGGCTGCCCATCCGCTTTCGAGCGACCCGGGCATCCGGATCCTCTGCTCCGCTTCGCGGCCCGGCGACGATCCGGAGGGCGGCCGAGCCGGCGAACGACCCGGCGGGGTTCCGCATTCCGCGCCACGGCGGATCCATCCCCGCGATCCACAGCTCCGCACAACCCGCACGTGTCAGACACGTCCCGGCCTTGGTTTCGCCGAAGACGCGGCCGATGTCTTCGCTTGTGAACCCCTGCCGCCGCGCGTCGGCGTCTTGCCCGACGCGCCTGTTGAGCGAATCCGCGCAATCTTGACCGTTCTTGCGGTAAGAGGCGGGTAAGTTTAACGAAGCTATGGGGTTGGGGAGAGCGGTCCCCGGCGTCAGGGTGCCGGGACTCTGGAGCGGGAAGGCGGGGTTGTCCCATGGTGCGTCTGGCGAGGCGTCTGGCGATGCGTCCGGTGCTGGCGGCGAGCGGCTTGGCCGCCGCCCTGTCCCTCGGAGCCTGCCAGGATGCCGGCTTCTCCGCCGCCGGGTCCGCCCGCGCCCGTGAGCCGATCCCGCAGAAGACCGTCGCCCTGATGACGGCCAAGAACATGTCGGCCCGCGACCCGATCCTGATCCGCGCCTTCAAGAAGGAATCGGAGATGGAGGTCTGGAAGCGCGGGCCCGACGGGCAGTACGCGCTCCTCAAGACCTACCCGATCTGCCGCTGGTCGGGCCAGCTCGGCCCGAAGGTGCGGGAGGGCGACCGGCAGGCGCCCGAGGGGTTCTATCCCATCGCCATGGGACAGATGAACCCGAACTCGTCCTACTACCTCTCCTTCGACACCGGCTACCCGAACGCCTTCGACCGCGCCAACGGCCGCACCGGCAGCTACCTGATGGTGCACGGCACCTGCTCGTCGGCGGGCTGCTTCGCCATGACCGACGAGGCGATCGCCGAGATCTACGCCATCGCCCGCGAGGCCTTCGCCGGCGGGCAGCGGGCGTTCCAGTTTCAGTCCTATCCGTTCCGGATGACGGCGCAGAACCTCGCCAAGTTCCGCAACGACCCCAATATCGGCTTCTGGCGGAACCTGAAGGAGGGCTCGGACTACTTCGAGGCCCTGCATGAGGAGCCGCGGGTCGGCGTCTGCGGCACCCGCTACGTCTTCGGCGGCGCGGACGCGGCTGCCGGCGCCTGCAGCCCGAAGGTCGATCCGGTCGTCGTCGCCAAGCGCGAGAAGGACGAGGTCGAGGTGGCCGAGCTCGTCGCCAAGGGCACGGCGGCGACCCGCCTCGTCTACCAGGACGGCGGCCAACATCCGTTCTTCCGCGAGACCGCGCCGAGCACCCAGCTCTTCGCCGAGCAGCCACAGCCGCGACCGAACATGGGCACGATCAGCCGGCCCGAGGCCCTGGCGGCGGCGCCCGAAGAGATCACGATCGAGCCGAAGCTGAAGCCGGTCCTGCTCGCCAAGATCGACGCGAAGCACGAGAAGGGCAAGCACGGGGCGGTGAAGCCGACCGCGCTCGCCTTCGCGGCCCCGGCGACCAGCCCGGCCCCGATCCCGACCCGCGAGGCGGCCGAAGCGGTGGCTCCGGCGGGCCCGATCACGGTGGCGAGCGCCGACGGCGATCCGGCGGCCTATCGCAAGCTCCTCGGCAACCTGTTCGGCGGCGCGCCCGCAGCGCCCCCGGTCGCGCCGGCCGCTCTGCCGGCGGCAGATGCTGCCCCGGTCGCCGCGATCTCGCCCGCCGCGCCCCTGCCGAAGAAGGTCACGGCGCGACTTCATCCGGCCCCGGCCGCCCACCCGGCGGCGGCCACCGCCAAGGCGGACATGAAGGCGGACATGAAGGTCGACGGCCTCAACCCGGCCGGTGCCAAGAAGCCCGAGGCCAAGGCGACGGAGGGCAAGGCGACGGAGGTCAAGCCCGCGTCCAAGGCCGGAGAGAGCAAGCCGGCCGAGAAGGCCCCGGAGACCGGCAAGCGCACCGAAGGCCACGGCCGCAACCGCGTCGCCGCTTCGCAGCCGGCGAATTGAGAGCGTCCGTCGGGTCGCTCGCCCGTTCCCGACACCCTCGATGTCATCCCGGGGCCGCGTAGCGGAACCCGGGATCCATTGCCGCTGACAAGGCAGCACCGGGCGGGCCCGCTCCGCTCCGGCTGCCATGAGCCCGGCCTGCGTCCTCCGCCGCCACCGGCCGCGCCGACGCCCTCGGGCCGGGCGAGACCACGGGGACGCCCGCCCGCGTCGCGAGGACCGATCCTACGATCGCCCCGGGCATCGTCTCGGTGGCGCAATCCCGCGTAATCGCACAGGTGAGGTCGCCGCCCCAAGCTCGTCACGAGCGGGCTTCGCAGGGCCGTGGGCGGGCGCGGCAGGCGCCTGGGAGAGGCTGCATCTCCCGGGCTTGACGGCCAACGGCGGGCGATCAACGCAGAGGATACATCACCCTCACCCCCGCCCGAGCGCCGCCCGCACCAGCCGCACCGCGTCCTCGCTCGCCCAGTCCGCAGGGCCCTTCATCACGCCGATCTCGCAGCCATGGGGGTCGATCAGGAAGGTGGTGGGCAGGCCCACCACGTCGCCGCCCTGCTGCAGCACCGGCAGCGCCCGCCCGCCCGGATCGGCATAATAGGCGAGGCGCGCGATCCCGTTCTCCTTCATCCAGAGCGGCGGCCGCTCGGGGTTGCGGGTGTCGAGGTTGAGGGCCACCACCTCGAAATCGGTGCTCCCGAGCGCGCCCTGGAGGCGGTCGAGGGCCGGCATCTCCGCCTTGCACGGCGCGCACCAGGTCGCCCACAGATTCAGCAGGATCGTGCGGCCCTTGAGGTCGGCAAGCGTGCGCGGCTGCCCGTCCGGACCGGTGAAGGTCAGGGCGGGCGCGGGCTTCGGGCTCGCGGCGACCTGGAGCGCCGCGACCTCGCCGCGGGCGAGCGGCGCGACCCGGGAGGCGGTGGCCTTCGCCAGGGGGCAGGCGCCGCCGTTGCTCCCGCCCGCAACCCCGTATAGGGCAGCCCCGAGGCCGAGGATTGCGGCGAGCCCCCCCGCGACCAGTGCGAGGCGGGTTTTTCGCGGTGATGCGAGACGAGGTGAGGACATGAGCAACCGGATGTGGGGCGGGCGCTTCGCGAGCGGCCCCGCCGAGATCATGGAGGAGATCAACGCCTCCATCGGCTTCGACAAGCGCCTCGCCCCCCAGGACATCCGGGGCTCGCTGGCCCATGTCGCGATGCTGGGCAAGGCGGGGATCCTGCCGGCCGAGGATGTGGCGAAGATCGAGGCCGGGCTCAAGTCCGTCCAGTCCGAGATCGAGGCCGGCACCTTCGAGTTCCGCCGCGAGCTCGAGGACATCCACATGAGCGTCGAGAGCCGGTTGCGCGAGATCGTCGGCCCCACGGCCGGCCGCCTCCACACCGCGCGCTCGCGCAACGACCAGGTCGCCACCGACATGCGCCTGTGGGTGCGCGACACCCTCGACGCCCTCGACGGCCAGGCCGCCGACCTCCAGCAGGCCATGGCCGAGCTGGCGCTGAAGCATGCCGGCACGGTGATGCCGGGCTTCACTCACCTGCAATCGGCCCAGCCCGTCACCTTCGGGCATCATCTCCTCGCTTACGTCGAGATGCTGAACCGCGACCGCGGCCGGTTCCGCGACGCCCGCGCCCGCCTCAACGAATGCCCGCTCGGCGCCGCCGCGCTCGCCGGCACCTCGTTCCCGATCGACCGCCACGCGACTGCGAGCAGCCTCGGCTTCGACCGGCCGACGGCGAACTCCCTCGATTCGGTGGCCGACCGCGACTTCGCCCTGGAGGCCCTGTCGGCGGCGGCGATCGCGGCGGTGCACCTGTCGCGGTTCGCGGAAGAGATCGTGGTCTGGACCTCGGCGCAGTTCGGCTTCGTCAAGCTGTCGGACCGGTTCACCACCGGCTCCTCGATCATGCCGCAGAAGCGCAACCCCGACGCCGCCGAGCTGGTGCGGGCGAAGTCGGGCCGGGTCATCGGCGCCCTGTCGGGCCTGCTCATCGTCATGAAGGGCCTGCCGCTCGCCTATTCCAAGGACATGCAGGAGGACAAGGAGGGCACCTTCGACGCGCTCCAGACCCTCTCGCTGTGCCTCGCCGCCATGGCGGGCATGGTCCGCGACCTGGAGCCGGTGCCGGACGTCCTGAAGGTGGCGGCCGGCTCCGGCTACGCCACCGCCACCGACCTCGCCGACTGGCTGGTGCGCGAGCTCGGCCTGCCGTTCCGCGATGCCCACCACGTCACCGGCCGCCTCGTCGGCGAGGCCTCGTCCCGCGGCATCGGCCTCGAGGCGCTGCCGCTCGACGTGATGCAGGCCGAGGAGCCGCGCATCACCGACGCCGTCTTCGCGGTGCTCGGCGTCGAGAACTCGGTGGCGAGCCGCACCAGCTACGGCGGCACCGCGCCGGACAACGTGCGGGCGCAGGCCGAAGGCTGGCTGAAGCGGCTCGCCGGCGAGACGGCCTGAGCGATTTTCACCTCGCGCACCCCCTTCGCGACCTCATCCTGCGGTGTCGGTCCATCATCGATGGACTGACCTCGAAGGAGGGTTCCAGGGATCGCGGAGATTCCTGGAGCCCTCCTTCGAGGCTCGCCTCGCTCACACCTCAGGATGAGGTTCCGGGTGGGTGAGGGCGAGCACTCGTGTTAGTTCCTAGCGGCATCGAACAAGCTCGACCATCACGGGAGGAACCACCATGGATCTCGGTCTCAAGGGCAAGCGCGCCCTCGTCCTGTCGTCCAGTCGCGGCCTGGGCCGCGGCATCGCCGAAGCCCTGGCGGCCGAGGGTGCGGACGTGCTGCTCACCGCCCGCACCGCCGAGCGCCTGGACGAGGCGGTGGCGGCGATCAACGCCCGCGGCCAGGGCCGCGCCTACGCCTTCGCGGGCCCCCTGAAGGACAATGTCGAGGCGATCCATGCCGCGGCGCAGGAGCATCTCGGCGGGGTCGACATCCTGATCGCCAATACCGGCGGTCCCCCGGCCGGCACGGCGCTGACCGTGCAGCCCGAGGCCTGGACGCCCCAGTTCGAGGCGATGGTGACCCCGGTCTTCCGCCTCGCCGGGCTCGTCCTGCCGGGCATGCGCCAGTCCGGCTTCGGCCGCATCGTCGTGGTGGCCTCGAGCGGCGTCGAGCAGCCGATCCCGAACCTCGTGATGTCGAACGCGCTCCGCGCCTCGATCGCCGGCTGGGCCAAGACCCTCTCGGCCGAGGTCGCGGCCGACGGCGTCACCGTCAACATGATTCTGCCCGGCCGGATCGAGACCGACCGTACCGGCGAGCTCGACACCGCCAACGCCAAGGCCCAGGGCAAGTCGCGCGAGGAGATCGCCGAGGCCGCCCGCGCGGCGATCCCGGCCAAGCGCTACGGCAAGGTCCAGGAATTCGCCGACGTGGCGTGCTTCCTGGCCTCGGAGCGGGCCTCCTATGTCACCGGCAGCATGATCCGGGTCGACGGCGGAGCCGTGCGGTCGATCTGACGAGGTTCGTGGGGCGGGACGACAGTCGTCTCGCCCCAGCCCTTCTCCAAGGCCGATGACCTATTCGGAGGAGAAAAAGGCGCGGGTCCCTCCTCTCCCCGCGGGCGGGGAGAGGTGATTTCCACGCGTCACGTCGTTCCCCGGAGCGCCTTGATGGAAACCAAGGCAGGGTAGACGAAACGAGAAAGGGCGGCCCCGACGGGACCGCCCTTTTTCATCTCCGAATCGGCCGCGCCGGCCTACTGCCGCTTGCCCCAGCGGACGCCCGGCGCCGGCCCGGCGCCCGCGGCAAGCTGGCCGATCGCCGGGCCGCTGGCATCGCCCGGGTGGTGCTGCGAGCCGGGGCCCATCGGTTCGGCGGCGATCAGGTCCGGGGTCGCGGCCATCTCGGGGGTGCCGCGGCCGGTGGCGAACTGGCCGGCCTTGCGGAAGCGCCAGAGGTAGCCCGGCACCACCGCCTCGACCGCCGTCGGGGCGATGCCGATCCCCTCGATCGTACGGCCTTCCGACTTGGCCGCCTCGGACACGACGTTGTCGCTCTGGAGCAGGGTGACCTGGTCGCGGGTGAGCTTGAGGGTGTCGGGCAGGAGGCCGAGCGTCGCGGTGTCGACGAATTCCATCACCCGGGCCTGGAGTCGGGCGGCGGGGCTCGGCAGCGGCAGCACCACGCGGCTGCGCATCGTCACCTTGAGGGTGTACTCGACGAGCTGCTGCAGCGTCAGGATCTCCGGCCCGCCGAGCTCGTAGACCCGGCCGCCCTGAAGCCCGCCCTCGACCGCCCGGGCGATCGCCTCGGCGACGTCGCCGGCGAAGACCGGCTGCATCCGGGCCTCGGCGCCGGCGAGCGGCAGCACCGGCAGCATCCGGGCGAGCGACGCGAAACGGTTGAAGAAGCTGTCGCCCGGCCCGAACACGATCGAGGGACGGAACACCACCGCGTCCGGCCGCGCCTCGAACACCCGGGCCTCGCCGATCGCCTTCGAGCGGGCATAGGCCGAGGCGGAATGCGCGTCGGCGCCGAGCGCCGAGACGTGGACCATCGGGGCGCCGACCGCGGCGGCGGCCCGGGCGACCTCGGCAGCGCCGTCGGCCTGGAGGCGCTGGAAGCTCTGGCTGCCGGTTTCCTGCAGGATGCCCACGAGGTTGACGACGATGTCGGCGTGCTCGGCGGCCCGCACGATCGAAGCGGGGTTGCGCAGGTTGGCCTGCACGCCGACGATCTGGCCGACGCGGCCGAGGGGCTGGAGGAACTGTGCGAGGTCGGGCCGGCGCACCGCCACCCGGATCCGGTAGCCGCGCTTGGCGAGCGCCCGCACGACGTGGCGGCCGAGGAAGCCCGATCCCCCGAACACGGTCACGAGCTGCGAGGCGGGCCGGGTCAGGCCGACATGGTCGAAGCCGGTCATGGTCGTGGGGTCCTTCCGCGGGTCTTCACCGGGGCTCTCGTCGGCTCCTTAGTCGAGGGGGCGGGCCCTGTGAAGCTCTTTGCGCGGCGCCCGTCGGGGTTGCGGCCGGTCCCGCCTCTGAACGACCGATCGGCCGCGCGACCTCGTGACCCGGCAAAAGCCCGGGAAGCCCCCGGGGGGCGGATGCCGGCGCGGCGCGGGAGGATGCCGACCGGGCGCACCCCGGGCCTCCGGTCGAAGGCGCCGCCGCCGGGTTTGTTGAAAATGACCTTGGGTCACTTAGGATGGTGGCGGCGACAGCGACCGGGTGGCGAAAGACACGATGATTTCGAACGCGCAGGCGATGATCGTCGCGGCCCGCGCCGGCCTGACCCGCTCCACCGCCCTGTCCCGTTTCATGGGGCAATCGATCAGGGGACGGTTCGCTGCCCCGGATCGTCGATGCGAGGATCGCGAAATACCGGCTGGGGAGCGAAACACGGTGGTGCGTGATGCGAACAGGGTCCCGCCGCCTTCGGAGGACGAGGCGGGCGCGACCTGCGTCCTGTGCGGCCCGCGATCCAGGGAGCCGCACGGCCGCTCGGTTCGGCCCCGGGGCCTGCGCATCGTCGCGGCCGCGACGGCCGTCGTCCTGTTGTCCGGAATGACGCTGCTCCTGTCCCGCGACGATGCAGCGGTCTCGGTCGAGGCGCTGCTCGCGCAGGCCGGCCGGGGCCTGAGGGAGGCCGGCCTCGGGGTCGACGACGAGGCGGAGGGCGCCCGTCCCCTCGCCGGGGCTGAGGGGGAGGCGCAAGGACCCGACCTGGCGGCCCGGTCGCGCCGGCTCACCGCCGAGATGGAGGCGCTCGACCGCGCCGTGCGCCGGCGCCGGGACGAGCTCGATCTCGTCGGCGCCTCGGTCGCGCGGCTGCGGGACGCGGCGGAGGTGGATCAGGAGAACCGCCGCGCGGCCGAGGCGATCAGGGCCTCGGCCGATGCCGGCGCGGCGGAGGCCCGGGCGGGGATCGAGGCGGTGGTCCGGGAGATGGCGGCGCTGCGGGCGCAGGTCGCCGAGCAGCGCGAGGCGCTGGCCGCCGCCCGGATGGAGGCCGACGCGGCCCGCACCGCCCTGACCGCTCTCAGGGCCGAGATCGCCGAGCAGGCCGGCCGGATGGAAGCCGCCCGGGCCGAGGGCGAGGCGGGGATCCGGCTGGTCACCGACCGCCTCTCCGAACTCGGCCGGACCGCGCGGATCAACCGCGAGGCGATCGGCCGGATCACCGGGACCATCGGCAGCCTCCAGGCCCTGTCGTCGCGCGGCATCGAGGCCGCCCGCGACCCGCTTGTCCCGGAGCGGGTGTCCCTCGTCGGCGGCAGCGAGGCCGCGCGACCGCTCCCCGATCTCAAGACCCGGATCGCCGCCCTCAAGGTGGCGCTCGCCGAAACCCCGGATTCCGGCGTCGGGATCGCGCCCGCGGCTCCGTCCTGGACCGAGGCGGCGTTGCGGCCGGAGCAGTGGCGCACGATCCAGCACGCCCTGGCGCGATCCGGGCATTACGCCGGGATCCCCGACGGCCGGCCCGGGGCGGGGACCCGGGCGGCGATCGCGCGCTACCAGCGCGGGCTCGGCTCGGCCGCGACCGGCCGCCTCTCCCCGGCGCAGATCGCGCGGCTGCTCCCGCTCGCCCCGGAGGGGCAGCCGGTGGCGGTGCGGTAGGCCCACGGCGCGGCGACACCCGGAACGGGCGCGGTTCCGGGCGCGTCGCAGGCGGCTCACGCCACCTTGCGCGGCACCATCCGTTCGCTGGCGAGGGCCTCGCAGGCGCCCGACAGGCCGGCCTCGCCGTACTCGGCATCCTCGTTGACGTTCCACACGTCGTAGCGCCGCTCGCCCAGGATGATGTTTCGCGCCGTCAGCATGGCGGTCATCATCGCGTGGTCCTGGTTGTTGTACTTGTGCATGCCGTTGCGGCCGACGAGGTGGAGCGACGGATAGTTCCCCTCTAGGTCCCGGCGGATCGTCGCGACATGGGCGCGGTAGGCGTCGTCGTAGACCGGGTAGGCCTTGGGCTGGCGCACCACGCAGGCATCCACGACGCTGGAGGGATCGACGAGGCCGATCTGGCCGATCTCGCGGCGGGCGAGCGCGATCAGCTCGGAATCCGGCGCGTTCCACAGGCCGTCGCCCTCGAAGCAGAAATATTCGAGGCCGAGGCAGGTATAGGATTCGTCCGGCACCATCTCGGGCGACCAGGAGCGGAAGTTCTGCACCCGGCCGACCTTCACCGCCGGGTCGTGGACGTAGATCCAGTTGTCCGGAAAGCTGTCCTTGGCCTTCGCGATCAGCGCCACGGTGACGAAGTCACGGTAGTGTAAGGAACGCGCCTGGAAGGTGCTCAAGGGCGCCGGGCGGATCGCGCCGACGAGCTCGCGGATCGGCGCCGAGGAGACCACGTTGCGGGCCGTGAAGGTCTCGCGGCTGCCGTCCTCGCGCCGGGCGCTCACGGTCCAGAGCTTGGTGGCGGCGTCGTACGACAGGCCGTCGACCCGCCGGTCGAGCAGCACCCGGCCGCCATTCTCGCGGATCGCCGCGGCTGCGGCGTCCCACATCATGCCGGGGCCACGGCGGGGATAGCGGAACGACTCGATCAGGGTCTTGATGACGGCGCCGTCGCCGGAGGCCGCCGGCCGGTGCAGGCCGAGCGAGCGCTTGAGCCCGTCGCGGATCGCGGCGCCGAGGTCGAGCCCCTTGATGCGCTGCGCCGCCCAGTCGGCCGAGATGTCGTCGCAGGACATGCCCCACACCTTCTCGGTGTAGGTCTTGAAGAAGATCGAGAAGAGCCGCTCGCCGAACTGGTTGCGGACCCACTCGTGAAAACTCTTCGGCTCCTTGATCGGCCGGGCGCGGGCCCAGAGATAGGAGGCGACGCAAAGGCCGCTCTCCAGGATGCCGAGGTTGCGCAGGGCCTCGAAGGCCTTGAGCGGGTAGGCGTAGGTCTTGCCCTTGTAGTAGATCCGCGACAGGCGCGGCCGCTCGATGAAGTCGTCGGGCAGGATCTCGTTCCAGAGATCGACCACCTCCTTCGCCTTCGAGAAGAAGCGGTGGCCGCCGATGTCGAACAGGAATCCCTTGTACTCCACCGTGCGGCTGATGCCGCCGACCTGGACTGGGTCGCGCTCCAGCACCACGACGTCGCGGCCGGCCTTGGCCAGCATGTAGCCGGTGGTCAGGCCCGCCGGTCCCCCGCCGATCACCAGCGTCTCGGTGTGAAGGCTCATCGCTCGGGCAACTCCGGGGGCCGGCACGGCCGCTACGCGTGGAGACGGGTCTCGTTCTCCCCATGCTTTAGCGGCCGGATGGTAAAGAACCGCTCAACCGCGCCCGCTAACCGGGGGGTAAGGCCGGTATGCGACCCCGGTCCGACCGGATGTCCGAGGCTCGTCAGGGATCCCGCCATGCTCGCCGCCCCGCTGACCCAGGCCCGGCCCGGACCGGAGGCGGCCGAGCGCTCGCCGTTCGAGCGGCCGGCGGTGGTCTGGCTCATCGTGGCGGCGAGCGTCGCCGGCATCCTGTCCTGGCCCGACCTCGTGGCGGTCCTGCGCGATCTCCGCCTGCCCGACACCGACGACGCGATGCGGCTGGTGCAGGTGCGCGACCTTCTCGCCGGCCAGGGCTGGTTCGACCTCGCCCAGCATCGCCATGCCGGCGCGCCGCCGATGCACTGGTCGCGCTTCGTCGATCTGCCGATCGCCGCCCTGATCCTGCTGGTCCGGCCCTTCGCCGGGCCGGCCGCCGACGGGATCGTCGCGGTCGCCTGGCCGCTCCTGCTCCTCGGGCTCTACGCCGCGATCCTCCATCGCGGGGTGGCCCGCGCCTTCGGCTGGAGGCCTGCGGCCTTCGCGCTGTTCGCCGCCGGGCAGGCGGTGTTCGTCACCGGCATGTTCGCGCCCGGGCGCATCGACCATCACAACGTCCAGATCTGCGCGGTCCTGGCGCTGGCCCTCCGCCTCGCCCGGCCGGCCCCGACGACGAAGGACGGCGCGGCCGCGGGCGCGCTCGCGGCCTTCTCCCTCGCGGTCGGGCTCGAGGCGCTGCCCTTCATCGCCGCCGCCGGCCTCGTCCTCGCCGGCTCGTGGTGGCGCGACGGGCGCGCGGCCCTGGCGCCGTTCCGCGGCTTCGGCCTCGGCCTCGGTCTCGCCGCCCCGGCCCTGTTCCTCGCCCAGACCGGCTCGGCCCACTGGACCGTCACGGCGTGCGACGCCCTGTCGCCGCCCTGGCTCTGGCTCGGGGCGGCGGCGCTTGCGACGGCCTGCGGCGCCGGCCTCGTGGCCGGCGCTCGCGCGGCGCGGGCCGGGTTCCTCGTCGCCTGCGGCGCTGTCGCGGTCGGCGGGTTCGTCCTGCTGTTCCCGGCCTGCGCCGCCGGGCCGTTCACCGGCATGCCGGCCCTCGTCCACGACGAGTGGCTGGTGAAGGTGCGCGAGATGCGCCCGGTCTGGCAGCTCCTCGCCCTGGCCCCCGACGCGGTGCTGGCCGGCCACGTCCCGGTGCTGATCGGTGCGGTCGCGGCCAGCCTGTGGGCCTGGCGCGGCGGCGAGCCGGCGCAGCGGCGCCTGATGGCGGTGGCGGCCGGGGCGCTCTGGCTCGGCGTGGCGCTCGGGGTGCCGCAATTCCGCGGCCTCTACGTCGCCGGCGCCTTCGTGCCCTTGGTCGCCGGCCCGGTCCTCGACCGGGCGGTGGCGCTGCTGCGCGATCCCCGGGCGACCTCGCGCCGGCGGCTCGCCGCCATCGGGCTCGGGCTGGCGCTCTGCGGCAAGGTCTGGCTCCTCGTCGCCTCGGTGCCGCAGGCCTTCGCCAAGACCGAGACGGCCTTCGCGGCCGAGCACGCCGCCTGGCAGGAATGCGGCGCCCGCCGGTCGATCGCCGCCCTCGACGCCCTCGCGCCGGGGGTGATCCTGGCCGAGATCGACCTCGGCCCCAACCTCCTGCTGCACAGCCATCATTCCGTCGTGGCGGCGCCCTATCACCGGGCGCTGCCCGGCCTCGTCGCCTCGCTCGAAGGGTTTCGCGACCTCGACGCCCTGCCGCGAGTGGCCGCGCGGGCGGGGGCGGACTACATCGTCGCCTGCGCCCCGCCGGAGAAGCCCGGCGAGACGCCCAACGTCGCGGTCCGTCTCGGGCGCGGCGAGGTCACCCCGCCCGGGCTGGAGCCGGTCCCGGTGCGGGATACGCCCTTGCGGGTCTGGCGCCTCCGGCCGGCGCCCTGAGAGACACGTCGTGATCTGGCGTCCGGCTGCGCTCGTCCTGCTCGGCCTCTTCCTCGCGGTCCTGGCCGCCGGGGGGCTGGCGGTCGCCCGCGGCGAGGAGCCCGGCGGCATCGAGGAGGTGTGGATCGCGCTCTTCGGCCCGCCGGATCTCGGCCCGGTCGCCTTCGCGAACCTCGCCCGCACGCCGTCCCGGGTCGACGCGCTCGCCTGCGCCCCCGACATCTGCCCCCTGGCGCGGGCCGACGCGGTGCCGCCGGACTACGCCGTCCCGGGGGCGCGCCTGCGCGAGATCGTCAGAGGAGTCGCCGAGGACCAGCCGCGCACCGCCCTGGTCTTCACCGACCGCTGGGGCGAGCAGGACCGCTACGTCGCCCGCACGGCGTGGCTGCGCTGCCCCGACACGATCGCGGTCGAGATCGTCGGCCGGGGGGAGGGCCGCGCCAGCCTCGCGCTCTACATCCGCAGCCAGGCCGGCTGCCCGGTCCCGGCGACGAGCCGCGACCGGCTCGACACCTGGCTCGCCGCGATCGCGGCGGCGGCCGGCCTCGACTCGACGAAGGGGTGATGACCCGGATGCCGCGCGCCGCCCACCAGCACCTGCCGCCGACCGGCGTCCCGCCCCTGGCGGACCTGCCCGCCTCTCCCGACGTCGCGGTGATCGGCGCAGGCGCCGCCGGGATCGGCGCGGCGCGGCGGCTGCGCGCGCTGGGCCTGTCGGTCGCGGTGCTGGAGGCCCGGCCGCGGCTCGGCGGGCGCACCGTCACCACCGCCTTGCGCGGCCATCCGGTCGATCTCGGCGCGCACTGGCTCCATGCCGGGCCGATCAACCCGCTGGTGGCGCTCGGCCTCGCCCGCGGCGAGCCCCTGCGCCGGGCCGCCCAGGAGAGCCACCTCTGGGTCGGGCGCCGCCCGGGACGTCCGGCCGAGGAGGCCGCCTTCGGCCGCGCCTGGTCGGTCGCCGACCGGGCGATGACCGACGGCGCGCGCCTTCCCGGGGCGGATCGTCCGGCGTCCACCTCCCTGCCGCCGGGCCTCGGGCCCTGGGGCAAGCGGGTCTCCCTGGTGCACGGCCTCGTCTCGGGCCGGCCGCTCTCCGAGATCAGCCTGCACGACTTCCCGAGCATGGAGTACGGCGACAACTTCTTCATCGCCGGCGGCTACGGCGCCTACCTCGCCCGCCTCGCCGCCGGGCTGCCGGTGGCGCTCGGGACCCCGGTGACCGCCCTCGACTGGGCCGGGGAGGGGGTGAGCCTCGATCTCGGCGCCCGCGGCACCCTGCGGGCCCGGGCGGCTCTCGTCACTGCCCCCATGATGGTGCTGCAGGAGCCGGCCCCCGCGCTCCGCTTCGCTCCCGATCTGCCGGGCCCGGTACGCGCGGCGATCGAGGGGTTCGCCACCGGCATCTACGAGCACGTCGTGCTGCACTGGCCGTCCTCGCCGTTCCGCGGCCGCGACCGGCTGGCGAGCCTGATCGGCGGACGGTGCCAGCCGCCGGGCCTGCTGACGCGGGTCGACGGCACGCCGTTCCACTATTTCGAGCTCGACGTGCCGATGGCCGCGCGCCTCGACGCGGCCCGGGCCGGCGCCGATGGCGCGCGCCGGATGGTGCGCGAGAGCCTGGCCGAGCAGGTCGGCCGCGGGTCCTTGCGCGACCTCGCGGTGCCGGCGGTGACCGAGTGGCGCCACGATCCCTGGTCGCGCGGCTCCTGGGCGGTGGTGCCGCCCGGTCATACCGGCGCCCGCGACCTCCTCAAGGAGGCGGTGGGCGAGCGGATCTGGTTTGCCGGCGAGGCCCTGTCGCGGGAGCAATGGGGCACCGCGGGCGGCGCCTTCGCGGAGGGCGAGCGGGCGGCCGACGCGATCGCCGGAGCGCTCGGCCGATCCATGCTTTGATCCAGTTGGGTTTTCCGCGCTCCGTGCCTACATTCCTCCTATGCTGACCCGCATCCTCACCGTTCTCGTGCTCCTCGGCCTGTCCTGCGCCGCCGAGGTCCACGCCCAGCCCATGACCCGCAACGTGCTCAAGGGCACCTGCGACAAGCTCGTCATCGCCGGGAAGGACGTCACCTCGACCTGCGGCGACAGCCTCGCGAACATGGTCCAGGGCCGGCGCACCTCGTTCGACTTCACCTCCAGCGACGGCACCACGATCAGCTTCAGCGGCACCGGCATGCCGCAGGACCGCCAGGAGGAGGTCGGCGTCGACGCGCTCCAGCCGGTCAGCGCCGTGATCCTGACCGTGAAGGGCAGCGACGGCGGTATCACCCGCGACACGCTGATGACCGTCGGCTCCTGCCGGTTCCCCGCTTCCCCGCCCGGCCGCTCGGTCGTCGCCTGCTCGGCCGACACCCAGCGCGGCCATTTCGAGGGGACCTTCACGACGGTGAGCGACGGGACTGGCAAGGATACCGCGCCCAAGGAGACAGGTGCGAAGGAGCCTGGGGCGAAGTAGGACGCGCCGGCTTCACCTGATCTCGATCCTGCGACGAGGGGCGAGCTGTCCGGCGCTGCCGGGCGGCGACCGCCGTTCATTGGCGGGCCGCAGCGCATGCCCTGCCGTGCTCGGCCGGCGAAGCCACGCCCTCGACCGTGTCGCGATGCCCGATCGGCGCCACCCGGAGCCGTCGGTCTGTGGATCATCCCTACCGTCACGGTACACGACCCTGGCCGGGAACCGTGCAGCCAGGCTTCATGACCCATTGCAAACCAACCCCTTTTCCGGACGACTGAAGCGAAGCGGAAGGAGATCCGGAATCCAGCACGAAAAGCCGCGAAGCGTCTCATTGTCTGCGACGGTGCAACAGGTTGAGCCGCTTCGCGGCATGTCCTCTGCTGGATCCCGGATCTCCTTCCGCTGACGCTCCAGTGGTCCGGGAATGGGGGGTGGAACGCCCGCGTGGTGGCCTCCACTTTCCTCAATGTCGTGTACCGTGCCCTACCGTAACGGAGCCGGCCCTACCGCCCTGCAGGTCTTGCACTCCGTAGGCTTTGCCGCAAGGACAAATGAGTCCTGCTGTCTCGGCCGTGTGATCTCTCCCGATCTAACGATATTGCAAATGCTCGGCGAATTTCTTATGTCATCAAAGTGAGGCATTTCGTTGCTAAAGCCTCTTTCCGAAAGACGTCGGGCAAAAGCAACGTTATTTAGGGGTCAGGATTGCGCATGAAAGATAATTTTATGTAATTTTTACTTTTTGGGATATTTTTTGTGGGGATATAGGTCTAAAAATATCACATTACGCCATAAACAGATAAATATTGAATAACGTATAACAGCATGTTAATAAGATGTTTGTTCAATCGCGGCTCTTTTGCTCGGTAATTTGCTGCAGGCTGTTTAATTATTTATGTATATGTAACTAAATTGCAACATATCCTGAAGTTATTGCCGGCCGCTGGCTGAACGCGTGACCAAGGGTTTCATAGGCCGGACATTCGCGGGGCTCAAACCGCGGCGATGATCGCGGCACCGCTTATCCTCGACGAAAGGCCGTACAGGCCATTCGCATGACACGGCGCGTGACCGGACCAGACATGCGAATCGACGAGATCTGTTTCGTCCCCCGGTGTCTCTGTCCACTCCACGCGTGCCGAACCTTCCCGAAGACCTGCAATCCCGAACCAGGGAGCGTCCCATGTTGCGCGCATCGAGGTGGCTCGTGAGTTGTCTGTTTCTCGGCCTGGCCGGCCAAGCCTCGGCCGCCGGGCTCGACCACTGGCCGAAGGAGGCGGCGCAGCAGCTCGATACGATGATCGCCGCGAACGCGAACAAGGGCGCGTACGCCGTCTTCGACATGGACAATACCAGCTATCGGTACGACCTGACCGAGGCGCTGCTGCCCTTCCTGGAGATGAAGGGCGTCCTCACGCGCGACACCCTCGATCCGTCGCTGAAGCTGATCCCGTTCAAGGACAAGGGTGATTACAAGGAAAGTCTCTACAGCTACTATAACCGGCTGTGCGAGATCGACGACATGGTGTGTTACCCATGGATCGCGCAGTCCTTCTCCGGTCTCACCCTCGAGAGGCTGAAGGGTTACGTCGACGAGATGATGGCGTCCGGAAAGGCCATCCCGACGACCTACTACGAGGGCGACACGATCAAGACGATCGAGGTGCAGCCGCCCAGGATCTTCACCGGCATCAAGGAGCTGTACGCCAAGCTGCGCGAGAACGGGATCGCGGTCTATGTCGTGAGTGCGGCGCATGAAGAGATCGTGCGCATGGTCGCGTCCGACCCGCGCTACGGCTACAACGTCAAGCCCGAGAACATCATCGGCGTGACGACGCTGCTCAAGAACCGGAAGACCGGCGAGTTGACGACGGCACGCAAGCAGATCGCGGCCGGCCACTACGACGAGAAGGCCAACTTGTCCCTCGAAGTCACGCCCTACCTGTGGACCCCGGCAACCTGGTACGCCGGCAAGTACGCGGCGATCATGACCTATATCGACCCGTGGAAGAAGGCGGTCCTGGTCGCCGGCGACACGCCGGTGAGCGACGGGCCGATGCTGTTCCACGATGTCGACGTGCCGAAGGGCGGTGTCCGGGTCTGGGTCGATCGCAAGGCGAAGTACCGCAGCCAGATCGAGGAGATGAAGAAGACCAGCGCGACCGCCCAGGCCGCGAACGGTCTTCCCCTCACCGCCGACAAGAACTGGATCGTCGTGAAGCCCGAGGACATCCAGTAGAGCGCCCGTGAAGCCGCCGGGATCCCCGGCGGCTTCCCCTCATGGTCCGTCGCCGTTACCGCCGCGGCCCCCGATCGAGCCCAGCCTTGCGCAGGGCGTCCGCCAGCGCGCCGCCGCCCGCCGGCTCCTCCCGGCGGCCTTGCGGCCGCGGGGCGTCGCGTCGGGGCGCGTCGCGGTGCTGGCCGCCCTGTTCCCGCGGCGGGCGGGCGCCGACCTCGTCGTCGAGGCGCAGGGTGAGCGAGATGCGCTTGCGCGGCACATCCACCTCCAGCACCTTCGCCCGCACCACGTCGCCGGGCTTCACCACCGCGCGGGGGTCCTTCACGAAGGTCTTGGACAGGGCCGAGATGTGGACGAGCCCGTCCTGGTGCACGCCGATATCCACGAAGGCGCCGAAGGCCGCGACGTTGGTCACCACGCCCTCCAGCACCATGCCGGGCTTCAGGTCGCCGATCTTCTCGACGCCCTCCTGGAAGGTCGCGGTCTTGAAGGTCGGGCGCGGGTCGCGGCCGGGTTTCTCGAGTTCCGCGATGATGTCGGTGACGGTGGGCAGGCCGAACGTCTCGTCGGTGAAGGTTTTGGGGTTCAGGCCCTTCAGCACCGCGCCGTTGCCGATCACCGCCTTGATGTCGCTCTTCGTCGCCTGGAGGATGCGGCGCACCACCGGATAGGCCTCCGGGTGGACGCCCGAAGCGTCGAGCGGGTCGTCGCCGTCCTGGATCCGCAGGAAGCCCGCCGACAATTCGAATGCCTTCGGCCCCAGCCCCGCGACCTTCTTCAGGCTGGATCGGCTGCGGAACGGCCCGTTGCTGTCGCGGTGGCTGACGATGTTCTGCGCCACCCGCTCGGTCAGGCCCGAGACCCGCGCCAGCAGAGGCCCGGAGGCGGTGTTCACGTCGACCCCGACGCCGTTCACGCAATCCTCCACCACCGCGTCGAGGGAGCGCGACAGCTTTCCTTCCGCGAGATCGTGCTGGTACTGGCCGACGCCGATCGCCTTCGGCTCGATCTTCACCAGTTCCGCCAGCGGATCCTGGAGACGCCGGGCGATCGAGACCGCGCCGCGCAAGGACACGTCGAGCCCCGGCAATTCCGCGCTGGCATAGGCCGACGCCGAATAGACTGAGGCGCCGGCCTCCGACACCATCACCTTGGTGAGTTTCAGCTCCGGCTGCTTGGCGATCAGCTCGGCGGCGAGCTTGTCGGTCTCCCGCGAGGCGGTGCCGTTGCCGATCGCCACCAGCTCGACCTTATGGGCGCGGCAGAGCTTGGCGAGCGCCATCAGCGACCCGGTCCAGTCGCGCCGGGGCTCGTGCGGGTAGATCGTGTCGGTCGCCACCACCTTGCCGGTCGCGTCCACCACCGCGACCTTCACGCCGGTGCGGTAGCCCGGATCGAGGCCGAGGGTCGGTCGGGCGCCGGCGGGTGCGGCGAGCAGCAGGTCGCGCAGGTTGCCGGCGAAGACCCGCACGCCTTCCGTTTCCGCCGCGTCCCACAGGCGGGCGCGCAGGTCGAGCTCGATCGAGAGCTTCAGCTTGGTGCGCCAGGCGAAGCGTACCGCCTCCATCAGCCAGCGGTCGCCCGGCCGGCCGCGGTCCTGGATGCCGGCCGAGAGGGCGATGCGGCCGTCGTACAGGCTCTGGGCGTCCACGCCCTCGGGCGCCTCGTCGAGGCGCAGGTCCAGCACCTCCTCCTTCTCGCCCCGGAACAGCGCCAGCACCCGGTGGGAGGGGAGGCGGGTCAGGGGCTCGGAGAAGTCGAAATAGTCGGAGAACTTGGCGCCTTCCTGCGCCTTGCCGTCCCGCATCCGGGAGACGAGGCGCCCGCGGGTCCAGAACGCTTCGCGCAGCTGCCCCACCAGTTCGGCATTCTCGGCGAAGCGCTCGACCAGGATCGAGCGGGCGCCCTCCAGCGCCGCCTCCGGCGTCGCCACGCCCTTGGCCTCGTCCACGAACGGGGCGGCGGCCTGGAGAGGCACCTGGTCGGGCCGGGCGAGCAGCGCCTCGGCCAGGGGCCCGAGGCCGGCCTCGCGGGCGATCTGCGCCTTGGTGCGGCGCTTGGGCTTGAACGGCAGGTAGAGGTCTTCCAGCCGCGCCTTGGTGTCGGCGGCGAGGATCTGGCCCTTCAGCGCGTCGTCGAGCTTGCCCTGGGACCCCACGCTCTCGAGGATCGCGGCGCGGCGCGCCTCCAGCTCGCGCAGATAGCGCAGGCGCTCCTCCAGGGTGCGCAGCTGCGCATCGTCGAGGGTGCCGGTCACCTCCTTGCGGTAGCGGGCGATGAACGGCACCGTCGAGCCGCCATCGAGCAGGTCCACCGCCGCCTTGACCTGCCATTCCTGCGCGCCGAGTTCGGTGGCGATGCGCTGGGTGATGCTGGACATGACGACTCCGCGATTCCGGGGCGACGGGGAGGCGTGTCCTTAGAAGGGTTGGGGGCGAGTGGGAAGGGTGGGCGAGATCGGGGTCGGTCGGCCCGGATGCCTGATGCGTCCGCCGCCCGAGGCCGGGCAGGTTCTGAGACGGCATCAGGCGGCGAACTTGCGTCCGCCGCCCGATGTCATGGCCTAGAAATCGAGCGCGCGATGAGGACGGTCCCTCAGCGCACCCCGCCCGCCGGCAGCACCCCGGTCGGGGCCGGGACGCGGCGCATCCGCTCGCGGTGGGCGGTGTAGAGGCCGCTGCCGCAGATCACCAGGACGCCGAGGCCCATCCAGGCGGTCGGCACGGTGCCGAAGAACAGGAAGCCGAGGAGGCCGGCCCAGATGATCTGGCTGTAGGAGAACGGCACCAGGGTCGAGGCCGGGGCATGTCGGTAGGCGATGGTGACGATCCAGTGCCCGGCGGTCGAGATGAAGCCGATGGCGGCGCCGATCGCGACCTGGTTGAGGTTCGGGGTCTCCCACACGAAGGGCACGAGGGCCGACAGGATCACGAAGCCGACGATCGCCGACCAGGTCATGGTGGTCTGGGGGGCGTCGTAGCCGTTGATCTTGCGGGTGACGACGAGGGCGGCGGCCCAGAACAGGGCGGAGACGATGGGCAGCAGGGCCGCGGCCTGGAAGGCGCTGGTGCCCGGCCGGACGATGATCAGCACGCCGAGCAGGCCGACGAAGGCGGCGGCCCAGCGCCGGGCACCAACCTTCTCGCCCAGAACCGGGATCGACAGGGCGGTGACGAAGATCGGGGAGACGAAGGCGATGGCGGTGGTCTCCGCCACCGGCAGGACCCGCAGGCCCGCCAGAAAGAGCAGCGACGAGCCGACCAGGGCGACGCCGCGCACCACCTGAAGGCCGGGCCGGGCGCTGCGGAACGGCGTGGCGCCGCGCTTGAGCTGCGCCCGCACCACGGCCGCCGCCAGCATCACGGCGAGGAAGCCGACATAGCGCAGCCACGCCACCTCGATCCCCGAGAGCTGCCCGGTGAGGTACTTCGCCGTGGCGTCGGAGCTGGACAGGAAGACGGTGGAGATCACCACCAGCACGATGCCGCGCAGCGGCTGGTCGCCGAGCAGGGCCGGCATGGCCGGACGGGCGGAGGGGGCGGCGACGGGGAGTGTCAGGGTGGCCACGGGTGTCACGGCGGGTGTCGACGAGGGGCCTCATCTCTAGCACCGCCCCGTCCGGCCAAGCCGTGCCGATTGCGCGCCGCCGCCATGCTGCCGGATCAGCCCTAGTTAAGGCGTGCTTTACCCGATCGTGTCGCGGGAGCGGCGACTTGCGACATCGCCGCCATCATCCCGCCGCAAGCGTTACGGGTGTATCCTGAAAGACTCGTGAACGGATTTCGTCTTTGTGGGAACAAGGTCCGGCATTGCGTGTTGTTTCGCCCGCGCAGGGTTAAGGACCCTGCGCGGGCGAGGTCGGTCAGCAGCAGCGGAAGCCGCCGCGGCCGCCGACGCCGTAGCGGGCGTTCTGGCGCTCGCGGAAGAACTCCGTCGCGGTCATCGGCTGCTGGTCGGGGTGGGTCTTGCGGATATGGGCGACGTAGGTGTCGTAGTTGCCCTGTCCGACCATCAGGCGTGCCCCGTCGCAGACGCAGCGCGTCAGGGTGGCCCAGCGATCCCGTAAGGTCTCGGCGCCCATCGGCCTTACTCCGCCGCCGCCGGCATCGCCCGCGGATCCGCCTCGACGGCAGTCCAGCGGTCGGCCCGGTAGGCCTTGAGGCAGGCCTGCACGCCGAAGGCGATGATCGCCACCACGACGCCGACGAAGACCAGCGCCAGCACCGCGTCGATGCGGTCGTTGAGGATGATCTGGCGCATCTGGTCGGCGGTCTTGGCCGGGGCCAGCACCTTGCCCTCGGCGAGCGCGGTCGCGTAGCGCTCGGCATGGGCCAGGAAGCCCACCCGTGGATCGGCGGAAAAGACCTTCTGGAGGCCGGCGGTGAGCGTGCAGGCGACGAGCCAGAGCGTCGGCACGATGGTGACGAGGGCGTAGCGCTCCCGCTTCATCTTGAAGATGACGACGGTGCAGAGGGTGAGCGCGATGGCCGCCAGCATCTGGTTCGAGATGCCGAAGAGCGGCCACAGGGTGTTCACGCCGCCGAGCGGATCGGTCACGCCCTGGTAGAGGAAGAAGCCCCAGGCCGCGACGCACAGGCCCGTCGCCACGATGCTCGGACCCCAGGACGAGGTGTCCTTGAAGGCCGGCACCGCCACGCCGATCAGGTCCTGGAGCATGAAGCGCCCGGCCCGGGTGCCGGCATCGACGGCGGTGAGGATGAACAGCGCCTCGAACAGGATGGCGAAATGGTACCAGAACGCCATCATCGCCTTGCCGCCGACGACGTTCGAGATGATGTGGGCCATGCCGACCGCGAGCGTCGGCGCGCCGCCGGCCCGCGAGATCACCGTGTGCTCGCCGACATCCGCGGCGGTCTGCTTGATGGTCTCGGCCGAGATCGGGAAGCCCATGGCGGTGACCGCCGCGGAGGCGCTCTCCGGCGTGGTGCCGACGACCGCCGCCGGGGAGTTCATGGTGAAGTAGACGCCCGGATCGATCACGGTGGCGGCGACGAGCGCCATCACGGCGACGAACGACTCCATCAGCATGCCCCCATAGCCGATGAAGCGGGCATTGACCTCGTTGTCGATCAGCTTCGGCGTCGTGCCCGACGAGATCAGGCTGTGGAACCCCGAGACCGCGCCGCAGGCGATGGTGATGAACAGGAACGGGAACAGCGAGCCCGACCAGACCGGCCCGGTGCCGTCGACGAACTTTGTCACCGCGGGCATCTGGAGGTGGGGCGCCAGCACCAGGATGCCGAGCGCGAGGCCGACGATTGTGCCGATCTTGAGGAAGGTCGAGAGGTAGTCGCGCGGGGCGAGCAGCAGCCAGACCGGCAGGATCGAGGCGACGAAGCCGTAGCCGATCAGCATCCAGCACAGCTGGGTGCCGGTGAAGGTGAACATGGCAGCCAGCGTCGGGTCGGCGGCGACGGTCTGCCCGTAGAGGATCGCGGCCATCAGCAGCACGAAGCCGAGGATCGAGACCTCGCCGATGCGGCCCGGGCGGATCCAGCGCGAATAGACGCCCATCAGGAGCGCGATCGGGATCGTCGCCATCACCGTGAAGGTGCCCCAGGGGCTCTCGGCCAGCGCCTTGACGACGATGAGCGCGAGCACCGCCAGGATGATGACCATGATCAGGAAGGCGCCGAACAGGGCGACGATGCCGGGGATGGTGCCGAGTTCGGCGCGGATCAGCTCGCCCAGCGAACGGCCGTCGCGGCGCATCGAGACGAACAGCACCATGAAGTCCTGCACGGCGCCGGCGAGCACCACGCCGGCGAGGATCCAGAGCAGGCCCGGCAGGTAGCCCATCTGCGCGGCCAGCACCGGGCCGACCAGCGGGCCGGCGCCCGCGATCGCCGCGAAATGGTGGCCGAACAGGACGTACTTGTCGGTCGGGACGTAATCGAGCCCGTCATTGTGCCGGACCGCCGGGGTCTGGCGGGTCGGGTCGAGCCGCATGATGCGGTCGGCGATGTAGAGCGAGTAGTAGCGGTAGGCGATCAGGTAGACCGAGACCGCCGCGACGACGATCCAGAGGGCGTTGATGCTCTCGCCGCGCTGCGTCGCCACCACGGCGAGGGCGGTGGCCCCGAGCGCGCCCACGAGGGCCCAGGGTCCGTGCTTCCGGACGGCAGTCATGGGGTGTTCCTCCCGGCTGTGCCGCCGGGCTGAAAAACAGGCTTCGGCGGCGTCCTTCGACTTTCGGGTAAAGGAAACCTTGTGCACTGCCAATGCGGCCGCCGGGCAGGGCGCCCGCGCCGTGATGAGACTTTCGTCGTAGGGATTCGGGTCGGCGGATGCGGGTCCGGCGGTCGCCGTTCGACGCGATGCCGTCGGTTTCACCCGGGTTTCGGCCCGGAGATGCGGCCGGCAGCCGGTGTGCCCGACCGACACTGTTGGCGCCCACCTGGTCACTCCGGGCTCCGCGACGCGGCCCCCGAATGACGCGATGCGTATAAACCCCGTATAGACCGATCGAACAGGCGATCAGTTCGACGGCAGGGTCGACATGATGTTGTCGTAGTCGAGATTCGCCGTCTCGATGACGATCTGGGTCCGGCTGATCACCCCGAGCTTGCGCAGGATCTCGGAGACGTGGGCCTTGACGGTGGAATCGCCGACGCCGAGCTCGTGGGCGATCTGCTTGTTGAGCTTGCCCTGGCGGATCATCAGCAGCACCCGTACCTGCTGCGGGGTCAGTTCGGCGATGCGCTCGGCGATCGGCGGCTTGCCGGTCTTGCGGCCGGGGGCCTCGGCGGGACCGGACAGGCCCTCGGGCACGAAGATCGCGCCGTTGAGCACGTCGGTGATGGCGCGGATCAGCACCGGCTTGCCGGCGGCCTTGGGCACGAAGCCGGCGGCGCCGTGCGACAGCGCCTCGCGCACGATGCGCGGATCGTCGAGGCCCGAGACGACCAGCACCGGGATGCGCGGGAAGCGGGTGCGGATCGCGATCAGCCCGTCGAAGCCGTTGACCCCCTGCATGGTGAGGTCGAGCAGGGTGAGGTCGATCGACCGGCCGCGGGACAGGGCCGCGCACGCGCTCTCGATGCCGTCGGCCTCCTCGACCTCGGCGGCCGGGAAGGCGAGGCGGACGGCGCTGCTCAGCGCGTCGCGAAACAGCGGGTGATCGTCCACGATGATCAGGTGCATGTCCGCCCCTTCCGCGACGGGCGTCGGCGCCCCGTCCGGCCGTGGAAGGGATACCTCAGGGGCCCGGCCGGTCAATCCCACCATCGCAGCGGATCATCCTCTCGCAGGCGCGCCGCGGTCTGGCGCGCACTCGTAGATGCGGTGCAACATTGTTGCCGCATCCGTAAGTCGAGATAAGAGTTACCATCCGCCCACGGGAGCAGCCACCGTGCTTTGGTAGGGAGGTATGGCGAAGAACCGGATCACTGCACCTTGGTCCTATGGTGGCTGACGGCGGCCCGGTCCTATCCTCGGGCAACCTCGGCGGCGCAAGGACATCCTCACCGCGGAGTGGGCGGGACGGAGCGGGGCATCTGGCGGCCGCGTCGCGTGGGGCGGCGCGACCGCCGATCGCGGGGGCGATCGCCCTTGCCGTTCCCGACGCGCAGGCGCGGCCGCCGCACCGGCCGCGCCTGTGCACCCGGCGAGGCCCCGAATACGGGACCTCCCCACGGACGAGCTTCCGGTGAGCTTGCCGAAATGGCACGTGGAACCTGTCCGCCGGTGTGATTTCCTTAAGGGAAACTCCGCAAGGCCGGCGGCCGCCGTTGCCAGCCGTCCCTCCGCGCCGCATACTGGAGCGAAGCCAGGCGGAGCGGGCGAGGACGGGAGGGGACCCTTGGCGCGGGGAAGTTCTGCGCGGACAGTGTCGGGCCCGGTGCCGGGTCAGGACACGCGCACGCGGTCGCATCGCTGTGGCATTCAGACCGCCTGGACCGACGCGGTCGGGGCCGAGGCTGCCGTTGCGGCGGTCGCCGCCTCCCTCGACGTCAGCCGCATCGCCCATCTGGTGATCTTCTTCTCGCCGGTCTACGGCGTCGCCGCCCTCAATGCGGCCCTCGCCCTGGCCTTTCCGGGCGTGCGGATCGCCGGCTGCACCTCCTCGGGCGAGATCAGCCCGATGGCCGGGCTCGACCGGGGCCTGGTGGTGATCGCCTTCCCGCATGACGGGTTCCGCATCGCCTCCGCGGTACTGGAGGAGGTCGACAATCTCGACGCCGAGCGCGCCGCATCCTCGATCAGGGCCCTGCGGGCCGATCTCGAGCGGATCTCCCGCGGCGGGCAGCGCTTCGCCATCTCGCTCATCGACGGGCTCGCCAATGCCGAGGAATCGGTGATCGCCGCCGTCGGCTACGGCCTCGACGGGGTGCCCCTGGTCGGCGGTTCGGCCGGGGACGAGCTGACCTTCTCCGAGACCGCGCTGATTCATGACGGCCAGGTGCATCGCCGGGCCGCGGTGCTGCTGCTGATCGAGACCGACTTCCCGGTCGAGATCTTCAAGAACGACAATTTCGAGCCGACCGGCGTCAAGTTCGTGGTCACCGAGACCGACCAGGAGCAGCGCACCGTGCGCGAACTCAACGCCGAGCCGGCGGCGGTCGAGTATGCCAACGCGCTCGGCCTCGACCCCGACGCCCTGACGCCGACGAGCTTTGCCGCCCATCCCCTCGTGGTGCGGGTCGGCGGCGACTATTTCTGCCGCTCGATCCGCCATCTCAACCCGGACCGCTCGCTCAGCTTCCATTGCGCCATCGAGAGCGGCGTGGTGCTGACGCTCGCGCGGCAGAAGGATCTCGTCGAGGCCACGCGAGAGGAGCTCGCCCGGCTCGACGCGCGGCTCGGCGGGGTCGACCTGGTGATCGGCTTCGAATGCGTGCTGCGCCGCCTCGACGCCGAGATTCACCAGGCGCGTCACAGCATCGCCGAGCTTTACCGGCACTACAACGTCGTCGGCTTCGAGACCTACGGCGAGCAGTACCGCTCGATGCACCTGAACCAGACTTTTACGGGCATCGCCATCGGCCGGCCGGCGAGCCCGTGACCCGCGACGACGTACCTTCCCGCCCGGCCGCGGAGGCCGAGGCGGAGGCCGTGTCCCTCCGCGCCCGTGTGGCCAAGCTCGAGCGCATCAACGCCGCGCTGATGTCCCAGGTCGAGCGCCGGATGGACCAGCGCGGCAGCGCCTACTCGTTGTTCCAGACCGCCATCACCCTCGAGGGCCAGGTCCGCACCCGCACCGAGGAGCTGACCGCGCTGATGCGCAGCCTCGAGCGCTCGAACCAGGCGCTCACCGCCGCCAAGGAGGAGGCCGAGCGCGCCAACAGCTCGAAGACCCGCTTTCTCACCGCCGCGAGCCACGACCTGCTCCAGCCGCTCAACGCCGCGCGGCTGTCGCTGTCGGCGCTGGCCGACATGCCGGTGGGGCCGGAGGCCCGTGGCATCGTCGGCCAGGTCGAGCGCGGTCTCCAGACCATCGAGGACCTGATCAAGACGCTCCTCGACATCTCCAAGCTCGATGCCGGCCTGATCCAGCCGGTGGTGCGCCCGGTCCTGGTGGCCGACGTGCTGGAGAGCCTGGAGGCGAGCTTCGGGCCGCTCGCCGCCCGCAAGGGCCTGCGCTTCTCGGTGCGCGGCGGGCGGACCTGGGTGAAGAGCGACCTCGTGCTGCTCCAGCGCATCCTGCAGAATCTGGCCTCGAACGCGATCCGCTACACCGCGGCCGGCGGCGTGCTGGTGGCGGCGAGGAAGCGCGGCGACGCGGTGCGCATCGACGTGGTCGATTCGGGCTCCGGCATCCCGGAGAGCGATCAGGAGCTGATCTTCGAGGAATTCCACCGCGGCGGGCGCGAGAGCGTCGACGGCGAGATCGCGCTGGGCCTCGGCCTGTCGATCGTGCGCCGCTCGGCCCAGGCGCTCGGCCACGGGCTGAGCCTCGAATCCCGGGTCGGGCACGGCTCGCGCTTCAGCCTCTACCTCACCCCGTGTGCCGCGGAACCGCCGCGGCCCGCCCCCTCGCTGGTGCCGCCGACGAGCCTCACCGGCGCCCGCATCGCGCTCATCGAGAACGACAAGCCGGCGCTCGAGGCCCTGGCGCGGCTCTTCCACGGCTGGGACGCCAACGCCTTCGCGGCCCGCGACCACCTGAGCCTGGTGCGGCTCCTCGGCACGACCTGGAGCCCCGACGTCGTCGTCGCCGACTTCCACCTCGACGGCGGCGCCTGCGGCCTCGACACCGTGGCCTGGCTGCGCTCGGTCCACGGCCACGACATCCCGGCGGTCATCACCACCGCCGACCACTCGGCGGAGGTCGAGGCGCGGGTCCGGGCGGCCCGCTGCGAGCTGGTCTACAAGCCGTTGAAGCCGGCTCAGTTGCGGGCGCTCCTCGCCCACCTGCTCAGCCGCGCCTGAACCGCGCATCCCCCAGGGAAAACGTTTCTGAAAGATGTCTGTCTCCATCCGTTGCCGTCTCGAACGGTCGGCGATTGGCGGCGTATGTCCGATCATAGGCCTGACGGACTATATCGGTTTGTGTCTATTACATTTCTAGCGCGATTTTTCGGCGAATGGTCTAAGCATAACGAGAAATAGACGGTTGCGCCCGGGCAACATACTGCATGAACACGAGTTCGGTGCCGCAGAAGTGGGTTATTTGTCCGCTGACATGTGGCACCTCTCCTGAATGCGGGGAGGTCCAGCGTGGCACGGATATTACTGACGGGTGCAACCGGCTTTCTGGGTGGCGCCGTCCTTCATCAGAGCCTGAGCCGGCGCGACGGCACCGAATGGGTGTGCCTCGTGCGCTGCACCAGCGCCGAGCAGGGCCGGCAGCGGATCGCCGCGCGCCTGTCGCGCTTCACCGACCCGTTCACCGCCCAGCGCCTCGCCCGCGCGGTCGAGGTGGTCCCGGGCGATTTCACCCGCGCCGATCTCGACGCCGACCCGCGTCTCGATTCCTGCACCCACGTCCTGCATCTCGCCGCCGACACTTCGTGGTGGGGCGAGGAGCGGGTCAGCCGCACCAACCACGACGGCACCCTGGCGCTCGCCCGCCGGGCGCGGGGCATGCCGGGCCTCGTGCGCTTCCTGCACGTCAGCACCGCGATGATCTGCGGCGCAGAAGCGCCGTCCCTCGTCGAGGAGGCGGATTATCCGTCCCGGGACGCCCGGCACCTCGTCGCCTACACGGTCTCGAAGGCGGCGGCCGAGACCTCGCTCGCCGGGAGCTTCGCCGACCTGCCGATCGTGGTGGCGCGCCCCTCGATCGTGGTCGGCCACTCCACGCTGGGGGCCGCGCCGAGCTCCAGCATCCTGTGGGTGATCCGCGCCGCCGACCGCCTGCGCCTGGTGCCCTGCGCGCCCGAGAGCGCCGTCGACATCGTGCCGGTCGACTGGGTCGCCGACAGCCTTCTCGGCCTCCTGCGCAAGCCGACGCTCGCCCACAGCCTCTATCACATCTCGGCCGGGGCCGGCGCCCGCTCGCGCTGGGACGACCTGATGCAGGCCTTCGCGGCGGCCGACCCGGCGAGCGGCCCGCGCGACGACTTCAGCCGCTTCGACCTCGCCGCCGACCGGGCGCTGCTGCGGCGCCGTTTCGCCGAGACCTTCGGCCTCGACGGCGCCCTCAAGCAGGCGATGCTGCGGGCGGTGCGCGCCTACTACGCCTTCTGCTCCCTCGACCTGACCTTCTCGAACGAGCGGCTGCTGGCGGAGGGGCTGGCGCCGCCGCCGGCCTTCACCGACTACCTCAAGGTCTGCCTGGAGAACGCCCCCGAGATCGCCGAGCAATTCGCCGACGACCTTGAGATGTTCGTCGCCCCGGCGCCGTCGCCGGACCTGCCGCTGACGGCGAGCGCATGAACCCGTTCCTGATCCTCGCGGTGGCGATCGGCGCCGAGATCACCGCGACGCTCGCCCTCAAGGCCGCCGACGGGCTCACCCGCCCGGGGCCGACCGTGCTGGTGGCGCTGGGCTACGGCACCGCCCTGTGGCTGATGTCGAGCAGCATGGACATGCTGCCGATCGGGATCGTCTACGCGATCTGGGCCGGCGTCGGCATGGTCGGCGCGGCGCTCGGCGGCGCCATCCTGTTCGGCGAGCCGGTGACGCCGCTGATGATTCTCGGCATCGGCGTCATCGCGGTCGGCGTCGGCATCCTGGCGGCGGCCCAGGCTCACGGCTGAGGGCGGGAGATGGCGGCGAGGAGCTGCACGCCGCCGTCGATCGCCGCGCGCATCGCGTCCGCGTCCCAGTGCACGCGGGCGAGCACGTAGCCGCCCTCGACGATCGCCAGCAGGGCGGCGGCCAGCGCCGCGGGCTCGATGCCGGGCAGGAGACTGCCCGCCGCCTTCGCTTCCTCCAGGCTCGCCCGCAGCGAGGCCTGGATATGGCCGAGATAGGCCGCGACCGGCTCGCGCAGGGCCGGTTCCTCCATCGCCGCCTCGTTGGCGAGGCGCGCCAAGCGGCAGCCGCGCAGGGCCTGCCGCTCCCGGGTCAGGTAGGCGTGGACCCGGTCGAGGGGCGGCGAATCGGGCGCGAACAGCCTGTCGATCGCCGCGATCTCCTCCTCGGCCATCTCGGCGAGCGCCGCCGCCGCCACCTCCCGCTTGCCGGAAAAATGGTGATAGAGGCTGCCCTGGCCGGCGCCGCTGCGGTCGAGCACGTCCCGCGGGCTCGTCGCCTCGTAGCCGCGCTCCCACAACAGCGCTTTTGCCGCCGCGACGATCGCCTCGCGCTTCGATGATCCTGGCCGTGCCATGTCGTGTCTCTCGCCGTCGGCGGCGCTGTCCGGATCAAGGCGTGGCGCGGGGAGAGGGAACTTCCCGCGCTTCGCCTCGTCCCGAACGGCCTTGCGACGTCGGACACGATATGCCGCGTCGGGTGCCGCCCGGCCAGCCGTCAGACCGCGGATCCCGCCAGATGCGGCGGCGGAACGTCGGCATAGGTGGCGAGGCCGTGGCCGAACGACCAATTCTCCCGGGCGATCTCGACCAGGGTCACGAGCACGTCCTCGGGTCGAAGGCCGAGCGCGCCGAGTTTTTCGGCGATGGCGGCGAACAGGGCCTTCTTCTGCGTGACGCTGCGCCCGGTCGAGAGATGGACCTGGATCATCACCAGGTCGTCGGTGCGGTGGATGCCGAGATAGGCGGGATCGTAGATCACGTCGTCGAATTGGCTCGAGACGACCTGGAACCGGTCGTCGGCCGGGATGCCTATGCTGCCGACCAGGGCGGCATGGACGGCATCCGCGATGGCGCGGCGCTCGTCCGCCGGACGGTTCCGCTTCAGGGTGATGGTGACCAGGGGCATGGGAGGGGTCTCCGGGGCCGCGTCGGCAGCCACGATCCTTCTATTGTACATACTGGTATGTATGCAACCATGGCGAGCGCAGCCCAGGCCTGCGCCCGGCTCACCGCTCTAGCATCGCGGTTTCCGTCTCGCGCGCCTGCCAGCCGTGCCGCACCAGTTCCGGGTCGGCGTGCTCCTCGGCCGGGTAGCCGACGCACAGATAGGCGACGAGCCGCCAGGCGGCGGGCACGTCGAGGACGCCCGTCACCTCCTCGGGGCACAGGATCGAGACCCAGCCGACGCCGAGGCCGTGGGCCCGGGCGGCGAGCCAGAAGGTGTGGATCGCCGTGACGACGGAATAGCGCAGCATCTCCGGCATGGTGGCGCGGCCGAGCCCGTGGCCGGCCGCCGTCGCCTCGTCGCAGAAGACGGCGAGGTGGACCGGCGCCTCGCGCAGGCCCGCGAGCTTGAGGCGGCGATAGGCGGCGGCGCGCTCGTCGTCGTAAGCCACGGCCGCGGATTCGTTGCAGCGCGAGAAGCTTGCCGCGACGGCGGCGCGGCGCGCCGACTGAGAGACCCGCACGAAGCGCCAGGGCTGGCTGTTGCCGACCGAGGGGCTGAGGCACGCGAGCGCCAGGCAGTCCCGCAGGGCATCCTCCGGCACGGGATCGGTGCGGAAGCGCCGCACGTCGCGGCGCCACGCAACCAGATCCGCGAAGCGGGCCCGAAAGTCCGCCCCGAATTCCGGCACTCCCGTCACGGCCGCGCAGGATCCTGCTTGACGGGATCCTGCCGGGCGAGATCCCCCAGCAGGCTCGCCGCCACCGAGACCTTCGACACCGTGAGGCCCGAGGCGGCGATGGCCGCGACCGCCGTGCGGATGCGGGCGAGGGAGGCGCCGCGGGCCTGGCTCCAGGCCTCGACCGCGGCGGCGCCCTCGGCGTCGAACGCCGCGGCCTCGGCGGTGAGCGCCCGGTGGGCCGAGGCGATGCCGGCCACCGCCCGCTCCAGCGCGATGCGGTCGAAGGTGTCGGCCACCGGCACCGCCTGGGCGGCGGCCGAGAGCGCGTTGAGGCGGAACAGGTCGGCCAGCGCGAAGTGGGTCGCGGCGATGGCGGCCGGCGGACGCCCGGTCGCCTCGGCGACCTCGACGATGTCGGGCGCCGCGCCGAGCTCGCCGAGCGCGGCGAGGCGGGAAGCCAGCTCCTCCGGCACGCCGTGGTCGGCCAAGGCCCGGATCCGCCGGGCCAGGGCCTCGGCGGCCGCAGGGGGGAGGGCGCCCGGCAGGGCCCGCGAGACCGCCGCGATGCCGTCGCGGTAGCGCTGCACCGCCGCCTCGATGCCGCCGGACGCGGCCTCGCCGTTGCGGATGAACCAGACCATGCGCTGGCGCAGCAGGTCCTGCAATTCGGCGTAGAGGGCGAGCTGCTGGTCGCCGGAGATCGCGCCGTCGAGGGCATCGACCGCCTTGTTGAGGTCGATCAGCCCGAAGGCGTCGCGGGTCACCGCGTAAGCGGCGGCGATGGCCGGGGCCTCGGCGCCGGTCTCGTCGGCGAGCCGGCTGACGATGGTCGGCCCGCCACGGTTGACGATGGCGTTGGCAAGGCTCGTGGCGATGATCTCGCGGCGCAGCCGATGGCCCTGCACCGCGTCCGGGTAGCGCGCCACCAGCACCGGCGGGAAGGAGCGCTCCAGCTCGCGGGCGAGGTAGGGATCGTCCGGCACCGCGCTGTCGAGGAGCGCGTCCTTGAGCGACAGCTTGGCGTAGGCGAGCAGGACCGCCAGTTCGGGCCGGGTCAGGCCCTCGCCGCCCTGCGCCCGCTCGGCCAGGGTGGCGTCCGAGGGCAGGTACTCGACGGTGCGGTCGAGGCGTCCGTCGGCCTCCAGGGTCTGCATCAGCCGGGCGGCGAAGCCGGTCTCGGCGGCCGCCGAGCGCTGGGCGAGGGACAGGGCCAGCGTCTGGAGCTGGTTGTTCCTCAAGACCAGGTCGGCCACCGCCTCGGTCATGCCGGAGAGGAGCGCGTTGCGGCTCTCCGGGCTCAGGCGGCCGTCGCGCTCGGGCGTGGCGAGCGCGATCTTGATGTTGACCTCGACATCCGAGGTGTTGACCCCGGCCGAGTTGTCGATCGCGTCGGTGTTGAGGCGCACCCCGCGCCGCGCCGCCTCGATGCGGCCGCGCTGGGTGAGCCCGAGATTGGCGCCCTCGCCCACCACCCGGGCGCGCAACTCGGCGCCGGTGATGCGGATGGCGTCGTTCGCCCGGTCGCCGGCCTCGTCGTCGCTCTCCGAGGTGGCGCGCACGTAGGTGCCGATGCCGCCGAACCACAGGAGGTCGACGGGCGCGCGCAGGATCGCCTGCATCACGTCCGCCGGCGTCGCCTCGGCCTGGTCGAGCCCGAGGCGGGCCCGCATCTGGGGCGACAGCGGCACGGTCTTGGCCTGGCGCGAGAAGACCCCGCCGCCGGCCGAGATTTTTTGCCGGTCGTAATCGGCCCAGGACGAACGCGACAGATCGAACAGGCGCTGGCGCTCGGCGAAGGCCACCGCCGGATCGGGATCGGGGTCGAGGAAGATGTCGCGGTGGTCGAAGGCGGCGACGAGCTTCAGGCAGCGCGACAGCAGCATGCCGTTGCCGAACACGTCGCCCGACATGTCGCCGACGCCCGCCACCGTGACCGGCTCGGCCTGGATGTCGATGTCGACCTCGCGGAAGTGGCGCTTCACCGCCTCCCAGGCGCCGCGGGCGGTGATGCCCATCTGCTTGTGGTCGTAGCCCTGGCTGCCGCCCGACGCGAAGGCGTCGCCGAGCCAGTGATGCGCCTCCAGCGACAGGGCGTTGGCGACGTCCGAGAAGGTGGCGGTGCCCTTGTCGGCGGCGACCACCAGATAGGCGTCGTCCTCGTCGTGCCGCACGGTCGAGGACGGGGGGACGATCGCTCCGTCGACGATGTTGTCGGTGAGCGAGAGCAGCGTGCGGATGAAGATCCGGTAGCTCTCGGTGCCCTCCTGCATCCAGGCCTGGCGGTCGGAAGCCGGGGGCAGGCGCTTGGGGAAGAACCCGCCCTTGGCGCCGACCGGCACGATCACGGCGTTCTTGACCTGCTGCGCCTTCACGAGACCCAGCACCTCGGTCCGGAAGTCCTCCGGCCGGTCCGACCAGCGCAGGCCGCCCCGGGCGATGTAGCCGAAGCGCAGGTGCACGCCCTCGACGCGCGGCGAGTAGACGAAGACCTCGAACAGGGGCCGGGGCAGCGGCATCCCGTCGACCTTCGCGCAGCGGAACTTGAACGCGATGGTCTCAGGCGGCAGGCCGTTGCGGCCGATCTGGAAGAAGTTCGTGCGCTGCGCCGCTTCCACCAGGTTGACGAACCGGCGCAGGATCCGGTCCTCGTCGAGGCTGGTGACGCCGCCGAGATCCGCCTCGATTTCGGTCCGTATCGCCTCCTGGGCCCCCGACCGGTCGCCGTCGCGGCGGGGGTCGAAGCGGGCGTAGAACAGGGCCACCAGCCGCCGGGCGAGGGCGGGGTGCCGGGCGAGCGTCGCCGCGAGGTAGTCCTGGCCGTAGCGGATGCGCAGCTGGCGCAGGTAGCGTCCCAGCGCCCGGATCAGCGCGACGTCGCGCCAGCCGAGCCCGGCTTCCAGCACCAGGCGGTTGTAGGCGTCCGATTCGGCCAGCTCTCGTGCGAGCGCGAGCAGCGCCGCCTCGACCGGTCCCTCGACCGACGCCACGTCGACCGTCCCGCCGCCGGCCCGTTCCAGCACCATGTCGTGCAGGTAGACCCGGGCGCCGGCGCCCTCGGGCTTGAGGCGGTAGGAGCGCTCGTCGATGACCCGGAAGCCGAGATTCTCCAGGACCGGCACCCGCTCGGAGAGGGGGAGCGCCGCGCCGCGGGAAAACACCTTGAGGCCGATGCGGGTCTCGGGGTCGCCGGGGCGGCGGAAGAGGTCGACCGCCCGGGGCTGGGCCTCCGAGATCCGCTCCAGGATGGCGATGTCGGGCAGCGCCTGGGCGCCGGCATACATCTCGCGGTAGCCCGCCGGGAAGGCGTCGGCATAGACCGCCGCGAGGCCGCGGGCGTCGCCGCCGCGGGACTCGGACAGGGCCTCGCGCAGCGCATCGGCCCAGGTGCGGGCCAGCTCCGCGATGCCGGCCTCGAGCGCGGCCGCATCGATCTCCTCCGGCGGCGCGCCGGGCGTCGCCACGATGACGTGGAGGCGGGCGAGCGGCCCCTCGGGATAATCCGGCGCGATGGTCGAGAGACGCCCGCCGAGGGCCTCGGCCAGGTAGGCGCCGATCCGGGCCTGGAGCCGGGCGTCGGTCCGATCCTTCGGCAGGTAGGCGATCAGCGAGACGAAGCGGCCGAACTTGTCGGGCCGCGCCAGCACCCGCACCCGCGGCCGGTCGGCGAGCGACACGATGGCCAGCGCGAAGCGCAGGAGCAGGCCGGGCTCGATCTGAAAGAGGTCGTCGCGCGGATAGGTCTCGAGGACGTGGACGAGGGAGCGCCCGGCATGGCTCGTCGGGTCGAGGCCGGCCTTGCGCAGCACCGCCGCCACCTTGCGGCGCAGATACGGCACCTCCTCGGCCCGGCTCGCATAGGCGCTGCCGGTGAACAGGCCGACGAGGCGCAACTCGCCCGCCAGCCCGCCGTCGCGGGCGAACAGCTTGATCGCCACCATGTCGAGATGGGCCTGCCGGCGCACCCGCGAGCGCAGGCTCGCCTTGGTGACCATGAGGGCTTCCGGCCCTTCCAGGAAGGCGCGGATCTCGGGCGTCACCGCCACCATGGCGTCGCCGCGCCGCAGCACCTCGACGGCGGGGTCGCGCAGGAGGCCGAGCCCGCTGCCGGGCACGCCGGCATGATCGGCGGCGCCCGCGTCGCGGTACTCGCGCAGGCCCAGCAGCACGAAATGCCCATCGCGCAGCCAGTCGAGGAAGGCGCGGGCCTCCTCCCGCTCCTCGGGCGCCAGGGGGGAGGGCGCATCCGCATAGGACGCCGCCGCTTCGGCCAGGCGCTCGACCATGGCGCCGTGATCGGCCGCCGTCACGGCGACGTCCGCGTAGATCCGGGTCAGGCCGGCCTGGAGCGCCGCCTGGGCCGCCTCGTCGTCGATGCGGTCGAGATGGACGTGGATGAAGCTCTCGCGGGCCAAGCCTCCCGCATCGATCTCGCCGCCGGCCCCGCCGCGGGTCTCCTGTGCCGTCGTCTCGCCGACGACCTGCACCAGGGCGCCTTCGCCGTCGCGCTCGACGCCGAGGATCGGATGGGCGACGAGGCGGGGCCGGTAGCCGCGGGCGACGAGTTCGGCGAGGGTCGAATCGAGCAGGAACGGCCGGTTGGCGTTGACCGCCTCCACCACCGTGAGGTCGCGCCGGCGCCCGCCCTGCGTGACCTCGACGTTCGAGAGCCGCACCGCATCCGTTCCGCGGCCGGGCCGCGCGGCGGCGAGGTGCCGGCGGGCGGCGAGCGCCAGATCGGCCAGGTCGTCGGGCGTGTAGGCGGTGAGGTCCTCGGGCGCGACGCGGCCGAACAGGTCGCGGACGAAGCCGCCGGGTCCGCCCCTGTCCTCGGCCAGGGCCGCCGCTGCGGCGATCAGGTCGGTCCGGCTGGCTTTCGCTTCGGCGGTCGCGGTCGCGGTCGAAGGTTCCATGTCTGGCCTTCCTCTTCTGCTCGTCCTCTGCCGAGGTTGAGGGCCGGAGCGGTGGCACAGCGTCTCGGCCCCCGCAAGCCCGGCCTCGCCTGCCCGAGGCAAACTGCCTATAGCTGAGGCACGATCACCGGGAGGGCACGGGCATGAGCGGCGGCAGGAAGAAGGCGGGGGAGAAGCCCGAGATCGGCGAGCGGCCGGCCCGGCAGGAGATGGAGGGCACCGTGATGGCCCTCGATTTGTCCCCCTCGCCGGACCTGTCGCCCGCGATGCGGGCCTATTTCGACAAGTGCCGGGAAAAGATCGGCTACGTGCCGAACGTGCTCCTGGCCTACGCCCACGACAGCGCCAAGCTCGAGGCGTTCGCAGCGCTCTACAACGACCTGATGCTGGCGCCCTCGGGCCTGTCGAAGCTGGAACGCGAGATGATCGCGGTCGCGGTCTCCAGCGTGAACCGCTGCTACTACTGCCTCACCGCGCATGGCGCCGCCGTGCGCAGCCTTTCGGGCGACCCGGTGCTCGCCGAGATGCTGGTGATGAACTACCGCGCCGCCGCCCTCTCGCCGCGCCACCGCGCGATGCTCGACTTCGCCGTGGCGCTGACCGAGGCGCCCTGGACGATCGAGGAGGAGGACCGCGACGCCCTGCGGGACGTCGGCTTCTCGGAGCGCGACCTGTGGGACATCTCCGCCGTGGCGAGCTTCTTCAACATGTCGAACCGCATGGCCTCCGCCGTCGACATGCGCCCGAACCGCGCCTACCACGGCGAGGCCAGAGGTTTGTCCGGCGCCGAGGAGGCCTGACGACGGCCGGTCACCCGGTTGCCGTATTGTCGGCCTAGGCGCAGCACGAGAACGGATCTGGGCCGAAGGCGCGCGTCGCGTCGCGTCTTGCCCCGCGGGAGTGAAGGATGGCGTACCAGGCGAAGTCGGCGCTCGAAGTCCAGCTGGACGTGCTGGGCGCGCTCATGCTGCGCGACATCCGGACCCGCTTCGGCGGGACGATGTGGGGTTACAGCATCGCGGTCTTGTGGCCGTGTGCCCACATCCTTGTCATCACCGCCGCCTACGTTGTCATGAAAAAGCCGACGCCGCTCGGTGACAGTATCGTATTGTTTGCCGTCTCCGGACTATCTCCCTACATTATCATCAACTATATGTCCAGGAAGATGATGGAGGGCCCGCTGGCAAATAAACAGCTTGTTTATTTTCCTCAGGTCAAATTCTTCGATGTCGTAATGTCGCGCGCGCTCGTCGAAGTCTGTACAAGTAGCCTGAGCATTTTTATGGTGTTCTTGATTGCGGCGTGTTGCGGTGCTCATATTATCCCCAGAGACTCCTTGGCTTTCTGCGAATCCATGCTTCTCGCGCTTTTTTTCGCAATGGGATTCGGACTTTTCAATGTTTTTATTTCGCAGATTTTTCCTCAGTGGCTAATAGTTGTCATCGTCCCCATCCTCATTATGTATTTTACTAGCGGTACGGTCATCGTGGTTGAGGCTATGCCGGCCATCATTTATGATTACGTACAATTGAATCCGCTCATGCACATCGTCAAAGTGTGCCGATCGGCTTTCTATCCGGGGTACGGGTCGGATGCCGACATCATGTTCGTGCTCATTGTCAGTGGCGTGATGGCGCTGATCGGCCTCCTGGGCATCCGCTTCGTGGTGCCGCGCTTCCTCAACTAAGACCCCGCTTCCTGAGGCGCGGGCGAGTCGTCTGACGAGGATCATGGCGGCGGCGGTACGACCGCGGCAAGCTTCGCAATCCCACCGATCCGACGGGTGAGGAGTGGACGCTTGTCGCTCCGCTGATCCCGCCGGCCCGACGCGGAGGGAACAAACGCACGGTCGATCTGCGCGAGATTGTCGATGGCTTGACGTATGGTCTTGGCACGGGATGCCAATGGCGTGCCATTCCAAGATATCTTCCGCCGCGCTCGACGGTTCACGGCTCCTTCGATCTCCGGGATCGCGACGGGACCATTCTGCGCATCCATCATGCCCCGTACGTCCTCTGCCGCGAGCAGGCCGGGCGCGAGGCCGGTCCTACGGCAGCGATCGTTGACAGCCGGAGCGTCAAGAAGCGCGGAAAAAGGGGGCGCACGATCGACCCGTTCGGTTGCGACGCGGGCAAGAAGTCAACGGTAAGAAGATCGAGGGCAAGAAGCGCCATCTCCTCGTCGACACCCAAGGTCTGCTGATGCCGCCCTGGTGCATCCGGCTGACGCCCAGGATCGCGACGGCGGCGTATGGGTCATGACGACGCTCTCGAGCCTCTGCCCGTTCCTGCCGAAGCTGTAAGCGGAGGGTGGTTGCCAGGGGCCGGCGTTCCGGGGGGCTTTGGAACGGGTGTGCCGGTCCGTGACGGTGGAGATCGTCAAACGTTCGGATCAGGAGGTGGTCGGGTTCGAGGTCCTGCCCAAGCGTCGGATCGTCGAGCGGACGATCGGCCGGCTCGAGCGATGCCGACGGCTGGCGAAGGATTGGGCGTGCCGCACCCGCAAGGCACTGGCTTTCCTGCGCCCTGCCTCGGTCCGCATCATGCTCGGAAAGCTCTGCCAGCAATCAGCATGATCCCGGACAGACGCTCATGGATCGGTTCAGTTCGTGCCGCTCGGCCTTCGTGCCGGAAGCATCCTGGAGGCTCTATGGTCCGCACGCAAAGTTGCGATGTGATCCCCAGCGATGCCTCCCGATGTGTCGCTGTCGCTCCGGTAGGCGATCGGCAGGATGGTCTCGATCCGCGTGGTCTTGTCGAAGCACGGCATCGCGGGTCGTGCAAGCACGCCCGCGCCACATCTCATCTATTATGCTACTTGAGAATTCCGATCATCTTGCCTCGAAAGCAGGATGGTGCGGCCGAGAGGACTCGAACCTCCACTGGTTGCCCAACTAGCACCTCAAGCTAGCGCGTCTACCAATTCCGCCACGGCCGCGGAGTTTGCTGAATATCAAAATGATCCAGCTTTTCTCAAATTCGATCAACGCCCGTCGGCGTCAAAAACGTCGCATGAGCAATCCATAGTGTCATGCAACCCGAGCTCAATCGCGATACTTCGACAGAGCCTGTCTCCATCTCATCTGAGTTCGGTCGATGACCTCAGGAGAGAGATGGTGCGGCCGAGAGGACTCGAACCTCCACTGGTTGCCCAACTAGCACCTCAAGCTAGCGCGTCTACCAATTCCGCCACGGCCGCGGATCGCTTCGTCTCGCCGGGAGCGGCGGGGCGGGGGTGAAACCCGTCCGAAGCGAGGCTGCGAATACCAGTCCCCCCCGGGGGACGCAAGCGCCCCGATGCGGATCTGGCAAACATTCTCGTCAGAGCGCGTCCGACAGGGCGCCCAGGAAGGCGGCGCCGCCGTCGCCGATGCGGATGCCGGGCTCGCGCACCACCTCGGCCTTGCGGATCAGCTCGGTCACCTCCACGGAGATGCGGTTGCCCGTGACCACGATCTGGCCGCGGGCGATCGGGTGGTTGTTGGCGAGGATCTCGACCATATCGCTGTCGGTCGAATCGAGCTCGATCACCGCGCCGCGGCCCATGCGCAGCAGCATGTGGATCGGCATCCGGGTCCGCCCGAGCACCACCGCGAGGTCAACCTTGAGAATGTCGAGAACCGCCAACGGACAGACCCACCCTGACCACGAACCAATGCCCCGACAATCCGATCTTATGGTGAAGCCTTGGTAAACGACCGGCTCGGAACCGCCCCGGGCAGCCTGATGGCCGCACCCGGCAGCCCTCCCGTCGAATGGGTCGTGCGCGACGCGCTCCTCGACTACCGCGAGGCGGAGGCCGCCATGGAGGCGCGGGCGGCGGCGATCGCCGAGGGCCGCGCCCTCGAGCGGGTGTGGCTCGTCGAGCACCCGCCGCTCTACACCGCCGGCACTTCGGCGAGGGAGGCCGACCTCGTGGCGCCGGAGCGATTTCCGGTCCACCGCACCGGGCGGGGCGGGCAGTACACCTATCATGGGCCCGGGCAGCGCGTGGCCTATGTGATGCTCGATCTCAACCGGCGGCGGCCGGACCTGCGCGCCTATGTGGCCGCCCTGGAGGCCTGGCTGATCGCGACGCTCGACGCCTTCACGGTGCGGGGCGAGCGCCGGGAGGACCGGGTCGGCGTCTGGGTGCGCCGGCCGGAGAAGGGGCCCGGCATCGAGGACAAGATCGCGGCGATCGGCATCCGGGTGCGGCGCTGGACGACCTTCCACGGCATCAGCCTGAACGTCGAGCCGGACCTGACGCACTTCTCCGGCATCGTACCCTGCGGCGTGCGCGAGCACGGTGTGACGAGTCTCGTCGATCTCGGCCGGCCGGTGACCCTGCCGGAAGTCGACGCCGTGCTGCGCGGGCGCTTCGAGGCGATCTTCGGGCCGACCGTCCTCGTCGACGATGACGGTCGGGGCGAGGCGGCCTCGTCTCCCGAGCCGTGACCGTTACGCCGTTGCCCGACCCGTTTTCACCGCGCCGGGACTTGCTCTAGAGTGCTGTGTCAGAACGCGCAGACGACGCGGCCGCCGGGCGGGCGGCCCCGGCCGCGCCATCACGGAGGCCCCGCCCGTGCCGGCTGAGACGCCCGAGAGCCCCGGGCCCAAGGTCTCCGTGCTTCTGCGCGCGGTTCTCGCGGCGTCGCCGCTGCCTTCCCTGCTGGTTGAGCCCGGTCCCGACGGGGCGGTGCTCTTCGCCAACCCGGCGACCGAGGCCCTGCTGGGCGGGATCCCGGACAGGATCGCGGCGCTCGCGGCCGATCCGGAGGCCGAGGCGGCGTTGCGCGCGCACCTGAGCGGTCGTGAACCGGCCAGCGCCGAGGTAATGATGCGCCGCCGCGACGGTGCGACGCTGTGGATCGCCCTCCACCTCTCGCCGACGGGCGGGGAGGGCGGCGCGTTCCTGGTGCAGCTCGTCGAGACCTCCCGCTGCCGCGACCTCGAGGCGGCCCTCGGCCTGGCGCAGCGCCGCGAGGCGCTCGGCCAGCTCACCAACGGCGTCGCGCACGAGTTCAACAACCTGCTGCAGATCCTCGTCGGCTACGTCGACGGCCTGCGGCGGCGCCTCGGCGAGCACCCGGACGCCTTCGTGCAGCGGGCGCTGACCCGCTCGACCGATGCCGCCGAGCGTGCCTCGACGCTCACCCGCCACCTCCTGGCCTTCTCGCGCAAGCACCGGCCCGAGCCGCGCCCGGTCGATCTCAACGGGCTGCTGCGGGAGCATCGGACACGGCTGGACGTCGTTCTGGGCGAGATCATCGCCCTCGATCTCGACCTCGCCGACGACCTGTGGGTCGCCTGCATCGACCCGGTCCAGACCGAGCTGATCCTGCAGATCCTGCTGCGCAACGCCGCCGAAGCGATGCCGACGGGCGGTCGCGTCACGATCGAGACCCGCAACCACGGCGGCGAGGGCGTGGCGGCGGACGGATCGGCCGGGCGCCACGTGGCGCTGACGGTGGCGGATACCGGCACCGGCATGCCGCCGGAGGTGCTGGGCCGGGCGCTGGAGCCCTTCTTCACCACCCGCGAGCCCGGGCGCGGCACCGGCCTCGCCATCCTCAACGCGGTGGTCAAGCGCCAGAACGGCGCCGTGGCGCTGCGCAGCACCCCCGGCGAGGGGACGTCGATCCGCCTGACCTTCCCGGCGGCAGAGGAGCGGCGCCCGCAACGAAGTGCCACTATGCGCTAATCCCCGTCAGATCAAAAATTTATCGCTTGGCAGATCTGATGCCGATCGGTGACTTTTCATCGTGTGTAGTTACGACCAGAGCGGCATCCGGGGCGTGTCCTCCCTTCTACTGCACCACCCGCACCCCCATATGTGCGGCAGGGGAAGGGCCACCGCCCACGGACGGAGCCCCCACTGGTGATGGCACGAGGCGAGACGAACCGATGATGACCACCTTCACCCGCGGCCGCCGAACGGTTGCAGCCTTCGGCCTCGCGGCCCTGATGGCCGTGGCGGCGACGGCCGGCGAGGCGCGTCCCGGCAGCGGCTCCTCGATGGGGTCGCGCGGCTCCCGCACCTATTCGGCGCCGGCCCCGACCACGACCGCCCCCGGCGCCCCCGCGCCGATGCAGCGCTCGATGACCCAGCCCGGCTCGTCGATGGGCGCCCCCGCCGCTCCGCAGCGGCGCTTCGGCGGCGGCTTCTTCGCGGGCCTGCTCGGCGCCGGCCTGCTCGGCGCGCTGATCGGCGGGGGCTTCTTCGGCGGCCTCGGCGGCATCGCGTCGTTCTTCGGCCTGCTGCTCCAGGTCGGCCTGCTGGTCGGCGTGGTGATGCTGGCCCTGCGCTTCTTCCGCCGCCGCCGGGCCGAGCCGGCCATGGCGGGCGCCTACAACCGCAGCGGCCCGGCTTCCGGTCCCGGCGGCCCGCTCGGCGGCATGGGTGGCAACACGGGCGGCGGCCTCGGCGGTCTGGGCGGCATGCTCGGCGGCGGTGCGGCGGCGCAGCAGGCCCGCCCGCCCAAGCGCGACGAGGTCGGCATCGGCCCGCAGGATTTCGACGCCTTCGAGCGCACCCTCAACCAGGTCCAGCTCGCCTACGGCGCCGAGGATGCCGCCACCCTGCGCCGCCTGACGACGCCGGAGATGTTCGGCTATTTCGGCGAGGAGATCCGGGCCAACGCCGCCCGCGGCGTGGTCAACAAGATCGCCGACGTGAAGCTGCAGCAGGGCGACCTCGCCGAGGCCTGGCGCGAGGGCCCGGTCGACTACGCGACCGTGGCGATGCGCTACACCCTGCGCGACGCGGTGATCGAGCGTGCCAGCGGCAAGGTCGTCGAGACCAACCCGCCCGAGGCGACCGAGGTCTGGACGTTCCTGCGCGAACGCGGCGGCCAGTGGGTGGTCTCGGCCATCCAGCAGACCCGGTAACGGTCGATCGTGCGGGGAGCCACGCTCCCCGCCACCGTCGCGGAGCCCTCGATCCGGCCTGGATCGGGGGCTTTTTCGCGTTCGGCCGCATCTCGAAGGCTCGGGCGTCAGAGCGCCCGGGCCATCGCCACGAAACCGGCCACCGGCACCTCCTCGGCCCGGGCCGTCTCCGGGATGCCGGCGGCGGCGAGGAGGGGAGCGGGATCGGGGGTGGCCCCCTTGAGGCTCTGGCGCAGCATCTTGCGGCGCTGGCCGAAGGCGGCGCCGGTCACGGTTTCGAGCGCCCGGACCCGGCAGGGCAGGGGCTCGGGCCTGGGCACCAGCCGCACCACGCTCGAGGTCACCTTCGGCGGCGGCACGAAGGCCGAGGGCGGCACGTCGAACAGGATCTGGGCTTGCGTGCGCCAGCCGCACAGCACGCCGAGCCGGCCGTAATTCGCCCGGTCGGTCTCGTCGGCGACGATGCGCTCGGCGACCTCGCGCTGGAACATCAGGGTCAGCGAATCCCACCAGGGCGGCCAGGCCTCCTGGGTGAGCCAGCCGGTGAGGAGCTGCGTACCGACATTGTAGGGGAGGTTCGCCACGATGCGGGCCGGCCCCTCGCCGATCAGCGGGCGCGGGTCGAATGCGAGCGCATCGGCTTCCACCACCTCCAGGCGGCCGGGGTAATGCGCGGCGATCTCGGCGAGCGCCGGCAGGGCGCGGGGATCGCGCTCGACCGCGATGACGCGGGCCGCGCCGTGCATCAGGAGGGCCCGGGTCAGGCCGCCGGGGCCGGGACCGACCTCGACCACCGTCACGCCCTCGAGCGGCCCCGACGACCGGGCGATCCGTCCGGTCAGGTTGAGGTCGAACAGGAAGTTCTGGCCGAGCGAGCGGCGCGGCATCAGGTCGTGTGCCTGCACCACCTCCCGCAGGGGCGGCAGGCCGTCCGGGGCGCTCATGCGGCGACTTCCTCGTGGGGCCGCGTCAGCCGGCCGGCGAGCTTCAGGGCGGCGATCAGGCTGTCGGGCTTGGCGAGCCCCTTGCCGGCAATGTCGAAGGCGGTGCCGTGATCCGGCGAGGTGCGCAGGAACGGCAGCCCGAGGGTGACGTTCACGCCCTCGTCGAAGGCGAGCGTCTTGATCGGGATCAGGGCCTGGTCGTGGGTCGGAGCCAGCGCCACGTCGTAGGTCGCGCGCGCCCGGGCGTGGAAGAGCGTGTCGGCCGGGTGCGGGCCGGTGATACGGATGCCCTCCGCCCGCAACCGCTCGATCGCGGGAGCGAGCACGTCGCGGTCCTCCGTGCCCATCGTGCCGGCCTCGCCCGCATGCGGGTTGAGCCCGGCGAGCACGAGGCGCGGGGCGGAGAGGCCGAATCGGGCCCGCATGTCGCGATCGACGATGCGGGCGGTTTCGACCACGAGGTCGGCGGTGAGCAGCTCCGGCACCCGGCGGAGCGCCACGTGGATCGTCACCGGCACCACCGCCAGGTCCTCCGACCACAACAGCATCACGGGCGTCGGCGGGCTCGCGCCGGGGGCGGCGGCAAGCGCCGCGAGATATTCGGTGTGGCCCGGATGCCGGAAGCCCGCCTCGTAGAGGACGTGCTTGGCGATCGGGTTGGTGACGAGGGCGGGCGCCCGGCCGGCCTGGACCAGCCGCACCGCTTCGTCGATCGACGCGATCGTGCCGGCGGCGCTCGCCGGATCGGGGTGGCCCGGCTCCGCCGCGACGGTGAGCCCGTCCGGTAGCCGCACCACCGGCAGGGCCCGGGCGAAAGCGGCGGCCGCCGCCTCGGGCTCGACGGCGGCGAGCGGCACCGAGAGGCCGAGGCGGGCCGCGATCGACCCCAGGAAATCCGGATCGCCGATGACGAAGAACGGCGTCAGCCCGTGCTCCTCCCGGGCGAGCCAGGCCCGCAGGGTGATCTCGGGCCCGATCCCGGCCGGATCGCCCTGTGTCAGCGCGAGGGCTGTGGTCATCGCGGGAATTCCCGTCCGTGGCGGCGCGCCGTGGCGCGGGCGGCTCTTTGCGTGGGCATCCCGCGCGCCATCGCATTCCCGCTCCCGCCGGGCAAGCGCCGCACGTTGCCCGATGCGAACCTTCCGTTGCGTGAGCCGTTGGTTTCGGGCACCCTCCGGCAGCCGTCCCCCCCTGAATGATCGCGCCCCATGGCAAGCGTCGCCTTCGACACGCTGAAATTCGCCCGGACGCTCCGCGACAAGGCGCAGCTGTCGCCCGAGCAGGCCGAAGGCTTCGCGGTTGCCGTGTCCGAGGCCGTTCAGGGCGATCTGGCGACGAAAGCCGATCTGCAGATTCTGGATACCGGGCTGCGCAACGAGATGCAGTCGCTTCGGAGCGAGCTGAAGAACGACATGCAGTCGCTCCGCACCGAACTCAAATCCGAGCTGCGAGAGTCCGAGGCCCGCCTGGAGACCAAGCTGGAGCGACAGCGGTCCGAGATCGTCAAGTGGATGTTCGGAACGATCGGCTTCCAGACGCTGATCATCCTGGGCGCGGTGATCGCGCTCGTCCGCGTCGTCAAACCCTGATCCGGCGCGCTCCCCCATCGGGAGCGCGCCCCGGTTCCGTCACCGCGCCGTGGCGATGCCGTCCGCCGTCGTGGTGGTGCTGAGGTTCTGGCGGAAATTCGCCTCGCCGAGGGTGCGCAGCTCGATCCGGAGCAGGAAGGTCTGGTTGCGCTCGCGCAGGCCCGAGGCCGTCTCGATCGGCGAGGACAGGTAGTTGAGCGAGACCGTCGTGCACTCGTCGCGGTAGCCGAAACCGAAGCCCGACGAGGAGACGTAGAACTTGTCGGCCTTGTCGTAGATCGGCGCCGTGCCGACCGGGTTGAGGAAATAGGCCTGGGCCGCCGTCGCGTAGAACTCGCGCACCTGGAGGTAGTGCGAGAGATCGAACAGCACCGAGCCGGTGACGAACCAGTTCGGCGTGATGTTGTAGAGCGCCGAGGCCTGCAGGCCCTCGCGGCGCCGGTCGAAGCCGAGCTCGGGCTGGGCCTCGTAACGGGCGTAGATCAGCGAGGTCTCGAGCGGCAGGAACGGCGCGAACTTGGCGGTGATGCCGGATTCGAGGCGCTTCAACGCGAAGGTGTCGTTGTCGAACCGCGCCCGGGTGATGAAGCTGATGTTCTGGTTCGGCGAGACCTGGAAGCGCGTGACGAAGTCCGAGCGGGTCTGCTCCAGGCCCGAATCGCGGCCGACATTGGCGATGTCGCCGCGGCGGAACGAGTTCACGCCGGCGATCGCGATCGACTCGCCCGCCATCGCGTTCAGGTAGAAGCCGTTGCGGCCGGTGATCGAGTACTCGGCGCCCAGGTTGGCGCGCACGCCGCCTTCGACCCGGTCGTAGCCCGAGAACTTGTCCCAGGCGAACAGCGAGGTGTCGTCGAAGACGAGGCTCTGGGCGTCCTCGTTGGGGAGCCGCCCGATATGGGTCTCGCTCGGCCGCGCGATGACCTGGGCCACCGGCGAGATGGTGTGGACGCCGAGCGGCCCGAAATCGGCGACGAAGGGGTAGCGGTACTCGAGCCCGACCGCCGGCATCACCCGGCCGGAGAAATTCGAGTCGGGCGAGAACAGGTTGCTGACCTCCGGGTTCTGGAAGCCGGTCGTGTTCGGGTTCACGAAGAAGGCGTCGCCGCGCAGGTAGGCGAAGGGCTGCCAGCGCTGGCCGAACTCGTCCGTGAAGGTGCGCCGCCACGACACCTGGGCGGTCGCCCGGGTGGTGTCGCCGGCCAGCCCGCTCACCAGGCACTGCCCGCGCTCGAACACCGAGCAGGTGCTGTAGAGCGGGAAGGTGATCCCGTTGACGCTCGGGCTGAGCAGGTAGGTCCCGGTGCGCGGGATCTGGGTGTACTGGGTCGCGTCCCGCGACAGGTGGGTGAAGTTCGCCTGGAACCGCACCTCGCCGCCGATCGGGTCGGGCCCGTCGCGGCGCTTATCGTAGTCGATCACCGGGGCGACGATCGGCTGCTGCTTCTGCCAGTCGAAGGTCGACAGGCCCTTGAAGTAGTAGCCCCGCGCCTCGAACCACGAGCGGTCGCCCTGGCCGATCAGGTAGGCGGTGGAGACCGCTTCACGGAAATAGTCCGTGCTGATCGTCTGGTTGCGGATGCGGTAGTTGTCGAGGAACCACTTGTCGGTGACGCCGACGACGTCCCAGCCGGCGCGCCAGTTCTGGCCGAGATAGAACTGGCCGGCGGATTCGATCGAGCCGCGGAAGTCGCGGTCGCCCGAGCCGAGGGGGCCGGGCAGGAACGCGCTCGGGGTCGACTGGAAGATGCCGCTGACGCGGACGTTGTAGAAGCCGTTGGCCAGCCGCTGGCGCCACTCGGCCTGGCCGAGCACGCCCTGCTTCGACAGGAAGGTCGGCTCAACCGTGAGGTCGTAATCGGGCGCGATGTTCCAGAAGAACGGCGTGCCGATGCCGTAGCCGAGCACGTTCGAGGAGACGAAGTGCGGTGCCAGGAAGCCGGTGTCGCGCCGCACCGTCGGGTCGGGCGAGTAGAAGTAGGGCAGGTAGGCGATCGGGATCCCGGCCACTTCGAGGTACGAATCCTCGTAGTAGATCCGGCGCTCCTCGTTGTTGTGGATGATCCGCGCCGCCTTGACCTGCCACAGGGGCGGGCGCTCGGGGTGGTCCTTGCACGGCTCGCAGGCGGTGTAGGTGCCGTATTCGAAGGTCGTGGTCTCGCCCGCGATCCGCTCGGCCCGCGGGGCCGAGAACCGCACCCGGGCCGGGCGGCCGCGCTGCTCGATGGTCTGCTGGACGCGCAGCGAGTCGATGAAGCCGGACTTGAAGTCGTCCGTCAGCTCCATCCGGTCGCCGGTCACGACCGATCCGGTCTCGTCGGTGAGGCGGACATTGCCCTCGGCGAAGACCCGGCCGGTGTTGCGGTCGTAGCGGACGCGGTCGGCCAGCAGGGTGCGCGGGCCGTAATGCAGCTCGGCGTTGCCGACCGCCGAGACCGTGTTGCGGTCGTTGTCGTAGACGAGTTCCTTGGCCTCGACGAGCAGGCGCTCGCCGCCGGCCCCGGCCTTGTCCTGGTTCTTGGCGGTGCGCGCCGCCAGGCGGTCGTTCAGCGTGCCCTGCGCACGCGCTTCGGCGCTCGCGCCCACCGTCACGGCGGCCGCCAGCAGAACCGTCAGGGATCCCGTGACCGCGGCACCCGCGGCCTTACGCACGACTCGACCCATCCCTGCACCCGCTATGCCCGCGCCGCTCGTCCGGAGGATGGGCATCAGCCGTCCTCCAGGTGCAGAAGCGCGAGCGTTCCGAGAAGACTCCCTACCACGGCCGGGAACCACGCCGCCACCGGCGCGGCGACCAATCCAGAGGCTCCTAGGCCCTCCATCACCTGCCGTGCCACGTAGAGCACGAAGCCCGCCGCGACGCCGCCGAGCACCATCTTGCCGACGCCACCAAAGCGGAAGAACCTTAAAGAAACCGATGCCGCCACCAGCACCATCGCCAGGAACAGCACCGGCCGCGCCAGGAGCACGTCGTACTGCAGGCGGTAACGCGTGGCGTCGAGTCCCGCCCGCTCGGTCCGGGCGATCGTCTCTCCGAGTTGCCAGAAAGGCACGGATTCCGGCGGGGTGAAGCGCTGGCGCACCTGCGAGGGGTCCAGCGTCGAGGCGATCAGGTAGGTGTCGTAGCTCTGGGGCTCCTGGTCTGGCCCCTGCACGCGCACGTCCTGCAATTCCCAGTAGCCGTCGTGCAGGGTGGCGCGGGCCGCCTGCATCTGCTGGGTGAAGGCGCCCGCATCGTCGAAGGTGAACACCATGACGCCCGCGAGCGTCGCCGTGCCCTCGATCGCGGTCTCGGCCCGGATGATCGCCTGGCCGTCGATGCCGCGCTGGCGGATCCACAGCTCCTTGCCGGAGGCGGCCTTGCCCGAGCGGGCGAAGATCTTGGCCTCGATCTCGGTCGAGCGCTGCTTCAGCTCGGCCGAGACCGGGTTGTAGACCCCGACCGTGAAGGCGCCGATGCCGAGCGCCACCAGCGCGCCGGGCTGCAGGAACTGCCAGGCCGAGATGCCGGCGGCCCGCGCCACCACCAGTTCGAGCTTGCGGCTGAGCTGGAGCAAGGCCGCCATGGCGCCGAACAGGATCGCGAAGGGCAGGACCTGCTCGGCCACCGCGGGCGTGCGGAAGAGCGCGAGCCGCGCCATGACGGCGGCCGAGGCGCCCTCGGCGTCGCCGGCCCGGCGCATCAGCTCGACGAAGTCGAGGGTGTAGACGAGGGCGAAGACCGTGAGGAAGACCCCCAGGATCATGCGCAGGAAGCGGGCGGCCAGGTAGCGGCCGAGGGTGAAGCCGATCAGCATGGAGGCTCAGCCCGCCCGCATCCGCAGCCGCCGCGCCGGCAGCGCCGCCGAGAGCCGGCGCAGCCGCACCGCCAGAGCGGCGTTGAAGGCCCGCACCCGGTTGCCCTGGGTGGCGACGACGAGCGAGAGCCCGATCGCGACGAGCGGCACGAGGTAGACCGCCGCGACGGCGCCCTGGCTGCGCACCGCCGCGCTCGAGGCGGCGAAGCCCGCGATGCGCAAGGCCACCACGGCGGCGATGGCGCCCGCCACGGCGAGCCCGCGGCCCTGGCGGGTGGTGCGGGGATCGCCGAGCGCCGCGAAGGCGATCAGCCCGAGTGCCAGGGGGTAGAGCCAGGACGACAGCCTGTCGTGCAGCTCGGCCCGGAAGCGGCCCTTGGTCAGCTTGTAGTAGGTCTCGTTCGGGTTCGGAAAAAGCAGCTGCACGGTCGAGCGCTCGCGCGGCTTGTAGATCGTGTCGGCGTCCGGCGGCGTGAAGGCCGCGAGGTCGACGGCGTAGCGCTGGAAGGTGATGATCGAGGAATCGCGGCTGTTCGGCTGCTGGCGGTGGATGCTGCCCTTCTCCAGAACCAAGTAGGTCTGCCCGTCGAGGTCGACCGCCTGGCCGCGCTCGGCGAGGTAGACCACCGTCTTCCCGGCCTCGCGCCGGTCCTGCATGAAGATGCCGAGCAGGGCCCCGTTCGGCGCCCGCTCGCGGAAGTGGAAGGTGATGCCGCTGTCGAGGCTGGTGAACTGCCCCTCCTTGACCACGTTGGCGATGAAGTCGCCGCGCACGCGGGTGAGCACGTCGCGCAGCTCCTGGAAGCTCGACGGCATCACCTGGATGGTCAGGAAGCCGATCGCCGCGCTGACGATCAGCGCCAGCGTCAGGAACGGCCGCATGATGTGGCGCGGCGACATGCCGGCGGCGCTCATCACGATCAGCTCGGAATCGCCGTTGAGCTTGTTGAGCGCGTAGACCACCGCGATGAACAGCGCGACCGGCGCGATCACGGTGATCAGGGTCGGCAGCGACAGGCCGGTGATCAGGAAGAAGATGAGGAGGGTCTGGCCCTTGGCGGTGATCAGGTCGAGCTCGCGCAGGGCCTGCGTCACCCAGATCACGCCGGTGAGGCCGATCAGGCACGACAGGAACGCCCCGAGGGCGATGCGGAAGATGTATCGCTCGATCTGCTTCATCGGCCGGCTGCGGTCGGGCCCCCTCCCGCGTCGATGCTGGTTAGGCGCCGCCCGCCGGCCGCACAAGCACCGGCTGCCCTGAAGCGCCCGAAGTGCGGCCTTTTGCGGGCGGGCGCGGTCGGCCCGCCACACCCGGCCGCGTTGCGCTGGCGGGCGTCCCCCCGCTACACAGGGGGCCGGCACGGCGCCCTTCGAGAGGCGCGCGATCCAGAAGACGGGACGAAAGCAACGCCATGGCGGACGGCATCAGCATCGAGATCGAATCCCTCGCGACGGCCAAGCCCGGCGGGGCCGGCGGCGACCTCGTGCTGTTCGTGGGCGAGGACCTCGCCCTGTCGCCGCGGGCGGCCGAGATCGCCGGTCCCGGCGCCGCCGACCTGGTGGCCCGGGCCGCCGCGGTCGAGCGCTTCAAGGGCAAGGCGTCGAGCGCCCTCGTGATCACCGCCCCGGCCGGCCTGTCGGCCGAGCGCCTGGTGGTCGTCGGCACCGGCGCCGACGAGGCCCCGGCCCGCGACTGGGCGACGCTCGGCGGCTTCACCGCCGGCAAGATCGGCAGCCGCCCGGCCTCGGTGGTGCTCGAATGGCCCGGCACCGCGCCGGGCTCGGACGAGGTCGCGGCGTTCTCGCTCGGCGCGCGCCTGCGCGCCTACAAGTTCGACCGCTACAAGAGCAAGAAGACGCCCGAGGGCGAGGAGGCGAGCGGGGCAGGGCGCCTGACCCTGCTGGTGCCGGAGAATGCGGGTCTCAAGAAGGCGTTGCGCGGGGCCGAAGGGGTGGCCGAGGGCGTGATCCTCGCCCGCGAGCTCGTGAACGAGCCGCCGAACGTCCTCGATCCGGAAGAGTTCGCCCGCCGCACCGAGGCGCTGGAGAAGCTCGGCGTCGAGATCGAGATCCTCGACGAGAAGGACATGAAGAAGCTCGGCATGCGGGCCCTGCTCGCGGTCGCGCAGGGCTCGACCAAGGAGGCCCGGGTCGTCATCATGCGCTGGAACGGGGCCGAGGATTCCTCCGAGGCGCCGGTGGCCTTCATCGGCAAGGGCGTCACCTTCGATTCCGGCGGCATCTCCATCAAGGGGAGCGGCGGCATGGAGGACATGAAGGGCGACATGGCGGGCGCCGCCTGCGTGGTCGGCCTGATGCACGCGCTCGCCAGCCGCAAGGCCAAGGTGAACGCGCTCGGCGCCATCGGCATCGTCGAGAACATGCCCGACGGCAAGGCCCAGCGCCCCGGCGACATCGTGACCTCGATGTCGGGCCAGACGATCGAGATCATCAACACCGACGCGGAAGGCCGCCTGGTGCTGGCCGACGTGCTCTGGCACGTCCAGCAGACCTACAAGCCCCGCTTCATGATCGATCTCGCGACCCTGACCGGCGCGATCCTGGTGGCGCTCGGCCAGGAATTCGCCGGCATGTTCTCGAACAACGACGAACTGGCCCAGCGCCTCTCGGCGGCCGGCGAGGCCACCGGCGAGAAGGTCTGGCGGATGCCGCTGGCCCCGGGCTTCGACAAGCTGATCGAGTCGAAGTTCGCCGACATGAAGAACACCGGCGGCCGCCACGGCGGCTCGGCCACGGCGGCGCAGTTCCTCAAGCGCTACGTCAACGACGTGCCGTGGATCCACCTCGACATCGCCGGCGTCGGGATGGGGTCGCCGGCCTCCGAGATCAACCGCTCCTGGGGCTCGGGCTGGGGCGTGCGCCTGCTCGACCGGCTCGTGCGCGACCACTACGAGGCGTGAGCGCCGCCTCCGGCCTCGCCCTTTCGGGCACCGCTCCCGCAGCCTCCGGTGCCGGGCGCCTCGTCGCGCTGGTGCCGCTGGCGGCCGCCCTGGCGGCGGTGGCGATCGCCGCCGCCGCGGGGGTGACGCAAGGGCGCCTCGATGCGGCGGGGTTCGGCCAATGGGCCTACGGGTTCTTCGCCGACCGCTACCCGCTGTTCTTTTCCGCCATCGCGTACGGCGTGGCGCGGGCGGCCCTCCTGCCGCTCGCCGCGCCGGGCTGGCGTGGCGGGCTCGGTGCGGTGCTGGGGATCGCCCTCGTCCTCGCCCTGTCGCTGCACCCGACCTATGGCGGGCTGGTGCTGCGGGCCGGCTTCTCGGTCGGCGGCGTCGCCTTCCTGTCGGGCCAGACGATGATCGTGGCCCATCTCCTCGGAGCGCTGATCGCCGCCATCGTGCTCGGCAGCGCCCTGGCGGTCGCGGCCCTCGTCGCCCGCGGCCTGCCGCGCCGCGGCGACCGGCTGCGCGCCCTCGGCCGGGGGGCCTCGCGCGTCCTCGCCCTCGCCTGGGCCATGTGGCTGCTGGCAGCGGCCCGGGATCTCGGCCTCTCGGGCTTCCCGCGCCTGCCGCTCGGCAGTCAGGCGCCGCTGGCGCTCGGGCTCGCCCTGGCGGCGTTCCTGCCCCACGCCGCCTTGGGCGTGGTCGCCCCGGGCCCGGCCGCCATCCGGCGCTCGGTTGAAACCGCCCCGGGGAGACGGTAACCGGAAGGGAAGCGGGAGCCATCCGATACGGCATCCGGCACCGGGGAGGGGTTGAGTTCATGGGCAAGGGGCCGAGCGCGATGGAACCGAACACCCCGCCGCGGCCCTGGCTCGCCGCCTACCCGGCCGGCGTTCCGGCGGAGATCGAGGCGGACAGGCTCGGCACCCTGGTCGAGCTGATCGAGACCAGCACCCGGCGCTTCGCCGACCGTCCGGCGGTCACGTGCTTCGGCGCCTCCCTGACCTACGCCGCCTTGCGGCGCGAGGGCGGGGCGGTGGCGGCCTGGCTGCAGGGCCAGGGCATCGGCAAGGGCGACCGGGTCGCCATCATGATGCCGAACGTGCCGGCCTTTCCGGTCGCCCTCGTCGGCGCGCTGCTCGCCGGCGCCACGGTCGTCAACGTCAACCCGCTCTACACCCCGCGCGAGCTGACCCATCAGCTGCGCGATGCCGGCGCGCGGGTGCTCTTCGTGCTGGAGAATTTCTGCCACACCGTCGCCGAGGCGCTGACGGAGCTGCCGGGCCTGGAGCGGGTGGTGGTGGCGGGCGCCGGCGACGGGCTCGGCCTGAAGGGCTCGCTCGTCACGCTGGTGGCGCGGCACGTCAAGAAGGCGGTGCCGCCCTTCGCCCTCCCGGCCGCACGCCGCACGGATTTCAAGGCGGTGCTCGCCACGGGCCGCAAGGCGACCTTCCGGCCGGTCGCGGTCGGGCCCGACGACCTCGCCTTCCTGCAATATACCGGCGGCACGACCGGCGTGTCGAAGGGAGCGATGCTCACGCATCGCAACGTCGCCGCCAATGTCGAGCAGAGCCGGGTGTGGTTCGGCATGCGCGACGACGAGGGCCCGGGCCGGGTCATGGTCACGGCCCTGCCGCTCTACCACATCTTCGCGCTGACCTGCTGCTGCTTCTTCATGATGCGGCTCGGCGCCTGCTGCCTGCTGGTGCCGAACCCGCGCGACATTCCGGGTTTCGTGGCGCTCCTGCGCAAGAGCCGCTTCACCAACCTGTCGGGCGTCAACACGCTGTTCAACGCCCTGCTGAACCACCCCGACATCGACAAGGTCGACTGGTCGCGGCTCGAATATTCGATCGCGGGCGGCATGGCGATGCAGGCCCCGGTGGCCCGGCGCTGGAAGACGACGACCGGCAAGCCGGTGATCGAGGGCTACGGCCTCTCCGAGACCTCGCCGGTGGTGTCGATCAACCCGCCGGCCCTGCACGACTGGTCGGGCACGATCGGTTACCCGGTGCCCTCGACGGAGGTCTGCATCCGCGACGCCGCCGGCACCACCCTGCCGGTCGGACAGCCCGGCGAGCTCTGCGTGCGCGGGCCGCAGGTGATGGCGGGCTACTGGGGCCGGCCCGACGAGACCGCCCGGGCGATGACCTCGGACGGGTTCTTCCGCACCGGCGACGTCGCCCTGATCGAGCCCGACGGGCAGGTCCGCATCGTCGACCGGATGAAGGACATGATCCTGGTCTCCGGGTTCAACGTCTATCCGAACGAGGTCGAGGACGTGCTCGCCGCCCATCCGGGGGTGGTCGAGGTGGCGGTGGTGGGCGAGCCCTCGGCCGAGACCGGCGAGAGCGTCGTCGCCCACGTGGTGCGCCGCGATCCCGCCCTGACGGCGGAGGCCCTGCGCCTCTACGCCCGGGAGAGCCTGACCGCCTACAAGGTGCCCCGCCGCTACGTCTTCCGCGACAGCCTGCCGAAGACCAATGTCGGCAAGGTGCTGCGGCGCGCCCTGCGGGACGGCGAGGCGGTGGGGTAGCGGGCACCCCGAGCCCTTCCCCTCTGCGCAGAGCTGGCCGGGGAACAGAATGGCGCGTCTCCCCTCTCCCGTGTGGGAGAGGGGCCGGGGTGAGGGTGCTACAGTCTTGAGTCAGGCTCAGACCGTCACGCTGGCAGCGGAACGGTCAGCGCTTCACTCGGCAGCGTGTCACCCTCACCCCTACCCCTCTCCCACACGGGAGAGGGGATCCCGCGCTTGATTTCAAAAAGGAAATTACCCTGGACAGCCCTGCGCAGAGGGGAGAGGGTTCTGCGTTGCGCCCTCTACGTCACCGTGATCGGCATCTCTTCCGTCTGCGAGAACCCATTGTCGCCCGTCCAGGTGAAGCGCAGCGTGCCGGTCTTCGTCGCCACGGTAGTGAAGGTCAGGTACGGGTTGGCGGCGCTCGCCGACGAGAGATCGGCCCGAAACACCTCGTCGCCGTCATAGGCGCAGACGAACTCCGTGATGATGTTGCGCGGGATCAGGCGGCCGTCCGGGCCGGGGCGGTAGCCGGTCTCCATCGGGTGCGAGATCAGGGTCTTGATCTCGATCACCGCGCCGGCCTTGGCGGTCTTTGGCAGGTTGATGAGGGCGCGGGCCATCGTCACGATCCTTCCACGCAAGCCGCCAGCGTCACGATCGCGTCGGCGGTGGCCGACCAGTAGGTGCCGTCCCGCATCTCGGCGATGGCCGTGATGGTCTGGGAATCGGCGAGCCGTATCCGGGTGTTGATTGCGGCCCGGCCGGTGCGCGGCCCGAGATGCAGCGTGATCACGTGCGGCTGCGGGTTCTTGTCGTTGAACACCGCGATGCGGCGGACGAAATCCGTCTCGCTCATCGGGCTCTCGACGGTGATGGCGAGCGGCACGGTGTTGCCGTTCTCGACGAGCGGCGGCATGTCGAGGTGGATGCGCCCGGCCTGGATCGCGGCGCCGCCGGTGAAGCGGCGGATCGCCTCGACGGTCGCCTCGCGGGTCGGCCGGATGATCGCGGCGGCGCCCGGGCGTACCAGCGCCACGGTGAGCAGGCCGACGCCCCCGGCGAGGATCGTGCGGCGGTGGAGCACGGCCGTCATGGCGTCGCGGACCCTCCCTTCAGGGTGACGAGGTAGGCGATCACGTCCTCGATCTCGCCCGCCTCCAGCACCGGCCGGTCGCGCCACGCGGCCGCGACCCGGATGCCGTCGGTCCGGTAATAGGAGGGCATCAGGGTCGCGGGGTTCAAGACGCGCCCGTCGACGAGCCGCAGCCGCAGCCGGCCTCCGGAGAGGCGCGCCCCGACCTCCGCGAGGTCGGGTCCGAGGTCGCCGGCCGGCCCGGCGCCGCCGAGGCCGGTATGGCAGAGCGGGCACAGGCCCTTGCGGGTGTCGGTGGCGATGGCCCGGCCGCGCGCCGCGTCGCCGGTCTTGCCCTCGAGCGGATCGGGGATCGCGTCGCCGACGATCGTCGCGGGGGCGAGCGCGGTCTGGGTCAGGGCGAGGAGCACGGCCAGCCCCCGCCTCACCCGAACACCGACGCGGTGATGGTGCGGTACCAGTCCTCGGCGTAGACCGCCTCCTGCCGGCGCACGGTCTCGGGCGCGTCGACCGGGCTGGTGCCCCCGGCGCCTTCGACGTCCGCCAGCACGCCGTTCGCCGGGTGGTAGACCCCGGCGACCGAGATGCCGTAGCCCGGCGCGACCAGGCTGTAGCAGGTGTTGATCAGCTTCGGCGCCTCCGGCGCCCGCCCGGCCAGGAGATCGATCACGGCCTCGGCGCAGACCTTCCCCTGCGCATTGGCCGCGAAGGCGGATTTCGGCATCGCGCCGGCGATGGCCGCGTCCCCGACGACGTGAATGCCCGGCACCAGCCGCGATTCGAAGGTGACGGGGTCGATCGGGCACCAGCCCGAGCGGTCGGCGACGCCGGCCGCGCCCGCGATGGGGGCCGCCCGCTGGGGCGGGATGATGCAGGCGAGGTCGGCCTTGTAGGTCTCGAAGTCGGTCGCGACCGTCATCGCCGTGGCATCGACGGACGTGACCTGTCCTCCGGCGGCGAGCGGCACGTAGTCCAGGATGCCGGGATAGAGCGTGGCCCAGGCCTGCTGAAACAGCTTCTGCTTGGAGAAGGTGTCCTTGGCGTCGAGCACGATCAGCTTGGCGCGGGGTTTCCGGGTCTTGAGGTAATGCGCGATCAGGCTCGCCCGCTCGTAGGGGCCGGGCGGGCAGCGATAGGGGTTGCCCGGCACCGACAGGACCACCGTGCCGCCCTCCGGCAGCGCGGCGAGCTTTTGGGCCAGCAGCTCGGTCTGCGCGCCGGCCTTCCAGGCATGCGGCATCACCTCGGCGGCGGCGGCATCGTAGCCCGGGAGGGCGTCGAAGCGGAGCGCGATGCCGGGCGAGAGGATCAGCCGGTCGTAATCGAGGACCGTGCCGTCGGCGAGCCGCACCCGGCGCGCCGCCCCGTCGATCGCCTCGGCGCTGGTGCGGGCGAGCGTTATGCCGCTCGCCCGCAAGGCGTCGTAGCCGAAGGCCTGCGCGGATATCGGCCGCAGGCCCGCGATCACCTCGTTGCTGAACGGGCAGGCCCAGTAGGTCTCCGCCGGCTCGACCAGCGTGACGGCGAGGCCGGCCCGGTGCAGGACCCGCGCGGCGGTGGCGCCGCCGAACCCGCCGCCGACCACGACGACGCGCCCGCGCGCACCCTGCGCCAGGGCGGGAAGGGGGAGGGCCGGACCGGGAAGGGCGGCGGCGGCGAGACCCGCCAGCACCGCGCGACGGCCGAGTGTGGTCACTGGCCGCCTCCCGCGATCCAGGCGGCGATCGCCCGGCTCTCGTCGTCGGAAAAACCCTTGGCGATGCGGGTCATCACCGTGGCCGGGCGGGCGCCCGACCGGAACGCGGCGAGCGAGGCCGCGATGTCCTCGGCCGAGTGGCCGGCGAGGCTCGGCACCGCCCCGCCCGGGGCGCCGTGGCACCCCGAGCAGGACGAGGCGCCCGGCGGCGAGGCCGCCGCCGGGGTGGTGGCGAGGAGGACGAGGAGGAGCGAGGCCCTCACGCGCGCTTCAGGTCCGTGTGGCGCGCCGGGATCTGGCGCACCCGCTTAGCCGTGGCGGCGAAGACCGCGTTGAGCACGGCGGGCGCCGCTACCGCGATGGTCGGCTCGCCGACGCCGCCGATGAAGCCCCCGGACGGCATCAGGATCGCCTCGACCTTCGGCATCTCGTCGAGGCGCAGGACGGGATATGAATCGAAGTTGGTCTGCTCGATCCGCCCGTCCTTCACCGTGCACTCGCCGTAGAGCGCCGCCGACAGGCCGTACACGAAGGAGCCGGCGACCTGCGCCTCGATCTGCTGCGGGTTGATCGCGACACCCGGATCGGTGGCGGCGACGATGCGGTGGACCTTGATCTTGCCGTCCTCGGCCACCGAGACCTCGGCGGCGGCCGCCACGTAGCTGCCGAAGCCCATGATCTGGGCGAGGCCCCGGTGCACGCCCGCCGCCGGCTTGGTGTCCCAGCCGATCCGCTCGGCCACCGCGTTCAGGACGGCCAGATGCTTGGGGTGCTTCTCCATCAGCTTGCGCCGGAAGGCGAGCGGATCCTGACCGGCTGCATGCGCCACCTCGTCGAGGAAGCATTCGAGGTAGATCGCGTTCGGGTTGGTGTTCACGCCGCGCCAGAAGCCCGGGATGATCGGCGGGTTGCGCATCGCGTGGTCGATGAGGAGGTTCGGGATCGTGTAGCCGATCGCGGCCTCCGCCCCGCCCGGGTTGAGCCCCTGGAACACCACCGGGTCCTTGCCGTCCGGCGCCAGCCGCCCCGGGATGATGCCGGCGAGGATCGACTGGCCGGAGATCCGCATGTGGAGGCCGGTGAGGTTGCCCGCTTCGTCGAGGGCCGCCTTCATCCGGCACTGGGTGACCGGGTGGTATCGGCCGTGCGTCATGTCCTCCTCGCGGGTCCAGATCAGCTTGACCGGCGTCCCGGGGAGTTCCTTCGCGATCAGGACCGCCTGGCGGACCCAGTCGTGGGTGGCGCCGCGCCGGCCGAAGCCGCCGCCGAGATGGATCTTGGTGACGTCGCATTGCCGCGCCGAGAGGCCGGCGGCCTCCGCCGTCGCGGCGAGCGCCGCCTCGCCGTTCTGGGTCGGGGTCCAGACCTCGCAGCGTTCCGGCGTCCAGCGCGCCGTGGCGTTCATCGGCTCCATCGTGGCGTGGTTCTGGAACGGATAGGCGTAGGTCGCCTCGACCACCTTGGCGGCGCCCTTGAGCGCGGCGCCCGCGTCGCCGGCCTTGTTGCCGACGAAGGCCTCCGGCGCGTCGAGCCCCTCCTTCAGCATCGCGGCGATCGTCTCGCTCGAGACCCCCGCGTTCGGACCCTCGTCCCAGACGATCTGGAGCGCCTCGACGGCGGTCTTGGCGCGCCAGAACGTGTCGGCCACCACCGCCACCGCGCTGTCGCCGACCCGCACCACCTTGCGCACGCCGGGCATTTTTTCCGCAGCCGCGGCGTCGACGCTCTTCACCGTACCGCCGACCACCGGGCAATCGCGGATCGCGGCGTTGAGCATGCCGGGGAGCTTGAGATCGATGCCGTAGACCTGCGAGCCGTCGGTCTTCTCCAGCGTGTCGAGGCGCTTCACCGGGTGGCCGGCGATGGTCCAGTCCTTCGGGTCCTTGAGCGGCACCTCCTTCGGCACCTCCAACCGGCCCGCGGCGGCCGCGACCTTGCCGAAGGTGGTGGAGCGCCCGGACGCCGGATGGCTGATGACGCCGCGCTCGACCCGGCACTCGCCGGGCGGCACGTTCCAGTCTTGTGCGGCCGCGGCGACCAGCATGGTGCGGGCGGCCGCGCCACCCTGGCGCACCGCGACGTAGGATTCGCGGATGCCGCGGCTGCCGCCGGTCGAGAAATCGCCCCAGGCACGGTTGCGGGCGAGGTTCTGGCCCGGCGTCGGATACTCGGTGGTGACGCGGGCCCAGTCGCAGCCGAGCTCTTCCGCGACGAGCTGGGCGAGGCCGGTGAGCGTGCCCTGGCCCATCTCCGAGCGGGCGATGCGAATCACCACGGTCTCGTCCGGGCGCACCACCACCCAGGCGTTGACCTCGGGCGGCATCGTGGTGGCGGCGGCTTCGGCGCCGGGAAGGTCGAAGCCGAGCGCGAGGCCCCCGGCCGCGGCGGCGGAGCCGGCGAGGAAGAAGCGGCGGGACAGGGCGGGGGAGGCGGTGTCGGTCATCGGAGCCTCCTTCAGCCGCGGCCGGTCTCGCCGCCCTCGGCGGCGAGGGTGATGCCGGCGAGCACCCGGTTGTAGGTGCCGCAGCGGCAGATGTTGGTGATCTCCTGGCGGATCTCGGCCTCGCTGGGTTTCGGGGTCTGCGCCAGCAGGGCGGCGGCCGCCATGATCATGCCGGACTGGCAGAAGCCGCATTGCGGCACGTCGAGCGCGGCCCAGGCCTTCTGCACCGGATGCGAGCGATCGGGGCTCAGGCCCTCGATGGTGACGATCTTCTGGCCGGGCTCGACGCCCGAGACCGGAAGCGAGCAGGAGCGCACCGCCTGCCCGTCGATATGGACCGTGCAGGCACCGCATTGCGCGATGCCGCAGCCGTACTTGGTGCCGGTGAGGCCGACCTGCTCGCGGATCACCCAGAGCAGCGGCGTGTCGGGCTCGGCCTCGACCTCGCGCACGGCGCCGTTCACGGTCAGGCGTATCATGGGCGCTTCCGTTCGGTTGTCCGGCGCCGGGCGCCGTGGGGATGGGGCGGCCGCGTCGAGCGCCGCGTGGGGCGTTGTCTCGCACCTTTTAGCGATAACAACTTCGCGGCGGCCGGCTGTGTCTGTCAATTGACGGATGCGCGAGCGGGGCGCGGTCAACCGTGGATCGCGTGCCTTCGCGGGGCGGGCCTGATAGTGCGGCGGGATCGTTTCACGCCGCGAGCAGCGTTTGACCATCCCCGTCGCGCCCGACAGCCCGCTCCCCCGTCGCTTCACGGCCGGCGACCTGCGTCTGATGCTGAAATCCGGGATCCTGCGCGAGGACGAGCGGATCGAACTCCTGGACGGCGAACTGGTCGAGAGGGCGGCGAAGGGCTTCGCGCATGACGTCGTGAAGAACGCGCTGATGCGCCGTCTCGTCCCGGCGCTCCCGGACACGATCTATCTCGGCATCGAGAGCACACTCCAGCTTCGGCCGAACCTGTTGCTGGAGCCGGATCTTCTGCTCGCGCCGGTGAGCGCCCGCAGCGCCTCGCCCGAAGGGTTCTGCACCATCCCGGGTTCCGAGATCCTGCTGGTGATCGAGGTGGCGGCCTCCAGCCCCGCCTACGATCGGGGCCGCAAGGCGGCGCTCTACGCGCGGCACGGGGTGCGGGAATACCGGGTGATCGACGCGCAGGAGCGGACGGCGAGCGTCCATCGCGAACCGGCGTCAGGGGGCTACCGGGACGTGGCGGAACTGCCCCGGGATGCGATCCTGCGGCCGCGGGCGGACGGGCTCGCGGCGCTCAGCGTCGCGCTCGCGGCACTCGGCTGACGCGCCTCACGTCCGCTCCGCCACCGTCTTGCCGCCGTGCTTCTGGCGCAGGGCGTCGATCTGCTCCTCGGCCTGGCGGAAGGCGGCGAGGCTCGGGCCGGTCAGCTCCCGGGCGCTCGGCAGGCGGATCTTCATCGGGTCGACGAAGCGGCCGTTGATCGCGACCTCGTAGTGGACGTGCGGGCCGGTCGAGAGGCCGGTGGTGCCGACCGCGCCGATGACCTGGCCGAGGCGCACCCGGGCGCCCGGCGCGATGCCGCGGGCGATCCGGGCCATGTGGTTGTAGGCGGTGGTGTAGCCGTTGGCGTGCTGGATCTCGACCCGGTTGCCGTAGCCGGAGCGGGCGCCGGCCGACACGATGGTGCCGTCGCCGGTCGCCATGATCGGGGTGCCGCGGGTCGCCGCCCAGTCGACGCCGTTATGCGGCCGGGCATAGCCGAGGATCGGGTGCAGGCGCATGCCGAAGGGCGACGAGATCCGCCCCTCGGCCACCGGACGGCGCATCAGGAATTTCTGGCTCGAGCGCCCGTTCGGGTCGAGGTAGTCGACCTCGGACGTGCCGGGCACCCGGTAGCGGTAGAGGCCGTAGATCTCGTCGTGGACGCGAAGGCCGACATAGAGCAGTTCGGGCCGGGCATCCTCGTCCTCGGTGAAGAACAGCTCGGCCCGGTCGCCCGCACTGGTGCGCTGCTGGAGGTCGGTGGAGGTGGCGAGCGCCATGACCATCTCCTCGATGATCGGGCGCGGCACGCCGTTCTTGAGCGCGGTACCGTAGAGGCTCTCGTAGAGGGTGACGCCGGATTCGTCGTCGTCCTGCGCGGTGTTGCCCGGGCGGGGCGGGGCCACCGAGACGAAGGCGCCGCGGTCGTTGGCCGCCACGATCTCCTGGATGCCGTCCTCGCCGTAGAGCGTGACCCGGGCGATGCCGCGATGCGCCGGCCCGTCGCCAGGTCCGTCCTCACCCTTGTTCTCGGGGGCGATGAGGAGGCGGACGTGCTGGCCTTCGGACAGGTCGGTCCGGGCGCGCTCGCTCAGGGTCGCCATCAGGGCGGCGAGCTGCGCCGGCCCGGCGCCGTTGCGCTTGAGCAGGTCGGCGAGGCTCTGGTCCTTGGCGAGCACGAGGTCGCGCTCCTCGAACAGGCGCGGCCCGGCCTCTTCCCCGGCGGTCGCCGTCTCGGCGATCTCGGTCAGGTTCTCGGGCAGGATCCGCACCTCGATGTTGCGGAACCGCGCCTCCGGCCCGGCCTCGTCGGGGACGGCCGCCGGGCGCAGCGCCCGGGAGAGCAGGCCCTCCGCCGGGAAGGCCGGCAATGCGCCTCCGGCGAGGGTCTGGGTCTCGGCCACCATCGCGTCGACCTCCGCCTCCGAGAGGGCCGGCGCGTCGCCCTCGATCGGCGCTTCGGCGAGCGGGCTGCGCATCAGGGTCACGGCGGTCTCGGCCGGGTCGGAATCCCCCTCCTGGGCCGGCGGCGCCTCGATGCGGGCGCTGCGCAGGGGATCGAAGGGCGGCACCGCGACGTCGGGGGCGCGCAGCGGCAGCTCGGTGGCGATCTGGACGTAGGAATGGACCCGGATCACCTCGCGCTCGCCGGCACGCTCGCTCATCGGTGCCTTGAAGGCGGTCTTGGCCGCCACGATCATCTCGTCGCGCACCAGCCGGTCGCCCTTGTGGGCGACGTCGCCCGTCCCGCCGTCGCCATGGGGCGGCAGCGCCCGCTCCGGCGGCACCGGAACGATGCCGTCGACGGTGGCGAGCGAGAGCGCGAGGCCGATCAGGCCGGCGCCGGCGACGCCGGTGAGCAGGCTGCCGGCGAGCCAGCGCAGGTTCAGCGCCTGCCGGGGCGCGGAGGCGGGACCGGGAAGGGAGGGGGCGTCGGCGAACACGGAGGACGAATCGGGCCTTGGCGGGTGGGACCCGCCCTTGGCGCCGAAACCGTGACCGTTTTGAGACCCGGCCGTCCGCCGGGACATCGCTCGTTTAAGACCCGGCTGTCAGCCGGGACGTGGCTCGTTTAAGTGCACCTCACGAAACTCCCGGTCGCCGTCGGCGCTCAATGAGGCGGCGTCGGCCCGACGGGAGTTTCGTGAGAGACACTAAGACCCGGCCGCTCGCCGGGTCACGGCTTGCGCGCGGCTACTCGGCGGCCGCGCGCGGGGCGTAGCCGAGGCGGCCGTTCAGCTCGGCGATGAGCTCCGCCGCCGCTTCCGCGATGACGGTGCCGGGCGGGAAGATCGCCGAGGCACCCGCCTGGCGGAGCGCCGCGAAGTCGCCCGGCGGGATCACGCCGCCGACGACGATCATCACGTCGGGCCGGCCGGCCTCGTCGAGCGCCCGCTTGAGTTCCGGCACGAGCGTCAGGTGGCCTGCGGCGAGCGACGAGACGCCGACGATGTGAACGTCGTTCTCCACCGCCTGGCGCGCGGCCTCCTCGGGAGTGGCGAAGAGCGGCCCGATATCGACGTCGAAGCCGAGATCCGCGAAAGCGGACGCGATGACCTTCTGGCCGCGGTCGTGCCCGTCCTGGCCCATCTTGGCGACGAGGATGCGGGGACGGCGCCCGTCCGATTCCTCGAAGGCCTCGACCAGCCCGCGCACCCGCTCGACCGCCGCCGACATGCCGCCCATCTCCCGCTTGTAGACGCCCGAGATCGCCCGGATCTCGGCCCGGTGCCGGCCCCAGGCCCGCTCCAGGGCCTCCGAGATCTCGCCGACCGTGGCCTTCGCCCGCGCCGCCTCGACGGCGAGCGCCAGAAGGTTGCCGCTGCCCTTGGCGGCTTCCGTCAGCGCCGCGAGCCGCGCCTCCACCGCCTGCGCGTCGCGCTCCCCGCGCAGGCGCTTGAGCTTGTCGATCTGGAGCGTGCGGACGTTGCCGTTGTCGACCCGCAGGAGGTCAATCGCCCGGTCGCCGTCGGGCTTGTAGCGGTTGACGCCGACGATGACCTGCTGGCCCGAATCGATCCGGGCCTGGGTGCGGGCCGCCGCTTCCTCGATGCGCAGCTTCGGGATGCCGGCCTCGATCGCCTTCGCCATGCCCCCGAGCGCCTCGACCTCGCGGATATGGGCGGAGGCCCGGGCGACGAGGTCCTGGGTCAGCCGCTCGACGTAGTAGGAGCCGCCCCACGGATCGATGATCCGGGTGGTGCCGCTCTCCTGCTGCAGGAAGAGCTGGGTGTTGCGGGCGATGCGGGCCGAGAAGTCGGTGGGGAGCGCCAGCGCCTCGTCGAGCGCGTTGGTGTGCAGCGACTGGGTGCCCCCTTGCGTCGCCGCCATCGCCTCGACGCAGGTGCGGGTGACGTTGTTGAACACGTCCTGCGCCGTCAGCGACCATCCGCTCGTCTGCGAGTGGGTGCGGAGCGCCAGCGACTTGTCGGATTTCGGAGAAAAATCCTTGACCATGGAGGCCCAGAGCAGGCGCGCCGCCCGCATCTTGGCCACCTCCATGAAGAAGTTCATCCCGATCGCCCAGAAGAACGACAGGCGCGGGGCGAACTTGTCGATGTCGAGCCCCGCCGCCAGGCCGGCGCGGATGTACTCGACGCCGTCGGCCAGCGTGTAGGCGAGCTCGAGGTCCTGCGTCGCCCCGGCCTCCTGCATGTGGTAGCCGGAGATCGAGATCGAGTTGAACTTCGGCATGTTGGCCGAGGTGTAGGCGAAGATGTCCGAGATGATCCGCATCGACCCGGCCGGCGGGTAGATGTAGGTGTTGCGGACCATAAACTCCTTGAGGATGTCGTTCTGGATCGTGCCGGCGAGCTTTGCCGGCGGCACGCCCTGCTCCTCGGCCGCGACGATGTAGAGGGCCAGCACCGGCAGCACCGCGCCGTTCATCGTCATCGACACGGTCATCTCATCGAGGGGAATCCCCGAGAAGAGCGTCCGCATGTCGTAGATCGAATCGATCGCGACGCCCGCCATGCCGACATCTCCCGAGACCCGCGGGTGGTCGGAATCGTAGCCGCGATGGGTCGCGAGGTCGAAGGCGACCGACAGGCCCTTCTGCCCGGCCGCGAGGTTGCGGCGGTAGAAGGCGTTCGAATCCTCGGCCGTGGAGAAGCCGGCATATTGCCGGATCGTCCAGGGCTGGCTCGCATACATGGTCGGGTAGGGGCCGCGCAGGAACGGCGCGACGCCCGGATAGGAGCCGGCGAGGTTCAGGCCCTCCCGGTCCTGCGGACCGTAAGCTCCCTTCACCGGGATGCCCTCGGGGGTCATCCACGGCTCGGCGGCCGACGCGGCGGCGCTGGCCGCCGCGGACGGCGCGAAGGCGATTTCCGAGAAATCCGGGATGCGGGTCATCGGCCTGCGGCTCTCGTTGCTGGCGTTCCTTGTCGCCAACTTATAGGGGCCGGCGCTGCGGCGGCCAATGGGTGGAAGGTCGGAGGCGCGGCGCGGTCGGCGCGTCTCGAGGGCGGTCTTGGCGGCCCGTCGCGCCGGTCACCGCGAAAGCCGTCGTCAGTTCGGCGACGGGCGTGAGGAACGGGAGCCGGGTGGTTTCGGTGGGCTCATGACGGTTCCGTCGGGGGACCGGATCGACTCACGCAGTGCGTGGCTGGTGCGGTCCCCGGACGACATCACACTCGCAACGTCACCGTGGGGCGCGTCTTGGGTGTTTCCGGGATCCATCATCGCCAGCGGTTCGGAACGAAGCGACCTGCGTTCCGCCCAGTCCAGCATTGTCAGCGGTTATGGATCCCGGGTTCCGCTTCGCGGCCCCGGGATGACGTAGAGAGACGTCACTGTCAGTGTCGATCATGCACGATCCTGCCGAATCCCGGATCGTCGCGCAGAGAGGCCGATGGGATGGCGTCTTTCGTGTACATGATGGCCAGCCGGCCTCACGGGACCCTGTATATCGGTGTCACGAACAACCTTGCCCGACGGGTCTTCGAGCACCAGACGAAGGTTTTAGGCGGTTTCACGGCACGATACGATGTTGCGCGGTTGGTCTGGTACGAGACCTACGAGAGCATCAACGAGGCGATCGCACGCGAGAAGGACTTGAAGCGGTGGCGTCGGGACTGGAAGCTCAAGCTGGTTGAGGATTTCATCCAGGCTGGAGCGATCTGTATTCGACGCTGGCCGGCTTTTGAGATCGATCGGGTGCCATGGCAGACGAGCCACGACCTGTCTCACGCCCTCCACGTCATCCTGGGGCTCGCGAAGCGAGAAGCCGGGATCCATAATCGCCAACATATCCAAAACGAGGCGAACAGGGTTCCGCTGCGCCCAGCATCGGTAGCGGTTCTGGATCCCGGATTCCGCTTCGCGGCCCCAGGATGACGCGCAGGATGTCAGACCGTTGGTCCGTCACCGGGAAATCGACGCGGAAAGCGCCGCATTGCGTGTCTCAGGGGCCTTCACTCACTCCCTGCCATCGTCCCGCGGGCCCTCGCCCGCGCCCAGTCCCGGCGGCGCTGGTCGGCCTTCGCGTCGGCGGATTCCCGCTCCGCCGGGACGGTGGCGTAGAAGTCCGCCACCGCCGCGCCGCCATGGATGCGCTGGCCGCGGCCGGCCTCGTGCCGCAGCCGCCAGCAGCCGAGTCCCTCGCGCTCGCCGTCGCTGCGGGCGCGGCTGCAGGCCTCCGCCCGGTTCTGGCGGGGCGAGGCCTCGGCGGCGTTCGCGAGGGTGGCGAGCGCGAGGGTGATGGCGACGACGGAGGCGAGACGGCGAGGCGACAGCGACGGCTTGCGGAGCATTCCGGACCTTTCGTATGGGGGAGGCCTCAAGCCTAGAGACCCCGCCCCATGCCTGCAACCTTGCCGGGTCCTTCGGCCGCAGCGCCACCTGCTCGTGCCGCGGCGCCATCCGGCGGTGACGCGATGCCGCCCGACCCCGACAGTGCCGCGCGGCTCTGGGCACCGCTCGCGCGCCTGTCCGCCCGGGAAGCGGGCCTGGGGGAATGGGCGCAGGCGCGCGGCAAGGCGGCGGCCGGCCTCTACGAGTTCGTGCGCTTCGGCGTGAAGCAGGGCTGGGCCTGCCTGTTCGGCGGGGCGTTGTGCGGGCTCCTGATCCTCACCCACCTCATCTATCCGGCGGGCGCGCCGCTCGCCCGCTACGACCTCCTGACGCTCGCGGCGGTCGGGATCCAGGTCGCGATGCTGGCCTTCCGCCTGGAGACCTGGGAGGAGGCCAAGGTGATCCTGGTCTTCCACGTCGTCGGCACCGCCATGGAGCTGTTCAAGACGAAGGTCGGTTCCTGGGTCTACCCCGAGCCGAGCCTGCTGCGCCTCGCGGGCGTGCCGCTCTTCACCGGCTTCCTGTACGCCAGCGTCGGCTCCTACCTCGCCCGGGTCTGGCGCCTGTTCGATTTCCGCTTCACCCGCCACCCGCCGCTCTGGGCCCTCGCGGTCCTGTCGCTGGCGATCTACGCGAACTTCTTCACCCAGCACGTCGTGGCGGATATGCGCCTCGGCCTGTTCGCGGCCGCCGCCCTCCTGTTCGGACCCGCGGTGATCCACTTCAAGGTCTGGCGGGTCCACCGGCGGATGCCGCTGCTGCTGGGCCTCCTCCTCGTCACCCTGTTCATCTGGTTTGCCGAGAACATCGGCACGGCGACGCGGGGCTGGATCTACCCGCATCAGGCCGCCGGCTGGGCCGCGGTGTCGCCGCAGAAATTCGGCTCGTGGTTCCTCCTGATGATCATCTCCTACACCCTGGTCGCCCTGGTGAGCCGGCCCAGGATCTTTGCCGAGGCGAAAACCGTCGCCGGCCCGGAGATTGACGTGGCGCCGGGCCGGCCCAGTTCCCGAAGGGCAGGCCGGGAGGCGGGCCGCGCTCCCGCGGGTCCGTCCCCGGCCGCGTGTTCCATCGCCGTCCCCTCCACCGCAGCCTGTCCCACGGAGTGACGAAACCGGTGCCCGATCGTTTCCTGCGGATCGCCGTCACGGCGGCCCTGCTGCTGCTCGCCCTGTTCGTGGCGCAGCCCTACGTCACGAGCCTGCTCTTCTCCGCCGACGCGCCGCGGGCGGTGACGGCGCGGGGCGACCTCTCGCAGGCCGAGGCCTCGACGGTGGCCCTGTTCGAGCGCGCCGCGCCCTCGGTGGTCTACGTCTTCGCCCGGGCGCAGCAGGGGGCGGTCTCGTTCGATCCCGAGACCGGCGAGCGCCGGCAGGGCGGGGGCGAGCAGACCGGCTCCGGCTTCGTCTGGGACGCGGCCGGCCACATCGTGACCAACAACCACGTCATCCAGGGCGGCGGCGACATCCAGGTCCGGCTCTCCACCGGCGAGGTCGTCCCCGCGACGCTCGCCGGCACCGATCCGAACTACGACCTCGCGGTGCTGAAGCTCGGGCGCGTCACCGCCAGCCCGCCGCCGATCGCCATCGGCACCTCCGGCGACCTGAAGGTCGGGCAGTTCACCTACGCGATCGGCAACCCGTTCGGCCTCGACCACACCCTGACGACCGGCGTGGTCAGCGCCCTCCAGCGCCGGCTGCCGACCGCGGAGGGCCGCGAGCTGTCGGGCGTGATCCAGACCGACGCGGCGATCAACCCGGGCAATTCCGGCGGCCCGCTGCTCGATTCCGCCGGGCGCCTGATCGGCGTCAACACCGCGATCTTCTCGCCCTCGGGCGCCAGCGCCGGCATCGGCTTCGCCATTCCGGTCGACGTGGTCAACCGGGTGGTACCGAACCTGATCCGCACCGGCCGCACCCCGAGCCCGGGCATCGGCATCGTGGCGGCGAGCGAGGACGCGGCGGCGCGGCTCGGCATCGACGGCATCGTGGTGGTGCGGGTCCTGCCGGGATCGCCCGCCGCCCAGGCCGGCCTCCAGGGCGTCGATTCGGCGAGCGGGGAACTCGGCGACATCATCATGGGGGTGAACGGCCGCCCGGTGCGGCGGCTGGCCGACCTGACCGCGGCGCTGGAAGCGAGCGGCGTCGGCCGCAGCGTCGCGCTCCAGGTCGAGCGCGACGGGCGGGCCGTCACCGTCACGGTCACCCCGGCCGATATGGGCCGGGGACGACGGTGATCGTGCGGCCGCCGCCGCACGGCTCGCCGCGCGCGGGGCGAAAGGCTATCCTGGGGCCGACCCCTCGCCGAGCCGCCCCGCCGTGACCGCACGTTCCTCCGCCATCCTCGCCCTGGCCGTTCTCGTTCCGGCCGCCGTCGCGCTGCCCGCCGTCGCGGGCGAGCGCGGCGTCCGCCCGGCCCGCCTGTGCCCGCAGGACGCACCGCCCGGCGTGCGCCTGCCCGACCGGCCGGACTGCCGCGAGGCGCCTCAGGCCGTGCGGAGCGGGGCCGCCCCCGGCTTCATCGATCTCGGCAACGGCACCTCGCTGCGCGTCAGCGGCCGGGCAGCCTACGAGGTCGGTGCACGCACGCGATAGCCATCCCTTGTGCCCTCCGCGACCCGGGCGCACCGGAACCCTCCGGGCCGCCCCCGCATTCGCTCCTCGACCGACATGGAGGGCGCAGGTGATGGGCGCGACGATCCTTGCGGCCTGCGAAGGCCGCCACTGGCGCTACGAAATCGCCGAGCACGCCGACGGCTACGTCGTGCGCATGCGCGACCTCGACACCGGCGACGTCGAGGCGGACGGCATCACGGTGTTCCGCACCATGCCGGTGGCCTTCGCCTTCGCGGAGATGTCGGCGGCCTTCGACCGCTTCACCGCCTCGACCGACGACGAGCCGGACGATTTCGAGACCGCGACCGACTTCGCGGTGAGCGAACGCGCCTTCTGCGACCTCAGCACCTTGCTGTGCGATGGGGGCGTCGCCGGCAGCCTGGTCCAGGCCTGGGAGCGCCGGCCGGCCGACGGGCCGCGGCAGACGCTGCACTGAGCGTCACGAGCCGAGCCGCGCCAGCACGGCGCGTGCCGCCCGCTCGCCATCGAGCGTCGCGCCGCCGACCGTCATCGCGCCCCCGCCCGCCGCGGCCTCGCCCGCGAAGAACACCCGCTCGGCGAGGGGGACCCGCAGCGCCTCGCGGGCGGCAAGCCGCCCGGGCCGCGCGATGGAGTAGCTGCCCCGGCTGAACGGGTCGGTCCACCACGCAGCGAGCCGCCCGCCCGACACGGCGCCGCGGATTCCGGCCCCGAACACGCTCGCCAGATAATCTGTCGCCGCTGCGACGGCCGCCGCCTCGCCGGCCTCGCACAGGGCGCGGGCGCCGTCGCCGCCGCAATGCAGCACCGCCAGCGGCCTGTCGAAGGGCCGCATCTCCAGATAGGCGGTGAAGCCCGGCGTGCCGCTCGTCAGGATCACGGCGTCGCGAAGATCCTTCGCCTCGGCCGGGTCGAGGGCGAGGCCGATCTTGGTGTAGGCGCCCATCCCCAGCCCCGCCACGGCCGCGGCGGTCGAAGCCGGCAGGTCGGGGGTGAAGCGCACGCTGCCCGCCGCCAGCACGCCGACCGGCACGGTCACGATCGCGCAGGCCGCCCGCAGGGTACCGCCCGGCGTCTCGACCGCCACGCCCGGGCCGCGCCAGTCGATCCCCGTCGCCGGCATGCCGACACGCACCGGCAACCCGGCATAGTGGCGGGCGACGAGGGCGCCGTAGCCGTCGACCCAGATGTCGTCGCCGGACCAGAGCTGGTCGTAATCGGCGGACGACACCCGGTCCGGCTCCTCGCCGAGGGTGAGGCGGGTGAGCCCCGTCGCCGCCCCCCGCACCGCTTCGTCCTCCCCCGCCACGGCCTGCGCCACCGAGCGGTCCGGCCCGGCCGGATGGTCGAGGAGGCCGCTCACCCGGCCGAACCCCGCCCGGCGCTGGCGGCGCTCGTCCTCGCTCGCGCGTATCCCGTCCTTGATCAGGACCGGCCAGGATCCCGTGGCGTCGTCGCTCGTCCGCACGCCCGATGCCTGCACGATCTCCCGCCAGGGGTTGCGCTCGGCCCAGTGGACGTATTGCGCTCCGGCATCGAAGCTTCGTCCCGCCCCCAGGGCGGTCTCGGTGAAAGCCCGCCCACCGATACGCGTCCGCGCTTCCAGCACCACGACGCCGTGGCCGCCCCGGCGGATCGCCGCCGCCGCGGCGAGGCCGGCGGCCCCGGCACCGATCACCACGACCTCGACCTCCGCGGCGGCGCGGGCCCTGGCGGAGGCCGCCAGCACGGCCGCTCCGGCCAGGAGGGAGCGACGCGACAGCGTCATCCCGGTTCTCCGTATCGGTTCTTCAAGCAGTCTCAATTCGGCGGTGGTGGTCCGCCGGCAAGGCGGACGTGGCGAAATATCACCGGCCCGAGCCGCCGCGCTTCCGTGCCGGTCGCCGCGCCGCTATGAGCCTCGCCATGCCGATCCGCCCCGCCCGTCCCGACGACGCCCCCGCCATCTGGTCGATCCTCGCGCCGGTGATCCGCGCCGGCGAGACCTACACCCTCGACCCGGACATGACCGAGGCCGAGGCCCTGGCCTACTGGATGGGGCCGGACAAGGAGACCTTCGTCGCCGAGGAGGCGGGCGAGGTCGTCGGCACCTACTACATGCGGCCGAATCAGGCCGGCGGCGGCAGCCACGTCTGCAATTGCGGGTACATGACGCGCACCGGCGCGACGGGACGGGGAATCGCCCGGGGGATGGCGGAGCATTCCCTCGCTCACGCCCGCGCCCGCGGCTATCGGGGCATGCAGTTCAACTTCGTCGTCAGCACGAACGAGCGGGCGGTGCGGCTATGGCATTCCCTCGGCTTCGAGACGGTCGGGCGCCTGCCGCTGGCGTTTCGGCATCCGACCCACGGGTATGTGGATGCGCTGGTGATGTTCCAGGCGTTGTGAGCGCGGCCGGGAAGCCGATCGCTCACACCCGCGCCACGAACGCCATCCGCCCCTGGTTGTGCCCGAGGTTTCGCGGCATCCGCTGCGCCGTGAAGCCGGCATCGCGCAGCCGGGCGAGCATGTCCGCCTCGTCGTAGCGGGACAGGCCGAGCCGGCGGCGCAAGCTGCGGTAATCCGACAGGAGCGTGCGGGCGAGGCCCAGCAGGGCTGCGAGGAGAAAGCCGTCGCGCCGTGCGAAGGCCAGGAGGGCGGCCGCGTCCGCGACGGCGCCGAGCTGCGGCGGGATCACGTCGGCGAGGATCAGGCGGCCGCCCGGCGCGAGGGCGCGGTGCCAGTCCCTCAGACAGGCCTCGAGTTCGGCGGCCGTCAGGTACTGCGCCAGGGAATTCGCCACCACGAGGTCGAGGCTCGCCGCGGGCAGGGCGGCGACCTCCTCGGGCGCGAGCACGGCGATGGTCGGCATGCCGGCGAATCGCTGCCTGAGGGCGTCGCGCCGGCGCGGGGAGGCGTCGCAGAGGAGGAGCCGGCCGCAGACCTCGGCAATCCGGTCGGCGAAGAGCGCCTCGCCGCTGCCATGGTCGAGGACGATCGCCCCCGGATGCGGCACCAGCGCGGCGATCTCGTCCGCCAGCCCGGCATAGTGCCGGGCCTTGTGACGGGCGTTGACGTAGATCGGGGTGTCCCGGTCCCAGAATTCGCGCCAGGAGGAGACCACGCCGTTCCTCCCGCTCCCGGCGCCGTGCGGCCTCAGCCGCCGATGAACAGCACCGAGATCGCGCGGTCGATCGAGAGGTAGAACACCGCGAAGGCGACGACGGCGGCCAGCGCGAACTCGGCGGCGTCGTTCGGCAGGGCGCGCAGCTCGCGCAGGGTCTCGCGGCCGTAGAGGGCGCCGAGCCAGGCCAGCGTCAGCACCACCGGCATCGCGAACAGGAACGACCAGGTGCTCTCGACGCGGCTCGCCATCGGGTCGATCAGCGCCCGGATGTTGCGCACCCACGGCGCCTGAACGGCGGCCGCCAGGGTGGTGACCCAGGCCAGCCCCACGGCGATGCCGAGATGGGTCGTGAAGGTGCGGTGCAGGCGCGAGAAGGTGTCGGTCGCGGCGTGGTCGGTCACTGGGCAAGCCCCCGAAATCGCGGCCCCGCGACGATCGTTGGATCGTCGTCGCTCGAAGGCCCCGTGGACGGCCGGGAGAATCGGCCGCGAGTTCGGGTTTTTTGTGGCTGCGGCCGGAATCGGCCGCAACCTTTTTCGGAGTTACGCGTTGCTGCCTTTCGTCTCGCGCATGAGGCTGACGAACCGGTCGAACAGGTAGTGGCTGTCCTGCGGCCCCGGCGAGGCCTCCGGGTGGTGCTGCACCGAGAAGGCCGGACGGTCGGTGAGGGACAGGCCGCAATTCGAGCCGTCGAACAGCGAGACGTGGGTCTCGACGGCGTTCGCCGGCAGGCTGGCGGGATCGACCGCGAAGCCGTGGTTCATCGAGACGATCTCGACCTTGCCGGTGGTGTGGTCCTTCACCGGGTGGTTGGCGCCGTGATGGCCCTGGCTCATCTTCACGGTCCGGCCGCCGAGCGCGAGGCCCATCAGCTGGTGCCCGAGGCAGATGCCGAAGGTCGGGACCTTCTGGTCGAGGAGGGCACGGATCACCGGCACGGCGTATTCGCCGGTCGCCGCCGGGTCGCCCGGGCCGTTCGACAGGAAGACGCCGTCGGGCTTCAGCGCCAGCACCTCGTCGGCGGTGGCAGTAGCGGGCACCACGGTGACGTCGCAGCCGGCCTTGGCGAGGAGGCGCAGGATGTTGCGCTTCACGCCGTAATCGATCGCCACGACCTTGAGGCCTTCGCCCGCCGCCCGGCTGCCGTAGCCGGCCGGGTGCTGCCAGGAGGTCTCGCCCCAGGTGGTGGAGGCCTTGCTCGTCACCGGCGGCACGAGGTCGAGGCCTTCCATCGGCGGCAGCGCGGCGGCCTTGGCGGTCAGGGCCTCGCGGTCGAAGCGGCCCGCCGGGTCGTTGGCCAGGATGGCGTTCGGCATGCCGCGGTCGCGGATCAGCGCGGTGAGCGCCCTGGTGTCGATGCCGGTGATGCCGACGATGCCGCGGGCCTTGAGCCAGCCGTCGAGGTGACGCGACGAGCGCCAGTTCGAGGGGTTCGTCACCGCCGAGGCGATGACCGCGCCGCGCACGCCGGAGGCCGGCGCCGCGTCGAGGCTCTCGAGGTCCTCGTCGTTGGTGCCGACATTGCCGATATGCGGGAAGGTGAAGGTGACGATCTGCCCGGCATAGGACGGATCGGTCAGGATCTCCTGGTAGCCGGTCATCGCGGTGTTGAAGCAGACCTCGCCGGCGGCCTCGCCGGTGGCGCCGATGCCGAAACCCTCCAGGATCGTGCCGTCGGCGAGCACCAGGAGGGCGGTCGCGACGGGCTCGGCCCAGCCTTCGGGTTGCGCGGGGGCGGCCGCGTCGTCTTGCAGCATGATATTGATCTCGCTTATGTCGCGGCCGGGTCCGGCCGACGGGCGCGGCCGGCTGTTTACGAGGCCGGCGGCGGCCCGGTCAATCTGGGGATGCTCCGGTATCCCCTCAAGCGCCTCGACTTTCAAGAGCCTTGCGGGAGCACGTGCAAGTGCCTCGCCCCCCACGAGAACATCAGGAGACCGGCATGCTGCGCCAGCGCCTCACCGCCGAGATGAAGGAAGCCATGAAGGCCGGCGACAAGGCGAAGCTCGCCACCGTCCGGCTGATCCAGGCCGCCCTGAAGGACAAGGACATCGAGGCCCGCGGCTTGGCCAAGGAGCCGCTCTCCGACGAGGAGATCTTTTCCCTGCTCCAGAAGATGATCAAGCAGCGCAACGAATCCGCCACGGTCTACGACCAGGGCGGCCGCCCGGAACTCGCCGAGGCCGAGCGCGCCGAGGCCGCGATCATCGCCCAGTTCCTGCCCCAGCAGATGGACGAGGACGAGACCCGTGCGGCCATCCAGGCCGCCATCGCCGAGACCGGTGCCGCCTCGCCGAAGGACATGGGCAAGGTCATCGCCGCCCTCAAAGGGGCCTATGCCGGCCGGATGGACTTCGCCAAGGCGAGCGGCCTGGTGAAGGGAATGCTGGCCCAGGGCTGACCGCCCTCCGGTTCTACCCCGGTTCGCCCCGACCCCGTCGGGGGAGGGGGGCGGATCCGCGTCCTCGTCCCGCGGGCCGGGGCCGGTTCGCGGTCCACCGGTCCCATGGTCGATCGGTCCGATTCGAAACGGCGTGGATCCCCGGCTCCCCCACGAGGGCCGGGCGATCCGCGCCGTTTCGTCGTTCGGGCGTCGCGTCGCGCAGAGCGGTCAAGCTCCGGGCGAACCCCTGCGGCACCGGCCGATGAATCGGATGTCGGAAGTGCGGGCCGGTCTGTGTCGCCCGGTACTGCGGCATCATGACGAGCGCATGTAATCCAACGACCGCTCGTCCTGCAGCAAATCTGCGTATTCGCTTGGCGCCGCAGCGTTTTGGCGTTCACGGCCTGATATTGTTAGTTTTTGATTAAGAGTAATTCCGTCAGAATGCGCGTGCGGTCCCATGGAAACTTGGTGGGATTGCGTGCGTGGAGGTCCGTGGTGAGATCGCTGTTGTCTGTCCGGGCGCTGGTGCTCGGGATCACGCTGGCGCTGGGCGCGATCGTCGGCGCGGTGACCCTCGACGGGGTGCTCCGGGCCTGGACCGGGCATCGCGATGCCGGGACCGTGGCGGCCGCCGCCCGGCTCGACCAGCGCGTCCTCGACGCGATGCAGGCTTTCCGCTCGGAGCGCGGCGACACTGCCGCCACCTTGAGCCTGTCGGGCGATCAGGTCGCGACGATGCGCAAGGTCATCGACGGTCATCGCGGCCGGGTCGACGGCGCGGTCGGCGCGCTCCTCGCCGCGCCTGCCGACCTCGCGGTGCCGGGCCTCGCCGAGGCGCTGAAGGCGCTCGACGCCGCCTATCGCGACCAGCTTGCCCTGCGGCGCCTCGCCGACGAGGCCTACGGCGTCGACGTGGGTGCCCGCGACAAGGCCCTCGCCCCGCGGGTGCTGAAGACCGGCGACGCCGTCCTGTCCCGGCTCGAGGGCGTCTCGGCCTCGCTCGAGCGCCAGATGGCCCGCCTCGACCCCGAAACCCGGCTCCTGACCGGCATCAAGACCAATGCCTGGACGACGCGGGCCACCGCCGGCTCGCTGGCGGTCGTGGTCAACACCGTCCTGTCGACCCGGACGCCCCTGACGCCCGAGCAGGCCGATGCGGTGCAGGCCCTGCGCGGCCGCTACGAGGCGGCCTGGGCCATGGTCGAGGGGGCCTCCGCCGATCTGCCGCCGCGCATCGCGGCCTCGGTCGCGGCCGCGCAGGGCGCCTATTTCACGCCCGAGGTCAGCACCGCCATCCAGCGCAACCTGCGCGCCTTCGCGCCCGGCGCCGAGGCGGCGATGACACTGCCCGAGTGGCAGAAATTCGTTACCCCGAAGCTCAACACCCTGGTGGCGGTGGCGAGCGAGGCCCTCAGCGTCGGCGCCGAGCGGGCGGCCGACGCGGCCGAGGCCGCCCAGCGGCGGCTGATCGCCAACGCGGCCCTGTTCGCGGCGGCCCTGCTGCTGGTGGGCGCGAGCTGTGCGGTCGCGCAGCTGCGCATCGCCCGGCCGATCCGCCGCATGACGCAGGCGATGCAGGCGCTGGCGGAGGGCGATGCCAGCGTGACGGTGCCGGCGGTCGGCCGGCGCGACGAGATCGGCGCCATGGCGGCGACCGTGCAGGTGTTTCGCGACAACCTGATCCGCGCCCGCGCCCTGGAGACGGAGACGGCGCAGGCCCGCGCCTCGGCCGAAGAGCAGCGCCGGATCGGGATGCGCCAGATGGCGGATTCCTTCGAGCGGACCGTGGGCGGCATCGTCGGGCAGGTCACGGCCTCGGCCGCGGAACTTCAGACCACCGCCGCCGCGATGAGCGACGGAGCCACGCGGACCGCCGGACGCACCACCGCCGTCGCGGCCGCCGCCGGGCAGACCGCCGAGAATGTCGGCACCGTCGCGGCGGCCGCCGAGGAGCTCGGCGCCTCGGTGGGCGAGATCGGCCGACAGGTCACGGGATCGGCCGCGCTCGCCCGCACGGCGGTCGACGAGGCCGCCGGCACCGCCGGTCACATGCGCGAACTGAGCGAAGCGGTCGCCCGCATCGGCGATGTCGTCGGCCTGATCTCGTCGATCGCGGCCCAGACCAACCTGCTCGCGCTCAACGCCACGATCGAGGCGGCCCGCGCTGGGGTTGCCGGCCGGGGCTTTGCCGTGGTGGCGGCGGAGGTGAAGGAGCTCGCCGGCCAGACGGCGCGGGCGACCGAGGAGATCACCGGCCAGATCGGTCGCATCCAGGGCAAGACCGGCGACGCGGTCACGGCGATCGAGGCGATCACCGGGCGGATCGCCGAGATCGACCGGGTCTCGGTCGGGATCGCGGCGGCGGTCGACCAGCAGGGGATCGCGACCCGCGAGATCGTCCGCAACGTGGCCGAGGCCGCCACCGGCACCCATGCGATGACGGAGACGATCACCGCGGTGGCGGGCGCGGCCGGGGAGACCGGCGCTGCGGCCACCCAGGTGCTCGCCGCCTCCTCCGAGCTGTCGCGGCAATCCGAGCGGCTCTCGGCCGAGCTGACCGGCTTCCTCGCCACGGTCCGGGCGGCCTGACAGCCGCGTCCGGGCGGCTTGACGGCAACCCGTCGCCGCCGGGGGCGGCCATGCCGCCTCCGTTAGGACTCCGCTGACCAAGACGCGCTACAAGGCAGATCCCCCGGACCGGATGTCATCGTGCGCTATCCGCCTCATCTGCTCGAAGAGATCCGCTCCCGCCTGCCGGCCTCCGAGGTCGTCGGCCGGCGCGTGCGCCTCAAGAAGGCGGGGCGGGAATGGCGCGGCCTGTCGCCGTTCAACGCCGAAAAGTCGCCCTCCTTCTACGTCAACGACCAGAAGCAGTTCTATCACTGCTTCTCCTCGGGCAAGCACGGCGACATCTTCACCTTCCTGATGGAGACGGAAGGGGTCTCGTTCCCCGAGGCCGTCGAGCGCCTGGCCTCCGAGGCCGGGGTCGCCCTGCCGGCACCGAGCGAGGCCTCCCGCGAGAGCGAGACCCGACGGCGCGGCGCCCTCGAGGTGATGGAGCTCGCCTGCGCCTTCTTCGAGGAGCAGCTCGCCGGGCGGGCGGGGGGCCGCGCCCGCGACTACCTCGCCGGCCGCGGGCTCGACGGCGAGATCCGCCGCACCTTCCGCCTCGGCTACGCGCCGCCCGAGCGCTACGCGTTGCGCGACCACCTCGCCGCCCGGGACGTGCCGGCCGAGCTGATGGTGGAGCTGAACCTTCTCACCACCGGCGACGACATCAAGGTCCCGTTCGACCGCTTTCGCGATCGGGTGATCTTCCCGATCCGCGACGTGCGCGGCCGGGTCGTCGCCTTCGGCGGCCGCGGCATGAGCCCGGACGCCAAGCCCAAATACCTGAACTCCTCCGAGACGCCGCTCTTCCACAAGGGGCGGATGCTCTACAACCACCACGCCGCCCGCAAGAGCGCGCACGATACCGGGCGGGTGATCGCGGTCGAGGGCTACGTCGACGCCATCGCGATGACGCTGGCCGGGCACCCGGAGGTGGTGGCCTCGCTGGGCACGGCACTGACCGAGGACCAGCTCGCCCTGCTCTGGCGCATGGCCGACGAGCCGATCCTGTGCTTCGACGGCGACGGGGCGGGCCGGCGCGCCGCCTACCGCGCCCTCGACGTGGCGTTGCCGGCGCTGCAGCCGGGAAAATCCCTGCGCTTCGCCCTGATGCCCGAGGGCCAGGATCCGGACGACCTGTTGCGCACAAGCGGCCCGAGCGCGATCGACCGGGTGCTCGACGGCGCCAAGCCCCTGGTCGACGTCCTGTGGTCGCGCGAGACCGAGATGAGCCCGGTCGACACGCCGGAGCGGCGGGCCGGCCTCGCCCATCGCCTGCGCGAGATCGTCGGCGGCATCCGCGACGAGACCCTGAAGCGCTACTACCGCGACGAGATCGAGGCCCGCCTGCGCTCCCTGAGCCCCAACAACGCCAACCGCCAGCCGGGCGGCGGCGGGGACCGCGCCTACGGCCGCGAGCGCACGCCCTTCGTGCCGCGGGGCCGCGGGGCGCCGCCTGCCCCGGTCTCGCCGCGGCTCACCGCCCGGGCGAGCCCGCTGCTCGCCCGCTCCTCGCTGTTCTCCGGCGGCTCGTCCTCCCGCGAGGCCCTGATCGTCGCCGCCCTCCTGGTCCATCCCGAATTGCTCGCCCGCGAGGCTGAGGAACTGGCCGAGGTCGCGTTCGAGGGGGCGGATGCGCGGGCGTTGCGCGGAGCGCTCCTCGACCTCGCGGCGGAAGGAGGTGCGAGCGACGCGGCCCTTCTCGATGCGCGGCTCGAACGCGCCGGGCTCACGGCGGCCGCGGGCCGGGTCGCGAGCCTCGTGCGGCCCGGCGACCGGTGGATCCTCGATCCCCACGCCGATCCGGTGCGGCTGGAGGACGCGCTTCGGCAGGCCGTGATCTTGCACCGCAAGGCCGGAACGCTACATAGCGAACTCCGGGCCGCCGAACGCGCCCTGGCGGAAGAGGAAACGGAGGCCAATTTCGCCTGGCTGCGCGACGTGAAGGGCCGCCTCTCCGTGGTGGCCGGCGCCGAGGGCGAGACGGAGGCGGCCGATGACGGAGAATCGTCCTGACGGGCCGCTCGCGGCCCCTCGCGACGTGGGACTCGGGCGACGCACGACTTGCGGCTTGCGCCCCGACTGGTTTACGGCAAGCCGATAGAATGGCTTGCAATTCTGCGTGAGATCCTGGGACGGCACCCGCGCCGCCCGACGCGACATCACGGTGCCGGCACGGCGGGAGCCTCCCCCGCCCGGGCACTGCCGACACCGGGAAGCATAGGCTGAGCATGGCGACGAAGGCAACGGAACGAGACGAGACCGAGGCGGCCCCCGAGCAGCAGACCGACGGCCCGCTCCTCGACCTGACGGATGCCTCCGTCAAGCGGATGATCAAGCTCGCCAAGAAGCGCGGCTACGTCACCTACGACGAGCTGAACGAGGTGCTGCCCCAGGAGGAGTTCACCTCCGAGCAGATCGAGGACGTGCTCGGTCAGCTGTCCGAGCTGGGCGTGAACGTGGTCGAGGCCGAGGAGGCCGACGAGCAGCAGGGCGAGGCCCCGGCCCAGGAGGGCGCCGAGGAGGAAGAGGCGAGCGAGGGCGGCGAAGTCGCCGAGGTCGCCGCCGCCCGCCCCGTCGCCCTGCGCGCCGAGACCACCAAGGAGCCGACGGATCGCACCGACGATCCGGTGCGGATGTACCTGCGCGAGATGGGCTCGGTCGAGCTTCTCTCCCGCGAGGGCGAGATCGCGATCGCCAAGCGGATCGAGGCCGGGCGCGAGGCGATGATCGCCGGCCTGTGCGAGAGCCCGCTGACCTTCCAGGCCATCATCATCTGGCGCGACGAGCTCGTCGACGGCCGGGTGCTCCTGCGCGACATCATCGATCTCGAAGCCACCTATGCCGGCCCCGACGGCCGCGCCGGCCCCGCCGAGGGCGAGGGCGAGGCCGAGGAGGAGGGCGACGCCGAGGGCGAGACCCCGCCGGAAGGCGAGGGCGACGAGGACGACCTCGAGAACAACGTGTCGCTGTCGGCCATGGAGGCCGAGCTGAAGCCGCGCGTGCTCGAGACCTTCGACGCGATCGCCGAGAACTACCGCAAGCTGCGCAAGGTCCAGGCCGAGCAGGCCGAGACCCGGCTCAAGGGCGCCGAGGCCTCCGAGTCGCAAGGGCAGCGCTACTCCGAGCTGAAGAATACCGTCGTCGCCGACGTGAAGTCGCTGTCGCTCAACGCCAACCGCATCGAGGCGCTGGTCGAGCAGCTCTACGACATCAACAAGCGCCTGATCTCGCACGAGGGCCGCCTGATGCGGCTCGCCGAGAATCACGGCGTCGCCCGCGACGAGTTCCTGCGCCACTACCAGGGCTACGAGCTCGATCCGCACTGGGTCGAGCGGGTGGCCAAGCTCGGTGGCAAGGGCTGGAAGAATTTTACCGAGCGCGGCGCCGTCAACATCCTGACTTTGCGCGAGCAGATCATCTCGCTCGCCTCCGAGACCGGCCTGGAGATCCAGGAGTACCGGAAGATCGTTCACATGGTCCAGAAGGGCGAGCGCGAAGCCCGCCAGGCCAAGAAGGAGATGATCGAGGCGAACCTCCGGCTCGTGATCTCGATCGCCAAGAAGTACACCAACCGCGGCCTGCAGTTCCTGGACCTGATCCAGGAGGGCAATATCGGCCTGATGAAGGCCGTGGATAAGTTCGAGTATCGCCGCGGCTACAAGTTCTCGACTTACGCGACCTGGTGGATCCGGCAGGCGATCACCCGCTCGATCGCCGATCAGGCCCGCACGATCCGCATCCCGGTGCACATGATCGAGACGATCAACAAGATCGTCCGGACCTCGCGCCAGATGCTGCACGAGATCGGCCGCGAGCCGACCCCGGAGGAGCTGGCCGAGAAGCTGGCGATGCCGCTGGAGAAGGTCCGCAAGGTCCTCAAGATCGCCAAGGAGCCGATCTCCCTCGAGACTCCGATCGGCGACGAGGAGGATTCCCACCTCGGCGACTTCATCGAGGACAAGAACGTCGTCCTGCCGATCGACGCGGCGATCCAGTCGAACCTGCGCGAGACCACGACGCGGGTGCTCGCCTCGCTCACCCCCCGCGAGGAGCGGGTGCTGCGCATGCGCTTCGGCATCGGCATGAACACCGACCACACCCTCGAGGAGGTCGGCCAGCAATTCTCGGTGACCCGCGAGCGTATCCGCCAGATCGAGGCCAAGGCCCTGCGCAAGCTCAAGCACCCGAGCCGGTCGCGCAAGCTGCGCAGCTTCCTCGACAACTGAGCGTCACCACGATCAATCGCGAAAGGCCCGGGAGGCAGCCGCCTCCCGGGCCTTGTGCATTACAGCGGCGCGACGATCCGTGCCACGGCGCGCCGCACCAGCGGCAGGACGAGCAGCAGCGTCGGAAAGGCGACGATCCAGGAAAATCCCCAGGCGCGGGGCCAGTGCCACAGCGCATCGGACGTGGCGCCGAGGCTGAGCAGGGTCGCGATGCCTGAGACGATGCAGGTCATCAGGATCGAGAGCAGGAAGGCGGTCACCAGCGGCGCGGTCCGGGCCGGCAGGCGGCGCGGGGTGAGGAAGGTGGGCATGACGCGTCTTTCGAAGCGGATGGACCCGCCCGGACCAAGGCGACGCGCGCTTGCCCGGTGGAACCACCCAGGGAGCGCGTTGCTTGACGTGAGACGCTTACGGCCGGGCGGGACGGTGTCCCGGGGGCGACCGGAATGGTAGCCGATTCGTGGCGACCCGCCAAGGTTCGCCGGATCCTCCCGGTCGAGTGGGCGTACCGGTTGCCGATCGTCCCTGCCCCAAGCCTTGCCGTCCCGCACGGTGAAGCCCATGTCAGAGCCATGTCCGACCAGCCTCGCCCCAACTCCGCTCCGACGCCCACGGCCGCGGCGGACGGGTCGGAGGCGAGCGACATTCCGATCGGCCTGTTTCGCGAATGCGTGGCGCTGCGCGACTGGCTGCTCAGCGAAGGCGCGCGGCTGCCGGAATCCGGCGATCTCCTGGCCGGCATGGCCGAGCGGCTGAACGACCTCGGCGTGCCGGTCGACCGGGCGACCACCGCCATCGACGCCCTGCACTCGGACTATTCCGGCGTCGGCCGGTTCTGGACCCGGGAGGACGGCGTCAGCTTCCGCCTCTTTCCGCACGGCGAGGCGTCCGAGAAGGCGCTCTCCCGTTCTCCCTTCGCGCATGTCTACGCCACCGGCCAGTGGCTGATCCTCGATCTGCGCCAGACGCCCGACGACCAGTTCAGCATCGTCCCGGAGCTCAAAAGCGCGGGCTACACCCATTACATCACCGTACCGCTGTTCTTCACCAACGGCACTAAGAACGGCGTGACCTTCGCGACCCGCGATCCCCGCGGCTTTGCCGACGACGACCTCGCGATCCTGCGCTTCATCATCCCGACCCTGTCGGCGGTGATGGAGATGCGCGGGCTCAACGCGCGGCTCGACCACGTGCTGCGGGTCTATGTCGGCGACGGGCCGCACCAGGCGATTCTCGCCGGCTTCATCCGCCGCGGCCAGGTCGAGCGGATCCGCTCGGCGATCCTGTTCGCCGACATGCGCGGCTACACCCACCTCACCGACGCCCTCACCCCCGAGGCCTCGGTGGAGCTGCTGAACACCTATTTCGACTGCCTGGTGCCGCCGATCGAGAGCGAGGGCGGCGAGGTCTTGAAATACATGGGCGACGGCCTTCTCGCGATCTTTCGCGAGAGCGGCGACGATCTCGGCGGCGCGGCGCAGGGTGCGCTCTCGGCCGCGCAGGCGGCGTTGCGGCGCGTCGACGAAGCCAACCGGGCCGGGCGCTTTCCCACCCGCATCGAGATCGGCATCGCGCTTCACCACGGCGAGGCGGCCTACGGCAATGTCGGCTCCGGCGCGCGGCTCGATTTCACGGTGATCGGCCGCGACGTGAATCTGGCGAGCCGGCTCGCCAAGCTCAACAAGATCCTGTCCGAGCCCCTCCTGATGTCGAAGCCCTTCGTCGACTTCCTGTGGGGCGATCCCGAACTCCTCGGCACCCACCCCCTCGACGGCATTGCCGAGGAGATGGCGATCTACCGGCCCGGCAAGGGCGGTTGATCGAGGGCGGTTGACGAAAGTGGGCCGGCTCGCCACATTCCGGCTGTTCCAGGGAGATCCCCGGCAAGGGGCTGAGACACCGCTGGACTGCAGGCTCTTACGCCTCGGTCGGCGCGGAAATCCTTCGAACCTGATCCGGCTCATACCGGCGTAGGGATTGGACAGGCCCGTTCAGGGCTTCGCGCATCATCCGGTTGCCGGGCGCTGTCCACTCTCTTCGGGCGACCGTGGAGAACGAGGGTGCACGCGCAAGCGATCGGACGGCGGAGCGGGCCGGCGACATCCCCAGAGACCGACCGGCTGCCGGAGCGCGCCGATGTCGCGGTGATCGGCGCCGGGCTGATCGGCCTCTCGGTCGCCTGGCGGCTGGCGCGCGCCGGCCTCGCCGTCGCGGTGGTCGAGCGGGGCCGGGCCGGAGACGGGGCGAGCCTTGCCGCCACCGGCATGCTGGCGGCCGCCGCCGAGCACGAGCCCGGCGGCGAGGGCCTGTCGCCGCTCTGCGTCGAGAGCCAGCGCCTCTGGCACCCGTTCCGCGACGAGCTGGAGGCCGGATCCGGCCTGACCATCGACTACCGCCGCGAGGGCACGCTGGTCATCGCGCTCGGCCGCGACGAGGTCGAGCGCCTGCGCTTCCGCCACGAGCTGCAGCGGCGCGATGGCCTCGCCGCCGAGTGGCTGTCGGGCCCGGCGGTGCGCGCCCGCGAGCCGGGCCTGCGCCCCACCGTCACTGCCGGCCTCTTCTGCCCCGACGACCACCAGGTCGATCCCGCCCGGGTGATGGCGGCCCTCCGCCAAGCGCTGCGGGCGGCCGGCGGGCGGCTCGTCGAGGAGACGACCGTCACCGCACTCACCCGCGAGGGCGGGCGGGTCACCGGCATCGAGACCTCGGCCGGCGCGCTACGGGCCGGCACCACGGTGCTGGCCTCCGGCGCCTGGGCCGGGGAGGGGGGGCTGATCCCCGATCTCGCCCTGCCGGTGCGTCCGCTCAAGGGCCAGTCGATGGCGCTGCAGATGACGCCGCGCAGCGGCCGGCTCACCCACGTCGTCTGGACCGAGCAGGTCCACATGGCGCCGAAGGCCGACGGCACGCTGATCGTCGGCGCCACCGTGGAGGAGACCGGCTTCGACCCCCACCTCACCGCCGGCGGCCTCTACGCCCTGCTGGAGGGCGCCCGCCGGGCGCTTCCGGGCGTCGAGGAGATGCGGGTGGCCGGCGTCTGGAGCGGCTTTCGCCCGACCTCCGACGACGACGCCCCGATCCTCGGCGAGGCGCTGCCGGGCCTCGTGCTCGCCGCCGGCCACCACCGCAACGGCTACCTGCTCGCCCCCGTCACCGCCGAGGCGGTCGCCGCCCTGATCCTGCGCGGCGAGACGCTGCCGGTCGCCGCGCCCTTCGGCCTTGCCCGCTTCACCCCGTCGTCCCGCGAGACCCCATGAAGATCCTCGTCAACGGCGAGCCCCGCGACAGCGCGGCCGCCACCCTCGACGCCCTGTGGCGCGAGGAGACCGCCGACCTCGACCTCTCCGGCCCCCAGGGCTTCGCCATCGCCCTCAACGGCGCCGTGGTGCGCCAGCGCGCCTGGGCCGAAACGCCGCTCGGCGAGGGCGACCGCGTCGAGATCGTGCGCGCCATGCAGGGCGGGTAGCGGTTGGGAGATCGTTCGATAGGATCGTGCAGCATCACGGACGCTTTCACCATCCCCGCCCTCGACCTCATCCTGAGGTGTCAGTCCATCAGCGATGGACTGACCTCGAAGGAGGGCTCCAGAGATCGCAGCGGCTTCTGGAGCCCTCCTTCGAGGCTCAGCGATCTTTGATCGCCCGCACCTCAGGATGAAATTTGGGGTTGGAGATCGGGTGTCCGTTACTATGAATCAGCAGGCGGAGACATGTTTTCATGAACGCCTTCGTTTACATCCTTCGATGCGCCGATGGCAGCTATTATGTCGGCTCGGCACGTGGTGAGACCCTCGACAAGCGCCTCGGCGAGCACCAGACCGGCACCTATCCTGGCTACACCCGCGAGCGCCGACCCGTGACACTCGTCTATGCCGAAATGTTCGAGCGCATCACGGATGCGATCGCTATGGAGCGGCGCATCAAAGGTTGGGGTCGGGCAAAGAAGGAAGCGCTGATCCGAAGTGATTGGGATCGCCTCAAGCATTTGGCCAGACGAAACTGCGTCCAGAACAAGCTCGATGCAGGAACGATCGATCAGAAGAACTTTCCGGCAACGCTCGATGTTGTTGGTGATTCCCATCCTCCAACCTCATCCTGAGGTGCGGGCGATCGAAGATCGCTGAGCCTCGAAGGAGGGCTCCAGAAGCCGCTGCGATCTCTGGAGCCCTCCTTCGAGGCTCGCATGCGCTCGCACCTCAGGATGAGGTCGTGGGTGGGATATCGGCAAGACGCTCGGACGAACTACCTATGAAATCTGGAGAAACCCCATGACAGATTCCCACGACGATCCGTTCGTCATCGCCGGTACGACGCTCGCCTCGCGCCTCCTCATCGGCACCGCCGGCTATCCGACGCAGGCCATCATGAGCGAGGCGGTGCGGGCGAGCGGGGCCGAGGTGGTGACGGTCTCGATCCGCCGCATCTCGCTCCACGGCCACGGCTCGGACACGGTGGCGCGGCTGAAGGGCGCTCGCTTCCTGCCCAACACCGCCGGCTGCGAGACCGCCCGCGACGCGGTGATGACCGCGGAGCTCGCCCGCGAGGCGCTCGGCACCAACTGGATCAAGGTCGAGGTGATCGGCGACCGCGAGACGCTCTACCCGGACGTCGCCGAGACGATCGAGGCCACCCGCCAGCTGGTCGAGTCCGGCTTCGTCGTGCTGCCCTATTGCAACGACGATCCGGTGGTGTGCAGCCGGCTCGCCGATCTCGGGGCCGCCGCCGTGATGCCGATGGGCTCGCTCATCGGCTCCGGCATGGGCGTCGCCAACCCGGCGAACCTCGAACTGATCTGCCGCCGCTCCCCGGTGCCGGTGATCGTGGATGCCGGCATCGGCACCGCCTCGGACGCGGTGGTGGCGATGGAGCTGGGGGCCGCCGCCGTCCTCCTCAACACCGCCGTCGCCAAGGCCGACGATCCGGTGCGGATGGCCGCCGCGATGCGCCACGCCGTCGAGGCCGGCCGCCTGGCGCATCGCGCCGGCCGCATCCCGCGCCGCGCCCGGGCCGAGCCGTCGAGCCCGCAACTCGGCCTCGTCGGCTCGTGAGCCTGCCCGCCCGCCTCCTGGTCGTCACCGACCGGCACGGCTGCCCCGAGCCGCTGGAGACCCGCGTCGCCGCCTGCCTGGCGGCCGGCGCCCGCTGGATCTGGCTGCGCGATCGCGACCTGCCCGCCCCGGAGCGGGCGGCGCTCGCCGAACATCTCGTCGCCCAGCTCGCCCGGGTCGGTGGGGCACTGACCATCGGGCGCGACGTGGAACTGGCGGCGCAGGTGGGGGCGGCCGGCGTCCAGCTCGGCGACGCGGCGGCGGTCGCCCCGGCCCGGGCGCGGCTGGGGCAGGGGGCGCTGCTCGGCGTCTCGGCGCATTCGCTGGCCGAGGTGCGGGCGGCGCGGGAAGCGGGGGCGGATTACGTGACCCTGAGCCCGATTTTTTTGACGGCCAGCAAGCCGGGGTATGGGCCGGCCCTGGGGCTTACCGCGCTCGGCGAGGCGGCCGCCTTGATGCCGGTCGTGGCGCTGGGCGGCCTTGATCCGACGACGGCGCCGTCCTGCCGCGCGGTGGGGGCTGCAGCCGTGGCCATGATGGGGGCGGTGATGCGGGCACCGACGGTTGGGGTGCTGATCCAGGCGTCGATCTGAATCCGCGACCCGGCCCGCTTCAATCACCGCCCCGCAAGAGGCGTGGGTTATTTTTCTCCCGGGGGGTGAGGTCTGGGCTTCCGTTCAGTAATGAAAGCCGGCGCGCACGGTGGGAGTCCGCGAGTTGTTGCAAGAGCCTCGTTCGGATAACCCCGCAAAGTGGGCTTCCCAGCAATCCAGGCGAATGTTACGATTTGTACCATAGCGTCTATCGGGATGTTTTTGTGTGAAACAAAGTATTTAGTATCGTTTTTGTGATGTATTAATCAACTAATAGCGTCGAAATATGATCAACCGGCAGCGATATGACATGATCTCGACATTTCATTGAGACAAAGTAGGGGCAGTTTTTCCTCAGCAATTTCGAGGAAGCTTTCTGCAATGGTAGCAATCGGCTCACTATTTTCTACAGATTTGATCCAAAGATCGGGAAAATAACGTGCAAAATTTCCTAAAATATGCAGTGCGACATAAATGTAGCCAAATTCATTCATTATTGCATCCTTTTTCCAAAACATAACATTTTCCGTGGTTGTATTTATAGCTTCAGGGGTTAGACATTCATCAAAATACTCGCCAGTAGTTGATAGATTAAATATCCCACCTCCCATCTTTTCATTGCTGTAAAACTCAAATCCATCGACTCGCGGGTTTTTAAACTCGAAAAGGGAAAAAAATTGTCGCTTTCGTTTTGAGGCATTGGATGTATTATATGAGATATAACATTGGAATTATTTGCGTAATTTATGACTCTTTCGACCTTGCCTCTAACAAATTCAGAATCGACACCGTATGTGTGAAGGATAGTTGACATCGACGGTATGTTGCCGAGTGCGCTTATCAAGCTCATTCCAGATCTTTCGATGCGGCTGTATTCTACATCCCCAGGATACAAAATAGTTGCATGATGACTTACCGACGGCCCGTCAGCATAAAGTTCGGTATAGCGCCCTATGATCGGCATGCCTCTGGCAGATTTATGCCAGAGCTCGAATGTGCCGGCGCGCGTGGTTTTATTCCTAAACATCGGGATCGCCTTTAGCGCTGACGCAACAGACAAAAAATCAGAATGTTTCCGAATTTTTCTTCATCGGCCTGTAAGCTTAGGCCGTGATGGTTATGCTCAGACCGAGCCTTGTCCAGGCTGCTGTCTCCAGCTTGTTTCATAAGTATCTCAGCCAATGCTAAACTCATGCAGCTATAATATAATAAAACTGGCCTCGTTGCGAGTGTGGCGGTTTCGGCTGCTACCGCGTATTCTCTGGCCTGTATCAAAGAATATCTGATATGCGATGCTTGTTTATCTGCAAATTTTTTAAATTTATGTGGGACGGATAAAAGATTAATGTGACAATCTGATGTATATCTGACGTTATGAAATTTTCGCAGCTCTGACCAAGCATATCTTTTAATGTCTTTATTGCGTACAGTCGTATGTTTGGTAATTATCATGACTTCACCGTTTTTGTGGTCGATATTTTTCCAATCACGATTCCACTGCTTAAATCTAATATATGCTTCAAGTTATAAATAAATATAAGTATTAATTTGATATCCGCATATTGATTGTAGTTAACAGGTCATTTTTTTATAAAGCCACTGATATTTGCCGATTTTATATAATAAATTAATCAGTAGGAGTAATAACTTGATCGTATACTGGTGCGGACGGCGGGACTCGAACCCGCACGACCAGAGGTCGCAAGATTTTAAGTCTCGTGCGTCTACCGATTCCGCCACGTCCGCGCGGGACTTGCCCGATCCATCCGGGTTAGCCGGGGGCGGGGCCCAGATCAAGGCCCCGTTGCGGTCTCACAACCCTCAGGCCGGGCGCCAGCCGTAGAGCCAGGCGTAGCGCTCGGTCATCTGCTCGGGCCGCAGGCGTCCCATCACGAGGTCGCGGGCCGCGGCGACGAGGGGGCCGGCGTGGTAGACGCGGCCGTTGCGGCGGGCGTGGCTCTGGATCAGGCGCACCCGCTCGACCCGGGCCGCCGCGTAGGCGGACAACGCCGCCGGCACCGGCCGGTCGGCCTCGAGGCTGTGGGCCAGCACCGCGGCATCCTCGATCGCCATCGCGGCGCCCTGGGCCAGGAAGGGCAGCACCGGATGGGCGGCATCTCCCAAAAGCGCGATCCGGCCGCGGGCCATCGGGCGGGCGGCGGCGCGGTCGGTCAGCGGCCAGACCAGCCAGGATTCGGGTCGGGCGAGGAGGTCGGCGAGCGGCGGGGCGGCATCCGCGAAGGCGGCGCGCAGGCGCGCGGGGTCGCCCGTCCCGGCCCAGTCCTCGCCGCCGGGCTGGTCGGGCATCACCGCCACGAGGTTGAGCCGGCGCCCGGCATTGATCGGGTAATGCACGACGTGGCGGCGCGGGCCGAGCCACAGGCCGGTCTCGTCGGCGAGAAAAACCTCGGGCACCGCCTCGCGCGGCAGGGTGGCGCGCCAGGCCGATTCGCCGCGGGGGCGCAAGGGGCGCCGGTCGAGGGCGGCGCGCAGGCCCGAGCGCACGCCGTCGGCCGCCACCACGAGCTCGGCTTCGAGCGTCTCGCTGCGGCCGCCGTCGCTGGTGAGCGTCAGGGTGGCGTGGTCGGGGGTGTCGCGCACGCCCGCGACGGTGCGGCCGACGAGCAGGCGGATGCCGGGGCGGCCGCGGGCGGCGTCGAGCAAAATGGTCTGGAGGTCGGCGCGGTGGACGACCCAGTAGGGCGCGCCGAAGCGCTCGCGCATCGCGGCGCCGAGCGCGATCGCGCCGATCTCCCGCCCATGCGCGATGCCGCGGATGCGCACCCGCTCCGGCTCGCCGGCGACGCGGCGCAGCGGCAGGCCGAGGCCGAGATCGGTGAGCACCCGGCTGGCATTGGGGGAGAGCTGCAGGCCCGCCCCGACCTCGCTGAAGGCGGTGCGGCGCTCGACGAGGGTCACCGCGTGGCCGCGGGCGGCGAGCGCCAGGGCGGCGGTCAGCCCGCCGATGCCGGCCCCGACGATCGCGACGCGCAGGCCCGGCCGGTCGGCGACCGGCCGTCCCGGCGCGGGAGGGAGCGCCAAGGCCTACTCGGCCGCGAGGCGGGCGCGGTCGTCCCAGACGCTGGAGGCCGGCGCCGCGGTCCCGGCCTTCAAGCTCGGGTTGTAGCGGTACAGCGTCGAGCAGTACTGGCAGATGATCTCGGAATCGGCGCCCATGTCGAGGAAGACGTGGGGATGGTCGAACGGCGGCAGCGCGCCGATGCACATGAACTCCTTCGAGCCCACCTGGATGACCTGGACGCCGTCCTGGTTGTGGAAGTGCGGGACCGCCTTGTCTGCCATCGCGTCCGGGTTCCTGACTGCGCGGGGCGTGAGCCCCCGATTCTCGCGGGGCGCGCGCGGGCCCCGATCCTCGCGCTCTCCTAGCCCCTCGGCGGCGCCGCGCCTAGAGCATTTTCCGACGAAGTGGATGCCGGTTCGTCGACGAAAATGCGGCAAAATCAAGATCCTAGACAGCTTTGCGATCGCAACGCGATCGTGAAGCGCTCGAGGGGTGCGGGCGCAGGCGTGCCCCACCCGCGGCCCGCCGCCGCCGTTTGGTCACGGTCCTGCGGCATCGGGGGGCCCGACAAGGCTTCGTCACACGAGAGGATCGCCCGTGACCCGTTTCCCGCCGAGGCTCGCCCTCCTCGCCGCCGCCCTCGGCGCCTCCCTCCTGGCGGCGCCGGCGGCGCAGGCCCAGAGCCGCACCGTCGTCGGTGCCGGGGCCGGCGCGGTGGCGGGCGCCCTCGTGGCCGGACCGATCGGCGCGGTGGTGGGCGGGGTCGTCGGCGCCGCCTGGGGCGAATCGGGCCGGCGCCCGCGCCGGGTCGCCCGGCGGGCGCGTCGCCACCCCATCGCCGCGCGGTACGCCGCGCCGCGTCCGGTCGCCCGGATCGCCCAGCGCGAGGGCAGCCGGCCGCGGGCCTGGGTCGATCCGCGCTGAGCGCGCGCATCGCTTCGGGTCCTTGGCTTCGGGTCCTTGGCTTCGGCGCCGGAACCCCCTACATCGAACGGCATCCCACGCCGCGCCAGCAGCATCTTTTTCGGGCCCCCGATGAGTCGTGACGAGCAGAGTGCGGTCAAGGACGGCCGCCGGCAGGAGCCGCCGATCCACGGCCCCGAGGCCTTCGCGGCCATGCGCAAGGCCGGCCGGCTCACCGCCGAGGCCCTGGACCTTCTGATGGAGGCGGTGACGCCGGGCGTCACCACCGAGGCGCTCGACCGCCTCGCCTATACCTTCGCGATGGACCACGGCGCCTTTCCGGCCTCGCTGCATTACCGCGGCTACCCGAAATCGATCTGCACCTCGATCAACCACGTCGTCTGCCACGGCATCCCGAACGACAAGCCGCTGCGCGAGGGCGACATCGTCAACCTCGACATCTGCCTGATCGTCGACGGCTGGCATGGTGATTCGAGCCGCATGGCCTATGTCGGCGAGGTGCCCCGCAAGGCCGCGCGCCTGTGCGAGATCACCCACGAGGCGATGATGCGCGGCATCGCGGCGATCAAGCCCGGCGGCACCACCAACGACATCGGCGCGGCGATCCAGGCTTTTGCGGAAGGCGAGCGCTGCTCGGTGGTGCGCGACTTCTGCGGCCACGGCCTCGGCCGGACCTACCACGACGCGCCGACCATCCTGCATTACGTCGAGCCGAGCTACAGCGTCGCCCTGAAGCCGGGCCAGTTCTTCACCGTCGAGCCGATGATCAATCTCGGCCGCCCGCACGTGAAGGTGCTGGCCGACGGCTGGACGGCGGTGACCCGCGACCGCTCGCTCTCGGCCCAGTTCGAGCACACCGTGGCGGTGACCGAGACCGGCGTCGAGATCTTCACGCTCTCGCCCAAGGGGCTGGACAAGCCGATCGACACCGCCGCCACCGCCTGAGCGCCCGGCCATGGCCCGCCCGCCCCGCAGCGATCCGGGTTTCGCGGAGATGGGCGCGCCCGCCGTGGCCCCGCCGAAGGCCGAGGAGCCGCACTACCACGGCCATCGCGACCGCCTGCGCGCCCGCTTCGCGCAGGGCGACACGCTGCCCGACTACGAGTTCCTCGAACTGGTGCTCTTCCGCGCCATCCCGCGCCGGGACGTGAAGCCGATCGCCAAGGCGCTGATCGCCCGCTTCGGCAGCTTCGCCGAGGTGATCAGCGCCCCGCCCGAGCGGCTGATGGAGGTCGACGGGATCGGCCCCGCCGTCGTCACCGACCTCAAGATCATGGAGGCCGCCGGCCGGCGCCTCGCCCGCGGCGCGGTCGTCGAGCGCACGCTCCTGTCCTCCTGGGCCGCCGTGATCGATTATTGCCGGGCCGCCATGGCGTTCGCGCCGCGCGAGGAATTCCGGCTCCTCTTCCTCGACAAGCGCAACCGCCTGATCGCCGACGAGGTGCAGGGCCGCGGCACCGTCGACCACACCCCGGTCTATCCCCGCGAGGTGGTGCGCCGGGCGCTCGAACTCTCCGCCACCGCCCTGATCCTCGTCCACAACCACCCCTCGGGCGACCCGACGCCGTCCCAGGCGGACATCAAGATGACCCGGGACATCGTGGCGGTGGCCGGCCCCCTCGGCATCGTCGTCCACGACCACATCATCGTCGGGCGCGAGGGCCATGCGAGCTTCCGCGGGCTCAAGCTGATCTGAGCGACGGGTCGCCGGCCGGTCGATTTCCCGTGCCGAAACGCCTAAAAATTGAGCAGATTTTCGCGTCGCCCGGTCGATCGCGTCCCGCTTCGCCTGACCCAGCGCAAAGACGTGTGAGGCACAGGCGCGAAGGACGCATTTCCTTTGCCTTGGCCCCCGTCTTGCGTCTAGCTTCGGCGGAAACAGAGGGACGCCCATGCCGCTCAGCGCGTTCAACGAGATGACGGGAGCCCAGGAGAGCGGACTGGACCCGGCCGTCGTGCGCGAGGCGTACGCGGCACTCAAAACCTGGCTCGACACGACTCCGCCCGAGCAGTTCGACACCCGGCGGAGCCAGGCCGAGCTGTTCTTCCGCCGGATCGGGATCACCTTCGCGGTCTACGGCGACAACGAATCGACCGAGCGGCTGATCCCGTTCGACATCATCCCGCGGGTGCTGACCAAGCCCGAATGGGGTTTTCTCGAGCGCGGCCTCAAGCAGCGCGTCACCGCGCTCAACATGTTCCTGGCCGACATCTACGGCCCGCAGGAATGCATCAAGGCCGGGATCATCCCGGGCGACCTCGTCTACCGCAACCCGCATTACCGGCTGGAGATGCGGGACTTCGAGGTGCCGCACGGCAAGTACGTCCACATCGCCGGCATCGACATCGTGCGCACCGGCGAAGACCAGTTCTTCGTGCTGGAGGACAATGCCCGCACGCCGTCCGGGGTCTCCTACATGCTGGAGAACCGCGAGGTGATGCTGCGGCTCTTCCCCGAGCTGTTCTCCAAGCACCGGGTCTCCCCGGTCGAGGCCTATCCGGACGCGCTGCTCGCCACCCTGCGCAGCCTGGCGCCGATGCGCGCCGCCCGCGATCCGAGCGTGGTGCTGCTCACCCCGGGCCGCTTCAACTCCGCCTTCTATGAGCACTCGTTCCTGGCCGACAAGCTCGGCGTCGACCTCGTCGAGGCTTCCGACCTCTTCACCAAGGACGACGTGGTCTACATGCGGACCACCGAGGGCCCGCGCCGGGTCGACGTGATCTACCGCCGGATCGACGACGACTTCCTCGACCCCCTGGTCTTCCGGCCCGATTCGGTCCTCGGCGTGCCGGGGCTGATGAGCGCCTACCAGAGCGGCAACGTCACGCTCGCCAACGCGGTCGGCACCGGCATCGCCGACGACAAGGCGGTCTACAGCTACATGCCGGAGATCGTGCGCTTCTTCACCGGCGAGGAGCCGATCCTGCACAACGTGCCGACTTGGCGCTGCCGCGAGAAGGAGGCGCTGTCCCACGTGCTGGCCAATCTCGGCGATCTCGTGGTCAAGGAGGTCAACGGCTCGGGCGGCTACGGCATGCTGGTCGGTCCTCACGCCACCAAGCGCGAGATCGAGGAGTTCGGCCGCAAGCTGCGGCACGCGCCGGACGGCTTCATCGCCCAGCCGACGCTGGCGCTGTCGACCTGCCCGACCTTCGTCGCCTCCGGCGTCGCGCCCCGCCACGTCGATCTCCGGCCCTTCGTGCTAGCGGGCGCCGACGACATCCGCATCGTGCCGGGCGGGCTCACCCGCGTCGCGCTGAAGGAGGGGTCGCTCGTCGTCAATTCGAGCCAGGGCGGTGGCACCAAGGACACCTGGGTGCTCGACGGCTGACAGAGCGCGCCCGCGCCGCCCGCCCCGCATTCAGGACCCGGCCGTGCGCCCCCGCGCCCGGCCCGGTCCGCCCGCACTGCCACAGCGTGAGCCTCCCTCAGCCGCCATGCTCTCCCGCACCGCCGACAACCTCTACTGGCTCTCGCGCTACGCCGAGCGTGCCGACTTCGTCGCCCGCATTCTCGATGCGGCGCTCCGCCTCTCCGCCCTGCCGGCCAATTACGGCGGCAGCGACGCGAACGAGTGGGAATCCGCGCTCGCCTCGGCCGGCAACATCGAGCTGTTTCGCCCGCTCTACGACAGCGTCAACGAGCATACCGTCCGCGACTTCCTGGCCTTCAGCCCCAACAACCCGTCCTCGATCCGCTCCTGCCTGCAGACCGCCCGGGAGAACGCCCGCAGCGTGCGCACGGCGCTGACGAGCGAGATGTGGGAGGCGATCAACGAGGCCTTCCTGCACCTGCGCAGCTTCGAGGGCCGGGACATGACCCGGGAGGAGTTCGCCCGCTTCCTCGACTGGGTGAAGGGCGTCTCCCTCGCCTTCGACGGCTCGGCCTACCGGACGATGCTGCGCAACGACGCGTTCTGGTTCACCCGGCTCGGCATCGCCATCGAGCGGGCCGACAACACCGCCCGCATCCTCGACGTGAAGTACCACGTGCTCCTGCCCGAGACCGAGCGGGTCGGCGGCAGCCTCGACTACTTCCAGTGGACCACGATCCTGCGCGAGGTCTCGGCGCTCACCGCCTATCACTGGGTCTACCGCGAGAGCATCAAGCCCTGGCTGGTGGCCGACCTCCTGATCCTCAACCGGGAGATGCCGCGCTCGCTCGCCAATTGCTACGGGATGCTGGTGCGCAACCTCGACCTCATCGCCGACGCCTACGGCCGGCACGGGCCGAGCCAGCGGCTGGCCCGCGGGATGCTCGCCCGCCTCGACGACCTGACGGTGGAGGAGATCTTCGCCTCCGGCCTGCACGAGTTCATCGAAGAGTTCATCGCCGAGAACAACCGGCTCGGGGCGGCGATCGTCGAGCAGTACCTTGGGTGAACGCCGCCGGCTCGGGCGACGCCGCCGGTTTCGCCCGGCCGCGGAGCGGTGTATAGCACCGCCCCGCACGGCCCCGCTTTAATCGTGACAGCGAGCTTCGCGACCCCATGCGCATCCGCGTCGTCCACGAGACGGTCTACCAGTACGACAATCCCGCCCGGAACCTGATCCAGATGCTGCGGCTGACGCCGCGGGACCACGACGGGCAGCACGTCCGGTCCTGGCGCATCGAGCCGACGGTGGACGGCCGCCTGAGCCGGCGCGAGGACGGCTTCGGCAACATCGTCCACGTCTTCAGCGCCGACGGGCCGGAGGAGGCCCTGGCGATCCGCGTCGTCGGCGAGGTCGAGACCACCGAGACCCACGGGGTGATGCGCGGCACCGCCGAGTGGCTGCCCGACCCGTTCTACCTGCGCGAATCGCGTTTCGCCGTCGCCGACGAGGCGATCCGGGCCTTTGCCGAGGACGCGGCGGGTGGAGCGAAGGACCGTCTCGACCAGCTGCACCGGCTCCTCGCCGGCGTCCACCAGACCGTCGACTACGCCCCCGGCCCGACCGGGACCGCCACCACGGCGGCGGAGGCCTTCGCCCTGCGCAAGGGCGTCGGCCAGGACCTCGCCCACGTCTTCATCGCGGCGGCGCGCCACCTCGAGATCCCGGTGCGCTACGTCTCGGGCTATTGCTGGCGGCCCGACGCCCCCGAGCAGGAGGCGGGCCACGCCTGGGTCGAGGCCCGGGTGCCGGATCTCGGCTGGGTCGGGTTCGATCCCGCCCACGGCATCGCGGTGACCGACGCCCATCTGCGGGTGACGATCGGGCTCGACTACCTCGACGCCGCGCCGGTCCGCGGCAGCCGCACCGGCGGCGGGACCGAGACCATGACGGTGCGGGTCCGCGTCGACGATGCCCGCGCGCAGGCGCAGGCCCAGCAGAGCCAGGACGCGACGGCGAGCGACGTCCCGGGCGAGAGCCCGCCCGTCGAGGCCCCCGTCATCCGGCACCAGGCGCAGGTCGGCTGACCCCCCCTGTGGCGCCGCCGCGATAGCGGCGCGCCACCTCACCCCGGGGAAGCGGATTCGGCTGGATTCGGTACACCGCCTGCGCCAGGGTGGCGCCGCGCGCGGTGCCGGACCGCCCGCCTGACGAATCGCCGGGGGCGGTGAGCGATGACCTATTGCGTCGGGATCCTGGTGGAGGAGGGTCTCGTCATGATCGCCGACACCCGCACGAATGCGGGGCTCGACGACATTTCGACCTACCGCAAGCTCCACATGTTCACGAAGCCCGGTGAACGCGTGCTGGCGCTGGCCTCGGCCGGCAACCTCTCGGTGACCCAGTCGGTGCTGGCGCTCCTGACCGAGGGGGTCGAGGACCCCGATACCGGCAAGCTCGAGACGATCTACGACGCGCCGACGATGTTCCGCGCCGCCCAGCTCATCGGCCGCGCGACACGCAAGGTGCGGGCGATCGAGCGCGCCGGGTTCGAGGCCGCGCAGCTGCGCTTCGAGGTGTCGTTCCTGTTCGGCGGCCAGATCGGCGACGGGCCGATGCGGCTCTACATGATCTACTCCGCCGGCAACTTCATCGCCTGCAGCCAGGACGCGCCGTTCCTGCAGATCGGCGAGCACAAGTACGGCAAGCCAATCCTCGACCGCGCCGTAACCTACAAGACCGACATCTACGACGCGCTGAAGGTCGGGCTCGTGTCGATGGACTCGACCATGCGGTCGAACCTCGGCGTCGGCCTGCCGATCGACCTCACGGTGATCCGCCGCAACACCTGCGACACCGAGGTGCTGCACCGGATCGAGGCGGGCGAGCCCTACTTCCACGATCTGCGCGAGCGCTGGTCGGCGGCCCTGCGGGCCGCCCACCGGGCGATCCCGCGGCCGCCCTACGGGCCGGGGGCGAAGTAGCCCGCCCCGGCCCGCGCGGGCTCAGAACGTGCCGCGCAACCCCGCGAACACGCTGCGCCCGTCGCCCGGGTAGAAGATCCGGGCGGCGCTGCCGGTGAGCGCCGCGGCGTTGGTCACCGCCGAGACGTCGGAGACGTAGCGGGCGTCGGTGAGGTTGCGGGCGTCGAGGAAGAGGGTCAGGCCGGGATCGACACTGACCGAGGCCTGCAGGCCGACGAGGGCGTAGCCCGGCGCCCGCAGGGTGTTGGCGTGGTCGGCGAAGGCGCCGGTCGGCACCCAGTCGAGGGACGGCGCCAGGGTGAGGCCGCCGCGGGCGTAGCTCAGCACCGTGCGCAGGACGTCCCGCGGCAGGCCGGCGATCCGGTTGTCGCCGTAGACCGGATCACGCACGAACCGGAAGTCGTTGCGGGTCCAGATCTGGGTCAGCGTCAGGCTGTCGCCGACGCCGGTGAGGTCGCGGGCGAGATCGAGCGACACCGCCGCCTCGACGCCCTGGTGGCGGGTGCGCGGCGCGTTGAAGGTCGCGGCCGGGATGCCGAGGCCGGCATTGACCGAGAAGTTGATCAACTCGTCGCGGATCTCGGCCCGGTAGACCGTCACGTCGAAGCCGAGACGGTCGATCCGCCCGCGGGCGCCGGCCTCCACCGTCCAGGCGCGCTGGGCCTGGAGCGGCACGAAGGTGGTGTTGGCGGGATTCTGCTGCACGAGGTCGGAGAAATCCGGCACGTCGCGGGAACGGGTGAGGTCGCCGAAGACCTGGAGATCGGGCAGCGGCTGCCAGAGCAGGCCGATCTTCGGGTTCACACCCTCGTAGGTCCGGTTGGCGAATTTGGCCGACAGGTTGCCGGGCAGCCCGCCCTTGTCGCTGTAGGTGCGGTTGGCGGAAAACAGCTTGGCGCCGGTCATCAGCGCCACGTCGGGCAGGAACCAGAACCGGTTCTCGCCATAGGCCTCCAGGCTCGAGGCGCTCTGGAGGCTGTTGCGGGTCTGGGCGCCGCGTTGGCCCGCCACGTTCACGAATTGCAGCGCGGTGTTCTGGCCCGCATAGGCGCGCAGGCCCAGGATCGTGTCGTTGCGGAATCCCGCGACGTCGAAGCTGCCGGCCCAGTGCGGCGAGACGCCGTAGGTCCAGCCATCCTGGTCGATGACCTGGAAGATCGGGTGATACAGCGACTTGTGGATCGCCCAGGAATCGATGTCGAGCTTGCCGATGTCCAGGAGGAACGAGGTCCGGTTGGCGATCCGCTCGGTCGCGACCTGGCGCGACTGGTTGCCGGTGATCGCCGCCGGGTTGGCGATCCGGGGCGTGCGCAGCGATTCGTCGAGGGTGAGCGCGCCGGGAAGCTTCTGGTCGGTGAAGTAGAGGCCGGCATAGAACCGGGTCTCGATGCCGGGGGCGATCTGGTAGCCGAGGTTGGCGTTGACGTTCTGGGTCCGCTGCACCTCGTGCTGGCGGAAGCCGTCGGCGTTGGTGACCGTGCCGTTGACGAGAAAGTCCGCCGGGCCCACGACCCGCGAGACCTGGAAATTCTCCCGCACCGCGTTGAAGCTGCCGCCGTCGATCCGCACGATGGTCGGCGCCAGCGCCGTGCGGGCGGTCGGCGTGACGAGGTTGACCGCGCCGCCGAGCGTCGTCGCCCCGAAGGTCAGGGCGTTGCCGCCCTTGTAGACCTCGACCGACCGCAGGGCGAGGGGATCGACTTGGTAGAAGTCGCCCGACCCGTCGGCGAGGTTGAGCGGAATGCCGTCCTGCAACAGTTCGATGCCGCGCAGGTGGAAGCCGCGGGCGACGCCCGAGCCGCGGATCGAGAGGCGCACCTCCTGGCCGTAGCGCTCCTGCACGGTGACGCCCGGCACGTCCTTCAGCACGTCGCGGAGGGTGTTGGCGTAGCGGTTCTGGATGCCGGCCGCGTCGACGAACCCGACCGAGCCGACGGTCCGGTTGAGGCTGCGGCGCTGCTCGGCCACCGACGGCACCGTGAGCGAGCCGCCTCCCGCCGCAGCGACGGCGGAGCCCGCCACCTCGATCTGCTCGAGGGGCAGGGCGCCGGCCGTCTGCTGCGCAGAGGCCGGGGGAGCGAGGCAGAGGAGAGCGGGCAGCACGGAGCCGCCCCGAAACAGCAGGGACATGACGGCGCGACCTTTCGCGGGCCGGAGCCGGGCAGGGCTCGACGGCGCGGGAGACGAAAAGGATATCGGTGGATGGGAGGCAGCGCGCGCCGGGCGAGGGAGAGAGATCCCCAAGTCGAGAGGCGCGCCGTCAGTGTTCGGTTTGGGCTGCAGGACTTGCGCGCAGGACCGGCGCAGCCCGTCTGTCCCGCTGTCGCGGGTCCGTCAGGACGGCAATCCTCTGGAGATCGGGCGCGGGTTCTCCTCTCCCGTGTGGGCTAGCGTGTTCACACATCTCGGTTTGAACGCTTCTCCTTTTGAAAGTAGAGCGCCTCTCCTCCCCCTTGTGGGGAGGAGTTGGAGGTGGGGGTGGTGCCGGAGGAGACTCAGCGGTGCCTCCTGCACCACCCCCACCCCTAGCCCCTCCCCACAAGGGGGAGGGGAAAGCGCGCTTACCTTCAATGGGTTAGCATTCAGAGGAGAAGTGTGAATCCGCTAGCCCGTGTGGGAAAGGGGATCCCGCGCCGTCTCAGTTCCCTGGACGGCCTTGACGCTCACGCATGCAGGCGAGAGCCGGACGATCCGGCGAGGCGATTCTCGCCCCCATCAATGATGGTGGTGGCCGCCCCCGGCCTCCGGCGCCGACGCCCCGATGGCGCCGACGGCGAAGCGCACCGGCACGGTGCCCGCGCGCTCGAAGGTGAGGGTGCCGTCGAGGGTGTCGCCGGCCTTCGCCGGGCCCTTCAGGTCGAGGAACATCAGGTGGTAGCCGCCGGGCTTCAGGGCCACGGTCTCGCCCGGCTTGATGACGAGGCCGCCCTCGACCGGGGCCATCTTGGCCACGCCCTTGTCCATCGACATCTGGTGGACCTCGCCGCGGGCCGCCAGCGGAATCGAGGCCGCCAGCAGCCGGTCCGGCTCCTTGCCGGTATTGGTGATCTCGAGGTAGCCGCCCGCCACCTTGGCGCCGCCCGGCGTGGCGCGGATCCACGGCGCCGTGATGGCGAGGTCGCCGGCCCTGACCGTCGCGGAGGCCGCGGGGGCGGTAACCGCCGCGGCAGCGACCGGCGCCGCGGCGGCGGCCGCCACGATGCGCACGCCCGGCGCGGGCGATGTGAGGTCGCGGGAGGACTGGCCGGCCGCCGGCACCTCCCGCCAATCGGCGACGGCGCCGTCGCATTCCTGGCGCACCGGGAAGTAGACCGTCCCGCCCGGTGCCACCGCGTCGGTGAGGCGGGCCTGAAAGACGAACTCGTCGTACTGGTCGTCGGGCAGCGCGCCCGTCCAGGTGATCGTCTTCACGCCCTCGGTCACGGTGCCGTGGTAGGACGGGTAGGGGCGGGCGTAAGCCCCCTTCGCGGTGGCGAGCGCCCAGCCGGCCTTCGGCATCGGCTTGGCGGCGATCACGCCCTCGGGGATCGTGACGGTGACGGACTTGGTCGCCCGGCCGTCGCAGCCATGGCCGATCTGGACCACGCCGCGATAGGTCTGGTTCGGGTTCGCCTGCGTGACCGCCAGGACGGCATGGGCGAGAGCGGGGGCGGCGACGAGGGAGAGCGCGGCGGCGAGGCCGGCGCGGAGCGGAAACGTCATGGGAGGTCGGGTCCGGGAACGAGCGTGACGGGGCAGGGGCGGCGGTGCCGCCCGATGAAGCGTCACGCGGCCGGTGGACCGCGGGCGGAAGCGGGACGGGCGGGCGGGCCGCGGATCGGGGCCTCGGCCTCGCCGGGCCAGGACAGGTCGGTCGCCGTCCGGGCGGGCCATGCCTCGGCGGCCGCCGGCTCCGCTGGGGCGGCGAGCCCCGGGCAGGCGACGGTGCAGCAGGCATGGGCGTGGGCGACCGCCTCGCTCCCGCCCGCATCCTGATGGGACTGGCAGATGATGCCGGCGCCCGCGGCGGCCGGAAGCGGGGACAGGCCGGTGAGGAAGGCCTGCAGCACCAGCGCGTAGAGCGACAGCACGGCGGCGACCGCGCGCCAGCGCGCCGTCCTTCCGCTCCGCCCGTGCCCGAGATCGTTCATGCGTCCGGCATAGCCCAGGTGTCGCGGTTGCGCCATGGCGCCGAATGTCCAGGGGCAGGGTTTCCCAGCCGCGACCCATCCGTCATGTTGCGCAATTACCGCAGTCCACAGCCCAGCTCACGGCTCCACAGCGGCGCCCGCCCGGCGCCACATTCTGGCCCGCTCCTCATGGAGTCTTAACCGCACACCGGCACCGTCACGGGCCATAGAATGGGGCGCAAGCGGTACTATGCCGGATCGGTCGCCCCGCGTCACAGGTTCGAGAGCAGATTTCCCATGCTGACACGCGTTTCCCTCACCGGTTCGCTCGGCCTGGCTCTCCTGGCCGCCACCGCCTTCCCGGCCCTGGCCCAGGACCGGGGCGGCGCGCCGGCCCAGGCGGAGTGGGCGCAGAACTACGATTCCGCCGCCACGATGCGCGTGCAGCGCTCCAACACGCCGATCCTCTCGCCCCAGACCCTGGCGGCGACCGAGCAGATGGTCGAGCGCTACCGCGACATCGTCGCCCGCGGCGGCTGGCAGGCGGTCTCGGGCGCCGAGCGCCTGCGCGTCGGCTCGAAGAGCCCGGCGGTGACGGCGCTCCGCCAGCGCCTGATCGTCTCCGGCGACCTCGACCCGGCGGCCGGCTCCTCCCCGGTCTACGATTCCTACGTCGAGGCCGGCGTGCGCCGCTTCCAGGCCCGCCACGGCCTGAACCAGACCGGCGCGATGAACGTCACCACCGTGCAGGCGATGAACGTCCCGGCCGACGTGCGCCTGCGCCAGCTCGAGCTGAACGCGGTCCGCCTGCGCTCCTACTCGGGCAACCTCGGCGAGCGCTACGTCATCGTCAACATCCCGGCGGCGCTGGTCGAGACGGTCGACGGCGACCACGTCGCGACCCGCCATGCCGCCGGCGTCGGCAAGATCGACCGCCAGTCGCCGATCATGAACGCCAAGATCCAGGAGGTGAACTTCAACCCCTACTGGACGGTGCCGGCCTCGATCATCAAGAAGGACCTGATCCCGAAGATGCAGAAGGATCCGTCCTACCTGACGGACAACAAGATCCGCATCTTCAACGGCGACCGCGAGATCCCGCCGTCCCAGGTCAACTGGCATTCCGACGAGGCGACCCGCTACCGCTTCCGCCAGGATCCGGGCGTCGACCTGAACTCGATGGGCTTCGTGCGGATCAACATCCCGAACCCGCACGGCGTGTACATGCACGACACGCCGGCCAAGGGCATCTTCGGCGACGATTTCCGCTTCGTCTCCTCGGGCTGCGTGCGCGTGCAGAACGTGCGCGAATACGTCTCCTGGATCCTCCAGGGCACCCCGAACGCCAACCCGGACACGATCGAGGCGATCATCCAGGGCGGCCAGCGGGTCGATGCCCGCCCGGTGGCGCCGATCCCGGTCTACTGGACCTACATCACCGCCTGGTCGACCCCGGACGGTCTCGTGCAGTTCCGCGACGACATCTACAAGCGCGACGGCGCCGGCGCCCCGACCGCCTCGATGGCCGCCGCCGCCGCCGGCCCGCGCAACTTCAATCCCGACGCCCCCGACGACGACCAGACCAACTGATCGTCGCCCGACGACCTGACCTGACGACGGCCCGGGCGCGAAGCCCGGGCCGTTTTCGCGTGAATGGACGCCATCATGACCGCCGATCCCGACACCCGCCTCGACGCGCTCGAGACCCGCATCGCCCACCAGGACGCGACGATCGAGGATCTGAACCGCATCGTCACGGAGCAGTGGGGCGCGATCGACCTCCTGACGCGGCACGTCGCCGCCCTGCGCGAGCGGGTGCGCGAGATGGCCGAGCGTCCGGCCGCCACCGGCGACGAGCCGCCGCCGCCCCATTACTGAAGGACAACCGCCCCGGACCCGAAGCCCGGGGCGGAGCGGGCGCTAAGCAGATTTCGCCGAAGTGGACACCGGTTCGGCGGCAAAAATCTGCGACACAACAAGAACCTAAGCGGGCGAAGCGTTGGCCTGCCGACGCAAGTCTGCTTAGAACGTGCCGAACTTGAAGTTCAGGCCGGCGCGCACCAGGCTGCCCTCGGTGCGGAAGCGGGAGACGTAGCCGACGCCCGGGCCGCCGGTCGAGGCGACCAGCAGGTTGCGGCTGCCGAGGTCGTAGCGGATGTATTCCGCCTTCACCGTCACAGCATTCGACTTGAAGACGTTCAGGAACGAGTCGGTGGGCATGGCGTACTCGACGCCGCCGCCATAGGCGTAGCCGGTCTCGATCCGCGAGCGGTTGCCGAAATAGGTCTGCGGCGCGCCGGTCTGGAAGGCGACCGTCTGGGTCACGTCGCCATAGGCGAAGCCGCCGGTTCCGTAGACCAGGAACCGGTCGAAGGCGTAGCCGATCCGGCCGCGCACCGTGCCGAGGAAGCTGAGATCCGCCCGGTAGGTGTTGGTGAGCCGGTTCGCGTTGAACGCCGGCAGGAAGATCGACTCGGTGCGCCGGCGGTTCAGGTCGGTATAGGCGGCGTCGGCCTCGAGGCCGACGACGATGCCGGAGCCGGGCGTGAACTGGTAGTTGTAGCCGACCTGGCCGCCGGCGGTGAAGCCATCCTGCGCCAGGGGGACGCTGGCGCGGCGCAGGCCGTTGGTGACGTTGGCCTGGAGGGCCCCGATGCCGACGGTGCTCACCCGGTCGGCCTCGGTATAGGCGTAGCCGGCATTGATGCCGAAATAGGCCCCGGTCCAGGTGAAGACCGGCACCGGCGTGAAGACCGGCGGCGGCGCGGCGCGGCGTGGAAGGTCGGCGGCGGACGCAGCGCCGACCGACAGGGCGACGGCCGTGCCGGCGGTGAGCAACGACTTGAACATGGAGCGCGGTTTCCTTCTCGTGCAATCGAAAGGCGAACGATCTGTGAGGCCGCGTCGCTGCGCTGCCTAGGGCTGCCGAGCCACGACGCCGTGCTCCCGTCGCAGATGAAGCTCGTTTCGCTTCGGTTTCTCGCCCTGAGTGCCCTCGCCGACACAGGTTTTCGTGCCGGCAAGACTGTCGATAAATTTTCTGTGATCTTGGATTAAGGCAGCGTCCTTGATGAAAGCACGGGTTTCCATTCGACGGCGCCAGCGCCGAGCGGCGCGACGAGTTTTGTGAGGTCGTTCGGCCAGGCCGGTCCGGGATCGGCAGGGCCGTGCCGGGTCAAGCCGGACATCCGGCGGACCACGAATTTTCATCAATGGCGCGTTCAAATTTTTTGAGTTTCTTTTCCGGCATTTCAAATCCACCCTGCCTGCGGATCGGCCCCGTCCGACCGGTCGCCGGCCCGGATCGCCCCGATGCGAGGTCCGGGGCATCGACATGCAGGCGGGAGCAGACATGCAGGCGGGAGCAAATGTCGCTCACGGACAAATGTCCGCCGCTGCGGCCTTGGACTCCCCCTTCGCCCGCGTGTAGAAGCTGGCCGATCCCCATCCTTTACTTCCGCCCCGGCGCTCCGTCCGGGCGGCTCCCGACCAACCTCGAGGCCATCATGAGCGTGGGCACCGCCGCCAACACCCGGTCCAACTCGTTCTTCTCCGCGTCGCTGGCGGATGCCGATCCCGAGCTCGCCCGCGCCGTCGCGCAGGAGCTGGGCCGTCAGCAGCACGAGATCGAGCTGATCGCTTCGGAGAACATCGTCTCGCGCGCCGTGCTCGAGGCTCAAGGGTCGGTGCTGACCAACAAGTACGCCGAGGGCTATCCGGGCCGGCGCTACTACGGCGGCTGCGAGTTCGTCGACATCGCCGAGAACCTCGCCATCGAGCGCGCCAAGCGCCTGTTCGGCTGCGACTTCGCCAACGTGCAGCCAAATTCGGGCTCCCAGGCGAACCAGGCCGTGTTCATGGCCACGATGCAGCCGGGCGACACCTTCCTGGGCCTCGATCTCGCGGCCGGCGGCCACCTCACCCACGGCGCGCCCCCGAACGTCTCGGGCAAGTGGTTCAAGCCGGTCTCCTACACGGTGCGCCGCGACGACCAGCGCATCGACATGGAGCAGGTCGAGCGCCTCGCCCAGGAGCACAAGCCGAAGGTGATCATCGCCGGCGGCTCGGGCTACCCGCGCCACTGGGACTTCGCCAAGTTCCGCGAGATCGCCGACAGCGTCGGCGCCGTGTTCTTCGTCGACATGGCCCACTTCGCCGGCCTGGTCGCGGGCGGCGTGCACCCGTCGCCGTTCCCCCACGCCCACGTCGTCACCACCACGACGCACAAGACCCTGCGCGGCCCGCGCGGCGGCATGATCCTGACCAACGACGAGGCGCTGGCCAAGAAGCTGAACTCGGCGGTCTTCCCGGGCCTCCAGGGCGGTCCGCTGATGCACGTCATCGCCGGCAAGGCGGTCGCCTTCGGCGAGGCGTTGACCCCCGAGTTCAAGCTCTACGCCAAGCAGGTGGTGGAGAACGCGAAGGCGCTCGCCGATACCATCATCTCGGGCGGCTACGACATCACCTCGGGCGGCACCGACAACCACCTGATGCTGGTGGACCTGCGCGCCAAGGAGCTGACCGGCAAGGCGGCCGAGGCCGCGCTGACCCGCGCCGGCATCACCTGCAACAAGAACGGCGTGCCGTTCGACCCGCAGAAGCCGACCGTCACCTCCGGCATCCGCCTGGGCACCCCGGCGGCGACCTCCCGCGGCTTCGGCGTCGCCGAGTTCAAGAAGGTCGGCGAGCTGATCGTCCAGGTCCTCGACGGCCTCCACCGCCACGGCGAGGCGGGCGATGCCGGTGCCGAGGAGCAGGCCAAGGGCGAGGTCCACGCCCTGACCGACCGCTTCCCGATCTACGCCTGATCGGGGCTCCGATCTCCCGGCTTCCCCTTCCGCCGGGAGCACTCTAGAACACGCCCCTTCCGGGGCCGGTCCCACGCGGGACCGGCCCTTTTTCGTACACAGAGGAACGGGCGACCGATGCGGTGCCCCTATTGCGGCGGCCTCGACACGCAGGTGAAGGATTCCCGGCCGAGCGACGACAGCTCGGCGATCCGGCGCCGAAGGATCTGCCCGGATTGCGGCGGCCGCTTCACCACCTTCGAGCGGGTGCAACTGCGCGAGCTGATCGTCGTCAAGCGCTCGGGCCGCAAGGTCCCGTTCGACCGCGACAAGCTCCAGCGCTCCGTCGAGACGGCTTTGCGCAAGCGCCCGGTCGAGGCGGAGCGGATCGAGCGCCTGGTGAGCGGCATCACCCGCCGGCTCGAGAGCACCGGCGAGGCCGAGGTGACCAGCGAGGCGATCGGCGAGGCGGTGATGGAGGGGCTCAAGGGCCTCGACGACGTCGCCTACGTGCGCTTCGCCTCGGTCTACAAGAATTTCCGCGAGGCCCGCGACTTCGAGGAGCTGCTCGGCCATCTCGCTGCGGGCGCGGCGCAGGCCGCGACGCCGGAGGACGGGCCGGCGCCCGACGAGGCGCTGCCGGCTCGCCGCCCGCGGACGCGCGCGTCGTGAGTGCGCCGGACCCGACGCGCGACGAGGCCGACCGGCGCCACATGCGCCTCGCCCTCGCTCTCGGCCGGCGCCATCTCGGGCGCGCCTGGCCGAACCCGTCGGTCGGCGCCGTGCTGGTCGGCGGCCCCCCGGGCGCCGAGCGGATCCTGGCCCAGGGCGTGACGCAGGCGGGCGGGCGCCCGCATGCCGAGCGCGTCGCGCTCGCGGCGGCCGGCGAGGCGGCCCGCGGCGCGACCCTGTACGTCACCCTCGAACCCTGCTCGCATCACGGCCGTACGTCTCCTTGCGCCGACGCCACCATCGCGGCGGGCGTCGCCCGGGTGGTGAGCGCGATGGACGATCCCGATTCACGGGTCGCCGGCCGCGGCCATGCCCGGCTGGCCGCGGCCGGCATTGCGGTCTCGGTCGGGCTCCTGGGAGCCGAGGCGGCCCGCGACCAGCGTGGTCACGTCAGCCGGGTCGTCCGGGGCCGGCCGGCTCTCTTCCTCAAGCTCGCCCGCACGGCGGATGGCTACGCGGCGGGCGGGGAGGGGCGCCTGCTGATCAGCGGGCCCCGCGCCACCGCCGAGATCCACCTGCAGCGGGCGCATTGCGACGCGATCATGGTGGGTGTCGGGACGGTGCTGGCGGACGACCCGCAGCTCACCGTGCGCCTGCCCGGGATGGCGGACCGCTCGCCCCTGCGCATCGTCCTCGACCCCGCGTTGCGCACGCCGCCGGGCGCCGGGCTCGTGCGCACCAGCGCTGTCGTCCCGACCCTGATCCTCTGCGGTCCCGACGCGCCGGCAACGGCGGAGGCGGCGCTGACCGCCGCCGGGGTGGAGGTGGAGCGGGTGCCGCTCACGCGGGAGGGCCGCATCGACCTGCCGGAGGCCCTGGCGGTCCTCGGCGCCCTCGGCCTGACCCGGATCTGCTCCGAGGGCGGTCCGACGCTCGCCGACGCGCTCGCCCGCGACGACCTCGTCGACGAGTGCCTCCTCGTCACCGGCGACCGTGCGCTCGGGCTGCCCGGCCTGCCGGCGGTCGGCCCGCATCTCGCGGCGCGCCTCGCCTCGCCGGATTTCTCGGTCGCCGAGGAATACCGGATCGGCACCGATCTCTTCACCTGCCACGTACGGAGCCCGTAGATGTTCACCGGCCTCGTCTCGGATGTCGGCCGCGTCGCCGCGGTGTCCGGCGATTCGAAGCTCAAGCGCATCGCCATCGACTGCGCCTACGACCCCGCTGGCATCCTGATTGGCGCCTCGATCGCCTGTTCGGGGCCCTGCCTCACGGCGGTCACCGTCACCCCGCGGGAGGGCGGCTGCACCTTCGAGATCGATGCCGCCGCCGAGACCCTGGCCCGCACCACCGTCGGGGCCTGGGTCCCGGGCATGCGGGTGAACCTGGAGCGCTCGCTGAAGATCGGCGACGAGCTCGGCGGCCACCTCGTCACCGGCCATGTCGACGGCCTTGCCGAGATCGTCGCCCGCGAGCCGGTGACCGGCCAGGCCGGCGATGTTTGGGCGCCGAGCGAACGCTTCGTGCTGCGGGCGCCGGCCGCGCTCGCCCGCTTCATCGCCGAGAAGGGCTCGGTCTGCCTCGACGGCACCTCGCTCACCGTCAACGGCGTCGAGGGCGACACCTTCACGGTGCTGCTGATCCCCCACACGCTCGCGGTCACCACCTGGGGCGAGCGCCGGGTCGGCGACCGGCTCAACCTCGAGGTCGACCTGATCGCCCGCTATGCGGCGCGGCTGACGGAGGCGCGGGCGGCGGTCGAGCAGGGCTGACCGGGGTGATCTCGCGGCGGACTCGTGACAGGATGCAGTCCGCCGATGCGATCAGCTTCCGGCTTCTCGACGATCGCCCGGCGCCGTTCTCCTGCGGCCCTACCCGGACCTGACGACCGTCAACACGGTCTCCGCGGCGTTGTCGCTGTGCCGCCGTGGCGTCTCGATGCTGGAGGCCAAGCGCGCGCTGGAAGCGATGCTGCAGGACGGTCGAGCTGCGATCCAACTTCCGATGCTCGACGACCCGACGATTCTCGGTGATGAACTGGCTGCCAGTGGCGTCATCGCGACCTCGGACCTTCGTCCGCCGGTGGATGTTTGCGGCCTTCGCAGCCCATTCGGCCTGTCCCTCGACGATTTCGCCCTCTGCTACGGCCTCGAACGCGAGGCCGTCGCCGATTGGGAAGAAGGCCGCGCGATACCCGACATGACGGCACGCAGTTACCTGCGGGTGATTGAGCGGCTGCCGGGAGAGGCGCGCCGGGCGCTGGCCCAAGCGGGCTGATCGTCGGACCGTATCACGCCCCCGGGCGGGCGCCGGCGGGAGAGTCGCGCGGCGACGAGTTCTGCCGCCGCCTCGACCTTCACCGGGCGCGCCTGAACGCTCGGCGAGACGAAGGAGAGTGCTCCGCCCGGCCGGTACCAGTCCGGCAGCAGGATTTTCGCGATATTCTCGCCTCCCGGATCCCGTTCGGCCGGGTCGGCGAGGCGGAGGAGATCGCCAAGGCGGCTCTGCTTCTCGCCGCGGACGATGCGCGCGTCGTCGACGGCATCGAGCGGTTCGTGGATGGCGGGCAGGCGCCAATCCGACCCGGTGCCATTCAGGCGAAAAAAGTTCGTTACCGGCCGGAACCGGAACGCGGCGCCCGCGTTCCACGCGCGCGAGGCCCGACGAGGCTCTCGAATTGGACGCCGGATCGGGTGTCCGGCGGCCCGAGGATATCGCTGATCCAGGTATCGCTGATCCAAGTCATCACGTTGCTCCAAGGAGGATGTGGTCATGAGGACTTTCGATTTCGCGCCGCTCTACCGTTCCACCGTCGGGTTCGACCGACTGTTTTCCATGCTGGACCAGGCCGCCCGGCTCGAGCCGTCGACCCAGCAATGGCCGCCCTACGACATCGAGAAGGTGGGCGAGGATGCCTACCGCATCACCATGGCGGTGGCCGGCTTCTCGCAGGACGAGATCGAGCTGACCCAGCACGACACCACGTTGCTGGTCACCGGCCAGAAGAAGGACCGGGAGAGCGAGCGTGATTACCTGCACCGCGGCATCGCGGCGCGCGCCTTCCGGCAGACCTTCAGCCTCGCCGATCACGTGAAGGTCACGGGGGCCCGCCTGGAGAACGGCCTGCTCGCGGTCGATCTGGTGCGCGAGGTGCCGGAGGCGCTGAAGCCGCGCCGCATCGCGATCGGCAGCCAAGCGGCAATCGGGCAGGATAACGAGCCTGCCCGGATCGACGGCCGTGCCGAGGACTGCTCCAAGGCGGCCTGATCCGACGGCCGTCCGACCCTCCTACACCATGGACGAACCAAACCCCGGAGGCCGCGCGCCCCCGGGGCCCGACCCCCTTTCCGTGCCCTGTCATGCACCATCAGGGAGGACGAACCGTGTCGACGATGGAGATGTATTCCACCCATGCCGGCCCCATCCCCGCCGGCCCGATGAACCCGCCTGCCGGCCAGCCCGCCTCCGTCGAGGCGTGGCAGGCCCTCGTGGCACCCGGCGACGTGTTCCGGCATCCGCGGGAGGTGCTGGCGCATCCGTTCCTGTCGCGTCCCGAGAAACGCGCGATCCTGGCCTCCTGGGCCTCGGATGCCTGCGCCCTGGAGAACGCGCCGGCCCTGCGCTGCCTGACTGGCTGCCGGGCCGAGCCGGTCCCGGTCGATGCCGTGATCGAGGCGCTGGCCGAACTCGATCGCGAGGTCCCGCGCGGCCCCGGCCCGCGTCCAACGCAAAGGCCGTCCCCGCGGCGTCGCCCGCGCAGCTCCTGGACATTCGGCTGGCATCCCCGCCCGGGCCGCCGCTCCGACGACGATGACGACCCGCCGCCATGCCCTGCGACGGTCATGCCGCCGCCGCGTCCCCGGATATCTCCCGACGCGACGGCGCGGGCGTTCCTCGTGCCGGCATAGAGGAAACCGGCGTCGCGGAGACCCGGACGGGCACGCACGAAGTCGAAGCCCATCGCGCGCCGCCATGCCCCGCGATGATCATGCCGTCGCCGCATCGCGTATGCGTGCCACCCAGATCGACAGGCTCAGCCCGGCGCGCTGCGCCGTCGAAGCCGCAGCCTGTCAGGCACGGCCGCGAGGCACCGGACTATGGCTCCTCCGGTGCCCCGCCCGGGGCGCGGCAAGAAGCCCTGGGCGCGGCAAGAACCCGGGCGCGACAAGAATGCGAGGTCGTCGTCGCTACTCTCCGCGAGAATCCGGTTCAGCTCTTCGATCTGTGCCATCGGCGTCGGATGTCCGCACCGAGGAGAGCTTGCCGGGCCAGACGGACAGCCGGACACCCGTTCCACGGACGGCCTCACGCTTCCTCGGTCCGGCGACGACGTGGCCGGGTCTGCGGAGCGGCGAGGCGGTGGGCCGCCGTCAGGGCGTACACCAGGGTCGCCTCGTCGACGACCGTCAGGTCGCACCGCGTGGCGCCTCTCCGGCCCCAGCCGCCCGGAACGGGCCTGAAGGCAGCCGGCGCCCGTTCGCAGAAGGCATCGCGAAGGTCCAGGTCGAACATCAGGTTGATGTCGAGACCCGCTTCGTCGAGCGTCGCGAAGATCTTGCGCGGCGTGCGGAAGGCCGTGCGATGGAAATGCGGCGCCGAGGTCACGGCCGGCAGGCTCATGACGAGCGCCTTCACACGGGCGATGTCGACAGCCATCGCGACGAGCCTCTCCTCACACGGTGACGGATCGGCGCCCGGATTTCGCGCTCCGGTACTGACAGAATCGCAGCCGGTTGCCGAACGGGTCCGCGACCTCCAGCGTCTCCCCCCAGGGAGCCTGCTCGATGCCGGGCCGCGCGTAGCCGTAGCGCTTGTCCATCAATTCCTGATGATAGATGCGGAGGCCTCGCATCGGCACGAACACGGTGGAGCCCGGGCTGGAATCGCCGTGATGCTCGGAGAGGTGAAGCCGGAGACCCGCGCGGGCGACCTCCATGTAGAGCGGCAGGCCCGGTTCGAACCGGTGCTCGAAGCCCGGCGCGAAGCCGAGAAAGCCGCAATAGAATTCGCGGGCCTTGGCCTCGTCGAAGATGCGCAGCACCGGCACCGCCTCCAGAAAGGCGGGCCCCTCGTCGACAGCGCGATCGAGTGCGGCACAGGCCGTGTTCCAGTCGCTGTGGCCGAGTTCGGCGGCGACGAGTTCGAGGGCGGTGGCATGCGGGACGGCGATATCGCGCGCCGCCAGCGCGGCGCGCAAGCGGTTGGCCATGGCCTTCGCCTGATCGACGGTCGTCATCGTGGATCTCCTCAAGCCGGTGGCGGATCGTCGGCGCTCGCATTGCCGACCCGTCACCGGTCGAGGGACAGGCTTGGGGGGATCGTCCACGATGCTTTCACCATCCCGTTCCCGGGGCGAGCGGCAGGCAGCATCGGCCTGGAGGACAGGCTATCCCACCATGCCGTCGGATGCCAGGGACGCCGCGGGTCGCCCGGCGCTGGTCACGCTGTCGCGCCGTCGATGCGCCTGCTCTTCGGGCCGCGACGATGTCGACCGGTGCGGGGCGCCATCGTGCGATGACGCCCCGGCCTGTTCCGCCGTCCATACGACAGGATGTGGGGATCGCAGGCGGATCGCCGGATCCGCCGTCGATCAGTGATGCGCCAGGATCGCCAGCAGCAGCAGGGCGATGATGTTCGTGATCTTGATCGCCGGGTTCACCGCGGGACCGGCGGTGTCCTTGTAGGGATCGCCGACGGTGTCGCCGGTCACCGCGGCCTTGTGGGCGTCCGAGCCCTTGCCGCCGTGGTGGCCGTCCTCGATGAACTTCTTGGCGTTGTCCCACGCGCCGCCGCCCGACGTCATCGAGACTGCGACGTAGAGGCCGGTGAGGATCACGCCGAGCAGCATCGCGCCCACCGCCGCGAAGGCCTGGCCCTTGCCGGCGATGGCCTGGATCACGAAGAACAGCACCACCGGCGACAGGACCGGCAGCAGCGAGGGGACCACCATCTCCTTGATCGCCGCCTTGGTCAGCATGTCGACGGCGCGGCCGTAATCGGGCCGCTCCGTCCCCTGCATGATGCCGGGCTTCTCGCGGAACTGGCGGCGGACCTCCTCCACCACCGCCGAGGCGGCGCGCCCCACCGCCGTCATGGCGATGCCGCCGAACAGGTAGGGAATCAGCCCGCCGAGCAGCAGGCCGACGACGACGTAGGGGTTGGAGAGCGAGAAATCGACCGTGACGCCCTGGAAGAAGCGGTACTGGGTCGGGGAGGCGTTCTTGATGAAGTAGTTGAGGTCCGAGGTGTAGGCGGCGAACAGCACCAAGGCGCCGAGGCCCGCCGAGCCGATGGCGTAGCCCTTGGTGACCGCCTTGGTGGTGTTGCCGACGGCATCGAGCGCGTCGGTGGACTTGCGCACCTCCTTGGGCAGTCCCGCCATCTCGGCGATGCCGCCGGCATTGTCGGTGACCGGCCCGAAGGCGTCGAGGGCGACGACGACCCCGGCCAGCGCCAGCATGGCGGTGACCGCGATGGCGATGCCGAACAGGCCGGCGAGCCCGTAGGTGACGATGATGCCGGCGACGATGACGATCGCCGGGAGCGCGGTCGATTCGAGCGAGATCGCCAGGCCCTGGATCACGTTGGTGCCGTGGCCGGTGACCGAGGCATGGGCGATCGACTTGACCGGCCGGTAGCCGGTGCCGGTGTAGTACTCGGTGATGACGACGATCAGCGCCGTGATGACGAGGCCCGCCACCGCGCAGAGGAACAGGCTGAGCGAGGTGAAGCTCTCGCCGCCCGCCGTGGTGAAGCGGGTCGAGAAGCCGCCGAACATAACCAGGTTGAGACCGGCGATCGCCACGATCGAGAGTGCGCCCGCGCCGATCAGGCCCTTGTAGAGCGCCCCCATGATCGACTGGTTCGAGCCGAGCCGCACGAAGAACGTGCCGATGATCGAGGTGACGATGCAGGCCGCCCCGATCGCCATCGGGTAGAGCAGCATGGTCTCGAGCACGTTGCGGCCGCCGACATCGGTCTGGCCCGAGAAGAAGATCGCCGCCAGCACCATGGTGGCGACGAGGGTGACCGCGTAGGTCTCGAACAGGTCGGCCGCCATGCCGGCGCAGTCGCCGACATTGTCGCCGACATTGTCTGCGATGGTGGCGGGGTTGCGCGGATCGTCCTCAGGGATGCCGGCCTCGACCTTGCCGACGAGATCGCCGCCGACATCGGCGCCTTTGGTGAAGATGCCGCCGCCCAGCCGCGCGAAGATCGAGATCAGGGAGGCGCCGAAGCCGAGCGCCACGAGGGCGTCGATGACCTCGCGGCTCGCCGGGCTCAGGCCGGCGATGCGGGTGAGGTAGGTGTAGTAGAGCGCGACGCCGAGGAGCGCGAGGCCGGCGACCAGCATGCCGGTGACGGCACCCGACTTGAACGCCACCGAGAGGCCGGCCCCCAGCGACTGCGCCGCGGCCTGCGCCGTGCGGACGTTGGCCCGCACCGACACGTTCATGCCGATGAAGCCGGCCATGCCCGACAGGACGGCGCCGATCAGGAAGCCGATGCCGACCTTGAGACCGAGGAACCAGGCGAGGAGCCCGAACAGGACCACCCCGACGATCCCGATGGTGGCGTATTGGCGGCGCAGATAGGCCTGGGCGCCCTCGGCGATCGCACCGGCGATCTCCTGCATGCGCTGCGTGCCGGCGTCGCGCCGCATGACGTCGTTGATGGTGACGATGCCGTAGGCGACGGCGCAGAGGCCGCCCAGGATGATGAGCAGGAGTGCGGTCATTCTACCGTCCTTGATTGTCGGGCGTTTCCCGCGACGTCGGACGGCCGAGATGGCGAGCGGCCGTTTTTCGCGACGCGGGCCTCCCTCCCTTGTGAGCGGGCCCGCGCGACAGCGCGGATCCGCGATCACAGTCGTGCCAAACTTCCCACCCGAGCGCAAATGCTCCCAAGCTTCGTCCGCTTGAGACTTTCGGCACCGGGCGCGAACCTGAGACTCGGCTCAGAAGTGGCTGAAGGAACCCGACCGGAAGTTGCGGATCTCGCCCTTCGCGTCGCGCAGGACCGGCGGGGCGCCGCCCTCGGTGACGGTGCCGATCTCGGTCAGCGGCACCCCGGCCCGCTCGGCGGCCGCCTGCAGGGCCGGTACCGCGGCCGGATCGACGGCGCACAGGATCTCGTAATCGTCGCCGCCGGTGAGCGCGACGTCGAGGAGGCCCGGCTCCACCGCGAGGGCGGCCCGGGCCGCGTCCGACAGCGGGATGGGGTCGATCTCGATCTCGGCGCTGAGGTCGGCCGCCCGCATCATCTTGGCGAGGTCGCCGACGAGGCCGTCCGACACGTCCATGGCGGCGCGCGCATGCGCCCGCAGGTGCGGTGCCAGGGGCAGGCGGGCGCGGGGATGCAGGTAGCGATCGACCAGGGCGGCCCGCACCGGATAGGACAGCGCGTCGCCCCAGGCCGCCGCGGGCTTCTGCCGGAGCTTGAGGCCGAGGGCCGCGTCGCCGATGCTGCCCGAGACGAGAAGCCGGTCGCCGACCCGCGCCCCGCCGCGCCGCACCATCGTGCCGGACGGAACCTCGCCGAGCGCCGTGATGCCGAGCAGCATCGGGCCGGACGCCCGCACGGTGTCGCCGCCCAGAAGCGGACAGCTCGCCAGCGCCGCCGCCTCGCTCAGGCCGGTGCAGAAATCGGCGAGCCAGACCTCGTCCCACTCGTCCGGGAGCGCCAGGGTCAGGAGGAAGCCGCGGGGCTCGGCGCCCTTGGCGGCGAGGTCCGACAGGTTCACGCCGAGCGCCTTGCAGGCGATCGAGGAGGCGGGATCGTCCGGGAAGTAGTGGACGCCCGCGACGACCGCATCGGTGGTCAGTACCAGGTCGTGGCCCGGGCTCGGCACCAGCAGGGCCGCATCGTCCCGCAACGACAACCCGCCCTCGCCGGCGAGCGGCGCGAAGTAGCGGGCGATCAGTTCGTCTTCCGTCGGGCGGGGCAGGACAGGGCGGGCCATCGCGGGGGAGGGGTCTCGCGGCGAGGGGTGGAGTGCGAGGAGAGCACGATCCGCCTGAACCTCACCCGACAGCTAGAGCCCCGCCCGGCAAAACCGCAATAGCCTCCTGTAGAAACGTGGCAAATTTTATCGATCGCTCGATCTCGTCACGTCGCGGCATGGAAAAGCTCCATGCAGTTTCAACCGGTGCGTGAGCCCTTGGCAAAGTCCTCGGGCCGCACCGCGCGGCCGACCTTGTCGAGTACCGCATTGACGAGGCCCGGCTCCTCGCCCTCGTAGAAGCTGTGGGCGACGTCGACGTATTCGGAGATGGCGACCTTCACCGGTACGTCGCGGCGGAACATCACCTCGTAGGCGCCGGCGCGCAGGATCGCCCGCACCACCGCCTCGAGGCGGCGCAGGGGCCAGCCCGCGGCGAGCGCCGCGTCGAGGCGCTGGTCGATCGCGCGCTGCTCGTCGACGGTGCCGCGCAGGAGGTCGCGGAAGAAGGCGGTCTCCGCCGGCGGATGCTCGACCTCGTCGATCACCTGCCCGATCCAGAACGCCTCGAACTCGGCGAGGGCGTCGATCACGCCCTTGCCGGAGATCTCCATCTCGTAGAGGGCCTGGACCACCGCGAGGCGGGCGCCGCTGCGTTCGGCGGGCTTCATCTCACTCGGTCTCCGAATTGCGGCGGGGCGTGAACCCGATGGTGCGGTCCTGGCGGCTCGCGTCCTGGGCCCGGCGCAGGGCCAGCACCGCCAAAGCCGCCTCCGCGGCGCCGCCGCCCTTGTTCATCTCGGCGACGCGGGCGCGGGCCTGGGCCTGGGCCTCCGTCTCGACGGTCAGGATGCCGTTGCCGAGCGGCAGGCGCAGGACGACCGAGAGGTCCATCAGCGCCCGGGCGCTCTCGCCCGCGACGATGTCGTAATGGCCCGTCTCGCCGCGGATGACGCAGCCGAGCGCCACCACGGCATCGTAGGGCTTGTGGGCGCGGGCGGCGGCCTCGAGCAGGATCGCGACGGTCTGGGGGATCTCCAGCGCCCCCGGCACCGTGACGACCACGGCCTCGGCGCCGGCAGCCGCGATGGCGGCCGTCGCGCCGGCGAGCAGCTCGTCGGCGATGTCCTCGTAGTAGCGGGCCTCGACGACGAGCACCCGGGCTCCGGTGAGCTGGGGCCTGACGGCGCCGCTGTCTCGGCGTGGCGTGACCATGGCGAACTTCTTCAAAGATCTCGAACGGCGCCGGGGCGAGCGCGCGGCCTTCCGGCCTCGCTGCGATGCATCACCGGCGGGGGAGGGGAGCACTAGACCAGAAGCGGCCCCTCCCACAAGAGCGCGGGCCTCCGCAGATCGTCGCTGCTTGCCAATCGATAACAATCCGGTCATCCCGGGCGCCGGTGCCGGGCCGCGAACCCGGCCGCAACAAGAAACGCGCCGCAACAAGTCCGCCCGGGAGGGGACCGCCGTGACGTCCGACATCGAAGCCCGCACGATCAAGCGCATCAGCTGGCGCCTGATCCCGTTCCTCATCGTCTGCTACTTCGTGGCCTATCTCGACCGGGTGAACGTCGGGTTCGCCTCGTTGAGCATGAACAAGGATCTCGGCATCTCGGCGACGGCCTACGGTCTCGGCGCCGGCCTGTTCTTCATCACCTACTTCATCTTCGAGGTGCCGTCGAACCTCGCGCTCGAGAAGTTCGGGGCGCGGCGCTGGATCGCCCGCATCATGCTGAGCTGGGGCCTGATCTCCGGCGGCATGGCGTTCATCGGCGGCGAGGCCAGCTTCTTCATCATGCGCCTGCTGCTCGGCGCGGCCGAAGCCGGCTTCTTCCCGGGCATCATCTTCTATCTCACGCTGTGGTTCCCGGCGGCCTACCGCGCCCGCATCGTCTCGCTGTTCATGGTGGCGATCCCGCTCTCGAGCGTCATCGGCTCGCCGATCTCCGGCCTGCTGCTCGAGCTCGACGGCGTGCTCGGCTTCAAGGGCTGGCAGTGGCTCTACGTGATCGAGGCGCTGCCGGCAGTGGTGCTGTCGGTGATGACCTACTTCTACCTCACCGACCGCCCGGCCGACGCCCAGTGGCTCGCCCCGGACGAGCGCGCCTGGCTGGAGCAGACGCTCGCCGCCGAGGCCGCCCGCAACCCGCGCCAGGGTCACGTTCCGCTGACCCAGGAGATCCTCAACCCGCGGGTGCTCGCCATCGCGGTCGTGTATTTCGGCGCCGTGGCGCTGCTCTACGCCTTCGGCTTCTTCCTGCCGCAGATCTTCAAGGGCTTCGGGCTCACCAACGCCCAGACCGGCTTCGTGATGATCATCCCGTACGCCGTCGGCACCGTCGGCATGCTGTGGTGGGGCAAGCGCTCGGACGCCAAGCGCGAGCGGCGCCATCACCTCGCGGCGGCGCTCGCCTGCGCCTCGCTCTGCACCGTCGGGGCGGCGCTGGTCGGCGACCCGATCGTCAAGGTCGTGCTGTTCTCCGGCGCCGCGCTCGGCATCTTCGGGGCGCTCCCGATCACCTGGACCCTGCCGACCGAGACCCTGTCGGGGGCCGCCGCCGCCGGTGCCATCGCGGTGGTGAACTCGATCGGCAACCTGTCGGGCTTCGTCGCCCCCTACGCCGTCGGCGCGATCAAGGACTGGACCGGCAGCTTCACCGGCGGCCTGCTCCTGATCGCCTGCGCGGGCATCGTCGGCATGATCACCGTGCTGCGCCTGAGCCATACCGGCGCACCCGCTGTCCCGGGCCGCGTCGGCGCCGCTGCCGAATAGGCCGTCCGCAACCGACCGGGGCGGCTCTCGCGGGCCGCCCCGGGGCACGGCAACACACTCTGCGAAAATCTGGAATTCCTCTGGTTCGACACGCCTTTTCGCCCTGGATTCCGGGGCTTGGCCGTGCCAGAGAGCTACCCGCGCGGCGACGCCCGGTCGCATTGCCGCCATGAGCGGGGAGGTGCTTCGGTCCGGCAGGATCGGGGTCACGAGAACCCCGCCGACCCTTCCAGCGGGCCTCCCAGCCGCGCGCCCCGCGGGCGGCGGCCCGCGCCGTCAACGATTTCTCGCAACGATTTCTCGGGAGAGCCGGAACTTGGCCACCACCGCCGCCCCGTCCGACGCTGCGCATCCCCACGGGTCGACCCGCCGGGACTTCCTGTTCCTCGCCACCGGCGCGGGCGCCGTGGTCGGGGCCGCCGCTCTCGCCTGGCCCTTCGTCGCCTCGATGGCCCCGGACGCCGAGACGATCGCCGCCGGCGCGCCGATCGACGTCGACCTCTCGCCGATCGCCGACGGCCAGATCGTGAACGTGTTCTGGCGCGGCAAGCTGATCTTCGTGCGCCACCTCACGGAGAAGGAAGTCGCCGACATGAAGGCGGTCGCCCCCGCCAGCATGATCGACCCGGCGCCGTTCCTGGGCCGCGTCAAGTCGGGCCACGAGCGCTGGCTCGTGACCTACGGCAACTGCACCCATCTCGGTTGCGTGCCGATCGCCAACGCCAACGGTCACGAAGGCTGGGGCTGCCCCTGCCACGGCTCGCAGTTCGACGCGGTGGGCCGCGTGACCCGTGGCCCGGCGCCGATCAACCTGCCGATCCCGCCTTACGCCTTCCAGGGCGACACCAAGGTCCGCATCGGCGAAGGCGCCACCGCCTGATCATCCGCCGATCGTGAAGCAACGCCAGACGCGGGCTGCCCCATGAGCGCACACGCTACAACCTACGTCCCCAAGAGCCGCATCGCGAAATGGTTCGAGGCCCGGCTGCCGATCGTCGGCCTGGTCCATTCCTCGTTCATCGCGTTCCCGGTTCCCCGTAACCTGAACTACTTCTGGACCTTCGGCGCGATCCTGGTCGCGATGCTGGCCTCCCAGATCATCACCGGCGTCTGGCTGGCGATGCACTACCAGCCCTCGGCCACCGAGGCGTTCAACTCCGTCGAGCACATCATGCGCGACGTGAACTACGGCTGGCTGCTGCGCTACATGCACGCCAACGGCGCCTCGATGTTCTTCATCGCGGTGTACGTCCACATGTTCCGCAACCTCTACTACGGGTCGTACAAGGCCCCGCGCGAGGTGCTCTACATCCTGGGCGTGATCATCTACCTGCTGATGATGGCGACCGCGTTCCTCGGCTATACCCTGCCGTGGGGCCAGATGTCGTTCTGGGGCGCCACCGTCATCACCAACATCCTGGCGGCGATCCCGATCGTCGGCGATACGATCCAGAGCCTGCTCTGGGGCGGCTACTCCGTCGGCAACCCGACGATTAACCGCTTCTTCTCGCTGCACTACCTGCTGCCGTTCATGATCGCGGGCGTCGTCGTCCTGCACGTCTGGGCGCTGCACGTCACCGGCCAGAACAACCCGACCGGCATCCCGATCAAGACCGGCAAGGACGCCGTGCCGTTCACCCCCTACGCGACCATCAAGGACGTGTTCGCGGTGGTGGTGTTCTTCGCCTTCTTCGCCTACTGGATCTTCCTGCAGCCGAACTACCTCGGCCACGCCGACAACTACATCCCGGCGAACCCCGCCGTGACGCCGGCGCACATCGTGCCCGAGTGGTACTTCCTGCCCTTCTACGCCATCCTGCGGGCGGTGCCCGACAAGCTCGGCGGCGTGGTGCTGATGTTCGGCGCGGTGATCATCTTGGCGCTCGCGCCGTGGCTCGACACCTCGCGGGTCCGCTCGGCCAACTACCGGCCGATCTACCGCCAGTTCTTCTGGGTGTTCATCTTCTGCTGCTTCCTGCTCGGCTGGCTCGGCTCGAAGCCCCCGGAAGGCGGCTACGTGCTCGCCTCGCGTATCGCCACGGTCTACTACTTCGCCCACTTCCTGATCGTGATGCCGCTCGTCGGCCTGTTCGAGACGCCGAAGCCCCTGCCGGGCTCGATCCTCGAGAGCGTCACCGGCCCGGGCAAGCAGGTCGGCTCCTCCGGCATGCCCGCCGGCGCCACCGCCGCCCCCTCGACCAAGGGATAAGCGACGCCGCGGGGCGGGGGCCGCCGGCCCCCGCCTCACGACCGCCCAACAGAATCACGACGCCGCAAGGGGCATCGAGGGGAATGATCAGAACACGCGCGCGCGGGACACGCGCTCTCTTTGCGGCCGCTCTCGCCGCAATCCTGTCGGCCGGTGCCGCCTCGGCGGAGGATCACGGGCCGCTGCCGCACCGCGAGAAGTGGACCTTCTCGGGGATGTTCGGCACCTTCGACCAGGCGCAGCTGCAGCGGGGCTTCCAGGTCTACCGCGAGGTCTGCTCGAACTGCCACAGCCTGAACTACATCCGCTTCCGCAACCTCGAGCAGGAAGGCGGACCGGATTTCTCCGCCGCCCAGATCAAGGCGCTGGCGGCCGAGTACAAGGTCAAGGACGGGCCGAACGATTCCGGCGACATGTTCGAGCGGCCCGGCCGCCCGGCGGACAAGATCCCGGCGCCGTTCCCGAACGAGCAGGCGGCGGCTGCCGCCAATGGCGGCAAGGCGCCGCCGGACCTGTCGCTGATGGCCAAGGCCCGCACCTTCGCGCGCGGCGGCCTGTGGTTCATCATCGATTGGCTGCCCTTCATCGGCTACACCGAGCAGGGCCCGGACTACATCCACGCCCTTCTCAACGGCTACAAGGAAGAGCCGCCGAAGGACGTGACGGTGCCCCCGGGCGGCCACTACAACGAGTACTACCCGGGCCACGTCATCGCGATGCCCAAGCCCCTCAGCGACGGCCAGGTGACCTACGCCAAGGGCGCGAACGGCCAGCCGGTCGTGCCGGAGACGGTCGACCAGTATTCGCGCGACGTGACCGCCTTCCTGATGTGGACGGCCGAACCCCACCTCCTGGCGCGCAAGTCGCTGGGCCTGCGGGCGATCCTGTTCCTGCTGGTGCTGGCCGGGCTGCTCTACTACGTGAAGAAGAAGATCTGGTCGGACGTCGGCGGCGAGACGCACGGGCTGCAGCCCGAGCTTCACAAGACCAGCTGACGCCGGACATCATCCCTGCCAGAGGCCCCGCGAGGGGCCTCTTTTCGTTACAGGAGAACCCTGATGGTCAAGGCCGTGCTCGGAGTGATCGGCGGGTCGGGCGTCTACGACCTGCCCGGCCTGGAGGACGTGCGCGAGGAGGCGATCACCTCGCCCTGGGGCGAGCCGTCGGACGCCCTGCGGATCGGCCGTATCGGCGACACGACGGTGGTCTTCCTGGCCCGCCACGGCCGCGGCCACCGGCTCTCGCCCTCCGGCATCGACTACCGGGCCAACATCGACGCGATGAAGCGCGCCGGCGTCACCGACATCGTGGCGCTCTCGGCCTGCGGCTCGTTCCGGCAGGAGCTCTATCCAGGCCTGTTCGTGCTCGTCGACCAGTTCGTCGACCGCACGGTCGGCCGCACCTCGTCGTTCTTCGGCAACGGCTGCGTCGCCCACGTCTCGATGGCGCATCCGGTCGGGCCGGCGCTCCAGGCCCGCATCCTGGAGGCGGCGGAGGCCGAGGAGATCGCGGTCAGGAAGGGTGGCACCTACGTCTGCATGGAGGGGCCGCAATTCTCGTCCTACGCCGAGTCGCTGACCTACAAGGCGCAGGGCTACGACGTGATCGGCATGACCAACATGCCGGAGGCCAAGCTCGCCCGCGAGGCCGAGATCACCTACGCGACGATCGCCATGGTGACCGACTTCGATTGCTGGCACCCGGAGCACGGCGCGGTCGACGTCGCCGCCGTCGTGGCGGTCGCCCGCGCCAACGCCGCCAAGGCCGCCCGCCTGGTGAGCCGTCTCGCCCGCGATTTCCCGGCCGAGCGGATCCCATGCCCGGCGGGCTCCGACCGGGCGCTGGACGGCGCGATCATGACCGCCCCGACCCACCGCGACCCGGCCCTGATGGCGAAGCTCGACGCGGTCTGCGGACGGGTGCTGGCGGCGGGCTGAGCCCCGGACGCGTTCGCGCGTCGATGCGCGCGACGGTATAAAGCCCGGATCACCCCTGGCATTTCCGCGGGCTGCCTTTTAACAAGGCAGCCCGTTTTCCGTTGGCGACAGCACCTCTTCGATGACCGACACCTCCCTCCGCGCCGGCCGCGTCGATCGACGCACCGCCGAGACCGACGTCTCCGTCGCCCTCACCCTCGACGGCACCGGCAAGGCCAGCATCGCCACGGGGGTCGGCTTCCTCGACCACATGCTCGAGCTGCTCGCCCGCCACGCCCTGTTCGACCTCGACGTCAAGGTGACGGGCGATCTCCACGTCGACCAGCACCACACCACCGAGGATTGCGGGATTGCGCTCGGCCAGGCCTTCGCCCAGGCGCTCGGCGACAAGCGCGGCATCCGCCGCTACGCCGACCTGCACCTGCCCATGGATGAGGCACTGACCCGGGTCGCCGTGGACATCTCCGGCCGGCCGTTCCTGGTCTTCCGCACCACCTTCGCCCGCGAGAAGATCGGCGCCTTCGACACCGAGCTGGTGCGCGAGTGGTTCCAGGCCTTCGCGATGAATGCCGGGATCACGCTCCACGTCGAGACGCTGTACGGCGACAACCAGCACCATATCGCCGAGAGTTGCTACAAGGGCCTGGCACGTGCCTTGCGGCACGCCGTCGAGGTCGATCCCCGCGAGGGCGGCCGCGTGCCGTCGACGAAGGGCTCGCTCTAAGGCCGCAACGACGGATCCCGGGGGGAACGGATGACCACCTACACCCTGCACGTGCCCGACGAGGTCGATCCCGCCGAGCCGGAGGCCCTGGACAGCGCCAAGCTCGTGCCCGATGCCTTCGTCTGGCCGGCCTTCTGGTTCTCCGCCCTGTGGTTCTTCTGGCACAGGCTCTGGCTCGCCGGGCTGTTGGTGCTGGCGGCCGAAATCCTGGTCTGGCTCGCCGGGCTCGCGCTGGGGTTGAGCCCGGCGGCGGGCTTCGCCATCGCGCTGCTGCTCTCCTGGCTCGTCGGCCTCGAGGCCTCGTCCCTGCGGCGCTGGACCTATGCCCGCACCGGCCGCCCGATCCGCGACGCGGTGACGGCCTCGGACGTCAAGGAAGCCGAGGTGAAGTTCGTCGCCCGCTGGTTGCGGGAGGAGGGCGCCCGGATGGGTGCCGCCCCGGCGCGTCCCGTCACCCCGGCCCAGTCCCGGTCCGAGAGCCCGGCGCTCGGCCTGTTTCCGGAGGCGCAGGGCCAACGGTGAGCCCCGCCACCACGCCATCACGCGCCACCCGGACCGGCGGCGCGATTCGGGAGAAGCTCCGTTGAGCGCCGACACCGTCGCCATCATCGATTACGGCTCGGGCAACCTGCACTCGGCCGCCAAGGCCTTCGAGCGCGCCGCCCGCGAGGCCGGCACCGAGGCCCGCATCGTCGTCACCTCCGACCCCGCGACCGTCGCGGCGGCCGATCGCGTCGTCCTGCCGGGGGTGGGCGCCTACGCGGATTGCCGGCGCGGGCTCGACGCCGTGTCGGGCATGGTCGAGGCGATGACCGAGGCCGCCCATGGGCGCGGCCGGCCGTTCCTCGGCATCTGCGTCGGCATGCAGCTGCTGGCGAGCCGCGGCCTCGAATACGCGGTGACGCCGGGCCTGGGCTGGATCCCGGGCGACGTCGCCCCGATCACGCCGTCCGATCCCGGCCTCAAGGTGCCGCATATGGGCTGGAACACGCTGCAGGCGCACCGGCCGCATCCACTCCTCGACGGCATCCCGACCGGCCCGGACGGGCTGCACGCCTATTTCGTGCATAGCTACGCGCTCAGCCCGGCCGAGCCCGGCGACGCGGTGGCAAGCGCCGATTACGGCGGCGCGGTCACCGCCATGGTGGCCCGCGGCACCATCGCCGGCACCCAGTTTCACCCCGAGAAGAGCCAGACCCTCGGCCTTCGCCTGATCGGCAACTTCCTGCGCTGGCGCCCCTGACCGGGCGCCCCTTTCGACGAACTCCAGCCTTGCGGTGACGACGCGTGATCCTGTTTCCGGCCATCGATCTCAAGGAAGGGCGCTGCGTCCGCCTCGTGCAGGGCGACATGGCCCAGGCCATCGTCTTCAGCGACGACCCGGCGGCGCAAGCCACGACCTTCCAGGAGCAGGGCTTTTCCTGGCTCCACGTCGTCGACCTCGACGGCGCCTTCGCGGGCGCGCCGATGAACGCCGCGGCGGTCGACGCGATCCTCGCCGCCGTCACGATCCCGGTGCAGCTCGGCGGCGGCATCCGCGAGATGCGCACCGTCGAGGGCTGGCTCGCCAAGGGCGTCAGCCGCGTCATCATCGGCACCGCGGCGGTCAAGGACCCGACCTTCGTGCGCGAGGCCGCCCGCCGCTTCCCCGGCAAGATCGCCGTCGGCATCGACGCCAAGGACGGGCGTGTCGCGGTCGAGGGCTGGGCCAAGACCTCGACGGTGACGGCCGAGGAACTCGGCCGCCGCTTCGAGGATGCCGGCGTCGCCGCGATCATCTACACCGACATCGCCCGCGACGGCATCCTCAAGGGCCTCAACATCCCGATGACCCTCGGCCTCGCCCAGGCGGTGAAGATCCCGGTCATCGCCTCCGGGGGCCTGGCCTCGATCGAGGACGTCCACCGCATCCTCGAGCCCGACTGCGCCAGCCTCGCCGGCGCCATCACGGGCCGCGCGCTCTATGACGGCCGCATCGACCCGAAGGAGGCGCTCTCCGCCATCGCGCGGGCGAAGGCCCAGCAGCAGAAGGCACGGCCCGCCGGCTGAGGCGGAGGGGCCCGCCCCGTGATAGGATCGCGGCAGGCTTCCGGAGGCATGTGACGGCGTGACGACCGCGACTCGCAGATCCAAGCCGGCGGGGCCTGGCCCGGCCCGGCCGGCAACCGCCTACGACGACGATCTCTACGGCTGGGCGATGGAGCAGGCCGCGGCTTTGCGCGCCGGCGCATTCTCGGCGATCGACCGTGAGAATCTGGCCGAGGAGATCGAGACGCTGGGACGCTCGCAACTGAGCAGCCTCGTCGGTGCCTGGCGGGTCGTGCTGCTGCATATGCTGAAGTTCGATCACCAGCCCGACCGTCGCTCGCGAAGCTGGGCGCTTTCGATCCGCGATCGGCGCGATCGGGCGGCCGACGTTCTCGCCGACAGTCCGGGCCTGAAACGGCGGCTCGACGAGGCGATGGTGCGGGCCTATCGCGGGGCGCGCCTGGACGCTGCGCGGGAGACCGGCCTTCCGCTGTGCGTATTTCCCGAGGAATGTCCCTACTCGCGCGACGAGATGCTCACGCGCGACTTCCCGATCGATCCCCGAACCTGAAACGGCGCCCGTGCTCAAGACCCGCATCATCCCCTGCCTCGACGTCAAGGACGGCCGCGTCGTCAAGGGTGTCCAGTTCCTGGAGCTGCGCGACGCCGGCGACCCGGTCGAGGCCGCCAAGGCCTACGACCGGGCCGGGGCCGACGAGCTCTGCTTCCTCGACATCACGGCGAGCCACGAGGCCCGTGGCATTCTGCTCGATGCGGTGAGCCGCACGGCGGAGGCCTGCTTCATGCCGCTCACTGTCGGCGGCGGCGTGCGCAAGGTCGAGGATATCCGCACGCTTCTGCTCGCCGGGGCTGACAAGGTCTCGATCAACACCGCGGCGGTGAACGATCCGGACCTGGTCGCGCGGGCCGCGGAAAAGTTCGGGGCCCAGTGCATCGTCGTGGCGATCGACGCCAAGCGGGTCTCGGGCGAGGGGGAGGCTCCGCGCTGGGAGATCTTCACCCATGGCGGCCGCAAGCCCACCGGCATCGACGCGATCGACTTCGCCCGCGCGGTGGCGGCCAAGGGGGCGGGCGAGTTGCTGGTGACCTCGATGGACCGCGACGGGATGCGGTCGGGCTACGACATCGGGCTCACCCGGGCGATCAGCGACGCGGTCAACGTGCCGGTCATCGCCTCGGGGGGCGTCGGCGGGCTCGACGACCTCGTCGCCGGCGTGCGCGACGGGGGCGCGAGCGCGGTGCTTGCCGCCTCGATCTTCCATTTCGGCCAGCACACCGTCGGGGAGGCCAAGGCCCATATGGCGGCGGCCGGCCTCGCCATGCGGCTCGACCCGACGCCCTGACCCGACCATCGCGGCCGGGACGGGCGTGCGAAGCCGCTTGACCACGCGGCTCCGCCGGCCCCAGGGTTCGCCCGCAACACCACGTGGCAGCCTGATGACCGCCTTCTCCCTCGCCGACCTCGACCGCATCGTCCGCGAGCGCGCGGCGGCCTCGCCGGACGAGTCCTACACCGCCAAGCTCGTTGCCGGCGGGCCGGCGCGACCGGCGAAGAAGCTCGGCGAGGAGGCGGTGGAGGCCGCCATCGCGGCGGTGCAGGGCGACCGCGACGGGCTGACCGCGGAGGCCGCGGACGTGCTCTACCACCTGCTGGTGGTGCTGCGCGCCGCCGAGGTGCCGCTGGAGGCCGTGATGGCCGAGCTGGAGCGGCGCACCGCCCAGAGCGGCATCGCCGAGAAGGCGGCGAGGAGGCCGGCATGAACGAGGCGGGCATCAACGATCGGCTCGGGCCGGGCCCGGCGCCGACCCTCGGCGCGGCGCAGCTCGCCGCGAGCCTCGACGAGGCGACGGACCACCTCTCGCCCTACCGGGTCTTCTCCCGCGAGGAATGGGCGCATCTGCGCGCCGACACGCCGCTCACCCTCACGGCAGAGGACGTGATGCGGCTGCAATCGCTCAACGACCCGATCTCGCTGGAAGAGGTCATCGCCATCTACCTGCCGCTGTCGCGGCTGCTCTCGCTCTACGTTGCGGCGACGCAGGGGCTGTTCAAGGCGACCCAGCGCTTCCTCCTCGCCGAGCGCGAGGTCAAGGTGCCCTACATCATCGGGGTCGCCGGCTCGGTCGCGGTCGGCAAGTCGACCACCGCCCGGGTGCTCAAGGCGCTGCTCGCCCGCTGGCCCAACACCCCGAAGGTCGATCTCGTCACCACCGACGGATTCCTGTTCCCGAATGCCGAGCTGAACCGCCTCGGCCTGATGGAGCGAAAAGGCTTTCCGGAGAGCTACGACACCCCGACGCTGCTGCGCTTCCTCGCCGACATCAAGGCCGGCAAGCGCCACGTCGCCGCGCCGCTCTACTCCCACCTCGTCTACGACGTAGTGCCGGGGGAGACCACGGTGGTCGACCGGCCCGACATCCTGATCGTCGAGGGGCTGAACGTGCTCCAGCCGGCGCGCCTGCCGCGCGACGGCACCGCGATTCCCTTCGTGTCGGATTTCTTCGACTTCTCGGTCTATCTCGACGCGCACGAGGACGACCTGCACCGCTGGTACGTCAACCGCTTCCTGCGCCTGCGCCACACCGCCTTCCGCGATCCGCTCTCGTACTTCCGGAAATACGCGGAAATCAGCGAGGAGGAAGCCCTGAACACCGCCGACGGGCTGTGGAATCGCATCAACCTCCTGAACCTGCGCGACAACATCGTGCCGACGCGCCAGCGCGCCAGCCTGATCCTCGCCAAGGGCGCGAGCCATCGGATCGAGAGCGTGGCGTTGCGCCGGCTGTAGGAACGCCGCATCGGTCATCCGGTCAAGGAAGCGCCCACGCCGAGTTCGAGACTTGGAGGTCGATGGCGTGGGCGCATGCCGATGAGCGAGGCAGTCCGACCACTTTATGGGATCGGGGTGGCGCCGCCATCACCCGTTTGGGGGAGGCCTCGGCGGACGCGCGTCGGCAGGCCACACGGTACACGACCCTGGCCGGGAACCGTGCAGCAGGCTCCATGACCCATTGCAAACCAACCCCTTTTCCGGACGACTGAAGCGAAGCGGAAGGAGATCCGGAATCCAGCACGAAAAGCCGCGAAGCGTCTCATTGTCTGCGACGGCGCAACAGGTTGAGCCGCTTCGCGGCATGTCCTCTGCTGGATCCCGGATCTCCTTCCGCTGACGCTCCAGTCGTCCGGGAAAGGGGGTGGAACGCCCGCGTGGTGGCCTCCACTTTCTTCACTGTCGTGTACCGTGGGCAGGCCAACGCAAGTCCGCAGAGGTTCTTGCTTTATCGCAGATTTTTGCCGCCGAACCGATGCTCACGTCGGCGAGATCCGCTCAGTCCGGGCCTAGGCGGTCCGGATCTTCGTCCAGCGGATAGGCCGCCTCGACCACGTAGGGACCGCCGCCGACCGAATCCCGCGCCGAGTAGAGCGCCACCCGCCGGGCCGTGAAGGTCAGCCGTGGAAAGACCGGCTGCAGGGCGAGGTACTGCGCCACCCCGTCGGGGCCGGCGCCGCGCCTGAGCCGCGCGAGCGTGACGTGCGGGGTGAAGCGCCGGGTGTCCGGCTCCGCCCCGAGCTGGCGCAGGATCCGCTCGTGCTCCGCCTGCAACTCCGACAGATCGGGATCGGGCACCACCCGGGCGAAGAGCGCGTGCGGCCGCTCGCCGCCGAAGCTCGCGAGCCCGTCGAGGGTCAGCGTCAGGGGAGGGCGGGGCCTGGCTTCGGCGAGAGCCGCGGCGATCTCCTCGGCCATCCCGCCGTCGACATCGCCGATGAACCGCAGCGTGACGTGGTAATCCGACGGCTCGACCCAGCGGGCCCCGGGCAGCCCGCCCCGGAAGGCTCCGAGCATGAGGCCGGTCTCGGGAGGGACCTCGATCCCGGTGAACAGGCGCGGCATGGCGGCTACGCTCCCTTGCGCAGGCGCGTCACGAAATCTTCCACGCTCGGTAGGATCCCGGTGACGATCCGGGCCACCCCCGCCTTGGTCGGGTGCAGGCCGTCGGCCAGGTTGAGGCTGCGGTCCCCCGCGATCCCGTCGAGGAAGAACGGATAGAGGATCAGGCCGTAGCGCGCGGCGAGACGCGGGTAGATCGCGTCGAACCGCCGGCCGTAATCGGGCCCGAGATTCGGTGCCGCCCGCATCCCGGCGAGCAGCACCGGGATGCCCCGGGCCTTCAACCCCGAGATGATCGCGTCGAGGGCCTTCTCGGTCACCGCCGGGTCGGTGCCGCGCAGCATGTCGTTGGCGCCGAGCTCCAGGATCACCCCGTCGGTCCCGTCCGGTACCGACCACGCCACCCGGTCGAGCCCGCCGGTCGCGGTGTCGCCGGAGACGCCCGCATTGGCGATCGTCATCGCGTGGCCGCGCGCCTTCAGGGCGGCTTCGAGCTGGACCGGGAAGGCAGCGTCCGCCGGCAGACCGAAGCCGGCCGTGAGGCTGTCGCCCAAGGCCACGAGGTTCAGGGGGCGCTCCGCGGCGCGAAGCGGCGTGGTCAGGGTCATCAGCAGCGACACGATCAGAAATGCGAGTGCCGCGCGGCGGCCATCATGGCGGACCAGGGTTGCACGGCCCATATCGGGCCGGCGGGCCGCTTGTCTTGCGTTGGTCCGTCCCACTCGTCACCTCCGGCCGCGACCGATCCGGTCGCCGCGTACAGATCGGCTCTTCGCGCATGACCGACAAGGCCACCGGACCGGCGATCGCGCTCCACGGCGTCGATCTCAGCCTCGGCCGCGGCGCCGCCCGGGTCCACATCCTCAAGGGGATCTCGCTCGACGTCGCCCCGGGCGAGGCGGTCGGCCTCGTCGGGCCGTCGGGCTCGGGCAAGTCGACCCTGCTGATGACCATGGCCGGGCTGGAGCGGCCGGATTCGGGGCGGGTGGTGGTAGAGGGAACCGACCTCGCCGGGCTCGACGAGGACGCGCTGGCGCGCTTCCGCGGCCGGCGCATCGGCATCGTCTTCCAGTCCTTCCACCTCGTGCCGACCATGACGGCGCTCGAGAACGTCGCGCTGCCCCTCGAACTCGCCGACGCGCCCGACGCCCATGAGCGGGCGGCCCGGGAACTGGAGGCGGTCGGCCTCGGCCACCGGCTGCACCATTACCCGGCTCAGCTCTCCGGCGGCGAGCAGCAGCGCGTCGCCATCGCCCGCGCCATCGCGCCGGAACCCGCGATCCTGGTCGCCGACGAGCCGACCGGCAACCTCGACGAGGCGACCGGCGCACAGATCGTCGACCTGCTCTTTTCCCTCAAGCGCGACCGCGGCGCGACCCTGGTGCTGGTCACCCACGATCCCGGCCTCGCCCGGCTGTGCGACCGTACCGTGCGGCTGCGCTCGGGCCTGATCGATACCGCGGTGAGCGCGTAAGGACCCCCATGCACGGCAGCCTCCCCACGCTCCCCGGCGGTCGGTCTCCCGATCGTCCTGCCGGGGCCGGTCGTCCGTCGCGCCTGCCCCTGACGCTGCGCCTCGCCCTGCGCGAGCTGCGGGGGGGCCTGCGCGGCTTCACGGTGCTGCTCGCCTGCATCGCCATCGGGGTCGCCACCATCGCGGGCGTCGCCTCGCTGTCGCGCTCGCTCTCCGACGGGCTCGCCCGCGAGGGCCAGAAGATCCTCGGCGGCGACGTGACCTTCGGGCTGATCCACCGGGAGGCGAGCCCGCAGGAAAAGGCCTTTCTCGACGCGCGCGGCCGCGTGTCGGTGGTGGGCTTCACCCGCGCCATGGCCTCGGCCGGGGAGAAGGGCGCGGCCCTCGTCGAGCTGAAGGCGGTCGGTCCCGACTACCCGGTGGTGGGCGACCTCGTCACCGACCCGCCGCTGCCGCCCTCCGAGATCTTTTCCCTGCGCGACGGCACCTATGGCGCCGCCGCGGATGCGGCGCTCCTCGCCCGCCTCGACCTCAAGCTCGGCGATCGCCTCACCGTCGGCGGGGCCGAGATCGTGCTGCGCACGGTGCTGACGAGCGAGCCCGACAAGATCGCGGGCGGCATCGGCTTCGGGCCGCGCCTGATGGTCTCCCTCGACGCGCTCAAGGCCTCGGGCCTCGTCCAGCCCGGCAGCCTCAACCGCTTCGTCTACCGGGTGATGCTGCCGCAGGGCGACGACGCGGCGGTCGAGCGGGTGATGAGCGAGGCGCGCCAGGCCCTGCCGGAGGCCGGCTGGGAGGTCCGCTCGCGCCTCAACGCCGATCCGCGCTTCGCCCGCAGCATCGAGCGCTTCACCCAGTTCCTGACGCTCGTCGGCCTCACCGCGCTTCTCGTCGGCGGGGTCGGCGTCGCCAACGCGGTGCGGGCCTTCGTCGAGCGCAAGCGCGCCTCGATCGCGACCCTGAAGAGTCTCGGCGCGCCGGGGAGCCAGGTGGTCGGCATCTATCTGGTGCAGGTGATGCTGATCGCCGGGATCGGTATCCTGGCCGGCCTCGTGGTCGGCGCCGTGCTGCCCTTCGCCCTCGATGCCGCCTTCGGGGCGCTGCTGCCGCTGCCGCTCGACCCGACGCTGGCGCCGGGCGAGCTCGCGGTCGCGGCCCTCTACGGGGTGCTGACGGCGCTCGCCTTCGCGATCGGACCGCTCGGGCGCGCCCACGACATCGCGGTGTCCGGGCTGTTTCGCGACACCGTCGATCCCGACCGGCGCCGGCCGCGGCCGCGTTACCTCGCGGTCCTGGCCCTGGCGCTCGCCGGCCTCGTCGCGCTGGCGCTCGCCACCGCGTACGACCGCGCGGTGGCGCTGATCTTCATCGCGGCGGCCGGGCTCGCCTTCGGGCTCCTTCGCCTCGTCGCCCTCGGGCTGATGGCGCTCGCCCGCCGCCTGCCGCGCCCGCGCCGGGCCGCGCCGCGGCTGGCGCTGGCCAACCTCCACCGTCCCGGGGCGCTCACCCCCTCGATCGTGCTCTCCCTCGGCCTCGGCATCACGCTGCTGGTGGCGTTGAGCCTGATCGACACCAACATCACCCGGACACTGACCCGCTCGCTGCCCGCCAAGGCGCCGAGCCTGTTCTTCCTCGACATCCCGGGCCGCGAGGCGGAGGCCTTCGACCAGTTCCTCGGCCGCGCCGCGCCGCGGGCCAAGATCGAGCGCGTGCCGATGATGCGCGGGCGGATCACGGCGCTGAACGGCGTGCCGGCCGGCCGGATCAAGGCCGGCGAGGACGCCGCCTGGGTGCTCGACGGCGACCGCGGCATCACCTACGCGGAGGATCTGCCCGACGGCTCGACGATCACCGCGGGCCGCTGGTGGAAGGGCGAGGAGGCGGGCAAGCCGCTCGTCTCCTTCGACGAGCAGCTCGCCCGCAGCCTGAACCTCAAGGTCGGCGACACCGTCACCGTCAACGTGCTGGGCCGCAGCCTGACCGTCCCCATCGCCAACCTGCGCCACGTCGAGTGGCGCAACCTCGGCATCAACTTCGTGATGGTGTTCTCGCCCGGCACCTTCCGGGGGGCGCCGCACAGCGACCTCGCGACGCTGACCCTGCCGGAGGGGCCTGACACCGCCCTCGAGGCCCGGATCCTGCGCGACGCGGCCAAGGAATTTCCCTCGGTGAGCAGCGTGCGGGTGAAGGACGCCCTCGACGCGGTCAACGACCTCGTCGGCAAGCTCGTCTTCGCGATCCGCGGCGCCAGCGCGGTGGCGGTGGCCACCAGCCTGTTCGTCCTCGCGGGCGCGCTCGCCGCCGGCCACCGGGCCCGGCTCTACGACGCGGTGGTGCTGAAGACCCTCGGCGCCACGCGGGGGCGGCTGCTCTCCGCCTACGCCATGGAATACGGCGCGCTCGGTCTCGCCACGGCGCTCTTCGGGCTCGCCGCCGGCACGCTCGCGGGCTACGTCATCCTGACCAGGGTGATGCGGCTCGATTTCGCCCTCGACCTGTCGGGGGCGGTGCTGGCCGCCGCGCTCGCGGTCGCGGCCGCCATCCTGCTCGGGCTCGCCGGCACCTGGCGCATCCTCGGGCAGAAGCCGGCGCAGTACCTACGAAATCTTTAGTATTTTTAATCCATCCGCCGCCCTGCGGCGGATGGACGTTGCGTTTTGCCGCTCCGCGGCCGGTCAAGGCCGTCTCACGCCCTTGTGCGCCCTCCCTGCCCGCCACATATTCCGGTCAAGGCGTTCGGCACCGCGAGGGACCGGATACCGGCATGACGCCCCCCGGGCGTCCGAGGGTCGCGTGAGAGCCTCGCATCACGATCATCCACGCTAGAGAGCTTCCGAAGGAATCTCCCATGGCATTCGAGAACAGCCCCTTCCGGCAGGGCAACGCGACAGGCTACGGCGGCCCCACCGGCTACGCCCAGGGCCAGGTGCAGGTCGACCAGGGCCTGCGCGCGTTCATGCTCGGCGTCTACAACAACATGATCATCGGCCTGGGCATCTCCGGGCTGGTGGCGATCGGCATCAACAAGCTCGCGGTGGCGACCTCGTCGGCGGACGCGGTGGCGCGGATCGGCTCGGTCCCGCTCACCAGCTTCGGCCGCACGCTCTACGCCACCCCGCTGATGTGGGTGATCGCGCTCGCGCCGCTCGCCTTCATCTTCCTGTTCTCGTTCCGCATGGACCGGATGTCGGCGGCGACGGCCCGCACCACCTTCTTCGCCTTCGCGGCGGTGATGGGTGCGTCGCTCTCCACGCTGCTGATTCGCTACACCGGGGCGAGCGTCGTCCAGGTCTTCTTCATCACCGCGGCGGCCTTCGGCGGCCTGAGCCTCTACGGCTACACGACGACCCGCAGCCTCTCGGGCATCGGTTCGTTCCTGGTGATGGGCCTGATCGGCCTGGTGATCGCCAGCCTGGTCAACATCTTCCTGGCCTCGAGCGCACTGCAATTCGCGATCTCGGTCATCGGCGTCCTGATCTTCGCCGGCCTGACCGCGTACGACACGCAGAAGCTCAAGGAGATGTACCTCTACGGCAACTTCGACGGCGAGACCGCCGCCAAGGTGTCGGTGTTCGGTGCCCTGACCCTGTACCTGGACTTCATCAACATGTTCCAGTTCCTGCTCTCGCTGATGGGCAACCGGAACAACTGAGCATCGGTCCCCGGAGGCGAGCACGACCCCCGGACGGACCCGACGAGAAGCCCCGGCCCTCAGCGGCCGGGGCTTTTTTCGTTGGCGCTTATCGACTCCGTTGACGGCGAAAAATCGCTGACTTAAGTCAGGTGAATGTCGATCGACGCCATCAGCCGCATCCGCCGCTTTAACCGGGCCGTGACCGCCGAGGTCGGGGCGCTCGATACCTCGTTCCTCGGCCGCGGCCGGCCGCTCGGTAGCGCCCGGGTGCTGAACGCCATCGGGCATGGGCGCGGCGAGGTCGGTGCCATCCGGGATTATCTCGGGCTCGATTCCGGCCTGCTGAGCCGGCTCCTGCGCGGGCTGGAGGAGGAGGGGCTGGTCGTCACGCTGCCCCACCCGGGCGATGCCCGCCGCCGCGTCGCGGCCCTGACCGAGGCGGGACGGCGCGAGTTTTCCGCCTACGAGGCGCTGTCGAACGACCGGGCGGGGGACCTGCTCGCCCGCTTCCCGAAGGGCGAGGAGCTGCTCCGCGCCATGGACCTCGTCGCCACGGCGCTCGGCCGCGACCGGATCGCGATCGAGGAGGCGGATCCGCGCTCCGATGCAGCGCTGCATTGCCTGACCCGATACTACGCCGAACTCGACCGGCGGTTCTCGGCGGGGTTCGACGTCACGCTCTCCCGCGACCCGCAAGCCGCCGACATGAGGCGACCGCGCGGCGTCTTCCTGATCGCGGTCTCGGATGGGATGCCGGTCGGCTGCGCAGGGTTGAAAGGCAGCGGCGGGGAGGTGGCGGAGATCAAGCGCCTTTGGGTCTGCCCCTCGGCCCGCGGCCTCGGCGTGGCCCGGCGACTGATGGCAGCGGCGGAAGCGGCGGCGCGCGATCTCGCCATCACCACCCTGCGGCTCGATGCGAATAGCGCGCTGACCGAGGCGCTGGCGCTCTACCGCCGCACCGGCTGGATCGAGATCGAGCGCTTCAACGACGATCCGTATCCGGATTTCTTCTTCGAGAAGCGGCTGTGACGGGCGCGGGCCCCGCTTGGTCTCACCCCTTGTCTCACCCCTTGGCCCCACGCAGGATCAGCCGGCTGCCCCGGACCTCGTAGGAGGCCAGGCGCTCCAGAAAACTCATCCCGAGGAGGTTCACGCTCAGCGCCCCCGGGCGGGTGACCAGCGCGGAGACGCGGGTCTCGGTGATCGGGCCGACCGCCACCGTGTCGAGCACCACCGGGGCGGCGGCGGTGCGGCCGTTGGCGGTCTGGACCTGGACCCGGTAGGCGGACGGCGCCGGATGCAGGCCCAACGCCGCGGCGGTCTCGGCGGTGAGCACCACCGCGCTGGCGCCGGTATCGAACACGAAGGCGTGGCGCCGCCCGTTCACCGCCGCCTGGACGGTGAAGCCGCCATCGACCCGGCGGGCGATCGTCACCTCGCGGCCGGCACCGGGAACCGGCTGTCCCGGATCCATCTCGCCGAGGGTACGGAAGGCGAGGTCGCGGGCCTGGTCGCGATAGACGTAGAGGGAACCGAGCCCGGCGCCGACGATGCCCCAGATCAGGAGGGCGAGGATGCCCTCGCCGAAGCCCGTCCGGAACCGGTTCCCGACGCCGTTGAGGAGCAGCAGCGCGGCGGCGAGACCGCCCGCGAGCCCCGCCGCCTCGTCGGGGCGCAAACCCGCGATCTCGCGCCCGCCGACGGCGTTGAGCGCGTAGGCGCCGGCCAGCAGCAGGAGCCCGATGCCGACCGCGCCCGGCACCGGTCAGGCGACCGCGGGAGTCGGGACCGGCTCGGGCTCGGGATAGGCCGCGGCGAGGCGGGCCGGCAGCCCCGCCATGATGCGCAGCCGCTCCGGCTCGGCGAGGGCGCCCCAGGCGGCGATCTCGTCGCCGGTGCGGCCGCAGCCCTCGCACAGGCCGGTCACGGGATCGAGGACGCAGAGGCGGATGCAGGGAGAGGAGGCGGGCATCAGGCGGGAATCGCGATCACGAGGGCGAGGAGGGCGGCGATCTCGGCGGTCTGCTGGCTCGCCCCGATGACGTCGCCGGTCTGGCCGCCGACGAGGCGCGCGGCCATCCGGGCGAGCGTCCAGGCGGCGACGAAGGCCAGGATCCCGGCGAGGGCGAGGCCGAGCCAGGGCAGGCCGAGGAGGCCGGCCGCGATCAGCACCGCGAGGCAGAGCGCCCAGGCGGTCGCATGGGTGGCGCCGCTCGGCCGGCCGACCGCGTGGGCGGCCCCGTCCGGGCGGGCAGGCGGCAGGCGGCAGAGCGGCCACAGGGCGGCGGTGCGCGAGAGCGCCGCGACCGTCAGCAGGGCGAGGGCGACGCGCCAGCCGATCCGGTCGGCGAGGGTCGCCAGCGCGCCGATGCGCAAGGCGTAGGACAGGACCAGGGCGGCGGCACCATACGCGCCGATGCGGCTGTCGCGCATGATCTCGAGACGCCGCGCCACCGTCAGGCCGCCCCCGAACCCGTCGGCGACGTCGGCGAGCCCATCCTCGTGCAGGGCCCCGGTGACCAGGGTGGAGAAGGTCAGCGCCAGGGACGCGGCGAGGAACGGCCCGAGGCCGAGGGACAGCCCGGCCGCGAGCGCGACCGCGCCCGGCAGGCCGATCACCAGGCCGGCGAGCGGCAGCATCCGCGGCACGGTCCGGAAATCAGGGGCGGCGTGCCGGTCGGTCTCGCCCGGCAGGGCCGGGACCGGCAGGCGGCTGTAGAAGCGCAGGCAGGCGGCGAGGTCGCGCAGCGGCGGCCACGGCCCCTCGGTCGGCGGTGGCGGCTCGAACGCGTCGTCGGCCTCGTCCGGCCCTGCCCTCACATCCGTCGCCATCGCCTCGACGCATCCCGATGCCCGAACGCGATCCGCACGCCGGATTCGCCCCCGCCCGGCATTTTGCTGTATCTGCTCGGCCCACGATAGCCCACCGGGCGGGGGAGACCCGCCCCGGCGGGGGAAACCCCCGCGGAGCGAGAGATTCCATGACCGCCGACACGACCGACGCCGCCCCGTTCGACGACATCCGCCGCCTGATCGCCACCATGCCGGGGCCGGACGAATCCGCGGCCGCCGAGGTCTCGGCCCGCGATTCGGTGCTGACCAAGCCCCCGGGCAGCCTCGGCCGGCTCGAGTTCCTGGCGGCCTGGATGGCGGCTTGGCAGGGCAAGGCGCCGCCGACCCTCGACCGGCCCCTGGTCTGCGTCTTCGCCGGCAGCCACGGCGTGGCGGAGCGCGGCGTCTCGGCCTACCCGTCGGCGGTCAACCGCCAGATGCTCGACAACTTCGCGGCCGGCGGCGCGGCGATCAACCAGATCTGCGGCGCCTACGGCCTCGGCTTCAAGGTGTTCGACCTCGCCATCGACATGCCGACCGGCGACATCACCACCGAGCCGGCGATGACCGAGAAGGCCTGCGTCGCCACGATGGCGTTCGGCATGGAGGCGGTGGCGGCGGGCACCGACGGCCTCGGCGTCGGCGAGATGGGCATCGGCAACACCACGATCGCGGCCGCCATCTACGCCGCGCTCTTCGGCGGCGAGCCGGCCTCCTGGGTCGGCCGCGGCACCGGCGTGGACCAGGCGGGGCACGCCCGCAAGGTCGCGGCGGTGGAGGCGGCGCTCGCCTGCCACCAGGGGCATCTCGACGATCCGCTCGCCGTGATGGCCCGCCTCGGCGGGCGCGAGATCGCCGCCATGGCGGGCGCGATCCTGGCCGCGCGGCTCCAGCGGGTGCCGGTGGTGATCGACGGCTACGTCTCGACCGCGGCGGCGGCGCTCCTCCACGCCGTCGATCCCCGCGCCCTCGACCACTGCCTCGCCGGCCACGTCTCGGCGGAGGGCAACCACGCCGCGGTGCTGGAGCGCCTCGGCCTGCGCCCGCTCCTCGACCTCGGCCTTCGCCTCGGCGAGGGCAGCGGCGCCGCCCTGGCGCTCGGCGTCGTCAAGGCGGCGGTGGCCTGCCACCGCGAGATGGCGACCTTCGAGCAGGCCGGCGTGTCGGGTCCGGTCGCCTGAGGCGGTCGGTCACGGGTCCGGGAGGGACGGGGGCACCTGTTCCCCGGTCCGGTTCGCCACCCGGATCTGCCACAGGCACAGGAGCGGCGTGACGACGAGTTCCATGCCGAGCGCCGCCAGCATGGTGAGCGACGGCACCCCGGTGAGCCACAGCCCGAGCAGCCGGGCGAGGCCGCCGAGCGCCACCACCATGGTCAGGAAGCGGAACAGCGAGGTCCGGCTCTCGATCGCGGGCAGCGTCGACCAGAACAGCAGGCCGATGCCGAGGAGCAGGCCCGACAGGTAGCGCAGATGGCTGTCGGTCGAGATGTCGACAGTGCCGCCGCCGAGGCCGGCCTGGCCGAACAGCACGCCGTAGAGCCCGCCCAGCACCGGCACGAGCCCCGCCACCGCCACCACGCGCTGGAGCGCGCGCCTCTCCGCCTCGAAGGTCATCCGTACAGCCCCGCTCTCTGCCCGGTGGACAATCCGCCAGCCGAGGCGCGGTTCACCAATGGTGCAGAACCACCGCGTCGGCGAGGCAGGCCGGTTTCTCGGCGCCCTCGATCTCCACGGTCACGCCGTAGGTGGTGCGCAGGCCCCGGGGCGGCACGTCGAGGGCGGCCGCCACCCGCACCCGTCCGCGCAGGCGCGAGCCCACCACGACGGGGGCGGGGAAACGCACCCGGTCGAGGCCGTAATTCAGGCTGAGCCGCAACCCGTCGAGGCGGCGCACCCCGGCGATGAAGCGCGGCACCAGCGACAGGGTCAGGTAGCCGTGCGCCACCGTGGCGCCGTAGGGCGATTCCCGCGCCGCCCGCTCGGGGTCGACGTGGATCCACTGGTGGTCGCCCGTCGCCTCGGCGAAGAGGTCGATCATCGCCTGGTCGACGGTGATCCACTCGCCGACCCCGATCTCCTGCCCGATCGCCGCCTTCAGGGCCTCCGGCCCGTCGAAGATGTTCATGCGTTCCTCCCGTTTCGGCCACCATAGGCCGCGGCGGCGGTCGCGGCCACGCTTGCCGGGATCCGTCGAACTCCCCCGGCATCGTCATCGACGCGGTGCGCCGGTGCGGGATCGGCGGCGCACCCGCCGGCCCCCTCGGCCTCGCCGACGAGCTCGCCGCCGGAGCTTTTCACAGAGGTGGAGGCGCAGTCGGCGGGTGCCGGCCTTCGTGGCCGGCGGATGAGGGTTTTGGCACCGAGGTCCGGCCCACCGGCGCTCACCCCAGCCGCCAGTCGATCGGCTCCAGCCCCTTCTCCTCCAGCCACGCATTCGCCTGCCCGAACGGCCGGCTGCCGCGGAAATCCGCCTTGCGGTTGAGGGGGGAGGGGTGGCCGGCCTCCAGCACCAGGTGCTTCGTCCCATCGATCAGGGCGGCGCGCTGGCGGGCCGGGGCGCCCCAGAGCAGGAACGCGACCGCCGGGCGCGTCGTCGAGACCGCCTCGACCGCCTGATCGGTGAGCGCCGCCCAGCCGAGCTTCATGTGGGCGCCGGATCGTCCCGCCTCGACGGTCAGCGCGGCGTTCAGGAGCAGCACGCCCTGGCGCGCCCAGCCCGAGAGGTCGCCGGAGGTCGGGGCCGGGGAGCCGGTCTCCTCGGCCATTTCGGCCAGGATCACCTTCAGCGAGGCCGGCAGCCGGCGCCCTCCGACATACGAGAAGGCGAGGCCGTGGGCATCGCCCGGGGTCGGGTAGGGGTCCTGGCCGAGGATCACCGCCCGCACCCGGTCGAGCGGCGTCAGGGTGAGCGCGTTGAAGATGGCCTCCGGCGCCGGCAGCACCCGGGCGCCGGCCTCGCGCCGGGCATCGACCGCCTCCGCCACCCGCTCGGCGCTGCCGTCCTGGAAGAACGGCAGGGCGAGCCAGGGGGATCGGGTGGCACGGAAGCGGGCGAGCGCGCCCGCGACGGAATCGTCTGTCGGCATCGGACCTCGAGGTTCGCGGAAGAGATCAGCGGATCGTCAGGCGCCCGGTCTCGACCGTCAGCGGCGCGTTGGCCTGGATGTAGGACATCACCACGTTGGCGACGAGCGTGCCGTCGGTGGCGCCGACCAGGGTCTCGCCCCGCGCCAGCATCCCGTAATCGTTGCCGCCGCCGAGCATGAAGTTGTTGGCCGCGACCGTGTAGGTCCGGGCGGGATCGAGGGGCGCGGCGCCGACCGTGACCGCGACGACGCGCTGGCCCACGGGTTTCAGCGGATCGACCGTGACGGCGATCCCTGAGATCTGGGGAAAGCGCCCGGAGGGGCGGCCGATCTCGGAGACGCCGTTCTCCAGGGCGGCGAGCAGGGTCGCGCCGCTGATCCGCACCAGGACCGAGGTATTGCCGAAGGGCAGCTCGGTCTGCACGTCCCGGCGCGTCAGCTCGGTGCCCGCCGGGTAGAGCCGGTTGCCGCGGATGCCGCCGCCATTCATCAGGCCGATCTCGGCGCCCGCGGCGTGGCGCAGGGCGTCGGCCACGAGGTCGCCGAAGGCGCTCTCGCCCTGGCGCACCGCGCCGGTGCGGGTGTCGAGGGCATCGGTCACCCGGCCGAGCGGCTGGTCGAGCTCGCGCGACAACTCGCCTTCGAGACGCACCACCACCGCCTGGACCTCCGGGTCGGGCTCGATCTCGGCGGTGTCGTGGATGCGGAAGGCGGCGCTCCAGGTGAGTGCCGGGCCGCTCCCCTCCGCCTTGATGTCGAGGGCGGTGACGTACTCGGCATCGTGCCCGGATTCGGCGAAGGCGGTGCGGCCGTCGTAGCGGAGCGCCAGGTCGTGGTCGTGGCCCGAGAGCACGATGTCGGCGTGGCGGCTCGCCACCAGGGCCTCGTCGGTCGCCCGGTCGGTGTGGCAGACCGCCAGCACCATCTCGGCGCCGGCCGCCCGCAGCGCCGCGGCCTCGCGGGCGAGCGTCGCGACGGCGGGGCCGAAGTTCCAGTCGCCGGATTGCGACTTCGCCTCGGTCTCCGGAAGCGCGATGCCGACCACCCCGAGCCTGATCCCGCCGAGCGTCAGGATCGTCGACTCGCGCGTGCCCGGCACCGGCGTGCCGTCGGCCCGGCGCATGTTGGCGGCAAAGACCGGGAACGCCGCCTCGCGCATCCGCTCCAGGTAGACGGCCTGCCCGAAATCGAATTCGTGGTTGCCCGGCACGAACACGTCCGGCCGGATCAGGTTGGTGAGCGTGATGATGTGGCGCCCCTGATCGATGCCCGACAGGAGCGAGGGCGAGAGCGTGTCGCCGGCATGGCAGACGAGGACCGGCCGGCCCTTGGCCCGCTCGGCCTTGATCACCGCCGCGAGCTTCGGGAAGCCGCCGCGCCCGTCCACCGCCCCCATGCGGTAGATGTCGTTGACGAGGACCAGGGTGAAATCGATGTCGGGCGCCCGAGCTCCGGCCGAGGAAACGCCGGCCAGCCCGGCGAGGCCGGCCCCGAGGCCGAGGGCGAGGGTCTGGCGGCGGCTGGGCGAGGTCATGCGGGTCTCCGGCGGGGGCGGGCGCCCCTTGTCTCACGCCCGGCCTGACCGTTCGATGTCGGATTCGCGTCGCGGTGCAGCGTCGCGACGCGTTGGTTCGGGCGGCCTTTGCGCTATGTAGACCGCCACCCATCGCGCAGACAGACGGGCCCGGACGCGCCATCCTGCCGGGCCGCAGCACAGACCGGACGACCATGAACGAGGTGACCCCGAACGCCACGCTCGCCCGCGGCGCCACTCCCGTCGGCCCGGCCGGCGCCGGCGCGGCCGGCCAGGCGGGCGCCCTGCCCACCGGCCACCCGGCCGTGCGCTGGGGCCGGATCGGCGTGCTGCTGATGAATCTCGGCACGCCCGAGGGCACGAGCTACTGGCCGATGCGCCGCTACCTCAAGGAGTTCCTGTCCGACCGGCGGGTGATCGAGGTGCCGCGCGCCATCTGGTGGCCGCTCCTCAACCTCGTCATCCTCACGAAGCGCCCCGGGCCGAAGGGGCGCGACTACGCCTCGGTCTGGAACAACGAGCGCGACGAGGGCCCGCTCAAGACCATCACCCGCGGCCAGGCCGAGAAGCTCCAGGCGGCGATGGGCGATAAGGTCGTGGTCGACTGGGCGATGCGCTACGGCAAGCCGGAGGTGGACCAGCGCATCCAGGCGCTGCTCGACCAGGGCTGCGACCGCATCCTCCTGGTGCCGCTCTACCCGCAATACGCCGCCGCGACCTCGGCCACCGCCTGCGACCAGGCGTTCCGCGCGCTGATGAAGATGCGCTGGCAGCCGACCGTGCGGGTCTCGCCGCCCTATCACGACGACCCGGTCTATATCGAGGCGGTGGCGAGCGCGATCCGCCGCGACCTCGCCGCCCTCGACTTCGAGCCCGAGGTCATCCTCACCTCGTTCCACGGCGTGCCGAAATCGTACCTGATGAAGGGCGATCCCTATCACTGCCAGTGCGTGAAGACCGGCCGGCTGATCCGCGAGGCACTGGGCTACTCGCCGGAGCGGATGCGGACGACCTTCCAGTCGCGCTTCGGCAACGAGGAATGGCTGAAGCCCTATACCGACGAGACCGTGAAGGAACTGGCGGCTCAAGGGGTGAAGCGCCTCGCCATCGTGGCGCCGGGCTTCACCGCCGATTGCCTCGAGACCCTGGAAGAACTCGACGGCGAGAACCGGCACTATTTCGAGGAGGGCGGCGGCACCCACTTCGCCTACCTGCCCTGCCTCAACGACGGCGCCGAGGGGATGCGGGTGATCGAGCACGTCGTCGCCCGCGAGCTGAAGGGCTGGCTCGACTGAGCGGTGGATGGGCCGCCGCGTCCGTCGCGGCGGCGCCGCACCCGGGTTACTCTCGGGCATGTCCGCCGCCCCCTTCCTCCTCGGCACCCTGCCGACCCCGATCGGCACGATGCTGCTGGTCTTCGACGAGGACGCGAGCCTTCGCGCCCTCGACTGGTCGGACCACGAGGCGCGGATGCGGCGCCTGCTGCGGCTGCATTACGGCACTGCCTTCTCCTTACGGGACGCCGCCCTGCCGCCGGCGATCCGTGATCCGATCGCGGCCTATTTCGCCGGCGATCTCGGCGCCATCGACGGGCTGGCGGTGTGCACCAACGGCACCGCCTTCCAGCGCGAGGTCTGGGCCGCGCTCCGACACATTCCGGCAGGCACCACGCTCAGCTACGGCGCCCTCGCGCAGCGTCTCGGCCGCGACAAGGCGGTGCGGGCGGTGGGGCTCGCCAACGGCGCCAACCCGGTCGGCCTCGTGGTGCCGTGCCACCGGGTGATCGGCGCGAACGCGACGCTGACCGGGTATGGCGGCGGGCTCCACCGCAAGCAGTGGCTGCTCGCCCATGAGGGGGTGAGCCTCGAGGGGCGGCAGGGGAGGCTGGATCTGGGGTGAGGCGGGTTGGCCGCCGGGCGAGGGCAGTGGCGGCGATGCTCGCCTCGGACGAGGCCGCCTACATGACGGGGGCGGAGATCACCCTCGATGGCGGGTTGCTGGCGGGATCGGCGGCGAGCCCGAGCTAGAAAGCTTCACGATAGCGCTGCGCTCGCGAAGCTCTCTAGGCTTTCGAGTTTGCCGCATTTTCTTCGACGAACCGGCATCCACTTCGTCGGAAAATGCTCTAGCATCGGTCGCGTAGCGAGCGACAAAGGTTTGGCGCCTGTCATTTCGCCAATGACGATGATCTCGACCGCGGGTAAACGAGTTATCGGATTTCGCTGGCGACAACGGCTGTCAGGGTGCGGCCTCTCTTGCCAGCACCATCGGCAGAATCAGCCTGAGCGACTCGGGAAGGCGTACGAAACCGTAGGCTTCATAGAAGCTTGCGACTGCGTCGTTCAGCGCGTCCACGACGATCATCGACGAGCCCACGGTGCCGGCGCTCGCATGGGAACGGTGGAGAGCATCCGCTACCAGGATGGAGCCGAGCCCGCGGCCCTGCGCATCACGGTCGACAGCCAGTCGCCCGATCAGCGTCGCGCTGACGAGCGGATATCGCGGAACATGTTTGCGGGCTGCCGGCGGAATGTCTCCTTGCGCCACAGCAAGGGCGCAGAGCGTATAGTAGCCAAGAATGCGGCTCGGCGTGTCTCCAGCGCTGAGAACGAAAACCGCGTTCGCCTTACGGCGGAGATCCTGCTTCGCCTGAGTGTGGAGATAGCGATCGAGGCTTACGACACCCGACGAGAAGGCGGCTCGGTCGTGCCCGTCGTCGAGCGGCCCGATGCGCAAGTCCGGCAGCGGCATGTTCCGCTGTCACCGCGCAACGCGACGCGCATGCTCTGAAAAGGCTGCTCGGAGCTTCTCGTTCACACGGGGCGGATTGATCAGCGTGTCGAAAAAGACAGCGCGGTCACGGTCCGAAAGAACGAGTGTCTCATGTTCGGCGATGGTGCGGCGCGCCGCTTCCGCGAGGGCGGTCAGGCAGAAATCCGTCACCTTCCGCCGCTCGAGGTGAGCTGCGCGCTCAATCAGTGCCTTGGTTTCCTCATCAATGCGGAAACCCAGCCGCTCATCCCGGGCCGCTTGGCTCTCTCTGCGCGCAACCACCGTCATGACGGCCTCCATTCATCACCTGTGTACGTCAATTGGACGTACGCCGCAACAACGGGAAGCCCTCCAACAGGAAAAGGGGCCGCCTTTCGGCGACCCCCTTCCGTCTCGCGAAGACTGGTTGGCTTGGACTTAGAAGTCCATGCCGCCCATGCCGCCGCCCGGCATCGCCGGAGCAGCGCTCTCCTTCTTCGGGGCGTCGGCGACCATCGCCTCGGTCGTCACCAGCAGGCCGGCCACCGAAGCGGCGTCCTGCAGGGCGGTACGCACGACCTTGGCCGGGTCGACGATGCCGGCCTGGATCATGTCGACGTACTCTTCGGTCTGGGCGTTGAAGCCGTAGGTCTCCGAGTCGCCCTTGTCGCCGATCTTGCCGACCACGATCGAGCCCTCGACGCCGGCATTGCTGGCGATCTGGCGGATCGGGGCCTCAAGGGCCTTCAGGACGATCTTGATGCCGGCCTGAACGTCGGCGTTGTCGCTCGAGAGAGCGGCCACGGCCTTCTTGGCGCGCAGGAGCGCGGTGCCGCCGCCGGGAACGATGCCTTCCTCGACCGCCGCGCGGGTGGCGTGGAGGGCGTCGTCGACGCGGTCCTTCTTCTCCTTGACCTCGACCTCGGTCGCGCCGCCGACGCGGATCACCGCGACGCCGCCCGCGAGCTTGGCCAGACGCTCCTGGAGCTTCTCGCGGTCGTAGTCCGAGGTGGTCTCCTCGATCTGCGCCTTGATCTGCTGGACGCGGGCCTCGATGTCGGCCTTCTCGCCCGAGCCGTCGATGATCGTGGTGTTCTCCTTCTCGATGCGGACGCGCTTGGCGCGGCCGAGCATCGGGAGGGTCACGTTCTCGAGCTTGATGCCCAGGTCCTCGGCGATCATCTGACCGGAGGTCAGGATCGCGATGTCCTCGAGCATGGCCTTGCGGCGGTCACCGAAGCCCGGCGCCTTCACGGCCGCGACCTTCAGGCCGCCGCGCAGCTTGTTGACGACGAGGGTGGCGAGCGCCTCGCCCTCGATGTCCTCGGCGACGATCAGCAGCGGCTTGCCGGTCTGAACGACGGCCTCGAGCACCGGCAGCATCGCCTGGAGCGACGACAGCTTCTTCTCGTGGATGAGGATGTAGGGATCCTCGAGCTCGGCGATCATCTTCTCCGCATTCGTGATGAAGTACGGGGAGAGGTAGCCGCGGTCGAACTGCATGCCCTCGACGACGTCGAGCTCGGTCTCGGCGGTCTTCGCCTCCTCGACCGTGATCACGCCCTCGTTGCCGACCTTCTGCATGGCATGGGCGATCATCTCGCCGATGTCCTTGTCGCCGTTGGCCGAGATCGTGCCGACCTGGGCGATCTCCTCCGAGGCCGACACCTTCTTGGCGCGGCTCTGGATGTCCTTCACGGCGGCCTGGGTGGCGAGGTCGATGCCGCGCTTCAGGTCCATCGGGTTCATGCCGGCGGCGACGTACTTGGCGCCCTCGCGGACGATCGCCTGGGCCAGCACGGTGGCGGTGGTGGTGCCGTCACCCGCGATGTCGTTGGTCTTCGAGGCCACTTCGCGCACCATCTGGGCGCCCATGTTCTCGAACTTGTCGGCGAGCTCGATCTCCTTGGCGACGGTCACGCCGTCCTTGGTGATCCGGGGCGCGCCGAAGCTCTTCTCGATCACGACGTTGCGGCCCTTGGGGCCGAGCGTGACCTTCACGGCATCCGCCAGGATGTCGACGCCGCGCAGCATCTTCTCGCGGGCGTCGGAGGCGAAACGAACGTCTTTCGCTGCCATGGTGATTCCTCACTGTCGATCGGTGTTTCGGAAAAAACCCTCCGGCGTCGGCTTCCCGTGCGGGGCGCCGCCGTCAGGCTTCAGGGCGTCTCAGGGGAGTGGGCTTACGCCAGCACGCCCATGATGTCGGACTCCTTCATGATGAGGAGGTCCTTGCCGTCGATCTTGACCTCGGTGCCCGACCACTTGCCGAACAGGACGCGGTCGCCGGCCTTGACGTCGAGGGGGGTCAGCTTGCCGGACTCGTCGCGGCCGCCGGGGCCGACGGCGACGATCTCGCCCTCTTGCGGCTTCTCCTTGGCGGAGTCCGGGATGATGATGCCGCCCTTGGTCTTCTCCTCGCTCTCGATGCGACGGACGACGACACGGTCGTGCAGCGGACGGAATTGCATGTGCTGCCCTCTTGCTTCGCGGAACGCGTTGCGGTTGGTGCTCTCGCCGAGGACGCGACCGCCCAAGGCGCCTGCCAACCCAGGCATTAGCACTCTCGTTGGGTGAGTGCTAAGGCTGGCGTGGAGATAAGCGGGGCGCGCGGACGAGTCAAGCACCTGCGCATCGGCGCTGGTGTGTTGCCCATACGGCACGGTTCGTCGTCCCCGCCCCATCAGGAGCACCGCCGGTTCCATGATCACGCTGCACGGCCCTGAGGGCGTCGTCGCCGAGGGCCAGGCCTGCGCGGCCCGGCCCCTGCCGCCCCACGGCACCTGGCTCGACCTCGAGGATCCGAGCGAGGCCGAAACCTCGCTCGCCGAAGCCGTCACCGGGCTCGCGGTCCCGTCGCGGCAGGCCTTGAGCGAGGTGCAGAATTCCCGCCGCCTCAACCGGCGCCGGGACGCCTTCTATCTCAGTACGCCGATGGTCTCGTTCCGGGACGACGACCTGACGCTCCGTCCCCTCGGCTTCGTGCTGACGCCGGAGCGGCTGCTGACCGTGCGCTTCCAGCCGCTCGCGGCCTTCGACACCGTGAAGGCGCGCCAAGCCGAGCGCGACGGGCCGGCCTCCAGCGTCGAGACGTTCCTGGCGCTCGTCGAGGAGCTGATCGACCGGATGGCCGACAGCCTCGAGACGATGAGCGACGAGCTCGATTCGCTCTCGACCCGGATCTTCACCTTCGACACCAGCGCCAACGGCCACGGTCGCCGCGACGCATCCGCCCCGAAGCGCCGCGACCTCGCCCTGCGGCGGCTCCTGCGCGCCATCGGCCGGCGCGGCAAGGCGCTGGCGAAGCTGCGCGCCTCGCTGCTCGGGCTCGGCCGCACCCTGCCCTACGTCGCCGGCGAGGCGGAGGGATGGCTGAAAGCCGAGGAGAAGGCCCGCTTCGAGAGCCTGCGCCTCGACGTCGCCTCCCTGGACGAGTTCGAGACGCGGCTCTCCGAGACGGTGCAGTTCCTGCTCGACGCCACCCTCGGCCTCATCAACATGGAGCAGAACAACACCTTCCGGGTGCTCACCGTCGTCTCGGTGATCGGCATCCCGCCGACGCTGATGGCCTCGGTGTACGGCATGAACTTCAAGCACATGCCGGAGCTGGACTGGACCTTCGGCTATCCGTTCGGGCTCGCAGTGATTGCCGCGAGCGCCCTGATCCCGGCGGTCTACTTCAAGCTGAAGGGGTGGTTCTGACGCCCGCTCACCGCTTGGCCGCGAGCGCCGAGCCGGCGAGGATCAGCCCGGCGCCGGCCAGCGTCGCCACGCCCGGCACCTCCCCGAAGGCGAAATAGCCGAGGCCGATCGCCCACAGGAGCGCGGTGTATTCCATGGCGGCGAGCCGCGACGCCTCGGCCTGGGCGTAGGCGCGGCTGAGGACGAGGTGGCCGGCGACGCCGAGCATACCGACGAGGACGAGGAGCGCCCAATCGGGTGCGGCGACCGGCGTCCAGGTCCAGGCGGCCGGGGCGGCCAGCATCGCGGCAGGACCGGCATTCTGGATCGCCACGATGGTGACGACCGGGTCGTGCCGGGCGCGGGCGCGCAGCAGCACCATCGAGAGCGCGTAGGTCAGCGCCGAGGCGAGGATCGCGGCGATGCCCCAGGCCGAGCCGGCGCCGCGCGCCACCCCCTCCGCCCCGACCTGGCCCGCCACCACGATCCCGACCCCGAGGAAGCCGACGACGAGTCCGGCCCAGACCGGAGGGCGCACCCGCTCGCGCAGGAGGAGCGCGGCGAAGAGCGCGATGAAGATCGGGCTCAGGAACGAGAGCGCCAGCGCCTCGGCGAGCGGCAGCACCGAGAGGCCGTGGAAGAAGCAGAGCGCGGTTGCCACCACCAGCACGGCCCTGACCCCGTTGGTGCGCCAGGTCTCGGCCGAGGGCCAGCCGGGGCGGAGCACCGCCAGGACGCCGGCCATCACCAGGGTGCCGACGAGATAGCGGGAAAAGGCGATCTCCGTGACGCCGTAGCGGTCGGACAGGCCCTTGATGGTGGCGTCCATCAGGGAGAGGAGCCCGATGCCGAGGGCGGCGAGCAGGATCGCGGAGGCGGGGGAGGAGGAGGGACGCATGGTCTAAGCCGGATGGCCCGGCCGGGCCCGCGGCGCAAGGGTCTGGCGTCGTCGTGCCTTGAGGCGTTTCCTTAAGGGGTCCGACCCATCCTCGACTCCGGTTTTTTTCGTCGCCTCAAGGAAGCCCGACGATGCTGCATCAGGGTCCCGGCCAGCCCGCGCGGGGGCGGCGGTGAGAATCGTCCTCGTCGCCGACCACGCCTACATCAATGGCGGCCAGGCCAAGGTCTCGCTCGAGAGCGCGATCGGGCTCGCCCGCCGCGGCCACGAGGTGGTGCTGTTCGCCGCCGTCGGCCCGGCCGATCCGCGCCTCGCGGAAGCCGGCGTGCGCACGGTGCTGCTCGGCCAGACCGACGTGACCAAGGCGCGCTCGCTCGCCGCCTTCGGGGTGCAGTGGCTGTGGAACGCCCCGGCCGCGGCGCAATTGCGCGACCTCGTCGCCGAATCCGACCCGCGCGACACGGTGGTGCACGTCCATGCCTGGGCCAAGGCCCTGTCGCCCTCGATCGGCCCGGTGCTGCGGGGCACGGCCGCGCCGGTGGTCTACACCGCGCACGAATACTACCTCGCCTGCCCCAATGGCGGTTTCTACGACTACCCGGTCGCCGCGACCTGCCACCGGGTTCCGAACGGCCCGGCCTGCCTGACCCACAACTGTGACTCGCGCACCTATCCGCGCAAGCTCATGCGCGTCGCCCGCCACGCCCTGATGCGCCGCACCGGCCTTGTCGAGGGCATCGACGCGATGATCACCATCAGCCGGCTGCAGCGCGAGGTGCTGGCGCCCTACCTGCCCGCGACGACGCGCTACTTCGACGTGCCGAACCCGGTCGACGTCGCGCCCCTCGGCCACCGCGCCGGCCCGCCCGGCGACTTCGTGTTCGTCGGCCGCCTCTCGCCCGAGAAGGGGCCGCAGATCTTCGCCGAGGCGGCGCGGCTCGCCGGGGCGCGGGCGGTCTTCGCGGGCGACGGGCCGGCCCGGGCCGAGCTGGAGGCGCGCTACCCCGAGGCGTCGTTCCTCGGCTGGCAGAACCCGGACCAGGTGAAGGCGGTGCTGCGCGGAGCCCGCGCGCTCGTCTTCCCGTCGGTCTGGTACGAGGGCCAGCCCCTCACGGTGCTCGAAGCCCTCGGCCTCGGCACGCCGGTGATCGTCAGCGACGTCTGCGCCGGCCGCGAGGCGGTGCGCCACGGCGAGAGCGGGCTGTGGTTCCGCTCCAACGATCCGCGCTCGCTCGCCGACGCCATGGGCCATCTTACCAACGACGCCACGGCGCTCCGGATGGGACGCGCCGCCTACGACCTGTTCTGGGCCGATCCGCTGACGCTGGAACGCCACCTCGACGGGCTGGAGCGGGTCTATCGCGACGTGGCCGGGGAGGGTGGGCAGGAGCGGCCGATGGCGCGGGCGGTGGGGTAGGCTCCCGCTTCCTTCCAATCGACAGACGGCGCGGGATTTCTCGTCGACCTCAGCGGACCCACGCCGCATCGCGGCCCCTCGAACGAGCACCCACTGCAATGGCGGTCATCGCGGCCTTCGTGGTCAATGCGGTCCTGAACCTCGCCCTCGGCCTACTCATCGCGCAGATCCTGGGGCCGGCGGATTTCGGCCGCTTCGCCCTCGGCACGGCCGGCGCGGTGGCGCTCAACACCCTGCTGTTCGAGTGGCTGCGCCTCTCGGCGACCCGCTTCTACTCCGAGCGGGTCCGGCAGGCCGAGCCGTGGATCCGCGCCATGCTCGACCGGGCCTACGCGGCCACCGCGATCGGCCTCACGGGCGCGGCGCTCCTGGCCCTGGCCGGCCGGCCCGTCTTCGGCGATCCGGCTTTGCTCGCGGCGGCCTCGGCCGGGGCGGCGGTCGGCATCGGGCTATTCGACTACCAGGCGGCGCTGGCCCGTGCCCGCTTCGCCGGCGGGCTCTACCTGCGGCTCGTCCTGGTCAAGAACGGCCTCGCCCTCGTGATGATGGTCGGTACCGCCTGGGCGACGCGGGACGCCGCCGCGGTGATGCTCGCCGGGGGCCTGAGCCAGTTCCTCGCCGCCCTCGTCGTCCATCGGGCACTCAGCGATCCGCCGACCCCGCACGAGACGGCCCGCCGCCGCGAGGCCGTCCGCCTGTTCATGGCCTACGGCCTGCCGGTGGTCGCCGCCAACGTCGTCTACCAGCTGATGCCCTTCGCCAACCGTTCGGCGGTCGCCGCCGCGGCGGGCTTCGCCGAGGCCGGCTACTTCTCGCTCGCCGCCGATATCGGCGGGCGGATCTTCAGCACGCTGGGGGCCGCCCTCGACCTCCTGCTGTTCCAGATCGCGGTCCTCGCCGCCGAGACCCACGGCCACGAGGCCGGCGAGGAGCAGGTCGCCCGCAACGGCGCCGTCGTGCTGGCCCTGATCCTGCCGAGCGCGGCGGGATTCTGGGCCGTCGCCCCGGCGCTCGAGGCGATCGCGGTGCCGGAAGCCTATCGCGGCCACTTCGTGGGCTACACGCTCCTCCTGCTGCCGGGCCTCGTCGCCCTGGCGCTGATGAACTTCGTCCTCAACCCGATCTTCCAGATCCGCCGCCGCACCCTGCCGCTCGTCGCGGCCGGCGCCATCGGGGCGCTGGTCAACCTCGTCGCCGCTCTGGCGCTCACCGCGTCCTTCGGCCCGGCCGGCATCGCCGCGGCGCAGTCCCTCGGCTTCGTCGCCGCCCTGCTGTTCCTCGGCCTGCGCGCGCTGACCGGACCCGGCCGCCTCCGGATGCCCTGGCGCGATCCCGCAGCCATCGTGCTCGCCACGGCGGCAATGACCGCGGCGCTCCTGCCCCTGCGCGGCCTCGCGCCCTGGCTCGCCCTGCCGGCCTGCATCGGCGTCGGCGGGCTCGTCTACGGGGCCCTGGTCTGGCGCTTCGACATCGCGGGCCTGCGGAGCGCGGTGCTCGCACGCTTCGGCCGAGGGGTCCCGGCGGAGTAGAGGCCTTTGCTTCGAACTCGATGCGTTGCAGCGCGCCCCGCTTGCAACCCGCTCCCGTTGCCCGCAATGATCCGCGCCCGATCCGCCCACCGAGCGAACCCGCGATGAGCACCTACCAGCCCCGCAGCGAGGCCGAGGCCGCGATCCTGATCGGCGAGGCGGCGGCGCGGCGCGAGCGGCTGCGGCTCGTCGGCGGCGGCACACGGGCGGGGATCGGACGGCCTGCGCAGGACGAGGCCACGCTCTCGGCGGCGGGGCTCACCGGCATCACCCTGTACGAGCCGGCCGAGCTGGTCATCGCGGCCAGGGCCGGCACCCCGCTCGCCGAGGTCGAGGCGCGGCTCGCCGAGGGCGGCCAGATGCTGCCCTTCGAGCCGATGGACCATCGCCCGCTGCTCGGCTCGGCCGGCGAGCCGACGATCGGCGCGGTCGCCGCCGGCAACGTCTCGGGTCCGCGGCGCATCGCCGGGGGCGCCGCCCGCGACAGCCTGATCGGCGTGCGCTTCGTCAACGGGCGCGGCGAGGCGGTGAAGTCCGGCGGCCGGGTGATGAAGAACGTCACCGGCCTCGATCTCGTGAAGCTGATGGCCGGCTCCTGGGGCACGCTCGGCTTCCTCACCGAGGTCACCTTCAAGGTGCTGCCCGTGCCCGAACGCACCGCGACCCTGGCCCTCGCCGGCCTCGACGACGCCCGCGCCGTCGAGGCGATGAGCCTCGCCCTCGGCTCGCCGTTCGAGATCACGGGTGCGGCCCACCTGCCGGAGGGCATCGACGGACCGGCCCGCACGCTCCTGCGGATCGAGGGTTTTTCGGCCTCGGTCGATTACCGCCTCGGCCAGCTCACCCGCCTGCTGCGCGGCTTTGCAGCCCCCGAGACGGTGGAGGGGGAGGCGGCCGCCGCCCGGTGGCGCGCCGTGCGCGACGTCCTGCCCTTCGTCGGCGGCGGCGAGGCGGTGTGGCGCCTCTCGACCGCGCCGGGGCGCGGCCCCGCCGTCACCGCGGCGATCGCCGCGTCGCGCCCGGCGCGCTGGTTCTACGATTGGGGCGGCGGCCTCATCTGGCTCGCCACACCGGCCACCGGCGATGCGGGCGCGGCGGTCGTCCGGGCGGCCCTCGCCCCCGGCGGCCACGCGACGTTGGTTCGGGCGCCCGAGTCCGTGCGCGCCGCGGTGCCGGTCTTCGAGCCCCTGTCCGAGCCGCTGATGCGGATCACCGCCGGCCTCAAGGCGGCGCACGATCCCGCCGGCCTGTTCAACCCGGGGCGGATGTACGCCGGGATCTGAAGTCGTATTTCCATCGCCGAGGGAGCGGCCCGCCGGCCATGAGCGTCATCTCGCATGTCTGCCTCGGCACCGCCGACCTCGCCCGCGCCATCCCTTCTACGCGGCCCTGTTCGAGGAGCTGGGCCTCCGGCTCCGCTTTCACGAACCGGATAACGGGTGGGCCGGCTGGATGCCGTGCGACGCCGACCGACCCCTCGTGATCGTCGGCCGGCCGTGGGACGGCGCTGCCCCGAATCCGGGCAACGGGCTCATGACGGCGCTGACCGCCCGCTCGCGGGCCAGCGTCGATCGTTGCCACGCCCTGGCATTGGCGGCAGGCGGCACCTGCGATGGAGCCCCCGGACTGCGGCCGCATTATCATCCGGCCTATTACGGCGCCTATTTTCGCGATCTCGACGGCAACAAGCTCTGCGTGGCGTGTCACGAGCCCGAAGGGGGTGTGTGACGGCCCGGTCCGCTGCTACGGGAGGGCCGCCGCGACATCCGTGAAGCGGACCTGATCCTCGCTCATGCGTTGCTGCCCTCGATGACCTTTCGCCTCGCCCACCTCACCGATCCGCATGTCGGCCCGCTGCCGCGCCCGCGGCTGCGCCAGCTGATGAGCAAGCGCGCCACCGGCTGGGTCAACTGGAGCCGCGGCCGCAAGCTCACCCACGACATGGAGATCCTGGCTGCCCTGGTGGCCGACCTGCGCGACGCCGCGCCGGACCACATCGCCTGCACGGGCGACCTCTGCAACATCGGCCTGCCGAGCGAGTGGGAGACCGCCCGCACCTTCATGGAGGCGCTCGGCGAGCCGGGCTTCGTCAGCTTCGTGCCCGGCAACCACGACGCCTACGTGCGCGGCTCGCTGAAGGGCCTCCTCGACGCGGTCGGCCCCTGGACCCGGGACGATGCCGGCCGCGACAAGGTTTTTCCCTACCTGCGCCGCCGAGGACCGCTGGCCCTCGTCGGGCTCTCGTCGGCGATCCCGACCGCGCCCTTCGTGGCGAGCGGGCGCCTCGGCTCCGACCAGATCCGGGCTGCCGAAACAATGCTCCAGGACCTCGCCGCCGAACCCGAGCGGCCGTGCCGGGTGGTGATGATCCACCATCCGCCGCATGTCGGCGGCGCCAAGGCGGGGCGCAACCTCACCGACGCCCACGCCTTCGAGGCGATGATCGGGCGGGTCGGCGCCGACCTCGTGCTGCACGGCCACAACCATGTCGGTTCCGTCGCCTTCGTGATGTCGCCGGGCGGGCGGCGCGTGCCGGTGATCGGCGCCCCCTCGGCCTCCGCCCGGGGCGGGGCGCTCAAGCACTGCGCCGGCTACCACCTCTACGAGATCGAGCGCACGGCGACCGGCTTCTCCCTCACCGCGACCCTGCGCGGCCTTCTGCCGGAGGGCGGCCTGGGCGATCTCGGCACACTGACCCTCAAGGGCTGAGAGGTCCCGGTCGATCTTCAAGGCCTAACCCGCTCCGCAACATTTCAGGCGAGCGGACGTTCTCCCGCCGATGCGCGGCCGGTCCCGGCGGCGCCGGCGGTGCGGCGGCGGATCAGGGCCGCCGACGGTGGGTCGGCCGAGGTGCCGGCTCCCGAGGAGCGAGGTCACCCGGATGGCGGACGAAGCAGGCGACGTCAGGGCGCAGGTCGCGAATGCGCGGGCCGAGGATGTCGGCCGGGGCGTCGCCCGGGTCGGTGCATCGGTGCTCCAGAGTCTCGGCCTCCAGGAAGGCCAGCCGATCGAGATCATCGGCAAGCGCCACACCACGGCGCTCGCCATCACGCTCGGACAGGAGGACGAGGGCCTCAGCATCATCCGCCTCGACGGACTCCAGCGCGTCAATGCCGGCGTCGGCTCCGGCGATCACGTCGAGATCCGCAAGGCCGAGGTGCGACCCGCGACCCGGGTGGTGCTGGCCCCGGCCCAGAAGAACCTGCGCCTGCAGGGCTCGGGCGAGGCCCTGCGCCGGACCTTCTACCGCCGGCCCCTCGTCGCCGGCGACGTGATCTCGACCTCCGTGCCCTCGCGCTTCAAGAGCGAGGAGGTGCCGGAGGAACTGCGGCAGATGTTCAACATGCCGGCCTACGGCCTGCAGGAGATCCGCCTCGTCGTCGTCTCGACCCAGCCCGCCCGCGGCATCGTGCAGATCACCGCCGAGACAGAGGTCGAGCTGCGGCCGCTCTACGAGGAGCCGAAGGAGGTCCGCCGGGCCGACGTCACCTACGACGACATCGGGGGCTTAGGGACCACCGTCGACCAGGTGCGGGAGATGGTCGAGCTGCCGCTCCGCCACCCCGAGCTCTTCCAGCGCCTCGGCATCGATCCGCCGAAGGGCGTCCTGCTCTACGGGCCCCCCGGTACCGGCAAGACCCTGCTCGCCCGGGCGGTGGCGAACGAGACCGAGGCGCAGTTCTTCCACATCGCCGGCCCCGAGATCATGGGCAGCCAGTACGGCGAATCCGAGCAGCGCCTGCGCCAGATTTTTTCCGAGGCGCAGCGCAATGCGCCGGCGATCATCTTCATCGACGAGATCGATTCGATCGCCCCGAAGCGCGAGGAGGTCCGCGGCGAGGTAGAGCGGCGCATCGTGGCCCAGCTGCTGACCCTGATGGACGGGCTGGAGCCGCGCCAGAACATCGTGGTGATCGGCGCCACCAACCGGCGCGACGCCATCGACGAGGCCCTGCGCCGGCCCGGTCGCTTCGACCGCGAGATCATCATCGGCGTGCCCGACGAGCCGGGCCGGCGCGAGGTCTTGACCATCCACACCCGCGGCATGCCGCTGGGCGACAATGTCGATCTCGACGAGATCGCCCGGACCACCTACGGCTTCGTCGGCGCCGACCTCTCGGCGCTGGCCCGCGAGGCGGCGATGGACGCGCTGCGCCGCGTCCTGCCGCAGATCAACCTCAAGGAGGGCATCCCGCCCGAGATCCTGGAGACGCTCCAGGTCTGCCGCGAGGATTTTTTGAATGCGCTCAAGCGCGTTCAGCCCTCGGCCCTGCGCGAGATCATGATCCAGGTCCCGAACGTCACCTGGGACGATGTCGGGGGCTTGGGCGACGTGCAGACCAGGCTCCGCGAGGGCGTCGAGCTGCCCTTGCGTAACCCGCAGGCCTTCCGCCGCATCGGCATCCGCCCGGCCAAGGGATTTTTGCTGTTCGGCCCGCCCGGTACCGGCAAGACCCTGCTCGCCAAGGCGGTGGCCCGGGAGGCGCAGGCGAACTTCGTCGCCACCAAGTCCTCCGACCTCCTCTCGAAGTGGTACGGTGAATCCGAGCAGCAGGTCTCGCGGCTGTTCGCCCGTGCCCGTCAGGTCGCCCCGACGGTGATCTTCATCGACGAGATCGATTCGCTGGCGCCCGTGCGCGGCGGCGGCCTCGGCGAGCCGGCCGTGACCGAGCGGGTGGTCAACACCCTCCTTGCCGAGATGGACGGCCTGGAAGATCTGCAGGGCGTGGTGGTGATGGCCGCCACCAACCGGCCGAACCTCGTCGATCCCGCGCTCCTGCGCCCGGGCCGCTTCGACGAGCTGATCTACGTGCCGGTGCCGGGCATCGCCGGGCGGCGCCACATCCTGGGCATCCACACCCGCGCGATGCCGCTATCCGACGACGTCGACCTCGACGGGCTCGCCGAGCGCACCGCCCGCTTCACCGGGGCCGATCTCGAGGACCTGACCCGCCGCGCCGGCCTGATGGCTTTGCGCGAGAACCTGACGAGCGAGCGGGTCACGCAGGCCCATTTCGACGCGGCGCTGCGCGAGACCCGCGCTTCGGTGACGCCGGAGATGGAGCAGGATTACGAGACCCTGCAGCGGACCCTCAAGCAGGAGGGGCCGCAGCGCCAGCCGATCGGCTTCATGCCGCTGCGCCAGGCGGCGGAATAGCCAAGTCGGTCTTCGGCCGGCCTGTGGCGCGGATGCACCATGGGCCGGCCGGCGATTGTTTCCGCCCTGTTTTCGCCACAGCCCGGCGGCCAACCCGTTCGACGTTAACCGAACGGGAGGGGACGATGACCCGACTGACCGCGCCGCGGCGCCTGCTGACACCGCTCGTGACGGCGGCCACGCTTCTGACCCTGGCCGCGCCGGCCCAGGCCATCAGCCTGCTCGACCGCGGGCCGATCGCCGACTTCCTGACGGTCTTCCGCCAGCAGGGCGTGCCGCGGCAGACCATCGGCTGGAACAGCCCCTACAAGCCCGGCACGGTGGTGATCTCGACCAGCCAGCGCCGGCTCTACTACATCCTGCCGAACCAGGAGGCGGTCCAGTACGGCGTCGGCGTCGGCCGCGAGGGCTTTTCCTGGTCCGGCACCAAGACCGTGACGATGAAGAAGGAATGGCCGGCCTGGCGCCCGCCCGAGCAGATGATCAAGCGCCGCCCCGACCTGCCGCGCTACATGGCCGGCGGCAACGACAACCCGCTCGGGGCGCGGGCGCTCTATCTCGGCTCCTCGCTCTACCGCATCCACGGCTCGAACGAGCCGGAGACCATCGGCGCGGCGGTGTCCTCGGGCTGCATCCGCATGACCAACCGGGACGTGATCGACCTGTACGACCGCGTGAAGGTGGGGACGAAGGTGGTGGTGCTGCCGTAGGGGTTGTTGGGTTGTCGTGGAGCGAAGCGGCTGGATCGGCGCGAACGCCGACAAAGCCGCTTCGCTCCAGGCGGGAGGCGCGGCGGCCTACACCGCCACCACCTTCCCCGGATTCATGATGTTGTCCGGGTCGATCGCCCGCTTCAGCACCCGCATCAGGTTCAGAGCCTCCGGCCCGTGCTCCTGCTCCATGAAGCGCATCTTCTTCTGGCCGATGCCGTGCTCGCCGGTGCAGGTGCCCTCCATGGCGATGGCACGGGCGACGAGGCGCTCGATGAAGCCGGTGACGCGGGCGATCTCGTCGGGATCGTCCATCATCACGAGCGGCGAAGTGTGGAAGTTGCCGTCTCCCACATGGCCCGCGATCGGCGCCGTGATGCCGGTCGCGACGATGTCGCGCTTGGTCTCGTCGACGCATTCGGCGAGCCGCGAGATCGGCACGCAGACGTCGGTGGCGATGACGCGCGCGCCCGGCCGCATGCCGACCGCCGCCCAGTAGACGTCGTGGCGGGCCTGCCAGAGGCGGGTGCGGTCCTCCGGCTTCGTCGCCCACTCGTAGGGCCCGCCTTCGAACTCCGCGGCGATCTCGCCGAAGCGCTCGGCCTGCTCGCGCACGCTGGCGTCGGAACCGTGGAACTCGACCAGCAGGAGCGGGGTCTCGGGCAGGGTGAGCTTCGAATAGGCGTTGCAGGCCGCGACCTGGACCTCGTCGAGGAGCTCGATGCGCGCCACCGGCAGGCCGGACTGGATCGTCACGATGACGGCGTCGCAGGCCGCCTTGATGCTCGGGAACGGGCAGACGCCGGCGGAGATCGCCTCCGGGATGCCGGCGAGCTTGAGGGTGAGCTCGGTGATGATGCCGAAGGTGCCCTCCGAGCCGACCATCAGCCGGGTCAGATCGTAGCCGGCCGACGTCTTGCGGGCGCGCGGGCTGGTGCGGACGATGTCGCCGTTCGGCATCACGGCGGTGAGGGACAACACGTTGTCCTTCATCGTGCCGTAGCGCACCGCGTTGGTGCCCGATGCCCGGGTCGCCGCCATGCCGCCCAGCGAGGCATCGGCACCGGGATCGATCGGGAAGAACAGGCCCTGGTCGCGCAGGTGCTCGTTCACCGCCTTGCGGGTCACGCCGGGCTGGACCACGCAATCCAGGTCCTCGGCATGGACCGCCAGGACCTTGTTCATCCCGTTCATGTCGATCGAGATGCCGCCATACGGCGCGTTGACGTGCCCCTCGAGCGACGTGCCGGTGCCGAAGGCGACGACCGGCATCTTGTGGGCGGCGCAGACGCGTACGATCGCCTGCACGTCCTCGGTGCTCTCGGCATAGACCACCGCGTCCGGCGGCTGGTTGGCGACCCAGGTCAGGGTGCTGGCATGCTGCTCGCGCACCGCCTGCGAGGTGACGACGCGGTTGCCGAACTGGGCGGTCAGCTCGCGGATCACCGCCTCGACGGTCTCCGGCGACGGGCGCTCGCGCGAGGGGGCGGGGCTCAGGGCGTTCATGGCGATCTCGACTCCCGAAACGATCTGGCGGGCGCCGTGCGCGAAGCGGGTCCCGGCCTCTTGTCGGCCATCCTATCAGGCCGCATCCACCCGGCATATCCGCGGGGGCGGTCACGGAGAAGTGCGCTGCGGGGCTGGCTCCTTGCCCCAAGGTGCAAGGCATGCGGGGGTGCATCCCGGGTCCGAGCATGGTACGTGCCTGGGCGCCCTTGTCATCCCGCGTGCGCCATCGGGAGCCCCACAATGGCAGACGACCGCCCCGCCTCGATCTTCTTCTTCGCGCCGTTCGTGTCGTCTACGATGGTGATCGAGCCGGGATGGATCGATTACAACGGCCACCTCAACATGGCGTATTACCACGTCCTGTTCGACCGGGCGGTGGACGAGGCGTTCGGCGTAGTCGGTCTCGGACCCGACTATCTGGAGAGCGGGCGCGGCACGACCTTCGCGGCCGAGGTCCATGTCCGCTACCGCCGCGAACTGGTGCTCGACGACCCGATCCGGGTGACGCTGCAACTCATCGCCTTCGACGAGAAACGGCTGCACTTCTATTCCGAGATCCGCCACGCGGCCGAGGGCTGGGTCGCCGCCTCGTCGGAAAACCTCTCCCTCCACGTCGATCCGGCGACGCGGCGCGTCGCGCCGTTTCCGGAGGACATCCAGGCCAACCTCGCGGTCATGCTCGGCTCGCATGCCCGGCTGCCGCGACCTGACGATCTCGGCCGGGTGATCGGCATCCCGACCCGCGGCCACCACCGGCCGGACACCATGGCTTTCGCGGCCGGCGGCGCCCGCGTCCGTCACTGACGGCGCGAGGACTCTCCGGCGCGGGACCTGTCCCTCAGCGCCGTACGCCGATCGGGGGCAGGGGGGCCGGCGGCAGGCTCTGCTGGCGCTGGATCTGGCCCTGGATCTGGTTGGTCTCGAAGCGGTTCTGCTGCTGGATGCCGCGGATCTCGCTGTTGCTCTCAATGGAGCGGTTGATCCCCTCGACCCGCTGCTGGGCACGGTTCCCCGGGGCCTGGTTCTGGGCCAGGGCCGGAAGCGGCGCCGCGAGCGCGGCGGCGAGGATCAGGAAACTGTGGGCGCGCATCGGTGTCCTCTTTTGCAGGAGTGTGACCTGTCAGGTGGGGACGACGCGGCGTCTCCTGCAAGGTTCCGCGCCGGACGCTCCGCCCGACGAGCCCCGTCCGCCTAGGCACTCATGCGTCCCCCGCCCTCGACGCCGTTCGCGTTTTGGTCCAGTGATGCCGGCATGACTCGCGATACCGCCGCCGGGACCGGCTCCACCTCGATCTCCGCCCGCGCCCGCGCCGCGGTGGTGCCCCAGGGCGTTTCCTACCTCGACGGGCTGAACCCGGAGCAGCGCCGCGCCGTCGAGGTGACGGACGGGCCGATCCTGGTGCTGGCCGGCGCCGGCACCGGCAAGACCCGGGTGCTGACGACCCGGATCGCCCACCTGATCGCCACCGGCCGCGCCCGCCCCTTCGACATCCTGTCGGTGACCTTCACCAACAAGGCCGCCCGGGAGATGAAGGAGCGCATCGGCGCGCTGATCGGTCCGGCCGGCGAGGGGATGCCGTGGCTCGGCACCTTCCATGCCATCGGCACCAAGATCCTGCGCCGCCACGCCGAATTGGTGGGCCTGCGCTCCGACTTCACGATCCTCGGCACCGACGACCAGCTGCGGCTCTTGAAGCAGGTCATCGCGGCCGCCGACCTCGACGAGAAGCGCTGGCCGGCCCGCAGCCTCGCCGGCACCATCGACGGCTGGAAGAACCGCGGCCTTTCCCCCGAGCAGGTGCCGGCGGGCGAGGCCTCGGCCTTCGGCTTCGGCAAGGGCGGGGGGCTCTACGCCGCTTACCAGGAACGGCTGAAGGCGCTCAACGCCGTCGATTTCGGCGACCTGCTGCTTCTCTGCCTGAAGCTGTGGCGCGAGAATCCGGACATTCTCACCAATTACCAGCAGCGCTTCCGCTACATCCTGGTCGACGAGTACCAGGACACCAACGTCGCGCAGTATCTCTGGCTGCGCCTCCTGGCCCAGGGACACCGCAACGTCGCCTGCGTCGGCGACGACGACCAGTCGATCTACGGCTGGCGCGGCGCCGAGGTCGACAACATCCTGCGCTTCGAGCACGATTTCCCCGGTGCCCTGGTGGTGCGACTGGAGAACAACTACCGCTCGACCGGCCATATCCTGGCCGCCGCCTCGGTGCTGATCGCCCATAACGAGGGCCGGCTCGGCAAGACCCTGCGCACCGACAGCCCGGAGGGCGAGAAGGTCACGGTCACGGGCGCCTGGGATTCGGAGGAGGAGGCGCGCCTCGTCTGCGAGGAGATCGAGAGCCTGCAGGCCAAGGGCCACAAGCTGTCGGAGATCGCCGTCCTGGTGCGGATCTCGGCCCAGATGCGTGAGATCGAGGATCGCTTCGTCCAGCTCGGCCTGCCCTACCGCGTGGTCGGCGGCCCGCGCTTCTACGAGCGGGCCGAGATCCGGGACGCGCTGGCCTACTTGCGCATCGTCGCCAATGGCTCCGACGACCTCGCCTTCGAGCGGATCTTCAACACGCCGAAGCGCGGCTTGGGCGACGCGACGCTCCAGGCCCTGCACGGCCTGGCGCGGCGCGCCAACGTGCCCCTGCTCCAGGCCGCCCGGATGATGAGCGAGACGGAGGAGCTGAAGCCCAAGCCCCGTTCGACCGTGCGCGCCCTGTGCCAGAGCTTTGCCCGCTGGGCCAAGCTCCTGGAGGACCAGCCGCACACGGAGGTGGCGCAGACGATCCTGGAGGAATCCGGCTACACCGAGATGTGGCAGAAGGAGCGCACCGCCGATGCCGCCGGGCGGCTCGAGAACCTGAAGGAACTCGTGCGCTCGATGGAGGAATTCCCGGACCTCGCCGGGTTCCTCGAACACGTCTCCCTGGTGATGGACGTCAACGAGGCCGAGGGCGGCGACCGGGTGAGCCTGATGACGCTCCACGCCGCCAAGGGGCTCGAATTCGACACCGTCTTCCTGCCCGGCTGGGAGAACGGGTTGATGCCCAACCAGCGCGCCCTCGACGAGAGCGGGCGGGCGGGCCTGGAGGAGGAACGGCGGCTGGCCCATGTCGGCCTCACCCGGGCGCGCAAGCGGGCCAAGGTGTCGTTCGCGGTCAACCGCCGCATCCACGGCCTGTGGTCCTCGACCGTGCCGAGCCGTTTCATCGACGAGTTGCCCGAGGCGAGCGTCGACGTGCTCGACGCGCCGGCGAGCTTTTCGCAGGGGCCGTCGCGCTTCGACCGTCAGGCCCCGGCCTTCGGCTCGTCCTATTCCACCCCGGGCTGGCAGCGGGCGCAGGCCCAGACCGCCGGCCAGGACCGCTACGGACAGGGAGGTTTTGGCGGGGGAGGGCGCAACGCCGCCCCCGGTCGGCGCGGGCCGCAGCAGATCGAGGGCACGCTGGTGGCGAAATCCACCGGCACCCCCTCGGCGTTTGAGGTCGGGGCGCGGATCTTCCACACTAAATTCGGGCCCGGCTCGGTGTCCGCGGTCGACGGCAACAAGCTCACCGTTGACTTCGACAAGGCCGGCCGAAAGATGGTCCTCGACAGCTTCGTCCAGCCGGCCTGAGGCCGGGAGGCGAGGCTCTCTCCCTCGCGAGGCAGACGGGAGCGGCAATCAGGTGGCGACCTCGACCGGTCCCCGGATCGACCCGATCCGCCCCCCTTGCGTCAGCCGCGCCGCCGCTGTGTGGTTTTCATCACAATCCGATGCGCCGTGCGGTTCGTTCTCCGTTTCGCAGCGGCATGGTGCGGCGCGACAATTGCCCGTTCATCATCCTCTGCTTACCCTGACGGTCGAAACAGGCGGACTTGTCCACCGCCTGCGTCACCTCCGACCGGAACCGTCGCGGCCTCCCGAGGCTTAGAGTCGTTACAAGAACATAGGAGATCTGGGACACGAGAGGGCACACGATAGTCGGCACCGCAAGTCCAGTGGGAGTGTTGATCCGTGAAGAGACGACGCGCACGACTTGAACTGGTTGATGACCGCCCGATCCGAGTGCACCGCACTCGCTTCGAGGAGGAGCGCAACCCGCCACCGATCCAGCCGATGACGGCCCGCCAGGCCGAATATCTGGACGCCCTCGGGTCCCATCCACAAGTCATCGTCCTCGGCCCCGCCGGCACCGGCAAGACCTACATCGCCGGCACCCGCGCCGCCGACCTGCTGCGCCAGCGCCGGGTCGCCAAGGTGGTCATCACCCGGCCGAACGTGCCCTCCGGCCGTTCCCTCGGCTTCTTCCCCGGCAGCATCGAAGAGAAGATCGCGCCCTGGGTCGCGCCGCTCACCGAGACCATGAAGGAGCGCATGGGCGACGGCGCCTTCGAGATCGCCGTCAAGGCCGGCGACATCGAGGTCGTTCCCTTCGAGGTGATGCGCGGCCGCACCTTCAAGAACTGCCTGGTGATCCTCGACGAGGCCCAGAACACCACCCCGGCCGAGATCAAGATGTTCCTGACCCGGATCGGCGACGATACCCAGGTCATCATCAACGGCGACGTCTCGCAGACCGATCTGCGCGAGACCTCGGGCCTGCGCACCGTGATCCATCTCGTGAAGAGCCGGATGATGCCGATCCCCATCGTGGAGTTCGGTCTCGACGACATTGTGCGCTCCGGCATCTGCGCCGAGTGGGTGCGGGCCTTCGAGGAAGCGCGGGTGTGATCCAAGCAGCCTGCCCGGTCGCCAGGATCGGGCAGGCTTCTTCGTGACGACGGACCGCCGGGCCGGCCGATCCAGCCCGCCCACGCGGCGTTTCCCGCCTCACACCCGCCGCAGCCGCACCCCGAACAGCCGCAAGGCGACCAGCAGCGTCGCCGCGTAGGCGACGAGCCCGGCCACACCGAGCACCGTCAGCACCGCGAGGTCGCGGAAGCGCGGCAGGGCCGGCATCAGGCCGTCGATCAGCGGCAGGCCGCCCAGCGTGCAGCCGGCGAGCACGATGCACGCGGCGAGCACCCCGCAGGCGGTGACGATCAGCGTGCGGCTCGGCGCGGTCCAGCTGCGGCCATAGGCGAGGCAGAACAGGATCAGCACGTTCACCCACACACCGGCGGCGGTGGCGAGCGCGAGACCCATCACCCCGAGCGGTCCGGTGAGCATCACCTTCAAGCCCACATTGACCGCGACCGCGGTCAGGGAGGCGACGACCGGCGTGCGGGTGTCCTGGCGGGCGTAGAAGCTCGCCACGATGCTGCGGATCAGCACTGCCGCCGGGAGCGCCAGGCCGTAGGCGGCCAGCACCGCCCCCGACCGGGCGGCGGCCTCCGCATCGAACGCGCCGCGCTGGAACAAGGCCGTCATGATCAGGTCCGGCACCAGCAGGAACGCGACCGCGAACGGCGCCGAGAGGGCGAGCGAGAAGCCGGTGGCGCGGTTCTGCGCCGCATGTGCCCCGTCCTGGTCGCCCGCGGCGACGCGCCGGCTCATCTCCGGCAGCAGCACGGTGCCGGCGGCGATGCCGATGACCCCGAAGGGCAGCTGGTAGAGCCGGTCGGCGTAGTACAGCGCCGAGACCGCGCCGGTCGGCAGGAAGGAGGCGATGATCGTGTCGGCGAACATCGCGATCTGCACCCCGGCCGAGCCGATCACCGCCGGCCCCAGCATGGCAAAGAACCGGCGCATCCCGGTATCCCGCAGGGTCGGGCGCACCAGCGACGGGGCGAGCCCGGCCCGGCGCGCATCGGCCCAGACCAGCAGGAACTGCAGCACCCCCGACACCGCGACGCCCCAGGCGGCGGCGTAGCCGGCATTCGGGAACAGGAAGGCGAGGGCGAGGGCCGCCAGCAGCGAGACGTTGAGCAGCACCGGCGCGGCGGCGGCGGCGGCGAAGCGCCGGCGGGCATTGAGGATGCCCGACAGCAGCGTCACCAGGGTGATGAACAGCAGGTACGGGAAGGTGATGCGGGTCAGCGTCACCGCGAGCGCGAACTTGTCCGGCTCGTCGACGAAGCCAGGGGCGAGTGCCCGCACGATCACCGGCATCAGCGGCAGGGCGAGCGCCAGCAGCGCCACCTGCACCAGCAGCATCAGGGTGAAGACCCGGTCGGCGAAGGCCCGCGCCGCGCCGGTCTCCCCACTACCGTCGAGGGAGGCGTAGGTCGGCACGAAGGCGACGTTGAACGCCCCCTCGCCGAAGATGGCCCGGAAGTGGTTCGGCAGCCGGAAGGCCACCACGAAGGCGTCGGCGATCGGGCCGGCGCCCATCACGGCGGCCATGACCACGTCGCGCAGGAAGCCGGTGGCGCGGGAGACCAGCGTCCAGCCGCCGACCGAGAGGATGCTGCGAATCATGCGGCGGTCCATAGCACAGGGCTGCCGCGAGAAGCGCGACCGGACGGCCTAGGGCATCACGCAATACTCCCCCCGCGCCGCCGCCGCCACACCGGGCGGCGACGGGGAGTTTCGCCGGAGACGGTCAGGCGGCGCCGGAATAGCGGGCGCGCCGGTTGCCGCGGCGGTCGTCGCGGACCAAGCGGTCGTGGCCGACCGCCGCCGGGCCGATGCGCTCGGCCACGACGTAGAGCGGACGCCGCTTCACCTCCGCGAAGATGCGCCCGATATATTCCCCAATGATGCCGAGCGACATCAGCTGCACGCCGGAGAAGAACATCACCGAGACGATCAGCGAGGCATAGCCCGGCACGTCGGGCCCGCGCAGCAGCGTGTCGGCGACGAAGTAGAGCGCCGCCAGCAGGGCCACGGCCGCGATCGTGCCGCCGAGATAGGTCCAGACCCGCAGCGGCACGGTCGAGAACGAGGTGATGCCGTCGAAGGCGAAGCGGAACAGCTTGCGAAAGCTCCATTTCGAGCTGCCGTGCTGGCGTTCCTCGACCTGGTAGGGCACCCCGACCGAGCGGAAGCCGATCCAGGAATACAGGCCCTTCGAGAACCGGGCCCGCTCGGGTAGCGAGCGCAGCACCTCGACGCCCTTGCGGTCGATGAGCCGGAAGTCGCCGGCGCCCTCCGGCAGCGGCATCTCGCCGAAGCGGGCGAAGAGCCGGTAGAACAGGCGGGCGAAGCCGCGCCGCATCGCGCTCTCGTCGTCCCGGTCGGTGCGCTGCGCGTAGACCATGACGTTGCCCTCCCGCCAGCGCTCCCAGAAGGTCGCGATCAGCTCGGGCGGGTGCTGCAGGTCGGCATCCATGATCACCACGGCGCGGCCCTCGGCGTGGTCGAGCCCGGCCGCGATGGCGATCTCCTTGCCGAAGTTGCGGCTGAACGAGACCGCGCCGATGCGGGGTTCGGCGGCGTGATGGGCCGCCACCACGGCGGCGGTGTCGTCGTGGCTGCCGTCGTCGACGAACACGACCTCCCAGGCCGGCGTCAGCCGCTCCAGCACCGGCGTCAGCCGGGCGAGGAGCGGGGCGACGTTGGCGCTCTCGTTGAAGACCGGTATGACGACGCTCAGGTCGACCGGCGCGGGATGTGCGAACAGCTCCACGGCGCTGTCCCTCGTTTCGGTGTCGTGCCGCGGCGCGAGCCGGCGGCAATCGGTCATCGGGCCGGTGCAGGGCACCGGCGGTTCATGCGCGAGATCTAAGCCATGCTTCCTGAACGGCACCCGGTCGTGCTCTGCGCCGACGATTACGGCCTGAGCCCGGGCGTCAGCCGGGGCATCCTCGACCTGGCGCGGAAGGGGCGCATATCAGCCACCGGGTCGATGACCAACATCCCGGCCTTCCGCGAGGCGGCCGCCCCGCTGCGGGAGCTCGCCGGTACGGTCGGGCTCGGCCTCCACCTGACCCTGACGGCGGGGGCGCCGCTCGGTGCGATGCCGCGTCTGACGCCGGACGGGCGCCTGCCGCCGCTCGGCCGGATTCTCGCCCTGAGCCTGTCGGGACGCCTGCACGCGGCGGAGATCCGGCCCGAGATCGAGCGCCAGATCGACGCCTTCGCCGCCGCGATGGGCCGGCTGCCGGATTTCGTCGACGGGCACCAGCACGTCCACGTCCTGCCCGGCGTGCGCAGCTCGCTGCTCGCGGCACTTGCGGCGCGGGGCTGGCGCGGCTGGCTTCGCGATCCCGGCGATCGTCCGGCGGCGATCCTCGCCCGCCCGCAGGCCCGCAAGGCGGCCGTCGTCGCGGGGCTCGGGCTCCGCCTTGCCGCGGCGACCCGGCGGGCGGGGTTCGCCACCAATCGCGGCTTCTCCGGCTTCTCGGACTTCGCCGAGGGCGACGGGTTCGCGGACGCCTTCGAGCGGAGCTTCCGGGCGCTGGGGCCCGCCCCGGTGGTGATGTGCCACCCGGGCGAGATCGACGAGGGGCTGCGGGCCCTCGACCCGGTGGTGGCGAGCCGGCCGCGCGAACTCGCCTATCTCGGCTCCGACCGCTTCGCGGCGTTCCTGGAGCGGGAGGGCCTGCGGCTCGTGCCGGGGCCCGCGACATAGAAAAGCCCCCTCGCCCGGGCGGGGAGGGGGCTCTCGACTTTCGACGATCAGGCGCAGATCAGGCGATCGCCTCGCCGTACATCTTCTCGATGTGCTCCCAGTTCACCAGGTTCTCGATGAACGCCTTGAGGTAGTCGGGACGGCGGTTGCGGTAATCGATGTAGTAGGAGTGCTCCCACACGTCGACGCCGAGGATCGGCTTGGCGCCGTGCACCAGCGGGTTCTCGCCGTTGGGGGTCTTCATGATCTCGAGCTTGCCGTTCTTCACGGCGAGCCAGGCCCAGCCGGAGCCGAACTGCGATACGCCGGCCTGGATGAAATCGGCCTTGAACTTGTCGGTGCCGCCGAGGTCCTCGGCGATCTTCTTCTCAAGCGCGCCCGGGATCGCGCCGCCGCCATTCGGCTTCATCCACTGCCAGAAGTGGATGTGGTTGTAGTGCTGGCCGGCATTGTTGAACAGCGGCTGGTTCTGGCCGTAGGAGGCCTTCACCACCTCCTCGACGCTCTTGCCGGCGAGCTCCGAGCCCTCGAGCAGCTTGTTGCCGGTGTCGACGTAGGCCTTGTGATGCTTGTCGTGGTGGAACTCCAGGGTCTCCTTCGACATGTAGGGCTGCAGCGCGTCGTAGGCGTAGGGGAGTTCGGGCAGCGTGAAGGCCATGGCGTGTCTCCGGATCGCTCGGGTCCTCGCGGCGCTCCCCGGGGGAGCCGCCGCGTCACCCGCGTCTACCTAAGTCGGCCGCGCGCCGGCGGCAACGCCGGCCGTCCATCCGGGCGCCGCCGTCCCGGGCTTTGGACGCCTCGGGCCGGTCCCGGGTGCCGCTCAAGCGTGGCGATTTTGCAAATGCGGCCCGCACCTTTAAGTCTGTCGCTTGGGCGGACGGGGCCACGGCTCCGGACCGCCCGTTCGGCCGTCTCCGACAGGCCCGCCGAGATCACCCGCTACCTCCGAGAGTCCGATGATCGTTGCGTTGACCGTGCTCGCCCTCCTGATGCTGCTCGGCGGCCTCGCCGCGATGGTCCAGGGCATCCCGTTCATTCGGCTCGAGGTCGGCTGGACCATGGTGATCGCCGGCACCGTCGGGGCGAGCGGCGGCGCGGTGCTGCTCGGCATCGCCGCCATGGTCGCCCGGCTCGGACGCATCGAGCGCGCGCTCCTCACGGCCCGTCCGGCCGCCCCGCTCGCCGGGGCGCCGGCTTTCCCCGATCCCGGCACCGCGCCCGTCCGCCCGCCCCGCAGCGAGCCGGTGATGCCCCCGATCCCGACCGTGACGCTGCCGGCGCAGGACGCGCGGACCTCCCACGACGAGGCGCTCGTCGCCCCCGAGCGGGTCGCCGGCCCCGCGGCGCGTTCGTCCGAGCCGACGGGCCTCGGCAACGCCGCCGCGCTCGCGGCCGGCGCGGCCGCGGTCGGGTTCGCCGCCGGCGAACTCCGCCTGCATCGGGCCGAGGATGCCGATCCGGTTCCGCCGCACGAGCCCCGACAGGCCGAGCATCACCAGCCCGCTCCGACATATGCCGTGCCGCAGGAGCCTGCCGCGGCCGCGCCGGAGCCGTACTCGTCCGAGGTTCACTTGCCGGAGCCGATCGTCGAGGCCGCGCCGCCGCCCGCGGAAGCCGAACGGCAAGACCCCGAACCTCACTTGCCCGAATCTCACCTGCCCGAACCTCACCTGCCCGCTCGTTCCGAGCCGGAGCCGGTCGTGGAGGAGACGCCCGCCGAGCCGGCTCCGGCCCCCGAGCCCGTCGCCGAGGAGCCCCCGCGGGAAGAGCCCGTCCCCGAGCCGCCTGCCCCCGAGGAGCCGGCCGGCAAGGCCGTGATCGGGACCTACGATGCCGGCGACAACACCTACACGATGTATGCCGACGGTACGATCGATGCCGAGACGCCGGCCGGACGCTTCCACTTCGCGTCGATCGAGGAGCTGAAGGCGTTCCGCAGTGCCGGCGGCGAGGGGGCAGCCCGCAGCGCGTGACGGGTCAGCCCCGCCCGCTCACAGCCCCGCCCGCTCAGAGGGCTGCCAGCGGGTTGAGCGCGGCGTTGCGGGCGGGCAGCGGCGCCAGCATGGTCAGCGCGAAGCCGCCCGGCGCGTAGTCGGTCGCGACCTCGGCCTGGACCTGGGTCGTCAGGACCCGCTGCAGCAGCCGCGAGCCGAAACCCTGGCGCGTCGGCGGCGCCACTGCGGGGCCGCCGGATTCCTGCCACCGGAAACGCAGCCGCGGCCGGTCCGTCCCGGGCTCCACGCTCCAGCGGATCCGCACCCGCCCGGCCCGGTTCGACAGGGCGCCGTACTTGGCGGCGTTGGTGGTCAGTTCGTGAATCGCCATGCCGATCGGCACCGCGATCTCGGAGGGCAGGTCGACCGCCGGCCCGTCGAGCTCCACCCGCCCGCCGGTGCCCGGCTGCATCGCGCCGTCGGCATAGGGGCGCAGCTCGTTCTCCAGCAGGTTGCGCAGGGAGGCGGTCTGCCAGACGTCCTCGGTCAGCACCGAGTGGGTGTGGGCGAGCGACATGATGCGGCCGACGAAGGCTTCGTAGAAGCTGTCGATGCTCGACGCGGTGCGGGCGGTCGACCCGACGATCGCCTGGACGGTGGCGAGCGTGTTCTTCACCCGGTGGTGCAGCTCGCGGATCAGCAGCGACTGGCGCTCCTCGGCGAGCCGCCGGTCGGTGATGTCGGCGACGACGCCGATCAGGCGGCTCGGCAGGCCCGCCGGCCCGTCGCGCTCGAAGCGGCCGGCCATCTCGATGGTGCGCCAGACCGTGTCGGCCTCGGCGCTGCCGCGGCGGCGGATGCGGGTCGTCGCGTGCAGGACTCCGTCGCTGTGGAGCGCCGCCGTCACGGCCTGGCGGAAGGCCGCCTTGTCCTCCGGGTGGACCACCGTACGAAAGAATTCGCGCATGCTGATGGTGCCGTCCTGCGGCCGGCGACCGAAGATCTCCCACATGCGCTCGTTTTCCCAGAGCGACTGGTCGGCCAGCACGTGCCACTCGAAGATGCCGAGCGCCGCGACCGTGGTCGCGACCCGCAGCCGCTGCTCGCGGTCGTGGAGGGCGCGCCGCGCCTCCTCGCGGGCGGTCACGTCCTGGACGATGCCGACCATGCCGGCGAGCGCCCCGTCCGGCCCCGGGATCGCGCGGCCGCGGGCCGAGATCCAGGCCTCCTGGCCGTCCGACGCCCGGCGGTACCGCAGCTCGACCGCGTAGGGGCTCGCCTTGGCGACGGCGTCCTCGACGGTCGCGCGGAGCCGGTCGAGATCGTCGCGGGCGATCGCCTCCCGCAGGACGGCCCAGGTCGGCGTCGCTCCGGCCGGGAGGCCGAGGATTGCGGCGGCCCGGTCCGACAGGACGACGCGGCCGTCCGCCGGGCTCCAGCTCCACTCGCCGAGGCCCGCCGAGGCGAGCGCCAGATGCGCCTGCTCCCGGAGAGGATCCAGCCGGAATGCGGGGGCTTCCGCAAGGGCGTCGACCGAGACGATCCGGAATGCCTGCCGCTCGGGTCCGCTGCGCAGCCTGAGGCGGACCGTCGACCCGTCCGCCCGGTGCCAGACCGTCTCTCGGGTCTCCCCATCCGCCGGATCGCCGCCCCCCTCGCCGAGCACTCGGCCGATCAGGTTCTCCGGCGCAACGCCGAGCAGGGCGGCCAGCGCCGGGTTGGCGGCCGCGATGCGCCCGTCCGAGCCGTTCACGCAGGCAAGGCCGACCGGTGCGCCCTCGAAGGCGAAACGGGAGAGTTCGTCCGGCAGGCCGGGGGCGGCGTCGGGCCTCTGGTCCAAGGCGGCGCATTCCTGATGGTCGTGGAGACGGACGGGTCTCCCCGCACCCCGCCTCCTGCGCGAGGTCCCGGGTCGTGAGGCTCCGCCCGGCCCGGCTTGGCGGTTTCGTGGAAAAACATGCCCCTCCGCGCGTCCGGCGGCAAGGTCGAACGTCGGCGTCGCCCCGGCGGTGCGGTAAAGCACGTACCGGTCGAGATCCGCGTCCGAAACGCCGCGCGCCTCAGCGTGCCGGCATGTACCGGATCGCGGCGAGCAGAATGCCGACCAGCGCCACCAGCATGGCGCCGAGCTTGATCGTCATCCGTTGTTCGAGAAGCTTCATATCCGCACGGACGGCTGCGAACTCGGTCTTCATCTCCGACCGGACGGCCGCAAACTCGGTCTTCATTTCAGAGCGAACGGCCGCGAACTCGTTCCGGGTCTCGAGCTTGAATGCCGCGATCTCCGTCCGGACGGCTGCGAACTCGTTCCGGGTTTCGGCTTTGAACGCCGCGACTTCCGACCGGATGGCCGCGAACTCCGCCTTCAGTTCGGAGCGGACGGCCGCGAACTCGTTCCGGGTCTCGACCCGGAACGCCGCCATCTCGGAGCGGATCGCGGCGAACTCGGCATGCGCCGAGCCTTCGAGACTCTGCAGGTCTGCCCGGGTCGGCAGACCGCCCTGGACCGCCTCGGCGAAGACCTCCGACAGCCCCTCCGCCTGTTCGGCGGAGAGGTGCGCCCGCTCGCGCAGGGCGCGGGCGAATTTGAGGGTGTCGAAGGCGACCGCGGTCATGCCGCGATCGTAGCATGGGCCGATGCGCCGCGACAGCGATCGGCCCGGCCGCTCACACCCGCACGAAGGTCAGGTAGGTCGGGCGGCGCCCCTCGGCGGTGGTCTTGGCCTCGTAGCGGGTGCCCGGCCATTCCGGCCACGGGGTGGTCCAGTCGCTGCTGCGGGTCGCGGTCCAGCGCAGGGCGGTGCACGCGGCGGCCCGCACCAGGGTCCAGCCGACGTAATCGTCGATGTCGGAGGCGAAGCGGAACTCGCCGCCGGGCTTGAGCACCCGGGCGATCTCGGTCAGCGATTCCTCCGAGACGAAGCGGCGCTTGCGCTGCCGGCGCTTCGGCCAGGGATCGGGATAGAGCAGGAACACCCGCCCGATGCTGGCATCCGGCAGCCGGGGCAGCAGCTCCATCGCGTCCCGGTCCCAGAACCGGACGGTGTCGAGCTCCTCCTCGTCGACGGTGCGCAGAAGCTTCACCACGCCGTTGACGAAGGGTTCGCAGCCGATGATGCCGGTGCCGGGATTGAGACGGGCCTGCGCGGCGAGGTGCTCGCCGCCGCCGAAGCCGATCTCGAGCCAGGTCTCGGCGACCGGACGCGGGAAGAGGGCGGCGGGGTCGAGGGGGCCGGCCTCGGGCAGGCGCAGGCGCGGCAGGAGGTCGGCGAGGCGCTCCTCCTGGCCCGGGCGCAGGCGCTTGCCCTTGCGCCGGCCGTAGAAGGCGCGGGCCCGCTCGGGGCTCGCGTCGGTATCGTGGTCGTCCATGGTGTCCCGGTGCCGAGGATGGGGCGTGTGGACGTCCCGCTAGAGCATTGTCCGACGAGGTGGCAACCGGTTCGTCGACGACAAGGCCGCAAACATCGAACGAAAGCGGCGCACGACCGCGATGCGATCGTGCGCCGCTTTCGTGCTGGGGGATTGGTTCAGGCGAGGGCGCTCTTGAGCTGGCCGACGAGGTCGGTCCGCTCCCAGGAGAAGCCGCCATCGGCCTCGGGCTCGCGGCCGAAATGACCGTAGGCCGAGGTGCGGGCGTAGATCGGCTTGTTGAGGCCGAGATGGGTGCGGATGCCGCGGGGCGACAGGTCGACGAGCTGCCCCAGGACCGATTCGAGCTTGGCCTCGTCGACTTCGCCGGTGCCGTGCAGGTCGACGTAGATCGACAGCGGCTTGGCGACGCCGATGGCGTAGGCGAGCTGGATCGTGGCCTTGCGGGCGAGGCCGGCGGCGACGACGTTCTTGGCGAGATAGCGGGCCGCGTAGGCCGCCGAGCGGTCGACCTTCGTCGGATCCTTGCCCGAGAAGGCGCCGCCGCCGTGCGGCGCCGCACCGCCATAGGTGTCCACGATGATCTTGCGGCCGGTCAGGCCGGCATCGCCGTCGGGGCCGCCGATCACGAACTTGCCGGTCGGGTTGACGTGCCACACCGTGCCGTCGGTGACCCAGCTCTCGGGCAGGGCCGCGCGGATGTAGGGCTCGACGATGGCACGCACGCCGGCCGAATCGAGCGACTCGTCGAGGTGCTGGGTCGAGAGGACGATCTGCGTCGCCTCGACCGGGCGGCCGTCGACGTAGCGCACGGTGACCTGGCTCTTGGCGTCCGGCCCGAGCTTGGCCGCGTCGCCGGACTTCGCCTTGCGGGCGTCGGCGAGGTCCTTGAGGATCTTGTGGGCGTAGTAGATCGGCGCCGGCATCAGGGCGGGCGTCTCGTCGGACGCGTAGCCGAACATGATGCCCTGGTCGCCCGCGCCCTCGTCCTTGTTGCCCGCGGCATCGACGCCCTGGGCGATGTCGGCGGACTGGGCGTGCAGGTAGATGGCGACGTCGTTGTTCTTCCAGTGGAAGCCGTCCTGCTCGTAGCCGATGTCCTTCACGGCCGCGCGGGTCAGCTCCTCCAGGTCCTTGAAGGTCACGGTGTCGGGGCCGCGCACCTCGCCGGCGATCACGATCCGGTTGGTCGTCGCCAGGGTCTCGACGCCGAGGCGGGCCTCCGGCATCTCGGCCAGATAGGCGTCGACGACGGTGTCGGAGATGCGGTCGCAGACCTTGTCCGGGTGACCCTCGGAGACCGACTCGCTGGTGAACAGGTAGTTGGAACGCGGCATAGGATGCGAAGCCCTCAAGGTCCCGTCGAGCGCGGCGCACCGACCGACCCTGCTCGACATATCGATCAGCGGGGTTCTGGCAGCCGGAATCCCGAACGTCAATCCGATGGACCGGAGTCGTTCGCTTTATCGAACGGTTGTTGCCCGGACAGAGCCTGATCGACGGCGCGCACGAGGCTGCCGAGGGTCTGGCGGCGCTCCTCGTCCAGGTGGGCATCGGCCGCCCGGGCGACGGCCTGCGCGAAATCGGTCCACCCGGCCTGGATCTCCAGGCGCGCCTGCGGACGGTCGCCGAACCCGGGGGAGGGCAGATCGCGCCCCGGCATGTCCTCGAAGAAGAACCCGACCGGCACACCGATGATCCGCGCCACCACGTCGAGGTCGGTCGCACTCAGGCGGTTGGCGCCCTTGAGGTATTTGCCGAGCTGGGACAGGGACACGCCCAGAGGCGCGGCCAGGGCCTCGCGGCTGAGGCCGGCGCGCAGGCGGCGTTCCTCGATGAGGCTGCCGATATGGACGTCGCGGTGATCCGCGGGTTTCCCGGCCATCTCGCGGCTCGCAGGTCTGCCCGCGTGTCGCGGCGCGGCATGGAAGGCGACGGGCGATTGTTGATTCCCGACCGTTGCGATCGGGTAAATGCCCGCATTTTGATCGAACGTTTCATCCGTCATAGCGGATGACGGTGGGTGAACCGGACCCTCGCCGCCCGCACCCATACGCGACCTTAACCGTTCCGGACGAAACCCCGGGAGGACGCCGCCGCGTCCTTCGAACCGGTCCTCGTTCCCGATGGTCTCATCACCCGACCTCGCGCCCCTGCTTCCCTGCGATCACGCGGGCGATCGTCCTGTCGCGCGGTCGGGCGCGGGGGGACCGCCGGCCGGCGACGGGGATCGGGCGGGCGGCATCCGGAGGCAGGAGGGCGGGGCCCGCCGGGCGTCGCACCGTCGCGCGGTCCGCGAGCGATGATGTCGGTCCTCGACATCGCCTTGCGCCTGGGCGCCGCGGTCCTCGCGGGCGGCCTCGTCGGGGTCAACCGCGAGATGCACTCCAAGCCCGTGGGCGTGCGGACGCTGGGTCTCGTCGCCCTCGGCGCGGCCCTCGTGACCATGGCCGGGTCGGGCTTTGCCGGGGACGGGACCGACGCCAATGCCAGCCGGGCGATTCAGGGCACCATCACGGGCATCGGCTTTCTCGGCGCCGGCGTGATCCTGAAGGGGGAGGGAAACCAGGTCCACGGCCTCACCACCGCTGCATCGATCTGGGTGACGGCGGCCCTGGGCATCCTGTGCGGCCTCGGTGCCTACCTGCCGCTCGCTCTCGGCACCGTCTTCCTTCTCCTGACCCTTCTGGTCGGCGGTGTCGTCGATCGGGCCATCGATGCCCGCCGCCGCGCCGCGACGCGGCACCGCCCCGACGGCGATGCGACCGCCGGAGACCGATGACCGGAATCGCCCGGAGGGGGAGGCGTCGGGGGACGGGGAGCGGGCTCGAGGTCAGCACGAGGGACGCGACCAGAATCCGACGGCCCGAGGCGTCGCGTACGCTGGCAGGCCAACGTCAACCTTTGTCGCCGTAGTTCTCGCTCTCGATCATCTCAGCAACAGTATCCCGAACATAATCTCGGATCGCGTCCATTTTAAGCGCCCTCCGTCCCAGTCGTCGAAGACGGCATTGCACCCGAATATTTCGACATGGAAGAGCGACGTTGCGTCATCTTACGCAGGAGTTCGATGTCATAGGCTGCCGACCGTAGCGCAAAAAGTTCCCTGCGAGAGGGGTCGATGTCGTCGTCGAAGTCTCGATCGAGTGCCGTGCCGGGGGCGGTCCGGTCGGCTCGGCGGCGATCGTGCCGACGGCGGCCCCGACCCGGATCCGCGAGGGCCCGAACCTCACTCCGGATGGCGTTACGGGCCTGCCGCCATGCCGCAGGACGCGTCGGCCGGCGAACTTCGCAACGCGCCGAACGTAGTCCCCCGGACCATCGCGAGACGTCGAACCGACCGGTTTCGCTCAGACGACGAGAGACAGGATCATGGCCTACGACACCGATATCCCGCCCCACCTCTCGGCGCAGCGCGCCGACCCACCGGCGCCCGTCGACGCGGACAAGCCGAATACCGCCATGCTGAAGGGCGACATCGATTCGGGTCGCAGCGGCGACAAGGTCGAGGTGTTCGATCCCGGCATGGCGATGCTCGGGACCTGCGAGGAGGCGGGCGGCAACGCCCTGTCGCCGAAGGACATCGCCCGTGCGCGCTTCGCCGAGATCAAGGAGCGCTGGCGCCTGTCGCCGCGCAAGCCGGGCTACGCCCATGACCGCGCCGACCCGACGCTCGCCCTGTATATCGGCTTCATCGGCGTCGCGGGGGTCGGGCTTTCGGCTGCGATCTGGCTCGTCAGGGCCGGGGCCTGAGGAGAGCGACGGTATCATGGGCCGCGACGCGCCGGCGCGTCGCGGCAAGGTGTGAGATCCCGACGGAGTGCCGCCGGGATCGGTCCTGCGTCAGGCGCGCCGGAACGCCAGGGCGGCACGGAACGGCGCCGCGACGAGAGTGCACAGCGCGCCGACCGTGAGCACGAGGGCGACGGAGAGGAGCGCTCCGAAGATACCGATGAACCGCACGCTGCTGCCTCGCTGAGCTGGCTTGAGGCCGGGTCGGATCCGCGGCCGGGTCGACGGGCAGGAGGCGCCGCAATCAAGGCAGGAGTGAGGACTCGACGCCACGCTCAAGCTGAATTCGCCTGCGACGTGAAAGCCCGGTTCCCGTCTGTACGAGTGTGGACGGAGAGCAGGGCGGACGCGACGCCTCCCGCGAGGCGAAGTCATGCCGGGCGGCGCATCGCCGATCGATGTCGCCGGAAAAAGCACGCCCGCCGGAGGGTTAGGACCTCGGCGGGCGAACCGTCGTCGGCGAGTGGGGAACCAGCCTTCGGGAGAGAAACGTGGTTCGAGCGGGGCAGTTCCCCGCCGGCCGCGCTACTCCCCGGCGGCGCTCTTGGCCGCCTTCGCCGCGGGTTTCTTGGCCGCGGCCGTCTTAGCCGCGGCCGTCTTGGTCGCCGCTGCCTTGGTGGCCGTACTCTTGGTCACCGTCTTGCGGGCGGCGGGCTTGGCCTTCGCGTCGCCGTCCTCCGCAGCCGCGACCTCCGCCGAGTCGTTCCCGGCCGCCTTGGCGGACTTTCCGCTCGCCTTGGTTGCCGTTTTGCCGGCCGCCTTAGCCGGCGCCTTGGCCGGCGCCTTGCGGGCGCTCGCCTTCTTCTTCGTCCCGCCGCCGGCCTCGCGGCGGGCCGCGATCAGGCGCAACGCCTCCTCGAGGGTCACCGCCTCGGCCGAGGCGCCCTTGGGCAGCGTGGCGTTGATTTCGCCGTCGGTGACGTAAGCGCCGTAGCGGCCGGCCTTGACGGTGACCGGCTTGCCGCTGTCCGGCGCGGTGCCGATCAGGCGGCCGGGATCCTGCGCCGGGCGCCCGCCGCCCTGCTCCTTCTGGACGATCAGGTCGATGGCGCGGTTGGCGCCGACCTCCAGCACGTCGTCGTCCTTGCCGAGATTGGCGTAGGTCTTGCCGTGCTGAACGTAGGGTCCGTAGCGGCCGATATTGGCGAGGATCGGCTCGCCGGTCTCCGGGTGACGCGCCACCTCGCGCGGCAGCGAGAGGAGCTTCAACGCCTTCTCGAGATCCACTGCCGACGGCGCGAGACCGCGGGGCAGGGAGGAGCGTTTGGGCTTCTCGGCTCCCTTCTCGGTCGAGGCCTCGCCGAGCTGCACGAAGGGGCCGAAGCGGCCGTCGCGGAGCGTCACCGGCAGTCCGGTCTCGGGATCGTCGCCGAGCACCCGCACGCCGGGCTGGCCGCCCTCGCCGGAGCCCTCGCCGTCGCCGTCGAGGCCGGTCGCGTTGAGCTGGCGGGTGTACTTGCACTCCGGGTAGTTCGAGCAGCCGACGAAGGCGCCGAACTTGCCGAGCTTGAGCGAGAGCTGGCCGCTGGCGCAGTTCGGGCAGGCACGGGGATTGCCCCCATCGGCCTTGGCCGGAAAAATGTGCTCGGCGAGAAGCCCGTTCAGCGCTTCCAGCACCTCCGTGGTGCGCAGCTCCTTGGTGCCGGCGATCGCCGCGGAAAAGTCGCGCCAGAAGTCGCGGAGCACCGACCGCCAGTCGATCTCGGCGTTCGAGACCCGGTCGAGCTGCGTCTCCAGGTCGGCGGTGAAATCGTACTCGACGTAGCGGCGGAAGAAGCTCTCCAGGAAGCCGGTGACGATCCGGCCCTTGTCCTCCGGCACCAAGCGCTTCTTGTCGATCTTGACGTATTCGCGGTCACGCAGGACCTGAAGCACCGCAGCGTAGGTCGAGGGCCGGCCGATGCCGAGCTCCTCCATCCGCTTGACCAGGCTCGCCTCGGAATAGCGCGGCGGCGGCTCGGTGAAGTGCTGGGTCGCGGCGATGCGCTCGCGGGCGAGGCCGTCCCCGGCCTTCATCGGCGGCAGGCGGCGGGATTCCTCGTCCTCCTCGTCGTCCTTGCCCTCCTGGTAGAGGGTGAGGAAGCCGTCGAACTTCACCACCTGGCCGGTGGCGCGCAACTCGATGCGGCGCGGGCCGACCTGGCCGGCGATCTCAACCGGGGTGCGCTCCAGCTCCGCCGATTCCATCTGGCTCGCCACGGTGCGGATCCAGATCAGCTCGTAGAGCTTGGCCTGCTCGGGCTCGAGGAAGCGCGCGACCTCCTTCGGCAGCCGGGCGAGGTCGGTGGGGCGCACCGCCTCGTGGGCTTCCTGGGCGTTCTTGGCCTTGACGCTGTACTTGCGGGGCGCGCCGGGCACGTAGGCGTCGCCGTACTCGGCACCGATCACTTGGCGCGCCTGGGCCACCGCTTCGGGAGCCATGTCGACGCCGTCGGTCCGCATGTAGGTGATGAGGCCGACGGTCTCGCCGCCGATCTCGATGCCCTCGTAGAGCCGCTGCGCGACCCGCATGGTCTGGGCCGGGGCGAGGCCGAGCTTGCGCGAGGCCTCCTGCTGCAGGGTGGAGGTGGTGAAGGGCGGCTGCGGGTGGCGCTTGGCGGGCTTGGCCTCGACCGAGGCGACCGTGAAGGTGGCAAGCTCCAGGTCGCGCCGGAACGCCTCGGCCTCCTCCGCCGTGCCGACGTCGAGGCGCTGGATCCGCTTGCCGTCGGCGCCCACCAGCCGGGCCTCGAACACCGCACCGCTCTCGGTCTTCAGCGTCGCGACGATCGACCAGTATTCGCGCGGCTTGAAGGTCTCGATCTCGCGCTCGCGGTCGCAGACGAGGCGGAGCGCCACCGACTGAACCCGGCCAGCCGAACGGGCGCCCGGGAGCTTGCGCCACAGCACCGGCGAGAGGTTGAAGCCGACGAGGTAATCGAGCGCGCGGCGCGCCAGGTAGGCGTCGACGAGAGCCTGATCGATCGCCCGCGGCTGGGCCATCGCGGTCGCCACCGCGTCCTTGGTGATGGCGTTGAACGTCACGCGCTCGACCGCGACGTCCTTGAGCACCTTCTTGGCCTGGAGCGCTTCGAGGACGTGCCAGGAGATCGCCTCACCCTCCCGATCCGGGTCGGTCGCGAGGATCAGCGTGTCGGCGCCCTTCACCGCCTTGGCGATCTCGGCGACGCGTTTCGCCCCGCGATCCTCCAGCTCCCACAGCATATGGAAGTCCTGCTCGGGATCGACCGAGCCGTCTTTCGCCGGAAGATCCCGGATATGCCCGAACGAGGCCAGCACCTCGTAGTCGCTGCCGAGATACTTATTGATCGTTTTGGCTTTGGCCGGCGACTCGACGACGACGACTTTCATGGACGGGCTGCCTCTTCGAAGAGCACACCGCGGCAGATCGGGCTTCAACTTGTGCGGGGCGGCCGGCACGGGTTTTAGCGCGGCGAAGCGGACAAGTGGGTGATGACGCGGCGGTTGTCAAATACCGCCAATGGTCCGACGACGCTCCTTGCGGCGGGCTGCCGCCGCTCCTATAGCCCTTCGCTCAGGATGAGCACCCAGGCACCCCCCGGCTTCCCGCACCGCCACCTCCTCGGCATCGAGGGCCTGTCGCCCCTCGACATCGTGGCGCTCCTCGACCGTGCCGACGAGGCCGTCGAGATCAGCCGCCAGGTCGAGAAGAAGCGCACCACGTTGCGCGGGCGTACCCAGATCAACCTGTTCTTCGAGCCCTCGACTCGGACCCAGTCCTCGTTCGAGCTCGCCGGCAAGCGCCTCGGCGCCGACGTGATGAACATGTCGGTCGCCTCCTCGTCGGTGAAGAAGGGCGAGACCCTGATCGACACCGCCGCGACCCTGAACGCGATGCGCCCCGACATCATCGTGGTGCGCCACCACCAGGCCGGGGCGGTGCATCTCCTCGCCCGCAAGGTCGATTGCGCGGTGGTGAATGCCGGCGACGGCGCTCACGAGCACCCGACCCAGGCGCTGCTCGATGCCCTCACCATCCGGCGCAACAAGGGCCGGATCGAGGGGCTCACCGTCGCGATCTGCGGCGACGTCCTGCATTCGCGGGTGGCGCGCTCGAACATCATCCTGCTCATGGCGCTCGGCGCCTGGGTGCGGGTGATCGGCCCCTCGACCCTGCTGCCGCCGGGGCTCGCCCGCTTCGGTGTCGAGGTCTTCACCGACATGCGCAAGGGGCTGAAAGACGTCGACATCGTCATGATGCTGCGCCTCCAGCGCGAGCGGATGAACGGCTCCTTCGTGCCCTCGGTGAAGGAGTATTTTCGCTATTTCGGTCTCGACGGCGACAAGCTGAGCCACGCCAAGGCCGACGCGCTGGTGATGCATCCGGGCCCGATGAATCGCGGCGTCGAGATCTCGTCCGAGGTCGCCGACGGGGCGCAGTCGCTGATCAAGGAACAGGTCGAGATGGGCGTCGCGGTGCGGATGGCGGTGCTGGAAGCGCTGGCGACGCATCTGCCGAACGCGTGACTTTGAATGGCGCCACGGCATAACCCTCCCCCCTCTGCGGGGGAGGGTGGCGAACGGAGTGAGCCGGGAGAGGGGCAGCGCGACGCTGCAAAACTTGGCGCCATTCAGAACGGTTCAGTCTGATCCGGAAGCGGCGTCCCCTCTCCCGCCCCACTCCGTGGGGCACCCTCCCCCGCAGAGGGGGGAGGGGTCAGGGGCGGCGAGCTTGAGGAGGCGTGGATGGAGCGGGAGAAGCGAAATCCAGTGTCCGAGCGCCTCCGGGATTTCGCCAAGGATCAGCGCTCCCTCTCAACTTGCGCCGAAGCTCTGTTCTGGAGCCAGCTCCGAGCGGGCCGCCTCTCCGGTCACAAGTTCAAGCGGCAGGTCCCGATCACTCCGTACATCGTCGACTTCCTCTGCCCCTCCGCACGGTTGATCGTCGAACTCGACGGCGAGCCGCACGAGACGGCCGAGGGCCGCAAGCGAGACGCCGCCCGGGATGCCTGGCTCCGCAGCCAATCCTTCGAGATCATGCGCCTCACGAACGAAGCCTTCCTCGGCAACCCGCAGCTTGCTCTCGATGCCGTGCTGGCTGCGATCGAGCGCCGCACCATCTCGCCTCAGCCGACCACAGACCGCATCGCATGACCACACTCCTCCTCACCAACGCCCACCTGATCGACCCCGCCACCGGCCGCGAAGGCCCGGGCGCGGTGCTCGTTCGCGACGATCGCATCGCCGACATCCATTGGGGCAAACCCGCCTCCGTGCCCGAGGGCGCCGAGGTGATCGAGTGCGGGGGGCAGGTGCTCACCGCCGGCCTCGTGGATCTGCGCGCCTTCGTGGGCGAGCCGGGCGCCGAGCACCGCGAGACCCTGGCGAGCGCGAGCGCGGCGGCTGCGGCCGGCGGCGTGACCACGCTGGTGTGCATGCCCGACACCAATCCGCCGATCGACGAGCCGGCGATCGTCGACTTCGTGCTGCGGCGCGCCCGCGACACCGCCAGCATCCACGTCCTGCCGGCCGCCGCCATCACCAAGGGCCTCGCCGGCCAGGTGATGACCGAGTTCGGCCTGCTCACCGAGGCCGGCGCCGTCGCCTTCACGGACGGGCTCAAGGCCGTCACCAACGCCCAGGTGATGCGCCGCGCCCTGACCTATGCCCGCGACTTCGGCGTGCTGCTGATGCAGCACGTCGAGGAGCCGACGCTGGTCGGCGACGGGGTGATGAACGAGGGCGAGATGGCCTCGCGGCTGGGGCTGCACGGCATCCCGCGGGAGGCCGAGACGATCCTGCTCGAGCGCGACATCCGCCTCGTGCGCCTGACCGGCGGGCGCTATCACGCCGCGATGATCTCCTGCGCCGATTCGGTCGAGATCGTGCGCCGCGCCAAGGAGGCCGGGCTGCCGGTGACCTGCGGCGTCTCGATCAACAACCTGGTGCTGAACGAGAACGACATCGGTCACTACCGGACCTTCTGCAAGCTCTCGCCGCCCCTGCGCACCGAGGCCGACCGCCAGGCGGTGGTGGCGGCGCTCAACGAGGGCGTGATCGACGTGATCGTGTCCGATCACAACCCGCAGGACGTCGAGACCAAGCGCCTGCCCTTCGCCGAGGCCGCCGACGGGGCGCTCGGCATCGAGACCCTGCTCGCCGCCGCCCTCCGCCTGGTCCATGCCGGCGACGTCTCGCTGCCGCGGCTGCTCGCCGCCCTCTCGGCCGCGCCCTCGCGGGTGCTCGGCCGCGAGACGGGGCGCCTCAGCCCCGGCGCCCCCGCCGACCTCGTGCTGATCGACCCGGACGCGCCCTACGTGCTCGACAAGCGCCAGCTGAAGTCGCGCTCGAAGAACTCTCCCTTCGACGAGGCGCGGCTGCAGGGAATGGCCTCGCTCACCATGGTCGCCGGCCGCATTGTCCACCGTCACGGGGAGACGCGTTGATGACGCCGGACTGGACACCGATCGCCCTCTGGCTCGTCGTCGGCTACCTGTTCGGCGCGATCCCCTTCGGGCTCATCCTCACCCGCTTTGCCGGCCTCGGCGACGTGCGGGCGATCGGCTCGGGCAATATCGGCGCCACCAACGTGCTGCGCACCGGCCGGAAAGGCCTTGCTGCCGCGACGCTTCTCGGCGACGCGCTGAAGGGCACCGTCGCGGTGCTGCTCGCGTCGCGGTTCGGCGGACCGGACGCGGCGCTCGCCGCCGGGCTCGGCGCCTTCCTCGGCCACCTCTTCCCGGTCTGGCTCGGCTTCAAGGGCGGCAAGGGTGTGGCCACCTTCATCGGCGTGCTCCTCGGCCTCTTCCCCCTCGGGGTCCTGATCTTCGCCGTGATCTGGCTCGGCCTCGCCTTCCTGCTGCGCTACTCCTCGGCCTCGGCGCTCGCGGCCTCGGCCGCCACGCCCGTCGCCCTGTGGGCGCTCGGGCAGGGGCGCCTCGCGGTGCTGTTCTGCGTGCTCGCCCTGCTGCTATGGTGGAAGCACGCGCCCAATATCCGCCGCCTTCTGGCGGGGACGGAGGGGCGTATCGGCCAGAAGGGCTGAAGGTCCGACACCGACCCTCACCCAAGGTTCGACGGACCTTCGAGGGGGGGATGGGTCTTGCAGTTAAGCGACGCGCAGCGCCTCGACTGGCTCCGGCTGATCCGCTCCGAGGGCATCGGGCCGCGCACCTTCCGGGGCCTGGTCAACCGCTTCGGCGGGGCGGGTGCCGCGCTCAAGGCCCTGCCGGACCTCGCCAAGGCGCGGGGCAAGCCGATCCGGATCGCCACCAAGGCCGAGGCCGAGCGCGAGATCGCGGCGGCCGCGCGCCTCGGCGCCCGGTTCGTGGCGATGGGCGAGCCGGACTACCCCCTGCCGCTCCAGGCCACGGCGGACGCGCCACCGCTCGTCTGCCTGCGCGGCGACGCCGCCTGCCTCAAGCGGCCCGCCGTCGCCATCGTCGGCTCGCGCAACGCGTCCGCCGCCGGCCTCACCTTCACCGAGCGGCTGTCGCACGCGCTCGGCGCCGAGGGGCTGGTGATCGTCTCAGGGCTAGCCCGCGGCGTCGATGCCCGCGCCCACAAGGCGGCGCTCCAGAGCGGCACCGTCGCGGTGCTCGCCGGCGGGCACGACCGGATCTACCCGTCCGAGCACGAGGAGTTGGTCGCCCGCATCCTCGACAATGGCGGCGCCCTCGTCGCCGAGATGCCGATGGGCTGGGAGCCGCGGGGCCGCGACTTCCCGCGCCGCAACCGCATCATCTCGGGGCTGTCCCTCGGCACGGTCGTGGTCGAGGCGGCGCGCCGCTCCGGCTCGCTCATCACCGCCCGCTTCGCCCTGGAACAGGGCCGCGAAGTCTTCGCCGTGCCGGGCTCGCCCCTCGATCCCCGGGCCGAGGGTACCAACGACCTGATCCGCGACGGCGCCACGCTGTGCGCCGCCCCCGAGCACGTCATGGCGGTGCTGACGCCGCTGATCGGCGGGCCGACGCCGGAGGCGGGCGCCGAAGACGCGGCGGACCGGCTGGAGCCCGCGCTCTACTGGGACGAGATCGACTTCTCCGCCGAGCCGGTCACCGCCATGGCGGCCGAGCCGGCGCAACGCCCCCTGGACGAAGCCCCGCGGCCGCTGGCGCGCCAGGACGACCGGGCGATCCTGCTCGAACTCCTCGGCCCGTCCCCGGTGCCGGTCGATGCCCTGGCGCGGCAGGCCGGAATGCCGGCCCGGGTGGTGCAGGGCTTGTTGATGGAACTGGAACTCGACGGGAAGATCTGGCGGCATCCGGGCGGGACGGTGTCGCTGCGGTAAGAGGCGCGGGTGCGATCACGCCAGGAATTGCATTGGCGCTTCAGACTAGAGCATTTTCCGACGACGTGGATGCCGGTTCGTCGAAGAAAATGCGGGAAACAAAGACTTAGAGAGCTTCGCGATTGCAACGCGATCGTGAAGCTCTCTAATGCGCTTCCCCTCTCCCACACGGGAGAGGGGGATCCCGCGATTTCCCGGCTTCGCGGGAACACTACGATATTGTTTCACCCCGGTGCATCGCCTCCACCGGCTTAGTAAACCGCCCGTCCGGCCCGTGCAGCACCAGGGCCGGCGCCAGGGCGAACGGCGCCCGGCTGCCGCGCACGCCCGCCACCAGCACCCGAATCGCCGCCGTCTCCACCCGCGGCTGGACCGGCGTGACGGTGAGCCCGCCGAACCGCCCCGCCATCGCGTCGAGGCAGGCGGGCAGCGCGTCGGCGCGGTGGATCAGCACCAGCCGGCCGCCGGGACGGAGCAGGTCGGCACAGGTGCGCAGCCATGCCTCCAGCCCATCGGGCTCCGAGAAGCCGTGGGCCGAGGCCTTGGCGGCGACGGGCGAGGTGCGGTGCCGGCCGGGCTCGAAAAAGGGCGGATTGGTGAGGAGCAGGTCGACCGTGTCGGGCAGGAGACCGGCCGCCCGCCGCGAGCGGCCCGGTGCCGTCACGTCGGCCTCGATCACCTCGACCCGGTCGGCGAGCCCGTTCGCCTCGGCGTTGATCCGGGCAAGGCTCGCGGCTTGCCCGTCGCGCTCGACCAGCATCACCCGCGTCTCGGGGCAGGCGCGGGCGACCGCGAGCCCGACCGCGCCGGTGCCGGCGCCGAGGTCGCACACGGTCTCGCCCGGCCGCGCGCCGGCCATCGCGGCGAGCAACACCGCGTCGGTTCCAGCCCGGTGGCCCCCGCGCGCCGGCTGGCGCAGGGAGAGCCGGCCGCCGAGCCAAGAGTCCGGGCAGGAATCCGGGCTGGAATCCTGGCGAGAATCCTGGCGAGACTCCTGTTCAGGGACGGGGGGCATCGCGCAACTCGTGCGACAGGCCGGCATCGACCAGGAGGCGGCGGGCCTGGCGGGCATGGTCCTCCGGCACCAGCAGCCGGCGCGGGAAGGCGCCGATCATCCCCTCCATCACGCTGATATGGTTGTCGGCGACGAGAACCGGAATATCGGCGCCCGTCAGGAGCGATTCCGCGAAGCCGATCAGGACGAGGTCGTTGGTGCGGAGAAGCTCGATCATGGTGAGGGGCGGGGTCCTTCTCGGATCGCGGCGGCCATACCACACCTCGTGTCCGGTTGCGTCGCATCCCCAGCCCGCCACGCCGGTTCCGGGCCTTGCGGCAGCTTGCGTGTTGCCGCCGGGGGCGCTCGCGTGCCAAAGGGGGCGGGAATTGATCGAGGTGCCCCGTCTTGGGGGGCGGCTCTCAGGAGATCGCGCGGGCGTGGGCGTCGTACTTCCCCTTCACGAGAGACCCTCCGATCCGGAGGCCAGCCTCGACGCCCTGGTCGGGCAGGTGGCGGGCGGGATGGAGCGCGTCAACGCGATGATCCTGTCGCGCACCGGCTCCGACGTGACGATGATCCCGGAGGTCGCCAATCACCTGATCTCCTCGGGTGGCAAGCGCCTGCGTCCGATCCTGACCCTGGCGACCGCCGCGCTCAGCAACTACGACCCGGCACGCGACGGCGACGTCAAGCTCGCCGCCAGCGTCGAGTTCATGCACACCGCGACGCTGCTCCACGACGACGTGGTCGACGAGAGCGACATGCGCCGCGGCAAGGTGGCGGCCCGGATCAAGTGGGGCAACGAGGCGAGCGTCCTCGTCGGCGACTTCCTGCTCGGCCAGGCCTTCAAGATGATGGTCGAGGTGGGCTCGCTGCGCGCCCTCGACATCCTGTCCTCCGCCGCCTCGGTGATCGCCGAGGGCGAGGTGATGCAGCTCACCGCCGCGCGCTCGACCGAGACCTCCGAGGACGAGTACCTGGCGGTGATCCGGGCGAAGACCGCCGAGCTGTTCGCCGCCGCCTGCGAGGTCGGGCCGGTCATCGCCGAGCGTCCGGCGGCCGAGATCGCCGCCTGCCGCAGCTACGGCATGAATCTCGGCATCGCCTTCCAGCTCGTCGACGACGCCCTCGATTACGGCGGCACCAGCGCCGATCTCGGCAAGAACGTCGGCGACGACTTCCGCGAGGGCAAGATCACCCTGCCGGTGGTGCTGTCGTTCCGCCGCGGCAACGACGAGGAGCGGGTGTTCTGGCGTCGCACCCTGGAGCGCCAGGAGATCGACGAATCGCGCGACCTCGACGAGGCGATCGCGATCATGCGCCGCCACCGCGCCCTCGAGGACACGATCGAGCGCGCGCGCCATTACGGCGCCATGGCCAAGGATGCGCTGGCGCTCTTCCCGGACGGGCCGATGAAGCGGGCGCTGCTCGAAGCCGTGGATTTCTGCATCGCGCGGGCGCGCTGAAGGCGCCCGCCCCAAAGGCCTGTTCGATAAGGCCTGGGCGATCGGTGCACAGGAACGACCCGGCCCCCCCCGGCACCCGAGGCCATCGTCTCCTGCCTCATCCCGGACGCCGCGTCCCGCGGCTTCGGCGACGCGCGAGAGAGGCAGGTGCGGCCGGTCGATGCTCGTTCCACGCGCGCCGACCGGCCTGGGGGAAGCCTGCGCCTCCCTGGTTCAGCGTAACAAGGTCGCCCGCACCCACCAGCCCGGCTGCGCCGCCGCGATGGTGCGCGCCGCCCGGACCGCCGCCGAGCGGTGGCCGAACAGCCCGAACACCGTCGCGCCCGAACCCGACATCCGGGCGAGCCGGCAATCCGCCTGATCGCGCAGGGCCGCGAGCGTGTCGCCGATCACCGGCGCCACCGTCAGGGCCGGGGCTTCGAGGTCGTTGCGGGCCGGCGCGATCCGGGCGAACAGGGCGTCGAGGCTGTCGAGACCGTCGAGTCCCGGATGAATTTCCGCCGCCCGGGGATGCGCCTCGCCGACCTTGAGCCCGAGGGCGCGGAAGACCGGCGCCGTCTCGACCGGCACACCCGGATTGATCAGCACCGCCGGCACCGGCGGCAGGGGGAGGGCGGGGCCCACCGCCTCGCCGGCGCCCCGCATCATCCGGGCCCGCGGATCGAGGCAGACCGGCACGTCGGCACCGGTGCGGCGGGCCGCCGCCATCAGGGCGGGATGGTCGGGGGACAGGCCGTTGAGGCGGCCCAGCAGCCGCAGGGCGCCTGCCGCGTCCGACGAACCACCGCCGATCCCCGCCGCGACCGGCAGCCGCTTGACGAGGCGGAAGCGCCCGACCGCCAACCCGGGCACCTCGGCGGCGAGGTGGCGGGCGGCCCGCATCACCAGGTTGTCGTCGGTCGGCCCGGCGGGGCCCGCGGTCGGGCCGGTTACCGCGAGATCGAGCGCCGGTCCCGGCTCCAGGGTCAGCAGGTCGCCGGCGGACGAGCCGGCGAAGACCACCAGGCTCTCCAGGGCGTGGTAGCCGTCGCCGGGGCGCCGGCCGAGGACGTGCAGCGTCAGGTTGATCTTTGCGGGCGCGCGGGTGGCGAGGGCTGGCACGGACGACGTCTCTTCAACGGCAGGTCTTCAACGGCGAAGGGGCGCGGTGCCTGTCCGGCACCGCGCCCGCGATCGCATCTCGATGGGGGCGGAGGAGGGAGCCTCAGCCCCCGCTCTTCGTCTCCGTGCCCATGGCCGGCGGCTCGGTCGGGGCCGGGGCGCCCTTCGGCATCTCGGGCTGCGGCGCCGGCTGACTGTCGGCGGTGGCGGCCGGCTTCTCAAGCTCCGGCAGGCCGTCCTTCAGCTTGGCCTCGATCTTCGCCAGATCCTCCGGCTCGGGGTTCAGGTCCTTGGCGTGCTGCCACTGGAACTTGCCCTCGAGCCGCCGGCCGGCGCGCCAGTAGGCATCGCCGAGGTGGTCGTTGATCGTCGGGTCGCCGGGCTTCAGCTCGATCGCCTTCTCCAGCTCTCGCACCGCGTCGTCCCAGCGGCCGAGGCGGTAATAGGCCCAGCCCAGGCTGTCGATGATCATGCCGTCGCGCGGCTGCAGGTCGACCGCCTGCTTGAGCATGCGGAAGGCTTCGTCGATGTTCTGGTTCTGGTCGACCCAGGAATAGGCGAGGTAGTTCAGCACCTGGGCGCGGCCGTTGGGCTGCGTCGTCGGCACCAGTTCGAGCGCCTTCTTCAGGTCGGACTCGGCCTTCGGCCACTCCTTGGCGCGCTCGTAGGACGTGCCGCGGAAGTAGTACAGGGTCCAGTAGTTGCGCGCCGGCTGGTCGCCGATCAGGTCGATCGCCTTGGTGTAGGTCTGGGCCGACTCGGCGTATTTCTTGCGCGAGCGCTGGACGTTGCCGAGCGCCGAGATCACGTCGATGTCGTTGGGATAGGTCTTGGCGACCTGGTCGAGGTGGGTGATCGCCTCCTCGCCCTTACCCATCTGCTCGAGGTTGAGGCCGATCTGGATGTCGGCGTTGAGCTTGAGCGGCGAGCTCGCCGGCATGCGGGCGAAAACCTCGTTCGCCCGGTCCGGCGCCTTCATCCGCTCCAGGGTGTCGGCGAGGGTGAGCAGCGCCAGCGAATGCTCCGGGGCGAGGTAGAGGGCGAGGCGCAGGTAGACCACCGCCGGCAGCTCGTCGCCCTGCGAGGTCCCGGCCGAGCCGAGGCCGTAGAGCACCTCCGCGGCGCCTTCCTGGGCCGAGTTGATCAGCGGCGTCAGCGGCTTGCCGGCCTTCAGCTTGTCCAGGGCGTCGCGCACGATCGGGTGGCGCGGCAGGACGTTGTCGAATTCCTGGTAGGCCGCCACCGCGAGGTCGGGCCGGCCCGACTCGGCCTCGAAGCGGCCGTAGGCATCGACGATGCGCAGCGTGTTGCGGTCGGAATCGTAGGCCGATTTCAGCCGGCGCTCCGCCTCGACCTTGTCGCCGACGAGGGCGGCGATGAGGCCGGCATGATAATCGCGGAAGACGTTGTAGTAGCGCTCGCCCTTGAGCTTGTTGATCGTCTCGAGGGCCTTCTTGCCGTCGCCGGCCCCGGCATAGGACCAGGCGGTGAGCAGCGTCGAGGTCAGGTCGGCCGCCGCGCCCTTGCCGCCGCGCTGCAGGTTCTGACGCGCCGCGCCGTATTGCTTGGCCTTGATCTTTTGCACGCCCAGCGCGAGCTGGGCGAGGCCGTTGGCCCCGTCCCGCTGCGTCAGCTTCTCGGCGGCGCGGAACGCCTCCGGCAGCGAGCCGTCCGCGAGGAGGGCCACGAAGGAGCGCTCGAGGAGTTCCGCGTTGCGCGGGTCGCCCTTCACGGCCTCCCGATAGTAGGTCGCGGCGGCGGCGGTGTCGCGCGAGGCCCCGGCGATGTAGGCCGCGAGGAAGTTGCCCTCCAGCGAATCGGCCGGCTCGTAGGATTGCGGCGGCGCCACCTCCCGCACCGGCAGCCGCGCGGCGAGGGCCGGCGCTGTCGAGGCGGTGAGAAGGAGGGCCAGCGCGGCGAGCGCACGTCCGCGGCGGGGGGCGGGGATTCGGGTCTTGAGCACCAAACTCGTGGCTCCGTGGTCGCGCCGGCCGCGGCGCCGGCACGCGAAATCGGCGCGACATTGGACCTTGCGCGGGGCAGCGGCAAGACCAAACGGCGGCGGCGATGTGTCGGGGGGGCTGCACCGTGCCAGCTCGCGCGTCGCCTCGCGGCATAACCGTGATGCCGGTTGCAATACAACCTGTAACGTAAATTTTAAGCATTCGCCGCGATACAGAGGTCGGATACTGGTCGATACTACCTGAACCGAGCCGCCGAATATGTCATTACGCTCACAAATTTTTGCCATCTTGGGCGCGGTCGGCTGCCTGCTGGTTTGGCTTGCTGAATATCAGGTCTCCGAAGCCTGGCATCAGGCGGAGGTGATGCGGCGCGCGGCGGACGCGAACCGGGTCACCGATGGTCTCGCCGCCGCCGCGGCGTCGCTCGCAGCCGAGCGCGGACTCGCCACCGGCTGGCTCGCCAAGCCGCCGCCATCCTCGGAGCACCCCGCCCTCACCCGCTTGCGGGAAGACGGGGACCGCCGGCTCGCCGGCGCCCTGGAGGGTCTGCGCCGGGGCGACACCGCGTCCCAGGCTGCCGCCGCTGCCCTCGGCGAGGCCCGCCGCGACCTCGCCGCCCTCCGCCAGCGGGTCGACCGCGTGCTCGCCGGCACACCCGATGCCGATCTCGCCGCCGCCTGGTTCCCTGCCGCCACCGGAGTGATCTCCCGCGAGCTGGCGCTGTTTGACGCGGTGCGGGCCGGGGTCACGGGATCGATGCCCGGGACGATCCATCACGGTCTCGACGTGAAGCGCGCGCTCTGGGAGGCGGGCGAGTATGCCGGCCGCGAGCGCGGTCGCCTCAACGGCGTGATCGCCGGGCGCCAACCGTTGGGGGTCGACCAGATCCGCGGCCTCGCCGCCTCCGCCGGCCGGATCGAGGGCGCGCTCGCCGCGGCCCGCGCCTCCGAGGAGGCCCTCGGGCCGGCGTTCAAGGCCGCGCTCGCCGGCACCACGCGCCGCATCGAGGCGTTCGAGGCGACGCGCGCGGCGGTGTTCCGTGCCGGCGCCGCCCGCGAGCCCTATCCGGTCGCCGCCGAGGACTGGTTCCGCCAGGCGACCGAGGTGATCGCCGGCATCGGCGAGGCCCGGACCGCCGCCACCACGGCCCTCGACACCTTCGTGACCGGGGAGATCCACGCGAGCGAACGCTGGTTCGTGACCGCGCTGGCGATCCTCGTCGTCGCGGTCGCGACGGTCGGCGGCGGGGCCCTGCTGCTGGTGCGCGGCGTGACCGGCCCGCTTGCCCGGATGATCGAGGCAATGCGCCGCCTCACCGCGGGCGATCTCACGGTCGTGCTGCCGACCGCCTCGCCCCGCAGCGAGATCGGCGCGATGGCCACGGCGATGGTGCAGTTGCGCGACGGCCTCGCCCGGGCCGCATCCCTGGAGCAGGAGGCGGCCCTGGCCCGCGCCGGGGCGGAAGCGCAGCGCCGCGCGGCCCTGCGCGACCTCGCCGACCGGTTCGAGACGGCCGTCGGCGGCGTCCTCGTCGCCGTCACGGCCGCCGCCTCGGAGATGGAGGCGACCGCCCGCGGCATGACCGAGATCGCCGGCCGCACGGCCGACCAGAGCACCGGCGTCGCGGCCGCCGCCGAGGAGGCCTCGTCCAACGTCGCCACCGTGGCGGCGGCGGCCGGCCAGCTCGGCGCCTCGGTGGACGAGATCGGGCGCCGGATCGGCGCCTCGGCCGAGATGGCCCGCACCGCCTCCGACGCGGCCGGGGAGACGGCGCGCCTCGTCCACGACCTGCAGCAGGGCGCGGCGAGGATCGGCGACGTGCTCGGGCTGATCTCGTCGATCGCCGATCAGACCAACCTGCTTGCCCTCAACGCCACCATCGAGGCGGCCCGCGCCGGCGCGGCCGGTCGCGGCTTCGCGGTGGTGGCCGCCGAGGTCAAGGCGCTCGCCGGCCAGACCGGCCGCGCCACCGCGGAGATCGCCGAGCAGATCACCCGCATCCAGGGCTCGACCGAGAAGGCGGTGACGGCGATCGGCGGGATCGCCGGCCGGATCGGCGAGATCAGCGACGCCTCGACCGCCGTCGCGGCGGCGGTGGAGGAGCAGGGCGCGGCAACCCGGGAGATCGTGCGCAACATCGGCGAGGCCGCCAAGGGCACCGGGGAGGTCACGGGCGGCGTCGTCCAGGTGGCGGGTGCCGCCGACGAGACCGGCGCGGCGGCCACGCAGGTCCTGTCCGCCGTCAGAGAGCTGGCGCGCCAGTCCGAACACCTGCGCGGGGAGGTGGGGCGGTTCCTCACCACCGTCCGGGCGGCGTGAAACCCGCTTCTCCGCCGGTCACGAGACGTCGCGGGATCCCCTCTCCCGTGTGGGAGAGGGGTAGGGGCGATCGAAGATCGCGCGAGGGTGCTACGGTTCCGTAAGATGCTGAACCGTCCCGCTACCAGCACGACGCTCAGTGCTTGAAACGGAAACGTGTCACCCTCACGCGGGATCTTCGATCCCCAGGCCCCTCTCCCACACGGAAGAGGGGAGAAGCGCTTCACCCTGAAGCGCCCGCATCATCCGAGCGTATTTACATATTGATGTAGTTCGGACCGCCAGGACCTTCCGGGGTGACCCAGTTGATGTTCTGGTTCGGATCCTTGATGTCGCAGGTCTTGCAGTGGACGCAGTTCTGCGCGTTGATCTGGTAGCGCGGCGCACCGCCCTCCTCGATCCACTCGTAGACGCCGGCCGGGCAGTAGCGGCCCGACGGCCCGCCGAACACGTCGTGCTCGGAGGATTTTTGCAGGCCCATATCCTTGACCTGGAGGTGGACCGGCTGGTCCTCCTCGTGGTTGGTGTTCGACAGGTAGACCGACGAGAGGCGATCGAAGGTCAGCACCCCGTCCGGCCGGGGATACTTGATCGGCTTCACGTCCTTGATCGGCTTGGTGCAGGCATAGTCCGGCTTGCCGTGGCTGAGCGTGCCGAACAGCGACAGGCCGGCGAGCTCGTTGAGCCACATGTCGAGGCCGCCGAGGCCCACGCCGACGACCGTGCCGTACTTGGACCAGAGCGGCTTGACGTTGCGCACGCGCTTCAGGTCGTAGCCGATCGGGCTCGCGCGCCAGCCCTCCTCGTAGGAGGTCAGCTCGTCCTGGGCCCGGCCGGCGGCCAGCGCCTCGTGGATCGCACCTGCGGCCTGCATGCCCGACAAAACCGCGTTGTGCGAGCCCTTGATCCGCGGCACGTTGACGAAGCCGGCCGAGTCGCCGACGAGGCAGCCGCCCGGGAAGACGAGCTTCGGCACCGATTGCCAGCCGCCCTCCATGATGGCCCGGGCACCGTAGCCGATGCGCTTGGCGCCCTCGAACACGTCCCGGATCATCGGGTGGGTCTTGAAGCGCTGGAACTCCTCGAACGGCGACAGGGTCGGGTTCTCGTAGTTCAGGTGCGTGACGAACCCGACCGAGACCAGATGGTCGTCGAAGTGGTAGAGCCAGGAGCCGCCGCCGGCCTTGTTCGGCAACGGCCAGCCCATCGAGTGCTGCACCAGCCCCGGCCGGAATTTCTCCGGCTTGACCTGCCACAGCTCCTTCACGCCGAGCCCGTATTTCTGGTGGTCGGAATGCTGGTTGAGGCGGTAGCGGTCGATCAGCTTCTTGGTCAGCGAGCCGCGGGCGCCCTCGCCGAACACCGTGTACTTGGCGCGCAGCTCCATGCCGCGGGTGAAATCGTCCCGCGCCTCGCCCGAGCGGGCGATGCCGAGGTCGCCGGTGGCGATGCCGACCACCGCGCCGGATTCGTCGTAGAGGATCTCGGAGGCCGGGAAGCCCGGATAGATCTCGACGCCGAGCTCCTCCGCCTTGCGGCCGAGATACTTCGCGACGTTCGAGAGCGAGCCGACGAAGTTGCCGTGGTTGCTCATCAGCTTCGGGAAGGCGATGTTCGGCAACGAGAGGCCGCCCGCCGGCCCGAGGAACATGAACTCGTCCTTGACCACCTCGGTCTTGAGGGGGCGGTCCGGGTCCTCGCGCCAGCCCGGCACCAGGGAATCGAGGCCGCTCGGATCGACCACCGCGCCCGACAGGATGTGGGCGCCGACCTCGCTGCCCTTCTCGACCACCACCACCGACACCTCGGTGCCGGCCTCAACGGCGAGCTGCTTCAGCTGGATGGCGGCAGCCAGCCCGGCCGGGCCCGCTCCGACGATCACCACGTCGAAGTCCATCGCCTCGCGTTCCGGCAGCTCCATCCCGTCTCTCCCTTCTGTCCTGATAGTTCACATATAAACGATCTGGGGCCGCCTCAAGCGGTTCCGTCGGCGGGACCGTGCGACGGCATGTCCCCGGGTGCAAGCGTCCGACCCCGACGGCACCTGCGAGAATGCCTGTGCGCGTCCTGTCGCGCCGGTTGTCCACAGCCGCGCGGCACGCCACATCTCATCCCATGACGCCCGACGCTCCCGACAGCCGCGACCTGCTCTCCTTCCTCGACTTCCACGTCGAGGCCGGCGTCGACGTCGCGCTGGACGAGACGCCGCACGACCGCTTCGCCGAGCCGGAAGCGCCGCGCCGCGCCGCCCGGGCGGAGGCCGAGGCCCCGGTCCAGCGGGACATGGAGCGGCACGAGGCGCCGCGCCATGAGTCTTTCCGCCATGAGTCCTTCCGCCAGGACGCTCCTCGTCAGGAGCCGGTCCGGCAGGAGCCGCCCCGACAGGACGCCCCGCGCGCCGAGCCGCCGAACACCTACGGCCGCTCCGCCGCCGCGGCTCCGGGCGAGGCGGCGGGCGATGCCCGGGAACTCGCCGCCACCGCGGCGAGCCTGGAGGAGCTGGAAGCCCTGCTCGCCCGCTTCGAGAGCTGCGCGCTGCGCTTCACCGCCAAGAACCTCGTCTTCGCCGACGGCAACCCGCAGGCGAAGGTGATGTTCGTCGGCGAGGCGCCGGGCGCCGACGAGGACCGGATCGGCAAGCCGTTCATGGGCCGCTCGGGCCAGCTCCTCGACCGGATGATGGCGGCGGTCGGGCTCGACCGCACCAACGCCTATGTCGGCAACGTCGTGCCCTGGCGCCCGCCGGGCAACCGCAACCCGACCCCGCAGGAACTCGCGACCTGCAAGCCGTTCATCGAGCGGCAGATCGCGCTCGCCGATCCCGACATCCTGGTCTGCCTCGGCGGCGTCGCCACCCAGGCGCTGGCCGGCACCAAGGACGGCATCCTGAAGTCCCGCGGCCGCTGGTTCCCCTACCGCACCGACAAGCGCGAGATCCGGCTGCTCGCGACCCTGCACCCGGCCTACCTGCTGCGCCAGCCGTTGCAGAAGCGCCTCGCTTGGCGCGACTTCCGGGCCCTGCGAGCGGCCCTCGACGAGGGCGGGCGCTGAGAGCCGGCGCATGCGGCGAAGCGGAACCGTGCCGGCTCCCGTCGATTACCCTTGAGCCTTTCGCCTGCGCCGCGTAGCCGTCGCGGCCAAGGTTCACGGGCCGACGGGACGCTACCATGCGCTGGGAAGATTTTCGCTCATCCGACAACGTCGAAGACCGCCGCGGCGAGGGTGGCGGCGGCGGCGGATTCGGTTTTCCGGGCGGTGGCGCCGGGGGCCTGGGCATCGGCACCGTCGTCATCCTGTGCATCATCGGCTGGGTCACCGGCATCAACCCGGCGATCCTGATCGGCGGCGCCGAGCAGATGACGCGCCCGCGTGCGCCGCAGGAACAGCAGGGCCAGCCGCAGCCCGACCGGCGCACCGGCGCGCCCACCGACCAGTCCGGCAAGTTCGCCGCCGCGATCCTCGGCAACACCGAGGACGTGTGGAAGACGGTGCTGCCGAACCAGACCGGGAAGCAGTATACCCCTACCACGATGGTGCTCTACACCGGCGGCACCCGCAGCGGCTGCGGCCAGGCCCGGGCCGCCATGGGTCCGTTCTACTGCCCGCTCGACAAGAAGGTCTATCTCGACACCACCTTCTTCAAGGAGATGGAGCAGAAGTTCCACGTCAAGGGCGACTTCGCCTATGCCTACGTGATCGCCCACGAGGTCGGCCACCACGTCCAGGACGTGCTCGGCATCCTGCCCAAGGTGCAGCAGAAGCAGCAGCAGGTCGGCGAGCGCGAATCGAACGCCCTCTCGGTCCGCGTCGAGCTGATGGCCGATTGCCTCGCCGGCGTCTGGGCCAAGAACTCGAACGACCGCTTCAATTCGCTGGAGCCCGGCGACATCGAGGAGGCGATGCAGGCGGCGAGCGCCATCGGCGACGACAAGCTCCAGAAGCAGAGCCAGGGCTACGTGGTGCCGGATTCCTTCACCCACGGCTCCTCGGCCCAGCGCATGCGCTGGTTCCAGACCGGCTATCGCAGCGGCCAGACCCAGTCCTGCGACACGTTCCGGGCCTCGCAGCTGTGACGGCCCGCCTCGACGCGTCCCGGGCCTTCGTGCCGCTCGGCATCGCCGTGCTCACCGTCTCGGACACCCGTACGCTGGCCGACGACCGCTCGGGCGACACCCTCGCCGAGCGGCTGGGGCAAGCGGGCCATCGGCTCGCCGACCGGGCGATCGTGCCGGACGAGGTCGAGGCGATCCGCTCTCAGGTGAAGGCCTGGGCGGCGGATCCGGCGGTGGATGCGGTGATCACCACTGGCGGCACGGGCTTCACCGGCCGCGACGTGACCCCGGAAGCCCTCGAGCCCCTGTTCGAGAAGCGGATGGACGGGTTCTCGGCCATCTTCCACCGCATCTCCTACGACAAGATCGGCACCTCGACGCTGCAGTCGCGGGCGACCGCCGGAGTGGTGAACGCCACCTACGTGTTCGTGCTGCCCGGCTCGCCCGGGGCCTGCCGGGACGCCTGGGACGGCATCCTGGCCGCCCAGCTCGATTACCGGCACCGGCCCTGCAACTTCGTCGAGATCATGCCCCGACTCGACGAGCACCTGAAGCGCGGGGCGCCGCCGAGCCCGTGACGCGATCGCGGCGCGCAATCGTCATGACGGGTGCGTCCCATGTCGGCGAGGGTCGTGACGGCATTCCCCGGGGCCGTCGTGAGGCTGCCCCGGGGAGACCCGCCGCGATCCGCTCAGCCGGTGCAGGCATCGCCGTCGGCACGCTTGGTGTCCGACCGCGGCCACACGCGATGCCGGACGTAGTTTTCGACCGTGAAGGCGCTCCCGCCAAGAACGATGAGGGCCAGGACGGCTTCGCGGAAATCCCCAGGGTTCGTCATCGGATCGGCTCCTAGATAAAATTCTTTCCTTTTGGTCATGCAGCAGGATGACCGTTGCTGCACTGAGTTAATCGCCGAAGATCGCCCGGGTTGCCGGGATCCGGCCGGAAACGACGGTCTTAAGCATTAAGAGTTTTTAACGCGCGATGTCGTCCGCACGGCGTCGCTCAGACTCGCCGGTACCACGGGGAGGCGTGGTCGCCCTCGAACAGCGAAATCGCGGCGGTTATCGATGCGTCCGCGACGTGCGCGGCCTCATCCCCGCAGCAGCGCCGCCCGCAGGGGCCTGACGGGCAAGCGGGCCTTGAGCGGCAGGCCCGCGCGCAGGGCCTCGGCCCGCACGAGGTCGCCGGCCCGGATCTGCCGCGTGCCGGTCAGGGCCTCGCGCCGTCCGGCGATCCGCTCGAAGAGGGGCGCATGCGGGCGCCGCAGCCGGCCGACCGCCTCCGGGTTCGTCGTGGCGGCGAACCGGTCGAGGGCGCGGATCCAGCCTTCCGCCGGCACGTCGCCGGCCTCCAGGCACAGCAGCCAGGGCCGGCGCGCCGGCCCGGCCGCCGCCGCCCAGGGGTCGCGTCCCCGCGCCACCAGGGCCGCCCCGGTGCTCTCCGCCATGGTGGCGACGTCCGGGTCCTCGGGATGCGCCGCCGCGATCACCGCGTCGCCCACCACGCCCGCCGCGACGCCGGCCACCAGGGCCGCCAGGGTATCGGCGAGGGCGTCGATGCACTCGGGCGTGATCGCGCCGGGGAGATGGATGGCTGCCGTGAACATGATCGCGCCATAGCGGATGGGACGCGGCGCGTCCTGCCTCGATCGTCGGCACTTGCGGGGAATCTCGGTCCGGCCCTTGCGCTCGTTCTTGTTATGTTCGATTTTCCGCCGCGGCGACGGTGGAGATGTCGATGGAAGCGGGCTGCGGAGGGGAGGCGCGGCGCCTCCAGGGATCGACCCCGGCGGCGGAGACCCGCCGCGGGCGCGGCGCCACCGCCAACCCGGCCGGCCGGTTCGAGCCGGCCGCCCGGGAGGCCTTCGCGGATGGCTGGGACCGGGAGGAGGATCTGCCGCCCCTGCGCACCGAGGTGACGCTGGAGCGGGCGCGTAGCATCATCACCCGCAACACGTCGCCCGATATCGGCTTCGATCGCTCGATCAACCCGTATCGCGGTTGCGAGCACGGATGCGTCTACTGCTTCGCCCGGCCGAACCACGCCTATGCGGGGCTCTCGCCGGGGCTCGACTTCGAGACCAAGCTCTTCGCCAAGCCGGATGCGGCGGCGCTCCTCGAGGAGGAACTCTCGGCCCGGGGCTACGTGCCCCGCACCATCGCGCTCGGCACCGCCACCGACCCCTACCAGCCGATCGAGCGGCGCTACCGCCTGACGCGGCAGGTCCTGGAGGTGCTGGCGCGCTTCCGGCACCCGGTCGGCCTCGTCACCAAGTCGGACCTCGTGCTGCGCGACCTCGACATCCTCGGCGAGATGGCGCGCGACGGGCTGGTGAAGGTCGCTCTCTCCGTCACCACCCTCGACCCGGTCCTTGCCCGCCGGATGGAGCCCCGCGCCCCGCATCCCGAGAAGCGCCTCGCGGCGATCCGGAGACTGGCGGAGGCGGGCGTGCCCACGATGGCGCTGGTGGCGCCGCTGATCCCGGGCCTCAACGACCACGAGATCGAGGCGGTGCTGGCCCGCGCCCGCGAGGCGGGGGCGCGCGAGGCGCGCGGCGTGCTGCTGCGCCTGCCGCACGAACTCGCCGACCTGATGCGCGACTGGTTTGCCGAGCATTATCCCGACCGGGCCGGGCGGACCTTCTCGCTCCTCGCGCAGAGCCGCGGCGGCAAGGTCTACGATGCGACTTACGGGCGGCGCTTCACCGGCACGGGGCCGTATGCCGACCTTCTCGACCAGCGGATGCGCGTGGCGATGACCCGCCTCGGCTATCCGGCGGAGCGGCTGCGGTTGCGGACCGATCTGTTTCGGGTACCGGTGAGGGAGGGCGGGCAGTACAGCCTGTTTTGAGGGGGAAGCCGCCGTCGACCGTGATGCGAGGCCTCTCGTCTCGCCGAGAGCGGCAGGGCTGTCCGGGGGACAGAATAGCACGGGTTCTCCTCTCCCCGCCCGCGGGCAGGGGAGATTGCCTGCGCCTCATCTTCCCTCGAACGACCCCGCGGCCCGACCCGGTCGGCTCTTCCCCAACGGCAATTCCTGCTATCCTGCCACCATGACCCACTTCGCCCCGCCCATCCTCGACACGGCCCGCCTCCACCTGCGCCTCGTCGCGCTCGAGGACGCGGAGGCGACCAGCGCCATGATGACCCCGGCGGTGAGCCGGTGGCTCGCCTCCTGGCCGTTGCCCTATACCGTCGCGATGGCGCGGGAGCGGATCGCGACGGCGCGGGAGCAGGCCGCGTCCGGCCAGGGCCTGTCGCTCGCGATCACGGCGCGGGGCGTGCTGCTCGGGTGGATCATGCTGCACCGGACCCGCGAGGCGCCGCGGACCGCCACCCTCGGCTACTGGCTCGGCGAGGCGCATCACCGCCGGGGCTACCTGCGGGAGGCGGCGGGGGTGGTGCTGCCCGCCGCGTTCGACTGGCTCGATCTCGACCGGATCCAGGCCAGTGCGCACCCGGAGAACGCCGCCTCCTTCGCGGTCATGCAGGCCTGCGGCATGACCTTCCGGCGCGAGGAGGTCATCCACGCGCCGGCCCGGAACCGGGACGAGCCGGTCCACGTCTATGCCGTCGACCGCGACGGCCTCACTCCGCCGTCAGGCACAGTTCGAACGTGATGCAGGCGGCGTTGGCGCCGCGGCGCAGGATGCCCTCGTGGATGCCGCCCGCGACATCCACCACCGCGATGTCGAGCCGCGCCACCCCGTCGCGCACGGTCCCGTCGCGGATCAGCACCTCGCTGGCATCGGTCGGGATCACCCGGCCGTCGGCGAAGGTGGGCCGCACGATGCTGCCGATGCCGCGCACCCGCGCGGCCGAGAGCCCGTGCGTCCGGCACGCCGCGTCGATGGCCGCGTGGATCTCCTCGTTCGGCTGGATCTTCAGGAGGACGCAGCCGGCCCGCCCGTCACCGGCGGGGACGGGGGTGAACAGCGAGAAATTGGTCTCGGCATCCGGCAGGACCTGCCAGGCCGCGTCCGCCGTCCCCCAGGCCTCGGCCCGGACGGCTTGCGCGATCACGACCTCCGCCGGCAGCAGGTGGCCGGCGCGGCGGCGGCCGTCCGGCTCGATCCAGGTGCCGTGGACGTGCAGGAACGGCGCGCCGTCGCGCGCGCCGAAGGTGGCGCTCGCGCGCTCCAGCACGGTCGTGCCGCCGGGCCGGTACGTCTCGCTGTAATAGGCGGCGAAACGCGGATCGGCCGAGAGCGCCGGCATCACGTAGGCGAAGGGCGAGAATCCCCCGCCCGCGAGATGCACCACGCCGCCCCGCATGCCGGCCGCGACGAGCGGTCCGGCAACGGCGTCGAGAAGCGTCCGACCCGGCGCCAGATCGACGACGTGGCGGAGGAGAGGACCGCCGGCGGCGAGCCAGCGCTCGGGCCGGGCCGGGCCCGGCTGCGCCAGGGTGGCGAAGCCGGGATGCATCGGGCTCGCGTCGCTCACCCCTGCGCCCTCTCGCCGAGGAGGCCGGCGGCTTCCAGTTCCTCCCGCACCATCTTCTTGGTGATCTTGCCGTAGCCGGATTTCGGCAGCGACTCGCGCAGGATGATCCGGCGGGGCAGCTTGTAGCGGGCGACCTTGTCGAACAGGAACGCCATCACGTCCTCCTCGGAGAGCGCCATGCCCTCGCGAGGGACGCAGACCGCAACGCCGATCTCGCCCCAGGTCGGGTCCGGCACGCCGAGCACGGCCGTCTCCGCCACCGCCGGATGGGCGAGAATCTTCTCCTCGATCTCCCGCGGATAGATGTTCGAGCCGCCCGAGATGTACATGTCGGAGGCCCGTCCCGTGATGTACAGGAAGCGCTCGGCATCGAGGTAGCCGAGGTCGCCGGTGCGGAACCAGCCGTCGCGAAAGGCCTCCGCATTGGCCTTCGGGTTCTCCCAGTAGCCGGCGAAGACCGCCGGTCCGCAGACGCAGATCTCGCCGGTCTCGCCCGGGCCGACCTCGCGGCCCTCGCCGTCCTGGATCTGCACCTGCATCCCGGTGCGCTCGAAGCCGCAGGTGCCGATCTTCACCGCCGGCCCGTCCTCCGCCTCGTGCAGGGCGGGGGGCAGCACCGTGATGTTGCCGGTAACCTCGCCGAGACCGAAATACTGCACGATCACCTTGCCGAGACTGCGCAGGGCCCGCTTCTGGTCCTCGCGGTACATCGGGGCGCCGGCATAGATGATGTAGCGCAGGGACGAATGGTCGTTGGCGTCGACCGCCGGGTGCTCGACCATCATCTTCAGGATCGTCGGCACGGTGAACATGTTGGTGACGCGGTGGCGCGCCACCAGCCCCCAGACCTCCGCCGCGTCGAAACGCTCGGAGCCCGGCAGGACCGAGGTCACCGCGCGGGCGACCTGCGCCACCGCGTGCACCCCGGCCCCGTGCGAGAGCGGCACCACCACCAGCGAGGCGTCGGTCTCCGCGGCCGTGCCCGGCATCAGGTCGCAGAGGTGGTTGGTGACGACGAAGGCCATCTGGCCGTGGGTCAGCACCGCGGCTTTCGGCTTGCCGGTGGTGCCGGAGGTGTAGAAGAACCAGCACGGGTCGTCGTGCTCGACGCCCTCGTCGGCGATTCTCTGCCCCTCGCCGGAGGCTATCACGGCCTCGTAGGCCTCCCCCTCGGCCGGTCCCTCGCCGATGACGACGACGTGGCGCAGCGACGGGCAGGCCTCCCGCACCGCCGCGACATGCTCGGGATAGTCGGCGTGGCACAGGAAGGCGGTCGCGCCCGACTGGCTCGCGAGGTACGACACGTCGCCCGGCATCAGCCGGAAGTTCGTCGGCACGAACACGGCGCCGAGCCGGAACGCCGCGTACATGATCTCCAGGATGGCGTTGCCGTTGCGGGCATGCACCAGCAGGCGGTCGCCCTTGGCGATCCCGCGCGCCCGAAGCGCCGCCGCCAGGGCCGAGACCCGGGCGTCGAAGGCGCGCCACGTCCAGCTCCGCTCGCCCCAGACGATGGCGGGGCGGTCCGGGTGACGCGCGGCGGCCTGGGTGAGCGAATGGGCGAGGTTCATCACCCGGCGCGACATCGGCCTCATCGGGCAGCCCTCCGGCTCTTGGTGGTCACGCGGCCTGTCCTCCCTGGTGGCGCCGGGCTTCGGCCCGTGCGCGCCGCACCAGCTTACGACGCACCCGACGGGAAGCGGAAGCGCGGAGGGCGCATGCGCCCCGCTACGAGGCGCGCGACTTGAAGCTGAGGCGGTGGTGGCGGGTCACGCCGAGGCTCGCCATCGCGGCCCGGTGCGCGGCGGTGCCGTAGCCGACGTTGCGCTCCCAGGCATAGGCCGGGTGGCGCCGGGCGAGCGCCCGCATCAGCCGGTCGCGCACCACCTTGGCGACGATGGAACTGGCGGCGATCTGGGGCACCAGCCGGTCGCCCCCGACGAAGGCCCGGCAGGGCAGGGACAGGCCGGGCGGCACGTCGCGCCCATCCACCGCCACCGTCGCGTCGATGCCGAGCCGCATCACCGCCCGGCGCATCGCGTCGAGGGTGGCGGCGCGCACGTTGATCCGGTCGATCAGGTCGCGGGAGCCGCCGGCGAGCGCGACGCGCCCGGCCTCCATGATCCGCGGCGCCAGACGCTCGCGGGTGGCGGCGTCGAGGCGCTTGCTGTCGTCGAGGGCCTCGAGCAGGTCGGGGGGCAGGGCCGCGGGGTCGAAATGCACCGCCGCCACGATCACCGGGCCGCAGAGCGCGCCGCGGCCGACCTCGTCGCAGCCGATGAGGACGGGATAGCGGGCGGCGTGGCGGGCTTCGAACGGGCGCATGCGCGAGGTCTGCGGCAATCGTGGTTACGAAATCCCTCCCGGGACCGGGAGGCCCGTATCCGGCACCCTACGCCATGGGACACACGCCGAGCGGCGTTTTCGTGGTAGCTCCGGCGCGCCGAGAGGCGGGCTCGATCGTACTCCTACCGGACACCGCTTCGAGGTCTTTGATTGTGCCGCATTGTCTGCCGACGAACCGGTCCCCGCGTCGTCGGCAGACAATGCCCGAGACGAGGAGGATTCATGACCACGCCGCCGCGGCAGAACCGTTTCCTGGCGCTCGCGCTGCCGATCGGGCTCCTGGCCGGAACCCTGGCGATCGGGTTCTGGACCCTCGACCACATCCGCGTCACCCGCGCCCGCGCGCTCGCCGCGCAGATGTGGATGCAGCCTTAGGGCCGGTGCCGGCGAGGTCCGGCGCAAAAAAGGGACCGCGCTCCGAGGAGGCGGCCCTGAAGTCGTTTGGGTCTCGAAACCTCAGGAGGTTGCCCCGCCCGCCGCCGCCATGGCGGCCGACGGACCGGGCCGAGAGGTCGGCACCGTCTTGCGCGCGCTTCGAGGCCGGCGCAGGGCGTGATTCGGGCATTTCCGTGACCGAACGGGCCGCCCGGAGCGGGTTTTTCACCCCGCTCCGGCGCGATACCGGCCCTGTGTCGCCCCGGCGCAACCCTTGCGGCAGGGTATTGGGACTCCCATCATGGCGTGAGGCCGGCCGTTCGCCGGCTCACCACCCGTCGCCCGATCTGATCCTCGTGGCCCGGCCGCGCGGATCGCCCCGGCGGGCGAATCACCCTGACAGGCAGGAGAAGCGATGAGCGAGGGAGAGACTGCCGATAGCCGCAGCGCCGGTTCTCAGTCCGGTGCGCATGTCGTGCCCTTCCCCCGGGCCGTGCCGCCGCAGGTGTCGTTCCATCGCGACGAGTTGCGGATCATCCTGAACCTCTACGGCCGCATGGTCGCCGAGGGGGAATGGCGGGACTACACGATGGACTTCAACCGCGAGAAGGCGGTGTTCGCCATCCACCGCCGCACCTCGGAGCGGCCGCTCTACCGCATCGAGAAGGACCCACGCCTCGCCCGCCGCCAGGGCGCCTACGCGGTGATCGCCGATACCGGGCGCATCCTGAAGCGCGGGCACGACCTCGCCCAGGTGCTGCGGGTGCTGGAGAAGCCGCTGCGGGTGGTGTGAGCCGAACCCCGCGAATCGTCGAAAACCGCCGATGACGGCATCGCGGCGATCTCGAGCGATCCCGCGAACCGCCCCTTAACGCTCCCGCGTGCCGGACGGTCCTTCACCCTCCGGCAATCATCTTTGCCAACCGGAACGACAGGTTTCCCGGCGGATTGTCGCTTGGCTGAATAAGGTCACGCTCGAGGACCGCAGGGATGCACAAGCAGAGTGGATGGGCCGCGGCGGCGTTCGTCGCGGCGATGCTGGCGGCCGGACCGGCCGCGGCGCGGGAACTGGTCGCCTTCGACGCGGCGGCGGTGGAAGCCGGCACGGTGGTGGTGCGCACCGCCGAGCGGCGGCTGTACTTCGTCAACGGCGACGGGACGGCGATCCGCTATCCCGTCGCGGTCGGCAAGGCCGGCAAGCAATGGACCGGCTACGCCCGCATCGACGGAAAGTACCTGCGGCCGGCCTGGTCGCCGCCCGACGAGGTGAAGCGGGACAATCCCCGCTTGCCGGAGGTGATCGCCGGCGGCTCGCCGAGCAACCCGATGGGCGTGGCGGCGCTGACCCTCGACCGGGGCGAGTACGCGATCCACGGCACCAACCGGCCCGGCTCGATCGGCACCTTCGCATCCTACGGCTGCATCCGGATGTACAACCAGGATGTCGCCGACCTGTACGGCCGCGTCCAGGTCGGGACCACCGTGGTGGTGACGCGCTGACCCCGTCTTACCCCTCGCGCCCGTGCACCTGCGCGGGCGGCGAGGTCGCCTCGACGGCGGTGAAGCTCTCGAGGATGCGGTAGGTGTGCTCGGCGCCGGCCGGCACCAGCCAGGAATCGCCGGGCTCCAGCCGCACGGTCTGGCCCTCGACCACCAGCTCGGCCCTTCCGGACACGACGTAGCCGACGGTCTCGTAGTCCCGCGCCGCGCTCGGCTTGTCGTCGGTCGGCGGCTCGTCGACCCACAGCCGCATCGCGACGTGCTTGCCGGCGGCGAGGTAGCGCTGGCCGTCCGGCCCCTGCGGCGATTGCCCGCCGGATACCTTCCTGATCGTCGTGTCGCCCATGGTCCTGCTCCTGTCGGGGACGCTTCGCGACCCCAACGGAACGGGAGGGGCGGCGTTCCCGCCCCGCGCGCTCAGCGCAGGGTCGCGGCGATCGCCCGCTGGATGCCGCGGATGTCGGCGCCCCGCTTGAGGGTACGGGTGATCGGGTCGGGCCGGCCCGAGACCCAGATCGTCAGCTCCGAATCCATGTCGAAGCTGCCGGCATTCTCGACCGAGAACGAGGTGATCGCCCGGTACGGCACCGTGAGGTAGGAGACCTTGCGGCCGGTCACGCCCTGCTTGTCGACCAGGATCATCCGCCGGTCGGTGAAGACCATCAGGTCGCGGATCACCCGGAAGGCGACCTGCACGGTCTCGCCCGGGACGAGCATCCCGTCGAGTTCCTGCGCCACCGCCTCCGGCGCCGCGTCGCTGCCATGGCCGAGCAGGCCGTCGAGCAAGCCCATCGTCGCGTCTCCTCGAAACGATCCGGTCAGAAGTCCGACGCCAGGCCCTTCACCTCCCAGTCGTCGTAGCGCACCGGCTCCAGGCCGCCGCGCCCGTTGATCTCGCGCTCGCTGCGGATCTCGGCGGCGTGGGCGTCGATCGCCGCGCGGCGCGCCTCGGCCTCCGCCAGGGCGCGCTGCGCGGCCGGCGACAGGACCTTGGCCTCGCGCGCGACCGGCTCGGGGGAAGGGGCCTCGCTGTCGCTCATCGGTCGGTTCTCGCAGGTTCGAAAGGGACGGCCGCCGGGTCCGGGGCCGTCGCGGCGCTTGCATCTCGGGCGGCCGGATGCCAACCCCGGCCCAAAGGCCGCGTCGTTCCCCGGAGGTGGAGGGCACGGGCGGCAGCGTCAAGGCCGGGAGAGGGGCGACAGCCCGCCCCGGCACGGTGGAGTGAGGATGGACGGAGTGAACAACGCGGTCGCCGGATTGCCGGCGCGGCATCTCGCCTGGGAGATCGTGGCGGACCTCATCGGCAAGAACCGCGGTACCGCGCTCGACGACGCGATCGAGCCGGCGGCCCAGCGCGCCGCCCTGCCGCCCCAGGATGCGGGGCTCGCCCGCGCCATCGCCGCCGCGACCTTCCGGCATTTCGGGGTGATCCGCCACGCGCTGCACGCGCGCCTCGCCAAGGGCCTGCCGGAGGACCAGCCGGGCCTCGTGGCCCTGCTCGCCACCGGCGCGGCGCAGATCCTCTACCTCAACGTCCAGGACCACGCCGCCGTCGACCTCTCGGTGCGCCTCGCCAAGTCCGAGCCCGGCCTGCAGCACCTCGCCGGTCTGGCCAACGCGGTCCTGCGCCGGATCGCCCGCGAGCGCGACGCGATCCGCCAGGAGGGCGACGCCGAGCCGCTCGCCCTCAACACCCCGGCCTGGCTGGCCAGGCGCTGGGTCGCCGCCTACGGCGAGGAGACGGCCCGAGCGATCGCCGCCGCCAATGCCCGCGGAGCCGGGCTCGACCTGACGCTGCGCCCCGGCATGCCGGTTCCCGAGGGGCTCGTCGGCCGGCGCCTGCCCGGCGCCGGCAGCCTGCGCCTCGACGATGCCCGCACGCCCGTGCCGGAGCTGCCGGGCTTCGCCGAGGGCGCCTTCTGGGTCCAGGACGCCGCCGCGGCCTTGCCGGCCCACCTCCTCGGCGCGCGGCCGGGCGAGCAGGTCGCCGACCTCTGCGCCGCCCCGGGCGGCAAGACCGCCCAGCTCGCCGCCGCCGGTGCCGAGGTGCTGGCGGTCGACCGCTCGGCGGCGCGCCTGCGCCGCCTGACGGAGAACCTCGCCCGCCTCGGCCTGAGCGCGGAGGTCCTGGCGGCCGACGCCCTGACGCTGTCGGAAGCCCGGCTCTTCGACGCGGTGCTGCTCGACGCGCCGTGCAGCGCCACCGGCACCCTGCGCCGCCACCCCGACGTCGCCTGGGGCAAGCGCGAGGACGACCTCCTGCGCCTCGTCGCGCTCCAGCGCCGGCTCCTCGACAAGGCGGCCCGGCTCGTCCGTCCGGGCGGGCGTCTCGTCTACTGCACCTGCTCGCTGGAGCCGGAGGAGGGCGAGGCCCAGGCCGAGGCGTTCCTCAAGCGCAATCCGGCCTTCGCGCGTCGCCCGGTCACCGCCGAGGAGGCGGGCGATCCCGCTCTCGTCACGGCGAGCGGCGACCTGCGCACCCTGCCGTCGCACTGGCCCGGCGAGGACGGCGACGGCCCGCGCAGCCGCGGCGGCCTCGACGGGTTCTACGCCGTCCGCCTGGAGCGCCGGGACGCGTGAGGGCCCGGACGCGGCGGCCCGACCGGAATCCCTGTTCACGGCGCGACTCGGCGGTTTGACCCCACGATGATCCTTGACCATTCCTTGACGGGGGCCGGCGCCGCGGGGCGGCGGCCGGGCAGGAGGTGGCGTGGGTTGGGGGCCTGACCGCTGGCGGTTCTACCGGCTCGTCGGGCGCGCCGCCGGGCGTTCCCTGCGCCGCGCCGCGGTGCGCGCGACCTCGCGTCCATCCGGGCTGACGCGGCTGCGCCCGACCGGCCTCGTGATCGCGCCGCAGGATCTGCGCACCAGCGACGCCACCATCGCGGCCGACATCTATGCCGGCCTGTTCGTGTTCGCCGGCCGGGCGCTCGCCACCGGCGGGCGCTCGCCGTTCGATTTCGCGCCGCCCTCGCCCGAATGGGGCGAGCAGCTCTACGGCTTCGGCTGGCTGCGCCACCTGCGCGCCGCCGAGAGCGCGCTCTCGCGTTCCAACGCCCGCGCCTTCGTGCAGGATTTCATGGCCGGCCGCGGCGACCGCGATCTGGCCGAGCGCCCGGCCGTGGTGGCGCGTCGGCTGATCTCCCTGCTCAGCCAGTCGCCCCTGGTGCTGGAGGGCGCCGACCACGCCTTCTACCAGGCCTTCCTGCGCCAGATCGGCCGCTGCACCCACGCCCTCGACCGGGCGCTGCGCCGCGGCATCCTGCCGGGCGACCGGCTGCTGGCCGCCGTGGCGCTCGCCTATGCGGGCCTGTGCTGCGAGGGGTTCGATCCCGTCCTGCGCCGGGGCACGCGGCTGCTCCACCGCGAGCTGACCCGCCAGATCCTGCCCGATGGCGGCCATCGCAGCCGCGATCCGGGCTTCGCCAAGGACCTGCTCCTCGACCTGCTGCCCCTGCGCCAGAGCTTCCTGAGCCGCGACATCGCCCCGCCGGAGGCGCTGCTCAACGCCGTCGACCGGATGCTGCCGCTCCTGCGGCTGCTGCGCCACGGCGACGCCTCGCTCGGGCACCACAACGGCATGGGGGCGACCGCCGCCGACCAGCTCGCGACCCTGCTGGTCTATGACGGGGCGCTGGCCCGGCCGCTGATGCACGCGCCCCATTCGGGCTATTCCCGGCTGGAGGGCGGGGGCGGGACCCTCGTGGTCGCCGATGTCGGGCCCGCTCCGCCGCCGGCCTTCTCGGCCCGGGCGGGTGCCGGGTGCCTGTCGTTCGAGCTGTCCTGCGGGCCGCAGCGGCTGGTGGTCAATTGCGGCATGCCGGCCACCGGCGAGGAGCTGCGCGAGCTCGCCCGCACCACGGCCGCCCATTCGACCGCCTGTCTCGCCGATAGCTCCTCCTGCCGTTTCCTCGGCATGAAGCAGGCGGGGCTGATCCACCCCCTGGCCGCCTGGCTCAAGGCCCGGATGGGCTCGATCGTCGTGCGCGGGCCCGGCGAGGTCACGGTCGAGCGCGGTACCGACGCGGCGGGCGTCGACGTGCTGGCCGCCCGGCACGACGGCTACGCCCCGGTGCTGGGCCTGCTGCACGAGCGGCGCTGGCGCCTCCATCCCGACGGCGCCCTGCTGGAGGGCCATGACGGGTTCGTGCGCGCCACCGGTGTCCATGAGGCCAAGGGACGCCGCGAGCCCGTCGAGGCGGCGATCCGCTTCCATCTCCACCCGAGCGTGCGGGCGAGCCGGGAGGGGCGCGGCGTGCGTCTCGCCGGGGCCGGGGCGCCGTGGCTGTTCGAGGCCGACGAGATCGATCCGGTGATCGAGGAGAGCGTGTTCTTCGCCGCCCTCAACGGTGCCCGCCGCACCGAGCAAATCGTGCTCCACCTCACGGTCGGCGACGGTACCCGCGTGGCCTGGCGCTTCCGCAGGTTGGCCGGATAGGCCCGCAGGCCGAGAAAAAATTCCGCACGACCCCCGTTTGGGGGTTGCAGGGCCCCGAATCAGCAACACTCGGATACAGGAGCGTGCTAGGGTCGAACACCGAATCGAGGTCGGGCAGGGCGCGGTGGGATGAAGCTGGACGCGCCGACCCTCGTGACCGTGACCATCTTCGTGATGGTGGTGATGGGCGGGCTCTATCTCCTCTCGTGGTCGCAGGCCCGCCGGACCCTGGCCCTCGGCTTCCTGGGCGCCGCCCAGATCGTCGGCGCGGCCGCTGTCGTGCTGTTCGGCCTGCGCGGCCACATCCCGGACTGGATCTCGATCGGCTTCGCCAACGCCGCGATGCTGCTGGCCTTCGGGCTGATCTGGGCCGGCGCCCGCTCGTTCGAGGGACGCCGGGTCACCGGCTGGCAAACCGGTGCGGGCGCGGCACTCTGGCTCGTCGCCTGCCTGGTGCCGCCGTTCTACGCCTCGCTGGGGGCGCGGGTGATCCTGGCCTCGGCGGTGGCCGGGCTGTACTGCGCGCTCGCCGCCCGCACCCTGTGGCACCATCGCGGCGAGCGGCTGCCCTCGCGGACCCCGGCGGCGATCCTTCTCGCCAGCGAGGGGCTGATGGCCTGGGCACGGATCCCCGCCACCCTCGTCCTGCCGGCGCCGCCGGTCGGCACGCCGACCGATCCGTTCTGGGTCGCCGTCCTGTGCTTCATCGCCCTGCTCTACACGGTGGCGGTCGCGGTCCTGTTCATGGCGATGGCCAAGGAGCGGCTCGAGGCGGAGCAGCGCCATGCCGCCGAGACCGACCCGCTCACCGGCATCGCCAACCGCCGGGCGCTCGCGGGCGAGGCCCGCCGCATCCTGGCCGCCGGGCCCGCCGCCCTGCTGCTGTTCGACCTCGACCACTTCAAGCGGGTCAACGACACCTTCGGGCACGCGGTCGGCGACGCGGTGCTGGTCGGCTTCTGCGCCGCCGCCCGCCAGGTCCTGCCCGCCGGTGCGGCGTTCGGGCGCCTCGGCGGCGAGGAATTCGCCTGCCTCCTGCCCGGAGCCGGCCCGGGCGAGGCCGGCTCCATCGCCGAGACCGTTCGTCACGCCGTCGCGGGGATGCGACCGGACCTCGTGCCGGGCCTCGCCGTCACGGTCAGCGTCGGCGTCGCCAGGAGCCTTGGCGTCGCCAAGAGCGCCGGCGTCGCCAAGAGCGCTGGCGTCGCCAAGAGCGCCGGCGAGCCCGGCTCCGGCGACTTCGAGGCCCTGCTCGCGCTGGCCGACCGGGCGCTCTACGAAGCGAAGGCGCAGGGCCGCGACCGCGTGGTGGTCGCCGGGCCGGGCCTGCGGCAGGTGGCCTGACGCCGCGACCTGCCGGCCGCGCGCACCCGCCCGGCATCGACCCGGCTTGTCGTCGCCTGGTCGGATCCTAAGACACCCCTTCATCCCATGAGAGTCCGGGCGTACGCCGCCCGGCCGACGGACGAGGGCGCGACCCATGGACTATCGCCAGTTCGGACGCTCCGGCCTCAAGGTCCCGGTCTTGAGCCTCGGCACCGGGACCTTCGGGGGCAGCAACGAGTTCTTCCAGCGTTGGGGCCGGACCGACGTCGCCGAGGCGAGCCGGATGGTCGATCTCTGCCTCGATGCCGGGGTCAACTTCTTCGACACCGCCGATATCTATTCCCAGGGCGCCTCCGAGGAGATCCTGGGTCAGGCGCTGAAGGGCAAGCGCGACCAGGCACTGATCTCGACGAAGGCGACCTTCCCGACGGGTGAGGGCCCCAACGACAAGGGCTCGTCGCGCTACCATCTTGTGCGCGCCTGCGAGGCCAGCCTGAAGCGCCTCGGCACCGACCACATCGACGTCTACTTCATGCACGGCTTCGACGCGCTCACCCCCGTCGATGAGACCCTGCGGGCCCTCGACGATCTCGTCCGCGCGGGCAAGATCGGCTATGTCGGCGCCTCGAACTTTTCCGGCTGGCAGCTGATGAAGGCGCTCGCGACCTCCGAGCGCTACGGGCTCGCCCGCTACGTCGCCTATCAGGGCTACTACTCGCTCGTCGGCCGCCACTACGAGTGGGAGCTGATGCCTCTCGGCCTCGATCAGGGCGTCGCCCTGATGGTCTGGAGCCCGCTCGGCTGGGGCCGCCTCACCGGCAAGATCCGCCGCGGCGCCGATACCAGCGGGCGCATCGCCTCGGGCGGGGCCGAGGGCGGACCGCCGGTGGCCGACGAGGCGCTGTTTCGCATCGTCGACGTCCTCGACGAGGTGGCGGCCGAGACCGGGCGCAGCGTGGCGCAGGTGGCGCTCAACTGGCTCCTCTCGCGCCCGACGGTCGCCAACATCGTGGTTGGCGCCCGCAACGAGGAGCAGCTGAAGCAGAATCTCGGCGCCGTCGGATGGACGCTCGATCCGGCCCAGATCGCCCGGCTCGACGCGGCGAGCCAGGAGACGCCGATCTATCCCTACTGGCACCAGAAGGGGTTCGACGAGCGCAACCCGAAGCCGACGGTCTGGTAGTGCCCGAGAGAGATGGACCGCGGATAAGTGCTGACTGCCCGTCTCGCGCGTCGCGCGGACGGGTGGGCTGGAGTAGGATCGTCCCGACGGACGCTCCCGGCTCGACCGCCGGGGCCGGGTGGCACCGGTCCGCCCGCCGTTCGCGCCCGCCCCGAGGTGCCTGATGGCGCATGCCGGCCTTCACGATCCCGTTCTCGTCGGCCTGTCGGTCGCGATCGCGATGCTGGCCGCCTTCGTCGCCCTCGATCTCGCCGACCGGATGAAGGCCGCGTCCGGATGGGCGCGGCGAGCTTGGCTGATGGCGGCCGCCCTGGTGCTCGGCGGCGGCGTCTGGTCGATGCACTTCGTGGCGATGCTGGCCTTCCGGCTCCCGGGCATCGAGATCACCTACGATTTCGGGCTCACGCTCCTGTCCCTCGCCCTGCCGGTCGCCGTGACGGCCTTCGGCCTCTCGATCGCCAAAGGATCCGGCGCCGAGGGATTAGGCGCGCAAGGATCGCGCGGCGAGGGGGCGGACGGGACGCGGCCCCGGACGGCCCGCATCGCGCTCGCGGGCCTCGTCACCGGGCTCGGCATCGTCACGATGCACTATACCGGCATGGCGGCGATGCATCTGCCGGGCGTTCTGCGCTACGATCCGGCCTGGGTCGCCGGCTCCGTCGTGGTGGCGGTCGTGGCCGCCACGGCGGCGATCCGGCTGGCGCTCGCCGAGAGCGGCGTCGGCCTGCGCGTCGCCGCCGCCACGGTCATGGGCCTCGCCATCGCGGGGATGCACTTCTCCGGCATGCAGGGCCTGACGGTCGCGCATCACGCCGCCGCGATTCCGTCGGCCGCCGAGATGGGGTTCGGCCAGGCCCGCCTCGCGGTCGGCGTCACGGTGGTGACCGTCCTGGTCCTCGTCCTCGCGCTCTCGGCCGCCGCCATCGACCGGCGCTTCTCCCAGAACGCGGCGCGGGAGGCGGCGGCCCTGCGCGCCAGCGAGGAGCGCTACCGCCTGCTGCTCCAGAGCGTGACCGACTACGCGATCTACATGCTCGACCGCGACGGGGTGGTGGCGAACTGGAATGCCGGCGCCCGCCGGATCAAGGGCTACGAGGCCGAGGAGATCGTCGGCACCCACTTCTCGTGCTTCTACACCGAGGAGGATCGGGCGCGGGACGTGCCGGCCCGGGCGCTCGCCACCGCACTGGCGGAGGGCAAGTTCGCGGCCGAGGGCTGGCGCCTGCGCCGCGACGGAACCCGCTTCTGGGCCAGCGTCGTCATCGATCCGATCCGCGGCGAGGACGGTGCGCATGTCGGCTTCGCCAAGGTGACCCGCGACATCACCGAGCGCCGCCGCGCCGAGGAGGCGTTGGCGCAGGCGCAGGGAGCCCTGGCCCAGGCCCAGAAGATGGAGGCGGTGGGCCAGCTCACCGGCGGCGTCGCCCACGACTTCAACAACCTGCTGATGGCGGTGCTGGGCAGCCTCGAACTCCTGCGCAAGCGCCTGCCCGACGACCCCCGCCTGCTACGCCTGCTCGACAACGCCGTCCAGGGTGCCGAGCGCGGCGCGGCGCTGACGCAGCGCATGCTCGCCTTCGCCCGGCGCCAGGACCTGAAGCCCGAGCCGGTCGACCTCGCCCGGCTGGTGCGCGGGATGGCCGACCTCCTGCAGCGCTCGATCGGGCCGGGCACGCGGATCGAGACGCGCTTCCCTCCGAGGCTGCCGCCCGCCCTGGTCGATGCCCACCAGCTCGAACTCGCCCTCCTCAACCTGGTGGTGAATGCCCGCGACGCGATGCCGGAGGGCGGCACGATCACCATCGCCGCGCGGGCGGGCGGGCAGGACGGGACGAGGCAGGAGGAAACAGGTCCGGACGAGACCGGCACGATGCTGTGCCTCGCGGTCTCCGATACCGGAACGGGGATGGATACGGACACCCTCGCCCGCGCGCAGGAGCCGTTCTTCACCACCAAGGGCGTCGGCAAGGGGACCGGGCTCGGCCTGTCGATGGTGCACGGCCTGGCGGCCCAGTCGCACGGCCGCCTGGTGCTGCGCAGCCGGCCGGGCGCGGGCACCACCGCGGAGATCTGGCTGCCAATGGCGGCGCAGGCCGCCGCCGAGCCGCCGCTGCGTCCCGCCGCCGCGTCCCACGCCCTGCCGTCCCAGGTGGTGCTCGTCGTCGACGACGATCCCCTGGTGCTCGAGAACAGCGCCGCGATGCTGGAGGATCTCGGGCATCGGGTGATCGAGGCCCGGTCCGGCCACGAGGCCCTGGCGCTGATGCGCCGCGCCCGCACCCTCGATCTGGTGCTGACCGACCACGCCATGCCGGAGATGACCGGCATCGAGCTCGCCGCGCGGATCCTCGCCGAACGGCCAGCCCTCAAGGTGATCCTCGCCACCGGCTACGCCGATTTCGGTCCCGGTGAGGGCACCGACCTGCCGCGGCTCGCCAAGCCCTACGACCAGGCGGCTTTGGCCCGGATGATCGAGACGGTGGTGCGCGGCGCGGGGCCGGGGCTGGGCGACGACACGGTCGTGCCGTTCCCCAAGAGCGCGTGAGGGCGACGGCGCGCGGGGTAGGCGCCCGGCAGGCCGTTGCCCGCCGCGGCGCCGCTTCTCTCGAGCCTCACGCCGCCGGCAGCTTCCGGGCCTTCGCGTCGCGCAGGAGTGCCAGCCCCTCGGGCCCGAGATCGAGGGCGAGACGCAGGATCTCGTCGGCATAGGCCTGGGGCGTGGTGCCGGCCTGCTTGGCGGCGCGGGAGAGGCGCAGGCCCAGCCCGCCCTCCACCGGGATCGAGGTGCCGCGGGGCGCCGGCTCCGCGGGCGGGGCGGCGGGCGCCGGAGCCGCCGCCGGCATCACCGCGGGCGTTCTGGCCGGCGCGATGTCGGCCCGCGGCGGTAGCCCGAGGGCCTGCCGGCGTCCTTGCGCCGCCAGCCGGTCGGCGCGCTCGTTGCCGGCCTCGCCGGAATGTCCCTTCACCCAGACCCAGCGCACGTCGCGCCGCGCCGCCAGCTCGTCGAGGCGCTGCATCAGCTCGACGTTCTTCACCGGGCCGGTGGTGGTGCGCCAGCCCTTGAGCTTCCAGCCGCGGATCCACTCGGTGACCGACTTCACCACGTACTGGCTGTCGCACCGCATCTCGATCGCGGCGCCCTCGGGAAAATGCTCCAGTGCCCGGATCGCCGCGGTCAGCTCCATGCGGTTGTTGGTGCTCTGCGTCTCGCCCCCGCACAGCTCGATCGGGCCGTCCGGCGCCTGGATCACCACGCCCCAGCCGCCCGGGCCGGGATTGGGATCGCAGCCGCCATCGGCATAAACGATGGTTCGCATGGTGTTTCGCTCAAACTCACGACGGAACGCGGCCGCGCCCCGGCGCCCGCACGAGGCACCGCGGGCTGCCGGCCGCCCGGGCAGTGTCGGCCCGGAATGGTGAACAAATACCCAGCCGGCCCCCGGCGCAACCCGGCCCGAGGTTCCCTGGCATGCGGCTTGCGGAGGGCGGTGGCTGCGCGATGATGAGACGGCATCCTGCCGCAAGGATGCCGCAGTCGATCCATCGCGCGTCCCCCGGCCGCCCAGCGAGAGACACGCCCCATGCCAGTCGAGCCCGCCGACGCCGTCGAGGAGAGGCTGCCGCCGGCCCGCCTGCTGCCCCTGGCGCTGCAGCACGTGCTCGTCATGTATGCCGGCGCGGTGGCGGTGCCGCTGATCGTCGGCCGCGCGCTCGGGCTCCCGCCCGAGGACGTCGCCGTCCTGATCAGCGCCGATCTCTTCGCCTGCGGCCTCGCCACCCTGATCCAGTCGGCGGGGTTCCCGGGCGTCGGCATCCGCCTGCCGGTGATGATGGGGGTGACCTTCGCGTCGGTCGGGCCGATGCTGTCGATGGCGGCGACCCCGGGGATCGGGCTCCTCGGCATCTACGGCTCGGTCATCGCCGCCGGCCTGTTCGGCCTCCTGGTGGCGCCCTATGTCAGCCGCCTCCTGCCGCTGTTTCCGCCGGTCGTCACCGGCACGATCATCCTGGTCATCGGCATCTCGCTGATGCGGGTCGGCATCAACTGGGCCGGCGGCGGACAGCCGACGATCACGAGAATCGTCGACGGCATGCCGGTCGCCTTCCCGAACCCGGCCTACGCCCAGCCCGGCGGCCTCGGCATCGCCTTCCTGGTGCTGCTGACGATCCTCGCGCTCATCCGCTGGGGCCGGGGCTTCCTCGCCAACGTCGCGGTGCTGGCCGGCATCGTCGCCGGCTCGGTGCTGGCGGCCTGCCTCGGGCTCATGCACGTCGAGAAGGTCGCGGCGGCAGCCTGGTTCGCCCCGGTGCTGCCGTTCCATTTCGGCTGGCCGCACTTCCACCTCGTGCCGGTCGCCACGATGTGCGTCGTGATGATCGTGGTGATGATCGAATCGACCGGCATGTTCCTGGCGCTCGGCGAGATCACCGGCCGGCCGGTATCCCGGGCCGACCTCGCCCGCGGCCTGCGGGCCGACGGGCTCGGCACGCTGGTGGGCGGGGTGTTCAACACCTTCCCGTACACGTCGTTCTCGCAGAATGTCGGCCTCGTCGGGGTCACGGGGGTGCGCTCGCGCTTCGTCACCGTGGCGGGCGGGGTCGTCATGCTGGCCCTCGGCCTGCTGCCCAAGATGGCCGCCCTCGTCGAGGCGGTGCCCCAGGTGGTGCTCGGCGGCGCCGGCCTCGTGATGTTCGGCATGGTGGCGGCCACCGGCGCCCGCATCCTGACCGCAGTCGATTTTCGGGGACGGCCGAAGAACCAGGTCGTGGTGGCGGTCGCGGTCGGCTTCGGCCTGATCCCCCTCGTGGCGCCGACCTTCTTCCGCAACCTGCCGCACGCGCTGCACCCGCTGCTCGAATCGGGCATCCTGCTGGCATCGATCGCCGCGGTCCTGCTCAACGCCTTCTTCAACGGCGTCGGCAGCGCCGAGCGGGCGGGCCGGGAGGCCTCCGCGACGGCCGCCGCCGTCGAGCATGTCTGATTCGAGAGAGGGAACCATGAGCCTGCTGCACAAGACCTACGGCAAGGGCCGGGTGCGGGTGATGCGCGTCCATCGCGACGGCGACCGGCACGCGGTGCGCGAGCTGACCGTGACGGCGATGCTGACCGGGGCGTTCGACCGTACCTTCACGGCGGCCGACAACAGCGCCACCGTCTCGACCGACACGATCAAGAACGTCGTCTACATCGTCGCCCGCGAGAGCCCGGCGCTCTCGACGGAGGCGTTCTGCCGCGCGGTGGCGCAGCGGCTCCTCGACAGCTACCCACAGATGGAGACCGCCACCGTCACCGGCCACGAGACCCGCTGGAACCGCCTCGCGGTCGACGGCGCGGCCCATCCCCACGCCTTCACCCTCGACGGCAACGGCCAGCCCTTCGCCCGGGTCGTCCTGTCGCGCGACGGCGCGACGGTGGAATCGGGCCTTGCCGGCTTCACCTTCCTGAAGAGCACGGAATCGGGCTGGGCCAACTACGTGAAGGACCCCTACACCACGATCCCAGAGACCCACGACCGCATCGCCGCCACCAGCATGGAGGCGTCCTGGGCCTGGACCGCCGAGCCCGCCGACTACGAGGCCGCCAACGCCCGCATCCTCGACGCGCTGCTCCGGGTCTTTGCCGGCAGCTACAGCCACAGCCTGCAGGACAGCCTCTACCGCATGGGCACGGCCGCCCTGGCGGCGGTGCCGGAGATCACGACGATCACGCTCGCCTGCCCGAACAAGCACTACCTGCTGGCGAATCTCTCGCCCTTCGGCCTCGACAACCCGAACCAGGTCTTCATCGCGACCGACGAGCCGCACGGGCAGATCGAGTGCACGGTGGGGCGGTGAACCGGAGGGTCGGCCGACCCGTCGCTCAATGCCGGGTCGGGTTCGTCCCGACGGTCTCGGCGGTGAGCCAGTCGACCACCTCCGCCAGCGCCTCCCGGGGCGGCAGGCCGCGCCCTTGTGCCTCGGTGAAGAGGGCGAGCTGGCGGTCGGCGCTGGTGCCGCGGGCGACGATCCAGCGGGCGAGGTCGAGTTCCGCCGCGCAGCCGAGCGCCCGGGCATCCTCGGCGACGAGGGCGAGCGTCTCGGCGAGCACGGTCGCCACCGGCCGCGCCGTCCGGGTCGCCTCGCAGACGAAGCTGCCGTGGATGCCGTAGCGCTGGGCCCGCCAGCAATTCTCCGCCGCGATCGCCTGCGAGGCGCCGGTGAGGTCGCGGTGGAGGGCGGGATTCCGGGCGAGGTGGCGGATCAGGCAGCGGTAGAGCGCCGCGATGGCGAGGGCGTCGTCGAGGCGGGTGCAGCTGTCGGCGATGCGCAGGTCGAGGCCGGGGCCCGTCGGCGCGGGGCAGACCACCCACCAGACGTGGCGCGGGCCGTCGATGGCGCCCGCCGCCACCACCGTGTCGAGGTAGCGGGCATAGTCGTCCTCGTCGCGAAAGAGCGGCGGCAACCCGCTGCGGGGCAGTTCCCGCGCGGCGGCCAGCCGGTAGCCGAGGAGCCCGGTGCGCTGCGCCTGCCAGAACGGCGAGGAGGTCGAGAGCGCCAGCAGCAGCGGCAGGTAGGGCTGCACCCGGTTCATCAGGTCGATCCGCGAGACGCCGCCGGGTACTCCGACCCCGACGCTGAGGCCGCAGACCACGGTGCGGCTGCCGACCATCTGGAGGTCGCGCAGCACCCGGCCGCCCGCGGCCTGGTCGCGCGGACGCACCCGGCTCCACAGGGCGAGGGGATGGGTGCCCGACGCCATCAGGGCGAGGCCGCGGGCGGAGGCGAGCGCTCCGAGGTTGCCGCGCAGGTCGGCGAGCGCCCGGCGCGCCTCGGCGAGGTCGGCGACCGGGGCGATCGCCCAGACCAGCTGCGGCTCCATCAGCTCGGTGCGCACCAGCGGGGAGGCGGTCCGGCAGGCGGCGAGGAAGTCGCGGGTGCGGGCCCGGGCGGCGTCGCGCTTGCCCGCATCGTTGATGAACACCTCCTCCTCGAGGCAGACGTCGAATTCCGCTCGCATCAGCAGGATCTCCGGCAATCGCAGGCCGCGTCGCGCCGACGGCCGAGGAGCCGCGAATCGGCCTCGGCCGCGGGGGCGGCTCCGTTATCAGGGTGTGGACCGTAGCGCGAGTCCGGGCTCGGCGCCGCGGGACGGGCGGATCAGGCCCTCGGCCGGCCGTCGCCGAGCACGGCCTGGACCAGGGCGAGCACCGCCACGGCGGCGGTGTCGGCGCGCAGGATCCGCGGGCCGAGGGAGAGGCGGACGGTGTTCCGGCGGTCTCCGATCAGGGTGCGCTCCTCGGGCGTGAACCCCCCCTCGGGTCCGATCACAACGGCGAGCGGCAAAGGGTCGTTCCCGGGGCCGTGCCCGGGTCCTCCATGCATCGCGGCGGCCTGCCGCAACGCCGCGACGGGATCGGCGACCGGCGCATCCTCGTCGCAGAACACCAGCAGGCGCTCGGGCGCGAGGCCGGCCACGGCCTCGGCCAGCGGCGCGGCGTCGCGGATCTCCGGCAGGGCCAGGATGCCGCATTGCTCGGCGGCCTCGATGGCGTTGGCGTGCAGCTTGTCGAGCTTGATCCGGTCTCCCTGCGTGCGTCGCGTCACCACCGGCTGGATCAGGCTCGCGCCCATCTCCACCGCCTTCTGGGCGACGTAGTCGAGGCGCGCCGCCTTGAGCGGGGCGAACAGGTAGTGCAGGTCGCCCGGCGGGGTCTGCGGCCGGGTCTGCGCCGTCAGCACCAGGTCGGCCGCCTTGCGGCCGGTGGGCGCGATCTCGGCCCGCCACTCGCCGTCGCGCCCATTGAACACCAGCACGGGCTCGCCCGCCGCGCGCCGCAGCACCGAGAGCAGGTAGTTCGCCTGCGCCCGGTCGAGGGTGTGCCGGGTCCCCTCCCGCATCGGGATGTCGAGGAAGAGCCGGGGAGCGTTGAAATCGGTGGCCGCCATGGCCCCGTGCTCGCCGAGGCGGGGGCCGGCTGTCAATCGCCCGGCCTGTGGCAGCACCGCAACAGGCGTCCGCAACCGGACGGAGCGCCGGAACGAACCGGGCTTTGCCGCATGAAGGCGCCACAATCCTGTGCAGAAACCGGTTCGAGGCCGGGAGCGGCAGGGATTTCTTACGTATGCCCGAGGCGCGGCACGGCCGGACCGGCGAACGACGTCCGGCGGCGATCCCGGAAAGCCGGGGCCTCGGAGCGAGATTTTTGAGGGGGTGGAGATGACCTGCATGCGTGTGACCGTGGCGGCGATGGCCGGAAGCCTGCTCGGCGCGACGCTGCTCGGCGGGGCGGCCCTCGCCCAGGGTGCCGATTGCTCGTCGATCCAGAAGACCCTGACCGAGCGCAAGGACATCGTCGGCAAGGTCAACGCCGCCTCGCAGGGCAAGAAGGCGAAGATCACCGCGGCGGCGGCCTGCACCCTCTTCACCAAGCTCCAGGCCAACGGTACCGAGGGCCTGAAGTGGATCAGCGCCAACAAGGACTGGTGCTCGATCCCCGATTCCTTCGTCGAGGGCTTCAAGGCCGATCACGGCCGGGTCTCGACCCTGAAGACCAAGGTCTGTCAGGCGGCCGTGCAGCAGGCCGCGATGGAGAAGAAGGCCCGCGCCATGGCGGCTCAGCAGCAGCAGGGCGGGGGCGGGGGCGGCCTCCTCGGCGGTCCCGGCCTGACCGGCAGCTTCCGGGTGCCGCAGGGCGCGCTGTGACGTCCCCGCACCGACCGGTGCGGCGCCCGTCGGCATGACGACCGCCCCCGATCGTCCCGTCGCCGATGCGGTGACGGGGCACTGGGTCGACCGGCACGCCCCCGAGGCCGTGCGCCCCTACCTGCGCCTCGCCCGCATCGAGCGGCCGATCGGCTGGTGGCTCCTGCTGCTGCCGTGCTGGTGGTCGGCGGCGCTCGCCGCTATCGCGACCGGGCGGCCCGGCCCGAGCCTGTGGCATCTCGCCCTTTTTCTCGTCGGCGCCGTCGCCATGCGGGGCGCGGGCTCGACCTACAACGACATCGCCGACCGCGACCTCGACGCCCGCGTCGAGCGCACCCGCCTGCGGCCGCTGCCCTCGGGGCGGATCCGCGTGCGCCACGCCCTGATCTTCCTGGCGGTGCAGGCGCTCGTCGGCCTCGCGGTGCTGCTGCAATTCAACAAGACGGCGATCCTCGTCGGCTTCGCCTCGCTGGCGCCCGTCGCGATCTACCCGTTCATGAAGCGGGTGATGCCGGTGCCGCAGGCGGTGCTCGGCCTCGCCTTCGCGTGGGGCGCGCTGATGGGCTGGGTCGCCCTCGTCGGGCGCCTCGAGGCCCCGGCCTACTGGCTCTATGCCGGCGCGATCGCCTGGGTGATCGGCTACGACACGATCTACGCGGTGCAGGACATCGAGGACGACGAGATCGCCGGCATCAAGTCCTCGGCCCGCTTCTTCGGCGCCTGGGTGCGGCTCGCCGTGGCGGGCTGCTTCCTCGCCTGCGTCCTGTGCATCGGCCTCGCCCTGTCCGGGGCCGGGGCCGGTCCGATCGGGCTTGCCGGGCTCGCGCTCTTCGCCGGCCACCTCGCCTGGCAGGTCGGGCGGCTCGATCCGCGCGACGGGGCCGAGGCCCTGCGGCTGTTTCGCTCGAACCGCGATGCGGGTCTGATCCTGTTCTGCGGCCTCACCCTCGACGCGATCTGGCAAGGGCTGATGTAGCGCGTCCTGCGACGCGGCGGCTCAGAGGCTGCCGCCGTCGGTCATCAGGGCCTCGTCGCGGTACACGAGGGGGCGCAGCGGCAGCCGGGCGGTCTTGCGGCGGGTGAGGAAGCGGGGCCGGCGGTGGGCGAGCAGGCCGTGCCGACGGCGGATGCGCACCGCGCCGAGCTTCAGCCGGCCGACCTGCTGACCCATCGCCGAGACGGCGCCGTCCTCCTGGATCACCACCATCGGCAGGCCGGTCTCGGCGCCGAGGCGGCGCCACACCGCCACCACCTCGTCGTCGCCGTAGAGACCGAGCCGCATCACCGGATCGCCGTCGCGGTCGAGCAGCATGACGGCGAAGCGGTCCTCGCCGGCGGCGTCGCTCGCATCCCCGTCGAGGCACAGGGCCAGGCTGCCGGCGACCGAACCGCCGGGAACGCCGCCGACGATCGGCAGGGCCGACGGCTCGGCCTGGACCGGGCCGCGGTGGATGACCGGGAGATCGACGTCGCGACGGGCGGCCTGGCTGCCGGAGGAGCGACGGTTCGAAGAGGGGAATCTGGTGACCATGGTTCTGCTCGACGCCCTGTCCGCGTGAGGCGGCGACCTCTGTCGTGTCGTCCGCCGTTGAGAGGAGATTGCACCCCCGCCGGCTCAAAACGCCTTAAAAGGCAGCGTTAAGCGATGGTTGTCGCGGACCGGATGCGTCGAATGCTCAATAGATCCTTGTCTCGACGCGATTCATTTATCGTTCACTCCTTGCGCAAGGGTGAGCGATGCTCGCCGGTGCCCGGAACGACGGTGCGGCGTCCCTGCGCCCGACCGCGAGCAGCGGCGTCCTTGTGGCGCCCGGTGGCGGCGCCTACAACGGGGGGACCGACGCCCGCCTCCGCTCCGCGGGGAAGCCGGGCGCTCCCCTCGAACCCTCGCGGCCGACCATGACTCTCCCCGACGACGCGCGCGCGATCCTGCCCGAGGGGCTCCTGCCCAAGGGATTGCGGCCCGACGAGGTCCTGCCCAAGGTCCGGGCGATCATCCACGAGGCCGCGCTTCTGGCGCTGCCGTTCTTTCGACAGGGCGAGCGCACGACCGCCCGGGTCTGGAACAAGTCCGGCGGTTCGCCGGTGACGGAAGCCGACGTCACCGTGGACGCCTTTTTGAAGGTGCGCCTGAGCGAGCTCCTGCCCGGTGCGGCCTGGCTCTCGGAGGAGACTCGGGACGATCCGGTGCGCCTCGCCCACGACCTCGTCTGGATCGTCGACCCGATCGACGGCACCCGTGCCTTCCTGTCGGGCGACCCCGATTGGTCGATCGCCGTGGCGCTGCTCGCCCATGGCGAGCCGGTCCTTGGCCACGTCGCCGCGCCGGTCACCGCCACCCTGTACGAGGCCGTGGCCGGGCAGGGGGCGACGAAGGACGGCGTACCGATCCGGGTCTCCGCCCAGGCCGGCGTGGCCGGCGCCCGGGTCACCGGGCCGAAGCCGATGGCCGACCGGATCGAGCGCCGGCTCGGCCTCGGCGAGACCCCCGGCGCGCTGGTACGCCTGCCCCGCATCCCCTCCCTCGCCCTGCGGCTGGTGCGGGTGGCCGAGGGGCTGGTCGATGTCGGGCTGGTCTCGTCGGACGCCCGCGACTGGGACCTCGCCGGCGCCGACCTGATCTTGCGCGAGGCCGGAGGCAGCGTGGTCGGCCTCGACGGGCGGCCCCCGGTCTACAACCGGCGCGAGCCGATCCACGGCGAGCTGATCGCGGTGCCCGGGGCATTGCGGGCCGAGGTGCTGGCGGGTTTGGGCTGAGGCCGCTGCTCTTCGCCGTTGCCCCGGCGGTCGAGTGACGCCACCATGTGGGCATGACCCGCGACGACACCGCCCTGTCCAGGACCCTGTCCTATTGGCTGCGCCACAAGCCGGAGGCAGCCGGCCTCGCCCTCGACCTCGCCGGCTGGACGCCGATCGACGCCGTGCTGGCAGCCTTCGCGGCCGTCGGCCGTCCCGTCGATCGGGACGGCCTGCTGAGGGTCGTCGCGACGAGCGATAAGGCGAGGTTCGAGGTCGATGCCGCCCGGGAGCTGATCCGGGCCCGTCAGGGCCACTCCGTGGCGGTCGCCAGCGACTGGGTCCGGGCGGTGCCGCCCGCGCATCTCTGGCACGGCACGGTCGAGCGGGTCCTGCCGGCGATCCTCGCCGAAGGCCTGCGGCCGATGGCGCGCCACCACGTCCATCTCTCGTCCGATCCGGAGACCGCGCGGACCGTCGGCGCCCGCCGCGGCCGGCCGATCGTCCTGCGGGTCGCGGCCGGGCGCCTGGCCGCGGCGGGGCATCCGTTCTGGGTCACGGGCAACGGGGTGTGGCTCGCCGAGCACGTCCCTCCCGGGGCGATCGAGCGACCGTGACGCCGCCGGGCCGCCAAGGCCTCGTCCGACAAAACGGGTGCCGGTTCACCCCGAGAAAACTCGGCAAACGCGGCGGTCGAGATCGGCCCTCGGCCGTGGCGCGATCGTGCGTGGCTCCAGGAGACTTCACGATCGTTTTGCCATCGTGACGTTCTGTCGGTCTTTGAATCCGCCGCATTGTCTGCGGCGAGCCGGCATCCACCTCGTCGGACGATGCTCTAAGCAGACTTGCGTTGGCAGGCCAACGTTTCGCCCGCTTAGGTTCTCGTCTTGTCGCAGATTTTTGCCGCCGAACCGGGGTCCATTTCGGCGAAATCTGCTTAACGCGACTCGCGCTTCTCCAGCGCCGTCTTCACCTGCTTCAGCTGGTCGAACACCGCGCTCGGCGTGGTGCCGAAGAAGGTGAAGCCCGCGTTGATCGCCCAGTAGCAGCACAGCACGATCACCGGCACCAAAATCCAGGCCAGGATCTCCTCGCCGATCTTGCGGCGGCGCCGGCGCTGGCGGCGACGCTCGCGCCGCGTCACCTTGGGAGAGGGCGGGGTCACCGTCGCGGCCGGGGCGAGGGGGCCCTCGTTGAGTTCTCCGCTCATGGGAACCGTCTCACGTTTCCTGGCGCGGGCGCGGAGCCCGCGGCGTCACTGGCCCCGAGAACCGCCCGGGAAGCGGCCAGGGCCTCAAATGAACATCCCGGCGGGGAGGCCCCGCCGGGATGCGTGCGTCTCTGGGTCAGCCTCATACACGGGAGGCGGGTCGGGATCGAGGGGGGGACGCCCCTCGATCCCGCGCCGGTCAGGCCCGCACCAGCGGCACCTTCGGCACCGTGCGGATGCCGCCGCCGCCGTCGCCCGAACCGCCGTCCTTCGGCTTCTTCGAGGCGGCGCGGGGGCGCCGCGGCTTCTTGGCCGGGCTCTTGCCCGCCTTCTTGGTCGCGTCCGTCACGTCCTTCTCGGGGCGCGGCATCACCGGGCCGGCCGGGAAGACGAAGCCGAGGCTCGGCTTCTCGCCGTCGGGCCGCTTGACGATCACCCGGACGGCGCCGCCGTCCTTGAGCTTGCCGAACAGCACCTCGTCCGCGAGCGGGGTCTTGATGGTCGACTGGATCAGGCGGGCCATCGGGCGGGCGCCCATGGCCTCGTCGTAGCCGTTCTCGACCAGCCAGTCCCGCGCCTCGTCGGACAGCTCGATCGTGACGTTGCGGTCGGCGAGCTGGGCCTCGAGCTGGAGCACGAACTTGTCGACGACCTTGGCCACGACGGTCTTCGGCAGGTGGCCGAAGGACACGGTCGCGTCGAGGCGGTTGCGGAATTCCGGGGCGAACAGGCGGTTGATCGCCTCCTGGTCGTCACCGGTGCGCTTGTTCTGGGTGAACCCGAACGCCGCCTTGGCGAGGTCGGCCGCGCCCGCATTCGTCGTCATGATGATGATGACGTTGCGGAAATCGACCTGCTTGCCGTTGTGGTCGGTGAGCTTGCCGTGGTCCATCACCTGCAACAGGATGTTGAACAGGTCCGGGTGGGCCTTCTCGATCTCGTCGAGCAGCAGCACGCAATGCGGGTGCTGGTCGATGCCGTCGGTGAGGAGGCCACCCTGGTCGAAGCCGACATAGCCCGGAGGGGCGCCGATCAGCCGCGAGACGGTGTGCCGCTCCATGTATTCCGACATGTCGAAGCGCAGCATCTCGACGCCGAGGCTGGAGGCCAGCTGCTTGGCCGCTTCGGTCTTGCCGACGCCGGTCGGGCCGGCGAACAGGTAGGCGCCGATCGGCTTGTCGGGATCGCGAAGCCCCGCCCGGGCGAGCTTGATCGAGGCGGTGAGCGCGTCGATGGCCGCATCCTGGCCGTAGACCACCCGCTTCAGGTTGTCGGTGAGGTGGGCGAGCACCTCCGCGTCGTCCTTCGAGACGGTCTTGGGCGGGATGCGGGCCATCGTGGCGATGGTCGCCTCGATCTCCTTCACGCCGATCGTGCGCTTGCGGCGGCCCTCCGGCACCAGCATCTGCGAGGCGCCGGTCTCGTCGATCACGTCGATCGCCTTGTCGGGCAGCTTGCGGTCGTTGATGTAGCGGGCCGACAGCTCCACCGCGGCCTTCACGGCCTCGGTCGTGTACTTGAGCTTGTGGAACTCCTCGAAGGACGGGCGCAGGCCCTTGAGGATCTCGATCGCGTCCGGGATCGACGGCTCGTTGACGTCGATCTTCTGGAAGCGGCGCACCAGGGCCCGGTCCTTCTCGAAGTACTGGCGGTACTCCTTGTAGGTGGTCGAGCCGATGCAGCGCAGCGCGCCGGAGGCGAGCGCCGGCTTCAAGAGGTTCGAGGCATCCATCGCGCCGCCCGAAGTCGCACCGGCACCGATCACCGTGTGGATCTCGTCGATGAACATGATGGCGTTGGGATGCGCCTCGATCTCCTTCATCACCTGCTTGAGGCGCTCCTCGAAGTCGCCGCGGTAGCGGGTGCCGGCGAGCAGCGTGCCCATGTCGAGGGAGAAGACGGTCGCGTCCGCCAGGACCTCCGGCACCTCGTGCTGGATGATCTTGCGGGCGAGGCCTTCCGCGATCGCGGTCTTGCCGACGCCGGGGTCGCCGACGAGCAGCGGGTTGTTCTTCTGCCGCCGGCAGAGAACCTGGATCGTGCGCTGGACCTCGTTCTCGCGGCCGATCAGCGGGTCGATCTTGCCCTCGCGGGCCTTCTTGTTGAGGTTGACGCAGTAGGCGTCGAGCGCGTCGCCCTTCTTCTTCTGGCCGCCGCGCTCGTCCTCGGTGCCGCTCGGACGTTCCGTCGGACCCTCCTCGTCGGCGCCGCGCACGGGCTTGCCTTCGGACAGGCCGGGGCGCTTGGCGATGCCGTGGCTGATGTAGTTGACCGCGTCGTAGCGGGTCATGTCCTGCTCTTGCAGGAAGTAGGCGGCGTGGCTCTCGCGCTCGGCGAAGATCGCCACCAGCACGTTGGCGCCGGTGACCTCCTCCCTCCCGGAGGACTGCACGTGGATCACCGCGCGCTGAATCACCCGCTGGAAGCCCGCCGTGGGCTTGGCGTCCTGCCGGCCGTCCCCCGTGAGGTTGGCGAGCTCGGTGTCGATGTACTCGACCAGGTTGCGCTTCAGCAGGTCCACGTCGACGTTGCAGGCCCGCATGACGGCGGCCGCATCCTGGTCGTCGACCAGGGCCAGCAGGAGATGCTCGAGCGTGGCGTATTCGTGTCGGCGCTCGCCCGCCAGCGCCAGGGCGCGGTGAAGAGCTTGTTCAAGGCTGCGTGAGAAGCTGGGCAAAGCGGGCCTCTTAGCTGGTGCCTATTTCTTTTCCATGACGCATTGCAGAGGATGTTGGTGTTTCCGCGCAAAGTCCATGACCTGCGTCACCTTGGTCTCGGCGACCTCGTAGGTGAAGATGCCGCACTCGCCGACGCCGTTCTGATGGACGTGCAGCATGATGCGGGTCGCGTCCTCGCGCGACTTGTTGAAGAAGCGCTCGACCACGTGGACCACGAATTCCATCGGGGTGTAGTCGTCGTTGAGAAGCAGCACGCGGTAGAGGTTCGGCCGCTTGGTGCGCGGCTTCGTCCGCGTGATCACGGCGGTTCCCGATCGCCCGTCGCCGTTGCCGGGAGCCCGTGGATTGGCCGCGACCGGCCTGGTGGAGGGTTCTCCCTGCCTCGGGTCCTGAGCCATCTGAATCGTACCGACCTCGCTCTGGCGACCGCGCCAGGACGCGCCGGCCCCCGCGAGACGAGGGCCGCGGACGACCTGCCGGCTGGCAGCCTATCACGTCGGCTGCCGGTGCCGAGCCTAATCTATAGGCCGAGTCGGCGCTTCGCCAGTCGGCTGCGCGCTCTTGTCGTGCAAGAGCCGACGGAGCGCCGGCGGAGGGGTACGCGAGGGGCCCCGAACGCGTGCGACCGGCACGGGGTGGCCCGGCCGGTCGCGGTACTCGTTCCGATGTCGCGGGGGCGCGGCCGTCCGGCCGGCGCCTCAGGCGTTACGCGGCCTGCTTGGCCTCGTCCTCGATCTTGTTGAAGCCGTCCTTGGCCACCGCGAAGGCGCGGTCCTGGGCCTTGGTGGCCTGCTCCTGGGCCTTGGCGACCACGCCCTCGAACGGCTTCGCCATCTCCTTGGCGAGGTTCTGGTAGAGCTCGGTCATCTTGGTGCTCTGGGCCACGAGACGCTCGTAGGAGGTCTTCATGTACTCGGTCTGGATCTCGAGCGCCTTGTCGAGCGAGCGCACGCCGGCGAGCTTCTCCAGGGTGGCGGTGCCGAGCTCGAAGGACTGCTTGGCGAAATCGGTCGCCTCGACGGCGATCGCCTGGCTGGCCTTCGACAGCGAGCCGAAGCTGCGCAGCATCGCGTCCATGCCATCCTTGCCGAGCTTCTGGGCGGCCTCGGCCTGCTGGCCCATATACTGCTGGTTCATGGTGTCGCCAGGCACCCGTCCGGGTGCCCCCTCTCGCGCGGCGGTCGGGCTCGACGGGGCTGCCCGCGCGTCGCGCCCCGCTGACCGTAATATGTGCACTGCACAAAATTCGTCAAGGGTCGTTGTGCGTCGCACAATCGAGACAATTCGAGTCGAATTAACCGGAGCGTAACCGCGCCTCCCTAGCCTGATTGACAGTGATGCCGCCGCGCCACGCCGTCTCGCAGGGCGCCGTCGGTCCAGGGTGCCGCCCTCCGGGATGCGGGCGCCCTCTGCAATCGAACGGGGTATGTGCGTGATGCGTTGCGTTCACGGCCAATCTTCACCCGCGCTGCCGGCCGTGCTCGCCGCCGCGGCGGTGCTGACGGCCCTCACCGCCTCGCCCGCCGAGGCGCGTCGGCGGGCCCATCACGGCGGGGGAGGGGGCTACAATCCGCCCTACGCCGCCATGGTGGTCGACGCCAAGACCGGCCGCGTGATGCACGCGGTCAACGAGGACGCCCTGCGCCATCCGGCCTCGATCACCAAGGTGATGACGCTCTACCTGCTGTTCGAGCAGCTCGAGCGCGGCAAGATGGACCTCGACACGCCGCTGACGGTCTCGGCCAACGCCGCCCGCATGCCGCCCTCGAAGCTCGGGGTGCGCCCGGGCTCGACCGTGACGGTCGAGGAGGCGATCAAGGCGCTCGTCACCAAGTCGGCCAACGACATCGCCTGCGCCATCGGCGAGAACATCGCCGGCTCGGAGCCGGCCTTCGCCGAGATGATGACCCGCAAGGCCCACGCGCTGGGCATGAGCCGCACGCACTACGCCAACGCCTCGGGCCTGCCGGATTCCGACCAGATCACCACCGCCCGCGACCTGACGATCCTGGCGCGTGCGATCCAGGACCGGTTCCCGAAATACTACCGCTATTTCCAGACCCGCTCCTTCGCCTTCAAGGGCCGGGTGATCGGAAACCACAACCACCTGCTCGGCCGCATCGAGGGCGTGGACGGCATCAAGACCGGCTACACCCGCGATTCGGGCTTCAACCTGATGACCTCGGCCCGCACCAGCGACCGCCACATCGTGGCGGTGGTGCTCGGGGGCAAGTCGGTGGCGAGCCGCGACAACATCATGGCGAAGCTCGTCCAGGCCAACCTGCCGGTGGCCTATGCGGGTGCCCGCACCTCGGCGCCGGTGGTCGAGGTGGCCGAGCGGCCGCGTCCCGCGGTCGTCGCCGAGCGTCCCGTCGCGACCCGCACCCTGGTGGCGTCGGCCGACGAGGACGACGCGGTCGAGACCACCAACTCGACCGGCCAGCCCCTCGACATCGCGCCGCGCGGCGGCGCCACGCCGAAGTGGCGCGCCGGCGCCCCCGGCGCCGTGCCGGCGAGCGCCCAGGCCTATGCCCCTTCGGCCGCGCCCGCCTTCCCGGCGCCCGGCGGCAAGTACGCCTCGCGCCTGCCGACCGCCGAGCCCGGCGAGGCTCGCGCCTCGGCCCCGGCCCCGCGCGAGGCCGCGGCACCCGCGGCCAAGCCCGTCACGGTCTCGCCCTGGGTGATCCAGCTCGGCGCCATGGACGACGAGGGCAAGGCGAAGTCGATGCTCGCGGATGCGCGCCAGCGCGGCGGCGGCGCGCTCGCCAAGGCCGCCCCCTTCACCGAGCGCGTGACCCATGGCGGCACCACGCTGTTCCGCGCCCGGTTCTCCGGCTTCTCGGAGGCGGAGGCCGCGCAGGACGCCTGCAAGGCGCTCAAGCGCAACGGCTTCACCTGCTTCGCGACCCGGAGCTAAGCAGATTTCGCCGAAGTGGACACCGGTTCGGCGGCAAAAATCTACGACATGACAAGAAACTAAGCGGACGAAGCGTTGGACTGCCGACGCAAGTCTGCTGAGAGATTGGGATTTCCCGCCAGGGAAGATCTTTCCAGAACAGGACGTAACACGGGCCCCCTCTCCCGAATGGGAGAGGGGCCGGTCGATCGAAGATCACGCGTGAGGGTGACACGGTTCAGCGTGAAACGTTGAGCGTCGTGCCGGCTGCGTGACCATCGAGCTTTACATGGATGCGTAGCACCCTGTCCCATACGGGAGAGGGGACCCTGCGCTAGATTCGTCACGACTTGAGAACAATGCCCCCGCCGCGGCGCGTTCTTGCCGCGGCTCCGTCGACACGCGCGTGGAGTATCAGCGATGTCGGTTGAGCAGAAAGTCCTTGGCCGCGTTGACGCGGGCCGCCAGGTAGTCGGACCCGCCCTGGTCCGGGTGAAGCCGCTTCATCAAGGTTCGATGCGCCCGGCGCACGTCCTCGAGGGGCGCCCCGCGCTGAAGCCCCAGGATCTGATAGGCCTCCTCCTCCGTCATCGGCCCTGGCTGCGCCGCACCGCCCGGCCGCGGGTCTCGGTCAGCCTCAGCGTCTACGCGCCAACCGGCAAACCGGCGGTCCAGATAAGCCTCTAGCAGGCGGGCGCCCTCCGGGTCGCTCGCGCGGCACTCCGAGAGGAGGGCGACGAGTCGCGGCTGCGCCAGCCCGTCGAGGGCCTGGCCCGCGAGAGGGCCGGCCAGCACCGTGCCGCGCATGGCGCCGCTCGCATGGTCGAGCTCCATCTCCAGCAGGGCGGAGCGGACCCGCGACACGGCATCCGCGCGCGGGGAGGCGCCACCGAACCGGCCCAGGCCCATCCGGCCGAGGCCGAAGGGCAGGGCCGCGCCCTGGCGCCAGCCGAGCAGCCAGGCGCCGCCGAGGCCGAGCGCGCCCGCCATGTCGAAGCGCCCGCGCAGAAACAGGAGGGCCGCCGCCGCCAGCGCCAGCCAGCCGCCGGCCTGGCGGATCACCCGCGCGATCGTCGAGGGGTTCGCTGTCGCGTAGTGGCGGCCGAGCCACCACAGGCCGACGAGGACCAGGACACCGAGGCCGAGGGCGATCATCCGGTCACCATCACCTTCGTCTCGAGATTCATGGAAGAACCGTCCTAACCGCCGGTCATCCCGGCGAGGAGCCGGCGCGCCGCCGCATCCTCTTGCGCGGCGAGGCGCAATCCGTCGAGTCCCCGGGCGGCGAAGATGGCCGCGGCGCGGAGCAGCGCGGCGAGCACGCCGGGGGCCCCCGCGTCGAACCGGGCGAAGGCCCCGCCGCTCAGGCGCGCGATCTCGGCAAAGACCGCGGCGGACTCGGGGTCGGGGCCCTCGTGGAAGCAGAAGGCCGGCAGGCCGAGCAGCCCGAGCTCGCCTGCGACGGCGCAGAGATCGTCGGGATCCTCTTCCACCGCATCGCCGACCAGCACCAGGGCCTTGACCGGCTCGCGGCCGGCGAGGTTGCGGGCGTGGCGCAGCACCCGGCCGATCTGGGTGTGACCGCCCTGGCAGGACACGCCCTGCATCAGGCCGGTCAGCGCCCGGGCATCGGCGACGAAGCGGGAGGCCCGGCACTCGGACAGCCCGCGAAAATACACGAGCTGCACCGCCAGCCCGCCGAGCCGGGCGGTGGCTTCGAACATCCCGGCCTGGACCGCGCAGGCGAGGTCCCAGGTCGGCTGGCGGCTCATCGTCGCGTCGAGGGCGAAGACGAGCCGCGGCGCGTCGCCGGCCGGCGCTGCGACCTGCCGGGCGGTTTCCAGGAAGGCGTCGATCGCGGCCGACCGCGCGCCGTCGAGGTCGCGGCCGGACCCGCCCACGGCGCTCAGTGCCGCCGGATGGTGGAGGCGGTCAGCGCATGGACCGAGAAGAGCCCGTCCTCGTCGGTCCAGACGCGGGCATGCTCCCAGCCGGCCCGGCGGGCGAGCGCCCGGAAGCCCGGCACCGTGTACTTGTAGCTGTTCTCGGTGTGGATCGTCTCGCCGGAGGCGAAGTGGAACGGCACGCCCGCCACGGTGACGAGCTGGCTGCGCCGGCTCACCAGGTGCATCTCGATCCGCCCGAGATTCTCGTCGAAGAAGGCATGGTGCGCGAAGGCGTCGAGGTCGAAATCCGCACCCAGCTCGCGGTTGATCCGGGTGAGGAGGTTGAGGTTGAACGCCGCCGTGACCTGGGCCTCGTCGTCGTAGGCGGCATCCAGCACCGCCTTCTCCTTGACGAGGTCGATGCCGACGATGAGCGTCGCGCCGGCCCCGAGCGTGCGGGCGAAGCTGCCGAGCAGGCCCGCCGCGGCATCGGGCTCGAAATTGCCGATCGTGGAGCCCGGGAAGAATCCGGCCTTCGGCGCCTCGGCGAGGTCGTCGGGCAGGGGGAACGGCTTGGTGAAGTCCGCCGCCACCGGCTCGATCCGCAGGCGCGGGAAGTCGCGGCCGAGTTCTTCGGCCTCGCTGCGCAGGAATTCTTCCGAGACGTCCACCGGCACGTAGGCCGAGAGGTCGGCGAGATGGGGCAGCAGGCGGCGCACCTTGGTGGTGGAGCCGCTGCCGAACTCGACCAGCGCCGCGCCCGGCGGCAGGCCGGCGGCGATATCGGGACCGTATCGGTCGAGGATCGCGAGCTCGGTGCGGGTCGGGTAGTATTCCGGCAGGCGGGTGATCGCCTCGAACAGCTCCGAACCGCGCCGGTCGTAGAAATACTTCGCCGAGAGGTGCTTGTGCGGTGCGCTGAGGCCCGCCAGCACGTCACGCAGGAAACCCTTGTCGGTGGCGTCGGCGAGAGGAGCGCTCGGCGCGAGGTGGGGAAGCGGGGCGTTCACGGGCGTCAAACTCCGAAGTTCGGGCGGGCCTCCCGGGGGAGGCCCGTGTCGAGGCGGATCCGGATCGGGGTGAATCCGGCCGCGCCTCACGCACCGTCCTGAGATAGACGCAGGCCGGTGAACTGCCAGCGCTGGTGGGGATAGAAGAAGTTCCGGTAGGTCGGCCGGCTGTGGCCCTCCGGCGTCGCCACCGAGGCCCCGCGCAGGACGAACTGGCTGACCATGAACTTGCCGTTGTACTCGCCGAGCGCGCCCGGCAGCGGCCGGTAGCCCGGATAGGCGGAATAGGCGCTGCGGGTCCATTGCCAGACATGGCCGAAGGCGGCGTCGAGCGAGCCGCTGGCGGCCTCCCACTCGGCCTCCGTCGGCAGGTCGCGCCCGGCCCAGCGGGCATAGGCGTCGGCCTCGTAGTAGCTGACATGGGTCACCGGCAGGGCCGGATCGACGGGCTTGAGGCCGGCGAGCGTCATGCTCGACCACAAGCCGTCGCGCCGGCGCCAGTAGCCCGGCGCCTCCCAGCCCTCGCTCTGCACGGCGACGAAGCCGTCGGAGAGCCACAGCTCGGCCTTGGCGTAGCCGCCGTCCTGCATGAATTCGAGCCACTCGCCGTTGGTGACGAGGGCACGCGAGAGACCGACCGGACGCAGCAGCACGTCGTGGCGCGGCTCCTCGTTGTCGAAATGGAAGCCCTCGCCCGCATGCCCCATCTGCGTCACGCCGCCCTCGAGCGAGACCGTGCCGGCACGCTGCGACAGGGCCGGCCAGCGCCACGATTCGTCGTAGGCCGGCAGGAGGGGGTTCTGCGCGAAGGCGTGCAGGATGTCGGTGAGCATCAGTTCCTGGTGCTGCTGCTCGTGATGGAGGCCGATCTCCAGGGTGGCGACGATCTCGGCGAGCGTCGCCGGGGGGGCCTCGGCGATCAGGGTCGCGACGGCGCGGTCGACATGGGCGCGGTAGGCCGCGACCTCGTCGCAGGTCGGCCGGGTGACGAGGCCGCGGCTGATCCGCGGCGCACGCGGACCCGCCTGCACGTAGTAGGAGTTGAACAGGTAGAAGAAGCGCTCGTCGAAGACCGTGTAGCCCGGCACCATCGGCTGGAGCAGGAACTGCTCGAAGAACCAGGTCGTGTGGGCGCGGTGCCACTTGGTCGGGCTCGCATCCGCCATCGACTGGATCTGCTGGTCCTCCGGCGAGAGCGGGGCGGCGCGGCGCTCGGTCTCGTCTCGGACGTGGCGGAAGGCCGCGATCCAGGCCTCGCGATCGATCGGCCGGGCACTGGCGGGCGGCGGGGGGAACGCGGGACGCGTGCCAGGAACCTTCTCGGTGACCTGCGCGGTCGCTGCCATCGAAACTTCCTTCAAGCGTAGACGAATTGCCCACGTTCAACGCGGGACCGGGGAACTCGTTTCTCCGGCGCGGCGTTACCGCGCAGCTTGTGGGGTGCGGGCGAAGCGGAGCCTTTTTGCCGCCGCAGTGACCAAGCCTTAACGATCGCGCCGGACTCTCGCCGGCAATTCCTCCTCTGCCTCTCGGTCACACCCCCATGCGGTTCGATCTGATGGCCGGCACGGCTGCGGCGCCCCTGGCGCCCTTCACCCGCGCGCCGGTGGTCCTCGTCTTCGATTCCGGCCTCGGCGGCCTCACGGTGCTGGCCGAGGTGCGGCGCGCCCGGCCCGACGCCCGGCTGGTCTACGCCGCCGACGACGCCGCCTTTCCGTATGGCGCCCTGCCCGAGGACGTGGTCCTGTCCCGCGTGCTCGCCGTGATGGAGCGGCTGATCGCGCTCCACGCCCCGGACCTCGTGGTGATCGCCTGCAACACCATGACCACCCTGGTGCTGCCGGCCTTGCGCGGGCGGTTCGCGGTGCCGTTCGTCGGCACCGTGCCGGCGATCAAGCCCGCCGCGACCGCGACCCGGTCGGGCCTCGTCAGCGTACTGGCGACCCCCGGCACGGTGCGGCGGGAATACACCCGCGACCTGATCGAGACCTATGCGGGGACCTGCGCGGTGACGCTGGTCGGCGCGACCGGCCTTGCCGCCCTCGCGGAGGCGGAGCTGTCGGGCCTGCCGGTCGCCGACGCGGACGTCCTCGCCGAGATCGCCCCCTGCTTCGTCGAGACGCCGGCGGGGCGGACCGACGTGGTGGTGCTGGGCTGCACGCATTATCCGCTGCTGCTCGCCCGCTACGAGCGCATCGCCCCCTGGCCGGTGACCTGGATCGACCCCGCTCCGGCGGTGGCCCGGCGCATGGTGCAGCTCCTCGGCCAGCCGATCCGCGACGAGATCCCGGGGCCGATCCTCGCCACCTTCACCAGCGGCGCCCGGCTCACCCCGGCCCTGCGCGCGGCCCTGGGCCAGCGCGGCATCGCCGACGTCGCCCTCGAGGCGATGCCGCTCGTGCTGCAGTGAGACGAGCCGGGTGAGCCTGCGGCAGGCGGCATGGGTCGCGGGCGGCGTCGGCCTCGCGCTCCTCGCTCTCTACGGCGCCGTGGTGGCGGCGTTCTGGTGGTTCCAGCGTAGCCTGCTCTACCCGGGCCAGGGCGGTCCGGTGCCGGTGACCGGGGCGCGTCTGCTGCCGGAGGCCGAGACGGTCGCGGTCGCGACCCCGGACGGGGAGCGCCTGCGCGCCTTGTGGCTGCCCCCGGCGCCCGGGGGAGGGGTGGTGGTCACCTTCCACGGCAACGCCTCGCTGCCGGAATGGCACGCCGAGCGCTTGATGGCGGGGGCCTGGCGCCGCCACGGCTGGGGCGTGATGGCGCCGGCCTATCGGGGTTATCCGGGCTCGACCGGACGTCCGAGCGAGGCCGGACTGATCGCCGACGGCCTCGCGGCCCTCGCCGAGGCGCGACGGCGCGCGCCCGGGGCGCCGGTGCTGCTGCACGGCCACTCCCTCGGCGCGGCGGTCGCGGTGGCGGTGGCGGCCCGGGCTGGTGCAGGGGGCGTGCTCGGCCTCTATCTCGAGGCGCCGTTCGATTCGATGACCGCGATGGCCCGCCACCATTTCCGCCTCCTGCCGGCCGGCCTGCTCGCCGACACCTGGCACTCGGACCGGGCGATCGCCGCGGTCGCCGTCCCGATCCTGATCGTCCACGGCGATGCCGACCCGGTGATCCCGGAGAAGTACGGCGCGCGCCTCGCCCGGATCGCGGGCGCCGAGTTCGTGGCACTGCCGGGCGACCACGTCTCGATCCTCGGTCTGCGCGACGGCGAGGCCGAAGCGCGGTTTCGACCGCGCCTTTGAGGGCAGAGTGCGGTTCCGACCGCGCCTGTGAGGGAGGAGCGCGGTTCCGGCCCCCGCGGGGGAATCGACAGAACTCTCCGAGGGTTGACCCCGGACGCTTCGTCGCCTAAGAGCCCCTGGCTCGCGGGGCTCCGGTTTGGGGCCCCGCGGCATTTTGCGCACCCGCGAGCGGCTCGTCACGGCCGCTCTGTCGCCCCGGCTTACGGGGGGAGGAGGGCGCGTTCCTCTCTTAACGTGATGCAGATTCAAGAGGACACGCGATGTCGAAACGCGTTCAGGCGAAGCACAAGCTCGATCGCCGTATGGGCCAGAACATCTGGGGCCGCCCGAAGAGCCCCGTGAACCGCCGCGAGTACGGCCCGGGCCAGCACGGCCAGCGCCGCAAGGGCAAGATGTCCGACTTCGGCACGCAGCTGCGCGCCAAGCAGAAGCTCAAGGGCTACTACGGCAACATCACCGAGAAGCAGTTCCGCCGTTACTACGCCGAGGCGATCCGCCTGCGTGGCGACTCGGGCGAGAACCTGGTCGGCCTGCTCGAGCGCCGCCTCGACGCGGTGGTCTACCGCTCGAAGTTCGTGGCGACCCCGTTCGCCGCCCGCCAGTTCGTGAACCACGGCCACATCCGGGTGAACGGCGTCCGCGTCAACATCCCGAGCTACCTCGTGAAGCCGGACGACGTGATCGAGATCAAGGAGTCGTCCAAGCAGCTCGAGATCGTCCTCGTGGCGAGCCAGCTCGCCGAGCGCGACGTTCCCGACTACATCGAGGTCGACCACGGCAAGATGACCGCGCGCATGACCCGCGTGCCGACCCTGTCCGAGGTCCCGTACCCGGTGCAGATGGAGCCGAACCTGGTCATCGAGTTCTACTCGCGCTGATCGCGCGACGTCAGGAACCGAGATGTCGGAAAGCCGCCCGCGAGGGCGGCTTTTCTCGTTATGCGCCTACCGCTCCGGCACCAGCCGTCCGGCGAAGGTCAGGCAGAGGCACAAAGCCCCGAGGATGAACTCCCATCGGCGGATGTCGCCGCCGATCGAGGCCACCACGGCCTGTCCGATCAGGACGATCCCGATCAGGGGCGGTACCACCGTGAGGAGGAGGCGCAGGATCCGGCGCCAGCCGGGGATCCCTTGCGATGTCCCGTGTCCCGTCATGGCCGGTGCGGCGCCTCGTGTTCCGGTATGCGGGGAGCGGTCCATGCCACCCGGGGCCTGCCGCGCGAGGGGCGTCGCCCGGCGCGAACCCGCCGGGAGGTGGCGCGCACCGCCCGGTGGTCAAGGCGCCTTCCGGAACGCGGAGCGTCCCCGCGTCACGCGGCGCCCGGCTGCGGGCCGTCGTAACCCTCGATCACGATGAGGTCGATCTCGGCACCGCCCTCCTGCTTGGCGCGGGCGGCCTGATACTCGGGCGAGTTCCAGCAGGCGAGCGCCTGATCGTAGCTCGGGAATTCGATCACGACGTTGCGGGCCCGGCTCGAGCCGCTCACCGCCTCGAAGGTGCCGCCGCGGACGAGGAAGCGCCCGCCGAACTTGGCGAAGGCGGCGCCGTTGGCCGCGACGTAGTTCTTGTAGGCCTCGGTGTTCGAGACGTCGACGCGGCCGACCCAGTATCCCTTCGCCATGGGGCTCCTCCCTTGTTCTCGCCTGAATTCTAGAGAGCGTCACGATCGCGTTGCAATCGCGACGCTCTCCGGGTCTCTGGTTTTGACGCATTTTCCTTGACGAACCGGACTCCGCTTCGTCGGAAAAAGCCTCAGAGCGCCCCCGCCATCTCGTCGACGATGCGGCGCGCGACGTCCCGCGGATCGGCGGCGCCCGTGATCGGGCGGCCGACCACCACGTGGTCGACGCCGGCCCGCATCGCTTCCGCCGGGGTCACGACCCGCTTCTGGTCGCCGATCTCGGCCCCGGCCGGCCGGATGCCCGGGGCGACGATCAGGCGGTCGGGCCCGAGGATCGCCCGGACCTGCGGGGCCTCCGCCGCCGAGCAGACGATGCCGTCGATGCCGATCGCCTCGGCGGCGGCGGCCCGGGCGGCGACGAGGTCGGCGACGCTCAGCGCGTAGCCGGCCTCGCGGGCATCCGCGTCGTCGTAGGAGGTAAGCACCGTGACGCCGAGGATCTTCAGGCCCGTCCCCGCCTTGTCGCGCCCGCTCGCCGCCGCCCGCATGGTCTGCGGGTAGGCATGGACGGTGAGGAAGGTGGCGCCGATCCCGGCGAGCGACTGCACGCCCTCCTCGACGGTGTTGCCGATATCGTGGAGCTTGAGGTCGAGAAAGACCTTGTGCCCGCCCCGGACCAGCCGCTCGGCCAGCGCGAGGCCGCCGGCATAGCCGAGGCGGTAGCCGATCTTGTAGAAGCTCGCGGCGTCGCCGATCCGGTCGATCAGGCGCTCGGCCTCGCCGGGACTCGCCATGTCGAGGGCGACGATCAGGCGGTCGCGGGGGCTGATGGGCTCGGGCACGGGACCTCCGTCACGCAAAGAACAAACGTGCGCACCCATCACGGGTCCGGCCGGGAATCAAGTCCGTCCTGCGAGCCGCGCCACCTCCTCCCGCAGCACGGGCAGAAGCTCGGCCTCGAACCACGGATGCTTCTTCAGCCACGGCGTGTTGCGCCAGGACGGGTGGGGCAGGGGCAGCAGCCGGGGTCGTCGGGACTCGGAAAAGATCTCGCGCCAGCGCGCGACCGTCTCGGTGAGCCCGCCGGGCCGCCGGCCGAGGTGCCAGGCCTGTGCGTACTGGCCGATCAGCAGCACCAGTTCCAGGTTCGGCAGGCCGGCGAGCAGGGGCTCGCGCCAGGTCTCGGCGCATTCGCGCCGCGGCGGCAAGTCTCCGCCCTTGGCATCGTGGCCGGGAAAGCAGGCGCCCATCGGCACGATCGCGATCCGGTCGGGATCGTAGAAGGCCGGCTCGTCGAGGCCGAGCCACTCGCGCAGGCGCTTGCCGGAAGGATCCTGGAACGGGATGCCGCTCTGGAACGCCCGGTTGCCCGGCGCCTGGCTGGCGATGCAGATCCGGGCCCGGGACGTGCCCTGCACGATCGGCCGCGGCTCCACGGGAAGGGGGGGGCCGTGCCGCGGCGCCTCGCGGCAGAGGCGGCAGGTCCGCACCCGCGCGGCCGTCTCGGCGAAGTCCGGCGCGGATGAAAAAAGGGTGCGGCTCGCGCCGCACCCTGAAGTCGTCTCGGGTCCAAAACTGGAAGTCATGCCCACCATATAGGGCAGGGGTTAAACGTGTGGTGCGCGATCACACGCCGCGGAGCGCCGACAGGTCGAGGGGCAGCGAGCGCAGGCGCTGGCCGGTGGCGGCGAAGACCGCGTTCGAGATCGCCGGGGCCAGCACCGGGACGCCGGGCTCGCCGATGCCGGTGGGTGCGGCGGCCGAGGGCACGATGTGGACCTCGACCTTCGGCATCTCGCTCATCCGGGTCGGCTCGTAGGCGTCGAAGTTCTTCTCCTGCACCTCGCCGTCCTTGAAGGTGATGCGGTTGCGCAGGACCGACGACAGGGCGAAGCCGACCGCGCCCTCGACCTGAGCCCGGATGACGTCCGGGTTCACCGCCACGCCGACATCGACCGCCGCCACGATGCGGTTGACCTTCACCTTGCCGGCCTCGGCCGTCACGTCGGCCACCATCGCCACGTAGGAGCCGAAGGATTCGTGCGCGGCGACGCCGTAGCCGCGGCCGGGCTTCTGGTCGCGGGCGCTCCAGCCGGATTTCTCGGCCGCAAGCGTCAGGGCGGCGGAGAGCCGGGGCGCTTGGCGGAGGAGGCCGAGCCGGTAGGCGACCGGGTCCTGGCCGGCGGCATGGGCCGCCTCGTCGATGAACACCTCCATCGCCTGGGCGGTGTGCGAGTGCCCGACCGAGCGCCACCACAGGACCGGCACGCCCTCGCGGGCGTTGTGGACCTCGAACCGATAGGCCGGCAGCGCGTAGGGCGTGTCGGACGCGCCCTCGACCGTCGTGGCGTCGACCCCGTCCTTCACCATCATGGCTTCGAGCGGCGTGCCGATGATGATCGACTTGCCGACGATGCGGTGCTCCCAACCGGTGATCGCCCCCTTGGCGTCGAGGCCGGCGCGGATGCGGTGATAGGCGGCCGGGCGGTAATAGCCGCCGGTGATGTCGTCCTCGCGGGTCCAGACGAGATGGATCGGGGCCTTCTCGCCGGTGGCCTTCAGGATCGCGGCGGCCTCGGCGATGTAGTCGGCCGAGGCCGTGGCGCGCCGGCCGAACGAGCCGCCGGCCCACAGGGTGGTGATGCGCACCTTGTCGGCGGTGGTGCCGAGGATGCCCGCCGCCACCGCCTGCTCGATCGTCTGGAACTGCGAGCCGGCATAGATGTCGTAGGAGCCGTCGCCCGCCCGCTCGATCGTGGCGTTGAGCGGCTCCATCGGCGCATGCGCGAGGTAGGGGAACGAGAACTCCGCCTCCAGCACCTTGGCGGCGCCCTTGATGGCGCCGGCGGCGTCACCGCGCTGCGAGGCGACGAGGCCGGGCTTGTCGGCCATGGCCTTGTAGGCGGCCTGCTGCGACTCGGTCGACTGGCGCTCGGCGCCGGCATCGTCCCAGGTCAGCGTCAGCGCCTCGCGGCCCTTCATCGCCGACCAGGTGTCGCGCGCCACCACCGCGACGCCGCTCGGGATGCGGACCACCTGCACCACCCCCGGCACCGCCTTGGCGGCCGTATCGTCCACGCTCTTCAGCGTGGCGCCGAAACGCGGCGCCCGGGCGACGAGGGCCGTGAGCTGGCCCGGCCGGCGCACGTCGAGGGCGTATTGGGCGCTGCCGTCGGTCTTGGCCTTCGAATCGAGGCGCGGCAGCGTGGTGCCGATCAGGCGGAAGGCGGAGGGGTCCTTCAGCGCCGGGTTCTCGGGGACCGGCTGCACGGCAGCCTTCGCCGCGAAGGTGCCGAAACGGCCGGCCTGGCCGCTCTTGTGGCGCATCACGCCCTTCTCGACCGTGATCTCGCCGGCCGGAACCTTCCACTCCTCGGCGGCGGCCGCGACCAGCATGGCGCGGGCGGCGGCCCCGGCCTTGCGCAGCTGGATCCAGGAATTCGCCACCGCGGTCGAGCCGCCGGTGCCCTGGATCGGCCCGAAGGCGAGGTTGTTGTAGAGGCTGGCATCGGCCGGGGCGAAGACCGCGCGCATCTGCCCCCAGTCGGCGTCGAGCTCCTCGGCCACGATGGTGGCGAGGCCCGTCGTGTTGCCCTGGCCCATGTCGAGGTGCTTGATCACCACCGTCACGGTGTCGTCGGCGGCGATGCGCACGAAGGCGTTGGGTTTGGCCGGCGCCTTCGACAGGTCGGGACCGCCCGCGGCGCGCGCGCCCTTGGGCGAAAGGTTGAGATCCAGGGTGAGCCCGATCACCAGGGCGCCGGCCGCGGTGGCGGAGCCGCGCAGGAAGGTGCGGCGGGACGTGACGGCGTCTTCCCGGAGAGGGGCTTGGCGCGTCTTGATGCGAGAGTTCAGCATGGCGGCGTCCCGGTCAGGCGAGGGAGCGGGCGGCGTCGTGGATCGCCGCGCGGATGCGCTGGTAGGTGCCGCAGCGGCAGACGTTGCCGTCCATGGCGGCGTCGATATCGGCGTCGGACGGGGTCTTGTTGTCCGAGAGCAGGCTGATCGCCGACATCATCTGGCCCGACTGGCAGTAGCCGCACTGCACGACGTCCAGCTTGCGCCAGGCGGTGCGCACCGCCTCGGCCACCGGGCCCGAGATCCCCTCGATCGTGGTGATCTTCGCCTCGCCGACATCGCCGAGCCGGGTCTGGCACGCGCGCACCGGCTGCCCGTCGAGATGGACCGTGCAGGCGCCGCACTGGGCGATGCCGCAGCCGTACTTGGTGCCGGTGAGGTTCAGGTGGTCACGGATCGCCCAGAGGAGCGGCATCTCGGGATCGGCCTCGACCTCGTAGGTCCGGCCGTTGAGGGTGAGCTTCGTCATCGTGCGCTTCCGACGAGAGGCTGGAATGGTTCCAGGCCTGCCTTCTGTCGGCCGCTCCTGCACCGCCCGCAAGCGGGACCGATGTGCGCCAGCGCACCCCTCCTCGCGTGCCCCAGCGGCAGGCCGGGACGGCCGGATCGGTCGTATTCGTGGGGTTTCGGCAGGGGGACCTTAACGATTTTCGGTGAGCTTCTCCCGGACCGGCCGGCGGTCCGCGGCGGCGAGGGAGCGGCACGACCCGAGCTCAATGTCCGAGATCACGGCGCAAATGGTCCAGCGCGGGCGCGGCCCGACGGCGGAGGAGGCGGCCCGGCGGCGCAAGGTCGCGCGGGACGTCCGCTCGGCCCGCGAGCGGCTGACCTCGTCGATCGGGCTCGAGCGCGCCTTCGACTACGAGCTCCTGCGCGTCTACGCCCAGTATCGGCGCGGTGCCTTCCTGCCGCTCGTGACCCTCGCCTGCCTGGTCGCGGCGGCTTCGGCCTTCTGGGCCCCGGCCCTCCTCAGCGGCGCCTGGGGCGCCGGCGTGCTGGTGGCGATCCTGGTCAACACCGCCTTGTCGCGGTCCTTCCTGCGGCAGGATCCCGCCGGGCTCTCGCTCCGGATCTCGCGCCGCCGGGTGATCGTCGGCGAGCTCGTCCAGAGCGCCGCCTGGGCGCTCCTGGTGCTGGTGCCGCTCCAGGTCGATGCCGCGAACGCCCGCACCTACGTGATGGTGGTGCTGGTCATCGTGGCCGCCGTGACCACGATGCTGGCCGCCACGGTCCCGCTCGCGGCCTATGCGGGGCTCCTGCCGCTCTGCGCGGCCACCGCCACCCTGCTGGCCCTGTCGCGCGAGGTCGAGACCGTCCTCCTCGTCGGCATGGCGGTCTGCGCGCAATTGTTCTTCCTCTTCCTGTCGAACCACCTCCACGCCTCGACCGTCTCGGCCCTGCAATCACGAGCCGAGAAGGACGCGATCTTCGGCGAACTGGAGCAGGCCAAGGCGAATTCCGACGAGGCGCGGCGGCGGGCGGAGGAAGCCAACCTCGCCAAGTCCCGCTTCCTCGCCACGATGAGCCACGAGTTGCGCACGCCGCTCAACGCCATCCTGGGCTTCTCGGAGGTGATGAAGAACGAGGTGTTCGGCCCCCACGCGGCGGCCTCCTACAAGGAATACTCCACCGACATCCACGACAGCGGCCTGCACCTCCTCAACCTGATCAACGAGATCCTCGACCTCTCGCGGATCGAGGCGGGACGCTACGAATTGAACGAGGAGGCCCTTCAGCTCGCCTACGTGGTGGAGGAGGGCCGGCACATGATGGCGCTCCGGGCCCGGGCGAAGAACCAGACCTTCCACGAGCTGATCGATCCGTCGCTGCCGCGGCTCTGGGCCGACGAGCGGGCGCTGCGCCAGATCGTCCTCAACGTCCTGTCGAACGCCATCAAGTTCACCCCACCGGGCGGAGAAATCGTGATCAAGGTCGGCTGGACCTCGTCCGGCGGCCAGTATGTCAGCGTGAAGGATACCGGACCGGGCATCCCCGAGGACGAGATCCCGACCGTGATGTCGTCCTTCGGCCGCGGGTCACTCGCGATCAAGACCGCCGAGCAGGGGTCGGGCCTGGGCCTGCCGATCGTGAAGGGCCTGGTCGACCTGCATGGCGGCGGCTTCCAGCTGAAGTCCCGGCCGCGCGAAGGCACCGAGGTCATCGTGACCTTCCCGGCGGCCCGCGTGATGGACGCGCTGCCGGCGGTGGCCGAGCCGGCCGCCCCGGTGGCCCGGTCGTCGCGGGCCGCCTGAGGCCTTCACGGGAGCTTCGGGACTCCGCGCGCGACCGATCTCGACGGAGCCGTGACGGGCGGAGATGTCGAGGGAGCCGAGGCGCAAGGCGGGGCCACCGGGGCGGCCCCGTTCAGGGCGACACTCTTGCGACCTCCGCGTGGGGCGGGAGCCTCAGGCGATCGGGAGGTCCAGCACGAAATGCGCGCCCGGCCCGTCCGAGGCGGTGGCGAGGCGGCCGTCGAGCTGCCGGATCAGGCTGCAGATGATCTTGAGGCCGAGGGTCGGCTGGCGCATCGAGACGTCGAAGCCCGGCGGCAGGCCGACACCCTCGTCGCGCACGGCGAGGCGCAGGCCGTCCTCCCGCACCGCGAGCGTCACCCGCACCGGCCCGGTCCCCTGCGGATAGGCGTACTTGACCGCGTTGGTCACGAGCTCGCTGACCACGAGCCCGATCGGGATCGCCTGGTCGGCGCTGATCAGCTTCGAATCCGCCTCGCAGGTCAGCGCGTGGCCCTGCGCCTCGCCCTGGAGCTTGGCCACCAATTCGCGCAGGAACGCCGCCAGATCCACCATGCCGAGCTGGTGGAGGCCGCGCCAGAGGTGGTCGTGCACCGCCGCCACGGTGGCGATGCGCGTTCCCGCATCTTCAAGGGCATGGCGGATCTCGTCGGTCCCGGCGTCCCGGGCCTGGAGCCGCAGCAGGCCCGCCACCACGCCGAGACTGTTCTTGACCCGGTGGCTCATCTCCCGGGTGAGCTCGACCTGGTGATCGAGGGCCTCGCGCAGGCGGGCATCGCCCTGGTGACGCTCGACCGCGATGCCGAGCAGCCCGGCGAAGCCGGCGAGGAATTCCTGGTCGGCCCGGTCGAAGCCGTGCCCCTCGGCGCCCCAGGCCTCGAGCACGCCGTAGGCGCGCCGGCTCTCGTCGCCCAGCGCGATCGGCACGTTGACCGCGTGGCAGGTGCCGGCCGGCGCAAGCGCCCCCGGCAGGTGAAAGCGCGCCTCGCCCCGCGACCCGCCGGTCCCGATCGGGATCCCGTTGGCGAGCACGCCCGCCCCCGTGCGGTAGGCGTAGGCCGCCGGCGTCGCCTCGTCGGCGGCCGAGAGATCCGTCCCGACGAGATCGGGGGCGAGGCCCGTGCAGGCGCGGATGACGAAGGCGTGATCGCGGGCGCGGTATTCCAGCACCTGGCAGCACGGGGCGGCCAGCCCCTCGGCGCAGAGCTCGCTGGCGCGCTGGAGCAGTGCGTCGAGGTCGCGGGTCTGGAGCGCCATGCGGGCGAAGGCGCCCATCAGCGCCTGCTGCCGCAGACGGTACGGCAACTCCGCCCGGCCGTTCCCGGCTTCATGCGCCTCACGGCTCGACCCGTCACTCGCCATACGCCGGGACTCTCGCAACTCGGAGTGCCTTCCCCTCAAGGCACGTCGGATGGCCGGACTCTTACGCCATCCTGCCCGGAGCACAAGCCGAGCCGTCGAGGCGTTAGAGCAACCGGCGCCGACGCTCGACGAGCCTCAGGATCATCGGGGTGAGGATCAGCTGCATGGCGAGATCGAGCTTGCCGCCGGGGATCACCACCGAGTTCGCCCGCGACATGAAGCTGCCAGCGATCATCGAGATCAGGTAGGGAAAATCGATCCCCTTGGGGTCGCGGAAGCGGATCACCACCATCGACTCGTCGGCGGTCGGGATCCAGCGGGCGACGAAGGGGTTCGAGGTGTCGACCGTCGGGATGCGCTGGAAGTTGATGTCGGTGTTGGTGAATTGCGGGCAGATGGTGGTGACGTAGTCGGGCATCCGCCGCAGGATCACGTCGGTCACCGCCTCGGTCGAGTAGCCGCGGGCGGCCTTGTCGCGGTGGAGCTTCTGGATCCATTCGAGATTGATCACCGGCACCACGCCGATCTTCAGGTCGGCATGCGCGGCGATGTCGAGGGTGTCGTTGACCAGCGCCCCGTGCAGGCCCTCGTAGAACAGCAGGTCCGAGCCCTCGGCGAACTCCTCCCAGGGCGTGAAGGTCCCGGGCTCGCCGCCGAACCGGGCGGCGTCCGCGGCATCGTGCAGGTAGTGGCGGGTGCGGCCGCGGCCGGACGCGCCGTATTCGCGAAAGACCGCCTCGAGTTCGGTGAGGAGGTTCGCCCGCTCGCCGAAATGGCTCAGGGTCGGCTCGCGGGCCATCGCCTCGCGCATCGCCGCCCGGTCGAGGGCGTGGAAGGCGTCGCCCTCGATGAAGGCCGCCTCGACGCCCTCGCGGCGGAAGATCTGCTCGAAGGTGTTGCGCACCGAGGTGGTGCCGGATCCGGACGATCCCGTCACCGACACGATGGGATGGAGCGCCGACACCGCCGGTCAGGCCCGCAACAGCCCGCGGGCGGCGAAGAGCGGCGAGCCCCCGGCGTCGCGGTCGGCGTCGAGCCGGCGCAGCAGGCCGGCCACCTCACGGGGCGAGCCGACGGCCAGCGGCGTACGCCGGTGCAGGTCGTCGGCGGCGAGATCGAGGATCGCCCGGCCGCGCCCGTCGGTGGCGGTGCCGCCGGCCGCCTCGATCGCCAGGGCGACCGGGGCGGCGGCGTGGACGAGGCGCACGCCGCCGGCATCCCGGTCGTGGTCCATGTCGGCCGGGCGCAGATGCAAGCCGCCATGCGTCAGCACCCGCTGCGCACCCGCCGAGAGCGAGGCCATCAACGAGGTCCAGCCGACCGGGGCGGTGTCGCTGCGCCGCGGGGCGTCGGGCCCGCTCCGGGGGCTCGTCTCCCGGACGCGCAGGCAGACCGGCGGCCGGAAGGCGCCGCTCTGGGGATCGAGGATCCGGGTCGTGGTCGCGGTGCCGTCGGTGAGGGTCAGCAGGGTGCGCGGGCCGTAGGTGACGAAGCCCGCCGCCACCTGCGTGCGGCCGGGTGCCCGGAAGGCGCAAGCCGGGTCCGCGCCGGCCGGGCGCAGCGAGAAGATCGTGCCGGCCGGCATGCCGCCGTCGAGGTCGTCGGCCCCCTCGAGGGGATCGAGCGCGAGGACGAGGGCGGCGCCGCGCTGGCGCGGCTCGGGCTCCTCCCGGTCGGGCCAGGCGATCGCCGCCACGTCGATGCCGCGCAGCGCTTCCGCGAACAGGCGGCGGGCCGCGCTCTCGGGGCTCCCGGTGAGGGCGGCGGCGAGCGCGCCGGCGGTCGCGGCGGCCGCGGCGGCGATGGCCGCGAGCACCGGGCCGACGGCCGGATGCCGTCGCGGCGTGGTCGCCTCGCTGCGGGTGCTCAGAAGCATGTCCTGTCTCCGAGCCCGTCCGTGCCTCTCGGGGGCGTCATCCGTCTCCGCTGGTCTTCAGCTTAGGCGCCCGGGGGTAGCTTCGTCACCCCGTCCCGAAGTACGGGATGCGCGGATCCCCGCCGCGATGTCGAACGGATCCTCTTCACGATCGCCGGCCGAGGAGCGGATGGCGCAGGACCGCATACGCAACCTCTCGCTCAAGCAGCTCCACGCGGTCGCGGCGATCGCGCGGCTCGGCACGATGACGCGGGCGGCCCAGGAGCTGAACGTCACCCCGGCCGCGCTCACGGCGCGGATCAAGGGGCTGGAGGACGAGATCGGCCTCCTGCTGTTCGACCGCACCCATGCGGGCCTCAAGCCGACCGATGCCGGTCGCGAGCTGCTCTGGGCCACCGACAGCATCGGCTCCGTGCTCGACACCTGCGCCGAGCGGCTGCGGGCCTTGCGCGGCGGGCGCGGCGGCAAGGTCTCCCTCGGCGTGGTCTCGACCGCCAAGTACTTCGCGCCGAGCATCGTCGGCGGCTTCGCCCGCGCCCATCCGGGGGTGGAGATCGACCTCGTCGTCGGCAATCGCGGCGCCACCGTCGAGACCCTGCGCGACTACCGCGTCGACCTCGCGCTGATGGGCCGCCCGCCCCGGGACTTCCCGATCACCGCCGAGGCCTTCGGCCCCCATCCCCTGGTGGTGATCGCGCCGCCCGACCATCGCCTCGCCGGGCGGCGCGGGGTGACCCGGGAGGAACTCGCGGAGGAGCCGTTCCTGGTGCGGGAATACGGCTCGGGCACCCGGACGGTGTTCGAGGAGTTCATGGCCGGCCTGCTGGTGCGCCGCGCGCCGATCGGCATCGACAACGGCTCGAACGAGACCATCAAGCAGACGGTCATGGCGGGGCTCGGCGTCGCGCTGATCTCGGGCCACACCGTGGCGATGGAGGTGTCGGCCGGCCGCCTGGTGCTCCTCGACGTCGAGGGGCTGCCGATCCGCCGCGACTGGTTCGCGGTCCGCCGGGCCGACAAGGTCTTGAGCCCGGCGGGGCAGGCGTTCTGGGATTTTCTGGTGGAGGAGGGCGCCTCCTGGCTGCCGGCGCTGCCGGCCGCGATCGGGTAGAGCATCGTCCGACGAAGGTGGCACCGGTTCGCCCATAGAAAATGCGGCAGAATCAATGACCTGGGGCGTCAGGCCGGTAACCGGGGCAAAGTCGCGGGCCGTCAGGCTGTCGTGATCTGGGTGACCAGGTCGGCGAGGGGGTATGGGCGGCCCGTGATCGGGAATGCCGAGATACCGGAAGAACGAGAGGCCGAGCTTGGCGCAGGTCCTCATCAGGCCCAGCTGCGGGTCGCGCGCGGTGCGGCCGGCCAGGCTCGTCGTGCCGCCCGAGATCCGCCGCCCGATATCCGCCGCTCGGTGACGCCGGCGCGGATGTCGTTCTCCGATCCGTTGCTGTGCAATGGAATCTCCGGCTGATCCGGCACCTGCAGCAGTCCCGCCTCGTTGCGGTGCGGCCGCCCCCCTGCCGCTTGGAAGAGCGGGACGCCCACCCCCGCCACCAGCGTCTCGCCCGAGAGCGTGCGCCAGCACTCGCGCCGTTCGCGCGTCACGCAGGCCTCCGGCACCGGATCGCGCACCACCACGTCCTGGCAGCCCGTGAACGGCGAGCCGGGCGGCACAGCCACCGACGGCACGACCTCGCGCGTGAGGGCGCAGCGCTCCTGTGCAGGGCCGCGCCGACGCACGGGGCTCGGGGGCTCGGCACCGCCGCCCGTCGCCTTCTCCATCCCGGACGGCGTCCGACGCGTCGGCAGGAGGGCCTGCGCGGGCGGCCTCGATGGTGGCGTTCAACGCCAGCAGGTCGGTCTGCGCCCCGGACCTCGTCGAGCGCGTAGCCCATGGCGGCCAGGAACCGGGCGTTGGCCGTCAGGATGGCGCCGTCGGGGCGAACTCGTTGACGGCCTGGGAGCGGTCCAGGGCCTCGAACCTGGCCCTCAGGTCGCCGGATGCGGACATCGAACCGAACATGACACAATTCCGAGACCAAATTTCCTCTTGTATTATATGAGTAAATTAGTTTAATTTTAGAGATCGTATATCCATAGCATCGCATGGTATTACATGAAAAATAGGTCTTCGAGCTGAACAGTCAGCCGATCATCTCCGGCTCCCTGTCGGCGCCGGTCACCGCCACCCGGTCCCGCCCGCCGCGCTTGGCCGCGTACAGGGCGACGTCGGCCCGTTTGAGCAGGCTGTCGACGCTGTCGCCGGGCGCCCACTCGCTCAGGCCGATGCTGGCGGTGAAGCGCAGATCCGGCAGACCCGGGACCGTGCCGGCCGCGCACTGGCTGCGGATGCGGTGGGCGACCACCGCGGCGCCGGCGATGCCATGGCCGGGCATCAGCACGGCGAATTCCTCGCCCCCGAGGCGGCCGGCGGTCGCGCCGGTCTCGCGCAGGATCTGCGCCACGCGGCGGATCACCTGGTCGCCGATGTCGTGGCCGAAGCGGTCGTTGATCGACTTGAAGTGGTCGATGTCGACCTGGAGCATCGCCAGCGGGTTCCCGGCGGAGGCTCCGGCGAGGGCGCGGTCGGCGTGTCGCATCAGGGCGCCCCGGTTGAGGAGCTGCGTCAGGTGGTCGGTGTCGGCCTGGCGGATGAGGGCGCGCTGGAGGCCGAGCACCCGCTCGGCCGCGCGCAGACGGCCGTGGAGTTCCTTGGGGCTCGGCGGCTTGGAGAGGAAGTCGTCGGCGCCGCTGTCGAGGACCTCGCCGAGCGGGCGCTCGTCGCGGGCGCTGGACATCACCAGGATGGTGAGGGGGCGGCGCTCGTCGGCCAACGCCCGCAGCAACCAGCACAGTTCGAGCCCATTGAGCGGTTCGACCTCGAGGCTCGTGAGGACGCAGGCGATCGAAGGGTCCGCCTCCACGTGGGCCAGCGCCGCGGCGGAATCCGAGAACGCCACGACGGTGTGCCCGCCGGCCTCGAGCATGCCGGTCACGATCTTGAGGACGACGCGGCTCGGATCGATCAGGGCGACGTGCATGGCTGGCCTTCGTCAGGAGGCGAGGGGGACGGCGAGCGGCGGGCCGCTCGCGCCGTGGCGCGTCGAGGCGGGTGCATCGCCCCCTGGTTCCATCCAGCTCTCGATCCCGCCCGGACCGGTGCGGGGCGGCGGCATCAGCGCGTAGCAGGTGCGGTCGCGCCCGGCGGCCTTGGCCTCGTACAGGGCGGCATCGGCGAGCCGAAAGAGCTCGGCCGGCTCGCCCCCCGCTCGCGGCAGCCCGAAGGCGAGGCCGATGCTCACGGTGATCCGTCCGACCGGGCCGTCCTGCGCCTCGACGAGCAGGCAACCGACGGCCGCGTGCGCGGTCTCGGCGACATGGGCGACGCCCTCGGCATCGGTATTCGGCAGGAGGATCGCGAATTCCTCGCCGCCGATGCGCGCCACGAGGTCGCCCGGCCGGCGCGCGCTCGCCGACAGGGCTCGGGCGATCGCGACCAGCACCCGGTCGCCGCCCTCGTGGCCGTGGCGGTCGTTGAAGCGCTTGAAGTGATCGGCATCGACGACGAGGAGGCCCAGCGGCGCGGAGCGGCGGCGCGTCTCCGCGAAGGCGCGCCCGAACGCTTCCTCGAAGGCGCGTCGGTTGGGCAGGCCGGTGAGGGGGTCGGTGCGGGAGAGAAGCGCCAGCTCGGCCTCGGCGGCGTTGCGCCGGCGCAGCTCGCCCGCGACCAGGACCGACAGCCCGATCGCGAGGCCGCACAGGGCGAGGACGACGAGGCCGATCCCGAGCGCCTTGGCGCGCCATTCGGCCTCGATCTCCGCGGTCGAGAGCGCGACGCTGAGGTAGAGCGGCAGGGTGCCGACCCGGGTGAAGGTGTAGAGGCGCTCGACGTCGTCGCTCGGCGTGATGCCGACGAAGCTGCCGGTGCTCTCGCGCAGGAAGCGCTGGACGTTGGGCGAGGAGGCGAAGTTCGGGGCGAGTTCCTCGTTGGGCTCGGGATGGCGCAGGATCCGGGTGCCGTCGGCCAGGAACAGGGCGATCGTGCCCCCCGGCCCGAGCCGGATCCGGTCGAACATCCGATTGAAGTAGGACAGCGACAGGCTGCCGAGCACGATCCCGTTGAAGGAGTCGTCCGCCATGGCGACGCGGCGGCTGAGCACGATCACCGGCTTGCCGATGAGCTGCGAGATCACCGGCCGGCTGATGTGGAGCCCGAGATCCGGATCGGCCTTGTGCGCCCGGAAGTAGTCGCGGTCGCCGCCGTTGAGGCGCCGCGCCGGCCAGCCGGCCGCGTCGTAGAGGGCGTTGCCGTACTCGTCGAGGACGAGCATCGCGCCGAGATCCTTGGCGTTGACGGCGCGATCGAACAGGACGCGTTGACGGAAATGGGGCTTGAGTTCCTCGAGATCGTAGATCTTGAGGTTCTCGACGACGCTCTGCAGCGCGAGGTCGATGATCTCGACGTTGCGGTCGACGTCGCGCTCGATCACCTGGAGCAGGTTCCAGGAGGTCCGCGCGGCCTTGTCCCAGGCATCGCGGCGCATGTCGAGCAGCAACGCGGCGCAGACCGCCACCATGCCCAGGGGCGCCACGACCCCGAGGGCAATCCAGGCCCGGGCCGAGCGCAGGCCGCGCCGGAACGTGGTCGCCACACCCGTCCTCATGCGTCGTAGGGGAAGTGCGGGGTGAAGGCCGTGGCGATCGGCCGGAAGGCGGCGACGACCGCCGGATCGAGGCGGCCCGTCATGCCGTCCAGGATCGCCATCGCCTCCTTGCCGGGCAGCGGCGGCTTGTAGGGGCGCTCCTCGATCAGGGCGGCGTAGATGTCGCAGACGGTGACGAGGCGCACGAGATCGGGGATCTCGTCCTGCTTCAACCGGTCGGGATACCCCGAGCCGTCGAGCATCTCGTGGTGGGAGCGCACGACCGCGAGCATCTCGGGCTCGAACCCCTGGCCGGCGAGCATGCGGTAGCCCTTGTCGGGGTGCTGGCGCACGATCGCCATCTCGGCGGCATCGAGCCGGCCCGGCTTGTTGAGGATCGCCGAGGGGACGTGGATCTTGCCGACGTCGTGCAGGAGCGCGGCCTTGGTGAGGCGATGGCATTCGCGCTCGCCGAGGCCGAGGCTGCGGGCGAAGGCGGCGGCGAGCCCGGTGACCAGGAGGCAGTGCTGGTGGGTGGCGTCGTCGAAGCGGCGCACCGCCCGGACCCAGTCGCGGATGCCGGTGTCGCGGACCGCCTGGGCGATGAAATCGGTGCCGGTGTCGACGACGCGGGTCGTGACGGGCCCATCGGGCACGAACACCGTGCTGAAGAACTGGCGCGCCTCCTCGCTGCTGCGCAGGCTGCAGGGGTCGAGCGCCTCGGGGCGGGAGAGGCCGGCGGCATCGCGCACCCGCGCGGGGTCGAAGGGCGCGCAGAGGGTCTTCGAGGCGCCGAGCGCGAGGCCGAACAGCCGCGCACGCGAGGTGTCCCGGCGCAGCAGGACGACGAAGGGCGCGCCGCGGCGGGCCACCGCCAGAATGCGGCGCAGGCGGTCGAGCGCCTCGGCGCTGTGGTCCTCGACATCCGCGAGCAGGGCATCGGCCGGCCGGGCGGGGGCGTCGTCGTAGAGGTCGTGGATCTCGCAGGCCATCTCGTCGCCGAGGTCACGGGCGAGCCCGCGGCTCCGGTCGGGGTTGTCCGAGATCATGAGGATCCGATGCATGGTCGGGCCCCGGCGGGAGGGTCAGGCGACGATGGCGCCCTGCGGGACGGCCGCGACGTCGGGCCGGGCAGGACGGTCGGGGAGGGCGTCCTCCCCGCGGCGGCGGCCGGCCCGGCCCGGGAAGGCGCAGGCGGCGAAGACGTCCTGAATCCGGGCCTGGATGGCGGCGGCATGGCCGCGCGTCGCCTCGTCGGCGCGGTCGTCGACCGTCCCGGAGGCACCCAGGATGGTGTCGGTGGCCCGCGCGGCGTTCTGGACGACGGCCCGGGATTCGTCGCGGGCGCGCCCGGCATCCTGTTCCGGGCGCGGTTCGGCCATCTCCTCGCGAGTCCGCACGGTCGCGTCGGAGATCGTCGGTAGGTGACGCTGCAACAGGGCCGTTCGCTCTTCGACGAGGCCGGGAGCGGAAGCGGGTGAAGTGCAGATCATGGCGTCACTCGGTTGGCTATGCCTGGTCCGACATCCTGCATACCCCAACGGCATTAAGCGAGTCGAAACGGCGCGGTGGCAAAGATCAGAATTAATGCGGAATTTACGCCGGACACCTCGACGTTGTCGCCGCTCGGCGCGGCGGATCGAGGCGGGATAAGCTCTTGCGAAACCTAGATCGGTCTGCCTCTCGCGCGCCTGGTCATTCGTTTGCGATCGATTCTCGGGGCGATCGCTCGACGGGGGTGCCAGGCCGCCCGGACCGTCGCCAGGCATCGCGCGACCACGGCGGTCAGGTGCCCGGACTGTTGCGACAGCTCGGAGGAGGCTGTCGGCACCCGGCTCGCCAGCGACGGTCCCGGTGACCTCGGTGGTGGTGACCTCGGTGGTGGTGACCGAGGCTTGCGGGCCGTTGCGGACGATCTCCCACGTCGCCGCATCCTGATCGTCGATCGCTGTCGCGCCGATCTCGGGGATGCCTGCGATCCGCGCCGAGATGCGGCCAAGGCGCAGGCGCCGCGGCGGAGGCGGCGTCTCACCCGGGGCGTGGATCGCGTGCTGCCGCCGCGCGTCTGCGAGAGGCGTCAATGCGTGTCGCGTGCGCCGCCCTCGGGTTGACCCAGATGGAGATCGCCCCCTCCTTTGAAAACGCTAAAATAATCTAATTATAATGATTATAAGACGACAACTATGGTGGTTGACTTTCGTTTTCACAAAGATTACGCATCCCGAACCAACGCTATAGAGCGAAAAATGAAGACATATTAAATTCGCTCGTCCTGATAAAGGATTTGCCGATGCAATACTGCCTCTTGGATCTTGCCTGCCTGGTTCCGACCGAAGATACCGATGCGGATCGTGTCAGGGAGCTCGAAAGGCGAATTCTGCGTGAGCAACGATGGAGAGAGCCGATCGGTGTCCACAGCGGCGAGCTCTTCGTCATGGACGGACATCACAGGTTGACGGTCGCCCGTCGTCTCGGCCTCGCTCGGATTCCCGCCGTCCTCCTCGATTATGAAAATGTGCGGGTCAGAGCCTGGCGCGAGGGCGAGACCATCATGCCCGACGACGTTGTCGCCATGGCCAGAAGCGGGGGGCGCTTTCCCCCCAAGACGACGCGGCACATCTTCGATCCTCCGCTTCCGCTCTGCGACGTTCCCCTCTCCGACCTCCGCTCGTTTCGGCATAACTATGTATCGAGTGGAACTGGAGCGTTCGTCACTTCGACCTAGTCTCAGGCCGCCTGAACCAAGCGCATGCTGTGACCGGCTCTCGCCCACGTTCCTCACGGCGGTCGCCCATGCGCCTTTCGGCCTGTCCCCTTCGATGAAAAGAGGTTTAGCGAGATGTCCAGCGCCTATCTGCATACACCCGCTGTCCATGTGATTCAGCGAAGCGAACTTTCCGACATCGAGATTCCCCCCGCGGAGGTCATCTCCCTTGTCGAGGACGCCTACCGATTCTTTGCCGAAGGTGCATCGCGGTGTCCGACGAAGATCATGATGCCGCTTCCCGATCCCGAACGCGATGCGGTCTCCTACACCATGCTCGGCTATGACGGGGCGATCGAACAGGTTGGCTTCAAGACGTCCTACCGGCAGGGCAGCGAGAACGCCGAGAAATATTACACAACGATCAGCCTTTACGACGACACGACGGGCCTGCCGTCCGTCTTCATGGATTGCCATCGCGTCGGCGCGTCGCGCACGCCTGCCACGACGGCGATCATCGCCAAGCACTGCGCCAAGCAAGACGCTCGCTCGGCCCTGATGATTGGAACCGGCGCTCAAGGGTTGAACACGCTTCCCTATCTCTTGACCGCGCTTCCCCAGCTCGAAACGCTGCGTCTCTTCGGGACGCATCCGGACGGCATCGCGGCAAGTCACGCGACCTTCGCGCGCTATTTTCCCAGCCGGCGGATCGAGATGGTCGACGACGTCCCAGAGGCCGTCGGGAAGTCCGATATCGTCGTCGTCGCCTCCGGGCGGGCCGCCCATCCCAAGATACGGACGAGTTGGCTCCCGCCCGGCGGCTTGCTGATTTCCGTCGCCAGCAAGGGATTGGAAGCCGGCGCGCTGCACGAGGCCGATTACGCGATCGCGACGAGCGAAGGTCAACTCGGGGTCACCGGCAAGCGTCTCGCCGGCCCGGACGGCATCGCTCGGATCGACGCGGAACTGCCCGACATCGTCGCAGGCCGCAAGCCGGGGCGCCGTTCGCCGGAGGAGCGCGTCTTCGCCTTCTCCAGCGGCATGATCATCACCGACATTCCCGTCGCCCATGCCCTGGCCACGCGCGCCATCTCGGCCGGGCGCGGGCGGAGGATCGAGCTGTGGACATGAGCCCCATGCTTCAGGCTCGCGAAGCGCCTTGGGCGAGGGCGGCGCGCGAGGACGACGAGCTGCTCGACGCCATCACCCACGCGGTCGGAGGACCGTTCCACCTGATCTATCCGGATCGGTTTGCGGACAACCTCGGCGCCTTCCAGGCGGTGCTGTGCGCTCAAGGCGTGACGGGCCGCGTGTATTTCGGAAAGAAGGCCAACAAGGCCGGGGCCTGGCTGAACGAGGTGGCGCGCCTTGGCGGCGCGGTCGATGTCGCGAGCGTGCCGGAACTCGTCCATTGCCTCGCCCACGGCATTCGGGGCGAGGATATCGGGGTGACCGGGGCAGCCAAGAGCGACGAGCTCTTGTGGCTCGCCGCCCGGCATGGATGCACCGTCGCGATCGACGCGCTGGACGAACTCGAACGCGCCGTGGCCATCGCGACCGGCGAGCGGCCCATGGCGGTCCTCCTGCGCGTGCTGCCGGCGGGCAGCCCGCACAGCCGGTTCGGCCTGAACGACGGCGACCTCGAAACCGCGCTGCAGCGCTGCGCCACCAGCCGCCAGGCGATCGAGATGCGAGGTTTTTCGTTCCATCTCGACGGCTACCAGGTGGAGCCGCGCGCCGAACTCGCCGGTGTCCTGGTGGATCGTTGTCTGGAAGCCCGAGAGCGAGGATTCCCCGCTCGGGCCATTTCCATCGGCGGCGGCTTTGCGTGCGCCTATCTCGACGAAGAGGACTGGCGCTCGTTTCTGGATGGGCTCGACGTCCGGCAGTTCCATGCCGACCGGCGCTTCGAACGCTTTTATCCATATTTCCAAACGCCGACCGGCGCCTCCATGCTGGAGGCCATCCTGCGGAACCGAAGCGCCGGGCGAAGCCTCGCAAACCGGCTCTCGGAGTCGGACGTCAGCCTCTATCTCGAACCAGGCCGCGCGCTTCTCGATGGCGCCGGCATGAGCATCTTTCCCGTGCAAGGCTTCAAGCGCAACGACGCGCACGGCATCGTCACGGTCGCCGGGCTCAGCATGAGCCTGTCCGAACAGTGGAAGGGCAGCGAGTATCTCCCGACGCCGATCCTCGTACAGCGCGGGCCACCGCGCGAGCAAAGACCGGTTCAGGCGGCCGTCGGCGGATCGAGCTGCATGGAATACGACGTCCTGACATGGCGCAAGGTGTCCTTCCCCGCCACACCACGCCACGGCGATCTCGTGGTCTATGCCAATACTGCCGGCTACCAGATGGATAAGAACGAGAGCGAATTCCATCAACTCCCTTTGCCGCCCAAGATCGTGCTGACGCGGCGGGACGGGCGCTTTCTCTGGAGACGGGACGAGCGATGAGCCTTCTATCCGTGAAGACCGAGCGTGTGGTATCGAGTGCCGCCGAGATCATCGGGCACACGCCGCTGCTGGAGTTCACCCGCACGGGGGCGGGAAGCCGCCTGCTCTTGAAGCTCGAGCAGTTCAACCCGACCGGATCGGCCAAGGTTCGCATGGCGCGCGAGATGATCCTCGCGGCGGAGCGGACGGGCGCGTTGAAGCCCGGAGGGACGATCGTCGAGCCGACCTCGGGCAATACCGGATTGGGTCTGGCCTTGGTGGCGATCGAGCGGGGCTACCGCTTCGTCGCGGTTGTCGATCATCATGCCTCTAAAGACAAACTTCGCGCCATGCAGGCCATGGGCGTGCAACTCGTCGTCGTGGACGGCAGCGGCGAGGGACCGAGCACCGTGGAGCGGCGTCGGATCGCCGGCGAAATCGCGCGCGAGACCGGCGCGTTCTGGCCCGATCAGCATTACAATCCCAACAACAATATCGGCTATGCGAGCCTCGCCGAAGAATTGCTGGCCGGTCTCGCGACGGACGTCGATTATCTCGTCGGTGCGGTCGGCACGGGTGGAACGCTGTGCGGCACCGTTCAAGCCCTGCGGCAGCGGGGATCGGCCGTCACCAGCATCGGCGTGGAGCCGAAGGGGTCGATCATTTTCGGCGGTCCGGGCGGCAAATACTGGCAGACGGGCGCGGGCGCGCCCGCCGGCTTCACGGTCGGGACGAATGTGCGGCACGACCTGATCGATGAAGGCGTGACCGTCTCCGACATCGACGCCTTCACCACGGCGCGGGTCGTCGCGCGGCGGACGGGGCTTCTCATCGGCGGAACGGCGGGCGCGGCGATCTTCATCGCCTTGAAGCGGCTGGCCCTGGTGGAGCCGGGCAGCACGCTGGTTGCGCTGGTCTGCGACGCGGGCGAGAAATATCTCGATACCGTCTACGACGACGCCTGGCTGAGGGAGCGCGGCCTCCTGAACGAACCCGCCCATCAACGCCTCCATCGCCTGCTGTCGGCCTTCGAGGAATCGCAGCGCCTGGCCGCGATCGACAATGCGCGTACGGGAACGTGAAGACGATGTCCTCCACATCTTCCCGCTACGGCGAGATCGTTCGCCTCTCCGCGCCCATCGCCGGCATTCAGTTCGCGCAGGTCGCGCTGACGACGGTGGACCTCCTCATGATGGGTCTTCTCGGCGTCGATTCGGTCGCAGCCGGCGGCCTCGGGCTGCTCCTCTACAATCAGCTCCGCACGATGAGCGTCGGCATGGTCACGGGGGTCGGCAACCTCGTGGCGGGTGCTGTGGGCCGCGCCGAGAAGCGTAGCGGGTCGGCCGCCATCGACGCGGCGGGGCGCGACGAGATCCGCGATCTCGTGCGCGCCGCCATGTTGATCGCGACCGTGACGGGCCTCGTCGCCGGCTTGCTTCTCGTCGTGCTCGGCCATGCTCTCCCGTATCTCGGGCAGGACCCGGACGTGGTCGCTCTAGCGAGGCCCATCATGCTGGCCTTGGCGCCGGGCCTCCTGCCGATGCTCTGGATGAACGTCCTGCGGCAATTCGCTGTCGGCTTGCGCAGGCCGGGCTCGCTTCTGGTGGTGACGCTGGTCTCGATCGGGCTCAACGCATTGCTCGATGCGGTCTTCATCTATGGTTGGCTCGGTCTGCCGAAGCTCGGGCTCGCGGGCATCGGCCTGTCCACCACCCTCGTCCAGCTCTGGACCTTCGCCGTTTATCTGCGCATGGTCCGGCGCGATGCGGCGATGAACGACGTTCTGGCGCTCGACGCCTGGCGCGCCCGCCGGGAAACGGTGATGCGCATCCTGCGCATGGGGACGCCCATCTCGCTGACCTACGGGTCGGAGGCGGCGATCACCTCCATCGCCTCGCTCTTCATGGGCACGTTCGGTCCGGTCGCCCTGGCGGCCTCCAACGTGGTCAACCAGCTCGCCTACATCGTCTACCAGGCCAATATCGGCCTCTCCCAAGGAACCTCGATCCTGGTCAGTCGGGCGCTGGGGCGCGGCGAGCGAGGGGAAATCGGTCAGATCGCCCGTCAGGCGTTGACGATCAGCCTGTCGCTCATGAGCGCGATCGGCTTCGTCTACATCGTCTCGCCGGAAGCCGTGCTTCTCCCGTTCCTGGGCGAGCGCGGCGACGGGGCGGTGCTGGGTGTCGCCTCGTCGCTTCTGTGGTTCGCCGTCGCCCATCAGATATTCAAGGGATCGCAGAATATCTGCGTCGGGCTCTTACGCGGGCTCGGCAATACCAAGGCGGGCCTCACCAACACGCTGATCGGCTATTGGCTGATCGGCATTCCGGCCATGGCCCTTTGTGCCCATGCGACGGGCTGGGGGCCTTATGGCGTCTGGTTCGGCCTGTGCCTCGGCTTCGGCGCGACGAGCCTTCTCCTCTGGCGGCGCTTCACGCTGGAGCTGGCTCGCCTCGCCGCGGCTCACGGCGACGGGGAGAGCGTCCCGGCCGCCTGAGAAGCTATCTCGGTAGGGTGGTTTTGGGTGGCAAGATGGCTTGCTGTCGCCATCTGTACGGGATGCTGACGCTCAAGAGTCAGGCCGGCCAGCGTCCTGCGGTAGCGGACGACGGCTGGCGCATCCCGGACGATCTTTGGCGGCGGATCGAGCCCCTGCTGCCGCCCCGGCCTCGTCATCCGCTGGGCTGCCACAATCCGCGCGTGCCCGACCGGGCGGCGATGGACGCCATCGTCTTCGTACTGCGCACCGGCTGTCAGTGGAACGCCCTCAACGCGACTGGGATCTGCACCTCGTCCTCGGCCCATCGTCGGTTTCAGGAATGGGCGAGAGCTGGGGTGTTCGCGGCGTTCTGGCGCGAGGGGCTTCTGGCCTATGACGGGCTGGTGGGGATCGACTGGACGTGGCTGTCCCTCGACGGGGCGCAGGGCCAGGCGCCGCTGGGTGGGGGAAAAACCGGGCCCAACCCGGGACCGGCCGGGGCAAGCGCGGCTGCAAGCGCTCGGTCCTGACGGACGGGCGCGGGGTACGGCTGGGACTGGTGATCGCCGGGGCCAACGTCAACGATCATCTGCTGTTGCGCGAGACGCTGGCGGCGATCCCGGTGCCCCGGCCTGATCCGAGCGCCCGGGATCCGCAGCATCTGTGCCTGGACAAGGGCTACGACTATACCGGGCCACGCGAGACGGCGGCGGAGTACGGCTTCGAGCTGCATCTGCGGCGGCGCGGCGAGGAGATCGTCGAGACGCGCGAGCTTGGCAAGCGAGCGCGACGCTGGGTGGTGGAGCGCTGCCACTCCTGGTTCAACCGCTTCCGCGCCCTGCTGATCCGCTGGTCCAAAAAGCCCCAGAACGCTCTTGCCTTGCTCCACGTCGCCGCTGCCGTCATCGCATGGCGCCACCTCCTAGTGGGATAAGCTCTGAGCCGTCAGGCCGACGGGGCCATGCCGCCGGAGAAGATCGACATCGAAATGCGGGGGTGCGTCGGGGGCGAGGTCCACGAAGCGCCCCTGCACCCGGAACACCCGCTCGATCAGGCCACTGGACGCCAGCGCGCCCGGCTCGCCGTCGAAGACGCAGCGGCCGCCTTCCATGACGCTGATGCGATCGGCGACAGACATGGCCTGGTTGAGGTCGTGGATCGCCATGACGACCGCGACCCCGCGCTCACGGCTCAAGCGATACACCAGATCGAGCAGTTCGACCTGATAGCCGATATCGAGGAAGGTCGTCGGCTCGTCCAGAAACAGAATGCGCGCCTCCTGGGCGAGCGCTGCGGAAATCCAGGCCCTCTGCCGCTCGCCGCCGGACAGGGCATTCAGCGGTCGTTCCGCAAATCGCGCGAGGCCGGTGCTGTCGAGCGCCCAGGCGATCGTCGCCTCGTCATCGGGCCCGTAGCTCTTGAACAAGCCGACATGGGCGAAGCGCCCTTGGCGGACGAGCTGTCCGACCGTCATCTCGTCGGGCGCGACCGGCTGCTGGGGCAGAAAGGCCAGATGGCGCGCAAGCTCCCGCCGCCCCATCGCGAAGACCGATCGCCCCTCGATCTCCACCCGGCCCGCCGCCCCGACGAGGCCGGCCAGAGCCTGGAGCGCCGTGCTCTTGCCGGATCCGTTGGGGCCGATCAACGCCCGGACCTCGCCGGGTTCGAGCTGGAGGGCGAAGCCGGACAGGGCCGTTCTCTGGCCATAGCGGACAGTCAGGTCGCGAGCGTGAAGAAGCATGGGAACCCTCATGGCGTTCGACGCAGCAAGGCGATCAGCACCGGGACACCGCAGAGCGCGGTGACCACGCCGATCGGGATTTCATCGGCTCCCCCCAGGAGCCGGCCCAGGAGGTCGCAGACCGTGACGGTGATCGCGCCGAGCGCGACCGTCAGTGGGAGGACGAGCGGGAAATGCCCACGCGCCAGCTTGCGGGCGAGATGGGGCACGATCAGGCCGACGAAGACGATGGGACCGACCGCCCCCACGGCGCTGGCGGCGAGCGCGCAGGACACAAAAAGAACAGCCGAGAAGTCGCGGCGGTAGGCCGAGCCGAAGGACCGTGCGACGGTGGATTCGAAACGGAGGAGTTCGAGCGGCCGCCTGAGGAGCGGCAGCACGGCCAGTCCCGCCACCGTGAAGGGCGCGAGAAAGACGGCATGCTCCCAGCGCCTGGCGTAGAGACTGCCCGACAGCCATTCGAGCAGAACCTCCATGCGCGACGAGCCCCAGCCCGCGACGATCCCGAGCGCCAGCGCCTGGAGCAGCGCACCCATCGCGACGCCGCAGAGCGTCAGCCGCAAGGGCCCGAGATCATGGCGCAGCGTCATGAGATAGATGAGGCCGCCGGCGACAAGTCCCCCCAGCATTCCGACGGCCGGAAGCCAGGACCACGGGAGCGCGACCAGCGTATTGGGGCCGGGATCGTGGCTGTAGACCGCGATCATCAGGAACAGGGTGACGGACAGGGTCGCGCCCTGCGAAACGCCGATGAGCGAAGGGTCGGCGAGCGGATTGCGGGTGATCGTCTGGAGCAGGAAACCTGCCGTCGCCAACTGCATCCCGGCCAGCATCCCGGTGACGATCCGGGGCAGGCGGATATCGAGGATGATCGAGCGCGCCTCGGCGCTTCCACCCCCCGTCAGCACAGCGGCGACGTCGCCGAGCGGCAGATCCGCGACGCCGAAGAACACCGCGACGAGAGGGGCCAGGAGCGTCAGGCCGACGAGCAGCGGTACGAGCCGGCGCGCCGGCGGGTGGGCGACGAGCGGCGGGGCCAGCGGGGTCATCGCTCTCCCTCCGTGGTGAGGGTCCGGGAGCGCTGGACGAGATAGAGGAAGACCGGGCCGCCGATGAGCGCCGTGACGAGGCCCACCGGCAGTTCGCGCGGCGCCGCCAGACTGCGGGCGGCGAGGTCCGCCAGTACCGTCGTCAGGCCGCCGATCGTCGCGGCGAGCGCCATCGCCCATCCCGAGCCGGGTGGACGAAGGAGACGGGCGATATGCGGGGCGGCGAGGCCGACGAAGGCGATCGGCCCCGCGACGGGCACGATACCGGCCACCGGCAGCACGGCCAGAAGCAGCACGAGGGGCCGCCATGCCGTCAGCCGCAGGCCCATACCCATGGCCGCGCCGTCGCTCAAGGACAGGAGGTCCACGACGCGGTGGATCGCCAGAGCGCCCGCCAGCGCCAGCAGGACGAAGGGCGCCATGGAGGAGAGTTGCGGCCAGGATCGTCCCTGCAATCCGCCGGACAGCCAGAACAGCAGCGAGGGGACCTGCGGGCCGCTGAGCAGCAGAACATAGATCGTCACGGCGTGGAGGAAGAGCGACACGCTGATGCCGCCCAGCGCCAGGTGCAACGGACTCGCCATCCGTCCCGAAGCGATGACGAAGGTGGTGCCTGCCGCCGCCATGCCGCCGACGAAGCCGACCAGCGGATACCAGACGGACGAGAGCGAGGGGACGAACACGAACGCGACGACGATCGGCGCCACGGCGCCTGCCGTGACGCCCGTCAGGCCGGGCCCGGCCAGTGGGTTGCGCGTCAAGGCTTGAAGAAGAAAGCCGGCCAGGGCGAGCCCTGCGCCCGCGAGGAACGCCGCGAGGCTTCGCGGCAGACGCAGCGTCCAGATCACGATCGTGTCGACGCGGCCCGCCTTGGACAGGAGCGCGTCGATCACGGTGCCGGGCGGTAGCGTGCGATCGCCGACGGTCAGCCCCGCGACGATCGCCAACGCGGCGAGGGTGAGGAGGAGGCCGGTCAGCGCCGGCATCCGGAGGGCTTCGCCGCCTGCCGGCGAAGCGGTGCGGGAGGCGGTCATTTCTGAAGAGCGGCGGGGATGATCTTCGCCGCCTCCGCACGGACATTCACGGCCGGGAACGTCCCGGGATAGAGGAAATGCGCGGCTTCACGCAGGACGACCTCGCGCGCGATCGGGCCGTTCGTCTCCACCCACTGGTCGCCGACATAATGGACCCGGCCGTTCTTCACCGCCGAAAGCTGGCTCCAGATCGGATTGTTTTCCTGCGGGCGGTCCGGGCCGCTGTCATAGATGAAGATGACTTCCGGATCTTTCTCCAGCATGGCCTCGAGGCTCATTTCCATGCCGAAGCGCTCGTCATGCGTCATGGGCCCGACGATATTGTCGCCGCCGAGCGCCGCGACGATCGAAGCGGCCGTGTTCTCCGTATGGAAGGCGAAGGGCGTGTCGCCCCCCCACATGATCACGAAGCGGGGATGGACGTTCTTGGGAGCCTTCGCGACGTAATCGGCAAGATGCCGCTTGAAGGACGCGTTCAGCGCTTCGCCGCGCTCGGGCTGGCCGAAAATCCTGGCGAGGGCGGAGACTTCCCTGAAGCTCTCGTCGTATCGCTCCATATCGTAGGCCAGATAAGGCGCGATCGCCTCGTAGGAGGCGGCATTGCCGATCGTGTAGCGCTTCATCGCGACGATGAGATCGGGCTTGGCTTCACTGACGAGTTCGAGATTGGGCTTGGCGCGTTGGCCGAGCAGCTTCATCTCCCTGGTCAGCCCGAGCAGGAAATCCGGATTGCGCCCCTTGGTCATGTACGTCACGGCGAAATGGCGGGGCGCGACACCCAGGGCCAGCCCCACATCCACCGCAAGATAGGAAACGGCGGCGACGCTCTGCGGCGTCACGGGAACCTCCACGGTGACGCCGCGATCGTCGGTGACAGGAATGAGCCGGTCGGCTGCCGAAGCCGGATAGCAAAAGAACAGCATCATGACTGATATAGGCAGTAAATTAGAATTTTTCCACATTTGTTATAGCCTCATTCCCAAGCGGCATGCCGCATGATCCTTAGCCAAACATCTTGAAGACCACAACGATGTTTTTTTGGGGGGCATGAATTGGCTTGAGGCAGAGATCCGGCAGGCCTATATCGGCGGAGGCGGATGCTCGTTCCGTCCCATCCTGCGCACGAGGCGGACAGGCAGGACACCGCCCGATCCGGTCTCGGGCGGTGAGACGGACAAGGGCAATAGCCGCGCTGGTGGTGGAAAAGGGCGCTGCAACCCCTCGGCGATGCCCCAAGGCAATGCGCGTCACGACGTCGATCGTACCGACCCGTTTCGATGAAGCCGCGCTTCGGGAAGTACACGAGGCCCGTCCCGTCGACCGATCTCCATCGCTCAATGCCCGCGAATGGCAAAGCGGGCGCTCTCTGCGAGGTGCGGTTCGAATAGGTTGACAACGTGTCGTGCGTTACCCTACGAAAGCAATGCAACGTTATTACATAACGGGGAGTGCGGAGTGAAATTTTGGTACCATCTCTGCATGGCGGCGATGCTGCTGGGGGCTTCGCCCGCACTGGCGCAATCACCTCTTCGCGTCGTCACGCCCTTCGAGATCGCCTCGCTGGAGCCAAGTCGGAGCGGCTTCGTTTTCACCCGCATGGAGGTCACCGAGACCCTGGTCGGCGCGGATGACGAAGGCCGGCCGGTTCCCGGCCTTTCGACCGCCTGGACCCTGTCCGACGACCGGCTGACCTGGCGCTTTACCCTGCGCGCAGGCGCCAAGTTCCACGACGACACGCCGGTCACGGCCGAGATCGTGTCGCAGTGCCTGCAGCGGGCGCGAACCAAGCCCGGGCCGCTCGCGGAGGTGCCGCTGACGGAGATCCGTGCGGTCGCGCCCGACGTCGTCGAGATCAGAACCGCCACGCCGTTCATCGCTTTGCCGGCGTTTCTGGCCGAGGCCTCGACCCAGATCCTCGCCCCGTCCTCCTATGACGAGACGGGGGCCGTGCGCCGGATCATCGGAAGCGGCCCCTACCGCATCACCTCGCTCGAACCGCCGCTGCGCTTCGAGGTCGAGCGGTTCGACGGTTGGACCGGTGGACCGAAGCCGGCGATCAAGCGGGCGATCTACCAGGCCGTGGGGCGCAAGGAAACGCGCGCGCTCATGGCGGAGAGCGGGCAGGCGGATCTCGCCTTCGCGCTCGATCCAGCGGGCACCGACCGGTTGCGCCGGGCGCCCAATGTGGCGGTGACGACGAAGTCGATCCCGCGCGTGATCACGCTCAAGCTGAATGCCCATCTGCCGGCCTTCGCCGATGTCCGGGTGCGGCGCGCGCTGAGCCTCGCGATCGACCGGGAGGGGATCGCCAAAGCCATCCTGCGCTCGCCAGCGGCGGCCGCGACGCAGTTCTTTCCGCCGACGATGGGCGGATGGCACGTGTCCACGCTCGCGCCCCTGCGCCACGACGTGGCCGAAGCGCGCCGGCTTCTCGCCGAGGCGGGCTGGGTCCCGGATGCGCAGGGACGGCTCATGAAGGACGGCAAGCCGCTTCACGCCACGCTGCGCAGCTATGCCGTGCGCCCGGAGCTTCCCGTCGTCGCCGCCGCGATCCAGGCATCCGCACGCGATATCGGCATCGATCTCGACATCGCCATGATGAGTTCCAGCGACATTCCGGCCGGCCATCGCGACGGCACGCTGGACATGGGACTGATCGCGCGCAACTTCTCGCTCGTGCCCGATCCGATCGGCACCCTGCTCGCCGATTTCGGCCCGAATGGCGGCGACTGGGGCGCCATGGGCTGGTCATCGCCGCAACTGACCGAGGCGCTTCAGGCGCTGCAGCAGACGGATGTGCCGGAAACCCGTGCCGCCCTGCGCCGCCGCGTGCTGGAAATCCTGCAGACCGAACTGCCCGTCATCCCCGTCGCCTGGTACGATCTGCGCGTGGCGGCCGCCAAGCGCCTCGGCGGGGTCAGCGTCGATCCGTACGAATTGTCCTACCGGATTTCGAGGATGCGATGGGCAGACTAGTCGCCATTCTCGGCCAGCGTCTGGTCCAGGCGGTCACCGTGGCCTTCGTCGTCAGCCTCCTGTGCTTCGCCCTGGCGCAGCTTCTTCCCGGCGATCAGGCGCTCCAGATCGCCCAGCGGCGCTACGGGGACGACCGCGTCACCACGGCGGCGGCCGAGGCCGTGCGGGCGGAGCTCGGCCTCGAGCGGCCGCTGGCCCTGCAGCTCATCGACTGGATGGGCCGGACCGTCTCGGGCGATCTCGGCCGCTCGCTGGTCAGCGGCGCCCCGGTCTGGGAGGAGATCCGCGACCAGCTCGGGGCCACCCTGGCCCTCGCCGGGGCGGCGCTCGGACTGGCCCTGCTTCTCGGCCCTGTCTTCGGCGCGCTCGCCGGCCTGCGACCGGGCGGGCTGGCGGATCGGGCCGGCATGGCCGCCGCTGCCGCCTTCCGCGCCGTTCCGAACTTCGTCGTCGGCCTCCTGCTCATGGTTGGTTGCACCGTCCTGTTCGGCTGGCTGCCGGTCGGCGATTCCCGCGGCTGGCTCAGCCTGCTGCTGCCCGCCCTGACCCTCGGGCTCGGCCTGGCCGCGACCTCGGCGCGCATCGCCCGCGACGGCGTCGTGGCGGCCCTCCGCTCGCCCTTCTTCGCCTTCGCGCGGATGAAGGGGCTCAGCCGGGCCGAGGCGATCCTGCGGCACGTGCCCCGCAATGCCGCCGTGCCGCTCATCGCCTATCTCGCGGTCAGCTTCGCATTCCTGATCGAGGGGGTCGTCGTGGTCGAGGAAATCTTCGCCTGGCCCGGGATCGGCCATGCGCTCACGCATGCGATCGAGGGACGCGACGTGCCGATGATCCAGGGTACGGCACTGATGCTCAGCCTCCTGCTCGTCCTTCTCAATGCGCTGACCGACCTCGCGCTGCTCCTCGTCGATCCGAGGAGGCGCGCATGAGACGCGCGGCATCTCTCGCCGAAAACGGAACATGGCGGGCGCCCTGGATCGGCGGCTCGCTCGTGGGCATCGTCGTCCTGGCGGCGCTGCTCGGTCCCCTCGTCGTCGGCGCGGACCCGAACCGGCAGGACCTCGCCCATGTCCTGATGGGTCCTTCGCGCGAGGCGCTTCTCGGCACGGATCAACTGGGACGCTCGGTGCTGGCGCGACTGGTGTATGCCGCGCGCCTCTCGCTGTCGCTCGGCGCCATGGCGGTCGCGGCGGCGGCGATCCCGGGTATCGCCCTGGGGCTGGCCGCCGCCTTTGCCGGCGGCTGGACGGACAGGCTCGTGTCCTGCCTGGCCGATGCGATCCTGGCGGTGCCGGGCCTGATCCTGGTGTTGCTGATCGCCGCCCTGGCGCCCGGCGCCTTCTGGCCGCTGTTCCTCGGCCTGTCCCTGATCCAATGGGTGGAATGGTTCCGCATGACGCGGGCCGCCTCGCGAGCGGCGCTCGCATCCCCGGCCGTCGAGGCCGCACGGCTTCTCGGCTTCGGCCCATGGCATATCCTGTACCGGCACGTGCTCCCCGATCTCCTGCCGCTGTTCGGGATACTGGGTGCCTTCGGGCTGGGCAGCGCGGTGCTGTCTCTCTCCGCGCTCGGCTTCATCGGTTTTGGCCTGCGGCCGCCAACCCCGGAATGGGGATCGATGATGGTGGAAATGCTGCCCTACTGGAACGAGGCCCCCTTGGCCTTGTTGATGCCGCCACTCTGTCTCCTCACCTTGATCCTCGGCTTGCAGATTCTGGCGCGGCGATGACCCTGACGATCGAAAACCTTCGGATCGCCGCTGCCGGGGCGGTGCTCGTGCGCGACGTCTCGTTGACGCTCGAACCGTACCGTACGGTGACGATCCTCGGCGAAACGGGTTCGGGCAAGACGCTGGTCGCCGAAGCCGCGATGGGAACGGTGGCGCCGGAGCTCGCGGTCAGCGGACGCATCGCGGACGGCGGCGCGATCTCCGACGCCGCGGATCAGGGCGCGCGACGCGGCGCCTGGGGGCGGCGGATCGCCATGCTGCCGCAGGAGCCCTGGGTGTCCCTCGACCCCACGATGCGCTCGCTCGCCCAGGTTGCCGAAGGGCATCGTTTCGTGCGCGGCCTTGGGCCCGGGCCGGCGCACCGCCAGGCGCGCGCCGATCTGGCGAGCCTGAACCTGGCCGCGGGAGACGACCGCTATCCGCATCAACTGTCCGGCGGCATGGCCCAGCGCGTCGCCTTCGCCTCGGCGCGGGCCGGCGGAGCCCCGATCACGCTCGCGGACGAGCCGACCAAGGGGCTCGATGCGACCATGCGGGATGCCGTGGTGGCGCTTCTGCGCAAGGCGGTGGAGGAGGGCGGTTCACTGCTCTGCATCACCCACGACATCGCCGTCGCCAAGGCGTTGGGCGGCGAGATCATCGTCATGCTGAAGGGTGAAATCGTGGAGAGGGGAGATGCCGACACGGTGCTCGTCGCGCCGTCCCATCCCTATACGCGTCGCCTCGTCGCGGCCGCCCCCGAGAACTGGCCCACGGCCACTGCCACGCCCACGGCCAGCGTGCCGGGCGACGTGGTGCTCGAGGGAACGGAACTGGCGGTGAGCCGGAACGGACGCCGCCTGTTCTCGGACCTGGACCTTGCCGTCCGCGCTGGCGAATGGATCGGCGTGACCGGCCCCAGCGGCTGCGGCAAGACGACCCTTGGCAACGTGCTGCTCGGGCTGATGCCGCCGGCCTCCGGCAGGGTGCGACGCCGGGCGGGAGTGGCCTCGACGCGGTTCCAGAAACTCTATCAGGACCCCGTCGCCACCTTTTCCCGCCACGTCTCCCTGCGCACCGCGCTCGCCGAAACGACGGCCCGCCACCGCGTGTCGTTCGACGATGTCATGACCCTGCTCGAACGGCTGCGCGTGCCCGAGGCACTGCTCGACCGCCGCCCCGACCAGGTGTCGGGCGGCGAGTTGCAACGTGTCTCGTTGGCGCGCGTGCTGATCGCCAAACCCATCTTCCTCTTCGCCGACGAACCGACCTCGCGCCTTGACCCGATCACACAGCAGGAGACCATGGATGTGATGCGAGAGGTGACGCGCGAGCGCGGCTGCGGGACGCTCCTCGTGACCCATGATCGGACCATGGCGGAGAGGATCACGGAAAGGCGGATCACGCTCGGGTCGGACCTGGCGTAACCGGCAGCGAGCGTGCGCTTGGACCGACCCGGCGCCCAGGATCGAGGCCGCCGACGCGCTGGGACGCGCTGCCGCCGCCCGCCGGCTTCGGCCCGGTCCCTCCCTGGTCGTGCCCGCGCCGGCAGCATGCCGGCACCGGCGCGGTCTGGCACGCGGAGCATCACCCGCTGCTGCCGCACGACTTCGACGAGCGCTTCCGGCACCGAGCCCTTCACCCGCGACTACCTGCATCCGAACCACCCGCGCCTGCCCGAGGCAGACACAGCCGGGATTCGTGCTGGCCGTGCGCGCCCGGTTGCCCACGGTGCACGCCGGCCGAGTGCGCGCATCGTCGAGGCCTCGGGCGGCGGGGTGGTCAGGCGGCTTGGGGGTCGACGGCGCGATCGACCGTGCTCTGGGCGTCGAAGGCGTGGATCCAGCCGAACGCCTCGGGGAAGCGCCTCATGCGGGCGTCGCGCTCGGCCAGTGCCGCCGGGCCGACGGAATCGGGCAGGTGCAGCAGGCGGTTCGTCGCCCAGGCGCTGCGCTGGATCGTGCGGGTGCGCATCTGCCGCAGGTCCTGGTAGCGCCGCATCGTCCCGTCGAGATCACCGGCCCCGTCGGCGGCCAGGAGCGCGGCCAGGGTCACGGCGTCCTCGATCGTGGTATTGGCGCCCTGGCCGTGATGGGGCAGCATGGCATGCGCGCTGTCGCCCATCAGCACCGCCCGTCCGCGGTGCCAGCGCCTCAGGGGATCGGTGACGAACAGGCCCCAGCGGTGGGTCTGGGGCAGGGCGTCGATCATCTCGATCACGGCGGGATGCCAGCCGGCGAATCCCGCCAGATGCTCGCCCGGTGCGATCGCATCGAGCCAGCGCTCCGAGGTCCAGGCCCGCGGCCCCTCGACGACGGCGAAGAAATTGACGGAATCGGCCTCGCCCCCGATGGCGTAGTGCAGGAGGTGCGCGTCCGGCCCCATCCAGAACTGGATGGCCTGGGGATCGGGGAGGGCGGGCAGCAGGCCCATCGGCACCACGCCCCGGAAGGCGCTGGTGCCCGAGTAGCGCACCCTCTCGCCGCCGGTGATCCAGCGCCGCACGGGCGAGCGCACCCCGTCGCCGCCGACGACGAGGTCGGCCTCGACCTCGGCGCCGTTCTCGAAGCGGAGCGCCATCGCGTCGCCGGTCTGCGCGATGGCGGTGAGGCGGTGGCCGAGATGCAGGCCCTCGCCGGCGAGCGCTCCGCTCAGGACCTTCTGCAGGTCGGCCCGGTGCACGCCGTAATACGGCGCGCCGGCCTTCGCCCGGTAGGTGCCGCCGTCCCGGACCGGACAGGCGGCGACGCGGGCGCCGCTGCGCCCGTCGCGGAAGATCAGCTCGGTCGGCTCGGTCGAGACGGCGGCCAGCGCCGGCCCGAGGCCCAGCCGCTCGAGCTCGCGGGTGGCGTTCGCCGAGAGGGCGACCGCGGCGCCGATCTCGGCGAGCTCCGCGGCCTGCTCGTAGATCTCGGCCTTCAGGCCGTGGCGGCGCAGCGCGAGGCCGAGGGTCAGGCCGCCGATGCCGCCGCCGACGACGGCGACGCGCAGGTTGGGGCGGAGGGCGGAGCGGGAGGCGGGAGCTGTGGGCGGCAAGGGCGGATCTCCTCGGGGGCGCGCTGAACGAGAGAGCCCCGCGCCGGGCGGCTGGCCCGGCGCGGGGAGGACGATCAGGGGCTCTGCAGCGCCGGGGCGAGGCGCGGGGCCGGGGTGCCGAGCCGGCCCTTGAGGGCGATGCTGGCCGCCGCGATCAGCGCCGGCACCGCGACGATGCCGAAGGTCGCCGGCAGGCCGAGGCCGAGCCCGATCAGCGAGGCGCCGGTCATCGAGCCGACCACCGAGCCGATCCGGCCGACGGCGTTGGCCCAGGCGACGCCGGTGGCCCGGTTCGCGGTCGGGTAGGTGCTCGCCGAGAGGGCGTTGATGCCGATCTGCGAGCCGGCGACGCAGAAGCCGGCGCCGAACACCGCCACCGCCAGGAGCGGAACCGAGCCGGTGGCGCTGCCGATCAGCGCCACGAAGCCGGCGGCCGCGAGGTAGGACAGGCCCAGCACGACGTGCGGGTTTACCCGGTCCATCAGCGCGCCGAGCACCAGGCCGCCGACGGTGCCGCCGGTGGCGAGCATCACGGTGACGAGGGACGCCTCCTTGAGCGACAGGCCGGCGCTGCTGATGATCGTCGGGAGCCAGCTCGACAGCAGGTAGAAGATCAGGAGGCTCATGAAGAAGGTGAGCCACAGGCACAGGGTGCTGGCGATCAGGCCGGGCTGAAAGAGCTGGCCGATCGGCGAGCCCTTGGGTTTGGCGATGCCGGTGAAGACCGCGCCGGAAAGGTCCTCGGCGGGCGCGATGCGGCGCAGGAGCTTGGCGACGCTCTCGGCCGGGGCCTGCTTGAGCACGAGGAAGCGGGCCGATTCCGGCAGGCCGAGGATCAGCACCGGCACCAGCACGAGGGGCAGCACGCCGCCGATCACCAGCACGGAGGGCCAGCCGAAATCGGCGATCAGGTGCGCCGCCGCGAAGCCGCCGAGCGCCGAGCCGACGGTGAAGCCGCAGAACATCGCCATGGTGAGGAAGGAGCGGCGGTGCTCGGGGCAGTATTCCGAGGTCAGCGTGATGGCGTTCGGCATCGCGCCGCCTAACCCCAAGCCCGTGACGAAGCGCAGGATCGTCAGCATCTCGATCGAGGTCGACCAGGCCGAGGCCAAGCTGGCGAGCCCGAAGAACGCCGTGGTGACGATCAGCGTGCCCTTGCGGCCGACCCGGTCGGAGAGCGGGCCGAACAGGAAGGCGCCGATCATCAGGCCGAACAAGCCGGCCCCGAACAGCGGCGCCAGCTGGGCCTGGGTCACGCCCCACTGGCTGCGAAGCGCCGGGGCGATGTAGCCGATGGCGGCGGTGTCGAACCCGTCGATGGCGACGACGAGGAAGCACAGGAGCACGATCCGCATCTGGAAGCGGGAGACTCCGTGGCGGTTGATGACGTCCTGGACGTCGATGCTGCGTGGATGGGGCATGGCGTCGGGTTCCTCCTGAATCGTTTTTTGGAGATTTCTTGGTCTTAGGTCGGGTGGTGAACGGGTTGCTCGGAGTACTCGACCAGACTCACTTCCTCGTCGTCATCCCGGAGGCGTATAGCGGAACCCGGGATCCATGATCTCTGACGATGAAGGACGAGGCGATGTGCGGTCCGACTTGTTCTGATCTGTCGGTGGTCATGGTTCCCGGATTCTCGTCTTCGACGAGCCCCGGGATGACGTGGAGGGTTTCATGGGCTGGGACGTGGGCTGCCCGGAACTCGTGCCCGCCTTCAGCCGATCGCCGAGGGATGGCGCGCCAGCGGGGTCACCCGCATCGTCATGAACGGGAACAGCGGCAGGCCCGACAGGATGTCGTGCAGTTCGTCGTGGGTCTCGACGTCGAACACGCTGATATTGGCGTAGCGCCCCGCGACCCGCCACAGGTGGAGCCACTTGCCCTGTCGCTGGAGTTCCTGGGCCCGGGCCTTCTCGTCGGCCTTGAGCTTCGCGACGGTGTCAGGATCGAGGCCGTGCGGGATCGCGACGTCCATCTCGACGCAGTACAGCATGGGATTACGTCCTTGCGTAGTGGCGCAGCTTGTCGGGATCGAGGGTCACGCCGAGGCCGGGGCCCTCGGGCAGGTGCACCGCGAAGTCGTGGAAGGCGAGGGGCTCGGTGACGAGGTCGCCGGTGAGGATCTGCGGCCCGAAATGCTCGCAGCCCCAGGCGAGATCGCGCAGGCCCGCGAAGGCGTGGAGATGCGCCGCGGCCCCGACCGAGCTTTCGAGCAGGCAGCCGCCATAGAGCCCGATGCCGGCGGCCTCGGCCACCGCCGCGACCTTGCGCAAGCCGACGAGTCCGCCATGCTTGACGAGCTTGAGCGAGACGGCATCCGCCGCGGCGGCCTGCGCCACTGCCAGCATGTCGTGGGAGGTGAACACGCATTCGTCGGCGAGCAGCGGCGGCAACCCGCCCAGCGCCCGCAGGCGGCCCATCCCGGCGACGTTCCAGGCCGGCAGCGGCTGCTCGACGAGGGCGATGCCGAGATCGGCGAGAACCGGCAGGCAGCGGCGGGCGGTGGTCTCGTCCCAGGCCTGGTTGGCATCGACGATCAGGGTGGCGCGATCGACGAGCGCCTTCGACAGGCGGGCGAGGCGGGCCAGATCGGCCTCCGGCGCCTGGGCGCCGATCTTGATCTTGAAGGTGCGGTGCAGCCGCGCCGCGAGCTTGGCTTCGGCTTCCGCGATCTCCTGGTCGGGATCGCCGGAGGCGAGCGTCCACAGGACCGGGAAGCTGGTGCGCACGGCCCCGCCGAGGAGGGCGGCCACGGGCAGGCCCAGGCTCTGGCCCACCGCGTCGAACAGGGCGGTCTCGAGCGCCGCTTTGGCGGCGTTGTTGCGCTTGGCCGCCGCGTCCAGGCGCTCGCCGGCGGTGACGAAACGGTCGGCCGGCTGCCCGATCAGCGCCGGGGCGAGATAGGTGTCGATGGTCGCCTTGATGCCCTCGACGCTCTCCTCGCTCCAGCGCGGCCCGCCGAGCGTCGCCGCCTCACCGATGCCCTCGACGCCGTTGGCGAGGCGCAGCTGGACGATGACGTAGCTCTGCGCGGTCACCGAGGTCTGGGACAGCTTGTGCTTCCGCACCGTCGGCACGTCGACGATCGTGGTGCGGATCTCCGTCACCGTCAGGTCTCGTGCGGGCAGGTCTCGTGCGGGGGTGTGGCGCACGGTGTCGTGGAGCTGGTTCTTCGCGAGCATGGGGGTCTCGGGGGTGTGGGGTGGGGTCGGTTCGGGCTGGAAGCGCGCGGTCCCAGTCCTCCCCACTGCGCAGGGCCGTCCGGGGAAGGAGAAGGCGCGGGTTCTCTCCTCTCCCCGCGGGCGGGGAGAGGGCTACGGACCCCTTGTCGGGTCCGTAGCAAGCGGAGGCGCAAGCCGGAGCGAGGGTGAGGGGGTGTCGACGGTGAGGCTCCTCCGGAAACACCCCCTCACCCTCGCGGCGAACCTGCGGTTCGCTGCTCCCTGAGCCCCTTCGGAGCTCAGGCCTCTCCCCGCCCGCGGGGAGAGGAGATTGCCCGCGCCTTCTCCTTCCCCGGACAGCCCTGCGCAGAGGGGGGAGGGTTCGGGCGTCGCGCCTTACGCCGCTTCGGCGTGCGGCCGCACCACCACCGGATCCGGCGCATGCGCCACCTCCGGGTTGAGCGCGAAGTCGAACCGGATCGTCGAGAACGGCGTCTCCAGCCCCGCCGCGGCGATCGCCGCCGGATCGGTAACCGGCACCACCTCGGCGATCAGCCCGTCGCGGGTGGCGAAGGCGAAGTCGTCGTGCAGGTAGGGATCGTCCGAGAGGTTGATCTGCGTCGTCAGCTGCCGGTGGCCGGGGCCGGAGACGAAGAAGTGGATATGGGCCGGGCGCTGGCCGTGGCGGCCGAGCTGGTCCAGCAGCTTCTGGGTCTGGCCGTGCGGCGGGCAGCCATAGCCCTTCGGCAGGATGCTGCGGAAGCGGTAGCGGCCTTGCCCATCCGTCTCGATCCGCCGGCGCAGGTTCCAGGTGCTCTGGCCCTTGTCGAACACCGAGTAGTTGCCGAGCGTGTTGGCGTGCCAGACATCCACGATGGCACCCGCCACCGGCGCGCCGCCCTCGCCCGTCACCTGACCCTCGACGATCAGCACCTCGCCGTCCTCCGGGTCGTCGTCGAGGCGGGCCTCGCCCTTCGTCAGCGGCGCGCCCGCGACGTAGAGCGGCCCCTCGATGGTGCGCGGCGTGCCGCCCTCGATCCCGGCCGCCCGCTCCTTGGCGTCGATGCACAGGTCGATGAAGTGCTCGACGCCCAAGCCCGGCATCAGGAGGCCGAACTCGTTCTTCTGGCCGGTCTCGGTCAGGTAGCTCATCGCGGTCCAGAACTCGCTCGGGGTCACGTCGAGATCCTCGACGATCCGGCAGGCATCCTCCACGACGCGGCGGACGATCTGCTTGATGCGCGGGTTGCCGGCCTCGGTGGAGAGTCCCGCGACCTTGTCGAACAAGGTCTGGGCCTCGGCGGAATCGGCGATCTTCGCGGTCATCGTGGTCATGGGGCGTTTCCTCTCTTGCTTGGTGGGAGCGAAGGATCTGCGGGGTGATGGGGTCAGCCGAGGTCGCCGCCGGCCACCGGCAGGACGGTGCCGGTGACGTAGGAGGCCTCGTCGGAGGCGAGAAAAAGGATGGCGGCGGCCTGCTCGGCGGCGGTGCCGTAGCGGTGCATCAGGCTCGACGCCTTGGTCTGGGCCACCACCTCGGCGATCCAGGCGCGTTCCTGGTCGCTCGGCGGGGTCGGGTTGCGGGCGATGCGCCGGGGCGGCGCCTCGGTGCCGCCGGGCGCCACCGCGTTCACCCGGATGCCGTGCTCGGCGTATTCGACCGCCAGGCAGGCGGTGAGCGCGTTCACCCCGCCCTTGGCGGCGGCATAGGGCACGCGGTTGACGCCCCGCGTCGCCACCGACGACACGTTGACGATGCTGCCGCCCCCACCCGCCAGCATGTGCGGCAGCGCCGCCCGGCAGCACCACAGGGTCGGAAAGAGCGAGCGCCGGATCTCGGCCTCGACCTCGTGGGGGGCATACTGCGCGAAGGGCTTGAACCAGATCGAGCCGCCGACATTGTTGATCAGCACGTCGAGCCGGCCGAACCGCTCGGCCGCGGCGTTCATCACGCTCTCGCAGCCCTCGAAGGTCTCGACATCGGCGAGCCGCACCGCGGCCTCGGCGCCGCAATCCCGCGCCTCGGCCGCAATCTCCTCGACGATCTCCGAGCGGTCGGTGAGGAGGAGGGCGGCGCCCTCGCGGGCGAGCCGAAGGGCGACCTCGCGGCCGATCCCCTGCGCGGCGCCGGTCACCACCGCGACCTTGGCCGAGAAGCGCCCGGGTGAGACGAACCCGCTCATGCCCCGCCCCCGATGCCGCTCGCCGCGAACTTTTCGTAGTGGAAGCTCGCCGGGCTCAATCCCCGCTCGGCGAAGGTCTTGCGCACCGCATCCACCATCGCGGGCGGGCCGCAGAGATAGGTGTCGATCGCGCCGCCATGCAGATGCGCGTCGGCGAGGTGCTCGGTGACGTAGCCCCGCTTCGCATGCCGGCTGTCGGGCGAGGCGACGCAGGTCTCGAAGCTGAAGCCCGGGATCCTGCCCGCTGCCTCGTCCAGCGCCTCGGTCTCGACGAGGTCGGCATCGTGCGTCACGCCGTAGACGAGGTGGATCGGCTGGTCGGTGCCGATCTCGGCGACCGTGCCGAGCATCGACAGGAACGGGGCGAGCCCGGTGCCGCCGGCGAGCATCAGCACCGGGCGCCGGATCTCGCGGAGATAAAAGCTGCCCGACGGGCCGGTCAGGTCGAGGGCGGCACCCGCCTCGGCCTGCTCGGCCAGGAACGTGCTCATCAGCCCGCCCGGGATGTTGCGGATCAGGAACTCGGCCTGCCGGCTGCCCGGGACCGAGCTGAACGAGTAGGACCGCGCCTGGCCGCTCCCCGGCACCGCGATGTTGACGTACTGCCCGGGCAGGAAACCGACCGGCTCCTCGGTCTCGACGCTCAGGCCGAAGGTGGTGTCCGACAGCCGCCGCACCGCCGACACCGTGCCCTTGAGGGCGGCGGCCTTGGTCTTGCAGACCTTGGACGAGGCGGCGACGGCCAGCACCAGGTCGGTCTTCGGCCGCATCTGGCAGGCGAGGGCGTAGCCCTGCGCGGCCTCCTCGTCGGAGAGCGCGTCCTCGATGTAGCTGCCCGGATCGAACCGGCCGGATTCGCAATGGACCCGGCAGGTGCCGCAGGCGCCGTCCCGGCAATCGAGCGGGATGTTGATGCCGAGACGGTAGGCGGCGTCGGCCACCGTCTCGCCCGGCCGGCAGGCGATGAAGCGGGTGACGCCGTCCTCGAAATTGAGTGCGACGCTGTGCGATGCGGTGTTCACGGCGCCCTCCCTAGATGTGATACACGTCGATGACGTGATGGATGTAGTCGTTCTTGAGGATCACCTTCTTCTTCTTGATCAGCGGGGTCTCGCCGCTGGTGTCGAGGGTGTAGAACGACGTGCCGAAATGGGTGTCGACGGTCTTGTAGCGGTAGTTGAAGGTGAGCCAGTTGAAGCGAAGCTTGCAGGTCGTCTCGTCCTGCTCGAGGATCTCGACGTTCGAGATGTTGTGCGAGGTGCGCGGCTCCGGCAGGCTGGTGGCGCTGGACCGCTCGGTGCGGATGCGGAAGACCCGGTCCTCCAGGCCGCTGCGGCTGTCGTAGTAGATCAGCGAGACGTCGGTCTGCGGATCGGTGACGAGCTGGTCGTCGTCGTCCCAGGACGGCATCCAGAACTCGACGTCGGGGGCGTAGAGCGCCAGCCAGGCGTCGAAGTCGCGGTCGTCGAGGAAGCGGGCCTCGCGGTAGAGGAATTGCTGCACCTGCTCCAGGGTGAGGGGCATCGGGGGGCTCCGTATGGGCGTGCGGGGGCGCTCGGCGTCCCGGTGGGAGCGGCGCCGCTGGTGTTTCGGTTCGGTCGACGAGTCCGGCTCCCGAACCCTCCCCCCTCTGCGGGGGAGGGTGGTCCCTGCGTCAGCAGGGGCCGGGAGAGGGGCAGCGCAACGCTGATCGAGAGGACGCCCGTCAGAACGGTGCCGACTCATCCGGAAGCGGCGTCCCCTCTCCCGCCCCACTCCGTGGGGCACCCTCCCCCGCAGAGGGGGGAGGGTTCAGGGCTGCGGCTTACGGCAAATGCCGCCGCATCGTGTCCATCCAGTAGCGGTGCTGGATCGCGAACAGGCCCTCGTCCTCGGTCTTGGCGCCGCTCAGCAGCGGCGTCAGCCCGATCGCCTTCGCCCCCTCGTCCGCCCCCTCGATCCAGTGCTGAGCGCCGCGGCAGAGGTCGTTCCACTGCGCCGCGCGGCCGCGATAGCCGATCTGGCAGGCGCGGAATTCTTCCAGGTCGTCCGGGGTGGCCATGCCGCTGGCGTTGAAGAAATCCTCGTACTGGCGGATGCGCCGGGCCCGGGCATCCGGCGCCTCGCCCTTGGGGGCGATGCAGTAGATCGTCACCTCGGTCTTATCGACGGCGATCGGCCGGTAGGTCCGGATCTGCGACGAGAACTGGTCCATCAGGTAGACGTTCGGGTAGAGGCAGAGATTGCGCGAGCGGTTGATCATCCAGTCGGCCATCGCCTGCCCGTGCTGCTCGGCCAGTTCGCCGCGCCGGTCCCAGTTCGGCCGGTCCTCGGGGTTCGCCCAGGTGGTCCAGAGCAGCAGGTGGCCGTGCTCGAACGAGTAGAAGCCGCCGCCTTGCTTCGCCCAGCCGCCGGCATCCATGGCGCGGGTCTTGTCGACGACGTGCGATTCCTTGCGCCGGCTCGTCGTGGCGGCATAGTTCCAGTGCGTCGCGCTGACGTGGTAGCCGTCGGCACCGTTCTCGGTCTGGAGCTTCCAGTTTCCGTCGAAGACGTAGGTCGAGGAGCCGCGCAGCACCTCCAGCCCGTCCGGCGACTGGTCGACGATCATGTCGATGATCCGCGTCGCCTGCCCGAGATGCTCGGTCAGCGGCTTCACGTCGGGGTTGAGGCTGCCGAACAGGAAGCCGCGATAGTTCTCGAAGCGGGCTACCTTGGTCAGGTCGTGCGAGCCGTCGCGGTTGAAGCTCTCGGGATAGCCGGCATTCTCCGGGTCCTTCACCTTCAGGAGCTTGCCGCCGTTGCTGAAGGTCCAGCCATGGAACGGGCAGGTGAAGGTCGCCTTGTTGCCGCGCTTGTGCCGGCACACCATCGCGCCGCGATGGCTGCACGCATTGACGAAGGCCTGCAACTCGCCCTTGCGGCTGCGGGTGATGACCACCGGCTGGCGGCCCATGAAGGTGGTGAAGTAGTCGTTCGGGTTCGGGATCTGGCTCTCATGCGCCAGGTAGATCCAGTTTCCCTCGAAGATGTGCTGCATCTCCAGTTCGAAGATGGTGGGATCGGTGAAGATGTCGCGCCGACACCGGAACACGCCGGTCTCCGGGTTCTCCTCGACCGCGCCCTCGACCACCTGATGCAGATCGTCCAGCATGTGCCTCTCCCTGCCGCGCCGGCTGTTTTCGGGACGAGGGAGATCGTTGCCGGTCCACGCGTCGTGCGGGCCGGATCGGATCTCGCTCTCGTCTTGCGCAGGGTGGCGTGGTCTCCGGGGCTTCTCGTCCCGGGCCCCGCTCGCGCCCTGAGCGTTTCCTCTTTTTCCGGTTCTAAGGAAGCGGCATAACGAGGTCCAAGACCGATTGGGAACAAAACCATTCCTGGCAGGAATGATCGGGCAGGAATGATCGGGCAAGAATGAACGGGGAGGATTGAGTGGAGCTGCGCCACCTGCGCTACTTCGTGGCCGTCGCCCGCGCGCAGAGCTTCACCCGCGCGGCGGAGGCGATGCACGTCGCCCAGCCGGCGCTCAGCAAGCAGGTGCAGCAATTCGAGGAGGAGTTCGGCCTGGAACTGATCGAGCGCGGCTCGCGGCCGGTGCGGCTGACCGAGCCGGGCCGGGTGATCTACGAGCAGGCGCTCCAGATCCTGGAGCGGGTCGACGACCTGCGCGAGACCGGCCGGCGCCTGCGCGTCGCCGAGCGCAACAGTTTTCGCATCGGCTTCGTCGCCTCGACCCTCTACGGCCGGCTGCCCGAGATCCTGCGCGGCTACCGGACGAAGCGGCCGGACGTCGACATGACGCTCCTCGAACTGCTGACGCTGGAGCAGATCGCGGCGCTGAAGGAGGGGCGGATCGATGTCGGCTTCGGCCGGGTCGAGATCGAGGATCCGGCGATCGAGCGCGTCCTCCTGCGCAACGAAAGGCTGATCGTCGCCGTGCCGATGGCCTGGGACGCCGCCCGCCCGTCGGGGCCGCTGCGCTTGCGCGACCTCGCCGACACCGCCCTGATCCTCTACCCGAAGAGCGCACGGCCCAACAACGCCGACCGCATCCTGGCGCTGTTTCGCGAGCACGGCGTCCGCCCGCCCGTGATCCACGAGGTGCGCGAACTCCAGACCGCGCTCGGCCTCGTCGCGGCCGAAGCGGGGGTCTGCGTGGTCCCGGCCTCGATCGAGCGCCTGCGCCGCGACGGCGTCGCCTACAGGCCCCTCGACGAGGAACGGGCCCTGATTCCGGTCATCATGAGCTACCGCAAGAACGATCCCTCGCCGGAGATCGGGCTGATCCTGCAATGCGTGAGGGAGGATTACGAGCGGGAGGGGCTGCGGTTCGGGGTATGACGCCGCGCCGACGGCTTCCGGCGGGGGCTCGCTGGCCTGCCGCCACCCCGACGCGATCCAGCGGAACCCGGCGCATCGGCACGGACGGGCAAGCGTCGGGCGTCCTGTCCCCAGAAAGCTGAGCCCCCCAAGAGTCCAAGAAACAGGAGAGGGAGAGCGTCGTCACTCCCTAAAGTTATAAGCAACGCGTGCAGCCTCGCGTTAGGGGATGGACCGTAGCGTCCGGCCTCATCAGCGAGGGCCGAAGCGTATCAGACCGGACAGTCCGGAGCGTCGGCCCGGAGAAAGACGTGAGTGCGGTCATGCTTTTGCTTAATCAGAGATTGAAGGCGCACATGAACGCGCTCGATGCGTCGCAGGCGATCGTCGAGTTCGACCTCGATGGGACGATCATCACGGCCAATGCCAATTTCCTGGCGGCGGTCGGGTATCGGCTGGAGGAGATCCAGGGACGGCATCACACGATGTTCGTCGATCCCGCCGAGCGCGACGATCCCGCCTATGCCCAGTTCTGGGCGGCTCTGCGCCGGGGCGAGCATCAGGTGGCCGATTACCGGCGCATCGCCCGGGGTGGTCGCGAGATCTGGATGCATGCGAGCTACAACCCGCTCCTGAACCGCGCCGGCAAGCCGTACGGCGTCGTCAAGTTCGCCACCGACATCACGGCCCAGACGCTGCGCAACGCCGATTTCGCGGGCAAGCTGACGGCACTCGACCGCTCGCAGGGGATCATCGAGTTCGATCTCGACGGGACGGTGACCACCGCCAATGCAAATTTCCTCGCGGTCCTCGGCTACGAGGCCGAGGAGGTACGCGGCAAGCATCACGGGATGTTCGTCGAGGCGTCGGAGCGGAACTCGGAGGCCTACCGCGCCTTCTGGGAGGCCCTGCGCCGGGGCGAGCACCAAGTGGCCGAGTTCAAGCGCATCGGGAAGGACGGTCGCGAGGTCTGGATCCGCGCGAGCTACAACCCGGTGCGCGACAACGCCGGGCGGATCGTGAAGATCGTCAAGCTTGCCACCGATATCACGGCGCAGAAGCGGCTCGGCGCCGATCACGAGGGCAAGCTCCGGGCGCTCGACCGCTCGCAAGGGATCATCGAGTTCGATCTCGACGGGACGGTGACCACCGCCAACGCGAATTTCCTCGCGGTCCTCGGCTACGAGGCCGAGGAGGTGCGCGGCAAGCATCACGGGATGTTCGTCGAGGCGTCGGAGCGGAACTCGGAGGCCTACCGCGCCTTCTGGGAGGCGCTGCGACGCGGCGAGTTCCAGCAGGCCGAGTTCAAGCGCATCGGCCGGGGCGGTCGCGAGGTCTGGATCCAGGCGAGCTACAACCCGGTGCGCGACGCCGCCGGACGCGTGACGAAGGTCGTCAAGTTCGCCACCGACATCACGGAGCAGAAGCTGCGCAACGCCGACTTCGAGGGCAAGATGATGGCCCTCGACCGCTCGCAGGGGATCATCGAGTTCAATCTCGACGGGACGGTGATCACCGCCAACGAGAACTTCCTCGCGGTCCTCGGCTACGAGGCCGAGGAGGTGCGCGGCAAGCATCACGGGATGTTCGTCGAGCCGGCCGAGCGGAACTCGGAGGCCTACCGCGCCTTCTGGGAGGCGCTGCGACGCGGCGAGTTCCAGCAGGCCGAGTTCAAGCGCATCGGCCGGGGCGGTCGCGAGGTCTGGATCCAGGCGAGCTACAACCCGGTGCGCGACGCCGCCGGGCGCGTGACGAAGGTCGTCAAGTTCGCCACCGACGTCACGCGGGCGGTCGCCGAGCGGCTGCGCCGGGCCGAACTCCACCGGGCCATCGACAGCGACCTCGACGGTATGGCCTCCTTCATCTCGCAGGCCTCCCAGCAGGCCGTCGGCGCGGCGAGCGCCGCCGAGCAGGCCTCCGGGAACACCCAGAGCGTCGCGGCGGGCTCGGAGGAACTCGCGGCCTCGGTCGGCGAGATCAGCCAGCAGGTCGGCCGGGCCCTCGAGGTGACCGGGCGCGCCGTCGAGCAGGCGAACGCCACCTCGACGGTGGTCGCCGGGCTCGCCGCGGCCGCCCAGCGGATCGGCGCGGTCGTCGAGACGATCGACCGGATCGCCTCGCAGACCAACCTGCTGGCGCTCAACGCCACCATCGAGGCGGCCCGGGCCGGCCAGGCCGGCAAGGGTTTCGCCGTGGTCGCCGCAGAGGTGAAGGAATTGGCGACGCAGACCGCGCGGGCGACCGAAAGCATCGGGCGCCAGATCGCCGAGACGCAAACGGCGGCGAGCGAGGCCGCCTCGGCCATCGCCGGCATCGGGGCCACCGTGGGGCAGGTCAACGAGATCTCCTCGGCGATCTCGGCCGCGATCGAGGAGCAGAGCGTCGTCGCCCAGGAGATGTCGTCGAACATGCAGGCGATGACGCAGGCGGTCTCGGAGATCAGCCGCAACATCGCGCTGATCGCCGACCATACCCGCCGGGTCAATCACTCGGCCCAGCAGATACGCGAGGCGTCCCGCAGCATGGTCGCCTGACCTCGTCCGGGGTCGGGCGGCCGTTCTGCCGGGGGCCGGGGAGGAGGCGTTCCGTCGACGGGCCTCATGCCCGGTCATGCCGGCCGGTCCGTCAGCGCTGCAGGTAGTCCTTGCGCAGCATGCAATGGATGCCCTTGTGCTGATTGACCGTCTGCGTCACCCGCAGGTCGGCGGCGATGCTGCACAGGGCATAGGCCTCGTCGCGGGTGATGCCCACGCGGGCGACCACGAGGTCGATCATCTCGCGCAGCGCCCGCTCGGCGCAGCGGTCGAGGTCGGGATCGAGGCCCATCGTGATCACGTGGGTCGGCGTCTCGGCCCGGGGAGTGCCGAGCCGCAGGTCCGTGCGCAGCACGAACTCGAAGGTGCCCGAGAGCGCCGTCTCGATCGCCGTGACGTTGACCTCGCCGTCGCCCTGCGCGCCGTGGCCGTCGCCGCAGGAGAACAGGGCGCCGTCCACGAAGACCGGCAGGTAGAGCGTGCTGCCGGCGGTGAGTTCCTTGTTGTCGAGGTTGCCGCCGAAGGCCCGCGGGATGATCGAGGTGCAGCGCCCCCAGGCCGGCGGCGGGGCCACCGCCATCACCCCGAAGAACGGCGACAGCAGCAGGTCCAGCCCCCAGGGCATCCGGGCGGTCAGGCGCTCCCGGTCGAGGGGGATGGTCATGTGGTGGAAGTCCGGGAAATCGTCCGGCAGGGTGCCGGCGAGCGGCCGGTGGCGGTTGAAGCCCCAGTCCTGGCGCAGCGCGACGTCGAGGATCCGTACCTCCAGCACGTCGCCGGGCCGGGCACCCTCGATCGCCACCGGGCCGGTCAGTATGTGGCCCGAGGGGATGCCGGTCTCGGCTTCGTGGATCGCCTGGAGTTCCGGGGGAACGTGGAAGCCCGCCGGCGGCAGGGCGTCGGGCCCACCCGACACGGTCTCGATCGTGACCCGCTCGCCGCTGCGGATCGTGAGGACCGGCGGGACGCCCGCGTCGAGGTAACCCCAGCGGCAGGTCTCGGGCGAGGCGGTCAGGCGATGCGTCATGCGGGGCGATTCCGGAATCGGCGGGGAGGGGCGGTGGCCGAGCATTGCCCGTGACGGGGGCCGCGTCGAGGGTTCGCGACGCGGCCCCGTCGGTCAGCGCCCGCCCGCGACACGCGCCACGCCCTCGGCGCAGGCCCGCATCGCCCGCAGCACCGTCCCGGCCGGCAGGGTCTCGAAGCGGTAGCGCGGGAGGCTCACGCTGATGCAACCGAGGACCCGGTGTCCCGCCCCGCACAGGGCCATGCCGTAGCAGCAGATGTCGAGTTCGTTCTCCTGCAGGTCGAGCGAGTGGCCGCGCTCCCGCGTCTCGGCGACCGCGCGGCGCAACGCGTCGCGGTCGGTGAGGCTATGGGGGGTGCGCGCCGGCAGGGCGAGCCGGTCGAGGAGAGCGGACAGCTCGGGCTCGGGCAGGGTCGCGAGCCAGGCCTTGCCGACGGCGCTGGTGTGCAGCGCCACCCGCGTGCCGATGCGGGACGCCATGCGCACGGTGCGGTGGCTCTCGAGCTTGTCGACATAGACCATCTCGCCGAAATCCGGCACCGCGAGGTGCACCGTCTCGTCGAGGTCGTCGCGCAGGCGCGCGAGCGGCTCCCGCGCCGCCTGGCGCAGGAGCGAGCCGTCGAAGGAGCGGAAGGCCAGGCTGACGAGGCGGGGACCGAGCTGCAGGACCCCGTCCTCCTCGGTCACGAGGCCCTCCGCCACCAGGGCGGCGACGATGCGGTGCACCGTCGGCCGCGGCAGCTGCGTGTCGCGGGCGAGCCGCGCGACCGTCGCCGCCTCGGGCGCATCCGCCACCGCCTGCAGCACCCGCATGAACTTGCCGAAGGCGGCGGTGCCCGGGACGTCGGGGCGCAGGGAGGCCCGTGTCGCGGCGGCGTCGTCCGGAGCCATGGGGCGCTGCCTCCTCGTCGAGCGGTCGTTACGTGACGAGGTAGCCGCCATCGACCGGTAGGACCACCCCGGTCACGAAGGCGGCGGCGGGGCTCGCCAAAAAAGTCACCGCCGCCGCGACGTCGGCGGGAATCCCCCAGCGGCCGAGCGGCGTGCGCGACAGGATCGGTCCCGCCCGGGCCGGGTCGTCCTGGAGGGCCTGGGTCAGGGGCGTGGCGATCCAGCCCGGCGCCACGGCGTTCACCCGGATCCCGTCCGGCGCGTACGCGATGGCGAGCGACTTCGTCAGCTGCGCGACGCCGCCCTTGCTGGCGCTGTAGGCCGGCACCAGGCCGCCGCCGAAGAACGACAGCATCGAGGCGGTGTTGACGATGCTGCCGCCGGTCTCGGCGAGCTTCGGACGCGCCGCGGCGCAGACCCGCATCGTGCCGGTGAGGTTCACCGCCAGCACCTCCTCGAACACCTCCGGCCGGTGCTCGTCGCCGCGCCGGATGATGCCGGCACAATTGACCACGATGTCGAGCCGCGCGCAGGATCCGACGAGGGCGGCGACGGCCGCGCTGTCGGTGACGTCGAGCTCGTGCGCGGTGAGCGCGAGGTCGTCGGGAATCGGGCAGGCCGCCGCACCGATGCCGGCCGCGTGCACCCGCGCGCCGAGGCGGGCGAGCGCCTGCGCGATCCCGGCGCCGATGCCCGAGGTCGCCCCGGTGACGAGGGCGGTGCGTCCCGCGAGGAGATCGGGAACGAAGGTGTTTTGGGGTTGGGTCGTGTCGGGCCGGGTCATGCCGCGCGCTCCGTCCGGATCAGGGTCTCGCTGCCCTCGAGCGGCTTGCGCACCAGGACGATGTAGGCCACGGCCGCCAGCACCGCGACCGCGGCGGCGGCCAGCAGCGCGTTGACGTAGGAGCCGGTGCCCTGGACGATGTAGCCGGTGATCACCGGCGCGAAGGACCCGGCGAAGTAGCCGCCGAAGTTCTGGATGCTGCCGAGGGAGGCGACCTGGCGCTTGGGCACCGCGACGCTCACCATCATCCAGGCGGCCCCGCTCGCCATGTTGATGAAGAACATCGCCAGGCAGATGTAGACGACGGCCATCGTCACGCTCGGCGTGTAGGCCGCCGGCACCGTGAAGGCGCCGCCGCCCAGCAACCCGACGCAGACCGGCCACTTGCGGCTGGCCACGATGCCGGCGCCTCGCGCCAGCAGCCGGTCGGCGGCCTGGCCGGCGCACAGCATGCCGAGCGTGCCGAACACGTAGGGGATCGCCACCACCCAGCCGGTGCGGGCGACGCTCAGGCCCCGCTCGTGCTCCAGGTAGGAGGGCAGCCAGGTCAGGTAGAGCCAGACCATGTAGATGACGCCCATGAAGCCGAGGATCATGCCCCAGGTCGTGGCGTGGGCGAACAACCCGCGCCACTCCGCGAAGGTCATGCGCCGGGCCGGCGGCTCGGGGGCCGCGCCCTCGTCGAGATGGGCGACCTCGTCGGGCGTCAGCGCCACCTCGGCGCGGTTGCGGTAGACGAGGACCCAGCCGACCGCGACCACGATGCCGGCGAGTCCGGTGACGACGAACATCCAGCGCCAGCCGAGCCCCAGCATCATCGCGGTGAGGAGCGGTGGGGCGATGCAGGGCCCGATGCAGGACGAGGCGACGAAGATGCCGGTCGGCGTGCCGCGCTCGCGCAGGCTGAACCACTCGCTCACGGTCTTGGCGCCGGCGGGAAATTGCGGCGCCTCGCCCAGGCCCAGGACGGCGCGGGCGAGCACGAATTGCTGGAAATTGGCGACGAAGCCGGAGACGAGCTGCGCCAGGGACCAGAAGAACATGCCCGCGCCCAGCATGATCCGCGAGCCGATCCGGTCGAGCAGCGCGCCGACCGGCAATTGCGAGAACGCGTAGGCCAGCGAGAAGGCCGAGAGCAGCCAGCCCATCTCGGCCGGGGAGAGGGCCATCTCGTCCCGGATCGCCGTGTTGGCGATCGAGAGTGCCGAGCGGTCGACGTAGTTGATGATGCCCGCAACGGTCAGGAACGCGACCGCGACCCACTGGATGTGGCGCAGGCGCGGTGACTTGAGGCGTGATGCAGTGCCGGACGACATCGCGTGCCGGTCCTCCCGTTTCGTGTTCGATATCGGCTTGTTAGATTTTGGCGACGGATTTCGTGCCGAGCCCGTCGGGGCGATCCCGGTTCATGACGAGAGGCTGTGCCTCAGCGGATGAACTGATCGACGTAATCCGCGCCCAGTCCCACCGCCTCGTAATGCGCCCGGCACAGGTCGATCTTGGTGAAGACGTCCTCGTAGCCGGTGTGACGGCCCCAGGGATCGACGTAGTACATGCAGCCGGTGACCTGGAAGTAGGTGATCATCTCCTCCACGCCCTCGTCGACCACGAGGGTGTGGGTCTCGCCCGGCGGCTCGAAGGCGTAGGCGCCCTCGCTCGCGACCCAGTCGTGCTCCAGGTAGCGCCAGCTGCCCTTGAGCACGAAGGCGTGGACCGGACCGGGATGGCGGTGCCGGCTGAGGATGCCGGCCTTGCGGACCTTGAGCAGGTTCATCCAGTAGCCGGCCGAGACGCTCAGGCAGAGCGGCCGGAACCACACGCTCTCGGCCTGCGGGACCCAGATCCGGTCGTCCTCGGGGATCGCCGGCGCCACCACGAGGTCGGGGCGGATTTCTGCCGGCTGCGGCCTCTGGTAGGGCATGCGCCGCAAGGTGGCGGCATCGAGGCCGGCGGCGGGATCGGCGCCCGGTGCGGTCGTGGTCATGTCGTCCTCCCAATGTCCATATTGTGGACGTATTGTCCGTTATGTGGATGCTCGCCGTGGCGTGGTCTTCTGTCAAACCTTGGCCGCTGCATGGCAGCGTTGCAGAATGGAAGCGGCCCGCCGTCGCGTCCGGTTGCTGTGGACCGGCCGCACGCCATCTCGGTTCGAGTGGGACGACGGGATGGTCCGCCACGTGCAGGACGCTCGGCCGTGAGAGACCGGGTGGGACCGATGCCTCATCGCGGGAGGCTCGCGGGTCCTGACTGGGCGACGTGGTCGGCAGGCGCCCAGGCGGCGGTGCGGGGAAGAGAGGAACTGATTCGTGGCACGCAGGCGCGTCCAACCCACGTCCGAGATTCTCGGCCAGATCGTCGCCCGTCTCGGGCTGCCGCCCCGGTCGGTCGATCTCGAGGCGTTGCGGGGCCATCTCGGCCTGCCGGAATTCGGCGGCTACGTCGAGGAGGGGCGGGTCGCGCGGGCCCTGAAGGCGATGAAGGCGAGCCGCGCCTTCGCCGAGACCGGCATCGAGGCGCTGCGCCGGTCGGTGCCGAGCCTCCGGGCCACGGTCTCGAACGGCGATGCCATCGCCTGGCAGGTGCGGATCGCGATCCCGATCCTCGACGACGGCCGCCTGGAACTGCGGATCGATGCCCCGTCGGACCCGGCCGCCACCGCCATCCTGCGCGGCATGGCGCATCGCAACGATCCGACCTGGCGGATCGAGGATCTGCGCGCGGCCGTCGCCCAGGTGCATGCACGGATCACCGGCGCGATGCGCCGGCCGGTGGAGCGCCTGCGCGACCAGATCCGCCTCGACCTGCGCGAGGTCGGGGCCGATGCCTCGACGTATATCGCCCAGCTCGACCGCTCGCTGAGATCGCGTCCGTTCGCGTTCAACGACGACCTCGGCGGGTCGCTGTTCCACACCCTCACCCCCGTGCGCAAGCGCGCCAGGACGGTGGCGCGCCAGGATTCCCGTCTCCGGCAATTGCGGGATCGGGTCGGCTTCGGCGCCTACATCGAAAAATTCACCGCGGCGCGCCGGCTCGGCCGGCGCATCGTGTTCCACATGGGCCCGACCAATTCGGGCAAGACCTACGCCGCCCTCAAGGCGCTGACCGAGGCGACGACCGGCACCTATCTCGCGCCCCTGCGCCTCCTGGCGCTGGAGAATTACGAGGCGCTGCTGGAGCGGGGCCTGCGCGCCGGCATGGTCACCGGCGAGGAGGTCCTGGGCGAGACGAGCCCGACCCACACCGCCCGCACGATCGAGACCGCGGACCTGACGCGCCCCGTCGACGTGGCGGTGATCGACGAGATCCAGATGCTGTCCGATCCGGATCGCGGCTGGGCCTGGACCAACGCGCTGTTCGGCGTCCCGGCCAAGACCGTCATCGTGTGCGGGTCGGACGACGCCCTCGCGTATGTCCGGCGGGCGGCCGAGGCGGCGCGCGAGTCGCTCGAGGTCGTCACCTTCGTCCGCAAGACGCCGCTCGTGCTGCTGGAGCAGCCGGTGCCGCTCGAGAAGGTCGCGCCGGGCGATGCCGTCGTGGCCTTCTCGCGTCGCGCCGTGCACGAGAACCGCGAGGTGCTGGTGGCCGCCGGCCATCGCGTCGCCACCATCTACGGGGCGCTCTCGCCGGAGGTGCGGCGGGCCGAGGCCGCGCGCTTCCGGACCGGCGAGGCGGACGTGCTGGTGACCACCGACGCGATCGGCATGGGCCTGAATCTCGGGCCCCTGCAGCGCGTCGTGTTCTCGGCGGTGCGCAAGTACGACGGCGTCGGCGAGCGCGCCCTGACGAATTCGGAGATCCGGCAGATCGCCGGCCGGGCCGGTCGCTACGGCCATCAGGAGGTCGGCTACGTCGCGGCCTGCGAGGAGACCGGCATCGCGCCTTTGAAGACCGCGCTCGGCGGCGCGCCGACGGCGCCGGCGGCCGATACCCGCTTCTTCGTCCGGCCCGACCTGATCGCGATCCGCTCGGTCGCCGAGGAGATGCAGACCCAGAGCCTGCGCGAGGTGCTGGCGCATTTCGCCCGCGCCACCTTCTACGCGGGCTCGCCGTTCCAGCCCTCCGCCCTGGAGGAGATTCTCGAGGTCGCCCGGCTGGTCGATCGCGCGCGCCTGCCGATCGAGGAGAAATTCGCGTTCTCCGTCTGCCCGATCGACCGGCGCGACGACGTCGCGATGTCGGTGCTGGAGCGCTGGACCCAGGCGCGCGCGGCGGGCCTGGGGGTCCCGGCCCTGCGGGCGAACCTGCGCGGCGAGCTCGACTACCAGGAGCGCACGGTCAAGCTCGCGAGCGCCTATCTCTGGCTGTCGCGCCGCTTCCCCGACACCTTCGACGACGTCGAGGCGATCCGGGCGATGCGCGGCCGGGCCAACGACGCCATCGAGCAGCATCTCCGGGAGACGGCCACCCGCAAGGCCGAGCGCCGCTCGCGCCGGACCGCGCAGGCGCGGTGACGGGTCCCGGGGATCACACGCCGGACCGTCGGCACCCGATGCCGACATGGTCCGGGTGCGGCGATGAAGACGATGCGGGACGCGGCGGTGATCCGCTCCCCTGGAACACGATCCGTCACAGCGAGCTGCCGCCGCAGATCACCAGCTGCTGGCCGCTCACCGCCCCTGCCTCGGGCGACAGGAAGTAGGCGACGGCGGCCGCGACCTCCTCGGGCCGGATGAAACGGCCCAGCGGCGGACGCTTCGGCGCGACGGCGCCCCGCGACGGATCGGTCAGCATCGGCGTCTCTGTCGCCGCCGGCGCGACGACGTTGACGGTGATGCCGCGGGGCATCAGCTCGGCGGCCCAGGACCGGGCGAGGCCGACGAGGGCCGCCTTCGAGGCCGCGTAAGCACTCCGTCCGGCCGCGCCCGCGGCGGTGCGGCTGCCGATGAGGACGACCCGTCCGCCCGCCGCCATGCGGGGCACCAGGAGGTCGGCGAGCCGGGTCGCCGCCTCGACGTGGAGCCGCCACATCGCGGCGCCATCCTCCGGCGCCAGCTCGCCGAGGCGGCCGACCCGGAGCAGGCCGGCCGCATGGACGAGGGCATCGACCCGCAAGCCGCCGATCGCCGGCGCGATCGCGTCGAGGTCGGAGAGGTCGAGGGCGAGGTGGCGGTAGCGCGGATGCGCGGGCCCGCCCGCGCTGCGGCTCACGCCCGTGACCTGCCAGCCTCCGTCGAGGAGCCGCGCCACGATCGCCGCGCCGATTCCCGAGCTCGCCCCCGTGACGAGGGCATGGCGTGCCGTCTCACTCACCGGCCGACACCCAGGCCTCGCTCACCCGCACGTGCTTGATCGCCTGGCGGTGATACGTGAAGGCGACGTGGATCGCCCCGTCCGGCGTCTGGGTCACGGAGGGGTAGGACAATTCCCGGTTCGAGCGGTCGCGGGAATTGTTGGTCATGCAATAGCCGTCGCCGACCTCGATGTCGCGCCGGTGCGGCCAGGTCCGTCCGCCATCGGGCGAGATCGCGAGCGTCAGCGGCGCCCGCGGCGTGCCCCAGAACGCCGTGCGCTTGGCCGGATCGACCGGAGCCGCCGGGGCGGCAGCGGGCGCGGGCTCCTCGTCCTCGATCTCGTCGTAGAGCGAGGCCCGGCGCTCGGTCGCGGCCTCGGCATTGGTCGCGTTGAAGACCAGCGCGACATGGCCGTTGGCGAGTACGGTGGCCTGGATCGACGAGTTGTTGTTCGGCAGTGCCGTCGGCACCGGCGCCGACCAAGTCTCGCCGCCATCGGTCGAGCGGCTCTCGTAGATCGAATCGGCCCAGCGGCTGCGGTAGAGCGCCAGCAGCGTGCCGTCGTGGAGGGCGAGCACGTTCATGTGCACGGCGCCGGTGCTGTCGGGCACCGCCACCTCGCGCCAGGTCTTCCCCTGGTCCGACGAGATCATCACCGCGCTGGTGTCGTCGTCGCCGACCCACTTGGCGCCGGGTACGCTCGGGCAGTGGAAGATCGGCAGGATCCAGGTGCCGTTGCCCAGCACCGCGGGCGGCTGGCGCACGAAGGTGCCGCAGCCCTCCCGCTGCGCGAACAGGGTCTCGATCGGACCCCATGTCACGCCGTGATCGTGCGAGATCCGCCGGCGCACCAGGGCGGTGTCCTGGTTGCCCGAGACCTGCGCGGTCCAGATCAGCCAGAGCGCGCCGGTCGGCGCGTCGAACAGGATCGGGTTCTGCTCCGAGCGGGTGGCATCGTCGGAGAGCTTCTGCGCGTCGGTCCAGGTGTCGCTGCCGGCGGGCAGGCGCGACCCGTAGACCGAGATGTCGGCCATGCCCTCCTGCGTACCGCCGAACCAGACGCAGGCGAGGTCGCCGTTTCGCAGCGGCAGGATGTTGGCGGCGTGGTTCTGCACGCAGGGGGAGGGGATGAAGGCCTCGCGGCGGAGCGGGTCGCCGGCGACCGGCCGGACCTCGCCGGTGCGGTCCATCGGCGTCTGGATGGTGTCGAGCATCGGTGTCTCTCCGGGATCAGGCGGTGGTGGCGGGACGGGCGGGCTCGGGCTCGGCCTGCGCCTTGGCCTGCTCCTTGCCGCCCCAGCGGAAGGCGCGTTCGATGCCCATCACGACGAGCGGCGCGAGGCCGGCGATGTACATGTTGTCGATGCCGTAGGGGTTGCCGAGCGCGTACCACGCCGTGGTGGCGAGCGCCGCGCCGAGGAGCCCCAGCGTCGCGCCGCGGTTCGAGCTGAACCAGGGCAGGTAGAAGCCGACCATCGCGACGATCGAGATCGACAGGCGCAAGGCCCGCGTGAAGAACGACAGCTTCAGGATCTCCGGGATGAAGAACACGAAGACCAGCGGCACCACGGCGATGACGAGCGAGAACACCCGCGTCATGCGCAGCTCCTGGGCCGGCTCCGGCTTCCAGTACGGCACGTAGAAGTCGCGCACGACCAGCGACGCGATGGCGAGCGCCACGGTGCTGACGCTGACGAAGATCGAGGCGACGAGCGAGGTGGTGACGACGCCGGCGAGCAGCGGGTGCATGTTCTTCAGGAAGATCGGCAGCGCGTAGAGGCTGTTCATGCTCGGATAGAGCGTCTTGGCGGCCAAGCCGATCAGCGCCAGGACGAGGCCGAGCGGCAGGCAGAACGCCGCCGCGTAGAGCGCCGAGGCCCGGGCCGCCGAGGCGCTCTTCGTCGAGGAGATCGCCTGGACGATGAACTGGGTCGAGAAGATCGCCCCGACGGTGCCGAAGGTCCAGGCGAAGATGGTGGCGGCGCCGATCTTGCCGTCCCAGGTGAAGTATTCGGGGGGCAGAGCCGCCTGCATCGGGGCGATGCCGCCGGTGGCCGAGAGCGCGGCCCACAGGATGATGCCGATGCCCCCGACCTTGATCGCGCTGTGCAGGATCGTCACCCAGGCGACGCCCTTGAGCCCGCCGAACACGTAGTAGAACGTGCTCACCGCCGCGATGATGCACATCGCGGTCGGGATGTTGACGCGGAGCGCCGTCGAGATCGCGGCGGCGCCGCTGACGTAGTTGCCGACGTTCACCAGGAGCAGCGCGTAGATCATGATGATCGAGACGGTCATCATGGTCGACTTGCCGTATTTCTGCGCGATCGCGGCCGAGATCGTGTACTCGCCCGAATCGTAGATCCGGCGGACGATCAGGAGCCCGAACAGCAGGAAGCCGATCGAGGCGCCGAGCACCGACCAGGCGGCGGCGATGCCGGAATTGAACGCCTCTTGCGCGGTGCCGACGGTCGACTTGGCGCCGACGAATTCCGACATCAGCAGCACGCCGACGACGAGGGCCGGCATCGAGCGCGACGCGGTCATGAACTGGGCGTTGGTGCGGCTGCGCAGCTTCAGGGTCAGCCAGCCGGTGAACAGGATGTAGGCGACCACCATGACCGCGATGGTCAGGCTCTCGCCCTCGGTGAATTCATGCATGGGCGTGTCCTCGGGGTGATACTTCGGGCGATTGATTATTTTATGGTTCGCACCTTTTCCCGGACGACTGGAGCATCAGCGGAAGAAGATCCGGGAACCAGCAGAGAACGTGCCGCGAAGCGGCTCTGTATGATGCGACGTTACGAACAGACAGACGCTTCGCGACTTTTTGCGCTGGGTCCCGGATCTCCTTCCGCTTCGCTTCAGTCGTCCGGGAAAGGGGCCGTAATGGGGATGATAGACCTGACCGGCGTCTCGGCGCGCCGTTTCCGGGCCGCTCTCAGGAGGCCCGGGCCAGCCCCTCGCCCGACCCCAGCAGCGCGCCGCGCTCGGCCTCGGTCAGCGCCATCAGCGGCGGGCGCAGGCGGTGCCAGTCGGCGTCGCCGGTGCGCGCGGCGGTGAGCGCCTTGAGCGAGGCCATCTGGGGAAAGCGCGAGGCGCGTTCGCGGGTGGCGACGACACGGGCTTGCGCCGCCGCGACCTCGGCCGCCTTGGCCGGATCGGCGTGGTGGTCGAAGACGAAGCGCAGGTCGCGGGCGCAGAGATTGGTGGTGGCGGTGATCGCCCCGGCCCCGCCGATCTTCAGGAGCGGCAGCATCAGCGGATCGGCCCCGGCCAGCACCGAGAAGCCCGGGAAGCGCTCGACCAGCGCCGTCATGTGGGCGAGGTCGCCGGACGAATCCTTGATGCCGGTGACGATGCCGGGGAAGCGCTCGCGCAGGGCCGCGATGACGCCGTGGGGGATCGCCACGCCGGACATCTGCGGGATGTGGTAGAGCACCACCCGCAGGCGGTCGTCGCCGACGCCTTCGATGATCCGCGCATAGGCTGCGACCAGCCCGTCCTCGGAGACGCCCTTGTAGTAGAACGGCGGCAGCAGCACGATTGTGGTGACGCCGACCGAGAGCGCGTGGCGGGTGAGCGCCACGGTCTCGGGGATTGCCGCGACGCCGGTGCCGGGCATCAATTGCGCGGGCGCGACGCCGCCGGCAAGCGCGGCCTCCAGCAGGCGCATCCGCTCGTCGGACGAGAACGAATTCGCCTCGCCGGTGGTGCCGAGCAGCGCGACGCCGGTGCAGCCCTCGTCGATCAGGTAGCGGCAATGGGCGGTGAAGGCCGAATAGTTCGGGTTGAGATCGGAATCGAGGGGCGTGAGGGCGGCGCAGAACACGCCGCGCGGGAAGACTTGGTCGGTCATGACGGAGCGCTCCTCAGCCGGCGGCGTGGTAGAGGGCGAGGATCTGCTCTTGGCTGATCTCGCGGGGGTTGTTGTCGAGGAGCCGGCGGATGGCGTGGGCCTCCGCCGCCATGGCGGGCAGATCGCCGGCCGGCACCCCGTGCGCCGACAGGCGCATGGCGATGCCGAGATCGGCGCACCAGCGCGTGGTCGCCTCGACCACCGCCGCCTCGTCGTCGCTCTCCGGCAGGCCGAGCGCGGCCATCACCTGGCGGGTCTTCTCCGGCACCGCGGGCGCGTTGAAGGCGAGCGTGTGCGGGAAGATCACCGCGCAGGCGAGCCCGTGCGGGATGTGGTGGCGGGTGCCGAGCGGGTACGCGACGGCGTGCCCGGCGGTGGTGTTGACCGGCCCGAGGCAGAAGCCGCCATAGAGCGAGGCGAGCGCCAGCCCGGCCCGGGCCTCGCGGTCGCCCCCGTCGCGCACGGCGCGGGGCAGGAAGCGGCCGACGAGGCGGATGCCCTCGAGCGCATAGAGGTCGATCAGCGGATGGGCCTTCCTGCTGGTGAAGGCCTCGACGCAATGCGCCATGGCGTCGACGCCGGTGGCGGCCGTGACCGCGGCCGGCACCGTCATGGTGAGATCGGGGTCGATCACCGCGGCGTCGGCCAGCATGAAGCGGCTCTGCACCGCGAGCTTGTTCTGCGTCGCCGGATCGGTGACCAGCGCCCGGGTGCCGCCCTCGCTGCCGGTGCCGGCGGTGGTCGGGACCTGGATCAGGCCGATGCGGCGGCCCCGCACCTTCTCGGGGCCGACGACCTCGTGCAGGGTCTGACCGCTGCCCGGCAGCACCGCCACGAGCTTGGCCAGATCCATGGCGCTGCCGCCGCCGAAGCCGACGACGAGGTCCGGGTTGATCTCCTCGGCGAGCGCCAGCGCCCGGTCGAGGTTCGGGATGTCGGGCTCGGGCTTGACCTCGCCGAACACCCGCACCTCGCCCGGCAGGTCGAGGAGGTCGACCCGGGCGGCGTTGAAGGCGTCGGCGACGACCAGGATGTTGCGGGCGCCCATCGCGCGGGCGCGGCGGCCGACGGCGGCGACGGTGCCGGAGCCGAAGTCGATGTCGGGGCGGACGATCTCGATGGCGGTAGCGAAGGGATTCACGCGGCGCTCCTCTGGGTGATCACACCGTTGGCGGCGAGGCGCTCGGCGTATTCGATGGCCTCGATCAGGCTGCGCTCGTTGGCGATGCCGCGCCCGGCGATGTCGAAGGCGGTGCCGTGATCGACCGAGGTGCGGATGATCGGCAGGCCGAGCGTGATGTTGACGCCCGACAGGTCGACCCAGCGGCCGGTCTGAGGGTCGACCTCGAAGCCGAGCAGCTTGACCGGGATGTGCCCCTGGTCGTGGTACATCGCGACGACCGCGTCGTACTGGCCGGCCCGGAGCTTGACGAAGACCGTGTCGCCCGGGACCGGGCCGACGATGTCGAGGCCGTCCGCCACCTTGCCGGCGATCACCGGCGCGCTGACGTCGATGTCCTCGCGGCCGAACAGGCCGCCCTCGCCGGCATGCGGGTTGAGCGCCGCGATGGCGATGCGGGGATTCGCGATCCCGATGCCCTTCAGCGCCGCATGGGTGAGGTCGATGACGAGGCGCAGGCGCTCGGGCGTCAGGCGCTTGGGCACGTCCTGGAGCGCGACGTGGGTGGTGACGTGGCTCACCCGCATGTTGCCGTGGGCGAGCATCATCACCGAGCCGCGCATGCCGGTGAGGTCGGCCAGCATCTCGGTATGGCCGGCATAGTGATAGCCGGCGAGGTTCAGCGCCTCCTTGTTGAGCGGCGCCGTCACGATGCCGCCGATCGTGCCGTCGAGGGCGAGATGCACGGCCCGCTCGATCGCCTTGAAGGCGAAGCGGCCGCCATCGGCGCTGAGCCGGCCCGGCTCGATCGGCGCGCCTTCCGCGTCGGCCTGGAGGCAGCACAGCGCCGGCCAGGAACCGTCGCCGGAGACCTCCGGGATCCCGACGCCGAGGCCGAGCGCGCGTTCCGCCCGCTTCAGCGCCGGGTTGCTGCCGATGACGACGAGCTTGAGGTCGCCGGAGGCCAGGCGGTCCTTCAGCTTGTGGGCGGCCTTGACGATGATCTCGGGGCCGATCCCGGCGGGATCGCCCATGGTGATGGCGAGGTGACGGGTCACGCGACGGTCCTTTCCGAGATGAAGTCGTTCTGCCGCAGCAGGTCGCGCCAGATTGCGGGCGTGCCGAACGCCCCGGATTTCGAGATGATGGCGGTGCCGTCCCACAGGCCGCCGCGCATGCGCGAGCGGGGGAGGCCCGGGGCGACCTGGCCGGTGACGACGAGGGCCTCGGTGCGCAGCGCCAGGCACAGGGCCTTCAGGGTCTCGCCTCCGGCGACGATCAGGGTGCCGGGCGGGGGTAAGGCGCCGACGAGGCGCCCGAAGGCGGCGGCGATCCGCTCGGCGGCCTCGTGCCGGGCGAGGCCCGCGGCCAGCGCGAGGCTGACCAGGGCGACCCCGTCGGCCGCCAGCCGGTCGGCGACGAGCCCGGCCGGGGCGGTCTCGTCCAGCACGAGCCGATGCTCGGGGCAATGCGCGAGCTGGCCTTCCGTCTCCGGCCGGTCCGAGCCGAACAGGCCGAGGACCGGGCCGCGAAGGGACGCGTCGGAAGGGGCCGGCGCGTGACGTGCCAATGCCCCGGCGAGGCCGCCGCTGCCGCACCACAGGACCGGCGCGCCCCGGGCGAGGGCGGCGATCCGGTCGAGGTCGTCCTCCGCCGCCGCGTCGTAGACCGCGACGCCCTCGACGAGCCCGTCCGCGACGGTGGCGCGGCGCGCCGGCAGGCCGGCGGCGCGCAGGATCTCGGCGATGTCGCCGGAGACGGGCTCCCAGCCGGTCCCCGTACGGGCGAACTGGCGGCCGTCGCGGGTGACGCGGCCCTGGTAGGGGAAGGCGGGTGCGACGATCACGGGACGCCCGTCGCCGAGACAGGCGGCGAGTTCCGCCGCCCAGGGGCCGCGCAGCAGGCTGTCGACCTTCTTGAACGCGATCCCGGCGCCAGCGAGAATCGGGGCGGATGCCGCAACGATCCGGGCGGCGTCCCGCGCCTCCCGCTCGCGGGTGCCGGTATCGAGGGCGAGGCTACCCTCCGCCGGCAGGCTCCCGCCGATCCACGCGACCTCGACCGGCCCGACGAGGCCGGTGAAGCCGGCGGCGGTGTCGAGGGTGCCGGTGAGATCGTCGGCGATGAGGCGCAGGATCGGCATCGGATTCACGCGCGGCCGGCCGACCGGACGCCGGCGCGACGGCTGCCGGGCTTCATGGACAACATGACAACCGTACAGACCACGCCGGATCGCCGGGCCTGTCGCCGGACGGTCGGGATCGTGCCCCCGTCCCTCGCTCCACCGGCATCGGCCATGCCATCCTCCCCAATCGACGCCCTCACAGGCATCGAATTTGTTGTAAACTTGTCATGTCGTACGGGAGGTGGTGCGGACTTGTCAAGCGGTCGTCACACGGCGATGCCAGCCGGACTCGGCACCGCGCGGCGGCCGACTTGGCCCGCGGGTCACGATGAGCGGCATCGGATCGAGGTCATGATGACGGGCTTCCACCTGCCCCTTCCGGACGGCGACGACCGGAGGCCGGATCCCCCGGACGGCGATCGCCTCGCGCGGCTGCGGTTCATCTCGGCGCAGGCCCGCGAGCGCTACAGATCCGTCCCCGGCCTTGCCGGCGTGGCCGATTCACCACCCCTCACCGAGGCCCGGTTCGCGGCGTGCCGGGTGCAGGTCGCGGTCGACGACGCGAGCGGGGAGATCGTCGGCTTTGCCGCCACGCGCCTCCTCGACGGCCTGCTCTTCCTCGACAATATCTCCGTCGAGGCCGGCGCATCGGGGAGGGGGATCGGCACGGCGCTGCTCGACCGCGTCCGGGCGTGGGCCGCGCGCCTGAACGCCCCGGCGATCACCTTGACGACATTCCGGGAGCCGGCCTGGAACGGGCCCTGGTTCCGCCGGCACGGCTTCCGGCCGATGCCGCTTGACCGGATCGGTCCGGGATTGCGGGCGGTCATGGATCGGTAGGGCCGGACCTTCGATCCGGCCGCGCGCGAAACCTTGTGGCGGCCGGCGTGACGGGGGCTCGAAGCGCCGTCACGCCGGCGCATCCGCCACGGCTGGCCGCGGGCCGTTACAACGACAGGTCCAGCATCCGCCCCTCGAACAGCCGGTCGCGCGAGGAGCAGATGTGGCGGTGCATCCGGTCGCGGGCCGTCTCGGCGTCGCCGTCGCGGATCGACGCGAAGATGGCGCGGTGCTCGTCGAGCACGCCCTGGAGACCGGAATTCGGCCCGAGCAGGGCCAGGCCGTGGATCTTCATGCCGACGGCGATGTGCGATTGCAGCGCCTGGAGCGAGGCGCCGTAATAGTGGTTGTTCGAAGCCTCCGCGATGGCGAGATGGAAGGCGAAATCGGCGTCGTCGCGGTGCTGCTGCTGGCGCGTCGCGGTGTTCATCAGGTCGAGCGCGGTGGCGATGCGCTCGAGCGCCGGGCCGTTGCGCCGGAGTGCGGCATAGCGCGCGGCTTCCGGCTCGATGGTGAGGCGGAACTCGTAGCAGCGCTGGATGTCGGCGATGCTCTCCACCGGCGCGTAGCCCAGCGCCGGGGCGCGGCCCTGGCTCCTCACGAAGCTGCCGGCGCCCTGGCGGGAGACGATGACGTTCTCCTGCCGCAGCCGTTCGAGCGCGGCGCGGACCACCGGGCGCGAGACCTTGTAGCGGGCCGCCAGCTCGTTCTCGCTCGGCAGCTTCTGGTTCTCGCCGTAGGTGCCGCCGGTGATCTCGGTGAGGATGCCGTGATAGACGCCATCGGCGAGGCCCGACGACCTGGCGGCACCGGCGGCCTCGGGCTCGGCGACATCCTGAACAGCCGATCGCATCGGATCTCCTCGCACGACGATCCGGCGGTCGCCACCGACCACCCGCCACCTGTATGCCGTGGTCCCGATCGCGGGCGCAAGCTTGTTAAATGTTGTTAGGCCGTTTGCCGAAGGGCGGCCATTCTCTCTTGCGGTCGCGCCGGCGCACCGCGCGGGAGCGCCACGCATCACGTCACACTGCCCGGCGGGGGGCTTTCGGGGTAGAGTCCGCCCCCACGCCCTTGCGGATGGCGGTACGGGTTCGTACGACGAACCGGACCTGCGTTACGCTGAGGACGTCCATCGCCGGGCGAGCCGCTCGCAACCCGGCAGGCAGCCGCAGGACGTCATGCACGGCAGAACGAACCCATCACCGCGCCTCCAGGCTGTGCCGGCCGACGGCGGCAGGATGGGTGCGATCCTGCGCGGGCACGACGGGACGGGATCCTCGCTGGGCGATCCTGCGAGTTGGCCGGGATCGCTGACGACCCTCGTCGGGGTGATGCTCGCCTCGGACCAGCCGGTCTTCCTCGTCTGGGGGCCCGCGCGCACGCTGCTCTACAACGACGCCTATGCGCGGCTCCTCGGCGACAAGCATCCGGGCGCTCTTGGTCGCGACTGGCTCGACGTGTGGCACGAGGCGAGGGCCGAGCTGGCGCCGATGCTGGAGGACGCCTTCTCCGGCCGGACGGTCGCCCTGAGCGACAGCCGTCAGGATCGACACGGGATCGGGGGCGGCGGAGCCTCCATGGCGCTCTCCCTCGTGCCGGTGCGCGACGCGCTCGGAGGCGTCGAGGGTCTCTACGGCACCTGCCGGGAGATCGCCGGCCCGGTGCTCGTCGAGAGCCGGCAGCGGGAGGCGGACGCGGTCCTGCGCGACAACGAGGAGCGGCAATCGTTCCTGCTGGATCTCAGCGACACGCTGCGGACCCTGACCTCGCCGACGCAGATCGCGGAGATCGCGTCGCGGCGGCTGGGCGAGCAGCTGGGCGCGAGCCGGGTCTTCTATGCCGAGATCGACGGCAGCCTGATGAGGGTCGAACGGGACTATGTCCGCGGCGTCGGCTCCCTCGTGGGGGAGCACTCGCTCGCGGCATTCGGCCCCGACCTCCTGACGGCCTACCGGGACGGGGCGGTCGTCGCCGTCGACGACGTGAGCGCCGATCGACGGTTCAGCGCCGAGGCCCGGGCCGGCCTCGCCAGCCGGCAGGTCGGCGCCTTCGTCGACGTCGTCCTGTTCCGGGAAGCGGAATGGGTCGGCCTGCTCGCCGTGCAGAGCGCCTCGCCCCGCGCCTGGACCGCCTTCGAGGGGAATCTGATCCGGGACGTCGGCGAGCGCATCAAGGCCGCGATCGAGCGCGGTCGCGCCGACTCGGCCCTGCGCGAGAGCGAGGCGCATCTGGCGGCGATCTTCGCGGCCGCCTCGGTCGGCCTGTCCGAGGTGGGGCCGGATGGCCGCTTCCTGCGCGTGAACGCCGAGATGTGCCGCATCCTCGGGCGCTCGGCGGACGAGCTCAGGGATCTCGGCGTCGCCGACGTGACGGAGGACGCCGACGTCCCGTCGAGCCGGGAGAAGATCGCGCAGGCGATCGCGACCGGGCACAGCCCGTCCTTCGACAAGCGCTACCGGCGCCCGGACGGGTCGTCGGTCTGGGCGAGCAGCAGCATCCGGCGCCTCGACGACGCGAAGGGAGGACTGAAGAATCTTCTCGTCGTGACGACCGACCTGAGCCAGCGCAAGGAGGCCGAGCAGCGCCTCGCCGAGAGCGAGCGCCGGCTGCAGGAGCTCAACGAGACGTTGGAGCAGCAGATCTCCGACCGCACGACCGAGCGCAACCTGTTCGCGACCATCGTCGAGCGGACCGACATCATGGTGATGGCGGCCGACCTCGCCTACACCATCCTGGCGATCAACAAGGCGAATGCCGACGAGTTCGAGCGGATCTACGGCGTGAGGCCGAAGGTCGGCGACAACATGCTCGACCTCCTCGCCGATCAGCCGGAGCACCGGGAGCAGGTCCGAATCGGCTGGGGCCGGGGCCTGGCGGGGGAGGAGATCACCATGGTGGCGGAGTTCGGCGATGCCAGGCGCGCCCGACCGGCCTACGAGATCAACTTCCGCACGCTGCGCGACGCACAAGGCGTCCGTACGGGCTGCTACCAGTTCGTGACCGACGTCACGGAGCGGCTGCGCGGCCAGGCCGAGCTCGCCCAGGCCCAGGAGGCCCTGCGCCAGTCGCAGAAGCTGGAGGCGGTGGGCCAGCTCACCGGCGGCGTCGCCCACGACTTCAACAACCTCTTGACGATCATCCGCTCCTCCGTCGATTTCCTGCGCCGGCCCGACCTGCCGGAGGCTCGCCGGCGCCGCTACCTCGACGCGGTGTCCGAGACGGTCGATCGTGCCGCCAAGCTCACCGGCCAGCTCCTCGCCTTCGCCCGGCGCCAGGCCCTCAAGCCGGAGGTGTTCAACCTCGGCCAGAAGGTGCGCGGGGTCGCCGACATGCTCGACACCCTGACGGGCTCGCGGGTGCGCGTCGTGATCGACGTGCCGGACGCGCCCTGCCTCGTCCGGGCCGACCTCAGCCAGTTCGAGACCGCGCTCGTCAACATGGCGGTCAATGCGCGCGACGCCATGGACGGGGAGGGGACGCTGACCCTGCGCGTGTCCTGCGGCGTGGCCCTGCCCACGATCCGGGGCCATGCCGGATCGCAGGAGCCCTTCGCGGCCGTGACGCTGACCGATACCGGCGCGGGCATCCCGGCCGAGCAGATCGGGCGGATCTTCGAGCCGTTCTTCACCACGAAGGCCGTCGGGAAGGGGACGGGCCTCGGCCTGTCCCAGGTCTTCGGATTCGCCAAGCAATCGGGCGGCGACGTCGACGTGCAGAGCGCCCTTGCCCGCGGCACCACCTTCACCCTCTACCTGCCGCAGGTCCCGGCCGACGAGCGCCCGGCCGGGATGCGCAGGCAGAACGGCGGCTTGGCGCCCCTCGGCCGCGGCCAGCGCATCCTGGTGGTCGAGGACAATGTCGGCGTCGGCCAGTTCGCGACGCAGATCCTCGAGGATCTGGGCTACCGCACCACCTGGGCCGCCAACGCCGAAGAGGCGCTGTCCGTCCTCGCGGGGGACGGCGGGCAATTCGACCTCGTGTTCTCCGACGTGGTGATGCCCGGGATCGGCGGCGTCGCCCTGGCCCGCGAGCTGCGGACGCGCCTGCCCCACGTTCCGGTGATCCTGACCTCGGGCTACAGCCACGTTCTCGCGCGCTCGGACACGCACGACTTCACGCTGCTGCACAAGCCGTACTCGGCCGAGCAGCTGAGCCGCCTCCTGCATCAGATGCTGGGCCTGCAGCAGGATCGCGACGGCCCGGCGGAGCCCGCCCTCGACGTCGTACCGATCGTCGCCGCCGTTTAGGCGATCGAGCACGGGGCGAGGCTCGACCGGGAGCGGCGCCGCCGGCCTTGCGTGCGAATGGACGCTCCCCGTGCGGGGGAGCCCTGGGAATACTCGGACATCGACGACCGCGGCGGCCTGTTGCGGCTGGAAGACGATCGGGCCGACCACGTCACGCTGTTCGGCAATGTCGGCGGCGGGCTGACCGGCGTCGAGCGCTCCTTCACCTGGGCGCCGACCATCGCCAACGGCCGTGGCGACACCAGCGCGATCCCGCAATTCCACAAGCCTCGGCGTCGACCGCCTGAGCGTGGAGGGCGGCGCCCGGGTCGCATTCGAGACCGGTGTCGCGTTCGAGCCCGGTTTCGTGCGGCATGCCCTCGTCGTGCTGGCGTCCCTCTCCCGCGAGGAGGGCGCGCGCCGCCTGTCGGCCGGGCGCGGCAGCTACCGGTCGAACCTCTACGACCCGGTGCTGGTCCCGCCCTCGGCGAGCCGGGCCGATCGATGCCGCACGGCTCATCCGGGATTCCCCGCCGATCAACCCCGGACCGGATGCGAAAGCCGCACAGCCGCTCGATCGCAGCGGAACCGGGCCCGCCCGACCCATTCCTCCGCTCATTCATCAACGGGGGACTGGTATCACTCCGACAGTGATCAATGGCCTCGTAGAAACGAGGCTCGCCTTGCTTGACATGCGATCGATGCGGCGCGTCGCGATTTATTGGGCGATCGTCGAAATTTTCTCTCATGCACGGCGATAGTTGAAAACTCTGCTCATGTCTGCGGGCGCAATCGCGGAAATTTGCTGATGGACGCATATCGGCAGTGCGGGACAGTCAAGCCGCATTCGCACCGACCGGCTTTAACCATCCATTAACCATATCGCCACAACACTGAGTAGCAACATCGAATGCCTGCACGGATATCGCGCAATCCGGGCCCCCACGCCGTGCGGGGTCCAGAGTGGGGGAAGAGGCGTGAGCGAACCTTCGACGAGTTCAGAATTTCTTCCATCGGACGGCACGTCGAACGAGGCAAATCCGGATCGCCCTCAAAAATTGATCGAATGGCTGCTTGCAGGGTTCGGACTGATTCTCACGCTGATCTTCGTGACGGTTCTGCTCGAACCGAAAGGACAGGCGATCCTCGCGGTCGTATGTTTCGGTTTGTTCTTGCTAGCGAACCGCCGGCGCGGCCGTGGCACCACCGTCTTCCTGGCCGTGCTCTCGGTTCTCACCTCGTTCCGCTACATGTTCTGGCGGGTGACGGATACGCTCACCGTCGAACTGTCGATCGAGAGCTTCCTCGGCCTGCTGCTGATCATCGCGGAATGCTACGCCGTCACGATCCTGGTGCTCGGCTACATCCAGAACATCTGGCCCCTCAACCGCAAGCCGGTCCCATTGCCGGCCGACGTCGATGCGTGGCCGGCGGTGGACGTCTTCGTTCCGACCTACAACGAGTCGTTGTCGATCGTCCGGACGACGGTGCTGGCCTGTACGATGATGGACTGGCCGTCTTCTAGGCTGCGGGTCTACATCCTCGACGACGGCAACCGGGACGAGTTCCGTCGGTTCGCCGATCAGGTCGGCGTCGGATACATCACCCGAACCGACAACAAGCACGCCAAGGCCGGCAATCTCAACAATGCGATGAGGCACACCGATGCCGAGTACATCGCGGTGTTCGATTGCGATCACATCCCGACCCGCGCCTTCCTGCAGGTCACGATGGGGTGGATGGTGCGGGACAAGCGGCTCGCCCTGCTCCAGACCCCGCACCACTTCTATTCGCCCGATCCGTTCCAGAGGAACCTGACCGCCGGCACCCGCGTCCCGCCCGAAGGCAACATGTTCTACGGCCTGGTGCAGGACGGCAACGACTTCTGGAACGCCTCGTTCTTCTGCGGGTCGTGCGCCGTCCTGCGGCGCTCGGCCCTCGACGAGATCGGCGGCTTCGCCGTCGAGACGGTGACCGAGGACGCCCATACGATGCTCAAGCTGCATCGCAAGGGCTGGGAGAGCGCCTATCTCAAGCTGCCGCTCGCGGCCGGCCTCGCGACGGAGCGTCTCGCCCTGCATATCGGCCAGCGCGCCCGCTGGGCGCGCGGCATGATCCAGATCCTGCGGGTCGACAACCCGGTGCTCGGCCGCGGTCTCACCTGGGCCCAGCGCATCTGCTACCTCCAGGCCGGCGGCCACTTCCTGTTCGCGATCCCGCGGATCATCTTCCTGCTGTCGCCCCTGGCCTTCCTTCTGCTGGGGCAGAACATCGTCTCGGCGTCCCCGCTGGCGATCACCGCCTACGCGCTGCCCCACATCGCCCTGTCGGTCGCGGTCAACTCGCGGATGCAGAGGAACTGGCGGCACTCGTTCTGGAGCGAGATCTACGAGACCGTCCTGGCGATGTTCCTGGTGCGCACGACCCTGGTGACGCTCGTCAATCCGCGCCGCGGCAAGTTCAACGTCACGGCGAAGGGCGGTCTGCTCGAGAAGGGCTACTTCGATCTCGGAGCGGTGTATCCGAACCTCGTCCTGGCGGCGCTGCTCATCGCCGGCATCGCGCGCGGGGTCGTCTCGCTCATCGTCGTCGACAACGACCTCGTCACCTTCCAGGCGCTGCTGCTCAACAGCATCTGGGCGACCTTCTCGCTCCTCATCGTGATGGCGGCCCTGGCGGTGGGGCGGGAGCGCCGGCAGACCCGGGCCCTGGCGCGCGTGCGGGCCAGCATCCACGCCGAGCTGCGGCTTCCGGACGGCGAGGTCCTGTCCGGCACGACCCGCGACCTCAGCGAGACCGGCGCCGACCTGCAATGCGCCCTGCCCCGGACCGTTCCGAACGGCTGTCCGCTCGAGGTCCGGTTCCATCTCGGCGGCGAGGAACTCGTCGTGCCCGCCCAGGTGCTGCGGAGCTATCAGGATGTCATCAAGATCATGTGGGCGCCCCGAAGCATCGAAGACGAGATGCGCATCGTCCAGGTCGTCTTCGGCCGGGCGGATGCGTGGGCGAACTGGTCGAATTTCAAGACCGACCGCCCGATGGTCAGCCTTTGGCGGGTCCTGGTTAGCATCCGCGGCCTGTTTCGCCTGCCTGAAGGCGCGAAATCGACGGCTGGCCGGGGCCTGTCCGTGAAATCCGGCGGCGGCGCCACCGTGCAGACGTTCGTCGCCTCCGAGGCGTCGGCTGGCGAGATGGAGATGAAGTCGTGATGTTCCGTGGAGTCCTTCTGGGTCTCGCCCTAACCTCGGGCTTGACCGCGCACGCCCTCGGAGCGGCCCCGTCGTCACCCGAGACGATGCCGGGCGCGGGCCGGGAGCGCACCCCCGACGCCGGCCGGCAGGCGCAAGCCGGGTCGTCCGCCCCCGCCCTGTCCGTCCCGATGCCGTCCGCCGACGCGGGGACGCCCCGCGCCTCGAGCCTCGATCTTCCCTCGGCCGTCCCGCCGGCCGAGGGAACGGCGCCGGCCTCGGCCCCCCGGGCGGCGGAGACCCGGCAGGTCGTCCTCAGCCTGCGCCAGCTCGGGGCCCAGGGGCCGCTGGCCCTGCGCGGCGTGAGCGAATTGCAGGGCGTGCAGTTCGGGATCCGCAGCGACGAGGTCGTCACCGGAGCGACCCTGAAGCTGCGCGGCGCGATGTCCCCGTCGCTGATGGCCCAGTTCAGCAACGTCACCGTCACGCTCAACGAACAATATGTCGGCACGATTCCGGCCACCGAGGGGCAGACGCGCTTCGAGGGCATCGAGATGCCGGTCGACCCGGTGTTCTTCGCCGAGGACAACCGCCTGAACTTCCGGTTCGTCGGCCGTTACGCCGAGACCTGCAACGATCCGCTGAGCGGGCTGCTGTGGTCGACGGTCTCGGATACCAGCACGCTCACGCTCACCCTCGTGCGCCTGCCGCCGCAGCGCGATCTCAGCCGCCTGCCGCTGCCGTTCTTCGAGGCCCGCGACCGGCAGCAGACCGTCCTGCCCTTCGTCATCCAGGCGAATCCCGGCAACGACGTCCTGGAGAGCTCCGGCATCGTCTCGTCCTGGTTCGGCCAGATGGCCGGGTTCCGGGGCGCGAGCTTCCCCGTCTCGGCGGCGCTGCCGGCAAGCCGCAACGGCATCGTCGTGGCGACCGCCGACACCCTGCCTCCAGGCCTGAGCGTCGGGCGCATCGAGGGGCCGACGATCGCGATCGTCCCGAACCCCAACGACGCCTCCGGCTCGCTCCTCCTCGTCGCGGGCCGCAACGGGCAGGAACTCGTGAGCGCGGCGCGGTCCCTCGTCCTCGGCAGCCGGACGCTCGGCGGCCAGCAGGCCGTGGTCGGCGCTCCTGTCCTCGCCAGGCGCAAGCCCTACGACGCGCCGGCCTGGGTTCCGACCGACCGCCCGGTGCGCTTCGGCGAGCTCGTCGATCCGAGCGAGCTCCAGGCCACGGGCTACGCCCCCGGCGCCCTGCGCGTCCCCTTCCGCACGGCCCCCGACCTCTATACCTGGCGCCGCCAGGGCTTTCCCGCCGAGATCCGCTATCGCGCGCCTCCCGGCCCGATCGTCGATCTGGCCGTGTCCCGGCTCGATGTGGGGATCAACAACATCTACCTGGCGAGCATGCCGCTCGCCGAGGACGCGACCCGCCGGAACGCGTGGCTGCCCTCGATCTTCCAGGGCGAGGACGTGCGCCAGGTGCTCAACAGCGGCGACGCGAGCACCGCGCGCCGGATCGACGTGCCGGCCTACGACGTGTTCGGGCAGAACGCCCTGCAATTCACCTTCGACACGCGGCCCCTCGGCCGCGGCGCCTGCGCGGGCGTTCCGGGCGACCTGCGGATGGCCGTCGATCCCGACAGCACGATCGATTTCAGCCGCGCGCGCCGCATCACCAGCCTGCCGAACCTCGCCTTCTTCGTGAACAGCGGCTTCCCCTTCAGCCGCATGGCCGATCTGAGCGAGACCGCCGTCGTGATGCCGCCCCGGGCGGATCTGCGCGAGGTCCAGGCCTTCCTCGACCTCATGGGCCGCCTCGGCTCGCAGACCGGCTACCCCGCCACCGGCGTCGCCGTCGTGCGGCCCGACCAGGTCGCCGGCGTCTCCAACCGCGACCTCCTCGTGGTCGGCACCCTCGACCGGCTCCAGGCCGGCGCGGATCTCCTGCGCACCAGCCCGGTCCGCCTCGAAGGCGACCGCATCCGCATCGCCCTCAGCTCGCCGATCGAGAACATGCGGCGGGCGCTCGATTTCGGGCGCGAGGACCGCCGGGAGGCGGCCCAGTCGATCCTGCAGGGCGCGCCCGCCAGCGGCTTCGCCGCGCTCATCGGTGCCGAGAGCCCCCTGGCGCGCGGCCGCAGCCTCGTCGCGATCGTCGCCGGCGGGACCGAGGCCCTGCAGAGCGTCGTTCCGACCCTCAACGATCCCGAGCAGGCGCCCAAGGTCCAGGGCGACCTCGCCATCATGACGGATGGCCGGCCGGTCAGCTTCCGGGTCGGCGACACCTACACGGTCGGGCACCTGCCGTACTGGCTCTATCCGTCCTGGTACTTCCAGGATTCGCCGCTCGGCCTCGTCGCCGTGCTGCTGATCGGCTCCGCCATGCTCGGCCTCGTCCTCTACCGGGCCCTGCGGCGGCGCGCCCGCGCCCGGATGCGCGAGATCGAGTCGTGAGACCGCTCGCCATCATGACCGACCTCGTCCGCCCCACCCAGCACCGAGCGGCGTCCCGGGCCCAGGCCGCGGCGTTCGCCGATCTCGACGAGAGAGACCGTTCCACCGTGCAGCCCGCTCTTCCTTCATCCGCCACGCCGCGCCGGTGCTCCTGCACGCACCCGCTCGGCCAAGCCGGCCTCCGGGCCGTGCTGGCCGCCTCGGTCGCCCTCTCGGCGATGCTCGTCCCCTCGGACGGCGCGCGCGCACAGGCGCTGCCGGCCGCGATCCTGGGCGGGATTCCGGCCGCCCCCGACGCGCCGGTTCCCCCGCCGGCAGGCAGCCCCCCCGCGGCGGCCGAGACCGCACCGGCCGGGGTTCCGGCCCCCGAGGTACCGAGAGCCGCGGCGGCCCCGGCGGATCCGGAGCCCTCCGTTCCCGAGAAGGTCCTCCTCGAGCAGGCCACCTACTGGCGCAACCAGTCCCAGCCGGCCCGGGCGATCCAGAGCCTCAACCGCATCCTCACGCTCAATCCCAGCGCCGGCGCGCTCTCGCTGCTCGCCAAGGCGCAGATCGACGCCGGCCAGACCGGGGAGGCCCGGCAGACCCTCGAGCGGCTGCGCGCGGCCTACCCGCAGGATGCCCGCGTCGCCGAGATCGAGCACGACCTCAAGGTCGGCCAGCCCGACCCCGCCAAGCTCGAGGAGGCCCGCAGCCTCGCCCAGCAGGGCCGCTCGACCCTGGCGGTCCAGGCCTACCAGCAGGCGTTCAACGGCGCGACGCCCCCGACCCGCTACGCCTCGGAATACTACCAGACCCTCGGCGGCACCTCCGCGGGCTTCGAGCCGGCCCGCGAAGGTCTCGGCCAGATCGTCGCCGTCAATCCGCGCGATCCGCGGGCCCAGCTCGCCTATGCGCGCCTGCTCTCCTACCAGGAAGCCACCCGCGACGAGGCGATCGAGCGGCTCACGCGGCTGGCCGGCAACGCCTCCACCGGCGAGGAGGCGGACCGCGCCCTGAAGCAGGCCCTGCTGTGGCTGCCGGACACGGCCGACAGCCAGAAGGCCGTCGAGGCCTACGCCGCGCGCCACCCGAACGACGCCCAGATCGCCGAGAAGCTGGGGCTGATCCGCAATCCGCCGCAATCCCCCGTGGAGGTCGGCGGGCAGGCCCGCACCACCGGCTTCGAGAAGCTGGAGAAGAAGCTCTACGTCGAGGCCGAGCAGGACTTCTCGAAGGCGCTCTCGGTCAACGCCGAGGATGCGGACGCGACGGCGGGGATGGGCTTCCTGCGGCTCAAGCAGGGTCGGTTCGAGGAGGGACGCCGCCTCCTCAAGCAGGCGCTCGAGCTCGGCCCGACCGATGCCGAGGGCATCCAGTCCGCCCTGAAGAGCACCGAGCCCGTCTCCGGCGGCAAGGGCGTGGACGAAGCCCAGCTGCGCGAGATCCGCGCGCACTACGCCCAGGTGTCCCGCTTGACCCGGCGCGGACGCTACGCGGAGGCCGAGGCCCTGCTGCGCCGGCTCGGCGGCTCCGACCCCGACTGGGGCTATTATCTCCAGATGGGCGCCATCCAGGCCCTGTCCGGCAAGGCGCGGGAGGCCGAGGCGACCTACCGCCAGGCCCTGGCGAAGAAGCCCGGCAACGCGGCGGCGACCATCGGCCTGGCCGGCGTCCTCCTCCGCCAGGGCCGCGAGCGCGAGGCCGAGGCACTCTACGTCAAGGTCGGCGATACCCGGGCCCTCGGCCGGATGCGGGCCGAGCGGCTGCGCAGCCAGGCCCGCGGCGTCGCCGACCCGGTGGCGCAGGCGGGCCTGTACCGGGCGGCGGTCCAGGCCGATCCGACCAACCCGTGGCTGCGCCTCGAACTCGCCCGGGCGCTGCTGCGCCAGGGCCGCGGCAGCGACGCCCGGACCGTGATGGCGTCCGTCGGCACCGACGGGCAGGATCCCCAAGGGCCCGAAGCCGCGTTCTACTTCGCGGTCGAGGTCAAGGACCTCGACCAGGCCGCCGCCTTCGCCGCGCGCGTCCCCGCCGGCAAGCGTACGCCCCAGATGGTCGCGCTCCAGCAGCGGGTCGCGGTGCGGGCCGAGGTGGCGCAGGCGGCCCGGGAGATGAACCGTCAGGCCTTCAAGACCCGGATGCTCGGCCTTGCCGCCGCGCCGGATCCGACGGGCGCCCGCGTCCTGGAGATCTCCCAGACCCTGGTCGGGCTGGACGATCGCGCCGCCGCCGCCGACGCCGTGGCGACCGCGCTCGCGACGACGCCCGCCCCGTCGCTGCAGCAGCGCCTCGCCTACGCCAACGCGCTGGCCGGGGCGGACCGCCAGTACGATGCCGTGAAGCTGCTCGACGGGATCGACGCCGCCACGCTGCCGCGGGACGAGCGCAAGGCCGTCAGCGCGACCGTGAACGGGGTGACGGCCGCCGCCGCGGACCGGCTGCGGCTCGACGGGCGCTACGCCGATGCGCTGGTGCAGCTCTCCCGTCGCCTCGAGGCCGATCCCGACAGCCCGGCCCTGAACATGGCGCTCGCGCGGCTCTACGTCTCGCGGATGGAGCTCGGCCGCGCGGTGGCGATCACCCAGGAGCTCCTCGCGCGCGATCCCGCCGACATGGATGTCCGCCGCGCCGCGGTCTCGGCTCTGATCGCGGTCGGGGACCTGCCGCGGGCCGATGCGGTCGCCCAGGAGGGTGTCCAGGGCGCACCGGGCGATGCGCGCGCCCACATGATCTCCGCCCTGGTCGCGCAGGCCCTGGACGACCGGGCCCGGGTGATGCAGGACCTGCGCACGGCCCGCGCGCTCAGCCGCTCGGACGGCGACGTGCGGGCCGTCGCCGCCCTCGAGGATGCGCCGGCGGGCGCCGCATCGGTGGTGCCCCAGGGGGCCCGCTGGACCAGCGGCCGGGACTCCTTCCGTCCTGGCCCGTTGGCGGAGGGTGCGTCCGGCCGCGTGCCCGACATCCTGGGCGAGATCGGCGACGCCCAGCGCGACAGCCTGGCGCGCCGCCTCGACCGCGACATCGCCGACCTCCAGGACGAGGTGGCGCCCCAGATGCGTGTCGGCCTCGGCTTCCTCGGGCGGTCCGGCGAGGGTGGCCTGAGTCGCCTGAGCGCGATCACCGCGCCGATCGATGCGAGCTTCTCGCCCGGCGGGGTCGGCCGCCTGCGGGTGCAGGTCACGCCGACGGCCATCGACGGCAACACGCCCCGCGGCGACCGGCTGCAGCGCTTCGGCACGAACCCGGCCCAGGCCGCCCTCGGCCTGCCGAACGGGATCGCCGCGGCCCAGGCCCAGGAGGGCGTCGGCCTCAACCTGGCCTACAGCTACCGCTCCTTCACGGTCGATGTCGGGACGACGCCGATCGGCTTCGTCAAGACCAACGTCGTCGGCGGCGTCGAGGCGGCGCCGCTCCTGACCCCGGAGCTGCGCCTGCGGATGATCGCGGAGCGCCGGGCGATCCTCAACAGCGCGCTCTCCTACGGCGGCGCCCGCGATCCCGCCACGGGGGCGACCTGGGGCGGCGTGGTGCGCAACCGCGGCTACGCCCAGATGGAATGGGCCCCCGGGCGCTGGTTCGTCTATGCGGGGGCCGGCGGAGGCGTCGTCACCGGCGAGCGCGTGCGCGACAACCGCTTCGTCGAGGCCGCGATCGGCGCCTCCTACGGCCTCTACATCGACGGCCCGCAGGAATTGCGGGTCGGCCTGAGCGTGCCGTATTTCGACTACGCGCAGAACCAGAACGCCTTCACGTTCGGGAGCGGCGGCTATTTCAGCCCGCAGAACTACGTCGCCCTCCAGGTGCCGGTCTCCTGGCGCGACCAGCCGCTCCCCGACCTGAGCTACACGCTGTCGGGTTCGATCGGTTACCAATCCTTCGCCCAGCGCTCCGCCGCGGTGTTTCCGAACGATCGCGGCTTGCAGGCCCTGTTGAGCGCTTCCGATGCCGGGATCCCCGCCATCATTCCGGGCAAGCGCGGAACCGGCCTCTCCTACGCGGCCTCCGCCGAGTTCGAATACCGGCTGTCCCAGGCGTTCAGGGTCGGCGGCCGCGCCGCGTTCCAGCACGCGGGCGACTATTCCGAGGGCAGCGCGGTCGTCTTCGGCCGCTACTTGTTCGAGACCATCCAGTGATGAGCACGCCCGACACCCACCTGATGGCGCAGCGGCCGCGCTGGCGCCTGTTCCTGCGGGTCCTCGCCGCCCGGCTCGATTCCGTGCTCGACGCGGACCAGCGGGACGCCCTGCTGCGCGACGTCGGTGCCGACATGGCCCGCGGCGCGGCGCTGCCGCCCGTCTCGACCCTCGATGCCCTCGAGGACGAGATCAACGAGGTGCTGAGCGATCTGGGCTGGGGCCGGGCCAGCCTCGCGCTGGACGAGGCCGCGCGCGTCCTCAGCATCGTCCACACGCATCTCCCGACGATCGGATCGATCGAGGGCCGCCACGGTCCCTGGCTCTCGGCGGTGCTCGAAGGCCTCTACACGTCCTGGCTCGCGCAGCAGCCCCACGCCGCGCCCGGTCTCGTGGCGCGACGCACGGCACGCCGCACGAAGGACGTCCTCGTCCTGACCTACGGCAAGGATTCGGCGATGACAGGCAGTCCAGCCTAGACCATCCGCGCGACGAGGCGGTTATCGGTTCGCCGAACGAAAATGCGGAGACATCGAAAACCTTCGGCATTCTCCGACGAAGTGGGTGTCGGTGGCGCGACGGCAAATTTCGCGAAACTGGATGTCCGAAGCATGGCCCGATCGCAAGCCGATCGCACGAAAACCGGGGGATATCCCCGATCGAGGCGGGATGTCGCGCCGGTTCGTGACTGTCGCCGCGCCGCTTTGATTTGACAGATCGGTAATAGTTTTGACCGACCATGCATGTAAGCGCTTCAAGGCAAGGATAAGCGCCTCTTCATGGTAAATGAGGCCGAAACTGAAGTTCCGGCGCGGATCCTCGTCTGACCGCGACCGGGTCTTGCTGCACACGATCCGGTGGGTCGGACTTCGGAGACACGAGAGAGGCGGCGCCGTCAGCGCGATGCCGTCGCACGCAACCACGAATTGGGATGGGCGCATCCGCCATGATTTTCGCGTCGTTCGAGTTTCTCGCTCTCTTCCTGCCCCTGTTCTTCGCCTGCTACTTCCTGATGCCGTTCCGGCATCGGAACTGGGTCATCCTGCTGTTCTCGTGGGGCTTCTACGCCTGGTGGCGGGTCGACTTCCTGGCGTTGCTGATCGCCGTGACGGGGTTCACCTATACGGTCGCGCGCCTGATGGACCGGGCGGGGCCGAAGAGCGACCGCGCCAAGCTCCTGATGATCTTCGGCCTCGTCGGCAATCTCGGGGTTCTGGCCTACTTCAAGTACGCCAATTTCGGGGTGGCGACGGTCAACCAGCTCCGGGGCGCGATGGGCCTGAGCCTGATGAGCTGGACCGAGGTCCTGCTGCCGATCGGCCTGTCCTTCTACGTCCTGCAATCGGTCTCCTACCTCGTCGACATCCGGCGGGGCACGGTGCCGGTCAGCCGCTCGCTCCTCGATTACGCGGCCTACAAGGCGATCTTCAGCCAGCTCATCGCCGGCCCGATCGTGCGCTACGCGGAGATCGCCAACGAGCTGAAGCTGCGGGAGCACTCGCTGCGGCAATTCGGGATCGGCGGTCGCACCTTCGCGATCGGGTTCGCCATGAAGGTGGCCGTCGCCGATACGCTGAGCCCCCTGGTCGATGCCGCCTTCTCGCTGACCCAGCCGACCCTGGCCGACAGCTGGATCGCCGCTCTCAGCTACACGCTGCAGCTCTACTTCGATTTCGCGGGCTACTCGCTGATGGCGATCGGCCTGGCGCGCATGATCGGCTTCTACTTCCCGCAGAACTTCGACAATCCCTACCTGTCGGGCTCGATCCAGGAATTCTGGCAGCGCTGGCACATGACGCTGTCGCGGTTCCTGCGGGACTACCTGTACATTCCCCTGGGCGGGAACCGCTCCGGGCCGGTGCGGACCTACGTCAACCTGATGCTGGTCATGGCGATCGGCGGCCTGTGGCACGGATCGAGCTGGAACTTCATCCTGTGGGGCGTGTGGCAGGGCGCGCTGCTCGGCACGCATCGCTGGTGGAGCCGCCGCCGCCCGCCCGGCGCCCCCACGCTCGCCTATCCGCTGGCCAACGCCCTGACGATGCTGGCGGTGATGATCGGCTGGGTGATCTTCCGCGCCAAGGACCTCGAGAGCGCCGGGCATGTCTATGCCGGCATGCTGGGACTCAACGGCATCGGGCTCTCCGACGACTTCCTCTGGCAGATCACGCCGGACCGCCTCTGGTTCATCCCCGTGGCACTCGCGATCGTCTACGTCCCGCTGCTGCGCGACCGGCTGTCCCGTCCGCGCCTCGCCCATCCCCACCCGGGCGCCCCGGCCGTCCCGGGAATGAGCGGCCTGCGTCTCGCCGCCTGGACCGTCTCGCCGTTTGCCGCCTTCACCCTGGCCATCGTCATGCTCTACAGCCGCGATGCCGTCCCGTTCCTCTACTTCCAGTTCTGAACATGGACGCCCCTCTCAATCGGCCCATCGTGGCCAACACGCGATCGCGCCGCAGCTCCCGCGACATCTCGGAGAGACTTCAGGGCGCCCTCGTCGTCGGGCTTCTGGCCCTCGGCGCCTGGCAGGGCTTCAGTGCCCTGGCCACCCCCGCCGCCCAGCGCCGGCTGGCGCAGGTGCGCAGCCTCGACGCGCTGCTCGACGGCCGCGCCGCCGCGGCGGTCAACTTCGTCGAGGCGCATTACCTGCCGGCCGACCCGATCCTGCGGGCCGCCGGCGGGGTGTTCCGGTGGCGGCTGTTCGGCTCCGGCGGCCCCCAGGTCGCGGTCGGCTGCGACGACTGGCTCTACCTGACCGAGGAGGCCCAGACCGTCCGGGGCGCGGAGGAGAATCTGGCGGCCCGGGCCGACATCGTCGCGCAGGTCGCGGCGGCTCTGGCCAGGCGCGGCATCGAGCTCGTGGTCGCGGTCGTTCCCGACAAGGCCCGGATCGAGCGCGCGACGCTCTGCAACGCGCCCCGCACCGCCCAGTCGATGGCGCGCTACGGGATATTCCAGGCGATGCTGCGGGAGCGACGCATCGCGAGCCTCGATCTCGCCCGGCGGCTGGAGCAGGCGCGGCAGGAGGGACCGGTCTATTACCGGACCGACACGCACTGGAACCAGCGCGGCGCGGCGATCGCCGCCAGGGCCGTCGCCGAGGCCGTGACGACGACGCTCGATCCGGGCTTTGCCTACCGGACGGAAGCGGCGGCGGTCGAGACCGACGGCCCGGGCGATCTCCTCCGGCTGATGAGCCTCGACCTCGTTCCCGAAACCCTGTCCCCGCTCGGGATCAAGCTGCGTCCGGCCTCGGACCGGCAGTTCGTCGCCCGCACCGTCCAGACGGAGAAGCCGGCCGAGGCCGACGACCTCCTGGCGACCGGACCCGGCGACCAGGTCGTGCTCATCGGCAGCTCGTACTCGACGAACGCCAACTTCCAGGGAAGCCTGCAGGAGGCCTTGCGGGCGCCGGTCAACAACGTCGCCGAGGCCGGCGGCGGCTTTTCGGGGGCGGCGAGCACCTATTTCGGGGGAAGCGCCTTCGCCGAGTCGCCTCCGCGCCTGATCGTCTGGGAGATCCCCGAGCGGGCGCTGTCCAAGCCCCTGCAGGCGCAGGATCGCGTCCTGGCCGATCTGAAGTAACCGCAAATGATAACTATGATCCAGTGTTTCGCCGCCGCCGGGCTGTAAACCGTTGCTTTCAAGCGTCGCGCGCGGCACTTTGTGGTTGTAGTCGTTTCTTCGTCCAGTCGCATCATTGATGTCCGGCGCCAGGATACTGGATGTGCCGGCGACTGTCGAATTTTGATCGGAAGCCGACATGCAAAACGTGCTTGCGGGACTGACGTTCCTCATCGTGGGCGATAGCCACTTCGTCACGAAGAACTACCTGATATCGACGCTGCAGGACGGGCTCTTGTCCAAAGGTGCTCAGGTCGAGACCTTCGGTGCCTGCGGCGTGCCCGCCGGGGCCTGGGTGGCGCCGCGACCGGTCGCCTGCGGCATCGCGAACCGCAGCGGCAAGGGCCCCGTCGTCGAGAACCGCACCCCGAAGGTGAAGTCCTGGAGCATCGACGCGCTGATCGATCAGACCAAGCCGAGCGTCGTCGTCGTGGGGATCGGCGATCCGATGGCCGGCTACAACCAGCGCGAGATGCAGAAGGGCTGGATCCGCGAGAACGTCGACGAATTGATCGGGCGCATCAAGGCTCGCAACCTTCCCTGCGTCTGGATCGGACCGGGCTGGGGCAGCGAGGGCGGTCCCTACTCGAAGACCTTCGCGCGGGTGAAGGAATTCTCGGACTTCATGGCGACCTCGGTGGCCCCCTGCACGTATATCGATTCCCTGGCCCTCTCGAAACCGGGAGAATGGCCGACCTTCGACGGTCAGCACTATACGGTCGCCGGTTACCAGAAGTGGGGCGCCGCATTGACCGACGCCATGCTGGCGAACCAGACCGTAAAGGCTCTTCCGCGCAAGTAGAACCCGGCCGATCGACCCGGCAATGGAACGGCCGAGCGACGGACGAGCGGCGATCTCGCCGTCGGAACGGTGCGCCGCCGCCGGGCGTCTTGAGAAGGCATCAGCACAGCCATGACCCATCCGCTCCACCGTCGCCGGCCGGGCCCATCCGAGGGCGGCCAATCCCGACTTCGCGGCGTTCTCCTGGCGGCCCTCCTCGGCCTGCCGATCCTGGTCGCCGGCGCGCCGGGCGCGGGAGCCCAGATGATGCTCTACGAGGACCGGCTGCCGGACGGCTACGCCTATGTCCGCTTCGCCAACGCCTCGCCGGACCGCCTCGACCTGAAGCCCGTCGGCTTCGCCGATCCGATGTCCCTCGGCACGACCGGGCAGGAGCGGGTGTCGCCCTATTACGTCGTCGAGGGCGTCGCCGGGCGCAAGGTCGAGGTCAAGGTCGAGGGCGCCAAGCCGCTCGAGATCGAGCTGAAGCCGGCCGGAATCCACACCGTGCTCATCGACAAGGCCGATGGCCGCCTGGGGACCAGGGTCGTCCTGGACCAGTCCGAGCTGAGCCAGACCAAGGCGAGGCTCGCCTTCTACAACGCCATGCCGTCCTGTGCCGCGGCGGGTCTGTACCTGGAGCCCAAGGGCCAGCCGGTGGTGGTCGATGTCGGCCCCAACATCATGCGGGGACGCTCGGTCAATCCGGCGCCGAACCCGCGGATGCGGGCGGCGTGCGGCACGACGCGCGTCGCCGAGCTCGATCTCGGGCCCCTCGATGCAGGAGGGCAATACAGCGTCTGGCTGATCGCGCCCGGCGGCACGCCGAACGCCTTCCTGTCGAAGAACAAAATCGCGCCGTACCTGCGCTGACCGGGACGTGACAGCCATGGCTCGCTTCCGTCCCGGCCCCCGGGGCCTCGCCGCGCTCGCCCTCTCTCTCGCCCTGGGCGGGCAGGCGCTCGCGGCCTCCCGCTGTCCGGCCATCCCGCCGCGCGTGCCCCTCCCGGTGGAGGCCACGCCCACGGCCGTCCCGATCCCGGACTGGCGCCAGCGGGCCGACCAGCTCACCCGGCAGGCCACGGCGCGGGACCTGTCCGGCACCCGCGTCGTCTTCATCGGCGATTCCATCACGCAGGGATGGGAGCCGACGATGTGGGACCTGTTCTGGGGCTCCTACGCCCCCCTGAACCTGGGATTGTGGGGCGACCTCACCCAGGGCGTGCTCTGGCGGCTGCACAACGGGCAATGGCCGAGTTCCCTCAAGCCGGACGTGGCGGTCGTCCTGATCGGCACCAACAACGCGGGCTGGCGCAGCAAGCCCGAGGATACCGCGCTCGGCGTCGCCGAGATCGTCCGATTCATCGAGACCCGCTCCCCGGCGACGAAGGTGCTGATCCTCGGGGTTCTGCCCCGCGGTGCCGACGCGTCGGCGCCCGAGCGCCCGACGAACGCGCAGGTGACCGCGCTGATCCGGCAATGCGCCGACGGAAAGACCGTGTTCTTCGCCAATCCGGGGCGGACGATGGTCGACGGGGCCGGTCGGCTGTCGACCAACGTGATGTTCGACTTCCTGCACCCGACGATGGTCGGCTACGCGATCCTGGGTGCGGCCATCGCCGAGGACGTCCGCCGCCTGGCCGGGCGCTAGAGCGTTTTCCGACGAAGTAGAGGCCGGTTCGTCGAAGAAAATGCGGCAAGACAACGACTTAGAGAGCTTCGCGATTGCAACGCGATCGTGAAGTGCTCTAGCGGCGATCGCCCCGGGGGAGGGGGCGGGTCAGCGATCGAGGCAGGCCGGCCATGTCCGCCGCGCCGCCGACAAGGCCAGGATGTGGAGCACGGCGGGATAGTAGTTTTCCGATGGCGAGGGGGTGGCGAAGGACGCCGGCACCCTCGCACCGGACGCGATGCAGGCGGTCAGCGCACGGATTGCGGCGTAGCCCGGCTCGCCCATACGCTCGCCCCCGCGCTCGCCCGTCCGTCCGGCGAAGGGATCGACGATGGGCAGGCCGACGGGATCCCCATCGCTCCAGGCCGTCGCGAAGGCCTCGTAGAGGGCGCGGTCGTCCTGCCCCGCCATGGCCAGGTAGAGCGGAACCCGCACGGCATTGTACGACAGGGTCGCGGGAAAGCCGGCGGCGGGACGCGGGCGGTTGCCCGCCATGGCGATCCAGTCGGTCGGCACCCGGCTCGCCCCGAAGCGGGCACGCCTCACGAGATCGAGGCCCGAAGCCTCGAGGCGCCCCCACGGGAAGGCCGGCGCCACGGTCGCCAGGCGGGCGAAGGCCGGGAAGACCCAGTAGGACAGGTTCACCACCGGGCCGTCGCTCCGCTCGCCGGCACCGAACCCCGCGAGGCCGGGCATGATCAGCGGGCCGCCGGCCGCCTCCCAGAGCACGAGGCGCCCGCCGATCTCCTCGGCGATGCGCCGGGCCGCGTGGCGGAAGGGCCCGTCCGGCCAGCGCTCCGCCGCCTCCACCAGCGCCCATGCGATGAGGATGTCGCCGTCCGTCGCGTTGTTCGGATCGCCGACCGGCACCGGGACGTCGGGCTCCCAGCGCCAGGCGAACAGCGCGTCCTTGCGCACCCTGAGCGCGAGGCGGGTCCAGTCCCAGATGCGCTCGAAGGTCGGGCGGTCGCCGGCCGCGGCCGCGAACAGCAGGCCGTAGCCCTGCCCCTCGCTGTGGCTGATCCGGCCGTTCGCGGTATCGACGACGCGTCCCTCGCGGGTCACGAAGCGATCCTTGAAGCTCGACCACGCGGCCGGGTCGATCGACAGGCCTCGCCCGGCGATGGGGGCGGGCGGTGCCCCCGAGGCTCCGGCGGCGCTTGGCCCGGGAGCACCCGCAAGGGCCAGGGCGAGGACGACCGTGCGGAAGCGACGGCGCGAGCGCCGTCGCGCGAAAGTCCACCGCTCCGTCCGCATGCCGTCCCTCGATCCGCCGCGACCGTGGGCTTGGCATAGATCGGGGCGGCACGAAACCGCCGGACGGCGCGGCGGGGCCGTCACGGATCCGCTCAACCATGCGGGGGCCCCGCCGCAATGCGATCCGGCCCGCGCCGGCCCGATCCTGGCTGCCCGCGAGGCCGCGACGCTGGGGCAGGGACGTGCCGGACGGCCGGCCCTGCCGCCGGGATCGCGCTCAGGGTTTCCAGGCCGGCAGCGCGTCGCTGCCGACGATCAGCGTCGGCTGGTTCCGGAGGACGAGGAGCCAGACGCTGGTGGCGTTGCCGGCCTCGAGCTGGACCGGCTTGGCCGTCGTCGACCGCCCTTCGCGGCAGCCCGAGCTGAGCTGCACGCTCACCGGGTTCACGCCGCGCGACCGCTCGGTATCGACGGCGACGTCCGGAAAGACGACCGTGCTGGCCGGCTCCAGCCTCAGCGACGAGGGACCGCATTCCGGTGCGGCGTTGACGAACGAGAGCGAGGTGCGCGTCTGGTTCATCTCGTACCGGGACGCCATCGCCACGACCCGGATCGCCTCGCCGTCGCGGCGCACGACGAGGCTGACCTTCGTGGCGGGGCTCAGGCTGACGGTGCTGCGCACCTCCTGGCCCCCGGCCCGCACGACCAGGGGAAGGGAGGACGCATCCGTCCGGTCGAGGTTCAGGTAGCTGCCGATGCGGCTCTCGTCGCGGATGCCGATCGTCTGGGGCGGCAGGAGGTCGGAGGTGACCGACACCTCGGTGTCCAGCGCGTTCACCACGCGCACGAAGATGGCATCGCGCTTGGGCTGCTGACCGTAGAGCGACCGCTCGGCGCGCGCCGCCGGGGCGGCGAGCAGGCAGGCTGCCGCGAGGCAGGTTCGGGCGAGGGGGCGGGCCGCCATGTCAGGCTCCGACGCGCTTGCGCAGATCCGTCAGGATCGCGTCGGGCTTCATGGCGGTCTGGCCCCAGATCGCCGAGTTGTTCGGCGGGATCGTGAGGTCCGTCTCGTGGAAGACCCAGACCACGACCTTCGGGCGTTGCGCCGCGAAGGCGCTGCTGCCGAGATAGTCGAGGAGGTTCCAGTACGGGCTGAAGGAGTGGATCTTCCACACGAGCCAGACCGGCCGGTTGAGGCGGTTCGCGAGGGCCGTCGAGAAGCCGAAGGACGGGTGCAGGTAGCTGTTGCCCACCAGCACCGTATCGGCGCCCTCTTCCGCCAGCAGGTCGCCGCCGCCGGCCTCGATCGCCTGGGGCAGCTTGTAGGGCTGCAACGGATACTTCGCGCGCTCCTCCGCCGGCAGCAGGAGGGCGAGATCGTTCTTGCTCTGCACCATGTCCCGCGGCGGGCCGAGGCGCGGACCGGGCTTGCTGCTCGGGGCAAGGAGAGACCCCGCCTTGATGGCCTCCGCCACCGCGTTGGCCGCGCAGGCCGCACCCTGCGGCGTCCAGTGCGTGTCCGCCTTGAAGAAGAGCGGCGTGCCCGGGTCGGCCTTGCGTTGCGCGCTCATCGCCGCGAGCAGATCCGGGACCGGCGTTCCGTTCCGCCGCAACGCCTCGAGCTCGACGCCGTAGCGGCGCTGGGTGTCGGGCGTGAATTTCACGCCGTCCGGCAGGTGCTCGGACAGGATCCGCGATTTCGCCGGGGTCAGGCAGATCACGGTCTGGATCTTCGCCTGCTTGAGGACGCCGACGACGTCGTTGATGAAGGACGCACCCTGCTGCACCCGCGTATAATCGACCCGCGAGACCTGATCGAAGGCGGGAAACAGCCACCCGTCCTTGCCGACGACGACCTCGGAGGCCGCGGCCGATGCGGGAAATGGTGTCGCCGTGGTGAGGCCTAAGAGGGCGGAGCCGCCCATCATGCAAAATGAACGCCGGTCGATACGCCCGGAATATCGGTGTGACTTCATGGCACGACTCAATCAACGAGAGCATGAACCGGGATAGCGGCAGTGGGCGCGTCCCGATCGACGGTATGAGAGAGTTTACTTCTAAATGAAGGCTGAAAATATCGGCCGCATCGATCTTTTCGTCTGGAGTCGACCGGTATAAACACGACAGAAATCGGTATTGATTAATGAATAATAAGCAAATCATCAAAGAGGTATTGGAGCATGATTTGACGATATTGCTAGAAAATCTCGATGAAGCGAACACTCTCTTGAGCAGACTGAAAACAATGGCGGCGCACACGATGGTGGATGCCTCAGGGTTCTCGGCATGCATCCGCAGGGTGATTTCAAGGTTATTCTCTAACTCAGGTTGAGTCCCCTCGATCGCACCATCCGCTCTGCCCGCATCGATGGAGCAGCCGGGCGCGAAATTTTCCCCGGTGCTCTGTTTGTCGGGGCGCATCATGCCGCGGAGCGACGCCGTCCATGTCGCGTTCGAGCATGCTCGGTGAGGTCGCGCCTCGTTGCCTGACCGGGACAATATCGCCAACCATGAAGACGTGTGAAAAATCGCACGATATGTCTTATGTCAGAGCCTGTTTGAGCAGGATCGTTTTTTATAAAGCCGGACACAGCAGGGTATATCCCGCCCACGACCTCATCCTGAGGTGTCAGTTCATCGGAGATGGACTGACCTTGAAGGCGGGTTCCAGGGATCGCCGAGACTTCTGGAGGGCTCCTTCGAGGTCAGTCGGCCTTTGATCGACTAACACCTCAGGATGAGGGGGTATATATAGGATATACTTAGTTATCCGAATTTTCGCGATAAAAAGGCCACTCAAACAGGCTCTTAAATATTTATATTGGATCGAAAAATCGCCGCATGCATTGGTTGATTACCTCGGGACGAGGCGTGATCGACCTATCCAGACGAGCGCATGCTTGCGAAGTTCACGGCCTGATGAGGCCGGCGGGCAACCATGGGCGATCCGCGGCGCTTGTTGCCGGTGGCAATCTCGAGGGCATTTCGCCGACGCGCTGCCAGCGCATCCGCACACGGGTGCGGGCTCCGGGTTGGGGAAGGGCGCCTCATGACCGGCTTGGTGCCTCGACCTGCCGGAGCCCGCTCGGTTCCGGCTGGGAGGTCTTCTGCGGCCCCGTCTGCGATGCAGGTCGCAGGGACGTTCAGCCCGGTCCACGCCCGACGATCGGTCGCCGGGCACGGATCGGTCAATGAGGCTCCGGGGAGGACAGGAGCCGAAAGACGTGTTCGAGCGGGAGAGGCGAGCGCCCGGCCTCCGGCAGAGGGAGGATTGCCGGGGGCGACGGCGCGGGCGCCGGAGGCTCGTCGCGCATCGAAGCCGCGACCGGCGCGTGACGCGTGGGTTCGACCGCCACGGCATGCGGCACCACGATCGCCGCAATCTCGGGGGAGGGGCCTTCCGGCACCGCCTCGACCCTCGCCGGCGCGCTCTCGGGCGCGAGATCGACGATCCGCTTCAGGTGACCGGTTCGATTCTTGAAATTGTGATAGGAAAACCCCACCATCTCGAAGGATTTGAGCGCGGAATCGACGTCGTTATACGTGGTCATCGTGCTTGTCCGCCTGTTCGGCTCCGCGCGTCGCAGGCTGGCGCCCGCGGCGGAGAAGCAAAAACGATTTCGGTCGATCGCATCCTTTGGGAAAGCCAAGCGCTTCGGCTTCGATTCGGCCCCTGATCGAGTTGCGCGAGGCCATTCGACCCGCGCGATGGTCAGATTGATCGACAGATCGTTTCAAATGCTGACGTGTCGAGCCATGCGAGCAAGAAACGCCGTGGTGAGTCACCGTTTCCCCGGCCGATCGGTGATTGCCCGCGCAGTCATGCGATCTCAGTGTCCACCGTCCGGACGATCCGATCGGCGAGAGATCTCCGACGCTGAATCGCGCAGTCTCGCGGCCTCTTCAGGTGATCGTGCTGAATTCCTGCATGGCGATGCGCGACAGCATGATCAGCGCCGAGGGGTAGTAATGATCCTCCTCGCCGATGGACGGAAGCGTCCCACCTTCGCCCCCCGCGCGGGTGCGCAGGGCCAGCGCGGCCACGGCGCGCGTCCCGGGATCCGCCGGATACGGAGCGATCGTCCCGCTCTGCAGATCCACCCAGGACGGCGGGAAGGGATGCTGCCCCTCCCAGTACCGCCAGAACGCCGCAAGCGCCCCCTGCGACCTCGTTCGGCACCAGGCGAGGTGAAGCGGGATGCGGATGGCGTCGTAGCTGAAGCGTGCCGGCCAGGAGGGCGCCGGGCTCAACGCCCCCGTGCGTTGGTCCACGCGCAGCCAGTCGGGCGGGAGGTCCCACTTGCCGAACCGTCCGTCCTCGATCAGGCGCAGGCCGTCCGTCTCGAGGGCCGACCAGACGCCGGACGGCGCGACCTGGGCCACCTCGTGGATCATGGGAAACGCGTAGTAGGACGGATTGACGATGACGCCGCCCTCGCGGTCGAATCCGTAGGCGCCCGGAAGCAGGACGATGCGCTGACCGACCCGCCGGACCAGCAGGCGAAGGATATCCTGCCCGATCTGGCCCGCCTCGGCAGAAAGGTCCGGGCGCCGCCACAGGCGTCCCGCTCTCGCGAGGGCGCCGGCGATGTAGAGGTCGCCGTCGGTGGCGTTGTTCAGGTCGTCGACCGGGGTCTTCGCCTGGGGCTGGAAGCGCCACGCATGGAGGGAGTCCGCCGGGCGCCGGAGATGACGACGCGTCCAGCCGTGGATTCGGTCGAACGTGGCGGGATCGTTGAAGGACACGGCCATCAGCAGGCCCCATCCCTGACCCTCGCTGTGGGAGACGCCCCCGTTATAGGTATCGACCACGCGGCCATCGGGCGCGACGAAGCGTCTGACGAAGGTCGCATATTCGCGCCGGTCTTCGACGGATGGAGTCGTGAGCGAGGCGAGGCGACGCACCGGCTCGCCTGCGCCCTGGGCCATCGAGGCGGCAAAGGTCGAGCCGGACAAGGAGGAGCCGGCACCGATACCGGCGAAGGCCGAGCCGATCCCGAGTCCGAACAGCGCACGCCGGTTGATGGTCGATGCTCGTGCAAACACGTGGAAGCCTCACCCCTGTCCGGCTCACGGAAAAATCGGAGACCCGCACCGCACTCTTCTTCCAGAGTGCCGCTCAATCGTAAAAATCCGGTTATGGCCGCGCCTCGTATTTGACCGGCGCCAGAGGAGCGTCGTGGTGCAGCGTGAAATCGGTGATCGCAGCGCATCGAGATCAATTCCGGCATGCGATCCGCCTCACGCCGCGCCAACCGAATTTAAGCAATTATTGCATAAAACGAAGAGTGGGAGCGAATGCAAGTCATCGGCGACAATCATAACAAGATCTCCATTGATCGCGACCCCTGAACGCCGAAGTTAGATCGTGAAAATTCTCGGATCTCCTGGTGGCGCCATCGATGCTGGAGATCCCGTCAGCAGGACGGATCTTCGTCTCTTGGAGCTTGGAGAGAACAGCGAGCCGTGGCGTCGGCCGGGCCGTCGGAAGCATGGCGTCGTCGCCGGGCGTCGGACGATGCGGGCGGCGTCCGGCCCGACGAGATCGTCATCGGCGGGTGCGCGACGCGTCCGGTTTTCGAGGAGCGTGCCGCGCCGATCTCGGCGGAGGCATCCGACCCGGGTCAAGGTGGCTCCGGACTGCGACGCGTCATCGGGGAAACGGTCGCCCGTCGTATCGCGCCGAGTTAGCCGTGCAGGACCGGCCGTGTCGCGTATGCGACAGGCGAGTCTCCCACGACCTCTCGACCCTGCGCGGCTGGCCCGGGCGGGAAGCCGGAAACCGCCCGGCCATGCTTCCGAGACGGATCTCCGGGCGACCCCCTCTCGCCGGGCCGGCGGAGCGCCTATCTGTTGCTTCGCAACATGGGAGAGCGCCCGATGAGCGATCGCACCGAGTACGTGCCCCCGAAGGTCTGGACCTGGGACAAGGAGAGCGGCGGCCGCTTCGCCAGCATCAACCGGCCGGTCGCGGGCGCGACGCACGAGAAGCCGCTGCCCGTCGGCCGGCATCCCCTCCAGCTCTACTCGCTCGGCACGCCGAACGGGCAGAAGGTCACGATCCTGCTGGAGGAGCTCCTGGCGCTCGGCCATGCGGGCGCCGAGTACGACGCCTGGCTCATCCGGATCGGCGACGGCGACCAGTTCGGTTCCGGCTTCGTCGAGGCCAACCCGAACTCGAAGATTCCCGCCCTCGTCGACCGGAGCGGCGCGACGCCGGTTCGCGTCTTCGAGTCGGGCGCCATCCTGACCTACCTCGCGGAAAAATTCGGCGCCTTCCTGCCGACCGAGCCGGCGGCCCGGGCCGAGACGCTGTCCTGGCTGTTCTGGCAGATGGGCTCGGCCCCGTTCCTCGGCGGCGGCTTCGGCCATTTCTATGCCTACGCACCGACGAAGTTCGAGTACCCGATCAACCGCTACGCCATGGAGGCGAAGCGCCAGCTCGACGTGCTCGACCGGCGCCTCGCCGAGCATGAATTCGTGGCGGGCAGCGCCTACACCATCGCCGACATGGCGATCTGGCCCTGGTACGGCGGCGTCGTGAAGGGCTGGCTCTACGAGGCGGCCGAGTTCCTCGACGTCCAGAGCTACCGCAACGTCCTGCGCTGGGCCGACCAGGTCCTCGCCCGGCCGGCGGTGCAGCGCGGGCGCAAGGTCAACCGCCTCACCGGCGACCCGGCCGACCAGCTCCACGAGCGCCACGACGCCGGCGACTTCGACACGAAGACGCAGGACAAGGTCGGCGGCACGCAGGGGTGATGCGGGACCGGGCCGATCCATCGTGAGATCGGTCCCGCAGGGCAATCGCCCTCTCCCCGGACGGCCCTGCCGGGCGGGGAGGGGGCCGGGCTCCCCGGACGGAGCGCCGGGGCATGGCCCGCGACGATCGGGAATCCGGTCAGGCGTGGAGGTCGGCGCCCTCGTCCTCCTCGTCGGCGGGGCCGGTCTCGATGCTCTCGCCGCGGAGGGCGCGGGCCTGCGCCTCGGCCACCCGCCGGGCGCCCTGCGCGTGCCGGCCCGACACGCCGCCGTGATCCTCCGCGCCGTGCTTGATGGCGACCAGCGCCGGATCGCCCCAGCGCGCGAGCAGGACCTGGAACGCTGCCAGGCGCGCCGGATCGAAGGCGATGCGCCGCCCCTGCATGTCCTTGCAGGGATGGGCCGGGTGCAGGGCGGCGCAGGGCACGAGGCCGGCGGGGATCGGCGTCGTCGCCGAATGGGTCCGGCCGCTTCGCAGGAGCTTCGGCAGGACGTGGGTGTGCGGCCCCTCCGGGCTGGTGCCGCCGGCAGGCGGGATCGGGGCATAGACCTCGATGCGGCCGAACCGCGCGAGGAAGACCCGGTGCGGGCTCAGGGCGACGAGGCGCGGCCCGATCGGGTTGCCGGGCGAGAAGAGCGGCTGCCCGGCCCCTTCCCGCAGGCAGGCGATGACCTCGGGGTCGCGGCTGCGCAGGCAGGCGTCGATGGCGAAGAGGTCGAGGCCGAGATCGAACAGCACCCCGTCGCGATCCTCGGGGCGGGCCGCCTCGTGGTCGGGGCCGAGCTCCGTCACGACGCCGCGCCGGTTCATGGCGCAGGCCCCTTCGGGCAGGCAGAGCGCCACGGCGTGGTTCCAGCCCGAGGCGCTCGCCGTCTCGTAGGCGACCGGGCGCAGGTCGGGATCGGGCCGCATCGCGATGGCGCCCCGGGCCGTCGCCATCCCGAGGCGATCGTCGGGCAGGGCCGAGACCGGTTCGTCGGGATCGCGCATGAACTCCGCGATCGCCCCGAAACTGCCGAGGCTCCAGGCGGTGCCGGGATCGCGCAGGGCGTCCCGCAGCAGCGCCGCGACGGCGTCGCGGTCAGGAACGGTCTGGCGCTCGAACGGGGTCTCGGCCGGATGGGTCATGGTCGTCCTCCCGGGGGTGCCCGGCGCGATGCCAGGGCAGGATGTAGGGTGAGCCGTCGGCATGGGTGCCGCGCAGGACCGCGATGCCGAAGGCCTGCCGCAGCAGCGGGTCCGTCAGGGCGAGGGCGGGCGCCGCGTCGGCGACGATCCGGCCCCCATGCAGCACCACGAGCCGGTCGCAGAAGCGGGCGGCCAGGGTGAGGTCGTGCAGGACCGCGACGATGCCGGTCCCGGTGCGGCTGGTCGCCCGCAGGAGGTCCATCGCGTCGAGCTGGTGGGCCGGGTCGAGGGCGGTGATCGGCTCGTCGGCGAGCAGGATCTCGGCCTCGACCGCGAGGGCGCGGGCGAGCAGCACCCGCATCCGCTCGCCCGACGACAGGCTCGGCTCCGTCCGCTCGCGCAGGTGGGTGACGTCGACCCGCGCCATCGCCCGGGCGACCGCCGCGTGATCGGCCTCGCTCAAGGGGGCGAAGGCCCGGCGATGCGGCAGGCGCCCGAGGGCGACGACCTCCGAGACCCGCATCGGCCAGCCGATCCCGGCCGACTGGACCAGGAGGGCGAGGCGGCGCGCCCGCTCGTCCCGGGAGACCGCGCAGAGGGGCCGGCCGTCGAGGAGAACCCGGCCGGCGGAGGGCGGCACGAGGCCGGCCAGCGCGCGCAGGAGCGTGGTCTTGCCCGCGCCGTTCGGGCCGACGAGCCCGACGAACTCGCCCTCTCCCACCGACAGCGACACCCCGTCGAGGATAGGGCGGCCCTGCACCCGGACCCGGAGATCGTCGGCGGACAACCTCATCGGCCGTCCCCCCGCCGGACCAGCAGCGCGATCAGGAACGGGGCCCCGACCAGGGCCGTGACGACGCCGAGCTTCAGCTCGGGCCGCGTCGGGACGAGGCGCACGAGGAGGTCGGCGCCGAGCACCAGGGCCGCGCCGAGGAGCCCGCTCGGCCACAGGCTCGGCGTCGGCCGGGCCCCGACCAGCGGCCGCACCAGATGGGGAACGACGAGGCCGACGAAGCCGATCGCCCCGCTCACGGCCACGCCGCTGCCCACCGCGAGCGCCGCCCCGGTGACGATGCGGAGGCGGACCGAGACGAGATCGAAGCCGAGGCTCGCGGCCGTGTCCTCGCCGAGCGCCAGGGCATCGAGGGCGCGGGCGGTGGAGAGCATCAGGACCCAGCCGATCGCCATCAGCGGCAGGCAGAGCCGGACGTGATCGAGGCTGCGGTCGGCGAGCGACCCCATCAGCCAGAACACGATCTCCAGGGCGGCGTAGGGGTTGGGCGCGAGGTTGAGGACGAGCGCCGTCAGGGCGCCGGCGAGGCTCGACAGGCCGATCCCGGCGAGGATCAGCCCCTGCGTGCCGGTGCCGCGGGCGGCCAGCACGACGATGCCGAGCGCCGCGAGGGCGGCCCCGGCGATGCCGCCGAGCGGCAGGGCCAGCGACAGGCTGCCGGCGAGCCCGCCATGGAACACCATCACCGCCCCGAGGGCGGCGGCCGAGGAGACGCCGAGGATGCCCGGATCGGCCAGCGGATTGCGCAGGTAGCCCTGCATCACCGCCCCGGTCAGGCCGAGGCTGAAGCCGACGAGCGCGCCGAGGAGGGCGCGGGGCAGGCGCAGCTCCATCAGCACCAGGGCGGGAAGGGTGGGCCGGCCGGCCCACGCATCGCCCAGGGCGGCCGGGAGATCGAGGGCGGCGTAGCCGACCGCGACCGAAGCGAGCGTGAGGAGGCCGACGAGGAGGCCCAAGCCCGCGACGAGGCGCCGGCTGCGGGTCTGCGGCGTCATGCGTGTCACGGGGGGCGTCATGGGGGGCGTCATGGGGCGCGCTCCCTCGCCGCCGCCGCGAGCCGGGCGACGAGTTCGGCGATCTGCGGTCCGGGACAGGTCCACAGGCGGTTGGGAATCGCAACCATGTGCCCCTGCCCGCGCAGCCTCTCGAGGATCGGGTGGTGCAGCAGGGCATCGGCGAGGGACGGCGTGCCCGTCTCATTGGCGTCGACCACGACGAGATCGGCATCGGCCAGGGCCGCGGCTTCGAGCGGCACCGATCCGGTCCGGTCCCGGCCGATCGCGGCGGCGACGTTGACGAGGCCGGCGGCCCGGATGATCGCGTCGCCGAGGGTCCCGGGCGAGACCGTGAAGGCGTTCGGGCGCAGGACCAGGACGCGCAAGGAGCGCGCCGCCGGCACGACCCGCGCGAGGCCGGCGTCGAGCGCCGCCACCATGGCCTCCCCACGATCCGGATGCCCGACGGCCGCCGCGACCTGGCGGATCTGGGCCCGCACGCCGTCGAGATCCGCCGGCACGCCGAGTTCGAGCGGCGGGATGCCGATCCGCTGGAGGAGCCCCACCGTGGTGCGGGTGGTGAAGGCCCCGGCGACGACGAGATCGGGTTTCAAGGCGACGATCTCCTCGGCGAGGCCCCGTGTGACCGGCACCCCGGCGGCCTCAGCCGCCACGGTCGAGCCGCGGGAATCGCCCGCGAAGGCGGTCACCGCCGCGACCTGCGCCCGGTCGGCGAGCCGCAGCACGAGCTCGTCCGCGCAGAGGTTCAGCGAGACGATCCGCATCGGCCGGACCGGCGCGGCCGGGTTCTCCCGGGCCACGACCGGAAAGGCGGCGAAGGCGGCGGCCAGTCCGGCCGCGGCCCCGAGGCGGCGCAAGGCCCGCATCCGCGCCCTCTAGAACGCGGTCACGCGCACGCCGCCATAGACGGCAAGGCCCGCGCCGAGGAAGCCGGTCGGGTTCTGGTAGCGCTGGTCGAACAGGTTATCGATGCGGGCAAACAGCGTCAGGGTGTCCGAGTAGGCGTAATTGGCCGAGAGGTTGACCAGGGTGAAGCCAGGGTTCTTCAGCCGGGGCACCGAGAAGTCGCGGTTACCGTCGACGAACGCGCCGATCGCCACCAGGGTGCCGGTGAGGGTGAGCTGCGGCACCGGGTTCCAGATCGCGGTGGCGCTGACCTTGTGCCGGGGCCGGCGCAGCAATTCCTGGTGGGTGATCTCGTCCTTGGTGACAGTGTTGGTGTAGTCGACCCGGCCGCTCAGGGTATCGGTGAGCGTGACCGCAACGAAGCTCTCCGCCCCGTACGCCACGGCGCGGCCGACATTCACGCTGGTCGAGAAGGTCGGGAAGTACGCGGTCTGGATCAGGTTGCGGAAATCGGTCTCGAAATAGGTCGCGCCGACGAGCACCCTCTCGCCGAGGGGCTGCTCGAAGCCGGCGTCGAACCCGAAGCTCTCCTCGGGCCGCAAGGCCGGGTTCCCGAAGAACCGAAAGTCCGGATAATCCTGGTAGAGCTGGCTCAGGGTCGGCGGCTTGAAGCCGGTGCCGACGCTGCCCTTCAGGCGTGTCTCCGTGGTGGGCAACGTGTAGCTCGGCGCGATCCGAAAGGTGGTCGCGCCGCCGAACTGGTCGTTCGCGTCGTGGCGGATGTTGGCGACCAGGAAGGCGCGGTCGGTGATCGCCGATTGCAGCTCGGCGAAGCCGCCGGTATTCCCGTTCGATCTGTCGATGCCGGTGGCCTGGAAGCGCTCGTCCTCGCGCTGGGCCCCGAACAGCAGCTGGTGGCCGGGGGCGAGCTGGACGTCGCCACGATAGTCGAAGCGGGTGCGCTCGCCGAGCGTGGTCGAGGACGTCGGCGGCGCGAGCGGGTCGAGCGGTCCGGCGAACAGGCGGTCGAACGTGGCGTAGTTGGCCCCGAAGACGTTGTGGAAGCCCGGCAGCGGCGTCCACTCGGCCTCGCCGCGCATCAGGAGCTGCTGCTGGTCGTTGAGGTTGCGGTAGGGCGTCGGCCGATAGGGAAAGCCGCCATCGGCCTGGTCGAGATAGGCGCTGTCGGAGAAGCGCAGCAAATAGTTCAGGCGGAAGGTGTCGGTGAGTTGCGCGCCGAGCTTGGTCGAGACGGATCTGATGTCGGTGAAGGCGGTGCGCAGCGGCACCCCGGGCGGCAGCACGTCGAACGGCGTGACCGGCAGAGCGGCTTGGCGCAGGTGCTGCACGGAGAACGCGTAGTCGACGATGCCCGACGCGCCCGACAGCCGGCCGCCCTGGTTGAACGTGCCGTACGATCCGGCCTCGGCAAACGCCGTGACCTTCGGCGGTCCCTCGCCGCGCCTGGTCACGAAGGAGATGACGCCGCCGATGGCGTCGGCGCCGTAGAGGCCGCTCTGCGGCCCGCGCAGCACCTCGAGGCGGGAGAGGTCCTCGGTCTGAAGCTGGCTGAAGTCGAAGGAGCGGTTCGGCGTCGAGGGGTCGTTGACGTCGATGCCGTCGATCAGGACCTTGACGTGGTTGGAGTTGGTGCCGCGGATGAACACGGAGGTCTGGCCGCCTGCACCGCCGGTCTGGACGACGGTGAGGCCCGGCACCTGCCGCAGGGCCTCCGGCGCGGTGCGGATCTGCTGGGCCTGGAGCACGTCCGAGGTGAGCACGGTGACGCTCGATCCCGTGGTGGCGATCGGCGTCGGCACACCCGTGGCCGAGACGGTGATTTCGGAGAGCGCGATCGTCCCGTCACGCGTAGGTGGGGCATCGGCGAAGGGAGCAGCGACCTGCTGCGCGAGGGCGGGCCTGCAGAGCAGGCCGGGGATCGCGCAGGACAGCGCGAGCGCACGCCAGAGGGCGGGGCGGACGGGACGGGACACGGGCTTCGAGCCTCGGGAGACGGCAGTGGCACGTCACCGCGAACGAGGCCTCGAACCGTCATCCCGCGACAGGATAACGGCCTTCGGACACCCATCAGAACACCCCGTCTGACGCGTTTCGCGTGTGACCACGGCTGACGGCAGGTCTCCTGGCTCGCGGGTCAGTGCCTGCCACCGTCTTCCCAGGTGTGAGTCACCCAGTGACGTAAGGTGGTGGAAGGCTCGCCGCTCACAGTTGCGGGGGCAGCCGCGGATTCGGCTCGCGCCTCACCGCATTCCCTTTCTCGTCCCCCGAAAGGGAACCGTCACCCTCGTCCTCCCATCTCGTCCTCGGGTGGTCAACCGTCATTCCGACAGAACCGTGCCGTTGTTGCGCACGGGGCGCATCGTGCATCCCCTGCGAGATTGCGTCGATTCCGATGTCATGTCGCAAGGTTCGTGGGACGACGTCAATCATGCCGGACATGCCCACGGTCGACACATGGCGGGTTCGGAGTGTCTGTCGGCAGGTTCGGGCTGTCGATTCGGGCTTGGATCCTATCGATCCTTGGAAATCGGGTGTCGCCGGCCCCGCTCGCGCACGGGGTACGCGGATCCTGCGGCAAGGCCCGGTGTCGACCGGGAGTCGCATCCGGCCGAGATGGATCGTCCGCGGCGCCCGTTATTGTCCGACAGGCACCTTTCCCGTATCGGACGTTCAGGCCGATGCCGGGCCAGGCGCATCGAGTTCCATAACCTACCTTATGCGAATGACCGATGGAGGGCGAGGCTGGAACGCTTCTGCTGACGCGATGAATGGCTTACGCTCCGGTTGTCCGGCGAGCGGGAGACCGTCATCGGCTGCTCAAACCCTCGGGCTCGGTGCTGCGGCCGGCTCGGGGCCCCCGCCCTTCCGTCGTGTTCCGGATCGCCGGTGCCGGGCCCGGCGTGCGGTCACGCCATGCCGAAGGCCGGCAGGAGCGCGTCCATCTCCGCCGCCCAGGCGGCGGCCAAGTCCTCGTTCGTGCGGCGGCGCAGGCCGAAGCGGCGGAGGGTATCGAAGCGGGCCGATCCTTCGCGGCCGAAGCTCGCGGCGATGCGCGGGCGCCAGAAGGCGACGCTCCGTCTCGCCTCCGCGCACCCGCTCTCGGTCGCCACGATCCGGATCAGGCCTTCCTCGCCGAGCCCGGCGTGCCGCGCCTCGCGCGGGGCGATCTGGCGGAAGACGTCAGCGAGCGGCGCGTAGGACAGGTGCGAGAATTCCTGCAGCTGGACGCCGACGGCCCGGCCCATCAGCACGTTCATGACCACGGCATCGACCCAGCCCTGCAAGGGATAGTGGAACACCGAGAGGCGCATGTCGGAGCCGTGACGCGCCGCCCCGAGATCGGCGTCGCGCGGGAGGCGGGCCGCCCAGGGATGGTGCACCGCGTAGCGGGCGGTGTCGGCCCCGAAGGTCCCCATCAGGGTCAGCACGCGCTCGGCGTGGTCGGTCTTCTCGAGCACGATCCGCGCGGCCGCGATCCGCGCCTTGAGGCCCGGTGCCTCGTTGATCATCGCGGCGAACCCGGCCGAGCCCGCGAGCTCGCTGTCGACGAAGGTCGCCATCAGCCGGAGCAGCTCGCCCCGGTAGCGCGGCGGGACGTTGGACGGGTTCGTCAGGACGCCGCCCTGCCGGAGATATTCCTCGATGTCCATCGTCTCCGGCACGCCGTCCTCCCGGCCCGTGATCTACTGGTCGAAGCTCACGACGAGCGTGTCCGTCGTCGGATAGCACTGGCAGGCCAGGACGTAGCCCTGACGCACCTCGTAATCCTCGAGGGCGTGGTTCGTGAGCATCTCGGCCTCGCCCTCCAGCACCTTGGCGCGGCAGGTCGAGCAGACGCCGGCCTTGCAGGCGTAGGGAGCGTCGATGGTGTTGGCGAGCGCGGCATCGAGCAGGCTCTCGCCCTGCTTCGGCATCCGGAACGTGCGCGTCGCCCCGTCGAGGGTCACCGTCGCTTCGCATTGCGCGTCGGCGGCCGAGGCCGTGCTCGACGCCGCGCGCGCCCGGGCCCGGCCGGGCTGGCCGGAGGCGAAGAGCTCGAACTTGATCTGCGCGTCCGACAGCCCGTGCTCGCGGAGCGACGCCGCGATCGCCAGCATCATCGGTTCGGGCCCGCAGATGAAGGCAGTGTCGACCGAGCCGATATCGATCCAGCGCGAGAACAAGGCGGCGCATTTTTCAGCGTCGACCCGCCCGGTGAACAGGTCGATCTCCTGGGTCTCGCTCTCGAGGACGTGGACGATCGAGAGCCGGCCGAGATAGGTGCTCTTCAGGTCGTCGAGCTCCTCCCGGAACATGATCGAGGAGATCTGCCGGTTGGCGTAGACCAGGGTGAAGCGCGCGTGCGGCTCCCGCGCCAGCACAGTCTTGAGGATCGACAGCAGGGGCGTGATGCCGCTGCCGCCGGCAAAGCCGAGGTAGTGGCGGGCCGTCTCCGGCTCGATCGGCGTGTGGAACGCCCCCATCGGGGGCATCGCCTCGATCACGTCGCCGGGCTTCAGCTCCTGGTTGGCCCAGGTCGAGAACGCCCCGCCCTCGACCCGCTTGATGCCGACCTTGAGGGCGCCCTCGTCCCGGCCGGCGCAGATCGAGTAGGAGCGGCGCAGCTCGATGCCGTCGAAGGCGCGCCGGAAGGTCAGGTACTGGCCCTGCGTGAACGCGAAGGCCTCGGCGTCGCCCTCGCGCGGCTTCAGGGTGAGGACCACCGCGTCCCGGGTGTCGCGCCGGATCTCGGCGACGTCGAGGGGAAAGAAGCGTGCCATGGCGGCCAGTACTCGTAGGTTGGATCGACCCCGGACGGGTCAGATGCACTTGAAGTAGTCGAACGGCTCGAGGCAGTCGGTGCAGCGCCAGCTCGCCTTGCAGGGGGTCGAGCCGAACTGGCTGACGCGTTCCGTCCGGTTCGAGCCGCAGCGCGGGCAGGCCACGGTGAGATTCGAGCCGCCGGTGAGCCGGCCGATCCGCCCCAGCAGCCGGCCGTCCGCCGCCGTCCCGTCGATCGGCGGGGCGATGCCGTAGGCCCGCAAGGCCTCCCGGGCCTCCGCGGCGATCCAGTCGCTGGTCCAGGGGGGCGTCAGCGACCGCTCGATGCGCAAGCGCTCGATCCCGCGGGCATGCAGGGCCTCCTCGATCGCCAGGTTGATGACCGCGGTGGCGGGACAGCCCGAATAGGTCGGCGTCACCGTGACCACCAGGGTGTCGTCCTCCCAGGCGAGGTCCCGCACGATCCCGAGATCGACGATCGAGATCACCGGAATCTCGGGATCCGGTACCTCGGCGAGCCAGTCCCGGATCGTGCCGATCTCCGGACGGGCCTGCGTCTGCGCGGGGGAAAGGGCTGTCACGGACACCACGACGGCCCCCTACCAGGTCGCGCCCGGATAGGCGCGCTGGAGGAACTGCATCTCGGCGAGCATGCGCCCGAGATGCTCGGTGTGGATGCCGCGCCGCCCGCCCTTGTGGGCGAAGGTCCCGTCCGGGACCCGCAGCGTCGCCTCGGCGAGGATCGGCCGCACCGTGGCATCCCAGGCGGCGCGCAGGCTTGCCGGATCGGGCGCGATACCGGCCTCGGCCAGGACGGCGTCCACGGCGTCGCCCAGGAAGAGCTCGCCCGCATAGGGCCACAACACGTCGAGGGCGGCCTGCATCCGTCGACGGCTCTCCTCGGTGCCGTCGCCGAGGCGCACGACGAGGTCGGCGGACTTCTCGAGGTGGTAATGCGCCTCCTTCACCGCCTTCGCGGCGATTCCCGCCACGCGCGCCTCGGTCGAGGCGGCGAGCGCCCGCAAGGCCTCGACGTGCCAGGCATCGAAGAGGAACTGGCGCATCAGCGTGTGGCCGTAATCGCCGTTCGGCAGCTCGACCAGGAGGACGTTGCGGAACTCCCAGACGTCGCGCAGGAAGGCGAGGTCGTCGGCCTTGCGCCCCCTGCCCTCGACCTCGCCGGCGAGCCCGAGCCAGAACTGGGTCTGCCCGATCAGGTCGAGGGCGATGTTGGCGACGCCGATATCTTCCTCGAGCGCCGGGCCGTGGCCGCACCATTCCGACAGGCGGTGCCCGAGGACGAGGGTGTTGTCGCCCATCCGGATCAGGAACTCGACCAGGGCGGCCCGGGTCGGTTCATGAACCGGCTCACGCCCCATCTCATGGGCCGGATCGTCGGGGGCCGGATCGTCGGGAGCCGGACGGGCCGCGGCCGCGGAGGCCGCGAGGGCGGCGGCGTCCCGGGTCATCACGTCGGGGAGGGACGGCATCACATGTGCCCCACGTCGCCCGGGATGTCGTAGAAGGTCGGGTGGCGGTAGACCTTGCTGTTCGAGGGCTCGAAGAGCGGGCCCTTGTCGCTCGGGCTCGACGCCACGATGTCGCTGGAGCGCACCGCCCAGATGCTCACCCCCTCGTTGCGGCGGGTATAGACGTCGCGGGCGTTCTTGATCGCCAGTTCCGCATCAGGGGCGTGCAGGCTGCCGACATGGCGGTGGTTCAGGCCGTGCTGGCCGCGGATGAAGATCTCCCATAACGGCCATTCGCTCGACATGTCCCGACTCCCCGATGCGTCTTGCTGGTTGGTGTACGCCCGTCGCGGTCACTCGGCCGCGACCGCCATCCTGGCGCGGGCCGCCTTGTCCGCATGCGCCTTCAGCCCGTCGCGGAACCAGGCGCCGTCCTCCCAGGCCTTCACCCGGGCGCCGAGCCGCTCGCGGTTGCACGGGCCGTTGCCGGCGATGACCTCGAAGAACTCGCTCCAGTCCGGCTCGGAGAAGTCGTAGCCGCCCTTGTCCTCGTTCCAGCGCAGCCCCTCGTCCGGGACCGTCAGTCCGAGGCGCTCGGCCTGCGGCACGGTCTGGTCGACGAACTTCTGGCGCAGCTCGTCGTTCGTGTTCATCTTGATCCTCCAGGCCATCGATTGGGCCGAATGGACCGAATCCTTGTCGGAGGGGCCGAACATCATCAGCGCCGGAAACCAGAAGCGGTTGAGCGCATCCTGCGCCATGTGCTTCTGGGCCGGGGTCCCGCCGGCCATCTTCGTCATGATGTCGTAGCCCTGGCGCTGGTGGAAGCTCTCCTCCTTGCAGATGCGGATCATCGCCCGGCTGTAGGGGCCGTAGGAGGTCCGCTGCAGCGGCACCTGGTTCATGATCGCCGCACCGTCGACCAGCCAGCCGACCGCGCCCATGTCGGCCCAGGTCAGGGTCGGGTAGTTGAAGATCGACGAATACTTCATCTTGCCGGCGTGGAGCAGCTCCATCAGCTCGTCGCGGCTGACGCCGAGCGTCTCGGCGGCGCAATAGAGGTAGAGGCCATGGCCCGCCTCGTCCTGCACCTTGGCCAGCAGGATCGCCTTGCGCTCCAGCGTCGGGGCGCGGGTGATCCAGTTGCCCTCGGGCAATTGCCCGACGATCTCGGAATGGGCGTGCTGGCCGATCTGGCGGATCAGGGTCTTGCGGTAGCCCTCGGGCATCCACTCCTTGGGCTCGATCTTCTCGCCGCGGTCGATCCGCTCCTGGAAGGCGCGCTCCTCGGGTGGCATCTCGTCGAGACCGCGGACCTGGGTGGCGTCGGTCTTCACCAGCTGCGCGTACATGCCGGGTCTCCTCCTGCCGCGTCGCGGGCCGGCCGGCGGGGCCGTACCCGGAGGATGCCGGCCCTCGCCCGGGCACGTCGCCCAGTCTGTTGGCACTAATCTGACAGGCGAAGCATCACACTTCAAGAGCCATTATCGGAAAATGTGTGATGCTTTGCGGCGCCGCTTCGCGACGGCCGTCCGATCGCGGGAAGTCAGGCGCCGTCGCGGATCCGGGCGAGGGAGGCCAGCCGGCCGAGCGTGTCGGGCGTCTCGGGCGGCAGCGCGTCGCTCCCGCTGAGGAAGTGCCGCCCGACGTGACGGTCGGCGGCGGGGGAGAGGCGCAGGTAGAGGTCCGCGAAGAGCCGGCGGGCGCGATGACCGCTCCAGGTCTCCGGCAGGGTGCCGGCCGGCAGGCGCGGGTCGCGCAGGGCGACCTGGCGATAGGCGTGAACGAGAAGGAGCCGCAGCTGCAGGGCTTCGGCATCGGCGAGGCGAAGCCCGGCATCGAGCGCGTCCGTGACGCCCCCGAAGGCCGCCAGGACGGCGTCGTAGCCCGCCGCCACCGCCGCGAGGTCCCAGTGCGCGGCGACGAGACGCTGCAGCATCGGGAGCGGTGCGGTGGTGCCGGCCTCGAACGTCACGTGGGCCGGGTCGGCGGGCCGGTCCCGGGCCGGGCCGAGCCACCAGTGGGGAGCGAGCCGCACGAACCCGTCCCGGTCCAGGGCCGGACTCGTCTCGCCGGCCTCCTCGGCCCCGAGCCAGACGAACCGCCAGCCGGCGTCGGGCTGCGGCTCGAACAGGGTCCGGGCGGCGGCCAGGAACTCGCGCCGCGCCGCCTCCGTGAGACGGTAGAAGCTGCGCCGTCCCTGGCGCTCGCCGGCGAGCTGCCCGGCGGCCACGAGCCGCGACACGGCGGTGCGCACCAGCGTCTCGCTGAGGCCGAGGGCCCCGCAGGTCTCGATGATGGAGCCCATCCACAGCTGGCCGCCGCGCGGCTCGACGACGTCGCCGTAGAGGGTGACGATGACGCTGCCGGCACGCAGGGGGATCGCGTCGACGAGGTGCGGGAGCAAGGCTTCCACTCGATCCTCTCCCCGGGCCTCTTCCCGCTTCTCCCGGTCGCGATCCGCCGAGGATCCGTGCGCGTCGCTCACGCCGCCTCTCCATCCCGGGCGAGCGCGGTGCCGCCATCCGTCCGCCGTCCCCGCCCGGCCGTCGACCGGACCGGAACGGGCATGGCGGCTTATGGCCAAACCCCCTGCCGCACAACCGGGCGGGGCGGAGCGCCCGATCCTGCTACCCGGGGCGGGACGCCGGCGTGGAAGAATGATCGGGTCCGGCCCCGAACGTCGGGCGTCGTCGTTCGTCCGCTGATCGGAACGAAGCCGAGGCGGTGACCGCGAGGGCGATCTCCCGGCCTGCCGGTCCTCCCGACCGAGGGGACGGGTCGCTCGCGCATCGGCCCGGGCCTACGAGTTCGGCTCGACGCCGCGCAGCCAGGTGACGTCGGGCGTCTACACCTCGACCGAGTCCCCGCCCTACCAGCACATCCCGCTTCACAACGAGCAGGCCTATGCCCGCGACTGCTGGCGCTGACGTCGCTGTCCTTCGACATCGCCGTGCTCGAACTCCTCCTGCCGCTCACCGTGGGCGCGCATCGTGCTCGCCTCGCGCGCGCAGGCCCGCGACCCGGACGCGATCGCGGCCCTGGTGCGGGACGAGACGTCGACGTGGTGCAGGCCACCCCCAACGACCCGGCGCCCGCTCGGCGGCGGGCGGGTCCTGCCGGCGTCGTGCCGGCGCTGGTGCGGCGGGGAGGCTCTGGCTCCCGACCTCGCCCGGAACCTCGCCGGATCGGCGGGGCCGGTGCGGGCCTGGACCCTGTAGGGCCCGACCGAGACCACCGTGTGGTCGGCCCGCGCGGATTTCGAGCCGCACGTCTACCTGCAGGGCGTCTCGGAGGCTTTGCCCGGGCTGAGCGACACCCTGGTGTCCGTCCTGGCGGTGCGGTCCGACGAGATCTCGCGCTCGCTCAGCGACAGGGTGCGGCGCGCCGACGCCAGAGATCAGGGCCCGGCGCGGCACAAACGCCCGGTCGCGCAGATGCCCCCGCGAGTCTCCTCGCGAGCGCTGTCACGCCGGTTCGCGACCGACAGGTGCATCGGCTTCCCGCGTCGGCAGCAGGACTTCCGATTGAAGTATAAATCCAAGGAGAGGCGGAGATTTTCTCCTCTCGCCGCGGGTGCAGGACTGTTAGGGGCAAAAATGGCGCGTCTCCCCTCTCCCGTGTGCGACAGGGGCCGGGGATCGAAGACCCCGCGTGAGGGTGATACGGTTCTCAATCAGAGCCTGCCTGATTTGCACGACAGTCTTGACGCCCTCCTTGTCATTCCGGGGCCGCGCAGCGGAGACCGGGATCCAGACGCGCAGGTGGAAAAAAACGAAGTGGTACGCCGTCGATCTTCCTGAAGAACGATCGGCGGTTCTGATTCCGGTCTCCGCTGCGCGGCGCCGTGATGACGATGAGGGTACGAAGACCGTCGATCAGGTCAAGCAGTCTCTCAGACTCGGAACGTCGTGCTCGCAGCAGACCGGCTCAGTCTTCTTGCGGTACCGTCTCCACCCTCTCCCTCTCCCTCTCCCTCTCCCTCTCCCACACGGGAGGAGGGATCCCGCGCTCTGATTTCAACTGGTTTTCCCCCGGACAGCCCTGCACCGATCGCGATCGATGCAGGGCGGAGGCCGCGATGCCTACCAGCGATAGGTCAGCGTCCCGAACACGCTCCGGCGGAAGCCCTCGAACACGTAGCCGGTGTAGAAGCCGGAGGTGTAGTAGCGCTTGTCGAACAGGTTCGTGGCGTTGACCGACAGGGTCGCGCCCTTCCAGTCCGGGTTGATCCGCGCGAGGTCGTAGCTGAGCGAGGCGTCGACGACGGCGTAGGACGGGATGGTGTCGACATTGGTCGAATCCGTCCGCGCGCTGAGGTAGCGCACGCCGGCCCCGGCCCGCAGCCCGCCGAACGGCGATCCGAGCGGGAAGGCGTAGTCGGCAAAGAGCGACACGGTGTTGGCCGGGGCATTGGGCAGGCGGTTGCCGATGAGCCTCGGATTCGTGTCCTTCGTCACCTTGGTGTCGAGATGGGCGTAGCCGAAGATGACGTTGAAGCCCTCGAACAGGCTGGCCTTGCCTTCGAGCTCGAAGCCCTTCGCCACCGCCTCGCCGGTCTGGACGAAGAAGCCGGGATTGAGCGGATCGGCGAGCGGGATGTTGGTCTGGGTGATGTCGAAGTAGGAGGCGGTGAAGAGCGCGTTGGTGCCGGTGGGCTGCCACTTCACGCCGCCTTCGATCTGCTTGGCCTCCCGCGGGTCGAGGGCCGCCCCGCTGGCGCGCTGCCCGGCGATCTGCGGGTTGAAGGAGGTCGAGTAGGACATGTAGGGCACCACGCCGCCGTCGAACTCGTAGCCGAGGGCGACGCGATAGCTGAGCGCCGAGAAGTCCTGCTTGCTGACGGTCGCCCGGTTCGCAGCGGCGAGCGGCAGGTTCGGGAAGCTGTTGACGGTGTCGATCTGCTGATCGACCCAATCGTTGCGCACGCTTCCAGTGAAGATGAAGCCGTTCCACTTCATCTGGTCCTGGAAATAGGCGCCGATCTGCCGTTGCGAAGCGCGCTTCGCGATGTTCGTCCGGTTAGGGAAGCTGAAACTGTCATTGTAGACTGGGATGTAGAGGTCGATCAGACGGGTTCCGGCGGCCAGCGGATAGCCGAGCGGGAAGGTCCGGGCATCGTCGCGGTGGTAATCCTGGACATCGATGCCGAAGACGACGCTGTGCGTGATGCCGAAAGTGCCGAACTGGCCCTCGACGTGGTTGTCGGCCAGGATGCCGTAGCTCGATTGCCGGCGCAGGTAGGGGACGACCGCTTCCGAGAGGAAGCCCGGCGGCGTGAAGCCCGGCACGGCACCGACGACGTCGGCCTTGGTCGAGGTCTCGTAGATCCGGAACGCCGAATGGACCAGCCAGCCGGGCGCGAAGGAGTGATCGAGGATGTACCCGATCTCCTTGTTTTCGAGCAGGAAGGTGTTGAAGTTCGGTTGGCCGACGAAGACGTTCGGTTGATAGAAGCCGCGGGCGCTCGGGATGATCGAGCCGATGATCGGCAGGCTCTGCTCGGAGCCGCCACCGCGGAACTCGGCGTACTTGGCCAGCACGGTGAGCGAGGTGTCGGCGTCCGGCCGCCAGGTGATCGCCGGGGCGAGGAAGGTGCGGTCGTCCGGCGTGTCGCGGACCTGGGTGTCGGAATTGCGCACCAGGCCGGTGATCCGGTAGGCGAAGTCCGGCGCTCCCTGGACCGGCCCGGACAGGTCGAAGCCGGCCTGGATCCGGTTGCGGTTGCCGCCCTGGATGAAGACCTCGTTGAACGGGGTGAAGCTCGGGCGCTTCGAGACCAGGTTGATGATGCCGCCGGGCTGGCCGGCGCCGTAGAGCACCGAGATCGGGCCCTTGATGACGTCGATGCGCTCGTAGGCGTAGGGCTCGACGTTCTGGTCGAACGAGTTGAAGCCGTAGCGCAGGCCGTCCTCGTAGACGTTGTCGAAGTTGTTGGCGCCGTAGCCGCGCAGCACGAAGGTCGGTCCGCCCTGGCCGGCCGGATAATCGACGCCCTGGACGTTCGGCGTGTAGGCCACCGCGGTGTTGAGGTCCTGCACGCCGCGGACGTCGAGCTCCTCCCGGGTGATGACGCTCACGGTCGCCGGCGTCTCGAGGATCGAGTCGTTGCCCTTCATGCCGGCCGTCGAGCGGGTCGCGACGAAGCCGTTGGTCCCGAAGGTCGGGTGCTGGGCCGCGACGGTGATCTCGTCGAGGGAAATGGCGCCCCCGTCGGCCGGCTGGGCCGGGGACGGCGTGTTCGATGCCCCGGGCGGTTTCGAAGCCTGGGCCTGGGCGTCGCGCAACCCGGCTGCGAGGCCCGCGATGGCAACTCCCGTCACGAGAGAGGCGCGCAGGCTCGCGCCTGCACGATCGGCCAACTGGGTCCAACGCATCGAATAGCCCCGGTAGAAGTGACGATGGGCCCCATCCTTCATGAACGTCAGGGAGAGGCATAGGATCGATTATGGGGCCACGTTTTCGACTGCAATCTCCTGAAAATTTGTAGATTTAATTTATTCTAGATGAGAATGAATCAAAATAACTGTCGATCCCCCCAAGCTTCGATAAAAGCATCGTCTTCGGCAAAAATTTTAAATTATCTAATTTGAATTAGAGCGTCGATCAAAGGGATTCGCCGTGGGAAAGTGTCCATTTTGCAACAATTTGCGAGGGTGTCTAACACGCGACTCAATCAGTCGCGATCATCTGTAGCGTGTGTCGCTCGTCACGCGGGGAGTCGTGACGTCCGCCGCGTCGGGCGCCGGCTGCGCCGGAAGCCCGAGAGAAACGGATGCCCCCTGTTCGTTCGGTCGGTCGATCAACCGGAACCTTCCCCAGCGAACCTCCGACAAAAATCTTACAATATGACTATTGCGTCCGGATGGGGGCTGCCGCATGTTCGAGTCACGCACGCAGATGCGCCGAAAAACATCGAGGGAGACGCCCATGCTCGCTGCCAGGATGCATCGCCTTCTTCTAGCCGCCACGGTCCTCACGGCCATGGCCGCCCCGGGCGCTTCGGCCGCCGGCCCGACGGTGGGGTTCTCGCAGATCGGGTCCGAATCCGGCTGGCGCGCCGCCGAGACCTCGGTCACCAAGTCCGAGGCGCAGAAGCGGGGCGTCACGCTCAAGATCGCCGACGCGCAGCAGAAGCAGGAGAACCAGATCAAGGCGATCCGGTCCTTCGTGGCGCAAGGCGTCGACGCGATCTTCCTGGCGCCCGTGGTGGCGACGGGCTGGGACGCGGTGCTGAAGGAGGCGCGGGAAGCTAAGATCCCGGTCGTGCTCCTCGACCGCGACATCGATCCCTCCGGCAAGGACCTTTATCTCACGGCCGTCACCTCCGACAGCGTCCACGAGGGCAAGGTCGCCGGCGAGTGGTTGGCGAAGACCGTGGGGTCGAAACCCTGCAACGTCGTCGAATTGCAGGGCACGGTGGGCGCCAGCGTCGCGACCAATCGCAAGAAGGGCTTCGAGCAGGCCATCGCAGGCACGCCCACCATCAAGATCGTGCGCAGCCAGACCGGCGACTTCACCCGTTCCAAGGGCAAGGAGGTGATGGAGAGCTTCATCAAGGCCGAGGGCGGCGGCAAGGCGATCTGCGCGGTCTACGCCCACAACGACGACATGATGGTCGGCGCGATCCAGGCCATGAAGGAAGCGGGCTTGAAGCCCGGCCAGGACATCCTCACCGTCTCGATCGACGGCGTGCCGGATATCTTCAAGGCGATGATGGCCGGCGACGCCAACGCCACCGTCGAGCTGACTCCCAACATGGCCGGCCCGGCCTTCGACGCCGTCATCGCCTACAAGACCAAGGGCACGGTCCCGCCGAAATGGATCCAGACGGAATCGAAGCTCTTCACCGCCGCCGATAACCCGCAGGCGGTGTATGATTCGAAGAAGGGGCTTGGGTATTGAGGCGAGTTTTGCTCGGGGCTCTCGATTAAAATTTAGGTTTATATCCGCCGTCCCGTTCGGGCAGAGCTGTCCAGAGACAAGGATGGCACGGGTTTCTCCCTCCCCCCCTCTGCGGGTGAGGGTGCCCGGCTGCGATTGCGAAGCACTCGTGCGCCGGGCGGGAGAGGGGGCGACGCTTCCGGAGAAGTCGCGACCGCGATGACGGGCGCCAAACCCGGCATCGTCGCGCTGCCCCTCTCCCGGCTCGCTGACGCTCGCCACCCTCCCCCCGCAGAGGGGGAGGGAGAAACCCGCGCTATACTTGTCGGGATCGACTGCATGTCTTCGGCACACAGTAACGATGCGCCGCTTCTCGCGATCCGCGGGCTCACGAAGAGCTTCGCGGGCTTCCCGGCCCTCCAAGGCGTGGATTTCACGCTGAGGGCCGGCGAGATCCACGCGCTGCTCGGCGAGAACGGCGCCGGCAAGTCGACGCTGATCAAGACCGTGACGGGGATCGTGACGCGCGATGCCGGGACGGTGACGCTCGACGGCATGCCGATCGCGCCGCGCTCCGGCGAGGCGGCGCAAGCGGCCGGCCTCGCCACCGTCTACCAAGAGGTGAACCTGCTGCCGAACCTCACGGTGGCGCAGAACCTCTTCCTGAACCGCGAGCCGACCCGGTTCGGCCTCGTGCGCCACGGCGAGATGCGGCGGCGCGCGGCCGCGATCCTCGCCGGGTTCGACCTCGCGATCGATCCCGGCACGCCGCTCGGCGACCATTCGGTCGCCGTGCAGCACCTCGTCGCCATCGCCCGCGCCGTCGACCTGTCGGCCCGGGTGCTGATCCTCGACGAGCCGACGGCGAGCCTCGACGCGCACGAGGTCGAGATCCTGTTCCGCGTCATGCGCCGCCTGGCCGCCAAGGGGCTGGGCATCGTCTTCGTCACCCACTTCCTCGATCAGGTCTACGCCGTCACCGACCGGATCACGGTTTTGCGCAACGGCCGACTCGTCGGTTCCTGGGCGACCGCAGACCTTCCGCGCATGAGGCTGATCCAGGCGATGCTCGGGCGCGAACTCGGCGAGGCCACGGCCGAGGCGGCGCCCGCCGACCGGCACCGATCCGGCGCCACCGAGGGAAGCGAGATCGCGGTCTACGAGCAATTCGGGAAGCCCGGCTATGTCGCGCCCTTCGACCTGACGCTCCGGCGCGGCGAGGTCGTGGGCCTCGCCGGCCTCCTCGGCTCGGGCCGCACCGAGACCGCCCGCCTCCTCTTCGGCGCCGAGATGGCGCAGACGGGCCTGGCCCGCATCGACGGCGCGCCCGTCCGGCTGCGCACGCCGCGCGACGCCATCCGCCACCGCTTCGGCTACTGCCCGGAGGAGCGCAAGACGGAGGGCATCATCGCCGAGCTGTCCGTTCGCGAAAACATCGTCCTGGCGCTCCAGGCCCGGCGCGGGCCGTTCCGCCCGATCCCGCGGCGGGAGCAGGACGCGCTGACGCGCCGCTACATCGCGATGCTCGACATCCGCCCGCCCGATCCCGAGCGCCCGATCGGGCTGCTCTCGGGCGGCAACCAGCAGAAGGCGCTGCTCGCCCGCTGGCTCGCCACCGAGCCGCAGGTGCTGATCCTCGACGAGCCGACCCGCGGCATCGATGTCGGGGCGCATGCGGAGATCATCCGGCTGATCCGGCAGCTCTGCGACGGTGGGCTCGCCCTCGTCGTCATCTCCTCGGAGCTCGAGGAGATCGTGACTTACGCCGACCGGGTCGTGGTGATGCGCGATCGGACCCAGATCGCCACGCTCGAGGGTGAGGCCGTCGACGTCACCGCCATCCTCAAGGCGATCGCCGGCGACGAGCCCGCGGAGGCCGCCTGACCGATGCAAGCCCTGTCCCGTCGCCTCCCCGCCCTTCGCCTGCCCCGGCGCGGTGCCCCGCAGCTCCTCGCCTTCGCGGCGATCCTGCTCGTCGACTGGCTCGTCTCGCCGCAGTTCTTTGACCTGCGGATGCAGGGCGGGCGGCTGTTCGGCAGCCTCATCGACGTGTTCAACCGGGGCGCGCCGGTGGCGCTCCTGTCGATCGGCATGGTCCTCGTCGTGGCGACCCGCGGCATCGACCTGTCGGTCGGCGCCGTCATGGCGATCGCCGGCGCGGTCGCGGCGAGCCTCGCCGACACCCACGCCCTGCCGGTGGTACTGGCGGCATCGCTCGGCGCAGGCATCCTGTGCGGGGCCTGGAACGGGTTCCTCGTCGCAGTGCTGGGCATCCAGCCGATCATCGCGACGCTGATCCTGATGGTGGCGGGGCGGGGCATCGCGCAGCTCCTGACCGAGGGGCGCATCGTCACCTTCAGCGCCCCGGGGCTCGCCGACGTCACCAACGGTGCCGTTGTCGGCCTGCCCGCCCCCGTCGTCCTGACCGTGGTCGTTCTCGCCGTCACGGTGCTGGTCGTGCGCGGTACGGCGCTCGGCCTCCTCATCGAGGCGACCGGCGCCAATGCGCGGGCGAGCGCGCTTGCCGGCGTCAGCACCCGCACGACGACGCTTTCGGTCTATGTCTGGAGCGGGTTCTGCGCAGGCCTCGCCGGCCTCGTCACCACCGCCGACATCCTGGGGGCGGATGCCAACAATGCCGGCCTGTGGCTCGAGCTCGACGCGATCCTGGCGGTGGTGATCGCCGGCACCTCGCTCATGGGCGGCCGTTTCAGCGTGCCGCTCGCGGTGCTCGGCGCCTTCATCATCCAGGCGATGAACACCGGCATCCTGCTCTCCGGCTACCCGCCGGAGCTCAACCTTCTCGTCAAGGCGGTCGTGGTCCTCGCCGTGCTCCTCGTCCAGTCGCCCCGGCTCGCCGGCCTGTCCCTGCTGGTCCGGCGGAGGACGGCGTGACCCGATACCTCCCCGTCCTCGCCACGGCCCTCGTCTTCGCGGCGGCCTACGCGCTCTGCGCCGTGCAGTTCCCGGCCTTCCTGTCGACGCGCGTCGTCGGCAACCTCCTCACCGACAGCGCCTTCCTCGGCATCGTCGCGGTCGGCATGACGGTGGTGATCGTGTCGGGCGGCATCGACCTGTCGATCGGCTCGGTGATCGCCTTCACGAGCGTCTTCCTCGCCCTCGCGATCGAGCGATGGGGCCTGCCACCGCTCGCCGCCTTCGCCCTGGCGCTCCTGATCGCCGCCGCCTTCGGGGCGGCGATGGGCTGGATCATCGCCGCCCTCGACCTGCCCCCCTTCATCGTGACCCTCGCCGGCATGTTCCTGGCGCGGGGAGCGAGCTTCCTCCTCTCCACGGAATCGATCCCGATCACCGCGCCGTTCTATGCGGCGGTGGGCGAGGCGAGCCTGCGCCTGCCCGGCGGGGGCCGGCTCACCGTGGTGGCGGCGATCATGCTGGCGGTCTTCGTCGGCGGCGGCCTCCTCCTCCACCTGACGCGCTTCGGCGCGGCGGCCTACGCGCTCGGCGGCAACCGCGTCTCGGCCCGTCTCATGGGTCTGCGGGTCGGCGCGACCACGATCGCGATCTACACCCTGTCGAGCGTGCTGGCGGGGCTCGCAGGGATCGTGTTCTCGCTCTATACCTCGTCGGGCAATTCGCTCTCCGCGGTCGGGGTCGAACTCGACACCATCGCGGCGGTGGTGATCGGCGGGACGCTGCTCACCGGCGGGCAGGGCCTGATGGTCGGCACCTTCCTCGGGGTGATGATCCAGGCCTTGATCGGCACCTACATCACCTTCGACGGCACCCTGTCGAGCTGGTGGGCGAAGATCGCCACCGGGGGCCTGCTGTTCGTCTTCATCGCGCTCCAGCAGGGCCTGTCCGCCCTGGCCCGGCGGCCCCGCTCCGCGGGCCGGGTCCCGCCCCGTCCGGCCTCGGCGCCGGCCCCGTCTCCCGCCCGCGCGCGGCGCTGAGCGGCGGCCGGATCGCCGCCCGCCGGGGGGATTCGGAAGAAAATGCCGAATCCGCACCCCTCTACGGTGACCCCTGTGGCCGACCGTCGATCATCCTGAGACGTGCCGGCGCGCCCATCCTCTCGCGCCGACCCTCTCTCGGGACACGGACGCTCTTGCCGAACCTGCGCGCAATCCCGTCGATCGCCGCCGCAGCGCGGGGCGGGCGAACCGAGCCGGATCGCTGTCCCGGACGTCGGTCGTCGAAGCAGGACGAGGGCGGGCACGGCGCCCTGCGGACCGATGCCGGGGCGGACGCCCTGCGCATGTCCGGCCGGCGCGGTCCGCCCCGGCTCCCTCCTGGCTCCCGTCGCCGGTCGGCACTCGCTTCCCCATGAAGGACCGTCTCCCATGACCGATCCCCTCCGGCACCTGACCGAAGCCGGCCGCCTCGGCCGCTTCTACATCGACGGCGCGTGGCGCGAGCCGGCGGGCGCCGAGCGCGTGGGCGTCGTCTCCCCGGCGAGCGAGACGGTGATCGCCGAGATCGCGATGGGGAGCGCGGCCGACGTCGAGCGGGCGGTCGCCGCCGCCCGGCGCGCCTTCCCGGCCTGGTCGCGCACGGCCCCGACCGAGCGCGCGGCCTTGCTCGACCGCGTCCACGGGCTCGTGCTCGCGCGGCTCGAGTTGTTCGCCCAGGCCCTGAGCGCCGAGATGGGCGCGCCCATCACCTATGCCCGCCAGGCCCAGGTGCCGCTCGCCGTCGCGCATATCCGAGTCGCGCGCGACCTGCTGGCGACCTTCCCGTTCCTGTCGCGGCGCGGCACCACCGCCATCGCCCGCGAGGCGATCGGCGTGTGCGGCCTCATCACGCCGTGGAACTGGCCGCTCTACCAGATCACCGCCAAGGTCGCCCCGGCCCTGGCGGCGGGCTGCACCGTCATCCTAAAGCCGAGCGAGCTCTCGCCCCTGAGCGCGCTCCTGTTCGCCGAGGTGATGGACGAGGCCGGCTGCCCGGCGGGCGTGTTCAACCTCGTCAACGGCACCGGGCCGGTGGTCGGCGAGGGCTTGTCCACGCATCCGGAGGTCGACATGATCTCGATCACCGGATCGACCCGGGCCGGCGTGCTGGTGGCGCAGGCCGCGGCGCCGACCGTCAAGCGCGTGGCCCAGGAGCTCGGCGGCAAGTCGCCCAACGTCGTGCTGCCGGATGCCGACCTCGCCCGCTGCGTCCCGCTCGGCGTCGCCGCCGCGATGCGCAACCTCGGGCAATCCTGCAGCGCGCCCACCCGGATGTTGGTGCCCCGCGCCCGTCTCGCCGAGGTCGAGGCCCTGGCGCGGACGACGGCCGCGGGCTTCGTGGTCGGCGATCCGCGCAACGAGGAGACGACCCACGGCGCGATCGCCAACCGGGCGCAGTACGACCGCATCCAGCGGATGATCGCGATCGGCATCGAGGAGGGCGCCAAGCTCGTCACCGGCGGAACCGGGCGGCCCGACGGCCTCACGGGCGGCCTCTACGCCCGGCCGACCGTCTTTTCCGAGGTGCGCCGCGACATGGTGATCGCCCAGGAGGAGATCTTCGGGCCGGTCCTGGCGATCCTGCCCTACGACGGCGTCGAGGAGGCGGTGGAGATCGCCAACGACTCGATCTACGGGCTGGGCGCCCACGTCCAGGGCACCGACATGGAGCAGGTGCGGGCGGTGGCCGGGCGGATCCGCGCCGGCCAGGTCCATCTCAACTCCCCGGCCTGGGACCCGGAGGCGCCGTTCGGCGGCTACAAGCGCTCGGGCAACGGCCGGGAATACGGCCGGGAGGGCCTGGAGGAGTATCTCGAGACCAAGTCGATCCTCGGCTACTACAGCTGAGGCAGGGCCGACGCCTCGACCCCGCCGGGCGATCCCGGCGGCCGGCCGGGGGCGGACGGCAGAAAATGCCGCCGCGTCCGGCCACTCCGGCACACTCGGCGCGGAGGTCCCCGCTAGGCTGTCCCGGTCACAGGGAGCCCACGGATGCCAGCGCCACTCCTCCATATCGACACGACCCCGGACCTGCCGGCGGCCGCCGATGTCGTGGTGATCGGCGGCGGGGTCGTGGGCACCTTCACGGCCTATTACCTCGCGCGCCGGGGCGTCAGCGTCGCGCTCGTCGAGAAGGGCCGCATCGGCGCCGAGCAGTCGAGCCGCAACTGGGGCTGGTGCCGGCAGCAGAACCGCGACGCCCGCGAACTGCCGATGGCGACGAAGGCCATCGCGTTGTGGGATCGGCTCAAGGCCGAGATCGGCGAGGATCCGGGCTTCCGGCGCTGCGGCCTGCTCTACCTCAGCAACGACGAGGCCGAGATCGCCCGCTGGGCCAAGTGGCGCGACTTCGCCGCCGGCGAGGGCGTCGTCACCCACGTGCTCGGCGCCGCCGAGGCGCGCGAGCACGGCCGGGCCACCGGACGGGAGTGGAAGGGCGGGGTGTTCTCGCCCACCGACGGCATCGCCGACACCTCCCGCGCCGTGCCGGTCGCCGCACGCGGCGTGATGAAGGCGGGCGGGACCGTGCACCAGTTCTGCGCCGCCCGCGGCCTCGAACTCGAGGGCGGCCGCGTCAGCGGCGTCGTGACCGAGAAGGGCACGATCCGCACCAAGACTGTGGTGATGGCCGGCGGCGCCTGGGCCTCGTCGTTCTGCCGCCAGCTCGGCATCCGCTTCCCGCAGGCGGCGGTGCGCCAGTCGATAATGGCGGTCGGCCCCAACGTCGCCGGCCTGCCGGACGCGCTCTACACCGCGGGCGTCTCGCTCACCCGCCGCGGCGAGAGCGGCGGCTACAACCTGGCGATCAGCGGGCGCGCCCGCGTCGATCCCACGCCCCAGCAGATCCTGTTCGCCCGCGAATTCGTGCCGATGTTCGCCAAGCGCTGGCGCGTCCTGTTGCCGGGCGGCACCGAGGCCTGGCGCAGCGGCCACGAGACCGCGAAGCGCTGGGCCCTCGACAAGCCGACGCCGATGGAGCGGGTGCGCATCCTCGACCCGAAGCCCGACGCGCGGCTCATCGCCGAGACCCGCCGGCGCGCGCTCGAGCTGCTGCCGGCGCTCCGCGACACCGCGGTCACCGCCTCCTGGGCCGGCTACGTCGATTCGACGCCCGACGGCGTGCCGGGGATCGGCGAGGTGACGGGCGTGCCCGGCCTCGTCCTGGCGGCGGGCTTTTCCGGCCACGGCTTCGGTATCGGCCCGGGTGCCGGGCATCTCATCGCCGACATCGTCACGGGCGCCGAGCCGATCGTCGATCCGCGGCCCTACCATCCCGACCGCTTCCACGCCTCGGCCTGGGGCAAGGTCGCGGACTTCTAGAGCACTTCACGATCGCGCTGCAATCGCGAAGCTCTCCAAGTCTTTGTTCCGGCGCATTTTCTTCGACGAACCGGTATCCGCTTCGTCGGAAAATGCTCCAGCACCGGTCGCGACCCGCGCCAGGGTCGCTCACCGCCTTTCGTTCGACCCGGGCGACCGTGCTTGCGCGACGACCGCCCCCGAGGAGTTTCGGCTCGACATGACGGCTACGACTGAGATGCGCTCGATGACCGAGCAGGATTTGGCGCGCGGTCACGCCCTGTCCCAGGCGGTGCGCTGGCCGCACCGTCTCGAGGACTGGCAGCTGTTTCACGCCGTCGGCCAGGGCCGGGTGGCGACCGAGGACGGCGCGATCACCGGCTGCGCCATGTCGTGGCATTACGGCGAGCGGCTGGCGACGATCGGCATGGTGATCGTCGATCCCGCCCTGCAGGGGCGCGGGACCGGCAAGCGGCTGATGAACGACCTGATCGAGCGGGCCGGTGCGCGCGCGATCCGGCTGACGGCGACCGCGGCGGGACGGCCGCTCTACGAGAAGCTCGGCTTCGTCGTCACGGGGTCGATCACGCAGCACCAGGGTCCGGCGAGCGCGGGCGCGACGGTCGACGACGAGGCGGTCCGCCCGGCCGCCGACGCGGACTGGGCCGCGATCCGCCAGCTCGACGCCGCCGCGACCGGCGGGGACCGGAGCGGGCTCCTGGACGCCCTGCGGGTGCAGGGCCGGACCGTCGTCCTGGAGCGCGACGGCCGGATCGCCGGCTACGCGGTATGCCGGCTCTTCGGCCGCGGTCACGTCGTCGGTCCGATCGTCGCCCAGTCGGACGGCGACGCGATCGCCCTCGCCTCGGCCCATATGCGGGAGCACGACGGCGCGTTCCTGCGCGTCGACACCCGCCGCGACGACGGCCCGTTCGCCGAGTTCCTCGCGGCGTCGGGCCTCCCCAACGTCGATCGCAGCGTCGAGATGACCCGGGGCGAGGATGGACGCAGCGGCCCCGCGCAGGTCTTCGGCCTCGCGAGCCAGGCCCTGGGCTGAGACGCGTTCGCCTGAGCGGTGAACACCGGTCCGGCGAGGAGAGCGATGAAGGAACGCTCCCGGCGGAGCTGCCTCGTGCAGCTCCGCCGGGAGCTTTTTTTTGGCGATGCGAGGGGCCGCTCGCCGTGCGGATCGGCGCAACTCTGACGAGCGCGGCGACCGGCATCCCGACAGACGCGCCATGCGCGAGACGCCATCGCCGTGCCCGGGCCTCGTGCAGGACATGCCCGTAATCCCGCCATCGACGGGCTTGCGCTCGGCATAAAAATATCGCCACTATCTCACTCATGAGATTTTTCGATCACCTGAGCGGCATCCCCGGTCGACGCGCGAGGGGGACGGCGTGAGCGCGCCGGCCGACGGCGCCTCCGTCGCCCAGCGGATCGCCCGCAGCTTCCCGAGCCTGAGCCAGTCGCACCGCGAGGTCGCGCGCTACGTGCTCGACCACCCGCTCAAGGCCGCGACCCTGCCGGTTGCCGAGCTGGCGGACCTCGTGGGCGTCTCGGTGGCGACCGCCAACCGCTTCGCCCGGGCGCTGGGGTTCGAGGGCTACGCCCAGTTCCGCGCCGCCCTGGTGCTGGGCTTCGAGGGCGCGCTGGCGCCGGTGGAGAAGCTGCGCGGCGACCTCGAGCAGCCGGCCGATCCGGCCAGCGTCTTCGAGGCGACCTTCGCGGCGATCGGGCGCAACCTGGAGGCGACGCGGGCCGGCCTCGATACCGGGGCCTGCGAGCGGGCGGTGGCGGCGATCCGCGGCGCGCGGCGGGTCTATGTCCTCGGCTTCGGCAGTTCGGCCTGGCCGGCGGGGTTGCTCGCCCGCAACCTCGACCTCACGCGCCAGGACGTCCACCTGCTCGCCACCGTCGAGGGACCGGCCTTTGCCGCCCGCGTCCTGCGGCGGCTGAGCGCCGACGACCTCGTCATCGTGCTCGCCACGCCGCGCTACTTCGCCGACACGGTGCGGCTCGCCGGCCAGGCGCGGGACGGCGGCGCGGCGGTCCTGGCCCTCACCGACGGCCCGCATTCGCCGGTCGCCGCGCGCGCCACGATCACGCTCTGCGTGCGCACCGACAGCCGCTACTTCGCCGCCTCGGAAGCCAGCCTCGCCGCCCTGGTCGAGGCCCTGTCGAGCGCGGTGACGCACGCCTCGGGCGGGCTCGTCGCCACGGCGACGCGGCTCACCGAATCGGTCCTGCCCTGGCTCGAGGGCGACTACGCGGCCTGGCCGCCGGCCGCCGCGATGACCGAGCCCGCCCCCCTCTCCGACCCGGATTCCGAGACATGACCGACCTCCGCCCCGTCCTCGTCATCCATGGCGGTGCCGGCACGATCGCGCGGCCGGAAGCCGGCAGCGCCGGCGAGGCGCCCTATCACGCGGCTTTGGCCGACATCCTGGCCGCCGGCGAACGCTGCCTGCGCGAGGGCGGCAGCGCCCTCGACGCCGTCGCCGTCGCGGTCGACCTCCTGGAGGAATGCCCGCTGTTCAATGCCGGGATCGGTGCGGTCTTCACCAGCGCCGGCACCCACGAGCTCGACGCCGCGATCATGGACGGCGCGACCCTGCGGGCCGGAGCGGTGGCGGGCCTCGCCCGGGTGCGCCGGCCGGGCCGGGCGGCCCGCGCGGTGATGGAGGACGGCACGCACGTCCTCCTGGCGGGGGCCGGCGCGGAGGAGTTCTGCCGCGCCAAGAGCCTGGAGATGGTCGCGCCGGATTTCTTCTCGACCGAGACGCGCCGCCGGCAACTCGAAGCGGCGCAGGCCGGCGGGCGGGTCAGCCTCGATCATGACGAGAGGACGCCCCTCGACGAGCGCCGGAAATTCGGCACCGTCGGCGCCGTGGCGCTCGACCGGAACGGCCACCTGGCCGCGCTCACCTCGACCGGCGGGATGACCAACAAGCGGCCCGGCCGCATCGGCGATACGCCGCTGATCGGCGCCGGGACCTACGCGGACGATCGCACGGCGGCGGTGTCGTGCACCGGCACCGGCGAGGTCTTCATCCGGGCGGCGGCCGCCTACGACGTCTGCGCCCGCATGGCCTATGCGGGCTTCGATCTCGACGCCGCGGCGCAGGCGACCGTGCGCGACGGGCTGACCCCGCTCGGCGGCCAGGGGGGGCTCATCGCGGTCGATGCCCGGGGCCGCGTCGCCATGCCGTTCAACACCGCGGGCATGTATCGCGGCCTCGTGCGGGCCGGCGACACGCCTTCGACCGCCATCTTCTGAGTGCCGACCGTGTCGCCATCCTCTTTCCCTGCCCCTGCCTCTCCCCCGTCGCTGATCCTGCCCGACCGGCGCATCCTGTCGGTCTCGGACCTGACCGTGCGCTTCGCCACCTCCGAGCGCAATGTCGAGGCGGTGCGCGACCTGTCCTTCCACGTCGAGGCCGGGGAGACCCTGGCGATCGTCGGTGAATCGGGCTCGGGCAAGTCCGTCACCTCGCTCGCGCTGATGCGCCTCGTCGAGCATGGCGGCGGCAAGATCGCGACCGGGCGGATGCTGTTTCGCCGCCGCACGGGCGCGATCCTCGATCTGGCGCATGCCTCCAGCGCCGAGATGCGGGAGATGCGGGGCGCCGAGATCGCGATGATCTTCCAGGAGCCGATGACCTCGCTCAACCCGGTCTTCACCGCGGGCGAGCAGATCGCGGAATCGATCCGGGTGCACCAGGGCAAGGGCCATGCGGCGGCCCGGGCCGAGGCCCTGCGGATGCTCGACCTCGTGCGCATCCCGGAGGCCCGCAACGTGCTGACGCGGTTCCCCCACCAGCTATCCGGCGGCATGCGCCAGCGGGTGATGATCGCGATGGCCCTTGCCTGCCGGCCGCAGCTCCTCATCGCCGACGAGCCGACCACGGCTTTGGACGTCACCATCCAGGCCCAGATCCTCGAGCTGATCCGCAGTCTCCAGGACGAGATGAAGATGGGCGTCGTCTTCATCACCCACGACATGGGGGTGGTGGCCGAGATCGCCGACCGGGTGCTGGTGATGTTCCGCGGCGACAAGGTCGAGGAGGGCAGCGCGGCACCCCTCTTCGCCGCCCCGCGCCACGCCTACACCAGGGCGCTGCTCGCCGCCGTGCCGCGGCTCGGCGCCATGGCGGGCAGCGACCTGCCGCGCCAATTCGATCTCCTGCGGCCCGAGGCGACCGAGACCCCGGCCGCGGAGGCGACGCATGACGCAGCCCAGGACACCCGCCGGCCCGGCCCCCCGATCCTGCGGGTGCGCGACCTCGTCACCCGCTTCGATATCCGCGGCGGCCTGCTCAACCGGGTGCGCCGGCGCGTCCACGCGGTCGAGCGGATCAGCTTCGACCTCCAGGCCGGCGAGACCCTGGCCCTCGTCGGAGAATCAGGCTGCGGCAAGTCGACGACCGGCCGCTCGCTGCTCCGCCTCGTCGAGAGCCAGAGGGGGCTGATCGAGTTTGCGGGCGAGAACATCCGCGACCTCGCTCCCAACAAGCTCCAGGCCCTGCGAAAGAACATTCAGTTCATCTTTCAGGATCCCTACGCCTCCCTCGATCCGCGGCTCACCGTCGGCTTCTCGATCATGGAGCCGCTGCTGGTGCACGGCACGCCCCGGCGCGAGGCCGAGGCGCGGGTGGCCTGGCTCTTGGAGCGGGTCGGCCTGACCCCGGCGCAAGGGTCGCGCTATCCGCACGAATTCTCCGGCGGCCAGCGCCAGCGCATCGCCATCGCGCGGGCGCTGGCGCTCAACCCGAAGGTCATCGTCGCCGACGAGGCGGTCTCGGCCCTCGACGTCTCGATCCAGGCCCAGATCGTCAACCTGATGCTCGACCTGCAGCGCGAATTGGGGCTCTCCTACCTGTTCATCTCGCACGACATGGCGGTGGTGGAGCGGGTGAGCCACCGGGTCGCCGTGATGTTCCTCGGCCAGATCGTCGAGATCGGCCCGCGCCGGGCGATCTTCGAGAACCCGCAGCACCCCTACACGAAGAAGCTGATGGCCGCGGTGCCGGTCGCCGATCCGGAACGGCGCCACGCCAGGCCCCGCGGCCTCCTCACCGGCGAGATCCCGAGCCCGGTCCGGGCGCTCGGCGACGAGCCGGAGGTAGCGCCGCTGGTCGAGGTCGGTCCGGGCCATTGGGCGGCCCGGCACGACGTCGGCGGCCTCGCGGCGTGAGACTGCGCGAGGTGAACACCCGATCATCCGAGCGCCTGTTTGAGTGGGCCGGCTGAATTCAAATCCTCCATCGTCATCCCGGGGCCGCGCAGCGGCACCCGGGATCCATAACCGCTCACGGTTCAGAAGAATTCGGCATGCATTCCGCCTCATTCAGTATCGTCAGCGGTTATGGATCCCGGGTTCTCGCCTGCGGCGAGCCCCGGGATGACGCGAAGGGTTTCAATATTCTTGAGCACGTCAAGCAGACTCAGAGACTTCAACACAGGACTTTTCCGATGACCCGAGGCACATCGATGATCGCGCGCTCCCTCCTCGCCACCGGCCTGCTCTGCGGGCTCCTCGCCAGCCCCGTGGCCTCCGCGCTCGCCGCCGGAGATCCGGTCCTCGTCATCGGCGTCCCGCCCGAGACGCTCGACCCCTACAACACCAACACCACGCTCACGACCGCCGTCACCAAGTCGTTCTACGAAGGCCTGTTCGAGTTCGACAAGGACCTGAAGGTCAGGAACGTGCTGGCCGAGAGCTACGAGGTCACGCCCGACGGTCTGACCTACACCTTCAAGCTGCGCGAGGGCGTGAAATTCCATGACGGCACGGCGTTCGACGCCAATGCCGTGAAGGCGAACCTGGAGCGGGTGCTGAACCCCGAGAACCGGCTCGCCCGCTACAACCAGTTCAACCGGGTCAAGACGGTCGAGGTCGTCTCGCCCTTCGTGGTGCGCATCACCCTGAAGGAGCCCTTCGGCCCGTTCATCAACTCGCTGGCGCATGCGTCTGCTGCGATGATCTCGCCGGCCGCGCTCCAGAAATGGGGTAAGGACATCGCCTTCCATCCGGTCGGCACCGGCCCGTTCACCTTCGTCGAGTGGAAGCAGACCGATTCGGTCAAGGGCGCCAAGTTCGCCGATTACTGGCAGGCCGGCCTGCCGAAGGTCGACGCCATCACCTGGAAGCCGGTGCCGGAGAACGGCACCCGGGCGGCGATGCTCCAGACCGGCGAGGCCGACTTCGCCTTCCCGCTCCCCTACGAGCAGGCCAAGAGCCTTGGTGAGAACAAGAAGCTGAAGGTCATCGCACAGGATTCGATCATCGAGCGCTATGTCAGCATGAACATGCTGCAGAAGCCGTTCGACGACCTGCGCGTGCGTCAGGCGATCAACTACGCGATCAACAAGGAGGCGCTGGCCAAGGTGGCGTTCAGCGGCTACGCCAGCCCGGCCAAGGGGATCGTGCCGGCCGGCGTTCTGTACGCTCACCCGATGAACGCCTGGCCCTACGACCCGGCCAAGGCGCGCCAGCTCCTGAAGGAGGCCGGCTACGCCAACGGCTTCGAGACCACGTTGTGGAGCGCCTACACCACCAGCACGGCCCAGAAGGCGATCCAGTTCGTGCAGCAGCAGCTCGCCCAGGTCGGCATCAAGGTGCAGACCCAGGCGCTCGAGCCCGGCCAGCGCGTCGAGTGGGTGCAGACCGCCCCCGACCCGAAGACCGCCCGCGTGCGCATGTACTATGCCGGCTGGTCGTCCTCGACCGGCGAGGCCGACTGGGCCCTGCGGCCGCTCTTCGCCACCGAGGCCTGGCCGCCCAAGCTCAACAACACCGCCTATTACAGCAACCCCGAGGTCGATGCGCTGCTCGCCAAGGCGCTCGTCTCGACGAAGGACGAGGAGAGGGCCGAGCTCTACGCCAAGGCCCAGGAGCTGATCGTCAAGGACGCGCCGTGGGCGCCGCTCGTCATCGAGCAGAACCTCTACGCCACCTCGTCGCGCCTATCGGGCGTGGTGGTCATGCCGGACGGCAACATCGACAGCCGTCAGGTCGCGGTCGCGCCGTAAGGCCCGTTCGGGGGCCGGGCCGCGGCATCGACCGCCGCAGCCCGGCCCACTTCCTCATTCCCTCCCCGTACCGGCGCCATGCTGACCTTCTTCCTCAAACGGCTCCTCGGCCTGCTGCCGACGCTCGCGATCGTCGCGGTCCTGGTCTTCCTGTTCGTCCACATGCTGCCGGGCGATCCGGCGCGGCTCGCCGCCGGCCAGGATGCCGACCAGCAGACCGTGGAACTGGTGCGCGCCGAGCTCGGCCTCGACCGCTCGCTGCCGGAGCAGTTCGGCCGCTACTTCCTCAACATGGCGCGGGGCGATGCCGGCCTCTCGATCCGCACCCGCCGCCCGGTCGCGACCGAGATCGGCGAGCGCTTCCTGCCGACCCTGCTGCTCACGCTCACCAGCATGGCCTGGGCGGTGGCGTTCGGGCTCGTCATCGGCATCGTCTCGGCGGTCTACCGCAACGAGTGGCCGGACCGGCTCGGGATGACGCTCGCGGTCTCCGGCATCTCGTTCCCGGCCTTCGCGCTGGGGATGCTCTTGATGCAGATCTTCTCCGTGAGCCTCGGCTGGCTGCCGACCGTCGGGGCCGGCTCGTGGCAGCACTACATCCTGCCCTCGCTGACCCTCGGGGCGGCGGTGGCCGCCGTGATGGCGCGCTTCACCCGCGCCTCCTTCGTCGAGGTGCTCGGCGAGGATTTCGTCCGTACCGCCCGGGCCAAGGGGCTCAAGGAACGGGTCGTCATCGCCAAGCACTGCCTGCGCAACGCGCTGATCCCCGTCGTCACCATGATGGGGCTGCAATTCGGCTTCCTTCTCGGCGGCTCGATCGTCGTCGAGGCTGTGTTCAACTGGCCCGGCGTCGGCCGCCTCCTCGTCGATGCCGTCAATCAGCGCGACTACCCGGTGATCCAGGCCCTGGTGCTGATGTTCTCGCTCGAATTCATCCTGATCAACCTGGTCGTCGACCTGCTCTACGGGCTGATCAACCCGACCATCCGCTACAAGTGAGCCGGCCGTGACCCAAACCGCTCTCACCGCCACGAAGGCCGTCGCCGCGATTCCGACCGGCGTGCGCACGCCCTGGTCCGAGTTCTGGCGCAAGTTCCGCCGCCAGCACGTCGCCGTCGTGGCGCTGGCCTTCGTGGTCCTGCTCGTCGCCGTGGCGATCCTGGCACCCTGGATCGCTCCCTACGACGCGGAGACCTTCTTCGATTACGACCGGATCAACGAAGGCCCGTCCCTCGCGCACTGGCTCGGGGTCGACCCGCTCGGGCGCGACATCCTGAGCCGCATCCTGGTCGGCGGGCGCATCTCGCTCGCCACCGGCTTCCTGTCGGTCGCGATTGGCGGGCTCATCGGCACGGTGCTGGGGCTGCTCGCCGGGTATTACGAGGGCTGGTGGGACCGCCTCGTCATGCGCCTGTCCGACGTGCTGTTCGCCTTCCCCGGAATCCTCCTCGCGCTCGGCGTCGTGGCGATCCTGGGCAGCAGCCTCGTCAACGTCGTGGTGGCGGTGTCGGTGTTCAGCGTGCCGGCCTTCGCGCGGTTGGTCCGCGGCAACACGCTGGTGCTCAAGCGCGCCACCTATGTCGAGGCCGCCCGCAGCATCGGGGCCTCGGACCGCACCATCCTCACGCGCCACATCCTGCCGGGCACGGTCTCGTCGATCGTCGTATACTTCACGATGCGGCTCGGTACCTCGATCATCACGGCGGCGAGCCTGTCCTTCCTCGGCATGGGCGCGCAGCCGCCGACGCCCGAATGGGGCGCGATGCTCAACGATGCGCGGGCCGACATGGTCTCCTCGCCCCACGTCGCGATCTTCCCGAGCCTCGCGATCTTCCTCACCGTGCTCGCCTTCAACCTCCTCGGCGACGGGTTGCGCGACGCCCTCGATCCCAAGCTCGATCGCGCATGAGCGACAGGGTTCCCCGCGTCGGCGCGCTCCCGAGCGGCCCGCGCGACGCGATCACCGACGTTTCCGGCGTGACCGTCGGCCACTGCACCCTCGCTGAGGGCGCGATCCAGACCGGCGTGACGGTGATCCGTCCGCATGCCGGCGACCTCTACCACGACCGGGTGCCGGCCGCGGCCGCGGTGCTGAACGGCTTCGGCAAGTCGATCGGCCTGATGCAGCTCGAGGAGCTCGGCGTCATCGAGACGCCGATCGCGCTCACCAACACCTTCGGGGTGCCGGCCGTGGCCGCCGCCCAGATCCGGGCGGCGCTCGCGGTCAATCCCGGCATCGGCCGCGAATTGCCGACCGTGAACCCGCTCGTCTTCGAGTGCAACGACGGCCACCTCAACGACATGGCCCGGATGGTCGTGGCCGAGGCGCATTACCGCCAGGCGCACGATGCCGCCGACGTCGCGGTGCCGGAGGGCGCCGTGGGAGCCGGGCGCGGCATGTCGAGCTTCGGGGTGAAGGGCGGCATCGGCACCGCCTCGCGGCGGGTCGAGGTGGGCGGGCGCATGGTCACGGTCGGCACCCTGGTGCTGGCGAATTTCGGCCGGCCGGCGCAGCTCCGGATCTGCGGCCGGGCGCTGGGCCCGGTCCTCGCCGAGCGGCTGGAGGAGCCCGGAACGGTCGCGAAGCCCGAGAAGGGCTCGATCATCCTCATCGCCGGCACCGACGCGCCCCTCGACGCGCGCCAGCTCCGCCGCCTGGCTCTGCGGGCGGGCGCGGGCCTTGCCCGCACCGGCTCGGTCTTCGGCCATGGCAGCGGCGACATCGCGCTCGCCTTCTCGACCGCCTACACGTTGCCGCAGGACCCAGGCACCCCGATGCCGGCGGTGGCGATGCTGCACGACGGCCATCTCGACCCGCTCTTCGAGGCGGTCGCCGACGGGATCGAGCAGGCGATCCTGAACGCGCTCTGGCGCGCCGAGACGGTCACCGGCCGCAACGGTCATCGCCGGCGGGCCCTCGCCGAGATCCTGCCCGACTGGCAGACCCTCGCCCCCGGAGCGATGCCGTGAAGGTCCTGATCTCCACCGATATCGAGGGCGTGGCCGGCGTCACGCATCCCGACCAGACCCGCCGCGGCGGGCCCGACTACGACCGGGCGCGCCTCTGGATGGTGCAGGAGGCGAATGCCGCCATCGCCGGCGCCTTCGCGGCGGGGGCCGAGATGGTCCTCGTCAACGATTCGCACGGCGATTTCCGCAACATGCCGGCGGACCTGCTCGATCCCCGGGCCCGCGCCATCCAGGGCAAGCCGCGCCCGCTGGGCATGATGGCGGGGGTCGATCTCGGGGTCGATGCGGTGTGCCTGATCGGCTACCATTCCCGCGCCCATGGCCGGGGCATCCTCGCTCACACGATCAACGGCTTCGCCTTCGCGTCGATCGCGCTGAACGGGCGGGAGATGGGCGAGGCCGGGATCTACGGCGCGCTCGCGGGCGCGTTCGGCGTGCCGGTCGCGATGGCGAGCGGCGACGACGTCTTCGTCGCCGAGAACCGGGAATTGTTTCCCGAGACCGTCTTCGTCGAGACGAAACGCGCGACCGGCTGCCACAGCGGCATCAGCCTCTCGCCCGAGGCGTCCCGCGACGCGATCCGGGCCGGCGTCGCCGCCGCGCTCGCCCGGCCGCTCCCGGCGCCGCTGCGGCTCCCCGTGCCGCTCGTCGTCGAGATCCGCGCCCAGACCCCGGCGCTCGCCGACCTGTTCTGCGGGTGGCCGAGCCTGCACCGCCTCGATGGCAGCGCCGTCCGCTTCGAGGCCGACAGCGTCGCGAGCGCGGTGCGGATGATCAACGCCCTGTCGGCGATGTCGAGTTTCTTGCGCTGACGGCGCGGTCGGCCACGGATCAGGCCGCGTCCGCGGGGTGGCGAACGAGCCGTCCCGGCGGCATCGTCACGCGCGACCCGTGACACCGAGGCCCGAGCTGCGACCATGAACCCGCTCCGACGCATGCTGCCGTCCAACCACGCCCTGTTCGTGTTCGAGGCCGTGGCCCGCAACCGGAGCTTCACCCGGGCGGCGGCCGAGCTGAACGTGACGCAGCCGGCGGTCAGCAAGGCGATGGCGCAGTTCGAGCGCCATCTCGGCGTGCGCCTGCTCGACCGCTCGGGCGACGGCATCGCGCTCACCGACGACGGCGCGATCCTGTTTCGTCGGGTGGCGGACGGCTTCCGGGGCATCGAGGCGGCGTTGCGCGAGATCGACATCCGCCGCACCGGCATCGACACCGTCACGCTGTCCCTATCCTCGGCCTTCACCACCCACTGGCTGATGCCGCGCATCAACACCCTGCAGGAGGCGTTCCCCTCCGTCGATTTCCGTTTCCAGCTCATCCCGGGCGCGCTCGCCGGCCCGGTCGACGACGTCGATCTCGGCATGCGGTTCGTCGAGGGGCCCGACCTCGACCATGAGGCCCTCTTCCTGATGAACGAGGTGATGCTGCCGGTCTGCAGCCCGGCCTATCGCGCCGGAAGGCAGGCCGATCCCGCCGGCCGCACCACCTTCGTCAACCTCACGGCCATCTCGCCGATGTGGACCGGCGGGGTCGATCCGGGGCCCGACTGGAACGGCTCGCGCGCCTCGCTCAACTTCTCCGACTATGCCGTGGTGCTGCAGGCCGCCCTCCTCGGCCAGGGCGTCGCGCTGGGCTGGGCGAGCGTGGTCTCGCACTGGCTCTCGACCGGCGACCTCGTGCCGGCGGCCTCCCGCGTCACCCGCACGGCACGGATGTGCCAGCTCATCCACTTGCGCTCGCGGCCCCTGCGCCGCTCGGTCGCCGCCGTGCGCGACTGGCTCGTCGCCGAGATGCGCGCCGACGTCGCCAAGGTCGACCGGCTCTATCCGGAGCTCGGCTTGAGCCGGGCGTGCTTCGAAGCCCCATAACCTGGAGTTATGGGGCTGCGGATTCTTTCGACATTGAACGGAGGCGCTACTTTTGTGAGCTTTCCCCTGTCGGCGGCACCGGACGGGAAGGCAGCCCCACGATGGCAGCAGCATCGAGCCCAGGATTGAATCGGACGCTGCTCGCAAGCGGCAGCGTCGGCGTGTCGATCCGCAACGCCACCCGGCGCTACGGCGCCTTCAAGGCCCTCGACGACGTCTCGCTCGACGTCGCACCCGGCGAGTTCCTGTCCCTTCTCGGGCCGTCGGGCTCGGGCAAGACGACGCTGCTCGGCATCCTCGGCGGCTTCACCGTGCCCTCCTCCGGCAGCGTGCATTTCGGCGAGACCGACGTGACGTTCCTGCCGCCGCACAAGCGCGACATCGGCGTGGTGTTCCAGAACTACGCGCTCTTCCCGCACCTGAGCGTGGCCGAGAACGTCGCCTTTCCGCTTCGGGCTCGGCGAGAGCCCAAGGCCAGCTGGGGCAAGCGGGTGGCGGAGGCCCTCGCGATGGTCGAGCTCGCCGGCTACGAGGATCGGGCGATCTCGCAGCTCTCCGGCGGCCAGCGCCAGCGCGTGGCACTCGCCCGCGCCATCGTCTTTCGGCCGCGGCTGATCCTGATGGACGAGCCGCTCTCGGCCCTCGACAAGCAGCTGCGCGAGTCGATGCAGATCGAGCTGCGGCGCCTGCATCGCCAGCTCGCCGCCACCATCATCTACGTCACGCATGACCAGCGCGAGGCGCTGACCATGAGCGACCGGATCGCGATCCTGCGCGGCGGGCGGCTCGCCCAGATCGATACGCCCGAGCGCCTGCACGACCGGCCGATGAGCGCCTTCGTGGCGAGCTTCATCGGCGAATCGACCCTCGTCCCCGTCACCCGCGCCGGCGCCGACACGATCGCGCTCGGAGCGACGGCCTTGCGCAGCGCTCGGCCCCTCCCGGCAGGCGAGGCCCTGCTGCTGGCGATCCAGACCGAGAAGCTGATCGTGGCCGGCGACGCGACCGCCGACGGATACAACCGCCTGACGGGGCGCGTCACCGACGTCGTCTACCAGGGCGAGAGCCTGCGGGTGTTCGTCGCCCTCGATGGCGGGCCGGAGATCTCCCTGCGCCAACCGGCCCACCATGCCGGGCGCCTCGCGATTCCCTCCCCCGGCGGCGCGATCACCGCTCTCCTCCACCCGCAGGACACGATCGTCGTCCCGGCGGAGCCCACCTGACCTTCCCCGCGTCGGTTGCGAAAAGGAAAACCCATGCCCGCTCCCTCCCTCGATACCTTCAAGGTTCTCACCTTCGACGTCGTCGGCACCCTGATCGACTTCGAGAAGGGCATCCTCGACCATCTGCGCGCGGTGTCCGGCCGCAGCCAGGCCGAATTGAGCGACGCGACGATCTTCGCCTCGTACCTCAAGGGCCGCGAGCTGAACTACGAGCGCTCGAGCGAGGTCTTCGCCGACGTCTATCGTCACGTCGCCCGTGACCTCGGCTTCCCCAACACGGACGCCGATGCCGACGCGTTCCAGCTCTCCGTGCTGCGCTGGCCGGCCTTCGCGGATTCGGTGGCGGCGCTCAAGCGCCTGCGCAAGCATTACCGCCTCGTCGCGATGACCAATGCCGACCGCTCGGCCTTCTCGTTCTATTCCCATACCCTCGGGAGCCCGTTCCACGACGGCGTGACCTACGACGATACCGGCGTCGCCAAGCCCAACCCGCAATTCTTCGCCTTCAACCGCGGCCGGCAATCGGCTCTCGGCTACAAGCAGAGCGACATACTCCACGTCGCCCAGAGCCAGTACCACGACATCGGCATCGCCCGGGACCTCGGCTACACCGTCTGCTGGATCGAGCGTCGCCAGGGGCTCGAAGGGTTCGGCGGCACGCCCGAGCCCGAGCGGCTGACGACGCCCGACTACCATTTCCCGACGCTGGAGAAGCTCGCCGACGCCGCCGACGCGGCCTTCGCCGCGGCCGCCCGGCAGGCGGCCTGACGATGAACGCCTTCCCGAAGCCTCCGGTCGCCTCGCTCTGGGCCGCCGGCGCGGTGCCGGCCGGACGCTTCGGGCCGCTCGACCGCGACGTCCAGGCCGACGTCGCGATCGTCGGCGGCGGCTATACCGGGCTCTCGGCGGCCCTGGCTCTCGCCGCGCGCGGCGAGCGCCCGGTGGTGCTGGAGGCCAGCACGATCGGCTGGGGCGCGAGCGGGCGCAACGGCGGCGTCGTCTCGGCGAAGTTCCGCCCCTCGTTCCAGGCCATCGCCAGCCGGCACGGGATCGCGGTCGCCAAGCGCATGCACGCCATCGCGTACGCCTCGGTCGAGACCCTGGAGCGGCTGATCGCCGAGCACGGCATCGTGGAGGCCAACTACGCCCGGGTCGGCCAGCTCAAATGCGCCCATACCCCCGCGACCCTGGCGGCGACGATCGCCGACAGCGAGTGGATGCGCCGGGAGATGGGCGACGGCTCCGTCTCGGTCCTGTCCCGCGAGGCCGTGGCGGCCGAGACCGGCTCGCAGGATTTCGTCGGCGGCGTGCTCTCGCAGAAGGCCGGGGGGCTGCACCCGCTCAACTATGCCCGCGGCCTCGCCCGGGCAGCCGCGGCGAAGGGCATCGCGATCCACGAGGAGAGCCCGGCCCTGCGCCTCCATCGCGAGGCCGGCGGCATCCGGGTCGAGACGCCGGGCGGCTCGGTGCGGGCGCGCCAGGTGATCGTGGCGACGAACGGCTATACCGACCTCACCGCGGCGGCCGCGCCCTTGCGCACCCGCCTGATTCCTTTTCGCAGCGCGATCCTGGCCACCGAGCCGTTGTCCGACAACCTGCGCGCCGCGATCCTGCCGAGCCGGCGGATCTACGTCGAGACGCGGCGGATGATGCGCTGGTTTCGCATGGTCGATGACCGGATGGTGTTCGGGGGGCGCGGCGCCTTCGGGCGCTCCGATTCCGAGGCCGCCTTCGCGGCTCTGCACCGGGCGATGGTGCGCACCTTCCCGGCGCTCGCCGATACGCCGGTCGCCTATCGCTGGTCGGGCCTCGTCGGGATGACGCTCGATGCGCTCCCGCATGTCGGCCGGCTCGACGACCGGGTCAGTTTCGCCATGGGCTACAACGGCGCCGGGGTCGCGATGTCGAGCCATCTCGGGGGACTCGCCGCCGCGTTCGCCGTCGGCGAGAGCCCCGACGTGGCGTTGCTCGGCGGCGACGGCTTCCAGCCCGTCCCGTTCTACGGCCTGCGCGAGCCGGCGATCCGTCTCATCGCCGGCTGGTACCAGTTCCTGGACGCGATCGGCCGCTAGAGCCCGTCACGGTCGCGCTGCGATCGCGAAGGGCTCTAAGTCTTTGTTAAATCGCATTTTCTGTGACGAACCGGCATCCGCTTCGTCGGAAAACGCTCCAGGGTTGCAGCCTTCACAAGCAGAGGAGAAGTCGAGATGGCGTCGCGCATCGGAAACACCGTCCTGGCCTGCCTCCTCGGCGCGGCCAGTCCGGCTCTCGCCGCCGAGCAGGTCACCTTCGTGTCGCAGGGCGGCGCCTACCAGCAGGCCCAGACGGTGGCGATCCTCGATCCCGCCGCCAAGGCGCTCGGCATCACCATCAACCAGGACAGCGCCCCCGATGCCTGGCCGGCGATCCGCACCCAGGGCGCGACCGGCAAGCCGACCTGGGACGTCGTCGACACCCCCACCCAGGATTGCGTGCGCGGTGGCAAGGCCGGGCTGATCGAGAAGCTCGACTTCTCCAAGATCCCCAACGCTGCCGCGATCCCGGCCATCTACAAGACCGACTACTCGGTTCCCTACGAGTTCTATTCGAGCGTTCTGGCCTACAACAAGACCAAGTACGGCAAGAATCCGCCGCAGAGCTGGGCCGATTTCTGGGACGTGAAGAAATTTCCGGGCGCCCGGGCCCTGCGCAACCATCCCTTCGCCACCCTGGAAGCCGCCCTGATGGCCGACGGCGTGGCGCCCGACAAGCTCTACCCCCTCGACGTCGACCGCGCCTTCCGCAAGCTCGAGGAGATCAAGCCGCATATCTCGGTCTGGTGGACCTCCGGCGGCCAGTCGGCCCTGCTGATCCAGGGCGGCGAGGTCGACATGGAGATGATCTGGAACGGCCGCGCCGCGGCGGTGATGGAGGCGGGGGCGGAGGCCGACTTCACCTACAACCAGGGCATCTTGCAGAATACCTCGCTCTGCATCCTGAAGAACGCCCCGAACCTCGCCACCGCCGTGAAGTTCGTGAACCAGGCCATCGACCCGAAGCTCCAGGCCAACCTGCCGCTCAACATCCCGTACGGCCCCGGCAACCCGGCCGCCTTCGACACCGGCATCATCCCGGCCGCCCTCGCCGCCAAACTGCCGAGCTCGCCGGACAACGCCAGGAAGCAGGCGGTGCTCTCGGCCGAATGGTGGACCTCGGAGGCCGGCGACGCGGCGCTGAAGCGCTGGGCGGACTTCGTCCAGAGGAAGTGAGCGCGACGCCGCCTCGAACCCTCCCCCCTCTGCGGGGGAGGGTTCGCGGTGGCAACCTCCCGCTCTTTCCGTGACCCAGCCGAGTCCATGCCAACGGACACCCCGCCATGATTCCATCCAGCTCCGCCCTGCGGCGGCACGAGCGGCGCGAGCGGATGCTCGTCCTCGCGCTGCTCGGCCCCGCCCTCGCGGTCGTCACGGCGCTCCTCGTGGTGCCGCTCGCCTGGCTCGCCGTGCAGTCGGTGACCACCGACGGGTCGCTCACCCTCGAGCATTACCGGCGCTTCCTCACCGAGGACATCTACTGGCGCAGCTTCCTGCTCACCTTCCGCATCGCGCTCACCGTCACCGTGCTGGCGGTGCTGCTCGGCTATCCGGTGGCGTATGCCGCCGCCACCCTGCCGCGGCGCTGGAGCGTCGTGGTGCTCGGCCTGGTGATCCTGCCGTTCTGGACCAGCGTGCTCGTGCGCGCCTATGCCTGGATGGTGCTGCTGCAGCGGCGCGGCCTCGTGAACGGCCTACTCCAAGGGCTCGGCCTCACCGACCAGCCGATCGCGCTCATCAACAACGAGTTCGGCACGGTGCTGGCCACCCTGCACATCCTCCTGCCCTTCATGGTGCTGCCGCTCTACGCCACGATGCAGCGCATCCCCCGCGACCTGATGCTCGCCGGGGCCAGCCTCGGCGGTTCTCCGCTCCACGTCTTCCTCCGGGTGTTCCTGCCGCTGTCGATGCCGGGCGTGGTCGCCGGGACGGTCCTGGTCTTCGTGCTGGCGCTCGGCTTCTACATCACGCCGGAGCTGCTCGGCGGCGGGCGCACCTTCATGGTGTCGATGCTGGTGAGCCGCAACGTCGAGATCTACAACCAGTGGGGTGCGGCGAGCGCCATCGCGGTCGTGCTGCTCGTGTGCGTGGCCGTCCTGTTCTGGCTCGCCTCCCGGGTGGTCCCCTTCGAGCGCATCATGGGAGCACGCTGATGCCGACCGCCCTCCCCGCGCGCCTCGCGCTCGGCCTCGTCGTCGCCCTGGTGCTGCTGTTCCTGGTGCTGCCGATCCTGATCGTGGTGCCGATGTCGTTCTCGAACGCGCGGTTCCTCACCTTCCCGCCCCCGGGCTGGTCGCTGCGCTGGTACGAGGCGTTCTTCGGCAGCCCGGCCTGGATGCAGGCGGCCCGGGTCAGCCTCGGCGTGGCGTTCGCCACCGCGATCGGCGCGACGCTGATCGGGACGGCGGCGGCCTACGCCCTCACCTTGAGCGGGTCGCGGCTCGCCCGCAGCCTGACGGTGATCCTGCTCCTGCCGCTGATCGTGCCGATCGTCATCACGGGCATCGGCGTGTTCTTCGTCTTCGCCAAGACCGGGCTGCTGGCCACGCTGCCGGGCCTCGTCCTCGCCAACGTGATGCTGGCGACCCCCTACGTCGTCACCTCGGTGCTGGCGGGACTGCGCGGCTTCGACCCGGCGCAGGAGATGGTGGCGCGCAGCCTCGGCATGAACCGCCTGCGCGCCTTCCTCGCCGTCACCCTGCCGCAGATCCGCCCGAGCGTGGTCTCGGGCGCGCTGTTCGCCTTCATCTCGGCCCTCGACGAGACCGTGGTGGCGATCTTCATCGCCGGCGGCCAGAACCAGACCCTCACGAAGCGGATGTTCACGGCGCTCCGCGACGAGATCGACCCGACCATCGCGGCGATCTCCTCGCTCCTCACCGCGGCTTCCCTGATCGTCGTGGTGCTGGCGAGCCTCGGCGCCCGTAAAGCCCGCACCGGCCCGTGACCGCGATCCTGATCCTCGGCGGCGGCTCGGCCGGCTGCGTGCTCGCCGCGCGGCTCTCGGAGGAGCCGTCGTTTCGCGTCACCCTGGTTGAGGCGGGCGACGACCTCACCGCGGCCACGATGCCGCCCGAGATCCGCAGCCGCTATCCCGGCCGGGCCTATCTCGACCCGCGCAACATCTGGCCGGCCCTGACCGCCCGGATGGGCGCCCCCGTCGGCAATCGTCCGGAGAGGCCGGCGCCGCGGCGCTACGAGCAGGCGCGCCGCCTCGGCGGCGGCTCGGCGATCAACGCCATGATGGCCAATCGCGGCGCGCCCGGCGATTACGACGAGTGGGGCGCGCTCGGCGCCGAGGGCTGGTCGTGGGAGACCTGCCTGCCCTACTTCCGCAAGCTCGAATCCGACCGGGATTGCGGCGGCGAGCTGCACGGCCGGGACGGTCCCCTGCCGATCCGCAGGGCCACCCCCGACCGGCTCTCCCCCTTCGTCGCCGCCACGATGCGGGCGCTCGCGGCCCAGGGCCATCCGGCCGGGGCCGACCAGAACGGGCCCTGGCGGGACGGCGTCTATGTCGGCACGACCGCGATCTCGGATGAGAGCGAGCGGGTGCCGGTCTCGGTCGCCTACCTGACGCCGTCCGTGCGGGCGCGGCGAAACCTGATCGTGCGCACCGGCCTGATCGCCGAGCGCGTCCTGTTCGAGGGACGGCGGGCTGTGGGCGCCGTGGTGGCGCCGCTCGGCGGCGGCCCCTCGGAGACGCTGCCCGCCGACCACGTCGTGGTGGCAGCAGGGGCGATCCACAGCCCCGTCCTTCTCATGCGCAGCGGCGTCGGCCCCGGGGCCGCTCTGCGCCGGCATGGCCTGGACGTGATCGCCGACCGGCCGGGCGTCGGGCGGAACCTGATGGAGCATCCCTCGATCGCGGTCTCGGCCTACCTGACCCGGGCCGGCCGGGTCCGCGATCCGGGCGAGCACCACGAGCAGGCGATTCTCCGCTACTCCTCCGGGCTGCCCGGTACGCCGGACGGGGACATGCACGGCGCGATCCTGTCGCGGACGGGCTGGCACAGCCTGGGGCGGCGGATCGGCGGGATCTTCTTCTGGGTCAACAAGTCGTATTCGCGCGGCGAGGTCACCCTCGCCGCACCCGATCCGCGGGCCGAGCCGCAGGTCGATTTCCGCATGCTGTCCGACCCCCGCGACCACGCCCGACTGATGGACGCGGTCCGCCTGGGCGCCCGGGCCTTGCGCGACCCGTCGCTCGCGCCCGTCCGCGGCCCGGTCTTCCCGGTGAGCTACTCGCCCCGGGTCGCCCGGGCGGCGGCGCCAGAACCCTGGCCGGCGGCGCAGCGCGGGATCCTGTCGGGCCTCCTCGATATCGCCGGCCCGGCCCGGTCGGCGCTGCTCCACGGCCTCGTGACGAAAGGAGTCACCCTCGACCGCCTGCTCCGCGACGAGCGGGCGCTCGGCGCCTTCGTGGCCGCCGAGGTCGGGGGGACCTGGCATCCGTCGGGCACCTGCCGCATGGGGGCGGCGCACGATCCGATGAGCGTCTGCGACGGCACCGGCCGCGTGCACGGCGTCGAGGGCTTGCGCGTCTGCGACGCCTCCCTGATGCCGACGATCCCGCGGGCCAACACCAACATCCCGACCGTGATGGTGGCCGAGCGTATCGCCGACTCGATCCGGCACGGCGATCTCGGGTCGGCGGACGGCTGATCGATCCCGGGATGGGCCGCCGCGCGCCTCGGCCGCCCGCGCACGGATGTCACGCTGCCGACGGACGCGATCCGCGCGGAAGAGGCGCGCCGGCGATCCCACGAGAAACGCTTCCGGGGATCGCTTCGGGGGATCGCTTCCGGGGATCGCTCGGCGCGAGCGCGGATCGCGTGTCATGCCGTCTCGGGAACGGCCGAAGCGGGCCGCCGCCTCAGGCGGCGATCTTCCGGCACTCCGCGGCGCAGGCGCGGCATGCGTCGCGGCAGGCGCGGCATTCGGCCATGTCGGGGAACTTGGCGCATTCCGTCTCGCAGGCTGTGCAGATCTGCGCCACGGCCCGGGCCATCGCCGGCGTGTGGGGCGAGTCGACGGCGGCGAGCGTCTGCAGGGCGGTGCATGAGTGCACGAGGTCGTAGGTCGCCTTCATGCAGGCCACCATGCGGGTGTCGTTCATGGCGAGCATGCCGAAGCAGTGCCGCAGGCAGTCGTTGCCGGTCGCGACGCAATGGGCGCTCGACGCGGCGAGGGCGGCGAATTGCGCCGGATGGTCGTGCCCGCCGGCCGGGGCCGCGGCCTGTCCGGAGCCATGGTCGTGCATCGGGCCGTGGTCGGCCGCCGCGGCCTTCGTCGCCGCGCTGCCCGCAAGACCTGCCAACACGCCCGCGGCGATGAACTGACGTCGTTCCATGTCGATCCCTTCTCCCGAGAACGCTGCGGCATCCCGCGGGATGATCCACCCGCGATGGTGCGGCGAGCTCCTCCTACACGGTCGGCCGTCGCGAGACGACGGGCCTCGGCGCCGGAGCCCTGCATCCTTCCGCCTCACGGCTTGTCGATGCCGAACGCCTTGATGCGCGAGGCCAGCGTCGTCGGCCGCAGGCCGAGCAGGGCGGCGGCGCCTCCCGGGCCGAACACCTTGCCGCCGCAGAGCGCCAGGGCCTCGACGATCTCGGCCCGGTCGCGGGCCCGCCGCTCGGCCTCGCTCAGGGGACCGGACGAGGGCGGCGCCGGACGATCGGACCGGGAATCCGGGCCCGACGGGACGGGGGCGGCCTCGGGCAGATCGAGGCGCAGCCGTCCGCGCTGGGCCAGGATCACCCCGCGCTCGATCACGTTCTCCAGTTCGCGCACGTTGCCCGGCCAGTCGTGGCGCGTCAGGCGGCGGACGTCGCCCTCGCTCAGCCGCGGCTCGGGCACGCCGAGGCGGCGCGCCGCGCCCGCCAGCATGTGCTGGGCGATGAGCGGAATGTCCTCCGGCCGCTCCCGCAGGGGGGTCGCGCCGATCGGAAAGACGTTGAGACGAAAATAGAGGTCGCCGCGAAAGCGCCCCCGCCGCACCTCCTCCTTCAGGTCGCGGTTCGTCGCCGCCACGAGGCGCACGTCGACGGCGCGGGTGCGCTCCTCGCCGACGCGCTCGAAGGAGCGCTCCTGGAGCACCCGCAGCAGCTTGCCCTGGAGATCGAGGGGGATCTCCCCGACCTCGTCGAGGAACAGGGTGCCGCCATCCGCCAGTTCGAAGCGGCCGACCCGGTCGCGCAAGGCCCCCGTGAAGGCCCCGCGGGCGTGGCCGAAGAACTCGCTCTCGAACAATTCGCGCGGGACCGCCGCGCAGTTCACCCGGATCAGCGGCCGGTCGCGGCGGCGACTCGCCTCGTGGATCGCCCGGGCGATCAGCTCCTTGCCGGTGCCGGATTCACCGGTGACCAGCACCGTGGCATCGGTGCCGGCCACGAGATCGATCTGGCGCCGGATCGCCTCGATGGCGGGGCTCCGTCCGATGATGCCCTGGTGGTGGCTGCCGGCCCGGATCTCCTCCCGCAGATAGGCGTTCTCGAGCTCCAGCCGCTCGCGCAGGCTCTCGACCTCGGCGAGCGCCTGGCGCAGGCGCTCGTCCGCCTCGCGGCGCTGGCTCACGTCCCGGAACACGATCACCGCCCCGACGAGGGCGCCGCGGTCGCGGATCGGCGTCGAGGTGTACTCGACCGGGAAGGCGGTGCCGTCCCGGCGCCAGAACACCTCGTCGTCGACCTGATGCACGATGCCGTCCCGGAACGCGGCGTAGATCGGGCAGTCCCGGTGCGGGTAGTGGCCGCCCCCCGCATGCGTATGGTGCACGGCGGCATGCATGTCCGTGCCGACGAGGTCGGCGGCGTTCCAGCCCAGCATCCGGGCGGCGGCCGGGTTGACGAAGGTCGTGATGCCCTCGGCATTGACCCCGTAGATGCCCTCCCCCGCGGCGCGCAGGATCAGCTGGTTCTCGCGCTCGATATCGCGAAAGATCCGCTCCATGCGCTGCCACTCGGAGAGCCCGGCGCGCATGTGGCGGTCGGCTTCCCGGTCGACCTGCCGCTGGCGGCGCTCGTCGAGATCGACCAGGGTCAGGAGGACGAGGCCGTCCGGCATCGCCGTGCCGACGGTCTCGATGGCGAGAGCGCGGCCCTCGCCGTGGCGGGGCGTGAGCGCGTGGGTCCACCAGCGGCCCTTGGCCTGCACGCCCTGGGTGAACACGATCAGGGCCGGGAGCTGGCCGGGATGCAGGGCGCTCACCGGCTCTCCCCGCAGGGCGTCCTGCTCGCGGCCGAGGAGGCGCGCGGCGGCGGCGTTGGCCGCCACGATCCGGTCGGCATCGGGATCGATCACCAGCATGGCCTCGGCCCCGACCTCGAAGACGGGCCCGAAATCGGCGTTCGGATCGGCGGCGCTGACCGGCATCACGAGATCTCGTGGTTGTGCGACGAAATCTCATGTTACACGATATTTCGTAATTTTGCTCTACTGCCCCAACATACTGAAAAAGCTGCATTATCCATGTTGTTCGAACCTGGCACGCCCCTTGCGGATCCCTTCGCGATCCGCATTCCGCGAGGCGCCCATGGCCCTGTTCGACAATCCCTTCGATGCCAAACGCCGCCTCGCCCGCGGCGGCTGCGCCTGCGGCGCCCATGCGAGCCAGGCGGCCCACGATGCCGCGCAGGACGCGACGCCCACCGGCGAGGCCGCGCTGGAGCGGGCGGTGGAGGGCGCGGTGATGCGCGCGCTCTTTCCTCACGACGCCGAGCGCCGTGCCTTCCTGCGCAGCGTCGGGGCCGCCACGGCACTCGCGGCGGTGAGCCAGTTCCTGCCCACGAAGCTCGTCGCGGACGCCTTCGCGCAAGGGGGAAAGCCCGAGAAGACCGACCTCAAGGTCGGCTTCATCCCGATTACCTGCGCCACGCCGATCATAATGGCCAAGCCCATGGGCTTCTACGAGAAGCAGGGCCTGAACGTCGAGGTGGTGAAGACCGCGGGCTGGGCGGTGATCCGCGACAAGACCCTGAACAAGGAATACGACGCCGCCCACATGCTGGCGCCGATGCCGATCGCGATCTCGCTCGGCCTCGGATCGACCCCGCAGGCCTACACGATGCCGGCGGTCGAGAACGTCAACGGCCAAGCGATCACCCTGGCGATGAAGCACAAGGACCGGCGCAACCCGAAGGACTGGAAGGGCTTCAAGCTCGCCGTTCCGTTCGACTACTCGATGCACAACTACCTGCTGCGCTACTACCTGGCGGAAGCGGGCGTCGATCCCGACACCGACGTGCAGATCCGCGCCGTGCCGCCGCCCGACATGGTGGCGAACCTGCGGGCCGACAACATCGACGGCTTCCTCGCCCCCGATCCGGTGAACCAGCGTGCGGTCTATGACGGCGTCGGCTTCATCCACATCCTGTCCAAGGAGATCTGGGACCGGCACCCGTGCTGCGCCTTCGCGGCCTCGGAGGCCTTCATCAAGGAGACGCCCAACACCTACGCGGCATTGCTGCGGGCGATCATCCAGGCGACGGCCTACGCCTCGAACAAGGACAACCGCAAGGAGATCGCCGCCGCGATCGCCCCGGCGAACTACCTCAACCAGCCGCTGACCGTGGTCGAGCAGGTGCTGACCGGCACCTTCGCGGACGGCCTGGGCCAGGTGCGCAAGGTGCCCGACCGGGTCGATTTCGACGCTTTCCCGTGGCAGTCCTTCGCGGTGTGGATCCTGACCCAGATGAAGCGCTGGGGTCAGATCAAGGGCGACGTCGATTACGCGGCGGTGGCGAAACAAGTCTACCTCGCCACCGATGCCGCCCGCCTGATGAAGCAGGACGGCTTCACGCCCCCTGAGACGACCACCAAGAGCTTCGTCGTGATGGGCAAGACCTTCGACCCGGCAAAACCGAAGGAATACATCGAGTCCTTCGCGATCAAGCGGGCGGGCTAGAGCCATGACGCGCTCCCTCACCCTTCGCGCCGCGGTGCTCTCGCTGACGCTGCTCGCCGCGATCCTGCTCGCCTGGCAGGTCGCGGTGAGCGGGACCGCCAAGACCGAGGCGATGGACCCCGAATACGCCGCCCTGATGGGCGCCACCGCCACCACCGGCAAGTCCGCGATGCCGGGGCCGCTCGATGTCGGCGCGACGCTCTGGCAGCACCTGAAGGACCCGTTCTACGACCGGGGGCCGAACGACAAGGGGCTCGGCATCCAGCTCGCCTACTCGATCGGGCGCGTCGCCCTCGGCTACGGGCTCGCGGTGCTGGTGGCGATTCCTGTCGGATTCCTCATCGGCATGTCGCCGCTGATGAGCCGGGCGCTCGATCCCTACATCCAGATCCTGAAACCGGTCTCGCCGCTCGCCTGGATGCCGCTCGCGCTCTACACGATCAAGGATTCGGGGCTCTCGGCGATCTTCGTGATCTTCATCTGCTCGCTCTGGCCGATGCTGATCAACACGGTGTTCGGGGTGTCGGGCACCCGCAAGGAATGGCTCAACGTCGCCCGTACCCTCGAGGTCGGTCCGCTGCGCCGCGCCTTCACGGTGATCCTGCCGGCCGCTGCGCCCACCATCCTCACGGGCATGCGCATCTCGATCGGCATCGCCTGGCTCGTCATCGTGGCGGCCGAGATGCTCGTGGGCGGCACCGGCATCGGCTACTTCGTCTGGAACGAGTGGAACAACCTCTCGATCACCAACGTGATCACCTCGATCCTGTTGATCGGGCTCGTCGGCATGGTCCTCGACCAGTTGCTCGCCCGCGCTCAGCGCCTTGTCACATTCCCCGAATGAGGCCGGGCGCATGAGCAAGCTCCTTCCCTTCCGGCGGCGCATGCAGGCCGCCGCCGCCGATCAAGGCGCCAGGACCGGCCGCATGGCGAACTCCGAAAAATTCATCTCGATCGAGGGGATCGCCCGCCGCTATCCGGCGCCCGGCGGCAAGACCACCACGATCTTCGAGAACCTGTGGCTGCCGATGCGCCGCGGCGAGTTCGTCTGCATGATCGGGCATTCGGGCTGCGGCAAGACCACGGTGCTGAACATCCTGGCGGGGCTCGAGGCGCCCTCCGAGGGCGCGGTGATCGTCGACGGGCAGGCGCTCCAGGGGACCAGCCTCGACCGGGCGGTGATCTTCCAGGGCCACGCCCTGCTGCCCTGGCGCAGCGTGCTCGGCAACGTCGCCTACGCGGTGTCGTCGCGGTGGCGCAAGGCGTCGAAGGCCGAGATCGCGGCGCGGGCCAGACGCGCCATCGCCACGGTCGGGCTCGCCGGGTCCGAGCACAAGAAGCCGTCCGAATTGTCGGGCGGCATGAAGCAGCGCGTCGGCATCGCCCGGGCGCTCTCGATCGAGCCCAAGATCCTGCTGATGGACGAGCCGTTCTCGGCCCTCGATGCGCTCACCCGCGGCACGCTGCAGGACGAGGTGCGGCGGATCTGCGTCGAGACCGGCCAGACCGTGTTCATGATCACCCACGACGTCGACGAGGCGATCTACCTCGCCGACCGGATCGTCCTGATGACGAACGGGCCGGAGGCGAAGGTCGCGGAGATCGTCGAGAATCCGCTGCCGAAGGATCGCGACCGCACCCAGCTCCACCACGCCCCGGGCTACTATGCCCTCCGCAACCACCTGATCGACTTCCTCGTGTCGCGCTCCAGAACCCTGCGCGACACGATGCCGGCCGGCTACGACCCGCGCCATCCGCCGGTCGTCCGCCCGTCGCTCAGCGAGGCCGATGCCGCAGCGATCGCGGCCGAGCCGCCCTCCCGCCGGGCCTGACCGGCTCCCTTTCCGGTCCCCGGGCACGGGCCGCGCCGCCTCGCGACGGCCGGCGCCCGGGACCGCGCCCAGCGGGACCGGGCGGGGCGGCCGCTTCGCCCCGTCCGATCCCGAGCTTCGAGCCCCACGCCGCCCCGCCGGGACGGCACGTAACCCACGGAGAGACCCCATGAAGCGCGAAGACCTCACCGAGAAGCTCCTCGACATCAAGCGCGAGAAGGGCTGGACCTGGAAGTACATCCAGGACGAGATCGGCGGCATCTCGCCGATCCTGATCACCGCCGCCTGCATGGGCCAGATGAAGCTGCCCAAGGCCCAGGCCGCCAAGGCCGCGGCCCTGTTCGGCCTGACCCAGGCCGAGGAGCGGATGCTGAACGAGGCGCCCTATCGCGGCTCGATCCCCGCGATGCCCCCGACCGACCCGCTGATCTACCGCTTCTACGAGCTGGTGATGGTCTACGGCACCACCTGGAAGGAGCTGATCCAGGAGGAGTTCGGCGACGGCATCATGTCGGCGATCGACTTCAACATGACGATGGAGCGCGAGCCCAACAACAAGGGCGACCGGGTCAAGATGAACCTGTCGGGCAAGTTCCTGCCCTACAAGTACTACGGCAACGAGGAGGGCGTGCCCGAATACGGCTTCAAGGAGAGCTGAGCCGGGGATGGCCGGCCCTGCGCCGGCCGGTCCGGATGGCAGGCCTGTGGGATCGTGCCCGGATTGTGGATTTTGAACGCGTCCTGGGCAGCGTGACGCGGGGTTGCCCGTCCACTGCCCAGGGATGCCGCAGCGGGGCGACATCCGCGAAACGACGTGGAAACCCGGCCCGGCGTGAGCCGGGCCGGGACGCGCACGGGATATCCGGGATCACCCGGTTCTGTGCGTTCTGTGGGATTTGTTGGCATCGAACTTGAATGCTGCGGACAGGCCGGTCCGGCGACAGCCGCCCGGACCGGGCCCGCAGGCAGACGAGAGGGATGCGGACATGACCAGAGGGGCGATGAACCGCCGCGAGGCGCTGAAGCTGGGGATGGCGGCGGCCGCCGGCACCGTGTCGGCGCCGTTCGTGTCCCGCGCCGGCCTCGCGGCGGAGCCGATCAAGCTCGGCAGCCTGCTCGACGGCTCCGGGGCGCTCGGCCTCGAGGGCAAGCGGATGATCGAGACGACCGAGTACGCGGTCGAGCTCCTCAACAAGGCCGGCGGGCTCCTCGGCCGACCGATCCAGCTCATCGCCTACGATACCCAGTCGACGATGCAGCTCTACACCCAGTACGCCCAGCAGCTCGCCCTCAAGGACAAGGTCGACGTCATCCAGGGCGGCATCACCTCGGCCTCGCGCGAGGCGATCCGCCCGATCTTCGGTCGCTCCAAGACCCTGTATTTCTACAACACGCAGTACGAGGGCGGCGTCTGCGACCGCAACGTGTTCTGCACCGGCTCGACCCCGGCCCAGACCGTCAACCACATCGTCGATTACGGCCTCAAGAACTGGGGCAAGAAGGCCTACATCGTCGCGGCGGACTACAATTACGGCCACATCACCGCGAGCTGGATGACGAAGTTCATGAAGGACGGCGGCGGCTCGGTCGCCGGCACCGACTTCTTCCCCCTCGACGTCACCAACTTCTCCTCGGCGATCAGCCGCATCCAGCAGGCCCAGCCGACCCTCGTGCTCTCGGCCCTCGTCGGGGCCAACCATTCGGGCTTCTACCGGCAATGGGATGCCGCCGGCATGAAGGCCAAGATCCCGCTCGCCTCCAGCGTCTTCGGGCTGGGCGACGAACTGACCACGATGGACCCCTCGACCACCGACGGCATCGTCACCTGCTACGGCTGGTACAACGACCTCGACACGCCGGCGAGCAAGGCCTTCGTCTCCGGCATGCAGGCGAAGTTCGGCGCCGACGTCACCGACCTCAGCGAGCTCGACACCGCCACCTACGAAGGCATCATGTTCTGGGCCGAGGCGGTGAAGAAGGCCGGCTCGGTCGAGCGCGACAAGGTGATCGCGGCGCTGGAGGGCGGCATCAGCATCGAGTCGCCCACCGGCACGGTGACGATGGACGGGGCGACCCACCACACCATCCGCAACACCTACCTCGCCCGGCCGAAGAACCGGAAGTGGGAGATCCTCGCCACCTTCCCGAACTCCTTCCCGGCCGATACCGGCGGCGCCTGCGACCTCCTCAAGAATCCGCGCATGAACAAGCAGTTCACGCCGGACCTGAAGGGCTGACGGCCGATGGATCTCGCCGGCCTCCTCGCCTTCAACGTCCTGACCGGCATCGCCACGCTCGTGCTGATCACCCTCGGCCTCGGGGTGATCTACGGGATGATGCGGATCATCAATCTCGCCCATGGCGAGTTCATGATGCTGGGCGCCTACACCGCCGTGATGGCGAGCGGGGCGGGCGTGAACATCTGGATCGCCATGCTGGTCCTGCCGCCCCTGGTGGTGGGAGTGATCGGCCTCGTCCTCGAGCGCACCGTCATCCGCTTCCTGTACGGGCGGATGATGGACACGATGCTGGCCACCTGGGGCGTCAGCCTCGGGCTGATCGGGCTCGTCACCACGCTCTACGGCAACGTGGTGCGGGGCGTCTCGACGCCGGTGGGCAGCTTCGACATCGGGCGCTACGGGGCGAGCCTCTACAGCCTCGTCATCATGGCGACGGCGCTCGGCGCGCTCGCGGCGATGTTCGGGCTCCTGCGCTTCACCAAGTTCGGCCTCATCCTGCGTGCCACCATGCAGAATCCCCGCATGGCGGCGGCGCTGGGCGTCCAGCCGAACCGGATCTACATGGCGACCTTCGCGCTCGGCGCGGCGCTCGCCGGGCTCGCCGGCGGGATCCTGGCGCCGATCTCGGGCGTCTCGCCCGCCATGGGGGCGGCCTACGTCGCCCGCGCCTTCATCACGGTGCTCGGCGGCGGGCCCGCCATCATCACCGGCACCGGCCTCGCCTCGGGGCTGTTCGGCACGATCAACGAGCTCGTCTCGTTCAAGACGACGCCCGTCATCGGCGACGTGGCCCTGCTCGCCGCCGCGATCCTGCTGATCCGCCTCCTGCCGCAAGGCATCACCGGCCGCTACCTGAGGCGCAGCCTATGACCCCGACCGTCTTCCGCCCCTCCGGCGTGGGCCTGCGCTCCGCCGCGGGCTTCCTCGCCACCCTGGCCCTCGGGCTGGCGCTGCTGTTCGGCGCGCCCCACACCCTCGACACGTTCGGCCTCGTCCAGTGCACGGGCTTTGCCGCGCTGGCGATGTTCGGCCTCTCGCAGGGCTTCGTCTGGGGCTTCGCCGGGGTGATGTCCTTCGGCCAGGCCGCCTTCCTGGGCCTCGGCGGCTACGCCTACGCGGTCGCGGTGCTCAACCTCGGCGACAGCACCCTGCCGGTCCTGTGCGCCATCGCGGTGCCGATGCTGTTTGCCGCGCTGCTCGGCTACTTCATGTTCTACGGGCGGATCAGCGACGCCTATATCGGCGTCATCACGCTCACCGTCTCGGTGATGCTGTTCCAGCTCGTCAACGCGACGTCGGGCAGCCAGTACCGGATCGGCGCGGCCGAGCTCGGCGGCTTCAACGGCATCCCGGCGATCCCCGCCCTCAACCTGCCGGGCCATCCCGACGAACCCCTCGACACCGACGGCATCTGGTACGCGGCGATGGGCGCCCTGATCCTCGTCTACGTCTTCCTGCGGGCGGTGCTGGCGAGCCGCTTCGGCCGCGTCGTGGTGGCGATCCGCGAGAACGAGACCCGGGCCCAGCTCATCGGCTACGACCCGCGCCTCTACAAGCTCCTCGCCTTCACGATCGCCGCCGGGGTCGCGGGGCTGGCCGGCTGCCTCTACGCCAACTGGGGCGGCTTCATCAGCCCGACCGTCTTCGGCCTCCCGATGTCGGCCCAGGTCATCATCTACGTGCTGGTCGGCGGGCTGGGCACCCTGGTCGGGCCGATGCTCGGCGCGGTCCTGATCCAGGCGCTGATCATCACGGCGGGCAGCCAGTCCGTGCTCGATTCCAATCTCGGCCTCGGCCTCGTGCTGGTCGGCTTCGTGCTCCTGGTGCCGCAAGGCCTCGTCCCGGTCCTGCGCGGCCTGTCCTGGCGCCTGATCGAGCGGCGCGCAGGCAAGGCCGCCCCCGGACCCCTCGCGACGGAGACCGCCCGATGACCCTCCCGGTTCCCACCGGCCTCAACGGCGCGCCCCTGCGCCCGCTGATCGAGGCGCGCGGCGTCACGATGCGGTTCGGCGGCGTCACCGCGGTCGCGGGCGTCGACTTCACCCTCGGCGAGGTCGAGCTGCGCTGCCTCATCGGCCCCAACGGGGCCGGCAAGAGCACCTTCTTCAAGATCCTGACCGGCCAGCTCAAGCCGACCGAGGGGCGGATCGCGCTGCGCGGCACCGACATCACCGGAGCCGAGCCCCACGCCATCGCGCGCCTCGGGGTCGGCATCAAGACGCAGGTGCCGAACGTCTTCAACGGCCTGTCGGTGCACGAGAACGTCTTCGTGGCGGCCTCGCGGCGCAAGTCGCTGGCGCGCACCCGCGCCATCGTCGACGAGACCCTGACCCGGCTCGGGCTCACCGGCATCGCCCGGCGCGAGGTCGGCCAGCTCGCCCACGGCCAGAGGCAGTGGGTCGAGATCGCCACCGTGCTCGCCCAGGAGCCGGAGCTGATCCTCCTCGACGAGCCGGCCGCCGGCATGACCCACGAGGAGGTCCACCGCACCGCCGCTTTGATCCGCGAGATCAACCGCACCCATGCCCTGATCGTGGTGGAGCACGACATGCCGTTCATCCGGATGATCGCCAAGACCGTGACGGTGTTCAACCAGGGCCGGATCCTGGTCGAGGACGAAGTCGATGCCGTGCTGGCCGACCGCCGCGTGCGCGACGTCTATCTCGGCAAGCAGGCGGCCTGAGCGATGGGTCAGTCTCCCGCTCTCCTGTCCGTCGAGGGCCTGCATTCCGGCTACGGCCGGATCCCGATCCTCGGCGGCGTGGCGCTCGCCGTCCGCGAGGGCGAGTTCGTCGGCATCCTCGGCCATAACGGCATGGGCAAGACGACGCTCCTGCGCACGCTGATGGGCTACCTGCCGGCCACCGCCGGGCAGGTGCGCTTCGACGGGCGGGACGTCACCCGCCTGAGCCCGACCGCCCGGGCCCGGGCCGGGATCGGCTACGTCCCGCAGGGCCGCGAGATCTTTCCGGCGCTGAGCGTGCGCGAGAACCTGCGCATGGGCTGCCTCCTCTCCGCCAGGGGCGAGGACGAGACCATCGCCGGCATCCTCGCCGACTTCCCGCGGCTCAACGCCTATCTCGACCGGCCCGGCGGCGCCCTGTCGGGGGGCGAGCAGCAGCTCCTGGCGCTCGCCCGCTGCCTGTGCGGCGGGCCGCGCATCCTGCTCCTCGACGAGCCGACCGAGGGCATCCAGCCCTCGATCATCGAGGAGATCATCGAGACCCTGCGGCGGATCGGGCGCGAGCGCGGCATCGCGCTCCTTCTCGTCGAGCAGAACCTGAACTGCATCGCCGGCCTCTCCGACCGGGTCCTGATCCTCCAGAAGGGCGTGATCACCCGCGAGGTCCCGCCCGAGATCGCCCGCGACCGGGCCCTGATCGACGAGTTCGTCGGCATGCATTGAGGCCGGCGCCCTCTCCCCAAACGATCTCCCACGTCCCGACGAGCCCTCCGGAGCCCGAACGATGGCCGCTGACCCGATCCCCGCCCCCGCCCTGTCCGACGCCGCCGTCGAGATGACGGTCGCCGATGCCCAGGCGGCCTTCGCCCACGGCGTCACCGCCGAGGCCCTGGCGGAGGCCTTCCTCGCCCGCATCGCGACCTACAACCCGCGCTACAATGCGCTGATCTTCCTCAACCCCCACGCCCTGGACGAGGCGCGGGCGATCGACCGGCGCCGCGCCGCCGGCGAGGTTCTGGGGCCGCTCGCCGGCGTTCCGGTGGTGGTCAAGGACACGATGGACATGGCGGGCCTGCCGACCACCGCCGGCTGGCACTTCCTCTGCGCCAAGGCCGGCGGCACCGACCTGATGCCGGGCACCGATTCCCCGGTCGTCGCCCGGATGCGGGCGGCCGGCTGCGTCATCCTCGGCAAGACCAACGTGCCGGTGCTCAGCGCCACCGGCAGCCACGCCAACGACAGCTGGGCCGGCCCGACCCTGAACGCCATGGTGCCCGAGAGCCTGCCCGGCGGGTCGAGCGCCGGCACCGCCACGGCGGTCGCCGCGAGCCTCGCGGTGCTCGGTCTCGCCGAGGAGACCGGCGGCTCGATCCAGAACCCGGCCTCGGCCCAGGGGCTCGTCGGCATCAAGCCGACCTTCGCCCTGGTGCCGAATGCCGGCGTGGTGCCCCTCGCCGGCAGCACCCGCGACGTGGTCGGGCCGATCGCCCGCTGCGTGAGGGACGCGGCGCTCACCCTCGACGCGCTCGCCGGCTACACCGCCGCCGACCCGAAGACCGTGGCGGCGATCGGCCGGCGGCCGAAGGGCGGCTACGCGGCCGGCCTCTCGACGACCGCGCTCCAGGGCAAGCGGCTCGGCCTCTACGGGCCGGGCTGGCGCGACCGGCCGCTCAGTCCGGAGACGGCCGACCTCTACGCGCGGGCGCAAGGCGAGATCGCCGCCCGCGGCGCCGCCCTGGTGGCGGATCCCTTCGCGGGGAGCGGGTTCGCCGCCCTCGGCCGGCCCGTCGCGGGCCTCGACCATTACGACGCCAGCGGCATCGAGAGCGTGGTCCACGACCTGCATCACTACCTGCAGCGGCTCGGGCCGGACGCCGCCTACCGCACCTTCGCCGAGTTCGCCGCGGCCACCAAGGCGGAGGACCCCTTCGCCCCGGGCGGCGTGCTCGACTGGATGAACCAGGTCCCGGCCTTCGCGCCCTGCCTCGCCGACCCGCTGGCGCCGCCCGACCTGTCGGACTTCCTGTCGCTCCGCGAGCGCTACCTCGCGATCTTCGACGCGGTGATGGCCGAGCACGGCCTCGACGCCCTGGTCTTCCCGCAGATGCGCGACGCGCTGCCGCCGCTCCACGGCCCGGAGACCATCCACGAGACCACGGTGTGCGAGATCAACATCGCGGGGCTGCCCGGCGTGGTGATGCCGGCCGGCTTCTACGCCTCGGGCGCGCCGTTCTGCCTGATCTTCGTCGGCAGGCTGTGGAGCGAGGCGGACCTGCTCGCCCTCGCCCACGACTACGAGGCCGCCACCCGCCACCGGCGGGCGCCCGCCCTCTCGGCGGCGTGAGGGGCATCCCCGGCATGATGCGGCGTCCGACGGCGACAGAGGCTCCGGGCCTCCCCTATGGTCCGCGCCACCGACGGGGAGGAACGGACGCCGATGCTGACCGATCACCGCTACCAGGAGATCCTGTCGCGCCTGAACGGCACCGGACGGGTCGGCGTCGCGGAGGTCGCCGCGCACCTGCACGTCTCCGAGGAGACGATCCGGCGCGACCTCAAGGTGCTGGAGGAGCGCGGCATCCTGCGGCGCATCCACGGTGGCGCGGTGCCCCTGCGCCTCGACGAGGAGCGGCCGCTCCAGGAGCGCGGCAAGACCAATGCCCGCGAGAAGGCGCGGGTCGCGGCGCTCGCCGAGGGGCTGGTCCGCGACGGCATGTCGGTCTTCCTCGACACCGGCACCACGACGCTGGCGCTCGCGCGCCGGCTCACCAGCCGCAGCCTCACCGTCACCACCAACTCGATCGACATCGCGCTGCTGCTCGGCTCCGGCCCGGCCCGGATCAACCTGACCCCCGGCACCCTGCGGGCGCGCGACAACGCCCTCGTCGGCTACGAGACCGTCGCGTATGCGCGCCGGTTCTTCTTCGACATCGCCTTCATGGGGATCGGTGCCTGCGACCTCGTCCACGGCTGGATGGACTACGAGGAGCACGAATCCGCCCTGCGCAAGGTGCTGCGGGGCCAGGCCCGCGAGGCCGTGCTCCTCGCCGATTCCCGCAAGTTCGGGCGGCAGGCCAATCTCTGCACCTTCGGGCTCGAGGAGCGCCTGCGCGTCGTCACCGACCGTCCGCCGCCGCAACCCTTCCAGGATCGTTTCGCCCAGCATGACATCGCGATCGTCAGCGCCTGACGCCGCCGCGGCGGCGTCCTTCGACCACGAAAACGCCGCTGCGGCGTTCCACGACCTCTTCTCCCGCCTCTCGGCCTGCGGAGCGACGCCCGGCGGCGGCGTGACCCGGCTGTGCGGCACGCCCGAGGACGGGGCCGCCCGGGCCATCCTGGCCGATTTCCTGCGCGAGGCCGGGGCGACGCTCCGCACCGACGCGGTCGGCAACCAGTTCGGGCTCTTCAGGCTCGCCGGGGTCGCGGATGCCCCGGTGGTGATGCTGGGCTCGCATCTCGACAGCCAGCCCCGGGCGGGGCGCTTCGACGGAACCTACGGGGTCGCGGCGGCGGCGGCCATCGGGGCGGCGCTGATGCGGGCCCGCCGGGCGGGCGCCGCCTTCGACGCCGATCTCTGCGCGGTGAACTGGACCAACGAGGAGGGAGCCCGGTTCCGGCCGAGCCTCCTTGGCAGCGGAGTCTATGCCGGCCACCACGACGCGGAGACCGCGCTCGGCTGCCGCGACGACGCGGGCGTCGCGCTCGGCGAGGCCCTGGCGGCGATCCGGGCGCTCGGATCCGACGCCGCGCCCCCGCTCCCCGCCTGCTACCTCGAACTCCATGTCGAGCAGGGCACGATCCTGGAGGAGGCCGGGGCCCGGATCGGTCTCGTCACCCGCAACTGGGGGGCGGCCAAGATCGAGGTCGTGTTCACCGGCGAGCAGGCCCATACCGGGCCGACCCGGATGGGCCGGCGCCGGGACGCGCTCTACGCGGCGGCCCTGCTCATCACCGCGTTGCGGACCGTGGCGGAGGCCTGGCCGGACCGGGTCCATACCTCGGTCGGCCGCATCCTGGTCGCGCCGAACTCCGCCAACGTGGTACCGGCGGAGACGGTCCTCTCCGTCGAGGTCCGCGCGGACGACGACGGCGTCCTGTCCGAGGCGACCGCCTGGGCCGAGCGCGCCATCGCGGCGGCGGCCGGCGAGGCCCGCGTCGGGGTGGCGCTGCGCAGCCGTTCCCGGCGCCCGGTCCGGCCGCTGCCCGCCGAGGTCTGCGACCTCGCCGAGGCCTGTGCCGAGGCCGAGAGCCTGCATGCCCTGCGGATGGACACGGTGGCGGGCCACGACGCGCTGAGCCTGCTCGGCCTGTGCCCGACCGGCCTGATCTTCGTGCCGAGCCGCGACGGCATCGCCCATGACGAGGCCGAGTTCACCGCCGACGCCGACCTGGAGGCCGGCCTGCGCGTCGCCCTGCGGGCGGCGACGCGCCTGTGCCGGGCCGGGGGCTCTCCGGTGCGGGCCTTGCATGACGCGGCCGACCCTTCCCGCGGAGCGACGCGATGAATGCCGACGGCCCCGCCCCCACCGCCCTCGACCCGCGCGTCGCGGCTCTGCTCGCCGGGCGGCCGGACTGGCGGGCCCGGCGCCCGGCCCGGACGGTGGCGGTCGCCCCCCTCGCCTCGCCGACGCACCGCGCCACCGCCTCCGATTGCCTGCGGGTGAGCTTCGAGACCGGTCCCGCCCTCTTCCTGAAGCTCCGTCACCCGGACATGGCGGCCGACATCCTGCCGCAGGCCGGCACCGCCGCGCGGCGGGCGGCGGATCTCGGGATCGGGCCCGACGTCGTGTTCGAGGACGAGGCGGCGCTCGCCCTCGCCGACCTGCCGGCGCCCTGGCGCGAGGCGCGGGTCGGGGATCTGCAGGACCCCGGCCTCGTCGGGCGGGTCCTCGACGCCAAGAAGCGTCTGCACGCGAGCGGTCCCCTCGGCGCCCGGTTCTGTCCCTTCGCCCGCATCGCGGCGCTGGCCGCCGAGGCCCGGGCCGCCGGGGCACCCCTGCCCGACGGGACCGAGCGCCTCCTCGCGACCACCGACCTCGTCCGCGAGGCGGTGCATGCGGCGGGGTTCGACCTCGCCTTCTGCCACAACGACGGCATCGCCTCGAACGTGATGATCCGGGAGGCGCAGGAGTGCGGGGCGGCGGATCTGCGCCTCGTCGACTTCGACCTCGCCGGCGACAACGATCCCTGGTTCGACGTCGGCGCCCTCCTCAACGAGGCCTGCCTGTTCGAGGACCAGCGCCGGGCCACCATCGAACATTATGCCGGCAGCTGCCCGGAGCACCTCTACGGCCGCTGCCGGCTCTACGGCGCCGTCGACGACGTGATGTGGGGGCTGTGGGGCGTCGTGCGCGCCGTGACCTCGGCCCGCACCGGCATCGAATTCTACAAGTACGGCACCTGGCGGCTCCTCCACGCCCGCACCACCCTCGGCGCGCGGGAATGCGAGGCGTGGCTGCGGCGGCTGTGAGGCAGCGCGGGAGATCCGGCATGACCCAGATCTGGACATCCTTCGGACAGGCGGGCAGCGAGAGCGAGCGGGCGCTGGAAGCCATCCTCGCCCGGGTCCCGGCCTGGCGCGGCAAGGCCCTGCGCTACCGCCCGGTGCCCGGGGGGATCAGCAACACCAACTGGCGCATCGGCATCCCCGGGGAGGCCGATTGCTTCCTCAAGGTGCCGGGTCGCGGCACCGAGATGTTCATCGCCCGCGACGCCGCCAACGACGCCAGCCGCCGGGCCCAGTCCTGCGGCTTCGGCGTGCCGGTGATCGACTACCTGCCGGACGAGGGTGTCGAGATCTTCGCCTTCGCGGAAGGGTTTCGCGCCTCCTCGAACCTCGACTTCCTGCGCCCGGCGGTGCGCGGCAACGCCGTGCGGGCCCTGCGGGCCTTCAACGATTCCGCTCCCCTCGGCCTCACCAAGACGATCTTCGACATGATCGAGGAGCATGTCGCGCAGGTGGCCCAGGTCGGCGGCCGCCTGCCGCCCGACCAGGGCCACCTGATGCGCGCCTTCGCCGAGGCCAAGGCGGCGCTGACCGCCTCGGGCCTCGACCTCGTGCCCTGCATGAACGACACGCTCGCCGGCAATTTCCTGATCGACGACGACGACCGGGTGCTGCTGGTCGATTTCGAGTACGCCTCGAACAACGAGCGCACCTACGAGCTCGCCCTGTGGTTCGACGAGATGGCGTTTCCGCAGGCCGTCGAGGACGAGATGATCGAGGCCTATTTCGGCCGCTGGGACCGCAGGATCGCCGCCCGCATCGCCGTGCTCAAGGCGCTCGGCGACCTCAAATGGGCGACCTGGGCGATGATCCAGGAGGCGGTCTCGACCCTCGATTTCGACTATTACAAGTACGGCTCCTGGAAGCACCAGCGGGCGCGCACGCTGTTCCACCATCCCGACTGGCCGCTCTGGCTGCGGCAGGTGTGAGGACCCGTCATACGAAATCCGGTCGATCGCTTCGCGATGCGGATTTCGGCCTCGCTCAAGCGTGTGGAGCCTGCGGCTCCACCGCGCGGGCTGGTGATACCGCTTCCGGAAGGAATCTTCCGGAAGCGGTATCAGACCCTCGCGCCTCGGCGACGACGCACGGTCGGGCTCGGCTCGGCGCCTTCGAGCGGATCCGTTCGAAGGCGCTGCGGTCTCAGGCGGGCTTCACGAACTTGGCCTTCCCCCGCAGCGACCAGGGGCCCGCGAGCCCGTGCTCGGCGCAGAAGGCGTCGACCGCCCGGGCGACGCCGGGAAACTTGCCCCCCTGGCTGTCGTAATCGTCGGCGATGAACAGGCCGCCGGGGCGCAGGACCGGCCACCAGGCCCGGAGGTCGGCCGCCACCGAGGATTCCTCGTGGCCGGCATCGAGATGGATCACGTCGGCGGACAGCCCGCGCAGGCGCATCAGCTCGGCGGCGTTCACCGAATCGAGGGGAAGCGGCACCACCCGCTCGGCCAGCCCCGAGCGCAGGACGTTGGCCAGGAAGGTGCGGTAGAGGCTCGGATAGCCGTGTTCCGGGCTCAGTTCCGCGAACAGCGCCGGATCGGCCCAGTGGTCGACGGCGCCGAGCCAGGTATCGACGGCGATCACCGTGCCGGACACGGCGTGCTCGGCCATGACCTGGGCGAGGTAGAGTACGCTCGCCCCCTTCCAGGCGCCGATCTCGACGACGGTGCCGGGACGCCACTCGCGCACCGCCTCCTCGAGATAGGGATGGATGCTGCGCCAGCCCTGGAGGTCGAGGGGGCGCAGGGCCTCGGGCGGGTTCGCGAAGGGATCGCGGCCGTGCCACAGCGCGTCGATGATCGTCTGGCGGGTCATGGTGCGGCTCGGGATTCGGGAGACGGGGGAAGCGTGGCGCCGGCACGAGGTGCGGCGCCGGCATGGAGCGCGGCGTAGAGCGCCTCGCAGCGGTCGAGCCAGAGGTCGCGGGTGAACAGGCGCAGCACCCGCTCGCGCGGGATTCGTCGCGGGATGGCGAGTGCCGCCGGGATCGCCCCGGCCAGCGCCGCGGCATCCTCGGATGGGACCAGGCAGCCGGCCTCGCCCACGACCTCCCGGGCCGCGCCGCGGGCAAAGCCGGCGACGGGCAGGCCGCAGGCCATCGCCTCGATCGCCGCCAGCCCGAACGGCTCGTCCCAGCACGGGGTGAACAGGAAGACGGATGCGCGGGCCGTCTCGGCGGCCAGCGCCGCTCCGGCCAGGTGGCCGCCGTAACGGATCGCCCCGCCGAGGAGCGGGCGGATGCCCGCCTCCCAGTAATCCGGTTCCTCGATCGGGCCGAACAGGGTCAGGGGCAGCCCGGCGCTCCTCGCCGCCGCGATCGCGTGGTGCGCGCCCTTCACGGGCGTCAGGCGCCCGCTCCAGGCGGCGCTGCCGTCGCCGTTCGCGCCGTAGGGCCAGGCGGCGGGATCGATGCCGTTGGGGAGAACGGACGCCTCGGGCGGCGGACCGTCCGGCCACCAGGCGGCGAGGTGGGCGGAGGAGGTCGCGGTGAGGCGGTGGGTCGGGCATGGGCTGTCGTGCACGAACCACCGGAGCGCGTCGTAGGGCGGCGCGTGCAGGGAGGTGAGGGTGGGAACGGTGCTCGTGCGCCGCCGCTCCAGCGGCAGCCGGCTGAGCGAGTTGTTGTGCACCACGTCGAAACCGCCGGCCGCGATCCGGTCGAGGGCGGCCGCGTAGGCGGCATCGACATGGGCGCGCAACCCGGCATCGCCCCGGTGCTCGAGGCCCGGAAAGCGCTTCTCGTGGTGGACCGGGCTCACCGGATCGAGGGAAAAGCGCGGGTCGCTGTCGCCGGAGGCGAACAGCACCACGTCGTGGCCCCGCGCGGTCAGCCCCTCGGCGAGGTGCCAGCAATAGGCTTCGAGCCCGCCCGCGAAGGGCGGCGCGATCGGATGGCGCAGATGGGCGAGGAGCGCGATCCTCACGCAGGCACCGCGTCCTGCACCGGCGCCTCGCGGGCCTCGATGGCGCGGATGACCGAGGCGGAGTTGGTGTAGGGCTGGTGGCCCTGCTGGCCGGTGAGGGCGAGGTCGTCGGCGTCGGGGCGGCGCAGGATGCGGATCGGCCGGTCGGGCGTGTCGTCGATCAGCCCCATCACCCGGAAGGCGTGGAGCCAGTGCCCCATGGTGCGGTAGCCCCACTTGGCCTCGAACAGTTCCGCGTTGCGCACCACGCTGTCGAGGTGATGGACCGGCGGCATGTGGTGGGGGTGGTACTGGTGATAGGCGAGCCCGCCCTTCATCCAGGCGATCGGCAGGCCGCGCCGGTCGAGCGCCTTGCCGAAATCGGTGTCCTCGCCGCCATAGCCGGTATAGCGCTCGTCGAAGCCGCCGGTGGCCAGGAAGGTGGCGCGGCGGATCGCGAAGTTGAGCGACCAGAAGCAACGGTAATCGTGGCAGATCTCGAGCCCCGTGGCCGGGGGGCCCCGGCGGTCGGAATGCTTCTCGGCGACCCGGGCCAGGTCCTCGTAGGTCCAGTGGCCCAGCGTGGCGGCCTCGGGCAGGTGCAGCACCTCGCCCATCAGCAGGCCGTCGAGGGTGCCGAGGCCCTTGGCGTAATCGGCGACGAGGTCGGGTGCGGGGATGCAGTCGACGTCGAGGAAGACCACGGCCTCCCCGGTGGCCGCCGCGACGCCGCGGTTGCGCGCGGCGGCGAGCGGCAGCTCGGTACCGGAAACCCGGATCTGGCGCACGGGGACCGACGACGCGGGCAGGTCGTAGAGGTCGTCCTGCATCACCGCGACGATGAACTCGACAGGTGCTTGGGTCTGGCGCTCCAGGCCGCGCAGAACATTGGCGAGATGCGCCGGCCGGCCCTTGGCCAGGGTCACGACGGAAACGGTGGACATGCGGGCTCTCGGCTCCGGCAAGAGGGAAGCGGGCAGGCTCAGCCGGCCGCGACGACGCGCAGTGGGGCGGTGGCGGCTTGCGAGGGCTCGGCGGCGCCTTGCATGGGCTCGGCGGCGCCTTGCATGGGCTCGGCGGCGCCTTGCCAAAGCTCGTCGGTCAGCCTTTCGAGCCAGCCCGCGGCGCGGGCGGCGGCGTCCGGCGCGTAGAGGCTGCGCAACGCCGCCCCGTCGAGGGCGCGGGCGCGGGCGAGGAGGTCGCGCCAGCCCTGGAGGTCGCCGGGCCAGAAAGGCGCCTGGACGGCGGCGCCGAGGCGCACCAGGGCTTCGGCCTTGCGGGTCTGCTCGCCGAAATAGCGCCATTCCGGCATCACGATCAGGCGGCCGCCGACGCGGGCGACCTCGTGCACCGTGTTGTCGCCGGCCGAGGCCACCACGATGTCGGCCGCCGCCAGGTAGTCGGTGACCGAGGGCACCCAGCCGAGTTCGCGCAAATTCGAAAAATCGGTCTCGTGGCCCTCGCGGTGGGTCGGCCCGAGGGTGAGCCACAGGGCGTCGGGCGCGGCGCGCGCCGCCACCGTGAGGGGGGCGTAGGGCGTACCGCTGCCCCCGCCGCCGGTCACCGCCACGACGATCTCGCGGTCGGGATCGAGCCCGAGCCTGGCCCGCGCCTCGGCCCGGTCCGGCACCCGGTCGACGCTGGTGCAGAGCCCGCCGCTGTAGAAGGTCTTGGCGCGTAAGTGCGCCGGATAGTCGTCCTGCTCCATCCGGGGATCGAACGGCGCCAGCATCCCGACGCAGGCCTCGTAGGACCCGACATGGCCGATATCCTGGCGGTCGCCATGCATGCGGATCTGCACCGCCGGCACGCTGGCGATACGGGCGAGCAGCGCGATCTCCGCCGAGACGTCGACGACGAACAGGCCGATCCCGCGCTCGTCGAGATGGTCGAGGATCTGGCGCATCGTCCGGCGCATCTCGGGCAGGCCGAGCGGCACGCAATGCATCACCTGCGGCGTCGGCTCGGCGTAGAGGCGCGGCGTCGGCACCGCGGCGCCGATCATGTTCGGCAGGGCCACGATCTCGATGTCGCGGGAGAACCCGTCGAACAGGTGGGGGCCGGCGGTCAGCACCGAGACCGGGCGGTCGCGGGCGAACTCGGCCGCCACCGCCATCGTGCGGTTGGCATGGCCCCGTCCCTGGTGGTGGACGAAGAACGCGATCGGCTTCTTCATGGTCTCTCGGTCGTCAGGAGAACAGGGCGTCGGGCCGCGAGGCGGCGGCGATCTCGGGCGCGGTCGGGGCGCGCAGCAGGCGGATGCTCTCCGCCTCCTCGTCCCAGGCGATCAGCCCGGCGTCGCGGAACTGGCCGAGCCAGTAGGTCATGCACCAGCGCCCGTGCCGGGCCCGGAAGCGCGCCGCGTTGGCGAGGATCGGCGCGAAGTGCTGCAGCGGCGGGACGTGGACCGGATGGTGCTGGTGGTAGGCCCGCGCGCCCCCGACCCAGAAGGTCGGCAGGCCGCTGCCCGCAAGGCGTGCCGCGAGGTCGGTCTCCTCGCCGCCATAGCCCGCGTAAGATTCGTCCATGCCGCCGACCGCGTGCCAGGCCCGGGCGGGCAGGGCGAAGGACAGGCCCCAGAGCTGGCCGGAATCCGGCTCGGGGTGGAGTCCCGCCTCCGGCACCGGCGGGCGCGCCGGGTGGGCGCGGCCGATCCGGTCGAGGGTCGCGTCGTCGCTGTCGGCAGGCAGGCCACCGGGCGGCAGGTACAGGACCTCGCCCAGAAACAGCCCGTCGGTGCGCGCCGCGGCCCCCGCATAGGCGGCGACGAGGGACCGTCCCGGGATGCAATCGACGTCGAGAAACACCAGGAGGTCGCCGCAAGCCGCCTCCGCCGCCCGGTTGCGGGCGGCGGCGAGCGGCATCGGCTCGCCCGGGACGTGCAGGTGGCGGACCGGGCAGCCGGGATCGGGCAGGTCCGGCTCGGCCTCGGGCTGCATCCAGGCGATGACGAGTTCGCGCGGCGATGCGGTCTGGCGGGCGAGGCCGCGCATCAGGTGGCGCAGCCGGTCGGCCCGGCCGCGCACCAGGGTCAGCACGCTGACGGCCGCGGCGGTCTCAGCCGGCATGGGACGCGAGCGCCTGGCTTTGGAGCGCCCGGCGGAAATGCCCCACGCCCTCGATGATGCCGCGGGCATGCGAGGCCCGGGCGACGTAGGAATGCTGGAGCGCCGCGTGGCCGGCGAGGTCGTCGGAATAGTTCGCCACGATGATCGACTGGGTGCGGGCGCGCAGCATCTCGATGTCGTTGCCCGAATCGCCGGCCACGAACACCGCCCGCTCGGGCAGGCGGTAGAGGGCGCGGACGTGGTCGACGGCGGTGCCCTTCGAGGCCCGTTCCGGCAGGACGTCGAGGTAGCGGCCGTGGCTGTGGATCACGCTGCCCCGCAACCCCGCCCGGGCGAGCCGGGCCCGGACGCGGGCCGCCGCCGCGGCGTCGCCGAAATAGCTGAGCTTGAACGCCCGCTGCTCCAGGGGCCCCTGGGGCACGAGGCCGTCGAGGCCGGCGAGCGCCGCGCGCAAGGCCTCCCGCTCCCAGCCGGCGGAGACCGTTTCGCGCCAGGCGGCATCGGCCGTGTAGGTCACGCCGTTCTCGTCGAGGTGGTAGATCTCGGAGCCGACCGAGGTGATCATCACCTGCGGTCGCGGGCTGTCCTGCTGCTCCAGGATCGCCATCGCGCTGTGGAACGAGCGCCCGGTCGCGACCCCGAAGGCGAGGGCTTCCTGCCGGCTGCGCCAGCGGCGGAAGGTGCTCAAGCCCGCCTGGCAGCCGACGAGCGTGTTGTCGATGTCGCTGATCAGGAGCTGGCGCGGCGCCCGCATCGGCGGCACGGGGGCGTGCAGCGCCCGCAGCAGGGCGTGGTAGCGCGCGGCGTGCCGGTCCCAGTCGTAGGCTGCCGCCGCCCGCGCCCCGCCGGCGACGCAAGTCGCGTAGAAGCTCGGATCGTCGAGGATCGTCACGCAGGCCGCCGCGATGGCGTCGGGCTGGCGCGGATCGACCAGGATCCCGTTGCCGCAGGTCTCGACGATGTCGTTGGGCCCGCCGCTGTCGGTCGCGACGAGGGGCAGGCCGGCGGCGGAGGCCTCGAGCAGCGTCAGGCCGAACGGCTCGTTCAGCGCCGGGTTGACGAACAGGCCGCCGCGCACGCGGGCATGGGCGTAGAGCGCCGGCACGTCCTCGGGCCGGTGGGTCTTGGGATAGGCGACCCGGCCGTAGAGGTCGTAGCGGTCGATCAGCACCAGGAGGTCGCGCATCGTCGCGGCCATGTCGCCGTCGAGCGCGTCGATGTCGTCGCGGGTGCCGGCGACGAGGACGAGGTTCGCCCGCGCCTGCAAATCCGCGCTCTCGCCGTAGGCCCGCACCAGGGCCGCGAGGTTCTTGCGCGCCACCGGGCGGGCGAGCGCCAGCAGCACCGGCTTGTCGGGCTCGTGCAGGAAGCGCGCGATCGTGGCGTCGACCCGCGGGTCGGGGCGGCTGTCGGCGAAGCGGGCGAGATCGCTGCCCGGCGGCAGCACCCTGATCCGGCCGGGATCGTAGGCGGCGTAGCCCGCATACTGCACCTCCGCCTCGTCGCGGGAGGACGCGACGACGAGGCTCGCGCGGGCGAGCGCCTGTTCCTCGGTGGCGATCCGGCGGGCGAGGTCGGGACGGGTCGCGGCCCCCTCCCCCAGCGTCGCGGCCTTGACCCGCCCGAGCGAATGGGCGGTGAACACGAACGGGAGGCCGAGGCGCTCCTCGACGATCGCCGCCACCGCGGCGGCATCGGCGTAATGGGCGTGAATCAGGTCCGGGGCCCGCGCCTGCAGGCCGATCCAGGCGATCAGGCTCTCGGCAAAGCTCGCGACCTCCGCGTGCATCTCCTCCTTGGTGCGGTAACCCGGGGACGTGCTCGCCAGCCGCACCAGCGCGACCTTGTCGCCGAGCCGCTCTTCGGGCACGGCGTAATCGGGGCCGGGCGGGCCGTCGAACAGCCGGGTCGCCACCACGATCCGGTCGATCCCGGGATCCTGGGCCGAGGCGGCGACGAGATCGAGCAGGTAGCGGATATGGCCGCCGGTATCGGCGGTGAGCCCATAGACGACATCCCGGCCGCGCAGGCAGCCCTGCAGGGCGACGTGCAGAACGAACATCAGGCCGCTGCCACAGCGGACAAGCCGCAAGCACAGGACGGTTCGAGTGAGGTGTCTTCTTTGATCCGCGTCGCGCAAGTCGCCCCGAACATCTTTCCCATCCCCCCGGACCATCACGGCGGCACGGAGCGGGTCATCCACGACCTCAGCACGGCGCTGCGAAGCTTGGGGGTGGAGGTAACGCTGTTCGCCCCCTCGGACAGTGCGACACACTTACCCCGTATCGGTAATTACCCGAGCCTCGCGGCCCTGGAACGCCGGCACGGCCCCGTCGCGCCGGGCGTCCCGGCCGCCCTCGACGCGCTGCAGCTCGACGCCCTGCGCCGGCATCTCGACGCCTTCGACATCGTCCATTGCCACGGCGAGTTCGCGCATGCCGCGCTGCTCGGCGAGCGCCGGTCCCACAGCCTGACGACGATCCACTGGCGGGTCGACGAGCTCGACCGGGCGTTGTTCTTCGAGGGGTTCCCGGATCTGCCGGTGGCGGCGATCTCGGCCGCGCAGGGCGCCGGCATCCCGGCCTCGAACCGCGCCGGGGTGATCCATCACGGCATCGACCGGGATCGCTACGCGGCCTCCCCGGCGCCGGGCCGCCACCTCGCCTTCGTCGGCCGGCTGACCGACCAGAAGCGGCCCGACACCGCGATCCGCGTCGCCCGCGCCGCCGGCCTGCCGATCCGGCTCGGCGGCACGATCGACGTCGGCAATCCGGGCTATTTCGACCGGGCGGTGCGGCCGCTGCTCGGCGAGGACGCGGTCTATCTCGGGCCGGTGGACGACGCGGCTAAGGGCGCGCTCCTGCGCGAGGCCGTCGCGCTCCTCTTTCCGATCGACTGGCCCGAGCCGTTCGGCCTCGTGATGATCGAGGCGATGGCCTGCGGCACCCCGGTGATCGCCTGGAACCGCGGCTCGGTGCCGGAGATCGTCGAGGACGGGGTGACGGGCTTCGTCGTCTCCTCCGAGGCCGAGGCCGTGGCGGCTTTGGCCCGGATCGGCACCATCGACCGGGCGGGGGTGCGCCGCCGCTTCGAGGAGCGGTTCACCGCCGAGCGCATGGCGCGGGACTACCTCGCCCTCTACCGGCGCCTGCTCGGCCGCTGATGCGCACCGCCCTCCTCGCCTGGGACTATCCGCCGGCCCCGAGCGGCCTCTCCACCGCCGCCCGGGAGATCGCCGAGAGCCTGGCCGGATCCGGTGCCGACGTGACGGTCTTCACCCTCGACCGCGCCGGGACCGCGTGGGCCGGGGGCGTCCGGATCGTCGGCCTCGCCCTGCCGCCGGGAGGCCCCCTCGCGCGGCTTCGGCTCTGGGGCTCGCTCGGCCATCTCGCGGCACCCCTCGCCTTCCGCCGCGCGGTGCTGGCGGCCCATCGTGACAGCCCCTTCGACGTCGTCGAGGCGACGAACTGGTACGCCCCGGCCGTCCTGCTCGCCGGGCGCCGGGATCTGCCGCTGGTGACACGCTCCTCGACGCCGGCCGCCTTCACCCGCGGCTCGGCGCCCACCCTGCGCGACCGCCTCGACGGGGCGAGCGCCGACGCCCTCGAACGGCGCCAGGCGCGGGGCAGCGCCGGCCTCATCGCCAACACCGCCGCGCACGCGGCGGTGATCGACGCGGCCTACCGGCTTTCGGGCGGGCAGCCGGCCGCGGTGATCGGGCTGAGCCTGCCGCCGGAGATCGTGGCCGGTGCGCGCGCGGCTCCCTATCCGGAGACGGAGGATCCGGTGCAGCTGCTCTTCGTCGGCCGGGCGGAGGCCCGCAAGGGCTTCGACGCGCTCATGGCCGCGCTGGCGATCCTTTCCGACGAGCAGGAGCGGGGCGCCCTGCCGCCGTTCCGGCTCGACCTCGTCGGGGTGCCGCAGGGGGACCTGCCCGCCGACCTGCCCGCCCCGGCCCGCGCCCGGCTCCAGCCCCGCGGCCGGATCGACGCGGCGGCGCTCGCGGAGGCCTATCGGCACGCCCACATCGTCCTCGCGCCCTCGCGCTACGAGAGCTTCGGGCTCGTCTACCAGGAGGCCATGGCGTATGGCCGCCCGGTGGTGGCCTGCGCGGAGGATGCCAGCGCCCGCGCCTTCGTGGGCGATCCCGGGGCGGGGCCTCTCGCCGCGGAGGCGACCGGCCCGGCGCTTGCCGACGCCCTGCGCCCGCTCCTGCGCGATCCGGCCTTGCGCCGCGCCTACCGCGCCCGGGCGCTGGCGGCGGCCGGACGGTTCGACCGGGCGAGCCTGGGGCGCGAGACGCTCGACCTGTACCGGCGGGCGATCGCGGCGGCGCGGAGCTGGCCTCAGGCCCGGTAGGGCCGCAGCAGCGCCGCCTCCTCCTCGGGCCGCCCCCGCCCCGGATCGAGGGTCTCGTAGGTCCGCGAGCGGGCCCGCACATGGGCGAGGCTCAGGGCGTGGTCGATCGCGCCGGTGAGGGCGAGGAGGCTGCGGGGCCAGCCGCCGTCGAGGACCGGCCGCTCGTGGACGCGGCCGGCATAGCGGGTCCCGGCCCGGTTCAGCCGGTACTGCACGTCCGGGTAGACGTCCGAGAGCATACCGTCGACCCGGTTGCGCCGGGGCAGCCCGACCGAGACGACGTCGCCGTCCTCGGCGAGCGCCGCGAGCGCGGGCAGGGCCCGGCCGAGTGCGGGGTCGATCGTTTCGTCGGTGTCGAGCTGCAGCATCCAGGGGTGTCGCGCCAGGTCCTGAAGGGCGTTGCGCTGGGCCGCGAAATCGCCCGAGAGCGGCCGGGCCGCGACCCGCACGGCCCCGTCGGAGAATCCCGGGACCGAGACCGGGCGGGGCGGAGACCGTTCGCCGTCGAGCAGCACCACCACGTCGTCGGTCCAGGCGGCATGAAGCGCGAGCGCGGCCAACACCGCGTCGCACTCGGCCGCCCGGCCGATCAACCCGAGGGAGACCGGGCGTCCCCCCGCGAGGTCGTACAGGACGGCCTGCGCGGCGCGGACCGCGTGGGGCCGCAAGAGGGCGGCGCGGTCCTCCGGCCCGAGGGGGTGCAGGCCGCGGCCGAGCCGGGTCGCGGCGCTGCGCAGGGTGTAGACGTCGAGGCCGTAAGCGGCGTCCGGATCAGGTACGAAGAGGTCTTGGCCGAGGCGCCGGGCGAGGTCGTCCCAGCAGCGGGCCGGATCTGCACCACGCTCCGTCAGAACGCCGCAGGACTCGCAGGCAATCGGAAAGGTGCGCCCGCGCCCGCCCGGATAGGCGAGGCGCCGCGCGCTCGGCGCCGGCATGGCGGCGGCACAGAGGAAGCAGCGGCGGGCAGGCCCGGTCTCGGCTGTCATCGCGGGGGGCTCCGGCATGTCGGGGCTGGTCGCCCGGGGCCGGGCGCCATACTTCCCCGTCCTATCCGCAAAAGCGTTGCCGCAAGACCCCGAACTTCGCCGCCTCGCGCGACCATCCTTGTCGAGAAGCCTCGTCCTCCATGCTCGCCCCCGATCCCCTCCGCGCCGCGTGGCCGGGTCCATCCCTCCACGGCCCGGTCGTGGTGGTGGGCAACGCGCCGGGCGTCGATGCGGCGGCGGCCATCGATGCGGGGGGAAGCGTCGTGCGCTTCAACAACGCGGCGGGCTTCGGGGGCCGAGCCGGCACGCGGGTCACGCATCTCGTCCTCGTCAACCGCGGCGGGCAGATGCGCGAGTGGCTGGACGATCCGGGCTTTCGCGACCGCCCGGTCGTGCGGCAGGCCGGGTGCTTCGTCCTGCCCTTCCCGATGCTGCCCGAGGCCCATAACCGCCCCGAGCCGATCTGCTTCACCCGCGAGGCGCTGGCGATGCTGCGCGCCCTCGGCAGGCCGGTCCACATCCTGCCCGAGGAGCTGCACGAGGCGGCGAGGGCCGATCTCGGGCCGCTCGCGGGCGAACGGCCGAACCCGAGCACCGGCTTCCTGACCGTGCTCGCCCTCCTCGCCGGGCGCCCCGCCGCGGCGGACCCGGTCGAGGCGTACGGCTTCGGCTTTGCCGGCTGGCCCGGCCACCCTTGGGCCGCCGAGCGGGCCTGGTGCAGCCGCGCCGCCGCCGCCGGACGGCTGCGCCTGCACCCTCCCCCGACCGACGCGTGAGATCCTGAATGGCGACCCTGATCACCGTCCTCAAGAGCGGCGGCCGCTACGACGCGGCCTGGGTCGAGCGCCTCGCCCGCGGCGTGCGCCGCCACGCGCCGGGCTTCACCCGGATCCTCTGCCTCACCGATACGCCGCTCGCCCTCGCCTCCCTCGCGGCGGCGGGCGTCGAGGCGGTGGGCCTTCGCCACGACTGGCCGGCCTGGTGGGCGAAGATGGAGGCGTTCCGGCCCGGCCTCGCGGTCGATGGCCCGACGCTGCTCTGCGACCTCGACACCGTCTTCACCGGGCCGGCCGATGCGCTCGCAGAGCCCGGCCTCGCCGCCATGGAGGACTATTTCCACAAGGGGCGCGTCTCGAGCGCGCTGCTGCGCTGGCAGGGCGACGAGCTCGCCTTCCTGTACGAGACCTTCGCGGCCGAGCCGGAACGCTGGATGACGGCCGGCGCCTGCGGCCCGGTGCCGAACGCGGTCCACGGCGACCAGGTCGTCATCGACCACCTGATGCGCCGCCGGGGCCTGCGGCCGGACTTCCTCCAGCACCGCGACCCGCACCTCCTCGACTTCTACGACCCCCGCCGCGACGCGCACGGCCCGGTCGTGATCTTCATCGGCGAGGCGAAGCCGGACACGGCCTCCGGCGCGGTCCACGCGGCCTGGACCGGAGCAGCGGCTTGAGGCCGGACGCCGGTTACGCGAGCGCGGCGCGGATCCGCGCGAGGCGGTCGGTGCGCTCGCGCCGCGCCGCGAGCGCGCCCGCCATGTCGGTGCGGGCGAACTGGACGGGCTGGTGCGGCTGGAGCTGTCCGATCAGGTCCATGTCGGCGGAGATCACCGTGCCGATCATGAAGTAGCCTCCGCCCGACACCGCGTCGCGGTGCAGGACGATCGGCTCGGTGCCGCCCGGCACCTGGATCGAGCCGTAAGGATAGCCGCTGTCGACGATGTTCGAGGGGTCGGAGCCGGCGCCGAAGGGCGGCTCGCGCGGCACGAAGGCGAGGGGCTGCCCGCCGCGGAAGCGGTAGCCGATCCGGTCGGCTTCCGGGGCGACCTTCCAGGTCTCGGCGAGGAACCGCTCGGCGGCCTCCGGCGTGACCCGGTGGTCGTAGAGGCCGGGCAGCATCCGCAGCACCGGCTCGGGGATGCGCCGCAGGTCCGCCGGCAGGGAGCGCCCCTCCGGCACCGGGCGCGCGGGTCCGAGGGGGAGACAGTCGCCGGCCTTGAGCGGCCGTCCCTCGTGGCCGCCGAGGGCGCCGAGCGCGTAGGTCGACCGCGAGCCCAGCACCACCGGCACGTCGAGGCCGCCCGCGACCGCGATGTAGGCCCGCGCGCCCGCCTTCAGGAAGCCGAAGGACAGGACCTGGCCGGCTCGGACCGGAAAGGCGGTCCATCCCGGCTGCTCGATCCCGTCGACCTTGGGCGGCATCTCGGCTCCCGTCACCGCCACCACGGCGTCGGCGGCGAACCGGATCTCCGGCCCGAGGAAGACCGCCTCCAGGGCGGCCGCGCCCTCGTCGTTGCCGACGAGGAGGTTGGCGGCGATCAGGGCCTCCCGGTCCATCGCTCCGGAGAGCGGGATGCCGAGATGGTAGTAGCCGGGCCGGCCGAGGTCCTGCACCGTCGTCGACAGGCCGGGCTTGACGATCTCGATCATGGATGCGGCCTCAGCCATGGAGCCCCTCCAGCAGCGCGGCGTTGGTGCCCGCCGGATCGGCCTGGAACGCGGCGAGCGAGAAATCGGCCGGTCGGATCACCGGGCTGAACCGCCCGGCCGCGACATCCTCGACCGTCGCGTCGTATTCGTCGCGCCCGATGGATCGGAATTTCACGATGTCGCCGGGCCGGAACAGGATCATGAACTCGCGCAGGTAGCTGATGATCTGCGCCGGATCGTAGATCGGCATCGGGGTGATGCCGAACATCTGGTAGCCGCCTGCCCCCCGCACCGAGTAGATCGCCCCGAAGCAGCCGCCGTGGCCGACCGTCAGCTTCGGCGTGTCGGTGCGCGGGCGCAGGTATTTCGGCACCTGGATCTGCTTGTCGCGCGCGACCATCTGGGTGAGGAACGGCAGCCCCGCCACGAAGCCGACCATCGAGACGAACCACGGCGAGCCGGCATGCGCCGCGACGAGGGCCGGCACGTCCGGGTAGCCGTTGATCCGCGCGGCGTATTCGAGGTCGGTGGCCTGCGGGTCCTGGTGGCGCTCGCGGAAGCGCATCAGGGTCTCGCGGGTCCAGGGGTCGTCGTAGAAGACCGGCATCTCGATGATCCGGGTCTTCAGGTCGGCCCCGCCGCCGCCGGCGCCCTCGAGGCTCCGCAGCTCCCTGAGCAGGTCGTCCGGGGCGATGACGTCGGGATCGAACCGGATCTGGAACGAGGCGTTGGCCGGGCAGATCTCGGTGACGCCGCGGATGCGGCTGTCGCGCACCGCGTTGGTGATCGAGAGGCTGCGGAAGAAGGCGTCGAGGGACATCGCCTCGTCGACCTCGACGAAGACGTGCTCGTCGCCACCGAACGTGTAGCGCATGATCGCGGGGCCCCCTTTGTCAGGTGTCGAGCGGATGGGCGTCGAGCCAGGCTTCGAGCCAGCGGGTATGGGTGTCGCCCGCCCGCACGGCCGGGTCGGCGAGGAGCGCCCGGTGCAGCGCGAGGGTGGTCGGCAGACCCTCGACGGCGCATTCCCCGAGCGCCCGGCCGAGGCGGGCGAGCGCGGCCTCCCGGGTCTCGTCGTGGACGACGAGCTTGGCGAGCAGCGAATCGTAGAACGGCGGCACCGCGTAGCCGGGATAGAGCATCGTATCGACCCGCACGCCCGGACCGCCCGGCAGGCTCAGGGCCTTGATCGTGCCGGGCGCCGGCCGGAAGCCGTCGGCCGGATCCTCGGCGTTGATCCGCACCTCGATCGCGTGGCCGCGCGGGCGGATGTCGGCCTGGCCGAGTCGCAAGGGCTCGCCCCCGGCGATCCGGATCATCTCGCGCACGAGATCGATGCCGGTGATCATCTCGGTGACGGGGTGCTCGACCTGGATCCGGGTGTTCATCTCGATGAAGAAGAACTCGCCGGACTCGGAATCGTACAGGTATTCGAGGGTGCCGGCGCCGCGATAGCCGACGGCCCTGGCGAGCCACACGGCCGAGGTGCAGAGCGCCTCGCGGGCATCCGCCGGCAGGCAGGCGGCGGGCGCCTCCTCCCACACCTTCTGGCGGCGGCGCTGGAGCGAGCATTCGCGCTCGTAGAGGTGGATCGCCTCGCGCCCGTCGCCGAGCACCTGCACCTCGACGTGGCGGGCGCGCGCGACGAAGCGCTCCAGGTAGAGCCCGCCATCGCCGAAGGCGGCCTTGGCCTCGGCCGCGGCCTGCGGGATCAGGACGTCGAGGTCGTCCGGCCCCTGCGCCACCCGGATGCCGCGCCCGCCGCCGCCGGCCGCCGCCTTGATCATCACCGGAAAGCCGATCGCCTCGGCGGCCGCCCTCGCCGCGTCCAGCCCCTCGACCCGGCCCTCGCTGCCCGGCACGGTCGGCACCCCGGCCCCCGCGGCGACCGCCCGGGCGGTCGCCTTGTCGCCCATCTGCCGGATCGTCTCCGGCGCCGGCCCGATGAAGGTCAGGCCGGCCGCCTCGACCATGGCGGCGAAATCGGCGTTCTCGGCGAGGAAGCCGTAGCCGGGATGGACCGCGTCGCAGCCGCTCTCGACCGCGGCCCGCAGCATCGCCTCCTTGTTCAGGTAGGATTTTCCGGCATGGGCCGGCCCGACCTCGACGACCGCGTCGGCGAGGCGGGCGGGCAGCATCTCCCGGTCGGCCGCGCTTACCGCCTGCACGGTCTCGATCCCGAGCTCGCGGGCGGCGCGCCCGATCCGCAGGGCGATCTCGCCCCGGTTGGCGACGAAGATCCGGCGGAGCGCCATGGGGCTCAGGCCTCGATGTCGTAGAGCGGCTGGCCGGCCATGACGGCGTCCTCGTTCCCGACGTGGAACGCCCGCAGGGTGCCGGCCTCCTCGGCGATCACCGGCGTGAAGGTCTTCATCACCTCGATGAGCCCGACCGTGTCGCCGACGGCGACCGCGTCGCCCTCGGCCTTGAACGGCGGGTCGCCCGGATTGGCCGCGCGGTAGAAGGTGCCGGGAATCGGGGCCTGGATGGTCTTGAGGGCCATGGTCGTCCTCGTGGTCGTGTCGGTGTCGTCTCGGGGCCTTGCCGGGGGCGATCCGGGGGATCGGTCCTGCCCGCTCCGGGCGGTGTCGCCGGGCCGGCGCGGTCTAAGCAGATTGCGCCGAAGTGGATACCGGTTCGGCGCCAAAAATCTGCGACAAAACAATAACCTAAGCGGGCGAAGCGTTGGCCTGCCAACGCAAGTCTGCTTAGGCCGCGTCGTCGCGCCCGTCCCGGCGCGGATCCCGGTCGAGGGCCCGGCGAAGGGTACGGGCGAGGTCCGCCGCCCCCGGCGTGTCGGAATGGATGCAGATGCTGTCGCGGCCGGCCGGCACGTCGCGCCCGCCGATCGCCGCCACCACGCCCTCGCGGATCGCCCGCAGGGCCCGGGCGGTGCCGGCCTCGGGATCGACCGGCGGGTGCTCGCGGGTGATGATCAGGCCGCCGTCGTCGGCGTAGTCGAGGTCGGCGTAGAACTCCGCCACCAGGGCGTGGCCACGGGCCCCGTAGACGCGCTCGTGCTCGGTCCCGCGCAGGCCGAGGATCGGCACCCGGTAGATGTCGGCGGCGTCGCAGACCGCCGCGGCGATCTCGGGGTCGCGCGCCGCCATGCCGTAGAGCGATCCGTGCGGCTTGATGTGATTGAGGGCGAGCCCTTCCGCGTCGAGGAAGCCCTTGAGCGCGCCGATCTGGTAGATCAGGCAGTTCGCCAGCTCCTCGCGGCCGATCGTCATCTCGCGCCGGCCGAAGCCCTGCCGGTCGGGCAGCGAGGGGTGAGCCCCGACCGCGACGCCGTGGGCGCGCGCCAGCCGCACCGTCGCCCGCATGTGGTTGAAGTCGGAGGCGTGGAAGCCGCAGGCGACGTTGGCGACGTGGATGTGCGGCATCAGGGCCGCGTCGTCGCCCAGCCGCCAGATGCCGAAGCCCTCGCCCATGTCGCAGTTGATCGAGACCATCGGGGGTGCCTCCGACCGGAACGCGTCCGGAGAGTTGCAGCCGCCCCGTCCATTGTAAAATCGGAAATCTGCGTGGCAGCATTCGAGAAATCCGATACCCATGGGCCGACGGGGGCCAGGGCATGTCGATCTCGCTCAAGCAGATCCGCTACTTCATCGCGGCGGCGGAATCCGGCCGCATCTCGCAAGCCGCCGTCGAGCTGAACGTGTCGCAATCGGCCGTCACGGCGGCGGTGCAGCAGCTCGAAGCGCTGCTCGGGGTTCGCCTGTTCGAGCGCCACGCCGCCGGCGTCGCGCTGACGCGGGAGGGCAGCCGGTTCCTGCTGCATGGCCGCAACATCATGGCGGCGGTGGCGGAGGCCGTGCGCGAGCCGCGGGCGGCGGGCGCGGCGGTCGCCGGCACGGTCCGGGTCGGGGTGACCTACACGGTGGCGGGCTACTTCCTGCCGCGCCACCACGCCCGCTTCGCCTCGAGCTTCCCCGGGGTGACGCTGAGCCTCCACGAGGCGCCGCGGGACGCGATCGAGCAGGCGCTCCTCGACGGCGCCCTCGACATCGCCGTCATGCTGGTCTCGAACCTGGAGGCCCGCGAGGCGCTCGCCTGCGAGACCCTGATCCGGTCGCGGCGCCGGCTGTGGCTGCCCGCCGAGCACCCGCTCCTGCGCGAGGAGCGGGTCGGCCTCGCCGAGGTCGCCCGCAACCCCTACATCCTGCTCACCGTCGACGAGGCCGGCGACACCGCCGGGCGCTACTGGGCCCGCAGCCCGCACCGCCCGGAGGTGATCTTCAAGACCTCCTCGGTCGAATCGGTGCGCAGCATGGTGGCGGCCGGGATGGGGGTGACGATCCTCTCCGACCTCGTCTACCGACCCTGGTCGCTGGAGGGCCAGCGCCTGGAGCGGCGCGAGCTCGCCGACGACGTCCCGACCATGGATGTCGGCCTCGCCTGGCGGGCGACGGCCGAGCTCACCCCCGCCGCCCGGGCATTCCGCGAGTTCCTGAACCTCGCCTGCGCCGGCCAGGGCTGATCCACGTCCCTGGGCCGGGCTCGCGCCTCACCGCGGCGCGGCGGAGGCGAGGGCCTCGCAGCGCGTCGTCGAGGCGGCGGCCCGGGCGGGGTCGGGGTCGACGCCGTTGATGCAGTCGGTCTTGAGGAACTCGATCAAGGCCATGCGCTCGTCGACCGAGAGCGCCCGCCCGATGATGCCCTTCCCCTTGCCGTCCGCGAATTCGTGGCCGGTGTTGAGGTTGCCGCGCTGCGCGGTGTCGAGGGTGAACAGGCCGCCGAGCCGGTTGGCCTCGGCGCCGGCCTCGGCGTTCAGGCACGCGCGCGGGTCCTTGCGCGAGGCCGCGACCGCGGTGAGCTGATAGCCGAGGCAGACCGGGTCGAATTCCCGCCGGCCGAGAGTGAAGCTCTTGGGGCGCTCCGCCACCGGCGACAGCAGGGCGAAGACGTTCGGGACCGAGCCGTTATGCAGGAAGGGCGGCGTCGCCCAAACCCCGTCGAGGGGGCGGGCCTTGTAGGCGGCCGGCGCCTGGATGCCGTTCGGGCGGTATCCGTTCAGCCTGTCGCGGTCGGGCGTCGGGGTCGGCGGGGTCTGGGTGTCGTACCAGCGGTCGACCGTGCGCTTCACCGTCACGCCGAGGGCGGGGCCGAACGCGTAGCGGCCGTCCTTGTCGGGCTCGCCGAGCGCGACGTCGCCGGGCCCGTCCTCGCGCCGGTCCTTGAGCGCCTGCACCAGCGGGGCCGGCAGGGCGACCGTCCGGGCGATCATGTCCTCGGCCTGGGCCGGGTCGGTCCCGATCGTGCCGATCGGCAGCGTCTTGACCACGAGGTAGCGCTGGCCGGACGCGTTCGGCGGCAGCCACGCCTTGGAATTCCAGAACGCCGTGCTGCCGATCGGGGCCTGGTGGCAGCCCTGGCACAGCTCGCCGTAGAGCCCGGCGCCCCTGCGGGCGCGGTCGGGGTCGATCGCGTTCGCCGTGTCGACCTCGGCGAACAGGCTCGGCCAGCGCGGGGCGCGCAGGCCCGTGAAGCCGGCCTGCGCGTCCGGCTGCTCGCCGGCGATCTGCTTCTCGATGCGGGCGATGTTCTCGACATGCACCTGCGAGGCGAACAGCCCCTTCCCCGGATCGGTCAGGTTGACGGGAGCCGAGACGCCGAGGGCCTCGCCGGCATTGCGCACCATCGGCTGCTCGATGGAGGCGTTGTATTGCACCCAGTCGAACCAGGACGTGTTCCAGACGTGGGGGAAGTTCACCGGCGCGGTGGTGGCGGCGTAGTTCGCCTCGCGGGACGCGTCGTCGAGGTCGAGGGCGAAGACCGTGTTGCCGATGCGGTTGAGGGCGTCGAGCCGGCCGTAGCCCTCGTCGACCGTCGCCGACGAGACCTTCTTGTCGAGCTTGCGCACCGCGTCGAGCCGGTCCCACAGCGCGTCGAGCTGGGCGCGCAGGGCGGCCTTGTCGGCCTCGCTCGCATCCTCGCCGAGCACGTTCATGGCGAACCGGTCGAAGCGGCCGGGCACGTACTTGGTGAACAGGACCGACAGGCCGAGACCCTGCCGGAACTTGCCGAGATCGGTGAGCGCCGGCCCGCCATCGACGAGGAGTGCCGTCTCGCGATAGGTCAGGCGCCCGGTATGGCAGGCCGCGCAGGTGAAGCCGATCTTGTGGGTCGGCTTTCCCGTGCGCGGGTTGAGCCAGGGCTGGCCGTCGGGCAGCAGCATGGTGCCCTGGTCCCTGGCCTTGTCGCCGCCCCGGGCAAAGCCGATCGGCAGCTGGATCTCGCCGCCGCGCGTCGCGCCCGGGATGAAGCCGTAGCGGTCGAGATAGGCGGGATCGGCGAGCCGGCCGACATCGCCGACCAGCGTCAGGCGCGGCTGCTCGAGGGCGATGAACCACTCGTAGGGGATGTTGAGGGTCTGCGTGCCCTGGTCGGCGTGGTGGTACCAGTCCTGCTCGTCGTTCGACCAGGCGTGGCCGAGCCAGCGCGCCGCCTTGACGGGTGGATAGTCGGGCAGCGCGACGTACAGCTTGTCGCGGTAGATCTTGAAGCCGATGCCGACGGCGATCAGCACGACGGCGACGAGGCCGACGATGATCTTGGCGAGGCGCCCCGTTCCCACGTTCGTCGTCTCCACTCGAATGGATTGTCGTCAGGACGGTTCGCGATCGCGCCCGGCCCATCTGCTGCACCTGGTCGTTTGAACGTCAGGGTGCGTCGGTGTCGTGCGCCGGAAAATCGGCTTTCAACGCCGTGATCGTCCTCGCGACGATCGCGTCGACCTTGCGCGAGGCGACGCCGACGCCGAACGTCTTGGCGCCCTGGCGCGCCAGATAGCCGAAGATCACGCCCATATCGTCGGTTTCCTTGCGGAAGTCGATGTCGACGAGGGTCGCGACCACCTTCTCGATGCGCCGCTTCAGGTCGCCGCGCAGGAGATCCTGCCGGACATCCTCGGGGCGGGCCCGGTCCGCCTTTCGGATCTCGATCGGCGTCTGCAGCTCCGGCGTCAGCGGGATGATCGGATAGAGCGCCACGCCCTCCGGCGGGCCGCCGTCGAGCCGGAGCGTCCGAACCCTGAACCCGCTCTCGCCGCCGGGGGCGACGGAGCCGGTCGCCGCGCTGGCGTCGCGCACCTTCCAATGCTCGGCGATGGTCGGGCCCTTGAACAGGTCGTTCGTCGCCGGCAGCACGAAGTTCCAGCGCAGGAAGGCCTGGGCGTTGCGGCGCCCGAGGAGGTAGTCGTGGCGGCGGAAGCTCTCGTGCAGGAAGCCGCTGAACCCCCCGAGCGCGCCGCTGGCAATCGGGAACATCACCGGCTCGCCGTCCGCCCGCTGGCGCACCGGCGAGACGATGAAGCGGGAGAAGTCCGAGCCGTCATGCGCCCGGGCGAGTTCCTCGGGCTTGAACCGCGCCTGGTTGATCAGGGCCGAGAACAGGCCCGGCAGCGCCGTCGCGAGGGTGCCGGTGACGGGGTCGGCCGGCAGGGCCTGGTAGTTGGGGAACGGTGCGATCAGCACGACCGAGCGGCGGGCCCTGTCGCCGGCCGGCTCGTCCGGATACCCGTTGGTGAGGTAGCGCCGCGCCTGTTCGAGCGGCTCGTTGTCGATCGTGCCGCCGTCGACCGCCCAGTACCGGGCGGTGCCCTTGACGTCGTAGCGGTCATCCGGCGGGATGACCACGAACCGGCCATCGGCGTCGAGGCGGCCCACCGTGCCCCAGGTCAGGAGCTCGGCGCCCGGCCGGCTGACGTGGCGGGGCGCGAGCCCGACCGGGAAGGCCCCGGTCGCGAGCGCCGCGACCTTGAAGAAGTCCCAGGCCGGGTCGTCCGTCCGCGTCACGTCGAGCCAGGGATCGCCGGTCGGGGCCCGGCCGCTGCCCAGCTCGAACGAGGCGACGTCGGCGTGGTTCGTCATGCCGAAGGCCCGGTTCGCCCCCGCCCCGACGAGGCCGAAGGAGTACGGGACCCCCCGCAGGTTCGTCAGCGTCAGCATCACCCGCAAGGCCTCGCGCCCGCCCCGGCCGATCCAGGGCCGCCGGACGGGCGGTCCATCGATCGCGAAGGCGCGGCCCAGGATGTCGTCGAGGACGGCGCTGCACAGGACCGACCGGAGGCCGGTCGTGCCGTCGAGGTCCCCGGTCTCGAGCAGGCGCTCGATCGCGATGTCGCGGACCCAGCTCGCGTAGAGCCGGTTCTGCGGCTCGGGCGGCGGCGGGGCCGCCGGCTGGACGTGGTCGAGGCGGCGGAACATGTGCAACGCCGCCATGCCGGCGGTCATGCCGCCCGCCGAGGCGCCCGCCAGCACGGGCACGCGCACGTCGTGGGTCGGGCCGTCCCAGCCGGGCGCGTCGCGGGCGGCGTAGTAGCCGTCCAGCGCCTCGATCAGGAAGTCCATCACGCCGGCCGAGTAGCAACCGGCCGAGATGGCACCGGCCAGCACCAGGCCGACCTCGTAGACGGGACGTTCGGGCATGGCTCCCCCGGGATTCTCGATGTCCCGGCTCGTGGTCTTGCCCGCATCGGCACAAGATCTCACCGCTCGACGACAAGACGACGGAAGCGGCCGGTTTCCGGGTCGGTCAAAATTGATCCGTGATGCAAAATCATACCGAGTTGCGGCCGGTGTCAAGGTTGTGTTCTGGGAAACATATTTTCGATCGTCCGTCATGATTGTGGCCGAGACACGCCTTTCTAGATTTTTTTATCAATTTTCATATGATCTCCGCAGATCGTATCGACTGATTGCGAGCGTAAAAGAAAAAATTTAACGATTGTTGGATATATAAATAATCAAATTCCAAGTGTTTGTGCGAGTAATTATTTCGGCATATGAGCATTGGTGTAGAATGCGCATCTCTGGACCGTCGCAGATGCGCCGCAGGCGGGTTCGGGACGGTTGCTCGGCGGACCGCCCCGACACATGCCGGATCGAGGTCGCGGATCGACGAGGAAGGAAGGGCCCGCGGAAATGACGCAAGGTCATATCGGCCGATGTGCCGAAAGGGCAGTCAGCATCTGCACAAGACAGTATCACCCGTGCCGTCGACGATGCCAATATTGCGCTGCACAAGCATGATGAGGTTGTCGCGTTCCACAAGGGTCGTTTTTCCGGCAGAAAGCGTCGCCGCGCGACAAGCCCTCCCGTGCGGCCCCACTAGCTTTTCATCATCCCAGATCGAAGGCACCGCGTCGCCGGCGGTGCCGGGTGATCGATCGGGGATTGCGTCACTCCCGGGGAGTCGTGAGCAGATGGGCCGCATCACTCTGCAGGGCATCGGCAAGATCTTCGGTCACGACCCGGCCCGGGCGATGGATCTGATGGCCCAGGGCAAGAGCAAGGCCGAGATCGCCGCGCTCTGCGGCGCGGTGGTCGGCCTGCGCGACGTCGCCGTCGAGGTGCCGGAAGGCGAGATCCTGGTCCTGATGGGCCTCTCGGGCTCGGGCAAGTCGACCCTGCTGCGCTGCATGAACCGGCTCGTCGAGCCGAGCTGCGGGCGCATCGTCGTCGACGGCACCGACGTGACGGCGCTGAGCCGCCGCGACCTGCTGGCCTTCCGCCAAAAAATGTTCGGCATGGTCTTCCAGCATTTCGCGCTGCTGCCGAACCGCACCATCCTGGGGAATGTCGGCTTCGGCCTCGAGATCAAGAAGGTCCCGGCCGCGCAGGCGCGCGAACGCGCGATGCGGGCGATCGAGCTCGTCGGTCTCAAGGGCTGGGAAGCGAAGTATCCGAACGAGCTCTCGGGCGGCATGCAGCAGCGGGCCGGCCTCGCCCGGGCCCTCGCGGCGGATGCCGAGATCCTGCTGATGGACGAGGCGTTCAGCGCCCTCGACCCGCTGATCCGCCGCGACATGCAGGCCGAGCTGCGCGAATTGCAGAAGACCCTGAAGAAGACCATCGTGTTCGTGTCGCACGATCTCGACGAGGCGATCGCGCTCGGCGGCCGCATCGTGCTGATGAAGGACGGCGAGGTGGTCCAGGCCGGGCGGCCCGAGGAGATCGTGGCGGCGCCCGCCACCGAGTACGTCGCCCGCTTCGTCGCGCATATCGACCGGGTCGCGGTCCTGCGCGCCGGACAGGTGGCCGACGGGACCGCCCCGGTCCTCTCCCCCACCCAGACGGCCGCCGAGGCGCGGGCGGTGCTGGCCGGGCGTGGCGGCGAGGCCTGGCTGGTCGCCGGGCCCGACGGCCGCTTCGCCGGCCGCCTGCCGGCCGCCCGCCTCGCCGCCGCCCGCCCCGACGAGACCCTGGCGAGCCTCCTCGACCGGGATCCCGGTACCGTCGAGGCCGGAGCCGGCCTTGCCGGGCTCCTCGGCCGGGTCGCCGCCGAGGGCGTGCTCGCGGTGATCGACACCGAGGGGCGCCTCGTCGGCAGCCTCACGAGCCGGGACGTCGTGCGGGCCCTCTCGGCCCGCCCGGGCGCCGGCGGATCCGTCCCCGGCGGCCCCGAGGCCGCGATTTCCTCCGAGCCGGCAGGAGCTGAGCGATGGACTGGACAATCCCCAAATTCCCCCTCGACACGCTCAGCGACGAGGGCCTCGATTGGCTCACCGACCATGGCAGCTGGCTGACCCGGGCGGTCAGCCGCCACGTCGCCGACTGGATCGACGCGCTGACCTCGGCCCTCGTGGCCGTGCCGCCCTGGATCGTGATCGCGCTCGCGGCGCTCGCCACGTGGAAGATCGGCGGCCGGCGGGTCGGGCTCCTGACCCTGTTCGGCCTTCTGTTCCTGTGGAACCTGCGGCTGTGGCAGGCGACGGTCGAGACCCTGGTGCTGGTCATCCTGGCGACCGCGGCGGCCCTCGTCATCGGCATCCCGGTCGGGATCTGGTTCGCGCTGAGCCGGCGGGCCTGGCGGATCTTCTCGCCGGTCCTCGACATGATGCAGACGCTGCCGAGCTTCGTCTACCTGATCCCGGCCCTGCCGTTCTTCGGCCTCGGGGCGGTCTCGGCCTGCTTTGCCACCATCGTGTTCTCGGTGCCGCCGGTGATCCGGCTGACGGCGCTCGGTATCCGCAACGTGCCGGCCGAGCTCGTCGAGGCTTCGGACGCCTTCGGCGGGTCGTCGGCCCAGAAGCTCTTCAAGGTCCAGCTGCCGCTGGCGCTGCCGACCATCATGGCGGGCGTCAACCAGACCATGATGCTGGCGCTCTCGATGGTGGTGATCGCCGCGATGATCGGGGCCGGCGGCCTCGGCCGGGTGGTGTGGCAGTCGATCCAGCGCCTGGAGGCCGGCGCCGGGTTCGAGGCCGGCATCGGCATCGTCATCCTGGCGGTGATCCTCGACCGGGCGACCCAGGCGCTCGCCGCCCGCGCCCGCCCGCACGGCACCGCCTGACCTCTCTTCCAAGCCCCCTTGCTCAAGCCCCTTCGCCACTGCTCGTCCAGAAAGGTCCCTCGATGCGCGCATCCACCGTCGGCGTCGTCCTCTGCCTCGCGCTCGCCCAGACGCCCGCCGAGGCGGCCGGCAAGCAGGTCCGCCTCGCCTATGTCGAGTGGGCCGACGCGGTGGTCGCCACCAACATCCTCAAGCTCGCCCTGGAGGAGAAGGGCTACGAGGTGAAGGCGATCCCGCTGGCCGCCGCCGCGATGTGGCAGGCCGTGGCGACCGGGGACGCCGACGCCAGCGTCGCCGCCTGGCTGCCGGTGACCCAGGGCGCCTATTACGAGAAGCTGAAGAACCGGCTCGAGCTGATCGGCCCGAACGTGACGGGCGCCAAGATCGGCTGGGCGGTGCCCGCCACCTCGCCGCTGAACTCGATCGAGGACCTGAAGACCAAGGCCGCCGAGGTCGACGGCAAGGTGATCGGCATCGATCCCGGTGCCGGCGTGATGAAGACCTCGGAGGCGGCGATCAAGGCCTACGGCCTGCCGGTCAAGCTCCTCGACGGCAGCGACGCCACGATGACGAGCGCGCTCAAGGACGCGATCCGCCGCAAGCAGGACATCGTCGTCACCGCCTGGACGCCGCACTGGATGTTCGCCCGCTACCAGCTGAAGTACCTCGCCGACCCCAAGCAGGTCTTCGGCGGCGAGGAGAGCGTCAACACCCTGGCCCGCAAGGGCCTGAAGGAGGACATGCCGGAGGTCTACGGCATCCTCCAGAAGTTCAAGCTCGGCATCAAGGACGAGGAGGCCGTGATGGCCGAGAACGAGGAGAAGGGCGCCAAGCCCGCCGAGACCGCCGCCAAGTGGATCGCGGCCAACCGCGCCACCGTGGACGGCTGGCTGAAGTAAGCCGCAGCCCCAACGCGTCCCGAACCGCCGCCGCCCCGCCGGGCCGCGGCGGTTTTCGTGCGTTCGGGGGATGCCGACGCACCGGCTCGACGTCGCCGCCCGCGTGGCGCCCGCACCGGCGTGACTTGGCGGCACGACCTTGCGACAAGGAGCGACAAACACCGAAAACCGGAGGGACGCCGCGCCATGGCACACGAGGACATGCAGGAGGCCGACCGCGCCCGGCGCGACACGGTCTCGGACGCCCTGCGCCGCGCGGCGCGGCGCTACCGGGACCGCAACGCCCTGTCCTTCGCCGATCGACGCTGGAGCTTCACGGCCCTCGACCGCGCCGCCGACCGGGTCGCCGCCGGGCTCCTGGCGGCGGGGCTGTCGCGCGGCGACCGGCTCGGCGCGCTCGGGCGCAACTCGGACGCCTACCTGATCCTCTGGCTCGCCTGCGCCCGGGCCGGGATCATCCACGTTCCGGTCAACTACGCGCTCACCGGGCGCGAGCTGCGCTACGTCGTCGAGCAATCCGGCGCCGCTTGCCTGATCGTCGATCCGGCCCTCGAGGGGAATGCCCGGGAGGCGCTGGGCGCCTCCGCCGCGCCCTGGTTCGGCACCCTGTTCGGCGGGACCGGCCTCGACGTGCTGCACCTTGCGGGCGACGGCGGTCCCGCCGAGCCGGTCGAGGTGCCGCTCGCCGAGGACGACGTGGTGCAGCTCCTCTACACCTCCGGCACCACGGCGGCGCCGAAGGGCGCCATGATGACGAGCCGGGGGCTGCTGGCGGAGTACCAGAGCTGCATCCTCGCCCTCGATTTCGGGCCGCACGACCGGGCGCTCGCCGCGCTGCCGCTCTACCACACGGCGCAGATGCACGCCTTCACCATGCCCCAGCTGCTGGCCGGGGCCGAGACGGTGCTGATCGAGGCGCCCGCGCCGCAGACCTGCCTGCAGCTGATCGAGGCGCACCGCCTGACCTCGTTCTTCGCCCCCCCGACGGTGTGGATCAGCCTCCTGCGCTCGCCCGACTTCGCGACGCGGGACCTGACGAGCCTGCGCCACGTCTATTACGGCGCCTCGATCATGCCGGTGCCGGTCCTGGAGGAGCTGCGGGCGCGGCTGCCGGGGGCGCAGCCCTACAATTGCTACGGCCAGAGCGAGATCGCGCCGCTCGCCACCGTCCTGCGTCCCGAGGAGCACGACGCGCGCCCGGCCTCCTGCGGCCGGCCGGTCTTCAACGTCGAGACCCGGATCGTCGACGACGCGATGCGGGACGTCGCCCCCGGCGAGCGGGGCGAGATCGTCCACCGCTCGCCCCAGCTGATGGCCGGCTACTGGGACAAGCCGGAGGAGACCCGCGAGGCGTTCCGCGGCGGCTGGTTCCATTCGGGCGATGTCGGGATCATGGACGAGGCCGGCTACATCACGGTGGTCGACCGGGTGAAGGACGTGATCAAGACCGGCGGCACCATCGTGGCGAGCCGCGAGGTCGAGGAGGTGCTGTTCACCCATCCCGGCGTGTCGGAGGTCGCCGTGATCGCCCTGCCCCACCCGAAATGGATCGAGGCCGTGACCGCCGTGGTGGTGCGCCGCCCGGGCGCCGCCGTCGACGCCGAGGAGCTGGTCGCCCATTGCCGGGCCGGCCTGGCGCCGTTCAAGGTCCCCAAGCGCATCCTGTTCCAGGACGACCTGCCCCGCAACACCGCCGGCAAGCTCCTCAAGCGCGCGCTGAGGGACACCTACGCCGCCCTCGACTGGAACGAGGAGGCCGACGCCGCCCGGGGGCGGTGAAGCGCCGTCGCACGCGCGGGCCGGGCGGGCTTCCTACCCGCCCGGCCGGACCATCAGCGCCATCCGGACCAGCTCGGCGAGGCTGCCGGCCTGCATCTTCGCCATGACGTTGGCGCGGTAGATCTCGACCGTGCGCGGGCTGATGCCGAGCGCCTGGGCGATGACCTTGTTGGGGCTGCCGGCCATCAGCTCGTCGAGCACCTGGCGCTCGCGCTCCGAGAGCGCGGCGATGCGCCGGCCGGTCTCGGCGACGGCGGCGTGGCGCTCGGCGGCCCGGCGCCCGCTGTCGAGGGCGGCGCGCACGGCGGCGAGCAGGACCTCGTCGTCGAACGGCTTCTCGATGAAGTCGAACGCGCCCTCGCGCATCGCCGCGACGGCGAGCGGCACGTCGGCGTGGCCGGTCATCACGATCACCGGGCGCCCGTCGCCCTGCGCCTTCAGGCGGCGCAGCAGCTCGATCCCGTCGAGGCCCGGCATGCGCACATCGGTGACGATGCAGCCCGCGGCCTGCGGGGGGGCGGCGAGAAAGGCCCTGGCGGAGTCGTGCAGGCGCACCGGGATCCCGTCGGAGGCGAACAGGAAGGCGAGGGACTGACGAACCGCGAGATCGTCGTCGACCACGTCGACCGGCACCTCACCCGACATCGTCCAGCTCCCCTGTCTCGACCGCCCGCAGCGTGAAGCGGAAGCAGGTCCCCTGCCCCGGGCGCGACTCGGCCAGGATCTTGCCGCCATGCGCCTCCACGATGGTACGGCAGATCGAGAGCCCGACCCCCATCCCGTGCGCCTTGGTGGTGACGAAGGGCTGAAACAGCCGCTCCAGCACCTCCGGCGCGAGGCCCGGCCCGGTATCGGCGACGCCGATCTCGACGAGCCCTTCTCCGGGCAAGGCCCGGCTGGTGACGCGCAGCTCGCGCCGAGGGGCGTCCTGCATCGCCTCGATGGCGTTGCGGATCAGGTTGAGCAGGACCTGCTGCACCTGGATGCGGTCGGCCAGCACCAGCGGCGCCTGCGGGTCGAGCGCGAAGGTGACGTGGACGCCCCGCTCCTTGGCGCCCACGAGGGCGAGCGCGCTCGCCTCCTCGACGAGCTTGGGCAGCCCCTCGATGTGGCGCTCCCCCTCGCCGCGGGCGACGAACTCGCGCAGGTGGCGGATGATCTGGCCGGCCCGCAGCGCCTGGTCGGCGGCCTGGCCGACCGCGTCGGCGAGCATCGCCACCTCGGGCCCCTCCATCCGCTGGAGCAGGCGGCGGCAGCCCTTGAGGTAGCTGGCGATGGCGGTGAGCGGCTGGTTGATCTCGTGGGCGAGCGTCGAGGCCATCTCGCCGAGCGCGGTGAAGCGCGACATGTGGACGAGCTCGGATTGCAGCTCCTGCAGCCGGGTCTCGGTGCGCTGGCGCTCGGTGAGGTCGCGGATGAAGCCCGTGAAGTAGCGCGCGCCCGACGAGCGCATCTCGCCGACCGCGAGCTCCATCGGGAAGGTCGAGCCGTCCTTGCGCCGGCCGACGACGACGCGGCCGATGCCGATGATGCGCCGCTCGCCGGTGGCGAGGTAGCGGGCCATGTAGGAATCGTGCCGGCTGCGATAGGGCTCGGGCATCAGGAGGCTGACGTTCTGCCCCACCACGTCCTCCGGCGCGTAGCCGAACTGGCGCACCGCCGTCGCGCTGAAGGACTGGATGCGGGCCTCCTCGTCGATGACGATCATCGCGTCCGGCACCGTCTCGAGGATCGAGCGCAGATGCGCCTCGCGGGCGCGCAGCTCGGTCTCGGCCTGGCGCTGGGCATGGATGCTGAACACCACGCCGCGATGGCGCACCGGCCCGCCCTGCGGGTCGATCTCGATGGTCCCGCGCGAGCGCAGCCAGTCGCTCCGGCCGTCGGGGCGCACCACCCGGTAATCGACCTCGTAGCTGCCGCCGCGGTCGAGCGCGCGCCGGATCGCCGCCGCCCGGGCCTCGCGGTCGTCCGGGTGGACCAGGGCCTGCGTCGCCTCGAAGGTGGTGAGCCGATCGGGCGGGACGCCGAACAGCCGCGCCCCGCTCGCCGAGACCGAGATCCGCCCGGTCGGCACGTCGAGCGACCAGAAGCAGATGCCGACCTCCTCGAGCGTCTGGCGGAGCTCCTCGGCGTTGGGCGCGGCGTCGGGGGGCGGGATCGCGGTGGAATCGGGCTTCGTCATGCGGGCCGAAGGGCGCGACGCGGGATCGGATCGCCGTGGATAGCAAAAACCGGGCGCGGCGTCCGCCCCCGGCGCCCTCAGCCGTCGAGGCGCCGCAGGGCCGCCCGGTCGCGCAGCTCGACCGCGCGCCGGTGGGCCGGCAGGGCGATGAGCCCGTCGCGCTCCAGCTGGGTGAAGGTGCGCGAGACGCTCTCGACCGTGAGACCCAGGTGGTCGGCGATGTCGGCCCGCGACATCGGCAGCGCCAGGACGCCGTCGGCCCCCGCCCGCTCGGCGAGGCCGAGGAGGAAGCTCGCCACCCGCTCCCTGGCGGTCTTGCGGCCGAGCAGCAGCATGTGATCCTGCGCCCGGGCCAGCGCCCGCAGCATCGCCGCCACCACCTCGCACGCCAGCGCCCCGGCATCGCCCGTGAGCGCGGCCCGGTCGCTCCGGCGGTGGGCCGTGAGCACCGTGTCGACCACCGCCTCGGCCCCGGTCCTGCGCTCGTCGCCGGCCTCGAGGCCGAAGATGTCGCCCGGGAGGTGGAAGCCGTCGATCTGCCGGCGCCCGTCGCTGAGAAGGCGGTAGGTCCGCACCGCGCCCGACACCACCTTGTAGAAGTGGAGCGGGCGGTCGCCCTCGGCGTAGATCTCCTCGTCGGCCTCGACGCGGCGGCGCGCGCCCGGCTCCTCCGGATGGAGATGGGCGTGGACGGGCCCGGGGTTCAGCGCGGGGCCGAGGCCGGCGGTGGCGAGAGCGAGCTGCATCGGATGCCTCGTCGGGCGATCGTTCGGGCGGTCTTGACGAGGTCCATGGCTAGGCGATCGAGGACGGCGGCGACATTCCGGTTCGACGCGTAAGGGATTCCCCTTAGGCCCGAACGCGTCCTTATCGGTGATGGACCGGGGGGGCCTGGCTTCGCCAAGGTCCCGATCACGGCCTCGGTGGTCCCGGTCTTGCGGCGCCGGGCCAGCTCGCCGACACGGGGATTGCGGACGTTCGAAGTCATCGCCAAGGCAGCGCCTCCGTCGCGAAGTAACGGCAAAAACTTGGAGAGCCTGCTTGATTATGACTGGCAAATACCAGCAGCGATCTTGGGTTATCATACCCTTTCACCGCATCCTGAGGTGCGAGGCGATCGAAGATCGCCGAGCCTCGAAGGAGGGATCGAGTGATCTCGGAGACTTCTGGATCCCTCCTTCGAGGTTAGTCGATTTCCAATCGACTAACACCTCAGGATGAGGTTGCTGGTAGGATAGAGTATGTCGATCGGTCAAACAGGGTCTCGGACGCAAGCGTGCGGCGTCGGTCCGATGCGGGCTTCCACCGAATGGCGGGGGCTGCCCTACGACGTCGTCCCGGGCACCCGGGTCGAGCGCGAGTTCAGCTTGCCCAGGCTGCCCGCAAGCGCGGCGGATGCCCTGGCGACCTCCTCCGCCACGCTCCCGAAGCCGCGTTCCTCCAAGGCCGAGGCCAGGTCGTGCAGGGCGGCTTCGAGCTGCCGCGTCAGGACGTGCTCGCCCAGGCTCGACAGCGCCCGGTGGGCGACATCCGCCAGTCTCCCGGCCGTCGGCGCCTCGACGTGGCGCAGCAGGATGGCGAGCGTGGCGACGGCCTCGGTCAGGGTCTGGGACTGGATCGATTCGGAGGCGACGACGATCACGGCCTCGAGGGCGTCGGTCGCGATGACGGGAGCGGCGTCGCCGTAGACGATGCGGGCGCCGTCATCGCCCCGGATCTCGATCTCGCCGCGGCTCCACTGCGCGATGATGTCCCGCAGCGCCTGGATCACCGTGAGGCCCGGATTGGGGTTCGATTTCGAGGTCGAGACGGACGTCCAGGCGATGGTCGCGAGCTGGTGCAGGCCGTAGGCGGTGCTCGTCTGGAGATCGCGCCCGTCGTCATACGCGAAGGCGGCGAGCGTCTCCTCGGCGATGCGCTCCTGCGCCTCCGCGTCCAGGACGACGCCGGGGCCGCACCGGAGCCGGAACACCGGGTCGCCGACGGCGCGATACGTCCCGAGGGCGATGAGGACCTCGACCTCGACGTCGCCGTGCCGCTCCAGGGCCGTCTCGACCCGAGCGAGGTCGAGCCCGACGACGTAGCCGCTCTCCCGGGAGCGGACGAGGGCGCGGTCGGCCCAGTCGCGGCGCGTCGTCCTGCGGGTCGCCGCCAGCACGTCGAGATCCGTGCCGCGCGCTTCGAGCACCTTGTCGTGGATGAACTGGATGATCTGTTCCGGCCGCATCTGGTCGATCGTGTTGTAGATCATCACGATGATCAGGCACAGCGCCAGGGCGGTGAGCAACAGACTGAGCGCCGCCGCGAAGACCGGGCGGTGGTAGTCGGTATTGGTCACGAGCGTCGTCAGCACGAAGACCGACAGGCCGACGAAGTAGCCGAAATAGAGCTGGTTGGTCCGCCGCGCCATGAACTGGTCGGTGACCTGCGCCGTCAGGGCGCCCGCGCCCTGCTGCACGGCGAGAAGCAGGAGCGAGAAGGTGATCGAGGTGACCGTGACGATGCTCGATGCCACGGTCGCGAGCAGGCTGCCCAGGGCCGCGCGATCCCCCGTCAGGGCCCCGAGCCAGGCAAAGCCGTGGGGCGCCCGGTCGCCGGACCACGACCCGTCCGCCAGATAGACCAGGGCGCTGAGGCCGACGAAACCGATCACCGTGGCGAGCGGCAGAGCCAGGAACTGCCGGAACGACCGTCGGATCGCGCTGACGACGCGGTTCGGAACCGATGCAATGGCTTTCATCGACGACTGTCACCACGCGGCACTGCCTGTCCGCCAGGCTTAGCATGGGGGCGACGGGCCATGCAGGACGGTCTCGGGGCCTTCACCGTCGCGCTGCGCCGCAGCGTCCGCTCCCGCGATCTGCGTACGAAGCACGCTTCGGCACAGGTCCGTGTCATCAAGCGGCGGCATGCGGCGGTCCCGGCGTCGGGCCTTACCCGGCCCGACGAGCCTGCGCGTCGGGAACCCGTCGGAACAGGCCACGCCCGCGCGGGGAACGCGGCGGTCGGATCGTCGTTGTCCGGCGGGAAGCATCACGAGCCCGTGAGGAAGACAGAGCCCATGACCGTCTCCAGACTGACCGTTACGGCAAGCGCCGGCATTCTCGGTGCCGTCCTGATGTCGATCCCGGCCTCCGCGGCGCCGCTGCCCGCCCCGAGCGCCGGGCAGACCGGCACGAGCGCAACGATCGACGGCAACTCCCTGGTGACCCCCGTCCGCAACATGGGCAACGGCAAGCATCCGTCCCGGCCGAGGGGCCAGAAGCGTCGCGGCATGACGTCCGGCGGCTCCCGCCACTGAGCGTCGGTCCGCTCCCTTGAAACAGGCGGACCGCCTGCCACACGGCCCGATCGCGAGGCGCGGTCCGTCACGCCTGTTCGACACGACCCGATCCCGGTGACGCTCCGGAGCATGAGCCGCTCCCCATCTCGGCGGCGGTGACCGGGATCGAGACCCGGGTGGACCGCGCAGTATCGTCAGCCGCTGGCCGACGCGGGGGTGCCCGGTGCGTCTTCACGCCGAGGCGGACAGCGCATCGTGGATGCCGGAGAGCAGCGATCCGTCCTCGAAGGGCTTTTCCACCACCTGCCGGAAGCCGGCCCGCGCGGCGCGGTGGCGCAGATCTTCGGTGAGGCGCCCGGTGACCAGGATGGCGGGCAGGCTCACGCGCCGGGCACGCAGGTGCCCGACCAGCTCGACCCCATCCATGCCCGGCATGTGATAATCCACGACGAGGCACCCCGACCGGGGAAGCCCCGCCTCGCCGAGCAGCTGGCCGGCATCCTCGTAGAGGCGCACGTCGAGCCCTTCGAGCTCGAGGGCGAATTTGAGCGAGCGTCGGACGGCCTCGTCGTCGTCGACGACGAGGACCGGTCCCGTGGGAGCGGGCATGGCGGCCTTGGACCCTGTCTTGCGGTATCGTGGTCCGGCCCGGCGCGGGCCGCCTTGATCTTGCTCAAGCGGGGTCCGTCGGGGCTCCGGCCGGCGCGCCGGGGGCCTGCGCCGTCCCGGGCGGGATGTCGCGCAGCGAGATCATCCCGACCACCTCGCCGCCGCGCATGACCGGGAGGTGGCGGAATCCGCCCACGCGCATCAGCGCGTGCGCGTCCGCGAGGCTCGCCTCGGCGGCGATGGTCCGGGGATCGCGGGTCATCACCTCGCGCACCAGGGTCAGGTGCGGGTCGCGGTGGCCGGCGATCACCCGCACCGCCACGTCCCGCTCGGTGACGATGCCGACGAGGCGGTGCGCCTCGACCACCACCAGGGCGCCGATACCGTCATCCCGCATGCGGTGGCACGCGCTCGCCACCGTGAAGCTGCCGCTCACGCCCCGCAGGGGCCGGTCGGCCAGGAAGGCGGCGACGGTCGTGTCGAGCCGGATCGTCTCCGAGAGGGCGGTCGCGTCGGTCATGGGGCTGTTTTCCGCTGGTGGGCAAGGGAGGACCATGGCCGGCGCTCAGTCGTCCGACAGGGCTCGCAGCTCGGCCCCCTCGACGTCGTCGTACTGGCCGGAGCGCAGCGCCCACAGGAAGGCGCCGAGGCCCAGGCCGCCGAGGCCGAGGGCGATCGGGATGACGAGGAGAAGCACGGCCATGGCAGGGTCCGGAGGCGGTCAGGGGGTGGCGATGGCCGGATCCGCCGGCACCTCGGCGGTCCCCTCCGGTCGGGGAGACGGCGTGGGCCGCGGACGGGCGCGGGCGCGCAGCGCGTTGAGCGTGACGACGACCGAGGAGCCCGACATCGCCAACGCGGCGATCAGCGGCGTGAGGAGCCCCGCGGCGGCGAGCGGCACCGCGACGAGGTTGTAGGCGCCCGCGAGCCACAGGTTCTGCCGCATCAGCCGCCGGGCCCGGGCGCCGACCGCGATCACCGAGAGCACCGGCGCGAGGCTGCGGCCGAGGAAGAGCGCGTCGGCGGCGGCCTGGCTCACATGCGCGGCGGTGACCGGCGAGAGCGAGGCGTGGGCGGCGGCGAGCGCCGGTGCGTCGTTGAGGCCGTCGCCGACCATCAGCACCCGACGGCCGGCGCGGCCGAGGGCCTCGATGCGAATAATCTTGTCCTGCGGGGTGAGACCGGCCTCCCACTCGCTCACGCCGAGCCGCGCGGCGACCGCCGCGACCGCGCTCGGCCGGTCCCCCGACAGGATCGCGATCCGTCGTCCCTCCGCCCGCAGCGCGGCCATGACCGCCGCCGCGTCCGGGCGAAGCGCCTGGGCGACCGGGTAGGCGACCGGCTCCCCGGCCCCGGCGCGAAAGCAGATGACCGAGGCCTCCGGCGCGGCGGCGAGGGCCGCTTCGGCCTGCGCCTCGGCGCCGCAGAAGGTTGGGGAGCCGAGGCGCAGCTCCACGCCGTCGACGGTCGCCCGGACGCCGAGGCCTGCCGCTTCCTGCGCCCCCGGATAGGGCTCGGCGCCCTCCGCGGCCTGCCGCGCCAGGGCGGCGGCCATCGGGTGGCGGCTCGACAGGGCGAGGCGGGCGGCCCGGGCCAGCGCAGCGGCGTCGCCGGCCTCGGCGGCCAGGACCGGCTCCGGCAGGGTCAGCGTGCCGGTCTTGTCGAACACCACGGTGTCGATCTCGCCCATTCGCTCCAGGGCGGAGCCGTCGTTGAGAAGCACGCCGTCGCGAAACAGCGCGCCGGCGGCGACGACCTGGACGGCGGGGATCGCGAGGCCGAGCGCGCAGGGACAGGTGACGACGAGCACCGCGACGGCGGTGAGGAGCGCGGCGTGCGGACCGGCCCCGGCGACGAGCCAGCCGGCGAAGGTCAGCGCGGCGGCCGCATGGACCAGCGGCACGTAGAGGCGGGTGGCCCGGTCGGCGAGCACCAGCGCCCGCGAGCGGGTTTCGAGGGCACGGCGCATCAGCGCCTCGACCTCGTCGAGGAAGCCCGCCCCGGCCGCCGCCGTGACCGCGACGACGAGCGCGCCGTCGCCGTTGAGGGCGCCGGCCTGGACGAGGGCCCCCTCCTCCACCGGCACCGGTGCGGTCTCGCCGGTGACGAGGCTACGATCGAGGTCCGAGCGCCCGCGCTCGATCCGGCCGTCCATCGGCACCCGCTCGCCCGGGCGCACCAGCACGCGGGCGCCGGGCGCGACCTCGGCGAGCGGAACGTCGCGCACCGACCCGTCGGGCTCGATCCGCGCCGCGGTCTCGCAGCGCAACGCCGCGAGATTCTCGGCCAGCGTCCGGGTCCGCCGCCGCATCGCCTGTTCGAGCACCCGCCCGATCAGCAGGAAGAACAGCAGCATGATCGCCCCGTCGAAATAGGCGTGGGTCGCCCCCAGAGCCGTCTCGACCACCGACATCACGAGGGTCAGCACCACCCCGAGGGTGATGGGGAAGTCCATGGTGATCCGTCCGGCCCGCAGGCCGCGGAGCGCCCCTTCGTAGAACGGCCGGCCCGCATAGGCGGCCGCCGGCAGGGCGACGAGCGCTTGGATCCAGTGGAAGAGGTCGCGGTTCTCGGGCGTCATGTCGGAGACGCTGCCGGCCCAGACCGAGATCGCCAGCAGCATCACGTTCATCGAGGCGAAGCCCGCCACCGCCAGGGCGCGGATCAGCCGCTCGCTCTCCGCCGCCTCGGCATCGGCCGGCCGGTGCGGGTCGAAGGGATGGGCGGCGTAGCCGAGGGCGGCGAGCCGCGCCCGGATCAGTCCCACATCGGGCTCGGCCTCGGGTGCCCACTCGACCGCGAGGCGCCGCTCGGTGAGGTTCAACCGCGCCACGGCTACGCCCGGCACCTCGGCGAGGCCGCGCTCGATGGCCGCGAGGCAAGAGGCGCAGCGCACGCCCTCGACGGCGAAGTCGGCCCGGGCCGCGCCCGCCCGGGTGCGGGTGACGAAGGCGTCGTAGTTGCGCTCCCGGGAGGGCCGGGTGTTCGCCTCGCTCCAGGCGGCATGGGCCTCGACATAGGCGAGCGCCGCATCGGTGCAGCACATCGAAATCCGCCCCTACTCGATGGTGACGCGGCGCTCGCGCCGAAGCTCGATCCCGCCCGGTCCCGTCACCTCGACGACGAGCCGCCACTGGCCGGCCGGCAGCGCATCGAGGTTGCCCGCATAGGTGCCGGGGGCGGTCGCCGCGAGGGCCAGGGCCCGGTCGAGGCGGGCATCGGTCGGGCGCTCCAGCCGGGCGCGCAGGTCCTTGCCGGCGAGCGGCGCGCCGTCGGGCCCGCGCAGGGAGACGATCAGGCCGATGCCGGCGCCGTCGCGCGCGATCGTGCCGTCGAGGTGCCATCCCCGGGCGGTCTGGGCCCGGGCCCGGGCGCGCTCGGCGGTGTAGACTTGCCCGGCATGGTAGGGCGAGGCCGCCTCGAGCCCCGTGAAGGTGCGAAAGGCCGAGGTGACCAGGAGGGCGTCGGCCGCCGCGATGGTGCCGAAGAAGCCGATCAAGGCGAGGAGGACGTGCCGCCCGGTGAGGCGGAACGGGGCGACGAGGCGGGCCTGCATGGTCCTAGGGTGCCTTGAAGTGGTCCTGCGCCAGGGCGGTCTCGCCGCTGGCCGGATCGGTGACGCGGAAGGCGAGCGGCGCCGAGCCGGCGCGGCCGGGCGGGGCGAAGACGAGGACGCGGTATTCCCGCGTCGTGTCGGCCGGCACGACGAGGTCGTCGGCGGCGCCCACCACCTCGAGACGGGCGCCCGGCAGCCCCTCGAGGCCGAGGACGAAGCGCCGCTCGACCGGGCGCTTGTTGATGACCCTGACGGCGTAGCCGTTGCGCACCCCGCCCTCCGACAGGACGACGAAGAGCGGGTTGCGGTCGTGCAGGACGCTGATGCCGGTGAAGCTCCGGGTCGCGAGGCTCGCGAGCATGAAGCCACCGATTCCCACCACCAGGAGGCCGTACGCGACCGTGCGCGGGCGCAGGATTCGCTGAACCGGCGGCAGGCCCGCGGCCCGGCGCCGGCCATTCGCCTCGGTGTCGTAGGCGATGAGGCCGGTCGGCCGCCCGAGCCTCGTCATCACGGCGTCGCAAGCGTCGGCGCACAGGCCGCACTGGATGCAGGCGAGCTGGAGCCCGTCGCGGATGTCGATCCCCGCCGGGCAGGCGGTGACGCAGGCGTAGCAATCGACGCAATCGCCGGCCGGCCGACCGGCGGCGCGCAGGGCGGCTGCCGTCTTGACCGAGGCGCGGGGCTCGCCGCGCTCGACCCGGTAGCGGATGTTGAGGGAGTGGGCGTCGGTGAGGGCGCCCTGGATGCGCGGCCACGGGCACATGTAGGTGCAGACCTGCTCGCGCAGGTGGCCGGCGAGCAGATAGGTCGTGGCGGTCAGCGTCAGGATGGCGAAGCCCGCGACCGGCGGGGCCTGGAAGGTCGCGAGCTGGCGCACCAGGGTCGGCGCGTCGGCGAAGTAGAGCACCCAGGCACCGCCGGTCCACCAGGCGATCAGGAGCCAGATCGCGTGCTTGAGGGTGCGCAGGGCGATCTTCTCGACCGACCAAGGCGCCGCGTCGAGCTTGAGCCGCGCCCGGCGGTCGCCCTCGACCAGGCGCTCGACCGCGAGAAAGAGATCGGTCCAGACCGTCTGCGGGCAGAGATAGCCGCACCAGATCCGGCCGGCGACGGCGTTCATCAGGAAAAGGATCAGGGCCGCCAGAATCAGCAGGCCCATCACGTAGGTGACCTCCTGCGGCCACAGCTCGATGAAGAAGACATAGAGGCGGCCGCGGTCGAGGTCGATCAGCACCGCCTGCGACGGTGCCCCCGGGCCGCGGTCGAATCGCAGGAACGGCACGAGGTAGTAGACCCCGAGCGCCACCGCCAGGATGATCCACTTCGTGGTGCGGAACCGGCCCCGCACCGCCTGCGGGTGGATCTTCCGGCGCGCTTCGTAGAGATCGCCGGTGACCGCCGGCACCGCCGGCCGGATCGCGGCGGTGCCGAACTTCGCCTTGCGGCCCTCACGCGGAGCCGTGGACCGTGCCGTCGTCGCAGGTTCGCTCAAGGCCATCGCCGCCTGTCCAGCCGCCCGGGCGCGGGCAGGAGCCGTTCTCAGGCGGGGGGTGGCCCGCGTCATTGATCTCTCGCAATCGCAGGGCTGTCGTGGGAAGCGGAGGGGCGCCTTGTCCCCTCTCCCCCGCGGGCGGCTAACGTGTTCAAACATCTCGGTTTGGGCGCGCTTCCACGTGGAAGTCGCGCGCCTCCCCTCTCCCGTGTGGGAGAGGGGCCGGGCGATCGAAGATCGCGCGTGAGGGTGCTACGGTTCTTATTCAAGCACCGAACGTCGTGCTGGCAGCGTGACGCTCAGTGCTTAATCCTGACGCGTGTCACCCTCGCGCGATCTTCGATCACCCCTACCCCTCTCCCACACGGGAGAGGGGATCCCGCGCCTTTTTCTTTCCCCGGGCAGCCCTGCGGCGATCGGCCGAGCATGGCCGATGAGGGCCGGCCCGGCGGCTGCGGAACTACCGCGCCGCCGCCGGCCCCGGGAAGGCGCCGAGCGACACCCGCGCGACCTCCCGCAAGGCCTCCCGGTCGGCGCCCGAGGAGGCCAGCACGCCCATGCCCGACGCGACCGTCGAGAGGAAGCGCGCGAGCGCCGCCGGGTCGGCGTCCACGCCCAGGTCGCCGTCGCTTTTGGCCGCGGCGAAGCGCTCGCGCAGCTCGGTTTCGGACTGGGCGCGCCGGGAGGCGAGCTCGAACGGGATGTTCTCGGACCCCTCGCCGCAGGCCAGCCCGCCCTGGACCAGCAGGCAGCCGGGCGGGTTGGCCGGATCGGTGTGGCTCTCGGCGATGCTGGTGAGGAAGCGCTCGGCCACCTCGCGGGCGGTGGCGCCCGCCAGCACGTAGCGCATATGCGCGGATCGGCGCTCGGCGTAGCGATCGAGGGCCGCCTTGAGCAGACCTTCCTTGCTGCCGAAGGCCGCATAGAGGCTCGGCGGCTTGATGCCCATGGCCTTCGTCAGCATCGCGAGGCTCGCGCCGTCGTAGCCGTGGCGCCAGAACACCTCCATCGCCTCGTCGAGGGCCTTGTCGGTATCGAACGACCGGGGTCGCCCCATCGCCATCGCCTGCCGGCTCCCATTTCTGTATCGAGTGTTAGATAAGGCTCTTGACGGGCCGCGTCCATGCCGACATGTGTATCGAACCATACAGATGTCGGAGCCGGCCGTGGACCCACGTCGCGACCCATCCCTAGGCCAATTCCTCGTCCGGCGCAGCGCCGGAATCGGCCTCGTTCTCGTCCTGCTGGCGGGGGCCTCCTACCCGTTCCTGTCCCCTTCGTTCACGCGAGGAACCGCCGCCAGCGCCGCGACGCCGCCGGCCGAGCAGGCGGTGTCCGCCCCGGTCGCCGCGATCACGCCGCGCGACGTGGTGCTGTGGGACGATTTTTCCGGCCGCCTGGAGGCGGTCGAGCGCGTCGACGTGCGGGCCCGCGTCGGCGGCGCGGTCCAGGCGACGCACTTCGCGGAAGGGGAACTCGTCAAGGCCGGCGACCTCCTGGTGACCATCGATCCGGCGCCCTACGCGGCGGAGGTCCAGCGCCTGGAGGCCCAGGTGGCCGGGGCCGAGGCCCGCGTCGCCCTGACGGCGAGCGACCTCGAGCGCGGGCGCCGGCTCTCCGACCAGCAGATCGTCACGGCGCGCGACCTCGACGTGCGGGCCAACGCCTTCAAGGAGGCGAAGGCGAGCCTGGACGCCGCGAAGGCGGCGCTGGCGGCAGCAAGGCTGAACCTCGGCTACACCGAGATCCGGGCGGCGGTGGCGGGCCGCGTCGGGCGCCGCGAGGTCACGCCCGGCAACCTCGTCACCGCGGGCGCGGGGGCGGCGGTGCTCACCACGCTGGTCTCGGTCGATCCGATCCATGCGAGCTTCGACGCCGACGAAACCGTCGTGCTCCAGGCGCTGGCCTCGATCGCCGGCCCGGCGGGCGGGCGCGGCCGGCTCGACGCCATCCCGGTCGAGATGACGACCGCCGAGGGAACGCCCGCCCGCGGGCACCTGCAATTCATCGACAACAAGGTCGACGCGCGCAGCGGCACGGTCCGGGTGCGCGCCAGCTTCGCCAACGGCGACGGTCGCCTCATCCCCGGGCAATTCGCCCGGATGCGGCTCGGCCGGCCCGCGCCCGAGCGGCTGCTCCTCGTCGACGAGCGGGCGGTCGGCACCGACCAGGACAAGAAGTTCGTGCTCGTGGTCGGGGCGGATAACCGCGCCGCGTTCCGGGCCGTCACCCTCGGCCGCGCGGTCGAGGGACTGCGCGTCGTGACCTCGGGCCTCTCGGGCGGCGAGCGCATCGTCGTCAACGGCCTGCAGCGGATCCGCCCCGGCACGCTGCTCAGCCCCGAGCCGGTGACGATGGGCGCCCGCGGCGCCCCCGAGACGCGCCGCCTCGCCGGGCGCTGACGCGCTCCACGGCGCTCGCTCGCACCTCCGATTCCGAACCGCGAGACCCCGCGACCGCACTCGGGCGGCCGCGCGGATCCCTCATGCCCGCGGCCTCCTTGCCCGCTCCCCTCTTGCCTGCTGCTTCCTTGCCCGCTGCCCCGCCCCGGAGGGCGCCATGACCCTGTCCAAGTTCTTCATCGACCGGCCGATCTTCGCGGGCGTGCTCTCGGTTCTCATCTTCATCGGCGGCCTGCTGTCGCTCCTGGCGATGCCGATCTCCGAGTATCCGGACGTGGTGCCGCCCTCCGTGGTGGTGCGCGCGACCTTCCCGGGGGCCAACCCGAAAGTCATCGCCGAGACGGTGGCGACGCCGATCGAGGAGCAGATCAACGGCGTCGAGGGCATGCTCTACATGTCGAGCCAGGCCACGACGGACGGCATCATGACGCTGACCGTCACGTTCCGCCTCGGGACCGACCCCGACAAGGCGCAGCAGCTCGTGCAGAACCGGGTCTCGCAGGCCGAGCCGCGCCTGCCGGCGATCGTGCGCCAGCTCGGCATCGTCACGGTGAAGTCCTCGCCCGACCTGACGATGGTGGTGCACCTCGTCTCGCCGAACGGGCGCTACGACATGACGTACCTGCGCAACTACGCGGTGCTCAACATCAAAGACCGGCTCGCCCGCCTCGACGGCGTCGGCCAGGTCCAGCTCTTCGGCTCCGGCGACTACGCGATGCGGATCTGGCTCGACCCGCAGAAGACCGCCGAGCACGGCCTGTCGGCGGGCGACGTGGTGCGGGAGATCCAGGCCCAGAACGTCGAGGCGGCGGCGGGCGTCATCGGCGCCTCGCCGGCGGTGCCCGGCCTCGACCTCCAGCTCTCGCTCAACGCCGAGGGGCGCCTGGCGAACGAGGAGCAGTTCGGCGACATCGTGGTCAAGACGGGAGAGAACGGCGAGATCACGCGGCTCCGCGACATCGCCCGCATCGAGCTCGGCGCCTCGGACTACGCGCTGCGCTCGCTCCTCGACAACAAGGCGGCGGTGGCGCTGCCGATCTCGCAATCGCCCGGCTCGAACGCGATCGCGATCTCCGACGAGGTCCGCCGGACCATGGCGGAGATCAAGCGGACGATGCCCGAGGGGATCGACTACCAGATCGTCTACGACCCGACGCAGTTCGTGCGCGCTTCGATCGAGGCGGTCATCCACACGCTGCTCGAGGCGGTCGCCCTCGTCGTCGTCGTGGTGATCCTGTTCCTGCAGACCTGGCGGGCCTCGATCATCCCGCTCCTCGCCGTGCCGGTCTCGATCGTCGGCACCTTCGCGGTGATGCACGCCTTCGGCTTCTCGATCAACGCGCTCAGCCTGTTCGGCCTCGTGCTCGCCATCGGCATCGTGGTCGACGACGCCATCGTGGTGGTCGAGAACGTCGAGCGCAACATCGAGGCGGGGCTGTCGCCGCGGGACGCCAGCGAGCAGGCGATGCGCGAGGTCTCGGGGCCGATCGTCGCCATCGCGCTGGTGCTGGTGGCCGTGTTCGTGCCGCTCGCCTTCATCAGCGGGCTCACCGGGCAGTTCTACAAGCAGTTCGCGCTGACCATCGCGATCTCGACGGTCATCTCGGCGATCAACTCGCTCACCCTGTCGCCGGCCCTCTCGGCGCTCCTGCTTCGCGACCACCACGCCCCCAAGGATCGGCTGACGCGGGTGCTCGACACCCTGCTCGGCTGGTTCTTCCGCCGCTTCAACCGGGCCTTCGGACGCGCCTCCGACGGCTACGGGCGCGGCGTCGGTGCCGTCGTCTCGCGAAAAGGCGCGATGATGCTCCTCTACCTCGTCCTCGTCGGTCTGACGGTCGGGCTGTTTCGCCAGATTCCCGGCGGCTTCGTGCCGGGCCAGGACAAGCAGTACCTCGTCGGCTTCGCGCAGCTGCCCGACGGCGCCACCCTCGACCGGACCGAGGAGGTGATCCGCCGGATGAGCGAGATCGCGTTGCGGGAGCCCGGCGTCGAGAGCGCGGTCGCCTTTCCGGGCCTGTCGATCAACGGCTTCACCAACTCGTCGAATTCGGGAATCGTGTTCTCGACCCTCAAGCCGTTCGACGAGCGCCGGGACCCCTCGCTCAACGGCGCGGCCATCGCGCAGTCCCTCAACCGCAAATACGCGGCGATCCCCGAAGCCTTCATCGCGATGTTCCCGCCCCCGCCGGTCAACGGGCTCGGCACCATCGGCGGCTTCAAGCTGCAGATCGAGGATCGCGGCGGTCTGGGCTACGAGGCGCTGAACGAGGCCACCAAGGCGTTCCTCGCCCGTGCCGCGCAGGCGCCGGAGCTCGCCGGCCTCTTCTCCAGCTTCCAGATGAACGTCCCGCAGCTCTTCGCGGAGATCGACCGGACCAAGGCGCGCCAGCTCAAGATCCCGGTCACCGACGTGTTCGACACGCTCCAGATCTATCTCGGCTCGCTCTACGTCAACGATTTCAACAAGTTCGGCCGCACCTACTCGGTCCGGGTCCAGGCCGATGCCCCCTTCCGCGCCCGCCAGGACGATGTCGGGCTCCTGAAGGTCCGGGCGGGATCGGGCGAGATGGTGCCGCTCTCGACCCTGCTGCGGGTGCGCCAGACCGCGGGGCCCGAGCGGGCGATGCGCTACAACGGTTTCCTCACCGCCGACATCAACGCGGGCGCCGCCCCCGGCGTCTCGTCGGGCCAGGCCCAGGCCGCCGCGGCCCGCATCGCCGCCGAGACGCTGCCGCGGGGATTCGCCTTCGAGTGGACCGACCTCACCTACCAGGAGTTCATCGCCGGCAATTCCGGGATCTGGGTCTTCCCGCTCGCACTGCTCCTCGTCTTCCTGGTGTTGGCGGCGCAGTACGAGAGCCTCGCCCTGCCCCTCGCGATCCTGCTGATCGTCCCGATGGGGCTCCTCGCGGCGATGACCGGGGTCTGGCTGTCGTCAGGCGACAACAACGTCTTCACCCAGATCGGCCTGATCGTGCTCGTCGGCCTGTCGGCCAAGAACGCCATCCTGATCGTGGAATTCGCCCGCGAGCTGGAATTTTCGGGCCGCAGCCCGGTCGAGGCGGCCATCGAGGCGAGCCGCCTGCGGCTTCGCCCGATCCTGATGACCTCGATGGCCTTCATCATGGGCGTCCTGCCCCTCGTCACCGCGACCGGGGCCGGGGCCGAGATGCGCCGCGCCATGGGCGTCGCGGTGTTCTCCGGCATGATCGGCGTCACCGCCTTCGGGCTTTTTCTGACGCCGGTCTTCTACGTGCTGCTCCGCCGCCTTTCGGGCAACCGGCCGCTCAAGCGGCACGGTGCGACGATGCCGGCCGCAGGACAAAACGGATTCGGGCCAGACGGAACCGCGCATGCCGGGCTCGCGCAGGACGGCGTCGGACAGAGCGCGTAGCGGATCCTCCGGCCGCGCGGACCGCGCGGCCGGCATATCGCCGTCTCGGCGACGTCCGATCGGTGGCGTCGCGACGGGGCATCCGCCTCGCTCAGATATGGGACGGCTGCAGCTCCACGGCGCGCGCCGACGACAGGGATGCCGGACGATCGCTTCCGGCATCCCTGTCATATGAGAGCCGATCGATCGCTTCGCGATGCGGGGTTCGACGCCGTTCACGCGCCGCGTGGGCTGGCGATACCGTTTCCGGACGGGTTCTTTTGAAAACGGTATCAGGCCCTAACGCCCGCCCCCGAGCCCGTGGACGTAGATCGCCAGCGACTTGATCGTCGCGGTGTCGAGCCGCCCCTCCCAGGTCGGCATCACCCCTTTTCGGCCGCCCTGGATCGTCGCGATCACGTCCTTGGGCGCGGAGCCGTAGAGCCAGACCGCGTCGGCGAGGTTCGGAGCCCCCATCTCCGGATTACCCCGGCCCTGCTCGCCGTGGCAGGCGGCGCAGTTTCGGGAAAAGAGCGCGGCGCCCGTCTCCAGGCTCAGGGCCGGTGCGAAGGCCTTGCCGGAGAGGGACAGGACGTAGTTCGCCACCGTCTCGACCTCGTCGCGCTTGAGGATGCCGTCGCGGCCGAAGGCCGGCATCTCGCCCGCGCGGGTGTCGGCATGGCCCGACCGGATGCCGACGCGGATCGTCTCCGCGATGGCCGCGAGGCTGCCGCCCCAGAGCCAGTCGTCGTCCTGGAGGTTCGGGTAGCCGGTCCGGCCGGTGGCGGCGGTGCCGTGGCAGGCGGCGCAGTTGTCGCCGAAGGCCGCCTTGCCGGTGGCGAGCGCCAGCGGCAGCAGCGCCGGATCGGCCGCGATCTCACCGAGATCCGCCACGGCGAGCGTCGACTGGCCGAGCGTCGCGCGGGCCGCCTTCGTCGCGGCGACGTCGGCCAGCACCGCGGCGCGGGTCGAGTAACCGAGCACGCCCCGCGTGTGGTCGAAGACCAGCGGCCAGGCCGGATAGAGGATCCAGTAGCCGAAGGCCCAGACGATCGTGGCGTAGAGCGAGGTCAGCCACCAGCGCGGCAGCGGGTTGTTGTACTCGGCGATGCCGTCCCACTCGTGGCCGGTGGTCTCGGGGGTGGAGGATTTCGGGTCGGTCACGAGGCTCACTCCTCGTCGAGGGGCAGGCGGGCGGCAGCGTCGAACCGGCCCTGGTTGCGAGGCCAGACGGCGTAGAGCGCGACCCCGGCGAACAAAGCCACGAAGTAGAGAAGCCCGCTCGTCTGGGCAAAGCGGGCGGCGAGGTCGTAGGTCACGGGCATCACCTCAAATTCTTGCCGTCGTCGTAGAGCTTGAAGTCGACCATCGTGCCGAGCACCTGGAGGTAGGCCACCAGCGCGTCGAGCTCGGTCGGGCGGCCCTTCTCGCCGGGGGCATGCGCGACGGCGCCGGGATAGCGCTGCGCGAAGCCGGCATCCGCGCCGTCGGGATCGAGCTGGGCGGTGAGGTCGCTGCCCGCCCGCAGGATCATGTCGCGGCTGTAGGGCACGCCGAGCCGGGCATTCGCCGTCAGGTCGTCGGCGATGGCCTCCGCGTCGAGGGGCCGGTCGAGGAAGGAATAGGCCGGCATGATTGAGCCGGGCACGACGGCACGCGGGTCCTTCAGGTGCTCGCGGTGCCAGGCGTCCGAGTACTTTCCGCCGACGCGGGCGAGGTCGGGTCCCGTGCGCTTCGAGCCCCACTGGAACGGGTGGTCGTACAGCGACTCGGCCGCGAGCGAGAAATGGCCGTAGCGCTCGACCTCGTCGCGCATCGGGCGCACCATCTGGCTGTGGCAGAGGTAGCAGCCCTCGCGCACGTAGATGTTGCGGCCGGCGAGTTCGAGCGGCGTGTAGGGACGGATGCCCTCCACCGCCTCGATGGTGCTCTTCAGGTAGAAGAGCGGGACGATCTCGATCAGGCCGCCGATCGCGACGACGATCAGGATGCCGATGAGCAGCGGAAACGAGTTCCTCTCGAAGAACTCGTGCCTCTTCCAGAGGCCGGGCTGGGCGGTGGCCATGGCCGGAATCTTTCGATGTGAGACGGACGAACGGGGCCCGCCGGCGGGCGGGCCGAAACGGTCACTCGGCCGGGACGAGGGTGGCACCGGACGCGGATGCCGGGTTCGACGCGGTCGCTTCGCGGCCCAGGATCGTCATGGCGAGGTTGTAGGCCATGATCAGCGCGCCGATCAGGAACAGGACGCCGCCTAAAGCCCGCACCAGGTAGTAGGGCTGCATCGCCTCGACGGTCTCGACGAAGGAGTATTCGAGGAAGCCGAAGTCGTTCGTGGCGCGCCACATCAGGCCCTGCATGATCCCGGCGACCCACATCGCCGTGATGTAGAGGACGATGCCGAGCGTCGAGACCCAGAAGTGCCACTCGACGAGGCGAAGGGAATAGACCTCGCGCCGGTTCCACAGCCACGGCACCAGGCAGTAGAGCGCGCCGAACGACACGTAGGCGACCCAGCCGAGTGCGCCGGAATGCACGTGGCCGATGGTCCAGTCCGTGTAGTGGCTGAGCGCGTTGACGGCCTTGATCGACATCATCGGCCCTTCGAACGTCGCCATGCCGTAGAAGGCGAGCGAGACGACCATCAGGCGCAGGATCGGATCCGTCCGCAGCTTGTCCCAGGCGCCCGACAGCGTCATCAGGCCGTTGATCATCCCGCCCCAGGACGGCATCCACAGCATGATCGAGAAGGTCATGCCGAGCGTCTGGGCCCAGTCGGGCAGCGCCGTGTAGTGCAGGTGGTGCGGGCCTGCCCAGATATACATGAAGATCAGTGCCCAGAAGTGGATGATGGAGAGCCGATAGGAATAGACCGGCCGCTCCGCCCGCTTCGGGATGAAGTAGTACATGATGGCGAGGAAGCCGGCGGTGAGGAAGAAGCCGACGGCGTTGTGGCCGTACCACCACTGCACCAGCGCGTCCTGCACGCCGGAGAAGATCGGGTAGGACTTCGAGCCGAAGACGCTCACCGGGAGCGCGAGGTTGTTCACCACGTGCAGCATCGCGATGGTGACGATGAAGGCGAGGTAGAACCAGTTCGCCACGAAGATGTGCGGCTCGCGCCGCTTGGCGAGGGTGGCGAGGAAGACCACGAGGTAGACGACCCAGACGACCGTGAGCCAGAGGTCGGCGTACCATTCGGGCTCGGCATACTCCTTCGACTGGGTGACACCCAGGAGGTAGCCGGTGCCGGCGATCACGATGAACAGGTTGTAGCCGAGCACCACGAACCACGGCGCGAGGTCGCCCGCGAGCCGCGCCCGGCAGGTCCGCTGCACCACGTAGAGCGAGGTCGCGATCAGCACGTTGCCGCCGAAGGCGAAGATCACCGCTGACGTATGGAGGGGGCGCAACCGCCCGAAGGTGGTGTATTCGAGACTGAGATTGAGCGAGGGCGCCCAGAGCTGGAAGGCGATGATGCAGCCGACCAGGAACCCGGCGATGCCCCAGCCCATCGACGCGATGGTCGCGAACTTGATCGGCCCGAGATTGTAGTTCGGCCGTCCCCCGATCTCCTGCGGCACCGGCTCGGGGTCGCGGGCGGCGTAGCGGCGCAGGATCGCCACGATCCCGGCGACCGCCGCGAACGAGAACAGCCCGGCATGGAAGCCGAAGGCGGGGTCCGCGGCCTTCGCCGAGGCGACGAGGCACAGGAGGGCGCCGAGGCCGAAGGCGGCGCACAGGCCCGCCTCCCCCTCGGTCATGTATTTGGGTGCGGGTGTGGCGGGCATGGCTGGTTTCGGTTCGCTCCACGCGCGGCTTCGCGTGATCGCCCCGTTAGGTCATGCGGCTCCCGGCCGGGCGTTGATCTGCGTCAACCGACCCCGGCCGGCCGGAGGATCACGGTCACGGCGGGATCGCCGGGGGCCGGCTTGATCCAGCGCAAGGCGATGCGTCCGATCGCCTGCGAGCGTCGGCCGGATGTCCCTCCGACGGCGATCTCCCGACCATGATCACGCCCGACCTGATCGACCGCCTCGGCGGCGAGCGCGTCCCGCGCTACACCAGCTACCCGACCGCGCCGCACTTCACGGCCGAGGTCGGTCCCGCCGAATTCGGCCGGTGGCTCGGGGATGTGGGGCCCGATGAGGCGGTCTCGGCCTATTTCCACGTCCCGTTCTGCGCCGCGCTCTGCCTGTATTGCGGCTGCCACACCCGGGTCGTGCGCCGCTACGCCCCGGTCGAGGCCTACGTCGCCGCGCTGACCCGCGAGATCGACCTCGTGGCGGCGCGCTTGGCCGGCCGGCCGGTCCTGCGCCACCTGCACTGGGGTGGAGGCACCCCGACGATGCTGCGCGGCTCCGACCTGCGCCGCATCGCCGGGCACCTGCGCCGGACCTTCGCGTTCGCGCCCGACATCGAGATCGCGGTCGAGATCGATCCGCGCACGCTGACGCCGGCCGACGTCGAGACCCTGGCGGCGATCGGCGTCACCCGGGCGAGCCTCGGGGTGCAGAGCCTCGACCCCGAGGTCCAGCGCGCGATCCGCCGCGAGCAATCGGTGGCGGAGACCGCCCGCGCCGTCGATTGGCTGCGCTTCTCCGGCATCGCGGCGGTCAATGTCGACCTGATGATCGGGCTGCCGCACCAGAGCGTCGCCAACGTCGTGGCGACCGTGGACCATGCGGTGGCGCTCGCGCCCGACCGGGTCGCGGTGTTCGGCTACGGGCACGTCCCCTGGATGAAGCCGCACCAGCGCGCCCTGCCGGAGGCCGCGCTGCCCGGCCCGCACGAGCGGCACGCCCAGTTCGAGGCGGCGGCCGGGCGCCTCGTCCGGGCCGGCTACGTGCGCATCGGCCTCGATCACTTCGCCGCTCCCGACGACCCCCTCGCCCGCGCCGCGGCGGCAAAGACCTTGCGCCGGAACTTCCAGGGCTACACCACGGACGGGACCCGGGCGCTCCTCGGCTTCGGCGCTTCGGCGATCTCCAGCCTGCCCGGCGGCTACGCCCAGGCGATGACCGACATCGCGGGTTACGCCGATACCGTGGCCCGGGGCGAGCTGGCGACCGCCCGCGGCCTCGCGCTGACGCGGGACGACCGCCTGCGCCGCGACGTGATCGAGGGCCTGATGTGCGACCTCGCCGTCGACCTCGACGAGATCTGCGGCCGGCACGGCGTCACCGCGGATTCGGCCTTCGCGCCGGAATTGGCGCGGCTCGACGCCATGGCGCGCCTCGGCGTCGTCGCGCGGTCGGGCCACCGCATCACGGTGCCGGATGAGATGCGCAGCCTGGTGCGCTCGGCGAGCGCCGTGTTCGACGCCCGGCTCGCCGGCGGGCCGGGCCGGCATTCGACCAGTCTGTGAGGCGCGCCGGCCGGAACGTCCGGGCGCGGCGGGTGCCGCGCCCTCTCAGAAGTCCATCGAGGCCGACAGAAGAACCGTCCGCGGTGCGCCCTGGCTCAGGATGCCGCGCCCGGTCGAGGCCCAGTAGTTGGTGCCGGTGACGTTGGCGACGGTGGCCCGCAGGGTCAGCGGCCGCTCCTGGAGCGTCGTGGCGTAGCGCAAGCCGACGTCGAGGGTCGCCCAATCGGGGATCTTCTGGCTGTTGGCGAGGTCGTAGTACTGCGCCGAGGTGTAGATCACCCGCCCGGTGAGGGTCAGGCCGGGGACGAGGCTCGGCGGCAGATCGAGTTCGCCGGAGAGGTTGAGCTGTACGTCCGGCACGCCGATCGCGGTCCGCCCGACATTGCGCGGATCCTGCGCGCGAACCTGGACCCCGTCGAGCAGGGTGATGCCGCCCAGGAGCCGCATTCCCGGCGCCGGCTCGCCGAACACCGTCAGCTCGACGCCGCTGTTGCGCTGGCGACCGTCGACGGAGAAGACCAAGGTGCGCGAATCGAGGAAGCCGGAGGGCTGTTCGATGTCGAAAGCCGCGACGCCGACGCCCACCGTGCCGAAATCGTACTTCGCGCCGACCTCGGTCTGGCGCGAGACGAAGGCCGGGAAGGCCGCGGTGGCATTGACGGCGTTGATCGGCACGGCCGGCGAGGTCAGGCCCTCGACGTAGTTGGCATATAGCGAGAGCCGCTCCCACGGCTTCACCACGAGGCCGACGCCCGGCGAGAAGGCGCCGGTGTCGCTCGTCCCCGTGCGGTATCCGGTGACGGGGTTGTAGGAATTGACGTCCAGACCCTGCCAGCGCCCGCCGATCGTGAGCAGCACCCGGTCGTCGAGGATCGACAGGGTGTCGGCGATGGCGATGCTGCGGTTGATCCGGCTCGAGGTGCGCGGGGTCGCATTCGACAGCCCGAAGGGCGAGCGCGGGGCGACGTAGGTCGGGTCATAGAGGTTCGAGGTGATCGTCGGGCCCACGGTCTGGGCCGGGGGCTGGGCGAGGTCCTGCCAGAACCCGACCGCGGCGAGCCCGAAGCTGTGCTTGATCGGCCCGGTCTCGACCGTACCGCGCAAGCCCGCCTCCGCCGTCTGGTTGACGATGTGGAACGGCAGGTAGCTGACGGGATCGCGGTAATCGCCCCGCGCGTTGAAGATCGTCAGGACGCCGCCGAAATACTCCTGGCGGAAGTTCGACACGCCGTAGGCGCCGTAGAGCGTCAGGTCCGGGGTGAGGTCGTACTCGACCCGCGTGGCGAGCTGCTGGTTGGCGCTGTCGCGGTATTCCCAGGGCTGCTGCTGGTTGCGCGTCAGGTCGGGCGCACGGGGAATGCGCACGCCGGCCGCCACGTTGCGGTTGCGCAGCGGCGAGGTGAAGTCGAGCTCCTGGTAGCCGAGGTCGAGGCTCGCCCGCAGCCGCTCGCCGCGGTAGTCGAGGGCGAGCGCGGCGACCCCGAAATGGACGCTCTGATTGTCGATCGGCGTCGCGCCGTTGTTGAAGGCACCGTTGAAGCGCAGGCCCCATTCCTTGGCGTCGCCGAAGCGGCGGCTGACGTCGACCGCCTTGTAGATCTGGGCGTCGGAGGCGTAGCCGATCGTGGCGCGGGTGAGCGGATCCTCGAGCGCCCGCTTCGGGATCAGGTTGATGCTGCCGCCGATATTGCCGAAGGGCGGCACGCCGGAGAGCAGGGTCGCGGGGCCACGCAGCACCTCGACGCGCTCGATCGACTCGATCGCCGGGTTGAAGGCGTCGGCGACGCCGTACAGCCCGTTGAACGCGATGTCCTGGGCGAAGACCGGGAAGCCGCGGATGAAGAAGCCGAGAATCCCCGAGAAGGCCGGCACGTTGGTGCGGATCGACGGATCGTTGTTGACCACGTCCTGAACGCTGCGC
>NZ_AP024145.1:5872500-6045000 GCF_017347565.1 Methylobacterium indicum | reverse complement strand
CCACACCGCACCGCCGCGGCCGATCCTGCCCCTCGGCGCAGAGGCGCAGGCCCAGGTGGCCGCGGTGATCCGGACGCTCGACCTGCGTTAGAGATCACGCTTCCTCGAAGGCGGCGCGGGCCTCCGGCAGGTCCCAGATCCGCTCGATCGCGGCGGCGCCCTCGCGGGTGATCGCCGTCTCGTCGCCGGCGAGGTAGCGGCCCTCGTCCACGAGGACCCGACCGTCGACCATCACCTGGGCGATGTCGGCGCGGTTGGCGAGCGCCACCAGCGCGCGGACGGGGTCGTGCAGCGGCTGGAGGTGCGGGTGGGTCATGTCCACCACCGTGAGGTCGGCGGTGGCGCCGGGCGCGAGCACGCCGAGGTCGGGCCGCTTGATGGCGGCGGCCGCCTGCCCCGTCACGGCATCGACGAGGGTCGGCGAATCCGCCACCTCGGCCCGGCCCGCGGCGATCTTCGAGATCAGCGAGGCCGCGTTGAGCTCGCCCAGGAGGTCCATGGTGTAGCCGTCGGTGCCGACGAGCGTGCGCAGGCCGTGGGCGGCGAAGCGGCCGAACGCGGCGGTGCGGCCGGCCCGGGCGAAGACCCGCGGGCAGTTCAGCACCGTGGCGCCGCGGGCGGCCATCAGGCGCAGGTCGTCGTCGCTGCTGGCGATGCAGTGGGCGGCGAGCAGGTCCGGTGCCAGCAGGCCGAGCCGGTCGAGATATTCGGCCGGGCTGCGCCCGTCGTGGCGGGCGCGGATGGTCGCCACCTCGTCGTCGCTCTGGGCGAGGTGGGTGGTGATCGGGACGTCGAGTTCCCGCGCCCGGGCGGCGCAGGCGCGCAGGAGGTCCGGGCCGCAGGTGTCGGTGGCGTGCGGGCTCATGGCCAGCCGAATGCGCCCGTCCGCCCTGCCCTCCCAGCGGGCGTACAAGGCGTTCCAGGCGGCGAGATCAGCTTCGCCGTCGTCGCCGGCATACGACACGCATCCATCCGCGCCGGCCTTGGCATCGGCGGTCGAGAAGAGGTAGGGCGCGCCGTAGAAGCGCAGGCCCATCTCCTCGGCGGCCTCGAACATCTCCGGCAGCCCGTTGCGGAACGGCTCCATCACCGTGGTGGCACCGCCCTTCAGGAGCTGCAGGATGCCGAGCCGCGCGACGGCGAGGCGCTCCCGCGGGTTCAGGACCATCAGCGCCGTCTTCGAGAGCGGCAGCAGCACCGTGTAGACGATGCTTCTGCCGCCTTTCCGTCCCCGCCCGTCCTCGGTGTGCGAGCGGGCGATCGCTTCGCTGAAGCAGTGATTGTGCAGGTTCATGAGGCCCGGGAGCACCAGGCGGCCCGGCCGGTCGAACGTCACGTCGGCGGCCGGCCGGCTCGCCGTGATCGCGGCGATGCGGTTGCCCTCCACCAGCACCCAGCGGTCGCGCTCGATTCGCGGCAGCCCGTCCCAGCGGATGAGGAGCCAGGACCCGAAGATTGCCGTCGTCGTCACGCCGCCCTCTCGTGGGTCAAAAAGTTCTCGGCGATGGCTGCGCCGGTGGTGATCCAGAGGTCGGGGCAGTCCTTCGCGTAGGTCAGGAACTCGCGCAGCAGCCGCAGGCGCATCGGCCGGCCGCTGCATTGCGGGTGCAGCACCGTCGTCACCATCGCGCCCCAGTCGCGCACCTCGTCGAGTTCGTCCTTCCACAGCGACAGGACGTGCTCCTTGGGGAAGATCGAGCGCGGGCTGAAGCGGGTCGAGAGGCCGTGCATCCAGTCGTCGTAGCTCGCCGTCACCGGCAGCTCGATCGGGCCGGGGCGACCATCCGAGAGGACGTGCCGGTAGGGCCGGACGTCGTCGCGGAACGACGAGGTGTAGACGATGCCGTGCTTCACCAGGATCTGGCGCAGGCCCTCGGTGAACTCGCCGTAGGGGGCGCGGTAGCCCGTCGGCACCACGCCGAGGCGCCGCTTCAGGGTCTCGAAGCCGCGCTCCACCTCCTCCTCGATGAAGGGCGCACCGGGATCGGGCATCAGGTGGTGGTAGCCGTGATGGCCGATCTCGTGGCCGCCCCTCAGAATCGCCTCCGCCATCGCCGGATAGGCGTCGACCGCCCAGCCGGTGATGAAGAACGTGCCCTTGAGGCCGAGCTGGTCGAGGAGTTCGAGCAGCTTCGGCGTCCCGACCCGGGCCTCGTAGGCGCCGTAGCTCATGGTGACGAGGCGCTCGGCATGGGCCGCATCCTTGCTGGTCCAGGCGCTCTCCGCATCGACGTCGAAGGAGAGGAACATCGCGGAGCGGTAGGGCGCGGGCCAGGAATAGTCCGGCGCCGGCGGGGCGAGGTTGGCGGGGGCGACCGGGATGCTGTCGAGGGCGGCGCGGTTCATGGGGGGCTTTCGCGGTTGGGCGGTCGGGACCTGCGGATCTCCCGAGCACCGATTTCGACACGCTCGCGCTCTCCCCTCTCCCACTCGGGAGAGGAGATCCCGCGATGATTCCTGAAGCGACGGCGGTCGATGCGCGTCGCTACTTCCCGCCGTTGATCACCGCCTTGTCGACGCCGTTCTCGGTGAGCTTCCACTTCTCGAGCAGCGCCTTGTAGGTCCCGTCGGCGATCAGCGCGTCGAGGGCGCCGGCCAGGGCCTGCTGCAGGCCGGCCTCCTTCACGGGAACCGCGATGCCGGTATATTGCAGGGCGATCGGGGCGCCGAGCGCCATGTAGGTGTTGGGCTCCAGCCCCATCACGTAGGGCAGCGTCTCGTTGCCCTGGACGGCGGCGTCGATGCGGCCCTGCTTGAGCTGGGTGCGGGCGTCGGCCGAGCCCTCGGTGCCGACGAACACCACCGGGTTGTCCTTGCAGTTCTGCTCGCTCCAGGCGGCGATCTCGCGCGGGAACGAGGTGCGCCGGCTCGCTCCCGCCTTCTTGCCGCACAAGGACGCCATGTCCTTGAACTCGCCCTCGCGGGCCTTGCGGACGAAGAATTGCGGGCCGCTGCGCAGGTAATCGACGAAGGTCGCGGTCTCGTGGCGCGTCGCCAGGTCGGTCATGCCCGACAGGATCACGTCGACCCGGCCGGTGCTCAAAGCCGGCATCATCTGGTCGAAGCTCGTCTCCTGCCAGGCGAACGTCACCCCGAGCTTCTTTGCCAGGGCGTCGCCGAGATCGACGTCGAAGCCCGTGAGCTGGCCGGTCGCCGGGTCCTTGAACTCCATCGGCGGGTAGTTCGGGACGATCGCGACCTTGATCGTGCCGCTCTTGGCGATCTCCGGCGGCAGGGCGGCTTTCGGCGCGTCCTGCGCCGCGGCCACCGTGGCGGACAGACTCATGAGACCGATCGCGATCAGGCGCTTCACCAAAACCTCCTCGTGCATTCTCGAAACAAAGGTCAGCCGATCACCGCCGAGAGGAAGCTGCGGGTGCGGGCCTCGCGCGGGCCGCCCAGAACTTCCGCCGGCGTGCCCGCCTCGACGATGCCGCCCTGGTCCATGTAGACGACGGTATCGGCGACCTCGCGGGCGAAACCCAACTCGTGGGTGACCACCATCATGGTCATGCCGGAGCGGGCGAGTTCGCGCATCACCGCCAGCACCTCGCCGACGAGCTCCGGGTCGAGGGCCGAGGTCGGCTCGTCGAACAGCATCAGCTGCGGCTTCATGGCGAGCGCCCGGGCGATGGCGACCCGCTGCTGCTGCCCGCCCGAGAGCTGCGACGGGTAATTGCCCGCCTTGGCGGCGAGGCCGACGCGGGCGAGCAGGGCCACCGCCTCGTCCCGCACCTCCGCCGGCCGGCGGCCCTGGACCTGGATCGGGCCCTCGGTGACGTTCTCGAGCGCCGTCTTGTGCGGGAAGAGGTTGAAGCGCTGGAAGACCATGCCGGTCTTGAGGCGCTGGCGCGCCACCTCGCGCTCGCTCAGGGCGTGGAGCCGGCCGCCGGATTCGCGCATGCCCAGAAGCTCGCCGTCGAGCCAGATGCCGCCGGAATCGATCGGGGTGAGCTGGTTGACGCAGCGCAGCAGCGTGGTCTTGCCGGAGCCCGAGGCCCCGATGAGGCACATCACCTCGCCGGAGCGGACGTCGAGGGAGACGTCGTCGAGGGCCTTGAACGTGCCGAAGCTCTTCGACACGCGGCGGAAGGCGACCAGGGGCTGCGCGGTCATCGGCCGGTCCTCGCGGCGCCCCGGGCGAAGCGGCGCTCCAGCAGCATCTGCAGCGGCGTCAGGATCGAGACCACCAGCAGGTACCAGAGGCCGGCGACGATCAGCAGTTCGATGACCCGGGAATTGGCGTAGTAGATGTTCTCGGCGGCGTGCAGCACCTCCGGGTACTGGATCACGCTGGCGAGCGAGGTCGCCTTGACGAGGCCGATGAACTCGTTGCCGAGCGGCGGCAGCACCACCCGCATCGCCTGGGGCAGGATGATGCGGACGAGCGCCTTCAGCCGCCCCATGCCGATCGCCTGCGCGGCCTCGTACTGCCCGGCATCGACCGAGAGCAGGCCGGCGCGCATCACCTCCGAGGTGTAGGCGCCCTGGTTGATGCCGAGGCCCAGCAGGGCCGCGAGGAACGGCGTCATCAGCTCGACCGACTTCGCCGACCACAGGCCGGGGATGCCGATGACGGGAAAAACCAGCGCCAGGTTGAACCAGAGCAGCAGTTGCAGGATCAGCGGCGTACCGCGAAACAGCCAGGTGTAGCCGGCCGCCACCCCCTTCAGGACCGGGTTCGGCGAGAGCCGCATCACCGCGACGACGAGGCCGAGCACGATGCCGAGGCTCATCGCCAGCACGGCCATCACCAGGGTGTTGACGATGCCGTGCAGGATCACCGGCACGGTGAGGAAGCGGCCGACATAGGCCCACTCGATCTGGCCTTCCGCGAAGGCGCGCCCGACGAGGGCGAGGACGACGACGATCAGGCCGGCGGCGATCCAGCGGCCCCAATGCGTCCGCCGGGCGGTCGGCAGGCCGGTGAGATCGGGAAAGCCCTCGGCGAGGGCGCGTCCGCTGCTCATGGATCCCTCGTTCGTGGGGAAGGGTCGTGCGCTCAGGCGGCGGAGGACGCCGCCCGCGGCGGCTCGATCACGCCGGCGCGCTCGGTGATCGGCCCGTACTGCGCCGGCTGCCGGTGCTGGCCGAAGTTGAACATCTTGTCCTTGCCCTGCCGGCAGCGGTCAAGGTCGCACAGGGCCGTCACGACCTCGTCCCCCAGGGTCTGCGCCTGCGCGACGATCCGGCCGTCGGGATCGACGATGCAGGAGCCGCCGATCAGGCCGGAACCGTCCTCGTCCCCGGCCTTGGCCACCGCCACCGCCCAGGTGGCGTTCATGTAGGCGTTGGCCTGGGCGACCAGGGTCGAGTGGAAGGTGCGCAGGGACGCGTCCTCGCTCGTGCCGCCATTGGGGTCGTAGGCCGCCGAGTTGTAGCCGACGCAGACGAGCTCGACCCCCTGCAGCCCCAGAACCCGCCAGGCCTCGGGCCAGCGCCGGTCGTTGCAGATCATCATGCCGAGGATCGCGCCGCCCCAGGCCTCGCCGGCCCGGAAGGCCGGGAAACCCGTGTCGCCATACGAGAAGTAGCGCTTCTCGAGCTGCTGGAAGCGCGCGCCCGGTCGCGGCTCGACCGAACCCGGCAGGTGCACCTTGCGGTAGCGCCCGAGGATCGACCCGTCCGGCTGGACCAGGAGGCTGCTGTTGAAGCGCTGCCCGTCCGGGGTCAGCTCGGCATAGCCGATGTTGAACCCGACCCCGAGTTCACGGGCGCGGTCGAACAGCGGCTGCACTGCCAGATTGGGCATCGCGCGCTCGAAATACCGGTCGAGGTCGTCCCCTTCGAGGAGCCAGCGCGGGAAGAACGTCGTGAAGGCGAGTTCGGGAAACACCACGAGGGTCGCGCCGCGTCCCGCCGCGTCCTCGAGCAGGCGGATCAGCCGGTCGAGGGTGTGGGCGCGGGAATCGGCGCGCTGGGTCGGTCCCATCTGCGCGGCCGCGACGGTGACGATACGGGACATCATGACCTCGAAATGGGCATAATGCCGATTCAGGGAGCATTATGCGGTGGCAATCCACCTCGTTGATCCGATCATGCACAAGGCTTGATCGATCCACAATCCTCTCATCTATGATAAATACCGTCAGACTATAATGTGGAGTGATGATGAACCTGCGGCAGCTGGAGATCCTGCGGGCGGTGGTCCGGCACCGCACTACCCTGGCAGCGGCCGAGGAACTGGCGGTGTCGCAGCCGGCCGTCAGCAACGCCCTCAAGGCGATGGAGGCGCAGGCCGGCTTCCCGCTCTTTGACCGCATCAACAACCGGCTGTTTCCGACCGCCGAGGCGATGACGCTCTACAAGGAGAGCGAGGCGATCTTCGCGCTCCACGCCAAGCTGGAGGGCCGTCTGCGCGACCTGCGCGAGAACCGGCACGGGCACCTCGCCCTCGTGGCGACGCCGCCTCTGGCCTACGGCCTGCTGCCGCGGGTGCTCGCCGCCTTCATGCGCGGGCGGCCCCAGACGCGGCTGTTCTTCGACGTGCGCCGCTACGAGGGCGTGGTCGAGGGCGTGACCAGCCGGGTCGCCGAGCTCGGTTTCGCGCTCGGCCTATCGAACCATGTCGGCATCGCCCACGAGGTGGTGCACCGGGGCGAGATGGTCTGCGTGATGGCGCCCGATCATCCGCTGAGCGAGCGCGACGCCGTCACGCCCGCCGATCTCGCGCGCCATCCCTTCATCGGGCTGGAACGCGGCACCCGCCTCGGCGAGGCGGTGCGCGACAGCTTCGCGCGGGAGGGCGTGCCGTTCGCCGCCGCCGTCGAGGTCCGCTACTGCAACACCGCCTGCGTGCTCGCCGGAGCCGGCGTCGGCGTCGCGGTGGTCGACCCGTTCTCGCCCTCGCAGGGCGGCGCCCATCCGGTGGTCGTCCGCCCCTTCGTGCCGGTCACGCCGGTCGAGGCCTTCATGCTGTGGTCGGAGGCCGAGCCGCTGTCGCGCCTGGCGCGGGCCTTCCTGGCGGAGGTGCGGGCGGCGCGGGTCGGGCCGGTGGGCGGCGACCCGGCCTCGGGATGAGCGGCTCGCGCTTGGTCATCCCAGGTTGCCCCGTTTGCCCCTTGGCCCCGCCGTTGCATTCCCGGCGGGTCCGTGGCTGATACCGCCGGCATTTCTTCGGTTTCGACAAGGAACACCCCTGCGCCATGGCATGGACGGGCTCGTCACGCGCGGTCGGTTCCGAGCGATGACCCTTCGACCCCAGACACCGCTCGACCCGCGCGTCGGCGCGCTCCTTGCCGAGATCGCCGCGCAAGATGGCGCCCTGCGCCGCGACGCCCTCGACCTGCGCGCGGCGAACCTGAGCCGCGACCGGCTCGCGCCGCTGGCCGGCGAGGCGGCGTGGTGGGACGCCGACCGCCAGGGGCTGAACCTCGCCGGTGCCCAGATCCCCGGCAGCACCCTCGAACAGGCCGATCTCACCGGCGCCACCCTGAAGCGGGCCCGGCTTCCCGGCGCGCTCGCCCGCTCGGCCGACTTTTCCGGCGCGCTGATCGAGGAGGCGGATTTCGGCAAGGCCGACCTCAGCGGCGCCCGCTTCGTCGGCGTGGCCGGCGGACAGGCCGATTTCACCGAGGCGATGCTGGAGGATGCGAGCTTCCGGGACGCCTCGCTGCGCTTTGCCCGCCTGCCCCGCAGCCTGCTCGACGGAGCCGACTTTTCCGGCGCCGACCTCTGGGGCGCCGACTTCACCGGGGCGGATGCCGACTACACCACCTTCCGCGGCGCGCGTCTCGACGAGGTGACGCTCTCCGACACCAACCTGACCCACGCCGATTTCGAGGGCGCGAGCCTGACCAAGGCCCGGCTCGTCGGCTCGCGCCTGCGCAACGCCAAGCTCACCGGCGCCAAGCTCGACGGAGCGGACCTGTCGGAGGCCGACCTCGCGGGCGCGACCCTGGTGCGGCTCGACCTGACGTCCTGCAACCTGCGGGCGGCCCGGTTCGCCGGCGCCTGGCTCAACGGCACCCGGTTCCGGGCCGCGCAGATCGGCGAGGCGGTGGGCGAGGAGATCGCCGGCGACTACGAGGCCGCGAAGGCGAGCTACCTCGCCCTGGAGCAGAATTTCGAGAGCATCGGCAGCCGCGACGAGGCCGGCTGGGCCTATCGCCGGCGTCGGCGCATGGGGCGGCTGCATGCCGGCGCTCTCTTCCGGGCCGCCTGGCAGCGGCGCGATCAGGGGCGCGACCGGCGCGGCCTCCTGCGCCACGGCTACCGCTGGATCGCCGACCGCTTCGTCGAGTGGCTGTGCGATTACGGCGAGAGCCTGTCGCGGCTGTTTCGCGCCTTCGCGATCCTGATCGTGGTCTTCGCCGGGCTCTTCGGCCTCACCGGCGGGCTGATCCCGGAGGGCACGAGCGCGGCGACCTACAACGCCCTCGACCTCCTGAGCTACAGCGCCCTCAACATGATGACGGCGAACCCGCCGGAGATCGGCATCAAGCCGGTGGGACGGGTCACCAACCTGCTGGTCGGCGTGCAGGGCGGCACCGGCATCGTGCTGATGGGGCTGTTCGGGTTCGTGCTCGGGAACCGGCTGCGGCGCTGAGGCGGCCGGCCCTCGTCATGATCGCCGGGGGCAGCCTCTCAGACCCCCGTCCCCACCAGTTCGTCGCGGATCACCTGCGTCATCGCCTTCAGCTCCGGCGCCGCGCGGTCGCGCGGCTGGCCCGCCGCGATCCGGTGCGCCGCGACGATCCGGCCGGGGCTCCCGGCCAGCACCACCACCCGGTCGGCGAGGTAGACCGCCTCCTCGATGTCGTGGGTGACGAACAGGACGGTCTGGCCGGAGGCGCGGCAGAGCCGGGCGAGCTCGTCCTGCAGCGATTCGCGGGTGAGCGCGTCGAGGGCCGAGAACGGCTCGTCCATCAGGAGGACGTGCGGCTCGACCGCGAGCGCCCGGGCGAGCGACACCCGCTGGCGCTGGCCGCCGGAGAGCTGGAACGGCCAGCGCCCGGCGAGATCGGCGAGGCCGACCCGCGCGAGCGCCGCGAGCGCCCGGCGTCGCCGTTCGGCCCGGGGCAGGCGCAGCTTCTCGAGCCCGAAGGCGACGTTGTCGAGGACCCGGCGCCAGGGCAGCAGCCGCGAATCCTGGAAGACCAGGGCGACGGCCCGGCGGCCGGGCTCCGGCTCGCTCACCGTGACCGTGCCGGCGCTGGGCCTGACGAGATCGGCGATGACGCGCAGCAGCGTCGACTTGCCGACGCCCGATGCACCCACGATCGCCAGGAACTCCCCGGGCTCGATGTCGAGGTCGAGATTCGACAGCACGGTGGTCCGGGTGCCGTCGCGGGTGAAGGTGAGGGCGAGGCCCTGGATCGCGATCAGGCCCGCCATCTGAGCATCCAGCGTTGGAGGGCGGTGAAGCCGGCGTCGAACACGCCGTAGAGCAGCGCCATGGTGAGCATGTAGACGACCACGATGTCGGTCGCGAGCAGCGTCGAGGCCTGCATCATCCGCTGGCCGAGGCCCGCGACCCCGAAGATCTCGGCCGCCACCACGGCCATCCAGGCCTGCCCGATGGCGGTGCGCACGCCGACGAGGATCCCCGGCATCGCGGCCGGCCACACCACGGTGACCAGGCGCTCGGGCCCGGAGCGGAAGCCGAAGGCGGCGGCGAGCTCGATCAGGTCACGATCGACGCCGCGGATCGCCCCATGGGCGGCGAAGTAGACGATCCAGAACACGCCGATCGCGACGATGAACAGGGCCGCTTCCGGGGTGACCCCGAACCAGATGATGGCGAAGGGCACCCAGGCGAGGCCCGGCACCGGACGCAGCACCCGCACCACCCAGGCGGTGAGCCCTTCCGCGGTGCGCGACATCCCCGTCACGGTGCCGGCGGCGATGCCGAGGCCGACGCCGAGGCCCAGGCCCGCGAGGTAGTGGCCGAGGCTGCCCCCGACCGCGGCGAGCCACTGGCCCGAGCGCAGCTCGCGCAGGAAGGCCTCCGGCAGCACCGAGGGCGGCGGCAGGAAGGCCGGGTTGACGAGGCCGAGACCGGGCACGGCCTCCCACAGGGCGAAGAAGGCCGCGAGCCCGACGAGCGGGAGCAGGGCCGCGGTGGCGCGGGCTCTCACGGGGCCGGTCTCACTTCCCCGCCACGGCGCGCTCGTAGAAGCGCGGCTCGAACAGCCCGTCGAGGGGCACCTCGCGGTCGAGCGCCCCGATCTTCACCTGGTAGCGCTGCATCGCCGCCGTCGCCTCGACGATGGCGCGGGGATCGGCGGAGAAGCGCGTCGCCGGCGAGACGAGGGCGCGGCGGATCGTGGCGGTGTCGACGAGGCCCTTGCCGAGGCTCGCCTCGATGATCGGCGCGACGCGCTCGGGGTCGCGGCCGATGAGGTCGATCGCCCGCACGATGCCGGTCACGATCGCCTGCACGGCGTCGGGCTCCTTGTCCACGAGCGCGCGGGTGACCGCCACCACCGTGCCGGGCTGGCTCGGGAACATCTCGCCGCCGAGCGCCATCAGGCGGATCGCGGGGTTGCGGCCGGTGACGATCGAGACCGCGGGCTCGCGCAGGATCCCGCCCTCGACTGCACCGGCGAGGATCGCCTGCTGGGTCGCGTCGATGCCCATCGACACGATGGTCACGTCCTTCGGGTCGGCCTTCGCCACCTCCCACAGCCAGTGCTGCAGGGTGGTGTTGGGCACCGAGCCGAGGGGCTGGGTAGCAAGCCGCGCCGGCGTGCCGTTCGCCGCGCGGTAGCGCCGAAACACCTCCGCGGGGGCGATGCCGGCCTCGGCGAAGCGGGCGAGCTTGGGGCCGGCGACGAAGACGTTCTCCTCGACGGAGGTGGCCGCCACCACCTTCACGTCGATGCCCTTCGAACGGGCGACGCCGAGCGGCGCCACGCCGGCGACGTAGACGTCGAGGGTGCCGGAGGCCAGCGCCTGGATCATGTTCGGGCCGGACTCGAAGGTCGTGATGCTAAGGGAGAGCCCGGCCTCCTTCAGCCAGCCCTCCTTCTCGGCGACGATGATCGGCGCCACCGCCAGGATCGGGATCAGGCCGACCCGCAGGGGGGCGCTCCGCCCCTGCGCGAGAACCTGCGTCCCGGAACCCAGCACGGCCCCGGCTGCGAGGGCCGGGGCTGCCCCGAGGATGCTGCGTCGCGTGAGAGTCATGGCTGGCCGTCTGACGGAAAGGATCACGCCCGCTTAGGGTATCGTCCTGCCGCAGCGCAAGAATGGCGGCGACATAAGAAATTATCGCTACATCCGTGCTGTATGGTGGTTGGAAATTCTCTCGATAGGCATTGCTGGAGAAAATCATCCGGGGCGCGTCCGGGCCGTGCACCTTGTGCCGGGGATGCGCCGCGCGGCCTGGCTGCGTTCTTGCCTCCCGGTCCATCATGCCCGTGCCGGCCCGTCGTTGCGCCGGAGGGCGGAAAGCCCGGGCGGAGGGGAGGCGGCGAACGACGCCTCCTCGTTTCGCCGACCAGACGAGGAGACGCCCCATGGCCATCACCCGCCCGAGCGCGGCCCAGGTCCGCGATCTCGCCACCAGCCTCCACATAACGCTGTCGCCCGAGGAGGCCGCCGCCTACCGCGCCCTGATGGATGCCTCGTTCGACGCCTACGACCTCGTCGACGCCCTGCCGGACGTGACGCCCCCGGTGAGGTTTCCCCGCACCCCCGGCACCCGGCCGGCGCCGGAGGACAACCCCCTCGGTGCCTGGGCCTGGAAGAGCACCGTGACGGGTGCGCCGGAGGGCAAGCTCAAGGGCAAGACCGTGGCCCTGAAGGACAACGTCGCGCTCGCCGGCGTGCCGATGATGAACGGGGCCTCGACCCTCGAAGGCTTCGTGCCCGTCGCCGACGCCACCATCGTGACCCGGATGCTGGAGGCCGGCGCCACCATCCTGGGCAAGGCGACCTGCGAGCATTTCTGCCTCTCGGGCGGCAGCCACACCTCGGATCCGGGGCCGGTCCACAACCCGCGCCGCCGGGGCTACTCGGCCGGCGGCTCGTCCTCGGGCAGCGGCGCCCTCGTCGCGGCCGGCGAGGTCGACCTGGCGATCGGCGGCGACCAGGGCGGGTCGATCCGCATCCCGGCCGCGTATTGCGGCGTCTACGGCATGAAGCCGACCCACGGCCTCGTGCCCTATACCGGCGTGATGCCGATCGAGACCACGATCGACCATACCGGGCCGATGACCGCGAGCGTCGCCGACAACGCCCTGCTGCTCGAGGTGCTCGCCGGTCCGGACGGGCTCGACCCGCGCCAGGCTGCGCCGCAGGTCGCCGCCTACGCGCAGGCCCTGGGCAAGGGCGCGCGCGGCCTGCGCATCGGCCTGATGCTGGAGGGCTTCGCCGCCCCCGGCATGCAGGAGGCGGTGGCCGACAAGGTCCGGGCCGGCGCCGCCCGGTTCGAAGCCCTGGGCGCCGTGGTCGAGGAGGTCTCGGTCCCGGCCTACCGGCTCGCCGCCGCGATCTGGCAGCCGATCGCCCTCGAGGGGCTGACGCAGCAGATGATGCTCGGCAACGGCATGGGCTTCAACTGGAAGGGCGCCTACGATGTCGGCCTGCTCGATTGGCATGCCGGCTGGCGCGAGAGGGCCGACGACCTCTCGCAGACCCTCAAGATCTCGATGCTGATCGGCCAGTGGGGCCTGACGCATTACCGCGGCCGCTACTACGCCAAGGCCCAGAACATCGCCCGGCAGGTGCGCGCCGAGTTCGCCCGGGCCTTCGACCGGTACGACCTCCTGCTGTGCCCCACCCTGCCCTGCACCGCCACGAAGCTGCCGGAGCCGGGCGCGCCGCTGGAGGAGGTCATCGTCCGGGCCTTCGAGATGGTGGCCTCGACCTCGCCGATGGACGTGACCGGCAACCCGTCGATGTCGATTCCCTGCGGGCTCGTCGACGGCCTGCCGGTCGGCCTGATGCTCACGGCCAGGGACTGGAACGAGGGTGCGATCTACCAGGCCGCCGCCGCCTTCGAGGCGGCGGGCGACTGGACGGCGGTCTGAGCCGGTCGCCCGGTCCTCCGTCTCATCCCCGCGGCGCCAGCAGGATCACGCCGGCGCCGGCGAGGCAGAGGACGGCGCCCGCGCAGTCGAACCGGTCTGGCCGCTGGCCTTCGGCGGCCCATAGCCAGACCAGCGAGGCCGCGATGTAGATGCCGCCATAGGCCGCGAAGGCGCGCCCCGCGGCCTCCGATTCGGTGAGCGCCAGCAGGAACGCGAAGGCCCCGAGGGACGCGGCTCCCGGCACGAGCCAGAGCGGCGAGGCGCCGAGCCGCCACCAGGCCCAGACCGAGAAGCACCCGGCGATCTCGGCCAATGCCGCGGCGGCGTAGAGAAGGAGGGTCGGCATCGTGGGCGGCATGGCGTGGCTTGTTCCACGCCATGCCGGTCCGGGGAAGCGGTCTCAGGCCCGCCGCTTCATCAGCGCCGCCGCCGCGAGGCCGACTCCCGCCATCACGGCGCCGGTGGTGAGCGGGTGGAGCTTCGCCCGCGTGTAGGTGCTGGTGTGGCGCACCATCCCCGGATGGTCGCCGCGGACGTGGCCGTCCTGGGCCGGCCGGTGGAGCGCGCCGTGCGGGTCCCGCGGCGGCTCGGAGCGCAATTGCTGCGAGGCCATCACGGCGCCCAGCCGGTCGAAGGTGCCGGGGGCGAGCTTCTTGAGGCCGGTCATCGCCCGGCCGCCGCCGCCGACGATGATGTCGCGCTGGGGATAGACCGCGGCGTGCAGGATGGCGTGGGCGACCTCGTCCGGGTGGTAGACCGGCGGCGGCAGCTTCGGCTCGCGGTCGAGGTAGTTGCGGGCGTGCTGCGGCAGCGGCGTGTCGATCGCCGAGGGCTTGATCAGCGTCACCGAGACGGGGGCCCGGTCCTGCTCCAGTTCCGAGCGCAGGGCGTCGGTGAAGCCCCGGATGGCGTGCTTGCTCGCCGAGTACATGCCCTGGAGCGGGATCGCCATGTCGGAGGCGATGCTGCCGAGGTTGATGATCGCGCCGCCGTGCCGGCGTAGATGCGGGGCCGCCACCAGCGAGCCGTAGACCACGCCCCAGAAGTTGGTCTGGAAGAGGCGGTCGTGATCCTCGTCCGAGACCTCCTCCAGGCGTCCGTAGAGCGAGATGCCGGCATCGTTGACCCAGGTATCGAACCCGCCGAAGCGCTGCACCGCCCTGTCGGCGATGGCCTGGACGTCCTCGCGCCGGCCGACATCGGCGACGACATGGGTCGCCTCCCCGCCCGCCGCCTCGATCTCCTCCTGGATCGCCGCCAGCGCCTCGGCGTTGCGCGCGGCGAGGACGACCCGGGCACCGGCCCGCGCCGCCATCCGGGCGGTGGCGAGGCCGATGCCGCTCGAGCCGCCGGTGATCACGATCACCTGCCGGTCGAGTGGCTTGTGCGCGTGGCTCATGAATTCCTCCGTACAGGGTGGGGGTATCATGGCCACAACGAAGCCGGACGCGCTTCGTTCATTCGGGTCGAACCCCGCGCGGCCTCACGGCCGGAGCGACAGGCTCAGCGCCTCGCGCAGGTCCCCGGCATCGACCAGACGCCGGCCTCGCCGCTTCAGGTCGCGCAGCTGGCCCGGCGTGGGAAAGCCGCAATAGGGCAGCACCGGGACGCGCCGCCCCTCCGGCAGCGCCCCCGCCCGCTCGGCCTCGGCCAGGACACTCTCGAGCAGCGGACGTCCGGCCTCGTGCAGCAGCATCGCGGCGCGCGAGGCGGTGACGCCGGAGGGCAGCGCCACCGCCTCCTGGGCCAGGATCCCGCCGGCATCGATCTCCGGCGCGAGCCGATGCACCGTGACGCCGAATTGCGGCCTCTCGTCGAGGAGGGCGTGCAGGGTCGGCACCGGGCCGCGATGGCGCGGCAACAGCGAGGGGTGGACGTTGAGCCCGCCCCCCGGCGCCGCCGCCAGGGTCGCGGCATCGAAGATCTGGTCGAAGTGGAACGACAGGATCAGGTCGGCGCGGTGCTGGCGCAGGTGCCCGGTCGTCTCCGGCCCGTTCACGTCCGTGATGGTGGCGTGCGGCAGGCCGAGGCGCCGGCACAGGGTGCGCAGCGGGGTCGCCTCCGGCACGTCGCGGCTGCCCGACAGCGCCTGGGTCGCGGGAGCGAGGCCCCGGGCGAGGTCGGGCAGCCCGAAATTGACCGCGAGATAGGGCAGGAAGCCGGGGCCGGAGCGCCCGAGATGGCGCCGGACCTGCCCGGTCAGCCCGCCGGTGCTCGGCCGCTCGGGGTCGGACAGGCCGACGAAGGCGATCCGCGCGGCGTTGTCGGCGACGAAGCGGCGCACGGCCCGGGCGTTGGGCAGGGCTTCGAGGGTGAACAGGGCGATCCGCAACCGGGTCTTCTCCGCGACGGGATTGTTTTGAGGTGGGATCAGCGCTGCTGGCGCTCGCTCATGCGGAAGCTGAAGCCGCGCATGCCGAGGCGCCGCCAGGATTCCGGGATCAGCGCGGCGCCCCGCGCCGCCGCGGCGAGCGCCGCCGGGAAGGCGATCACCCCCTCGTCGCGGGCGAGCCCCTTGGCGATGCGCGCCGCCGCCGCCTCGGCGCTCATCTCGAGCGGGCGCCAGCCCTCGTAGTCGGCGCCCATCGCGGTCTTCACGTAGCCGGGGCAGACCACGTTCATCCGCACGCCGCGGGGCGCCAGCTTCTCGCGTAACGCGAGGCCGTGGGCCAGCAGCGCCGCCTTGGTGCCGCTATAGGCCGGGGCGTCGGGGAGCGGCGCGTAGGCCGCGAGCGAGGAGATCAGCGCGATCTGCCCGCGGCCCCGCTCCGCCATCCGGGCGACGGCCGGCAGCGCGACGTTGAGGGCGCCCATCAGGTTCACGTCGAGGACGAGGAAGGCGGTCTCCTCGGTCTCGAGCCCGCCCTGCGGGTGGCCGCCATTGACCCCCGCATTGGCGATCACGAGATCGAGACCGATCCGTGCATCCACCTCGCCGATCCAGACCCGCACGTCGTCCCGGTCGCGAACGTCGAGGGCCCGGGTCTCGACGGTCGCGCCCTTGCCCCGGCAGGCTTCGGCCACGGCTTCCAGGCGCTCAGGCCCGCGGGCGTTCAGGACCAGCGTCGTGCCGGGGGCGGCGTAATGCCGTGCCAGGGCCGCGCCGATGCCGCTCGAGGCGCCGGTGATCAGGATGACGGGCATGGCTTCTCTCCTGACGATCGGAATGCCGCGGCATGGCGCGCGCCTGTAGCATGCCGGCTCCGGCGGGCGCGCGAAAAAATCCCGCACCGGCAGGACTGGGTTCATCGGAATTCGTCTAAGGAGGGACGGCGTGGGGCCGCGGTTGCTGCGCCGGAGCGCGGCGCGGACCCCGCGACCTCGCCCGGTGCGTGTGCTTGACGGGCCGGAATGAGTGTGGAACGGCGCCTGCTCCGGGTCGCGAGCGCCCGGGCGGCACGGTCCGCAGTGAGTGAGAGGCGGATGGATCGCGGCAAGCTGAAGCGGTTGTGGCCCCGGATGCCGTCGGAGTCGGAAGGACCCGGCCCGCGACGCTCGCGGCGTCTGGGCAGCGAGCCGACCTCGCGGCGGGTGCGTCTGAGCGACCGCTGGGACGAAGGCTTCCTGCGCCTCGGCGACGTCCGGGTGGAGCGCTCGCTGAGCTACATCATCGACGGGCTCGGCATCCACTACGACGCGACCGCGCCGAGCGAGCTCGAGGTCATGCTCGAGGAAGGCGGCTGGGAGGCGGACGAGCTGATGGGCCGGGCCAGAGCCGGCATCGCGCGCCTGCGCGAGCGACGGCTCGGCCTCGACAACGACCCGCGCCGCCGCGACCTGCCGGGCCGGAATGCGGGGCGCCGGCGCGTCGTCATCGTCGACCAGGCGGTCGGCGACCCGACGGTCGGCTTCGGTCTCGCCGGTGCGAGCGCCTTCCGGGCGATGCTGGAGGCGGCCGCCGCGGACGCGCCGGAGGCCGAGCGCCTGGTGGTGATGGACCCGGCCGCTCCGATCGGCCGGCGCGGGCATATCGACGAGGCTGCCGCGACCGCGGCCGGGGCGCGTCTCGTGAGCGACCCCGTGACCGCCTGGTCGGTGGCCGAGGACAGCGATCGCGTCTACGTCGTCTCGGCCCATTCCGGCTTCGAGGCGGCGCTCGCCGGCACGCCCGTGACCTGCTTCGGCCTGCCGTTCTATGCCGGCTGGGGCTTCACCGACGACCGTCTGCATCTGCCCCGGCGCACCCGCCGGCGCAAGCCGGAGGACGTCTTTGCCGCCGCCTACCTCGTCTGCTCGCGCTACTTCGATCCCTATACGTGTGCGCCGGTGCGGTTCGAGGATGCGGTGGCGATCCTCGACCTCGTCGCGTCGCGCTGGCGCGAGAACGCGGTGCCCACGCTCTGCGTCGGCTTCTCGGCCTGGAAGCGGGACTGGATCACCAAGACCCTGTCGGCGCCGGGCCACCGCCCGGTGGTGCGCCGGGGCGATGCCCCGGTCACGTCCGACGAGCTGTCGGGGATGCGCCGCGTCGTGTCCTGGGCGAGCCGGATGCCGGCCGGCACCGAGGAGGCCTGCGCCCGGGCGGGCCTGCCGCTCCTGCGCATGGAGGACGGCTTCCTGCGCTCGATCGGCCTCGGCGTCGCCCTGCGCCCGGGTGCCTCGCACGTCCTCGACGCCAGCGGCGTCTACTACGACGCCACGGGTCCGAGCGACCTCGAGCAATTGCTCGAGACCGGGGCCTTCCCGGACGACCTCCTCGCCCGGGCCGCGCGTTTACGCGAGGCGGTGATCGCCGCGCGGGTCAGCAAGTACAATGTCGGCAGTGCCGCGATGCCGCCGATGCCGCGACCGGGCCCGGTGGTGCTGGTCGCCGGCCAGGTCGAGAACGACGCCTCGATCCGCCTCGGCGGCGGGTCGGTTTCCGGCAACGCCGCGCTCCTGCGGCTCGCGCGCGAGCGCAACCCGGACGCCGTCATCGCCTTCAAGCCGCATCCCGACGTCGAGGCGGGCCTGCGGCCCGGCTGGGTCCCGCCGGACGTGGTCGCGGCCCATGCCGACGTGGTGCTGCGCGACGTCTCGGCGATCGACGCCGTCGATGCGGCGGACCGGGTCGAGACCGTGACTTCGCTCATCGGCTTCGAGGCGCTCCTGCGCGGCAAGGCCGTGACCACCCACGGCCTGCCGTTCTATGCCGGCTGGGGCCTCACCGACGACCCGGGCAGCCCGCGCCGCACCCGCCGCCTCACCCTCGACGAACTGGTGGCCGGCGCGCTCGTTCTCTACCCGCGCTACGTCGATCCGCGCACCGGTCTGCCCTGCCCGCCCGAGGTGCTGGTGCAGCGTCTGGCGGCCGGCGATCCGGAGCTGGCACGCCGCGCCCGCACCCCCGAGGCCGTCCTCAAGCAGGTCTGGTCGGTGATCTGGCGCGGCGTGCTGCGGCGGGGGTGATCGGGGGCGCCGGTCGACGCGTAGGCGGCCTTCGCAAAAAAAGACGGGGCCGTTTCCGGCCCCGTCTAGTTTCTCGGTCGAAGCGGATCGCGGTCAGGCGTTCTGCAGCGCCTCGATGCCCGGCATCTCGTCGCCGGTGTCGAGGGTGCGCGCCCGGGAGCGGGTCTCGAGCCAGGCGCCCTGGGTGAGGTCGAGGCGCGAGGCGGTGGCCTCGACCGCCGCCGCCATGCCCTCGGCCTTGTAGTAGACGCCGCGGATCTGGATGTTGGCGACGATCGCCTTGATGAAGGCGTCCCATAGCTCGCGCCGGGGCGGCTCGGCCTGCGTCCAGAATGTCTCCAGCGCGCCCTGATAGGTCAGGCCCTGGATGTCGTAGATCGCGGCGCCCAGCGTCATGGTCGGCTTGTTGGCGCGCATCGACCACAGGCCGACGGTGCTGTTGACCGTGACGACGCCGCGGCAGCCGTCCAGCATCTTGCCGAGGTCGCCGCCATCGGCGAAGTCGACCCGGTCGGACACGCCCCACTTCTCCGCGGAGCGGCGCACGATGCGCGCCCAGTTGCGGATGCCGGGATCGAGAGGATGGATCTTGACCAGCAGCCGTGACTCCGCCGGCGCGTGCTCCGCGAAGGAACGGATCACCGCGTGGATCGGCGTCTTCAGGTCGAAGAACGGCGAGTAGGCGCGCAGCTGGAAGTCGTTCTCCATCTGCAGCGGCAGCACGTAATAGGTCGTGCCGGCTTCCCGCAGGCGGCGGACCAGCGCGTCGACCCGCGGGCCGGTGCGCCTGGAGCGCAGCATGTGCAGGCCGGTGCCCAGATAGATCAGGGCGTTGTGGTGCACCTGATGCGACTTGTAGCCGGGATACAGCCACCAGAGCCAGTTGCTCATCAGGTGGTAGCCCATGTCCCAGACCGCCTGGAGCCAGAAGCTGTCGCGGTAGCGCGGCACCAGATCGGGCTCCGGCGCCTGGGCGGCCAGCGCCAGCACCGCCTCCGGGTCCTTCGGGAAGCAGCTGTCGCCCGACATGCCGTCGCGCTCCAGCGTGATCCAGTCCGGACGCAGGTAGCCGAAATCCGTCACCGTGACGTTCAGGCCGCGCGCCTTGGCGGCGGCGACGGCGACCTTGTGGTAGTAGCGCTGCTCGCCGAGCAGCATCAGGTCGGTCACGCCCTCGCGGTCGATCAGGTCGGCGATGAAGGCCGGCCAAGTCTCGCGGGTGCCGCGGAAGTTCACCCCGCCGGCGCGGCGCCAGAACATCCAGTCGCCGAAGCAGAGGTTCACCCGCAGGCAGCGATGGCCCCGCGCCTCCAGGGCGTCGGCAACCCGGGCGAAGTACGGCGTGATCGGGCCCTGCAGGAACAGGAACACCTGGCGCCGGCCCGGCTGCATGGCGCGAGAATCCTGAGAGCGGGCGTCTTGAGAGCGGGAGTCCTGGCGGGCCTGGTCGACGTTACGCACGGGATCAGCACTCACGGGCACACCTCGGGTCTGGGCGGGGCCGGCGGCCGCAGACGACCTGCCGGCGGAGCCCTGGGACGGCGAAGGACCGAGCGGACCGCGGATGCAGCCTGCCCGGACGGACATTCGGGGCGCGCGAATCGCGCGCGAGCCGCTGACGAGGCGGACAGTACCGACGACTCCGGTGTCGACAATGGCATGAATGCAACAGTCTCGAAAAAATCGTGGTGTTGCACAACGTCAATGCGGAGCGTCCCGAAGGGTCGGTCGTCCCTCGGACGACGACGGCCATTAGGCTGGTGATCTGGGCAGGAACATGGAGAGCGGACGTCATGCCCGTGATCCACACGGCCGATGCATCCGTGCCACGGACGGGCCAACCGCCACGCTCGCGACGCATTTCCGGTCGACGGGCTCCCGGGCCGGGTCCTGCGCCGGATCTTCCGCAGGGTCCCGGGCCGTGGGCGTGGCGCCACACCGGCGGGACTTGTGCACACCGGAGGCCCCCGGGCCGCCCCGTCGATTCGATCGCGGCGGTCCCGAGTGCTAAAGGGAGGGTGGCGAAGCGTGGCCGCAGGCGGCCGCATTCGTCGGAGTTTTCGCGGACCGGGCCGAATCCGGGCGGCCCGCGGCGGGACCGGCGTCGAGTGAGAGAGACCGAGCGGTCGTCGCGGACGGCCCCGCGTGGTTCTGGAGGGTGAGGCATGGTGCGCGTCGGAATGCCAGCGGTCCTGGCGATGGCTTGCCTGGTCGGGGGCTGCAGCAGCTTCCTGCCCGCGGCCGGCCCGACGGCGAGCGCGATCGCAGACGGGGCCGACGTCGCCACCGACCAGGGCCTGCTTGCCCGCTACGAGATCATCGACGTCGACGCCGCCGTGGTCGAGGCGCTGCGCGGCCGGCCCCTCGACAGCCTCCTCGCCTCCTTCGGCGACCGCCGCCCCTCGGTGCAGCCGGTGATCGGCGTCGGCGATGCGGTGACGGTGACGATCTGGGAGGCGGGCAGCGGCGGCCTGTTCTCCGCCCCCATGATGGGGGGCCTGTCCACCGGTTCAAAATCCTCCAGCATCCCCGAGCAGATCGTCGCCCGCGACGGCACGATCTCCGTGCCCTATGCCGGCCGCATCAAGGTGGCGGGCAAGCGCGCCCCAGACGTGCAGGCCCAGATCGAGCAGGAGCTCGCCGGCAAGGCGATCCAGCCGCAGGTGCTCCTCACGGTCAACTCGCCGCTCAGCACCAGCGTGACGGTGCTGGGCGAGGCCGCGGCCCCCGGCGGCGGCGCCCGCCTGGCGGCGGCGAGCCGCGGCGGTCCGGTCTCCAACCTCGGCGGCGGTCGCGTGCCCCTGACCGAGAAGGGCGACCGCCTGCTCGACGTCATCGCCACGGCGGGCGGCGTCGCGGCGCCGGTGAACGAGACCTTCGTGCGGCTGTCGCGCGGCTCCACCACCGCGACGGTGCCGCTCACTGCCGTCGTCTCCAACCCGCGGGAAAACATCTTCCTGCGGCCGGGCGACACGCTCACCCTGGTGCGCGATCCCCAGACCTTCCTGGCCGTCGGCGCGACGGGAGCGAATTACGAGATCCCGTTCTCGGCCGAGGGCATCACGCTGGCTCAGGCCCTCGCCAAGTCCGGGGGCCTGCGCGACTTCCAGGCCGATCCGGCCGGCGTGTTCGTGTTCCGGTTCGAGCCGGCCTCCGTGGTGCGCCGCCTGCACCCGAACAGCCCGCTGCTCACGTCGAACTTCGTGCCAGTGGTCTACCGGATCAACATGCGCGATCCCAACAGCCTGTTCGTCTCCCAGGCGTTCCGGATGCGCAACCGCGACCTCGTCTACGTCTCGAACGCCCCCTTCACCGAGGTCCAGAAGGTGCTCAGCGTCTTCTCCACCGTCACCTCGCCGATCGCCTCCGGCGCTTCGCTGTACTCGGCGACGAGGTAAGCCCGGCACCGGATGCCGGACACGAGAAAGGGCCCCGCGGGGCCCTTTTTTGTTGTGCGGATCCAGATGATGCGGGGCGGCCGGCGCCGCCCCGCTCACGGTTCAGCGGCTGAACTTCTTGTACTTGATCCGGTGCGGGATGGTGGAATCGACGCCCAGGCGCCGCTTCTTGTCCGCCTCGTAATCGGCGAAGTTGCCCTCGAACCACTCGACGTGGCTGTCGCCCTCGAAGGCGAGGATGTGGGTCGCGATCCGGTCGAGGAACCAGCGATCGTGGCTGATGATCACCGCGCAGCCGGCGTAATCCTCCAGCGCCTCTTCCAGCGCGCGGAGGGTGTCGACGTCGAGGTCGTTGGTCGGCTCGTCGAGGAGCAGCACGTTGGCGCCGCTCTTCAGGATCTTGGCGAGGTGGACGCGGTTGCGCTCACCGCCCGACAGCACGCCGACCTTCTTCTGCTGGTCGGAGCCCTTGAAGTTGAAGGCGCCGCAATAGGCTCTGCTGTTGATCTCGCGCTTGCCGAGATACAGGATGTCGTTGCCGCCCGAGATCTCCTGCCACACGGTGGCGTCGGGGTTCAGGGCGTCGCGGGACTGGTCGACGTAGCCGAGCTTGACGCTCTCGCCGACCCGGATGTCGCCCTTGTCGGGGGTCTCCAGCCCGTTGATCATCCGGAACAGGGTGGTCTTGCCGGCGCCGTTCGGGCCGATCACGCCGACGATGCCGCCCGGCGGCAGCTTGAACGACAAATCGTCGATCAACAGGCGGTCGCCGAAGGCCTTCTCGAGGTGGTCGAACTCGATGACGTTGTTGCCGAGCCGCTCGGCGATCGGGATGACGATCTGGGCGGTCGAGGGGCCCTTCTCCTGCGCCTTGGCGACGAGGTCCTCGTAGCGGGCGATACGGGCCTTGGACTTGGCCTGCCGGGCCTTCGGCGAGGCCGAGACCCATTCCTGCTCGCGCTCGATGGTGCGCTGGCGCGACTCCTCCTCGCGGCCCTCCTGGGCGAGGCGCTTCTGCTTCTGGACCAGCCAGGACGAGTAGTTGCCCTCGTAGGGAATGCCCCGGCCGCGATCGAGTTCGAGGATCCAGCTCGTGACGTTGTCGAGGAAGTAGCGGTCGTGGGTCACGATCAGGATCGCGCCCGGGTAGGACCGAAGGTGGCCTTCGAGCCAGCCGACCGTCTCGGCGTCGAGGTGGTTGGTCGGCTCGTCGAGGAGCAGGAGTTCCGGCTGCCACAGCAGCAGGCGGCAGAGCGCGACGCGGCGGCGCTCGCCGCCCGACAGGGTGGCCACGGCCACGTCGTCGCCCGGGCAGCGCAGGGCGTCCATCGCCTGATCGACCTTGGAATCGAGATCCCACAGACCCTTGGCCTCGATCTCGTCCTGGAGGCGGGTCATCTCGTCCGCCGTCTCCTCGGAGTAGTTCATCGCGAGCTCGTTGTAGCGATCGAGGATCGCCTGGGACTCGGCGACGCCCTCCATCACGTTCTCGCGGACGGTCTTGTCCGGATCGAGCTGCGGCTCCTGCGGCAGGTAGCCGACCCGCGCGCCCTCGGCCACGAAGCCGTCGCCGTTGAACTCGGTGTCGATGCCCGCCATGATGCGCAAAAGCGTCGACTTGCCGGCGCCGTTGACGCCGAGCACGCCGATCTTGGCGTCCGGGTAGAAGGACAGGTGCACGTTGTCGAGCACCTTCTTGCCGCTGGAATAGGTCTTGGTCAGACCCCGCATGTGGTAGATGAATTCACGGGCCATGGCGGTGATCCTTCAGAGTTCTGGCGCGCGGTCCGGATCGGGCGGCGTCTGCCGGATTCGGGCCATCTCCCGGGACACGATCGGATCGCCGGGCGTCGACGCGGCCGGCCGCGCGCGGGAATGGGGAGTGCTCCCGCGCTTACCAGGGCCGCCGGGGGGGTGCAAGGCGGCGGGACGAGGCGCCCTTCACCCGAACGGGTTCTTGACCTCGGTGGTCGCCCCCCGGGCCTCCTCCGCCCGTTCCGGCAGGTCGGCCTCGTCCTCCAAAGCCGTGACGATCGCCGTCAGCGTCGTTGTCAGCGCGCGGGCCCGCTCCAGGCTCTCCCGGTCGCGGGCGAAATCGAGGGAGCCGTGGAGCGCGATGCGCGTCGTGCCGTTCTCCAGCGTCAGGTCGCCGAGAGTCTGGACCGCGGCATCGTCGGCGAAGGGGGTGAAGGCGGACTTCGCGGGTGCGGGCATGGGAAGCGTCCGTCAGAACAGCGAACGGAGGAAGTCGCGCCAGGCACGGCGGGCGGCGCGGCGCAGCTCGGCGGCGAGCCAGTCGAGGAAGCCCGGCTCGCGGCGGCTGCGCGGCCCGCCGACATATTCGTCGCGCTTCGGCTCCGGCAGGGGCATGATGCGCCGGCGGACGGAATCCGGCAGGTCCGGAAAGGCGACGATGCCGCCGATCGCCGCGAGCCGATCGAGGGAGATCGCTTCCCACTCCTCGCCCGGGGCGTTGCGGGCGAGGTAGACACCCGCCTCCCCCCGGTTGGCGTCATAGACCGCCTTGAACAGGCGGGTCGGGATCAGCACCCGGCCGCGCAGCGATTGCACGCTCGCGCCCTCGAACAGCGGTCCGGTGACGACGAACAGATCGCCGCGCTCGATCGCGAGCGCCCGCACGCTGCTCTCGATCCCGGCCCAGAGCCGGCGGTTGAGGTCCGGGTTCTGCGGGACGATGTTGGCGAGGCTGAAGGATTCGCTCTGCGTGCCCGGGCTCGGCATGTCTCCGGAGGGCGCCATGTGGCCCCGGTCCCAGCCGCTGCCGGCGTAATCCGCGAGTTCGGAGCGGGCCGCCGCCGGCAGTTGCATCTCCTCGTGGAAGGCATCGACCCGGTCGATCCGGCGGGCCGCCTCGACCCGCGCCGCGGTGAGGTGCTCGGCGGCGTAGAGCGGCGTGCGGGCGAGGCCCGAATAGAGGACGGCGAAGGCCTGGTAGCACAGGAGCGTGGTGTCCGCGGCAAGCCGCGGATTGGTCAGCACCGGCTGCGTGCCGCCGGCGAAGTCGCCCAGGCAAGTCCGGGCCTCCCCCGCCGCCGGCAGGGCCACGAGCAGCAGGCAGGCAAGGCCGGCCGCCGGCCGCGCCGTTCCGAGACCGGTCTTGCTGGATCCGATCTCTTTCGAACCCGTCTTGCCCGCGCCGGTTCTGCCCGCGCCAGCTTGGCCGGAGCGGATCACGCGCAGATCCGGACCCGCCGCGGGCCCTCGGGTGTCGGTCGCACCCGCCAGGTGCAGACGGGAATCCGCCGCCGCGAGATGGTGTCGCAGGTGCGGTCGGTCGGCCGGCAGGTGGGCCAGTGCGGCAGCCAGGCGGGATCGAGCGCCGGATAGAGCGGCACCGCCCGCGCCTGACCCGGGGCCAGCAGCACGAGGCTCAGGACGAGCCCGCACGCCGGTATCGATCGTCCCATCTGAACTCCGTGCGGGAATGCGTATTGGCGCAATCGCGCCGTCGACTCGCAGCCTAGCGCATCCCCGCGCAGCTGTCGCCTCGCGGGCGAAATTCACCGTGAGTTCAGGATGTTCTTGGGAGTTGTTGTGCAGCATGCGGTCGCAACCGTGGCGTTCGCGGGCCGGCGATGGCGCGAACGGCCGCTTGCGGTATAACGGCCGCCATCTGCGAGGATCCCGGGGCCGCGAGGCCGGGCGGGGTCCACCTTCGACACGAGCGAGCGTCACCCCTTGTCCGATCTGGTCCTTCCCCTCCTCGACCGCGTCCGCGTTCCCGCGGATCTGCGCCAGCTGCCCGAGAGCGACCTCGCCCAGCTCGCCGCCGAACTGCGCGCCGAGACCATCGACGCCGTCTCGGTCACCGGCGGCCATCTCGGCGCCGGCCTCGGCGTCATCGAGCTCACCGTCGCCCTCCACTACGTCTTCAACACCCCCGACGACCGCATCATCTGGGACGTCGGACACCAGGCCTACCCCCACAAGATCCTCACCGGACGCCGCGACCGCATCCGCACGCTCCGCCAGGGCGGCGGCCTCTCGGGCTTCACCAAGCGCTCCGAGAGCCCCTACGATCCCTTCGGCGCCGCCCATTCCTCCACCTCCATCTCCGCCGGCCTCGGCATGGCGATCGGCCGCGACCTCGCGGACGCCGCCGCGAAGGCGCGCGGCGAGACGCCCCCGCGCCGCAACGTCGTGGCGGTGATCGGCGACGGCTCGATCTCGGCCGGCATGGCCTACGAGGCGATGAACAATGCCGGCGCGCTCAAGAGCCGCCTCATCGTCATCCTCAACGACAACGACATGTCGATCGCGCCCCCCGTCGGCGCCATGTCGTCCTATCTCGCCAGGCTCGTCTCGGGCGACACCTACCGCTCGCTTCGCGACACCGCCAAGCAGTTCGGCCGGCTGCTGCCCAAGGCCCTCTACGACACCGCGGCCCGCGCGGAAGAGTATGCCCGCGGCATGCTGGCCGGCGGCGGCACGATGTTCGAGGAGCTCGGCTTCCACTATGTCGGCCCGATCGACGGGCACAACCTCGAGCACCTGCTGCCGGTGCTCAAGAACGTGCGCGACGCCCCCGACGGCCCGGTTCTGATCCACGTCGTGACCCAGAAGGGCAAGGGCTACGCCCCGGCCGAAGCCGCGGCCGACCGCGGCCACGCGGTGGTGAAGTTCGACGTGGTGTCGGGCAAGCAGACCAAGGCCAAGCCCAACGCCCCGGCCTATACGCGGGTGTTCGGCGAGAGCCTGATCAAGGCGGCGGATGCCGACGACAAGGTGGTGGCGATCACCGCGGCGATGCCCTCGGGCACCGGCGTCGACCTCTTCTCGAAGGCGCATCCCGACCGGACCTTCGACGTCGGCATCGCCGAGCAGCACGCGGTGACCTTCGCGGCGGGGCTGGCGACGGAGGGGTTCAAGCCGTTCTGCGCGATCTACTCGACGTTCCTGCAGCGCGGCTACGACCAGCTGGTGCACGACGTGGCGTTGCAGAACCTGCCCGTGCGCTTCGCGCTGGACCGCGCGGGTCTGGTCGGCGCCGACGGGGCGACGCATGCGGGCGCCTTCGACCTGGCGTATCTCTGCTGCCTGCCGAACATGACCGTGATGGCGGCGGCCGACGAGGCCGAGCTGGTGCATATGGTGGCGACGGCCCACGCGCATGATACGGGGCCGATCGCGTTCCGGTATCCGCGCGGCGAGGGCGTCGGCGTCGAGATGCCCGAGCGGGGCGAGGTGCTGGAGATCGGCAAGGGCCGGGTGATCCAGCGCCCGGAGGGAGCGCGGGTGGCGCTGCTCAGCCTCGGCACGCGTCTGGCGGAAGCGCTGAAGGCGGCGGAGCGTCTGGAGGCGGCCGGCATCGGCGTGACGGTGGCGGATGCGCGGTTTGCCAAGCCGCTCGACGAGGCGTTGATCCTGGATCTCGCGGGAAGCCACGAGGTTCTGGTGACGCTGGAAGAGGGGTCGGTCGGCGGCTTCGGCGCGATGGTGCTGCACCTGTTGTCGTCGCGCGGGGCGCTGGACGAGGGCAAGGTTCGGGTGCGGACCCTGACGCTGCCGGACAGCTACCAGGACCACGACACGCCGGACCGGATGTACGCCGAGGCCGGGCTCGACGCGCCGTCGATCGTCAAGGTCGTCGAGGCCGCGCTGCCGGTGCACGAGGCCTCGGCCGAGCGGTCCGGGCGTCTGCGCCTCGCCTGAGACGTCTCGCTGGCCGATTTCATCCCGGGGTCACGATGCTGATGCGCGGGCGGCACGCCCGGCCGCGATCGGCGGCCTGCGCCTTGCGAGCATGGCGCGGGGCTGGCAGAAGCGGCCCGGCTTCCCGAATTGATGTCACTGTCGGACGAGTGGGCGCGCCGCCCGAGCCGCCGAGAAGGAACGCATGACCGAGGCCCCGCACAGAACCGCGTCCACCCCCGGATTCGAGCCCGGCCCGATGCTGATCACCGGCGCCAGCGGCTTCCTCGGTCCGGCGCTGGTCGACGTGTTCCGCGCCGCCGGCTTCCCGGTGCGGGTGCTGGTGCGCGCCACCAGCCCGCGCACCAACCTGACCTGGCCCGACGTCGAGATCGTCGAGGGCGACATGCGCGACCCCGAAGCGGCGGCGGCGGCCATGCGCGGCATGCGCTACCTCGTCCACGCCGCGGCCGATTACCGGCTCTGGGCGCCGGATCCGGAAGAAATCGTGCGCACCAACCGCGACGGCACCCGGGCCCTGATGCGGGCGGCGCTCGATGCGGGCGTCGAGCGGGTCGTCTATACGTCGAGCGTCGCCACCATCAAGCCGCATGACGACGGCACGCCCGCCGACGAGACCCGGCCGCTGACGCCCGAGACCGCCATCGGCGCCTACAAGCGCAGCAAGGTGGTGGCCGAGCGGGTGGTCGAGGAGATGGTGGCCCGCGACGGTCTGCCGGCGGTGATCGTCAATCCCTCGACCCCGATCGGCCCCCGCGACGTGAAGCCGACCCCGACCGGGCGGATCATCGTTGAGGCGGCGAACGGCAAGATGCCGGCCTTCGTCGATACGGGCCTCAACCTCGCCCATGTCGACGACGTGGCGAAGGGCCATCTCCTCGCCCTGCACCGGGGCCGCATCGGCGAGCGCTACATCCTCGGTGGCGAGGACGTGCTCCTGTCGCGCATGCTCGCCGACATCGCCGGCCTCGTCGGGCGCAAGCCCCCGACCGTGCGGCTGCCGCGGGCCGCGGTCTACCCGGTGGCGTTCGTGTCCGAGCTCGCCGCGCGGATCACCGGCAAGGCGCCGCTCGCCACGATCGACGGCATCCGGATGTCGCGCTACCGCATGTTCTTCTCCGACGCCAAGGCGCGGGCCGAGCTCGGCTACGCGGCCCGGCCCTACCGCGACGGCCTGTCTGATGCCGTCGCCTGGTTCCGTCAGGCGGGATACATCCGATGACCACCGTCACCGAGGCGCGCTCCGGCAAGGGGCACCGCGACGAGAACTTCCCGGTCGCCTCGCACCTGATCCATCCGCGCCACCGCGGCCCGATCCTGGACTTCTACTACTACGTCCGGGCCGGTGACGACGTCGCCGACAATGCCGGCCTGTCGCCCGAGCGCAAGATCGCGCTCCTCGATCGTCTCGCCGACGCGCTGACCGGCAAGGGGCCCGACGATCCCGAAGCCGCGCCTCTGCGCCGCTCGCTCGCCGAGCGTGGGCTGCCGCCGCGCCACGCACTCGAACTCCTCGACGCGTTCCGGATGGACGCGCACAAGACGCGCTACGAGACCTGGGACGAGCTCGCCCATTACTGCCGCTACTCGGCGGTGCCGGTCGGCCGCTTCGTCCTCGACGTGCATGGCGAGGATCCGGGCCGCACCTGGCCGACCTCGGACGCGATCTGTACCGCCCTGCAGGTGATCAACCACCTCCAGGATTGCGCCAAGGATTTTCGGAGTGTCGACCGGGTCTACCTGCCGCGGGAGACCCTCGAGAAGCACGGGGCCCGGATCGAGGATCTGGGGCTTGCGCGCGCCACGCCGGCGCTCCGCGCCGTGATCGCGGATCTGGCGCAACGCTGCCTCGACCTCCTCGAGGAAGGACGCGCCCTGCCCGACCTCATCGACGACACCCGGCTCGCCATGGAGATCGCGGCCATCCATCGCCTGGCGGTGCTGCTCGCCCGCGGCCTGCTGGTCCGCGATCCGCTGAGCGAGAAGGTCCATCACGGCAAGGCCGCCTTCGCGCTCACCGCGCTCGGCGCCGCCGCCACCACGCTCGCCCGGCGGCCGTTCCGCCGCCACCTCCATCCGGCCCTGCGGGGAGCCCGCCCGTGACCGCCCTCGCCTCCCAGCCCGCGCCGCAGCTCCAGGCCTCCGAAGAAGCCCCGGCCCTGCCGGCCGCCGGGTCGTCGTTCTACACCGCCATGCGGCTGCTGCCGGCCGAGCAGCGCGACGCGATGTACGCGGTCTACGCCTTCTGCCGCGCGGTCGACGATGTGGCCGACGACGGCGGTGCCCGCGAGGTCCGCGCCGCCGAGCTCGATCGCTGGCGCGCCGACATCGACGCCCTCTATGCCGGCCGGCCGGTGCCGCGGACCCAAGCCCTCGTGGGGCCGGTGCGGCAGTTCGGGCTGAAGCGCGAGGATTTCCAGGCGGTGATCGACGGCATGGCGATGGATGCCGAGGCCGACATCGTCGCGCCCGATTCCGCGACCCTCGATCTCTATTGCGACCGGGTGGCGAGCGCCGTCGGCCGGCTCTCCGTGCGGATCTTCGGCCTGCCGGAGGAGCCCGGCATCCGGCTCGCCCACCATCTCGGCCGGGCGCTGCAACTCACCAACATCCTGCGCGACATCGACGAGGATGCCGAGCGCGGCCGGCTCTACCTGCCGGCCGAGCCGCTGGCGGCGATCGGGCTTTCGCACCCGACCCCGGAGAGCGCGCTGGCTCATCCGCGCCTCGGAGAGGTCTGCGCCCGGCTCCTCGACGAGGCGCAAGGGCATTACGATGCGTCCTGGGCGATCATGAACGGTCAGTCGCGCCGTGCCACCAAGGCGCCCCGCATCATGGGGGGGGCCTACCACCTGATCCTCGTCGGCCTGCGCAAGCGCGGCTGGGCGGCGCCGCGTGCGCGGGTGAAGCCCGGCAAGCTCGCGCTGATCGGCGTCCTCCTGCGCCACGCGATCGTCTGATGGGTACGATCCATGTCCTCGGCGCCGGTCTCGCCGGCCTCTCCGCGGCCCTCAGGCTCGCCAAGGCCGGCCGGCGCGTCGTGGTGCACGAGGCGGCCAAGCAGGCCGGCGGGCGTTGCCGCTCCTACTTCGATCCGGCCCTCGGGCTGACGATCGACAACGGCAACCACCTGCTGCTCTCGGGCAATCGCGACGCCCTCGACTTTTTGAAGCTCGCCGGTGCGCCGGACGGCGTGCTGGCCGGGCCTGACGAGGCCGCGTTCGCCTTCGCCGACCTCGCGACGGCCGAGCGCTGGACCCTGCGCCCCAATGCCGGGCGCCTGCCCTGGTGGGTGCTCGATGCCCGTCGCCGGGTGCCGGGCAGCCGCGCCCGCGACTACCTCGCGCCCCTCGGCATCTTTCGCGGAGCCGCCAAGGCCGCCACGATCGGCGAGAGCATGTCGTGCGAGGGGCTGCTGTGGGACCGGCTCTGGCACCCGGTGCTGCTCGCCGCGCTCAACACCGAGCCGCAGGAGAGCGATGCGGGGCTTGCCGCCACCATCCTGCGCGAGACGCTGGGAGCCGGCGGCCGGGCCTGCCGGCCGCTCATCGCCGTCGAGGGGCTGTCGGCGGCCTTCGTCGATCCCGCACTGACAGCTCTGGCGCAGGCCGGTGCCGAGGTGCGCTTCGGCCGTCGCCTGCGGGCGCTCGGGATCGAGGGCGGGCGGCTCACCCGGCTCGACTTCTCGGACGGGCCGGAACACCTCGGGCCCGACGACGCGGCGGTGCTGGCCCTGCCGGCCTGGGTCGCCGCCGACCTGATGCCGGGTCTGAGCGTGCCGCAGAGTCACCGCTCGATCGTCAACGCGCATTTCGCGCTGGCCCCGAAGCCGGGGGCACCGCTGCTGCTGGGCGTCGTCGGCGGCGTCACCGAGTGGCTGTTCTCCTACCCCGACCGGCTCTCGGTGACGATCAGCGGCGCCGACCGCCTGCTCGACGTCCCGCGCGAGGAACTGGCCCGCACGATCTGGGACGAGGTCTCGCGGCTCTCGGGGTACGCCGGCGAGCCGCTGCCGCGCTGGCAGATCGTCAAGGAGAAGCGCGCCACCTTCGCGGCGACGCCGGCGGAAGCCGCGCGCCGCCCGGGTGCGCGCACGCACATCGAGAACCTGGCGCTCGCCGGAGACTGGACCGCGACCGGGCTGCCCTCGACGATCGAGGGGGCGATCCGGTCCGGTGCGACGGCGGCGCAGGTTCTGACGGGGACCGGCGCCGGTAACCGTGTCAACGCTGCGTTGCGTGGAGCGGCTTGACGCCGGGGGCCTGTTTCGGGAACAGCGTGGGCCTGCGCGGCGTTTTGTGCGCTGCGAAAACATATCGGGATGGCATCATGGGCGGCGGGGCGGAGCCGCCCTCCCTAGAGGAAGGCAAGGATACCGTGGGCAAGGTCGAGACGCTGCAACGCAAGAGCACGCAGGACATCACCCTCGACGAGGTCGAGCGGCGGGTCTCGGCCGCGTCCCGGGCCTTGACGCAGATGGCCCATGGCGACGGGCATTGGTGCTTCGAGCTCGAGGCGGACGCCACCATCCCGTCCGAGTACATCCTCTACCACCAGTTTCGCGGCTCCGAGCCCGGGCGGGAGCTGGAGGAGAAGATCGCCGTCTACCTGCGCCGCACGCAGAGTGGGCTGCATCACGGCTGGTCCCTGGTCCATGAGGGGCCGCTCGACATGAGCGCGTCCGTCAAGGCGTACTTCGCCCTCAAGATGATCGGCGATTCCCCCGATGCGCCGCACATGCGCCGGGCCCGGGACGCGATCCTGCAGCGCGGCGGCGCGGCGCATGCCAACGTCTTCACCCGCACGCTGCTCGCCCTCTACGGCGAGGTGCCGTGGAACGCCGTGCCGGTGATGCCGGTCGAGGTGATGCTGCTGCCGCGGTGGTTCCCGTTCCACCTCGACAAGGTGTCGTACTGGGCCCGCACCGTGATGGTGCCGCTCTTCGTGCTCCAGGCCAAGAAGCCGCGGGCCAAGAACCCGCGTGGCATCGGCGTGCGCGAATTGTTCACCCAGGATCCCGAGCGGATCCGGCGGTGGCCCTCCGGCGCCCAGGAATCCTCGCCCTGGCGCCCGGTCTTCGCGGTCATCGACGACGTCCTGCGGGTGGTCGAGCCCCTGTTTCCCAAAAAGCCCCGGGCCCGCGCGATGGACAAGGCGGTGGCCTTCGTCAGCGAGCGCCTGAACGGTGAGGACGGCCTCGGAGCCATCTTTCCGGCCATCGCCAATTCAGTGCTGATGTACGAGGCGCTGGGCTATCCGGAGGACCATCCCCTGGTGGTCACGGCGCGCTCGGCGGTGGAGAAGCTCGTCACCGTCAAGGAGCACGAGGCCTACGTCCAGCCCTGCCTGTCGCCGGTCTGGGACACGGCGCTCGCCGCCCACGCCCTGATGGAGGCCGGCGGGCCGGAGAACGAGCGCCAGGCCCGCGCCGCCCTCGAATGGTTGAAGCCGCTCCAGGTGCTCGACATCAAGGGCGACTGGGCGGCCCGCAAGCCGGACGTGCGCCCGGGCGGCTGGGCGTTCCAGTACAACAACGCGCATTATCCCGATCTCGACGACACCGCCGTGGTGGCGATGGCGATGGACCGGGCGCAGACCCGCCTCGGCCCCGGCGAGGGCGGCTCGGACTACACGCAGTCGATCGCCCGCGCCCGGGAATGGATCGAGGGCCTGCAGAGCCGCGACGGGGGCTTCGCGGCGTTCGATGCCGACAACACCTACCACTACCTCAACTACATCCCGTTCTCCGACCACGGCGCGCTGCTCGATCCGCCGACCGCCGACGTCACCGCCCGCTGCATCTCGATGCTGGCGCAGCTCGGCGAGACCAAGGAGACGAGCGCGCCCCTGGCCCGGGCCGTCGACTACCTGCTCGCCGACCAGGAGGAGGACGGCAGCTGGTACGGCCGCTGGGGCATGAACTACATCTACGGCACGTGGTCGGCGCTCTGCGCGCTGAACGCCGCCGGCCATGACCCGGCTTCCGCACCGGTCCGCAAGGCCGTCGACTGGCTGGTCTCGATCCAGAACCCCGATGGCGGCTGGGGCGAGGACGCGACGAGCTACAAGCTCGAATATCGCGGCTACGAGCGCGCCGGCAGCACCGCCTCCCAGACCGCCTGGGCCTTGATCGCCCTGATGGCGGCCGGCGAGGCCGACCACCCGGCGGTCGCCCGCGGCGTCAACTATCTCGCCCGCACGCAAGGGGCGGACGGGCTGTGGGGCGAGGAGTTCTACACCGGCACCGGCTTCCCGCGGGTGTTCTATTTGCGCTATCACGGCTACGCGAAGTTCTTCCCGCTCTGGGCGCTGGCGCGCTACCGCAATCTCCAGCGGGGCAACAGCCGCAAGGTCGCGGTGGGGATGTAGCGAGGGGCCGGGCCCGCGGCGCAACCGCGCCGGCCCGGAACGACCGCCCGGGCTCGGGCATTCCCCGGGCCGGGAGCCCCGCCATGACCCTGTACAGCTACCACATCTCCCACGAGCAATGCCCGCCCCGGGCGCTGCTCGCACTCGCCCAGCGGGCCGAGCAGGCCGGCTTCGACGGGGCCTTCTCCTCCGACCACCTCCAGCCCTGGTCGCCGAGCCAGGGCGAGTCCGGCTTCGCCTGGGCCTGGCTCGGCGCGGCCCTCCAGGCCACCGAGCGGCTGACCTTCGGCATCATCTCGGTGCCGGGCGGCTGGCGCTATCATCCGGTGGTGCTGGCCCAGGCCGTGGCGACCCTCGGGCAGATGTTCCCCGGCCGGGTGCCGTGGGTGGCGCTCGGCAGCGGCCAGGCGATGAACGAGCGCGCGACCGGCGGTCCCTGGCCCGACAAGGCCGAGCGCAACGCCCGCCTGCGCGAGGGCGCCGAGATCATGCGGGCCTTGCTCGCCGGCGAGACCGTGACCCAGCGCGGCCGCCTGACCGCCGTCGACGCCAAGGTCTGGTCGCTGCCCGAGACCCCGACCCGCCTCGTGGGGGCGGCCACCAGCGTCGAGACCGCCGCCTGGCTCGGCACCTGGGCCGACGGGCTCCTCACGGTCGGGACGAGTCCGGAGGTCCTGGGGCCGATCGTCGACGCCTTCCGGGAGAATGGCGGCGCCGACAAGCCGGTCTTCCTCAAGATGGACTTGAGCTACGCCCCCGACCCGGCCGAGGCCCTGCACCAGGCCCATGCCGAGTGGCGCTTCAACGCCATCCCGGCCTCGGTCGCCTGGGAGCTGCCCCGCCCCGCCGATTTCGAGGCCGCCGCGCGCCATCTGCGGCCGGAGGACATGCACGAGACGGTGCTGATCTCCCACGACCTGCCGGCGCTGACCGAGCGCATCGCGGCCTGTGCGGCGCTCGGCTTCGACAGCATCGACCTGCATCAGGTCGGCGGCAGCCAGCCCGCCTTCATCGACGCCTTCGGCGAGCGGGTCCTGCCGGCCCTGCACGGCCGCAAGGCACCGGTGATCGAGTTCGATCCGTTCGGGCGCAAGCCCGCGGCGCGGGCCGGGTAGCACCGGAATTTTCTGGCCGAAACGCGAAAAGGCGCCCGACCGGCCGGTCGGGCGCCTCGTTCTGTCGTGCTCGCCGGATCAGTAGCCGTAGTAGAAGCGCCGCGGACCGTCATACGGGCGGCGCCAGTACGGCCGCGGGCCGTAATAGTAGGGACGCGGCCCATAGACCGGCCGGGGTCCGTAGAACGGGCGGCAATAGCCGAAGCGGTTCGGGACGAAGCCGGGGCCGCAGCCACCGGCCACTGTCGTCACGGCCGTTTCCGGCGCGAGCGAGTCCGCCGCGCCGAGGCCGATCGGGCCGGCCTGCGCCGCCGACGCGAGAACCAGGCCGCCCGCAACGAGGCCGGCCATCCCGAGCACCTTGACGTGCATCATCGTGGGATCTCTCCTTCAGGACGGGAGCGACCGCGAGGACCGCCCCGACGCCTGCAGGATAAGAGCTAACGACCTGAACGCAGGCTGAGCGAGCCGGTCGGCTCCCGCTCATCGGGATGGGCCACCGATCCGTCAGTCCGTCCCACCGGCGCCCCGACCTCAGGGGACCGCGGGGCTCGCGTCTATCTGGCCCCGCCGCGGCCGCGCTGGTTCTGGCCGAGGCCCGAGGTCTTGGCGAGCTCGGAGCGCTGGGCGGCGTAGTTGGCAGCGACCATAGGATAGTCCGACGGCAGGCCCCATTTCTGGCGGTACTGCTCGGGGGTGAGCCCGCGGCCCGACAGGTGGCGTTTCAGCGTCTTGTAGGGCTTGCCGTCCTCGAGGCTGATGATGTGATCGGGCGTGACCGTCTTGCGGATCGGCACCGGCGGCGTCGCCTTCTCGGGCTCCGGCGCCTGCGGCGTACCGAGCTGGTTCAGCGATGCATGGACTGCCGCGATCAGTGCCGGCAGGTCTCCTACTGGAACCGAGTTGTTCGCCACGTAGGCCGATACGACGTCGGCGGCGAGCTCGATCAAATCGAGGGATCGGGGCGTATCGTCGTTGGTCATGGCCCACCGGATCGAAGTGACGACCTCAGGAGGCCACGTATTCACGCAGGCGTCAACCGTAGCAGATGTGAATGACAACAGATTTCGACGGTTGTGATACGAACCGGAAAAAGTATCGCACCCGACTTTCTGCGTCGCAGTTCACCGTCCGCGATCTGTCCCTGCCGGGGCGGCGCCGGGGCCACACCGGCACGGGATATCGCGCTAGCGCGTTGGTCCAGACGGTTTTTTGTCCGCGACGGTTTCCCCTCCGGGGGGAAATGCCCTAGCTGTTGCTGCATTGCGCCATCCGGCGCCCCGTTCCTGTCAGCACGATCCCAAGACATCCCATGACCGACAAGAACCGCCGCCTCCTGGTCGCCGGCCTCGGCTCGACGCTGCTCGCGGGCGCGTGGATGCGTCCCGCTCTCGCCTGGACGGATCAGGATTTCGCGCCCGCCCGGCGCCGGCGCTCCCGCGATCCCGTCCCGGCGGATGACGGCGCGTTCTACGACACGCGCGGCCAGGCCGCCGATCCGTACTACCGGGGCGAGCCCGCCCCGGTCGAGACGCCGGAGGAGGATTCGTTCTGGGGCGGTCCGCGGCGCCAGGTGGCGCCGCCGCAAGGCGCCGTCGACCCCAACGCCGCGGTGGTGGTCGATGACGGCCCGATCGACTACGCCCGCGCCTACGCGGCGCTCGACACCGAGCCGTTCCCGGTGCAGGCCTTCCGGTGGCGGCGTGCGAACCCGTCCTTCCTGCGCCAGGAGGTCGCCTATGGCGGCCGCTACGCGCCGGGCACGATCGTGGTCGATCCGCGGGCGCACCACCTCTACCTGGTCCAGGAGGGCGGCCGGGCCCGCCGCTACGGCGTCGGCGTCGGCCGCCAGGGCTTCGCCTGGAACGGGGCGGCCACCATCAACTCCAAGCAGGCCTGGCCGGACTGGTACCCGCCCAAGGAGATGATCGCCCGCCAGCCGGCGCTCGCCCGCAGCGTGTCGAAGCTCCAGAGCGGGCTCGGCGTGCCGGGTGGCCCGCGCAACCCGCTCGGCGCCCGCGCCCTGTACCTGTGGCAGAACAACAAGGACACGCTCTACCGCATCCACGGCACGACCGAGCCGGAGAGCATCGGCCGCAGCGTATCGTCCGGCTGCATCCGGATGATCAACCAGGACGCGATCGACCTCTACGCCCGCGTGCCGGTGGGCGCTCAGGTGGTGGTGCTGAGCTGACGAACCGGCGGAAAGCCGCGCGAACACCCGTTTCCTGCATGGCGGTCCGGGCGGCGGCCCGCCGGTTCCGGATGCGGGACTCTACTCCGACGGCCGGACCTTGGGACTCGGGACCGCCTGCGCGGTCGCCGGGGCTGCGAGGATCGCTTTGACCGCCGGGAGGGCGGCGGCGGCCGCGACGAGGCCGGCGTTGCGGCGCACGTAGAGGCCCCAGACGGTGACGATCAGCGTCACCAGGGCGCCGGTCAGGGTGGTGGCCGTGTCGGCGTCGAGCCAGCCGCACCCGACGGCGATGCCGCCGGCGAATTGCAGCAGGGTGCGCAGCAGCGTGGTGAGTTGTTCCTGGTTCATGGCGCTCTCGCTGTGACGGGGATTCGTGGGGCTCAGGCCGCGACACGCCGGCCGCAGGCGGGACAGGCGGCCGGGACGTCTCCGTCCGGGGCGGCGTGGAGCGCGAGCGCGGCGGCGCGGACTTCCTCCACCCGCCGGCCCCAGCCCCGGCCGAACCGCGGCCAGGTCGAGAGCGCCCGCAGGAAGGCCAGCCGCCCGTCGCACAGGGCGTTCACCAGCCCCGGCACGTCCCGGCCGGCGAGCGCCGCCAGCGTCACCGGCCCGAGCCGCCCGTCATCGGCGACGCCCAAGGCCCGTTGCAGCCCGATCACCGCGCGCTTCGGGCCGCTGTTCACCGCGAAGTCGAACAGCGCGTAATCCAGACCCGCCGGCAGCGCGTCGCCCTGCACCGCGTCCCAGAACCGGCGCCGGTAGAGCGGCGACACGCTCGCGACCGTCAGCGCCTTCACCTCCGCCTTGGTCGCCGGCCGGCCGAGCCACAGGCTCAAGGTGCCGATCGTCACCCCGAGGTTCGTCGCACCCCCCGGGTCGGCCGGGTCGTCGGACCATCCGCCCTCGTGGGCCAGGACGAGCGGCATCGCCCGCTCGAACGTCGTCGCGGTCATCGGTCTCTCCAGGTTGTGCAGAGGGGGGCGGCGCGCCGGCCCGCAGGCCCGGGCGTCGGGCCGCGATCAGGGGCCGCCGGTTAGGGATCGGCGATCAGAGGGTGGCGGCCTGGCGCCACAGCGCGTCCAGCGCCGCCGCGTCGTAGCCGATCGCCGTGCCGAGCTGCGCCACCATCGGGTGGCCGCGCTCGAACGCCGTGGCGCCCGACAGCAGCATCCGGGCGGCGAAGCGCTCCGCCGCCGGCAGCGCCGTCACCGCCGCCTCGATCGGCGCCGGAAGACGGCCGGTCATCACCGCCGCCAGCGCCGCGTCGGGCGTGATCGCCCCGGCCAGCGCCAGCGCCTGGAAGAACTGCCGGTCCGAGATTGCCGGCAGCACGTCGGCCGCCGGCGCCTCCCGCGCGGCGAGCTGCGCCGCCAGGCCGTCGCGCTCCCCGGCCAGGGCGTCGCGCTCGCGCCGCAGCGCCGCCGCCTCGGCCACGGCGGCATCCCGCCCCGCCAGCGCCGCCGCGTCGATCCCCGCCAGCACCGCCGAGAGCGGGAACCCCGCGGCCTCGGCTTGCGCCGGGCTCAGCGCCCCGCTCGCCACGAACTGCGCCTCCGTCGCGCCCGGCGGCGTCACGGACCGGCCGAGCACGACGTGCCAGGCCGGCGCCTCGGCCGAGCCCGCCGGACGGCCGCGATACAGGAACTCGTACAGGTAGGGTTCGCTCATCGTCGTCCTCACGCCGCAACCGCGCTGTCGTCCGACAGCCGCCGCCAGGCCCCATTGGAGTAGGTGGCCGTCACGCCGGTGCCCGCGCCGGCCGCCTCCGTGACCTTGCGGCCGTTCGAGACGTAGACCTGAGCCCCGACCACCCCGGCCGGCAGCGTCGCCACCGTGTAGGAGCCCGGCCGGATCGGGCCGCCGACATCGAGCTTGGTCGCGGGGTAGGCCCCGACCCCGATCCCGACATCGCCACCGTCCTTGATCGCCATCAGCACCGAACTGCCGGCGGAGTTGAAGAAAGCGTGCGCCGCCGCCTGTCCCGCCACGCGCGGGTAGAACAGGAAACCCCATCCGGGATCCGAGTAGATCGCCCCGGGCGTGAACGCGCCGCCGCCCCCGATCATCACCCCGGCGAAGCTCGGCTGATTGGTCGCGCCGAGCCCGAGCGCCGTCGCGCCCTGCGCCGCGGTGCCGGTGAGCACCGTGCGGCCCGCGGCGCTGGCGTCGGTGATCTCGGCCGCGGCCGGGCCGGTGACCGGCTTGCCGGAGGCACGGGCATAGGTGAGCACCCGCCAGGCCCCGGCGGCGTCCGACACCGCCAGGGCCGTGTCGCCGGCGGCGGTGACCAGGTTCGCCCCGCCCGGCAGGACCAGGCTCGCGGCGTTGTGGGTGAGCGTCGCGGCGTCGGTGAAGCGCAGGAACCGCACCCGGTTCGCGGCGGTGCCGAAGCTCGTGACCGTGCCCGAGCCGGTGAGCGCCACCTTCAGCGCGGCCAGCCCGCCGAGGTCGACCGTGCCGGCGACCGCGGCGGAGGCCTCCGCGGCGGCGAGGTCGAGGCCGCCGGTGGCGCGGTCGATCCGCAGGGCCTCGCGCCAGGTGCCGCCGTCAGTGGAGACCTTCACCCTCAGGTCGTCGTCGCCGGTCAAGCCCAGCTCCGCCCGGCCGGAGAAGCCGGACTGGAACAGCAGCGACAGGGTGTTGCCGGCGGCCTGCTTGTTGAGGGTGTAGCGCAGGTCCCCGGTCCCGCCCTCGGCCGCCGTCAGCGCGGTCCAGAGCGCCTTGTTGAGCTTGGCGGCGAAGGGGTTGGCGGCGTCGGCCGTGGTGCCGATGCCGAGCCGCGTCAGGTTCTGGAGCACCGTCAGGGTGGAGCGGAACGAGGCCCAGGCCACACCTGTGAAGGTATACAGGTCCACCTCGTCCGCCACGAAGGCGAGCCAGCCGGGGCGCGGCGGGAAGGACCGCCAGGTCCCGTCCTGGTAGCGCACCACCCGGCCGGCCCAGCCCGCCCACGCCCCCGTGGGGGAAGCACCGGCGATCAGGTAGCGGTCGCCCTCGGCCGGGTTGGCCGGGGGCGCGGTCAGGTCCTTGTCGAGGACGGCGAGCTGGACCAGCGTGTCGAGGCCGACGAGCGCCTCGTTGTGGGTGACGTGCTTTTGCGCCTGCGCCGCCGCCATCAGCGGCAGGGACAGGTTGGCGGTGATGGCGTCAGGCATACAGGGTCGCCCTCAGGGCCGCGCCGCGGCCGTAGGTTGCCGAGACTTGGTGGATGGCGACGGACAGGCTGGTGACCGGCCCGCCGAAATCCGCCGCCTGGTGGGCGGCGGTGTAGGTGAGCGCGGGCGTCCCGACCTCGAACGTCCGCAGCACCGCGGCCCCCGCGCCCGGGCCCGCCAGCACGTCGAGGCTGTAGGCCTCGACCTCTTCGGCGAGCGGCACCTCGACCTGTTCCCACGGGTCGCCGTCGATCCGGGTGCGCCGGACCCACGACAGCCGCAGGTCGCCCGAGACCGCCCGCACCAGCCGGCCTTGCGCCGGCGCGTAGGGCCGCAAGCCCACGCCCCGGAACGCCAGGGTGGCGCCGGTGAAGCTCGGATCGTCCTGAGGCCGGCCGAGCGGCCCCCAGCGCCAGGCGAGCGGCACCGTGCGGGCCGATAGCGGCATTCCCGACTGCACCAGGGCGTCCGTCAGCACCACGAACGGGGCGCCGATCGGCGTCGGGCTGCCCAGGGCGAAGTCCGTCCCGAGCTGGCCGCGCAGCAGCGTGGCGAGCCGGTAGCGGCCGGGCGCCAGCAGGGTCGCTTGCGCCCATTGCAGCACCTCCCACTCGCCGGACGGGGTGAGCAGCGCCGCGACGTTGGCCCCGTTGAGCACGTCGACCTCCGGGGCGGAGGCCAGCTCCACCCCGCGCGGCACCTCGAGATAGACGCTGTTCACCCGGTCCCACCGCCCGCAGGGGCCCGGGTAGAGGTCGGCCGTGAGCCGCCCGATGATCGACCGGGCGCCCACCGTGGCGTCGTCCTCGAACGCCCCGCCGGCGGTGGAGCGCAACACCGCGACGGGCGACCACGGCGCCGTGTAGGCGGCGAGGTAGGGGGCATGGGGCACCGCGTCCGGCCGCAGGAGCGGCAGGTCGAGGAACCGGAACAACGCCACCCCCACGGTCGCCGGCGGCTCGGCCGGCCGCGGCGTCGCGGTGCCGTCCCGGTAGGCGTAGACCGCGAGGTCGGTGCGGATCGCGCTCGCCGGCCGGCCCAGCTCGAGGCCGAGGCGGGTGAGCCGGTAATCGGTGCCGCCCCCGGCGAGGGCGAGGGTGACGACATCGCCGGCATCGAGCGCCAGGCAGGACGGCGGCAGGGTGACCCCGACCTGCTCCCGCTCGACCACGCCCTGATAGAGCAGCGCTTGCGCGATGCCCCGGGCTGCCCCCTCGTCCAGGCAGAGCGGCACGCTCACCCGCTGCACCGCGTTGGCCCGGCCGTTCACCCGGCGCGCCTCCACGGAGGCCGACTGGTAGCCGCGCTGCGGATCGATGTAGGTGAGCGCCACCACCCCCGGCAAAGCCGTCTCTTCGCCCCGGGTGCGCCGGTAGTCCCCGCCGGTGCCGCCCCGCGCCACCAGGTCGTCGGCGGTGAGCTGCATGGCCGGCGCTCGCGCCAGCGGGGCGAAGACCAGCCGCCCGGCCGACTCCGCCGCGTCGAAGAAGAAGCACGCCCGCAGCGGGTCGAGGGAGGCCCGCGGCGTCTGCACCTCCGCGATGGCGTAGCCCTCCACCAGGCCATGGAGCCCGCCGACATCGATCGGCACCCCGAGCCCGCCGCACAGCTCGGCCACCACGTCGGCGATCGGCGTGAGCCCGAGCCGGCCGTTGATCCAATGGCCCAAGCGGTAGTTCGGCCCGTCGCTCCACACGGCGGCCTGACGCGGGAAATCCGGGTAGGGCCGGGCGTCCCACGTCCAGACGAACAGCCGCTCGGGATCGACCATCCGCCCGCCATAGACCGACGAGACCGGGTTGCCGGCCGTCCCCTGCCAGTACGCGAGCGTCGCTTCGAGGTAGGCCCGTTGCGCGGCGAGGTCGCGCCGGCCGTTCGAGTAGTACGGCAGGAACGACTCGGACGACTTCGGATCGACGAAGACGTTGGGTTGGTTCATGCCCTTGTCGACCGCCGGGCACCCCACTTCGATGAAGCGCACCGGCTTGCCCTGCGGCACCCACGCGGTCGCCTGCGCCTGGCGCACCCCGCCCGGCCGGTGGCGGTGCGGGTTCGCCCACCAGCCCCGCAGGTCCTTGAGGCGGAACACCCAGTGCTCGCCGTAAGCCGTATCGGCGATCGGCGCCCGGGCCTGCGCGTCGCGATCGGCCGGCGTCGGATAGTACCAGTCGAACAGCTCGCCGGCCGCGACGTTGCCGGCGAGGTATCCCGGATCGTAGGGCGAGGGCACCCCCGATGTGAACGTGCCGCCCTTGGCGTCTGCGTGGTCGAAGCCGTCGCGCCAATCGGCGAGCGGCATGTAGTTGTCGATGCCGACGAAATCGATATTGGCATTCGACCACAAAGGATCGAGGTGGAAATACACGTCGCCCGAGCCGTCCGCCGGGCGATGAGAGGCGTATTCCGTCCAGTCGGCCGAATAGCCGAGCTTCGTTCCGCTCCCCAGGATCGACCGGGCGTCGGCCGCCAGGCCGATGAGCTGCGCCACCGCCGGGAAGGTCGCGGCGTCCGACCTCACGGTGGTGAGCCCGATCATCTCGGACCCGATCAGGAAGGTCTCGACCCCGCCGGCGGCCTGCGCCAGCCGGGCGCAGTGCAGGATGAAGCGCCGGAACGAGAACTCCGCCTTGGCGCTAGTGACCGTCTTGCCGTTCCACGCCAGGTCCGCCGGCGCCACGCTGCCGAAGAACGCCGCGACCTGATCGGCCGCCGCCGCGGTCTTGTCCGGGCTGCCGGGCCGGCCGGGGGCCGGGTGGCAGGTCACGCGCCCGCGCCAGGGAAACGCCGCCTGCTCCGCCGCCCCGTAGGGGTCGGGCAGGCCGTTGCCGGGGGCGATGTCCATCATCACGAACGGGTAGAGCGTGACCGCGTAGCCCCGGCCCTTGAGCGCCTGGATGAGCTGCACCACCGACAGGTCGGAGGGCGCCCCGCCCAGCATCGGCGCCCCGCCGGCATCCCGGCTGACGAGGCCCGCGCTCGCCCGGTCGACCCCGCCGGCGAGCCATTCCGGGGTGGTGGTCTTGTTCGCCGTCTCGGCCTTCGGGACGATGCGGCAGGCGCCCAACCGCAGGTCGGTGCCCTGCCAGGCGACCACGAGGGAGACGTGCCGGCAGCGCGGCGCCTCGACGGCGAGCTGGTCGAGGGCCTTCAACGCGTCGACCCCGCCCGAGACCGTGTTCTGTCCCGCGATCCCGCCGAAGGTCGAGGCGTTGACCGGCACGGTGGCGTAGGTGAACTCCCCCATGCTGGGGATCATCGTGACGGCCGTCACCAGGTCCTCCAGCGCCGGCCGGCCGGAGGCGTTGGGCGCCCGCCGGATCACCTCGGCGGTGAGGACCGGCACCCGGTTGCCGAAGCCCGCCAGGGGCAAATCCTCGAACACGATGTAGGCCAAGCCCCGATAGGCCGGGGCGTTGGCGGCGCCCTCAATCGCGGCAATCTTCGGGTCCGGGCCCTGCGCCTCGTCGCCGAGATAGACCCGGGCGCCGTAGGCGGCGAGCGCGATCGGCTTGCCGTCCGCGTAGACCTGGCCCACGGCGACGATCGGGCCTTCGCACAACGCAATCGCCACGCTGACGCTGTACGAATACGTCACGTTGAACTGCTTTTGCGTAGCCCCGCCCTTGCCGCCGGCGGACTTCACCTTCTCGACCTTCTGGACTTCCTTGATCTTGGTCGCCCAGATGATCTGCCCGCCGACGCGGACCCGGCCGAACACGCGCGAGATGGCCGCCCCTTCGGTCGAGGCGGTGACGTGGAGATCGGCCAGCCGCGGCCCGATATTGATCTGCGGCTTGGGGCGGGACCCGAACAGGGCGCGGTCGAGGGCGCTGCCGCCGGCGGCGCCCAGCGCCTGGCCGATGGCGCCGCCGATCGGGCCGCCGAGGGCGGAGCCAGCCGCCTGGCCGACCGCCGAGAGGACGAGCGTGCTCATGAGGGGGGCTCCGGCGAGGGGGTGGGCGAGGAAGCCGGCGCGGGATCGGGTCGGATCGCGGGGAACCGGAAGGCGTAGGCGATGCGCCGGGACCAGGCCGGCGGGATCCAGGTCTCCACCACCGCGTGGCCGTCATAGGCGTGGATCATCTGCGCCGGGCCGGTGAGGATGGCGCAGTGCTTGGCCGGCAGGCGATCCCGCCAGCGGAACAGCAGCACGTCGCCGGGCTCGGCCGCGTCGGGCGCGAGCGCCACCAGGTGGCGGGCGGCGGCCTCCCGCAGCGTCTCCCGCCCCCGGTCCTCGGCCCAGCTCGGCGAGTAGGGCGGCGGCACCTCCGGCTCGGCGCCGTAGGCCTCGGCGTAGACGCCCCGCAACAGGCCAAGGCAGTCGCAGCCCGCGCCCCGAAGGCTGGCCTGGTGGTGGTAGGGCGTGCCGAGCCAGGTGCGGGCCAGCGCGACGATGCGCGCCCGCGTGTCAGCCGAGGCGGCCTCCGTCATTGTCTGCCCCCTGCACCGCGTAGGCCACGGCGTAATCGTTGCCCGGAAGGTCCGGGAAGCCGCGGAAGTTGAGGACGTTGGCGAACTTGTCCCGGCAGCTCGCCAGGGACTTGTCGCAGCCGGCGACGACCTGGAACGTGTCGCCGGGGTTGATCGGGGCCGGCATCGGCTCCCACAGGTCGAGGCTGGCGAGCCCGCCGGCGAGGCCGTGCGCCCGCACCTCGACCGCGGCGCCGGCATTGGCACCGGAGGTCCAGACCAGCCGGCCGGCCTCGAACCAGCGCGAGACGTAGGCGGAGAGGCCGGACGCCGTGACGCTGCGGGCGCTCCTCACCGTCGCGACCGTGCCGGCGCCGCGGATCGCGGCGGCCCCGGCATCGATCCCGCAGCGGGCATCGCCCAGCAGCGCGTCGCAGGAGCGTTGGTAGACCCGGCCGCGGGGCTGGTTGAGGCGATCGGCGAGACCCCGCACCTCCGCCGTGAACGCGGTGGGCCCGCGCGAGACCTCGCCCACGGTGCCCGACAGGATCAGCACCCGATCGGCCGGGCTCGCCCAATCGACCCGCCACACCGCGACCGCGGCGCCGTCGAACAGGCCCCGCGCCAGCTCGCTCTCCGCCAGGCGCCCGCTGGTCAGGGCACCGACGATTTCCAGGCTGTCGGCCGCGAGGCCGGTGCCCTGCTCCACGGCGGTGCCGGTGGCGCCGCTCTCGGCCGAACAGGTCACGCCGTCGACCACCAGGTCCTCGTCATGGTCGGTGAAGCCGAGGCGCAGGCCGTCGGTGCGGGTGACGATCCAGCATTGGCAGAGCGTGGTGACCCCGCTCGCGAGGCTTGCAGCGAGGGAGGGAGAAAGCGTCTTCATGGCGGCTACCGGCGGATCTCGATGACCGGGATGTCGGCGACGAGGCCGGCGCGCAGGGCCTGGTGGTCGATCTCGATGCGGTCGGTGGCAAAGCGCACCGGCACGTCGAAGAGAAAACCCGCGGTGACGACCGCGCCCGCGGCGGGCGCCGCTTTCAGGGTGACGAGGCCGGTGGCGACGTCGAGGGTGAAGGCGGCGGCCCCGAGCGCGACGCCGCCGACCGCGATGCTCACCGAGCCGGCGACCGGCTTGGTGATCGGGCGGGCATAGGGGGCGAAGGCGGCGCCGTAGGTCTTGGCGAGGGGAAACGCCCGGGTGGTGCCGTCGCCGGTGCCGAGGCGCTGGTCGGTGGGGGCGGGGGTCTGACCGGGCGCGGCGGAGCTGTGGTCGAAGGTGTCGCGCCAGCGAAAGCCGTAGAGGGGCCCGCGGCGCTCCTCGAAGAAGGCGAGGAGCGTCGCGACGTCCTCGGCCGAGCGCAGGGCGGGCCCGGCATTGTAGCGGCGACGGGCGTGGCGCCAGAGGCTGTTTCTCTCCTCGTCGCCGGAGCCGAGGGTCACGATCTCGGTGCGCCGCTCCGGCCCGCCGCGGGAGCCGTAGGACAGGGCGAGGGGAAAGCGCACCTCGTGGAAGGAGCTGGACATGGCGCGCGGCCTCCTGAGGATGACGGGGCCCGGCCCTCACAGACCCCGGAGGCCGCGCTGCACCGCCCGGGCGAGCGCAGCGCTGACCTGCGCCTCCGAGCGATGGAAGCTCGGGGCGTCGGCGGTGGCGATCGAGACCGAGATCTGGACGGTCGGGACGGCGGGCGTCGGCGCGACGCCGTGGGACGCCGGCAGGATGCGCCCGGGCTGGAGCGGCACGAAGGTCTCGCGACCGCTCTCGCCCACCGTGTAGGCGACGCCCGGGGTGACGGGGCCGCCGGCGGCGCGCCCGGTCGGGTTCTGGGTCAGGCCGAGCGAGCCGAGGGCATCGCCGATCAGGTCGGCCCCGGGGCTGCCGCGGCCGAACAGGCCGTCGAAGGCACGATCGAGGCCCCGGCTCGCCAGCGTCGTGGCGAGCCGGGCGACGACCGTGGTCAGGCGCTCGCCGTGCAGGATCGCGCCCTTGAAGCTGTCGGCGAGCACCGAGCCGAGCTCGCGCGAAGCCGTTTGGGCGGCGCGCTGCGCGGCTTCCGCCCGCTCGACCTGGGCGGTCGCGGCGCCGTAGGCCTCGGCCACCCGGTCGACCTCCGCGCGGAGCGCCGGCGTCACCGCGAGGTCGGCCTTCTTGGCGGCTTCCAGCAGGCGGAACGCCGCCTCGGCCCTGGCGGCGGCGCCCTCCTCCCGGCCGACCGACTCCGCCTCGATCCTGAGGAGGCCGGTGCGGCGGGTGAGGCGCGAGACCTCGTCGCGGAAGCCGTCGTCCCCCTCCTCCGCGCTCGCCCGGGCCGGCGTCGTCCGGACCGGTGCCCGGAGGGGCGCGGGTGCCGGCGCACCACCTTGCGGCGCGGGCTCGGAAACCGGCGCGAGGCTGCCGCGGGGGGCCGCATCGCTGATCGCGAAGGCGTCGGCGATGCGGGCGCGGATCGCCGCGCCCTCCCCCGACGCCGCCTTCACCCGCCGGCCGAGATCGGTGACGAGGTCGGCGGCGGCCGGGATTTTCTGGGCGATGTCCCCGACCGCGCCCGCCACCGCGGCGAACCCCGCCACCGCCTCCCGGGAGGCGGAGCCGGCCTCTCCGAGGCGCGCGGCGAGACCCCCGACCGCGTCGTCGACCCGACGCAGGGCGGCACCGTCGCCCGCAATTGCCGGCAGGGCGTTCGCCTGCTCCATCGCCCGCTGGATCTGACCCAGGGTCTCCGGCGCGGCCATGCGGGCGAGCTCGTCGCGCAGCGAGGCACCGGCCCGGGTCATCGCGGCGGCGATGCGGCCGGACCCGGCCTCGACGGCGCGTTCGGCCTCCGCCATCGCCCGCTCGGCGAGCGGCCCGGCCCGAGAGATCTCCCGCTCGTAGGCCGCGACGTTGGCCTCGAGCGAGACCACCAGGCGCTCGATCTCGGTCGTCATGCGAAGCCCTCGTCGGAGGCGTCCTGGATCCAGGCCCAGAGCGCGTCCTCTTCCTGCGGCGTCGGGGCATCGGCGGCGTCCGGATCGCGGGCACGGTTGAAGCCGTCGATGTAGGCGGCGAGCTGCCACAGGCTCATCGCCCGCAGGTCGGCGGCGGGCAGGCCCATGGCGGCGGCGGCCCCGTAGAAGGCCGCGAAGGCGATCCGCCCCTCGGGCCCGGCGGCACCGGCCGGGCGGCCGACCCGCTCGTCCTCGGCGCCCTCCAGCGCCGCCGCCAAGACCAGGGCGGCCTTGGCGATGAGCGCGATGCAGGGCAGCCCGTCGAGACGGCGGGCGATGGCGTGGGCCCGCGGTACCGGGGTGCCGCCGCCGATCAGGCCGAGGCGCAGGACGTCGCGCACGTCCCGGAACCGGTAGGACAGTCCGGCATGGAGGCGCTGCAGCAGGGCGACCGGGCCGAGGCCCGTCGCCTCCTGCAGGGCCTCGAGGTCGCCGATGGCGAGGCGGAAGCGGTGGGTGGCGCCCTCGAGATCGAGGTCGACATGGCCGTCGCGGCTCATCGGCGCCTCACGCCGCGGCCGTGAAGGCGATCGTTCCGGTCGATTGCAGCGCCACCGTGACGCTGCAGCGCTCGCCCCGGACGGCGCCGACCTCGAAGCTCGTGAGGTGAAACAACCCCTCCCAGGCGCCGCCGCCCTCCGCGCCCGTGCCGCTCACCTCGACCCTAGCCTTCACCGGCACGTCGGATTCGTAGGCTGCGCGCCAGCGCGCGAGGCTCTGGCGGGCCATCACGCCCTTGCCGGAGACCGCGACCGACTTCGACACCGCGAACCGGTCGACGAAGGGCGCGGCGTCCTCGTTGGCGCAATCGGGCACGACCGCGCTGTTGGTTTCCTTGGTGAACTGCGCCGCGCGCTCGGTGAGGCCGCAGGGTGCCTCGAAGGTGCCGGCTTTCGCCGGGCTCTCGAGCTTCACGGCGATCGCCGAGAACGGCAGGGTGGTGGGCTGCGCCATGGCGGGTTCGCTCCCGGATGAGGATGTCAGGTCGTTTCGGCGACGACCGCCCCGAAGCGGGCGACGCCGTGCCAGGAGCCGGGCCCGAGGGGCTCCGGCAGGACGAGGCTGCGTTCGTGGGAGAGCCACAGGAGCTCGCCGCGGGGCAGCGCCAGGTCGGCCTCGTCGAGGGCGGCCGCGACGGCGGCGAGCAGCTCCTGCACGGGGCCGAGGCCGCGAGCGCCGCGCAGGAAGGCGTGGACGGTGAGGCGGCAGGTGCAGCCCCGCCAGCCTTGCGCCTCGTAGGGGCCGACCTCCGGCGGATCGACGCGCAGGAACGGCCATTCCTCCCGGGCGCCGACCACCTCGCGCACCCGGCCCCCGACCAGGCCGCGCAGGGCCGGATCGGCGAGGAGACGCTCCCGCGCCATTCGCAGGAGCCCGGGGGAGAGGTCGAGGCCGGCCATCAGCCCGCCCCCGTCAGGCGCGCGATCGCCGGACCGATCACCGGGCGCGGGCTCTTCGTCGCGGTGCCGAATTCCCGTGCGATCAGACCCCGGGCCTCGACCGTCACGGCGGCACCCGTCGGGGTCGCCGCCGCCTCGGCACGCCCGTCGGGCAGCTCGGCGGCGATGTCGGCCGCGAGCGCGGCGGCGGCCTCCGCCGCGCGGCGCCGCGCGGCCTGCGCGCCGGCCTCGGCCAGCCGCGCGAGCCGCGCCTGGAACGGGCCGGTCTCGACTCTCTGGGTCACAACGGTCTCCCCTGAATGAGGGCGTGGCTGCCGGCGGGGTCGGTCTCCACCGCGACGATGCGGTGGCGGATCCCCGCCAGGGTGATCTCGTCGTCGAGGTCCGGGGCGGCGCCCGGCGTCAGCACGACCGCCCGCACCAGGCGGCCCGGCAGGCCGGGCTCCTCGCCCGCCTCCCGGGCCCCGTCGATCCGGGCGCGGACAGGCTCGTTCCCGAGGCCGGCCCGGTGCAGGATGGCGGCGTCGAACAGGGGAGCGATCACCCCTCCGAGATGGCGGCCGAGGCCGTCGAGGAGCCCCATCACACCACCGCCACGCCGGGGCTGTTGCGGCGCATCACCTCGTGGAAGCGCCGTCCGTAGGAGGTGAGCCCGAGGGTGCCCGGGGCGGCGTCCGGGGCCGGGTCGCGGCGCTCCAGGTGGAGCGTGCCCGAGCGCAACGCCTTGAGGTCGAGGGCGCCCGCCCGGGCGAGCTCGGCCTCCGGCCCGCCCTGCCCGTCGAGAGTGAGGGTATGGGCGGCGTGGAGCATCCGCCCGAGCCTGGCATCCGCGTCGGGCCAGGACGCGCCGACCCGCGGGGCGGCCTCAGCCAGCGCTCCGGCGATGACCGCATCGGCGATTCCCGCGAGGGCCGGGAAGCGGGTCCGGAAGGCCTCGGGCGTGATCGCATCCGCCATCTCACGCCTCCTCGCCGGAGGTCGGCCGCTCGCGGCCGCGGCGGCGCTCGGGCCGGAGATCGGGCCGGGGATCGGGGCTTGGCTCCGCCGCCTCGATCCGCACCTCCCCGGCCGCCGCCCAGGCGGCGAGGCAGGGGTCGGGCCGGTCGGGGAGCGCGAGGACCGCGCTCTCGCCGGGCACCAGGAGCCGAGGCGCCCGCGCGCCCTTCGGCCAGACCAGCCGGGGACCGGCGGCGTGGTTCGTCACCCGCATCATGATGGTGGTTCTCCGTCAGATGCCGTCGAGGTAGCGGCAGGCGGCCGGGCGGCGGATGTCGAGGCCGCCGAGCCGGAAGGCACCCGGCACCTCGAAGCGCCACGGGCCGGTCTGCCAGGCCGGAAAGAACCGGAACGGCATCGGCAGCCACAGCTTCAGCACGGAAGGGTCGCGGCGATAGGCGACGAGGCGGGCGCTGCCGCCGGTCCCGGCGGTCTCGAGCGCCCGCACGCCGTAGACCGTCAGCTCCTGCCCGGTCTCCAGGGTGTAGACGTTGTGGCGCCGGATCCAGTCGAGCAGGGTGAGCGGGCTGATGCCGTCGAGGCGGCGAAGCCCGATGCCGAGCATCTGCTCGTAGGGGAGCAGCAGGGTATCGGCCATCTCGACGGTGTTCGAGCCGGTGAAGATGCCGATCAGCTGGCCGTTGACGTCGGCGAGGATCTGCTCGGGGGTTTTCTGGGCCCAGGCGGTGCTGCCGTTGGTACCCGTCGCCGCAGCGCTGCCCACCGTCACGCCCGGATGGTTGAGGAGGCCGGAAAACCCCTTGCCGGGATCGCCGAACAGCGCGACCTGGTCGATGAACTCCTCGGAGGCGAGCCGCGCCGCGTCGGCCTTGTCGGCGTCGAGGGTCATGCCGAGCAGCTGGGCCTTGCCGAGCTCCTCCAGGTCGTAGCCGTAGCCGATGCCCGCCATGGCGACGGTGGTCTCGTGCTGACGGCGCGTGATCTCGACCTTCGGCACGTCGGCTGCCGCACCATGGACCCAGGTCGCCTGGCCGACCCGGTCGACCGAGAAGTAGGTCACGGTCGGCACCCATTCGGGTGCGGCGGTATCGACCGGGACGAGGCGCGGATAGCGGATCGCCGGGTACTGGGCGCGATAGACGGTGGGCTCGATGAAGGCCTGCTGGCTGACCAGGAAGGCGAGCGCCCGGGGGGTATCGGTGACGAGGGTGCGGGTCATGCGCGTGCCTCTCTTCAGTTCAGGCGCAGGCGGACGAGGCCGCCGGCGGGGGCGGAGGTGTCGAACAGGGCGTTGGCGATGGCTGTGTTGCCGGAGGCGGCGGCCGTGATCGCGCCGGCAGGCGTGACGTAAGCCGGGCTGCCGGCGCTCGCGGCCGAGGCCGTGACGACCCAGACGGCGCCCGACACCATCACCGGGGCGGTCTCGCCCTTGGCGAAGAGGTCGGTTCCGGCCGGGTTCGGCCGGGCGTTGCGGTCGGCGAGCACGATGCCGCGGAAGACCGCGCCCGTGGCGGCGATCCCGTCGTCGCGGCTGCCCTGGAAGGCGGCGCGGCCGAAGCCGATCCCCTCCGGGGTCTCGACGGTGCGGCTGAGGATGGTCGCCGGGTTCTGGTCGGCGGCCATGCCCTCGTAGGCCGCCGCCGGGCGGCCGGGATAGCTGGTCTGAACGGGAGGCATCAGCGGGCTCCTGCGGGTTTCCAGGCGTTGCGGAGGGTCTCGACCATGGCGGCGTGGGCCGCCTCCTGGGTGAGGGCGTCGGGCCGGCGGTCGCGCAGGGCGTCCCGCAGCGGGTCCGGGGCGTGAGACGGCGCGGGCCGCGGGCCGGCGACGACGACCCGGAAGGCGCCCTCGATCGCGGCGGCGCCCATGCCGGCGGCCTCCGCCTCGCCGAGGGCCTGGGCGACGGCGGCGCGCCGGATCGCGCCGGCGTCGAGGCCGGCGGGATCGAAGGAATCGCCGAGGATGCGGCGGGCCTGCGCCACCAGGGCGCCGCGCTCCGCCGCCAGCGCGTCGAGGGCCGCCATGTCCGGCACCCGGGCGCGGAGCGCCGCGACCTCGCCCTCGCGGGCGGCGAGCGCGGTCTCGGCGGCCTCCGCCCTCGCCTCGGCCTCGGCGAGGCGCCGGGCGAGGTCCGCATCGCCGATCCGGCAATCCGGCCCGGCGCGGCCCTGCGCGACGATGGCGACGTGGTCGACGATCACCTGCGTCTGGCGGGCGTCGTAAGGGCTGCCGTCCGGGGCGGTGCCGGGGGTCCAGTCGAGGTCGCAGGTATAGCCGACCGAGACCTCGCGCCGCCCGCCCTGCACCGCCGCGATCGCCGCCGAATCGGCGAGCATCATCGGGATGCGGACGAACTCGCCGTCACGCACCACCTCGTCGCCGACATGGCCGCGCGCCACCCCGCGCCAGGTCCGGGGCGTCACCGCCTCGGGCGGGTGGTCGAGGGTGACGGGCTTGTGGCCAAAGCTGCGCAAGCTCTCGGGCCGGAAGATCTCGTCGGGGTCGCGGTAGATCCGGACCTGCGGGAGGTCCGGCCGGGCGACCTCGTCGCCGCGATAGACCTGGACGTTGCCGGCCCGCGCCGCGCGGGCCTGCACCACCAGGGCGCCGTTGCCGAGCGGGCGCGCGCCCGCGATCCCGGCCGCGGGGCCGAGGCTGAGTCGGTCGAAGATGTGCATGGGGGATGTCTCGCGTGGGAGGTGGGAAGCGCCGCGCCGGTGCAAAGGTCGGTTCACATGCTGGGTCGCGCGCATCGCTCCTCTCCCCGCGGGCGGGGAGAGGGCCGCGTCACCGTTCAGGTGACGCGGCGCGGCGGCGCATCGATCCCGAAGGGATCGACCCGAGGGTGAGGGGGTGGTGCCGGAGGAGCCTCATCCGTCGAGACCCCCTCACCCTCGCTCCGGCTTTCGCCTGCGCTCGTCGCTTGCACGACAAGGTGCAAGCGACCCTCTCCCCGCCCGCGGGGAGAGGAGATGAACCCGCGCCTTGTTCGGCGATGTGACCGTGTCGGCCCGCTCGGGAGTGGGTGGGAACCCGGCTCAGCCCGCCGGCCGCGCGAAGGCCGCGGCGATGCCGGGGAAGAGATCGGCGGCGGAGAGCCAGCCCTCGACGCCGCGGGCGAGGACGTGCGCCGGCACCACGCCCTCGCGCGCGAGCATCGCGGCGGTCTCGGCCTTGAGGCGGCCGATCTCCGCCTTCTCGCGCTCGCTCGCCTGGGCGAGCGGCCGCCAGGCGTAGCGCAGGGCGGGCTCGTCGCGGCCGAGGGCGTCGCGGATCAGCAGCCGGTCGAGGCGGGCGATGGCCGGTGTCAGTTCGACGGTCTGCCGCGCCGCGACGTGGTCGTGGTAGTTGCGGATATCGGATTCGCCGGTGGCGTTGAGGCCGGCGGGCGACTGGCCCAGCAGCCGCGTCACCGGGATATCGGCCGCGCCCGCCGCGACTTGGAGAAAGAGGCGGGCCACCTCCGGCAGGCCGGAGAAGTCGAGCTGCTTCTGCTGGTAGCGCTCGCCCTCCGGCGAGCGGCCGTCGCCTTCGAGCAGCAGCATCCCGAACAGGCCCTTCATCCGGGCCGCGTAGGCGAAGCGCTCGGTGAGCAGGCGGGTGCCGTCCTCGGTCGAGAGGGCTTGCGACAGGCCCGGCACCGAGATCACGTCCTGCTTGGCCTCGGGCAGCATCGCGGCGATGTGAGCGGCCGCCGCCGTCGCCTGGTCGATCGCCTCCAAGAGCGCCTGGAGCACGCTGTCGCCCCAGCCGTCGCCGACGATGTCGTCCGGCAGCGCCGCGCCGAGGAGGCGCACCACCCGGGAGGGATGCACCACCTGTCCGCCCGCGATCGTGTAGGCGATGGGCTCGCCGAACCAGGGCGAGAGCGGGTCGCGCTCGATGGCGCCGGCCTGGATCCGGCCGCGGGGCAGGACGTGGAGGTAGCGCAGGCCCCCCTGCCCGACCGTCTCGGGTTCGAGCGGCAGGCTCGGATCGGGCGCACCGTCGCCGATCAGGAGTGCAGCGCCGCCATGCAGTCGGGCGAGGCGTAGGGCTCGCAGCAGGCGGTCCTGAAGGCCCAAGCGCTCCTCGCTCGCGGCGAGCGCCGCCGCGACCTCCGGCGGGGCCTGCCAGGCGCGCCACTCGCGCAGCATGTCGAAGGGCACGATGTCGACGACCTTGCGGGCGAGCCAGTTGTCCCGGTAGGCGGCGTCGAGCTCGGCCCGGGCCCGGGGCACGTGGACGTGCAGGTTGCCGGTGCTCTTGTCCCGCGGCCCGCCGAGGCCGGAGACGAGGTTGGCGAGGCGGTCGGCGAGCCACATCACAGGACTCCGAGCAGGCCGTATCCCGGCCGGGCCAGCGCCGAGAAGGCGCGCGAGAGGGCATCGACCTGGTCGAGGAAGGCCCCGTTGGGGAAGGTGCAAAGCTCGTCGAGGAAGGCCTCGTTCCAGGGGCCGGCGACGAGGTGCAGGTTGCCGGCCTCGGCCTGGGCCGAGACCGGGGCGGCGCGGGTCGCCTTGTCGCCGCTCTCCGGCGAGGCGCGCGCGTCGTAGCCGGCAAGCCGCCCGACGAGGTACTGCGCCTGCGCCTTGCCGGCCTGGCCGGGATCCTGCGGCAGCGAGATCCGGCAGGCCGGGCCGTCCTCGGCGGCGGTGGCGAGGATCAGCCGTTCGACGCCCCCGGCCGAGAGCCGGTCGCGGCGGACGTCGACGACGTAGAGATGCCCGTCGGGCGCGCGGGCGAGCTTGACGCCCGCGGTGTAGTCTGGCTGGCGTCCGGCCTTGGGCACGCTCGCCGCGAGATCCCAGGCCCGCACGGCGGTGCAGCCGGCGGGGACCGCCCGCACGAGGGTGAACCAGCCGCGCTTGAACAACCCGCCGTCCCGGGGGGCCGGCCGCTGCTGGTACTGGCCGGCTGCCGCGTAGGCGCCCATCGTCGCGGTGTCGCGCTCCACCACCTCCCTGGGGAAGCGGGCCGGGAACAGCAGCTCGCCCGACTCGCGGCGCGGGTCGCTGAAGCCGATCCGGGTCGCGCAGGCGCGCTCCGGTTCGAACTCCATCGGCAGCATCAGGTGCTCGTAGCCGAGGTTCCGGGCGAGGATCACGCCCGACAGGTCGCGCTCGTGCAGCCGCTGCATGATCACCACGATGGCGGAGCGGACGGGGTCGTTGAGGCGGGTCGGCACCGCCTCCAGGAACCACTGGGCCACCGCCTCGCGCACCCGCTCGGACTTGGCGCCCTCGACCGAGATCGGATCGTCGAGGATCACCCGGTCGCCGCGCGAGCCGGTGATCGAGCCGGCCGAGACCGCCTCGCGCAGGCCGGACGCCGTGGTCTCGAACCGGCCCTTGCGGTTCTGGTCGCGGGTGAGACGCACCCGCTCGCCCCACAGGTCCCGGTACCAGGGCGAGGTGATCAGGCGCCGCGTGCGCAGGTTGTCGCGCAGCGCCAGCCGCTCGGTATGCGAGACCGCGACGGTGCGCAGCGATGGCCGGTTCTTCGGCCCCCATTCCCAGGCCGGCCAGAACACCCCGGCGAGCAGGCTCTTCATCGTGCCGGGCGGCACGTTGATCAGGAGCCGGGTGATCTCGCCGGCGGTGACGGCTTCGAGATGGGCGGCGACGGCGTCGATGTGCCAGCCGTGGATGTAAGGCGCGCCCGGCTCGATCACCGGCCAGGCCCGACGGACGAACCCCGCCAGGCTCTCCTCGCTATCGAGCCGGTCGAGGGCCCGGATCAGGGCCGGCGGGTCGCTGAGCCAGGTGTTCGGCGATGGCCCGAAGCTGGGCCCGCTGCTCGCCGTCGAGGAGGCGGAAGGCGGCCTGGGGATCGGGGAGCGCGGTGTCGTCACGGAGTTTTCCGTCCCCCTTCGCGTCGAGATCCCAGGCCTGGCGTTCGAGGGCGATCCACAGCCGCGCCGCGGCAGCGAGATCGCGAAGAGCCGCGACGCGCTTCTGCAGGGCCGCGGCCCGGGCAAGCCCGCTCTCCTCCGACCCGTCCTCCGGCACGGCCTCCTCGGCAATCGCCGCCCGGAGATCGTCGAGGAGCCGCAGGGTCAGGGCGGCGCCCTGCGCCACCACGATGCGGTGGCCCCCGAGGACACCGCCCGGACGAGCCGGATCCGCGGGTGCGTCACGCGCGGCCATGACGGGTAGAGCGGTATCCCGCTCCCACCCTTCCGCCCGCGCCCGGCGACGCAACGCCGCCGGACTGATGCCGAATTGCCGTGCGATCGCGGCTCCGCGGTCAGGGGCGGCCCGGTAGGATGCCGCGATCCCCGCCCAGTCGATGCTGCGCCGCGCTTCACGCCGTTCGGGGCGCGTCGTGGCCGAAGGCTTCTGTACAGGCGGTTTCTTCGCCGATGGCTTCTTCGCCGATGGCTTCCTGGCCATGTCGCCTCGTCGGAAGGTAGGAGGCACGGCACGGCCGCGGCCCGCCGGCATCCGAGGCCGGCGGGCACGAGCCGCCCTTCGCCTCGGTGATGCCGTGGGCCGGGTCCGGGGACACATCCCCGCATCGGCGGGGCAGTCGAGCGGCCACGTCCCTCGATGGGGCAGGCCGCGGACCCGGATAACCTGAAACCCTTATACCCGCCCCACCGATGTTCGTCAAATGTTCTCTTCAGCGGGGCGCAACTTTTTGGCGGGGTCACTCCCGCGCGATCTGGTCCTCGTCGAGCAGCACCGGCGTCTCGCGTCCGAACAGCGACAGGGCGACCCGATAGCGGCGGCGGGCCGGATCGACCCCCTCGACCGTGCCGCGCAGGGCCGCGAGCGGTCCCGTCGCCACTCGCACGCCGTCGCCGAGGGCGAACAGCACCGCCCTCACCGACTCCTCGTCGGCGCCCTCCGGGGCCCCGTCCCGGCCGCCGCCATGCCCGGTGATCGCGTCGGCGAAGCCCTGGAGCACGGCGGGGGCGATGATGACGGCGCGGCCGTCGCGGAACAGGACCCGGTCGATGCCGGGATGCGCCTCCACCCGCGCGAGGTCGGCATCGTCGCGCAGGCCGACGAAGACCAGGCGGTGCAGCAGCGGGACCCGAGCGGTGCGGCGGCGGCCCGAGGGCGAGGTCAGCTCGACCTCCTCCCGCGGGTCGAAGGCCGCGATGCCGATTGCGTCGAGGTCGCGGGCGGCCCGGGCTGCCCAGCGCGGCTTCGTCTCGGCGACGAGCCAGACCCGGTCGGCGGCGATCACGGTCCGCCCGGGGCGGACCCGCCGCCTCCGGCGCCGCCGGATCTCGGCGACCCGGTCCGCCGGGGCACGGTCATGCGCCAGGGCCTCCCGGCGGCGGCGGGCGATGCGGCGCTTGCCCTTGGTCACGCCGCCCTCCCGGCTCGCGGGTGGGCGGTGCGGTTCAGGCCGCGCCGGGCGGGTCCGGCGGATCGCGGGGGCGGTCCTCCGCATCCCGCGCGGCATCCCGCGTCAGGGCCGTGGTCGCGGTCACGATCCGCGAGCGGACCATCAGGAACAGGCCGACCCCCGCCGCGAGGGTCCAGAGCACGATCAGAGCAACCTTCATGCCCCTCTCCTGCACCGGCGCGAGCCGCGAGGCGAGCGCGATCATGACCGGATGGCCGATCCTCCCCCGCCGCGGCCGGGTATCGCGGCGATCGGCCGTCGGTCCCGTCGTCGGACGGCCCGTGGCAGGGGGCGAGGAAACGGTGGACCATCGGGGAACTCCCGCAACGAGGGGTACGGCGCAAGGCGGGCTTCGGGGTAAACTGGCCGAAGGAGGGCACGCACGAACAACGATGCTTGCCCAGGCCTCGCCACGGTCCTTGCGACCGCGATCACTACATGATGTAATGATCGTCTTCAATACCTCAAGTGTCGGGAGTGGTCGCTGAGGTGATCCAGCTGGGAGACAACCGGGTGCGGGCGGCCCAGGGCGAACGGCTGCGGCAGGCGCGCATCGCCGCCGGCTACCGCTCGGCCCGGGATGCCGCCCTGCAGAACGCGTGGCCGGAGAGCACCTACCGGGCGCACGAGGCCGGGACCCGGACGATCGGCCAGGACGATGCGGAGCGCTACGCCGCGCGCTTCCGCCGCGACGGCGTCGAGGTCACCGCCAAGGGCCTGCTGTTCGGCGACGACGAGGCGGGGGAGTCATCCGCGGAGGGCGGGCAGGTCGTGGGGGTGAAGGGGTTGATCAGTGCCGGCGGCCTGATCGAGACCGGCGACGAGCAGCCCGGGCCGGGGGGCGACCTCTTTCGCATCACGGTGCCGTTCGGGGTGCCGCCCGGCACGGTGGCGTTCCGGGTCGCCGGCCTGTCGATGTATCCGAAATACGAGCCCGACGACGTGGTGCTCTGCGCCGAGGCCGGGGAGAGCCCGGAGCGGCTGCTGGACCTCTACGCCGCGGTCGCGACCGCGGAGGGGCACCGCTACCTGAAGAAGATCCTGCGCGGCTCGCAGCGGGGCAGCTACCACCTCGAGAGCCACAACGCGCCCCTGATGCCGGATTGCCGCCTGGCCTGGGCCTCGGGCATCATCGGCACGGTTCATGCACAGCATTGGAGCCGGCTCTGCGCCGGCGCCAAGGGCTGATCGCTGCGGAGTGCAGCGATCGCTTCGATCAATCGGCCTGCGCGACGCGGGTCGAGCGGCGCTGCGCCGTCCAGCGGCCCGAGCAGAGGGCGGACACGCTCCAGGTACCCGAGCCGGAATTGGCCTGGAGCCGGCCCGAGGCGGCGCCGCTGGCCGAGCCGTGGCGCACCGTCAGGCCGACCTGACCGTCCGACCCGATGCGCCCGCTCACGCTCGCGCCACCCTCCTCCGTCGAGGCCACCCGCACGGCGCCGCCGTCGATCGCGAGCGCGACGGTGTAGCGGCTGTCGCACAGGCCCGATTCGGTGACGAGCTGCACCGACCACGTCCCGTTGTAGCCGGCGCCGGCACCGCGCCCCTCGGCCGCCGCCGGCTGCAGGCTGGCCGGCAGGGCGGCGCACAGGACGAGAGCGGCGACGGACGACTTGCGCATGGAGAAACCCCCTGGACCGTTCGGTTCTTGCCGATGACGAGCGTGGCCGATCCGTCGCACGGCATGGCTTGGCCGTGATGCGAATGACGGGAGGCCGCGTGGTCGGCGTGGAGCGATGTAGATGGAGGTTCCTTAACACGGGCAGAACGGCAGCAATAAGGCGTCAAGGATACGCTTGCCGGCCGGATCGACTTCGACAATGGCCGCGCTTACCCGAGACGGGCACATGATGACTTGAGGGCTCTGGCGTTCAGCTCTAATTCATCGCAGCAGGTCGGCGACCATGCGGCGGCGCAGGGCTTCGTCCGGCAGCGGACCGGTGCCGGCGCGCAGATTCGCCGCCATGTGGCCGGGATCGGCGGTGCCGGGGATCGCGCAGGTCACCGCCGGGTGGCCGATGACGAATTTCAGCAGGATCCCGGCCCAGGAGGTGCAGCCGAGTTCCGCCGCGTAGTCCGGCAGCAGCCGGCCCGCGAGGCGCCGCAGAAGACCGCCGCCGCCGAACGGCCGGTTGACCAGGACCGCCACGCCGCGTTCCGCGGCGAGCGGCAGCAGGCGATCCTCCGCCGCCCGGTCGTCGAGGGCGTAGTTGATCTGCAGGAAGTCCAGCCGCTCGGCCCGTAGCACCGCCTCGACGGCGTCGTAGGCGCTCTCGGTGTAGTGCGAGATGCCGAGGTAGCGGATGCGGCCCGCCGCCTTCCAGTTCCGCAGGACCGGCAGATGGGTGCGCCAGTCGAGCAGGTTGTGGATCTGCATCAGGTCGATGCGCTCGGTGCGCAGCAGCTGGAGCGAGCGCTGCATCTGGGCGAGACCCGCCTCGCGGCCGCTGGTCCAGACCTTGGTGGCGAGAAAGACCGTGTCGCGGGCGCCGGCCTCGGCGACGAGGTCGCCGGTCACCCCCTCGGCCCGGCCGTACATCGGCGAGGAATCGATCACCTTCCCGCCGCCGGCGAGCAGGGTCGCCACCACCTCGCGCAACGGCTCCCGCTCGGCGGCCTTCTCCCCGACGTCGAAGCCGCGCCAGGTGCCCAGCCCGATCACCGGCAGGGTCTCCCCGCTCGCCGGGATCGGCCGCCGGTGCAAAGCCGAGGTTCCGCCCTGCGCCGCCGCCCCGCCGCCGACGGCCGCCGCCAGCGCGGCGCCCAGAAACCCCTGCCGGGTCAGCCCGTCCCGTCCGGTCGTCATCGCGTCTCTCCCCTGTCGGCGCCGCGCCGGTCGCGAAACGCCCGGGGACACTCGCCGGTGCCCTTGGCGAAGAAGCGGGAGAAATAGGCCGGGTCGGTGAAGCCGAGGCCGTAGGCGATCTCGGCGATGCCGAGATCGGAATAGAGCAGGCTGCGCTTGGCCTCGAGCAGCCGGCGCTCGCGGATGATCCGGCCCGGGCTCGCGCCCGCCACCGCCCGGCAGGCGGCCCGCAGCCGCGCCTCGCTCACCCCGAGATCGTCCGCATAGGCGGAGAGGGGCTGCTCGCGGCGGTGCTGCGCCTCGACCAGTTCCCGGAAGCGCGCGGTCAAGAGCGCTTGCGGGCCCGGCGGAGCCGTGGGCTCGCGCGCGGCGGCGAGCCGGCGCAGGCCGGCGACCAGGACCAGCATCAGCTGCGCCTCGATCGCGCCGCGCCGCCCCGGCGCCGCCCAGGCGAGCTCCCGGGCGAGTTCGGCCACCGCCTCCTCGACCGCGCCCGGCTCCGGCAGCGCGAGGGCGGCGGGTCCGGCGAACAGGGCCGCCAGTTCCGGCTCGCGGCCGCACAGGTCGCGCAGGTAGCGCGACGACAGGGTCAGCACCGTGCCGACCGTGCCGTCGGTGAACCTGAAGCCGTGGGCGGTGCCGGCCGGCACCGCCAGCAGGCAGGGCGCCTCGACCTCGAAGCGCTCGGCCTCCGCCCGCATCTCGCCGCCGCCCTCGGCGATGAGGAAGACCTGGTGCAGCCCCGAATGGACATGAGGACGGATGGTCCAGCGGTTCGGCCGGCTGCGATCGTCCAAGGCTTCGAGGTGCAGGAAGCGGTCGTCCGCGTCCCGCGGCGCCTCGCCGTAGAGGAAGAAGTGCGGCACCGCAGGGGCTTGGGCGGGATCCGGGCGCATCGCGGGCGAGCCCTGGCGGGAGGGGCGGACGTTCGAAAAATCCAATTTTTTCCTCGCGCCGTCCATCGTCAACCGGGTCTGGCCGGTTCACCTTTCCGGCATGAGAGCCGCCGCGCAGACCGGGGGCGAGGCCGCCGCGGGATCGTGGCGCCCATGAACAAGGAAACGCCCATGCGCACGCAGGTCGCCATCATCGGCGCCGGCCCGGCCGGCCTGTTCCTCGCCCACCTCCTGGCCCGCGCCGGGATCGACGCGGTGGTGCTGGAGCGGCGGACCCGCGACTACGTCGAGGGCCGGGTGCGGGCGGGCGTGCTCGAACAGGGCACCGTCGCGCTGATGCGGAAGCTCGGCCTCGACGGGCGGCTCAAGGCCGAGGGCTTGGTCCATACCGGCACCAACCTCGCCTATGACGGCGAGATCTTTCGCATCGACATGGCGGCGCTGACCGGCGGTGCGGCCGTCACGGTCTACGGCCAGCAGGAGGTGATGCGCGACCTGTTCGACGCGGCCGAGCCCCGCGGCGTCCGCATCGTGTTCGAGGCCGAGGATCTGCGGCTCCACGACCTCACCGGCGAGACCCCGAGCGTCACCTTCACCAGGAACGGCGAGGCGCGCACCCTCGCCTGCGACTACGTCGCGGCCTGCGACGGCTTCCACGGCGTCGGCCGCGCGGCGATCCCCGCCGACGTCCTCAAGGTGTACGAGCGGGTCTATCCGTTCGGCTGGCTCGGCATCCTGGCCGAGGTGCCGCCCGTCAACCACGAGCTGATCTACGCCAACCACGCCCACGGCTTCGCGCTGGCCAGCATGCGCTCGCCGACCCGCAGCCGCTACTACGTCCAGGTCGGCCTCGACGAACGGATCGAGGATTGGTCGGACGAGCGTTTCTGGGACGAGGTCGAGACCCGCCTCGGGCCGCAGGCCTCCGCCGGGCTGGTGCGCGGCCCCTCCTTCGAGAAGAGCATCGCGCCCTTGCGCAGCTTCGTCGCCGAGCCGATGCGCTACGGCCGCCTCTTCCTCGCCGGGGACGCCGCCCACATCGTCCCGCCCACCGGCGCCAAGGGCATGAACCTCGCCGTCTCCGACGTCGCGATGCTCGCCGAGGCGTTGAGTCTGCACTACGCCGACCGCGATGCGTCGGGCCTCGACGGCTACTCGGCCCGGGCGCTCGCCCGGGTGTGGAAGGCCGAGCGCTTCAGCTGGTGGTTCACCGGCCTCACCCACCGCTTCCCCGACATGGACGACTTCGCGCGCCGGATGCAGGTGGCGGAGCTGGCCTATATCCGGGGGTCGCAGGCCGCGCAGACGGCGCTGGCGGAGAATTACGTCGGGCTGCCGATGGGGCCGGACACGGCCGTTCGGTAACCGGACGGGGCGCGGCAGGATTGCGATCCGCCGTGCGGCACGGGCATTGAGCGTCCCACCCGAAGCCGGCGGCACTCACGGCTCGACCGGTCGCCAGACCTCGATGCGGCGTTCCTCCCGCAGCAATTCGGGCAAAGCCGCGTGCCAGGCGCGCCGATAGGGACGGTGGAGCTGGACGTTCACGACGTCGTCGTGGTCGGCCCAGATCTCGTGAAGAAGGAAGCGGGTCGGATCGTCCGGATCCGCGTGCAGCGTGGCGGCACGATACGTGGCTTCGTGGCGCATCGCGTCCATGACCGCGGTCAGGAGGTCCAGGAAACGCTCCCGCTGGCCATCCCGGAGCCTGAACCCGACGAGGTAGGCGATGCTCACGACGCGCACCTCCCGGCGATGTCCGCGGCGAGCCGCGCGGCGTGCGTGACGATCAGGCCGTGCGCGGCACCGGCATAGACCACGAGCTCGGCGCCCGGGATCAGGCGGGCATAGGCCCGGGCCGTGAGGTCGAGCGGGGCCGAGGCGTCCCGATCGCCGTGGATCAGGGTGACCGGCAGCGCAAGACGGGCGGCCTCCGGCCGAAGGTCGACCGACAGGATGGCATCCTGGACGTCGAGGAGGATGCGCCGGGAGACGTCCTGCACCATGCCGGACATCCAGGCGCCCAGCGCGGCCCGATGCCCGGGCGCGAAAGGCTCGATGGTCTCTTCGATCCAGCCCGGCAGGTCGGAGGCCAGCCGCGCCCGCATCGCCGCCGCCATCTCGGGTGTGAACCCTGGATCTCCGTCGTCCGCCATCATGCGCGGCCCGGTCGCGCCGACGAGGACGAGGCGAGCGATCCTCTCGGTTCCGTAGCGCGCGAGGTAGCGGATCGCCTCCCCGGCCGCACCCGAATGGGTGACGAGCGTGACGCGGCGAAGATCGAGGGCGGCGACGACCCGCGCCAGGTCGTCCGCCAGACCCTCGTCGTCCGCCCGTCCCGGGTCGGTGGAGCGGCCGTGCCCGCGGCGATCGTAGGCGATCGTGCGCAGGCCGTGGGCGTTCAACGCGACCATGACGTCGCCCCAGATGCGCGAATCCATGCCCCAGCCGGCGAGGAGCAGGACGGGCGGCCCGCTGCCCCAGTCGCGCAGGAAGAGCCTGTGGCCGTCCGCGATCTCGACGAAGGGCGCGGTCATGACCGTACCTCGTCGAGGAAGCCGATCACCTCGGCGATGCGGCCCGTCGCGTCGAGGCGCACGACGTCGGTGCCGGCCGCGACGGGCGGGCCGTCCGCCGACCCGAGCGTCCACGAGAAGCGAACGAAGGGTCCGTGGCCGTCCGGCGTGCCGTGGAGGCGGAACGCGAGGTCCGGGAACCGCTCCCGCGCGCTCTCGATCATGGCCGCGACAGCCTCGCGCCCGTCGGCCGCCATCAGGGGATCGCGGTAGCGGGCGTCCGGGTGCCAGGTTTCGAGCAGGCGCCGACGGACGGGGGCGGACGCCTCGTTCCAGACGGACAGATAGTCCGTGGCGATGTCGCGCGGGGCTTGCATGTCGGTCTCCTCGTCGGTTGGGAGCCCGAGCATGGAAGGCGGATGCGCGTCCGGCGATTACCTCGCAGGTCATTACCCGGCGGGCCGCGACTTGGTAGGACATCGGCAGGACGTGATCGGCGTGCGAGGCGGACCGCATGAGAGCAGCGCTCGCGACCAACACGGTGGGAGACGTGCTGCGCGACTGGCGGCGGCGTCGCCGTTTCAGCCAGCTCGATCTCGCGCTCGAGGCCGAGATCTCGGCGCGGCATCTCAGCTTCGTCGAGAACGGCCGGTCGGCGGCGAGCCGGGACATGCTCCTGCGGCTCGCCGAACGCCTCGGCCTGCCGCTTCGCGAGCGCAACCGCCTGCTCGTGGCGGGCGGCTACGCTCCCGTCTTCGCCGAACGCCCGCTGGAGCAGCCCGACATGAGGGCGGCGCTCGATGCCGTGCGCGCCGTTCTCGCCGCCTACGAGCCGTTTCCCGCGCTCGCCGTCGACCGGCACTGGACGCTGGTAGCCGCCAACGACGCCCTCACGCCGCTTCTCGCCGGCGTGGCGCCCCATCTGCTTCGGCCGCCGGTCAACGTGCTCGCCCTGTCGCTGTCGCCCGAGGGGCTCGCCCCCGCGATCCTGAACCTCGGCGAATGGCGCCGGCACATCCTGGAGCGCCTGCGCCGCGATGCGGCCACGTCCGGGGATCCGGAGCTCGATCGCCTCCATGATGCCCTGCAGGCCCTGCCCGCGCCGGGAGGACGATCGCAGGCGGTGCATCCCTCCGACGCGGACCGGATCGCCGTGCCGCTGGTCCTCCGGCATCCCGCGACGGGACGGCAGCTCTCGTTCCTGTCGACCACCACCGTCTTCGGAACGGCGACCGACGTCGCGCTCTCCGAGCTGACCCTGGAGGGCTTCCTGCCCGCCGACGAGGCGACCCGACGCGCGCTGACCGGTCCGTCCTTTTGAGGACCTGTTTGATGGTCCGCTCCAGCCGGTCTGGCGCAGGCATCGCCACCCCACCCCGTCATCCCGGGCTCCGCTCCGCGGCCCCGGGATGACGTGGGAGGGTTCGGAATTGGTATGGCCCGCCAAACACCCTAAGAGGGCCGGCGACACGGCCCGCCAGGCGTCCCTGCGGACCAGGGCCTCGCTTGCGACAGAGCCGGTGGCGGGTTTTTTCCGGCCTCCGTGCAGATCCGGCGACCCGTACCTGTTTCCCGCCGAGCGATCCCGCTTCCTGGCCTACCGCGACGTCTCCCGTCCCTCGCCGTCGCCGTTCCCGCGCAGCAACTCCCCCGCCACGTCCCCGAGCCGCGGCATCGGCTCGCGGGTGAAGGGCAGCGGCCGGCACACGGCCAGGGCCGCCAGCCCGAACCGCGCCGTCATCAGGCCGTTGAGCACCCCCTCCCCGAGCTTGGCCGAGATCCGCGCTGCGACGCCGAGGCCCAGCACCGACTGCACCAGGCTGTCGCCGACCGCGACGCTGCCGGTGACGGCGAGGTGGGCGAGCGCCGCGCGGGCGAGGCGCAGGAAGCCGAACAGGCCGGGCCGGCCGCCATAGATGGTGGCGATGCGGCGGAGCAGCCGGACGGCTGCGAAGATCACGAAGCCGACATCGACGATCGCCCGCGGGCTCAACGCCGTCACCGCCGACACCTGCTTGGCCGCGTCGGCCACCGCCGCCTTGGCGGCGCGGTCGAGGGATGTGAGGAGTTCGGCCTCGGCGATGCCGAGCCGGTCCTCGACGTCGAGGATCTGGTCGTCGAGGGCGGCAAGGCGGGCACGGGCCGCCTCGGCCGCCGGGCGGCCGGCATAGAGGGCCGAGAGGCTGCGCACCACCGCCTTGGCGGCGCTGTGGTCGCGCGAGCGCAGGGCATCGAGGGCGTCGCCCCGCAGCGCCTCGATGCGGCGCTCGCGCAGCACCCCCGCCACCTCGCGCCAGACGATGGCCAGGAGCGCCACCACCGCGACCGCGAGCAGCACCAGGGCGACGATGCCGAGCCAGGGCGCGGTGGAGAACAGGTCGGCGATCAGCCGCTCGACCGCGAGGCCGATGCCGAGGGAAGCCAGCCCCCCGAGCGCGGAGAGCAGCAGGGTCGCCCACGGCGCCCGGGAGCGAGGCGCCACCGGCACCGGCACGCCGTCGGCGGCCTCGACGATCTCGAACGGCTCCTCCACCATCCGGATCCCATCGGCGAGCGCCGTCTCGGTGCCGGGCGGCGGGGGGGCCGTGGCGGTCTCCGCGCCGGCGGGGGGAAGGCGGAAGGCCCGGGGCTTCGAAGGGGGCGGCTGGGTCATGCAAAAGCCCTCAGGCGAGGCGGTCGCCGATCAGGAAGTTCAGGGCGCGGTCGAGCCGGATCTGCGGCAGGCGGCCGGGGCGGCCCAGCGCATCGCGAGGGACGGCCGGCGGGCGGAAGCGCGGGAAGCGCAGCGAGCCCGGCGTCACCGCGCCCTCCAGCACGGCTTCCGGCCGCTCCGGCAGCTCCCCGGGGAAGATCGCGGCTTCGGTCTCGCCGTCGAAGGTCTCCCCGTCGATGCTCTCGCCGGCCTCCGGGGTGCCGGCCACGGCCCGGAAGCTCGCCGGCCCATCATGCACCACGGTCTCGCGGGTCGAGCGCACGGAGGCAAGCGCCTGGGTGCTGACATGGGCGCCCGCGGCCTCTGTGCGGCGTAAGGAACGGGCGACGAGGAGGCGAAGCAGCGCGTCGAGCCGGTCGTGGCTCGCGTGGTGGAGGTGGTCGGCCTTGGTGGCGGCGAACAGGATCTTGTCGGCCCGCGGCGCGAAGAGTCGCGACAGCACGGTATTGCGCCCGACCCGCAGGCTCATCAGCACCCGGTCGAGGGCCTCTTCCAGCTCGGCGAGCGCCGCCGCCCCGGCATCGACCGCCGCCAGCACGTCGACCAGCACGATCTGGCGGTCGATGCGCTGGAAATGGTCGCGGAAGAACGGCGTCACCACCCGGCTCTTGTAGGCCTCGAAGCGGCGCTGCATCAGGCCGCCGAGGCTGTCGGGGTTGACCGGCCCGTCGAGGATCAGCGGCGCGAAGGTGAGCGCCGGCGAGCCGGCGAGGTCGCCCGGCATCAGGAAGCGGCCCGGCGGTGTCGTCGCCACCGCCTCGGGGCCGGCGCGCACCGCGGCAAGGTAGGTGGTGAAGGCCTCGCTCGCCCGCTCGGCCACGATCTCGTCGAGGGGCTGGTTGGGGTCGAGGGCCCGCAGGGAGGCGAGCCAGGGCGCCGCCATCGCGGCCCGGCCGGGGCGCTCGGCGGCGATGATCGTCTCGCGCGACCAGCCCTCGTAGGTCTGCTCGATGAGGGCGAGGTCGAGCAGCCACTCGCCCGGATAATCGACGATGTCGACCATCAGGCTTGCCGGGCCGGTGCGCCAGCCGCTCTTGCGCTCGTAGTCGATCTCGAGGCGCAGCTGGCTGATCCGGTCGGTCGAGCGCGGCCAGCGCCGGGCCTCGGTCAGCGCCGCCAGGTGGTCCTCGTAGGAGAAGCGCGGCACCGCGTCGTCGGGCTGGGGTACCAGCCGGGCCCGGCGCAGGCGCCCCTCCTGCGAGGCGCGCAAGGCCGGCAGCGGGTGCAGGCCGGTGAGCTGGTGGACGAGCGCGGTGGTGAACACCGTCTTGCCCGACCGGGCGAGGCCGGTGACGCCGAGGCGCACCGTCGGCTGGACCAGGAGGTCGTTCGAGGCCTCGGCCAGGGAGCGCGTGGCTTCCGTGACGGATTTGACGAGGGAGCCGGCACGCGCGGCGAAATCGGTCAGGGGCGGCACGCGGATACGCTCTCGCTTGGTCTGGTCCGGGAGGTGGCGCGGGCAACAGGCTTCCGCAAGGGCTCAGGGCGCCGGCGGAGGGCCGGCCTCGGCCTGCCGGCGCGCGGCCGTCCGCTCCGTATCGGCTCGCGCGATCGCCGCGGCGACGAGGGCGGGGCTCGCCCGCAGCGCCCCGAGCTCGACCGACGACATCGCCAGCAGGACGGGGGCGAGGCGCGCGGTGGCCTGCCCGTCCGCCGTGAACAGGCCGAGATCGTCGCCGGGCTTGACCCCGACGCTGCCGGCGATGCGGGCGGCATAGGCCTGGATGCGGATCTCGTCGGAGCCGCAGAGGGGCGCGGGCGGCCGCAAGGCCGGCGGCAGGGACGAGGCCGGGACGGCGGCGAGCGTCGGCAGGGCGGCGGCTTCCGCGGCCAGCCGAGCGCCGTCGAGGATGCGGCCCGGCTCGATCGCGGCGGCGCCGCGCGGCGCCTCACCGATGCCGGTGGCGATGGTGGGAAGCGGTGCCGCCTTGACGGCGCGCAGGGGCGGACGCGGCCGGCCCTGCATCCGGGCGAGCGCCGACCAGGGCTGGACCCGCAGGGCGTTGCCGGCCACCGGGCGGGCGGCCGCCGCCGGGCGGACGGGGGCGCGGGCGACCCGCCGGGGCGCGCCGCCCCGTCCGTGGGTGGCGAGGAAGCGTGCCCGCAGGGTGCGGCCGAGGCCCTGCGGCGCGAGGGCGGCGAGCGCCGGCGTGGCGGGGCGCGCGGCCGCGCGCACGGGCCCGCCGCGGATCGCCACCGGCGCGGCGCATTCCGCCGGCGCCCAGCGGCGGACGATGGCGAGGGCCGAGCGGCGCCCGTACTCGCCGTAATAGCGCCGCAGCAGCGACACGGCGGCATCGGCCCCCTGCCCGGCGGTGGCGAAGCCGGTATGGCCCTCCTGGTCGCCGCCGATCTCGCCGTCCCAGCGCGCCCGCTTGATGCACCAGTAATTGTTGAGCTTGACGCAGCGCGCCACGAAGGCCGGGTCGGCCGGCGCCGCCCAGGCGGTCCAGGCCAGCGAGAGCGGCAGGAGCCCGTCCCTGGTCTCGCTGCGCCAGTTCGACACCGCCCGGGCCTCGGGCCGGTACACCGGCATTTCGTGCGCCGACGCCGTGGAAGCCGCAGCCGCGGTAAGGCCGTCATGAAGGCCGAGTTGGAGGCGCGTCGCGCCGTCCCGGACCAGGGCGGCGGCGGCCTCCGCGGCGGGTCCGGCCGCGAGGCTCAGGGCGAGGAAGGTGGTGAGGATCACGGGGCCCGCGGGTCTCCGTTCGAGGCTCGGCTCTCACAAACGGCCTTGGGGGCGATCCGGTTCGCCGCAGCCCGCCCTCACTCGTCCTCGCCGTGGCCCAGGGTCTTGGGCGTCACGAACCGCTCGACATTGCCCTCCCCGGCCTCGACCTCGCCCCACGACGCCACCGGCAGGTCGATCACCGCGATCGCCGCCGTCGGGTACTTCCTGGTCAGGGTGCGGCGCTCGTCCCCGGGCTTCGACAGGAGCCGGGCGAGGTCCTGGAAGCCCGGATTGTGGCCGATCATCAGGGCGGTCGCGACCTCGTCCGGGAGGCTGTGCACCACGTCGAGGAGGCGCGAGACCGGCGCCTCGTAGATCTGCGGCACGGTCTCGTCCGGCACGGTCCCGAGGGCCGGCCGGACGAGATCCCAGGTCTCCTGCGTGCGGCGGGCCGGTGAGACCAGCACCCGGTCGGGGATCAGGCCCTCCGCCGCCAGGTAGGCGGCCATCTTCGGGGCGGCTTCCCGACCGCGGGGGGCGAGCGGCCGCTCGAGGTCGGAGGCGCCGTCCGGCCAGTCGGACTTGGCGTGGCGCAGGAGGATCAGGCGGCGCATCGCTCTAGCGTCCCTCTCGGCGGCTCAGGAAAGCGAGCTTCTCGAACAGCCCGACATCCTGCTCGTTCTTCAGCAATGCCCCGTGCAGCGGCGGGATCAGCTTGCGGGGATCGCGCTCGCGTAAGCTCTCCGGGCCGATATCCTCGGCCATCAGCAGCTTCAGCCAGTCGAGGAGCTCGGAGGTCGAGGGCTTCTTCTTGAGGCCCGGGGCCTCGCGTACCTCGAAGAAGACCCGCAGGGCCTCCTCGACCAGGCGCTGCTTGATGCCCGGATAGTGCACGTCGACGATGGCTTTCAGCGTGTCGGCGTCCGGGAACTTGATGTAGTGGAAGAAGCAGCGGCGCAGGAAGGCGTCCGGCAGCTCCTTCTCGTTGTTCGAGGTGATGATGACGATCGGGCGGCGCGCCGCCCGGACCGTCTCGCCGGTCTCGTAGACGTGGAACTCCATCCGGTCGAGTTCGAGCAGGAGGTCGTTCGGGAACTCGATGTCGGCCTTGTCGATCTCGTCGATCAGGAGCACCGGCCGCTCGGGGGCCGTGAAGGCGTCCCACAGCTTGCCGCGGCGGATATAGTTGGCGATGTCGGAGACCCGCGGGTCGCCGAGCTGCGAATCGCGCAGGCGCGAGACCGCGTCGTACTCGTAGAGGCCCTGCTGCGCCTTGGTGGTCGACTTGATGTGCCAGGTCAGCAGCGGGGCCCCCAGGCCCCGGGCGATCTCCTCGGCCAGCACGGTCTTGCCGGTGCCCGGCTCGCCCTTGACGAGGAGCGGCCGCTCCAGGGTGATGGCGGCATTGACCGCGATGGTCAGGTCGCCGGTGGCGACGTAGTTCTCGGTTCCGGAAAAGCGCATCGGGCTCGTGTCACGTCGTTCGAGGATCCGGCCCGACCCTATGCGGGGACGGCCGTGCTGGCGAGACCCGCCCTGGCGGTTCGCCCGGGTGCCGGGGCATCCGGGCGGCCCGGCTCAGAGGATGAACCGGCTCAGATCCGCGTTCTGCGCCAGGCTCTCGACCCGGTCGCGGACATAGGTCGCGTCGATCGTCACCGTCTCGCCGGAACGGTCGGGTGCGGTGAACGACACGTCGTCGAGCACCCGCTCCAGCACCGTCTGGAGACGGCGCGCGCCGATATTCTCGACCGAGGAATTCACGTCGACGGCGACCTTGGCGAGCGCGTCGATGGCGTCCGCGGTGAAGTCGATCGTGACGCCCTCCGTGCCCATCAGGGCGACCGCCTGCTTGGTCAGGCTCGCCTCGGTCTCGGTCAGGATGCGGCGGAAATCGTCGACGGTCAGCGGGCTCAGCTCGACCCGGATCGGCAGCCGCCCCTGCAGCTCCGGCAGCAGGTCGGAGGGTTTCGAGACGTGGAAGGCGCCGCTGGCGATGAACAGGATGTGGTCGGTCTTCACCGGCCCGTGCTTGGTCGCCACGGTGGTGCCCTCGATGAGCGGCAGCAGGTCGCGCTGCACGCCCTCGCGCGAGACGTCGGCGCCGGACCGGCCCTCCCGGGCGCAGATCTTGTCGATCTCGTCGAGGAAGACGATGCCGTTGTCCTGCACGTCGCGAAGCGCCTCCTGGACCACGCTGTCCTGGTCGAGGAGCTTGTCGGATTCCTCGCTGATCAGCGGCGCATAGGCGTCCCGCACGGTCATCCGCCGCGGCTTGCCCTTCTGGTTGCCGAGCGCCTTGCCGAGCATGTCGCCGAGGTTGATCGCCCCCATGGCGGCACCCGGCATGCCCGGGATCTCGAACATAGGCATCCCCTGCGGGGCGCCGCCGGCCAGTTCGAGCTCGACCTCCTTGTCGTCGAGTTCGCCGGCGCGCAGGCGCTTGCGGAAGGCGTCGCGGGTGGCCTGGCTGGCGGTCGGGCCGACGAGGGCGTCGAGCACCCGGTTCTCGGCCGCGGCCTCCGCCTTGGCCTGGACGCCGCGGCGCTTCTCGTCGCGCTTCAGGCCGATGCCGACCTCGACGAGGTCGCGCACGATCTGCTCGACGTCGCGGCCGACATAGCCCACTTCCGTGAACTTCGTCGCCTCGACCTTCAGGAACGGCGCCCCGGCGAGCCGCGCCAGGCGGCGCGAGATCTCGGTCTTGCCGCAGCCGGTCGGGCCGATCATCAGGATGTTCTTCGGCGCCACCTCCTCGCGGAGCGGGCCCTGGAGCTGCTGGCGACGCCAGCGGTTGCGCAGCGCGATCGCGACCGCGCGTTTCGCGTCGCCCTGGCCGACGATGTAGCGGTCGAGCTCGGAAACGATTTCGCGGGGGGAGAAGGTGGTCATGAGGCTCTTCGGGCGGGCCCACGGCCCTGTGCGAGGGGGGTGAGTGGGGCGACCGCTCAGGCCGCGTCCAGGCTCTCGATCACCAGGCTGCCGTTGGTGTAGACGCAGATCTCGGCGGCGATCCGCATGGCGCGGCGCACGATCGCCTCGGCGTCGAGGTCCTGCTCCTCCAGCGCCCGGGCGGCGGCGAGCGCGTAGTTGCCCCCCGACCCGATCGCCATCACGCCGCCCTCGGGCTCCAGCACGTCGCCGGCGCCCGACAGGAGCAGGCTCACATCCTTGTCGGCCACCAGCATCATCGCCTCGAGGCGGCGCAGGTAGCGGTCGGTGCGCCAATCCTTGGTGAGTTCGACGCAGGCGCGGGTGAGCTGGCCGGGATACTGTTCGAGCTTCGCTTCCAGCCGCTCGAACAGCGTGAAGGCGTCGGCGGTGGCGCCGGCAAAGCCCCCGATCACCGACCCCTTGGCGAGGCGGCGGACCTTGCGGGCATTGCCCTTGACGATGGTCTGGCCGAGGCTGACCTGCCCGTCGCCCCCGATCACCACCCGGCCGCCCTTGCGCACCATCAGGATCGTCGTCGCATGCATGCGGGGGGCGCCCCCCGCGTCGTCATTGGCCAAGGATGTCTCTCCGGGGCAGGCTGTCTTCGTCGTGCTGCGGCGTAGGTGGGGGTTCCCGGGGCGTTCGTCCAGCCGGGGCTAGGGTGCGGAGCGGAGATCCTGGTGTCCGGCGCCTACCTGACGCAGGGTGATGTGATACGATAGCGCGAAACGACACTCGATCGCTCCCGCCGGACATCCGATGCCTCACGGCGACCCGAAGCACCGCGCGAAACGATTCAACGAGGGAGCCAAGCTGCTCGCTTCCCTGTTCAACTCACTGGCCATCGCCGTCTTCGGCGCGACCTTCGTGATTCCGATCGCGCAGGGCCGATACGATGTTTTCGCCCATGGCGGAGGACTTCTCCTCGTCGCGGGCGTATGCTTCCACCTCGCCGATCAGGCTGCGCTTCGATTTCTCAGGGCAGAGGACTGACAAACGATGACCACCGCTTACGCATGGCAGATCCTCGGCGTGAGCGCCGCGCTGATCGCCGGCGGTCTGCTCGCTCTCAAGGTCGCGTCGGATCGTTACGACCGCAAGACGCGGGAGATCGAGCAGCGGCAGGCCGCCGGCGAATAAGGTCGGAGCGAGGACCGATGCCGAGGAGCCTCGCGATGCTGATCGTGTTCGCCGGCCTGCCCGGGACCGGGAAGACCACCATCTCCCGCGCCGTCGCCCAAGCCCTCGCGGCGACCCATCTGCGCATCGACGTCATCGAGCAGGCGATCCGGGATGCGGGCGTCCTGGCCGGCCCAGTCGGCGCGTCGGGCTACGCGGTGGCGCAGGCGCTCGCGGGCGCGAATCTCGGCGAGGGACGGGTGGTCGTGGCCGATTGCGTCAATCCGGTCGCGGCCAGCCGCGAGGGCTGGCGGGCGGTGGCCGCCCGGGCCGCCGTGCGGCTGATCAACGTCGAGGTCGTGTGCTCGGATGCGGAGGAGCATCGCCGCCGGGTCGAGGGGCGGCTCTCCGACATTCCCGGCCTCGTCCCGCCCTCGTGGGAGGCGATCCAGCGCCTCGACTACGCGCCGTGGGACCAGCCGCGCCTCGTCATCGATAGCGCAGCCTTGTCACCTGCGGAGGCCGTCTCCGCCGTGCTGGGGATGATGGCGTCTGGCCCGTTCATCTAAGATCTACCCAGCTTGCATCACTCGGCACGCCACTTGACCGGCACTCGTCGCGTCAGGTGAGCGGCACGGCGGTGACGAGACGCCACATCGCTCCGTCCTGCCATTGCCAGACGCTGCGGACCCGTGGCAGGCGGCCGTCCGGCGTCTCCATCGGTCCCTCGACGATCATCCGGCGGTAGGGTCCGTTCTCCACGGGGCGCAGAATGCACCGAGCGTCGGTGGCCTGCACGATGAGGGCTTCCGCCATGATCTCGGGCTGGCTGGGATCGAAGCCGAAGGCCAGGAAGAACCGTGCTTTCGGGCCGCCTTTGGGATGATCGACATTCAGCAAATAATGAACGAGCTTGCTGCCGGGTACCTCGAGGGCAGGCCGCCACCCGTCCTCGCTCAAGGCACCGAGCGTCCGACGCGCACGAGATCGGCGGCCTTCACCGTCGCCAGTGCCCCCATCGGCTCCGGAAACTCGACGTCATAGGCTTCGCCCGCGTTCCATACGGCGACGACCGTGCCCTCGGTACCGGCGGCGATCGTGTCCCCGTCGTCGGTCGTCACGTCGGTCGTGACCCGGACATCGTCGAGTTCCCGGAGCAGGGCGCCGGGCTCGGCCTTCCGCAAGGTGTAGGACACTTCGATCGACATGCCGGCAGGGTAGCGCACGAAGGCGGATGCGCAAGGCGTTCCGCGCGCTACACCACCACGGTGATCGCCTCCGCCGCCCGGGTCAGCGCCGTGTAGAGCCAGCGCGCCCGGTGCTCGCGGAAGGCGAAGGACTCGTCGAACAGCACCACCTTGTCCCATTGCGAGCCCTGCGCCTTGTGCACGGTGAGCGCGTAGCCGTAGGTGAATTCCTCGGTCTCGCGGCGCAGGATCGCCGGCACCTCCTCCTCGCTGCCGGCGATGACCGAGCGCAGGACCCGGATGTCCTGGGGCTTGCGGCGCAAGGCGGGATCGTCCTCCGGCACCACGTCGAGGCGCACGAGATCGGGGCGGGGGGCGGCGCGCAGGGCCTGCACGGTCCAGGTCGAGCCGTTGAGCAGGCCCTTGGTGCGGTCGTTGCGCAGGCAGACCAGCTTCTCGCCCACCGCCGGCATCGGGTCGGCGTGGCCGATCAGCTCGCGGATGCGGCCATTGTAGAGCCGCCGGGTGCGGTTCATGCCGACCAGGACCTGATCGGCGGCGAGCACGGTCTGAGGGTCGATGTCGCGGCGCGGGATCACCCGGCTCTCGCCATAGGCGCCGAATTCCAGCCGCCCGCCCTCCCGCACCGTCATGGCGAGGCGCACGATCGGGTTGTCGGCGGCCTGGCGGTGGACCTCGGTGAGCATCACGTCGGGCTCGGCCTCGGTGAAGAAGCCGCCGCCCTTCACCGGCGGCAATTGCGCCGGGTCGCCCAGCACCAGGACCGGCGTGCCGAAGGACAGGAGGTCGTTGCCGAGGTCGCCGTCGACCATCGAGCATTCGTCGATGACGACGAGGGCCGCCTTGCTCACCGGCCCGGTGCGGTTGAGGGTGAAGGCGGGCCCGCCCTCGGTATCCTCGCGGGTGCGATAGATCAGGCTGTGGATGGTGGAGGCGTCGGGGCAGCCGCGGGCGCGCATCACCGAGGCGGCCTTGCCGGTATAGGCACAGAACAGCACGCCGCCATCGACATCCTCGGCGAGGCGCTTGGCGAGCGTGGTCTTGCCGGTGCCGGCAAAGCCGAACAGGCGGAAGACCTGCGGGCTGCCGCGCTTCAGCCAGTCCGACACCGCCTTGAGCGCCGCCTCCTGCTGGGCGCCGAGCCCACTCACGAGGTCTTGCCCACGGTGCGGCGGGCCTGGAAGGCGGGAGCCGGCGGCGCCTCCTTGCGGCGCAGGATCGCCCGGAATTCGTCGCGGCGCTCGTGGATCGAGGCGATCACCAGGCCCATCGGCACCCCGACATCGACCAGCACGGCCTCCGAGAGCTGGAGCGAGGCCTCGATCGTCTCCGGCACGGCATCGTCGACGCCCATCTCGTAGAGGGCGGTGGCGTGGCGGGCGTCCCGGGCGCGGGCCACGATGGTCAGGTCCGGCCGCTCGGCGCGGGCGGCCGCCACCACCGCCTCGACGGCGCGGGGCTGATCGAGGGTGACGACCAGCGCCCGGGCGGTGTCGATGCCGCAGCGGCGCAGGAGATCGGGATTGGCCGAATCGCCGAAATAGACCGGATTGCCGAGGCGGCGCTGGTCGGCGACGCGGGCGGCATCCATGTCGAGGGCGATATAGGGCACCTTGTGGCGGGCCAGCATCTCGGCGACGAGCCGGCCGACCCGGCCGTAACCCGCGACGATCACCCGTCCGGGCTGGCGCTCCGCCGGGGGCGGCTCGGCCCGGGCACGGCCGAGCGACGTCCGGTCGATCCGCCGGCCGAGGCGGCGGGCGAGCGCGGCGAGCCCCGGGATCATCACCATCGTGGCGGTGGTGACGACGAGCGCCGCCTGACCGAGATCCTCGGGCACCAGCCCGGCGGCGAGCGCGCTGCCGACGAGCACGAAGGCGAACTCGCCCCCGGGCCCGAGCAGCAGGGCGGATTCGAGCGCCACCGCGCGCGGCAGGCGCAGGGCGGTCGCGATCGCGACGATCACCCCGCCCTTGAGGACGAGGAGGCCGAGGGCGAGCCCCAGGATGGTCAGCGGCGTCTTCATCAGGACCGCCGGATCGATGCCCATCCCGACCGAGACGAAGAACACCCCGAGCAGCAGGCCCTTGAACGGGTCGATCGTCGCCTCGATCGCCCGGCGATACTCGGTCTCGGCCAGCAGCAGCCCGGCCACGAAGGCGCCGAGCGTCATCGACAGCCCGCTCGCCGCGGCGACGAGGGCGGTGGCCGCGATGACGAGGAGGCAGGCCGCCATGAACAGTTCGGGGCTGCGGGTGCGGGCGACGAGCTGGAACAGCGGCCGCAGGCCGAGCCGCCCCACGCCGACGAGGAGCGCCAGCGCCACCGCGGCCTGGCCGAGCGCGATGGCGAGGCCCGTGACCGCGTCGCCGTCCTTGCGGCCGAGCACCGCGATGGCGAACAGGACGGGCGCGACGGCGAGGTCCTGGAACAGCAGCACCGCGAAGCTCGCCCGGCCGGCCGGCGTGTTGAGGCGCTTCTGCTCGGCCAGGACCGGCAGCACGATGGCGGTGGAGGAGAGCGCGAGCGCCAGCCCGACCAGGATCGCGGCGGTGGGCGGCACCTCGAGCGCCATCAGCACCGCCCCGACGAGGAGGCCCGACACCACCACCTGCAGCGAGCCGAGGCCGAAGACCAGGCGGCGCAGGATGCGCAGGCGCTCCCAGGACAGCTCGACCCCGATCATGAACATCAGGAAAACCACGCCGAGCTCGGCGAGATGCGCGATCTCGGTGCGGTTCGAGATCGTCACCGCACCCAGCCACGGCACCGTCTCGGTGAGCCGCCCGAGGCCGGACGGCCCGAGGAGCGCCCCCGCCCCGATGAAGCCGAGGACCGGGCTGACGCGCAGGCGGTGAAACAGCGGCACCACGATCCCGGCGGTGACCAGGAACAGGATGACTTCCTTGTAGGAGCCGGACGCGGCGTGCTCGGTCATCGGGTGCGGCGGGGCCTTCTCGGTTCGCGGGAGGGGGCCCCGCCGACGAGGCGCAGCCGGGGCCGGCGCCATCATGCGGAGGGCCCCCGCCGGGGCAAGCCAAAACGGGCCGCGCCCGGCGCTTTTCAATCCAGGGTAGCGAGCGCCGCCTGCAAGTCGGCCGCCAGATCCTCCGGATGCTCGATGCCGATCGAGACCCGGATGGTCGCGTCGGTGATGCCGAGCCGGTCGCGCACGGCTTTCGGCACGCCCGAATGGGTGGTCGAGGCCGGGTGGCTCGCGAGCGATTCGGTGCCGCCTAAGCTCACCGCGAGCTTGAACAGCTGGAGCGCGTTGAGCACCCGGAACGCCTCCGCTTCGCCGCCCGCGACGTCGAACGAGAAGGTCGAGCCGGGCGCCGCGCATTGCGCCGCGTAGACCCGGGCCGCGCCGGAGCCGGGCTCGAGATGGCCGAGATGGTGGAGCTTCGTCACCTTCGGGTGGGCGCGCAGGCGCTCCGCGATGATCTCGCCGTTGCGATTGGCCTTCTCCATCCGCAGGGTCAGGGTCTCGAGCGAGCGCCCGAGCATCCAGCACGAATGCGGATCGAGCTGGGTGCCGATCGCCGAGCGCAGCAGCCGCACCGGCTTCATCCGGGCCGACGACCCCAGCGCCGCCCCAGCGATGAGGTCCGAATGGCCGCCGACGTATTTCGTCAGCGAGTAGACCGAGATGTCGGCGCCGTGCCGCAGCGGATGCTGGAAGAGCGGGCCGAGCAAGGTGTTGTCGCACACCACCACGGGCGCGTGGCCCTCCTGGCCGGCGCCGATCCGGTCGGCCGCCGCGCGGACGAGCGAGAGGTCGACCAGCGTGTTCATGGGGTTCGACGGGGTCTCCACCATCACGACGCTGACGCGCCCGCCGCCCTTGCGCGCCAGGGCCGTCGCGGCGTCGGCGGCGGCCGCGATGCTCGCCTCGTCGGTGCCGTCCTGGAAGCCGACGGCGCCGATACCGAGACCGGCGAGCGTCTTGGCGATCAGCGTCTCGGTGCCGCCGTAGAGCGGCTGGGAATGCAGCACCACGTCGCCGGGCCGGGCATGCGCCAGGATCACGGTGGCGATGGCCGACATGCCCGACGAGAACAGGAGCGCGGCCTCAGCCTCCTCGAACACCGCCAGGCGGTCCTCGACGATCTCGCTGTTGGGGTGGTTGAAGCGGGAATAGACGAGGCCCGCCGCCTCGCCGGCCGGCGGCTCGCGCCGCCCCGACACGTAGTCGAAGAAGTCCTTGCCGTGCTCGGCGGAGGTGAACACGAAGGTCGAGGTGAGAAAGACCGGCGGCTTCACCGCCCCCTCCGACAGGGCCGGATCGTAGCCGTAGCCGAGCATCAGGGTCTCGGGCGCCAGCCGGCGGTTGCCCAAACGGTCCTTGTGGTAGCGGTCGTCCGACATGCGGGGCCTCGCTCCGGTCTCTGGCGACGCCGGCTCGAGCGGCGTCGGATTCGGCGCATGACGGCGCCACACGCGCTGAATCTAACGCGATCCGTCGCGTTTTGCGGTGCGTAAAGCACAAACGGGACGCTGCGCCGCGGCATCCCGCGCTCGCCCAGGGCGCAATTTCGGCGCAAAACCCGCTTAGCGGGAAGGATTGAGATTCCGTGTACGCACCCGCCCCCGAGGGGGCGAGGCGAGGAGTTGTGATGGGCCGACAGCCTCCCGATCGGGTGATCGTGCGCGAGCGGCGCGCCTGGGCCGACGAGACCGACGCCTGGAAGCAGGACCGGGCGGTCCGCAAGGGATACCGCATCCGCTGGGGCTACGTCGGCATCGCCTACGTGGTCGAGGCGCTGGTGATCTGCACCTCGCTCGCCGGCGCGTGGTTCTTCGCCGAGACCTATGCCGACCGCAACGACCAGAGCTTCTGGTTCATGCTGATGGCGCCGATCGTCTACGCGGCGATCGAGCTGTGCCGGGTGCCGCTCGGCATCCTGATCCGGGTGCAGCGCGACTGGCTGATCAAGTCGCTCGCGATCGTCGGCATCGTGATGGCGGCGGGCGTGACCACCAAGTCGGTGTCGCAGCTCGGCGAGATGATGTTCCACCCCCGCCTCGCCGAGGCCTCGAAGGCCCGGACCCTGTTGAAGGAGGCCGAGGCCGACCGCGGCACGATCGACAACCGCATCGCCCAGGCCGATGCCCGGGTGGCGCAGTACACGGCGGAGGCCGCTTCGCTCGAGAGGCGCACCACCGAGGCCTCGTCCCAGCTCGCCGGCCTGCCGGGCCAGCGCTGCGAGCGGCTCTCGGGCACCAACAGCCGCGGCAAGCGCTACAGCTACATGCGCTGCGTCACCGATCCGCGCACCGCCACCATCGCGGGCAGCCTGAAATCCGCCGGCGACGAGCGCGCCGTGGTGGCCAAGAATCTGGCGGAGGCCCGCGCCGCCCGGGCGCAGCTCGACCGCGCCGCCGCCGACCGGCGGGTGACGGAGGCCGAGGGCGCCTACCGCGACGCGGTGCGCCGCTCGCAGCTCCACTCCTTCACCGCCATGGTGTACGGCGCCGACCCGATCGACGTCACCGACCAGCAGGTCCACGCCTTCCTGCGCATCTTCGTCTTCGCGCCGGCGCTCTGCGCCGCCTTCGCCTCGACGCTGCTCGCGCTCTGCGCCGTGCAGGTGCGCAAGACCTACCGCGACGAGGACGACCTCGACACGGTGATGCAGGCCGAGGGCATGCCGCTTCTCCTCAACCAGATGGCCGAGAGCGCGACCCAGATCCAGGACGCGCAGCGGGCGATGCGCGAGGCCGCGGTGGCCTCCGGCGCCGCCATTCCCCTCGACCAGCGCCGCTCGCCCACCGTGCCGCCGACCGGCACGCCCCCCGCGGCGCCTTCGCGCGACGACGACCGCATCGAGAGACCGAGACCGTGAGCTACCTCGCACCGGGCACGCCGGAGAACGTCGCGCTCGCCCAGCACGTCAACGGCCGCCTGCGGGCGGAGGCGCGGATCTCCAACGCCCGCGCCTTTCTCTTTCGCGCGATCGGGCTCGGGGCCTTCCTGGGACTGGCGGGCGCCGGGCTGGGCGCCGCCTTCTACGGCTACGCGACGATGAACGAGGTCGGGAGCGCGTCGGACACGCTCGCCAAGGCGCTCAGCCAGGCCCTCGAGACCACGACGCTGAAGACGAGCGGCGAGGTCCGGCTCGCCGACAACACCCTCAAGATCGAGGGCGGCCTGCCGGCCTCCAAGGGCCTGCCCGACGTGTCGTCGCTCACCGGCAACCAGGGCAAGTCGGAGGCGCCCGCCAGTGCCGCGGTGCGCACCAGCTTCACGGTGTTCAAGACCGTCCCGTTCCTCGACGGCACGATCGTGACCGGCTGGAACTTCAAGGGCGACGAGCAGAAGCCCGAGCAGCAATACTGCTACCTCACGCGGCCGCAGACCTTCGGCGACGGCACCACCTCCCAGCAGATCACCGTGGCGATGGACGGCAAGGTGCTGCCGCAGCCGGCCAAGTCCGAGATCAACTTCGCGACGATCGCCCGCAGCTGCATCTGGTTCGACCCCTCGAAGCTCTGAGGCGGCCGTCCCGGCCGGAATCCCCTCATCCGCCCCAGACCTGCCCGGGGCGGAGCGCCAGGAACCGCTCCGCCGGGACGTCCGCCGCCGCGAGCGCCCGGCCCAGCGCCTCGGCGGGCTCCCCCGGGCCCTCGTTGGTCAGGCGGAACGTGCCCCAATGGTGGCCGAGCGCCTGCTCGGCCCCGACCTCCCGAAACACCCGCACCGCCTCCTCGGGGTTCATGTGCTGGGGCTGCATGAACCAGCGCGGCTCGTAGGCGCCGATCGGCAGGGTGGCGAGGCGCGGCGCGCCGAAGCGCTCCCGCACCGGCCGGAAGATCGCCCCGTCGCCGTAGCCGGTATCGCCGACATGGTAGAGCACGCCCCGCGGCGTGGTGAGCACGAAGGCGCACCAGAGCGCCATGCGCCGGTCGTTCACGCCCCGGGCCGACCAGTGATAGGCGGGCACCAGGTGCACGACGATCCCGCCGCCGAGATCGACCGATCCGCCCCAGTCCCGGGTCTCGACCGGGATCGTCGCGTCGTAGCTGCGGATGATCGCGTCGTTGCCGAGGGGCGCCACGAAGGTCGGGGCATGCTCGGCCCAGAGCCGGGCCAGGATCGGCCCGTCGAGATGGTCGTAGTGGTTGTGGGTGATCAGCACCGCGTCGATCGGCGGGAGCGCCGAGAAGGCGATGCCCGGCGGATTGGCGCGTTTCGGCCCGGTGAAGCCCACCGGGCTCGCGCGCCGGGCATAGACCGGATCGACCAGGATGTTGCGGCCAGCGACCTGGATCAGCAGGCTGGCATGACCGATATGGACGACCCGCAGGCCCTCGACCCGCTCGGGCGGCGCATCCTGCGGGTACGGGCTCGGGACCTGGGCCGGCCAGGCCTCCCGCCCGCCGCCGAGCTGCCAGCGCGCGACCTCGCCGACGCCCTTGTCCTGCGGCTGCCCCGGCGAGAAGAACCTCACCCCGTCGAAATGGTCGCTCACGGGCCCCTTGTAATAGGGGTTGCGGCTGCGCCGGTGCGCGGCGTAGCCGACGCCGCCGAGCGTCATCACCGTCATGGCGCTGGCGAACTTGAGGAAGCCACGGTTCTTCATGCCTGCGGAGATGACCGATCGCAGGCCAGGGTCAAGATGCGCGCCCGCGGACCCTTCGCCGCGCCCGAACCGCATTGCACAACGCCGCCGAATGGTTACATTCGTCCCATCGGCAACAACAGGAAGGAGGTGATCCAGTGTCTCATTGTCATCAGCCGCGGTCGTCTGCGCGCCGGACCTGGATCGTCGCCTCCGGCTTCACGGCCTGAGCGCACGACGAACTATCCGGGATCGGTGATGATCCTGCGGAATTGCTGATGCAATTCTAATCGATCGGTCGGACCGCGGTTCGGCAATGGAAGGGCTGCCCCGGCAACGGGGCGGCCCTTCGCATGTTCGGGGTATCGATCGGCTCGGCAACGGGAGCCGACCGGCAATCCGCCGGGGATGGGGGCTGCGCAATCACGCGACAGCGTACAGCGGAGTCGCCTCGCAGGACGGTTGTGGCTCCGCTGGACGATGGCGGATCGATGGGATTCTTACGCCGTCCGCTCCAGCAGCATCGCCTCGGCTTCCTTGAGCTGCCGACGCAGAGCGGCGTTCTCGGCTTCGAGTTCGTGAATGCGGGCGAGCAGGGCCGCCACAGATGGCTCCGCGGCGGTCGGCGCCGAGGCGCGGACGAGTTCCTCCGCGAAGGTGACGCCGATGCTGTCGTCCTTGCGCCAGCGCAGGGTCGCCTTGTGAGTCCGTTCCTTGGCGGGGATGAAGAGATCGAAGCCGTCCGGCAGGGTGGCGGTCTGGCTCAGCATCAGCCGCGCGCCGGAACCCGACAGGTCCCGGATCAGGCAATCCATGCTGGAATTGCCGTTGTTGAAGATGATGCGCCCCTTCAGGAACGTCCGCAGGCGAGTCTCCCTGCGCAGCTCGGACATGTCGGACATGGCGGCCAGCCCCGTTCGGCCTCGCGGGTTTCGGTTCGCGGGGATCATGCGCCGCGGACCTTTAAGGAATGCTCGCCGCGATCCCCGAGTCCCCGTCCCTGACGGCGCGCCCGATCTCAGCCGTGCCCGCCGCCCATGCTCTGGAACAGGTAGAAGCCGTTGAAGCGCACCGCGGTCGCGGCAGCCGCACCGTCGAAGCCAACGGGCCGGGGCGTGCTGCCGTCGAGCTTGCCGCCGAACGCCCAGCGGGCCTCGGTTACGAAGGCCGGCACGGCGTAGTCCTCCGGCACCGCGCAGACCAGGCCGTCGAGGCTCTTCAGGCAGAACAGGTTGTAGCTTCGCATCGGATCGCCTCCGCTCGCAGGTGCTGCCCTCGCAGGTGCTACCATGGCGTCCATCCGGTAAGGCCCGATTGGGCCGAGACTATGTCAAGCCTTCCGGTAGGGCGATACCGCGATCTCGGCTGTTTCGCCAAGTGCGTTCCGGCACAGATCGATGCAATCACGAAAACGTGCGGGTTCGGAACCGCGAGACGACGCGGGAAACATCGTGAAAACAACCGGCAGCCGAGCTTGGGCGGGTCATCATCGTTCCGTTAACTCGGACAAATTCCAGTTTTGCAGAATCTGTCCGGTGGTCGCAATCTCGAGTTGTTGTCCGAAGCGCTGCCGGTAGAGGGTCATCATCGCGTCGTGGGTGTCGTCCGACGAGGAGCAGACCGCATCGGTGGCGAGCACGATGCGGTAGCCACGGTCGACCGCCCCGAGCACGGTCGCCAGCACGCAGACGTCGGTCTCACCGCCGGTGATCACCAAGGTCTCGGCCCGGCGCGCCCGCAACGCGCTCTCCAGGTCCGGCTCCATCCAGGGCGAGTCCACGGTCTTGTCGACGACCTCGCCGGGGGCACGAGCGCGGCAAGGTCGGGGACCAGATCCACCATCGCCTCGCCGAGGCGCCCCACCGTCATCTCGGCCCAGCGTTCCCAGTAGCGCTTCCAGCAGCCCCGCCCCTCGCTCGGGTGGCGGGCGGGGACGAAGCGGGTGAACAGCGTCCGCTCCGGGACCGCCGCCGCGACGTGGCGCACCCGCAGCAGCACCCGCGCCATCCAGGGCGTGTGCCGGGCGGTCTTCTCGGCCCCGGGGCCCGACCGACGCAGATACTCCTGTGGGGTTTATGGTCTATTCCTGCGGGACGTTGCGCTCCAGCTCGTCGAGCCAGATCCGGGCGTTGCCGTCGGAGGGCGCGCGCCAGTCGCCCCGGGGCGAGAGGGCGCCGCCGGCCGCCACCTTGGGCCCGTTCGGCAGGGCCGAGCGCTTGAACTGACTGAAGCCGAAGAAGCGGCGCAGGAACACCGCGAGCCAGGCCCGGATCTCCGGCAGGGCGTAGGCCCCCCGCTTCGCCTCCGGGAATCCCGGCGGCCAGGGCCCGCGGCCGGCATCCTCCCAGGCCATCAGCGCCAGGAAGGCGATCTTCGAGGGGCGATAGCCGTAGCGCAGCGTGTAGAACAGGGTGAAGTCCTGCAGCGCGTAGGGGCCGATCTTCGATTCGGTGCTCTGGATCGTCCCGCCTTCCCGGGCCGGCACCAGCTCGGGCGAGATCTCGGTGGCGAGGATGGCGTCCAGGGTGGCGCCGACCTCCGCCTCGAACTGGCCGGAGGCGATCACCCACCGGATCAGGTGCTGGATCAGGGTCTTGGGTACCCCGGCATTCACCGCGTAGTGGGACATCTGGTCCCCGACGCCGTAGGTGCACCAGCCGAGCGCCAGCTCCGACAGGTCGCCGGTGCCGATCACGATGGCGTCGTGCTGGTTGGCGAGCCGGAAGAGGTAGTCGGTGCGCAGGCCCGCCTGCACGTTCTCGAAGGTGACGTCGTAGACCTCCTCGCCGCGACCGAACGGGTGGCCCATGTCGGCGAGCATCTGCCGGGCGGCCGGGCGGATGTCGAGTTCGGCCGCGCGGGTGCCGAGCGCCGCCATCAGCCGGTGGGCGTTGCCCTTGGTCTCGTCCGAGGTGGCGAAGCCCGGCATCGTGTAGGTGAGGATGTCGGTGCGCGGCAGGCCGAGCTCGTCGAAGGCCCGGGCCGCCACGATCAGCGCGTGGGTCGAATCGAGACCGCCCGAGATGCCGATCACGACCCTTCGGGTGCCGATCGCCCGCAGGCGCTGGACGAGGCCGGCGACCTGGATCGTGTAGCCCTCGTAGCAATCCTGGGCGAGGCGGGCGGGATCGGCCGGCACGAAGGGGAAGCGCTCGACCCTGCGGCGCAGGCCCAGATCCGCCTCCGGCGGGGCCACCCGGAACGGCACCCGGCGGAAGGCGGGAGCGGATCCCAGGACCTGGCGGGCGTTGTCGTCGAAGCTGCCCATCTGGGCCCGCTCCTGGACCAGCCGGTCGAGGTCGAGGTCGGCGCTCGTCACCTGCGGCTCGGCCGGGAAGCGGGGGCCCTCGGCGATCGCCTCGCCGTCCTCGTAGATCGCGGTCTGCCCGTCCCAGGACAGGTCGGTGGTCGATTCGCCCGGGCCCGCCGCGGCGTAGATGTAGGCCGACAGGCAGCGCGACGAGGCCGAGCGGCAGAGCAGCGCCCGGTTGTCGGCCCGCCCGATGGTGATCGGGCTGCCCGAGAGATTGGCCAGCACCGTGGCCCCGGCGAGGGCTGCCAGCGCCGAGGGCGGCACCGGAATCCACATGTCCTCGCAGACCTCGACCCCGAGGACGAGGCCCGGCAGATCCTCGGCGGGAAACAGCAGGTCGGTGCCGAACGGCGCCTCCAGGGCGCCGAGGCGGATCGTCTCGCCGGTCACCCCGGCGCCGGAGGCGAAATGGCGCTTCTCGTAGAACTCGCGGTAGTTCGGCAGGTAGCTCTTCGGCACCACCCCGAGCAGCCGGCCGCGATGGATCACCGCGGCGGTGTTGTAGACCCGGTTGCGGTGGCGCAGGGGCGCGCCGAGGACGAGGACCGGCATCAGGTCCCGGCTCGCCTCGACCAGGGCGGCGAGGGCGCCCTCGACCCGCGCGAGCAGCGTCTCCTGCAGCAGCAGGTCCTCGAGCGCATAGCCCGACAGGCCGAGCTCGGGAAACACCGCCACCGCCGTGCCGTCCGCGTCGCAGCGTTGCGCCAGCCGCAGGATCTCGGCCGCGTTGGCGTCCGGGTCGGCGATGTGGGTGCGGCCGACGCAGGCCGCGACCCGGGCGAAACCGTGCCGGTAGAGGGATCGGAACATCGTGCGGGCAGCCCCTTCTCGCCGGAAATGCCCCCGTTCCTTAACGCGCCGGCCCGCGACCCGGTACCCGGGGGCCCGTGCCTAATCCGCCGTTAACGATGCCGTGGCTAACTGGGCCCATGCGATGCGGCCGCGGGCCGCCCACACTCAAATCGGCATCATGAGACAATCGGGACGGCCACCCTTCTCCGACTCCTCGCCGCGTGCGCCCCAGCGGGTGCGCGACCATCTGCGCCCGCCCGAGCACCGGGGACGCCCCCTCGGCGTCCTGGCGCAGACCGTGATGAGCCTGCGGGCGATCCTCGCCCGTCGTTTCGCGCCGCCGGCCCCGCCGGCCCAACGCGACTACGCCCTGAGCCGGCGTGCCACCCCGAGCTGGATGGCCGACGCGCTCGTGCGGCCGACGCCGTCCGAGCCCGGCCCGGTCCCGGCCGCCCCGCCCGAGCCGTGGAGCCAGAGCCCGTACGCTCCACCCGCCCACCCTGCGTCCCGCCCGGCGCGGGTGGCCGCGCCGTCCTTCGAGCCGCAGGCCGACGCTTTCTCCCCGGAAGCGTTTTCCCCTGATACCTGGGCGCCGACGCCCGCCCCCGTCCCGACCGAGCCGCCCCGCACCGTCGCGCCCCGGCCGGCGCAGGCCCGCGAGCAGGTGGCGCATAGCCATGGCCCGGAGGCGTTTCGCGAGGCGCCGGCCCGGTCGCCCCTCACGGTGCGGGCCGCCGACGCTTTCGTGCCGCCGGTCGCGCCCGCGCCCGTGGAGCCCTTCCCGTCCGACGAGCCGGAAGGCCTGGCGCCCCCGGCCGTGATGGTCGCGCCCGAGCCGGCAGCACCGCGCCGCGCCTCGACCTGGGCGCCCGATCCGGCCCTCGTTCCCGATGGCGGCTGGGCCATGCCGATCCCGCCCGCCGGCCCGGCCCGGGCCGTGCTGACCCGTGCCCGCCGCCGGGAGGCGGAGCCGTCCGCTTCGCCCGAGCCCGAAGCACGGGTGCGGCCGGCGCCGGAGCGGTCGCCCGAGGCCGGCGTGCGCTTCACCCGCACGCCCGATCACGTGCTGCAGGCGCGCCAGCGCCGGCGCGAGCAGGCCCTGCGCGAGAAGGAGGAGGCCCAGCGCGCCGCGGAGGCCGAGGCCGCCGCCCGCGCTGCGGCCGAGCTCGCCGCCGCCGAGGCGGCGCAGGCCGAGGCGGAGGCCGCCCGGATCGAGGCGGAAGCCGCCGCGGCCGCCGCGGCGGTGCCGATCTGGCGCCAGCCTTTCGTCCTGCCTCCGGGCGTGCGCTTCACCCGCACGCCGGACCATCTGCTGCGCCATTCCGTCGAGGAGCCCGCCCCGGTCGAGACCGCGCCGCCGCACGACACGGCCGGCGAGATGGCGCCCGACGCCGCCCTTCCGGCGGAGCCGCTGGTCCACGGATCCGTCGCGACGGAAGCCCTGCCGGCCGACCCGATCGTCATTGAGGTCGCGGGGGCGTTCCCGGAGGCATCGCCGCTGGCCGAAGCCCCCGGCGTCGCACCGGAGGCTGTCGTCGAAGCCGTTCAGGTAGATTCCGTCCAAGTCCAGGCCGTCGCCACCGAGCCGGCGCGGTTCGAATGCGTGTCGGTCGATCCCACCGCGGTCGAGGCCGCCGCGATCCGGCCCCTCGTCTTCGGCCCGGCTTGCGTCTTCGGCCCCGCCGCTCCCGAGCCGGCGGCTCCGGCTCCCGTCAGCGTCGAGGCCGCCGCGACGTTCGACGAGCCCGATGCCGCCATCCTGGTGCCGGTCGACGTCTCGCACCTGCGCTCCCTGCCGCCGCGCCCGGTCTACGCCCTCGACCGCCTGTTGCAGCACGACTGGACTCACCCGCTCTCGACCAGCCTGGAGCAGGACAACCGTCCGCTGGAGGAGCCGGCCGCGGACGAGCCCGTCGCGGTGAACGAGGCTCCGGCGGCTGCGGACCTGCCGGTCGAGGCGGTCGCGTCGGTCACCGTCGTGCCCGAAGCCTCCCCTGTGGCCGACACGGCGCCCGAGGTCGTCGCCCCGGCGATGCTCGACGTGGCGGAGCAGTCCATCGCGGCGGAGCCGGTCTTCCTGCCGGTCCAGGATTTTCCGGTTCAGGACGCGGAGGCCGTCGCGACGGTCGAGGACGCCCTGGCGGATCTCCCGCCGGCCACGATCCTGCTGCCGGCGCCCGCGCCGATGCTGGCGCTCACCTATGCGCCGCTCGCGGACGCGATCCTGCTGCCGGCGCCGTCCGCGCCGGAGGCGCCGATCCCCGCGCTGCCTCTCCTGTCCGTCGAGGCTGAGACCGCCCCGGCCGTCGCGGACGAGGCCGCGCGGCTGGACGCCGCACCCGTGCCGGCCGACATCGCCGTGACCGAAGCCGCGCCGGTCGCGGTCGCGGTGCCTGACCCCGCGCCGGTCGCGCCGATACCCTCGACCACGACGGCGTTCGCCTCCACGTCCTTCTCGTCGACGTCCTTCGCCTTCGCGCCGGTGCCGTGGTCGTTCATCGCCGCGGACGCGCAGCCGCTCGGGTCGATGACCCTATCCGAGCCGCTGCCGTCCGCTCCGGCTCCGGCGGAGCCCGCCCCGGCTGCCGCGCCGCAGGCGGGTCAGCCCTTCGTCTACGTGCCGACGGGCCGCCTGAACGCGCAGCCGCCGGCCCCGACGCTGCCCTCCCCCGCGCGCCCGCCGCGGATCATCCTGCCGGTCGCGACGCAGCCGGGGCCGGCTGCCGCGCCATCGGGAGCGGCTGCCGCAGAGGCGGGATCGATCGTCGTGCCGCCGGAGGAGATCGCTCCGCATTCCGTCGCGACGGGGGCGGAAGCCGTGCCGTACCCGATGCCGGCCGCCGAGGAATCCGTCGCCTCCGGGCCTCACGTCATCGCCGGCGCATGGTCGCCCGCGCAGCCGATCGCCGAGCCGCACGGCCTCGTGATCGGCACGACCGGGCTCGCCGTCGATCTCGGTCTCGATGCCGACGACGACGCGGAGGACGAGGACGACATCCTGGCACCGGTCGCCACCATCCCGCTGCGCCAGGCCGCTCGCTTCGAGGTGCCCTACGAGCTGCCCTCGGTCGACCTCCTGGCCGAGCCGCGGGAATCGGACGGCAGCAACCTCGATCCCGAAATGCTGGAGGACAACGCCCTCCAGCTGCAGCAGGTGATCCAGGATTTCGGCGTGCGCGGGGAAATCCTCGCCGTGCGGCCCGGCCCCGTGGTCACGCTCTACGAGATGGAACCGGCGCCGGGCACCAAGTCGAGCCGCGTCATCTCGCTCGCCGACGACATCGCCCGCTCGATGTCGGCGATCTCGGCCCGCGTCGCGGTGGTCCAGGGCCGCAACGCCATCGGCATCGAACTGCCGAACCTCAAGCGCGAGACGGTGTACCTGCGCGAGCTCCTGACCTCGCCGGTCTTCACCGAGACCAAGCAGAAGCTCGCGCTTTGCTTGGGGAAAAACATCGGTGGCGAGGCGATCATCGCCGACCTCGCCCGCATGCCCCACCTGCTGGTGGCCGGCACCACCGGCTCGGGCAAGTCGGTCGCCATCAACACCATGATCCTGTCGCTGCTCTACCGGCTGAAGCCGGAGGAATGCCGCCTGATCATGGTCGATCCCAAGATGCTGGAACTCTCCGTCTACGACGGCATCCCGCACCTGCTCTCCCCCGTCGTCACCGATCCCAAGAAGGCGGTCATCGCCCTCAAATGGGCGGTGCGCGAGATGGAGGAGCGCTACAAGAAGATGGCGCGCCTGGGCGTTCGCAACATCGACGGCTTCAACGCCCGGGTGGCGGAGGCACGGGCGCGGGGCGAGGTGATCACCCGCACGGTCCAGACCGGCTTCGACCGCGAGACCGGCGAGGCGGTCTACGAGGACGAGGTCATGGACCTCTCCGCCCTGCCCTACATCGTGATCGTGGTCGACGAGATGGCCGACCTGATGATGGTGGCGGGCAAGGACATCGAGGGGGCGATCCAGCGCCTGGCCCAGATGGCGCGCGCCGCCGGCCTGCACCTGATCATGGCGACGCAGCGCCCGTCGGTGGACGTGATCACCGGCACGATCAAGGCGAACTTCCCGACCCGGATCTCCTTCCAGGTGACGAGCAAGATCGATTCACGCACGATCCTGGGCGAGATGGGCGCCGAGCAGCTGCTGGGCCAGGGCGACATGCTGTTCATGGCGGGCGGCGGGCGCACGACGCGCGTGCACGGCCCGTTCTGCTCGGACGACGAGGTCGAGCAGGTGGTGGCGCACCTGAAGCGCCAGGGTCGGCCCTCCTACCTCGAGGCGGTCACCGCCGACGAGGAGGCCGAGGAGGCGACCGCCGCCGCGCAGGACGCCCCGGTCATGGACCAGGGCAGCTTCGGCGATCCGACCGCCGACCTCTACGACCAGGCGGTGGCGGTGGTGCTGCGGGACAAGAAGGCGTCCACGAGCTACATCCAGCGCCGTCTCCAGATCGGCTACAACCGGGCCGCCTCGCTGATGGAGCGGATGGAGCGCGAGGGCATCGTCGGCCCCGCCAACCATGCCGGCAAGCGCGAGATCCTGATCGAGCCCGCCCCGCAGCCCGGATCGGACGAGGCGTGAGCGGCCCCGCCGTCGCATATTCGCCACAGGGGGCGGCTCTATGGCGAGACCGTCCCCTCGTGGCACACCCGCTTCCCGGGTGGGCGGGGCACCGGCATTCCCGTGCCGGCCTGTCCCGATCCCTCCCCGTCCGCCCACACGGAGAACCCTGCCGATGACCGGCCGTCCCCGCTCCGGCCCGCTTCGCGCGGCGTCCCTCGGCGCCGCCCTCTCGGTCGCCGCCCTGCTGAGCGTGGCCCCCGCCGAGGCGCAGGTGTCGTCGTTCCTCGACGGCCTGTTCGGCCGCAAGGACCCGGCCGCCGAGGCGCCGCAGCCGGACGCCGGGCCGGGCCAGGTCCCGACGGCCGGCCCAGGAGGCGGTCAAGGAAGCGGTCAGGCTCCCGGCTCCTCCGCCAGGGCACCGCTGCCGCCGCGCCGGCCGGCCTCGCTCGGCGGCGGCAAGGGGACCGCGCCCGAGCCCGTCGAGACCGCTGCGGTGCCGGCCGCCGCACCGGCGCAGGTTGCCGCCGTCACCCCCGCCACCGCCGTCGATCCCGGCAACCCGGCCGCGGTGATCGAGCGCGCCAACGCCTATTTCAATGGCGTCACGACCCTGACCGGCAACTTCATCCAGATCGGCGCCGACGGGCGCAAGATCGGCGGCAAGCTCACCCTCGCCAAGCCCGGCCGCCTGCGCTTCGACTACGACCAGCCCTCGACGCTCGAGGTGATCGCCGACGGCACCTCGGTGGCGGTGCGCGACCGCAAGCTCGCGACCCAGGACCTCTACTTCATCTCGCAGACGCCGCTGAAATTCCTGCTGCGGGACAAGATCGACCTCGCCCGCGACCTCACCGTCACCGACGTGGCGGCCGAGCCGGGCGGCATCCGCATCGTGCTCGACGACCGCTCGACGCTGGGGGGCACCTCCCGCATCGCGCTCTACTTCGACGACGCGATGAAGACCCTGAGCCAGTGGCGGATCACCGACCCGCAGGGCTACCAGACCACCGTGCTGCTCTCCAACCTTCAGCGCGGCCGCGCCGTCGACGGCATGCTGTTCGTCATCAATTACGGACGGGCGGTCGACAAGGAGCTGGAAGCCAAGATGCAGCAGGCCCGCCCCAACTGATTTTTCGCGAGACCCGACCGTTGCGCCTCACCGTCAGCACCTGGAACATCAACTCGGTCCGCCTGCGCATCGACCTCGTGCGCCGCTTCCTCGACGAGGCGAAGCCCGACGTGCTCTGCCTGCAGGAGACCAAGTGCCCGGACGACCGCTTCCCGTTGAAGGACCTGCAGGGCTTCGGCTACCCGCACGTCGTCTTCGCCGGGCAGAAGGGCTATAACGGCGTGGCGATCCTCTCGCGATTGCCGTTGGTGACGCGCGAGGTGATGAGCTTCTGCGAGCGCCAGGACGCGCGCCACATCTCGGCGGTGCTGGGGCCGGAGGCCGGTCCTGCCGCCGGCATCGCGATTCACGATTTCTACGTGCCGGCCGGCGGCGACGTGCCGGACGTCAAGCTCAACGACAAGTTCGCCCACAAGCTCTCCTTCATGGACGAGCTGCGCGCCTGGGGCGGCCGCCGCCCCGCCGGTCCGGCGATCCTCGTCGGCGACCTCAACGTGGCGCCGCTCGAGCACGACGTCTGGTCCCACAAGCAGCTCCTCGACGTGGTGAGCCATACCCCGATCGAGACCGAGCGCCTGGAATCCCTGCGCGGCGAAGCCGGCTGGATCGACACGATGCGCCACCTGCGCCCGCCGCCGGAGAAGATCTATACCTGGTGGAGCTACCGCTCCCCCGACTGGGCCGCCGCCGACAAGGGGCGGCGCCTCGACCATATCTGGGTCACGCCGGATCTCGCCGAGACGGTGAAGTCGGTGACGGTGGCGCGGCATACCCGGGCCTGGGAGAAGCCGTCGGACCATGTGCCGGTAACGGTGGAATTGGAATTGTAGGGCGAAGCCCTGTCGGCAGTTTCCGACGGCCGGTGCTGCCGAACCGGTGACCACTTCGGTGCCAGCCGCTTGTGCGGCCGGCGAGATGACGCTCGGCGTAGCTACCCGGCCTCCTCGAACCTATAGCCGTCGCCTATGCGCTCGACCTGTCCCATGCCCGGACGTCCGAGATGGGCGCCCGCTAGCCATGTTCCCGTGGCCGCAGCGTCTGCGAGGACGCGCAGGCGGGTCATGCGGGCCGTCGCCTGATCGTCGTCGTAGGCCCAGGTCAACGTGGGATGGGCGAACTGCCTGGCGGGGACGTGGACGATGTCGCCGCAGATCAGGATTGTATCCTCGCCCGTGTCCAGACGGTAGCCGGTATGCCCGGGCGCATGGCCCGGGAGGGCAACCGCAGTAACACCCGGTATCACGTCATCGCCGTGGTTGATCGGCGTCAGCAATGTGCGGAAGCGGGAAAGACTTGCATCCGCGTTGAAGGTCGCGGTGGCGGCCTCGGGAATGAGGATGCGGTTGAGGTTCGGGAATGTCTCGTTCCCGTCGCGACTGACGAGACCGTTGATGTGGTCGTTATGTGCGTGGGTAAACAACAGCGTGCGGATCGATGCGGGGCTGAGGCCGGCCTCCTCGAATGCGCGTCCGAGGTAGCCCATGGTATCGTCCCAGCTGCCACCAGCACCGCAATCGATCAGTACGGGATCTTGGCTCGCCTGTTGAATCAAGAAGCAATTGACGGAGAGACGCACTGTCTCATCGGCTAACCGCGAGTCCTGCGGCCTGTCGCCTGGATCCTTGAGCGATAATGCCGGAAGATCGACGTGTCCGTCGGACAATGACCATATCGTCCATGGGCCAGATGTGCAGCCGAAAGCGTTCTGGGTGCGCGCCGCGATCCTCATGTGATCCGCCTCCCTTAAACGTCTGCATCCCCTTAGGGCATGTGGGGAGATAGGGCGGAATCCGGATGGCTCCAAGCGGCGGCGTCTTGCGTGCGCTCGGCAGTTCTTGTTCCGCGAGCAGTCGCGTCGTGCTGGAACGACGAAGGCGGCGGCGGCGCCTCCACGGCCGATCTGCTCCTGCAGGTCGGCCGTGCGTCTCATGCGGTGGCGGCAGGAGTCGTGACTCTCGCCGGCCCTTTTAACGATCCGCCTTCTCGCCCCTCGCCTCCCGGGCGACGAACCCCTTCGTCACCGGCACGATCTGGGCAAACACCGTCTCGGCCATCCGCTCCTCCTCGTTCAAGGACAGGCGCAGGATCTCGATATCCCGCGTGTGTCCCGCCTCCTCGGCCAGCGCGATCAGCGAGGTATAGGCAGCGATCTCGTAGGTCTCGACAGAGTAGTCGGTGTAGAGGTTCTTGAGCACCTCATCGCCGGTCACGCTGTGGACGAGCGCCGCGACGTTGCCGACCGTCTGGGTCACCACGTCCTTCAAGAGCGAGCGGTCCTCGCCGTGGCCGTGCAGCAGGTCGGCGAGGCGGGTGACCTGCTGGTCGGTCTCGCTCTTGTGCAGCCGCAGGGCCTGGGTCAGGTCGGGGTAGGTCTCGTAGCGCTCGATCTGGCGCTGGATCATCTGCGCCGCCTGCTTCTCCAGGGCGTGGGTGTTGCGCAGGGCCGTGACGTAGATCGCCTGCACGGTCTCGTCGCTCTTGGCGTCATTCTTGGCCGCGGTCGCGGTCGGGGTCATCGCACATCCTCTCGTGGGGTGGAGAATGGCGGACAAACTGCTCGGGGGTATTCTGGGTTCGAGCTCGGCCGTGATGCGCCCTCAGATGAGGGCGTGACGAAACCGCACGTGGGCGCGAGCCGCCCGCGGATCCCGGGGGAGTGGCAAGGGCGCTCGGATCGTGTATAGGCTGCGCCACCCTCGCCCGCACACGGCGAGGTTTTTCGCCTTGGCAGACCGCGCTGGACGACATCCCGGCCCGGCCGAGCCCCGTGCGAAAAAGCGGTCCTTCGAGACCGCGCCTCCGCGAAACCGTACCACCTGAAAGGACACGCGATGTCGATCACGGCGGAGCGCAAGACCGCGCTCATCAAGGAACACGCCCGCGGCGGGACCGATACCGGCTCGCCGGAAGTGCAGGTCGCGATCCTCACCGAGCGGATCCAGAACCTCACCGGGCACTTCAAGACCCACACCAAGGACAACCACTCGCGCCGCGGCCTGCTCAAGCTGGTCTCGCAGCGCCGGTCGCTCCTCGACTACCTGAAGCGCAAGGACGAGGCCCGCTACCGCGCCCTCATCGAGCGCCTCGGCATCCGCCGTTAAGGTGGATTTCACGCGGTTCGGGCACCGGTCCGGGCCGCGTTTTTGCGAGGAAGCCGAACTTCTCCATTGAAGGGGCTTCCTCGTCCCGGGTGGGCCGGAATGGGTCCGGCCGCCCCACTCTCCGGGACCCGCGCGCCAAGATGCGGGCCGCGACCGCCAGGGCAGGATCGCCGGTGGCTCATCGGATGAGCCCCTCGCCGTCTTGCGCTGGCGCCGCCCTCCCGGACCGCAGGAAGGCATGACAAGATGTTCGACGTTCAACGCGAAGAGCTGCTGTGGGGCGGGCGCAAGCTCGTGCTCGAGACCGGCAAGGTCGCCCGCCAGGCCGACGGCGCCGTGGTCGCCACCTACGGCGAGACCTCGGTGCTGGCCACCGTGGTGTCGATGAAGGAGCCGAAGCCCGGCATCGATTTCCTGCCGCTCACGGTGAACTACCAGGAGCGCACCTACGCCGCCGGCCGCATCCCGGGCGGCTACTTCAAGCGCGAGGGCCGTCCCTCCGAGAAGGAGACCCTGGTCTCCCGCCTGATCGACCGGCCGATCCGCCCCCTCTTCGTCGAGGGCTGGCGCAACGACACCCAGGTCGTCGTCACGGTGCTCTCGCACGACCTCGAGACCGATCCCGACATCCTCGCCATGGTGGCGGCCTCCGCGGCGCTGACCCTCTCGGGCGTGCCGTTCATGGGCCCGATCGCCGCCGCCCGCGTCGGCTATGTCGGCGGCCAGTACAAGCTCAACCCGCCCATCCAGGAGATGGAGGGCTCGACCCTCGACCTCGTCGTCGCCGGCACTCAGGACGCCGTGCTGATGGTCGAGTCCGAGGCGAAGGAGCTGCCCGAGGACGTGATGCTCGGGGCCGTGATGTTCGGCCACAAGCACTTCCAGCCGGTCATCGAGGCGATCATCCGGCTCGCCGAGAAGGCCGCCAAGGAGCCGCGCAACTTCCAGCCCGCGGACAATTCCGAGGTCGAGAAGGCCGTGCTCGAGGTCGGCGAGGCCGACCTGCGCGAGGCCTACAAGAACACCGTCAAGCAGGAGCGCTACGCCGCCGTCGACGCCGTCAAGGCGAAGGTGATGGCCGCGCTTGCTCCCGCCGAGGGTGAGGCCCGCTTCGAGGCCGAGAAGATCAAGGCCGCCTTCAAGGAGGCCCAGTCGAAGGTGGTCCGCTGGAACATCCTCGACACGGGGTCCCGCATCGACGGCCGCGACGTGAAGACCGTGCGTCCGATCGTGTCCGAGGTCGGCGTGCTGCCCCGCACCCACGGCTCGGCCCTGTTCACCCGCGGCGAGACCCAGGCGCTGGTCGTGGCGACGCTGGGCACCGGCGACGACGAGCAGTTCATCGACGCGCTCTCGGGCACCTACAAGGAGACGTTCCTCCTTCACTACAACTTCCCGCCCTATTCGGTGGGCGAGACCGGCCGCATGGGCTCGCCCGGCCGCCGCGAGATCGGCCACGGCAAGCTCGCCTGGCGCGCCGTGCACCCGGTCCTGCCGGCCGCCCACGAGTTCCCCTACACGATCCGCGTCGTGTCGGAGATCACCGAGTCGAACGGCTCGTCCTCGATGGCCTCGGTCTGCGGCGCCTCGCTGTCGCTGATGGATGCCGGCGTGCCCCTGCGCCGTCCGGTGGCCGGCATCGCCATGGGCCTCATCCTCGAGGGTGAGCGCTACGCGGTCCTGTCCGACATCCTCGGCGACGAGGACCACCTCGGCGACATGGACTTCAAGGTGGCCGGCACGGAGGAGGGCATCACCTCGCTCCAGATGGACATCAAGATCGCCGGCATCACCGAGGAGATCATGCGGGTGGCCCTGGCCCAGGCCAAGGACGGCCGTGCGACCATCCTCGCCGAGATGGCGAAGGCCCTGACGGCGGCCCGTCCCGAGCTCGGCGAGCACGCGCCGCGCATCGAGACGATGCAGATCCCGACCGACAAGATCCGCGAAGTGATCGGCACCGGCGGCAAGGTGATCCGCGAGATCGTGGAAAAAACCGGCGCCAAGATCGACATCCAGGATACCGGCATCATCAAGATCGCCTCGGCCGACGGCAAGGCGATCAAGGCGGCCTATAACTGGATCCGCTCGATCGTGGCGGAAGCCGAGGTCGGCATGATCTACGAGGGCACCGTCGTGAAGACGATGGAGTTCGGCGCCTTCGTCAACTTCTTCGGCGCCAAGGACGGTCTCGTCCACATCTCCGAGCTCGCCGCCCAGCGCGTCGCCAAGGTCACCGACGTGGTGAAGGAGGGCGACAAGGTGAAGGTGAAGTTCCTCGGCCAGGACGATCGCGGCAAGATCCGCCTGTCGATGAAGGTCGTCGACCAGGAGACCGGCGAGGACCTGACCGAGAAGCTGAAGGCCCAGCGCGACGCCGACCGCTCCCGCGAGCGTCAGCCGCGCGGCGAGTGATCGCCTGACGACCGGCGGGGCCCCGACGGGTCCCGCCCCTCTCTCGAGAAAGCGCGGTCCCTCGGGGCCGCGCTTTTTTCGTTGTGCGCCTGTCCGGAGGCGCGCCGCCTCAGCCGCGGGTCATCACCACGTCGAGCTGCGGCTTCTGGTTGATGGTCTGGAACACCACGCAGTAGCGCTCGGTGAGCTTCAGGAGCTGGTCGAGCTTCTCCTGGGGTGCGTCCGCGTCGACCTCGAAGGTCAGGCGGATCGCCCGGAAGCCGACCGGCGCGCCCTTGTCGACGCCCAGCGTGCCGCGGAAGTCGAGGTCGCCCTCGGCCTTGACCAGCCCCTTGCGCAGGGGGATCTCCAAGGCGGTCGCCACCGCCTTCAGGGTCACGCCCGCGCAGGCGACCAGGGCCTCGAGCAGCATGTCGCCGGAGCACAGCTCGGCGCCCGAGCCACCGCTCGCCGGGTGGAGGCCGGCCACCGCCAGCGCCCGGCCGGTCTCGACCTTGCAGGCGATGCCGCCATCGTCGAGGGAGCCTTGCGCCTTCAGGGTGATCACGGCCGCATCCGGATCGCTGCGGTAGCGGTCCTTGATCGGGGCCTGGAGCGAGCGCAGTTCGGTGGCGTCCATGGCGTGTCGTCCTCCCGGAATTATCGGCGAACGGCTTAGCATCCCGTGCCGGCCGCTCGCCAGGGTGCCGGGCCCACGACCAAAGGCTCACACTTCAGCAGACTTGCGTCGGCAGGCCAACGCTTCGCACGCTTAGGGTCTTGTTTCGTCGCGGATTTTCGGCGCCGAACCGGTCATCACTTCGGCGAAATCTGCCCAGGGCTCACGACCCGAAACCTACCACCAGAGCGCGGAGGCGTCGGGCTTGGCCCGGTCGGCGGCGCCTTCCGGGCGTAGCGAGCGGTCGAGGCTCGCCAGGATGGTGCGGGCGGCGGCCTCGCTGCCGGGCGAGGTGGGCTGGCGCGGGCGGCTCAAGGGAAGCGGGATCGTGTCGTCGATCCGGCCGGGCTTGGGGCGCAGCACCACGGCCCGGTCGGCCAGCGCCACCGCCTCGGCGACGTCGTGGGTGACGAGGAGCACGGTCGGCCGGCTCTCCTCCCACAGTGCCAGCAGATGGCGGTGGAGGCCGGCCCGGGTCAGGGCGTCGAGGGCCGAGAACGGCTCATCGAGGAGCAGCACCTTCGGGGCGACGACGAAGGCGCGGGCGATCGCCACCCGTTGCTGCTGGCCGCCCGAGAGGTCGCGGGGCCAGCGCCCGGCATGCTCGGCGAGGCCGACGCGGTCGAGGGCGTGCGCCACCCGGGCCCGGCGCTCAGGCTTCGGCAGGTCGGCGAGGCCGAAGGCCACGTTGTCGGCGACGCTGAGCCAGGGCAGGAGCCGCGGCTCCTGGAAGACGATGCCGACGCCCGGATGCGGGCCGGCGATCCCCTCCCCGTCGAGGTGGATCCCCCCGGCGCTCGCCCGGTCGAGGCCGGCGATCAGGCGCAGCAACGTGGTCTTGCCGCAGCCCGAGCCGCCGATCAGCGCCACGATCTCGCCGGCCCGGACGGTGAGCGAGATGTCGGCGAGCGCCCGGGTGCCGTCGGCATAGGTCTTCGACAAGTGGTCGAGGGTCAGCATCTCACAGCGACTCCCGGGCGGTGTCCTGCCAGCGCGCCAGCGGCGCGGTCAGGCCGACCAGTACCGCGTCGCACAGCTTGCCGAGGGCGGCGAAGGCCAGGATCGCCGCGACGATCTGATCCGGCTTGCCGAGCTGCTGGCCGTCGAGGAGGAGGTAGCCGAGGCCCTCCGAGGCGCCGAGCAGCTCGGCCGCCGCCACGAACATGAAGCCGAGGCCCAACCCTGTGCGGAGCGCCACGAGCGTCGCCGGCAGCACCGCCGGCAGCAGGATGCGGCGCGCCAGCGCGAGGCGCGAGAGCCGGAAGACCCGGCCGACCTCGACGAGCTTGCGGTCGACCCCCGCGATGGCGCCCGCCACCCCGAGATAGACCGGGAAGAACACGCCGACGGCGATGAGCGTGATCTTCGAGGTCTCGAAGATGCCGAACCACAGGATGAACAGCGGCACCCAGGCGATCGAGGGAATCGCCCGCAGGGCCTGGAGGCTGGGATCGATCAGGCGCCGGACGAACGGCAGGGTGCCGGTGAGCGCGCCGATCAGGATGCCGGCGAGAGCGCCGAAGCCGAACCCGGCCGCGACCCGGGTCAGGCTGGCGAGCACGTGGGTCCAGAGCTCGCCGCTCTCCGCCAGACCCCACAGGGTGGCCAGCACCCGGCTCGGCGGCGGCACCAGCCGCCCCTGCGCCCACCCCGCCCGCACCGCCGCCTCCCAGCCGAGGGCGAGGCCGACCGGCAGGACGAGGCCGACGAGCATCCGGCCGCCGGGCAGGCGCACCGGGCGCCGCACGGCGGGCGCGGGCGCGACGAGAGGCAACGGACTCGCCTCCATGGCCCTTACTGCGCGGCCGGCCCGAAGCGCGGGTCGATCAGCGCCTGGACGGCGGCGCCGACATCGGTGCCGGCGGGGATCACCCCGGCATCGAGGAGCGCGGTGCCGGCCTCCAGGATCGTCTCGGCCTGGAGCTTGCCGATGACCGGCTGCGACAGGTCGGTGCGCTCGAGCTGGCGCGCCACCACCGGCTCGGGCAGCTTCGTCGCCGCCCCGAGGATGCGCTTGAGTTCTTGCGGATCCGAGAGGGCGAGCTTGCGCGCCTCCTCGTAGGCGCCCAGCACCGTGCGGGTCAGGTCCGGGTTCTGCTTGGCGAAATCCTCGCGGACGTTGAGCACGCCCCAGGTGTTGGCTGCCGCGTCGCGGTGGAAGAGCACGTCGCCGTTCTCGATCTCGGCCGCCGCCATGATCGGGTCGAGGCCGGCCCAGGCATCGACGTCGCCGCGGTCGAGCGCGGTGCGCCCGTCCGGGTGCTGGAGCAGCACCAGCTTCACGTCGCGCTCGGTCAGGCCGGCGCCGCGCAGGGACCGGATCAGGAAGATGTGCGGGTCGGTGCCGCGGGTGACGGCGACGCGGCGGCCCTTCAGGTCCTTGACCGCCGTGATGCCGGTGTTCGGCCGGGTCACCAGCGCGGTCCATTCCGGCCGCGAGAAGGCGTAGACCGCCTTGATCGGGTTGCCGTTGATCCGGGCCAGCAGGGCGGCGGCGCCGGCGGTGGAGCCGAAATCGATCGAGCCGGCATTGAGGAATTCGAGCGCCTTGTTGGAGCCGAGGGACTGGACCCAGCGCACCGTGATCCCCTGCGGCACCAGGGCCTTCTCCAGCAGGCCCTTGTCCTTCAGGACGAGGCTGACGGGATTGTAGGTCGCCCAGTCGAGGCGCACCTCCTTGGCGGCCTGCGCGTGGGCCGGCCCGCCGGCGGCGAGGCAGAGGCTTCCGAGTGCGGCCCCGATCAACGCGCGGCGGTGGATACGCATCCGTCTCTCCCCTGGCTGGCGGCGCCTTCCTCGGCGGCCGGCCGGGAAGCTAGGGCGCGGCGTTCGGAGTGTCAAACAATCCGGCCGGTGAAGCGAATTAGCCTTTCGGAGCGAACGAGAGGCCGCACCCTGCGGAAGGGTTGGCTTTCGGCGGGCCGGGATGCCAAACAGGCGGGAACGCGACGGGATCCGGCCGCGCTCCTCTTCCCTTGCCCGAACCCGGCTGCCATGCCCGACACCGCCGTCATCGACCCGTCCGACACCGAGGCCGCCCTGCGGGCGATGCTGGCCGGCATCGATCAGTCGCTCAGCGAGCCGACCCGCCTGCGCGAGCGGCTGGTACCGGAACTGCGCCGCATCATCGAGGCCGGCCGGGCCGAGGCCGAGCGGCGGCTGCTCGCCGACCGCGACGGGCATGCCTGCGCCGGGCTGATCTGCGCCCAGATGGATGCGGTGATCCGCGCGATCTACGACGCGGTGGTGAAGCGCCTCTACCGGTCCGACAACCCGACCGCCGCCGAGCAGATCGCCGTGGTGGCGACCGGCGGCTACGGCCGCGGCCTGCTGGCGCCGGGCTCCGACATCGATCTCCTGTTCCTGCTGCCCTACAAGCAGACCGCCTGGAGCGAGAGCGTCGTCGAGGCGATGCTCTACGTGCTGTGGGATCTCAAGCTGAAGGTCGGCCACGCCACCCGCTCCGTCGCCGATTGCCTGCGCGAGGGCCGGGGCGACATGACGATCCGCACCGCCTTGCTCGAATCCCGCTTCCTGTTCGGCGACCGTGCCCTGTTCGAGGAGCTGGAGACCCGCTTCGACCGCGAGGTGGTGCAGGGGACGGCGGCCGAATTCGTCGAGGCGAAGCTCAAGGAGCGCGACGCCCGCGTCCAGAAGAGCGGCGCCTCGCGCTATCTCGTCGAGCCCAACGTCAAGGACGGCAAGGGCGGGCTTCGCGACCTCAACACCCTGTTCTGGATCGCCAAGTACACCTTCCGGGTGAAGCGGGCCGAGGACCTGGTCGAGGCCGGCCTGTTCACGGCCGAGGAGTTCCGGCTGTTCGAGCGCTGCGACGAGTTCCTGTGGCGGGTGCGCTGCCACATGCACTTCGTCACCGGGCGCTCCGAGGAGCGGCTGGGCTTCGGGCTGCAGCCGCGCATCGCCGAGCGGCTGGATTACGGGGCGCGGGGCGGCCTCGCCGCGGTCGAGCGGTTCATGAAGGCGTACTTCCTGATCGCCAAGGATGTCGGCGACCTCACCGCCATCGTCTGCGCCGAGATGGAGGCCCGCCACGCCAAGCGCCCGCCGGTGCTCGACCGCTGGCTGCGCCGCTTCAAGCAGCATTTCCGCGCCCCCGATCTGGAGGCGGACGATTTCCGCATCCATACCGGGCGCCTGGACGTCCGAGACGATGCCGCGTTCGAGCGCGATCCGGTCAACCTGATCCGGTTGTTCTGGCTCTCCGACCGGCACGACCTCGCGATCCACCCCGATGCGAGCCGGCTCGCCACCCGCTCGCTCGCGCTCCTCGGCCCGATGGTGCGGGTCGATCCGGAAGCCAACCGCCTCTTCCTCGAACTGCTGACCTCGCAGAACGCCCCCGAGACGGTCTTGCGGCACATGAACGAGACCGGGGTGCTCGGGCGCTTCGTGCCGGATTTCGGCCGCATCGTCGCGATGATGCAGTTCAACATGTACCACCACTTCACGGTGGACGAGCACCTGATCCGCTCGCTCGGCGTGCTGGCCAAGATCGAGGCCGGGGAGCTGGAGGACGAGCATCCGCTCGCCCACCGCATCGTCGGCACGATCCAGAACCGCCGGGCCCTCTACGTGGCGATGTTCCTGCACGACATCGCCAAGGGCCGGAAGGACGACCACTCGATCGCCGGCGCGGCGGTGGCCCGCAAGCTCGGGCCGCGCCTCGGGCTCGACGCCGCCGAGACCAGCACCGTCGCCTGGCTCGTCGAGCACCACCTCCTGATGTCGATGACGGCCCAGAGCCGGGACCTCTCCGACCCCAAGACCATCGAGACCTTCGCCAGCGTGGTGCAGAGCCTGGAGCGGCTGAAGCTGCTGCTGGTCATCACCATTGCGGACATCAAGGCGGTCGGTCCCGGCACCTGGACCGCCTGGAAGGCGACGCTGCTTCGCACGCTCTACTACGAGACCGAGATGGTGCTCTCGGGCGGGCGCTCGGAGATCCCGCGCACCGACCGGGTGCGGCTGATCCAGATGCGCCTGCGCGAGCAACTGACGGACTGGACGGCGGAGGATTTCGATACCTACGCCGCCCGGCACTACCCGCATTACTGGCTCAAGGTCGATGCCGGGCGCCAGCTCAAGAACGCCCGCTTCATCCGCGCCGCGGCCGAGGCCGGCAACACGGTCGCCACCGCCTTCGAGACCGACCAGTCCCGGGGCGTGACCGAACTCTGCGTCTACTCCCCCGATCATCCGCGGCTGCTCGCCATCCTCACCGGCGCCTGCGCGGCGTCCGGCGGCAACATCGTCGACGCCCAGATCTTCACCACCGCCGACGGCTTCGTCCTCGACACCATCACCCTGTCGCGGGCCTTCGAGCGCGACGAGGACGAGATGCGCCGGGCCGGCCGCATCGCCACGGCGATCGAGCGGGCGCTCAAAGGGGAGATCCGCATCGCCGACCTCGTCGCCGACAAGCACCCGGCGAAGGACCGGCCGCGAACCTTCCAGGTCGCCCCCGATTTGTCGATCGACAACGCGCTCTCGGCCCGGGAGACCGTCCTGGAAATCTCCGGCCTCGACCGGCCGGGCCTCCTGTTCGATCTCACCTCGGCGCTCGGCCGGCTCAACCTCAACATCACCTCGGCCCATGTCGCGACCTTCGGCGAGCGGGCGGTCGACGTCTTCTACGTCACCGACCTCACCGGCACGAAGGTGACCCAGCCCGACCGGCAGGCCACGATCCGCCGGGCCGTGATGGCGGTGTTCGAGGCCGACCTGCCCCGCGGCGACCGGGGCCGCCGCGGCGGCGCCAAGGGAACACATCAGGCCGCCCTCACGGACGAGCCGGGTCAGGCGGCGCCCGGCACCGGCGAAGCTTGATTTCGCCCGCCGTCCACCTGATATCGGGCGCACCCCAGATCCCTTTTCCGGAATGACAATGACGCCGAACGACACGGAGAACGCCGCGCGGGCTTACGAGCCCGCGGCTGCCGAGGGCGCTCCCGCCTCCGCGCCGGAGGCCGCGACCGCCGACTCGATCGCCGCCCTCGAGGCCGAGAAGCTCGACCTCAAGGACAAGCTCCTGCGCACGCTGGCCGACATGGAGAACCTGCGCCGGCGCACCGAGCGCGAGGTGGCCGACGCCCGCACCTACGCGGTGACGAACTTCGCCCGCGACATGCTCAACGCCGCCGACAACATCCGCCGCGCCCTCGAGAGCGTGCCGGCCGAGGCCCGCGAGACCGCCGAGGGGGCCCTCAAGGCCCTGGTCGACGGCATCGAGCTGACTGAGCGCGACCTGCTCAAGACCCTGGAGCGCCACGGCGTGAAGCGGGTCGATCCGCAGGGCCAGCGCTTCGATCCCAACCTGCACCAGGCGATGTTCGAGGTGCCGAACCCTGACGTCACCTCCGGCACCGTCGTGCAGGTGGTGCAGTCGGGCTACGTCATCGGCGAGCGCGTGCTGCGCCCGGCCCTCGTCGGCGTCGCCAAGGGCGGCCCGAAGGCCGAGGCGAAATCGGCCGAGGCGTAGGCCGCGGGTCGATCGCTGCGGGGCGCCGAACCGGCGCTCCGCGTCACACGTCCAGCACCGCCCGCTTCCTCGCCTCCGTCCCGCCCGTTCCATCCGGCGGCCTGCCGAAGGGCAGGCGCAGCCGGGCGATGCGGGGGTAGATCGTGGGCAGCACCACCAGGGTGAGGAGCGTCGCGGTGACGAGGCCGCCGATCACCACCGTGGCGAGCGGGCGCTGCACCTCGGCGCCGGCGCTGGTCGAGAGCGCCATCGGCAGGAAGCCGAGGGCCGCCACCAGGGCGGTGGTCATCACCGGGCGCAGGCGCATCTCGGCGGCCCGGGTCGCGGCCTCCTCCGGGTCGAGGCCGCTACGCTCGAGATCGCGGATGTAGCTCGTTAGCACGACGCCGTTCAGCACCGCGATGCCGAAGGTGGCGATGAAGCCGATCGCCGCCGAGACCGAGAACGGCAGCCCGCGCAGATACAAGGCCAGGATTCCTCCGGTCGCCGCCACCGGCACGTTGAGGAAGATCAGCCCGGCAAGGCGGATATCGCCGAACATCACCACGAGCAGCACCAGGATCGCCGCCATCGCGGCCGGCACCACCACGACGAGCCGCGCGGTCGTCTCCTGCAGGTTCTGGTACTGGCCGCTCCATTGCAGGGCGTAGCGCGGCGGCAGCGGCACCTGGGCGGCGACCGCCGCTTGCGCCTCCGCGACGAAGCTCTGGACGTCGCGCCCGCGGACGTTGGCCTGGACCGAGATGCGCCGCTGCAACCGCTCGCGGCTGATCTGGGCCGGGCCGGTCTTCACGCTCACCGAGGCCACGAGGGAGAGCGGCACCTGGGCCCGGCCGTCGCGCCCCACCGGCAGGGCGCGGATGCGCTCGAGGTCGGCCCGGTCGTCGGGGCTGAGGCGCACCACGATGTCGGTGATGGCGTTGTCGTCCCGGTAGACGCTGCCGGCCGTGCGCCCGCCGATCGCCTCGACGACGTCGAGCACGTCGCTCACCGCGACCCCGTAGCGGGCCGCCGCCGCCCGGTCGACCTGGATCGAGAGGGCCGGCATCCCGGCCTGGGCCTCGGCCTTGACGTCGGCCGCCCCCGGCACCGCCGAGACCGCGCGCACGATCGCGTCGGCCTTGTCCTTCAGGACCGCGAGGTCGTCGCCGTAGAGGCTGATCGCCACGTCGCCGCGCACGCCCTCGATCAGGTCGTCCATCCGCATCTGGATCGGCTGCGAGAAGGCGTAGGCCACGCCCGGCACCTCCTCGCGCAGGCGTTTGTCGAAGGCGGCGACGAGGCCGTCCTGGCTCGTCGCGGTGGTCCAGGTCGCGGGATCGGTCAGCGTGACGAAGCTGTCGGTCGATTCGACGCCCATCGGGTCGGTCGGGATCTCGGCGCTGCCGGTGAGCGAGACCACCCGCTTCACCTCCGGGAAGGACTTCAGCACCGTCTCGATCCGCTGGACCGCCTTCAGCGAGGCGTCGAGGTTGATGCCCGGCAGCTTCTCGGAGGTGAGCACGATCGAGCCCTCCGAGAGCTTGGGCAGGAACTCGCCGCCGAGCCGCGTCGCCAGCCAGCAACTGCCGCCGAACAACGCCAGGGTGAGGAGCACCGTCGCCCCGGCCCGGCGCTCGGCGAGCCGCAGCACCGGCGTGTAGAGCGCCCGCATGCCGTGGACGAGGCGGGTCTCGCGCTCGCCGATGCCCGGGCCCGCCAGCATCAGCGCGGCGAGCGCCGGCATCAGCGTGAGCGTGAGGACGAGCGAGCCGGCGAGCGCCAGGATCACCGTCAGCGCCATCGGCCGGAACATCTTGCCCGCCACCCCTTCGAGGGCGAGCACCGGCAGGTAGACCAGGATGATGATCGCCACCGCGAACAGGATGGGTTTGGCCACCTCCGCGGCGGCGTCGCGGATCACCGCGAAGGCCGGACGGTCGGGATGCTCGCCGCGGGCGCGCAGCACGTTCTCGACCATCACCACGGCGCCGTCGACGATGAGGCCGAAATCGATCGCGCCGAGGCTCATCAGGTTGCCCGACAGGCCGAGCACCCGCATGCCCGCGAACGCCATCAGCATTGAGAGCGGGATCGCGGCGGCGACGACCAGGCCGGCCCGCAGGTTGCCGAGCAGCAGGAGCAGCACGACGACGACCAGCACCGCGCCCTCGACGAGGTTGTGCGCCACGGTGTGGATCGTGCGCTCGACCAGCGTCGAGCGGTCGTAATACGGCACGATGGCGACGCCGGGCGGCAATTGCCCGCGCAGCTCCTCGATCGTCGCCTTCACCCGCGCCACCACGGCGCTGGCATTCTCGCCCTGCTGCATCATCGCGATGCCGACCACCGTCTCGCCGGCGGCGTCGTGGCTCACCGCGCCGAGGCGAACCTTGGGCGCCTCCACCACCTGGCCCAGGGTCGCCACCGTGACCGGCACGCCGCCGGGCCGCGTCGCCACCACGATGCCGGCGATGTCCTCCGGCCCCTTGGCGAGGCCGAGGCCCCGGATCACCTCCTGCTGGTCGTTGTGCTCCAGATAGGCGCCGCCCCGGGCCATGTTGTTCTCGGCGAGCGCGGCGTAGACCTGGGACAGGGTGACGCCGTAGCGGCGCAGGTTCTCGGCCGAGACCCGGACCTCGTAGGTCGGCAGCTGGCCGCCATAGATGTTCACGTCGGCGATGCCGGGGGTCAGCTTCAGGCGCGGCGCGATCGTCCATTGCAGCAGGCGCTTGAGCTCCATCGGCGAGTAGGCCGGCCCGCGCAATTCGAACTGGTAGATCTCGCCGAGCCCCGTCGCCATCGGGCCCATCTGCGGCTCGCCGACGCCCGCCGGCATCATCGCACGCGCCTGGGGCAGGCGCTGGAAGACCTGGGCGCGGGCCTCCGTGAGCGGCACCCCGTCCTCGAAGGTGACGTAGACCGCCGAGACGCCGTAGCGCGAGGTCGAGCGCAGGCCGGTGAGCCCGGGCGCGCCCGCCATGGCGCTCTCGACCGGAAAGCTCACCAGCCGCTCGACCTCGAGCGGCCCGAGGCCGGGCGAGAGGGTGAGCACCATCACCTGCTTGGGCGAGATGTCGGGCACCGCGTCGATCGACAGCCCGCGCAGGTTGGCAAGGCCCCCGGCGGCGCCGGCGAGCGCGATCATCAGCACCAGCCAGCGGCGGCGCACGAGGAGGGCGAACCAGGTCTTCATCGGATTCAGTCCGTGGAACCGAGGAGGGCGCGCAGCAGGATCGCCTTGAGGCCGAAGCTGCCGGCCGTCGCCACGGTCTCGCCGGGCGAGAGCCCCGCCGTGACCTCGACCCAGTCGGCACGCTGCACGCCCAGGGTGAGCGCGCGCTTCTCGAACCGGTCCTCGCCGGTGCGCACGAAGGCGACCGGGCCGTCCTCGGTCTGCTGCAGGGCGGCGGCCGGCATGGTCGTGCCGCTGCGGTCGAGATCGGCCGCGATCTCGACCGAGACGAACATGTTGGCGCGTAGCCGCCCGTCCGGGTTGGCGATCTCGATCCGGGCCGGCGCGGTGTTGCTCGCCGGGTCGATCGCGGCGTTGACCGAGCGCACCCGCCCCTCGAAGACCGGCCGGTCGGGTACGGGTGCCGTGACGGTGGCGGGGTCCCCCGCCTTCACGGCGTCGATGTCGCGCCCGTAGAGGTTGGCGAGCACCAAGATCCGGCGCGAATCGGCCACCGTGAAGGCGTCGCTGCCGGTATCCACCACCTGGCCGAGGCTGAGGGCGGCGCTGGTGACGACCCCGTCGATCGGCGAGACGATGGCGCTCGTCTCCGGGCTCGCGCCGGGCTCCGGCGCCAGGCGGGCGACCTGGGCGGTGTAGAGCCCGACCCGGGCCCGGGCCGAGGCGGTGGCGGCCTGCGCCTTGGCGAGATCGACCCGGCGCCGGTCGACCTCGGCCTGCGCCACGCCGCTCACCTTCATCAGGTCCTGGCCGCGGGTGAGGTTGAGGGCGGCGACCGCCTCGGTGGCCTGGGCCTCGGCGAGGCTCGCCTGCGCCTCGGCGAGCCCGTTGCGGGCTTCCAGCAACCCGGCGGCGTCGAGGGTGGCGAGCGTCTGGCCCGCCCGCACCGCGTCGCCCGGCTGCACGGCGAGCGACAGCACGCGGCCCGCCGCCCGCGGCTTCAGGTGGGTGACGCGGCGCTCGTCGAAGGCGACGGTGCCGGGGGTGCGGACCGGCAGGACGATGCGCCGCGTCTCGACCGGCCCGAAGGCGAGGCCGAGGCGCTTCTGCCCGGCGGCGTCGAGGGTGACGAGGTTCGGGTCGGCGGGGGCGTCCTTCTGGGGGTCCTTCGCAGCGTCCTCCCCGGCCGAGGATGCCGGGGCGCCGGGCTTGTCGAGGAGCGGCGCGAGCAGCGGGGCGAGGCGCGCCGGTACCACCGGCGCAAGGACGTCGCGCGCCGCGTCGCGCTGCCACCAGCCGAGGCCGAGCAGGCCAGCGACGGCGAGGAGCGCGACGACCCCTCGCGACGGCCCGCCGCCCGGCCCCCGCCCCGACGGGCGCTGCCGCGCCGGCTCACCCGATGCCGCGCCCCGCCCGCGCGGGGCCTGGTCCTCGTCGCGGGCGAGGTGCACCGCCCTCTCCATCGTCACGCCCACGACCGCCCTCGCCTCTCCAGATTGGAACCGTTCCAGCACCTAGCGACAGCGGTCCGGCCCGCCATTAAATTCGCGTTCATCGTGCGATTCCGCCGAGGATCGCGGCGCGGTTCGTGAGACAAGGCGTCGGGTTCACGCAGCGTGGCGAAGGACGGTGGCGAAGCTTCTGCTGATCGAGGACGATGCCGAGACGGCGACCGAGCTGCTCGGCGACCTGCGCGGGCGCGGCTATTCCGTGGACTGGGCGGCGACCGGACCGGAGGGGGCGACGCGCGCTCGGGCCGAGCCCTGGGACGCGATCATCCTCGACCGGATGCTGCCGGGCCTCGACGGGCTGAGCCTGCTGCGCGACCTGCGCGGGGCGGGCGACCGCACCCCCGCCCTGGTGCTCAGCGCGCTCGGCGACGTCGACGAGCGCATCCGCGGCCTGCGGGCGGGGGGCGACGACTACCTCGCCAAGCCCTTCGTCCTCGCCGAACTCGCCGCCCGGATCGAGGCGCTGCTGCGCCGCCCGGCCGACACCCGCGAGACCCTGCTGCGGGTCGGCGACCTCGAGATCGACCTCATCGCCGGCACCGGCCGGCGCGGCGCCCGCGACCTCGACCTGCTGCCGCGGGAACTGAAGCTCCTCGAATACCTGATGCGCCGGCCCGGCCAGGTGATCACCCGGGCGCTGCTGTTCGAGGAGGTGTGGAACTACCGCTTCACCCCGAAATCCAACCTGATCGACGTCCATCTCGGCCGCCTGCGCCGCAAGCTCGAGGCGGAGGGCGAGGCGCCGCTGATCCACAGCGTGCGCGGGATCGGCTTTGCCCTGATGCCCGATGCCTGATCTCTTCCGCTCCACCGGCTTCCGCTGGGCACTCGGCATCGCCGCCTGGACCACCGTGATGGCGCTGACGATGTTCGCCTTCGTCTACTGGCAGACGGCGGACTTCATGCGCGAGGAACTGGCCGAGACCCTGCGGCTCGAGGTGCGCGCCGCGGCCGCCCAGCCGGCGGCGGCGCTGGAGCGGGTCGAGACCTGGATCGCCATGGACCGGCACGCCACCCACTATGCCGGGCTGTTCGGGCCGGACGGGACGCGGCGGGCCGGCAACCTCGTCGCCCTGCCCGCCGGCCTGCCCCGGGACGGCGACGCCGCCCGGGTCGACGCGGTGCTCGATCTGAGCCAGGGCCGCGTCGACGACGCGATCTGGGCCGCCGCCCTGGCGCTGCCCGATGGCGGCACGGTGGTGATCGCCCATGACACCGACGAGATCGACCGGGTGCGCACCACGACCCTGCGCGCGCTCGGCCTCGGCCTCGTGCCGACCCTGGTCCTGTCGGGGCTCGGCGGCCTGGTGCTCGCCGGCCGGGCGCGGCGGCGGCTCGCCACCACCGAGGTCGCGGTGGCGGAGGTGATGCGCGGCGATCTCGGCCGGCGCCTGCCGGTCGGCCGGGCCAACGACGAGTTCGACCGCCTCGCCGGTACGGTGAACCGGATGCTCGACGAGATCGAGCACCTCGTCCACGAGGTCCAGAGCGTCGGCGACGCGGTGGCGCACGACCTGCGCACGCCGCTCACCCGCCTGCGGGCCCGGCTGGAGCGCAGCCGCGAGCGGGCGACGAGCGTCGTCGAGCTGCAGGCGGCGATCGACCAGGGCCTCGCCTGGATCGACCAGACCCTCGCCATGGTCACCGCCGTCTTGCGCATCGGCGAGATCGAGCACGGGCGCCGCCGCGCCGGCTTCGCCCCCGTCGATCTCGGCGAGGTGGTGCGCGAGGCCGCCGAGTTCTTCGGGCCGGTGGCGGAGGACAAGGACGTCGCATTGTCCCTCGCCGTGGCGCCCGGGCTGCCGCCGGTCGAGGGCGACCGCGACCTCCTGTTCGAGGCGGTCTCGAACCTGATCGACAACGCGGTGAAGTTCACTCCGGCCGGCGGCACGGTGCGGGTGGAATACGCCGCGAGGGAGGCCGGCCGCGCGGTCGTGGTCTCGGATAGCGGACCGGGCATCCCGGAGGCCGAGCGGGCCCAGGTGTTTCGCCGCTTCTACCGGGCCGAGCCCGCCCGCCACACCCCGGGCCACGGCCTCGGTCTCGGCCTCGTCGCGGCGATCGCCCGGATGCACGGTTTCTCGGTCGCGGCGGACGCGGCTCCCGGCGGGGGCGCACGCTTCACCCTCTCGTGTCCGGCGCCGCCGGGGCGGTCTCGACGGGGGGCGTGAGCGCGGCCGGGCGGCCCCTCACCCATGCCCCCTCACCCATGCCCCCTCGCCCATGCCCCCTCACCCACGCCCTGGACCGCCATCCTGGCTCTCCTCGACGACGTGGGCCAGGATCTCCGACAGGCGCGCCGCGGCGTCGGGGCGGCCGGTCCGGCGGAAGGCGGCGATCAGGCCGGCGGCGTCCTCGCGCAGCATCCGGGTCGGCAGGTGGCTCGCCAGCGACGGCGCCACGGTGGCGACGAGGCGGGCGACGCCGTGCTGCTGGGCCGCCGGCAGGACCGGAAGGCTGCGCGCCAGCGCGCGTAGGATCAGGGCGAGGCTCTGGTGCTGGCGCGACTCCGCCGCCGCGACGACCAGGCTCTCGATCGCGTCGAGGACCTGGTCCGGCAGGCGGTCGCGATAGGCGATCCGGGACGCGGGCGCACGCGGCACCGGCGCCGCCCAGTCGTGCAGCAGGCGCTGGAGCGCGTGGACCGCGATGGCCCCGACGGCGGGGTCCGAGCGGGCGGTCGAGATCGCGGTCCAGCCGATCGTGCCGATATGGTCGAGGCTGAAGGCCGGGTCGTGGGCGACGTCGCGCTGGTCCTCGATGGACATCGCGGCGCCCACCGCCTCGACCAGGGCCGGATCGGCGGGACCGCCGGTCAGCACCGCCACCGCCCCGCCCGGCGGCACGAAGCCGCCGACGGGCAGCGTCAGGACGAGACGCCGTCCCGGATGCGCCTCCAGCGCCCGGGCGAGCCCGTCGGCGTCGATCCGGGTCAGGTAGCCGCCGGTCGCGGCCTGGACCGGGACGCCGTCGCCGGGCGGGCCGGAGGGCTCGGCGGTCGCAGCGAGCAGCGGTAGCTGGCGGGCCCGCGCCGCGACCGCGGCCTCGCGGATCGTCGCGATGGCGGTGACGGGCCGGGTCTGGTCGATCGTGGTGTAGATCAGCACCACCAGGGCGACGAGGGAGACCGCGCCGAGCAGCGTCGAAATCATCACCCCCAGCACCGGCGCCGTGGTGTGGGTGGTCTGCACCAGGGTGATGAGGACGAACAGCGACACGCCGACGAAGAAGCCGAACCAGGCGCTGTTGGCGCGCCGGCGCAGGTAATGATCGACGATCTGCGAGTTGAGGGTGGCGGCGCCCTGCTGCACCGCCAGCAGCAGGATCGAGAAGGTGATCGAGGTAACGCTGATCAGGCTGCCGGCGATGGTCGACAGCATGCTGATCGCCGACTGGGTGTCGCCGACATACTGGCTGAGGAAGGTGCGCAGGGGCCCCCATCCCTCCCGCGGCCCGGCGGTGTTGTCGATCCGGTCGATCGTGTGGGCGAGCACCACGAAGCCCAGCACGATCACGACCGGCAGGCCGAGGAATTCCGAGAACGAGCGCCGCAGGCCGGCCAGGGCGCGCGGCGTCGCGAGGTGCGGAATCATGGCGGCCCCTCGGCCGTGCGTCGTCCCATCGTGCAAGGTCCCCGTCGCGTTCGGCGGGGATCTGGGGCGTTTCCCTACGGCATCAATCCGGGCTCATCCGCCGAGCGGCGAGGGCACCGGCGACACCCCCTGCGCCTCGGCGGCCCGCCGCTCGGCCGCGAGCGCCCTCGCGTAGGACGGCTCGGCCTGCAATCCGGCCCAGTACGCCTTGGCGAAGTCCGGCAGCTGCTCCCCGAGGCCCGCGAACTCGGCCAGCATCAAGGCGTAGCCGACCGAGATGTCGGCGGCGGTGAAGCGCCCGGCGGCAACGAAGCGGCGCTCGCCCAGCACGGCGCCGAAGCCCCTCAGCCGCGACAGGAACCATCGCGAATAATCCTCGACGAGACCGGGATTGCGCCGCTCCGGCGGCTCGAACCGGCCGTAGCGCAGCACCAGGGTCTGGGGGAAGGTGAGCGTCGCCTCGCCGAAATGCAGCGCGTTGAGGTAGCGGCCGTATTCCGGCTCGTCGGGCCGCACCCCGAGCCCGCCGGCGCCGTGGCGCGCCGCCAGGTACTCGCAGATCGCCGCCGATTCGGTCATCCGCACCTCGCCGTCCTCGAGGAGCGGGATCGTGCCGAGGGGGTTGAGGAAAAAATACTCCTTGGCGTGGACCCGCGGCGGAAACGGCAGCATCGCCAGTTCGTAGGACAGGCCCAGCGCCTCCAGGGCCCAGAGCGGCCGGAACGAGCGGGCGCCGACGCAGTGATGCAACTTCATGGTGTCACCAGGGGGCAGTTGCCGGCCTTCAGCGGCCGGAAGGCCTGGTCGGCGGGAATCGTCGAGACCAGGCGGTAATAATCCCAGGGGCCCTTCGACTCGGCCGGCTTCTTGACCTCGAACAGGTACATCGGGTGGGTCACCCGTCCGTCGGCCCGCACCTCGGAGCGGCCGAAGAGCGGGTCCTCTGCCGGCACCCGCCGCATCTCGGCCGTCACCGTCGCGGGGTCCTTGCTGCCGGTCGCCTTCACGGCCTTGAGGTAGTGCATCATGCCGGAATAGACGCCGGCCTGGACCATGGTCGGCATCCGGCCCTTGTGCCGCTCGGCGAAGCGGCGCGACCAGGCGCGGGTGCCGTCGTTGAGGTCCCAGTAGAAGGCCTCCGTCAGCACCAGCCCCTGCGCCACCTTGAGCCCCAGGGAATGCACGTCGCTCAGGAAGACCAGGAGGCCGGCGAGGCGCTGCCCGCCCTCCGCCACGCCGAACTCGGCGCCCTGCTTGATGGTGTTGATGGTGTCGCTGCCGGCATTGGCGAGCCCGATCACCTTGGCCTTCGAGCCCTGCGCCTGGATCAGGAACGACGAGAAGTCGTTGGCGGCGACCGGGTGGCGGACCGAGCCCAGCACCTTGCCGCCGTTGCGCTCGACCACCGCCGACACGTCGCGCTCCAGCGCCTTGCCGAAGGCGTAGTCGGCGGTGATGAAGAACCAGGTGTCGCCGCCCGAGCGCACCATCGCCCCGCCGGTGCCGTTGGCGAGCGCCCAGGTGTCGTAGGTCCAGTGGATGGTGTTGGGCGAGCAGAGCGCCCCGGTGATCTCCGAGGCGCCCGCCCCCGAATTGATCATCAGCCGGTTCTTCTCGCGTACGATCTGGTGCACGGCGAGCGCCACCGAGGAGAACGGCACGTCGAGCACGACGTCGAGGTCGTCGCGGTCGATCCACTGGCGCACGATGCCGGCGCCGACATCCGGCTTGTTCTGGTGATCGGCCGACAGGACCCGGATGTCGAAGTCCGGGTTCTGCGCCGTGAAGTCGGACGCCGCCATCTCGGCCGCCACCACCGAGCCTTCGCCGGCGAGGTCCGAATAGGGCCCGGCGCGGTCGTTGAGCACGCCGAGGGTGACGCGGGTGGGGCCGGCGGCGTGGGCCTGGGCGAGGGTGAGGAGGGATGCGGCCGCGAGCGCCAGGATGTGGAATGGTCGACGGAGCTTGGATGTCGGCATGGTGTCCTCCCGGTTTCGTGCTGGCACCCGGTCGTTGGTCGCCGGATGTTCCTTGGATCGTCATCCTGGGGCCGCGCAGCGAAATCCAGGATGGCGGCGTGTGTCTGAGAACCTGATTGCTCGATTCAGGCCATCAATCCCACCCGCGACCTCATCCTGAGGTGTCATTCCACTGCAGATGGACTGACCTCGAAGGAGGACTCCAGGGGTCTCAGCGATTCCTGGAGCCCTCCTTCGAGGTCAGCCGATTTTCAATCGGCTAACACCTCGGGATGAGGTCGCGGATGGGAGGCAGAATTCTCTTGTTGGCCTCTGATACGGAGCGATCATGAGGCCGGGACGATCGTCACGCCCCTCCCCGCTCCCTGAGCGCTCGCCGGACGATCTTCCCCGTCGCGGTCATCGGCAGTTCCTCCACGAAGGCGACGTGACGCGGGTATTCGTGGGCGGCGAGCCGGGTGCGCACGAAATCCTGGATCGCGCGGGCCAGCTCGGGCGTGCCCGCGACGCCGTCCTTGAGCACGATGAAGGCCTTCACCGCCTCGGTCCGCACCGGGTCCGGCACGCCGACGACGCCGCAGAGCGCGACGGCGGGGTGGCGAAGCAAGCAATCCTCGATCTCGCCGGGGCCGATCCGGTAGCCCGACGAGGTGATCACGTCGTCGTCGCGCCCGACGAACCACAGGAAGCCGTCCGGGTCGCGCCGGCCGAGATCGCCGGTGATCAGCCACGCGCCGATGAATTTTTTCTCCGTCGCCTCCGGGTTGCGCCAGTAGCCGAGGAACATCACCGGGTCGGGCCGGCGCACCGCGATGTGGCCGGTGGTGCCGTCCGGCACCTCCAGGCCCTCCCCGTCGACGATGCGCACGTCGTGACCCGGCACCGGCTTGCCCATGGCACCGGGCCGGGCCGGAAACAGATCGGCGCAGGAGGAGACGACGAGGTTGCACTCGGTCTGGCCGTAGAACTCGTTGACCGGTACGCCGAGCACCGCCTCGCCCCAGGCCAGCATCTCCGCCCCCAGGCTCTCGCCGCCGCTGCCGACGGAGCGCAGGTTCAGGCCCGGATAGGGCGTCGTGCGGGTCTGGCGCATCAGCTTCATGGCGGTGGGCGGCAGGAAGACGTTCCTCACCCCCTGCTCGGCCATCAGCCGGAACGCCGCTTCCGGATCGAACTTCTTCGCCCGATGCGAGACCACCGGCACGCCGTGATGCAGGGCCGGCAGCAGCACGTCGAGGAGGCCGCCGATCCAGGCCCAGTCGGCGGGGGTCCAGTAGCGGTCGCCGGGCTGCGGCAGGAAGCGCTGGGGCATCTCGACCCCCGGCAGGTGGCCGAGCAGCACCCGATGGGCGTGGAGCGCCCCCTTCGGATCGCCGGTGGTGCCGGAGGTGTAGATGATCACCGCCGGGTCGTCGGCGGCGGTGTCGACCGGGGTGAAGGCGTCGGAGGCGCAGGCACAGAGGGCTTGGAAATCCTCCGCGCCCTCCCCCGCCCCGTCGATGCAGTAGACCCGCTCCAGGCCGGGGAGCGCGTCGCGGATGCCGGCGATGAGCGCGGCGCCGGCCCGATCGGTGACCACGGCCTTGGCGCCGCTGTTGCCGAGGCGATAGCGGAGCGCATCGGGCCCGAACAGCACGAAGAGCGGGATGCTGATCAGCCCGGCCCGGAAGCCGGTGACGTGCGCCACCGCCGTCTCGGGCGCCTGCGGCAGCAGCACGCCGATCCGGTCGCCGCGCACCAAGCCATGCGCCGTCAGCACGTTGGCGAACCGGTTCGACCAGCGACGCAGGTCGTCGAAGCCGTAGCGCCGCACGGCGCCGTCGTGGTCGAGATGGATCAGCGCGAGCGGGTTGCCCGGGGCGTGCCGGTCGCAGACGTCGGTGCCGATGTTGTAGCGGGCCGGAATCCGCCAGCGGAAGTTTTGGAGGAGGTCGGCGTAGGTGTCCGCGCGCTGCAGCATCGGCGTGTTCCACCCGTGATTCTCACGCGGACCGTTCGGCGATCCTTGGATTGAAACGATCGTTCATTCGTTTTTGGGTGTCAACATCGGTGGGAGCATGGCCGGGACTGGCTCGTGCGACGGTACGCAAGTATGCCAGCGCCGAAGCGTTCCCGGCGCGGTTGCCTCACGGTGCCGGGCCGAGCCTGTTTGATCCGCACGTCGCATACTTGGCGGGACGGATCGACGAGGGCTGCGAGAACGCCATGGCCCTGTGGCGCGAGATCCGGGAACGGGGCCACCCGGGGACGAGCCGGCAAGTGCATCGCTTCGTCGCCGAGCGCCGGATGAGACCCTCCCGATCACCGCCCCGCCCGCAACACCAGCCGCCCCCGTCACGGGGATCGTCACGCCCCCCGTCCCCGCCCCGGCCATTACCCCGACACTCGCGCCCGTCGCAGCCCCGATGGCCCCGCCGGCCGCTCCCCCCGCCACCGCGCCGGGAAGACCCTACACCACCCCGCTCGCACCGCCTGCGATCACGCCGCCGACCGAACCGCCGATCCCCTTGAACAACCCGCTCATCGATGCGGCCCACGCGCATCGCGAGCCTCGCCCATCGCCGCGATCGTCAGATCGAACAGGCGTCTCAGGTGCCCGTCGGGCGAATCGCCGTCCTGCGCCAGATACGCCCGGGTCGGCTCATGGCCGGCGATCCGGCCTTGGCTCAGCAGCATCAGCAGCGCCCAGCGGCACTGCGCCGCCTCACCCGCCAGACCGAGGTGGCGCCCGACCCGATCGCTGATCACGACGTGTTCGTGCAACGCCGTGTCCGAGGCGGTGCCGACGTCGCTGGCCGCCGCCTCGCGCAAGTAGGCCGCGATGCGCCGGTGCGACGCCGTCAGCCGTCGCGCCGCCAACGCCTCGATTTGCTCGGACCCGATCGTCAGCACGCCACCCGGATCCGGCGGAAAGGCCGGATCGGCCACCACCCGCCGCACGCCGCTTTATTCCTCGGCCAGGAAGGCGATCTCGGCCGCCGGTCCCAGGATGCGGGCGAACTGCCCAGGGTTCAGGACCGGCATCGTCGCCCCCAGAACCCGGGGGTCCCAGTGCCGGACCATCACCGCCGCCGTCGACCAGATCATCCCGGCCCGGCGCGTCCGCCGGCACCGGCAGCAGCATCGCCTGGCCCATCGGGATCGGTCTCGGCCGCGCGGGCGAGGCGTTCGCTTCCCGGCCTGGATCCGGTCAGGGTGAGCGAGGCGCAAGGCCCTTGAACGCGCGGGCACGCAGTTCGGCCGGGATCACGATCTCCGTCCAGCGCTCGCCATCGTAGCGGTGGATGCCCCGCTTGTAGTCGAAGTAGTAGAGCACGTCGTCGACCGACTGGACCTTCAGCGGCGTCGGTCGCGCGCGACCGCGCAGCCGCGGCTTGAAGGGCGTGAGGTGGTGGCCGTCGAAGAGGTGCAGGGCGTAGTCGGAGGCGACGACGTACTGGTCCTTGAAGCGCGTGATCGACATAAGGGTCTCGGTGTCGCCCGCGAAGCCGACGCTCCGGAAGCCGTCGCGTCCGTTGCCGACCAGGATGGTGCCGTGGCTGCCGACCATCCAGACCTTGTCCGGCGTTTCGACGTAGATGTCCTTGATGGTGTGCGGGCTTGAGCCGGGAATCGGGATTTCCGTCCAGCTCGTGCCGTTCCAGTGGTAGGCGCGGCCCTCGGTAACCAATCCTTTGCTCGGAGAGTTTTCTTCGGCGAGCTCGTATGCACGATTCCAATCATCCCAACTCTTGTTGCCTTCCAGGCTTTTCAAGGTTTTTTCGTCCAGCTCTATGAGCTTTGGAGACAGTGATCCTTTGATATAAAAATCATTCTTACTTGGGCCAGCAATGTCTCCAAATCTGATGACGTTGAAGCCGGGCTCAGGCTCGCTGTGAAACGGCATTTTCACCCACTGATGATCAGCAGTCCTGTGATAGATCTGAGCCCCATGCCCGACAGCCCAGAGCTGTCCCTCGATCAAGCCGAGATTGGCGAGGGCTCCTGCGCCTGTCGCATCGGGGCTCTGGATCCCGGCACCCTGGATTGTCTCGTGTACTGTCTGATCCCCGATCCAATACACATCACCCTCATTGCTCAGGGCTGCAAACCTCGCGCCTGGTTGGTCGGCGAGGGGAGCGGGCTTGATGGCATAGATTTCGCGCAACACGTCGGTCCGAGACCAGGTTTGCGGGAAAGCGTCGTCATATTCGATGATCGCCGTGAAGGGATCGTCGTACTCCAACTCACATAGAGCAATGCAGAAGCGGCCGCGGCCAGTGGCATACGCGGCATTGATCGTCGGGTTCCAATTGCCATCCTCAATGCGCATATCTGATGTCCGTAATGAAAATCCTTATCAAGGCATTTATCATAATGCACAATCCGTTGCAAATTGACGTTAGCGGATCAATAATTATAATTTTTTATTCAATTTGCTTATATCCTCCTGGATATAGTTTTGAGTTGAAATGAAATATTTGGAAAGCCTGCGATTGTGCCAAAAATGCCAAATGTACTCTTGCGTCCGTTAAAATTAAGCTGCTTTCGGAAGGCGCCTCGCCAAAAGGAAGACTAGGCGCGAAAGAAAATATTTTCCCCTCGCTCAACGGGCCAAAATTTGCATTTGCACAATCATAAAGATTATATTCGTCGTATTTTTCTTTGCTGAAAGGGAATGGAGTCATAAAAACACTCGGCAAAATCACTTTTTTAAATTATCAGGATTATTGAAAGATATGATGCGGCCGCGCTGGAACTCGAATCGAATTACACCAAGCATCTCATTCCATGCAAATACGCTTCCAAAAGCGGAAATTGCGTAGGGAACGCACTCCGATACTTTCAATAATTTTTTTCTTCAAGCGAATCTTCAATTGCTCCCCAAACCATGGCTGGATCGCATGTCCAGAAGGTTCCGCCCTCCCAGGATGAAATGCCGACTTTGGACCACATATATTTAAGATGTTCCGGAATGTCATTTTCTCCTTCATATGAAAAATTGCGGACAATAGATGGATTCCTGTCAGCTACCAATTCATCAAAATCGCTTTTGTATTTCTCTGTGGCCATAACTCTACCTCATGAGATGGATCTTACCCACCTGCGTCTCGGCGTTCCCCCACGGACAGTGACCACGGCTTGCCGACCTGCGTGGCGAAGGCCATACCCACATGCGTGACCTTGGCCGCGCCGACTTGCTCGACCAGTGCCGCCCCGACCGAGCCTTCGTCTCGGCCATCTCCACCTATCCGGCTTCTCTGTCCGCGGATCGGCGCGCATAGCCCGCATTGAACAACATGACGGGTGCCCCCCAAAAAAAAATCACGTCAACTTTCGAAACGATGAATCCATTTCAGCGTCTCGTCGAGGCTATCCTTCTCAGGTGGAACCTCGATGATTCCATATTCGTATTTTTGAAATAAAATAGGCCTTATAATACGAGCGATATCTTTATAAGCTTGAGGAACTCCACCCACACCGTTGGTATCGACAACGGGCCGCTCACCAGCACGGATCAAGTATCCGCCTTCGTAGCGTACCAAGCTTATCTCAGGCGTGATCTGCGAACGCACTGCGTCCTCGCCGCCCAATCGCTCTATATTGGAAACTCCCAAGAATGTTAGCCAATTGGATGACTTTGGCAATTCGTATCCGCCATGGCGGACTTCTGACCAATAATCTCCCATAGCATCATAATCAAGCGAAGGGTATTTGATCATGAGTGGATAATAAAAAGGGTACCACCCAGTTTCTAGTCCGGGCTGTGTAAGAACGCCAAGTCCTCCTGATCCGTGAATGCAACGAACCTTGCTAGCCCATTTTTGCATGAGATCCACAAAATTATCCGGATTTTTTAAAAAGAAGCTCGCAGGAGTATGGATCTTTAGACCCGATAATTTTCGATCTGTATCGTTTTTTTGAGAATCCGGAAGCCATGAATTGCCACAAGCCAGGATCGTCCTCATTTTTTAGATCAGCATGATGCAACGCGCAATAAAGTTCTTCCTCTTCACCTTTGTGTATCTCTTTATCAAGATAATTCAGAAATTTTTTGCGATCAAATTTTTGAAGTTGCCTTGAATTTTTTCTATGACAATGCGTAATTTCTTTTTCAAAAAAATCTATATAATCTTCAACTAAGTCCCTTATGGCCAATCGGACTTGTTTCTGCCATCCATTTAAAAAATAAATACTTGCGATTCCGCCAACGCGAGACACGACGTCCCCCCTTGATGGATCCCTGTAAATTAACTGATTATCTATCTGATCATCGCTTCTGTGATTTTGCCATAAGTTGTAATCATTTTTGGACATTCCAACGCTCCATTTAACTGCCGGCATCACAGTTGCATTCACGCTTAACATCTATACTTTTGACTTTAACACGATCCTTCGAATCCCGCCCGATACTTTGATCTCAAGCAATGTCGCGATATCGTCCACCACGTTGCGCCTCGGTTTTTCTATCAATGCTTCCTCCTGCTCGAGGAACCTTCATTTCCCAAAGTTCTGAAAGCGCCCCACCGCTCCACCAAGACACGTCCGGTCGTGGCGCATCCGGTACGACCGGAGCCGTCGAGGGCATACCGGGGGAGGTTCGGCTTTCCACTGGGGTGTATCTGTCATCCGGCCCCTTTTTGTAGCTCACCTCCGGCCGCGGTCCATCCGCGGTCGAGCTCATCGGCCGCCGTGCCCCCCGGCTGGGTGCCGACCACTTTGAGGATCGTAGTAGCGATCTCACAATTTTTCGGCGACGCACGCCTGATAGGTTGTATGTCTTCCTCGATCTTTAAGACATTCGCATGCGATCTCGCATAATTCCTTCTTATTTGCCTTCCCTGAAATTCGAACAATTTCGGAATTCGTCGACGATTTTGTCTTTTTGTTATTTTCGTCTTCCGCTTTAGATGCAGCATGAGGAGCCCCTCGCCACGAAACCACTTCAGGATCTCGTCACGGTCGACCCCCTGCGCCTCCAGCTCGCGCGCCTTGGCAAACAGCGCGCGCTCGAAGTCGTCCCGCGGCACCTCGTCAACCCACGGCATCGCCGTCGGAGACGCGTCGAAGATCGCCGACGCCGCACGCCCCACCGGGCCGCCGCCCTTGAGTAACCAACGCCCCCACCGCCCCAGCCGTGTCAGGCTCGGCGAGGACGGCACCGCCGGCGGCGGTCTGCTCCAAGTCGGTTCGGCCGTTCCGGACATCGCCCCGCTCCCTCAGGACGACCGGCGCAGGCTGCCCGGCAGCGGGTCGTCGTCCGCCGGGGCCGCACGCGCCCGCTGGTCCTTCACGTAGACCGCCTCCCCCACCGTGTTGCGCCGGTTCATCCAGAACCGGTCCACGTGCCGGGTCATCGCGAGCAGCGGCTCCATCAGGACGGCGGCTCCCGGCCCGGTGCCGCCAACCGTCAGGTTCAGCGATTCGCCGATCTCCTGAGTCTGGTCGCTGTGGAGTGCGGCGGCGTGGCCCGCCCGCGCATGGAGGGTCCGTGTCGCCGTGTCGATCGTGTCATTAGACGTCGCTTCAGATCGACTCCTCGACCCAGTTGAATTCGCCCGATCCCGCGAAATCAGTTCAATGTGCGCAGGCCGGCAGATCCCTACTCTATTCTCTCGAAGCCCCCCGGATAGCGCTCGCTGTCGAAGTGGAGAATGTCGAACTCCTGCGATTGCGCCAGGAGCGCTAGATGAGCTCTGACATCTGTCACGATGAGGTTGCTATGCTCGGGTTGACCGCCCAGAGCGAAAATCGGTGCAAACGAGAAGATCTGATTCTCGCTTAAGGGCCCAAATTTTTTCACAGCAGCATCATATAGCCCATACTCATCATAGGTGTCTTTCTCAGCAATAAACGGTGCCAAGAACGATCCTTCATTATTGACGTGATTTTCAACATTTGGATCTTCGAAGCATGTAATACGCCCCCTCTGAAAGTCAAATTTAATTGCTCCAAGGACAGCATTCCACGCATAGACAACACCAAATGCTGAAATTAAGTAAGGCACACAATCACTAGGCCGCAAAAGATTTTTTCCTTCAAGGGCGTCATCCAATGATGGCCAAATCAATTCTGGATCGCATGTTCTGAAAATTCCGTCTAACCAGCTAGACACGCCAATTTTTGATAACATATATATTACCATCTCAGGTAATTTTTTTCGGAGCGACTATGATCAAAACGACGCAATATCTCAGGATTATACATACCAATCACTTCATCAAAATCTTTTTTAAATTTTTCTTTTAACATCACAACTGCTCCTTTTTGCTATATTTATTTGATTCGCCGCAAGCGTCTTGGCCTTTGACTGTAGCACAGAGTTCTATGCTCATTTTCTCGTCCGGCTTCAGACTTTTTGCATGCCGTTCAAATTCGGCTATTCGGCTCGGCCACCCCCCTCCGATGATACTATTGACCAAGCGGTCGCCCATTCGAGTGATAGTGGACAAATTTCCTCCAATAACCTGATCTGGAACGTGAAGCGGTGCGAGATTTTCTATTTCGTTATTCGCCCGAATCCTTGCCTCTGCAGGCGACATATTATTTTTTGGATATAATTTTTGATCAATCTTTGCCTTTCATTATTTATATAATCTATTTCAGAACCGTCCCTTTTTTATTTTTAAAGTGCTGACGTGCATTTTCCCATTCTTCCCGCGTCATTTTATTGACCGCGGCCTCTTGTTCTCGCAATTGGCGACAGAACTCCTTGATAAACACCTCATCCTTCTTCTTGTCGCCCGTCAGATGCTTATCAAGTTTATAGCACCGGATCCGTGTCTGCGTAACCCGAACCGTACCCGATCGCCGACTCGCCTGCGTTTTGGCCTGGGCGTCCGAATCCGACTTCGCCTTTGTTTTGGCATGTGCCACCCCCTCGCCACGAAACCACTTCAGGATCTCGTCACGGTCGACCCCCTGCGCCTCCAGCTCGCGCGCCTTGGCAAACAGCGCGCGCTCGAAGTCGTCCCGCGGCACCTCGTCGACCCACGGCATCGCCGTCGGCGACGCATCGAAGATCGCCGACGCCGCACGCCCCACCGGGCCGCCGCCCTTGAGCAACCAACGCCCCCACCGCCCCAGCCGCGTCAGGCTCGGCGAGGACGGCACCGCCGGCGGCGGGCGTGACCAGGTCGGCTCGGCCGTTCCGGACATCGCCCCGCTCCCTCAGGACGACCGGCGCAGGCTGCCCGGCAGCGGGTCGTCGTCCGCCGGTGCCGCACGCGCCCGCTGGTCCTTCACGTAGACCGCCTCCCCCACCGTGTTGCGCCGGTTCATCCAGAACCGGTCCAGGTGCCGGATCACCGAAGACCCCTCCGCCCGCACCTGCGGCGCGTGGCCGATCGGCTCCGTCACGTCGCCATGCGTCCCCGACTTCACGCCCCCGCCCGTCCCCGCCTCGTCCCCGTGCACGTGCGTCGTGCGCGAGCGCAGAACCATCGCCTTCTGACCCGTGAACCGCACCGTGTGCGCGTAGGCCTCGAAGTGGTCGGCGTAGTCGACGATCGGGTAGGGCACCGGCACCAGCGCCGAGCCCCGCGGCGTCAGGCACACATCCGGCGACAGGCTCACCACCCGCGCCTCGTGCGTCTCCCGCAGGCCCTCCAGCGGGCGTTGCGTCGTCCACGGATCGGGGCGCGGCGGCTCCCCGGCATAGTCGTCCCCGGCCTCGCTCGCCTCGTCCGATCCGCTCATGCGACGCTCTCCGTGTCGGGAAGGGACCGGCGCAGCCGGGCGCGCTCGGCCAGGACGATCTCCGCCGTCTCCGCCTCGGGCAGCGGGAACCGGCAGCGCCAGGTCAGCAGCACCCGCTCGATCCCGGGCCGCAGGTCGAACTGCACGCCGTCGAGGGCCAGCGGGTGCTTGCGCGTCCCGCCCTCGTCCGTGACCGTCGCGCCGAGCATGATGCCGGGCAGGAGGCCGGTCAGCCGCGGGTGGTCCGGGTGCAGGTTGTCGAGGGTGAAGGCCTCGGTACCGGCGAGCCAGGGCGTCGCGACGAGGCCGGGCGGGGCGCAATGCCAGAAACGCTCGTCGAAGTCGCGCGGCAGCAACGGGTGGCGCTCCGCGAGCCACGCCTCGTCGTAGGTGCCAGCATGCTGCTGGCGTGGGCGCCACCAGGGCGGGACAGGACCGAACCCGGCGGGTGGCGGCAGCACGTCGAAGCGCGCGACCGGCGCGTCGGCGGCCTCGATCGTCGGCGCCGGGTAAGTGCGGCGGTGATCGCAATGGTTGCGGTCGACGAGGCCGGTCCCGAGGGGATTATCGGGATGCACCTCGCCCGCTCCACCGGGCAGCGGGCCGCCGAGCGCCGCCTGCCAAGTGAGCGGGACCCGCGCCACCGGCTCCGGCTCGCCGAGGTCCCATCCCTCCAGGATCGGCTGCGGGTCGCGCTGCAGCAGCCCGCGCCAGGTTCGCCGCGTGCGGGCGATCCAGTACCGGGTGCCCATGACGCGCAGGCTGGCATCGATCCGCTCTCCGATCCGGATGCGGCAGAGGAAAGGGCTGCCGTCGGCGTTCGGGTTCACCGCATCTCCCAACACCGTGACGTCGGTGCCGGGCTTGAATGGAACGAGATCGCTCTGCCGCAGGAGCGGGCGTTGCTGTGGATCGCCGTCGTAGACGTCCTCCCACTGGAAGGCCTCCTGATCGTCGGCCGTCGCGAGGGCCAGGCCGGGCTCGACGCGGAACGTGCCCCGCACCGACACAACGCCGTCGAGTGCGCCCTCCCGATCGAACTGACGAAAAGCGAACGCGGGGAACATCGTCCGATTGACGAGTTGCATGATGACGCCCATCCGTTCAATTGAGATCGATAGGGGCGCCCCGTATCTGTACGTGATCGTCGGCGATGAAGTTGAATTTCTTGCCAAGTATGAGAACCGTGCCGTCTTTTTTCATTACTAACTTCGATGCGCTGACCTCGATGACGAACTCATCCCCGACTGCGACCTTGTAGTAGGTGCCGACCTGGGTCAGGAAGGTTGCGCCGACATGCGTGACCTTGCTCGAGCCGACCTGCTCGATCCTGGCCATTCCGATCGAATCGATCTTCATCGACCCGACCAGCGTGTTCATCATCCCCGGCAGCGAGAACAGTCCGCCCGCGGCCTGACCCAAGCCTCCTCCGGCCTTGCTGAGCGCCGTACCGGCATCGGCTCGCGGGTTCGGCCCGCTCACGACGCCCGAACGCGCCTCCAGGCCGGCATTGCCGAGCATTCCCAGCGCCGAGCCGGCGAGACCGGATGCCATCAGGCCGAGAGCGTCGCCTGCCGGCCCGCCGAGGCCCGCCACCTGCGCGGCTTGGGCCATCAAACCGGCCGTGTGTCCCACCATGCCGGCGAGCGGCGCCATCAGAGCGGCCGCTCCCGGCCCCGTTCCGCCGACCGTCAGGTTCATCGAGCCGCCAATCTCGTGCGTCTGGTTCTGCGCCACCTCGACGGAGCGGTTCGCTCCTACGCTCGCCACCTGGTTGGCGTCCGTGCGGCTGGTCTGGTTGTTGAGGATCCGTGTGGCGTGATCCTTCTGCGCATGAACAAAGAGGTTCTCCGCACCCGTCGCATCCTCGAAGGTCATCTCGTTGAAGCCCTTCGACTTGTACGAATTCGAGCGCATCACCATCCGGGTCTTGTGGGCCGGTATTTGTATCCATCCGATTTTATAGGGGGACAGTTCCCGGTTGAGATCGTAAAGATAAAAAAATTTATTCAAACTATATAAAATTATATTGATTTTATTTGCACAATCATTCCGACATTCTCGAATTGACCGATTTCATGATTAATTTCTCCCACCGCGTATTATATTTAAAGCCTTTTCTTTGTATAAATCAGTATCGGAATTTGTGAGTTTTTCATACCGAAGCTTAGGAGAAAGCTCGCGATAATTGCTTGTGAGCGCGGAGATAAGCGCGTCATGTGCAGCGTCCTGAAGCGATTTACGATCATGCTCAAGAAACTTGAGAATTAACTCTAGTATATGTAGATTTTTACTGCTTCGATATGCATCACCGGAGACACTAAGGGCGGCAAGTTGCAGCGTATATAGTGCATATTGATCATCTTCAAGATTCAATAATTTTATCACATGGTCTTGATATTTATTGCCCAAATCTAGATCTCGCACCAAAAACGCAACACTTCTGATTGCAAGATAGGATTATTGATAGATAATTCACGACTCACGATTTGTTCCCGCGCCGGCGATGCCTCTTTTCTTATTATTATAATGCATTTTGTCTTAATATCTTCGTCGCATGTATTTGTAAAAATCTCACACACTTCGTCGTATTCTTTTTTAGAGAGTCCGACTTGACGTTCTTTTTCGATAAGATAGCTAAGTCTGTTCATAAAAATTACCTTAGGAAAGAAATCAGCGGGTCTTATCGAGAATTTCTCTAGCTTCTAGCAATATATATTTTGTATTATCCACTTCGCTAAGCACCCGCTCCGGATATTAAGGTCGGTTTTTATGAGATTTTGTGATATGAAGCAGCCCATTTTAATTATAAATTATTTCCTCTTGATGATTCTAAGTTTCAGTATACGAATAATTTTAAATTTGTGCTATTTAATTATAGTGATTCGGGGCATAGCGCGGACGACTTCTAATTAATGATAATATTAACATGTCGTTAAGTATGAATTTTTATCGCCCTAATGTAAAATATTTTTCGATCGACTCGGATATATATTTTTTGTCCATCGCTGTAAAATAAGGCTCCCTGGAAAATGAAGTCGCCACTTGTCGCAGTTTATTTATGTTTATTGCTCTATTTTTTTTTAAAAACGTTTTACGCGCAAAAACTATATAAAATTTATGCTCTGATGGTAGCCACATTACGGCATTTTCATATTGAAATATTATATTTACGAAGACTTCTTCATAGCTATGATCAAAAAATCCTTGAAATAAGTCATCCCTGTTATCGATTTGACTGTATGAAAGATCGCCATCAAACTGGCAGTGCGCTAATTCAAAGCCCATTGGCTTTTCACAAAAACTATTGACAATTTCATCGAATTCTTCCTTTCCAGGTGATTCGATCAATAAAACCCCGTCAAAATCGTTCGCTGATATCCACTCCATTTTTGGCGACATATCCTCGTCGAGATTGGATTTTTGAATGAATTTTTTCATGGCCCAAACCTGATTTCTGTATTCCGTCCGTTCGATCTTTGTATGTCCAGACTGGGCTCTTTAGGATTGCCGCTATTCCCCGGTCTAACGACCACCCTGTCCTGTCCAGCTCCAGAGCTGCTATCTATAAGTCCGGTTCTCCCAGGTCCATATTGCGTATTTATTGGTTTTACATCCCTTGGTTTCAGTTGGTCAAATTCTCTATCTGCATCTGTCATTGTTCCAGGCAGGCGACCATGTTTTGTCTTACCTTTTGTCTCCTGTTTGACTTTGACTTTTTTCTCAAGATCATCGGAAGCTTCGCTCGCCAAGCATTGACCGCTGCAAAGCGCCTGATCATCTCCAATCCCTTTGTCTGCCTCATCTTGGCCCTTGACCATGGCGTTCAGCTTCTTGCCGAACCAGGTGTCATCCACCGCTCGGCCGTAGCCACCGCCAATCGCCGATCCAGGACCGTATCCGTCACGGTAGCCCTGGGAGAAGCCCGGTGCAAAGCCGGCACCCGCCCCCACCGCGCTCCCGATCACCGCCCCGCCCGCAAGACCGCCCGCTCCCGTCACGGGGATCGTCACGCCCCCCGTCCCCGCCCCGGCCAGGACTCCGACGCTCGCGCCCGCTGCTGCCCCGATCGCCCCGCCGGCCGCTCCCCCTGCCATCGCGCCGGGCAGCCCCTGCACCACGCCGCTCGTGCCGCCCGCGATCACGCCGCCGACCGATCCGCCGATCCCCTCGAACAGCCCGCTCATCGACGAGGCCCCCGCGCATCGCGAGCCTCGCCCATCGCCGCGATCGTCAGATCGAACAGGCGTCTCAGGTGCCCGTCGGGCGAATCGCCGTCCTGCGCCAGATACGCCCGGGTCGGCTCATGGCTGGCGATCCGGCCTTGGCTCAGCAGCATGAGCAGCGCCCACCGGCACTGCGCCGCCTCACCGGCCAGCCCGAGGCTGCGCCCGACCCGGTCGCTGATCACGACGTGCTCGTGCAACGCCGTGTCCGAGGCGGTGCCGACTTCGCTGGCTGCCACCTCGCGCAAGTAGGCCGCGATGCGCCGGTGCGACGCCGTCAGCCGTCGCTCCGTCAACGCTTCGATCTGCTCGGACCCGATCGTGAGCACGCCACCCGGATCCGGCGGAAAGGCCGGATCGGCCACCACCCGCCGCACGCCGCCGTAATCCTCGGCCAGGAAGGCGGTCTCGGCCGCCGGTCCCAGGATCCGCACGAACTGCCCAGGATTCAGGACCGGCATCATCGCCCCCAGAACCCGGGGGTCCCAGTGCCGGAACATCACCGCCGCCGGCTCCTGTTCAGAACCGTCCGACGGCGGGGCTTCGCCGCCATCCACCGCCCATCGGGGAATGCGCACCATGTTCAAGGTGCGGAGATGGCGATGAAGGACCGCCTCACCCGACGCGCAACTCCAGTAGACCGCCGCTGGTTTCTCCGCTGTGAGGGCGAACACGCGCTCCAGGGCATCCGGTGACTGCGCCAGTGACACCAGCCAGGGCCCGGCGCGCTCCACCTCGGCATCGGGATGGTCGAGGAACAGGGAGCGCACCAGGAGCTGCTCGCGGCGGCAGACATCCGGGAGGTCGTCGAATTGCCCGCCATCCACGACCGCGAAGGCTTGGCCGGTAAACGCTTCGACGACACCCCTCAGCTTCGCGAGAGGATCGATCGACGGAGTATCGTTCGTCACGGTATCAGCTCCGCACGAAGGGTGTGCCGGCCTGGGACATCCGACGCAGACACTGCCCCGACGACGACCCGCCCCCACCCTTGACCAGATCCGGCGTGTACAGAACCGGACCGGGACCCACCGTCAGCACCGCACCGCCGCCCTTCACCAGCGTGGTCTTCGGCGCCTCGATCGTCACCGTGCCGGACTTGTCCATCACGAACCGGCACGCACCGACCGTGATCGCGAACCGCTCGCCGACCTGGATCTCGAACATCCGACCCACGTCGATCATCTTGGTCTGCCCCACCTGCTCCTCGGACGCCTCGCCCACCAGCACCTGCTGGGTCCGGCCGACCTGCGTCTTGGCGCTCTCCCCCACGGACAGCGACCACGCCTTGCCGACCTGCGTGGCGAAGGCCGCGCCGACATGCGTCACCTTGGCCGAGCCGACCTGCTCGACCCGGGCGACCCCGATCGAGTCGGTCTTCAGGCTGCCCACCAGGGTGTTCATCATCCCCGGCAGCGAGAACAGACCGCCCGCCGCCTGGCCGAACCCGGCCCCCGCCGCCGCCAGGGCCACGCCCGCATCCGAACGCGGCGAGGGGCCGTTCCACACCCCCTGCTGCGCCTGCTGGCCGTCCTGCCCCAGCATCCCGATCACCGAGGCGGCGAGCTGCGGCGCCATCGCGGCAAGCCCCGCGAGGCCGCCGCCCTGGTCCATCGCCTGGCCCAGCAACCCCGCGGTCTGCCCGGCCATCCCCAGCAGCGGCCCCATCAGGGCGGCGGCCCCCGCCCCGGTGCCGCCGACCGTCAGATGCAGCGAGCCGCCGATCTCCTGGGTCTGGTTGACGCCGACCGTCAGTGCCTGGTTGCGGCCCACCACGTTGGCGTGATCGGCCCCCACCGAGTGAGTCTGGTTGTTCTCGATCTTGGTGGTGTGGTCCTTCTGCGCGTGGAAGAACATGTTCTCCGCACCCGTCGCATCCTCGAAGGTCATCTCGTTGAAGCCCTTCGACTTATACGAGTTCGAGCGCATCACCATACGGGTCTTGTGAGCCGGGAGGTCGTAGGGCACCGGGTTGTTCGGGTTGGGTGCGATCCCGATCACGATCGGCCGGTCGGGATCGCCCTCCTGGTAGGCCACCAGCGCCTCCATCCCGACCCGCGGGATCACCTGATGGCCCCAGGTCCGGCCGCCCCAGGACTGCGTCACCCGCACCCAGCCGGTATCCGTCCCGTCGCCCCGGGCCCGTCGATCCCACGGGAATTGCAGCTTGATTCTTCCGAACGCGTCGGTGTGGATCTCCTCGCCGGGAGGCCCCGCGATCAGGGCGATCTGCAAGCCGTCGATGCGGGGACGCGGCACCGTGCGGTGCGGCGTCGCCGGGCGGTTGGCCGGCAGCGTCGTGAAGGCGTTCTCGTAATGCGGTGTGCCCGCGCCCGACTCGTAGGTCGGATCCTCGGCCCGGTGCAGGATCTGCGTCACCACCTGCGCCGGGTAGACGTGGCGCGGATGCGCCACCTCGTAGGGGGTGAAGCGCGATCCCGCCGCGAGCGTGCGCACGCTGGAGCGGCCCTCGACGCGGTCGAAGCCGGTCTCGGTCGCCTGCATCCGCAGCCGCGTCGCCCGCTCGCCCGCTTCGCGGGTCAGCGCCCTTGCCGGATACTCGTAGAGTTCGTAAGCCGTATTCTCGGGAACGCGGTCGATCGACGGCGTATCGGAAGCAAGATCGAGATTTGGCGTCAAGAACTCGTAATCGTTTCCAGATCGTTTTCCCGGCGTAAACGAGAGTTGCCGGCGCCAATCGTGGATGTGCTCGGCATCCGACGAGCCGAAGGCCAGACGAATGCGGGTGTCTTGGCTTCCATCATAGGCCGAGGGATGGTCGCCGACGGCGAGCGTATGCTTGCCGCGCTCATGGCGAAACCAGTAGAACAGCCCTTCTTCTTGGAGACGACGCAGCAGGTACGCGAGATCGGTCTCGTTCCACTGCACGACGTAGTCGCGCTTCGGCGGCGGGCGGGTGATCCCGGCGAGAGTGTAGTTGCGGATGCGGTGCTCGGCGCAGAGCGTCTCCAGCACCTCCAGCGTCGACTGGGTGAGGAAGATGCGGCAGTCGCTGCGCTGGCTCATCAGCCACAGCCGCGGGCGCAAGGTCAGCGCGTACTGACGCGCGCCCCTGGTGACGATCGGCCCCTCGTGCAGCTCGGTGACGAGCCCGTTCCAGACCCGTTGCGAGCGGTCGGCCAGCGTGAGGCTGAGATCGGCGGTGGTGCCGACAATCTCGTCGGGGCGGATCTCCTCGCGTTACGCCCGGACGCGGGCCTGGAGGGTGAAGAGGCGGTTAAGGCCCTCCTCGACCTCGAGGCGCTCGAGCAGGAGAACGTCCTCGCCGAGGACGGTGTCGATTGCCATCAGGCGCCCGGTTTGGGTGTACATCATCGTAAGGCGCTCCCCTGATCGCTCCCTCGACGGCCCTCTCGCCCTCGCCCGCCCGCTCAGCCGCCGATCTGGACCGGCGTCCACGACGAGGCCGTCGCCGCGATCGGATCGATCTCGTGCCCGCCTTGCGCCGCCAGGGTCGTGGCCGCGTCGGCGAGCCCGTTGCCCGCCGTCACCGCCGTCTCGGACAGGGTCGCGCCGAGGATCGCCACCGAGGGGTCCGGCACGCCGTCGAGCCAGAGCCAGCCGTCCTGCCCGTCGGTGGCGGCGCCCTGCTCGCCCGCGAGGGCGACCTGCGCCACCACGCCGTGCGTCAGGTAGGCGTGGCCGGCGATGCGGCCGGCGAGATCGGGCAGCGCGAGCCGCGCGGTCCAGGCCGGCGCCCCCCGGCCGGTCGTGCCGCGGGCGAGCGCGCCCTCCGGCGGCGGCGCGCCGGCATTGAGCGCCAGAGGCGTCTGCAGGCGCAGGCGCGCACGGCCCGGATTCCAGCCGAGCCGGGTCTGCGGCGCGGCCAGCAGCCGGCCGAGCAGCATCGCCGACAGGCTGCGCGCCTGGCCCTCGGCGCTGCGGTTGCTGTAGCGCAGGAGCGGCACCCGGCCGGTCTTCTGCAGCAGGACGAGGCCCGAGAGCGTGAGCGTCGCGGTGCCGGACGCGCCCCGCAGCGCCAGCCGGACGCCGTCGAGGTCGAAGGCGTGGGCGAAGTCGTTGACGAAGGTCTCGGCGGCCGGGTTCGGCGCGAGGCCGCCGGTCGTCAGCGTCGCGCCCGCATGGGCGCCGCGGATGCCGCCGGTGAGCCCGCCGCCGCCGAGGCCAGAGGCCGGGGCCCCGCCCTTGGTCGCCGCGCTCGCCGGCGCCCGGCGCTGGGTCGCGCGCGCCTCGGCCGGCGGCAGGAAGATCGCCTGCCCGGGGCTGAGCCGCCCCGGATCGGTGATCGGCCGCTCGGTCAGGGCGACGATGTCGGGCCGGTTGTTGTAGGCGTAGAGATCGGGCCAGCGCACCGGATCGCCGTAATGCGCTTCGGCGACGCTCCAGAGCGTGTCGCCGGCCTTGAGCACGTAGCGGACGGGCTTCATCGATTCCTCCGGACAGGCGGGCGCGCCCGCCGGGCGGCGCGGCCGCGGTGAGGGCGGGAGGCGCGCGCCGCGCCTCCCGCTTGCCGTTCTTGAGAGGATGTCGGCGTCAGGACGCCCGGGCCGTCGCCAGGTCGTAGGAGGCGATCATCGGCGACTGCGATGCGTTCTGGTTGTCGGACGGCGTGTACTTCACATCCATCTTGGTGAAGTTCAGCGTCACCGTCTCGAGCGGCCGGTCGCCGGTGGTGCCGATCGTGTAGCCGGCGATCAGGGTGTTGTGCAGGGTGAACTCGATGTAGGTGTCGCCCGGATTGCCGGTGGTGACGAGGTGGATCACCGCCGTCTTGCCGTTGCGGCCCGAGCAGGCCTCCTGGAACAGCTTGGTGGTCGAGGAATCGCTGACCTTGGTCAGCGTGACCTCGCTCACCGTCGGCTCGGAGGCCTCGCGGTTGGCGGCCGAGCCCGCGAAGGTGTTCATGTTGCGGGTGACGTTCCAGTGCAGGGACTCGATGTCCATCCAGCGCCGGTGCGACTCGTGAGTGGCGTCACCCTGGATTCCGTCGATCTGCAGGTAAATCGGCATGGCGGTGTGATCCCTGTCGTCTCGTGTGGTGGATGCGGGCGGCCTCCGGCCCGTGCGAGATCGCCGGATGCGCCTCAGGAGGCGTCCGGCGGGGGTGCGACCGGGGGCGACGCGGCCCCGGCGGTTGCTTCGGCGGCGGGTGCGGCCGCGAAGCGGCCGTCCCGCGTGACGGTGAAGGCGACCGGCGGCACCGCAGCCCCGTCGAGGGCGCGGGCCAGGACCAGGTCGGAAAGGGCGGGCAGCACCTCGCGGGTCAGCGTCCCGTCGATCGCCCGCGCACCGATATCGGCGGCGAGGCAGCGGGCGACGAGAGCGTCCTCGACCGCCGGGTCCCAGGTGAGGTCGGCCCCGTGGGCCGCGTCCATGCGCGCGCGCACCCGCTCGAGCTGGAGCCGGGCGATGCGGGCCAGGACCTCGGGCGAGAGCGGCCGGTAGGGCACGATCGTCACCCGGCCGAGGAAGGCCGGCTTGAAGTGGCGCAGGAGTTCCGGACGGATCGCCTCGACCAGGGCCTCGCCCTCCGGCATCGTCTCCGGGTCGGCACCGAGCGCCGCCAGGGTGTCGGAGCCGGCATTGGCGGTGAGCAGGATCGTGGTGTTGCGAAAGTCGACGTCCCGGCCCTCGCCGTCGCGCAAGCTGCCCTTGTCGAAGACTTGGTAGAAGACGTCCTGGACGCTCGGATGCGCCTTCTCGACCTCGTCGAGGAGCAGGATGCCGTAGGGTCGTCGCCGCACCGCCTCGGTCAGCACGCCGCCCTCGCCGAAGCCGACATAGCCCGGGGGAGCGCCGACGAGGGAGGAGACTTTGTGCTCCTCCTTGAACTCCGACATGTTGACGACCGTCAGGCTCGCCTCGCCGCCGTGCAGCGCTTCGGCCAGCGCCAGGGCGGTCTCGGTCTTGCCGACCCCCGAGGTCCCGACCATCAGGAAGACGCCCGGGGGCTTGCGCGGGTCGGCGAGGCCGGCGCCCGCGGTGCGGATCGCCGCCGCGATCGTGGCGAGGGCCTCGTCCTGCCCGGTGACCCTCGTGCGCAGACGTTCCTCGAGGTCACGCGCCGCCCGGGCGGTGTCGCGGACCAGGCGCCCGACCGGGATGCCGGTCCAGCGGGCGATCACCGCGGCGACCGCCGCGCGGTCGACCTCCGGGTGGACGAGCGCCGCCTCGCCCTGGAGCCGTGCGAGTTCGCCCCGCAGGACCGCCAGCCGCTCGCGGGCCTCCGGCCGCGCCGGCTCCCCGGACGAGGCGAGGGCATCGATCTCGGCGATCAGCCCCCGCTCGTGGCCGAGCCGGTCGCGCAGGGCCGACAGGCGCTCCTCCGTCGCGGCGAGCCGCGCGTCGAGATCGGCGAGGCGGCCCGGATCGGTCCCCGCCTCGCGGGCGAGGGCGGCGCGCTCCGCCGCGAGACCGGCAGCCTCCGCCCGCAGATCCTCGACGGCGGCCGGCTCGGCCTGGCGACCGATGGCGACGGCGGCCGCCGCGGTGTCGAGGACGCTCACCGCCTTGTCGGGCAATTGCCGGGCCGGCAGGTAGCGGGCCGAGAGCCGTACCGCCTCGACCACCGCCTCGTCGCGGATGACGACGCCGTGATGGGCCTCGAGCGCCGGGACCAGCCCGCGCAGCATCCGGGCGCCCGTCGCCTCGTCGGGCTCGGCCACCGTCACGACCTGGAAGCGGCGGGTGAGCGCCGGGTCGCGCTCGATGTGGCGCTTGTACTCGGACCAGGTGGTGGCGGCGATCGCCCGCAGCTCGCCCCGGGCCAGGGCCGGCTTGAGGAGGTTGGCCGCGTCGCTCCCCCCGGCCTGGTTGCCGGCGCCGATCAGGGTATGGGCCTCGTCGATGAACAGGATCACCGGCACCGAGGCCGTGCGGCAGGCGGCGATCACCGCGGTCAGCCGCCGTTCGAACTCCCCCTTCACCCCGGCGCCGGCCTGGAGCAGGCCGAGGTCGAGGGCGCGCAGGGTGGCGTTGCGCAGGGGCTCGGGCACGCGGCCCTCGGCGATGCGCAGGGCCAGGGCCTCGACCACCGCGGTCTTGCCGACCCCGGCCTCGCCGGTGAGGATCGGGTTGTTCTGGCGCCGGCGCAGCAGGACATCGATCACCTGGCGCAGCTCGGTCTCGCGGCCGATGACGGGATCGATCCGTCCGGCCCGCGCCTCGGCGGTCAGGTCGCGGGTGTAGCGCTCGACCTCCGGGTCGGGGGCGCCCCCCGGTACCGCGGCCTCGCCCGGGGCGGCAGGGGCCGGCGCCGGCACCTCGGCCGCCTGGACCGCGAGCGCGGCGGGATCGAGGCGCAGCGACGGGGCGGCCTCGCGCAGGGCCGCCCGCAAGGCCGTCGACGAGGTGAGCGCGAGGGCGAGGTCGACGGCGGCGACGGCGTCGCGGCCGAACCGGAGCGAGGCGGTGAGCCACGCCTCCTCGATCCAGCCCAGGGTACCGCGCGACAGGGAGGGCGCCGCGGCCGCGCCGGTCCGCATCCGGTCGAGGGCGCCGGTCAGTTCGGCCCGGACGCTCTCCGGCGGGCTGCCGGCCGACCGCAGGAGGGCGCCGAGCGGCTCCCCCTCCTCGGTCAGGGCGAGCAGCCAGTGCTCGACCTCGACGGTGCCGTGCTCGCGGGCGACCGCGAGGCCCACGGCCCGCTCGAGTGCCCGGCGCAGGCCCGGATCGAGACGGCCCACGACCACGTGCAGGTCGAAGGTCGGCATGCGCGGTGTCCCTCCATGAGACAGGCCCCTGAGACGAGGCGTCATCGATACGGTGCGGGTGACGCTGATGTTATATGCATACGATCGGGCGTGAAAACCCCATCGCGAGAAATTCATGCGTTTAGGCGGCTTCTCTCTGGCAGCGCTCTCACCTTTCCGGAATAGTTAGTTCTTATGGACTTTGGAACGGCTCGCGGTTTTCCGCGATATGGAAGGATGGCCAAAAAAATCGGATCGACGTCTTCACCATGCAGGACAGCCGCACTAGCTTCCCCGGCGAAACGCTTCGGACGGACCGCCTATGCCGCTCGATCTCGACGACATGCTGAAGCGCGTCCGGGATGACGATCCCGTCGGGCCCGATATGCGGTCCGACATCTCGGGCAGCTCGACGTATCTGCAGCTGAAGGACGCCCGCTCGCAGGCCCGCGCCGCCGAGCGCGCCGCCGAAGCGGCCGGCGAGCCGACGGCGGTGCCGGCGGCCTGGGCCACCGTGCGCGACCTCGCCGGGGAGCTGCTCGCCCGCAGCAAGGACCTGGAGGTCGCCGCCTGGCTGATCGAGGCTCTGGCGCGGCTCGACGGCTTTGCCGGGCTCGCCTTCGGCTTCGCGCTGGTCGACGGCCTGATCGACCGCTACTGGCCCGATCTCCACTCGGTCGACGAGGACGACGCCGAGGGCCGGCTCACCCCGCTCGCCGGCCTCAACGGGATCGGCGGCGACGGCGTGCTGATCCAGCCGATCCGGATGATCCCGCTGGTGCCGGGCCACCCCTACGGCACCCACGCGCTCTGGCACGCGCGGAGCGGCGGACGCGGCGCCGGCCAGTACGGCCAGGACTTCATGGAGGCGCGGGCGGCGACGGCCTCGGACGTCCTGCGGGCCCATGCCGAGACGGCGCGGACGGCGCACGCGGCGTTCCTGCGGATGAGTGCGACGCTCGACGCATTCTGCGGCACCGATGCGCCGCCGCTCGCCAACATCCGGGCGGTGCTCGAGGAGGTGCTGGACGTCTATCGCGGCCTGCTCGGCACGGCCTGGGCCCAGCCTCCGGGTCACCCAGCGCCGCAGCCGGGCCCGGCCACCGACGCCCCCTCCCCCCTGCCGGCCCCGGCCGGATCGAGGCAGGCCGTGCCCATCGGGCCCCGCGCCATCGCGAGCCGCGACCAGGCTTTCGACGAACTCCTGACGATCGCCGCCTACTTCCGGCAGACCGAGCCCCACTCGCCGATTTCCTACGCCCTGGAGACGGTCGTCCGGCGCGGCCGGATGACCCTGCTGGACCTCCTCGGCGAGCTGATCCCCGAGGCCGAGGGGCGCGAGCGCTTCCTGCGTCAGGCCGGGATCGAGGCGGGCGGCGAGGGCCGCGCGCCGTGACCGCCCGGCCCGTGACCGCCGCCGGAACCCGGCTCCGACATCCCGTCCAACCCTGCTGAGGTGCCACCATGGCCAGCATTCACGAGAAGCTCGAGCGGGTGCGCAAGCCCCGGGTCCATATCAAGTACGAGGTCGAGACCGAGGGCGCCCTGATCGAGAAGGAGCTGCCCTTCGTGGTCGGCGTGCTCGGCGACTTCACCGGCGATCCGAGCCGGCCGCTCAAGCCGTTCCGGGAGCGCAAGTTCATCCAGATCGACCGGGACAACTTCGACGAGGTGATGGCCCGGATGGCGCCCGGCCTGAACCTCGTCGTCGACAACACCCTGGCCGACGACGGCACGCAGATGCCGGTGCGCCTGCATTTCGACCGCCTCGACGACTTCGAGCCGGCCGCGATCGTCCGGCAGGTGCCGGCGCTCGCCACGCTGCTCGAGACCCGCGATGCGCTGCGCGACCTGATGACCAAGGCCGACCGCTCGGAGGATCTCGAGCTCCTGCTCGAGCGGATCCTGCAGGACAACGGCCAGCTCCGCCGCCTCGTCGACGAACTCGAGAGGACGGCCGCGGCCGGCCCGATCCCGCCCACCAAGCCCGCCCCGACCTCCGACGGAGCCGCCTGAGATGTCGACACCCATGGACACCGCACGCCCGGAGACGGCGCATCCCGCCGCGGCCACGACCGTCGCGCCCGGCCCCAGCCTGCTCGATTCCGCCATCGCGGCGACGAAGCAGACCGCCCCCGACCGCACCGAGGCGCTGCTGCGGACCCTGACGCAGAGCGCGCTGGAAGGCACCGTCAGCTTCGAGCGCAACCTCACGGTGACGATCAACCGGGCGATCGCCGAGATCGACGCCCGGATCTCGCGCCAGCTCGCCGCGATCATGCACCGGCCCGAATTCCTGAAGCTCGAAGGCTCGTGGCGCGGCCTCAACTACCTCGTCCACAACAGCGAGACCTCGGTCAACCTGAAGATCCGGGTGCTCAACGTCTCGAAGCGCGAGCTGGCCAAGGACCTGCTCAAGGCGGCCGAGTTCGACCAGAGCCAGATCTTCAAGTCGATCTACGAGAGCGAGTTCGGCACGCCGGGCGGCGAGCCCTACGGGGCGCTGATCGGCGACTACGAGTTCTCGAACCACTTCGAGGACGTGGAGATGCTGCAGGGGCTGTCGGGGGTGGCGAGCGCCGCCTTCGCGCCGCTCATCGCCGCGGCGAGCCCGCAACTCTTCGGGTTCGAGGATTTCCGCGATCTCGCCCGGCCGCGCGACCTGGAGAAGATCTTCGACACGGTCGAGTACGCCAAGTGGCGGGCTTTTCGCGAGTCGCCGGATTCGCGCTTCGTCACCCTGACGATGCCGCGGGTGCTCGCCCGCCTGCCCTACGGCCGCGACACCCGGATGGTCGACGAGTTCGACTTCCAGGAGGCGCCGGGCGGGCCCGGCGATCGCCTCGCCATGGATCACGGCCATTACTGCTGGTCGAACGCCGCCTACGTGCTCGGCGCCCGTCTCACCGACGCCTTCGCCAAGACCAACTGGGCCACGGCGATCCGCGGCGCCGAGAGCGGCGGCAAGGTCGAGGCCCTGCCGATGCACGTCTTCCAGAGCGACGACGGCGACCTCGACCTGAAATGCCCGACCGAGGTCGGCATCACCGACCGGCGCGATTCGGAGCTCGGCAAGCTCGGCTTCCTGCCGCTCTGCCACTACAAGAACACCGACTACGCGGTGTTCTTCGGTGCGCAGACCACCCACAAGCCGGAAAAGTACGACCGGCCCGAGGCGACCTCGAACGCCGCGATCTCCTCGCGTCTGCCCTACATCATGGCGACCGCCCGCTTCGCGCATTACCTGAAGGTGATCGGCCGCGACAAGATCGGCTCCTTCATGGAGGCCGATGATTGCGAGAAATGGCTGAACCGCTGGATCGGCAACTACGTCAATGCCAACGACGAGGCCGGAGCGGAGATGAAGGCGCGCTATCCCCTGCGCGAGGCACGGGTCGAGGTGCAGGAGATCCCGGGCCGGCCGGGCTCCTACAACGCGGTGGCCTGGATGCGGCCCTGGCTGCAGATGGAGGAGCTGACCACCTCGCTGCGCATGGTCGCCCGCATCCCGCGCCAGGGCTGACCCGGGATGGCCCCGGCAGAATGCGCGGCGGACCAGGCCAGCGCCGCCGCGCGGCGGCGCGCCGACCGGCTGATCGCCCTCATCGACCGGAGCCTCAACCGGGCGGTCAACGCGATCCTGCACCATCCGGGCTTCCAGGCCCTGGAGGCACGCTGGCGGGGCCTGTCCTACCTCGTCGGCGCGGCGCAGGGCGGCGGCCGGGCAGGCGCGCAGGGGAGCGGGCCGCTCATAGTCAAGGTGCTGGCGGTGTCCTGGCGCGAGCTCGCCCGCGACTTCGAGCGGGCGGTCGATTTCGACCAGAGCCACCTGTTCGAGCTGGTCTATGCCCGGGAATTCGGCATGCCGGGCGGCGAGCCGTTCGGGCTCCTGCTCGGCGATTACGCGGTCGGCCACCGGGTCGACCCGGCGGCGCGCACCGACGACGTGGCCACCCTCCAGGGCGTCGCCGGGGTGGCGGCGGCGGCCTTCGCGCCGTTCCTCGCGGGCCTCAAGCCCGCCGCCCTCGCCCTCGACGGCTTCGCCGACCTCGACGGCCTGCCGAACCTCGCGGCGGTCTTCGACGGGCCGGATTTCGTGCGCTGGAAGAGCCTGCGCGAGACCGAGGATTGCCGCTTCGTCGGCCTTCTCGCCCCGCGGGTGCTGATGCGCACGCCCCACCGGGCTCATCACCGCCCCCGGGTCGACGGCTTCCCGTTCGAGGAGGAGGTGCGGGCGGACGGGGCGGCCCTGCTCTGGGGAAGCCCGGTCTACGCCTTCGCCCGGGTGGTGTTGCGGGCCTTCGAGGCCTCGGGCTGGTTCGCCGACCTGCGCGGCGTGCCCCAGGACCAGGAGGGCGGCGGCCTCGTGGCCGACCTGCCGACCCTGAGCTTCTCGACCGACCGGCCGGGCCTGGCGGCGCAGCCCCCGGTCGAGATCCGCCTCACCGCGGCGCAGGAGCGGCAGCTCGCCGACCACGGCATCATCCCGGTCGGCCACGTGCCGTTCACGGCGGCTTTGGTCTTCAACGCCAACCCCTCGCTGCACCGGCCGGCCCGCGCCGCGGGGCTCGCCGCGGAGGAGAACGCCCGGCTCGCCGCGATGCTGCAATACGTGCTCTGCGCCTCGCGCTTCGCCCACACCCTGAAGGTGATGATGCGCGACCAGGTCGGCCGCCTCGGCGGCGCGCCGGCGGTGGAGCGGCTGATCGTCGACTGGCTTGCCCGCTACCGCCTCGGCAGCGACAGCGCCGAGGCCGAGCTGAAGGCCCGCTACCCCCTGCGCGACGGCGGCGTCGAGGTCCGCGAGATCCCCGGGCGCCCCGGCGTGCTCGGCTGCACCCTGCGCCTCCAGCCGCATTTCCAGCTCGACGACGTGGCGGCGAGCTTCCAGCTCGTCGCCGAGGTCACCACCACCCAGGGCGCCGCCTGAGGCGGCACCTGCCTGCATCCGGAGGTCAGCATGACGGTCCTCGACACCCCCGCCCTCGCCGACCTCCTGGCGGAGGGCCGCCTCGACGAGGCGGTGGCGGCCGCCGGCCGGGGCGTGAAGGCGCGGCCGGGCGACGCCGCCGCCCGGGTGACGCTGGCCGAGCTGCTGATCCTCCAGGGCGCCCTCGACCGGGCCGAGGCGCAGCTGCAGGTCGCCGCCGAGCAGGCGCCCGCGGAGGCGCCGGCCCTCGCGATCCTGCGCCACCTGCTGCGCGGGGCGGTCGCCCGCGTCGCCTGGTACGAGACCGGAGCGGTGCCGGACTTCGTCGACGGGCCGACCCCGCGCCAGGCGGAGGCGATGCGCCTCGCCCTCGCGGTACGGGCCGGCGACGCCGAGGCGGCGGGGACCGCCCGCGCGGCCCTCGAGGCGATGCCGCCGGTCCGCGCGCGGGTCGACGACGGGGCGGCGCAGGAGGTGCGGGATGCCTGCGACCTGTCCCAGGCCGGGTTCGAGGCGCTGACGCTCGCCGGGCGCTATCTCTGGCTCGCGCCGGAGCGGATCGAGAGCCTCGCCTTCTCAGCCCCGAAGCGCCCGCGCGACCTGCTGTGGCGCCGCGCCGAGGCGCGGCTGCGCGACGGGCGCGAGGCGACCTTCCTGGTGCTTGCCCAGTACCACGACCCGGCGGCGAGCGAAGCCGAGCGGCTCGCCCGCGAGACCGCCTGGATCGCCGCGCCCGGCGGGGTGGTGCGCGGGCGCGGCCAGCGGGTCTGGCTCGTCGGCGACGAGGCGCGCGACCTGCTGACGATCGCGCGCATCGCCGTCGAGGCGTGAGGCGATGCGCCTCCAGCCCTCCCTCCTCGACCGCCTGATCGACGACGAACCGCAGCGCGTCGTCGACCCGCCGCGCTCCCGCGCGGACGAGCTGCGCCGGGTGCGCGAAGGCTTCCGCCGCGACCTCGAAGCCCTGCTCAACACCCGCCGCCTGCCGACCAGCCCGCCGGCCGGCCTCGACTTGGTGCGCGCGGCGCTGCCGCATTACGGCGTCGAGGATTTCGTCGGCGCGCCCCTCGCCACGCCCGAGCAGCGCGCCGACCTCGCCCAGGCCCTCGAGACCACGATCCAGGCCTTCGAGCCGCGCTTCCGCGCCGTGACGGTGACGGTGCTCAAGGGCCGCGACCCGCTGGAACGCCTCCTGCGCATCCGCATCGAGGCGGCGGTTCACCTGAGCGCCGACCAAGCCCCCGAACCCGTCACCTTCGAAACCGCCCTCGACCCGGCGATCCGCAGCTTCTCGGTGGAAGCACGCGGCGATGCATGATCAGGGAGTGCCCGTGAACGACCGCCTCTACGGCTTCTACGATTCCGAGCTCGAGGCCCTGCGCGGGCTCGGCGGGCAGTTCGCCCGAGCGCATCCGAAGATCGCCGGGCGGCTGCGGCTGTCGCCGGACGCGGTCGACGATCCGCACGTCGCGCGGCTGATCGAGAGCGTCGCCTTCATCGCCGCGCGGCTGCGGCTCAAGCTCGACGACGACTTTCCCGAGATCGCCGAGTCGCTGCTCGAATTCCTCTATCCGCACTACCTCGCGCCGATCCCCGCGCTCGCGGTCGCGCAGGTCGATTTCCCGCCCGACCTCAAGCAGGCGATCGTCCTGCCGCGGGGCACGAACGTCGAGACCGACCCGGTCGAGGGCGACATCTGCCGCTTCCGCACCACCCAGGAGGTCTCGCTGTGGCCGGTGCGGGTCACCGCCGCCGCGCTCACCGGGCGGCCGCTCGTCGCGCCGCCCTGCCCGCATGTCGAGGCGCCGGCGAGCATGCGCCTCGTCCTCGAGACCCTCGACCCGGGCGTCACCTTCACGGATCTCGGCCTCGATTCCCTGCGGTTCTACCTGCGCGCGCCCTGGCGCCAGGCGGTGGCGCTCTACCGGCTCCTCCTCACCGAATGCCTGGAGGTCGCCATCGCCGACCACCCGGAGGACCGCTCCGCCACCTTCCTCGGCCGCGACGCGATCCGGGCCGTGGGCTTCTCGCCCGAGGAGGCGGTGCTGCCGCCCGCACCCCGGGCGCACCCGGCCTACCGGCTCCTCACCGAGTTCTTCGCCTATCCCCAAAAGTTCCTGTTTCTCGACCTGACGCGGATCTCCGCCCGCACGCTGCGGCAGGCGGGCAACCGGCTCGAGATCTTCGTCTATCTCTCGCGCCACCCCGCGGAGCTGGAGCGGGCCTGCGCGCCGGGCACCTTCGCGCTCGCCTGCACGCCGCTCGTCAACCTGTTCTCCCAGCCCGCCGAGCCGCTGACCCTGACCCACGCGGCGCGGGAATACCCGATCGTGCCGGATTCGCGCCGCCACGCCACCCGGGAGGTCTACGCGGTCGAGCGGGTCACCCTGACCGACCGGGGCGGCCAGAGCCGGGACGCCGTGCCGCTCTTCGGCCGCGCGCTCACCGGGGCCGACGAGGCGGGCGCGCTGTTCTGGCAGCTGCGCCGGCGCCACCTGCCCGAGGGCGGCGAGGGGACGGATGCGCGCCTCGCCCTCGTCGACGCCGAGGCCTCGCCCGCCTCGCCGACCGACGCGGTGCTGTCCATCGACACCACCTGTCTCAACCGCGACCTGCCGGCCCGCCTGCCCTATGGCGGCGACCAGCCGGTGCTGAAGGTCCTGCGCGGCCCGGGCGAGGTCGGTCGGCTGCGGGCGCTCACGCCCTTCACCCCGACGCTGCGGCTCGAACCCGGCGACGGACTGCTGTGGCGGCTCGTCTCCCACCTCACCCTCAACCACCTGTCGCTGTCGAACACCGAGGGCGGGCCCGAGGCGCTGCGCGAAATCCTGCGGCTCTACGATTACCGCGACGCGCCCGAGACCCGCAGCCTGATCGACGCGATCGTCTCGGTCACCCACCGGCGCGCCACCGCCCGGGTGGCGGAGGGCGGCCTCGCCCGCGGGCTCGACATCGAGGTCGAGATCGACCGCCGCTTCGCCGATCCCGGCGCCGCCTTCCTGCTCGGCCAGGTGCTCGACCGGTTCTTCGGCCTCTACGTCAACCTCAACAGCTTCACCCGGCTCACCCTGCGCGAGCGCGGGGCGGCGGTGCCGATCAAGACCTGGGCGCCGCGCTCGGGCGGAAGGCCGCTCGCATGAGCGCCGCCGGCGAGACGCGGACCCTCGGCGAGCGGCTGGACGCCGAGATCGACCGGTTCGACCCGTTCGTGGCCCTGCGCCTGATCGAGGCGTTCCGCCCGCCGGCGACGGGGCGCGACGGCGGGACCGGCGAGGAGACGGAGTCCGAGACCGCGCTCGCGGTCGGGGCGGTGACGAACCGCCACGTCGCCACCCCGCTCGCCGCTCCGGGCACCTTCGGGCTCGACCGGCGCGGCCTGCCCGAGGCCGCCTTCGTGGGGCTCGTCGGGCCGCTCGGGCCGCTGCCGCCGGTCTATACCGAGGTGGCCCTGCGCGAGCGGCGCGCCCGCAGCCCGGGACTGTCGGCCTTCCTCGACCTGGTCCTCGCCCGGGCGAGCGCGGCCTTCCTCGACGCCGACGAGAAGTATCGGCTGCCGGCCCGGATCGCCCGGCACGGGGTGGATGGCGGCGACCGGATCACCGAGGTCCTGCGCGGCCTCGCCGGGCTGATGCTGCCGGCCCACCGCGACCGCCTCGCCACGCCGGATTCCGAGCTCCTGCCCTATGCCGGGCTCCTCGGCCGCGCGGTGCGCTCCGCCGCCGGGCTCGAGGTGCTGCTCGCCGACCGGCTCGGCCTCGCGGTGCGGGTCGAGCCGTTCCGGGTCCGGCGCCTGCCGATCGCGCCCGAGGAGCAGACGCGGCTTGCGGGGCCCGCCCCGGCCTATGGCCGCCTCGGGGTCGATGCGGTGGCGGGCGCGGGCGTCCTCGACGCGACGAGCACCTTCCGGGTGGTGATCGGCCCGGTCGACGCCGCGGCCTTCGCCGCCCTCGCGCCGGGCGGCGTCCGGATGGCCGAACTCGTCGAGTTGGTGCGTCTCTACATGGATCCCGGCCTCGACTTCGACGTGCAGGTGATCCTGCGCAAGGAGGACGTGCCGGAAGCCCAGCTCGGCACCCGCGCGCCGGCCCTCGGCTGGAACGCCTGGCTGCGCCAGCTGCCGGCGGAGCGCGACGCCGACCAGTCGGTCTTCGATCCCATGCGGGGCGCGCCCTGAGGCCGCGCGACCGCGCTCGCTTGAAATGGAGGATGCATGATCGTCGGTATCGATTTGGGAACCACCAACAGCCTCGTGGGCGTCTGGACCGAGGGCGAGGCGCGGCTGATCCCGAACGTCTATGGCGAGGTCCTGACCCCCTCGGCGGTCTGCCTCGACCGGGACGGGAGCGTCGCGGTCGGCCGCCCGGCCCTCGACCGGGTGGTGGCCCAGCCCGGGCTCGCCGCGGCGGCGTTCAAGCGCTTCATGGGCAGCCGCCACGAGGTGCGGCTCGGGAGCCGCAGCTTCCGCCCGGAGGAGCTCTCGGCCTTCATCCTGCGCCAGCTCAAGTCCGATGCCGAGGCGGCGCTCGGCCGCGAGGTCACGGAGGCGGTGATCACCGTGCCGGCCTTCTTCAACGACGTGCAGCGCCGGGCGGTGCGCGCCGCCGGCCAGCTCGCCGACCTCACGGTCGAGCGCATCCTCAACGAGCCGACCGCCGCCGCCCTCGCCTACGGCCTCCAGGCCCGCCACGCCGAGGGCGGCAAGATCCTGGTCTTCGATCTGGGCGGCGGCACCTTCGACGTCTCGGTGCTGGAGATGTTCGACGGCGTCATGGAGGTGCGCGCCACCGCGGGCGACGCCTTCCTGGGCGGCGAGGACTTCGTCGACGCGATCGTGGCCTGGTTCGAGGCGACGACCGGGCTCACCGGGGCGGATCCCGGCGTCAAGGCGCGCCTGCGGCGCCAGGCGGAGCTCGCCAAACGCGCCCTCGATCGGGAGCCCGAGGTCGAGATCCGGGTCGAGGGCGGCGACGGCCATCCGGGCGGCCGGGCGCACCGCGCCGTCCTCACCGCCGAGCGCTTCGCCGAACTCGCCGAGCCGCTGCTCGCGCGCCTGCGCCGCCCGGTCGAGCGGGCGATGAGCGATGCCCGGCTCGACCTCTCCGACCTCTCCGACGTGGTGCTGGCCGGCGGCGCCACCCGGGCGCCGATCGTGCGCCGGCTCGCCGCCCGGCTGTTCGGCCGCCTGCCGCTGTCGAGCCTCGACCCGGACGAGGTCGTGGCCCGGGGCGCCGCGGTCCAGGCCGGGCTCAAGGCCGGCGACGCGGCGCTCGAGGAGACCGTGCTCACCGACGTGGCGCCCTTCACCCTCGGGGTCGAGGTTTCCGAGCCCGACGCCTCCGGCCGGCTGCGTCCGGGCATCTACATGCCGGTGATCGAGCGCAACACCCTGATCCCGGTGAGCCGGACGAAGACCGTGCATCCCTGCGCGGACGACCAGCGCCAGGTGACCTGCGCGGTGTTCCAGGGCGAGAGCCGGCTGACGAAGGACAACATCCCGCTCGGCGAGTTCACCCTGACGCTGCAGCCGCGGCCGATCGACCGGCAGGCGCTGGAACTGCGCTTCACCTACGACGTCAACGGCGTGCTCGAGGTCTCGGCTACCAGCACCGTCGACGGGCGCAGCGAGCGCCTGGTGATCCGGAACTCGCCCACCCCCCTCGACCCGGCGGAAATCGAGGTGCGGCTCGCCGCCCTCGCCGACCTGAAGATCGCGCCGCGCGACACCGAGGCCTACCGCGCCCTCCTGGCCCGTGGCGAGCGTCTCTTCGCCGAGGCCCTCGGCGCCCCGCGCGAGGCGGTGGGGCGGGCGATCGCCGCCTTCGAGCGAGCCCTGGAGGCCGGCGAGGCCGAGGCGATCACCCGGGCCGCGGAAGAGCTGCGCGCGGTGATCCGGGCCCTGGGGGCCGTGCCGTGACCGGGCCGTCCAGCCCCGCGCCGGAGGAGACGTCCGCGACGCGCGCGGCAGCGCTCGCCCTCCTCGGCCTCGCACCCGGGGCGGACGAGCGGGCGCTGAAGAGCGCCTATGCCCGCCGGCTGAAGACCGTGCGGCCGGACGTCGATCCGGAGGGGTTCCAGGCCCTGCGCGCGGCCTACGAGTCCGTGCGCGGCACGCTCGCGGCTCCGGAACCCGAGACGGAGGCACGCCCGGCCCCCGCCATCGATCCGGCGGCCCGCGACGACCTCCTGCACCGCCTCGACGCGCGCCGGCGCCGGGGCGACGCGGCGGGCGCCCTGGCGGTCGTCGACGCGGCGCTCTCCGGCGGCCTCGACCTCGCTTGGCGCGAGAGCGTCGAGGACGGCCTGTTCGACCACCTGGCCCGGGACCCGTCGGTGCGGCCCGAGCTGCTGCGGGGGATGTCGGAGCGCTTCGCCTGGGGCGAGGCGACGACGCGCCAGGGCGCGCGGGACGCGGAAGGGCTGGCGCTGCTGCGGCAGCGGATCGAGGGCGCGGACATCGCCGATGCCCTGCGCGCCCGCGCCGAGGCGGTCCTCAAGGGCGAGGGGGCGCCGGGCGACACGGTGCTGCCGCGCCTGCTCGGCCCCTACCGGGTCGGGCTGTTCGACCGCGGCCTCGACGACGCCGAGCGCGAGGTCGCGGTCGAGGTGCTGAACGCCGTGCTCGGGCCGCTCGCCGAGGTCGACGGGCTGATCGACGCCCGCATTCTCGCGGCCCTGCGCGGCGCCCTCGGGGCGGCCCCGCTCGCCGCCGCGCCGCCCGCGGCCGTCGCGCCCCCGGCCGAGGCCGCCGAGGCCGCGAGCCGGGCGCCGATCAACCCGCCGAGCAAGTGGAACTGGTCGTCGGCGGGCGTGATCTGGCTCGCCATCGTCGTCCTGGGCAACATCGCCAGCCACTGGCCGGGCGGGTCGGAGCCGCCGGCCCGCGCGCCCGTTTCCACGCCCTCGCCCTCTCCGTCGCCCTGGCCCGAACGGGAATGGGCGATGCGCCAGCCTCCGGTCGAGATGAACTTTCCGGTGCACACGCGACAGGCTGACGGACGGCTCGGGCTCGACCTCTCGAAGCTCCTGTCCCCGGAGGTCCGTAGGGCCCTGAAGGCGGTGCGCATCGGCCCCCCGGACCGGAAGCCCGCCAGGCTGGACCTCGCGGCGATCGAGCGGGAGCCGATCCGCTTCGCGCCGCCCGGCGGCACGACGCTGCGGGTGCAGCTGGTGTTCGACGACGGGTCCGTCACGGACTTCTACGACTTCGATCTCGCCGAAGCCGTGCGGGAGGCCGCCTCGGGTTCGGAGACGGCCGAGGCCGAGGACGACCCGGCCCCGCAGCCCTCCGCGTCGGAGGTCCGGTTCCAGCCGAAGCTGACCGTCCGGGACGGCACCCTGTATCTCGACCTGTCGGATATCCTGCGGCCCGCCAATCGGGAGGGCCTGCGCGAGGTCCGGCTGCGGCCGGCGCCCGGAGCCCCCGAGCGGGTGCTCGACTGGGCCGCGATCGCGGCGGCGCCGCTCCAGCCGATCCCGACGACCTCCGAGCGGATGACGCTGCGCGTCGTCACCAGCAGCGGGGAGAGCAGTTCGGAGCAGGTCTACGACCCGCGCGCGCTCCTGGCCGCGCGGAACCAAAAGAGCGGGCGAGCCGCGTCCCCCAGCCCCGAGCCGTCCCGATGAGCGAGCCGCCCTTCCTCTACCTCGACGACGCCGGATACCGGAGCGAGCCCCTGCGCTGGGCCTACGCGCTGGGCGCCTGCTACAACCTCTACCACGAATACCCGGTCGACCTGCCGGTCGATCCAGAGACCGCCGGTCGGCGGTTCCGCGGGCAGCGCGACCGGGCGGAGGGGTGGTTGCGGCGCGACTGGTCGATCGAGGACCGGGCCGGCCTCGTCGCGGCGATGGGCTGGCTCGGCCGGGACGGCCATCGCCGCGACCACCGCGCCCTGGTGCGGCGCTACTGCGCCCTGCCGGGCCGGGGCTGGCACGAGCGGGAAGCGATGCTCGCCGAGCATGCCCGGGAGGGCAACGAGGCGGCGCAAGCCCAGCTGTGGCGGATGGGGGCGGTCGGCCGCGACCTCCTGGGCTGCCGCGCCGCCAACTTCCTCGCCTTCGATGCGGCGCGGGCCGCGCAGCTCGCCCGCAACGGCTACGTCCTCGGCTTCCTGTCCCTCGACGAGGTCAGGGCCTACCTGTTCGACCTCGCCCGCGAGGTCTCGGCCAGCTTCGCGAGCTGGCAGGATTACGGCCGCGACTTCGTCGTCGGGCGGGCATTCTGGGCCGGCGCGCACGAGGCCGAGCCGTGGGAGCCGCTGATGCGGCGCCTCGACACCGAGATCGACAGCCCCTGGCGGCGGATCCTGTTCGGCTTTCCGGAGGACGAGACCAGCCGGGGCGTCACCTCGGCCGACACCCGCGACGGGCCGTGCTGGACGCTGGAGACCGCGCCCGTCGCCGCCCGGGCGGACGCGTGAGAGCGAGGGAGGGACACTGCCGATGCTGAGCCTCGACGCATGGCGCAATCGGATCCGCGACGGCCGCGCCGCACGGCAGCGCCGCGCGGCGCTGAAGCGGCACGACCTCACCGTCCTGCCGCTCCGCCGGGACATGCCGGAGGCGGAGGACGACCTCGCGGCGCTCGACCGCCTGTGGGAGACGGGCGAGCTCGAGCGCTTCGACGCGCTCTACGCCGCGGCCGAGCGGCGCGACCTGATGATGGGCAACGCGCTGAAGCTGCATGTCGTGCTCTGGACCGAGCTCCTGGCCCGCGCCGAGGGCGCCGGCGACGGGCCGGCGCTCGACCGGCTCTGCGAGCCCTTCGCGCGGTGGTGGGAGCGCAGCGGCACGCCGATGGCCGGGGCAGCCTACGCTTCGGCGCTCCTCTCCGCGGCCTTCGCGCATCGCGGCGGCGGCTACGCCGACACGGTGTCGGAGGCGCAGTGGGCGGCGTTCCACGCCCGCCTGGAGACCGGCCGGGCCGCCCTCGACGCTTGCGCGACATCGGGCGCCGGCAGCCTGCCCTGGGCCTGGACGCATTACGATTACGGCCTGCACGGCAACGACGGCTTCGAGGATTTCCAAGGCCGCTTCATGCGCGCCTGGTCCCTCGACACCGCGAACTGGCAGCTCTGCGTCGCCCACGGCGTGCGCCTGCTGCCGCGCTGGTTCGGCGACGACATGGGCGACCTCGACGGCTTCGCCCGCCACGCCGCGAGCGTCGGCCAGGACCGCTTCGGTGCCGGCCTCTACGCGCTGATCTACGGCCGCGGCTACGGGCTCGGCGACCACGACGTGCGCGACACGCTCTGCGACGTCGACCTCCTGATGCGCGGCTACGAGGACCTCGCCGCGCGCTATCCCTGCCAGAGCCTCTACAACCGCTGGGCGGCCGGTCTGTACTTCGCGCGCCAGTACGGGGCATGCGCAGAGGTGTTCCGCACCCGGATCACCGCGATCGTGCCCGAGATCTGGCTCGGCGACAGCCAGGAGGAGCAGGTGGACGATGCACTCGACACGATCCGGAGGGTCGGTGAGTAGGAGTCCGTCCGCCGCCCGGGCACGCGGCGGAAGCCGCATCCGCGCGGCGCTCCCGACCCTCGTCCGTCCGGCTCTCGTCCTCGGCGTCCTCGCGGGGACCGCCTCGGCGCAGGCGCCGTCCCGGGACGCCGCGCCGCTCCTCACCCCCAAGCCGGTCTTCGTGCCGGGCCTCTACGAGACCGAGAGCCGCAACAGCCGGTTCCGGAACCAGGGCGTGACGAGCCGGACCTGCTTTCCCTCGGCCGACTACGAGGCGTTCCGGCGCGAGACGCTCGCCCAGTACGAGACCAACCCCGAATTCCTGGAGGGATGCCGGCTCGGCGACAGCCGCGAGATACCGGACGGCTTCGCCTTCGCGATGGACTGCAAGGGATCCAAGGTCGTCCTGACCTTCCATTTCGGAAAAGATTCGGTCTCCTCCACCACTCATACGCTGATCACGGACCGGCCGGAATACTCCTCCGAGATCCTGACCCTGTCGCGCCGGGTCGGCGACTGCCCGGGCCAGGCGCCGGGCAGGGGGACCTGAGACGGGGTCTTCAGATGGAGCACATGAGACGCGGGAGCCCAGTGCCGGCGTCCCGTCATCCGATTGATGAGAGCTTGTTCGATTGCTCCCGCTGACCCTGCCGGATCGTGTCCGGACTGCGAAAAATCGGCGTCGGTCAGCGTGTCTGCATCAACGCCGAGGATCACATCGGCGCCGCGCCCCCCCCGGGCGGCGCAAATCGCGCACATCGTCGGGGGCGTGCCGTGTCTCGGAGCGCGGTTGACCGATGAGCCCCCCACGGCCACGCGGCTCATCCCGGAGCGAAGCGAGCCCGCGCCCGGACGGATGAGCCAGTCGATCATCGCCTTGACGGTCCTTGTCCTCGTCCGTGCCACGGAGAAGGGCGCGGGTCTGGCCCGCTCTGCTGTCCGGCGATGTCACAGTTCATAGATGTCGCGACCCGGTCCGTCCAATTCCAGGTTAGAGATCAACCGAGCATAAGCTGCTTCCGACCAAACGCTCACGCCTTTATCCGAACGATCTGACGACATAAAATCATGTAAAATTAAATTTAGAGAATTAAAACATAGATCATAATCTCCATAATCTGTATAAAATCCGCCATTTTTTTTCATTATATCACGGACAATATCCGACGCTGAGCTTTTATAAATTTTCTCCCCGAATATTTTGATATCGTTTTCTAGGCATGGAAGCACAATAGCCGACAGATTTTCTTTCGTATATTGTAGGATAAGATCATATTTCGAGTCATCTGACTGTCTATACTCCCTAATATCTCCGCCGTAAATTTCATTTTGATCGATTGGCTCACCAATAATACTTGATATCGTACTCTTATCCATCGAGAAATTAATTGGACCCGCCCCAATCTTAGGATGTATTTCCCAATCTAATTTGCTCATTTCTTATCTACCTGTCTTACCAGGTGTGATGCCATGTTTATCAAGGCACTCTTTATATTTTATCATCTCCTTGATCGCTTCATCGTAGCGAGTGGGATCACCAGCATTTTTGGCCACTTCCCTCACATTTGCAATATCACTGGCAAAAAATTCATCAAATTTTCCCGCATTCAATAATCTTGCTTGGTTTCTAACAAAATTTTTTTATTTAAATAAACACTGGCATTTGCATGATCTCGTTGCAACATTTGTATTGCGGGATCGTCTTCAGCACTCAAATCTAGATCTTTGTAAGACCCCTTGGATGGAATATGATGAAAGTCGAGTTCGTCCCCCACCGGTGAATTCGTGCCAGTGCCCTGCTTCGGACTACCATGCCCACCCCCACGATAAGGGCCCTCCCCATTCCCCCTCTTGAGAGGCTCGCACGGGTTTTTCGGCTTGCAATCCGCACAATCCGTATCCGCGTCCGTCTTCGGCTTGGCCTTCGCCTTCTTTTGCGCGCCCTCGATCTTCTCGCTCAGCCAGCGGCCCCACTCGCGGCCGTCCTCCACGCCTTGCCGGACCCCCGTCACCGCCCCGTAGGCCCCGCCCACGGCCGCGCCGCCGAGACCGCCCACCACCGCGCCGGCCCCCGCGCCGGACAGGATCGCGATCACCGAACCCGGCCCGGTCGGCGCACCGATCACGGCGCCGGCCAGGCGGAAGACGTGATCCGCGGCGTCTGGGGCCTGCGCGAGGGTGACCAGCCAGGGACCGGCCCGCTCCAGCTCCGCGTCGCCCTGGTCGAGGAACAGCGAGCGGCCGAGCAGACCGGCCTGCCGCAGGGCGGCGGGCAGGTCGTCGAACTATGCCCCGTCGAGGACGGCGAAGCCGGCGACGCCGAACCCGGCGACGAGTCCGACGAGCCGCTGCGCCGCGACGGAGGGGGCTTCCCCAGATGCGGTCATCGGACCGGCCCCCCCGGGGACGGCACCCGCGTCGGGCTCGGGCGGGACACAGGCACGAGGATCGATGCTCATCCTTCCGTCTCCGGATGGGGATACGCGCCGCGCGGCGCGGTCAGGCGGGCGGCGAGGCGTGAGAGTCGCGTCCCGGACAGACGCTGCATCACCGCCTCGGCGTCGGGCCGCGCGCCCGGGTCCTGCCGGAGGAGGTCGCGCACGACCTTGCCCAACCGCCCGTCGATCCTCGGATCCGGCAGGCTCGCCCGGGCGGCGAGCGCGCTCTCGCGGTCGCGGCCGAGCCCGACCCGCTCGCCGCGGGACGCGGCGGCGAGCAAGAGGCCGAGGGCGTAGAGGTCGGCCGGGGGGCCGCCGGGCCGGCCGGCGAGCTGCTCGGGGGCGGCGACCGACCACTTGCCGGCGAACTCGACGTCGGGCAGCGCCTCGCCGGCCCGGCGCACCACCCCGAAATCGATCAACGTGGCGCCCTCCGCCCCGCCGCACAGCATCACGTTCTCGGGCGACACGTCGCCGTGGACGAGGCCGGCGGCGTGGACCGCGGCGAGCGCTCCGGCGAGCCGCCGGGCGAGCGCCGCGACGCCGTCCGGCGGCAGGGGGCCGTGGGTGCGCAGGGTCTCCGCCAGGGTCTCGCCGCGCAGCAGGTCCATCACGATCACCGCGCGGCCGTCGCCGTGGCGCAGGAGGTCGCGGGCGCGGGGAATCGCCGGATGCGACAGGCCCATCAGGGCGCGGGCCTCGCTGACGTGGAGGCGCGCCAGAACGGGATCGAGGGCGCGGTCGGGCCGCAGAATCTTGGCGGCGTGGTCGCCGCGCAGGTCGCGGTGGCGCACCCGGTAGATCTCGGCGAGGCCGCCGCGGCCGATCCGCTCGCGCACCGCGTAGGTGTTGGCGATGATCGTCTCGGGCAGGAGCGTCGCGTCCGCCGCGCCGGGCGGCGCGGCCGGCAGGCCCGGATCGGCCAGGCGGTCGAGGGCGGAGCGGGCGGCGTCGAGGACGAGGCGGCGCTCGGGCTCCGGGCGCGGCCGCCCGTCGCCGTCCTGCCCGATCGCCGCCACCAGGGCGTCGAGCCGGACCTGGACCCGCAGGGTCTCGCGGCGCGCCGCCTCGTCCGCCCGGCTCATCGCGCCTCGCTCCCCGCCCCCGCGACGTCGACCACCACCACCGAGACGTTGTCGCGGGCGCCCGCGATCAGGGCGTCGTCGATGGCGCTCGCCACCGCCTCGGCGGGCGTGCCGTGGCCGGCGACCAGGGCGAGGCCGCGCTCGCCCAGCGCCCCGACGAGGCCGTCGCTGCACAGGACGAACCGGTCGCCGGCCCGCACCGCGCCATCGACCCAGTCGAGGGCGAAGGCGTCCTCGGCCCCGACCGCCCGGGTGACGACCTTGCGGCCCTCGCGGGTGGCGTGGTCGCGGGTGAGCGGGAGAAGGCCGCGCCCGCGCAGCAGGTAGGCGCGGGCATCTCCCGCCCAGGCGACGGCGTAGCGTCCGGCGCGCACCATCAGCACCACGACGACCGCGGCCACCACCGCATCGGGACCGAGCCGGCGGGCGCGGGCCCTCAAGGCCTCGTTCGCCTGGGCGAGTAGCGCCTCGATCGCGCCGCGGCCGGGCGCCTCCGGGCCGGCCGGGAGCCCGGCCAGACGCTCGGCCACGGCGGCGGCGGCGACATCCGCGGCGGCGTGGCCGCCGGCCCCGTCGGCCACCGCCCACAGGCCGAGATCGGGCCGGTCCACCACCGCGTCGTCGTTGCGCCGCCGCCGCGTGCCCCGATGGGTACGCGCCGCCGAGACGAGCCGCACCGGCTCGGGCGCAGCCGCGGGCGCGAGCGGCGCGTCGGCCGGGGGAAGGACCGGCGCGCGGGCCTCCCGGTCCGCCTGGCCCGGCCCCGGCCCGTCCTGCCGGGCCCAGTCCTGCCAGCCCCAGACGTCCCAGCGCCCGTCGAGGAAGGCGGCGAACTGCTCGGGGGCCGGCGCGCCGCCATGCATCAGCAGCGAAGGCGCCACCGCCTCGGATCCCGTGGTCCACCACAGGGTGAAGCTGCGGCGCGAGCCCGCCATCGCCGCCTCGAGGACGTCGGCATAGGCCCGGATCGCCTCCGCCTCGCCGCCGAGACCGTAGCGGCGCGGCGCCTCCGCGCCGTCGGGCACCGGCCGGTGCGGCGGCTCCGGCAGGCCGAGGGCGGTCAGCCCCGCCTCGAAGGCGTCGAAGTCGAAATCGTCGGCGAGGCAGGCGCGCGCCCGGGCCTCGGCGGCGTCGAACCAGGTTCCGGCACGGCGGAACAGCCGCCAGGGATCGGCGAGGCCCGGCATCTCGGCGGCGAGCACCAGCGGGAAGTAGCGCCCGACCCGGTCGACGGAGGGCATCAGCACGCCGGCGACCGCGTGCGGGCCCATCGTGTCGCGCCCGAGCACGAAGCGCCAGACCGGGGCGACGAGATAGGCCGGCAGCCAGGCCTCGCCGAGCTGCCGGCGGCTCGCCACGATCGCCCGCGACAGCCACTGGTCGAGGGCGCCGTGCAGCGCCCCGCCGAGGCGGCGGCTGACGAAGTCGCCCCGGCTCGGCACCTTGCCGAAGAGTCCGGGCACGGCGGGCTCCGGCGCGGCGGCCGGGCGCCGTCCGGTCATCGGAACCTCGGGCAGCGGAAGGAGCGGAGCACCGCGAGCGCGAAGGGGTTCGGCCGGGTCGGGCTGCGCAATTCGAAGCTCGCCTCGTGCCCGCCCGCATCGTAGGCGAGCCGCAGGCGGTCGGGCCCGGCGGGCTCGGGCCGTCCGGCCTCGACCAGGCGGAACAGCGCCCAGGGCCCGGTGAACGCGGCGGCTTCGGGCGGGCCGGGCTGCACCACCACGCGGGCGGCCTGGCTCACCGCCCGCTCGCCCGGCCAGGTCAGCGTCAGCGGCCGCGCGCTGCCGCGCGTATAGGTGACTTCCTGACCGTCGGCGATGAGGGAGGCGGTGGTGGCCTCGGGGTCGAGGCGCAGGGGCGTGACCTCGAAGCCGACCACGGGCCGGTCGGCCCCGGTCTGGAAGAACGCCCGGCGGATCTCGTCCGCCGTCTCGAAGCTGCGCAGGACCGCCTCGTCGCCCGCCTCGTTGCCCGTCGCCTGGCCGCGCCAGCGCCACGGCCGGGTTCCGGTATCGACCGCATCGGCGAGGTCGGTGCGCAGGAAGCGGGCGAACAGGCCGCCCGGCCCGAACAGCGCCGAGAACTCGGGCAGCCCGACCTCCGCGGCGGCGTTCCGGTCGAACGGGTAGCGGCGCTCGGTCGCCGTCCGGCAGGCCCGCTCGCCGCCGGCCCGCATCCAGCGCCCGGCGAGATCCTGCACCTTCGCCCGGTCGCCGGCGCGCGCCAGGAGACCCTCGTCGAGGGCGATCGGGATCAGGGGGCGCGAGAGCAGGGCCGCGACATGGCCGTCGAGGCTCGCCCGCAGGGGGGCCTGGCGCTCTTCCGGGTAGAGGCGGGCGAACAGGCCCGAGAGGCGCTGCGTCGCGAGGGCCCGGTCGAGACTCTCCTCGCCGCCGAGCATCCGGTAGAGGCGCAGGGCCTCGGCGAGGTCCGGCGCGGCCGGCGGCGCGGCCTCGGCGCCACCCGGCTTGCGCGCGGGCCGCCCGGGTGCCGGCTCGGCCCTGGCCTTGAGCGCCCGCGCGACGACCTCCGTCCCGGGGGATCCGGGCGGGCCTGCGTCGGGCCTGCCGGACGCGGACTTGTCGACGGAGGAGTTGTCGGCAGAGGACTTGTCGACAGAGGACTTGTCGACAGAGGACTTGCCGGCCTCCGGCGCGCCGTCGCCCGCCCGCAGGAGTGTGGCGAGCGCGACGAGCAGGCGCGGCTGGAGGTAGCCCGTCAGCGCGCGCTCGTAGAGGTTGGCCTGGCCCGCCTCGACCTTCGCCCGCTGGTCGAAGGTGTCGAGGAGGCGCGGCGGGCGGTCCTGCCCGTAGGGCGCGGCGGCGTCGCGGGCCCCGGACAGGACCGCGTCGGCACGCACGAAGTCGGCATCGGCGACCTCCTCGACCGGCAGCGTTGCGGCGGCCGCGGTGTAGCGGGCGAGCCGCATGTCCGTCGCGGCGAGCAGATCGTCCTGGCGCAGGTAGGCGGCGAGCCAGACCAGCGCCAGGCCGAGCGACAGGGCGGCGGCGAGGCCCCCGGCGGCGAGGCGCAGGAAGCGGCGGCGGCGCTCGGCGGCGGGGTTGGTCGCGACGAGGTTCGCCTCGTTGAAGATCACGTCCCGGAACAACCGGGCGAGGAAGTAGCTGCGATGGCCGCCAGCGCTCGCCGCCGCGAAGCGCGGCAGGTCGAGGCCGAAGTGGCGGCTCGCGTTGCGGCCGACGAGGTCGACGACCTGCCCGTCCTGCTCGGCGGAGGCGAGGTAGAGCCCGCGCAGGCGCGGCGGCGGGTCGAACCGCGACGAGGCGGTGATCTCGCCCAGCACCTCGTGCAGCGGCTCGGCCACGAGCGCGAGCTGGCTCGGGAAGGCGAAGATCCGGGCGCGCCGCTCGGGGTCGATCTCGTCCTGCAGGCGTCCGAGCAGGAGGCCGTTGAGCCGCGCGATCAGGTCGTCGAAGGCGCGCCCGAGCCGGTCGGCGAGGTCGCGCCCTTCGATCCCGGCCTTGGGCAGGGCCAGGGTCGTGCCCCAGACCTGCTCGCGCTCGCTCTTCGGCATGGCCTCGAAGAAGGCCTCGAAGCCGGCGAGCCGGTCGACCTTGGTCAGCACGACGTAGACCGGGACGCGCAGGCCGAAGGATTCGTCGAGCTCGCGCAGGCGCTTGCGGATCGTGCGGGCGTGATGCAGCCGCTCGGGGGCCGTGGCCTGGACCAGCGTATCGACGCCCAGCATCACGACGGCGCCGTTGAGGGGCTGGCGCCGGCGGTGCTTGCGCAGGAGCCTCAGGAAACCCCGCCAGCCGGCGGCGTCCGCCTCGCCGTCGCCCTCCTGGGCGGTGTAGCGGCCGGCGGTGTCGATCAGGATGGCGTCGTCGGTGAACCACCAGTCGCAGGAGCGGGTGCCGCCCACCCCCTCGACGGATTCGCCGATGCTGTCGGCGAGCGGGAAGCGCAGACCCGAGTTGCGCAGCGCGGTGGTCTTGCCCGAGCCCGGCGGTCCGATCAGCGCGTACCAGGGCAGCGCATAGACCGACCGCCGGCCCATCGTGCGGCGCAGGAGCCGCAGGGCGTCGCGCAGGCGCGCCTGCAGCTCGGCCACGTCGCCCTGCGCGGCCCGGGCCGGATCGGTCCCGGAGACCGCGTCGATCAGCGCCTCGTCGCGGCGCAGCCCGCGGACGAGATGGTAGATGCAGTAGGCCAAATAGGCCGCCGCGATGGCCGCCACGGCGTAGATCCGGGTCTGGATCGCCGCGAAGGGCCGCCAGGTCCCGAACGAGACCGCCTCGCCGTAGAAGAACACCACGCAGGCCGCGACGAGCGCCCAGATCAGCGCGACGAGCCACCAGGCCTTGACCCGGGTCGTATAGGCGGTGGCGTAGGAGCGGATCTCGTAGATCCAGTTGAGGATGTTCACGGCCGGACTTCCCCGCTTTCTCGCCCGCTTTCTCGCCCGCTCTCCTGCCCGGCCTCGTGCCCGCTCTCGGGGTCGGACCCGTCGGGCGGCGTCGGCGAACCGTTGCGGCGGATCACCAGTTCGGTGCGCCGGTTCTGCGCCCGGCCCTCGGGGCTGTTGTTGAAGGCGATGTTGGCGGGGCTGTCGTTCGGGCGCACCGGCTGGGCCTCGCCGCGCCCCTCGGCGCGGATCGCGTCGGTGCCGATCGAGCGCGCCAGGATCGCCGCCACCGCCTGCGCCCGGGCGACCGACAATTCGTAGTTCGAGGGGAAGCGCACGGTGCGGATCGGCACGTTGTCGGTGTGGCCGATGACCTGCACCGAGACGTCCTCGCCCCGGACCGCCTGCCCGATCCGCTCGAACAGCGCGGTGTAGGCCGGTGCGACCTCGGCGCTGCCGCTCTGGAACAGGCCGGCATTGCGGATGCGCAGGGTGGCGCCGTTGCCGTTCGGCACGACGTCGAGGGTTCCGTCGTCGATCTCCCGCTTGAGCGTCCGGCGCAGGCTGTCGACCAGGCGGCTCTGCGCCTTGGCGGCGACCGGGGCCGTGGCCGGGCCCGGCGGGCCGCCGCGCAGGCTCGGCGGCGTGTTCGGGGGCGCCGCGATGAAAGCCGCGAACGTCGCATCGGAGCGCCGGTTCACCGCCGATTGCAGCAGCAGGAACAGGCCCGCCAACACCAGGACCGCGAGGCCCGCCCCCGCCCAGAGCAGGTGGCGGGCGCCGGAGGTGCTCAAGCGCGCATCGACCCCGCGCCAGGCCGGCGACAGCTCGCGCTCGGCCTCCCCCCGCAGCGTCCGGTACAGGCCCTCGCGGATGCGCCCGATCTCCAGGTGCCCCTGCGGGTGGACCCGCATCCGCCCCTCGAAGCCGAGGGAGAGGCAGTGATACATCAGCAGCAGGACGTCGCGGTTCGAGCCCGGATCCTTGTGCAGGTGGGCGAGGAGGTCGAAGAAGCGCTCGCCCCCGGTGACGTCGGTGTGGAAGGTCGAGACCATGCCCTGGCGGGCCCAGAGGCTGTAGGCGCCCCAGGACGAGTTCAGGATCACGTCGTCGATCGTCGCGCACAGGGCGTAGTGGGCGGCCTGGGCGCGCTCGCGGGTCACCGCGACGCCGAGGATCGCCGCCTCGAACGCCTTGACGGCGGCGACGACCCGCAGGCGCAGGGCTTCCAGGTCGGGCGTGCCCGACAGGGTGCGCAGCCGCGCGATCAGGCTGAGGAGCGGCAGGGCCGCCTCGACCATCGGGGGCATCCCGGCCCGGGCGAAGTCGCCGGGCACGGGCTCCTGCGCCGGCGGGGGAACCCGCGGACCGGCCTCCCTGGGATCGACGTCCCTGGGATCGACGTCGCGAGGACCGGCTCCTCGAGGATCGACGTGAAGCACCGTCGGGGCGCGCACGCCGCCGGGCGTCGGCTTCACCACCGTCGATTCCGAATCGTAGCCGCGCGGATCCGCCTCCATCACCGCTCCCCGACCGGAAATCTCGTCATCGCGGGCGCTCGCCTTGCGTCATCCCGGGATGGACAATGCGCGAAACGCGCGATCGTCGCATACGCCACGAACAAATATCCGAATTGTCAGATCCTGCGACACGTCTTCCCTAGGGAAGCATCAGACTACGAAAAAATACCGTGCATGATCGTCTTGCGATCGACCCAGGGGGCGCCCTTCCGCGGCCCCGACGTCGCGCGGCGACGCGATCCGGGCCTGGACGAGCCCCGATCCTCGGTCACGGCCGCAGCCCCGAACCGGCATCGCGCCTCCAATGCCCGTGTCCGAGCACCCGGCACGCGGACACTGCCCCCGAGCGTTCATTCGAGGGCATGATCGACGACGAACCGGTACCGGATTCGTCCAGGGCGCCCTATCCCTTGATCGCCCACAGCTCGAGGTCGAGGTCCGGGAAGTTGCCCGCGACGTGGATCGCCACCGCGCTCGACTGTTCGAGGTCGCGCCAGAGCGGGTTGGTGGTGTCGAGCTCGAAATAGACCGTGCCGCCGCGATAGGGCAGCTGGCGCGGCGCGACCGCGAGCGGCCGCACGGCGATGCCCGGCAGGGCCACGTTGACGAGCTGGGCGATCTGCTCGACGGGGCCGATCTTGATCTGGTTCGGCAGCGAGCGCCGCAGGGTCTCGGGCGGCAGCGAGGCGCGCACCGCCAGCACGAACCCGGCCCCGCGCAGGAGGGTGCGGTCGTTGATGGCACCGACGCGCACGCCGTGGCGGCGCTCCTGCAGGTCGATCGGCACCGCGACCTGTTCGAGCAGCGCCGAGAGGCCGGCGCGCAGCTCCGCGAACACCGCCGCGAAGGTCGCCGCGAGGTCGTCGTGCCGGTAGTCCGGCAGGTGCGGCGCCCGCCGCGACGGAGCCGTGAAGGTCGCGATCTCGCCGGCGAGCGCGAGGCAGAGGCCGTAGAACGCCTCCGGGTGCAGCCGCCCGGCCTGGGCGCCGGCATGGCGCAGCAGCGGCTCGGCGCGGTTGAGGACCTGCAGCAGCAGGAAGTCGGCGATCTCGCCGGCCCCGCGGGTCGTCGGATCGGCGATGCGGGCCGCCAGCGCCTCGGCCCGGTGCGAGACCAGGCCCTGCAGCTCGGAGACGAGGGCGGCGAGCGGGCCCTCGGCGGCGCAGGTGAGGCAGGGCGCGACGAATTTTTCGTCGAGCACCACCGCCAGGTCCGAGCGGATCTCGACCACCCGGGCGACGGCGAGCCGCTCGGTGCCGGCGAGCGGCCCGTTCGAGGGGGCGTAGGACAGGCGCAGCCGCCCGACCTCGAGACCGGCGCTGGCATAGCCGTCGCCGTTGGCGTCCGGTACGTCGCAGGCGGTGCGCCGCAGCCGCGTCGCCGCGTCCTCGCGCCGGTCGGCGCCGACCTCGGGGCTGCCGGGCTGGCGCATCGGCACCGCGAGGTGGATCGTGACGTCGCGGGTGCCGGGCAGGAGTTCGAGGGGCGGCGGCAGGTCGGCGTCGCCCGGCGCCTCGAACGGGGTCCCGTCCGGGAAGATGCCGCGGGCATGCGACAGGGCGAAGCGCCCGACGCCGAGGAGCTCGCGGTTGATGCCGATCTCGGAGAAGCCCCACGGATAGGGCGAGAGGTCGCGGGTCAGCCCGCGTACGAAGCGCTCGGTCCAGCGGTCGGCCTGCTGGAAATGCTGCACGCGGAGGAACATCCCCTCCGACCAGACCACGCGGTTCTCGCTCAGCATCGGCTCTCGTGGCTCCAGGATCGGCGGGCGTCAGATCTTGCGGGCGTAGCTTGCGCGCAGCGGCGCCAGGACGGCCTCCGCGGCGGCGGCGCCCTCGCCCCCCGCGAGGGTGCCGTGCAAGGTCGCGTAGCGCTCCCAGGCCGCGGCCTTGAGCAGCGGGCCGACGGCGAGCCGCGTGCCCTCGCGGGCGGCGTCCTCGATCGCGTCCGGCAGGATCTGCGCGCCGACCGTGTCGGCGGTCTCGGCGACCGCGAGGCCGAGCGCACGGGCGTCGCGCGCGACCCCGGCGAGGCGCGCGACCAGCCGGTCGCCCGCATCCTCGGTCCCCGCCGTCAGGAGGTCGGCCACGAGGCCCGGCAGGTCTCCCGGCGCGTCACCGCCGGCCGGGGCGCGGTCCGGCGGGACCAGGCCGAGATCCCGCTCGGTCTTGCGCTGGACCGCCTCGACCGTCGCCAGGACGTCCACGAGGCGGCGCAGGAGCTGGCCGGCCCGCACCAGGGCGGCGCGGTCGCCGGGGGCGGGCCCGGCCGCGAGGCCGCCCAGCCCGGTCCCCTCGACCAGGGCGGCACAGGCCCCGCTCCAGTCGGGTGTCGCCGCGCCGCCCCCGGCCGGAGTCGGCTCCGCCGCGTCGCCGAGATGCCAGTCGACGGGCAGCAGGGTGCGGGCCGGCGCGAGTTGCAGCGCCTCGTCGATCGGGGCGACGTGCTCGCTGCGACTCGCGAAATCGCTGAAGGGCTCGTCGGCCTCCGGCAGGTCGGTGAGGGTCGTGGCGGGCGGGTCCCGCCAGCCGTAGGGCTGCACCACTTGCGCATCGGCGGCACCGCCCGGCACCGCCGCGAGCCAGTCGTCCGCCGACCCGCCGAGGCCGCGCGCGGCCCGGGGCTCGCTCGCGTCGCTCGTGCCGGCGAGGATCGCCGAGACGCCGCCCGGGTGGGGCGAGCCGGGCCCGGGCCCGTCCTGCGGCTCCGGCTCGCGGCCGACCCCGATGCGGTAATCGCCGATTCGGAAGCTGTCGCCGGCATCGAGCGCCCGGCGGTTGCCGCGGCCCACCGGCCGCCCCTCCGCGGCGAAGTAGACGCCGTTGCTCGACAGGTCGACGAGGTAGAACCCGTCCGCCCCGGCCTCGATCCGGCAATGCAGCTTGGAGACGTGCCGCTCGGGGTCCGGCAGCACCCAGTCGTTGTCCGGGCCGCGGCCGATCGAGACCGGGCCTGCGCCGGGATCGAGGCGGCGCGCGCCGATCTCCGGCGCGCCGTCCGGCGCCTGCAGGATTCGCAGCGTGAGCGTCATCGCCCCCTCGGCCCTTCTCGCGTCGCCCGCACCCCGCCGCCGCCGTCAGTTCAGTCGCGAGAGGCCGAGCGGGGGACGGGCGCCGGCCGCCCCCATCCGGACCGCGTCCCGCGGCAGGGCCGGCGGCTCCAGGAAGACGACGCCGATCGGGAGGCCGGGCACGCCCGCGATCGTGGCCGGCGTGTTGAAGGCCTGGGCGCCGATGGCGGTCGCGGTCTGGCCGAGGGGCAGGAGGGCACCGAGCGCCGCCTGGGTGCGCTGGCCGCCGCCGGGCGTGGAGAGCGCGAAGCCGGTCACCGGGTCGATCGCCACGTTGCGGTTCGTCTGCAGCAGGAGCTGCCCGACCTGGCCGGCCCCCTGGACGAGGGCGGCCGCGAACAGCCCGGCGTAGCGCTCGAAGGCGTGGTCGTCGACGTCGCGCGAGATGCCGGTGCGGGCGTCCCGCGGCGAGATCGCGTAGGCCTTGAGCGGGTACTGGCGGCCGTCGAGAAGGACGAGCTGGGTGAACTGGATCGCGGCCTGGTTCGTGCTGTAGACGATCTGTCCGATCAGCCGGACGCCGTGCAGGGGCCCGGCGCGCTGCGCGCCGTCGACGTCGTAGATCGTGGCGAAGATCGGGGCCTGGGGATCGTCCGAGTTGAAGCCCTGGTCGAGGGAGGCGTAGACGGTGTCGCCCGCCCGCGCCACGGCGTAGAGCCGCTCGCGGGGACGCGCCGGCTGGCCGCCATAGGCGCCCGGCATGCCACCGACCCCGCCGCCGAACCCGCCCCCCTGGCCCGGCTGGCCGACATTCGCCTGTCCGGGCGCTCCGCCGTACCCGCCTGATCCGTAGCCTCCGGGCCCGGCGCCCGCCTGGCCGACGCCGGCTTGTCCGACATTGCCCTGACCGAATCCGGTCTGGCCCTGGCTGCCCGGGAACTGGCCGCCCGGGAATCCCCCGCCGTAGCCGCCCGGCTGCGGATAGGCCGCCTGCTGCAGCGCGGATCCGGGGCGCGCGCCGTTCCCGCCGGATCCGGCATTCGCCGCGGCCGCGGGCTCGGGCCGGGCGTAGCGCTGCACCGTGAAGCCGCCGCTCGGCGGGGTCATCAGCGCCTCGATCTGCGCGTTAATCCGGGCCTCGATCGCCGGGTCCGACAGGACCTGGCCCGGGGGCCCCTGATAGACCACGCTCGGCGTCGCCGGGGCCTGGCCCGGCAGCGGAGGCTGGACGAACGGCATCGTCGCCTGCGGCGTCGGCTGGACCGGCGCCTGCGCGGCGGTCTCCTGCCCGTTCCCCTGCCCCGCCGCCTGGATCCGGACGAGAGGGGTGCCGGCCAGCGTGGCGGCGAGGATCAATGCGGTGATCGGCATGGCCATCCTCCCCCGGCTGCAACGTGAGCATCCCCGGCCGGCGCACCGGCGGCCGTCCCGGCAGCGGGTCCGGGCCGGCTCCATGGGCGGGAGCGCCCCTCACGCGCCTGCGCGGCGGCCATCGCGCGCTCAATCATCGATCGTGACGGCGCGCTCGCGCCCGTCCGCGTCGGTGACGAGGAGGCGCGGCACCGGCCGGTCGAACCGCCAGACCCGTACGCCGTCGGGCGTCTGGGCCATCGCGTCCTGGACCGGGTTCACCACCACCACCGGCCCGCGCACGTAGAGCCGCCCGCCGAACATCCAGGCCGACACCGCCGGGTCGTCGACCCGCAGCCGCGCCGCGCCGCGCGGCGGCGTGCCGAGGCCGAACTCGTCCATCAGGCGATCCGGCAGATCGCCCGGCGCATGGGCGGCACGCCCCCGCCCGCTCCGCGCGGCGATCGTGCGCACCGCCCCGTCGGGGGCGGCCGCCAGGGCGGTGTGGCGGCCCGGCGGGACCGGGATCGCGTCCGGCGGGCGCATCGCCGCCGCGGCGGGGTTCGCCGGGGCGACCGGCTCGGCGGAGCGGGCGGTGAGGGGCGCGGCGCGCCCGCGCACCTCGATCGTCACCGGCAGGTCCACCGCCTCGCCCCCGCGGCCGCCGCTCCTCACGATCAGGACGATCGGCAGCGGGTAGTTCTCGAGGGTGATCGAGATGTTGCCGTAGGTGGAGACCCGGCAGGGCATGATGTGGATCGTGGTCGGCCGCTCGGCCGGCGCCGAGGCCTGCCCGCCGCAGCCGCCGCCATCCACGGCAAAGCTGCGCGGGTCGTAGGCGGACGCGGCGATCGGCCAGGGCCGGCCGCCGGCATCGAGGATCGTGATCGGCGTCACCATCCCGAAGGCGAGGTGCACGGTCTGGGGCGCGGCCATGTCGACCTGCGGCTGCACGCTCATCAGCCGCGGCCGGATCCTCGGCGGGCCCTCATCCGCGTAGGCGGGGGTCGTGGCCGCCCGCTGCGCGTCGATCACCCGGTTGCGGATCGCCCCGACATTGCCGGGAGTCAGGATCGCGCTGCCGGACCGGTCGGTCATCACGCTCTGGAGCGCCGAGATCTCGGCCGGGGTCAGTTCGCGCGCCGGCGGCGGCGAGGCCCGCGGGACCTCGGCCGGAGCCGGAACCGACGGCTGGGCAGCCGCCTGCGGCGGGGACACCGGGGGTGGGGCCGCCGGAGACGCAGACGGAGACGGAGACGGAGACGAGGAAGAGGGAGCCGGGGCGGGCGACGGCGCCTGTGCGGCCGGGGCCGGCACGGCGGCGCCGGTCGCCTGGGATACGCGCCACGGTTGCGCAGGCGCATCCCCGGCACCGCAGGTTACCGCCGCGGCGAGGGCGGCGAGTCCCACCACACGGATCCGTCCCGCCATCCTGCCGGCCCCGTCTGTCCCGAGAACGCATCTTACAGTCCAGCAATATGACGCAAGGTACGGCGACAAGGCAATGGTCGGCATGCGAGGAAAATCGACGCCTTCCAGCAAAAACCGGCCGGCCTGTGGCGTCGTCCGGCGATGATGCGACGCGCGCTGCGTTCAATGGCAGGTCCTGTGCCCGCGATGCCACACATCATGGCCCTATCTGCGGGTCTCGCCGTGGGCAATTGACGATCCAGGGTGGAAAGATCATGACGGATGCGGTGGCGTGCGGACGATCGGACATGAAGTTGTTATGGCTTCTTATCGTTCTTTCTTGTGCCGCGTGCCTTCAGGCCTGCTCCCTCACGGGAAGCCGGCCCGGATCCCCGGAGAGCACGCGGACCTTCCTCAAGGAGGAGATGGGACGGCGCGGGCTGTGAGGCTGGCGATCCTTGCCGCGGCCCTCGCAACCCTCACGGGTGGGCCGGTCCTCGCCCAGCTGAATCCGATCGTGGCGGCGACTCAGGTCCCCGGCGTCCCGGTCGCCCCCTACGGCGTGCCGTACGGCGCTCCTCCCTACGGCTATGGCGGCGTCTATCCGCCCTACCAGACCCAGAATCCGGGCCTCAATGCGCTGACCCAGGGCCAGGCCAACCCCAACATCGCGACCCGCGCCGGCGCGACGCCGATGCAGGGCCTGCTCGGTGGGGGCATGAGCGGTGCAGGCCTGGGCGGCGGGGGCGGACAGGGGGCCGGACAAGGCGGCGGCGCGCCGGGGGGCGGGAGCGCCGCGCTGCCGACGCCCGATCCCGCCACGAGCTACGAATTGCTGCAGGATCCGGGCTCGCCGGTCTTCGGGCGCTACGGCGCGCTGCAATCCAAGAACGGCGACCTGCGCCAGCAGATTCTGGCCCAGGCGGCCCGGGGCGTCGGCATCCGGCAGGGCTTCGCCGAGGAGACGGCGCGGCTCAACGCCGAGCTCGACGGGGTCTACGGGGCGGAGCTCGACCGGCGCTACGACTTCGGACCGCTGATGATCGAGCGCCTCGTGGTGCCGCCGGTGATCACCGAGCTCCAGCGGCTCGGGGAGCGCGTCGGCGACCGCACGCTCTACCTGACGCTCGGCGCCTTCGAGATCGTCCGCCCGGCCCGCCTCGCGCTGCGGCCGCCGGACTGGCGCGACTACCTCTACAACACCGGCGTGCCGCCCGCCCCGCCGGGGCCGGCGGCGGCGGTGCGGCCGGAGGATTCCACCGAGGAGGGCGTCTGGTCGGTCGCGCTCGAGGCCGGCCTCGCGGTCGGCATCGCCGAGGCGCGGGCGAGCTTCGCGGCGAATTTCAACCGCCTCGACCGGGACTATACCGGGATGGGCCGCTACCACGACCTCGCCCGCAGCGGCGCGGTGAGCCTGCCGTCGGTCGATCGAACGAGCCATCCGGTCAGGATCGCGGCGGGCGGCGCCCGGGCCTTCGTCGGCGAGCGGATCATCCATCTGACGGTCAGCCCGAAGTTCCGGGCGGCCACGCCGGCCGCCTTCCGGTGACGGGCCTCACCCGCCGCGCCCTCGTCGGCGGCGCCGGTCCTGCGGCCAGTCTTGCCGTGGGGCTCGATGCGGGCCTGTCGTCGGCGGTGGCGGGCGCGGCCGATTCGGTGCGGGACGCCCCCACCGGCCGCGACCGGCTCTGGCTGACGCGGCCGGACGGGTCCGAGCTGCGCAGCCGCTTCCGCACCGGGGCCGGCCACGACCGGGCCCAGATCCTGCTCCTGTCCTGGTTCATGCGCGACATCCGCGACGAGGGCCGGGCGGTCTGGATGGAGCCGAGCCTGTTCGACCTCCTGGCGGGCGTGCAGGCCAGCATGTCGGCGGTGCACGGGAGCCCCCTCCCCGTGATGGTGACGAGCGGCTACCGCACGCCCGAGCACAATGCCGCTTTGGAGAACGCCGCGCGCAACTCGATGCACCTCTACGGCTTCGCCGCCGACATCCAGGTGCGCGGCTATCCGCCCCGCGCCGTGGCCCTCGCCGCCTCGTTCTTCTCCGGGGGCGGGATCGGCCTCTACGACAGCTTCACCCATCTCGACGTCTGGCGGCGCCGGACCTGGATCGGCCGCCCGGCGGCGGGCTGACGGCCCGCCGCCGCTCAGACGCGCCGGTGCCAGGCAAAATGACGGTGCCAGCTGTAGCGATAGTGAGAGCGCCAGCGGTACCCGACCCATCGGTGGCCGCCGAATCGACGATAGGCCGGCGCAGAGGCGTAGGGACGGACGAGATACGGCCGGTAGACGAGGTTCGGCCGGCACCAGCCGTAGAGGCCGCGGTGGAAGCCGGGACCGCACCCGTCACGGGCCTCGGCGCTCGAACCGGCGAGGAGAAGCCCTCCGACGAGGGCGATCGGGATGGCGAATCGGCGGATCATGTCCAAGAGGAGGTTCGCCCGCGCGCTCTGCCCGGATGTGACGGGTGCGCGCCGGATCGTAACGTCGTGTAACGGCCGCGTCGCGGAGGGGTGCGGAGCCCGGGAAAGATCCGGTCCGTTGCATCGCGCCGTGGATTCCGGCGCCACACGGGTCGGTGGTCCGGGTTCGGGACGCAGCCGTCCGGAGTCCGGATCAGGCCAGGGCCGGCAGCGTCACGACGATCCGGGCCCCGCCCGACGCGGCGGCCTCCGCCACGATCGAGCCGCCATGCGCCTCCGCGATCTGCCGCGCGATGGCGAGGCCGAGGCCGCTCCCGCCGGTCTGGCGGCTGCGCGACCGCTCGACCCGGTAGTAGGGGCTGAACACGGCGGCGCGCTCGGCCTCCGGGATGCCCGGCCCGTCATCCTCGACCACGATCTGGCAGGCCGCCCCCGTGCGGCGCACCGCGACGGCGACCGAGGAGCGGCCGTACTCGACCGCGTTGCCGACGAGGTTGGCGACCACCCGGCGCAGGGCGACCGCGTCGCCCGCCACGGTGGCGTTTCGCACCTCCTCGCCCGTCAGGCTGACCGGCGCCCCTTGCGCCGCATGCTCGGCGACCTCGACCGCCACGATGTCGGCAAGGTCCACCGGCGACCGGCCGATCTCGGCGGCGGTGCCGCGGGCGAAGCTAAGGGAGGTCTCGATCAGGGCGGTCATCGCGTCGAGATCCTCGACAAGCCGCTCCCGGCGCCCAGCCTCGGCGACGCCCTCGGCCCGCAGACGCATGCGGGTCAGATAGGTCTTGAGATCGTGCGAGATGGCGCCGATCAGGAGCGAGCGCTCACCCATCAGGCCGGCGATCCGCTCCTGCATCGCCTGGATCGCCTGGGCGAGGCGCCGGATCTCCGGCGCACCCTGATGGGCGGCCCGGCTCGGGGTGGGCGCGCGCCCGTCGAAACGGGCGACCGCCTCGGTGAGGCGCCGCAGTGGCGCGAGCTCGTGGCGCGCCCCGAGGGTGACGAGGCCGGCGACCGCGACGCCGAGGACGGCCACCCACAGGCTCAGGGGTTGCCCGAGCAGCCATGGCATGTGCGAGCGATGCCCCTCGATCACCGTGACCACGAGGGTCTGCCCGTCGGGCAACCGGTAGGTCGCCGCCGCCAGGCGTCCCACGGGCCCGCGGCGCGCCGCCGCCGGCTCGGCCGGATCGACGCCCCGGTGCAGCATGGCGGCGTCGGTGAAGGCCCGGATGCGGCCGGCGGGCTCCCCGGCGATGCCGAGCAGGCGAGCCTCGAGGCGCGGCTCGCGGATCAGGCCGGCCTCGTCGGGAGGTGCGGCGACGATCTCTGCCTTCAGGGCCTCGCCGCTCACCGCCTTCAGGATCGCGGGCCGCTGCGCCGGATCGGCATCGCGCAGCAGGGAGACGATGTGCGCCGCCTGGTCGACCCGGGGGAAGCGGGAGGGATAGGGCGAGCGCTCGTGGTTCCTCTGCCACCGGTCGATGCCGAAGGTGGCGATGACGAGGAGCGAGAGCGCGCCGAGCAGGACCAGCATGATCCGGCCGAGGAGGCCGACCCGCCCCATCAGGCCTCCCCCGGCCCCTTGGCCGGCGTCGTCTGCGGCCTGACGGGGACCGTCTGCGGCCCGACAGGGGCCGCCAGGATGTAGCCGGCGTTGCGCACGGTCTTGATCAGGGCCGCCGCCGCGCTGCCGGCCCCGTCGAGCCTGTGCCGCAGCCGGCTGACCTGGACGTCGATGGTGCGGTCGAAGGCATCCGCCGTGCGTCCGCGCGTCCAGTCGAGCAGCTGGTCGCGGGAGAGAACCCGCTGCGGACGGGTGACGAAGCAATGCAGCAGGTCGTACTCGGCACTCGTGAGGGGGATCTCGACGGCGCTCGCGGCGAGCGTCGCGGTCCGCGCCGCGAGGTCCACGACGAGATCGGCCACGCAGAGCCGCTCCGGGGCGGCCTCGCCCGTCGCAGCGGCGGCTCCGGCGGCGCGACGCAGGACGGCGCGGATGCGGGCGAGCAGAACGCGCGGGTTGAACGGCTTCGAGACGTAGTCGTCGGCTCCCATCTCCAGGCCGAGCACCCGGTCGATGTCTTCGTCCTTGGCGGTCAGCATCACGATGGGCGGTCCGCCCGCGTCGCGCAGGCGCCGGCAGATCGACAGCCCGTCCTCTCCCGGGAGCATCCAGTCGAGCACGATCAGGTCCGGGGCCGGCCCGGCCCTCATCCGCCGGTCGAGATCGGCGCCGCCGGTACAGCGCGCGACGCGGAACCCCTCGCCCTCCAGATACTCGGCGAGCTGGGTGCGGATGTCGTCGTCGTCCTCGACGATGGCGATGGTGGGACCGTCGATCATGCCCCGCGAGGATAGTCGGGACGGGCTGCCCGGCAACGCCGAAACGGGCGTTGTCACAAAACGTTACAAGCCGCCCGACCGTCCGTCACATCCGCGCGCGGTCCGACCGCGATAGTCCGGCCGAACCCGATGGCGGTCCGGCCACCGATGCGCGGCGGCCGCCGACGAACACGGAAGGCTCCGGGATCATGACACTCCCCTACCCCGCATCGCCGGCCCGGCTCACCGCGGCAGCGCTCGCCGTCCTGACAACGGCCTTCGCACCGAGGGCCTTGGCGGTGCCGGCCGTGCAAGGCTCGCCCCATCGACCCCTCGGACACGCGGCCTCCCGGCAAGCCGCCCCCGCCCTACGCTCCGGCGACGGGTCCGAGACCTATCGCGGCTACCGGATCGAGATGGGCCGCGACGTCCCCAACGCCGAGATCGCCGCGTTGCAGCGGGCGGCGGAGCATCAGGTCGATCTCGTCGAGGCGACGGTTCTCGACCGCCGCACCAAAGCATTCCTGCGCCGCGTGCCGGTGGTGGTGGAAACGGGGTCCGGGGCCGGCAGCCATTACGATGGCGGCGACCGGGTGACCATCGCCGTCGCGGACCCGAACGACGTCCGCCCGATCCTGCTGCATGAATACATGCACGTCTATCATCTCAGGATCCTGCCCGGCGGCGTGACCAACCCGGACATCCTGGCCTTCTACGGGCGGGCCCGCGCGGGTGGGTTCTACCCGGCAGGTTCCTACGTGCTCGCCAACCCGAAAGAGTTCTTCGCCATGACCGCGAGCGTCTACCTGCACGGCCGGCTGGCCCGCGAGCCCTTCACCCGGGAGGAGCTGCGACGGACCCAACCGCTGTACTATCGATATCTCACCCGGCTGTTCGGCCCGGTCGGTGCGTGATCGGCAGCCGAACGGGCGTCGGGCCGGTCGCCCGCCATCGCGGGGACGGTGACGCGATCCCGCTCCGCGATCGCGGCCAGGTGGAACCGCATGGCCTCGACCAAGACGCCCCGTGCCGTCGGGGTCGCCGGCCATGTTCGACCGTGACCGCTTCGGCCGACCGCAACCAAGCGATATCTTGATTATTGTATTATTATATACCTGCGACGACCTCACCGTCGTCGAATAATCTGGCGTATCGATACGATTCATTTTAGAATCTGCGTCGATGCTACGGGCAGACCGTACCCCGCGCGTCCGGATGGGCCGGATCGCGGCAGCCGATTTCTGGAAAGCCCTCGTCATGGTTGCAAGCATGCGGCGCAGATCTCGCGTCGCGAATGCAGCGGCATCGGTAATGGTCCTGGCTGCGCCCGCTTTCGGCCAGACGATCGAGGATGGGTCGGGGGCCAGGATCGGACCGACGGACACCGCGCTCGTCCTGGAGCTGGTCCAGCGAAACCTGACCGGTCCGGACGCCAAGGTCTCGGCTCTGCGGCGGAGCGGCGCCTCGCATATCTGCGGGTCGGTGAACGTCAAGAACCGCGATGGCCTCTATACGGGCGAGCGGGGATTCCTCGTCGATGTCCAAGCGCGGACCTTCGGTCGCGTCCCGGACGGGCCCGAACTCCTCGACCCGCGAGCCACGGGCTTTCGCGAGAAGGAGGCCATCCGTGAGAGCTACTTCCGGCTCTGCCTGGACGAGTGATCCTGCTCCATAAAAGTCTTGCGACCGTATCCGCGAGCTGACGCTGCGTTCGATGAGAGCCGATCGGCACCTCGCATATCGTCCGTCGGAACGTGTCCAGGCTCGGCGCACGGAGCCGGCAGCCTCATCGCCCGGCGCAATTCGGCGGGAAGAGCCGCATCACGCACGCCATCGCGGCGTCATCCGCCGCACGGGCCGGGTTGCGCAGCTCCGGGCCCGGAAGGCGCCGAAGTCGGCGGTGTCCGGGGCGAAAACGAACGGACGCGAGCCCGTATGGGCGCCCAAGCGGTCGGGCACCTCGCCTGCACCACCGATGGTCCTTGCCACTCTCCAGTCCCATCGTCCGCCGCACGGGCGCGATCGGCTACTCGTCGTGAGACGCCGCGCCAGCCTGCAGCGCAACGCAGGTGCGCACCATGTCGCTCAACGTCAGTTCCTTGGTGTTGCCGATGTTGGCGGTCTCCT
>NZ_AP024145.1:5785000-5865000 GCF_017347565.1 Methylobacterium indicum | reverse complement strand
GCGGCCCCTGCCCGTTCTCGCCCATGCCCCAGATGCGGACATGACCGTAGATCGTGCAGTCGCGGATGCGGATGCCGGAGGGGCGGTCCCAAGGCTCGCCCGGACGGGCCGGGGGCCGGGAGCGGATCGCGATCGTGTACGATCCGAGATACACCGGTTCGTTCGGTCGGCCGAGGCTCGCGCCCGCACAATCGAGGGTCAAGCCGGAGGCCGCCGCGCCCTCGATGACGATGCGCTTGAGCACCCGATCGTCCGGGGAGAGCTGCAGGCTGCAAGTGAGGGAGACTTCGTCGTCACCGGGGGCCGGCGGCGACAGCAAGCGGGCCCGGAGGCTGGGGCTGCAGGGCGCGGCGGCAGCGGGCCGGATCAGGGCTGGCGGATCGATGAGGAGCGGCGGCATCGCCTTCTACGCTCGGCCTTGTACGCTCGTGCGACGCAAGACCTGATCGTCGCCGCATCTCGTCCGGGCAGGCGGGGCGAACTCGCCCCGCCGCCGGGTTCAAGGCGCCGTGAGGCTCACCACCGCCCGCTGGCGGAGGAATGCATGCTGCGCTCGACCGCCGCCAGGGCGCTGGCCTCGGCCTTGGCCTCGGTCGGGTGCGGACGGTCCGACCGCTCGACCAGTTTGCCGTTGCGGCGGATGGCCCATTGGAACTGGCCGGCCGGCTTGGAGATGGGGGAGATTTCGATGGTGTAGGGAGTGGACGTTGTATCAGTCATGAGCCTCATATAGGGGCGGATACGGCGCACCGCCACCCGTGCCGGGCACGAAGCGGCCATGACGTGAACCGATACCTTCGCGTCCGCCCTCATCGAAGGTTGATCGTCACTTCCGGCAGGCTCGTCGGCCAGAATGGCGACGATGGGGGCGGAATCGACGAAGACGCTCGACGGGTCCGGAGCGCGTCACGCTCGGACTCGCTTGAAGACGGACCCGGGGTCGATCGGCCTTGGTCACCCCGGCCGCACGAAACGCGGCCACCCGATCGCGCAGAGGAACGGACTCGTCCGCGCGCCCGGCCTCCCGTTGCACCGCGAGCTTGATCGCCGCCGCGGGCCGGGAGCACCGCATTTGCGCATCACGGCCTCGGCCAGCGTTCGAACCTCCTCGTCCCTGATACCGGGCAGGACGGCCTCCCCTGACCGCTCCCTGTCTCCACACGCCGGCAACTCGTGCCCATGCGCCAAGGCGACGGCGCATCGTCTCGTGCCATTATGCGAACCGATCGATCTTCGCATCGGCCGGTGTCGCCCCGCGCGGATGCGGGCTCGCAACGGTCGTCGGCGGTCCGATCGGACGATCGTGCTCGGAGAATCGCACCATGCGCGGGACAATCGTCGTTCCCGCCATGATGGACGCCCTTGGACGGGCACCTTTGGACGGCCGCCCTTGACGGTTGCACACGCAACTGAATAGCCTGACGTCAAGCATGACGAGCACGGCCGGCGCGGCGTGGCTCGGCCCGGGGGCGTTCGACGAAGAACCCGGCCGAATCGCCCCGCCCCGGACCGCGCGGGGAGGACGACCAGATGAGCAAGGGTTTCGCCAGCCAGGCCGATCTCATCGAGAAGCGGGAGACCTTCTCGGAGCTGGCACCGGGCGTCTACGCCCTCACCGCCGAGGGAGACCCGAATTCCGGCGTGGTCGTCGGCGACGATTCCGTGCTCGTCATCGACGCGCGCGCCACGCCCCGCATGGCCGGGGATCTGGTGGCGAAGGTGCGCGAGGTCACCGACAAGCCGATCCGCCACATCCTGCTGACCCATTACCACGCCGTGCGGGTGCTCGGCGTCGCCGGCTACCCCGACCGGGTCAACGTGATCGCCAGCGACGTCGCCCGCGCGATGATCGTCGAGCGCGGCCGGCAGGACATGGAATCGGAGATCCAGCGCTTTCCGCGGCTCTTCCGGGGACGCGAGGAGATTCCGGGCCTGACCTGGCCGACCGTGACCTTCCGGGGCGAGATGACCCTGTGGCTCGGCGCGCGCGAGGTGCGGATCGTCCATGCCGGCCGCGGCCACACCGCCGGCGACACCATCGCGTGGCTGCCGAAGGAGGAGGTGCTGTTCTCCGGCGACCTCGTCGAGTACGGCGCCACCCCGTATTGCGGCGACGCCCATTTCCAGGATTGGCCCGCCACCCTCGACCGGCTGGAGGCCCTGAACCCCAAGGCGGTGGTGCCCGGCCGCGGCGAGGCGCTAACGACGCCCGAGCGGATCCGCGAGGGCATCGAGGGCACCCGCGCCTTCCTGCGCGATCTCTTCGGCATCGCCAGGGACGGCATCGCCGCCGGGCACGACCTCAAGACGGTCTATGCCCGGGCGATGGGCGAGATGCGGCCGCGCTACGGCCACTGGGTGATCTTCGAGCATTGCATGCCGTTCTGCGTCAGCCGCGCCTACGACGAGGCGCAGGGCCTCGATACGCCGCGGATCTGGACCGCCGAGCGCGACATGGAGATGTGGCGGGCGCTGGAAGGCTGACCGCGCCCGGCGCTGGGGGGGCACCCTCCCGCTCGAGGAAACGCCCTCAAGGACACCTGCCGAGGACGACGCCGATGACGCTCCCTCCCCGTCCCGTCCCTCCCGATCCCATCCCTGCCTTGGCGGCCGGCCGCCGGCCGGTCGTGGTGATCGGTGCCGGCCCGGTCGGCCTCACCTGCGCCATCGACCTCGCGACGCGCGGCGTGCCGGTGGTGGTGCTCGACGAGGACGACACGGTCGCGACCGGCAGCCGGGCGATCTGCTGGGCCAAGCGCACCCTCGAGATCTGGGACCGGCTCGGAATCGGCCAGCCGATGGTCGACAAGGGCGTGACCTGGAGCGTCGGCCGGGTCTTCCGGGGCGAACGCGAGCTCTACCGCTTCGACCTTCTGCCCGAGAGCGGCCACCGCCGCCCCGCCTTCGTCAACCTTCAGCAATATTACGTCGAGGAGTACCTGATCGCGCGGACCCGGGACTTCCCGGACCTGATCGACCTGCGCTGGAACCACGCGGTGACGGATCTGGCGCAGAACGGGCAGGGCGCGCGTCTCACCGTGGCGACGCCGGATGGGGAGCAGGTCGTCGAGGCCGAGTGGGTGATCGCCGCCGACGGCGCGCGCTCGCCGACCCGGACCCGGATGGGGCTGCCCTTTCCCGGCCAGCGCTTCGAGGAACGCTTCCTCATCGCCGACGTCAGGATGAGCGCGGATTTTCCGACCGAGCGCCTGTTCTGGTTCGCGCCGACCTTCCATGCCGGGCAGAGCGCCCTCATGCACCGCCAGCCCGACGACGTCTTCCGCATCGACTTCCAGCTCGGCCCCGACGCCGACCCCGAGCTGGAGCGGCAGCCCGAGCGGGTGATGCCGCGGATCCGTGCGATCGTGGGCGAGGACGTCCCGTTGAGCCTCGAATGGTGCTCGGTCTACGCCTTCCGCTGCGCCCGGCTCGAACGCTTCGTGCACGGGCGGGTGGTGTTTGCCGGCGACAGCGCCCACGTGGTCAGCCCGTTCGGGGCGCGCGGCGGCAACGGCGGCATCCAGGACGCCGACAACCTGTGCTGGAAGCTGGCGCTGGTCCTGCAGGGCGCCGCCCCCGAGAGCCTGATCGCGACCTACGACGAGGAGCGCGGGCGCGCCGCCGACGAGAACATCCTGAATTCGAGCCGCACCACCACCTTCATGACGCCCAAGACGCGCGCCGAGCGGCATTTTCGCGATGGGGTGCTGGATCTCGCCACCGAGGCGCCCTTCGCCCGCCGGCTCCTCAATGCCGGGCGCCTGTCGCGGCCATGCCGCCTCGCCGGCCTGTCGCTCCAGACCCCGGACCCCTGCCCGCCCGCGGCGGGCCTGGGCCCCGGGGACCCGTGCGCCGACGCGCCGGTCGTCGACGCCGCAGGCGGCGAGGGCTGGCTGCTCGACCGGCTCGGCGGGCCGTTCACCCTGCTGGTCTTCGCCGACGGAGCGGCCGGCCTCGATCGGCTGGCCGAGCTCGCGCCGGGGCTGCGCGTCGTGGTGGTGGCGAGCGCCGCGATGCCCGGTGCGCCGGCGCGCACGACCGACGTGCTGCACGATGCCCAGGGGCTGGCGGCCCGCCGGTACGGCGCGGGGCCCGGCACCGTCTTCCTGATCCGGCCCGACGCCCACATCGCGGCGCGCTTTCCCTCGTTCGACTCTGCGCGCCTCGCCGATGCGCTCGCCCGGGCCGGCGGCCGGCCGGGCGCTGTCGTGGAGGAGGCCGCATGACGAAGGACGGGCTCAGACTGGACGACGGATTCTCGGGGGGCGCCGACGGCGTCTACGAGAGCCTGATCCACGCGCATCGGGGCCTCGGCGACGAGGAGAGCGCGGCGCTCAACGCCCGGTTGGTGTTGATCCTCGCCCACGAGGTCGGCGATCCGGCGGTGCTGGCCGCCGCGATCGCCCTGGCGCGGCGCTCGCTGCGCCCGGCTGCCGAGGCCCGCTGACCCTGCGTCGTCGCGCGCCAACCCACCGGCCACGAAACCGGTCGGTTTATGCGCAGCCATTTCGTTTATCGCGATTGACCTTGCAACGACTGATGTCCATCACAGGGGAGGCTCGTCAAATGGAATAAAACATGGACAACGCGAACCCCGCCTCCTCGCCGTTCGTCGCACTGACGAGCGACATCGTCGGCGCCTACGTATCGAACAACAACGTGCGGGCGGCCGACCTGCCCGACCTGATCGCCGCCGTGCACGCGTCGCTGACCGGTCTCGGTGCACCGGCCGCCGTGCCGGAGGAGGACCACAAGGTCACCTCGGGGCAGATCCGCAAGTCCGTGACGCCTGACCACATCACGAGCTTCCTCGACGGCAAGCCCTACAAGAGCCTGAAGCGGCACCTCACCACGCGCGGCTACACGCCGGACGAGTACCGCCAGAAGTTCGGGCTGCCGTTCGATTATCCGATGGTGGCGGCGAACTACGCCGCGCAGCGCTCCGAGCTCGCCAAGAGCCTCGGCCTCGGCCAGATCCGGCGCGAACGCGCGGCAGCGCAGCGGGCGGAGGTCGAAGCCCCCCCGGAGCCCGCTCCGGCCCCCGCTCCCGCCCGCCGCGGCCGGCCGAAGAAGACCGAAGGCTGAGGCCGCAGGGCGCGCCGAACGGCGCCCTTCCGCTCACGCGGGCGGGCGGCGGCCCTGGCGCAAGGCGGTGAAGAAATCGGGGCGGCCGACCTGGCCGCCCTTGAGGGCGAGTTCGAGCCCGTCGAGGGACGTGCCGGCGCCGTGGGCGCGGCAGAGCGGCGCCCCCGGATCGAGCGGGCCGAGCGCGGTCAGCGCGTCGATCCCGAGCTGCAGCGCGGCATGGCCCGAGGTATCGCCGCCGGCGATCGCCGCCCGGGTCAGGCCGGTACTCCCCACGATCGCCCGCAGGATCCGCCCGAGTCCCGCCCCGAGCCGCTCGCTCGCCGCGACCGGGTCGAGCCCGGCCATCCGCACCGCCTCGCGCTGGGCGGCGACCGCCGGGTCGTCGGGGCCGGCAGCACTGTAGACCAGGGGATCGCGACCGGCATCGAGGGCGGCGCGGGCCTCCGCGACGGCGCGGCCGATCTCCCGCTCCCAGGCCTCGTCGTCGACGAGCCGCCGGGCATCGAGCCGGATGCCGGAGAAGCCGTGATCGAGGGCGTGGGCGATCTGGCCCGCCGTCGCGGGCGAGACCGAGCCCGACACGACGGCGATCCGCGCGACCGGCCCGCACCGGGCAGGCGCCGCCTCGGCGGGCAGCAGGCCGGCCGCGCGCCAATAGGCGACGAGAGAGGCCTCGACCCCTTGCGAGCCGACGGCGAAGACGGGCGCCCCGCCTCGCTCCCAGATCAGCCGGCCGGCCTCGGCCAGGGTCTCGGAATCGAGCACGTCGAGGGAGATGATCGCCGCCCCTTCGGCCCTCGCCCGATCGAGCGCCGCATCGCCCTCTCCCCGCTTCATCGCCACGAAATCGACGAGGCCGACCGGAAGGTCGGTCTGGCGGGCGAGGTGGCGGGCGAGATCGGCCTCGTCCATCGGCGTCGCCGGGTGGCGCGCCATGGTCGGGTGGCGGTCGAGGCGGTGACCCCGGCCGTCGGCCATCGCGAACAGGTGGCCGAAGCTCTGGTAGCGGCCCATCCCCGGATCGGCGACGACCATTGGGGTCCAGCCGCCGGAAAAGATCCCGCGGCCGATCTCGATGGCGCGGCCGATCGAGCCGAGATGCGGCGCCGAATCGAAGGTCGAGCAGACCTTGTAGTGGGCGACCGGCGCCTGCAGGCCCGCGAGGAGCCGGAAGGGAGCGGGCAATTCCCGGTCCATCCAGGCCGGCGGCTGCGAGCGCGCGACGCCGGCGATGCCGACGGCGCGGGCGCCCGGAAAGGCCGCCAGGCGCTCCGGCGCGGGCGTCGAGAGAAACAGAACGGTCTCGAGCCCGGCGAAGGCCAGCACCTCCATCGCCGCCGACGAGCCGGTGAAGTCGTCGCCGTAGAAGGCGACGAGGGGCCCGTCGGGAAGCGGGCGGGCCGTCACGCCGCGCCCTCGAGCGCCTGGGCCAGCGCCGGATGGGTGCGGGCGTGATCGGGCAGCGGGATGCCGGCGACCGCCGCCTCCCAGGCCTGGCGCAGGGCCGCCACGCCCTCGCCCGGCCCGCCCGGATGGGCGACGATGCCGCCGCCCGCCGTGACGATGAGGTCGGTCGAGCCGAGGGCCGCGAAGGTGCCGGGGGCCTGGCGCACGGTCTGGCCCGACGAGAAGACCGGCATGGCCAGGCACGGCTTGTCGGGGAAGAGCGGGGTCAGGCAGGTTCGCGCCGACGCGACGACGCTGTCGTCGTCCTCGAAGAACTTGTTGTCGAGGCCGTTGACGTGCATGTGGTCGGCCCCGGCGAGCCGCCAGATCTTCTGCCAGGCGACGTAGGACCAGCCGAGCAGCGGGTGGCGGGTGAGCGCGCCCCAGCCGTTGCGATGGGCGTGGATCGGCAATTCGCTCATCCGGGCGAGCGCGATCATGCCGACGAGGCCGACCGCGTTGAGGCTCGCCATCACGCAGGTGCCGCCGAGATCGCGCACCAGGTCGTGGCGCCGGCGCATCTGGTCGATCTCGCCGGTGAGGTTGAAGGCGACCATGACCTTCTTGCCGGTCCGGTCGGCATGGTCGTCGACGACCCGCATCACGGCGCGGGCCCGGTCCTCGAACGGACAATGCGGCCCGTCGGCCTGCAACTCGTCGTCCTTGATGAAGTCGATGCCGCCCTCGCACAGCGTCCGCACCAGGGCGGCGGTCTCCTGCGGCCCGAAGCCGACGCTCGGCTTGATGATGGTACCGATGATCGGGCGCCCCTCGACCCCGGCGAGGCGGCGCGTGCCGTCGATCCCGAAGCGCGGGCCCGGATAGGCCTCGGCGAAGGCCTGGGGCAGCCGGATGTCGAGGAGGCGCAGGCCCGTGATCGGGCGCAGCTCGAACAGGTTGCCGGCCACGGTGGCCAAGAGGTTCGGCAGGGAGGGCCCGAGATTCTCGATCGGCCAGGACAGGGTGACGCGGGCCCGGCGCAGGCGCGCGGGATCGATCGCCGCGGTGGTCGGCAGCGAGGGGGCGTCGACCAGCGCGTCGAACACCTCCAGGCGCTCGACCCGGGCGGCCGAGCGCTCCTTGAGCTCCGGCGTCTCGCCCGGTACCGGCACGAAGGTGCCGCTCGACTGCTCGCCCGCCATCGTCTCCGCCACCCGGCGGGGATCGCTCGCGGTCTCGAGAAGGTAGTCCGCCTCGATGCGGATCGGGGGCGCGGCCATCGTCATGCGGCTTCGACGGCGGGAACCGGGACGGCCGATTGATCGGGCATGCGCGCACTCCGAGAGGATAGAGGATCCGGGCGCAGCCTACGGCATTTCCTCGTGATGGGGACGCCGGTTCGGCGAGGCGGCATGCGGCAGAATCGAATGGCCGGAAGGACGCCCCGGGCCGCGGTTCCGGTCCCGCGAGGACCGGTTTGCGGAAGGGCTCCCCCGTGCCTGCCGGCGGCCGACGACGGAACGGCTCACGACCGGAATCACGCAAGGAACCACATGGCGGCAGGGCCATCCACCGACCGCGAGACCGATGCGCCCTTCATCCTGGGCCGCAGCCTGCTGCTGGTCGATCCCGGCCTGACGGCGAAGGCCGGAATCTTCCGGCAACAGACCGGCTGGATCGGCAAAGCTACGATTGGCAATCCGTCGCGACGACCGTGCTGACGGCGCGGCATCCGGACATGTCGGGGCGGATCGCGTTCGATTCCTCGGCGGACATGTTCGTCGCGCGGGGCGACCCGGCAGACTTGATCGTCCTGGCCGATGCGATGCGTACGGTCTATCACGGCGACGGATTGCTGACCGACGTGCTGAGCCGCGTTGTTCTCGATTGAAGAACTTGCGGAACGGGCGTCGAACTCATGCCCCGTCGGGATCGCTCTCCGGTCGTGCCGTCGGGTCCGCCCCCTGGTCCGCCGACGCAGCCACCGGGATGACGGACGGGCCCGGGCGCGTCGCGCTCTCGATGATCGCCTCCCAGGACCTGCCCCGCTCGCGCAGGAAGGCGATCGTCGGTCCTTGCGGGTCGCCGTAGACCCGGGTCGTCCGCTCGGCGATGACGGTCCGGTAGGGCTCCGGGGTCAGTGCCTTGAAATGCACCGCCAGGCGCCGGCGCTCGGCATGCATGGCGCGCGCGATGGCCTCGGCCGGGACGCCGTCGCGTCGCATCGCGGCCGCGCGCTCCGCGAGGTCGCGCACGGCGTTCTCGTACTGGTCGCGCAGCGTCATCGCGGGAGGAACCTCCGGATCTCGCGCCGGGCGCGACGCCCCCGGCGGCGCGGCCTTGACGGTTCGTTCACCACCGGCCGGCATGGTGACCGGGAGCCGCGTTGCGTATCGGCTCCCCTCTCCGGCCCGTCAGGCCGGATCGTTCTCCTTGGGGTCGAAGGGCTTCGAGTCCTCGTCGGCGGACGATTGCGCGTCGGGATCGAGGCGGCCGTCCACGAGGCTCTCGCGCTCGGCGGCGTCCCGGTCGTGTCCAGGCCGGTCGTCCGGGCCGTCCGCGGGCTTGGGCTTCGGGTCGGGCATCGTCACCTCCATCGTCGGGGAAGGGCAGATAGGGCCCGGGCGGCGCTGCCGCGAAGGGCAGATCGCCGCGCTCATCCGGGATCGTGGCCCGCGGGGGTCGGCCCCTCGCAGGCCCGTGCGCCCCTCCAGGCGACGGCGAAGCCGGGATCGACCACGTAGCCGGTGCCCGCCTCGTCGCGCCGGTACCAGGCGTTCGCCACCGGCAGGTGCGCCCTGCCGTGGATGGCGGTCGTGACGTGGCCGAGGATGGCGGCGGCGTCCGACGGGCCGTGCTCCCGCAGCTCGGCCGCAGTGACGGTGCCGCGCTCGGCCAGGAAGTCGATGAGCGCCAGGGAACGCGGCTCCGGGACGATGCGCTTGCGCGCCGCGATGAGACGGCGCGCCCGGTAGGCCGCGGCTCCCCAATCCATGACTCCCCCCGCTCCTCCATCGGCCGACCACGCCGCGGCGGATCGACCCTTATCCGATCAGGACTCGCCCGGTCGGGACTTGGCCGGTCCCGCCTCGGCAAGGTAGGCCCAGGCCGCGGCCTCGTCGGCGAGGTCGAAGGTCTTGGTCTCGACCGGGAGCACGGCGCCCGACAGGGTGATCATCGCCCGGGCGAAGGCCGGCGCGCCGACCACCACGTAGTGGCGGATATGCGCGACCGAGCGGGCCATCACCCCGGTGGCGTAGCCGTCGAACCGCGCCCCGAGATCCGATCCCTCGTAGTGCGACATGACGAGCAGCATGTCGATCGTGCCGTGCGCCGTCATCGCCGCGTCGACGAGCCCGACATCCACTCGATGTCGGGCTTCGTGATCCGGTCCCTGATCTCGAAGGCGAGGAGATCGGGGCGCGGGGCGTCGCGCTGGATGATCGAGCCGTCCGGTGCCGTGGTCATGAGATCCTCCCTGGCCGTGTCCCAACCGGCCACCGCTCGACTGGCCGCCTCTTGGCGGGCCGTCCCTGTGAACGGCGGGCCGGCAGGATGGATCCGGCCGGCGATGGCCGCTCTGTTGTAACGATGTAACGTTCGGGGTGTTTGTCGGTCCGGCTCCGGTGCGGTGCTTGCCAGCGCTCGGCCGTCGCGTGCAGATGCAATATTATAACATCTACTCGGAACCACGATGTCGTATCGCCGCCGCCCGGATCTGCTGACGCTGAGCACCGCGCTCCCCCTCGTTCTCGCCGCCGGCACCGCGGCGCGGGCCGAGGACATCAAGCTCGACGAGATCACCGTGTCGTCGCCGAGCCCGATCGTCACGCGGCCGGCGACGGCACCGGCCACCGGCTCGGGCGTTCCCATCGGCGTGCTGCCGGTCGTCACCAACACCTTCTCGCCCGTCACGGTGGTGACCCAGGAGCAGATCGCCCGCGACCAGCCGCGCACGCTGGGCGACGCGCTGTTCGACCGGCCGGGCATCTCCTCCACCACCTACGCGCCGGGCGCGGCGTCCCGGCCGATCATCCGCGGCCTCGACAACGCCCGGGTGCGCATCCAGGAGAACGGCATCGTCAACGGCGGCGTGTCGGATCTCGGCGAGGACCACACCGTCCCGGTCAACCCGCTGGTGGCCGACCGGCTCGAGGTGATCCGCGGCCCCGCCACCCTGCGCTACGGCTCGGGCGCCATCGGCGGCGTGGTCTCGGCCGAGAACAACCGGGTGCCGACCTTCATCCCGGCGAACGGCTATGCCGGCCAGGTCACCACCGGCTACTCGACCGTCGACAACGGCCGCCTCGGTGCCGCGACGGTGGATGCGGGCAAGGACGGCTTCGCCGTCCATGCCGACGGGTTCAAGACCGCGTCGGACAGCTACGCGATCCCCGGCGGGATCCAGCGCAACTCCTACAACGAGTCGCAAGGAGGGTCGGTCGGCGTCTCGGCGATCGGCGACCGGGGCTTCGTCGGCGTCGCGTTCAGCCACTACGACGCGATCTACGCGATTCCCGGCGGCGAGGCCGAGCAGGCCCGCACCCGCCTGACCCCGAACCAGGACCGGGTGATCTCGCGCGGCGAGATCCGGCCCCTCGGCGGCCCGTTCGAGGCGATCCGCTACTGGGCCGGCTACTCGGTCTATCGCCACGACGAGATCGGCATCGGCGCGGACGGGATCGAGGGCCAGCAGGCGATCTTCAAGAATCGCGAGGGCGAGGTCCGGATCGAGGCCCAGCACGTCCCGGTCTTTACCGCGCTCGGCACGCTGACCGGCGCCATCGGCGTCCAGGCCGACCGGCGCGCGATCAACACCCAGCTCGAAGCCTTCCTGCCGAAGACCGATTCGCGCTCCGGCGCCGTCTACGTCTTCGAGCAGCTCGAGGTCCTGCCCGGCACCCGGCTCCAGGCCGCCGGCCGGATCGAGGGCGACCGGGTGCGCAGCACCGCGGCCCTGTTTCCCGGCGACTACCTGCCGGTCGAGGGCGAGGACCCGTTCACCTATCGGCTGACCCGCCGCTTCGCGCCGAAGAGCGCCAGCGCCGGGGTGCTGCAGGACCTGCCCTACGGCTTCGTGGCGAGCCTCACCGGCTCCTACGTCGAGCGGGCGCCGACCGGCTACGAGCTGTTTTCGCAAGGTCCCCACGACGCCACCGCGACCTTCGAGATCGGCGATCCGCGGCTGCGTCTGGAACGGGCCCGCACGGTCGAGGCCAGCATCCGTCACGGCGACGGGCCGCTGCGGTTCGAGGCGACGGGCTACTACACCCGCTATACCGGCTTCATCTACAAGCGCCTGACCGGCAACCTGTGCGACGACGACTTCGCCAGCTGCGGCACCGGCGACGAGCTGCGCCAGATCGTCTACTCGCAGCAGAACGCCACCTTCTACGGTGCCGAGCTGATCGGCCAGTACGACGCCCTGCCGGTCGGCAACGGCTTCATCGGCGTCGAGGGACAGTTCGATTTCGTGCGGGCCAAGTTCGACGACGGCACCAACGTGCCGCGCATCCCGCCCTACCGGCTCGGCGGCGGCGTCTACCTGCGGGCCGACGGCTGGTTCGCCCGGGTGAACCTGCTCCACGCCTTCGCGCAGACCAAGGTCGCTCCCTTCGAGACCGACACCGCCGGCTACGACGACCTGCGCGCCGAGCTGAGCTACACCAAGGCGGTCGACCCGGCGGTCTACGGCGCCAGCGAGGTGACGCTGGGCGTCCAGGGCCGCAACCTGCTCGACGCCGACATCCGCAACGCAGCCTCGTTCAAGAAGGACGAGGTCCTGCTGCCGGGCCGCAACGTGCGGCTCTTCTTGACCGCCAAGTTCTGACCTTCAAGTTCTGACTGCCCGCTTGACCAGGCACTCCGGATCTCCAGCCAAAGGCGTCATCCCGGGGCCGCGACAGCGGAACCCGGGATCCCTAAACGCTGACGCGCGACGGCGAAGCGGAGGGCTGCTCGCAGCGTTCTTCGGTGTCGGCGATGATGGATCCCGGGCTCTCGACGTCGTCGAGTCCCGGGCGGACGAGAAGACGTGTCGTCGGTCGTGCCGACTCACAGGCGCGCCGAATCCAACAGCCTCTCAGGCGCGCGGATCGATGATCGCGATGCCGTCGGGCGCGGTGCGATCCATCGCCATCAGGGCCGGGATGGCGGCGGCGAGCGACAGAGTCTCACCGAGGAGCCGCTCCGGCCTCACCCGGCCGGCCCGGATCATCGCCAGCATCGCGTCGTAGCGCCAGGCCTGCATGCCGTGGCTGCCGTAGATCTCGAGCTCGTGGGCGATGACCCGGGCCATCGGGATCTCCGCCCGGGCGTGATCGGCGAGCATCAGGCCGACCTGGACGTGGCGTCCGCGCCGGCGCAGGTTGGAAATCGAGTTGAAGCAGGTCTCGGGATGGCCGAGCGCGTCGATGGAGACGTGGGCACCGCCCCGCGTGACCTCGCGCACTGCCTCGGCGACGTCGTCCACCTCGCGGCTGTTGATCGTCGCGCAGGCGCCCATGGCGCGGGCGAGCGCGAGCTTGCTCTCGGCGATGTCCACCGCGACGACGTTGGCGCCCAGCGCCGCCGCGATCATGATCGCCGAGAGGCCGACGCCGCCGGCCCCATGGACCGCGACCCACTCGCCGCCGCGCACCCGCCCCTGGTCGACCACCGCCCGGAACGAGGTCGCGAAGCGGCAGCCGAGGCTCGCCGCCGTGGCGAAGGTCATGTCGTCGGGCAGCCGCACGAGGTTGTGGTCGGCCCGGTCGATCGCGACGTATTCGGCAAACGAGCCCCAATGGGTGAAGCCGGGCTGGAACTGCGCCTCGCAGACCTGCTGGTGGCCGGCATGGCATTCCCCGCACTGGCCGCAAGCGGCGATGAACGGCACCGTGACCCGGTCGCCGACCCGGAAGCGCTGCACCCGCGGACCGACGGCCGCGACCACCCCGGCGAATTCGTGCCCCGGCACGTGAGGCAGGCGGATGTCGGTGTCGTGGCCCTTCCAGCCGTGCCAGTCGCTACGGCACAGCCCGGTCGCCTTGACGTCGATGACGACGCCGTCGGCCGCGGGCGAGGGGTCCGGCACGTCGCGGATCTCCGGCGCCTGGTCGAAGAGTTCGAAGAGCATCGCTTTCATGCCGGACCGTCCTCCTGCCGTCGGGGAGCGTTTGACCCAAACTCCGCCGCGTGACCAGAGCGGCGGTCGAGGTCTCCTGCGTCAGCCCTCCCGGCGCATGAAGTCGAAGTCGCACCCCTCGTCGGCCTGCGTCACGGTATCGTGGAACAGGCGGGCATAGCCCCGCGCCGCCCAGTCGGGCCGGGCCGGCGCGTCGAGGGCGGCGGCCCGGCCCGCGAGCTCGGCCTCGTCCACCAGGAGGTCGATGCGCCGTCCGGCCACGTCGAGCCGGATCCGGTCGCCGGTGCGCACCAGCGCCAGCGGGCCCCCCACCGCCGATTCCGGCGTGACGTGCAGCACGATGGTGCCGAAGGCCGTGCCGCTCATCCGCGCATCCGAGATCCGCACCATGTCCTTCACACCCTGGCGGGCGAGCTTTTTCGGGATCGGCAGGTAGCCGGCCTCCGGCATGCCCGGCGCGCCCTTCGGCCCGGCATTGCGCAGGACCAGCACGTCGTCGGCCGACACGTCGAGGTCGGGATCGTCGATCCGCGCCGCCATGTCGGGGATCGAGTCGAAGACGAGGGCCCGGCCCTCGTGCTGGAGCAGGCGCGGGGTCGCCGCCGAGTGCTTGATGAGCGCGCCGCGGGGCGCGAGGTTGCCGGTGAGCACCGCCATGGCGCCGACCGGCTTGATCGGCCGGTCGGGCGAGCGGATCACGGTCTGGCCCGGCACGTCCTCGGCCGCCGCCACCACGTCGCGCAAGGTGGCGCCGGTGATGGTCGGGGCGTCGAGATCGATCAGGTCGCCGAGTTCGCGCAAGAGCTTCGGCACGCCGCCGGCATGGTGGAAATGCTCCATGTAGTGGTCGCCCGAGGGCTTGAGGTCGACCAGCACCGGCACCGCGCGGCCGATCGCGTCGAGGCTCGCGAGGTCGAGGTCGATCCCGGCGCGGTTCGCCATGGCGGTGAGGTGGATCACCCCGTTGGTCGAGCCGCCGATCGCCTGCATGACCACCTGCGCGTTGCGGATCGCGGCCTCGGTCATGATCTCGCTCGGGCGCGGGCCGCCGGTCTTCGCCATCGCGGCGGCGACGGCGCCGCTCGCCTCGGCGAGGCGGATCCGCTCGGCGTGAGGGGCCGGAATCGTGCCCGCCATCGGCAGCGCGAGCCCCATCGCCTCGATCATGCAGGCCATGGTCGAGGCGGTGCCCATCACCATGCAGGTGCCGACCGACGGCGCGAGACGCCCGTTGACGATCTCGATCTCCTGCTCGTCGATCTCGCCGGCCCGGTGCGCGCCCCAGAGGCGGCGGCAATCGGTGCAGGCGCCCAAAACCTCGCCGCGATGGTGGCCGACCACCATCGGGCCGACCGGGATCACGACGGTCGGCAGGTCGACCGAGGCCGCCGCCATCACCTGCGCCGGCAGGGTCTTGTCGCAGCCGCCGATGACGATCACCGCATCCATCGGCTGGGCCCGGATCATCTCCTCGGTATCCATCGCCATCAGGTTGCGCAGGTACATCGAGGTCGGGTGGGCGAAGCTCTCGTGGATCGAGATCGTCGGGAACACCATCGGCATCGCACCGGCCAGCATCACCCCGCGCTTGGCCGCCTCGATCAGCTGCGCGGCGTTGCCGTGGCAGGGATTGTAATCGGAGGCGGTGTTGGTGATGCCGACGATCGGCCGGTCGAGGGTGTCGTCGGAATAGCCCGCCGCCTTGATGAAGGCCTTGCGCAGGAAGAGCGAGAAGCCCGCATCGCCGTAGCTGGTCAGTCCCTTGCGCAGCCCCTTGGCCATGATGGTCGTCCTCCCGGTTTGGTCGTTGCCGTCGGTTCTACGGCCGGGGGGAGGCGTGTCAACGAAGCCTCCGCGACGGCAGGCAGCGGATCTTTCGAGAGGTGTCGATCCGGAATCGCGGTGCTCACCGCCCGCGCCGCGACCAGCTCTCCGCGTTCACGGCGCCCCGCGGCACCTCGCCGGCCAGGATCGCCCGCACCTGCGCCACCGTGTCGAAGGCCTGCGCCTCGATCGCCGGCGGGGTGAGCCCGCCGACATGCGGGGTCGCGACGACGGTCGGCAGCCGGGCGAGATCGGGCGAGGGCATCTGGTCGGGGGCGCGGCCGACATCCATCGCCGCCCCGGCGATCCGGCCCTCGGTGAGCGCTGCCGCGAGCGCCGCCTCGTCGACGAGGTTGCCGCGGGACAGGTTGATGAACACTGCGTCCCGCCGCATCCGTCCGAGGGCCGCCGCGTCGATCAGGTTCTCGGTCTCGGCCGTCGCCACCGCGAGGCAGACGACGACATCGGCCTCCGCCATCAGCGTCTCGAACCCGACCTGCCGGACCCGCGGGTCCGAGACCGTGACATGAGGATCTGCGATCAGCACCTCCATGCCGAGAGCGGCGGCAAGAGCCGCGAGATTCCGGCCGATCGCGCCGTAGCCGATGATCCCGAGGCGGCTGCCCGACAATTGCCGCCCCATCCGCACCTCCGGCACATGACCGGCCCGGTAGGCCATCGTCGCCCGCGAGATGCCGCGCGACAGGTCGATCATGAAGCCGAGCGCCAGTTCGGTCACCGCATCGACGAAGCCCGGGGCGGCCTGCGTCACCAGCACGCCGGCCCGGCTCGCCGCCTCCACGTCGATGGTGCGGATGTCGACCGCGCAGCGCAGGAACGCCCGGAGTTGCGGCAGGGGGTCGAAGATCTCGGCCGGACCGGCGGTGGCCCGGTCGGCGACGACGAGATCGACGCCCTGCGCGGCCGCCATGAGGGCGGCGGCGTCGAGCGGCGCGTCGCCCTCGTGCAGGACCACCTCGGCGAGGCCGCCGAGGGCGGCGAGCGCGCGCGGGCCGTAATATTGCTCGCGGCTCAGCGGCGTGTGCGTCAGAAGCACCTTCATCGTCGGTCCCCTTTCGTCCCAAGATCGCTCCACGCAGGATCGCGGTGCCAAGTTCGCAGTTCCGCGATCGCGGCATCGGCCCGAGCCACCCAGGAGTTCATCCGCATGACAACTCCGTTCGATCCGGCCGCTTCGGGCTGGGAGGTCATCGCCATGTCCGAGTTCATCGACCTGATCGGCCCGGTCTGGCAGCGGGAGAGCGCGGCCGGCCCGCTCTACGGGCTGCTGATCGCGGAGAAGCACCGCAACCGCAACGGCGTGGTCCATGGCGGCGTGATGGCGACGCTCCTCGACATGGCACTGGGCCGCACCGCGTCCGACGCACAGGGCGGGCGCCGGCAGGCGACGATCAATCTCGACCTGCAATTCCTCGAACCCGTCCAGGTCGGCGAGTTCCTGGTGGCCGAGTGCCGCGTGGTGCGGCCCACCCGCTCGATCCTGTTCATGCAGGGGCACTTGCGGGTCGAGGACCGCGTCTGCGCCGCGGCGCAGGGAGTCTGGAAGATCCTCGGGGCCTGATGCCCCCGCCGGTGGGCCTTGCGCGAGCCGCGCGTCATCGGCCTCCTTGATGAATCCCCCCGCCCGCCGGAGCGGCCGCCGCGATGCCCCGAACGAATCCTCCCGCGAGTCCTCATGCGATCTCCCTTGCTGATCGCTTTGGGGCGGATCGCGGCGTGCGGGACAGCAAAACCGACACGTCGGTGCAAATCAGCAAAAAATTGTCGCTTTTTTGCAATTATAACGTCTCGGCCGACTCAAGATGCGAACGGTTTTCCAGGTACATCACTAAAGGATCAATCGTACAGTTTCGATTGTCTCCGGCAGTCACGACATCCACCGTCTCATGCAGGGTGCACCGATCCCTGCCCGGATGGGCCATGATCCGGTTCGGCTTCCGGACGATGCACCGATGCGGATCATCACCACCCGGAAGGCCGTTCCGCCGGCAGGCGTCGTTTCCACCCGTCACTTTCTTCCCACCGACCGGGACGCCCGCATCCCGCGAGAAAGCAGCCCATGGACCAGGCGAAGCCCAAGAACATCACCAGGACCGGCGCGAAGATCGCCCGGGCGGGAGCGGGGCGGGCCGGCTTCGTCACGGTGCGGGGCGCGCGGGAGCACAACCTGCGCGACGTGGACGTGGAGATGCCGCGTGACGCCCTCGTGGTGTTCACCGGCGTGTCCGGCTCCGGCAAGTCGTCGCTCGCCTTCGGCACCCTCTATGCCGAGGCACAGCGCCGCTACTTCGAATCGGTCGCGCCCTATGCCCGCCGGATGATCGACCAGGTCGGGGTGCCCGACGTCGACGCCATTGAGGGCCTGCCCCCGGCGGTCGCCCTCCAGCAGCAGCGCGGCACCCCGAGTGCCCGCTCCTCCGTCGGCAGCGTCACCACCCTGTCGAGCCTGATGCGGATGATGTATTCGCGCGCCGGCACCTATCCGCCCGGCCAGCCGATGCTGTTCGCCGAGGACTTTTCCCCCAACACGCCGCAGGGCGCCTGCCCGTCCTGCGGTGGCCTCGGCCGGGTCTACAGCGCCACCGAAGCGTCGATGGTGCCGGACCCGTCGCTGACGATCCGCGAGCGCGCCGTCGCGGCCTGGCCGCAGGCCTGGGGCGGGCAGAACCTGCGCGACATCCTGGTGAGCCGCGGCGTCGACGTCGACACGCCCTGGCGGGACCTGCCGCGGGCCTTGCGGGACTGGATCCTGTTCACCGACGAGCAGCCGCAGGAGCCGGTCTATGCCGGGCTGACCCCGGCGCAGACGCAGGCCGCCCGCAAGCACAGGCTCGAGCCGAGCTACATGGGCACCTTCACCAGCGCCCGCCGCCACGTGATGCACGCCTTCACCAACTCGCAGAGCGCGCTCATGCGCCGGCGCGCCGCGAGCTACCTCGTGAGCGAGGATTGCCCGGCCTGCCACGGCAAGCGCCTGAAGCCGGAGGCGCTCTCCGTCACCTTCGCGGGGCTCGATATCGGCGAAATGTCGCGGATGCCGCTCTCCGACCTCGCCGAGGCTCTTCGGCCGGCCGTCGAGAACGGTCTGACCGCGGACGGCACCGCCTCCGACACCCTCGACCGCGAGGCGGGCCGGCGGGACCGGGCCGCGCGGGTCGCCGCCGGCGGTTCGGCCCATGCGGCGGCGCCCGACATGCGGGCGACGCCCAACCTCTCGATCGAGAAGCGCCTCGCCGCCCAGCGCCTGGCCGCCGACCTCGTCGACCGGATCGGGACGCTCAAGGATCTCGGCCTCGGCTACCTCTCCCTCGACCGGGTCACCACCACCCTGTCCTCCGGCGAGTTGCAGCGCCTGCGGCTGGCGACCCAATTGCGCTCGCAGCTCTTCGGCGTGGTCTACGTGCTCGACGAGCCGACCGCGGGCCTGCATCCCGCCGACGGCGACGCCATGCACGAGGCGCTCGCCGGGCTGCGCGCATCGGGCAACTCGCTCTTCGTCGTCGAGCACGACATCGGGACGATGCGCCGGGCCGACTGGCTCGTCGATGTCGGCCCCGCCGCGGGCGAGCACGGCGGCACGATTCTCTACAGCGGCCCGCCGGAGGGCTTGGCGGAGATCGCGGACTCGCGCACGCGCCTGCACCTGTTCGGCCTCGCCGAGCCGCCCGCCCGGCCCCGGCGCGAGCCCACCGGGTGGCTGCGCCTGGAGGACGTCACCCGCAACAGCCTGCGCGGGGTCTCCGCCGCCTTCCCGCTCGGCTGCCTCACCGCGGTGACCGGCATCTCGGGTTCCGGCAAGTCCAGCCTCGTCAGCCAGGCGCTGCTCGACCTCGTCGGCGACCATCTCGGCCGGCCGGGCGACACCGACGACGAGCCCGACGACCCGCTCGACGAGGTGCCCGGCCCGACGCAAGGCCGCATCGCCGGCGGCATGGAGGCGATCCGGCGTCTGGTGAAGGTCGACCAGAAGCCGATCGGGCGCACGCCGCGCTCGAACCTCGCGACCTATACCGGCCTGTTCGACGCCGTCCGCAAGCTGTTCGCCGCCACCCCGGAGGCGCGGCGGCGGCGCTACGATGCCGGCCGCTTCTCCTTCAACGTCGCCAAGGGCCGCTGCCCGGTCTGCGAGGGCGAGGGCTTCGTCAGCGTCGAGCTTTTGTTCATGCCGAGCGTCTACGCCCCCTGCCCGACCTGCCATGGCGCCCGCTACGCCCCGGAGACGCTGGAGGTGACCTGGAACGGCATGAGCATCGCCGACGTGCTTGGGCTCACGGTCGAGCGGGCCTGCGCGGCCTTCGCCGACGAGCCCTCCGTCCTGCGGCCGCTCGCCCTCCTGCGCGACCTCGGCCTCGGCTACCTGCGCCTCGGCCAGCCCGCCACCGAATTGTCGGGCGGCGAGGCCCAGCGGATCAAGCTCGCCACCGAATTGCAGCGGGGCCAGCGCGGCGGCACCCTCTACGTCCTCGACGAGCCGACGACGGGCCTGCACCCGACCGATGTCGACCGGCTGATGCTCCAGCTCAACGGCTTGGTCGATGCGGGCAACACCGTCGTGATGGTCGAGCACGACATGCGCGTCGTGGCCGCCGCCGACCACGTCATCGACATGGGTCCGGGCGCGGGCAATCGCGGCGGTGCGATCGTCGCCGCCGGCCGGCCGGAGGTGATCGCCGCGACCCCGGACAGCCGCACGGCGCCGTACCTGCGCGAGGAGCTCGCCGCCCATGCTGGAGCGCAACCGAGCCCGGATTGACGTGGCCGGGGCCGGAATCGGACCGAGACGATCGACCCTGTTTCGTCCGGGATGGGCGCAGCAGGGCAACCGGCCGGAGAACCGCCGGCTCTCCGCACGAACGTGTCGGGCACGGCACCCATCCTCACGTCATCCGCCGCCGGCGTAGGGCGAGCAGTTCGGTGCCGATCTCGTAGCGGCCCTCCCCGGCGAGACGCACGAGGCGCCGGAAGTAGCCGCCCGGGTTGCGAATCCGGTTCTGGCCCGACGACACGTCGTCGTCGTGACGCTGCGCCACGACCAGCACCAGGATCGCCGCCTGGTAGGGACCGACCGCCGCGCAGGCCTCGGCCCAGGCGCTCGCATGCGCTCCGATCGTCGCCCGCAGCGTCCGGCCGGCATCGAGGATCTCGTGTTCCTCCCGGATGTCGCCGCCCACCAGGTCGCGCACCACCGGGCAGGCCTCGACGACCAGCGCCGGAGACAGACCCACCACCGGCCGCTCGATCGGGCGGGGCGTGTCCGTGTTCCCCGACGAGCCCTTGCTCCAAGCCTCGGTAGGAGATCCTTTCTCTGTTTCTACGTGAGGGCACGCGTTGCCGTCACAGCCGGCTGCGTAGAAGCGATCCTCGACCATCCGGCGCAATTCTCCCCAGGCCTCCAGCACGAGTTCCGGATCGCCCCCGCTGCGTCGGTCGGGGGTGGTCGCGTCGAGGCCGGCTTGCGCCTCGGCGAGGTCGGCGAGGGTCGCGTCGGGATAGCGGGTCGCGAAGGCCTGCATCGCTTCCGCCACGGCGCGCCGATGCATCGTCACGAGGTCGAAGGCCCGGCGGCGGCGCTCCCGAGCTTCGGCCCGCGCCTGGATCGCCAGCGCCCAGTCGCCGCGCCGCGCATACAGAGGCGTCAGGTCGAAGCCGAAGGCGTCGAGGATCGTCCCGTCGCGGGACCGGACCGCGTAGCGCTTGCCGTTGGCGGAATCCTTCGGCGCGATGATCTCCAGGCCGACGAGGTCGCGCAGGGCATAGCGCACCGCACGCTCCGACAGCCCGGTGCGCGACACCAGGTACTCGTTCGACGGCCACACGATCAGGCGCGACCAGTCCTGCTCGCCCCAGGTGGCGACGAGCTCGGACAGGACCAGCCGCAGCGACGGACGCAGGCCGAGCGCCTTCGCCGCCTCGCGGGCCGAGGCCGACAAGTCCTTGCGCGTGACCGTACGCCCGTCCTCGAGGGCGCGTCTCTTCCCTGCGAGGGCGGCGCGCGTCAGCGGCCGGCCCCCGGTCTGAACCATCTCCACTCCACACCTCCTTGGACGGAGGCAAAGCGGGACCGTTCGCCCGAGAGGGCGTCATTGACGAGGAGGTCGGGAACCGCTAGAAGGAGGATGCCAATCCGGTCTTCTAACAGCGGCTTCCCCGAGCCCCGTTATGAGATCCCAAAAAGCGCCGAGGTCCCCACCTCGGCGCTTTTTTGCTTTGCCGCGTCTACATATTCGGCTCCACGAACACTTGCTCGAGCGCATGGATGATCGCGAGACGGCGGTTCGGGAACTTGCCCTCGCGCACCGCCGCATCGATTGCCTGCTGCACCTGTGCCGGCACCCAGACATTCGTCTCCGTCTCCCCGGAGGCCTTGCGGGCCTCGCGGAGCTTCTTGACGCGCTGAGACGGGGTATCGGCCATCGCTCTCGGCTCCACGACTCGTAACGTTACGAGTCGTGTCACGAGTCGCCGCCGCCGGGCAATGCGGAGTCGAGATTCGGCGGTGGATGTTAATTTCGATTCACAGCCGAATCGGCGCCGCGCACCCGATCGCGATCGCATCGTCCTGGCCCGACCCGGGCCAGTGGTTCTTTCAAGTGATTCGGCGAAGAGTTCCCGGTCGACTCGCGGAACGCACAGAAATAGTCGGAGCCCGGTGGTCTGCTCTTCGGGCCGGCCGCTCGTATCTGGAATTGACCTCTCGTCTCGGAAATTCCCGGCCGCCCGCGATGGGCTCGCCGTTCCATGACCGGAGCGCCGCGGCTTAATCTGGATCTAAGAAACACGCGTCATCGATGGTCGGCGACGGAGGAAAGGACGATGCCGACGCGACGCGCCATCGTGAGCGGTCTTGGGGCCGGGCTGCTCCTCGCCCCGATTCGCGGGCGGGCCGCGACGGGGACGCTGCGGCTGAGCATGGGCTCGCCGATGCCTCGGGATCATCCCGCCACCACCTGCCTCATGGAGGCCCTCGACGCCATCCGGGCCGAGAGCCGGGGCGAGATCGACATCACGCTCCAGCCCGACAGCCGGCTCGGCGGCGAGCTCAGCATGCAGTCGCAGCTGCGCGCGGGCACCATCGCGTTCACCCTCTCCTCCGCCAGCTCGCTGCAGGCCCTGGTGCCGATCGCCGGAATCCCCGGCCTGGCCTACGCCTTCACCGGCTACGTCGCGCTCTGGTCGGCCCTCGACCGGGGGCCGTTGAGCGAGCGCATCCGCGACGCCCTCGCCCAGGCGGGCCTCCACGCCTTCGGGGTCATCGACAACGGCTTTCGCGACGTGATCACGGCATCCCGGCCGGTCGAGACGGTCTCCGACCTGCGCGGCCTCCGGATCCGGGTGCCGCCGAGTCCGCTCCTGACCTCGCTGTTCCGGGCGTTCGGCGCCGCCCCGACCACGATCGGCCTCGCCGAGACCTACGCGGCGCTCCGGACCGGCCTCGCCGACGGGATGGAGAACTCGCTGCCGCAGATCGAGGCGACGCGGGTCTACGAGGTCCAGACCCATCTCTCGCGCACCGGCCATTCCTGGGACGGGCTGTGGATCCTCGCCCATGGCCCGACCTGGGACGGGCTGCCGCGGGACGCCCGGGCGCTGATCGGCCGCCACTTCGACGCGGCGGTGGCGCGCCAGCGACGGGCCTTCGTCGCCATGAACACGCGGGGGGAGGCCCGGCTGCGGGACCGGGGCCTCGTCGTCGCCGCGCCGGACCGCGCCCCCTTCCGCCGGGCGCTCGAGGCCGCCGGCTACTACGCCGAATGGAAGGCGAGGTTCGGGCGGGAAGCCTGGGCCGCGCTCGAAACCCATACCGGCCCGCTCGGCGCCTGACGCGCCCCCCTCCCCCCGCGGATCGGCTTGCCGGGCCGACGGCCTTTCGGGCAGCGTGCGGTCGCACAGGGCGGGAGGCGGGGCGCGGCGATGACGGAGCGGGCGGACTTCTTGGTGATCGGCCTCGGGGCCATGGGCAGCGCGGCGCTCTACCAGCTGGCGAAACGCGGCGCGTCGGTGATCGGGCTCGATCGCTTCGCGCCGCCCCACACGATCGGATCGAGCCACGGCGCGACGCGGATCACCCGGCAGGGGATCGGCGAGGGGCGCGATTACGTGCCGCTCGTGCTCGCCGCGCACCGGATCTGGCGCGAGATCGAGGCGGAGACCGGCGCCGGCTTGCTGGAGGCCTGCGGCGCCCTGGTGATGGCGCCGGGGACCGGCACCGCCTCGCATCACGGCAAGCCGGATTTCGTCCGCAGCTCGATCCGGGCCGCCGAAGAGTTCGGCATCGCCCACGAGGTCCTCGACGGCCGCGAGGTCGCCCGCCGCTTCCCGCAATTCCAGGGGCTGTCGGGCGACGAGGTCGCCTATTACGAGCCCGGCGGCGGCTTTGTCCGCCCCGAGGCCTGCATCGCCGCGCAGCTCTCCCGCGCCGCGGCGCTCGGGGCCGGGATCCGCACCGGCGTCGAGGTGCTGTCGATGGCCCAGGAGGGCGACGGCGTGCGCGTCGAGACCTCGGCCGGCACTTTCGCGGCCGGCCAGGCGATGGTGTCGGCCGGGGCCTGGACGGCGCCGCTCCTCGGCGCGCCCTTCACCGATCTCCTGAGCGTCAAGCGCCAGCTCCTGCACTGGTACGCCCTCGACGACGCCCGCGCCTACCGGGCCGATTCGCCGGTCTACATCTGGATGTACGGCTCGTCCGACACCGAATACTTCTACGGCTTCCCGCCGCAGCCCGGCGAGGGCAGCGTCAAGGTCGCGACCGAGCAATACGCCGCCGCCACGACCGCGGATTCGGCCGACCGGACGGTCGCCCCGGCGGAATCGGCCGAGATGTACCGGCGCCACATCGCCGGGCGCCTGGCCGGCGCGACCCCGCGCGTCGTCGCGGCCGCGGCCTGCCTCTATACCGTCACCCCCGACCGCGGCTTCATCATCGACCGGCACCCGGAGCAGGACCGCATCCTCGTGGTGTCGGCCTGCTCGGGGCATGGATTCAAGCACTCGGCCGGGATCGGCCTCGTCGCGGCCGAACTCCTGACCGAGGGGCGGAGCCGGATCGACGTCGCGCCCTTCGGGCTCGGCCGGTTCGGGACGGCCGAGCCCGCCTGACGCGACCGCCCGGAGCGGACCGTTACGGGGCGCACCGCATGGAGCGCTCCATCGACCGGATGCTGTCGACCTCGGCACGGTCGCGGGCGGAGAGCGGCACGTCGGCCTGGTTGTCGAACCGGCAGCCGGCATTGCCGAAGCTGCGGATGGCGTTCGCCGTCTTGAAGCAGTAGCCGGCTTCCTTGTAGATCAGGTTCCGCTGATACCACAGTTCGTCGCACGATTGTGCCAGGGCCGGAAGCGTTCCGGCCAGGACGATCGACGCGGCGGCAGCCATTCTCTTCATCACGACACCCATCGTTGCGCGAGACGATGCGACCCGAGCCGGCATGGCGCATCGGGCACGCGGCGCAGGTCTCGCATCCCGCCCGCGCGATGGCAAACCGCCGCGCCGGCCCGGCCTGCCGGGGGCGTCGGTCACCCTCCCGGCGCCGACGAAAGGGAGGCGCCGGGTGATGGCGCGTATCACCGTGCTCTGTCGTCACAAAGGCGTGGTCCTCCTCCCGCCTGGACCCGCCGCCTCGTCCAGGTCGCGCTCACCGATATCGGCGACAACAAGCGGGAGGAGGTCCGCCTCGAGGCCCTGTGCCTCACCGATCCCCTCACCGGCCTCCTCAACCGCACCGGCTACGAGGCCGAGCTCGACCGGCTCGAGACCGACCGGGCCGTGCCGGTCTCGGTGATCGTGGCCGACCTCAACGGGCTGAAGACCACCAACGACCGCTGGGGCCACGAGGCCGGCGACGCCCTGATCCGGCGGTTCGGCGATCTCCTGGCCGAATGCGCTCCGGGCGGCGCCATCGCGCGGATCGGCGGCGACGAGTTCGTCGTCCTCCTGCCGCTGACCGGCCCGGAGGCGGCGGACGCCCTGATGCGCCGGATCCTGGCGGCGCTCGACGCCGCGGCGGGTTCCGGCTCCACCGCCCCCAGCGCGTCCCTGGGTTTCGCCACCTGGACCGGCGACGGCCCGCCCCGCGCGGTCTTCGCCCGGGCGGACGCGCAGATGTACGCGGCCAAGCGCCGGCACTGCGCGGCCTGCGCCCACGTCCCGGAGCCGCCGCGCCCGCATTGAGGCGGCGACGGAACGGGCGGTCAGGGCGCGATCGGGGGGATCGGCGCGATCTGGAGGATCGGCGCGATCTGGAGGATCGCCTCGACCTCGACCGTCATGGCGTTGGGCAGCGAGCCCATGCCGACCGCCGAACGGGCGTGGCGGCCGGCCTCGCCGAGCACGTCGACCAGGAGGTCCGAGCAGCCGTTGATCACCTTCGGGTGGTCGGCGAAATCGGGCTCGGCGTTGACCATGCCCAGAAGCTTCACCACCGCCGTGATGCGCGACAAATCGCCGAGCGCCGCCTTGGCGACGGCGAGGAGCTGGAGACCGGCGAGCTGCGCGTCGGCGTAGCCCTCCTCGATCGTGGCGTCGCGGCCGAGCCGCCCGGGGCGGTAGGTGCCATCGGGACGCTTCGGCCCCTGGCCCGAGAGGTAGAGGAGGTCGCCCACGATGCGGAACGGCACGTAGTTGGCGACCGGCACCGGTACCTGCGGCAGGGTCAGGCCGAGCTCGGCGAGCTTCTGTTCGGGGGTCATCGTCGATCCTTCAGTGGGCGTGGAAGACGGCACCGTCGATGATCGTCGCGGCGGCCGACAGGCGCTGCTCGCCCATCAGATGCGCGCCCGTCGAATCGACGTAGTCGAAGCGGCCCTCGTCGAGGGAGAGGACCGAGGCGTCGCCGGCCGCACCCGTCCGGAAGGTGCCGAGATCGGAGCGCGAGAGGGCGCGGGCCGGGTTGTCGGTCGCGGCGCGGATCACCTCGTCGAGCGGCATGCCGAGGCAGAGGAACTTCGACATCGTGGTGAGGAGGTCGAAGGCCGGGCCCTCGATGCAGAGGGCGTGCACGTCCGACGAGATGCAGTCCGGCGGGAAGCCGTTGTCCAGCATGGCCCGGCCGACCGAGAAGGCGAAGGACCCCATGCCGTGGCCGATATCGAAGATCACGCCGCGGGCGCGGGCCTCCAGCACCTCGGGGCGGACGCGGCCGTCGGCCGTGACCGGGGTGTTGGGGAACGGCCGGAAGGCGTGGGTGAGGATGTCGCCGGGGCGCAGCCGCTCCAGCACCTCGGCCAGCGTCGGCGGCGGCTCGTCGATATGGACCATCAGCATCATGCCGGCCGCGTCCGCGACCTGCCGGGCGATGTCGAGGGGCACGATGCCCGACGTGCCGCCGGCATTGCGCCCGACCCGGACCTTGAGGCCGCCGAGCACGTCGCGATGGGCCAGCGCGACCTCGAGGGCGGCGGGCGCCGAGAGGAGCCGCTGGTCGCCGCTCTCGCCGACATTCACCCGCTTCGAGAAGGCGTAGATGCCGGCGAAGGACACGCTCATCAGCGGGATGATGCGCACCGGCGAGGGCTCGATGACGTGGCGGCGAAAGCCCGGAAAGTTGCCGGGGCCGGCGCTGCCGGTATCCACGAAGGTCGTGACCGCGCCCGAGCGGGCGAGCGCCGGCGCGTCGACCCCGAGCGAGGTGCCGCCCCAGTAGACGTGGGTGTGCAGGTCGATGAGGCCCGGGGTGACGAGGCGCCCGGCGCAGTCGTGCACCGTCCGGGCCGAGGCGGAGAGGCCCTCCCCGAGGGCCGCCACCTTGCCGTCCGCGAAGGCGACGTCGGCGACGCGGTCGATGGACTGGGACGGGTCGACGACGCGGCCGCCCGCGAGCACGAGATCGAAGGTCATGAGTTCCGCTGGCTGGCGAGGTTGCGAAAAAAATTTACACAGCGATCGTGAAGGGTGCAACGCGAAAACGACGGTGTACGCGAAATCCAGCCATTGACGCTTGACGATGCGTTCGAACGTGAAATAATTTTACAAAAGCGCAGTCCAGGAGACGTCCATGGCCCCCACCGACCGCCCGCGCCCCGGCCTGACCCGCCGCGCCCTCGCGACCGGCCTCGCGCTCGGCCCCCTGGTGCCGGTGCGGTCCTTCGCGCAAGGAGGCGGCACCGCGGCCGGCGGCATGACCGGCGGCATGGGCAGCGTCAACCTGGCGATGGTGGGCGAGCCGCAATCGCTCGACCCGATGGCCTCGACCGCCGACCTCGTCGCGACGATCATGCAGCACGTCTTCGAGCCGCTCTACACGTTCGACGCGAGCTGGGCGGTGCAGCCGATGCTGGCCGCCGCCCTTCCGACGATCAGCCCGGACGGGAAGACCTACACCATCGCCTTGCGCGAGGGCGTACCGCTCCATAACGGCCGGGCACTCGATTCCGAGGACGTCGTCGCCTCGCTCAAGCGCTGGATGGAGATGACGCCGCGCGGCAAGGGCATCGCGGCCGGGCTGACGAGCCTCTCCGCGAAGGGCCCGCACGCGGTCGAGATCGTCCTCAAGGCGGTCAATCCGGCCTTGCTCGCCCATCTCGCCCTGCCCTCGGGCTTCGCCGCCATCATGGCCCGCGAGGCGATCGCCAACCCGCTCACCGAGTTCGTCGGCACCGGTCCCTACCGGTTCAAGGAGCGCCGGCCCGACCAGTTCGTGGTCCTGACCCGCCACGATTCTTATGCGGCCCGCAGCGAGGCCCCGAGCGGCTATGCCGGGCGCCGCACCGCCGCGATCCCCGAGCTGCGCTTCATCCCGGTGCCGAACGCCAACACCCGGGTCGAGGGCGTCGTCGCCGGCCAGTACCACTTCGCCGACCAGCTTCCCGTCGAGAGCAACGGGCGCATCGCCAAGGCGTCGGGCGCAAAGCCGGTGCTGACGATGCCGTTCGGCTTTCCCTACCTCGTGCTCAACACCAGGCAGGGCCCCTGCGCCGACCTCAAGGTGCGCCAGGCGCTCCAGATGGCGCTCAGCGACACCGAGCTCCTGATGGCGGCCTTCGGCGAGGAGAAGTTCTTCGAGGCGACGGGCAGCCACTTCCCGAAGGGCTCGCCCTTCCACTCGACGGCCGGCACCCAGGCCTACGACCGGGGCGACGACAAGGGCGCCAAGGCGCTGCTGGCGGAGGCCCGCTACGACGGCACGCCGATCCGCATCCTCAACTCGAAGCAGTACGACTTCCACAACCGCATCGCGCTCGTCATGGCCGAGGAGCTGCGCGCCGCCGGCTTCAAGGTGACCCTCGACGTGGTCGACTGGGCGACGCTCGTCTCCCGCCGCGGCGACCCGGGGCTCTGGGACGTCTACGTCACCCACTCGGCCTTCCTGCCGGAACCCATGCTGACGCCGCCGCAACTCGGCGACGGCGCCCCGGGCTGGTGGGACACGCCGGCGAAGAAGGCGGCCTTGTCGGCCTTCAACGCCGAGACCGATCCGGGGAAGCGCGGCGCCCTGTGGGGACCGGTGCAGGAGGTGATCTATCGGGAGGTGCCCTACATCCGCGTCGGGAACTTCGCGGCCCTGTCCGGCCTCTCCGGCAAGCTGAAGGGTTTCGCGCCGATGCCGTGGCCGGCCTTCTGGAACGTCGAGGCGGCGTGAGGCGGAACGGGGCAGCGCGACGGACCGGCCTATGCGTCGTCGTGAGCCCCACCCTATCCCGGGCGACTGAAGCGACAGCGGAAGGAGATCCGGGATCCAGCAGAGGAAGTGCCGCGAAGCGGCTCCGCTGATTGCATCGTTGCGGACGAACGGACGCTTCGCGACGTCTTGCGCTGGTTCCCGGATCTCCTTCCACTTCGTTTCAGTCGTCCGGGACAGGGGAGCGTTTTGGCGGACGGCTGCGATCCGCAGAAATATGTTTTGGAAGGCAGCCCGATGTGGATCTCTCTCGCCCGCCGGCTCGGCGGCCTCCTGGTGGTGCTGTTCCTGGTCGCCACGATGGTGTTCTTCCTCACCCGGCTCGCCCCCGGCGATCCGGCGGCGATCATGCTGGGCGACCAGGCGACGCCCGAGGACGTCGCGCGGCTGCGCGCCACCTTCGGGCTCGACCGGCCGCTCCTCGTGCAGTTCGCCCTGTGGCTGAAGGAGATCGCCACCGGCAATTTCGGCCGCTCGATCTTCCTGCAGCAGCCGGTCACCACCGTGCTGTGGGACCGGGCCGAGCCGACCTTCTTCCTCGCCCTGTTCTCGGTCACCATCGCGGCCCTCGTCGGCGTCCCGGCCGGCATCGTCTCGGCGGTCTGGCGGGGGCGGATCGTCGATCAGGTGGTGAGCGGGCTGGCGCTGCTCGCCGCCAACGTGCCGAGCTTCTGGCTCGGCCTGATCCTGATCCAGCTCTTCGCCGTGCGCCTCGGCTGGTTCCCGGTCGCGGGCTACGGCGCGCCCGGCGCGGGCCTGCCCGAGCGCCTCGAGCACCTGGTGCTGCCCTCCCTCGTCCTCGGCATCGTCAACTCGGCGCTGATCACCCGCTTCACCCGCGCCTCGATGCTCGACGTGCTGTCGAACGACTACGTGCGCACCGCCCGCTCCAAGGGCCTGCCGGAGAGCCGGGTGGTCCTGCGCCACGCCTTCGGGACGGCGCTGGTGCCGATCGTCACCGTGCTCGGCCTCACCGTCGCGCTGCTCATCGGCGGGGCCATCGTCACCGAGACGGTGTTCGGGCTGCCGGGCATCGGCAACCTCGTGGTCTCGGCGGTGCTGCGGCGCGACTACCCCGTCATCCAGGGCGCACTCGTGACGGTGGCGGGCCTCTACGTCCTCATCAACCTCGCGGTCGACCTCCTCTACCGCCTCGTCGATCCGAGGGTGACCGCGTGACCGGCGCCGCGACCAGCCCCATGAACGCCCCCGCCCTCCTGTTCCTGCGCCGCCTCTTCCGGCGCAAGCTCGTCCTCGTCGCGGCCCTGGTGCTGCTCGCGATCGTCGTGGTGGCGCTCGCCGCCCCGTGGGTCTCCCCCTTCGATCCCGGCGCGATGCGGGTGGTGCGCCGCCTGCGCCCGCCCTCGCCCGAGCACTGGTTCGGCACCGACGAGCTCGGCCGCGACGTGTTCTCGCGGGTCGTCTACGGCGCCCGGGCCTCGCTCGGCATCGGGTTCTCCGTGGTGCTCGCCTCCTGCCTCGTCGGGACCGTGTTCGGGATCCTGGCCGGCTACGAGCGGCGGCTCGACGGGCCGATCATGCGGGTGGTCGACGCCCTGATGGCGCTCCCCGACATCCTGCTCGCCATCTTCCTCGTCGCGGTGCTCGGCGCCTCCGCCGGCAACGTCGTGCTGGCGCTCGCCATCGTCTACACGCCCCGGGTGGTGCGGGTGGTGCGCGCCTCGACGCTGGTGGTGCGCGAACTGCCCTTCGTCGAGGCCGCCCGGGCGCTCGGGGTCGGCACGCCGCGGATCCTCGCCGTGCACATCCTCCTGAACGTCGCCTCGCCGATCCTCATCCAGGCGACCTTCATCTTCGCCTACGCGGTCCTGGCCGAGGCCGGTCTGTCGTTCCTCGGTGCCGGCGTCCCGCCGGAGATCCCGACCTGGGGCACGATGATCGCGTCGGGCCAGCAATATGCCGACCGGGCCTTCTGGACCGTGCTCTATCCGGGGCTGGCCATCGTGCTCTCGGCCCTCTCGCTCCAGATCCTCGGCGACGGCCTGCGCGACATGCTCGACCCGAAGCTGCGCAAGGCGGTGTGAGATGACGCAGGCTCTTCTCGCGATCGAGGACCTGGAGGTCCGCTTCGGTACGGAGGACGGCGAGGTCGCCCCCGTCACCGGCGTCGACCTCTGCGTCGCCCCCGGCGAGACCGTCGCGCTCGTCGGCGAATCCGGTTCCGGCAAGTCGGTGTCGAGCCTCGCCGTGATGGGGCTGCTGCCGCGCCCGGCCGGCCGCGTCGCGAAGGGCCGCATCCTCTACCGGACCAAGGCCGGCGAGACGATCGACCTCGCCGCGGCCCCGCCCGACCGGGTGCGGCGGTTGCGCGGCGCCGAGATCGCGATGATCTTCCAGGAGCCGATGACGAGCCTCAACCCGGTGCTGACCGCCGGCGAGCAGATCGCCGAATCGGTGCGGCTCCACCTGCGGCTCGACCGGCGGGCGGCGTTGCGCCGGGCGCAGGAGATGCTGGACCTCGTCGAGATCCCGGCCGCGGCCAAGCGCCTGCACGACTATCCGCACCAGATGTCGGGCGGCATGCGCCAGCGGGTGATGATCGCGCTCGCCATGGCGTGCCACCCGCGCCTCCTCATCGCCGACGAGCCGACGACCGCCCTCGACGTGACGATCCAGGCCCAGATCCTGGCGCTGATCGACCGGCTGCGGCGCGAGACCGGGATGGGCGTGCTGTTCATCACCCACAATCTCGGCGTGGTGGCGGAGGTCGCCGACCGGGTGGCGGTGATGTATGCCGGCCGCATCGTCGAGACCGGGCCGGTCGGCGACCTGTTCCGCCATCCGCGCCACCCCTACACGGCGGGCCTGCTCGATTCGCTGCCGGCGCGGGCGACCCGCGGCCCGGACGGGCGCCGGCACGTCCGCGCGATTCCCGGCTCCCTCGGGCGGGCCGCCGCGATCCGCGACGCTTGCGCCTTCTCGCCCCGCTGCGAGCGGGTGCGGGAGGAATGCCGCACCACCCCGCCGCCGCTCGAGGCGATTACCCCCGGGCGCGCCGCCCGCTGCCTGTTCTGGAGGGAGATGTGAGCGCGGAACGTCTCGGGCCCGCCTCGGGCGATCCCATCCTGGCCGTCGAGGGCCTGACCAAGCGCTTCGGCCGCCCACCGGCCGAGGTACGGGCGGTGGAGCAGGTGAGCTTCACGGTCGCCCCCGGCGAGGTGGTCGGGCTGGTGGGCGAATCGGGCTCCGGCAAGTCGACGATCGGGCGGCTTTGCCTGCGCCTCGTCGACCCGACCGGCGGCACGATCCGCTTCGAGGGCGAGGACGTCTCGGGCCTGCCGGAGCGCCGCCTGAAGCCCCTGCGGCGGCGGGCGCAGATGATCTTCCAGGACCCCTATGCCAGCCTCAACCCGCGGCTGCGGGTCTCCGGCATCCTGGGCGAGGCGCTCGACGCCCACGGCCTCGCCCGGGGCCGGCGCCGGGAGCGCATGGCCGAGCTCCTCGACCTCGTCGGCCTGCCCCCCGAGCATCTCGACCGCTTCCCGCACGAATTCTCCGGCGGCCAGCGCCAGCGCATCGGCATCGCCCGGGCGCTCGCCGTCGAGCCGAGGCTGATCGTCGCCGACGAGCCGGTCTCGGCCCTCGACGTCTCGGTGCAGGCCCAAGTGCTCAACCTGCTCCAGGACCTGCGGGCGCGGCTGAACCTCGCGATGCTGTTCATCTCGCACGACCTCGACGTGGTCGAGCTGCTCTGCGACCGGGTGGTGGTGCTCTATCTCGGCCGCGTCATGGAGATCGGGCCGACCGCCGAGGTGGTCGCGCGCCCGCGCCACCCCTATACCCGGGCGCTGCTCGCGGCCTCGCCGAAGGCCGATCCCGATGCGCCGCGCATCGCGCGGCTCCTCAAGGGCGACATCCCGAGCCCGATCGCGCCGCCGTCGGGCTGCGTCTTCCGCACCCGCTGCCCGCTCGCCGTCGAGGCCTGCGCGCACGCCGTGCCGCCGATGCGCGAGGCCGGGGACGGTCACCGGTTCGCCTGCCTGCGCGACGCCTCCGAGATGCGGGAGGCGGCCTGATGGCGGACGGCACGGAGGCCGGCTCCTCCTCCGACCTGCTGCGCAACCTGCGCGAGACGCTGGAGAGCCTGCCCGAGACGCAGGCCCGGATCGCCCGGATGATCGTCGCCGATCCCGAATGGGTGGTCCAGACCGGGGTCGAGCTCCTGGCCGAGCGGGCCGGGGTGAGCGCGCCGACCATCGTGCGCTTCGCCCGCGCGGTCGGCTGCGAGGGCGTGCGCGACATGAAGCTCAAGCTCGCCGGCTCGCTGGCGCTGGGCACCCCCTACGTCCACCGCAGCGTCCGGCCGACCGACGCCCCCGGCGAGGTGGTGCGCAACGTCGTCGGCAGCGTGACCTCGATGCTGGCCGAGTGGCAGTCGAGCATCGATCCCGAGCGGATCGAGGCGGCGGTGGCGGCGATCCGCGCGGCCGGGCGCGTCGACACCGCCGGCACCGGCGCGACCTCGCATTTCCTCGCCCACGACCTCCACGCCCGGCTCTTCCGGCTCGGCATCCCGTCGAACTCGTTCTCCGACGCCCATCTCCAGCTCACCGCGGCGTCCTGCCTCGGCGAAGGCGACGTCCTGGTGGCGATCTCCTTCGTCGGGCGGATGCCGGCGCTCCTGCGCACCGTCGCGGTGGCCCGCCGGGCCGGGGCCACGGTGGTGGCCATCACCCGCACCGGCACGCCGCTCGCCCGTGCCGCCGACATCCTGCTCGCGGTCGACGTGCCGGGGGACGCGACGATGCGGGTCGGGACCGACGCGACCATCGCGCAGACCATCGTGATCGAGATCCTGAGCGTGCGGCTCGGCCTCGTCCTCGGCGACGGCGCGGCGCGCCGCCTCGCTGCCGTCCACGACCTCCTCCAGAGCGCGCAGCTCGACAGCGACGATGCGCCGGAGCCCGGCTGGGAGTGAGGCGCCGGCGCCCCGGCGCGCCCTCACGGATGGCGGCGCCAGCCCGGATCCTCGCGCTTCCTGCGCGCGATCGTCATCAGCTCGCCGCGCACCCGCTCCGTCGCCGTGAACGGGATGTCGAAGTTCGTGCCGACCTCGATCAGGCCGTGCACGTACGGGTAGTCCGGGTCGTCGACGCCGCTGTCGATGAAATCGAGCACCCAGGCGTAGATCGCGTCATGGTCGGCGGGATCGGGATCGTCCTGGACGACGAACCTGCCGAGGTCCCTCCACTCGCGGCGCAGGAAGGCCCTGTCCTGGTCGGTGATCGGCGTCATCGACGGGGCGCTCCGGCGGTCGAACGCGCGTCTTCCTCCAGCATCGCCCGCAGCAGGTCCCCCCGGGCGAGGCCGCGCTCGACCGCGATCCGGTCGACGAGGCGCAGGGCCCGCAGGGCCGGGGACCGGTCCGCCGGCAGGAAGACGTCGAGGTCCCGGCCCAGGCGATAACCGACGGCGCCGCTGCCGAGGGCGACGGCGACCAGGATCCCGAGCTTGAGGCCGATCGAGCCCATCGCGAGAAGCGCCGTCATGGCCGGGCCTCGCGTCCCGACAGCTCCGCGATCAGCGCGCGGACACGGGCCTCCCGGGTCCTCAGGCGCTCCCGCGCCTCGCCTTGCGTCGTGCCGAGCCTCGCAAGCTCGTCCTCCTGGGCGCCCATCTGGGCGAGGTAGCGCCGGGCGAGTTCGCTGTCCTTCGGGACGACGCCGAGATTGCCGCGGATACGCTCCTGCTCGGCCGCGATCGTCGCGATGCGCTCGGCGATCTCGGCGATCTCGCGGGTCGCCGCCTGGCTGTCGGCGCGGGCCTGGGACAGGGCCTTGAGGCCGCCCGCCAGGGCCGGGTCGTCGGCGAGCGCGCTCCAGCTCACCAGCATCCCGGAATCGGCCTCGGCGAGGGCGTAGGTGTCGGTCTGGACGCGCTCCAGCACCGCCCGCGCCTCGGCCGTGCCTGCGGCGGCCACATCGAGCGTCAGCCGGTAGGCGGTCGGGGTCTCGCCGTCGCGGGCCGGGGACGAGAAGGTCCAGCCGTCGCGGCGCGGATGCTCGATGACGACGGTGCGCGGCGCGTCGGGCGCGCCCTTCACGGTGTAGACCGTCTCCTCGCGCGAGCGCGCGGTCGCCCGGACCGCGCCGTCGACGACCGTGATCCGGGTCAGCACCTCGGCGGGCTTCGTCTCGGCCCGCACGCCGACCTTCCGGTCGGCCGCGAAGGCGGCGAAGCGCTGCTCGCCGGCCGGGGTCGCGGGCAGCCGCGCGTCGCCGACATAGCCGAGCGCGCGATCGTAGACGGTGAGGATGCCCGGCGGCAGCGTCGTGCCGGTCCCGTTGCGGAGCATCAGGGCGGCGATCGGGTGGAGGCCCTGCCCGGGTTTCCACAGCGCGATCCGGGACGCCTCGATCTCGGTGTCGAGGATCGGCACCGAGAGCGTGCGGCCGACCCCGAGATCGACCGGGTGGGGCAGCCGGAAGGTCGCCGCCACGTCGCCCTCCGCCGGCTGCGCCGCCACCGCGGCCGGCGCGGCCTCGTAGCGCGCGTCGACGGCGCGCCGGCTGCGGTCCATGCGCTCCATCGGGGCCGGCAGCGGCGGCGCGGCCGCCCGCGCGGCGAGGGGGCCGGCATCGAGGTCGGGCAGGCCGAGATTCTCGACCGGCAGCGGCGCCTCGGGGCGGCGGTGCCAGTACCGCCGGTGCAGGCGCTGCTGCAGCGTCACCGGCGCGCCGGACGACAGGGTGACGTCCACCCCCTTCCAGTCCTCGCCGAGGGCGTTCTCGATGATCGCCCAGGCCTGCAGGTTCGCCCGGCCGTCGCCGTGATCGACGACCCGGTAGCTCGTCTTCCAGACCGGGGCGGCGACCACGTAGGTCAGGCGCACCTCGCGCGCGCCGGTGCCCGACAGGGCGATCTCCACCCGGCGCGCCCCGCTCGCCTTGGCCCGGCCGGCCACGTCGACGACCTCGGCGATCCGCGCGACCATCGCGGGGTCGCGGATCGTCACCGTCAGGCCGTCGTCGACCCGCACCGAGTCGAGGGCGCCGGACGCGGTCATCACGGAGAGAACCCGCACCGTCCCGGTCTCGGAGCCGGCCTCGCGCTCGGACAGGCCGAGCACCCGGCCCTCGAGCACTCGCCCGCCGCTCTCGATCCGGACCTCGACGCCCTGGAGCTTGCCGGCGAGCTGGGCGGAGGACGACAGGTCGTCCGCCGTGAAGGGAAGGGTGCGCAGGATCTCCTCGACCTGGTCCTCGCCGTCGAGCCGCATGGCGCCGACCGCGCCCTTGGGATCGCGCACCACCAGGCTCTTGAGGATGTCGTCGATCTGGTCGGCCCTGACGTCGATGGCGATCGTCGCGTCGCCCTCGACCGAGCCGGCGAGCGTGACCTCGGCGAGGCCCCCGCTCGAGAGCGTGACCTCGCGGATGACGCCCGTGGCCGCCATCAGGGGCGGCGCCGCGGCGATCATGAGCAGGAGCGTGCCGGCGAGCAGCAGCTGATGTGTCACGAGGAATCCTCCTGGTCGGGGCGGGCCGCCTCTCCCCCGCGAGGATGGCGGCGCGATCGGGGCATCCATCGGGCGGACAGGCGATCCTCAGCGGGCCGCCGCCGCGGGCGTGACGAAGAAGTAGGTGCCGTCGACCGAGCCGTTGAGCCCGCAGTAATCCGCGGTCCCCTCCGCCTCGCCCTTCCCCGGAACGGCGCCGAGCGTCAGCGTCTCGCCCTCCCGGGCGAGCGTGAGGGTGGACCCGTCCTCGCCGAGGGACACGGTGAGGAGGTCGCCGGCGAGCCGTCCCTTGCCCTCCGCGCCGCAGGTCCAGCGGGCGGTGATCGGCTCGTTGGCGTCGACCTTGACGGCGAGGCCGCCATCGGTCCCCGGCGTCACCGTCACGGTGCCGAAGAGGTTGCTCCAGGTCCCGGCGAGGCGTCCCGGCGGCGGGACGCGCAGGCTGCGCAGGAAGGCGATGCGGTCCTCGATCTCGCCGAGCAGCAGGGCCGCCGGATCCTTGTCGCCGGTGGAAAAGACGCGCTCGCGCGCGGCGAGGAAGCGCTTCTCGTCCACGAGGAGGAGCGCCCCCGCCTCGGGGGCGAGGGTCCGGCGGGCCTCCTGATAGGCGGCCGACAGCGCGGCGTCGGCCTTGGCCAGCGGGGCGCTGGCGCAGATCGTCCGCTCGATCCGCGAGGCGGCCTTCGCGCAGTCGAAGGACGGCTGGGCCGCCAGGGCCGGGGATGCGCCGAGGATCGTCCCGGCGAGAAGGAGCCTCGGGATGATCGTCCTGTCCAGCGCCTGCATGGTCGTCCGGTCTCCGTCAGGGTGAGGGGGATGAGGCGGTCGGACCCGTCACAGCCAGCGGGCGGCCGCCCAGACGCACACGGCCAGGATCAGGCCGTACTTCGCCGTCTCGAGCGCGATCGCGATCAGCAGCGCCCCGGCGGGCATGTGCGACCGGTCGGTGAGGACGAGATGCGCCATGAAGCCGATCCAGGTGGCGACCAGGACGACGCAGATGGCGGTGAGCACGATCGTCTTGGTGTCCCAGGCATTCATCGGACGAGGCTCCGGCACGGATCAGAGCTGGCGCTGGGCCGGGGGACGCGGGGGACGGGCGGGCGCCACCTCCTGCGGAACCTCGGGGCGGGTCGCAGGCGCGGGTTCGGGCGTGGAGGAGGCCGCCTTCGGGAGCGGGGCGGCGGGTACCGGCCGGCTCGCGGGTGCCGCGGTGCGGGCCGCCTCGCGCAGGAAGTCCTCGGCGGTCGCGGCCCGTCCCTGCGGAATGGGGGCCGCCCGCGTCGTCGCGGCGTCCTGCCCGGCCTCGCGCCGCGCCGGGGCCTGCGACACCGCCGGGACCTCGCGCGGGACCTCGCGCGGGACCTCGCGGCGCGCGGGTGCGGGCACCGTGATCCGGAACAGGTAGGGGACCGTCGTCCCGTCGCCGAAGGTCACGTCGACCGACAGGGTGTCGAGGCCGGAGAAATCCGGGCGCGGCGTGTAGTAGAGGCTCATCGCGTCCTTCCTCACGGCCTCGCAGCCGTCGGCGCTGCGTGCCGAGCGGCCGTCGTCGCCGACGATCGAGCCGAGGATCCGGGTTTCCCGCCGCTGCTCCAGGCGACCGCCGCGCGGGGGGGTGACGAGCTCGACCAGGGCGGCCTGCGAGCGGCAGCCCTGCGTCGCGAAGTAGTGGCTGAAGGCATCGAGGAAGGTCCGCTCGCCCGGGCGCGCGGTCTTGTTCTGTGTCTCGGCGAGCGCCGGGAGCCCGGCCCCCCAGAGGCCGAGGGCGGCGAGCGCCGCGAGCGCGCGAGAGCGATGCGTCCGGGTGCGATGTTGCATGATGACCTCCGCCGATCGGAACGGGACGAGATTGCGCGAGCGGGTCCTCAGCCGGGGCTCGATCGCGTCAGGGCCGGACGGCTGCCGTCGGTGCGAAAGCGCGCCGCGTAGGGCGTGTTGGCGCTCTGGGCGGTGCAGGTGATGACGACGGGACCGCCCATCGGGTTCGGCATCTCGCAGACGCCCTTCGCCTTCACGAGGTGGCTGCGGCCGGCCTCCTCGTAGCGCAGCTGGTCGATCGGCTGGTGCAGGGTGCCGTTCTCGACCCAGCCCTTGGCCGAGGCCAGGAACATGAGGGTGCGGGCATCCCCCGTGCCGAAGCTGAACACGGCCTGGGCCGAGCCGGCGGTGGATTCGTTGCTCGCCGTCGGCGCGCAGGCCGCGCCCATATCCTCGCCGTCGATCACCAGCGCCTCGCACCGGCCCCGGAAGGTCAGCGTCAGCACCGTGCCGGGCGGGGGCGCCTCCGTCCCGGCGGCATCGCGGGCGGCGGGCGGCGAGGCGGGCGGCGCCGCGACCCCGGCGCTCCGCTTCCAGTCGCCGCGCGACTGCCCCGCCTGCCAGACGCAGAACCGCGTCTGGGCATTCTCCCAGCACGGGCCGTTCCGGGTGGCCTGGCCGAGGGCGAAGATCGGCTCCATGTCGGCGTATTGCTCGTTCCAGAACACCCAGGCCCGACCCGGCTCCTGCCCCTTGCGGTCGAGCCGCGCGAGGATGTCGGGCTTGCCGCTCGCCCGCGCCCGCACCACGAACCCGCCCTGGCCGCCATCCGGGACGAACATGCAGAACCCGTCGAGGCGGACCTTGCCCTCGACCTCGAGGTAGCAATCGGCCGGGCGCAGGCCGGCGGGCTGTGCGCCGGCCGGCTGCGGCGCGGCGGGCTGCGGCGCAGCCGCCGGGCCGGTGAAGCCGGGGCGGCCCTCGCCGATCTTCCAGGCGCAGGCCCGGATCCGCTCGCCGCGCCAGCAGGCGCCCTGGGAGGTGACGACGTCGGAGGGCCCGTTCTCCGGGTCGCCGCCCGGAGACTGGTTCCAGGTCGCCATGCCGCCGCCGGGCCCCGACACCGTGACGACGGCCCCGTAGCGCGCGGATGCGACGCTGGGGCTGCCGAGGCGAAAGCCCCCTGCCCCGTAGCGAATCGGGTCGGTGATGAACTCGCAGAGGCCGTCGGCCAGAACCTTGCCGTCGGCCTCGACGTAGCAGTCGACCTTGCGGCTCTTCGTCGGCGTCTGCGCCTGCGCGGCCGGCGGCGCCAGGAATCCGGAGAGGAAGACGGCGAGCAGGGCGCCCGCGAGAAGGCCGAGGCGGCGCCGGGTCCGCACCCGGCCGGATCGAGGATCGAGAACCACTCCGGTCTCCTATGGGTTGCCGAGGAGGTCGCCGGCCGCCTGGAGGGTGCGGTCGTTGCGCTGGTCGACGATGCGGCCGCGATAGAGCTTGCGGGCGGCCAGGCGCTGCTGCAGGGCGGCCCAGTAGCCGGCGCCCCACTTGTCGTTCTCCAGGTTCGGCAGGATGTCCTTGGCCTTGAGCTCGAGGGCGCGGACGGTCATGTCCGCCGCCTTATCGGGGTCGCGGGGGAGGTCGGCGCCGCCGATGTCGTACAGGAAGGCCGCCGAGACCGCGGCCGGTCCGAACTCCTTGTCCCGGGCCAGGCGCTCCAGGTACCGGCTGGCCAGGCGCCCGTCGGGGGCGACCTGTCCCCGCTCCTTGTTCGTCGGCGAGACGAGCATCGCGTAGAGGTACTGGGCGACTGCGAACCCCTTCTCGGCGAAGTCGCGCAGCTTCGCGGCGTCGGCGGCGTTCGCGGGCGCGCTCTTGTACAGGGCCGTCAGCGCATCGACGCTCGGGGCGGGCTCCGAGGCGGGCGGCGCCGGGTTCTTGCCCTCGCCCCCGGTGGCTCCGCCCGGGGGAGCCGCGCCGCCCGCCGGGGCGCTGCCGCCCGCCGGGGCGGCCTTGCCGGAGAGGGCCCGCACCGCCGCGATCGTCTGCGGCGAGGCCGTGCCGTCGATCGGCCCGGCATAGAAGCCGCGGCGCGTCAGGTTGCGCTGGATCGCCGAGACGAGATCGGGCGGCCGGCGGCCGAGCCCGTCGGTGAGGTCGGTCGCGGCCGTCCGCACCCCGGCCGCCACCGTCTCCATGTAGATGTCGGCGGCCTTCTGGGGATCGCGCGGGACGCCGCTCTCGGGCGTGACGTAGCAGCCGGCGAGCCGGTAGAAGGCCGGCCAGAACCCGGCGTAGCCGGCCCGGGCCACGGCCGGGTTGGCCTGGAGCGCGAGCCCGTAGCGGCAGCCGCGCTTCGCGTCGTAATGCCCGTGGGCCGGGTCGAGCAGCAATTCGGTCATGCCGCGCTGGGCGCCCGGATAGCCGAGATCCGCCGTCCGCTGGTAGTAGCCCAGCGCCTTGTCGACGTCGGGCTTGACCGGGCTCTTGGGGTAGACCGGCGCCATGTCGGGATCGTGGAGCACGCCCATGAAGGAGCGGGCGGAGATCTGTCCCGCCTCGGCCGCCGTCTTCAGCTTGTCGAACGCCGCCTTGTCGCCGTCCTTCCCGGCCTTCTCGAGGAGATCGGCGTAGAGCTTCTCGCTCTCCTTGCTGTCGGCCGGCTTGCCCCATTCGGCACCGGTCCCCACCAGGGCGAGCGCGAGGCCGGCCATCAGCGCCACCGCGGCCTGCGGCAGGACGAGCCAGGCGAGGCGATAACGCGCCTGCCCGTACCACAGCGCCGCGTGGGCGCCGAGCCGGTCGACGCCGCTCACGGCGACGGCTCTGGCTGAGGCTTGGGTCATGACTTGGCTTTCATGTAGGCGAGCAGGGCCGTGACGACGCTGGAATTGCGCTTGTTCTCGACCGGCAGGGTGTAGAAGCCGCGGGCCGTCAGCTCGGCCTGGATCGCCCCCCAGAACGGGCCGCTGAAATTGCCCGCCTCGGGATAGAGCAGCCAGAACGTGGTCTGGCTGTCCTTGAGGTCGATCGCCCGCATGGCGAGCGCGGCGGCCTTCTTGGGATCCTTGGCGACGTTGCCCCAGCCCGCATCGTAGATCGCCGCGGCCTCGCCCGCCGCCCTGCCATGTCCGGCCGCCGCCGCCCGCTCGTAGTAGGAGACGGCGAGCCGCGCATCCGGCGCGAAGGTCTGTCCCTTGTTCAGGACCGGGTTGAAGAGCTGCCCGTAGGCCGCGAGCGCGTCGACGTCGCCGGCATCGGCCCGGCCCTTGAGGCGCGACCGCGCCGCGGCGTCGGACCAGGCCGCCCGGATCAGCGCGGTCATCTCCGGGGTGGGCTCGTTCGCCTCGGCCTTGCGCGGCTCGGGCCGCGGGGTCGCCACCGTGTTGGCGATCCCCGCCGAGACCTGGAGGGCGGTCACGAGGGCGGGGTTCGCCTTGCCGTCCACCGGGCCGATGTAGCGCCCGGTCTTGGCGTAGTGCCGCTGCAGGCCGGTGATCAGGGCCGGGTCCTGCAGGCCGAGATTGCTGATGAAGGCGGTCATCGTCGGGGCGTGCTTGCGCCACAGCACGCCGGTGACGAGCTCGCCGGCCCGGACCGGATCCTGCTTCAGGCCGCTCTCGGGCCGGACGTAGCAATGGGCGAGCTTGACCGCGAGCGCCTCCTCGCCGGTGATCGTCTTGTCCAGGGTCTCGGGGGCGTCGATCCAGGCCTGGGCGAGGCGGCAGCCGCGCCGGAGGTCGCCGTTCGGGTTGCCCGGGTCGAGGAGCACGTCGGCGAGCCGGGTCATCGCCAGGAGGTCGCCCGCGGCGGCCCCGGGCCCGTAGAGCGCGGCGGCGCGGGAAAAATCGTTGGGCGTGGTCTTCTTCGGGAGAAGCCCGGCGACCAGGGGATCGTAGAGCGTGCCGAGCCGGGTCGAAGCGTCGATCTGGCCGCTCGTCGCGAGCGCGGTCAACGCGTCGAGGGCCTTGCGGTCGCCCTGCTCGCCGGCCCGGTCGCGCAGGGCCGAGAACTCGGCGATCCGCGCCTTCGAGGCGGTGGCCGGCTGCCCCCATTCGCCGCCCGCGGCGATGGCCAGGCACAGGCCCGCCACCGCCACAGTCGCGGTCTGCGGCAGGGCGAACCAGGCCGCCCGGTAGCCGGGCTCGCCGTACCAGAGCCGGCCATGCGCCCGCAGGAGCGCGTGGCCCCGCCCCGTCATTCCCCGCTCAATCATGGCGCTGCCCTCCCGGGCGGGCGCCCGCCGCTGCGCCTTGTTGAGCGCGGAGGAACTGCCGGATCGCCAGGACGAGGGCGTCGTTGCGCCGGTCCTCGATCGGGTTGGCGTAGAAGCCGCGCTCCTTGAGTTCGCGCTGGACGCTGCCCCAGAAGGCCGGGCTCCAGCCGGCGCTCATGTCGGGATCGGTGAGCAGGTTCCCGAGCCAGGGATCGGCGGCGATCGCGCGGATCGCCAGGGCGGCGGCCTTGGCCGGGTCCCTGGCGAGGTTGCCGGGGCCCTTGTCGTAGAGGCTGGCGACCTCGATCCCGGTCCCGGGCGATCCGGACGCGGCGGCCCGCTCCATGAGCTGCGCCGCCCGGCGGGCATCGGGGGCGAAGAACTCGCCCCTGTTGTAGACCGGGCTGTAGAGGCCGCCGAGATCGGCCATCGCCTTGGCGTCGCCCCGGTCCGCCATGGCCTGGAGCCGCGCCCGGGCGCCGGCATCGCGCCGCGCCGCCTCGACGAGGCTCCGGAACGCCTGCTCCGCGTCCGTCTGCGTCGCCGGAATCGATCGCGGCTGCGGCGGGAACGGGCGCAGCTCCGCCTCCCGCTCCAGGGCCAGCACCGTCTCGCCGGAAGCCCGCCCGTCGATCGGGCCCGTATAGCCGTTGGGCCTGCGCGCCGCGAGTTCCCGCTGCATCCCGCGGATCAGCTCGGGCTTCTGCAGGCCGAGGCCGTAGATGTACTGGCGGATCGACCGGTCGTACTTGAGCCGCAGCGTGTCGACCACGAGGGCGCCGGCCCGGTCGGGATCCTGCGCGACGCCGCTCTGCGGATCGACGAGGCAGCGGGCGATTTTCTCGGCCAGGCGCTCCTCGCCGCGCAGCATGTCGCGGTTCACCCGCGGGTGGTCGAGCCAGGTCAGGCCGAGGCGGCAGCCCTGCCGGCGCTCGCGCTCGCCCGCCGCGTCCTCCATCAGGAGGTCGGCGAGGCGCGCGATCGCCACGATGTCGCCGGAGGCGGCGCCGGGGCGGTAGAGCGCGGCCGCCCGCCCGCCATCCCGCGGCGCCGGGCTGCGCGGCGTGGCCTTGGCGGCGAGGGGGTCGACCAGGCTCGCCAGCCGGGTCGCGGCGTCGATCTCCCCCGCCTTGGCGGCGGCCGTCAGCTCCTTCAAGGCGGCGACGTCGCCCTCCCGCCCGGCGCGCTGGCGCAGCGCCTCCAGGGCGGCGACGCGCTGCGGCGAGCCGGTGGCCGGCCGGCCCCACTCGCCCCGGCTGGCGACGGCCAGGAGCAGGCCGGCCGCCACCACGGCGCCGGCCTGCGGCAGGGCGAGCCAGGCCAGCCGGTAGCCGGCCTCGCCGTACCAGAGCCGGCCATGCGCGGCGGCGAGCGACCGCCTGCGTCCCGACCCCGTCCGGTCCGACATTCGATCCGAGATTCCACCCATGTGTGTCAGGCCGCGGCACCGAGGGCGCGCTCGACGTCGGCGAGCTCGAACTGGCCGTGATCGCCGAGCGGATCGGCGGCGAGCCGCAGGGCCTGGGCCTCGCGCAGCCGTTCGAGCAGGGTCCGCATCTCGCGGGCATTGGCCCAGTCGCGGCGGCGGGCGCGGGCCTCGATCCACGGCATCAGCAGCGTCTCGAAGCGCGGCGGCAGCCGGAAGGACTGGCGCGACGCCATCAGGCGCAGGATCTCGACGAGGTCGTAGGGGTCGTAGGGAGGGAATTCGACGGTCCGGGTGAAGCGGCCGGCGAGCCCCGGATTGGTGTCGATGAACCGGGCCATGTCGTCGGTATAGCCGGCGACGATCACGACGATCCGGTCGCGGTTGTCCTCCATGAACTTCAGCAGCGTGTCGATCGCCTCCTTGCCGAAGTCGTTGGCCCCGCCGCCGGCGAGCGTGTAGGCCTCGTCGATGAACAGGATGCCGTCGAGCGCCTCCTTGCAGCGCTCGAGCGTCCGCGCCGCGGTCTGGCCGACATAGCCCGCCACCAGCCCGGCCCGGTCGACCTCGACGACGTGGCCCTTGCGCAGCACCCCGAGGGTCCGGAAGATGTCGCCCATGATCCGGGCGACCTCGGTCTTGCCGACGCCGGGCGGCCCGGTGAACACCATGTGCTGGCTCACCGCGCCGACCTCGACGCCCTCGGCGCGCCGCTTGGCGTCGACCATCACCCGCGCCACCACGGTCTTCACCTGCTGCTTGACCGGGGCGAGGCCGATCATCGCGTCGAGGCGGGCGATGACCGCGCGGGCCTCGTCGAGGTCGATGGCGCCGCCGGTCGGCCGGCCGAGCGCCGCGGCGATGTCGGAGGGCTCGAGCCGTCCGAGATCGCCGCCCGGCTGCGCGGCGAGCCGCAGGGCTTGCGCCTGGCGGGCCTTCTCCAGGACGGTGCGCATCTCGCGGGCATTGGCCCAGTCCTCGGCGCGGGAGCGGGCGGCGACGTAAGAGGCCAGATCGCGCTCGAACCCGTCGGGCAGGACGAAACCCTGGGCCTTCGCCATCCGGCGGAGGATCTCGGCGAGGTCCGGGGCGCCGTAGCTCGGGAACTCGATCGTCTTGGTGAAGCGGCTGGCAAGCCCCGGATTGGTGTCGACGAACCGCCGCATGTCGTTGGTGTAGCCGGCGACGATCACGATGATCCGGTCGCGGTTGTCCTCCATGAACTTCAGCAGCGTGTCGATCGCCTCCTTGCCGAAGTCGCTGCCCCCGCCCGAGGCCAGCGTGTAGGCCTCGTCGATGAACAGGATGCCGTCGAGGGCTTCCCGGCAGCGCTCCAGGGTCTTGATCGCGGTCTGCCCGGCATAGCCCGCGACCAGCCCGGCCCGGTCGACCTCGACGACATGGCCCTTGCGCAGCACCCGCAACGCCTTGAACACGCTGCCGAGGATGCGGGCGACCTCAGTCTTGCCGACGCCGGGCGGTCCGGTGAACACCATGTGCTGGCTCATCGCGGCGACCGGCAGGTTCTGGGCGCGGCGCTGCTGCTCGACCTGCATCCGGGCGATGACGCCCTTCACCTCGAGCTTGACGGGTTCGAGGCCGACCATGCCCTCCAGTGTCGCCAGCGCGGTGGCGAGCGTGTCGCGCTTCTCCGCGGTGGCGCCGTCGTCCTCGAAGCGGATCGGCCGGATCCGGCGGGCGGCGCGGGCCTCGGCCATGGCGCGCCGCATCCCCTCGATCCGCGCCGGGATGTAGCTCGCCGCCAGCAGGCCCAGGACCAGGCCGCCGAGGATCAGGCCGTGGCGCAGGCTCGCCCCGGGCGAGGCGGTCAGCCCGCCGAGGAGGTCCGGCCGCAGGGCGAGGAGCCCGCCCGTCGCGCCCAGCACGATGACGAGGAAGATGGCCGCAGGATGCTTGTCGAGGCGTTCCATGGGATCACGGACCTTCGAAGGGGGCGGGCCGGATGCCCGCACGGCTCCGCCCTCACGGGGCGGCGCGCGGATGCCGGCCGGTCGGGGTGTCAGGCGTCCTCGCCGGTCGCCCGGAGCAGGTCGACGATCTCGATGCGGCGGTGGTCGCCGCCCTCACGGGCGACCCGGGCGGCCTGCGCCTCGCGCGCCTTCTCCAGAAGGGTGCGCATCTCGCGGGCGTTCGACCAGTCCTCGGCCCGGGCGCGCTGGGCGAGCCAGGGCGTGAGGCGCGCCTCGAACCCATCCGGCAGGGTGAATTGCTGGCGCGCCGCCATCCGGCGCAGGATCTCGCAGAGATCCTTCGGGCTGTAGGGCGGGAACTCGATCGTCTTGGTGAAGCGGCCCGCGAGCCCCGGATTGGTGTCGATGAACCGGCGCATGTCGTTGGTGTAGCCGGCGACGATCACGATGATCCGGTCGCGGTTGTCCTCCATGAACTTCAGCAGCGTGTCGATCGCCTCCTTGCCGAAGTCGTTGCCCCCGCTGCCGCCGGCGAGCGTGTAGGCCTCGTCGATGAACAGGATGCCGTCGAGCGCCTCGCGGCAACGCTCCAGGGTCTTGGCGGCGGTCTGGCCGACATAGCCCGCGACCAGCCCCGCCCGGTCGACCTCGACGAGGTGTCCCCGGCGCAGGACCTCGAGCGAACGGAAGATCTCGCCGATCGCCCTCGCGACCTCGGTCTTGCCGACGCCGGGGGGGCCGGTGAAGATCATGTGCTGGCTGATCGCAGAGACCGGCAGCCCTTCGGCGCGCCGCCGCTGCTCCAGTTCGAGCCGGGCGATCAGCGCGTTCACCTCGCGCTTGACCGGCACGAGCCCGACCATGTCCTCCAGCGTGGCGATCACGGCGTCGGGGGAGCGGGCCTCGACGACCCGTCGCGGGGCGAGGATCAGGCGCGGCAGGCCGAGGAGGCCGGCCCGTGGCTGGCCGAGCGCGGCCTCGGCGCGGCGCGCCGCCAGCGCGGTGACGAAGAGCCCGAGGGCGGCCATGACGGCGACCGCGACGCCGATGGCGGCGCGCCAGCGCATCTCGGTCGAGGCCGCGTTCCACCACGCGGCGGGGCCGTACTCGGTGCTGAGCAGGAGCGGCGTCAGGACCGCAACGACGAGCCCGGAGACGACGAACGGAACGATGGCCGATTTCGACACCGGTCAGGCTCCGCAGGGCTTGCTGGTGTCCCAGATCACCGGGATGCGCTTGACCCCCTCGGTGGTGTCGACGGTGAGGCCCGGATTGAGCTGGACGAACACGTCCTTGGCCGCGCCCTCGATCACGATCTCGCCCTTGCCGGCCTCGTAGGGACCGGGGAACGGCACCGCGACGACGATCGGCCCGTCCGCGACGGTGAAGGCCGGCGACAGGTAGTTGCCGGCCCGGATGCGCACCACGCCGCCGCCCTTCGCCGTCGTCTTCGACAGACGCATGCTGGCGAGCGGCGCCCGGCAGGCCTTCGCCTCCTCGACGACCTTGTCCTTCTCCTCCGGCGCGACCGTCCCGCTCGCCTTGTCGATGTCGCCCGCCTTCACGAGGGACAGGGCCGGCCGCTCGACGGTGCCGGTCTTCTCGGACCCGCCGAGGAGCAGCGTCCCGGCGACGACGCCCGCCGCCACCACGCCGCCGATGGCCGCGATCACGCCGGGCGAGACGGCCGATCTGGGCGGAGCGGCGGCCGGCGGCGGCATCGTCGCGCCGGGATTTCCGGCGCGCGCCTCTGTTTGGCGCTCAAGAATTGCGCGCTCGTTATCCGACATTCGCCGCACTCCCGAAAACCGTCATCGTAATTGCGACGTTGCGTCGGCGTTCGTGGCCGATCGGGCAACGACGATCAGATTGTAATTGTTCGAAAGGCGGGTCCGATGTCCTATCGTGACCCTGTGTGAGGTTTCTAGACAGGCCCCAAAAACCGGTCTACTAGTGCACATGTCCTATAAGGCGTCGGCCGTCTCCTGCGGTACGGCGCTGGCCGCGCGCATGAGGGCTCGTACCGCGGAGGGCGGGCCTCACGAGGGTTTCGGGCATGAGGGTTTCGGGGCTGGAATGACCGTCCGCACGATCGAGACCGTCATCGTCGCCGACGACCACCCGCTGTTCCGTCAGGGGATGCGGCACATCGCGGAACGGCTCTACCCGCAGACGCGGGTGCGGGAGGCCGACACGATGGAGGAGGTCCTGGACCTCGCCCGGGCCGCCCCGCCGCAGGCCGTCTTCCTCGACCTCCTGTTTCCCGGCCTCGACCCGCAGCGGTCGATCCGCGCCCTGCGCGAGGAATTCCAGAAGACCTCGATCATCGTCGTGTCGATGATCGAGGACGACGCCCTGATCCGCACCGTCATGGCCGAGGGGGCCGACGGATTCATCGCCAAGTCGCTGCCCGCCGCGGAGATCGCCCGGGCGATCACGGCGGTGCGCGAGGGCGAGTTCGTCATCCGGCGCAACCCGCGCACGGAGCTCGCGGTGAGCCAGGCCGGCCTGCCGCCGCTGACGCAGCGCCAGCGGGACGTCCTGCGCCTCGTCGCGCAGGGGCGGACCAACAAGGAGATCGCCCGCGCCCTCGACATCTCGCCCTTCACCGTCCGCATCCACGTCTCGGCGCTCCTGCGCGCCCTCGACGTCACCTCGCGCGCCGCCGCCGCCGCCAAGGCAGCCCATGCCGGGCTCGGGGGGATGATCGGTGCCTGACCCCGGCGGGCCGGAAACCCGCCGGCCGCCCGGGCGTCGGATCGTACAGGTGTCCTAATGTCGGCCCGGCGGAGCCTGTGGCAGAGATCTCGCCCGGGATACGACACCGACACGACATTCAGAGACGACGCGACGATCTGGTGAGAACCATGATGGAATCGGGCGAGACCTGCCGGCCTTCTCTTCTTTCGCGGATCACGACGCTGCTGACCCTGTCGGCGGCGCTCACGCTGCAGGGAGGGGATGCGAAGGCCGATCCCGACGTGGTCCTGCCGTCGGTCGCCACGGTGATGGGGGCGATCTGCGGGCGTCCGGTCGGCCCCGACGCCCGGACCTGCCGGATGAAGGACGGGCGCACCGCCGAGTACTGGTACGGGGCGATGTTCGCCACCGACCAGGGCTGGGCCGTCGGGTTCGCGACCCTGCCGGCCCCGGGCCAGGATCCGCAGGCGCCCGACGCCCGCGCGCTCGTCGCAGCGACCTTCGCCCAGACGCAGACGGCGAGCCGCACGGGCTGGGTCCTCCGGGACGTCCAGGCGCTGCCCGGACGGATCGGGACCGGCAACCGCAACGGCGACGCTCCCGAGGTGGACGACAGCCTCGGGCCGGTCTTCAAGCCGCTGCCCGGAGGGCGGCTGGTGATGGGGCTGCGCACCACCGCCTTCGGGATGGAGGGCGCGCAGACCTTCTCGTTCCTCGTCCTGCGATTCACCCCCGCGCCCCTGCGCTGGCGCCTGTCGGGCGATTTGCCGGCGGGCTCCGACGAGACCGCCGGCTGCGGCGCACCGGAGGACGGACCGTGCAATCTCGGCGCGAGCGAGGGCCGCCTCGAGATCCTGGCCGAAGCGGCGGACCGGGCGTCCGGCACGCCGCCCGCCTGGCCGCCGCTGCGGGTGACGCTGACCGGGACGGTGCCGGGCCCCGCCGGCAAGGTGCGGCCCGCGGACGCCCGGGACGCCCGCACCTTCCGCTTCGACGAGGCGGCGGGCCTCTATCGATGAGGGCGCGGCCCAGGGGTGCCCACGCCCGGCGCCGCGCGAGCGGGCGATGACGGGGCTCGGACGCGAGCCGGGCGAGAAGGCCGGCAACGAGAAGGCGCAGACCCTCACGCGCCTCGTCATCATCGGCTGCATGTGCCTCTACGTGCTGCCGCAGGCGCTCGCCGGGATCGGACCGCCGGACCTGCGGATCGTCGCCGCCCTGGTCTCGGCGCACTGGCTCGTGACGCTCGTGCTCTATGTCTGGATCTCGCGGCATCCGAGCGACAGCGTCGCGCGGCGCAGCCTGGCTTTCGCCCTCGACATCGCCGGGATCACCTACACGATGGCGATCGGCGGGGCGCCGTTCCTGCCGCTCTACGCCATCGTGCTCAGGATGATCGTCGGCAACGGGCTGCGCTACGGCGCGACCTCGCTCAAGGTCTCGACGCTCGCCGCCCTCGCCTCCATCGCCGTCACGACCGCCTTCAGCGACTACTGGCGCGACAACCCCTTCCTGGTCCTGACGCTCGTCCTGACCACGCTGCTCGTGCCGACCTACATCTACGGCCTGCTCGAGCGCCTGCGCGAGGCCTATGCCCGCGAGCAGGAGGCGAGCCTGTCGAAGTCGCGCTTCCTCGCCCAGGCGAGCCACGACCTGCGCCAGCCGATCCACGCCATCAGCCTGTTCACCGCCTGCCTGCGCGACGGGCGGCTCGGGCCCGACGAGGTGCGGATGGTCGACAACATCGACCGCTCGCTCCAGAGCGTGTCGCGGCTGTTCAAGTCGCTCCTCGACATCTCGACCCTCGACAGCGGCAAGGTCCGGCCCCGGTTCGAGCCGGTGGCGATCGCCGAGATCATCGAGGACGTGCGCCGGCAGAACTCGGAGGCCGCCCAGCTCGCCGGCACCGCGCTCCGCAGCCGGCCCTGCCGGGTCGTCGTGCATACCGACCGGGCCCTGTTCACGACGATGCTGCAGAACATCGTCAACAATGCCATCAAGTACGCGCCGGGCCGGCCGATCCTGATCGCCTGCCGGCGGCGGCGCGGCGGCCGCCTCGACGTCCAGGTCCTCGACCGCGGCCCCGGCATCCCGGACGAGCACCAGGCCCGGATCTTCGACGAGTTCTACCAGGTCCGCCAGCGCGGCGACCGCGACCTCGAAGGGGTCGGCCTCGGCCTGCCGATCGTGCGCCGCCTCGGCGAGATCCTCGACGTCGAGGTCGCGCTCCGCTCGGTCCCGGGGCGCGGCACCGGCGTCACCCTCGGCAACCTTCCGATCGTGCGCGCGCCGGTCCTCGACGGCGAGTGGCGCGGGCTCGACCCGCCGGCGGCGATCCGCGGCCTCCGGGTGCTGCTGATCGAGGACGACGAGGCGGTGCTGAGCGCCACCGCGAGCCTGCTGCGGAAGTGGGGATGCGAGGTCCAGGCCGAATCCGGGATCCCGGACGCGATCGCCGCCCCGGACCTCCTCGTCACCGATTTCGATCTCGGCAACGGCGTGACCGGGGCCGAATGCATCGCGGCGGTGCGCCGGCTCGCCGGGCGCGACGTGCCGACCGTCGTGATCAGCGGCCACGACGAGGCGCGGGTGCGCGAGGAGCTCGGCACCGCCGACATGCCGATCCTGGCAAAGCCGGTCCGGCCGGCGGAGCTGCGCTCCGTCGTCGTCGCCAAGAGCATGGTCGCCCGGAGCATGGTCGCCCGGCGGTCCGCGCCCCGGACGGACCCCCGGCCGGCCTGACGCTCGCGGACGCGCTCGTCATCCGGTCTGCGACCCATCGCGATGCGGCAACCCGGCTTCACCCCCTCCCCTCTCGCCCTCACCCTGAAGGAGTGCGGCCTTGCCTCTGCGCCGAACCGGATGTGCGATTCTCCTCCTCGCCGCCCTCGCGGGACCGGCCCGCGCCGCCGAGGCGCCGACGAAGGACGTCAAGGGCGCCAGGGACAGCCCGATCGTCTCGCGCTTTTCCGGTGCGGTGATCATCGGCTACCGGCAGCAGGACTACGCGGCGCTGACCCTGCCGCTCGGGCCCTACGATGGCGCCCAAAAGAGCCGGTTCTCCCGCAGCCTGACGGCGGAGGGCCGCGTGACGAGCATCGCCTACGCCATTCCGCAGGGAAAATCCGCGCTCGAGGTCTACCGCACCTACGAGCGCACCCTGACCGCCGCGGGCTTCCGGATCACCTATGCCTGCGGCGTCGACACCTGCGGCGGCTACAACTTCGCCGCCGCGCTCGCCGATCCGGTCAACAACGCGATGGGAGGGGATCTGTTCGGCCTGCGGATCGATCTCCTCGACGCGACCAACGGCGACGTGCGGTCCCTGACGGCCCGCCTCGACCGGCCCGAGGGCAGCGTCGACGTCTCCGTGCTGGTGAGCCAGGACGGCAGCCACCAGCCCGGCGTGCTGCTGCAGGTCGTCGAGGGCCGGCCGATGCAGACCGGCCAGGTCGTCGTCGACGCCAAGGCGATGGGCGAGGGGCTGGCGAGCGCCGGCCACGTCGCCCTCGACGGCATCCAGTTCGAGACCGACAGCGCCACCCTGAAGCCGGAATCCGACGCGACGCTGGCCCAGATGGCCGCCTTCCTGACGCGGGACCCCAAGCGCCAGGTCTTCATCGTCGGCCATACCGACAATGCGGGCACGCTCGATCGCAACCTCGCGCTGTCGCAGGCCCGCGCCGCCGCCGTGGCGACGGCCCTGACGACCCGGTTCGGCATCGCCGCCGCCCGGCTCCAGGCCAGGGGCCTCGGCCCCTACGCGCCGGTCGCCGGCAATGCCACCGAGGCCGGACGGGCGAGGAACCGCCGGGTCGAGCTGGTCGAGCGGTAGGCGCGGGGCGCGGCCGTCATCGCCGCGCGGGGCCGGCCGAGACGCGCCCCTCGCGATCCGGATCGGCGTGGGCCGCCTCGTCGGCCAGGCTGCGCAGATGGGCGCGTTCGCTGGCAAGGCCGATCAGCTCGGTCATGAAGAGGTCTCGCAGCGCGGTCGGCCGGTCGGCGGCGCGGGCCGCGATGAAGAACGGTGACGCGATCGATGCCGTGTCGGCCATGATCGGGCGCATCTCGCCGCGGCCGACCCACAGCTTGGCGTAATGATCGGGCAGATAGCCGATATAGCGGCCGCTCATGATGAACAGAGCCTGCGCTTCCATGTTCGACACCTTGATGCCGGCGACGGCATTCGGGAAATGGTGAAGCTCGCGGCTGTTGGCATAGGGTCGAACGACGAAGGCGTGCTTCTCGATGTCCTCGGTCGTTGCCTCCGGTCGATGGTAGAGCGGATGGCTGGCCGCGCAGTAGAGCGAGTGTCGTTCGTCACGCAGCGGCGAAAATTTCAGTCCGCGGTAGTTCTGCGTTTCCGGCAGGATCGCGATATCGATGCCGCCATTGCCGAGAGCGGCCAGCAGCGCCTCCGGGGCATCGATGGAGAGAGTCAGGACGGCGTCCGGCGCCTTGCGCCCGAACACCGCGATGAGCCGGTGGATGGGAAGATCCGGGTCGGTGATCGTGTTGTCGACCAGGCCGAGACGGAGGGTGCCGGTGATGCGCCGCTTCAACCCCCCGACCCGGCTCTCGAAGGTATCGAGGGCGAGGAAGAGCAGGTTGGACTGCTCGTAGACGATCGCGCCGCGGTCGGTCAGCTCGAAGCCGCCACGCCCCCGGCGGCACAGCGCGAGCCCGAGCCGCTCCTCGAGGGCCTTGATGTGGAAGCTGACGGCGGACTGGCTCAACCCCAGCGCCACCTGCGCGCCCAGGAAGCCACGATGCTCGACGACGGCCCGGAACACGGCGAGCGAGCGGAGATCGGTGCTGGCGACCTGCATGACGGCCCGCTTACATCAGTTTCATGAATTTGAATATCGAAAGGATCCTATTTTTTCGATGTGAGCGGTGTGGTCCTCTGCGGTACCGCGCGGCTCGGCGGCCCGCAGACCGGAAGGATGACACGATGCCGACACGCCCCTTCGCGGCCTCCGCTCTCGCGGTACTCCTCCTGGCGTCGTCGGGATCCCGGACGCGGGCCGAGGATCTGCTGTCCCGGGTCGAGGCCAAGAAGGTGCTGACCGTCGGCACCGAGGCGCGCTTCCCGCCCTTCGAGTTCGTGCAGGACGGCAAGATCGTCGGCTACTCGGCCGACATCATGGCCGAGATCATGAAGGCGCTGCCCGGCGTCGCCCTGGACCGGCTCGATCTTCCGTTCCAGGGCATCCTGCCGGGCTTGGCGGCCAAGCGCTTCGACTACGTCGTCACCTCCGTGACGGTGACCAGGGAGCGGTACGACGCCTATCGCCTCTCCCTGCCGATCGCCGATGCCACGATGGCGGTCCTGAAGCGCAAGGGCGACGCCACGCTGGCCAAGCCCGAGGACATCGCCGGCAAGGTCGTGGGGTCCCAGACCGGTTCGGCGCAGTACGCGGCGCTCGAGCGCTTGGCGGGCACGCTCGCCGCCGAGAAGAAGCCCGTGCGCGGCCTCAAGTCCTACGTCGATTTCGGCGACGCCTATGCCGACCTCGCCGCCGGCCGGATCCAGGCGGTCGTCAATTCCCTGCCCAACCTGCTCGAAGCCGCGCGCCAGCGCCCGGACGTCTTCGAGGTCGTCCTGCCGACCTTCGGCCCGAAGACCTATTTCGCCTGGGCCGGCCGCAAGGACCCGGACAGCGAGCGGTTCGAGGCCCTCGTCGATGCCGAGCTCGCCAAGCTGAATCGCTCCGGCAAGCTCGCCGAACTCCAGCGCAAATGGTTCGGCGCCGCCATGGATCTCCCCGCCGACGCGCTGCCCGTTCCCGAGAAGTAGGGCGCGACGGTCCAAGCGGAGGGTCGCCGGTGGCGGACGGGTTCCTTTCCATCCTGACGGCGCTTCTCGACGGCGCCCGGACGACGCTGCTGCTGACCGCAGCGGCCTTCCTCATCGGCGCTCCGCTCGGCCTCCTGGTCGCGTTCGGCCTGGTCTCGACCGCGCGGATCCCGCGCTGGAGCGCCGCCCTCTACCGCAGCGTCTGGCGCGGCACCCCGATCCTCGTCCAGCTCCTCCTGATCTTCTACCTGCTGCCGACCGTCGGGGTGGTGATCCCGTCGAGCGTGGCGGCGGTCCTGGCGCTCGGCCTCAACACCGCGGCGTTCCAGGCCGAGATCTACCGGGCCGGGCTCCTGGCCGTCCCGGCAGGCCAGATCGAGGCCGCCACGATGCTGGGCTTCTCGCGCGCCGCGGTTCGCCGTCACATCGTCGTGCCCCACGCCGTGCGGGCCGTGCTGCCGCCGCTCACGAGCGAGGCCATCCTGCTCCTGAAGAATTCCTCGCTCGTCTCGATCGTCGCGGTCACGGACCTCACGCGCCGGGCCCAGCAGGTCGCCGCGTCGAACTTCCGTCCGCTGGAGACCTATGCCGCGGCGCTGACGATCTACGTCGCCCTGAGCATCGGCCTGGCCTGCCTCGGCCTCTGGCTCGAACGGCGGCTCCGCCCGGCGAGCCGCACGGGGAGGCAGCCATGATCGACATCCTGATCCGGTACGGCGCCGTTCTCGCCGACGCCGCGATGGTCAGCATCGGGGTCACCGCGAGCGCGACCGCGATCGGCACCGGTCTCGGCCTGGCGCTGGCGCTGATGCTCCGCTGTCGGTTCGCAGTACTCGCCCTGGCGGCCCGCGCCTATGTCGAGCTGATGCGCGGCTCTCCCGTGTTGATCCTGCTCTTCCTCATCTACTACGGCGGCCCGTCCTTCGGCGTCGTGCTCGATGCGATTCCGGCCGGGATCCTGGGTCTCGGGCTCTACGCCGCGGCCTATTTCGCGGAGATCTTCCGCGCCGGCCTCGCCAGCGTGGAGCCCGGACAAATCGAGGCCGCCCGCCTGCTCGGGCTGCCCTCCCTGTCGATCCTCCGCCGCATCGAGCTGCCGCAGATCGCCGCCTTCATCCTGCCTCCGTCGATCAACCAGGCGATCATCGTGCTCAAGGACTCGGCCGTGCTCTCGATCATCACGGTGCCCGAACTCACCAAGGCGGTCACGTTGATCAGCAACGAGACCTTCGCGGTCGTCGCGCCCTACCTGTGCGTCGGCCTGATCTACTGGACGCTCGTCGAGATCGTCGCGCAGGGCGGGCGCATCGCCGAGCGACGGCTCGCCGCGAGGATCTCACGATGACCGGGCCGTCTCCCTCCCCGTCGGGCATCGCCGCGGTATCGCTGCGCGGCGTGGTCAAGCGCTTCGGCGACCGGACCGTCCTGAACGGCATCAGCCTCGACATCGCGCCGTCCGAGGTCGTCTGCATCATCGGGCCCTCGGGCTCGGGCAAGAGCTCCCTGTTGCGCGCGATGGCCTTCCTCGACCCCCACGACGAGGGCGACATCGCGATCCTCGGCCGGCCCCTCGGCTACCGGGACACCCCCTTGCGCCGCGAACGCGCGAGCGAGGCGGAGCTCGCCGCGGTGCGGGCGCCCCTGGGGATGGTCTTCCAGCATTTCCATCTCTGGCCGCACATGACGGCGCTCGCCAACGTCACCGAGGCGCTCCGGGTCGTGAAGCGGATGCGGCGGCCCGACGCCGACGCCCTCGGGCGCGAGATGCTCGCCAAGGTCGGCCTGGCGACCCATGCCGATCATCGGCCCGACCAGCTCTCCGGCGGCCAGAAGCAGCGCGTCGCCATCGCCCGCGCGCTCGCCCTATCGCCCAAGATCATGCTGTTCGACGAACCCACCTCCGCACTCGATCCGGAGCTCGTCGGCGAGGTTCTGTCCGTCATGCGCGCGCTGGCCGCCGAGGGCATGACGATGGTGATCGTGACGCACGAGATGGGGTTCGCGGCCCATGTCGCGCACCGGGTCGTCTTCATGGACCATGGCGACATCGTCGAGCAGGGCGATCCGCACACTCTGTTTCAGATGCCCAGGAGCCCGAGGCTCGCCCAGTTCCTCGATACCTGGCGCGAGCGCGCGATCTAAACAGATTTCGCAAAAACGGTCATCGGTTTTGCGACAACAATCTGCGACGCAACTAAGCAGGCTTTCGTCAGCTTGCCAACGCAAGTCTGCTTCGGACAGCAGCCGGTCCCGCCGCCATCGGACACCGATCTCGATCTTCGATTTCCCCGAATCGTCGAAACTTGCTCTTTGGAGAGTCCGTTCATGACCCATGCTTACGAGACCGGCCGCCTGGACCTTCCGTTCGTCGGCATCGCCACCTTCGGCAAGAACCCGTACCAGCCCGACTGGACCCGGATCGAGGCGGACGTGGCCTTCCTGGGCGCGCCGTTCGATTTCGGCACGCAGTGGCGGGCCGGCGCCCGGTTCGGGCCCAGGTCCGTCCGGGAGGCCTCCACCCTGTTCTCGTTCGGGCATGCGGGCGCCTACGACCACGAGGACGACGTCACCTACCTCGACGGCGTGCGGATCGTGGATCTCGGCGACGCGGACATCGTGCACACCGATACCGAGCGCAGCCACGCCAACATCGAGGCCGGCGTCCGGGCGATCCTGGCGGCGGGTGCCCTGCCGGTCGTCGTCGGCGGCGATCACTCGATCAACATTCCCTGCATCCGCGCCTTCTCGGACCAGGCGCCCGTGCATCTGGTGCAGATCGACGCCCACCTCGATTTCGTCGACGAGCGCCACGGCGTGCGCCACGGCCACGGCTCGCCGATGCGCCGCGCCGCCGAGCAGCCCCATGTCACCGGCCTGACCCAGCTCGGAATCCGCAACGTGTCGTCGACGGCGCGGGACGGCTACGAGGCCGCCCGGGCGATGGGGTCGGACATCCTGTCGGTCCGTCAGGTGCGCCGACTCGGCACCGAGGCCGTGCTCGCCCGCATCCCGGCCGGGGCGCGCTACTATCTCTCGATCGACATCGACGGGTTCGACCCGTCGATCGCGCCCGGCACCGGCACGCCGAGCCACGGCGGATTCCAGTATTACGAGGTCCTGGAACTGATCGACGGGCTCGCCCGGCGGGGATCCATCGTCGGTATCGACCTCGTCGAGGTCGCCCCGGATTACGACCATACCGGCACGACGGCGATCCTCGCGGCGCAGATCCTGCTGAACGCGATCGGGCGGATCATGCACCACCGGGATTGAGCGGGACGGGACCGTCCCGGTCCGATGGCCATGCGCGGCATACTCGCCGCCCACGCCCCGGCAGGACGCCCCGCGCTCCTGTCGGAGGCGCGAGATTCCGCCCCCAAACGGTGTTTTCGCCGTATGCTCCGACGAACCGGTATGCTGGTCGTCGAACGAGGCTCCAGCGGATTCACCCTGGGGGGACGGCCATGCGCGCGGGTTCCGATTCGACACAGGTGCACGCGTCGGCGTCGCCCATCCCCGCGGGCCCCGAGGCCGCCGCGGCGATACGGGGCGACGCGCCCCGCACCATCCGCCTGCACGAGACCGACAACGTCGCGATCGTCGTCAACGCCTTCGGGCTGCCGGCCGGAACCGTGTTTCCCGACGGGCTGACGCTGACCGAGTTCGTGCCCCAGGGTCACAAGGTGGCGCTCACCGACATCCCGGCCGGCGGGCTCGTGCGGCGCTACGGCGAGGTCGTCGGCATCGCGCTGCGCGACATCGCCCGGGGTTCCTGGGTCGAGGAATCCTGCGTCGAGACTCCGACCGCCCCGGCGCTGGACGCCCTCGAGAAGGCGACGCGGGTCCCCGCGCCGCTGCCGCCGCTCGACGGCTACACCTTCGAGGGCTTCCGCAATCCGGACGGTAGCGTCGGCACCAAGAACATCCTGGCGATCTCGACCAGCGTCCAATGCGTCGCCGGCACCCTCGAGGTCGCGATCCGGCGCATCCGCAGCGAGCTGCTGCCGCGGTTTCCCAACGTCGACGACGTGATCGGCCTCACCCACGCCTATGGCTGCGGCGTGGCGATCAACGCCCCCGAGGCGGTGATTCCGATCCGCACCCTGCAGAGCCTCGCCCAGAACCCGAATTTCGGCGGCGAGGTGATGGTGGTCGGCCTCGGCTGCGAGAAGCTCGTCTCCGAGCGCCTGGTGCCGGCGGGGGCTGCGGCCGAGGGCAGCGTGGTGCGGCTCCAGGACGAGCGGCACGAGGGCTTCGGCAGCATGATCGACAGCATCCTGGCGATGGCGGAGGACCGCCTCGCGGTGCTGAACGCGCGCCGCCGCGAGACCTGCCCGGCCTCGGACCTGGTGGTGGGCCTGCAATGCGGGGGCAGCGACGCCTTCTCGGGGGTGACCGCCAACCCGGCGCTGGGATTTGCCGCCGACCTCCTGGTCCGCTGCGGCGCGACCGTGCTGTTCTCCGAGGTGACGGAGGTCCGCGACGCGATCCACCTCCTCACCCCGCGGGCGGCGACCCCGGAGGTCGCCGATGCGCTGATCCGCGAGATGGCCTGGTACGACGACTACCTCGCGAAGGGCGGTGCCGACCGCCGCGCCAACCCCTCCCCCGGCAACAAGAAGGGCGGGCTCAACAACATCGTCGAGAAGGCCCTCGGCTCGGTGGCGAAGTCCGGCACCAGCGCCATCGCGGGGGTGCTCGCCCCCGGCGAGCGGGTGCGCGAGACGGGCCTGATCTTCGCCGCGACGCCGGCGAGCGACTTCGTCTGCGGCACCCTGCAGCTCGCCTCCGGCATCACCCTGCAGGTCTTCTCGACCGGCCGCGGCACGCCCTACGGCCTCGTCCAGGCCCCGGTGATCAAGGTGGCGACCCGCACGGAGCTGAGCCGGCGCTGGTCGGACCTGATCGACCTCGATGCCGGCCGCATCGCCACCGGCGAGTCGACCATCGCCGAGATGGGCTGGGAGCTCTTCCACCTCATCCTCGACGTGGCGAGCGGGCGCACGCAGCCCTGGTCGGACCGCTGGGGCCTCTACAACGACCTGACGCTGTTCAACCCGGCGCCGATCACCTGAGCGGCGGACGCGGATCGCGTCGCTTCGGGTCCGGGCGGCGTGCAAACCCTTACCCGCCCGGTCGTAGGACGGACCAGGGCACAGCGGCGCAGGAAAAACCGCTCGCGATCCCGCATTACACACACTTGCGCAAGTTCGTTTGGTGTGTATCAATGCGCAACATCTTGAGAGGGCCGCGTGAGACACCGCCGGGTACGCGGATCGAAGGCGGAACGGTTGCGCGATGGCTCCTAAACAGAGAAGCCGCAAAACCCGTGACGTGCTCGCGATGCTCGTGAAGGACGGATGGTTCGTCGCCCGCAAGGGTCCCGGTGATCACGTCCAGTACAAGCACCCGACCAAGCCCGGAAAGGTTACGGTCGATGGCGGGGCGTCCGAGATCCCGACCGGGACGCTTCATAACATCTACCGGCAAGCGGGATGGGAGTGGTGACGCTCTTCCCCTCTCGCGCAGGACAAGGAGGTCCCGATGGTCCGCATCGTCATGCTGGTTCACGAAGAAGAGGGAGTCTTCGGCGCCTCATTCCCGGATTTTCCAGGTGCAACGACCGTCGCCGACGATCTCGACACGCTCTATCGCAAGGCGGCCGAGATGCTCGCCTTCCACGTCAACGGCATGGCCGAGGACGGAGACGCCATTCCGGCCCTGCGCACCCTGAGCGAGTTGCAGCAGGATCCGGTGTTCCGGGACGACAGCGAGGGCGCCATGATCGGTCTCGTCGACGTCGATCTGCCCGGCAAGGCGGTGCGGGTGAACGTCTCCATCGAGGAGAGCCTCCTCAAGCGGATCGACCACGCCGCCGCCGCCGCCGGCGAGAGCCGGTCGAGCTTCCTCGCCCGGGCGGCCCGGGCTCGCCTATCGACAGCCGCCTGAGGGGCATACCTCATTTTGACGGGGCAGCGCGAACTAACCCGGGAACGCGCTCACGTCCGCCCCGCCCCGCACCCAGGCGAGCGCCCCGGTGATGAACGCGCCGGCCTCCGCGAGGCGCGCCGGATCGACCCCGGTCGCGAGGCCCGCCGCCTCGAGCATCGCCGCCACCGCCTCGGTGGCGACGTTGCCGGGGGCGCCGGGGGCGTAGGGGCAGCCGCCGAGCCCCGCCACCGCGGCGTCGATGACCCCGACCCCGAGATCGAGGCAGGCCCGGATGTTGTCGAGCGCCCGGCCTCGCGTGTCGTGGCAATGCAGGGCGATCCGCTCCACCGGGACCACCGCCGCCACCGCGGCGATGCAGGCCCGGGCCTGATCGGGCGTGCCGACGCCGATCGTGTCGCCGAGGGAGACCTCGTGGCAGCCGAGCGCGACGAGGCGGCGGGCCACCTCCGCCACGGCCTGCGGCGTCACCGTGCCCTCGTAGGGGCAGCCGAGCACGCAGGAGACGTAGCCCCGCAGCGGGATCGCGGCGGCGCGGGCGGCCCCGGCCACGGGCGCGAACCGATCGAGGCTCTCGGCGATCGAGCAGTTGATGTTGGCCCGCGAGAACGCCTCGGAGGCGGACGCGAAGATCGCGACCTCGCCGGCCCCGGCCGCCCGCGCGGCCTCGAAGCCGCGGAGGTTGGGCACCAGCACGCTGTAGCGCCCGCCCGGGTTCGGCGGCAGCCGGGCCATGACGGCGGGCGTGTCGGCCATCTGCGGCACCCAGGCCGGCGAGACGAAGCTGCCGACCTCGATCGAGGTGAGCCCGGCGGCGAGCAGCCGCTCGATCAGCCCGACCTTCACGTCGGTCGGGACGGCGACGGGCTCGTTCTGGAGCCCGTCCCGGGGGCCGACCTCGACGATCCGGACGCGCCGGGCCGTCACGGGGCCTTCACCAGCGGGCAGCGGCCGTCGGCGAGCGGCCGGAACGCCTCGGCGGCGGGAATGGTCTGGACGAGCTTGTAATAGTCGAACGGCCCCTTCGACTCGGCCGGGGTCTTGACCTGGAAGAGGTACATCGGGTGGACGTGGCGGCCGTCCGGGCGCACCGTCCCCTCGCCGAACAGCGGGTCGTTGGTCGGCTCCGCCTTCATCCGGGCGACGACGCTGCGCCCGTCGGTGCTGCCGGCCTTGGCGGCCGCGCGCAGGTAGGCGAGCGTCCCGGCATAGACGCCGGCCTGGTTGGCGGTGGGCCGGCGGCCCTTCATCTGGGCGGCGAAGCGGTCGGCGAAGGCGCGGGTGCCGGGATTGGCGTCCCAGTAGAACCCTTCCGTCAGGTAGAGGCCCTGGGCGTCCTTGAGCCCGATCGCGTGGACGTCGGAGAGCTGCATCAGCAGCGCCGCCAGGTCCTGCCCGCCGCCGGTGATGCCGAACTCCGCCGCCTGCTTGACCGAGTTGACCGTGTCGCCGACCGCGTTGGCGAGGGCGATCACCTGGGCGCGGCTTCCCTGCGCCTGGAGCAGGAACGAGGAGAAGTCCGCCGCCGCCGTCGGGTGGCGCACGGTGCCGACCACCGTGCCGCCCTCCTGCTTCACCACGCGTGCGGCATCGGCCTCGAGCGCGTGGCCGAAGGCGTAGTCGGCGGTGAGGAAGAACCACTTCGTCTTGCCGGCGCGAACGAGCGCGAGCGCCGTGCCGTGGGCGAGCGCCCAGGTGTCGTAGGTCCAGTGCACGGTGTTGGCCGAGCATTTCGGGCCGGTGAGGTCCGAGGTGCCGGGGCCGGAGGCGATGAAGGCGGCCTTCGAATCCCGCACCACCTCCTGCACGGCGAGCGCGACCGAGGAGAACGGCACGTCGAGGATCGCGTCGACCTGCCCCTCGGCGATCCAGCGCCGGGCGGTGGCCGAGCCGATATCGGGCTTGTTCTGGTGGTCGGACTGGATCACCTCGACCTTGATCGCCGGCTGCTCCTTGCGAAAGTCCTCGACCGCCAGGCGGGCCGCGACGACCGAGCCCTCGCCGGTCGAATCGGCGGCGAATCCGCTGAGGTCCGTGAGCACGCCGAGCTTCACGGTCGACACCTCGGCGCGCGCGGTGCCGGCGGCGAGGAGCAGGGCGGCGCCGGCGAGCAGGCGGGTGGCGAGGTGGGTGAGTTTCGGCATGGTGGTCCTCCCGTTTCGGTATTGATCAGCCGTTGGATCGGCGGCGTTTCTGCATATTTTCGCAGCGTTGACGGGTGCAGCTTGATCCAACTCGAGCCCTCATCCTGAGGTGCTGCCGCGCGCGGCAGCCTCGAAGGAGGGCTCCAGTGATCTCGGAGACTTCTGGAGCCATCCTTCGAGGTCAGTCGATCTTCAATCGACTGACACCTCAGGATGAGGTCGCGGGTGGGATGAGATTGCAGGAGACGGATTCGGAGGGCTCCTACCCCCGGCGCATCTCGCCCAGCACCTCCTGCGCCACGTCGAGGCGCACCAGGCGCCGCTCGACCAGCACGCGGGCCACCGCCTCGATCTCCTCGCCGAGCGCGCCTGCCATCATGGCGATGTTCTGGGCGTGGAGCGCCATGTGGCCCTTCTGGATGCCCGTGGTGGCGAGCGCCTTGAGGGCGGAGAAGTTCTGCGCCAGGCCCACCGCGGCGATGATCCGGGCCAGGCGCTCGGCGGTCGTCGCCCCGAGGATCTTCAGGCAGGCCTGCGCGGTCGGGTGGAGCTTCGTCGCCCCGCCGACGAGGCCCACCGCCAGCGGCAGCTCGATCGAGGCGCTGAGGTCGCCCGACGCCGTGATCTCGTAGCGGGTCAGGCTGGTGTAGCGGCCCGAGCGGGCGGCGTAGGCGTGCGCCCCGGCCTCGATCGCCCGGGTGTCGTTGCCGGTGGCGAGCACCACGGCGTCGATGCCGTTCATGATGCCCTTGTTGTGGGTCGCGGCGCGGTAGGGGTCGGCCTCGGCGAGGTGGTAGGCGCTGACGATGCCGTCGCGCACCTCCGGCCCGCCGATCGCGTCGGTACGCCAGACCGCGTGCGCCCGGGCGAGGCGCCGGTCGGCGAGGTTCGAGAGGATGCGCAGGTAGACCCGGCCGCCGCTCCAGCCGGCGATGTGGGGGGCCACCGCCTCCGCCATGGTGTTGACGGCGTTCGCCCCCATGGCGTCGCGGGTGTCGACGATGAGGTGGGTCACCACCATCGGGCCGCCCAACGTGTCGAGCACCCGCACCTCGACGTCGCGCAGCCCCCCGCCGAGGCGCACCAGCACGGGATCGCAGGCGTCGCACAGGGCGCGCAGGGCCTCGCGCTGCTCCAGGATGCGCAGGCGGGCCGCGTACGGGTCGCTCACCCCGACGACCTGCACCTGCGCGATCATCAGGTTGCCGGAGACCGAGGTGGTGAAGCCGTCCTCGTAGACCTGGCGCGCGGCGTTGCAGACCGCGGCCACCACCGAGGATTCCTCGGTCGCCATCGGGATCAGCACGTCCTCGCCGTCGATCTTCATGTTGGTGGCGATGCCGACGGGGACGTTCATCGTGCCGACGACGTTCTCGATCAGCCGGTCGGCGAGGTCGGGGGCGAGGTTGCCGAACTCGGCGAGATGGGCGACCTCCGGCTCGGAGAGGTCGGCGAAGGCGGCCACGAGGTCGAGGCGCTCGCGGGGGCTCTTGGTGTGGAAGCCGGCGATGCGCGAGGTGCGGTTCGCCCGGGACGTGGTCTGCATGGAAGCCTGCTGCCGATGATCGCCGAGGGCGGTCCGCGCGGGCCGGAGCGGGGGCGGCCGCCGTCGCGGCCCGTTCAGCGCGTTCTTCCCCGTCCGGGCCGTTAGATCCTGCCCGTTGCCCGCACCGTACCCAGCCGTGCCCAGCCGGCAAGGAACGCTTTGCGCCTTATCCGGAGTGACCGTACCCTCGGCGCCATGGATACGGTCGCAAAGTCCGAACCCCGCACCCGCGTCGAGCAGGTGGTCGCCGATCTGGCGGATGGCATCGACCGTGGGCTCCTGCGGCAGGGCGAGCGCCTGCCCTCGATCCGGGCGGCGGCGGCGCGCTTCGCGGTCTCGAAGAACACCGCCGTCAACGCCTACGAGCGCCTCGTCGCCTCGGGCCGGGTCGAGAGCCGCCCGGGCTCGGGTTTCTACGTCTCGGGCCGCCGGCCGGCGCCGGCGGCACCCCCGGGCCCCGTCCCGGTCGCGGCGGTGGACAGCGTCTGGCTGCTGCGCGAGCAGCTCGACCGGCACTACGACGTGCGGGTCGGCGACGGGCGCCCGCCGCCCTCCTGGATGGAGAGCCTGGAGCTCGGTCGCCGCCTGCGGCCCTCGGCGGTGGCGGCGCACGAGAGCTACGGCAGCCCGGACGGTCACCCGCCGTTGCGCCGCAGCCTCGCCCTGATGCTTGCCGAGCGGTCGATCCAGGCCGGGCCGGAGGCGGTGCTGCTGACCTCGGGCGCCAACCACGCCCTCGACCTGATCATCCGCCAGTTCGTGGCCCCGGGCGAGCCGGTGCTGGTCGATTCCCCCGGCTACTACCCGCTGTTCGGCAAGCTGCGGCTCGCCAAGGCCCGGATCGTCGGGGTGCGGCGCGGCCCGAACGGGCCGGACGTCGCCCATCTCGACGAGGTGGCGCGGGCAAGCGGCGCGCGGCTCTTCTTCACCCACTCGCTCGCCCAGAACCCGACCGGCTGCTCGCTGACCCTGCCGGTCGCCCACCGGCTGCTCCAGCGCGCCGCCGCCCTCGACCTGCGGATCGTCGAGAGCGACCCCTTCGCGGACGTCCTGCCGGCCGGCCAGCCGCGACTGGCGGCCCTCGACCAGCTCGAGCGGGTGATCTACGTCGGCACCTTCGCCAAGACCCTCTCGGCGAGCCTGCGCTGCGGCTACGTCGCGGCGCGCCCGGACATCGTCGCCGCCCTGCGCGACCTCAAGATGGTGACGAGCGTCAACAGCTCGGGCTTCGTCGAACGCATCGTCCACGACCTGATCGAGAGCGGGCGCTACCGCCGCCACCTGCGCCGCCTCGCGAGCCGGATCGAGGCGGCGGCGCTCCACGGACGAACGGTGCTGCAGGAGCTGGGCCTGCCGGTCTTCGGCGAGCCGCGGGGCGGCTACTACCTCTGGTGCGGGCTGCCGGCGGCCTGCGACCTCGACGCCCTGTCCCGCCGCGCCGCCGCCCGCGGCATCCTGATCGCGCCGGGCGGCCTCTTCCTGCCCGAGGGACCGAGCGGGCCGCCGATGATGCGGGTCAACGTGGCCTATCTCGGCGACCCGCGCTTCGCGCGCTTCCTGCGCGAGGAGACCGCGGGCGGGTGAGCGGTCGTCTCGCGCCGCGAGCCTCAGCCCGCGAGCGCCCGCAGGGCCGGGTAGAGGCCGCGGTAGCGCGCGAGCCGCTCGGCATAGGCCGGCACGAGCGCGGGATCGGGCATCACGGTCGCCCCGCGGGCGGGCGGGGTGCAGAGCGCCTCGGGCGCCTCCCCGGTGACCGCCAGGCGGGCGAGGCGCGCCGCCCCGAAGGCGCCGCCGTGCTCGCCCTCGGCGAGCGGGCTCAGGGGCAGGTCGAGGACGCTCGCCAGGATGCGGATCCAGGCCGGCGACCGCGAGCCGCCGCCGATGACGTCGGCGGCCTCGATCCGCGTGCCCGAGGCCCGCAGGGCGTCGAGGCCGTCGCGCAGCGAGAAGGCCACGCCCTCCATCACGGCCTGGGTCAGGGCCGGCCGCTCGGTGCCGGCCGAGAGGCCCGCGAAGGCGCCCCGCACCGCGCCGTCGTTGTGCGGCGTGCGCTCGCCGGCGAGGTAGGGCAGGAACAGGGCCTCGCTCGGGCGCGCGACGGCCCCCACCTCCGCCACCAGGCTCGCCTCGTCCCGGCCTACGACGCCGGCCCACCAGGCCAGCGAGGCGGCGGCCGAGAGGGTCACGCCCATCTGGTGCCACAGGCCCGGGAGCGCGTGGCAGAAGGCGTGGACCGCGCCCTCCGGGTAGGGCCGCGCGCCATCGGTGACGGCAAACAGCACCCCGGAGGTGCCGAGCGACACGAAGGCGTCGCCCGGGCGGATCGCCCCGAGCCCGACCGCGCCGGCGGCGTTGTCGCCCGCCCCGCCGGCGACGAGCGGCGGCGTCGCCATGCCCCAGGCCCGCGCGAGGTCCGCGCGCAGGCGTCCCGCCGGGGCGGAGCCCTCGACGAGGCGCGGCATCGCCGACGGCGCGAGCCCGGTGGCGGCGAGCGCCTCGGGCGACCAGGCCCGGGCGGCGACGTCGAGCCAGAGCGTGCCGGAGGCGTCCGACATCTCCTCGACCGCCTCGCCGGACAGCGCGAGGCGCAGCCACGCCTTCGGCAGGAGGACGCGGGCCACCTTCGAGAAGATCTCGGGCTCGTGCGCGCGCACCCAGAGCAGCTTCGGGGCGGTGAAGCCCGGCATGGCGATGTTGCCGGCGACCCGGCGCAGGTCCGGGAAGGCCGCCTCGAGCGCCGCGCATTCGGCGGTGGCGCGGGTGTCGTTCCACAGGATGCAGGGGCGCAGCACGCGGTCGTCCGCGTCGAGAAGCACCGCCCCGTGCTGCTGGCCCGACAAGCCGACACCCCTGACCGCCGCGAGTTCGGCCGGGTGGCGGTCCTTGAGGGTGTCGAGCGCCTGCTCCAGGGCCGCCCACCACTGCGCCGGATCCTGCTCGCTCCAGCCCGGCTGCGGGCGGCTGACGGTGAGCGGAGCGGTGGCGCTGCCGACGACGCGTTGCGCCTCGTCGACGAGCACGGCCTTCAGGCCGGAGGTGCCGAGATCGAGACCGAGATACATCGTGGCACCGTGTTCAGGAGAGAGCCGACACGAGGTCGGCGCGGGTCGGCAGGTCGGCGCCGAGACGGGTGCAGGTGATGCTCGCGGCCGCGACCGCCTCGGACAGGATCTCCCGCAGGGTCTCGGCGTCGAGGCAGAGCAGCGCCTCGCGCGAGAGCCGGCCGTCGCGGTCGAGGCGGGCCAGCAGGGCCGCGTGGAAGGTGTCGCCGGCCCCCACCGTGTCGATCACCGGGACCGGACGGCCCGGCACGGTGGCGGGTCCACCCGCGTGGTAGGCCCGCGCCCCGTCGGGACCGGCGGTGACGACGACGAGGGCGACGCCCGCCTGGAGCCAGCCCCGCGCGATTTTTCCCTCGTCGGCCCCCGCCCCGTAGGCCGCGCGCAGGTCCTCGTCCGAGAGCTTGATGATGTCGGCGTGGCTCACGAGGTCGTCAAATCTCGCGTGCCAGCGGCCGAGATCGGGGATCAGGCCGAGACGCAGGTTGGGATCGAGGCTGATCACCCGCCGCCGCGCCTCGCGGGCGGCGAGCGCCGCGTAGGCCGTGCCGACCGGCTCGGCGACCAGCGAGAACGACCCCATGGCGATCGCCCGCACCGCATCGGGCAGGGAAGCCGGCAGGTCGGCGACGGCGAGGTCGGCATGGGCGCAGGATTGAGCGTGGAAGCTGTAGGCCGGGTGGCCGTCCGCCCCGGTCGACACGATGGCGAGCGGCGTCGGCCGGGGGCTCTCCTTGGCGAAAGCGAGATCGACGCCCTCCGCCGCCAGCCGGTCGGCCAGCATCCGCCCGAAGGCGTCCGACGAGAGGCCGGCGAGGAAGGCGCTCTCCGCCCCGAGCCGGCGGATGCCGATCGCCAGATTGAACGGCGAGCCGCCCGCCACCGCGAGCGCGGGCAGGCCGCCGCGGTCGGGCGCCGGCCGGCCGGTCTCGACGAACAGGTCGATCAGGGCTTCGCCGCAGACCAGGATCATGGGGGTGTCCTCACGCCGCCAGCGGGTGCCGCGAGCGGTGCGGCAGGGCCCGGCCGTCACCGTCGAAGAGGTGCGTCGCGCCGGGATCGATCGTCAGGCGGATCGTCTCGCCGGTGCGCACGGGGGCGCTGCCCTCGATCTGCGCCACCACCGTGGCCCCGCCCGCGACCGCGACATGGGCGAGCGTCAGGCCGCCGAGGCGCTCGACATGGCTCACCTCGCCGGCGAGCGCCCCGTCGGTTCCGGGCTTGAGCGCCTCCGGGCGGATGCCGAGCGTCACGGTGGCGCCGGGTGCCGCGCGGGCGCCGTCGACCGGCACCACCACCTCCCCGCCGCCGGGCAGCGCCACCCGCACGCCGGCCGGGTCGGGCCCCGTCGCGCGCACCGGCAGGAGGTTCATCCGCGGGCTGCCGATGAAGCCGGCGACGAACAGGTTCGCCGGGTGATGGTAGAGTTCGAGCGGCGAGCCGACCTGCTCGATGCGCCCGGCATTGAGCACCACGATCTTGTCGGCCATCGTCATCGCCTCGACCTGATCGTGGGTGACGTAGATCATCGTGGCGTTAAGGTCGCGGTGGAGCCGCGCCAGCTCGATCCGCATCTGGCCGCGGAGCGCCGCGTCGAGGTTCGAGAGCGGCTCGTCGAACAGGAAGATTTTTGGGTGCCGCACGATCGCCCGGCCGATCGCGACGCGCTGGCGCTGGCCGCCGGACAGGTCCTTCGGCTTGCGGTCGAGATAGGCGTCGAGCTGGAGGATGCGCGAGGCCTCCGCCACCTTGGCGGCGCGCTCGGCCTTGGACGCACCGGCGAGCTTGAGGGCGAAGGCCATGTTGTCGCGCACGCTCATGTGCGGATAGAGCGCGTAGGACTGGAACACCATGGCGAGCCCGCGGTCGGCCGGGCCGACCTCGTTGATGCGCTGGCCGTCGATGAAGAGATCCCCGTCGGTGATCTCTTCCAGCCCGGCGATCATCCGCAGCAGCGTCGATTTCCCGCAGCCGGACGGGCCGACGAAGACCGCGAATTCGCGGTCGGCGATGTCGAGGTCGACGCCCTTGATGATCTCGGCGTCGCCGTAGCTCTTGCGCAGTCCGCGGAGGCGAAGGGTGGCCATGGCGAGGGCTCCTACTTGACGGCGCCGAAGGTGAGGCCGCGCACCAGCTGGCGCTGCGACAGCCAGCCGAAGACCAGGATCGGCGCCACCGCCACCGTCGAGGCGGCGGACAGCTTGGCGAAGAACAGGCCCTGGGGGCTCGAGAACGAGGCGATGAAGGCGGTGAGCGGGGCCGCCGCCGACGAGGTCAGGTTGAGGCTCCAGAACGCCTCGTTCCAGCACAGGATCAGCGAGAGCAGCCCCGTCGAGGCGACGCCCGGCAGGGTGAGCGGCAGCAAGAGGTGCCAGACCTCGGCGCCGGTGCGCGCGCCGTCCATCCGCCCGGCCTCCAGGATGTCGTGCGGCACCTCCTTGAAGAAGGTGAACAGCATCCAGACCACGATCGGCAGGTTCATCAGCGTGTAGACGACGATGAGGCCGATCCGGGTATCGAGGAGCCCGAGGGTGCGGAACACCAGGTAGATCGGCACCAGCACGCCGACCGAGGGCAGCATCTTGGTCGAGAGCATCCACAGGAGCGTCGAGCGGGTGCGCTTCGTCGGGTGGAAGGCCATGACGTAGGCGGCGGGAATCGCCAGCGCCAGCGCCAGCACCGTGCCGCCGACCGAGATCACCACCGAGTTGAGCGCGAAGGACAGGTAATCGGCCCGGGCCAGCACCTCGCCGTAGCTCTGTAGCGTCGGCGTGAAGGTGAGCGAGGGGTTCACCGCCTCCGGCTCGCTCTTGAGACTCGTGAGCAGCATCCACAGCAGGGGGAAGAACAGCACGAAGGCCGCCCCCCAGCCGAGCACCGCGATGCCGACGCGCTTCGGGAGACTCTGCTTCACCATCCTACACCTCCAGCCGGCGCGCGATGGTGCGCACGAGGAAGAACGCCACGACGTTGGCGAGCACGATCGCCACCACGCCGCCGGCCGAGGCGCCGCCGACGTCGTATTGCAGGAGCGCGCGGGCGTAGATCAGGAAGGCGAGGTTGGTGGTGGCGTTGCCGGGCCCGCCCGCGGTCGTGACGTAGATCTCGGCGAAGACGGTGAGCAAAAAAATCGTCTCGATCATCACCACCACGCTGATCGCCCGCGAGAGGTGCGGCAGCACGATGTAGACGAACTGCGCCATCGCGCCGGCCCCGTCCATGCGGGCGGCCTCGAGCTGCTCGCGGTCCAGCGACTGCACGGCGGTGAGGAGGATCAGGAGCGCGAAGGGCAGCCACTCCCACGACACGATCAGGATGACCGAGAGCAGGGGATAATCGGCGAACCAGTCGATGGCGGGGAGGCCGAGAGCGCGAGCCACGGCGCCGAAGACGCCGTAGATCGGATGCATCATCAGGTTCTTCCAGATCAGCGCCGCGACCGTGGGCATGACGAAGAACGGCGCGATCGCGAAGAGGCGGGCGAGGTTGCGGCCCGGGAAGGGCTGGTCGAACAACACCGCCAGCAGCGTGCCGCCGACCACCGTGATCACCAGCACCGAGCCGACGAGGACGAGGGTGTTGGTCAGCGAGGCCCAGAAATCCGGATCGGTGACCAGGAACTCGTAATTGTCGGTACCTGCGAAGCCCGTCACCGTCGGGTCGAGCAGGTTGTAGCGCTGGAGCGAGAACCACACGGTCATCACCAGCGGCACGATCATCCAGATCAGCAGCACGGTGACCGAGGGGCCGATGAACGGCAGGCCGTTGAAGTGGCGGCCCTTGGCGGGGGCGGATGCCGAGGTGGTGAGGGTGGACATGGCCGTCGTCGCCTCGCGTGGGGCATGAGGTCGGGGCTGCCGACGGCGGCCCCACATCGTCGCAGTCTTTTCAGGCCGGACTGACTTACCAGGACGAAGAAGTTGCCGACCCCCGGCTCGCACAAGCTCGCGCATTCACCCATTGCCGGATGAAGGGCGGGTCTCTCCTCTCCCCGCGGGCGGGGAGAGGGCCGAGCCCTCGTTCAGAGGGCGCGGCAAGCGGCGAACCGCAGGTTCAAAGCGAGGGTGAGGGGGTATCTCCGTGTGAGACTCCTCCGGAAAAACCCCCTCACCCTCGGCTACCGCCTCGCTTTGGTGACGACAAGGTCACCAAAGCCCTCTCCCCGCACGCGGGGAGAGGAGGGAGAGCGCGTTCTCATTCCCCGAGTTGCCCTTCAGCCTACTTCGGATATCCGGCCTGGCGCATCGTCCGCTCGGTCGCCGATTGCGCGGCCTTCAGCGCCGCGTCGACCGTCTGCTGGCCCGTCAGCGTCGCCGCCACGGTCTGGCCGACCTGGGTGCCGATGCCCTGGAACTCGGGGATCGCCACGAACTGCGCGCCCGTATAGGGCCGCGGGTTCCGGGTCTGGCCGTTCGGGTTGGCGCTGTCGATCGCCTTCAGGACGAAGCCCGCGAAGGGCGCGGCCTTCTGGTAGTCGGGGCTCTTGTAGGTCGATTCCCGGGTGCCCGGCGGCACCGCGACCCAGCCGTTTTCCTTGGCCACCCTCTCGACATAGGCCTTGCTGGTCGCCCAGGCGACGAAGGTCTTGGCGGCATCCTTCTGCTTGGAAGAGGCCGGGATGCCGAGATTCCAGCTCCACAGCCAGGTCGGCCCGCCCTTGAAGGTGCCGGTCGGCATCGGCGCGAAGGCGACCTTGTCGGCGACCTGCGACTGCTTCGGATCGTAGAGCAGGCCGGCCGCGACGGTCGAGTCGATCCACATCGCGCAGCGGCCGCTGGCGAACAGCGCCAGGTTCTCGTTGAAGCCGTTCGAGCTCGCGCCGGGCGGGCCGTAATTCTTCAGGACGTCGGTGTAGTAGGTGAGCGCGTTCTTCCACTCCGGCGTGTCGATCGTGGTCTTCCAGCCCTCGCCGAACCACTGGCCGCCGAAGGTGTTCACCAGCGACGTCACGTAGGCCATGTTCTCGCCCCAGCCCGGCTTGCCGCGCAGGCAGATGCCGTAGGTCTGGCTGGCCTTGTCGGTGAGCTTGGCGGCGAAGCCCTTGATCTCGTCGTAGGTCGGCGCCTCCGGCATGGTCAGGCCGGCCTTGTCGAACAGATCCTTGCGGTAATAGGTCATCGCGCTCTCGCCGTAGAACGGCAGCGCGTAGAGCTTGCCGTCCCGGCTCACGCCGTCGCGGACGGTCTTGAGGAGGTCGTCGGCGTCGTAATCGGCCGGCAGGCCGTCCATCGGCTCGAGCCAGTTTTGACGCGCCCAGATCGGCACCTCGTAATTGCCGATGGTGAGCACGTCGAACTGGCCGGCCTTGGTGGCGATGTCGGTGGTGACGCGCTGGCGCAAAACGTTCTCTTCCAGCACCACCCAGCGCAGCTTGATGTCCGGATGCGCCTTCTCGAAGGCCGGGGACAGCTTCTGCATCACCACCATGTCGCCGTTGTTGACGGTGGCGATGGTGAGGGTGGATTCCGCGAGGGCCGGGGTGCCGGCGACGAGGGCCGCGGCGAGAACCAGGGGTTGCATCCGTCTCACGTCGTATCCTCCCGTCGCGCCGTTCTCCCCGAGAGGGACGGCCTTGTGCGCGATTGGTGAGGGTCCGCCGGGTTGGCGTCAAGCCGGGACGAGGCCCGAGCGTGTCGCTGCGGCATCGTCGTCCACGGGGTTTCACCGAAGGATGCCCATGTCGGGTCGACCGCAACACCGCAGAGAAATGCGCCCGTGCGTCGGCAAAGACCCCCTCTCCCGGATGGGAGAGGGTCGCCTGTGCTATCCCTCGACATCGGTGATACTGAGCCGGCTCACCCCGCCCGCCGCGCCGCCTCGTCGAGCGTCGCCTGGATGCCCTGTCCGTCGAGCATCCCGAGCCATTCCGCGACGGGCTCCACGAGGCGCGGGTCGTCGCCGAGCTCGCCGAAGAGCGGGCGGATGGCCAGCAGCGGGCGCGGGTCGGCGCCGCCCGCGATTGCCGTCTCGCGCAGGAGCGCCGCCATCGGGTGGCGCACCTCGATCGCTTCGCCGCGCTCGTCCTCGCCCCGCACCCGGCGCAGCCAGGCGGCGAGCGCCAGCGCCAGGAACTCGACGCTGCCGCCCTGCTGCAGGCGGCCTCGGATCGGATCGACCAGGACGTTGAGCGGCGCGTCGGTGTTGACCCGCTCCACCGTGTCGCGGATCGCCGGGTTGGCGAAGCGCGCGACGAGGGTGCGCTTGTACTCGGCGAGATCGATCCCCGGGACCGGCGGCACGGTCGGGCCGGTCTCCCGGTCCATGAGCGCCGTCATGATTGCGGCGATGCGCGGGTCCGCCATCGACTCGTCGATCGTCACGTAGCCGGCCAGCCGCCCCAGTCCCGAGACCGCGAGGTGGCTGCCGTTGAGGAGCCTGAGCTTCATGAACTCGTAAGGCGCCACGTCCTCCACGAATTGCGCGCCGACCTTTTCCCAGGCCGGCCGGCCGGCGGGGAAGCGGTCCTCGATCACCCACTGGGTGAAGGTCTCGCTGAAGACCGGCCAGGCATCGGCGAGGCCGTGGCGCTCGGCCAGGCCCGCGATATCTCCCGCCGCCGTCACCGGCGTGATGCGGTCGACCATGGTCGACGGGAAGACGACCTCGGCGGCGATCCACGCGGCGAGCGCGGGATCGCGCAGCCGGGCGAGCGCCACCACGGCGTCGCGCAGGACGTCGCCGTTGTGCTGGATGTTGTCGCAGGTGAGCGGGGTGAAGGGCGCCCGGCCGGCCTCGCGCCGACGCCGCAGCGCCTCGACGATCACCCCGACCGCGCTCCTCGGCCGCGCCGGCTCGGCGAGGTCGGCCCGGATCAGCGGGTGGTCGGGATTGAGCCGCTTCGTCGCCGGATCGAGGCAGTAGCCGTTCTCGGTCACCGTCAGGCTGACGATGCGGATCGCCGGGTCGTCGATCGCGTCGAGCACCGCCGCGCTCGTCTCGCCCGCGAAGGCGACGCCCGCGAGCGCGCCGATCACCGTCACGGTCTCGTCCGCGCCCTCGCGCTCGACGAGGGTGTAGAGCGCGTCCTGGGGCGCCAGCGCGTCGATCATCCGCCGGTCGCCCGGCATCAGCCCGACGCCGAGGATGCCCCAGGTGAGGGCTTCGGGCTCGCGCTCCATCAGGTCGTGGGTGTAGCGGGCCATGTGCGCCCGGTGGAAACCGCCGAGCCCGAGATGGACGATGCCCGCGCGCACCTGCGCCACGTCGTAGGCGGGCACCCGCACGCGCGGCGACAGCGAGGCCAGCGCGGCGCGGCTGAGTGGCACGGGATCGCGGTCGGCGCGCATGCTCATGGTCTTGGCTCGGGTTCTCGGCTCGGGTTCTTGGCTCGGGGTCTCGGCTCGGGCAGGCGGCAGGCGCCCGGCGGGGCCCCTGATTAATCCGTCGCCGTGCCGGCGTCGATGGCCGGCGCGTGTCGGCCCCGCCCCGGCCGTTCCGGCTCGCCCCGCGACCGGCCTGTTCGACCCGAATCGACCTCGTCGTCCCGCCCCTCGGCCCACCGGCGGTCGAGGGGCGAGGCAGGACCTCTGCGCCAAGCCTCCGCTCCAAGCCGCGTCTGCCCTCACAGCCGGTAGAAGCGTTCCGCGTTGTCGTGAAACAGCTTGCGGCGGTCCTGGGTCGGGAAGCTGGCGGTGATCGCCTTGAAGGCGTCGAAGATCCGGTCGTAGCTCGAGAACAGCTTGTCGACCGGGAAGTTGCTGGCGAACATGCAGCGGTCGACCCCGAAGGCGGCGATCGCCTCCAGCACGTAGGGCCGGATGCTGTCCGTCGTCCAGGTCCAGTCGCCCATGCCGAGGCCGGAGATCTTGCAGGCGACGTTCGGCGCCGCGGCGAGACAGTGCATGCCGGCCTTCCAGGCGTCGAAATGATCCATCCCGTCGACCTGCATCCCGGTATGGTTGAGGATGATCTGCGTGTCCGGGAAGGCGCGGGCGAGGTCGTAGGCTTCCTCCATCTGCGAGTAGTAGAGCTGCAGGTCGAAGGACATGTCGAGGTCGCGCAGGAGCCCGAACCCGCGCCGCCAATCCGGCTCCCGGCTCAGGCCGGGGCGCTCGAGATAGGTCTTGACCGGATCGGGGTGGTAGTTGAGCGACTGGCGGATGCCGCGGAAGTTGGGGAACGCCCGGTGGCCTTCCAGCACGTCGCGCACGCCGGGCGACGCCAGGTCGGCATAGCCGACGATGCCGTGGGGAAAGCCGTGCGCGTCGGCGACCCCCTGCAGCCAGCGCGTCTCGCCGACGGGATCGCGCGGGTCGAAGCCGACGTCGAGATGGACCGACTTCACGACGTTCTGGTTGCGCGCGTCCTCGAGGAAGTCCTCGATCCGGTAGTTCTTGATGATCGGGCTGTAATCCCCGAAGACGATCGGCTTCGGCCCGTCGGTCAGCCAGGGATAGTAGTGCTTGTCGAGATCCCACAGGTGGTGGTGGGGATCGATGATCGGAAAGTCGTCCATGGGCTCATCCAATCCGGGCGGGTATCCCGTCGAAGGACCCGCCCGGACGGGTCGCGGCCGGGCGGAAGGGGGGCGGGGACGGGCGGCGCCCGACCCAGGTGGTGCGCTCGGTGAAGGCGTCGCGCTCAGTACTGGCCGGCGGACGGCGGGTAGACGCGCTTGAGCTTGGCCTGCGCCGCCGGGCTGTCGATGTCCTTGGCGGTCACCAGCGGCTCGGGGAGCGGCAGCTCCTTGGTCACCGGCGCGCCCGTCAGGGCGTTGTAGACCTGCTGCACCGCCTCGATGCCCTGGCCGCCGGCCTCCTGCAGAAAGAGGCCCTGGATCACGCCGTCGCGCAGCAGGCGCACCGTGGTCGGGCTGCCGTCGGCGGTGGCGACGCCGACCTTGCCGACGAGCCCCTTGGTCTGGAGCACCTTGGCGGCGCCGGTCGCCGCCTCGTCGTACATGCCGTAGATCGCCTTGATGTCGGGATGGGCGGTCAGGAGGTCGTTGGCCTGGTCCACCGCCTCGCGCACGGTGAGGCCCTTGGTCTGGAGCACCTGCACCAGGTCGCAGCCCTCGGCCGCGAAGGCCTCCTTGGCGCCCTTGAGGTATTTCTGGGCGTTCTCGCGGTCCTGCGGCAGCGACAGCATGCCGACCTTGGTGCCGCCGCGCTCCTTGGCGAGCCCGCAGACGAACTTGCCCTCCTCGCGGCCGGCCTCGTAGTTGTTGGCCGTCACCGTCGCGGTGTAGTCGGTCGCGCCCGGCTGCGGGCCGATGCCGGTGAACGCCACCGGGACCGACTTCTCCTTGAGCAGGCGCAGCACCGGCGGGGTGCTGGCCGAGCTCACCGGCCCCATGACGATGGCGTCGACGCCGCGGGTGAGCGCCGTGCGCACGTTGGTCATCTGGTCGACCGGCGAGTTGTGCGAATCGAGCTCGATGTATTCGATCCCGAGTTCCTTCGCCTTGGTCTTCGCGCCGTAGGCGACCCATTGCCAGTACGAGATGTCGAGGGAGGGCGCGATATAGGCGACGGTGAACGTCTTGGCCGGCTTGGTCTCGGCGAGAGCGGGGGCGGCCGCCGCGCAGGCGAAGGCCGCGGCGAGGGCGAGGCCGCGCAAGGATGAGGGCGTCACGAGAGCGCGCGTCATGGGATGTCCTCCTTCGGGATGGGGGCGTCTTGTTCGCGCCGGTCAGGCGCGCGCCTTGGTGAAGCGGTCGATGAGCACCGCGACGAGAATGACGAGGCCGGTGACCGAGCCCTGCCAGAAGCTGTTGATGCCGATCAGGTTCACGCCGTTCTGGATGACCGTAATCATGACGGCGCCCAGCATCGCGCCGATCGCCGAGCCGGTGCCGCCGAATAGGCTCGCCCCGCCGATCACGCAGGCGGCGATGGCCTGGAGCATCAGGTTGGCACCGGAGGTCGCCTCCGAGTTGCTGATGTAGGAGAGGCTCAGCAGGCTCGCGAAGGAGGCGCACAGGCCCGACGCGACGTAGACGCCGCACCGCACCGCGTCGACCGGGATGCCCAGGAGCCGCGCCGCCTTGGCGTTGCTGCCGATGGCGTAGACCCAGCGGCCGAGGACGAGCTTGCGCAGGGCGAATTCGAGCAGCGCGACCCCGACGAGGCAGAACAGCACGTAATTGGCGATCCCCGGGACCAGCGTGCCGGCGTTGAGCCACCAGAAGTCCGGGTCGAGGATGGCGATCGAGTGGCCGTCGGTCACCACGAAGGCGAGGCTGCCCCCGACCGCGAAGGTGACGAGCGTCACGACGAAGGGGGCGAGCCCGACGAAGGTCACGAGCGCGCCGTTGATCGCCCCGATCCCGGCGCCGACCCCGAGGCTCGCCAGGCAGGCGACGGGCCAGGACAGGCCGGCCGACAGCCCGAGCCCGGCGACCATCCCGGTGAGCGAGAAGGTCGAGCCGACCGAGAGGTCGATGCCGCTCGTCGCGATGACGAGGAAGACCCCGAGGGAGACGAGGATCAGCGGCGCGGAGGCCTGGGCGATGTTGGCGATGTTGCCGAGCGAGAGCACCTGCGGCGACCACAGGCTCACCGCGAGCTCGATCAGCACGATCGCCGCCGCGATGGCGATCTCGGTGCGGTAGGTGCGCAAGAGGCGTGCGCCCGACCCGGCGCGCCGGGGCCGGGCGGGGCCGGCATGCGGCGGCGCGCCCGCGAGGATGTCGGTCATGGGGTCGTCCTTCTTCGAAAGGGTCGCGCCGGGATGGGATCGCGCCTGGCGGGCCTCAGGCCGCCATGCCGGTCGCCTGCGCCAGGGCGACCTCGTCGATGGCGGTACCGGCGATCACTCCGCTGACCTCGCCCCGCAGGTCGAAGGCGACGATCCGGTCGCAGATCTCGATGAGTTCCGGGAATTCCGTCGACCACCACACGACGACGGTGCCGCGCGCCGCCATCTCGCGGATGAGGGCGTAGATCTCGCGCTTCGTGCCGATGTCGACGCCGCGGGTCGGCTCCTCCAGGACGAGCATCCGCGGCGGGTGCTCGAGCCAGCGGGCGAGGAGAAGCTTCTGCTGCGTGCCGCCGCTCAGGGTGAGGGGCGAGTCGTCGACCGACCCGGCCTTGATGGAAAGGCGTGCCAGGGCGTCGCCCGCCACGTCGGCCTCGCGCCGGCGGGCGAGCCAGCGCCGGGCGGCGACCCGCGTCGCCGCCACGACGTTGTCGAGGATCGGCAAGGTCGTGAGGAGCCCCTTCTCGGCGCGGTCGCCCGAGACGTAGCCGATGCCCTGCCGCACGGCCCGGGCCGGGTCGCGCAGGTCCGCTTGCGCCCCGTCCAGGCTGATGCGCCACGCGCTGCCCGGGGCGGCGCCGACGAGCGCGTCGATCAGCTGCCCGGGGCCGGCGGGTGCCCCGGCAAGGCCCAGGACCGTTCCGGGTGGCAGCGTCACCGTCAGGCCCGGGCCCGCGATCGCCACGGTGGTACCGTCCGGTCGGGTCGCCGTCGCCGTCGCCGGCTTGCCCCGGACGGCCGCCTTCTGGCCCATCGCCTCGACGATGCCGGCATCGTCGAGATCCGCGAGGGGACGGCGATCGACGACGGTCAGGCCGTCGCGCAGGATCGTGCAGACCTCGGCCACCGCGCGAATCTCCTTCATGCGGTGCGAGACGAGGAGGGTGCTGATTCCCTGGCCGGCGAGGCGGCGCAGCAGGGCGAACAGCCGCTCGCTCTCGGCGAAGGTCAGGTTGGCGGTCGGCTCGTCGAGGAGCAGCAGCCTGGCCCCCGAGCCGAGCGCCCGGGCGATCTCGATCAGCTGGCGCTCGTGCAGGTCGATCTCGGCGACCGGACGGTCCAGCGCCTCGCGGGCGAGGCGCTCGTCGATCTGGGCGAGGGCGGCCCGGGCCTCGTCCCGTCGCCGGGCCGCGCGCACCGGCGCGATGGCCCGGCGCAGATGCGGGAGGTAGATGTTCTCCGCGACCGAGAGGTGCGGCAGCAGCGCCAGTTCCTGGAACACCACCGCGATCGGATTCGGTCCGTCCCCGCGGATGGTCAGGTCGCCGGCGTCGCGCCGCAGGGAACCGGAGACGATGCGGATCAGCGTCGACTTGCCGGCGCCGTTGCCGCCGAGCAGGGCGTGGATCTCGCCCGGGGCGATCCTGAGGTCGACCCCGCGCAGCACGGAGGTCGCCCCGAAGCTCTTGCGGATCCCGGTGGCCTCGACCAGGAGGTCGTGCGGCGTCATCGCGCGGCCCCGGCCCGGAGGCGGGCAGGTCCAGCCCCTCCCTGCAGGTCTGCCAGGGCCATGGCGCGTCTCCCGATACGTCGGAGCGGGTTGTCCCGCTTCCCTACCGGTATGGATCGCTGCGGCGGAGCGGCGGCGCAAACGGATTCGGCGCAACGATCGATGAACTGGATTCATCTGCCGCGAGAGGCCGCGGCGGTCGTCGGGCACGCGTATCGGGTCCGCCCTCGCGGCGGACGGGCCTCGCACCCCGCCGGTGTCACGCCGCTCGGATCTCTTTTAGGAAGGCGCCGACCGCCATGCCCATCGCGTCCGCCTGGTCCCCGAGTTCGCGGGTCGAGCCGGTGACGCGCGTCGCGACCGCGGCGGTGTCGCTCGCATCCTCGCGCACCCGGTCGATCAGGCGGGCGACCTCGTCGGTGCCGGCGCTGACGTTGCGGGTGCTGCGGGCGATCTCGGCGGTGGCCGCGCTCTGCTCCTCGACCGCCGCACTGATCGTCGCGCTGCTGGCGCTCAGGTGCCCGATCGTTTCGCGGATGCGGGTGATGGCCTCGACCGAGCCGCCGGCGGCCGCCCGCATCCCCTCGATCTGCCCGGCGATCTGGCCGGTGGCGCGGGCGGTCTGCTGGGCCAGGGCCTTCACCTCGGCGGCCACCACCGCGAAGCCGCGGCCGGCCGCCCCCGCCCGGGCCGCCTCGATGGTGGCATTGAGCGCGAGCAGGTTGGTCTGGTCGGCGATGGTGGTGATGAGCGTCACGACGTGACCGACCTGGTCGACCGCC
>NZ_AP024145.1:5557500-5777500 GCF_017347565.1 Methylobacterium indicum | reverse complement strand
GGTTCGTCCGCGGCACGATGGATGTGAGCGAGATCCTCCGCCCTGCGGCAGACCTCCGCCATTACGCCCTCGAACCTGGCAAAGAATGCGGCGGCGACGTCCTCCCCCATCACTTCGACGAGGAAGGCGGCGGCCAGGCCGGTTTCCGCGGCACGCGTCTCCGATTCCGTTGCTGCGTCCCGTCGCCGATGGTCGAAGCCGGACGAATCCGAGCCATCGACACGCTGAGGTCGTTTCATCGCGCTGTTTCCCGGGCCGGTAGAGAATTTGGGCGCCCCTGAAGGGCAACATCTCCTGTTAGGTCCTGTCGCGCTAGCGCCCGCAACGCCGACCGCCCCATCGGCCAAGGCATGAGCCGCGCCTCCAAGCCAAGCCGACAAGTCCACCCACGGACGGTGTCCGGACAGCGTCGGTGGCAATTTGCGGCTTGGATGACGACCAAGGCGCGGGCCCGCTCGGGTGGCTCCACGGCCTGAATGCGAAGAGATGCCGTGTCGTCCTGCCATACCGATTCGATCCCGGGCGCCTGTGTCCGGCGTCCTCGGCAGGCACGCGGTCTGGTTCGGTGCAGTCCGCACGGGGATTTCTCCGGGTGGCGGGGCGCGGCTCCCCGGGAGGGCGCCAAACGGTGCACAAGGTCTGCTCGACAATCGTGCACGCCCCCTCTTGCATCGTGTCGTCGATTGTTGACAATCGATCACCAGCGAGGCCGCATGACTGCTCGACCTGCGAAAACTCCCATGGACGGCTTCTCGCGCGTGGCGAAGCACACGTTTCGCAGCCGCATCGCCGACACTCTGCGCGACGCGATCCTGAGCGGGAACATCGAGCCCGGGTCGCAGCTCGTCGAAACCGCACTCGCCGAGCAGTTCGGTGTCAGCCGCGGTCCTTTGCGCGAAGCGATCCGGCAATTGATCGAAGAGGGAATCCTCGAGACGGTCCCTTATACCGGGACCTACGTGATCGATATCACGGTCAAGGATGTCGACGAGATCTACTCGATCCGCCGCAATCTGGAAACGTTCGCGTTCGAGCAGCTTTGGGACCGGCGCGGCGAGGGTTTCCGGAGCGAGCTCCTTCGCCGGCACGAGGCCCTGACGGCGACGATCGATGCTGGCGACGACAAAGCCAGCATCCTCGCCGAACTCAGCTTCCACGGCGCCGTGTACGAAGCCACCGGGCATTCGTTTCTGCTGCGCATCTGGCAGAGCCTTCGCGGCCGGCTGCAGCTCTACTGGGCCGCGCATCACCGTGCCCATGGCATTCGCGGACCCCGGCGGGACGGTCACGACGCGTATCTCCGTCTCGCTCTCGGCGACGACCTCCAGGCGATGCGCGGCGAGATCGAGAGCCACATGCGCCGCGGCGCCGAGCAGACGAAGGCGTTCCTCGAAGGACGCGAGCCGAGGCCGGGGAGACGGGCGTAACCGTCGCCGCGCACCGAAAACACCGATCAGCATCAGGAGAACTTCCATGACCCGTCGACGCGACGTTCTCGCCCTCGCTCTCATCTCGGCGGCGACGGCCGCCGGCCTGCGCCCCGTGGGGGCGCAAGGCCGGACGTCGCTCGATCGCGTCAAGCAGAGCGGAAAGCTGCGCATCGGGGTCACTTCGGCCGAGCCGTGGTTCTTCAAGGATCCGATGGCCGGGACCTGGAGCGGCGTCGGCATCGATCTCGGAACCCAGCTGGCGAGCGACCTCGGCGTCGCGATGGTGCCGGTGGAGACGAGCTGGGCGAACTGCGTCGCCGCGATCCAGGCCGACCAGATCGACGTGATGTTCGTGCTCGATCCGACCGAGGAGCGTCGCAAGGCGATCGACTTCCCGGACAGCCCGCTCTTCTACTACGCGGCCGGGGCGCTGGTACGGCCCGATCAGGCGGCCACGTCCTGGAGCGACCTCGACAAGCCCGGCATCCGCATCGGCGTGACGCTCGGCACCTCGGTCGACCGCACGGTGACCGAGACCCTGAAGAGCCCCAGCATCAGCCGTTTCTCGAACAACGACGAGGCGGTGGCCGCCTTCGTGGCCAAGCGCGTGGATGTCGTCGCGCAGTTCCACCCGGCACTCGTCGTCCAGTATGCCCGGCTCAAGCTCGGCAAGGTGGTGCTGCTCAAGCCGGTGAACCCGGTCGCCACGAGCGCCGGCATCCGCCGGGACGCCGATCCGGCGTTCAAGGTCTGGCTCGGCGAGCGCTTCGCCGCCCTCTACGCCGCGGGCAAGCCGCAGGAATATTTCGCGAAGTACCTCCAGGCCCGCGGCATCGACCCGGCGACCGTACCCGGCCTCGTGCGGGAGAAATGGGCCTGACGCCCTGACCCGAGGAGGACGGTCATGACTTATGCCTGGGACTTCATGCCCGTCCTGCGCCATCTCGACATGCTGGCGCTCGGGCTCGTCAACACCGTCAAGATCGCGGCGGCGTCGATCGTGCTCGGCGTCGCCATCGGGCTCGTCCTCGCCCTGATGCGGCTGTCCCCGTCCCGGCTCGCGCGCGCGCCTGCCACGGCGTTCATCGAGTTCTACCGGAACACGCCGCCGATCGTGCATTTCTTCTGGTTCTTCTATGCGCTGCCGGTCCTGGCCGACATCAGCCTCGATCCCCTCGCCGCGGCGATCCTCGCGCTCTCGACCCAGTCGGGAGCCTTCTACGCCGAGGTGTTTCGCGGCGGCATCGTCTCGATCGAGAAGGGGCAGTGGGAGGGCGCCAGGGCGCTCGGGATGAGCCGGGCGCAGCTCATGCGCCGGGTCGTCCTGCCGCAGGCGATCGGCCGGATGGTGCCGCCCTTCGTCGAGCGCTCCTTCGAGCTGACGAAGACCACGGCGCTCGCCTCGACCCTCGCCTATGGCGAGCTTCTCTACCAGGCGATGCAGGTCAACAGCCAGACCTTCCGACCGCTCGAGGTCTACACCGTGGTGGCGCTTCTGTACCTGGTTCTGCTGATCACGGCGAGCGCGCTGGCGCGCCTGGCCGAGCAGCGCCTCACCGCCTATCGCTGAGGTCCCGGACATGACCTACGACTGGGATTTCAGCCTGCTGGCGCAGAACTGGCCGGTGCTGCTGCGCGGCCTCCTCGTCACGGTGGAACTCTGGATTCCCGCCATGGCGGCCGGGCTCGCGCTCGGCTTCGCCCTCGGCCTCGCCCGCCTGTCCCGCTCGGGCTGGGTCGCCAAGCCGGCGCTGGGCGCCATCGAGGTGTTTCGCGGCACGCCGGTCCTGATCCAGCTGATCTGGTTCTTCTACGCCTTTCCGATCGTCATCGGCGTCCAGCTGTCGCCCTTCGTGGCGGCCCTGCTCGGGCTCGCCCTCAACACCGCGGCCTATTGTGCCGAGATCTTCCGCGGCGGGATCCAGTCGGTCCCGAAGGGGCAGTTCGAGGGCGCGCGGGCGCTCGGCATGACCCGTGCGCAGGCGATGCGGCGGGTGATCCTGCCCCAGGTCCTGCGTCGCATGCTCCCGGCCTTCACCAATCGCGCCATCGAACTGGCAAAAGTCACCTCGCTCGCTTCCGTGCTTTCGGTGCATGAATTGATGTATCAGGGCCGTCTCCTGAGCGCGACCTATTATCGACCGCTCGAGATCCTGACCACGGTGGCGATCGTCTACTTCGTCCTCATCTATCCCGGCAGCTACCTCTCCGCCCGCCTCGAGCGGCGCCTCGCCGCCCGCAGCTGAAGGGTTTCACCCATGACGACCACTCCCCTGCTCGAGGTCGAAGGCCTCCACAAGGCGTTCGGCCCGCACGAGGTCCTGCGCGGCATCGACCTCGCCGTGATGCCGGGCGAGCGCGTGGCGATCATCGGCGGCTCGGGGTCGGGCAAGAGCACGCTCCTGCGCTGCCTGAACTTCATGGAGGTCCCGACGGCGGGCCGGATCGCCCTCGACGGCCGGACGCTAGGCCGGCGGGGGCGGGACGGCGGAACCGTCTATCCCGAGAGCGAGCTGTGTGGGGTCCGCCGGCGCGTCGGCATGGTCTTCCAGCAGTTCAATCTCTTCCCGCACAGGACGGCGATCGAGAACGTCATGGAAGCCCTCGTCACCGTGAAGGGCACGCCGCGGGCCGAGGCCCGCGCCCGGGCGGAGGCCGAACTCGGCAAGGTGGGCCTCTCCGAGAAGCGCGACGCCTATCCGAGCCGGCTCTCGGGGGGACAGCAGCAGCGGGTGGCGATCGCCCGGGCGCTCGCGATGGACCCCGAGATCCTGCTCTTCGACGAGCCCACCTCCTCGCTCGATCCCGAGCTCGTTGGGGAGGTGCTGCGGGTCATCCGCGGCCTCGCCGGGGAGGGGCGCACCATGCTCCTCGTCACCCACGAGCTCGGTTTTGCCTACCACTTCGCCACGAAGGTCGTCTTCCTGGCCGACGGTCGGTTCTACGAGGTCGGGACCCCCGACGAGGTCCTGAAGCACCCGCGCGGCGAGCGGACCCGCAACTTCCTCGCGCGCCACAGCGAGTTCGCGTTCTGACGCCATCGTCCGGCAGCTCCCGACACCACCGAGGAACCACCCCCTTGTCCGGCACACAGACCACCAGCGCGTCGAGCGCGCAGGGCTATCTCGACGATCCCCGCAACGAGGACGTTCTCGTCTACGTGAACGGCGATTTCGTCCCCCGCGACCAGGCCTCCGTCTCGGTCTTCGATGCCGGCTTCGTGCTCGGCGACGGGGTGTGGGAGGGGTTGCGTCTCGTCGACGGCAAGCTGCTCGCCCTCGCCGATCACATGGACCGGCTCTACGAGGGCGCGGGCTCGATCGCCCTCGATATCGGGCTCACCCGGGAGGAGATGGTCGCCGCCATCCGGGCAACGCTCGCGCGCAACGGGATGCAGGACGGCGCCCATATCCGCCTGATGGTCACCCGCGGCCGCAAGCGCACGCCGAACCAGGATCCCCGCTTCGCGCTCGGCCGGGCCACGATCGTCATCATCGCCGAGTACAAGACGCCGCGGCCCGAGGCCAAGGCCGCCGGCCTCACGCTGATGACCTCGACCATCCGGTGCAGCACGCCCGACGTGTTCGACCTGCGGCTCAACTCGCACAGCCGCCTGAACTTCATTCAGGCGCTGATCCAGGCGATCAACTGCGGGGCCGACGAGGCCTTGATGCTGGATCAATCGGGCTTCGTGGCGAGCTGCAATTCCACCAACTTCTTCATCGTCCGCAAGGGCGAGCTGTGGACCTCGACGGGACGATGCAACTTCAAGGGCATCACCCATCGCAAGGTGATGGAGATCTGGCGCGAGAGCGGCGGCACGGTGCGCGAACTCGACTTCACCCTGGCCGAGACCTACGCCGCCGACGAGGCCTTCGTGACGGGGACGCTGGGCGGGATCACCCCGGTGACCCGGATCGACGGCCGCCGCATCGGCACCGGCAGGCCCGGTCCCGTGACCGCCGACGTCGCCCGTCTCTACCAGGCCTACACACTCCGCTAGGATCCGCCCGATGCGGCTTCGCCGAGTGGCTGCGTGGCGGCCCTCCTTCGTCCTGCGCCGCCTGGTCCGGCAGGAGGAGATCCTCGTCGTGGCTCTGTCGGGCCTCGTCGGCGTCCTCGCCGGGCTCGTCGTCGCGGCGATGATCCTGGCGGCCCGGGAGGCGCATGTCCGGCTCTTCGGCCTGCCGAGCGAGGCGCTGAGCGGGGCCGAGGCGGTCGCGCCGTGGCGGGCGCTCCTGGTCCCGGCGGCAGGCGGCCTCCTCCTCGGGGCCTTCGGCGTGCTGCTCGCTCGCTGGCGCCGGGCCGGGCGCATCGTCGATCCGATCGAGGCCAACGCCCTCTATGGCGGGCAGATCTCGGGCCGCGACAGCCTGATCGTCGTCGCGCAGACCCTGGTGTCGAACGGCTGCGGCGCCTCCGTGGGGATGGAGGCGGGCTACACCCAAGCCGCGGCCGCCATCGCCTCGAAGCTCGGCCGGGCGTTCAAGCTCCGGCGCAGCGACCTGCGGGTCATCGTCGGCGCGGGTACGGCGGGGGCGATCGCGGCGGCCTTCGACGCGCCGCTGACCGGCGCGTTCTACGCATTCGAGCTGGTGATCGGGGCCTACGCCATCGGCTCGCTGGCACCCGTCGTCGTCGCGGCGATCTGCGCGGTCGGTGCCATGCGGCTCGTGGTCGAGCCGTCCTCGTTCCAGGTCGGCTTCGCCGGGACCCTCGCCCTGCGCGACTATGCGCCGATCGTCGTCATGGGCTTCGTCTGTGCCGCGGTGGCGATCGCGGTGATGCGCGGCGTGCCCCTCGTCGAGGCCGCCTTCCGGCGCAGCCGGATGCCGCTCCCGTTGCAGCCAGCCCTCGGCGGATTCGCGGTGGGCGGCCTGGCGCTGGTCACCCCGGCGGTGCTCTCCTCCGGCCACAGCGCCCTGCATGTCGGCTTCGAGGCCTTCTACACCCCCGGCATGCTGGTCATGCTCATCGCCCTGAAGGCGGTCGCCTCCGCCGTCTCGATCGGGTCGGGCTTTCGCGGCGGGCTGTTCTTCGCCTCGCTGTTCCTCGGCGCGATGCTGGGCAAGCTCGTCGCCTTCGCGTGGATGTCGCTGTTCTCGCTGCAGATTCCCGCAGTGGTGCTGGGGATCGTCGGGATGAGCGCGATGGCGACGGCGATCCTGGGCGGTCCCCTCACCATGGCGTTCCTCGCCCTCGAGACGACGGGCAGCCTCCCGCTCACCATCGCGGTGCTGGCGGCCTCGGTGGTGGCCTCGCTCACCGTGCGCCGGACCTTCGGCTATTCCTTCGCGACGTGGCGCTTCCACCTGCGCGGCGAAGCGATCCGCAGCGCGCTCGACATCGGCTGGATCCGGAGCCTCACCGTCGGACGGACCATGCGCGCCGACATCCGCACCGTGCGGGTGGACATGCCGGTCAAGGGCTTCCGGCGCGAATTCCCGCTCGGCTCGACCCAGCGCGTCGTGGTCCTGGGAGGCGACGGCCTCTACGCCGGCATGGCCTATGTCCAGGAACTCCACGACGGGACCCGAGAGGTCGGGAGCCTCGACGAGGTCCTGCATCTGCGCGACGACATCCTGACGCCGGAGATGAACGTCAAGGACGCGCTCGCCGTCTTCGAGCGGGCGGAGGCCGACGCGCTGGCCGTGGTGGCCGGAGCGAACGACCGGCGGGTCGTCGGCCTCCTCACCGAGCAGCACGCGCTGCGCCGCTACAGCGAGGAACTGGACCGCACGAGCCGCGATCTGGCGCCGACGTGACCGGTTGCCCCCCATCCCCGCTCCGCCCCCGGGCCAGCCCGCACGATGCCGCGACCCCGCGCACATCCCTGCGCATCGGACTCCGCCCCGTGGACAGCGACGAACCCCTCGACATCGTATCCCGGCCGACTGACGCGGGAGGTCGAGCACAGGGCGCCCGTTCGAATCCGGGGCGGGGATTCTCAGTCGCGTCTGATCAGGCGCAAGCGATTGAATAATATATAAAAATATCGCAGCTTGAGCGTTTCATGTTGGACCCTTTGTTGGACGCTGTTGGGTCATCCCTGTGCGGTTTTTTGGCCGCTAAGCCGATCGAAGGATGGGAGGAAGCATCTGCAAAAAGTGGGGTGCGAGCGGTTGTTCGTGCGAGACTGGCAGTGTCGTCGATGGAGCAATTGCCTTCTACGCTCAATCTTGATGAGAAAAGTCGATAATAGTTTCGATAACTTTGCGACCGCTGGGAACATAAATTGAGCGACGTCGTTATCGTGCTTGTCGCTCACAGGAGGAGCCATGAGCCACATAACGGTGCCAGCAGCCAATCAGCTGGATGTCAATTTCTGGCTGCAGCAAACCTACCCGCAAGTGTTGATGATGAGCGGCCCGACTCACAAGCAGGGCAGCGTTCGCATCACATTCCTGCCTTCGGCAAAGGCCGGGGTTTCCGTTGCCGATGTGGCTTTCCACGCCAAACTCGTGTTCGGCTAAGTCGCACGTTTGCGCCGCATATGCCAGTGACCGGTCGCAAGCCGGTCGCTGGCATAAGAAAATATAGAGATAGTTAGAGCATTTTCCGACGAAGTGGATGCCGGTTCGTCGAAGAAAGTGCGGCAAAACAAAGACTTAGAGAGCTTCGCGATTGCAGCGCGATCGTGAATCTCTCCAGTCATCCATGCGCCATTATCAAGCAAATATAAGATTTTTTATCGATAAAAATAATATTTGTTAAGACAATTGCATGTCGATAATCATTCAGTAATATCTGCGTCCCTATAAATGAAATCGCTCAGACACTTAGCGCCGCGGAGCAGGGCGGATCTCCTGCCGGATCTCGCGCAGGAGGTCTGTTGCGATCCGCACCTGCTCCTCCAGGCGCACCAGCCGGTCGCGGTCACGTTCCAGGCTTTCGAGGCGGCCGATCACGAGGCCGTAGCGCTCGTCGTCCCGCTTGGCCTGCCGCTGATCGGAGGCGGCCAGATCCTCGAGCCGGGCGTCGATCCGGGCGGCGTAGGAGCCGATCCAGAGGAGTTGCCCGGCAAGACCCACCACCAGGGTCGCCATGGCCCAGAACGAGGTCCGCCGCGGTAGGATGATGACGCCCTCGGCGTCTTCGGGGAGAGGCACTGCTCTATTCCGCCGGCTGGACCTTGGTGCTCGGGACCGCGTTCGCGGTTGCCGGCTCGGCCAGGATCGCCTTGACGGTCGGCAGCGCGGCCGCGGAGGCGACGAGGCCGGCGTTGCGCCGCACGTACAGGCCTCACACGGTGACGAGGAGCGTGACCAAGGCGCCGGTCAACGCGGTGGCCGTATCGGCATCGATCCAGCCGCGCCCGACGGCGATCCCGCCACCGAACTGCAGCAGGGTGCGCAGCAACGTAGTGAGCTGTTCCTGGTTCATGGCGATCTCCTTTTGAAGGCGGAGGGACAGGAATGTGCGGTCAGGCTGCAACGGGCTTGCCGCAGGCGGGACAGGTGGATGGCGCTGCGGGCCGGTCCGGGGCGGTGTGGAACGCGAGGGCGGCGGTCCGCACTTCCTCGACCCGCCGGCCCCAGCCGCGGCCGAAGCGCGGCCAGGTCGAGAGCGCCCGTAGGAACGACAGCCGCCCGTCGCTCACGGCGTTGACCAGCGCCGGCACGTCCCGGCCCTGGAGTGCCGCCAGCGTCACCGGCCCGAGCCGGCCATCGTCGGCGATCCCGAGCACCCGTTGCAGCCAGATCACCGCCCGGCGCGGTCCGCTGTTCACCGCGAAGTCGAACAGCGCGTAGTCCAGGCCGGTCGGCAGCGCGTCGCCCTAGATCGCGTCCCAGAACCGGCGCCGGTAGATCGGGGCGACGGTCGCAGGCGTCAGCGCCTTCACCTCCGTCTTGGTCGCTGGCCGGCCGAGCCACAGGCTCAGCGTGCCGATCGTCACCCCGAGGTTCGTCGCCCCCCGGGTCGGCCGGGTCGTCGGACCATCCGCCCTCGTGGGCCAGGACGAGCGGCATCGCCCGCTCGAACGTCGTCGCGGTCATCGGTCTCTCCAGGTTGTGCAGAGGGGGGCGGCGCGCCGGCCCGCAGGCCCGGGCGTCGGGCCGCGATCAGAGGCAGCCGATCAGAGGGCGGCGGCCTGGCGCCACAGCGCGTCCAGCGCCGCCGCGTCGTAGCCGATCGCCGCGCCGAGCTGCGCCACCATCGGGTGGCCGCGCTCGAACGCCGTGGCGCCCGACAGCAGCATCCGGGCGGCGAAGCGCTCCGCCGCCGGCAGCGCCGTCACCGCCGCCTCGATCGGCGCCGGAAGACGGCCGGTCATCACCGCCGCCAGCGCCGCGTCGGGCGTGATCGCCCCGGCCAGCGCCAGCGCTTGGAAGAACTGCCGGTCCGAGATCGCCGGCAGCACGTCGGCCGCCGGCGCCTCCCGCGCGGCGAGCTGCGCCGCCAGGCCGTCGCGCTCCCCGGCCAGGGCGTCGCGCTCGCGCCGCAGCGCCGCCGCCTCGGCCACGGCGGCATCCCGCCCCGCCAGCGCCGCCGCGTCGATCCCCGCCAGCACCGCCGAGAGCGGGAACCCCGCGGCCTCGGCTTGCGCCGGGCTCAGCGCCCCGCTCGCCACGAACTGCGCCTCCGTCGCGCCCAGCGGGGTGACGTGCCGGCCGAGCACGACGTGCCAGGCCGGCGCCTCGGCCGAGCCCGCCGGACGGCCGCGATACAGGAACTCGTAGAGGTAGGGTTCGCTCATCGTCGTCCTCACGCCGCAACCGCGCTGTCGTCCGACAGCCGCCGCCAGGCCCCATTGGAGTAGGTGGCCGTCACGCCGGTGCCCGCGCCGGCCGCCTCCGTGACCTTGCGGCCGTTCGAGACGTAGACCTGAGCCCCGACCACCCCGGCCGGCAGCGTCTCCACCGTGTAGGAGCCCGGCCGGATCGGGCCGCCGACATCGAGCTTGGTCGCGGGGTAGGCCCCGACCCCGATCCCGACATCGCCACCGTCTTTGATCGCCATCAGCACCGAACTGCCGGCGGAGCTGAAGAAAGCGTGCGCCGCCGCCTGTCCCGCCACGCGCGGGTAGAACAGGAAACCCCATCCGGGATCCGAGTAGATCGCCCCGGGCGTGAACGCGCCGCCGCCCCCGATCATCACCCCGGCGAAGCTCGGCTGATTGGTCGCGCCGAGCCCGAGCGCCGTCGCGCCCTGCGCCGCGGTGCCGGTGAGCACGCTGCGGCCGGAGGCGCTGGCGTCGGTGATCTCGGCCGCGGCCGGGCCGGTGACCGGCTTGCCGGAGGCACGCGTATAGGTGAGCACCCGCCAGGCCCCGGCGGCGTCCGATACCGCCAGGGCCGTGTCGCCGGCGGCGGTGACCAGGTTCGCCCCGCCCGGCAGCACCAGGCTCGCGGCGTTGTGGGTGAGCGTCGCGGCGTCGGTGAAGCGCAGGAACCGGAGCCGGTTCGGGGCGGTGCCGAAGCTCGTGACCATGCCGGTGCCGGTGAGCACCACCTTGACCGCCCCGAGCCCGCCGAGGTCGACCGTGCCGGCGATCGGCGCCGAGACCTCGGCCGCGGCGAAGTCGAGACCGCCGGTATTCCGGTCGACCCGTAGGGCCTCGCGCCAGGTGCCGCCGTCGCCCGAGACCTTCAGGCGAAGGTCGTCGTCACCGGTCAAGCCGATCTCGGCGCGGCCCGAGAAGCCGGATTGGAACAGCAGCGACAGGGTGTTGCCGGGAGCCTGCTTTTGAGGGTGTAGCGCAGGTCCCCGGTCCCGCCCTCGGCCGCCGTCAGCGCGGTCCAGAGCGCCTTGTTCAGCTTGGCGGCGAAGGGGTTCTGTGCGTCGGCGGTGGTACCCAGGCCGAGGAGCGTCACGTTCTGAAGGGTCTTAAGGTCCGCCGCGGTCACGGTCGGGAATCCGCCCGGGGTCGTACCGTCATGGATGGCGAGACGGTTGTTCGTCGAGTCGACGACGATCTCGCCGGGGCGGCCCACGAAGGTCGAGAGGAACGACCATGCTTCGCGCAGGAACTACCGTCGGCGAGGCGATAGGTGATCGTCTCGCGAGCCTCATCGACGTCGACCTGCTCGCCGGGCACGAGGCTGGGCACGTAGCGGTGCTGGTGGCAGCCGCGGCGCTGCTCGTCCGGGGTCAGGTGGATGTCGTGGCGGGCGCAATGCTAGCGGCCGGCATCGCTCTCGTCCACCACCGGCGTCGCGTGCAGGCAGGTCCGGCAGTTCACACGCGCCCAGGCGCCGTCGTGGCAGACCGTCCTGGCCGGGCACCAACCGCAGGCGAAGGCGGCCTTCGCCGACGGGTCGTCATGCAGCTTTGCCGGGGGCTGGTCTGCCCGGATGATGCGCTCCGCCCGGGCGACCAGCTGCAGCGCGGCCGTCGCGTCGTAGCGCACCCGCTCCGCATAGAGCTGGTCGTCGTTCTTGTTCACGGCGACGTAGAGCGCCCGCGTCAGTCCCGTGAAATGCATGTAGAACTGCATCTGCGAGACGTGGCCCGGCTTCGACTTCGCGACGCCGTCCTTCAGCAGCGCCTTGAAGCTCCTGTCGTTGTGCGTCTTGCATTCGAGGACGTGCATCGTCTTCGGCGCGTCCGGCACGCCATCGATCTGGCCGTCGAGGTGCCCGCGCAGGTGGCCGCCGATCGACCACACGCCGAACTGCCGCCCGGTCCGGGGATCGGCGTCGGCGACCACCATGCCGGCGCTCCGCAGGTCGCCGATGAGGCGGCCCTCCTCAAGGTGGCCGGTCTCGAACAGACGGATGCGCCGGCCGTCGAGCGGCTCCGGGTCGTGCACCTTGCGCCAGCCGTACCAGAGCGCGCGGTCGCACTCGGTGCCGAACTGCGACATGCCGAGATAGCCGCGATCCTCGTCGCGGCGGTTGTGCTGGAGCGCGGCGTAGACGGCCGACACGGTCGGCGCCTCGATCGGCGGGAGCTCAGCCATGGCGGCGGACCCCCACGGCGCCGTTGCCGGCCTCGGGCAGCGCGAGCGGGTCGCCGTGGCAGCACAGGCGCCGCAGGCGCACCGCGCCCGGGCGCAGTTCGATCACCGCCGCGGTCGACCCGCAGGCGCGGCAGGGTTGAAGTCCGAACGGCTGCGGGCATAGCTCCGCTCTGCGCGCGAATCGCATCGTGCGTCTCCGTATCCTTGAGGGGTGCGGGGTGGAGCGGCCGGCTCCAGATCTTCGTGTTCCTTGGCGTCCCTTCCGAGCGCCGGCCGCTCCGGCTTCCTCAGGCCGCGCGGTTGCCCCAGGGCCGCCCGCCGGCGGTGCCGGGGCGCGACGTGGCCGCCGTGCCGCCGGTCTGCGCCCGGCGCGGCGACGAGGCTTCGCCCTGGGCCTTGCCGGGCGGCGGGGCGCCGCCTGCCATGGCCGAGAACTTCTTCATCTCGTTGCGCGGGCCGTATTCGGGATCCTGCTTGACGGTCAGGCGCACGCGCAGCGGCTTGTAGTGCAGCACCTCGCTGTCGGTGAGGTGCCCGGCGAAGCCGACCGCGTCGCAGATCTGCTTGATCTGCTCGTGCGCGATGCGCTGCGCGGTGGCGTTCGGGTTCTTGTAGTTGAGGTTCAGCCAGACCTTGCGGCCGGCGCTCGGCCCGTCCATTACCTCGAAGGTGAGCTTCAGGATCAGGCCCGTGCCGGCCTTGGTCTCGACCACGTCGCTGTCGGCGACCTGGGCCATGTACTCGCCGGCCGGCAGCGGCTCGTAGTTGTTATCGATCTCGATGGTGTCGACGTCGATGCTCTCGCCGAGGTTCGCCATCCTGTTCGTCTCCTTCTGTCGGACTCGGGTGGGGATCAGGCCGCGTCGGCGGCCGGCAACTGGCGGGCCGCATCCGGCAGGTACTTCAACAGCTCGGCGAAGCCTTTGCTTAGCTGGAACATCACCTTCTCGGGCATCCCGAAGTGGTTCTTCGCCACGAAGGCGGGCCGGCCCTCGGTGTAGATCCAGCGCTGCCCGCCGCCGTCGGCCTGGGCGCGCTTCTTGCCGAAGCCCTGGTCCTCGTTCTTGATCGAGGCGTCCTGCTTCACGAGCAGGATGGCGTCGGCCTCGTCCTTGACGATGGCGCTGGCCCGCTGGTGCAGGCGCAGGTCGTAGCGCGAGTAGCTGGCGGTCTGGGGATCGTCGAAGCGGTCGATCGCCGAGTGGGCGAGCAGCACGACCGTCATGCCGAGCTGCGTGCGCAGCGCGTTCAGGCCGTCGAGGAAGTCGCGCCAGAGGTAGTCGGCCTCCTTGTAGCCCTTGCCGTAGCCGGGCGCCTCGATCGAGCGCCACTGGTGCAACTCGCAGACCCGGGTCCAGACCAGCGGCTCAAGGCGGTCCAGGCCGTCGACCACCACGGTCCGGAAGGAATGCTCCTCCTGGTAGAGCGAGCCGATCGCCTCCATCACCTGCTCGAACGTAGTGAGCACGCCGAACGAATCGATGGTGACGCCGGACGGCGTGCCGTCCTCGACCTGGATGAACACGGCCTCCGGGAACTCCGCCGCCAGCGTCGTCTTCCCGATACCCTCCGGGCCATAGATCACGATGCGCGCGGCGCTCTCGTTGGTGCGCTTGCGCAGGCTCTTGAGCGAGATCGATATGGGGTTCCTTTCGTCTGCGCCTGCTCCTGGAGGATCCGGGGAGGCCGGAGCGGAGACCAGGCATCGCGCCTCGGGCCGGGCGTCAGCCCGACACTCCGGCCGCCCTCGGTGAAGGGAGGGGTTGGCCGGGGGCCGCCACGCCCCCGGCCGTCGCCACGCCCCCGACCCGGTCCGGATCGGGAAGCGAGCCCGCGGGCAGGAGCCGCTCGGCGCCGTAGAGCGCCAGCAGGGCCGCCTCCGCCCGGTTGTGGTCCTTCTTGCGCGCGAACAGCTTCGCGCTCGCCGGGAAGCGCCGGAGGGCGAGGGCGCGCCCCGCTTCCTTACCCTCGGGGCCGCCGCGCAGGCGGAAGTGGCCCTTCCAGGCCTGCGGGCGCACGAGGTGGAGCGGGATCTCCAGCATCAGCGCGACGGTACGCGCCGTGGCGTAGGACTGCCCGAAGCTGAAGGCCTGGCGCACGCCGTCGCGCGGCTGCGGGCCGACCTGCTCGAGCACGATGAAGTCGGGACGCGGCCAGTGGCGGATCAGGTCCGCGAGCGCCGCCGCGTCGATGGTCTTGTGGACCTCCGGCATGTCCGCGACGGCGAGCGACGGGCCGGAGGGCATCAGGCTGAGGAGCGCGAGGGCCCCGGTGAGGCCGGGATCAATCCCGAGGAGGCGGACCTCCGGCGTCATCGGCGCCCTCCCCGATCCAGGGGGCGATCTTGAGCGCCAGCCAGCCCGAGCTCCGCATGATCCACCCGGCCAGCAGCGTCCGCGGCCGGAACGCGAAGGGCCTCTTGCCGGGAGGTCTCCTGCCCGACGGCCCCGTGTCCGAGGATCTCCCGGCAGGCCCGGAGCCGGGCAAGGTGGGCACGGTACGCACGATCGACATCCTCTAGGGTGCTGGCATCGAGGGCCGCCCGGCGCAGCCGGTCCATCTCCTCGGCCTCGATGCGACGGGCCTCGCCGTTCCAGATACCACGCACGCGGCGATCGCCGAGGCCCGTGAGCCGTGCGACCCGCGCGAGCGCGGCCTTCACGTTCTCGCCGAGCCGGACCGGCCCGGCGATCAGCTCGACGAGCTGGCGCGCCTCTGCCTGAGCAGTCATGCTACCCTCGTGACGCTCGGGAGATCGTCCCGAGAGCTTGGGTGAGAATCCCGACACCTTGGGCCGCTCCTGTGTTCCTCTGTGCTCGCCGGGGAGAGCACGGAGGCATGAGCAGCAGGGCCGGAGGACTTGCGGTGTCCCTTACGCGCGGAGTCGAGGAGACGCGACCAGGGCTTTGGCGGCTGGACGGTCGCGTGGAGAGGAGCGCCGGCGGCGGCCCTGGCAGGCCGTCGTCCGGTGCCGGCTTCCGCGATCACCGCCTCGCCACGTTCCAGCGCGGCGAGAAGCGGCAGGAGCGCGGGCTGGGCCGCGCACCGGAGGACGAAGGCGTGGGCGTCGGCCAGGACCCGGGCCTGCTCGGCATGGTGCTGCACCGCCTCGTCAAGGCCGGCGCACGGCGTACCTGTCGGCAGGCCGACCTGCATCCGGGCCGCCAGGATCTCGGTGCCGCGCGCGACCACGCCGGCATGGGAGGCTGCCGCGTGGAGCCTGGCGGCGAGCGAGGACAGGCTGCCGTCGCTCATCGCGCGACCCGCACGAGCGTCACCCACCCGTCGGCGAGGCAGACCTCGCACCGGCCGTCGGCGCGGAGGCGGTAGCGGATCTTGCGACGGCTCGTCCTCATGGCTGCCTCCGGTATCGACGAGGGTGCGCCCGGCTGGGCGGATGGGGGCGGAAGGGTCCGGCCGGGCGCGATCCGGGACCGGCATCGCCGAGACCCGGAACACGGGTGGAGCGCCGGCCTCAGCCGGCCTCCGGTCTCGCGTGGAGCGGTGGCTGCGAGGCGTGCTTCGACCAGCAGCTGGCCGTCCCCGTGCCCCAGGCGAGCAGGCAGAGCAGGATCGCGGCTGCGGCCCGGGTGACGGGACGCGCCGGCGCCGTGGATCTCCGGGACGTCATGCGGCCACTCCGTGGGCTTCGGCCGGGCCGCTGGCTGGCGGCTCCCACAGATCCGGTCGCAGCCGGTGCTTCGGGATGGCGCCGTCGGTCGCCCGGTCGATCCGGACGGCCAGCTCGCCGGACACCCGCCCGGCCTTCTTCGCTTTCCAGATCGCGCTCTGGGAGACGCCACAGGCGTCGCCCAGCTTCGCTTCCGAGCCGGCCAGCGTGATCGCGGCCTGAATGAGGGATCGCACGGTCATGACCGTGGACATAACCATCTTGGTTGTTGGTTGTCAACAACCGGAATATGCGAGCGTCGCCACAACCGAGGTTTTAGAATGCCCCCCATGGACTGGCAGGACATCATCCGCGAGGGGCGGCTCGCCAAGAAGCTCAGTCAGGCGCGGCTGGCGAGGGAGGTCGGCACCTCCCAGGCGACGATCGCCAAGATCGAGCTCAAGCAGGTCGAGAGCACCGCGCATCTCGCCCGGCTGATCGAGGTGCTCGGCCTCGACCCGGCGCTGTTCCCGGAGGGCGCCCAGGACGACCGGCCGGCTCCGGCCCCGAGGCAGGCGCCGATGCCGGTCCCGGATTTCGCGAGGGGTCCCGCCTACTGGGCGGCCGCGGCGGGGCTCGTCGGCGACGTGCCGCTCTTCGCCTCGGCGGAGGGCGGGGAAGGTTCGCTCCTCATCGAGCGCGAGCCGATCGGGACGGTGAAGCGCCCGCCCGCCCTGCAGGGCGTCAAGGATGGCTACGCGATCTACCTTGTCGGCGAATCGATGTCGCCGGAGTTCGAGCCCGGCGACACCCTGATGGTCAACCCTCGCCTCCCCGGCCTGTCCGCGACGCCCTGCGTGTTCTACTCGGGCGCCGAGGACGAGCCGCGGGCGATGGTCAAGCGTCTCGTCGGCTCCAGCGCGGAGGCGTGGCGGGTCCAGCAATTCAACCCGGCGCGGACTTTCGAGTTGTCCCGCGATGCATGGCCGACCTGCCATCGCATTGTGTCGAAGGACTTCAGGAAATAGCCAGATGCTGGGGCTGAAACAGCGCAGACTTCCGAAAAAATTGTCCCAACCTGATAGCGATTTCAACTATCTAAGATTTGTGTTTCGTGCTCTTGAATTGGGATAAAGTAGTTTATCCAGAAGATTGAAGCGCGATTGTTATTTCCTATAATTGATGTTAAGTACAATAGATTATAAAATTAGGAATAGTGTCATTGGCCGAAGAGAGGAAGGCTCGCTGGAAGCGCGCTTTGACGACCTGAATTTCCAATAGAAATGGCATACTCCGTCGAAAAATGCTGACTTAAAGCGATATTCGGAGAATTTGGTTTAAATTTTGGGCCAAATGTCAGCAATATATCATGTGTCCTCGTGCGATTAACACTAGCCAAAGCTGCCCCATTGCCGCTATTGAATCTTATAAGTTTCCAAGTAGGATTCAAACTACCAGTTGTTATTATTATGAACTTTGCATGGTATGTAAGACTATCTTGATTGAATACATTGCCTTGTGATATTGGCGAGGAAGGAAAATATTTTACAGACGCGAGAGCGTCAGTGAGCCATTGCGTTAAACCTAAATCACTTGTAATAAGCGGAGAGCTGCCTTTTATCTCTCCTACGTTGTCGCATTCATCTGTTTTATATTTTCTTAAACGATCCAAATCCCAATAGCTTCCAATCTTATCCTCTCTTGTGGCTTGTGAGGATAACGTTGCGCCCAAGCCAAGCGTGAAATTTTCGGCGGCATTGAAAGGAACTATGTATGATAATCCCGGATTTACACTTCCTATATGATCAACTTGTAGATCAAGGGTCGATTGTACTGCCCATCCCTCTGGAAATACTCTTTGAGACTTTACAGCCAAATAAATCGCGCAGTAAATTTTCTCTTTGACATTGGCTTCAAGAATACCGTTTGCCGAAATTTCCTGCGACCGATTAACATCCCATGGCTCTCTAATCTCAGGAAGGTATGTTCCACAGGCTGAGTTGAGTGCCAACAAGGGGTATAGCATGTATTTGATTTTCTGATATATCATCGGATATACTCACTTATCAGACAAATTGATCGGGTTGAAAGCAGGATTTGAAAATGGGCAGACGTATCCGCTGCCCTCCTTGAAGGCTGGGCCAACCTGGCAGAAATTTTTTGACACTCGAACTGGCCCTTTGCGAGATCTCGAAACATCAGGATAATGAGTATATCTGACGCAATTCACACCTGCAGGCTCAAGATCATCTGGACACCATACCTGTTGAGCGTATGACTCAGAATTTATTGAAAAAAATGCAGCAGCTACGAAAGGTGCGATCAAATAACGCATAGTTCATCTCTTGATTTATATTGGCGCTGCGAAATTATCGTACCTTGGGTTTATTTAGGCGTCATCACTGAAATGCCTTAAGACTGAACTGCTGTGGGCATGTGCGATATATATGCAACATGGGAATATATAATTCCATCTTACGCCTCGAATTGTGTATTTTTTAATTAATCCTGAAGCCTAAGCTTCAATTATAAAATCGAAAGAGTTGAAAAACTTTTAATTAAATAAATTATACGTGTCGATTTAATCCATATATACATAATTGATATTATATGTAATGTGTTTTTACATCTGTAAATGAGCCTTATCTCGGAAATTGCTCATTCAGACTGTACGTTGCGGTTACAAACCGACGTCAGGCTGCCCACGCCTTTCCCTTCGTTGGCCTTCGTCAGTCAGGCGGCCGCGTGCCGGACCTTCTACGGTTCGGCACAGGAAAGAGGCGGTCGTTCACATTGCCAAGCTCGTCGAGTTTCGGGCTCAGGCGCAGACGGTCATGGCCACGTACTCCGGCAATTCCCCATTGCTGAAGATCAGCACCATGTCGTCGAACTCGCCGGTCTCGGGGTCGCCGGTGCGCGAGAACGCGAGGGTCGCGGCCTTGGTTGGAGCTAGCCGGCGGGCGACCGCGAGGGCGGCCTCCTCGGACCGCGCCTCGATCGGCTCGTCCATGACGTAGCCCCCATCGGCTAGAGAGAACGACTGCACCACATAATAGGTGTGGCGTCCGCCATGCACCGTCACCACCGGTTGCTCCCCATGCTGAACCCGTGGTGGAAATGTTCCCTTTTTGTTCACGTAACGTCAAGCGGGCAAGCCGAGACGAACCTGTGGGGCAACAACCGACATTGTGCGCGTAAGGTCGATAATTGACAACCAACAACTTGGGTTTTAGGTTGTCGCCATCCTCTTACGGATAACCCCATGCCGAACTCCCCCGACCTCCACCTGGACGGCCCGAGCTACCTGCCGGCCCTGCGGGCCCGCCTCGCCGAGTTTCCGCCGCCCACCGACGAGGACGCATCCGCGGCGCCCTCCCCGGCCTTAATGGCCGGCCGCCTCACGCTCCGCGAGGCCATCGCCCACGCCGTCGTGCTGATCCTCGCCACCGCCATAGGTCTCCTCATCGGGACGCTGGCCGGCGTGCTGATACGCGGAGCCGCGTGATGGCCGGCATCGATCCCGCGAGCGCGGGCGCCTACGCCCAGTACGAGGCCGCCAAGGCCACCGGCCGGTCCTCGCGGCGGCCGTCGCTGGAATGGTTCTCGGACCGGCACAAGCGGCGGGCCGCCGAGCGCGACCGCCGCCTGGCCGAGGCGCGGGCTGCGCGCGGTCCGGCCGGCCACGAGGCGGTCGACGCGGCCCGCGAGCACATCCGCACCGAGGCTTCCGCTGCGGCCGAAGCCGCGCGGAACGGCGGCGAGCGCGCCGACATCGCCCGGTAGACCGTGGAGGCGCTCGCCCGGAGGGACGCACGATGAGCGCTGCCGTCCCGGCCCTCACCCCTGCCCTGTGCCGCGTCCTGCGCGCTCTCGCGCGCTCCGGCGAGCCGCACGGCTACGCCAGCCTCGCCGCCGCCCTGGAGCGCTCGCCGAAGGCGCTCGAGAAGACGGTGCGGGCGCTCCGCCATGCGCTCGCCGATACGGGCGTCACGATCACGCGCCGGCGGCTCCCGGGCGAGACCGCCTCGCGCCTCTACGTCGCGGGCGATGCCGCCCTGATCGGTCAGTTGCTCGGCGAGCCGCCGGCCACCGTCCGGCCCGCCTCGCGGCGCATCGAGACCATCACGCTGCCGAGCGTCGCGGGGATCACCCACGCCTTCTCCGCCGAGGGCCGGCTGATCGTCGGCGGCGTGGTGCAGCAGGCGCGGGCGGCGTGCTGATGTCTGTGCCAAGGGGCGCTATCGCTGCCGACCCGCTCGCGGAAAACGATGCCGTGAGCAGGGCCGGTCCCTTCGCCCGGCACGGCATCCGCCTGCCCCTCGCCCTGAGCGAGGCCCCGGACGAGGCTGGCGTGGTCCGCGACGCGGACGGCCACGAGGTCTTCACGGTGAACACCGAGGGCACGTGGCCGGACCCGACCGCGCATGCGGTGGCCGCCCTTCTCCTCGGCCGCGCCAACGTCGCCGCGCCGCGGGCAACAGCCGAGGCCGTCGAATTCCTCGCCTCCGCGCTCGACGGCGTCCGGACGCTCCTCGCTCCCATCGCCGAGGAGTGTGACGCCGCCCTCGCGGCTCTCCAGATCGCCGACGATGCACTCGCGGATCTTCGCGACCGAGCCGGAGCGGTGCCGTGACCGCGCCCCGCCGTCCGAACGCCGTCCTCCGGGCAGGTGTCGCTTGGCGGACCGCGCTGCCTTGCGTCCAGCCTTCCCGCGCGGCCTCCGGAAGCGCCGCTCAGGCGTCTCGGCGACCATCGGCGGTGGTGCCACTCGAGCCGTCGAGCCTGCGCGCCGCGCTGCCGCGCCGGGATCGGCAATGAGACCTGCCACGCGCCTCCCCTCGCCCGAGCCGGTCACGCCCGAGCGCATCGAGCAGGCGCTGGTGCGGCTCGCGTCCATCGTGGTCCAGGACGGGACCGAGGTCTATCTGCCGATCCTGGAGCGACTGGAGGCCGAGCTGATCGAGGCGCGCCGGATCGGGACGCCACGGCAGAGGGCCGAGCGCGTGTTGAAGGATTACGGTACTGGCTGGATTCGGGCTTGAACCCGAGCGATGCCGCTCATCGTGCAGATTGGCCGTGCGTCCGCCGTGCATCCATTTCTACACCCGCCCGGGCGGCTTGAACGCGATCCGCTGAAGCCACTCGCGCTTTTGCGACAAGCTCGGCCCCGAGCCGTAGCGCGGCCTCTGGTACTTGTGGCCCATCATTGCCGCGATCAGCTTCTCGGGCGCCTCCACGGCCGTCAGCCGGTCCTCGAAGCAGTGCCGGAACGAGTAGGCCGACTGCCCGGGCAAGGGCAGCAGGCCCGCCGTGCGCATCACCTTGTTGGTGATCGCCGAGAGCGACGCCGCCTTGTCCCGGTAGCGCGGGAAGCCCTCCGGCTGCGCCTGCGCCGCCATCAGCGCGACGCCGACCAGCGGCAGTTCCCAGGCCGACTGCTCCGTCTTCATCCGCCAGCCGTCCGCCCGCACCCGACATGCGGCACCGCATGGTCCAGCCGGATCGTCTCGGCCGTCAGGTTGCAGATCTCCGACAGCCGCATCCCCGTCTCGGCCATGATGTAGAGGATGCGCCGGGCCTCGGGGTTGAGGGCGTCGAGGGCGCCGTCCGCCAGGATGCGAGTCTGCACCCACTCGGCCGTGAAGGCCACGCGCTGGCCCTGTGTTTCGCCCTCCAGCCGCAACTCGGCGAAGACCGGCCCCATGCCGAGCCGGTGGCTGCGCTCGATCTGCCGGAGCATGCGGTTGATGTGGCTGACGTCCTTGTTGGCCGTGCCGATCTCGATTCCCTCGGCGAGCACGCGCTCCTGCCACCAGGCCCGGAAGTCGAGGGCGTCGTTGCGGGGGAGCTCCGTGACGGGCTTGTCGCCGATAACCTTCAGCAGATTGGCGAGCGCCCGCTTCTTCGGGTTGCCCCACTTGCGAAGCTGGTCGGGCGAGAGGTCCTGGCGCGAGGACTTAGTCAGGGTCTCGTACTGCTCAAACAGTTGCGACAGCATCACAGCCGGCACCGGCTCCTTGCCGAGCACCGCCGCACGGGTCGCCGGGTCGTCGGCCGCGTTGCGCGCGGACAGGGCCTCGATCCGGGCCAGGATCTCGGCGAGCGGCTGCGCCGCCACCTCAGCGGCCGGCATGTAGCTGAAGCCGAGCTGCCGGGCGCGCTTGCGCGCGGCCTCTTAGCGCGCCTTCGCCTCCGCGCTCTGGCCGCCGGCGAGGCCTTGCCAGTAGGCCTCGAGCTCGCCGTTCATCAGCGCCGCAGCGCGCGCAGCGCGCAGACCACGCGGGTCGTCCGCGATCCGGATGTGGGTCGTGCGCTTGACGATCCCGCGTCGGTCGAGGGCTGCGAACGTCTCTGGCACGCGCCGGACGAAGTGCCAGAAGCCCTGGCGTCGCGTGAGGAACTCCGGCATCGGCGGGCAGTGATGTTGGACGTTGCGTTGGACGAAATGGTGCCCTGCCGCAGGAGCATTCGTCAAGAAAATGCGCTAAGTGCTTTATTATACTGTGGAAATTGCAAACTGCATTGGCGGAAGGGGTGGCTGACCGGCGCCCGGATCGTGTCTCGCGACGCTATCGCCATCGTTGAGCGCGAGCCGGCCGGGCACGCGCGTCGCCCGTCGGACACGTCGGTGCGCATCCTGCCGGCGTCTCGTCGCCGCGGCCGGTCCGCGGGGGATCGCCGCTCAGGCCCGTTGCACTCGTGCCCGACACGCCCGTGGTCCTCCACCTCCTGCACGCCGCCCTCCTGGCGGCGTGCAGGATGCTCACCCGGCAGGTCTCCCGGCTCCAGCGGCGGCTGCCGCGTCCGTCGCCTCGGGCCGGAAGAACAGGCCGGCCTCGAGGCTGGCGCCGATCCGCTCGGCCCGTTCCTGCAGCAGGGCGGCCTCGTCCGGGGGGAAGTGCGCGACCGCCGTGTCCCGGAACAGGTCGAGCCAACGGGCGAAGTGCTCCGGCCGCAGCACGCCGAGCGCCTGGTGGCGGCCGAAGGGGTTGCCCTTGTAGCGCCCCGTCCGAAAGAGGACCGACGACCAGAACGCCGCGATGGTCTCCATGTGCCGCGGCCAGTCGGCCTCCGGGATCGCCGCGGCGAAGATCGGGCCGATGAGCGGGTCGGTACGCACGCGGGCGTAGAACGCCGCCAGGAAGGGGGCGAGGCTGTCGTCGTGGAGGGTGGTCCGGGTCATGCCGGTCAGATGCCCACCCGACGCAGCCGCCGCAAGGCGGTTCGCCGCCGGGGAGGAGCGGCCGGGACCTATCGGACCGGCTCAGGCGGGCTTCAGGCCGAAATCGTAGGCGAGATGGCGGTAGGATCGGTCCATCGCCCGCCCGTCCGGTGCGGTGCCGGCCGGACGTTTGGCGAAGTCGGCGATGAGCGAGGTCTTCACCCCGAACACGGCGTCGGATTCGAGCCACGGGCTATCGGCGGCGAAGATGTGGGTGATCAGTGTCTCGCAGCCTGCCGCCGCGATCATGACGTGCAGGTGGGCCGGACGGTTCGGGTGGCGGCCGGTGGCCGTGAGGAGGTCGCCGACCGGGCCGTCGTCGGGGATCGGGTACCAGGCCGGCATGACGGTCCAGAAGTGGAAGCGGCCCTGCGCATCGGTGCGGAACCGCGCCCGCCCGGCGAGACCGCCGAGCGCGTCGAGCTGCTGCACGTCGTAGGCGCCGTCGTCGTCGGCATGCCAGACATCGACGGTGGCCCCGGCAAGCACCTGGCCGCCGACGGTGGCGACCGAGCCGGTGACGAGGAGCGGCGTGCCCTCGAGCGGCCCGGCGATATCGGCGCCGTTCTGACGCTCGGGGGCCGCCTCGACGTAGAACGGCCCGAGCACGGTGGTCTCGGTCGCGCCCTCCGGCATGCGGTGGTTGAGGGCGTCGACCAGCATCGAGACACCGAGGATGTCGGAGAGCAGGATGAATTCCTGCCGGTGCTGGTCGCAGGTCTGTCCGGTCCGGGTCAGGAAGGCGATGGCCGCCTGCCACTCCGCGAAGGTCGGCTCGACGTCGCGCACGAAGTCGTGCAGGTGGCGCACCAAGCTCGTCACCACCGTCTTGAGGCGCGGATCCGGCGTGTCGGCCAGGCGATCGACGACCGCCTGGGTGATGGTGTGCTCGTTGACGTCGCGCATCGGCGAATCTCCCCTCGTGCCGATCTCGACCGTCGCGCGGGCCCGCGCGCCCGATCCTCGCCTCACCCCGCTGTCGGCCGGCGGCCGCGACAGGGCTCGGCGGAGATGATCATACGACACGTGCGGATGTGGGGAGCCGTTCGCCGGCGCCGCAGCGATGGAGAGCATCTCGACCGTCCGGGCCGGTGGCGCGGCGGACCGGCCCCGCCTCTCCGGCCCACGGTGAGCGGGACGGTGGCGCGGGGCACGGGGAGGTCACGTCCCCGGCCCCCTCCCCGCACGGTGTCAGCGCAGGCGCTCGGCGGCCCAGGCGATGTGGTCGTCCATGAAGGTCGAGATGAAGAAGTAGGAGTGGTCGTAGCCCTCGCGCATGTTGAGGGTCAGTCCGATCCCCGCCTTCTTGCACGCCTCCTCCAGGAGCCAGGGGCGCAGGCCCTCGTCGAGGAACGAGTCGGCCGTGCCCTGGTCGACCAGGAATTCCGGGAAGCGGCGGCCGTCCTCGATCAAGGCGGTCGCGTCGTGGCGCCGCCAGGCGGCCTCGTCCGCGCCGAGATACTTGGTCAGCGCCGGCTTCGACCAGCCGGCGGTCGAGGGCTGGACGATCGGCGCGAAGGCGCTGCAGGAGCGGAAGCGCTCGGGATGGTTGAGCGCGATGGTGAGCGCGCCGTGGCCGCCCATCGAATGGCCGAAGATGCCCTGGCGCCCCATGTCGACCGGAAACTCGCGGGCGACGAGGGCCGGCAGCTCCTCGGTGACGTAGGACCACATGCGGTAGTTGCGGTCGTAGGGCGCCTGCGTGGCGTCGACGTAGAAGCCCGCGCCGCAGCCGAACTGCCAGTTGTCGGGCTCGTCCGGCACGTCCGGCCCGCGCGGGCTGGTATCCGGGGCCACGATGGCGATGCCGTGGCGCGCGGCCGCCCGCCGGTACTCGCCCTTGTCCATCACGTTGGCATGGGTGCAGGTGAGCCCCGACAGGTACCAGAGGACCGGCACCGTCCCGTCCTTCGCCTGCGGCGGCAGGTAGACCGCGAAGGTCATCGGGCAGCGCGTGGTCTCGGCCTCGTGCCGGTACACGCCCTGGATGCCGCCATGCGAGAGAGCCTGCGAGACCTTTTCCATGAAGCCGTTCCCTCTTGACAGACGATGCGCCGCGAACGGTGCGCGAGACCGGTCCGTCGCGGGGCGATGCGGCATGAACGAAGAGAGCGGCCTCCCGGTCGCGCGACGAGCGAGAGGCTGCTCCGGCCCGGCCGGCGGCGAAGCCGGCCGGGAGGCACTTCCTTAGAACACCACGACCGAGCGGATCGACTTGCCCTCGTGCATCAGGTCGAAGCCGTGGTTGATGTCTTCGAGCGGCATGGTGTGGGTGATCAGATCGTCGATGTTGATCTTCCCCTCCATGTACCAGTCGACGATCTTCGGCACGTCGGTGCGGCCGCGGGCACCGCCGAAGGCCGAGCCCTTCCAGACCCGCCCGGTGACGAGCTGGAACGGACGGGTCGAGATCTCGCGACCGGCCTCGGCCACGCCGATGACGATCGACTCGCCCCAGCCGCGATGGCAGCATTCCAGCGCCTGGCGCATCACGTTGACGTTGCCGGTGCAGTCGAACGAGAAGTCCGCGCCGCCGCCGGTGACGTCGAGGATCGCCTGCACGACCTTGTCGGTGCCGACCTCGTTCGGGTTGATGAAGTGCGTCATGCCGAACTTCTCGGCCATGGCGCGCTTGTCGGGGTTGATGTCGACGCCGATGATCTTGTCGGCGCCGACCATGCGGGCACCCTGGATCACGTTGAGGCCGATGCCGCCGAGACCGAACACCACCACGTTGGCGCCCGGCCACACCTTGGCGGTATAGATGACGGCGCCGAGGCCCGTGGTCACGCCGCAGCCGATGTAGCAGATCTTGTCGAAGGGCGCGTCCTCGCGCACCTTGGCGAGCGCGATCTCCGGCAGCACGGTGAAGTTCGAGAAGGTCGAGCAGCCCATGTAGTGGTACACGGCGTTCGACCCCGGGCTGCCGCCGGTGGAGTCGCAACGGAAGCGGCTGGTGCCGTCCGGCATGACGCCCTGGCCCTGCGTGCTCCGGATCGCCGTGCAGAGGTTCGTGCGCTGCGACAGGCACGACTTACAATTGCGGCACTCCGGCGTGTAGAGCGGGATGACGTGGTCGCCCGGCTTCAGCGTCGTCACGCCGGCGCCGACCTCGCGCACGATGCCCGCGCCCTCGTGGCCGAGGATCGCCGGGAACTTGCCCTCGGAATCGAGGCCCGACAGGGTGTAGGCGTCGGTGTGGCAGATGCCGGTGGCCATCACCTCGACCAGGACCTCGCCGGCCTTGGGACCTTCGAGGTCGATGGTCTCGATGGTGAGGGGCTTCTTGGCTTCCCAGGCAACCGCGGCGCGCGTCTTCATGTGGTCTCCAGCTGGATCGTTTCGCGTGGGGGGCGAGGCGCCGCGCATCGGCGCTGAGAAGGGGGAGCGCACCCGGGCTGCCCGCTGATTGGCCCGATCTCTGCTGCGAATTGGTAAAGGTCGCAACGGCGCGGCACGGCAGACTTTAGTCCACTGTCCGCCGGATGTCCGCCCCCGTCGTCATATCCTGGCGCCGGGTCGGGACCGGGACGCAGCGGGGACGAGGCGGTGCCGGATCGGCTCCGACGCGGGCGATCAGCGCAGCGGCAGGAGCCGAATCCGACGATGGTCGACCGACCGCGACGGGCTCGCGAGGAGTTCGGCGAGGGCGAGATCCTGCAGGGTGGCGAGGGCCGCCGCGATCTTGACGTGGCTGGTATGGGTGAGGCTCGACGCGGCATCGATGTCGAGCGAGACGACGCCCTCCGGGTCGCTCCCGGTGGCGCAGAGCAGCAGATAGGTCTTCAACGCGGCGAGGTTCGGGGCCTTCCGGCAGGTGAGGCCGTGCAGGGCGGCGATCCGGGCGTCGCCCTGCGACGCATGGAGGAGGCGGGCCGCAGCGCTCGACGGGCGAAGGCCGGTCAGCCGGTAGGCGATCGTCCCCCCCGGCCGTTCTCCGGCGGTGGTGACGAGGCCCTGGTCGAGGAGCACCTTCTTGCCCGCGCAGATCAGCGGGTCCGACAGGCCCGACAGGGCGGCGATCCGTTCGTAGGACATCGGGATCGGTGCCGGATCGCCGGCGTCCGACGCCGCCTCCTGGCTGACGACGAGGGTCACGTAGAGCTTGAGCGCCGCGATCGAGCGGCCGAGATATCCGGCATCGCCCCGGAAGGCGCGCAGGCCTCCGTCGTGGATCCAGTCCGCCGGCAGGCACGCCATCCGGCCCTGCTGCCCCCGCGCCGCCCCCTCGGACGGGGCAACCCTCGGCCGGTCGGGCCGGAGGCGGGCTTGAGCCGGGGTGAGGAGTTCCGGATGCATGGTGCGGTCCTCGAACGTCCCGTGCGGGTCTCTCGCCCGGATTGGGCGCTCGCCCGGGCGGCGATACAGGCTGCGGCGGGCTTGGTGCATCGGCGGTACAATGCCATTTTCCGGGCCTCAATATGATGATGACGTCCGATGATGCCCCGGGGCTGGGAGCGGGAGGTCGCATCCCGGCCACCGGAGCGGTCGACGGCGGAACATCCGTGCCCCCAAGACCATCCGGTCCTGGTGGCGCTCCGCTCGCCTGCGCATCGTCCGGACCGGAGGCCCGGCGAACCCGGTTTTTCCATGCTAGACCGGCATCCTCGGCGTGCGACACGGTCTGCGGAACGAGGAGGCGCATCGGTACGGCGCGCCGACGCATCGGCCAGCGACGTCGACGGCGCGAGGCGGGCCTGGATCGCCGCCGAGGCGAGAGCGGTGGCGCCCTCGATCCTGCGAGGCGTGATCCTGCAAGGCGCGATCCTGCGAGGGACGACGAGAGGACGGGGCGGCGCGCGGTATGACGACACCTGCCGATGAGACACCCCTGGTCGAGCTCGGGCTCGGCGGCTCGCTGCGGATCGGGCGGGCGCGCATCGCCGTCGCCGACACCGTCGCGCTGTTGCAGGCCATCGCCCGGACCCGCTCGGTGCAGGGCGCGGCGACCGAGATCGGCCTGTCCTATCGCGCTGCCTGGGAGCGCGTCCGGACGCTCGAGGCGGGGATCGGCCATCAGCTCGTGCGCAAGACCCGCGGCCACGGCACGACGCTGACGGAGACCGGCGCGGCCCTGCACGAGGCCCTGTCGATCGCGGCCGAAGGCCTCGCCCTGCCGCTCGCCCGGGAGGCGCGGGCGCTGCAATCCCGCCTGTCCACCCTGCTCGCCGTGCCGGGCCGCCTCACCCTGGCGGCGAGCCACGACCCCCTGCTGATGGAGGTGCTGTCGGCATGGGGTGGGGCCGACATCGCCGTGATGGGCAGCCGTGACGCCGTGGTCCGGCTCATGGACGGGCGTGCCGACGCCGCCGGCTTCCATTGCGGCGCGATCGGCCCGGCCGCCGCCGGGCCGCCCTTCGCCGATCTCGTCGCCGACCCGGCCTTCCGGGTCCGTCCGCTGTTCGAGCGCGAGCAGGGACTCCTCGTCGCCGCCGGCAATCCGCTCGGGCTCGTCACCCCGATGGACCTGCGGGCCAGGAAGGCCCGCTTCGTCAACCGGCAGAAGGGATCCGGCACCCGGGCCTGGTTCGACCGGCTCCTCGCCGAGGCCGGGATCGCACCCGGCGAGATCGTCGGCTACGGCCTCGAGGAATTCACCCACCAGGCCGTGGCGGCGGTGATCGCCTCGGGCGCGGCCGATGCGGGCCTGGGCGCCCGCGCGGCGGCGGAGCGCTTCGGCCTCGGGTTCGTCTCGGTCGGCTGGGAGGTCTACTGCCTCGCCACCGGCGCGTCGCTGCCGGGCGACGGGCTCGACCGCGTGCAGGCGATGCTGGCGGCGCGGGTGGGAGAGCCGGCGGGGTATCGGCTGCCGGGCACCGGCGGGTAGAGGCCGCGCACGAGCGGGTCGTGCCCGGGCGCTGAACCAACCGGTGGCCGGCCGGATCCCCCCTCCGCCGGGTCGGGGCGGTGCTCGCGCTCGTCCCGACCCTGCCCCACTCGAAGTTCGTCCTCGGCCTCTACCGCTCCCTCGTCCGCGACGCGCAGGAGCGCGCCCACCATGCCGGCGCGCCGGCTGCCGAACCGGTCGCCGTCGCGGCGACGACCGGCCAGGGTGGGCAACGCCGATAGGGCGGGCAGCGCCGGGAAGCCGGATCCCACCCGGTCCGCGCGCGGCGGACCGGGTGGGGCCTGCCGTCAGGAACAGACCCGGGTCAGGGCGCCGTCGATCGCCTCGACGATCCGGTCGATGTCGTCCGGGGTCGCGATCAGCGCCGGGCTCAGGCACAGCGTGTTGTTGAGCCCGGCGAGCGAGCGGTTGGTGGCGCCGATGATGACGCCGTGCGCCATGCAGTCGGCCACCACCGCCTGGACCCGCTTCTCGTCCATCGGCTCGCGGGTGGCGCGGTCGGCGACGAGCTCGGCGCCGCAAAACAGGCCCTTGCCGCGCACGTCGCCGATCGCCGCGTGGCGCTCGGCGAGGCCGTGCAGGCCCGCCATCAGCCGCTCGCCCATCGCGACCGTGTTGTCGATCAGGCCCTCGTCCTCGATGATCCGCATGTTCTCGAGCGCGGCCGCCGGGCCGGCGGTGCAGCCGCCGAAGGTCGAGATATCGCGAAAATACGACATCGGGTCGGCGGCGTCGTCCTTGAACAGCGCGAACACCGCCTCGGTCGTCACCGTGCAGGCGATCGCCGCGTAGCCCGACGCCACCCCCTTGGCCATGGTGACGAAATCGGGCTGCACGCCGTAGTTCTGGTAGCCGAACCACGCACCTGTGCGGCCCATGCCGCAGACCACCTCGTCGATGTGGATCAGGATCTCGTGCCGGCGGCAGATGTCCTGCACCTTCTCCCAGTAGCCCCTGGGCGGCGTGATCACGCCGCCCCCGGCGGTGACGGGTTCGAGGCAGATCGCCCCGATGCTGTCGGGCCCCTCGCGCAGGATCACCGCCTCGATCGCGTCGGCGGCCATCTCGCCGTAATTCTCCACCCTCCCCCACTGGCTGCGGTATTCGAGGCAGTGGGGCACCGGCACGAAGCCGTCCGGGAACGGGCCGTACTGGTCGCGGCGCTGGTCCTGGCCGGCGGCGGCGAGCGCGCCGATCGTGGTGCCGTGGTAGTCGCGCTCGCGGTAGAGGATCTTGGATTTCCGCCCGCCATGGTGCCGGTGCGCGATCTGGCGCACCATCTTGAAGACCTTCTCGTTCGCCTCCGATCCCGAATTCGCATAGTAGACCCGGGCCATGCCCGGCATCTTGGCGATCAGCCGCTCGGAGAACAGCGCCGCGGGAATCGAGCCGGCCGAGCCCGCGAAGTAGTTGAGCTTGACCAATTGGTCGCGCACCGCGTCGGCGATGCTGGTGCGCCCGTAGCCGACATTGACGGTCCAGACCCCGCCCGAGACCGCGTCGAGATATTCGCGCCCGGTGGCGTCCCAGACCCGCATCCCCCTCCCCTCGACCATCACCCGCGGGTCGACGGTCTCGTAGGGCTTGTGCTGCGAGAGGTGGTGCCAGACATGGGCCCGGTCGGCCTCGATGACGTGACGCAGGTCGTTGGTGCGGGAGAGGTCGTTCATGGCCGAGTTTCCTGGCGGCGTTTCCTGATGGCGGGGGATGAGCGGACGACCCGTCAGGCCGCCGGGTCGCGCTGGATCGCGAAGGGGGCCCAGGACTGGGTCACCGGCATGATCTCCAGGCTGTTGACGTTGACGTGGGGCGGCAGCGAGGCGACCCAGCCGACGGTCTCGGCGATGTCCTCGGGCCGGAGCGGGTGCGCGCCCTTGTAGAGGGCGTCGGAGGCCGCCCGGTCGCCGCCGGTGCGCACCAGCGTGAACTCGCTCTCGGACAGGCCGGGCTCGATCGAGGTGACCCTGACGCCCTTGGCCGAGAGGTCGCAGCGCAGCCCCAGCGAGAACTGCCGGACGAAGGCCTTCGTCCCGCCATAGACGTTGCCGCCCGGATAAGGCCAGTGGGAGGCGATCGAGGCCAGGTTCACGACGAGGCCGCGATGGGCGATCAGCCGGTCGAGCAGCAGCCGGGTGATCGTGACGAGGCCGACGACGTTGGTGTCGATCATCGTCCGCCACTGGGCGAGGTCGCTCTCCTGCGCCGGCCCGGTGCCGAGCGCCAGCCCCGCATTGTTGACGAGGAGCGAGACCTCCGCGAAGGCCGGCGGCAGCGACGCGAGCGCCTCCCGGGTCGCCGCCTCGTCGCGGATGTCGAAGGCGAGCGGATGGGCGCGCTCGCTGCCGCCGAGCGCCGCCACCAGGGCGTCGAGCCGGTCGCGGCGGCGCCCGGTCACCACGAGGCGCCAGCCGTCGCGGGCGAGCCGGCGGGCGATGGCGTCGCCGAAGCCCGCGGTGGCTCCGGTGACGAGGGCGATCTTGGACATGCGGGTCTCCGGAGAAGGGCATCGTGCGGGGGACGGCGTCCCCCGATGCTACAGGAACGGCGCGGCGGCCGGGCGGCCTATCCGTGCCCGTGGGCGACGAAGGCTTTGCCGAGAGCCTGGACGAGCGCCTGGACGAGGCCCGTCGCCGCGATGCCGGCGAGGCCCCCGGAGGCGAGGCGGCGCCACGCCTCCGGCGAGAGGCGGGCCGAGAGGAGCGTGCCGGTGGCAAAGCCCAGCAGCGTCGGCACCCCGTAGAGGAGGACGAGGTCCCAGAGTCCGGGCTCGATCGCCCCGAGGAGGCCGCGGCCGGCAAGGCCGAGGATGTCCGCCGCGCCGAAGAAGACCGCGAGGGTCCCCTTGAGGCGGTGGCGCTCGGCGCCGCTCGCCAGGAGCTAGGCCGAGATCAGTGGGCCGCCGACCGCGAAGGCGCTGATCAGTCCCCCGACCAGGGCCGCGACGGCGATGCCTATGCGCCGGTCGGCGAGCCAGGCCGGCGGCCGGCGCACCAGGGCGACACCGGCCGCTCCCAGCACCGCCACGGTCACGACGAGCCGCGCCGTGGTCTCGTCGAGGCCGACCGCCAGGGGGCCGCCGCAGGCCGCGCCGAGCAGGCCGGCGGCGAGGAGCGGGCGCAGGACCCGCCAATCGACCGAGACGCCGCGTCGGTCCAAGCAGATTTCGCCGAAGTGGACACCGGTTCGGCGGCAAAAATCTGCGACACAGCAAGAACCTAAGCAGGCGAAGCGTTGGCCTGCCAACGCAAGTCTGCTGAAGAGGAGGAGCGCCGTGAGGACGAGATCGGCCCCGAGGAGGAACGGGATGCCGACCTGCGCCGAGGGGAGAAGCCCGAGGCCGAGGGCCGCGATGAGGCTGTAGCCGAAGCCGGTGACGCCCCGGAACGCGGCAGCCAGGAAGGTCACGCCGATGAAGGCGAGGACGGACAGCGCGGGAAGGGCCATGGTGGGGACGGGCTCACGCCTTGACCGGGGAGAGGCTCACGCCTTGCCCTTCCAGGGCGTGAGGCGGCGCTCCAGCCGGCGCATGCCGAGTTCGAAGGCGCCGGCGAGCGCGCCGATCACCAGGATGCCCATGATCACGATGTCGGTGCGCAGGAAGTTCGAGGCGTTGAGCACCATCTGGCCGATGCCGGTCGAGGCCGCCACCATCTCGGCCGCGACCAGCGTGGTCCAGCCGACGCCCATGCCGATGCGCAGGCCCACCAGGATGTCGGGCAGGGCCGCCGGCAGGACGACGTGGCGCACCACCTGGAGGCGGCTCGCGCCGAGCGCCCGGGCGGCGTTGATCTGGTCGGCGCTCGCCGCCGCGACGCCGGCGCGCGCCGCGAGCGCCACGGGGGCGAAGCAGGCGAGGAAGATCAGCAGGATCTTGGAGGTCTCGCCGATGCCGAACCAGATGATGACGAGCGGCAGGTAGGCAAGCGGCGGCAGCGGCCGGTAGAACTCGATGAAGGGATCGAGCACGGCGCGCAAGGTCGGGCTCAGGCCCGTGGCGAGGCCGACCGGGATTCCCACCAGGGCGGCGAGCAGGAAGGCGCCGGCGACGCGCCCGAGGCTCATGACGACGTGCTCGAGGAGCGGCGCTCCGTCGATGCGGCCCTCCACCGCGTCGGCGAAGGCCTTCAGCACGCTCTCGGGCCGGGGCAGGAACAGCGGCTTGACGAGTCCGGTCTGCGTGGCGACGCCCCAGGCGGCGAGCGCGACGGCGATCGTCGCGAGGCTGATCAGCAGGGTCTTGGGGGCGCGGCCGCGCATCGCGGCCCGGCGGCGGCCGAGCGAGGACAGGGCGCGCATCGCCGAATCGGACGAGTCGGTCACGGGCTGGCCCGGAGCGGCGGGAAGGGTGTGGGTCGCGGCGGGTCTCATGCGGCGGCTCCATGTCCGGGGTCGGTTCTGCCGGGGTCGGTTCTGCCGGGATCCATCTTGCCAGGGTCGCTCCCGGCCCCGCCATGGTCGTGGATGAAGCGCAGCACCCGCTCGCGCATGGCGATGAAGTCGGGGCTGGACTTCACCGCCCGCGCCTCCGCGCCCGCGAGGAAGCGGCGGCAGAAATCGAGCGGGATGATCTCGGCGATGCGGCCCGGGCGCGGGGTCATGATCACCAGCTTGGTCGCGAGGAAGATCGCCTCCTCGACCTCGTGGGTGATGAAGAACGCCATCTTCTGCGTGCGGGCCCAGATCGACAGGATCAGCTCCTGCACCTGCTCGCGGGTGAAGGCGTCGAGCGCGCCGAGCGGCTCGTCCATCAGCAGCATGCGCGGGTCGGCGGTGAGCGCCCGGGCGATGCCGACGCGCTGCTGCATGCCGCCGGAGAGCTCGTAGATCCGCTTGCCCGCGAAGTCGGCGAGGCCGACGAGGTCGAGCATGGCGCGGGCCCGCGCCTCGCGCTCGAGCTTGGGCATGCCCTGCATCCTGAGCCCGAAGGCGACGTTGTCCAGCACGCTGAGCCAGGGCATCAGGGCGTGGCGCTGGAAGACGACGCCGCGGTCCGCCCCCGGCCCGGTGACCGGCCGGCCGTCGAGGAGGATCTGCCCCTCCGTCGCCGGCTGGAACCCGGCGATGCAGTTGAGCAGGGTCGTCTTCCCGCAGCCCGAGGCGCCCAGCGCGACCACGAACTCCCCCGGCTCGATCGTGAGATCGACCCAGGACAGGGCGATCGTGGCGCTCTCGCCCTCCCCGTACTGGACGCTGAGCTTGCGGATCTCCAGCATGGCGGTCTCCTGGCTGTCGGGGGCGTTCGCCCGATCAGGGCTTGGCGGCTGCCTTGGCAGTGTCCTTGGCCGCGTCCTTGGCGAACTCGGCGGTGACGAAGGCGCCGTAATCGGGCGCGAGCTCGGGCACGCGCCCTTGCGCCTTCAGGAACTCCGCCGTGGCCTTGAGCGCGTCGGCCGCCCCGCCGCCGAGCCAGCGCGGCGAGACCTGCTCGGTGAGCGTCGGGAACCGATAGGCCCCGAGCCCCGCCGGCACGTCGTCCGGGGCGGCGCCGGTCCACTTGGCGATGGCGGCCACCTGCGGCGTGCCCGCCTTCCAGGATTCGCCGGACCGGGCGTAATCCGCATCCGCTGCGGCGAGCAGCCGGACGAAGGCCTTGAGGAACTCGGGATGGGCGGCCATGAAGGCGTTCGTCGCCACGATCCCGTCGAAGGTCGCCCTCCCCTTTCCGGCGAAGTCGCCGGCCGAGGCCAGCACCGTGCCGGTCTTCTTGATGCCCGTCAGGGCCGGCGCCCAGACGAAGGCGGCGTCGATGTCGCCGCGCTCCCAGGCGGCGGCGATCTCCGGCGGGCGCATGTTGAGCACCCGGACGTCCTTCGCGCCCAGACCCGCCTCCTGCAGGGCGAAGGTCAGCTGGTAATGAGCGGTGGAGACGAACGGCACCGCGACCGTCTTGCCCTTCAGGTCCTTGATCGACGCGATTCCCGTGCCCTTGCGGGCGACGAGCTGCTCGGCGTCGCCGATGTCGTCGAGGATCCAGAACAGCGTGATCGGCAGGCCCTGCGAGGCCGCCGCCGCGACCGGCGAGGAGCCCGCCTCGCCGATATCGACATTGCCCGAGGCCATCGCCCGGATCACGTCGCCCCCGCCGCCGAACTTGACCCACTTCACCTTGGTGCCGGTCTTCTTTTCCAGTTCGCCGCTCTCCATCAGGACCCGGATCGGGGTCATCATGTCCTGGTAGGCGACGGTGACGGTCTTCTCGGCGGCGACGGCTGGGGCCAGGGGGGCGAACACCGCGCCGGCCGCGCCGACGAGGGCGGACAGCCAGATCGCCCTGCGGGTGATCGTCTTGCGGTTGACCGCCCTGCGGGTCTTCTCGATGGTCATGCGCGGTCCTCGTGGAAGCCTCGACCCTTGCGAACGCCCGCATTGAAGGACAGGCGGGCCCGGGGCCGTAAGATCCAGTCCGGCATCGTTTGGTCCCGGTCTGGACCAGTCCCGTCCCCCTCGCCGCTTGCGCGGGCACCTGCTGCCATTTTCCGGGATCGGCGCCTCTCAATTCGGCAGCAGCGCCGGTCCCGACGCTTTCCCGTCCCGCGCGGCTTGGCGATACTGTGCGCCATGCCGACCGACATTGCCTGGCGGATGCTGTTCGGGGGCCGGTCCGGCGACGAGCCGGCTTTGCGCGCCCAGATCGGCCGGATGGTTTCCGAGGCCATCGCGGCGGGGCTGCTGGCGCCCGGCGCCCGGCTGCCGTCGAGCCGCGGCCTCGCGGCCGAGCTCGGCCTGGCGCGCAACACCGTCGTGGCGGCCTACGACGCCCTGATCGATGCCGGCGTCCTCGTCTCGCGCGACCGCAGCGGCTGCTTCGTCGCCTCCCCCGGGGCCGATGCCGCACGGAGCGCGGATCCGGAGCCGTCGGCGGCCGGGGCCTGGCCGGGCCGCTTCGCCATCCGCCCCTCGCGCCTGCCCCAGATCACCAAGCCGCGGGACTGGACGCGCTACCCCTACCCGTTCCTGTTCGGGCAGTTCGACGCGAGCCTGTTTCCCGTCGCGGCCTGGCGCGAGAGCGTCAAGGCGGCCTCCAGCGTCAAGGAGATCAACGGCTGGAGCCTGGACCAGGTCGACGACGACGACCGCGACCTGATCGAGCAGCTCCGCATGAGGGTGCTGCCGCGCCGCGGCATCCTCGCCGCCCCGGGCGAGATCATGGTGACGATCGGCTCGCAGCACGCCCTGTCGCTCCTGGTCCAGCTCCTCGTCGCCCGCCGCACGGTCGTCGGCCTGGAGGATCCGGGCTACACCGACACGCGCAACATGGTCGGCCTCGCGAGCGACCGGATCCGGCCCCTCGCCCGCGACGGACGGGGCATCGTGCCGGACGCGGCGTTTCGTGCCTGCGACGTCGCCTTCGTGACGATCGGCCACCAATGCCCGACGACCGCCGTGACGCCGCTGTCGCGCCGCCGCGAGCTTCTCGCCGCCGCGGCGGAGGGCGACGTCGTCCTGGTCGAGGACGATTACGAGGCCGATCTCTCGACCGAGGAGGAGGTCGGCCTGCCGAGCCTCAAGAGCCTCGACGCCGACGGGCGGGTGATCCATGTCGGCTCGTTCTCGAAGGTCCTCGCGCCGGGGCTGCGCGTCGGTTACGTCGTCGCCCCGTCCCCGGTCGTCGACGAGTTGCGGGCGCTGCGCCGCCTCATGCTGCGTCATCCGCCCACCAACAACCAGCGCAGCCTCGCCGCCTTCGTCGCGCTCGGGCATTACCGCGCCCACCTCGCACGCACGGCCGCCGTCCTGCGCCAGCGCGCCGACCTCATCGCCGCACTGGCGCCGCAGCTGATGCCGGGCTGCACCTTTCGCCGGGGCTTCGGCGCGAAGAGCTTCTGGGCCGAGGGACCGGCGGGGCTCGACGCTCGGGCACTCGGCCGGGCGCTTCAGCGCGAGGGCGTCCTGATCGAGCCGGGCGACATCTTCTTCATGGATCCGGAGCAGGGGCGCCGCTTCTTCCGGCTCGGCTTCACGGCGATCCCGCTGCAGCAGATCGAGCCGGGCCTGCGGCGGCTCGCGGCGGTCCTCGCCGCTCGTTCCCGGTGAGGCGCCCTCCCCTCCCGGGCTTCCGCAGCGGGGGCTGCACGGGCACGGCCGCCCATCGTCAGAACCCGCCGGACCGTTCGTCGGCGGCCGCGGATCAGGATTCCTCGGCGGTGACGTGATCCCGGTTCAGGGGGTTCGATCCGGCGTCGCGAGGGGCGGCCGTGAGCCCGCGGGCGCACGCCGCGATCTGCCGCCGCAGCCAGGCATGGCCGGGATGGCGCTCGACGCGCCGGGCCCAGACCAGGACCGAGCGGGTGACCGGCAGGTCGGGATCCGCAGGCAGGTCCGCGCAGGTCACCGGATGCGTCGTCGCGAGAGTCCGGGCGATCCGCCCGCCCAGTACCGCCACCATCTCGGAGCGCGCCAGGATGGCCGCCGCCGACAGGAACGGGGCGGCCATCGCGACACGGCGCGGCGGCAGGCCCCGGCGGCTCAGGATCGCGTCGAGGAAGCCGACATCGTCGCCGGTGGAGGAGACCACGAGGTGAGGCAGGCCGGCGAGGCGCTCGTAGGTGAGCGGCCCCGCGAGCGCCGGGTGTCCGCACCGGCCGACGACCGCGAATCCATCGCGGAACAGCGTCGTGGTGCCGAAGCGCTCGCCCTCGATCCGGCCGCTCCCGACGACCGCGAGATCGACGTCGCCGCGATCGAGGAGATCGTCGAGGCGCACGGTGCCGCTCGGGCTCATGTGCAGGCGCAGGGACGGCGCCCGGCTCCCGATCCACTCGGCGATCGGCGCGGCGAGCACCACCGCGGCAGTGTTGTTGAGCACCAGGCGGAAGCTCGCGGTGGACGAGGCCGGATCGAAATGGTCCTGGTGGAGCGCCCCCTCGATCTCGGCGAGCGCCCGCCGCACCGGCTCGGCCAGGTCGAGGGCGCGGGGCGTCGGCGCCATGCCCTCGGGGCCGCGCACGAACAACTCGTCGTCGAAGGCCCGGCGCAGCCGCTGCAACGCGTGGCTCACGGCCGACTGGCTCAAGCCCAGCCGTTCGCCCGCACGGGTCACGTGGCGTTCGCGCATGATCGCGTCGAACACGATGAGCAGCTTGAAGTCGAATGCGTCCCAGTTCACGGCCCGGGCTTGTAGCCGAGCGGCGCCGGGCCGGATAGGCGGGAGCGCACCGCTGCGTGGGAGCCCTCCCTCGTGGCGAGGGAGGGGTCCCACGCGGGTCGAACGCGCCTGCGCCTTATCCCTGCTTCAGCTTCGTGACCGTCTCGCCCGGCACGCCGGAAAAATTGTTCGACAGAAGGTAGCGCGGGCTCGACTTGATCCAGGTGTCGAGGTCGATCTCCTCGAACTTGCCGTTGTCCCAGGTCTGGACGATCTCGAGGTCCTCGTCGCCGATATTCTTGATCGCGTGGCCGAACCCCATCGGAATGTAGGCGACGTCGCCGGGCTTGAACTCGGCCACCTTGCCGCGCCCGCCCGAGCCGAACAGGGCTACCTGGCCCCGGCCCTTCAGGTAGTAGTGCCACTCGTTGGCGTTGACGTTCCAGTGCAGCTTGCGCATCTGCCCCGGCCGGATCGTCATCACCCCGCCCGACATCGTCTTCTGGATCGGCCACTCGTCGACGGTGGCGAGCCGGAAGGTGCCGCCGTCGAACTCGCGCACCGCGCGCGGGTCCTTGAGCAGGCGGAACTTGTGGGTCGATTCCTTCGGCCAGGGGGCGTCGAGCGCGTCCGAGATCGGCACGACGGGGCCGGCCTGGATGTAGGCCTCGCCCTTCGGAAAGGCGTCGAAGGCCTCCTTCGGCAGGCCGAAATCGAGGGCCAGCATGTCCTTCGGCGTCACGTCGATCCAGTCGGTGATCGAGAAGGTGCCGTGCTCCGAGAAGGCGCCGTTGTCGAACGACAGGATGAAGTGGCAGGGCTTGTCGCCGATCGTCTGGATCGAGTGGCCGTGGCCTTTCGGGAAGTACCAGAGGTCGCCGGGCTCGTAATTGTTGATCTCGCTGGCGCCGGAAGGATCGAGAACCACGGTCTGGCAGCGCCCGTCGATGACGTAGGCCCATTCGGCCGCGATGGCGTGCCAGTGCAATTCGCGCGAGGCGCCGGGCTCGAGGAACATGTGCACGCCCGCGATCCCCTTGCTGATGGGGAACTGGTGCACCGTGGCCTCCTTGGCCCAGCCGCCGGAGGTCACCTTCGGGCGGTTGCCGTCGAGGGAGAAGCGGAAATCGGGCATCGCGCCGACATCCTGCGGATCGTGGTAGGCGACCTTGGCGCCCGGCGGCAGCGAGACCGACTGGCGGCCGAAGCCGCCGTCGCCCGGGTTGCCGTGGTCGTGCTCGAGCGCCTGTGCGCCCGTGGCCATCAGGGTGCCGGCGCCGAGCGCCGCCGTGCCGAGAAACAGTCGCCGCGACTGGTCCATGGTGGCTCCCCCCTTGTGCAGGACGGGTCGGCCGCGCCGCCCGCCGGGCCCGTCGGGCCGCGTCCGCGGGAAGCTGGGCCAGCCTGGTGCGCCAGTGAAACGCATTGTCGGCATCGGCGCATGGCCGGCATTCATGATGCGGTGCGGGCAAAACGAGGGAGGAATCGCAGGATGTCCTGGCAGCTCTGGGCGCTGGTCTCGGCCGTGTTCACCGCGGCGACGGCCGTGCTGGCCCGGGCCGGCAGCGCCGGGGCCGAATCGGACGCCGCCGCCTTCATGCGCTCGGTGGTGATCCTCCTGGCCCTCGGGGCGATCTGCCTCGCCACCGGCCAGTGGCAGGCCCTGCGCAATCTCACCGGGCGCAATCTCGGCCTGCTCGGCCTGTCGGGTCTCGCCACCGCGGGATCCTGGGCCTGCTACTTCCGGGCGCTCAAGACCGGAGGGGCGGCACAGGTGGCGACGCTCAACAAGCTGTCGATCGTGCTGGTCGCCGTGCTCGGCACGACGCTCCTCGGCGAACGACTGTCGGGGGTCAACTGGCTCGGGATCGGTTTCGTCACCCTCGGGGCCTACCTGCTCACCCATCGCGGCTGAGTGGCATCCGGGCCGGGGCCTCCGCCCTGACCGGCTCCCGGGAGTACCTCTCCCCGTCCGGGGCGACCGATGCGGCCGTATCGGGCACGACGGGCGTCTGCAGCGCGATTCCGAGAGGTTCGCGAACGGTGCTCCCATGTTCGTCTGCGGAATGCAAGGCGGGCCGAACTACGGCGCTGTCGAAGCCTTCGAAAGATTCGATCATTCTGGCGGATCCTGTTCGACTGTTTGAATCAGTTACGCGTCGAGGCCGGCAGGAGGAGCCGATTGGGACGCGATCGGCTCGCGGCGTCGTTCGACGTTCGAGCCCCACGCGTCCGACCGACGAAACCGTCTCCGGATTCGGTGGCGGCGATGGGGACAATCCCGATCTCGACGCCGCCGCGGGCATCACGGAACGGGTCACCGACGCGCGAGAGCGCTCCGACGGACCGTCCCCCAGCGCTCCGAACCGCGATATTCCACACCATCGCAGCAAGCACGGAGAGGGCTTTTGACAGCCGTGCAGAACGCCAAATAAGGCTGTCAGATGAGCGCCTTACCGAGATCAAGCCTCGACTCGGGGCCAATCCTGCCGTTAACCACTCATCAACCGAAAAAACATTGCCGCAGCCTGGGAATCGAACATAATAACGCTTGGGACGAGCGTAGCCCGGAAAAAGCGTTACTCGGGGATCAGCGCGGATGGACGTGTCGGTGCCAGCAGAGGGAATGGAGGTTGCCAACTTCCATGACACCATCCTGCGTCAGGGTGGTCTCATCTCTGACAAGTTGAGCATGCTCCGGATGGAGCACTATCCACCTAACGCCACCAAGGGCCTCCGGCCCTTCTCGTTGGCGGAGGTTGCGTATTTTCTGGGCGTCACGCCGTCGAACATCAAGAAGCTCCACCTCGAAGGCAAGGGCCCCATTCCGGCGACCTCGCCGTCCGGGCGGCGCTCATACACCGCCGACCAGATGCTCGAGCTCAGGAAATACCTCGATCGTCACGGACGATCCGACCTCAAGCAATACGTGCCCCACCGCCGGGCCGGCGAGAAGATGCAGATCATCTCGGCGGTCAACTTCAAGGGCGGCAGCGGCAAGACGACGACGGCCGCGCACCTGGCTCAGTTCCTCGCCCTGACGGGCCATCGCGTTTTGGCGATCGATCTCGATCCGCAGGCTTCTCTCTCCGCTCTGCACGGAATCCAGCCGGAACTCGATAAGGCCCCGTCCATTTACGAGGCCCTGCGCTACGACGACATGAAGCTCCCGCTGTCGGAGATCATCCGGCCGACCAATTTCCCCGGTCTCGACATTGTCCCCGCCAGCCTGGACCTGCAGGAATACGAGTACGACACGCCGCTGGCAGCCTCGAACAGGAACGCCGAAGGTCGGACGTTCTTCACGCGCATCTCCAACGCGCTGAGGGAGGTCGACGACCGCTACGACGTGGTCGTCATCGATTGTCCGCCGCAACTCGGCTACCTCACGCTGACGGCGCTGACGGCCTCGACCTCCGTGCTCGTCACCATCCACCCTCAGATGCTCGACGTGATGTCGATGAGCCAGTTCCTGCTGATGCTCGGCGGGATTCTGAAGTCGATTGCGGATGCGGGAGCGACCGTGAATCTGAAGTGGTTCCGCTACCTCGTGACCCGCTACGAGCCGACGGACGGTCCGCAAGCCCAGATGGTCGGGTTCATGCACGTCCTGTTTCCGAAGAACATGCTGGCGCATCAGATGGTGAAATCCACCGCGATCTCGGATGCGGGGATCACCAACCAGTCCCTGTACGAGGTCGATCGCAGCCAGATGATCCGATCGACGTATGACCGCGCCTTGGAAGCGGTCAACGCCGTCAACGAAGAGATCGCCAGCCTCATCCATCACGCCTGGGGGAGGCGGGTTTGACAGCCGTGCAGAACGCCGAATTCCACCGCTCTACCAGGCGGATAGGAGCCTGACGCAATGCGTAAGAACCTTCTCGCCAACGTGCTCGGGGCCCCTGTCGGGGAGCCCATTACCGACTTCGCCCGGCGCGGCGCCGCCCGGTCGATGACGCGGTCGATCGAGGAGATGGCCGAGAACACCAAGCGCATGGCCGACGGCGAGGCGATCGTCAGCCTCGATACCGCGCTGGTCGACGATTCCTTCGTCGCCGATCGCCTCGATCAGGATGACGAGGACTACGTCCGGCTGCGCGATGCGATCGCTGAGCACGGTCAGTCGACCCCGATTCTGGTCCGCCCCCATCCAAGCCGGGAGGGGCGGTACATGATCGTCTATGGACACCGCCGCGTTCGCGTGGCGCGCGAGCTCGGGCGTGACGTGCGGGCGGTCGTGAAGTCCATCGAGGACATTGCTCACATCGTCGCGCAGGGACAGGAGAACGCTGCCCGCGCCGACCTGTCCTTCATCGAGAAGGCGCTGTTCGCCAAGAAGCTGCTTGGCATGGGTCAGGCCAAGGCGACGATCAAGGCGGCCCTCGCGATCGACGACACGCTCCTATCCCGGATGCTGTCGGTGGCCGAGACCGTACCAGCCGGCATCATCGATGCCGTCGGCGCCGCGAAAGGCGTCGGACGTGATCGATGGGAAGAGCTGAAGAAGCTGGTAGCCGTTCCGGCGAAAGCCGAGATCGCGTTCGACGCGATCCTATCCGAGGAGTTCCTGGCGAAGGACGGCCCGGAACGCTTCAGCCATCTCCTCGCGGCGATCAAGGCGGGTCGCCGAGCACCGGCTCGCCGACAGGTCCCGCAGCAGACATCCTACTGGGCCCCACCCGGCAAGGCCGTAGAAGCGACATGCCGCCGCTCCGGCAAGACATTCAGCCTGTCCCTGACATCGAAGGATGCCGGGGAGTTCGGCGACTATATTTCATCCCAGCTGGAACAGCTTTACGGTGCGTTCCTGGAGGCGAAGACCCGCAACGTCCAGGGAGACTGACGCGACCCGTGCACCGTCGGCTGGGTGATCCCGCCCAGCCGGCTTCAATCGTAAAAGCACGCGGCAAAAGAAAAAGGCCCCCGGAACGGTTGTCCCGGACGCCCTTCTCGGGCTCGGCGACTCGAGACCCTCACTTTCGTCCATGGCCGTCAAGCGTCGGACTCCGGTTTGGCGAGCGGATTTCCTGTGCCTGATGACGGGCAAGGAACAGGGCATGCCCCGCGATGCCCACCGGGTGGCGAACAGTCCCGCTCGGCCGGGCGACGGCACGAGCGAATACGCATGCATGCCCGTTCTCCCGCTCGCGGTCCAAGCGGCCCCCCAACGAGACAGCGTTCCTCGTCGAAGGAACGCCCGATATCCCGCGCCGTGAAACGCCGACCCTGCCGCGGATCGATGCGCCGCGCATGGTTACCCGTTTCCTCCACCGGCCCGTGCGTTCTCGCGGCCTCTCCTTCGCCGTCGGCACCCGGCCGAGCGCGAGACCCTCCCGGGCTCGCGTCCCGGACGTTCCTGGCGACGCGTCCGGGGGAGGGGCCTATGATCCGTTGGGCCACATCCCTGCTGGTGCGCGACCATCTCCTGCGCGCTGCGGACAAGAATCTCCGGGCATGGGTGGTAGCCGCTTCTCGACGCCCTCATTGCGCACGCGATCCAGGCGAACGGCGCCGGTCGGATTCTCGACGAGCGCGCCGAGGAGGTCTTCCAGGCGGTCCACGCGCGGCGCACGCGCATGGCGCCCGCAGCCGCTCTACACCGGGCCAAGACCAGGGCCGGGTCGCCCAAGGGCTGCGTGACGCCGCTCGGCGCCTGTCACCACGACCAACGACCTCCGAAGGAGAGCGCCGCCCCGGATCCGATCGACGAGCCGCCGCGACCAGCCTGCAGGCCGCATTCGAGCGCGCAGACACCGACCACCGGCCGGGATGGGGACGAATCGGGCGCCGACGCGCCTCTGCCGTCGCGCCTCGATGCCACCATTGCCCTGTGTCGCCGAAAATTGCGTCTCGCCGGGGCCCATGGCCGCCAGGGGAGGGCGGCCCACCCATGTCCTGGCCCGCCATGTGCCTCGTCCGGGGTGAGCCGGACAGGCTCGCGTCGGATGCCTCCAGATCTCGGCGAGACCGGCCGCGTTGGCGCGTCGTGCGGTGCGGCTGGTCGCTTCCCCAAGTCCGGACGCAACGCCGGTCGCGTTGCGCCCCGCTGGCTCGACGAGATTCGACCGGAGGTGTCTCGCGCCGGGCGTTCCTCCGCGGCGTGCCGGATGCCCGATTGTCCATGCTCGGAACCTCGCCGGCCGGCGGGGGAGCTTGCCGATGATCCGGGCGGCCCGGCTGTCGCTCGAAGCCGGTCATCACGATCGATGAGGCCCCCCGTCCCTTGAGGCGCTGCGTTCCCTCGGTTCCGCAGCCGCGGCGTAGGCGGGGCCCCCATCCAGACCAAATGGGGCACGAGAGCGTCACATCGGGCGTGACCATGCTGCTGCGCCGCCACGCTTGGCCGGGAGGAGGGGAGGGGGGAAGAGGGGAGGGGGCTCGACCCATGCGCCGCGGCGCCACGGCCTCGATCGGATCGACGAGGATGGCCGATGTGGCTGCCGGCAGGACGCGAGCGGGGCCCGGACAGTCCGGCGAGGTCTTCGCACCGATCCGCGCCTCCACTGCCGGAGGCGACCGCGATGGAATCCAGCCGTCCGGAGAGGCTGACGGCCGAGATGACGTGCGGCTGCGGTATGAGCTGCTGGCGCCGGCTGCGCGACTGGCAGGCGGCCGGCGTGTGGCGGCGCCTGCATCAGGTGCTGCTCGAACGCCTGCACGCGGCGGGCGAGATCGAGGGGAGCCGGGCGAGCGTCGACGGCGCGAGCGTGCCGGCGAAGAAAGGGGGGCTGCCACCGGCTCGAACCCGACGGATTGGGGTAAGGCGGGGACCAGGCGCCACCTCGTCACCGACGCGCGCGGCACGCCGCTCGGCCTCGTTCTGACCGGCGCCCACTGCCACGACAGCCCGCCGATGGCCCCGACGCTGGACGCGATCCCGCCTGTGCGCAGCGGGCGGCGGGGAGGCCGCGCCGGCGGCCCGACACGCTGCACGCCGACAAGGCCCACGATGCCAAGGTGCGGCGGCAGGAGTGCCGGGTGCGCGGGATCACGCCGCGGATTGCCCGGCGCGGCATCGAGCGGAGCGACGGGCTCGGGCGGCATCGCTGGGTGATCGAGCGCAGCCATGCCTGGTTCAGCCGCGCCCGCCGCTTGCCCGTCCGCGACGAACGCCGCGCCGACATCCACGAGGCCTTCACGTTCCTCCAGGCCAGCCTCATCACCCTCCGCCAGATCCAGAGGTTCTGTCAGGCGCTCTGAGCGTCCGCCGTCACGTCGAGGTCCGCTTGCCGGGCAGCCGAAGATCGCGGGAGGCCGCTGTCGCTGGCAAACCTCAGGCCTCGTGGAAGAGATCGTCCGCCGCCGGGAGACGACGGTTCAGCTCCATCAACGATCCGGAGCGGATGGCGGCATAGAGAAGTGTCTGGTCGCCGGGATCGGCGCAGACGAGATCGCGCGGATCCTCCGGCCTTCCGAAGCGCCCGAGCGCCGGGATGAGATCGGCTGGCGGATACTTCCAGAGATAGTCGCAGTTCACCGTCCGGGTGCGGCCCTCGATCGGGAAGGCGACCCGAGCCGTTCCCTGATTGCCCCCCGGCGGCAGCGTGACCGTGATGTCGCGCGGCTGCACGGCATGGCCGAGCGAGGCGAGTGTGCAGGCTGTGATCTCGGCGAGAAGGGGGGCGTCGTACTCGGTGTGAGCCGGAACGAATATCAGGCGTCCGATGCGCCGATGTCCATCGTCGTGAAGCGCCGCGAACGAACCGACGGCCTCCTCGATGCCGATGGCCCGGCCGGGATCGAGCCGCTGGGCCGCCCTCCAGAGCGAGCCTGCATCGATCTCGCCGCGCTCCAGGCCGCCGACGGCCTCGAGCGCGGCGATCGTGGTCTCGAGGATGCGCAGTTCGTCCGGCGACGGATCGCCGATCGGGATGTCATCGAGCGGAGCGTCGCCGATCGTCCACGGCAACTCGGGTGTCGCGGGATCGTCGATTTCCCGCCGTCCGACCCGGTTGCCCGGCTTCACGAGGCCGTAGCCGGCGAGGACCACGAAGGCGATACAGCCGGCAAGGCCTGCCCAGCCGACGACGTCGAACGGGCGCCGGAAGAGGACGAGTGCGCCCGCCGCAAGCGCGAAGAACGCCAGACCCGCCCAAAGCTCACGCTTCGAGGGCATGATGGCCTCCCCGCTTTGGCGAACCGATCAGGGTCTGCGCGACCCGCGTCGAGCATTCCGCGACGGACGAGTGATACCCCGTCGAGGGCAACACGCTCGAACGCGTCGGCGCCGATGAGGACGACCGAGCGCGGCGCGATCCTCGCGCCGGACGATGGATCGGACAGCCTTCTCGTGATCGACGAATTGACCTTCCTGACGCAGGAATGACGGCTGGACTCAGCGCTTGGGCACGGCGCGCGTCTCCAGCGCCCGGAGTGCAGCGGCCGTGCCCCATGGGTCGTCGTCCAGTCCGGGCAGTTCGTCCTCGCGAAGCGGTGTCGCCTCGATGAGGCTCACCGGCCCGAACGGCAGCCCCTCGATCGAGCGCAAGGCCATGCGGAGAGCCATCCGCGTCATTGGCCGGCAATCCCCGGCGAGGCGGCAGAACAGGATCGCGCCGTTGGTCTGGACGTCCCGCGAGACGCGGTCGCCGACGCCGATCAGCACGTCGGACCAGAGCGCCATCGAGGCCTCGTCCGCGACGACCGGATTGCCGGCCCCGCCGAGCCGCATGAAGATCTCGCATTCGACCCCGTTCTCCTGCGTCGTCACGCCCGCCCAAGGGGTCGGGAGGCCGTCGGTCGCCAGCAGCACCGCGTCGCCGTCCTCGATTCGCAGGATGCGGCGATGGGGCTGGAACCACTTCGCCCGTCCGTGGATGTTGGCCGTCTCGCGTTCGGCGGCAAAGCCCGGTTTGACGGTTCAGACCGAGTACCAGAAGCGGCGGCGCGCATCGGCCGCGGCGGCGTAGACCGGATCGTCGGGACCACGCGGAACCAGCGCGGCATCGAAGGCCGTTTCAACGGTGACCCTGCTTGGTTGCCAAGGCAGCGTCGCCCGGGTCCAGTGGACGCTCACGACGTTGAACGGCGTCGCGGCGTTCGTGCCGAGTCGCTCGATGACCTCTTCGAAACTATCGAACCGTGGTTCGTCCAAAGGGACGGCCGAGCCGTCGCGGCGGTGATAGCCGCCGCTCCAGCTGGAGTGGCCGGCTTGCAGGGTCGTCACCGTCCAGTCTCCTCGGACGGCGTCTGCCGGCGCCTCGTCCAGCGCAGTCCGGAGTTCGCGTTCGGCATCGTCGAGGGAATAGCTCGCCATCGCATTCTTCATGCTACGCCGGGCTTTGCCCCGCAGCCCGAGGGGGCCATGCCCTGAATCCGGGTTCGGGAACACGCTGCCGCCGATGAAGGCCATCTCGCGGTCCGGCTGTGGGGGATCCTTCTGCGAGCCGTAGGCGAAGAACAGGCGGCGGCTGCGGCCGTCGGGGCCGGTCAGCGTCAGCGTGTACCGGTCGAGACCGTAGCGCCCGCTCTCCGGCGGGCGCCGGCGGCTGATCGCGGAGCTCACGCCGCTGGTCGCGCCCGAATTCGTCGCCCCGGTCGACCCGCCGCGGCCGTAGGTGCCGTCGGAGCGGAAGTCGTAGCGGTTCGAGACGGCGACCATCACGTCGCCGCCCATCGCCGTGTTGCCGCCGCCCGACATGCGGCGGGAGGAGCGGGCGATCATCCGCTCGCCGGCCTTACGCCGGGTAGGCCTTGAAGAACGAGCCGTCCTGGAGCTTGTAGTCCTGCGGCTTGCCCCCCGTGCCGGTCAGGACGTACGAGTCGCCTGAGCGGGTCCAGCGGCCGAACCGGCGCGGCGTGGCGGCACGCTCGGCAGCGAGGTCGACATCCTCGAGGGCGGCATCGTCGATCTCGTAGGAGCTGCCGTCCCGAAACAGGATCAGCGGCTCGAACTCGATGACGACCATGCCGCCGACCCCGACGCCGGTCGTCGAGCGGAAATACACGCCCTCGACTTCGGCCCAGTTCGCGGCGTGGCGCGGTTCCGCCGGCGCCTCGGGCAACGCGCCGCCCGCCGCGGTCCGGGCCGCCGGAGACTTCCGGCCGTCCTTGCCCACCAGCCCGTCATCGGTGAGGGCGACCGCCCGCAGCTTCGCCGGGGGGATGAAGTCCTTCGACAGGGCGGCTTGTCAGCCATCGGCGCCACCATCTGGCGCCGCACCGCCCGGAGCGCGGCAGGGCTCGGCTCGGCCTTGGTGTCGTTGGCGACCATCCATTGCAGGACGATGAAGGCGGTGAGCACGTCGCCGGCATCGTCCGGCCGCAAGGCGGTGTCTGAGAGCCTGTTTGACTATGGTGATCTTTATTGATTCCGCTCATAGGCCTGCATGAGCCTGTGGCAGTTGGCGATACTGATGCTGTCCTCGGCTGCCGCTGGGCGTTGCTCCCGGTGGCGGGTCAGGCGGCGGTAGCGGGTCGAGAGCGTGCCGAAGGCCGCCTCGATGCGCCAACGCAGGGGTAGTGGCTGGAAGCCTTTGGCCTGCGCCTCACGAGTGGAGATCTGCACCTCCACGTCGTGGCGGGCGGCCGCCTCGTCCATCCGCGCCCCGGTGTAGATCCCATCCGCCTTCACCCGCACCGGCGCCCAGCCCGCCTGCGCGGCACGATCCAGCAGCCAGCCCGCCGCTTGCGTGTCGTGGACGTTGGCCGCCGTCACCAGCGCAGCCAGAACAAAGCCGCGCGCGCAGGTCAGCACGTGGCGCTTGATGCCCCGCACCTTCTACTTGCCGTCGGTGCCGCGGATCCCTGCCTGCGGGCCGGATACGACACTCTGCGAGTCCAGGATCACCGTCGAGGGCTCGGCGGGGCGACCGCGCTGGCGCCGCACCGCCCGCGTCAGCAGGGCAGCGACCTCCGACCAGATCCCGTCGGCGCGGAACCGGTCGTGCCAGGTGCGCACCGTCGCCCACGGCCCGAAGTCGCTCGGGAGGTGGCGCCATGGGCAGCCAGTCTTCTCCAAGTACAGGCAGGCGTTGACCATGTCGCGCAGGCCGACCTTGAGCGGGTCGTAGCTCGACAGCAGGGGCGCGATCAGCGCCCATTGCGCATCCGTCAGGTCGCTCGGGTCGCGACGTCCGTCGTCTTTATACAGATCGCGGTCTGCCTGCGTCCACATCGGCCCCTCCTGCCAACGACAACGCGAGACTGTCGCAATCAGTCAAACAGTCTCTCAGACCTTCCTCAAGGCCGACGACAAGGACGTGGCGCTGACGCCCGGCATGACCGCGACGGTCGAGATCCGGACCGGGCGCCGCCGGGTGATCGACGATCTGCTCTCGCCGGTGCGGGAGACCACCTCGACGGCGGGGTACGAACGGTGAGGGGGCGTATCGGCGAACCATCCTGGATAAATTCTAAAGTGGTTCGCAGACACGCCTGGCATAAGGGGGCGTATGGAACCCGAGCCCATCGCAGCGAGAAGAGGCGCAGCCGTCGACCTGCGGCTCGCCGCCACTCCGCTTCCGGACGGGTACAGTCGGGCTCGCTGCCTCTCCGTCCCGCACTGCGATGCTGGCGGCCCGGGCGGACGATGTCCAACGGGACGCCATCCGCCGGACGGCGCCGTGTTCGTGCTTGACCGCGCCGGCTATACGATCCGACATCAGGAGATCGCAGCCCGCACCCGGCGGATCCTCCTCGGATTTGCCGCGAACCGCCGGGTTGATCCCTCCGATCTCGCGCCATAGACTATAGATTACGTCGTTGAACTCAAGGGCAGGCGATGAACGAGCACGTGCGCTACACCCAGGCCGGGCGCCTGATGGCGATCGACACCGTGCTCGGCCCCGACGCTCTGCTGCTCGAGCGACTGGAGGTCGAGGAGGGCATCAACCGCCTCTTCACCATCCAGGCCCGTGTCCGCGCGCAGCGTGACGAGGTCCGCCCCGACGAGATCGTCGGCACCGCCGCCGACCTCTCCCTCACGCTGGCCGACGGCTCGCAGCGGGTCTGGAACGGGCTGGTCACCGAGCTGCACGAGGGGCCCATCGTCACCCGCGGTGCCCGTCAATACGCGCTCACCCTGCGCCCGCGGCTGTGGCTGATGAGCCAGCGTAGCGACTGCCGCATCTTCCTCACCCAGTCGACGCTCGAGGTACTGGAGACCCTGTGCGCCGAGCACCGCATCCGCGACTACACTCTCGCCGGCGTCACCCGCCCGCCGCCGAAGCGCGACTACGTCGTGCAGTGGAACGAGACCGATCTCGCCTACCTCATCCGCAGGCTCGAAGAAGAAGGGCTGTTCTACTGGTTTCGCCATGAGCGCGGCAAGCATACGCTCGCCGTCGGCGACCATCCCTCGGCCTATGACGGCGGGACCGAGACCCGGGTTCGTCTCGCCTTCGGCTCGTCGGATGCCGAGCATATCCACGACTGGCGCCGGCAACTCTCGTTCACGCCGGGAAGAAGATCTGGAAACGATTACGAGTTCTTGACGCCAAATCTCGATCTTACTTCCGATACGCCGTCGATCGACCGTGTTCCCGAGAATACGGCCTACGAACTCTACGAGTATCCGGCACGCGCATTGACCCGCGAGGCCGGCGAGCGCGCCACGCGGCTGCGCATCCAGGCGACCGAGACCGGCTTCGACCGGGTCGAGGGCCGCTCCAGCGTGAGGACGCTCGCGGCGGGCGGGCGCTTCACTCCCTACGAGGTGGCGCATCCCGAGCACGTCTACCCGGCGCAGGTGGTCACGCAGATCCTGCACCGGGCCGAGGACCCGACCTACGAGTCGGGCGCGGGCACGCCGCATTACGAGAATGCCTTCACCACCCTGCCGGCCGACCGGCCGGCGACGCCGCATCGGACAGTGCCGCGCCCGCGCATCGACGGGTTGCAGATCGCCAGGATCGCCGGCCCGCCGGGCGAGGAGATCCACACCGACGCGTTCGGGCGGGTGAAGCTGACCCTGCCTTGGGACCGGAGGGCGCGGGGTGACGGGACGGATACCGGCTGGGTGCGGGTGACGCAGTCCTGGGGTGGGACCAACTGGGGCCAGCAGATCATCCCGCGGGTCGGGATGGAGGCGCTGGTGGCCTACCAGGAGGGCGATCCCGACCGGCCGATCGTGGTCGGCATCGCGCCCAACCCCAACAACCCGGTGCCCTACGACCTGCCGGCGCACAAGACCAAGCTCGTGGTGCGGTCCAACACCTATAAGGGGCGGGGCTACAACGAGATCTCGATGGAGGACGTGGCCGGCGCCGAGAACCTGTTCACCCACGCGCAGAAGGACATGACGACGAAGGTCCTGAACGACGCGACGGCGCGGGTGGACGCCAACCAGGTGGGCAGCGTGGGGGCGAACCACTCGTTCGAGGTGGGGCACAACCAGAACCAGGCGATCGGCGGCTCGCGGTCGCTCACCGTGGGGGCGGTGGGGGGCGTGGCGACGGCGGCTCTGGGGGCGGCGATGGCGGGCCTGTCGGGTCAGACGGCGGGTCTGCTGGGCCAGGCGATGCAGGTCGCCATGCAGGCGGCGAGCGCGGCCGGTGCGGATAGCGGCGGTGAGGCGCCAGCCGGCGGCGCGGCCGGCGCGCCCGGCGGGGCGCTGCCGCCGGGCGTCGATGCGGCGGCCCTGGCCGGGACGGCGGCGAGCCTCGCCGGGCTGATCGGCGGCGGCGGGGTCGGGGGGCTTCTCGGGGCCGGGGTCGATGCGGCGCGGGGCGCGGTGAACGACGCCAGCGTGCGGAGCCTGCGCAGTGCGGGCGGTGCCGGGATGGCGGGGGGCGGGTCGCAGGTCGCCGGGATGGTGCAGCAGATGATGGGCGGGCTTGGCGGCGTGATGAACACGATGGTGTCCACCATGCGCCACGACAGCACCGGCATCGCCGCCACCGAGCAGGTCGGGCAGTCGAAGGTGGTCAATGTCGGCCAGACCGCGATCGAGAACGTCGGCAAGGCCAAGAAGGTGGTAGTCGGCGAGGAACTGCTGGTCCAGGTCGGCCAGGCCTCGCTGCTGATGAAGAAGGACGGGACCATCCTGCTCAAGGGCGTGACCGTCTACGTCGACGGCTCGGAGCAGGTCCAGCTCACCGGCAAGGTCGTCGACCACAATTGAGGGCCGGACGATGGAGATGCTGAACCTCAGCCCGTTCCCGAACCTGCGCTTCTTCAACACCGACAACCAGGGCCGGGAGTTCGGGGTGCTCCTGGTCAAGGGCACCTACGACATCGCCGCGGATGGCCGCCTCGTCGTCGCCGACGAGCAGGAGCCGCTGGTGCTGACCGACACCTATCACGGCGCGCTCAACACCTCGTCGCTGCGCGTGCCCTCGGACCTCGTCCCGAGGAAGCCGCGGGCCGACATCATCCTGAACGCGATGGCGCGGGCGCCCGGCGGGATCGCCCGGCCGTCCTGGACCTGCGGCGTGCGGGTCGAGGGCGAGCACGTGCTGGAGCGGCACCTGCGGGTGACCGGGCCAAGGCTCTGGGAGCCGGTCTGGGGTGTGTCGGAGCGGGCGCGGGCCTCAATGACCGAGGCGGAGAGGCGGCGGGTGTTCGGCGGCTGGCGCCTCGGCGAGCCGGAGCCGGTGAGCGAGGTGCCGATCCGCTACGAACTCGCCTATGGCGGGCTGTTGGCGCGCCCGCAGGAGGGTGCGGACGAGCCTTTTCTGGAGGCCGACGAGCGCAATCCGCTCGGCTGCGGCTGGATCGACCCCGCGCTGACGCCGATCGAGGCGCCCGTGCCCGCGCCGCGGATCGAGGCGGCGGACGATCCGGTCCGCGAGCCGCACCGCCGCTACGCCCCGGCCGGGTTCGGGCCGATCCCGCCGGCCTGGCTGCCGCGCCGGTCGCTCGGGGGCACCTACGACGCGCACTGGAAGGCGAATGTCTGGCCGAACTGGCCGGCCGACTACGACTTCGCCTACCACAACAGCGCCCATCCGGACCTCGTCTATCCCGACCTCTTGATCGGGGACGAGACCGTGCGGCTGTTCGGGCTCGGCGGGGAGGCCGGGGAGCGGGTGATCCGGTTGCCCGCGCACATGATCGTTCTCCACGTCGCCTACGCGGACCGCGAGCCGCTGATCGCGACCCTCGACCTCGACACGCTGTTCATCGACGTCGCCGATCCCGACCCCGATTGGCATCGGGTCTTTCTGAGTTGGCGAACGACCTTCGACCCGGGACGGGCCGAAAGCCTCAGCTTCGGGCTGGTGCCGTACGTCCCGGATGCGGATGACCCGGCTTCCACGGAAGGACTATGACATGGGCAGACCCGTCTCGGCGCGCCGCGAAGGCAGCAACCTGATGGTCACGACCGGCCCGGACGTGTGCTGGACGCCGATGGGCGGCGCCATGGTGCCGGTCGCCTATTCCTGCGTCGTCGAGCTCGACGGGTCGGAGCGGGTCTCGCCGGACGTGCGCAACAACGCGCTCAAGGACTTCCAGCTCAACACGCGCGCCGTGCGCATCACCGGCCACGAGCCGGGCACCGGCAAGGGTGTCGTGGTGCCGGGCTACAAGAAGTACTCGCACGTGAGGACCGCCTGTTCGAGCGTGTTCTCGCACGGCCATGCGGTGGTGCGAGACGGGGACCCGTGCTGGATCAACCACCCCGATCTCGGCCCGACCGAGCCGCAGCGCACGATGCGCTCCGTCGAGATCCCCTCGGTCTGGGCCTCGACGCCCGGCTCGGACGCGGGGACGTGACGCCATGGCGGCTCCTCATCCCTTCGATCGGACGACCGGGGAGGCCGGCGCGTGAGCGGTGACACCGGATCCGGCGGCAGCATGAGATTGGAAACGATCGACGCCTCCAAGCGCGACACGACGCCCAGCCCGAATACCACACAGGCACGCGACGGAGGCCGGCCCAACGAGTCGGGCCAGAACGCCAATGCCGGTGGCAAGGCCATCATGGGAGCGAGCGCGAAGAAGGCGCAACTCCAGGAGATGATCGATGCCTTCGATCGATCGATCGCCGAGAAGGACAAGCAGATCGCGGGTGAAAAGGCGTTCGAGCAGAACGTCCGGGACAACCTCGGGGCCGACCAGCAGGGCACCTCCCGCATTCCGGACCTCGAACGCGAGCGGGCCGGGCTCGTGGCGCAGCGAGACGTCCTCGTCGATGCCCGCGACAACATCGGACCGGCGGCGGAAGAATTCCAGAAGGGCAATCCCTGGCCGATGCTCGGGCTGTTCGCCGAGCGCGAGCCGCTGGTGCAGGTCGCGGGCGAGGGCGCGGCCGGCAAGGTGGCCGGCGCGCTGGCCCGTCCCGTCGGGAAGCTAGCCGAGACCGCCGGCAAGCTCGTCGGCAGGGTGGGCACGAAGCTCGGCGAGCTCGGAGAGAAGGTCGGCCTCCGAAAGCCGCGCCCGGCCTCCCGCCCCTCGCCCGGAGCCGAGGGCGAGTCGATCCAGGGGCGGCAAGGACGCCAGAACGGCACCGGTACGCGCTGCACCTGGCCCTGCACCAAGAAGCCGGTCGCCCTCGCCGACGGCGCGAAGGTGACCTTCGACGTCGAGTTCACGCTGCCGGGCGTGCTGCCGCTCGAGCTCGCCCGCAGCTACGCCTCCGACCTGGGCCATGACGGGCCGCTCGGGCGCAACCGCATCGGCAGCCTCGACGAGGTCCTGGTGCGCGAGCCCGACGGCAGCCTGCTCTACCGCATGGGCTCGGGCCTCACCGCCGGCTTCGACCGCCCGACCGGCAATATCGGCGAGGTCAGCCGCAACGCCCGGCACCCACACCTCGCTCTGTCGGCCGCCGGGAACCGGGCCTACGCCGTGCGCGACCGCGGTCTCACCAAGCGCTTCGACAAGGGGAAGGACGGCGTCTGGCGCCTGGCCGAGATCCAGGACCCGAACGGCCGCCACGCCACGTTCCGGCGCGACGCCGCGGGCCTGCTCCTGCGGCTCGACCGCTCGGACGGTTTCGCGTTCGTGTTCGAGAACGGCGCAAGCGGCCTGCGCGAAGCCGTGACCCTGCAGGCCCCCGGGGGCGAGACGCGCCTGCTCATCCGCTACGCCTACGACGCGCACGGTAACCTGACGCAGGCGCGCAACGCCTACGGCCCCTCGTTCCGCTACGAGTATGATGCCGCCGGCCGCTTCTGCGCCTACGAGGACGGGGTCCACACCCGCAACACCTACGCCTACGACGAGGCCGGCCGGGTGGTCGCCGTCACGACGCCCGGTGGCCGGTTCGACTACCGGCTCACCTACGGGGCGGACGGGCGCACGACGACCCTCGCCCATGCCGACCGGCCGGATGGGGCCCGGCGCTACACCTTCGACGCCAACGGGCGGGCGCTCACCGAGACCGACGCGCTCGGCCGGGTGCGCCGCTTCGAGCGCGACGCGCTCGGCACGCTGCTGGCCGAGACCGATGCCGAGGGCCAGCGCACGGCTTACGCCTACGACGCCTTCGGCACCTTGAGCGCGGTCACCGATCCGGAGGGCCGGCGCACCGCGTATCACCACGACGAGGACGGTCGCCTCGAGCGCCTGATCGACCCGGCCGGCCAGGCCTGGACATGGACCTATGACGGCCGCGGCAACCTCGTCGCGGCGGTCGACCCGCTCGGCACCCGTACCGACTACGTCACCAACCACGCCGGCCTGCCCACCGCGATCATGCGCCACGACGGCCTGATCGAGCGGCGCGACTACGATGCGCAGAACAACCTCGTGCGCCTCGTCGATTATCGCGGCGGCACCACCCTGTTCACGCGCGACGCCTTCGGCCGGCTTACCGCCCGCACCGACCCCCTCGGCCACGTCACCCGCTTCAGCTACGACGAGCGCCCGGGCGCCGACTTCTGGACCCCCACTGCCCTCACCCGTCCCGACGGCGTCAGCGTTCGACGCGAGCCCGAGCCGCACCGGGCCACCCTGACGCTGACCGACGGCGAGGGCCGGCGCACCCTCTACCGCTACGGGCCCTTCGACCTCCTGGAGGCGATCGAGGATCCCAAGGGCGGGTCCTTGCGCTTTTCCTACGACGCCGAGGAGCGCCTGGTGCGGGTCGAGAACCAGCTCGGCCGGCACTGGACCTTCGCCCGCGACGCCGCCGGGCGGGTGGTGGTGGAGACCGACTTCGACGGCATGACCCTGGCCTACGCCTATGACGGGGCCGACCGGGTGAGCGAGACGCGCCATGCCGACGGGGCGCGGATCGCCCATGCCTACGACCGCACCGGGCTGCTGCTGCGCCAGGAGGCTTTCGCGCCGGGGGCCACGAACCCGCAGGTCACCCGCTTCGCCTACGACCGGACCGGCCGGGTGGTCGAGGCCGAGACCCCCGCCGCGCTGGTGCGGCTGGAGCGCGACGCGCTCGGGCGGGTGATCGCCGAGACGCAGGGCGGGCGGCGGATCGAGAGCGCCTACGATTGCTGCGGCAACCGGACCGGGCGGCGCATCGGCGATCGGCTGGTGGCGACGGCCTACGACCCGCTCGGGGCGCTGTCGGGGCTGGCGATCGGGGAGCGGGCGCCGTTGCGCATCACCCGCGACGCCGCCGGCCGGGAGGTGCTGCGCGAGAGTGCGGCGGGGTTCCGGCTGGCGCAGGCCTGGGATGCGGTGGGCCAGCTGACGCGGCAGCGGGGCGGGCGCGAGCCGGGCCTCGTGGGGATGCCGCCGGGGCCGGGGGTGGAGCGGGCCTATGCGTGGTCGCGCGACGTCGCCCCGCGGGTGATCCGGGACGCGCGCTGGGGCGAGACGGCCTACGACACCGACGTGGCCGGACAGATCGTCGAGACGCGGTTCGGCGACGGCGAGGCGGAGCGGTTCGCCTACGACCCGGCGCTGAACCTGTGCGGGTTCGGCGATGCGACCGCGCGGGTGCAGGCCTGGCAGCTCGCCGCTGGCGGCCGGGTGGAGCGGGCGCGCGGTCCGCACGGGGAGACGATCCAGCTTGCCTACGACGCGCGCCGCCGGGTGGTGGAGCGTCGGGTCGAGCGGGACGGGTTCCGGCCGAGGACGTGGCGCTACGGCTGGGACGCGCAGGACCGTCTGGTCGCCTGCGAGACGCCGGAAGGGGAGCGGTGGGCGTACGGCTACGACGCGTTCGGGCGTCGGGTGTGGAAGCGGCGTCTTCTGGAAGAGGCGGAGGAAGCGTGGGTGCGGGGGAAGTTCCCGCATCTGGTGCGCAGCGTGGCGGCGGGGGGCCGCAGCGCGCTGGACGTGTGGCCGCGGCGTCCTGCGGGGGCGAGCGAGGTGGACGCGGCGCCGCCGGTGGTGGGGGTGGCGTATCTGTGGGACGGGGACGTGGTGGCGCAGGAGGCGGCGCTGCGGCTCGACGGGTCTGTGGAGTGGGAGCGGGCGACGAGCTGGCACTTCGCGCCGGGGACGTTCGTTCCTGTGGCGAAGGAGGAGGCGGACGGGCGGCTGCGCTACGTGGTGACGGACCACCTGGGCACGCCGCGGGAGGTGTTCGCGGAGGATGGCGGGCTGGTCTGGGCGGCGGAGTACCGGACGTGGGGGGCTGTGCGGCGTCTGTGGCTGGCGCAAGCCGACAACGACAACCGTGGCGGGGGTGGCTGGGGGCCCCGCCGGACGTTGGGCCGGGTCTGGGGTGGCCTGGCGCTGGAGGAGACGCCGGCTGCGGCCGAGGCGATGCTGGTATGCCCAATCCGGTTCCAGGGGCAGTGGGCCGATGCCGAGACGGGGCTCGTCTACAATCGGTTCCGGTACTACGATCCGCTGGCGGGGCAGTATGCTAGCTCTGATCCAATAAGATTATATGGTGGAATTAGACCAAATGCATACACTTCAAATTCGACATCGATTATAGATCCTCTCGGATTAGCCCCATGCTGCACCGCCTCTCCACTCGATTGGAGTAGAACCAACAAGGATGGAACGGCGGTTGATCATGTCAATAAATCACATGGCGATTTACGCTTAAGTAAGCCGCAGCAGGGTGTATTTTATGGAAATCCCAAGAATGCGATCGATGACGCTTGGGCAAAAGCAGATGCACAGCAAATTCGGCCAACGACCATCGGAAATCGCGATTATTATATTGTACCGAGAGACAACTCTGGATATGCTGGTGGTGCTGGCGGGCAAAGGCAAAATTATGATTTTGTGACAATCATAACAGAAACGAGTACTAACAGGCTGGTAACAGGGTTTCCAAGTGGGAACGGATTGCCAAGAGGTATTGATAATGTCAAACCCTGAATTTCATATCGCAGAATGCCCATGTTGCGGGATCGGTCAAGTAGTAATAACAAAAATATTAGATGATATATATTTTATTTGCGATGAATGTCAAACAATATGGTCTAAACCACAGGACTGTCGAGAATGTTCGAACATGGTATCCGATATTAACATCAATAATATGACATACCCCACAATAGAAGAGATAAAGAAACTTGGACTTTGGGAGTTTGTATCAGATAAGGGATGGTATTGATTTCAATATTGTGATAATTTTGTAGTAGTCGGCTCGACGGATGGTCGAGTAGTGGAGAGATGCAGCGAACGGTGAGACGGGGATCTTCCGAGGCTAGAGCCCTCTCTTCGGGCGGGTAAACCAGCCTACGATCCTATGTGAGAAGACGATGGGTGCTGGGGCGAGACGGTCTACGACACCGACGTGGCCGGACAGATCGTCGAGACGCGGTTCGGCGACGGCGAGGCGGAGCGGTTCGCCTACGACCCGGCGCTGAACCTGTGCGGGTTCGGCGACGCGACCGCGCGGGTGCAGGCCTGGCAGCTCGCTGCCGGCGGACGGGTGGAGCGGGCGCGCGGTCCGCACGGCGAGACGATCGCGCTGACCTACGACGCGCGCCGCCGGGTGGTGGAGCGTCGGGTCGAGCGCGACGGGTTCCGGCCGACGACGTGGCGCTACGGCTGGGACGCGCAGGACCGCCTGGTGGCGTGCGAGACGCCGTCGGGAGAGCGGTGGGCGTACGGCTACGACGCGTTCGGGCGTCGGGTGTGGAAGCGGCGGACCGATGCGGCGGGCGGGTCGGCCGGGACGGGGACCTCCTGAGCGCGGAGACGCCGCTGCGGGCGGACGGATCGGCGGGGTACCGTCCGTGGGGGCGGTGCGACCGGCCAGGCTCATCGTGCCGCCCGAGATCCGCCGCTCGGTGACGCAGGCGCGGATGTGTTCTCCGATCCGTTGGTGTGCAATGGAATCTCCGGCCGCTCCAGCACCCTCAGCAGGCCCGCCTCGTTGCGGTGCAGCCGCCCCCCTGCCGCTTGGAAGATCGGGACGCCCACCCCCGCCAACAGCGCACGCAGCCGCTCGGTCGTGACCTGACCCTGGACGTGGGCGGCGAGCAGCAACCGGCGCAGGTGCGGTCCGAGGCCGCCGGCCACGCCCGCCGGCAGAGCAGCCACCAGCGTCTCGCCCGAGGGCGTGTGCCAGCGCTCGCGCCGGTCGCGCGTCACGCAGGCCTCCAGCACCAAGTCGCGCACCACCACGTCCTGGTAGCCCATGAACGGCGAGCCGGGCGGCGCGGCCACCGACGGCACGACCTCGCGCGTGAGGGCGCAGCGCTCCTGTGCAGGGCCGCGCCGACGCACGGGGCTCTGGGGCTCGGCACCGCCGCCCGTCGCCTTCTCCATCCCGGACGGCGTCCGACGCGTCGGCGGGAGGCCCGTGAGCCGCGCGATCTCGTCGCGCAACGCCCGGTTCTCGGCGGTCAGGCGCTGCGTCCGCTCAATCGGCGTCCCGACAAGGCCTCGCAGGTCCGACAACCCGAGTGTCTCGACGGAAGCGGGATCAGGCTGCGCCGCGCCAATCCTGAATCACATCGGCACAGCCGGAGCAAACCCGAAACCCGCGATGTTGCTCCGGCTACGTCAGGCGGCCGCGACCCGGGCCGGCACCGGCGGCGGAGCGTCGGCCGGCACCTCGCGGGGCAGGGCCGGGACCCGGGCCCAGGGCTCGATCAGCGCGGGCAGGTCGCGCAGGCGGGCCGCCGCCGAGACGCCGACCGCCACGATGTCGTCCCAGCGCGACAGGAAGGCGGCGACGCAGGCCGGATCGAAGTGTCGGCCGCTCTCGGCCTCGATGCAGGCGCGCGCCTCGGGCAGCGGCATCGCCCGCTTGTAGGGCCGCTCGGTGGTCAGCGCGTCGAACACGTCCGCCACCGCGACGATGCGGGCGGCCAGCGGGATCGCCTCGCCGGACAGCCCCCTTGGATAGCCGCTGCCGTCCCAGCGTTCGTGATGCGCTTCCGCGATCTCGGCCGCGAGCCCGATGAGCGCGCAATGGCTGCCGCCGAGAATGCGCTTCCCGATCTCCGCATGGGTGCGGATCAGGGCGAACTCCTCCTCATCGAGGCGGCCGGGCTTGAGCAGCACGCCGTCCGGGATCCCCACCTTGCCGACGTCGTGGAGCGGTGCAGCGAGATAGACCCGGCGGCACAGCTCCGCGTCGAGTCCCAAGGCCTCGGCCATGATCTGGCTGTAGCGCGCGACGCGCCAGGTGTGGTCGCCGGTGTCGTTGTCCCGGTACTCGACCGCGAGCGACAGGCGAAAGATGATCTCGGCCTCCCGCTCCCGCAGGATGCGCACCGCCTTCTCGACCTCGCCGGCGAGCCACGAGGCCTGGTCGTCGAGCCGGCGCACCGCCGTGGCGAGCCGCACCACGTTGCGCAGCCGCACCTTCAGCTCGATGCGACCCATGCGCTTGTCGAGGAAGTCGGTGGCGCCCGCGTCGAGAGCGGCGAGGCGGACCTGGTCCTTCACCTCGCTGGTGATCATCACGATCGGCACCTGGGCATAGTGCTCGATCGCCCGCAACTGGCGGATCACCGAGATGCCGTCCATGTCGGGCATGGTGTAGTCGACGAGCACCAGGTCGTAGGCACGCATCCGCGCCTCGTCGAGTGCCACGAGAGGGTTGTTGATGGCAGAGACGTAGATCTGCTGGTCGTGCTCGAGCAGGCGTTTCAGCCGCATCAATACCGTCTGGCTGTCGTCGATGACGAGTACGTCCATCTGTCTTCTCCCGCGGCGCACAGCGTTCGACCTTCGGCCGACCCCGCGGCGTGGGAAGCCCTCGTAGGCTGCCCAGGTGCGAAACCAGGATTCGATCTCCCTAGCGGCAGTTTGGAATTTTACAACTTAACTGGGAGTAAACAAGCCTGGAAAAGAGGCCAAGCAGTGTCGGCAACGTGGCTCTCACTGTGGTCGACCTTGGTCTGGCGCAGCCAGGACCGCGTCCGCGATCGTCCGCATCGATCGGCGAGTGCAAAGTCAATGTGCAGGAGATCGATAATTCGACAAAGTTCTGGTAATTACTCTAGGGAGTGAACCCGTCGCGAAGATTTCGCGCGTCACGCCTGGCGGCGACGGCTGCAGGCTTACGATCATCCATCGCCCGGATGCACCGTAAGCCGCAGCCGGGCCGATGGCCGTCCCGGGCCTCGGAGCATCGCCGGCCGAGAGGGACCCGGCCGGCGACGAACGGCGTCGACGAGTTAGAGCACTTCACGATCGTGCTGCAATCGCGACGTTCTCTGGTTCCTTGATTTTGCCGGATTTTCTGCGACGAACCGGCATCCACCTCGTCGGTAGAAAACGATCTAGAAGTAGAAGCGCGGGCCGTAGATCCGACGGTAGTATGGCCGGTAATACGGACGATAGTAGCGGCGGTAATACGGGCGATAGGCACGCCGATAATACGGCCGGTAGTAGTAGCGCCGGTACGGACGGTGGCCGTAGTAGCGGCGATACGGGCGGTAGCGGTAGTGGCGACGGTAGTAATAGGCCTTGTCGACGAGCGGTGCGGCCGGATTGGCCTCGGCGGCAAGGGCGCCGGCGGTCGGCAGGGCGGCAGCCGAGCTGCGGCCGGTGCCAAGCCCGATCCCGGCGACCAGAAGAGTCAGGACCAGGCCGATCCATCGTAGGGCGCGCATGATGTCGGTCTCCCTCGGGCGGCGCGACGCTCATCGCCGGCGCCCCGTCTAGCGAATGGACAACGAGACACGGAAAGACCCGCCGGATGCGGCGGGACGCCCGCCCGACGACCGAGGGGCGCTCCCGTCACACCTAGACCCCGACGGCTCCGCTTCAATCGACGGCGTCCGCAAACGTGAGAATCGGGTGAGAGACCGGCGGCCCCTGCGGCAACGACGGTTGCTTGCCGGGGGCGGGCGGCCCGCATACCTCTCGGGTTGCCCCGTTCGGAGATCTCACGCCTCATGCCGTTCCGGCCCTTCGGCGCCCTGCGCGCCCTCCTGCCCGAGCGCTGGGCCCGTCGCCATCCGGTGGTGCCGGTCGTGCGCCTGAGCGGTGCGATCGGGGCGGTCTCGCCGCTGCGCGCCGGCCTGTCGCTGGGGGCCTGCGCGCCCGCGCTCGAGCGCGCCTTCGGCATGAAGGGCATCCGGGCGGTGGCGATCGTCATCAACTCGCCCGGCGGCTCGGCGGCGCAGTCGCATCTGATCTTCCACCGCATCCGGGCGCTCGCTGCGGAGGCCGAGGTGCCGGTTCTGGCCTTCGTCGAGGACGTGGCGGCCTCGGGCGGCTACATGATCGCCTGTGCGGCCGACGAGATCTTCTGCGATCCGGCCTCCCTCGTCGGATCGATCGGGGTGGTCTCGGCGGGCTTCGGCTTCACCGGCCTGATCGAGCGCCTCGGCGTCGAGCGCCGGGTCCACACCGCCGGCAAGGCCAAGGCGATGCTCGATCCGTTCCGGCCCGAGAACCCCGACGACGTCGCCCGTCTCAAGACCATCCAGGCCGACGTGCAGGCGATGTTCACCGACCTCGTCCGCAGCCGCCGGCCGGCCCTGACGGGCGATCCCGACGAGCTGTTTTCCGGCGCGGTCTGGACCGGGCGCCAGGGTCTCGCGCTCGGCCTCGTCGACGGCCACGGCGACGTGCGCTCGATATTGCGGGCGCGCTTCGGCGACACGGTGCGGCTGCCGCTGATCGAGCAGGCCCGCGGGGGGCTCCTCGCCCGGCTGCTGCGCCGGCGCGAGCCGGGCGCGGTCGGCATCGCGGCGATCGAGGGCGCGCTCGCCACCCTCGACGAGCGCGCCGCCTTCGCGCGCTACGGGCTGTAGGGATCAGGGCGAAGCCGGTTCCCGCAGGCTCGCGGGCAGCAGCGTCAGGCACAGGATCTGGTCCTGGCGCTCGTAGGTCTCGCGCTCGCGGATCGCCCGCTCGACCTCGTCGGTCTCGGCGGTGGAGTAGCGCAGGCCGAAGGGGATCGAGCCGTCCTTCGGGTAGGTGGCGAGCTTGCGCCGGGTCTCGGCCCGGCAATAGGCGACCCAGTCCGGCGCCAGGCCGAGCCGGCGGGCGGCGTCCGCCACGGCGGTGCCGACCCGGATCTCGGCCTCGCGCTCGCTGCGGGCGAGCGCCCGGTCGTCGAGACCGTTGATCAGCCCCGTGACCACGAAGCCCAGGGCGACCACGATGCTGACGAGGACGAACAGGCTGCGCATCGCTGAAGGACTGCTCCCACGCGGCGTTTCTGCGTCGCAGGCTAGGGCACTTCACGATCGCGTTGCAATCGCGAAGCACTCTAGGTCTTTGATTTAGCCGCATTTTCGACAACGAACCGGCATCCGCTTCGTCGTCGAAAATGCTCTCGGTGTCGCGCCGGGCCGCCTCGGCCACCCGGCGCGCGGGATGATCCTCAGTTGCCGCGCAGGAGCGCTTCGAGCACCTTCGCGCCGGGGCGTCCGGTCTGGGGCATGCCGAGGCGGCGCTCGACATCCTTGATCGCGTCGCGGGTCTTCGCGCCGACCTTGCCGTCCGGCTCGCCGACATCGTAGCCGCGGGCCGTGAGCGCGCTCTGGAGGCTGCGGCGCTCGGCGCGGGACAGGGGCGGGTCGTCGGTCGGCCAGGCGGTCTGCACGCCGGCCTTGCCGCGAAGCCGGTCGGACAGGACCGCGATGGCGAGCCCGTAGGACTCGGCGGCGTTGTAGGAGTAGATCGCGTCGAAGTTCTTGGTCACCAGGAAGGCCGGGCCGTTGGCGCCGGCGGGGGCCAGGATACCGACCGGCCCCTCGGCCGAGAGCGGCCGCCCGTCGAGCCGTGTGACGCCGAGCGAGGCCCAATGCGCCGCCGGCTTCTTGTTCTTGCGGCCCGCGGCCGAGACGTTGAAGCCGGGGGGCAGCCGCACCTCGTAGCCCCAGGGCTGGCCGTTGTGCCACTTGGCGACCCGCAGGAAGTTGGCGGTGGAGCCGACCGCGTCCGGCACCGAATCGACCACGTCGCGCCGTCCGTCGCCGTCGAGGTCGACGGCGAGGCGCTGGTAGGTCGTCGGCATGAACTGGGTCTGGCCGAAGGCGCCGGCCCAGGAGCCGGTCAGGCGCTCGGGCGCGATGTCGCCCCGGTCGATGATCTTGAGGGTGGCGATCAGCTCGCCCTTGAAGAAGTCGCGCCGGCGGGTGCCGCCGCAGGCCAGCGTCGCCAGGGACTGGACCAGCGGCATCTTGCCGAGGTTCTTGCCGAAATTCGATTCGACGCCCCACACCGCCGCGATGGTGTAGCGGTCGACCCCGTAGCGCGATTCGGCGAGCGCCAGGGCGCTGGCGTGCTGGCGCATGGCGGCGCGGCCGTCATCGACCCGCTCGTCGTCGACGAGGGCGGCCATGTAGTCCCAAACCGGCGTCTTGAACTCGGGCTGGGCCTGGGACAGCTCGATGACCTTGTCGTCGAAGCTGATCCCGGCGGTGGCGGCCTGGAACGCCGCCGGCGACACGCCGGCCGCCGCGGCCTCCTGGCCGAGTCCGGCGAGGCAGGAGCGGAAATCCGCCAGCGCCGCCTGGGGCAGGCCGAGGCCGGCGAGGCAGAGCAGGGTGGCGGCCTTGAGGGTCGCGCGCCGCGTCATGCAGAAATCTCTCCCGTTTCGCCGATCCAAGCACCGGAATAGGGCGTCATCAGGGTTAAGGAAAACCTGACGAACCCGGCGACCGACGGGAGATCGGCCGCGACGAACGGCCCACCGGCCGGGCGGGATTATTTTTCCGAGGCAAGTCGCTGGTCACCCGGCCGGCGTCGGCCGTTGCCTCTCGATGTCAGCCCGGGTTCCGCAGCGCGGCCCCGGGATGACAGGGAGAGTTGCAAGGCGGTCAGCCCACCCGCGTGGGCGCTCAGGCCCAGGGCCGCTCGGCGAGTTTCTGCTCGTAGGCGTCGATCGACGAGGCCTTCTCGAGGGTCAGGCCGATATCGTCGAGGCCGTTGATGAGGTTGTGCTTGCGCGCCGGATCGATGTCGAAGTGCAGCGTGCCGCCGTCCGGCCCCTTGATCAGCTGGTTCTCGAGGTCGATCGTCAGCGTCGCGTTCGCGCCGCGGCCCGCGTCGTCGAGGAGCTTTTCCAGGTCTTCCGGCGACACCGTGATCAGCAGGATGCCGTTCTTGGCGCTGTTGTTGAAGAAGATGTCGGCGAAGCTGGTCGAGATGATGCAGCGAATGCCGAAATCGGCCAGCGCCCAGGGGGCGTGCTCGCGCGAGGAGCCGCAGCCGAAATTGTCGCCGGCGACCAGGATCTTGGCGTTGCGGTAGGCCGGCTGGTTGAGGACGAAGTCCGGGTTCTCGGAGCCGTCGTCGCGGTAGCGCATCTCGGAGAAGAGGCCCTTGCCGAGGCCGGTGCGCTTGATCGTCTTGAGATACTGCTTGGGGATGATGCGGTCGGTGTCGACGTTGACGATCGGCAGCGGCGCCGCGACGCCCTCCAGAACGGTGAACTTTTCCATGGGTCGCTTCGTCCGAGATGCGCGCCGCGCGGGAGGGACCTGCGCGGCGCCAGTTCGGAGGTGTTCTAGCAACTCGCCGGTGCGGCGGGAAGCGCGCCCAGCGTCAGAGCGAGCGGGTCGCTATCGCGACCCCGACAGCTCCAGCACGTCGTCGAAGGTGCGCAGGCCCGGACGCGGCGAGTTGACCAGCACCGCCATGTTGCCCGGCGCGTGCTGGTTCTTCCACATCTTGGTATGGGCCTCGGGGATCTTGTCCCAGGGGAAGAGCTCGCTCATGCACGGGTCGACGCGGCGGTCGATCACGAACTGGTTGGCGGCGGCGGCCTGCTTCAGATGGGCGAAGTGCGAGCCCTGGATGCGCTTCTGGCGCATCCAGACGTAGCGGGCGTCGAAGGTGATGTTGAAGCCGGTCGTACCGGCGCAGAACACCACCATGCCGCCGCGCTTCACCACCAGGGCCGAGACCGGGAAGGTCGCCTCGCCCGGATGCTCGAACACGATGTCGACGTCGTTGCCCTTGCCGGTGATGTCCCAGATCGCCTTGCCGAACTTGCGGGCTTCCTTGGTCCACTCGTTGAATTCGGGCGAGTTGACCTTGGGCAGCTGGCCCCAGCAGTTGAAGTCCTTGCGGTTGATGACGCCCTTGGCGCCCAGGCTCATGACGTAGTCGCGCTTCGAATCGTCCGAGATCACCGCGATGGCGTTGGCGCCTGCCGCCGCGCAGAGCTGCACGCCGAACACGCCGAGGCCGCCCGAGGCGCCCCAGATCAGCACGTTCTGGCCCGGCTTGATCGTGTGCGGCGCGTGGCCGAACAGCATCCGGTAGGCGGTGGCGAGGGTGAGCGTGTAGCAGGCGCTCTCCTCCCAGGTCAGGTGCTGCGGCCGCTTCATCAGCTGGCGCGACTGCACCCGGCAGAACTGGCCGAAGGAGCCGTCCGGCGTCTCGTAGCCCCAGATGCGCTGGGTCGAGGAGAACATCGGGTCGCCGCCGTTGCACTCCTCGTCGTCGCCGTCGTCCTGGTTGCAGTGGACGATGACCTCGTCGCCGACCTTCCAGCGCTTCACCTTGGCGCCGACCGCCCAGACGATGCCCGAGGCGTCCGATCCGGCGATATGGAACGCCGCCTTGTGGACGTCGAACGGCGAGATCGGCTCGCCGAGGCCGGCCCAGACGCCGTTATAGTTGACGCCGGCGGCCATCACGAGGACGAGCACCTCGTCGTCGCCGATGGACCAGGTCGGCAGGACCTCGATCTGCATCGAGGTTTCCGGCGGCCCGTGCCGTTCGCGCCGGATCGCCCAGGCATACATCTTCGACGGGACGTGGCCGAGCGGCGGAATCTCCCCGATCTCGTAGAGATCCTTGATTTCGGTCCCGCCCTTCGGGGACCCACTCTTCGACACCGGATCCAGAGCGGCGCTCGCAGCCATCGTGGTCCCTCCCTTGCAATATTGCACTGCACCGTGAATTCTAGCGTCGTTCCAGGGGGCGTCCATAGCCCTTTTGGCGGGCGCCCGGACTTGTCAGCCTTAGGTCAAGGGTGACGATGAACCCGGGCGTGTCTACCATCCGGGAACGAGTGGGCGTCGCCCACGGGGCCGGTCAACGAGGGCGAGGGCGGATATGGGCGAACCGGAGGTCAAGCGCGACAAGCCGTGGATCATCCGCACCTATGCGGGGCATTCCACGGCCGCCGAATCGAACGCGCTCTACCGCGGCAACCTCGCCAAGGGGCAGACCGGCCTCTCGGTCGCCTTCGACCTGCCGACCCAGACCGGCTACGATCCCGACCACGAGCTCGCCCGCGGCGAGGTCGGCAAGGTGGGCGTCTCGATCGCCCATCTCGGCGACATGCGGACCCTGTTCCAGGACATTCCGCTGTCGCAGATGAACACCTCGATGACCATCAACGCCACGGCCCCGTGGCTGCTGGCGCTCTACCTCGCGGTGGCCGAGGAGCAGGGCGCCCCGTTCTCGGCGCTGCAGGGCACCACCCAGAACGACATCATCAAGGAATACCTGTCGCGGGGCACCTACGTCTTCCCGCCCGGCCCGTCGCTCCGGCTCACCAAGGACGTGATCCTGTTCACGACGAGCCAGGTTCCGAAGTGGAACCCGATGAACGTCTGCTCCTACCACCTGCAGGAGGCGGGAGCGACGCCGGTCCAGGAGCTGTCCTACGCGCTGGCGGTCGCCATCGCGGTCCTCGACACGGTGCGGGACGACCCCGCCTTCGACGAGGCGAGCTTCGCCGACGTGGTCGGGCGCATCTCGTTCTTCGTCAATGCCGGCATGCGGTTCGTCACCGAGATCTGCAAGATGCGGGCGTTCTGCGACCTCTGGGACGAGATCACCCGCGACCGCTACGGCATCGACGACCCGCGCAAGCGCATCTTCCGCTACGGCGTCCAGGTGAACTCGCTCGGCCTCACCGAGCAGCAGCCCGAGAACAACGTCCACCGCATCCTGATCGAGATGCTGGCCGTCACCCTCTCGAAGCGCGCCCGCGCCCGCGCCGTGCAGCTGCCGGCCTGGAACGAGGCGCTCGGCCTGCCGCGCCCCTGGGACCAGCAATGGTCGATGCGGATGCAGCAGATCCTCGCCTTCGAGACCGACCTCCTCGAATACGACGACATCTTCGACGGCTCGGTCGCCATCGACGCCAAGGTCGAGGCGCTGAAGACCGAGACCCGGGCGGAGCTCGCCCGCATCGGCGCGCTCGGCGGCGCGGTCACGGCGATCGAGACCGGCCTGATGAAGCGGGCGCTCGTCGAATCGAATGCCCGGCGCATCGCCGCGATCGAGCGCGGCGAGCAGGTCGTGGTCGGCGTCAACAAGTTCCAGAACGGCGAGCCCTCGCCGCTCACCTCCGGCGACGGGTCGATCTTCACCGTCTCCGAGACGGTCGAGATGGAGGCCCAGAGCCGCATCAAGGCCTGGCGCGCGCAGCGCGACGCCGCCGCGGTGGCGGCGGCGCTCGACAAGCTCGAGGCCTCGGCCCGCGAGGGCCGCAACGTGATGCCGGCCTCGATCGCCTGCGCCAAGGCGGGCGTCACCACCGGCGAGTGGGGCGAGCGCCTGCGCCAGGTCTTCGGCGAGTACCGCGCGCCGACCGGCGTGACGCCCGAGACCGCGACCTCCGGGGCGGCCGAGGAGGCGCGCCTCCTCGTCGCCGATCTCGGCGAGCGGCTGGGCGAGGCGCCGAAGCTCGTCGTCGGCAAGCCCGGCCTCGACGGCCACTCGAACGGCGCCGAGCAGATCGCGCTGCGCGCCCGCGATGTCGGCTTCGACGTGACCTACGACGGCATTCGCCAGACCCCGGCCGAGATCGTCGCCAAGGCGCGGGAGCGCAACGCCCACATCATCGGCCTGTCGATCCTGTCGGGCTCGCATGTCCCGCTGGTGCGCGAGGTCCGGGCCCGCCTGCGCCAGGAGGGTCTCGACCACATCCCGGTCGTCGTCGGCGGCATCATCTCGTCGGAGGACGAGCTGGTGCTGAAGAACATGGGAGTCGCGGCGGTCTACACCCCGAAGGACTATGCCCTCGACACGATCATGGTCGGCCTCGCCAAGGTGGTGGAGCGCGCCATCGCCCGCCGGGACGCGGAAGCCGCGGAGCCGCGGCGCGAGGAGGTGTTCTGAGGCAGCGCGTCGGGTCCGCTCTTGCCCGATGCGGCCTCCAGAGATCGATGCGTCGTCTGGAGGCCTTCTTCGAGGTTGGTCGATCTGTAATCGACCGATGATTCGGGATGAGATCGCCGATGGGAGAAATATATTCGGCAGCGGGTGCGTCTGTCAGAGTCTGTTTGACTTGCAACGACATAAGCGCGAGGGGATTTTCTATCTTACCCTCCACCTCAGGATGAGGTTGCTGGTGGGATAGGGTATGTCGATCGGCCGAACTGGCTCTCGGAGTCTGGCCGACGCACTTGATAGTCTTGATACATTCCTGGTCGTCCCCTGCCGCGCAGCGGAGCTCGAGATCCGGCATCGCCGACGATTCAGGAGAGGGCTGATCGCGTTCCCCCTGGTCCATTCCCGCCTGAAATTCTGGATTCCGGGCTCCGCCGTCGCGGCCCCGGAACGAGGCGGCAGGCTTCAGCTCCGCGAATGGACGGTCAGCCGGGCTCTCGATTCGTCGGAGATGGACCGACCTCGCGGGCGGCCTCCAGGGATCGCTGGCTGCGAAAATCGACGGCCACGACTCGAACGGCCGTGCGGGTACTCGGACCGCGCGACCGCCGTCAGAGAACGATCCGCATCAGGACCGTGACCACCACCGACGCCGCCGCGGCGATGCCGAGGGCCAGCGGGCTGTCGATCGTGCGATAGCGCGAGATGTCCTCGACCGGGGCCGCGGCCCGGGATGCGGGGAGCGGGCGGGCCTCGTTCTTCAATAGAGTCAGGGCGGGGTGCCCGGTCACGCTCGCGCTGGTCACGGCCGTCGTCATCGCGGTTTCTCCTCGTGGACGGCCACCATGATGACCGGGCCAGGGGAGGGGGCCTTGATCCAGCGCAAGCGCCCTCACCCGGGACCGGTGATCTCGCGGGCGGGCGCGGGCGGCCCGCCTCAGCGCAGCGTCAGGATGTCGGCGAACACTTCGTCCCAGGCGGCCCCGTCCATCGCCACGAGGCCGAGGCTGCGCAGGAAGAACGCGCCCTCCGCGGCGAAGAAGGCGGTGCGGGCGCGGCGCTCGGCATCGCAGGTCGGGTCGAACTTCGCGATCCAGCTGGCATACCAGTCGCGGACGCGCTGCAGATGCGCGGGGGATTGCAGCAGCGTCACCAGCATTCCGACCATCCGGGTCTGGGTCGCCTCGTCGATCCGGCCGGCCGCCGCGATGTAGTGGCGGGTCTGCGCCAGGGTGTCGGCCCCCGGCGGCAGGCTCTCGGCGAGTTCGGCATCCATCGCCGTCATCCAGCGCTCGACCAAAGCCGCCACCAGATCGTCCTTGGTGCCGAAGCAGTATTGCAGGCCGCCCTTGGTGATGCCCGAGGCCTTGGCGACCGCCTCGAAGGTCAGGGCCGTGGCGCCCTCGCGCAGCACGATCGCCTCGGCGGCCTCCAAAACCTTGTCCCGGTCGATCGTCCGCGGACGTCCCATCCCTCACCCCCTTTTCAATCCATACGTATGGAATTAAACGCGAGCCTCGTACAGCGCAACCGACCGGAGGCCAGATGCCGTCCCCGCGCCGAACTCCTCGGCTCCTACCGTTCGCCGCTTTGTTCTGCCTGTCCGCGGCCGCCTGCAAGCCCGCGGGCGACGACCATGCGACGGCCGCCGCGGCTCCGGCGCCGGAGGTCGCGGTGGTGCGCGCCGAGGCCGCGAGCGTGCCGCGCCTCGTCGACCTGCCGGGACGACTCGTCCCGACCCGCGTCGCCGAGGTCAGGGCCCAGGTCGCCGGCATCATCCAGGAGCGGACCTTCGCGGAGGGAAGTCTCGTGCGGAAGGGCGACGTGCTGTTTCGCATCGACCCGGCGGTCTACCGGGCCGAGGTCGACGCGAAGACCGCCGCCCTCGACCGAGCCGAGGCGACCCGGATCCAGGCCTTGCGCCAATCCGAGCGCACCGGGACGCTTTTGGAGAAGCAGGCCGCCAGCACGGCTCAAGCCGACATCGCCACCGCGACCCTGCGGCAGGCCGAGGCCGACGTGGCGAGCGCCCGGGCCCAGCTCGCCCGCGCCCGGATCGACCTCGATTTCGCCACCGTGCGGGCCCCGATCTCCGGCCGCATCGGCCGGGCGCTGGTCACCGAGGGCGCTCTCGTCAGCCAGAGCGAGGCGACGAAGCTGGCGCTGATCCAGCAGGTCGACCCGATCTTCGCCGACTTCAACGCCGCGGCCTCCGAGGCCGGCCTCCTCGCCGAGCGGGCGGCCGGCGGGGACGGCCCGGAGGTGCGGCTCCTGATGCCCGACGGGTCGCTCCACGGCGATGCCGGACGGCTCGTCTTCACCGATGTCGGCGTCGATCCCGGCACCGGGCAGGTCTCCCTGCGGGCGACCTTCCCGAACCCTCACGTCGCGCTCCTGCCGGGCACCTACGTCCGGGTGCGGCTGGCACTCGGCCTACGGCCCGGGGCGGTGGTGGTGCCGGCCCAGGCGATCCAGCGCTCGAGCGCCGGCGTGGCCCAGGTCTTCGTCGTCGGCGCCGAGCGGACGGCGACCCTGCGGCCGGTGCGCGTCGGTGCCCTCACCGATGCCGGCTGGATCGTCGAGGAGGGCCTGCGGCCGGCCGAGACCGTGATCGTCGAGGGCTTCCAGAGGATCCAGCCCGGCCTGGCGGTGAACCCGCTGCCCTGGCGCAGTGCCCGCAGCGCCGCCGCGAAGCCCTGACGGAGAGGACGACCGGCCATGACGCGCTTCTTCATCACGCGCCCGATCTTCGCCTGGGCGATCTCGATCTTCATCATGCTGGTGGGCGCGATCGCGATCGTCTTCCTGCCGGTCTCGCAGTACCCGGACGTCGCCCCGGTCACGATCCAGGTGACGGCGACCTTTCCGGGCGCCCCGCCCGAGCGGCTCTACGACGGCGTCACCCGGATCGTCGAGGAGGAGCTGAACGGCATCCCGGGGCTGATGTACTTCGAATCGACCAGCGACACCTCGGGCCAGGCCCAGATCATGGCCTCCTTCGCGCCGGGCTCGGACCCGTCCAAGGCGACCGTCGCGGTGCAGAACCGGATCAAGCGGGTCGAGGCGCGGCTGCCCCGTGCCGTGACCCAGCAGGGCGTGATCGTCGAGGAGGCGAGCACCAGCTTCCTGCAATTCGTCGTGGTGACCTCCCGCGACGGCAGCTTGAGCGAGAGCGACCTCGGCGACCTCGCGGCGCGGCGCCTGCTCGGCGAGTTGCGCCGGGTGCCGGGGGTCGGGCGCGCCACCCTGTTCTCGTCCGAGAAGGCCCTGCGGATCTGGATCGATCCGGCCAAGCTCGTCGGCTTCAACCTGACGCCCGGGGACGTGACGGCGGCGGTGGGGGCGCAGAATGCGCAAGTCGCCTCCGGCCTCGTCGGCGCCCAGCCGGCCCGGGACGACCAGCGCATCGCCGCGAGCGTGCTGGTGAAGGGCCAGCTCACCGACGTCGCCGAGTTCGAGGAGATCGTGCTGCGGGCCAACCCGGACGGCTCGCTGGTGCGCCTGCGCGACGTCGCCGAGGTACGCCTCGGCGCCCAGTCCTACGCGATGCAGACGCGCCAGGACGGCCGCCCGGCCGCCGGCATCGGCATCCAGCTCGCGCCCGGCGGCAACGCGCTCGCGGCCGCCACCGGCGTCAAGGCGAAGATCGCCCAGCTCCAGCGCACGCTGCCGGCGAATGTCAGCGTCACCGTGCCCTACGACACCACGCCCTTCGTCGAGGTCTCGATCCGGAAGGTCCTGATGACGCTCGCCGAGGCGATGGCGCTCGTCTTCGCGGTGATGTTCCTGTTTCTGCAAAATCTCCGCTACACCCTGATCCCGACGATCGTGGTGCCGGTGGCGCTCGCCGGCACCTGCGGCGCGCTGCTGGCGGCCGGTTTCTCGATCAACGTGCTCACCATGTTCGGCATGGTGCTGGCCATCGGCATCCTGGTCGACGACGCGATCGTGGTGGTCGAGAACGTCGAGCGGATCATGGCCGAGGAGGGGCTGGCGCCGAAGGACGCCACCGCCAAGGCGATGGGCCAGATCACCGGGGCGATCGTCGGCATCACCGCGGTCCTCGTCGCGGTGTTCGTGCCGCTCGCCTTCTTCCCCGGCTCGGTCGGGGTAATCTACCGCCAGTTCGCCGTCAGCATGGCGACCTCGATCGCGTTCTCGGCCTTCCTGGCATTGTCGCTAACGCCCGCGCTCTGCGCCACGCTGCTGAAGCCCGTCGCTCCCGGGCACGGGGGCACGGGCTTCTTCGGCTGGTTCAACCGGCGCTTCCGGGCCGGGACGCGCGCCTACCGGGCCGGCGTCGCCGGGATGCTGCGGCGGCCGATCCGGTCGCTCCTCGTCTACGCCGCCCTCGTCGCGGCCCTGGGCTGGGGCTACGCCCGGATGCCGTCGAGCTTCCTGCCGATCGAGGACCAGGGCTACGTCATCGTCGACGCGCAGACTCCGCCGGAATCCGCCACCGCCCGCACCCGAGACGTGGTCGAGCGGATCGAGGCGCATTTCGGCGCCGAGCCGGCGGTGGCGGGGCGCACCACGCTCCTCGGCTTCGGCTTCTCGGGCCAGGGCCAGAACGCCGCCATCGCCTTCGTGACGCTCACGGACTGGGCCGAGCGCGGCCCGGGCGACGGCGCCGAGGCGGTGAGCGCGCGGGCGAACGCCGCGCTGGGCGGCCTGCCCGACGCCATCGCCATGTCGCTGTCGCCGCCGGCGATCGAGGCGCTCGGCAATTCGAGCGGCTTTTCCTTCCGCCTCCAGGACAAGGCACAGCAGGGCTACGCCGCCCTCGCCGCCGCCCGCGACCAGCTCCTGGCCGCGGCGAGCCGGAGCCCGGTCCTGGCCGGAACCTACGTCGAGGGCCTGCCGACCGCCCCGCAGATCGAGCTCGTCCTCGACCGGCAGAAGGCGAGCGCGCTGGGCGTCACCTTCGCGGACATCAACGACGCGCTCTCGACGAGCCTCGGCTCGGCCTATGTGAACGACTTCCCCAATCAGGCCCGGATGCAGCGGGTGATCGTGCAGGCCGAGGCCTCGGCCCGGATGAAGGCGGAGGACCTGCTCGACCTCTTCGTGCGCAACGCCGCCGGCCAGATGGTGCCGCTGCGCTCCTTCGCCCGGGTCTCCTGGACCATGGGGCCGTCGCAGGTCGTCGGCTTCAACGGCTATCCGAGCATCAAGATCTCGGGCAGCGCCGCGCCCGGATACGCCAGCGGCGACGCCATGGCCGAGATGGAGCGCCTGGCCGCCCAGCTGCCCCCGGGCTTCGACTACGCCTGGACCGGGCAATCGCTGCAGGAGAAGCTGTCGGGCTCGCAGGCGGTCTACCTGCTGGCGCTCGCCCTGTTCTGCGTCTTCCTGTGCCTCGCGGCGCTCTACGAGAGCTGGTCGATCCCGCTCGCCGTGCTGCTCGTCGTGCCGACCGGCGTGGTCGGGGCCGTCTTCGCCATGCTGGCGCGGGACATGCCGAACGACGTCTATTTCAAGGTCGGGCTGATCACGGTGATCGGCCTCACCGCCAAGAACGCGATCCTGATCATCGAGGTGGCGAAGGAACTCACGGCCCGGGGGCGTCCCTTGCGCGAGGCGGCACTCGAGGCCTGCGCGCTGCGCTTCCGGCCGATCGTGATGACCTCCTTCGCCTTCATCCTCGGCGTGGTGCCGCTCGCTGTCGCCACGGGGGCCAGCATGAACAGCCAGCGGGCGATCGGCACCGGCGTGCTCGGCGGGATGATCACCGCGACGGTGCTGGCGGTGTTCGCGACGCCGCTCTTCTACGTGCTGGTCGCGTCCGCCCTCCGGCGGCGGGACGACGCGGCCCCGCGACCCGATCGGGCGGAAGCGGGTCGGACGGAGGCCGCGGCCGCGGAGCGGTGACGGCGAGCCGAGATCGTCGGCACGAACGGGTCATCGAGGAGCGCGACCGGACGGTCCGGTCGCGCCCGGCACCGCCTACATGCCCCGCTTCGGGGTGGCTTGCAGGAAATCCTGGATCTGCTGCTTGTAGAACCGGGCGAATCCCGTGGTCCCGTGGCCGCTGGTCTCGGTGCTGGCCGGGATGAGGTACAGGCGCCCGTTCTTCAGGCGCTTCATCTCGCGCTCCATGATCCCGGTCTCGGGCGGGTTGCGCTCGTCGTCGGCGGAATTGATCGCCAGGACGGCCGCGTCGATCTTTTCGAGACCCGGGGAGGGATTGTAGCCGCGCGACGAGTCCCACTGGTAGATGTAGTCGTTGGCATCGGCGTTGAACGGCGCGGCCAAGCGCGCGTCCACGAGCTTGTCGGCCGACTCGCCCGTCGGCCCCTGCTTCTGCAGGGCCAGCGTGCCGCCGCTGGTCGCGAGCGCGAAGAAGACGTTCGCGACCCGCAACGCGGGCGGCTGGGCCGTGTACTCGCCGCCGGCATAGGTCGGGTCGCGCCGGATGGTCTCGGTCAGGAGCCGGCGCAGCATCCAGTTGCGGCTTCCCATCTCGCTCGGCTGCGACGCCATCGGGATCAGGGCGTCCATGAACCCGGGATGCGCCACGCCCAGCACCCAGGCATGCATGCCGCCCATCGAGTTGCCGATGACGAGCCGGACGTGCTTGAGGCCGAGATGCTCGGTGAGCAGCCGATACTGCGCCTCGGCCATGTCGTCGTAGTTGTACTTCGGGAATTTCGCCTTCAACCCGTCCGACGGCTTGGACGACTTGCCGTGGCCGATCGCGTCCGGAAGGACGATGTAATACTTGCTGGCGTCGAGCGGCTGACCGGCACCGAACAGCTCGCCGGCAAAGCCGGGCGTCAGCATGCTGGCCGCGGAACCGGTCGTGCCGTGCAGGACGACCACCGGTTCGCCCTTCGGATCTCCCACGGTGGTGTAGTGCAGCCGCAGCTCCGGCAGGACGTCGCCGGTATGGAACTTGAAGTCCTTGACCGTCCAGTCGCCCTCCCGGGGCGCCGGGTAGTCGGCGGCCACCGCCGCGAGAGCGATCAGCGACAGGGCCGCGCCCGCCGCGGCGGTCCGCAGCAGGGTCATGACGCGCATTCCGGTATCCTCCCGAGCATCGTTTTCTTATGCGTCCGGCCCGTCTTGTCTGTCCGGCCAAGCCAGTATCGCGCCCGCGGCGGGCGCGGGCAACCGCCGCGGCGGGGGCGGACGTCCTGTACGGAGAATCGCGACAGCGCTCCCCTCGCGCCGTCGATCCGACGCCGCAGTGGTCCGATGGGTTCGCGCTGGCCGGCCTCCTGACGCATCCTGCGTCCCGCCGGGGCCTGTCGCCCCGGCGCGGCCTCGCGCACCGATCAGCGCTGCCCGTCCCACTTGGCGATGGCGTCCTTCTCGAGCCCGCCGACCCGGGCATGCGGGCGTCCGCCGGTGGTCATGGCGAGCGCGAACAGGATCTCGTCGGTCCGGGGGCCGTCCGCCACCGCCACGGTGATCCCGTCGAAATGGGAGCGGACATAGGCCGCGTCCTTGTGGTGGATCGGCACGTCGAGGCTGGCGCCCATGCCGCCGACCTTGGTCATCGACGGCACGATGGCGAGAGCCTGGCCGAGCAACTCGCGCATCGCGTAGCCGCCGGGGACGTGCCAGAGCGCGCCGTGCTCCAGTTCGCCGGACGCGCCCACGAGCGAGCCCTTGCCGTAGGCCTCGATCCGGCCGGGATCGCCGCCGAGCGCGTCGAGGAGCTTGCGGGCGCATTCGACGCCGAGCGGCTTCAGGGCGTCCATCATGGGGGTGATCTCGGCCTCGTAGCGGCCGGCGAAGGGGTTCCTCACCAGGCAGGCGACGGAGCCCTTGAGGATCGGGGCGTCGAGCGCCGGCCCGCCGTCGTGACGGACCTCCTCGACGGTGACGACGATCTTGCGGACCTCGATCATGGGCGAATCTCCCTTGAGTCGTGAAGGACGATGGATCGGCCCTGCAGCATCAGGGCGGCGGAACGGATCAGGCCGGCGGCGCGCATCGCGGCGGCCCGGCTTCGGCCGGCCTCCAGGGCGGCGGCGATCTCGTCCGGCGACAAAGCCGGCACCGCGACGGTGACGAGACGCGGCCCGAGGTCGGAATCGGGGTCGAGATCGGTCGCCGGCGCCCGCTCGACGCCCGGATGCCCGGGCAGGTCGACGGCGTTGGCGATCAGCGTCGCCGCGGCATCCGCCGTGGCGGCGTCGCGGGCGAGCACGGTCACCGAATCGGCGAGCCCGAGGGAGAACGAGCGGCCCTGCCGCCCCGAGGTGGCGATGCCGCCGATCCCGTCCTGGTGGCGCAAGGTCACCCGGCCGTTCACCGCGGGCACCGGGCCGCGGGAGAAATCCGCGGCGACGCCGATCGCCAGGGTCTCGCCCTCGGTGAGGTGGAGCGCGATGTCGCCACCGTCGTTGACGAAGGCCTTGTCGAGGGGCGCGGCCTCGCACATCGCCGCGAGGATCTCGTCGGCGACGGCGCCCGCCACCGCGGCCATCGGGGTGACGAACTCCTTGTGCGGGCGGCACGCCGCGACCATCCGGCGGGCGATCCTGCCCTCGACCCGCGGCCGCCCGCTCATGGGTTTGCGCAACTCCGGCAACTCGCCGACGAGCTCGCCCAGGACCGTCGCGAAGCGCGCGACGGCGGCCCGGTGCGCCTCGGCCACCGCGGCGTCGGCCCCGAAGCCGCGCAGCACCAGGTCGATCGGGCCGTGCTGCAGGTGCAGCCGCCCATCCGCCAGGAGCTGGTGCGCCGGCCCGTCCATGCGCTCAGCCGAGCCGGGCGAGGAGGCGGACGAGGTCCGCCGCCTCGTCGGGGGAGAGGGGATCGAGGGTGCGGGCCGTCACCTCGGCGCCGCGGCTCTTCATCGCCTCGATCACCCCGACACCCTCGTGGGTGAGCGCCAGCACCACCAGGCGGGCGTCGGATTCGTCCGCCTTCGGCTGCACGAAGCCGCGGGCGGCGAGGCGGCGGGCGACGCCGAACATCGTCGCCGGATCGACCCCGACATGGCGCCCGACCTGGTTCTGCGAGGTCGGCCCGAGGTCGTGGAGCTTGCACAGCACGGCGTATTGCACCGGCGTGACGCCGAAGTCGCGCATCACCGTCTCGAAGATCGCGGAGGCGCGCTGGTGCGCCCGCCGGATCAGGTAGCCGATCTGGTCCTCGACCCGGTAGAGGCGGACCGCCTCGGCGTCGATCTCGGGCGGCGTCTCGCGCCGCTGGGGAGCGGTCATGCGACCTCCGCGGCGGGCCAGGGATGGTCGGGATTCCACGGGTCGATCCGGGCTTCCGGCCCGACCTCGCGCAGGACGTCCGTCATCGCCACCACGTCGCCGTCATGGCCGCCGAGCCGGGCATAGAGGTCGCGCGGCAGGGTGAACTCGATCGGGGCGACGATCGCGGGCGTCGGTACCGCGCCGAAGGCGTTCCTCGGCAGCCGCGTCACGTCGGCCATCACCGTGATGCCGCCGCCGGGCCAGACCGTGACCGGCGCGCCGCCCATCGTCACCCGCGTCTCGCCGGCGGCGACCGAGCGGGTGAGCAGCACCGGATTCTCGGTGACCCCGGCCCGCAGGGACCCGCCGGCCCCGGCCATGAACAGGACCGTGCAGAGCGAGGGCTCGCAATTCTCGCCGATCCGGTCGACCACCTGGCGGACGGGGGCCGGCATCTCGGCCGGCACGGGCTTCAAATCGTCGTCGAGGACGAGCCAGAGGGCGTGCTCGCCGGTGGTCGAGGTCATCAGGAGCCGCAGGCCCGGCCAGGCGGTGGCGGGGTCGATCGCCTGGATGATCCCGAGCGGATCGGCGATGTCGGTCCCGCCCCAGCCGATGCCGGGATTCGCCACCTGGAAGTAGCGCCCCGGCGTCGAGCGGCGGCCCTTCACCCGGATGCCGGCCGGGCGCATCCCCAGCACCTTGCCGGCCTGGTGCTCGGTCAGCACGCCGGTGATGTGGTCGTCGACGACGATCACCTCGTCGGCGTGGCCGAGCCACTGCCGGGCGAAGATGCCGACCGTCGCCGAGCCGCAGCCGACCCGCATGCGTTGTTCCGGCACGCCGTCGACGATCGGGGCACGGCCGGCCTGGACGACGACCTCGTGGCCGCCCTCGATCGTCATCGTGACGGCATCGCCGGAGCAGAGGCGGAGTAGCGTGTCGCAGGTGACGGTGCCTTCCTTCTTCGAGCCGCCGGTGAGGTGGCGCACGCCGCCGACCGACAGCATCTGCGAGCCGTATTCGGCGGTGGTGACGTGGCCGACCTCCTCGCCGTTGACGCGAATGGCGGCGCGCTCGGGACCGAGATGGCGGTCGGTGTCGATCTTCACCTTCACGCCGCAATAGCTGAAGATGCCCTCGGTCACGACCGTGACGGTCTCGACGCCGTCATGCTCGCTCGCCACGATGAAGGGGGCGGGCTTGTAGTCCGGGTAGGTGGTCCCGGCGCCGATGCCGGTGACGAAGGTGCGCGAGGGATCGAGCACGCGTCCGTCCCATTCCGCCGCCCCGAACGGCACCAGCTTCCGGCCTGATTCCGCCGCATCGTGCAGCAGCACGACCGGATCGGTGCGCACGAGGTGGCCGTTCTCGTTGGCGTAGCGCGAGCAGGCGCCCGAGCGGCCGGGGCGGATGCGGCACAGGACCGGGCAGGCATCGCAGCGCACGATGCCGTCGGCCTCCGCCGCGCCGAATTTCTTGGAGCGGGCTTCCGTGGAGAGGGTGTCGGCGCTCATGATCGGCTCTCCCTCGGGTCGTTCGCCGCGTCGTCACGGTAATAGCCCCGGCGCAGGTCGCGGGCGACGAGGGCGGGGTCGCGGGTCTCAGGATTGCCGTAGCCGCCGCCCCCCGGCGTCATCACCTCGACCCGGTCGCCGGCTTTGATGGCGATGTTCTGGTCCTTGGAGAGGTGGAGCGGGACGATCGTCTCCCCGTCGCGGTGGATGCGCACCACGTTCGGCGCCCCGTCGCCACCGCCGAGCACGCCCGGCGGGCCGAACCGGCCGTGATCCATCACGAAGGAGGCCCGGGCCTCGCCGCGCAGCAATTCCACCTCGTAATGCACGCCGAAGCCGCCGCGATGGGCGCCGGCTCCCCCGGAGCCTTCGCGCAACGCGAAGCGGCGGAAGAGGACGGGGTAGTATTGCTCCATCACCTCGACCGGCGCGGTCTTCGAGATGCCGATGGTCGAGCAGCCGTTGGACAGCCCGTCATGGGCGGCGTTGCCGCCATAGCCGCCGCCGGTGATCTGGTACATCACGTAAGAGGCATTCTTCGCCGGATCGAAGCCGCCCAGCGCGAAGTTGCCGGAAGTGCCGGCGGGCGCCGCCGTGACACGCTCGGGGATCGCCTGGACGAGGGCGAGGAACACCGCCTCCGCGATGCGCTGGCTCACCTCCGCGGCGCAGCCCGAGACGGGTTTCGGATAGCGCGCATCGAGGAAGGTGCCCTCGGGCCGATGGATCGTCAGCGGCTCGAAGGTGCCGGCATTGATCGGCACGTCCGGGAAGACGTGCTTCACCGCGAGGTAGACCGAGGAATAGGTCGTCGCCACCACCGAGTTCATCGGGCCGCGGCAGGGCGGCGAGGAGCCCGAGAAATTGAAGGTCAGACCGTCGCCGGCCTTGGTCATCGTGAGCGCGATGCGGAGCGGTTCGTTCACCACGCCGTCGGAATCGACGAAGGCCTCCGAGGTATAGGTGCCGTCCGGGATCTGGCGGATCTCGGCCCGCATCCGCTCGGCCGAACGGGCGCGGATCTCTCTGATTGCCGCGTCCAGGGTCTCGGGCCCGTACTTCGCCAGGAGGTCGGAGAGCCGGCTCTCACCCACCATCAGCGCTGCGGCTTGCGCCTTGATGTCGCCGATGCGCTGATCGGCGACGCGAATGTTGGACGCGATGATCGAAAAGATCTCCTGGTCCATCGTGCCGCGCTTGAACAGCTTGACCGGCGGCAGGCGCAGGCCCTCCTGCTCGACCTCCGTGGCGTGGGCCGAGAACCCGCCCGGCACCATGCCGCCGATATCGGGCCAATGGCCGGTATTCTGCAACCAGCAGAAGAGTTTGCCCTCGACGAAGACGGGCTTCACGAACCGCACGTCCATCAGGTGCGTGCCGCCGAGATAGGGGTCGTTGACGATGTAGATGTCGCCGGGTTCCGGCGCCCCGACCCGTCCCTCGCGGATCAGCCGGATCAGCTCCCCGGTCGAATACTGCATCGTGCCGACGAAGACCGGCAGGCCGTACTCCCCTTGTGAGATCAGCGCGCCGGTGTCGCGGTCGTAGATCCCGTCCGAGCGGTCGTCGGCCTCGGCGATGACCGGCGAGAAGGCCGAGCGCGAGAAGGCGATGTCCATCTCGTTGCAGACCTGCTGCAACCCGGCCTGGATCACCGCAAGGGTGAGGGCGTCGAGCTGGGTCATACCCGGATCCTCAGGTTGCCGATGGCGTCGACCCGCGCGGTGGCGCCGGGCTCGATCACGGTGGTGGCGTCGATCTGCTGGATGACGGCCGGCCCGGAAATCTCGGCCCCGAGCGGCAGGGCCTCGCGGGCATAGATCGCGGCCTCGTGCCAGGCGCCGCCGGCATAGACCGGGCGGGTGCCGAGACGTGCGCCCGCCAGATCGGTCCGGCCGGCCTCGTCGATCAGCGCCGCGAGAGGGAAGGGCCTGCGCCGCCCGATCACCGAGGTGACGAGGTTGACCACCACCGCCCGGATCTCCGGCAGCCGCACCTGGAAGCGGCGGAAGTAGGCCGCCTCGAACAGCTCTTGCAGCGTCGCGCGGTCGATCTCCGGGGAGGGCAGGGCGACGCGGATCAGGTGGGTCTGGCCGCGGAACTGCATGTCGGCACCGAAGGTGACCGTGGTCTCCTCGATCTCCGACTGCTCCTCGGCGACCATCGCCAGGGCCTCCGCCGCCTGCTCCTCGAGGATGCTGCGCAGATCCGCCATGTCGAGCCCGTCGAGGGGGCGGTTGAGGGTGCGCACCCGGTCCTGGCGCAGATCCGCAACGAGGCAGCCGAGCGCGTTGGTGAGGCCGGGGCGGGCCGGCACCAGCACCTCCGGGATGCCGAGTTCGCGGGCGAGCGCCACGGCGTGGAGCGGCCCGGCGCCGCCGAAGGCGAAGAGCACGAAGTCGCGCGGGTCGTAGCCGCGCGACAGCGACACCATGCGGATGGCCCCGGTCATGTGGACGTTGCCGAGGCGGATCACCGCTTCCGCCGCCGCCTCGACGCTCATGCCGAGCGGACCGGCGAGGTCGCGGGCGAAAGCCTCCCGGATCGCCTCGATCGAGATTCCGGCCCGTACGGCGGTGAGCCTTGCCGGATCGAGGCGGCCGAGCACCAGGTTGGCGTCGGTGATGGTCGGCCGCGTACCGCCGCGGCCGTAGCCGATCGGACCCGGCTCGGAGCCGGCGCTCTCGGGGCCGACCTGGAGCATCGCGGCCCGGTTGACGGAGGCGATCGAGCCGCCGCCGGCCCCGACCGTGTGGACGTCGACCATCGGCAGGTGGATCGGCAGCCCGTAATCGATGGTGAGCTCGGCCGAGACCTCGGGCACGCCGCCGGCGATCAGCGCCACGTCGGTCGAGGTGCCGCCCATGTCGTACGTGACGGCGTTGGTGAGCCCCGACTGGGCGAGGGTCGCGGCGGCGGCCATCACGCCCGAGGCCGGGCCCGACATCACTGTCTTGGCCGCGGCCTCGACCACCAGTCCCGCCGGCACGGTGCCGCCATTGCCGTTCATCACCAGCAGGTCGCGGGCGAAGCCTTGCGCCCGCAGCTCGTCCTGGAGGCGGCGGATGTAGCGGTCGAGGATCGGCTGCACGGCCGCGTTGACCGAGGCGGTGGTGCCGCGCTCGTATTCGCGGAACTCGGACAGGAGGGCGTGGCCGAGGGTGACGTAGGAATTCGGCCAGATCGCGCGGGCGATGGCACCGGCGCGCAGCTCGTGCTCCGGGTTGGCATAGGCGTGCAGGAAATGGATCACCAGGGCCTCGCAGCCCTCCGCCAGCAGATCGCGCACGGCTTGCGCCACCGCCGCCTCGTCGAGGGGCGTGCGCACCGCGCCGTCGGCCATCACGCGTTCGGGGACCTCGCGGCGCCACTCGCGCGGGATCAGCGGCTCGAAGGTGCCGAACAGCCCGTAGGGCTTGGGCCGGGTGCGGCGCCCGAGTTCGAGCACGTCGCGAAAGCCTTCGGTGGTGATGAGCCCGACCTTGGCGGTCTTGCGCTCCAGCACCGCGTTGGTGGTGGCGGTGGTGCCGTGGATGACGAGATCGAGAGCGGCGGGCGCCACCTCGGCGGCCCGGATCGCCGCCAGCACGCCCTCGGCCTGGTTGCGGACCGTCGTCGGCACCTTGGCGAGGCGCACCCGCACGCCCGAGGAATCCGCCTCCGTCAGGAGAAGGTCGGTGAAGGTGCCGCCGACATCGATGCCTGCCACGCGTCTCACGTCACACCTCGATCATTCGTCTACGAACGGTTTCGTTGGGGGCCGATGGGGGGCTGGCGCCGTTTCGACGCTCTACGCTTTGAAATCAGAACGCCTCTCCTCCCCCCTGTAGGGAGGAGCTGGAGGTGGGGGTGGTGCAGAAGGCACCGCTGAGGTCCATTCGGCACCACCCCCACCCCTGGCCCCTCCCCACAAGGGGGAGGGGAAAACCCGCGCCATACTCGGGCTTCTCGCTCCTCACACCGTCAGGTACGCCTCCCGCACCGCCTCGTCCGCCTCGAGCGCCGCCATCGTCCCCTCGAAATGGATCGCGCCCTTCTCGATCACGTAGGCCCGGTCCGAGACCGCACCGGCGAAGCTCAGGTTCTGCTCCGAGAGCAGCACCGCGATGCCCTCGCGCTTCATCCGGAGCACCGCATCCGCCATCTGCTCGACGATGACCGGGGCGAGGCCCTCCGACGGCTCGTCGAGCAGGACCGCATGGGGATTGCCCATCAGGGTGCGGGCGATGGTGAGCATCTGCTGCTCGCCGCCCGACATCGCGGCGGCGCGGCGCCCGCGCATCTCGGCGAGGTTGGGGAAGATCGAGAAGAGCTTCTCGGGCGTCCAGGCGGCGCGGCCATCCGCCGGCACCTTCCGGCCGACCTCCAGGTTCTCCATCACCGTGAGGTCGGTGAAGATGCGCCGCTCCTCCGGCACGTAGCCGAGGCCGCGGCGGGCGACGCGAAACGGCTCCCAGCCGGTGACCGCCCGGCCCTCGAACCACACCGTGCCGCCGGTCGGCGGCAGCACGCCCATGATCGCCTTGAGCGTCGTCGACTTGCCGGCGCCGTTGCGGCCCATCAGGGCCACGACCTCGCCGGGGCGAAGCCGCAGCGTCACGCCGAACAGCACCTGGGCCCGGCCATAGGCCGCCGTGAGGCCGGAGACGTCGAGAAGCGCGTTCATGCCACCGCCTTCCGGCGTGCGCGCATCGCCGCCTCGGTGCCGGCCTCGCCGAGATAGACCTGCTTGACCCGTGGGTTGGCCCGGATCTCCTCCGGCGTGCCGGCGGCGATGATCTCACCGCGCACCAGCACCAGCACCCGGTCGGCATGGGCGAAGACCGCCTCCATGTCGTGCTCGGTGTACAGAACCCCGATGCGATTGGTCCGCGCCACCTCGGCGGTCAGGGCCATCAGGCTCGATCGTTCCCGCGGCGCCATGCCGGCGGTGGGCTCGTCCATCAGAAGCAGTTTCGGGCGCGAGGCGAGGGCCACCGCGAGTTCGACCCGCTTCACGTCGCCATAGGCCAGTTCCGAGACCGGTCGCTCGGCGTCCGTCCGCATCCCGACCCCGGCGAGCAGGGACAACGCCTCGTCGCGGTAGAGGGCGCTGGCGTCCCGAAAGAGGCCGCGCGAGCGGCCGTGATGCGACAGGAGCGCCATCTGGACGTTCTCGGCCACCGTCATCGACACGAAGGTCTGGGCGACTTGGAAGGTGCGCCCGACCCCCGCCTTCCAGATCGCGCGGGCCGGCAGGCCGGCGATCGAGGCGCCGTCGAGGGTGATGGAGCCGGAATCGGGCTTCAGCTGCCCGCCCACCATGTTGAAGGTGGTCGACTTGCCCGCGCCGTTCGGGCCGATGATCGCCAGCATCTCGCCGGCTTGAAGCGTGAACGACACGTCCTTGGCGGCGGCGACGCCGCCGAAGCGCTTCGTCAGGCCCTCGACGACGAGGAGCGTCATGCCGAGGCCTCCACGGTTTTCGGCGTCGCGGCGCGCCGTCCCCGCAGCGCCTCGGCGGCCCCGGCGAGCCCGCGCGGGAAGGCCAGCACGGTGGCGATGATCGCGATGCCCAGGAGCAGGCGCCAGAACTCGGTGAGCGGCATCACCGCGTCCTTCAGCGCGTGGAAGAAGGCGGCGCCGACGAGCGGGCCCATCACGGTCTGGATGCCGCCGACCAGCACCATCACCAGGAAGTCGATCGAGAGCGGGATGCCGGTGAGCGTCGGGTCGATCGAGCCCTTCATGAAGGCATAGAGGCCCCCGGCGAGCCCGGCCGCGGCGCCGGCGAGCGTGAAGGCGAGCCAGCGATGGGTGCGCACGTCGAGCCCGATCGCCTCGGCCCGGGTGGCGGAATCGCGGGCCGCCCGCAAGGTGTAGCCGAAGGGCGCGTAGATCACCCGGCGCAAGAGGACGATCGCGGTGAGCGACAGGGCGGCGACGAGGTAGAAGTAGGTGCTGCGGCCCGACGCCCAGGAGGACGGCCAGACCCCGACGACGCCGTTGTCGCCCCCCGTCACCTCGACCCACTGGAAGCAGACCGCGTAGACGATCTGCCCGAAGGCGAGCGTCAGCATGGCGAGGTAGATGCCCGACAGCCGCACGATGAAGAAGCCGAACAGGGCCGCGCCGAGGCCGGCGGCAAGCGGCGCGGCGACGAGGGCCAGCTCCATCGGTGCCTTGAACGGCCCGGTGACGAGGAGCCCGGCCGCGTAGGCGCCGATCCCGAAATAGGCCGCGTGCCCGAACGACACCAGCCCGCCGACCCCGACCAGGAATTGCAGCGAGAAGGCGGCGAGCGCGAAGATCAGGATCTCGGTCGCGACCTTCACCTTGTAGGCGTCGCCGACGAGCGGAACGGCCAGCAGGGCGAGGATGGCGAGGCATGCCAGCGCGGTTTCGGCCGGGCGGAAGCGGCGCAAGGCGGGAATTCCCTCGGGCGGCATCACCCGGCCGGACGCCGCCTCCGGACGGCCGAACAGGCCCCAGGGCTTGACCACCAGCACCACCGCCATCAGGGCGAAGACGAGGACCAGGGTCACCTTCGGGAAGATCAGGATGCCGAAGGCCTGGAGCTGGCCGATGATCAGCGCCGCCACGAAGGCGCCCGGCACCGAGCCCATGCCGCCGATCACCGTGACCACGAAGGCGTCGGTGATGACCGAGAGGTCCATATGGGCGTTGGCCGGGATGCGCGGGATCTGGAGCGCGCCGCCGAGCCCCGCGAGGCTGGCGCCGAGAAACAGCGTCAGGGTGAAGAGCCGGGCCTGGTTGACGCCGAGCGCGCCGACCATCTCGCGGTCCTGGGTCGCGGCCCGGATCAGCACCCCGAAACGGGTGCGGTGCATGAGGAGCCAGAGGAGCCCCAGCACCAGGGGACCGACCGCGATCAGCACCAGTTCGTAGGCCGGGAAGCGCTGGCCTAAGATCTCGACGCCGTGGCGCAGCGAGGGCGCCCGGGGGCCGGCGATGTCGACCGGGCCCCAGACCTTCAGAACCAGATCCTCGACGATCAGCACGATGCCGAAGGTGGCGAGCAGCTGGAAGAGTTCCGGCACCCGGTAGATGCGGCGGAGCAGCAGGACCTCGACCGCGACGCCGATCAGCCCGACGAGGAGGGCCGAGAGCAGCACCCCGAGGAAGAACGCGGCCGGCGAATACGACAGGTCGAGGAGCCGCGGCACGATCGTGACCGCGATGTAGGCCCCCAGCATGTAGAACGAGCCGTGGGCGAAGTTCACGATCCGGGTGACGCCGAACACGATCGTCAGCCCGGAGGCGATGATGAACAGCGACGAGGCGCTCGCAAAGCCCGAGAGCGCCTGGATGACGAGGAAGGACGGGTCCATGGCCTTACGCTCCCGCGCGTTGTCGGGGGGTCAGGCCTTGCGGGCCGCCTTCACCTCGGCCTCGGGGAACATGTAGTTCGCCCCGTCGGCGTAGCGCACGTTCTTCATCGTGCCCTGGCGGCCGTTCAGCGCCGTCTCGCCGATCCAGGCGCCCAGTGTCGATTGATGGTCGAGGGCCCGCATCGTCACCGGGCCGGCGATGGTCTGGGAGGTCAGGCCTTCCAGCGCCGCGATCATCGCCTCGGTCTCGGTCGAGCCGGCCTTCTCCAGCATGTCGCGGATCATGCCGACGACGACGTAGCCCAAGAGCGAGCCCAGCCGCGGCGTGTCGGTGAACCGGGCCCGGTAGGCGGCCACGAACTCCTTGTGGCCGTTGGTATCGATCGTCTCCCACGGATAGCCGGTGGTGACCCAGCCCTCCGGCGTCTCGTCGCCGAGCGGGATCATATATTCCGGCTCGCCGGTGAGCAGGCTCGCCACCGTGCGCTTCTCGAACAGCCCGCGGGTGTTGCCCTCGCGCACGAAGGCGGTGAGGTCGGCCCCGAACAGCACGTTGAACAGCCCGTCGGCCTTCATCTGCGACAGGGCGCCGACGGTGGCGCCGGCATCGACCTTGCCGAGCGCCGGGAACTGCTCGCCCACCACCTCGAAGCCCGGCACGGCGGCGGCCATCAGCTTCTTGAAGTTGGCGGCGGCGGACTGGCCGTATTCGTAGTTCGGCGCCACGATCGCCCAGCGCTTGATCCCGCGGTCCTTGACCGCCTCCACCAGCATGCGGGTCTGCATGTAGGTGTTGGGCCGCACCCGGAACGTGTAGCGGTTGCCGCTGCCCATGGTGAGCGCGTCGGTGAGCGGCTCGGTGGCGAGGAAGAGCGCCTTGCGCTGGTTGGCGAAATCCGCCACCGCGAGCCCGACGTTGGACAGGAAGGTGCCGCACAGGAAGGCGACGTTCTCGCGGGTCAGCAATTCCTCGGCGACCCGGGTCGCATCGCCGGGGGTCGAGCCGTCGTCGCGAAACACGATCTCGATCGGTCGGCCGCCGAGCGCCTTGATGCCGCCCGCCTTGTTGACGGCATCCTGCGCGAGCTGCATGGCGTTGCGGTAGGGGACCGCGAAGGCGGCCATGCGGCCGTAGGAGTTCAATTCGCCGATGCGGATCGGCCCGGAGCCTGGTTGCCCTTGCGCGACCGCCCGGGAGGCGGCGAGGCCGAGCGGTGCCGCGGCGAGCCCGCCGAGCAGGGTGCGGCGGGACAGAGGGCGGAACGTCTCGTCGCGGGTCGACATCGGGGCGAACCTCCGGCGGATCCCGCCGCGACTTCGCGCGAGCGGGATACAAACTCGTTCGTAGACGAACGATACTGTGCCTGAGCCCGGAGGCAAGAGCCAATGCTGCAGAAAATCAGGGCGGCATCTGCCTTCGGCCTGAGCAGGGCGAAGGAGTTGCCCCCGCGCGGCAACGGCGCTTCGTCAGAAGCCGGCCTCGCGAGCGAGGCAGGCATCGAGGGCGCGCTCCCGCTCCGCCTCGATCATCGCGGCGGTCCAGGCTGCCTGCTCGATGCGGGCGGTCTCGGCGGCATCCTCGTCGCGTTCGTGGGTCGTCGCCATCCTGTCCTCCTCGTCCGGCGGTGTCGGCGGCGCCGACACAGGTTGATGAGAACAAAATAGGAACAAGCAGCAGGGCCGGCAAGCCGACGCGGCGGTGGAAAACGGGGACCTCGGAATACGGGGGACCTTGGGAAATCGGGGGACCTTGGCCGGTGCCCTGTGCGTTGCCGCCTCACGAGACCTCGGAAAAGGATACCGACCATGCGGACCACCCTCCTCGCCCTCGCCACGACCGTCGCGCTCACCGGTGCCGCTTTGGCGCAAACCGGCGTTCCTGGCTCGTCGGAGAACAACCTGAACAATCCCGCCAGCGTGAAGAGCAACGCCGAGAAGGGCATGCCCGAGCGCGACCTGACTACCGGCACCGTGGCGCCGGCCGCCCCGGGTACGATGGCGCCCGGCACGATGGCCCCCGGCGCCGCCCGCGCCGACGACCTGCCGAGCCACAGCGGCGGCAACGCTGCGGCCACGAGCCCGGCCAACCGGGCTCGCTGAGCCTCGATCCGACATCCGGGCCGGCTCCCCTGAGGGGCCGGCCCGTTCGCGGGTCGCGCGTCCTCGCGCCGATGCTGAGTGCCGCCGGGGCGTCGGGATACCCGTCAGGCCTTCGACACCGCGACCCTACCGTCGTCCGTCGCGACGAAGCGGATCCCGGCCGCCCGCAGGGCGGCCAGAGTCTTGATGCGGGAGCCGGCCTTGCGGGCCTCGGCTCCGTCCTCGATTGCGCGTACCGTCGAGAGCGACGGGCCGCTGGCGGCGGCGAGCTGCGCCATCGAGCCAGTCGAGCAGGCCGCGGGCCGCTCTCAGGTGAGGGCTTTCCCCTGCTCCAGGGCGTGCCGGACCTCACCATCGAGAGGGGGCTGACCTCGGCCAGAAACCCGTCCGAGGCGTCGATCGGGTATTTCATTCCGGCCCGGCCGAGATGGTGCCCGGCCGGGTCCCGGAGCGGGACGCCACCGATCCGGAAGCGGCGGATCTCCCCGTCGGCGGGCCGTTCGCTGGCCGTCCCCTGGAATCGGGTTTCCCGGGTGCGGACGCCCTTCGCCCGGTCGCGGAATGCCCCTCGCTCCGGCACGACCATCGTGAACGGATCGGCGCGAATCTCGTGCAGCTCCAATCCAGGGACCAGCGCCATCTCGGACGGAAAATCGTCGAAGCCATCCACCCCGACCGTGCAGGAGGTCGCATACGTCGCCCGGTGCAGAGCTTGCCGCTTTCGCTGCTCCCGGCGATGCATCCATCTCAGCCGTTCACGTCGAGGGCGACGCCGCTCGGGGCGAGAGGACGTCCGTCCGGTAAGAGCCGGAGTTCGGACAGGTCCGAGAGACTGCGCAACTCGCCACTCGGCCGGATCGGCCGGAGGAGGGCCCGCGGCAGCACGTGGCCTCGCAACGCGGCGCTCGGACGCGCGATCGGCCCCCGATCCCCCGGGTCCACGAGGTCGACGAACAGGGCGTAGCTCGGCGTAGCGGAACGCGGCGCGAGGCCGAGGAGCCGCGGGAATCCCGGCGACCAGCGCTGCTGGCCCGACGCGCAGAACCAATGCCAGTCGCCCGACAATCCGCCCGCGACAACGCGACGGATTCGACAAGAGCCGGAGACGAACGGCTCCGGGCGATGCTGCGGTCCCGCATCGTTCTACGCAAACGCAGAACGCTCCGAAGCGTGTCGCCGGCATGGCGTTCGATCGGGTTGTCGATGAACGGCATTCTGACATCAAAATCATATGGCGATCGATTTAGCAATGATTATTACGTATATAGTATAATTAATGAAATATTTGATTCGACTTGCAGATCTTAAATCTAGTGCGTCGCTCCACGGCTGCGCAGCGGAACCCCGGGGTGCCGAAGGTACGCCCAGACCCGCACGTGAGAAAGGATCAGGGGGAACGCGATCCGCCGTTTCCTCAATCATCCTCGGTTCTGGATCCCAGGATCCACTTTCGCGGCCCCGGAATGGCGTCGAGAATGTCAAATTCGTGAGATGCAATCCAGCAGGCCGTGAGAGACCGTATCCAGCTTGACCCAACACATTCCCCGATTTATTCCCGATTATACTCCACTCATCGGAGAAAATAAATGGAAAAAAATCAAAAATGAGCTGTTAGGAGTGCTGAAAGCCAAATTCATATGCTATTCATAACTAAATGATTGGTGTCATATCTCTCTGATTTATCATTTTCAACAAATATCTACATCCAATCCTCCAGAAAATGCCCTATGTCTTGACCACCGCGATGGTGCCGTCATCCATCGCGATGAACCGGATCCCGGCTCGGCGCAGGGCGTCGACGGCCTTGTGGCGGGACCGCGAGCTCCGGCCCTCGGCATCGTCCTCGAGACGGCGCACCGTCGAGAGCGACAATCCCCCGGCCTCGGCGAGTGTCGACATCGACCAGTCCAGCAGGCCGCGGGCCGCCCGCAGATGGCGACCGCGCACGGCCTGCTCGAGGCCGAATCGCAGGGCGGCATCCTTGGGCGCCAGGATGCCGTGCACGGGCGCGCCGGATTCGTGGACCGGGTACTTCATGCCGGTCCAGCCGAGATAGTCGCCCGCCGCGTTCCAGGCCGGCGCGCCGACGAGGCGGAACCGCCATAGCTCGCCGTTGGCCAGGCGTTCGTGAGAGATGGCCTGGAAGCGCTGATGGTCGTCGTACATGGCCCAGCCGCGGTCGCGCAGGGCCGTGCGCGCCTCGGGCACGACCATCAGGAACGGGTCGGTCTCGATCTCCTCCAGGGACAGGCCGTGCACCTGCGCCACCTCGGCCGGGAACCGGTGAACGAGGTCGGGACCGAGCGAGTAGGTCGCCGTATAGGAGGTCAGGTAGAGGGCCCGGCGCCGACGCTGTTCGGCCTCCTGCAGGTGCCGGAGGCGCTCCCTGTCGCTGACATCGAGGGCGACGCCGCCGACCGAGAGCGGCCGGCCCTCCGGCGAGACGCGCAACTCGGACAGGATCGACAGGATACGCAGCTCTCCGCTCGGCCGGATCACCCGGACGAGCGCCATCGGCACGACGTCGCCCTGGCGAATCTGGCCGGGGCTCGCCAGCCGCGCTCGGTCGTCCGGGTGCAGGAGGTCGATCAGAAGGTCGTAGCGGGATGCCGTGGTGAACGGGTCCAGACCCAGGAGCCGAAAGAATCCAGGCGACCAGCGCTGCTCATCCGACGCGAACGACCAGTGCCAGTTCCCCGCGAACCCGTATTCCTCGATCATGCGCAAGAACGTGTCGGAACACGATCTGAGATCGCCAGCATCCATACACGCACGACCGCTTGAGATCACCCCGGCCGGGGAGAAACACAATTCCAACGGCCATAGGGTCGGCAGCCCCACGTGGTGTCAAGGCCGGTCGCGGGCGCGGGTTCGAGCCGCGCGGGAGGGTTCAGGCTCGGGTCCCGCCTTCCACCCGAGCCGCGGACAGCCGGGCGCGGTCGATCACCTGCTCGGGCGTCGGCGGGTTGGCCGGATGGTGGCTCAGGCAGAGCGGCGTGCGCAGCTTCGCCGGCTTCCCCGAGCCCTCCGTGGCGAAGTAGAATTCTCCCGCCCCGAGCCGGCCGATATCGGGAGCCGCGCCGCCGTTCGCCGCCATGATCTCCTGGGCCGCCGCGATGGTGGCAGGGGCGCTCTGGCGGCCGAAGAACTGGGTGGTGCAGTTCGACACGACCTGGTTGTGGATGCCTTTCGGCACCTGCGTCGCCACGATCATCCCGAGCCCGTACTTGCGGCCCTGCGCCACGAGCTTGATGCCGCTGCCGAGGCTCGGCGGCGTCCGGCCCGAGGGCAGGAAGGTCTGCGCCTCGTCCAGCACGTAGAGCCGGCCCCGGGGCGAGGGGTTCGCCTTGATCCAGCTAAACAGCGCCATCTGGAGCCGGTTGACGAAATCCTCCCGCGCCGCCTCCGAGGCGAGGCCCGACAGGTTGACGACGGAGATCCGGGTGCGGGCCGGATCGGGGCCGTGGAACAGGCGCGCGGGATCGAGCACTGCGCCCTCCACCCGCAAGAGCGGGTTGGTGGCGACCGCGGCGAGCAGCTGGTTCGCCATGTCGGCGGCGAGCTTCGTCGCGCTGCCGATCTGGCTGGTGCCGTCGGGCAGGTCGGCCAGCAGGTCGGTGAAGGCCGACAGCGTGCCGCCGCCCCGGCCCGCGAACCCCCGCAGCGCGTCGGCCAGCACCCCGCGCTGCAAGGTCTTTCCCGCGCCCGCGAGCGGCCCGAGCGTCTCGGCCGCCATCTCGATCGCCTGCGCGCGCTCGTCGCGGTCCTCGCTCGCGGCGAGGTCCGGCATCACCGAGAGAAAGAGCGGGTTGCCGGCATGCACGCCCGGCGTCCACACCACCACCTCGGCCTGCCCGGCATAGAGCGCGGCCTTGCGGTCGTCCTCCGGGGCGAACCGGTCCGGCCGCTCCGGCCAGGCATCGCCGAGGCGCGAGAGGTCGTTGTTGGGATCGACGACGATCGCCGGGATGCCGGCGAGCGCCGCCTCCTCGACGAGGCGGCGCAGCAGCACGGTCTTGCCCGAGCCCGAACCGGCGATGATCGCGGTGTGGCGCGGCAAAAGCCGCAGCGGCAGCACGACGGGCGGCGCGTCGGGCGTCAGGCGGTGTCCGACCGGGATCGCGTCCGGGATGGGGCTCGGGGGCGGCACGACGGGGGTGGGCGTGCGGCGCGGCGCGGCGTCGGGGGGTGCCGGGGCGGGCTCCCGCGTCCGGACGGGGCCGGGCCCTTCGAAGCCGGCCGCGGGACCCGCTTCCTCGGGCCGGTCGAGGTCGCCGCGCGGCCGTCGCGGTGGGAGCGGAGGCAGGGGCGCGCGACCGGTCCGTACCGGCGCACGGCCCCGGGATGGCGGGCGCTCGCCGGAGATGTCGGCGGTCGCGTCGCCGGACAGGCCGATCGTGCGGAAGAACCCGGTCGCGCGCACCGGTAGGGTCTCGCGCATCCAGCCGGCGAAGCGGTCGATCTCGCCGTCGCGCACCGCCCGGTCGCGCAGGGCGCGCAGGGCGACGAAGGTGCGCAGGTCGTCGTCGGACGGATCGATCAGCCGGCCGCCGGCGGCGAGGAACCGGTCGACCAGGGCATTCGTCTTGGCACCGGGCGGTACCGGGCCCCGACGCACCAGCAGCAGTTCCCGGCCGGGGATCTTCGTCGAGATGCCCGAGGCGGTCAGCGCCGCCCGCAGCCGGGCCTGGAAGGCGATCGGATGGGTCTGCAGCAGGGCGCGGTAGCAGACGTGGCGCTCGCGGTCGTTCTCGTCGCGGTGCAGGAAGGTCAGCCGGCCGTGGAGCGGCGGCAGCCTCTGCTCGGGCTCGCCCTTGCTCACCACGTCGATCGCGTCGTGGGGATCGTCCTCCAGGGCGTAGAGGTCGAAGGCGGCCCGCAGCAGCTCGCCGAGCCCGGCCTCCTCGTCGTCGAGGATGCCGGCGAGGTCGGCCTCGCGCCGGGCCGCGTCGAGGTCGAAGGGCGGCGCGACGGGCTCGCGGCGTTCGGGCGCCTGTCCGGTGAGGTCGCGGCAGAGCGTCACCGCCCCGTCCGCCAGGCAGGCGCGCCGAACGGCGTCGCAGCGCATCAGCAGGGTGCGGGGCCGCACCGCGCCGGCGGCGGCAGCGGCGATCGCCGCCTCGTCGAACGGCCAGGTCGGGAAGGGTGGGGCGAAGCCCGCCTCGGCATAGGCGGGGGCCAGCCGACCGCGGATCAGCGCCGCCGCGGCGGCCGGCCGGTTCAGGCCCTCCAGCAGCACCGGGGGATCGAACCGGTCGAGAGCGGATTTGAGCCCCCGCGCCTCGAGCCTCTGCCAGGATTCCGGCAGGCAGGTGATCAGCGTCATGCCGCGCCCGCCGCCCTCGTGCAGCTCCATCAGGCCGGCGGCCAGCATCTCGGCGAGGCCCGGGCCTGAGTCGAAGTCGTCCTCCGCGCTGAGCCGGCTCGCATCGACCACGCCGTCGATCTGGTCGACGGCGATCAGCGTCGGGCCGCTGAGCCCCATGATCCAGGCCATGCCGCGCACCAGCTCGATCGGCGAGGGTGGCGGCGTGGTGAAGCCCAGCGCGGTGCGCGCGACCGGATCGGCCTCGTAGCCCTGCAGCCAGGCATGGGCGAGACCGACCGTGGCGAGATCCTGGGCCCGCAGCAGGCAGAGGGCGCGAAACACGTCCTGGTGCTTGAGCGCCCGCCCGGTATCGACGTGCATCAGGGCCCGCACCAGCAGGTCGACGATCCGGCGGGCGTCGATGTTGGGGGTGTTGAACGCCTGCTCGACCTGCGCCTCGACCCGGAACCGCCGGGCGATGCCGGCCAGCACCGCGTCGGACTGGCGCCGCCCGTCCGGCATCGGCTGCATCAGGGCGGTGAGGTAGCTCAGCGCCGCGCTGCGCCAGAAATCGGTGAGGCCGAGGACGTCGAGGAGCACGAACCAGCCGCCCGAAGCCCAGACCTCGCGGCGGATCTGGCCGACGAGATGGGTCTTGCCGATGCCGGCCTCGCCGATGAGCACCCGGCCCCGCGGGCGGGGACCCGCCCCCTGCGCGTGGAGATCGGCAACCAGCCCCGGCACCCGCGCCTCGTTGGGCGCGCCCGTCGGCTCGGCGTCGAGCCAGATGCTGTCGAGTGTGCGCACCCAGTCGAAGTTGACGCGGCGCAGGGCGTCGAGGGCGTCGCTCATGCCTGGATCCAGATCTCGTGGAAGGGCTCGCCCGCCGGGTCGAAGGCGGCGGCGCGCTCGGCGGCGTCGAGGGCCTTCGGGTCGCCGATCCGGGTGAGCCGGATGGTCGGGTCGCCGCGAAGGATCGCCGCCAGACCGGCATCGACGGTCGCGCGGTCGAGGTCGGGAAGCGCCGCCCGCAGAGCGCTGAGGCGCACGCCCCGCGCCCTGCGCCCCGCCGTGCAGGCGAGATAGGCCCGCTCGATCCGGGTGCGGATCTCGCCGGGATCGGGCGCAGACGGCGGCCGAGACCTTCGGGGGGCCTTCGGCGTCGGGGCCCTGCGGGGCTTGGCGGGAGCCCTGCGGGGCTTGGCGGGGGCTGGTGCCGTGGGTTCGGGAGCGGGCCCGACGAACTCGGCCAGCGTCGCGCCCGACGCCGCGAGGTGGTGGTGGAGCCGCGTCAGCCAGTCCTGGAGCACCCGCATGGTCGGCGGCAGGGGGTCGCGCAGGTGGTCGCCGGCCCAGTTCCAGCCCTTGTCGGTCACGGTCAGGCGCGAGGAGCGGCCCGCCTTCTCGACATCCAGGAAGCCTGCCCGCAGCAGGGCGTCGCGCTCCGCCTTCTTCGGCGCGATCTCGCTGTTGAGCGCGGTCCCCTGCCGGCCGAGCAGGCGCCAGAGGATCAGCGCCTGGACGGGGGTCGGTGTCTCGCTCATCGGGTCGCGTCTCCTGGTCCGGGGCCCGCGCGCCGCAGCCGGACGACGGCGCGGATCTTCTCGATCGCCCGCTGCAGGTCGTCCGCCACCTGCGCGTTGGTGAGGCGCAGCACGAGGTAGCCGGCGACCGTCAGCTCGTAGTCGCGGTGGCGGTCCTCGCCGAATCGGGGCTCGGCCTGATGCTCGGGCCCGTCGAGCTCGACGACGATCCGGTGCTCGCGGCACAGGAAATCGACCCGGGGCTGCCGGCCGTGGCCCGCCACCGCCACGACCTCGTTGCCGGAGAAGAGGCCGGCGAGCTCCGGGTCGCCCGCGAGCGCCGCCTCGACCCGTCGCTCGACCGCGCTCGCCGGGTGGGCGCGCGAGCGCGCCGGGATGAAGCGGGACGCGGCCGGGGTGGCCGGATGGCCGAGCCTGCAGGCGCCGTAGAGGATGCGGTCGTAGGGTGGGGTATCGGGTGGCGCGGCCGGCAGGGCGGCGATGCAGGACGCGCCGTGCCCGGCGCACCATTCGAGCGCCTCGATCACCGGGGCGGCCCGCGTCGCCGAGGCCGGATCGACCTCCGCCACCAGGATCACGCTGCCGGGATCGACCGCCCGCAGGAGCTGGGCGAATTCGAGCGCCCGCGCGGCCCGCCGGAACCGGGGCGGGCGCCCGGCGACCGCCAGGGTCGCGGCCGCTTTCAGCCACGGCCCCGAGACGTCGGGCACGGTGCCGTCCGGCCAGTCGGGCCAGCGGGCGAGGGCCAGTTCGGCAAGGTCGTCGAGCACGCGGTCCACCACCGTCGCCGCGCTGCGGGGCTCCTCGGCGGCGACGAGCAGCGCCCCCCGGCCGATCCCCGCCCCCGCCAGCAGATGACCGACGCCGTCCCGGGTGAGGCCGAGGACGGCGAGCCGGGCGCCGCCCGCGAGCCCCGCGATGCGCCCGGCGAGCTCGACCGGCGTCAGGGGCGGCGAACCGGTCGTCTCTCGGGACCTGGGCAAGGCCAAACTGCGTCCCCGGGGACCGGCCGGCGACACCCCGTGCATCGCCTGGCCGGCATGGAGGGATATCCAGCACAGGTTGCCAGGCCTTGCCAAGGGGTTGTGGCCAAGGGGTTGTGGCCGAGTGGTCGCGGCCGAGGGGTTGGGTGGGCGGCGGCGGAACCGGCCGCCCGCTTCCTCACCGTGCCGGCGCGATCCCCGTCGATCCCGCGGCCGGACCCGTGCGGATCGCCCACAACTCCGTCGGCAGGCTGATCGGCGCGCCGGGCTTGTAGTCGGCCGAATCCTGGATGTGCGAGGTGGTGACGTAGATCGTCCCGTCCGGGCCCTCGCCGAAGGTATCGGGCCAGCGCAGCTGCGGATCCTGGACCAGGGTCGTCAGCCCGGCGCCGTTATTGGCGAGGTCGCGGACCTTCACGGCATTGTCCTGGGGCGAGGTCACGTACATCCGGCCGTCCTTGCGGCCGATCAGCAGGCCGTCCGCCGGCCCGTTCTCGCCGACCGTGACGATCTTGCCCCCGAGCGTCCGGTCGGTGAGCATCTCGGGCACCACCGTGGCGGTCGCCCAGCCCGTCAGGGCGTCGGTCGGCAGGCTGTAGAGCGTCTTGCCCTTGATCGCCTGCCAGTAGAGCGTCTTGCCGTCGGGCGAGAGCGCGATGCCGTCGGCGGAGAACTCGACGCCGCGGCCGTCCGGACGGCGCAGGGTCTGGCCGTCGGCGGTCACGGTCACGCTCTTGTCCGGCATGGTCGTGGGATGGCCCGACAGCACCCGCTTGGCCGAGCCGCTGTCGAGATCGACGACGATCAGGGCACCCTCGGCGCCGGAATCGGTCAGGTAGGCGGTCTTGCCGTCGGGCGAGATCCGCACGTCGTTGAGGTAGGAGGCCTGCAGCACGGTGGGCGCGTCGAACGGGATCGTCTTGATCACCTGGTTGGTCTTCAGGTCGATGCCGACGAGCTTCGGCCCGTCCTTCACCACTGCGCCCATCGCGGGCGCGGCGGCGTCCACCACCCAGAGCCGGTCCTGGCCATCCGCCACCACGCTCTGCACGCAGACGAAGTGGGTCTTGGGGTCGATCTCGTCCTTCCTGGCGTTGCGCCAGGAATTCCAGCCGGCATCCGGGTAGGGCACCGGCTTGCCGTCCTTGAGTTCGGCCACCGAGACCGGGGCGTCCTCGCTCCAGCGCGGGAAGTTCACGAAGATCCGCCCGTCGCGGGCCACCGTGACGCCGGTGACCTGGTGGTCGAAGCTCGCGACCTTGTCGAGGCGGGGGGAGGCGCCCTGCGCCAGCGCAGGCGCGGCGCCGGCGAGGAGGAGGCAGGCGAGCGCGAGGTGGGCGCCGTGGTGATGCATCATGGGAAGGGAAACTCTCGGTCCGGGCACGCGCCCGGACGGAGAACGCAACGGCACCCGGCAAAGGTCCCTGGGAGTATCTTTAACGAGCCGGCCCGTAACCGCCGGGCGGGCGCGAGCCGAGATGGGAGCGCAGGGTGGTGCCTTCGTACTCGGTGCGGAAGAGACCGCGGCGGCGCAGTTCGGGAAGCACCAGCGCGATGAAGTCGTCGAGCCCGCCCGGCAGGGTCGGCGGCATGATGTTGAAGCCGTCCGCCCCCCCGGCCCGGAACCGCGCCTCCATCTCGTCGACGATCTGGGCCGGCGTGCCGACGATCTGCGAGTGGCCCCGGGCCCCGGCGATGCGCAGGTAGAGCCGGCGCAGGGTCAGGCCCTCACGGCGGGCGAGGTCGAACATGAGCTGCTGGCGCGACTTCAGCCCTTCGGTCGCCGGCAGTTCCGGTACCGCGCCGTCCGGGTCGTGCTCCGAGAGGTCGTGGCCGACCATGCGGCTGAGCAGTGCCAGCCCCACCACCGGGTCGATCAGCGCCTGCAACTCCTCGAACTTGTCCCGCGCCTCCGATTCGGTGCGGCCGACGACCGGGAAGAGGCCCGGCATCACCTTCAGATCGTCCGGGGAGCGGCCGAACCGGGCCATGCGGCCCTTGAGGTCGCGGGAGAACTCGACCGCCTCCTCGAGGGTCTGGTTGGCGGTGAACACGATCTCGGCGGTGCGCGCCGCCAAGTCCTTGCCGGGACCCGACGAGCCGGCCTGGACCAGCACCGGCTGGCCTTGCGGCGTGCGCGACAGGTTGAGGGGGCCGCGGACCTCGAAATGCTTGCCCTTGTGGTCGAGGGGCCGGAAACCGTCGGGCTTCGAGAACTGGCCCGAGGCCTTGTCGATCACGACCGCATCGTCGTCCCAGGTGTTCCACAACCCCAGGACCACATCGACGAACTCCTCCGCCCGCTCGTAGCGGTCGGCGTGGCGGGCGATCTTGTCGTTGCCGAAATTCGCCGCCTCCAGATCGGTGGCGGAGGTCACGAGGTTCCAGCCGGCCCGGCCGCCACTCAGGTGATCGAGGGAGGCGAAGCGGCGGGCGACGTTGTAGGGCTCGTTGAAGCTCGTCGAGGTGGTGGCGACGAGGCCGATCCGGTGGGTGACGGCGGCCAGCGCCGACAGCAGGGTGACGGGCTCGAAATGCGTCGAGCGGGCGGTGCGCTCGCTCGAGCGCAGGTCGGCGTCGCGGATGCCGGTGCCGTCTTCCAGGAAGATCAGGTCGAACTTCGCGGCCTCCGCGGCTTTCGCCCAGCCGACATAGCGGTCGAGGTTGATCCCGCCATCGGCCTCGCTCGACGGGTGGCGCCAGCCGGCGACGTGGTGGCCGGTGGCGTAGAAGAAGGCGCCGAGGCGCATCGTCCCGTGTGTCATCGCGTCCTCGCTCGGCCGGCATCCCGGATTGTCACGTACCCGATCGGATCTAGGGCGCCGGCGCCGCGGGGCCGTCAGCCCTTGGCGACGGTATCGAGAGCCTTGGCCAGGTCGTCCAGCAGGTCGGCCTCCGCTTCCAGGCCGACCGAGAGCCGCACCAGCCCGTCGCCGACGCCCGCCCGCGCGCGGGCCTCGGGGTCCATGGCGGCGTGGGTCATGGTCACCGGATGGGCGATCAGGCTCTCGACCCCGCCGAGGGACTCGGCCAGGCTGAAGATCGTGAGCGCCCCGACGAGCCGGCGCACCGCCTCGCGCCCGCCCGACAGTTCGGCGCTCAGCATCGCCCCGAAGCCCGCCTGCTGCGCCTTCGCCAGGGTGTGGCCCGGATGGGCGGGCAGGCCCGGATAATGGACGCGGGCCACCGCCGGATGGCGATCGAGGAAGGCCGCGACCGCGGCGGCGTTGCGCTCCTGGCGCTCGATCCGGGCGAACAGCGTGCGCACGCCGCGCAGGGTGAGGTAGGCGTCGAAGGGCGAGCCGGTGACCCCGACGGTGTTCGCCCAGGCGGCGAGCTCGTCGCCCAGCGCCGCGTCCGCGGCGATCACCGCGCCGCCGATCACGTCGGAATGGCCGTTGAGGAACTTGGTGGTCGAGTGGACGACGAGGTCGGCCCCGAGGGAGAGCGGCCGCTGCAGGGCCGGCGACAGGAAGGTGTTGTCGACGACGAACAGGGCGCCGGCGGCCTTGGCGAGCGCTCCGACCCGGCGGATGTCGGTGATCCGCATCAGGGGGTTGCTCGGCGTCTCGGTCAGCACGACCCGGGCCCCCTCGGCGAGGGCGGCCGTGAGCGCCGCCTCGTCGCCCTGGTCGACGAAGGCGACCCGGTAATGGCCGCGCGCCGCCCGCATCGAGAGCAGCCGGTGGGTGCCGCCGTAACAATCGTGCGGCGCCACCAGGAGGTCGCCGGGGCGCAGGGGCGACAGGGCAAGATCGAGGGCCGCCATGCCGCTCGACACCACGACGGCCCGGGCGCCGCCTTCGAGCTTCGCCAGGGTGTCGGCGAGCTGATCGCGGGTCGGGTTGCCGAGGCGGGCGTAGTCGTAGGCCCGGGGCTGCTCGAACTCCGCGAAGGTGTAGGTCGTCGAGAGATAGAGCGGCGGGGTCACCGCCCCGAAGGCGGTGTCGGTGCCGATCCCGTTCGCGGCCGCGATCGTCTCCGCCCGCCGCCGCTCGTGCACCACGCTCTCGTCCGACACGCCGCTCTCCCATTCCGCTGCGCGGGAGACGCCCCGCGTTTCGTTCTGTATGACGAACGAAACGGACGATCAACGGGATATCGTTCGGCGCGGCGTACGGCGCGAACTTTATTTCAGGCCGAAGCCCCGGCGCTCCAGGATCTCCCGCAGCCGGTCGCGGCCGCTCAGGGATTCGGGACCGCGCACCCGGTCGAGGGCGGCGTCGCTCCAGCCGACCTGCGGCATTCCCTGTCCGGCCTGGAAATCGCGCATCGCCGCGTCGTAGGCGGCGACCGCCCCATCGGCGAGGGCGGGGTCGTAGCGGCCGCGATGCAGCACGACGCCCTGCGGCAGCCGCGGCTTCACGGCGGCCGGGCGGGCCGGATCGGGATGGCCGACGCAGAGGCCGAACACCGCCAGCACGTTCGGCGGCAGGCCAAGCAGCGCTGCCACCGCCTCGGGGTCGTTGCGCAGCGCCCCGATATAGACCGTGCCGAGGCCGAGGGATTCGAGCGCCACCGCGGCGTTCTGCGCGGCGAGCGCGGCATCGACCACGCCGACCATCAGCATCTCGAGGTAGGCGAGCCCGTCCGTCGGCTTCCCCCGGTCGCGCCCGAGCGCGTCGAGGCGCGAGAGGTCGGCGAGCCAGACCAGCACCAGGGGCGCCTCGGCGACGTGGCGCTGCCCGCCGGCGATCCCCGACAGGCGCTTGCGGGTCGCCGGATCCTCGACGGCGACGACGCTCCAGGTCTGGAGGTTGGAGGAGGAGGCGGCCGATTGCGCGGCGGCGACGAGCGTGTCCAGGGTCCCCTCCGGCAGGGGATCGGGCCGGAACGCCCGCACGGTGCGGTGGGCCAGAAGCGCCGCGATCACGTCGTTCCAGGGACCCTCGGCGACGGCGCGGGCGGCCTCCCCGCCGTACCGCGCCGTCACGGCCTCCCGTCGTTCGGTCCCGCTCATCCCCACCTCGTCGTTCCGATCCAGCCTGGCTGGAGCGGAGTCGTACACGGTTTCCGTTGACCGGCCAGGGCGGCGGATCCAGATCCGGCCCGCGCCGCTCGCACGCGGCCCAGCACAGGAGCCCGACCATGGCGCGACCCCGCAGGCTTCATCTCGGCGCCTTCATGCGCCCGGTCGGCATCCACACCGCCTGGTGGCGCTATCCCGGCGGCCTGCCCGACGCCAATTTCGACATCCGCCACCTCGCGCGCTTCGCCCGGGAACTGGAGGCGGCGAAGTTCGACGCCTTCTTCATGGCCGACCATCTGGCGGTGCTGAACATGCCCGTGGAAGCGCTCAAGCGCTCGGCGACCGTCACGTCGTTCGACCCCGCCACGCTGCTGCCGGCGCTCGCCATGGTGACCGAGCGGATCGGGCTCATCGCCACGGCCTCGACCACCTACGACCAGCCGTTCCACGTCGCCCGGCGCTTCGCCTCCCTCGACCACCTGAGCGGCGGCCGCGCCGGGTGGAACGTCGTGACGACCTCGAACCCCGACGCGGCGAAGAATTTCGGGCTGGAGCACCATCCCGAGCACGCCGACCGCTACGACCGCGCCCGCGAATTCGTCGAGGTGGTGAAGGGCCTGTGGGATTCCTTCGCCGATGACGCCTTCCTGCGCGACGTCGAGAGCGGGATCTTCTTCGATCCCGACCGGATGCACGTCCTCGACCACCAGGGACCGCATCTGTCGGTGCGCGGGCCCCTCAACGTCGCGCGGCCGGTCCAGGGCTGGCCGGTGATCGTCCAGGCCGGCGCCTCGGAGGCCGGGCGCCAGCTCGCCGCCGAGACGGCCGAGGTGATCTTCGGCGCCGCCGGCAGCCTCGAGGACGGGCGCCGTTTCGCCGAGGACGTGCGCGGGCGCATGGCGGCGATCGGGCGCGATCCCGACCATCTCAAGATCCTGCCGGCCTGCTTCGTGGTGGTCGGCGACACGGTCGAGGAGGCGCGGGCGCGACGCGCCCATCTCGACGGTCTGGTGCACGAGGCGAGCGCCGTCGCCGCCCTGTCGATCGCGCTCGGCGTCGATGCCGGGGCCTTCGACCCCGACGGGCCGCTCCCCGAAATTCCGGAGACCAACCAGTCGAAGACCGGGCGCGAACGGGCGATCGCCCTCGCCCGCCGGGACAACCTGACCGTCCGGCAGCTGGCCCAACGCCTCGGCGGCTATGCCGGCCTGGCGATGGTCGGCACACCGGCCACCATCGCCGACGAGATGCAGGCCTGGCTGGAGGCCGGCGCCAGCGACGGCTTCAACATCATGGTCTCGGACCTGCCGCAGGGGCTGGAGGACTTCACCCGGAAGGTGGTGCCGGAGCTGCAGGCCCGCGGCCTGTTCCGGCGAGACTACGAGGGCACGACCCTGCGCGAGCATCTCGGGCTCCCACGGCCGGAGAACCGGTTCTTCGCGTGACCGGTTCTCCGCGCGCGCGGGCCTACTTCATGCTGAAGACCTGCACCATGGCGGGGGTGAGGATCACCACGAACAGCACCGGCAGGAAGAACAGGATCATCGGCACGGTGAGCTTCGGCGGCAGGGCGGCGGCCTTCTTCTCGGCCTCGTTCATGCGCTGGTCGCGGCTCTCCTGGGAGAGCACCCGCAGGGCCTGGCCGACCGGGGTGCCGTAGCGCTCGGCCTGGATCAGCGCGGTGGTGATGTTCTTCACCGATTCGAGGCCGGTGCGCAGGGCGAGGTTCTCGTAGGCGGTGCGCCGGTCCGACAGGTAGGACAGTTCGGCGGTGGTGAGCGCCATCTCCTCGGCCAGCGTCATCGACTGGTTGGCGATCTCGACGCCGACGCGCCGGAACGCCGCCTCGATCGCCATGCCGGATTCGACGCAGATCAGCAGCAGGTCGAGGGCGTCCGGCCAGTTGCGGGTGATCTCGGCCTGGCGCTTCGAGGTCTTGTTGCGCAAAAAGAGCTCCGGCGCCTTGATGCCGAGATAGAGCGCCACGACCACGATGCCGAAGCGCACCAGCACCGGCTGGTCGAGCACCTCCAGCACGAACAGGTAGAACACCGCCAGGACGAAGAAGGCGATCGGCATCACCAGGCGGAAGAACAGGAACGCCACCTCGGCCTGCGGGCCGCGGTAGCCGGCCATGACCAGGCTGTTCTTGGCGTTGTCGGCACCGAGCCAGTCGCCGAGATGAAGGCGTTCGACCACCCGCTTCATGTAGGCCTTGGGCTCCTGGCGCAGGGACGCCTTCTGGTTCAGCCGCTCGCGCTCGCGCAGGCGGATGCGGTCGCGCTCCTTGCCGACGCTCTTCATGCGCCCGGCGAGCCGGTCGGGCTCGAGGAGCGGCTGGACCAGGGTGAAGACCGTGGCCGCCGCCGCCACTGCGGCGAGCATCGCGCCGGCGAAGTGGGGGTCGATCAGCTGGGACAGGAACTGCACGCGCCGTCTCCCGGGAGCGGTGGCGCCGGCCGCGTGGGGGCCGGGCGTGGAACGAGGCGGCGGGGCCGCGAGGACCCCGGCGCGATCAGATGTCGAAGCGGATCATCCGGCTCATCACCACCACGCCGATGATCATCCACAGGGCCGAGCCGACGAGGGCGACGTGACCGATCGAGGTGGTCCAGAGCAGCGAGATGTAGTCGGGGCTGGTGAGGTAGGCCAGCGAGGCGACGACGAAGGGCAGGGAGGCGATGATCGCCGCCGAGGCCTTGGCCTCCATGCTCATCGCCTGCACCTTCTCGGCCATCTTGCGCCGGTCGCGCAGCACCTTCGACAGGTTGCCGAGCGCCTCCGAGAGATTGCCGCCGGACTTCTGCTGGATGCCGACCACGATGGCGAAGAAGTTCGCCTCGGAGACCGGCATCCGCTCGTAGAGGCGGGCGACCGCCTCGGAGAGCGAGATGCCGAGCGCCTGGGCCTCGACCATCGCCCGGAACTCGCTCTTGACCGGCTCCTGCGCCTCGCGGGCGATGATGCGCAGGCAATCGCCGACCGGGAGTCCCGAGCGGATGCCGCGCACGATCACGTCCATGGCGTTGGGCAGTTCGAGGATGAAGCGGGCCATCCGGCGCTTGCGCAGGTAGGACAGGACCCAGCGCGGCAGGCCGAACCCCGCCGCGAAGGCGAGGCCGAGGGCGATCAGCGGGTCGCCGCCGAACAGGAAGCCGAACACGCCGACGACGGCGCCCGCGACCGCGCTGAAGATGTAGAACTGGCGCGTGCCGATGGACAGGCCGGCCTGGGTCAGCCGCATGTCGAGGCTGATCTTGGCCTTCTTCTCCTTGTCCTCGATCTCCTTCAGGCTCTTGGCGACCTGGTCGCGGCGGCTGACCGCCTGCACCCGCTCCACGGCCTGGCGCTGGCCGACGAGGGCCCGCTGGCGCTTGGCCGCCCGCGCCTCGCCCGGCAGCATCGGCACCACCACGGCGGCGGCGATGCAGACCGCGCAGACGACGAGGAGGCCCGCCCCGAGGGTGGCGTCGAACTCGATCACGGGCGGGCTCCGGCGTCCGGACCGGATCCGGAGGGCAGGCGGCGTCGGCGTGGAGCGGCGGTCATGCCGTCTCCTCCACGCGGACCTCGGCGGCATCGAGGGCGGCGGCCAGCGCCCGGTCCTCGCCGTAGTACCGCGCCCGCTCCCAGAACCGAGGCCGTCCGACGCCGGTCGAGCGGTGGCGGCCGATCAGCTTGCCGTTCGGGTCCTCGCCGACCACGTCGTAGACGAACAGGTCCTGGGTGGTGATGACGTCGCCCTCCATCCCCATCACCTCGGTGATGTGGGTGATGCGCCGCGAGCCGTCGCGCAGGCGCGCGGCCTGGACCACGACGTCGATCGAGCCGGCGATCATCTCGCGCAGGGTCTTCGAGGGCAGGCTGAAGCCGCCCATCGCGATCATCGATTCGATACGCGCCAGGCACTCGCGCGGGGAGTTGGCGTGCAGCGTGCCCATCGAGCCGTCGTGGCCGGTATTCATCGCCTGGAGGAGGTCGAAGGCCTCGGGCCCGCGCACCTCGCCGACGATGATCCGCTCGGGCCGCATGCGCAGGCAGTTCTTGATCAGGTCGCGCATCGTGACCTGGCCCTGGCCCTCGAGGTTGGGGGGCCGCGTCTCGAGGCGCACGACGTGCGGCTGCTGCAATTGCAGCTCGGCCGCGTCCTCGCAGGTGATGACGCGCTCGTCGTCGTCGATGTAGCGGGTCAGGCAGTTCAGGAGCGTGGTCTTGCCCGAGCCGGTACCGCCCGAGACCACCACGTTGCAGCGCACCCGCCCGATGATCTGGAGGATCTTGGCGCCCTCGGGCGAGATCGAGCCGAAGCGGGTGAGCTGGTCGAGGGTGAGCTTGTCCTTCTTGAACTTGCGGATGGTGAGCGCCGGGCCGTCGATGGCGAGCGGGGGGGCGATCACGTTGACGCGCGAGCCGTCGGGCAGGCGCGCGTCGCAGATCGGCGAGGCCTCGTCGACCCGGCGGCCGACCTGGCTGACGATCCGCTGGCAGATGTTCATCAGCTGCTGGTTGTCGCGGAAGCGCACGCCCGTCAGCTGGATCTTGCCGCCGACCTCGATGTAGGTCCGGTTGGCGCCGTTCACCATCACGTCGGCGATGTCGTCGCGGGCGAGCAGCGGCTCCAGCGGGCCGTAGCCGAGCACGTCGTTGCAGATGTCGTCGAGCAGCTCCTCCTGCTCGGCGATCGACATCACGACGTTCTTGAGGCCGATGATCTCGATGACGATGTCGCGGATCTCTTCCCGCGCCGCGTCCGGCTCGAGGCGGGCGAGCTGGGTGAGGTCGATCGCCTCGATCAGGGCGCCGAAGATCATGCTCTTCGTGCGGTAATACTCGTCCGAGCGGGTGTTCTCGACCGGAACCGGGACCTCGCGGGGGGGAGCGGGCTCGGCCCGCCGCCCGTCCTGGAAGACCGGCGCCACCGCCTCGACCGGCACCGGTGCGGGGCCGGCCGGGCGCGGGGCCGGACTCTTCTGCGCCGTCGCTCCGGGTCTCCTGCCGAACATGGGATCAGCGGCCTTCTCGTGAAAACGCGACCCCGCCGCGCGGGAGTCGGAGGCGAGGGGACGCGGCGGGAGGAGACTCGCCCCGCCGGAGCGGCGCCCTCACGCCGCGTCGTGCTGCCGGTCGTCGCCGCCGGCGCTCGGCCGCCCGCTCAGGACGCCTTGCGGCGGCCGAGCCGGGCGAGGAGCGGCTCGAGCAGGTTCGGCCGGCCGCGGCGGGCCTCGGCGCGCCCGGTGAGGCTGCCGGCGAGCTCGGTCAGGATCTCGGTGACCTTGGCGCTGGCCTGCACCTCGGCCAGCATCTGGCCGTTATTGGCGGCGGTACCGAACAGGGCGGGATCGAACGGCAGGGCGGCGGCGACCGGCGCGTCGAGGGCCTTGGCGAATTCCGCCGTGGCGATCTCGGGGCGCTTGGGCATCCCGACCCCGTTGAGGACGAGGCGCGGCATCCGGTCGTGCGGGCGGGCGCTCTTGAGGATCTCGAACAGGTTGCGGGCGTTGCGCAGGGAGGCGAGGTCGGGGGCGGCCACCACCACGATCTCGTCGGCGCCGATCAGCATGCGGCGGCACCAGGCCGACCAGGCATGGGGCACGTCGAGCACGATGCAGGGCACGCTCGCCCGCAGCACGTCGATCACGCCGTCGAAGGCCCCTTCCGCGAAGTCGGTCGGGCGGTCGAGGGTGGCGGGCGCGGCGAGCAGGCTCAGGTTGTCGGTGCACTTCGACAGGAGCCGGTCGACGAAGTTCGAATCCACCCGCTCGGGCGCGAACACCGCCTCGGCCACGCCCTGGGGCGGGTCCTGGTTGAAGTTGAGCCCGGCGGTGCCGAAGGCGACGTCGAGATCGGCGATGACCGTGGCGGTCCCGAAGTCGCGTGCCACCGACCAGGCGAGGTTGTGGGCGAGCGTCGAGGCGCCGACGCCGCCCTTGGCGCCGACCACCGCGATCGTCCGGCCGAGGGGCTCGGCGGCGGGATCGCAGAACAGGTCGGAGATCGCCGCGATGACCGCGACCGGCTCGATCGGGGCGATCAGGTATTCGCTGACGCCGCGGCGGATGAACTCGCGGTAGAGCACCACGTCGTTGACGTGGCCGACCACCACCACCTTGGTGCCGGCGTCGCAGACCTCCGCCAGGCCGTCGAGGGTCGCGAGCGGGCTGCCCTTCGAGGCGCCGATCTCCACCATGATGACGTTCGGCGTCGGGGCGTTGCGGTAGGCCTCGGTGGCGGCGGGCGCGCCGCCCATCTGGACGCGGGTATGGGCCTTCTGCATCCGCCGGTCGGCGGCGGCGGCCTCGATCACCGCGGCGACGTCGGCGCTCTCGCAGAAGGCCTGGACGGTGATGCGCGGAACCGGGGCGATGATCCGGTCGGTCGGCGAGGTCGCATCAGACATGACGGAGCGCCTGCGGGACGGTGGCGACACGCCGGGCCCGCATCGGGGCCGGCCGGGACCGGGAGGAGCAGGGTCGGCGGCGGGTCCGGGCCCGTGTGGCGCCGGCCCGCCTCGCCGCGGGCGCGGCGGCGTCTGTCGTCCGGCGCGTCATCATCACTGGGCCACCTGGTTCTTCACGCTCGCGCGGCCATCCTGCTTCCAACTGGTTGATGGATCCTTTCCGGTGCGCAGGTCGATCAGGTTCTGGGTCCGGATCGCCGTGTCGATCCGGCCCTCCTGGCGGCCGCGCACGAGGTCGACCGGGTCGGCGATCTGGCTCGCGACGTTCGACTGCATGGCGCAGCCGAGGTTCCAGTACGGCTCGTTGCGGGTGTTGAAGCCGGCATTCGACGAGCCGAGATCCTGCGGCCACAGCCCGCAGGCGCCCGCGACCTTGGCCTGCATCCGCTGGAAGCTGAGGCGGACCGGCGCGCTCACCGCGACGTTGGCGACCGGGTAGGGCGCGACCACGATCTCCCGCAGGGTGACGCCCCGCTCCAGCGCCCGAGCCCGCACCCGCTGGAGGGTGCGCTCGACCGCGACGCCCGAGACCTGCGAGCCGCGCGGCACCTCGAACACCAGGACCCCGCGGCCGTAGCGGCGGTACTCGGTGAGGAACCCGTCGACGTCGTCGGCCTGGCGCGGGTCGATATGGCCGGTCCCGGTCACGAACACGTCGAGGTTGCGGGGCGAATCCGACAGCACGATCGGGTGCCGCTCGGGGACCGTCATCGGATAGGTCGATCCCGTGGTCAGCGGCGGCCGGGTGCTGGTGCACGCGGCAAGGCCGGCCGAGGCGGCGAGGAGCGTCAGGCGGAGGGCGATGCGGATCATGGGGCGATGTCTCGACGGACCAAGTCTTGACCGGAGAAGTCTCGGCGACGGCGCGGGGAGGGGACGGATCAGTCCGTGATGAAGCCGACCCGGCCGCGATAGCGCGCGCCCAGAGGCGCGGCGCCGACGACGCCGTAGAGCCGGTTGAAGCGTCCGAGCAGCACCGACTGGCTGTCGCTGACCTCGGTGAAGCCGTCGTCGGGCTTCTTGACCTGGCCCGGATCCATCGGCTTGGCGATGAACGGCGTCACCATGATCATCAGCTCCGTCTCCTGGCGCTGGTAGTCGCGGGAGCGGAACAGGGCGCCGAGCACCGGCAGGTTGACCATGCCCGGCAGGCCGCTGATCGCCTGGCGGTTGCGCTGCTGGATCAGGCCGGCGATCATCATCGTGCCGCCCGAGGGCAGCTCGATCGTTGTCTCGGACTTGCGCACCGTGAGGCCCGGCACCGAGATGGTGTTGTTGCCGTTCGAGACCGGGATCGCCGCCTGGGGGTCGATCTCGGTGACGTTGGTGCCGACCCGGATCGAGATCCGGTTCTCGGACTGCACCACAGGGGTGAAGTTGAGGGCGACGCCGTAGGGCTTGTACTCGATGCCGACCGAGCAGTTCGAGGAACTGGAGGCGATCACCGCCGAGCAGCTCTGGCTCGTCGGCACCGGGATCTCGCCGCCGGCGGTGAAGTTCGCCGCCTCGCCGGAGATCGCCGTCAGGGTCGGCTCGGCCAGGACCCGCGACACGCCGGCCTGCTCGAAGGCGCGCAGGGTCGCCTGGAGCGAGAACCCGCCGGCCTTGATCGAGCCCGAGATGTCGTTGCCGGCCGGGTAGGACCCGCCGGTGAGCGGGAACGGCACGCCGTTCACGAAGTTCATCGCGCTCCAGTTGGCGTTCAGGTTGACGCCGAACTGCTTGAGCACCTGGCGCGACACCTCGACCACGGTGACGCGCAGCATCACCTGGTCCTTGCCGCGGATCGTCAGGTTGTTGATCACCGCGCCGCGGGCGCCGGTCGCCGCCCCGCCGACGCCCACGAAGGCGTTGGCGATGTCGATGGCCTGCTGCGCCTCGCCCGAGGAGGCGACGGTGCCGGTCAGCAGCACCGAATCGCCCGCCGGACGAATGTCGAACCGCGCGCCCGGGATGCTGGTGGCGAGCGTCTGGCGCAGCACGTTGAGGTCGCGCCCGACCGTGACGTCGAGGGCGGCGATCTGCCGGCCCTCGCCGTCCATCACGAAGATCGAGGTGGCGCCGTTCTCCATCCCGATCACGAACACCTTGCGGGTCGAGCGCACGACGGCGTTCGCCACCTTGGGGTTCGCGACGAAGACCTCCTTGGCGTCCCGCGGCAGGTCGATCACCAGCGAGCGGCCGATGGTCAGGTCGAGGCGGCGCGACACGTCGGCCTCGTTGGCGCCGACATTCACGACCGGGGCGGGCACGATGCCGCCGCGCATCGCCACGCCGCCCTGGGCGAGCGCGGGACCGGCGGCCAGGGACGCCACGGCACCGGCGAGCAGGGTGGCACGGAGGAGGGCGGCCGCCGGACGGATCTGGGACAGGGTCATGGAACGGAGGCTCGCGGCACGGGGTCTCGCGGCACGGGGTCTCGCGGCGCGGGGGCCGGTCGCGCGGGGGAGGCCGGAAGAGGACGCGCTCATCGGCGGGGCATCTGCTTGGCGACGCCGTAGCGGACGACCGTGAGGCCGCCCTCGGCCGGCGGCTGCTCCGTCGCCGCCGGGGCGGCCTGGCCGGCATCGGCGAGGCTGCGCAGGGTGAGGGAGAGCTGGCCGACCTTCTGGGCCAGGGTGACGGCCTCGGCCTGGGACGGGGTCAGCTCCAGGGTCGCGGTGTCGCCGGTGACGACCCGCTCGCCGTTGCGCTCCTGCACGGTCTGGCCGACCGCCAGGACGCGGATGTTGGTGAGGATCGTCTCGGCGGTCTGGACGTCGCCGCCGCCGGAACGCGCCGCATCCTCGTCGCGGGAGGTGCGCAGGACGTCGACCCGGTCGTTGGGCAGGATGAAGCCGCCGGCGGTGTTCGAGCCGCGGGCGTCGATCGAGATCGCGACGGCGCGCATGCCGGAGGGCAGGATCGCCGACAGGAAGCCGCTGCCGTTGGCCTTGATCAGCTTCTCGCGCCGGATCGGCTCGCCGGACAGGAACGGGCTGCGCACGATCGAGCCGACCGTGTCCTCCAAGGCCGAGGGGGCGGCGGCGCGCTGCAGGAAGCCGTCGCCGGCGGCGCTCTTCGGCCAGGGCTGCCAGCGCAGGTCCGGCGCCTTGACGGTCTGTCCCATCGGCAGCTCGGCGGCGGCGACCAGCACCTCCACGATCTCCATCGCGGGGGCCGGCGCGGCGACCGGGGCGACCTGCGGCGGCGGGGGCGGCTCGCGGCCGCTCATCATGACGAAGGCCCCGGCCCCGGTCACGACGGCGACGCTGATGAGAAGCAAGCGCGATGACTTCATGGGGCGCCAAACAGAGGAGACGGCAGGGGACGACGCGGTGCCGCCCTCCACCGGACTTCATCAGGCAATCCTCAAATTAAGGTTAACCGTCCTTAGGGTTAACGATCCGCCTCCCGCGACGGCGGCGGTTCGTCCCGCGCGCGGGACGGGCCGACGCACCGCGTCCGGCCGGGGCCGGGCACGGTGCGCTGAAACCTCGGGAGGAGAGGGAGAAAGCGCCCGGCGGGCTCTCACGCCGACAACGCGAGGCGCCACAGCGGCGCCGACGGGCAGGTGATCAGCGCCGACGCCGACAGGGCGACGCCGTAGGGCATGCCGACGCAGCGGTCGTGCAGGCGCAGCGCGAACGGCCAGGCGATCACGAAGCCGGGGAGGGGCTGGCCGCGCACGTACAGGATGGCGAGCGCCATGACGCCGCCGAGCAGCGAGAAATTCACGACATAGTCGAGGAGCGGCTCGAATCCGAGCCACAGGGCGGTCGCCGCGGCGAGCTTGGCGTCGCCGCCGCCGATCACCCCGAAGGCGAACAGTGTGAAACCGACCGTCAGCACCAGGCCGAAGGCGCCGACATGGCTCGCGATCTCGGTCCAGCCGAGACCGGCGGTCGCGGCCAGCGGCACGAAGGCGGCCACCAGGATCAGGCTGACCCGGTTGGGGATCGTCATCGTGAGGACGTCGCTCGCGGCCGCGTAGGCCATCAGGAACGGGAACACGACGAGGAGGCAGAGGCTGGCCATGCGGGCTCGCGGGAAACGTGTCGACGAGCGCGGATCGACGGAAGAGGCCTCGATGCGCGCGGAATCGAGAAAGGCGGCACATGGCCCGACCGCCCTCCAAGGAGAGGCCGTGCGCCTTGCCGCCGTTGTGCAGGCCGTCCGGTCGTCGTGGGGACGACCAGGCATTCGACCCGCCTCGGGACGCGGCCTTCGCGGCCGTGTCGCCCTCGCGCGCCGGCCCGCCATTGCGGGCCGGCCCTGCGAGACTTACTTGAGGTTGCCGGCGATCGAGTTGAACTGGGCGCCGAGGTTCTGGCCGACGGTGCGGGCCGCAACGATCACCGCCAGGGCGATCAGGGTCGCGATCAGGCCGTACTCGATCGCGGTCGCACCGGACTCGTCGCTGACGAAACGCTTCAGCTTGGTGATCATAACTCTGTTCCCGCCTGGATGATCTCGGTTAGTCCACCGACAATCGACTGGCGCCGATCGGGACTGACGACAACCTAGGCCGACTGCGTTGCAGTTGCGTTAAAGCGATCGTCGATCCAGGCGGGCCGATTTGAAATTTCGGCCTTGGTTAACGGGCGCCTGCCGCAATCGAGGACGCATCCCGATCCCCGGCAGTGCCGAACAGCCTTAGCGGTTTGTCAACCGTCCGGCGCTTGACTGGCGCGAGTGCAGAATCGCGCCCGAAAGTTCGCCTCGCCGATGAACCCGCCCCGCCGTCCCAGCTTCCCGAGCGCCGCGTGCCTCTTCCTGGCCGCGGCCCTGCTGGGTCCCGCCGCCGCGCAGGGAAGCGACGGGGCGACCGTGACCGTCATGGTCGACAATGCCAAGGTGATCCGCCTGCCGGAGCGCACCGCGACCGTGATCGTCGGCAACCCGATCATCGCCGACGTGTCGCTGCAGCGGAACGGCATCGTGGTCCTCACCGGCAAGAGCTTCGGCAGCACCAACCTGATCGCCCTCGATTCGAGCGGCACGATGCTGGCCGAATCGGCCATCAGCGTCCGGGCCGGCAGCCCCTCGGTGGTCACCGTGCAGCGCGGGCTCGAGCGCGAATCGTATTCCTGCACGCCGGCCTGCCAACCCGCGATGCAGCTCGGCGATGCCCAGCGGTACTTCTCCGAGGTGAGCGGGCAGGCCGGCCAGCGCAACTCCCTGGCGACGGCGGGCGCCGCCGCCGCGGGCGCCGCGGCGGGGATGCGCTGAGGTCTCGGGGATCGGCGTAACGGATCGGCAACGTCCAGCCGTCATCGAGCGTGCCGAGGCCCCGCACGGAGACGAACCGCCCCATGCCCTCTCGTCGCGCGCAGCACGAAGCCGGGCCGCCATCCGGCCGGCCCACGCGCGGCGGCGCGACGATCCGGCGGTTCTGCGCCGCCCGGGACGGGGCGACCGCCGTGGAGTTCGGCCTGATCGCGATGCCGTTCCTCTGCCTCGTCGCGGCCATCGTCGAGACCGCGCTCGCATTCTTCGCCGGCCAGGTCCTCGACAACGCCGTGTCGAGCGCGGCCCGCCAGCTCTATACGGGACAGTTCCAGGCCGCCCGCGCCTCCGACCCGCCGCCCCCCCAGGGCAAGACCACGCAGCAGGTCGCCCTCGATGCCTTCAAGGCGGCGATCTGCAACGGCCGGGTCACGATCTTCGCGTGCAGCAGCGTCAAGGTCGACGTGCTGACGATGCCCGATGGCGGCAGCTACACGCCGGGAAGCCCGATCGATTCGACGACCAAGTCCTGGCGCACCACGCCCACGGCCTTCGGTACGCAGTACCAGGATCCGGGCTCGAACCGGATCGTGATCGTGCAGGCGGCGGTGGAGTTTCCGGTCTTCTTCAGCTTCCTCAACCCCAACACCCTGGCAAACGGCAAGCGCGTGCTCCAGAGCACCGTGGCGTTCCGCACGGAGCCCTACCAATGAGCCGGCGGGAGCAGGATGCCGAAGGACTTCGGGCCGCGCTGGCGCGGTTCGCGCGGGCGCGCGACGGTCTCGCGGCGATCGAGTTCGCCATGGTGCTGCCGCTCTTGCTGCTGCTCTATCTCGGCACCACCGACGTCGCCGGCTACGTCAGCAATTTCCGCAAGGTCACGCTCGCCGCCCGCACGGTGGCCGATCTCGTGGCCCGGGAGGCGGGGGATATCCCGGCCGCCCAGTTCGCCACCATCGCCAAGGCCGGCCGGGCGGTGCTGGCGCCCTTCGACGGCGCGTCCGCCCGGATCTCCGCCAAGGCGATCGGCGTCTACGACACCGGCGGCCAGGCGCGGGTCTGCTCCTACGCGGTCGATGCCGGCAATGCCGGCGTGCCGCAGCCGACCGCTCCGACGACCGTGCCGCCGCCGGTGCCGGACGCGTTCAAGACCGCGGGGGCACGCTACGTCGTCGTCGAGCTGACGATGACCTACAAGCCCCTGTTCGGGACGACCCTCGCCGACAAGTTCAAGCTCAGCACCATGACCGAGACGGTGGTCTGGCCGGTGCGCAACGGGAAGGTCTACAACGTCGCGGTGACGGCCTCGCCGGAGGTGGTGCTGCCGACCGTGACCGATACCCGCAACGGCGGCGCCTGCCCGGCGAGCTGAGCCGGGCCGGCCGTACGTCACGCCCAGGGTCCGTGATCTCACCCGCGCAGGATCATCCGGCCGCCCGCGACCTCGAACCCGCGCAGGCGGCGCAGGAACGACATGCCCAACAGGCTGGTCTCGAGCCGGCCGCTCGGCAGCACCAGCGCCTCGACGTCGCGCACCGCGATTCCGCCGACCCGCAACTCGCGCACCCGCACCGGGGCCGCCGGAACCGTGCCGTTGGCGGTGCCCACCTTGGCGGTGAAGTCGCGCTCCGTGACCCGCAGGCCGATCCGCTCCGCATCCTCCCGGGTGAACACGCAGAGCGTCGCCCCGGTATCGACCAGCATCCGCAGCACCCGGCCCTCGACCTCGGGGTGGGCCTTGTAGTGGCCCGACAGGTCCTGGGCCAGGGTCACGCTCGCCTCGGCCCCGGGCCGGGCGGGCACGGGCGCCGGGGCGGCCGGGGATACGGTGAGGGGCGCGGTGCCGGACAGGCCGGACCTCGCGATGCGCTCGGTGACGGACCCGCCGGCGACGACGGCCCCGGCGAGCACGCCGAGGGCCCAGAGGATCGGGCGCGTCACGGACAACCTCCGGGCTTTCGGGTGAGGACGATGTCGCGCAGGGTCGGGGCCGACCGGTTAAGGATCCGTCCGGACCTTCGGACGAAAACCGCGTGATCCCCCGGTCCCGGCCGCTTCCTTGCCATACGGGGCGAGGTCTGCTAGGGGCTCCACCGCCCGCCGGACACCCTTGGAGGCCGGATCCCCTCGCGGGGACGGGCGTGGCGACGTCGGTTCACAGGGCCGTCCTCGAGGGGGCGGCCTTCGGCGTTTGAGCCATCCGCAACACCAGTTTTAAGGATCACGCCATGAGCGCCGTGAAGCCGCTTGAGGCCGTGGCACGCGACCGGGTCGGCAAGGGGGCCGCCCGGGCCGTTCGTCGCCAGGGCCAGGTGCCGGCCGTCCTCTACGGGGGCAACCAGCCGCCGCAGGCCATCGCCATCGACCTCATCCGCACCCGCACCCTGATCTACGCCGGTGGCTTCCGCACCACCGTGTTCGAGATCAGCGCCGGCGGCCGCAAGGTCCGGGCGATCCCGCGCGACTTCCAGCTCGACCCGGTCACCGGCGTGCCGATGCACGTCGATTTCCTGCGCGTCGTCGCCGGCCAGTCGATCGAGGTCGAGGTGCCGGTGCACTTCACCAACGAGGACGCGGCTCCCGGCATCAAGCAGGAGGGCGGCACGCTCAACGTGGTGCACCACACCGTCACCGTCGAGGTCGCGCCCGAGTCGATCCCGGACGCCATCACGGTCGACCTGACCGGCAAGGCGATCGGCGACACCATCCACGTCTCCGACCTGCCCGCCCCGGCCGGCGTCACCTTCGTGCTCGGCGGTGACGAGGTCGTCGCCACGGTCGTGCCGCCGACGGTGCTCGGCGCCGAGGTCGAGGCCGAGGAGGCCGCGGTGGCCGAGGCCGCCCGCGCCGAGTCCGCTGCCGAGGCTGCGGAAGAGGCCGCCGAAGAGGCCGCCAAGGACGAGGCCGCCAAGGAGGACTGAGCCCTTCCGGCTCGATCCCTTCCAGTCCTGGAACGCCCCGGTCGCGAGACCCGGGGCGTTTCCCTTTTCTCGGGGAGCCTCGTTTCGGCATGCGGCTGTTCGTCGGCCTCGGCAATCCCGGCAGCCGCTACGCGGGCAACCGGCACAATATCGGCTTCATGGCGCTCGACGCGATCGCGCGCCGGCACCGCGCCGCGCCGTGGCGGCGCAAGTTCCAGGGCGACTGCACCGAGGCGGTGATCGGCAGTGAGCGCGTGCTGCTCCTGAAGCCCCTGACCTTCATGAACGAATCCGGCCGGGCGGTGACGGAGGCGCAGCGCTTCTACAAGATCCCGCTGGAGAGCGTCGTGGTGTTCCACGACGAGCTCGACCTCGCGCCCGCCAAGCTCAGGGTGAAGAAGGGCGGCGGCAATGCCGGCCATAACGGCCTGCGCTCGATCACCGCGCAATGCGGCAACGAGTATTGGCGCGCCCGCCTCGGCATCGGGCATCCGGGCGACAAGGCCCTGGTCCACGCCTACGTGCTCAACGACTTCGCCAAGGCCGAGATGCCCTGGGTCGAGGATCTGTGCGACGCGATGGCCGACGCCGCCGAGCTGATGGCCGCCGGCGAGGATGCCCGCTTCCAGAACAAGGTCCACCTCGCCATGGCCGGGCGCGGCTGGGACGAGGTGAAGCGCGTCGGCGAGAAGCCGGCTTGACCCGTGCCCCCCGACGCCGCAAGTCCGGCGCAACCCAGTGCGATGCAGCGAACGCCGCGGGCCGGCGATTGGCTTGAACGGAACGGAACGATCTGATGGGCTTCAAATGCGGCATCGTCGGCCTGCCGAACGTCGGCAAGTCGACGCTCTTCAACGCGCTGACGCAGACCGCGGCGGCGCAGGCGGCGAACTACCCGTTCTGCACCATCGAGCCGAATGTCGGCGAGGTGGCGGTGCCGGATAGCCGGCTCGACGACCTCGCCCGGATCGCCTCCTCGAAGGAGATCATCCCGACCCGCCTGACCTTCGTCGACATCGCCGGCCTGGTGCGCGGCGCCTCGAAGGGGGAGGGTCTCGGCAACCAGTTCCTCGCCAATATCCGCGAGGTCGACGCCATCGCCCACGTCGTGCGCTGCTTCGAGGACGGCGACGTCACCCACGTCGAGGGCAAGGTCGACCCGATCGCCGACATCGAGACGATCGAGACCGAGCTGATGCTCGCCGATCTCGACAGCCTCGAGAAGCGCCTCACCGCGCTGGAGAAGAAGGCCAAGGGCGCCGACAAGGAAGCCAAGGAGGTCCTCGACCTCGTCCAGCGCGCGCTGCCGCTCCTGCGCGACGGCAAGCCGGCCCGCCTCGTCCAGCGCAAGCCCGACGAGGAGCGCCTCTTTTCGCAGCTCGGCCTGATGACGGCCAAGCCCGTCCTCTACGTCTGCAACGTCGAGGAAGGCGCGGCCGATGCCGGCAACGCCCATTCGGCCGCCGTCTTCGCCCGCGCGAAGGAGGAAGGCGCCAAGGCGGTCGTCGTCTCGGCCAAGATCGAGAGCGAGATCGCGGTGCTGCCGCCGGCCGAGCAGGTCGAGTACCTGGAGGCCGTCGGCCTCGCGGAGCCGGGCCTCAACCGGGTGATCCGCGCCGGCTACGAGCTTTTGGGACTCATCACCTACTTCACCGTCGGCCCCAAGGAGGCCCGCGCCTGGACCATCACCAAGGGCACCCGCGCGCCGGGCGCCGCCGGGGTGATCCACACCGACTTCGAGAAGGGCTTCATCCGGGCCGAGACCATCGCCTTTGCCGACTACACGGCGCTGAAGGGCGAGGCGGGCGCCCGCGAGGCCGGCAAGCTCCGGCTCGAGGGCAAGGAGTACCTGGTGCAGGACGGCGACGTGCTGCACTTCCGCTTCAACACCTGATGGACCTCGTCCGGCGCCACGGCTGGGACCTGACGCCCACGGCGGCGGTCGCGCTCCAGCGCGAGCTCGCCGGCGAGGTCGTGGCCGACCGACCCCTGAACCTCGACGCCGTGCGGCTCGTCGCCGGCGTCGACGTCAGCGTGAAGAACGAGCGCTCGCACGCCGCGATCGTGGTCGCGACCTTTCCCGATTTCCGGGTGGTCGAGACCGTGACCGCCGAGATGGCGACCCCGTTTCCCTACGTGCCGGGCCTCCTGAGCTTCCGCGAGGGCCCGGTGCTGGAAGAGGCCTTCGGGCAGCTCGCCGCCGAGCCGGACGTCTTCCTGTTCGACGGCATGGGCACGGCGCATCCGCGCCGCATCGGCATCGCCAGCCATATGGGCCTGTGGCTGCAGCGCCCGACGGTCGGCGTCGGCAAGACCCGGCTCTGCGGCCGCAACGCGCCCCTCGACGAGGAGAAGGGCGCCCACCAGCCGCTGATCGACAAGGGCGAGACGATCGGCGCGGTGGTCCGCACCCGTACGGGCAAGCACCCGCTCTTCATCTCGCCGGGCCACCTCGCCGATATTCCGACCAGCGTCGCCCTGGTGCTCGCCTGCGCGCCGAAGTTCCGGCAGCCGGAGCCGATCCGACTCGCCCACAAGGCTGCGGGCGCTTTCGGGTAGGCGCCCGGCCGTGCTAGCCCGGCGGCCCGATACGCGCCGGACGCCACACCCATGCCCCGCTACTGCTTCGAGGACCTCACGCCCGGCTTCCGGCTCGATTTCGGGCCGCTGGAGGTCAGCCGCGACGACATCGTGGCCTTCGCCCGAGAGTTCGACCCCCAGGGCTTCCATATCGACGAGGCGGAGGCCGAAACGAGTTTCGTCGGCGGGCTGATCGCCTCGGGCTGGCACACCTGCGCGCTCGGCATGCGGCTCGTCGCCGACGGCTTCATCCTGCAATCGTCGTCGATGGGCTCGCCCGGGATCGAGGCGGTGCGCTGGCTGCGCCCGGTTCGCCCCGGCGACGCCCTGTCGATGCGCATGAGCGTGACCGAGAGCCGGCCCTCCGGCAGCAAGCCCGACCGCGGCTTCGTGCGCGTTCTCCTCGAGATCGTCAACGGCGCCGGCCAGCCGGTGATGACCCAGGATTTCTGGGCGATGTTCGGCCGCCGCGGCACGCCGCCCCTGCCGCCTCGCCCCCGCCCGCCCGAGGAACCGGCCCCGACCGACCTGCCCGAGGGCGAGGCGCTGCCCTCCGGCTACCTGGAGGACATGCCGCTCGACCGAACCTTCGACCTCGGCGCGCACCACTTCACCCGGGACGACATCCTGCGGTTTGCCCGCGCCTTCGACCCGCAGCCCTTCCACGTCGACGAGGCGGCGGCCGCCCAGACCCATTTCGGGGGGCTCTGCGCCTCGGGCTGGCACACCGCCGCGGCCTGGATGAAGCGGATGGTGGCGGGCCGCGACCGCGGGCGGGCGCTGGCGCTCCAGCGCGGCGAGCCCGTGGTCGAGGGCGGCCCCTCGCCGGGCTTTCGCGATCTGCAGTGGCTGAAGCCCGTCTATGCCGGCGACACGATCCGCTACGACGTGACCCTGACCGAGGCCCGGCCTTCGCGCACCCGGCCGGGCTGGGGCGTCGTCAGCCACACGGCGACGGGCACCAACCAGCGCGGAGAGACGGCATTTCGCTTCGCGGGTGCCTGGCTGGCGCCGAGCCGGGCTGGCTAGAGCGCTTCACGATCGCGTAGCAATCGCGAAGCTCTCTAAGTCTTTGTTTTGCCGCATTTTCTTCGACGAACCGGCATCCACTTCGTCGGAAAATGCTCTAAGAGCGCCTAACAGAACGGTACGATCGGGGCGGTTGAGCGTTGTCTGGTATGGCTCGCCCGCTTCTTCCCGACGATCTCTGGGCTGCAATTGCCCCGCTTCTGCCGCCACATCCACCTCGCCCCAAGGGTGGGCGTCGTCGGCTGGACGACCGCGCCGCCCTGACGGGCATCCTGTTCGTGCTGCGCTCGGGCATCCCGTGGGAGATGCTGCCGACCGAGATGAATTGCGGTTGCGGGATGAGCTGCTGGCGCCGGCTACGCGACTGGCAGGCCGCCGGCGTGTGGCGGCGACTGCATCAGGTCCTGCTTGAGCGCCTGCACGCGGCGGGCGAGATCGACTGGAGCCGGGCGAGCGTCGACAGCGCGAGCGTGCCGGCAAAAAAAGGGGGTCTGACACCGGCCCGAACCCGACGGACCGGGGCAAGGCGGGGACCAAGCGCCACCTCGTCACCGACGCGCGTGGCACGCCGCTCGGCCTCGTTCTGACCGGCGCCAACCGCCACGACAGCCCGCTGATGGCCCCGACGCTGGACGCGATCCCGCCCTTGCGCAGCGGGCAGCGGGGACGCCCGCGCCAGCGCCCCGACAAGCTGCACGCCGACAAGGCCTACGATGCCAAAGCGCGGCGGCTGGAGTGCCTGGCGCGTGGGATAAGGCCGCGGATTGCCCGGCGCGGCATCGAGCGGAGCGACAGGCTCGGGCGGCATCGCTGGGTGGTCGAGCGCAGCCATGCCTGGTTCAACCGCGCCCGCCGCTTGCCCGTCCGCTACGAACGCCGCGCCGACATCTACGAGGCCTTCACATTCCTCCAGGCCAGCCTCATCACCATCCGCCAGATCGAGCGGTTCTGTTAGGCGCTCTAAGGGTCGTTGTCGCCCCGCCGAGGGACACGACCTCGCCCCGAAAACCTCAGCTTGCGAAAGCGTCCGGCATCCACGAACCGCAACCGAGGCGATCGGAACGCGCGGGCGTGTCAGAAAACGGCTTTCCGTGACGTACAGGCAAGCTGTAGGCGCCTTGTACGCCGAGTATCGGTCCAACTTTTCGTTACTTCTCCACCGGTCGTCACCCGAATCGGCTCGCCGGCAGCGCTTCATCGCGCCTCAAAAACCTCACATCACGCCCCAAAAAACTCAGCGCCCTAAGTCGTGATCTGCAATACGCCCCGAATACCTTACGAAGCGCCCCGAAAACCTCATGAAAAGTGCTTTGAATCGAACGACGAACCAGCACCCGATGCGTTCATGACGATCAATCCGTCCTTGGAGCGGACGCAATGCCCATACCCCAGGCCTTCAAACCAGAGCTGCTTCGACAGCTGAACGAGCTTCCGGAAGAAGCGTGGGCCGACAATGTCTGGCGTCAAACGCTCTACAAGGAGCTTGAGGCCGGACGCTGCACCGAGGACGAGGTCAGCGCCTTCGAGCGCGAAAGTGTCGCCGCCGTCCGGTATGCGGTCCGCGGAGTGTTCGACGGAATCCCCTCGCGCTTCGACGACAAGCGCGTGAAACGGCGCGGTCGACGGTCTTCGTCTGAGAAGCGCACCAGGAGTACCCGGATCGTTGGTATCCGCTACGTCCGCAGGCACGCGCTCGACCCGTTCATCAGCCAACTCGTATCGTCCGGCGCACGCACGACGCTCCTGTATCTGATCGCGCGATGCGGGAAGCAGCGTGTCTTCAAGAAGCAGACCTGCCTCGTCGCCAGCGACCTCGGGATCGCGCAGCGAACCGTCCAGGCTCACTACGCGGCCTTGGAAAAGGCCGGGTATATCGTCCGCGGCGCCGTCGACCCAAAGACCGGTGCAACCCCGATCCGTCTGACCGAAGCCATCGAACCGCCGCGCTTCAAATGCGCCAGCGCGCCGATCACGTGTTCGCGCGGGACAGCGACGCAGGAATCTGCGCCCACCAAACCCATAAAGGAAGAATCTAAAACGATTTGCGCCAAGGCTGTGGATACCGGGGAGCCTGCTCCAGAATCGCGATCAGCGGGGCAGCTCACGGCGCGAAAGCCCGGGGCTGAGCTATCACCACCGGCACAGCCCCGGGCTCTCGCTCCCGGGGTGGAAGACATGCTCGATAGGGCGTTCCGGCAAGACCGCGAAGCGCAGCGGCACTCGAACCAACCAGGGGATGCCGGGCCGACGGAGTTCGATCGTCACCTCAGCGCGATTCTCGTGCGCGTTGCCTGCAGCCACTCAGAGCGACAGGCAGAGCGGCGATCGTCCCGGCACGGAACGTCGATTTCGACCGATATGGGCTCAGCGGGCTCGCGGGAGGGGCAGGGGAGGGGATCGTCAGAGAAGGTCTCGTCACGGACACGGCCTGATGAAAGCGCGGGTCGCCCCAGGTCGGCCGCTTAGAGCAATCGAGACCGAGCCTCGAGACCATCAGCCAACGACCTTGGTGTGTCGAGACCACCAGGTGAAACTGGCACGCGGCTGGACACCATCGCCAGCACCGCCTTGCAGGTAACGGCCGCTCGAGTCGGTCCCGCGACGACATCACCGAGGGGCCGGACCCGCGTCACCGCGACCACAGCAGCCGGAAACGGTTCTCTCCGGCCGGAACCGGCCCGGCACGTAGTCGAGGCTCTCGGTGACGTCCTCACCAATCCGGCGCAAGCTCCCGCCACAGGCCGGGTAGGCGCAGGAACCGGCGTGGACCACGCTCTCGCGCGATAGATGGGCCGGCAGGTCCCGCCGGGCGGGCTTGAGCCGTGCGGCTTCCCTCGCCTCGGCGATGATCGGCGCGCCGGCCAAGCGCTCGGCCTCGTCAACCTCCAGCGCCTCGACGGCCAGTTCGAGTTACTCGAGGCGCGTGCCGAGCTTCTCGGACGAGGTGCCGAAGCGCGCCCGCTTCATCCGGGCGAGTTCGCCGCGCAGCTTCTCGATCAGGGTGCTGGCGTGGACGGCCTCGCGCGTCAGGCCGACGATCAGGCGCTTAAGCACGTCGACGTCGTCGGGCAGCGTGGCAGAAGTTGGCAACCTCCGGCCTGCGCGCCTCCTGCCACGTTGGCATTGCGGCCAAGTTTGGAAGATCGGACATCTCGTAAAGCCGTGTGTCCACCATCCAGGTCGTCACGCTGACGCGTCCCCCCGCCTGGGACCGGCCCGTGTAAGCCGTCGCTCGGCCAGGGTGACAACCACCTCCCGAGCGTCGCGCTCGCGGATCCTCTCGATCTCGGCGATGGTGAGCGGTCCTCAGCGCGCGATCGCCGCCAACGTCTCCAAAGCCGCAGGCGAAGGAAGTCACTCTCTGAAGTGCGCGGCCAGGCGAGAGCATTCCGGGCGAGACCAACGAAGTGATGCGCAAGGCCAGCGCACATCTAGCGCACATTTTGCATTTGCCGAGCTCGACCGCCGGTCGCGGCCATGATCAGCTTCATCGACGATCATCGAGAGGTCTGCGGGGTCGTCCTTCGAGAGCCTCAGGATGAGGCCGATCTGCAGGGGACTGCCGATCGCCCCGTCGACCGACTACCTGCATGCTGCCCGGCGTGCCGACCCCGGCAAGCAACCCGTTCGTACTCGCAGCGACGCCGCGTTGATGATCGAGATCCTTCACGTACGTGGTAACGTGGTCGGGCTTCGTCTACGTGGCCTTCGTCATCGATGTGTCCGCCCGGCGCATCGTCGGTTGGCGAGCGTCGCGCCGTGCCCATGCAGGCTTCGTGCTGGATGCCCTGGGGCAGGCCCTGCACGAGCGTCGTCCTACTCAGGGCAGCGGGCTGGTTCATCACCCGGACCGCGGCTCGCAATACTTGGCTCTCCGGTACACCGAGCGCCTGGCCGGAGCGGGCATCGAGCCGTCCGTCGGCAGCGTCGGCGACAGCCATGACAACGCCCTGGCAGAGACGATCAACGGCCTGTTCAAGGCGGAGGTGATCCATCGGCGCGGGCCGGGGCGCTCCATCATAGCGGTCGAGTATGCCACTCTGGAGGGGGTCGACTGGCACAACCATCGCCGTCTGCCCGCGCCGATCGGCAACGTCCCGCCCGTCGAGGCCGAAGCGCGCTATCATGCCAACGTCCGCGACCAAGCCCTGGCCGCCTGACCCAAGACAAACAGCCTCCGAGAAACCCGGAGCGGTTCAGTCGCACCGCGACCTCGGCTTCGCTCAGGCCATGCGAAGCCGCTCCCGACGAAGGGCTTCCGTGGCCGCCGGATCGAGGCACGGGCGGTCCTCACCGGCAATCACCACGCCGTACTGCGCCTCCGCCGCCGCCCGGCTCACTTTCTCCTCGATCACGTCCCGGAGCACTAGAGCAGGATCGCGGGTCAGGGGATCGCCCCAGCCGCCGCCGGAGGGCGTGACGTGGAGGAAGACGTCGCCCCGCCGCAGACGGACCGGAACCGTCACCAGCACCGGCAGAATGCGCTCCGTGGTGCCCGAGAGCACGCGGTTGACCGGTCCGCTGCCGGCCTGACCGCCGTCGAGGCCGTGCGGGGGGAAGTCGCGCTTGTCCGAGCGCAGGGTGAGGATCCCGGTCTCGCCAAGGAACTCGTATTCGCGCAGAAGCGCGTGGCCGCCGCGCTGGCGCCCAGGGCCTCCCGTGTCCGGGGCGATGCCGTAGCGCCGGACCCGGATCGGGAAATTGGCCTCGATCAGCTCGACCGGGACGTTGGCCTGGTTGGCGCCCATATGCGGTACGCCTTCCTGGCCGTCATGGCCCCGCGCCGCGCCCCAGCAGCCCATCAGGGTCTCGGAGAACACGAAGGGGCGCCCGTCGTGCCAGCCGCCGATCGCCGGCACCGAGGCACCGCCCGGGCCGTCCGCCGTGACGCGGTCGGGGAGCACCGGGGCGAGCGCCGCGATCACGCAGTCGATGATGCGGTAGCCGGTGATGCCGCGCGCGCCGGTCGGCGCAGGGTAGACCGCGTTCACCACGGTGCCGAGGGGCGCCGTCACCGTCACCGCCCGGGTGAAGCCGTGGCAGTTCGGCAGCTCGGAGCCCATGATCGAGCGCAGCGCCGTGTAGACCCCCGCCTTGGTGAAGGGCAAAGGCGTGTTGACCCCGCCCTCGACCTGGGCCGAGGTGCCCGCCCAGTCGATCGTGATCGCGTCGCCCGCCACCGTCACGGCGACCTCGAACACGATCGGCTCGGGGTTCTCGCCAAGACCGTCGATGTGGTCGGTGAAGCGGTAGGTGCCGTCGGGGATCTCGCGGATCTCGGCCCGGGTCAGGCGCTCGGTGTAGTCGTGCAGTTCCTCGGCATAGGCCAGCACCTCCTCGACCGAGTATCGGGTCATCAGCTCGGTCAGGCCGCGCCGGGCGGCGGCGCAGGCCGCGATCTGGGCGTTGAGGTCGCCGGTGAGCTGGTCGGGCACCCGCACGTTCAGGCGCAGGATCTCCCACAGCTTGGCGTCCGGCCGGCCACGCTCCTCGAGTTTGAGGAAGGGCACCCGGATCCCCTCCTGGATGATCTCGGTCGCGCCGAGCGCGTTGGAGCCCGGCACGATGCCGCCGACATCGGCATGGTGCGCGACCGTGGTGGCCCAGCCGACGAGGCGCCCGTCGAGGAAGATCGGCTGCACGATGTAGAAGTCGGGCAGGTGCTGGCCGGCCGCCGCGTAGGGGTCGTTGCCGATGAAGGTGTCGCCGTCGTGCACGTCGTCGGCGTAGCGGACGATCAGGTGGCGCATGGCGTCGTAGAACGAGCCGAGATGCATCGGCGTCGTCACGCCCTGCGCCAGGGTCTGCCCCTCGGGGTCGCAGAGCGCGGTCGAGAAGTCCATCGAGTCGCGTACGATCGGCGAATGGGCGGCCCGCATCAGGATCAGGGCCATCTCGTCGGCAATGGTGTCGAAGGCGTTCTTCATCACCTCGAGGCGGATCGGGTCGATGTCACGCATGGGTGGGGCTCCACGGGGCGAGGCTCTGTCCGATGATGGCGTCCGAGGCCCGGGGGTTCGAGGTCCCGATCCCGAGCGCGATCAGGATGTTGCCGTCGGGATCGAGGCGGGCGGCGGCGTCGGGCGGCACCAGGGTGGTGCCCTCGTATTCCTCGATCACCAGGGGGCCGGGGCGGCTTCCGGCCGCGAGGTCGGCCCGGCCGATCACCGGAGTGTCGTGGGCGCCGAGCCCGCGCCCGAAATAGACCCGGCGGGTCTCCCGGGGCGTCTCTGCGGCCCGGCCGCGGCCCGGCGCCGATGCGTCCCGGGGCAGGCGCCCGTTCACCCGCAGGGTGACGATCTCGATCGGGTTGCCCGGCAGGTCGTAGCCGTAGCTGCGCCGGTGCGCCTCGGAAAAGAGGAACGGCGCTTGGCCGAGGTCGCGGCCCGCGTCGAGGTCGAGGGTCAGCTCGAAGGCCTGGCCGGCATAGCGCAGGTCGGCGGCGCGGGTGAGGACCAGCCGCTGCCGGGTCTCGCCCAGCTCGGCGAGGACCTGCTCCTCCAGGACTCCGTAGGCGGCCTCCAGGGAGGCGGGGTCGGCGGCGTCGAGGCGGCGCGGATGCGCGACGGAGGCGCCGGTCTCGACCTCGGCATAGAGGAGGCCGAGCGCGCTGAACACGCCGGCCCCCGGCGGCACCACGATCCGGGTGATGCCGAGCGCCCGGGCGAGGGAGGCCGCGTGGATGCCGCCATTGCCCCCGAAGGCGAGGAGCGCGAAGTCGCGCGGGTCGCGCCCGCGATAGGTCGAGACGCTCTTCACCGCCCGGGTCATCACGGTGGTCACCAGTTCGTGGACGCCGTGAGCGGCCTCGTCGAGGGACAGGCCGAGAGGCTCGGCCACGCTCTCGCGCAGGGCCCGCCGGCTCGCTTCGGCGCTGATCGGCACGCTGCCGCCGGCGAGCGCTCGCGGGTTGAGGTAGCCGAGGACGACGTTGGCATCGGTGACAGTCGGCGCCGTGCCGCCGGCCTCGTAGCAGGCCGGGCCCGGCACGGCACCGGCAGAGTGCGGGCCGACCTTCAGCGCCCCGGCCTTGTCGATCCAGACGATCGAGCCGCCGCCGGCCCCGACCTCCGAGATGTCGATCACCGGCAGCTTGAGGGCGTAGCCGCCGCCCTTCGACAGCTTGGAGGAGAGCGAGATGCCGCCACCGACCTCGTACTCGTCGGTGCGCGAGAGCGCGCCGTTCTCGATCAGAGAGGCCTTGGCGGTGGTGCCGCCCATGTCGAAGGAGATCACGTCGAGGAGTCCCGCCGCCGCGCCGCGGTGGCGGGCGCCGAGCACCCCGGCGGCCGGGCCGCACTCGACGATCTGGGCCGGGCGGCGCATCACCGTGCGGGCATCGACGATGCCCCCGGCCGAGTGCATCATGAACAGCCGCTCGGGCAGCCCCTCGGCGGCGAGCCGGGCGACGAGGGATTCGAGGTAGGCCCGCACTGCCGGCCCGACATAGGCGTTGATCACCGTGGTCGAGGTGCGCTCGTATTCGCGCATCTCCGGCAGCACGTCGACGGAGAGGGACACGAAGGCGTCGGGCAGGCGCTCGTGCAGCAGCGCGCCGATGCGTCGCTCGTGGGCCGGGTTGGCGTAGGAATGCAGCAGGCAGACCGCCACCGCCTGGACGCCTTCGGCGGCGAGCCGGTCGATCGCCCGGATCACGCTCGCATCGTCGAGGGGTGTGAGCACCCGGCCGGCGAAGTCGAGCCGCTCGTCGACCTCAAGGCGCAAGTCGCGCGGCACCAGCACCGGGGGCTTGCGGTAGAGCGGGTCGTAGAGCCGCGGCACGCGGATGCGGCGCAGCTCCAGCACGTCGCGAAACCCCGCGGTGGTGATGAGGCCGGTCTTCGCGCCCTTGCCCTCCAGGATCGCGTTGGTGGCGACCGTGCAGGCGTGCAGCACCTCCGACACCGCGCCGACCGGCACGCCCTCGGCCGCCAGGATCTGGCGGATGCCCTCGACGACGCCGCCCGCGTAATCCGCCGGGGTCGAGGGGACCTTGCGGGTCGCGATGCGCCCGTCCGGGTGGATCAGCGCGACATCCGTGAAGGTGCCGCCGATATCGGCGGCGACCCGCACGCCGCCCCGGTCGATGCCGCTCGTCAGGCCAGTCATCACGGCGCTCCCCATCCGCCCCCGCAGGGGGTCTCCACGATCACCACTTCGTCGGCGCCCACGCTGTACGAGCCCTTGCCCGGCAGGATGCGGACCGTGCCGTCCCGCTCGACCAGGCGGTTGAGGCCGGGCTTCCCGTCCTCGCCCCCGTGCAGGCCGTAGGGCGCGTGGCGGCGCCGGTCGGTCTGGAGCGAGACCCGGGCCTCGTGATCGAGGACCCGCAGCGCCCGCACCACGCCGCGCCCGCCGGGATGCCGGCCGCGCCCGCCGGGCTCCCCGCGCAGCTCGTAGCGCTCGACCCGCAGGGGATAGGCGATCTCGAGGGATTCGACCGGCGTGTTGAGGGTGTTGGTCATGTTGACCTGGACCGCATCCATGCCGGGCCCGCGCGGGCGCCCGCCCTGGCCGCCGCAGATCGTCTCGATGTAGGTGTAGGACCGGCCGGTGCGCGGATCGCGCCCGCCGATGCCGATCAGGTTCATGGTGCCCTGGCTCGCCGCCGGGATGCGGTCGGGCGCGACCTGCGCGAAGGCGCGCAGCACCGTGTCGCAGACCCGCTGCGTCGTCTCGGTGTTGCCGGCGCAGACCGCGGCCGGGGCCTGAGCGTCGAGAACGCTGCCCTCGGGGATGCGGATCTCGATCGCCCGCAGCACGCCGGCATTCGGCGGCAGGGTCGGGTCGGTCAAAACCTTGACGGCGAAGAAGGCGGCCGACTGCGCCATCGGGGCGACGGCGTTGACGTTGCCGGCGCGCTGCGACGCGGTGCCGGAAAAGTCGAGCACCAGGCGCTCGGGCGTGACCGTCACGGAGAGCCGGATCGGCACCGGCTCGTCCGAGGTGCCGTCGTCGTCGAGGCAATCCTCGGCGACGTAGGTCCCGGGCGGCAGCTCGGCGAGGCGCCGCCGCATCCGCCGCTCGGAATAGTCGAGGATCGCGTCGAACCCGGCGACGAGCGCGTCGGCGCCGTAGCGCCCGGCGAGCTCGGCGAGGCGGCGCGCCCCGACCCGCAGGCTGGCGAGCTGGGCGTTGAGGTCGCCGCGGCGCTCCTCGGGCGTGCGGACATTGGCGAGGATCAGCGCCATCACGTCGGCCTGCTCCGTGCCCGCGCGCACCAGGCGCACCGGCGGGATGATCAAGCCCTCCTGGAACACCTCGGTCGAGCGGCCCGGCATCGAGCCGGGCTCCATCCCGCCGACGTCGGAATGGTGGGCCCGGCAGGCGAGGTAGCCGACGAGCCGGTCATCGACATCGCCGCGGACATGGACCGGCGCCACCAGGGTGATGTCCGGCAGGTGGGCGCCGCCGACGAAGGGATCGTTGACGACGATCACGTCGCCGGGATCGAGCGGGCCGGAGCGGGCGAGGATCGCCGGCATCGCCCGCATCATCGCGCCGAGATGGACCGGGACGTGCTCGGCCTGGGCGACGAGCTGCGCCCGCGCGTCGAAGATCGCCGTCGAGGCGTCCATCCGCTCCTTGATGTTGGGCGAGAAGGCGGTGAGCTTGAGCACCGCCCCCATCTCCTGCGCCACCGCTTCGAGGGCGTTGCGCAGCACCTCCAGGGTGATCGGATCGACGATCATGCGGGCATCTCCACGATCAGGCTGCCGGACGCATCGACGACGGCGCGGTCGCCCGGGTAGAGGATGGTGGTGGCCGAGACCTCCTCGATGACCGCCGGCCCGTTGACGACGTTGCCAGCGCGCAAGGCGGCGCGGGCGTAGACCGGCGTGTCGTGGAAGCGCGGCTCCTCGGTCCGCGACAGCGCCTCGAAATAGGCCGGGCGCGAGCCGGTCCGGGCGTCGGGTGGCGGCACCGCCCCGCCCTCGTCCAGGACCGGCAGGACCGGGGTGTCGATCCGCCCGACCGCGGTGACGCCGAAGCTGACGCACTCGACGGGGGCGGAGAGGTCGGCATGGCCGAAGCGGGCGCGGTGGGCGTCGTGGAAGCGGGCCGGCAGCGCCGCCCATTCCGCCTCGCCGAGGCGCACGGGCAGGCCGATCGGCAATTCGTAGCTCTGGCCGACATAGCGCATGTCGACGAAGGCGGTGATCGTGCGCCGGTCCGGCGGGACGGCGTCCGCGGCGAGTAGGGCGTCGCCGCGGGCCGTCAGCGCCGCGACGATGCCGGCGGCCCGGTCGGCCGCGAAGGCGGCGTGGGCGCCGACATGGGTCTCGACGAGGTCGTGGCGCAGGTCCGACACGAGCTGGCCGAGGGCGCACAGGATGCCGGGGGTCGGCGGCACCAGGAGGCGAGGGATCGCCAGGTCGCGGGCGACCGGGGTCCCGTGCATCGGCCCGGCGCCGCCGAACGGCACCAGGGCGAAGTCCCGCGGGTCGAGCCCGCGCTCCACCGACACCACCCGGATGCCGCGCACGATGGTGGCGTGCGCCACCCGCAGGATGCCGGCCGCCGCCGCGACGACGTCGAGGCCCAGCGGCTCGGCGATGGTCGCCAAAGCCGCGCGGGCCGCCGCGGCGTCGAGGGTCAGGTCACCGCCCAGCCGGGTGTCGGGGCCGAAGCGGCCGAGCACCAGGTTGGCATCGGTGACGGTCGGGCGGGTACCCCCGCGCCCGTAGCAAGCCGGGCCCGGCACCGCCTCGGCGCTCATCGGCCCGACCCGCAGGGCGCCGCCCTCATCGATCCAGGGGATCGAGCCGCCGCCGGCCCCGATCGCGTTGATGTCGATGACCGGCAACCGGATCGGCACCGTCTCGAGCCGCGCCTGCCGGGTGACGATCGGCTGACCCTCGCGGATCAGGCTGATGTCGGTCGAGGTGCCGCCGATATCCATCGTGACGATGTCGCGGATGCCCGCGAGCCCGGCGACGTGGGCGCTGCCCACCACCCCCCCGGCGGGGCCCGACAGCACGGTGTGGACCGGCTTCTCGCGGGCCGAATCGAGGGTCATCAGCCCGCCCGAGGCCTCGATCACCATCACGGGGCTCGCCCCGGGCAGGCCGAGGCCATCCTCCCGGTCGGCGAGCAGCCCCGCCAGAGAGCCAAGATAGGTCTCCATGATCGGGCGCAGATAGGCGTTCAGCACCGCGGTCGAGGCGCGCTCGAACTCGCGGAACTCGGCCACGATCTCGGTCGAGGCGCAGACCGGCACCCCCGGCAACAGGCTTTCCAGGACCGCCTTGGCGGCCCGCTCGTGCGCCGGGTTGGCGTAGGAATGCAGGAACGTCACCGCGACGGCCTCGACGCCGCGTGCCCGCATGTCGGCGGCGGCGGCTTCGAGGTCGGCGAGGGAGAGCGGCTCGATCTCGCGGCCGGCGGCGTCGATGCGGCCGGCGGCGGTGTAGCACAGCTCCTGCGGCACCAGCGGCGGCGGCCGGACGTCGTCGAGGTCGAACAGGCTCGGGCGGTCCTGGCGGCCGATCAGCAGGAGATCGCGAAAACCCCGGTTGGTGACGAAGGCGGTGCGGCCGCCCTTGCGCTGGATCACCGCGTTCGTCGCCGTGGTCATGCCGTGGCCGACATAGGCGATGTCCGTCCCCGCGAGCCCCTGCGCGGCGACCGCCCGCTTCAGGCCCGCGACGGTGCCCAGCGCCCGGTTGCCGGGGGTCGTCGGCACCTTGGAGACGCTGATGCGGCGGTTCGCCTCGTCGTAGGCGATGCTGTCGGTGAAGGTGCCCCCGACATCGGAGGCCACCCGGAGCCGGGGCGCGGCCATGTTCGCTCCTCTACTTTTGATAACTATAACGTTTCCGTTACTTTCTGACGGTGCGGAAAGGGGCTAAAGGCCCACTCCCCGCTATTTCACGAAGGTCCGCGACAGACCTGCGGTGCGATCGACGACGAGCACGATCACCAGCGTGAGGGCGATCAGCAGCACCGAGACCGCGGCGACGAGCGGGTCGGCCTCGTTCTCGACGTGATGGAACATCCAGACCGGCAGGGTCGACAGGCGCGGCCCGGTGAGGAACAGCGAGATCACCACCTCGTCGAAGGACACAAGAAAGCAGAGCGCGGCCGCCGCGGCGAGCCCCGGGCGGATCGCCGGCAGGGTCACGCGCCAGAACACCCGCAAGGGCGAGGCGCCGAGCGTCGCGGCCGCCTCCTCCGCCGCGAGCGGCGCGCCCGCCAAGGCCGTCGACAGGATCCGAAGCGCATAGGGCAGGGTGACCACCAGGTGGGCGGCGACAAGGCCCGGAAAGGTGGCGAGCAGCCCGAGCGGCGCGAACACGATCAGGATCGCGAGGCCCAGCACGATCGCCGGCAGCAGGAGCGGCGCGGTGAGGAAGCTCTCGATCGCGCTCACCCAGCCCCAGCGCAGCCGCACCAGGGCCATCGCCGCCGGCAGGGCGATGATTAGGCTGAGCGCCGTCACGACCAGGCCGAGGGCGACGCTGGTCGCGAAGACGTCGAGAACGGCCCCGCCCGTAAAGGCCGCGCGATACCAGCGCAGGCTCCAGCCAGAGGGCGGGAACGACAGGTAGGGATCGGCGCTGAACGAGATCGGGATCGTGATCAGCACCGGCGCCAGCAGGAAGGCCAGCAGCGGCAGGGCCAGGAGGATCAGGCCGAGGGGGGGCTTGCGCTCGTCCATGGTATCCGATCCTTCGTTACCCGATCCTGCGCACGAGGCGGCCGTAGAGGACGAGGGCGAGGCCGAACATTGCCAGGATCACCATCGACAGGGCGGCGGCGAGCGGCCAGTTCAGCGTGACCATCGCCTGGTCGTAGATCTCGGTGGCGAGCAGGAAGACCCGGCCGCCCCCCAGCAGCTTCGGGGTGATGAAGGAACTGAGCGCCAGCACGAAGGTGAGCAGGCAGCCGAGCGCGATCCCCGGCAGGGTGAGCGGCAGGACCACCCGCAGGAAGGTGCGCCAGGGCGAGGCGCCGAGCGTCATCGCCGCTTCCTCGTAGCGTGGATCGAGGCGCCCGAAGCCGGCGAGCAGCGACAGGATCATGTAGGGCATCAGGATCTCGGTGAGCCCGATCACCACACCCACCGTGTTGAACATCAGGCGGAGCGGCGCCGACAGCCCGAGCGCCATCAGCATCCCGTTGACGAGGCCCTGGTCGTAGAGCAGCGCGACCCAGCCATAGGTGCGCACCACCGCCGAGGTCAGGAGCGGGGTGACCACGAGCACGAGGAGCAGGGTGCGGATCGTGCCGCGGCAGCGGTGGATCAGCAGCGCGATCGGGTAGCTCAGGACCAGGGTGAGCCCGGTGATGAGCGCGCAGGTCCGCACGCTGTCGACGAGGAGCCCGGCATAGAACCCATCGGTGAGGATCGCCTGCCAGCTCGACAGGTCGAAGGTCTCGCGCAAGGTGCCGGTCGCCTCGACCTTCAGGAAGGAGAGGCGCAGGAGGTTGAGCACCGGCACGACGAAGCCGAGCAGGTTGACGGCGACGATCGCCGCGAGCAGGGCCGGACCGGCGGCGGGGCGCACCGGGCTTCCACCGCGAGGCGTGGTCGGTGCGACGGCGAGGGCGGCGGTCACGGGCGCATCCTCCCGTCTCGCGCGACGGCTGCGAACAGCAGGGTGTCGTCCGGCCGCCACGACAGCCGCACCGGCGTGCCGGGCGCCACCGGCCCGGCATCGGAGCGCGTCGCCTCCTCGACGCCGATCATGGCGTCGCCGACCGCGACCTCGTAATGCAGCACGTCGCCCGCGAAGGTCGTGCGCGCCACGGTGCCGGCGACGGTGTTGAGGCGCCCTTCGGCGTCCTCGACCGGGGCCGAGGCCGGGCGCAGGGCGATGCGGTGGGGCCGGATCATGACCTCGACCGGCCCCTCGGCCGGGCCCGCCCCGGTGATGCGCGCCTCGCCGAGCCCGACAATGCCGCCGGCGGCCCGGGCCCGGAACTGGTTGATGCGCCCGACGAAGCCGGCGACGAACGGGGTCGCGGGCCGCTCGTAGAGGTCGAGGGGGGGGCCGAGCTGCTCCAGCCGCCCGCCATTCATCACCGCCACCTTGTCGCACATCGTCAGCGCCTCGACCTGGTCGTGGGTGACGAAGATCGCCGTGATGCCGAGGCGCTGCTGGATCTCGCGGATCTCGATTCGCATCTCGTCGCGCAGCTTGGCATCGAGGTTGGACAAGGGTTCGTCGAGGAGCAGGATCTGCGGCCGGATCACCAGGGCGCGGGCGAGCGCCACCCGCTGCTGCTGGCCGCCGGAGAGCTGGGCCGGGCGGTGCTCCTCCTTGCCGGTGAGGCGCACCAGCGCGATCGCCTCGCGCACCCGCGCCTCGCGCTCGGCCCGGCCGATGCCCCGCATCTCGAGCCCGAAGGCGACATTGCGGGCGACCGAGAGATGCGGGAACAGGGCGTAGGACTGGAACACCAGGCCCATGTCGCGCCGATGGGTCGGCACATCGGTGAGGTCGCGGCCGCCGACGACGATCCGCCCGCCGCTCGCCGGCACCAACCCCGCCACCATGCGCAGCGAGGTGGTCTTGCCGCAGCCCGACGGCCCCAGGAAGGCGAGAAGCTCGCCCCGCGCCACGTCGAGGTCGAGGCCGTCGACGGCGGTGAACCCGCCGTAGCGCTTGGTCAGGCCGCGGATCGCGAGGTGGCCGGGCGCATCGGTGGCGGTCATCGCCCTCTCCCTCACCGGCTCAGCGGGATGACGCGGCGGCGCCACTGCTCGAGGATCGCGTCGCGTCGCCCGGCCATCGCGATCCAGTCGAGGGGGATCATCCGGTCGGAGGAGCCGATCGCGGTGCGGGCCATCGCCTCCGGCGAGACCGACGCCCGCGCCTTGGCGTTGGAGGGGGCGTAGAACATTGCCTCGGTGAAGGCCTTCTGGGCCTCGGCGCCGAGCGCGTAGTCGATGAATTTCTTGGCCGCGGCGGCGTTCGGACTGTTGGCCGTCAGGTTGATGGTATTGACTTGGAAGACGCTGCCTTCCTTCGGCAGCACAGCCGCCAGCTTGCCGCCGGAGATGTCGTGGTTGAGTTGCGCGCGGGCGTTCCAGCCGACCCCGAGGGCGGCCTGGCCGGAGACGATCGGCGCGTAGACCTCGGGCCGCGGGTCCCAGGTCTGGACGTTGGGGGCGATGGTGCCCAACGCCGCGATGCCCTTGTCGACGCTCTTGAGTGGATCCTGCCCGCCCTCCGCCTTGTCGAGGACGACCGTCAGCGCCAGCCCGACGATGTCGGGCATCGCCGGGACGGCGACCCGGCCGGCATAGGCCTTGTCGCGCAGGACGAACCAGGAATCCGGACGCGGCTTGACGAGGTCGGTGTTGGTGAGAAGCACGAGGTTGTCGAAGGTGACGCCGGCCCCGGCGAGCTCCGGACGTCGCGCCTCGGGCACCAAGTCCTTGATATTGGGAATCTCGGCCTCGTCGAGCTTGGCGAACAGGCCCTCGTCGGTGCCGGCTTTCGAGACCGCGAGGTCCATGATCACCACGTCGACCTGCGGCGCCGCCTTCTGGGCACGCAGCGTACCGAGCATCTGGGCCGAGCTCGGCAGGCCGAAATAGCTGACCTTGATGCCGGGATTGGCCTTCTCGAACGGCTCGATCACCGCCTTGGTGTAGCGCTCCTGGAACAGGACCGGGAACGACATCAGGTTGACGGTCTCGGCCGCGGCCGGCCCGGCGAGGAGCCCGAGCAGCAGGGCGGTGCCGGACAGGATCTGGGTGACGGGCCTCATCGAACACCTCGCAAGAACGGGGTTTCTGGGACGAGATTTTTTGGCGAATGCGCTTTTTCGGGATCGGCCCGCACGTCAAAACTCTGCCGGTCGCGAAACGACAGCTCCGAATCCCGGACAGATCACGCGTGCCCGGGATAATCGGTCCCGTCGCAGGCAGGCATCGTGCCCCGGTCACTCGATCGAGAGGCTCGCCGCCGCGGCGCACCGGCGTGCTCTCGACCCAGCGGAAGGTAACAGTAACGGTTCCGTTACTCAAGCGGATGTCGGAGTCGGGCGTGCCGGTTTGTCCGCCACCGGTGCGAGAAAGCTGTGCACCACGCTCACGATGTGAGCAAGACGTTCCTCGCCGATCGCCGGGTTCGCCGCTGCGGGACCGAAGGTCGCCGCGATCGTGTGCTTGTTCGCGACGGAGAACCAGCACATCGCCGAGATCGAGATCCACAATTGCACCGGGTCGATGCCGGAGCGGAACTCGCCACTGGCCTCGCCGCGCCGCACGATGTCTTGTATCAACTCGACCAGGGACGACCGGAGACGCGGCAGCTGCTCGGAGGCGGCGATGTGCTCGGCCTTGCACAGGTTCTCGGTCGATACGAGCGAGATGAAGTCCTCGTGCTCGAGATAGTACGTCCAGGTAAACCGGATCAGTTGGGTGATGGCGTCCCGGGGCGCCAGGCGCTCCAGGCCAAGGCCCTGCTCGGCCTGGCGCATCGCCGCGTAGGCGGTCTCGAGCACGGTTCGGAACAGCTCGTCCTTGCCGCCGAAGTGGTGGTAGACGAGGCGCTTGTTGGTCTTGGCGGCCTCGGCGATGTGCTCGATCTTGGCGCCGGCGAAACCCTCCCGCACGAAGACCGCGTGGGCGGCTTCGAGGATGCGCTGGCGCGTGTTCATCGAGCGCTCGGCCTGGCTGCCGGGCCGATGCGGCCTACCGGTCGTGTCCGCCCCGGGGCCGCCTTCCCGGCCCGTGGGCGCGCGGTCTGTCGTCTTCATCCCGTCCATCCGCGGCGAACGTTTCACCCGCCGGCGCGGGACGGCTCCCGTCCTAGCCGGGCGAGATGGCGCGAACAACCGTCGGAACTCTTTCCGGTCGCGGGCCTCGTGAAGGAACGTTCCGGTCATCGCACCGGGTGTCCTGCGATCAGGCGAGACCGAGGAAGACCGCGAGCGAGCGGGTCACCGGCAGCAGGCGCTCATCGTCGAGAGGCGACATCACCACGAAGTTCGTGACAAGGGCGGCCGGACCGCGCGGGCCGCGGCACAATCCGTTATGCAAAGCCTTGCGGGGGCCGATAGTCCATCGGCCACACGGCTTTCCTGTTCGCGGAACTTTCATGCTGAACACCGGTTCGAACGCACCAGCCGAGGACACCAAGAGCCTCGAACGCGCCCTCGGTCACCAGATCCGCGTCCTTCGCCGGGAACGGGAGTTGTCCGTGGCCGATCTCGGCGCGGCGGCCGGCATCTCGTCGGGCATGGTCTCGAAGATCGAGAACGGGCAGATCGCGCCCTCGCTCGCCACCATCAACGCGGTCGCGCAGGCCCTCAACGTCCCGATCACGACCCTCTTCGCCGCCTTCGAAGAGAGCCGGGACTGCTCCTACGTGCGCAAGGGCACCGGCGTCGTCATTGAGCGTCGGGGCACCAAGGTTGGGCATATCTACGAATTGCTCGGCGCCGGGATCCGCGGGAATACCGTGCTGGAGCCTTATCTCATCACCCTGGAGCATGATGCTGAGGTCTATACCGGCTTTCGCCATGCAGGGATCGAGTTCATCTACATGCTGACCGGCGAGGTCATCTACCGTCATGCCGGCCACGACTACCACCTGAAGCCCGGCGACTCGTTGCTCTTCGATGCCGAGGCGCTGCACGGCCCGCAGACCCTCGTGGAGCGGCCGATGACGTACCTCTCGATCATCGCTTATCCGCGTCCGTAAGGGCGCACGCGGGCGGCCGCACGGCGGTCCCGGCACCGTTCGGCCCGCCGACCGCGCGTTTGCGTCGGCAAAGGCCGTCCTGGCTCCGATCTCGGAGGCCGGAAGGGCAGTCTCCCGGAGCGGGTCGGCTGCGTGGTCGAAAAGGCCACATCCGAAGCCAGCACGCCCGGATGCCGACGCGCCGGTGCAGGTCCATGCGCTTTGGGCTCATGCCTTCGCCGACCTAAGCAGACTTGCGTTGGCAGGCCAACGCTTCGCCCGCTTAGGTCCTTGTCGTGTCGCAGATTTTTGCCGCCGAACCGGTGTCCACTTCGGCGAAATCTGCTTAGCTGTGCAGGAACCGGTCGCCCACGCCCGCTGCGAGATCCGGGCCACGGTCGGCCTCGTGCCGGTCCGTCATCCTCTGCGACACCGCGGCAGCTCGCGTCCGACCCACCCCTCCTGCGATCGAGCCGGCGCTGGTGTCCGGGCGGGTCTTTCGCGCCTGCGCCGTCGGTCTGGCCTGCGACGGCTCGAACCGGTCGCCCAGGCTTCCGGTGAGTTTCCTGTAGAGAAATTTTTGTTATAACTGGTTGACGAGATCCCGACGCTATGCGATCGATATTCCATCATATGAGATGGGGATCGCCAGCCCATGTGTGGGATCGTCGGCCTTTTTCTAAAGAATTCGAAGCTGGAACCACAGCTGGGATCTCTTCTTTCCGCAATGTTGGAAACGATGACGGAGCGGGGTCCCGACAGCGCTGGCTTTGCCATCTATGGATCTGATGTCCTCGGTGTGAAGTTGACCTTGCGCGGGCCGGATCCGGCGACCCTGGCCGGAGTGATCTCCGACCTGGAGACTGCAACCGGCCATTCCTGTCAGAAAAGTCCACGCGACACCCATACGGTGTTGTCGGTCCCGGCCGGCGCCGAGGCGGAGGTGCGTGCCTGGCTCGCCGCGAAGGCCCCCGGCATCGACGTCGTGTCGGCCGGGCAGCGGATGGAGATCTACAAGGAGGTGGGGCTGCCCGCCTCCGTCGCCGAGCGGTTCGACCTCGCCGGCATGTCGGGGAGCCACGGCATCGGCCATACCCGCATGGCGACCGAGAGCGCGGTGACCACGAACGGCGCCCATCCGTTCTCGACCGGGCTCGACGAGTGCCTCGTGCACAACGGCTCCTTGTCGAATCACAACGACCTGCGCCGCCGGCTGAGCCGCGAGGGGCTGACCTTCGCCACGCGGAACGACACCGAGGTGGCGGCCGGCTATCTCACCTGGCGGATGCGCGAGGGCGCCAGCCTCGGTCAGGCGCTCCAGTCGAGCCTGACCGACCTCGACGGCTTCTTCACCTTCGTCGTCGGGACCAGGACGGGCTTCGCCGTCCTGCGCGATCCCATCGCCTGCAAGCCCGCCGTCATGGCCGAGACGGACGATTACGTCGCCTTCGGATCCGAATACCGCGCCCTCGTCGACCTGCCCGGCATCGCGGCGGCCCGGGTCTTCGAGCCCGAGCCGGCCAAGGTCTATGCCTGGGAGCGCCACTGATGCCGACCTTCGACCTGCGTACCGCCTCCCTGCGTGCGTTGAACGGAGCGCTCCACGCCCTCCGGCCCGATACCAACGAGACCCAGTGGACGGTCGTGAACCCCGACGGGCGGCACGCCATCGCGGTGGGCCTCGACGCCCCGATCCAGGTCGAGATCGAGGGGAACGTCGGTTATTACTGTGCGGGAATGAACAAGCAGGCGAGCGTCGTGATCGACGGTCATGCCGGCGTCGGCGTCGCCGAGAACATGCTCTCCGGCTTCGTCCATGTTCGGGGCGATGCGAGCCAGTCGGCCGGAGCCACCGCCCATGGCGGCATGCTCCTGATCGACGGCAATGCCGGCGCACGCTGCGGCATCTCGATGAAGGGCGTCGACATCCTGGTGAAGGGATCGATCGGTCACATGTCGGCCTTCATGGCCCAGGCCGGCACGCTGACGGTGCTGGGGGATGCGGGCGAGGCGCTCGGCGACTCGCTCTACGAGGCCCGGCTCTACGTGCGCGGCACGGTGGCGAGCCTCGGTGCCGACTGCATCGAGAAGGAGATGCGCGACGAGCACCGTGAGCAGCTCTTCGCCAAGCTCAAGGCCGCGGGTCTCGCCGGCGAGGTCGATCCCGGGGAGTTCCGCCGCTACGGGTCCGCGCGCGCGCTCTACCACTTCCACGTCGACAACGCCGGAGCCTACTGATGGCCGAGACTTCCAAGGCCCCGCGCACGACCCCGCGCTACTCGGCCACCTTCTCGCCCGAGGTCATGTCGGAGATCCGCCGGGCGGCGGCGACCGGCATCTACGACATCCGCGGTGCCGGGGCGAAGCGCAAGCTCCCGCATTTCGACGACCTCTTGTTCCTCGGCGCCTCGATCAGCCGCTATCCCCTGGAGGGCTACCGCGAGCGTTGCGGCACCGAGGTGGTGCTGGGCGACCGCTTCGCGAGCAAGCCGATCCGCCTGAGGACCCCGGTGACGATCGCGGGCATGAGCTTCGGTTCGCTCTCGGCCAACGCCAAGGAGGCGCTCGGCCGGGGCGCCACCCTCGCCGGCACCTCGACCACCACCGGCGACGGCGGCATGACCGCCGAGGAGCGAGGCCATTCGCAGACCCTGGTCTACCAGTACCTGCCCTCGCGCTACGGCATGAACCCGGACGACCTGCGTCGGGCCGACGCCATCGAGGTGGTGATCGGCCAGGGCGCCAAGCCCGGCGGCGGCGGCATGCTGCTCGGCCAGAAGATCACCGAGCGGGTCGCCGGCATGCGCTGCCTGCCCCCAGGCGTCGACCAGCGCTCCGCCTGCCGCCACCCGGACTGGACCGGCCCGGACGATCTCGCGATCAAGATCGAGGAGCTGCGCGAGATCACCGACTGGGAGAAGCCGATCTACGTCAAGGTCGGGGCCTCGCGGCCCTACTACGACACCGCGCTTGCGGCGAAATCGGGCGCCGACGTCGTGGTGCTCGACGGCATGCAGGGCGGTACCGCCGCGACGCAGGACGTGTTCATCGAACATGTCGGCATCCCGACCCTGGCGGCCATTCGACCCGCCGTTCAGGCGCTCCAGGATCTCGGGCTTCACCGCAAGGTGCGGCTCGTCGTCTCCGGCGGTATCCGGTCGGGCGCCGACGTCGCCAAGACGCTGGCGCTGGGGGCGGATGCGGTGGCGATCGGAACCGCGGCGCTCGTCGCGCTGGGCGACAACGACCCGCGCTGGGAGGCCGACTACGAGGCACTCGGCACCACGGCCGGTGCCTATGACGACTGGCACGAGGGCCGGGACCCCGCCGGCATCACCACGCAGGATCCCGAGCTCGCCCGGCGGCTCGATCCGGAACTGGCCGGGCGGCGCCTCGCCAATTTCCTCGCGGTCATGACGCTGGAGGCGCAGACCATCGCCCGGGCCTGCGGCAAGAGCCATCTGCACAATCTCGAACCGGAGGATCTCGTCGCGCTGACGATCGAGGCCGCCGCCATGGCGCAGGTGCCCCTCGCCGGGACCGGCTGGATCCCCGGCAAGACGCTGCTCTGAGCGAGGGGGCCGCCCTCGGGCGGCCCCGCCCCATCCCGATCGTGGTCGCCTCTGCCGAGGGTTCAAGCGATGTCGTTCGATGTGTCGACCGCCGCCAGGGAGCGCGGCATCAAGTATTTTCTGGTCTCGTACACCGATCTCTTCGGCACGCAGCGGGCCAAGCTCGTGCCGGCCCCGGCAATCGCGGAGATCTGCCGGGACGGTGCGGGCTTTGCCGGCTTCGCCACCTGGCTCGACATGAGCCCCGCCGATTCCGACCTCGTCGCCATTCCCGATGCCGAGAGGCTGATCCAGCTTCCCTGGCGGCCCGAGGTCGGCTGGCTCCCCGCCGATCTCGCCATGGGTGGCAAGCCGGTGGAGCAGGCGCCGCGCAACGTCCTCAAGCGGCTGATCGCCGATGCGGCAGGCGATGGTCTCCAGATGAAGACCGGCGTCGAGTGCGAGTTCTTCCTGATCACGGCCGATGGTGCCGAGCCGGCGGACACGTCCGACCGGCAGATGAAGCCCTGCTACGATCAATCGGCCCTGATGCGCCGCTACGATGTCATCGCCGAAATCTGCGACGCGATGCTGGCACTCGGCTGGAAGCCGTATCAGAACGATCACGAGGACGCGAATGGCCAGTTCGAGATGAACTGGGATTACGACGATGCCCTCGTCACGGCCGACCGCCACGCCTTCTTCAAGTACATGACCCGGTCGATCGCCGAGAAGCACGGGCTGCGGGCGACCTTCATGCCCAAGCCGTTCATGGACCTGACCGGCTCGGGCTGCCACGCCCACGTCTCGCTGTGGCGCGACGGGCGCAACGTCTTCGCCGACCGCTCGGACGAACTCGGCATGTCGCCGGAAGGCTACCACTTCATCGGCGGCCTGATCCATTCCGCCGACGCCCTGGCGGCGATCACCAATCCGTGCGTGAACTCCTACAAGCGGATCAATGCGCCGCGGACGACGTCCGGCGCGACCTGGGCCCCGAACACGGTGACCTATTCGGGCAACAACCGCACGCACATGATCCGGATTCCCGGACCGGGACGCTTCGAGTTCCGCCTCGCGGACGGGGCGGTGAATCCCTACCTGCTCCAGGCCGCGATCCTCGCCGCCGGCCTCGACGGCATCCGCAACCGCCGCGATCCGGGACCGCGCCTCGACATCAACATGTATACCGAAGGCCATCTGGTCGAGGGCTTCAAGCAGCTTCCCCTCAACATGCTGGACGCCATGCGGGCCCTGGCCAACAACGACGTGCTGCACGACGCCCTCGGCTCGTTCGTCCCGAGCTATCTCAAGCTCAAGAACGAGGAATGGAACGCCTATTGCCGTCATCTGACGCAATGGGAGCGGGATACGACGCTCGATTGCTGATCCTGCAACCAGCCCCGGGCCGTGCCCTGTCGCTGGCCGTCGCTATCGGAGCGGTTGCCTTGGCCGAACCGCCGATCGACGCGGGGGCCGCCTTGGATCTCATCCATGCCTGACGCCGACGATCGTCGAGCACGGATTGCCGTTCCGGTTAACCAGCGCCTCAAGCGCGTGCGTCAACGCATCGATCCCCGTCGCGACCGTCACGACGGAGGGGCAGGTCAGCGTCAGCTCGAAATTCGACGTCCACCCAGGGATCTCACGAGAGCGGGCAGACGGAAGCGTGATCCACCGCCGATCACGAGCTCCCTGGGCATCAGAATGTGATTGGTCACACCGTCTCTTCCGCCAAGGAGCGCCCGCGCCGCGTGACTGCGCGGTCGAGCGCGATCATCGGGCGTCCAGCGGCCGCCCAGGGTCGCTCCTCTCGGCGCATCCGTCGACGTCGCGTAGGCCTTGCCGAACCGCTTCTCGATCTGCCGCTGCACGAAATCCCGTGCGGTTGAGTGCGAATCGGACGGCATCGGCAGGGTTGCTTCGGAGTTATCAGCCAAGCGAAGCAGCGTCATTCTCATCACTGCATCATACATTTCACGCATCCGACTGACGCACGCTTACTGAGTGTCAGGCATCTTGCGCTCGTTAGATGGAGTATGACCGAATCGCGCGCGATAGCTTCGCGAGAACTGCCCGGCACCGGAGAAACCGGATGCCATCGCAATGCGTCCCATGCTCATCGTGCTTTGGCGCAGAAGCCGCTGGGCGTGATCGAGCCGCAAATTTCTGTAGTGCTCGGAGAAGCTGATGCCCATCTTGTCGCGGAACAGGCGATCGAGATGACGTTCGCTCAGGCCGCCAAGCGCTGCCATCTCTCTGCGATCCATGGGAGCGTCCAGAGTTCTCTCCATGGTCTGCAGGATAGCGAGAAGAACCGGGTGATGAATACCGTACCGCTCGGCCGGTGAGGCGCGTTGCGGATCCTCGGGCGCCACCGCAGCCGTATGCAGGAACCAGTCCGAGACCAGAAGCGCGAATTCCCGGCCCCTATCCTCGGTGATGACGGCGAGCATCATGTCGATCGGGGCGACCCCGCCACCGCATGTCATGCGATCTCCCGCGATGACGAAGCGCGCCGATTTGGGGACAAGGTCAGGAAACGCTTCCCTCAGGGCGCCGGCATGTTCCCAGTGGATCGTGAAATCACGATCGGTCAGCAGCCCGGCGGCGGCTATGACGTAAGGACCGCCCGATATGCCGCCGATCCTGGTTCCGCGTCGCGCCAAACGCCTGAGCGTGGCCTGGACCGCCGGCCGGTTCCACGTCTTCGGCTCACCTCCGGCACAGACGAAAACGGCATAGAGCCCGTCGTGATCGCGCGGCAGCGGCTCCACCGGAACCTCCACGCCGGACGACGCCGCCACGCGGCCGGACGGATCCTCGCCGAAGAAGCGCATGCGATAAAGCGTGTGGCCCGCCAGCCGGTTGGCGGCACGAAAAGGCTCGCTCGCCGAAGCGAACGACATGAGAGCAAAGCCCGGCAGTAGGATGAACCCAATCTGCCGATCAGGCGGTGCGGTCACAGCGGGACGATGGTCTTGCTGGCGCGTCACGTTAAAAATGCGTCTGTGGGTGCAAAATCTGGCCGGTCAGTCTGCGGCATAGTACGACCGTTGCCGCCAGTCACCATGGAACGTCGCCAATGCCCGGCCCCGTCGTCGACGCCGTACAATCCAGCCCCCGCCAGCCCAAACGTGCGGACGTCGTGATCGTCGGCGCGGGCATCGTCGGCGTCTCCACGGCGTTGGAACTCGCCGAGCGCGGATTGTCGGTCGTCGTCTGCGAGAAGGGCATCGTCGCCGGCGAGCAATCGAGCCGCAACTGGGGCTGGGTGCGCCTGTCGCGCCGCGATCCGCGAGAAATCGACCTGATGGCGACGTCGATCCGCATCTGGGAGGGGCTTTCCGAGCGCATCGGCCACGATGTCGGCTATCGGCAGTGCGGAATCGTCGTGCCGTTTCACTCGCCGGAATTTCGCGACGCCAACATGGAGTGGCTCAAATATATCGAGAACACGCAGCATCGCGTCGCGACGATCGGCAATGATCGCGTGGCGGACCTCGTGCCGGGCATGAACCTCGCTTTCGACGAGGCTCTCTACTCACCGACGGATGGGCGGGCCGAGCCGCAGAAAGCGGCCCCGGCCATCGCCCGCGCGGCACAGGCCCTCGGAGCGACGATCCTGACGAACTGCGCGGTCCGTGCGATCGAGACGCAAGCAGGGCGTGTCAGCGGTGTCGTGACCGAGCGCGGGCCGATCGCGGCGAGCGCGGTCGTGGTCGCGGGCGGGGCATGGTCTCGCCTGCTCCTGCGCGGGATCGGCGTAACGCTTCCCCAGCTCAAGATCCTGAACTCCGTGCTCCGGACCGAACCCGTGTCCGGCGGCCCCGACGTCACGGTGCGCGGGCCCGACTTCTCGGTGCGCAAGCGCCTGGACGGGGGCTATACCGTCTCTACCCTGGCCGCCAACATCTATGACCTAACGCCGGACAGCTTCCGCTTCGCGGCGAAATTCCTGCCGGCCCTGCGGATGGAATGGTCCAGCATGCGACCGCGGATCGGCAAGCGGTTCGTCCAGGAGTGGCGCGAGGCGCGCCGCGGCCGCCCGGGGCAGCCGACGCCGTTCGAGCAAACACGCATCCTCGATCCCGAGCCGGACCAGGGCATGACCGACCGCGCGTTGGCAAAGCTGTCGAAGGCCTTTCCGGCCTTCCAGAACGCGCGCGTCGCCCAGCGCTGGGCGGGCCTGATCGACGTCACGCCGGATGCGGTCCCGGTGATCTCGCCCGTCGGCAGTTGCCCCGGGCTCGTCGTCGCCACCGGCTTCTCGGGCCATGGCTTCGGACTCGGTCCGGGCGCCGGGCGCCTGACGGCGGATCTGGTCACGGGCTCCGAGCCTGTTGTCGATCCCCATGCTTTTCGCTTCGAACGGTTCTCAGATGGCTCCAAGATCATCCCGCTCACGGGGGTTTGACAGGGCTACTCGAGCGCTGTGCGATCGGGCTGCAACGGCCAAGTTGGGTAGGGCGTTGGTTGGCTGGAGGAGCCAGCGATGACGTCACCCTTGTCCGTCGATCTGCGTGAGCGCGTCGTGTCTGCCGTCCTGGCAGGCGCGTCCTGCCGCCAAGCTGGAGAGCGGTTTGAACCGCTCCGGGTTTTTCGGAGGCTCCAACTTCTGAGAGGATGGAGCCCTGACGAAGCGAACAGCCCCGTTTTCCCCCGAGGTGCGCGAGCGCGCGGTGCGGATGGTGCGCGATCAGGAAGGCGAGCATGGCTCGCAGTGGTCGGCGATCCAGTCGATTGCCGCGAAGATCGGCTGCTCGGGCGAGACGCTGCGGAACTGGGTGCGCCAGTCCGAGCGTGATCGAGGTGTGCGACCCGGCCAACCTGCTGTTCCGATGGCGGCGTGCCTTGCTGGCCGAGCAGCAGGCCTCGGCTGCCCCACCGACCTTCATCCCGCTCGCCCTGCCGCCCCGCCCGAAGGGCGGGCGTCCCCGGGTGGACGATCGGGCTGCCCTGACCGGCATCCTGTTTGTGCCGCGCTCGGGCATCCCCCGGGAGATGCTGCCGGCCGAGATGAAGAGCGGCTGCGGCATGAGCTGCTGGCGCCGGCTGCGCGACTGGCAGGCGGCCGGTGTGTGGCGGCGCCTGCATCGGGTGCTGCTCGAATGCTTGCACGCGGCGGGCGAGATCGACGGGAGCCGGGCGGGCGTCGACAGCGCGAGCGTGCCGGTGAAAAAAAGGGGGTCTGCCACCGGCCCGAACCCGATGGATCGCGGTAAGGCGGGGACCAAGCGCCACCTCGTCACCGACGCGCTCGGCACGCCGCTCGGCCTCGTTCTGACCGGCGCCCACGGCCACGACAGCCCGCTGCAGAGTGCGGCGGCAGGAGTGCCGGGCGCGCGGGATCACGCCGCGGATTGCCCGGCGCGGCGTCGAGAGGAGCGACAGGCCGGGGCGGCATCGCTGGGTGGTTGAGCGCAGCCATGCCTGGTTCAACCGCGCCCACCGTTTGCCCGTCCGCTACGAACGCCGCGCCGACATCTACGAAGCCTTCACGTTCCTCCAGGCCAGCCTCATCACCATCCACCAGATCCCAGCGGTTCCGTCAGGGGCTTTTAGACTGACGGCATGACGGCGATAGCCTCGATCTCGATACCGAATGGCATCCGCCAAGGTTTGATCGCTAGAGACGTTCTAGCCGGGTTGTCACCCTTGAAGTAGCTTGCGTAAACTTCGTTTACGATCTTCATCGCATCCGGGTCCGTGACATAGACAGTCGTCTTGAGGATATGATCGAGGTCGGAGCCTGCAAAAATCAAAGAATACCTCAGCGCATTGAGCGAAGCGTGCGTCTGCTCTTCCATCGAGCCGGACACGAACGCGCCCGTGTTCACGTCGATGGGAGGCATCCCGCACGAGTAGAGCAGCTCACCGCAGCGAACCAGTGCCGACGTGGGAACGCCCAGGCTACGGATCGCAGCTGATACCAAGGGCACCTCAATGATCTCTCGTTTCATTTAAATCTTCCTGTGAGTGGGTCGGAGAGCTCGTGATGAGGCTCCGAATGCTATGCGCCGAGGCAACGCATGTAATGAGCTATTTCAACGCTGAAGCTAATCGACATCAGACTGGCGTTGCCGCCAGCGGCTGCCGTGTTCGTCGAGACGGTGCACTCTTCCAAGAGGCAATTGAGGTCGTAATCGTCGCCCGCCGCGAGTGCATTGCTCGTCGCCGCCTGGACGGTGACGATAGATCCTTCCCGCTCCGAAACCTCATGCAGGAGCGAACGTAGTCCATCAGCCGGAGGCGCGGCCGCCGGGAGCAGATCACGCACGCATTCGCGCTCGCATCGGCGATAGACGGCCGTGATGGCTGCCCGGAAGCCGTGGTGCCACCGGCATTGCACTTCGACGCGGTCGAACGGCTCCGCCGACGAAAATTGCGAGGTCGACGGCGCGCTCATCTCTCAGATCCGACCCAGACTAGAGCATTTTCCGACGAAGCGGATGCCGGTTCGTCAAAGAAAATGCGGCAAAACAAAGACTTAGAGAGCTTCGTGATTGCAACGCGATCGTGAAGCGCTCTAGACGTCGCCATTTGAGATGATGTTACGCTTAACAGTCTCTGCCAGCAGGACGAGAGCCACACCAGAGAGAGCCGCCGTGACAATCATGAACCAGGCGACCGACGACCCGCGTCCCGTTAGCGACAGGAGCCATGTCGTCACCACGGGTGTCGTGGCGCTTCCGAGCAGACCGGCCAACATGTAGCTCACGGAGAGACCCGAATACCGCACTTTGGTTCCGAATAGTTCCGAAAGAAACGTCGCGATTGGTCCGTAATTCGCGGCAAAGGCCGACATCATGAGCAGGTATGCAATGAGGGCACCCCAATACGAGCCAGTATCCATCAACCAGAAGAAGGGGAAGGCGATCACAGCTTCCGCCAGGATGCCAACGAGGATAACTGGGCGTCGGCCGAACTTGTCCGATAGCCAACCAAAGAAAGGGAGCAAGAATAGGCACGCAAAACAAGAAATCAAGATGATAGACAGTATGGCGTTCTGCGAGAACGACAGCGATTTAGTCCCATAGCTCAGTCCAAAGGCAATGATCAGGTTGAATGAAGATCCGGTCGACATCGTTGCCACTCCGCCGAGTACTACCGTCTTCCAGGATCTCCGCATAAGGTCGATGAAGGGGATTTTTACTTCCGTCGCAGCCTCCTTCTGGGCGGCGGTGAATGCAGGCGTTTCGGAGATGTTGAGGCGGATATAGAACCCTACGACGACCAGTAGAATGCTGGCCAGGAATGGAATTCGCCAACCCCATGACGTTAGGGCTTCCGGAGAAACCGAATAGGTGACGACCAGGAAGGCTAAGTTGGCCAGCAACGTCCCGGCAGGAACTCCGATCTGCACCCATGATCCGTAGAGCCCGCGCTTGTCCTGGGGAGCGTGCTCGACAGCCATCAGGACTGCGCCTCCCCACTCGCCGCCAAGAGCGAGACCCTGCGTAACGCGCAAGATCAGTAGAAGGATGGGAGCCCAGATCCCGATCGCATTGTAATCTGGTAGCAAGCCGATTGCGAAGGTTGCGGCTCCCATCAGCATAAGCGAGAACAGGAGCATCGATTTCCGCCCGATCCGGTCTCCAAAGTGACCGAACAACGCCGCGCCCAGCATTCGGGCGACATAGGCCGACGCGAAAGTGCCGAATGCCAGCAAAGTACCAATTAGCGGGACAAAATTAGGAAAAAATACCTTGTTAAGGACAAGAGCCGATGCTGTAGCGAAGATGTAAAGGTCGTACCACTCCACCGTCGTTCCAATAACGCTTGCAATAGCGACTTTTCGACTGCTCAGCATTCTGGATTTTCCCAATGAAATAGTGCTTCTTTTCGCAATGTCTTCCATCGGACGTCTCCTGAAGCCGTCTCGTCTCACGCCGAGACCATGTTCGAGTTAGAAAGATTGTCGACCCGTCATACCGGCGTGGTCGGCCCGCCTGGCAATCAGTCACGCCTTGCGCGAACCGTTTTGGGGCTGCGCTACGCTCCCCAGACGTCGCGCAAAAACTGCACCCAGTTTTTCCCGAGAACCCGCTGGATGCGCTCTTCGGACCAGCCGCGCCGCTCCATGGCAGCGGTAATATTCGGGAACTCACTGGAGCGACAGTATCCCCCGAGTTCAAGGGCCTCCCCGAAATCGACGAGTTTGCGCCCATCGCCTTTGTCGCGATTGATCCAGTCGAAGAACGCCGGCGGCTGATCCTGTGTAAGGTCGGTACCGAGACCGACGCGTTCCTCTCCAACGAGTTTGATTGTGTATTCGACCGCCTCGATGTAATCGTCGACAGTGGATTCCTTTCCGCGAGCTAGAAAGGCGGGAAACATCGTCACTCCGACGAATCCTTCCTTAGAGGCGATTAGTTTCAGCTCTTCATCCGATTTATTTCTCGGATGATTTTTTAGTCCCGCTGGGGCGCAATGAGTGTAGGCGACCGGTTTCTTGGACGCGAAAATCGCGTCGCGGGCAGTGTCACGAGCTACATGGCTGAGGTCGACCAAAACGCCCGACGCGTTCATTGCGGCAATCAGGTCGTGTCCATAGTCAGTGAGGCCGCGATCCACCGATTCGTAGCAGCCCGAGCCGACGAGGTTCGCAGTATTGTACGTGAGCTGCGCTACGCGAACCCCGAGCTTCGCGAAGAGCGGAACATAATCGATGACATCTCCGTAACCGCTGGTGTTCTGCCATCCCAGAATGATCCCGACCTTCCCATCTTCCTTAGCTTTGAGGATGTCGGAAGTATCGTGAACTTGGGTAAGGATGTCGGAGTTCTCGTCAAAGAAGCGCAGCCATCGTGCCACGTTACGCATCGTGGGCTCAAACCCTTCCCAGATGCTGCAGGTGCAGTTGGCGGCCGTGAGGCCACCCGCACGCATGTCCTCGAACACTGGTCGGGTGAAATTGGAGATGACGAGCCCGTCGACGACGATCGATCGCTGGTGCAAACTGGCCATTGCTTCTCTCTTAGACGCCGAAGATTGACGTGCCTCCTGACGCCTTGTTCGCTGTCAGGTGATTTTGCTTCCTAACCGATCTTCTCGGCAGCTCATCAGGTCTTCCGATGAGCAGATCTTGCCAGATCATTGACTGCGCGCAGGCGAGACGGCTGGCTCGGTAGCACTGCCGTTGCGAGTTTCCGAGAAGCGAGTAATGTGCCGATGCATGCACAAACTACACACCCTTTCCCGTTAGTCAACAAAATTTCCGATAGGAATTTCGCATGGCACGTCCCGGCACGGCAGGTGGTGGCAAGCCTCGGTCAGATGAAGCCTTTGCCGCCCGGGTGAAGGCGCTTCGCCAGGCACGCGATCTCACAATGCACGAGGTTGCCCAGGCCGCCGGACTTGCTCCCTCCACGATTTCTAAGATCGAGCAAGGCCGTCTTTCTCCGACCTACGAAAACATCCTGAAGCTTGCGGCTGGGTTGCAGGTCGATGTTGCGGAACTGTTTGGCGATTCGAGCAGCCCTATGTCGTTTGGGCGCAGGAGCGTCACGCGAGCCGGCGCTGGTGCGAGGCTATCGACAGCTCAGTATGACTACGAAATGCTCTGCCCAGACCTTGCAAAAAAGATTTTTACACCTCTTCTAACCACAATTAAAGCCCGATCATCTAAAGAATTTCCTGGTTATATACAACATGCCGGCGAGGAGTTTATCTATGTTATATCAGGAACCGTAGAATTAAAAACGGATACGTATCAGCCGCTCGTGCTTGAACAGGGAGATTGTTGCTATTTCGATAGTATGATGGGGCACTTATGTGTATCTACCGGGGACAAAGAAGCGGTGGTGCTCTGGGTTTGCTCTCAGGTATTTTTCGCGGAGCTAGAGAGTGTCATAGATCCACAGATCTCACTCGTCCAGCCGTTACCGGTCACGCGCATCATTGGCCCCAAGAACACGATCGCGCGTGAAAAGAAGTAGTTACCGAAACCGAGCACTGTGTTGTAGCCCATAAACTGATATGAAGCGCAAGAACGCGCGTGGCTACGGCTTTCGCGGCGTCCGAAAATTCCAGATCCGCCAGAGCTGCGGCCAACAACAACTGGTATCGGCAAGGGCCCGACGCTCATGATCGGGCCGGCGATAGCGATGCCGTGAACCGGCATACGGACCCCATGCCCAGTCTCCGACACCCGGTTCATCCATCCACGGGGGCGTCTCACTCGATCACGTACTCGAGCAGCCCCGGCAGCAGGTAGACCGAACCTTGGCCTTGGCGCAGGCGGTAGCCCTCACCCGCTCCCTTGAGGATCCATGCGCCCGCACGTTCGAAGCGCCGCAACACCTTGCGATCAATCACGATGAACTTCAGACAGGTGAGGACGACGAGGCGCCCGCCCTTGTCGATATATTCTCGTACCTGGGAAAGATTGTTCGCAGGAACCGGCCTGATGTCATTCATCACTCGTCTCCACGATTCTCTTTCTGATCGACCCGAACGGGCAGGAACGGACACGAAGCTTCGGCTCATGTCAGTTCCGGGGCCACCACTCCGCGGCGATGAGGTCGTCCATGTCATGATCGTCATGAGCCGGGCCGTCCTCGCCGCCGAGGAAGGCCGTAAGAGCCTCGACCTCCTCCTCTGCCGCCGGCCCGCTGAGGAACTCCGGCAGCGCGACGTCCTCGGCCGCCATCGGCTCGCCGGCCGCGACGGGATCGCCGGCGTCCCGAGCGACCTCGGTGGTAATTCCGGTGGTCCGCATGATCTCGGGTAGCCAGCCGGTGCCGGCGATCAGACGCTCGGCCTCGCACGCCATGTCGCCCTTCTTCACGCCCTCGAGCAGCCACGCGGTGTCGTCGCCCTTGCCGGCGTCGGCGAGCGCCTTGAGCGCCCGGTACTGGTCGAGCGGGTGCAGGGCCTCCCGCATCGCGTCTGCGGCGATCGAGTCCTCGGTTGCGCTGATCGCGCGGTCGGCCGCGCGGACGATGCAGGGCACCTTGACGGTCTTGGCCATGCGGCCGGTCGCGACCAGATGCTCCAGCGCCCGGGAGCGGCGCCCACCGGCCGGGACCTCGTAGCGGCCCGCCTCCTGGCCCGCCTCGTCGAGGATCGGGCGCACGCGCAAGCTCTGGAGCAGGCCACAGTGGGCGATGTCGGCGGCGAGGTCCTCGATGCTCATGCCCTCGGCGATCCGCCGCACGTTCGCCTGGGAAAGGCTGAGCTTGTCGATGGGGATCCCGACCGCTTCGGTCAGCATGATCTTGCCGGTGGGGCGGGTACTGCTTCCGAGGGTCATGTCGTAGATGTCCTGGGTCATGCGTGTCGAGCCGGTGCGCGAGGGGCCGAGACCTTCTCTCGACTCGTCGATCCCTCGAAGGCGCGAAGCGGCCCCTCTGACTCTCATCCCGGATCGGCCAGTCTGACGGCGACCCGGCGCGTGTCGGCGTCCTGTGCCAGGCGTGCGATCAGGGCGAGCTCGTCCGGGGAGCATGTGCCCCGCACCTCGAGGTCGACCCGGTGCCCGCTCCGGCCGACGTGGCCGTCGCGCAGGCGGTGGTCCGACGAGGCGGTGAAGCTCTCGTGCGGCTCGATCAGTCACCTGAGCGGCGCTGGCTGAGCGTGGACTTATCAGCCCTGATAGGCGCATGCGGGATTGATCGACACGAGCAGCCTCCAACCACGTTTCGCGGCCATACCGGATCGACGGCCGCGCACCGCAAAACTCCGACAACTGCGAAAACAAGCCCGATATCGTCCTACAACTTGTAGAAACTGCATGTACAAATATTTTTTAAATAAATCTGCGTTAGAATCCCAAGTGTCGGCTCGGCGCCCAAGACCCGGAGCCGCGTTGAGGGAAGGTAACCGTGATCAACCGCAGACATGTCCTCGCCGGCTGCGGCGCAACCCTGTCGACCCTCGGCCTGCCCAAGCCGGCTCGGGCCACCGGACGAGCCAAAGTCATGCGGCTCGTCATCACCAACACCGTCGCCTCGCAGACGGGTCAGGGTGCTACGGTCTTCGCCGAGCGGGTCGCGGCCTCGTCCGGCGGCCGCCTGCGGGTCGAGATCTATCCGGCAGGCGTCGCCGGCGGCGAACTGGAGACGACGCAGGACGTCGCGAAGAACGCCTTGGAGTTCACCATCACGTCGAGCGTCGGCTTCGCGATGGTCGCCCCGAAGCTCGGTGTGTTCGACATCCCTTTCCTGTTCCGTGATATCGCCCACGCGCGGGCGGTCCTCGACGGCCCGGTCGGACAGAAGGCCCTTACGGAAGTCGAGGCCGGCGGCCTCGTCGGCCTTGCCTGGAGCGAGAACGGCCTGCGTCACCTGACGACCGCATCGGTGCCCGTCCGGTCCCCGAAGGATCTCTCCGGGCTGAAGATCCGCGTCCCCCAGTCCGTCGCGATGATCACCGGCTTCAAGACACTCGGCGCCGATGCAAAACCTCTGCCGTTCCCGGATCTCTACGGCGCGCTCAGCGCGGGCGAGTTCCAGGGCCAGGAGAACCCCCTCGGCAACATCGCGGGCGCCAATTTCGATCGGGTGCAGCGGTATCTCAGCCTGACGGGCCACATCTACTCGGCCGCGATGCTGATCATGTCGCGACAGGCCTACGACTCGCTCTCGGAGGACGAGCGGACGATGGTCCGCGCCGCGGCCCGCGCCGCGACCCAAGCCGCCCGGGAGACGGGCGACCGTAACGAGGCACGCCTGACCGCCGAGCTGGGCAAGCGCGGCATGACGGTGATCGCCGACATCGATCGCGCCGCTTTCGCGACGGCCATCCGGGGCGCCGACGCTCAGTTCGAGACGGAATACGGCAAGCCTTTGCTCGAGGCGATCCGCGCTGTCCGCAGCTAGAGCATTTTCCGACGAAGTGGATGCCGGTTCGTCGAAGAAAATGCGTCAAAACAAAGACTTAGAGAGCTTCGCGATTGCAGCGCGATCGTGAAGCGCTCTAGGGGCCCCGGGTCGTCGGAACCCACCTCCGTCCGGGTGGTCCGGCGCAATCTCGCTGAGGCAGTGGCCCCGCAGCCCGTCCAACCGTGTCTGTCCGGTGCGGTGAACCATGCCCGATCAGACCCTCTCCGACCATCGGAATAACCCGCCATGCCCTCCTTCCTCGCCCGCGTCGCCGACAGGCCCATCGGAAGCCGCATCAACCTCGGCTTCGGCCTCGTCCTTTTGCTCTTGTGCGGGATCACGACCTTCAACGGCTTCGGCCTGCACCGCCTCGGCGGTGCCGTATCGGATGTCGCGGCGGCGGCCGGGGCATCGGATGCCCTGTCCGAGTTCGCCAACGGCGTCGCCGATGTCGAGCTGCAGGCAACCCGCTACCTGCGCGCGCCCGGCGGCGCCGAGCTCGTGGCGGCGCGCGGCGCCTACAAGGCCCTGCGCGAGCGCTTCGAGCGCGTCGAGGCGCTGATCGGCGGCGACGCCGCGGCGCTGAAGCGCGAGATCGCCTCCCTCGAGACGAACTTCAACGAGGTCGTCTCCAGCACGCGCCAACGGGAAGCCGGCCTGGCCGGCCTGACCGCGGCGACGGCCCGGCTGACCAACTTCACCAACACCCTGACGACCCAGATGGCCGCCGCCGCCGATCCGTCGAGCGACGTCGCCCTGCGGCTCCAGCAGGCGGTGCAGTCGCTCGCGGCCTCGGCCCGTCGCTACGCTCAGCGGCCCAATGCCGGAGAGGCCGATATCCTGGCCGCCGAGCAGGAGCGCGTCCGGCGGGGCATGGCGGAACTCAAGGCCAATCCGCCGGTCGGGACGACGGCACGGGATCTGGCGTCGGGTCTCCCGGCCGCGGTCGAGCGGCTGCTGACGACGAGCGACGCCGCCGCGACCGCCGCCCAGGCCTTCGACCGGAACGTGGCGACGTGGATCCGGACGGCCGGCGAGGCCAGTACGGCAGCAGCGAGCCTGCGCACCGGTATGCTCGAGTCGCGCAACGGCCAGATCCAGTCCGCGCAACAGGCGGTGGCGCAGAGCCAGACCGTGGGCGCGCTCGTCTCGGTCCTCGCCCTCGCCCTCGGCGCGGCCGCGGCCCTGTGGCTCGGCCGTTCGATCAGCCGTCCACTGCTGACGCTCGATCGCTCCGTCCAGGCGATCGCCGCCGGAGATCTCGCCGTCGCGGTCGAGGGCCGCGAGCGTCGGGACGAGATCGGCGCCCTGGCGCGGGCCCTCGACGTGTTCAAGGCCAACGCGCTGGCCCGCCGCGAGCTCGAGCGCCAGAACGCCGCCGAGCAATCGGCGCGTCAGCGCCGGGCCGATCGCGTGGATGGACTGGTGCGCGACTTCCAGCGCAAGGTCGCTCAGTCGCTCGAGATCGTGACCTCCGCCGCGACCGAGCTCGACTCGACGGCCCGGGTGATGACCCAGGTCGCCAACGGCACCAACGGGCAGGCCCTCGCCTCGAGTGCCGCGGCGGAGGAGACCTCCGTCAACGTCCAGACGGTAGCCGCCGCCGCCGAGGAGATGGTCGCGTCCCTCCGGGAGATCGAGCGTCAGGTGCTGCGCTCCAACGAGGTCGCCGCCCATGCCGCCCACGAGGCGGAGGCCACCGGCGGAGCGATGGCGGCGCTGGGCGAGGCCGCGGATCAGATCGGGGCGGCGGTGACGACGATCGCGTCGATCGCGGGCCAGACCAACCTGCTCGCGCTCAACGCCACGATCGAGGCGGCCCGTGCCGGGGAAGCCGGCCGCGGCTTCGCGGTGGTGGCCGCCGAGGTGAAGACGCTGGCCGGCCAGACCGCTCGGGCGACCGAGGAGATCTCCGGACAGATCGCTGCGATCCAGGGCGCGAGCGCTCGGGCGGCGGAAGCGATCCGGCGGATCGGGACGACGATCGGCGCGATCAACGAGATCTCCGGCACGATCGCCACGACGGTCACCCAGCAGACCGCGGCGACGACCGAGATCTCGCGCAATGCCGGCGAGGCGGCGCGCGGAACCCAGGACGTGTCGGCCAATGTCGCCCAGGTGCTGGCCTCCTCCGGCGAGACCGGCAGCGCGGCCGCCCAGGTGCTCGCAGCCGCCGCCGAGCTGGCCGTTCAGTCCCTCACCGTCAAGCAGGAGGTCGACACCTTCCTGGGCAACATCCAGGCGGCGTGAGCCGCCCCTACGACGGCGGAAGACTGGATTTTACCCTATATACGGTCTATGCGCCGATCAGGCATTTGCCGATCTGCCGGAAGGCCTCCCGGAAGCTGCCCGGGTTCGGCGTCGTACGCGGGGTGAGCGTGTGGCGGCCGGCCCAGGGCGGCCGCTCCGGATCGATCCGGCCGGTCGCGATCTCGTGCAGCAGGGTGCCGAGATAGCTCGGGCCGGCCGGATACGGGCAGACCCGCCACAGGGCCCGGATCGCCCGCCGCCGATCGGGCTCGAGGCCCGCCGGGCGGGCGCGGACGCTCCGCCAGGCCTCGGACCGCTGCCGGCGGCTCTCCCGCTGTCGGCGCTCCCAATCCCCCGTGCGCCGGATCATCTCTTCCGTGACGCAGAGCTGTCGCTCGGCAATGGCCTCGGCGAACAGGGGCAGGGCCTCCTGCTCGCGCTGCCGCTTTCGCCGGTACGCCGCGCGCTTGCGCGACGTGTCCTCGTAGGGGGTCGGCCGGGGCCAGGGCTTGAACCGCATCGCGCGGCCTCCCGCTCGGGCAGCGCCGCCGCGGCCGCGGCCTCACCGTCGCCGTTCCCCGCGCCGTCGGCCTCGGGCGTCTCTGGGGCGAAGCCGTATTCCGCCGGCAGGCGGGCGAGCAGCCACTCGGCCGAGCGGCTGGCAAGGCCTGAGGCTGCCACGATGGCGCGGGGATCGCCGCGCAGCACCTCGAGCCACGCGGCGATGTAGTCGGCGTGGCGCACCGTCGGCACGATGCCGAGGCTGGCGCAGAGGTAGGCCGCCGAGATCTCGGCCACCAGCTCCTCGCGCGCGTAGCCCTCGCTGCCGAAGCGGCTGGTGAGGTCGCGGGCGAGACGGTGGAAGCCGGCCACGCGGCCCTCGTCGCCGGCTTCGGCGGACGGAAGGGGGGATGCGTCCGTCGCCGCGAGCACGGCGGGGAGGTCCAGACGGTCCTCGTCTGCGCCCTCTCCGGCCACCGCGAAGGCCACGAGCCGCTTGTCCCGGTCGCCGAGCGCCAGGGTCACTCCCCTGCGGATGCCGGGCAGGCCGCGCAGGGCCGCGTCGATCTCGCCGAGTTCGATGCGGTGGCCGCCGACCTTCACCTGCCGGTCGCGGCGGCCGAGGAATTCGAGCATCCCGTCCGGCCAGTAGCAGCCGAAATCGCCGGTGCGGTACCAACGCGCCCCATGCTGCTCGACGAACTGCTCGGCCGTGCGCTCGGGCGCGCCGAGATAACCCAACGCGACGCCGTCGCCGCCGATCCACAGCTCGCCCGGAACACGGTCAGGACAGTCGCGGCCGAGCGGATCGACGACCCGGTACGCCTGGTTCGCCAGCGGGAAGCCGTAGGGGATCGAGCGCCAAGCCGGATCGATTGCATCGACGACGAAGGCGTTGGACCAGATCGCGGCCTCGGTTGCCCCGCCCATGGCCACGAACCGGCCGTCCGGGCGGAAGCGGCGATAGCGGGGGGCCAAGTCGAGTCCGACCCAGTCGCCCGAGAGCAGCACGAGGCGCAGGCTGGCCGGCGCGTCGGCGCCCACCCCCTCGGCGTAAGTCAGCAGCATGTCGAACAGCGCCGGCACGGTGTTCCACACGCTGACGCCGTGGGTGCGGATGGCCGCGCACCAGGCGGCCGGATCGCGGCGCTGCTCCTCGTCGACGAGGACGAGGGCGCCGCCTGCGCCGAGCACCCCGAAGACGTCGTAGATCGACAAATCGAAATGAAGCGCCGACAAGCCCAGCACGCGGTCGCCGTGGCCCACCCCGTTGCGCCGTGTGACGTCGGCGCAGGTGTTGAGCGCCGCGGCGTGCGAGATGACGACTCCCTTGGGCGTGCCCGTCGAGCCGGATGTGTAGATGACGTAGGCCGGCCGGTCCGCCGGGACGGTGACCGGCTCGGCCGAGGGTTCGGCCGAGGGTTCGGCCCGGCAGGCCTTCTGCCATGTCAGGCAGGTGGGGCCGCCCTCTTCGTCACGGCCATCGGCGGTGGAGCAGGTCAGGACGATCCGCACCCCTGCGCCGTGATAGATCGCGGCGCGGCGTTCGGATGGCTGCTGCGGTGCGACCGGCACGAAAACCCCACCAGCCTGCAAGATGCCGAGCGCGGCGACGATCTGGCCGCTACGGCTATCGCAAGATCAGCGCCTTGCTGAAGGCGGCCGGCTGGCTGGTCAACGACAAGCGCGTGGAGCGGGTCTGGCGGCGCGAGGGGTTGAAGGTCCCGGCCAGGCAGCCCAAGCGTGGCCGCATCTGGGACGGGGACGGCTCGTGCCTGCGACTGCGGGCGGAGCGTCGCGATCACGTCTGGTCCTACGACTTCGTCGAAGCGCGCACCCATGACGGGCGCAAGTTCCGGATGCGCAACGTGGTCGATGAGTTTACGCGCGAGTGTTTGGCGATCCGGGTCGCGCGCAAGCTCAAGGCGGCGGACGTCATCGCCGTGCTGGCCGACCTGTTCATCCTGCGCGGTGTGCCCGGCCACATCCGCTCGGACAACGGACCAGAGTTCGTCGCCAAGTCGGTGCAGACCCGGATCACCGGCGTCGGCGCCCAAACAGCCTAGATCGCTCCCGGCTCGCCGTGGGAGAACGGATACGTCGAGAGCTTCAACGCTCGCCTGAGAGATGAACTTCTGAACGACGAGATCTTCCACACGCTCAAGGAGGCGCAGATCGTGATCGAGAGTTGGCGACGCCACTACAATGGCATGCGCCCGCACGCCTCGCTCGGCTACCGACCACCGGCCCCGGAGGTGTTCGTGCCCGCCTTGTCCGCTTGGCCGGCTGCGCTCACCCGACCGGCTCCGCCGGCCAAGCTACTCGTGGAGCAGAGGCCGACCCTGCACTAACTTTGAAGCCGGACCACCCCGTGGGGGCTGATCAAAATTTGCCGTTCCGCCTCGGCGCGCACCTCCGCGGTCGATAGCGGCTTCGGCGAGGCAAGCGGAAAGCCCTCGACCTCGTAGAGCACGATCCCGTCCCGGGTGATGTCCACGAAGAAGGGTCGACCATGGGCGAGTTGGTCGTTCAGGTCGTGGATCGAGTGGACGATGACGCTGACCTGCGTCCTGAGGCGGTGCGTCACAGTCAGTTCGCGCAGCAGCCGCTCCTCGGCCCGCTCCCAGAAATCGTGTGGATCGGTAAAACGCTCGGTCTCGACCACGACGAGCAGGTCGTAATCCGAGTGGTAGCCGGTCGTGTGGTCATCGACCCAGTCGCCACGGGCATGCGAGCCGAACAGAACCAGCTTGAGGATGCGCCCGCCCTTGTATTTGTCGGAGAGCTGGCCCTTCTGAGCCGCCTCGAATTCCTCGAACAGGATCTGGGCCGCGAACTGGAGCTCGCGGCGCTTGCGTTCTGGAAGATGGTCGAGACGGTCCGAGAGCGTCATGGCTCCTCGCATAGGCGGGGCGTGGGCGGACGCCAAGAGAACAGGGCCGGCGCATCGTCGGGGGTGCGCGGATCCAGGCTAGCGGTGACCCCGATCGTACCGCCGGCCAACCTGCCAGCAGGACCCAACATCGCCATGATATCAATATCATAGCAATGTTCTGTCACCGGGTCCGATCGATCCGGCCCTGCGCAGCGGTGAAGAGCGGGCGGATCGCGGCCCGGATCTGGTTCATGAACCCGGGACCGAACGAGCCCCGTGCGGTCTGGTTCGGGTCGAAGTGGAAGGATCGCTCGGCGACGTCGTAGTTGTACTCGCTGACCGTGATCCAGCCGCGCTTGAGCGTCGACAGGCCGGCCCGGCGCAGCTCGAGCACCGGGATTTCGAGAGCGACCTGCTCCTCGCCCGGCGGGGTTCCCGAGATGGCCAGCAGGACGAGGTGGGTCAGCCCCTGAGCCTGATCTGGGATGGTGATGGCGAGGCAGGTCGGGCGGTCCTTGGGCGCGTTGAAGCGGCCCTCTTCGCGCTGCCATCGCCACAGGTAGGGGTAGGTGATGACCGAGCCCGACGGGAAGGGGTTCGCCATCCTAGTCGCCTCCGTGCTCGGCCGACTGGCGGTCGAGCTCGGCCAGGATGAGGTGCGCCAGCTCCGGCGGCGTCTCCCCCGCGGCATAGGCCCGGCGCGGGTCGGCCTGCTCGGTCAGTTGCCGGTAGGTGTCGGCCGAGAGCACGACCAGGGACGGCCGGCCGTGCTTGGTCAGGGTCAGCGGCGCTAAGCGCGCCTCATCGTGGTAGCGGCCGAAGTGGCGGAGAAACTCGGCCGTCGTGACGGACTTGTCCGGCATGGTGTGTCCTGGTGAGTTTTCAGGTTATACATATAACTCAGAATTTATGGATCGTCGCCCTCCGGATGGTCGCAGGTCGAGATCCCCCTGGAGGAAGCGGGCTGGGATCGCCTCCTCGTGGCCCTCCCAGACGATCCGGCCGCCCTGCTAGAGCGCTTCACGATCGCGTTGCAATCGCGAAGCTCTCTAAGTCTTTGTTTTTCCGCATTTTCTTCGACGAACCGGCATCCACTTCGTCGGAAAATGCTCTAAATCGTGACGAAACCGCCGCCCTTCGGCATCGGCGGGAGCGGCGCGGCCTCGAAATTCCCGCAGCCGAACTCGCCCGAGGTGGCCGAGAAGGCCGGCCTGGGGTTGTTGCCGATCAGGACCCGGTCGCAGGCGCCGGTCGGCCGCCGGACGCGGCGGCGCGACAAGCCGAGTTGGAACCACTCGTAGGCCCGCTGCTCCTCGTCGGACGGCGCCTTCCAGTGCTGGCAGTGCTTGCACCGGCCGGAGCGGGTGTCGGCCGGCTCGTCGAGGACCGGCCCACCGTTGTGCCCGAGGCGCCCGGTCACGGCCGGCCTCCGGCCAGCCCGCTCGCCTCGCACAGCCAGGATCGCAGGTCCCGGCGCATCCGGCCGATCGGCCCGTTGATGACGCTGACGCGGGCGTCGCGCCGCACGCAGCCCATCTCGACGAAGCCGCGCACGAGAGCGTGCATCGCCTCCACGTAGAGTTGCCTGTGTATCAGCACCGAAGCAGGCCCCCACACAGGATGTGGCTTAGAGCTTTGATTTTGCAACAGAATATCGGCCCCTAGCGGGGTCCCGATCGGCGCCGATCAGGATCCCGCCTTGGCGGACATTTCCAATGTAGCTTCAGGGACTTGCTCGTGTTCCAGCCCGGGGTCCCACTTCGGTGTCGAACCACAGTCAGGCCGCTCGTGCGCAAGGCCGCCGTGACGGTGGTAGTCTTGTAGTGCCCGCACGGCATCGGCAGGCGACAGCGCTGGCCGCGCGAGGCCCATCCGTAGCGACGTGCCATCCGGGTCGACGCGGCTGTCTCGTCGATGAACACCAGACGGTCCGGATCGAGGTCGAGTTGACCCTCGAACCACGCCTGGCGCGCCTGCGCTACGTCCGACCGGTCCTGCTCGGCAGCGTGCAGAGCCCCCTTTTGCGGGTGATGCGATGGCGGGCCAGGAAGCGCGACAGGCTGCTGGTGCTGGTAGTGACGCCCTGCTCGGCCAAGGCGTCGCGCAGTTCCGCCAGCACGATGTTGCCGCGCTCCTCGCACAGCCTCAGGATCCGCGGGGCGTGAGCCTCGATGACCCGCGAGCGCTGGTCTCCGCCCATCGGCTTGGGTCGGACGTGGCCGTTCTGGAGATGGCGGGCGTGCCAGCGACTGACGCTGGCGGCGCTCACGCCGAACCGCTCGCCAGCTTGGCGGCAGGACGCGCCTGCCAGGACAGCAGACACGACGCGCTCACGTCGATCGACGGACAAGGGTGAGATCATCGCCGGCTCCTTCAGCCAACCAACCCCCTACCCAACTTGGCCGTTGCAGGCCGATCGCACAGCGCTCTAGCGCAGCCACCGGTCACCACGCGCCCCAAAACCACGCCGTCCCGCCGTCGAGACCCAATTTTTCCAGCCTGCGGTGGCATGAACTCGCAACGCCTCGATGTGAGGATGCCGGTAAACATTACGGGTGCCGTAGGAGACGACCATCGTGCAGCCCGGCATCGTTGGGACGGGGACTTGTGGGGCGAGCGACTTGAACCGGGCGCCGTGATGCGTCGCGATCAAGTGCGTCACCGGACCGAGCGCGACACAACCAGGCGGGAGGCATTGATAGTCGGCATCACCTGTCAGCAAAGCCGTGTTGCCGCTGGCGAGGCGGATATGGAGCGCAAGGCCGGTATCGTTCTGGCTGCCACCGGGAGCGGCACAATCCATGAGGCTGCCGCCGGGAAAGGCCACGATCGAGCCCGTCTGCCAGACCAAGAGATTGCCTTTCGCAGCGAGGATCGCCGCAAGCCTAGCCGCTCCCGGCCCGATCCTCTGACGCGGAACAATCCATCCGCAATCCCGCAGATGTGGAAGAGCGAATGCTGCATGGAGATGATCCCAGTCCCAATGAGACAGAACGACCAATGGTCTTTCGGTCGGATCAGATGCAAAATTCCTCGGCGACGTGTGTCTGTTGAAGGAGATCGGAAAGCCGACATCGAAGTGAATCAGCGCTTTTCCTTGAATGTCCACTAAGGAGGCGAAGCTCGCCTGCCCCACATCTCGGACTACTACCGCCGCCGGCGGCGCGACGCCTGCCAGGACAGCGCGGACTGCGGCCGAACTGGCAGCAGCCGAAGGCAGGCGGGAAATCTGATCAATGTGCTGCGGCAGCGTTGCTCGCGGAGCCACCGCTGCTCCGAGGCTACGCGGGCGTCGCGGCCCGTCATCCTCGGACGGCAGTCGGCTTGCTCTAACCGTCAGCCCTCGTGAGTGGCTGGTGTAGCCCGCTGGCCCGAGTTGAGCGTGCCATGTCATAAGCCCAGGGCGGCGACCTCGAGGCTCAATTTCCAAAAAGAACCAGTCTCCCGGGTTGGGGATTACGCCCGCGACTTCGAGGAAGCGTGCGGTCGTCGTCATGATGCGCAGCAGCGCGAAGGGCTTCGTCTCGTCCTCTTGGAAGAGTTCTCTTATCTGTGGGCCAACTGCATCCGTGATGTCGGCATCAATCGCATCGAATTCGAACGACACACGGCCGTAGGGGCGATCGCTCAAGGCGTCAATGCGCGTGACGCGAGCATAGAGGCAGCGTCTTGGGAAATCCGGTGGCTCCGGCGGTGGGTAGAAGAAAAAATAGAAGACGACCTCCTCTCACTCAGCGCTATTCCACCGAAGTGGTAACGGATTTTGTCAGGCGAGGGGAGGGGACTGAATGCGGCGACGAAAGTGCCCACCCCGCTGCCTCATCGGATGAATTTCGTTTGCAGGCTTCGCCGAAACTTTTAGTAATATTTTACGATCTAAAATATTAACACAAGCGATTGCGCCAATAAAAAGCGCTAATTTTATAATACAAAGTATGCCCATTGGAACTGCAGGCGCCGGATCAGAATTTCCTACCAGAGCCAAGCAGGAATGGTCCCCTCCCCGTTACGCGAGACGCGGGAGGTTGCTATGAGACAAATCCTGATGAACGGCAAGGCTTCGCGCGAGTTGGCCGTGAGCTGCGTGCGGGAGCGCGACGTGGATTTCGGCACGCCCCGGTCGCCAAGATGCTGCGGGAGCCTCGTCAGATGGGGGTGTTGCGCGGGACGCTGAGGGGCTGAATGGCAGACCTCGATGTCGGACTCCCATTGTGCCAGTACGATCTGCGCCACGCAGCCGCAGCTCGTGCTCGGCGTATTTCATCAACCTTGATGCGGTCATCGTCAGTATCGAGTAGGCGGCTGGATTGGAGCACGATTGATCGAGAGGTATTTTCGGTAATTTAATTCCAGTGATATATTGTATGATCGCTGCGCGCCGCCACAAGTCGGGGACTCCAGTGCCTGTCTTGTAGTTTGGATCTTATCGAGGGCGGGTACGGGAACATCCCTTGACTGCGTCGGTCATAGCTCCAGTGTTCGTTGCGCTGCCAGTAGGCATGCGGTGCGGAGTCCGCTCGAAGCGGCAATGATTCAAATGCGGCCACAACTCCGCTTTTCAACTCGGCGAACCGATGATATCAGCCAGATTTGTTTATCGATCCCATAGCGCAGCCTGAGGCAATGATTGATCCGGCTGAAGGGAAAAGCATCGTATGAAGTGGTTGGTCTGGAAGATCGGGGCTTTCCTTGTGACGCCTGAATGATAACATTTTTAGTGGACATGAATTTTGGCGGCCGGAGCTTGCGCCATTGCCCTCGTTCGGACTGACCTTCCTCTCTCGTTCAGCCCTGCGCGAAGCCGAACAACTCATGCTCGGCGAGACCGCCGGCGTACGGGATGAGGTCGGTTTTCTCATCGTCCACCAGCGCTATGCGGATCGCTTCTTTCCGGGCACCTCTGTGCTCCATACTCGGCTGCGCTACTCCCTGTTTATCCCGTGGATCCTCGAACGCCTGAAGGCACGCGGTGCCGGCGGCGCCACGTTCACGGATGCGTTGCGCCGGGAGGAAACCGCACTGGCCGAGCGGCTGAAGGGGGAGAAATACGGGGTGATCGGCCGCCTGACCCTGCCGGAGGCCAGCAGCCAGCCGCCTTCCTATGCCTACTGGACGGCACTCTCGACCTGGGGGCTCGTCGACCTCAAGCCGAGCGGCCGCGTCTGGAGCCGTGTCGAGCTCGGCGCGCTCGCCGCCGCTTCTCGCGGGCGTACCCTGAAGGACGACGACGGCAGGCCGCTCGCGGAAGCGGTCTGGCCCGTGGCCGAACTTCCGCCCACTCCCGACGGCTGGGACTCCGACGCACCGCTCGGGTTCGGTCTGCTGCCGCGCGAGAAGCACCACCTCGCCAAGCTGCTCCGCGCGGTTCGCTGCCCGACGACCGACACACCCTCCCTGCTCGCGAGGCTGGTCGGGCATTCCATCTCTGATGCCGGTTCGTGCTGGGAACAGGCAATCCTCGACCTCGCCGGCGAACACCGTCCCGCCCTCCTGCGGGCCGGGCGGGCCGCCTCGCTCGCCGCGATCGGGCGAGGGGCCTACGCCGCCCTGGTGGAGATCCAGAAGGAGTGCGACGGTCGCGCCGCAGGCCATCGCCACCGCGACGCGCTCGCGGAGGTCCTAACGCGTCACGCCGATTGGGCCTCGGGGCTCGACCCGGACGATCTCGTCGCCGATCTGCAACCCGACCTGCCCAGCCGGGTCGAGGAAGTGCTGCGTCGAACGCTGGCCTGGATTCGCGGCGGCGGGACGCAGGTCTCGGACCTGCTCGAGGCCTATCGCCGGGCGGAAATCCAGCGCAAGGGCCCGAGGGCGCGGCTGGCCGAGGAGCAGCGCGGTGTCGACCGGCGCATCGAATGGGACGCCGCCAAGCACCCGTCGCCTGAGCCGCTCCACTATCGCTGGGATCGCGTGCGGCTGATGATGCGGGACCTCGAGGCCGCATGAGCACGTCCCGCCCGTGGAGGGGACAGCCCTACCTGGACGAGCTGAGGCCGGCACCGGGCTGGGACGTCGACCTCGCGCTGTTCGCGACCTACTCGCTCGATCTTTCGGCCCTCGGCGCGGCGCTGCTGACGCTCTGCGGACGCAACGACGGCGACGGCAGCGGATCCATCGCGGATTTCGCACAGGCCGTCGAGGCGCTCCGCGGCCGGGCCCGATTCATGGTTCAGCGCGGCAGGATCGCCCGCCCGTCGAGGCTGCCCGTGCTCGCCGGCATCCTCGACCAGTTCGTCGTCGAGATCCCTTACGACGAGGAGCATCGGAGCTGGCATCCGAAGGCGGCGCTCGTTCGCTACGCCTGCGATCGGGGCACGATGTGGCGTCTCTGGCTCGGCAGCCGCAACCTGACGCGTTCGACCGACCTCGATGTGGGGCTGCTCCTGGAGAGCACGACGGGGCGGCGCAAGGGCGGGCGCCGCGTCGCGGGCATCGGCACGGTCGGGCGATTGCTCGCGGGACGATCCGGCCTCCCCGACCTGGACGTCGATGCGATCGTCGTGGAACTCGAGGCCGCGCGCTGGCTCTCGCCGGATGGCGTGGAGGTAACCCGGATCGACGTCGCCGACGAGGGTACCGGGATGCGGCAGGCGCCCGCGCAAGGGCCCCTCGACGCGATCACCGTGGTGTCGCCCTTCCTCGACGCGACGTTCCTGCGACGGGCCGGCGCGTGGGGCGATGAGGGGACGCGACGGACGCTGGTGTCGACCCGGCAGGCGCTGACCGCCGCCGCGCAGGCGCGGAGTTCGCCGCTCCACCGGTTCGATCGCATCCTCGCCCTCGACGCGCCGATACCGCCGCTCGACGTCGCGGACGCCGCCGACGCTGCATCGCCCGCTCCCCTCGACGATGCGGATCCTCAGACACCGTCGCTTCACGCCAAGCTCTTCTGTTTCGAGCGGAACGGCAAGGCCACGCTCCTTGTCGGCAGTGCCAACGCGACCTCGCGGGCCTGGGAGGGACGCAATGCCGAGCTGCTCGCGGAACTGACGGGCGGAGCGGCCGTCACCGAGGGGCTCGGCCATCTCACCGGATCGGCGTCGCCCGTCGCGTTCGCGGACCTGAAAGAGGCCCCGCCTGCGGAGCCGGGCCCCCGCGAGGCGCTCGAACTCCTCCGTCGGCGGCTCGTCGGCGCGTGGTCGCCGAGGCTCGTTCGCGACGGCCCGGCATTCGCCGTCGAGACCGACGCTCCGATCCCGCGGCTGCCGGACGGCGCACGCCTGCTGGCCGGTCTCGCCACGACGGACCTGTCGCCTTGGCCGGAGGGCGCGACGCGCCTCCCGCTGGGTGACATCCCGGCAAGCCGACATACCGACCTGCTGCGGTGCGAGTTGCGCACCGACGCCGCCGCCGTCGGCTGGATGCAGCGGGCGCCCGTCTCGCCGCCGCTGGACTCGGACCGCGACGCCGTGGCGCTGTCGAGCCTGATGGGCTTCAGCGCGTTCCAAGCATGGATGCGCCAGCTCCTGTCCGGCGACCTCGTGCGGGACGGCGGCGGACGGTGGGACCGGCATGACGGGCAGGCCGACGAACCCGCCGATCGCCTCGGCGACCTCGAACTGCTGACCCTCGAGGACATCGTCGGGGCATGGGGGACGGACAAGGCCCGATTCCGCCGTGCGGATGCTCAATTCGATCGGTACTGCGATGCACTGTCCGCACAGGATGGCTTGCTCAGCGACGAGGAACTCGGAGCGCTCGGCGAATTGCGGGCGATCTGGCGATTGGCCCGGGAGCGCCTGCCGGCATGAGCGCGACCGCCAAGGCGTTCCAGGCCGCCACGGTACGCGCCGCTGTCGCGGCGCTGCGGCGAGAGGACGGGACGCGCCGGTTCCTGATCGCCGACGAGGTGGGGCTGGGCAAGACGCTGGTCGCCCGCGACGTCGTGGCCGCCCTGTCCGCGCGTCGCCGTCGACCGCTGGTCGTCTTCTACGTGACGAGCGGCAGCAGGGTCGGCGACCAGAACAAGCGCGACCTGCTCGCCTTTCTTCCCTCCGACGAGCGCAAGGCCGCACTCTCCGGGGCCGATCGTCTGGGACTGATCCCGTTCACGAAGCGCCCCGAGGGCAAAGTCCATCTCTATGCCTTCGCACCGGAGACGTCATTCCCCGCTGCGGGCGCCCGCAGCAGCCCGGGACGTGTCGTCGAGCGCGCCTTCGTGTCCAAGCTGCTCAAGGCCGCTCTGCCGCAGGTCCACCGCTCGTTGGGGACGGCGTTCTTCCAGCTGGCTGCGACAAGGAGCTGGCCGTCCGCGCTCAGGATGGCGAACGCGACGATGCGCGCGGGTGTCGGCCGGCTCCCGCAGGCCTTCCGCAAAGCCCTCGAGGCGGAGTTCGCGCCGCTCGACGTCCGGGAGGCGGTGGTCGCCGCGAAGGGCAAGCCCCACGCGCTGATCGCGCGGTTCCGTCGCGCGCTCGCCGAGGCGAGCCTCGCGGCCAACCCGCCCGACCTCGTCATCCTCGATGAATTCCAGCGCTACTCCCGGCTACTGTGGCCGGCGAAGGAGGATCGGATCGCGGCGCGGCTGCTCGGAGGCGCGACGGCGCCGAACCGCCGGCCTGCCGCGCTGCTGCTGTCGGCGACGCCCTACCGCTCCTATGCCGAACGCTGGGAGGTGGGTCCGCAGGCGCAGCCGCACCGAGAACTCTTCGACGTCGTCTCGTTCCTGGGCGGAGACGAGGCGGGGCGCGCGACCGCCGCGGCCTTCGAGCGGTTCGGTGGGCAGCTGAACGCGCTGGGGCGCCTGCCAGCGGGCGCGGACCATGGAAGGCCGCTCGCCGAGGCGAGGAACACCAAGGTCGAGATCGAGGCGCTGCTGCGGCCGTACATGTCGCGAACGGAACGGGCCGTGCACGACGATGGGGCAGAGGGCCCGCAGGACGCGACCGGCGTCGCCCTCGACGGACCCGATCTCGACGTCTACCGCCATTTTGCCGACCGGGTCGGCGACCGGTTCAAGACGAGCGCCATGGCCTACTGGCTGTCGGTCCCGCTGCCGGCGCAGGCCCTCGGGCAGAGCTACCAGATCTCCTGCAACGTGCACTTCGGCGTCCGAGCCGGGGTGCCGAAGGTGGTCTCCGGTCGCCTCTACTCGCCGTCGGCCGGTGGCTGGGGGAGCGCCAAGCTGCGCCGCCTCCACGAGATCGCCGATCCGGACGACCTCGCGCTGCCGTGGGTCCGGCCCTCTCTGCCCTGGTGGAGACCTGCCGGGCCCTGGACCGGGCTCGCCGCGCGCAAGCTGCTCATCTTCAGCCGTTTTCGCGCGACGCCGCCGGCGCTGGCGTCGCTTACCAGCCTCGAGGTGGAGCGGCGCCGATTCGGCCGGTCCGCGGAAAGCTACCGGAAGGCCTGGAGGACGCGCCGGCTCCAGCCCAAGCGTGGACAGGGCGCCACCGTCGCGCTGTTCCATCCCTCGCCGTTCCTGATCGGCGCGACCGACGTTCTCCTCGCGCCTGACGCAACGACGCCCGGTCGGGTCCGTGCCGCCGTGCGCCGCCAGCTCGTTCGCGCCCTCAGCGGGTTGAAGATCACGATCGATGGCGGGGGACGTCGCGGTGCCGGACGGCACCGGCCGGGATGGGAGATCCTTGCGGCGATCGAACGGCTGGCCGGTCACGACGTGGCCGTCGGCAAGGCCTGGAGTCCCCTGGCCGGCTGCGACAGCGCGCTCAAGGAACTCCTTGCCGAGCGCTCGTGCGCCCGGCCTCTCACCTGGGTAAGCCGCCGCGAACTCGACGACCTGGTCGCGATGGCGATGTCCGGACCGGCCGTCGCCCTCGGCCGCGCCTTGCTGCGCCACTATCCGGACGCACTTGGCCGGGGCCTGCCCGCGTTGACGAAGCTGTGCTGGTCCGGGCTGCGGACCTATCTCGACAACCCCGTGTTCTGGGCGCGCCTCGGCGAGGGAAAGCCGACGGAGACGCTGCAGCGGGCCGTTCTCGACGGTTGCTTCGAGAGCGTGATGGACGAGCATTTCTGGACGCGCAGCGCCAAGAAGGCCGGAGAGGAACTCGCCGACGACCTCCGGGCGACGTTCGCGGCCCAGATCGGCTGGTTCACCTTCCGCAGCCTGAGCAATCGCGATGACGGTGTCCGCGTCCGATGCCATGCCGCGGTGCCCTTCGGTGGAGCCGAGGCCGAGCCGGCCGCCGGCGAACCTGCCTCCAACGAGGGTCCTCCCCGGAGCGAGGGCATACGGGCAGCGTTCAACACGCCCTTCTGGCCGCACGTGCTCGCCACCACCTCGGTCGGCCAGGAGGGTCTGGACTTCCATACGTGGTGCGAGCGGATCGGCCACTGGGACCTGTGCTCCAGCCCCGTGGACCTGGAGCAGCGCGAGGGCCGCATCCAACGCTTTGCGGGTCTGGTCGTACGCAAACGACTGGGAGCGCAACTCGCGGCGGAGGGACGACGGGGCGGGGCCGCTGGAAAGTCACCGTGGACAGCGATCGCCGCCGAGGCCGAGCGCCAATTCGCGGACGCGTCCGGCCTCAGACCCTGGTGGACGCTTCCCGGCGCACAGATCGAACGCCACCTGTTCGCACTGAAACGGAGCCGCGACATCCATCGCTACGCGCGGCTCTGCCGTCAGCGCTCGCTGTACAGGCTCGCGCTCGGCCAGCCCAGACAGCAGGAACTCGTCGAGATGCTCGACGCCAAGGATCCAAAGGTAGTCGCCGAACTTGGCCGTCTCGCGCTCGACCTGTCAGCCTATAATGCGGAGCGTGCGTTCGCTTCGTCAGTGGCTGGGGACGCCATGAGCCGGCCTGTCTTTGAGTGCGAGGTTCGCGCGCCCGAAGATCGTCGACGATAGGCTCCGTTGCTCTGCCGGGCGAGGGCACTTCCTTGTTCGGGACACCCAGTTTCCGGCGATGCCGCGGAACTCTGGATTTCAGGTCGCGCCCGCTGATGCATGCAAACCATCCTTTGTTAAAAATCTGAATTGCGCCTGGAATGAGCATCAAATTCCATAATTAAACTTATGCGAATTGAAGTGTGTGGACCTTCGTGAGGAGTTCACTTCTCCTGTCCGGTACCGCCCACGTCTCAGGCGTGGCGAGCGCCGCGACGAACCGCTGCCCTGTCGCGAAGGTCCGCAGCTTGCGGGCGCCGGATGCGGGGCACCACGGCGAAGTCGAGCGACTACACTCGTCCGTCATAACAATACGACACAACACCAATTCTGGTGGAAATCAGCCATGCAGACCACTGTAAATTTAGTGATCAGGTGATACCTAAGGTCATTTGACGGCGAATTCATGCTAGCAAGGACCATGACACTCCGCCCCGCGACAGGCGCGGCCCGCGTCAGGGTCGTTTGGGGGCCGCGCTGCCGGCTGGACGAAATCCCGGTCGGCGCCCCCTGAAGGATCGGCTCCGACCACTCCCCCTCGACCGCTCGCATCCGCCGTCACGGCTCTTTCCTGCCGGGCCGTCGGCGTTACGCCGGGACCGGAGCCTGGAACCGGGTGCCCAGCCAACCGCCTCCATCGGGACGAGAACGGGATGCGGGAGTGGGACGACACCGGTGACGCGTGCACCGGACCGGCGACGGGCGGCCGCGGCGCGGCGCGGGCGGATGGATCGGGCGAGCCATGCCGCCTCCGCTGACCCCGCGATCCTCGTCGCTGACGCGCCCACCGGATCCGACGCGCTGCAGGCCTTCGTCCTGGTGGCGAAGTTTCTTGGCGTGCCGGCCGATCCGGGCCAGATCGCCCACGACCCCGGCACGCCGGGCGGCCGCTACCGGCTGGAGGATCTCGCCCGGATCGCCCGGCGCTTAGGGATCGGCGCGCGGATCAAGGCGGTCGGCCTGTCGACCCTGCCGAGGGTGCCGCTGCCGGCGCTCGCCGAGACGCAGCACGGCGAGGCGGTGATCCTGCTCAAGGTCGACCCCCAACCCGACGGGACGTGCGACCTCGTCCAGGGCGGCGGCGGGCGGCCGGAGGTCTGGACGCAGGACACCTTCGCGGCGCGCTTCTCCGGCCGCCTCCTCCTGATGACGACCCGCGAGCTGATGACCGGAATCGCCCGGCCCTTCGACGTCAGCTGGTTCATACCGGCGCTGGTGAAGTACCGCAGCCCCCCTGCGCGACGTGCTGATCGGCTCGTTCTTCCTCCAACTGATGGGCCTGGTCTCGCCGATCTTCTTCCAGTTGGTGATCGACAAGGTGCCGGTGCACCGGTCGCTGACGACACTCGACGTGCTGGCGATCGGGCTGATTGCCATCCTGACCTTCGAAACCAGCCTCTCGGCCCTGCGCAACTGGCTGCTCGCTCACACCACCAACCGGGTCGACAGCGAGCTGTCGGCGCGGCTGTTTCGCCCCCTGCTCAACCTGCCGCTCTCCTACTTCGAGGCGCGGCGGGTCGGCGACAGCGTCGCCCGGGTGCGCGAGCTCGAGCGAATCCGCGAGTTCTTGACCTCGAGCGCCGTCACGGTGGTGATCGACCTGTTCTTCACGGTCGTGTTCTTCGCGGTGATGTACGCCGACAGCCCGCTCCTCACCCTGATCGTCACACTGTCGATCCTACTCTACGTCGCGATCTCGGTCGTGGTGACGCCACCGCTGCGAGCGCGCCTCGACGAGAAGTTCCGGTGCGGCGTCGAGAACCAGGCCGTCCTGGTCGAGAGCGTCGCCGGCATCGGCATCGGCACGCTCATGGCGATGGCGGTCGAGCCGCAGATCAAGCAGAACCCCGCTGGCATCGCGCGAGGCCGCACGGTCCTCATCATCGCCTGTCGGCGGTGCGGCAATGCCGCCGGATCGTTACCGTCGAGGCCGGCGAGATCACGGAGGCCGGCGATCACGACGCGCTGATGCGCAGCGGCGGCCGCGACGCCAAGCTCTACGCCCAGCAGATGGGACACCGGACATGACCGCCTGGGTGGCAGACCGCTTCCCGGGCTTCGCCCGGCACCTCGCCGTGCTGCGCGCGGCCTGGGCGGCGCAGGACCGGACCGAGCACGCGCGGCGACCGATCTCCGACCACGAGGTCCTGCCCGCCGCCCTTGAGATCATGGAGCGGCCGCCGAGCCCTGGCCTGCGGGCGCTCCTGGAGATGATCCGCACCGTCTTCGCCGCGGCACTGCTGTGGTCGGTGCTCGGCACCGTCGACGTGGTGGCGGCCGGCAAGATCATCCCTTCGACCGAGGTCGAGGTGATCCAGCCGATGGAGATCGGCGCGGTGCGGGCGATCCCCGTCGCCAACGGCCAGCACGTCGCCGAGGGCGACCTCCTCGTCCAGCTCGACCCGACCTCGCCACCGCCGACGACGCGCAGGCCCGCCAGGCGCTGCTCGCCGCCCGGGTGACCGAGGCGCGCAGCGCCGCGCTCCTGGTCCTCTCTCGCGGGCAAGCCCGCCGCCTTCGCGGGCCCCGGGGGCCTGCCGGCGGCGACCGCGACGATCGAGGAGCAGTTCCTGCGCGCAAGCATCGCCGGGTACGAGGCCCTGGCCGCGAGCCTGCACCAGCAGACCGCGCAGCGCGCCGCCGAGTTCACCTCGGCCGAGGCCGAGGTCACCAAGCTGCGACGCACGCAGCCGCTGATCGACGAGCAGCTCGAGGCCCGCCGCCACCTGACCAACCAGGGCAGCTTCGCGCGCCTCAAGTTGCTCGAATACGAGCAGCAGCGCATCGAGCACATCCGGAACGTCGAGGTGCAGCTCGCCAACGCGACGCGGACGCGTCTCGCGTACACCGCGCTCGAGGCCGAGAGCCGCCGCCTGCGCGAGACCCTGGCGAAGACGGCCGTGACCGAGTTGCCGCAGGCCCGCGACAAGGCCCAGATCGCCGGCGAGGACCTGCGCAAGGCGGTGCGCCGGCGCGAAATGCTGCAACTGCGCGCCCCGGTCGCCGGGACGGTGCAGCAACTCGCGGTGGCGACGATCGGCGGCGTGGTGCAGCCGGCCCGACCCCTGATGGTCATCGTCCCCGACGGCGCCGAGATCGAGGTCGAAGCCCACCTCCTCGACAAGGAGGTCGGCTTCGTGCGCGTGGGCCAGCCGGTGCGGGTCAAGCTCGAGGCCTTCCCGTTCACCGAGTACGGCCTCGTGCCGGGCCTCGTCGAGGGCATCAGCCGCGACGCGATCGACCTCGCCCAGTCCGCCACGCCCCAGCAAGACGACAAGGGCCGCCCGCTCCAGTCCGGCCTCGTCTATGCCGCCCGCATCCGCCTGCTCCAGACCAGCTTCCGCGTCCGCGGACGCGACCAGCCCTTCGGCCCCGGCCTCTCGGTCCAGGCCGAGATCAAGACCGGCGAGCGGCCAATCATCCAATACCTGCTCTCGCCGATCACGCGGTCGCTGGATGAGGCGGGACCGGAGCGGTAGGCGCCCGTCGCGGTGGCATGCGCCTCGGTGTGGTCGATCGGTATGCCCGCCACGCGCAGGGCCTTAGAGCGCCTAACAGAACCGCTCGATCTGGCGGATGGTGATGAGGCTGGCCTGGAGGAATGTGAAGGCCTCGTAGATGTCGGCGCGGCGTTCGTAGCGGACGGGCAAGCGGCGGGCGCGGTTGAACCAGGCATGGCTGCGCTCGACCACCCAGCGATGCCGCCCGAGCCTGTCGCTCCGCTCGATGCCGCGCCGGGCAATCCGCGGCCTTATCCCACGCGCCAGGCACTCCAGCCGCCGCGCTTTGGCATCGTAGGCCTTGTCGGCGTGCAGCTTGTCGGGGCGCTGGCGCGGGCGTCCCCGCTGCCCGCTGCGCAAGGGCGGGATCGCGTCCAGCGTCGGGGCCATCAGCGGGCTGTCGTGGCGGTTGGCGCCGGTCAGAACGAGGCCGAGCGGCGTGCCACGCGCGTCGGTGACGAGGTGGCGCTTGGTCCCCGCCTTGCCCCGGTCCGTCGGGTTCGGGCCGGTGTCAGACCCCCTTTTTTTGCCGGCACGCTCGCGCTGTCGACGCTCGCCCGGCTCCAGTCGATCTCGCCCGCCGCGTGCAGGCGCTCAAGCAGGACCTGATGCAGTCGCCGCCACACGCCGGCGGCCTGCCAGTCGCGTAGCCGGCGCCAGCAGCTCATCCCGCAACCGCAATTCATCTCGGTCGGCAGCATCTCCCACGGGATGCCCGAGCGCAGCACGAACAGGATGCCCGTCAGGGCGGCGCGGTCGTCCAGCCGACGACGCCCACCCTTGGGGCGAGGTGGATGTGGCGGCAGAAGCGGGGCAATTGCAGCCCAGAGATCGTCGGGAAGAAGCGGGCGAGCCATACCAGACAACGCTCAACCGCCCCGATCGTACCGTTCTGTTAGGCGCTCTAAGCCGCCGCCCGGCGCTCCGGATAGAGCCCGAGCAGCCCCTCGGGCGTCGCTTCCGCCACGCCGCGCTCGGTGATGATCCCGGTGACGAGGCGCGCCGGCGTCACGTCGAAGGCCGGATTCGCCACCGGGCTGCCCGGCGAGACCACCGCGACCGTCGCGAAGGCGCCCTCGTCGGTGCGGCCGGTGAGATGGGTCACCTCGCGGGCGTCGCGCTCCTCGATCGGAATGCCGGCGACGCCGTCGGTGAGCGTCCAGTCGATGGTCGAGAACGGGAGGGCGGCGTAGAACGGCACGCCGCAATCGCGGGCGGCCAGCGCCTTCAGGTAGGTGCCGATCTTGTTGCAGACGTCGCCGGTCGAGGTCGTCCGGTCCGAGCCGACGATGCAGAGATCGACCTCTCCGTGCTGCATCAGGTGGCCGCCGGCATTGTCGGCGATGACGGTGTGGGGCACGCCGTGGGCGTTGAGCTCGTAGGCGGTGAGCGCCGCGCCCTGGTTGCGGGGCCGCGTCTCGTCGACCCAGACATGGACCGGTACGCCGGCATCGTGCGCCACGTAGATCGGCGCCAGCGCGGTGCCCCAATCGACCGTGGCGAGCCAGCCGGCATTGCAATGGGTCAGCACGTTGACCGGCCCGGATTTTTTGCGCGCGATCGCGGCGATCAGCGCCGCCCCGTGCTCGCCGATCGCCCGGCAGCTCGCCACGTCCTCGTCGGCGATGCGGGCGGCCTCCGCGAAGGCCGCGGTCTCGCGCTCGCCCGGCGACAGCGGTTGCAGCACCCCTGCCACCCGGTCGAGGGCCCAAGCCAGGTTGATCGCCGTCGGCCGCGTCGCCGCGAGGCGGGCCCGCGCCCCGTCGAGGTTGGCGTCGGACGGGTCCTCCCGCATCGCCAGCGCCAGGCCGTAGGCCGCGGTGGCGCCGATGAGCGGCGCGCCGCGCACGATCATGGTGCGGATCGCGATCGCAGCCTCCGCCTCGCTCTTCAGCGTCTTCGTCTCGAAGGCGAAGGGCAGGCGGGTCTGGTCGATGACGCAGATCCCCTCGCCGTCGGGCGCGGGGAAGATGGTGCGGTAGTGGCGGCCGTCGATCTTCATGGGCGGGGTTTAGCACGAATGGCGGGGGCGGGGAGGCCCGTCCCGTGGGTCGCCGCCATCCAGTGCAGACGATTCGCTCCTCGACACCGCGTCGAGCCAAAGCCCTGGCGGCGTGCGGATCGCCTGCGAATGGCCCGAACGGCTGATCGGCACTCTCCTCTCTCCAACGAGGCGATCACGGCACGCCCATTCGTGCTAGACTGGAAGGCGTGATCGGAGGATCGACCATGAAGGCTCTCGTCCTGCCTGATGGAAGCCTCAACCTTCCCGAGGCCTTGCGCGAGCGGCACGGCCTGACTCGGGGGGGAGAGGTGCTGGTGGAGGATACCGGCGAAGCCATCGTGCTCCGCACGCTCGACCAAGCCGTCGCCAGGGCGCAGGCCCTGAGCCGACGCCTCGTCGCGGGCCGGTCCGGGGCATCGGTCGACGATTTTCTTGCGGCGCGCATGGGTGACACGGGCGCCGAATGAGCGCCTTCGTTCTCGACGCATCGGCGTTGCTCGCGCTCCTGCTCGACGAACCGGGCGCCGATCGCGTCAAGGCCGTCCTCGACGGCGCCGCGATGGGTGCCGTCAACTGGGCCGAGGTCGTCAGCCATGACGCCAAGCTCGGTGCGGCGCGCACGGGCATCGAGGCGATGTTACGGCCGCTCCCGATCCGTGTCGTACCGGCCGATCGGGATCTGTCCGTCTCCGCCGGCATGCTACGGCCGATCACACTGCCGCTCGGGTTGTCGCTCGGCGACCGTTAATGCCTGGCTTTGACGAGACGAGAGGCCGCGACGGCGCTGTCGGGCCGAGCGGCGCTGGTGCGACATCGCCGCAGCCGTCGCCGTCGAGGTCGAGACCATCCGCTGACGGGGCGAGACGCCGACCGGGCATCCCGCCCCACGCGCCCTCAGAACCGCACCGCCCGCGCCCGCTTCACCTGGGGGATCGCCTCGATCGCCTCCAGCAGGTCGCCCGAGACCGGCTCGTCGACGGCGGCAAAGCAGATCGCGTCGCCGCCCGGCCGGTCGCGGCCGAGATGGAAGGTGGCGACGTTGACGCCGGCCTCGCCCATCAGCGTGCCGAAGCGGCCGATGAAGCCGGGCTGGTCGGCGTTGCGGATGTAGAGCATGTGCGGCGCCACCGCGGCCTCGAGCGCGATGCCGCGGATCTCGACGAAGCGCGGGCGACCGTCGCCGAACACCGTGCCGGCGGCGTCGCGGGGCATGTCCTCGGCCTCGACCGTCAGGTGGAGGCGCGACGCGTAGGGGCCCTCGACGGCGGTGCGGGTCGCGGTCTCGACCTGGATGCCGCGGGCCCGCGCCACCTCGATCGCCGAGACCATGTTGACGCCCTCCAGGAACGGCCGCAGCGCGCCCGTCACCGCGGCGGCGGTGAGCGCCTTGGTGTTCAGCTCCGCCGCCTCGCCCTCGTAGACGATGCGGATGCCGCGGATCGGCGCCTCGGTGAGCTGGCCGAGGAACGAACCGAGCTGCTCGGCGAGCGTCACGTAGGGCCGCAGCCGCGGCGCCTCCTCGGCGGAGATCGACGGGAAGTTGACCGCGTTGCGGATCGCCCCGTGGAGCAGGTAGTCGCTCATCTGCTCGGCGACCTGGAGCGCCACGTTCTCCTGCGCCTCGGTGGTCGAGGCGCCGAGATGCGGCGTGCAGACCATGTTGGGATGGCCGAACAGCACGTTGTCCTTGGCCGGCTCCTCGGTGAACACGTCGAAGGCCGCGCCCGCGACGTGGCCGGATTCGAGAGCGGCGCGCAACGCCACCTCGTCGACGAGGCCGCCGCGGGCGCAGTTGACGATCCGCACCCCGGGCTTCGTCCGCGCCAGCGCCTCGGCCGACAGGATGTTGCGGGTCTTGTCCGTCAGCGGGACGTGCAGGGTGATGACGTCGGCCCGGCGCAGGAGGTCGTCGAGCTCGACCTTCTCGACGCCGAGCGCCACGGCGCGCTCGGGCGTCAGGAACGGGTCGTAGGCGATGACCCGCATCCGCAGGCCGATGCCGCGATCGGCGACGATCGCCCCGATATTGCCGCAGCCGATCACCCCGAGCGTCTTGGCGGTCAGCTCGATGCCGAGGAAGCGGTTCTTCTCCCAGCGCCCGGCTTGCGTCGAGGCGTCGGCCTGCGGGATCTGGCGGGCGAGCGAGAGCATCAGCGCGATGGCGTGCTCGGCGGTGGTCACGGCGTTGCCGTGCGGCGTGTTCATCACGATCACGCCGCGGGCGGTCGCGGCGGGCACGTCGATCGTGTCGACGCCGATGCCGGCCCGGCCGATCACCGTGAGGTTGCCGGCGCGCTCCAGGAGGGCGGCGGAGACCTTCGTGGTCGAGCGGACGGCGAGGCCGTCATACTCGCCGATGGCCGCGGCGAGGGCTTCCTTGTCCTTGCCGAGCTCGGGGCGGAGATCGGCCTGGATGCCGCGCTCGCGGAAGATCGCGATCGCCGCGGGCGAGAGGGTGTCCGAGATCAGGACTTTTTTGATGGGGGTGGGCATGGCGAGCCTCGATAGGGGTCGCGCCATCGCCCCGCTGAGGGAGCGGGTCGGCCGGGGGCTCGCGTGGTCACACCGGGTTGTACGCATCCTCCTCTCCCCGCGGGCGGGGAGAGGGCTGTTGACCCCTTGTCGGGTCAACAGCGAGGCGGCAGCCGAGGGTGAGGGGGTGGTGCCGGAAGAGTCTCATCCGGAGACACCGCCTCACCCTCGCTCCGGCTGCGCCTGCGCTCGTCGCTTGCACACCAAGGTGCAAGCGACCCTCTCCCCGCCCGCGGGGAGAGGAGAGAGCCCGCGCTTCATTCGGCAATGTGTGATCGTCGTGGGCCACGCCCGGCCGACGCCGGCTCCCGCGGGGCTCCGGCGCCGAGAATACGGCGATGGTGGGTGTCAGGCCGCCTGCGTCAGGCGGGCCTTCTCCTGGGCGAAGGCCCAGTCGAGCCACGGCGTCAGGGCTTCGAGGTCGGACGCCTCGACGGTGGCGCCGCACCAGATCCGCAGGCCGGGAGGCGCATCGCGGTAGGAGCCGATGTCGAGGGCGACGCCCTCGCGGTCGAGCGCCGTGGTGATGCCCTTGGCCACCGCGGCCACGGCCTCCGGCCCGCGTCCGACCACGTCGGGATCGCTCACCACGAGGCAGACGCTGGTGTTGGACGCCGTCGCCGGGTCCTCAGCGAGGTTGGCGATCCAGGGCGTGCGGGCGACCCAGTCGGCGATGACGCCGGCATTGCGGTCGGCGCGGGCGCGCAGGGCCGGCAGCCCCCCGAGCTTGTCGGCCCACAGGAGCGCGTCGGTATAGTCCTCGACCGCCAGCATCGAGGGCGTGTTGATGGTCTCGCCCTGGAAGATGCCCTCGATCAGCTTGCCGCCCTTGGTCATGCGAAAGATCTTCGGCATCGGCCAGGCCGGGACGTGGCTCTCCAGCCGCGCGACGGCGCGGGGCGAGAGGATCAGCATCCCGTGCGCCGCCTCGCCGCCGAGCACCTTCTGCCAGGAGAAGGTCACGACATCGAGCTTTGGCCAGTCGAGGTCCTGCGCGAAGGCCGCCGAGGTGGCGTCGCAGATCGTCAGCCCCTCGCGGTCGGCGGCGATCCAGTCGGCATTCGGTACGCGAACGCCCGAGGTGGTTCCGTTCCAGGTGAACACCACGTCGCGGGTGCGGGTGTCGACGGTGGAGAGATCGGGCAGGCGGCCGTAGGGCGCCTTGATCACGCGGGCATCGAGCTTGAGCTGCTTGATCGCGTCGGTGACCCAGGTCTCGCCAAAAGATTCCCAGGCCAGCATGTCGACCGGGCGGGCGCCGAGGAGCGACCACATCGCCATCTCGACGGCGCCGGTGTCGGAGGCCGGCACGATGCCGATGCGATAGTCGGCCGGCACCTGCAGCACGCTGCGGGTCAGGTCGATCGCCTGTTTGAGCTTGGCCTTGCCGAGCTTCGCCCGGTGCGAGCGGCCGAGCGCCGCATCGGAGAGGGCCTCGGGGGTCCAGCCGGGGCGCTTGGCGCAGGGGCCGGAGGAGAAGAAGGGCGCGCGCGGGCGCACCTCGGGGAGGCGGGTCGTCGTCATGCTGTGTCCATCCTTCCAGATGGGCGCCTCTCGGTGGGGAGAGGTGTCCCGCCGCCGGGGATGCGCCGCGCCGGCCCCCGCGTCAAGCCTGTCGTCACCGCACCCTGGCCGGCCGGCGCCCGGCCGGATACGAGGGGAGCCGGTGACACGAGGGTGACATGGACGAGTTCGGGCGCGCCCTCGGGCTGGCGGTGGCGATGATCCTGCGGGGGGATGCCGACCTCGTCGCCATCGTCGGCCTGTCGCTGCGGGTGAGCCTGACGGCAGCGGCCCTCGGCTTCGTCCTCGGCGCGCCGCTCGGCGCGCTCCTCGCCGCGACGCGGTTTCCCGGCCGCGGCGCGGTGCTCGTCCTCATCAACGCGCTCCTCGGCCTGCCGCCGGTGGTGGTGGGGCTGGTGCTGTACCTGCTGGTCTCGCGCTCGGGGCCGCTGGGGAGCCTCGGCCTGCTGTTCACGCCGGGCGCCATGGTGATCGCGCAAGGGGCGCTCGCCCTGCCGATCGTCGCGGCCCTTTCGCACCGCACCTGCGAGGCCCTGTGGGCCGAATACGGCGACGCCCTGCGCGTCGACGGGGTCGGACCGGGACACGCGGCGCGGATCCTCCTCGCCATGGCGCCCGCGCCCCTCGTCACCGCCTTCCTGGCGGCGTTCGGGCGGGCCATCGCGGAGGTCGGTGCCATCCTGATGGTGGGGGGCAACATCCGCGGCTACACCCGCACCATGACGACCAGCATCGCGCTCGAGACGAGCCGCGGCGACCTGGCGCTGGCGCTGGGCCTCGGGCTCGTCCTCGTCAGCCTGACGCTGGTGGTGAGCGCCGCCGCCTTCGGGATCAGCCGGGTGGCGGCGGCGCCCCGCGGGTGATCACTGCGTCGGCATCGTGCCGGTCGGGAAGAACAGCTGCTCGCCGTTGATCGTGAACGAGGCGATGGCTGCGCGGCCGCGCTCGGAGGTCAGCCACTCGTGCCAGATCTTGGCGTCGGCCGCGTGGATCTGCGGGTTCTTCGACGGGTTCACCAGGATCGAGCCGTAGGGGTTGAACAGCGCAGGGTCGCCCTGGACCAGGATCACGAGGTTCTGGCGGTTCTTGAAGTTCGCCCAGGTCGCCCGGTCGGTCAGGGTGTAGGCATCCATCGCGGCAGCGGCGTTCAGCGTCGGGCCCATGCCCTGGCCGAGCTCGCGGTAGCCGCTCCCCAGGCCCCGGGCCTCGATGCCGGCCTTCTTCCACAGGCGCAGTTCGGTGCGGTTGGTGCCGCTGTCGTCGCCGCGGCTGGCGAAGGGCGCCTTGGCCTTGGCGATGCGGGCGAGCGCGTCCGTCGCGTCGCGTCCGCCCTTGATGCCGGCCGGGTCGGCGGCGGGGCCGACGATCACGAAGTCGTTCGCCATCACGTCCCGGCGGTCGAGGCCGTGGCCATCAGCGACGAACTTGTCCTCGCCGGCCCGGTCGTGGACGAGGAGCGCGTCGGCATCGCCCTTGGCGCCGATGGCCAAGGCCTGGCCGGTGCCGACCGCGACGACGCGGACCGCGATGCCGGTCTCGCGCTGGAAGATCGGCAGCAGATGGCCGAACAGGCCCGATTGCTCGGTCGAGGTGGTGGAGGCGAGCGTGATCGCCCGCTCCTGTGCGGTCGCGGGCAGGACGGGCGCAAGCGCGAGGAGCGCGGCGAGCGCGAGGCGGCGTGAGATCGGGAGGCTCAAGGGCGGGTCTCCGGTGGCGGTGTCGGCCAGCGATAGCCCGCGGCCCGGCCGCGGCGCCAGGACGATTCGCGCCCGGGGGATCACCTCTTCGCGGGCGGTGCCGCCGCCGCGAGGCTGTTGGCGATCGTCGTCAGCAGAGCGGCGGCCTGGGTCGCGACCGCGGGCTCCCGCCCGTCCGCCGCCAGCCGGCGCTTGGTCTCGATCACGGTCTCGACCGCCTCGACGAGGTCCGCCGCCGGGATCACCCGGCGCTCGACGAGGACCAGCATCAGGCTCTCGACCAGCATCAGGGCCGCCTGGGCCTCGGCGGCGTAGACCCGGTCCGACCCGGTCGGCGTCCCGTCGCGCTCAGGCTCCGGCATCGTCGTTACCCATCCGCTCGCCGCCGCCGGCCTCCCGCATGCCGACGAATTCCGGCCGGCCGCGCTCGGAGATGTCGAGAAGCGGCCCGGCGATCCGCACCAGGCCGTCGAGGTCGCCGATCGTCACCCGGCGCCCCCGCATCGCGACGACGCCGCTTTCCCGGAACGAGCGCAGCACCCGGTTCACATGGACGTTGGAGATGCCGAGATGGTCGCCGATCTGCTCCTGGGTCATCGGCAGGTCGAAGGCCATCGCCTCGGGGGCGAGGGTGCCCGAGAGGATCAGGCGGCCGCGGAAATCGACCAGCAGCATCGCCAAGCGCTCGTCGGCGCTGCCGCGGCCGAGGCCGACCACCCAGTTGTGCAACCGGCGCTCCTCCTCGATCACCTGCCACATGCAGCGGGTGGCGAGGTCGGGGTCGCGCTCGTAGGCCTCGCGCAGGGTCCGGTGGTCGACCTGCTCGACCAGGATCTCGGACAGGGCCTGCACGGCATCCGGACTGTGGGTCGCAAACAGGCTTTTGACCGCGAACAGGTCGCCCGGCAGGAAGATGAGGATGAACTGGCTGCGTCCGTCCTCCAGGGTGCGCAGGCGGCCGACCCAGCCCTTGCGCAGGCGGAAGACCGTGTCGTTCGGGCTGCCCGCCTCCACCAGCAGGCGGCCGGCCGGGTAGATCCGCCCGGACCCGGCCATCACCCGGTCGAGCGCCGCCTCGCCGCGTTGCAGGGCCCCCAGGATCTCGGGCCGGTGCAGCATGTAGCCGGCGGAATCGGGCATGGCGGCGGTGCGGTCCGGGGTGCGTCGCGACAGGACGGCGCCCGGAAGGACAGCGCCGATCACTGGGCTCTAGGGAGCCTCGGCGGCGGCGGCATTCACCTGCGTTGTGTTCCCGACAGAGTCCGGTGGACGATCAGCCGATCAGGTCCGGCCGGCGCTCGCGGGTGATCCGGGCCGCTTCCGCCGCGCGCCAGCGGGCGATGGCCGCGTGGTTGCCGCCGGTGAGCACCTCCGGGATCTCCCGCCCCTCCCAGTCCCGCGGGCGGGTGTAGTGCGGGTATTCGAGGCCGCCGCTCTCGAAGCTCTCTTCGACGCCGGACGCGTGCTTGCCCATCGTGCCGGGCAGGAGGCGCACGCAGGCATCGAGCACCACCAGCGCGGCGGGTTCGCCGCCCGACAGGATGTAGTCGCCGATCGAGACCTCCTCCAGGCCGCGCCCGGCGATCACCCGCTCGTCGACGCCCTCGAACCGGCCGCAGACCACGACCACCCCCGGCCCCTCGCTCAGCGCCCGGACGCGGGCTTGCGTGAGCGGGCGGCCCCGGGGGCTCATCAGCAGGCGCGGGCGGAGATCGTCGGGGGGGCAGGCGGCATCGATCGCCGCCGCGAGCACGTCGCAGCGCAGCACCATCCCGGCGCCGCCGCCGGCGGGCGTGTCGTCCACCGCCCGGTGCCGGCCGATCCCGTGGTCGCGGATGTTGCGCGCCTCCAGGCTCCAGGTGCCCCGCGCCAGCGCATCGCCAGCGAGCGACACGCCGAGATGGCCGGGAAACATCTCGGGGTAGAGGGTCAGGATCGTGGCGCGCCAGGGCGCGGCGGAGGATGCGTCGGAGATCATGCGGGTTGATGGCGCCGGAGGGGCGGGGCGGTCAACCGGCCCGGGCCCTCACGCCTCCTCGGCCCGGCACAACGCGTCGACGGTCTTCAGGTAGGCCTTGGCGTCGAACTTCTTCAGGGTGTTCGGGCCGAGATAGCGTACCGTACCGAAGACCTTGCGCCGGCCCCAGGGCCGGTCGTGCAGACCGAACAGCCAGGCGACGTTGGTGAAGGAGTTCGCATCGCGGCCGTCGAGGAAGTAGCGGTTGTTGAGACGCAGTGCCACCGCAAAGGCCTCCTCCGGCGAGGGCGACCATTCGAGGATCTTCTTGCCCCAGTACATGCGCAGATGGTTGTGCATGTAGCCGGTGACGCGCATCTCGCGCATCGCGGCGTTCCAGTACTCGTCGTGGGTGCGGCCCTCGGCGAGAGCCGCCTCGTCGTAGAGGTGGGGGCGCGGGTCGTCCGCGTGCTCGGCCAAAGCCTTGCGCGACCAGTCCGGCAGGGCCGTGGCGTAGGCCCCGTAACCCGGGTTGGTGTGGACGTGATTCATCGCCAGTTCGCGCCGGACGATCAGCTCCTCGAGATAGGCCGCCCGGTCCTCCGGGCCGCCGGTCTTGGCCGCCTGCACCTTGAGGGCGATCGCCACCGGCGAGATCTGGCCGAAATGCAGGTAGGGGCTCATGTGCGAGGCGGCTCCCGCCTCGGGCTTGTTGCGCACCGTGCCGTACTCGTCGAACGGCCCGGCAAGGTAGGCGGCGAGGCGACGATGCGCCTCGACCTCGCCGCCGCGGAAGCGCCGCACCGGCGGCACGTCGCGGTCGAGGGTCATCGCGGCGAGCGCGGCGTCGGAATCCGAGACGTCGAGGTCGCTCGTCAGGGACAGGTCGTCGGCCTTGTGCTTGACCCTGCGGGCCCGCAGGGGCGCGAGATAGGGCTCCCAGGTCCGGTGCAGCTTCGGCCGCAGGGTGCGGGCGGCGAATTCGTGCTTGCCCGAGGCGACCTCGAGCGGCACCACCACGTCGCCCTCGACCTGGACCAGGCGGCCGTCGAATCCCTTCTCGATCTCGGCGTACCACTGCTTCTGGATCGTCAGGTAGCCGCGGTCGAGGACCAGCATCGCCGCCTGCCTGCCCAAAGTCAGGGCAGCCTTGGCCGGGGTCGCCCGGCGCAGCACGAAGGCGATGCCGCGGTGCTCCAGGCCCGCCCTGGCATCGGCGAGGCCCTGGAGCAGGAAGGCGTAGTGCCGGGCATTGGCCTCGGGGAAATGCGCGCCGCCGTCGAGGAGGCCGAACCCCGCGACGACCGGAAGACCGAGGCGGTTGGCCTCCTCGACGGCGTATTCGAGGGCCGGGTTGTCGCGACTGCGCATTCCCTGCTGCATCAGGTAGAGCACGTAGGCGCCGTCCCTCGGCTCCACGTCCTTGAGAACCCGGATGCGCCCCGCCTGAATCGCCATGTCCATCCCCCGTCGGCCCAGCGAAACTAGGCCGTGGCGGGAGAGGGACCAGGGCGGCGCGCGGTCGCTGCCCGGAAAAGCGGCAGCGCTGCCACCAATGTCGTCTTGCCTTCCGGCAGGGCATCCCTATCTTGTTGCAATGCGGGAACGCGATGGCGTCGCGCTCCCGCTGCCCTCCTTGGGCGTTTCCTCCCTAGACTTCGGGCCACTCTCGCGAGTGGCCTTTTTTCTTGGGACATGTGCTGGCCCGACGGCTTTCGATTGCCGCGCGGCGGAGCTTATGGCCGCGCTCCGCGTTGACCCTCCGGTACTGGCCCGTCTCGTGCATCGCGGGACGATCGGAGCCGAACGTCAGGGGAGCGGTCGAGCGATGCGGCAATTCACGTTGCGGGTCGAGGAGAGCGGCGAAGGCCTCGTCTGCATCACCAGCCCGGAGATCAAGAGCCTGTTCGTGGCCGACGAGACCCTGGCCGGCGCGCTGGAAGCGGTGCCGAGCGTGGTCCGCGCCCTGATGCGCGAAGAGGGCCGCGGCACCCTGCCGGGCGAGGAGGCCGCCGAATAGGCGGCCCGCCGGGCCGAGCTGGAACGCCGCACGATCTCTTGGCGATCTCTTGGCGATCTCTTGGCGATCGGGCGTCGTTCTTCGCACGCGCTCGCTCCGGGGATTGCGATGGGCCCTCTCGACGACGATGCCTGGGACGCATGGTCTCCCGACGAACTCGGCCGGCGTCTTCGAGAGGCAGGACGCCCTTGGTACGTCGCAGGCGGATGGGCTCTCGACGTTTGGCATGGAAGGCCAACGCGCGAGCACGACGACTTGGAGTTCGTCGTCCTGCGCGATGATGCCGACCATTTCCGCGCCATCCTGAACGACCTTGAATTCTTTACCGTGCGAGACGGGATCCTCGAACATCTCCCCCCATCCGCCCACTTGCCCGGCGACGTCTGGCAGGTTTGGGGCGCAGACATGCAGCGCGGTCGCTGGCGGGTGGATATGATGAGGGAGCCGGGGACGCCGGACCGATGGATCTACAAGCGGGATCCAACGATTCAGATGGCCCGTTCCGCCGCTGTCCGCGTGAGCGAAACGGGTATCCCGTACCTGGCACCCATCAATGTCATGCTCTTCAAGGCCAAGTATCGCAGGGACAAGGACGAGCGGGATTTTGAAATCGCCCGGCAAAAAATCTCGCTCGCGGAGAGGAAGCAGCTGATCGCCTGGCTCGACGAACTGCATCCCGGCCACGACTGGATCGAGACGCTGCGCATCGGCGGGGGGCGGGACGCAGGCAGCACCGGAATGCGGTGACGGCGACGGAGGCGACGCAGCGGGCGAGCCTTATCCATCGGTGTCGGGGATCGTGCAGGAGCGTTCCGCGAGGGGCCGATCGCCTGTTCGCGCCACCCTTTTTTGCCATGGGCGGCGCGCTGGGCTTCGACGACGGTCGGGTCGCAAGAGGCAGCTTCGCCGGACCGCCGGGCCTCGCGCGGATGGTGGGTCTACCCCCTGGCGCGAGCCCGGATCATGAAGTTGTCGTAGGTATACTCCGCGACCTGGAACCAGAGATATTCCTCGTTGCGGAACGTCTTCAGTGCCTCGTAGACGCGCTTGAAGTCCGGGTTCTTGGCGCCGATCTCGGCGTAGATGTCGTTGGCGGCCTTGAGGGCGGCCTCCATCACCTCCTGCGGGAAGGGGCGGAGCTGGGCACCGCCGCCGACGAGCCGGCGCAGGGCCGCCGGGTTGCGGGCGTCGTACTTGGCCTGGAGGTCGCCGTTGACGGCCGCCGCCGCGCCCTGCGCGATCGCCCGGTAGGCCTTGGGCAGCTCGGCCCATTTCTGGGCGTTGAACCAGAAATGCAGCATGGAGCCGCCTTCCCAGAAGCCCGGGTAGTAGTAGAACGGCGCCACCTTGTTGAGGCCGAGCTTCTCGTCGTCGTAGGGGCCGATCCACTCGGCGGCGTCCAGGGTCTTTCCTTCGAGGGCCGCGTAGAGGTCGGCGCCCGGCAGGGTCTGGGCCGCGACGCCGAGCTTGCCCATCACCTGGGCGCCGAGGCCGGCGATGCGGAAGCGCAGGCCCTGGAGGTCGGCGAGGCTCTTCACCTCGCGGCGGAACCAGCCGCCCATCTGGGTGCCGGTGTTGCCGCCGGGCAGGGCGTAGAGCTTGCTCTTCGCAAAGATCTCGTTGAACAAATCGAGCCCCCCGCCCTGCAGCATCCAGGCATTCTGCTGGCGGGCGTTGAGGCCGAACGGCACCGCGGTGGCGAGCGCGTAGGTGGGGTCGCGTCCGACCTCGTAATAGGCGGCCGAATACGCCATCTCGACGGTGCCGGATCCGACCGCGTCGAGGAGGGCGGGGGATTCTCCCGCCGGCGCCGCCGCGACCTCGATCTGGAAACGGTTGTCGGTCGCCTCGGCGACGAGGCGGGCGAAGAGCTCGGCCGCGCCGTAGAGGGCGTCGAGGTTGCGCGGAAAGGCGGAGTGCAGGCGCCAGCGCAGCTCGGGAGTTCCCTGCGCGAGCGCCGGGGCCGCGAGGGCGCTGCCGCCGGCAAGGCCCAGCCCGGCCGTGAGAATGTCGCGACGCTTCATGCTCTCCTCATCGGAGGATCGATCCTGTTGACCGGGCAACAGGTAGAGCATCCGGCGCGAAAGCGCACCGGGGCGGCGATCGGGCAGCGTCCGCCCCCGCGCGGATGACCTCGTGCAGCCGGGGCCCTATGTTACGCTCGTCCCGATTCCGCGGCCCCTCGCCCGCGGGACATCCCTGCCGCCCTGCCGGAGCGCGACCCGACCGTGAAGCCCGAACCGATCTCCCTGCACACGGTCTGCGGCCTCGAGGAGCTGGGCCATCACTCCACCCGCGGCGTCACCCACGTCCTGTCGATCCTCGACCCGGCCTGGCCGGAGCCCGAGGCCTTCGGCACCTACGACGCGCATCACCGCGTCACGCTGCGCTTCCACGACATCATCGAGCCGACCGAGGGCCAGATCCTGCCCGAGCGCCACGACGTCGAGGCGATCCTGCATTTCGGCAAGGAGCTGGCGGCCGAGACCGCACGGCGCAAGACGCACCTGCTGATCCACTGCCATGCCGGCATCTCGCGCTCCACCGCCGCGATGACGATGCTGCTGGGCCAAGCCCACCCGAAGCTCGACGCCGAAGCCGTGGTGGCCAAGGTCCACGCGCTACGCGAAAAATCCTGGCCCAACGCCCGCATGATCGCCTTCGCGGACGAGGCGATGGGCTACGACGGCACGCTGACCGAAGCGGTGCGCCGGCTGCACGCCCTGCAGTTGCGAGTGCGCCCGAACCTCGTCGAGCTGATGCGCAGCCTCGGGCGGGGGCGGGAGGTGGATGCGGCCCTGGCCTGACCGGCGCCTCACCGAAGGTCGGTCCGCCTCGGCGTGCGAGACGGAACATCGGCCTGGATCGTCCAGGCTGATGTTCCGATGGTCGTATCGTGTATCGTCCTTGCGTCATCTCTTGTCGAGCTAGGATTGCCACGGCCGGTCGATCGTGAGTCCGAGCGACACGCGAGGTACGTTCGATGCGTGTTCGACCCATCCTCTTCACGGCCGGTCTCCTGTTTCTTCCGCCGACGAGCGCATTCGCCTGACAGAGGCCCGTTCCGACGGTCGACAAGGTCGTGGGACCCGGGCAGACCCTGAAGATCGGATGGTTCATCTCCGTCGATCCGAGCTGCCGATCGCCGGGGCCGATGACCGTCAATCTGATCGAGCCGCCGGAGAAAGGGCGGATCCTGGTCGAGCAGGGGCCGGAATTCTCGAGCGTCCCTCCCGGGAACCCGCGATCGGCCTGCAACGAGCGGAAGAGTTCGGCCACCCGCCCGATCTACGGCGCGCCGCCCGGCCCGGCGGACGACGACCGGTTCACCATCGAGATCGTCGATTCCCTGGGCGACGCGCGACGGGTCGACGACCACGTCGCCCTGCATCGACGGCGGCCTGACAGGCTCCGATCGATCCCGCATGATCGGGGATGCGGGGTTCCGGGCGCCGCCATGGACCCGGGACCGGCCGCGGAGCTTCCGAGCCCTTCAAAGGCCCGTCAAGCAGGCTCTCGACCCAGCACGTACGTCTCGATCGCCTCCGCGAACCCGTCCGCCTCGTTCGTCCCGGTCACTTGCGTCGCGGCCCGCTGCACCGCCTCGCTGGCGTTGCCCATCGCGATCGACAGGCCGGCGCGGGAAAACATCGCCGTGTCGTTCGCCATGTCGCCGAGCACCGCCACCGCGGCCAGCGGGATGTCCAGTTCCCCGGCGAGGCGGGCGACGAAGTGGCCCTTGTCGACGTGGGGCGGGGTCACGTCGAGATAGTAGGCCTGCGACCGGTGGACCGCCGCGCCCTCGCCGATCTCCTCCGCGAGGCGCGGTTCGAGGGCGGCGAGCGCGGCGTGGTCGCGCGAGACGCCGACGAGCTTCGCCGCGCGGCCGAGATGGGGCGCGAGATCGTCCACCACCCGCGGCTCGGCCTGGAGGGTGCAGCGCTCGAGGTCGGTATAGGCACCGGCGGGATCGGTCAGGAGCCAGACCCCCTCGGCGAAGACCCAGAGGGCGATGCCCTCGGCGGCGAACCGCGCGGCGGCCTTGCGCGCCGCCGCCTCGGGGATCAGCGTCTCGTCGACGAGGGAGAGGTCGGGCCGCACCACCGTCGAGCCGTTGAAGGCGCCCATCGGCAGGGTGAGCCCGAGCGGCGCGACCAGCGGGCGCAGGCCGATCGGCGGGCGGCTCGACGCCACCGTGAAGGCGATCCCGCGCGCGCGCAGGGCCTCGACGGCGCGGACGGCCCGCGGCGTCAGCCGCTTGTCGCCGGTGACGAGCGTGCCGTCGACGTCGGTGACGACGAGGCGGATGGGCGAGGGGGCGTTCGTCATGCCGTCGGGGCCTCCTCAGATTTCCCGGTGGACCGGCACCGGCTCGGGCGGCGTCTCGGGCCGCAGCGGGACGATGGCGGGGGTGAGCACCCGCTCGCGCAGGGCCTGCGGCCCGAGCGTCAGGGCGAAGAAGTCGTAGGCGCCGGGCAGGTCGTTGGCCATCAGGAACTGGAAGTGCATGCGGAACGGCCGGAACGAGATCCGCCGATAGACCTCCGGCACGATGATGTCGCGGAACTGCGTCGAGCGGATCACCGGGTTGCGGACCGGGCCCGCCGGGGTCTCGCCGAGGTCGCGGGCGGGGTTGAAGCCGGGAAAGTTCATCCAGTCCTGCGGCGCCTGATAATCGGCCCAGACCAGCCGGTCGGTGGCGACGAGGCTCATCAGCTCGGCCCGCACCCGGCGCGCCCGCGGGTTGATGGCGACGAGGGGCAGCCCGGCCCCGAGGGTGAGGAGCGACAGGCGCGGCCCCGCCGGGGTCCCGGCGGTCGCGGGCAGGACCCGGGCGGCGACCTCGGCGGCGGTGAGCCCGCCGGAGGAATGACCGACGATCAGGATCTCGTCGACCGCGCCGGCCTCGTGGATCCCGGCGACGTGGGCGGAAAACAGCGCGAGGCGGTCCTCGTAGTCCCGGCGCCAGCCGTTGCTGTGCTGCCAGTTGAACACCCAGTCGTTGATGAGCTGGCGCAGAAAGATCCGGTCGAGGAGCGGGGTCGCCGCGAGCACGAGGGCGATGCCGGCGAGCGCGCCGAGCACGCCCGCGGCGAGGCCCGGCAGCCAGCCCGCCGCGAGGTGGGCGACGCCCTGGCCGAGCAGAGCCGCCAGGGCGGCGAGGATCAGCGTCATGCCGAACGGGTAGAGGATGACGTTGCCGTATTTCCAGTTCAGGCCGTAGAGCCGGAAGAGCTTGCCGGTCGCCACGCCGTGCAGGATGCCGGCGGTGAGGAGCGCCATCGAAGCGATCAGCGGCCGGCGGAAATCCGCCCGCACGATGTCGTCCCAGAGCAGCACCTCGTAGGTGGTGTGCGTCTCGGCGCCGTCCCGCCCGGTCTCCACCGTCCAGGTCTGCACCAGGCCGTCGGGGCGGGTCTCGGCCCGGGTGAGGCTGCGCTTCACGAGGTCGAAGCGCTTGGCGTAGCGGGTGAACTCGCGGGTGAACAGCGCCCGGTAGCGCTTGCCCGCCTCCGGATCGTAGCCCGGCAGGTAGACGACGTGGCGCCGCCGCACCGGCCCGGGAGCCTGCGGCGCCAAATCCGGCGGCGTGAAGCCGATCTGTGTGGTCATCCCTGCCCCGTCATCCGCGCGTCGCTCCCGCTCCGTGACCTTGCCCGTGCCATCCTGGAGCCGCGATTTGGTAACCAGTGTCGTGAAGAGTCGACATGACCAGGGCCACGCCCCGGCACGCCGTTCCCTGTGTCTAGCGGGGAAGAGTGCCGGAGGGGAGGGCTCCCGGCGGTACTGTGACACGCCGGCCACGGACAGCGGCCCCCGACTCGGCTAGGGACCACTCTCAAGCGAAGGACGAGCAATCTCCCTGATGCGCGCATTCCCGATCGCCCTGTGCACCGCGCTCGCGGTCTCGGGCTGCTCCACGTTCCTCCCCGCCGCCGGCCCCACGGCGAGCGCGGTGGAAACGGGCGCCGACGTGGCGACCGACCAGGGCCTGCTCGCCCGCTACGAGATCATCGACGTCAACGCCGCGACGGTGGAGGCCCTGCGCGGCCGTCCCCTCGACAGCCTCCTCGCCTCGTTCGGCGATCGCCGCCCCGCCGTCGAACCGGTGATCGGCGTCGGCGACACCGTGGCGGTGACCATCTACGAGGCCAGCACCGGCGGCCTGTTTTCCGGCTCCCTGTCGATCGACCGGTTCTCCTCCGGCTCGAAATCGGCCACCATCCCGCCCCAGGTCGTCACCCGCGACGGTGCCATCACGGTGCCGTATGCCGGCCGCATCCAGGTGGCGGGCAAGCGCGTCCAGGACGTGCAGACCCAGATCGAGCAGGAACTCGCCGGCAAGGCGATCGAGCCGCAGGTCATCGTCACCGTCGTCCAGCCGACCAGCACCGCCGTGACGGTGACCGGCGAGGTGACGGCGGGCGCCCGCGTGCCGCTCTCCACCAAGGGCGACCGGCTGCTCGACGTGGTGGCGGGGGCGGGCGGCGTGCGCGCGCCGGTCTCCGAGACCTTCGTGCGGCTGTCGCGCGGCTCCACCACCGCGACGGTGCCGCTGACGGCGGTCGTGTCCAACCCGCGCGAAAACATCTTCCTGCGGCCGGGCGACACGCTCACCCTGGTGCGCGATCCCCAGACCTTCCTGGCGGTGGGTGCGCTCGGGGTGCAATCCGAGATTCCGTTCTCGGCCGAGGGCATTACGCTCGCCCAGGCGCTCGCCAAGGCGCGCGGCCTGTCGGACGGGCAGGCCGACCCGGCCGGCGTGTTCGTGTTCCGGTTCGAGCCGGCCTCCGTGGTGCGCCGCATGCGCCCGAACAGCCCCCTGCTCACGTCGAACTTCGTGCCGGTGGTCTACCGGATCAACATGCGCGATCCCAACAGCCTGTTCGTTTCCCAGGCGTTCCGGATGCGCAACCGCGATCTCGTCTACGTCTCGAACGCCCCCTTCACCGAGGTCCAGAAGGTGCTCAGCGTCTTCTCGACCATCACGGCGCCGGTCTCGGCCGGCGCCTCGGTCTACGCCGGCGTCCGGTAAGGGCGGAGGGGCGGGCGCCACGTGCCCGCCCTCTCGCGTCAGGCGGTCACCACCCGCACCGGCGCGCCCTGGCGCCAGGCCGCGATCGCCTCGACGGTATCCTCGTAGAACATCCGGAACGTGCTCTGCGTGACGTAGCCGAGATGCGGGGTCAGCACCGCGTTCGGCAGGGCGCGCAGCGGATGGTCGGCAGGCAGCGGCTCGCGGTCGAACACGTCGAGCCCGGCCCGGATCCGGCCCTCGCCGAGAGCCGCGAGCAAAGCCGCCTCGTCGATCAGGGGCCCGCGGGAGGTGTTGATCAGGATCGCGCCCGGCCGCATCCGGGCGATCTCGGCCGGCCCGACGATGCCGCGGGTCGAGGGCGCCAGCACCATGTGCAGGCTGATCACGTCGCTCTGCGAAAAAAGGACCTCGCGGGTGGCGAGCGTCGCGCCGCCGGCCTCGGCCCGCTCGGGCGTCAGGTTCGGGCTCCAGGCCGTCACCCGCATGCCGAGCGCGCGGCCCACCGCCGCGACCCGGGCGCCGATCCGCCCCAGCCCGACGAGGCCGAGGGTGCGCCCCTCCAGCCCCTCGCCGAGGGTCTCCTGCCAGCGCCCGCCGGCCATGTTGGCGAATTCCCGCGGCAGCGCACGGGCGCAGGCCAGCATCAGGGCGACCGTCAGCTCGGCGGTGGCGATCCCGCCCTCGCCGTTGCGGGTGTTGCAGACGGTGACGCCGCGGGCCCGCAGCGCCGCGGTGTCGACGGACGGGTTGCGGCCGCCGGTGAACACCACGAGCTTCAGGGCGGGGAGGGCGGCGGCCAGGGCCGCGTCGAGCGGCATGCGCTCGCGCATCAGGCAGAGCACGTCGTAGGGGGCGAGCCGCGCGGCGGCCTCGGCCGGCGGCACCGGCTCGCGAAAAACATCCACCGCGACGTCGGGGCCGAGGCCGGCCCAGTCGGCGAGCCCTGCCGCCACGCCCTGGTAATCGTCGAGCACCGCGACCCGGATGCCGTGAGCCTGTGTCATCGCGCGTTCCCTCCTGTTGATCCGTCACCTATCGCGGAGCCGGCGGGCGTTCCAGCGGCGCGGTCCGTGCTATGCTTCCCGCTGCACCCTGACGCGTCGCGGCCCCCTTGCGCCCCCGCGGGCTCGCGCCCGATAGAGCGGGCGCCGCCCCGGATCCGTCACGGACAGGGGGCGGGAGGCCGTGCTAGATGCGCCTCACGACCCTTCCGGTCGCCCCGGTCGCCCGCCACGGCGAACCAGGCATGGCGGAAGGATCGCGAGGGGCACTCACCAGCCGGCACGGAGCCGAGGACGGAGCGGGTCGAACCATGCGGGAGCGCCGAGGATGACGCGCAACGGGGCCGTCGCCGCCCTGTGGCTGGCGATCGCAGCGCTGCTGACCGGGACGGGCGCCGCCCGTGCCGACGTGACCGTCGGGGTCGCGGTCCCGCGCACCGGCGCGGTCGCGGGCATCGGCGAGCAGGTGCTGCAGGGCGTGCAGGCCGCCGTGCGGGACGCCAACGCCCGCGGCGGCATCAGCGGCGAGCCGATCGTGCTCGACGTGCAGGACGATGCCTGCGACCCGGGCCAGGCGATGGCGGTGGCCGAGCGCTTCGTGCGCGCCGGCGTGCGGCTGGTGATCGGCCATGTCTGCTCGAGCGCCTCGCTGGCGGCTTCCGACGTCTACGCGGCGGCGGGCGCCGTGATGATCAGCCCGGCCTCCAACGCCGCGCGCCTGACCGATCGCGGCCTGCCGACCATCTTCCGGGTCTCCGGCCGCGAGGACGACCAGGGCCGCCTCTCGGCCACGATCCTGGCCGAGCGCTTCCGCGACAAGAAGATCGCGATCCTGTACGACGACACGCCGCTGTCGCGGAACCTCGCCGAGTCGACCAAGGCCAACCTCAACAAGATCGGCCAGAACGAGACGCTGTTCGCGCCGATCGTGCCGGGGCAGACCGACGATGCGGCGCTGATCAAGCGCCTCCAGGGCGCGGGGATCGAGGTGGTCTATTACGGCGGCCACTACCAGGAGATGGGCAAGCTGGTGCGCAAGGCCGCGGAAGCCGGCTTTCGCCCGCAATGGTTCGGCACCTCCGGCATCGCCACGAAGGAATTCGGCGCGCTGGCCGGCCCGGCGAGCGACGGCGTGCTGATGACCTTCAACCCGGATCTGCGCCGCAAGCCCGAGGCCGCCGCCGCCGTGAAGGCGCTGACGGCCGACGGGATCGACCCCGCCGGCTTCACCCTCTACGGCTACGCCGCCCTCCAGGCCCTCGTCGAGGCGGGCAACTTCGCCAAGTCGACCGACCCGAAGGCCATCGCCGAGACCCTGCATGCCGAGCGCTTCACCCTGGTGCTCGGCAATGTCGGCTTCGACCAGAAGGGCGACGTGACCGCGCCCGGCTACGTCCTCTACGTCTGGCGCGACGGCGTGTTCACCTACGCGAATTGAGGTCGAGGGGCAGCGTGCCCTCCGCCACCGTGAGGGTGCGCCCGCCGATCCAGTCGGCGCCGTCGTAATCGACGAAGATCCGGCCACGGCGCCCGAGCCGCGTTCCCTGCGCGGCGATATAGGGACCGGCGGCGCGGCCGGTCTCCCGCAGCCAGCCGGCCACCGCGGCGTTGAAGCTGCCTGTCACCGGGTCCTCGACCAGCGCGCCGGTACCGTCGCCGAACAGGGTACGGATCTCCCAGGCCACCTCGGCACCCGGGGCGTGGGGACCGACGAGGCCGACATCGATGCGGTTCGCCACATGCCGGACCGGATCGACCGCCAGCACCTCTTCGGCGGACCGCAGCATCACCCCGACCCAGCCCGGGCCGTTGTCGCACCAGCGCGCCTCGACCACCTGCTCGGGCGCGATCCGCAGGACCGCCAGGATCTCCCGCATCTCGGCTTCGTCCACCGGCCCCTCGCGCAAGAGCTTCGGCGCAGCGAAGGCGAGGCGGTCGGCCTCCTGCCGGATCGGCACGAGGCCGGTGCCGCATTCCTGCACGATCCGCCCCGGCCGGCGCGGCACGCCGCCCAAGGCCAGCCAGGCGTGGCAGGCGCCCAGCGTCGGGTGGCCGGCGAAGGGCAGCTCGTGGGCGAGGGTGAAGATCCGTGCCCGGTAATCGGCCCCCGGATCGGTCGGCGGCAGCAGGAAGACCGTCTCCGACAGGTTGAACCACCGGGTCATCGCCTGCATCGTCGCGGTGTCGGGCTCGACCCCGCTCACCACGGCGAGCGGATTGCCGGTGAAGGCCCCGTCGTGAAAGACGTCGATCAGGGCGAATCGGGCGGTCATGGCAGGTCTCCGGGCGACGGATCGTGCCGCCGCAGGCCTGTTTGGCTGATTTTCTCAGATCTTCCCACCCAGGACTTCATCGAACCTCTAGGTCATCCCGAGGTTCGACGCAGGCGAGAACCCGGGATCCATCACCGCCGAGACATTCAGACCGAGGCGAACAGTTTTTCGCTTCGTCTCGCTTCGTCAGCGGTTATGGATCCCGGGTTCCGCTTCGCGGCCCCGGGATGACGTGGAGGGCTTGGCGCTGTTCAGTGGATCGAGGAGGGAGAGTGCAGATCAGCCCCCGTACAACCCCTTGTGCTCGTCCCGCAGCAGGTTCTTCTGCACCTTGCCCATGGTGTTGCGGGGCAGTTCGTCGGCGATGATGACGCGCTTGGGCAGCTTGAACTTGGCGAGCCGGCCTTCGAGCGCCGAGAGGATCGCCGCTTCGCTCGGGGCCTCGCTGCCGCGCGGCACCACCACGGCGGTGACGCCCTCGCCGAAATCCGGGTGGGGCACCCCGATCACCGCCGATTCGAGCACGCCGGGCAGCCCGTCGATCTCGGTCTCGACCTCCTTGGGGTAGACGTTGAAGCCGCCGGTGATGATCAGGTCCTTGCCGCGGCCGACGATGTGGACGTAGCCGCGCGGATCCACCTTGCCGAGGTCGCCGGTGATGAAGAAGCCGTCGGCCTTGAACTCGGCGGCGGTCTTTTTCGGCATGCGCCAGTAGCCCTTGAACACGTTGGGCCCGCGCACCTCGATCATCCCGACCTGATCCGCGGCAACCGCCCGGCCGGTCTCCGGGTCGACGACCCGCAGCGACACTCCCGGGAGCGGGAACCCGACCGTGCCGGCGACCCGGTCGCCGTCATAGGGGTTCGAGGTGCTCATGTTGGTCTCGGTCATGCCGTAGCGCTCGAGGATCGCGTGCCCGGTCCGCTCCCGCCACTCGCGATGGGTCTCGGCGAGCAAGGGCGCCGAGCCGGAGACGAACAGGCGCATGCGGGCCGCCGCCTCCCGGGTCAGGCCCGGCTCCTTGAGCAGGCGGGTGTAGAAGGTCGGCACGCCCATCAGCGCGGTGGCGCGGCCCATCAGCGACAGGATCAGCGGCGGATCGAGCTTCGGCAAAAAGATCATCGCGGCGCCCGACATCAGCACCGTGTTGGTGGCGACGAACAGGCCGTGGGTGTGGAACACCGGCAGCGCGTGGATCAGCACGTCGTCCGGCGTGAAGCGCCAGTAATCCACGAGGGTCAGCGCGTTCGACGACAGGTTGTCGTGGGTCAGCATCGCGCCCTTCGAGCGCCCGGTCGTGCCCGAGGTGTAGAGGATCGCCGCGAGATCGTCCGGGCGACGAGCCACGTCGGCGAAGTCGCCGGTCTGGCCGGCGGCCTCGGCCGCGATCGTGCCCTCGCCCTTGGCGTCGAGGGTGCCCACCTGCTTGACGCCGGCCTGCTCCGCCACGGGTTTCAGCGCGTCGAGCTTGCCCGGATCGCAGACGAACAGCGCCGGCTCGGCGTCGCCCAGGAAGTAGGCGATCTCGGAGGGCGTGTAGCCGGTATTGAGCGGCAGAAAGACCGCGCCGGCCCGCACGCAGCCGAGATAGAGCGCGATCACCGCCGGGCTCTTCTCGACCTGCACCGCCACCCGGTCCCCGGGGGCGACGCCGAGGCCGACGAGCGCCGCGGCGTAGCGGCCGGATTCGGCGATGAGATCGGCATAGCTCCAGCGCAAGCCCTCGGGAGTCTCGAGGAACGTCCTGCCCGACGGATCGGCGGGGAGGCGGGAGCGGACGATGTCGAAGAAGTGGTTGGACATGGGGGACTCTTCAGTCGTCGGCGAGATGGCGGCCGCGCCGTCCACTCGAAGAACGCGGGTCTCTACTCTCCCCGCGGGCGGGGAGAGGGCTGCATCTCCGTTCAGGAGATGCAGCAAGCCCGGAGGGCGAGGGTGAGGGGGTGTTTCCGGAGAAGCCACATCCGGCGCCTCCCCCTCACCCTCGGCTACCGCCTCGCTGCGCTCCCTGGACGGGAGCGCAGCCCTCTCCCCGCCCGCGGGGAGAGGGGAATGCTCACGCTTCCGCCAGCGCCACCGCCCGGGCCGGCGGCAGGTTCTGGCGCAATTCGCGGTTGACCGTGAGCGAGGCCGAGACGGTGCCGAGATTGGCGTAGGTCTCGTGGTTCTTCTCGATCGCCGCGAGGTCGTAGAGGTAGTTCACCATCAGGCCGTAGCCCTGCGACAGGCCCTTGGGCGAGACGTCGCCCAGGAAGTTTAGCCGCTCCAGCCGGGCGCCGTTGCCGAGGTGGAAACGGGCCACCGGGTCGACGGGCTTGCCGCGCGGAGTCTTGGCGCGCAGGAAGTAATAGGCGGCGGCCGAAAGCAGGGCTTTCTTCACCGCGTCGGCCTTGGCCTTGTCGGTGTGCCAGTCGGGCTGGTCGAGGACGCGCAGGGTCTCGACATCCTCGCGGGTGAGGCCCTGGGGAGCGTCGGCCCGGCGCTCGCGGTCGAGCCAGGAGCGGAAGGTCGGCACCGGCGAGAGCGTCACGAAGGTCTTCAGGGCCGGCATCTCGCGGCAGAGATCTTCGACCACCTGCTTGATCAGGAAGTTGCCGAAGGTGATGCCGGCCAGGCCCTTCTGGCAGTTCGAGATCGAGTAGAAGATCGCGGTCGTCGCCTCGCGGGTCGCGGTGTGCTGGCGCTCGTGGGCGAGGATCGGATCGATCGCCGCCGCGATGGCGGTGGTGAGCGCCACCTCGACGAAGATCAGCGGCTCGTCGAGGAGCGCCGGGTGGAAGAACGCGAAGCAGCGCCGGTCCGGCGGCTCGATGCGCCGGCGCAGGTCGTCCCAGCCCGAGATCGCGTGCACCGCCTCGTAGCGGATGATCTTTTCCAGGATGTGGGCCGGGGTGGTCCAGTCGATCCGGCGCAGGACCAGGAAGCCGCGGTTGAACCACGAGGCGAACAGGTGCTCGAAATCGGCATCGAGGCTGTCGACCGCCTCCGCCAGGGCCGGGTCCGGCTTGTCGGCCTTGCGGGCGGCGTCGCGCAGGGAAAACAGGTCCTCGCGCATCCGCACCAGGGCGATCGTGCCGTCGCGGGCGAGATTGAGTCGGCGGATCAGCTCCTGCGAGCGCGGCTCGGCCGCCTCGTGCAGGCGGCCCAGCGCGGCGCGGGACGGCGTCGTCTCGTAGGCCGCGATGGCGCTGGCGACCGCGTCGTGGTCGGCCCCGAATTCGAGGGCGATGCGGCGCAGGAAGTCGCGGCGGTCGTCCCGCCCGAAGCTGTCGTAGCGGTCGAGGATGATCCGGGCGAGCGCCACGCCCGAGGCCTCGCCGCGCCGCGAGATCAGGTCCTCGCAGAGCTTCACCACCTCGGCGACGCTCGCCTTGGCGGGGTCGTCGCGGCCGAAGGCGATCAGCCCGCGGCCCCGGTCCGAGATGCTCTGGAGGAGGTCGCCGAGGAACGAGATCGCCGCCATGGGGCCTTGCTCACCATCGGGTTGCGGGGGGCGGCCGCGGGCGCCGCCCGTCTTCAGATAGGGCGTCGCCGCCGCTGCGGAGAGAGAGACCGGGCGCCCCCCGGTATCGCGAACGGGGTCCGGAATCGCGTCCCGCATGGTGCCGCTCCTACTTGGTCGAGGGCAAGAGGAGATCCGGCAGCCAAAGGGCGATCCCGGGCATCAGGCAGAGCAGGAGGATTGCCACCGCCATCAGGATCACGAAGGGCAGGGTGCCCCAGATGATGTCGGAGAGCGGGATGTCGGGGGCGATGTTCTTGATGACGAAGATGTTGAGGCCGACCGGCGGGTGGATCAGCCCCATCTCCATCGTGATCGTCATGACGACGCCGAACCAGACCAGATCGAACCCGGCGGCCTTGAGCGGCGGCAGGATGATCGGGGCGGTCATCAGGATGATCGAGACCGGCGGCAGGAAGAAGCCGAGGCCGACGACGAGGAGCAGGATGGTCAGCAGCAGCAGCCAGGGCGAGAGCTGCATCGCCACGATCGCGGCGGCGGCGGCCTGCGAGATGTGGAGGTAGCTCATCACGTAGGCGTAGAGCAGCGACATGCCGATGATCAGCATCAGCATGGTCGATTCGCGCAGGGTCGCGACCAGGATCGGGCTCACGTCCCGGGCTCGCCAGACGCCGTAGATCGCCGCGATCAAAGCGAGTGCCAGGAGGCCGCCGAGGCCGGCCGTCTCGGAGGGCGTGGCGTAACCGCCGTACAGCGCCACCATCACGCCGGTGAGCAGCACCACGAAGGGCAGCACACGCGGCAGGGTCGAGAAGCGCTCCGCCATCGAGTAGCGGTCCTCGGCCAGGATCGGATGCCCGGTCCCGCCGGTCTCGTAGGCCGCCCGCGCGGTGGCGAATTCGCGCCGGAAGCGCCAGGCGGCGTAAGCCGCGAACAGCAGCACCAGGAGAAGCCCCGGGCCGATGCCGGCGAGGAAGAGCCGCCCGAGGGACTGCTCGGCCGCCACCGCATAGAGGATCATGGTGATGGAGGGCGGCAGGAGGATGCCGAGCGTGCCCCCCGCCGCGATGATGCCGGCGGCAAAGCCCCCGGAATAGCCGCGCCGGCGCATCTCCGGGATGCCGGCCGAGCCGATCGCCGAGCAGGTTGCCGGGCTCGATCCCGCCATGGCGGCAAACAGCGCGCAGGCGAAGACGTTGGCGATGCCCAAGCCCCCCGGGATCTTGTGCATCCAGGCATGCATCGCCGAGTAGAGGTCCTGGCCCGCCTTCGACCGGCCGATCGCCGCGCCCTTCAGGATGAAGAGCGGGATCGACAAAAGCGTGATCGAGGCCATCTCCTCGTAGACGTTCTGCGCCACCGTATCGAGGGAGGCGCCGGGCATGAAGGCCAGCATGAAGACGAGGGCCACCGCGCCGAGTGCGAAGGCGATCGGGATGCCGGCGAGCATCGCCCCGAGGGTGGCGCCCGCATAAAGCGTGCCGATGATCGCGGTGCTCATCGGGCGGAATCCTTCATGTCTTGCTTCTTCGCCCGGACGAGGTCGGGCCCGAGGCCGACCTTCGGATCGGCGAAGCCGGCGGCCGCCGGCCCGCGGGCGAGGGCTTCGGCGATCTGGAGCAGGAACTGCAGCGCGAGCAGGGTCATGCCGAGCGCCATCAGCGAGTAGGGGATCCAGAGCGGCGGCCCCCAGGTCGATTGCGAGATCTGGCCGTCGACCCAGGCCTCGTGCAGCAGCGTCCAGCTCTTCCAGGCGAAGAACGCCACGAATCCGAGGCTGACGATGTCGGCCACGATGAGCCGGATGCGGTTCGCCCGCGGCGAGAGGAGGCCGGTCAGCGCCTCGATCGCGACGTGGCCGCGCCGCGCCTGGACGCCGGCCGCCGACAGGAAGGTGGCGCCGACGATCAGGAACACCGCCGTCTCGTCCTGCCACTCGGTCGGGACCTTGAGGAGGTAACGGACGACGACGCTGTAGCTCAGCACCAGGCAGGCGGCGACGAGGGCGAGCCCGCCCATGAGCAGGATCACCCGGTTGAGGCCGCCCATCGCGGCCTCGATGGCCGCGAGCGGCCCGGGCAGACGGGCCCGCGCGGCAGGGCGCTCCGGCTCCGCGGCGGCGGAGGCCGCGTCGAAGGCGTGGCTCACGCGACCGCCTCCGCGAGCTTCAGCATCTCGGCGCAGGAGGCGGACTTCGCCGCGTAGTCCTTCCAGGCGGAGTCGCGGGCGATGTCGCGCCACTTGCCCAGCGTCGCCTCGTCCAGGGTCTCGACCTTGGCGCCGGCCTTCCCGAAGATCTGCTCGACCCGGCTGTCGTCGGCCTGCGCCCCCTCCTGGCCGAAGGATTCGAGCTCGGCACCGACCGCCATGATCAGCTCCTGCTGGTCCTTCGGCAGGGCGTCGAACACGGTCTTCGACATCATGATCGGCTCGAGCATGAACCAGTACGAGCGGCCCCGCCCCGAGGTGAGGGACTTCGACAGCTCTTCCAGCCGGAACGAGATCAGGCTGGTCGACGAGGTGATCACCGCGTCGCAGGCGCCGGTCTGCATCGCCGCGTAGGATTCGTTCGAGGGCAGGCTGAGCGTCGCGGCGCCGGCGGCCTTCATCATCAGGTCCATCTCGCGCGAGCCGCCGCGGACCTTCAGGCCCTTGGCGTCCTCGGGACGCACCAGCGGCCGCTCGCGGCTCGCGACGCCGCCCGCCTGCCAGACCCAGGAGACCAGCACGATGTTCTTGGCGAGCAGGATCTCGGTGAGCTTGCGGCCGACCGGCGCGGTCTTCCAGGCCATCGCCTGCGGGTAGGAGGTCACGAGCGCCGGCATCAGCCCGATATTGGTCTCCGGCACCTCGCCGCCCGCATAGGGCAGGGGATAGAGGCTCATGTCGAGCGCGCCCTTGCGCATCGCGCTGAACTGGGCGTTCGTCTTCATCAGCGAGGAGCCGGGATAGACCTGGACCTCGATCGCCCCCTTCGAGCGCTCCTTCACGGCGGCGGCGAACTTGCGGCACATCCGATCGCGAAAGTCGCCCTCGTCGATCGTGCCGCCGGGAAACTGGTGCGAGAGCTTGAGGGTCGTGGCGGCCTGCGCGGCGCGCCCGAGACCGATGAGTGCGGGCGCGGCGAGGCCGGCGGCCACGAGGGTGCGGCGGGTGAGAGCCATGGCGTTTCCTCCGGTCGGCGCGCGGATGCGTTGGGCCGCGTCTCGCGCAATCGGCGCCGGACCGGTCGTGTGCCCGCCACCTCGTGTACGCAGGTGACACCAATCTTGTATATTCTGTCAACGCCGGTGCATAATTACGCCGCAGGGGAAGGCGGGACCGGCCATGAACCAAACCCGGACGAAGGAAGCCCGTACGGACCAAGCCCGGATGAACCACGCCCAGCGGCTGCGGCAGACCATCGAGGACGAGATCGTGGATGGGGGCCTGCGCCCCGGCGACCGGCTCGACGAGTGCCAGCTCGCCGCCCGCTTCGGCGTCTCGCGCACGCCGATCCGCGAGGCGCTGCTCCAGCTCGCCGTGACCGGCCTGATCGAGATCAAGCCGCGGCGCGGCGCGGTGGTGAGCACCCCCGAGCCCGCCCGCCTCGTCGAGATGTTCGAGACCATGGCGGAGCTGGAGGCGGCCTGCGGGCGCCTCGCCGCCCGGCGCCTGACCGACGAGCATCACCGCGCCCTCGCGGCGGCCCTCGACGCCTGCCGAACCGCGGCGGCGGACGGCGACATGGAAGCCTATTATGCCGAGAACGCTGTCTTCCACGCGGTGATCTACCGGGCGTCCGGCAACGGTTTCCTGTGCGAGCAGGCCCTGACCCTGAGCCGGCGGCTGGCGCCGTTCCGGCGCATCCAGCTGCGCGCCCGCAACCGGCTGCGCCAGTCGCTCGCAGAGCACGAGGGCGTGGTCGCGGCGATCCTGGCCGGGGACGAGGCGACCGCCGGCGAGCGCCTGCGCGCCCACGTCCTGGTGCAGGGCGACCGGTTCGCCGAACTCATCCGCAGCCTGCCGGGCGGCAGCGCGGCGGCGCGCGCCTCCGTCGCGTCAACCCTTTGACGCGCCGGCATTTTATCGGATTCGGAACGACCCGTGGGGCGCGACGTTGAGACTTGGTGCGCTCACGCTTGTGGGCCGCCGAGATCCTGCCCCAGCCCGGTGTCGTGATGCCGCCCGAATCCCGCCCCGGTCCCGCCGCCTCCGGCGCGACCTCGATCCTGTGGACCGCCCTCCTGGGCATCGCCCTGGTGCGCCTCGTCACCGCGCGGCGGCCGGCGGGCGTCGCCGAGGCCGAGCCGGACCCGACCGGCCATCTCGGCCAAGGCGCCAAGTCGTATTCCGGGCGCCCGGCCCAGTGGGTCGCCGATACCGAGGGCGATCGCGGGCGCAAGGCCGAGACGCCGATGGACATCCCGGCCAAGGGCTGGAAGGACGTGCTCACCCGCGTCTACCTCGAATTCCAGAAGGACCGGGTGCTGTCGGTGGCGGCCGGCGTCACCTTCTACACCCTGCTCGCCATCTTCCCGGCGGTGGCGGCGCTCGTCTCGCTCTACGGCCTGTTCACCGATCCGAGCACCATCAACGACCACCTCTCCCTGCTCCAGGGCGTGCTGCCCTCCGGCGCGCTGGAGATCATCGGCGATCAGGTCAAGCGCATCACCGCGAAGGGCAGCACCACCCTCGGCATCACCTTCTTCACCAGTCTGGCGATCTCGCTGTGGAGCGCCAATGCCAGCATGAAGGCGATGTTCGACGCGCTGAACATCGTCTACGAGGAGCGGGAGAAGCGCAGCTTCATCCAGCTCAACCTACGCTCGCTCGCCTTCACCTTCGGGGCGCTGGTCTTCGTCATCGTGGCGCTCGGCGGCATCGTGGTGCTGCCGGTGGCGCTGAACTTCCTCGGCAATTTCGGCATCAGCATCAGCCCGACGGCCTGGTACGTCGCGCTGCTGCGCTGGCCGGCCCTTCTGGCGGTCCTGCTGTTCGGGCTGGCGCTGCTCTACCGCTTCGGCCCCAGCCGCGACCTGCCGCGCTGGCGCTGGGTCACGCCCGGCAGCCTCACCGCCGGGGTGGTGTGGCTCGCGGCCTCGATCGGCTTCTCCTGGTACGTCGCGCATTTCGGCAGCTACAACGAGACCTACGGCTCGCTCGGCGCCGCGATCGGCTTCATGACCTGGATCTGGATCTCCTCGACGATCGTGCTGCTCGGCGGCGAGATCAACGCCGAGCTCGAGCACCAGACGGCGCGGGACACCACGGTCGGCCCCGAGGAGCCGATGGGCACGAGGCGCGCCCGCATGGCCGACACGGTCGGGGCGCCGGCTTGAGCGGCCGGCGGGCGACGGCCCGGGCACGGTTCCGGCGCCGCAGCCTCTCGCCAGATGCGGCGTGTGCCACCATCTTGGGGCTCAGGAGAATCAGGCAATCTTCGAGGAGCGGCCCGTGGCCAGCCAAGACATGTCCGACACCGCCGAGACCCGTACCGAGGCGGAGTGGCGCCGGGAGCTGACGCCCGAGCAGTACCGCGTGCTGCGCGAGCACGGCACCGAGCGGGCCGGCACCAGCCCGCTCAACAACGAGAAGCGCGCCGGCACCTTCGTATGCGCCGGCTGCGGCCAGCCCCTGTTCGAATCCGGCACCAAATACGAGTCCGGCTCCGGCTGGCCGAGCTTCTTCGCGCCGATGGAGGGCGCGGTGGAGACGCAGACCGACCGCTCGTTCTTCATGACCCGCACCGAGGTGCATTGCGCCCGCTGCAAGGGCCATCTCGGCCACGTCTTCGAGGACGGTCCGGCCCCGACCGGCCTGCGTTACTGCATGAACGGCGCCGCGATGGGCTTCGAGCCGCAGGAATGAGCCGGTCCGGGAGGGAACACCCTCCCGGTCGGTGCCCCGGGACGCGGGCTACGCCGCTCCGTGCAGCGAGACCCGGAACAGCTCCCGGAACTCCTCCGCCCCGACCGGCCGGCCGTTGGTCGCCGTCGAGTGGTCCGCGACCGCCCGGGGCACCAGGGCCTCGCACTCGGCCTGCGTCACCCCCATGGCGGCGAGGTCGGTCGGCAGGCCGAGGTCGCGGTTGAGCGCCTCGATCGCGGCGGCGAGGTCGGCCCCCTCGGGCAGGCCCATCGCCCGGCGCAGGGCCGCGTACTTGTCCTCGCAGGCCGGCGCGTTGAAGCGCAGGAGGTGCGGCAGGATCACCGCGTTGAGCGTGCCGTGGTGGAGCCGCTTCGCCTTCAGTCCGCCGAGCGCGTGCGACATCGAGTGGACGGCGCCCAGCCCCTTCTGGAAGGTCATGCCGCCTTCGAGCGCGGCCATCATCATGTCCTCGCGCGCCGCGATGTCGGCGCCGTCACGGACCGCGCGGGCGAGCGAGCGGACGGCGCGGCCCAGGCCGTCGAGGGCGATCGCCTCGGCCGGCGGGTTGTGGCGGGGGCTCAGGTAGGTCTCGATGCAGTGGGTCAGGGCGTCCATGCCGGTCGCCGCGGTGAGGCCGGGCGGCAGGCCGAGCGTCAGCTCGGGGTCGCAGATCGCCACGTTCGGGATCAGGTGGGGCGAGATGAAGCCGAGCTTGCGCCCGTCGGCGAGCGTGATCAGCGCCGCGCGGCCGACCTCGCTGCCGGTGCCGGCGGTGGTCGGCACGGCGATCACCGGGGGCTGGTCGGCCCGGATGCGCGGAATGCCGCCCAGGATCGCCGCGTAGATGGCGAGCGGTTCGTCGTGGGTCGCGAGCAGCGCCACGCCCTTGGCGAGGTCGAGGGGCGAGCCGCCGCCGACCGCGACCACGCAATCGCAGCCCTCCGCCAGGAAGCGGTCACGGGCCTCGATCGTCGCCTCCTCGGTCGGGTTCTCGGGCGTCCCGTCGAAGACCGGGGTGGAGGCGGGGAGGCCGGCGGCGTCGAGGACGCGGGCGATCAGACCGGCCGCCACCACGCCGCGATCGGTGACGATCAGGGGCCGGCGCACGCCGAGGAGCGCCAGCTCCTCGCCGAGAAGCCGGACGGCGCCGCGCTCGAACTGGATCCGGGTGAGATAGGTGATGAGGCTCATGGGGGACGCTGCCTGTGGGGACCGGGCCCGGCTCGGCGCGCGCGAGCGACCGGAGGACGCCGCGAAGCCCCCATCCGCTCCTCCTGCGCACCTCTTGTCCGGGCGTCGGCCGCCAGCCTAGGCCGCAGGGGCGTCGTGCGGCAAGGGTCCTGCAAGTAGTCCTGCAAGGGTCGGGGCGCGCCGCTCCGCGTCAGGCGCAGGCCAGCCCGGCCGCCTCCAGCAGAGCTTGCGTGCCGAGGCTCGTCGAATCGAGGAGCGGCACGCCGGCGAGGGTGGCCGGCAGGCGCCAGCCCGGCAGGTTGGTGCTCCAGATCAGCACCGCGTCGGCGCCCTCGGACGCCTCCCAGGCCGCCGCCGCGAGGCGGGCCGGCGCGACCGCGGCGGCGTCGCGATTCTCGGTGATGCCGAGATGGGCGGTCGCCCCGATGCCGATTCCGGCCTCCGCGAACCGGCCGGCCACCAGAGCGGCCTCGTCGGCATCGCCCTGGACCACGAGGCCGACGCGGCGAAAGCCCTCGCGGTGCATCCGGTCGCGGGCGGCGAGTGCCGTCGTCACCATCGGCAGGCCGGTGCGGGCGGTGACGGCCCGGCACAGGTCCTCGTCCGGGATGAAGCCGAGGGCGGCGCCCCGGGTGGCGTTCCAGCACAGGGCGGCGACGCCGGCCTCGGCCAGAAGGTCGGCGGCATTCAGGAACACCGCCTCGTCGTAGCCCGCCCCCCTGAGCATGCCCCGGTAGGGCACCCGGGCGTAGCAGGCGTCGGCGCGGCCGGCGAGGCGGGCCTCCGTCGCCCGCTCCACCACCCGGTTGGAGGAGGGGAGGATCACCCCGAGGGCCGGGAGGAGCGGGCTCGTCATCGCGGGCGTCCTTCGGTCAGCCGGGCCACCATCACGGCCTGGGTGCGGGCGACGTGGCCCTGCATCAGGGTTCGGGCGCGCTCGGCCTCCCGTGCCCGCAGGGCCTCGAGGATCGCCCGGTGCTCGCCTAGCGATTCGGCCACGCGCCCGTCGGCCGCCAGCGCGAAGTTGCGGGCCCGTTCGAGGCGCGGGAAGGCGCGGCCGTGGGCCTCGGCGATGGCCGGGCTGCGGGCGGCGGTCACGATCAGCCGGTGGGCCTGGCGGTTGAGGCGCGTATAGGCGTCGCGGTCGTCGCGCGCGGCTTCCAGCGCGTCCTGGATCCGGGCGAGGCGATCGAGCTCGGCGGCGGTGATCCGCGCGGCGGCTAGCCCCGCGCAAAAACTCTCCAGCGCCACTTCCAGTTCGAACAGCGGCACGAGGTCGGCGGGATCCAGCGGCGTCACCAGGGCCGCGCGGTTGCGCCTGAGGGTCACGAGCCCCTCGCCGGCCAGCAGCTTCAGCGCCTCCCGCACCGGCGTGCGCGAGACGCCGAGGCGGGCCACGAGGTCGGGCTCGTTCAGCACCTCGCCGGGGCCGAGCAGGTTGAGCAGGATCAGCCGGCGTAGGGCGGCCGCCGCCTGCTCGGTCAGGGAGCGTTCGGGACGCGAGGGGCGGGGAGGAGCATCGTGGGATGAGGTGGGAAGCGAGTCGGCCAAAACGCCCTCTCGTGATGACGCCCTGTTGCGATCGTCAGACCAACCGCCGCGACAGGCCGGTCAGCCGCTCCATCACGGCGATGCCTCCGATCGTGGCGACGATCAGCACGCCCGAGAGCGCCGCGATGGTCACGTCGAGGCGGCCCTCCAGGTCCTGCCACATGCGGATCGGCAGCATGTCGGTGGCGGCGTCGCGTAGGAAGAGCGAGACCGGGATGTTGTCGAACGAGGCCATGAAGGCGAGGAAGCCGCCGGACAGGATGCCGGGCCGGATCAGCGGCAGGGTGATGCGGCGGAACGTGTAGAGCCGCGACGCGCCGAGGCTCGCCGAGCCTTCGAGCAGACTGGGCTGGAGCTGGGTCAGGGCCGCCACGGTGTTGCGCACCACGTAGGGCACGCAGACCACCGTGTGGCCGAGCACCAGCGTGAACACCGAGACCGGCCAGCCGATGAGCGAGAAGAACATCAGGCTCGACAGGCCGAAGGCGAGGGCCGGCAGGATCAGCGGCGAGAGGAAGAAGCTGTCGAGGAGGCGGGCCGAGAGCCGCGGCGAGCGCGCGACCGCGAGCGCCGCCAGCACCCCGAGCCCGATGGCGAGCACGGTCGCCAGCACCGCCACCGTGAGGCTGTTCTTCAGCGCGTAGTGGAGCTGCCAGGCCTCCATCAGCTCGCCGTACCAGCGGAAGGAATAGCCCGGCGGCGGGAAGCGCAGCGACAGCCCGTCGGTGAAGGACACCACCAGCACGATCACCGTGGGGGCGAGCAGCAGCACCACGGCGAGAAGCGCCATCAGGTGCAGGAGGATCTCGAAGCTGAGGCGGTCGAGGGCGGCGGCGAGACGCGACATCGAAAGGGACCTCAGGTCTGGGCGTAGCCGCGGGCGAGCCGCCCGAGCGCGTTGAAGGCCAGCACCACGGCGAGCACCGCGACGAGGAAGATCACCGACATCGCCGCCGCGAAGGGCCAGTTCTGGAGGGCGATGGCCTGCTGGTAGATGTAGCCCGGCATGAACAGCATCTGCCCGCCGCCGATCAGCGACTGGGTGATGAACCCCGAGATCGCCGCCGCGAAGGTGAGGACCGAGCCGGCGATGAGGCCCGGCAGGCAGAGCGGCAGCGTCACGCGGAGGAAGGTGCGCCAGCGCCCGGCGCCCAGCGCCTCCGAGGCGTCCCACAGGCTCGGATCGATGCGCGCGAGCGCCGTCATCAGCGGCAGCACCATCAGGGGCATCTGGACCTGTGCCAGAGCCGCGACGAGGCCGCCCTCGGCGTAGAGGAGCCGCAGCGGCGTCTCGATGAGGCCGAGGGACGACAGGAGGCTGTTGAGCACCCCCTGCCGCCCCAGGATCACGATCCACGCGAAGGTGCGGATGACGACGCTGGTGAGGAGCGGCGTCAGCACCGCCAGGATGATCACGCCCCGCACCCAGCCCCCGGCCCGGGTGGCGACCAGCGCCAGCGGCAGGCCCAGCACCAGGCAGGCCGCCGTGACCTTGAGCCCGAGCCAGAGCGTGCCGAGGAGCACGCCGAGGCTGAATCCGTCACCGAGGAACGCCGCGTATTGCGACAGGCCGTAACCGCCATCCGCGCCGCGGAGCGACAGGGCCAGGAGCGCGACGAGCGGCGCGGCGAAGAACGCCGCGAAGAACACGGCGAGCGGGCTCGCCAGCCGCATTGGGTAGGTGGTGACGTCCGGCGGGGCCACGGAAAGAACTCCTTCGACGGCTTCGACGTGATCCGTACAGTCGAGGTAGAGCGCGTCTCCCCTCTCCCGTGCGGGAGAGGGGCCGGGCGATCGAAGATCGCGCGTGAGGGTGCTACGCGTCCGCAGAATGCTGAACCGTTCCGCTGCCAGCACGACGCTCAGCGCTCGACATTGAAGCGTGTCACCCTCACCCCAACCCCTCTCCCACACGGGAGAGGGGATCCCGCGCTTTATCGTGAAAGCAGCAGATCACGAAGAAGCGACATTACAACTTGATCTCGCGGTTGAACCGCTCGATCCAGGCCGGGCGCTGGGCGTTGATGGTCTTCCAGTCCTGGAACACGAACTTCTTCTTCAAATCGTCGGTGTCCTTCGCCAGTACCTTGGCGATCTCGCCGGTCATCTTTACCTTGGCGTTGGTCGGCACGATCAGATAGGGCGCCTGCATCAGCCGGGTCTGGACCGGCTCGGAGATCGCCGCCTCGATCAGCTTGAAGGCGAGCTCGCGGTTGGGCGAGTTCTTGACGATCTGGATGGCGGTCTTGAAGGCGATGGCGCCTTCCTTGGGCGCCACGAATTCCACCGGCACGCCCTTGGCCTTCAGGATCTGGATCGCGTTGAAGTTGCCGGGCGAGATGTCGACCTGGCCCTGCTGAAAGAGGGTTGCGAGCGCGCCGGGATTGGCCGCCACCGCCGAGAGGTTGGGCTTCAGCTTGTCCATCGCCTTGAAGGCGGGGTCGATATTCGCTTCCGAGCCGCCATGCATCTTGGCGATCTCGACCATGAAGCCGGTGCCCAGCGTCGAGTTCATGTTGGTGATGCCGACCCGGCCCTTGTATTCGGGCCGCCACAGGTCGGCCCAGGAGGTCGGCGGGGTCTTCACCGTGTCGGGGTTGTAGGTCAGGCCGACGACCTGAAAGAAGGCCGCCGGGCCGTGCGGGTCCTGCGCGTCGGGGATCAGGTCCTTGAACGCGGCGCTGCGCTCGACGGGGAAGGGCTCGACCAGATCCTGGGCCAGCGCGGTGAGGGCCGGGCCGGGATCGTGCAGCATCACGTCGATCGGCGGGTTGGCCTTGGCGGCCGAGACCTTGGCGATCTGGTCGACCGACAGCATCGGGTCGAGGACGATCGGCGCGTTGCCCGTCTCCTTGCGGAAGGCCGGGACCAGCACGGCCTTGTGCGCCTCCTCCCAGCTCCCCGTGAAGGTGGCGAAGACGAGGGGCCGCGCCTGCGCGAAGGACAGGCCGGGAAACAGCTCCATCGCGCCGAGCGACAGGGCGGTGGTGAGGAGGGTGCGGCGATCGAGCATCGAGAGGGCTCCGTGGTCGGAAAAAATCAGGCGGCGGCCGGGAAGGCGGAGGCGAGGCCGGGGGCGACGGCGATGCGCACCGGCGTGCCGGGCGCGCGCAGGGCTGCGCCGCCGAGGCGCGGCTCGGCGATCTTGAGCGGGCGTCCGGCGCCGACCCGGATCTCGTGGACGACGGTGGGACCCAGCGGCAGCGCCATCTCGACGACGCCCGCGATGCCGTCCTCGCCCTCGGTGAGGCGCAGGTGCTCGGGACGCAGGCACAGGGTCACCCGCGACCCCGGGGCGATCGGGCGGGCGAGCGGGCGCGCCACCACCTCGCCGCCGGCATCGAGGGCGATGCGCGGGCCCTGCGCGTCCCCGCCGACGAGCACGCCCGGCACGGCATTGGCCGAGCCGACGAAGGTGTTGACGAAGAGGGTGTCCGGCGCGTCGTAGACGGTGGTCGGGGCGGCGAACTGCTCGAGCCGCCCGTTCGAGAGCACCGCCACCCGGTCGGAGAGCGACAGGGCCTCCTCCTGGTCGTGGGTGACCAGGAGCGTGGTGACCCCGGCGACGCGCTGGAGCCGCTTCACCTCGATCTGCATGTCGAGGCGCAGGTTCTTGTCGAGGGCCGCGAAGGGCTCGTCGAGGAGCAGCACCGCCGGGCGGATGGCGAGGGCGCGCGCCAGCGCCACGCGCTGCTGCTGCCCGCCCGAGAGCTGGCGCGGGTAGCGCGCCCCGGCATGGCCGAGCTGCACGAGGTCGAGCAGGCGACGCGCCTCCGCCGCCTGCTCCGCTCGCGGGGCGCCCCGGGCCGCGAGGCCGTAGGCGACGTTCTCGGCCACCGTCAGGTGCGGGAAGAGGGCGTAGTTCTGGAAGACGATGCCGACGGCGCGCCGGCTCGGCGGCAGGGCGTCGATGATCTCGTCGCCGACGATCACCCGCCCCTCGGTCTGGCGCAGGAAGCCGGCGACGATGCGCAGCAAGGTGGTCTTGCCGCAGCCCGACGGCCCGAGCAGCGAGATCAGCTCGCCGCCGCGGATGTCGAGGTTGATGTTTTCGACGGCGACCGCGCCGCCATACCGGTGGGTGATGCCGTCGAGCACGACGGAGCGGCCCTCCGCCTGACCCTGGCTGCGTCGTCCGGTTGCTGTCACGGTGAGGCCTTCCTGCGGCATCGATCTTGCTGCCGGATGGCTCGCAAATCGTATGCCATTTTCGGGAAAGCCCATGTCCAGCTGTCACTTGAGCAACGGAGCGACCGCATGAGCACGGAGCTGTGGCGCCTCTCGGCGATCGAGCTCGGCCGGCTCTTCGCCGATGGGCGGGCCTCGCCGGTCGATGCCCTGGAGGCCGCGCAGGCCCGGGCCGCCGCCTGGGAGCCGCACCTGAACGCGCTCTCGCGCGACAATCCCCGCGCGCGATCGGAGGCCGAGGCGAGCGCCGCGCGCTGGCGGGCGGGCGCGCCGCTCTCGCCCCTCGACGGGGTGCCGATGACCGTGAAGGAATTTCTGGTCACCGAGGGGATGCCCTCGACCTATGCCGAGCCGGGCGAGGCGCCGGCTGCCGGCGAGGACGAACTGCCGGTCGCCCGCATGCGGCGGGCCGGCCTCGTGACGCTCGCCAAGACCACGATGCCGGAATTCGCCGTGCAGGGTTTTACGGCATCTGCCCGTTTCGGCGTCACCCGCAACCCGTGGGACACGCGCCTCACCCCCGGCGGCTCGACCGGCGGGGGGGCCGCCGCGACGGCCGCCGGCTACGCGCCGATCGCGCTCGGCACCGATGGCGGCGGCTCGCTGCGCCGGCCCGCGGCGCATACCGGCCTCGTCGGCCTCAAGAGCAGCCTCGGCCGGGTGCCGCGGCTGGGCGGCCTGCCCTCGCCGCTCCTCGATTTCGAGGTCGCGGGCGCGCTCACCCGCACGGTCGCCGACACCCGGGCGGTGCTGCACCTGATGCAGGGGGCCGACCCGCGGGTGCTGTGGTCGGGCTTCGCGGCACCGCCCCGGCATGACCGCCCGTTGCGCGCCCGCTACGTCGAGCGCATCGGCGACGCTCCCCTCGATCCGGTCATCGCGAGCGCGTGCCGACGGGCGCTCGCCGACCTCGACGCGATCGGCGTCGCGGTCGAGGAAGGCCCGCTGCCCGTCGAGATCGCCGGGCTGAACGCCCTGTGGCCCGAGATCGGCAAGATCGGCATCGCCCGGCTGTTCGCAGCCGATCCGGCGCTGGCGGCACGGGCGAGCGCGCCCTACCGGGCGATGGCCGAGGAGGGCGCACGGGCGCCCGCGACGCTGCTCTGCGACATCCTCGATCGGGTCCAGGCCCTGCGCAACGCCGCGAACGCCGCCCTGACCGAGATCGACCTCGTCGTCACCCCCGCGGCGGCGGCGATGCCCTGGACGGCGGACGCGGTCTATCCGGAGGTGATCGACGGGCGGCCGGTCGGCCCGCGCGGCCACGCGGTCTATTCGGGCTGGGTCAACGCCGCGGCGCTGCCGGCCTTGAGCCTGCCGGTCGATCCCGCGCCGGACGGCCTACCGATCGGCCTGCATCTCGTGGCGGGTTTCGGCCGCGACGACCTGCTTCTCGACGTGGCGGAGGCGCTCGAAACCCGCCGGCCCTTCGCGGATCGCTGGCCGGTCCTGCCCGGGGAGGTCTCCCGATGAGCGGCGGCATCTCGGTCCACGCCGTCGACGTGGCGGAGGGCCGCCCGGCGCTCGGCCTGACGGTGACCCTGGCGGTGATCGAGGCGGCGGGTCCGCGCGTGATCGCCCAAGGGGTGATCGGGCCGGACGGCAGCTTCGACCATCCGGTCGTGCGCGGCGTCGGGATCGGGCCCGGCACCTACGAGGCGGTGTTCCATCTCGGCGACTACTTCACCGCGCAAGGGAAGCCGGGGCCGCACTTCCTCGACCGGGTGCCGTTCCGCTTCACGGTGGTGGAGGCGCGCGAGCACCACCACCTGCCGCTGAAGTTCACGCGCTTCGGCTACGCGGTGTTTCGGGGCGTCTGACCCCACCGCGGAGCAGGGGAGAGAGCTCGCCGAAGGGCGCGGGCCGGCCGAACAGGAAGCCCTGCGCCGCGACGCAGCCCGCCTCCCGCAGGGCGGCGAGCTGGGCGTCGGTCTCGACGCCCTTGGCGGTCGCCCGCATGCCGAGCGCGCCCGCCAGGGCGACCACCGCCCGCACGAAATCCGCCGTCTCCGGCGTCGCCACCGAGGCGGCCAGCGCCCGGTCGAGCTTGACCTGGCCGAAGGGCAGGCGCCGCAGGGCGCCGAGGGAAGAGGCGCCGGCACCGAAGGCGTCGAAGGCGATCCCGACCCCGAGGGCGGCGAGGTCCTTCAGCCGTCCGCTCTCCGCCGCGATGGCCGCCTCGGCGACGTCGAGTTCGAGGCGCTCCGGGGGCTGACCCGTCGCCAGGAGCGCGTCCCGGACCGCGGGGACGAAGCCCGCCTGGCGCAGCTGTCCTCCTGCGACGTTCACCACCAGGCGGATCTCCGGCGGCATCGCTGCGCTCTCGGCGAGGGCGGTGCGCAGGATCCATTCGCCGAGCGGCGCGATCAGCCCGGTCTCCTCGGCGAGCGGCAGGAAGGCGGCCGGCGCCAGGGTGCCGCGGGTCGGGTGGTGCCACCGCGCCAGCGCCTCGAGCGCGGTCACCCGCCCGGTCGCGAGGTCGAAGACCGGCTGGTAGTGCAGCGAGAACGCGCCGCCGCGCAGGCCCTCGCGCAGATCCGCCTCGTTGCGGCGGCGCTCCTCCGCGGCCCGGTCCATCGCGGCGGCGAAGTGCCGGTAGGTGTTGCGGCCTTCCGATTTCGCCCGGTAGAGCGCGAGGTCGCCCCGCTTGAGCAGGGTGTCGCCGTCGAGCCCGTGCTCGGGTGCGAAGGCGATGCCGATGCTGACGCCGATCACCGCCTCCTGCCCGCCGAGATCGACCGGCCGGCGCAGGGCCGCGACCAGCCGCTCGGCGGTGGCGGCGGCACTGTGGGCATCCGCCTCGCCGCCGAGCAGGATCGCGAACTCGTCGCCGCCGAGGCGCGCCGGCAGGTCCTCGCGGCGCAGGCAGGCGCGGATGCGCCCCGCCACCTCGCGCAGCAGGGTATCGCCGGCGAGGTGGCCGAGCGTGTCGTTGACCGCCTTGAAGGCGTCGAGGTCGAGGCAGAGCAGGCCGCAGGTCCCGCCGTGGCGCCTCAGGGCGGCGAGGCGCTGGTCGAGGCTGTCGCGAAACAGCGCCCGGTTCGGCAGCCCGGTCAGGGCGTCGTGCCGGGCCATGTGGGTTACCTGGGCCTCGGCGGCCTTGCGGGCGGTGATGTCGGTATAGGTCCGCACCGCGCCGCCGGTCGGCAGCGGCACGGTGCGGATCTCCAGCACGGTCCCGTTCGCCCGCTCGTGCTCGTAGGTGCGGGGCTGGATCGCCAGCGGGGCGTGCGCCAGGACCTCGCGCAGCGTGCCGTCGCACCGCGCGAAGTCGTCCTGTGCCAGCTGGTGTCGGCGCACGGCGTCGAAGCTCGGGGCCGCGCGCATCATCTCCCGCGGCAGGTCGAGGAGCGCGAGGGCGCGCTCGTTGCAAACGCGGACCGCCCCAGCCTCGTCGATCATCAGAAGGCCCTGGTCCATATGCGCCAGGGTGGCGTCGAGGAGGGCGGTGCTGGCGCGCAGCTCGGCCTCCGCCCGGTCGATCTCGGTCACGTCCTGGACGCTGCCGAACAGGGCGACGACCGTGCCCGCCTCGTCCTCCTGGCAGATGCCATGCGAGACGACGACCCGCTCCTCGCCGTCCCGCCGCACCAGCCGGGCCTTGAAGTGGAAGCCCGTCCGCCGCTCGCGGGCCTCCACCACGAGGCCCGCGATGCGTTCCCTGTCATCCGGATGGTAGTAGGTCAGGGCCTCCTCGATGCCGGAGGCGGGGTCGCCCGGCGCCCTCCCGTGCAGGCGGCAGACCTCGTCCGACCAGGTCATGGCTCCGGAGGCGAGATCGACGCGCCAATGGCCGATATGGGCCATCTGCTCGGCCAGACTCAGGTTGCGGTTGGCCTCCGACAGGGCCGCCTCGCTCGCCCGCCGGCGTGCGGCCTCGGTCTCGCTGGCGACGCGGGCCTCGTAGTGGCGCAGCTGGGCCACCACCACCTCGCCGAGATCGCGCAGGCGCTCCAGCTCCGCGGGCGGCAATTGCCGCGGAACCGTATCGCCGATGCACAACGTGCCGAGGGGCAGGCCCGGCCGGAGAAACAGGGGAATGCCGGCATAGAACCGCATGCGGAACGGGCCGTTCACGATCGCCCGGTCGCGGAAACGGGGATCGGCCGTGGCATCCACGACCACCAGGGGGGCGTCGCTCAGGATGGCGTGGTCGCAGAAGGCCGCGCCCCGGGGCGTCGGACCGAAGGTGATGCCCGAGGCGGCCTTGCACCAGAGCCGATCGGCATCGACCAGCGATACCCAGGCATGGGGGACGGAGAACAGCGTGCACGCCAGCCGGCAGACCGCATCGAAATGCGCCTCGGGCGGCGTATCGAGGATGCCGAGGGCGTGCAGGGCGGAGAGGCGCTCGGCCTCGCGGGGGGGAACGAGATGCACCGCGACGCTCCTGTCCGACCCGGAAGGCCGGAACGCGATCCGTGGGCAGTCCAAGAATAGCCAAAACCCTAAGGCCGCGTTAATCTGCGCCGGATGCCCGCTTTCGCAAGAGCGTCGCCGCCGGTCAAGATCCCCCGGCCGCCGGGGAAGATCCAGCCTGGACCGAGGATCCGGGATGCACGGCGCCTCACGGCACCGCGACACGCAACCGACCCCCGGAGCTAGGCGGTTGGACTGGTCTCTACCTCCGGCTGGGGCGACGCGATTGCCCGGCCGCACCCAGCCATTTCCCCTTCGTCACGACGCTTGCGCCGTCAGCGCCCGGCTGATCACGATGCGCTGGACGTCGCTCGTCCCCTCGTAGATCTGGCACACCCGCACATCGCGGTAGATCTGCTCGACCGGGTAGTCGGCGAGATAGCCGTAGCCGCCGTGGATCTGGATCGCATCGGAGCAGACGGCTTCCGCCATCTCGGAGGCGAAGAGCTTGGCCATCGCCGCCTCCTTGAGGCAGGGCTGCCCGGCATCGCGCAGGCGCGCCGCGTTCAGCACCAGCAGTCGCGCCGCCTCGATCTTCGTCGCCATGTCGGCAAGCCGGAAGGCGACCGCCTGGTGCCCCGTCAGCTTCTGGCCGAAGGTCTCGCGCTCGTTCGCGTAGGCCAGAGCCGCCTCGAACGCCGCGCGGGCCATGCCGACCGCCTGGGCGGCGATGCCGATGCGCCCGCCCTCGAGATTGGCGAGCGCGATCTTCAGCCCCTCGCCCTCCTGGCCGAGCATCAGGTCGGGGGTGAGCTCCATGTCCTCGAACACGATCTGGGCCGTGTCCGAGCAGCGCTGGCCGAGCTTGTGCTCGATCCGCGCCACCTTGTAGCCGGGGGTCTTGGTCGGCACGATGAAGGCCGAGATGCCGCGCTTGCCCGCCTCGGGGTCGGTCACCGCGAACACGATGGCGAGGTCGGCATTCGCCCCCGAGGTGATGAACTGCTTGGTGCCCGAGAGCACCCAGGCATTGCCGGAGCGGCGCGCCCGGGTCTTGAGCGCGGCGGCGTCCGAGCCGGCGCCGGGCTCGGTCAGGCAGAAGGCGCCGAGCTGCTCGCCGCGGGCCAGCGGTCCGAGGAACCGCGCCTTCTGCTCGTCGCTGCCGAACTTCAGGATCGGCATGCAGCCGACCGAGTTGTGCACGCTCATCACGGTCGAGACCGCGCCGTCGCCCGCCGCCACCTCCTCGATGGCGAGCGCGTAGGCGACGTGGTCGGCCGCCGCGCCCCCGTGCTCCTCGGGCACCAGCATGCCCATGAAGCCGAGCGCTCCCATCTCGGCGATCGCCTCGCGGGGAAAGCGCGCCTCCCGGTCCCATTCGGCCGAAAAAGGCTTCAGCCGCTCGCGCGCGAAGCTGCGGGCGGTGTCGCGGATCAGGATCTGGTCGTCGCTCAGCATCGCCCGATCCTCTACTTCGGCTGCATGCGTAGCGCCCCGTCGAGGCGGATGACCTCGCCGTTGAGCATCGGGTTGTCGATGATCGCCATCGCGAGCCTCGCATATTCCTCCGGCTTGCCGAGGCGCGAGGGGAACGGCACCGCGGCGCCGAGGGAATCCTGCACCTCCGGCGGCAGGCCGCGCAGCATCGGCGTCTCGAAGATGCCGGGCGCGATGGCGCAGACCCGGATGCCGGCGGGGGCGAATTCCCGCGCCGCCGGCAGGGTCAGGCCGACGATGCCGGCCTTCGAGGAGGCGTAGGCCGCCTGGCCCACCTGGCCCTCGTAGGCCGCGACCGAGGCGGTGGAGATGATGACGCCGCGCTCGCCGCCCTCCAGCGGATCGAGCGCGAGGGCACCGGCCGCCACGAGCCGCATCAGGTTGAAGCTGCCGATCAGGTTGACCTGGATCACCTTCGCATAGGCCTGGAGATCGAGGGGGCCGTTGCGCCCGACGATCCGGCCGGCGGTGGCGACGCCGGCGCAATTGACCAGGACGCGGGCGGGGCCATGCGCCTCGGCCGCGCGAGCGACCGCCGTCTCCGCGCTCGCCGCATCGGCGACGTCGCAGGCGAGGGCGATCCCGCCGATCTCGCCGGCGACCTCCGCGGCGGCGCCCTCGTTGAGATCGAGGAGCGCGACCCGCGCGCCCGCCGCCGCCAGCGCCCGACCGGTCGCCGCGCCGAGGCCCGACCCGCCGCCCGTGACGATCGCGGCTACGCCGTTGACGTTCATGCCTTGTCCTCCCGTATCGCGGGCCCCACTCGTCCGGTGGATGTGCCCCGTCGTGCCTTCGCGCCGCCTCGTCTCCCGCCCATGGCGACGGGCGGACCGGTCTGCTACGCGATGGCATCGTTGCCCCATCGCTATGGGGCGGACCTGCCATCGTCAAGGCGCGCCGGATCAGGCGACGACAAGCGCCGGGCGGAGGAGGTCAGGGGAGGACAACGCATGGACCCGTCGCACCAGGCCGGGCAGGGCGGACCGCTCGCCGGCCTTCGCATCGTCGAATTCGCGGGCATCGGCCCCGGCCCGTTCGCGGCGATGCTGCTCGCCGATATGGGCGCCGATCTCGTGCGGCTCGACCGGCCCGGGGGCAGCGACCCCTACTCGAAGAACGTGGTGGCGCGGGGGCGCCCGAGCGTGACGGTAGACCTGAAGGATCCGGCCGACCTCGCCGGCACCCTGTCGCTGCTCGATCGTGCCGATGCCCTGATCGAGGGGTTTCGCCCCGGCGTGATGGAGCGGCTCGGCCTCGGGCCCGACGTGGTACTCGCCCGCAACCCGCGCCTCGTCTACGGCCGCATGACCGGCTGGGGCCAGGATGGGCCCCTCGCCAAGGCGGCGGGGCACGACATCACCTATCTGGCGGTGACCGGTGCGCTGGCGGCGA
>NZ_AP024145.1:5065000-5550000 GCF_017347565.1 Methylobacterium indicum | reverse complement strand
GTGTCGAAGAAGTTGAGCGCCGCGACGCTCACCCGCACCAGGGCCTCGCCCGGCCCGGGTACCGGATCCGGCACCTCCTCGATCACCAGATTCTCCGGCCCGCCGAGCACCTTGCACAGGAGTGCCTTCATCGCCACCGATCCTCCCCGCCGCGCATCCGGCGGCCTGGCGCCGAGTCGTGGGCCAGGCCGTGGCTGCTGGCAACCCGGCATAAGGCCGTGACGACGCCCGTCAGGCGCGCTCGTAGGTCCCGGTCAGGGCCCCCTTGGCGAGGACGTGGCCGTGCATCGCCTCGATGAGGGCGCTGCGGCCGGGCGTGCCGTCGAGACCGAGGCGCCGATTCAGCGCGTAGACCTGGAACAGGTAGCGGTGCGGGCCGTGGCCGGTCGGCGGATCGGGCGGCAGGTAGCCGGCCTTGAGAAAAGTGTTCTTGCCGACCTCCTCGATCGTTCCGTCCGAGCCGGGGCTCGCCAGCGCCCCCTCGGGCAGGTCTTCGTCCGTCGGCTCTAGGTCCCACGCGATGGCGTGGACGATCGGCTTCGGCGTCGGGCTGTCGGCATCCTCCACGAGCAGCACCACGGCGGCGGTGCCGGTGGGAATGCCGCTCCAGGCCAGCGGCGGCGAGAGCTTCTCGCCGTCCTGGGTGAAACGCGCCGGCATCGCGGCTTCGTCCGCGAAGGCCGGGCTCGTCACCCGGATCGCCGCGGGGGCGCCCTCGAACTCGGCGTGGTAGGCGGTCTTGTCGAGGCCGGCACGCAGGCCCGACAGCGCCTCGCCCAGGGCGTGGGGGATCTTTTCCAGCATGGACCCGTCTCCTCGGTTGCTCGCGGCGACAACCGGGGGAGAGGGGTCCGGGTTGCGCGGTCAGGCGCGAGGCCGCTCGGCCGCGATCATGTAGTTCACCGCCGTGTCGCGGGCGGTGCTCCAGCGGGTGGTGAGCGGATTGAAGACGACGCCGGTCGTGTCGGTGACCGCGAGGCCCCCGCCCTCGACGGCGTCGCGCAGCTCGTCGGGCGTCACGAACTTGTTCCAGTCGTGGGTTCCCTTCGGCAGCCAGCCGAGGACGTATTCCGCCCCCACGATGGCAAGCGCGAAGGAGCGCATCGTCCGGTTGATCGTCGCGGCGAAGAAGAGCCCGCCCGGCTTCACCGCCGTGCAGGCGGTGCGCACGAAGGCCGGCATGTCGGTGACGTGCTCCACCACCTCCATGGCGCAGACGATGTCGAAGCGCTCGCCGGCGGCCACCACGTCCTCGATCGTCTCGGCCCGGTAGCGCACGGGCACCCCGGCCTCGTCGGCATGGGCTTGCGCGATCCTGACATTGGTCACGGCCGGATCGAGGCCGGTCACCTCGGCGCCGAGGCGGGCGAGCGGCTCGGACAGGACGCCACCGCCGCAGCCGACATCGACGAGGCTGAGGCCCGACAGCGGCGCGGGCGCCAGCGGGTCGCGGCCGAAATGCCGGCAGACCGTGTCGCGGATGTAGGTGAGGCGCACCGGGTTGAAGCGATGCAGCACCCGCATCGGCCCCGCCTCGTCCCACCATGTGGCGGCGAGGCGATCGAAGCGGGCGACCTCGTCGCGGTCGATCGAGGGTCCGGTCGGTTCGCTCATCGGCGCCAGGCCTTCCTGTGGGCGGGAGAGAAAAGGTCTCTCGAAGGGTCTCTCGGCGTCGAGGTAGCGCAGCCGCCGTCCCGGGCCAACCGCCGTGATGCGCCGCCGAGGGGCCCGCGGCGTTGACACCGGCCCGGGGCGCTTGTACCCGCCGGACGCCCACCATCTCGCGCTGCGGCAGACGCGTCGCGAGGGCGGTCGGCGAGAGCAGTTCGCAAGAGCAGTTTGTTCGAAGCAGTTTGTTCGATCGGATCCCCATGCCCCGCCTGGTGATGAAATTCGGCGGCACCTCCGTCGCCACGGTCGACCGCATCCGCAACGTCGCCCGCCACGTCGCCCGCGAGGTGCGGGCCGGCTACGAGGTGGCGGTCGTCGTCTCGGCGATGTCCGGCAAGACCAACGAGCTGGTGGCCTGGTGCAAGGACGCCTCGCCCCTCTATGCCCAGTCCGAGTACGACGCGGTCGTCGCCTCCGGCGAGCAGGTCACGTCGGGTCTGCTCGCCATCGTGCTCGCCGAGATGGGTATCAAGGCCCGCTCCTGGCAGGGCTGGCAGATCCCGATCGAGACCTCCGACCAGCACGGCTCGGCCCGGATCCAGAACATCGACGGCGCCCGCCTCGATGCCGGCTTCAAGCGCGGCGAGGTCGCGGTGATCGCCGGCTTCCAGGGCATCCACCCCGAGACCGGCCGCCTGACGACCCTGGGCCGCGGCGGCTCCGACACGAGTGCCGTCGCGATCGCGGCGGCGATCGGCGCCGAGCGCTGCGACATCTACACCGACGTCGACGGCGTCTACACCACCGATCCCCGGGTGGTGCCGAAGGCCCAGCGCCTCGAGCGGGTCGCCTTCGAGGAGATGCTCGAGATGGCCTCCCTCGGGGCCAAGGTGCTGCAGGTGCGCTCGGTCGAGCTCGCCATGGTGCACCGGGTGCCGACCACCGTGCGCTCCTCCTTCGACGACCCCGACGACGCCCGCCCCGGCACCCTCATCTGCGACGAGGACGATATCGTGGAACAGCAGATCATCACGGGCATCGCCTTCTCGAAGGACGAGGCGCAGATCACGCTTCGCCGGGTGAAGGACAAGCCCGGCATCGCCGCCGCCATCTTCGGCCCGCTCGCCGATGCCAACATCAACGTCGACATGATCATCCAGGTCGTGTCGGGCGACGGCGCGGCGACCGACATGACCTTCACGGTCCCGGCGGCCGATTACGAGCGCGCCCGCGCGATCCTGGAGGCGCAGTCCGGCACCGTCGAGGTCGAGCGCATCGAGGGCGCCACCGACGTGGTCAAGGTCTCGGCGATCGGCATCGGCATGCGCAGCCATGCCGGCGTCGCCGCCAAGGCGTTCCGGGCGCTGGCCGAGAAGGGCATCAACATCCGGGCGATCACCACCTCGGAGATCAAGTTCTCCGTGCTGATCGACGCCGCCTATACGGAGCTGGCGGTCCGCACCCTCCACGCGCTCTACGGCCTCGACAAGGCCTGAATTCGTCGGCGCCCCGCGCCGGCCGGTATTCGACGACGCCCCGTCCGCGATGCCTCGCGGGCGGGGCGTCGTCGTTTCCGGACGGTCACCGCCCGCCTTTCCCCCGAAATGGCCGGCCCTCGTGGCGGGCCCTACCCCTGAAGGACGCTTGCCGGCCGGGCGTCGGACTCGCTATACGGCGAGGACGGGGCCGATGCGTCAGGCCCGCGCAGGCGGACCTTTCGGTTGCGCCGCGCCGGGCCCGGCTCGCCAAAGGGTGGAACACGAGACGATGCCCGCAGCGCCTGGAGGCCCGCGCCTGCTACTGCGCCGCCTTCGCGAGGCCATGGCGGAGCCCGTCGGCCCGCAGGCGCGCCTCGACCGCATCGTCGTCCTGATCGCGTCCAACATGGTCGCGGAGGTCTGCTCGGTCTACGTCCTGCGCGACGACGGCAACCTCGAGCTCTTCGCGACCGAGGGCCTCAACCGCGAGGCGGTGCACCTCACCACCATGCGGGCCGGCGAGGGCCTGGTCGGCCTGATCGCCGCCACCGCCGAGCCGCTCTCCCTCTCCGACGCCCAGTCGCACCCGGCCTTCTCGTATCGGCCGGAGACGGGCGAGGAGGTCTATCACGCCTTCCTGGGCGTGCCGCTCCTGCGGGCCGGCAATACGCTGGGCGTGCTGGTGGTGCAGAACCGCACCTACCGGGTCTATTCCGAGGAGGAGATCGAGGCGCTCCAGACCACCGCCATGGTGCTGGCGGAGATGATCGCCTCGGGCGAGCTGCAGGCCCTGTCGCCCGGCACCGTCAGCGCCTCGCGCCGGGCGCTGAGCCAGTGCGGCGTCGCGCTCGCCGACGGCGTGGGCCTCGGCCACGTCGTGCTGCACGAGCCGCGCATCGTCGTGCGCAACCTCATCGCCGAGAATGTCGAGCGCGAGGTGTCGCGCCTCGATACCGCGATCGCGGAGGTCCGCTCGGCCATCGACGACCTCGTCGAGCGCGGCGACGTCGCGGGGGCCGGCGAGCACCGGGAGGTGCTCGAGACGGTGCGGATGTTCGCCCACGACCAGGGCTGGCTGCGGCGCATGCGCGAGGCGGTGCTCTCGGGCCTCACCGCGGAGGCCGCGGTGGAGCGGGTGCAGTCGGACAACCGCGCCCGGATGCTGCGCCAGAGCGATCCCTACCTGCGCGAGCGCCTGCACGACCTCGACGACCTCGCCAACCGGCTGCTGCGCCAGCTCGTCGGCCGCGAGGGGATCGGCCCCTCGGCCATGCCCGAGAACGCCATCCTGGTGGCGCGCTCGATGGGGCCGGCGGCGCTCCTCGACTACGACCGCTCCCGCCTGCGCGGCGTGGTGCTGGAGGAGGGCGGGCCGACCAGCCACATCGCCATCGTGGCCCGGGCGCTGGGTATCCCGGCGGTGGGGGAGGTGGCCAACGCCACCGCGCTCGTCGAATCCGGCGACGGCATCATCGTCGATGGCGGCACCGGCGAGGTGCAGATCCGGCCCGGCCCCGAGATCGAGGCGGCCTATGCCGAGAAGGCCCGCCTGCGCGCCCGGCGCCAGGAGCAGTACCGCTCCTTGCGCGACGTGCCAGCTGTCACCCGCGACGGCGTCGCGGTCGCGCTCCAGCTCAATGCCGGCCTGATCGTCGACCTGTCGCACCTCGCCGAGACCGGAGCACAGGGCGTCGGGCTCTTTCGCACCGAGCTGCAGTTCATGGTGGCCGAGCGGATGCCGAGCGCCGCCGAGCAGCAGATCCTCTACGAGACCGTGTTCGACGCCGTCGGCGATTTGCCGGTGACGATCCGCACCCTCGACATCGGCGGCGACAAGGTGCTGCCCTACATGAAGGCGCTGGAGGAGGAGAACCCGGCCCTCGGCTGGCGGGCGATCCGCATCGGTCTCGACCGGCCCGGCCTGCTGCGGATGCAGCTGCGCGCGCTCCTCAAGGCGGCCCGCGGGCGGCCGCTGAAGATCATGTTCCCGATGGTCGCGACCGTGGACGAGTTCGTCCAGGCGAAGAGAATCGTGGAGCGCGAGAAGGCGCATCTCACCCGCCACGGCTATCCGCTGCCCTCGGAATGCCGGCTCGGCGTGATGGTCGAGGTGCCCTCGCTGCTGTTCCAGATGGACGAGATCGCGGCCGAGGCCGACTTCCTCTCGGTGGGCTCCAACGACCTGATGCAGTTCCTGTTCGCGGTCGACCGCGAGAACCGCCAGGTTGCCAACCGCTTCGACCCCCTGAGCGCCGCGGCGCTCCGCGCCTTCCGGCTGATCGCCGAGCGGGCCAACGCCGCCGGTACCCCGGCGACCGTCTGCGGCGAGATCGGCGGGCGGCCGCTCGAGGCGATGGCGCTGATCGGGCTCGGCTTCCGTGCGCTGTCGATGTCCCCGGCCTCGATCGGCCCGATCAAGGCGATGGTGCTGGGCATCGATGCCGGCGCCGTGGCGGAATTCCTCGATCGGGAACTGGCCCGGAACCGCGACGGCGCTTCGCTGCGTCCGGCGCTCGCGGCCTTCGCCGAGGAGCACGGCGTTCCAATCTGACGGGTCGCGTGGCCGCACCGACCCTAGCGCGGGTCTATAATCCAGAACGACGACCGGAGGGCATGGGGGAGGACCATCTTCGATCGTGAAGACTCTGGGGCGAAAGAGCATAAGATTCTGTTCGACCTGATCGACAGTCTTCATACCCTCATCGTCATCCCGGGTCCGCGCAGCGGAGCCCGGGCTCCAGAACCGCCGATGGTTCTTCAGGAAGATCGACAGCGTACCACTTCGTTCTTTTCCACCTGCGCGTCTGGATTCCGGGCTCCGCTGCGCGGCCCCGGAATGACAAGGAGCGCGTCAAGACTGTCGTGCAAATCGAACAGGCTTCGAGCGATGTGGACGGCTGACCTCTCGTGACAATCATCGTGATGAAACGCCCGACCGGATGGACACGGCCGTCACGATCGGGCCGATCCGATCACGTCCATCCGACGAGATGAGGTGCGGGATGCCTCCCCCGCCTCCTCGCCCACGCGATGGAGCGGACGGCCTGCTTTTGGAAAGGCTCATGGCCGCCTCACGCCGCGGCAAGAAGGCTTTTGTCCACGGCCTGACCGACTCCCCAACCCCCGCAGACCTGCTATACGCGGCACCATCTCCGGCACCGGGCGCGGGCCGCCCCGGCTGAACCGTCCGCCGCCCATGGCCATATCTCTCGAATGATCGCGATCCCGTCCGACCGTCTCGACGCCATCCTGGCCCGCCACGACATCGTCACCGCCACCCTCAGCGCCGGCGAGTCCGACGCGGAGAGTTTCGTGCAGCTCTCGCGCGAGCTCTCGGACCTCGATTCCGTCGTCGGGGCGATCCACGCCTTCCGGGCCGCCGAGAGCGCGCTGCGCGGCGTCGAGGAGATGATCGAGGAGGGCGATCCCGAGATGCGGGCGCTCGCGGCGGAAGAGAAGCCGGAGGCCGAGGCCGCCCGCGACGCCGCCGCGCGCGCGCTCCAGCTCATGCTCCTGCCCAAGGACGCGGCCGACGAGAAGAGCGCGATCCTCGAGGTGCGCGCCGGCACCGGCGGCGACGAGGCGGCGCTCTTCGCCGGCGACCTGTTCCGGATGTATTCGCGCTACGCCGACCTGAAGGGCTGGCGGGTCGAGGTCATCTCCGAGAGCCCCGGCACGATGGGCGGCTACCGCGAGGTCGTCGCCGAGGTGAAGGGCCGCGGCGTCTTCGCCCGGATGAAGTTCGAGAGCGGCGCCCACCGGGTGCAGCGCGTGCCGGACACGGAGACCCAGGGGCGCATCCACACCTCCGCCGCCACCGTGGCGGTCCTGCCGGAGGCGGAGGAGGTCGACATCCAGGTCAACGAATCCGATCTGAAGATCGATACGATGCGGGCGCAGGGCGCCGGCGGCCAGCACGTCAACAAGACCGAATCGGCGATCCGCATCACTCACGTGCCGAGCGGCATCGTGATCTTCGTCCAGGAAGAGCGCTCGCAGCACAAGAACCGGGCCCGCGCCATGGCCCTCCTGCGGGCCAAGCTCTACGACCAGGAGCGCAGCCAGAAGGATGCCGCCCGCGCCGCCGACCGCAAGTCGCAGGTCGGCAGCGGCGACCGCTCGGAGCGGATCCGCACCTACAACTTCCCGCAGGGCCGGGTGACCGACCACCGCATCAACCTGACCCTCTACAAGCTGGAAGAGGTGATCGCCGGCACCGCCCTCGACGAGGTGGTGGATGCGCTGATCACCGAGCACCAGGCGGCGCTCCTCGCCGCCGAGGGGATGGCGTGATCGCACTCCCCCCGGAAACGAGCCGGGTCGCGGCCCGGGCCCGGGTCGTCGACGCGCTGGCCGCCCGGGGCATCGAGACCGCCGCCCTCGACGCGCGCATCCTGGTCGAGGAGGCGCTCGGCATCACCGCCACCGACCTCGCCCTGCGCGGCGACGCGCCGATCGGTCCGGAGGGGGCGGAGCGCGTCGCCGCCTTCCTGGCCCGGCGCATCGCCGGGGAGCCGGTGGCCCGGATCATCGGCGCCTGGGAGTTCTGGGGTCTGCCCTTCGCGCTCTCGCCCGAGACCCTGGTGCCGCGGCCCGACACCGAGACCCTGGTCGAGACGGCGCTCGGCCTCGGCCTGCGACCGGACGGCGCCCACCGCGTCGCCGATCTCGGCACCGGCTCGGGCTGCATCCTGGTGGCGCTCCTCACCGAATGGCCCCGGGCGCGGGGGCTCGGCCTCGATCGCTCGCTCGGCGCGCTGCGCACCGCCCGGGCCAATGCCCGCCGCAACGGCGTCGGCGACCGGGCGGCCTTCGCGGCCGGCGACTGGGCGGCGGCGCTCGCCGGGCCCTTCGACCTCGTCGTCGCCAACCCGCCCTATATCGCGAGCGCCGTCGTCGACGAACTGTCCGGCGAGGTTCGCGACCACGACCCGCGCCTCGCCCTCGACGGCGGGCCCGACGGGCTCGACGCCTACCGTACCATCCTGGCCCAGGTGCCGCCGCTGCTGGCGCCGGGCGGGCATCTCCTGGTCGAGATCGGCTACGACCAGGAGGCGGCCTTGTGCGGGCTCGCCGAGGCGAACGGCCTGAGCCCTCGGGTCCGGCGCGACCTCGCCGGGCATCCCCGCGTCGTGGCGATGGCGCCCTCGCGCGAGTCCTGACCCGATTTCGACAGATTTTTCCGTGCCTCCCGCCGCAAACTGGCCTGGACGACGCGCAAAATCGACTCGAAATCACTTGGCGAGGCCGGCCGAACCCGCTAACGTCCCAGGGTAGATCGTGAACGGTCCGGATATCACAGCCAGGCTCAGTTCTCAGGCGCGACATCGGGCGCGGACCTTCGGACGATCTTCCACCACCGGGCAGACCCATCAGCGCGTAGGCGGTCCGGTGACCCGCATCTGTGGATCGACGGCGGCCGGCGGTGAGACGCCCCGCGGTCGCACAGGGCACGGCGGACATCGCTGCGGAGACAAGGCCGGCAGACGGCCGCCGGATCCGCGGACGAAGGACCGCTCAGCGCGTGAAGTCCCGCCCTTCAAGTCGTCGAAGAGGGTCAGTCGAGACCGATGAGACCGAACCAGAACAGGCGTATGCGTGGTCGCAACCGCAGCAACACCAAGGGGCCGAACCCGCTGACCCGGGCCTACGAATCGAACGGTCCCGACGTCAAGATCCGCGGAACGGCCCAGCACATCGCCGAGAAGTACGCCCAGCTCGCCCGCGACGCCCAGGCGAGCGGCGATCCGGTGATGGCCGAGAACTACTTCCAGCACGGCGAGCACTATTTCCGCATCATCACGGCGGCGAACGAGCAGTATCGCCAGCAATACGGCGGAACCTACGGCCGCCCGGGCTTCGACGACGAGGATGACGGCGACGACGAGGGCGTGCCGACCAACGGCTACGCGGTTCAGGATCGCGGTCAGGATCGGAACCAGGACCGCGGCCAGGACCGCGGCCAGGATCGCGGCAACGGCAACGGCTACGCCCAGTCGGGCTACGGCGCCGCGGACGATTACGGCGATCCCGCCCAGCAGCCGCAGCCCTACGACAGCCGGGGCGAGGACCGTCCGTCCCGCTACGAGCGCCAGGACCGCTCCGAGCACCAGCGCCAGGACCGTCCCGACCGGCAGGAGCGCCGCGAGCGCTTCCAGCAGAACCGCCAGGATCGGCAGGACCGTCCCGAGCGCCAGCAGCGCGACCGTCAGGATCGCGGCGAGCGTCAGGATCGGCAGGACCGTCAGCCCCGGGCGGAACGGCAGGACTTCTCCCGCACCGAGCAGCCGCGGCAGGACGACGGTCGGCAGGATTCATCGCGACAAGATTCGCCGAGACAAGATGCGGCAAGGCAGGATGCGCCCCGGCAAGAGGGCTACCGCGAGGGCGGCCGCTCCGAGTTCCGCCGCGAGCGCCGCCGCGAGGAGCCCCGCGCCGAGCCCGTCCTCTCCGCCGACGAGCCGACCGGCCTGCCGGCGTTTCTGACCACGCCGGTGCGGCCGGCGGCACCCGCGCCCGCTCCGGTCGAGGACGCCCCCCCGGCCCCTCCGGCCACGCCCGTCGAGACGACGGACGAGGCGCCCGCTCCCCGGCCGCGCCGTCGCCGCCGCACCCGCTTCGAGGGTGCCGAGGGCGGGGGCGAGCCCTCCGCCGAGCTCTTTCCCAAGCCCTCGGACGCTTCGGGCGAGTGAGCGGCAGTCCCGCTTCGTGAACGATCTGGAGCCGGTTTCCTCTCGGGGAAGCCGGCTCTTTGCGTTGGTGAAGGCGGTGTCGCCCCGTGCCGGGATCCGGCAGCGGCATTTTTTTGCGGCGCCGCATGTGGCGTTTCCCGCGCGCCCACCTACCTGCCGGCCTTGAAGCACGGGACGAACGTCCCGCGAGGCGGAGATCCCGCCGGGTCGTCCGAGGTGGAGCACAGCATGACTCATCATCCCGCCCTCGCGCAGGGCCGCGTCGCGGTCGTCACCGGCGCCGCGAGCGGCATCGGGCTCGCCGCCGCCAAGGCCTTTGCCGCGGCCGGGATGCGGGTGGTGCTCGCCGACCTCCCCGGCGAGGCGCTGGACGCGGCCCACCGAGCCGTCTCCGCCGTGGCGCAGGGTGCGGCGGAGGTCCGCGCGGTCCCGACCGACGTGGCCGTGCCCGAAGCCCTCGCGGCCCTCGCCCGCGAGGCCGCGGCCCTGGGCGAGGTGTCGGTCCTGATGGCGAATGCCGGGATCGAGGCCGGGGGCCGGTTCTTCTCCGATGCCGCGACCTGGCACCGCATCCTCGACACCAACCTGTGGGGCGTCGTCAACGCGCTCCAGGCCTTCGTGCCGGGCATGATCGAGCGGGGACGGCCCGGCGCGGTGATCGTCACCGGCTCCAAGCAGGGCATCACGACGCCGCCGGGCAACACGCCCTACAACGTCAGCAAGGCCGGCGTGAAGGTGACGACCGAAGCCCTCGCCCACGAGCTGCGCGAGGCCGGTTCCCCGGTGACCGCCCACCTGCTGATCCCGGGCTTCGTCTATACCGGCCTGACCCGGGCCCGCGGCGTGACCGAGAAGCCGGCCGGCGCCTGGACGCCGGAGGAGACGGTCGATTTTCTTCTCGACCGGATGGCCTCGGGCGATTTCTACATCCTCTGCCCGGACAACGAGACCACCCGCGAGATGGACGAGAAGCGCATGCGCTGGTCCTCCGACGACGTGATCCGCAACCGTCCGGCCCTCTCGCGCTGGCACCCCGACCACAAGGCGGGCTTCGCCGCCCATATGGAGGCGCCGCTGGAAGGCGGGAGCACCGGCGCGGACGAGGGGATCAAGGAGGCCGCGGCCACGCCGGCCTCGTTCTGACGCGCGGCGCAGACGCGAGACCGGACATTCCGGAGCACGGCGAGGGCCGCCTCGCCAGATTTCCGTAGCGTCCGGCCCGCGTCGGGCGCACAGACACACGCCGAATCGACAGGCGAGGGGGCCGGACGCGCGAGGCGACCGCCCTCAGGCAGGTAGGCCGGCCGTTCCCGTGCGGAGGATACGGCCGGCGAGAAGCGGGAGACCCGTCACCCGATGCACAAGATCATCCCCGTCGCCGCTTTCGACGCGGTCGTGTTCGGCGCCACCGGCGACCTGACGATGCGCAAGCTGCTGCCGGCGCTCTACCAGCGCTTTCGCGATCGCCAGATTCCCGGGGAGAGCCGCATCATCGCGGCGGCCCGCACCCATCTCGGCACCGCCGAGTACCGGGATCTCGCCGCCGAAGCGCTCGAACGCCACGTTCCGGCGGCCGACCGCGATCCCGCCACGGTGGCGAGCTTCCTCGACCATCTCCGCTACGTCGCGGTCGACGGGGCGGGGGACGATGGCTGGGACGACCTGGCGAGCCTGCTGGCCGAGCGCCCGGACCACGTCCGGCCCTACTACCTCGCCACCTCGCCGAGCCTCTACGGCTCGATCTGCCGCAACCTGAGCGCCCACGGCTTGATCGGCGAGCGCTCGCGGGTGGTGCTGGAGAAGCCGATCGGCCACGACCTCGCCTCGGCCCGCGCCATCAACGATCAGGTCGGCAAGGTCTTTCCCGAAAGCCAGATCTTCCGCATCGACCACTATCTCGGCAAGGAGACGGTGCAGAACCTCCTCGCCCTGCGCTTCGCCAACACGATCTTCGAGCGGCTGTGGAACGCCGACGTGATCGACCACGTCCAGATCACCGTGGCGGAGACGGTCGGGGTCGAGGGACGCGGCGGCTATTACGACACGTCGGGCGCGCTGCGCGACATGCTGCAGAACCACATGCTGCAGCTCCTCTGCCTCCTCGGCATGGAAAGTCCGCTCTCGCTCGACGCCGACGCGGTGCGGGACGAGAAGCTGAAGGTCCTGCGGGCGCTCAAGCCGATTCCGGCCCACGAGGTGCCGATGCGGACCGTGCGCGGCCAGTACGTCGCCGGTGCGGTCAACGGCCAGCCGGTCGCCTCCTACGCCGCCGATCTCGGCGGGGAGGGCCAGAGCCTGACCGAGACCTTCGTCGCCCTGCGGCTCGAATTGATGACGCCGCGCTGGGCCGGCGTGCCGTTCTACCTGCGCACCGGCAAGCGGCTGCCCCAGAAGGTGTCCGAGATCGTGGTGCAGTTCCGCTCCTCGCCGTTCAGCATCTTCTCCGACGAGTTCGCCCGCGAGCCGAACCGCCTGGTGATCCGGCTGCAGCCGCAGGAGGGCATCAAGCTCGAGGTGATGACGAAGGAGCCGGGCCCCGGCGGCATGCGCCTGCGCGCGACCGGCCTCGACATCTCGTTCGAGGAGACCTTCAACCAGCGCTACCCGGACGCCTACGAGCGCCTGCTGATGGACGTGGTGCGGGGGAACGCCACCCTGTTCATGCGCCGCGACGAGGTCGAGGCGGCCTGGGCCTGGGCCGATACCCTGCTCAACGCCTGGGCCGACCGCCCGGAACCGCCGCGCCCCTATCCGGCGGGCACCTGGGGCCCGACCGCGGCGATCGCGCTGATCGAGCGCGACGGGCGCACCTGGCACGAGGATCTCGGCGGATCGTAGGCGGCGCGTCCCGATCGACCGCGGCGGGACCCAAGAAGCCGCCGGACCGCCCGCGCTTGATTGGAATGCATCCAAGATATCTCAGGGATCTCAAGGGCATGGCCGCAAGTTTGGCCGTCCGGCGGCTTCCCTTCCGGCGTGCCTCGCTCTAGAGCAGCCGCGAGACAAAGGCCCGTCCGCGCCCCGGCACGGACGGGCGTCGAGGAATCCATCATGTCGCCCTGCCGCCTGCCCCTCGCCAGCCTGCTGGTCCTCGCCGCGTTCCTCGCGGGCCCCGCCCGCGCCCAGGAGGAGCCCGCCGGCGAGGCACCGGCGGCGGAGGCGCCGCACAAGCCGGCTCCCAAGCCCGTACGCCGCGCGGCGCCCAAGCCCGCACCTGCCCCGAAGGCGGAGGCCGCCCCCGCGCCGGTGGCGGCGCCGACCGGGGCCTGGCCCAACGGCGCCAGCGCGGTGAGCGAGGTCTACGGCGACTGGACCATCAGCTGCACCCGCGAGAACGAGAAGCGGCAGTGCCAGCTGTCGCAGGCGCAAGGCGTGGCGCAGACCGGCCAGCGCCGGTTCAGCATCGAGCTCAACCCGCCGCAGGAGGGGCGCAGCAACGGCCTCCTCCTGATGCCGCTCGGCCTCTCGATCGAGCCCGGCGTGACCTTCAAGCTCGACGACGCGACGCTCGGCAAGGGCGCGCCCTACACCTCCTGCGTCCAGGCCGGCTGCATCGTGCCGATCAGCTTCCCGACGGTGGCCACCGACGCGATGAAGACCGCCGTCAACCTGCGCGTCACCGGCACCAAGCCCAACGGCGAGGCCGACACCATCACGGTGCCGCTCGCCGGCTTCGCCGCCGCGCTCGCCCGGATGTCCCAGCTTTTGAGCTGACATCTTCACGGCCTGGTCACGCTTGGGCGGCAGGCTTCCGGCATGAGCATCGATTCCGCCTCCCTCGCCGCCGTCGCCGTGGCCCAGCACGGCGCCACCTACAGCCAGCAGGTCGCGACCGCCGTGACCCGCCAGCAGCTCGATGCCGAGCGCAGCGTCGCCGCCTTCGTGGCCGAGACGGCCAACATCCCGGCGCCGCCTCCGCCCGGCCAGGGACAGATCCTCGACGTGAGCGTCTGAGCCTCGCCGATCGCCCCGCTGCCGCCCGGCGCATCAGCCCCTGCCTGCCCCTGAGGCAGGCCGGCACGATCTTCGATCCGGCGTTGCCGTCGCACATCCATCACAGCACTGGCACGAAAGCTGCTTTCCACCCCCGCAGGCTGGCCTCACGGCCCGCGGGGCAACGACGCCCGAGCCTTGGACAGGGATGTCCGACAGACGGAGGAGCGCGATCGGGCCGCGAGGCTCTTGAGCGATCCTCACCCTGAAGCGCGTCGAAGACCCCCCGCGGGGGCTATGCGTGAGGCTCGTCCGATGGCCAGTTTCAAGACCGTCATGAAATCGGGGCACCCCCCGACCCTGTTCGCGGCATTCCTGTATTTCGATTTCTGTTTCGCGATCTGGGTGCTCAACGGTGCCATGGGCCCGTTCATCACCGAGCATTACAAGCTCACGCCGGCCCAGACCGGCTTCATGATCTCGCTGCCGATCCTCGCCGGCGCGATCATGCGGTTTCCCCTCGGCGTGCTCGCGCAGTATATCGGGCGCAAGAACGCCGCGATCACCGAGATGTCGCTGATCGTGCTGGCGATGGCCTACGGCTTCCTGCTGGTGCATTCCTTCACCGACGTGCTCGCCATGGGCGTGCTGCTCGGCATCGCCGGCGCCTCCTTCGGCGTGGCGCTCTCCCTCGGCTCGGGCTGGTTTCCGGCGGAGCACAAGGGCTTGGCGATGGGCATCGCCGGGGCCGGCAACTCGGGCACCGTGCTCGCCGTGCTGTTCGCGCCGCCCCTCGCCCAGGCCTATGGCTGGCAGGCGGTCTACGGCTTTGCCGGACTCGTCATGCTGATCCCGCTCGTCGTCATGATCGTCTTCGCCCAGGAGCCGCCGGACCGCGAGCACCAGAGCTTCAGGGAGCACGTCTCCTGCCTGTTCGAGAAGGACGGCTGGGCCTTCAACCTCGTCTACGTCATCACCTTCGGCGGCTTCATCGGCCTGTCGAACTTCCTGCCGACCTTCTTCTACGAGCAGTTCGCCGTCACCAAGATCGAGGCCGGGCGGCTGACCATGCTGGCCGCGCTGATGGGATCGGGCATCCGCATCCTCGGCGGCTACTTCGCCGACCGGATCGGCGGCATCCTGGTGCTGACCGTGGTGCTGCTCGCCGCCGTCGGCTCTTTCCTGGCGCTCACCGCGGCGCCGACGCTCCTCGTCACGACGATCCTGTTCATGTTCTGCTTCGCGGCGCTGGGTGCCGGCAACGGCGCGCTCTTTCAGCTCGTGCCCCTGCGCTGGCCGACCAACACCGCGGTGGCGGGCTCGATGATCGGCGAGGTCGGGGCGCTCGGCGGCGCCATCCTGCCCAACGCCATGGGCCTGTCGAAGCAGTATACCGGCGGCTTCGCGGCGGGCTTCCTGTTCTATGCCGCCTTCACGGCGATCGTGCTCGGCGGCCTCGCCCTGTGGTCGCGCCGATGGGTCGGGGTCTGGGTCGGTCCCCGCGGCAAGGTCCTGGCCGCTGCCGGAGAGGCCGCGTCCGCGCCGGAGGAAACGATCGGCGGCGTCCAGCGCGCCTGACCTAGAGCGCTTCACGATCGCGTTGCAATCGCGAAGCTCTCTAAGTCTTTGTTTTGCCGCATTTTCTTCGACGAACCGGCATCCACTTCGTCGGAAAATGCTCTAGACGACATCGCGCCCGTCGCTCACCACGCGGGCGAAGACCAGCACGTCGACCGCCGTCGCCCCGCCGCGCAGGAGCGCCCGGGCGGCGGCGTTCGCGGTCGCGCCGGTGGTCAGGACGTCGTCGACGAGGAGGACCCGCTTGCCCTGAAGCCGAGGCCGTGCCGCCTCCGGCACCCGGAAGGCGCCCTGCAGGTTCTCCGCCCGCGCGGCGCGGGTGAGTCCGACCTGCTGGCGGGTCCGCCGCACCCGGGCGAGGAGTTCGGGCGCCATCGGGACGCCGCTGCCGCGGGTCGCGGTCCGAGCCAGCAGGGCGGCCTGATTGAAGCGTCGGCGCCACAGCCGCCAGCGCCAGAGCGGGACCGGCACCGCGAGATCGGCCTCCGCCAGGAGCTCCGCGCCGGCCCGCGCCATCATCGCACCCATCGCCCCGGCGAGATCGAGGCGATCCTCGTATTTCAGGCGTTGCACCAGCCGCCGCGCCGTGGCGTCGTAGCGCGCCACCGCCCGGGCGCGCTGGTAGACCGGCGGATCGGCGAGAGCGGCCGGCGAGAGCAGGCCGGGCGAGCCGAGATCGACGGAGAACGGTGTCCCGAGCCGTTCGCAATAGGGCCGTTCGATGAAGCGCATCTCGTGCCAGCACGCCGCGCAGAGCGCGTGTGGCACCGCCGTCGCGGCCCCACAGGCGATGCAGCTCGGCGGATAGACGAGCCCGACCACGCCCCGGATGACGACGCCCGGCAGCCTTGCCAATCGGCGCGGCGTGATCACCATCGGCCGATACCGGCTGCCACGATCTCTGACGGGGCTGTGGTCTCACGCGTGATCATGGGCGGGCGATCGAGGAGGGGCGAGGTGGCCGGGACAGGCGACATTCTGCTCTCGTCTCGCGCCGCGATCGAGCGGTCCGAGCCCCCGTTCCGCGACGAATGTCACCGCCGCCATGTCTTCTGGCGGGGGGCGGCCTGTGCGGCTGCGGCCGTGGAGGATCGATCGAGATCGTCGATCGGATGGCACGTACCGTCTGATACGCGACCTCGACGCGGCCTCCGTCCGGTCGCCGTCACAGCTCCGGCAACTCGTCGTGGTGCATCAGCAGCACGTCGGTGACGGCCGCGAGCTTGCGGGCGGCGGGCGTGAAGCCGGCATTCGACACGACCGCCGCGTGGTCGGCGTTCCAGTAGCTGCGCGCCGACACCACCTCCTGCACGGCGCCGTTGCCGACCGGCTTCGCGTAGCGCTTGCACTGGACGACCAGCCGTATGCCGTCGCGCTCCGCCACCACGTCGGCCCCCTGGTCGCCCGCCGCCTTGGTGGTGTGCGCGTCCCACCCGGCGCGTTCGAGCAGGGCCGCGCAGAAGCGCTCGTAGGCGAGCCCGTCCTCCGGCGGAGCATTCCCCTCGTCCGGCAGCACGACGCTCAGGGAGGCGGCCTCGACGATGGCCAGGATCTCGTCGTAGCGCGCCTCGATCAGGTCGCCATAGCCCTCCGCCTCGAGGCGCGGCAGCACCGTGCGCTCGGCGAAGTAGCTGCGCTCGCGCAGCCAGCCGTCGAGAATCTCGTTGCCGTAGGGATCGACGTAGCTCTCCTGCCGGCGGCGAAGCGCCAGGGTCTCGCGGTGGCGCCGCGCGATCGCCCGGACCCGGCGGCGGAAGCGGCCCCCGCGCCCGAGCCGGTGCAGGACCAGCACCAGGACCACGAGCCCGGCGACCGCGAGGGCCTTGGGCCCGAACCACAGGCTCGCCGCGCCACCGGCCAGGAGAGGCCAGAACAGGCGGTCGGCAAGGCTGGAGGAACGACGCATCGAAAGAACCTCGCGCCGCAGGACGCGGCCGGATGATCCGGACTGTCGCGGGACCGCGTTGTCCCCAGCCTAAGGCCCCTCCCATCCCCGGCGTCATCCACAGCAGAACGCGGGTGGCCCGGCCGGGCACCGCCGCGACGCGGCCTCACGCGAGCGTGTCGAGGCGAGGCCTTCGCGGCGCTTGCATCCAGGCCGCCGCACGGCCGATCCTGGTGCTCCGCCGGGGTGTCCTCGGGCCGGCGCAGGGGAGTCCCCGGATGAGGTCACGCGTCGCTGCGCTTCTCGCCTGCCTCCTCGCCGCGACGGCGGTCGGCCCGCCGGCGCGGGCCGGGGATTCCTCGGTCGAGGTCGATGTCGCCCTCGTGCTGGCGGTCGACGTGTCCCTGTCGATGACCGGCGACGAGCAGGCGGTGCAGCGGGAGGGCTACGTCGAGGCGTTCCGCAACCCGGCCATTCACCAGGCGATCCGCCAGGGCATGGTCGGCCGCATCGCCGTCACCTATGTCGAATGGGCCGGGGTCGGCAGCCAGCGGGTCGTGGTGCCCTGGACGCTCATCGCCGGCCCCGAGGATGCTGCGGGCTTCGCCGAGCGGCTGGTCCAGAGCCCGCCCCGGCGCTCGACCTGGACCTCGATCGCCAGCGCGATCGATTTCTCCGTCGGCCTTCTCTCCGGCAGCGGCTTCGAGGCGACGCGGCGGGTGATCGACGTCTCGGGCGACGGACCGAACAACCAGGGCCGGTCCGTCACCCGGGCCCGGGACGATGCGGTGGGACAGGGGATCGTCATCAACGGCCTGCCGCTGATGATCCGCGAGCCGAGCGGTCCCTGGGACATCAAGGACCTCGACCTCTATTACCGCGATTGCGTGATCGGCGGCGGCGGCAGCTTCATGGTGCCGGTCCGCGAACGCGACCAGTTCGCCGCCGCCATCCGCACCAAGATCATCCGCGAGGTGGCCGGGCGGGAGACCGGTCCGCTGGTGCAGCGGGCCCAGGGAGAGCCCCGCGCCAACTGCCTGATCGGCGAACGGCCCAATCCGGACTGGGATTGAGCGGCGTCGAGATACAACCTCAAGTGGTATATTGCAGAGGAGCGCCGCCGCGACGGCTCATCCCTCGCCGTTGCGCAGGGATTTGCGCCGCTGCTGCCCGAGCCCCATGGTCTTGGCCAGTTCCGAGCGCGCCGCGGCGTAGTTGGGTGCCACCATCGGGTAATCGGGCGACAGATTCCAGCGGGCGCGGTAATCCTCCGGCGTCATTCCGTAGCGACTGCGCAGGTGACGCTTCAGCGACTTGAATTTCTTGCCGTCTTCGAGGCAAACCAGGTAATCCGGCATGATCGATTTCTTGATCGGGACGGCCGGCGTCAGCGGCTCTGCTTGCTCGGCCTGTTCGCCGTGATTGAGGCTGCCCAACGCGGAATGGACCGAGGCGATCAGGACGGGCAGTTCCGCCACCGGCAACGAATTGTTGCTCACGAAGGCTGCCACGATATCCGCCGCCAGCTGGATGTGGTTGGTCGGCGCCTCGTTCTCGTTCATCGCGTAGTCCTCTGCTCCGGGTCGATCGGTGAGACGCTCGGGCAATCCTGCCTCAGGACCCTGATGCCGCAGGACCGACCCGCCTTTGCTTCCGCGTGCAACTATGGCGTCGGCGTCGGAACCGCAAGGGAAAAAGAAGCAATCTTCCCCTGGCAGGATCTCCGGTCGGTAGTCTTCTGCGGGACGATTCGCAGCCGACGCTGTGCTGATTTCAGCGACGGCAGCCCTTCCGTCCATCTCGTGCGAGTCTGAGGCTCAGGCCGTATCCTCTTCGGATTATACCGTTTGGGTGTATCGTCAACTTTTAGACATCGTGATTGTAACACCGTTGTTGCAAGACGAGGGTCCGTCAGGGGCAAACGCCCACCCCCACTCTCGAACGGGTGGCGCACCAACCACAAGGTGTCGATCGCGGACACGAATGGTTACCGGGTGATGAAAGTCTTCACGATTGGGTTATGCACGACTCGATCGATGCCGAAACGCTCCCTGTCTGCGTTTTCCCGCAGGATCACGATCCGCCGCAGGTTGTCGCGCGCGATGAAACCTTCGGCGAACGATTAAATCAGTCGTGACGAAGCCCGCTTCGGACGCGATCGGGCGTCCGGAACAGTCGGATTGGGCCCCTGGCGACGAGCCGGGCAGGCGAGATCCTTGGATCGATTATCCGACGGCCGCGGGTCCGGCCGCATTTCAGGCGAGCGGTCGGCCGGCCGGTTCTATGGCCGCGACGGTGAGCGCCTGGTCGCGCCCGCGCACCGCATGCTCGCCGAGCGGGCGCGCCCGCACGCCTTCGGGCAGGCGCGGCAGCTTCGCCAGGAGGTCGCCGGAGATCAGCACCGGCGCGTCGAGGGTGCGGCACAGAGCCTCAAGCCTGGCCGTGACGTTCACCGCGTCGCCGAAATACGCGATCTTGTGCCGGTCGACCCCGATCTCGGCGGTGACCACCGGCCCGCCATGCAGGGCGGCGCGGATGCGCGGCACGGTGCCGAACCGCTCCTGCCAGGCGGCCGCGTCCCGGGTCAGGCTGTCCTGGATCGCCAGGACGCAGGCGACGCAGCGGGCGGCCTGCAGCCCACGGGCCATCGGCCAGGTGATCATCGCCATGTCGCCGACGAAGTCGTCGGTCGAGCCCTGGCAGCGCCGGACCGGCTCGGCCAGGGTGGCGAAGACCGCGCTGAGGAAGGCCTGGGTCTTCAGCGCCCCGTGCGTCTCCGCATAGGCGGTGGAGCCGACGACGTCGACGAACAGGAAGATCCGCTCCTCCTCGACCGGCCGATGATAGCGCCCGACCAGCAGGTTCACGAAGACCTCGGCGCCGATGAGGTCGCGCATGCGCACCACGAAGACGAGCAGCGCCGAGACGGCGAGCGCGTAGACCAGCACCCGCAGCGAGGGCACCACCGCCTCCGCGAAGGGCTCGGCGCTCAAGCCGGTGCTCCACACGATGATGCCGCCGATGGCGTGGCCGAGCGTGATCATGCCCACATAGGCGAGCTCGGCGATGGGCACGTAGAGGAAGGTCGGCAGGCGGCGCAGCCGCGCCTGCAGCCGCGGCAGCAGGGTGCCGCGCTCCATCAGGAGCGCGCAGGCGCCGATGAATACGCCGTGGATCGCCGCGACGAGCGGAATGCCGTTCTTGAACAGCGCGTCGTAGAGCAGGCCGGCCCCGGCGCTGAGCGCGAGGATCCCGATCCAGAACCAGGCGTGCTGTGGGATCGGCAGCCGCAGGGCGCGCCAGAACTCGGCCGCGCGGGCCGCGAGCCCGACGGAATCCGGCTCCCCCGATGAGCGGTGGTCGACGGGGCCGGCTGCGGGCACGATGGCGCTCTCCTGCGCCGTCGGGCTCGGGGCAGGCCCGCGGCGTCAGGGCAGTTCAACCGGGATTCGTGCCGATTTGAGGGCACCGGCGGCACGGCGCCACAGATCGTCGCCGCCTTCGTCCATGCGCGATCGCCCATGCGCGATCACCCATGCGCGATCCGCGAGGCATCCAAGGACGCGTCCGCCCCTTCGCGAACTCCCTCAAGAAACCCCAAGAACCTCTCTAAATCTGGGGAACTCTTGGCTTGACCATGGCGTTTCGAAGCGCTGAACAGTCCTCGAACCCGGAGCCTATGATGTCCCTTCGTCTTGCCACTCTCGCGACGCTCGCGGCCCTGGTCACCGTCCCGGCGCTGGCCGACGACGTCACGGTGATCCGTCGCGATTCGGCACCGGTGGAGCGCAACACCGTCATCGAGAAGCGGTCGGTCGAGTCCACCGGCTCGGTCGGCGGCTGCGAGACCAAGACCGTCAAGAAGACCAACGAGTACGGCGACAGCAAGACCGTCCACAGCGAGCGCTGCGACTGACCGCATGAGTAAGGGGCGGTCCCTCGCGGGCCGCCCCTTTGTCCTTCCCGCTCGCGGCGCGCGCCCTATCCGGTGCGAACGCCGCGAGAGGGACTGTTCGATGCAGCGTCTTACTTGAGCAGGCGAGCCAGCGTCTTGCCGGCCGGGCTCTTCATCTCCTTGGCGTCGAGCGTGCCGTCGTTGTCCGGGTCGGCAGCCTTGAACAGGCTCTCGGTGAGGGCGACGTACTCGTCCTTGGTCAGCGTGCCGTCGTTGTCCGGATCGGCCTTCATCAGCTGCTGGCGGCTCAGGCGGCCCTTCAGCTCCTTGGCGTCGAGGGTGCCGTCGGCATCCTTCTCGAGCGTGTCGAACACCGCGGCGGCGGCCGCCTTCACCTCGGCGAGGTCGATCGTGCCGTCCGAATCGGTGTCGACGGCCGCGATGGTGCGGTCGGCCTTCGGCTTGGCCTCGGCGGAAGCCGGGAGCGCCAGCGGCGCGGCGAGCAGGGCGGCGAGGAGGAGGGTGCGGTTCAGCATCAAAGGTCTCCGGCGCGAGAGTCGTCGCCCACCCTCTCCAAGAGAGCGGGTCGGGATAATCTGGCAAGCGGATACCTAACCGTTGCGGGAAGCTTTGCAACCCCGTCTGACGCAGGGGAGGGTCACGCTTCGAGCCTTTCCGCCAGGATCTTGTCGACCCGGCGTCCATCCATGTCGACGACCTCGAACCGCCAGCCACCCCGCTCGAACCCGTCGCCGGCGGTGGGAATGCGTCCGAGCTGGAAGATCACGAAGCCGGCGAGCGTCGAGAAGTCGTCGGTATCCGGCCGCTCGGTCAGGCCGAGACGCTCGAATGCTTCGACGGCCGGCATCATCCCGTCGATCAGCAGCGAGCCGTCCTGGCGCTCCACCACCATCGGCTCCTCGTCGTCGGTCTCCGGAATGTCGCCGGCGATCGCCTCGAGGAGGTCGGTCTGGGTGACGATGCCCTCGAGGTCGCCGTACTCGTCGACGACGATCGCCATCCGGACGGGCTTGGCCTTGAAGGTCTCCAGCACCCGCAGGATCGGCATGCCCTCGTGGACGACGATCGGCTCGCGGATGATCGCGTCCAGCGTGATCGGCGCTCCGTCGAGGAGCTGATTGAGCACGTCCTGCTTGCGCAGCACGCCGACGATCTCGTGGATCTCGCCGCGGCTCGCCACCAATTGCTCGTGACGGCAGGCACGGATCGTCTCCAGCACCGCCTCGCGCGGATCCTCGATATCGATCCAGTCGACCTCGTGGCGCGGGGTCATGATGTCCCGCACCCGCCGCTCGCCGATGCCGAAGATCCGCTGCACCGCCGCTTGCTGGGCCTCCTGGATCAGCCCGGCCTCCTGGCTCGCCGCGACCAGCAGCGACAATTCGGCGGTGGAATGCAGCGAGCCCTCGCCGGAGCCCGGCTGCAGGCCGCAGAGCCGCAGCACGCCGTTGCCGAGCCCGTTGAGGAACGAGATCGCCGGGCGGAAGACCAGCAGGAACAGCCGCAGGGGGCGCACGATGGCGAGCGCGGTGCGCTCGCTGCGCTGCAAGGCCAGGCTCTTCGGCGCCAGCTCGCCCAGCACGATGTGCAGCGAGGTGATGACCACGAAGGAAAAGACCACCGCGATGGCGTGGGCCCCCGCCGTGCTGACGCCCTGCGGCAGGAAGGCGAGCAGCGGCTCGATCAGGTGGGCCAGGGCCGGCTCGCCGACCCAGCCCAGCGCCAGCGACGAGATGGTGATGCCGAGCTGGGTGGCCGCCAGGTGCGAATCGAGGCTGTCGACCGCCCGCTGCAGGGCACCGGCATTGGTGCGCTTCTCGGCGACGAGCTCCTGGACCCGGCTGCGCCGGACGGCCACGAGGGCGAACTCGGCCGCGACGAAGAACCCGTTCGCGAAAACGAGGAACACGATGGCGAACAGGCCGAGGCCCGTCCCCCAGGGACTGTCGGAGAAAATCACCGCCTCCCGTGGCGCGACCGGCCGCTCCCGGGGCGGGGCGTGGCCGGCCCCCTCATAGCAAGTCTGCTCCTCCGAGCCTATCCGTCCGATGCCCGATCCGGCCGTTCCTCCACGGGCGATGCCGTCGCGGAAGTCCGGTCGCGCGGGCGATCGACGACCGCGTTCATCCCGCGGCGCAACATCTGGCCTCGACCCGCGGTTTCTGCTAGGCGCCGGCAAAGATCCTGCGCCGGCTCAGGCTTCTTCCCTTGTTGGGGATCTCCGCCGCGCCGCGCTCAACGACCGAAAGACCCGGTTCATCATGGCGAGCGACCTGTCCCGCATTTCCCGTGCGCTTCTCTCCGTGTCCGACAAGACCGGGCTGGTGGAGTTCGCCCGCGCGCTCGCCGCCCGCGGCGTGACCCTGGTCTCGACCGGCGGCACCCACCGGGCGCTGACCGAGGCCGGACTGACGGTGACGGAGGTCTCCGACCTCACCGGATTCCCCGAGATGATGGACGGCCGGGTCAAGACCCTGCATCCGGGCGTGCATGGCGGACTGCTCGCGATCCGCGACAACCCCGAGCACCAGGCCGCCATGCTGGCCCACGGCATCGCGGCGATCGATCTTCTCGTCGTCAACCTCTACCCGTTCGAGGCGACGCTCGCCGCCGGCAAGCCCGCCGCCGAGTGCATCGAGAACATCGATATCGGCGGCCCGGCGATGATCCGCGCGGCGGCCAAGAACCACAAGGACGTCGCCGTGGTGGTCGACGTCGCCGATTACGATTCGGTTCTGGCCGACCTCGACGCCCATGACGGCGCCGTCACCTTCGCGACCCGCCGGCGGCTGGCCCAGAAGGCCTATGCCCGCACCGCGTCCTACGACGCCGCCATCTCGACCTGGCTTGCCGGGGAGATCGAGGCGGCGCCCGAGACCCAGACCTTCCGGGCGCTCGGCGGGACGCTCGCGCAGGGGCTGCGCTACGGCGAGAACCCGCACATGAAGGCCGCGTTCTACCGCACCGCCGGCGCCCCGCGCCCGGGCGTCGCGACGGCGCGCCAGCTCCAGGGCAAGGAGCTGTCCTACAACAACATCAACGACACCGACGCCGCCTTCGAGGCGGTGAGCGAGTTCGACCCGGCCCGCACCGCCGCGGTGGTCATCGTCAAGCACGCCAATCCCTGCGGCGTCGCGGAAGGCGCCGACCTGATCGAGGCCTACGAGCGGGCTTTGCGCTGCGACCCGGTCTCGGCCTTCGGCGGCATCGTCGCGCTCAACCGCACGCTGGATGCGGAGGCCGCGAAGAAGATCGTCGAGGTCTTCACGGAAGTCATCATCGCGCCCGACGCCACCGAGGAGGCGGCCGCGATCGTCGCCGCCAAGAAGAATCTGCGCCTCCTCACCACCGGCGGCGTCGCCGATCCCCGTGAGCCCGGCCAGGTCTGGCGCACGGTGGCGGGCGGCTTCCTGGTCCAGGACCGCGACAACGCCGTCGTCGACGACATGCCGCTCAAGGTCGTGACCAAGCGCGCCCCGACCGAGGCCGAGCTGTCGGACCTGCGCTTCGCCTTCCGGGTCGCCAAGCACGTCAAGTCGAACGCCATCGTGTACGCGCGTGACGGGGCGACGGTCGGCATCGGCGCCGGGCAGATGTCGCGGGTCGATTCCTCGCGCATCGCCGCCTGGAAGGCCGCGGAAGCCGCCAAGGCCGCCGGGCTCCCCGAGAGCCTCGCCCGCGGCGCGGTGGTGGCCTCCGACGCGTTCTTCCCCTTCGCCGACGGCCTGCTGGCGGCGGCGGAGGCCGGGGCCACGGCGGTGATCCAGCCCGGCGGCTCGATGCGCGACGACGACGTGATCCGCGCCGCCGACGAGGCCGGCCTCGCCATGGTGCTCACCGGCCACCGCCACTTCCGGCACTGACGGGACACGCGCCGGCCCCTCGATCGGGGGCCGGCCTTCCCCTGTCGGCCCGTTGACCGACGGGCCGGCCTCGGCCAAGCCTCGCCGTCACGACGGGCGGGACTGCGACGAATGCGGCTGGACGAACATCCCTTGCGGGCCCGGGTGCTGGCGGAGGTCCACGCCCGGCCGTTCACGCCGGTCAAGACGCCCCGCCGCTTCCTGCACTACGCCTTCCTGACCGACGGCGACGCGGCCGCCGCCGACCGGGACGCGCTGGAAACCTATTGCACCGGCCTCGGCCATCCCGGCCCGGCCTTGGGCGCCAAGCAGCACCGGGTGATCTTCTCCGGCGCGATCCTGCGCTGGGAGAGCCACAGCGAGTTCACCACCTACACCTGGGAATTCGGCGACGCCCAGGGCCAGGCCTTCCAGCCCCAGCCCGACGCGATCGAGGGCGCGATGGGAGAGGTGGCCCAGCCCGGCCCGCTCCTCGTCGCGGTCGACCTCCACCTCCTGCCGGCGGTCGACGGAGGGCTGCCGGCCGACGTGGTCTCGGGCTTCAACGCCGCTTCCCTGGCCATGGCGGAGGCCGAGGGCGGCGCCGCGGTGATCGCCACCGACTTCCAGCCCGATCCGCACGGCTACGTCCGCATCGTGGTCGCCGACCGGCGCCTGAGCCGGCTCGGCGCCGGCACCCTGGTCCAGCGCCTGCTCGAGATCGAGACCTACCGCACGCTGGCCCTTCTCGGCCTGCCGGAGGCGCAGGCCCTGGGGCCGACCATCCGGCGAATCGAGACCGCGCTACCGCCGCTGATGGAGGCGATGCGCTCCAGCGAGGGGTTTTCCGAGAACCACGCCCTCCTCGACGAGCTGATCGGGCTCGCCGCCGAGCTCGAGGCCGGGGCCTCGCGGGCGATGTACCGCTTCGGCGCGACCCGGGCCTACGACGAACTGGTGCGCCTGCGCCTCTCCTCGTCGGGGGAGCACGCGCTGCCGGGACAGACGAGCTGGTCGGTCTTCCTCGCCCGGCGCTACAACCCGGCGATCCGCACCTGCACGACGATCGCCGAGCGGCAGGACCTGCTCTCGCGCAAGCTCGCCCGGGCGGCCCAGATGCTGCGCACGCGGGTCGACATCGACCTGGAACGCCAGAACCAAGCCCAGCTGCAATCGATGAACGACCGGGTGCGGCTGCAACTCCGCTTGCAGCAGACCGTGGAAGGCCTCTCGGTCGCGGCGATCACCTATTACGTCGCGAGCCTCGTCCACCACGTGCTGGAGGGCGTGCACCATGCCGGTGTCCCCGTCGATGCGACGGTCGGGACGGCTCTGGCGGTACCGCTGGTGCTGGTGGGGGTGTGGTGGACGGTCCGGCGGATCCGGCGGATGCACGCGGAGCCGGGGCATTGAGGGAACCGGCAAGCGCCGTCTGGCTCGACGTCCCCGGCAATCTCGCGGGAGGCCTGAAGATAAACCTGCCTTTTTCCCGGACTTCCTGCTGCTGACGCCGCAATCGCCCGCGAAAGAGGCCGGGAGCAGAGCCGTCTTCGGATCGTAGAAAAGGGGCGGCGGCCCATCCGGCCGCCGCCCCTCGTCACATCAGTGCGCGTGCGCGCCGGCCGCCCCGATTCCCGTCTCGGAGCGCACGTACTGCGCCTCGAAGGCCGCCCGCTCGCGCTTCGCCCGGGCGGAGTTGTCGATCTTCGAGATCGCCCAGATGCCCAGGAAGGCGAGCGGCATCGAGAACAGCGCCGGGTTGTCGTAGGGGAAGAGCGCCGCCGGATGGCCGAAGGTGGTGACCCACACGGCCTTCGAGAGCACCACCATCACCACCGCGCTGACGAGGCCGATGAGGCCGCCGACGAGGGCGCCGAGCGTGGTGGTGCCCTTCCACAGGATCGACATCGCGAGGACCGGGAAGTTGCAGCTCGCCGCCACCGCGAAGGCGAGGCCGACCATGAAGGCGACGTTCTGGTTCTCGAACACGTAGCCGAGATAGATCGCCACGATGCCGATCACGACGGCCGAGATCTTCGACAGCCGCACCTCGCCGGCCTCGGTCGTGCGCCCGCGGGCGAAGACCTGAGCGTAGAGGTCGTGGCTGACCGCCGAGGCGCCGGCGAGCGTCAGGCCGGCCACCACCGCCAGGATGGTCGCGAAGGCCACCGCCGAGATGAAGCCGAGGAAGAGCGAGCCGCCGGTGGCGTTGGCGAGGTGCACCGCCGCCATGTTGCTGCCGCCCAGAAGCCCGGCGATCCGGTCGTAGGCGCCGTTCGCGCCGGCCTTGAAGTAGCTCGGGTCGCCCATCAGGAAGGTGATGGCGCCGAACCCGATGATGAAGGTGAGGATGTAGAAATAGGCGATGAGGCCGGTGGCGTAGAACACCGACTTGCGGGCGGCCTGGGCGTCGGAGACCGTGAAGAACCGCATCAGGATGTGGGGCAGGCCGGCGGTGCCGAACATCAGGCCGATGCCGAGCGAGAGCGAGGAGATCGGGTCGGCGACGAGGCCGCCCGGCGCCATGATCGCCTCGTGCTTGGGATGCTCGGCGACCGCCGCCGCGAACAGCGCCTCCGGATTGAAGCCGTAGCGCCACAGAACCGCGAGTGCCATGAAGGACGCGCCGGCGAGCAGCAGGCAGGCCTTGATGATCTGCACCCAGGTCGTCGCCTTCATGCCGCCGAAGGCGACGTAGACGATCATCAGGATGCCGACCGCGACGATGGCGGTGAGGTAGTCGAGGCCGAACAGGAGCTGGATCAGCTTGCCGGCGCCGACCATCTGGGCGATCAGGTAGAACGCCACCACCACGAGGGTGCCGGTCGCCGACAGGATGCGGATCCGGGTCTGGTCGAGGCGGAAGCTCGCCACGTCGGCGAAGGTGAACTTGCCGAGGTTGCGCAGGCGCTCGGCGATCAGGAACAGCACGATCGGCCAGCCGACCAGGAAGCCGATCGAGTAGATCAGCCCGTCGAAGCCCGACGAGAAGACCAGCCCCGAGATGCCGAGGAACGAGGCGGCCGACATGTAGTCGCCCGCGATGGCGAGCGCGTTCTGGCCGGCCGTGATGCCGCCGCCGGCGGCGTAGAAGTCGGCTGCCGACTTGGAGCCCGCGGCGGCCTTGTAGGTGATGCCCAACGTGGCGAGCACGAAGAGCACGAACATCGCGACGGCGGTCCAGTTCGTCGCCTGCTTCTGGACCGCGCCGAGATCCGGCCCGGCGGCGAGCGCGGCGCCAGCCCCGACGATCGTCAGGAGCGCCACGACGGCGATGCGGCGGGCGGTCATCGGCCGAGCTCCCGGTTGAGGTCGCGGGTCAGGTCGTCGAAGCGGCCGTTGGCCCGGGCGACGTAGATCCCGGTCAGCACGAAGGCCGCCACGATGACGACGAGGCCGAGCACGATGCCGAGCGAGGTCACGCCGGAGCCGACCTTCGTCGCCATCAGGCCGTGCGCGAAGGCGACGAGCAGGATGAAGACGAGGTAGATCGCCAGCATCGCGCCCGACAGGACCCAGCCGAAGCGGGTGCGCTCGGTCACGAGCTGCTGGAATTTCGGGCTCGCCAGAACCCGTGAATACTCTGCCTCTGCCATCGGCGGGCCTCCTCCCTGTCGGTCTTGTCGCAGCCGAGCGCACGTATCCTCGCACGCACCATAGATGGGCGGACGATGAGACGAATGACGCGGGCCGCCAATTGTTGCTGGATCGTAACGGACAATCTTGTGCCGACTATCCGCTGTTGCAGCGCACCCAGCGAATGACCTGAAATGTCGGAGATTGCCAGCGCAAAACGGCTGAAAAAGCGTGCCGTGCTACGAAGGTTTAGTAGAGCGGGAGATCGTCTCGGCGCTCATTGCCACTCGTCGCGAGGACGACCATGCCGACAGGCACCGCCGCGGCGGGAGCGCGGCGATGCCGTATGGTCTCGTCGATCGGTGTCGGGCGGTCGGCACGGGCCCGGCGGCGGGGCCCGTGCCGACCGGTCAGTGGGCGCGGTTCTGGCGGTTCTCGATCAGGTCGTCGACGACGGCCGGCTCGGCCAGCGTCGAGGTGTCGCCGAGCGACGAGAACTCGTTCTCGGCGATCTTGCGCAGGATCCGGCGCATGATCTTGCCCGAACGGGTCTTGGGCAGGCCGGGGGCGAACTGGATCAGGTCGGGCGAGGCGATCGGCCCGATATCCTTGCGCACCCAGGCGACCAGCTCCTTGCGTAAGCCGTCGGACGGCTCCTCGCCCTGCATCAGGGTGACGTAGGCGTAGATGCCCTGGCCCTTGATGTCGTGGGGGTAGCCGACCACCGCGGCCTCGGAGACCTTCGGGTGCGCGACGAGCGAGGATTCGACCTCGGCCGTGCCCATCCGGTGGCCCGAGACGTTGATGACGTCGTCGACCCGGCCGGTGATCCAGTAATAGCCGTCGGCGTCGCGCCGGCAGCCGTCGCCCGAGAAGTAGCGGCCCGGGAAGGTCGAGAAGTAGGTCTGGACGAAGCGCTCGTGGTCGCCCCACACGGTGCGCATCTGGCCGGGCCAGGAATCGTCGATGCAGAGGTTGCCCTCGCAGGCGCCGTCCAGGACCTTGTTGTCGGCGTCGACCACCACCGGCTTGACGCCGAAGAACGGGCGGGTGGCCGAGCCGGGCTTGAGCGGGGTTGCGCCGGGCAAAGGCGTGATCAGGATGCCGCCGGTCTCGGTCTGCCACCAGGTGTCGACGATCGGGCAGCGCTCGTCGCCCACCACCCGGTAGTACCACTCCCAGGCCTCGGGGTTGATCGGCTCGCCGACCGAGCCGAGCACCCGCAGGGACTGCCGCGAGGTCGCCTTCACCGGCTCCTCGCCGGCGCCCATCAGCGAGCGGATCGCGGTCGGGGCGGTGTAGAAGATGTTGACCTTGTGCTTGTCGACGACCTCCCAGAACCGCGAGATCGACGGATAGGTCGGGATGCCCTCGAACATCAGGGTCGTGGCGCCGTTCGCCAGCGGCCCGTACAGGATGTAGGAGTGGCCGGTGACCCAGCCGACATCGGCGGTGCACCAGTAGATGTCGCCCTCGTGGTAGTCGAAGACGTATTGGTGCGTCATCGACGCGTAGACCAGGTAGCCGCCGGTGGTGTGGACCACGCCCTTCGGCTGGCCGGTCGAGCCCGAGGTGTAGAGCAGGAACAGCGGGTGCTCGGCCTCGACATGGGTGACCGGGCACTCGTCGGTGACCTGGGCGGCCGCCGCGTCGTAGTAGACGTCGCGGACCGGATCCATCTCGACCGCGCCGCCGGTGCGGCGCACGACGATCACGTGGTCGACGCTGTCGGCCGGAAGGCGCTGGATCGCCGCGTCGACATTGGCCTTCAGCGGCACCTTGCGGCCGCCGCGCAGGCCCTCGTCGGCGGTGATGACGAGCTTCGAGTCGCAGCCCTGGATGCGGCCGGCGAGCGAATCCGGCGAGAAGCCGCCGAACACCACCGAGTGGATCGCGCCGAGCCGGGCGCAGGCCAGCATCGCGAAGGCCGCCTCGGGGATCATCGGCAGGTAGATGGTGACCCGGTCGCCCTTCGACACGCCACGGTTGCGCAGGACGTTCGCCATCCGGCACACTTCCGCGTGCAGCTCGCGGTAGGTGATGTGGCGCGATTCCGACGGATCGTCGCCCTCCCAGATGATCGCCACCTGGTCGCCGCGGGTCTCGAGATGCCGGTCGATGCAGTTATGGGCGGCGTTGGTCACGCCGTCGGAGAACCACTGGATCGAGACGTCGCCGGGGCCGAAGGTCGTCTCCTTGACCTTGGTGTAGGGCGTGAACCAGTCGATCCGCTTGCCGTGCTCGCGCCAGAACGCCTCGGGGTCCCCGATCGAGGATTGGTACCAGGCCTGGTACTTCGCCTCGTCGATATGCGCCCGTGCGCGCGCATCCTGGCTGACCTCGACGACCCGCTGGCTCATGGCGCTTCTCCCCTGCCTCTGCCGCCCGGTCACGGCGCAGGTCCCGGGCTGGTTGCGGTCGGTTTAGGCGTCGGCTCGCGGCGCCCGCAACCGATCATTCCGTCTAATGCACCTTGGATTAATGCGCCCGGCGAAGGGCACGGCGCCGGAGCGGCCTACTCGGTGCAGCCGGTGCAGATCTCGGTCTCGATCTTGCGGCCGATCTCGCGGTCGCGCGCCTGCAGATCCGGGGTCAGGCCGGCATCGGGCCCGAGCGCCGCGCCCGGCGGCTTCGTCTGGCCGACACCGGTGGTTGTACGGGCGGCGGTCCCGAGCGAGCCGGTGACGGACGGGTCCCCCGCTCCGGGATTCCCCGTCTGCGGCCCGGCCTGGGCGAGGAGCGGCGCGGGGGCGAGGGCGATCGCCACGAGGGCGGCGAGACGAAGCGTCGAACGCATGCGGGGCCTCCTTCGTTGTCGGGATGCATTCGGGGCCTGCCCCGAAGCATCGCGATAGGACAACGTCACGGCCCGGTGGGAGTTTCACCCTCGACGTGCCGTCCCAAACCTCGTCTCTCAGTACGGCACCCGGTCGGCCTTGGCCTCGTAACGCTCCCAGACCTCGATCGCCTCGGCCCTCATGATCTGGCGTATCGGGATCTTGCGCTCGCCCGCGGGCTTGCGGATCTCCTCGTAGATCATGCTGTCGTCGAAGTTGCCGTGCTTGAGGGCGTCCTCGTTGGTCGAGGCGTAGAAGATCCGCGAGATGCCGGCCCAGTAGGCGGCGGCCATGCACATCGGGCAGGGTTCGGCCGAGGTATAGAGCGTGGCGCCGTGCAGCTTGAAGTTGCCTTCCTTGCGGCAGGCGTCGCGGATCGCCGCCATCTCGGCGTGCCAGGTCGGGTCGTTCTCGGCGACGACCCGGTTGGCGCCCTCGCCGACGATCTGCCCGTCGCGCACGATCACCGCGCCGAAGGCGCCGCCGGCGCTCTCGACGAGGGAAGTGTGCTCCGACAGGGCGATGGCCCGCGCCATGAAGGTTTCGTCGTCGGTCATCGGGGCTCCTCGCGGCCAGGCCTTACGGTTACCCGGGGGAGCATGGCGCCGCCTGCCGGAAAGGCAAGCGGGGAGAGGGGGGCGCGAAACCGGCCGCCCCGCCTCAATAGGTCCAGCGCTGCGCCTTCGCGACGAGGAAGTCCCGGAACGCCTGGACGCGGGCGACCGTGCGCATCTCCTCGGCGTAGACGAGGTAGCTCTCGAGGTTGGGCATCTCGTAGTCGCGCAGGACCTGGACCAGTTGCTCGTTCCCGTCCGCCACGTAGTCCGGCAGGATACCGATGCCGGCGCCGGTCTCGACCGCGAGCTGGAGCGCCGAGATGTTGTTGACCGTGAAGTGGATCGTGCGGTGCTCGCGGCCCTCGCGCCCGACGGTGGCGAGCCAGTGGGTCGCCATCAGGTAGGAGGGCTGGTCGCCGCCGAACGAGACCAGGCGGTGCTTGTCGAGGTCTTCGATCGTCTTCGGCTCGCCGAAGCGCTTGATGTATTCGAGCGAGGCGAAGACGTGGTAATGCACGGTGAACAGCCGGCGCTGGATCAGGTCCGGCTGGGCCGGGCGGCGGAGCCGAATGGCCACGTCGGCCTCGCGCATGGCGAGGTCGAGCTCCTCGTTGGTCAGGATCAGCTCGACGCGCACGTCCGGGTGCAGATCGAGGAACTCCGCCACCCGCTGCGACAGCCAGGCGGTGCCGAGGCCCACCGTCGTCGTCACCTTGAGGTCGCCGGACGGACGCTCGCTGGTCTCGACGAGGCGCGCGCGCGTCGTCTCCAGCCGCATCTTCATGTCCCGGGCGGCCCGGAACAGGAGGTCGCCCTGCTCGGTCAGGATCAGCCCGCGGGCATGGCGATGGAAGAGCGGCGCCTTCAGCTCGCGCTCCAGCGCGCTGATCTGGCGGCTGACGGCCGACTGGCTGAGGCCGATGTCGTCGCCCGCCTTGGTGAAGCTGCCCGCCTCGGCGACGTTGAGGAAAATCCGGATCTTGTCCCAGTCCACGGCCGTCAACCCCTCGCCAGAGCCCCGGCCGGCTCGAGACAAGCCGGCGAGGCCAGAGCGAACGCCACAAGGCCGGAACCGGGGCTCATCCCCGGCCCCGGTCACATTCTGCTACTCGGCCGCCGCCTTGCGCGGCTCTTCGCCGATCGCGAGGTTCGCCAGGTACTTCTCCGCCTCGAGGGCCGCCATGCAGCCCATGCCAGCGGCGGTGATCGCCTGCCGGTAGACGTCGTCGGTCACGTCGCCCGCCGCGAACACGCCGGGGATCGCCGTCATGGCGGTGCCGGGCGTCACTTCGAGGTAGCCGCCGGCCCGGAAGGGCAGCTGGCCTTCGAACACGCCGGTCGCCGGCTGGTGGCCGATGGCGATGAACACGCCGTCGGCCTTGCGCTCGGTGATCGCGCCGGTGACCGTGTCGCGCAGGCGCAGATGCGTGACCGAGGGGGCCGGCTTGTCGCGCCCGCAGATCTCCTCCACCGCGTGGTTCCACACCACCTCGACGTTCGGGTGCTTGAACAGGCGCTCCTGCAGGATGCGCTCGGCCCGGAAGCTGTCGCGGCGGTGGACCACCGTGACCTTGGAGGCGAGGTTCGCGAGGTAGAGCGCCTCCTCGACCGCGGTGTTGCCGCCGCCGACGACCACGACCTCCTTGTTGCGGAAGAAGAAGCCGTCGCAGGTGGCGCAGGCCGAGACGCCGAAGCCCTGGAACTTCGCCTCGGAGGGCAGGCCGAGCCACTTGGCCTGGGCGCCGGTGGCGATGATCAGCGCGTCGCAGGTGAAGACCGCGCCGGAATCGGCCTCGAGCCGGAACGGCCTCTGCGCGAGATCGACCTTGGCGATGTATTCCGAGACGATGCGGGTGCCGACATGCTCGGCCTGGGAGCGCATCTGCTCCATCAGCCACGGGCCCTGGATCGCCTCGGCGAAGCCGGGATAGTTTTCGACGTCGGTGGTGATCATCAGCTGGCCGCCGGGCTGGAAGCCCGAGATCAGCAGCGGCTCGACCATGGCACGGGCGGCGTAGATCGCGGCGGTGTATCCGGCCGGGCCGGAACCGATGATCACGAGCTTCTCGTGCTGGGGAGCCTGCGGGGTCGTCGACATAGGAATCTCCGGGGCTGCCGCCGGCCGGGTTCTAGGGAACCCCTGGGCGGGCGAGCGCGTGGCGATGCCCCATATAGGCATTCGCCACAGCCTGCGCGATCGCGAGTGTCATGTCTAAGGGTTTGGGGCGCAACGCTTCAACCCGTCCGTCGAAGGCATGCACAGTTCCGTGCCGTTTCAGGTCCTCGAACAGCGTGCGATGGCGGGGGTAGACGTTCGCCGGCTCGAACAGCCGCACCGGAACACCGGCGGCGCAGGCCTCGACGACCATGTTGGCCGAATCGCCCGTCGCCACGATCGTGTCGGCGAGTGCCAGCATCGCGAGGTAGGGATTCCCGCCGCTGCCGTCCCAGGCGAACCCGCCGCGGCGCCGCACGAGATCGGCGAGGGCCGCGCGCAAGGCCGCGGGCGTGCGCCGCGAGGCGGTGATCATCAGGCTCGCACCCTCCGACAGGCGCTCCAGCCCGTCGAGCAGGCGCGCCGCATCCGCCTCCGAGAAGTGCCCGTGCCGGCTGTCGCCGCCGACCAGCACGGCGATGCGGGGCGAGGGGAGGGCGGACAGGCGCGGATCGGGATGGGCGCGCGCCGCGGCGAGACGGGCGGGCGAGACCGGGTGGGGACCGGCCTCGGTCACGATGACGTTGGCGCCCCGGAGCCGGTCATGGGTCGGAACCCAGATCAGGTCGGCGGCCCGCGTCCCGATGCGCGGATCGCGCAGGAACACCGTGAAGGTCTCGTTCCCGGAACGGCGCTTGATGGCACGCAACGCCGGCACCGCGCGCCGGCCGGTCGCGATGGCGAGGTCCGGCCAGGGCGGGGCGAGCGCCCGCTCGCGCGGATCGGCCGGGCCCCGGGGCGCGAGCCAGGAGAAGGGCGGGCGCGGCGCGATGCGCCGCTCCTCGGCACAGGGCCCCAGCGCCTGCGCGAGGCCGCGGCAGGGCGCGAGGTCGCCGACCTTGCCGTCGGTCACGAGCCAGACCGTCGTATCGGGCGGCAGAAGATGGCCGGGCAGAAGACCGTCCGGAGGAGAGGAAGCATCCACGATCGTGGCGATGCGGCGGAGGGCCAAGCGCTGTCAAGCCGGAGCGGCAGAGATCCGCCGGCAACCGGCCGATTGCGCCGCGCTCCGCCGATGCTCTACGAGGGCCGTCATGGCACCCGTCGTACGCTTCGCTCCCTCGCCCACCGGCTTCCTGCATATCGGCAATGCCCGGCCGGCCCTGTTCAACGCCCTGTTCGCCCGCCGGGCGGGCGGCCGGTTCTGGCTGCGCCTCGACGATACCGACACGGCGCGCTCGACGGCCGAATTCGCCGCGGCGATCGAGGAGGATCTGGGCTGGCTCGGCATCGTCCCGGACGGCATGTTTCGCCAGTCGGAGCGCCTCGCGATCTACGACGCGGCCGCCGAGCGCCTGAAGGCGGCCGGCCGGCTCTACCCGGCCTACGAGACCGCCGAGGAGCTGGATCGCCGGCGCAAGCGCCAGCTCGGCCGCGGCCTGCCGCCGGTCTACGACCGCGCCGCCCTGAAGCTCAGCCCTGAGGAGCGGGCCGCCTTCGAGGCCGAGGGACGCCGGCCGCATTGGCGCTTCCGCCTCGATCCCGGCACCGTGACCTGGGACGACCTCGTGCGCGGCCCCTGCCACGTCGAGGCCGACAGCCTGTCCGACCCGGTGCTGATCCGCGAGGACGGCAGCTACCTCTACACGCTGCCCTCCGTGGTGGACGACGCCGAGACCGGCGTGACCCACGTCATCCGGGGCGAGGACCACGTCACCAACACGGCGGTCCAGATCCAGATCTTTTCCGCCCTCGGCGCGCCGGTCCCGGTCTTCGCCCACCACAACCTCCTCACCACGGCGAGCGGCGAGGGGCTGTCGAAGCGCCTCGGCCACCTCTCCCTGCGGGGCCTGCACGACGCCGGCTACGAGCCGATGGCGGTGGCGGCGCTCGCCGTCCTCACCGGCTCGGCCGAGGCGGTGCGGCCGGTCTCCGACCTCGACGAGCTCGCCGCCCTGGTCGACCTCGCCCACGTCTCGCGCGCACCGGCGAAGTTCGACGAGCACGAGCTCGACGGTCTCAACGCCCGCGTGGTCCACGGCCTGCCCTCCGCCGCGGTGGCCGGTCGCCTCGCCGCCCTCGGGGTCGCGCCCGAGCGGGCCGAGGCGTTCTGGGAGGTCGTGAAGGCGAACCTGACCCGCGTGTCGGACGCCGCGGACTGGTGGCGGGTGGTCGAGGGGCCGGTGACGCCGGTGATCGGCGAGACCCCGGACCTCTTCGCCGTCGCCCGCGAGGCCCTGCCGCCGGAGCCCTGGGACGCCACGACGTGGAAGCGGGTGACGGAGACGGTGCGCAACGCCACCGGCCTCAAGGGCAAGGCTCTGTTCCTGCCCCTGCGCCTCGCGCTCACCGGCCTCGACCACGGTCCGGACCTCGCCGGCCTGCTGCCGCTGATCGGGCGGGAGCGGGCCTATGCGCGGCTGAGCGGCGAGACGGCCTGACCGAGATCAGGCCACCACCGGCCACGGCCGGAGCGCGGGCCGGATCCGCTCGAAGGCGCGGGCGAGCCGCAGCACCCCGACATCGTCGAAACGCCGGCCGGCAATCTGCAGGCCGACCGGCAGTCCGTCCGGCGTGAAGCCCGCCGGGACCGAGATCGCCGGCTGCTCCGACATGTTGAACGGCACCGTGTAGGCGATGTGGTGCATCGCCCGGGCGGGGTCGTTGGTCGGCGAGGCGTGCTCGGCCGGGAAGGCCGGGTTCGGCGAGACCGGACCGATCAGGAAATCGAACGGCCGGATCGCCGCGAGCGCGGCATCGCGCATCGCCGCCATCTGGGCCATGCCGTGGAAGACCGCCGCGCCGCTCAAGGCCCGGCCGCCCGCCGCCCAATCGCGGATGAAGGGCAGGACGCGGGCGCGCCGCGCCTCGTCCAGCGCTTCGATGTCGAGGGAGGCGCGCTGGCGCCAGAACCGGTCGAGCCCGTCCAGCATCTCCTGCGTCAGGAAGGCGGGTACCGGCTCGACGATGGCGCCGGCCTGCTCCAGGAGGGCGACCGCCGCCTCGATCACCGCGCGGTTGCCCGGATCGAGCGGCAGGCCGGCGCCCGCCTCCATCACGAGGCCGAGGCGCAGGCCCTTCAGGTCGATGCCGTCGAGGTCGAGCCAGGGCAGGTCGGCGGGGGGCAGGCCGGTCGGATCGCGGTCGTCCGGGCGGCTGACCGAGCGCATCGTCAGCGCCGCGTCGGCGACGCTGCGGGTGAGGGGGCCGGCGCAGCGGCCGTAGAAGGCGTTGTCGATGGGAACGCGACCGTGGCTGGGCTTGTGGCCGACGACACCGCACCAGGAGGCGGGCAGCCGGATCGAGCCGCCGATATCGGTGCCGAGATGGATCGGCCCGTAGCCCGCGGCCGCCGCCGCGCCCGAGCCGGCCGAGGAGCCGCCCGGGCCCCTGGCGAGGTCCCAGGGGTTGCGGGTGAGGGGGTGGAAGCTCGACAGCCCGGAGGACAGCATGCCGTAATCCGGCATCGTCGTGGAGGCGAGGATCACCGCACCGTCCTCGCGCAGGCGGGCGGTGGCCGGCGCGTCGGCCGGGCTCGGGGGCGCGTCGTCCCGGGCGGCGGTGCCGAGCGGCATCGGTACGCCCTTGATGGCGATGTTCTCCTTGATGGTGACCGGCACCCCGTCGAGGGGCAGGGCCTCGCCCTTCATCCAGCGCGCCTCGGAGGCCCGGGCGGATGCGAGCGCGGCCTCCGGCGCGAAGGCGTAGAGCGCGTGAAGGTGCGGCTCCTGCGCCTCGGCCCGGGCGATCACCGCCTGCGTCACCGCGACCGGCGAGACGGTGCGGCGTGCATAGAGGGCGAGAAGCTCCGTCGCCGTGAGATCGGCGAGGGTCGCGGACTGTGTCGGATGGTTCATCGTGTCAGCGCGCCTCTGGCGTCTTGTCGGGCCGCCCGGCGAGGGCGACGTAGAAGCCGAGCCCGTCCTGGGACGGCAGGGTCTGCAGGCGCTCGACCCAGCCGCGCCGCTTGGCGTCGAGGAGCTGGCGGCCGACCGGCTGGAACAGGGTCTCGCCGCCGCCCGGCACCGGCCCGTCGAACCGCACCGCCACGGTCTTGCCCTTGGCGAAGCGGCTGCGCTCCAGCATGTCGGCGAGCGAGGCCTCGGCCTGCGCCCGGGGTGCGCCGCGCAGGTCGAGCACCGATTCGGCGTCGGTCACCCCGAGGGAGCCGCGCAGCTTGTTGGCGTAGAATTCGTCGAAATGGGGCAAGGGCGGCTCGGGCGTCAGAGGGGAATGCCATCGTAGAGCGCGGCGACGGGGATCTCCCCGCCGAGATCGGGCAGCGGAATCGTGTCGCCGCGGCCGAGGACGCGCGGGGACCAGTCCGGGCCGTTCCCACGTGACCAGACCTCCACCCGGGCCTCGTCCTGATAGACGATCAGGTAGGCGCGCAAGGTCTGGAGGCCCTGGTAGAACGCCGCCTTGCGACCGCGGTCGTTGTTCATGGTCGAGGGCGACAGCACCTCGGCGACGATCAAGGGATCGCGGGCGTAGCCGTCAGGAAGAAGTGGACCGCAACGGACGACGAGATCGGGGATGGGGGCGTAATCGTCGATGAAATCGTTGCGCAGGCCGAGCCCGGGCAGCGCTCTGCATCCCAGCTTCTCCGCCAGCGTCGCAAGCTGGCGACCCAGGTTCATGACGATTTGCTGATGCCGCTCACCCGGCGGCGCCATCAGCACCGCCTCGCCGTCGAGAAGCTCCCAGCGCTCCTCGTCCGGCCGGTCGCGGATCATTGCGATGAAATCGGCGACCCGCATCCGCGGGGCGCGCCGCAGCGCGAGCGACATGACGACTCCCTGTCACCGGCGCGATGGTAGCACCGGGCGGGAGCGGACGACAGCCCGCGGCGGTGAGGCACCGCGCCCGACCTTCGGGCGCGGTGCCTGGTTTTCAGGCGCTTTAAGCCCCGTGCACCAGCACGTTGCGGAACTGCCAGGGATCGCTCTCGTCGATGTCCTCCGGGAAGAGGCCCGGGCGGCCCGAGAGCGGGGTCCAGTCGGTGTAGACCCCGACCACGGGGCCGAGATACGGCGTCTGGACCTCGAGGCAGCGGCGGAAATCGACCTCGTCGGCCTCGACGATGCCGGCCTCGGGGTTCTCCAGCGCCCAGACCATGCCGGCGAGCACGGCGGAGGTCACCTGGAGGCCGGTGGCGTTCTGGTAGGGCGCGATGCGGCGGGTCTCCTCGATGGAGAGCTGCGAGCCGTACCAGTAGGCGTTCTTGCCGTGGCCGTAGAGCAGCACGCCGAGCTCGTCGATACCGTCGACGATCTCGTTCTCGTCGAGGATGTGGTGCTTCTCCTGCACCTTGCCGGCCTGGCCCCACATCTCGTGCAGCGAGAGCACCGCCTCGTTGCAGGGATGGTAGGCGTAGTGGCAGGTCGGCCGGTAGACCGCCTTCCCGTCCTGGCGCACCGTGTAGTAGTCGGCGATCGAGATCGCCTCGTTATGCGTGACGAGGAAGCCGAACTGCGCCTGCGCGGTCGGGGTCCAGGAACGTACGCGGGTGTCGGCGCCCGGCTGCAGCAGGTAGATCGCCGGGGCGTCGTTGGGCAGGGTGCGGCCGTTCTCCGGCATCCAGGTCTCGTGGGTGCCCCAGCCGAGTTCCGCCGGCTGGTTGCCCTCGGAGACGAAGCCCTCGACCGACCAGGTATTGACGAAGACGCCCTGCGGCTTCTCCGACTTGGCGCGCTGGGTGTCGCGCTCGGCGATGTGGATGCCCTTGACGCCGACCTCGCGCATCAGCGCGGCCCACTCGTCGCGGGTCTTCGGCTCGGGAGTCTCGAGGCCGAGCTCGGACGAGAGGTTGAGGAGCGCCTGCTTGACGAACCACGACACCATGCCGGGATTCGCGCCGCAGCACGACACCGCGGTCGGACCGCCCGGGTTGCGGCGGCGGGCCTCGAGCACCTGCTCGCGGAGCGCGTAGTTGGTGCGGTCGGCAGGACCGGCATTCTTGTCGAAGTAGAAGCCCGGCCACGGCTCGGCGACGGTGTCGATGTAGAGCGCGCCGATCTCGCGGCACAGCTCCATGATGTCCCGCGACGAGGTGTCGACCGAGAGGTTGACGCAGAAGCCCTGGCCGCCGCCCTCGGTGAGGAGGGGAGTCAGGACCTCGCGGTAATTGTCCTTGGTCAGCGCGACCTGCTCGAAGCGCAAGCCGTGCTGGTCGGCAAGTGCCTTGTGGGCGTCCGACGGCTCCACCACCGTGAACCGGGCCTTGTCGTAGGTGAAGTGGCGCTCGATCAGGGGCAGGGTGCCCCGGCCGATCGAGCCGAAGCCGATCATCACGATGGGGCCGCTGATGCGGCCGTGGACGGGCCAGTCGGTCATGGCGCTGAAGGTCTCCGGAATGATGGTCTGCGGTGAGCCCCGCCTGCGGGGGAAGCGCCCCCAGGCCGGTCGGTTCGACTAGCAGGCCAGGATGACGCGCGGGCGACGGGCTGATTGACCTCTCGGCTCCCCGGGGTCAACCCCGGGACGAGCCGCCGGCCCGAAACGCCCACCCGTCACCACCGGGTTAACCTGGCCGTCGAATTCGACATGCCGGAATCGCATGGCGCCGCTGCACCCGCGACGCTTGTGTGCAGCGCGGCAGCGTCCATATTGCGTTGCAACAAGAACACCGGAAACGCCCGCGCGCAATCTCACAGGAGATCCCGATGCTCGCGGTCATCACTCACTCTCTCATCGCCCCCGCCATCGACGAGCGCTCCGACATGGAGCCCGGCATCCTCACCCTCGTGAGCCGCATGGTCCACGCGATCCACGCCGCCAACCAGCGTCGCCTGGAGCGCCAGATCGGCGAGTACGTCGAGGTCAACGGCGGACGCATCACCGACGATCTCGAGCGCCGGATCGGCCAGCACTTCTGCTGATCGCGCCGCCCCGGTTCACCGGGGCACCGCACTCGATGGTCAAGCAAGGCGCCAGGGGCGGCACACGCCCCTCAGGCGCCTTCTTGATGTTGGGGCGCTGCTCGGCTTCGACTGATCGCGCAGCGGGCTCGACGCGAGCTGTCCTCCCCTCGAGACTGCGCACGGGTCCGGGGCAGCCGAGGGCGGGCCCGAACCGCGGAAGCCGAAACCGGATCGCCTTCGGTACCGATGTCAGACGGAAGCTCCCGCGATCACCGCACCGCTCGTGCCCGCCCCCGATCGCGAAGCGCCAAGGCGGTCAGCCACAATGCCAGTATCGCCGTGATCGGCCAGGCGAGGAGCCAGGCGAAAAATCCGAAGAACAGCAGATCGGTTTGCCATCCCGCCGAGGCTTTGGGGTGGCATCGGAAGGACATCTGGGCGGAAACGTCCTGAAATCCTGCCATCTCCTCCGTCAGGGCCGCGCTCAACCGGTACTGGCCGGGAGGAAGAGGAAGCGATGTGCTCACGGCGCGGTAGAAGCCCTCCGCGTCGAACCCGTCGCTCCCGGTATTCTCTGCTTTGCCCCAGGCCACCAGCTGCCCGGCCATGTCGCGGAAGGACCATTGCAACGGAATGTCGATCCCCTCGGCCGTTCCGTATTGCCCGACGAGGCGCCGCATGTCCTCGCGTGCGCGCGTCTTGCTGGACAGACGGAGACGGAGCCTGTGCGGGCAGGACAGGCGGACGAACACGTCCGTCTCGACACGACCGGGAGGCGACAAGGAGAGGGACGCGTCCAGGGGATCGGCTGTGATCCATCGCGACCAGATGCCGAAGGCGACCGCGAAGGCAACGACGACGAAGAGAGCGACCGTCAGCCACCGGTATCGGATGAAGAAGGCGCCCATGATTCCCGCATGTGCTGGGTGTTGCAGGTCGCACGAACCGGCGACGAACCGCGGCCTTTGCACGACCGGGCCCGATATCCGTCCCTCGGCCTCAGCCGCCCTCTTCGAGACGGGGGGCGTCGACGCGAGAACGGTTCGATCAGCACGCGAGCCCGGACAGTTTCTCAATCCCCCACCAGCGCCAGATCGTCCCGGTGCACCATCGCGGCCCGGCCGGGATAGCCCAGCACCGCCTCGATCTCCCGGCTCGACCGGCCGAGGATGCGGGCGGCGTCGTCGCTGTCGTAGGCGACGAGGCCGCGGGCGAGAACGAGGCCGTCGCCCGAGCGGATCGTCACCGCGTCACCGCGGCTGAAGCTGCCCTCGACACGGGTGACTCCGACAGGAAGCAGGCTCGCCCCGCCCTGCAGCGCACGGGCCGCGCCGGCATCGATCGTCAGGGTGCCACGGGGTTCGAGCGAGCCGCCGATCCAGGTCTTGCGCGCCGCGCCCGGCGTCGAGCCGGCGAGGAACCACGAGCAGCGGGCGCCGCCCGCCACCGCCTTGAGGGGATTCTTGCCCCGCCCGTCGGCGATCATCATCTGGGTGCCGCCCTGGATCGCGATCTTGGCCGCCTCGACCTTGGTGCGCATGCCGCCGCGCGAGAGTTCCGAAGCCGGACCGCCGGCCATGGCGTCGATCTCCGGGGTGATCCGGGCGATGACGGGAAGGTGGCGGGCCGTCGGATCGCTCGCGGGCGGGGCGGTATAGAGCCCGTCGATGTCGGAGAACAGCACCAGGAGGTCGGCGCCGATCATCGTGGCGACCCGGGCGGCGAGGCGGTCGTTGTCGCCGTAGCGGATCTCCGAGGTCGCGACCGTGTCGTTCTCGTTGACGACCGGGACCGCACGTTCCTCGAGGAGCTTCAGGGTGGTGGCTCGCGCGTTGAGATAGCGCCGGCGCGATTCCGTGTCCTGCGGCGTCACCAGGATCTGGCCGGCGACGATGCCGTGATGGGCGAGCGCCTCCGACCAGTGGCGGGCCAGCGCGATCTGGCCCACGGCGGCGGCGGCCTGGCTCTCCTCCAGCCGCAGGGGACCGGGGCCGAAGCCCAGCACCGTGCGGCCGAGGGCGATCGAGCCCGAGGACACCACCAGCACGTCGACGCCGCGCCCGTGCAGGTCGGCGATGTCCTCGGCGAGGGCCGCGAGCCAGGCGTGGCGCAGCCGCCCCCGCGCCCGGTCGACGAGGAGCGCCGATCCGACCTTCAGGACGACGCGGCGGAACTGGTCGAGGGTGGGCGTGAAGGGAGGGGTGTCCCGGGGACCGGGCGCGGAGGGCGTGAGCATGGAACCGAACGTCAGGGTGCGGCGGGAATGAGGTCCGTGTGGACGTCGTCGTTCCCCTCGACGAGGAGCGGCAGATCCCGGGCCCGTGCGACCGCGTAAGCCTGCCGCCGCCCCGGTTCAACTGCCCGGATGGCCGAGAATTCGGCCAGCCCGGATAAACCCGTCGCGAGCCGTGATGGACGCTGCGATCGAAACGGTCGCCGGTCCCTCACGCCTCGAGGTCGGCGGCTTCCTGGGCGGCGTCCTGCGCGGCGGCGGCCTCGTTGAGGCCGGGGCGGGGCAGGCGCACCAGGACGATCGTGCCGACGCCTTCCTCGGAGCGGATGCGCAGGCCGCCGCCATGCAGCTCGGCGAGCGAGCGGGCGATGGCGAGGCCGAGGCCGGAGCCCTTGTAGCTGCGGGCGAAGTTCGTCTCGACCTGCTCGAAGGGGTAGCCGAGCTTCGGCAGGGCCGCCTTCGGGATGCCGATGCCGCTATCCTCGACGAAGATGTGGACCGCGTCGATCGCGCGGCGCGTGCGCACCGCGACCCGGCCGGCCTCGGGCGTGAACTTCACGGCGTTCTGCAGCAGGTTGACCAGGATCTGGTGCAGGGCGCGCTCGTCGGCCATCACCAGGGTGTCGGCACTCATCTCGACGCTGACCGTGAGACCCTTGGCGCGGGCCGGCTCGGCGATCAGCTTGAGGGCGCGCTCCAGCGCCTCGCCCACCGCCACCGGCTGCTTGACGAGCTTCACCCGGCGGGCGTCGATCCGCGACATGTCGAGGATGTCGTCGATGACCGAGAGCAGGTAATGCCCGCTCGACCGGATGTCGCGGCAATATTCGCGGTACTTCTCGGAGCCGAGCGCCCCGAAGACCTCGCCCTCCATCACCTCGGCGAAGCCCAGGATGGCGTTCAGCGGGGTGCGCAGCTCGTGGCTCATATTGGCCAGGAACTCGGACTTGGAGCGGTTGGCGCTCTCGGCCTGGGCCTTCTGGTCGAGGTAGCGCTCGGCGAGGTCGGCGAGCTGCTGGGTCTGGATCTCGAGGGTGCGGCGCGAGCGCTTGAGGTCGGCGATGGTGGCGATGAGCTGGCGCTCGGATTCCACGAGGCGCTCCTGGTGCCGTTTCAGCGCCGTGATGTCGGTGCCGACCGAGACGTAGCCGCCATCCTTGGTGCGGCGCTCGCTGATCTGCAGCCAGCGGCCGTCCGCGAGCTCGGCCTCGAAGGTGCGGGCGCCGGCCTCCGGGAACTCGCCGGCGGGAATCTCGCGCCGCACGGTCGGCAGGGCGGCGCGCCCCATGATGGCGTCGTAGCGGCGCCCGGGCTGCGCCTCGTCGGCGGTGAGGGCATGCAGGCGCCGGAACTTCGAGTTGCACAGGACCAGGCGGTTCTGCGCGTCCCAGAGCACGAAGGCCTCCGACACCGCTTCGACGGCGTCGCGCAGGCGCATGTCGGCGGTGGCGGTCGATTCGGCCAGCCGGCGCTGCTCCGAGATGTCGATGACGATGCCGACGAGGTGGCGGCCGTTATCCTCCAGATCCTGGACGATCTCGGCCCGGGCCTTGAGCCAGACCCAGTCGCCGCCGGCGGCGCGGATGCGGAACTCGTGGTCGACGGTGGTGTCGCGGGCCGCCAGCTGGCGCGCGAGGCCGTAGAGGTCGGTGTCGTCCGGGTGGACCAGGGCGTTGACGTCGCCGAAGGAGAGGAATTCCTGCTCCCGGACGTAACCGAGGAGCTGGTACATCGAATCCGACCAGTAGATCCGGCCGCGCGGGATGTCCCAGTCCCACAGGCCGCAGCGCCCGCGGCCGAGCGCCGTGTCGAGACGCTGGCGCACCTGCTCGCAGACCCGGTCGACGGCCCGGGCCCGGTCGGCCTGGAGCGCGTAGGCGAGGCCGGTGCAGACCACCACCAGGGCCACCGCGCCGACCAGCACCGCCGCGGTCCGCGCCCGGGTGCTCCAGATCGCCGTCACCGAATCGAGGGTCTGGACCACCGCGACCTGCGCGACCCCGCTGCCCCCCGTCACCGTCCGCACGGTGGCGAGCGCCCGCTCGCCGTTGCCGAGCACCACCGGGAGCACGCCGGCGCGCTCGCCCATGATGCCGAGGACCTGAACCTCGCCGACGAGTTCGGCGAAGCCGCGGGGCAGGCCCGGGCGCTCCGGCATGGCGGCCAGGATCGCGTCATCGGCGCCGATCAGCAGCACGGTCCGGCCGGGTGGCAGGCTGCCGACGGGCAGGAGACGCACCAGCCGCTCGCGCAGGACGGCCGGCGTCACGGCTTCCGCAAGCCCGGGCATCGGCGCGGGCCGGGCCAGCGCGGTCGGCAGCGTCCCGGCCAGCAGGCGGGCCACGAGGTCGATCTCGCGCCGCGCATCGCCCACCACCTCCTCGCGGTGACCGGTGAGCTGCAGGGCGGTGACGGTGGCGAGGCAGATCAGGAAGGCCGCCAGCATCGCCGGAACGGCGAAGCGGAGCCAGGATTCGGCATGGGCGAGCCGCTGGTGCGCCGTCTTCGAAGACCGGCTGATCCCGAGGATCGTCGCGGCACGCTCCGAGAAGGGGGCGGGATCCGCCTCCAGCATACCCAAACCCCCAACGGAACAGAAAGACAGATGCCGCGGAGGTTTCCAGCAGGCCCCCGAATCGAGGCTCAATCTGGCATTTCCACAAGCATTTTGTCCAGCGTCTCGCGTCGTGGAAATGAAGTGTTAACCACTGAGCCCGACCCCCACCGGACGGACGGGATGCGCGATTCTACCTGTCGTAACAGAGGTTTGTGCATTATCTCGCCGGAGCGAGCGACCGTCCGGCGATGTCGCTGACGTCGGGGGAGAGGCCCGGTGCCTCCGCGACCCGGCGCAACGCCGCCTCGGCGTGCCGGCGGCGGCCGCCCTCGACCATACGCCAAGTATTGAAGGCGGTTAGCAGCCGCGCCGCGACTTGCGGGTTTTTTCCGTCGAGGGCCAGCACGACCTCCGCGGTCAGGTCGTAGCCGGCGCCGTCGGGCCGGTGGAACTGGCTCGGATTGTTCAGGCTGAAGCTCGCGATCAGGGAGCGGACCCGGTTCGGGTTGCCGAGCGAGAAGGCGGCGTGGTGCATCAGGCCGCGGACCCGCTCCAGGGTGCCGGCCTCCGGGATCATCGCCTGGAGGGCGAACCACTTGTCGAGCACCAGGGGCTCGCCGCGATAGGCCTCGCCGAAACGGGCGAGCGCAGTCTCCCGGGCCTCCCCCGGCACGAGGCTCAAGGTGGCCAGCGCCGCGAGGCGGTCGGTCATGGTCGCCGCCCCCGCGAGCTGCGCCACGGCCAGCGCGGTTCCGGCCTCAGGGTCGGCCGCCGTCACGAGGTCGAGGGCGGCGTTGCGCAGGGACCGGCGTCCGGCGCTGGCGGCATCGGGGCTGAAGGGCGCGCCCTCCGGCTCGGCCAGGGCCTCGCGCAAGGCGAGGAGCCGGGGGCCGAGGTCGCGGCCGAGCTGCACCCGCAGGGTCTGGCGGGCGCGCCAGATCGCGTCCGGGTCGATCTCGGCGCCGATCGCCTGGGCGATCTCCTGCTCGCCCGGCAGGGTCAGGACCAGGGCCGCGAAGGCGGGATCGGCAAGAGTCCCGCCAGCCGCGGCCTCGCCGTCGAGGAAGGTCGCCAGCGCAGCGGTGAGGCTCGCGCCGTCCGGCCCGGCCTCGCCAGCCAGGGGGGCATCCGCGCGGGCCCGCCCGACCAGCACCTCCATGGCGAGGCTCTGGGCCGCCTGCCAGCGGTTGAAGGCATCCCCGTCATGGGCGAGCAGGGTCAGGCGCTCGTCGCGGGTCAGCGCGTGCTCGACCTTCACGGGCGCCGAGAAGCCGCGAAACAGCGACGGCACCGGGGCCGCATCCAGCCCGCCGAAGACCAGGCTGTCCTCGGCCCGGTCGAGCACGAACACCCCGTCGCGCACCCGCTCGCTCGCCGCCTCGACCGGTCCCCCGCCCGGGGCGACGAGCCCGAGGACGACCGGGATCACCAGCGGCTGCGGCGCGGCCGGGGCGGCGGCCTCGGTGGCGACGACCGGCAGGCTCTGGCGGAAGGTCAGGGTGTAGGTCCGCGCCGCCGCGTCGTAGGTGCTCGACACCGCGACGGTCGGGGTGCCGGCCTGGGCGTACCAGCGGGAAAAGGCGGAGAGATCCCGCCCGCTCTCGGCCGCGAAGGCCGCGAGGAAGTCCTCCACCGTGGCGGCGGTGCCGTCGCAGACCGTAAAGTAGCGGTCCATGCCGGCCCGGAAGGTCTCGGGCCCGAGGAGCGTGCGCAGCATCCGGACGATCTCGGCGCCCTTCTCGTAGACCGTCGCGGTGTAGAAGTTGTTGATCTCGCGATAGGCCTGCGGCCGCACCGGATGGGCGAGGGGCCCGGCATCCTCCGGAAACTGGCGGGCGCGGAGCGTCCGCACCTCGGCGATGCGATGGACCGGGCGCGAGCGCTCGTCGGACGAGAATTCCTGATCGCGGAAGACCGTCAGACCTTCCTTGAGGCAGAGCTGGAACCAGTCGCGACAGGTCACCCGGTTGCCGGACCAGTTGTGGAAGTACTCGTGGGCGATGATCGCCTCGATGTTGGCGTAGTCCGCGTCGGTCGCGGTCTCGGGGCTCGCCAGCACGTACTTGTCGTTGAAGATGTTGAGGCCCTTGTTCTCCATCGCCCCCATGTTGAAGTCGGAGACCGCGACGACGTTGAAGACGTCGAGGTCGTAGGCGCGGCCGAAGGTGCGCTCGTCCCAGGCCATCGAGCGGGCCACCGCGTCGAGGGCGAAGTCGGCGCGGCCCTCCTTGCCGGGCTCGACATAGACCGCGATCTCGACGTCGCGGCCCTCCATGGTGGTGAAGCGCGAGCCGACGCGGCCGAGCCGGCCGCCGACGAGGGCGAACAGGTAGGCGGGCTTCGGGTGGGGGTCGTGCCAGATCGCGTAGTGGCGGCCCGGGCCCGCCTCGCCCTGCTCGACCGGGTTGCCGTTGCCGAGGAGCACCGGCGCCGCCTCCCGGCTGCCCTCGATCCGGGTGGTGAAGACCGCCATCACGTCCGGCCGGTCGAGGAAGTAGATGATGCGCCGGAAGCCGTCGGCCTCGCACTGGGTGCAGTAGACGCCGTTCGAGCGGTAGAGCCCCATCAGCTTGGTGTTGGTGCTCGGGTTCACCTGCGTCTCGATCTCGAGGACGAAGGGACGCTGCGGCGGCTGGTGCAGGGTGAGCGCCCGGGGCGTCACCGCGACCGCGCCGGGCCCGGTCGGCTGGCCGTCCAGTGCGATGGCAAGCAGGGCCAGCTCGTCGCCGTCGAGGACGAGCGGCGCGCCCGGCTCGCCGGCGGGGTTCGGCCGCAGCGCCAGCGTCGCGGTGATCCGGGTCTCGGTCGGATGCAGGCGCACGTCGAGGTCGACCCGGTCGATCAGGTAGTCGCTGGGGCGGTAGTCGGCGAGGCGGACGATCGTCTGCATGGCGGGTCTCGCGGGCGCTCGCGAACGGCGCGGGGTTCGGACGGGATCTGAGGAATCAGGCTTTGCACCGCCGCCGGCCCCAGCGCAACGCGGGATGCGCGGGGCTCCCCGCGGGGGCACCCGTGCCCTAGCTACGACGCCGAAACCGGACGGCCCCCGCGCATCCGGCCACGAGGACGAGAGAGCCCCATGGAATACCTGCACACGATGGTCCGCGTCGCCGATCTCGACCGGGCGCTGGACTTCTACTGCAACAAGTTCGGCCTGCAGGAGGTGCGCCGCACCGAGAGCGAGAAGGGCCGCTTCACCCTGGTGTTCCTGGCCGCCCCGGGCGATGCCGCGCGGGCGAAGGACACGAAGTCCCCGCTGCTGGAACTGACCTACAACTGGGACCCGGAGGAGTATACCGGCGGGCGCAACTTCGGTCACCTGGCCTACCAGGTCGACGACATCTACGCGACCTGCCAGAAGCTCCAGGATGCCGGCGTGACCATCAACCGCCCGCCGCGGGACGGCCACATGGCGTTCGTGCGCTCGCCGGACGGGATCTCGATCGAGATCCTGCAGAAGGGCGGCGCGAAGCCGCCGCAGGAGCCCTGGGCCTCGATGCAGAACACCGGCAGCTGGTGAGATAGGGCGGGCGGGCCGCCTTCGCGGCTCGCCCGCTCGCAGGTCCCGGGCTCAGGCCTCGGCGGTCGGCGTGATGCCGAGCTCGGCGAGCTTGGCGTGGATCGCCGTGACCGATCGCTTGAGCTTCAGGCTCATGACGGACGCCGGGATGCCCTCCCGCGCCATGGTCCGGAGCTGCTGCACGGTGTCGAGCGTCCAGCCCGCCTCGATGTTCTCGCTCATCAGGGTTGCCTCCGTGGCGGCGGCCGCGTGCGGCGGCCTTGATACGGGCAGGTAGGGAGTATCCCGAGCGCGGCAACCCGCGCGAGGAGCCGCGAGGGGCACGGCCGCCCCGACGCGGGCACGCGCGCGTCGCCTGTGCCTTGACGCCGGCGCGCCCGCGTCGCACATCGGCGCCGTCAGCCGGCCGGGCGGCCGCTCCGGTTCTGTCAGCGGGTTCGCCCGTGCGCGGGACCGGGGAGGAAAGTCCGGGCTCCATGAAGAGACGGTGCCGGATAACGTCCGGCGGGGGCGACCCCAGGGACAGTGCCACAGAGAGCAGACCACCGCACCGCGGGTCCTTCGGGATTCGCTGCGGCCAGGGTGAAAGGGTGCGGTAAGAGCGCACCGCGGACGCGGCAACGCGGACGGCACGGCAAACCCCACCGGGAGCAAAACCGAATAGGGGCGGCACGCGCGCTCGTCGCGCAGGGCTTCTTCAGGCCCGTCGCCCGGGTTGGTTGCTCGAGGCGGCCGGTAACGGTCGTCCCAGAGGAATGGCCGCCACGTCAGGGGGATCCTCGCGGATGCCCCGGGCCATACAGAACCCGGCTTACAGGCCGGCTGATACCCAATTTCTCGACAGTGATGCCTCCGGGCCGGCGCTCAGCCGCCGCCGCCCGGGACGCATTGCCGAGGTAGAGCCCGGTCGGCCTCCCGAACAGGCGACGACGCCTCGACTTTCCGTCGGCGCCCGCCGGCGTCACAAGCCTTCGTTAACCTTGCTGGTCTCTGATGGCACATGGACGGGTGCTGCCCGTCGCGTGTGCCCTCGCGTTGACGACCCCAGAGGCCCATGATACCCCGAGCCACCCCGTTCCCGGCGATTCCCGCACCGGCGACCATGCCCCGCCGAAGCGGGCCCGATGGTCGCGCGGCGATGTCGGGCGTGGACAGAGCGGCGCCCTGGCGCCGGACCCGGCCGGCCTCGGCCCGGCTCGTGCGGACAGCGGAGCACCATGGATCGTCACGCGTCAGAGCGCGCTCGCCGCGCGCGGTGTGTCGTCGTCTCGGGAGGCCGGCCGTGACCGACGCGCCCCACATTCCTGTTCTGCTCGATGAGGTCCTGGGCGCGCTTCGCCTCGGCGAAGCGCCGGCCCGGGTGATCGACGGCACCTTCGGGGCCGGCGGCTACACCAGGGCCATCCTGGCGGCCCATCCGGGCAACCAGGTGCTGGCCATCGACCGCGACCCGACCGCGATCGCCGCCGGCCAGGCCCTGGTGGAACGGGAGGCCGGTCGCCTCGTGCTGGTCCAGGGCCGCTTCGGCGACCTCGACGCGCTCGCGCGGGACCACGGTTTCGCGGACGCCGACGGTGTCGTCCTCGATATCGGCGTGTCGTCGATGCAGCTCGACCAGGCCGAGCGGGGCTTCTCGTTCCGGTTCGACGGTCCCCTCGACATGCGCATGGAGCGGGCCGGGGAGAGCGCGGCGGATCTCGTCAACGAGGCCTCGGAAGCCGCGCTCGCCGACGTGATCTACCATTACGGCGAGGAGCGCCGGGCCCGGGCGGTCGCCCGCGCCCTGATCGAGGCGCGCCGGCGCGGCCGCATCGAGACCACGGCCGCCTTGGCCGAGATCGTCGCCGGGGTCGTGCGGGCGGAGCCCGGCAGCGGCATCCACCCGGCGACGCGGACGTTCCAGGCCCTGCGCATCGCGGTCAACGACGAGCTCGGCGAGCTACAGCGGGCGCTCCATGCCGCGGAGCGCACCCTGCGCCCCGGCGGGCGCCTCGCGGTGGTGACCTTCCACTCGCTGGAGGACCGCATCGCCAAGCAATTCTTCTCGGCCCGCAGCGGCCGCGCGGTGGCGGCCTCGCGCCACCAGCCGATGGCGGCGCAGCCGGCACCCCGCAGCTTCACCCTCGCCACCAAGGGGCCGGTCGCCGCGGGCGAGGCCGAGTGCCGGGCCAATCCCCGCGCCCGCTCGGCCAAGCTCCGGGCCGGCGAGCGCACCGACGCAGCACCGCCGCCGCCCTTGAGCGCTCTGGAGGCCCTGGCCTCCCTGCCCGAGCCCCAGACCCGGGGAGGGCGCCGGTGATCCGCCTCCTGCACCTGGCGGCGATCGCCGGGCTCATCGCCTCGGCCATCTACGCCTACTCGATCAAGTACGACACGCTCTACCAGGCCGAGCAGGTCGCCAAGCTGAAGACGCGCCTGCGCAAGGAGCGCGACGCGATCGCGGTCCTGCGCGCCGAGTGGCAGCTCCTGACCCGGCCCGACCGGCTCCAGGGCGCCGTCGACAAGTACCTGACGCTGGAGCCGATCGGCACCGGCCATCTCGCGCGGCTCGCCGACCTGCCCGCCAAGGTCGATCGCGGCGACGAGATCGCCCGCAAGCTCGAGGCGCTCGGCCTCGGCGCCACCGCGACCCCGGCCGCCAAGGAACGCGCGCCCTCGACCACCGGGGCCACCGCGGCCCGGCCCGAGGAGCCCCGCACCACCGGCTCCACCTCCACCCGCACCCCGACCGCCAAGAGGTAGGCGCCGTGACCCAGGATCCGGACTTCCAGGCTCACGCTCCCCTCGAGACGGACGCCGCGCCCGAGGCCGGCACCGCGCAGCCCGTGGACGACGCCCCCCCGCCCGCGCCCCGGCGCAGCCTCGCCTCCATGCTGCGCGGCGGCGTGACGGCGATGTTCCGCCTGTCGGTGGAGCGCAGTTCCGCCCGCGTCGGCCTCGTCAGCCTCGTCTTCGGCGCGGTGTTCCTCACCCTGATGGGCCGGCTCGCCAGCTTCGCGCTGTTTCCCGACGATCCGGTCACCGCCTCGGCCCGCCGCGCCGAGGCCGGCGGCACGACTCAGATCCGGCCCGACATCATCGACCGCAACGGCGAGATCCTGGCCACGGACATCCGCACCGTCTCGGTCTTCGCCGAGCCGAAGAACATCTACGACAAGGACGAGGCGGTCGAGCTGCTCACCGCCGTGCTGCCGGAGATCAACGCCCGCGACCTGCGCGAGAAGCTCTCCTCGAAGAAGGGCTTCGTCTGGGTCAAGCGCGAGATCACCCCGCGCCAGCAGGTCGAGGTCCACCGCCTCGGCATCCCGGGCGTCGGCTTCCTGCCCGACCACAAGCGGGTCTACCCGAACGGCACCGCGGCCGCCCACATCCTCGGCGTGACCAACCTCGACAATGTCGGCATCGCCGGCATGGAGAAGTACATCGACCGCCAGGGTCTGCGCGACCTCACCAGCCTCGGCTTCGTCGAGAAATCGGCCGACATGGCGCCGGTCCAGCTCTCGATCGACCTGCGCGCCCAGCACGCGGTGCGCGACGAGCTGGCCTGGGGCATGGAGCATTACCGCGCCAAGGCGGCGGCCGGCGCGATCCTCGACGTGACCACCGGCGAGGTGATCGCGCTCGCCTCGCTCCCCGATTTCGATCCGAACGAGCCGAAGGACGCGCTCGACCCCGACCGGATCAACCGGATGAATGTCGGCGTCTACGAGATGGGCTCGACCTTCAAGGCGATGACGCTCGCCATGGCGCTCGATTCGGGCAAGTTCACCGTCAACTCGACCTTCGACACCCGCGGCGGCGTGCTGCACTGGGGCCGGCAGAAGATCCACGAGTATCACGGCACCAACCGGGTCATCACGATGCCGGAGGTGTTCACGCACTCGTCGAACATCGGCTCGGCCAAGATGGCGCTCGGCATCGGCGTGCCCGGCCACAAGGCCTTCCTGAAGAAGATGGGCCTGCTCGACCGGATGCGGACCGAATTGCCGGAGAGCGCCGAGCCGATCATCCCGCCGCGCTGGACCGAGATCAACACCATCACGATCGCGTTCGGCCACGGTCTCGCGGTGGCGCCGCTCCAGGCCTCGGCCGCGGTGGCGGCGATCGCCAATGGCGGCTTCCTGATGACGCCGACCTTCCTCAAGCGCACCGAATCGGAAGCGCGCGAGAAGGCGACGCAGGTGCTCTCGGCCCAGACCAGCGAGGCGATGCGCTACATCATGCGCCTCAACGCCACCGAGGGCTCGGCCAAGAAGGCGGCGATTCCGTACTACTACGTCGGCGGCAAGACCGGCACCGCCGAGAAGGTGATCCGCGGCCGCTACGTCAAGAACCGGCTGTTCACGACGTTCATGGCGGTCGCGCCGATGGACAAGCCGAAATACCTGTTCGTGACCATCATGGACGAGCCGCAGCCGGTGGCGGCGGAATCCGGCCCCTACGCCACTGCCGCCTACAATTCGGGCGTCGTGACCGGCCGGGTGATCGCCCGGGTCGCTCCGATCCTCGGACTGCCGCCGCAATTCGAGCCGCCGGTCAAGCCGTTCCCGCTGATGGTCAAGCTCGGCGCCTATCACGTCAACATGCTGGACGGAAAATGAGCCCCACCCTCGGCGACCTGTTCGCGGAGGCCGGTGCGGATGCCGGTCTTCCCGTCACCGGCCTGACCGCCGACAGCCGCAAGGTCGAGCCCGGCTTCGTCTTCCTGGCGGTGCCCGGCAACGCCGCGGACGGCCGCCTCTTCGCGGCGAAAGCCGCGGCGGCGGGTGCGGTCGCGATGGTCGCGCAGGGCGAGCGCCCGGCCGACCTGCCCGATTCGGTCGCCTATCTCTCGGTCCCCGATGCCCGGGTCGCGCTCGCCGCCGCCGCCACCCGGCTGCATCCGGGCCAGCCCGGCACGGTCGTCGCCGTCACCGGAACCAGCGGCAAGAGCTCGGTCGCGGATTTCGTGCGCCAGATCTACGGCCGCCTCGGCCGGCAGGCGGCGAGCCTCGGCACGCTCGGGGTGATCACCACTTCGGGCGCCGCCTACGGCTCGCTGACGACGCCCGACCCGATCACGCTGCACGGGACCCTCGATCGGCTCGCCCGCGACGGCGTGACGGAACTGGCGATGGAGGCCTCCTCGCACGGCATCGAGCAGAGCCGCCTCGACGGGGTGCGCCTGACGGCCGCCGGCTTCACCAATCTGGGCCACGACCACCTCGACTATCACGGTACGCCGGAGGCCTACCTGCAGGCCAAGCTCCGGCTGTTCACGACCCTGCTGCCGCAGGACGGCACGGCGGTCGTCAACGCCGACGGGCCGCAGAGCCAGGCGGTGATCGCGGCGGTTCGCGACCGCGGCCTGCGCCTCGTCACCACCGGCCGGGCCGGGGAGGGGGTCCGCCTCGTCTCCGCCCGCCAGGAGGATTTCGCCCAGCGCCTCGAGATCGCGGTCTCCGGGACCACCCACACGGTCGATCTGCCCCTCGTCGGGACGTTCCAGGTCGAGAACGCGCTTCTCGCCGCCGGCCTCGTGCTCGCGACTCCGGCCGGCGTCGGGCGCGAGTCCGAGGTCGTCGCGGCTCTCGGCCACCTCGCCGGGGTGTCCGGGCGGCTGGAGCGGGTCGCCACCGTGCGCGACGCGCTCTGCATCGTCGATTACGCCCACAAGCCCGACGCGCTCGCCAACGTCCTCGACGCCTTGCGCGCCTTCACCACCGGGCGCCTCGTCTGCATCGTCGGCTGCGGCGGCGACCGCGACCGCGCGAAGCGCCCGCTGATGGGCCGGATCGCCGCCGAGAAGGCCGATCGGGTCATCGTCACCGACGACAATCCCCGCAGCGAGGACCCCGCGACGATCCGCGCCGCGATCCTGGCGGCGGCGCCGGGCGCCGAGGAGATCGGCGACCGGGCCGAGGCCATCCGGTCGGCGGTACGCGACCTTCGTGCCGGCGACGTGCTGCTGGTAGCCGGCAAAGGTCATGAAACCGGCCAGATCATCGGCGACCGCAGATTGCCCTTCTCCGACCGCGACGCGGTCCTGAGCGCGATCGAGGAGACCCGCGCATGACCGAGCCTCTCTGGACCCTGGACGACGCCGCCGCCGCCATGGGCGGCCGGGTCGTCGCGGACGCCTCCGCGCCGCGGGACCTGTCCGGAATCTCGATCGACACCCGGACCCTGAAGGTCGGGGACCTGTTCTTCGCCATCCGGGGCGAGGCCCGCGACGGCCACGACTTCGTGCACGACGCGCTCGCCCGCGGCGCCGGCGCCGCCGTGGTGGCCGAGGAGCGGGTTGGCGATCTCACGGATGCCGGCCCGGTGATCGCCGTGCCGTCCCGGGGCGAGGACGGCGTGCTCGCCGCCATGCAGGGCCTGGCGGTCGCGGCGCGTGCCCGGACGGGCGCACGGGTGCTCGCCGTCACCGGCTCGGTCGGCAAGACCGGCACCAAGGAGGCCCTGCGCCACGTGCTCGCCGCGCAAGGCGCCACCCACGCCTCGGTCGCCTCTTACAACAACCACTGGGGCGTTCCCCTCACCTTGAGCCGGATGCCGGCATCGAGCGCCTTCGGGGTGTTCGAGGTCGGCATGAACCATGCCGGCGAGATCGCTCCCCTGACCCGGCTGGTGCGGCCCGAGATCGCGATCGTCACGACCGTCGAGCCGGTCCATATCGAGCATTTCCGCTCGCTGTCGGGCATCGCCGACGCCAAGGGCGAGATCTTCTCCGGCCTGGAGCCCGGCGGCGTCGCGATCATCAACCGCGACAACCCGAATTTCGAGCGGCTGAAGGCGCATGCGCTCGCCTCCCGGGCCGGCCGCATCGTGAGCTTCGGCGAGCATCGCGAGGCCGACGTGCGGGCCGAACGCATCGTGATGCGCCCCGACCTCTCGATCGTCGACGTGCGGGCGATGGGCCAGGCGGTCACCTACCAGCTCGGCACCCCGGGCCGGCACACGGCGCTGAACTCGCTCGCGGTCGTCGCCGCCGTGCAGGCGCTCGGCGCCGATCTGGCGCTCGCCGCCCTCTCGCTGGCGCAATTGCGCCCGCCGGCCGGCCGCGGCGCCCGCACGATGCTGCGCATCGGCGACGGCGAGGCGCTCCTCGTCGACGAGAGCTACAACGCCAATCCGGCCTCGATCCGGGCCGCCCTCAGCACGCTCGCCGGGGTCGAGACCGCGGGCCGCCGCATCGCGGTCCTGGGCGACATGATGGAACTCGGCACCGATGCGCCCGCCCTGCACCGCGACCTGGCGGCGGCGATCGAGGAGCACGGCATCGACCTCGTCCTCACCGCCGGCCCCCTGATGCAGGAGCTGTTCGAGGCGCTGCCGGCCTCCCGCCGCGCTGCCGCCCGGCCGAGCTCGGCCGAGCTCGTCGATCCGCTGCTCGACCTCCTGCGCCCCGGCGACGCCGTGGTGGTCAAGGGCTCGAACAGCACCCGCATGGGGCGGATTGTCGAGGCGCTCAAAGCCCGCTACGGCGGCGCCGACCAGGATCTCGCCGTCGGCCGGTCCGGCTGAGCGACCCTCGAAGGACTTCTGACGCGGCGGCGCGGGCCTCAGAACCCGGGGCTGCCGCTCGCCCACGATCGGATGAATCCGGGATGCTCTACCTCCTCTCCGACCTGAGCGGCGTGTTCTCGCCGCTCAATGTCTTCCGCTACATCACCTTCCGGACCGGCGGCGCGCTGTTCACGGCGGGCTTCTTCGTGTTCTGGTTCGGGCCCTGGATCATCTCGCTCCTGCGCCTGCGCCAGGGCAAGGGCCAGCCGATCCGCGAGGACGGCCCGCAATCGCACCTGCTGACGAAGCGCGGCACGCCGACCATGGGCGGGCTGATGATCCTGGCGGGCACGCTGGTGGCGGTGCTGCTCTGGGCCAACCCGCGCAACCACTACGTCTGGATCGTCATGATGGTGACGCTGGGCTTCGGCGCGATCGGCTTCTACGACGACTACCTCAAGGTCACGAAGCAGAGCCACAAGGGCTTTTCCGGCAAGTTCCGCCTCGGCCTCGAGGCGCTGATCGCGATCGCGGCCTGCGTGGCGGTGGCCGAGTACTCGGCGCCGGGCCTCGCCTACCGGCTCGCCTTCCCGGTCTTCAAGGACGCGATCATCAATCTCGGCCTGTTCTACGTCGCCTTCGCGGGCTTCGTGATCGTGGGCGCGGGCAACGCGGTCAACATCACCGACGGCCTCGACGGGCTGGCCATCGTGCCGGTGATGATCGCGGCGGCCACCTTCGGGATCATCGCCTACCTCGTCGGCAACGTGATCTACGCCTCCTACCTCCAGGTGAACTACGTCCCGGGCACCGGCGAGCTCGCGGTGATCTGCGGCGCGCTGATCGGGGCGGGCCTCGGCTTCCTGTGGTTCAACGCGCCGCCGGCCCAGATCTTCATGGGCGATACCGGCTCGCTGGCGCTCGGCGGCCTGCTCGGCACCGTCGCGGTGGCGACCAAGCACGAGATCGTGCTCGGCATCGTCGGCGGCCTGTTCGTGCTGGAAATCCTCTCGGTCATCATCCAGGTCGCGTCGTTCAAGCTCACCGGCAAGCGCGTCTTCCGCATGGCGCCGATCCACCACCACTTCGAGCAGAAGGGCTGGAAGGAGCCGCAGGTCGTGATCCGGTTCTGGATCATCGCCGTCGTCCTGGCGCTGCTCGGCCTCGCGACCCTGAAGCTGCGGTAAGGATTGCTTCTCGCCGCCACGCCCTTTCCCGGACGACCGAAGCGAAAAGGAGATCCGGGATCCGGCAGAGAACGGGCCGCGACGCGGCTCCGCAGGTTGCAACGGTGCAGACAGCGGTCGCTTCGCGAGTCCTTGCGCCGGGTCCCGGATCTCCGTCCGCTGACGCGACCGTCGTCCGGGACAGGAAGAGCGCCGGGATCGCCCGTACCGCACAGCTTGACGAAGCCGCGCTCGCCGTCCCACTAACCGCCTGAGAGACGCGCCGGGTCCCGGCCCGGCGCCGCCCCGGCGCGAAGGCCCGATCGCACGCATGACACCCTCCACCACCTTCGCCGGCCAGTCCGTCGCCCTGTTCGGTCTCGGCGGCTCGGGCCTCGCCACGGCGCTCAGCCTCACGGCCGGCGGCGCCCATGTCGTCGCCTGCGACGACAACCCGGCGCGGATGGAGGCGGCGCGCGAGCGGGGCATCGCGACCGGCGACCTGCGCCGGGCGGAGTGGGGCGGCTTTGCCGCCCTGGTGCTTGCGCCGGGCGTGCCCCTGACCCACCCGGTGCCGCACTGGACCGTTGACCTCGCCGAGGCGGCGGGCGTGCCGGTGATCGGCGACATCGAACTCTTCTGCCGCGAGCGCGCGGCGACGAGCCCGGACGCGCCCTTCGTCGCCATCACCGGCACCAACGGCAAGTCGACCACCACGGCGCTGATCGCCCACGTCCTCACGGCCGTGGGCCGCGACGTGCAGATGGGCGGCAATATCGGCACGGCGATCCTGTCGCTCGCGCCGCCCTCGCCCGACCGGGTCCACGTCATCGAGCTGTCCTCGTTCCAGATCGACCTGACGCCCTCGCTCGCCCCCACCATCGGCGTGCTCCTCAACCTCACGCCCGACCACCTCGACCGCCACGGCGACATGACGCGCTACGCCGCCATCAAGGAGCGGCTGGTGACCGGCGCCGCGCATGCCGTGGTCGGGGTCGACGACGAATACTGCCGGGCGATCGCCGGACGCCGGCAGGGTCCGATCACCCGCATCCATGTCGGCGAGGCGGGGGAGGGGCCGGGCATCCTCGCCCGCAACGGCATCGTGATCGACGGCCGCCGGGAGCCGGCGGAGCCGGTGGCGGATCTCGCCGGCATCGGGTCGCTGCGCGGCGCCCATAACTGGCAGAACGCCGCCATCGCCTACGTGGTGGCGCGCGAGCTCGGCGTGACGCCGGACGCCTTCGCGGCGGCCCTCGCGAGCTTTCCGGGCCTGCCGCACCGGATGGAGGAGGTCGGGCGCCGCGGCTCCGTCCTGTTCATCAACGACTCGAAGGCCACCAATGCCGATTCGACCGAGAAGGCGCTCTCGGCCTTCCAGCGCGTCCACTGGATCCTCGGCGGCAAGCCGAAGGAGGGCGGGATCGCGAGCCTCGCGCCGTACTTCCCCCGCATCGCCCACGCCTACCTGATCGGCGCGGCGAGCGACGACTTCGCCGCGACCCTCGACGGGCACGTGCCGTTCAGCCGCTGCGGCACGCTGTCCGCCGCGGTCGTCGAGGCCGCCGCCGCGGCCGAGGCGGACGCGTCGGGCGAGCCGGTGGTGCTGCTCTCGCCGGCCTGCGCCTCCTACGACCAGTTCCGCAGCTTCGAGGATCGCGGCGACCAGTTCCGCGATCTCGTCCGGGCCCTGCCGGGCCTGCGCCCCCCCGGCGCCTGAGAGGCCCGGATGCCGGGATCGCCCCGTGGCCGAGCGCCGGCCTCGGGCCCCCTGTGCCGGGGGCGCCGTTCCCAGGGCGGGCAAATCGGCGTATGGGGCTTGCCGCCGGACGGGCCTCGCGCGGGCCCGGCGCGCGCCCGGGCGGTGCTTCCCCGCCCTCGTGCCGGCCCCTCCATGCGCTGCCAGCCGGTGCCATGCTGCCTCCCCATCATCTCCTGCCCGCCGAGCCCCCGACCTCCGCGACCGGGCACGTCCCGCACCGGCCCGGCCCACGCAAGATCATCAGCTGGAACCTGCTGCGACGGACCGGCGCGACGGTCGATGCCCTCGAGGCGCTGATCGCGCAGGAGAAGCCGGACCTGCTGCTGATGCAGGAGGCGACCGTCGACATCACCGAGCTGCAGGCCCGGGTCGGGGGGCACTATGCCTGGGCCCCGCTGCCGAAGCGCATCCACGGCCTCGCGATGTGGAGCCCGACCCCGTGGCTGAACCCGCCGCGGGTGATCACGCTGCCGTCGGGCGCGCTGATCGACCGGGTCTGCCAGATCCTCGATCTCGGGTCGTTCGGGGTCGCCAACGTCCACCTGTCGCACGGGCAGGTGCTCAACCGGCGCCAGCTGCGCCGCATCGCCCAGAATCTGCCGGTGCGCGCCGCGGTGCTCGGCGACTACAATATCGTCGGGCCGGCGCTGCTGCCGGGGTTCCAGGACGTCGGACCGCGCCATCCGACCCACGCCATGGTCGATCTCGTGCCCCTGCGCCTCGACCGCTGCCTGGTGCGCGGGCTCACCTGCCGGGGCCAGGCGGTGCTGCCGCGGGGTGCCTCGGATCACCGGCCGATCGTGGTCCATCTCGAACCCGGCAACCCGCAGGGGCGGCGGGAGCCGCTGCGCGACCGGATCGCGGCGTTCCGCGACCGGGCCGAGGATTTTCGCAAGCGGGTGCCGCTCAAAGATATGGCAGCAGCAATCGGACGGCGGCGTCGCGCAGGCGCACGGCCATCCCGCGAGAGTTGAGGTCGTCGGCGGTGAGCCGCGCCTCCATCTTGGCCTGCATCAGCCGGTTGAGATCGGCGGCGAAGGCGGGGTCGTAGACCTCGACGTTGAGTTCGAAGTTCAGCCGGAAGCTGCGGCTGTCCCAGTTGGCGCTGCCGACGAAGCACCAGGCATCGTCCACCACCATCAGCTTCGAGTGGTCGAAGGGCGGCCGGTCGAGCCAGATCCGCACGCCGGCCTCGAGCAGCGGCCCGACATGGGCGCGGGTCGCCCAGTCGACCACCCGGTGGTTGCTCGCCTGCGGAATGATGACGTCGACGATCACGCCCCGCATCGCCGCGAGGCCGAGCGCCGTCAGCAGCATCTCGCTCGGCAGGAAGTAGGGGGTGGCGAAGCGCACCGAGTGACGGGCGGTGGCGAGCGCCTCCAGCACCACGAACTCGATCTTCTCGATGTCCGCATCCGGCCCCGAGATGACGACGCGGGCGAGCGAGGCGCCGGCCGGGGGGATCTGCGGAAACCAGGCCGGCCCCTCCAGGTCCTCGCCCTTCACGAAGGCCCAGTCGCGCCAGAACGCCTGGGCGAGCTGGCCGACCACCGGTCCGTCGATGCGGAAATGGCTGTCGCGCACCGGATCGGGCGGGTCCTTCGCCATGACGTTCTCGTCGGCGATGTTGACCCCGCCGACGAAGCCGACCCGGCCGTCGATCAGAAGAAGCTTCTTGTGGGTGCGCAGGTTGAGGAACGGCATCCGCCAGGGCAGCGCCGAATGCATGAACAGGCCGGCCGGGATGCCGAGAGACCGCAGGCGCCGGTACATCGCCGGGAAGAAGTAGCCGCTGCCGATGCCGTCGATCAGGACGCAGACCGCGACGCCCCGGGCTTTGGCGGCGGCCAGCGCCGCCGCGAAGGCCCGGCCGCTGTCGTCGTCGCGCATGATGTAGCTCGACAGGGCGACGCTGGTCTCGGCCTCGGCGATCGCCAGGAGCATCGCCGGGTAGGCCTCGTCGCCGTGACGGTAGCGCCGGATGCCGTTGCCGGCGACCAGCGGCAGGCCGCTGATGCGCTCGACCGCCCGCCGCAAGGGGGCGAACGCCTCCGGCACCTCGGCCACCGGCGCTGGCGGGGCGCCGGGCCGCGGTCCGGGCAGCACCGGCAGGCGGCGGGCGCGGCGGCTCACCCGGTTGATCCCGAACATCACGTAGAGGAGGCTGCCGAGCGCCGGAGAGAGCCAGCCGAGCCCGATCCAGCCGATCGCCGCGCCGACCTCGCGCTTGTTCATCAGCACGTGGACCGTGACGATGACCGCCAGCGCCAGGCCGAGGGGCGCCAGCACCTCCGACTGGATCGACGCCGGGATACCGAGCCAGCGGTAGATCTCGTGTTCCACGCGGGTCTCCTGCCGGCACGCTGCCTTGACCTTCGGGATCAGCGGGGCCGTCCGAGGAAATATCCGGGAACGGACAAAGCGCGGGATCCCCTCTCCCACATGGGAGAGGGGGGAACCCGCGCCTCATCCCGTCACCGATCTGCCCTACCCGATACGGGACGGCGAACCGGGAATCTACACGAGCGCTCCGACCGTCCACCGCAGCCATAAAAAATCCCCCGCCCCGGGGAGGGGCGAGGGATGACGCGTCACACCGTCATGCCGACGATCAGGCGCTCAAAGCTTCCTTGGCCCGCTCGGCGCGCTTGCGGTCGTTCGGGTCGAGGACGGCCTTGCGCAGGCGGATCGACTTCGGGGTCACCTCGACCAGTTCGTCGTCCTGGATCCAGGCGAGCGAACGCTCGAGGGTCATGCGGATCGGCGGGGTCAGGCGCACCGCCTCGTCCTTCGAGGTGGTGCGGATGTTGGTGAGCTTCTTGCCCTTGAGCACGTTCACCTCGAGGTCGTTCTCGCGGTTGTGCTCGCCGATGATCATGCCCTGGTAGACCTTCCAGCCCGGCTCGATCATCATCGGGCCGCGATCCTCGAGGTTCCACAGGGCGTAGGCCACGGCCTCGCCCTGGTCGTTGGACATCAGCACGCCGTTGCGGCGGCCGGCGATCTCGCCCTTGTAGGGCTCGTAGGCCTTGAACAGCCGGTTCATGATCGCGGTGCCGCGGGTGTCGGTCATCAGCTCGCCCTGGTAGCCGATCAGGCCGCGGGTCGGAGCGTGGAACACCAGGCGCAGGCGGTTGCCGCCGGACGGGCGCATCTCGATCATGTCGGCCTTGCGCTCCGACATCTTCTGCACGACGACGCCGGAATACTCCTCGTCGACGTCGATCACGACCTCCTCGATCGGCTCCATGATCTCGCCGGCCTCGTCCTTCTCGAAGACGACGCGGGGACGCGACACGGCGATCTCGAAGCCCTCGCGGCGCATCGTCTCGATCAGGATCGCGAGCTGAAGCTCGCCGCGGCCCGAGACGTAGAACGAGTCCTTGTCGGCGGCTTCCTCGATCTTGAGCGTGACGTTGCCCTCGGCCTCCTTGAACAGGCGGTCGCGGATCATGCGGCTCGTGACCTTGTCGCCCTCGGTGCCGGCGAGCGGCGAATCGTTCACGATGAACGACATCGTCACGGTCGGCGGGTCGATCGGCTGGGCCTGGATCGGGGTCTCGACCTGCGGGTCGCAGAAGGTGTCGGCGACGGTGCCCTTCACGAGGCCCGCGATCGACACGATGTCGCCCGCCTCGCCGACCTCGATCGGCTGGCGCTCCAGGCCGCGGAATGCCAGGATCTTCGAGACGCGGCCGGTCTCCACGACCTTGCCCTCGCGGTCGAGAACCTTGATCGCCTGGTTCGGCTTCACGGTGCCCGAGGCGATGCGGCCGGTGATGATGCGGCCGAGGAACGGGTTGGCCTCGAGCAGCGTGCCGAGCATCCGGAACGGGCCGTCCTCGGTCTTGGCCTGGGGCACGTGCTCGAGCACGAGGTCGAAGAGCGGCGCCAGGCCGTCCTCCTGCGAGCCCTCGGGCGAGGTCGCCATCCAGCCGTTGCGGCCCGACCCGTACAGGATCGGGAAGTCGAGCTGCTCGTCGGTGGCGTCGAGCGCCGCGAACAGGTCGAACACCTCGTTCACCACCTCGGTGATGCGGGCGTCCGGACGGTCGACCTTGTTGACCGCCACGATCGGGCGCAGGCCGATCTTGAGCGCCTTCGAGACCACGAACTTGGTCTGCGGCATCGGGCCCTCGGCGGCGTCGACGAGCACGATCACGCCGTCGACCATCGAGAGGATGCGCTCGACCTCGCCGCCGAAATCGGCGTGGCCGGGGGTGTCGACGATGTTGATCCGGGTGTCCTTCCAGACCACCGAGGTGGCCTTGGCCAGGATGGTGATGCCGCGCTCCTTCTCGAGGTCGTTCGAGTCCATCGCGCGCTCCTCGACCCGCTGGTTCTCGCGGAACGAGCCGGATTGCTGGAGCAGCTTGTCGACCAGGGTCGTCTTGCCGTGGTCGACGTGGGCGATGATGGCGATATTGCGCAGCTTCATGGGATATCCGAAGCAAACAAAGCCCGGCACGCCGCGGGCCGCCAGGATGGCAGCCGGACGCATCGAGCCGGGGGAAAACTATTGCGTCGCAATATAAGGTGTGGCGTCACTTCGCAAGAGGGCGCGTGACAGGGGGTGTGACGCGCTCCCCTGGCTCGTCGCCTCACTCCGCCGCGGCGGAGAGCGGGTCCGGCTCCGCGCCGGCGGCCTGCCGCTCGATCAGCACCGCCCGGCGCTCGGCGATGGCCCGCCTCGCCTGATCGAGGCCGAGGGTGAAGGCCGCCACCCCGGCATTGTCGATGGCGCCCGTCCCCGCCCGGGCGAGCGCCGCGGCCAGGATCTCGTCGGCCTGGCGCTCGAGGTCGGCGAGCTCCAGTTCGTCCTCGACGTCGCGGCAGGCGCGCACGATGGCGAGCAGCTGGCGCAGGAGCGCCATGTCCCGCGCCCGCGACTTGTTGGCGGCCCGCGACACCAGGGTGGCGGCGGCCGAGCCGAGGATCGAGACGCACATCACCAGGAGGTAGAACCAGTCGCCGTAGCGCTCGAAGAAGCTCTCGACCTCGCCCTCGTAATAGGCCTGCGCGCCGGGATGGACGGGCAGCGACGCGCTCTTCGAGGTGTCGGGCGCCTCGATCTGGTTGGCGAGCGGCACCTCGACCGCGAGCGCGGGCCGGTTGACGAACAGGAGCCGCGTCAGCTCCGACACCACCGAATCGGCGATCCGCGCCTGGGCCACCAGCCGGTGGCTGACCCCGACGGTGGTGATGGTCTCGGCCGGGCGCGGCGGCGTGCCGCCGAAGGTGCCGCGGGCGATCTCGACGCTCTCGAGCGCCGGCCAGCGCCGCGCCAGCACCGCCGCGTCGCCGATCGGGACGAAGGCCGGGGTGCCGCCCGTCCGCGCGATGCTCGCCAGGACGTCGCCGGCGGTGCGACCGACGAGGGGGCTCACCGTCAGGACGGCGTCGACCTTGCCCTCCCGCAGGGCCTCGCCGGCCTCCCGGCCGTCGCCCAGCGGAATCGTCGTCACGGAATCCGCCGGCACGTCGTAATGCGCGAGCAGGCTCTCGAGCAGCCGGACGTTGGCGGCGGGGTTGCGCACGATCCCGATCCGCTTGCCCCGCAGGTCGGGCACGGCGGCGAGGGACGGATCGGTCGCCAGCAGGAGGGCCGCGTCGCGGTGGAGGATCGCGACGGTCTGGGTGCTCGCCGGGATGCCGACGTCCGAGCGCACCACCGCGAGGTCGGCCCGGCCGATCTCGGCCATTCGCGCGCTCTCGGCGACGCCGCTCGTCGGAACGAGCCGCAGGCGCACCTCCTCGTGGGTGCGGGCGAAGGATTGGGCTACGGCCGCCATCAGGCGGGCATCCTCGCTGCCCGCCGGCCCGACAGCGACCCGCAACGTCGTGGGCTGCCCGAGCCACTGATAGGCGAGCAGCCCCGTCGCCACCAGGGCGAGGAGAGCCGCGAGGACGAGGGGGAGGTGGCGCCGCATGGTCGGGTGACCTTGGGACCGCGCGACCGCTTCGGCAATTCGGCCGATTGGCGCGGGGCCGGCGCCGGCCCCGGGGGCCTACAATCCGGCGATGCGATCGATGGCGAATTTCGCGTTGGCGACGATCCGGTCGCGATGCTCGGCCGGGAGCTTGGCCTCGGTCAGGAGCCGGATGCAGGCCTGCAGGGTCTCGACGGGGCGCCCCGTCCACGAGGTGGCGACGGCGAATTCGTCGATCAGCGCCCAGTCGTAGATCCAGGCCTCGACGGCCCGGCCGGCGGCGGGCCGGGCGATCGCGACGCCCCGCGCAGCGAAGGCGTAGGCGTCGTCGTAGCGTCCGTGGAGGCGCGCGTGGCGCGCCCCGCCATGCAGCGCCTCGGCCCGCGACGCGGACACGTCGGCCGCCCGCGCGAACGCCGCCAGCACCGCGTCCGGCGCGTCGCCGAGCGCGGCCTTCAGGCGCGCCGCGCCGTAGAGGGCGAGGTAGACCTCCTCCCGGTCGGGCCCGCCGAACGCGCCGCGCGCGTCGTAGCGGTCGTGCGCCTGGCGCAGATCGCCGGCCGCCTCCAGGATCTGCCCGAGTTCGTAGCCGCAGGCCGGGTCGCGGATGTCCCGGGCACTCGCCAGGCGGGCGGACCGGAACGCGCCCCGGTCGTGCCGGGTCGCGAGGGTGGGCCCGAGCGCGTTGTAGATGCTGTGGTTGTCCACGGCCCCGGACTGGGCGAAGCGCTCCAGCGCGGCCATTCCCGAGAAGGTCGAGCGGGAGGTCCCGACGAAGAACTCCGACGCGAGGGCGATCTCGAAATCCATCAGCGAGAGATCGAGAAGCGTCGCGTCGTCCGGCCGGAGGTCCGGCAGCAGATCGGATTTCCAGACCGCCTCGATATCGTGGCGCTCGCGCAGCGACCGGCGGATCTCGTCCTTTCCCTCGACGAGGGCCGCCTCGTCGCAGACGACGTAGATCGTCGATCCGGCCGCGGGATGGGTCGCCCGGAACTTGCGGGCGATGCTCTCGGCGGTGTGCCGGTTGTCCTCGTTGTCGCCGGCATCGGGATCGACGCGGCTCTGCACGTGAAAATCCCAGTCGCGCTCGATGCGCATCTGGATCACGTGGGTGATGCTCCTTCGACCGAAGGCGATGTCCCGCAGACGCGACACGTCGGGCGAGGTCCGGGCCCTCGGTACCAGGGCGCGGAAGAACCGGGCGACGAGGCTGTCGCCGTCGAGCGTCCCGGATGCGGCCGCGCCGGCGATGTGGCGTTCGCCGGCGTGGAAGTAATCCCAGCCGCCTTCATCGCCCGCGGGCGGTCTGTCGAGGATGGCCACGCCGACCGATTCCGCGAAGTCCCGCAGGCGCGCGACGTCGAACGCCGTCGCGATCGGCACGCGCTTGTGGACGAAGGTGATCTGATCGAAGATCACGATGTCCGGCAGGACGACGCGGCGCGGTCCTTCGGTGACGGCCGCGAGGAAGAGACCGAGGAGGGCGATCTTCTGGTTGTTGATCCCACCCCTGTTGTAGGAATAGCCGAGCGCCTGATCGGGGATGGCGAAGTCCAGAATCACGAACCGTGCCTCTTGGTGAATCCCGGTCCGTCGATAGACCTTCGACACGGTGGACCGCGACCCGAGCGCCGGTCGCACCGGCGCGATCGACGGCCGGCCGGGCGCGCCGATCATCCACGATGCATCGCGGGCTGCCAACCCCGTCGCCGAGGTCTGTGCCTCGCGGGCCCCGGAGGCCGGGATTTGCTCGAGAAGATCCAGCCGCCGTCGGGACTGTCGTTACGGTTCGGCATCCCCGCCGCGGGCGGCGCTTGGCGAGAGACGGGGCGGCTCACCGGTAGGTGGCTTCCATAGGGCAGGTCCAGCCGCCCGATTCCGCGCCCGGCGCGGCGGCCCGCGTCGGGTGTGTTGCCGTTACAGGGCCACCCGCAGGCCCAGCGCGACCACCGCCACGATCGCCGCCCCCAGGGCGGGGCCGAGGGTCGCGATCACCAGGGCGCCCGGGTGGTAGCCCGGGGCCGCGAGGTAGCGCTGATGCGCGTTCTTCTCCTGCCGGAGCAGCGGCGCGGCACCGCGCGCCGCCGCTCCGGGCGTCCAACCCTGTCGCATGATGCCGTCCCCGCCCGCTTGAGCCGGCCCGTGATCGGGCGGCGCGAGACCTGTTGTGTGGGACCCATGAGGCGCCGGACGGCGTGAAGAGGTGGTGAATCCGATCCCTCGGATTCTCCCTTGTCGTGAATCGGGGGTTAGCGCGCCTTGATCGGGTCGAGGCCGGTCTCGGCCACGGTGCCGGCATGCTCCGGGGCCGAGAGCCAGGCGATCAGGGCGCGGGCCGCCTCCGGATGCCGGGCGCCCTTGGGAATGCCGGCGGAGAAGACCGTGACCTTCTGGACCTCCGGCGGGATCGGCCCGACGATGGTGATGCCCTTGACCGGCTTCAGCTCGGCGACCTGCTGGAAGCCGAACTCCGCGTCGCCACGGGCGACGACGTTGCCGACGCGCTCGGCGACGATCATCCGGCTCTTCGGCGCCAGTTCCTTCTCGAGGCCGAGCTTCCCGTACATCTCCTTCTCGATGTAGACGCCGCTGGCGCTGTCCGAGTAGGCGATCGAGGTGGCGCCGAGCAGAGCCGTCTTGAAGGCGTCGAGGGTCGCGATGTCCGGGACCTTGGCGCCGGCCTTCACCGCCAGCGCGATGCGGGAATCGGCGAGCGCGACCTTGCTGCCCGGCTCGATCCTGCCCTCCTTGTCGAGGGCGTCGAGGGCGTAGCCGACCATGATCACCACGTCGGCCGGCTCGCCGCGGGCAAGCCGCACCGGGATCGCCTCCGGTGCCGTGCCCATCGACGGACCGTAGGCGGTCGCGACTTTGTCGCCGGTCTTCGTCTCGAAGCCCGGTACCAGGGCCTGGTAGGCGGCGGTGAAGCCGCCGGAGATCATCACCCGCACCTCCGCGGCCTGGGCCGGGCCGGCGAGCGCGAGTCCCGCCAGCCCGAGGGCGGCGAGGAGGGGGAGGGCGTGCCGCCGGCTCCGCCGGGCGTTCGCGCGTGATGTCGTGTCGCTCATGGTTCCTCCCGACGGTGACCGTGCCGGCCCCTCCTCCGTCGATAAGCCGTGGACGGCGCCCCCGCCACCGATTCCGCCGGATTAGATTTCTCTGTCAAACGTGCGGCGGATGGCGCTAGAGAGAGCGAAGTCGAAGGCAAGCCCGACATCGGGAGGAAATCAGCATGGCAGGTCCGGTCCACGGTCCGCAGGGGTCCAAGGTCGCCACGGTGTTGCGCGTCACGAGCGGCAACTTCCTGGAGATGTTCGACTTCTTCCTGTTCGGCATCTACGCGAGCCACATCTCGAAGGCCTTCTTCCCGGCCGAGAACGAGTTCGCCTCGCTGATGTTCACCTTCATGGCTTTCGGCGCCGGCTTCCTGATGCGGCCGCTCGGCGCCATCTTCCTCGGCGCCTATGTCGACCGGATCGGCCGGCGCCAGGGCCTCATCGTGACGCTCGGCATCATGGCCGCCGGCACGGTGCTGATCGCCTTCGTACCGTCCTACCAGACCATCGGCCTCGCGGCGCCGTTCCTGGTGCTGATCGGCCGCCTGCTCCAGGGGTTTTCCGCCGGCGTCGAGCTCGGCGGCGTGTCGGTCTACCTCGCCGAGATGGCGACGCCCGGCCGCAAGGGCTTCTACGTCTCCTGGCAGTCGGGCAGCCAGCAGGTCGCCGTGATGGTGGCGGCGCTGATCGGCTTCGCCTTGAGCCGCGCGCTGATGCCGGCCCAGATGTCCGAGTGGGGCTGGCGCATCCCGTTCTTCATCGGCTGCATGATCGTGCCGTTCCTGTTCTACATCCGGCGCTCGCTGGAGGAGACCCAGGAGTTCCTGCACCGCAAGCACCGCCCGTCGCTGCCCGAGGTCTTCACGTCTCTCGGCCAGAACTGGAAGATCGTGCTGCTCGGCATGCTGCTGGTGGTGATGACCACGGTGTCGTTCTACACCATCACGGTCTACACCCCGACCTTCGGCAAGAGCGTGCTCAAGCTGTCCGAGACCGACAGCCTGATCGTCACCTTCCTCACCGCCCTGTCGAACCTGTTCTGGCTGCCGGTGATGGGCGCCCTGTCCGACAAGATCGGCCGCAAGCCGATCCTGCTGGCCTTCTCGGCGCTGACCCTGCTCACCGCCTACCCGGCCTTGGCCTGGCTCACCTCGAACATCTCGTTCACCAACATGCTGATCACGCTCCTGTGGCTGTCCTTCCTGTATGGCAGCTACAACGGCGCGATGGTGGTGGCGCTGACCGAGATCGTCCCGGCCAACGTCCGCACCACGGGCTTCTCGCTCGCCTATTCGCTCGCCACCGCGATCTTCGGCGGCTTCACCCCGGTCGTCTCGACCTGGCTGATCCAGGCGCTCGACAACAAGGCGGCGCCGGGCCTGTGGATGGCCTTCGCGGGGGCCTGCGGGTTGATCGCCACCCTGCTGATCTACCGCCGCCGCGAGGGCGCGGCCGACGCGCTGCCGGGCTCCGTCCGCCCGATGGCGGGCGAGTAGCCCGCGCCGGGCTGCAAGCCCGCGTCAGGCCAGCAGCCCGTCGAGGGAACGGATCACCCGGACCGGCGCGAGGTCCGGGTATTCGTCCGGTTGGCCGGTTCGATTGACCCAGACCGGGGCGAAGCCGTAGGCCGCCGCCCCGGCGATGTCCCAGCGGTTCGAGGACAGGAAGACGATCCGCTCCCGCGCGACGCCGAAGCGCGCCGGCGCCAGGTCGTAGGCCCGGGGCGCCGTCTTGAAGGTGCCGGCCGGATCGACCGACAGGACCGCGTCGAGCCGCCCCTCCAGCCCCGCCGCGTTCACCGCCGCATCGAGCATCGCGGTGTCGCCGTTCGACAGGATCGCAGTCCCGAGCCCCGCCCGGCGCAGGGCGTCGAGGGTGGCGGGCACCTCGGCATAGGCGTCGAGCGAGCGATAGGCCTCGAGCAGGCCGCTCCGGAGGCCCCGATCCACGTCTGGGTGCTTGGCGAGGGCGAAGTCGAGGGCCCGCTCGGTCAGCGTCCAGAACGGCGCGTAGCGCCCGCACAGCGACAGCACCCACGAATATTCGAGCTGCTTCTGCCGCCAGGTTTCCGACAGGGCCTGCGCCTGCGGGCCGATCGCGGCGGCGTGGCGCTGCACGGCGGAATGGACGTCGAGGAGCGTGCCGTAGGCGTCGAAGACGACGGCGTCGGCGCGGTCGAGCGGGGCGGGGAGGGACATGGCGGGCACTCTCACGGAACGATCGTGAACCCGCGGCGGCGGTGGCGGGTTGCGACCGTGAGGCACGGCGAGGCGGATGGAGGCCGGATTCCGCACCCGTCCCGGAAACCACCCGGCGTCCCGGCGCTTCATAGGGATCGGACACCCCGCCCAGTTCCCAGGGACCTTCCCATGCCGCATCTCCTCGTCATCGGCGCCAGCCAGGGCATCGGCCTCGAGACGGCCAAGGCGGCGCTCGCGGCAGGGCACCGGGTGCGGGCCTTCGCACGCTCGGCGGCGACGATCGCGCTGTCCGATCCCAACCTCGAACGCTTCCCCGGGGACGCCCTATCCTCCGCCGACGTGACGGCGGCGCTCCAGGGCGTCGACGCCGTGGTGCAGGCCCTCGGGGTGCCCGCCCGCGACCTGCTCGGGCCGGTGCGCCTGTTCTCGGACGCGACGAACGTGCTGGTCCCGGCGATGGAGAAGGCGGGTGTGCGCCGGCTCGTGGCGGTGACGGGTTTTGGCGCCGGCGACAGCCGGGCGGCGATCGGTCCGCTGCAGCGCCTGCCGTTCCGCCTCGTCTTCGGGCGCGCCTACGACGACAAGGACGCCCAGGAGATCCGCATCCGCCAGAGCGGCCTGGACTGGACCCTGGTGCGCCCCGGCGTGCTGACCGGCGGCGCCGCGACCGGGCGCTACCAGGTGCTCGACCGGCCGTCCTCGTGGAAGAACGGGCTGATTTCCCGGGCCGACGTGGCGCGGTTCATCGTCGGGGAGATCGCCGGGAACGCTCATGTCGGCCGTCCCGTCGTCCTGATCAGCCACGCCCTGCCGCTGTGACGCCATGGACAAGCTTGCCTACTACGCCGTCACCCTGATCGAGTCGGTCCTCGGCGTCTTCGGGATCCGGACCTTCTACGACCAGCCCCGCTACGCGGCGGTGGAGCGGCTCGACCGCGGGGTCGAGATCCGGGCCTACGAGGGCCGCGTCGCGGTCGAGACCGATGCGCGCGGCCAGGGCGACGGCGAGGCGTTCGGGCGGCTCTTCCGCTACATCACCGGCGCCAACCGGGCCGGCGACCGCATCGCCATGACGGCCCCGGTGGAGGCGGCGGCCCCGGGAGGGGCCGGCGGCCGGCGCATTGCCATGACGGTGCCGGTCGAGCAGGGGACGGGCGGGACGATGCGGTTCTTCCTGCCGCACGCCGTCGCGGCTGCCGGCGCGCCGGAGCCGATCGAGGCCGGCGTGCGACTGGTGCGGGTGCCGCCGGAGCGGATCGCGGCGCTCCGCTTCTCCGGCCGCGTCACCCCGGCGGCGAGGGCGGAGCAGGAGCGCGTCCTGACCGAGGTGCTGGCAACGGCCGGCAAGGCGACGGCCGCGTCGCCGTTCTTCATGGGCTACGACCCGCCCTTCGCGATTCCGTTCCTGCGCCGCAACGAGGTGGCGGTGCGGCTGGGAGAGTGAACCGACGCGTCCAATCGGACTTGCGTTGGCAGGCCAACGCTTTGCCCGCTCAGGTTCTTGTTTTGTCGCAGATTTTCAGTACCGAACCGGTAACCGCTTCGGCGAAATCCGCCTAGAGCGCTTCACGATCGCGTTGCAATCGCGAAGCTCTCTAAGTCTTTGTTTTGCCGCATTTTCTTCGACGAACCGGCATCCACTTCGTCGGAAAATGCTCTAGCGCCCGTCCGCCCGCGCCACCGCCCGCTTGATCACCTGCTGCACCTCGACGTTCGACAGGAAGAGGTCGTGGTTGATGAGGCCGCTGCCGTAGTCGGACGCGTCGGCGACGCGCACGCCGAGCGCCTCGAGGCGGCTGCGGTCGGCGGCACCCGCCCGCGTCACGCCGCCCGCGATGGTGCTGGAGAGTTCGAGCGCCCGGTCGTTCGTCGAGGAGATCACCGTGATCTTCTGCGCCGCGGTGCCGAGGCGCTCGATGCCGTTGGTGAAGAGGTCGATGTCGATGTCGGGGGCGGCGAGCACGATGGCGCCGATCCGGTCGAGGGCGGCCTCGCCGGCATCGGCCCGCAGCATGCGCAGGGTCTCGAGGGTGAGGAGCGTCCCCATCGAGTGGGCGACGACGTGGATCCGCCCGCCCTGCGAGGTGGCGAGCGCCCGCAACAGATCCTCGAAGGCGTCGCGCGACCACAGGGCGCTCTCGCGGTCGTAGCCGTAATCGAAGGTCTTGCCGGCCGAGGGCCAGGTGAACAGGCCCGACACGCCGCGGAAGCGGATGCCGTCGGAGAGCTGCGCCGCGCTGACCGCCGCGGTCTCGAACGATTCGCGGTAGCCGTGGACGTAGAGCAGAACGTCGCGCCCGAGCGCCGCCTCCGCGAAGGCGGTGGCGGCTTCCGGCCCGGTGACCACCCGGGGCGCGGCGGCGATGCGCCAGTCGCCGGTGACCACCGACGAAACCTTGCCGATCAGCGACCGGTCGGGGACCGTGAGCCGCACGGTCGCGAAGGAGAGGCCGCGGCCACGCTGGTCGGTGAAGTAGGGCGGGCGCCCGGCCGGGTCGGCGGGGCGGCGGGTCGTGGCGACGAGGAGCACCGGGCTCACGTCGAGGGCGGATTGCTTCTCGGGGCCCGGGGAATCGCCGAGCAGCCCGTCGCCGAAGCAGCCGCCCAGCGACAGGCTGGCGAGGGCGGAGAGGCCGAGGCGGGCGAAGCCCCGGCGCGTCGGCGCGGCAGTCGTGGTCATGGCGTCCTACTCGGGGCGTCCCGCTCGGGGCCGGCATCGCGCCGGCTGTGCCCCGGCATTCAGGCCGAGGATGCGGCATGATCGTGGCCGTGGCGCGTCGCGCTGGGGACGACCGTGGGGAAGGGCCCGGGCAGGGTCCGGCCTGTTGCCCGAAGGTTACGCTTCCCCGGCCTTTCGTCCACAGCCCGGGCCCTCGACGGAGACCCGGCGAGGCGGCAGAAAGGTCGCCATGACCGTCCCGGCCCCCGACCTCGCCCAGCTGCTCTCCGGCAACCGCGCCGCACTTGCCCGCGCCATCACGCTGGTCGAGTCCAAGCGGGCCGACCACCGCGCCGCCGCCCGCGAGCTGCTCGACGCCGCCCTGCCGCATGCCGGAAAGGCGGTGCGGGTCGGCATCACCGGCGTGCCCGGCGTGGGCAAGTCCACCACCATCGACGCGCTCGGCGCCGCCCTGACCGCGCGGGGCCACAAGGTCGCGGTGCTCGCCGTCGATCCGAGCTCGTCGCGCACCGGCGGCTCGATCCTCGGCGACAAGACCCGGATGGCGCGGCTCGCGGTCGATCCCAACGCCTTCATCCGGCCCTCGCCCTCGTCGGGCACGCTCGGGGGCGTCGCCGCCAAGACCCGCGAGACGATGCTGCTGTGCGAGGCCGCCGGGTTCGACGTCGTGCTGGTCGAGACCGTGGGCGTCGGCCAGTCCGAGACCGCGGTCGCCGACCTCACCGACTTCTTCCTCGTCCTGATGCTGCCCGGCGCCGGCGACGAATTGCAGGGCATCAAGAAGGGCATCCTCGAACTCGCCGACATGATCGCGGTCAACAAGGCCGACGGCGAGGAGGGGATGCGGCGCGCCATGGCGGCGGCGGCCGAGTACCGCGCCGCGCTCCACATCCTGACCCCGGCGAGCGCCACCTGGTCGCCGCCGGTCGCCACGATCTCGGGGCTCGCCGGCCAGGGCCTCGACGCCCTGTGGGACGCGGTGCTCGACCATCGCCGGAAGCTCACCGCCACGGGCGAGATCGCCGCCAAGCGCCGGGACCAGGACGTGAAGTGGATGTGGGCGCTCGTCCACGAGCGGCTGCACCAGCGCCTCACCGGCAGCGCCGAGGTCCGCAAGGCCACGGCGGAGGCCGAGCGGAGGGTGGCGGCGGGCGAGCGCTCGCCCGCGGCCGGCGCCGACCTGATCGCCGAGCTGATCGGCCTGTAGCTCAGTACCCGACGGTGAAGCGTCGGCGGAGATGCGCCGGGCGCTCGATCTCGTCGACGAGGGCGACGGCGTAATCCTCGTAGGAGATGCGGCTGCCCCCCTCGCCGACGAGGAGCGCGTCGCCCCCGAGGCGGAACCGGCCGGTGCGCTCGCCCGGCTCGATCAGCGCCGAGGGCGACAGGAAGGTCCAGTCGAGGTCGTCTACTTGGCGCAACGCGTCGAGGAAGGCCGCGCCCTTCAGGGCCTCCGCCTTGTAGGCGGCCGGAAAGTCGGGCTGGTCGATCAGCCGCCGCCCCGGTGCCACCTCGAGCGAGCCGGCGCCGCCGACCACGAGGTAGCGCTTCACGCCCGAGTCCCTCACGATCCCGATCAGGGCCGCCGGATCGGTGTCGGCGAAGCGCAGCGCGCTCACCACGGCGTCGTGCCCGGCGAGAAGCCGGCTCAGGGCCGCCGGATCGCGCACGTCGCCCGCCGCCGGCGCGACCTGCGGCGAGGCCGCGCCCGGATGGCGGCTGATCGCGGTGACGGCGTGGCCCCGCGACGCCAGCTCGGCGACGAGACGCGCGCCGACGTTCCCGGTCGCGCCGATGACGGCAACCTTGGTCATGGTATTCTCTTGGTTCGGTTTCGCGATCTGGTCACTGTTCGAGACCGTCGACAGAGCTAGGCCCGTCATACGATCCGCGCAAGACGTCACCGCCGCGCGACCAGGTCATCGCGCAGTGACCATGGAGAAGAAACAGTGCTCGACGATTTGAAGTCAGGCGAAACCTTGGATCAGGCCTGCCCGATCCGCGACGTGCTCGACCGGATCGGCGACCAGTGGAGCCTGCTCGTCCTGGCCACATTGGCACCGGGGGTGAAGCGGTTCAGCCAGATCGAGCGGGAGATCGGCGACGTGTCGAAGCAGATGCTGTCGAAGACCCTGCGCCGGCTGGAGCAGGACGGCTTCGTGGCGCGCGAGGTCCACGCCGAGGTCCCGCCCCGCGTCGAGTACCGGCTGACCCCACTTGGGCACTCGTTCCTGGAGCCGATGCGCGGGCTGATCCGCTGGGCCGAGGCGAACCAGGGGGCGATCCTGGCGGCGCGAGGGCGGGCAGCGACCGCCTGACGCCGCCGGTCGGCGGAAACACCGCCGGATGCCCGGAGAAAGCCGCGATCGTCCGGCAACGTTTTGTTAACCAAACTTCGCGAAAATCCTGGGCATAAAAAAAGGCCGGGACGAATCCCGGCCTCCCGCAAGGGGTCTCAGAGGTCCGAGACCGGCTCAGCCCAGGTTGAGCCGGTCGACCTTGGTGCCGCGCAGCGATTCGGGGATCGCCGAGAAGTCGCTGTAACCGGCCTCGCGCGCCATGGCGTCGAGGGCCTGCTGCTCGTCGGCGGCGCCGCCGGTCCAGAGAATCGCCCCGGTCTCGGCCTGCCTGACCTGGAAGATGGCCATCGCGCAATTCCTTCCCTCGATGACTGGTATTCGAACCGTCAACGCGGACCGGGCCGCAGAAGTTGCAGCCGCTCGGCCATTGCGGAATGTCAGGCCTTGGGTGTAGAGAATGAACGTTCATTCTCACCTGTGAGCCCGCGTGCCGCCCTCCCAGAGTCCCGCCCGCCTCGATTCGGCCGAGGAGCGCCGCACCCGCATCCTCGATGCGGCGGAGGCCTGCTTCGTCCGCCACGGCTTCCACCGCGCGACGATGCACGACGTGGCGGCGGAGGCCGGGATGAGCCCCGGCAACCTCTACCGCTACTTCCCGTCGAAGGACGCGATCGTCGCCGGCCTCGCCGAGCGCGACCGCGCGGCGGTGGCGGAGGACTTTTCCGGCATCGAGGCCGCCCCCGACCTGATGCAGGCCTTCACCGGCCTCGCCCGCCGCCACCTCGCGGAGGCTCCGGCCGAGAAGGCGGTGCTCTGCCTGGAGATGTGGGCCGAGGCGACCCGCAACCCCGCCATGGCGGCGATCTGCCGGGATTTCGAGCGCGAGATCGCGGGGCGCCTGTCCGGCCTCTACCGTCAGGCGCAGGCCCGCGCCCCGCAGCCCGCTCCCGGAGCCGACCCGGAGGCGCTCGCCCGCCTCGCCATGGTGATGGCCGACGGCATCATGGTGCGGCGCGCCCTCTCGCCCGATTTCGCCACCGGCCCCGTCATCGACGCCATGCTGACCGTGATCGGCGCGGCGCTCGACGGCCGCTTCGACCCGACGACTTTTCCGGAATCCGACCGATGACCCGCCCCCGTCGCCGCGCCGGCATTCCGGCCCTCACCTTCGCCGCGACCCTTGCCGCTGCTCTGCCGGCTGCCGCTCTCCCGGCCATGGCCGCCGAGACGGCGCCGCCGGCGGCCCCCATCGTCGCGGCGGCACCCGCGCCCGCCGTCACCGTCGCGGTGGCGGCCGAGCGCGAGATCGTCGAGCGCGCGGTCGTCACCGGGACCCTCGTGCCCCGCGACGAGATCCTGGTCTCGCCGGAGATCGAGGGCTGCCGCATCACCGAATTGCTGGTGGAGGAGGGGGACCGGGTCGCCAAGGGTGCGGTGCTGGCGCGGCTCTCCCGCGAGATGATCGACACCCAGCTCGCCCAGAACGCCGCCGCCATCGCCCGGGCCGAGGGCGCGGTGGCGCAGGCGCGCAGCACCATCGTGCAGGCGGAGGCCGCGCAGACCGAGGCCGCTCTGTCCTTCGAGCGCGCCCAGTCGCTGATGAAGACCGGCAACGGCACCGCGGCGGTGCTGGAGCAACGGGAATCCGCCGCCAAGGGGGCGGACGGCCGGCTCTCGGCCGCGCGCAACGGGCTCGCCATCGCGCAGGCCGATCTCGCCCAGGCCCGCGCGCAGAGGACCGAGCTGGACCTGAAGCTCGCCCGCACCGAGATCCGCGCGCCGGAGGGGGGCATCGTCAGCCGCCGCACCGCCCGGGTCGGCGCCACGGCGAGCGCCTCGGGCGAGCCGCTCTTCCGGCTGATCGCCCGCGGCGAGATCGAGCTCGAGGGCGAGGTGCCGGAGACCGGGCTGGCGCGCCTGCGCGCCGGTGCCCCGGCGAGCCTCGACCTCGACACCCCGGACGGGCCGGTCTCGGTGTCGGGGCGCGTCCGGGTGGTCTATCCGGAGATCGACCGGGCGACCCGCCTCGGCAAGGTCCGCATTAAGCTCGACGCCGATCCGCGCCTGCGCATCGGCGCCTTTGCCCGCGGCGCCGTCGAGGCGGCGCGCCGCACCGGCGTCGCCGTGCCGCTCGCCTCGGTGGTCTACGGCCCGTCCGGCCCGACCGTGCTGGTGGTCTCGGGCGAGCGGGTCGAGTTGCGCTCGATTCGTACCGGTCTGTCGGCCGGCGGCTTCATCGAGGCCCGCGACGGGGTCAAGGCCGGGGACGCCGTGGTCGCCCGGGCCGGCAGCTTCCTGCGCGACGGCGACCGGGTGCGGCCGATCTACCCCGCGATGCCGGCAACCGCCGAGGCCGGACGTCCCTGACGCCCGCTTCTCGCTTCTCCCGCGTCCCCGACGCCCTCGTCCTGTTTCTCCGGCGTCCCTGACGCCCGCCTCGTCCGCCTTCCTCTCCTGACCGGGTCCGCTCGATGCGCCTGAACGTCTCCGCCTGGGCGATCCGCAAGCCGATCCCCTCGATCGTGCTCTTCCTGGTGCTCGGGCTGCTCGGCCTCGTGAGCTTCCGCAGCCTGCCGATCACTCGCTTCCCCAACATCGACATCCCGATCGTCTCGGTGACCGTGACCCAGGCCGGCGCCGCGCCGAGCGAATTGCAGACCCAGGTCACCAAGTGGGTCGAAGACGCGGTGGCGGGGGTGAAGGGCGTCAAGCACATCATCTCGTCGATCACCGAGGGCACCTCGACGACGACGATCGAGTTCCGCCTGGAGGTGAACACCGATCGCGCCGTCAACGACGTCAAGGACGCGATCGCCAAGGTCCGGATGAACCTGCCGCGGACGATCGACGAACCGATCATCGCCCGGGTCGAGATCGCCGGACTGCCGATCATGGTCTACGGGGCGTCGGCCCCCGCGATGACGCCCGAGGACCTGTCGTGGTTCGTCGACGACGTGGTGGCGCGCCAGATCCAGGGCCTGCGCGGCGTCGGCGGCGTCGAGCGCCTCGGGGGCGTCGCCCGCGAGGTCCGCGTCACCCTGAAGCCCGACCGGCTGCTGGCGCTCGGCATCACCGCGGCCGACGTGAACCGTCAGTTGCGGCTCACCTCCGCCGACATGGCCGGCGGCCGGGCCGAGGTCGGCGGCCAGGAGCAGTCGATCCGGACGCTCGCCGCCTCGTCGAGCCTCGACACCCTGGCGGCGACCTCGATCGTCCTGCCGGGTGGCCGCAAGGTGCGCCTCGACGACCTCGCGACGCTCAGCGACGGGGCCGAGGAGCCCCGCACCTTCGCCCGCCTCAACGGCCAGCCGGTCGTCGCCTTCGCGATCTCGCGGGCGAGCGGCGCCTCCGACGCCTCGGTGGGCGAGGTGGTGTCGAAGAAGATCGAGGATCTCGGCAAGGAATATCCGGGCGTCCGCTTCGACCGGATCGATTCGTCGGTCACCAACACCATCGGCAACTACGAATCCGCCATGCACAGCCTGATGGAGGGCGCAGGCCTCGCGGTGCTGGTGGTGTTCCTGTTCCTGCGCGACTGGCGTGCGACGCTGATCGCGGCCGTCGCGCTGCCGCTCTCGGTCTTTCCGACCTTCTGGGCGATGAGCGCGATGGGCTTCTCGCTCAACGCGGTGAGTCTTCTCGCCATCACCCTCGTCACCGGCATCCTGGTCGACGACGCGATCGTGGAGATCGAGAACATCGTTCGCCACATGCGGATGGGCAAGTCGCCCTACCGCGCGGCGATCGAGGGCGCCGACGAGATCGGGCTCGCCGTCATCGCCATCACGGCGACGCTGATCGCGATCTTCGCCCCCGTCTCGTTCATGGGCGGCATCGCCGGGCAGTACTTCAAGCAGTTCGGCCTCACCATCGCGGCGGCCGTCTTCATGTCGCTCCTGGTGGCCCGCCTCATCACCCCGATGATGGCGGCCTATTTCCTGCGCGACCACGGCCACCACGAGGAGCGCGAGGGGCCGGTGATGCGGGTCTACAACCGCCTCGTCCTGTGGTCGGTGCGGCACAAATACGTGACGCTGGTGGTCGGCCTGGCGCTGTTTGCCGCCTCCATCCTGTCCACCAGCCTGCTGCCGGCGGGCTTCCTGCCCAAGGAGGACGCGGCCCGCACCCTGATGGTGGTGGAGCTGCCCCCGGGCGCACGCCTCGACGACACGATCGCGGTCACCGACCGGATCGCAGCACGCATCCGCACCCTGCCCGAGGTCCGTTCGGTCTTCGTCGACGGCGGCCGCCAGCTGCCGGGCAAGAAGGAGGTGCGACTCGCCACCTTCACCATCAACCTGACGCCGAAGAACGCGCGCCCCCGCAAGCAGGCTGACGTCGAGGCGGCGATCATGGACCTGATGCGCGACGAGGCGGACGTACGCTACTGGTCGCTGCGCGAGGGCGGCCAGCGCGACTTCACCCTCATCGTCGCGGGTGGCGACACCGCCCAGGTGACCGAGGTGGCGGACAAGATGCAGCGCGAGGTCGCGGCCCTGCCCAACCTCGTCAACGTGATGTCGACCGCCCCCCTCGACCGCACCGAGGTCCGCATCCGCCCGAAAGCCGGCGTCGCCGCCGATCTCGGCGTCTCGACCGACACCATCGCCGAGACGGTGCGCGTCGGGACGATCGGCGACATCGGCCAGAACCTCGCCAAGTTCAACGCCACCGACCGGCAGATCCCGATCCGGGTGCAGCTGCCGACGGCCTTGCGCGGCGACCTCTCGGCGCTGGAAAGCCTGAAGGTGCCGGCGAAGAACGGCACCTCCGTGCCGCTCGCCGCGGTGGCCGATATCAGCCTCGGCCGCGGACCCACCGCGATCGACCGCTACGACCGCGCGGTGCGCGTGGCGCTGGAGGCCAACATGCAGGGCTCGGACGCGCTCGGCGAGCAGATCAAGCTCGCGATGAACACGCCCACCGCCCGCAACCTGCCGCCCGGCATCTCGTTACGCCAGACCGGCGATGCCGAGGTGATGGGCGAGGTGTTCGAGGGCTTCGCCATGGCGATGGGCGCCGGCCTGATGATGGTGCTGGGCGTGCTGATCCTGCTCTTCGCCTCGTTCTTCCAGCCGCTGACCATCCTGTTCTCGCTGCCGCTCTCGATCGGCGGGGCGATCCTCGGCCTCCTGATCTTCAACCGGCCGATCTCGATGCCGGTGGTGATCGGCATCCTGATGCTGATGGGCGTGGTGACGAAGAACGCCATCATGCTGGTCGATTTCGCCGTCGAGGAAATGGCCCGCGGCGTCGATCGCGTCACCGCCATCACCCAGGCCGGCGCCAAGCGCGCCCGGCCGATCGTGATGACGACGATCGCCATGGCGGCCGGCATGGTGCCGAGCGCGATGGCCTTCGGCATCGGCGGCGAGTTCCGCTCACCCATGGCGATCGCGGTGATCTCGGGCCTGATCGTCTCGACCCTGCTGTCGCTGCTGTTCGTGCCGGCGATCTTCCTCCTGATGGACGATCTCTCGCGCCTGATGGGCCGGCTGTTCGGCCGGTTCGTCGGCGCGGTGGACGAGCCGCCGGGGCACGAGGGAGCGCATCGGCCGGCGGCGGCGGAGTAGGGGAGGCGGGCGCCGCCGTTCCGCACGGGACCGACGCATCTCCTGAGACGGGCGAGGGGCGTGCGACGGGTTTCCGCCAACCCACGCAACGCCTCTGTCACCCGCGCGCGTCGCGGATGCGGTGACCGAACGCCTGCTCGCCTCGGGCGGTCGGGCGGTCCGCCATGCGTGAGACGCCCGACATGTCCTCATCATGGACCAATTGTCATGAAACCGCGCCGATATATCGGCTGTTGATCGGCAACTGACCATGAGGAAGAGGCCATGATCAAGCCGCTGATATCCGCCACACTCTGCGCCGCGTGCCTGCTGTCGGTGACGCCGGTCTTCGCTGCCGAGAATACCATCCCGCAGGGCAAGCGGGACGAGATGTCTCAGAAATACACCGAGCACCAGATCAAGCAGCAGAACCGAGAGAACCGGGAGGCCAATCGCAACGTCGACAGCCTCATCACCAACCGGAAGTAAGTCGCAGCGATCGTCCCTCGCGGGATTTGACATCCACCGATGTCATCCCGGGGCCGCGCAGCGGAACCCGGGATCCATAACCGCCGAGGCTTCGGCATGACGCGGAACGCGCTCTGCCGCGCCCTGCACCGTCAGCATTGATGGATCCCGAGTTCTCGCCGCGCGAGCCCCGGGATGACCGTCGGGATCGATCGGCTATCAGGGTGACGCGTGCGGGAGCGAACCCGCTACTGGCCCCGCCGTGCCTGCGCGGCGAAGCGCACCGCCTCCTCGGCCGCTCGGAACTGCGCCTTGGCCTTGTTGATGCATTCCTGCTGCTCGGAGGCCGGATCGGAATCGTGCACGATGCCGGCTCCGGCTTGAACGTGCATCCGGCCGTCCTTGACGATGGCGGTGCGCAGCACGATGCAGGTATCCATCTGGCCGTCGGCGCCGAAATAGCCGATGCAGCCGCCATAGGGCCCGCGCTTCTCGCGCTCCAGTTCGTCGATGATCTGCATCGCCCGCACCTTCGGGGCGCCCGAGACCGTGCCGGCGGGGAAGCCCGCGGCGAGCGCCGAGAGGGCGTCGTGCCGGGGATCGAGGCGGCCCTCGACGTTCGACACGATGTGCATGACCTGGCTGTAGAATTCGAGGAAGAACGAATCCGTCACCCGCACGCTGCCGATCTCGGCGACGCGGCCGACATCGTTGCGGCCGAGATCGAGCAGCATCAGGTGCTCGGAGCGCTCCTTGGGATCGGCCAGGAGCTCGTCGGCCAGCGCCTTGTCCTGCTCCGGCGTCGCGCCGCGGGGCCGCGTGCCGGCGATCGGCCGGATCGTCACCGCGCCATCGCGCACCCGCACCAGGATCTCGGGCGAGGAGCAGACGATCTGGAAGCCGCCGAAATCGAGGTAGCACAGGAACGGCGCCGGGTTGACGCGGCGCAAAGCCCGGTAGAGCGCCAGGGCCGGCAGGCCGAACGGCGATTCGAAGCGCTGCGACAGCACCACCTGGAAGATGTCGCCGGCGGCGATGTACTCCTTGGCCCGCGCCACCATGGCGTGGAAGTCCTCGGGAGCGACGTTCGAGATCTGCGCCGGCGTCGGGATCTCGGCCGGGTTCTGCCGCGCCTCGACCGGCAACGGGCCCTCGAGCGCGTCGGCGGCCGCGTCGAGCCGGGCGAGCGCCCGCTCGTAGGCGGCCCTGGCCGAGAGGCCAGCGATCGGCCGGATCGGCGCCACGAGCGCGATCTCGTCGCGCACGGCGTCGAAGATCACCATCACGGTCGGACGGACCAGGATCGCGTCCGGCACCCCGATCGGATCGGGATGGGCGGGGCCGAGCCGCTCCATCTCCCGCACCATGTCGTAGCCGAGATAGCCGAACAGGCCGGCCGCCATCGGGGGCAGGCCGGGCTCGGCCGGAATCGCGCTCTCGGCGATCAGCGCCCGCAGACTGTCGAGGGGAGGGGCGTCCTCGGGCGCGAAGGCCGCGAGGTCGGGCGCCACGGCCCGTTCGGCCCTGCCGTCGGCGCAGCGCCAGGCGAGGTCGGGGTCGAGCCCGATCATCGAGTAGCGGCCGCGCACGGCGCCGCCCTCGACCGATTCGAGCAGGAAGGCCGCGCCCTCGCGGCCGGCCTTCAGCTTCAGGAAGGCGGCGACCGGGGTCTCGAGATCCGCCACCAGGGTGGTGCGCAGGAGGACCGGCCGGCCCTCGGCATAGGCGGCGGCGGCGGCGGCGGCCTCGGGGGAGGGGGCGACCGGCACGGGATCAGTACTCGCCGCCGATGGCGCGCCGGAAGGCCGCCTCGTTGACGGAGATGCCGGCCTGCTTCTGCACGTCGGCGATGTACTGGGCCAGGATGTCGTCGGCGAGCGCCGTGCGGTACTGCTGCTCCACGGCGACCGCGCCGGCGGCGCTCGGCACGAAGGCCGGTACCGTGGCGCTCGTCACCCGAAAGACCACCCGGGCGGTGTCCTCGCCGGCGGCGGTGCCGGCCTTGCCGACCGGCGTGGCGAAGATCCGGGCGACGCTCTCGGTCGACAGGCCGTCGCGGCCGCGGCCGCGGGCGAGGTCGGTCACGGTCTTCGCCTCCTGGCCGAGGGACTTCGCGACCTCCTCGATCGCCTCGCCCTTGTCGAGCCGCTCGGTCGCCTCGCGGGCCTTGGCGGCGAGGCGGCGGGCGACCTCGTCGGCCTTCCACTGCGCCACCACGGCATCGCGGACCTCGGTGAGCGGCTTGTCGTGGGCCGGGTCGACCTTGGTCACGTCGTACCAGACGTAGCCGCCGGCGCGGGTGCGCAGGGCCTCGTTGTCGGCCCCCATCTCGCTGCGGAAGATCGCCGCCAGCGTCGCGTCCTTGTCGGGAATCGCCTCGACCGCCTTGCCCTGGGGATCGCGGCCCTGCGCGTCCACCGCCGGCACGCTGACGAGGGTGAGACCCTGCTCGCGGGCGATGTCGGCCAGCGGCTTGGCGCCGGCGCGCTGGTCCTCGATCGCGTCGTGGACCTTCTCGAGCCCGTCCCGGGCCTTGTCGAGGGCGACCTCGGCGCGGATCTCCCCCGCCACGTCCTCGAACGGCTTGCGGGCCGCCGGCTGCACCGCGGTCACGCGCAGCAGCACCGTGCCGAACCGGCCCTTGACCGGCTCGCTCACCGTGTCCGGCTCGGCCGCGAAGGCGGCGTCGGCTACCGCCGGGTCGAACAGCTCGGACTTGGTGAAGGTGCCGAGATCCAGCGCCTTGGCGTCGAGGCCGCGCTCGGTGGCGACCTGATCGAAGGTGACCGCGCCGCTGCGGATCCGGGCGAGCGCCGCCGCCGCATCGGCGTCGTTCGGGAAGACGATCTGCTGGATCGTGCGCTTCTCGGGGGTGCCGAAGCGGGTCTTCTCGCTCTCGTAGCGGGCGCGGGCCTCGGGCTCGGTCACCGCGTCGGGCTTGGCGATGGTCGCCGGATCGAGGACCAGCAGGTTGACGCTGCGATATTCCGGCGCCCGGAACGCGCCCTTGCGCTCGTTGTAGAAGGTCGTGACCTGCTCGTCGGTCGGGGCCGGGATCTCGCCGGCCGCCGAATCCGGCAGGGTGACGATGGCGGCGGCGCGCCGCTCCGAGGTGTAGCGGTGGATCGCCTCGCGGGCGGCGAGGGAGACCGGCAGCTCGGCGGTGATCGCGTCGGCGAGCTGGAGGCGGGCGGCGACCGCGCGCTGCTCCTGCACGAAGCCCTGCTCGGTCAGGCCGGCCTGCCGCAAGGTATCGCGGAAGGTGTTGACGTCGAAGGCGCCGTTCGGACCCTTGAAGGCCGGCTCCTCCTGGATCAGCCGCACCACCGTCGAATCGGGGATGCGCAGCCCCAGATCCTTGGTCTTCTGGTCGAGCGAGGCCTCGGTGATCAGCTGGGCCAGCACCTGGCGGTCGAGGCCCAGCGCCTTGGCCTGGTCCGGCGTGATCGGCCGGCGGCTCTGGCGCGAGAGGCGCTGGAGCTGGTTCTGGTAGGCGGTCCGCAGGGATTCGGCCGGGATCTGCGTGCTGCCCACCGTCGCGACCGCGTTGCTGCCGCCGCCGCGGAAGATGTCGCCGATGCCGAAGATGGCGAGGCCCGCGATCAGGAGGCCGAACACCACCGTCACCACGATCTTGCCGAGCCAGCTCTGGCTGGCGGCGCGGAACCCCTGGAGCATCGCGATCCTCAGAAAAACCCATGAGGGCGCCTGTCCGCGAGGCGGCGCCCGGTTCCGGCCGCGATACCGCATAAGCGCCGCAAGGCAAAGGGCGGGCCTCCCCGGACGTTTGCCGCTCGGCGGCGGACCTGTTACCCGGCAACGCTTGTCCAGGACCGACGAGGCTGGATCGCCTGTGCAGGATCGGGGGAGAGAGATGACGACCGAACGGCCGCGCCCGCTGGTGGCGGGAAACTGGAAGATGAACGGCCTCCAGGCCTCGCTCGCGGTCGCCGAGGCGGTTCGCGACGGCCTCGATGCCGGCCTCGCCGCGCGCATCGACGTGCTGGTCTGCCCGCCCGCGACCCTCGTCGGCGCGACCGCCGCCGCGCTGAAGGGCTCCCCGGTCCAGGTCGGCGGCCAGGATGTCCATGCCGAGGCGAACGGCGCCTATACGGGCAACGTCTCGGCCGAGATGCTAGCGGATCTGGGTGCGCGCTACACCATCGTCGGCCATTCCGAGCGCCGCGCCTACCACCGCGAGAGCGATGCCGACATCCGCGCCAAGGCGCTCGCCGCCCGCCGTGCCGGCCTCGTGGCCATCATCTGCGTCGGCGAGACCCGAGAGGAGCGCGAGGCCGGCCGCACCCTCGACATCGTGCGCGGCCAGCTCGCCGGCTCGCTGCCGGACGGCGCGACGGCCGCCGACACGGTGATCGCCTACGAGCCGGTCTGGGCGATCGGCACCGGGCTCACCCCGACGGTGGACGACGTGGCGCAGGTCCACGCCCTGATCCGGCGGGAGCTCGAAGGCCGGCTCGGCGCGGAGGGCGCCAGGATGCGGATCCTCTACGGTGGCTCGGTGAAACCCTCGAACGCCGCCGAACTGATGAGCGTGGCCAATGTCGACGGCGCGCTCGTCGGCGGCGCGAGCCTGAAGGCCGAGGACTTCTTGGGGATCGCGGCGGCGTATCGCTGAGGCGACGGCAAGACGATTCGGCGAGGCCCCCTGCGAGGGGGTCTCGACCCATGACGATATCGAGGGCCCGTCGCGGCCCCGACACGTTCTTCTCGCATGGTGGTCCGTTCCGGCATGCACCAGCGGAGCCGCTGTCAGAAACGCGCCTCCGGATGAACGAGACGGCGGTCCTCACGCTCCCGGACGCACCTGGAGGAATCCCGGCGAGCCTTCAGCGCGCGACGCTCCGCTGCACGACACGAACGATTTCGGAACGCCTCGGCGCGTCGCGCTGACGGGCGACACCGGTTTGGCGCGCCCGAACGCGAGGCGGGCGCGACGGGCTACGAAGCCCCTGGTGGGCGGTGACGGGCTCGAACCGCCGACCCTCTCGGTGTAAACGAGATGCTCTACCAACTGAGCTAACCGCCCGGGTGCCGGCATCGTTAAGGGGCTCGGGCCGCGAGTGCAAGACGCCGAGGCCAAGATGCTGCTGCCAGCCTAATGCTGCTGCCAGCTTGCTCCGGGCCGGACTCTGCACGGAGCGAGCTCCGGCAGGGAACGAGGCCCTGCACGCCGGAGCTAGCGAGGCGTTTTGCGGATGCGACGCGGGCCGCGAGTGGTGGCCCGCCGACGCGCCCGACACCCGTCCCGCACCCCCTCCCGGCTTTCTTGAGCCGGCGGCTTGACAGGGTAGGGGGCGCCCCATACACCGCAGCCATCGCAGCACTGCGAGACGCCGGGCGGACGTAGCTCAGTCGGTTAGAGTGCCGGCCTGTCACGCCGGAGGTCGCGGGTTCGAGCCCCGTCGTCCGCGCCACTTCCTTTACGGATAAGGCGTTTCTGTAGTGCAAAGCGCCATGTGCGGACGTAGCTCAGTCGGTTAGAGTGCCGGCCTGTCACGCCGGAGGTCGCGGGTTCGAGCCCCGTCGTCCGCGCCACTTCCTTCGAGGGAGTGGCAGCCGAGGCTACATGGTGAAGCGAGCGCGCCGCGCGGGCGTAGCTCAGTTGGTTAGAGTGCCGGCCTGTCACGCCGGAGGTCGCGGGTTCGAGCCCCGTCGCCCGCGCCACTCGCCGCACTGCACAAAAATCCCCCGATCCGCAGCTTACGCTAAGGCAACGTCAAGCATCGCGCCCCTAAGGCATTCCCCAACGAAACTCGGGGATGCGGATGTCTTGGTCTAACATGAGCGTGAGCCGAAAGTTCGCCGTCCTGATGGCGGCGGCGGTGCTCGGGCTGGGGGCGGTGGTTCTCTACGCCTTGCGGGCAAACCACGACAGCCTGATCAACGAGCGCGTGGCGAAGCTCCGGGCCCTGACCGACGTGGTGGTGGCGACCGCGACCGGCCTCGACGCGGATGTGAGGGCCGGTGCGCTGACGAGGGAGGCCGCGATGGCGACGTTCCAGCGGCGCGCCAACGCGATGCGCTACGACGGCGACAACTACGTCGCGGTCTACGACTATACGGGCAAGGCGCTGGTGATGCCGCCCAAGCCCGACTGGGTCGGCAAGGACATGAGCGGCCTGAAGGATGCGAGCGGCATGCTGCTCGTCAAGGCGATCACCGACATCGCCCGGTCCGGGACGCCCGGCACCCTGCGCTACGTCTTCACCCGCCCGGGCGGCGAGGCCCACGTCCCGAAGCTGAGCTACATCCAGGGCTTCGCGCCGTGGACGCTCGCGATCTTCACCGGCGTCTACGTCGACGACATCGACGCCGCGTTCTGGCGTCACGCCCTCTGGCTCTGCACCATCGCCGGCGTGGCGATCCTCGGCATCGGCCTCTTCGGCGTCCTCGGCTGGCGCTCGATCGTCGGCGGGCTCGCCGGCCTGACCGACGCCACCGCGGCCCTGGCGAATGGGCGCTACGACGCGGCGATCCCCGGAACCGGGCGGCGCGACGAGATCGGCCGGATCGCCCGGGCCATCGACGGCTTCCGTGTCGTCCTCGCGGAGCGCGAGAGCCTGGCGGCCGAGCGGGATGCCAGCGAGGCGCAGGCCCGCCGCGCCGCCCAGATGGCCCGCGAGGTCGAGACCTTCGAGACCGCGGTGGCGCAGGTCCTGGCCCAGGTCGACGCGGCGGCAAGCGACCTCGACGCGACCGCCCGGGCCCTGTCCGGCACCGCCGCCGAGGCCGCGAGCCGCGCCGGGACGGCGGCGACCTCCGCGGCGGAGGCGTCGCGCCGGGCCGGCGGCCTGTCCGCCGCCGCCGAGGGCCTCGGCCGGTCGATCGACGCCGTCGGCAGCGACATGCGCGAGGCCGCCACCATGGCCCGGGACGCGGTGACGGGAACCGACCGCACGGCGGCGGTGATGCAGAGCCTCGGCGAGGCCGCCGCCCGCATCGGCGACGTCGTCACGGTGATCGCCGGCCTCGCCTCGCAGACGAACCTGCTGGCGCTCAACGCCACGATCGAGGCGGCCCGCGCCGGGGAGGCGGGACGCGGCTTCGCGGTCGTCGCCGCGGAGGTGAAGCAGCTCGCCGGCCAGACCGACCGGGCGACCCAGGAGATCTCCGCCCAGGTCGCGGCGATCCAGGATACGACCCGGCGCGCGACCGCCGCCATGGGCGAGGTCGCCGAGCAGGCCCGGGCCATCAACGGCGTGACCGACCGGGTCGCGACCGCCGTCGAGACCCAGGTCGGGGCGACCCAGGCCATCGTGCGCGGCGTGGCGGAGGCCGCTGCCGGCACCGCCACGGTGAGCGGCGCGGTCGAGGGCCTCGCCCTCGACGCCGAGGCCACCGGCGACGCCGCCCGCCACGTGCTTCAGGCCGCCGACACCGTGGCGCAGCAATCCGCCAGCATCGGCGCCGAGGTGAGACGGTTCCTGGCGACGCTCCGGGCCGCCTGAAGGCCGCCCGCACATCGCCACAATCACCGGACAGGTGGCGCCGCCCGCGTGGATATGCCGGGCTGCGCCGCCTGCCCGAGGATCGACCCGACGATGTCCCAGCCGCTCCGTTCGACGGCTCCCGCCCACCCGGCCGGGCGCCCGCACCACGGCGTGGCCCGGCGCCCGCTCGTGCTCGCCGCCCTCGTCGGAACCGCCCTGGCGCTCGCCGGGTGCAGCGGCAGCGCGCTCCTGCCGGCTCCCGACTTGCCGACGACCCCGGTGATCCTCGACGAGGCGGCTGCCGCGGCGGCGATCTCGCGCTACCGCGCGAGCCACGGCCTCGGCCCGGTGGTGGTCGATTCCTCGCTCATCCGCGCCGCCTCGTACCAGGCGGAATCCAACGCCCGCGCCGGCCGGCTCTCGCACGAGGTCGGCGGCACCTTCGACGTGCGGCTCAAGCGCGCCGGCTTCGGCGGCCGCTACGCCGCCGAGAACCTCAGCGCGGGATCCGCCACCTTCGACGAGGTGCTGAAGCGCTGGCAGGTCTCGCCCGAGCACAACCGCAACATGCTGATGCCGCAGGTCCGGCGCGTGGGCATCGCCCGGGTCGATGCGCCCGGCAGCCGCTACAAGCGCTTCTGGGCCCTGATCCTGTCGGACGGCTGAGCGGCGCCCCGGCGACCGGATCGGGCACCCGGCGGGGCCGGAGCGGGAAGGGGCCCTGCGACGATACTCCCCGGGAGGCCCGAGGCCCCGCGGTGTTGTGCACCGCGCGCATATCCTTATGTAGCGCAGGGACGTTCGCGGTTTGTGCGGTGCGAACGCCCCTTGTTTCGCAATACCCGCTCGTTTAAGCCTCGCGGCACCTTCCGGGCTTTGGAACCGTTCCGAGAACGGCCCCGGCGGCCCGCGGCGCGGGCCCGCGCCAAGGCCCGCGCTCACAAGGCCTCGCGCCAACCCTTGAGGATGCTCGATGAACGGCCTCCTGTCGGATTACCTGCCGCTGGTGATCTTCATCGGCGTCTCTCTCGTCATCGCGGTGGCGCTGCTCGTGGCTCCGTTCCTGGTGGCCTATAACAGCCCGGACCCCGAGAAGCTCTCGGCCTACGAGTGCGGGTTCAACGCCTTCGACGACGCGCGCATGAAGTTCGACGTGCGCTTCTACCTCGTCGCCATCCTGTTCATCATCTTCGACCTCGAAGTGGCCTTCCTGTTCCCGTGGGCGATCACGTTCGGGGATCTCGGCTGGTTCGGCTTCTGGTCGATGATGCTCTTCCTCGGCGTGCTCACCGTCGGCTTCGTCTACGAGTGGCGCAAGGGCGCCCTCGAGTGGGACTAGAAGCCGGAACGCGCAGAGCCGCCCCCGAGACGTAGGAACCGGACCCCACCATGGCCCTCACCACCGTCCGCGCCCCCGAGATCGCGCCGCAGCCCAAGGGTATCCTCGACCCGGCCACCGGCAAGCCGATCGGCGCCAACGACCCGACGTTCCTGACGATCAGCGACGAGCTCGCCGATCGCGGCTTCCTGCTCACCACCACGGACGACCTCATCACCTGGGCCCGCACCGGCTCGCTGATGTGGATGACCTTCGGTCTCGCCTGCTGCGCCGTCGAGATGATGCAGATGTCGATGCCGCGCTACGATTGCGAGCGCTTCGGCTTCGCCCCGCGCGGCTCGCCGCGCCAATCCGACGTGATGATCGTCGCCGGCACGCTGACCAACAAGATGGCGCCCGCGCTCCGCAAGGTCTACGACCAGATGCCGGAGCCGCGCTACGTCATCTCGATGGGCTCCTGCGCCAATGGTGGCGGCTACTACCACTATTCCTACTCGGTGGTGCGCGGCTGCGACCGGGTCGTGCCGGTCGACATCTACGTCCCGGGCTGCCCCCCAACCGCCGAGGCGCTGCTCTACGGCGTTCTGCTGCTGCAGAAGAAGATCCGCCGCACCGGCACGATCGAGCGCTGAGGCGGGGATCCCATGAGCAACGGCATCACCATCCGGGCCCATACCCAGACCGAGCAGGGCGACGCGGCCCTGCTGGCGCTCTCCGACACGCTCGCCGCGGGCCTGGGCGCCGCGATCACCGACCGGGCGCTCGCCTTCGGCGAATTGACGCTGGTGGTCGAGGGCTCGGAGATCCTGCGGGTGCTCACCCACCTGCGCGACGATCCGGCTTGCGCCTTCTCGACGTTCATCGACATCTGCGGCGCCGACTATCCGGCGCGGGCGAAACGCTTCGACGTCGTCTACCACCTGCTCTCCATGCGCCATAACCGGCGCATCCGGGTGAAGGTGCAGACCGACGAGCGCACCCCGGTCCCGTCGGCGATCCCGGTCTTCCCGGCCGCCAACTGGTTCGAGCGCGAGACCTACGACCTCTACGGCATCCTGTTCTCGGGCCATCCGGACCTGCGCCGGCTGCTCACCGATTACGGCTTCGAGGGTCATCCCCTCCGCAAGGACTTCCCGCTGACCGGCTTCGTCGAGGTCCGCTACGACCAGGACGAGGCCCGGGTGGTCTACGAGCCCGTGCGACTGACGCAGGAATTCCGCAACTTCGACTTCCTGTCCCCCTGGGAGGGCACCGACTACGTGCTCCCGGGCGACGAGAAAGCCGACAAGGCACCGGCGAAAGGCTGAGCCGACATGGGCGAGCACAGCATCCGCAACTTCTCGATCAATTTCGGCCCGCAGCACCCGGCGGCGCACGGCGTGCTGCGCCTGGTGCTGGAGCTCGACGGCGAGGTGGTCGAGCGCGTCGATCCGCATATCGGCCTGCTCCATCGCGGCACCGAGAAGCTGATCGAGGTCAAGACCTACCTCCAGGCGACGCCCTATTTCGACCGGCTCGACTACGTCGCGCCGATGAACCAGGAGCACGCCTTCTGCCTCGCGGTCGAGCGGATGCTCGGGATCGAGGTGCCGCGCCGTGCCAAGCTGATCCGCACGCTCTACTGCGAGATCGGCCGGCTGCTCTCGCACCTCCTCAACGTCACCACGCAGGCGATGGATGTCGGCGCCCTCACGCCCCCGCTCTGGGGCTTCGAGGAGCGCGAGAAGCTAATGATCTTCTACGAGCGCGCCTCGGGGGCTCGTCTCCACGCCAACTACTTCCGCCCGGGCGGCGTCCACCAGGACCTGCCGCCGAGCCTGATCGACGACATCGAGGCGTTCTGCGAGACCTTCCCGCAGGTGGTCGACGACCTCGACAACCTCGTGATGGCCAACCGCATCTTCAAGCAGCGCAACGTCGACATCGGCATCGTCACCGTCGAGGAGGCCCTGGCCTGGGGCTTCTCGGGCGTGATGGTGCGCGGCTCCGGCATCCCGTGGGACCTGCGCAAGTCGCAGCCCTACGAGGCCTATGCCGAGATGGAGTTCGACATCCCCGTGGGGAAGAACGGCGACACCTACGATCGCCAGGTCATCCGCATGGAGGAGATGCGCCAGTCGGTGCGCATCATGAAGCAGTGCATCGCCAAGCTGCGCGAGCCGGCCGGCCAGGGCCCGATCGCCACGCAGGACGGCAAGGTCGCGCCGCCGCCGCGGCGCGAGATGAAGCGCTCGATGGAGGCGCTCATCCACCACTTCAAGCTCTACACCGAGGGCTTCCACGTCCCGGCCGGCGAGGTCTACGCCGCCGTCGAGGCGCCCAAGGGCGAGTTCGGCGTGTACCTGGTCGCCGACGGCACCAACAAGCCGTATCGCTGCAAGATCCGCGCTCCGGGCTTCGCTCACCTCCAGGCGATGGACTGGATGTGCCGCGGGCACCTGCTGGCGGACGTGTCGTGCATCCTCGGTACGCTCGACATCGTGTTCGGCGAGGTGGACCGGTGAGGGGGCTCACGCCCTCGCCCGCACCCGTCGGACACGTTTGAGACATGGACGTTTGAGACATGGCCAACCGCAGATTAGCCCCCCTCTCCGAGCAGCCCGAGAGCTTCGCGTTCACGGCTGAAAACGCCGAGTGGGCCAAGGGGCAGATCGCCAAATACCCGGAGGGGCGCCAGGCCTCGGCGGTGATCCCGCTCCTGTGGAAGGCGCAGGAGCAGAACGGCGGCTGGCTGCCGCAGAAGGCGATCGAGGCGGTGGCCGACCAGCTCGGCATGCCGCATATCCGCGTGCTGGAGGTCGCGACCTTCTACACGATGTTCGCCCTCGAGCCGGTCGGCCGCTACTGGATCCAGGTCTGCGGCACGGCGCCCTGCGACGTCTGCGGCGCCCGCGAGCTGAAGCAGTACCTTCACGAGCGCCTTGGCCCGTCGGGCCATGTCAGCCCGGACGGCAACTTCTCCTGGCTCGAGGTCGAGTGCCTGGGCGCGTGTTGCAACGCCCCGATGGCGCAGATCAACCACGACTACTTCGAGGATCTCACGCCTGAGTCCCTCGGCAAGCTCATGGACGACCTCGCGGCCGGCCGGCCGGTGAAGGTCGGCTCGCAGATCGGCCGCACCTCCTCCGAGCCCAAGGACGCGGTGACGACCCTCCAGGACGAGACGCTGTTCGACGGCTCGCGCGTCGGCGCGTGGCGCAAGCGCTTCGAGGAGGAGGGGCTGAAGGAGACCGGCGCCGACTCGACGGGCGAGAAGGCCCGTGCCGACGCCTCGGCCGCCGAGAATCCGAAGGCCGCCCGCCCGGATGCCGGCCGCGCCACCGAGAGCAAGGCTGCCGCCGCGTCCGCGCAGGCCCAGTCTCCCGCCGGCGTCGAGCCGAAATCCGACAAGGGCAAGGTGACGCCGGACCGCACCACCGTCGCGGTCCCCCGCACCGGGTCGGAGACCGTCGGCGCGCCGCAGAGCGGCCGCTCCTACACCCCGACCCCCGTCGACCCCGCGGACGGCCGCCCGGTGGCTGCCGCCAAGGGGACAACGCCGGAGGCCGGCGCCGTGCCGGCGAACGCCCCGGGCAAGACCGACGGATCGCAGGCCAAGCCCGTCGGCGTGACCAACGCGGACAAGGCCGCCGACAAGGGCCCGCCCGGCCCCAAGGCGAAGCAGTAATCTCGACCATGATGCCCCTTTTCACAGCAGGCCTGTAGGACGATCGCCATGCTCGCCGATCAGGATCGGATCTTCACCAACCTCTATGGTCTCCACTCCCCCGGTCTCGAGGCCGCGAAGAAACGCGGCGCGTGGGACGGCACCAAGTTCCTGCTCCAGCAGGGCCGGGACTGGATCATCGAGGAGATGAAGAAATCGGGCCTGCGCGGCCGCGGCGGCGCCGGCTTCCCCACCGGCCTGAAGTGGTCCTTCATGCCCAAGAAGTCGGACGGCCGGCCGCACTACCTGGTGGTGAACGCTGACGAATCCGAGCCGGGCACCTGCAAGGACCGGGAGATCATGCGGCACGACCCGCATCTCCTGATCGAGGGCTGCATGCTGGCCTGCTTCGCCATGGGCGCGCATGCCTGCTACATCTACATCCGCGGCGAGTACGTCGCCGAGAAGCACGCGCTCCAGCGCGCAGTGGACGAGGCCTACGCCGCCCGCCTCGTCGGCGAGAGCAACGTCCACGACTACCCCTTCGACATCTACGTCCACCACGGCGCCGGTGCCTACATCTGCGGCGAGGAAACGGCGCTGATCGAGAGCCTCGAGGGCAAGAAGGGGATGCCGCGGCTCAAGCCGCCGTTCCCGGCCAATATGGGCCTCTACGGCTGCCCGACGACGGTCAACAACGTCGAGTCGATCGCGGTGGCGGGCACCATCCTGCGCCGCGGCGGCGCCTGGTTCGCGGGCCTCGGCCGTCCGGGCAACACCGGCACCAAGCTGTTCTGCGTCTCGGGCCACGTCAACAAGCCCTGCAACGTCGAGGAGGAGCTCGGGATCACCTTCCGCGAGCTGATCGACCGGCATTGCGGCGGCATGCGCGGCGGCTGGGACAACCTTCTGTGCTCGATCCCCGGCGGCTCCTCGGTGCCGCTGGTGCCGGCCGCCGAGATCATCGACGCGCCGATGGATTTCGACACGCTGAAGAACCTGAAGTCGGGCCTCGGCACCGCCGCCGTGATGGTGTTCGACAAGTCGACCGACATGGTCGCGACGATCGCCCGCATCGCGTACTTCTACAAGCACGAGTCCTGCGGCCAGTGCACCCCGTGCCGCGAGGGTACCGGCTGGATGTGGCGCGTGATGCTGCGCATGGCGGAAGGCCGGGCGCAGAAGCGCGAGATCGACATGCTGCTCGACGTGACGAAGCAGATCGAGGGCCACACGATCTGCGCGCTCGGCGACGCCGCCGCCTGGCCGATCCAGGGCCTGATTCGGCACTTCCGCCCCGAGATCGAGAAGCGCATCGACCGCTACACCGCCAACCCGCACCCGACCCCGGTGCCGATGGCGGCGGAGTGAGACGGTGCCGCGTCTGCCGCATCATGACCTGCCTTCCCGGTTCGCCGGCCCGGCGCGCGGAGACGCGCGCCCCGCGGACCTCGCCCGAGAGTTGACCGCATGACCAAGATTCTCGTCGACGGCATCGAGGTCGATGTCCCGCCGGACTACACCCTGCTCCAGGCCTGCGAGGTCGCGGGTGCGGAGATCCCGCGCTTCTGCTTCCACGAGCGCCTGTCGATCGCCGGCAATTGCCGCATGTGCCTCGTCGAGCTGAAGGGCGCGCCGAAGCCCGTCGCCTCCTGCGCCTGGGCCGTGCGCGATTGCCGCCCGGGTCCGAACGGCGAGCCGCCAGCGGTGTCGACCAAGTCGGCCCTGACCAAGAAGGCCCGCGAGGGGGTGATGGAGTTCCTCCTCATCAACCACCCGCTCGATTGCCCGATCTGCGACCAGGGCGGCCATTGCGACCTGCAGGACCAGGCGATGGCCTACGGCGTCGACTCGACCCGCTACGGCGAGAACAAGCGCGCCGTCGAGGAAAAGTATATCGGCCCGCTGGTGCGGACCGCGATGAACCGCTGCATCCACTGCACCCGCTGCGTCCGCTTCCTGGCGGAGGTGGCCGGCGTGCCGGATCTCGGCGCCATCGGCCGCGGCGAGGACATGGAGATCACCTCCTACCTCGAACGCGCGATGGAATCGGAGCTGCAGGGCAACGTCGCCGACCTCTGCCCGGTCGGGGCGCTGGTCCACAAGCCGCAATCCTACAACGTCCGCCCCTGGGAGCTGAACAAGACCGAATCCGTCGACGTGATGGATGCGGTCGGCTCGGCGATCCGCGTCGATACCCGCGGCCGCGAGGTGATGCAGATCGAGCCGCGGGTGAACGAGGCGATCAACGAGGAGTGGATCTCCGACAAGACCCGCCACGTCGTCGACGGCCTGCGCCTCCAGCGCCTCGACCGGCCGTACCTGCGCGAGAACGGCCGCCTGCGCCCGGCCTCCTGGGCCGAGGCGTTCGGCGCGATCGCCGCGAAGCTCAAGGGCGCCGATCCGAAGCGCGTCGGCGCGATCGTCGGCGACCTCGCGGGCGTCGAAGAGATCTTCGCGCTGAAGACCCTGATGGCGTCGCTCAAGGTGCAGAACCTCGATTGCCGCCAGGACGGGGCGGCGATCGATCCCGCCTGGGGCCGGGCCGCCTACACCTTCGGGCCGGGCATCGCCGGGATCGAGCAGGCCGACGCGATCCTGATCGTGGGCGCCAACCCGCGCACCGAGGCCTCGCTCCTCAACGCCCGCATCCGCAAGCGCTGGCGGCTCGCGCCGATCCAGATCGGCGTCATCGGCGAGGATGCGGACCTCACCTATCCCCACACCTATCTCGGCGCCGGCCCCGACACCCTGGCCGAGGTCGCGGCGGGCCGCCACAGCTTCGCCGAGGCGCTGAAGGGCGCCGAGCGGCCGCTCGTCATCGTCGGCCAGGCGGCGCTCGCCCGGCCGGACGGCGCTGCGCTCCTCGCGGCGGTCGCCAAGCTGGTCCAGGGCCTGGGCGCGAAGGCCGAGGGCTGGAACGGTCTCGGCGTGCTCCAGAACGCGGCGTCCCGCGTCGGCGCCCTCGATCTCGGCTTCGTGCCGGGGGAGGGCGGCCTGACCTTCGCCGAGATGGTGCAGGGCGGCGCGCTCGACGTGCTGTTCAACCTCGGCGCCGACGAGGTCGAGGTCGGCCCCGGCGCCTTCGTGATCTACCAGGGCACCCACGGCGACAAGGGCGCCCACCGCGCCGACGTGATCCTGCCGGGCGCGGCCTATACCGAGAAGTCGGCGACCTACGTCAACCTCGAGGGCCGGGTCCAGCTCGCCAACCGGGCCGCCTTCCCGCCGGGCGATGCCCGCGAGGACTGGGCGGTCCTGCGCGCCCTCTCGGACGTGCTCGGCCAGCGGCTCCCGTTCGACTCGCTCGGCGCGCTGCGCAAGGCGCTCTACGCCGCCCACCCGCACTTCGCCGGCATCGACCAAGTTGCGCCGGCCGACGGCGCCGCGGCGCTGACGACGCTGGCGGGTCTCGCGGGCGAGCCCGGCCGCGAGGCGTTCCGCCCCGCGGTGGCGGATTTCTATCTCACCAACCCGATCGCCCGCGCCTCGCGGGTGCTCGCCGAGTGCTCGGGTCTCGCCCGCGGGCGGGCCCTCGAAGCGGCGGAATGAGGAGCACCGACCGATGACCGTCTGGGAGGTGCTCGGCACCGTCCTCCTCATAGGCCTGAAGAGCGTGGCGCTGCTGGTGGCGCTGCTCGTCTTCATCGCCTACGCGCTGCTCGCCGACCGCAAGATCTGGGCGGCGGTGCAGCTGCGCCGCGGCCCGAACGTGGTCGGGCCCTGGGGCCTGTTCCAATCCTTCGCCGACCTCCTGAAGTTCGTGCTGAAGGAGCCGGTGATCCCGGCAGGCGCCAACAAGAGCCTGTTCCTCCTGGCGCCGCTGATCTTCGCCACCCTGGCGCTCGCCGCCTGGGCGGTGATCCCGCTCGCCGACGGTTGGCCGATCGCCGACATCAATGTCGGCATCATCTACATCTTCGCGATCTCGTCGCTCGGCGTCTACGGCGTCATCATGGGCGGCTGGGCCTCGAACTCGAAATACGCCTTCCTCGGCGCGCTCCGCTCGGCTGCCCAGATGGTGTCCTACGAGGTCTCGCTCGGCTTCGTGATCGTCACGGTGCTGATGTGCGCCGGCTCCCTCAACCTGTCGCAGATCGTGCGGGCGCAGGACACCTCGCTCGGCATCCTCGGCTGGTACTGGCTCTGGCTCTTTCCGATGTTCGTGGTGTTCTTCATCTCGGCGCTGGCCGAGACGAACCGCCCGCCCTTCGACCTGCCCGAGGCCGAATCCGAGCTCGTCGCCGGCTACATGGTGGAATATTCCTCCACCCCGTACCTGCTGTTCATGCTCGGCGAGTACGTCGCCATCGTCACGATGTGCGCGCTGGGCACGATCCTGTTCCTCGGCGGCTGGCTCTCGCCGATCCCGTTCGCGCCCTTCACCTGGGTGCCGGGCCTGATCTGGTTCGCGCTCAAGGCCAGCTTCCTGTTCTTCATGATCGCCATGGTGAAGGCGATGGTGCCGCGCTACCGCTACGACCAGCTCATGCGGCTGGGCTGGAAGGTCTTCCTTCCGCTCTCCCTCGTCATGGTGTTCGTCGTCGCCTTCGTCCTCAAGCTGACCGGCCTCGCGCCGGTCTCCTGAAGCCCCCCGTCGGAGAACGAGCCATGAAGCTCGACCAGGTCGCCCGCGGCCTGCTGTTGAAGGAGTTCGTCACAGGGTTCGCCCTGGCGATGCGCTACTTCTTCAAGCCCAAGGCGACGATCAACTACCCCTTCGAGATGGGCCATCGCGGCCCGCGCTTCCGCGGCGAGCACGCCCTGCGGCGCTACCCCAACGGGGAAGAGCGCTGCATCGCCTGCAAGCTCTGCGAGGCGGTGTGCCCGGCGCAGGCCATCACCATCGAGGCGGGCCCGCGCCGCAACGACGGCACCCGGCGCACGACGCGCTACGACATCGACATGGTGAAGTGCATCTATTGCGGCATGTGCCAGGAGGCCTGCCCGGTGGACGCCATCGTCGAGGGGCCGAACTTCGAGTTCTCGGTCGAGACCCGCGAGGAGCTCCTCTACGACAAGGAGAAGCTGCTCGCGAACGGCGACCGCTGGGAGCGCGAGATCGCCCGCAACATCGCGGCGGACGCGCCCTACCGCTGATCGCGGCCGGGGGAGGGCCGCGAGCCCTCCCCGGATCTGAAGACAGGGGAGGGCGGTGATCCTTCCCAGATCGACGCCACATTCGCCGCTCCCCCGGTTGTGCGCCGCGGGAGCGGGTTCTATAGACGAGCCGCCGGCACGCTCCGGGGGTCGGGCAGGAGGCCGCCGCCAGGCGGCATGAATTCAGCGCATGACCGCAGCCGCCGCCTTCTTCTATCTGTTCGCCGCGATCACCGTCGCCTCCGGCTTCATGGTGGTCGCCTCGCGCAACCCCGTCGTTTCGGTGCTCTTCCTCATCCTCGCCTTCGTGAACGCCTCCGGGCTGTTCGTGCTGATGGGGGCGGAGTTCCTGGCCATGCTCCTGGTCGTGGTCTATGTCGGCGCCGTCGCGGTGCTGTTCCTCTTCGTCGTCATGATGCTCGACGTCGATTTCGCGGCGATGCGCCAGGGCTTCCAGGACTACCTGCCGGTCGGCGGCCTGATCGGGGCGGTCTTCCTGGTCGAGCTGCTCCTCGTGGTCGGCTCCTGGGCGATCGATCCGGGCCTCGTCCACGGTCCGCTGGCGGTCTCGCCCGGATCAGAGACGGTCACCAACACGCAGGCCCTCGGTCTCGTTCTCTACACCAACTACTTTTTCTTCTTCCAGATCGCCGGCCTGATCCTGCTGGTGGCGATGATCGGCGCGATCGTGCTGACCCTGCGCGACCGTCCGGGCGTCAAGCGCCAGGACATCGCGATCCAGAACGCCCGCACGCAGGCCAGCGCTGTCGAGGTCCGCCAGGTCCCGACCGGCCAGGGCGTCGAGGTCTGAGGGCCGGCCTGACCGCGGTCGAACGAGTTCGTGCGGGGCTGCCCCAAGCCTCGCGATGCTGATGGCAAGAGCGGCGGGGCAGGCGCCCCGCGACACGAAGGCGGCCGCCCGCGGCCGAGAGGCACGATGATCGGTTTGAGCCATTACCTGACGGTCGCCGCGATCCTGTTCACCCTCGGGGTGCTCGGCATCTTCATCAACCGCAAGAACATCATCGTGATCCTGATGTCCGTCGAGCTGATCCTGCTCGCGGTGAACATCAACCTCGTGGCGTTCTCGACCCATCTCGGCGACATCGTCGGCCAGGTCTTCGCCCTGTTCGTGCTCACGGTCGCCGCCGCGGAGGCCGCGATCGGCCTCGCCATCCTGGTGGTGTTCTTCCGCAATCGCGGGTCGATCGCCGTCGAGGACGTCAACATGATGAAGGGCTGACGCGGCTCACCGAGCCCGCACGCCCTTTCCCCTAAGAACCAGCGCCACAGCGGCAACCGCCACGCGAGGCCGGGACCCGAGCATGTACCACGCGATCGTCTTCCTGCCCCTGATCGGCTTTCTCATCGCCGGTCTGTTCGGGCGCCGCATCGGCCCGCGGGCCAGCGAGGTGGTGACCACCGGCATCCTCGTCTTCGTGGCGCTCCTGTCCTGGGTCGCCTTCTTCGAGGTGACCGGAGGGCACGGCCACGGCGCCACCACGTATCACGTCGCGACGTGGTTCACCGCCGGCGGCCTGACGGTCGACTGGGCGTTCCGGGCCGACACGCTGACCGCGGTGATGCTGGTCGTGGTCAACAGCGTCTCGGCGCTCGTCCACCTCTACTCGATGGGCTACATGCACGAGGATCCGCACCGGCCGCGGTTCTTCGCCTACCTGTCGCTCTTCACCTTCGCCATGCTGATGCTGGTGACGTCGGACAACCTCGTCCAGATGTTCTTCGGCTGGGAGGGCGTCGGCCTCGCCTCGTACCTGCTGATCGGCTTCTGGTACGAGAAGCCCTCGGCCAACGCCGCCGCCATGAAGGCGTTCATCGTCAACCGCGTCGGTGATTTCGGTTTCTCCCTCGGCATCTTCCTCTGCTTCGTGCTGTTCGGCGCGGTCTCCTACGACGCCATCTTCGCCAAGGTGCCGGAGCTCAAGGACGCGACGTTCCACCTGCTGGGCTACGACTGGAACGCGCTCACCATCTGCTGCCTGCTGCTGTTCATGGGTGCGATGGGCAAGTCGGCGCAGTTCCTGCTGCACACGTGGCTGCCCGACGCGATGGAGGGCCCGACCCCGGTCTCGGCGCTCATCCACGCCGCCACCATGGTGACCGCCGGCGTGTTCATGGTCGCCCGCCTGTCGCCGCTCTTCGACGCGGCGCCCAACGCGCTCATCGTCGTCACGGTGATCGGCGGCATCACGGCCTTCTTCGCGGCGACCGTCGGCCTCGTGCAGAACGACATCAAGCGCGTCATCGCCTACTCGACCTGCTCGCAGCTCGGCTACATGTTCGTCGCGCTCGGCGTCGGCGCCTACGCGGCGGGCGTCTTCCACCTCTTCACCCACGCCTTCTTCAAGGCGCTGCTGTTCCTCGGCGCCGGCTCGGTCATCCACGCGATGCACCACGAGCAGGACATGCGGAACATGGGGGATCTGCGCCGCTACATCCCCTTCACCACCGCCATGATGGCGATCGGGACGCTCGCGCTGATCGGCTTCCCGTTCACCGCCGGTTTCTACTCGAAGGACGCGATCATCGAGGCGGCCTACATGTCGACCCGCCCGGGCCACACGCTGGCCTTCCTGGCGACCGTCATCGCGGCCTTCTTCACCTCGTTCTACTCCTGGCGCCTGTTCTTCATGACCTTCGAGGGTCGGGCCCGCTGGCAGAATGCGCATGGCCACGGCCATGACGACCACCACGCCGACGCGCACGCCCACCATGCCGTCGCCCACGCCTCGGCCCACACGTCGGCCCACACGTCGGCCCATGCCTCCTCCGCCATCGCCGACGGCGCCCCCGGCCACCACGAGGGTGTCGCCCACGACGACAAGGGCCACGACGTCGAGCCGGCCTCGCGCTCGGCCATCGAGCACCACGACGACCACCACGCCCACACCCCGCACGAGAGCCCGAAGGTGATGACGATCCCCCTGGCGATCCTCGCCATGGGTGCGCTCTTCGCCGGCCTGGTGTTCAAGAACCGCTTCATCGGCGAAGGCATGGACGAGTTCTGGAAGGGCGCGCTCGCGCACGGCCCCGACAACCACATCATGCACGACATTCACAACGCGCCCGCCTGGGTGCAGCACTCGCCCTTCGTGATGCTGGTGCTGGGCTTCGTGCTCGCCTTCTGGATGTATATCCGCCGTCCGGAGCTGCCGCATCAGCTCGCCACCAACCAGCCGCTGCTGTACCGCTTCCTGCTCAACAAGTGGTACTTCGACGAGATCTACGACCGGATCTTCGTTCGCCCGGCCAAGGGCTTCGGCGAGTTCCTGTGGAAGGTCGGCGATGGCCGGATCATCGACGGGATGGGCCCGAACGGCATCGCCGCTCGCGTGGTCGATGTCACCCGCGGGGTGGTCCGCCTGCAGACCGGCTACGTCTACCACTACGCTTTCGTGATGCTGGTCGGCGTCGCGGCCCTGGTGAGCTGGTACCTCATCACCGGCGTCTCCGCGGCCACCCACTGATCTGACCGGAGAACAGAGACTCATGCTCGGCCTCGGGATCCTCTCCGGCCTCCTCGTCCTGCCCCTCGTCGGCGCCGCATTCATCCTGACGCTGCGCGGCGACGAGGAGTCGGTCCGTCGCAACGCCCGCTGGGCGGCGCTCATCGCCACCCTCGCCACCTTCCTCCTGTCCCTCGTCGCCTGGGGTCGCTACGACACCGCGACCTCGCAGTTCCAGCTCGTCGAGACCCATGCCTGGCTGACGGACACGATCCGGTTCAAGCTCGGCGTCGACGGCTTCTCGATGCCGCTGGTGCTGCTCACCACCTTCCTGATGCCGTTCTGCGTCGGCGCCTCCTGGCTCTCGATCGAGCACCGGGTGAAGGAGTACTTCGTCGCGTTCCTGGTCCTCGAGACCACGATGATCGGCGTGTTCTGCGCCCTCGACCTGGTGCTGTTCTACCTGTTCTTCGAAGCCGGCCTGATTCCGATGTTCCTCATCATCGGCATCTGGGGCGGCAAGCGCCGGATCTACGCGTCGTTCAAGTTCTTCCTCTACACCCTGCTCGGCTCGGTGCTGATGCTGCTCGCCATCATGGCGATGTACTGGCAGGCCGGCACGACCGATATCCCGACCCTGCTGCAGACCCGCTTCCCGGCGAACATGCAGATCTGGCTCTGGCTCGCCTTCTTCGCCTCCTTCGCGGTGAAGATGCCGATGTGGCCGGTCCATACCTGGCTCCCCGACGCCCACGTCGAGGCGCCGACCGCCGGCTCGGTCATCCTGGCGGGCATCCTCCTGAAGATGGGCGGCTACGGCTTCATCCGGGTCTCGCTGCCGATGTTCCCGGACGCGTCGCACTACTTCGCCCCGATGGTCTACACGCTGTCGGTCGTGGCGATCATCTACACCTCTCTGGTCGCGCTGGTGCAGACCGACATCAAGAAGCTGATCGCCTACTCCTCGGTGGCGCATATGGGCTTCGTGACGCTCGGCCTGTTCACGCTGAACGAGCAGGGCATCCAGGGCGCCCTGTTCCTGATGATCTCGCACGGCATCGTGTCGGGCGCGCTCTTCCTCTGTGTCGGCGTCATCTACGACCGGATGCACACCCGCGAGATCTCGGCCTATGGCGGCCTCGTCAAGCGCATGCCGCTCTACGCCGTCGCCATGATGGTCTTCACCATGGCCAATGTCGGCCTGCCGGGCACCTCGGGCTTCGTCGGCGAGTTCCTGGCCATGATGGGCGCCTTGCGGGCCAACCCGATGGTCTCGTTCTTCTCGGTCTTCGGCATCATCCTGTCGGCGGCCTACGCCCTGTGGCTCTTCGCCCGGGTGGTCTATGGCAAGCTCGAGAAGCCGAGCCTGCAGGGGATCACCGACCTCGATCGCCGCGAGATGCTGATCCTCGCCCCGCTCGTCGTCCTGACGATCTACTACGGCGTCCATCCCGGCCCGATCCTCGACGTCTTCGCGCCCTCGACCGACGCGCTGATGCAGGGGATGCGCGCCGCCCTCTCCACGACCCAGACCGCTGCCGCGGCCCTGCCGGTCCCGCACTGAGTTTTTCGCGATGAACGCCGCTCAGATCGTCATGCCCGCCCTCGGGCCCGCCCTGCCGGAGCTGATCCTGTCGGTCGGCGTCCTGGTGCTGATCCTCTACGGTGCCTTCAAGGGCGAACGCTCCACCGAGGGCGTCAGCGTCGGGGCCCTGATCCTGCTGATCCTCGCGCTGTTCGCGGTGGTCAGCCAGCCCTTCGGCGCCAAGGTCACCACCTTCAACGGTTCCTTCATCGTCGACGGGTTCGCCCGGATCATGAAGGCGCTGACCCTGATCGGGTCGGCCGCCGCCATCCTGCTCGCCAAGGAGCATTTCGAGCGCGAGCGCATCGCCCGGTTCGAGTATCCGATCCTGATCGTCCTCTCGACGATCGGCATGATGGTCATGGCCTCGGCCAACGACCTGATCGCGCTCTACATGGGCCTGGAGCTGCAGAGCTTGGCGGCCTACGTCATCGCCTCGTTCCACCGCGACGACGTGCGCTCGACCGAGGCCGGCCTGAAGTACTTCGTGCTCGGCGCGCTGTCCTCCGGCATGCTGCTCTACGGCGCCTCGCTGGTCTACGGCTTCACCGGCACCGTCTCGTTCCCGCACATCGTCACCGCGCTCCGCGAGGGCTCGGGGGTCGGCGTGGTGCTCGGCGTCGTGTTCGTCGCCGCCGGCGTGTCGTTCAAGCTCGCGGCCGTGCCGTTCCACATGTGGACGCCGGACGTCTACGAGGGCGCGCCCACCCCCGTCACCGCCTTCTTCGCCTCGGCTCCCAAGATGGCCGCGATGGCCATGGCCGTGCGGGTCTTCATCGGCGCCTTCCCGGTCATCACCCCGGAGTGGCAGCAGATCATCGTGTTCGTGTCGATCGCCTCGATGGCGCTCGGCTCCTTCGCGGCGATCGGCCAGCGCAGCCTCAAGCGCCTGATGGCGTATTCCTCCATCGCCAATGTCGGCTACGCCCTCATCGGGCTCGCCGCCGGCACAGAAGAGGGCGTGCGCGGCGTCGTGATCTACATGGCGATCTACCTCGCCATGACGCTCGGTGCCTTCGCGGTGATCCTGTCGCTGCGCCGCGGCCGCCAGATGTACGAGACCATCGACGACCTGTCGGGCCTGTCGCGCACCCATCCGCTGGTCGCGTTCCTGCTCGCCATGATGATGTTCTCGCTCGCCGGCATCCCGCCGCTCGCCGGGTTCTTCGCGAAGTTCTACGTCTTCGCGGCGGCCATCAAGGCGAACCTGGTCCTGCTGTCGGTGATCGGCGTGGTCACCAGCGTGGTCGGCGCCTACTACTACCTGCGCCTCGTCAAGGTGATGTACTTCGACGAGCCGGCCGGCGCCTATGCGCCGATGGGCCCTGGCCTGCGCATCGTGCTCGGCCTGTCGAGCGTCGTGGTGCTGCTGTTCTGGCTCGTGCCGGCGCCGCTGGTCGGGCTGGCCGGAGCCGCCGCGAAGTCGCTGTTCTAGGCGCATGACCTTCGTGCTCGACCCCGCGGCCATGGCCGCGGGATACCGCCTCGAGGTCCATGACAGCCTCGGCTCGACGAGCACGCAGGCCCTCGATCTCGCCCGCGCGGGCGAGACCGGCCCGCTCTGGGTGGTCACCCGGGAGCAGACCGGCGGACGCGGCCGGCGCGGCAAGGGCTGGAGCTGGATCCCCGGCAACCACGCCGCGAGCCTGCTCTGGCCCGTGCCCGCCGGGATTGCCCCGGACCGGGTCGCGACGCTCGGCTTCGTCGCCGGCGTCGCGGTCGAGCGGGCCCTGCGCCGGGCCTGCGGTCCGGGGGCGGGTGGACGCGGGCCCGATTTCCGGCTCAAATGGCCGAACGACGTGCTGCTCGGCGGTGCCAAGCTCGTCGGCATCCTCCTCGAGATGGAGACCCTGCCGGATCGCCGCGCGGTGGTGACGGTCGGGATCGGGATCAACGTGGCGGGCGCGCCGGACGGGCTGCCCTACGGCGCGACCTCGTTGGCCGGAGCCGGTCACGCGGTCGATGCGCCGGGCCTGTTCCGCCTGCTGACGGGCGCCTGGATCGAGGCCGAGCGGCTCTGGGACGAGGGCAGGGGCTTTTCCCGCATCCGCGAGGCCTGGCTCGCCGCGGCGGCCGGGCTCGGCGGGCCGGTGACGGTCCAGGCCGGGGGGCGTAGCGCGACCGGGACCTTCGAGACGATCGACGAGGGCGGGCGCCTCGTGGTGCGGCTGCCGGATGGCGGCCACGTCGCGGTCTCGGCCGGCGAGGTGCATTTCGGGACGGCCGCCACGGCGGCGTGACGCGAGGAGGCGGACCGGCGCCGTGACGGCGACGACGCGTCCCCGAGGGAGAGAGGTTTTTTCACGGCGGGGCGCCCTCTGGGCGCCGCCGCCGCGCGGCCGTTTCCGGCCGGACACGAACATGACGGCGCCGTGACCGTGACGGCAGACGAGGCCGTTCCTCGAGTGGGACCGCGACGGCGGTCCATGCAGCAATGGTATGGGAATGTCGAACAAGGGAGATGAGCTGATCTTCGTGCCCCTCGGCGGAGTGGGCGAGATCGGCATGAATGCGGGCCTCTACGGCTTCGGCCCGCCGAAGCACCGCAAGTGGATCATGGTCGACCTCGGCATGGGCTTCGCCAGCGAGGAGCATCTGCCGGGCGTCGACCTGATGTACCCGGATCTCAGCTTCGCCGAGGAGCACCGCAACGACATCCTGGGCATCCTGATCACCCACGGCCACGAGGACCACATCGGCGCCATCGGCGAGATGTGGCCGAAGCTGAAGGTGCCGATCTACGCCACCCGCTTCACCAAGAACCTGATCGAGGCCCGCCGCCTCGGCGAGCCGGGCGCGCCCAAGGTCGACATGCGGGAGGTGCCGGCGGACGGGCGCCTCCAGCTCGGCCCGTTCTCGATCGAGTACGTGCCGGTCGCCCACTCGATCCCCGAGGCGAACGCCCTCGCGATCCGCACTCCGCTCGGGATGGTCCTGCATACCGGCGACTGGAAGCTCGACGACACGCCGGTCGCCGGCAACTCCACCTCGGAGGAGACCTTCACCCGCCTCGGCGAGGAGGGCGTGCTGGCGCTGGTCTGCGATTCGACCAACGTCACCCGCGAGGGCCGGTCGCCGAGCGAGTCGGAAGTCTCGCAGCACCTCGCCGAGCTGATCCGCAACGCCCCGCACCGGGTCGCGGTGACGACCTTCGCGTCGAACGTCGCGCGCATGCGCGCCGTCTGCCTCGCGGCGCAGGCCTGCGGCCGCGACGTGGTGGCGGTCGGCCGGGCCATGGACCGGGTGATCGACGTCGCGCGCGAGTGCGGCTACCTCGACGGCCTGCCGGAGATCCGGGGCGCCGAGGCCTACGGCTACCTGCCGCGCGAGAAGGTGGTGGCGCTCCTCACCGGCTCGCAGGGCGAGCCGCGGGCGGCGCTGGCCCGGGTATCGCGCGAGGAGCATCCCGAGATCGCGCTCGCCGCGGGCGACCGGGTGATCTTCTCCTCGCGGGCGATCCCCGGCAACGAGCGGGCGGTCGGTGCGATCATCAACGACCTGATCGAGGCCGGCATCGAGGTCATCACCGACCGGACCGAGCTCGTCCACGTCTCCGGCCACCCGCGCCGGGACGAGATGGCGGCGATGTACCGCTGGACCAAGCCGCAGATCGCGGTGCCGGTCCACGGCGAGGCTTTGCACCTCGCCGAGCACGCGACCTTCGCCCGCAAGCAGGGCGTCGAGAAGGTGATGAAGGCCCGCAACGGGACCCTGATCCGGCTGGCTCCCGGCGAGCCGGAGATCGTCACCCGGGTCAAGAGCGGTCGCGTCTACAAGGACGGCAACGTCCTGGTCGATGCGAACGACCGCGCCATTCCCGAGCGGCGCAAGCTCGCCTTCACGGGCATCGTCTCGGTGGCGGTGGCCCTCGACCGCAACGGCGAGATCAAGGGCGAGCCGTCGATCGACCTGATGGGCCTGCCGAGCTACGGCCGCAAGGGCGAGGTCATCATCGACGTCGTCGGCGACGCGGTCGAGCGGACGCTCAACGGCCTGTCGCGGGTCAAGCGCCGCGACTCCGAGGCGGTCGAGAACGCCGTCGACCGCGCGATCCGCTCGGCCGTCAACGAGGTGTGGGGCAAGAAGCCCGCCTGCCACGTGATGGTCGTCGAGGTGTGACGAGAGCGGGGGCGTCGCCCCGGTGCGATTTCCGACCCTCCCCCCTCTGCGGGGGGAGGGGGCTCTTCGCGCTTTAGGCGCTCAGCGTCTAGTCACAAGGACGGGTTGATGCCGTCGCGCCGTTGGAGCCAAAACCCAAGAACAGATCATCCCTCAGGGATTACGGAGAAAACCCCATGATCGGCCGGCTCAACCACGTCGCCATCGCGGTGAAGGATCTCAAGGCCGCAGCCAAGGTGTACCGCGATACGCTCGGCGCGACCCTGTCGGCGGCGCTGCCGCAGCCGGAGCACGGCGTGACGGTGATCTTCGTGGAGCTGCCCAACAGCAAGATCGAGCTGCTGGAGCCGCTGGGTGCCGATTCGCCGATCAACGCCTTCCTGGAGCGCAACCCGGGCGGCGGCATCCACCACGTCTGCTACGAGGTCGACGACATCCTGGCGGCCCGCGACCGGATGAAGGCGCAAGGCGCCCGCATCCTCGGCTCGGGCGAGCCGAAGATCGGCGCCCACGGCAAGCCGGTGCTGTTCATGCACCCGAAGGACTTCCTCGGCACGCTGGTCGAGCTGGAGCAGGCCTGATCTTGATCGCCGACCTCTTCGACCGCGCCACCGCCTCAATCCCCCGCACCCTCGCGGTCTGCGTGGTCCTGATGCTGCCGATGCTCGCCCTGGCGGTCTGGGGCTTCCGCCTCAGCGCCTTCGGGGCGGGGGCTCTCTATTTCGTGGTCTGGTGGACGGTGCTGTTCGCGGTGCTGCCGTTCCGCGCCGCGCCCGACGGCACCGAGGTCGTGGTGCCGGGGCAGGATCTCGGCGCGCCGCACAAGCCGCAAATGCGCCGCAAGGCGGTGTGGACCACGCTCGTCTCCGACGTGGTCTTCGTCGTCGCGGTGGCGGCCTTTCCTCTCGCAGGGCTGTAGCAGAGCCGCGGCGTTCGACGCCGCGGTCGCCCGCATGGTCCGGGCTTCATTGTCGTTCGAAGCACAAAATAAAAAAGCAAGGCTCGGAAGCCTTGCTTGATAGCTTTCTGAATGTTTTCGCCAGTCCATATTCTATTATTCACCCCGTTGGGTGTTGAGGCTGGCTATTCCTCCCGAGACTCGGACCTTGCGCGGCGCCGTTCGGCCTGCCTGCGCATCATCGCGATGCCGCTTATAGGAACAAGAATTCGCATTGTCACCACCTTTCCAGCAGGTTGATGCGTTTTTTTGCATGGCAACCGCATTTTCCTCCTTCGCCCCGCTTCCGGCGCGGGGAGGGACGCCGACGGAGGCGCCGCGGCGGGCAGCGCGTCGCGTTTCATGTTTTGCGAACGGGGCCGGAAGCGTGCAAAAGGGCGATCCCCGGGGATCAACCCGCCCCGGCGGGGCCGCGAGCCCCCGTAAAGCCACTGCCTGCCACGCCAAGGTCGACCATGCGTCTCAGCCGCTACTTCCTGCCCATCCTGCGCGAGACGCCCAAGGAAGCCGAGATCGTCTCGCACCGCCTGATGCTGCGCGCCGGCATGATCCGCCAGGAGGCGGCCGGCATCTATGCCTGGCTGCCGCTGGGCCTGCGGGTGCTCAACCGGGTCGCGGACATCATCCGGGCCGAGCAGGACCGCTCGGGCGCCGTCGAGCTCCTGATGCCGACGATCCAGTCGGCCGACCTGTGGCGCGAATCCGGCCGCTACGACGCCTACGGCAAGGAGATGCTGCGCATCAAGGACCGGCACGAGCGCGACATGCTGTTCGGGCCGACCAACGAGGAGATGATCACCGCGATCTTCCGCTCGGCTGTGCGCTCCTACAAGGATCTGCCGAAGAACCTCTACCACATCCAGTGGAAGTTCCGCGACGAGGTGCGGCCGCGCTTCGGCACCATGCGCTCGCGCGAGTTCCTGATGAAGGACGCCTACTCGTTCGACCTCGACCAGGCGAGCGCGCGGCACTCCTACAACAAGATGTTCGTGGCCTATCTCCGCACCTTCGCGCGGCTCGGCCTGAAGGCGATCCCGATGCGGGCCGAGACCGGGCCGATCGGCGGCGACCTCTCCCACGAATTCATCATCCTGGCCCAGACCGGCGAGAGCGAGGTCTTCTGCGACCGCGCCTATCTCGACTTCCCGACCCCCGACGCGACTATCGACTTCGACGACGTCGCCGGGCTCCGAGCGACCGTCGATCACTGGACCTCGCGCTACGCCGCGACCTCCGAGATGCACGACGCCGCCGCCTTCGCGCAGGTGCCGGCACCCGAGCAGATGGCCGCCCGCGGCATCGAGGTCGGCCACATCTTCTATTTCGGCACCAAGTACTCGGAGCCGATGGGCGCCAAGGTGACCGGCCCGGACGGGCAGGAGCGCCCGGTCCATATGGGCTCCTACGGCATCGGCCCGAGCCGGCTGGTGGCGGCGATCATCGAGGCGGGCCACGACGAAGCCGGCATCGTGTGGCCGGACGCGGTGGCGCCCTTCGACGTCGCGCTCCTCAACCTCAAGGTCGGTGACGCCGCCACCGACGCGGCCTGCGCCAAGCTCCAGGGCGAGCTGGAGGCCGCCGGCCTGACCGTCCTCTACGACGACCGCGACGAGCGCCCGGGCGGAAAGTTCGCCACCGCCGACCTGATCGGCCTGCCCTGGCAGGTCATCGTCGGGCCGAAGGGTCTGGCCGACGGCAAGGTCGAGGTGAAGCGCCGCGCCACCGGTGCCCGCGAGACCGTGGCCCCCGACGCGGTGCCGGCCTACCTGCGCCAGAACCGGACGGCCTGAGCCGATGCCCCTTGCCGCGATTCGCGACCGTATCCCGAAGATCGGTACCCTGTTCGCGGGGCGTGGGCAGGGCGGCACCCTGCCGTTCGCGCCGTTCGAATGGACGATCGCCGGGCGCTACCTGCGCACGAGGCGGAAAGAGGGCTTCGTCTCGGTCATCGCCCTGTTCTCGTTCCTCGGCATCATGCTGGGCGTGGCCACCCTCATCATCGTGCTCTCGGTGATGAACGGCTTCCGCAAGGAGCTGTTGAGCAAGATCGTCGGCATCAACGGCCACATCTTCGTCGCCCCGATCGACCGGCCGCTGACCGACTTCGCCGACCTGTCGGAGCGGCTCGGCAAGGTGGCGGGCGTCCACCTCGCCCTGCCGATGGTCGAGGGCCAGGCCTTCGCCTCGTCGCAGTTCGGCGGTTCGGGCGTGCTGGTGCGCGGCGTGCGGGCCGACGACCTCCAGAAGATTCCCTCGGTCGCCAAGACCATCCGGGGCGGCACGCTGGAGAACTTCGACACCGGCGGCGGCGTCGCGATCGGCAAGAGGCTGGCCGAATCCCTCGGGCTCCAGGCCGGCGACACGATCACGCTCGCGACGCCGAAGGGCGCCACGACGCCGTTCGGCACCGCGCCGCGGATCAAGAGCTACAACGTCGCGGCGGTGTTCGAGGTCGGCATGTCCGAGTTCGACGGCACCTTCGTGTACATGCCGCTGACCGAAGCGCAGGCCTTCTTCAACCGCGACGGCGACGTCTCGGTGATCGAAATTTTCCTCGACAATGCCGATTCGGTCGGGGAGGCGCGGGGAGAACTGGAGCTTGCCGCCGAGCGCCCGGTGCTGATCACCGACTGGCGCCAGCGCAACCGCACCTTCTTCTCCGCCCTCGAGGTGGAGCGGAACGTGATGTTCATCATCCTCACGCTGATCGTGCTGGTGGCGGCGCTCAACATCGTCTCCGGCCTGATCATGCTGGTGAAGGACAAGTCGAGCGACATCGCGATCCTGCGCACCATGGGGGCGACGCGGGGCGCGATCATGCGGGTCTTCCTGATCACCGGCGCCTCGATCGGCATCCTCGGCACCATCGCGGGCTTCGTGCTCGGGCTCGTCTTCTCGGCCAACCTCACGGTGATCCAGCGCACGCTGTTCCCGGGCGCCTGGGATCCGACGGTGCGGTTCCTGTCCGAGATCCCGTCGGAGACCAACGCCAGCGAGGTCGTGGCCGTCGTCGCGATGTCGATGGTGCTGTCGCTGCTCGCGACCCTCTACCCGTCCTGGCGCGCCGCCCGGCTCGACCCGGTGCAGGCCCTGCGCTACGGCTGATCCTTCGTCCCGGCCGGGCGCTCGTCCGGCCCCGTACCCGAGTACCGTCCGGATGCCGTTGCCCGCCTTCCCCGAACGCTCCACCCCCCACGCCTCGGCGCGGGGCGCCTGACGCCGATGGACGACACACAACAGCAGCCGGTCCCGGCGCTCTTCCTCGCGCAGGTCGAGCGGCGCTACGCGCAAGGCGCCGGCCATCTCGAGATCCTGAGCGGGGCCGATCTCGCGATCTGGCCCGGCGAGATCGTCGCGCTGGTCGCGCCGTCCGGCACCGGCAAGTCGACCCTGCTGCACGTCGCCGGGCTGCTCGAGCGCCCGGATGCCGGCGAGGTCTATATCGGCGGCCAGCCGAGCGCCCGGATGGACGACGCGGCCCGCACCCGGATGCGGCGCGAGGAGATGGGCTTCGTCTACCAGTCGCACCACCTCCTGCCCGAGTTCTCGGCGCTGGAGAACGTGGCCCTGCCCCAGCTCATCCGGGGCCTGGCGGCCAGGGAGGCGCGGGCGCGGGCGGGCGAATTGCTGTCGTTCCTCGGCCTCAAGGAGCGACTCGCCCACCGCCCGGCGGAGCTATCGGGCGGCGAGCAGCAGCGCGTCGCCATCGCGCGTGCGCTCGCCAACGGCCCGCGGCTGCTGCTGGCCGACGAGCCGACCGGCAACCTCGACCCGCAGACCGCCGGCCACGTCTTCGCGATCCTGGTCTCGCTGGTGCGGGCCTCCGGCGTCGCGGCGCTGATCGCCACCCACAACCTGGAGCTCGCCGCCCGGATGGACCGGCGGGTGACGATCCAGAACGGCCTCATCGTCCAGCTGGCGTGACCCGTCGTCGCCGGCCCGCCGGGCGCCACACCCGGTATCCGGCCCGGGCCCGGGGGAGGCGAGGCACCCATGTCCTCCGAGCCCAGACCTCCGAGCCCAAACCTCCGGGCCCAAGTCCCCCACGCCCGGCACGTCCCGCCCCTAAGACTTTTGGATGACCCTGCCGTTCAGCTTGCGTTGGGCCGGGGAATGGTCCAACCCGGCGGGAACGTCAGGCGGCAGCCGCTACGAACGGACAAGTGACATGGCGAAGTGGGTCTACACCTTCGGCGACGGCAAGGCCGAGGGCAAGTCGGCGATGCGCGATCTGCTCGGCGGCAAGGGCGCGAACCTCGCCGAGATGTCGAATCTCGGCCTCCCGGTGCCGCCCGGCTTCACCATCACCACCGAGGTCTGCACCTACTACTACGACCACGGCCGGCAATACCCGCCGGAACTGGAGGGCGAGGTCGCCGGCGCGCTCGAAGCCGTCGGCAAGCTGACCGGGCGCCGCTTCGGCGATTCCGAGTCGCCGCTCCTCGTGTCGGTGCGCTCCGGCGCCCGGGCCTCGATGCCCGGCATGATGGACACGGTGCTCAATCTCGGCCTCAACGACGTCACCGTCGAGGCGCTGGCCCGCGGCGCCGGCGACGAGCGCTTCGCCTATGACAGCTACCGCCGCTTCATCACCATGTACTCGAACGTGGTGCTCGGCGTGGAGCACCACTCCTTCGAGGAGGTGCTGGAGCGCTACAAGGACGAGAAGGGCCTGACCCTCGACACCGAGCTGGGGGCGGCCGACTGGAAGCACCTGATCGGCGAGTACAAGGCGCTGGTGAAGCGCGAGCTCGGCCAGGACTTCCCGCAGGACCCGCAGGCCCAGCTCTGGGGCGCGATCGGCGCGGTGTTCGGCTCGTGGATGAACCCGCGCGCCAACAAGTACCGCGAGCTGCATAGCATCCCGGCGAGCTGGGGCACCGCGGTCAACGTCCAGGCCATGGTCTTCGGCAACATGGGCGAGACCTCGGCCACGGGTGTGGCCTTCACCCGCAACCCCTCCACCGGCGAGAAGGCGCTCTACGGCGAGTTCCTGATCAACGCCCAGGGCGAGGACGTGGTGGCGGGCATCCGCACACCCCAGGACATTACCGAGGTCGCCCGCATCGAATCCGGCTCCGACAAGCCGTCGATGGAGCGGGCGATGCCGGAGGCCTATGCCGAGCTCGTGCGCATCTACGGGATGCTCGAGCACCATTACCGCGACATGCAGGACCTGGAATTCACGGTCGAGACCGGGAAGCTCTGGATGCTGCAGACCCGCAACGGCAAGCGCACGGCGAAGGCCGCGCTCCGGATCGCGGTCGAACTCGCGGCGGAAGGCCTGATCACCCACCAGGAGGCGGTCGGCCGCGTCGAGCCGGCCTCCCTCGACCAGCTGCTGCACCCGACCATCGACCCGAAGGCCGAGCGCAAGGTCATCGCCACCGGCCTGCCGGCCTCGCCGGGCGCCGCCTCGGGCGAGATCGTGTTCAATTCCGAGGAGGCCGAGGCCGCCAAGAAGGCCGAGCGCAAGGTCATCCTGGTCCGCATCGAGACCTCGCCGGAGGACATCCACGGCATGCACGCCGCGGAAGGGATTCTCACCACCCGCGGCGGCATGACCTCGCATGCGGCGGTGGTCGCCCGCGGCATGGGCAAGCCCTGCGTGTCGGGCGCCGGCCAGATCCGGGTCGATTACGCCGCCCGCACCCTGTCGGTCGGCGGCGTGACGCTCAAGGCCGGTGACCGCATCACCATCGACGGCTCGAACGGCCAGGTGATGCAGGGGTCGGTCGAGATGGTCGAGCCCGAGCTGTCGGGCGACTTCGCGGCGCTGATGGAATGGGCCGATGAGGTCCGCACCATGAAGGTCCGCACCAACGCCGAGACCCCCCTCGACGCCCGCACCGCCCGCAAGTACGGCGCGGAAGGGATCGGCCTGTGCCGCACCGAGCACATGTTCTTCCAGGAGGAGCGCATCGTCGCGATGCGCGAGATGATCCTGGCGGACGACGCGGAAGGCCGGCGCGCCGCGCTCGCCAAGCTCCTGCCGTACCAGCGCCAGGACTTCGTCGAGCTGTTCACTATCATGTCGGGCCTGCCGGTCACCATCCGGCTCCTCGACCCGCCGCTGCACGAGTTCCTGCCGCATTCCGACAAGGAGATCGGCGAGGTCGCCGCCGCCACCGGCGTCCAGGAGGACAAGGTGCGGCGCCGGATGAACGAGCTGCACGAGTTCAACCCGATGCTCGGCTTCCGCGGCTGCCGGCTCGCGATCCTCTATCCGGAGATCGCCGAGATGCAGGCCCGGGCGATCTTCGAGGCCGCCGTCGAGGCCGCCAAGCAGACCGGCACGCCGATCATTGCCGAGGTGATGGTGCCGCTGGTCTTCACCCGCACCGAGTTCGACCTGGTGAAGGCCCGCATCGACGCCATGGCGAAAGCCGTGGCGTCCGAGACCGGCACCGAGGTCGAGTATCAGGTCGGCACGATGATCGAGCTGCCGCGCGCCGCTTTGCGGGCCGGCGACATCGCCCAGACGGCGGAGTTCTTCTCCTTCGGCACCAACGACCTGACCCAGACCACTTTGGGCATCAGCCGCGACGATGCGGGCCGGTTCCTCGGGCCCTACACGCAGCGCGGCATCCTGGCCTCCGACCCGTTCGTGTCGATCGACCAGGAAGGCGTGGGCGAACTGGTGCGGCTGGCCGCCGAGCGCGGCCGGGCGGTACGGGACAAGCTGAAGCTCGGCATCTGCGGCGAGCATGGCGGCGACCCGGCCTCGATCGCCTTCTGCCAGGAAACCGGCCTCGACTACGTCTCGTGCTCGCCGTTCCGCGTGCCGATCGCCCGTCTGGCGGCGGCGCAGGCGGCCCTTAAGGTGAAGGGCCGCGGCGAGGCGTGAGGCCCCCACGCGGCCTGCGCGTCGGGTCGCGTGCAGTCGCCTCTCCCCGCGGGCGGGGAGAGGGCTCCGGCAACTTCATGGTCGACGGAGCGAGGCGTGAGCCGAGGGTGAGGGGGAGGCGCCGGATGAGGCTCCGGAAACGCCCCCTTACCCTCGCCCATCGGGCTTGCTGCCTGCACGACGAGGTGCAGACAGGCCTCTCTCCGCCCGCGGGGAGAGGAAACGCCCGTGCCATGAAAGAGATGCCATGCGCGCACCGCCTCCCGCCGGCATCCCCGATGCGGAAGCCGGTGCCCGCCTGTGGCGCGGCTCGCCGGCGCAACGCCTACGGCTGATCTCGGGCCTCGTCCTGTTCGCCTTCGCGGGGACGCATTTCGCCAACCACGCGCTCGGCCTCGTCGGTCTCGACACGATGATGGACGTGGCCCGCTGGCGGGTCGCGGTCACCCGCTCGCTGCCCGGCAGCCTGATCCTCGGTCTCGCGCTCGTCGCCCACGTCGCCTTCTCGCTGGTGCGCCTCGCCGAGCGCCGCACGCTGCGGATGCCGCTCTGGGAGGCGGCGCAGACGCTGCTCGGCTTCGCGATCCCCTTCCTGCTGGTGCCGCACGTCCTGGGCACCCGGATCACCAGCCTGGTCGACGGCACGCGGACCACCTACGCTTACGTGATCGTCCGCATCTGGCCCGACGGCATGGGTTTCCAGACCGCCCTGCTGCTGGTGGTCTGGCTCCACGGCTGCCTCGGCCTGCATGCCTGGCTGCGCCTGTCGCCGCTCTACCGGCGCATCGTGCCGCTCCTCGCCGTGCCGGTCTTCGGCCTGCCGGCGGCAGCGCTCGCCGGCATCGTCACGCAAGGGCGCCTGATGGAGCGCGACACGGTGCTGGCCCGCCGCTTCGAGGCGCCGGACCTCGCCGCCCGCTGGCAGGTGCCGCCCCTCGATTCGACGGTCGCGGCCTGGGGCGACGCCGTCACGGGCGCGATCTACGCGGCGGTCGCGGTCGCGCTCGGCATCGTGCTGGTCCGGGCGGCCGCGACCCTGCGGGCCCGGCGCTTCACCGTTTCCTATGTCGGCGGCCCCACGGTGAAGAGCCTGGAGGGGCCCACGCTCCTCGAGATCAGCCGGGCGAATCGGGTGCCGCACGTCTCGGTCTGCGGCGGGCGCGGGCGCTGCTCGACCTGCCGGGTCCTGGTGGTGGGCGGGGAAGGGCACCTGTCGCCCCCCGGCGCCCAGGAGAGCGCGGCCCTCCGCGCGATCGGCGCGCCCGCCAACGTGCGGCTCGCCTGCCAGGCGAAGCCCAGCGGCGACGTGGCCGTGGTGCGCATCCTCGACCCGCGCCGCGAGAGCGCGGACCAGCACCTGACCAACACCGACGTCGCCGGCATCGAGCGCGAGGTGGCGATCCTGTTCATCGACATCCGCGGCTTCACGACGCTCTCCGAGCGCAAGCTGCCCTTCGACGTGGTGTTCATCCTCAACCGCTTCTTCGAGGCGGTCGGCCGGGAGATCGAGGCGGCGGGCGGCTGGATCGGCGGCTATGCGGGCGATGGCCTTCTCGCCCTGTTCACCCATGCCGACGGGATCGGCCCGGCCTGCCGCAGCGCCTTCACGGCCGCCGGCGAGGTCGACCGGGCGGTGACCGACCTCAACCGTCAGCTCGCCGCCGAACTGCCGAGCGCGCTCCGCATGGCGATGGGCCTGCATGCCGGCCCGCTGGTGCTCGGCCGCCTCGGCTACGGCGCGAGCCGGGGGCGCTCGGTGATCGGCCCGGCGGTGAACCTGGCGAGCCGGCTCGAATCCCTCGCCAAGGCCGCCGACGTGCAGATCGTCGCCTCGGCCGAGGCCGCGGAGCGCGCCGGGATCGGCCTCCAGGGCCTGCGCGTCGAGACCGTGGCGGTGCGCGGCGTAGAGGCGCCCCTGCCGGTGCTCTACGCCGCGCGGGCCGGCGACCTCGCCGGCCGTCTCGGCGCATCCGCTTAACCAACGCTCAACCATACCCGCCGACACTCCCCTTGACGATCGCGGGTCCCGCACGGGGCCGGCGGGGCGTGCGTAGAGTGGGGTCGGGACCTTGGGCAGGCGGTACGTGCGCAAGCGGGAGCTGCGCAGACGGCAGATGCGGCGGACGAAGGGCATGCGCTGGTTCGCCGCCGCCGTGGCGCCCTGGGCCGTCGGTCTCGGCGTCCTCGTCTCGTTCACGGCGTCCGCCGGCTACGAGACCTCGCTCGGCTCCAGCGCCGTCGCACGCCTCGTCCCGCGCGGGATGCCGCCGCTGCCGGAGCGCGGCCTCATCACCCCGGTCGGCCCGTCGCAGATCAGCCTCTCGGGCCCTCTGCGCCTCGCCCTCGACGCCGAGCCTCTGCGCCCGGACCTGAAGGCGGATGCCCGCACTCAGCCGCTGGCCCAGCGCACCCACAAGACCGATCCGCTGATCCCCGGCCGGGTCACCGGGGCCGGCCGGCCCCTCCCGGTGGCGAGCGGCTGGCTCGGCAGCACCGGCCCGAGCGTCGCGTCGACCTTCACCCCGGGCCCGGCGACCTGGAACCCGGACCTCGAGCCGCAGGAAGCCTTCGTGCCCTTGCCGGACACGGCGAGCGAGGCGGGCGCGAGTTCGCCCGCTGCCGGCGCGACGGCGCCGACCCGTGGGGCCGCCGCCGGCGGCCAGACCGCCGACAAGACCCGTGCGGCGAAGGTCCGGGACACCGAGACCCGGGCGGATCAAGGCGGCACCCCGGCGGTGCCCCGCGCCGTCGCCCTGTCCTCGACGACGCCGGCCCCGGCCGAGGCGACCCCGGTCGAGATCGCCGCCGGCGGCCAGATCTCGCCGCGCCTCGATCGCGACGCCCGGGCGGCCGTCACCACCGCCGCCCGCATCGCCCCCGAGGCGCTGCCGAGCGAGGACGCGAAGCGCCGCTACGCCGACCTCATCACCCCGGAGAACGCCGAGAAGGAGCAGCGCTGCCTCGCCGAGGCGGTCTACTTCGAGTCCCGCGGCGAGCCGGAGCAGGGCCAGGCGGCGGTGGCCCAGGTGGTGCTCAACCGCGCCAAGAGCGGCCTCTACCCGGCCAACATCTGCGGCGTGGTCTACCAGAACCGGCACCGCTACATGGGCTGCCAGTTCTCCTTCGCCTGCGAGGGCAAGTCGCTGCGCATCACCGACGACGCCTCCTGGCAGACCGCGACCCGCATCGCCCACGCGGTGGTCGAGGGCCGCACCTACCTCGCCGATGTCGGCGGGGCGACCCACTACCACGCCGATTACGTCAAGCCGCGTTGGTCGCGCCGCCTGCGCAAGATGGACGTGATCGGCCGCCACATCTTCTACCAGCTGCGGCCGGGCCAGACCTGATCGACCGCTGAACAGGCGTCCCGACGCGGCCGCTCCGCCCGGGCCGGTCGCGCCCGGCATCCGGGCCGGTCGCTGGCCTCAGGTGCCGTCGGGCTTGCCGTCCCGGCCCGTCTCTCAGGACTCCGATCGCCATAGCGATATCCCGCAAGGGCGGTCGCTGCCGACGCGGCTCAGGCTTCATGCCGATGCGGGTGGCAGCCGGCCCCTGTCCGAGCCAGGACCCACCCCGCCCGGGCTGGCCGCCGGTGCGCCGACGCGGCATCGTGAGTCCCCCGTAAGCTCGGCACCCGATCACCGTCCGGGATGGACGGCGCCGCTCGACTCTTCCTCGTCGAAAAGTTCCGCCCGTCCACCGGCGAAGCGAGCTACGTGGTTTACCGCAAGTATAGAGAACGCGCCGGATTCACAGGTTCCCGGGCTGCCGAGGCGATCGACTCTCAGGCTTGCGCGATCCCCTCTGCAATTCGCCGAAATACGTAGTAAATCCCGAGGGCAATTTTACCCTCTTCCGGGTTTCGGCTTGCCTGGCGGGCTCCGCACCGGCTTCACTCCCGGGCAAGCGTGGCGCTGGCGAGTGTCGCGCCAGCGTCTTTCCCCGCGACTCCCGAGGATCTCCGACCATGACCGCCCCGGTCACCCGTGCCATCGCCGCGACCGCGCTCGCGGCCGGCCTCGTCTCCGCCGCCCCGGCCCTCGCGGGCGGCTACGGCTGCACCACCGATTGCTACCGCCAGGTCTCGACGCCGCCGGTCTACGGCACGGTGTCCGAGCAGGTGATGGTGCGCCCGCCGCGCACGGTGAACCACGTCGTGCCGCCGGTCTACGACACCGTGTCCGAGCAGGTGCTGGTGGCCCCGGCCCGCCGCGTCTGGCAGACCTCGATCGACGCCTACGGCCAGACCGTCGGCTGCTGGGTCACGATCCCGCCGCGCTACGCCACCCAGACCCGCCGGGTGCTGGTGCGTCCGGCCCAGGTGGTGCCGCAGGTGATCCCGCCGGCCTACGCCTCCTACCAGCGCCGCGTCCTGGTCGAGCCCGGTCGCTCCGGCTGGGTGCCGGCCAATGGCGGCGGCTATGGTGGCGGCTACGGCGCCGGCCCGGCCCCGAGCGGCCTCGTCGGCGCGGGCCTCGGCCTCGCGGGTGCCGGAATCGGGCTCGGCGCGGCGGCGGTCGGTGCCGGCACCGGCCTCGTCTTCGGCGGCGGCAGCATCTACGACGGCTACTGAGCCGAGCCGATACGCGGCCCGGGTCCGCCCGGGCGTTGCGCGGCCCGGGTCCACCCGGGCCGCCGCCACCTTGCCGCCGGGGGGCTCGCGCCCCACAACCCGGTTCGGCGACGCGGCACGAAGGCCGCGCGCGGACAGGGAGGCGACGGCGTGGGTACCTTCAAGGCGGTGGTGATCGAGAAGGGCGAGGGCGGCGGGAAAGGCGAGATCAACCAGCGGGTCTCGCTCCAGGACTTCGACGAGGCCGGTCTGATGGACGGCGACGTCACCGTCCGGGTCACCCATTCCACCCTCAACTACAAGGACGGACTGGCCCTCACCGGCAAGGCGCCGGTGGTGCGGCGCTGGCCGATGATCCCGGGCATCGATTTCGCCGGCGTGGTCGAGACGTCCTCCCACCCGGACTGGAAGCCGGGCGACGCCGTGGTGCTGAACGGCTGGGGCACCGGCGAGACCCATCTCGGCGCCTATGCGGAAAAGTCACGGGTCAAGGGCGACTGGCTGGTCGCGCTGCCGGCGACGCTCACCCCCGAGCAGGCGATGGCGATCGGCACCGCCGGCTACACTGCGATGCTCGCCCTGCTGGCACTGGAGCGCCACGGTCTCACCCCCGAATCCGGTCCGGCCCTGGTGACCGGGGCGGCCGGCGGCGTCGGCTCGGTGGCGGTCGCGCTGCTGGCGCGTGCCGGGTGGCACGTCGTCGCCTCGACCGGACGGGCGGAGGAGGAAGCCGAGTACCTGCGCGGCCTCGGCGCGGCCGAGATCCTCGACCGGCAGGAGCTGAGCGCCCCGGGCAAGCCGCTCGGCAAGGAGCGCTGGGCCGCCGCGATCGACGCGGTCGGCTCGACGACGCTCGCCAACGCCCTGGCGATGACCCGCTACGGCGGCGCCGTCGCCGCCTGCGGCCTCGCCGGCGGCATGGACCTGCCGACCTCGGTCGCGCCCTTCATCCTGCGCGGCGTCGCGCTCTACGGCATCGACAGCGTGATGGCGCCGCTTCCCCTGCGCCGCGAGGCCTGGGCTCGCCTCGCCCGCGACCTCGATCCCGCCGCCCTCTCTGCGATGACCACGACGGTGCCGCTCGCCGACGTGATCGCGCGCGGACCCGAGATCCTGGCCGGGCGCACCCGCGGGCGGGTGGTGGTGACGATCGCCTGACCGCGCGGGCCGGCGGAACCTTGACGAGACCTCGCGCATTGCCCGTTTCATGAGCATCGCCTTCGTTCGCGAGAAGGAGGGCGGGGAGGCCTTCGAGGATCTCCCCGACCGCCCCGTCTCCCCGCATCCCAACTTCGTCACGCCGGAGGGCCTCGCCCTCATCGACGCGGAACTCGACCGGCTGCACACCGAGCATGCCGGCCTGTCCCCCGACGACAAGGCGAACATGGCGCGGGTGAACCGCGACCTGCGCTACTGGACCGCCCGGCGCAACTCGGCCCAGGTGGTCGAGCAGCCCCCCGGCGATACGGTGCATTTCGGCTCGACCGTCACCATCACGCGCGACGACGACAGCGAGCAGACCTTCCGCATCGTCGGCGAGGACGAGGCGGATCCCGCCAAGGGCACCATCGCCTACGTGGCGCCTCTCGCCCGCGCGCTCACCGGCAAGCAGGCCGGCGACACCGTCACGCTCGCCGAGCACGAGATCGAGATCGTCGCGGTGCGCTGAGCCCGATCCGGACGGGAGACGATCCGAAGGCCCGGCCTCGCCCCTCGCATGTTTCCGCGAGCGGGGACGAGGCCGGGCCGACTTTTTTCGAGCCCGGCCGCTCTCGATCATCCGCCGTCACGGCCTCGGTCCCTTGCGGAGCATCGCGAGGGGTCGATGAAGCCTGGCTCGATCGAGGGGGCCGATCCGATCGCGCAGGCCCGTCGCGATGATCCGGAGCGTATCCCCGCATCGGAACGAAGCCAGGCGACGCGGCGTTTCCGGGGGCGTTTCCGTACCCCATGGGAGCATATGCATGGCCGACGACAAGACCCTCCGGGCGCTGTTCCTGCATCAGCTCAAGGACACCTACTTCGCCGAGAACGCGATCCTGAAGGCCCTCCCCAAGATGGCCCAGGCCGCCCGCTCGGACGCCCTGCGGGGTGCCTTCGGCGTCCACCTGGAGGAGACCCGCGCGCAGGTGAAGCGCCTCGACCAGGTGTTTCGGATCGTCGGCGAGAAGCCCGAGGGCGTGACCTGCCAGGCGATCCAGGGGATCATCGCCGAGGGCGAGGAGGTGATGCGGGAATTCGCCGGCGGCGAGGCCCTCGATGCCGGCCTGATCGCCGCCGCGCAGGCGGTGGAGCATTACGAGATCACCCGCTACGGCACGCTGCTCGCCTGGGCGCGCCAGCTCGGCTTGAGCGAGGCCGAAGACCTGATCAAGGAGACGCTGGTCGAGGAGGAGAACACCGACGAGGTGCTGTCGGAACTCGCCGAGGACGCGGTCAACCCGGCCGCGGTGGCGTAACCGCCGGACCGCCCGGGCGTTGATCCGGCGGGAGGTGCCAGCCATGCCACCGATCGCCGGAATCCTCGAGACGGTCCTCTACGTCGACGATCTCGCGCGGGCCGCCGCGTTCTGGGGCGGGCCGATGGGCCTGCCCTGCCTGCACGAGGACCATCGGATGCGGGCCTACGACGTCGCCGGGCGCGGCGTGCTGCTGCTGTTTCCCCGCGGCGGCTCGCTGACACCGATCCCGACGCCCGGCGGCACCATCCCGCCGCATGACGGGTCGGGCCCGCTCCACCTCGCCCTGTCGATCCCGGCCGATGCGCTCGACGCCTGGGAGCGGCACCTCGCGGCGCACGGCATCGTGGTCGAGGGCCGCACCACATGGCCGCGAGGCGGCACCAGCCTGTACTTCCGCGACCCCGACGGCCACCTGGTCGAACTGGCGACGCCGGGACTCTGGAAGGGATACTGACCGGTCCCGCTCACGCCACCCAGTGCTGCCCGTCATAGGCGAACCTGTCCGGCTGACAGGCGAGTGCCGAAAGGCCGGCGAGCGCCGGGTCGGCGATGGTGATGACGCAGGTCGGGATCTGCGTCATGCGATCGGAGAAGGGCGGCTTGTGCTCGAAGGCGCGGCGGAAGGTGCCGTCGTTCAGCACGTCGAGGATGCGGGGCACGATGCCGCCGCCGATATAGACCCCGCCGGTGGCGAGGAAGGTCAGGGCGAGGTCGCCGCAGAGCCGTCCGAGCAGCTTGGAGAAGACCTGCAGGGTGCGCCGCGCCGCCGGGTCCTCGCCGGACATGCCCCGCTCGGTGATGTCCTTCGGGTCGGCCTCACCGCCGCCGAGACCGGCATGGAGCCGGGTGAGGCCGGGGCCGGAGAGCAGCGATTCGACGGTGATGCGCCCCTCGATCCGGGCGAGGTTCGGCCAGAACGCCGCTTCCTCCGCGTCGCTTGGCCCGAAATCGATGTGGCCGGCTTCCGTCGAGACGATGGCGAGCTGCTTGCCGTAGGGCACGAGCGCCGCGGCGCCGAAGCCGGTGCCGGGGCCGAGCACCAGCCGCGCCCCCCCATCGGGACAGAGCGTCGGGCCGATCTGCTCCAGGATCGAGCGGTCGCGACCCGCCGGATCGAGGGCGGCGGCGCCGGCCGCCACCGGGACGTAATCGTTGACGACCCGGCAGCTCCTCAGGTCGAAATCGCGACCGATCCGCTCGCCCTCGATCACCCAATGGGCATTGGTGAGGTGGACCGACGGCCCGTCGACCCGGGCGGCCACCGCCAGGATCGCGGAGCGGGGCGGGGCGACGTCGCTCGTGTCGAGGGCGGCCCGGATCGCCGCGCTCGGATCGGGAAAGGCGGCGGTCTTCTCGTGAGCGAGGACCACCGGCTCGGACCCCGGCTTCTCCTGCACGGCGAAGCGCGCGTTGGTGCCACCGATGTCGCCGAACAGGACCGGGAACTCGAACATGGGCCGCCGCCTCGCTCCGCCTCAGGGCTACCGGTTATAGCGCCGCGGCGGCCCCGGTCGACCGGTTCACTCGCCTTCCATCCGGCCGACCTCCTTCATCGCCTGCTTGAGGGCGAGCAGCCGCCGGTCGCGGTCGCGAAAAAGCTCGGCCGGATCGCGCCCGCCCCAATCGAAAAAGCCTTTTCCCGCCATCACGCCGGTGCGCCCCTGCGCCACCAGGTCGTCGACCGCCTCGGAGCGGGTACGGGGCGGGGGCGGGCTGTAGCTGGCATTGGCCAGCGCGTGGCGCAGCAGCTCGATGCCGGTGAAATCCGCCTTGGCGAGGTGGCCGAGGATCGGGATGCGCAAGGCGAGCCCGTGGATGATGGCGTCGTCGATCTCGCGGGCGGACGCCACGCCCTCGTCGAGCAGGTGGTAGACCTCGGCCGAGATCGCCGACTGGATCCGGTTGGCGACGTAGCCCGGGATGAAGCGCTTGAGCACGATCGGCACCTGGCCGAGGCCGAGCACGAGCTGGCGTGCCTCCTCGATCACCGCCGGATCGGTCTGCGGGCCCGGCACCACGTCGACGAGGTCGACGATGTAGGGCGGGGTGTACCAGTGCATCACGAGCGCCCGCGCCTGCCGGGCCTCCGGGATCAGCGGGAAGACGTCGAGGTAGCTGGTGTTGCTGGCGATCCGGGTCTCGGGATCGCAGAGCCGGTCGAGCTCGGCGAACAGGGTGCGCTTGGCTTCCGGGTTCTCGGTGATCGCCTCGATGACGAGGCTCGCCCCCGCCACCGTCGCGGCGAGGTCCGGTTCGAGGCGGATGGCCTCCGCCGCCCGCTCCGGCGTCCAGTCGGCGGACACCGCGCCGGCCTCCCGCAGGGTGTCGAGGGCGGAGGCGATCAGGCCCGGCACCCGCTCCAGGGTCTCGGGCCGGCTATCCGTCAATCGCACCCGATGCCCGCCGAGCGCCAGCACCAGGGCGATGCCATGCCCCATCAGGCCGGCGCCGACGACTGCGATCTCGCTCATGGTGTCCTCCCGTTCCGATTGATTGTCGTTGCGTCGCGCCGTCCGCGATCGGCGTCGATCCGCGAATGCCGATTCATCCCTCTCGCACTCTCACCCTGAGATGCCTGGCGGGTGAAGATCGCAGACTGAGAGAAGCCTCGAAGGAGGGCTCCAGGACGCGCATCGACATCTGGAGCCCTCCTTCGAGGTCGGTCCATCGTCGATGGACCGACACCTCAGGATGAGGTCGTGGATGGGAGGGACCGGATGACGAGGCTCACTCCCGCCACGGCCCCAGCCGGGCGATGTCCTTCTCCCGCCGCTCCAGCCACCAGCCGGCCTGCTGCGGCCAGGCCTCGAAGCCGGGCTCCGGCGCCCCGTCGAGGACGCGGCTGGCGCGCACCGCCCAGTTCGGGTCGGCCAGCGCCTCGCGGCCGACCGCGACGAGGTCGGCTCGGCCCTCCGCCACGATGGCGTCGGCCTGGCGCGGATCGACGATCAGGCCGACCGCCATGGTGGAAAGCCCGGTCTCCCGCTTCACCGCCTCGGCGAAGCCGACCTGGAAGCCGTAGTCGCGCCGGATCCGGGCGGCGGTGGCCGAACCGGCGAGCCCGCCCGACGAGCAGTCGAGGACGTCGACCCCCAGCCCCCGCAACTCGCCCGCGAAGGCCAGGGTGTCGTCGAGCGTGATCCCGCCCTCGAGCCCGTCGACCGCTGAGACCCGCACGAAGAGCGGCTTGTGCGAGGGCCAAGCCTCGCGCAGCGCCCGGGCGATGCGCAGGGGAAACCGCATGCGCCCGGCCCGGTCGCCCCCGAACGCGTCCTCGCGCCGGTTGGTCAGCGGCGACAGGAAGGTGTGCAGCAGGTAGCCGTGGGCGGCGTGGAGTTCGATCACGTCGAATCCCGCCGCCTCGGCCCGCCGGGCCGCCGTCACGAACGCCTCGGTCAGGGCGTCGAGATCGTCGCCCGAGAGCTCGGCCGGCATCAGCCAGCCCTCGTCGAGGGGGATCGCGCTCGGCGCCACGATCGGCCAGGGCGCCTCGCCGCGGGCGATTTCCTGGGCCGAGAGCGGGCCGTTGCCCTCCCAGGGGCGCTGCATGCTGGCCTTGCGGCCGGCATGCGCCAGCTGCACCCCGGCCGCCGCACCATGGGCCTTGAGAAAGGCCGCGACCCGGGCGAGCGCGGCGCCGTGCGCGTCGGACCAGATCCCGAGATCGCCGTGGGTGATGCGCCCTTCCGGCACCACCGCGGTCGCCTCCAGGATCACCAGCCCGGCGCCCCCGAGGGCGAGGCGGCCGTAATGGACGAGGTGATAATCGCCAGCCATCCCGTCGGCCGCCGAATACTGGCACATCGGCGGGATCACGATGCGGTTGCGCAAGGCGACGTCGCGGAGGGAGACGGGCGTGAAGAGCGGCGCGGTCATGGGGTGGCTCACACGGTGGCGATCGGCGTCGTCGGCGAGCCGACCGCGCCGGGCAGCCGCAGGGGCGGCGCCGTCAGGAGGAAGCGGTGGCGCCCGTTGGCCCGCAGCCAGTTCGCCAGCGGCGTGAGGTGCCACAGCTCGCCGAGATTGACTCCGAGACGAAACAGGCAGTGCTCGTGCAGGGGGAGGGTGGCGCAGCACCCCTCCGCCGGCATCGCGGGGTGGACCTCGACCGCGTAATTGTCGGCGATGAGGGCGGCGAGCCCCGAATCGGTGATCCAGTTGAGGAGCTTGCGGTCGCGCCCGTCGAGGCCGGCGCAGAGGTCGTGGACGATCGCCGGGTCCGGGTTGCGGTTCATCCCGAGCAGCCGCTCGGCGAAGCCGGTATGCAGGCAGACCATGTCGCCCGGCTCGACCGTGACCCCGTCGGCGTCGAGGATGCGGCGCAGGCCGTCGTAGCCCACCGCCACCCGGGCCTCGCCGAGATGGGCATGGAGGTCGATCATCACGCCGCGCCCCTGCATGCCGCGCTCGGCCAGCCGCTCGATGCCGAGCGCCTGGGCGCGTGAGGGGGCGCCGGCCTCCTCCGGGGTGGCGGGACCGGTGATGTCGGAGCCGGCCCGGAAGCCGTTGTAGTAGACCGGGCGCGGGGTGCCGTCGCCCTCGACGTCGAACAGCGAGCCGACATGGGCGAGGCTGTCCCACTGCGTCGAGTATTGCAGGTGGAGCACCGCGAGGTCGTCGCTGATCACGTCGGTGGCGTCGGGCACCTCCTCGCAGACCAGGAAGTTCATGTTCGGGCGGCCGCTCGCCCGCACGGTCGGGCGGATCTGCGGCGGGTGGCGGCGGGGGTTGAGCACGTTTCCGCCCGGATAGTCGAGGGGCAGGCTGAGGCAGAAGGTCAGGCCCTCCCGCACCTCGGCGGCGCCCTGGCGCACCTTCTCGGGGGTCAGGAGGTTGAGCCGGCCGAGCTCGTCGTCGGGGCCGAAATCGCCCCAGGTCGAGCCCTCCGGCCGGCGGCGCCAGCGCAGCGTCATGGTCGGGATCTCCCCTCACGGTGCGGCCGGACGGCGCGCCGGTCCGCGGCGCGCGCGTCCGCCGCCGTCACTTCTTCACCAGCGGGCAGCGCGAGGCCGAGAGCGGCTGGAACGCCTTGTCGCCCGGCACCGTGGCGACGCGCTTGTAGAGGTCCCACGGCCCCTTCGATTCTTCGGGCCTCTTGACCTCGAACAGGTACATGTCGTGGACCATGCGGCCGTCCTCGCGGATGCGGCCGCCGCGGGCGTAGAAGTCGTCGACCGGCATGTCGCGCATCGCCTGCATCACCGGCGCGGTCTCGTCGGTACCGGCCTTCCGCACGGCCTTGAGATAGTGCATCACCGTCGAGTAGACGCCGGCCTGGGACATGTTCGGCATCTTGCCGACCCGGTCGAAGTAGCGCTTCGACCAGGCCCGGGTCTCGTCGTTGAGATCCCAGTAGAAGCCCTCCGTCAGCAGCATCCCCTGCGTCGCCTTGAGACCCAGGCTGTGGACGTCGCTGATGTAGACGAGCAGCCCGGCGAGCTTCTGCCCGCCTTGCGTCAGGCCGAACTCGGCCGCCTGCTTGATCGCGTTGGTGGTGTCCGCCCCCGCATTGGCGAGGCCGACCACCTTGGCACCCGACCCTTGCGCCTGGAGCAGGTAGGACGAGAAGTCGGCCGTGTTGAGCGGCACCCGCACCGCGCCCCGCACCGTGCCGCCATTGGCCTTCACCACCGCGCCCGCGTCGCGCTCGAGGTCGTGGCCGAAGGCGTAGTCGGCGGTGACGAAGAACCACGAATCGCCGCCGGCCTTGACGGTGGCCTGCGCGGTCGAATTCGCCAGCGCGTAGGTGTCGTAGGCCCAGTGCACCGAGACCGGCGAGCAGGCCTCGTTGGTGAGCCGCACCGCGCCGGGGCCGTTGAACACGATCACCTTGTTCTTGGCCTTGGCGATGTCGGCGGCGGCGAGCGCCGTGGCGGAGGCCGCCACGTCCAGGATCGCGTCGACCCCGCCGGTGTCGAACCAGGCCCGGGCGGTGGTCGCCGCGATGTCGGGCTTGTTCTGGTGGTCGGCGACCACGACCTCGACGGGGGCGCCCAGCACCGTGCCGCCGAAATCCTCCACCGCCATGCGGGCCGCCGCGGCGCTGCCGGGCCCGGTCACGTCGGCATAGGGCCCCGACATGTCGAGCAGGAAGCCGAGGCGCACCACGCCGTCGGAGATCGTCTGGGAAGCCTTGGGCGCCGGCGCCGACTGCGCACGCGCGGTCCCCTGCCAAGCCACGACCTGCAAAGCCATGCCCGGCATCGCGGCGACGAGCGTCGCCGCCAGAAGCGTTGTCCTCACCCGGTCCGTCCTTCGTCGAAGACGTTCGTTCGTGCGGTACGCCGTCGAGGGCGCCCGGATGCATGGTCCTGACAAGCGCCCCCGGTTGTCAACCGCGGGCGAAGCGGGGCGGGCCGGAAAAATCGGTATGGGGGTGCCTCACGCGGCCGGTCCGGCCCCCTCCGTCGCCCCGAGCCAGGGTTGGGCATTCACCATGCCGACGCGCCAGCCGGCGCCGTCCGGGCCGTCGTAATGGTCGAGGCGGGTGAGCGAGCAGTTCTCGATCGCGAAGGCGAGGCCCCCCTGGGGCGGCAGGTTCAGGGCGAGCGCGAGGGCGGCCCGGATCGTGCCGCCATGGGCCACCGCCACGATGTCGCGTCCGCTGTGCTCGGCGGTGAGCTCGGCGATGGCGGCGCCGACCCGGGCCGAGAGATCGGAGAAGCTTTCGCCGCCCGGCGGGCACTCGTCGGCGGGGGCGAACCAGTAGCTCGCCGCAAGGGGCTGGCGCTCGGCGAAGAACCGCGCCCGGTCCTGGCCCTGCCAGGCGCCGAGATTCTGCTCGGCCAGGGCCGGGAGCGCGGTGAGCCGCGGGCCGCTGCCGTCCACGGTGAAATCGCCGGCCTGCCACAGGGCCTCGGCGGTCTGCCGGGTGCGGCCGAGATGGCTCGCGACCCAGACCGCGCCGCGGGGCAGCACCGGGGCGAGGGCCGAGAAGACGTGGGCGTCGCCGCAATCGCAGGCGATGTCGGCGCCGCCATAGATGCGGCCGCCATCGCCCCTGACGGGGGCGTGGCGCACCCACCACCAGCGGGTACGGACGAAGGAGGAGGGGGGAGAGGCGCTCATGTCCCCACTCTTAGCACTGTGCGAAAGCGCCGCCAGGGCGTCACGAGGGGGGACAGGAGGAAGAACCGCCGAATTGCCAGGCCGGCGAACTCTCCCCATACGGGCCCGAAGCAAGCTGGAGCGGATGCGAGCGGGAGCGGATGATGGACGAGGCGGATCACGGCAACATCTACGGGGCGACCATCCCGTTCGCTCGACTCTGCGGCATCGAGGCGCTGGAGGTGGTGGACGGGCGCACGCGCCTGCGCCTGGCGCTCGGGCCACAGCACGGCAACAACCTCGGCATCGCCCATGGCGGCATCCTCTGCACGCTCCTCGACATCGCCATGGGCACGGTGGCGCGCCTCACCGCCGGCCGGCCGGTGGTGACCCTCGACATGCAGACCCGCTTCCTGTCCCCCGGCCACGGCGTGCTCCTGGCGGAGGGCCGGGTGACGCGGGCCGGCCAGTCGATCCTGTTCTGCGACGCCGAGATCCGCGACGAGGCGAGGCGGGTGGTGGCGACCTCGACCGGGGTGTTCAAGCCGGTCGGCGTGAAGGAGCAGGCCAAGGCGTAGAGCGGGTTTTGGGGCGGGCCGCCGAGGTTTCTGATCGGTTTCGGGTTCCCCTGGCGGCGTCGGGGGCCATCTCCGTTCCGGCACGGTCCGATCGAAAGGCCCCGATGACGCACCCATCCGCGACCCGCCCCGCCCCCGGCGGCGCGATCGAGCCCGGCGCCGCCGTCGGCGGCGTGATCGAGACCGACGTCTCGGCCCGGCTCGACCGGCTGCCCTGGGGCCGGTTCCACACGCTGGTGGTGCTGGCGCTCGGCATCACCTGGGTGCTCGACGGGCTCGAGGTGACGCTCGCCGGCGCGCTCGCCGGTGCGCTCAAGGCGAGCCCGACGCTGCAATTCTCCAACGCCGAGATCGGGCTCGCGACCTCGAGCTACCTCGCCGGCGCGGTGCTCGGCGCCGTCGGCTTCGGCTGGCTCACCGACCGGCTCGGGCGCAAGAAGCTCTTCTTCATCACGCTGGCGGTCTACCTCGCGGCCACCGCCGCCACCGGCCTGTCCTGGAGCCTGTGGAGCTTCTGCCTGTTTCGCTTCCTTACCGGGGCCGGCATCGGCGGCGAGTACACGGCGATCAATTCCACCATCCAGGAGCTGATCCCGGCCCGGGCCCGCGGCTGGACCGACCTCGTCATCAACGGCAGCTTCTGGCTCGGCGCGGTGCTCGGCGCCGGCACCTCGCTCGTCGTGCTCGATCCCGCCCTGTTCGGACCGGATCTCGGCTGGCGCGTCGCCTTCGGGCTCGGCGCGTTCCTCGGTCTCGTCATCCTCTTTCTGCGCACCTGGATCCCCGAGAGCCCGCGCTGGCTGATGACCCACGGCCGGCACGAGGAGGCCGAGGCCCTGGTCGCCGGGATCGAGGCGCGCTTCCGTGCGGAAGGGCACGCGCTCACCGACGGCCCGTTCCCGAAGGCGCGACTGCGCCAGCGCAGCCACACGCCGCTCGCCGAGGTGTTCGCCGCCCTCAAGGCCTACCGGCAGCGGGCCTGGGTGGGACTCGCGCTGATGTCGGCGCAGGCCTTCTTCTACAACGCGATCTTCTTCACCTACGCGCTGATCCTGATCGACTTCTACCAGGTGCCGGCGGACGGGGTCGGCTGGTACATCCTGCCCTTCGCCGCCGGCAATTTCTTCGGCCCCGTGCTGCTCGGGCGGCTGTTCGACACGCTCGGCCGCAAACCCATGATCGCCGCCACCTACGGGATGTCGGGGGTGCTGCTGGCCCTCAGCGGGTGGGCGTTCCAGCAGGAGATCGTCACCGCGACGACCCTGACTTTGTGCTGGATGGCGGTGTTCTTCTTCGCCTCGGCCGCGGCGAGCTCGGCCTATCTCACGGTGAGCGAGGTATTTCCGCTCGAGATCCGGGCGCTCGCCATCGCGCTGTTCTACGCGGTCGGCACCTCGGTCGGGGCGGCCGGGCCGGCCCTGTTCGGGGTGCTGATCGAGGGGCATTCGCGCAACGCCATCTTCGGCGGCTACCTGCTGGCCTCGGTGCTGATGATCGCGGCCGGAATCGTGGCGGGGATCTGGGGGGTGGCGGCGGAGCGGAAATCGCTGGAGGACGTGGCGAAGCCGTTGGCGGCCGAGACTTGAGGCTCAGCCCAGCATCTCCTCCGTCCCGCTCCAGATCCCGCCCAACACCTCCCCCGCCGGCACCGCCCGCGCCAGACCCGCCGCCTGCCCGGCCCAGGCCTGCATCCGGCCGAGGTCGCCCGCCTTCGCTGCCGTCTCGCGCATCGCCTGCGTCAGGCCGCGCTGGACCGGATAGGGGGCGGGCGCCGGGGCGTCCGCCGCCGCGGCGGCCGCGACGTACTCGGTCGCGAGGCTGCGGCCGGCGCGGCCACTGAAGGCGCGGGTGACCTGCGTGTCCTCGGGGCGGGCCCGGCCGAGCCCCTCCGCCCAGGCCGACGCGATGCCCGCTTCGGGGCAGCGCAGGAATCCGGTGCCGACCTGCACGGCGCTGGCGCCGAGCAGCAGGGCCGCCGCGGCCCCGCGGGCGTCGGCGATGCCGCCGGTGGCGACGACCGGAATCGTCACCGCATCGACCACCGCCGGCAACAGCGCCATCAGGCCGACCGCCGCCATTTCGGCCCGCGCCGGATCGAAGCTGCCGCGATGCCCGCCGGCCTCCGCGCCCTGCGCCACGACGGCGTCGGCGCCGGCCGCCTCGGCGGCCAGCGCCTCCGCCACCGTCGTGACGGTGGCCCACCAGGCGATGCCGCTCGCCTTGAACCGCGCGACGAGGGCCGGCGGGTAGAGCCCCATGATCGAGGAGACGATTCGGGGCCGGGCCTCGATCACCGCCTCGCACTGCGCGAAGAAATCCGGCGGCGTCGCGTCGCCCGCCTCCGGCGCCACCGCGGGACCGAAGCCGCCCAGGAACGCCCGCAGGCGCGCCTCGTGCGCAGGGTCGCGGACGGGGGCGGGATCGGGGATCCACAGGTTGATCTGGAACGGGCCAGCCTCCCGCACCGCCTCGGCCCAGGCGAGGATCGCCGGGGGCTGCATCAGCAGCGCGCCGCAGGCGCCGAGGCCGCCCGCCCGCATCACCGCCAGCGAGAGCGCCGGCGGGCAGGCCCCGGCCATCGGCGCGAGCAGCACCGGCCGACGCAGGCCGTAGGTCGCCGCGAAGGCCTCGGCGCGGGCGAGGGCGGGATGCGTCACGGGCGGGCTCCGGGCAGGCGCACCCGGTGGGTGCTCCTCGGCAGCATCGGATCCCCCGCGGCGGCAGGCAAGCCCGCCGCCGGAGACGCGAGCCAAGCGTCCGGGGCAGGGGAGACCGTCGCGCACCGCGTCGCCTCCCGCGATTGACTTCGCACCCGCGCAACGCCATATGGCGGATTGCAGCGTCAGCGGCCGATCGCGGTCCGCTCGAGAGGGCTGCGTGACGGATTTCGCCGCGGCACCTGCGCGGCAGGCCCGGCCCTCTCTTAATCGCTCGTCCCTCGGATCGCTCCATCACGCGGGCGGTCTCCTGACATCGGATCGCGATGAAGGCCGTGCCCCGTGCGCGCCTTGCGGCGATCCCGCTGCCAAAATTCAAGAAGATTCCTTTGACCCAGTTCACCGATTTCGGCCTCGCGGCGCCGATCCTGAAGGCGCTCGCCCAGGCCGGCTACGTCACGCCGACCCCGATCCAGGCGCAGGCGATCCCGCCCGCCATGCAGGGCAAGGACCTGTGCGGCATCGCCCAGACCGGCACCGGCAAGACCGCCTCCTTCGCGCTGCCGATCCTGCACCGTCTCGCCACCGAGGGCGCCGGGAAGCCCGCGCCGCGCCGCAGCTGCCGCGTGCTGGTGCTCGCGCCCACCCGCGAGCTCGCCAGTCAGATCGCCGACAGCTTCAAGGATTACGGCCAGTTCCTGAAGCTCACCACCACGGTGGTGTTCGGCGGCGTCACCATCGGCCGCCAGGAGCGGGCGCTGGCCAACGGCGTCGACGTGCTGGTCGCCACCCCGGGCCGGCTCCTCGACCTGATCGACCGCCGCTCGCTGACCCTCGACGGCGTCGAATACCTCGTCCTCGACGAGGCCGACCAGATGCTCGACCTCGGCTTCATCCATGCGCTGAAGCGCATCGTGAAGCTGCTGCCGGCCCAGCGCCAGAGCCTCTTTTTCTCGGCCACCATGCCGAAGAACATCGCCGGGCTGGCCGACCAGTACCTGAAGAACCCGGTCCAGGTCGCGGTGACCCCGGTCGCTACCACCGCCGAGCGGGTCGACCAGAAGGTCGTCTTCGTGCCGACCGGCTCGAAGCAGCAGTTGCTCGCCACGATCCTGCGCGACGAGGCGATCGACCGGGTGCTGGTCTTCACCCGCACCAAGCACGGCGCCGACCGCGTGGTGCGCGGCCTCGAGCGCGACGGCATCGGCTCGGCGGCGATTCACGGCAACAAGTCGCAGCCGCAGCGCGAGCGGGCGCTCGCCGCCTTCCGCGCCGGCACCTGCCGGGTGCTGGTGGCGACCGACATCGCCGCCCGCGGCATCGACGTCGACGGCGTGTCCCACGTCGTCAACTTCGACCTGCCGAACGTGCCGGAGGCCTACGTTCACCGCATCGGCCGCACCGCGCGCGCCGGCAAGGACGGTCTCGCCATCTCGTTCTGCAACGACGAGGAGAAGGCCTACCTGCGCGACATCGAGCGCCTGACCCGCCAGAAGGTGCCGGTGATGGCGATCCCCGAGGGCTTCGTGCCCCCGAGCCGCGAGGAGGCGGCGCAAGCCGTCGCCGAGGCCGAGCGCGACCGGCGCCAGCCCGGCTCGGGCCCGCGCGGCCAGCGTCCCGGGGGCGGCCGCCAGGGCCAGCAGCCCGGTGGGCGCCAGGGCCAGCCGGCGGGCCGTCAGGGCCAGCCGCGCCACGGCGCCGGCCGTCCGCAGGAGCACCGCGAGCCCCGCGCCAACGATGGGCGCGGCGGCCACGAGGGACGTCAGGGCCGGCCGCAGGGCCAGGGCCAGGGCCGTCCCCAGGGCGGCGGACGCGCCGACGGCAACCGCCAGCAGCGTCCGGCGGGCGGCGGCGGCAACCGCGACGGCCGCGCGATCGGCTGGCTCGACCGCGCCCCGCGCTGAACGGCCTGATCAACGCTGAAGAGTGAGAAGCCCGCGCTCCGGACAGGAGCGCGGGCTTCGCGCATTCGGGGTGTTGCTCTCGGCTCGCGTACACCCGACAGGACAGGAGGCCCTCCCCATCCTGTCGCCTCTGCAGGACGCGGACGGTCAGGACGTCATCACGCTCGCCAGAAGATGGCGTGCGTGCCGTCAGGACGACGGCGGGCGGCCGCAGCTCACGCCGCTCGCGCGCCATCCGCGGATGGACAACGAGACGCGGGAAGGCGCGAAACAGTCCCGCTTCCTGCATTTCTGCCCGATCTCGACCAGATTTCGGCACGCCATGGTCGAAAATTTCTGCGATGTCAGTATCGGCCTGAAGAGTTGTCCGGCAGGTCATCGACCGGGATCGATCATGGTTTCCTGATCGTCACTGCCAGCCTCGCCCGTCAGAGCCGGCGGACATCGTCCGGCATGCGGTCGCTGATGCCGATTCGCAGATCGGCATCCACCAGGGCCTGCGATTCGCCGAGCTTGCCGACAGGCTCCCGATCGCGCCCGATGAGGTCGTGTGCCGGGAGCACGTCCGACGAAGCGGATGCCGGTTCGTCGCGGACAATGCGGCCAGATCGCGAGGCCTGGAGAGCGTCGCGAGGGCAACGCGATCGTCAAGCGCTCGCGTTGCCGTAGCGCCGGTACGCGCCCGAGTCTTCATCCGGCCCTCCGAGGGATCGGGTCGCGAGTTTGTCATGGTCGCCGACTCGGCCGCGGCGTATCCGGGACGATGGCAACGACGGCCAGACAGCCGGGCGGAGGACAGCCCCGGCGCTCGTCTGACGGCGAGGCATGGATCGTGCGGTCCGCGATCCGGTGTCGATTCGCTCTGGGCGACACGCGGATGGGACCCCATCTCCAGCCTTCGACTCAGCGAGGCAGGAGACGCCGATGCGCTTCGAACTCTATCGCGACGGCAAGGGCGAGTGGCGCTGGCGCCTGCGGGCCGAGAACGGCGAGGTGGTGGCCGATTCGGGGGAGGGCTACGTCCGTCGCGAGGATTGCGAGCACGGCATCGCGCTCGTGAAGGGCGCGACCAACGCCCGGGTGGTCAACATGACGCTCAAGATCGCCTGAGAACGGGGCTCGATCTCAGGCCGCCTCGGGTCTAAAATTCTTGATATCGGCCCCCGCCGCAAGGGCGGCGGACGCGTCAAGGATCTCCAGGGCGACGAGGCGACCGTCAGCGTCGAAGTCGAGGATCAGGCCGGGCTTGACTTCCTCGCTCTCCGCGACGGCGGCCTCGGCGAAGCGCACGTAGAGCGCATCGGCTTCGTCGTCGTAACGCAGCTTCACGTCGTACGCCTCCTTCGGTCCAAGAATGCCGTGACGATGATGCAGCCGTCGGGCTCGGGCCGGTATACCACACAAAGGACCCGACCGTCGCGCTCGGGTATCGCCGTGAAAGCGCGCAGGAGAGTGGGATCTCGCGCATCCTGCTCCAACTGATCAGGGTGGAGGATCGTCCGTTCGACCCAGCCGGCATCCAAGCCCCGCTCCTCCATCACGGTTCGGGAGTGGCGTGTGTAGGTGAAGCGCATGCGTCGATCGTCCCCGGGTGGCACAAGCCGTCGATCGATCCTAGCAACGGGTCGTTAATCTTTGCGCAACGCATTTCCTTCACGCGCCACACCGTCGGTCCGACACGCAACGCTTTCCCGCCCCCGCGCGTTTCAGCCGTCCATGCCTCGACCGAGAGGCGACCGCCTCTCTCGGGAGGCCCTTTCGCATGAGTAGGACCGACGACGTGCTGAAGACCGTGATTCTGGCGGCCGGACTGATCCTGGGCGGCGCTGCCGCCATGCCGCAGGGCGCCAGCGCCGCTCCGCTGAGCGAGACCGCCGCCCCGGCGGCGACCTCCGCGCCGATCGCCTGGGCGCAGTACGGCTATTACGGCCGTCATCGTCATTGGGGCCCGCGCGGCTACGGCTATGGCTACCGCCGCCATTTCGGCCCGCGCTACGGCTTCCGCGGCCCGCGCCATTTCGGGCATCGCCATTGGGGCCACCGCGGCTACGGCTACGGCCCGCGCGGCTACTATCGGGGTTTCTGAGTGAGGTGATCGGCTGCTGAGCGGAACCGCTTCGTCCGCCGGCAGACACGCAGCGGGCTCTCCTGCGAACAGCAGGAGAGCCTCTTTGCTATATTGCCATATGTCATCTCGATATGACTTTATATTGAAAACATCATCGAATTCGTTCGAAGGAAGCAAACCTCCCCGATTATTCCGATGCATATGAACGTGATGATCGGCAGAATATTTAAGACAGGATTACAAAGAATATACCCACCTCCTCGGCAGCGACGGCTCCACCCGATTCCAAAGACAGGGATACGATTCGCCGCCGTTTGAGGTCACGGCCATCGTGCCCGACGGCGCCGGACGCATACCGATCACTGAGCGGAGCCCGATCCGAAGTCCAGGCGAACGGTGTTCACGGCAGGACGTGGCGCCGGTCCAGAGTGTAACGGCACGCCTGGGCCGGACACGTGCCCGAACGCGGGGGCCTGCGAGCATCGACGCCCGGCGCCCTCCGCCGAGGTGAGCCGGAGGCCGCGGGGGGATGGAAGACTCGGCCGCACCGGTCTATGGCCTCGCCTCCCGTTGCGTGCGGCACCGAGCGGACCCACCTGCCTGGAGGATGCCGCTCCCGCGCGCGAGACAAGGACGTCGCCCCCGCCCCATGCAGATCGAAGCCGTCCCGCCCCAGGCCCACCTGCCGCCCCTTGCCAAGCTCGCCCTGGAACTCGGCCCTCTCGGGGTCTTCTTCTTCGGCAACGCCTACGCGGAAAAATTCGGCTTCGCCGCCGACCAGCGCCTGTTCGTGGCGACCGGGCTGTTCATCGCCGCGACCCTGGTAGCGCTCGCGGTCCACTACGCCTGGGTGCGGCGGCTGCCGATCATGCCGCTCGTCTCCGGCGTCGTCGTGGTGGTGTTCGGCGGCCTGACGCTGCTCCTGCGCGACGAGGTGTTCATCAAGCTCAAGCCCACCATCGTGAACAGCCTGTTCGGGGCGGTGCTCCTCGGCGGCCTCGCCTTCGGCCGGCCGCTGCTGGCCTTGGTGCTCGACAGCGTGTTCGATCTCACGCAGGAGGGGTGGCGCAAGCTCACCTTCCGCTGGGGCCTGTTCTTCTTCTTCCTCGCCGCGGTGAACGAGGTGGTATGGCGCACCCAGACCACGGACTTCTGGGTCAGCTTCAAGGTGTTCGGCATCATGCCGCTCACCATCGCCTTCGCGCTCGCCCAGACGCCGCTCCTGCTGCGCTACGAGCGCAAGAAGGACGACGCCAAGTCGGACGAGACCAAAGCGGAAGGGACGACCTCGGACCACGCCTGAACGAGACGCGGTGCCGCAGCCGGAACGGGCGCCCCACTTCGGGGATTCATCCCGTCATGAGCACCGCGCCCAAAGATCTCGCCGAGACGCCCATGGCCGAGAAGGCCCTGGCCCTCCACCGCCGCCTGTGCGGGGTCTATGGCTGCCCGATCCCCTACTTCCACGATCTCGACCCGGTGAGCGAGCTGATCTCCTCGCTCCTGTCGCACCGGACCCGCAACGCCGATTCGGGCCGCGCCTTCAAGGCGCTCAGGGCGCGCTTCAACGACTGGGATTCGCTCGTCACCGCGCCGACCGAGGAGGTCCAGGCGCTGATCGCGGGCGTGACCTGGCCCGAGTTGAAGGCGCCGCGGATCCAGGCGGTCTTGCGCGCGGTGCAGGCCCGGGCCGGGAGCCTCGATCTGGCTTTTCTCTGCGACATGCCGGTGGCCGAGGCTCGGTCCTGGCTCGAGGAAATTCCCGGCATCGGGCCGAAGACCAGCGCGGCGGTCCTCTCGTTCAGCGACCTGCGGATGCCGGCGCTCCCGGTCGACAGCCACCACCACCGCGTGGCGCAGCGCACCGGGCTCATCGGCCCCAAGGTCGATGTCGGCCCCGCCCACGCGATCCTGCGGGCGCAGCTGCCGGCGGACTGGGACGCGCAGAAGCTTTACGACAACCACGAGATCCTGATGCTGCACGGGCAGCGCTGCTGCTTCCACCGCAACCCCGCCTGCGGGGCTTGCGCCGTGCTCGATCTCTGCCCGACGGGCCAGGCCCGGACGGAGAGCCGCAGGCCCGATCGCACGGCCGCGCTCCACCCCTGATCGGGCTGCTTGACCCCCCTCCCGGAACGGTCCAGAACGCCGCGCCCGCGGGAGTGTGACAGCCCTCGGCCAGGGACCGCCCCAGGGGACGACGAACTCACGATGCCCGCGTTCAAGGAACTGGTCTTCTCCGGCGTCCAGCCGACCGGAAACCTGCACCTCGGCAACTATCTCGGCGCGATCAAGCGCTTCGTCGCCATGCAGGCGCAGTTCGACTGCCTGTATTGCGTCGTCGACCTGCACGCGATCACGGTCTGGCAGGACCCGGCCGAGCTGACGCGCCAGATCCGCGAGGTCACCGCGGCGTTCCTGGCGGCGGGCATCGATCCGGCCCGCTCGGTGGTGTTCAACCAGAGCCAGGTGCCGCAGCACGCGGAACTGGCCTGGATCTTCAACTGCGTCGCCCGCCTCGGCTGGCTCAACCGCATGACGCAGTTCAAGGAGAAGGCCGGCAAGGACCGCGAGAACGCCAGCGTCGGCCTCTACGACTACCCCGTGCTGATGGCGGCCGACATCCTGGCCTACCGCGCCACCCACGTCCCGGTGGGCGAGGATCAGAAGCAGCATCTCGAACTGACCCGCGACATCGCCCAGAAGTTCAACAACGACTTCGCGGGAGCGATCGCGGAACAGGGCCACGGCGAGGCGTTTTTCCCGATCACCGAGCCGCTGATCGGCGGGCCGGCCGCCCGGGTGATGTCCTTGCGCGACGGCACCAAGAAGATGTCGAAGTCGGATCCGTCCGACTATTCGCGCATCAACCTCACCGACGATTCCGACGGCATCGCCACGAAGGTGCGCAAGGCCAAGACCGATGCCGAGCCGCTTCCCTCCGAGACCGCCGGCCTCGAGAAGCGGCCGGAGGCCGACAACCTCGTCGGCATCTTCGCGGCCCTCAACGACGTGAGCCGGGAGGACGTGCTGCGCGAGTATGGCGGCGCGCAGTTCTCGGCCTTCAAGGGCGCGCTGGTCGATCTGGCGGTGGCCAAGCTCGGGCCGATCGGCGCCGAGATGAAGCGCCTCGTCGCCGATCCGGGCCATATCGATGCGGTGCTGGCCGACGGCGCGGCGCGGGCGGAGGCGATCGCCGCCCCCAACATCGCGACGGTCAAGGACATCGTCGGGTTCGTGCGTCGGCGCTGAGCGCCGGCCGCTACCCCCGACGGGATTGGCCCTCTCCATGGCCGCTCCGGAGGTGAAAGCCCGATCCGGGGCGTCCGGCGGCCGTCGGGTGCGCCGGCTCCTGCCGCTCGCCCCACCGCATGGAAACGGCGTCGACGATCACATCCGTTCGATACTTTACAGAACATCTCGACCGATCGTCGGCTATCTGACAATCACCGCCGCATTCGAGCGGCCATAGCTCTCTCGAGCCAGGGTGCAAGCCATGGAGGCGAGAATATCGCTCCATAGCTTCATCTTGTGCGTGTAGATACGCAAAATTATTCTCACATCTTGCCGCTGGCCTTCAGCTGTGTCAGCCGAGTAACGGCCCGGTCGGCCGAATCATCCCGTTGCACATCCTGTGCCCATTCCTCGATCAGGGTGGGGCGGGACCGCGACTTTTGTCTCAGATTTTCGATCTCATCCCTCAGGATGGTGTTCCGGGGGGCATCCCGATGCTCGGACGATGCAGGTGATTTGCGGCGACTCGACATGGCCGGCATGCTCTGCGGGCGTCGTTAACGAGAGGTAAATTTCACCTCGTTCACGGCGTTCGTCCGGCCCCGCTCACTCGAAGGTGATGGACGGCATCCGGCACCCTTGAAGCGGGCCGGGCGGGACCGATAACCCGAAACGACAGAAACCGACCCGGGAGGCGGTCCGCATGGCGATCCAGGCCCTCATCTTCGACGTCTTCGGCACCCTGCTCGACTGGCACGGCGGCGTCGCCCGGGAGGCGGCACGGATCCTGGCACCGTTCCGGCCCGACCTCGACGGTGGCGCGTTCGCCCGGGCCTGGCGCGACCGCTACCAGCCCGGCATGGAGCCGATCCGCCAGGGCGCTCGCCCCTATACCGACCTCGATACCCTGCATGCCGAGAGCCTGGAGAGCGTGCTGGCGGGCCTGAATCTCGCCGACTCGGTACCGGACGCGGCGAGGCACGACCTGGTTCTCTCCTGGCACCGCCTCGATGCCTGGCCCGAGGTGCCCGACGCCCTCGCGCGCCTTCGCGAAAAATACGTGCTCGCGCCCTGCTCCAACGCCCATGTGCGCCTCGCCATCGCGCATGCCCGCCGCAATCGGCTGCCCTGGGACGCGGTGCTCGGGGCGGAATTCGCTCAGGACTACAAGCCGAAGCCCGCCGTCTACCTGCGCGCCGTCGAGGCGCTGCGGTTGCAGCCCGGCGAGGTGATGATGGTGGCGGCGCACTCGTCGGACCTCGCCGCGGCGGCCGCCTGCGGGCTCGCGACCGCCCATGTCGCCCGGCCCGGCGAGAGCGGCCCGGGCACCGGCGAGCCGGCCCCCCTGGTGCCGGTGGACATGGCCGCCGCCGACCTCGCCGATCTCGCAGGGAAGCTCGGTTGCGGGTGATCGCTCGACGGCGGAGACCCGCCACATGCCGGAGGCTGCCGAGGCGGCACCCTGACGGGAAGCCCACGACCGTTCGACGCAGGAGCATCTCGTCGTGCGAAGGCCGGTTCTCCGGGGTGCCGGTTACGGCGCGACGAAGGCCGGTCAGATGCATGGGCCCGGATCGCTCGCCCTGGTCGGAGAGCATGGCGGCGCAGGTCGAGCCGGGCGGTCGTTCGCCTCGGCGGCCCTGCCGTCCTTCCGGCGTAGACCGTCCGGCCGATTTGTCGCCACCAAGTGCAAGAGCCACAAGACCGAAGAAGGCAAGGCCGCAGCGCTCGATACTCGACTCAGTAGAAATTTGCCCGATCGACCGGGGCTTGAGGCGATCGACAATTCAGATGACCCAGAGAATCCCGATCTCTGTCCCCTCCGTCCCAACCCGGCGCTGACGCTCCGACAACGGCAAAGTCCTGACGATTGGGTCCTGCTCACGCGTGCCGACCCGCAGAACCGACGGCGTTCCATGGATGAGCTCACTTACGCCATCGGCGACGTCCACGGCCGCGCCGGCGCGCTGGAAAGCCTTCTCGGCCAGATCGCGGCACGTGGCGCGGGCCGGCTGCGGCAGCTGGTCTTTCTCCGCGACTGCATCGACAAGGGTCCCGAGAGCGCCCGCGCCGTCGCCATGGTCCGGGAGACGCAGGCGGGCCCCCGACGCGGTGATGTGCCTGATGGGCCATCGGGAATCCGCGCTGCTGCGGGCCGCGTGCTGGATCGCGACCGGCCCCTCGTCTCCGACGGCGTCGCGTGGGTCGCGGACCGGCCGGCAACGGCGATGGGCTGGGTCGCCGGCTTGCGGAGGGTGCACGAGGACCGCTTGCGCGACTACGTCCATGCCGGTTTCCGGCCCGGGCGGCCCGGCATCGATCCGAGCGTGCGGGCCCGCCTGTGGATCCGCGAACCGTTTTTGTCCGTCGACGACGATTTCGGCAAGCACGTCGTCCACGGGCATACGCCGTCCTACGAAGGCGTACCCGGATGCCACCCCTGCCGCACCGACCCCGACACCGCGCCGTTGCGGACCGGCCGCCTGACCGCGGCCATCCACGACCGGGCGACGCCCGGCCCGATCGCCTTCATGCAATCCTGACGGTCGGGAAAGCGGCGCGTCCTGCGCCGGGATTTTGCGCCTTGACGAAGCCCCGGCCAGGGGCTCTATAGACCCGCCCGCCGCGCGCCACCTGCGCCCGGGTGTGAACAGCTTGCAGATCAACGACTTGTCGACCAAGGGCCTGCAGGCTCCCGCCGGTGTAGCACAGCGGTAGTGCAGCGGTTTTGTAAACCGAAGGTCGGGGGTTCGATCCCCTCCGCCGGCACCATCTAAATCTCTGGAAAGTCGATAGAATCGTCCCGTCAGGGGCGTCATTGGACGCACCTGAGACCCCGGCGCCACAAAATCCCGCACATTCTGTTCCGGAGACGTTCTGCCCTCCCTTCGAGTGGGAGCTCATCCGGCCCCGAGGCGTAAAATCGGGCCCGCACAAACACGGCACAGCATGACCGCCCACTCCGACACCGTCCTCACCTGGTCCCGCGGCCTCGCCCGCCTGTCGCCTGGCGTCGTCCCGTGCCGTGGCCTGCGCGACGCGGACTGGCGCGACGCGCACGGTCGGTTCTACGCCTTCATCGACCAGCGGGGCGTCCGGACGCACCAGGCGGGGTGCGGCATGGTGGCATCCTTCGGGGCGCATACGCCAATCCGACCTATCACCACGGCGCCGCGGTCCTTTCCAAAGCGACGGGCACTTGCCATGATAATCTGGACAATCAACCCCGAATCTATGACGTCCTCCACCGAAAAATCGCGCATGCTCCCGACGGGCGGAATGAGCGCTTAACGCTTGGATGAACACGCAATCCGACCCAAAAGGTTTATCCGTTCGTTTCATTTCTGCATCGAGCATGCGTTGAGATATCATTGTTGTTGAAGATCAAAATGCCACGCAACAATCAGGAGAGCTAGGTGTCGAATTTTGAGTTGCCGGATGAATATGTATCGCGAAAAGAAGTAATCTATTTTGACGATGCGCCACAAGCGCATAGCGACATCATACATCAGCCCGAAGTATATGATTTTGCAGAATTTATATTAATTTCGACGAAAAGAGTTAAAATAATCGATGTTGGCTGTGGGAGTGGACGCAAGCTTTGCAATGTCCAAGCGGAAAAGCGTATTGGCATTGATTTCGGCTCTAACATCGCCGCCTGCAAAGATTTACATGGCAGCAAAGCAGAGTGGTACGAGGCTGATTTCACAAGCGCGTCTTGCATCTTATTATCAGAGATGGCTGATAATGACTCTATTGTCGTTTGCGCCGATGTCATAGAACATATCATTGATCCGAGCATCCTAATTGCATTATTGAAGGCGTGTTTCGAGCGCGGTGCAATTGTCATTACAAGCACCCCCGACCGCATCAGGGTTCGCGGCGATGATCATCGCGGCCCCCCACCGAATCCAAGCCATATCAGAGAGTGGTCTCTCGATGAATATAAGCGGCTGCTAATCAAGCAAGAGCTCGTCCCTCTATTTGCGGGATATACAATCAATAACAATATGAATCGTCAAAATAAAACTATTATTACGATACATGACATTCAAGTACAATCAATAGCGGGTATCGTGCCCGCACAGCGTCCCCTTGCTATTATCGCGGCCTATAATGAGGTCGATGTTATTGAAGAGGTGATAACAGATTTTATTAATCAGGGATGCGATGTCCGTCTTATAGACAATTGGTCTTCGGATGGGACCTGGGAGGCGGCGCTACGCGTCCAGGGCTGCTTCCAAGGAGCGGTCTCCGTTGAGCGGTACCCAGTCGAGGGACCGCAAGCCACATACGAGTGGCAGGCGATCCTTCGACGGAAAGCTGACATTGCCGCGGAATTTCCGGGACGCTGGATCATCCACTCGGACGCGGACGAACTTAGACGCTGCCCTTTCGATGGGCGAACGCTTGCGGAAGGATTTGCAATTGCAGAAGAGCTTGGATGCACCCGCGTAAACTTTAACGTTGTTAATTATTTACCAATTGATGAACAGGATTATCAACCCGGCACGCTCGAGAGCCATTTCAGCCACTATGAGTATGGAACGCGCCCTGGGCACTTTCTCCAGCATAAAGCGTGGCTGCAGGGTGAAAATCCGGTCGATCTGACTTCAACGGGGGGGCATACAGCCATTTTTCCCGACGCTATCGATTTTCGCTACAAGTTCTTATTAAAGCATTATCCAATTCGGTCGGCAGATCATGGTCGTCGCAAAATACTAACGGAACGCCAAGGAAGATGGTCTCTAAAAGAGCGGCAAGAATTGGGGTGGCACACACAGTATGATAAATACAACGCCGATTCGCGCTTCACATTTGACCGTTCATCCCTCCTCATTCACGATGAATTCTGGGCCGATAATTTTCTTCTGATAATCTCTGATCTTATCGAGCGCCGAGTCAAGGCAGGTCACAAGCCGCACGAGTGAACGTCACAATCGGTTGTCGTTGGCGCGCTGGATTGCGCGTGAGGCGATCACAACCGCAAGTTCGGAACATCGGCTGGCAAGGCACGGCAAAAAGAAAACCCCGCTCGGCGGCTGCCGGCGGGCTGAAGGCAAGCCTTGAAATGGCGAAGCGCCCCGAGCCGGAGCCCGGTGCGCGTTGACGGATGTTGACGAGACGAGGGGTTAGGGCTTGAGCCGCACCGCCTCTGCTCGGTCGAGACGCTTGTCGACCCGGTCCATCCCCCGGTCATGCTCGGTCCAGCGCTGCTCGTACTCCTCGCGGGGCACGACCTGTGCCTGGACACTGTCGAGGTCGCGCTCCATGCGCTTCATCCGCTCGCCGGAGGCGGCGAACCGGGCATGACGACACGGGTGCGGCCATCGTGCGGGCTCGGCGCGCGGCCGGGGTCTCGACGGCCACCATCCGGCGCGACCTGACCGCGCTGTCCGGCGTGCTCGGCTTCGCGGTCGACGAAGAATGGCGGGAGGGCAACCCGGCGCTCGAGGCGATGCAGAGCCGCCGCCTGAAGGAGCGCCGCGACCCGATCGTGCTGCCGGAGGATCGCGACATCGAGCGGGTGATCGCGCGGGCTCCCGGCCTCTTCGCGCACCTGATCCGGGCAGCACTGCTGACCGGCTGCCGACAGGACGAGCTCGTGACGCTGGAACGGCGGCACGTCGACCTGAACCGGCGGGCCATCTCGGTCCTCGGCAAGGGCAACAAGCGGCGCGAGGTCGGCCTGACCGAGGCGGCTGCCGCGCTGTTCGCGTCGATCCCGGTCAACCTGGCGACCCTGGCGGTGTTCTGGCACCCGGGCGCGAAGGGCCGATCGGGGGAGCGGGCGCGCGAGGAGCCCGAGCCGGGCCCGTTCATCAACCCGGCCACGCGCTTCTCTTTATATACGCGATATACGCGCAGCGTCGCCGCGGCCGAGGCGGAGGAGATCGCGAAGGCGGCCAAGCGCGGGAAGAAGCTCGAGCCGACGTTCCGGCGCTCCCGGTTCCACGACCTGCGCCACCGCTTCGCGGTCGACTACCTGCGGTCGGGCCGCGGCGGGATCTACACCCTTCAGCAGGAGATGGGGCACGCGAGCATAAAAGTTACCGAACTGTATCTGGCGTTCCTGACCCCCGAGGAGCAGGCGCGAGCCAAGGACATGCCCGCACATAACACGGCACAGGTGCATCGGTTTCCGGGATTGACCGGGGCCTAACACATTGCTACGGCTGCGGAATAGATGAAAGCCGCGTTCGTGATCCATTGGTTTTGTAAACCGAAGGTCGGGGGTTCGATCCCCTCCGCCGGCACCAGTTCCTTCGGGTCGCTCGCGCGGCCCGTGCGTCGCGGAGGCCCGATGCCGTCCCTGCTCCGCTCCGCCCTGCCGCTCCTTCTCGCGCTCGTCGCCTGTCGCGCCGAGGCCGCCGACGAGCGGGGGCCTCACCGGAAGCCGGTGGCGGTCGTGGCCGATCGGAGCCTCGCGGTGGCGCCCGGCGCCCGCCTCCTGCTCTTCGCCTCCGCCGACCTCGACGCGCCGCACCCGGAGGTGAGCCGGGCGGTGATCGTGCTGCACGGGCGGCTGCGGGACGCCGACGTGTATTACGCCTCGGCGCTCGCCGCCCGGGAGGCGGCCGGCGCGGCCGGGGCCGGCGCGCTCCTCGTCGTGCCGCAATTCCTCGGCCGGACCGACTGGGAGGCGCACGCCCTCCCGCCGGACGTGCTGCACTGGACGCTCGAAGGCTGGCAGGGCGGGGACGACGCCCTCGGCCCGGCACCCCTGAGCTCCTTCGACGCCCTCGACGCGATCCTCGCCCGGCTGGCCGACCGGAGCCGCTTCCCGAATCTGTCGCGGATCGTCATCGCCGGGCATTCCGGCGGCGGGCAGGTGGCGCAGCGCTACGCGATGCTGTCGCGGGCCGGCGACGCCCTGGCGGGACGGGGCATCCGGGTGACCTACGTCGTCGCCAATCCCAGCAGCTACGCCTACGTCACGCCCGAGCGGCCCGGCCCGACCGCGGATTGCCCCGGCTACGACAGCTGGAAGTACGGCCTGCAGGACCTGCCGCGCTATGCCGGCGGTGCCGCGCCGGCGGCCCTGGAGGCGGCCTACGTCGCCCGGCCGGTGACCTACCTGCTCGGCGGCCTTGACACCGACCCGCACCATCCCGCCCTCGACCGGAGTTGCATGGCGGAGGCGCAGGGGCCGTTCCGCCTGGCCCGCGGCGAGGCCTACTGGGCCGCCCTGCGGGCCCGCCACCCCGACCTGCGCCAGCCCCTGCACGTCGTGCCGGGCGTCGGCCATGACGGGCGCCGGATGCTCGGCTCGGCCTGCGGCCTCTCGGCCCTGTTCGACGCGCCGGGCTGCGGCCCCGGCGAGGCGGCCGGCACGGATCCTGCCAGCGCCCGCCGGACCGACCACGCGACGCAACCCGCCGCCCCGGCCGGGGCGGCGAGCCCGAGGTAATTTTCCAGCATGAGCACGCTCCCCAAGGTCGCCTTTATCGGCACCGGCGGCACCCTGTCGTCGGTGGGCCGCGACAGCCTCGACATCCTCGACTACACCGCCACCGGCGAGCGCCTGGAGGCCGAGGAGATCCTGGCGCGGGTGCCGGAGACCCGCGAGGTCGCCGAGGTGGTGCCGGTGCGCTACCGGGCTGTGACGAGCCCGGGAATCGGCTTCTCCGATTGGCGCACCCTGGTGCGGCTCTGCGAGGAGCTGGCGGGCGCCCATCCCGACCTCGCCGGCATCGTCATCGGGCACGGCACCGCCACCCTGGAGGAGACGGCCTACGCGCTGAGCCTGACCCTGACGGTCGACCTGCCGGTGGTGCTGGTGGGCTCGCAGCGCCCGATCAGCGCCCTGTCGAGCGATGCCGGCCTCAATCTCGTGGCGGCCCTGCGCACCGCGGGCGCGCCGGAATCGCGCGGGCGGGGCGTGCTCGTCGTCCTCAACGACGAGATCCAGGCCGCCCGCGAGGTGACCAAGACCTCGGTCACCCGGATGCAGACCTTCCGCAGCCCGGATTTCGGCGTCCTCGGCCAGGTCGACGGGCCGCATGTCCGCTACTACCGCCGGTCCGAGCGCCGTCACGCCCCCGGCACGCCGTTCGACATCCGCACCCTCGACGCCCTGCCGCGGGTCGACATCTCCTACGCCTACGCGGATGCCGACGGTACGGCGGTGCGGGCCTTCGCGGCGGCGGGCGCCCGGGGCATCGTCTCGGCGGGGCTCGCCCCCGGCATGACGCCGCCGGCGGAGGCCGAGGCCCTCGCCGCGGCGGCGGCGAGCGGCATCGCCGTCGTGCAATCGACCCGGGCCGGCAGCGGCGTGGTGCCCTCGACCGTGCGGCTGGCCTCCCACGGCATCGTCCCGGCCGACAACCTGACGCCGCAGAAGGCCCGCATCCTGCTCGCCCTCGCGCTGACGGTCACCCGCGATCCCGCCGCCCTGGCGGAGATCTTCGCGACCTACTGAGCCGGGCGACAGAGCGCCCACACCATTCCACAAGGCCTTGATGCCGCAGGCGATTGCCAGGCCGACGGGGGCTGCTCTACGCTTCCGGCGCCGAGCCCGGCGACTGCCCCCGCGGTCGGGCTGGCGGCAGGTCGGGCCGGCGCAGTCTGAACACCTCCGTCAGCGCCCGACCTGCTTCACGGGGGCCGGGAGGGCGAGGGCGCCGGGCGGAGGCCGAGGGAGAACGCCGATGGTGCGCCTGAACGAGATCCGGGCCGGGGAGGTCGCCGTCGAGGCGCCCCCCGCCACCGATGCCGGTCTCGTCTTCGTCGGCCGCATCCGCACCCCCTGGACCGACCGCCTGGGCTGTCCGCGCCAGGGCCGCCTGGACGGTCCTTCCTGCCGGATCGAGGTCTTTGCCCCCTGGCGCGACGCCCTCGAGGGCGTGACGCTCTACGAGCGGCTCGAAGTGCTGTACTGGCTCGACCGGTCGCGGCGCGACCTCGTGCGCCAGAGCCCCGCCAACGACGGCCGCACCCGGGGCACCTTCTCGCTGCGCTCGCCCGTGCGGCCGAACCCGATCGGCACCAGCATCGTCCGCCTGATCGGGATCGAGGACGGCGTGCTGCACGTCCGCGGCCTCGATTGCCTCGACGCAACACCGCTCCTCGACATCAAGCCGGATCGCAGCCTGTTCGTGCCCCTGGCACCGCCCCAGGCGGGGGACGCGCAGACGGGAGACGCGTGATGCGGGCGGGTCCGGCCGTCGCGCTCCTCGCCGCGCTTCTCGGCGCGCCCGCCGCCTCTGCGCAGGCGCCCCCGGCCCCGGCGGCCGAAGCCCCGGCGGCCGAAGCCCCGGCGGCCGTCTCGGCCCTGCCGATGCAGGAGGTCGCGCCCGGCCTCTTCGTCTACGCCGCGCCCTACGCCCTGGCCGGGCGGCGCAACGACGGCGCGATCGCCAATGTCGGCTTCGTCATCGGCCGGGACGCGGTGGCGGTGATCGATACCGGCGGCAGCCTGCGGGCGGGGCAGCGCCTGCTGGCCGCCCTGCGCCAGCGCACCGCGCTTCCCGTGCGCTACGTCGTCAACACCCATGTCCACCCCGACCACGTGCTGGGCAACGCCGCCTTCGCGGGGGAGGGGACGACCTTCGTCGGGCACCACGCCCTGCCGGAGGCCTTGAGCGCGCGGGCGGCCGATTACCTGAGGGCCAATGCCGACCTCGTCGGCCCGGACTTCGCCGGCACCCGGATCGTACCGCCGACGCTCCTCGTCTCGACGAGCCTCGACCTCGATCTCGGCGGGCGGGTGCTGCACCTGGAGGCCTGGCCGACGGCGCATACCAACAGCGACCTGACCGTGCGCGACCGGGAGACCGACACCTGGTTCCTCGGCGACCTCCTGTTCGTCGGCCACGTCCCGGCCCTCGACGGGCGCCTGTCCGGCTGGATCGAGGTCCTGCGCCGCCTGCGGGCCGAGCCGGCCGCCCGGGTCGTGCCCGGCCACGGCCCCGCCTCGGTTCCCTGGCCCGCCGCCGCCGGCCCGATCGACCGCTACCTCGCGGTGCTGGAGACCCAGGTGCGGGCGATGGTGCGCGACGGGGTGCCGATCGGCGAGGCGGGGGACGCGGCACGGACGGAAGCGCAGCAATGGTCGCTGTTCGATGATTTCAATGCCCGCAACGCCACGACCGCCTACCAGGAGATGGAGTGGGAGTAAGGAGCAGTTAAGCATCCAGATGCGTCCAAGGGCATCGCTTCCGCTGCTGTACGGTCGGCAAAGCCGGCTCAACGATGATGCTGCAAGGCACAATACCTATGCTGCCCTGCAGCATGGAAGGTATCATATACCTTAGTTATGAAATTCGCGCCCGGGTGTCGCAGGCCCGGGGCCGGCTGGTGTGTTGACGGCGCCCCAATTTCTCTTAGAGTTCCTTCAGCTTCGGCTTCAACGGCGCCACCGGGGGAAGGGGGCGCTCGGTTCGCAAACACGGCAGGGGCCCGTCCGGTCCTCTCGTGCCAGGGTTCCTGGCGGCCGGTTGTGACACGCTGACGAGGCCAACGACATCCCCAAACGCAAACAACAGGAACCGGCCCGATTCGTCCCATTGCGGATGTCGGGATCAATGCACCTGTCGGAGGAATCCATGAGAGCGGTCCATCTCCTTGCGGTGAGCGCGGGCATCCTCGGCGCCGTCCCGGCCCTCGCCAACGAAGACGTGCTGAAGCGCACGGCCAACCCGGCCGAGCAGGTTCTCCAGACCGTCGACTACGCCAATACGCGCTTCTCGAAGCTCGACCAGATCAACACCGGCAACGTCAACAAGCTGCAGGTGGCCTGGACCTTCTCGACCGGCGTCCTGCGCGGCCACGAGGGCTCGCCGCTGGTCATCGGCGACGTGATGTACGTCCACACGCCGTTCCCGAACATCGTCTACGCGCTCGACCTCAACCAGGATGGCAAGATCCTGTGGAAGTACGAGCCGAAGCAGGATCCGAACGTGATCCCGGTGATGTGCTGCGACACGGTGAACCGCGGCCTCGCCTATGCCGACGGCGCGATCTTCCTGCACCAGGCCGACACCACCATCGTGTCGCTCGACGCCAAGACCGGCAAGGTGAACTGGTCGACCCAGAACGGCGATCCGAAGATCGGCGAGACCAACACCGCCACCGTGATGCCGGTGAAGGACAAGCTGATCGTCGGCATCGCGGGCGCCGAGTACGGTATCCGCGGCAACATCACCGCCTACGACCTCAAGACCGGCAAGCGCGCCTGGCGCGCCTACAACGTCGGTCCCGACGACGAGATGAAGATCGACCCGGAGAAGACCACCGAGCTCGGCAAGCCGGTCGGCAAGGACTCGTCGATCAAGACCTGGGAAGGCGACCAGTGGAAGACCGGCGGCGCCTCGACCTGGGGCTGGTACTCCTACGACCCGAAGCTGAACCTGGTCTATTACGGCACCGGCAACCCCTCGACCTGGAACCCGAAGCAGCGCCCGGGCGACAACAAGTGGTCGATGACGATCTTCGCGCGTGACGCCGATACCGGCGTGGCGAAGTGGGTCTACCAGATGACCCCCCACGACGAGTGGGACTATGACGGCATCAACGAGATGATCCTCACGGATCAGAAGATCGACGGCAAGGAGCGCCCGCTCCTGACCCACTTCGATCGTAACGGCTTCGGCTACACCCTGGACCGCGCCACCGGCGAGCTGCTCGTCGCCGAGAAGTACGATCCGGCGGTGAACTGGGCCACCAAGGTCGACCAGGACAAGTCCTCGAAGACCTACGGCCGTCCGCTCGTCGTCGCCAAGTACTCGACCGACCAGAACGGCGAGGACACCAACTCGAAGGGCATCTGCCCGGCGGCGCTCGGCTCCAAGGACCAGCAGCCGGCGGCCTACTCGCCCAAGACCAACCTGTTCTACGTGCCGACCAACCACGTCTGCATGGACTACGAGCCGTTCCGGGTGAGCTACACCCCGGGCCAGCCCTATGTCGGTGCGACCCTGTCGATGTACCCGGCGCCCAACAGCCACGGCGGCATGGGCAACTTCATCGCCTGGGACGGCACGGCCGGCAAGATCAAGTGGTCGAACCCCGAGCAGTTCTCGGTGTGGTCGGGCGCTCTGGCCACCGCGGGTGACGTGGTGTTCTACGGCACGCTCGAGGGCTACCTGAAGGCGGTCGACGCCAAGACGGGCAAGGAACTCTACAAGTTCAAGACCCCGTCGGGCATCATCGGCAACGTGATGACCTTCCAGCACAAGGGCAAGCAGAACATCGCCGTCCTGTCGGGCGTCGGTGGCTGGGCCGGCATCGGCCTCGCGGCCGGCCTGACCGACCCGAATGCCGGCCTCGGCGCGGTCGGCGGCTACGCCGCCCTGTCGAGCTACACCAACCTCGGCGGTCAGCTCACCGTCTTCAACCTGCCGAACTGATCCCCGGCACGGGCGGAGGCGCGAGCCGCCTCCGCACCTCAGACCTAAGTCCGGGCCGGCGCGGGTATCCGCGCCGGCCTCCTTATGATTAGATTATCATCAGAATCGCGAAACGCCGAACTGCGCGGCGGCGGTTCAATGATATCAGGGAGAAGCGTCCTTTGCGTCACCTCAGCAGAGTTGTCCTGCGGCCGCTCGCGGCCGGCCTCGCCCTAGCAGCCGTCAGCACGGCTGCCGTACATGCTGAGGATGCCAAGAAAGCCGATGCCAAGCCGGATCCGGCTCTTACCAATCAGCTCAACCCCAACGACAAGACCGCCGAGCCCGACGAGAAGCTGCTCGCCAAGGACGCCGCCGTGAAGGTGGAGGACGGCAAGTACACCGACGCCGCCGGCAGCCCGACCTTCCACATCACCGACAACGGCAAGAAGGTCGACTGGTACACCTATTCGGGTTACCGCCGCTACCACGCCGAGTGCCACGTCTGCCACGGCCCGGACGGCATGGGCTCGACCTACGCCCCGGCGCTCAAGGATTCGCTGAAGTACCTCTCCTACGAGGAGTTCGTCGGCATCGTCGTCGGCGGCAAGCAGGACGTGAACTCGTCGACCCAGAAGGTCATGCCGGCCTTCGGCGACAACAAGAACGTCACCTGCTACATGGACGACCTCTACGTCTACCTGAAGGCGCGCGCCGCCGGTGCCATGGGCCGCGTGCGCCCGGGCGAGAAGGAGGACAAGCCCGAGGTGGCCCGCAAGCAGGAGAAGGAGTGCCTCGGCGGCTGATGACGCGAGCCCTCACCCTGGCGGCCGGCCTCGCGCTGGCCCTCGCGGGTCCGGCACGGGCGCAGTCCCTGCCGGACCTCGTCACCACGGACGCCCTGCGGGTCTGCGCCGATCCCGGCAACATGCCGTTCTCGGAGCGCCAGGGCGACGGGTTCGAGAACCGCATCGCGGCGATCCTCGCCGACGAGCTGAAGGTGAAGCTCCGGTACTACTGGCTGACCCAGGGGCCGGGCTTCGTCCGCAACACCCTGGGCTCCGGGCTCTGCGACGTCATCGTCGGCTCGGCCTTCGGTACCGAACTCGTCCAGAGCACCAACCCCTATTACCGCTCGACCTACGTGCTGGTCTCCCGCCCCGGCACCTTTCCGGGCCTGACCGGGCTCGACGACGAGCGCCTCAAGGGCAAGCCGATCGGCGTGATCGTCGGCACGCCCCCGGTCGAGCGCATGGGCGCGGTCGGCCTCGTGCCGACGATGAAGCCCTATCCGCCCTACCAGTTCGATCCCTCGCGCAAGCACCAGACCGTCTCGGCCGAGATCGTGGCCGACGTGGCCGCGGGCAAGCTCGACGCCGCGGTGCTATGGGGGCCCGCCGCCGGCTGGCTGGCCAAGCAGGTGGGCAAAGAAACGGGCAAGGAGGGCGGCCTGGACGTGGTGCCGCTGCTGCGCGAGCCCGATCGCCCGCCGCTCGCCTACCGTATCGCCATGGGGGTGCGACACGGCGAGAACGAGTGGAAGCGGGTCCTCAACACCGCGCTCCGCAAGCGCCGGGCCGAGATCGAGGCGGTGCTGCGCGACTACGCGGTGCCGCTCCTCGACGAGGAGGAGAACAAGCTGCTGCCGGCGGAACGCAAGCCGTGAGATGGGCGCTCGCGGCGGGTCTCGCGGTGCTCCTGCTCGCGGCGCCCGCCGCCTGGGCCGCCCCGCCGGAGCCCGACGGCTACCGCCTCGAGGATTTCCGCAGCCCGACGCCGGCCGCGCTCGCGGGCGCCGTGACGGTGACCACGGCGCAGGCCGAGCGGCTGTGGCGCGAGGGCGCCGCCTTCGTCGACGTGCTGCCGCGTCCGCCGCGTCCGACCACGCTGCCGCCCGGCACGATCTGGCGCGACACGCCGCACGACAGCATCCCGCGGGCGCTCTGGCTGCCCAATACCGGCTTCGGCGCGCTGGCGCCGCAGACCGAGGACTATCTCCGGCACGGCCTCGCGGCCGCCACCGACGGCGACACAGCCAAGCCCATCGTCCTGTTCTGCCAGCGTAACTGCTGGATGTCCTGGAACGCCGCCAAGCGGGCCCTCGCCCTCGGCTACCGCGACGTCCACTGGTATCCGGACGGCACCGACGGCTGGGCCGAGGCCGGCCTGCCCCTGGTACGGGCCGAACCCGCCGCCCCCTGACGCGGGCCCCCGGCAGGGGCTTCTAAGCCCCCGGCAGGGTCCTGACGCAGGCCCGCCGCTGTGGCATGGGTCTCCCCGATCGAACAGCCGGGAGACCCGTCATGACCGTCGAGCGCGTCGCCATCGTCACCGCCGGGGGCAGCGGCATGGGGGCCGCCGCGGCCCGCAAGCTCGCCGCCGACGGGTTCCGGGTCGCGATCCTGTCCTCCTCGGGCAAGGGCGAGGCCCTGGCCGAGGAGCTCGGCGGGGTCGGCGTGACGGGCTCGAACCGCTCACCGGAGGATCTCGCCCGCCTCGTCGCGCGCACGATGGAGCGGTGGGGGCGGGTCGACGTCCTCGTCAACAGCGCCGGCCACGGGCCCAAGGGCCCGCTCCTCGAGCTCACCGACGAGGACTGGGCCCGAGGCATGGAGGTCTACTTCCTCAACGTGGTGCGGCCGACCCGCCTCGTCACGCCGATCATGCAGCGCCAGGGCGGCGGCGCGATCATCAACATCTCGACCTTCGCGGCCTTCGAGCCGGAGCAGGCGTTTCCGACCTCCGGCGTCTTCCGGTCGGGGCTCGCCGCCTTCGCCAAGCTGTTCGCCGACCGCTACGCCGCCGACAACATCCGCATGAACAACGTCTTGCCGGGCTTCGTCGACAGCCTGCCGGAGAAGCCGGGCATCCGCGAGCGCATCCCGCTCGGCCGCTACGGCAGCGCCGACGAGATCGCCGCCGTCGTCGCCTTCCTGGCCTCCCCGGGCGCGGGCTACATCACCGGGCAGAACCTGCGGGTCGACGGGGGCATCACCCGCTCGGTGTGAAGAGGGCCGGGCGCTTACGCGGCGCCCTCGACCGGCTCGATCCCGCTGCGATCGAGCCGGGCCAGAGCCTGCGCCACCGTCTCGCCGCCGATCACGAGGTCGGGGGCGATCTCGGCGAGCGGCACCAGCACGAAGGCGCGCTCCCGCAGGAAGCGGTGGGGCAGCACCAGGCGCTCGTCGGCGACGGTGGCGCCGGCAACGTGCAGCACGTCGATGTCGATCGCCCGCGGGCCCCAGCGCCGCTCGCGCACCCGGCCGAGCCGCGCCTCGACCGACAGGCAGGCCTCCAGCAGGGCGTGCGGCGAGAGGGCGGTCTCGATCCCGAGCGCGCCGTTGAGGAACCAGTCCTGGTCGGTGTCGCCCCAGGGCGGGGTGCGGTAGTTGCGCGAGCGTGCCGTGACGGCGATGCCCGGCGTCGCGGCGAGCGCCGCCACGGCGGCGTCGAGCATCGCGGCCTTGTCGCCGAGATTGCTGCCGAGCCCCAGATACGCCGCGGCCCGCATCCCCTCGGCCGAATTCCCCTCAGGCATGCCGGATCCTCGTGATCTCGACCGCGACCCCGTCGAGGACGAGCGGCACCGGGGCGCTCGGCTTGTCGATCCGCACCGTCAGCGCATCGAGCTGGGGGAAGGCGGCCAGGGCCTCCGCGCAGATCGTCTCGGCCAGGGCCTCGATCAGCCGGAACCGGCGCTCGGTGGCGATGCGGTGGGCGAGGCCCGCGAGGTCCGCGTAGCTCACCGTGGCACCGATCTCGTCGCGCCGGCCGGCCTCGCCGAGATCGAGCCGGGCTTCCAGCGAGAGGTAGAAACGCTGGCCGAGGGTCTCTTCCTCCGGCAGCACGCCGTGGCGGGCGAAGACCGCGAGGCGGTGGATCAGGATACGGTCCCGGGACTCAGGCACGATGTCAGGCTCCGGCGCGGGAGGCGGGGCGCGTGATCGCGTCGACGACCTGGCAGGCCTCGACATGCGGGCGCACGTCGTGGACCCGCACGATGTCGGCCCCGAGGGCCGCCGCCGCGACATGGGCGGCGATCGAGCCGAACAGTCGGTCGGCGGGCGCGGTGGCGGCGTTGTGGATGCGCCCGAGCACCGACTTGCGCGACACGCCGACGAGGAGCGGGAAGCCCAGTGCCCGCAATTCCGGCAGGCGCCGCAGGGCCTCGAGGTGCTGCTCCCAGCTCTTGCCGAAGCCCACCCCCGGATCGAGCACGATGTCGCGGTCGGGAATGCCGGCCTGGCGGGCGATGGCGAGCGAGCGCTCGAAGAAGGCCCGCATCTCGTCCACGATGTCGAGGCTCGGATCGATGGTCTCGCGGTTGTGCATCACCACCACCGGGGCGCCGTGATGGGCCGCCACCCGGGCGATCTCCGGCTCGCGCTGCAGGCCCCAGACGTCGTTGACGATCCGCGCGCCGGCCTTCAACGCGACGTCGGCGGTCGAGGCCTTGTAGGTGTCGATCGAGATCGGCACGGAGAGGGTGGGGGCGAGCGCCCGAATCGCCGGCAGCACCCGGGCCTGCTCCTCGTCGGCCGGGACCGGGACGTGACCGGGCCTCGTCGATTCGCCGCCGATGTCGAGGAGCGCCGCGCCTTCCTCCACCAGCCGGGCGGCCTGGTCCCGCGCGGCGTCGAGATCCTGGAAGCGGCCGCCGTCGGAGAACGAATCCGGGGTGACGTTCAGGATGCCCATCACCAGGGTGCGGCGGCCGAGATCCGGCAGCAGGGTGGCGAGTGCGGTCAAGGGCCTTGTCCTCGGGCGGGAGACCGGCCCGGGATAGGCCGGCCCGGGCGTGGGTGCAACGGCGCCGGGGCGATCACCCTTCTGAGAGGATCGCTGCGAAACGGCGCTCCGTCAGGTCCTTATCCTGGCGTCGGGGCGAACGGGCCTCTACATTGGTTCAAGCATCCGGCTCACGCAGCGGATGACGCGCGAGAGAGGCCCACCAGGGCCCGCCGCCGGAGAGAACGCCATGAAGAACGGCAAGAGGAACGCCAGGAAAGCCGGAATCGGCGCGGGACTGGCCGCGGCCCTGGTCGTCGGGTCGGCCCTCGCGGGGCCGGCGCGAGCCGAGACGGTCGCCGCCACGGGTTCTGCACAGACGGGCCCTGCACCAACGAGTCCTGCGCCATCGAGCGCCGTGGCCGCGCAGACGAGCCCCCCGCCGGCGCCGCCACGGTCCTCGCCGCTGCAGGAGGACCGGCCGGAGACCACCTGGCAGGAGTTGCGCGCGAGCGTGACCGGCGACAAGCCGCTGGGCGACGGCACCGGGCTCGTCACCCTGGAGGCGCCCAAGCGTGCCGAGGACGCCGCCATCGTGCCGATCACCCTGCGGATCGCCGTGCCCGATGGCGACCCGCGGCGGGTGAAGGCCTTGACCCTGGTGGTCGACGACAATCCCTCTCCGGTGGTCGGCACCTTCCGGTTCGCCGAGGGCCAGCGCCATTTCAATCTCTCGACCCGGATCCGGGTGAACTCCTATTCCTACGTCCGCGCCATCGCCGAGACCGAGGGGGGCGCGCTCTACATGACCCGCGTCTTCGTCAAGGCCTCGGGCGGCTGCTCGGCCCCCGCCCTCAAGGACCCGGTGGCCTCCACGGCCCATCTCGGCGAGATGCGGTTCCGCAGCTTCGCCGAGCGCGGCGAGGCCCAGGTCCAGGTTCGCCACCCGAACTATTCCGGCCTGCAGATGGACCAGCTGACCCGGACCTACACCCCGGCCTGGTTCGTCGAGAACATGACCGTGCGCCAGGGCGACAAGCCGGTCTTCACCATGACCGGCGGCATCTCGATCAGCGAGGACCCGACCTTCCGGTTCTCCTTCGCGCGCAACGCCGAGCCGGTCACGGTCACCGCCAAGGACACCGAGGGGCGGGTCTTCACGCAGACCTTCCCGGCGGCGAACGGGACCTGACGGCGCATCCGGCGTCGGGGAGGGGTCCGGCGATGCGGCTCGGCTACGTGATCCTGTCCGTGCCGGACATGGCGGCGCGCCTCGCGTTCTACGGGTGGGCCTTCGGGCTCGCGCCGCGCTTCGTCCACGACAGCGGACAAGCCGCCGAGCTCGAGACCGGCGGAACGGCCCTGGCCTTTGCGGAGGAAACCTTCGTCGCCGCGGCCTTCGCCTGGGCGGTGGCGGCCGGCGCGCTGCCGGTCGCCGCGCCGGTGACCAAGCCCTCGGTAACGAAGCCTTGGGGCCAGACCGTCGCCTCCGTGCGGAACGGCGACGGGGTGCTGGGGAAAAAGTGCGGCGCCATGGGCGGCTGAGCCCCGGCGCCGCCGGAACGCCGCCTCGCCCTTACCGCCCCGTCTGCCGGTAGCAGCGGATCTCCGCCTCGGCCTGGGCCCGGCGCAACTCCGCCACCTTGTCGTCGAACATCTTGGTCGAGCGGAACTCGTTGGCGCGCTGGCCGATGCCCTGGCGCATGCCCAGGATCGTCGAGGCCTCGACGTACTTGTCGTAGGGCAGGATCGCCGCGATGGCGTCGATCGAGCAGGCGCATTTCGTGAGCGCCTCCCGGGTCTGGCCGTTGGCCGCCATGCAGCCGAAGACGTAATCGGCCCGGGCCTCGGTCGGGTAGTCGTTGTCGTCGGCGCGCGCGGCGGTCTGCCCCACCAGGGAGGCAGCCAGCCCCGCCGCGAGGGCGAGGCCGCCGAGGCGCACCGCCTTAGCCAGCATTCGGTTCATAGGTCAGCGTTTCCTGGAGCAGGATCCCGCCCTCCGGATTGGTGGCCCGGGCATCGATCGAGACGATCTGGCCGGGCACGGCGGGGGAGAGCACGATGGTATAGGTCAGGCTGTCGAAGCCGCGCAGCCGGTCGCGCACCGGGTCGTCGACGAAGGGCCGCGCCACGATCCGCCAGCCCGGCTTCTTGGCACCGTCCACCTCCACCTCGGTCGCGGTCACGCTGGCGCTCTCGCGCAGCGCCCGCCGGATGCCGTTCTTGATGTAGCGCGGATTGCCCTTGAGCACCTTGGCGAGATCCTCGAGGTGATGCTCGAGGAAGCGCACCAGCACCGGGTTGCCCGGAAAGTCCCGGTAGGTCGCGGTCGGCATCCGGCGCTCGCCGGAGAACATCTCGACCCGCAGGTTGCGCGTGTCCGGCGTCTCGCCCGCGCTCACCTCCTCGCGGATCCGGTCCTCGATCGGCGGCCCGAACGGCGCGCCCTCGATGCCGCTGAAGCGGGTGTAGCGGTAGTTCAGCGCCTGCCCGACCGGGGCGTTGCCGATCTGGTTGGTCTCGAACAGGAGGGTGGTGGGGTCGGGCGGCGCATCCGTCGTCTGCACCGCGTTCGGCTTCACGGTGTCCTTGGATGCGGTATCCTTGGATTCGGTGTTCTGGGGTCCGGTCTCCTTCGGCGCGGCCGTCGCATCGGGCGCGGCACCCTTGCCGGGCGTGGCGTCCTGCGCGGACGCGGCCCCCGCGAGGCCGGCGGCCAGGGCGGCAACCAGGACGAGACGTCTCTTCACACGGGCGCTCCCTCGGGCGTGGCGACGCGGGGCGCGCCGCCGATGGTGCGATACTGGTAGTCGGGCGCCGTCTCCAGCGCCGATTCGGCCACCGCCAGGGCCTGGACCTTGCCGTGCAGCGGCGAGAGCGAGCAGGCCGGATCGGTGGCGGCGGCGTCGCCGGCCAGCGCCAGGGCCTGGCAGCGGCAGCCGCCCCAATCCTTCTCGCGCCGGTCGCAGGAGCGGCAGGGCTCCTGCATCCACTCGGTGCCGCGATAGGCCCGGAAGGCGGGCGAGTCCGCCCAGATCTCCGCCAGGGCATGATCCTGGACGTGCCAGAATTCGAGGCCGGGAATCGTCTCGGCGGCGTGGCAGGGCAGCACTTTGCCGGTGGGCGTGACGTTCATCAGCCGCCGGCCCCATCCGCCGGCGCAGGCCTTCGGGTACTTGGCGTAGTAGTCCGGCACCACGAGGTCGATGACGAGCTGGCCTTTCAGCCGCTCGCGCGCCTCCTCGACGGTACGGATCGAGCGGTCGACGTCGGGTTTCGCCGGCATCAGGGCGGCGCGGTTGACGTAGGCCCAGCCGTAATACTGCGTATGGGCCACTTCGAGGCGCTTGGCGCCGAGGCGGACCGCCAGGTCGATCAGCGCCGGCACCTCGGCGATGTTGCCGCGGTGGATCACGGCGTTCAGGGTCAGCGGCAGGCCGAGCGCCGTCACCCGCTCGGCGAAGGCGAACTTTTGCGGCTGCGCGTCCTTGAGGCCGCCGATCCGCTCGGCATTGGCGGCTTCCGCCGCCTGGACCGAGAGCTGGACGTGGTCGAGCCCGGCCTCCGACAGAGCGTCGAGCTTCCCAAGCGCGCCCGCCACCCCGGAGGTGATCAGGTTCGAGTAGAGGCCGAGCTCGGCACAGGTCCGGGTGATCTCGACGATATCCTGGCGCGCCGTCGGCTCGCCGCCCGAGAGGTGGACGTGGAGCACGCCGAGCGCCGCGGCTTGCGTCAGCACCCGCTGCCAGGTCGCGGTGTCGAGCTCGGCCGAGCGCCGGTCGAGTTCGAGCGGGTTCGAGCAGTACGGGCAGCGCAGCGGGCAGCGATGCGTCAGCTCGGCCAGTAGCCCGATCGGAGCGGGCAGGGGCGGGCGGGCGACGGCGTCCGAGACGGCGTTCATGGTGGCTCTCCCTGGCTCTACGCCCGCGGCGTCACGCGGCCGGCACGGTCTCGAGCACGCGCTTCACGAGGAGGCCGTCGAGCATCGCGATCACGTCGGGCTCGATGACGCCGCGGTCGGCCTCGTATTGCTGCGCCAGCGCCTCCGCGATGGCGCGGATGCTGCGGGTGCCGTCGACGAGGGTCAGGACCGCGACCGCGTTCGGGTCGAGGTCGAAGGTGCGCTCGGGCGCCAGCAGGACATGGGCGTCGCGCACCGTGTCGTGGCGGAGCCGCACCCCGCGGGGCAGGCGCGGCACGCTGTCGGGGGTCAGGCTCACGCGGCGGCACTCCCGATCGCATCCGCCCGCAGGCCCTCGCCCGGCCGCCAGGTATCGGGCGGGATCATCCCGGGCGACACGTAGGCGAAGTAGAGCGCGTCGAGCTGGGTCCAGAGCACGCTGCACTTGAAGCGCAGGGCGTCGAGCGCCTGACGCTGCTGCTCCGGCGTCACGGCGTGGCGCACGACGTAGTCGAGGGCGAAGTCGGCGTCCCGCGGCGCCTGGGTCAGGCGCTTGTCGAAATAGGCCAGGGTCTCGCGGGTGATGAAATCGTAGTTCTTCAGCATCCCGGCGACGCGCTCGGAGATGATGGTCGGCGAGAACATCTCGGTCAGCGAGGAAGCGATGGCCTCGAGCAGCGAGCGCTCGGCGACGAAGTGGACATAGGCCTCGACCGAGAAGCGGGTGGCCGACAGGATGCCCCGCGTCGAGAGCACGTAGTCGCGCTCGAAGCCGACGCCCTCGGCGAGCTTCAGCCACCGCTCGATGCCGCCGTCGCCGTCGTGGTCGCCGTCATGGTCGACGATGCGCTGGCGCCAGACCCGGCGCAGCGCCGCATCCGGCAGGCGCGCCAGCAGGGTGGCGTCCTTCACCGGAATCATCGCCTGGTAATAGTAGCGGTTGAGCGCCCAGGCCCGGACCTGGTCCTTGTCGAGCTTGCCGTCGTGCAGGAGCCGGTGGAACGGGTGCAGGTTGTGGTAGCGCCGCGCGCCGATGTCGCGGAGCGCCGCCTCCAGCTCGGCCGGCGAGAGCAGGCGGTTGGAGGCCTCGGCCGGCGGCAGGGGCATCGAGAGGGCGGTGGTGGCGAGGGAAGCGGGCATGGCGTCGGGCGTCCTGGCGTATCCGGTTTCTTCGTTGTCCGTGATCCCGTGGGGAGGACATTGATCCGCCTCAAGGGACGGTCAAGGGCGACCAAAGTGCCTGGAGACCGATATCCCGATGGGAACAGCGCGGGGTTTTCGCGGAGGCTGTCCCGCGACCGTCCTGGACGGACCCGCCCGCGAAACGCCTCACAGGCTCAGCGCCAGCCCGTCATGCGCCACGACCCAGCCGGCGGCCTCGATGCCGCGGCGCTCGGGCGAATCCTCGACCAGCACCGGGTTGGTGTTGTTGATGTGGACGAAGACTTTTTGGCCGATTGGCACCTCGGCGAGCGCCGCCACCGAGCCGCCATCGCCCGTCATCGGGACGTGGCCCATGCGCCAGCCGGTCTTGGTGCCGACGCCGGCCCGGATCATGTCGTCGTCGGCGAGCACGGTGCCGTCGAACAGGAGCGCGTCGACGCCCGAGAGGCGGTCCTTGAGGCCGTCCGTGACCCGGGCGCAGCCCGGCACGTAGGCGAGGCGCCTGGTCCCGGCCACGATCATCGCGCCGACCGTGCTCTCGGTCTCGGCGCCGATCTCGGGCGTGCCGTCCTCGAGCCAGAGCGGCACCTTGCCGGGAACCGGAAACAGGGTGACGGACAGGCCCGGGACCGGCGAGAAGGTCTCGTCGAGGGCGATCTCGGTGCGCTCGACCACGCCCGGGGCCATCACATCGAAGACGCGGTTCGCCGCGATCGAATCGAGGATGCCGCGGGTCGCGTGCAACCGGAAAGGCTGGCCCTCGCGCAGGGTGAGGAGGCCCGCCACATGGTCGACGTCGCCGTTGGTGAGCAGCACGGCCTTGATCGGCGAGTGGCGCAGGCCCTCGCGCGGGTGCAGGGCCGGGGTATCGAAGAGCTGCTGTCGGATATCCGGCGAGGCGTTCACCAGGAGCCAGTCATCGCCGTCGGCGGAGACGGCCAGGCTCGACTGGGTGCGCGGCAGGACGCGGCGGTCTCCCGACCGCGCCATGGCGCAGATCGGGCAGCGACAGTTCCACTGCGGTACGCCTCCGCCCGCACCGGAACCCAGAACGATGGCCTGCATGGTCCGTCCCGGTGCGGTGGCAAGACCCCTTAGTTGAAGGGATCGATCTCGGCGGACTCGTAGCTGGTGACTTCCATGCCGACACAGACCTCGGCGACGACGGGCATCGACCACTTCATGGTGCTTCTCCACAGAACGTTGGGGAAATATCCGGCCCGAACGGGCCGGCGGACGAAAACTTCGAGGCCGGACGCCATCCGGCGAGGACCGCCGGAGGCGCTTGAGGCGAGCCCTTAGTTGAAGGGATCGATCTCGGCGGACTCGTAGCTGGTGACTTCCATGCCGACGCAGACCTCGGCGACGACGGGCATCGACCACTTCATGGCGCTTCTCCTGATCGGCGGAAACCTCTAAGAGTTTCCTAAGATGTTGAGATGACAGTGATTTTCTGTCACTCAGGATATATCGGCAATCGCGGCTCGGAGCGCAAGCGCTATTTTGCCGATTTCCAGGGGCGAGGGGAGGCCGCTTTTCTCAGACCGGTCTTATTGTGCAGAACGGGCATGGATTTAGCCCGCATCGATTGCGCCCAAAATAATTTCGTCACTGACGAAATCCGGCCTCGTGCAGGTCGAGCATGAAGCCGCGGCCGCGCACGGTGACGAGGCTCGGGCCGCCGGCCCGGGCGATGTCGGCGAGCTTGGTGCGCAGGTAGCCGACATAGACGTCGACCACGTTGAGGGAGAGGCCGCCCTGGCTCGCCCAGAGCCGGTCGAAGATGTCGCCCCGCGTGACCGGACGGCTCGCCTGCTCCATCAGGATCGCCAGGAGCTCGGCCTCGCGCTGGGTCAGGCGGGCGGTGGTCTCGCCGAAGCGGACCTGCCGCGTCGCGAGGTCGAGGGAGAGCCGCCCGGCGGTCATGAGGGTGCGGGCCTCGCCGGCCGAACGCCGCCGCTGCAGGTGGACGCGCAGGCGCGCGAGCAGCTCGTCGAACACGAACGGCTTGACGATGTAGTCGTCGGCGCCGACCGAGAGACCCTCGACCCGGTCGCCGACCTCGTCCTTGGCGCTGAGAAACAGGATCGCGCCCGGATAGCCGCCCTCGCGCAGGGAGCGGCAGACGTCCTGGCCGCTGCCGTCCGGCAGCATGTTGTCGAGAAGCACCGCCTCGGGCACGCGCTCGCGGGCCGCCGACAACGCCTCGTCGACGCCGCCCGCGAGATCGACCGCGAACCCTTCCGCGCTCAGGCCCCGGGCCAGCATGGCACGGATGTCGCTATCGTCCTCGACGATCAGAACGCTGTTCATGATTGCCCCCGGGAACCCTCGGGTCGGCTGGTGCCCTCGGGTCGGCTGGTGCCCTGTGGTCGGCTCATGCCGCGTCCTCCCTCATGTCCTCGCCGGGCAGGTCCAGGACCACCCGGGCCCCGGCCGCCCGGCCGTCCGTGCCACCCGTCGCCGGGGGTAGGGTTTCGAGCCGGATCGCGCCATCATGGCGCTCAACGACCCAGCGCGCCAGTGCGAGCCCGATCCCGAATCCGGCCGAGACGGCGCCCCGCGCCTCGCCGCGCCGGAAGCGCTCGAACAGGGCCTCGGCCTCCGGCGGGAAGCCCGGCCCGTCATCCGCCACCGTGATGCGGGCACCGAGGCCGGCGTCGCGGGCCGAGAACCCGACCCGCACCCGGGTCGCCCCGGCGGCGTGCCTCAGGGCGTTGTCGATCAGCCCCTCGACGATCTGGCGCAGCCACTCGGCATCGGCCACGACCTCGACATCCGTCGGGCTCGGCTCGAGCGCGAGGTCGATCCGGCGGCGCTTCGCCTCCGGGGCACAGCTCTCCACCGCCTCGGCGAGGATCATCGCGAGGCCGACGGGCCGGCGCTCCATCTCGATCTGGCCGGATTCCGAGCGGGCGACCCGCAGCATGTCGCCGACCCGGCGGTGCAGCCGCTGCGCCCGCTTGCGGATGGTGGCGATGACCGGCCGGAAGGCGTCGGGCGTGTCGGGGGAGCGGGCGGCGAGGTCGCATTCGCCGAGGATGACGGTGAGCGGCGTGCGCAGCTCGTGGCTGACATCGGCGAAGAAGCGCCGGCGCGAGCGGTCGATCTCCTCGAGCCGGGCGTTGGCGGCCCGCAGATCGGCGGTGGCGCGGGCGACGATTTCTTCCAGGGCGGCCCGGTCGTCGGCGACCCGGGCCTCGCGCCGCTTCAGCCGCGCCGCCATCCGGTTGAAGCTGGCGACGAGCAGGCCGAGCTCGTCGCGGCTCGCCACCGGCAGCCGGGTGTCGAGTTCGCCCCGGCCGATGGCGGCCGCGCCGGCCCGGATCGCCTCGATCCGGCGCAGGATCGGCCGGGTCAGGCTCTGGTGCAGCAGCAGCAGCAGGATCACGATCAGCCCGGCCGCGGCGAGCGCGACGCCCCGCATCCGCCCGGCCAGGGTGCGCACCTCGGCGGCGGAGGCCTCGACGGCCCGGCGCTCGGCCTCGACCAGGAAGGTGAGGGGCTGGCCGGTCATCGCCCCGAAGGCGTTGAGCGCGCCCCGGATCGCGTCGGCGCGGCGGGCCGGATCGGGCTCGCGCTGGATCTGCGCCACCTGCCGGTCGAGGGTGGCGCGGGCCGCCCGCAGGCGGGCGAGGGGCCGGGCGCGGGCCGTGTACTGGGTGCGGTCGAGGACGCCGCCGGAGCCGGCGACCGCGCGGCTGAGGCCGTCATCGACCGCGATCAAGGCCCGATCGACCTCGTTGCGGGCATTGGCCAGCCGCTCGGGCCGGCCCGGATTGTCGCCGACCGCCTCGATCGCCGCGAGACCGAACTCGGTCAGGCGGCCGGACAACTCCGCGATCAGCTCCAGGCGGACCTGCGCGTCGAGCGTCGCGTCGAGCGTGCGCTCGGCGGTGTGGAGCGCTCCATAGAGGCCGATCGCCGCCAGCACCACCAGGGCCGCCGCGCTCCCGACGAGCAATCCGAACCGTAGCCTGAGCGATCCCATCCCGGCGCCGTCCTCCCGTGTCTCCCGCCTGCCGCGTCTCCCGCCTGCCGCATCCATCCTGCACGGAATCGGGGAGGGGCGGTCCTTGCGTCAGCTGGTGCCTCAACCGGGCAGGCATCTCAAGCCCACCAAGGTCTCCCTGACCGCCCGGTCGAGGGGCGTGTGCGGCTCGGCGCCGAGGAAGGCCACGAGCCCGGCATTGTCCATCCGCAGGGGCTCGCGCCAGAGGTAGCGCATCTCGCCGATCTCCCGGGCGAGCGGCCAGAACGGCGCGGCGAGCGGCAGCAGGAACCAGGGAAACCGTCGCACCGGAACTCTGCTCCCGGCCGCCCGGACGATGGCGGCGACCATCTGCCGTCCGTCCGGGTCCCAGTGGCCGTCCATGTTGAAGGCGGCGACGCGGGGCAGGTCCGCCTCGCGCTCGGCGAGCCGCACCATCGTCTCGGCGACGTCGGGCAGGTAGGCCCATTGGTGGCCGATCCCCGGCGTGCCGGGATCGAGCACGCGCCGCACCGGCCGTCCCGGACTGACGAGGGCGGAGGAGAACCAGGAATTGCCCGTGGTGCGCGGGCCGAAGAAGTCGCCGGCCCGCACGACCAAGCTGCGGATATCGGACTCTCGCAGGCGGCGTTCCATCGCGATGCGGATGCGGCCCTTGGCGGTCCGCGGCGTCTGGGGCGCGGCGTCGCCCGGGTTCGGGCCGGCGTCGCGGCCGTAGACGTAGACGTTGCCGGGCAGGAGCAGCCGCGCGTCCGCGGCCTTCGCCGCCGCGATCCCGGCCTCGAGCATCGGCAGGACCAGCCGGTCCCAGTCGCGGTAGCCCGGCGGGTTGACCGCGTGGACGATCAGGGACGCGCCCGACGCCGCCGCGATGACGTCGCCCGGTGCCATCGCGTCGCCCCGCACCCAGTCGAACCCGCCCGCAGCCCCCGCCGCGTCGGGCCCCGGTGCGGCCTGCGCCGCCCGGGTCGGATCGCGATGCAGGGCCCGCACCCGCCATCCCCCGGCGGCGAGCCGGCGCGCCACCGTGCTGCCCACCCCGCCCGTCGCTCCCAGAACCAGCGCCGTCCTCGTCATCGCGTATCCCTCTCCGTCGATGCGGGGCGGTGTGCCAGACCTCGACCTCTCCAAAAATTGCCGAAGGACGGTGATCGGCTATACGACATCGCATGACCGAGCCGAGCTGGGACCATTATCGCGCCGCCCTCGCCGTGCTGGAGGAGGGATCGCTCTCCGGCGCGGCGCGGGCGCTCGGTCTGACGCAGCCGACGCTGGGCCGGCAGGTCGCGGCGCTCGAACGGGCGCTCGGCGTCGCGCTGTTCACCCGCTCACCCACCGGCCTCGCGCCGACCGAGGCGGCGCTGATCCTGGCGCCCTACGCCCGCGCCCTGAAGGCGACCGCGGCGGCCCTGCACCGGGCGGTGGCGAGCGAGGCCGAGGGCCTGTCGGGCCGGGTCCGGATCACCGCCTCCGAGGTGGTCGGCGCCGAGGTGCTGCCGGCGATCCTCGCCGGATTGCACGCCCGCCATCCCGGCCTCGCCGTCGATGTGATGCTGTCCGACCGGATGCAGGACCTGCTACACCGCGACGCCGACATCGCGGTGCGGATGGCGCCGCCGACGCAGACGGCCCTGGTGGCGCGCCGGGTCGGGATCGTCCGCCTCGGTCTCTACGGCCACCGCCGCTACCTCGCGACCCGCGGTTTGCCGGAGCGCCCGGCCGACCTCGCCCACCACAGCGTGATCGGCTTCGATGCCGAGACGCCGTTCCTGCGGACGATGATGCGGGAAGCGCCCGCCCTCGCGGCGGCGCGCTTCGCCTGGCGCAGCGACAGCACGCTGGCGCAGCTCGCGGCCGTCCGGGCCGGGTTCGGCCTCGGCGCCTGCCACACCGCGCTCGCCGCCCGCGACCCGGACCTGATCCGTGTTCTGCCGGAGATCGTCTGGGAGCTGCCGACCTTCGTGGCGATGCACGAGGACCTGCGCTCCCTGCGCCGCTGCCGCGCCACCTTCGACGCCCTGGCCGAGGGGATGGCGGCCTATTGCGCGGAGTGAGGCCGAGCGGCGCGGCGAGGGAGTCGTGGCGAAGGGGGCGCGGGCGGCCCCCTTCGGTCAGGTCTTGTCGAGCCCGGCGATCGCCCGGGCGAAATCCCGCGCCGCGAAGGGCTCCAGGTCGTCCACGCCCTCGCCGACGCCGATGAAGTGGACCGGCAGGCCGAACTTGGCGGCGAGCGCCACCAGGATGCCGCCCCGCGCCGTGCCGTCGAGCTTGGTCATGACGAGGCCGGTGACCCCGGCGGCCTTCTGGAAGATCTCGACCTGGCTCAGCGCGTTCTGGCCCACCGTCGCGTCGAGGACGAGGAGCACGGCGTGGGGCGCCTCCGCGTCGAGCTTGCGGATGACGCGCAGCACCTTCTCGAGCTCCGCCATCAGCCCGGCCTTGTTCTGGAGCCGGCCGGCGGTGTCGATGAGCAGGATGTCGGTGCCGGCGTCGCGCGCCGCCTGGAGCGCGTCGTAGGCGAGGCCGGCGGCGTCCGACCCTTGGGGCCGGGCCACCACCGGCGCACCGGTGCGCTCGCCCCAGACCCGCAGCTGCTCGATCGCCGCGGCCCGGAACGTGTCGCCGGCGGCCAGCATCACGCTATGCCCCTGGGCCCGGAACTTTTGCGTGAGCTTGCCGATCGTCGTGGTCTTGCCGGCGCCGTTGACCCCGATCATCAGGATCACGAACGGCTTCTTGGACGTGTCGATCACCAGCGGCAGGGCGACCGGATCGAGGGCGCGCTCGACCTCCGCCGCCAGGATCGCCCGCACCTCGTCGGGGGCGATGCCCTTCTCGTAGCGGCCCTTGCCGACGGCCTCGGCGATCCGGGCCGCGGTGTCGAGACCGAAATCGGCCTGGATCAGCGCGTCCTCCAGCTCCTCCAGGGTATCGGCATCGAGCTTGCGCTTGGTGAACAGCCCGGTCACCCGGTCCGACAGGGCCGAGGAGGTGCGCTTGAGGCCGCCGGTCAGCCGGCTCCACCAGCCGCGTTTCTCGGCCGGCGCCTCGGGTTCGGCCGGGGGCTGGTAGATCACCAGCGGAGCGGCCTCTTCGGCTTCCGGAGCGTCCGGCGCCTCGCTCGCGGGCGCCTCGGGCTGCGCGTCAGTCTCGGTCGCCTCCGGCTCCTGTATCTCGGCGGCGGCGGGCGCGACCTCGGCCGGCTCGGGCTCGGGGGCGGCCAGCACCACGCCCTCGGGCTGGACGCCCTCGACGGGTTCGAGGTCGGCCCCGGCGAGCTCGTCGGGCAGGTCGTGCTCGGGAGCGGTCTCGGGCGAGGCCTCGGTCACGGTCGGGGGCGCCGGGAGCACGTCGTCGGCGCCGGTGGCGAAGTCGGGGACGCCCTCCGAGAGGGTGCCGGTCGGCTCCGTCGGCATCGTCGCGGCCGGATCGGGCCCGGCGGATTCGGGCCCGGCGGGCGTGGCCGGAACGTCGGCGGGGGTTTCGGCAGGGGTCCCTGGCGACGTCTCGGCCTTCCGGCCGAACAGTCGGCCGAACCAGCCCGGCTGTTTCGTCTCACTCATCCGCACTTGCTCCAGACCCTGCGGACGATCTAGGGCGGCCTGCCCCGAACTTCGCCCGCACCCGCCGCTCCTGCGACAGCCTCATGATCGTTGACGACATACTCTCGCGGCTCCTCTACCGCGATGCCCTCGTGCTCGTCATCGACAAGCCGGCGGGTTTGCCGGTCCATCCGGGGCCGAAGGGCGGCGAGACGCTGACCCAGCACCTCGACGCCCTGCGCTTCGGCCTGCCGCGCCGGCCCGAGGCCGCCCACCGCCTCGACCGCGACACCTCCGGCTGCCTCGCGCTCGGCCGCCACGCCAAGGCGCTGGCCCGGCTCAACGCGCTGTTCGCGCAAGGCAAGGCCGACAAGACCTACTGGGCGCTGGTCGAGGGCGGGCCTCCCGAGGAATCGGGCGAGATCGCCCTGCCGCTCGCGCGCCGCTCCGACGATCCCCGCAGCTGGTGGATGAAGACCGATCCCGCCGGCGACCCCTCGCTCACCCGCTGGCGGGTGATGGGGCGCGACGCGGCCACCGGGCGGACCTGGCTGGCGCTCTCCCCGGTGACCGGGCGCACCCATCAGCTCCGGGTCCATTGCGCCGCGATGGGCTGGCCGATCCTGGGGGATTCCGTCTACGGCAGCGCCCCGCGCCAGGGCGGGCCGGGCCTGCAGCTCCACGCCCGCACCCTCGCGCTGCCGCTCTACCCGAAGAAGCCGGCGATCGCCGTCGAGGCCCCGGCGCCGGGGCACATGCGGGAGGGGTTGCGGGCCTGCGGTCTGGCGGAGGGGTGAGGTGGGGGCGCCCCGCGGACCTCCGGCGCCCGTCCGGTCCGCTCCACGCGCCGTAGCGCGGCACCCGCTTCAGACAAATCGACGAGGCGTCAGAAGAACGACCGCACCAGCCCGCTCACCAGCAAGTTCCATCCGTCGATCAGGATGAAGAACAGCACCTTGAACGGCAGCGAGATCACCGTCGGCGGCAGCATCATCATGCCCATCGACATCACGATGGTCGAGACGATCATGTCGATGACGAGGAAGGGCAGGGCGATGAGGAAGCCGATCTCGAAGCCGCGGCGCAGCTCGGAGATCATGAAGGCCGGGATCAGGATGCGCAGGTCGATCTTCTCGCCCTCCTGAGGCTTCGGGAAGGTACGGCTGGCGAGGTCCTGGAAGGTCTGGAGGTCTTTTGGCCGCACCTGGGCCGACATGAACTCCCGGAACGGATCGGTGATGCGGGTGAAGGCCTCCTCCTCGGTGATCCGGTTCTCCTGGAGCGGGCGCACGCCCTCGCTCCAGGCCCGGTCGAAGGTCGGCGCCATGACGTAGAAGGTCATGAACAGCGACAGGCTGACGAGGAAGAGGTTGGCCGGCGTGCTCTGGAGGCCGAGGCCGGAGCGCAGGAACGAGAACGCGACGGCAAAGCGGGTGAAGCTCGTCACCATCACGAGGAGCCCGGGCGCCAGCGACAGCACCGTGAGGAGCGCGACGATCTGGAGGATGCGCCCGCTCGCGGCACCGTTGCCGGGGGGCAGGAGCGCGTCGAGGCCCGGGATGCCGGTGACGCCGGCCGCTCCCCCGCCGGCGGCTTGCGCCAGGGCGGCACCGGCCGACACGAGGAGCAGGAGCGTCGCGCCGAGGGCGACCTTGGTGCGATGCCTCACTGGACCACCAGAGCTTCGACGATGAGCTCGCGCACGGCGCCCTTGGTGCGCAGGGCCACGCGCTCGTTGAGATCCTCGCGCAGGTGCTGGAGGCCGCTCGCCCCCTCGATCTGGGCGGTCGAGAGCGTGCGCAGATACGCCACGAGGTCGGCCTTGATCTCCGCGATCGTGACGTCCGGGGTCGGCAGGCTGCCGGTCTTGAACACCACCGAGGATTCGATGCGGACCCAGGAATCGGCCGGCTCGGCGAGGTTCGTCACCACCGAGCCGACGCTGCGCAGGGTGAGCTCACCCGAATAGTTCAGCACCTTGGCGGCCTTCTCGTGCTCCTGCGCCTCGCGGGTCTTCTGGTCGACCGCCTTCTCGACGCTGGTCATCAGGTACATGCCGAGGCCAGCGCCGGTGCCGACCGCCACCAGGGTGCAGAGGGCGAGGGCCCCGATCCAGGCCTTGCCGCCGCCCTTCTTCTCGTCCTTGTCCGCCATCGCGCGTCCTTCCGGTTCAGGGCCGTCAGAACGGCGCGACGGTCTCGAAGATCTGCTGGCCGAGGGTCGGGCCCTGCACGTCGGTCAGGCGGCCGCGGCCGCCATACGAGACGCGGGCCTCCGCGATCTTGTCGTAGTCGATGGTGTTCTTGCGTGAGATGTCGCGCGGCCGGACGATGCCGGCGACGTTGAGGACGCGGACCTCGTTGTTGACCCGGATCTCCTGCGAGCCGCTGATCAGCAGGTTGCCGTTCGGCAGCACTTCGGTGATCACCGCGGCGACCGACAGGCTGAGATTCTCCTTGCGGTCGATGGTGCCCTGGCCCTTCGTCTCGGTGCCCGAGCGGATGCCGGTATCGGCCGTGGCCGAGTCCTTCAGGCCCGAGACGCCGTAGCCGAAATCGAAGCCGAGGCTCGACTTCTGGCTGCGCGAGCGGTCGCTGGCATTGTCGAACTGCGCCTTGTCGTTGATCAGGATGCTGACCGTCAGCACGTCGCCGATGTTGCGGGCGCGGGGATCCTGAAACAGGTCGGCGCTCGCCGGCGACCAGGTCGAGTGGTAGCCGTGCCGGCTCTGGAGCGTGCCGAAGCTCGACGGCAGGGCCTCGCGCGGGGCGGCGAGCCCGGTGCCGATCGGGGTCAGGACCGGCGGGCGGCCGAACTCGTCGAGCTTGCTCTGGCAGCCGGCGAGGGAGAGACCCGCCACGGCGAGGGCAAGAAGGCGGGAAGCCGGAGCTCTGCGGGTCATCACGATCTCTCGTTGTCCTTGCGGCGGCCGGCTTCGGCCATCTTGCGGGCCAGCGACGCGGCGCGGGACGCCTCCATCTCGGCGAGCACCGCGCTCGCCGTGCGGGCATTGAGCTTCACCAGGATCGCCGCGGCGTTGTCCTCGGGCATGTTGGTGAGCTGGAGCGCGGCCGCGTCGGCCCGCATCTTGGCGTAGACCGCCACCACGCTCTCGTCGGCCTTGGCCAAGAATTCCTTGCGGCGCTGGACCACCGCCTCGTACTCGGCGCGCTTCTCCTCCAGGCGGCGGATGCGCTCCTCGACCTGCTTCTCGAGCGCGGCGAGTTGCTCCTTCTGCCAGGCGAAGCGGGCATCGGCCGCCGCATCCGCGATGGTGGCGCAGTAGCCGGTCCTGGACGGGTCCTTGGCGGCGCCCCCGGCGGCGAAGTCCTGGGCGGTCGGCTCCTTGGGGGCGTCGCGGGCCGCGATGGCCCGCATCGCCGCGTCCTTGGCCGGGTCGGGCGCCGGCCCGCCATGGCCGTCGCCGGCGGCCAGCGCCGGGCCGGCGAGCGCCAGGAGGAGGGCGGCCAGAAGGATCCGGGTCATTGGACGACGAGCTCCGCCTGGAGGGCGCCGGCGGTCTTCACCGCCTGGAGGATCGCGATGATGTCGGTGGGCTTCAGGCCGACCTGGTTGAGGCCGCGCACCAGCGTCTGGAGGTCGGAGCCGCCCAGCACCGCGAGCCGGCCCTGCTCCTCGCGCGCCGCCACCTCGGTGCGCGGCACCACCGTGGTCTGGCCGTTCGAGAACGGCGCGGGCTGGGACACCTCCGGCGTTTCGGTGACCCGCACCGTGAGGTTGCCGTGGGTGACCGCCACCGTGGAGATCTGGACGTTGCGGCCGATCACCACCGTGCCGGTGCGCTGGTCGACCACGACCCGGGCCGGCACGTCGGGCTGGATCGTCAGGTCGCCGATCTCGGCCACGAGGCGCGGCAGGATCATGTCGCGGGGGCGCTGGAGCACCACCGAGCGCTGGTCGCGCGGGCTGGCGATGCGGCGGTGGAAGCGGCCCATCGCGTAGGCGTTGATGGCATCGGCCACCATCGTGGCGGTCTTGAAGTCGGGGTTCTTCAGTTCGAAGACGAGTTCGGGCAGGTCGCGGAACGCGCCCGGCACCTCGCGCTCGATGAGCGCGCCGTTGGGGATGCGGCCGGCGGTCGGTACGCCCTGCGTCAGCTGCTCGGCCTGGCCCTGCGCGGAGAATCCCGAGACCGCGAGCGGTCCTTGCGCGGCGGCGTAGACGTTGCCGTCGCCGCCCGACAAAGGCGTCATCAGCAGCGTGCCGCCGCGCAGCGAGGTCGCGTCGCCGAGCGAGGTCACCGTCACGTCGATGCGCGAGCCGGCGCCGACATAGGGCGGCAGATCCGCCGTCACCATCACGGCGGCGACGTTGCGGGTGCGCAGGCGCGCGTCGCGCACGTTGATGCCCATCCGGTCGAGCATCGATTGCAGCGACTGCTCGGTGAACTGGGCGTTGCGCAGGGTGTCGCCGGTGCCCTGGAGGCCGGTGACGAGGCCGTAGCCGACGATCTGGTTGTCGCGCACGCCCTTGAGGCTGGCGACGTCCTTGATGCGGGCATACCCGCCGGTGGCGATCACCGGGGCGACCGCGAAGGCCGGGACGGACGGGGCCGCGAGGCCGGAGCCGAGCGCGAGGAGGCCGAGGACGACGCGCGCGACGCGCAGGGAGGCCCGCATCAGAACCCGCCGATCTTGATGCGGCCGTCGGCCATCACGGTACCGAGCACGATCCGGTTGGTGTCGGTGTTGCGCACCCGGATCGTCTCGCCGAGGCCGCCATTCTGCAGCGGCGAGCCGACCGCCGTGATGACGAGGCCGTTCTCCTCGAAGATCATCTGGGTCGGCGTGCCGCGGCTGACGAGGCGCGGGTCGTCGACGGCGTTGACCGGCACCGGCTCGCCCGGCAGCAGCATCCGGCGGGCGACGCGCCCGACGATGGCCATCGGCGCGTCGATCACCGCGGCCCGGGCCCGGTAGGTCGTCGGGTAGGATTGGAGCCGCAGCATCGACTCCTTGATCGTGTCGCCCGGATAGATCGTCACGGTCGGCACCGGCAGCATCAGCTCGCCCGCCGTGAGGGCGGGGGACATGTCGGCGGGCGAGGACGGGACCGGGGCGGCCACGCCGAGGGCCGCCGGCAGGCAGAGGCCGACCAGCGCCAGGAGGAGGCGCGAGCGCCGGAGGCGGAGATGCCAGAGAGAGGTGACCATGGGGTGTCGCGCCGGGAGGAGGGGCGCCGCCGGAGCCGGCGGCGAGGCAGTCTCACCGTGGAGGGGGTCCGCGGGGCTGGGACGCCCGGGATCCCGGCTCAGCGGATGCCCTTGGAGATCGTGCCGGCCATCTCGTCGACGGCCTGGATCACCTTGGAGTTCATCTCGAACGAGCGCTGGGCGGTGATCAGGCTGGTGATCTCCTTGACCGGATCGACGTTCGAGCCTTCGAGGTAGCCCTGCTGCAGCTTGCCGTAGCTGACGTCGCCGGGATTGCCGATCACCGCCGCGCCCGAGGCCGGCGTCTCGCGGTAGAGGCCGTTGCCGAGAGGCTCGAGGCCCGACTCGTTGGCGAAGTTGGCGATGGTGAGCTGGCCGATGTTCTGCTGCGCGACCTGGCCTTCGATCTTGGCGAAGACCTGGCCCGACTGGTTGATGGTGATCTCGGTGGCGTTGTTCGGGATCAGGATCGCCGGGTCGACGGTGTAGCCTTCGAGCGTGACGAGCTGGCCGGTGGCGTTCTTGTTGAAGGCGCCGGCGCGGGTGTAGTTGATCTCGCCGCTCGGGCTCTGGATCTGGAAGTAGCCGCGACCGTTGATGGCGAGATCGAGCTGGTTGGCCGTGTTCGTCAGCTGGCCCTGGCGGTGCAGGTTGCGGATGGCGGCGGCGCGCACGCCGAGGCCGAGCATCGCGCCCTCGGGGATCGCCTCCTGGCCGGACTGGTTCGGCACGCCCTGCTGGCGCTCGGCCTGGTAGAGCAGGTCGGTGAACTCGGCCCGCGCCCCCTTGAACCCGGTCGTGTTCAGGTTGGCGATATTGTTGGCGATGACTTCGAGGTTGAGCTGCTGGGCGGACATGCCCGTGGCGGCGACGGCGAGCGCTCTCATCTGCGTAACGTCCTCAGATCGCCATGCGGCTCAGTTCGAGGTAGGCGGACACGACCTTGTCGCGGATGGCGACGGCGGTCTGCAGGCTCTGCTCGGCGGACATCACCGCCTCGACGACCTGCTGGGCCGAGGCCTTGCCCTGGATGCCGGCGATCGAGGCGGCCTCGCCGGCGCGCAGGTCGTTGCGCACACCGGAGGCGAAGCTCGCCATGATCTGCCCGAAATCCGCCGGGGCGGCGGCGTCGGCGCCCGGGACGGCGCCGGTCACCGGGGGCAGCATCGCCCGCTGGACGGAGGCGGCGGCCTCGGGCCGGGCGGAGGCGGCGGCCCGGTCGAAGGCCGAGAGGGTGAGGGCCTCGATCATCGGATGCTCATGTCCTCAGGAGGTCGATCACGCTGGCCACCATGGCGCGGGCCTGCTTGATCACCTGCAGATTGGCTTCGTAGGAGCGGTTGGCCTCGCGCATGTCGGCCATCTCGATCAGGGCGTTGACGTTCGGCAGCTTGACGTTGCCGTTCTGGTCCGCCGCCGGGTTGCTCGGGTCGTGCTCGACCCGGAACGGGGTCTTGTCGGTGTCGATGTCGCGCACCCGCACCGACGCGGCGCCGATGGCCCGGTCGAGTTCGGCCTTGAAGGTCACGGTCTTGCGCGAATAGGGGTCGGCGCCCGGCGCGTCGCCGGTGGACTGGGCGTTGGCGAGGTTCTCCGACACCACGCGCATGCGCAGGGACTGGGCCTCGAGGCCCGCGCTCGCCAGCCGCGAGGCGGCCTGCAGGGGGTCGATCACGATCCACTCCTCACGGCCGACATCAGCATGCGGTGGAAGCTGCGCACCACGCCGACATCGAGGTTGTGCTGGCGCGAGACCTCGCTCGCCTTGAGCATCTCCTGCTCCAGGCTGACGCTGCTCGAAGTCTCGAGCACGTCCCAGCCGGACTTGTCCGTCCGCACCGGCACGCCGAGGCCGGGGGCTTGGAGATGGCTCTGCGCCGTCGCCGCCATGTCGGCGCCGGTCCGCGCGAGGATCTGCGCGAAGGGCACGGTATCCTTCGCGAGGTAGCCCTGCGTGTTGGCGTTCGCCACGTTGCCGGCGATCGCCGCCTGGCGCACCGACAGGTAGCGGGTGTGCAGCGAGGCGAGATCGAACAGGTAGATCCCCGTCACGCGAACCCCTCCATGCCCGTCACTCCATCCCGTCCCGAAACGACCCGACGCCCGGGCCCTGCCGCGTAACGGTGGGTTTAGGAGCGCAACCTTGTCCGAGGCTGGCGAACCTTGCGGGAATGCGGGTGGGGACTCCCGCCGGGCGCAAGCCACCCCGACACCCAGGCGCTGCCGGGCGGGCGCCGGCACCGGATGGCGGGCGCTGGGGAGGGCCGTCGAGATCTTCGTGCCCTGGGAGAGACCCTAAGGAGAGCCGCGGCTTGCCTCGACGTCTCACGAACTGGACTGGCCGTCCCGAAGATCAGGTCGCCGGCTTCCGCAATCCGGACCCCGTTGCACGACTCGATCTCGACGCACGTACGGACCTGCCCCTGATGGCCCGGGGCGTCTTCGATCCAGGCCGCGTTATCGCTTCAAGCTGAGCCTCTGCGAGTGCCTCGTCGACGGCGGAGACTGGCTCGTCCTCGCGGACCCCGCCGCCGCGCGCGACGAGGCCCGCCGGCTCGCCCGGACGCTTCTCGTTTTAGTGGATCCGAGCGTGGCGTGGACGGACGGCGTGCTGGTGGTCGAGTGCAGCGAGGTCGGCGACCCCATCCTGCTGCCGATCGCCGACCTCCTACGAGACGGGACAGGAGCGACCCGTCGCTGAACTGACCGCATCCCTCGCGGGCATTCGGTCGCCGGGCTTGCGCGAGACGCCGGTAGATCCGCGCGGTGCCGGATCTGGTTCAATCTGTCGGGAAGAGGCGGCAGCCCGGTACCCGGAGGGGGCAGTGACGGGCACCGAACTGCCGCCAAGCCAGGGCAGGCAGAGGCCTGCAAGCACACTCACTGTCCAGCGGCTGACGATGCGAAGGAATGTGCGATGGCGTGCCGGCTGAGGCCGTGGCGCCCACGCGTGGAGTATCGCCCCCGATCCATGCCGGCTGCCGAGCCACTTTGGACGGCCCGCCTTATACGAAGCTCAGATGATTGGGATATGCTCGCCCCATCAAGGGCTCAAAGCCCGCATGGCGCGCCCTACGGGACTCGGTCGTCGAGCCGGAGGACCGAATTCAAGGGCTCAAATTCGTTGCCGGATTCCGGATCCGGGGTAGCGTTTCCTAGCGTCGAGGACTCGACGGCCGGTTGCCACTGTCGAACGTCGAGGGCTCGCGATCAAGGATGCCGCGGTACGCGCTGGTCCCGTTCACCCGGCAGGCCGTGCGGGGCGGCATGTTCCGCTTCCGCCTCCAGCTTCCCGACGACGTCGTCGACCGGCTTGAAGGGCTGGGCGTCACCGGCGTGAAGCGCACCGTCACCTTCTCCTTGCGAACCCGTGATCCGCTCGCGGCGCGGAGCCGAGCGCTGCGGGCTGCTGCCGATCTCGGCGACCTGATCCGGGAAGTTCGAGGCGGGGCCTCGTTCTCGGCGTGGGCCTTCGACCCCGGCCCGTACCAGCGTGACGGGATCGTCAGGTCGAGCGCCGGGCCTGAGCGTGCCATCGTGGCGAAGCGCGTCGACCCCGACGCCGAGCCCAAAACGCCCGTCCGCACGAAGATCATGACGCTGCGCCGGGCCTACGAAGAGGTCTATCTGCCTCGCCGGAGCGAGCGCAAAGGAGCCCCACCTCGACGCCGGTCCCGGCTCGACATCGAGAAGGCGATCGCCCGCTTCGAGGCTCAGATCGGCGACAAGGCGATCACCGCCATCACCCGCCAGGATGCCGAGCGGTTCGTGCGCGGCCTGCGCGTCGGCTCGGTCGCCACGCTCAAGAAGACGGTGACAGGGCTCGCGACCATCTGCAACGCGGCCGTGGCTGCCGACGTCATCCCGGCGAACCCGTTCCGGGGCTTGGGGCCGGATCGCGCGACGATCAGCGCCGCGCGGCGCAGCTACCAGCGCTTCGACCTCGACCAACTCGCCCGTGTCTTCGCCCGGACCGAGCGCGAGACCGGCGCCGTGCTGTGGTTGCCGCGCCTGCTGTTGCTCACGGGCGCGCGCCTGGAGGAGATGGCGCAGCTTCGCGCGTCCTGGTTCGTGCGGCGCGACGGGGTGGAGGTCGTCGATCTGCACGAGGCCCGGGTGAAGAGCCCGCACAACCGGCGCCTGATCCCGCTGCATCGCGACCTGCTCGACCTCGGCATCCTCGATCTGGTCAAGCGTGCCGACGATCGCCTCTTCCCGGAACTGACCTATCGTGCCTCAGCGGAGCGCTGGAGCGGGGCGATCAGCAGCAAGCTCAACCGAGAGATCGACGCCGCGCTCGGGGCGAACCGGCGGTTGACGGTGCACTCGTTGCGCAAGACGTTCGAGCACGCGGCCTACGTGACGGGGGTACCGAAGCCCTCGATCAACGCGATCACCGGGCACAAGCCCGCCGACGTCTCCGAGGAGCACTACCTGATGCTCCAGGACGACGTGCCGCTGCTCAAGCGGCACATCGACCAGATCACCTTCCCGTTCCTGACCACGAAGGCTGCCGCGGCGTAGACCCGGATCTAGGCGGCGTGCTTCTCACTCTGACCGGTGCGAAGCGCGGCATAGTATGAAGAGCGGCTGATGCCGAGGACGCGGCAGGTCTCCGGCACCGTCGTCGCCGGATCGTCGTGGGCGAGCAGGACCTGCCGGATCAGGGCGGGGGTGAGCTTGGGCGGGCGGCCGAACCGCACTCCCCTCTCGCGGGCGAGGGCCGCGCCCGCCTTCGTGCGGGAGAGAATGAGGTCGCGCTCCAGGGCGGCGACGCTGCCGACGACGGTGATGAAGAAGCGGCCCATGGCCGAGCCCGTGTCGATCTGTTCGCGCAGGGAGACGAGCTTGGCGCCCTTGGCCTCGATCTCCTCGACGATCTGGAGCAGGTGCAGCGGCGAGCGGGCGAGTCGGTCGAGGGCGAACACGGCGATCTGATCGTCCTGCCGGAGGAGGTCGAGGACGCGGCGAAGCTCGGTTCGATCGCGTCGGGCGCCGCTGGCCTTCTCGCGGTAGACGTCTCGATCATCGACGCCAGCCTTTGCGAGGGCGTCGAGTTGGATGGTCCAATCCTGGTCTGAGGTTGAGACCCGGCTGTATCCGTACCTACGCCCGACCGCCGTGCTGCCCATCGTGCAGAAACTCCCGTACACCACTCCTGACTTTGTGCACGGACTTCCTGGACGATCGTCGCCTTGAGGGCGGGCGTGGTCCGGGCGGTGTGCGGAAAGCCAAGAGTTGTTGGACCACGAGGGTGGCACGGTCCGCCGGTTCGGCAACTATTATCGACCCAGCGCTCGGCCGTGATCGTCACGCCGACGATCACCGTCAGGGCTGGGCAGCGTCGATGGGCGCGTAGCGCTGTATGGGTGGGAATCGTCGCCGACGCGGTTGATACCAAGAGCAGATCGAGCACTAGATCGTCGGCGACCCGAACGCACTTCTGCCGGTCCAGCCTTGGCCTAAGCGTCCAAGGCCAGCCTGTGAGCCGACCCATTGACAGACCCAGGTCCCGGTGGGAGGTTCTCTGCCGGGCCTCGGATGTGCCTCCCGCTCGCGCCGCAAGGCATGGCAAAACTCCGGTCTCTACCTCCCGACGCAACCCACTCTCCGGAGCGGGTCGGAAACGCGAGCATCTGACCGTGACGCCCCGGATCGAGTGAGGATGCGGATGACGTCCCTTGTCACGATCGCCGACCTGAAGGCTCAGGCCAAGGCCCTACGCGAGGCGCTCTCCGAGCGCGGGATCGCCAAGAATCACACCGCCTGCCTGGACGAGGTCGCCCGCAAGCGCGGGTTCAAGGACTTCCGGGCCGCTAAGGCGGTGCTGCCGTCAAGCCCGAGCAGCCTCGCCGTGGGTGGGCCGTTCTCCTCGCGCTACATCTGGTGGGTCGAGCAGGAGAACTGGATCGCCGTCAACGATCCCTACCTGCGCGGCAAGACCCGGGGGACCATCGGTTGGCGCATTGGGGATCTCTTCCACGTCGACCTCGTCAACAAGGAGGCGGGCTCCAAGACGATGGTGGACCTCCACCAGTTCGCGTTCGACGACAGCCCTCGCAAGCCTTCGGTCCGCGTGCCGTTCGAAGTCTTCACGCTGGGCTTTCGGAAGTACGGCGGTCTCTACAGCGAGAGCGACATGCAGTGGGCGCTCTCGGATGGTCAGGTGCAACTTCTCCTGGAGATCCGCGGTCGTACCACCATGACATGGTCCGAGATCGAGCAGTTCGCGCATCAAGCCGGGGCCACGCCGGATCCTCTGGTCTGGCAGAGGCTGATCGTGCGGAGCGATCCATCGGATTTACCCACCTCGCTCGCGTACCCGCACGACGAGGCGCCCTTCGAGGTCACCGAGCATGGCCGTGAAGCCCTATTCTCTCTCTTCAAGGCCGGGCGCATCTCAGGACAGGGCACGGTCGTCGCCGACGACGATTTAGCCGACGACCGCCTGACGACGTACATGCAGAGCCCGATCACGGGTTCTGCACACCCCTATCTCTAAGTAGGCGCTCCGCCAACGGCGGCCTCTCAGGCCGCCCGAACGGACTGGAGGAAACGGTGGACCTCGCTCGTGAGGTGCTCGGACTGACGGGAGAGTTCGGAGGCGGACGCGAGCACCTGACTGGCCGCCGCGCCGGTATCCTCAGACGCCTGGGCGACACCGGCGATGTTCGAGGTCACCTCTGCCGTGCCGGTGGCCGCCTGAGCGACGTTGCGGACGATCTCCTGAGTCGCTGTGCTCTGCTCCTCCACGGCTGAGGCAATGGTGGAGGTGACCACGTTGATCTCTCGGATGCGCACCGTAATCGCATCCATCGCCGTGACAGCCTGACCGGTAACCCCTTGGATGCGCCCGATGTGCCCGCCGATCTCGCCGGTGGCCCGAGAGGTCTGGGCAGCGAGTTCCTTGACCTAGGCGACCACCACAGCAAAGCCGCGGCCTACCTCGTCGGCACGTGCCGCTTCAATCGTGGCGTTCAAGGCCAGCAGGTTGGTCTGCCCGGCGATCGACGAGATCAGCCCGACGACATCACCGATCTGCGAGACGGCCGCCGAGAGTTCCTCAACGAGGCGAGCCGTATGGTCCGCCTCACCGACCGCAGCGTGCGCCAGCGAGGCCGAGCCCTGCACCTGACGTCCGATCTCCTGCACCGACGCGCCCAACTCCTCGGGTGCCGCAGCAACTGTGCCGACGTTGGAGGCTGCCTTCCCAGCGGCGGCGACGGTCATCGACTGCGACACGGTCTCGGCGGCCGTCGCGGTCATGGTCGAGGCAGTTGCCTGCAACTCGGTCGCCGAGGACGACACCATGTTGACGATGCCACCGATCGCCCTGCTCGAACCCATGCGCGAGTTCCACCATCGTGCGGCGACGTTCACGGGACGCAGCTTCGTCGGCGATGCGCTTGATCTCGGCCCGCTCGGCGGCCTTCTGGGCCACCATCGCCTTGATCCCGTCAACCGCCTTGCCGACTTGGCTGATCTCGTCACCACGAGCCGCCTCCTTAGAAGAGTGCCACTGCTCAATGAGGACTCGAAATAATCACTGGCAATGCTGCCTCCTGCCTCACTGCCTTCAGCTAGTACGGGTACAGCATGTCTCCCGGTGCATTAGCTCATCGATCCGGCAGCTTGCTCGGAATATCAAGCTGCGCCGTGCGCCATCCGCTGCGGTTTCACCCAGAGACTTGTCGAGGCACGTGAGAAGAGCGGATCGAATTGCATCTAAGCTGCCCACACCGTCTTTCAGCCCGGACACGGCACTGGCGAAACGATAGATATCTTGCGGTGTCGCGACCTCGAAAAACCCGCCGTTTTGAAGCTCATCGCACAGCACCGTGACCGGGCGGCCTGGATAGACTTTGAAGGCTTCCTCTTCCCGCTTCAGGCGGGAGACGAGTGCTGTCCGGCTCGCCGGGCGGGTTGAAACTCGGCTATGAATATCGGCAATCACATCTTCGATGGTCAGCCCAGACTGATTGACGTAGAACCAGACAGGCATCCAACGTTGTTGATAGTGCGCCTGAGCGTGAATGTATTGTATTGGATCTGCAACTTTTTCGTTAAGTAAAAAGTTTCTAATGATTGCATCCGGAGTGACCGCGTCTCGGATGGTGCGAACTCTCTCTTCCTCCTTCGAGTCTATCGGCTTCACCTCGCCAACTAGTCTTAGAGCGGGTGCGCCTCTGATCTCGCTGAACTCACCCTCTTTAATGAATTGAATATTCGGTAGCAGGTCTCGATCAATGAGGAAGCCACCGCCTGTTCCGACCACCTCACCGGTTTTAAGGTCCAGGGTAGCAGCAGCCCCGGCTTGCACCATGTTCATTCGCCGCACGAAATCAGCCACAGCGCGACGTTCGCGACGAGCGATGATTTGCCTTAGCTCTGCTGGCTTAATCGTCCGAGTTTCACCGACATAACGATAATAAACAGCACCTTCTTTCACGTCGGATCCGATGTTTTTTAGAGCTATTACCGGCCCCTCTTGGATAGGATGAACATATAAGACGCCTATCTTCTGCCCGCTGATGATGGCAGCGGATTTGTTTACGGTTGGTATTGGATCGAGAGCACTCGCTAAAATTCGGTTAAACTCTGCGGGATCCGCGTCTTCGAAATACTCGCCATTCATACCTTCGGCGCGTTTCGTCCCGTCCTCTACGCCGAACAGGAGATATCCGCCCTCATTATTAGCAAACCCCGCAATGGTCCGGATGCAGTCGCCGAACCGATAATCAGGGCGTAGCCTGAAGTTCAACTTGCACTCCGCGCGATGAGTTTCGCCCGCTTTCAGTGTCCAACTGCCGGTGATCTCCTCAAAAAGAGTGAGCACTATCAGCGAGTGATCTGGCGCAAGCTCTTGGTGGATCTCAGTTCTGGACTGACGATTGAATCGGTCTAAATAGGCATCCAGATCGGCAGGTGTGGCTGCAGGGATCTTAGAGCCATATTTCCCTTGCTTGATTTGGGTAATGCGACCGGAACTGAGAAGCCGGTCGGCACGATTGAAGTAAAAATGAGCTTGATCATTCCTAAAACCGCGAGCAAGCATCGCCTTAACGAGGGCGACCTCTTCGTCGGTCATGCCTCGCTGGGTTCGCCTTGACACGGTGCAACTCCATCTTTGCGCACTGCCGGAAAAATCTATCAGCGACTTGTATCTCATCCGGTTCTATCACCGGAGCGCGTGTTGCAAACGGTGGTTGCCATTTCCATCCACAGTTCGCATTGGCGGTGCCTTGCTTCGAAGGGTTGACCAGAGTGAACCACGAGCGTGCTTTGCCAGGTCGAAGAGCATTCCGAGGGGCGAATAGCCTGTCCCGTCAGACTGGAAAAATAGTTGTCAGTTGCCGAACCGGCGGACCGTGCCACCCTCGTGGTCCAACAACTCTTGGCTTTCCGCACACCGCCCGGACCACGCCCGCCCTCAAGGCGACGATCGTCCAGGAAGTCCGTGCACAAAGTCAGGAGTGGTGTACGGGAGTTTCTGCACGATGGGCAGCACGGCGGTCGGGCGTAGGTACGGATACAGCCGGGTCTCAACCTCAGACCAGGATTGGACCATCCAACTCGACGCCCTCGCAAAGGCTGGCGTCGATGATCGAGACGTCTACCGCGAGAAGGCCAGCGGCGCCCGACGCGATCGAACCGAGCTTCGCCGCGTCCTCGACCTCCTCCGGCAGGACGATCAGATCGCCGTGTTCGCCCTCGACCGACTCGCCCGCTCGCCGCTGCACCTGCTCCAGATCGTCGAGGAGATCGAGGCCAAGGGCGCCAAGCTCGTCTCCCTGCGCGAACAGATCGACACGGGCTCGGCCATGGGCCGCTTCTTCATCACCGTCGTCGGCAGCGTCGCCGCCCTGGAGCGCGACCTCATTCTCTCCCGCACGAAGGCGGGCGCGGCCCTCGCCCGCGAGAGGGGAGTGCGGTTCGGCCGCCCGCCCAAGCTCACCCCCGCCCTGATCCGGCAGGTCCTGCTCGCCCACGACGATCCGGCGACGACGGTGCCGGAGACCTGCCGCGTCCTCGGCATCAGCCGCTCTTCATACTATGCCGCGCTTCGCACCGGTCAGAGTGAGAAGCACGCCGCCTAGATCCGGGTCTACGCCGCGGCAGCCTTCGTGGTCAGGAACGGGAAGGTGATCTGGTCGATGTGCCGCTTGAGCAGCGGCACGTCGTCCTGGAGCATCAGGTAGTGCTCCTCGGAGACGTCGGCGGGCTTGTGCCCGGTGATCGCGTTGATCGAGGGCTTCGGTACCCCCGTCACGTAGGCCGCGTGCTCGAACGTCTTGCGCAACGAGTGCACCGTCAACCGCCGGTTCGCCCCGAGCGCGGCGTCGATCTCTCGGTTGAGCTTGCTGCTGATCGCCCCGCTCCAGCGCTCCGCTGAGGCACGATAGGTCAGTTCCGGGAAGAGGCGATCGTCGGCACGCTTGACCAGATCGAGGATGCCGAGGTCGAGCAGGTCGCGATGCAGCGGGATCAGGCGCCGGTTGTGCGGGCTCTTCACCCGGGCCTCGTGCAGATCGACGACCTCCACCCCGTCGCGCCGCACGAACCAGGACGCGCGAAGCTGCGCCATCTCCTCCAGGCGCGCGCCCGTGAGCAACAGCAGGCGCGGCAACCACAGCACGGCGCCGGTCTCGCGCTCGGTCCGGGCGAAGACACGGGCGAGTTGGTCGAGGTCGAAGCGCTGGTAGCTGCGCCGCGCGGCGCTGATCGTCGCGCGATCCGGCCCCAAGCCCCGGAACGGGTTCGCCGGGATGACGTCGGCAGCCACGGCCGCGTTGCAGATGGTCGCGAGCCCTGTCACCGTCTTCTTGAGCGTGGCGACCGAGCCGACGCGCAGGCCGCGCACGAACCGCTCGGCATCCTGGCGGGTGATGGCGGTGATCGCCTTGTCGCCGATCTGAGCCTCGAAGCGGGCGATCGCCTTCTCGATGTCGAGCCGGGACCGGCGTCGAGGTGGGGCTCCTTTGCGCTCGCTCCGGCGAGGCAGATAGACCTCTTCGTAGGCCCGGCGCAGCGTCATGATCTTCGTGCGGACGGGCGTTTTGGGCTCGGCGTCGGGGTCGACGCGCTTCGCCACGATGGCACGCTCAGGCCCGGCGCTCGACCTGACGATCCCGTCACGCTGGTACGGGCCGGGGTCGAAGGCCCACGCCGAGAACGAGGCCCCGCCTCGAACTTCCCGGATCAGGTCGCCGAGATCGGCAGCAGCCCGCAGCGCTCGGCTCCGCGCCGCGAGCGGATCACGGGTTCGCAAGGAGAAGGTGACGGTGCGCTTCACGCCGGTGACGCCCAGCCCTTCAAGCCGGTCGACGACGTCGTCGGGAAGCTGGAGGCGGAAGCGGAACATGCCGCCCCGCACGGCCTGCCGGGTGAACGGGACCAGCGCGTACCGCGGCATCCTTGATCGCGAGCCCTCGACGTTCGACAGTGGCAACCGGCCGTCGAGTCCTCGACGCTAGGAAACGCTACCCCGGATCCGGAATCCGGCAACGAATTTGAGCCCTTGAATTCGGTCCTCCGGCTCGACGACCGAGTCCCGTAGGGCGCGCCAGGGGCTGTTTTCATTGGCTTTTTCGGCGTTTTTCGGACCCCCTCCAGAAGGGCGTTAGGACCGGTTTTTAGGACCGGTCTGGCGAGGCCCAACGGACAGCCGTCTCGATCGTCAGTCCGTAGCGTCCGCAGGCCCGGCAAGAATGCCTCCAGCGACAGAAGCGTCAGCGTTGCGGCATCCCGCCACGCGCCGATCATCGTCGCGACGACGATCGCGTCCACCATCCCCACCAACGTCCGGCCGGGCGCCCGGCGCGCTTCCTGCGACGTTCTCCGCGACGGTCCCGGCAAGCTCTTATGACGACGGAGCCAGGGGTCGGAGGCACGCACGTCCTGGGTGACGATGGTGCCGACGATCTCACGCGCTCCCGGTGATCGTCGCCCCGAACGGCCGGTGCCGATCACTCGCTCCATGATCACCGCAACGGATCGCGTCGGCGATCGGCCAGGTACTCGCGGGCGGGATGCGTAGCTGGCGGCTGCGCGCCCAGCATCGTCGCGCAGGACGATCGGGGAGCGTCGTCACGATCGTGGCCGGGACGATCAGGGGGAAGCACGGGTATCATCGTCCCGGCGACGATCGCGCCCACTGTCTTCTCCAACGTCTCGCCAAGCGCCCGGTGCTCTCCGACGCCCTCCGCGACGGGTCCGGCAAGCTTGCTCGGCAATCGTGCCGGGAACACGGGCAGATTCTGAGCGGTAGCGGGACCCGACGATCTCGTGCGGGCACCCGGTGATCATCAAGACCTGCGCGGTTGGCACCGGCCCCCGGCTCCGCATTACGGCTCACTCCAATGAGTCCATCGCCTGTTTGATCGTGGGCGCATCCGGCGCCTTAATGGTACCTCGTCCGATGGGAGCCGGGAGCAAAGGGATTCGAGCCGACGAATGCCCAGGGCCCTGGTTTCAACCGTAGCGAATATATTGCACACCAGCCAATGAGATCGTCGAGCATGATGGTCGCAACCCTGGCCGATACCGGCAGGCAACCCAACGCGCAATTTTGGATGTTCTGACGCCGCGGGCGCAAAACGCTCTGACGGGTGTAATGTGCATCGCGCATCTGAACACAATAACTCAAAGCGGTGGCCAAGGGGGACCTCGGCCACCGCTTTGTTGAGGGCCCGCCGGTCACATTCGGCGGGCCTTCTTCATTGCGTCGTCGTCACGAGCTTCGCACCCTCGGCCCGGCGCCGCTGCTGCTGCTCGACAAGCCGGGCGATGCGTTCCTCAACCGCCTTATCGCGCGCCTCAGTGGCTGCCGTCAGGTAGGCGACTTCAGCTTCAAGATTCTGGATCCGGGTTTCAAGCTCGCCGATGTGCTCGACGAGCACGTCAATCTCGTCGGCGGTCACGACGGGCCTCCCCAGACCATCTTGAAGCAGACGGCGTGCTCTTGGCTCGGAAAGCCGAGGTGGCACGTCCCGGGGTAGTGGCCCCAGCCCGGACAGTTCCCGTCGAGCCACGCCCGCACGTCGTCGAGGAGTTGATACCGCCTGCCTTCATGCCAGATCCGCCAGTCCCAACTACACCACATCCGCTGGCGCTTCGGGTAAAGGGTCCGGAAGCTATCGAGGTCAATTGCCATCTGGCAGCGGGCCTTCCTGGTCCATCGGTCATGGCGGCCCATAGCCTGACGCCTCGAAATAAGTAGGCTCACCGCGAATTCAAATTTCTCGGCGTGCTGAAGTGAACTGAAACCGATCCACGCCTTGGTGAGTGCGAGTCCCCGTCCCTCGTCTTCAAGCCAGCCCCAACCCGAGCAGTGCTCGTCGAGCCAGTCCACCATCCACTGCTCAGGATACTCGTCGTCTGCCATGAAACCCCATCGCCAATCGACTTTAAAGCGACGACGTCGAGGGTAGAGCTTCCGAAACTTGAGAATAGCCAGCGCAAGGTCGCGCTCGTTGGGCATGAGAGTGCTCGCCATCAGACGTATCCTCCCGACCGCGCCGTCGCATACTGAAGTGTGAGTTCCTGATCCAACAGCATTGAGGTCTGGCTTTGCGATGAATTCGTGCTTCCGATGATTCCGCTGTCGCGGTGATTAATGTTCGACTTCGGCCTCAGCACCCGACTGTTACTCAAGATGTTGGTCGCGCCAATGTTCATGTTTTCACTCGTCGTCGAGCAAAAAATCTCGCATTCATTGAAGTATTGCATAAAAAGTCAATCCGATTTGTTGGCTTGATCTATCTAGCAGATGTCGATGAAGTGGAGCGAAATTAAAAACAGCATCCTGATCCCATCGACGCAAAGATTCTGCAAAAATCTGCCGATTGCCGTTCTGGAGATCGCGGCGCCTGCGGCGCCTTCGAGGAGACCTGACTCTTCGATCCGGGGGAAGCGAGACACGACATCGTCGTGTGCGAGGTGCACGAATTCCGGGATCAGGCGAATTCGCCACGAAGAGCCTCGGCGAGATCGAGCGGAGCGAGATCTCGTCGGGGATCGAGTGGCTGCTGATCGTGCCCGCGCCGTAGCGCGGGACGAGCGGCACGACCGAGTTCTGCGTGATCGGGATCAACGGCGGGAGCGCCGTGACAGCAGGCCGAGGCGGCCCGCTGTCCCAGCGGCCGAGGCGCCCGGGACTCCCCTGCTGCCGCAGGTCCGTCCCACGCACCTCGTCATGGCAGAGGAATGTTGACATCTAGAACAGATGTACCGCTAAATTCGTCGGCACCATCAAATAATGTGTCGCATCTTTTATTCTTAAGAAGGCATGTGACACATTTTTCGGACAGCACATCATCAGAAAATTCATTGACATGAACTGCAAAATCCTGCGCGGAGCGCCCGGCGACGGCAAGACCCTCACCATGCTCGGCGCGATGCTCACCAACTCCGGTCGCTACCTGCTTGCCTCACCCCGCATTGACCTCCTTGAGGAGCAGATCTCCCATCTCCACGCGAACCGACCGCCGGACAAATTCGTCGGCATCAACGCCATCCATTCCAAGCAGAGGCAGCGCGCGAGAGTTGAGCGCCGCCTAGAGGACGCCCTGTGCGCCCAAGCCGACGCTTCGTACGCGATCGTCGGCGTCACCCACGAGACGCTCCTCAAGATAGACCCCGGGCTCCTCAAGGGCTGGCATGTCGGGATCGACGAGATCCCGGACGGCGCCATCAAGAGCGGTAAGTTTAAGGCGACGACGACGTGGTCCTCTCTCGAACGCTACTATAGCCTCGTCCCGGTTGTAGGAGGCAATTGGTGGGAGGTTCGGCCGCGCGAAGGCGTCGACCAGCCCTCGCTCGGTGCGCTTGCCAACGACGGACATAGCCTGTTGCCCTTCCACGCCGCCGCTCGCGATCCTCGGCGACCGCTGCTGGTCGACATAGGCGCCTGGGAGGACGCGAGCCTTCCGGGGCGGGGTGTGGGGTGGTTCTCAGTCTGGACGATGGCGGACCTCGCAGCGTGTGCATCGGTCACGATCGCCGCGGCCAGCTTCCAGCACAGCCTCGTCTATCACGCCCACCGCTCTCTGCCCGGCGATAGGATCACCTTCGAAGAGGTCCGAGTTCGAACAGCACCCCGGGCGAAGCCGCGCGTGCGGTTGCACTACTTCTGTGAGCACCGAGGTTCGACCGAGTGGTGGAAGACCAACGAAGGGGAGCACTGTCTCGTCGAGATGTCGAAGTACTTGGAGAGCATCGGTTTCAGCGGATACTGGTCCTGCAACGAAACGATCCGTCTCGCCTTTCAGCACCGCTACAAGGAACTGTGGCGGGAGCCGCGGCAGTCCGGAACCAACAGCCTGCGCGAGCATACCTCCTGCGCCATCATCTACTCCAACAAGGCCCAGGCCGCCGACGAGCCGATCCTCGACGTCCTTGGGCTTGATCGCCAAGCGGTTCTGGAGGCGCGCGAGTACGAGGACCTCTGGCAGTTCGTCATGCGGGGCGCGATTCGCGACCCGGCTTACGCGGGGAGCTACGACGTCTACGTTTACAGCCGAGATCAGGCAGAGGTATTGAAAGCTAAGCTAGTGGAAAACAGCATCACTGACGACGTCACCGTCATTCCAGTCGTCGAGGCGGGCCTGCTCGATGTCGTGCGGCCTGGAGCTACGATCCCGGAGAGCAGGCGGGCCTCCGATACGCGCTCCCTTGAGGAGCGGCGCGAGGAGACGAGGGCGAGGAACAACGAGCGGCAGCGTCAGAGCCGCGCGGCCAAGCGCGAGCAGAAGGAGAGGAGCGGCACCCTGCGAGGCCGAGGTCGTCCGCGCAAGCAGCCCATGCCTTCACCCGCAGCGTAGGCGCGCTCACACTCCGCCTCTCGGAGGGTCCTCCGCCTGTCTGGATCCAGATGGCAGCCGAGAAATTCGTGGCCGCTCCTTCGACTGCATCTCCGTCAAAGCCGTCCCGGAACAGACGGAAACCGGGCCGGGCTAGAATTTCTGGCCGAATTCGTCGTGTTGGCCTCCGAGAGCTTTCGCTAATTGACAAGACACCATCTGAGAACGGATAAGCGCTCCAGAGCACGTTTGGTGCTCAGGTCCCTGGCGGGGGATGACTTCTAGCCTGTAACGTTGGATCGCGCGCCGGACATTATTTCGTTCGGACGCCGTCGCAGGCGCGTAGTTATCGATCTGCGCCGCGAGGGGCTGCAATCGCTCGCACATATTCTTCGAAGGTTTTTATGGACATCTATTATTTCGACGCGCTGGCTGGCGCGGGCAAGACCCGTGCGCTCAGCCGCTATGCTGATAGGCTCGCCCGTTACGGCCACAAGGTGCTCTTCGTCCAGCCCACCAAGCTGCTCATCGACAAGACCATCGCGCACGAAGTGAAGCCCCTTGATCCCGCCTACGCAGTGACGGCTATCCACGGTGACGCCGTGCAGGATCAGTCGGTGATCGCTGCCCTCGTCGCGCACTTCAAGGCCGCTGAGCGCGGTGACGGCGAGATCCTCTTCATCACCCACGCGGCCTTCGCCAAGCTTCCGTACATCCAGAACCGTGCCGACTGGATCCTCCTGATGGACGAAGTGCCCCAGGTCGACGTCTTCGAGGAATTCCGGCTGCCCGACACCCACGACCTGATCACCGACCACTTGTCCTTGATCCCGGGCGGCGCGGCCTACGGCACGCTCATCATGAACAAGCCTCCCGCCGACGACGAGGAGGCCGCTTGATGAGCATCAGGAAGATCGCCCGCAATGCGCGTCAGGACGACGTGCTCGAACTCTTCAAGCCGTTGGCCCTGCGCATCCAGTCCGAAAATTGGGACGTCCATGCCCACCAGAGCCAGTTCGAGCGTCTGCTCGCCAGCAAGGCCAAGGGATCTCTGATGACCTACTCGGTTCTGAAGCCCTTGGTCTTCGCGGGCTTCAAGAAGGTGGTCGTGGCCTCGGCCTGCATGCAGGAAACGATGTTCTACCGCCTGTCCGCGGCCCAGCGCGTCAAGCTCAAGCCCGTCTCCGAGAGCCTGAGGCGGAACCTGCGCTACCAGCAGCATGAGCACGGCGAGCGCGTCACCTTCTACTACGCGTGCCAGGAGGCGTGGTCGAAGACGTATCGCGACACGATCGTGGAGGACGAGGTCACCGGCCTCTCGATGAAGGTGCTCGATCAGGCTGCTGCCGCGATCCTCAACCTGTTCGCGGGTGAGCCCTTCATCTGGATGGGTAACACGGATCTGCCCAATAATTTCTTCGATGAACCCGGGATCCAGAGCAAGGCCGAGCGGCTGCCCAACACGCCCCACGGTCTCAACGATTATCAGGGATTCCACAACGTCGTGGTGCTCTCCGCCCTCAACCCGCCGCCTGCGCACTTCCACTTCCTGGAGAGCTACGGGATCAGCGGCGAGGAGGTGCGTACCGCTCACTACCGCACCGCCGTCTATCAGGCGGTGATGCGCTGCTCGATCCGCAACCCTGCCGACGCCACGCCCAAGCGCGTCGTCGTCATGGACCGGGACACGGCAGGGTGGATGGCGAACCTGTTCGCCGGGGCCGCGGTCGAACCGCTGCCCGGCATGGGCGTGGTGCCGCGCAAGGGCAAGGCGGGACGACCGCGCCAGCACGCCAGCAACGCCGACAAGACCAGGGCGCACCGCGCCCGCCAGGAGATGGAGTGGCTCGCCCAACTCGACCTCATCAATGAGACCTCGGTGGTGATCGGCCGCTACCCGGATCTCGCGCGCGAGGTCCGGGCCGGAATGAGCGAGTTCGCGTGTAACGAAAACACCTATAAGGAAGGGGATATCGTCACGCTCCCGGCATCGTCCACGAGCGGCTCCGCCTTCGCGACGATCTACGACAGGCGTCCGCTTGCCCATGTCAACCTGACGGACGACGACTCCTTCATCACGGGCTTGCGCGACCTGCATCAGCGTGTGGTGGCGAAGGAGGAGTCCGGGGTGTTCTCTCCCGCCCATTTCGAGCCGACGAAGGCGGCCGAGACCGATCGCGGGCTCGGCAACATCACCCACCTGCGCGGGATCTGGCTCGACAACGATGGCGGCGACCTCGACCACGCCGAGTTCGCGGCTCTGTTCCCTTACCTGCGCGTGGTTGTCTGGAACACGGCGTCATCGACGCCCGAGGAGCCGCGCTGGCGCGCGTTCATTCCGACGACCTGTGCCATGTCGATTGAGGTGCACGGCCTGATCCTCAATCAGGCGGTGAAGGTGCTGAACCGGGCGGGCTATTACGGCGACCGGCAACTCAAAAAGCGCAAGCGCCCGGGGGCCCGCCGCCACGGCTTCGACGAGTCGAAGTTCACCGCGGCGTCGCTCTTCTACCTGCCCTGTCAGGCGCGGGATCCGGAGGGCTCGTTCTTCATCGACTACGGCGAGGGCAACCCGAAGCGCGGCCCGCTCGATGTGCGCGCCTGGATCGACAACTGCATCCTGGATCTGCGCCGTCCCGGGGCGTCGTCGAGAACCCAGGCGTCCATGAAGGTTGAAATCGCGCCGACCGCGCCCGCCCTGCCCAATCTCGCGATCAAGACCTCGGCAGCGCTCCGTATGGTTCGGGAGAAACTGCACGAGCAGCAGACCCAAAGCCTCGCGGGTCAGCGCGATGCGATGATCGCAAAGGCCGTCGAGATGTGGCGCTCGACGCCGCGAGGTGATGGTCACCGCGCCTTCTTCGGCCTTGCCGCGGCGCTCAAGCGTGCGGGCCTCGACGAGTTCGGGATCAAGGCGAAGCTCTACGAGGAAGCGCAGTACGGACACTCGCCTCGGGAGCGAAGGGGCGAGATCAAGGACCTGCTCCAGAGCCTGCGGAAGGTTGGTACCTTCACCCAAGGGTCGGCAAACCAGCCGAAGCGGACCGCGGCCTGAGGACCAGAAGAACGACATCTAGACACAGAGGCGGGCGCATGGTCACCACGATCGTGTTGCTCGCCTGCCGCTGATACGCTTGCTCCACTTTTTTGCCGCGGCCAGCGCCACCTTGGTGCTCGTCGAGATCATCTCGAAATCGTGCTCGACGGCGGCGGCGAGGATGTGAAGGGTCGGGTGGCGGCGCACTACGGCGTCGTCGGGGACGCAGGCTTCCAACCGGTCCCAGACGTGCTGCTTTTCCATCAGGCGGAGCTTGGGATCCGGAGCAAGGACCTAAACGTCCTACTGCATGTGAAGGCGCACCGGTTCTATCCGGACAGGATGCCGTTCCCGAGCCTGACGACGATAGTCTAGCGCATGAGCGTGAGCGAGCAGACCGTTCAGCGGTCGCTCACCAGACTTCGGAAGCTCGGATTGATCGGGAGGACGAAGATCTCGGACGGTCTGCATCAAACAAGTCCCGGAACGAGTCTGCGCATGAGCCCAAAGAGGCTATCCCTTTCGGCACTTGGCTGCGCTACGAACTCCGCAAGCTCTATACGCTTCGAGCCCGGTCCAGGTGGGTACCCTGGCACTGGCCCCGTCCAACTTACCCATACATAAAGAAGCTCGTTTCGAGCATCTGCTGCCAAGGCATGAGTGATTTCCCAATCAGGATCCGTTGCACCACCGGTCCGACTCCTAGTTGAAAATACCTGCGCCGAAAGTGGCATTTCGCTCTCCCGCTTGGCGCCATGCATGTCTCGGTCCGGCATGCGCATGACCCCATCTACCAGGGAGATAGCCCGGATTTGTTGACGACGCTATGATTGGGCGCGGTAGGCCAAAATGGTCCTCGCCAAGTCGCCACTTCTATGCTTAGGCGGAGTGGTGTAGCGCCAAGACGGACCAGATGGCTATCCCAGATTTCCAGACCCTCATGCTGCCGGTCCTGCGTGAGGCTGCGGCAGGCGAAGTACGGATCGGCGAAGTGGTTGATCGTCTCGCCGCTCAGTTCAATCTCACCGACGACGAGCGCTCTAACTTGTTGCCATCTGGGCGCCAGACCACCTTCGCCAACCGGGTCCATTGGGCGAAGAGCTATCTCGGCAAGGCAGCGCTCGTCGAACTCACGCGGCGCGCGCACTTCAAGATCACGGCGCGTGGTCAGGACGTGTTGGACCGAGCGCCTGCTCGGATCGACATCAACTTCCTCAAGCGCTTTCCAGAGTTCCAGGCGTTCCGCTTTGCGCAGGATGGGGCCGAGGAGCAAGCCGACGCGATCGCGGAGGCAAGCGGAACCTCGGCAGGTCTGACGCCCGACGAAGTGATGCGAGCGGCTGGTCGTCAGCTTGAGGCCACGCTGGCTAGCGAGCTTCTCCAACGAGTGATGGCGGGAACGCCTGCCTTCTTTGAGAGCCTCGTGGTGAGACTGCTGATCGCGATGGGGTACGGCGGTTCGATCAACGATCTCGACCGAGCCCTCGTCGGCCGCTCCGGCGACGGCGGAGTCGACGGCGTCATCGACCAGGACCCGCTCGGGCTCGATCGGATCTACGTGCAGGCGAAGCGCTACGCTGAAGATAACAACGTCGGTGCCTCGGCCATCCGCGACTTCTTCGGCAGCTTGGATCGCTTCAAAGCGAGCAAGGGCCTATTCGTCACAACTTCGTCCTTCTCGTCGTCGGCACGCGAAACCGCCGACCTGCTGAGCAAGCGCATCGTCCTCATCGACGGCCAGCAATTGGCGCGCTTGATGATTCGGCACGAGGTCGGTTGTCGCGTCGAGGAACGGCTGGCGATCAAGAAGTTGGATGAGGAATTCTTCGACGGATAGCCGCCCGCCGACTCGGCCATACCGGTCGACCGAGCAGCACGTAGGTCCCTCCACGATATCGGCCGCAATGAACTGTGCAGCTTAAGCGGCACGCAGGTCAGGTTGCCACGACCGATGGCGCGACGTGCTGCTGGTCGAGGCGGGCGAGGATTAGCGCCGAGATTTCGAATTCCTACCGCGGCGAGTCCTACGAATTCGGTCAGTACGTGCTCGACGTGTAGCTGGACCGCTTCCTCCGATCTGCGAATTTTCTCACCTGAAATTCGGCTCCGGGGGCGCCTCATGATGCGGGCGGTCTTGCACTCGTTGAGCCCATCGAGGCCCAGACGTAATCTATGTCAACTAGGTGATCACGGCCGACCTCGACGTCGTTGAGTCCGGGACGCTGTCGCGATCACCACCAAGTCACGCCGCGGTGCGATCTTCGCGGCGTCACCGGCGCTGACTGCTCCCGGGGGTCTTGGTCTGGCCGAACCCCTGGTTCAGTTCCTGGTCGATGCCCGTCGCCATGCCAGGGACTGCTCCCTGGTCAGACCTGGCTCCCGGTCCACGGCGGGCGGCGGCAAGACGCATCACCTCGTCGGGACGATCGATGTAGAGCGCGTCGGCAACGCCTTCATCCTTGTCGGGGATGATGTCGTAGGCGAATTTCCTAGTAAGAATTTCCCAATCTCCGCTCGGCTTCACGCCATGGCAGACCGCGAAGTACTGATTCGTCACGCTCTCGGCAGCGCCCGGTGGCGAGGCTAGATTGGTGAGGAAGTTGACCTCCCACTTGCCCGGCTTGTCGCCGCGCCAGACAACGGCGGGCGTCCGCTTCGAGCAGAGGAAATACGTCACCACCTCGTTGCCGCCTGTGCGCCGAGTCTTGCGCGCGTAGTTTCCGTCCGGATGATGACTCTCCCAGCCCTTCATGACTGTGCGCACCAAAGCGCCGTCCGAGATGCTGGTGACGATGTCGCGCTCCTCAACCGTGAACCAGCTGCAATAGTCCATGTGGCAGCGGCCCTCCATCAACTCAGCGGCCTGGGCTGGGGCGGGACTGAGCGCGACGACGCTGAGGAGGACGCCGAAGAGGTAGGATCGGGCTGAAAGCATGGGGTGGGAGGCTCTCGTCGGGATGTATCCATTGTGAGGCCAGGAGAACAACGGGTCCATCATGACGAGCGAGGGCGATCTCACCAACGCACGCTAAGGTGAACAAAGCGGTCGACGCCGAGAAGCGCCGCGCACTCGTGGATGCCCGCTCATCGGCAAGATCGAAGGCAGGAATGGATAAGCTGATTATCGAGCTTCGACCTCGGTCATCAAAGGTAGAGCGTGCGCTCAACGACTTGACATCACGATCTCGCCGTCCAGTTTCGGCGATCACAGGTCCGATCATGCCGAAGCGGTTCGTCGAGCACGAGACTACTCCGACCGTGCGGCGCCACGCCGAGATCTACCCGCGCCCTACCGCCTAACCGCAAATTTGTTCTGATGCGTTGGACCAGCGATGACCCCTCCAAGGGCTGCCACCGCACGATCGGGGACCTGCGCAGGTGCGAATTTGTCGACCAGATCGCCACCCGAATTCGCGACCTGGGTCCGCGTCCATGCCTACGCGCAAGTCACCAAGATCTTGGACGCTGCCGTCGCACGGCGGAAATCGTCGATGTCATCCTCCTGAGTGAAATGAAATGTAATCCGCTCACGCTCCCGATCTGTCGTGAAGCACCATCTGCCTCGCGCATGACGGTGGCAATGGTACTTGGTTTGATCCAGCCGCCAATGATCGTGGGGTGTCGACACGTTGTAGCGACCCGTCGCACTATGTGCATAGTAAATATTGTTGAGTTTCAGAGGCACGTCACAATCTCCCGCAATGCATCAGCACGTATTTATTCCAGCATGAAATCCAGCAATAAGAGGCAGTCAAAATGTTTGGCCATCAGCTTGTATCGCTGTGCGATCGCATGATCGAGGTCGGCCTCGTCGACTCGCGCGAGGCATTCGCGATCCGCTACTGCAATAAGGCGCGCGGGTACCTCGGCGACCTAACACGCCGCGAAGGCCCCGCGGCTCGCATTCCGCCGCGTACCGTGGGACGAATTCGGCACCGGTTGGCTGAGGCCGCGGTGGCAAGGCCGGATCTCGCGGTCGAGACGCGGGCGCTTGATGCATTTATTGATCAAAGCCTCTACGTCGCCAACCTGCTCGGACGACGGGGAGCGCGGTAGCGGAGTCGGTGCAGCCACGACAGGACGAAGTGATCGTAGCGGGATATTCCAGGCTCGAATTCGAACTAGCCTAGCTTGTGAACGTCGCCACCAACCGAAAGCGCCGCGCGGCTGAACTCCTCACGACAGCTTGGCCATGGGGATGGCCGCAGAGGGTGGGAAGTGGACACCCGCCCGGCGGGATCAGGGATCCTTGGCGGTAGCTGGCGGCTGCATGAACTCAATCGTCGCGCCGTCAGGGCCGACGGCATAGATCACCCGCGTTCCAGCCCGCGCACCGCTCGCGATCGGTTGCGGCGTGCCTTGCGCCTTCCAGCCGTAGGCGGCGATCCGCACCAGGAGCGCGTCGATGTCATCGACCACGAGGGCCAGATGCGCAAAGCCTGGGTCGAACGGCTTGGCTGGCACGCTTGGTCGGTCTGGACCCTGATACTCCAGGAGTTCGATCGTCTGATCCGCCAGCGAAACGATCGCTAGGCGCACCTTCGCCCCATGCGCTCCGGTTACCTGGCCGAGGAACTCGCCCCCCATCTCGCCCGTCCGCACGAGGCGTGCGCCGAGCCCATCGATCCAGAACCGAAGTGCCTCGTCGAGGGAGCCGACCGCGAAGCCGACATGGTCGGCGCGCTGCACATGGATGCTCGTGTGTTCCGTCATGCAGGACGTTCTACCGGCAAAGGGGCCACTCGTCTGCAATGGGTCGGGAGCAGCGGTTCATGAGACAAGCTGTTGGGTTTTGACTCCAGCGATTATAACCCCTGATCCTAGCCATGAGGCCGTCGGAGGTCAGGGCTTTACGGGCTCACCGTTGACGGACACGATCCTGAGCGCTGGATGCGCTCTTCGAGCACCCACGATGTCGTCCTCAAACTCGGCGACCCGTTCTTCCAGGTAGGAGGCACGGGCCCGCTCGAATTCCAGATCGACAACCAACGACGCTACTGATTCGTAAGCCTCCAGCAACTCGGCGCGCAATGCTTCCAACTCGACCCGATTGCCCTCCCGCTTTCGGAGTGCATCTACTAGATCTTGAAGCAGTTCGAGATTGCCGCTGGCGATCGTTGTTAACTCGGTATCATTAAATATTCTCTCTCGAAATTCCCCGAGCCTCCCGAAGATCCAAGTGTCAAACAAACGCCACATCTTTCTCATGCGGCGGGCTCGGCCGCGAATGTTGGCGATGCGAAAGTATGAACCGAGTCGTCGAGCACCGCCCCCACTTCTGACGTGCTATACGATTCCGAGGTGTCGACCTCGCTGACATCGTCAGTGCACCAATTATAGATGTCGAGGAGCTTGGCGGCAGCATCAAGGCCCGAGACGCCATTAGCAGGCCGGTCGTAGATCGCAATACCCTGCGCGACCAGCTTCCTACGAACCACTGAGGCAATATCCTGGGAGACATGCCCGTTACCTCGCTGATACAGCATCTGCAAGACCCAGCATCGGGAGGTACGTCGTAACTCGGCGATCACGCCCCGCCCAGCACCGATCCTGACCTCGACATAGAGGTAGCGGCCTACCAGTACCTCAGGCACCTTGGTCGGCAAGCAATTATCGTAGCGACGCCCGGCATCAACGAGTGCAGCACCCGTTTTTAGTACCACGAGGGACGCATCAGCAAGTTCGAGAGGAAACGGTAGTCGGTCAAACCGCCTCGCCCACCTCCGCACGAATGCCTCTACGATCATCTTCTCGGGGAAAGACGAAACTGACTGGCGGATCGCGTCGTCCGTAGCGACGGAGCAGTGCGCTCGCACGTAGCCAAAACCCGCGTTGAGTTCACGAGCCTCCTTAAGCGATTCCACCTTGCTGACGAAGCGGGGATGCAGAAGCACGGGGTCGAGGGCCAGTACGATAGCGATCTGCGTGGGCGTTATGGTGCCCGGCAATTGCCGTAGCACGCGAACTCGGGCTCGGTCGGCGGGAATGCGAGACGCGAAGAGTCGGTGAAGCTCCCGATACAGGGCGGGGTCGGGGAGTGGGTCGGGGCCGAGGCGCTTGAGAATGCCAAGGAAGGCGTCCGGGACGACCTTGAAGATGGCCTCGACGATCTCGCGGGGCTTCAGAACCGTGAGGGCTCTGCCGACGGTCGCCTGATCGTCGTCGGCGTTCCCAATAGCGGACGATACCTCGGCAACGCCAAGGCGGGTTGCGAGTGCCGCGGCATCCCCTGCTGCGATCTCCGCATAGGTCAGGAACCGCACCTGACGAGACAGATTAGATCCGTGAAGAGCCACCCCAAGATGCCCAGGACACAACTTGTCAATTTCCACGGCAATTTTAAGGTAAGTCCCGCCGAAGGGGCAAGGCACAAGCTTTCGTGCACCTGTCTGGTTCAAGCGTAGCTCCGTGGATGTTCCGCTCGAACCAGCGTGATGCAAACCCGAATTTTCGCAACGATTTTCGAGCGCGTAGAAACTACATAGCACCGCGCGGTCTGGGTCGCGCGACGGCTGAAGCCTATCGGGCGATAGGCTTCGACAAGCTCCAGCCGATCGCCAGCTTGCGGGCCTTAATCCCTCTAGCCGTCACTCGCGCTTGCGCCAGGACTCGGTCAAGATCGGGCTCGCGCGCTGCCACTTCTTCGAACCGGAGAAGGCGGGATAGGACCCGGGCAATGCTCTTCATCTTCGCTCTCGGCGGTGGACCCTCAAGGATGCATCTGGCCGCCACGTAGGCCGACAGGACGCGCTGAGCGCGACGAACGCCCGCCGCAGCAATGGTAGCGATCACCTGCTGAATTTCGACGGATAGCTCGCTGGTTGCTCTCAGCAGTGGTGTAGCCTACTCAAGGTCTATATCAAGACGACGCCGTCGAGGTCGTGCTCGACGGTGAGGAGAAGCTCGGTAGCGGTATCGGCCAGGGTTGCGACCATCATGCTCGACGATCTCATTGGCTGGTGTGCAATATATTCGCTACGGTTGAAACCAGGGCCCTGGGCATTCGTCGGCTCGAATCCCTTTGCTCCCGGCTCCCATCGGACGAGGTACCATTAAGGCGCCGGATGCGCCCACGATCAAACAGGCGATGGACTCATTGGAGTGAGCCGTAATGCGGAGCCGGGGGCCGGTGCCAACCGCGCAGGTCTTGATGATCACCGGGTGCCCGCACGAGATCGTCGGGTCCCGCTACCGCTCAGAATCTGCCCGTGTTCCCGGCACGATTGCCGAGCAAGCTTGCCGGACCCGTCGCGGAGGGCGTCGGAGAGCACCGGGCGCTTGGCGAGACGTTGGAGAAGACAGTGGGCGCGATCGTCGCCGGGACGATGATACCCGTGCTTCCCCCTGATCGTCCCGGCCACGATCGTGACGACGCTCCCCGATCGTCCTGCGCGACGATGCTGGGCGCGCAGCCGCCAGCTACGCATCCCGCCCGCGAGTACCTGGCCGATCGCCGACGCGATCCGTTGCGGTGATCATGGAGCGAGTGATCGGCACCGGCCGTTCGGGGCGACGATCACCGGGAGCGCGTGAGATCGTCGGCACCATCGTCACCCAGGACGTGCGTGCCTCCGACCCCTGGCTCCGTCGTCATAAGAGCTTGCCGGGACCGTCGCGGAGAACGTCGCAGGAAGCGCGCCGGGCGCCCGGCCGGACGTTGGTGGGGATGGTGGACGCGATCGTCGTCGCGACGATGATCGGCGCGTGGCGGGATGCCGCAACGCTGACGCTTCTGTCGCTGGAGGCATTCTTGCCGGGCCTGCGGACGCTACGGACTGACGATCGAGACGGCTGTCCGTTGGGCCTCGCCAGACCGGTCCTAAAAACCGGTCCTAACGCCCTTCTGGAGGGGGTCCGAAAAACGCCGAAAAAGCCAATGAAAACAGCCCCTGGCGCGCCCTACGGGACTCGAACCCGTGTTTTCGCCGTGAAAGGGCGACGTCCTAGACCGCTAGACGAAGGGCGCCGGTGCGGGGCGAGGGGAGCTATAGTGGGGTTCGAGCGGGAGGGCAACCGGATTGATGGGCTTGACGGAGACGGAGGGCTCGGTCTTGTCGGCCTTCAGTGTGGGCCTTGAACGCGGGCGGGACGCAGGATGACGACGAGGCAGGCGCCCCGTGGGGGCGGTTGGAAGGGCGGGCCGGGCAAAGGCGGTCCCGGCAAGGGTGGTTTCGGCAAGGATGGTCCCGGCAAGGGCGGCTTCGGGCAGGGCGGCTTCAATCGGGGCCCGGCCCGCGGCGGGGCGGGCGGGCGGCCCGGCGACGACGATCCGGACGGGCCGGCTCTGCTGTATGGCTGGCACCCGGTCTCGGAGGCGCTGCGCAACCCGAAGCGCGTGCTGATCAAGCTGCTCGCCACCGAGAACGCGATGGTGCGCCTCACGGAGGAAGTGGGCGAGCTGCGCATCACCCCCGAGATCGTCAAGCCCGGCACCATCACCGGGCTGCTCGGGCCGGATGCGGTGCATCAGGGCCTCTACCTCGAGGCCGAGCCGCTCGAGGGCCCGGCCTTCGACACGCTGCCCGACGACGCGGTGCTGCTCGCCCTCGACCAGATCACCGATCCGCACAATGTCGGCGCCATCGTGCGCACGGCGGCGGCCTTCGGCGTCACCGCCATCGTGACGACCGCCCGGCACTCGCCCACCGTCACCGGCGTTCTAGCCAAATCCGCCTCGGGCGGGCTGGAACACGTGCCGTTCGTGGTGGTGCGCAACCTCGCCGAGGCGCTGATCGAGCTCGGCGAGCGCGGCTTCACCCGGGTCGGGCTCGATTCCGAGGCGCCCGAGACCCTCGACGCGGTCGGGCCGAAGGCGCCGCTCGTCGTGGTGCTCGGGGCCGAGGGCAAGGGGCTGCGCCAGCGCACCCGCGAGTGCTGCGACGTGATGGCCCGCATCCCGTTCAGGGGCGCGATCCAGAGCCTCAACGTCTCGAACGCCGCGGCGATCACCCTCTACGCCCTGATGCCCCGCGCCTGACGGCGCGGGAGCCTCGCCGTCAGCGCCAGAACGGGCGCACGTCGATCAGGGCTTCGTGGGCCTTGGCGGCCTCGCTCAGCAGATGCCCGGTCCGCGCCTCGGTGTCGGCGGTGGCGAGCCCGGCGGCGAAGACCGCGCCCTCGGGTGCCCCTCGGGCGAGGTCCTGGGCGAGCGTGTGGGCGGTGGCGATGTCGTTGAGGTCGCCGAGGTGGTCCTGGAGGTCGGCCAGGGCCTCGACGAAGGCCGCATGGCGCTTGACCGCCTTCTTGGCCACCTTCTTGGTGCCGTCCTTTCCGGCGTAGAGCGCGGCGAAGAACTCGGCGCCGTAGCGCAGCTTCTTGGCGGCGATCCGCACCCGGTGGCGCTCCTCCGGATCGAGGGCAGCGAGGTGGCGGCCGCGCTTCTTCACCTGGCGGCGGCGGCGCTCCAGCTCCTCGGTGGCGAAGGCCCGGGCCGGGCCGTCGCGGAGCGCGGCGTTCGGGTTGTCGGGCCCGAGCCAGGGACCGGCCTCGATCCAGGCGACGAGGTCGAGGAGGAAGTCGCGCCACTCCCGGCTCTCCAGCACGCCCCGCACGACGGCGTGCGCCGCCTCGCGCTCGGTCTCGAGGTGACGCTCCAGGATCAGGAGACCACCTTCGTCGGGCCGCCGCTCGCGCTCGCGCGGCAGGGTCTTGCCGAGATAGACGTCGAGGTTGCGGGCGTGCCCGAAGGGCTCGCTCAGGCGCTTCAGCTCGGCCTTGATCGCCGGCATCCGCCGGTCCTCGATCACCGCGCCGAACAGCGAGAAGGCCGAGCGCAGGCGGCGGAGCGACACCCGCAGCTGATGCAGGGCCTCGACGTCGCGGCCGGCGAGCAGGACCGTCTCGTTGAGGCGCATCTGGCGCAGGCAGGCATAGGCCACCGCCTGGAACGCCGCGGCGGCGCTCATGCCGGGTTCGAGCGCCACCGGCTCGGCCTTCGCGGCGCGGCCGAGGCGGTCGCGGACCAGCGCCTCGCCGCGCTCGAACTTGCTCAGCACGCCGAGGCGCAGGGGCACGTCGGCCCCGAGTGTCCGGGCGAGGTCGAACAGGGCGGCGGGCGTGCCCCCGGTCAGTTCGAGCTCGATCTCGCTGATCGGGGAGACCCGGTCGTCGGGGGTGCTGATCCGGCCGCGATCGAGGGCGACCTCGATGCGGCTGCCCGCCGGCCCGGTATCGGCGAGGCGGCGCAGGGAGCGGGTCACGCTGGACGTATAGAGGGGGGCCAGTCCGTCGGCGCCGTCGAGGATGTCGGCGAGCGGGGTGCCGGCGAAAGCGGCGGGCTCGGGGTGCGGCCCGGCGATGGCGCCCTCCCATTCCTGCCGGTCGAACAGGCCGGCGGCGGCGGGGCCGCGGGCCTTCACGGTCTGGACGTGGCGGTCGCCGTCCCGGCGCACCCGCAGGGTGTAGCCGGCCTCGCGCAAGCGGCCGTCCGGCGTGTCGTAATAGACCGAGATCAGTTCGGTCTCGGTCCAGTCTCCGGCGAGCAGCGGATGCTCCCGCAGGCGTGCGAGGTCGGAGGCCTCGACATCCAGCTTCAGCTCGGTCTCGCGCGGTTCGCTCATCACGGTGGTCCTGATCTCCCGTTCGACCCGGCCGGTGGCAGCGGTCGAACGGAAATCATGGCCGAGGCGAAAGGTTTCGCATAGGCCTCGCCGGAGGACGGGCGCGCATCAGCGGGCCCGCAGATGCGCGACGAGCCGGGCCGCCCCGGCCTCCGGCGAGCCGTCGTTCATCACCACGAGGTCGGCGACGACCGTGGCCGAGCGGGTCAGCCGCGCCCCGAGGTCGCCGTCCTCGCGCCGGCCGCGGGCGGCGAGGCGGGCGGACAGCACGTCGGGCGGTGCCGTCACCTCGACCACGGTGACGCCGGGCAGGCGCCGGCGCGCCTCGCCCACCACCCGGCGCGAGACGTTGCAGACGACGACATGCCCGTCGCGGGCGAGCGCCGCGCTCGAGGCCGGCAGCGCGTAGCCGAGGTTGTGGGCGCGCCAGGACAGGGCGAAGCGGCCCTCCGCCTCGCCCGCGGAAAAATCCGCCTCGCCGATCGTCTCGTTGTCCTCGTGCTCCGAGGGCGGACGGGTGACGAGGCGGCGCGGGAAGACGAAGCGGGGATCCCCCGCCAGGGCCTCGCGGGCGAGCCGCAGGAGGGTGTCCTTGCCGGCCCCGCTCGGGCCGACGACGAGGACGAAGCCGCCCGCCATCACGCGACCCGCCGGCCCTGGCGCCAGACCTGGCGCACCACCGGCACGCCCTCGGCGAGGCGCACCCGCACGAGGTCGGCGCGGAGGTCCGGGGCGAGCGCGCCGCGATCGGTCAGGCCGGTGGCCCGGGCCGGATTGGCGCTGACGGTGGCGATGGCCTGCGGCAAGGTGATGGCCTCGACCCGCTCGGGCAGCCCGAACGCCGCCATCACCAGGCTTCCCGGCACGTAGTCGGAGGAGAGCACGTCGAGCAGGCCTTCCCGCGCCAGGTCCTCGGCGGCGACGTTGCCGGAATGCGAGCCGCCGCGGATCAGGTTGGGCGCCCCCATCATCACGGTGATGCCGGCCGCGTGGGAGGCCTGCGCGGCTTCCAGCGTGGTGGGGAACTCGGCGAGCCGCACGCCCTCGCCCTTCGCCATGGCGACGTCGGCCAGCGTGGTGTCGTCGTGGCTCGCCAGCGCGATGCCGTGCTCCCGGGCGAGCGCGACGAGGGCCGGGCGGTTGACGGCGTTGAAGGCCTGTCCGTTGCGGATCTTGAGCGCGGTGTTGGCCTGGATCTCGGCCAGCGAGCGGCCGCCGCGGGTGGCGTAGGTGTAGTACTTCTCGATGTCGCGGAACTGGCGCTGGCCGGGGGTGTGGTCCATCAGCGAGATCAGCCCGACGGGATAGCGCGCCGTGAAGTCGCGCACCGTGTCGAGGAGGTCGGCGGAGGGGATCTCGCAGCGCAGATGCGTCAGGTGCTCGGCGCGGAAGAGGTCGGCGCCCTTGGCGGTCTCGATCGCGCCGGCGAGCTGCATCAGCTCGGGGCCGAGCCCGCTGCCGTCCGGGTCGCTGCCGGCGCGCAGCGAATCGAACACCGTGGTGATGCCCGACGCCGCGATCTGCGCGTCGTAGGCCAGCACGGCGCCGAGCGGGTGCCAGCGCACCTTGGGGCGGGGCGCGTAGTGGCTCTCGAGGTGGTCGGTGTGCAGCTCGACGAGGCCCGGGATCAGATGGTCGCCCTGGAGGTCGAGGCCGCGCTCCGGCGCCCGGCCCTCGCCGATCTCGGCGATACGGCCGTCGACCACGGCGAGCCAGCCGTGCTGCACCCGGTCGGGCAGCACCAGGGTGGCGTTCTCGAGGATCCGGTCTTGCATGGGAGAGCCCTCAGGCAGCGCGTTTCTGAGCGAAGGCGGTGACGTCGACCACCCGGGTCGCCACCGCCTCGCGCACGTCGGTGTCGTGGAAGATGCCGAGCAAGGCCGCGCCGGCCGCCTGGCGGGCGCGGATCAGCTCCACCACCACGGCGCGGTTCTGCGCGTCGAGGGAGGCGGTGGGCTCGTCGAGGAGCAGGATCGGCCGCTCCGCGATCAGCCCGCGGGCGATGTTGACCCGCTGCTGCTCGCCGCCGGAAAACGTCGCGGGCGGCAGATCCCACAGGCGCTCGGGCAGGTTGAGGCGCGACAGCAGGTCCTCGGCGCGGGCGAGGGCCACCTCCGCCGTCATGCCGCCCTCGCGGCCTGCGGCGGCCACCACCTCGCGGGCGCCGACCCGCGGGATCACCCGGAGGAACTGCGACACGTAGGAGATGGTGCGGCGGCGCAAGCTCAGGATCTCGCGGGGCGAGGCGGAGGCGACGTCGATCACGGTCTCGGCCTCGCGCACCAGGATTCTTCCGTGGTCGCAGCGGTAATTGCCGTAGGCCATCTTGAGGAGCGAGGATTTTCCCGCCCCGGAGGGACCGCCGAGCACCACGCACTCGCCCGGATGCACGGCGAGATCGGCGCCGCCCATCACCGGCAATTGCACGCCGCCGCGCAGGTGCAGGGTGAAGGTCTTGGCGACGCCGCGGAATTCGAGAGCCGGTTTCATGCCGCGAGCACCGATGACACGAGGAGCTGGGTGTAGGGCTCGGCGGGATCGTCGAGAACCTGGTCGGTCAGCCCGGTCTCGATCACCCGGCCGGCCCGCATCACCATCACCCGGTGGGAGAGCAGGCGCGCCACCGCGAGGTCGTGGGTGACGATGATCACCGCGAGGCCCAGTTCCGCGACGAGGCCGCGGATCAGGTCGAGAAGGCGGGCCTGGACCGAGACGTCGAGGCCGGAGGTCGGCTCGTCCATCAGCACCAGGCGCGGCCCGGTGACGAGGTTGCGGGCGATCTGGAGCCGCTGGCGCATGCCGCCGGAGAACCGCGTCGGCGGATCGTCGACCCGGTCGGCGGCGATCTCGACCTTGGCGAGCCAGTCGAGCGCCGTGCCGCGGATGGTGCCGTAATGGCGGGCGCCGGCCCCCATCAGCCGCTCGCCGACATTGCCGCCGGCCGAGACCGCCATGCGCAGGCCCTTGGCCGCGTCCTGGCGCACGAAGCCCCAGTCGGTGCGCAAGAGCGCCCGGCGCTCGGCCTCGCTCAAGGCCGCGAGATCGCGGATCACCCCGTCGCGCATCCGGTAGGCGACGTGGCCGGAATCAGGGGCCAACTCGGTGGCGATCAGCGAGAGCAGCGTCGACTTGCCGGAGCCGGATTCACCGACGATCGCCAGCACCTCGCCGGGATCGAGATCGAAGGAGACGTCGGCGCACGCCGTGCGGGCGCCGTAACGCTTGGTCAGGCCGCGGGCCTGGAGCAGGGGGGCGCTCATGCGGTCGTCTCCTCGTGGCTGTTCGCCGACAGCGAAAGGCGCAGGTCTTCTCCTCTCCCCGCGGGCGGGGAGAGGGTCACGGCCCCCTCGTCGGGGTCGTGACGAGCGGAGGCGGAGCCGGAGCGAGGGTGAGGGGGGCTCGACGGATGAGACTCCTCCGGAAACACCCCCTCACCCTCGCGCTTCGCGCTCCTTTCGTCCCCGACGAGGGGGACGAAAGCCTCTCCCCGCCCGCGGGGAGAGGGGAAATCCGCGGCTTCTTCGTTCCCGGGCAGTCCTGTATCGGTCGCAAACGGAGGATCGAGGCGGAAGCTGTAGCCGTAGCGCTCGAACCCGAGGCTCTCGTAGAAGCGATGCGCCGGCTTCGCGTCGACGTTGGAGGACAGGGCGAGCTTGTAGCAGCCCTTCTCTCCCGCGAGCCGGCCGGCCTCCCGCATCATCCGCCGGCCCAGCCCGGTGCCGCGCTCGCTCGATGACACCACCACGCTCTCGACGAGGGCCGACGGCGTGCCCCAATGGGCGATGTTGTCGAGGATGACGAGGCAGAAGGTACCGACGATCCGGCCCCCGACCTCGGCGACGTAGAGACCGTAATCGGGATAGGCGTCGAGGCGAGCCAGCAGCGCCTCGGCCTGGTCCAGCGTGGCGACCCGGCCGGCATTCAAGTCGGCATCGAGGCCGAGCACGGCCGGCAAGTCGGGTTGTTGCGCCCGGCGGATGGTCGGGTCAGGCATGCGCCGCCTCCATCCCGATAGGACCGTCGGCCCGGCGCTCCTCGCAATGGTCGGTGTCGGAGCAGACGAACATCCGCCCGCCGGCATCGTCGAGCAGCACCTCGTCGAGATAGACGCCCTCCGCGCCGCAGAGCGCGCACGGCCGGTCGAAGGTCTGGACCCGGAACGGATGATCCTCGAAGTCGAGGCTGCGCACCCGCGTGTAGGGCGGCACGGCGTAGATTCGCTTCTCGCGGCCGGCGCCGAAGAGCTGGAGCGCCGGGCAATCATCCATCTTCGGGTTGTCGAATTTCGGGGTCGGCGAGGGATCCATGACGTAGCGGCCCGCGACCTCGACCGGATAGGCGTAGGTCGTGGCGATGTGGCCGTGGCGGGCGATATCCTCGTAGAGCTTGACGTGCATCAGCCCGTACTCGGCAAGCGCGTGGAGCTGGCGCGTCTCGGTCTCCCGCGGCTCGAGGAAGCGCAGGGGCTCGGGGATCGGCACCTGGTAGACCAGCACCTGCCCCTCGTGGAGCGGGGCTTCGGGGATGCGGTGGCGGGTCTGGATCACCGTCGCGTCGCGGGTGCGGGTGGTCACGGCCACATCCGCCGTGCGGGCGAAGAAGGCGCGGATCGAGACCGCGTTCGTCGTGTCGTCCGAGCCCTGGTCGATGACCTTGAGCACGTCGCTCTTGCCCAGGATCGCGGCGGTGACCTGCACGCCGCCCGTACCCCAGCCATAGGGCATCGGCATCTCGCGGGAGGCGAAGGGCACCTGGTAGCCGGGGATCGCGATCGCCTTGAGGATCGCCCGGCGGATCATCCGCTTGGTGCCCTCGTCGAGATAGGCGAAGTTGTAGCCGGTCTCGGCGTTCATTCCGCGGCCTCCTTCATCTCGGTTTTGGTCCCGGCCTTGAGCGCCGCATGCCGGGCGGCGTGCTCGGCGCGCAGGCGCCGCACCAGCTCAAGCTCGGCCTGGAAATCGACGTAGTGGGGCAGCTTCAGGTGCTCGACGAAGCCGGTCGCCTGAAGCGCGTCGCAATGCGCCAGCACGAATTCCTGGTCCTGCGCCGGGGCGCCGACCGGCTCGCCGAGCTCCTCGGCCCGCAAGGCCCGGTCGACCAGCGCCATCGCCATCGCCTTGCGCTCGCTCTGGCCGAAGGCGAGGCCGTAGCCGCGGGTGAACTGGGGCGGCACCTCGGCGCTGCCGTGGAACTGGTTGACCATCTGGCACTCGGTGAGGTCGATCTCGCCCAGAGGCACCGCGAATCCCAGCTCCTCCGGCACGAACTCGACCGCGACCGTCCCGACCCGGATCTCGCCGACGAAGGGGTGGGTGCGGCCGTAGCCGCGCTGCGTCGAGTAGCCGAGCGCGAGCACGAAGCCCTCGTCGCCCCGCGCCAGGGCCTGGAGGCGGAGCGCCCGGTCGGCCGGGAAGTCGAGCGGTTCGCGGGTGAGGTCGCCCGGGGCCGAGCCGTCGTCGGGGGCGGAGGGCTCGATCAGGCCGTCCCGGCCCAGAAGGTCGGTGACCCGCGGCGCGTGGGCGGCATCCGCCAGGGGCTCGGCTTCGGCGGCCACCGGCGCCTCGCCCTCGGCGGCGAGCGCGAAGTCGATGAGGCGGTGGGTGTAATCGAAGGTGGGGCCGAGCACCTGGCCGCCGGGCAGGTCCTTGTAGGTGGCGGAGATACGGCGGCGGAGGCTCATGGCGCCGGTCTCGACCGGCTCGGAGGCGCCGAAGCGGGGCAGGGTGGTGCGGTAGGCCCGCACCAGAAACACCGCCTCGATCAGGTCGCCGCGGGCCTGCTTGAGGGCGAGCGCCGCGAGGTCGGGATCGTGCAGCGAGCCCTCGGTCATCACCCGGTCGACGAGAAGCGCCATCTGCTCGCGGATCTGCGCCACCGAGAGTTCGGGGACGTTCGTGTCGCCCCGGCGGGTCTCGGCCAGCAGCCGGTGCGCGTTGGCGATGGCGGCCTCGCCGCCCTTCACGGCCACGTACATGGGTCAGCCCTCCTGGACGCGGGTGGAGCGCGGCAGCGCGGCGAGGCGGCCGGGGGCCGCCAGGATCAGGTCGATCCCCTGCGGGAAGCCGGCATGGTTGCGGGCGAGCCGCGCGGGCATGTCCGCCGGCAGCGGCGCGGCCGAGAGGCGGGCGCTCTCGCGGATGCCCGGCCCGTCGAGATGCCAGCCCTCGTCGCCCGAGAGGGCGGAGACGGCGAGCACCAGGGTGGCGGAGCGGTCGGGATAGGCCGGCATGCCCTGCGCGAAGGCCGAAAAATCCGGGCAGGCGACGGCATCGGAGACGAGCGCGAAGGCGGCCTCGGCCGGATCGTCGGTAATGCGGGCGCCGGTATGGAAGCGCAGGAACGCGGACACTGCCGGGTTTTGCGCAAGGCCGGCATCGAGCCAGAGCGGTGCGTCGGCATCGGCGAGCGCCAGGGCGAGGGCCGCGAGTTCCGGCGTCAGCGGCGCCGGGGGCGTAAGGCCGGTGGCGAGGGCCTGGATCGTACCGGGACGCGCCAGCGCGTCCATGACGGAGCGGAAGACGCCCTGGGCGTCGTGGACGGGGTCGGTGAAGCCGCGGGCGAGCATCAATCCTCTCCTCGGGCCATGGTGAAGAAGTTCACCCGCGTCGCCGCGATCCGGCGCGCCTCCGCGGCGCGCTCCGCGGCACGGCGGGAGGCGACGGGCGCAAGGGCCGCCTCGACCGCCCCGCGCCGCGCCCGCACCTGCCACAGGGCGTCGAGGGTCGCGGCGAGCCGCGCCTTCGCCCGGTCGCGGCCGAGATGATAGGCGAAGCCGGTCTCGCCGCCGGGCAGGCGCACCGCCGCTCGGGTCACCGTCGCCTCGCCGAGGTTGAACGGGCGCCCGTCGCCGCCGATGCGGCCGCGGGTCATCACCAGGCCGGTCTCGGGCGGGCGCAGATCCTCGGGATCGTCGGCCGCACCGAGGGCCGCCAGGGCGTCGCGCAGCTCCTCCGCGCGGGCCTCGCCGCAGAGCGCCATCACGGCACGGCGCGCGGCGAGATCGGGCGTTTCGCCGGAAGGTGGGGTATGGTCGGGCATCGGGATTGCCTGCTGGCTTCCACGCTGGCGAGCGGCCTCGCTGTTGTCTAATGATATAGACAACCGACAATCGGGGAGCAAATGAAACTTGGATGACGGTATGAGCGCGGGCGGCGACGGCACCGTGACGGTGCTGGCGCGCGGTGAGGGGTTGGCGGCCTGGCGCCAGATCGCGGACGGCCTCTCCGCCGACATCGAGGCCGGGCGCCTCGCGGCGGGTGCGCAGCTGCCGACGGAAGCCGCGCTCGCGGCGCGATTCGGGGTCAACCGGCACACCGTGCGCCGGGCGCTGGCGGCGCTCGCCGAGCGCGGGCTCGTGCGGGCGACGCAGGGGCGCGGCACCTTCGTCGAGACGCCGCGCCTCGCCTACCCGATCGGCCGGCGCACCCGCTTCTCGGAGATCGTCAGCCAGGCCGGCCGCGAGGCCTGGGGCGATCTTCTGTCGGCTGAGAGCGTGCCGGCCGATCCGGCCACCGCGGAGGCGCTCGGCATCGCCGCCGGGGACCCGATGCTCGAATTGCTGACGATCCATCGGGCCGACGGCACGCCGCTCTCGACCGCCCGCACCTGCCTGCCGCTGCCGCGCTTCGCGGAATTCGCTCAGGCCTACGCGGCGCTCGGCTCGCTCACCCGGGCCTATGCGGAATTCGGCATCGCCGACTACACCCGCCTGTCGACCCGCATCACCGCCCGCCCGGCCGCGGCCGACGAAGCGGCCCGCCTCGACCTCGCGCCCGGGAGGGTCCTGATCGTGCTGTCGAGCGTCAACGTCGACGCAATGGGCGTGCCGATCCAGGCGACCCGCAGCCTGTTCGCGGCGGACCGGGTGGAGCTGGTGGTGGAGGGGTAGGGGCGGTCACTCCCGTCTCCCCGCGGAATGCGGCGACCGGCAACGGCGCGGACGGTCTCCTCTCCTCGCGGGCGGGAAGAAGGGATGTCCCGCGCCCCGCTTTCCACCGAACTTCCTGGCCCCGCGGCAGTTACCCCGGCGCCTCGCGCCGGAGTTCCCCGATGCCCACCCGCCCGATCTGCGCCGCCCTGTTCCTCGTCGCCGGCCTCCTGCCGCTCACGCCCGCGCAAGCCGGGCCGGCCCAGGACTACCAGTACCAGCGCCGCCAGCTCGGCCGGGGCCAGGTCTGCCGGCCGCCGCTGAAATTCGCGGCCGGCGCCTGCGTGCGGCGCTGCCCGGCGGGCTACCAGGACATGGGCGGCTATTGCCGGCTGCGCAACATGCAGCGCTGACCGCGACGCGGCGGCGTCACACCGCCGCCTTGTGGAAATGGCTGAGGAAGGCCTTCGTCGCGGCCTGCTGCGGATCCTCGATGACCTGCCGGGCCGGCCCTTCCTCGACCACGAAGCCGTCGCGCATGAACACGCAGGTATCGGCGACGTCGCGCGCGAAGGCGATCTCGTGCGTGACGAGCACCATCGTCATGCCCTCCGATGCCAGCTGGCGGACGACGTTCAGCACCTCCCCGACGAGCTCGGGATCGAGCGCCGAGGTCGCCTCGTCGAACAGCATCACCTCCGGCTTCATCGCCAGCGCCCGCGCGATGGCGACCCGCTGCTTCTGCCCGCCGGAGAGCCGGTCGGGATAGGCGTCGGCCTTCTCGCGCAGGCCGACCTTGTCGAGGAGCCCGACGGCGAGGTCCCGGGCCTCGTCCCGCCCCTGGCCGAGCACCGTGACCGGCCCCTCCATGACGTTCCGAACGACCGACATGTGGGGAAACAGGTTGAAGTTCTGAAACACCATGCCGACCGTCGAGCGGAAGGCGGCGAGGTCCCGGTCCCGCGGCATCCTGTGATCGCTGCCGAAGCGCATCGCGTGCGACCCGATGCGGATCGTGCCCTCGCACGGGATGGTGAGGAGGTTCAGGCAGCGCAGCAGGGTCGACTTGCCCGAACCGCTCGGTCCGATGAGCGAGAGCACCCCGCCCTTCGGCACGCTCAGGGAGATGTCCTTGAGCACCGGCACGGGGCCGAACGACTTCCTGACGTGCTCGACCGCGATCATCGTCGTCTCCGGCATGGCCCGCACCGCTTCCGTCGTCATGGGGTCCCTCCTCGTGCTCACCGGGCGAGCCTGCGCTCGAGGCCGTGGGCGAGGGTCGTGAGCGGGAACAGGATGATGAAGTAGATGATCGCGATCATCGTGTAGACTTCGAGGGGCTTGTACGTCGCCGAGGTGATGAGCTGTCCCTGGTAGAGCAGATCGGGAACGGCGAGCACGGACAGGAGCGAGGTGTTCTTCAGCTGGAGGACGACCTGGTTGACGAGGGGCGGGATCATCCGCTTGAGCGCCTGGGGCAGGACGACGCGCCGCATCAGCGCCGCCCGGCGCATGCCGAGGGCCCGCCCGGCATCCCACTGGCCGGTGTCGATCGAGGCGATGCCGCCGCGGATGATCTCGGCGAAGAACGACGCGCCGTAGAGCGTCAGGGCGATGAACGCCGCCGTCGCGGGCTTGAGCTCGACGCCGATCACGATCGGGAGGGCGTAGTAGATCCAGACCAGCTGCACGAGCACGGGCGTGCATCGGAAGATCTCGATGAAGGCCAGGAGCGGGATGGTCACCACCCTGGCGTTGGCCAGGCGCGCGACGGCGATCAGGCCGCCGACGACGAAGCCGGCGATCGCCGTGACGATGGTGAACCCGATCGTGTAGAGGGCGCCGATCGCGATCAGCCCCTTGTATTGCAGCAGGAACGAAAAGTCCCACTCGTAATTCATCGTCTGCTCCGGTCCGCTCTACTGGTATCTTGTCTGCGTGAGGCCCGAGTGAAACCAGCGGCCCAGGGTGACGACGTCGAAGACGGGAACGCCGAACGCGTCGGCGACGGCGCGCGAGAACGGCGGAAGGTTGGTGCATTCCATCACGACGGCGCCGATGTCGCCCCGCGCGATCAGGGCGCCCGCGGCCTCCAGGACGTCGCGGGCGAGGGCGGCCGCGTCGTAGGCCGCCTCCCGCTCGATCAGGCCGCGCAGCGCCCCGTTCGCCGGCAGGCCGACGACCGGCGTGGCGGGATCGGCCCCCACCTCGACGAAATGGGCCGGCGTGAGCGCGTCGGCGTCGTAGGTCACGACCCCGGCCCGCTTGCCGCCGGGCAGGCAGCGATCGATCAGCGGAAGCTGCATCAGGCTCGACGTCGCGAGCGGCAGCGACATCCGGGCGGCGAGCGCGCGCTGCCGCGCCGCGAGGAACCCGCACGACGTGATGACGCCGACGGCGCCGCGGGCCCGCAGCGCCTCTCCCGCCGCCACGAAGGCATCCGCCAGGTCGGCGTCCTGCCCTCCGACGACCCGCCGCGCGGTGGCGCCGCGCACGACCTCGAACAGGACCGGGAAGGGCCAGCTCGCCGGGTGCCCGACATCGCCGGGGGGGCGCTCGAACCGGGTGTCGAGCATGATGATGCCCAACGGCGGGGCGTGGTCAGGGGGCATGGCGCGAGACGGGGACGATGGGTCGAAGGCGCGGTCCGGGCGGAGCGTCCCGGGCCGCGGCGACGGGCACCCGCGTCATACGGGTTCCGCATCGCTCGAGGGCGGGGAGCCTGCGGCTCCACCGCGCGGGCTTATGATCCAGTTTCCGGACGTCGTCTTCCGGAAAACCGGGTCAGAACGTGATCTCGGCCGGGATGTCGCCGGCCTTGACCCCGACCAGCTCCAGGCTGGAGGTGATCCAGCCCTTCATCGCGCCGAGGCCGCGATTGTACTCGAGCCAGTTGTCGACGAAGGTCCGGAACCGGGGATCCGGATCGGCCCGCACGCCGGCGCAGGTCGGCTGCGCGCTCGCCGGCGTCGGCACGATGATCTTGCCGACCTTGGGGTTCTTCTTCACCGTCACCAGCGACAGCATCGCGACCTGGATGACGCAGTCGGCACGGTTGGACTGCACGGACAGCATGGCGTCGTCCGGGGTCTTCAGCGCGAGCAGCGTGGCGTTGGGGATGATGCGCCGGGCGAACAGGTCGTGGGTCGAGCCGATGTCGACGGCGACTCTGACCTCGGGCTTGTTGAGGTCGGCCCAGGTCTTGGGCTCGAAGCCCGGCTTGGCGATGATGGTGAAGGTGTTCAGCATGATCGGCCGGGTGAACTCGACCGTGAGGGCGCGCGAGGGCGTCGGCGACAGGCCGAACATGATGTCGATCTTGTTCGCCTGGAGGTCGAGCACCGCGTTGCCCCAGGTGGTCTCGGCGATCTCGAGCTCGGCATCCATCGACTTGGCGAGGTCCTGCGCCATGCTCACGCAGAAGCCGGACCACTCGCCGGACGCGATGTCCTTCTTGTAGTACGGCTCGGTCCCGACGATGCCGGCGATGCGCAGCTTCTTGGTCCGCCGGATGCGCTGGAACGTGTTCTCGGCCGCGGGCCCCGTCTGGGCCTGGGCAGTACCGATCGGGGAGAGGGCGGCCGCCGCCAGCGTGCCGGCGCCGAGAAGCGATGCGATGTCCCTGCGTGATACCATGACGGGCCCTCTCCGTGTTAGCTTGGCGGTTCTTAAGCCCTTAGGCCGCATGGCGGGAGTCTTGTCGATAGGCGCGCCGACGCCACCATGCCTGGATTGCGGGCAGGACGGACCGGGGCGGAGCCCGGACGGCGCCACGGCCCGGGTCGGGACATGGGGTCGGGTCGGGACATGGGGTCGGACAAGATCCCGGACGAGCGGAGCCGCGACGGGCGGGTCCCGCCCCGCCCGCCGAGACGGAGGAGCCTACTTCGCCGCCGCCTTCACCAGCGGGCAGCCGCCCTCGGCGAGCGGCCGGAAGGCCTCGTCGCCCGGCACCGTGGCGACGAGCTTGTAGAGGTCCCATTCCCCGGTCGATTCCTTCGGGGTCTTCACCTGCATCAGGTACATGTCGTGGACCATGCGGCCGTCCTCGCGGATCTTGCCGTTCGTCGCGAACATGTCGTTGACCGGCATCTCGCGCATCTTGGCGATCACGGTCTTGGCGTCGTCGGTGCCGGCGGCCTGCACCGCCTTCAGGTAGTGCAGCACCGAGGAATAGACGCCGGCCTGGTGCATCGTCGGCATCAGCCCGGCTTTTTCCTTGAAGCGAGTCGCGAAGGCGCGGGTCTCCGGCGTGCGGTCCCAGTAGAAGGCGGTGGTGAGGAGCAGGTTCTGCGCCACCTCGATCCCGAGGCTGTGCACGTCGTCGATGTTGATGAGGAGCGCCAGCAGGGTCTGGCCGCCCTGGACGAGGCCGAATTCGTGCGCCTGCTTGATCGCGTTGACGGTGTCGCCGCCGGCATTGGCGAAGGCGACGACCTTCGCGCCCGAGGCCTGCGCCTGGAGCAGGAACGACGAGAAATCGGCGGTGGCGAAGGGCGCGCGCACCGTCGAGACCACCTTGCCGCCGGACCGCTTCACCTCCGCGATGGCGTCGCGCTCCAGCGCGTGGCCGAAGGCGTAGTCGGCGGTGACGAAGGCCCAGGTGTCGAGACCCTTCTTCACCGCGGCATTCCCGGAGACGTGGGAGAGCGCGTAGGTGTCGTAGGTCCACTGGATGCCGGTGGGCGAGCATTGCGGGCCGGTGAGGTCCGAGGTGCCGCCGCCCGAGACGATCAGCAGCTTGCCCTTCTCCTTGGCGACCTGCTGCACGGCGAGCGCCACCGAGGAGGTCGGCACGTCGAGGATCACGTCGACCCCGTCGCGGTCGTACCAGGCCCGGGCGATGTTGGAGCCGACATCCGGCTTGTTCTGGTGGTCGGCGAAGACGACCTCGATCGGCTTGCCGTCGAGGCTGCCGCCAAAGTCCTTCACCGCCATCTCGGCGGCGATCACCGAGCCGCGGCCGGTGGAATCGGCGTAGACGCTCGACATGTCGTTGAGGACCGCGAGCTTGACCTTGCCGTCGGAGAGGCGCGGCTCGGCGGCGCGGGTGGGGGCGGTGAGCGCATAGAGGGCGGCCGCGGCGAGCAACGTGGCGCGGAGGGGGGTGAGCATGGGCGTTCTCCCGGGCGCGTCCGCCTCTCAGCGAGCGGATCGTGGCGCCGTGGGGGCCATCAGAGAGTGTCGGAAGGCAGGGCGCAAGCCTGAAGAAGCGGCCGCCATCCATACGCAAAGGCATTCAGGCGAACTGATTCAACTGCCAGATCGGAGACTGCTGAGTACCGAGAGAGGGCATGCCGCACATTCTCCCGAACTTCGAATTTTTTGTTTTGATTCTGTGGAAGAATTTACTGCGGGGGTTGCACTTGCAAAGGAAGGACAGTCCAATTCGCGATACGCAAAGAGAGAAAATTTATGAAACAGCGCACACGGAATCTTACAGATGATGAAATTGCTCTTGCAAAGGCTATGCTAAGCCGCGGCATGAAAAACGACGCGGTACATTTTTATTTTAATCGCGCAGATCGACTCATAAGCTCTGGGAGAATCGCACAAATTAGAAAAGGAAAGTATGGAGCCTCTGTGGAAGCGGCTCCGGCTTCTGTTCTGGACACTTTCCTGGAGCGTTGGGCTGCAGAACGGCAAGCAGCCTCCTCATCAGAGGATGGGTCTCCAACCAGCACGCTGAAGCTGCGCGGATTATTCCATAATGAACACGGCACCTCGATTGTCAAAACTGGAGAAACAGAAAAAATATAATGCAAACTCTCGTATCATTTAAACGGCGATTTGCTTCGAACAATCGCGGGATTTGCCAATAACAATGGCGGATACTTGTTGTTTGGAGTACACCCCGCAACAAATGCTGTTGAGGGCATGAAAAGTGATCATTTCGCCAAAACTGACCCGGCAAAGATTAACCGAGCGTTATCAACCGCGTTCGACCCCGTCCCAATTATTTCTAAATCGATAATATCCTTAGACGAAAAAATAATAGGCGTAATACATGTCTCTAAGCACGAGTATCCTCCCGTAATTGCTCTAAAAAATATAGACGACACTGTACGCGAGGGTTCGATATACTATCGATATGTAGCTGAAACTCTACCAATCAAACCCGGCGAGCTACGCCAGATAATCGCCATGCGGGAACGCAGAGCTATTGCTGAATTTGCGGACCGAATGGGACGTGTTGCCGAAGGAAGAGACGCGACTCTCAACCTTGCAACAGGGGAAGTTACCGGGTCAACAGGGGGATTTTTGATTGATAAAGAATTATTACCAAAAATACAATTCATCAGAGAGGGCGATTTTAGCCAGAAAAGAGGAGCGCCTGCGTTAAAACTTATCGGCGAGGTCGAGCCTGTAGATATCAAAGAAAAAGAAAATGCACGAATTATTCGCGATGCAGTCACCCCTGATGCAATTATTAGAAATTTCTTGCTAGAACAGCCTGTCGTTGATCCGATGCAGTACATCTTAGCACATGCGCACTGTCAACGGCGGTGGCTGCCTGTCTGGTACTACGTTGTCAACACTGAAATTGATCCAGATGAGATAGCAGATCAGCTTAGAAAAATCACTCCAACAAATCCTGTCAATAGAGATATAACAGTAAGGCGCCTGCTCAAGAAAGAAAACGCATATAGAGCCGCCGCCGGAAAGTCGCGGCGATTATGCGATTCATTAATGAAAGGCGAAACCCCTGAGATTGATAATATTAGTAATTGCATACCATTCGCAAATGCGATTACTGGCCTCAAAGATCTTCCACCTAATGGCGCTTTATTGAGATCTCTATTGCTTAAATGTCTTGATATGACCAGTGCAAAAACTCCAGCAATGAGTGTGATCTACAGAGCCGCTTGCCGCCTAGACGAATTGCTGCATATAAAAAATTAGATCAAATCTGCAGCATGACGCGCCGTGCGCGACATCAAATATAAATCAAAAATCGTATCATCTTGCCAACCCGGGGAATTATAAAAATACACAACATTATCTCGACATGATATTGTATCGACGCTTCTTGCACAGCATAGGTAGCGTCCTATCTGCGCCTCATAATGAATCCGCAGATAGGACGCTTCTAGCCCGGAAGAGGCGAAACCTTCACCGCAACGCGATCGCCAGCAACGACCCGGCGATCGCCCAGAGCGCCAGGGTCGACCACACCATCCGCTTGGTCTCGATGCGGATGCGGCGCTCCACGCGGGTCACCTCGCGCAGGCCCTCCTCGTCGAGGCGCACCAGCACCCGCTTCACCCGCTGGGCGAGGTCCGGCACGTCGGCGACCACGTCGGCGAGCGTCAGCACCGCGCGGCGGGCCTGGTCGGCGCGGCCGATCGGGCCGAGGTTGCGGGTGAGCCAGGCGCGCACCACCGGCTCGGCGGTGGTCCACATGTCGAGGCGCGGATCGAGCGAGCGGGCGACGCCCTCGACCACCACCATGGTCTTCTGGAGCATCACCAGTTCGGTGCGGGTGCTCATGTCGAAGAGCGCCGTGACGTCGAAGAGCAGCGTCAGGACCTTGGCCATCGAGATCTCGTCGGCCCGGCGCTGGTGGATCGGCTCGCCGATCGCCCGGATCGCCTGCGCGAAATCGTCGACGGAATGGTGCGAGGGGACGTAGCCGGCCTCGAAATGCACCTCCGCCACCCGGCGGTAGTCGCGCAGGATGAAGCCGAGCAGGATCTCCGCCAGGAACCGGCGCTCCTTGAGCCCGAGCCGGCCCATGATGCCGAAATCGACCGCGACCAGCCGCCCGGCCGGATCGACGAACAGGTTGCCGGGATGCATGTCGGCATGGAAGAAGCCGTCCCGGATCGCGTGGCGCAGGAAGGACTGGATCACCGTCCGGCCGAGGGCCGCCACGTCGTGGCCGGCCTCGACGATCGCCGCGCGGTCGTTGAGGCGGATGCCGTCGATCCACTCGCTCGCCAGCACGTCGCGCCCGGTCAGCTCCCAGACCGGCTGCGGCACCCGGAATTCGGGATCGTCCTTGATGTTCTCGGCGAGTTCCGAGAGGGCGGCGGCTTCGAGCCGCAGGTCCATCTCCATGGCGACGGAGCGGGCCAGCGTCTCCACCACCTCGCGCGGGCGCAGGCGCTCGGCCTCGGGGCGCAGGGCCTCGACCACCCGGGCCATGAACCGCATCGCCTGGATGTCGCGGGCGAAGCGCTCGCGCACGCCCGGCCGCATGATCTTGACCGCGACGACCCGCTCGGTGCCGTCGGCCTCGCGCAGGTGCGCCTTGTGGACCTGCGCGATCGAGGCGGCGGCGATCGGCGCGCTGAACGCCGTGAACAGCTCCGAGACCGGCTTGCCGAGGGTCGATTCGAGGATGCCGACCGCGATCTCCTGCGGGAAGGGCGGCACCCGGTCCTGCAGGCGCTCCAGGTCGCGGGCCGCCGCCATGCCGACGATGTCGGGGCGCGTCGCCAGGAACTGGCCGAACTTGACGTAGGACGGCCCGAGGCGGGTCAGCGCCGCGGGCAGGCGGCCGGCGCCGAGGCCCGGGCGCTCCAGCTTGCGGCCGAGCCGCAGGACGAGGCGCAGATGCGGCGGCAGGGCGGCTTCGTCGACGAAGGAGAGACCGCCCTCGCGGGCCATCACCCAGCCGACATGGATGCCCCGCGCGAGATGGGCGACGACGCTCAGCACGATTGATGCCTCACGCGAGCTTCCACCCGGAATGGATGGCGCAGATGCCCCCCGAGAGCGGCCGGTGGGTGACGTGGCCGAAGCCCGCCTCCTCGATCATCCGCGAGAAGGTGCCGGGCGTGGGGAAGCGGCGGATCGACTCGACGAGGTACTGGTAGGATTCCTTGTCGCCGGCCACCATCGCGCCGATGCGCGGGATGACCTTGAACGAATAGGCCTCGTAGATCTTGTCGAGGCCCGGCACGTCGACATGGGAGAATTCGAGGCACAGGAAGCGCCCGCCGACCTTGAGCGCCCGGTGGGCCTCCGCCAGGGCCAGCTCGATCCGCGGCACGTTCCGGATGCCGAAGGCGATGGTGTAGGCGTCGAAGGTGTTTTCGGGCAGCGGCAGCGACTCGGCGTTGCCGGCCACGAAATCGATGCGCGAGCCGTACCGGTGGCCGGCCCGCTCGCGGCCGACCCCGAGCATCGCCTCGTTGATGTCGAGCACCGTCACCTTGGTGTCGGGCCCGCCGGCCTCCAGCGTGCGGAACGCGATGTCGCCGGTGCCGCCGGCCACATCCAGCAGCCGGAACGGCCGGGTGCGCGAGGGCCGCAAGCTCGACACGAAGGCGCTCTTCCAGGCCCGGTGCAGGCCGCCCGACATCAGGTCGTTCATCAGGTCGTAGCGCTTGGCCACCGAGCGGAAGACCTCGTTGACGCGGTCCTGCTTCTCCGCGAGCCTGACGCGCTCGAAGCCGAAATCGGTGCTGGTCTCGTCGCCGGCCATGCCTTCAGGTCCCCTGTCGTGGCGGCCTGCATAGCGAAGCCGCGGGGAAAGCACCATCTGGCCCTGCATGTTCGCCGGGTGCGCTTCGTCGCGCCCACCCCTTTCTGCACGGACGAGCGATGCCCGAACTGCCCGAAGTCGAGACCGTGCGCCGCGGCCTGGAGCCGGCGATGGTCGGCGCCCGCTTCATCGACGTGGTACTGAACCGGCCAAACCTCCGCTTTCCCTTCCCGGCCCGTTTCGCCGCCCGGGTGAAGGGACAGACGGTCACGGCCCTGTCGCGGCGCGCCAAGTACCTCGTCGCCGAGCTGTCCTCCGGCGAGGCCCTGATCATGCATCTCGGCATGAGCGGGCGGTTCGACGTGCACTTGCCCGACGGGCGTTCGGTCTCGCCCGGCGATTTCTATCTCGAAGGCGCACAAGGGCAGTCGAAGCACGACCACGTCGATTTCCGTCTCTCGAACGGGGCGCGGGTCGTCTACAACGACGCCCGGCGCTTCGGCTTCATGGACCTGGTGCCGTCCGCCGATCTCGCCACCTGCCGCCACTTCGCCGGCATGGGCATCGAGCCGCTCGGCAACGCACTCTCGGGCGAGACGATCGCGCGGCTCTTTGCCGGCAAGCGCACGCCGCTCAAGGCCGCGCTTCTCGACCAGCGGCTGATCGCGGGCTTAGGCAACATCTATGTCTGCGAGGCCCTGCACCGGGCGCGTCTCCACCCGGAGGCCCCGGCCGGGTCGCTCGCCGATGCCGCCGGCCGCCCGACCGCGAAGGCCAAGCGCCTCGCCACCGTGATCCGCGACGTGCTGACCGAGGCGGTGGCGGCGGGCGGCTCGACCTTGCGCGACTACGTCCATACCGACGGCAGCCAGGGCGCCTTCCAGCACGCCTTCCGGGTCTACGACCGGGAGGGGCTGGCCTGCACGGCGAAGGGCTGCCGCGGGGTGGTGCGGCGGCTGGTGCAGTCGGGACGCTCGACATTCTTCTGCGAGACCTGTCAGCCGGGCTGAGGTCGGGGGATCGTCGCATGTCCGACCTCCTCGACCACGGCCTCCTTCCCGCCGCGGACGGCGCCCGGATCTACTGGGAGATGTCGGGCCGGCCGGACGGCCTCCCGGCGCTCTTTCTGCACGGCGGGCCTGGCAGCGGCCTCGGGCGCGGCGGCTACCGCCGGCACTTCGACGGCACGCGCTACCGCCTCGTCGGGATCGACCAGCGCGGCTGCGGCCGCAGCCGGCCGCTCGCGACCGCGGACCTCGCCGGCCTCCCCACCAACACCACGAGCGCGCTCATCGCCGATATCGAGGCGGTGAGGGCGCATCTCGGCATCGAGCGCTGGCTGGTCTCGGGCGTCTCGTGGGGCACCACCCTGGCGCTGGCCTACGCGCAACGCCATCCCGAGCGGGTGACGGCGCTCGTGCTGGCCGCCGTCACCACCACCAGCCGGGAGGAGGTGGCCTGGATCACCGAGGACGTCGGCCGCGTCTTCCCCGAAGCTTGGCAGGCCTTCGCGGCGGCCTCAGGCCGGCGCGGGGACGAGCGCATCGTCGAGGCCTATGCGCGGCGCCTCGCGGGCGACGACGCGGACGATCGCCGCCGCGCCGCCCGCGACTGGATCGCCTGGGAAACGACCAACATCTCCCTCGACGGACCGTCGCCCGGACGGCCCGACGACCCGGACCGGGATGCGGTATTCGCGACGCTGGTGACCCATTACTGGGCGAATGACGGCTTCCTGCGCGGCCCGGACGCGATCCTGGCGCGGATGGACCGCCTGCGAGAGATCCCCGGCATCCTGATCCACGGCCGCCGCGACATCAGTGGGCCGGCGGTCACGGCATGGCGGCTGCACCGGCTCTGGCTGGGGAGCCGGCTTCATATCGTCGAGGAGGAGGGGCATGGCGGCCCCGAGATGAACGCGCGGATGCGGGCGGCGACGGATGCGCTGGCGGATCGGCGCGCTTCGTCGGCAAGATATGGGCCTTGAGCGTCGGACGACCCGCTCGGAGCTTCGCCTCGTCCCAGAATTTGGCAGGAGCCGGATCGTCCTGCCGAACGATCCGGCAGGTTCGGCGGTCGGTCCGGGCCCGAGCCTGCCGCGGACCTTCCGCAGGTCGGTTGTCGCCTACGAACGGGCCGCGACGGCACCGCTCACCCGCGGCGCTTGTCCCGCACCGCCTCCTTGGTGCGGACGAGAGCCGCTTCCGCCGATTTCACGTCGCGCTGCGCCACCAGGACGAAGATGGCGTCGAGGATGTTGAGCTGGGCGATGCGCGCCGCGGCGTTCTCGCCGAGAAGCGGCGAGCCGCGGGCGGTCGAGCACAGGACGACGTCGGCGGCCTCGGCCAGCGGCGAGTGCGAGTAGTTGGTGATCGCGATGGTGCGGGCGCCGCGCCGCCGGGCGATCTGGAGCGCCTCCAGCGTCACCAGGGTGGCGCCCGAATGCGAGAAGCCGATCGCCACGTCGCGGGTACCCAGCAGCGCGGCCGACATCGCCATCATGTGGGCGTCGTCGTAGACCGAGGCGTGGATGCCGATGCGCAGGAACTTGTGGGCGACGTCGCGGGCGATCTGGGCCGAGCCGCCGACACCGTAGAGGTCGCGCTGGCGGGCATCGGCGATGAAGTCGGCCGCGCGCTCGAAGGCGGCGACGTCGGCGATGGCGAGTGTCTCCTCCAGCGCCTGGATCGAGGCCCGAAAAACCTTGCTGACGATCTCGGCGCCGGAATCGTCGGGCGAGAGCTCGTCGTGCATCTCGACGTCCGAGACGCGGACGTAGTCGGCGACGTTCTGGCGGAAGTCGCGGTAGCCGGAGAAGCCGAGCTTCTTGGCGATCTTGACCACCATCGCCTCCGAGACCCCGGCGGTCTCGGCCACGTCCTTGAGGGCGGTCTCGGTGCTGAAATCGCGCCGGCCGAACACGCTGTCGACCACCTTCGCCTCGAGCGGCGTCAGGTTCGGCCGCATCATGCGGATCCGCGGTCCGACCGACTTCGGATCCATCACCTCGTTCATCGGGTCCGTCTCCTTGCCGGATGCACTGCTTTAATACCCTCGCGCCTCGGCATCGATGCCCATTCGGTCTGGCCTCGCGCCGTCGAACGGACCCGTTCAAAGGCGCAGCGGAATCACGGCCTGCTCGCCTTGAACCGAAACCTTTGTCCCACTCTAGACCTCATCCTGAGGTGTTAGTCCATCAAGGATGGACTGACCTCGAAGGAGACCTCCAGATGGCGATGAGATTCCTGGAGCCCTCCTTCGAGGTCAGTCGATCACAGATCGACCAACGCCTCAGGATGAGGTTGTGCACGGGAAGGAAAAGTATTGCGCGACATGGATTGTCTCCCTCAAACGGGCTCCCACATCTCAGGATGAGGGTGCGAGTGAAAGAGAGCGTTTGCTGCGATCAGACGCTCCCTCAGACGACACCCTTGCGCAGGATGAAGCAGCCATACGGGCCGGGATCGGAGGTGCGCACCACCGCGAAGGCCTGGCGGGCGGCGGCGTAGAAGTCGAACCGCTCCAGCGCCTCGACGAGGACCGGGCGGCCCTCGGCGCGGTCGGCGACCTCTTGCATCCGCTCGTGGGCGGGCATCAGCCGGTCCGGGTCGCCGACCACCTTCATCCGCTTCACGGGCGCCGGCACGAAGGTGTCGAGCGGCATCACCGACAGGATCGCCTCCGCGGCCCGCGGCAGGTCGCAGCCGGCCATGTCGATGACGCGGCCGTGGACGGTGTGGCGGGCGATGCTGGCGGCGGGATGGTTGACGTCGCAGATCAGGAGATCGTCGCCGTGCCCCATCGCCATCAGCATGCCGAGCATCTCGGCCGACAAGGCCCGGTCCAGTCCCTTGAGCATCTTCGTCCCCTCGAATGGTACGGAGGCGCGCCGCGTCAGGCCTGCGGCGGCGCGGGGCGCAGCACCGGCGCGCGCAGGCCGGCCAGCAGCGGACGGAGCTGGTCGCGCACCGCCGCGATCAGGCTGACCGAGAGCAGGATCCCGCCCCAGACCGCCAGCGTCAGGAACTGGCTGAAATCGAGGAGGACGCAGGCCGTCGAGATCAGCTGAAGCACGACCAATGCCAGGACCAGCCCGCCGACCCGGCCGAAACCGCCGGTCGGCGAGATGCCGCCGAGCACGCAGGCGAGGATCGTGACCAGGAGGTAGCTCTCGCCGTAGGCCGCGTTGGCGGAGTTGAAGCGCGCCATCATGACGAACCCGGCGGTCGCCGCGACGAGCGAGGTCAGGACGTAGATGCGCAGCAGCGCCGCCCGCGTGTCGATGCCGGAGAAGCGCACCGCCTGCTGGTTCGAGCCCATCAGGGTGAGCACGACGCCGAACGGGGTGCGAGTGAGCAGGATGCCGAGGGCGAGCGCGACGAGGCCGAACAGCAGGAGCGGCGTCGGGACGCCGAGCACCGAGCCGCTGCCGAGAAACAGGATGGCGGGCGGGAAGTCGGAGACGACGCTGCCGCGGGTGAGCCCGATCGCCAGGCCCTTGACCAGCGTCATGGTCCCGAGGGTCGCCAGGATCGGCGAGACGCGCAGGTAGCCGATCAGGGTGCCGTTGAGGAGACCGACCAGGGCCGCCGCCGCGAGCCCGGCGACGAGCGCCCCCGCCTCGTAGGCGAGCAGGAGGGCGCCGCCCGCGCCGTCGGGGGCGGCCTTCAGCACCGCGGCCGCCGCGAGCGCGGCGAGGTTCGCGGTCGCGATGATCGAGAGGTCGAGGCCGCCGGAGAGGAGCGTCACCATCATGGCGAGGGACAGGAGGCCGAGCTCGGGGAGCTGGTAGGCCATCGAGCGCAGACCCGCCGGGGCGAAGAGCCGGTCGCCGACGAGCGGCGCGACGGCGAGGCACAGCACGGCGAGGAGGGCGAGGAGCCGCAGATTGGTGCGGCCGACGGTCCGCAGGAGGATGTCCGGCATCAGGCAAGCCCCGGGGAATCGTGCCAGCGGCGGCGGGCGCGGGCCGCCATGCCGGCGACGGCGGCGACGATGACGAGGCCCGTGAAGAAGTCGGTCCAGTAGGACGACACGCCCAGCAGCGCGAGGCCGTTCTTCATGATGACGACGAGGGCGAGGCCGAGGATCGCGCCCAGGACCGAGCCGTGGCCGCCGTCGAGGCTCGCCCCGCCGAGCACGGCGGCGGCGACGACCTCGAGCTCGCGCCCGACCAGCGCGGTCGGCGACACCGACTGGGTGTACTGGGCCTGGACCAGGGAGGCGAGGCCGGCGACGAGGCCCATATAGCCGTAGACCAGGAGATTGAGGCGGGTGGTGCCGAAGCCGACGCGCCGGGCCGCCTCCGGGTTGCCGCCGAGCGCGAAGACCTGCCGGCCGAAATGGGTCCGGTTGAGCAGGAACCAGGCGCTCGCGAAGGCGAGGACCAGCGCCCAGATCTGCAGGCTGATCGCGTAGACGTTGCCCTTGGCGTCGGTGGTGACGAAGAGGTCGACCCCGTCCCCGAACCAGGCCGGCAGGGTGAAGATGTCCTGGCCCCGGGTCACGGTGAGCAGGATGCCGTAGATCACGCTCTGCGTGGCGATGGTGACGATGATGCTGGCGATGCCGAGCGTGCTCACCAGGACGCCGTTGAGGAGGCCGAGGCCGAGCCCGATGCCCCCCGCGATGGCGACGATCTCGCCCCAGCCGGCCCCGGTCGCGTTGGCGACGGTGAGCGCCGCGTATTGCGCCACCGAGGCGACGGCCGCGAACGAGATGTCGATGCCGCCGGCGATCAGGACGATCAGGAGCCCCGAGACCAGGATGCCGTTGAACGCCGTCGCGTTCATCATCTCCAGGATGTTCTGGACGCTCAGGAAGTTCGGCCTGAGCGCGGTCAGCACCACCACCATGCCGAGGACGACGAGCCCGAGCCAGAGTTCCTGCGGCGCGCGCCCGCCGCGCGATGCGTTACGCATGAACCATCCTCCTCAAGTCGGGCTCGGCGACGTGGTGCGCCATGACCTCGCCGGTCAGCCGCCCCTCCCGCATCACCAGGATGCGGTCGCAATGGTAGAGGACCTCCGGGATCTCGTCGGAGATCATGATGACGGCGAGCCCCTGCGCCGCGAGCTCCTTCACGAGCGCGTAGATCCCGTCCTTGCCGTGCAGGTCGACGCCGACCGTCGGGCTGTCGAGGATCAGCACGCGGGGCTTGGTGGCGAGCCACTTGGCGATCACCACCCGCTGCTGGTTGCCGCCCGAGAGCGTCCTCACCGGATCGTCCGGGGTGCCGATCTTGATCGCGAGGTCGCGGATCCAGTCGCGGATCAGGCCGGCCTCGCGGCGCCGCCGCAGGAGGCCGAGGCGGTCCTTGAGGGTGTCGAGCACCGTCACCGTGACGTTGGCGCCGATCGACTGCTCGAGGACGAGCGACAAGGACAGCCGGTCCTCCGGCACGTAGGCGATGCCGCGCGCGATGGCGTCGCGGTTGGAGCGAAACGTCACCGCCTCGCCGTCGATCCGGATGGTGCCGGCATCCGGCGCGTTCATGCCGAAGAGCGAGAGCGCCAGCTCGGTCCGGCCGGCGCCGAGGAGGCCGGTCAGGCCGAGGATCTCGCCGGGATAGAGCGCGAAGCCGACATCCTGGTACTCGCCCGCCTTGGACAGGCCCTCGACGGCCAGCACCGGACGCTCGCGCGCGACCGCGCGGTCCCTGGTCTCGTAGGTGAAGGATTGGCCGGACATCAGCACGGCGAGGCGCTGCTCGGTCATGTCCTTGGCGTCGTAGGTGCCGAGCTTCACGCCGTCGCGGATCACCGTGACCCGCTCGGCGATCTCCAGCACCTCGTCGAAGCGGTGGCTGACGAACAGCACGCTGATGTCGCGGCGCTTCAGTTCGAGGGTCAGCGCCAGCAGCGCATCGACCTCGTGGCGGGTGAGCGAGGCGGTCGGCTCGTCCATGATCACGAGCTTGGCATCCGCGGCGATCGCCCGGCAGATCGCCACGAGCTGGCGGTTGGCGATCGACAGGTGCGATACGCGCTCGTCGAGATCGAGCGCGACGCCGATGCGCCGCATCGCCGCCTCGGCGACCTTGCGCATCCTCTTGCGCTTCACCAGCCCGGTCAGGCCGCGATGCTGCGCGATGGCGATGTTCTCGGCGACCGTGAGGTTCGGGAAGAGCGACAGGTCCTGGTAGATCACCTGCACGCCGAGCGCACTGCTCTCGACCGGCGTGAGCCGGGCGTGCTCGCGCCCCTCGACCGTGATGCGGGCGCCGGGATCGGGGTCCTGCACGCCCGAGATGATCTTGATCATCGTGGACTTGCCCGAGCCGTTACCGCCGACGAGGCAGTGGATCTCGCCGCGCGCCAGGTCGAAGTCGAGGTTCGACAGGGCCTGGACCCCGCCGAAGCGCTTCGACACGCCCCGCATTTCCAGGAACATCATGGTCCGTCCCTACTCGCAGGGCTGGTCGGAGGTCGAGAAGAGGCGCTGGCGATCTCCTCTCCCCGCGGGCGGGGAGAGGAGAACACCCGCGCCTTGTCCGCGCCGGCTCGAGCCGCATCCGGGAGCGGGCCGAGCCGAAACGCGCGGCTCAGAGGCCCTGCTTCACCAGATCACCGACGGTCGTCTTGTTGATCGTGAGCACGCGGTCGACCTGGATCACCCGGTTCGCCTCGTCGACCGTGGCCGGCCCCAGCGTCGGGATCTCCGTGCCGGTCTTGATCGGCGTGCCGTCGAGCACCATCCGGGCGATGGCGACCATGCCGTAGCCGGCATCCTTGGGGTTCCACAGGAAGCCCTCGCGGATCGCGCCGCTCATCAGCAGGGCCTGCGCCTGGGCGGGGATCAGGGTGCCGACGACGGCGACCTTCTCCAGGCGGCGCTGCTTGATCACGTTGCCGGCGCCGATCGGGCCGTTCGAGCCCATCGACATGATGCCGCGCACGTCCGGGTAGGTCTGCAGCACCTGCTGGGTCACGCGGGAGGATTCGTCGATGAGGTCGGCGCCGGGGAAGCGGTCGGCGACCATCCGCATCTTGGGGTAGTGCGCCTTCTGGTAGGCGATGGCGGCATCGGCCCAGGCGTTGTGGCCCGGGGTCGTCAGCGTGCCGACATAGACGACGTAGTCGCCCTCCTCGCCCATCTCGCGGGCGAGCGCCTTCATCTGCATCTCGCCGTAGTTCTTGGCGCTGATCAGCTCGAGGTCCCAGGTCTTGCCGTCCTGGTTCTCGCCCTCCTGCGTGATGACGATGATGCCGGCGTCGCGGGCGCGCTTCACCGCCTGGGCGGTCACCTTCACGTCGAGGGGCACGAGGCCGATCACGTCGACCTTCTTGGCGATCAGGTCGTCGATGAGCTTGACCTGCTGGGCCGGGTCGACCTGGGCCGGACCGACCATCGTCGTCTGGATGTCGAACTGCTTGCCGGCCGCCTCGAGACCCTGGTTGAGGATGTTGAACCAGGGGACGCTGGCGGCCTTCACCACCGTCGCCATCGTCTTGGGCGCGGCCGCGAAGGCGCGGGTGGCGTGAAGCGGCCCCGCGACCGCCAGGCCGCCGAGGATCTTGAGAGTGGTGCGTCGATCCATGATGCGTTCCCCGACCCCATCGCGAGCGGCGACGCCGGCCCGCTTTATTTACTGCAACACAGGTATGCGTGAAGCGTGGGGCGTGTCAAGCACCGGCCGATCACCGTCCGGGGCCCTCGTTTGCTGCATCGCACCATGACGGCCGGGACGGGAGGTGGGCCCGATCCGGCGATTTCTTACTTTACAAATTTACTCTGATCCGTGATGTTTCGGTGAGACACAGGAGACCCGCCGGTGACATCCGCCCCCGTGCGCTTCGCGACGCGCCTGAATTCGTTCGCCTCGCAGCCCGACGCCTTCTGGCCCAAGGGCCACGGCAAGCCGAGCCCGCTGGAGATGGCGGCCCGCGCCGCGACGGCCCGCGGCCTCACCGACGTCGACCTGAACTTCCCCGATCACCTCGGGACCGACCCGCGGGCGACCGGCCACGCGATCCGCGACCTGGGCCTGACCGTGAACGGCCTGGCGATGCGGTACTACTCGAACCCCGCCTTCAAGATCGGCGCCTTCACCAACCCCGATCCGGCGGTGCGGCGCGAGGCGATCGACCTGACGAAGCGCGGCATCGACGCGGCCCGCGAGGCCGGCTGCAACCTGATGACCCTGTGGCTCGGCCAGGACGGCTTCGACTACGCCTTCCAGGCCGATTACGCGAAGCTCTGGGCCGACGAGATCGACGGCATCCGCGAGGTCGCGCTGCACGACCCCGAGTGCCTGATCAGCATCGAGTACAAGCCGAACGAGCCGCGCTCCTACAGCCTGCTGCCCGACTGCGCCACGACCCTGCTGGCGCTGAAGGAGATCGACCTGCCGAATCTCGGCGTCACGCTCGACTTCGCGCATGTCCTCTACGCCGACGAGCAGCCGGCCTTCGTGGCGGCGCTGATCGGCCGGCACAGCCGCATCCTCGGCCTGCACCTCAACGACGGCTACGCCAAGCGCGACGACGGGCTGATGGTCGGCGCGGTCCACCCGGTCCAGACGATCGAGCTCCTGCGGCAGGTCCGCAAGGACGGATTCCACGGGCCGATCTACTTCGACACCTTCCCGGACCTGACCGGCCTCGACCCGGTGGCCGAGTGCGAGGCCAACATCGCCACGGTCACGGCGATGCTCGGCGTCGTCGACAAGCTCGAGGGCGACAACGAGCTGAGCGCGGCCGTCGCCCGCCAGGACGCCGTCGCGAGCCAGAACCTCGTCCGCAAGGCGATGCTCGGCCGCTAAGGCCGGCCCGTCCCCGGTCGCGTCCATCAAGAACACGAGGAGGAACGCCATGAAGTCATTGCTATTGTCCGGGTTCATGCTGCTCGCCGCCACCGTCGCGCTCGCCTCGAGCGCCGCGCAGGCGCAGGACCTGAAGCCGCTGAACCCGGACACCGAGACGGACCGGATCGACTGGAGCCAGCTCGGCACCAAGCTCGGCCCGATGCCCAAGCCCGCGGCCGGCACCCGCGCCGGGGCGGTGTCGAAGACCCTGACCAACGAGTATTGGCGTCTCCTCGGCGAGGGCTACCAGTCGCTGGGCAAGAGGCTCGGCGTGAAGGTCGCCTACCAGGCGGCCCAGAACGAGGGCGACCAGGTCGGCCAGCTCTCGATCGCCGAGACGATGATCGCGCAGGGCGTCAACGTGCTGCTGGTCTCGCCGCAGACCAACGCCAACCTCGAGCCGATTCTCGGCGAGGCCAAGCAGGCCGGCATCCCGGTCGTCAACGTGAACGACGCGGTGATCCCGCTGGCGCCGCACTACGTCGGCAACGTGCAGCGCGACAACGGCGTGCGCGTCGCCCGCTGGTTCATCGCCAACCGCCCGGACGGCGGCAAGCTCGCGGTCATCGAGGGCCAGGCCGGCGTCTACGCGGCGACCCAGCGCACCGCCGGCTTCAAGGCGACCATCGCGGCCGACGGCGGCAAGTTCAAGGTCGTGGCGAGCGTGCCGGGCAACTGGGACCGCCAGCTCTCCTACGACGCCGCCACCACCCTGCTGCAGCAGCACCCGGACCTCGTCGGCTTCTACTGCAACAACGACACGATGGCGCTCGGCGTCGTCGAGGCGGTGAAGAACGCCGGCCTTCTGGGCAAGGTCGCGGTGTTCGGCACCGACGGCATCACCGATGCCCACGCGTCGATTCGCGCCGGCGAGCTCACCGGCACCGTCGACAGCTTCCCGGTGCTGACCGGCGAGGTCGCCATGGAGGCGGCCCTGCGCATCCTCGCCAAGGAGCCGGTCCCGCGGGTCGTCGCGACCCCGCAGGCCCTGATCACCAAGGACAACATCGAGCGCTACAAGGGCAAGGGCGCCGACCTGCGGGCGGTGCTCGAAGAGGACGTCCGGTCGGGGAAGTAGTCGAGGGCCCGGCCCACCGACCGATGGGTTCGCCCTCAGGAGGGCCGATCGAACAGACCGGGAGCCGGTGTGACCGATCGCATATTCTTCGTGCGATACGGTCCATCCCGACCCCAACCTCATCCTGAGGTGCGACCATCGGGAGCCTCGAAGGAGGGCTCCAGGGATCGCACAGGTTTCTGGAGCCCTCCTTCGAGGTTAGTCGATCCTCAATCGACTAACACCTCAGGATGAAGTTGGGGGCGGGATATCTCACGTTAGATTTCAGTTTTGAGAAGATCAATCCGCTCGAGCAGGCCCCTAGGATGAGGCCGAGATCGGGAGATCCTGGCAGCTTCGGTCGAACAGGCTCTCCGACCGTCCGACGCCCAATAAAACAGTCCCGCCCGGCCTCCGCCATCCCTCCAACCCCCGGTCACCCCATGGCATCCGACGCCCCCTTGCGCCTCCACATCCAGGGCCTCACCAAGCGCTTCCCGGGCGTGGTCGCGCTCGGCGAGATGTCGCTGCGCGTGCGACCGGGGGAGGTCCACGCGCTGCTCGGCGAGAACGGCGCCGGCAAGTCGACCCTGATGCGGACGCTGTCGGGCGTGCTCAGGCCCGACGAGGGCACCATCGCGGTGGACGGGGAGGAGCTGATCCTGCGCTCGCCCCTCGCGGCCCGCCGCGCCGGCATCGCGATGATCCACCAGGAGCTGCAGCAGGTCCCCGAGCTGACCGTGGCGCAGAACATGTTCCTGGGCCGTGCCTTGCGGCGGGGCGGGCTCTTCGTCGACCGCGCCCGGCAGGAGGCGCTGGCGGCCGAGGCCCTGGCGCCGCTCGATTCCGCGATCCGCCCGGACGCGCCGATCCGCAGCCTCCGGGTGGCGCAGCGCCAGATCGTCGAGATCGCCCGCGCGCTCCTCGACAACGCGCGCATCATCGCCATGGACGAGCCGACCTCGAGCCTGACGCCGAGCGAGTTCGAGCGCCTGGCCGCCGTCATTGCCGGCCTCGCCGCCCGGGGCGTCTCGATCATCTACGTCTCGCACAAGATGGACGAGGTGTTCCGGATCTGCAGCCGCGCGACGATCATGCGCGACGGGCGCTTCGTCGCCGATCTCGACCTCGCCGGCACCACCGAGAGTGCCGTCGTCGCCCAGATGGTCGGCCGCGAGCTCGCGGTGGCGCAGCACCGCTCGTCGGTGCAACCCGAGACGGTTTTGTCGGTCCGCGGCCTGACCGCCGGGACGCGGGTGGTCGATGCGAGCTTCGACCTGCGGCGCGGCGAGGTTTTGGGGATCGCCGGGCTGATCGGCGCCGGCCGCACCGAATTGCTCCGCCTCGTCGCCGGCGCCGATCCGCGCAGCAGCGGCACCATTACGGTCAACGGCCGGCCGCTCGTACGAAGCGGCACCCGGGCGGCGATCGCCGCCGGCATCGGGCTCGTCCCCGAGGAGCGCAAGCGCGACGGCATCGTGCCCCAGCGCTCGATGGTCGCCAACGTGGCGCTGCCGTCGATGCCCCGGTTCGCGCCCCGCGGCATCGTCCGCGGGCGCAGGCTCCGGGCCGAGGCCGCGCGCCTCCTCGCCGAAGTGAACCTGCGGCCGATGCAGATCGACCGGCCGATCCGCCTGTTCAGCGGCGGCAACCAGCAGAAGGGCATCATCGCCCGCTGGATCGCCGCCGGCACCCAGATCCTGCTCTTCGACGAGCCGACCCGCGGCATCGACATCGGCGCCAAGGCGGAGATCTACGGGCTGATCGAGCGGCTCGCCGCCGAGGGCAAGTCGGTCATCGTCGTGTCCTCGGAGCTGCCCGAATTGCTGCGCCTCTCCGACCGGGTGCTCGTCATGCGCCAGGGCCGGATCGCCGCCGAGCTCCCGCGCGAGGCGCTGAGCGAGCAGGCCATCGTCGCCCACGCGGTTCCCCAATCCGGCCGCGCCGCCTGACTCTTTCGAACCTCCCCTTTGCGCCGTCGAGGCCCGCCCATGCTCACCCTGACAGACAAAGCCGCCCCCGCGCCCGGCGCGTCGACGCGCCTGCGCGTGCCGTTGCGCGACTTCGGCACCCTGCTCGGCCTCGTGCTCATCGTCCTGGTCTTCGCGGTCGCGGCCCCGGGCTTCCTGACCGAGCGCAACCTCCTCAACATTCTCCAGCAATCGAGCATCAACGCCTGCGTGGCCCTCGGCATGACGCTGGTGATCGTGTCGGGCGGCATCGACCTCTCGGTCGGCCCGGTCGCGGCGCTCTCGGCGGTGCTCTCGGCGAGCCTGATGGTCGCCGGCGTGCCCCCGGTGCTCGCGGTGCTGGCCGGGCTGGCGCTCGGCGCGGCGTGCGGCGCCGTCAACGGCGCGCTGATCTGCTTTGGCGGCCTCCAGCCCTTCATCGTCACGCTCGGCACGCTGAGCACCTACCGGGCCCTGGCGCTGATCGCGACGGACGGGAACCCGATCTTCGGCGTGCCGCAGAGCTTCCGGGCGCTGGTGAACGGGAATGTCGGCGGAATCCCGATGGCGGTGATCGTGGTGCTGGTCGTGGCGCTCCTCGCCGGGCTGATCCTGCGCAAGACGCCGTTCGGCGAGTACCTCCTGGCGGTCGGCGGCAACGAGGAGGCCGCCCACATCGCCGGCGTGCCGATCGCGCTCACCAAGATCGGCGCCTACATGCTGTCGGGCCTGCTCGCCGCGCTCGCCGCCATGATCCTCGTCGGCCGCCTCGGCGCCGCCGAGCCGATCCTCGGCAATCTCTGGGAGCTCGACGCCATCGCGGCGGCGGCCATCGGCGGCGCCTCGCTGATGGGCGGCAAGGGCAGCATCCTCGGCACGCTCCTCGGTGCGGTCATCCTCGGCGCCATGCGCAACGGGCTGACCCTGATGAACGTGCAGGCCTTCTACCAGCTTCTCGCCACCGGCCTCATCATCCTGCTGGCCATGCTGGTCGACCGTTTCGCCCGGGGGCGCGCATGACCGCGAACAACAAAACCGCGTCGAGCACGGCCGGGCAGGGGACGCAGCCCGAGATCGTCGTGGTCGGCAGCCTGCACTACGACATCACGGTCGACGCCCCGGACCGCCCCCGCAAGGGCGAGACCGTGACCGGCCGGCGCTGGGCCCCGAAATTCGGCGGCAAGGGCGGCAACCAGGCCGCGGCGGCGCAAGGGCAGGGCGTCGCGACCGCGATGGTGGGCGCGGTCGGCGACGACGATTTCGGCCGCGGGCTGCTGGCCGGCCTCGACCGCGCCGGGGTGGACCGCGCCGGGGTCGCAATCCTGCCCGGGACGGGATCGGGCATGAGCGTGGCGATCTTCGACGATGGCGGCGATTACGGCGCGGTCATCGTCTCGGGCGCGAACCTGGCGATCGAGGCCGACCAGATCCCGGATGCCCGGCTCGGGCAGGCGCGGGTGCTGATCCTCCAGAACGAGATCCCGGAGGCGGTCAACGCCGCGGTGGCGCGCCGGGCCCGGCAGCTCGGCCTCACCACGATCCTCAACGCGGCGCCGGCCCGGCCCTTCGCGACCGATCTCCCCGACCACGTCGACATCCTGGTCGTCAACGCGATCGAGGCCGAGATGCTGGGCGGCGGGAGCGTGGAGTCGCTGGCGCAGGCCGCGACGGCCGCCCACGCCCTCAGTGCCCGCTTCGGCCTCGTCGTGGTCACGGCGGGCGGCGACGGCGTCGCCATGGCGGGCGCCGCCACCGCACCCGTGGCGCTGCCGGCCCTGCCGATCACGGTGGTGAGCACCCACGGCGCCGGCGACATGTTCGTCGGCACCTTCGCGGCGCACCTGGCCCGGGGCGACGCCCCCGAGACCGCGTTGCGCGCCGCCAACGCGGCCGCCGCGCGGCTGGTCTCGACGCCGGAGCACGAGCGGGCGGCACTCTGAAGAGGCGCCGCGGGAGCGGACTCCGTCCCCCGGCGGACCGCGAGGCGATCCCGGCACCCGCGCCGGGCGCAACCGTCCCGCGTCGGGCCCGATGGGGTCGCACCGGATCCTCCGGGAATCCGCCCGTCGGTACAGAAAAGGGCCCCGGGTCTTGCGACCCGGGGCCCTTTCGATCGTCGTCCGTCCGGGGCGTCGCCCCGATGGGATCAGCGGAGGAGCTGGAGGACCTGCTGGTCGCGCTGGGTGGCGAGCGACAGGGCGGTCTGGGCGATCTGGCCGCGGGTGTTGAGCGAGCTCAGCTTGGCGCCTTCCTCGTTCAGGTCGGCCAGCGTCAGGTCGCCGGCACCCGCCTTCAGGGTGTTGACCATCGAGGTCGTGAAGGCCTGGCGGGCCGACACGATGGTCTGGCTCGAGCCCAGGCCGCTGGCCTCGATCCGCAGCGTGCTGATCGCCGTGCTCAGCGCCGTCAGGGTGGTCTTGATGCCCGCGTCGCCGACCGTGTCGCTGGCGCCGTTGGTCCAGGTCGAGTTGGCCGCCGTCGCCACGCCGAGGCGCGAGGCGGTCAGGCCGAGCGAGCCGGCGACCGCCGCCGAGCCGTTCGACGACTGGATGACCATGGTCGCGCTGGTCGACTTGGGGTCGAAGGACAGCGAGAGCTTGTCGCCGTTGAGCAGGTTGACGCCGTTGTAGCCCGAGTTCTTCATCAGCTCGTCGACCTGGCTCAACACGGTGTTGAACTGGGTGGCGAGGGTGGCGCGGCGGCTCTGGTCGCTCTCGGCGGCGGCCGACGTGGCGATGCCCTGCGCCGTCTGGAGCAGCTTGGTCATGCCGTCGATGCCGGAGCTGGCGGCGCTGATGGTACGCACGGCCTGCTGCATGTTGTCCTGCAGGCCGGACAGGTCGCCGGCGCGCTGGTTGAGGCTCGCGGCGGCGAAGTAGGACATCGGGTTGTCGAGGGCGGTGTTGACCTTGTTCCCGGTCGCCAGCCGCGTCTGCGACAGGGTCGCTTCGGCAACGGTCTGCTGGATGGTCACCAGGGTATCGCGGACACCCGACGAAAGCGAGACAGGCATGGTTTATCCTTTTGAATTCCAGGAGCACATTTTCGTGCTGACAATGACCCTAGCCCCCGAGTGTTAAGAACGAGCAACGATTGATAGTTAACGATACGTATAATTGCATCGCAGAAATCAAAACGACTCTCGGCCCCTTGCGGTAGCGTTCGATCGAATGATCAGATTAGAACCCGGTAGATGCCAGTTACGCCGACAGGACATCGTATTTGCCGAACGAGCGGAAGCTGAACTGCCCCGGCGAATAGAAATATGCCGGAAATCCCGCCTCCGGCCCGGACATGAAGATGCAACATCGGGCTCGGCCCCAGGACCGCGACAGACCCGATCGATCGACCCGGGCCTGCGGCTGCGCCGCAGCGGGCTCCCGAACGGCCCCAGCGGATCGTTCCGGTAGCGGGAGACGGGCATCGCGGCGGCTTGAGTGCAGCTCGCGAAACGCTCGGTCGCCGTCGGCGCTCGATGGGGAGGCGTCGGCCCAACGGGAGTCTTGTGAGAGACGCCAAACCACGGGGCGCCGCGAGGGGGCAGGGCGCACCGCATCCAAACGGCCGGCACGCCTCCCGGTCGCCATCCCCGCCGACCGTGCCGCGACCGGCGCCGGAGCCGCAGCCGTCCGCGACCCGGCGCGCACCCGACACGGCACGAACGAAAACGGCCCCGGGCATCGTCCTGCCCGGAGCCGCGTTGGGTCATCGTCAGCCGGGCGGGAAGCCGCCCGACGGGATCAGCGGAGGAGCTGGAGGACCTGCTGGTCGCGCTGGGTGGCGAGCGACAGGGCGGTCTGGGCGATCTGGCCGCGGGTGTTGAGCGAGCTCAGCTTGGCGCCTTCCTCGTTCAGGTCGGCCAGCGTCAGGTCGCCGGCACCCGCCTTCAGGGTGTTGACCATCGAGGTCGTGAAGGCCTGGCGGGCCGACACGATGGTCTGGCTCGAGCCGAGGCCGCTGGCCTCGATCCGCAGCGTGCTGATCGCCGTGCTCAGCGCCGTCAGGGTCGTCTTGATGCCCGCGTCGCCGATCGTGTCGCTGGCGCCGTTGGTCCAGGTCGAGTTGGCCGCCGTCGCCACGCCGAGGCGCGAGGCGGTCAGGCCGAGCGAGCCGGCCACCGCCGCCGAACCGTTCGACGACTGGATGACCATGGTCGAGGTCGTCGACTTCGGGTCGAAGGACAGCGAGAGCTTGTCGCCGTTGAGCAGGTTGACGCCGTTGTAGCCCGAGTTCTTCATCAGCTCGTCGACCTGGCTCAACACGGTGTTGAACTGGGTGGCGAGGGTGGCGCGGCGGCTCTGGTCGCTCTCGGCGGCGGCCGACGTGGCGATGCCCTGCGCCGTCTGGAGCAGCTTGGTCATGCCGTCGATGCCGGTGCTGGCGGCCGTGATGGTACGCACGGCCTGCTGCATGTTGTCCTGCAGGCCGGAGAGATCGTCGGCGCGCTGGTTGAGGCTCGCGGCGGCGAAGTAGGACATCGGGTTGTCGAGGGCGGTGTTGACCTTGTTCCCGGTCGCCAGCCGCGTCTGCGACAGGGTCGCTTCGGCAACGGTCTGCTGGATGGTCACCAGGGTATCGCGGACACCCGACGAAAGCGAGACAGGCATGGTTTATCCTTTTGAATGCCGAGAGCACATTTTCGTGCTGACGGAAACCATACTGTTAGATCGTTAAGAAGCCCCAACCAGGCATCGTTAAGAATGTGTTGACGTAACAGTTATTTTGTCTCTGTGTGTTTCTGAATACTACGATCCGGTCGTCGCTTAGGCGCGATAGCGGCGCATGGTGGCGACCAGGTCGACGACCGTCTTGCCGACGAGGGTAGGGGGGCTGCCGAAGGTGATGCAGGCGGTGGCTTCCGCCTCCCGGGTGTCGCCCTCGCACAGGAGCGTGACCTCGGGATCGATCCTGATGACCTCGCGGAAGATCGCGAAGCAGCGCTCGCTCACCACGATGGTGCGGTGGCCGGTACGGACGAGTTCGGTCACGCACGCCTCCATGGCGGCGAGCGAGCACAGTTCCGTAGCAGCGTCCGGCGACAGCGAGCCCGCCCCGTAGGCATCCAGCCGGCACTTGAGGTGCCAGGCATGGAGCCAGTTCCTCGCTCCCGTATGCAGCCTGAGGGCGACGTCCATCCGGATGTTGGTGAAATCCTGGATCCGCTTCATCAGGTCCGGCTGGCCCTGAATCCAGGACGGGTCCTGCCGCCGGGCCGCGGCGGCGAGATGCTCGATGCCGCCCCGGTACTCGTCCCAGCCGAACAGCGTCTCGGTGTTGCCGACATGGCTGTCCTCGCCCCGCGAAATCGCCGTCACGATGGCGTAGGGCTCGGCCGCGAAGACGACGTCGCCGATCTCGAGCGCGTTCGAGAGATGCGAGAAGAAGTGATAGGTCGTCCGGTCGTACGGCCCGGCGATCTCGGCGGCCGCATCCGTCCTGATGATGTACCACTCCGGGAAGACATGGCGCTGCAGGACGAAATCGAGGCAGCGCCCGTGCTCGCCGCGGTAGAAGCGATATTCGCTCTCGACCTCGTACGAGCGACCGGTGATCTTGTTGCCGCTGTGCTCGTCGAGCAGGAACCAGGGCGCCTGCAGCATGACGATCTCGGGATCACGGGCCATCTGCTCGATGTGCTTGAGCAGGCTCTCCCCGATCAGCAGGTCGTCGTTCCCGACATAGACCGTCAGATGGCCCTTCGCCTCCCGCAGGCAGGCGAGGTAGTTCGGGCGGAAACCGACGTTCTTCGCGTTGCGGATCGACCGGATGTGGGGGCACGTCTCGGCCCAGGACCTGACGATGTCCTGCGTGTTGTCCGGGGAGGCGTCGTCGATGACCAGGATCTCGTAGCTGACCCCGATCTCGTCCAGCATCTTGACGTGATGCCGGAAGAACCGGTCGAGGCGCTCGGTCCGCCGGTAGGTCGGCACGACGATCGACACGACGGGGCGCGCGCGATGCGCCTCGGCGGACGCGGGCGAATCCTGCGCGGGGATGGCGGCAGCGAGAGAGTGAGACATGAATCGCCCCGGACCTGGCGGATCGGAATGGACGTGAAGGACGGCGAAAGGGGGTGCCGATCTGGCGACGGGAATTCAGAGCCAGAAGCGGTTGGCGCAGAATTCCGGCGACACCATCTGGCGCGCCTTGATCGGATCGGCCTCGTCGATGAGGCGCGCGACCCCGTAATCGGCGAGATCGACGTTGAGCCACTCTTCGACGATGGCGAAGTAGTTCTTCTGCAGGATGGTGCAGGACGGGTTCAGGTTGGTCAGGAAGACGAGCCCGGTCGGCGCGGCGTCGGTCGCGACGATGCGCAGGTCCGGCCGGTAGCGGCGCAGGATCGGCAGGAGCTTCCAGACGTCGCCCGCCCAGAAATCCGGGTGGGACGACTGGGCCCGCCGCGGATCCGCCATGCTGCGCGCCGTGATGTGGGCGTCGCCCGGCAGGCAATCGTGCAGCACGACGACCGAGTTCGGCCGGCAATGCGCTTCCGTGTGGATCAGGTCGCGGAGCAGGTACTCGAAGCGGTGCATGCCGTCGAGGAACGCGAGGTCGATCGGCGCGCCGAGGATCGCCGTCGGATCGTGGTCCTTGAAGAAGGCGTCGCTGGGCTTCTGGAACAGATGCAGGGCGGGGCAGTTCGCCGGCAGCCCGCCGATCCGGAACTCCGGATCGACCCCGATCGTCGGGCATTGCGACAGCCGCAGGGTGTTGCCGGTGAACACCCCGATCTCGAGATAGGTCGCCGGCCGCAGGTTGCGGTGGATCGCTGTCAAGACCTCGACGTAGTTGATTCCGCCGACCCGCGCGAAGCAGTCTTCGCCGAGCGAGGGTTTGGCCTGGAGGATCTGCATCGCCCGTATCCCGAATCTTGTCTGGATGATATCTTGCAGCTGGATGTGATCGCCCGAGATCGTTCGCTGACGGCATCTCTACCGGCATCGTCGACTACGGTGCGGCGACCTCTACGCCCTGCCGCTCGCGCGCCTTTCTCTCCGGCATCCTCCGACGAGGCATGGGGTACAAGGCATGGGCGACGAGGCATGGGCCCGGTCCGGCGCGGTGTCCGCGGCAGGAGGGAACAGCACGAGCGGCGCCCGATCGCGAGGCGATCGGGCGCCGTGGCCTCTCAGGCGCTGAGCGCGTGCGGGGCCGGTGCCCGGTGTTCGGGCGCTGGTGGCGCCGGGGCGTCCTGCGCGGCGTTGATGTGCTCGACGGCGGCGACGAGGCGCGCGAGCTCCGACACCAGGGCGGCGTGGTCCCAGTTCATGAAGTCCGACTTCAGCTCGAAGCGGCGGGCGAAGACCTCCGCGCCCTTGCGCATCTGGAAGATGTCGGCGAGGTCGGATTTCGCGATCGCCAGCATCGTCTCGACGAGCTCGTCGGAGAGCCGGTCGATGCTCCAGTCCCGCATCGCGATGCGCAGCAGGCGCTCCGTCTCGCTCATCATGGCAGGCGGCGTCTCGCCCTCGGTGTCGAGGCAGGCGACGTTGAACTTCACGATCTCGTGGATGTCCGGGATGTAGCGGGCCCGGAGCGCGTACTCGCTGACCCGCTTGCCGCGAAGGTCGATGCCGGAAAAGTCCTCGTAGGCGGCGAGCGTCCGGACGTCTCCGAGCCCGAACAGGTCGAGATCCTCGGTGTCCCGCGGATGCGTCGAGCGGCCGTGCTTCGTCATATGGTTGAAGCGCATGTAGGCGCGCCGCGTGAAGTCGGCGTTCCGGGCCGCATGGCCGGGATCGAAGTCGTCCTTGCGCTTCAGCGTGTTATTGTGGCGGTACTGGTGCCACATCGTGCGCGTGCGGGCGGAATACACGTCCCAGCCATGGGTGAACAGGCGGATGACATAGGACGCCTCTTCGAGGGCGAAGCACTGGTGCGGGTCGTAGGGCACCTCCCGGATCATCTCGCCGGGCCCGAACACGCCGCCAGCCAGGAGGGATGGAATCCGGAACTGCTCCTCGACCTCCGCGCACGGCCAGATGCCGCTGAAGCGGATGGCGCCGCAATCGAGGAAGGTCCCGGGAATGACGATGCCGGGATACAGGTCGGACAGGATGTCCCCCGGCGACAGGTAGGGGGGCGACCCGAACGAGATCAGCGACTTCTTGCCGGGGCAGCGCTCGAGATCCTCGATGAGCTTGGTGTCCCAGCCCGCCGCGAACATCATGTGGGCGTCGATCTGCAGGACGTAGGCCTCGCCGCGCCACAGGCTCTGGGCGAGGAAGCGCGCCCAGCACACGCCGCGGCTCTCGCGCCAGTCGAAGCGCATCTCGCGGACACGGTCCGCCGGGATCGCGGGCCCCGCCAGATGCGCCAGATCCTCGACGAGATCCATCTGCCGGATGAGGCCGACCGTCACGCGCTCGGGCCGATCGGCCTTGGCGAAGAGGTCGGCGATCGTCTTCTGGCATTCCGGATCGCGGAAGGCCGCGATCGAGACGAAGATGCGGTCGCGGCCCCATGCCGGGTCGTGGACCGCCGGGTCGCCGTCCGCGCGCACGGCGAGCGCGCGCTCGTGATGGCCCTGCAGGTCTTCGTCCTGCAACGGCCGAGCAAGGTGCATCATCGTTGAGCTCGAAGGCTGGCCGCCCGCGACAGATCGCGTGAGGCTGGTGTGCGAAGACGTCGGGTTACGGCGTCGCTCTTACTTCAGGAGCTGCATGACCTGCTGGTCGCGCTGGGTGGCGAGCGACAGGGCGGTCTGGGCGAGCTGGCCGCGGGTGTTGAGCGAGCTCAGCTTGGCGCCTTCCTCGTTCAGGTCGGCCAGCGTCAGGTCGCCCGAGCCGCCCTTCAGCGTGTTGATCATTGAGGTCGTGAAGGCCTGGCGCGCCGACACGATGGTCTGGGTCGAGCCGAGGCCGCTGGCCTCGATCCGCAGCGTCGCGATCGCGGTGCTGAGCTGCGTCAGGGTCGTCTTGATGCCCGCGTCGCCGATCGTGTCGCTGGCGCCGTTGGTCCAGGTCGAGTTGGCCGCCGTCGCCACGCCGAGACGCGAGGCGGTCAGGCCGAGCGAGCCGGCGACGCCCACCGAGCCGGTCGAGGACTGGATGACCATGGTCGAGGTCGTCGACTTGGGGTCGAAGGACAGCGAGAGCTTGTCGCCGTTGAGCAGGTTGGTGCCGTTGTAGCCCGAGTTCTTCATCAGCTCGTCGACCTGGCTCAACACGGTGTTGAACTGGGTGGCGAGGGTGGCGCGGCGGGTCTGGTCGCTCTCCGCGGCGGCCGAGTTGGCAAGGCCCTGCGCCGTCTGGAGCAGCTTGGTCATGCCATCGATGCCGGTGCTCGCGGCCGTGATCGTGCGCACGGCCTGCTGCATGTTGTCCTGCAGGCCGGAGAGGTCGCCGGCGCGCTGATCGAGCGTCGCGGCGGCGAAGTAGTTCAACGGGTTGTCGAGAGCGGAGTTGACCTTCTTACCGGTCGCCAGCCGCGTCTGCGAGATGGTTGCCTCTGCAACGGTCTGCTGGATGGTCACCAGGGTATCGCGGATACCCGAGGAAAGCGCCACAGCCATCGGTCCATTTCCACTTCGTCAAGCCACTTGCGACGTTGTACGCCGTTAATGATTAATGAAACGTTCCCTCCGCCATCCCCGCGCCGTTTCATCGGTGGCTCGAACGCTGGCTGACGTGGATTCCGGCAGAACTCCCGCGAGGAATATATCGCTTGCTGTCTATCGGGATTACCGCAATCACGATCCCGTCGCCCGATAGACATGAACCGAGAGGTCATCGCATTAAGCCGGCAAAAATTATCGCTATCTTTTGCCTGTCTTGCCATTTTATATTGTATATCTTTATATATAATATGAAAATATCAGATTAATTACAAAATGCAATTCGATATAATTTATATCGATATCTATTTTAAATATAAAAAACCGATTTTATCTGTGACAAATCGACGTGTCGACCATCCTTCGTCGCCCGGCCTATGCATCGATGCACAGCATCGATGCATAGGCCGGGAGCAAGATCTGCCCCCTCGCAGCATGATGAGAGAGATCGTCCATGCAGTCCGGACTCGACCGGCGCAGACGTTCGCCTGGATGAACCGTGTTCCACACGAATGCAGGCGGGCCATGGCCTCTGTCCGGGGCGACGTCCGGCACGCACGTTTACTCTTTCGGCCGATTCAGGGGTCGCCGGATCTGTCTCGGAGAATTATATCCGATGGGCTAATCCAGTCGCAAATCCGTGTCGTACCCCGAGGCCGATCGGCGGATGCGCGGTGATCGACGCCGCTCGGCGTGGAGGGAGAGGGGGCGCACCAAAGCGACGTCGGTCGCCAGCATCATGACAGCGGCCAAGTGGCGCGACGGTCGGCGGACGTTCCACCACGAGGCGCCCCGGCATCGGACAACCAACGCCAGGGCGGGCGGAGATCCGGGGCGGGGAGAGCGCTCACGAGAGGGCATGCTCGGTCCGACTCGCGTCCGCCGTCCCGTCGTGTGGCGGGCGTGACCCGGCAACGGCGACCACGCTCGGTCCTCGATCGTGCCGCATCGTCGGCGGCGAAGCGAGATCCGCGTCGTCGGGGGCCGGACTGGCAGCCGGACGGCCTCATACCGCCGGATCGGGCTTATCGCCGGTCGAGGCGGCGCCCGGTGCTCGCCCGCCCGCGATCGACATCGCCGGGACCCGGCCACGGCGCGGAGCGGTCGATGTCGATCCGGCAGCGCGGGAACTGCGTCCGACGGGCGCGAGCGGTAGAACCCGATCGGACGTTCGGTCGCGTGCCACCTCAGGCAGGTCGGCTTCGCTGTGGCGCGTGGAAACGGCGCCGCCCCGCATGGCCCCGGATACGCCGTCTCTAGGAGAATCTGCCGACGGAAGGCTGCTATTCGACCAGTTTCGTCAGGTATTTCTCGTAATTCATGAGATCCTGACCAACCTTGAGCGCCTGATAGTAATCACCATCCTCGATCTTTTTGTGGATTTCGGCGATATACAGACCCATGGTCGGAACGCTGTTCATGATCTCGTTCGCATGAGCTATGAACTCGTTCTCGATCATCAGATCCTTTTCAGTGAGATAGATCGCCTGGAGGATGACATACAATCTCTCACAGGCCGTCTTGGCCTGGCTTTCCGTCAAAATATCTTTTTCACGAAGAAATTTTGCCTTCGTCTCGAAGGTCAGGGATGCACGGCGACTGCCGTTGCGGATCGAGACGTCGCCGATAATCAGCCGTTCGTGCGGTTTGAGGTCGATGCGCAGGGCCATGAAGCAAGCACTTTTGTCCTCATCGTTCAGTGCCGCATTAGTCTGAATTTTTCGCAAACTCCAGGGTGGAGAGCGACGCCGGGGGAGAGGAAACCGCTCAGGGTGTCCCGGAGGCTCCCGGCTGAACGAGGATCGAGGGATGGCGCAGCAGAGAGACCCGTTTCTCGTCAAGGCGCATGGTGCGGCGGGAGCGCAGCCGCGCAACGAAGACGGTTCGCAAGGCCGGGAGATCCCATCGTTCGGCAGCTCAGGTGCGACGTCGGAGATGCCGGCGCACCACTCCGAGCGCGACGATGCCGTCCGGCCGGACCACGGGTGAGCGCGAACGCATCAAGACACCGGAATGGGAGAAGCGCGGCCGGCATCGGACGACAGTGCCCCTCCGCAAGGGGCTTCCGAGATCGCCGCAGCGGCTCGACCGCGCCCCCCGGACGGAAGGCGCGGGTTCGGTCACGTCACACCGTCCGCCCCCCGTCGATCGGCATCTCCACGCCCGTGATGAACTCCGCCTCGTCGGAGGCCAGGAACAACGCCACGTTGGCGATGTCGGACGCCCGCGACATCCGCCCCAGCGGGATCGTCGCGACGAACTTCGCCCGGTTCTCCGGCGTGTCGGGCACGCCCATGAAAGCCTCCAGCAGGCCGGTCTCGCCCATCACCGGGCAGAGCGCGTTGACGCGGATCTTCCACGGCGCCAGCTCGACGGCCAGCGACTTCGACATCAGGTTCACCGCCCCCTTCGAGGCGTTGTACCAGGTCAGGCCGGGACGGGGCCGGATGCCGGCGGTCGAGCCGACGTTCAGGATCACGCCGCCGCCATTGTCGCGCATCGCGGGCGCCAGCGCCCGGACGAAGTGGAAGATCGACTTCACGTTGACCCGGAAGACCCGGTCGAAGGCCTCCTCGTCGACCTCCATCAGCGGCTGGTTGCGGTGGGTGGTGCCGGCGTTGTTGACCAGGATGTGGGGCGTGCCGAAGGCCTCGGTGGTGCGCGCGACCGCCGCCGCGACATCCGCGGCGCTGCCGACATCCGCCGCGATGGCGATGGCGGATTCGCCGATCTCGGCCGCCACCCGCTCGGCGGCATCGCCCCGCAGGTCGAGCACCGCGACCTTGGCGCCCTCCGCGGCGTAGCGCTTGGCGATGCCCTCGCCGAAGCCGCCGCCGGCGCCGGTGACGATCGCGACCTTGCCGTTGAGCCTCATTGAAAAAATCTCCTTGCGTTACGCGGCCGAGATCTCGCCGCGCTCGATCTGGATGGTGGTGTCGACGAGCGCCCGCAGCAGGTCCGGGCTGCTCTCGGTGATCAGGATCGCGACGTCGGGGAGCGCGGCGCGCAGGCGCGCCAGGGCCTCGGCGTAGCGAAGGGCGAGCGCCGGGGCGAGGCCCTGGAACGGCTCGTCGAGGAGCACCGCGCGGGTGCCGACCATCAGGGCGCGGCCGAGCGCCACCATCTTGCCCTGGCCGCCCGACAGGCCCGCCGCCTTGCGCGGCGCGAAATCCTTGAGTTCCGGCAGGAGCGCGTAGACGGAATCCAGCCGCCGCGAGACTTCCGCCTTGGGTAGTTTGAGCACCTGGGCCGGCAGCAGCAGATTGTCCTGCACCGTGAAGCTGCCGAACAGCTTGCGCTCCTCCGGCGCGTAGCCGATGCCGAGCCGCGCACGGTGATGCGCCGGCACGGCACCGGCCTCCTGCCCGTCGAGGACGAGCCGGCCGGCCTGGAGGGGCCGGAGCCCCATCAGGGCGCGCAGCGTCGTGGTCTTGCCGGCGCCGTTGCGGCCGATCAGCGCCACGCGCCCGCCCGGCGGCACGGCGAGCGAGACGCCGCGGAGCACGGGGGCGCCCGCGATCTCCACCGCCGCTCCCTCAAGCCGCAGCATGGGCGCCTCCGTTCGGTGCGATGCCGATCACCGTACGCTGCACCTCCGGATCGTTGAGGATCCGGGACGGGGACCCGAGCGCCGCGATCTTGCCCTGGCCCCAGACGGCGACCCGGTCGGCGAAGCGCCCGACCACCTCCATGTCGTGCTCCACGAAGACCGCCGTCACACCCGCCTCGCGCAGGACCCGCACCAGGGTCTCGACGATGGCCATTTTTTCCGCCGCGGCGACGCCGCTCGTCGGCTCGTCCATCAGGAGGAGGCGGGGCCGGAGCGCCACCGCCATGGCGATGTCGACGAGCTTGCGCGCGCCCTCGTTGAGGGCGTCGGCCCGCACGTCGGTGATGCGGGTCAGCCCGAAGCGCGCGATCAGCTCCGCCGCCTCGTCGCGGAAGCGCGGGCGCAAGAGCGGGTTCAGCACCGACCACACGCCCTCGCGGGACGCGACCGCGAGGGCCACGTTCTGGAGCACGGTGTGCTCGGTGAAGAGCTGGGGCAGCTGGAAGCTGCGCGCGACCCCGAGCCCGACGATGCGCCGCGGCGACAGGCCGAGGATCGGCTTGCCCTCGAAGGCGATCGTCCCCCCTTGCGGCTTGAGGTAGCCGGTCGTCATGTTGATGAAGGTGGTCTTACCCGCGCCGTTCGGGCCGATGATCGCCAGGAACTCGCCGGCCTCGACGTCGAGGTCGATCCCGTCCGCCGCCTTGAGCCCGCCGAAGGCGAGGCGCAGACCCTTTGCCGAGAGAAGCGCGGTCATGCGGCCCTCCTTCGGCTCGTGATCATGCCCCAGATGCCGCCCGGCGCGAACACGATGACGGCCAGCAGCACGAGGCCCAGCACCAGCTGCCAGGCATTGGCGAAGGTCGCCGCCGCGTAGACCCGGGTCAGCTCGTAGGCCGCCGCCCCCAGGAACGGCCCCAGCACGCTGCCGGCCCCGCCGAGGATCGCGATGAAGACGAGCTCGCCCGAGGTGGTCCAGTAGCTGAGTGCCGGGGTGACGTGCCGGGTGGTGAGCGCGATGATCGCGCCGGCGAAGCCCGCCATCACGGCCGACGCCACGTAGGCCGCGAGCAGCACGCGCTTCGGGGACACGCCCATGAAGTCGAGCCGGGTCTCCCGGGTCTTGATGCCGGCGAGCGCCTCCCCGAGCGGCGAGGCGAGCGCCACCCGCACGAGGCCGCCGCAGGCAAGCGTGAGCACCAGGGCGATGCCCAGCACCGTCCACTCGCCCGTCTCGCCGGCGAGCGGCTGCCCGAGGACCGTCACCGGCGGGAGCCGGATGCCGTCGGCGCCGTGGGTGAGCGCGTAGAACTTTTCCAGCACCGAGTAGAACACCATGCTGAGCGCGAGATTGAGCATGCCGAAGAAGATCTCGCGGTAGCGCACCACGAAGAGCCCGATCAGCAGGCCGACGATCCCGGCGAGCACAGCGGCGGCCGGGAGCAGCAGCAGGGCCTCCGGCACGAGAACCGCGCCGAACGCCACCGTGTAGGCGGCGAGCGCGAGGTAGAGCGCGTGGCCGAAGCTGACCTGGCCGGCCCGCAGCAGGAGCAGGATGCCGAGCACGGCGAGCCCCTTGGCGAGCGCGATGGTGAGCACGAAGCGCAGCCACGGCACCGCATAGGCGAGGGCGAGGATCAGCACGGCGCCGGAGAGCGCGAGAATCGTTTCGGAGCGGCGGGTCATCGCGCGGCGCCTCCGTGCAAGGAATGGCAGGTCATATCCGCCGGGTCTCCGCCACGCCGAACAGGCCTTGGGGCCGAAACAGCAGCACCGCCACCATGATGGCGTAGGGCACCACCACCTCGAATTCCGGCGCGACATAGACCGCGAAGGACCGGCCGAGGCCGATGAGGAGGGCGGCGACCGCCGCCCCCTCGATCTGGCCGAGGCCCGCCGTCGCCACCACCGCGAAGGAGAGCACGATGGTCGAGGCGCCGACGCCCGGCACCAGCGAGACGGTGGGGGCGGCGAGCGCACCGCCGAGCGCCGCGAGCGCGGCGCCGACCGTGAAGGTCAGCATCGTCACCCTGGCGGCGTCGATCCCCATGGCCCGGGCCGCCTCGCGGTCGACCGTGACCGCCACGACCATGCGGCCGGTCAGCGTGTAGCGCAGCACGTAAGCCAGGATGGCCAGCGTCGCGAGGGCCACACCCGGCAGCACGTAGAGCTGGTAGGCGGTGAACGGGATCGCGTCCTGGCCGAACGGCACGTCGACGGTGCCGAGCCATTTCAGCGGCGCGTCGAACACCACCGGCTGCACGCCCCAGACCAGCTTCTGCAGGTCCTCCAGGATCATGAACAGCGCGAAGGTGACGAGGAGCTGCAGGACCGGCTCGCGGTCCTGCATCCGGCGCAAGAGCAGCCGCTCGATCACCGGCCCGAGCACCACGCCGACCAGCACCGCCGCGGCGAGCAGGATCGGCAGGCCGAGCCAGGGCGGCGCGCCCAGCGAGGCAGCGAACAGCCCGATGGAGGCTGCCGCGTAGCCGCCGATGGCGTAGAGGCTGCCATGGGCGACGTTGAGCACCCGCAGCACGCCGAACACCAGGTTCAGCCCCACCGCCACCATGAAGACGGCGGCGGCGTAGGAGAGCCCGTCGAGCAGGGCGAGCCCGACGAGGATCCCGTTCTCCGACAACCAGGCCATCAGCTCTTGAAGGCCTGCGCCTGCGGGAGCTTGGCCACCATGTCGGGGGTCAGCGTCTTCAGCCAGTCGGCACTCTTCTGCCCGACCGGCGTCGTCACCGACTCGGCCGGGAAGACGATCATGTCCGTGAGCACCGGGAACGGGTACTTGTCGGAGTGCAGGGTGGTGCCGATGAGCTGGTTCTCGAGGCCCTGGCCGTCCTCGCGGATCCGCACGCTCGCGGTCGGCGAGGGGAATTCGAGGCCCTTGAAGGCGGAGGCCAGTTCCGCATCGGTCGGCCAGCCGCCGCCCTTCGCCGCCACCGCCTTCTCGATGCCGGCCTTCATCGCCGAGACGGCCTGGGCCATGTGGAAGCACGGATAGATCGGCCAGGAATTGTACTTGGCCTTGTAGGTGTCGCTGAAGCGCTTCAGCCGCTCCGGATCGGCCGGGGAGGGGTGCAGGAACCAGTGGTCGCCGCGCGCGCCGACGATGTGGCCGGCCGGCAGCGCCTTGCCGACCCGCTGGAGCGAGGATTCGGCGAGCGGCATCACGAAGGTCGCGCGCTCGAACAGCTTACGGTCCGAGGCTTGGCGGATCAGCGCGTCGAGGTCGCCGCCCCAGGAGGTCGACAGCACCACGTCGGGCCGCAACGCCAGCACGCGGGTGATCTCGGTCGAGAAGTCGGTGGCGCCGAAGCGGGGAAACAGCTCGGCCGCAACCTTCACCCCGGGCTTCAGGGTGTTCATGGCGGTGCGGAAGATGTCCCAGGAATCGCGGCCCCAGGCATAGTCCTGGTTGATCACCGCGATCGACTTGAAGTCGGGCTTGACCTTCAGGAGGTAGAGGAGCGCGGCCAGGATCTCCGGCGTGGCGTTGGCCTGGGTGCGGAAGGCGTACGAGTAGCGGTTGTCCTCGAAGATGCGCTGGGTGCCGCAATCCCACAAGAGCGTCGGGCGCTTCAATTCGTCGGAGAGCGGCGCGCAGGCGATGCAGTCCGCCGACGAGATCGCCGCGAAGATCAGGTGCACGCCCTCCGACTGGACGAGGCGGCGGTACTCGCCGACAACATGGTCGACGCCCGGGCCCTCGTCGACGAAGATCGGCCGCACCTTCACCCCGGCGATCCCGCCGGCCGCGTTGATCTCGTCGAACAGCATCTCGGCGGTCTGGCGGCCGGGCACGCCGAAGACGCTGGCCGGACCCGACAGGTAGGTGGCGATGCCGACCTTGATCTCGGCGGGCTTCGCCGCGCCCTGCGCCCAGGCGCTGCGGCCCGGCATCAGCAGGCTCGCTCCCGCCGCGCCCGCTCCGATCAGCGCCTCGCGCCGCGTGACGACACCGTCACGACCCGTCCCGGCCATGCCTTCCTCCCTGACTTCCGACGCGGGCCGGCCCCTCTGGAAATGGCGTCGGGGGCCTGGCCACGGGCGGGATCATGGGGGCGCGGTGACCTCCTGTCCAATAGCTTGTTCGGGCTCGTGCCAGAGGTTCGAGATATGGGAGTGGACGGCGCCCTCGCCCGTGACGGCGGGCCGCCGCTAGGCGAGCGGCGTGAATTCATAGATCGCGGCGAGCGTCAGCGTGACGCCGATCTCCGGCAGGTCGACCGTGTCCATGCAGGCGGCGGGCAACAGGCCGCCCGCTGGGTTCCGGCGATGCACCGTCACCGCACGCCGGTCCTGGCGCACCAGCACGACGCTCTGGATCGAGGCGACGGCGGCGTAGGCGGCGAGCTTCGAGGCCTGGCGCCGCGGGGTGTCGCTGCGCGACAGGATCTCGAACACGACGAGCGGCGAGGGCGTCACGCAGAGATCGTCGCGGCCGTCGTCGGGAGCGACGAGGATATCGGGTGCCACGGTGCGGGCCTCGCCCGGCACCGGCACCTGGCTCGGACCGGAGGGACGCCAGGAACAGGCTTGACGGCGCCAGTGCTGGCGAAGGGCCTCCAGGATATTGGTCTGGATCCAGTCGTGCCGCCGCGTCGGCTGGGCGTTCATCAGCGGCACCCCATCGGCCAGCTCCCAGCGCTCTCCGGCCGGCCGCTCGGCGAGGAAGGCCAGGAAGCCGTCGAGGCTCATCGGAGGGTCACGCGTCTCGGCGGCGCGCATGGCGGGCGCTCCCGTACATCCTCGGCGAGGATACCACGTCTCACGCCAGCCGGAACGCCCGCACCAGCACCGCGGCCCGGGCCGGGCGCAGGCTGTGCAGGGTTGCCGACGAGCACCAGCCGGTCGAGCCAGGCATGCGGCCTCTCGGGCGCCGTCACACCTCGATGGTGGAGAACCGGTAGTCCGGCGCGCCGTCGCGGCCGGGATCGATCAGGACCTGGTTGCGGACGGTCAGGATCGCCCCGTCCTCGGCCTGCATCTCGTAGAGGGCGTCGAGGCGCCGGACGCCGTCCTTGCGCACGAGCTGCCGATCCGCACCGCCGGGCAGCACCGTGCCGCGGATCCGCGGACCCTGGAAGCGCCCGCCGGTGATCGGCACGATCCGGCGCTCGCCGAGCGGCGAGTCGCCGAGGGAGACCAGCGGGGCGATCTCGACCACGGCCTCGTAGACGAACTCCGTGCGCGGCGGCACCAACGGCAGGTCGGAGAGGGGGCCGGCAGGAGGGGCGGGCGTCTCCGCGGCCGCGGCCAGTCCCGAGAGGCCGAGACCCGACAAGGCGGCACCGGCGAGCGCGGCACCGGAAACGAGCAGGGCCCGACGGTCGGGGTGCGGCGCGGCACGGTCCGGCATGGCGATTCTCTCCCTGGTCCTTGTCTCCGGCGATGATGCGCCCGGCCGGCAACCGGCGACAGGGGGGCCGGCATCCTGCCGCAGCGTTCCACCCGACGAATTGCCCCGGCCGCGCTTGACGGGCTCGACCCGTCCGGGCCGAGTGGCGGACGCGAAGCCGGGCCGGGCGCGCGACGGCCCGGCGGATCTCCGGGGCTGGGGGTTGCCGATGGGACGTGACGTCAAGCGGAGGGCGCAACCGCGTCGGCCGGTCCTCCGGCCCATCCTGGTCCTCGCCACATGTCTGTCCGGGCCGGCGCTCGCCGGGCCGCTCGCCTGCGGCGACCTCGCCGGGCTCACCCGCCCGGACCTGCGCATCGACCGGGCCGAGGCGGTGCCCGCCGGCACCCTGCCGGCCGACAACCCGGCCCGTGCCGCGCTCACCGGCGCCGCGCGGGCGAAGGCGGCGCTGCCGGCCCACTGCCTCGTCGAGGGCACGATCGACCCGCGCACCGGCGCCCGGGGCGTACCCTACGGCACCGGCTTCCAGCTGCGCCTGCCGGACGCCTGGAACGGCCGCTTCCTGTTCCAGGGCGGCGGCGGGCTCGACGGGGTGGTCGGCGAGGCGTTGGGCGCGATCCCGGTCTCGGGAGCGACGGTGGCGCCGGCCCTGCTCAGGGGCTACGCCGTGGTCTCGACCGATTCCGGCCATCGCGGCCGCGACAACGCCGACGCCGCCTTCGGCCTCGACCAGCAGGCGCGGATCGACTTCGCCTACGGGGCGGTCGGCACCGTGACGCGGGAGGCCAAGGCCCTGGTCGCGGCCCGCTACGGCCGGCCCCCGGCCAAGGCCTACTTCATGGGCTGCTCCAACGGCGGCCGCTCGGCCCTGATGGCGGCGACGCGCTTTCCCACCGCCTTCGACGGCATCGTCGCCGGCGCCCCGGCCTTCCGCCTGAGCCGGGCGGCCCTCGCTCAGATCTGGGACACGAGGAGCTTCCTCGCCGCCGCTCCGAAGGACCCGGAGGGCCGGCCGATCCTGGCCGAGGCGTTGAGCCCCGCCGACCTGACCCTCGTGGCCGACGCGGTCTTGAAGGCCTGCGACGCCGCCGACGGCCTCGCCGACGGGTCGGTCGAGGCGGTCTCCGCCTGCCGCTTCGATCCGGCCGGCCTCGCCTGCCCGGGGGAGAAGACCGCGACCTGCCTGAAGCCCGCACAGGTCGAGGCCCTGCGCCGCGCCTTCGGGGGCGCCCGGGACGGGCAGGGGCGTCCGGTCTACGCCTCCTTCGCCTGGGATCCGGGAATCGCGGCGCCGGGCTGGCGGGCCTGGAAGCTCGGCACCTCGCGGACCGCCACGCCCGACGCCCGCAACGTCACCCTCGGGCCGGCCGCGATCGCGAACTACTTCCTCACCCCGCCCGATCCGGGCTTCGACGCGCTGCGCTTCGACGTCGACCGCGACACCCCGCGCATCGCCGAGACCGCCGCGCTCAACGACGCGACCGGCACCTTCCTGTCGACCTTCACGGCCCGCGGCGGGCGGCTCCTCGTCTACCAGGGCGTCGCCGACCCGGTCTTCTCCGCCCGCGACCTCGTCGACCACTGGCAGGACCTCGCCCGCCACAACGGCGGCGCGCAGGACCTGGCGGCCGCGGCGCGGCTCTTCCTGGTGCCGGGCATGACCCATTGCGGCGGCGGGCCGGCGCTGGACGACTTCGATCCCCTGAGCGCGATCGAATCCTGGGTCGAACGGGGCGAGGCCCCCGACCGGCTCATCGCCCGCGGCACCGCCTTCCCGGGCCGCACGCGCCCGCTCTGCCCGTTCCCGCAGGAGTCCCGCTACCTGGGCGGCGAGCCCGACCGCGCCGAGAGCTTCGCCTGCCGCACGCCCTGAGCCGGCGGCATGCAACCGAGCGTTTCGCGCGGCGGGCTTAACCCGCCCGCAAGCCCGGCCCGCTAAGCAGAAGGCTCGCGCGGCGCGGTTCGGAGCGGCGGAATGGCGGCCGGGGCATCTCTCGGCGAGGCGGAGGCCGGCGGCAGTGCCGGCACCGCGCTCGCGGTGTTCGGCGTGCGGATCGCCGCGGCGGCCTGCGCCTTCGTGGCCCAGGTGCTCATGGCCCGGCTGATGGGCGGCGAGGAATACGGGATCTTCGCCACGATCTGGGTCTGGACCGCTTTGCTCGGCCACGCCTCGACCTGGGGCCTGTCCCAGGCCGCCTGCCGCTTCCTGCCGACCTACCGGGCGCAGGGCGCCGCCGGGCCGGAGCGCGGCTTCCTCGTCTTCGGCGCGGTCTTCTCGCTCGCCGCCGCCTCGGTCCTGGCGGCGGCCGGCGCCGGCACGCTCTGGCTCCGGCCCGGCCTCGTGGCGGAGGCCTACCGGGCGCCGGTTCTGGTCGCCGCGCTGGTTCTGCCGCTCTTCGCGCTCCAGGATTTCTGCGAGGGCGTGGCGCGGGGCCGCAACTGGACGCTGCTCGCCGTCGTGCCCCCGTACCTCCTGCGCCAGGGCCTGATCATGGCGCTGATGCTCGCCGCGGTCGGGTTCGGCGCCCCGGCGGAAGCCGGGATCGCGGTCGCCTGCACGCTCGCCGCCACCGCCCTGTCGCTGGCGGTCCAGGCGGGCCTTCTCGCGGGGCGCCTGTGGGCCGAGCGGCGGCCGGGCCGGGCACTCTATCCGTGCGGCGAGTGGCTGCGGGCCGCGCTGCCGATGGCGCTGATCGATCTCGCCGGCTCCGGCTTCAACTTCGTCGACGTGCTGGTGCTCGGCTTCCTGCTGCCGCCCGCGGAGGTCGGGGCCTATTTCGCGGCGACGCGGCTGCTGCAATTCGTGGTCTTCGTCCAGTACGCCGCCTCCTCGGTCACCGCGCAGCGCTTCGCGGAGGCGCAAGCCCGGGGCGACCGGCCCGGGCTCGAGGCCCTGGTGCGGCGCTGGTCGCGGCTGACGCTGCTGGCGACGCTCGCGACCGGGCTCGGCGTGGTCGGGGCGGGGCCGCTGCTGCTCGGCCTGTTCGGGCCCGATTTCCGCGCCGCCCTGCCGCTGCTCGCCATGCTGGTGGCCGGCCACGGGCTCGCCGCCGCCTGCGGGCCGGCGGAGGATTTGCTGACGATGCTGGGCGGCGAGCGCGCCTGCGCGGCCGTGACCATCGGGCTCCTCGCCGTGGCGGTGCTCCTCACCCTGGCGCTGGTGCCGCTGCTGGGCCTCGCCGGGGCGGCGCTGGCGGCTTCCCTCGTCACCGCCGGCCGCGGCGCCGTGCTCGCCCTCTTGGCCTATCGCCGCCTCGGCCTCCTCACCCCGGCCTTCGCCCGATGAACGCGCCCGTGATCCCCCTGCCGACGCCCGCCCTCGCTGCGATGACCGGCGAGGCCATGACCTGCGAGGCCATGACTTGCGAGGCCATGACCTGTACGGTCACGACGCTCGCGGCCCTCTCCCGCGAGCCCGCCGCCTGGGACGCCCTGGTGGCCGGCGCGGACCGGCCGACGCCGGACTATTCCCGGCGGGTGCTGGAGGCGCATCGCGACAACGGCCTGGCGCCCGCGGACCTGCCCTGCCTCGCGGTGCGGCGCGGGCCCGATCTCGTGGCCTTGCTGCCCTACCGGATCGGGCGCGGCCCCCTCGGATGGGGCCGGGTCGCCCGGCCCTTCACATCCCCGTACCTCACGGTGACGGCGCCGCTGGTGGTCGCCGGCCCCGACGGCCCGCCCGCTCTCGCGGCGCTGGCGGCGGGGATGCGCGGCCTCGGCTGCCCGTGGTGGTGGCCGCTCCTGCCCACTGAGGACGGCGTGGGACCGGCCTTCCTCGCGGCGCTCGCCCGCGACGGCTGGGGCCGGGCGGAGGTCTCGGCGTTCCAGCGCCCCGTCCTCGACCGGCGCGCCAGCCACGACGCCTTCCTGAAGGGCCATCCGCACAAGGGCCGGCTCAAGGACCTGCGCCGGCGCCGGCGCCGCCTGGAGGAGGCCGGTCTCCTCTCGGTCGAGGCGGTCGGGCCGGACGGCGACCTCGCGGGCGCGGTGGCGGAGTTCCTGGCGCTCGAACGGCGCGGCTGGAAAGGACGGGCGGGCACCGCGCTCGCCTGCCGGCCGGGCACCGCGGGCTTTGCCCGCGACGTCTTTCGCGCCGGCGACGGGCCGGTGACGACGCGCGCCGACCTCCTGCGCCTCGACGGGCGGGTGGTCGCGGCGAGCCTCGCTCTCGTCTGCGGCGGCACCGCGATGCTGCTCAAGACCGCCTACGACGAAGACCTGCGCCAGCTCGCCCCCGGCGTGGTGCTGGAGGCCGAGATCGTCCAGGCCCTGCACGAGACCCGCTTCGCCGACCGGCTCGATTCCGCCACCCTGGCGAGCGCGGTGCTGGACGATCTCTACCCGGAGCGGACGCGCATCGCCGAGACGATGCTCTCGCCTCCGGGCGGCCCGGCGCCGTCGCGGCTCGCCGACCGGGCGAGACGGCAGCAGGCCGCCAAGGCTTGGCTTAAGGCTTGGCTCAAAGCGCGGCTCGCCCGTCTGCGTCGGCGCTGATGTCCGGCTCGCGGGCCGAGTCGGCCTCGCGCCAGCCGACCCGGGCCTGCGGCTTGGCATCGGTGGAGGCGAAGTAGGGCTTGATGTCGAGGAGCGGCGTGCCGTCGAGGCAGTCGAGGCCGCGCACCCGCAAGCAGGCGCCCTCGATGCCGAGAAGCTCCACCACCGAGACGGCGATCGGGTTCGGCCGGGCCGGCGAGCGCAGCGCGAAGGTGCCGCGGGGCGCCGGCGCGTGGCGGGGCTGCTGCGCCACGAGGTTCCGGGGCGCCCGGTCCATCCAGTAGAGCACGATCAGGTGGGTGGTGCCGGACAGCTCCCGCAGGGCGGGGGCGAAACGCGGATCGACCTCCAGGGTGCAGACCGCGTCCGACTGGCCCGAATTGCGCGGGCAGGCCGCGCGCTCGGTCCAGGGCGTGCGCACCCGTCCGACGAAGTAGAGCCCGGCATCGAACGCCGCGGGCAGCGCGACCGTCTCCTCCCCCGGCCGCGGCCCGAATTCCGTCTCCGCACCGTTCATCGCGTCACCTCGCTTCCCCGAAACACGCAGGAGCCGGGTCGCCCCGGAGCGGCACCCGGTATAGGCTGGCGCGCAGGACATCAGGGAGACCGACCGCGTGTTCGCCGACGAGCTGAGACCGATGGAGACGGTGGCCGACCCCGAGACGGCGGTCGATCGCCTGGCGAGCCTGCACACCGCCGCCACCGGGAGCCTGCGGGACGCGCTGAACCGCTTCCTCGCCGAGGGCGTGCCGCCCGATTCCGCCGAGCGGCTGACCTTCCGCTATCCCGAGCTGCGCCTGACCTACCGGCCGACCGGACCGATGCCGCGGATCTCCCGCGCCACCGCGAAGTTCCAGGGCCCGGGCGTCTTTTCCACCACCCTGACCCAGCCGGGCCATTTCCGCCCCTACCTGCTCGAGCAGCTGCGCCCGCTGGTGCAGGATTACGGCGCCACGATCGAGGTGGGCCTGAGCGCCCAGGAGATCCCGTACCCCTACGTCGTCGAGCCGGGGGCGGAGCTCGCCCGGGGCGTGACGTCGAGCGACCTCGCGCGCCACTTCCCGACCCCGATGCTGTCGAGCGTCGGCGACGAGATCGCCGACGGGCTGTGGCTCGACACCGACGACGAGGTGCGCCCGCTCGCCCTGTTCGACGGGCCGCGGGTCGATTACTCGCTGCGCCGCCTTGTGCACTATACCGGGGCCGACTGGCGCCAGATCCAGCCCTGGATCCTGCTCACCAACTACCACCGCTACGTCGACCAGTTCGTGCGCGTCGGCCTCAAGGCGCTGGTCGCCGAGCCGGAGCGCTACGCCCGCCTGGTCCTGCCCGGCGGCGTCTCGGTCGAGGCCGGGGAGGCGGCGGGCGCCCAGGCCGAGGCGCTCATCGCCGCCTCGCCCTGGCACCGGTTCCAGATGCCGGCCTACCACCTCGTCGCCCGGGACGGCCAAGGGCAGCCGGGGCAGGGGACCAGCCTCGTCAATATCGGCGTCGGGCCGTCGAACGCCAAAACCATCACCGACCACCTGGCGGTGCTGCGGCCGCATTGCTGGCTGATGGTCGGCCATTGCGGGGGCCTGCGCCAGTCGCAGACCATCGGCGACTACGTGCTGGCCCACGGCTACCTGCGCCGCGACCGGATCCTCGACGAGTTGGTGCCGCCCGACGTGCCGATCCCGGCGCTTGCCGAGGTCCAGGTCGCGCTCCAGGAGGCTGCCGCCAGCGTCACCGGCGAGCGGGCGGAAGCGCTGAAGCAGCGTCTGCGCACCGGCACCGTCGTCACCTACGACGACCGCAACTGGGAGCTGCGCTGGTCGCAGGAGCGGCGGCGGATCAACCTGTCGCGGGCGATCGGCGTCGACATGGAGAGCGGCACCATCGCGGCGCAGGGCTACCGCCTGCGGGTGCCCTACGGCACGCTGCTCTGCGTCTCCGACAAGCCGCTTCACGGCGAGATCAAGCTGCCGGGCGCCGCCAACGCCTTCTACGAACGGGCGGTGGGCGAGCACCTGCTGATCGGGCTCGCCACCCTGGACGCCCTGCGGCGCAACCGGCACGGCCTGCACTCGCGCAAGCTGCGCAGCTTCGACGAGCCGCCGTTCCGGTAACAGAGGCCCGATGACGGAGGCTTTTCAACGGAGACTTGGCGCGTGGCGTCCCTGCCGATCTCGAACAGCCGCCACGTCGCGATCGCGGAGGGCGGCGCCACCCGCGTCGTCGCGGTGGCCGACCTCGCCGCCTCCCTCGGGGCCGAGGCGCTGATCCGCCTGCACGAGGCGGATTTCGCCGCCCTCGAGGCCGTGGAGCGCGATCTCGTCCACTTCAACCTGGAGCGGACGATCAACCGCACCGGCACGCGCTACGCCCTCCTGCCGATCGTCCGGCCCGGGCGGCGCCGGCCCGGCGGGCCGGAGGAGCTGCCGATCCTCGACCCGACCCGGTTTCGCACCGGCCTGTGCGTCGCGGTGCGCCAGGGCGTGCCGGTGGCGGCGGTGACGCCGGACCTGTTCGCGATCTCGCTGCCGACGATCCGCGACGCGAGCGCCCTGGCGGCGGCCCTGGTGCGCCGCTACGCCGAGCTGTTTCCCGATCTCGGCCCGGACGACATCGTCCGGCGCGGCTGCGCGATCACGCGGCTGCGTCTCGACGCTCCCGGTCGGGTCCCGGGCGCCGAGCCGGCCTGATCGGCCGGCCGAGATCGCGGGCGGCCCAAGTCGCGGGCGGCCAACACATCGCGGGCGACGACGTGAGGCTCAGTCGATCCGCCGCAAGCCTTGCGCGAACCGCTTGGCGTTGGCGACGTAGCGGTCGGCCGAGGCGCGCAACCCCGCGACCGCCGCCTCGTCGAGGACCCGCACGGCCTTGGCGGGCGCGCCGACGATCAGGCTGTTGTCGGGAAATTCCTTGCCCTCGGTGACGAGGGCGTTGGCGCCGACGAGGCAGTTGCGGCCGATCTTCGCGCCGTTGAGGATCGTCGCCCCCATCCCGATCAGCGAATTGTCGCCGACCGTGCAGCCATGCACGATGGCCCCGTGCCCGACCGTGATGCCCTCGCCCAGGGTGAGGGGGAAGCCCGCATCGGTGTGGAGCACCGCACCCTCCTGGACGTTGGTGCGGTCGCCGACCGTGATCGGCTCGTTGTCGCCGCGGATCACCGCACCGAACCACACCCCGACCTCGCGGCCGAGCCGCACCCGCCCGATCACGTGGGCATCCGGGGCGATCCAGGCGCTGCCGTCCTCCGGCACGACCGGGCTGACGGTGTCGAGGGCGTAGAGCGGCATCGGATCCTCCGGGTGGTTTGCCCTCCCTTTCGCATGGCGAGAGGGCGGCGTCAGCCCGGAGCGGGGCGGCTCACACCGAGCCGACGGTCTTGAGCCGCGCCCGCGGGTGGATCTCGGCCTGGCTCATCACCGGCGTCTCGCGGCGGAAGCGCTCGATGATCGAGCGCACGAAGGGCCGGGCCTGGACCGAGGTGACGAGGACCGGCATCTCGCCGATCCGCGCCGCCTCCTCGAATCGGTCGCGCACGGTGGTGACGAAGTCCGAGAGCTTCGAGGGCTGCATCGCCAGGTGGCGCTCGTCGCCATGGCCGACGATCGCCTCCATGAAGGCGCTCTCCCAGGCCGGCGACAGGGTGATGATCGGCAGGACGCCGCCCGGCCCCTGGTACTGGGCGCAGATCTGGCGGCCGAGGCGGGCGCGCACGTGCTCGACGATGTCGCGCGGGTTCTTGATGTGGCCGGCCACCTCCGCGATGCCCTCCACGATGGTGCCGAGGTCGCGGATCGAAACCCGCTCGGAGAGCAGGTATTGCAGCACCCGCTGGATGCCCGTGGTGGCGATCTGGCTCGGCACCACCTCCTTGAGCAGCTCGCCGTGCTCCTTGGGCAGCTCCTTGAGGAGCTTCTGCACCTCGACGTGGTTGAGGAGATCCGAGACGTGGGCCTTGATCACCTCGGTGAGATGGGTCGAGACCACGGTGGCGGCATCGACCACGGTGTAGCCCTTGAGCTGGGCCTCGTCGCGCAACGCCGCGTCGACCCAGGTCGCCGGCAGGCCGAAGGTCGGTTCCAGGAGGTGCTGGCCGGGCAGCTGCACCTGGCCGCCCATCGGGTCCATCGCCATGAACTGGCCCGGGAAGATCTGGCCGGTCCCGGCCTCGATCTCCTTGACCCGGACCACGTAGGTGTGGGCCTCGAGCTGGACGTTGTCGAGGATGCGCACCGAGGGCATCACGAAGCCGAGCTCCGCGGCGAGCTGCCGGCGCAGGGCGCGGATCTGGTCGGTGAGGCGGTCCTGGGCCGCCGGCCCGTTGACGAGGGGCAGGAGCGCGTAGCCCATCTCGAGCTTCAGGTCGTCGAGCTTCAGGAGGTCGGCCGCCGTCTCCTCCTTGGCTTCCGCGGCGGTGGCCTCGGCGGCCTTGTCGGCCGCGGCATCGGCCTGCGCGGGGGTCGGCAGGAGGGCGATGCGCCGGGCGAGGTAGGCGGCGCCGAACCCGAGCGCGAGGAAGGGCAGCATCGGGATGCCGGGCAGGAGCCCGATCAGGATCATCACCGCGGCCGACATGCCGAGCGCCTTGGGGTAGTTGGCGATCTGGCGCCCCAGCGCCCGGCTCGCCGGCCCGCGCACGCCGGCCTTGGAGACGAGGAGGCCGGCGGCGGTCGAGACCACGAGGGCCGGGACCTGGCTCACCAGACCGTCGCCGACGGTGAGCAGCGTGTAGGTCTTGCCGGCCTCCGCGAAGGTCAGGCCCTGCTGGGCGACGCCGATGATGATGCCCCCCACCACGTTGATGACCGTGATGAGGAGCGCGGCGATCGCGTCGCCGCGCACGAATTTCGAGGCGCCGTCCATGGCGCCGAAGAACGAGGATTCGTCCTCGAGCGACTGGCGGCGCGACCTTGCGGTCTTCTCGTCGATGAGGCCGGCCGAGAGGTCGGCGTCGATCGCCATCTGCTTGCCGGGCATCGCGTCGAGGGAGAACCGGGCCGCGACCTCGGCGATGCGCCCCGAGCCCTTCGTGATGACGACGAAGTTCACGATGATCAGGATCGCGAAGACGATGATCCCGATCAGGAAGTTGCCGCCCATCACGAAATGGCCGAAGGCCTCGATGACGTGGCCGGCCGCCGCCGTGCCCTCGTGGCCGTGGCCGAGGATCAGCCGCGTCGAGGCGAGGTTGAGCGCCAGCCGCAGCATCGTGGTGATGAGCAGCACCGTCGGGAAGACCGTGAACTCGAGCGGGTTCTCGATGAACAGGCCGGTCATCAGGATCAGGACCGACAGGATGATCGAGACCGCCAGCAGGAGATCGAGCAGCAGGGCCGGCAGCGGAAAGATCAGCACCACCAGGATGGCGAGCACCGAGACCGCCAGCACCAGGTCGCTGCGGCGCGTGAGCGCGACCAGATCCGCCCGCGACGGCAGCGCGAAGATGCGGCCTGCGCCGAGGGCCTCCGTATCGCTCATCTCGGTCCGCACTCCGCCACCACCCGGCAATTCCTGCCGGGTGCGTGGTTAGGGAATGGTTAACGAGGCCGGACACCGCCGCCGGATCGGGCCGTCCGGCGCGCCGTACGGATGGGACGCCGCATAATAATCCATCCGATGATGGAACGATTTTCATGTTCTAACTTTGTGCGGCGCACCATAATGCACAATGCAATTTCGCACCGCGACGATCAAGCTCGGCCATTCGAGCTATATTGTTCGCAACAGGCTTCGGTCACGACCATCCTCCTGCGGAACCAAGACGCTCGGCGATGATTGAGATGGCATCGATCGCTCAGACAAGGTTCGAGGAGACCATGCGCAAGACCCTCATCACCCTCGCGGCCCTCGGCATGCTCGGAGCCGGCGCGGCGCAGGCCCAGACCACCGTGACCGGCGACCCGGCCCGCGACGCCAAGCCGAGCACCCAGTCGCAGGGCCAGGAGGCGGTGACCCGGCCCAACACCGACATGATGGACAAGACCAACCCGGGCACCACCGGCACCGTCGCCACCAACGCCAAGCTCGAGCCCGGCGCCAACAGCTTCACCGAGGCCCAGGCCCGCAGCCGCATGGAGCAGGCCGGCTTCAAGGACGTGAAGGAACTCAAGAAGGACGATCAGGGCATCTGGCGCGGCCAGGCCATGCAGTCCGGCAACACCGTGATGGTCGGCCTCGACTTCAAGGGCAACGTCTCGACCGCCCGCTAAGACCGCCCCGCCGACCCCTTCCTCTCCCCGAACACAAGGACGACGCCCATGGCGACCCGTACCATCACGGCCCTGTTCGACAGCTACGACGACGCCTCCGCGGCGGTGCGCAAGGTGGAGGCGGCGGGCGTGCCGCACGCCGACATCAGCATCGTGGCCAACAACCAGGGCGACCGCTATTCCGGCCATATCGGCCAGCGTGACGCGACCGTGGCCGGCACGACGACGACCGGCGAGACCGCGCACGACGCCTCGAACGGCGCCGGGGCGGGCGCCTCGCTTGGCACCGTGCTCGGCGGCGGCGCCGGCCTTCTCACCGGCCTCGGCCTCCTCGCCATCCCGGGCGTCGGCCCGGTGGTGGCCGCGGGCTGGCTCGTCGCGACCGTGACCGGCGCCGGCGTCGGCGCGGCCGCGGGCGGCCTGATCGGCTCCCTGACCGGCGCCGGCCTCAGCGAGGAGCACGCCCACAGCTACGCCGAGGGCGTACGCCGCGGCGGCACGCTGGTGACCGTGCGGGCCGACGACGTCCATGCCGACCGGGTCTATTCGATCCTCAAGGAGCACGGCTCGGTCGACATGGACGACCGCGCCAAGACCTGGCGCCAGGACGGCTGGACCGGCCGCCACGACGAGACCGCCCCTTCGATGACCAACCCGGCCGCGGTGGCGGGCGGCTCGTCGGCGGTCGGTGCCGCCGGCAGCACCACCACGGGGCTCAACACCGGCGGCATGCCGTTCGCGGCCGGCGCTTCGCCGACCACCCAGCGGGTCGATGCCGGCCTGCCCGGCACCACCCGCGAGCGGAACATCGGCATCGAGGACGAGCTGCCCCCGGCCCGTCAGCCGATCGGCACCGAGCGGCGCTGATATCGATTATCGGTCACTGGTTGAAGAACGCGGCGGCAGGGGCGACCCTGCCGCCGCTTCCTTGTGCGGCTTCTAAGAGGCTATCCCGGTAGGACGTGTCGCCATGCGATGATGGCTGCTGCGAAGTGGAGGACGGCGAGGGCGTTCTCGGGTTTTTTGGCCCATCGGATCAGGAGGGCGCGGAAGCGGTTGAACCAGGAGTGGCAGCGCTCGACCACCCAGCGCCTCGCCCGCGTGCCGCATTCGCGCTTCTCGACGATCTCTTCTCCACGCCGTCGCAGATGCAGTTCGAAGCCGTACTCGTCGGCTGTCTCACGCGGACCGGCATAGTCGTAGCCCTTGTCCAGGCACAGGTGCTGGGGATCCCACGCACCCGGATCAGGCCGGGAGACCGGGATCGCCTCCAGCGTCTCGCGCAGCAGCAGGTGATCGTTGACGTTGGCGCCGGCGATCACCAGCCCCACCGGCACCCCGCGCCCGTCGGTGAGCACCGAGCGCTTGGTGCCGCGCTTGCCCCGGTCGGTCGGGTTGGGACCGGTTTTTCCCCCCACCCAGCGGCGCCTTGCCCTGCGCCCCGTCGAGAGACAACCACGTCCAGTCGATCCCCACCAACGCGTCGTAGGCCAGAAGCCCCTCGCGCCAGAACGCCGCGAACACGCTGGCTGCCGTCCACTCCTGGAAGCGGCGGTGAGCCGAGGACGAACTGCAGATCCCTGTGGCGTTGAGCGCGTTCCACTGGCAGCCGGTGCGCAGCACGAAGAAGATCGCGTCCATCGCCGCCCGATCGGGCACCCGCGGGTTGTGGCAGCCGAGCGGATGGCGCGGCCGGGGCGGCAACAGCGGCTCCATCCGCCGCCACAGATCATCGGGGATGCGCCAGCCGTCGTCCGCGACCGCAGGACGCTGACCAGCTTGGCTCTTGAGCGTCAGCATCCTCACAAGGTGGGAAACTCGACCTGCAATGCCACCCCCAGCAATCCCTACCGGGATAGCCTCTAAGCCGCAGCACCTGCGAACAAACTCGTTCGACGATGCGGGGCTTGTCCGAGATGCGCGTCGATGCCGATGCGCCGGACGCTTCACCATCGAGGTGTCGATGGCGACGCGCCACGCCGTCATGTCTCGACGCCTCCCGCCGGCCCGGCGAAATCCGCCGCCCGCTCGGCGAGGTCGTCGAGGTTGCGGCGCAATTGCTCCAGCGTGAAGGCGAGCCAGAAGATGCGGCCGACGCCGTCGGTGGAGAGCGTCCGGGTCACCTGGCGCCGGCGCATCCCGTCGATGGCGTCGCGGTAGCCGGCGACCGCCGCCGCCAGATCGGCGCCGTCACCGGTCGGCCGATGTCCCGCGGCCAGCGCGTCGGCGACGTTTTGCAGGCGGGAAGCGGCGGCGTTCGCCGCCTGTCCCCAGGCCTGCGCGAGATGGACCCGCAGAACGTCCTCGTCGGATTCGGCGATGGCGCGGCGCAGCAGCACGAGGTCGTGGCGCAGGCGCGTCAGGGTGCGCAGCAGCGGATCCGGATCGGGGGCGGCGGAGAGCCGGCTGCGGCGCTCGCGGGCCGCCTCGCCGGCCAGGGTTTCCAGCCGCGCCAGGCTGCGGCGCACGGCCGGCGGCAGGGCCTTCACGTCGGGCGTCTCCTCCGCGTCGAGGCGGGCCAGCGCCGCGAGCTGGTCCGCGAGCAGCCGGGCGAGGCTCGCCGCCTGGCCGGTCACCGCCCGGGCGGCGCGGGCCGGGGCGACGAGGAGCGAGACCGCCAGCCCGATGACGCAGCCGAGCCCGATCTCCAGGATCCGGTCGAGGGCGAAGGCGAGGGGACCGAGCGTCGAGCCGGTGGTGGAGAGGAGCACGATGATCGCGGTGATCGGCGCGATGCGGAACCCCGCCGAGACCGCGGCCGCGACGGTGAGCGGCGCCACCGCGACGACGAGGGCGATCACCGTCGAGGCGCCGCCGTGATGCGGCAGCGCGAAGGCGACGGCGCCGCCGTAGCAGGCGCCGAGCACCGAGCCGAGGAACCGGTCGAGGGCGGCCTTGAGCGAGCCGCCGACGCTGCTCTGCGTGACGATCAACGCCGTGATCACCGCCCAGTAGGCCTGGGGCAGCCCGAGGGATTCGGCGAGCAGGAAGGTCGCCAGGCTCGCCGCGGTCATCCGCAGGCTCTGGGTCAGGCGCGGGCGCTGGCGGGTGAGGAAGCGGGCGAGGGATCCCGGGCCGTCCGGAGAAGAAGCCATGGCAGGGTCAGAGCCGGTGTGGGCTCCACAAGTCAACCACTCGCCGACCGCCCGCGACGGGATCGCGCCGTCATCCGGGCTTTACCGGACCCATGCGATGTCCGTACGACAGAACAATTGACGACGACGCGAAGGTCAGGGCGGTGACGATGCGCAAGTTCGTGGGTGTTGTGGGTGTTCTGGCGGCGCTGGCGGCGGTCCCGGTGCAGGCGCGGCCGCTGGCGGCGATCAAGCAGGACGGCACGCTGCGGGTCGGATTGACCGGCGACTACGCGCCCTATTCGCTTCGCCTGCCCGACGGCAGCATCAAGGGCGCCGACGTGACCATGGCGGACGAGCTCGCCCGTGCGCTCGGCGTCAAGGTCGAGATCGTGCCGACGACCTGGAAGACCCTGAAGGACGACCTCCTGGCCGACCGCTACGACGTCGCGATGGGGGGGGTCAGCGTCACGCCCGACCGGGCCTCGGTGGCCGATTTCTCGGTGCCGGTGCTGACCGACGGCAAGCGCCCGATCGTGCGCTGCGGCGACAAGGGCCGCTTCGTCACGATCAAGGACATCGACAAGCCGGAGGTCCGCGTCGTGGTCAATCCCGGCGGCACCAACCAGCGCTTCGCCGATGCCAACTTTCCGCACGCCTCGGTGCGGGTGTTTCCCGACAACCGCGCCATCTTCAAGGAAGTGGCCGAGGGCCGCGCCGACCTGATGGTCACCGACGGCGCCGAGGTCGACTATCAATCGCGCCTGCATGCCGGCGTGCTCTGCCCGGCCGCCGTGCCCGACACCTTCGACAAGGCCGACAAGGCCTACTGGATGACCCGCGATCCGGCGCTGAAGGCGGCGGTCGACGCGTGGCTGGGCAAGACCCTGAAGAGCGGCGCCTACCAGAAGGCGCTGGCGAAGGCGGCGGAGTAGGATCCGGCTCCGATCGGATCGGCTGCGCGCGACGTCTCTGCGTCCCCATTTCCGATTCACGACGTCATCCCGGAGCTCGTCGAAGACGAGAACCGGGATGCCTGATCACGGACGGCATGGGAGAGGAGCGGGGATCGTTCCGCCCCGTCCCGCATCGTCGGCGTCGATGAATCCCGGGCTGCGCTTCGCGGCCCCGGGATGACCAGCAGAATGCCGGGACCGTCTTCGGGTCCCGGCATCACTCAGTGCAAGAACCTGCCTCAGTGCAGGAACCCGATCGAGATCCAGGGCACCAGGATCACCACCACGAGGCCGACCAGCAGCGCCGTCATGTAGCCGATGATCGGCCGGATGCCGGCATCCGGATGGATCCGGCTGATCGCGCAGGCGGCGTAGTACCCGACCCCGAAGGGCGGGGCGAACAGGCCGACGCCCATCGCCAGGATCACCACCATCGCGTAATGCACCTCGTGCACGCCGACCTGGCGGGCGATCGGGAACAGCAGCGGGCCGAACAGCACGATCGCCGGGATGCCCTCCAGCACCGAGCCGAGGATCACGAAGGCCACCGCCGACACGACCAGGAAGCCGAGCGCACCGCCGGGCAGGCTCTTCATCATCACGGCGAGGCTCTGCGAGAAGCCCGACTGCGTCAGCGCCCAGGCCATGCCGGTGGCCGCCCCGATGATCAGCAGGATCGCCCCCGACAGGGAGGCGGTCGAGACCAGCATCGGATAGACCCGGCGCCAGTCGAACTGGCGGTAGATCAGGAGGCCGGCGAGGATCGCGTAGACGATGCCGATGGTCGAGACTTCCGTCGCGGTCGCGACACCTTCCACCACCGCGGCGCGGATGACGAAGGGGAGCGCGATGGCCGGGAAGGCGATGACGAGCGACTTCAGGATCTCGCCCTTGGTGGCGCGCCGGACGTGGCTCAGGTCCTCGCCGCGGTAGCGCCACCAGACCAGCATGCACAGCGTGATGCCGAGCACGACGCCGGGCAGCAGGCCGCCGGTGAAGAGCGCGGTGATCGACACGCCGGTCACCGACCCGATGGTGATGAGCACGAGGCTCGGCGGGATGGTCTCGGTCTGGGCGCCGGTGGCGGCGAGCAGCGCGACGAGGTCGCCCTCCTTGGCGCCGCGCTTCTTCATCTCGGGAAACAGGACGGGCGCCACCGCCGCCATGTCGGCGGCCTTGGAGCCGGAGATGCCCGAGACGAGGTACATCGCGCCGACCAGCACGTAGTGCAGGCCGCCGCGGACGTGGCCGAGCATGCTCGCCAGGAAGCCCACCATGGCCTTGGCCATGCCGGTCATCTCGATCAGCAGGCCGAGGAACACGAAGAGCGGCACGGCGAGCAGGATGAGGTGGCTCATCCCCTCGTCCATGCGCCCGACCACCACCATGGCGGGGGCCCGCGTCGTCAGCATCAGGTAGCCGAAGGTGGCGAGCCCGAACGCGAAGGCGATCGGCACGCCGGTGAAGACGAGCGCACCGACGCCCAGCACGAAGAAGATCAGCAGGTTCCAGTTGCCGAGGGTGCGAAGCAGCGGCTCGGCCAGCATCAGCGCCACGATGACGAGGGCGGTGACGGCGACCGCCCCGACCGCGTGGCGCCAATCGGCGCACTCGATCAGGCGAAGTACCGCGACGACCAGCATCAGGCCGAAGCCGACCGGCAGGGCCGCGGCCCGCCAGGCATTGGTGATCTCGAGTGCCGGCGTCTGGACGAAGATCTCCTCGGCCGCGAACTCGTAGGCCGGATGCAGCAGCATCACCACGAAGGCGAGGCCGGCGGCGAGAGCCACCGCCTCCAGGAAGGCCTGGGTCTTCACCGAGGTCATGCTGACGATCGCGGTCATCCGCATGTGCTCGGCGCGGCGGTAGGCCACCACCGACCCGAGCATCGCCAGCCAGAGAAAGAGGATCGAGGCCAGCTCGTCCGACCACACGATCGGCGAGTGGAAGACGTAGCGGCTGACGACGCCGGCGAGCAGCACCACCACCTCGGCCACCACCAGGAGGGCGGCCGGGATCTCGATCAGCGGGCCGAGGGCTTTGTCGAGCGTGCGCGCCCAGGCACGCTTGGCGGAGGCCGCCGGCAATGCCGGCGTCTCCGTCGCGATATCGACATGCATCTCTCAGGCCTCCCTCAGGCCAGTTTGCCGGAGACGGCCTCGAGGTGCTCCCAGGCCGCGTCGCCGTACTTGCTCTTCCAGTCCTTGTAGAAGGTCGTGCGGCCGAGCGCATCGCGAAATTTCTGGCGGTCGACGTCGATGAAGGTGATTCCCTTGGATCCCAGCTCCTTCACCAGGGAGTCGTTGAGCTTGACGATGTCGGCGCGCTCGTCGTCGCCCGAGCGGTCGAGCTCGCGGGTTACGAGGGCGCGCAGGTCCTCGGGCAGGCGCTGGACCGCCTTCTTGTTGCCGAGGATCCAGTAGCCGTCCCAGACGTGGCCGGTGAGGCTGCAGGTCTTCTGCACCTCGTAGAGCCGGGTCGTGGCGATGATCGCCAGCGGGTTCTCCTGGCCCTCGAAGATCTTGGTCTGCAGCGCCGAGTACAGCTCGTTGAAGTTGAGCGGCGCGGCGCCGGCATCGAACGCCTTGAACAGCGAGGTCAGCATCGGCGACGGGGGCACGCGGATCTTGAAGCCCTTCAGGTCCTCCGGCGCCTTGATCTCGCGGGTCGAGGAGGTGATCTGGCGGAAGCCGTTGTCCCACACCTTGGACACGGTCTGGATCGGGGTCTTGGCGATCTGCTCGCGGATATAGGTGCCCAGCCCCCCATCCATCGCCTTCCAGACGTCGTTGTAATCCTTGAACGCGAAGCCGGTATTCGGCAGAGCCGCGGCGGGCACGAAGGTGGAGAGGATCGAGGTCGAGAGGTTGAAGAACTCGACGCTGCCGTTGCGCACCTGCGACAGCAGGTCGGTGTCGGAGCCGAGCTGGTTGGCCGGGAACAGCTTGATGTCGAGCCGGCCGTTCGAGGCCTCGCGGATGCGGTTCAGCGCTTCCTGCGCGCGGATATTGACCGGGTGGGTCGGGTCCTGGCCGGTGGCGAGCTTGTACTCGAACTCGGCGGCGCGAACCGGCCGGGTGAAGACCGTGGCCAGGGGGAAGGCGGCGGCACCGGCAAGCAGCGTACGACGGGAGACGGTGTGGCTCATGGGGGTTTCCTCGAGGAAAGGGGGGAACTGGGCCGGTTGGGCCGGCCTCTGGATGTGAGATACCTTCCCCTCCCCAGGCGATCCCGGGCTTACCCGGTATCGCTGCGAGTTGTGGGGAGGGGAGATTTGGCGAATTACTTGCCGTTGAGCGCCCGGTACGACCCGATTACCTGGCTATCGTCCTCGGCGCCCGCCCCACGGCCCGATGCCGCGAGGAAGAGCTGATGCGCCAGGGCCGCCAGCGGCAGGGCCGCCTTCTCGCTGCGCCCGGCCTCCAGCACGATGCCGAGATCCTTGACGAAGATGTCGACCGCGCTGGTGACGCGGGGGGCCTCCTCCAGCATCCGGGGCCCGCGGTCGCGCAGCATCCAGCTCGACGCGGACGAGCCCGAGACGATCTCCAGCGCCGTCGCGCCGTCGATCCCGACCTTGGCCGCCAGCGACAGGGCCTCCGCCGCCGCCGCGAGGTTGACCCCGCAGAGGAGCTGGTTGACCGCCTTCATGGTGGCGCCCTGGCCGGGCTCGGGCCCGACATGGAACACCTTGTCGCCCATCGCTTCCAGGAGCGGCCTCGCCTGCGCGATCACGGCGTCCGGGGCCGCCGCCATGATCGTCAGCGTCCCGGCCTCGGCGCCGACGACCCCGCCGGAGACGGGAGCGTCGACGAAGGCCCGGCCGGTCGCGGTCACGCGCTTGGCGAGAGCCGCCACGGAGGCCGGCGGGCAGGTCGCCATCAGCACCACGGCAGCGTCGGCGGAGAGACGCTCCAGGGCGCCCTCGCCGAACAGCACCGCCTCGGCCTGGTCGGCATTGACCACCATCAGCACCAGCATCCCGGCGCCGTCGGCCATCTCGGCGATCGTCGCGGCGGGTGTCCCGCCGGATTGCGCGAAGGCGCTCCGCCCCTCGGCCCGCACATCGAAGCCGCGCACGGGAAAGCCGTGGCGCACGAGGTTGCGGGCCATCGGCAGGCCCATCGAGCCGAGGCCGACGAAAGCGACGGGGCGCTCGGCGCTCACAGCCATTCGCGGATGCTCCGCACCATGGCGCCGGTCGAGATGCCGTAGCGGTCGTGGAGGGTCGGCAGGGCGCCGGCATCCAGGAACTCGTCCGGCAGGCCGACCTGGCGGAAGGCCTTCGGCACCGTGCCGGTGCGCATCAAGAGCCCCGCCACCGCCTCACCGAGGCCGCCGACGACCGTGTGGTTCTCGGCCACCACCACCAGGCGCCCGCCCTTGCCGGCCTCGCGCAGGATGGTCTGCGTGTCGAGCGGCTTGATCGTCGGCACGTGCAGCACCGAGACGTCGATCTTGTCGGCCTTCAGGGCGTCGGCTGCTTCGAGGGCCCGCATGGTCATCAGGCCGGTCGAGATGATCAGGACGTCGTTGCCGTCCCGGATGGTCTTGGCCTTGCCGAGCTCGAATGTGTAGCCGTACTCGTCGAGCACCAGGGGCACGTTGCCCCGCAGGAGCCGCATGTAGACCGGCCCCTTGTGATCGGCGATGGCCGGCACGGCCTGCGCGATCTCGTGCGCGTCGCAGGGGTCGAGGATCGTCATGTTGGGCAGGCCGCGGAAGATCGCGATGTCTTCCGTCGCCTGGTGGCTCGGGCCGTAGCCGGTGGTCAGGCCCGGCAGGGCGCAGACGATCTTGACGTCGAGATTCTCCTCCGCGATCGCCATGCAGATGAAGTCGTAGGCGCGGCGCGCCGCGAACACCGCGTAGGTGGTGGCGAAGGGCTGGAAGCCCTCGCGCGCCATGCCGGCGGCGGCGCTGATCAGGAGCTGCTCGGCCATGCCCATCTGGTAGAAGCGCTCGGGGTGCTTCTGGGCGAAGATGTGCAGGTCGGTGTACTTGCCGAGATCGGCGGTGAGCCCGACGATCTCCGGCCGCTCCTCGGCGAGCTTGGCCAGCGCGTGGCCGAACGGAGCCGGCGCGGTGCGCTGGTCGGGACCGGCCAGCGAGGCGATCATCGCCGAGGTGGTCAGGCGCTCACCCGTATTGGCCTCGGAGAGCCAGGCCGGGCGCGTGTACTTCGAGCGTTTCATGCGGGCCTCCCGGCATCCAGGATCTTGATCGCGTCCTGCCATTCCTGCGGCTCCACCCGCAGGAAGTGGTTGCGCTCGCGCGCCTCCAGGAACGGGATGCCCTTCGCCATCTTGGTGTCGCAGATGATGATGCGGGGCTTCTGTTCGGCGCAGGCACGCGCCGCGTCGAAGGCCTGGACCAGGGCGTCGATGTCGTTGCCGTCGACCCGCTGGACGTGCCAGCCGAAGGCTTCGAAGCGCGACGCCGCCGGCTCGAAGCCGGTGACCTGCGAGGCCGGGCCGTCGGCCTGCTGGTTGTTGACGTCGACGATGGCGATCAGGTTGTCGAGCTTCCAGTGGCTCGCCGACCAGGCGCCCTCCCAGATCGAGCCCTCGCCGAGCTCGCCGTCGGAGATCAGGCAATAGACGAACGAATCCGACTTCTTGCGCTTGAGCCCCAGGCAGAAGCCGACCGCGAGCGCGAGGCCCTGGCCGAGGGAGCCGCCGGTGATCTCCATGCCGGGGGTGTAGGCGGCCATGCCGGACATCGGCAGGCGGCTGTCGTCGGCGCCGTAGCTCGTCAGCTCGTCCTCGGGCAGGATCCCGGCCTCGAGGAGCGCGGCGTAGAGCGCGATGGCGTAATGGCCGATCGAGAGCAGGAAGCGGTCGCGCCCCTCCCATTCCGGATCGTCCGGCCGGTAGCGCATGGCGTGGAAATACGACACCGCCAGCACGTCGGCGATGCCGAGCGCCTGGGCGATGTAGCCCTGGCCCTGGACCTCGCCCATCAGCAGGGCGTTGCGGCGGATGCGGTAGGCGCGCTCGGCCAGCGACGGGCTGTTCTGCCCGGGTTCTGTGGCAGGCATGATGGTCGTCCTCAGTGGATCAGCATGCCGCCGTTCACGTCGATGACGGCGCCGGTGATGTAGGAGGAGAGGTCGGAGGCCAGGAACAGGCAGGCATTGGCGACGTCGTCGGCGACGCCGAGGCGGCCGAGCGGGATACCCTTGGCGATCTCGACCTTGAGCTCGTCGGTGAGCTTGCCGCCGGTGATGTCGGTCTGGATCAGGCCGGGGGTGATGCTGTTGACCCGCACCGTGTCGGGACCGAGCTCGCGGGCCATCGCCTTGCCGAGACCCAGCACGCCGCCCTTGGCGGCGCTGTAGTGGGGCCCGCCGAAGATGCCGCCGCCGCGCTGCGCCGAGACCGACGACATGCAGACGATCGAGCCGGATTGCTGCTTGCGCATCTGCGGCACCACCGCCTGGCTCATGTAGAGCGTGCCGCGCAGGTTCACGTCGAGCACCGCGTCGTAGTTGCCGGGCTCGATGTCCATGAACTTGAGCGGCTGGGTGATGCCGGCGTTGTTGATCAGCACGTCGATGCGGCCGAAGCGCGACACCACCTCGTCGGCGGCGGCCTGGCAGGCGGCCTTGTCGGTGACGTTGCAGGCGAGGCCGACGTGACCCTCGCCGAGCGAGCGCGCGGCCTCCTCGGCCTGGCCGGCATCGAGATCGAGGATCACCACCTTGGCGCCGTGGCTCGCGAAGAGCTTCGCGGTGGCGCGGCCGATGCCCCGCAGCGAAGCGGCGCCGGTGATCAGGCACACCTTGTCGGTCAGAAGCATGTCGTCCTCCCTCCAGGACGGGCCGGTTGCGGCCCGCTGCACACGAGGGAGCGACGTCGGCGCCGGGGCTCATCCCCGCGTCGCCTTCCGTCCTCGACGGTGCCTCCCTCGTTTCGTTGCGGGCAGAGTGCCCGCCGGCAGGGTCGGCGACAAACGCGGAAATTGCAGCCGGAGGTGAATTTGATTCACTTGACCCAGGGGCAGCGGGGTGGGCGCGGGGCGGGGCCGCGCCCTCACCATTCCGGTGCCGCCGTCGCGAGGCGGCCGGCGGGCCGGTCCCAGCGCATCGGCACGCCCGCCAGGATGAGCGGCGGCCGCAGGCGCAGCGCCGGCCCCCAGGCGGTCGGCTCGGGCGCGTCCATGCAATCGTCCGGCCCGAGAGGGGCGGGGGCGGGCTCCGGCGGAGCGGGCGGGGCGGCGAGCAGGAGGGCGGCGGTCCGGGCGAGCGCGGTGCGCGCCGCGCAGCCCCGGCCGGTGGCGAGGCGGCGGGCGAGGCCGTGCAGGACCGCCGCGGCCATGACGTAGCCGGTGGCGTGGTCGAGGGCCTGGACCGGCAGCGGCACCGGACGGTCGGCGCCGGCACCGCGCATCCCGGCCTCGGCGAGACCGCAGCTCATCTGCACCAGGCTGTCGAAGCCGCGCCGCTCCCGCCACGGGCCGGTCCAGCCATAGGCGTCGAGGCCGACGTCGATCAACCCCGGCCGCAGGCGGGCCCGGGCCGCCGCGTCGAGCCCGAGGCGCGCCAGCGCGTCCGGCCGGTAGCCGTGAACCAGCACGTCGGCCCCGGAAAGCAAGGCCTCGAACCGGGCCCGGCCGGCCGGATCCTTGAGGTCGAGGCGGGCGCAGGCCTTGCCGAGCGTCGTCTCCGGCAGGACACCCGGCTCGTCCCAATCCGGCGGATCGAGGCGCAGGACCGTGGCGCCGTAGCCGGCGAGGACGCGGGTCGCGACCGGGCCGGCGAGCACGCGGGTCAGGTCGAGGACCCGCAGGCCGGCGAGCGGCCGGTCCGGGCGGGCCTCCGCGAGGAGGCCGTCGGGCCCCGCCTCTCCGTCCTCCCAGCTCACCAGGGGCTCCCGCGCCACCGCCGCCCCCTGCGGGTGGGCGGCCCAGGCGGCGGCGGAGCGCATCGCGGCGGCGCAGCCGCCCGCCGCCACGATGGCGGCTTCGAGGGCGTCCGCCGTCCATCCCGCGACCGCCTCCGCCACCGCCGCCCGCTCCGGGGCGGATCCCAGCACCGACAGGGCCGCCGCACGGTGGTGCGGCGCGTTGGTGTGGAGCCTGATCCAGCCGTCGGCGGCCCGGTAGTCGCCGGCCACCGCGTCCCAGACCGGCGGCAACTCCCAGCCCTGCGGCGCGAGCGAGCGGGCGAACCAGAGCGCGGCGAGGCGCCGATCGACCGCGACGGCCGGTCGCTCGCCGAAGCGGGCCGCGACCAGTTCCGCCAGGGCGAGCCCCGCCGCCGCGACCGAGGCCGCCGCGAGGTCGCTGACGGGACACACCGAGGGCAGGGCGCCCGCGCCGGTCACGGCCACCGGCGGGGCGTCGCCGGCCCCGAGGGCGCGGCGGATCGCCGTCAGCAGCGCGTCGAAGGGTGGCGTCCCCGACGCGTTCGTGTCCGCGACATCGGTCATGGCTCCGTCCCCTTCGCCGAACATCCGGGTGACAGGAGCGCGCCGCGCAGGTCAGATCGTCAATCTTGATTCCTCTGATCAACCTGTGCCGTCGTGACCGCCTATCTCACCGCCGCGGACGCGGCCGCCCGCCTCGGGGTGAGCCGCCAGACCCTCTACGCCTATGTCAGCCGCGGCCTGATCGAGGCCCATCCGACGGACGACCCGCGGGTGCGGGCCTACGCCGCCGAGGCGATCGCCCGCCTCGCGGAGGCCCGCCGGCGGGGACGGCGCCCGCGGGACGTGGCCCGGGCCGCCCTCGACTGGGGCCTTCCGGTGCTGGAGACCGCCGTGACGCTGATCCGGGACGGCCGGCTGTTCTATCGCGGCACGGACGCCGTGGTCCTGGCGGAGACCGCGACCCTGGAGGAGACGGCGGCGCGGCTGTGGGACCTGCCGCCCGGCCCGGCCTTCGGGCCGGACGGGCCCGGGGCGAGGCCGCAGGGCGGCGATCTCCTGGAAGCCTTCGCGGCGGCGACGTCGGACGCGCCGACCGCCCTGGCGCAGGAGGATCCGGCCGGTCTCGCCGCCGGGTGCGGCGCCCTGGTCCGGATCCTCGCCGCCTGCGTCACCGGGGCCGCGCCGGACGCCCGCCCCGTCCATCGGCATTGCGCTGCCGCCTGGGGCCTCGCGCCGGCCGCGGCCGAGGCCGTGCGGCAGGCCCTGGTGCTGTGTGCCGATCACGAGCTCAACGCCTCCGGCTTCACCGCCCGCTGCATCGCCTCGACGGGCGCGAGCGTTCGGGCGGCGGTGGTCGGCGGCCTCGCGGCGCTGAGCGGCGGCCGCCACGGCGGCGCCACCGACCGGGTGGAGGCGCTGTGGGACGGCCTCGATCCGGCCGATCCGGGCACCGCCCTGCGGCACTGGATCGCCGGGCACGGGGACCTGCCGGGCTTCGGCCATCCGCTCTATCCGGCCGGCGACCCGCGGGCGGCGGTCCTTCTCGCGCCGCTCCTCGCCGACGATCCCCACCTGCGCGCCGCCGTGGCGGCGGCCGAGGCGTCGACCGGGGCGCGGCCCTCCCTCGATTTCGCCCTCGTCGCCCTGCGCCGGCATCTCGGCCTGCCCCGGGGGAGCGCGTTCGGCGTCTTCGCCCTGGGCCGCTCGGCCGGCTGGATCGCCCAGGCGCTCGAGCAGCGTCGGGCCGGCGGGCTGATCCGGCCGCGGGCGGTCTATGTCGGGCCGGTGCCCTGACGGGCCCAAGCAGACTTGCGTTGGCAGGCCACACGGTACACGACATTGAAGAAAGTGGAGGCCACCACGCAGGCGTTCCACCCCCTTTCCCGGACGACTGGAGCGTCAGCGGAAGGAGATCCGGGATCCAGCAGAGGACATGCCGCGAAGCGGCTCACCCTGTTGCACCGTCGCAGACAATGAGACGCTTCGCGGCTTTTCGTGCTGGATTCCGGATCTCCTTCCGCTTCGCTTCAGTCGTCCGGAAAAGGGATTGGTTTGCAATGGGTCATTGCAATGGGTCATGGAGCCTGGCTGCACGGTTCCCGGCCAGGGTCGTGTACCGTGGGCAGGCCAACGCTTCGCCCGCTTAGGTTCTTGTTTTGTCGCCGATTTTCAGCGCCGAACCGGCATCCACTTCGGCGAAATCTGCTTAGGATCGGCGGCGATCCCCGCCCGGGCCGCCCCGGCGCAGGGCGCGCGCGCGCGTCACCGGTCGAGCCGATGCACCACCACGGCGAGGCCCGCCACCGCGAGCGCCAGGACCGCGCCGATCAGCGGCAGGTCGGCGTAGGCGACGCCCGCCGTGATGGCGACGCCGCCGAGCCAGGCGCCGAGCGCGTTGCCGAGGTTGAAGGCGCCCTGGTTCATCGTCGAGGCGAGGTTGCGGGCGCCGTCGGCGGTGGTGAGCACCCGCATCTGCAGCGGCGCCACCAGCGCGAAGGCGAGGATGCCCCAGACGCCGATCGCCGCGGTGGCCGGCACCAGGGCGGCGCTCCCCGGCACCAGGGCCAGGATCGCCAGGAGGGCCAGCAGCACCGCCGCGAGGGCGAGGCCGAGGCCGATCACCGAGGGCAGCATCCGCCAGTCGCCGAGGCGGCCACCCAGGACGTTGCCGAGGGTCAGCCCGACGCCGAACAGGAGCAGCACGCCGGTGATCGCCGAGGGGCTGGCCCCCGCGGCGGCGGCGAGCATCGGCGCCACGTAGGTGAAGACGCTGAACAGGCTGGCGGAGGCGAGCACGCTCAAGAGCATCGCCAGCACCACCTGCGGGCGGCGCAGGACCCGCATCTCCGACAGGAGGCTGCCGGATTCCCGCGGCAGGTGCCGGGGCAGCCAGGCGAGGAGCGCCGCGGCGGCGGCGAAGCCGATGCCGACCACCGCCCAGAACGTCGCGCGCCAGCCGAGCGCGTGGCCGAGCGCGGTGCCGAAGGGCACGCCGAGCACGTTGGCGAGGGTGAGCCCGGTGAACATGACCGCGATCGCGCTGGCCTTGCGGTGCGGCGGCACCAGATCGGCGGCCACCACCGAGCCGAGGCCGAAGAAGGCGCCGTGGCAGAGCGCCGTGACGATGCGGGCGAGCATCAGCAGGCGGTAATCGGGGCTCAGCGCGCAGAGCGCGTTGCCGAGGATGAACAGCCCGACCAGCACCAGGAGCGCCCGGCGCCGGTCGAGGCGGCCGAGCAGCACCGCCACCACCGGCGAGCCGAAAGTGACGCTGAGCGCGTAGCCCGAGACGAGCAGCCCGGCGGTCGGGATGTCGACGCGGAGGTCGGCCGCCATCTCGGGCAGGAGCCCCATGATGACGAACTCGGTGGTGCCGATGCCGAACGAGGCCGCCGCCAGCGCCAGGAGCGCCAGGGCCACGGGCCGTCCGCCCGACGCGGCGCGGGCGGTATCGTCGAGGGTGTACTGCATCGCCGTCCCCATTGCTGCGATGCAGCATAAAGACGGTGGCGTCCCGGGTTCAGCCGCTCTCGCGCATGGCTGGCCTGCCCGACACCGGGGGCGTCAGCGCAAGGCGGCCCGGGGGCCGGCGGCGGCGGGGAGGGCGGCGAGCGCGTCGCGGACGATCGATTCGGTGAGGATCTGCGGCAGCACCGCGACGCCGCCGCGCCCGTCGTAGAGCAGGTAGAGCGGCACGCCCGAGCGGCCGTTGGCCTCGAGCACCCGGGTGATCTCCGGGTTCTGGTTGGTCCAGTCGCCCTTGAGCTGGGCCACGTCGCGAGCCTTGAACGCCGCCTGGACGGCGTCGGCCCGCAGGGTGGCGCGGTCGTTGACCTGGCAGGTGATGCACCAGGCCGCCGTCATGTTGACGAAGACCGGGCGGTGCTCGGCCAGCAGCCCGGCGAGCCGGGCCTGGCTGAACGGCTCGACCCCGTCGGCGGAGGCGACCGCCACCGGCCCGGCGCGGTCCCGATCGAGCACGGCCAGGAGCCCGGCGAGGCCGAGGAGGGCCACGATTACCGCGGCCTGCGCCCCCCGCCGTCCGAGCCCCTCGGCCGTCCGGCCGCGCTCGATCGCCCAGGCGCCGAACCCGACGAGGACGAGACCGGTGAGGCCGGCCATCAGCCCGGTCGGGCCGACCTGCTGGCTCAGCACCCAGACGAGCCAGGCCACCGTGAGGTAGAGCGGGAAGGCTAGAAGCCCCTTGAGCGTCTCCATCCAGGCGCCGGGCCGGGGCAGGCGGCGCAGGAGTGCCGGCCAGGCCGCCAGCAGGGCGAAGGGCAGGGCGAGGCCGAGGCCCAGCGCCGCGAAGACCGTGAGGGCCACGGCCGCTCCCTGCGTCAGGCCGTAGCCGACCGCCGCGCCCATGAACGGCGCGGTGCAGGGCGTGGCGACCACCGTCGCCAGCACGCCGGTGAAGAACGAGCCCTCGAGCCCCGTGCGCCGGGTCAGCCCGTCGCCGAGGGCGGCGGCCCGGCCGCCGAGATGCCAGACCCCCGACAGGCTCAACCCCATGGCGAGGAGCCCGTAGGCGAGGCCGGCCACCACCAGGGGCGATTGCAGCTGGAAGCCCCAGCCGATCTGCGCGCCGCCGGCCCTGAGCGCGATCAGCACCGAGGCGAGGCCCAGGAAGGTGGCGAGCACGCCCGCCGCGTAGGCGAGGCCGTGCAGCCGCACCCGGCCCGGGCTCTCGCCGGAATGGCGCACCAGGCTCAGGACCTTGATCGACAGGACCGGGAAGACGCAGGGCATCAGGTTGAGGAGGAGCCCGCCCAGGAAGGCGAGGAGGGCGGCCTGCCACAGGCCCTCGGCCTCTCCCGTCCCGGTCGCAGGCGCGGCCGGAATGGGGGACGCCGGCGCGGCGGCGACCGGAGCCGGGGCGGGCGCCGCCTCGCCGAGCGCGTAGGCGCGGCGGACCGGGCCGGAGGCGGTTTCCTCGGTCAGGGTCAGCACGCCGTCGGCGCGGGGTGCCGGGGCGTCGGGGGCGGCCTGGCTGCTGCGCTGCAGCCGCAGGTGCAGGCCCGCCGCGTCGCTGGTCGCGACCTGCGGGGCGGCATGCTCCAGGGCGGTCTCGGAATAGGGGAAGAACGCGACGTCCCGGGCCCGGAGGCCGGGCGCGTCGAGGGTCAGGACCGGGTTCGCGCCGCCCTCGCTCATCCGCACCGGCCAGGGTGCCGGCACCGGCACCTTTTCCCGGGCCTGCGCGAACAGCTCCGCGGTGCGGGGATCGGGCCGCGGGCTGGTGCCGGCGGGGGCGACCGGCAGGCCGAGCGACAGGTTCGCCTCGCCGGGCACGCATTCGCGCTCGCAGACGAGGTAGGAGACCTTGGCCTTGAGGCTCACCGGCCCCGGCCCGAGGGTCTCGGGCACCGTCAGCGGCACCGTGAGCAGCACCTCGCCCTCGTAGCCGAAATTCATCAGGTCGCCGACCGGGATCCGCTCCGGCGCCGGCCATTCCACCGCCCCGGCGGCAAACCCCGCCGGCAGGGTCCAGGCGATCTCCGGCGGCAGGCCGGAATCGCCCGGGTTGCGCCAGTAGACGTGCCAGCCCGGCTTCATCGTGAGGCGCACCCCGGCGGTGAGGGGGGAGCCGGGGGCGACCGCGCCCTCCTGGGTCACCAGCTCGGCCCGGACGAGATCGGCGTATTTCGAGCGCCCCGTGACCTGCGCCTGCGCCCCGGCGGGCCCGAGGACGAGGCAGGATGCGAGAAGGGCGAGGAGGGCGAGGGGACGGGCGGGCATGGTCTCCGGGTTACCCGGACTCCGTGGCGCTGGCGAGGCCGGCCCGCATCGCGTTCGCGTGAAGCCTGCGGCTCATCCCGCGGGCTCGCGCCAGGGGACCGGGTCGAGGGCGGCGGCGAGCGCGTCGAGGAAGCGGCGGGTGCGGGCGGCGCGGGCGCGGCGGCGGGCGCCCAGAAGCGCCACGACGGGCGCCTCCGGCGCGGAGAATCCCGGCAGGAGCCGGACGAGGCGGCCCGCCCGCAGGTCGTCGGCGACGTCCCATTCCGAGCGCAGGATGACGCCCCTGCCGGCGAGCGCCCAGCCGCGCACCACCTCGCCGTCGTTGCTGGCGAGGCGCGGCTCGATCCGCACCCGCGCCTCGCGGCCGTCGCGGGCGAAGCGCCACAGGGTCACGTCCTCGTCGTTCTCGCGCAGCGCGATGCAGGCATGCCGGCGCAGGTCGTCGGGTACGGACGGCTCCCCCCGGGCGGCGAGGTAGGCCGGGGCCGCGCAGACGATCCGGGCGTTGGGGGCGAGCCGCCGGGCGATCAGCCCGGGGGCCGCCCCGGCGATCTCCCCGACATGCACCGCGAGGTCGAAGGTGCCCTCCGGCACGCCGCCGAGGCGGTCGGACAGGGTGAGGTCGATCGCGACCTCGGGATGCGCCGCCTGGAACGCCGCCGCGACCGGGGCGACGTGGCGGCGCCCGAAGCCCAGCGGCGCCACGACCCGCAGGTGACCCACCACCTGCCCGCGCCGGGCGGCCAAAGCCTCGTCGAGTTCGCCCAGCGCATCGAGGATGGCGCGGCCGCGCTCGGCGAGCAATTCGCCCTCGTCGGTGAGCGCGAGGTGGCGCCCGGCGCGATCGACGAGATGCGTGCCGAGCCGCTCCTCGAGGGCGCGCAGGCGCTGCGTCACCGCGGGCGGCGACACGTCGAGGGCCCGCGACGCGGCGGCGAGGGAGGGCGCCTCGGCCACGGCGAGGAAGAAGCGGAGGTCGTCGGTCGCGAGCATTAAGTCTGCTCTTAATGCAGAAGGCAGGCGGCGTTAATGGCGCTCCCCGGCGCGTCGTGGTTCCTGTCGTCACCCCGGACGACACGAGAGCGACCCACGCACCATGGCCGAACCGACCCCGCTCCACGCCCTCGACACGCCCTGCCTGCTCCTCGACAAGGCGATCCTGCGCGGCAACGTCGCGCGGATGCGAGCACACCTGGACGGGCTCGGCGTGACCCTGCGCCCGCATCTCAAGACCGCCAAGTCCCTCGACGTCGCCCGCCTCGCCATGGCGTCGCCGACGGGTCCCGCCATCGTCTCGACCCTGCGCGAGGCCGAGTATTTCGCGGCGGGCGGGGTGCGCGACATGATCTACGGGGTCGGCATCGCTCCGGCGAAGCTTCCCCGGGTCGCGGCGATCCGGGCCGGCGGCACCGACCTCGAGATCATCCTCGACAGCCTCGACCAGGCCGAGGCGGTGGCGGCCCATGCCCGCGCGAGCGGCGATGCGCTCCCGGTGCTGATCGAGGTCGATGCCGACGGCCACCGTTCCGGCGTCGCGCCGGGCGACCGCGACACCCTGGTGGCGATCGGCCGGACGCTCACCGGCGGCGGCGCCGCATTGCGCGGCGTGATGCTGCATGCCGGCGACAGCTACGCCCTGTCGGACCCCGACGCCCTGGCGGCCGCGGCCGAGGACGAGCGCGTCGCCGCCGTGACGGCGGCCGAGATCCTGCGGGCGGCGGGCCTGCCCTGTCCGGTGGTGAGCGTCGGCTCGACACCGACGGCGCGGTTCGCCCGCGACCTCACCGGCATCACCGAGGTCCGGGCCGGCGTGTTCATGTTCGGCGACCTGTTTCAGGCCGGAATCGGCGCGGTCGCGGTGGCGGACATCGCCGTCTCGGTGCTCGCCACCGTGATCGGCCACCAGCGGGCGAAGGGCTGGATCATCGTCGATGCCGGCTGGATGGCGCTCTCGCGCGACCGCGGGACGGCGCGCCAGGCCGTCGACCAGGGCTACGGCCTCGTCTGCGACCCCGCCGGCCGGCCCTATCCCGACCTCGTGGTGCGCGACGCCAACCAGGAGCACGGCATCGTGGCGGTCCGTACGGGCTCGGGAGCCGACCTGCCGGACCTTCCGATCGGCGCGCAGGTGCGCATCCTGCCCAACCACGCCTGCGCCACCGGCGCGCAGCACGACCGCTACCACGTCCTCGATGCGGATCACCGCGTCGCGGCCGTCTGGCCCCGCATCAACGGCTGGTAGGAGCCCCCATGACCGATCCGATCACCCGCCTCGCCACCCGCGACGCCGCGGCACCCGCCGGGCACTACTCGCAAGGAGTGGCCTGGGGCGACCTCGTCTTCGTGTCGGGCCAGCTCGGCGCCCGGCCGGACGGCAGCCACACGGCCGACCAGCCCTTCGAGGTCCAGGCGCGCCAGGCGCTCGCGAGCCTCCTCGCGATCCTGGCCGAGGCGGGCAGCGGGCCGGAGCGCATCCTGCGGGTGACCGCCTACGTCGTCGGCGTCGCGCACTGGCCGGAGTTCAACCGGATCTACGCCGAGGTGATGGGCGGGGCGAAGCCGGCCCGCACGGTGGTGCCGGTGCCCGAACTCCACCACGGCTACCTCGTGGAGGTCGAGGCGATCGCCGTACGGGGCGGATGAGGCCGCGCCGCGGCCTCCTCACTCCGCCTCTTCCGGCTCCGGCCCGCGGGTCGGGTCGAGGCCCTTGGCGTCCTGCTCCCTTGCCTGATCCTTGGCCTTCTCCTTGTCGGTCAGGCTCGGGCGCCGCTCCGGGCCCTTCAGGGCCACGGTCTGGCCGGTGCGGGCGGCCTCGTAGATCGCCTCCATCAGGATCTGGTCCTGCAGCCCCTCCTCGCCCGGGGTGCGGGGGGTGCGGTTCTCCAGGATGCAGGTCGCCATGTGGTCGATCTCGAGGGCGAACTGGTTCTTCGCCCCGAGCACCCGCTCCTCCCGGGCCTCGGCCTTGCCCTCGCGGTGGCTGAGGAACAGCCTCTGGCCCTGATACGCGAAGGCGTTCTGGAGCGCGATCGCGCCGCCCTCGGCCTGCACGGTCAGCGAGCGGGTCTCGTGCGCGCCGTAGCTGGTGGAGCAGAGCGCCAGCGCGCCGGAGGGGAAGCGCAGGGTGAAGGCCACCGTCTCCTCGACCTCGCGGTAGAGCGGATCGTCCGGCGAGTGGATCTGCGCCTGGACCGCGACCGGTTCCTCGCCCATCAGCGCCCGTACGCCGTTGAGGCAATAGAGCCCGATATCCGGCAGCGACCCGCCGCCGGCCAGCGCCTTCTTCAGGCGCCACTGCTCGGGCAGGCTCATGGTCTGGGTGTTGGTCGCCTCGATCAGCCGGACCTTGCCGTACTTGGCGCTGCGCACGAGGCGCACGACCTCGCGGTTGTAGGGCTCGTACTGGCAGCGATAGGCGATCATCAGCTTCACCTTCGCGGCCGCGCAGGCCTCGATCATCGCCCGCGCCTCGCCCGACGAGACCGCCATCGGCTTCTCGCACAGGACGTGCTTGCCGGCGCCCGCCGCGGCGATGACCTGGTCGCGGTGGAGCGCGTTCGGGGTGACGATGTAGACGGCCTTCACCTCCGGGTTGCGGGCGAGCGCGTCCCAGCCGTGGTAGCCATGGACCGCCTCCGGCTTGATGCCGTACTGCGCCGCCACCGCCTTGGCCTTGTCGGGTGAGCCCGACATTAGCGCGACGGGCCTGGCCTTGCGGCACTCGCCGAAGGCCGGAAGGATTTCTTCGAGCGACAGCCGGCCGAGGCCCACGATCGCGAACCCGACCCGCTCGGCCGGCGGCAGCGGCGCGGCGGGGGGCGGAGCAGGGCGGTCGGAGGGGCCGCGCCAGTTCGGGAAGCTCACCCGGCCGTTCTCGACCTTGCCGGTATCGACCGGCCGCTCTGGGCCGGGCAGACCCTGGCCCGACGCACCTTGGGCCGACGCCGTCCCGAGGCCGACCAGTGTGGCACCCCCGGCCATCATCAGGCTGCGGCGCGAGAGGGCGGTGACATCGTCCGGCATCGGGCAACCATCCGTGGCGGTTTTGGGAGCCTGCGCAACGTGCCGGGGGTGGTGGGGTTCCGCCCGGCACGGGAGGCGAGCGATCCGCGTCCGCCCGGTCCGACGGAGGCCCGAACGCAGAGAAGCCGGCCTCGACGGCCGGCTTCCTGGAACGATCAGCGACGGCGGAAGGCTCACTCGCCCGCCATCATCTCCGGCGAGAAGTGGCCGCACCAATCCTGGGACGAGACCACCGGCCACAGGCCGTGGCCCTGCGGCTCGGGCTGGCTCACCGGCGGGTTGAAGCGGCACAGGCCCTCCTCGCCCTGCGGGGCGCCGGCATTGAGCTTGTGGTCGTCGAAGTAGCGGCAGCTGCGGCAGTTCGCGGACGGGTTCGTCGCCATGCGGCATCTCCTCGTGAATTAGAAACGCTCCAATCAGCGGGACAACGGCGGGGCAGGCGGGGGGTTCCGGGCGTCTCGGATGCGGCTTTCGACCACGGGGTTCAGCGCGCTTCCGCCTTGAACGAAACAGGAACGAGGGCCAGGTTGCGGGGATGGACGACGCCCTGAAGAAGAAGCTCACCATCCTCGCCGACGCGGCGAAGTACGATGCCTCCTGCGCCTCGTCGGGAGCGCCGAAGCGCAAGGCCGAGGCCGGCGGGCTCGGCTCGACCACCGGGGCGGGCATCTGCCACGCCTACACGCCGGACGGGCGCTGCGTCTCGCTGCTCAAGATCCTGCTCACCAATTACTGCCTGTTCGACTGCGCCTATTGCGTCAACCGGCGCTCCTCGAACGTCCGCCGGGCCAAGTTCTCGGTCGACGAGGTGGTGACGCTGACGGTCGAGTTCTACAAGCGCAACTACATCGAGGGGCTGTTTCTCTCCTCCGGCATCATCCGCTCGCCCGATCACACGATGGAGCAGCTGATCCGGGTGGCCAAGACCCTGCGCCAGCGCCACGGCTTTCGCGGCTATATCCACCTGAAGACCATCCCGGAGGCGAGCCCGTGGCTGATCGAGCAGGCCGGGCTCTATGCCGACCGGCTGTCGATCAACCTCGAACTGCCGACCGAGGCGAGCCTGGAGCGGCTGGCGCCGGAGAAGGACGGCGCCGCGATCCAGACCGCGATGGGCCAGATGGGCGAGCGCATCCTGCAGGCCAAGGAGGAGAAGCGCCGCTTCGCGCCGGCCGGGCAGTCGACGCAGGTGATCGTCGGCGCCGATGCCAGCACCGACGAATCGCTGATCCGCACCAGCGCCCGGCTCTACGACCATTACGGATTGAAGCGGATCTACTACTCGGCCTTCAGCCCGATCCCCGACGCCGCCTCGATCCTGCCGAGCCAATCCCCGCCGCTCCAGCGCGAGCATCGGCTGTACCAGGCCGACTGGCTGATGCGGTACTACGAGTTCTCGCCCGACGACGTGGCGGGGGCGACGGAATCCGGCATGCTCGCCCTCGACGTCGACCCCAAGCTCGCCTGGGCCCTGCGCAACCGCGACCGCTTCCCCGTCGACGTCAACAAGGCCGACCGGGAGATGCTGCTGCGGGTGCCGGGGCTCGGCGTCCGGGCGGTGGACAAGATCGTGACGGCGCGCCGCCACGCGAGCTTACGACTCGACGACGTGGCGCGCCTGACCTCCGGCCTCAAGCGCGCCCGGCCGTTCCTCGTCGCCGCCGACTACGCGCCGACCCGGCTCACCGACCGGCTCGACCTGCGCGCCCGCCTCGCCGAGCCGCCGCGCCAGCTGAGCCTGTTCTGATGGAGGCTCAGACCCTTCAAGCCCGCACGATCCGGCTCGCACCCGGCGCCGATCTCGACGGGTTCCGGGGAGCGATCCGGCGGCTCGTCCCGGCGGGCGTCCCGCCGGAGGCGGTGACCTGGGTCGAGGGCGAGGCCCCGTCGCTGTTTCCCGACGCGATGCCGGAGGCGGCGCCGGGCCCCGCGCTCGCCCTGCCGCGGGCGGTGGCCGGCCTCGTCGCCTCGGTCGTGATGCACCGTGACCCCGAGCGCTACGGCCTGCTCCACCGGCTGATCCGGCGCGTCGCCGACGGCGAGCGCCACCTCGCCGAGGTGGCGAGCGACCCCCTGGTCCACCGCCTGCACCTGATGCGCAAGGCGGTGGGGCGCGACCTGCACAAGATGCACGCCTTCCTGCGCTTCCGCCGCGCCGGGGCGGGGCAGGAGGGCCGGGAGCGCTTCATGGCGTGGTTCGAGCCCGACCACCACATCCTGGCGGAGGCCGCGCCGTTCTTCTCCGCCCGCTTCCCGTCCTTCGACTGGTCGATCCTGACCCCGGACGGCTCGGCGCACTGGGACGGTCGCTCCCTTCGCTTCGGGCCCGGCGGCCGGCGCGAGGACGTGCCGGAGCAGGACGCCTTCGAGGCCGGCTGGACCGACTATTATTCCAGCACCTTCAACCCCGCCCGCACCAACCTCGCGGCGATGCGGGCCGAGATGCCGAAGAAGTACTGGCACAACATGCCCGAGACGGCGGCGATCCCGGCGCTCGTGCGCGAGGCCGGGCGGCGGGTCGGCGAGATGATCGCCCGTGCCCCCGAAGCCCCCGTCAAGCGCGTGCCGGCCCGGGCGCTCGCCGCCATGGCGGCGCAGGAGCCGGATTCGCTCGCCGCGCTGAACGCGGTCATCCGCGCCTCCGAGCCCCTGGTGCCGGGCGCGACGCAAGCCGTCCTCGGCGAGGGCCCGATCGGGGCGGGGATCGCCTTCGTGGGCGAGCAGCCGGGCGACCAGGAGGATCTTCAGGGGCGGCCCTTCGTCGGCCCTGCGGGCCAGCTCCTGTCGCGGGCCTTGCGGGAGGCGGGGATCGACCGCGACCGGGCCTATCTCACCAATGCGGTCAAGCACTTCAAGTTCGAGGCGCGGGGCAAGCGCCGCATCCACCAGAAGCCGACGGCAGGCGAAGTCGCGCATTACCGCTGGTGGCTGGAGCGCGAGCTCGCCTTCGTGGCGCCGCGCCTCGTGGTGGCCCTCGGCGCTACGGCGGTGCTGGCGCTCACCGGCCGGCAGGTGCCGATCACCCGGGCCCGCGGGCCGGCGACGTTCGAGGGCAAGCCCTATGCCTGCCTCGTCACCGTCCACCCCTCCTACCTCCTGCGCCTGCCCGACACGGCCCGGCCCGAGGCCTATGCGGCATTCGTCGCGGACCTGCGCCAGGCCGCGGCCCTCGTGGCGGAGCCGGCTCTCGGGGCTGCGGGATAGGATCTTACCTTACGGAAACGCTGCGCTGCGGCAACCAAGCCCGGGCTGCCGAGTTTGTCGCCTGACCGAATCGGGAATCGAGGACCATGAAGCTGATCGTGTCCGCCCTCGCGGCGGGATTGTGCCTGGCGGGCGCCGCGTCGCCCGTCTTCGCCAAGGGTGGCGCCAAGGCGGACCGCTTCGACGGCAACTGGAGCGTCGAGGTCATCACCGAGGGCGGGGCGTGCGACCGCGCCTACCGCTACGGCGTGATCATCCAGAACGGCCAGGCGCGCTATGCCGGCGCCGGCGACTTCACGGTGTCTGGCCGGGTGCAGCCGAGCGGCGCCGTGCGGGCGACGATCAGCCGGGGCGACGCCGCCGCGCAGGTGGTCGGCCGCCTGACCGCCGAGGGAGGCGGCAACGGCACCTGGACCACCTCCGGCTCCACCAGCTGCAAGGGCCGCTGGAACGCCGAGCGCCGCGGCTGACGACCCGCGCCGGCCTACGACGGGCCGTAGGTCTGCGCGTCTCCGGGAAAGCGCCCGGCCTGGACATCCTCCGCATACTCGCGCACCGCGGCCTCGATATGGCCGCGCAGCGCACCGTACCGCTTCACGAATTTCGGGGTGCGGTCGGACAGGCCGAGCATGTCCTCCAGCACGAGGATCTGGCCGTCGCAGGACGGCGAGGCGCCGATGCCGATGGTCGGCGCCGCGACCTCCCGGGCCTGCGCGATGGCGCGGGCCACCGGCTCGACGATCCCTTCGAGCACGATCGCGCAGGCGCCGGCCTCGCTGATCGCCCGGGCATCCTCCAGGAGCAGGCGCTGCGCATCCGGCCCCTTCCCCTGCACCCGAAAACCACCCATCGTGTTGATCGCCTGCGGGGTGAGGCCGACATGGCCCATCACCGGGATGCCGCGTCGGGTGAGGAACGCCACCGTCTCGGCCAGATGCGCGCCGCCCTCGAGCTTCACCGCGCCCGCCCCGGTCTCCTTCAAGATCCGGGCCGCGCTCGCGAAGGCCTGCTCGCGGCTCGCCTCGTAGGAGCCGAACGGCATGTCGACGACGACGAGCGCCCGGGCCGTGCCCCGCACCACCGCCTGCCCGTGCAGGATCATCATCTCCAGGGTCACCGGCAGGGTCGAGTCGAGGCCGTGAACCACCATGCCGAGCGAATCGCCGACCAGCACGACGTCGCAATGGGGATCGAGGATCGCGGCCATGGCTGCGCTCGTGGCGGTGAGCGCGACGATCTTGCGCCCCTCGGCCTTGCGCCGGGCGAGATCCGGGGCGGTCAGGCGGCGGGACTGCACGACCTGCGACATGGCATGGCCCCCTCGGGTTCCGGCGCGCCGGCCGGCCGCCGCATGACGCCCTTATAGAAGGCCCCGCGTTCCGGGGCAGCCCGGGCGGAGGGGGGAGGGGAGAGGCCCCCCGGACGGCCCGAGGACGCGGCCGGCGAGATCAACGGCCCGACCGTCACGGCCTCTGTTCGGCTAAGCTTCGTGCCGAAAGCACACAGCCCGGAAAAAATCGCTCCGGCGATGGAACCTGCCGCAGATCCGCCCTTGATCGGCGCGAGGCTCGCCGGGTTACAGTCGATCGATTCGACGCGAAGGCCTGATGATGAGAGCTCTGCTGTACGGCGCAATCTGCACCCTCGCGGCGGTCGAGCTGGCCGCGGCGGCCCACCCGGCCGCGGCCGCTCCGGCGAGCCGCGCCGAGCATCGGCGCGCCGCGCTCGCCCCCCTCGAACAGGCGGCGACCGACTGCTTCGCCGAGACGATCGGCAACAACCCGGCGGCGCTCGCCCATGCCCGGGCCGGCCGCTGGTACGAGGCGGCCGGGGTGATCGGCTTCCTGTGCCGGCCCGAGGTCGACGCGATGACCAAGGCCCGCGACCACCTCGAGGGGCGCGGCGCCGGCGGGCGCTACTTCACCGGACCCTATACCCGCCATCTCGGCGAGCAGCTCGCCCGGCGCCTCGAGCCGCTGCTGACCACCAAGACCGTCGCCACCGCCGAGCCGCGCCCCGACAGCGAGGCGCCCGGCGCGGCCGCTCCGGCCGGGGAGCCCTGAGGAACCGGACGACCCGGGGCGCGGCGTCCCGCCCTGCGTCGTCGCGCCGACCTTGCCTTGCGGTGGGGAAGGGATCCACACTCGCGGATCCCGAGAGGCACCCGTCGTGCCCTCGTCGGCACCCCGGGTGCCCAGGACCACGACCGAGGAGACCGCATGAGTGACGCCAGCGCGCCGGCCGCCGCGACCCCCATGGACGACGGCATCGTCGCCGCCGCGGAGGCCTGTCTCGACGGCGTCGGACGCGCTCGCGCGGCGATCCACCAGGTCATCTTCGGGCAGGAAGCCGTCGTCGACCTGGCGCTGGTCACCGTGCTGGCGGGGGGCCACGGGCTCCTCGTCGGCCTGCCGGGCCTGGCCAAGACCAAGCTCGTCGAGACCCTCGGCACCGTGCTCGGGCTCGATGCGCGCCGGGTGCAGTTCACCCCCGACCTGATGCCCTCCGACATCCTCGGCAGCGAGATCCTCGACGAGGACCAGGACCGGCACCGCTCGTTCCGCTTCGTGCGCGGGCCGATCTTCACCCAGCTCCTGATGGCCGACGAGATTAACCGGGCGAGCCCGCGGACCCAGTCGGCCCTGCTGCAGGCGATGCAGGAGCGCTTCGTCTCGGTGGCCGGCGCCCGCCACGACCTGCCGCGGCCGTTCCACGTTCTCGCGACCCAGAACCCGATCGAGCAGGAGGGCACCTACCCGCTGCCCGAGGCCCAGCTCGACCGCTTCCTCCTCGAGATCGACGTCGGCTACCCCGATCGCGCCGCCGAGCGCCGCATCCTGATCGAGACCACCGGCGCCGAGGAGCACCGGCCCGACGCCGTGATGGATACCGAGGCGCTGCTCTCGGCCCAGCGCCTGGTGCGGCGCCTGCCGGTCGGCGAGGCCGTCGTCGACGCGATCCTCGACCTCGTGCGCGCCGCCCGCCCCGTCGGCGGGGACGCGGCGATCGCCGACAAGCTGCTCTGGGGCCCCGGCCCCCGCGCCAGCCAGGCCCTGATGCTGGCGGTGCGCGCCCGCGCGCTGATCGAGGGCCGGGTCGCGCCCTCCGTCGACGACGTGGCGGCGCTCGCCGAGCCGGTGCTCAAGCACCGCATGGCGCTGAGCTTCGCGGCGCGCGCCGACGGCGAGACGATCCCCGGCCTGATCGGCCGCCTCGTCGGGCGGCTCTGACCCGGTGGCCCCGACGCGCGTCCTCGACGCGGCTGCCCGCGCCCCCGGCCGGCGGGAGACCGAGACCGCCCTCTCCCTCGCCGAGCGGATGCCGCGCCTGATCCTCGAATCCCGCCGGGTCGCCGCGACCCTGGCGCACGGCCTGCACGGCCGGCGCCGGGCCGGCCCGGGGGAGAGCTTCTGGCAGTTCCGCCCCTTCGTCGCCGGCGAGGCGGCGAGCCGGGTCGACTGGCGCCGCTCGGGGAGGGACGACCGGCTCTACGTCCGCGAGCGCGAATGGGAGGCGGCCCACACCGTCTGGCTCTGGGTCGACCGCTCGGCCTCGATGGGGTTTTGCTCCGACCTCGCCCAGGCGCCGAAGATCGAGCGCGCCCTCGTCCTGGCGCTGGCGCTCGGCGACACCTTCGTGGAGGCCGGCGAGCGGGTCGGCCTGCTCGGCCTGTCGCGGCCGCTGGCCGCCCGCACCATCGTCGAGCGGATGGCCGAGACGCTGGCCGCCGATCCGTCCGGCCTCGACGAGGACCTGCCGCCCCGCGCCCCCGTCGCGCGCTTCGACGAGGTGGTGCTCATCGGCGACTTCCTCTCTCCTCCCGATGAGGTGCGGGCCAGGGTCGCGGCCATCGCGGCCGCCGGCAGCCGCGGCCACCTCGTGATGGTGGTGGATCCGGTCGAGGAGAGCTTCCCGTTCTCCGGCCAGGCCGAATTGCACGACCTCGAGGCCGGCCTGTCGCTGCGGGTCGGCGACGCCGCCGCCTGGGGCGAGGCCTATCGCCGGCGGATCCGCGCCCACCGCGACGCCCTGGGCGAGATCGCCCGGGCGCAGGGCTGGACCCTCACCCTGCACCGCACCGACCGCCCGGCGAGCGAGGCGGCGTTGCGCCTCGTCACCCTGGTCGCCGCCGCCCGCGGCGCGGGCTGAGGACGCCTTCGATGTTCGGATTGTCCCTCGGCTTCGCCGCCCCCGCCGCCCTCGCGGCGCTGATCGCGCTCCCGGCGCTCTGGTACCTGCTGCGGGTGACGCCGCCGCGGCCGCGGCGGATCGACTTCCCGCCTTTGCGCATCCTCGCCGACCTGCTGCCCGAGCGCGAGACGCCGGCCCGTACCCCGCCCTGGCTGCTGGCGCTCCGGCTGCTCGCCGCCGCCTGCCTGATCCTGGCGGTGTCGGGCCCGGTCTGGAACCCGACCCCGCAGGCCGCGGGCGACGGACGCGCGCCCCTCGTCCTCGTCCTCGACAACGGATTTTCCGCCGCCCAGGATTGGCGCGACCGCCTCCGCGTCGCCACCGCCGAGGTCGAGGCGGCGTCCCGCGCCGGGCGGCCGGTGGCGCTCCTGCCCACGGCTTCGGCGCCGACGGGCCTCGAAGCCACCGGCCCCGGCCCGGCTCTGGAGCGTCTGCGGGCGATCGAGCCGCTGCCGCACCTCGCCGACCGCGCCGCGCATCTCCCCGCACTCACCGCCTTCCTCGACAAGACGCCGGGCAGCACCGTCGTGTGGATCCACGACGGCGTGGCGGGGCCGGACGGCGACGCCTTTCCGAAGGGCCTCGCGGCATTGGCCGGGCGCGACCGGGCCGAGATCACCGTGCTCAAGGCCGAGCGGCCGCCGGCGCTGGCGCTGGCCGGTCCCGATTCGTCGGGCGGGCAGCTCGGCGTGAGCGTGGTGCGGGCCGCCGCCAACGGGCGCGACGCCGGCACGGTGCGGGCCCTCGACGCCAAGGGCCTGCCGCTCGCCGAGACCAACTTCGCGTTCGCGGGCGGGGCCGACGCGGCACCGGTCCGCTTCGACCTGCCGGTGGAGTTGCGCAACGCCATCGCGCGGTTCGAGATCGCCGGCGAGCACTCGGCCGGCGCCGTGGTGCTGGCCGACGAGCGCGGACGCCGCCGCCGGGTCGGCCTCGTCTTCGGCGGGACCAGCGACCAAGCCCAGCCGCTCCTCTCGCCGACCTACTACCTCTCGCGGGCGCTCACCCCCTTCGCCGACGTGCTGGAGCCCCGCGGCGGGCGCGGCGTCGCGGAATCGATCGGCCAGATGCTCGATTCCCAGGTCTCGGTGCTGGTGCTCGCCGATGTCGGCGCCCTCGACCCCGCGACCCTGGAACGGGTCTCGGCCTTCGTCGACAAGGGCGGCCTGCTCCTGCGCTTCGCCGGGCCGCGGCTCGCCGCCGGCAGCGACGATCTCGTGCCGGTGCGCCTGCGCCGGGGCGGGCGCAACCTCGGCGGCACCCTGTCCTGGGACAGCCCGCGCACGCTCGCGCCCTTCGCCCCCGAGAGCCCGTTCGCCGGCCTGACGCCGCCGGCCGATATCGGCGTGCGGCGCCAGATCCTCGCCGAGCCGGACGGCGAACTCGCCCGGCGCACCTGGGCCGCCCTGCAGGACGGCACCCCGATCGTCACCGCCGCCAAGCGCGGGGAGGGCATGGTGGTCCTGGTCCACGTCACTGCCGACACCACCTGGTCGAACCTGCCGCTGTCGGGCCTGTTCGTGACCATGCTGCGCCGCGTCGTGGCGCTCGCCGGCACCACCCCGCCGACGGCCGACACCGCGCCCGGCGCCGCCCCGCCGGTGCTCGCCCCGCGCCTCACCCTCGACGGCTTCGGGGCGCTGAAATCCCCGCCCGCCACCGCCCGGGCGGTGCCGGCGACCTGGACCGAGCGGGCGACCCCGGACCACCCGCCGGGCTATTACGGCCCGGCCGACGGGGGCCTCGCCGTCAACGCGCTGACCGCCGAGGACCGCCTGAAGACCCTCGATCTCGCGAGCCTGACCGGCGCCCGCTTCGGCGGCCTGGAGGAGGCCCGGACCCGCGACCTGCGCGGGCCGTTCTTCCTCGCCGCCCTGCTGCTGCTCGCCCTCGACACCCTGGCGAGCCTGTGGCTCGGCGGCTTCCTCGGCCGGCTGACGGCCCGCCTGCGGCGGCATCCGGCGGCCGCGGCCCTCGTGCTCGGCATCCTCGTGCTCGGCGCAGGCCCCGAGACCGCTCGGGCCGCCGAGCCCGCCGCCAACCGGCCGAACGGCATCGAATCGGCGCTGGTCACCCGCATCGCCTACGTGATCACCGGCGACGCGACGGTGGACGAGACCAGCCGGGCCGGCCTCACCGGCCTGACCCAGATGCTGGCGAGCCGCACCGCGCTCGAACCCGGCGAGCCCGCCGGCATCGACCCGGCCAAGGACGAGCTCGCCTTCTATCCCCTGATCTACTGGCCGATCGTACCGAGCCGGCCGCTGCCGAGCGAGGCGACGATCCGGCGGATCGACGCCTTCATGAAGAACGGCGGCACGGTGATCTTCGACACCCGCGACGCGATGACCGCCCGCCCGGGCGGCCCGCCGACGCCCGAAGCCCTCACGCTCCAGCGGATGCTGGCGACGCTGGAGGTGCCGGAGCTGGAGCCGGTGCCCCGCGATCACGTGCTGACCAAGGCGTTCTACCTCGTCGACTCGTTTCCGGGCCGCTACGCCACCGGCCAGACCTGGGTCGAGGCCCTGCCGCCGGCGGGCGACGGGGCCGAGCGCCGCCCGGCGCGGGCCGGCGACGGCGTCTCGCCGATCGTCATCACGGGCAACGACCTCGCCTCCGCCTGGGCGGTCGGCCGGCGCGGGGAAGCGCTATACCCCCTCGTCGGCGGCGACCCGCGCCAGCGCGAGATGGCGTTCCGCGGCGGCGTCAACCTCGTGATGTACGCGCTCACCGGCAACTACAAGGCCGACCAGGTCCACGTTCCGGCTTTGCTGGAGCGGCTGGGGCAGTGAGGCGTCGCATCACCCAACGGTATCGTTCATGCTGAGCCTCAGCCTCGCCCCGCTCGTCCCCATCCCCGTCCTCTGGGCCTTGGGCGGGCTCGCCGCGATCCTGGCCGTGGTGGCGTTCCTCGCCCGCGGGCCGGTGGCGCTGCTGCGCGTCCTCGTCCTCGCCCTGGTGCTGCTGGCGCTGGCCAATCCCTCGCTGGTCCAGGAGGAGCGCGAGCCGGTCAAGGACATCGTCGCCGTGGTGGTCGACCGCTCGGGCTCGCAGGGTCTGGGCGACCGCCCGGCGATGACCGAGAAGGTCAAGGCCGAGCTGCAGCGGCGCCTGGGCACCCTGACCGAGATCGAGCCGCGCTTCGTCGAGGTGCCGGAAGCCGGCGGCGACGAGGGCACCCGGCTGTTCACGGCGCTCTCGAGCGCGCTCGCCGACGTGCCGCCCGATCGCCTCGCCGGCGTGGTGATGCTGACGGACGGCGTCGTGCACGACATCCCGGCGAGCCTCGCGGCCGCGAGCTTCAAGGCGCCGCTCCACGTCCTGGTCACCGGCCGGCCCGACGAGCGCGACCGGCAGATCCGCCTGATCGAGGCGCCCCGCTTCGGCATCGTCGGGCGCGACCAGACCATCCGGGCCGAGGTGATGGAGCGCGGCGGCACCGGCTCGGCCGTCGTGACCGTCCGCCGCGACGGCGAGGAGGTGGTGCGCCAGTCGGTCCGCACCGGCCAGCCCTTCAACCTGACGCTGCGGGTCGAGCATGGCGGGCCCAACGTCGTCGAGATCGAGGCCGAGGCGCTGCCGGGCGAATTGACCACCGCCAACAACCGCGCGGTGCTGCCGATCGAGGGCATCCGCGAGAAGCTCCGGGTGCTGCTCGTCTCCGGCGAGCCGCATGCCGGCGAGCGGACCTGGCGCAACCTGCTCAAGTCCGACGCCAACGTCGATCTCGTCCATTTCACCATCCTGCGTCCGCCCGAGAAGCAGGACGGCACGCCGATCTCCGAACTGTCGCTGATCGCCTTCCCGACCCGCGAGCTGTTTCAGCAGAAGATCAAGGATTTCGACCTCATCGTCTTCGACCGCTACGCCAACCAGAGCGTGCTGCCGTCGAGCTACTTCGACAACATCGTGCGCTACGTGCGCGAGGGCGGGGCGCTCCTGATCGCGGCCGGCCCCGAATTCGCCTCCGCCGCCAGCCTCGCCCGGACGCGGCTCGCCGCGATTCTGCCGGGCGAGCCGAACGGACGCGTGGTCGAGCGGGCCTACAAGGCGGCGCTGACCAATAGCGGCCAGCGCCACCCGGTCACCCGCGACCTGCCGGGTTCCGAGGCCTCGCCCCCGGCCTGGGGCGACTGGCTGCGGCTCATCGGCGCCGAGGTCCGACCGGGCGTGACCCCGATCCTGTCCGGGGCCGATTCGCTGCCCCTGCTCGCGCTGTCGCGCGAGGAGAAGGGCCGGGTGGCGCTCCTGCTCTCCGACCATGCCTGGCTGTGGGCCCGGGGCTACGAGGGCGGCGGGCCGCATCTCGACCTGCTGCGCCGCCTCGGCCACTGGCTGATGAAGGAGCCGGCGCTCGAGGAGGAGGCGCTGCGCGCCGCCACCACGGGCCACGGCCGCGAGGTCCGGGTCGAGCGGCAGACCATGGGCGACACCGCCGAGCCCGTCACCGTGACGGCGCCGAGCGGCAAGACCCGCACCCTGACGCTGAACCCCGACAAGCCGGGCCTGTTCGCCGCCGCCTTCAAGGCCGAGGAACTCGGGCTGCACACCCTGCGCTCCGGCAACCTCGTGGCTTTCGTCAGCGTCGGGCCGGCCAATCCGCGCGAACTGGTCGACGTGTTCAGCGACACCGAGCGCCTGCGTCCCCTCGCCGAGGCCACCGGCGGCTCGGTGCGGCGGCTGGCCGAGGCCGGCGGCGGGATCGCGATCCCGCGCCTCCAGCTCACGCGCTCCGGCCGGCTGTCCGGCTCCGACTGGATCGGCTTTCGCCCGAGCGACAGCGCGGTGGTGCGGGGCGTCTCGGTCTATCCGCTGGGCCTCGGCCTCGCGGCGCTGGCAGCCCTCGCGGCGGCGGTGCTGGCGATGTGGCTGGCGGAGGGGCGGCGAGGGCGGGTATGATACGAGATCCGGAAGATGACTTCCGGATCTCGTATCACCAGCCAGCGCGGCGCCTGAGCGAAGCCGCTTTCCGCATCGCGAAGCGATCAATCGGAAAGCGTATGAGCGGTACCCGCCGTCACGCGGGCCCGTCCCATATCCCCGCCTCGACCCCGGCCATCGCCGCCTCCGGCGCCAGCCAGGTCCAGTCCGGCCCAGCCTGGTGGCGGAACCACGTCACCTGCCGCTTGGCGTAGCGGCGCGTATCGGCCTGGCCCCGCGCCACCGCCTCGTCATACGGGAGGTCGCCGCGCAGATGCGCGATCAGCCCCGGCACGCCATGGGCGCGCATCACCGGCAGCATCGGGTCGAGGTCGCGGGCGGCCAGTGCCTCCACCTCGTCGAGGGCGCCGGCCGCCATCATGGTGAGGAAGCGGGCGTCGATCCGGGCCCGCAACGCGTCTCGATCGGGCGTAAGGAAGAGCTTGATGCAGGGCAGGCCGGTGAGGGGACCCGGCCGGCGGGTGGCCTGGAAGGCGGCGATCGGCCGGCCCGTGGCGGTCAGCACCTCGAGCGCGCGCAGCACCCGCAGGCGGTCGTGGGGGTCGAGCCGGGCGGCGCCCTCGGGATCGCGGGCCGCGAGGGCGGCGTGCAGCTCGGGCGTCTCGCGCCCCTCCGCCTCGGCCCGCATCGCGGCGCGGACCGCGTCGGGCACCGGCGGGATCTCCGACAGACCGTCGGTCAGCCCCATGAAATAGAGCCCGGTGCCGCCGACGACGATCGGCAGGCGGTCCGTCTCCCAGGCTTCCGCCAAGGCCGCAGCGGCCGCGGCGAGGTAATGCCCGACGGAAAAGTTCACCGCGCCGTCCACGCTGCCATAGAGGCGGTGGGGCGCCTGCGCCGCCTCGTCCGGGGCGGGGCGGGCGGTCAGGAGGTGCAGGTCGCGGTAGACCTGCATCGAATCGGCGTTGATCACCACGCCGCCGTGCCGGCGGGCCAGCGCCAGCGCCAGCGCCGACTTGCCCGAGGCGGTCGGCCCTGCGATGAGGATCGCCCGAACCCGCCCGTCCATGCCTGCCCCTCTTCACGCGTGCGGGCGGGACGCGCCGCCTGAGACGAGCCCCGAGATCCCCGATGACCCTGGTCGCCACCCTGATAGCAAACCCGGAGCGCCCCGCCATCACCGACGCGGTGCTGGCCGAGGCGCGGGCGCTGCTGGCGACCGAGCATCAACCGCGGATCCTGCACGGCGAGGTCGCGGCCGAGATCCTGGTCGAGGGCGTGCCCGCCGCGGCTCCCGCGCTCGCCGAGCGCCTGCGCGCGGCGCTCGCCGGCGAGCCGATCGACGTCGCCGTGCAGGCGGTGACGCCCCACCGGCGCAAGCGGCTCTTCCTCGCCGACATGGATTCCACCATGATCGGCCAGGAATGCATCGACGAGCTCGCCGACGAGGTCGGCCTCAAGGAGCACGTCGCGGCGATCACCGAGCGGGCGATGCGCGGCGAGATTGCCTTCGAGCCGGCGCTCCGGGAGCGGGTCGGCCTGCTCAAGGGCCTGCCCCTCGCGGCGGTCGAGGCGGTGATCGCTCAGCGCATCACCCTGATGCCGGGCGGCCGCACGCTGGTGCGCACGCTCAAGGCCCACGGCGCCTACACGGCCCTGGTCTCGGGCGGCTTCACCCTGTTCACCGGGCCGGTGGCGGCGCGGATCGGGTTCGACGAGCACCGCTCCAACCGACTCGTGACCGAGGGCGATATGCTCGCCGGCACCGTGGCGGAGCCGATCGTCGGGCGCGAGGCCAAGCGCGACGCGCTCGTCGAGCTGCGCACCCGCCTCGGCCTCGACTCGGCCGAGACCCTGGCGGTCGGCGACGGCGCCAACGACCTCGCGATGCTGGAGGAGGCGGGCCTCGGCGTCGCGTTCCGGGCCAAGCCCGCGGTCGCCGCCGCGGCCCATGCCCGCATCGATCACGGCGACCTCACCGGGCTCCTCTACCTGCAGGGCTTCGCGGCGGCCGAGTTCGTCGGGTAGGCCGAGTTCGCCGGGTCGCTTGCCTCGCCTCCCCGCATCGTGACACGAGACCGGATGTCGACCGGACTGATCCTGCATCCCGACGGGCACCCGCGCTGCTGGTGGCCGGGCACCGACCCGCTCTACGTCGCCTATCACGACACCGAGTGGGGCGTGCCCGAGCACGACGACCGCGCCCTCTACGAGAAGCTGATCCTCGACGGATTCCAGGCCGGCCTGTCCTGGATCACCATCCTGCGCCGGCGCGACGGTTTTCGGAGCGCCTTCGCGGGATTCGAGCCGGAAGCGATCGCGCGGTTCGGTCCGGCGGAGGTCGAGGCGCTGATGCAGGATACCGGCATCATCCGCAACCGCGCCAAGATCGAGGCGACGATCCGCAGTGCGCGGGCCTGGCTCGCCATCCAGGAGCGCGGCACCGGCTTCTCCGCCTTCCTGTGGGACTTCGTCGACGGGCGCCCGCTCCAGACGAAGGCCGAGACCCGCGCCGAGATCCCGACCGAGACCGAGATCTCGCGAAAGATGTCGAAGGCGCTCAAGGCGGAGGGGTTCGGCTTCTGCGGCCCGACCATCGTGTACGCCTTCATGCAGGCCGTCGGCATGCTCAACGACCACCTCGTCGGCTGCTGCCGTCACGCGCCCTGCGCCGCCCTGCCGGGACCGGGTGGCCTCGGGGTTCGGACGTGAGCGCCCAACCGCGGGCGTGGCAGCGGATGCTGTCGGGGCGGCGCCTCGACCTCCTCGATCCCTCGCCTCTCGACGTCGAGATCGCCGACATCGCCCACGGGCTCGCCCGTGTCGCGCGCTGGAACGGCCAGACCGCGGGCCCGCACGTCTTCTCGGTGGCCCAGCATTCGCTGCTCGTCGAGGCGATCGGCGGCGCCTTCGAGCCGGCGCTCGGAGCGGCTGGGCGGCTGGAACTGCTGCTCCACGACGCGCCCGAATACGTGATCGGCGACATCATCTCGCCGTTCAAGGCGGCGATCGGCCATTCCTACAAGGCGGTCGAGACCCGGCTGCTCGCGGCGATCCGCCTGCGCTTCGGCCTCGCGCCGGCGCCGAGCGCCGCGACGCAGCGCCTGATCAAGCGCGCCGACCGCCTGAGCGCCTATCACGAGGCGACGCGGCTCGCCGGCTTCGCAGAGGCCGAGGCCGTGCGGGTGTTCGGCAAGCCCGAGCGCGTCGAGGCATCCCTCGACGCGCTGCTCGTCCCCTGGCCGACCGCCGAGGCGCAGGGCGCCTTCCTCGCCCGCTTCCACGCCCTCGCCGAGGCGGGGCAGGCGGCCCACGCTTCCTAGACAAGGACCCTCCGCCGCCATGCCGACCCTGCATGTCTGCCCCCTGTCCCGCCTGCCCGAGACCGTGGACGCGACGGGCGCGCGCCACGTGGTGACGCTGATCAATGTCGGCACGCCGGTGATCCGGCCGCCGAGCATCGCGGAGGCCGACCACCTGTTCGTCGGCGTTAGCGACATCACCGACGCCCTCGACGGCCACGTCCTGCCCGACGAGGCGCATGTCCGGCGCCTCCTCGACTTCGTGCGCGCCTGGGACCGGGCCCGGCCCCTGGTGATCCACTGCTACGCCGGCATCAGCCGCTCGACCGCTGCTGCCTTCATCGCGACCTGCGCGCTGCGGCCGGACCGGGACGAGGCCGAGATCGCCCGCGAGCTGCGCGCCGCCTCGCCCTCGGCGACGCCGAACCGGCGCCTCGTCGCGGTGGCGGACGCGATGCTCGGCCGGGACGGGCGCATGGTGGCGGCCATCGCGGCGATCGGCCGCGGCGCCGACGCCTTCGAAGGCGAGCCCTTCAGCGTCACCATCGAGTGATTCTACTGTGGCCGAAAGGCAGCCCTGGCGCGCAAACGGGCATCCGCACTCCTGCGTCGCCGGGGAAGGGTTGTTTCACGTCACCTCACTCGCCATAACCCGATGCTCATCATGGGAGCATCGTCACGCATGTCCGCAGCCCGGTCCGATGCCAGCCGCGCGGCAGCCTCCGCACCCGCCGGCCCGACCGGAACCGCGGATCTGCCGTTCGAGAAGGCCCTCGAGGAACTCGAGGGCATCGTTCAGCGCCTGGAACAGGGCAATGTCCCGCTCGACGAATCCGTCGCGATCTACGAGCGGGGCGAAGCCCTGAAGCGCCATTGCGAGACGCTGCTGCAGCGGGCCGAGGCGCGCATCCAGCGCATCACCCTCGGGGCGGACGGACGTGCCGCCGGGACGGCGCCACTCGATGTCGCCTGATCGCTCCCATTCATCCCGCGCCGGATTCCGGCGGCGGGTTTCCTCCTTCCGGACGTGAGGATGGCTCCGGTGTCACCGCTCAACCTTCCCCTCCTCGACCGCGTCCGCGTTCCCGCGGATCTGCGCCAGCTGCCCGAGAGCGACCTCGCCCAGCTCGCCGCCGAACTGCGCGCCGAGACCATCGACGCCGTCTCGGTCACCGGCGGCCATCTCGGCGCCGGCCTCGGCGTCATCGAGCTCACCGTCGCCCTCCACTACGTCTTCAACACCCCCGACGACCGCATCATCTGGGACGTCGGACACCAGGCCTACCCCCACAAGATCCTCACCGGACGCCGCGACCGCATCCGCACGCTCCGCCAGGGCGGCGGCCTCTCGGGCTTCACCAAGCGCTCCGAGAGCCCCTACGATCCCTTCGGCGCCGCCCATTCCTCCACCTCCATCTCCGCCGGCCTCGGCATGGCGATCGGCCGCGACCTCGCGGACGCCGCCGCGAAGGCGCGCGGCGAGACGCCCCCGCGCCGCAACGTCGTGGCGGTGATCGGCGACGGCTCGATCTCGGCCGGCATGGCCTACGAGGCGATGAACAATGCCGGCGCGCTCAAGAGCCGCCTCATCGTCATCCTCAACGACAACGACATGTCGATCGCGCCCCCCGTCGGCGCCATGTCGTCCTATCTCGCCAGGCTCGTCTCGGGCGACACCTACCGCTCGCTTCGCGACACCGCCAAGCAGTTCGGCCGGCTGCTGCCCAAGGCCCTCTACGACACCGCGGCCCGCGCGGAAGAGTATGCCCGCGGCATGCTGGCCGGCGGCGGCACGATGTTCGAGGAGCTCGGCTTCCACTATGTCGGCCCGATCGACGGGCACAACCTCGAGCACCTGCTGCCGGTGCTCAAGAACGTGCGCGACGCCCCCGACGGCCCGGTTCTGATCCACGTCGTGACCCAGAAGGGCAAGGGCTACGCCCCGGCCGAAGCCGCGGCCGACCGCGGCCACGCGGTGGTGAAGTTCGACGTGGTGTCGGGCAAGCAGACCAAGGCCAAGCCCAACGCCCCGGCCTATACGCGGGTGTTCGGCGAGAGCCTGATCAAGGCGGCGGATGCCGACGACAAGGTGGTGGCGATCACCGCGGCGATGCCCTCGGGCACCGGCGTCGACCTCTTCTCGAAGGCGCATCCCGACCGGACCTTCGACGTCGGCATCGCCGAGCAGCACGCGGTGACCTTCGCGGCGGGGCTGGCGACGGAGGGGTTCAAGCCGTTCTGCGCGATCTACTCGACGTTCCTGCAGCGCGGCTACGACCAGCTGGTGCACGACGTGGCGTTGCAGAACCTGCCCGTGCGCTTCGCGCTGGACCGCGCGGGTCTGGTCGGCGCCGACGGGGCGACGCATGCGGGCGCCTTCGACCTGGCGTATCTCTGCTGCCTGCCGAACATGACCGTGATGGCGGCGGCCGACGAGGCCGAGCTGGTGCATATGGTGGCGACGGCCCACGCGCATGATACGGGGCCGATCGCGTTCCGGTATCCGCGCGGCGAGGGCGTCGGCGTCGAGATGCCCGAGCGGGGCGAGGTGCTGGAGATCGGCAAGGGCCGGGTGATCCAGCGCCCGGAGGGAGCGCGGGTGGCGCTGCTCAGCCTCGGCACGCGTCTGGCGGAAGCGCTGAAGGCGGCGGAGCGTCTGGAGGCGGCCGGCATCGGCGTGACGGTGGCGGATGCGCGGTTTGCCAAGCCGCTCGACGAGGCGTTGATCCTGGATCTCGCGGGAAGCCACGAGGTTCTGGTGACGCTGGAAGAGGGGTCGGTCGGCGGCTTCGGCGCGATGGTGCTGCACCTGTTGTCGTCGCGCGGAGCGCTGGACGACGGCCGGGTGCGGGTGCGCACGCTGACCTTGCCGGACAGCTACCAGGACCACGACACACCGGAGCGGATGTACGCCGAGGCCGGGCTCGACGCTCCCTCGATCGTCAAGGTCGTCGAGGAGATCCTCCCGGCCCGCGAGGCCAAGGCTGCGGCCGCCAGCAACGTCGTCAGCGTCGCGCGCCGCCAGCGCTGACCGCGAGCTCGGGCCGCGTCCGGCGGACGCGGCCCGGTCGCCGTTACTTGATGACCGCGCAGGCGATGCGGGCGCCCGCATTGCCGATCGGCTGCGTGATGTGGTCGTCCTCGTTGGCGTGGATGATCAGCGCCGAGCCGTCATTGTCCTTCAGGCCGCCTTCGCCGGTGAGCGGCGTGTCGCTCGACACCTCGGCATTCACCGAGCCGTCGGTGGCGGCAAAGACGTTCGGCATGTCGCCCTCGTCCGGCCCTTCCGGGTGCAGCAGGCCGTGCTTGGCGTTGTCGTGATTGACGTGCGCCTTGGACTCCTGGAACTTGTCGGTGTCGGCACAGCTGCCCACGGCGTGGAAGTGGATGCCGTGCCAGCCGGGCGGCAGGCCGCCGGGCTGGATCGTCACCCGCATCACCAGGGTGTTGGCACCGTCGCGGATCGCGATCTTGCCGATCGTATCGCCCTTGTTGTTGACGATCGGCGCGTCGTAGGTGGTCGGCGCCGCGGGCTTGTCCGCCGCAGGCTTGTCCTGCGCCAGGGCGGGGGCGGCGAGGCCGAGGGCCAGGGTGCTCGCGAGCGCGATATGTCTCATGGAATGAACTCTCCTCGTGTGCCGCCCCATAGCTAGAGCATTTTCCGACGAAGTGGATTCCGGTTCGTCGAAAGAAAATGCGGCAAGATCAAAGACCTAGAGAGCTTCGCGATGGCAACGCGATCGTGAAGCTCTCTCGGGCGCGCGGCGCCCGCGGGGACGGCCGGCCCGCAAGACGACGAGCCGGTCGTAGACGATCGAGAATGGGACGATGATGACGACGGGCGAGCGGCTGCGGGCCGACCGCCTCCTGGTGGAGGCGGGCCATTTCGAGAGCCGGGCGCGCGCGCAAGCCGCGATCGAGGCCGGTCTGGTGCGGGCCGACGGACTCGTGGTCCGCCGGGCCTCCGACCTGATCGCCCGCAGCGCCACCATCGTCGCCGAGGCGCCGCATCCCTACGTCTCCCGCGGCGGGCTCAAGCTCGCTGCCGCCCTCGACGCCTTCGGGATCGACCCCGCCGGCCGGGACTGCCTCGATATCGGCGCCTCGACCGGCGGCTTCACCGACGTGCTGCTGCGCCGGGGCGCACGCTTCGTCCACGCCGTCGATGTCGGCCGCTTCCAGCTCCATCCGAGCCTCGCGGCCGATCCCCGGGTCGCGGCGCTCGAGGCGACGGACGCCCGCGCCCTCACCCCCTTTCCCGAGCCGCCCTCCCTCCTGGTGATCGACGTGAGCTTCATCTCCCTGCGGCTGGTCCTGCCACCCGTTGTCCCGCTCCTGGCGCCCGGTGCCGCCCTGGCGGCGCTGATCAAGCCGCAATTCGAGGCCGGGCGCGAGCATGTCGGCCGCGGCGGCCTGGTGCGGGACGAGGCGGTGCAGGACGCGGTCTGTGCGCGGATCCGGGATCTCGTCGCGTCGCTCGGCTTCACGGTCCGCGGCCTGATTCCGTCGCCGGTCGAGGGCGGCGACGGCAACCGCGAATTCCTGATCGGTGCCGTGCGGGAGACCGGGCGATGAGCGAGGCGACCATGACGACGACCTGCGAGATCGCGCGCCTGGGCCTGCGCGGCGACGGGGTGACGCCGGAGGGCGTGGTGGTGCCCGGCGCCCTGCCGGGCGAGACCGTGCGGGTGGCGCCGGAGGAGGGCACCCGCCCACCCCGTGCCCGGCTCGACGCGGTGCTGGCTCCGTCCCCCGACCGGATCGCACCGTTCTGCCCGTATTTCGGCACCTGCGGCGGCTGCGCCATCCAGCACCTCGCGCCCGCCCCCTACGCGAAGTGGAAGCGCGACCTCGTCGTCGGCGCGCTCGCGCGGGTGGGGATCGAGGCCCCGGTCGGCCCGCTCCTCGACGCCCACGGCACCGGGCGCCGGCGCATCACCCTGCACGTGCGCGCCTCGGACGGAGGGCCGCAGGCCGGCTTCATGGCGGCGCGAAGCCACGCGCTCGTCCCGATCGACCATTGCCCGATCACGGAGGCCGCCCTGCACCGCGCGCCCGAGATCGCCCGGCGGGTCAGCCGTCCCCTCGGCGGCGGAGGGGGCAAGCCCCTCGACGTCCAGGTGACCGCGACCGCGGGCGGCCTCGACGTCGACATCCGCGGCCACGGCCCGGCCTCCGACCGGGCGCGCCAGGCCCTGGTGCTCATCGCCGGCGAGCTCGATCTCGCCCGGCTCTCCCTCCACGGCGAGGTGCTGATCGTGCGCCGCCCGCCCGAGATCCCGGCCGGCCGCTCGCGGCTGGTGCCGCCCTCCGGCGGCTTCCTGCAGGCGACGCAGGAGGGCGAGGCGACGCTCGCCCGCCTCGTCGTCGAGGGAGTCGGCAAGGCGAAACGCGTGGTCGACCTCTTCTCGGGCGCCGGCGCCTTCTCGCTGGCGCTGGCGGAAGCCCATACCGTCCACGCCGTCGAGGGCGAGGACGGGGCGCTCAAGGCGCTCGACCGCGCCTTCCGGGAGACCGGAGGCCTGCGCACCGTGACGACCGAGCGCCGCGACCTCTTCCGCCGGCCGCTGCTGGCGCCGGAGCTCGACCGCTACGACGCCGTGGTGTTCGACCCGCCGCGCGCCGGCGCCGAGGCGCAGAGCGCCCGCATCGCCGAATCGAAGGTGCCGGTGGTGGTCGGCGTCTCCTGCGACGCCGGCAGCTTCGCCCGCGACGCGGCGCTCCTGGTGCACGGCGGCTACCGGCTCGAGACCGTGACCCCGGTCGACCAGTTCCGCCACTCGCCGCATGTCGAGATCGTCGGCGTGTTCAAGCGGCCGGGCAAGAAGCGCTGAGCCCGCGACGCGTCGGAACGGCCGCCGGACCGCACGGGCGGCCCGGCGGAGATCGGTTCATCCGAAATCCGATCGATCGCCTTGCGATGCGGATTTCGGCTTCGCTCGAGCGTGTGGAGCCTGCGGCTCCACCGCGCGGGCCGGTGATACCGCGTCGGGAAGATCCCTTCCGGAAACGGCATCACCCGTCCTTCGGCTCCGCCCGCGCCTCCAGTTCCGCGATCAGGCCCTGGAACGCGGGCGGCACCGGCTCCTGTGACGGCTCGACGTACATCGTCCGCAGCAGCCGGCCGATCTCGCCGAGCGACACGCTGCCCTTGACGATCACACGCTCGGTGTCGCGGCCCAGCCTCTCCTTCTCGGCCGGGGTGATGTCCTTGGCGGTGAGCACCACCACCGGCACGTCGCCGCCATCGGGCCGGGCGCGCAGCTTCGTCAGGAAATCGAAGCCGTCCATCACCGGCATCATCAGGTCGAGGAGGATCAGCGAGGGCCGGCCCTCGTCGAGGCGGGCGAGGCCGGCGGCGCCGTTCTCGGCCTCGCGCACGGTCCAGCCGTCCCGCGACAGGCTGCGGCGCAGGCGGTCGCGGGCATCGGCATCGTCGTCGACGAGCAGCACCGTGCCGGGGGCGTCGGCCGGGCGGTAGCGCTCCATCAAGCCCTTGAGGTGATCCCAGTCGATCGGCTTGACGAGGTAGTCGGTGGCCCCGAGCGCCCGGCCGAGGCCCTGCTCGTTGACCACCGAGGTCATGATCACCGGGGTGGCGGCGAGGTCCGGGTCGTTGCGGATGGCGTGGAGCACCGACCAGCCGTCCATCCGGGGCATCTCGATGTCGAGGAGGATCGCCCGGGGCTTGAGCGCCCGGGCGAGCGCCAGGCCGGCCCGGCCGTCGCTGGCGGTGCGCACCCGGAACCCCTCGCGCTCGAGGAAGCGGGAGAGCAGCTCCCGGGCCGCGGGGTCGTCGTCGACGAGGAGCACCACGTCGTGGCGCTGGGCCTCGGCCTTGGCCTCGGCGAGCGCCCGCACCTCCTCGGGGCCGGGCTCCTCGTCCTGGGCGGTCAGCAGGGCCGGCAGCCGGATGGTGAAGGTCGCGCCCTCGCCGTAGGTCGAGGTCACGGTGATGTCGCCGCCCATGCGCCGGCAGAAGGCGCGGGTGATGGCGAGCCCGAGCCCCGTGCCGCCGAATTGCCGGGTGGTCGATTCGTCGGCCTGGGCGAAGCGCTCGAACAGGCGCCCGCACTGCTCCGGCGTGAGGCCGATGCCGGTATCCGTCACCGAAAAGGTCAGCCAGTCGGCGCCCTCTTCGCTCTCGCGCCGGGCCGAGAGGGTGATGGTGCCGTCCTCGGTGAACTTCGCGGCGTTGCCCAGGAGGTTGACGAGGCCCTGGCGCAGCTTGCCCTGGTCCTGGTGCATGGCGCCGATGTCGTCGGGCAGGTCGAGCACCAGGCGGTTGCGCTTCTTTCCGATCAGGGATGCGGTCGCCGCCACCACGTCGTCGACCATGTCGCGGACGGCAAAATCCTCCGCCGCCACGGTCATGCGGCCGGCCTCGATCTTCGAGATGTCGAGGACGTCGTTGATGAGGCCGAGCAGGTGGCGGGCCGAGGATTCGATCTTGCGCAGGTCCGGCAGCAATTCGGCCTGGCCGAGATCCTCCAGCTCCTCGGCGAGCATCTCGGAATAGCCGATCACCGCCGAGAGCGGCGTGCGCAGCTCGTGGCTCATGTTGGCGATGAACTGGCTCTTGGCGCGGTTGGCGGCTTCGGCGGCGTGGCGCGCCCGGTCGATCTCGGCCTCGGCCTCCTTGCGGTCGGTGATGTCGACATGCATGCCGACCCATTCGCGCAACGACCCGTCCTCGGCGAGGACGGGGGCGGCCCGCACCTCCATGTGGCGCCAGGCGCCGTCGCGTCGGCGCATCCGGTACTCGATCTCGAAGGGCGTGCGCGTCTCGACGGCGCGGGCCCAGGCATCGGCGGCCCGGGCGCGATCGTCGGGATGCACCGCCTCGACCCAGCCCCAGCCCTGGCATTCCTCGTCGCTCTGGCCGGTATAGGCGGTCCAGCGCCATTGCCCGATCGAGAGCTCGCCATTGGCATCCGCCGACCAGATGATCGCCGCGGCGCTGTCGACGAGGGCGCGGAAGCGCTCCTGGGCGTGGCGCAGGCGCTCCTCGGCGGCGCGCCTCCGGGTGATGTCGGTGTTGGTGCCGTACCAGCGCACGATGCGGCCCGCGGCATCGCGAAAAGGCTGGGCCCGGGACAGGAACCAGCGGAAGACCCCATCGGCGCCCTTCAGCGGAAAGGTGTCCTCCCAGGACTCGCCGCTGGCGAAGGCGCGGCGGAAGCGCGCCTCGACCCGCTCGAGGTGGTCGGGGTGGTGGACGGCGCGCCAGCCCCAGCCCCGCATCGTGTCAGGCGTGGTGCCGGTGTAGTCGTACCAGCGCTGATTGTACCAGATGATCGAGCCGTCCGCCTCGGCGATCCAGGCGAGCTGGGGCAGCGACTCGGCGAGGTTGCGGTAGTCGTCCGGCTGCAGGGCGCTCTCGCTCATCGGGCGCGGCCCCGGACGGGGTGCGAGGGCAGGCGGTCGGACATCCGGGGGCTCCGTGGCGAGGCCCCGACCTCGGGGCCCGGCGACGGAACTAAGCGGGAATGAGCCGGCTTCCAGTGCGCCCCGATGCCGTAACGTCGCGGGCCTCAGCCGAACTGCTCGCGCAGGATGCGCTCGTCCATGCCCTGGCCGGGATCGTGCAGCATCACGAGGTCGGTCGAGCGGTCGAGCTGGGTCTCGACCCGGGCGACGCGGCGGAACTCGGTATGGTCGGCCACCGCCGCGACGGGGCGATATTCCGGATCCTTCACCTCGATGCGGATGCGGGCATGGTTGGGCAGGAGCACGCTGCCCTGGCGCCGGGGCCGGAAGGGCGAGATCGGGGTAAGCGCGATCAGCTGCGAGGAGATCGGCAGGATCGGCCCGCCGACCGAGAGGTTGTAGGCGGTGGAGCCCACGGGGGTGGCCGCCAGCACCCCGTCGGCGATCAGTTCCGGCAGGCGGACCTGGCCGTCGATCGAGATCTTCAGCTTGGCGGTCTGGTGGGTCTGGCGCAGCATGTAGACCTCGTTGACCGCCCGCGCCGTGTGGGTGAGGCCGAGCACGTCGGTCACCACCATCAGGAGCGGATGGACGATGCTGCGCTGGGCCACCTCCAGCCGCTCGATCAGGTCGTCGAGGTGGAACTCGTTCATCAGGAAGCCGACGGTGCCGCGGTTCATGCCGTAGATCGGCTTGCCGGTGCCCATGAAGCGGTGCAGCGCCTGGAGCATCAGGCCGTCGCCGCCCAACCCCACCACCACGTCCGCCTCCTCGGGCGGGACGTGGTCGTAGCGCTGCATCAGGAGCTCGGCCGCCTCGCGGGCGTCGGGCGTCGGGCTCGCGATGAAGGCGATCTGGTTGAAGCGCCGCGCCATGTGGGGTGTCCCGACCGCCGAAATCGCACAATCCCGCCGCGCCTCCCTCGACGCGAACGGCCGCCGGGCCGTCGCCGGCCGCGTCGGCGGAAGGCATAGCACGCGGGGGCGGCGTCCCGTCCAGCGGCCGGACGGACTCAGGCGAGATCCACCCCCCATTGCAGGGGCACGAACTCGTAGGCGCCGTCCGCCTTCGCGATGTGGCCGGCGGCCGGGAAGGGGGCGTGGTAGAAGGCCACCGGCACCCGCTCGTCGGCCATCAGCGCCAGCATCCGGTGGCGGGTGGCCCGCGCCTGATCGGCATCCATGTCGAACAAGGCCGACCAGTCGGGATGGCGCACGAACAAAGCCGGGTGGTTGGTGATGTCGGAGGCGATCAGGAGCCGCTTGCCGCCCGATTCGAGCCGGAACGAGGTGTGGCCCGGCGTGTGGCCGGGGGTGCCCAGCGCCGTGAGGCCCGGCAGCACCTCCTTGTCCCACGAATAGCGATCGACCGTGAGGCCGCTCCCGAAGGTTTTCTGGACGGCGGCGAGATTGGCCTTCAGGGCGTCCGGCGGGTTGGCGATCCGCCCGTCATCCATCCAGAAGCGCCACTCGGCCTCCGGCACCAGCACCTGCGCGTTCGGGAAGGTCGGGCTGCCGTCCTTGCGCTTGAGGCCGAGGATGTGGTCGGGGTGGAAGTGACTGATCACCACCGCGTCGACCGTGCCCGGGTCGATCCCGGCGAGCGCCAGTCCCCGCAGCACGCCGCCGGTGCCGGGCGGGCCCTGATCGGCGAAGCCGGCATCGACCAGCACCCGCTTGCCCCCGAGGGTGAGGAGGAGCGGGGTGAAGGTGATCGGCAGGGTGTCGGTCGGCAGGAAGGCCCGGGCGAGGGCGCCCTGCACCTCGGGGAGAGGTGCGTTGCGCACGAACCCGGCATCGAGCGGGCGCTTCACCCCGCCCTCGTGCAGGGCCAGGACCGACGCCTCGCCGACACCGTACCGGTAGGCCCCCGGCAGGTCGGCAGCCGGGGCCGCGCCGCCGCCGGCGAGGCCGGGCGCGCTGGCGAGGATCGGGCCGGCCAGGATGCCTCCGGCCATGAGGGTGCGACGGTTCATCGACATGGAGGCCTCCCGCTTGCGTCTTCTTCCCGCAGCTAGAGCGCGGGGCGTGGAAGGGGATGGGTCTCATGCGCTTTCCGATTGATCGCTTCGCGATGCGGAAAGCGGCTTCGCTCAGGCGCCGCGCTGGCTGGTGATACGAGATTCGGAGGTCATCTTCCGGATCTCGTATCACAAGGGATAAGTCGCCCCCGGGATCAATCGAGCGCGCGATTCAGCGGCGCGCCGCCCTCGTGTACCGTAGGGGCGAATCAACCAGGGACCCGCCATGCGCCACAGGTTCGCCGCGATCGGCACCACGCTCCTCACCGCGTTCCTCGTCGTGGCGGTCCCGGGGGGGCCGGCCCTCGCCGCCTCGCGGGCGCCGGTCGCCGCCGAGCACGGCATGGTCGTGACGGCGCAGCATCTCGCGACGCAAGTCGGCGTCGACGTCCTGAGGCAGGGAGGCAACGCCATCGATGCGGCGGTCGCGGTCGGCTACGCCCTGGCGGTGGTGTATCCGGCGGCGGGCAATCTCGGCGGCGGCGGCTTCATGACGATCCAGCGCGCCGACGGCAGCCGGACCTTCCTGGATTTCCGCGAGAAGGCCCCGCTCGCCGCGACCCGCGACATGTTCCTCGACACGAACGGCAACGTCATCAAGGGGGCGAGCACCAAGAGCTTCCTGGCGGTCGGCGTGCCCGGCACGGTGTCCGGCCTCGAGGAGGCGTGGGCGAAGTATGGTACGAAGCCCCGCGCCGACCTGATCGCCCCGGCGATCCGGCTCGCGGAAGAGGGCTTCGTCCTCGACCAGGGCGATGTCGACATGCTCGGCACCGCCACCGAGGATCTCGGCAAGGATCCGGCCTCGGCCAAGATCTTCCTCAACCAGGGGCAGCCCTACCGCGTCGGCGACCGGCTGGTGCAGCAGGATCTCGCCGGGACGCTGCGGGCGATCGGCGAGCAAGGCAAGGACGGGTTCTACAAGGGCGCAGTCGCCGCGGCGCTGACCGGGGCGAGCAAGGCGCAGGGCGGGCTCATCGTCCAGGCCGATCTCGACCGCTACGCCACCCGCGAATTGCCGCCGATCGAGTGCGACTATCGCGGCTACCGGGTGATCTCGGCCCCGCCGCCCAGCTCCGGCGGCGTGGTGATCTGCGAGATGCTGAACATCCTCGAAGGCTACGACCTCGCCAAGCTCGGCTGGGGCTCGGCGCAGGCCGTCCACTACGAGATCGAGGCGATGCGCCACGCCTATCTCGACCGCAACAGCTATCTCGGCGATCCCGATTTCGTGAAGAACCCGGTCGCGCGGCTGACCGACAAGGCCTATGCGGAGAAGATCCGCGCGGCCATCGATCCGCAGAAGGCCGGGGTCTCGGCCGAGCTGAAGCCCGGCGTCCCGCCGCACGAGGGCAGCAACACCACCCATTACTCGATCGTCGACGGGCAGGGGAACGCCGTCTCGGTGACCTACACCCTCAACGATTGGTTCGGGGTGCGGATCACCGCGCCGGGGACCGGCGTCCTCCTCAACAACGAGATGGACGATTTCACCGCCAAGGTCGGCGTGCCGAACATCTACGGCCTGCTCCAGGGCGAGGCCAACGCCGTCGCGCCCGGCAAGACTCCTTTGAGCTCGATGAGCCCGACCATCGTCACCAAGGACGGCAAGCCGGTCTTCGTGACCGGCACGCCCGGCGGCAGCCGGATCATCACGGTGGTGCTGCACAGCATCCTCAACGTGATCGATTACGGCATGAACGTGCAGGAGGCCGCCGACGCGCCGCGCCTCCACAACCAGTGGATGCCCGACGTGACCAATGTCGAGCGCTTCGCCCTGTCGCCGGATACCCGTCGGATCCTGGAGGGCATGGGGCATAAATTCGGCGCCGCGCAGCCGGCCAACCACCTGGCGGCGATCCTGATCGGGGCGCCGGTTCTGGGTGGGAAGCCGGTGGGGGCATTCCGCTACTACGGTGCCAACGACCCGCGGCGGAACACCGGGAGCGCACAAGGGTATTGAGGCGAGCGCGCTGCGGGACCCGTCCGCACCGTCTCCCGGAGGCGCGAAAGCGGCCTCCGGGATGACGGCGAGGCGTGGTCGAGAAACCGACGCGAGCGGCTGCCTACAGCAGCGTCCCCTTCAGGATCACCAGCGCCACCGTGAAGTAGATCACCAGCCCCGACACGTCGACGAGGGTCGCGACGAAGGGGGCCGAGGCGGTGGCGGGGTCGAAGCCGACGCGCTGGAGGATGAAGGGCAGCATCGAGCCGGTGAGCGAGCCGAACAGCACGATGCCGACGAGGGCCGTGCCGACCGTGGCGGCGACCAGGAACCAGTGCTCGCCGTAATCGTAGAAGCCGAGCTTCTGCCAGATGACGATCCGCACCACGCCGATCGTCCCGAGGATGGCCCCGAGCGTCAGGCCGGCCGGGATCTCGCGGAGCGCCACCCGCCACCAGTCGCCGAGGCGCACCTGATGCAGGGCGAGGGCCCGGATCAGCAGCGAGGTCGCCTGCGAGCCCGAATTGCCGCCCGAGCTCATGATGAGCGGGATGAACAGGGTCAGCACCAGGGCCTTCTCGAGTTCGCCCTCGAAGCCCTGCATCGCGCTGGCGGTCAGCATCTCGGAGAGGAACAGCACGCAGAGCCAACCGGCCCGCTTGCGGATCATGGTGAGGAAGTTGATCGACATGTAGGGCTCGTCGAGCGCCTCCATGCCGCCGAAGCGCTGCACGTCCTCGGTCTGCTTCTGGATCATCGCGTCGATCACGTCGTCGACGGTGACGATGCCGACCACCTGGTTGGTCGCGTCGACCACGGGAATCGCCAGGAGGTCGTATTTCGAGATCAGGCGGGCCGCCTGGTCGCGGCTGGCATCGGCCGAGATCACCACCGGGCGACGGCTCGGCGCCACCGACAAAATGGAGTCCTCCGGGTTGCCGGTGATGAGGCGGCGCAAGGGGACCGCCTTGGCGAGCGCCCCGGTGCGCGGATCGAGGACGAAGATCGAGTAGATGGTCTCGCGGGTGCGCTCGACCTTGCGGATGTAGTCGAGGGTGAGCCCGACGGTCCAGGTCGTCGGCACGGCGACGAACTCGGTCGTCATGATCGAGCCGACGCTCTCCTCCGGATAGGCGATGAGCTTGTCGACGGCACCGCGCGTCTCGACGTCGAGGCGGGTGCGCAGGTCCGAGCGGCCGGGCTCCTCGATCTCCCGGAAGACGTCGGTGACCCGGTCGGCCGACATTCCCGACAGGAACGAGGCGACGCGGTCGCGCGGCAGCATCTCGATGATGTCGGGCGCGCAGTCGAGCTCGGGCTGGTCCAGCACCTCGACGGCCCGGTCGTGCGGCAGGCTGAGCAGGATGGCGGCCGCCACCTCCGGCGCCTCCCGGTTCAGGGCCTCGACGATGTCGGGAGCGCTCTCCTCGGAAAGGCGCGCGGCGAGGGCGGCGGGCTCGACGGGGGCGTCGATCACGGTGTCGGTCATGGCTCACCTGTTGGGCGCTGGCGTCGGCCGGCCGTCCCCGGCCGGTCGCGGTGAGCCGCCGAAAGGCGAAGCGCGCGGGACCTCAGACCGGAGACGGCAAGAGCGGTCGACTGTGACTGTCGCTCGGCATGGAGTGGGGGTTGTCCGGGGATGCTGCGGCGCGAGAGCGCGCCGCGAGCGGCCTGTCACTGCGCCGGTGCCACGGCCGCGTCAAGAGGGGAACCGCCGACGCCGGATCCGAATTCGTAACCGGAGCCTCGTCGGCCGGATTCTTCGGCCCAGAAGCTTGGAAACCTTGGGGAAACCTTTGGTTCACCGGACCGCAGCGGGAGCCACGATGGTCACGACACGCATCCGCACCTTCTCGGATTTCGCCGCTGCGGTCGCCCGGGCGGCGGGGCGTCCCGCCACCTTCGCGGCGAGCCTGATCCTGATCGTGCTCTGGGCGGTGACCGGCCCGCTGTTCCACTACTCGGACACCTGGCAGCTGATCATCAACACCGGCACGACCATCGTGACGTTCCTGATGGTCTTCCTGATCCAGAACACCCAGAACCGCGACGGGGCCGCGATCCAGGCCAAGCTCGACGAGCTGATCCGGGCGAGCGCGGCCCAGAACGCCTATATCGGCATCGAGCACCTGACCGAGGAAGAACTCGACGGCTTGCGCGCCCGCTGCGAGGCGCGGGCCAGGGACTTCCGCCTCAGCGAGGCGGCGGACGCCGCCGAGGAGGCCGCCAACGCCAAGGCCGAGGCCGCCGCCCGGGCCGCGACCGGATCGCGCAACGCCCTCAGGCGCTGAGCCGGCGGGTCGCCTCCATCTCGCTCCCCATCATCCGGGCGAGCCGCAGGATGTCGGCGATCACGTAGGGCTTGGTCACGAAGATGCTTCCGGGCACCGCCGGGTGGCGCAGATTGGCGGTGGTCGAGGAATAGATCACCGGGCGGTGCGGCTGGATCTGCCGGTAGGCCTCGGCGACGCTCCAGCCGTCGACGAGACCGGGAAGCCGGATGTCGGTCAGGAGCCAGTCGATCCGGCCGCCATGCTCGCGCAGCAGCATGAGCGCCGCCTCGCCGCTCGAGGCGGTCAGCGTCGCGATGCCGTGCTGCTCGCACAGGGTCACCAGCAGTTCGAGCAGCATGTAGCTGTCCTCGACGATGAGCACGCAAGGGCGGCCGTCGCGGGAGGGTGCGTCACCCGGCAGGGTCGTCCGGGGGGAGGGCAGAGGCGCTGGCATCGCCGGATGATCCCAATCATCGATCGGGGATCAATCCCGCGGTTTGGTTAACGGTCCGTCAACCGCGGCCGGGCGCCACCGGACCGGCCTGTGGCCCGTCCGCAACAGGTCGGCCGCCGCGCGCGCCGCCCGCGTTTCGCGCCGCAGCGTGGCCGTATTTGCAGGATGTGCTGTCGTCGGCTCCGGTGATGCTGCGGGGCCGGGAAGGGTCGGCCGGCGTCGAGGTCCCGTCAAGGTTGACGGAACCTTCGCTTAACCGGCCGGGACTACAGACGATCCGGTGTTCCAGTCGTGGCGCCGCCGGGCGAAGGGACCGTCCCGGACGTCGCCGGGTCGCGGCCCCGCACGGGGCCGCCAGAGGAGTTTTGGTCGATGTCGCTGCCGCTCGCGCCCCTGCGCGCGCTCAAGATCGCCGCCGCCTTCGGGCTCGCCCTGTCGATGGCCGCCTGCGCGAGCAACAACGACCTCGCCGACGCCTCCGCGGCCTATGGTGCCGGGGGCGCGGGCGGGGCCGGCGGATATGGGGGCCGCGGCGGCCCCGCGACGCCGGGCAGCGCCCAGGACTTCGTGGTCAATATCGGCGACCGGGTCTTCTTCGATTCCGATTCGACCGACCTGAACCCCACCGCCATCGCCACCCTCGACAAGCAGGCCCAGTGGCTGCAGCGCTACCCGCGCTACACGTTCCTGATCGAGGGCCACGCCGACGAGCGCGGCACCCGCGAGTACAACTTTTCCCTCGGCGCCCGCCGCTCCCAGGCGGTGCGGGACTACCTCGCCTCCCGGGGCATCGGGTCGAACCGCATGCGCACGGTGTCCTACGGCAAGGAGCGGCCGGTCGCGGTCTGCAACGACATCTCGTGCTGGTCGCAGAACCGCCGCGCCGTCACGGTGCTCGACGGCGGCGCCGGGTCCTGACCGAAAGTCGGGGAGGGCGGCCCGCGCCGCCCCTTTTGCCGGGAGGCGCGGCTTCTGCTAACCCGCCCTCCCGAGAGCGGACCTCCCGAATGCGGACCTCCCGCGCGAGGACCTGCCGCCTGACCCGAGCCGTGATGCGCCCCGCCATGCTTCGCCGCCTGTTCCTCGCCCCCGCCCTCGCCGTCTCGGGGCTCGCCCTCGCCGCCGCCTGCCCGGCCGCGGCCCAGGATGCCTCCGAGTTCGTGGTGCGCCTCAACCGGCTCGAGAACCAGTCGCGCCAGATGTCGGGGCAGATCGAGTCGCTCCAGTACGAGAACCGCCAGCTCAAGGAGCAGCTGCGCAAGTTCCAGGAGGACGTCGAGTTCCGGTTCCAGGAATCGAAGGGCGGCCAACGCCCGGCGACCGCGTCTCCGGCGGCCAAGCCCCACAAGCGCAGCGACGCCTTCGATCCGTCCCAGAACCCCGACGCCCCGGGCGCGCCCCAGGCGCTCGGCAACGCCCAGGCCTCCGGCGCCGCGACGCCCACCCAGCCGCCGCGCGGCGCCGCCACCCCGAATGCCACCGCCGGCCTCACCGCGCCCCGCGGCGCGATCGAGGACGCCACCCCGGATTACGCCGCCCCCGTCGACCTGCGCCCGCCGGCCCGCGCCGCGGCCCCGGTCCCGGCGGCGCCGCGCCCCTCCGCGAGCGTGGCGGCCACCGGTTCCGGCGACGCCAAGGCCGATTACGAGGCGGCTTACGCCTACGTGCTGCAGCGCCAGTACGAGCAGGCCGAGATGAGCCTGCGCCAGTTCATCCAGTCGCATCCCCGCGACGCCCTGGTGCCGGACGCGACCTACTGGCTCGGCGAGAGCTACCTGCAGCGCAACCGCACCCGCGAGGCGGCCGAGCAGTTCCTGAAGGTCTCGACGGACTATGCCCGCTCGCGCAAGGCGCCGGACGCGATGCTGAAGCTCGGCGCCTCGCTCAACGCGCTCGGCGCCCGCGAGCAGGCCTGCGCCACCCTGGCCGAACTGGAGCGCAAGTTCCCGCAGGCCTCCTCGAACGTGAGGCAGGGCGTCGACCGCGAGCAGAAGCGGGCGCGCTGCGCCGCGTGAGCGGCCCGGACGGTCCCCTCGGCCCGTCCGAGCGCGACGACCTCCTCCGATCCTGGATCGGCCCGGGCACCCCGTACCGGGGCGCCGTGCTGGCGGTGTCGGGCGGACCCGATTCGACGGCGCTGATGGGCTGCGCCGCTCTGGCGCGTGCCGCCATCCCGCTCCTCGTCGCCACGGTCGATCACGGCCTGCGGCCGGGCTCGCGCGGCGAGGCGGAAGGGGTAGCGGTCCTCGCCGCCGCCTTCGGCCTGCCGCACCGGATCATGTCCTGGACCGGACCGAAGCCGGCGGCACGGCTGCAGGAGGCGGCGCGGGCCGAGCGCTACCGGCTGCTCGCCGGCCTCGCCGGCGAGGTCGGGGCCGACCTTCTCCTCACCGCCCACACCCTCGACGATCAGGCCGAGACGGTGCTGATGCGGCTCTGCGCCGGCTCCGGCCCGGCCGGGCTCGCCGGGATGGCGCCCGTTCGACGCCTCGGAGCCCCGGCCTCCGGCCGCGTCACCCTCGGCCGGCCGTTCCTCGGAATGCCGAAGGCCCGGCTCGTCGCGACCTGCGAGGCCCAGGGCTGGCCGTTCGTGCGCGATCCCTCCAACGCCGACCCCCGCTTCGGCCGCGCCCGGCTACGGCGCCTGCTGCCCCTCCTCGCCGAGGAGGGGCTGAGCGCCGAGCGTCTCGCGCGTCTCGCCGGGCGCCTGCGCCGCGACGAGGCCGCCCTGGCGCAGGCCGCCGAGGCGGCGTTCCGGGACCTGCGACGGCCCGATCCGGCGGGGGAGGGGCGTCTCGTCCTCGACGGGGCCGGCCTCGCGGCCCTGCCTGAGGCGGTGGCGCTGCGGATTGTCGGGCTCGGGCTGGAGATCGTCGGCGGGGACGGGCCGGCCCTGCGGCTCGAACGGCTGGAGCGGATCCTCCTCGGCGAGGTCCTGCCGGCCCTGCGGGCAAGCGTGCGGTGCCGCCGCACGGTGGCGGGCCTCCTCCTCACCGCCCAGGGCGGCCGGCTGGTGCTGGAGCCGGAGCCGCCGCGGCGGCGCCCGCCCGCGGGGTGACGCCCGGGCGCACGCCGCCGCAGGCGCCGGGCGATTGCTTGGCCGGGCGCACGCCGCCGCAGGCACCGGGCGATTGCTTGGCCGGGCGCACGCCGCCGCAGGCGCCGGGCGATTACTTGGCAACGCCCGGGTGGGTGCCTACATTGCGTCCCGAGTGCCGGTGCCCACCCAGCACGCCCGCGCGGCGCCGCGCTCCTCAGGGATTGACTCTTCGATGAACCCCAATTTCCGCAATTTCGCCCTGTGGGTCGTCATCTTCCTGCTGGTGCTGGCCCTCGTGACCCTGTTCCAGAATCCGGGTCACCGCTCGGGCGGCGGGGAGATCGCCTACAGCCAGCTCCTGAACGACGCCGAGGCGGGCCGCATCCAGAACGTGGTCATCTCCGGCCAGGAGGTGAGCGGCACCTACACGAGCGGCGGCACCTTCACGACCTACGCGCCGAACGACCCCTCGCTGGTGTCGAAGCTGCAGGGCAAGGGCGTGACCATCACGGCCCGTCCGCCGTCCGACAACACCCCGTGGTTCATCGCGCTGCTCGTCAACTGGCTGCCGATCCTGGTGTTCATCGGGGCCTGGATCTTCCTGTCGCGCCAGATGCAGTCCGGCGCCGGCCGGGCCATGGGCTTCGGCAAGTCCAAGGCGAAGCTCCTGACCGAAGCCCATGGCCGCGTCACCTTCGAGGACGTGGCGGGCGTCGACGAGGCCAAGGAAGACCTGCAGGAGATCGTCGAGTTTCTGCGCGACCCGCAGAAGTTCCAGCGCCTCGGCGGCCGCATCCCGCGCGGCGTGCTGCTGGTCGGCCCCCCCGGCACCGGCAAGACCCTGATCGCCCGGGCGGTCGCCGGTGAGGCCAACGTGCCGTTCTTCACCATCTCGGGCTCGGACTTCGTCGAGATGTTCGTCGGCGTCGGCGCCAGCCGCGTCCGCGACATGTTCGACCAGGCCAAGAAGAACGCCCCCTGCATCATCTTCATCGACGAGATCGACGCCGTCGGCCGTCACCGCGGCGCGGGCCTGGGCGGCGGCAACGACGAGCGCGAGCAGACCCTCAACCAGCTCCTCGTCGAGATGGACGGCTTCGAGGCCAACGAGGGCATCATCATCATCGCGGCGACCAACCGCCCCGACGTGCTCGATCCGGCGCTGCTGCGCCCGGGCCGCTTCGACCGCCAGATCATCGTGCCGAACCCGGACGTGATCGGCCGCGAGCGCATCCTGCGCGTCCACGTCCGCAAGGTGCCGCTGTCGCCCGACGTCGACCTGAAGGTGATCGCCCGCGGCACCCCCGGCTTCTCGGGCGCCGACCTGATGAACCTCGTCAACGAGGCGGCCCTGCTGGCGGCCCGCCGCGGCAAGCGCATCGTCACGATGCACGAGTTCGAGGATGCCAAGGACAAGGTGATGATGGGCGCCGAGCGGCGCACCCTCGTCATGACCGAGGACGAGAAGCGGCTGACCGCCTATCACGAGGGCGGCCATGCCATCGTGGCCTTCAACGTCCCGGCGACCGATCCCGTCCACAAGGCGACGATCATCCCCCGCGGCCGGGCGCTCGGCATGGTCATGCAGCTGCCCGAGCGCGACAAGCTGTCGATGTCCTTCGAGCAGATGACCTCGCGCCTCGCCATCATGATGGGCGGCCGCGTCGCCGAGGAGATGATCTTCGGCCACGACAAGGTCACCTCCGGCGCCCAGTCGGACATCGAGCAGGCGACCCGTCTCGCCCGCATGATGGTGACCCGCTGGGGCTTCTCGCCGGAGCTCGGCACCGTCGCCTACGGCGAGAACAACGACGAGGTCTTCCTCGGCATGCAGGTCAACCGGCAGCAGAACGTGTCGGAGGCCACCGCCCAGAAGATCGACGCCGAGGTCCGCCGCCTGATCGAGGCCGGCCTGCAGGATGCCCGCCGCATCCTCAGCGAGCGCCACGCCGACCTCGAGGCCCTGGCCCGCGGCCTGCTCGAGTACGAGACCCTGTCGGGCGACGAGATCCGCGATCTCATCAACGGTAAGCCGCCCGTGCGCGACGCCGGCGACTACCCGACCAACCCGAGCCGCGGCTCGCCGGTCCCCTCCGCCGGCCGCGGCCGGCCGCGGGAGAACGACGGCGGCTACGAGCCCCAGCCCCAGGCCTGATCCCGATCGAGCCGGGGGCGGGCCCGAAAATCCACACCGGTCCATTTTCGCGATGAGGGGCGGCGGGAGAGATCCCGTCGCCCCTTGTCGTTGTGGTCGGGCCCCAAAATAACCCAACCAACGTGTGACCGCGTCCGGCGAAGGGCGGTACCGGCTCGAGCCCCGAGGGGCGCGGGGACCGGCGCCCGCCGGCCCGGACGGGACAGGGAGACGACGAGCGTGCGCAAGTATTTCGGGACCGACGGCATCCGAGGCCGGGCCAACGGCGTGATCACGCCGGAACTCGCGCTCAAGGTGGGCCAGGCCGCCGGGCTCGTCTTCCTGCGCGGCGACCACCGCCACCGGGTGGTGATCGGCAAGGACACCCGGCTGTCGGGCTACATGATCGAAACGGCGCTCGTCGCCGGCTTCACCTCGGTCGGCATGGACGTGATGCTGCTCGGCCCGATGCCGACGCCCGCCGTGGCGATGCTGACCCGCTCGATGCGCGCCGATATCGGGGTGATGATCTCGGCCTCGCACAACCCGTTCGAGGATAACGGCATCAAGATCTTCGGGCCCGACGGGTTCAAGCTCTCCGACGACGTCGAGCGCGAGATCGAGCGCCTGATCGACTCGAACCTGCAGACGAAGCTCGCCGGCTCGAACGATCTCGGCCGGGCCAAGCGGATCGAGAGCGTGCATGCCCGCTACATCGAGTTCGCCAAGCGCACCCTGCCGCGGGCGCTCACCCTCGACGGCCTGCGGGTGGTGGTCGATTGCGCCAACGGCGCCGCCTACCGGGTGGCGCCCGAGACCCTGTGGGAGCTCGGCGCCGAGGTGATCGCCATCGGCACCGAGCCGGACGGCTTCAACATCAACCGCGACGTCGGCTCGACCGCCCCGGAAGCGCTGGTCGGCAAGGTGCGGGAGCTGCGCGCCGATATCGGCATCGCGCTCGACGGCGACGCCGACCGGGTCCTGATCGTCGACGAGAAGGGCCAGCGGGTCGACGGCGACCAGCTGATGGCGGTGGTCGCCCGCTCCTGGCAGGAGGACCAGCGGCTGACGAAGAACGGCATCGTCGCCACCATCATGTCGAATCTCGGCCTCGAGCGCTATCTCGGGGGCTTGGGCCTGGGCATGGTCCGCACCGCCGTCGGCGACCGCTACGTGCTCGAGCACATGCGCGAGCACGGCTACAATCTCGGCGGCGAGCAGTCCGGCCACATCATCATGTCGGACTACGCCACCACCGGCGACGGGCTGGTGGCGGCGCTCCAGCTGCTCTCGGTGGTGCAGCGCCAGCAGCGCCCGGTGAGCGAGGTCTGCCACTGCTTCGAGCCGCTGCCGCAGGTGCTCAAGAACGTGCGCTACGGCGCCGGCCGCGAGCCCCTGCGCCAGGATTCCGTCGTCACCGCCATCGAGGGTGCCCGCCAGCGCCTCGGCGAGGGCGGGCGCCTCGTCATCCGCCCCTCCGGCACCGAGCCGGTGATCCGCGTGATGGCCGAGGGCGACGACCGCGACCTCGTGGTCCAGGTGGTCGACGACGTGATCGAGGCCCTGCGCAAGGTCGCGGCCTGACCGGCCGCGCGACGCGTCTCGCCCCCGGTTGATCCATCCGGGCCGACCGCTCCGGTCCAAGGGCGATGCGCGGGACCCCCGCCTCCGCTCGGGGGAGGGGGATCCCGCGCCGGCCCTGCATCCCGCCTGCCGCAATCTCGCGCGAAAGCAACGATTTCTCAGGCATAAGGCTTAACGTTAAGGGCGGGTTTACCGAACGCGGCAAGAGTCGTGAGGTCTTCCGGAACGGCCGCCCGACATCCAGCGGCCCTTCGCAACAGGGAACCGTCATGGGCCGCTGCAAGCCACTCGCGCTGGCGCGCATCTTCACGCTCGCAGCGAGCGTGGCCGCGCCGGGGCTCGTCCACGCCGCCGACCTCCTGCCTCCGCCGCCCCCGCCGCTGCTTCCGCCCCCTCCGGTGGAGATCGGCGGCAGCTGGTACCTGCGCGGCGATGTCGGCGTCGGCATCCTGGATCTGCGCAAGACGGTCGTCGAGGACGTCTCGACCCCGCGGGTCCCCTACAAGTACAGCGCGATCGAGGACCACGTCGGCGACCAGACCTTCGTCGGCGTCGGCGTCGGCTACCAGTTCAATCCCTGGCTGCGCTTCGACGTCACGGGCGAATACCGCACGCAGGCGGAATGGCGCTTCCTCGCCGAGGATCTCTCCTACAACACCCGCGGCGGCTACAACCTGACCACGGGCAAGTTCTCGTCCGTCGTCGGCCTGGCGAACGGCTACGTCGAGCTCGGCAACTGGTACGGCGTGACCCCCTTCGTCGGCGCCGGCGTGGGCTTCGCCCACCATATGTTCGGCAGCGTGACGGATCAGGGCCAGGGCACCTACGCGGGCGGCCTCGGCTACGGCAAGTCCAAGGACAAGACGAACTTCGCCTGGGCGGCCCATGCCGGTCTCAGCTACGCGGTCACGTCGAACCTCAAGCTCGAACTCGCCTACCGCTACCTGAACATGGGCGAGGCCGAGACCGGCGTCGTCGGCTGCCTGCCGAGCTGTGCCCTGAAGACGGTGTACCGCGCCAAGGAGCTCGAGTCGCACGACATCAAGCTCGGCATGCGCTGGATGTTCGGCGCGCCGGTCGTGACCGCCGCCTACGAGCCGCCCCCGCTGCCGATGGCGCCGCTGGTGCGCAAGTACTGAGCATCGCGCGCCGCCCGTCCTCCGCTGCGGCGGGGCGGGCGGCCGGCAAGGGCGACACCGCCCCTTTCTCGTTTCCGCATCATGTCAATCGCCGAACGGGCGAGAACTCGGGCGAATGATGCGGAAGGTTAAGTGTCCGCTAACCTCGTGGCCTTAACCCTAACCATCGGACCCGCGGGGTCCCATCCGAGACGATCACGACGTTACGCCCCGGCTGAGGAGCCGACGGGGCAGAAGAGGGCGCCCCATGGCACGGTTCGGTCACTGCATTCCGGTCGCGGCCCTCGGGCTCGGGCTGCTCGGCGCGCCGGCCCTCGCCGCCGACCTGCTGCCCGCGCTTCCGCCGCCGCCGCCCCCGCCGGTCGCCCCGGTGGAGGTCGGGTCCGGCTGGTACCTGCGCGGCGACTACACGGCGAGCGACTTTCGCCATCCGAAGGACGACACCCTGCCGGGCACCGACGGCGCCAGGCTCGTCGGCTTCCGCATGAGCGACACCGACGGCTACGGCGGCGGCATCGGCTACCGCTTCAACAGCTTCCTGCGCGCCGACGTCACGATCGACGGGCGCACCCGCAGCCGCTTCCGCGACTATTCCTCGCGCACGCTGTTCGTCGAGGGCTTCAACACCGAGGCCGGCAAGATCGACGTCCTGACCGGCCTGTTCAACGTCTACGTCGATCTCGGCACCTGGTGGGGTCTCACGCCGTATGTCGGCGCCGGCGTCGGCATGGCGAGCAACCGCTTCCACGACGCCTGGACCGGCACGACCTGCTACACCACCGCCTGCGGCAGCGGCGTCGACGGCGCCTACACGCTCGGCGCGCAAGGGTTCGACGCCCGCGCCGGCCATACCTCGCTCGGCCTCGCCTGGGCGGCGATGGCGGGCGTCTCCTACGAGATCGGCGCCGGCGTGAGCGTCGATGCCAGCTACCGCTACCTCAACGCCGGCAAGGCACGCTCGGGCTTCGACGCCTATACCCAGAACACCCGCATCAAGGACATCACCGCCAACGAGTTCCGGGTCGGCCTGCGCTGGGCCTTCGGCAACGGGCTGGCCCTCCCGGGTCTCGGCGGCGGCGAGTGGTACTGACCGCCCAATAGCCTATCCAGGTGCAGCAGATCAGATTAGTCCCCGGTTCAGGCAGACCGCGAATTCAACGCTGCCATCGACCTGACGGATCATAGTTACGAGCCCGGCGCCACACGCGCCGGGTTTTTTGCTTGATCTACGACATCTGGAAACTTCGCGACATGATGTAAACGAAATATTAGTGTTAATATTTTATTGTAATAGCTAGATCGGTCCGGAGGAGAGGCCGAGCTGTGGGGCCGCCATGCGCACCGTTCTCTTGGGTCTATGTGCCAGCCTGCTGGTCATCTCGGGCGTCAAAGCCGCCGACTTATTCTCAGAGGACACTGCCGAAATCTTGCGCAGCAACACTTTCTCCGGTGAGGTATTCACCGGCTACCTGCGCAGCGAGGTTCGGGAATACGTCAACGACGTGGGCTCGCGCGCCCGGATCAGCCAGCTCAACTGGAATACCGATGCCGCCGTGGTCGGCGGGCGGGTCGCTCTCCAGCCCCTGGACTGGCTGGCGATCCGGGGCCGCGGCTGGGTCGGCATAGCCTCCAGCGCGGACATGCGTGACTACGATTGGCTCTATGGCTATTATGGCAAGGATAGCTGGTCGCATTACTCTCACAGCCCGAACACACGGACGCCGAAGGCGTGGCAGGTTGATGTGAGCGTCGCAGCGACTTTCTACGAAGATGAAGACACCAAGGCCTATGCTATCGCCGGATACAGAGCGCTCACACTCAAGTCGAACGCCCGCGGGGGTGGCTTCATTTATTCGCAAGACGGGTTCCGGGACACGAGCGGCAGCCTACCCAACGACAGGCTTGGGATCGGATACCAGCAATGGTGGCAGACGCCATATTTTGGCGTTGGTGGCTCCTTCGCGTTCGATGACTGGAGCGTGTCTGGCGAAGTAATTGGAAGCCCATTCGCCATTGGGAGCGACAAGGATCACCATGCCCTGCGCTACTTGGTATTCCGGGAAGATTTCGGAACGACCGGCATGGTCGGCGCCAACGCATCGCTCGAGTACCGCATTGCCCCATTCCTTTCGGCCGTCGGCCGGGTGGAGTACCAGCGCTACTTCGAAGGTTATGGGCCGACGCGCGTGACGTCGGGCTTCACCGGCCAGACGGCAACGATTCCGGCTCCGTCCGGCAGCGGCAGCGCCGAAACCATGCTGCTGTCGCTTGGTATCAAGGCGCGGCTGTAGCGCCCGCGGATCATCTTTCGGATGATTGGCTGGCGCCGCGTCGCCAGCCCAGCTAGCCTCCGACGGCGCCGCGGAACAAGCGACGGGGAGGAACAGCGTCATGCAGCGTCTGGCCGGCAAGGTGGCCCTGGTGACGGGCGGCGCGCGGGGAATCGGCCTCGCGATCGCGCGGCGCTTCGCCCGCGAGGGAGCCGCGGCGGTGATCCTCGCCGACCTCGACGGGGCGGAGGCCGAGCGCGTGGCGCCGGAGAATCCCGCCTTCCATCCCTGCTCCCTCGACGTGACGAAGGACCAGGACTGGACGCGGGCGATCGACCGCACGGTCTCGCGCCACGGCGGCCTCGACGTGCTCGTCAACAATGCCGGGATCGCGGTGGTCGGCACGATCGAATCCGTGACCCTGGAGCAGTGGCGCCGGGTCCAGGACGTCAATGTCGACGGCACCTTCCTGGGCTGCCGCCACGCCGTGCGGGCGATGAAGCCGCCGGCCGGGCGCGGCGGGGCGATCATCAACCTCTCGTCGGTCTCCGGCATCGTCGGCGGGCACAACCTCGCCGCCTACAACGCCTCGAAGGGGGCGGTGCGGCTCCTCACCAAGTCGGTGGCGCTGCACTGCGCCCGCCAGAATTACGGCGTGCGCTGCAACTCGATCCATCCGGGCTTCACCGAGACCGACATGCTGCGCGATCTCGCCGCCGGCAGCCGCTACAGCCCGGAGGAGCTGCGCCAGCGCCTCCAGGCCTCGGTGCCGCTGGGGCGCAACGCCGCGGCCGAGGAGATCGCGGGGCTCGCGACCTACCTCGCCTCGGACGAGGCCGGCTTCGTCACCGGGGCCGAGATGGTGATCGACGGCGGCGTGACGGCGCAATAAACGCCTGCCCCGAAAGTCGGAACCCGGCGGCAGGCTGCCCCCTCTACAGGTCGGCGATTCGCGGCTATTTGTATGCGCCGCAGCAAGATTGACCGGAGACCTGACCGATGTCCGCCCAGGCCGCCCCCGCCCCGACCGACCTCGTCACCCTCGCGCAGGAGGCGGGTCTCTCCGCGAAGGCGCTCGCCGCGGATGGCGCCCGGCGCGTGCGCGCCGGCCTCGTCGGGGCCGACGGCCGCCTGTCGGCGGAGCGCCTCGAGGCCGAGCAGCACGCCGCCCACGGTCTCGCCTGGCTCTCGACCTACGCCGAGGCGATCGTCCAGCTCGGCGCCTACGCGGCCCGCCTCGCGGGCGAGGGGCGCTTCGGCGAGACCGAGACGCTTCTCGTGCGCATCGGGCTCGGCGAGTACCTGGAGCAGCTCTTCGGCGGCATCCCGATGAGCCAGGGCGAGATGGTGCGCCCGACCTCGTCGCTCGGCCTCAAGGCCCAGGAGGTAGCGCGCCACCGCTCCGACGCCGTCGAGACCCTGATCGCGGAAGGCAACACCGCCGGCAACCGCGCCGCCCTGGTGCGGCTGATCCGCGAGGGTTCGGGCGCCACCGTCGGCGACAGCGGCCTCGACGAGGACATGGAGGCGATCCGCACCGAGATGCGCCGCTTCGGCCAGGCCGAGGTCGCGCCCCACGCCCATGAATGGCACCTCGAGAACGCCTACATCCCGCTCGAGATCATCGGCCAGATGGCCGAGCTCGGCGTGTTCGGGCTCACCATCCCGGAGGAATACGGCGGCATGGGCCTGCCGAAGATCTCGATGTGCGTGGTCTCGGAGGAATTGTCGCGGGCCTATATCGGCGTCGGCTCGCTCGGCACCCGCTCGGAGATCGCCGCCGAGCTGATCCTGTGCGGTGGCACCGAGGAGCAGAAGCAGCGTTTCCTGCCCAAAATCGCCTCGGGCGAGATCCTGCCGACCGCGGTCTTCACCGAGCCGAATACCGGCTCCGACCTCGCATCGCTCCGCACCAAGGCGGTGAAGGACGGCGATACCTGGCGCATCCACGGCAACAAGACCTGGATCACCCACCCGGTCCGCGCCGACCTGATGACCGTGCTGGTGCGCACCAAGCCCGAGGAGCCGGGCCACAAGGGCCTGTCGCTTCTGCTCGGCGAGAAGCCCCGCGGCACCGACGCGGATCCCTTCCCGGTCGAGGGGCTGTCGGGCGGCGAGATCGAGGTGCTCGGCTATCGCGGCATGAAGGAGTACGAGCTCGCCTTCGACGGGTTCGCAGTGCCGGAGGGCAACCTGCTCGGCGGCGTCGAGGGCAAGGGTTTCGCCCAGCTGATGCAGACCTTCGAATCGGCCCGCATCCAGACCGCGGCCCGCGCCGTCGGCGTCGCCCAGGCGGCCCTCGATGTCGGCCTGCGCTACGGCGAGGAGCGGGTGCAGTTCGGCAAGCCGCTGGTCTCGTTCCCGCGGGTCGCCGACAAGCTCGCCATGATGGCGGTCGAGATCGCGATGGCCCGCCAGCTCACCTACTACGCCGCCCATCAGAAGGACGAGGGCAAGCGCTGCGACCTCGAGGCCGGGATGGCGAAGCTCCTCGCCGCCCGCGTCGCCTGGGCGGCGGCCGACAACGCGCTCCAGATCCACGGCGGCAACGGCTTCGCCCTCGAATACCCGGTGAGCCGCCTGCTCTGCGACGCCCGCATCCTGTCGATCTTCGAGGGCGCGGCCGAGATCCAGGCCCAGGTCATCGCCCGGCGCCTGCTCGAGGTGCAGTGAGGCGCGGGCCGGCGCGAGCCTCCGACACGTCGAAGCGGCGCGAGGGGGGCTACCCCTGCACGCCGCCGCCGTTTCCGATCCCAGTGTCCGGGGCTACTTGGTGATCTTCACCGAGACGGGATCGCTCGACGGAAACGTCTCCTCCAGCCCCTCGTCGAGGCGCTCGCTGAGCTTGCTCTGCTGATTCTCCGGCCGCGCCTTGTCGTCCGGGGAAGCGCTGTCGCGGCGGAAGCCGGGCTGGTCCTGGTTCGGGGTCTTGGTGTCGTCGGCCATCGGGGCCTCCCTGGGTACGGCGTCCCGGCACGGGACGGGTTGCCCGGCTAACGCGTGGGGCGGGCACCTGTTTCGTCCGCTGGCGCGCTTAACCGCGCGGTGGCGCCTCGCCGGCTAGGATGCGCGGGTGAGAGGGCCCGCCGATGCACGCCGTCATCCTGACGAATTTCGCGACGCCGAAGGGCGGCGCCGAGAAGGTCGCGATCGAATCCGCCCGCGGCCTCGCCGAACGCGGCGTCGCCGTCACGCTGATCCACGGGGTCGACGGCCCGGCCGACCCGCTGCTCGATCACCCGGGCATCCGCCGGGTGTCCTTGGGCCTCACCGACGTGTGGGAGCGTCCGGCCTGGCGCGGCGCCGTCGAGGGAATCTGGAACCGCGAGGCGGCGCGGCGCCTGGACGCGGCGCTGGCGGCCCTGCCGGACCGGCCCGACGTGCTGCACCTGCACCAGTGGACCCGCTCGCTCTCGCCGGCGGTGTTTTCCGTGCTGGCGCGCCAGCACGCCCCGGTGGCCGTGACCCTGCACGATTACTTCCTCGCCTGCCCGAACGGCGTCTATTACCGCTTCGACACCGCGGAGCCCTGCTCCCTGCGGCCGTTCTCGCCCGGCTGCCTCGCGGCGTCCTGCGATCCGCAATCGCGCGCCCACAAGGCCGTGCGGCTGGTGCGCGGCTTCGCCCAGCAGGCCGCGATCTTTCGCGGCTTCGGGCGCCGCCCGCTCGCCCTCGTCCACGTCTCCGACGGCAGCCGGGCCCGGCTCGAACCGATGCTGGCGGGCGGGCCGTTCTTCCACCACCGGATCGACAACCCGGTCCGGGTCGCGCGCGCCGCCCCGGCGGATCCGGCCTGCGGCGACGCCGTCGCCTTCGTCGGCCGCTTCACCCGCGAGAAGGGGGCCGACCTCGTGGCGCAGGCCGCCCACCGGGCCGGGCTGCCATCGCTGTTCGTCGGCGACGGGCCGCTCGCCGACGAGTTGCGCGCCGTGCCCGGCGCCGAGGTGGTCGGCTGGCGCGCACCCGCGGAGGTCGAGGCGCTGCTGCGCGCCCGGGCCCGCGCCGTGGCGGCCCCGTCGCGCTGGCTCGAGACCGGGCCGCTGACGGCCTACGAGGCGCTCGCCGCCGGCATCCCGGCCATCGCCTCCGACCGGGCCGGCGCGGGAGAGAAGATCCGGGACGGGGAGACCGGCTTCGTCGTCGTGCCCGACGTCGCATCGCTCGCGGAGGCGTTCGGTCGCTTGAGGGACGATGCCCTGGTGCGCCGCCTCGGCCGGGCGGCGCACGAGTGCTACTGGGCGGCCCCGATGACGCTCGATGTCCACGCGGCGGCGCTCTGCGACCTCTATGCGGGGATGACGGGCGCGGCCGAGGCGCCATCTTTTCAGCGCAGTGCTGTCATGTGAGAGAGCACCCAGACACGGACAGGACCCGAATGCCGATGCGCCGCCCGACGACCTCCCTGCTGCTCGCCGCGCTCCTGCTCGGAGTCGCCCACCCGGCAGGCGCGCAGGCCGAGTCGGTGCCGCCGTTCCGCGCCCTTCAGGACAATCGCACCGTCCCCGAGTCGAAGGCGCAGGTGCAGCTCTCCTTCGCGCCGCTGGTCAAGCGCGCCGCGCCCTCCGTGGTCAACGTCTACGGCACCCACGTCGAGAAGCGCGCCGCCAACCGCGGCGCGATGGACGAATTCCTGCGCCGCTTCTTCGGCGATGCCGGTCCGAACCTGCCCCAGGAGCGGGCGCAGCGCTCGCTGGGCTCCGGCGTCATCGTCGACGCCTCGGGCCTGATCGTCACCAACAACCACGTCATCGAGAACATGAACGAGGTGAAGGTGGCGCTGAACGACCGGCGCGAGTTCGAGGCGCAGATCCTGCTGCGCGACCCCCGCACCGACCTCGCGATCCTGAAGATCAAGAGCCCGAGCGGCGGCCTGACGCCGATGGAGATCGGCGACTCCGAAAACCTCCAGGTCGGCGACTTCGTGATCGCGATCGGCAACCCGTTCGGCGTCGGCCAGACGGTGACGCAGGGCATCGTCTCGGCGCTCGCCCGCACCCAGGTCGGCTCGGCCGACTACCAGTTCTTCATCCAGACCGACGCGGCGATCAACCCGGGCAATTCCGGCGGCGCGCTGGTCGACCTCAATGGCGGCCTCGTCGGCATCAACACGGCGATCTACTCGCAGTCCGGCGGCAGCCACGGCATCGGCTTCGCGATTCCCGCCAGCATGGTCAAGGCGGTGGTGGAGACGGCCAAGGGCGGCGCCAAGACGGTGCGCCGGCCCTGGCTCGGCGCGCGGCTCCAGCACGTCACCCCGGACATCGCCGAGAGCGTCGGCCTCGACCACCCGACGGGCGTGCTGGTCGCCTCGATGCAGGCCAAGAGCCCGGCCGAGGAGGCGGGGCTGAAGCGCGGCGACGTGATCCTGGCGGTGGACGGGCAGACGGTCGACGACCCGGAGGCCTTCGGCTACCGCTTCGCCCTCAAGGGCATCAAGGGCGAGACCAAGCTCACGGTCCTGCGCGGCGCCACCCGCACGACCCTGCCGGTGCGCCTCGGACCGGCGCCGGAGACCCGCCCGCGCGACGCGCTCAAGGTGAAGACCCGCTCGCCCTTCCTCGGCGCCACGGTGGTCAACCTGTCGCCGGCGGTGATCGAGGACCTGCAGCTCGACCTGCCGGCCGCGACGCAAGGCGACGGCGTGATCATCTCCGAGGTCGAGAGCGGCACCGTCGCCAACCGGGTCGGCCTGCAGAAGGGCGACATCCTGATCGCCGTGAACGGCACCCCGGTCGCCACCACCAAGGACCTCGAGCGGATCACCCGCGCCACCGCCCCGATGTGGGAGGTCACGATCAACCGCGGCGGGCAGCAGATGACGTCGGTGTTCGGGGGGTAGTTCCCCCCGCGTCCAGTTCTCCCCCTGTCCCGGACGACTGACGCGTCAGTCGTCCGGGACAGGGGTCGTGGCGGCTGTCAAAACCGGCGGGATCTACGACCGCACTTCCCGCTTCGCGACGAAATTGATCTCGTCGACCAGCACGTCCTTCACCACGTCGCCGCCGAGACGCTCGTTGACCTTCGCCCGCACCTCGGCCAGCCGCTTGGTGATGTCGTATTTCGCCAGCTTGCGAAAATCGAGCGCCGGATCGCCGTAGATCTGGCGGAAGGCCTCGTCGACCACGAAGGCGTTGGGCGGCACCGGCAGGGTGTGCATCAGCTTGGCGTCGGCGGTGAAGACCAGCACCGCGATGACGTAGCCCTGCACACGGCCGTCGGCGATCATCGGGATGTTGATCGGCGCGAGCTTCTGGTATTGCAAGCCTTCGAGATAGGGCTCGGTCTTCTTCGAGAAGATGCCGCCGCCGAAGGTCACCGCGCCGTAGCACGATGCGATGGTGACGGCGCAGATCCACAATCCGGTGATCAGGATCTTCATGACCGGAGGCTCGTGCGCGCGGTGTAGGTGCCGTCGGAGTCGCGGGCGAGCGCCGCCTGGGTCAGGGTGTCGTCGATCTCCTCCAGCGCCCGCAGATGCAGGGCGACGACCTGCTGGTTGCGGGCGAGCTTGTCGCGCAGCCGCGCCAGATGGATCGCCTCGGTGGTCTCGAGGGCGGTGGGATCGAGGTCGCGGGTGAGGCGGGTGAGCTCCAGGAGCCCCTGGCTCTTGCGGCGGTTGAGGCCGTCGAGGTCCATGGGCGATCGCGTTTCCAGCGCCTCGGTCTCCTCCTCGACCACGGCCTCGAGCCGCTTGATGCAGGCGAGCAGCATGGCGGTCACACCTTGGCCGCCGGATTGGCGGCGTCCACCGGCGCGGGGCCGGCCGGGTGGGCGGCGTTCAGCATCTTGGCGATGCCGATGCCGCCGGCCTTGGCGATCTGGGTGCCGATCTGCTCGGCCAGCATCGACTTCCAGATCCCGCCGGCATTGCCCTTGCCGTACACGGTCTCGGACTTCTCCGGCATCATCGCCTCGACGAATTGCTGCAGCACCAGCCCCTCGAACTTCTTGTAGGGGTCGCTGCCGGCCCCCGACATCGCGGTCTGGTTCTGCAGGCCGGTGAGGGCGCCGCGGGCGTCGAGCGGCATGTGGGTCGAGAGCCCGACGTCGCGGGCCGCGTCCGCGAAGGCGGTCGCGCCGGCGCTGCCGGGCTGCGACAGCTTGGCGGCGGCCTCCTGGAAGCGCGCCGGATCGGCGGCCCGGGCCACGTCGAGCACGATGTCGGAGGGCGGGGTGATGCTCATCGGCGGTCGGGTCCGGACTCGTTCGGTGAACGGAGTGTTACCGCGCCTGGCTTACGGGAGGCTTGCGTCGGGGGAGGCCGCATCGGGCCTGCCCGACAAGCCGTCGAGGCGCTCCATGTCGGCGCGCCGGTCCTGCTCGCGGCGGTGGTCGTCGGCCCGGCGCTCGGCGAGCGCCTCGGCGCGTTTCTGGGCGAGCCCGCGCTCGCGCAAAGCCTGGGCGTGGGCGGCGGCGGCGGCCTCCACGGCGCTGGCCTCGCTGGCGAGCCCGCGCAGGCGCCGGGCGGTCGCCTCCAGCAGCATCGGGCCGTGGGCGCTCTCGGACAGGGCGGCGAGCAGCCTCGCCCGGTCGGCCTCCAGCGCGGCGGCGCGCTCGCGGGTCGCCGCGAGCTCGATCTCCGCCACCCGGCGCATCTGCTCCTGCACGGCGACGAGGCGCTTGGCGCGCTTGAGCCGGTCGCCGGTCCCGGCCGCCATCAGCCGCGCACCAGCCAGGCCGCGTAGCCGAGAAGGAACTGCGTCATGAACTCGCCCGCCAGGTAGTAGAGCATCAGGAGCCCGCCGAACATCACGAACGGCGTGGCGACGAAGTAGACGGGGATCGTCGGCGTGAGCTTGTTGACGAAGCCCGCCGCCAGGTTGACCAGGATCGAGTAGATGATGAAGGGCGCGGTGATGCGAAGCCCGAGCATGAAGGCGCTGGCGACCTGGTCGACGATCCGGGTCAGCATGATCTGGCTGCCGACGCCCTCGCCGGGCGGGATGCGGGCGTAGGATTCGACGAGGCCGCGGAACAGCTCCCAGTGCAGGTCGGCGGCGAAGAGGAGGGCGGTGGCGGTGAGCAGGATCAGCCCCTCCACCGCCGGCACCGGGTCGATGCCCTCGATCGGCGTCCCCGGCATGCTGCCGAAGCCCACCATGGTCGAGGTCGCGTTCATCACGGTCTCCAGAACCAGGATGAAGATCCGGCCGAGGAAGCCGATCATCAGCCCGGTCAGGGTCTCGATGGCGATCCAGACGAGCGTCTGGGTCGGGGCCTGTCCGGCCAGCCGCGGCTCGAATTGCGGCACGATCAGCGGCGCGATGGCGAGCGAGACGGCCCCGGCGATGAGGAGGCGCACCTGCTGGGGCACCCGGGGGCTCGAGAAGCCCGGCACCACCAGGAGGCAGCCGCCGACCCGGCAGAAGATCAGGAAGACGGCGAGGAAGCTGTCCGGCCCGATCCCCGTCACGAAACGGTCCCTAGGGACTTGATCTCGACGCCGCGGGCGATCTCGAGATGCGAGAGCACCGGCAGGGTCGGGAAGATGCGCTCGATGATCATCCGCACGTAGGGCCGGGCATCGGGCGCGGTGACGAGGGCGAAGCCGTGCGCCTCCCGCATCCGGGCGCGGATCGCTTCGGAGGCCTCGGTACCGAACTGCTCGACGAGGCGCGGGTCGATGTCGAACTCCACCACCTCGCCCTTGGCGTCGCGCTTCAGGCTCTGGTGGAACGACAAATCCCAGCTGGCGCCCAGGCGCAGCACGCTGAGCACGCCGTTCTCGGCGAGGTCGCCGCAGATCTGCTGGGCCATGCGCATCCGGACGTGCTCGGCGATCTGCTCGGCCCGGCGCGCATGCGGGGTGATCTCCGCCACCGCCTCCAGGATCAGGTGCAGGTTGCGGATCGAGACCCGCTCGGCGAGCAGGAGCTTGAGCACCGCCTGGAGGCCCGAATAGGAGATCTGCGACGGGCAGATCTCGTCGAGCAGGCGCTTGTATTCGGGGTCGAGGCGGTCGAGGAGCGCGCGCATGTCCTTGTAGGACAGGAATTGCGGCAGGTTGTTGCGGATCACCTCGGAGAGGTGGGTGAGCAGCACCGAGGCGCCGTCGATCGGCTCGAAGCCGCCGCGGCGGACCTCGCCGGCATAGGAATCCATCACCCAGAGCGCCTTCATGCCGAAGGCGGGCTCGCGGACCTCGTCGCTCGGCACGTCGGGGCGCGGCCCGTCGCCGATCACCACCAGCATCTCGCCCGGGCGCAGCTCCTGGCTCGCCGCCACGGTGCCGTGGATCAGGATCTGGTAGCTCTTCGGCGGCAGGGCGAGGTTGTCCGAGACCTTGATGTCCGGCACCACGAAGCCGTACTGGCGGGCGAACTTGCGCCGCATCTTGGCGACCCGGTGGCCGAGCTCTCCTTGCGAGGCCTGGATCTGCGAGCTCGCCTGGCGGCCGAGGCTGAGCTCGATCTCCGGGGTCTTGAGCGAGTCCTTGACCGAATCCTTCTCCTTCGCCTCGGCCTGGCGGACCGCCTCCTCGGCCTTGGCCTTGGCCTCCGTCGCGGCTGCCTGCGCCTGGAGGCGGCGCGGGATGGTGCGGGCGATGAAGAACAGGAGACCGCTGAGCGCCATGAAGGGCAGGAAGGGCAGGCCCGGCACGAGGGCGAACACTCCCATCATCGCGGCCGCCACGAGCAGCGCGCGGGGATAGGCGCCGAGCTGGCCGATCACCGCCTGCTCGGCGGTGCCCCTTGTGCCGCCCTTCGAGACCAGCAGGCCGGCGGCCAGCGAGACGATGAGGGCCGGGATCTGCGAGACGAGGCCGTCGCCGACCGAGAGCTTGGTGAAGATGTCGGCGGCGGTGCCGAGCGGCAGGCCGTGCCGCGTCGTCCCGATGATGATGCCGCCGAAGACGTTGACCGCGATGATGATGAGCGAGGCCACCGCCTCGCCGCGCACGAATTTCGAGGCGCCGTCCATCGAGCCGAAGAAGGCGCTCTCCTCCTCCAGCTCCCGGCGCCGGCGTTGCGCCTCCTTGTCGTCGATCAAGCCGGCATTGAGATCGGCGTCGATCGCCATCTGCTTGCCGGGGATCGCGTCGAGGGTGAAGCGGGCGCCCACTTCCGCGATGCGGGTCGCGCCCTTGGTGATGACCAGGAAGTTGACAGTGATCAGGATCAGGAAGACCACGATCCCGATCACGAAGTCGCCGCTCATCACGAACTGCGAGAAGCCCTGGATGACGTGGCCGGCGGCGTCCACGCCCTTCTGGCCGTTGGCCAGGATCAGCCGGGTCGTCGCGATGCCGAGCGCCAGGCGCAACAGCGTGGCGATCAGCAGGACGGTCGGGAAGGCGGAGAATTCGAGCGGCTTCTGGATCCAGAGCGCCACCATCAGGATCAGCACCGACAGGGCGATCGAGAAGGCGAGCCCGACATCGATGAGCAGGGCCGGGACCGGCAGGAACAGCACCGCCAGGATCGCCACGATGCCGGCCGCGAAGCCGAAATCCCGCCGCGACTTGCGCTCGATCGCGAGTGCTGCGCCCGCTGCCATGTCCCGATCACCCTTCGCCGAGGCTCACGCGGCACGACGTGCCGTCCGGCACTCTGTGCCGCCGCAAGCTTGCGCGAGGGTTGGGAGGGCGCGACGCCCCGGTCTCTAGAAGCCGGTCGCGATGCGCCCGTAGGCGGCCTCGGCGAAGGCGTAGATCTGGCCGCCGATGAAGGTGCCGGTGACGAGGAGGACGAGCAGGATCACCACGATCTTCGGCACGAAGGTCAGGGTGACCTCCTGGATCTGGGTCAGCGCCTGCAAGAGGGCCACCGCGATGCCGACCAGCATCGCGGCGCCGACCGCGGGACCCGCGGCGACGATGACGGTCCAGATCGCGGCCCGGACGAGCTCGAGGGCGTCGACCTCGTTCATGGAATGCCGGTCATGGGGTGCCGCTCACGGATGCCTGTCGCGGCATCCTACTGGATCGTGATGCCGGAGGTCAGCAGCACGTCGGCGCCGCTGGTGAGCCGCGCCTGGACCCCGTCGGCCGTCACCTTCACCGACTGGACGGTGCCGGTCACGGTGCCGTCGGCCGAGGTGAGGGTGCGCCCGATGACCGAATCGGCCTGGTCGAGGAAGCTCGAGGCCAGCAGCGAATCGAGCTTCTGGTTGGTCTTCGTCGCCTGCTCGACCTGCGAGAAGGTCGCGAGCTCGCCGACATACTGCGTCGAGTCCATCGGCTTCGTCGGATCCTGGTTCTTGAGCTGCGCCACCAGCAGCGTCAGGAAGGTGTCCGAGTTCATCGAGGCGGCGACCGAGCTGGTCGCCTTGGCGGCGGCCGCGGCGGTCGTGGTCGCGCCGGTCGCGGTCACGCCCGAGGTGGCGCTGGTTGTGCTGGCGACGGTCATGGTCAGGCTTCCGGGTCGAGGGCGGGCAGGGCCGCGGCGGCGAGGCGGGGCGCGGCCGGCGGCCGGCGCTGCGGCCGCTCGCGGGGACGCTCGACCCCGCGGGGGCGGCGGCCGAGGGCGCCGAGAACCGGCACCGGGACCGCGGCGGCGGGCGGCGCGGCATCGGCGAGGGCGGCCGGGTCGGCGGTCATCAGGGCGGCCTCCAGGGGGTAGAGCCCGCGGATCATCTTGAGGGCCTCGAACAGGCGCCCGGCCGCCACCAGGGCGTCGGCCGAGGCCAGCCCCTCGCGCAGGGCCGGCTCGCCGGTGGCCGCGAGCAGGCCGTCCCGGACCCCGTCGTAGAGCGCCCGCGCGGCCTGCGCCTTGGCGGGCTCGATCAAGAGGGTCTGGGCCGCGAAGTAGAGCTGGCGCAGCGGCGTCGTCGCCTCCTCGGCCTGGAGGACGTGGCTCTCCAGCAGGAAGGTGGCGTCGTTCATGAGCTCGATCGCCACCTTGCGGTCGACCCGCAGCACGGCGCCGTTGATGTAGATCCGTTCCCCGGCTCGCAGCGACAGGCGCATGGCGCGGCTCACCGCAGCCCGTCGCGGATCGAGGTGTTCACCTCGATCAGCGCCGCGAGGCTGCGCTCGGGCGAGCGCAGGACCGCGCCGGCCTCCTGCATCGTCCAGGCGCCGATCTGCACCAGGTCGGCGCGCAGGGAGGCGGGCAGGGCGTTCTCGGGTTCGAGCAGGTCGGCGATCAGGACGTTCCAGAGCTCCTGCACGAAACCCACGGCCGCGGTCCGCTCCGGCCCGGACAGGCCGCGGGCCTCGACGTCGCGCAGGAGGGTGAGGGCCCGGTCGAAGGCGGCGCGCTCGCGGTCGCGGCCGACCTCCGGGGCGTCCTCCAGGATCTCGGAATAGGAAAAGCGGTACATCGAGCCGATGCCTCGTGTGTGTCAGCGCGTGTGGTCGGCGTGGCGCGGCGGGGTCGCGCGCTACGAGATGTATTTCAGCAGGGACAGGCCCTGGAGCTGCGCGGTCAGCGAGTACGACATCTGAAGCTGGGTCGTCGCGGCGTTGAGCCGGGTCTTGGCCTCGGCCGGGTCCACGGCCTCCAGGCCGGCGATCTCCTTGGCGACGAGGGCGGACTGGGCGTCGAGCCGGGTGTTGGCGTCGGTGATCCGGGCCTGGACGCGGCCGAGATCGGCCTGGAGCGAGACCAGCCCGGCGCTGCCCTTGCTCAGGAGGCTCATCGCCCGGTTGGAGACCACCGCCTGGGCCTCGGCCGAGAGGCCGGTCATGCCGAGCGAGGACACCAGGGCGGCCTCGGCGAGCTGGCGGAACGCCGTCTCGTTGGCGCCGACCGAGGTGGTGACGGTCTCGGTGAGGGAAATCCGGCTGGTGATGGCGGTCGAGGAGGCCTGCGACCAGGTCGTGCCCCAGTTCGGGTCGGCGAACTGGGCCGCGACCGTACCTTCGAGGAAGCCCTGGATCTGCGCGGCCGTGAGGTCGGAGGTGCGGGCATCCGACGGCGGGAAGCCGAAGGCGGTCTGGAACGCCGCGACCGCATTGGTCTTGGCGGCAGCCGCCGCACCGTCGCGGATCGGGCTGACCCCGGTATTGGTGCCGGAGAACAGCGACTGGCCGTTCGACGAGGCGTTGAGGAGGCTGGTGAGCGTCGCCAGCGTGTCGTCGGCCGAGGCCGCCATCGCGGCGACGCGCTGGTCGGCCGGCAGCCCGGTCAGGGTGGCGAGCCGGGCGTCGGCCGCCTTCTGCATCTGCTGCAGGTTGGCCTGGGTCGCGCTCAGGCGCGAAGCGGTGAGGCCGTTGCCGTCCTTGAGGGCGGCGATCTCCGCCGCGCCCTGGCGCAGGGAGAGGCTGCGGCCGACCTGGCCGCCGAGGGAGAGGCCGATATCGGCGTAGCGCCCGTCGGCGATCTCCTTGGTGGCATTCGCGATCTCGGCTTGGAGCCGGCCCGACGCGCTGCGGGGCACGTTCCACAGGCTGAGACTGGAGATGTAGCTCGTGGTCATCATGGCTGGCAGGGCTCTGTCTCTGGATCGCCGCGAAACCGCCTCACCGCACCGCGGCGAAGAGGGTCTTCAGCAGGTCGTCCACCATGGTCAGGATCTTGGCCGAGGCGGTGTAGGAGCGTTGGAGCTGCAGGATCTGCGCGGTCTCGTCGTCGCCGTTGACGCCGGCGACGTTCGACAGGGCCTCGGTGGCCCGGCCGAGCAGGGTCTTCTGGTAGTCGGCGTCGGTCGAGGCGGCCTTGCGGCTCGCCTCGAGCCAGCCGGCGGAATCGGCCGCGAAGCCCGCGAGCGTCGTCGTCTCGCGCAGGGACGGGCCGGGATCGAAGCTGCGCGCCGCGGACAGCCCGCCGGTCAGCGCGCGCAGGCGCCCGGAATAGCTCGCATCCGTCGACGGGTTGGCCCTGTAGGCGCTGCCGTTCATGCCGCCGTCGCGCAGGAGCGTCACGGTCCCGCCCGCCTGCGGATCGACCGCGGCGTTGAGGGCGATGCGGCTCGCCAGCCCGGTCTGCGAGACCGGCAGCGCCGCACCGGACCCGGCGGTGAACAGGCCGGCCAGCGGCCCGACATAGGCCGGATCGGTGGCGGCGCGGGTGTCCGCCTCCTGGAACGTGTCGACGAGCGCCCCCGCGATGGCGTCGAGCTGGCCCTGATAGGCGACGGCCGTCTCGTCGCGCAGGGTCGCGAAGCCGGCGAGCTTGCCGCTCGCGATCCGCATCGGCGAGGTGCTGCCGGTGACCGGCACCCCGTCGACCATGACGGCGGCCCCTTGGGTGCCCGACGGGAAGCCGGCGCGCGGCGAAAAGCTCACCGTGCGGGCACCGCGCTCGTAGAGCGGCACGCCGCTGTCGGTGTAGATCGCCATGTCGCCGCCGGACCGGTCGGAGACGGTGATGCCGACCTCCTCGGAGAGCTGCGACAGGATCCGGTCGCGCGCGTCGAGGCTGTCGCTGATGTCCTGGCCCGCGGCGGTGCCGCGCATCACCGCCCGGTTGGCCGTCTCGAACTGGCCGAGCAGGTCGTTGATCCGCGAGACCGAGTCCGCCATGCCCTGGTCGGCCTGGGACCGGACCTGCTCCACGGCCGAGGCCGCGGCGTTGAGGCTCGCCGCGAGGTCGCGGGCGCTCTCGACCGCGGCCCGGGCGAGGTTGGCGTCGTCCGGGCGGTTGGCGGCAGCCTGGAGCGCCGCGTTGAGGGCGCCGAGCCGGGCGGCCGGCGAGCCCGCATCGCTGGTGTCGCCCACCGTCTTCGACAGGGCGGTGATGCCGTCGAGGAGCGCCTGCCGCTCGGCGGCGCCCGAGGACGCCGCGAGCTTGCGCATGAACAGGGCGGCGTCGCTCGCCCGGGTGACGACGACGGTGGTCCCCCCGACCCCGCTCACCAGGCTGACGACCTTGCGCGAGTAGCCGGGATCGTTCGCCCCCGCGGTGTTGCGCGCGGAGGCGGCGATCTGGCTCGACGTCGCGAGGAGCGCCGATCGTGCCGAGTCGAGTGCGAGCGAGAGGCCCATCTGTCAGCTCCCGGTGGCCGTACCGGCTACCGCTTCAGGTTCATCAGGGTGTCGAGCATCTCGTTGCCGGTCGTGAACACCTTGGAGTTGGCGGTGTAGACCGACTGCGACTCGATCATCGCGGTCAGCTCGGTGCTGACGTCGACGTTCGACTGCTCGAGGGCGCCGGACTTGATGCCGCCCCGGCCGTTCTGGTTGGCGAAGCCGACCTGGATGTCGCCGGAATCGACGCTGACCTGGTAGACGTTGCCGGAGCGGGGCTGGAGGTTGTCCGGGCTCTTCACGGTGGCGAGCGGCACCTTGAAGGCGGCCAGCCGCGTGCCGTCCTCGAAGGAGGCGTAGACGGTGCCGTCGGCGCCGAACTCGGTGCCGGTCACCGCGGCCGGCGCCTTGCCGTCGGCCTTGCCGTCGACGCTGTAGTCGCCGGCGAGCTGGTTCAGGCCCGAGAAGTCGAGGGTGATGTTCTCGCCCTTGTTGCCTGGGGCGGTGTTGAGGGTGATCGACTTCGCGCCGCCCGCATCCGCGAGTCGGCCCTGGGCGTCGAAGCTGAGCGTCGCGGCCGCGAGGCGGGTGCCGCTCGGCAGGGCCGGGGTGGAGCCGGCCGGGGTCGGGTCGGTGGCGGCGTTGTAGATCGAGGCGGTCCAGGTGCCGCCGGTGTTCTTCGACAGGTAGACGTCGAGGGTCTGGGCCTTGCCGAGCTTGTCGTAGGTCACGAGCGAGTACTTCTTCGAGTACTGGCCGGCGGCCGCGACGTCCGCGTCGAGGGGCAGCTTGCCCGACAGGCTGGCCTCGGTGGTCGGGGTCGCCCGGGTGCTGACCGACGAGAGGTTGATCGGCACCATGTCGGCGACGCTGTTGAGCGTCGGGTTGGGCTCGCCGTCGAGCAGGCTGTAGCCCATCAGGGTCATGCCGGCCGCGTTGGAGAAGTTGCCGGTGACGCCGTCGACCTTGAAGTTGCCGGCCCGGGTCAGGTAGGGCGCGCCGGACGGGTCCTTGACGACGAAGAAGCCGTTGCCGTCGATCGCGAGGTCGGACTTCGAGGTCGTGGCGTTGAGGGTGCCGCCCTCGGTCACCGCGCGGCGCACCTTGGTCTCGACCGAGCCCGAGTTGTAGTTGCCGCCGGCGCTGTCGGCGATCAGCAGCGACGAGAACTCCGCCGAGCTGCGCTTGTAGCCCGTCGTGCCGGAATTCTGGATGTTCTCCGCCACCGTCGAGATGCGGTTCGACTGGGCGTTCATGCCGGAGACGCCGGAGCGGAGCACGCCGATGAGACTCATTGCGGGACCTCGTTCGTCAGGATGCGGGACCGGGCGTGCCGGGCGGCGGGGTTCTTGCGGTCGCGCGCAGGCGGGGGAGCGGCCTGCGGCAGGGTTTCGGCCGGAATAGACCCGCACAGGCTTGCGCGGGGCTTGGAGAGGAGCCTGGAGGGGAGCGCCGGGCGGCGCGGGAGACGGATCGCCATCGCGCGTCAGCCCCGCAGCGACTGGGCGAGTTCGAGGAACGCGTCCTGGCTCGCCGGCTGGGACGGGTCCTGGCGCAGGGCGTCGTAGATCCGCGGCACGAGGCCGATCGCCTGGTCGAGCTCGGCATCGGTGCCGGCCCGGTAGCCGCCCATCAGGCGCAGGTCCCGGGTCTCCTCGAACCGGGCCATCATCGCCCGGAGCTTGCGGATCAGGTCGCGCTGCTCGGGCGTCCAGACCTCGGTGGCGAGCCGCGAGATCGAGCCGAGGAGGTCGACCGCCGGGTAGCGGCCCTGCTCGGCGATGGCCCGGTCGAGGACGACGTGGCCGTCGAGCGTGCCGCGGATGCTGTCGGCCACGGGATCGTTGTGGTCGTCGCCATCGACCAGCACCGAGAACACCCCCGTGATGGTGCCGCGGCCCTCGAGCCCCGGACCCGCCCGTTCGAGCAGGCGCGGCAGGTCGGAGAAGACGCTCGGCGGGTAGCCGCGGGCCACTGCCGGCTCGCCGGCCGCCAGCGCCACGTCCCGGGCGGCGTGGGCGTAGCGGGTCACCGAATCGACGATCAGGAGCACCGATTCGCCGCGGTCGCGGAAGGATTCGGCCACCGCGAGCGCCACCTTCGGGGCCTGGCGGCGCATCATCGGGCTCTCGTCGCCGGTCGAGACCACCACGACGGCGCGGGCGCGGCTCGGCGCCAGCGCGCCCTCCAGGAACTCGCGCACCTCGCGCCCGCGCTCGCCCACCAGGGCGACCACGACGCTGTCGAAGCCGGCGGCGCCGGCCAGCATCGCGAGAAGCGTCGACTTGCCGACGCCGGAGCCGGCGAAGATGCCGATGCGCTGGCCGGCGCAGAGCGGGGTGAAGAGGTCGAGCGCCCGGACCCCGGTGCGTAGCGGCGCGCGCACCCGGGCGCGGCCGAGGGCGGCCGGCGGGTCGGCGTCGAGGGGGCTCGCGCGCTCGCCCGGAACGAGGGGCCCGGCCCCGTCCACCGGACGGCCGAGGGCGTCGATCACCCGGCCCTTCCAGCTCGGGTCCGGCCGCAGCTCTGCCGGGCCGAGGCGCCGGGCGAGCGTGCCGATCCCGGCCTCGATCCGGCTCTCGTAGGCCTTCAGCGTCGCGCCCTCGGCGTCGACCCGGACGATCTCGCCGACCTGCTCCCGGCCGCCGGCCTCGAAGGCCATGCGGTCGCCCAGGCGCACGAAGGGCGAGACGCCGCCGATCCGGCAGGCGCTGGCGGTGACCTCGCGGATCGGACCGCCGATCCGCACCAGGGCGCCGTCCCGGCGGGCGGCCGCCATCGTCTCGGCGAGGCGCGCGAGCGGATCGGCCATCCTAGCTGCCCTGCGGCGAGAGCGACTTCACGGCGCTCTGGAGAGAGGATTCGGCTTCCGCGGTCGCGGTGGCGGCGCTCTCGAAGGCGCGCTGGATGGTGATGAGCTTCGTCATCTCCATGATCGGGTTGACGTTCGAGCCCTCGACGTAGCCCTGGACGACTCCGATGCCGGTGAAGTCCTGGACCGGCCGCGCGGGCAGGCTGGAGGTCACGGCGTTGTTGGGCGCCCGGGTCAGCGTCGCCTTCTTGTCGAGGATGAAGACGCCGAGCGCCCCGACCTGGTTGGTGCCCTGGAAGATGCTGCCGTCGCGCCCGATGGTCGGGGGACCCTGCTGCGGGTCGAGGAGCAGCGGCGAGCCGCCGGGATCGAGCACCGGCTGGCCGGTGAGGTTGCGCAGCTGGCCGGTGGCGTCCATCGTCAGGCGCCCGTCGCGGGTATAGGCGGGGCCGGACTGGCCGCCGATGGCGAGCCAGGCATCGCCCTGCAGCGCGACGTCGAGGGGCGAGTCGGTCTTGGTGATCGGGCCGGAGGCCCGCGACAGGTAGGTGTCGCCGGTGCCGACGAAGGCCACCGCGCCCTTGGTCGCCTGGGCGAGGAGGGCCGAGAACTTCGTCTCCTCGGCCCGGTAGCCCGCCGTCGACATGTTGGCGACGTTGTTGGCGGTGGTCGTCAGGCGCTTGTCGAGGGCGACCTGGGCCGACAGGTTGACGTAGAGGCTGTTCTGCATCGCCGCCTCACCCCTGCCCGTTGCTGAACAGGGCCAGGATCGGATCCGTGGCGGTGTTGTTCTGCGCGTCCCAGATCGCCGCGAAGCGGCGGGCGAAGGCCTCGACCTTGGCCGGGTCCTGGAAGCTCGCGAAGTCGACCTTCGAGGAGATGAGGTTCGCCCGCACCGTCAGGGCGTCGGAGGTGGTGGCGCTGCTCGTCGCCGGCAGGCCGATCACCGTGTTGACGACCTGGGTCAGGGCGGGGTCGCTCAGGATGTCGTAGCCGGTGTTGAGGCCCGGCGCCTTGCGGGCGAAGTACAGGGCGAGGCGCACGCCGGTATCCTGGGCACCGGCATCCGATTCGAGGCTCTGCTGCAGGTAGGCGTCGACCACCGCCTGGACGTTGGCGCTCGGCGGCAGGTCGGTGCCGTTGCCGATATCGACCGCATTCTGGCCGGTGCCGGACAGAGGCGCGTTGGTGACGCTCAGGGTGCGGACGGTGCCGCCCGCGGCGTAGATCGTGTCGGCGTTCACGCCGTCGCCGCCCGGCGCCCCGTCGAAGCCGTAATCGGTGTAGCCGGTGGATTCGAAGAACAGGTTGCCGTTGACCCCGATGCCGACCTGCACCTTGCCCATCAGCCCGTCGGCGCCCGAGGCGCCGATCTGGGCGCTGATCGCCTGGCCGAGCTCGGTCGGGGTGACGTTGGCGAGGTCGGCGACCTTGCCGGCGAGGGCGGCCCGGTTGAGGACGATCGTGGCGGACTTCGTCGTTCCCGCGTCGACCTGCGACGAGAGCGTGAAGCGCGCCTCGTTGGTGCCGGAGAAATCGTAGCTCGTGGCGAGCGTTCCCGGCAGGGAGAGCCGGGCGGCGACCGCCGGGACCGGATCCTGGCCTTCCGCGAACACTCCGTCGGTGCCGGCGGCGGAGGGGCCAGGCGCGAAGTCGAAGGCCTTGGCGAAGGCGACGTAGCGGTCGTCGGCGAGACGGTTGGCGAAGGCCGCGGACGAATCCGTGCCTTCGGTCAGCACCTTGCGCATGAACGCCTTGGCGTAGCCCATGTCCTCGAGGCCGAAGGCCTTGACGGCGTAGTTGTAGAGCCGGCTGTCGGCCATGAAGTCGTCGATCGACTTCACCTTGCCGATATTGGCCTGGTAATAGGCGGTGTCGCGGGCCACGATCGGCTCCGCGCCCTTGCGCTGCATCGAGGTCGCAAGATTGCGCGACAGCAGCATGTAGCTCGTGAGAGTCGTCACGGATCAGCGCTCCGGCCCGTCGGCCCGGTGGGACGGGGCGGCCGGCCGCTGCGGCACGAAGCCCCGATGAGGCCTCCGCTCTAGGTGGCCACGCTTGCTCGGGGCTTGCAGCCCGGCCGCGGCTTGACGCGTCGAGACTCGCCGCATCGAATCTTGCCGCGTCGAATCTTGCCGCATCGCGTTCACAGCGGGGTCGGCCCGATGATGGTCTCGGTGGTGATGACGATCCAGCCGGCGCCGGTGCTGCGGATCGACAGCACGCGGCCGCCCCCCGGCAGGACCGAGCCGACGGCGACCTGATGCAGGCCGTCGCGTCCCTCGACCACCGCCTGGCCGGCGGCGGCGCGGCGCAGCACGAAGCCGGCTTGCGGCGGGGCGGCCTGCACGACGAGGCCCTGCGCCGGCGCGGGGGCGGACGGAGCCGGGGGCGGCACGTCCGGCAGCGAGCCGGTGATCAGGGGATCGAGGTCGATCTCGGGCTGAGGGGCCGGCGCCGCGATCCGCTTCCAGGTGAACGGCCCGGCGGTCGCGGGCAGCACCTCCCGCACGTCGTAGGGGCGCACCGGCTGGGACAGCGTGTAGCCGGCGAATCCGGTCGCGGTCAGCGCCAGCAGGATGGCGGCCCCGAACACGCCCCGCTCGGTCGCCGCCTCCCGGGCCCGGCGGCGGGCGATCAGGCCCGCGATCGGGCTCGCCGGGGGCGAGGCGGGCCGCGCGAGGGCGGGATGTCGTGGTTTGGCCGGGGCTGCGGGCATGGCCGGGATCGATCGGATGGTTGATGGCTAACGAGAGATGAAGGAACAGGCTTTATGATCGGTTAACGCCGCCGCGCGGGCCCGTCCCGGGCTTGCGCGCCGGCCGGAACGCCGTAAGCGTGACGGGCGGGCAGCGCGGCCCGGATGCGGGGAGACCATGGCCGACCGACCGGAGACCGATCGCCCCGGACCCCACGGACCGGGCCCCGACGACGGTCGCGGCGACGCGCCCATTCCCCGCGCGGGCCGGCGCCACCGCGTGATCCAGCAGGGACGGATCGTGCTCGGCCCCGACCGCCTCGTGACCTGCGAGATCGCCGACCTCTCCGCCGCCGGTGCGAGGCTGCGCGTCCCGGCCCGCATCGCCCTGCCGGAGACCTTCCCGCTCGTCATCGCCGCCCACGAGCTGCGCACGGTCGAGGTCCGCCTGCGCTGGCGCCGGGGAGATTTCGCCGGGGTGACGTTCGAGGGGGCGGGGGCCTATATCGGCTGAGGCGGACGTGGAGGTTCTGAGGTTGTTCGAACCGACCGACGGGATCGAGAGCCCCGCTGTCGTTCCGAGGTCGCGACAGCGGAGCCGCACGACACCTGACGGCGTCGCGCGCTTCCCTTTCCCGGACGACTGACGCGATAGCGCAAGGAGATCCGGGAACCAGCGCAAGAAGCCAGCATGACGGCAACCTTGCAGGATACGGAGCCGCTTCGCGGCATTTCTCCCCTGGATCCCGGATCTCCTTGCGCTATCGCGTCAGTCATCCGGGACAGGGGAGTGGCTCACGAGACGCCGCGCATCTCCCGGCACCCCGTCAAGGCATCGTCATCACGTGGCGGCATGGGTCAGAACAGCTTCTTCAGCTCGCCCTTCAGGATCTTGCCATTCGGGTTGCGCGGCAGGATCTCGTCGTGGAGCAGAACGCGGACCGGCACCTTGAACGAGGCGAGGCGGGCGGCCACGAAGGCGCGCAGTTCCTCCTCGCTGGCCTCCGCGCCGCGGGCGATCGCCACCACGGCGCCGGGCTCCTCGCCGAGCGTCGGATGCGGGATGCCGACGAGGGCGGCGTCGACCACCGCCGGGTGCTCGTAGAGGACGCTCTCGACCTCGCCGCAATAGATGTTCTCGCCGCCGCGGATCAGCATGTCCTTGGCCCGGTCGACGATGGTGACGAAGCCCTCGGCGTCGATCCGCGCCAGGTCGCCGGTGCGCAGCCAGCCCTCGCGCATCACCTCGGCATCGGCGTCGGGCCGGTTCCAGTAGCCCGCCACCACGTTCGGGCCCTTGACCCACAATTCGCCGACCTCGCCGGCGGGCAGGGTGGTGCCGTCCGGATCCGCCACCCGGGCCTCGCAGACCGGCAGCGGCGGGCCGCAGCTGTCGGGGCGGTGGACGTAATCCTCGCCCTGGTGGTGGGTGAAGGTGCCGGAGGTCTCGGTCATGCCCCAGCCGGTGGCGGGCTGCGCCTTCGGGAAGGCGGCGCGCAGGCGCCGCACCAGCTCGGCCGGGGCCGGGGCGCCGCCATAGCTGATCGTCTCCAGGGAGGAGAGGTCGTGGGTGCCGGCCGCCATCCCGTCGAGGAGCTGGAAGGCGATCGTCGGCACGCCGCCGGCGCTGGTGCAGCGCTCGCGCTCGATCAGCGCCATGGCGCGGGCGAGGTCCCAGCGCCGCATCATCACCAGGCGCCCGCCGCGAAACAGGGTCGGCACCAGGGTGGCGAAGCAGCCGGTGACGTGGAAGAGCGGGATCGACAGAAGGGAGACCTTCTGGGGCGCGGCCGGGTCGGGCACCGGCACCGGCTCGCCCCGGCGCAGGAAGGCCCGCGCCGCCGAGAACGGATGCGCCATCACCCCGCAGGCGCCGGCCCGCTGGGTGCCGATCGCGCCCTTCGAGCGGCCGGTGGTGCCGGAGGTGTAGAACAGGGTGGCGACGTCCTCGGGGCCGACCGCGACCTCCGGCAGCGTTCCCTCCGGCAGCCCGGCCCAGCCGGCGACCGGGCCGATGATGTCGGCCAGGCTCTCGGTGCCGGGCGCGGCGGGCGCGCGGGCGAGGAGCACCCGCGCGAGGGCCGGGTAGGCGGCGCGGCGCTCGCCGATGCGGGCCCAGCGCTCCTCGTCGACGATGGCGACGGACGCGCCGGAATCCAGGAATCCGTGATCGAGCTCGGGGCCGGTCCACCAGGCGTTGAGCGGCGTGACGACCGCGCCGGCCAGGATCGCGGCGAAGAACGCCACCGGCCATTCCGGCAGGTTGCGCATCGCCACCGCCACCCGGTCGCCGGGCCGGACCCCGCCGCGGATCAGGTCGGCGGCGAGCGCCAGGGTGGCGCGGCCGAACGCCTCGAAGGTCGCGCGCTCGTCCTCGTAGACCAGGAAGGTCTTTTGGCCGTGCGCCCGCCCGGCGACGAAGACGTCGCGCAGGGTCAGCGGCGCGTTGGCCCAGATCCGGGTCGGCACGCCGCGGATCGGGGTCTCGGCGACGGCGAAGGGCGATCCGGGCGCGGTCAGCCGGGCCGTCGCCTCGGCGAAGGAGAGGGCGGGCCAGAGCGGCGCGGTCATGGGCGGCGCGGTCATCGGCGGGCTCGTGATCGGGGGATTCTCGGGCGATGCAGGAGGGGACGAGCGCTCAGGTGATGGTCTGGCCGCCGTCGATCACGATGCTCTGGCCGGTCATGAAGGCCCCGGCCGGGCTCGCGAGGAAGACCGCCGCCCCGGCGATCTCGTCGGGCTGGCCGATGCGGGCGAGCGGCGTGCGCGCCGTGTAGGCGGCGCGGGACTTCGGGTCCTCCCACAGGGCGCGGGCGAAGTCGGTCTGGATCAGGCCGGGCGCGATGCAGTTGACCCGCACGTTGTGCGGTCCCAGCTCCACCGCGAGGTTGCGGGCGAGCTGGAAATCGGCCGCCTTCGAGACGTTGTAGGCGCCGATCACGCCCGAGCCCTTCAGGCCCCCCACCGACGAGACCAGGATGATCGACCCGTCCCTGCGGGCGATCATGCCGGGGGCGCAGAAGCCGATCAGCCAGTGGCTGGCGATCACGTTGTTGTCGAGGATCTTGCGGAACTGGTCGTCCGAGATGCCGCTCATCGGCCCGTAATACGGGTTCGAGGCGGCGTTGCAGACCACCGTGTCGATGCGGCCGAACCGGTCCTCGGTGCCCTTGGCGAGCCGTTCCAGGTCGCTCTTCGACGAGATGCTGGCGGGGATCACGACGGCGCGCTCCTCGCCGTGACGGGCATTGATCGCCTCGGCCACGGGCGCGCAGGCCTCGGCCTTGCGCGAGGAGATGACGACCTTCGCGCCGTGCTCGGCCAGGCGCTCGGCGATGGCCCGGCCGATGCCGCGGGACGAGCCGGTGACGATGGCGACGCGGCCGGTCAGATCGAAGAGCGGCGTCTGCATGGGGCGTCCTCCCGGGTGGGCCTTTGCCAAAACAGGCCTTGCTTTTGCGCCGACCTTAGCCCCGTATGACGATTAAGCAAGCCGCCTTTTCGAAAACGCGGCCACGGGGAGGGACGAACGCGGGACTTACCCCTCGTTCAGGTCCCGGTTTCGGGGCCCTTGCGGCACCATACCCAATCCCCGATAATGAGGCAGAACCCCACGCTGCCGTGAAGAGCGGCGGCGGGACCATCGGAGGAACCGAGATGCGGGAAGCCGTCATCGTCGCCACCGCGCGCACCCCCATCGGCAAGGCCTATCGGGGCGCGTTCAACGACACGCAAGGACAGGCGCTCGGCGGCCACGCCATCGCGCATGCCGTGCAACGCGCGGGCATCGACCCGGCCGAGATCGGCGACGTGGTGATGGGCGCAGCCCTCCAGCAGGGCTCGACCGGCGGCAACATCGCCCGCCAGGCGGCGCTCCGGGCGGGCCTGCCCGAGACGGTGGCGGGCATGAGCCTCGACCGGCAATGCGCCTCGGGCCTGATGGCGATCGCCACCGCGGCGAAGGAGATCATCACCGACGGGCTCGCCGTCGCGGTGGGCGGCGGGCTCGAATCGATCTCGCTCGTCCAGAACGACAAGGTCAACCGCTTCCGCGGCCAGGATCCGTGGCTCGTCGAGCATGTCCCGGCGATCTACATGACGATGATCGAGACCGCCGAGACGGTGGCGCAGCGCTACGGCATCAGCCGCGAGGCGCAGGACGCCTACGCGCTGCAATCGCAGCAGCGCACCGCCCGGGCGCAGGCCGAGAACAAGTTCGCCGACGAGATCGTGCCGATGGACGCCCGCATGGCGGTCGTCGACAAGGCGACCGGCGCGGTCTCGCACAAGGACGTGACGCTCGCCCAGGACGAGGGCAACCGGCCCCAGACCAAGCTCGAAGACCTCCAGGGCCTCAAGCCCGTCTTCAAGGACGGCCTGCGGATCAAGGAAGGCCGGTTCATCACCGCCGGCAATGCCAGCCAGCTCTCCGACGGCGCGGCGGTGGTCGTGCTGATGGAGGCGCGCGAGGCCGAGCGCCGCGGCCTGCAACCGCTCGGCGCCTATCGCGGCATGGCGGTGGCTGGCTGCAATCCGGACGAGATGGGCATCGGCCCGGTCTTCGCGGTGCCCAAGCTCCTCAAGCAGCACGGTCTTAAGGTCGAGGACATCGATCTCTGGGAGCTGAACGAGGCCTTCGCCAGCCAGGTGCTCTATTGCCGCGATAAACTCGGCATCCCGGACGAGCGCCTGAACGTCAATGGCGGCGCGATCTCGATCGGGCACCCCTACGGCATGTCGGGCGCGCGGATGACCGGGCACATCCTGCTGGAAGGCCGCCGCCGCGGCGCCAGGTACGGCGTGGTGACGATGTGCGTCGGCGGCGGCATGGGTGCCGCGGGCCTGTTCGAGATCTACTGAACCTGCCACCATCCCGGCTTCGCGACGGCGCCCGCCAAGAGGCGCCCGGAGGAGACCGGCAGAGGGATTTTTTGGGATATGGCGCAAGCTTCCAACGCCCAAGGTACGCCGACCAACGACAACGTCGTCTCGACCGCCCGCGAGGGCGCGGTCGCGGTGCTGACGCTGCAATCCGGCCCGGTCAACGCGCTCGGCACCGCGCTCCGCCAGGGCCTCCTGGCGGCGGTCGAGGCTGCGGAGGCCGATCCCGCCGTGACGGCGATCGTCCTGATCGGCGGCGGCCGGATGTTCTCGGCCGGGGCCGACATCACCGAGTTCGGCAAGCCGCAATCGGGCATCGGCCTGCCCGACCTCCTCAACCGCATCGAGGCGGTGGGCAAGCCGGTCGTCGCGGCGATCCACGGCAACGCGCTCGGCGGCGGGCTCGAGACCGCGCTCGCCTGCCATTACCGGGTCGCGGTGCCCTCGGCCAAGGTCGGCCTGCCGGAGGTCAAGCTCGGCATCCTGCCGGGGGCTGGCGGCACCCAGCGCTTGCCGCGGGTGGTCGGGCCGCGCAAGGCCCTCGACGTCATCGTCGGCGGCTCGCCGATCGGCGCCAAGGCGGCGGCCGCGATGGGGCTCATCGACGAATTGGCACCGGAGGACGGGCTTCGCGCCCACGCCATCGCCTTCGCCGAGCGGGTGGTGGCGGAAGGCCGGCCGCTCCTGAAGATCCGCGACCGCGACGACAAGATCGCCGAGGGGCGCGAGAATCCGGGCCTGTTCTCGGAATTCCGCGAAGAAAATGCCCGCAAGACCCGCGGCTTCGAGGCGCCGGAGGCCTGCATCGCCTGCATCGAGGCCGCCTGCCGGCTGCCCTTCGACGAGGGGCTGGCCTTCGAGCGGGCGGAATTCCAGAAACTCGTTTCCGGCACCCAGTCGGCGGCGCAGCGCTACGTGTTCTTCGCCGAGCGCCAGGCCGCCAAGATCCCGGACGTGCCGGACGACACGCCCGCCCGCCCGATCGCCCGCGTCGGCGTGATCGGCGCCGGCACGATGGGCGGCGGCATCTCGATGAATTTTTTGAACGCCGGCATCCCGGTGACGATCGTCGAGACGAAGCGCGAGGCGCTCGACCGCGGCCTCAAGACCATCCGCACCAACTACGAGAACACCGCCAAGAAGGGCCGCCTCAAGCCCGAGGACGTCGAGACCCGGATGGGCCTCCTCACCGACACCCTGGAGCTCGAAAAGCTCGCGGAATGCGACCTCATCATCGAGGCCGTGTTCGAGGATATGGGCATCAAGAAGGAGATCTTCTCCAAGCTCGACACCATCGCGAAGCCCGGTGCGATCCTGGCCTCGAACACCTCCTATCTCGACATCGATGCCATCGCGGCGATGACGAACCGGCCGGCCGACGTGATCGGCATGCACTTCTTCTCGCCGGCCAACGTCATGCGCCTGCTGGAAGTCGTGCGCGGCGAGAAGACCGCCAAGGACGTCATCGCCACCGCGATGCAGATCGGCCGCAAGGTCGGCAAGATCCCGGTGCTGGTCGGCGTCTGCCACGGCTTCGTCGGCAACCGGATGCTGGCCGAGCGCCAGCGCGAGGCCAATCGCCTGATCCTGGAGGGCGTCACCCCCTGGGACGTCGACCGGGTGGTCTACGAGTTCGGCCTGCCGATGGGCCCGTTCACGATGAGCGACCTCGCCGGCCTCGATATCGGCTGGAGCCGGGAGACCAACAAGTCGGAGAGCGTGCGCGACCTCCTCTGCGAGCAGGATCGCCGCGGCCAGAAGACCAGCGCCGGCTTCTACGACTACGACGCCAAGCGCAAGGCGACGCCCTCCACGGTCACCGAAGAGATCATCGCGCGTGTCGCCGAGCGCCAGGGCGTGAAGCGGAAGGCGGCGACCGACCAGGAGATCCTGGAACGCACCCTCTACCCGATGATCAACGAGGGCGCGAAGATCCTCGAAGAGGGCAAGGCGATCCGGGCCTCGGACATCGATATCGTGTGGATCAACGGCTATGGCTGGCCGGTCTATCGCGGCGGCCCGATGTTCTGGGCCGACACGATCGGCCTGCCCAAGGTGCTGGAGCGCCTGCGCGCCTACGAGGCCGAGTACGGCGAGGCGTTCAAGCCGTCGGCCTTGCTGGAAAGACTGGCGGCCGAGGGCAAGGGCTTCAAGGACCTGTAGCGCGTCTGAACCCTCCCCCCCCCTCTGCGGGGGAGGGTGCCCCGCGGATGCGGGGCGGGAGAGGGGACGCCGCTTCCGGATATGGCGGCACCGTTCTGACGGACGCCCCCTGGATCAGCGTCGCGCTGCCCCTCTCCCGGCCCCTGCTCACGCAGGGTCCACCCTCCCCCGCAGAGGGGGGAGGGTTCGGCGTCGCGCCGACCTCTTCAAGACAACAAACCCTCCAGGAGGCACCCCATGGACCTTCGCTTCACCCCCGAGGAGCGCGCCTTCCGCCAGGAAGTCCGCACCTTCTTCCAAGAGAACCTGCCGCAGGAGATCCGCCAGAAGATGATCGACGGGCGCCACCCGTCGAAGGACGACATCGTCACCTGGCAGAAGATCCTCAACAAGAAGGGCTGGGCGGTGCCGAACTGGCCCGTCGAGTGGGGCGGCACCGGCTGGGACCCGGTGCGCCAGTACATCTTCCTGGATGAACTCCAGAGCTTCCCGGCCCCGTCGCCGCTTCAGTTCGGCGTCTACATGGTCGGGCCGGTGATCGCGCAGTTCGGCAACGAGGCGCAGAAGAAGCACTTCCTGCCCCGCATCGCCAACATCGACGACTGGTGGTGCCAGGGCTTCTCCGAGCCGGGCTCGGGCTCCGACCTCGCCTCGCTCAAGACCAAGGCGGTGCGCGAGGGCGACCATTACATCGTCAACGGCCAGAAGACCTGGACCACGCTCGGCCAGTACGCCGACTGGATCTTCTGCCTGGTGCGCACCGATGCCACCGTGAAGAAGCAGGAGGGCATCAGCTTCCTCCTCATCGACATGAAGACGCCGGGCATCACCGTGCGGCCGATCCAGACCATCGACGGCGGCCACGAGGTCAACGAGGTCTTCTTCGACGACGTCAAGGTGCCGGTCGAGAACCTGGTCGGCCAGGAGAACAAGGGCTGGGACTACGCCAAGTTCCTGCTCGGCAACGAGCGCACCAACATCGCCCGGGTCGGCGTCTCCAAGCAGCGCATCCGGCGCCTGAAGGAGCTGGCGGCGATCGAGCGGATCGGCGACACCCCGATCCTGGAGAACCCGCGTTTCCGCGAGAAGCTGGCGGCGCTCGAGATCGAGCTGAAAGCGCTGGAGATGACCCAGCTGCGGGTGGTGGCCGCCGAACGCACCCGGGAGAAGGGCAAGCCCGATCCGGCCTCCTCGATCCTCAAGATCAAGGGCTCGGAGATCCAGCAGGCGACGACCGAATTGCTGCTGGAGGTCGTCGGCCCCTACGCCCTGCCTTACGTCTCGGAAGACGAGGGCGACGAGCCCTTGAGCAACGAGCCGCCGGTCGGGCCCGACTGGGCGGGGCCGGCCGCGCCGACCTACTTCAATTGGCGCAAGATCTCGATCTACGGCGGCTCGAACGAGATCCAGAAGAACATCATCGCGAAGGCGATTTTGGGACTTTGAGATCCAACCCTCGACCTCATCCTGAGGTGTCAGTCCATCGCAGATGGACTGACCTCGAAGGAGGGATCCAGGGACCACCGAGACATCTGGAGCCCTCCTTCGAGGCTCGCTGTCGCTCGCACCTCAGGATGAGGTCGCGGGTGGGATGAAGATACGCAGCCGCGCCGAGGCGCCGGCGAGAACGGAAACGACCCGATGGATTTCGATCTGAGCGAGGAGCAGCGCCTCCTCAAGGACAGCGTCGAGCGGCTGCTGACCGACCGCTACGACTTCGAATCCCGCAAGCGCTACGGCCGTGAGACCGAGGGCTTCGCCAAGGCGATGTGGGCGGCTTACGCCGAGCAGGGCCTGCTCGCGGTGCCGTTCTCGGAGGAGGATGGCGGCATCGGCGGCGGGCCGGTCGAGACGATGATCGTCATGGAGGCGTTCGGCGGCGCGCTGGCGCTGGAGCCCTATCTGGCGACCGTGGTGCTCGCCGGCGGCGTGCTGCGCCATGCCGCGAGCCCGGAGCAGCGGGCCGAATGGCTGCCCGGCCTCATCGCCGGCGAGACCCGCTACGCCTTCGCCCACAGTGAGCGCCAGGCCCGCTACGACCTCCACGATGTCGGCGTCACCGCGCGCCGCGACGGCGACGGGTGGGTGCTGGAGGGGGAGAAGTCGCTGGTCCTGCACGGGGACAGTGCTGACCGGCTGATCGTTTCGGCCCGCACCGCCGGCTCGCGGCGCGACCGCGACGGCATCGGGCTGTTCCTGGTCGAGGCGAATGCCGAGGGCGTGTCGCGCCGCGGCTACCCGACCCAGGACGGGTTACGGGCGGCGGAAGTCTCGCTGTCCTCGGTCCGCGTCGGGGCGGAGGCGGTGATCGGCGACCCGGCAGGCGCGCTTCCGGTGATCGAGCGGGTGACCGACGAGGCGATCGCCGCACTCTGCGCCGAGGCGGTCGGCGCCATGGACCGGATGCACACTCTGACGGTCGAGTACCTCAAGACCCGCAAGCAGTTCGGGGTGACGATCGGCTCGTTCCAGGTGCTCCAGCACCGGGCCGCCGAGATGTTCATCGCGCTCGAACAGGCCCGTTCGATGGCCTTCCTCGCCACCATGATGGCGGGCGAGGACGATGCCGAGGAGCGCGCCCGGGCCATCGCCGGAGCCAAGGTCCAGATCGGCCGCTCCGGCCGCATCGTCGGCCAGGGCGCGGTGCAGCTGCATGGCGGCGTCGGCGTCACCATGGAGTACAGCGTCGGCCACTACTTCAAGCGGGTCACGATGATCGACCAGCTGTTCGGCGATGCCGACCACCATCTCGGCCGCGTCGCCCGGATGGGCGGGCTGATCGCCGCCTGACGCGGGATCGAGCGGGAGATGAATCCCGCTCATCTCGGCGCGGATAAAACTCGTTTGAGTTCCGCCCCGGGCGATTGTTGGGTGATCGTGCCTCAAGAGCACCCGACAATCCCCGGGAGGGAATCCAGATGACCGGCACCGAGCCGCGCGCGCTCGCGGATGCGATCCGCTTCCTGTCCATCGACGCCATCGAGCGGGTGGGCGAGGGGCATCCGGGCACGCCGCTCGGCGCCGCCGACACGGTGACGGCGCTCTTCACCCGCCATCTCAAGTTCCTGGCCCGCGAGCCCCTGTGGTTCGACCGCGACCGCTTCGTCGAGTCGAACGGCCACGGCTCGATGCTGCTCTACTCGCTGCTCCACCTCTCGGGCTATGCGGGGATCGGGCTCGACGACATCAAGCGCTTCCGCGAGCTCGGCTCCCCCTGCGAGGGCCATCCGGAATACGCCCCCGCCCACGGCATCGAGACCACCACCGGCCCCCTCGGCCAGGGCATCGCCAACGCCGCCGGCATGGCGCTGGCCGAGGCTTATCTGAACCGCTGGCTCGGGCCCGACCTCATCGACCACCGCACCTACGCGCTCGTTGGCGACGGCTGCCTCCAGGAGGGCGTCGGCCAGGAGGTGATCTCGCTCGCCGGCCACCTGCGTCTCGGGAAGCTCACCTTCCTCTGGGACGACAACCGGATGACCGACGACGGCGCGATCGACCTCGCGCTGAGCGACGACATGGCGGCACGGTTCCGCCTGAGCCACTGGCACGTCCAGGAGGTCGACGGCCACGACATCGAGGCGGTCTCGGCCGCCCTGCTGCTGGCCAAGGCCGATCCGCGCCCCTCGATGATCCGCTGCACCACGGTGATCGGCCGCGGCCTGCCCGGCGTCGAGGGTACCCGGGCCGCCCACTCCGCCCGCATCCCGGCTTCTTTGAGCGAGGCCGCCCGCAAGGCGCTGAACTGGCCCCACCCCGCCTTCGAGATCCCGGACGAGATCCGGGCCGCCTGGCGCGCGGCCGGCGAGCGCAACGCGCCCGAATTCGAGTCCTGGACCCGCCGCGTCGCCGCCCTGCCGCCGGAGCGCCGCCGCCTGCTCGACCGCCTGCGCGACGGCAAGCTGCCGGAGGGCTGGGAGGCGCCCCTGCGCGCCTTCCGCGACGAGGCCGCCCGCGCGGGCACGGCGCAATCCGGGATCGCGCTCTCGGGCGAGCTGGTCGACCGCCTCGCGGACGCCATTCCGGAACTCCTCTCCGGCGCGCCGGACCTGGAGGGCGCGACCCAGCACAAGCGCAAGCTCAAGGCCTTCACCGCCGAGGACCAGGGCGGGCGCTACGTCCATTACGGCATCCGCGAGCACGCCATGGGGGCGATGATGAACGGCATGGCCGCCCATGGCGGCGTGGTGCCGGTCGGCGTCACCTACCTGGTCTTCTCCGACTACCTGCGCCCGGTGCTGCGGCTCGCCGCCATGATGGGGCTGCCGGTGCCGTTCGTGTTCAGCCACGATTCGGTCGGCATCGGCCGCAACGGGCCGACCCACCAGCCGGTCGAGTACCTGGCCTCCTTGCGCGCCATTCCCAACATGCTGGTCCTGCGCCCGGCCGACGCCGTCGAGGCGGCGGAATGCTGGGAGATCGCGCTCCGGACCCGCACCGGCCCGTCCTCGCTGATCTTCGCCCGCCAGGCCCTGCCGGCGGTGCGGCGCCAGGCGGGGTCCGAGAACCTGTCCGCCCGCGGCGCCTACGTGCTGGAGGAGGCCACCGGCCCCCGCCGCGTGACGCTGCTCGCCACCGGCTCGGAAGTGGCGCTCGCCGTCGAGGCGCGCCGCCGCCTGGAGGAGGAGGGCATCCCGACGGCGGTCGTCTCGATGCCGTCCTGGGAGCTGTTCGAGCGCCAGGACACCGCCTATCGCCGCGCCACGCTCGGGCCCGGCACGGTCCGGGTCGGCATCGAGGCGGCGGTGCGCCTCGGCTGGGACCGCTATCTCGGCGAGGAGGGCGGCTTCGTCGGCATGAGCGGCTTCGGCGCCTCGGGGGCGGAAGCCGATCTCGCCCGGCATTTCGGCCTCACCCCGGAGCGGGTGGTGGAGGAGGTGCGGGCGCGGCTCGGCACCGTCTGAGCGGAACTCCTGCAGAGCGACCCGACAGTCGCGATTCCCCATCCGATTGCCTCGTCGTGAGGCATCGACCGGCTCGGTGGAATCCCGGGCTACGGCCGGGGCGAGGCGCTGGCCGCCGGGCGCGACGGATAGCGTCGAGCGGCCGGCACGTTGAACCGGATCCCGGCGCGATCGGGTGGGGGGCCTCGCTGCGCGCGCCAGCCTGCGCCGCGAGGTTGCCGATCAACAACCGTGGGCAGTCCTGGAAAGAGAACGGCCTTCACCGCTCGTTCTTCCGGCCGATCCGGACACCGGATGACGCGGGCTACGCAGATGTCGCCGAGTCGGACACTGGTTCGGCGGCAAAAATCTGCGACAAGACAAGAACCTGAGCGGGCGAAGCGTTGGCCTGCCAACGCAAATCTGCTCAGGTGGCGGACGGCCTCACCTTCCACGGTCTGCGCCACACCGGGGCGACGCAGACGTGCCGGCTCGATTTCGACACGCGCACGATCGCCCACATGCTCGGCCAGGAGACCGAGGACATGACGGCGCATGACTTGCGGGAAACCGACCTCGGGCCGAAGCTGAGCGGGGGTTGGCGACCAAGCTGGTTGAGCAGCACAGGAAGCGCGAGGGGAGTGTCCAACCGTGCGGGCCGGGTTGTCTAACCGCCCGCCAAGCCAGTTGAAAATCGAGCGCTCGATGCCTGGCGAATAAGGTGGCTGGGGGACGTGGATACGGATCCACCGGACCGCCACACGAAAACCTGATCTGCTACAGGCGCTTAGCCTCGCTACCGCCACAGAATGTGTAGCAGCAGAGTGGAGCGGCGGCAAGGAAGAGCGCTAGAGCCAGCCTGCCGACGACAGCGCACGGGGCACCCCGTTGCAGAGCCCCCGTTCATCCGCCGTCGATGTCCCGCATGCGCTTCTGCCCTCTTGAATTCAAAGCTTTGGCAGAGGGTACGAAGGTAGAGTCCGGGGAGGGTGCCACGTTGGGCGCGCGGCGAGAGACGGGGACGAAGCACTCAGGCCGCGCGCTCGCCCTGTGCGTGCGATGGCCGGCCTGTGCGATCTGGGAACGGTGTCGGCCCCTGGGCCGGTGCGGGGGTTGTGCTTTTCTCGTTCTCCATCCCCTGTGCGGTTCGGCTCTCCGGCTGCAGGGCGGTGAGGTAGTCGGCCGCCCGCGAGGCTTGGGTGGCGGCGTGACTGAGTGCGCGCGGGTCCGTCCGCAGCAGGGGGGCCCAGAATGCGCAGTAGGCAGCGTGGTTGGGGTGGGGTGTGCGCGCGAGGCCGAGGTCTGCCAGCACGAAGGCGGCGCCGAGTTCAGCTGTCAGTTCCTCGGCGGCGTAGGCGCGGGCGCCGAAGCGGCCAGTGAGGTCGCGGGCGAGGCGGTGGGGGGCGCCGGTCCAGTGCACGAGTTCGTGGGCGAGCGTGCCGGCGTAGCCTTCGGGCGTTCGGAACGCGCTCCGCGGCGGCAGGTGGATCGTGTCTGTGGCCGGGACGTAGCAGGCGCGGGTGCCGCCCTCGCGGATCGTCGCGCCGGTGGCCGTGACGAAGGCGTGGAAGGCCGGAAGCGGTGCGGCTGGCGACGTGAGGGTGGCGATGTCCACGGTCGGAGGAGCGGCATCGACCTGGGCGACGTTGAAGACGTGGGCGGCGCGGGCGACGAAGGGGGCGCCGTCGCGCGGGTCGGTGTCGCCGGTGTCGGTGCGGGCGCTGCGGGGCAGGTCCTTGTAGAACAGCACCAGCGTGCCGCGCTCGGCCTTGCGGACCTGCGCGCCGAGGGCGGCCCATTGCTGGTAGGTGGCCCAGCGCGCATCGGCGTAGCCTTCGGCTTGGGCTACGCACCAAAGGGCCAGCACGTTGATGCCGCGGTAGCGCCGGCCGGTGCGGGCGTTGCGCGGCATCGGGTCGGCGCCGTGCCAGGGCGGGGTCCAGGAAGCGGGGTCGGCGGTCTCGATCTGAGCGAGGATGGCGGCGGCGACGCGGGCGTGCAGATCGGTGGGGCGCGGGTCGGCGGGCATGGGCGGTGATCCGGGAACCCCATCGGGGGCGTGGGTCCGGGTTCCCGCTCCCGCGGCGTTCGTTCACCGGGCTGCCTGGGTCGGCGTCCGCGTGCCCCATACGGCGTGGGGGGCTACCTGCCTGGAACTTGGTGGACGTTGGAGGGAGGCCGGCTTGCTGAAGGCAAGGCTTTGCCGGGCGCTGGCAAAGCCTCGTTCGTCCGGGGCGAGTGGAACTCGGAGCCACGCCGTCGGTCGACCGGCGGATCGACGTGCGACCCCACAAAGGGCAGACCGGGGCTGTGCTGTCGGCCTTTATGCACCGCTTCCCGTCAGCTTGGACGGCCAGCGCGGACAGGCCCCGCCGCTCGATCCGGCTGACGGCGGAGTGTCCCGGAGGTCGGGGCGACCCGTTGCCTCCTCCTGCGGTCCGTCCCGGTGTCGGGGCGGGACCGCTTGCTGCCGATGCCCTTCGGCGTGCGACCCGGCGGTCCCCATCCCGCATGGCTGGCGGTGGAGGCTCGGGGCGAGCGTGGCTCTTTCCCTTGGCGGGACAAGAGGTCCGAGACACGCAGTCTCGGCGGAGCAGCGTTTTGGCACGTCGTGCGCGTTGCGGCCGGGCGTTGGGCAAATCGAATCAGCAGGGTTACCGCCGAAACGAGCCCAGCTCGAGCCGGGTTCGCCTAAGAGAGCTTCTGCGCGACAGGCGATGACGCTCTCTGGACTTTCTGCGAACGGATGAGAAAATTCACTGCGTTAGTTCACTTTTTCGTGACCGAACGTTGGATATTCTACCGCTGGTTGTGTCTTATGCGTCTGTTATTGCGCCGCTCCGCCCGATGAGCACTCGTCAAGCCATTGTGAAATATGAACCATATCGGCTACGACGATCGGTACTGGCGCTCTGCTTCGGTTGTATCAAAACAACTTATGGGCCCTTCTATAAGGGCCAAAGACTAAAAACCCACTATTTTACTTAAATTCGTGATTTTTGCTTGTGCTCGCGCTTTTTGGATGCTTGATGAGCTTGCCGACGGCGACCCCGAAGTCGTTACCGGTAAAATCCAGCTAGAACGGCAGATGGGCCATGCACATCGAAGATCACGGCGTGCCTCGCGGCACGACAGAAGACGCACGTCTCGAATCTAACACTTCTACACAAGGCGCTGTTCACGCATCCAGCGCGATTTTACCCCCCTCCGAATGCGCGCCCGCAGGGCCCTATGGGGCACCCGAGGCCAGCACTCAGTCGCCAGCCGATGCACCAGAGCTGTCGCCGACGTCCAATGGTTTCGGGGCGATCGAGCGGATGGACCAAGTGGCCTTCTTCGACCGAATCGAGAAGGTATCGAACTTGGAACAGCGAGCGTTCTTGCTGCGCTGCAGTCGCTTCAAGCCGTACGACGAGCGCTCACGCGGCCTAATCGCGTCGGTGGCCGACGCGGGCCTGGTAGGCGCCATCGTCCAGCACCTGCTGCATACCCCGCCGCCGATGCCTGCTTCGATCATGAAGCCGATGCGCCTCCCGCGTCCCCCGAGACTCAAGCGTGTGAAGCCGCCGAAGAGCCTGATCGAGTCTCTCCTCGGCGAGGACGACGCCGCAGCCTGAACCCCGCGGGGATCAAAAGGCACCACCCTGTCGCGTCCGAGACCATGGCCACGGACCGACACCCTGTCATCCAGAGTGATCCATCACGCACGTATCCGCCGCAGCGGGTCGCTCTGTCCGATTACCTGGGAGTGCAGAAATGCTTGATTACGACGATGAGAAGTCGTTCTTCGAACGGCCGGAAGAGGAGTTTTTCCTGCCCTACGCCGATAGCCATCAGCGTGCGATGCGAGATGCCATCGTCGGCAGCAGTATGGCCGTGTACCTAGAGCAGTTTCAGCCGCAGTCGCGCTATATCAGGCGGATGCAGCTCTGCGTAGCACATCAGGCAGTGGCGTTCGCTAACCATCAGGGGGCCATCCTCAACGTGCAGATCACCCTGGCCTGGGATAGGATTGGTTACCGTCACGGCCAGGAAGTCGATGCGGCGCACCGTCTCTTAATGCAGGCCCAACGCAAATTCATGCGGCGTTACGGGGTGCCGAACTACAACTACACGGTTTTCGAGCGCTCCCAGACGTTTGGCCTCCACTCGCACAGCGGGGTCCATGTCCCCGTGCACGTGTACCCCCAGTACCGGCGGTGGCTGGAACGGTACGTCAAGCGCATCGACCGAGTGGGCTTCAAACGACGCCTCCACGTTCGGCGCCGCCGAGAGACGGCCGTCGCGCGTGCGATTGAGGAGCAGTGGCGCTGGTTTCGCTACTGCATGAAGGGAGTCGACCCGGCGCTCAACGCGCGCGAGCGCGATGTCAACGGCTTGGCGCCCGACGACACATTTACCGGCTTCTATGGTTTGAAACACCGGTACTCGGGCATCGTGACCCTTCAGCGCGTGCGGGTGTCGCAGGACATGCTCAGGAAAGCTAGGCAGGAGGCAGGGTACCCCGAGCGCTACTACCTGATCGATGGCGAGCATCGGTACGACGACGCGGAGTACCGACGCGGGGAGGGCGACCGTCTGACGGAGATGCTTCGACGCGATCTGATCTAGCAAACAGGCCTTTGGGGCATCAAGGAGACTGCGCCGCCTTTAAATAGATCGGCCTTCATTCCGCGTCCTCATGAACTCGTATTTAGAGAAGCCCGCCGGGGATCCCTGGCGGGCTTCTCTGCGTTTGCGACCGTTCGCAACGTAAGCTTTCTCGGTGATCGGGATGCTGTTCCGCCGAGCAACATCCGAGGCGAGGCGATCCGTCGACCGATCATCCGTGGGCCTCAGCGTACCGTCCGAGACGGTCTCGGTGATAGTCGTTGAGGGCGCCTCCGTTCGGCCGCCGGGAAAACTGCCACTTTCACCACTCCGACAGGAATGGACATTTGTCGGGCCGAAATGGCAGGCCGCCTTGAAAAGATATTCTGGTTCAATAGCTTGCGCGCTTCGCTGGGGCAGGCGGGCCAAGACGGTCATTTGAGGGCCTAGCTGTGCGGCACCCAGGGTAGTGACCGGCCTCGGGGCCCCGGGGCCCCGGGCGTGATGGATCGTGGTGGGGCGCCGGTTCCAGAGTGTGATTAGGCGTGGAATAAGGGCTCTGACGCACTCTCGGTGCAGACGAGTTCACGCCGCTCCAACCAGCCGAGCTTCAAGCAGGTCAAGATTGGCACGGCCGAACATCTGCCGCTTCACCAGCTTCAAGCGGGTGATCTGCCCTTCAGTCTGTCCGTTCGACCACGGCTCCGTCAACGCGGCAGCGACGGCTGCCTTGTCCTTCACGAGCCCCGCCGCGAAGGATCCCAGCAGGCTGGCAGCCGCCCTCTCGATCCAGCCATCGAGGTCAGCGTGACGCCGCTTCCGAACCATTGCCTGGAAGGCGCTGACGAGGGAGCGAGCCTCCACGAGCCCCGTCACCTCGGTCTCGACCGTCGCCACGACCACCGCGTCGGCTTTCGTCAGGCCATCCCGCGCGATCGTCAGCAGACGCGCGAGCCGACGAGCCGACGGAACCTGGCCAGGTGCGCCGTCCGGGACCTGCTCGCTGCGGCGCTGCCGTGTCGCCCACTCTCCGACCACCCGCAAACTACCGGTGAACCCTCTCGCACGAAGTTGCCGCCACAGCTCCGCCCCGTTCCGGCAGCCCGCCTTCCACTCGCCCTCCAGCCAGGGCAGATGAGCCTCCAGGCTGCTCTGGCGGGAGCGGAACACGTCGCCCGTCAGGCCGCGCACCACGTTGCGGACGAGCTTGCGGCTGTGGCCGGTCGTGCGAGCGATCGTCTTGATCGGCACGCCTTTCCGCGAGAGGGCCAGGATCGCCTCGCCCGTCGCCTCCCGACGCAGATAACCTTCGTACCGCAGACGCTCGGCACGGGTCAGCCGCTCAGGGTCGACCGTCGCGGTGCCCACCGCCTTGCGGATCGCCGGCATCGACCGGCGCACGGCGTCGAGGAAGGCAGCGCTGGCGTTCTCCATCAGGTGCCAGCGATCGGCGGTCTGGACGGCATCGGGCAGCGCCCGCGTCGTGGCCTCCCCGTAGCCGCCACCACGATCGCGTGCGACGATGGTGATCTCGGGATGAGCCGACAGCCAGGCCTCCACTGTGCCGCTCTCGCGATCCGGCAGCAGGGCGAGGGTGCGCCGCCGCTCCAGATCGACGATGATGGTGCCGTAGCGCCGTCCACGGCGGAACGCCCAGTCGTCGATGCCGATCACGCGCGGCGCCTCCACCGGTCGCGCGGCGTGCCGGCGCACGCTGCGCAGCATCGTATCGCGACGGGCGGGGACGACGAGCCGGCGGCTGAGACGCTCCGCAGGCCTGCCGCCGAGCGCGAGACCGAGGTGGTGCACGATGCTCTCGAGCCGGGCGGTGCGCCGGGCATAGGGGCCGGCGAGATCCGGACCCAGCCGTTCGGCGAAGATCCTGATCGGGCAGCCACTTGCGGCACAGCGGAAGCGGCGGACGACGACCTCGATGACGGCCTGCCTGCCGGCGATGGGCAAGTCCGCAAGGGTTCGCGTGTAGCGGCTGTGGACGCGGGATGAGGGCTGATCGCAGCCAGGACAGCGGGCCGACGCGGCTACGGGCTGCGCGATGATGGTGATGCGATCGGCAAGCTCCACGCGATCGACCAGGATGCCGGGCGGGGCAATCACGTCGGGGTGCAGGCTGGGAGCCATGGCAGGATCTCCAACGGCCAGAGCCGAGATCCATCAACCCACATGCACCGAGAGTGCGTCAGAGCCCCGATTGGACGCCGATCAGGGGTCCCGTTCCGATGCCGTTTGACACCAGAGGGCCGGGCCTTGGAGGGCTACCAGTGGGCGATGCCGAGGGCACCCAGTTGCTACCGTAGCTGTCGCAAGGGGCTTCGATCGGAGCGGCGCAGGTATGCTGGGAGCCCTTCAGGTGACGATCAGCGGAAGTCTAGCGTGCGTACCCGGATCGCGGGGGTGGCCTCGTTCACATTGGGTGCCCCGATTCCGTCGATGTGCAGGTCGGGGGTGAAGATGTCCCAGGGCTTCGGCCCGATCGGACCCGCGGCCTCGGCTCCTCCGGCGCGGTCCGACGGACGCCCGCGCAGGTCGGGGCTGCCTCCATGCCGCGCCTCGTCCCCGCGGCTGGTCATCAGGCGGCCTCGATCGAGATCGCCGATTCATTGCAGCCACGGTATCAGGTCGTCGGGTGCCTCCGCCACGACGTGCGTCACCCCCCCACCCTTGCTGCTGCACGACAGCAGGCCTGCCTCGAGCACGATCCCCCGGCGCCGCTCAAACAGGCTTGGCCAGACGAGGAGGTTGGCCACTCCACCCCTCGTCCTCCAGCGTGATGAACATCACCCGCCTTGGCCGATCCGTAAGCGCTCGGTGAAGGCCGCCTTGTGCCTGTAGTGCTTTGCTCTGGATACAGTGTCTGGCGTCAGATGGCGCTGTATCGGCCCTGTGTCTGGACCTATGACCAACTCTCCTCACGTTGTCGTTGCGGGCACCCGCCGCGTCTGGTCGCTCGAGCAGAAGCGCGCCATCCTGGCCGAGGCGGACGATCCCGCCACGACCGCCTCGGAGGTAGCCCGCCGGCACGGTCTGCACTCCAGCCTGCTGTTCCGATGGCGGCGCGCCTTGCTGGCCGAGCAGCAGGCCTCGGCTGCCCCACCGACCTTCGTCCCGCTCGCCCTGCCGCCCCCGGTCACGACGGCAGCCGACGTGCCGGCCGGGCCGGGCCTGATCGAGATCGAGCTGTCTGGCGGGCACCGGGTGCGGGCGGCAGTCGGGGCGGACCTGGCGCTCCTGCAAGGCGCGATCGCCGCGCTGCTGGGTCGATGATCCCCGTCCCGTCCGGCTCCCGCGTCTGGCTGGCCACCGGGCACACCGACATGCGCAAGGGCTTCGACGGGCTGGCCGCCCTCGTCCAGGACCATCTGGCGCGCGATCCGTTCTCGGGCCAGGCCTTCGTGTTCCGCGGGCGGCAGGGCCACCTGATCAAGGTGCTGTGGTGGGACGGCCAGGGCCTGTGCCTGTTCGCCAAGCGCCTGGAGAAGGGCCGCTTCGTCTGGCCGTCCACCGCCGGTGCCGCTGCCGCGTTGACGCCGGCCCAGCTCGCCATGCTGCTGGAAGGCATCGACTGGCGCACGCCGCTGCGCACCGATCGGCCGACGATCGCAGGCTGAGAGCGGCAGACTACCGAGGTGGCTGCGTCCGTGGTCAGGGCCGGTGGCGACGGCCCTCGGCAAGGGCTAAGCTGTTGGCATGGCTCTCGATCCTGCCTCGCTGCCCGACGACGTCGACGCGCTCAAGCGCCTGATCGTCGGCCTGACGCGCGAGGCGGTCCACGCCAGCACCCTGATCGAGAAGCTGCGCGGCGAGCTCGCCCGGATGAAGCGGGCGCGGTTCGGCACCTCGTCCGAGAAGCTCGGCACGCGCCTCGAGCAACTCGAACTGGCCATCGAGGCGCTGGAGGTCGACGAGGCCGAGCGCCTGGCCGGCACGCCGGTCGTCGCCGAGGCGAGGGAGACCGCACGGCTCAAGCCCGCCCGGCGGGACCTGCCGGCGCACCTGCCGCGCGAGAGCGTGGTCCACGCCGGTCCCTGCGCCTGCCCGGCCTGCGGCGGGAGCTTGCGCCGGATCGGCGAGGACGTCACCGAGAGCCTCGACTACGTGCCGGGCCGGTTCAAGGTCGTGCGCCACGTGCGCGAGGCGTTCGCCTGCCGTGCCTGCGAGCAGGTGGTGCAGGCACCGGCTCCCCACCATGCGGTTCCCCGCGGGCGGGCCGGTCCGGGGCTCCTGGCCCACATCGCGGTGGCGAAGTTCGACGACCACTTGCCGCTGTATCGCCAGGCCGAGATCTACGCGCGCGACGGCGTCGAACTGGCGACCTCGACGCTCTCGGGCTGGCTCGGCGCGACTGCGGCCACGCTGCAGCCGCTGACCGAGCTTCTGCGCCGGGAGGTGATCGGCGCCTCGGACGTCCTGCACGGCGACGACACGCCGATCCCGGTGCTGGCGCCCGGCACGGGCAAGACGAGCACCGGGCGGCTGTGGACCTACGTGCGGGATGAGCGTCCCCATGGCGGCGCCCGTCCGCCGGCGGCCGTGTTCTTCGCCTCGCCCGACCGTCGAGGCGAGCGACCGCTCGCGCACCTGGCGGCCTTCTCCGGCGTGTTGGTGGCCGACGGCTATGCCGGCTTCAACGGGCTGTACGAGGCCGGGCGAGTGGGCGGCGGCCTGACCGAGGCGGGGTGCTGGGCGCACGTGCGCCGCAAGATCTTCGACGTGCACGCCGCGACGGGCTCGGCTCTCGCGGCGGAGGCGCTGGAGCGGATCGGGGCGCTCTACGGGGTCGAGCGCGACCTGTACGGCAAGCCGCCCGATGCCCGCACCCGCGAGCGGCAGACCCGCTCGAAGCCGCTGGCCGAGGCGCTGAAGGCGTTTGCCGAGACGAGCCTGGCCCAGATGCCGGGCCGCTCCGACCTGGCCAAGGGGTTGCGCTACATGCTGGCACGCTGGCCGGCGCTCATGCGGGCCTTCGAGGACGGCCGTCTCGCCCTCGACAACAACGCGGCCGAGCGGGCGCTGCGCTGTGTGGCGGTCGGGCGCAAGAACTACCTGTTCGCGGGATCCGAGCTGGGCGCCGAGCGTGCGGCGGCGTTCTACACGCTGATCGAGACGGCCAAGATGAACGGGCTCGATCCCGAGGGTTACCTGCGCGACGTGCTCACGCGCATCGCCGATCACCCGGCCAAGCGACTGGCCGATCTGCTGCCTTGGAACTGGATGCCAACCAGTGAGGCCGAGCAGGCCGCCTGACCAGTGGCTCCGTCACCGAGCGCTTACGCCGATCCCGGCTTCTACCGATCAGCACCAGTCCCGCCACCGCGACGCATGCGCCGTCCAGGACTGTGGCGAGGTCACAGCAAGGGACGTGACCGCCCGCGGCGAGGTCGGAACGCAGGAAGGCCAGGTGACGGGCGCGCAGGGACAGCTTGGTCGCGCGGTAATCCTCGGCGATTTCCCGCCCCCCGCGGTCATCGCGGCGAGCCGCACCGGTTCCTCTTCGCGTTCTGGCCGCAGCACGCCATCCCGCGCGTCGGCGGTGGCGAACAACGGCATGGGTGCGTCCGACAGCCTACGCACCGCCCACAGCGCCTTGCGCCGAGCCAGACCGAGCCCCGGCTGGAACGCGTCCGCCGCCGCAAGCCGCCGTAATGCGCCCGCGCTCACGCCCGCCCGCCGCCGTAGCGCGTCGATTTAGGCGTAGGGTTCGTCCCCTCGGGCCAGGACCAGCCGCGCCCCATCCCGGTTCGACAGACCCCGCACCGTGCGCAGGCCCAGGCGCAGTGCGAGCCAGCGCCCTGCCGCCGGCTCCAGCGTGCAGTCTTACTGGGAGGCGTTCACGCAAACGGGGCGCACGATCATCCTATGCTCGCCCGCGTCCCGCACCAGCTGCGTCGGGACCGTACGCGGTCAGGGTGAGCCGTGCGCGGGCGCGACGAAGGTCCGTCGACCCGGCGGGGGCGAGCTGCAGCTCGTGGGCTGCGTCGGAGACCGTCTGTCGGCAGAATGCCTCTGATCAGATGTGCCAAGTTTCAGACACTTGGCGTGGCCGCAATCGGCGCTAGAACGGCGATGGGTCTATCTGGGTTGTCCGGTCTCGTCCGGTCTCGTCCGGTCTCGTCCGGTAGGTTCGGCGGTTGCGGGCCGTCGCCGTCGCCTGCGCCTCGAGGCGCCGGAGCCAGAGGTCGGCGAGGTCGCTCAGCAGACCAAGCGGCATGCGAACAACTGACCCATCTCGGACGTTCGGAAGGTCCGCTCCACCCCCGGCGGCCGCGCGCAGGTAGACGTCAGAGCCAAGGCCTGATCATGGACGCCAGTGCGTCGAGATCGCCTTCGTTGTGCCCTGGAGCGACATTGGGGTGGGAGCCGATCCCGTAGGCTTCAAGGAATTTCCGCGTCTCGGGCGTGATCCAAGCCGTCGTCAGGAGCGCCGCGCGCGGATAGCCGAAGCGTTCGACATAGGTGTCGGAAGCCTTGGCGCGGAATTCGATCTTCACACTCTTGACGACCGCGCCGGGGTGGAGGTCGACGACGGTGCCTAGCAAGGCGCGCGCGATCGCCTTGTCCAGCGTAGTCGCATCGTCATAAGCCTTCAGTTCCAGGCCGAGGGCACACGGGCCCTCGTAGGGTCCCCCCTTTGCAGACTTCCTTAGGCCCGAGGTGTACCGCTTCGAGATCGCCGACACGTCGAACTCGTGCGTCTCGTCGCTGAGGCCGACGTGCTCGACGCTGTTGTGAAGTTCGAGCGGCTCCCTCGCCTGGGGCGACCCGAGCTCGAAGTGGCAGGGTAGTTTGCCGGGGGGCTCGCTCGCCGACTTGATGTGCCCGGGCCCGCCGCGCACCCGGAAGGTGGTGGTCGACTTGCCCGCGCTATTGCGGGCCTTGACCTTGTGGCTGATCGCGAGCCGTGCGGCGATTTCGAACATGACCCAGGTCTCGTAGGTCTTACCCTTCGTTGAGGCGAGGCTCGGCGCGGCGACCGCTAGGTCGGCCGCGGCCTTGCTGATCTTAGCTTCCATCGCCGCCTTCTCGGCCGCAGTTTTCGCTAGGGTGGCGGCACTGGGCTTGGCCATTAGAGCTCATGCTCCAGCCGCTGGCGCGTCTCGCGGACGGCGTCGGCCCAAACCTCCAGGAAGGTCTTGATTGCCGTAGCGCGCGCAGGATTGAGGAGCTCATCGATCGGGCCCGGGCTGGAAACCGCTTCGGCCGTCACCTCGCCGGTGCCGGCCGGAAGGACACCGATTGAGCGAATCTTGAGCCGTTCGGCCAGACCCTGAAGGCGATCGGTAAGCGCGAGCTCGCGGGTTAGCGCGTTCTGGACGACGGCGTCGATTGCCTTGATCTGCCGCTCAGCGCGCATCCGGCGACGCTGGCGCTGCGCAGCCCGCCTGCCTGCGCGAGGGTCGAAGCCCTCGTCGCGGAATCCATCGTTCTCCTCAAGCCGCACCGTGGCCGCGCGGCCATAGTCCGCCATCGGGCTGTTCAGCAGCCCAGTCAGGAGCGGTTCAACAATAGGGTCGATCTCGGCCAAGCGCGGTCAATCTCGGGTTGCCGGGATGACCCTTGTAGCGTTCGGGTGTCGTACAGCCTAGATGTTCGGTGGACCGCAGGTGTCGGCCACACTATCCATTCAGCATCACCGTGGGCTTGCCCCGAGGAAGGCCATGACCCCGTGATCACCCAACGCGAACCGCCGACCTGGGAGGCCTTGGAAGAGGCGGTGCGCCAGATCCTCGCTGAGTGTGGGATGGACGCCGTGCGCCAGGCCGCCATCGCCCTGCCCCGGGGCGGCGAGGCCGCAGTTGACGTGCTGGCGACGGAGACGGTCAACGGGATCAAGACGGTCACGCTCTGCGAGTGCAAGAATTGGAAGAGCAATGTCCCACAGGACGTGGTCTTCAGCTTCCGGACTGTGATGGCCGAGGCGGGCGCGCATCGCGGTTACATCATCTCGAAAGTGGGCTTCCAGCCGGGCGCGCTCCTCGCCGCCCACAACACCAACATCGAACTCCTCACCTTCGCGCAGTTTCAGCAGCGGCATTTCGAGAAGTGGGTCGGCGCCCGGACGTGGTCACTCGCGCGCGCTATCGACAGCATTGAGACCTATTACGAGCCGTTCGGCATCCCGGGCATGAACCTGATCGAGGATGAGGCGGAGCGCGAGGCGTACTATCGCGTCTGGCGAAAGTACCTCTTCATCGGCGCGATCCTGCCGGCCTTTTCGCCGTACCTGCGCCAACTTGGCCAGGCAACGCCACTACCAGGGCTGCCGATTGATCTCCGGGGCGTGGTCCGAGACGAGTTCAAGGTCGAGGTGCCCGCGGACCTCGCGGCCGCGAGCGGTTACCAAGAATTCCTGGAGCTTCTCGAAGCCTATGCCCGCGAGGGCCTAGCGGCGCTGCGCGCGCTTAATCCGATCACGCGTGACAAGGTACCGGGCGCAGTCGAACGCGACGACTGAGCTTATGTGGCCAAGCGCGTCAGCGCCCTCCAGCTCTATGCCCGAATGTCCGGAATGTGGAGCAGATTCAACGTCTCCTCGTGGCGCATTGCGGCCAGCGCGCCCGTCTTCTGGTGGGCGAAAGACTTGCCGATGAAGGCCGCTTCTGGGTGGGTGTGAGCTACAGGTCGTTGGGTGCGCCCGAGGCGGCATGTCGGCAGAAGTCGTGTGGTCAGACGTGCCAAGTTTCAGACACTTGGCGGGGCGTGGATGGGCGCGATTTCGTCGATGTGCCGCCTCGGGTGTCGGTGCGCGAGTGCCACTCCCGGCTAACTCAAGCCGTCGATTGCGCGCGTTCCGCGATGCAACGATGCCAGGTATCGGCGAGGCTTGCGAGCGTGTCCGTTAGGTCGGCTGGCCACCAGGGTTCATGAACGAGGTGAAGGGACATGCCGATGCGGGTTGCGATGGATCGCTCTGGATGAAGCAGCGGCGTCAGAGCCACGGTCAGCGCAAAGGCGGGAATTCTAGTCTCTCCGTGAGTGCGCCCGTCACCCTCCGTTGCGACAGTTAGTTCCCAGTACGATCGGCGCTGCGCTCGAAGAGGCCGACGTTCGCTGGTGCCTGTTTCTTGGCAGCAGAAGGTGATCGCACCTCGACCTTGGGTGCCGACACTGAGGTCGATCGCTATTGGGTTTGGGCTCGCACCCTCCGGTGTGCGCGTGGACAGAAATGCGGCCTCGAGCGCGTGTGCGAGCGCGTGCGGCGTGACGTCGACTCGGCGGCTTGTGGTGAGAGAGCTGACGAAGGGGGTTAGATCGGGGTGGTGCGTGAACATTGTGTGGCGCCCGGTGGGTGGGACGCCGCACCAGTGCTGCGGGGCGAGGGCGTATGGGTGCCAGAGAAGCGGTGCCCGCCGTTGGTAGGCACGGAAGTGGAGAATAAAGAAGTGGTGCCTGCCGCCGACGCTGGTGCGGCGCTGTCGTTCGACAGTTTGTATTTTAGACTACGTCGGTTGGCTTGGATATAGGCTGCCTTCGCAGGATTGGCGTCTGGCTATCGAGGGTCTTCGTTTTGGTAGGCGGGCTGTGTTTGTCCTCGGCGTTGCAGGGAGCGCGTTGGGTCCGGGCCCAGCGGCCGGTTCGCCGTCGGGCCCGGATGGCATTAGGTTGATGAAGTGCTGGCCGTTGGCGCGATCAGGCGGCTTTGCTGCTGCGCGATGAAGCCGTCCGGTGCCGATGGGCGGCGTCGGTGTCGAGTATCGTCATGCTCTCGACTGGCTTCTGCGTCGCGGCCGCTGCGGCGAGGTCGAGTTCGCCGTCGACGAGCCACCAGTCGGTGTAGCGGCGGTGAAGCGCGCGGGCGTGGTCCGGGAGGCCGGCGGTCGCTAGGGCCGCGAATGCTTGCTCCAGCGTCGTGGGCACGAACGGTATTGGGCCCGTCTGCGGGTCCGTGAGTTGGTGCCGGTAGGTTGCTGCTGCCGTGTGCGCGGACTGGTTGTGGGTGGGGGCGATGAAGGCCAGGGTCACTGTGTCCGCGAGTCCGGCTGTGAGCATGGCGCTCGCGAGGCAGTGCTGGCGGTAGAATTGCTGGCAGGCGGCGCTCGTCAGTGTCGGGGCGTTGAGGTCCACGAACAGGCCTGGGGTGGCGTGCGCGATCTGTGTGTGTGCCGCGGGTGGGGTGGGGGCGCGGGCTCGTGGCCGGGCTCGCTGTACTTGACCTCGATGCAGATCAGGCCTCGTGCGCCGGTCGCGTCCCGGCCGCGCAAGACGACGTCGTAGGCGGTGCGGTCGGCGGTGAAGCGCGGGTCGCCGCGGCCCGGGCTGTGCTCGAACAGCACGTCCGTGACCTCCGTCAGCGTCCCCGGCAGGAACTCCGTGACGAAGCGGGTGGCGAATTGCAGGTCGTGGGCGAGCGGACCGAACAGGTTGAAGGCCAGCGGCTGGGAGGACAGTAGATTCGTCTTGAGGCGGTCGATGTCGTAGGCCGCGCCCGGCTCGCGGTAGGCGAGCGCGCGCGTGACGACCGGGACGATGTCTGGATGAAGGAAGTTGGCGCCGAGCGCGCCGGCCGCGGTCGAGATGCGCGAGCCGAGACGGCGGGGGCGGTGCAGCTCGCGACGGCTGACGTGGGTACCCATCGCGAGGCCGCGGTCTTCGCGCCAGAGCGCTTGGAGGAAGCGGGCTGCGGCCTTGAAGCGACGGTCGGCGGGGACGAAGACGTGGTGTCGGCGGCGAGCGGCCTCGGGGATGAGGGGCACGCGGTCGATCGGGCCGAGGCCGCTAGTGTCGAGGACGCCGCGGGCGGCCACTACGAGGGGTTCGGGGTTGGCGGCGGCGGGCGGTAGGGGGGCGCTGATGTCCATCGGGTTGGTCCTGAGTCACGGCCGCGGGGGTGCGGCTGGACCGGGGTTCCCGGAGGCGGCAGCAGGATGAACGACGAAGGGGACGGTGCGGCGTAGCCTCCTGCCAGGCGACCGGTGTGGTCGCCGGTCGAAGTGCTGGTCCGCCAGGAGACGGTCGCAGCCGTCCTCCACCTCGGCGGCGGTACGGCAAGGATGCCGGCAGTGTCCGCGTAGAGGTGGTAGGGCAGGTAGCGCACTGCCGCTGCCACCCAGCCGGCTGTGTGCGCATCGTTCCTGGTCTAGCTGATGTTTTCGCGAAGATAGCGGGTCCGAGAGCCGGGGTGCATTCGCTGCCGTGCGTCAAAGCGCCATTGCCCCTTCCGAGATGTGGCAGGAACGGGCATTCGATCCTCGCCCGAAAGTGGACCTTCGCCGGCTGAGCTAAGGTTGTGCGCCGCAATATGACCACCGCGCTGCTCGACCGTCTCACCCATCACTGTGAGATCGTCGAGTCGACAACGAGAGCTGGCGCTTCAAGAACCGCGTCCGACCCAACTCGAGTGCAGCAATGGTCGCCCTCCGGGCCCCACGGGCACCTCCCACGCATTGCCGCGTCGAACGCATGAAGGTCACGCCGCGGTGCGCGGGCCCCTCCTTGATATTGGACGCCGATCAGGGGTCAATGTTCCCCGAGCCGCTTTCCAGTCCGGTCGAGCGGAAAGGCCGGTAACGTCTGGGAATCGACAACGTCGATTGAAGGAGACGTGTCGCAGCCGATTTATCCCAAGTTTTGGGGTCGAACAGGCATCAATCGGCTTTACTCCGACTCGAATGGATGAGAATCTCCGGGCGCCGGCTGGTTCGGGGTGGATGGGATGAACGAACGGTGGCTCTCGGTCGAGGAGATCGCCGACCATCTCGGGGTCAGCCGCGACACCGTCTACGGCTGGATCGCCACGCGCGAGATGCCCGCCCATCGTGTAGGCAGACTGTGGAAGTTCCAGACATCCGAAGTGGACGATTGGGTGCGCAGAGGGCGAGCGGCGGACGAAGGGTCTGGAACGATCAAGGAAGAGCCTGGCCGGAGCAAGCCGGCGAGGATGTCCCGATGAAGCTGGTGAGCGACATCACCTGTATCGACCTGTTCTGCGGAGCGGGTGGTCTGACGCATGGTTTGCGTCGCGAGGGCATCGACGTGGTCGCCGGCTTTGACGTTGACGAGGCCTGCCGTCACCCCTATTCCGCCAACAACGACGCGAATTTCTTCAGGGAGGACGTCGCCCGCGTGACGTCCGGTCGAATCGACGGCTTGTTCGGTGATGCGCGCGTCCGGGTGCTTGCTGGATGTGCGCCTTGCCAACCCTTCTCGACCTACTCGCGGCGCTACGACACACTCACCAGTCCTCGCTGGGGCCTCCTCTATCAATTTGCGCGCCTCGTGAAGCAGTCGCGGCCGGATCTGGTAACGATGGAGAACGTCCCCCTCGTTACGCGGCACGAGGTCTTCGATGATTTCATCCGTGCGCTCGAACGCATCGGGTATCACGTCTGGTCCGACGTCGTGGATTGTTCGGAGCACGGCCTGCCGCAGAAGCGCAGGCGGATGGTCATCCTAGCTTCTCTCCATGGCCCCATCGAACTCGCCAGCCCATCCGCCAGACGTCCGAAGACCGTCCGTGATGCAATCGGCGATCTCAGGCCCATCACGCAAGGTGGCTCGTTTCGCGCCGATCCGATGCACACGGCAGCGAGCCTCTCCGAACTGAATCTGGAGCGGATTCGGGCATCCACCCCCGGCGGGACCTGGCGGGACTGGCCCGAACACCTCATCGCCGCCTGCCACCGCCGCAAGACGGGAAAGACCTATCCGAGCGTCTATGGACGCATGTCGTGGGACGAACCCTCGCCGGCACTCACCACGCAGTTCTTCGGCTTCGGCAATGGACGCTTCGGCCATCCTGAACAGGATCGTGCCCTGTCCCTTCGGGAAGGCGCTATCCTTCAGGGCTTTCCGAAGACTTACTCCTTCGTGCCCGACGACGCGCCGATCGAATTCCGCACCATGGGCCGCATGATCGGCAATGCCGTGCCCGTGACGCTCGGCCGTGTGATCGGCCGTAGCATCCTCGCGCATCTCGGCATGTCGGCTGGTGGCGCGGGCAAGAAGAAGCGAGGCGCGTCTCGTGGCGATCATCGATCCCTCGTCGCCTGAAGCCAGTCGCCGCATGGCGCGCGTGCGCCAGAAGGGCACGGGCGCCGAATTGGCCTTGCGCCGCGCCTTGCACGCGCGCGGGTTCCGCTACCGGCTCCACGTGCCGGTCCTGACCAAGCCACGCCGTGTCGCCGACATCGTCTTTCCGAGGAGCCGCACGATCGTCTTCGTCGACGGATGTTTCTGGCACGGCTGTCCGCTGCACGCCTCCTGGCCGAAGAGCAACGCGGAGTTCTGGCGAAACAAGATCGAGACCAACCGAGCGCGTGACCGTGACACGGATCGACGTCTCGAGGCCGAGGGATGGCACGTGGTGCGGGTCTGGGAACACGAGTCAGTCGACGAGGCCGTGGAACGCATCGCCGAGGTCGTCGTAGCCCGCGCGAAGGCGGAGCGGCGGAGGTGACGACCATTGCGCATCGAACGATTCCTGAGCCGGGGCAGTTGGTCGAGGTCCGGCGGCGCCAGTGGCTCGTCTCAGACATCGACGCCGCCGCCATCTCGCCCAACCTACCCAGGCGTCATTTCGTCCGGCTCGCCTCCATTGACGAGGATGCGCTCGGTGAGGACATCGAGGTTCTGTGGGAGCTCGAACCAGGCGCGCACGTCATTGAGCGCGGCGGGCTGCCGCGCATTACCGGCGTGGATCCGGACGCTACACTTCAGGCCTTCCTCGACGCCGTGCGCTGGGGCGCCGCCACCAATGCCGACCGTGGCTATCTTCAAGCGCCGTTCCGGAGCGGCGTCAGCATTGAGGACTATCAGCTCGATCCCCTGGTCCGTGCCATCGACATGGCGCGGACCAGTCTCCTGATCGCCGACGACGTCGGTCTAGGGAAGACCATCGAAGCCGGCCTCGTCCTGCAGGAGATGCTGCTCCGGCACCGAGCCCGTACCGCGCTCGTCCTCTGCCCCGCTTCCCTCCAAGAGAAGTGGCGAAGCGAGATGCAGGAGAAGTTCGGTCTCGAATTTCGCATCGTCGACACGAAGTACGTTCGCCTGCTTCGCCGCGAGCGTGGGCTGAACGCCAATCCGTGGAGTTCCTTCCCCCGTCTGATCGCCTCCATTGATTGGGCGAAACAGGGCGAAGGCCTTCGCCTGCTGCGGGACGCCTTGCCGGGCCGCATCGAACATCCGCGTAGGTTCGACCTCCTCATCGTCGACGAGGCACACAACGTCGCTCCGACGGTCGGCCGCTACGCGGTCGAGAGCCTGCGCACGCGCCTCGTGCGCCTGATCGCCCCGCATTTCCAACACAAGCTCTTCCTGACGGCGACGCCGCACGACGGCTACACGGAGTCCTTCACGGCGCTCCTCGAACTCCTGGACGATCAACGTTTCGCACGTGGTGTGATGCCCGGTGAGGCGCAGCTCGCGCGCGTCATGGTGCGGCGCCTCAAGAGCGAGATTTTGGATGCCGACGGGCGAGCCATCTACCCCAAGCGCCGTCTCGAGCCACTACCAGTCCATCATGACGAGGGGGAAGCCGGGATCCGCGAGGTGCTCGACGAGTACGTAACTTCGCGAGAAGGTGGCACCGAAGGCGCGCGTGCGGTCGATCGGTTCGTCCATCAACTACTGCGCAAGCGTCTGGCCTCATCGCCTGCGGCCTTCGCCTCGACGCTCGAACGACACGTCGCGACGATCGAGGGTCACGGTGCCGCGCGTGGCGGTCCCGATCGCATGGACGAACGCATCTTGCGACGCGCGATCGCCAGGACCGAAGAGGATTATGCGGACGACGCCACGAAGGAGGCAGCAGAGGCCGACGCACTCGAAGAGGCCGGACGCCAGGCACGCGCACCTTCGGATGGCGAGCGTCGAATGCTGAGCCGGTTGCGGGCCTGGGCCGGATCCGCAGCACGCAAGGAGGATGCTAAGGCGCGCGCCGTGATCGCGTGGCTACGTAGTAGCCTCCTGAAGGATGGGCGCTGGACCGACGAGCGCGTCATCCTCTTCACCGAATACCGCACGACCCAGGTCTGGATGCACGAGATCCTGGCGGCGCACGGCCTGGCCGGCGAGCGCCTGGCGCTGATCTATGGCGGTATGGATCCGGACGAGCGCGAGACCGTGAAGGCGGCGTTCCAGGCCGACCCCGCCCAATCGCCGGTCCGGATCCTCCTCGCGACCGATGCGGCGTCGGAGGGCATAGATCTCCAGAACCATTGCCACCGCCTGATCCACCTCGAGATCCCCTACAACCCCAACGTGATGGAACAGCGCAACGGCCGCATCGACCGTCACGGGCAGCGCGCGAGCGAAGTCGTCATCTGGCATCCGGTGGACGGGCGTGGCGGACGGGGCGAGGACATCCTCCGCGCCCTGCGCAAGCTGGACGCGATGCGTGCCGACATGGGAAGCGTGAACCCCGTGATTGCTCCGCAGTTGCCCGAACTGCTCGAAGGCCGGCGCCGGGAGCTCGATACCAGGAACGCGGAGGCGCGCATGGAGCGCGCTCGGCGCGTGTACAAAATAGAGCGCGACCTGCGTGAGCGCATCGGCCGCTTGCATGATCGCTTGTCGCAGACACGCCGGGAGCAGGGTCTGGCACCCAGCAACGTCGAACGTGCCGTCCGCACGGCGCTCCGCATCGCCGACAAGCCCGATCTCGAACCCGTCACGCTGGCAGGGTCACCAGACGGCACTGTCTTCCGAATGCCGGAACTCTCGGGATCCTGGGCCAGATGCCTAGAGGGGCTGGAGCATCCCTTCACCCGTGCGGTCCGCCCGATCACTTTCGATCACGAGGTCGCGCGCCTGCGGGACGACGTCGTCCTCGTCCATCTCAACCATCGGCTCGTGCAGATGAGTCTCCGGCTGCTGCGTGCCGAGATCTGGGAGCGCGACGACGCCAAGAAGCTGCACCGTGTGACCATCCGCGCCCTACCGGACGATCGCTTGGAAGGGCCGGCCGTCGTCGTGGCATCTCGCCTCGTCGTGACGGGTGGCAATCACCATCGTCTCCACGAAGAGCTGACCGTGGCGGGAGGTCACCTGCGCGATGGATCCTTCCGTCGCGAGGAGCGGGTAACCGAAGTACGAGATTGGCTTGACGCCTCGACCCCTGCCACCCTCGCACCGGGCACCTTCGACGCCCTGCGCACCCGCTTCGAGAAGCATCGCGGCGCTATCCTTAGCGCGGTAGAGGCGCGCTCGAAGGATCGGCTTCGGTCGCTCGGGAACACACTCGACACACGCCGGCGCGCCGAGATCGACGACGTCCGGCAGGTCCTCGACGATCTCGAACGCACCCTGAACGCGGAGCTGATCGCCCAGCGGCAGCCCGAGCAATTGTCGCTGTTCTCTGAGGACGAGCGCCTGCAGCTGCGGCGCGACCGCGTGGCGCTCGAAGCTCGATTGGCGCGGATCCCGCTCGAACGCGAGCAGGAGGCCCGTGCGATCGAGGATCGGCATGCGAACGTCGCCGAGCACACGTTCCCGGTGGCCGTGATCCTCCTGATGCCACGCTCCCTCTGCACGATGGAGGGACGTTGACGCACGGTTACGCTTCAACACTGCGGGAATTCATCACGGCCGACGAAGATGCCATCGTCGGGCGCCTCGTCGACGGGGTCGCCGCGACCGGGATCGACCGGCACCGCAACACGCAGATCGACGCGTGGCGCCGAGAGGTCCGTCTCCTGAAGGCGGCCTTGGGCGCGTCCGGATTCCGAGAGTGGTTCATCGTCCTCGAGTACGAGCTCCCACGGCGTGCTCGCCGGCCCGACTGTATCCTGCTGAGCCCGCACACCGTCTTCGTCGTCGAGTTCAAGGTCGGCGCCGATGCATTCGACGCCGCATCGTGCTGGCAGACGAGCGCCTATGCGCTCGACATCCATGATTTCCATGCCCAGTCCCACGGGCGCCGGATAGTGCCGATCCTATGCGCGACGGAGGCGCCGGATACGTCAACCTCGCGCATGTCCGATCCCATCCGCACGAACGGACGCGACCTCGCCGCGATCGTTAGGGTCGAGGACGAACGTGCGCTGTCCGTCGATGCGCTGCCGATCGATCCGATTGCATGGATGGGTTCCGCCTATCGCCCGACGCCCACCGTCGTCGAGGCCGCCGTCCGTCTCTACGAGGGTCACGGGGTACGAGAGCTCTCGCACCGTCACGCCCACAATCTCGATCGCACTGTCACGCTCATCGCGGAAGCGATCGACCAGGCCCGCACGAACGGCCTGCACCTCGTCTGTTTTGTGACGGGGATCCCCGGCGCAGGAAAGACCCTCACGGGGCTCGACGTGGTCCATGATCCGAGTGTGCGCGGGTCCGAAGGCCACACGGGTATCTTCCTCTCCGGTAACGGTCCGCTGGTGAAGATCGTACGCGAGGCCCTCGTGATAAACCGTGTCGCGAAGGGCGATCGGCGGCGAGACTGCGAGCGTGAGATCACGACGTTCATCCAGAACGTTCACCAGTTCCTGCGCTTCCACCGGGAGAACCCGGCCGAACGTCCGCACGAACACGTGGTCGTCTTCGACGAGGCCCAACGAGCCTGGGACCGCGCACAGATGAAGCGCAAGCAGGCTGTCGATGCCTCCGAAGCCGAACTGCTCCTCGGCGTGATGGAGCGTCTGCCGGATTGGGCGGTGATCGTCGCGCTGGTGGGCGGTGGCCAAGAGATCTATCTCGGTGAGGCCGGGCTCGCCGAGTGGGGCAACGCCCTCGCCTCGCGCGAACGACCCTGGCGCGTCATCGCATCGCCCGAAGTGCTGGCGGGTGGGTCCAGCGTCGCGGGTCATCGTCTTTTCGAGGGCGATCCGCCACCGAACGTATCGGTCCGTGCCGAGGCCGACGCGCATCTCGCAGTGGGCGTTCGGAGCCATCGAGCCGAACGTTGGGCCGAATGGGTGAACCGTCTACTGGATCTGGACGTCGAGGCTGCGCGCGTGGCTTTCCCACCGGGCGCCGCCTTCCCCTGCCATTTCACCCGTGATCTTGGGCAGGCGAAGGCGTGGCTGCGCGCCCAGAAGGCCCTTGATCCGGACCTACGCATCGGCCTCATCTCGACGTCGGAAGATCTGCGTCTCCGCGCCCATGGCATCGAAGCGTCGAGCGCATTCCGAATGGATTACGCCTTCGACAAGTGGTTCCTCGCTCTGGACGAGGACGTACGCGCCAGCGGGAGGCTCGAAGTCGCGGCCTCGGAGTTCGAATGCCAGGGGCTCGAACTCGACTGGGTCTGTCTGTGTTGGGGCGCCGATCTGACACCCACCCCCGCGCGGAACCTCTGGGAGCCCCGGAAATTCCGCGGATCGAAGTGGCAGCACGTGCGTGGCGACGCGGAGCGCCGCTACGTCACGAACCGGTATCGTGTCCTGCTGACGCGCGCGCGTCGCGGGATGATCATCTGGGTCCCTCCCGGCGATTCGACCGATCCCACACGCGATCCGGATCGTTTCGACCGGGTGGCATCAATGCTGTACGAGGCGGGCGTGCCTAAATTGTCCGAGGTAGTGGCATGACGAGATCGCGTCACGAATGGCTCGGCCTCGTCGAGGTCTCCGGCCCGTTCCTGGCCGAGCCGGTGCTCGACGACGTCTTCCCGCAAGGGCTGGACGCCCTCGAACAGGGAAAGCCACAGCGCCTCCGTGCGGCCTACGAGGAATGGCGCGATGCCGCCGACGTAGGCGATCCTGATCTGGAAGCTCTGCACGCTGCCTGGATCGACGAGGTCCTCGTCACGGCGCTCGAGTTGGACCCTCAGGTCGTGCGAATAGGAAGCGCGGTTCCGGCAGCCATTTCCGCCACGCTCCCCGAGCATGGCGTGACCTTCGGTCCCGACATCGCGGTCGTGGAACCAGGATCCGACGCGCTCCTACTGGCGATTCACGTCTTCGCACCCGTCGTCGACCTCGACGCCACGCGAGTGGTCGACGGCTGGGCGACCACACCGAAGGACCGCATGGTCGCACTGCTCCGCGCGATCGGCTGTCCATTGGGTCTCGTCACGAATGGCGAACACTGGCTCCTGGTCCACGTCCCGGCCGACGGGGTGACGGGGTTCGCCACTTGGTATGCGCGCCTCTGGGCACAGGAGCCGGACACGCTGCGCGCTTTCGCCAGCCTCCTGGGGATCCGCCGCTTCTTCGGGCACTCCGACGCCAAGCTCCCCAAGCTCTACGAGCGGTCACTCACGCATCAAGACAAGGTGACGGACGCCCTCGGCGACCAGGTGCGCCAGGCCGTCGAGGTGCTCGTCCAGGCACTCGACCGAGCGAACCAGGATCGCAACGGCGAACTTCTACGCGACGTCGAGCCTCGCACCCTCTACGAAGCGGGTCTCACCGTGATGATGCGGCTCGTCTTCCTGCTCGCGGCGGAAGAGCGCGGTCTGCTGCTCCTGGGGGAGGATCGCTACGATCGTTTCTATGCGCTCTCGACGTTGCGGATGCAGCTTCGCGCCGATACTGAGGAGATACTTGAGCGACGCCGTTCCGCCTGGTCGAGGCTGCTGGCCCTGTTCCGCGCCGTCTATGGCGGCATCGAACATCCGATCCTTCGCCTCCCTGCACTTGGTGGCTCGCTCTTCGATCCCGATCGCTACGTGTTCCTGGAAGGCCGCGCGACAGATACGAGTTGGCGGACCGATCCAGCGGAGCCGCTTCCGATCGACGATCGAACCGTCCTCCTCCTCTTAGAGGCCATCCAGACCTTCGAAGGTCGCACGCTCTCCTACCGCGCCCTGGACGTCGAGCAGATCGGCCACGTCTACGAAGGCCTGCTCGAACGCACCGTCGTCCGGGTCGACGACGTAACGTTGGAACTCGAAGCTTCCGCGGGCGCTCGCACGCCGCGCGTCGGGCTGGGGGAGCTGGAGTCCGCCCGGCTAGATTGCCAAGCCAAGGTAGTCGCCCTCATCAAGGAGCGCAGCGGCCGTTCCGAGCCCGCGATCCGAAACGGTATCGGCCGCGCGGTGCCGGACGGCCTGGCTGCACGTCTCCTCACGGTCTGCCGCGGCGACGTGAAACTCCGCGACAGGATACTTCCCTACGCCTCGCTCTTACGATCGGACCCCTGGGACTATCCCCTCGTCCGACACCCGGGCTCCTTTGTGGTCGCCGTGGGCTCCGACCGACGCGACAGCGGCACGCACTACACGCCGAAAAGCCTGACTGAGAAGATCGTCCGCGAGACGCTCACACCGCTCGCCTACGAAGGCCCCAGCGAGGGCAAGCCGGAAGCCGAGTGGCGCCTGAAGACGCCCGAGCAACTCTTAGATCTCAAGATTTGCGACCCGGCGATGGGATCGGGCGCGTTCCTCGTAGCCGTCTGTCGCTGGCTATCGGATCGGCTCATGGAGGCCTGGGCGATCCACGAGAGCAAAGGCGGACAGGTCGACGGCGAAGGGAATATCGTTTCGGATCACACCCGCGATCGTCTTTCGACTTCCGTCGAAGAGCGGGCTATCGTCGCCCGGCGATTGATCGCCGAGAACTGTCTCTATGGCGTGGATCAGAATCCTCTGGCTGTCGAGCTTGCGAAGCTCTCACTCTGGTTGACGACGATCGCGAAGGGAACTCCGTTCGGTTTCCTCGATCACAACCTTCGTTCTGGCAACAGTCTTTTGGGCATCACAAACCTGGATCAGTTGATACAGCTTTCCCTGGCGCCTGGACAAATTGACCAGCTTCCTCTATTCGGACGCGCCATTCGATCCGCGGTCGAGAGAGCCATCGAACTTCGAATGAACCTCAGACAGATCGCGATACGCGACATCAAGGACGTCGAAGCCATGGCTGCTTTGGATGCTCGTTCGCGAGCGGAGATCGAGTTGCCGAGCCGTATTGCGGACGCGCTCTGTGGGATCCTGTTCGCCGAGAGCAATGCCTCAAGGCGCAAAGCAAGGATCAAGGAGCTGGCGGCGTTGGCTGACGAGGCCGCTCAGGCTCAAAGATCGATCGAGATGCTCATTTCATTCTCCACTGCCGACTTGGCGATGGATGCCCGCGACGGCATCCCACGAAGGCCCTTCCATTGGCCCTTGGAATATCCCGAAGTGTTCGAGCGCGACCGCGCCGGCTTCGACGCCTTCGTCGGAAATCCTCCTTTCTTGGGTGGTCAACGCATCCGAGGAGGAATGGGGAGCGCATTCCGAAATTGGCTCGTGACGCACGTGGCTAGCGGTCGACGTGGGTCCGCCGATCTGGTCGCGTATTTCTTCATTCGAGCCGTTGCGTTGCTTAGAAGTGGCGGTGATCTTGGAATGTTGGCCGTGAATACCGTCGCCGAGGGCGATACACGGCAGGTTGGGCTCGAGGCAATCACAAAAGAAGGAGCGGTGATCTATTCGGCTTTTCCAAACGAAAGCTGGCCCGGCGAAGCGGCCGTGACCACCAGTCGTGTCCACATCCGAAAGGGCGAATGGGCCGGGCTCCGGACGCTATCGGGTCGGCAGGTCTCATCCATTTCTCCGTATCTGACCGATCGTGAGACGCTGACGCCCAAGAAGCTCGTGTCGAACCGTGATCAATCGTTTCAAGGCACCATCCCTTTCGGAATGGGCTTCATCCTCTCGGCGGAGGAAGCTCTGGCAATGATCGAAACCGATCCGCAGAATTCCGAGGTGTTGTTTCCCTTCCTCAATGGAGACGATCTCAATACGGATCCACAGCAACGACCGAGCCGATGGATAATAAATTTTTGGGATTGGCCCGAAGAAAAGGCGCGTCGGTTCGAAGAGCCCTGGCGACGTGTAGAAGAACGGGTCAAACCGGAGAGACAACGTCGCGACGAGGATGGCAAATTCGTTCTCAGGAAGCCTCTACCCGAAAGATGGTGGCAATTTGCAGAAAAGCGACCCGGCTTGTATCACGCAGTCGGTCGTGGCGATCGATTCGATCGGCATCCCGTAGGGCACGAACGTCGGGCGACGCCTCCAAATGTTATGGTCTGCAGCGAGGTGACGAAGCATCTGGCCTTCACGTTCGTTCCGAATGGTTACATCATGTCGACCAATCTGGACGTATTCCTCGGCGCGGAAGATCGCTTCGGCATCTGCCAGTCGTCGATTCACGAAGCCTGGGCCAGACAATATTCTTCCAGGCTGGAGACCCGACTCAAATATTCAATTGGCAATGCTTTTGAGACATTTCCATTTCCTGAACGAACGTCGAACCGTGTCACGACAATTGCGCTCGATCTGATCGCACATAGAAAGTATATATTTGATAATGAACAGATTGGGTTGACAAATTTGTACAATCGATTTCATGATCCCGACGATGTTTCTGCGCCGATTGAAAGACTTCGCGAGCATCATCGCGAACTAGATGCCGCCGTACTCGCCAATTTCGGCTGGGAAGACATCGAATTGGATCATGATTTCCGGGAAGCCCCCTACCTCCCGGAGAATGATCGCATGAGATATGCCATTGCTGAGCCTGCGCGAATCGAAATCCTCGAGCGGCTGGTGAATCTGAACGGTATGCGAGCGCTCGCTGAAGCCGTTGGATCGGCTGATACCGCTCAAGGCAATAGGCGACCATCAGTGGACGTGGCGACGCAACAGATCGCCCTGGATCTAAGGCTCGACCGCAGTGGTGAGATGGCAGATCGACGGTCGACCGCCGGCCAACGCATCATGACGTTTCTTCGAACCAACCATGGCTGGCGTGGCAAAGCGGAGATTCTCGAAGGGGCCGGGATTTCGGCTTCCCAGTGGAATGACGCCATCTCCGAGCTACTGGTGACTGGGGCGGCCGAACGACAGGGTGATCGCCGCGCGACGAGATACCGTTTCAAGGAGGACACATGACCGACGCGAATGGGGTTCGGAATGCCCGCTCGGCCAATGCGTGGCTCCTGACGAGCGTATCGTCATCCCGCACCATCCTCTCGGTCGATACGCTCAGTGATCTATCCGAGAGCGCCCTTTCGAATGGCGACTTCGTCATCGTACTAGACGCAGGTGGGAAGGTTTGTTCGCTGGCAAGGATCCTACGCCTCGCCCTCAAGCCAGGCGGACTACAGATTTGGACAGACAGAGTTCACATCACGAATGCAGGCCTGTCACCGACGGACTTCGGTTTGAGCGTACCCAAGGCATCAATCCAACGGCTTCCTTGGAACGACTTCCTCTCCGCACTATCCAAGGTCGGTATCTCGGCGCCGGATCAGATCCCGCTGATCAACGACGCCAACTACATCCGCACCCTCCTCGAACTGGCCGTACGTGACGACCTCTTAGGGCCGGCAGGCGGTCCCGAAGAGCTGATCAAGGATATGAGTGTCCGCGATCGCTACCTCGTGGGGAAAATCGCTCCGCGACAGCCCGTCGACGACATGGTCACATCGATCGAGCCTGCGACGGCGGCCGACGAAGCCGGCGATCTTGAGGACGAACGCCGGGCGCCGACTCACGAGCCGGGAGCAGAGTTTCCGAGCACGACGGGACGTGTCGTCCCGGAGGATGATGGGCTGGACGAGATAGACACTTCGAACAATCAATCCCTGATCCCGTCGAGCGTAGGCATGACTTTCTGCGTAGCGCCCGACGTAACTGCCCTTTCCGTCGACGTTCGGTGGGGGCGCTACGAGCGCGTGCCGGGGCGCGACCACGATTATGTCAAGCGTCGTAAGGACCGTAAGACCGGCGTTGAGGAAGAGACGAAGGTGAAGGTCTGGCGGCGCGTGCCGTCGGGCGGGCCGCTCTCCCTCCCGCTGATCGACGGCCCGATCCGGCCGCTCCATCCGGATCCCGAGCGCCCGGAAGTGATGCTGCAAGGGACGACGCGCACCAACGCTCAAGGCGAGCGGCTAGTCACACTATTCCTCGTCAACAGCCAGATCGAGCCGGACAATAACAAGGACGAGGCCTGGCTCTTCCAGCCCGAGATCGCCGTGCGCGCACCCAAGGGCCGCGGCGATGCGATCTTTCGGCGCCGGCCTGCGGCCGAACAGGTGGTCGACGACGACGAACGCGACCGGCTCTCACTCATCTACCGGGCCCGCGTGGAGTTCGCGGTAGGGCACGGCATCTCCGTCCATGCAACCGTGGACGACGAGGATCACACTAAGGCCCGCGCCATCCGCACGGAAGTAATGCCCTCCTACGAGGTCGCCGCGACGGAGACACCCGGGGAGCGGCCTCTGGATCGTGAGGCCATGCGCCGGATGGTCGCGCGCGGCTGGCTCGACATGTCCCGTCTGGCCAGCATGGCCGAAGACGAATTACGCGAGGCACTGTCGTGCCTGGTCGACGACTACGCGGCTTGGATCGCCGATCAGCGCGCGAGGCTGCCGGCCGACGTCGCCGGCTACGAGACCGCTGCGAAGGACGTGCTGGACCGGTGCGACGAGACGCTGAAGCGCCTTCGCGAGGGGATGTCCGTGCTCCTGGCCGGGCCGAAGGCGCTGGAGGCGTTCCGTTTCGCCAACAGCGCAATGGCCTCACAGCGTGTGCGCAGCATCTACGCCTTGAAGCGTCGTCGTGGTCAGCCGGCCGATCTCGCAAAAGAGGACGTGCCGCGCAATCGTTCCTGGCGGCCGTTCCAGCTCGCATTCCTGCTACTCTCGATCCCGTCCCTGACGGATCCCAGGCACCCGGACCGCACGTCGCCGACCGAAGCCTTCGCGGACCTACTCTGGTTCCCGACCGGCGGCGGTAAGACCGAAGCGTATCTCGGCGTTGCGGCTTACGCGATTGGTATGCGCCGGCTGGATCCCATGCTGGGAGACATGGACGGATCGCGCGGCCTGTCCGTGATCATGCGCTACACGCTGCGCCTACTGACGCTGCAGCAGTTCCAACGTGCCACGACGCTGCTCTGCGCGATGGAGGTCATCCGCCGTGCGGATGCGACGCGCTGGGGGGCCGAGCCCTTCTCGTTGGGTCTCTGGGTCGGCAACAAGGTGACGCCCGGCCGTACCGAGGACGCGCATGCCGCCGTGGAGGCCCTGCGCAGCAGGGACCGTAACCCGGGCGGCGTCGCCTCACCCGCGCAACTGACGAGCTGTCCCTGGTGTGGATCCGGGATCCTGCCTGGACGCGACATCCATGTCGACAAGACCGTCGGCCGGACGTCGATCTTCTGTGGTGATCCGCTGGGTCAGTGCGACTTCACGCGGGCCAAGTCTGCGTCTAACGCCCTCCCGGGCCTGCCGGTGAAGGTCGTCGACGAAGAGATCTACCATCGTCCGCCGACCATGATGATCGCGACCGTCGACAAGTTCGCGATGATGGCCTGGCGTCCGGAGGTCCGGAATCTGTTTGGCCGCGTCGATCAGGAATGCGAGCGGCACGGTCTGCTGTGGCCCGGGCACGAGTGCGGCACAGGTCATACGGCTCGGCAAGGCCATCCGCGAGCCCGCGTCCTCACGGCACGTGCGATCCGTCCACCGGATCTGGTCATCCAGGACGAATTCCATCTCATCAGCGGCCCCCTCGGCACGATGGTCGGCCTCTACGAGACCGCCGTGGACGCACTCAGCGCATGGCAGATCGGCGCGAAGACGGTGCGCCCGAAGGTGATCGCTTCGACGGCCACCGTGCGGCGCGCGGAGGATCAGGTCCGCAACGTCTTCATGCGGCGGATCTCGGTGTTCCCGCCATCCGGCCTCGACGTCGAGGACAATTTCTTCTCGGTACAGCGGTCGATCGCCGAGCGCCCCGGCCGTCGGTATCTGGGTATCTGCGCCCCGGGCAGCTCACGCCCGGCGGTACTGATCCGGACCTACACGGCGTTCCTCACAGCGTCGCAGGCGCTCTTCGATGTGTTCGGTCCGGTTGCCGATCCGTACATGACGCTGGTCGGCTACTTCAATTCGCTGCGTGAACTCGGCGGTATGAAGCGCCTGGCCGAGGACGACGTGCAGACGCGTTCCTTCCGTGTCGAGATGAGCCTCGTCGACCGTCCGGGGCTCGCGCAGCGCCGTATCGGGGACGTAGGCGAGCTCACTTCGCGCGTCTCGAGCCAGGAAATCCCGAAACGTCTCGATCAGCTCGAGATCCCCTTCGGCGGCACGTTCGACGCCGCCAAGGATCGCTGGGTCCAGGACCGGCAAAAAGGCGATCCGATCCCGGTCGACGTGGTGCTCGCAACCAACATGCTCTCGGTGGGCGTCGACGTGAATCGCCTCGGCGTGATGGTAGTGAATGGGCAGCCCAAGGGCACGGCGGAATACATCCAGGCGACGAGCCGTGTGGGCCGTGCTTTCCCGGGCCTCGTGGCGACGGTGCTGACCTGGGCGCGTCCGCGCGACCTCTCGCACTACGAGTCTTTCGAGCACTTCCACGCGACCTTCTATCAGCACGTGGAAGCGCAATCGGTGACGCCCTTCTCCCCGCGTGCGCTCGATCGGGGTCTCACGGGCACGATGCTGTCCATCATGCGCCATGCCTACCGGCCTTTCGCACCGAACGACGGCGCGGGCCAGATGAACAGCCCGACCCGAACCGAGATGTTGGAGACGGCGCACGCCATCGGCGAGCGGACCTGGGAGGTCACCGAAGACCCCGTCAAGAAGACTTTGGCGGAGGACGAGATGAAGAGCCGTGCGGACGACTGGGCCGACCAATCGGGCGTCATCGGCCGCACGCTGGTCTATCAACGGTACGGCGCCGGCCCGACGGCCTATCCCCTCCTGACGGCCCCAGGCGTGGCGGCATGGACCGATTGGACGGTGCCGATGTCGATGCGCGAGGTCGAGCCCGGGGTCCGCCTCGTGATGGAGGACAATCGCAGCACCTTCGATCCACCCTGGCGCCCGCGCGCCACGGCCGAGGAGGATCGGACGTGAGCAAGACACCCGTCGGAGAAGTCCGCCCCAGCCAGCTGCTCTGGACCTATGGTCCCGGAGCGCTCGTCGATCTCCCCAACCTCTCGGTCGTGACCATGGGCATCGACCGGTGGGAGAAGGATCGTTGTCAGCCGATCCAGGAGGCCCGCCTGCTGGCGAACGTCCGTAGCGTCATGGGCCCCCAAGTGGAGTCCTTGCGTATGCCGCCGATCGGCGCGCGCGACGTCGTCGATCCATTCTCTGCCGAGGCCTTCGTGGGCGTGCCCGTGAAGCCGTTCCCGCGGTGGCTGCGCTGCGTGAAATGCGGCCTCCTCTCGCCCTACGATGCAGGTCTGTTCTCGCTTAAGGCAGATGCTCGCCGTCCCGAGAGGACGCGTTTCGTGCACGTAGGCTGCCGGGGGTCCAACAACGATCTTCCGCCCAGGGACGCCGACGCGGTACCCGCCCGTTTCCTCATGGCCTGTCGCGCCGGCCATCTCGACGACTTCCCGTGGCACTGGTTCGTGCACTCGGGCCCGAGCGCCTGCACGGGTCATCTGCGCTTCTATGAGAGCGGCGCCTCGCTGCAGACCGAGAACCTCTGGGTCAAATGCGACAAGTGCGGCGTCTCGCGGAACATGGCGCAAGCCTTCGGCAAGGCCGGCCAGGAGAACCTTCCCGGCTGCCGCGGAAGGCATCCGCACGTCGATCGGTTTGCCGACGATTGCACGCAGGATCCGCGAGCCATCCTGTTGGGTGCGACCAATGGCTGGTTCCCCGTTACGCTCTCGGTGCTCGCTATCCCCCAGACCAGTAGCCCCGTGACGCAGCTGGTGGCGGATGGGTGGACGTTCTTCGAAGAAGTCGCATCGGAGCTCGAGGCCGGCATCGTCGCGAAGACGCTCAAGAAATCGGGGCAACTCCCCGGCGTTGATGGTGTTACCAGCCAGGAACTATGGAAAGCGATTGAGGATCATCGCAACGGGCGAGCGGAGGTCGCGCAGAGCGATCTCAAGGGTCCGGAGTGGGAAGTGCTAACGGCGGCCCATCCCCCGACCGACTATCCGCACTTCATGAGCAAGGAGGTGGCGGCACCGACCGGTTTTGCGGCTCTGACTCGCGTCCTGCTGCTGGAGCGGCTACGCGAGGTAAATGCGCTGTTGGGCTTCACACGTGTGGAATCGCCGGAAGAAGGCGGTGACGCGGGCCCCACCATCAAAGCACCCCTCGGACGCGAAGCACCGAGCTGGATCCCAGCGACCCAGGTACATGGCGAAGGGATCTTCCTACGCTTCGACACCGCTTCTCTGACGGCCTGGGCGAACCAGGACGCCGTCAAAGCGATCGACGCGCGTCTCCGTCAGGGTCATGCAGGCTGGCGCATCAAGCGAAAGCTGGATCCCGCGCAGGGCTATCCCGGAATCCGATACGTCATGCTCCATACTCTGGCGCACCTGCTGATACGCGAGCTTGCACTCGAATGCGGCTACAACGCCGCTAGCATCCGCGAGCGCATCTATGCCGACGTCGAGGACGATCGCGATCAGGCCGGTTTCTTGATCTACACGGCGGCGGCGGATTCAGACGGGACGTTGGGCGGTCTGGTCGAACTGGGTCGTCCCGAGAATCTGGGTCGCCTCCTCCGACAAGCGCTGCATCGCGCGCACGTCTGTGCGTCCGATCCTCTCTGTTCCGAGCACGACCCGAGCAAGGACCAGTCACTACACGGCGCTTCATGTCACGCCTGCTCGTTCGTGTCCGAGACCTCGTGCGAGCGCGGCAATCGCCATCTCGATCGCTCGCTCGTCGTACCGACACTCGAAAACGCACACGCAGCCTTCTTTGTGGATATCGAATGAAAGAGCTCTTGGATGCCGCTACCGCGCTCGCCGTCCTGCTACCCGCCAGGCGCATTGAGCTGATCGCGGAACGGATCGTCTCGTCCAAGGCGTATGGCAGTGATGTCGACCTCCGTTCATTGGTGGTGACCGCCCCGGCACGTGCCGTCCTCAATCACCTATTGGCCGAATGGGCGACGGCCGACGTATCGGGAGAGATGGTCGCAGGCATCCTGCGCGGCACTTGTCACGGTCACGCCAAGGCTAGGAACGAATCCTCGGTCGATCTGGTGTGGACGGGCCCGACGACGTCGTTCGTCGCGATGCGGCGGACCGAGCAGGTCTTGCTCGATCTCATTCGCCGCGCCGAGATGGATCTCTTCATAGTGAGTTTCGTGGCCTACGACGTCAAATCGGTCGTGGCAGAGCTGAACTCGGCGGTAGGTCGGGGGATCGACGTCAAGATCCTGGTAGAATCCTCATCGGCCCACGGTGGCAGCCTGAACGTCGATCCGGTGAAGACGATGCGCACCCACGTCCCTGGAGCTGTCCTGTATGCCTGGCTCGAACGGGGGCATCCGTTCCAAGATGGGCGCGTCCACGCCAAGGTCGCGGTCGCCGACGGGCGAGCGGCCTTCATCACCAGTGCCAATCTGACGGGGCACGCCCTCGAGAAGAACATGGAGGCGGGGGTTGTGATCGAAGGTGGCCGCATCCCATTGATCCTTCGTTCCCATCTTCACGCCTTGATCGACACGAAGATCCTACGCCGGGTTTGAGGGATCTCCGGAGTGCCGGAAGGGGCCTCAATTCCTGTTCAACCCGAACGCGCCGCGTGTCACCAGAACCGATTTCCAGTAATTCTCTCGATTGATGATGTAGTCGTCCAGCGCACGCGGCAGATGATATTCCAGAAGCGCGAAACGAAAATTGGCTCGGCAGTAATCCAGGTTCGCTTCTGGGACGATTAGACGCAGCTCTGCGTTGCCACCATGACCCGATTGGGCGTATTCCATCCAACGTGACCAGATGCCCTGCTCCCCATAAGCGGAACCGACGTAGCGTTTGTGCGTGAGCGTGTCGGTGATGAGATAGACGCCTTTCGCACTGATGAGAGCCTGCCGCCAATCGAGACGGTTCTTCAGGACGAGCGTCTCCAACTCATTGAAAGACAGGTCGATCGCATCGAAACCAGGGAAGGATCGCCCGCCGTACGGTTCTCTGAGGATCTCTGAGACCTGCATCTCACCATAATGGTTTTCGAACCGGACTCGGGTCGCACGATCATAATAGGGATAGTGGATCTTGAGGCGGCCGATCATGTTTTGACCGAGCGGTGATAGGCCCACGATGTACTGATCGGGCAGTCGCTCGACGACGTCGAAGACACCTCCGAACAGCCACACGCCCGGCTCCGGATGGAAATTCATCAATGAGAAGATGTACGGTCGATTGAAGTCGTCCCGGCCTGGCCGATACTCTTGCCATCCGACCCACTTCTCATGGTCCCGGGCCCACTCGTCGAGCGGTTCATGCTGGCCATTGTAGCGCCCGAAATGAAGTTTGAAGGCGTTCGGCTCGCCGATCGGAAGGACTTCCTGCAGTCGAATCATGTTCGGCGAGCCTTTACGTTTTCGATCACTCGGACATTTAGGCTGTTTCTCAGTGGGAAGAGTTTGGCCGGTAGGGCTCCACCGATCGCCAGTCGCACGTCGATGGCGGTACCCGTCTGCTCGAACCGAGCGAGCGCCGTCAGCACCGCACGATACTTCACGCATTGAAACAGCCCGCGGGCCAGATCAGCATAACCGGCATTGGACGGTTTCACCTCGACGGCATGGGATCGGCCCTTGGACGTGAACATCAGGTCCACGCTGTCGCCTGAAGGCAAAGGATACTCACTCCTTCCGGGGGCGCCAACGTTGGTCAATCCAACGACGTCAGGGTTCTTTCGAATGAATTCCTTCAACCTTGCATGTTCCGGGCCTTCACCAACTCCAAGCCCCGCGGCTCCGTCCAGGACATCTTCGAGGCCTCCCTGGGTCCGTTCGAGCTCGCATTCCTCGAGCACCTCGCCCCACCAGGGATACGCGAATATTTTGGACCAGTATTCTTTCAGGAATGGTCGCTTCTCTTCCAACGCGAGATCCACGTAACCCCTCGCAGCGAGGAAGCCATCGAATCCCTCTCCCGGAACGCGCGTGGTCGAGTTGATCACGAGAGATTGGATGTGAGGGACTTCTTCACGCCACTTCTTGCCGATCGCGAGAAGCGCCCCGCCGATGCGGCCGAGAGGGTGGTTCAGGTTACGAGGGTTCGGCATGCCGGCTTCCAGCGCCAGACGCCCATAGGATATCGGTTCGTTCGCTTCAGCCTGTCGAACGAGGATTGGCAGGATCATGCGCGCTCGTCGTTCGAACAAGCGCTCTCCACCGAGATACTTCATCGCGTGCGCCCTTCCATCTCGGCGTCCATCATTGATAATAAGCGCCTCCGCGGCGCATTCCTATGGGAAGATGAGTCCTTCACGCATTCGACGATCGAACGTTTTCAATGTGTTGCTGGCGGGTCCGGCTCGCACGTCGGCTTTATATCGGCCGTAAGTCGATGCCCTGATCACGGTCTCGTGCCGAGCCGGTCAGATAATTGCTTGGTTCAAGTGAAATCAAGTGCTAGCAAAGGAGACGCTTTCGACGTCGGCTAAGGGTCACGAGTTCGCGTCAGCTTCGCTTATCTCTGCGGGATCGTGACCCGCTTCTCTCGCAGGGGTGAGCTACAGGTCGCTGACTGCTGCCGAGGCCGCGTGTCGGCAGGACCGGCCCAGCAAGAGGCACCAAGTTTCAAACACTTGGCAGAATCGGGATCGGCGGCAAACTGGCGATAGTCTGGGTCGGGTGGTCGGTGTCGAAGTCGGTTTAGCGTGGTGCCCGGAGGCTGCAGGCCGTAGGGTCATTGTGGCAGACGTGCCGTGTCCAGGGGCACCCATCCGCCTGCCGATGGTACGCCGGCGCCCACCGGCGGGGGGCGTAAGCGGCGGGGTAGCCTGCCGCTCCAACTCGTTCGCCGCCCGCTAGAGCGCTTCACGATCGCGTTGCAATCGCGAAGCTCTCTAAGTCTTTGTTTTGCCGCATTTTCTTCGACGAACCGGCATCCACTTCGTCGGAAAATGCTCTAGGGTGATTTTCGCTGTGATGTAGTGGTCGCGAGAGCCACGAAGCAGCCGCGAACCCTGTCGGCCTTCTCAGCGAGGTTGGTGCTGCGGCTTGTTAGGCGAGCGCGCGCTCATTAGTCATTCTCTTTCGCTGCCTCCGCCTGTAGCCGACGCCAGAGTGGCACGTAGTGCGGGTCAAGCCGGGCGCGCCGCTCCGCCATGAACCGGCTGAACGAGGACGTCACCGACAGGACCGCGTCGCCGATTGCCAGCCGCAGTCGCCGCTGACCGCTTTCCTCCATGTCGTCCGTCGTGCGCAGCAGACTCCGCACGGAGTAGAGGTCGACCGTGCCGCCCACGATGAGTGCACTGGCGTTCATGGCATGGTCGGGACCCTCGTTGTGGCACCACAGCCAAAGCAGGTGCTCTGCGCTTGCCAGCCGTGCCTGGACGCCGAACCACGGGCAGGTGATCGCCTCAGCCAGCAGCTGTGTCTCGACTGAACAGGTGCTGGGCCTCATCGTCAGGACGATAGGATGCTCGCACTTCCGCGGGTCCATGTGTGCCGCGAATCGTGCCTGGGTTGCTCGTGCTAGGGCGGCGATGCGATCGCGTTCGTCTGCGTCGCCGCCCACAACGATCTCGATCTCGCGCACGAAGCGGGCCTGCTCGTGTAGCGCTAGGGCGATGCGGCCGATCACGGCGTAGGCGAGGCCAGCCGCGTCGAGGCGTCCGACGATGTCGCGGAAGATCGCCGGCAGCATGCCGGGCGTCGGGTTGTTGAGGTCGTTGCCGTCGAACAGTAGTGCCTCGATCTCGGCCGAGCTGCCGGTCATGTGAACTGCCCTCCGGCCCGAGTCCGGTAGTGTGCGTCTGAGCGCACCGTGTGTCGCTCGCCGGCGAGGCCGAAAAGCCGGAGGATGTTGGTGACCGTCTCCGGCCGTTGCAGGTGCCGGTCGGCGTAGAGGGTGAACAGCCCCGGTTCGCGCATGTAGACCACCCGCCCGCGCGGAAACGCCTCGTACTCGTGGCCCGCGATGGCCGGCGGCAGGCCGCGGCGGCGCAGCGCCGTGGCTCCGAGCTTGCGCCATGCTTCCCAGACCTCGTGGTGCCCGCGCGGGTGGGTAAGGCAGTCGCCGTAGATCTCCGCTTCGGTCATGGTCGTGCGATCGGTGACCAGCACGGTGCGTCCGCCGTCCGGCACGCCCCAGAAGATGCCAACGCTCGGCTCGAGCAGCTCACCGGGAGGGGCATCCGGACCGGGAACGTCTGCGTCCGTGTCCGCGGAAGTCGTTCTCATGGTGCTGCCCCGTCAGAACACGAACTTCCAGTCGATCCGCCGTAAGGGCGCGCCCGGTTCAGCCAGGGTGGCTGAGCACATCACCACGATGTCCTGCCGCACCGCCTTCGCGCCGGCGCGCACCGGGTTCGGCTTGACCATGAAGCACAGGCCGGTGGCCTTCCACATCCGCTGGCTGTCTGGTTTGTCGTAGGTCATCTGCGTCACGTTCGTCAGGCGCAGAGCGTAACCGTAGGCGTTCTCCATGTCGGGCGCCTGGGCGGTGAACAGCGCTAGCACGGTCTTCGGGATGCCCCGGCCATCACCGTAGCCCGTGACGAAGCTGATCTCGCCTCGGCCGTCATCGACGAAGCGGAAGTCGTCGTTGCAGGGGGCGAACCGGCCGTCGAGCTTGAGTTCGAGGCAGGCGCCGGACTTGGTCTCGTCGACTGGCGGGTTCGCCTGGGCCGGGTTGGCGGCCAGCAGGACGAGCGGCAGCATCGCGCGCATCATGAGGGGGATCCGTCGGAGGTGGAGAGGTGCGGGGAAGGGAACCGGGCGCGCAGAGGTGCCCGGCCGCAGCAGGACGAAATCAGCGGCGGGTCATCGCGCCGTCGAAGGCGCAGGACGTCCCGTGGAAGTCGCCGCAGTTCTTCTCCTCTATCCGCACGCGTTTACGGTCCGAGCTGAGGCGCAGCGTCAGAGTGCAGATCTTCTCCGAGTCACTATCCTTGCGGGTCAACAGCAGCACCCCGGCGCCACCGGACTTGGCGAGACCGCGCAGCTCTCCGGTGCATCCATTTGGGATCGCCGTTTCGGCAACGACGAAGTGGGTGCCGCTGCCGTCTCCAAGGTCGAACACCTGCAGATTGAGCCGGCCTTCACCGCGACCCTGGTAGCGTCCCTCGAATGGCGATTCGGCGTGAACGGGCGCGGCGATCAGGATGAGGGTGAGCAGCGCGCCGAGACGCAGGGCGATCGCGGTAGTGTGTGTCTGCTGGCGAAGCCTCGACGCGCTCCGGCTCGGGGCGAGGAATAGAAGCGGGCTGGACATGACGAAGGGGTCTCGCGGAGGCTCCGGCAGAGCCGAGGATATGTATTCCCGTTGACCCCCCTTGGATTTTACCGCCGGACGCAGATTCCTGCCGCGGCCGGCGGTCGCACCCTACCTGGGCGGGTGCCGTTAGGCCGCGTCGGTGGGGCGGAAGGCAGCCGTCGTGCGCCCGCTGGGCCGGCCGACCGCATAGACCTGTAGCCCGTGCTGGCCGCGCAGTTCGTCGATCACCGCCTTCAGTGCGCCGTCACGCTGGTCGGCATCGAAGCCGAACACCACGAGACGCGGCTCGGTGTCGACCCGGAGCCGGCGCGCGCCGCGGGCGACCTCGTCCACGAGTGGATCGAGGGTCGGCACGGCAGCGAGGCCGCGGGCGGCATGCACCGCCCGGCGCAGGGCATTGAGGCGGACGAGGTCGCGGCACAGGGCCGGGTAGCTCTCTGCCAGCCGGTCCGCCTGCTCAGTCAGTGTCGCGCGGTAGCGGGCGACCTGTGTGACGATCGCCGGGGTGGTCTTCGAACGAAGGCTCGGGTTCGCAGCGAGCTTGGCCTCGTGGAACACCAGCCACGCTTCGTCAGCCGCGCCCCGCTCCTCCAGGCTCGCGGCATCGAGCCGGTCCTGGCGGGTCTGAGCCGGAGTTGGAGTTGCCGAGGCTTCATTGTCCGGCGCCAGGAGCATGGCGTCTGCTTCCGCTCCCTCCCGCTCGGAGGACGCAGCCTCCAGCGGTGCGCCGGTGAGCGCGATCTCGACATCGACGACGTTCGGGCTAGCCTTCGCGAGCGCGTGCACGCCCGCCTTCTCCAGGCCGGAGAGTGCGGCAGCGGCCCGCTTCATCTCGGCCAGCGTGCCGGGCCCCTCGTAGCGCGTCCACACCGCCGTGCCTGGGTCGAGCGCGAAGCCCCCGTCCTGGCCGAGCCGGGTCAGCGCTTGACGCTGGCGCACGAGGTACTTCACGTGCGTCTCAGCCGAGACGCCCGCGCCCGCCGGGGTGATCCGGAACAGCGACGCGCCGCGATAGTAGACGTTGAGCGAGCGGTCGCGCACTGCCAGCAGCAGGTCCGAGTCGGCGAGGACGTCGGCCCACCAGCCGCCATGCGGCGCGGTCGCGAGGGCTTCGAGCGCCGCGAGGAAGGGCTCGCCCAGAGCCCGATAGAGTGCTGTCTCGCTCATGCCGTCGTGTCCCACCACTGTCCGTCCTCCTTGATGTCGACGCTGGCGCCGAACAGCGCTGGGAAGCGCTGCGGCTCGAAAGTGTGGATCGGCACGAGCCGCCGGGGCGCGATCGCCGCCACCAGACGCTTGAGGTCCGGGATGCTGGCATGGCCCGAGGTGTGGGCGTGGGTCAGCGGGATGTCGCGGGCAGCGAGGTCGGCGGCGAGCGCCTGTCCGCGGGGCTGTCGGAGGTAGCCGTCCCACTGTGACCAGATCGCCTCGGCGCCCGCGAGGCAGACGGCCCGGTCGAGGTCTGGCAGCAGGGAGTGCCGGAACAGCAGGGCCGCCTGGGGCGCGAGCGCCGCGAGGTGCTCCGCGTAGATGCGCTGGTGGCTGTGCCGCGCGAGTAGGTCGAAGCGGCCGGTGCGCTTGATGCGCACGCGCTGGTGGTGCGGGGCGAAGACCGCCACGCCCGGCCAGTCGGATTGCGGGATGCTGGGGTGGCCGGTCGCGGCCAGGATCTCGGCGGCGTAGAGGTCGAGGATCAGCGTACGGTCGGTGCGCTTGCAGGCGCGGTAGAGTGAGACGACGCGGTCGATGTTTTGGGCGGAGGCCGCGACGAGGGCCAAGCCCGTCATCTCGCGGAACCGCGCAACGAAGCGATCCTCTATCTCGCTCTCGGTCGGGAAAAGCCGCTCGGCGTTGAGGCGGCCGAGGCTCGATCCTTCCATGAGGAGGGCGTCGATGGCGCGCGGCGGGCTGCGGATCAGACGCTCGAAGAGGGCGCCCTTGCGTCCGTGCGCGCGGAGGTCGCCGGAATAGAGCAGCCGCTGCCCGCCGGCTTCGACGAGGAGCGCGTAGGCGTCGAAGGCGGAGTGGTCGACGAGGATCGGGGTGACGGTGAACGGGCCGAAGGTGAGGGACTGGCCGTGGCCGAAGGTCACCGTGTTGGGCGGCACCCAGGTATCGGGCACGAAGGCGGCTGCGGCCTGGAGGATGCGGAGTGTCGCCGCGCCGAGTGCTACCGGCAGGTTCGGTCCGGTGAGGTGGCTCAGCCCGACATGGTCGCGGTGGCCGTGGCTGAGAATGAGCGCGAGGAGATCGCCGCTGCCGTCGAGTCCTTCAACCGGTGGGTGACAGGTCGCGTCGTTTGCCGCGGCGTCGAGGGGCAGGCCGAGATCGAGGAGGAGCCGGGCACCATCGTGGGCGAGTTCGACGCAGGTGCCGCCGATCTCACGCGTGCCGCGGTGAATGCGCACCCGCATCGTGACCCTGCTTGCCCCGCGCGGTCATCCTCGCCGCGGAACAACCGTAGCCGTTCCCTGTGGCTATAGCCAGTGGTTTGATAGCCCTCGCTGGCCGCTGGTCCTCGTCTATGAAGGGACGAGCTTTGGTCGCGTGGAACCTGCGCCGCGTACGCGTGGCACAAGGGCTTAGCCAGGAGCGACTGGCTGCCGATGCGGGCGTGGACCGCGCGTATCTTGGCGGCTTGGAGCGGCAGGTCGAGAACCCGACGGTCGACCTGCTCGACAAGATTGCCGAGGCACTCTCTGTACCCTTGAGCGAGTTGTTCGTCACCCCCGCTGATGATGAGGCGCCGCCTAAACCGCTGCGGGGTGGGCGCAGAGGCTAACGTAGAGCTAGGTGATTTCTTTGCGCGGGCAGGAGTCTTGAAGATATGGCCGCGCCGAGATGTCAGGATGTCCCTTACGCAGACTTTGTTGTGTGGAGCTGCGTAAGGTCGACCTCGATAACGATCAACTCTATTGCAGCTTGCAGTTGGTATATCGATGAGCGCTTAGTGTATCGGGCCGTCTCGCCCGGAGTCGTATGACCAGTGACGTGGTCGATTACGGCCGCGGCCACACCGGCTTGGTGCATCAGCGTCGTCGCGGTGTGGCGGAAAGAGTGGAAGTTCAGGCCAGGGCGGTAGAGGCCGACATCCCTACGGTAGCGCGTGAACCACTTCGTGAATGCGTGACCCAGGCGGTCATCGGCGCCGCCGGGGCGGAATGCGGGAAACACGCGGGCCTGCCGATTGCGACGCATGCGCTCGACATGCTGCAGGAAGCCGAGCCGGATCAGCTCCGAGTGTATGGGCACCCGTCGGATCGCAGTGGCATTCTTGAGCTTGCGCGGTGGCCGATCGTTGATGTCGAAGTACCAGGTTCCGGTGTCTTGCCGAATGTCTTCGACTTGCAGCTGACAGATCTCCTCCTGGCGCATGCCGGAAAGTACGGCAATCAGCGGGAGCCAGAAGCGCTCGTCGCGCAGGATAAGCGTACCGGGTGTGCTTCGCTGCGTCTCCGAACGGCTGCCGGTCCAGACCGGCGTTACGAAGAGGCGTGCGAGATCTGCCTGTTCCCACATGTCGCGCTGCTCGCTCGGTTTGCGAGTGGCGGCGAAGCGGTGGCCGGAGAAGATGTTTTCGCCCGCTTCTCCTTCGGCGACCGCTGCCGTCCAGAGGGTGGACAGGGCTGAGAAGTGGCGTTTGATGGTTTTTTGCGTGATGACGCCGGCACGAGACGCCTCCGGTAGAGCCGTGTAGGCTGCCAGGATTGCCTCGACACTCAGACCGCGATAGCGCGGGTGCTTGCCGTAGTCGCTCGGCAGGCGTTCGATCCGCTCACGGAAGCGTCCGGCATCCTTGCGGGTGTAGGCGCCGAGAGGCTTGTCGCCGCACACGTCGACGAACAGGCGATAGGTGGCACCGGCCTGCGCCGCGGTCTGGTTGTCCCAGCGCTTCGTCTGAACCTGCTGATCGCGGAACGCTTTTCCGCGGTCCTCGAACGCACCTGCGCGCGCCGGAGCAGGGTCATTCTGCTCGGGAGGCGGTGGTGTCGCCGGGGTAGCCGGTGCCGCTGGAGCGGTCGGGGATGTCGCAGGCGTCGGCCAGTGTTTCGGGTGCGGTTCGGTGAGCGTCACCTTCAGGAGCCTGTCGCGCGGCTCGTAGTTGAAGTCGCCCTCGTAACGTGCCTTCAGGGCCTCAGAGATGTCGATGCCGGCGCGCAGCATCGCCTGTTTGGCCTGCGCGGCTTCCGCCGGAGCCAGGTCCTTGATGGTAATGCCCTGCCGCTTCAGCATCATTTCGGCGATGAAGGCTGCCTCGTCGAGGCGGTTGCCTGCGAGCGCAGCGCGGCCTTTGGCGGCCATCGTCGCATATTGGATGACCCGGGCCTCGCGCACGCCCTCGGGCAGGGGACCGTGGGTAAACCGGCCGGCGTTCTCGTCCCTCAGGATGAGGTCGTAGAAGTCGCGGACGAGGTGGGCGATCTGATCGTCGGTCAGCATCGGCGTGGCGCGCAGGGTCGAGAACAGCTCTTCCGCCGCCACGTATAACCGACAGGCCTGGAACTTGGCAGTACGGATGTCGCCTGTGCCGAGGCTGCACACGAGCTCGTTGCGGCCCAGGCATCGCCGCAGGTCGGCCGGAACACGGCGTCGGAAGTGGAAGATGCGTCCGCGCTGGACGATGTTGGCGACCGAACCCAAACCGCGCTCCCGCCGTCGCGCGGACGGCCTGTGTAGCAGCGGTGTGTAGCAACATGCTCAGACCGCAGGGCGGTTCAGCGAGTTCGTAAATGCCCGGAGTAGCTTAGGTCACCGAGTGGCTGGGGGACGTGGATTCGAACCACGACTAACGGAGTCAGAGTCCGCTGTTCTACCGTTAAACTATCCCCCAACGAGGCGGTGGCTGCATCAGGTCCAGAGGAGCGTTCCGTCTGGCCGGGCTGGCCGGTCACCGCCTGCGGTGCGGTGCTGATAGGCCGGTTCGCCGGACCGGTCAAGCGCTTCTTGGGCGTCGTGCGCGTGGTCCCGCAGGGGCGCCCGTTCGAGATGGATCGGGGCGGGGGCTAGAAGGTCTCGGCCGGTCCGCGGACGATCGAGGGGCCGTTCCGGTCGGGGGGCGAAGGGTGATGGCGCGGTCGCGGGCGTGCAACCCGCAGAGCGCTCACGGACGCGAGAGCGAGCCGACCGACCATGCCCGGTCGTGGACAGGTCCGAGGAACCCGGAGGACGGGACGGATACACAGTTTTTTCTTAAAACCTGCAGAGTTTCACTTGATGAGGGCGCGTTTCGCCCGATATGCCGGGACGACTCGGATGACGCCGGGTCTCTCAGAACGGGATGGAAGCTCGTGTCGGACGTCAACCTGGAGCAGCAGACTGAATTCGTCGGCCTCGCGGCCGACATCGTCTCGTCCTATGTGGCGAACAACAATCTTCAGGTCGCGGAACTGCCGGCTCTGATCGCCTCGGTGCACGCGTCGTTGGCCGCGCTCGGCCGGCCGGTCGAGGCGCCGGTCGAGGAGACGCGGGCGACACCGGCGCAGATCCGCAAGTCGGTCACCGCGGACCACCTCATCAGCTTCATCGACGGCAAGTCCTACCGCTCGCTCAAGCGCCACCTCACCTCGCAGGGCCTGACCCCCGCCGAGTACCGCCAGAAGTTCGGCTTGCCGCACGACTATCCGATGGTCGCGGCGAGCTACGCCGCCCAGCGCTCGGCTCTGGCCAAGAGCCTCGGCCTCGGACAGCGGCGGCGCGACGCCGCGGCGGCGGCCCGCGGGGAGGCCGCACAGGAGGCGACCCAGGCCGAGGCACCGGCCGAGTCACCGGCCGACGAGGCGGCGCCGGAAAAGCCCGCCCGCCGCCGGTCGCGCAAGGCGGCCGAGTAGGATGGAGCTCGCCAATCCCTGGCGTCCGCCGCACGGGCGGCGCCTGCCGTCGCGGGAGCGGATGCTGCTTCTCCTCACCGGGGCCGCCATCGCGGCGGTCGGCGTGGTCCTGTCGGGCGGCGAGATGCTGGGACATTGGCTCGGATGACCGGCCGCTCGCACGGTGGTGCGACCATGGCCGCCCTCGTCCTGATCGGAGGAGCGCTGATCGGGGGAGCGTCGGTGACGGGCCTCGGGGCGGCCGCCGCGCGGGAGGCGGGGGCGGCCCCCGCCTCCGCGGCGGCGGTCATCCGGGCCTGCACCGGAAAGGCGCTGCCCGAGTACCGCAAGGGGGCCTGCCTCGACGATGCCGCCAAGGCGCTGCGGGAACGGCTCGCCGCGGCGGTCGAGCGCAAGCTCGCCGCCATCGCGGCCGTCGCCACCCGCTCGCCGAGTCCCGGGAGCCTGGCCGGCCGGGAGGATGCGGAGACCTGGCGCAAGGCGTTCCAGGCCGCGCAGGGCGCCTGGGAGGATTATTTCCGGCGCCACTGCGACGGCCTCTACGACTTCGACTACCATGGCGGCTCCGCGGCGGGGCAGCTCGCCTCGGAATGCAAGATCCGGCTGCTCGCGGCCCGGATCGACGAGGTCGGCGGCGAGGCCGCGAGCCGCCAGGGAGGCCGTCGATGACCGCGCCGCTGACCTTCGAGGACGACGTCGAGGCGCGGCTGGGCGCCCTCGAGCTCATCGTGGCCGCGCTGCTGCGGGAACGGATGACCCGGGATCCGGACGCCCGGGAGACGGTGCTGGAGGAGGTGCGGCGCGAGGCGAGGGTGCCGACCCCGCCGACGCCCAAGACCGAGGCGGCCCTCGCCAAGGCGCTCGCCCTCGCGGAGATCATCCTGGCGCCCTGACGGGCCCAACCTGGCGCCCTGACGGGCGCAACTCGGCGCCCTGCGAGACGCGACTCGACGCCCCGACGGACGCGAAGCGGAGCCTGCAGGACGCGCGTCGACATACGCCCGAAGCGCTCCCGGGCCGGACGCGAGAAGGGCCGGTCCCGTCGGACCGGCCCTTCTCGCGTGAGTATCGAGGAGGCGTGACCGAGCGAGACCGCCCGGCCGCTCCCGATGGCCGTACCGGCCTCAGTATCCGTAGCCGTAGGAGACGCAGGTCCCGTAGACGTCGTCGTAATAGGCGTAGGGACCGCAGCCGGCATAGGAGACGCCGTAGCCGCCGCCATACCCGCCATAATAGCCGACATTCGAGAGGCCGTAGCCGAGCCCGAGGCCGAGGCCGACCCCGGCGAGCCCGTAGCCGAGACCACGCCCGTAGCCGCCGCGATAGCCGTAGCCGCGATACCCGCCGTAACCGCCGCGGTAGCCGCCGAACCCGACGCCCCGGTAGCCGCCACGATATCCGCCGAGGCCGCCGCGGTAACCGCCGCCGAACCCGACGCCGCGATAGCCGCCGCCGAGGCCTGCCCCCCGGAAGCCGCCACCCAGCGCACCGCCGCGGAAGCCGGCACCGCCGAGACCGCCGCGGAAGCCGCCGCCTCCCAAACCGCCGCCCCGGAAGCCGCCACCCCCGAAACCACCGCCATGGAAGCCGCCCCCGCCGAAGCCGCCACCCCGGAAGCCGCCGCGGGCATCGGCCCCGGCGGTGGACAGGGCGAGGGCGCCGGCGGCGAGGGCGGACGCGAGAACGAGATGCCTCATGGCACCACCTCCTGATCGTGAAGAAAGGGTTTCCTTCAGGGGCGGACAACGCCGACCCGCTGGAGAGGTTCGGAGCCGTGCCGTCGCGCCTCGCCGGCTCGCGGGTTCGTGACCGAGGGGCGAGGCCACCGCGGACGGGCTGCGCCCGCTGGGACCGTCTTCCGACCGGATCGCACCGCAAAAGACGGACGATTTCGCGACTCGCCCGGCAGAATATACATTTCCAAAAATCGCCGTATGAAAACAAAATTTCTGCTTTTATAAAAAATCGACTGCGACCGACGATTCGCAGTCATCGAAATCATATCTCTATTTTATATTGGGGATCACCATGTCCGCTTGTGCCATGCTCACCTATAACAACGTCACGCCGGCCGCTTGGGCGTGCGGAGTCCAGTTCGCGGCCGATCACGGGGTGCAGATCACCTCGAACCAGGGCAGCGCCACGGTCTCGGGCTTCACGCTGGCGTGGAACTACACTCCGTCGGCGCAGACCGTCGCGCTGCAATGCACGGACAGCCCGTGGTGGGCGCCGTGCTCGACCATCAACAGCTTCATCGATAATACCGTGCACAAGTGTCTGGACCAGAACAACGTCGTCATGGCGGCGACGGTCTGAGCCGGGGCGTACGGCGGTGAGCGCCGTCCCCGAACGAGGACGGCCCGACGCCGCGGCGGCACACGAGGAGGCGCTCGGCGCCTTCTCCCGTCGGCTCGCCGAGGCACTGGACCTGCCCGGCCTCCCCCGCGCGGCGGCCGAGCGCGCGGCCGTCGATCCCCTGTACCTGCACGGGCTGGTCGCCCGGCGGGACGCGCCCGAGGCCGTGGCCCGGCTGATCGCGGAGCCATGCGGGACGAGCCTGCCGAAATGGGCGCCGCGCCCGACGCCGGTGCTGATCGCCGGGGCCGCCTACGCCCTGGCGCGCTGGGCCGCCGCCGGTTTCGGGCAGGTGAGCCCGGAGACGGCCGAGCGCCGACGCCGGGCATGCCTTGCCTGCCCGGAGTTGCGCGCGCCCGGCGGGCGGGCGATTCACCGCCTCGTCGGCGCGACCGGCGGCGTCTGCCGCCTGTGCAGTTGCGCCGTCGAGCGAAAGGCGATGCTCCCGACCGAGAGCTGCCCGGCGCCGGCGCCGGACGACCCTGCCCTCAGCCGCTGGGGGGAGCCGCGCGGCTGAGCGCGGCCCCCCGCCGCCGCCCGGCGCGACACGGCCTGGATCGGTGGTGCCGCCTCGTCGCCACCGGACCCAGGACCGCTTCGGCGCATGATGCTCAGCTCCCGCGATGCTCAGCCCCGATGGGTGACGCGCGGCGCGTCGAGCACCGGCCAGGGCCGCGCCGCCTCGTAGGCGCGGGACGCCGCGAGCACCCGGGCGTCGGCCCCCATCGGCCCGACGATCTGGAGGCCGACCGGCAGCCCCCCGTCCGTCAGCCCGCAGGGCACGCTCGCCGCCGGCTGGCCGGTGAGGTTGAACGGGTAGGAGAACGGCGTCCAGTTCAGCCAGTCGCCGCCGAAGCGGCCGTCCGGCGGCGTCAGGTTGCCGGCCGTGAAGGTGGGGGTGGCGAGCGACGGAGTGAGGAGCAGGTCGTAGGTGCGGTGGAACCGCGCCATCGCGGTGAACAGCGCGCCGCGGGCGTTGAGGGCGGCGACGAAATCCGGCGCCGCGATCTGCCGCCCGCGCTCGGCCGCCGCCCTCAGGGCCGGCTCGACGAGGTCCCGCCTGTCCTCCGGGATCCCCCGCAGCACGCACCAGGCACCGACGAGCCAGATGCCGTTGAGGGTCTCGACCGGATCGGCGAAGCCCGGATCGGCCTCCTCCACGGTGGCGCCGAGATCCGCGAAGGCCTTGGCCGCCGCCTCGGTCAACCGCGCCACCTCGGGGTCGACGCCTTCGGCGTAGCCGAGCCGCGGACTCCAGGCGATCCGCAGGCCCCGCACCCCGTCCTCGAGGCCGTCGAGGTAATCCGGCGGCTCGGCGAGCGCGGCCGCCATGTCGCGGGAATCGGGACGACTGATCGCCTGCATCATCAGGGCGGAATCGCGCACGCCCCGGGTCATCGGCCCGAGATGCGCCACCGGCCCGAAAGGCGAGGGCGGGAAGGCCGGCACCCGGCCGAAGCTGGGCTTCAGCCCGTAGATGCCGCAGAAGGCGGCCGGAATGCGGATCGAGCCGGCCCCGTCGGTCCCGATATGCATCAGCCCGAGATTGAGCGCCGCCGCCGCGGCGGCCCCGGCCGAGGAACCGCCGGTGGTCTTCCGCGTGTCCCACGGGTTGCGGGTCGGACCGGTCTGGGTCGAGTCACCCAGGCCCTTCCAGCCGAATTCCGGCATCGTGGTCTTGGCGAGGGGAATCGCGCCGGCCTCGATCAGGCGGTCGACGATCGGGGCGTTCTCGGTCGCCGGGGCGTCCGAGGTGGTGAGCGAGCCGCGCCGCATCGGGTGGCCGGCCCAGGCGATGTTGTCCTTGACCGTGAAGGTGAGGCCGTCGAGGGGGCCGCGGGGCTCTCCCTTCGCCCAGCGCGCCTCGGAGGCGGCCGCCGCCGCCATCGCGCCGTCGCGGTCGACGAGCACGAAGGCGTCGAGGTCCGGGCCGTGGCGGTCGATGCGCGCGAGGGCGTCGGCCGCCACCTCGCGGGGCGACAGGGTCCGGTCGCGGTAGGCGTGGAGCGTGGCGGTGCCGTCGAGGTCGCGGATCTCGGTCATCGAATCTCCCTTCGGTCGCATCATGCGAAATCCGACGGATCGCCGCGCGATGCGGATTTCGGCTTCGCTCGATCGCCGCGCGGGCTCGTGATCCGATGTCCGAAAAAAATCGTCCGGAAATCGGATCACGCCGCCGGGTAGGTGCGTCCCTTCCAGGTCGCGACCCCCGCTCGGCGCGGGCGCAGGAGCGCGTTCCATTGCAAGGCCAGCGCCAAGGCCACGGTGAGGGGATGGAGCGCGATCGTCCAGGGGTCCTCGCGGGTGGCGAGCGTGATCGCCGCGCGGGTGGCGAGCGACAGGGCGAGCGCCGCCGCGGCGAGCGGCAGGCCGTCGGCGCCGAGAAGCGCCGCGATCACCAGGAGCAGCGGCAGGACGTGGCCGCCGCCGAGCAGCAGGGTCCAGACCGGGAGCGCCCGGGGCGTCGCCATGCCCTCGTGGGCGTTCTTCGAGAAGCCGGCCCAAGCCTGGGAGAAATCGGTGTACATCCGGCAGGTGGCGAGGTCGGTCGCCGCCACGAGGTCGGTCCTCAGGCCGGCGCGGCGAAACACCCGGGGCAGGCGCACGCCGTCGTGCAGGCTCGCCCGGATGGCGCCATGGCCGCCGACCCGGCGATAGGCCTCGGCCTCCACCATGACGATCTGCCCGCAGGCCGCCCCGAGGCCGGGATCCATGAGGCGTCGCATCAGCGGGATCGGCAGATAGCCGAGGAGCACGAAGTTGATCATCGGCACGGTCAGGCGCTCGCCCCACGAGCCGGTGACCTGCCGCGGCACGCCGCTCACCAGGGCGGCCTTCGCCGTCGCGCCCGCCAGCGCCGCGGCGCCCCCGGGGGCGAGGCGCACATCCGCGTCGATGAACAGGAGATGGCGCCCGGTCGCGGCCTGCCCAAGGACGTGGCAGGCGTGGTTCTTGCCGGTCCAGCCCGCCGGCAGGGGCGGCACCGCGATCAGGCGCAGGCGCGGATCCCGCGCGGCGATCTCGGCGACGATCGCCGCCGTCGCGTCGGTCGAGTGGTCGTCGGCGACGATGACCTCGATCGGGACGCCGGTGCCGGCGAGCGCCGCCTCCAGGGTCGGGCGGATGTTGGCGGCCTCGTTGCGGGCCGGGATCAGGATCGACACGAGGCCGTCCGGCGCCGGCGCCCCGGGAGGCCGGCGCAGGGCCAGGAGGTTGGCGAGCGCCAGGACGGCCGGCAGCAGCGCCAGGGCCAAGGCGAGGCAGGCCAGGATCGTCACGGCGCCCGGCCCTCGCGATGGCCGGCGACGAAGCGGCGCCCGGTCAGCATCGCCGTCAGCCGGTGCCAGGCGTCGTAGACGCCGCCGACGCCGCGCTGTCCGTCGACGAGCGGGGTGAAGCGGGCGGGATCGCGGCTGCGCACGTCGGCGCCGAGGCGGTCGAGGGTCGCGGTCAGGTCGGCCTCCAGGCGGGCGAGGCGCTCCGGGCGGGGCAGGGCGAGGAGGTCGCGGGCGGGGATCCCCGGCCCGAAGGCGGCGCAGGCCTCCGCCCCGCGCTCCTCCCAGAAGGCGTAGTCGAGGGCGAGCGGCACGACCAGGGCGTCGGGCGCCAGCTCGGCCAGCCGCGCGACACCGGGGCGCAACCCCAGGGGCCGTTCGCGCACGTCGCAGAAGCGCCCCTGTGCGGTGATCCACATCACCCGCCCCGGCCGCGCCAGGATGGTGCGCGAGGCGGCCATGAAGGCGGCGGCCCCCCGGGGCGAGTCGAGATCGACCCCGAAGGCGCCCATGCGGGAAAAGATCCGGTAGCGGGCGAGCATCGCGGCGTCGAACGGCGCGTAACTCTCGGCGGCGGGAAAGAAGCGCTGCGCGAGCAGGATGATGATCGCGGCATCCCACCAGGCCGGGTGGTTGCAGTAGATCACCACCGGCCCGGCGGCGGGGAGCGCCGGGGGCGCACCCCAGCCGGCGATCCGCACGGCGTTGAGGTGGCGCCGCACGTAGCGGGCGAAGTACACGCCCATGAAGCGCCAGACGGCGGGGGAGCGGGCCGCGACCGGATCGGGCGGCAAGCCCCGCCCGCTCACGAGGCCGCCTTCAGGTCCTCGGCGGTGCCGCGCGCATCCTGGTCGAGGGCGTCCGCGGCGATCCAGCCCGACATCATCACCATCGGCATGCCCGGTCCCGGATGGGCGGCACCACCCGCGAGGTAGAGGCCGCGCACCTCCCGCGAGCGGTTGCCGGGCTTGAACGCCCCCATGATCCGGCCGTGGGAGGCCAGCCCATAGATCGCGCCGTTCAGCACCTTGTAGCGGGAATGGATGTCCGCCGGGGTCAGGTGGCGCTCGACCACGATGCGGTCCTCGATGTCCGGCATGCCGGCGGTGCGCTTCAGCTTGTCGAGGATTTTTTGCCGGTAGGCCGGCAGCATCTGCGACCAGTCGTGGTGCGGGCGGAGATACGGCGTGTGGACCAGCACGTAGAGCGCCTCGCCGCCCTCGGGCGCGACCGAGGGGTCGGTGACGCTGGGTGCGGCGAGATAGGCGGTCGGGTCCGGCGCCGGCTCGCCCTTGCGGTAGATCGCGTCGAACTCTTCCTCGGGGTCGCGCGAGAACACGAAGTCGTGGTGAGCGAGGTGGTCGTAGCGCTTGTTGAGGCCGAGATACAGCACCACGCCCGAGCAGGCCGGCTCGAAGCTGCGCTTCTCGTAAGTGCGCCCGACCTCGCCGCCGACGAGCTCGCGGTAGGTGCGCACCGCGTCCATGTTGGAGATGACCTTGTCGTACGGCACCACGCCGCCGCCGACCCGCACGCCCTTCACCGCGCCGTTCTCGATCGCCACGCCCTCGACGTCGCTGTTGGGCTTCAGGGTCGCGCCGAGGTCGCCGGCGAGCTTCATCAGCCCCTCGGCGACCGCCCGGGTCCCGCCCATCGGGTACCAGACGCCGTCGGCGGTCTGCATGTGGGCGATGGCGCAGAGCACCGCCGGCGCGCCGTAGGGCGAGGAGCCGACATATTGCACGAAGTGGTCGAGCATCTGGGCGAGGCGCGCATCCCGCACCTTGCCCCGGATGGTGCCGGCGACCGAGGCGTGCATGCGCAGCGAGAGCACGTCGCGCAGGGTGCCGGGATTGAGGTTGGCGCGGATGTCGATCGTGTCGAACAGGTCCTGCACCGGCTTCCAGAAGAAGAACTTTTCCGAGACGCCGTGCAGGTGCTCGGAGAGCGCGAGGAAGCGCTCGTAGCCCTCGCCGGCCTTCTGGCCCGGGGCGAAGCGGTCCATCTCCGCCGCCATCGCCTTGACGTTCTCCATCAGGTCGATGCGGCTGCCGTCGTCGAAGAAGCAGCGCCATTGCGGATCGAGCCGGCGCAGGTCCATGTAGTCGTGCACCGAGCGGCCGGATTCGGCGAAGATGCGCTCGAGCACCCGGGGCACCGTGAGGATGGTCGGCCCCATGTCGAAGCGGAAGCCGCCCTCGTGCAGGACCGCGGCCTTGCCGCCGATCCAGGCGTTCTTGTCGTAGAGGGTAACGTCGTGGCCGCGCGACGCGGCCACGCAGGCCGCCGCCAGACCGCCCAAACCGCCGCCGACCACCGCGACCGAGGACCCCGCCATCATGCCTCTCCCGAGCGGGCGAGAGCGCCCGTTCCGGACAAGCTAGGCTCGGGGAGAGGCGGGTCAACGCGCGGGCCACGGCGCAAGTTGCCGCGCCGGAGGCATGCCGTTCGGTCAGGGACCCCGGGACGACCGGGCGGGTTGACCCGCAAGAGAGCGGCCCCACGGCCGCACCGGAGACCCGCCGCCATGAAGACCGTTCTTCATAAGACGCCCCTCGTCCTCGCCGGCCTCCTCGGCCTCACCCTCGCCGGCCCGGCTTTCGCGCAACAGGCCCTCGACATCACGGTGAGCCCGCGCGCCGCGCCGGCCGACCCGCTCTCGACCGGAAGCGTCCGGCCGCTGCGCCCGAACCCGAACGTCACGCCGAGCAACCCGATGGGGGTCGTCGGATTCGACGGTCCGCCCGGCGGCACCACCAGCGTGATCGGCGACGACGAGCCGCTGGCCCCCGGCTCGCCCGCCGCGACCCCGGACGCGCCCTTCGCCCGGCCGTGACGCGGACGACTCGGAAACCCGTGGCGAGGTCAACCGGCCCGCGACGTTTTCGCTGGGGATCCGGTTGACTCGTCACCGCGCCGCCGGGTAAGTCACGCGCCTCCGCACGGGCGGTGCTCCGCATCGCCCGGCGTCGGCGTTCGCCCAGGGTGGTTCCCATCCCGGACGGGCGCCGCGAGCCCGCTTTTCCATCCGCGCCCGGGCGTTCCGGCGCACCGACGTGAGACCAGACCGATGAAGATCCGCAACTCGCTGAAGTCGCTCCGCGGCCGGCACCGTGACAACCAGCTCGTGCGCCGCAAGGGCCGGGTCTACGTCATCAACAAGACCCAGAAGCGCTACAAGGCCCGCCAGGGCTGAGGGCGTGCATGGCCTGCGGCGGGGGACACCGCGGCAAGCCATCGCGTTGACGGGACCCCACGAGCGCCGGACAGTACCGGCATGCGCCGTCCCTCTCTTCCGATCCGCATGAAAGCCGGCCTCCTCGGGGTGCCGGCTTTCGTCGTTCTGGCGATCCTGCCCGCCGCGGCCCCGGCGCTCGCGGCCCCGGACGGGGCCCGCAGGGACGCGGCCAAGGAGGCCTCCAAGGAGGCGCCGCGCCCGCCCGTCACCCTCGACGACCTCTACGCCCGGCTGAAGGCCGCCAAGGACGACGGCGAGGCCCGCGGCGTCGCCCAGCTGATCGAGCGCCGCCTCGACCGTTCGGGCAGCGACACCGTCGACCTCCTGGCGAGCCGCGCCGCGGAGGCGATGCAGGCCAAGGACTACCCGCTGGCCGTCGAGCTCCTCGACCGGGTGACCGTGCTGGAGCCGGGCTGGGCCGAGGGCTGGAGCCGGCGCGCCACCGCCTTCTTCCTGCTCGAGGATCAGGCGAGCGCCCTCGCCGACCTGCACCGGACCCTCAGCCTCGAACCGCGCCACTTCGAGGCCTGGGCGGCGCTCGCCCACATCTACATGTCGAACGACGACAAGACCCGGGCGCTCGCCGCCTTCCGCCGCGCCGAGGCGATCTATCCCCGCATGGGCAAGGTCCACGACGCGATCGAGCGCCTCGCCCCCGACGTCGACGGTCGCGACCTGTGACCGACCGGCCGTCGCGCCGGTCCCGAGGACGGATCTTCCGCGTGCTGACCCTGATCGCCGGCCTCGCCGCCGGAACCGTGCTGACGCTCGTCGCCGCCGGCCTCCTGGCGACCTGGATCATCACCCTCGTGGTCGAGGTGCGCTATCCTCCGGCGGGCCGCCGGGTGGCGGTGGAGGGCGGGCATCTCGCGGTGCTGGAGGCCGGCCCGGGCGAGGGCGCACCCAGCCGAGGCACCGTCGTGCTCCTGCACGGGGCCTCGGCCAACGCCATGGACCCGATGCTGGCGATCGGCCGTCGTCTCGCCGGCGACGGCTTCCGGGTGCTCTCCTTCGACCGGCCCGGCTTCGGCTACAGCGACCGCATCGCCCCGGACGCCGCCTCGCCGGCGGTGCAGGCCCGGCTGATCGCCGAGGCGCTGGCGGCGATGAAGGTCGGCCCGGCCCTGGTCGTCGGCCATTCCTGGTCCGGCGCGCTCGCCACCGCGCTCGCCCTCGACTTTCCCGAGCGCGTCGCCGGCCTGGCCCTGCTCGCCCCGGTGAGCCATCCCTGGCCGGGCGGCTCGGTCGGGGGCTACGCCGCCTGGTACCGCTCGCTTCCCGGGCGGATGCTGCTCACGCTCGCCACCTACACGGTCGCGGCCCCCCTCGGGTACACCTATCTCGATCGCTTCGCCGAGGCGGTCTTCCGCCCGCAGGGCCTGCCCGCGGGCTACCTCGACGGGGCGCGGGTGCCGCTGGTGCTGCGCCCCGCGACCTTCGCGGCGAACCTGCGCGACCTCGACGGGCTCTACGGCTTCCTGCAACGGCAGAGCCCGCGCTACCCCGAGATCACCGCCCCGACCGTGATCGTCGCGGGCGACATCGACCCGGTGGTGAAGACCGACATCCACGCGAGAGCGCTCGCCCGCGAGGTGCCCGGCGCCCGGCTCGTGGTGCTGCCGGGCGTCGGCCACATGCTGCAGTACATCGCCGCCGATACGGTGGTGGCGGAGGTCGAGGCACTGGCGGCGCGGGAGCGGGTGGGGGCGGAGTAGAAGATCGCTCGCGATTGGCGAACCGGGAGCGGTCCGCCATGATCGGCCGCATGGACGATGCCATCACCACCGTTTTCGCGCCGTTGATCGGCTTGCCATGCTGGGGCGTCGAGCGCGGGCAAGGCAGCATCCTGTCCTTCGAGTTCGGATCACCCCGCCTCTTCGTTCGCGAGCCGTATGTCTCGACCGCGTCCTCCGCCAAGTTGCGAAGATCCGCTGCGCAGCGGGTCGTCAAGCCGGTCGGAGAGTGGAACCTCTTCGTCTTCTGCTGCCACTGGCGCATCGTGACGTCCGGGGAGATCCCGGCCGATGACGATAGTACATCCGCAGGGATTGAAGCTGCCGCGCAGGCGATGGATGGGCAGAGGCTGACGGCATTCGCGCTCGATGCCGCCTCTCGGCAGGCCGCCTTCTCGTTCGACCTCGGCGCGCGCCTGACGACATGGCCGTACGAGGCGAATGACGACGAGCAGTGGTCCCTCTACATGCCGGGCGAGCGCGTTCTGACGTATCGCGCCGACGGCCTCGCCAGCCTCGGTGCCACCGACGTGAGGCTGGAGCAGGAGATCTGGCAGGCCGTCGCACGGGACGTCATGATCTCAAAAGAGCAAAGATGAAGGCGGCTCGCCGGACGGCCAAGCCGCACCGACCTCATGCCTTCGCCGCGTGCTCCGGCGTCACGGTCGCGATGCGCAACAGGTTCGTCGCCCCCGGCGTGCCGAAGGGCAGGCCCGCCACCACGATCACCCGGTCGCCGACATCCGCGAACCGCTCGCGTACCGCGAACTTGCAGGCGCGGAACGACATGTCGTCGATGTCGCTGGCGTCGTTGGTGACGATCGGGTGGGTGCCCCAGGCGAGCGCGAGGCGCCGCGCCGTCTCACGCTTCGGGGTCAAGGCGATCACCGTGGCGTCGGGCCGGGCGCGGGCGAGCCGGAGCGCCGTCGAGCCGGAGGCGGTCCAGGCCATCACGGCCTTGAGCCCGAGCGTGTCGGCGATCTGGTGGGCCGCCGCCGCGATGGCATCGGAGGCGGTCGATTCCGGCTGGTTGCGCTGGGCCGCGATGATCGACCAGTAGATCCCGTCCTGCTCGACCTGCTCGGCGATGCGGTTCATGGTCGAGACCGCCTCGACCGGGAAGGCCCCCGACGCGCTCTCGGCCGAGAGCATCACGGCATCGGCCCCCTCGTAGACCGCCGTCGCCACGTCCGAGACCTCGGCCCGGGTCGGCACCGGGGCGGAGATCATCGATTCGAGCATTTGCGTCGCCACCACCACCGGCTTGCCGAGGCGGCGCGCGCCGCGGGTGATGCGCTTCTGCACGCCCGGGACCTGCTCCAGCGGCATCTCGACCCCGAGGTCGCCGCGGGCGACCATCAGCCCGTCCGCCACCGCCATGATCGCGTCGAGGGCCGCCACGGCTTGCGGCTTCTCGATCTTGGCCATCACCAGGGCGCGCCCCTGCGCCACCGCCTTGACCTCGACCACGTCCTCCGGCCGCTGCACGAACGACACCGCGATCCAGTCGGCGCCCGCCGCGAGGCCAGCCTCGAGGTCGAGGCGGTCCTTCTCGGTCATCGCCGCGACGGGAATCGTGGTGTCGGGGAGCGACACACCCTTGCGGTTCGAGATCTTTCCGCCGGTCACCACCCGGGTCACCGCCCGGCCGGGCGCGACCTCGGTGACGACGAGGCGCAGCTTGCCGTCGTCGACGATCACCGCGTGGCCGGGCTCCAGCGCCGAAAGAATTTCCGGATGGGGCAGGTGGACCCGGGTCGCGTCGCCAGGCGTCGGATCGTCGTCGAGGACGAAGCTCTGGCCGTTCTCGATCATCGCCGCGTCGGCGGCGAAGCGGCCGACCCGGAGCTTCGGACCCTGGAGATCGACCAGCACGGCGATCGGCCGCTTCAGCTTCTGCTCGATGCCCCGGATCGTCGCCACCCGCTCGCTCAGCCGCTCGCGGGGCAGGTGGCTCATGTTGATGCGAAACACGTCGGCGCCGGCGGCGAACAGCGCCTCGATCACCGCCGGATCCTCGGAGGCCGGGCCGAGGGTCGCGACGATCTTGGTGCGGCGGGCGCGCTTCATGGGGGTGTCGTCCGGGGATGAGCGATGGGGGAGGATGGACCGTACGGAAAGCCGGTTGGCGGGCCGGGGTCAATTGGCGTTTTGGGGCCGAGTGCAGGTCTCGAGTGACGGGCTAGGATGGCCCGAGTACCCTTGTGGTCTCTGGTCCGACGCGATTTTCGTAGATACAAAAACCATGACGATCGTGTTCGACGAGCCGAAGCGTCAGGCGCACCTCGCGAAGCGTGGCTATGACGTCGCCGCTTTCGAGCGCTGTTTCGACCGTGAGAGCGCGATGGAGGCCCCGACGCGGCCGAGTGAAACAGGAAGGCCCCGCTTCAACCTCATCGGTCACTGGAACGACGAGATCGTCGTCCTGGCCGTCGTGTCACCTCTCGGCAGCGCGGCTTTGTCCCTCGTGAGCCTGCGCGCTGCGAGCCCGAAGGAAAGGAACGCTTATGCCCGCCACCTCGAAGGCTGACGCGAATCCGCCCACTTACACGCAAGAGGACTGGGATGCCGTCGATTCTCCCGAAATGACGGATGAGGAACTGGCTCAGTTGCGCCCCGCCCGGGACGCCCTTCCTCCCGAGGTCTACGCGGCCCTCCCGAGCCGCGGCGGCCGGCCGCGCGCCGAGCGGCCCAAGCAGCTCGTGAGCCTGCGGCTCGACCCGGACGTGGTCGAGACCTTCAAGGCGACGGGACCGGGCTGGCAGACCCGGATGAACGCGGTGCTGGCGGAGGCGGCGCGGAAATTGCGCGAGGCCTGACCCGTCGCGGGCTTCGCGGGCGGCGATCGGACCCGCTCGCTGCTGAGAGTGTCTTGCATGGCCGGGATGCCCGATGAGCCTGATCGACAAGGAGCGCACGAAGCTGACGGCGACGTATTTGAACACGGCAGCGGGCGGACTGTTCACGGCCGGCGTCATAGCGCCCGTCGTGGCGGCAACGTTCGGCGTCTCGGGAGCGGCGGGCGGCCCCTCCGCGTTGACACTGGCCGGCGGCGTCGCGATCTTTCTTGGATGCAGCGTCGGCCTTCACCTTCTGGCCCGCACCGTTCTGAAGGGGCTCAAGCCGTGACCGACATCCAGATCGTCGCCTTCATCGTCACGCCGCTGATGGCGCTCGCGGTCGGCTGGGGGGTCGCCTATTGGGCCCGGCACGCGAGTTGATGGTCTTCGTGCCCTACAACACCTACGTGGTGCTTCCGACCGTCGTCCTGGCCATGGGCTATGGTACGATGCGCCTCAACGAGCGCGAGACGCGGTCCGGCCCCGTCGAGCGATAAGACGCGAGATCGAACACCTCGCCCGAGCCCATCCGCCGCTCCTCACGGCCCCGACCGCCCCGGATCGGTCAGCTGGATCGTCCAGCTCTTCTGCTCGCCCGTATCGACCTCGAAGAAGCCGTTGCGGTCGTAGCCGCGGGCCAGGCAATCCTCGACGCCCCGGATGGTGAACTCGCGGTCGCGGGTGCACATCAGGGAACGGCCGCTCCACTCGCCGCCACGGTCGTAGTCGACCGCGAAGACGTAGTAGAAGCGGGCGGCGAGCGCCCCCTTGAGCAGGGTCTCGCAGCCCTTGGCCGAGAGGTTCCACCAGCCCTCCGTCACCCAGCCGCCGGAATCCCGGTAGCCGAGCGCGATGCCGATGCGGCTGCCGGTCATGTTGCACATCCGCAGGTCCGCCCGCGCCGGCCCGGCCCCGAGCAGGGCGAGGAGCGGGAGCGAGAGCAGGGCGGCGCGGCGGGGGGAGAGGAAGTCAGCCAACCAGGATGATGCGGAGGTCATTGACGTTGGTGCGGGTGGGCCCGGGCCGGACGAGGTCGCCGATCCGGTCGAAGAACGGGGTCGAGTCGTTCTCTCCCAAGCTCGCCCCCGCGTCGAGCCCCGCCGCTGCCGCACGGGCGAGCGTCGTGGGGTCGATCATCGCGCCGGCCGGGTCGGTGGCCTCGCCGCGGCCGCCATCGGTGCCGTCGGTATCGGCCGAGAGCGCCGAGATGCCGGGGGCGCCGTCGAGGGCGAGCGCCAGCGCCAGCGCGTATTCCTGGTTCGGCCCGCCCTGGCCCTCGCCGCGGATCGTCACGGTCAGTTCGCCGCCGGAGATCAAGGCCACCTTGCGTCCGGCGGCCTTCATCTCGCGGGCGAGCGCCGCGTGGGCGGCCGCCACCTCGCGGGCCTCGCCCTCGAGATCGGCCCCGAGCAGAACCGGCTCGTAGCCGGCTTCGTGCGCCGCCGCGGCGGCGGCCTCGATCGCCTCGACCGGCCGGGCGATGATGCGAAACTCGCTGCGGGCGAAGGCCGGGTCGCCGGGCTTCGGGCTCTCGTTAGCGGGGTCGTTCAGCAGCGCCTCGGCGGAAGCCGGCAGGGGGATGCCGCGGCGGACGCAGATCGCCCTGGCATCGGCGAGCGTCGTCGGGTCCGGCACCGTCGGGCCCGAGGCGATCACCGCGGGATCGTCCCGGGGCACGTCGGAGATCGCCAGCGTCAGGATCCGGCCGGCATTGCGGGCGGCCCCCGCCAGGCGCCCGCCCTTGATGCGCGAGAGGTGCTTGCGCACGCAGTTGATCTCGTCGATCGCCGCGCCCGACCGCAGCAGCGCCCGGGTGATGCCCTGCTTCTCGGAGAGCGTCAGGGCGCCGGCCGGGGCGATCCAGTTGGCCGAGCCGCCGCCGGAGAGGAGCACCAGCACGAGGTCGTCCGGGCCGGCGGAGGCCGCGAGATCCAGCGCACGCTGCGTCGCCGCGATGCCGGCCTGGTCCGGCACCGGGTGGCCGGCTTCCACCACCTCGATCACCCCGGCGGGCTCGCCGTAGCCGTGGCGGGCTACCGCCAAGCCTTCGATGCGGGACGGATCGACGCCCTGCTCGCGGTAGTGCCGCTCGGCGAGGGCCGCCATGCTCGCCCCGGCCTTGCCGGCCCCGAGGATCACCAGCCGCCCGGCCGGCACGGGGGGCAGGTGCGGCACCAGGCAGCCGCGCGGGTGGGCGGCCGTGACGCCCGCATCGAGCAGGCGCAGCAGCAGGGCACGGGTCTCCGAGGGAAAGGCATCGGTCACGGGGCGGCTCCTCTGAAGGTCGTGGTCATGCGTCGGGCCGGCTTCGGGCCGGCCTCGTTCTCATCGGTCAGACTGGGGCCGTGCGGGCGCGCCGGGGGCGCGCGACCGCGATGCCGGCCAGGATCAGGCCGCCGCCGAGCCCCTGCAGGGGTCCGAGCGCCTCGCCCAGCACGAGCCAGGCCAGGAGGGCGGCGGCGATCGCCTCGAGGAAGATCACCAGGGAGGAAAAGCCCGCCGGCAGGCGCCCGAGCGCCACCGAGAGCAGCCCCTGGCCGCCGGCATGGCTGATCAGCGCGAGCGCCAGCAGGCCGGCGGCGGCCCCCGGGGACGTCGGCAGGAACGGCCGGGTCTCGAGGAGCGCGACGGCGCCGAGGAGCACCGGGGCGGTGACGCAGGAGGCCAGGAAGGTGACGCGGGCGGCGCCCAGGCCCCGGGCCCGGGCGCGCTCGACCGCCAGGAAATACAGGGCGAAGAAGAGCGCCGTGATCACCCCGTCCCGGTCGCCGGCGAGGCGGGCGGGATCGACCTGGACCGACTGCCCGACCAGGGCGGCCCCGCCGACGAGGCAGAGGGTAAGACCGGCGAGCGTGCGGCCGGCGGGCCGGCGGCGCAGGCCGATCCAGGCGAACAGAACCACGAAGACCGGCGCCGTGGTGGCGAAGAAGGTGGCGTTGGCCACCGTCGTGCCGAGGATCGCGAGGTGCCAGAACAGGAGGTCGCCCGAGAAGGCGAGGCCGGCGACGAGGGCCGAGGGGGTGAAGCCGCGGCGCAGATGCGGCGCCCGGGCCTCCTCCCAGCGCATCCAGGCCCAGAGCACCGGGAGCGCCAGGGCGACGCGCCAGAACGCGCTGGCGAAGGGCCCGACCTCCGGGCTGACGACCCGCACCAGGACCGGGGACAGCCCCATCGCCACCGCGCCGGCGACGAGGGCGGCGAGCGCCGGGCCGAGATCGGTCGAGGGAGCGGCCGCCGCGCCGGCGGCCGAAGGACCGGCCGCGAGGTCGGGCAGGGAGGTGCGGGACAGCGGCGGGGACATCGGCGGGCCTTCGCGCGGGGCGCTCCCGGTTTCGGGGGTCTGTCGGTCGTGTCCGTCACTATGGCATGTCGCGCCCGGCGTCACCGTATCGCACCGATGGAGGCCGCCCCGCCATTTGGGTATGGAGGGGGGCCGGATCCCGCCGCGCTCCTCGGAAGACCCGGCACGTCCCGCACGTCCTCCCCCAAAAGACCGATCGCCCGGATGACCGTCGCCCCTTCCCCCCGCCACCCGCCCCATCCCGTCGAGACGGTTCCCGGCGATCCCGGCTGCGGCCTGCTGCTCCTGTGCGACCACGCCTCGAACGCAGTGCCGCCGGACCTCGACAACCTCGGCGTCGCCGCCCCCCATTTCGAGCGGCACATCGCCTACGACATCGGGGCGGCGGCGGTGACCCGCGCCCTCGCCCGGCGGCTCGGGGCGCCGGCGCTCCTCACCACCTTCTCGCGCCTGATCATCGATCCCAATCGCGGCCGCACCGACCCGACCCTGGTGATGCGCCTCTCGGACGGGGCGATCGTGCCGGGCAACGCCCGGATCGGGCCCGACGGCGTCGCCGAGCGGCTGGCCCGGTTCTACGACCCCTACGACCACGCCATCGACGCCGCGGTCGCGGCCGCGATGCGGGCCGGGGCGCCGCCCGCCATCGTGACGGTGCACAGCTTCACCCCGGCCTGGCGCGGGGTGGCGCGGCCCTGGCAGGTCGGCATCCTGTGGGACCGGGACGACCGCCTCGCCGGACCGCTGATCGCGGGCCTGCGCGCCGACCCGGCCGGGTTCACGGTCGGCGACAACCAGCCCTATGGCGGCGGCCTGCCGGGCGACACGATCGACCGCCACGCCATGGCGCGGGGCCTGCCCAACGCCCTGATCGAGATCCGCCAGGACCTGATCGGCGACGCGGCCGGGGCGGAGGAGTGGGCCGCGCGCTTTTCCGCCCTGCTGGGGCCGTTGGTCGCCCGCGCTTGACCGGGCGGGAGACCGCCCCGACTTCACCGTTTGCGATCTGAGCGAGGATTTTCCGATGGACGGCATCGACGACACCACCCGCACCGAACTCGAGGCCGCGGTCTTCCGCCGCCTGGTGTCGCACCTGCAGGGTCGCACCGACGTGCAGAACATCGACCTGATGAATCTGGCGGGCTTCTGCCGCAACTGCCTGTCGAACTGGCTCAAGGACGCGGCCGATGCCCGCGGCCTGGCTCTCACCAAGGACCAGAGCCGCGAGCACGTCTACGGCATGCCCTACGACGAGTGGAAGGCGCGCCACCAGAACGAGGCCACCCCCGAGCAGACGGCGGCCTTCGCGGCGCGGGCGGAGAAGCATTGAGGGATCCCGCCCGCGCGCGGCGGGCGGAGAAGCGTCGAGGGGTTCCGCCCGGACAGGGGGGAGGCCAGCGGTCCGGGCCGCGCAAGAACTCGGTAAGGTTGCGCATCTATCAAGATCCGGGAAGGCGTGCCGCGAAGGCCGCCATCCGTCAGTGGGTTGGGGTGCCTGATGGCCGCGTCCGCCCGCGGCGGCACCGGGCCCATCGGCAAGGAGATTCGTGAATGAACGCGCACAGCATGCCGGATGCCGACGTCGCCTCGTCGGGCGTCGCCGCCGAGGAGCTCAAGCAGTTCATCGAGCGCATCGAGCGCCTGGAAGAAGAGAAGGCCGGCCTCCAGGGCGACATCAAGGACGTGATGCTGGAGCTCAAGGGCCGCGGCTTCGACGTGAAGGCGGTCCGCACCATCCTGCGCCTGCGCAAGAAGGACCATTCGGAGCGCCAGGAGGAGGAGGCCATCCTCGAGCTCTACATGCAGGCCCTCGGCATGGCGTAGGGCGCCGGCCTGGAGCATCGGCGTCGGGGCCGCGGGCTCGCGCCGCTCCGGTTCGCCGGACGACAGCGTCCGTCTCGCCCGCCCGATACGATTCAGGCGCGGATCGTCTCCTCGTCCCGCCAGCAGGGAGGGGAGACGATCCGCGCTTTTCCCGTCTCGGGAACTCACCGCCGCATCACCCCACCGACACGCCCGCACGGGGGAACCGACGCCGCGGGCCCGGACGTTTGGGACGGATGGAGACCGCGATACCCACGACGCCCCGCGCCGCGCCCCAAAGTGCGCCCCAGGTTGCGCCCCAGATTGCGCCCTTTGCCGCGCCCCTCGCCGCCGAGGGCTTCCGCTATGCCGACCTCGCCCCGGCGACGGACTTCCTGAGCGTCCTCGATGAGGCGCAGTACCGCCCGGTGCCGGACGGATGGTGGGTGGCGGTCACCGACGTGGTCGATTCCACCGGTGCCATCGCGGCGGGGCGCTACCGGGCGGTGAACTTCACCGGGGCGGCGGTGATCGCGGCCCTGCGCAACGCCCTGGAGCGGCGCGAACTGCCCTTCGTGTTCGGGGGCGACGGCGCGAGCGTGCTGGTCGCGCCCGACGAGGAGGAGGCGGCCCGGGCGGCGCTCGCCGCCACGGTGTCCTGGGCCCGCGACGCGATGGGGCTGTCCCTGCGCGCCGCCCTGGTGCCGGTCTCCGAGATCCGCGCCGCCGGCCACGCGGTCGCGGTGGCGCGCTACGCGCCCTCGCCGGACGTCGCCTACGCGATGTTCATGGGCGGGGGCCTCGCCTATGCCGAGCGCGCCCTGAAGCGCGGGCTCCACGCCGTCGCGCCGGCACCGGCCGGCACCCAGCCCGACCTCACCGGCCTGACCTGCCGGTTCGAGCCGACCCGGGCCCGGCACGGCCTGATCCTGTCCGTCCTCGTGGTCGCCGCCGAGGGCGCCGACCGGGCGGCGGCCCGTGCGGCGATCGCCGACGTGGTGCGGCTCGCCGGTGAGGCGCCGGCCCGCGGCCATCCGCTGCCGCCGGGCGGGCCGCGCCTGCGCTGGCCGCCGCCGGGCCTCGCCCACGAGGTGCGGGCGCGGGGACCGCTCAAGGGATCGCTGGCGCTGCGCCGCCTGCACGTCCTGGGCGCGACGCTCGTCGGCCACCTGATCTTCCGCCTGGGCCTCAGGGTCGGCGGCTTCTCGGCGCCGCGCTACATCGGCGAACTGGTCGCCAACACCGATTTCCGGAAATACGACGACGGCCTGCGCATGACCCTCGATTGCAGCCCCGCGCTCGCGGCGCGGATCGAGGCGCGGCTGGAGGAGGCGGAGGCGGCGGGCCTCGTGCGGTTCGGCCTGCACCGCCAGGGCGCGGCGCTCACCACCTGCATCACCCCGGTGGCGGCGTTGCGCGACCACGTCCACTTCGTCGACGGCGAGGACGGGGGCTACGCCCGGGCCGCCCAGATGCTCAAGGCGAAGTCCGCCGCGAGGATCGTGGAAGGTCTCCCGCCCGAAGTCCTGCCACCCGAAGTCCTGCCACCCGAAGTCCTCCCGTCCAAAGAGGCATTGAAAGCCGGGGAGGCAGCGAGCAACCTGGCCGACGGCGCACCGACCGAGGCCGAATCGGCCAAGGTCACGGCTCGCGGGGCAGCGGTTTGAGGCGTGAGCGTGACTGCGTTCCGCGCGGGCAGGCGATCGGTCGCATCCCACCCTTGCGTCATGAGAAGGGACTTGGTGAGGAGACTCACCGTATATCCCGCCTTTCCGATTCGAACTGGAACAGAGCCCCTTTGGAAATGAACGACGCGGTGTGGACGGCTGAGGCGACCGAGAAGGCGGTCGCGCTGTGGATCGAGGGACGTGACCCGGCGGAGATCGCCGGCGTGATCGGCACGTCGGTGACCGACGTGATCGGCCGGGTGGCGCAGGCCGCCCTGGCGCGCCAGCAGGCCAAGGCGGAGGCCCGGAACGAGGCGGCCGCCCTAGCCAAGCCTGAGGTTGCCAAGCCTGAGGTTGCCAGGCCGGAAGCCCCGGCACAGGCCGTCGCCTCCGTGCGGGCGGAGCCGACGCCGTCGGTCAAGACGGCGGCCAAGGTCGAGCCGGTGAACGCCCCGGCCGCCGCGGCCGAGCCCGCCAAGGCTCCGGCCCCCCGGATCCTGCCGTCGCGGATCCTGCCTTCCACCCTCCAGCCGGCCGCGGCCGCGCCGGCCCGGGTGCTGATGTCCAGGGCCGAACCCGCGAAGGCGGAACCCGCGAAGACCGCGCCGGTCGCCGCCGTGAAGCCGGCTCCCGCCAAGGTGCTGGCGTCCAAGCCTGCCGTCGCCAAGCCGGCCGCCACCAAGCCGGCCGAGGCCGCACCGGCGGCCAAACCGGCGCCGGTCGCGCCGCAGCCTGCCCGCGCCGAGGCGCCGGTGATGGGCGCGCGCGCCCTCGAGGAGGCCACCCGGGCGTTCCTCGCCGCCAACAAGGCCCCGGCACCGGCCCGCAAGGCACCGCCCGTCGCGAAGGCCGCGAGCCCCGTCGCGGCGAAGCCGCCGGTCGCCCCCAAGCCGGCGGTCGCCGCCTCGCCCGTCGCCGGGCCGGCCACGGCGCAGCCCGAGGCGCCGCGGGTGCAGGCCCCGCTGCCGCGCGCCGTCGAGGCGCCGGAGCCGGTCGCGGCCCCCGTGCTGATCGAGCCGCCGTCCGAGGGCAGCGTCGTCGCCCTGCCGATGTCCCGCCGGGTGCCGGCGGCCGCGGCCGATGGCGGCGAGGGCGTTCTGTTCCTGAAGGCCGGCCTCCTCGATTGCACCTTCCCGCTCTGGGCCGACGGCGACGGCACCGCGATCGAGACCAAGCGGGTCTGCGGCTGCCGGGTGCTCACCGGCAAGCGCTGGTGCCGCACCCACTACGCGACGGTGTTCGAGCCGCCGAAGCGCCCGATGCGGGCGGCCTGATCCGGCACCGGGCCCCCCCGCGGGGCCCGGATATCGATCATCCGGGCAGCACCACCATCACGTCGGGCTCGCGCCCGGTGGCGAGGTGTCCCTGGACGCGGCGCCCCTCGAGATCGACGACCGCGATCCGGTCGTCCTCCAGGGCCGCGAAGGCGAGGGGGCTCGACGGGTGGCGGGCCAGCGCCACCGGCGCACCGCCCAGCGGCACGACCGCCATCTCCTTGAGCGCGGGATCGAGCAGCGACAGGCTCTTCTCGGCGTAGTTCGCCAGGATCAGGTCGCCCTCCGGCCCGCAATCGACCCGCACCACGTCGCCGCGGGTCGGCACGCTGCGGGTCACCGTCATCGCCTCGGCGGCGAGCGCGGTGAGCGTACCGCTGCGGCGGTTGGCGACGTAGAGCGTCGCCTCGTCGGGAGAGAGCGCGTTGCCCTCCGGCCACAGGCCGGTCGCGGCGAGTCGCGGGCCTTCCGCCGGCGCGAAGGGCCGGACCCGGCTCACGGTGTTCGACAGGATGTTGGCGACGTAGGCCGTCTCGCCGTCCCGCGACAGGGAGAAGAGGTGGCCCTTGATGCCCCCGGTCGGGACCGCCCGATCCGGGCGCTCGGCACGCTCCGGCGCATCGATGCCGAGGAGCACGTCGCGGTCCTCGCTCAGCACGAGCAGACGGTCCTTCGCGTCGAGGCGGATGCCGTGCAGGCGCCGGAACGGCGCGCAGTCGATGGTGCGGGACAGGCTCTGGGCCGCGAGGTCGACGACGTAGACCGCATCGCCCCCCGGTCCCGGCGTGGTCGAGGACTTGGCGCCGTAGAGCGCCACGTAGGCGTGCATCCCGGCCCGGTCGACGACGAATTCGTGCGGGTACTCCCCCGGCAGCGCGACGCGTCCGGTGCGCCGGCCGCTGGCGAGCGCGTAGAAGCTCAGGGCGCGGTCGCCCTTCTCCATCACCACGAGGGTATCGGAGCGGCCGGCCGCGCCCTGGGCGGGGGTATTCTGGGCGGGCGCGCCCTGCGCGCGGGCGGGGCCGGTCAGCGGGCCGAAGGCGAGGGCGGCGAGACCCGACAGGCAGAGACGGCGGTCGATGGCGGGGGGCATGGTGGTTCCTCGATCGTCCCCGACACAACCCCGCCGTGACGCGGCGGTTCGCGCCGCCCGTGCGCGGTGACGGCCCCGGACGTGGCGGGTGCGCCACACCGGCCGGTGAACGCGGCCGCGCCTGCCGAAGGTCGCAGCACCGTCATGGAATAACGGCCAGCCTCCGGCATATCTGCCGCGAGGATCCGGCCATGTCTCACACCACCCGCCCGCGGTCGCGCTCGCCCTGGCCGCTCGCCGCTCTCCTGCTCGCCTGCGCGAGCCTGCCCGCCCTGGCGATCGACGGCCCGCCCGGCCCGTTCGGCGAGACGCTGACCATCGACGAGAAGGGCATCACCCTGAAGTTTCCCGACGACGCCGCGACCTTGCGGATCGGCGGGCGGCTCCAGCTCGATTTCGGCACCGGGCGGGTGCAGCAGCGCGGCTTCGGCACGGTGTTCGACACGCCCATCGCCGTGCGCCGCTCCTGGATCGAGAGCACCTTGACCCTGGGCAAGGAGCTGGAGCTCGCCTTCCAGTACGATTTCGCCGAGCCGAACCGGCCGATCAACGACGCGGTCGTCGCCTACAAGGGCTTCAAGGACGTCATCGTGGCGATCGGCAACATGAAGGAGCCGTTCAGCCTCAACCAGCTGATCTCCGACAACAACACCTTGTTCACCGAGCGCTCGCTGGCCGACGCCTTCGCGCCCGCGCGCAATTTCGGCTTTGCCGTCGGCACCCACGGCGAGCGCTGGACCGCGGTCACGAGCGTGTTCGGCGGCAACATCAACAACGCCGCCATCGGCGATCAGGGCATCGCCTCGACCACCCGCGTCACCTATGCGCCGTGGCTCAGCCAGGACGGGTACGAGGTCCTCCATTTCGGGCTCGCCGGCAGCTACCGCTCGCTGCCGAACGACGGCAGCGCGCTCACCCTGTCGAGCCGCTCCGAGGCTTTTCTGTTCGCGCGGCAATTCGTGAATACCGGCGGCATCCGCGATGCGGCGAGCATCGGCCGCGTCGGGCTCGAGGCTGCCTGGCAATCCGGCCCGTTCCGGATCCAGGCCGAGTACATCCTGACCGAGATCGGCCGCTTCGGCGGCGCGCCGTCCCTGAGCTTCCAGGGCGGCTACATCCAGGCTGGCCTGCTCCTCAACGGCAAGGGGCGGCGCTACGCGATCGCCCCGAACTACGCCACCGAATACGCGGTGTTCGGCGGCGTGCAGGTCGAGGAGGCGCAGCGCGTCAGCCGCGGCGGCACCGGGGTGTTCGAGCTGGGCCTGCGCTACAGCGCCATCGACCTCGAGGACCGGGCGATCCGCGGCGGCATCGAGCAGGACTTCACCGCCGGCGTGAACTGGTACCCGGACCGCAACATCCGCTTCGTGTTCGACTACGTCCGCTCCCACACCTCGCCCTCACCGGCGAGCCTGAACTTCAACCGCCGGACGATCGACGCGGACGCGTTCATCGGACGGGCGCAGCTGTATTGGTGAGATTTTTGCCACCTATTCGCGGAGCGGTGGCGGATGGCGGCCGCCTCGACCCCCGATCATCCGCACACTCGCGAAGTGCGGCTTCATGCCAAGCACTCGTCTTGGCCCCACCAGAGAACGTCACGATCGCGCTGCAATTGCGAAGCTCTCTAGGTCTTTGATTGTACCGCATCTTATTTCGACGAACCGGCATCCACTTCGTCAAAAAAATACTCTGGAGCCTTTCATCCATCGCTCCGAGCGGCTTGCCGCTCCACGAACCGTCGCATCTTCTTGCGCGCCTGTCGATCGGCTTTGGTCACGCTGTCGAGGATCGGCAGATGGCGATCCGCGCTCGAGGCCGCTGCGTAGGGCGCGGCGAGCGGCCGGAACGTCAGATCCGTGAAGTCGGCCAGAAGACGCGAGCGCGCGACCACGTCACCCGCATCGAAAGCGGCGGGCAGGTCGTCGGCCATGCAGCGCAGAAGACGCCCCCCCGCGCAAGGAGCAAATCGCCAGTTCCATCGAAGGCGGTCCAGCCGACGCCCGCAAGCGGAACACGCCGGTTACCCCGCACCAACTCGACGCACCGCTCCCATCGCCATGGTTGGCGAGCCTCATCCGCCTTCCAGGAGGCAAGGAGCCCGAATCCGAATGGCCCATCGCAAGTCATGGCTTGCGTCGGAGAGGGCGAGCCCGTGCCCTCGATCATGCGCCACGCATGTGGATCCCGGCTGCTTGCATGTGCGATCCGCTCATCGGTCGCCGGACCGGGCGGGAGGAGGGAGAAGCCCTTGGGCATGCTGAAGCCGGGGCCGGGCGAGGCAGGCCAAGCGCCATGATAGAGGGCGAAGGTCCGCTCCGACAGGAACGTGCCGCCGCCGCCCCACGTATCGCCCTTGGGCCAGAGCGCGAGTGCAGTGAAGTACGGCGGACGCGAGAGCACCGTCCACGTCGAGAAGGGCGGCCGGAACGAGCCCATGAAGGTCAGCAGGTGCGCGCCATCGGGCGCCAGGGATGAGCGGTCGGGATAGACACTCCCCTTGAACCACTGCCCGATCTCGAATGTGTCGTGCGCGCGATCCCAGCGGATCAGGCAGGTCTGCCTGGACGGTCCCCGCCGATAGATGACTGCGACGCGCGAAGCCGCAGCGAGGAGACAGTTGAGCGAGCAGTGCCTGTGAGATGCCGCTTGGTCCATCGCCCTCTCGTACTGTCCGTGACCCCTCACCGGGGATTTCGTCACCGGGGATCATGGCAACGCAGCCCCCTCCTGCCCGATCGACAGGAATCACCGGTTCGGGCCGGCGGTCCGGAAAGCGCGCGGACGCCTTACGGCACCGCCGCGAACTTCGCCGCCAGGAAAAACGGCCTCGCCGGCTGGGGCGAGGCGGCGAGGGTGAGGCGGGAGGGCTCCTCCGCCAGGCGCAGGCGCGAGAACGGCGAGGGCTCGGTCTCGATCATCGGCAAGGGCACGAAGGCGACCGGCACGAAGGCCGCCGCGACCTGGATCGGATGGATCGGGGCGGGCGGGCGGCGGCGGGCCGGCACCACCACCACCTCGCGCCCGGCGAGGGCCAGGGCCTCGGGCCGGCTGACGTCGCCGAGGCCGGCCGGCACGATGAAGGCCGCGAACGGGCTCGCCGCCGGGCTCGGGTCGGCCGCGTAGGCGGTGGCGCCCGTCACGGTGGCGGTCGTCGCGGCCGCGTTCGTCATCGGGGCCGTCGCCCCGGTGACCGAGGCGCCGAAGGCCGAGGCGCGCTTGATCAGTGCGGTGAAGCTCGGGTGCTGGCCGCCATCGGCGTAGGTGGTGCGCACCGCCTCGATCCCGCCCTCGACCAGGGCCTGGATGCGGGCCTCTTCCTCGCCGCGCCGCGCCACCGCCTGGGCCTCGAGGGCCGGGTCGGGGTAGGGGGCAAAGACGTAGCGGCCGGCCTCGACGGTCACCAGCGGCTCGCGGCCCGTCGCCTCGAACCGGTCCGAGCCCTCCTTGAGCTGGCGCCAGAAGGCGATGTACCGGTCGGTGCGGTGGCGCGCCATGGCCCGCGCCGTCATGCGGAACGGGAAGGCCTGGAACTGGAACGCCGCCTGCCCGCCGGCCAGCGCGTCGCGCACCAGGGCGTAGATCTCGCCGACCTGCCGGTCGGTCATGGCGAAGCAGCCGGCCGACGAGCAGGTGCCGTGCACCATCAGGGCCGAGCCGGTGCCCCCATGCGCCCGGTCGTAGGCGTTGGGGTAGCCGATGTCGAAGGAGAGGTAGTAGGCCGAGTTCGGGTTCAGCTGGCGGGCCGCGACGGTGTAGAATCCCTCGGGCGACTGGCGGTCGCCGGTGCGGGTCTTGGGGCCGAGCTGGCCCGACCAGCGGCAGATCGGAAAGGTCTTGAGGTGGACGTAGCGGCCGTCCGCCGCCCGCTTCCACACCTCGATCTCGGATTCCTGCTTGTAGGCCCGCAGCAGCACCGGCGCCGACGGCGCCATGGCGCGCGCCGCCATCAGGCCGAGCGTGGCCGGGGGCACGGGGGCAAGGTGCTTGGGGGCCGCCTCGGCGGGTCGGCCGGCCGTCCCCAGGAGGGCCGCCAGGCACAGGATCGTCCGTCCTCGCACGCCCATCCCCCGGAATCCTCCTCGCCCGGCCCCGTGCCTGCCACGGCAATGTGGCGGTTTTCGCGCGCCAGCACCGCCGCGTCCCGACCGCCCGCGGCCTGGCGGACCGGGCATCCGTGGCATTCGCAGGATTTCGTTAAGCGCCCGTTCGCGGCCGGACGGGCAGCATCCGGTGTTCGATCCTGACGCGGGGCGCCCGTCCCGGCAGGACCGCGAGAGGCAGGAGGCCGCCATGCCCGGGGGCGAACCGCGCCGGCTGCGGCTGGTGGACGACAGGCAGGGAGGGGACGGGGAGCGGCCGCTGCCGGGAGAGGCCGGGCGGCAGCGTCTCACCGCCCTGCGCGGCCAGTTGCGCAACCACCTCGCCGCCCTGCGGCAGGACCCGATCGACGCGGGGCCGCGCGCGAGCCCCGAGGAGGCGGAGACGGCGGCGATGCTCTGCCGGCTCGCGGCCGAGGTGACGCAGCTCGCCGAGGGCTGGGATCGCCTCGCGGCGGCGGTCTCCGCCCTGTCGGCGGGTGACGAGGTGCCGCCGGAGGAGTAGGGTCGGGGCCTTCCCGCCGGCAGATTCCGACCGACCATGGCCCCGACCATCAAGCTGCGACCGCTGGAACGCGAGGACCTTCTCTTCGTGCACCAGCTCAACAACAACGACAGCATCATGCGCTACTGGTTCGAGGAGGCCTACGAGTCCTTCGCCGAGCTGGCGCAGCTCTACGAGCGCAACATCCACAACCAGACCGAGCGGCGCTTCATCATCGCGACGCCGGAGAACGAGCGCGCCGGGCTGGTCGAGCTCGTCGAGATCAACCACCTGCACCGGTCCTGCGAGTTCCAGATCGCGATCCATCCGTCGTTCCAGGGCCGCGGCTACGCCTTGCGGGCGACGCAGATCGCCATGGATTACGCCTTCAAGGTGCTCAACATCCACAAGCTCTACCTGCACGTCGACAAGGACAACCGGCGCGCCATCGGCATCTACGAGGCCTGCGGCTTCGAGACCGAGGGCACCCTGCGCGACGAGTTCTTCGTGAACGGCAAGTACCGCGACGCGGTGCGGATGTGCATGTTCCAGCCGGCCTATCTCGCCCGGCGCGGCGGCGGCGACGTCAACGAGCCGGTGCTGAAGACCTGACACCCGGTTGGACCCGATCCCCCCATGCGTGGCGCGGGGGCGGAATGCGGCACCGGGCCCCTGGCGCGGAGCGGCCCGCCTCCCTTATTGAGGGGCCCGACCCGGAGCCCCCAGAACCTTGCTGCGCGAGACCTACCACATCGAGATCGTCGGCCCCGAGGACGCGCCGGTGCAGCGCGCCTCGGTCCGCACCGCCGGCCTCGAGGCCGCCCGCGAGCGGGCGTTGCGCCTCTTCCGCCGCGCCCGGGTGCCCCAGCGCTCCGGCCCCGCCGCCGAGGCGGTGCGCATCGTCGACGGCGCCGGCACCGAGGTGTTTCGCTGGAGCGTGTGGGACGAGGGCACGGGGCGGGGCAGGGGATAGAGCAGCGCCCGATCACGCCGCAATCGCACGCCGCGCTAGATCCTTGATTTTATACCATTTTCCGACGAGCCGGCATCCGCCTCGTCGGAAAATGCTCGTGGGCCTCATCCCTCCGGCGCCGCCGGCACCGGCCCGCCCGCCACCTCGCGGCGCGGCTGGAGCAGCAGCGCGATCAGCCCCGTCCATCCGGTCTGGTGCGCCGCCCCCAGGCCCGCCCCGGTGTCGCCGTGGAAGTATTCGTGGAACGGGACGTGATCGCGAAAATGCGGGTCGTCCTGGAAGAGCGGGTTGTCGCCCAGGACCGGGCGGCGGCCGTCGGGGCCGCGCAGCACCAGGCGGGTGAGGCGGGCCGACAGCTCGTCGGCGATCTCCGGCAGGGCGAGGTACCGGCCCGAGCCCGCCGGGCACTCGATCGTGAAGTCGGGGCCGTGGAAGCGGCCGAACTCGGTGAGCGCCTCGACCAGCAGGAAGTTGATCGGCAGCCAGATCGGCCCGCGCCAGTTCGAGTTGCCGCCGAAGACGGCGGTGGTCGATTCCGCCGGCTCGTAATCGACCGCGAAGGTCTCTCCGTCCCAGGGGAATCGGAACGGCGCCGCCGCATGCGCCTTCGAGACCGAGCGCACGCCGTGGGGCGAGAGGAACTCGGTCTCGTCGAGCATCCGGCGCAGGAGCGCCTTCATGCGGTGGCGGCGCAGCAGCGAGAGCAGCACCCGGTTGCCGCGGCCCGGCTCCTCCCAGCGCGAGACCTGGGCGGCGAGGTCGGGGCGGTGGGTGAGCAGCCAGCGGGCGCGCCGGGCGAAGGCCGGGAAGCGCTCCGAAAAGTCCTCGTCCAGCACCTCGACGGCGCAGAGCGGGATCAGCCCGACGAGGGATCGCACCCTGAGCGGCACCTGGCGGCCGCCGGGCAGGCTCAAGACGTCGTAGTAGAACTCGTCGGTCTCGTCCCACAGGCCGGTCCCGTTGCCGCCGACATGAGTCATCGCCTCGGCGATGGTCAGGAAGTGCTCGAAGAACTTGGTGGCGATGTCCTCGTAGACCGGATCCTCGACAGCGAGTTCGAGAGCGATCCGCATCAGGTTGAGGCTGTACATCGCCATCCAGGCGGTACCGTCGGCCTGGTCGAGGGTGCCGCCGGTGGGGAGCCTGGCCGAGCGGTCGAAGATGCCGATATTGTCGAGCCCGAGGAAGCCGCCCTGGAAGACGTTGCGGTCGCCGGCATCCTTGCGGTTCACCCACCAGGTGAAGTTCAGCATCAGCTTGTGGAAGACCCGTTCCAGGAAGGCGCGGTCGGGCTTGCCCGTCATCGCCTGGTCCATGCGGTAGACCCGGAGCGCCGCCCAGGCATGGACCGGCGGGTTCACGTCGCCGAAGGCCCATTCATAGGCCGGCAACTGCCCGTTCGGATGCATGTACCATTCGCGGGTGAGCAGGATCAGCTGGCCCTTGGCGAAGGCCGGGTCGATCAGCGCGAAGGTCACGCAGTGGAAGGCGAGGTCCCAGGCCGCGTACCAGGGATATTCCCACTTGTCCGGCATCGAGACGATGTCGGCGTTGTTCAGATGCGTCCAGTCGCTGTCGCGGCCGTGGCGGCGGGATTCCGGCGGGGCCGGCTGGGCGGGATCGCCGGCAAGCCAGCGCCGGACGTCGAAATGGTAGAACTGCTTCGACCATAGCATGCCGGCGAGCGCCTGGCGCTGGACGAGGCGGGCATCCGGGTCGGCGATGTCGCGCTGGAGCGCGGCGTAGAAGGCGTCGGCCTCGGCCAGCCGCTGCGCCATCACGGCGTCGAAGGCGGCGGGGTCGCGCAAATCCGGGCCCGCCTCGGGGCTCAGGCGGAATCGTAGCGTGACGGTGCCGCCGGCCGGGACCGTCAGCCGCGTCCAGGCGGCGCATTTGGTGCCCTCGGCGAGGGGGTTCACCGCCTCGTGCCGGCCCTCGACGATCCGGTCGTTGATCGCGTCCTTCGGGTGGGCCGGGCCGGGCGTGCCGAAGAGCCGCCGCGTGTTGGTCTCGTTCTCGCAGAACAGGAACTCGGCCGGCTGGAGGCTCGCGAAGCGCAGGGCCGGGGCACGCCCGCGGGTCGCCGCGACGGCGCCGGTCTCGGTCAGGCGCAGCAGCGGGCGGGGCTGCTCGGCCTCCCAGGATTCGCGCCCCCACGACCAGGTGTTGCGGGCGACGACCTGCGGCAGGACGTGGAGGTCGGCGGCTTGCCGCCCGCGATTGACGAGGGTCACCCGCATCAGGATGTCGTCGGGGGCGGCCTTGGCATATTCCACGGTCACGTCGTGGTAGCGCCCGCCTTCGAACACGCCGGTATCAGCAATCTCGTATTCGGGGAGGTTCTTACCCTTGCGCCGGGCATTCTCGGCGACGAGGTCGGCATAGGGGTAGGGGGCGTGCGGATACTTGTAGAGCATCCGCATGTACGAATGCGTCGGGGTCCCGTCGAGGTACCACCACAGTTCCTTGACGTCCTCGCCGTGGTTGCCCTCGTCGTTGGTGAGCCCGAACATCCGCTCCTTCAGGATCGGGTCGCGGCCGTTCCACAGGGCGAGCGACAGGCACCAGAGCTGGCGGTCGTCGCTGAAGCCCGCGATGCCGTCCTCGCCCCAGCGATAGGCGCGGGAGCGGGCGTGGTCGTGGGGCAGGTAGTCCCAGGCGGTGCCGCCTTCGCTGTAATCCTCCCGCACCGTGCCCCATTGCCGCTCGCTCAGGTACGGCCCCCAGCGATGCCAGCCCTCCGTCTCGACGGCGGCGAGGCGGCGGCCCTCCGCGGTGTCGGTGAGGCAGGCCGTGGAAGAGGCGGGCATGGTGGGGTCTCCAGTCACAGCGATCTAAAAATTTCGGAGAATTTTTCTGTGATGCAATCCCGCCCCTTTCCCGGACGACTGAAGCGTCAGCGGAAGGAGATCCGGGATCCAGCAGAGAATATGCCGCGAAGCGGCTCTGCATGCTGCAGCGTTGCTGACAGGCGGACGCTTCACGACTTTTCGTGCTGGATCCCGGATCTCCTTCCACTTCGTTTCAGTCGTCCGGGAAAGGGGAGGGTGGTATGGGCCATTGGCGATCTTCCGGCCGCCCGACATCGAACGCCTACACCGGATCGAGGTCGAGCATCCGCCGCACGCGGATCAGCTCGCCGAGGGACCAGGCCTGGAACGGGCAGCCGCCGGGGCGGTGGGGGGCATCGCCATCGGCGACCTCCGAGACGTGGCCGAGGCCGGCCTCCCGGAGATGGGCCTCGAGCGGCGGCAGGAAGCGCGCCTTCGCTTCGGTCCTGGCCTCGGCCGAGCCGCCGCGGACGGAAAGCCAGGCCTCGACGAAGGGGCCGATCAGCCAGGGCCAGACCGTGCCCTGGTGATAGGCGCCGTCGCGCTCGGCCGGACCGCCGGCATAGGTGCCGCGATATTCCGGGTCGGCGGGATCGAGGGAGCGCAGGCCGAGCGGCGTGAGGAGCCGCGCCTCGACAGCCTCGACCACCGCCCGGGCCGCCTCGCCGGTGAAGAGCGGGAAGGGCAGGCCGCCCACCGCCAGGATCTGGTTCGGCCGGATCTTGCCATCCATCGCGCCCGGAACGTGGTCGGCATCGATCACGTCGTGGAGGGCGCCGGACGGGGCGACGAAGCGATGGACGCTCGCCGAGGCGCGCCGCTCCAGGTCGCGCCAGCGCGGCGACCAGCGGGCGATACCGATCCTGAGCGCGTTGATCCACAGGGCCTGGACCTCGACCGGCTTGCCGATGCGCGGCGTGATCACCCGGTCGCCGACCTTGGCGTCCATCCAGGTCAGCTGCACCCCCGGCACGCCGGCACGCAGGAGCCCGTCCGCATCGGCCGCGATGCCGTAGCGGGTGCCGGCGGCGTAGCCGTCGAGGATCGCCGTGCAGGCCCGCTCCAGCCCGGCGGCCTCGGCTTCCGGCACCGCCAGGCCGGCGGATTCGTGGGCCGCGAGGGTGTCGTGCACCGCCACCACGTACCAGAGCGAGGCGTCGACGGCATTGTATTCCGGCGCCTCGCCCCGGTCGGGGAAGCGGTTCGGCATCATGCCCTCGCTCACCGCCCCGGCCCAGGCGAGCAGGATCGCCCGGGCCTCGGCGAGGGCACCGGTGGCGACGAGGAGGCCGCGGAGCGCGATGAAGGTGTCGCGGCCCCAATCGGTGAACCACGGGAAGCCCGCCACCAGCGTGCGTCCGCCGGGCCGGTCGACCAGATAGGCGGAGGCCGCGAGCGCCAGGGGCGGGAGCGCGGCGCGGCGCGCCTCCTCGTCCGCGATCAGCCGCTCGGCATGAGCCGCCGCCCGCACGGCGAGCCCGTCGCCGGCGCGCAGGATCATGACCCCTGCGCCGGCAGCGAGATCGAAGGTGAAGGGGCCCGGGCTGGCCAGGTCCTCGGTATCGTCGAGGCCGCGGTCACGCTCCGCCGCGTACAGGAAGTTGCGGTACCAGTCCGGCGCGTGGGCGTAGGCGCCGTTGGTCAGCGCCGCGACCGCCGGCAGGTCGGGATAGGGCCGCCAAGCCACGTTGCCGCCCCGCACGGTTGCCGCGAAGGCGAAGGCCGGGTTCTCGTGGTGCAGCGCGTGATAGTCGCGGCCCGACAGGAGCGGGCGGACGGTGAGCGTGCAGGGGCCGTCGCCGGTCAGGCGCTGCCAGCGCAGCAGCGTCTCGCCGGAATCGGGGACGACCAGCACCTCGTGACGGAGGGTGGTGCCGTCCGGAAGCCGGAAGGTCCAGGTCGGCCAGGGCCGGGGCGCGAAGTCCGCGACGTGGCGCCAGCCGTCGGGGTGGATCACGTCGGGCGCGTAGCCCTGCGTCGAGAGCGGGACGGAGCCGGCCACGGTCGCGACCTCCGCCTCGAACCCGTTGACCAGCACCATGCGGCCGGTCGGCGGGGTCGTCGCGGTGAGAAGGAGCGCGTGGTAGCGCCGGGTGCGCGGGCCCGTGACCGGGCCGGAGGCGAAGCCCCCGAGCCCGTCGGCCTCGAGCCATTCGCGCGGGTCCATGGTCAGTCGCCGTCGAGGGGCAGCCAGCGCCGGCCGTCGCGGGCCAGAAGCTCGTCCGCCGCCTTCGGCCCGGCGCTGCCGGCCTCGTAGGGCTCCGGCTCGCCGCCCGCCCCCCAGGCCTTCACCAGCGGATCGACCGCGGCCCAGGACGCCTCGATGTTGTCGGCGCGCTGGAACAGGGTCGCGTCGCCGCAGAGGCAATCGTAGATCAGGGTCTCGTAGCCGACATTCGGCTCCTGGGGGAAGAAATCGCCCTCGCGGAAGGTGGAGCGCACGGCGCCGAGCCGCATCGACGGGCCCGGCACCTTGGCGTTGAACTCGGTGGTCATCCCCTGGACCGGATCGACCATGATCCGCAGGATGTTCGGCGCGATCTGGTCCACGGGCGTGTCGCGAAACAGCCGATAGGGCGCCGGCTTGAAGTGGACCGCGATCTCGGTGCGCCGCCCGGTCATCCGCTTGCCGGTGCGCAGGTAGAACGGCACCCCGCCCCAGCGCCAGTTGTCGATGGTGAGCTTCAGGGCCGCGTAGGTCTCGGTGCGGCTGTCTTTCGCCACGTGCGGCTCGTCGCGGTAGCCCGGCACGGCGCGGCCCTGCTCGGTGCCGGCCCGGTACTGGCCGCGCACCGCGTCGCCGGGCTGGACCGGCTGCACCGCCTGGACGAGCTTCGCCTTCTCGGTGCGCACGGCTTCCGCGTCGAAGGAGACCGGCGGCTCCATGGCGGTCATGCAGAGAAGCTGGAACAGGTGGTTGGGCACCATGTCGCGGAGCGCCCCGGTCGGCTCGTAGAAGGCGCCGCGCTCCTCGACGCCGATGGTCTCGGCGGCGGTGATCTGGACGTGGTCGACGAAGTCGCGGCGCCAGATCGGCTCGAACATCCCGTTGGCGAAGCGGATCGCCATGATGCTCTGCACCGTCTCCTTTCCGAGGAAGTGATCGATCCGGTAGAGCTGGGATTCGTCGGCGACCGCGAGCAGCCGCTTGTTCAGCTCCTGGGCCGAGGCGAGGTCGCTGCCGAACGGCTTCTCGATCACCACCCGGCGAAAGGCGGCGTCGGACTGCTTCAGGAGACCGGCCTGTCCCAGGTGCTCGACGATCGGCGCGAAGAACCGCGCCGCCACCGCGAGGTAGAACACCGCGTTGCCGGGGATCTTCTCGGCGATCGTCCTGTAGGTCTCGGGCGCCAGGAAGTCACCCTCGAGGTAGTGCAGCCGGTCGCGCACGAAGCCCCAGGCCGTGGGATCGATGTGCTTGGCGTGGAACTCCGCCGTGTCGTCCTTGGTGAAGGATTCCATCGTGTCGGAGAGGTTTTTCCGCCAGCTCTCGTCCGAGCCGTCGGAGTGGTCGACACCCCAGATCGTGGTGTTTTCGTCGAGGAGGTGGCTGCCGGCGAGGTTGTAGAGCGCCGGCATCAGGAGGCGCTTGGTCAGGTCGCCGCCGGCCCCGAAGATCACGAGGGTCGCGGGCGGGGCCGGCTTGCTGCCGGAGGCGGCGTGCCCCTCCACCGGGACGTGCGACGTCATGGGGCTCTCCTGATCGTTGGGTGCGACGCAGCGAAGCGAGAGCCCGGAAGCTAGATCCCGCCCTGCGGCGGACAAGGGATGGACCGGGGCCTCCGCGCGCGGGGGATGCAGGCCTCACCCGCATCCCCGCCGCCTTTCCGGGGCGCCGGGGGCGGCCTAAGGTTAGCCCTTGGAACCGGGATCGGGAGCGAGCGGGACATGGCGGACGGCACCAGGCAGGCGGGCGGCGTCGCGGTGATCGGGAGCGGCGGGATCGGCGGCTACCTGGCGGGGGCGCTGGAGCGGGTCGGGCGCGAAGTGACGCTCTGCGTGCGCACGCCCTTCGACCGCCTCGTCGTCACCGACGCGTCGGGCGAGCGCGAGGTGCGGGTGCGCGTCGTCGCCGATCCCGCCGCGGTCGGCCCCGCCGAGTGGGTGCTGGTGACCACCAAGGCGCAGGACACCGCGGGCGCCGAGCCGTGGTTCCGCAGCCTCGTCGGGCCCGGCACCCGGGTGGTGGTGATCCAGAACGGCGTCGGCCAGGCGGAGCGGGCGCGGCCCCACCTGCCGGCGGGCGTGCCGGTGCTGCCGGCGATCATCTACTGCTCGGTCGAGCGTACGGCGCCCGGCCGCATCACCCATCACGGCAGCACCAAGATGACCGTGCCGGCCGGCCCCGACGGCACCGCCTTCGCGGAGCTGTTTTCCGGCACCCCGTTCGAGATCACCCAGGAGGCGGATTTCGTCACGGTCGCCTGGCGCAAGCTTCTCAGCAATGCGGTGGTCAACCCGGTCACGGCGCTGACGCTACGCCGCATCGTGGTCTTCAACGATCCGGCGATCCGGGATCTCGCCCGCGGGCTGATGGACGAGGTGATCCGCGTCGCCAATGCCGAGGGCGCCCGGCTGACCGACGAGGACGCCACCCGCATCCTCGACGGCTACCTGCGCATGCCCGGCGACGGCGGCAGCTCGATGCTCTACGACCGCCTCGCCGGCCGGCCCCTGGAGCACGCCCACCTCACCGGCGCCGTCGTGGCGGCGGCGGAGAAGCACGGGATCGCCGTGCCGCTCAACCGGGCGATCCTGGCGCTCGCCGGGGCAGCGAGCGGGCAGGGGCTGGCGGGGGACCGGTAGGCCCGGGCTCGCGTCCCGGCGAAGCGGGCGCGGCGCGTCCGGGGTGGCGGGCGAGAGGTCGCGTGTCCGGTCAGGAGCGTTCCGGCGCGACCTCGACCCAGACCTCCGTCCCCTCGACCCGGACCGGATAGGTCGCGAGGTCGCGGCAGACCGGGCCGCCCTGCGCCCGGCCGGTGGCGATCTCGAACAGGCCGTAATGGGCCGGGCACTCGATATAGCCCTCCACCACCTCGCCGTCGGCGAGGGAGACGCCCGCATGGGTGCAGAGCGCCTGCGTGGCGTGGACCGCGCCGTCGAGGCGGTAGAGCGCGAGGGCGACGCCCCCGGCCGCGCGGGCGAGCACCGGACGATCCGCGAAGTCGGAGAGATCCGCCACGCGGTGCCATATCGGGCCGGGTCCCGTGGTCATCGCTCCCGCGGTCATGGGGCGGGCAGCACCACCGCCCGGCAGGGGCCGAAGCCGATCGGCGCGAAGCCGTCGCGCCGGCCGTGGGCCGTCAGGATCACCTCGTCGCCGTCCTCCAGGAAGCGGCGCTCCTCGCCGTTCGCGAGGCGGAGCGGCGCCTTGCCGCCCTCGGTGGTCTCGAGCAGGCTGCCGCAGGCCTCCGGCTCCGGGCCCGACAGGGTGCCGGTGCCGAGAAGGTCGCCCGGGCGCAGGTTGCAGCCGCCGCTGGTATGGTGGGCCACCATCTGCGCCACGGTCCAGTACATGTGGCGCGCGTTGGAGCGCGCGATCCGGTGGGGCGGCCGTCCGGCCTCGCGGGAGGCGGCGGTCGAGAGCAGGATCTCGAGGTCGAGGTCGAGCGCGCCGCCGGCCTGGTCGGCGGGGTCGAGGAGATGGGGCAGGGGGGTCGGATCGCCGTCCGGCCGCGGGGCCTGGGGGATGCGGAACGGCGCCAGCGCCTCGGGCGTCACGATCCAGGGCGAGATCGTCGTGGCGAAGCTTTTCGCCAGGAACGGCCCGAGGGGCTGGTACTCCCAGCCCTGGATGTCGCGCGCCGACCAGTCGTTGAGCAGGCAGAAGCCCGCGACCTGATCGGCGGCTTCCGCCACCGGCACCGGCGTGCCGAGCGCGTTGCCGGGCCCGATCCACACTCCGAGCTCCAGCTCGTAGTCGAGCCGGCGCGAGGGGCCGAAGACCGGCGCGTCGAGATGCGGGGGTTTCGCCTGCCCGCGCGGCCGGCGCACGGGCACCCCGGAGGGGCGGATCGACGAGGCGCGGCCGTGATAGCCGACCGGCAGGTGCTTGTAGTTCGGCAGCAGGGGCTGGTCGGGCCGGAACTGGCGGCCGGTGTTCATGGCGTGGTGGATGCCGACGAAGAAGTCGGTGTAGTCGCCGATCCGCGCCGGCAGGTGCAGGGTGCAGGCGCCGGCCTCGTGCAGCAGCGCCGGCACCCGGTCGCGGTCCGGGCTCTCCGCCCGCAGGAGCGCGAAGAGCCGGTGGCGCAGGGCCCGGCGCGGGCCGGCGCCGAGGGCGAGCATCCCGGCGAGGTCGCCGGATTCCGCCGCCGCGACCGCCCGGGCGGCCTCGCCGGTGAGAAGGCCCGCCGCCCGCGCCGCCGCGAGATCGAGGATCTGGTCGCCGATCGCGACGCCGGGCCGCTTGGCCCCGTCGGCGGGAGAGAACACGCCGAGCGGCAGGTTCTGGATCGGGAAGTCCGGATGCCCGTCGGCCCCCGGCACGCCGCAGCGGACCGCCGGGTCGTGGGTGTGGTCGAGATCCGTCGGGTGAGAGGTCGGCATCAGCGCGGCTCCGGCCGGGTCGGGTCGAAATGCTTGTCCAGCTTGCGGCCGTAGGCGCCGTACTCCGCCTGGAGCGCCGGGGTCTCGGCGGCGAAACGGCTGACCTTCTGGGGAAAGCGGGTCTCGAACATGAAGGCCAGCGTGCCCTCGAGCTTGTGGGGCTTCAGCTCGGTGGTCGAGGCCTTCTCGAAGGCGTCGACGTCAGGCCCGTGCGGCAGGAGCGTGTTGTGCAGCGAGGCGCCGCCCGGCCGGAAGCCGCCGCCGGTCTTGGCGTCGTAGACCCCGTAGACCAGCCCCATGAACTCGCTCATCACGTTGAGGTGGTACCACGGCGGCCGGAAGGTGTTTTCCGCCACCAGCCAGCGGTCTGAGAAGATCACGAAGTCGATGTTGGCGGTGCCGGGCGTCTCGGAGGGCGAGGTCAGCACCGTGAAGATCGACGGATCGGCGTGATCGAACAGGATCGGGCCGACCGGCGCGAACTTGCGCAGGTCGTACTTGTAGGGCGCGTAGTTGCCGTGCCAGGCCACGACGTCGAGGGGCGAATGCGCGATCTCGGCGGCCCAGAGCCGCCCGCCCCACTTCACCAGCATCGTGCCGGGGGCGTCGCGGTCCTCGTAGGCCGCCACCGGGGTCAGGAAGTCGCGCTGGTTGGCCAGGCAGTTGGCGCCGATCGGGCCGCGCTCCGGCAGCGTGAAGGCGCCGCCGTAATTCTCGCAGAGATAGCCCCGGGCCGGCCCGTCGCGCAGCTCCACGGCGATCTTCACGCCGCGGGGGATCACCGCGATCTCGCCGGGGCCGACCTCGATCACCCCGAACTCGGTGCGGAAGCGCAAGCCGCCCTCCTGGGGCACCACCAGCATCTCGCCGTCGGCATTGTAGAAGTACTCGTCCCGCATCGACCGGGTGGCGACGTAGAGGTGCGCGCCCATGCCGGCCTGCGCCCCCGCATCGCCCGCGAGCGTCATGGTGCGGATCCCCTCGACGAAGGACAGCGGCTCGGCCGGGATCGGGACGGGATCCCAGCGCAGGGGCGCCGGCGGCAGGTCGACGGTCTCGCCCGGGGCGGTGAGCCAGAGGCGGGCCTCCACCGGCCGGAAGGCGCCCCAATGGGTGACCGTCGGGCGGATGCGGTAGAGCCAGGAGCGCTCGTTGGCGGTGCGCGGCGCGGTGAAGGGCGAGCCGGAGAGCTGCTCGGCGTAGAGGCCGTAGGGGCATTTTTGGGGCGAGTTGCGGCCGACCGGCAGGGCGCCCGGCAGGGCCTCGGTCTCGAAGCCGTTGCCGAAGCCCGACATGTAGCCCGGGCTGAGGCCCGAGCCGGTGGCGGCGGGACGAGCCCCGGACGGCACCGGTCCGGTCTCCCGTAAGGCTCCTTGCACGCTCGCCTGGACGGTCATGGCGCCGGCCCCTTCCTGCCCTGTCGAATTGGTTTCAGTTGCAACCTTTCCGCCTGGATAGGATCGGCCGGAACCGGCGTCAAGCGGCCGCCCGGTTGCACGCGCGCCGCCCGTGAGGCACAGCGTTGCGCATGATCGCGGTGGATTGGGGAACGAGCAGCGCCCGCGCCTACCGGCTCGCGCCGGACGGGGCCGTGCTGGCGCGGCGCGAGGGCGCGGGCGGCATCCTGCGGGTGCCCGAGGGCGGCTTTCCGGCGGCGCTGACCGCGATGGTCGGCGACTGGCTCGCCGACGGCGAGACCCGGGTGCTGCTCGCCGGCATGGTCGGCAGCCGCCAGGGCTGGCAGGAGGCGCCGTATCTCGCCTGTCCGGCGGGCCTCGACGCGCTCGCCGGCGCCGTCGTGCCGGTGCCGTTTCCGGGCGCCACGGTGCGGCTGGTGCCGGGCCTGAGCGCCGAGGACGCGGCGGGCACGCCCGAGGTGATGCGCGGCGAGGAGGTCCAGGTCGTCGGCACGCTCGCGAGGCCGGACGAGGACGCGCTGATCTGCCTGCCGGGCAGCCACGCCAAGTGGGTGCGGGTCGCGGGCGGACGCATCGCGGGCTTTACCACCCACATGACCGGCGAGGCCTTCGCGGCGCTCAAGGAGCACACCATCCTCGGCCGGATGATGACCGGGACCGCGGAGGCGGGACCGGCCTTCGCGGCCGGCGTCGCCCGCTCGGCGGAGGGCGGCGGGCTGCTGCATCACCTGTTCGGCACCCGCACCCTCGGGCTGTTCGGCCGGCTCGCGCCGGAGGATGCGGCGAGCTACCTGTCGGGCCTGCTGATCGGGCACGAGGTCGCGGCCGCCCTCACGGGCGGCGCGGCCCTCACGGGCGGCGCGGCCCTCACGGGCGGCGCGGCCCTCACGGGCGGCGCGGCCCTCACGGGCGGCGGCGCCAGGGTGGAACCCGCGCTCGTGCGCCCAGTGGTACGTCTCGTGGGCTCCGGTCCGCTGATGGCACTCTACGGCCGGGCGATCGCCCTCAAGGGCGGCGAGGCGGTGCCCGGCGATCCCGACGCCGCCGCCCGCGGCCTGGCGCTGATCGGGGAGAGGATCCAGTGGGCATGACGCGCGACGACGAAACTCGGGACGTGACGGGCTGGCTGGCGCGCTGCCCGCTGGTGGCGATCCTGCGCGGCGTGCGGCCGGACGAGGTCGAGGCGATCGGCGAGGCGCTGGTGGACGCCGGCGTGACCATCCTCGAAGTGCCGCTCAACTCGCCCGAGCCGATCGAGAGCGTGCGCCGCCTGGCGGCGCGCCTCGGCGACCGGGCCCTCGTCGGCGCCGGGACGATCCGGCGCGAGGCCGAGGTGGCGGCGGTGGCCGAGGCGGGCGGCCGCCTGCTGGTGACGCCTCACGCCGATCCAGCCCTGGTGCGCGCCGCCAAGGCCCGCGGCATGGTGGCGATGCCGGGCTTCCTGACTCCGGCCGAGGCGTTCGGCCTGCTCGATGCCGGCGCCGACGCCCTCAAGCTGTTTCCGGCCGAGGCCGGCGGGCCGCCGATGCTGAAGGCCCTGCGGGCGGTGCTGCCGGCGGGCACGCCGCTCTTGCCCGTCGGCGGCGTCGATGCGGCCAGCCTCCCGGCCTGGCGCGCCGCCGGTGCCAGCGGCTACGGCTGCGGCTCCTCGCTCTACAAGCCCGGCGACACGCCCGACGCGGTCGCCGCCAAGGCCCGGACGCTGATCGCGGCGCTCTGAGACCCGCCGAGACGCCCCGCGGGGTTTTTCGCGGGGCGGGGGAGCCGGCCCGGACGGGCGGCAGACAGAAGCCCTCCGCGGACCCCGACCCATGATTCGCATAAGGTATCTTATGGAACCGGGATGGAGGTAGCGGGCGCGCGTTCGTTGGGCCGCCTGCCATCCATAGCCGCATCCGCGCGCCGCGTCGCGACGTCGGCGCCCATGCGCCCGGAGACTAAATTCCCTGTCATTCAGGAACGGCGAACCGCCGGATTCCTTGAGGTGGCGGGCGCCGGACCGGTCGGTCGGGCGTGACGCCGCAACCTCGGATCGTTCTGATGACTCACTCGCTCCGCGCGCTCGCCGCGCTGTTCCTCGCCGGCTCCGCCGCCCTGTCGCCGGCGCTCGCCGCGACCGGGACCGCTCCCGCCGGCATGGCGGGCGCGCCCACGGCGACCGCGATCCTGGCCCGCATCCAGCTCGCGCAGGCCACCGGACAACCGACAGCGCCGCCGGCCGACCCGCAGGGCGCGGCGGCCCGCAGCGATGCGGTGCGCCGCGCCTCGCCCACGCCGGTCGCGAGCCGGCAGCCGACCGGCGCCTTTCCGACGAACGAGATCAGCCGCCAGCCGTCGATCGACCTCGGCGCCGGCGAGGATGCGCTGCGCAAGGACATCGGTGCCCTGCAGCAGACGCTGACCGAGCTGCAGCAGCTCCAGCTCCAGACCAAGCAGGCGCACTGGAACGTCTCCGGTACCCTGTACTACCCGCTGCACCTTCTCCTGCAGGAGCATTACGAGGGTCTGTCCAAATACGCCGACACCATCGCCGAGCGGCTGCTCGCCGTCGGCGCCTCGGCGGACGGGCGGGCCAACACCATCGTGCGGACCTCGGGCGTGCCGGAGATCCCGGGCGGCTTCCTCGACGATGCCCAGATTCTCGCCTGGTTCACCCAGGCCTACAAGCGCGTCGGCGAGGAGGTGAATCGGGGCATCAAGGTGACAGAGGACATCGACCCCACCACCTCGAACCTGCTGCAGGAGGTCGAACACGGCATCGCCAAGTACCAGTGGCAGATGCGCGCCCACCTGCAGCGCACCGGCACCGACCCGAATGCCGGCCGCGACCTCAACGACGGCAAGCCGGTCGAGCTGCCCGGCACCGAACCCGGCCAGGCGGCGCCGGACCGAGGGACGCCCGGTCAAGCCGCGCCGAAGCCCTGATAGCGGCCCCGGGCGGCGATGGCCCGCGCCGCCCGGGTCAGGCCGTCCGGCGCGGTCGGCCCGGCCGGGTGACCCGGCGCAGGATGTGGCCGAGCTGCTCGGCGGAGTACGGCTTGTGCAGGAGCTCGAAGCCGTGCGCGTCGTCCTGGGCGAGCACGTGGCTGTAGCCGGAGGCGAGCACCACCGGCAGGCTCGGCATCCGGCGGCGCAGCTCGTGGGCGAGCGCGAGCCCGCCCATGCCGGGCATCACCACGTCGGAGAACACCACGTCGAATCCCGCCCCGTCGGGACCGAGCCGCTCGAGCGCCTCCTCGGCGTTGGTGGCCCAGGTGGTGCGGTAGCCGAGATCCTGGAGGATCTGCGTGCAGAAGCGGCCGACCTCGATGTTGTCCTCGACGACGAGCACGCTCTCGCCGGCGCCGATCGGCGACACCGAGGCGGCGGCGGCGGACCGGTCGTCGGCCTCCAGGGCGGCCGGCGCCTCCGGGAGGTAGAGCGTGAAGGTGGCGCCGCGGCCGGGGCTGCTCGTCACGTCGACGTCGCCGCCCGACTGCTTGGCGAAGCCGAACACCTGGGACAGGCCCAGGCCCGTGCCGCGACCGACCTCCTTGGTGGTGAAGAACGGCTCGAAGATGCGGCCGATCAGGTCCGGCGGCACGCCCGGTCCGGTATCGGCGAGCGAGATCGCCGCGAAGGCGTTCTGCGAGCCGGCATGGCCCCGGATCGGCGGCATGGCGGCGCCGCAGGTCAGCGTCAGGGTGAGCGTGCCCTCGCCGTCCATGGCGTCGCGGGCGTTGACCGCCATGTTGATGAGCGCGGTCTCGAACTGGCTCAGGTCGGCGCGCACGAAGCACGGGTGGTCGGGCACCGCGACCGCCACCCGCACCCGGGCGCCGGTGACCGTGTCGATCATGTCGGCGACGCCCCGCACCTTCTCGCCGACGTCGAACACCGCCGGCGACAGGGCCTGGCGGCGGGCGAAGGCGAGGAGCTGGCCCGTGAGCTTGGCGGCCCGGTCCACCGTGTCGGACACCGCGTCGAGGTAGCGGCGTTTCCGCGCCTCCGGCAGCTCGGGACGGCGCAGGAAGTCGACGGAGGAGCGGATGATGGTCAAGAGGTTGTTGAAGTCGTGGGCGACGCCCCCGGTCAGTTGCCCCACCGCCTCCATCTTCTGCGACTGGCGCAGGGCCTCCTCGACCTCGGCCAGGGCGGCGGCCTGGGCCCGGACCGCGGTCACGTCGCGCACCGTCGCGTAGATGCGGCCGTTGCGGGGCACGGCGTTCCAGGACAGCCACCGGTAGGAGCCGTCCCAGTGCCGATAGCGGTTCTCGAAGTTGGGCTGCGGCTCGCCGCGGGCGAGCCCCGCCGCCGCCGTCGTCGTGGCCGCCACGTCGTCCGGATGGACGAAATCGAGGAAGGGGCGGCCGAGGAGCTCGCCCTCGCCCCAGCCCAGAAGCGTCGTCCAGGCCGGGTTGAGGCTGGCGAGACGGCCGTCCAGGGTGGCGACGCAGAACAGGTCGGTCGAGGCCTGCCAGATCTGGTCGCGCTCGGCGGTGCGCTCGGCGACCTGCGCCTCGAGGGAGGCGTTGAGCACCCGCAGCGCCTCCTCCATGCGCTTGCGGTCCGAGATGTCGCTGAAGAACACCGCGACCTTGGCCTGCGCCGGCTCGCCGATCCGCAGCGCCCGCACGTCGAACCAGCGCCCGAACACGTCGGCCTGGTTCTCGAAATGGATCGGCTCGCCGGTCAGCGCCACGCGGCCGTAGGTGTCGAACCAGTGCCGCTCGAGGTCGGGGGCGAACTCGCTCACCCACAGGCCCGCGACGTCGGCCCCGGTCTGGCGGGCGAAGGCCGGGTTGGCCTCGGCGATCCGGTAGTCGATCGCCCGGTCCGCCTCGTCGAACTTCATCTCGAGGATGCAGAAACCGACATCGAGGCTGTCGAGCAGGGTGCGGTAGCGGTCCTCGCTGTCGCGGAGCGCGGCCTGCGAGCGGACCTGCTCGGTGACGTCGTAACCGCCGACGAAGATGCCGGTGACGGCGCCCTCCCCGTCCCGCAGCGGCTGGTACAGGAGGTCGATCGCCCGGTCGGCCTCCTCGCCGCCGAGCCGGATCGGCAGGGCGCGGGCGGCGAAGGGCCGCCCGGTGCGGTAGACCGTATCGAGAAGCTCGTAGAAGCCTTGCCCGGCGAGTTCGGGAAACACCTCCCGCACGGTGCGCCCGATGAAATCGCGCGCGCCGGCGATCGCCACGTAGGCGTCGTTGACGTATTCGAAGACGTGGCAGGGCCCGCGCAGCACGGCGACGAAGCCCGGCATCTGCTGGAAGACCAGGTCCCGCCGCGCATGCGCGGCCCGCAGGTCTCCGTCCGCCTCGAGGCCGGCCGCGGGGATGGGCGCGGCGCCCCGCGTCCCGTCATCGGCTGCCGGCCTGTCGCCGACGAGGTGGAGGACCGTGCCGGCCGCCCCCGGCACCGGGCTGTGGGTGATGCGCCGGCAGCGCCCGGCCGGGGCGCCGCCCGGACCGGCACGGCCCGGATAGGGCAGCGTCAGGGCGTCGGCCTGCCCGCGCGCGAGCGCGCGGGCCCGCGAGGCCTCGATCGGCGCGACGAGATCGGCCTCGTCCGGAAAGACCTCGTCCAGGCGCAGGCCCACGAGGTCGGCGCGCCCGCCCGCCCCGTCGCGATAGGCGCGGTTCGCCGCGAGGATGCGGCCCTCGGGATCGAGGACCAGGCAGGGCTCGGGCGAGGCGTCGAAGAGGAGGCGGTAGTCCAGGCCAGGCGTCGCGTCGCTCATGCGGAGAGGCCGCGCAGGAAGGGGCGCGGGGCCGGCTCAGGGGCGGTCGGCCGGCGCGGGGACGCGGCGGGGTGACGTGACGAAAGCGGGAGGGCAGCCATGATGGGTCAAGCTATCACGCGCGAGGCGGCGTGTCGCCGATGCCGGAGCGGCCGAAGACCGACGGATCGCGGCCCGAGACGCCCCCGGTCGCCCGGCGGGAGCGCTCGCGCGGTCCCACTCCCCGGTCGCGCGGACGACGCGGCAACGGCCGAGCCTTGATCTCGGCGGCTTTTGCGTGTTTCGCCATCACCCGCCCCTCCTCCCGGCCGGTCCGCATGCGCCCCACAGCTTCCGCGAAGGTCCTGGTGACGAGCCTGAGCCCGGACGCGGTCAACCACAACGCGGCGATCCGCGCCTACCTGCGCGAGGGCTTCGCCGAGGTGCGCGGCGCGGACGCGGTGCGGGCAAGCCCCCTCGAACTCGCCGAGGAGGCGATCGCGGAGTTTCGCCCGAGCCTCGTCGTGGCGCTCGGCAGCGTCGCCGTGGAGGCCGCGTCCCTGCGGTCCCTGGCGCGGAGCGCGAGGCGGGCGGGCGCCCGCCTCGCCTTCTGGCTGCACGACGACCCCTACGAGTTCGACTACGCGCCGCGGGCCGAGGCCCTGGCCGACCACATCTTCACCAACGACCGCTGGGCCCTGCCCCATTACCGGCACCCTTCGGTCTCTCACCTGCCGCTCGCGGCCTGCCGCCGGACGCATCTGCGGCCGGTGCGGCCGATGGCCGAGCGCAGCCTCGACCTGTTCTTCTGCGGCGCCGCCTTTCCCAACCGGATCGCGCTCCTCGAGCGCGCCCAGGCGAGCCTCGCGGGGCACAGGGTCGAGGTCCGCGGGGCGGGCTGGCCGGCCTCCCTGGCATTTGCCGAGAACACCCGCCTGAGCGCGGCCGCGATGGCCGACCGGACGAGCGCGGCCCGCCTCGTCCTCGCGGTCGGCCGCGACCTCGACATCGCCAACCGGCGCTACCGGCTGCCGGCTTCGACCCCCGGGCCGCGGGTGTTCGAGGCGGCGCTCGCCGGAACCCCGCAGCTCTGCTTCGCCGCCGGCCTCGAGATCCTGGACTACTTCGAGGAGGGCCGCGAGATCCTGCTCTTCGACGACGTCCACGAGATCGCGGAGGCGATCGCCCGCTCCCATCGCGAGCCCGCCGTCGTCCTGGCGATGGCCGAGCGCGCCCGCGCCCGGGTGCTCGATGCCCACACCTACCGCCACCGGGCCGAGACCATCCTGGCGGCGATGGCCGCGTGACGGACAGACCCATGCCCTCCTCCCGGTCCTCCCTCGCGCCCCTCTCGGTGCTCCTCCTCGACACCGAGCCGCGCACGAGCAACGCCTACATCGCGCTCGCGGTCGCCGACGCCCTGGCGCGCCACCCCGCCGTCGCCCGGGTGGTCCGGGCGACCCATGCCGACGCGGTGGCCCGGGCGCAGGGCGAGCGGTTCGACCTCGTCCTCGCCCTCGGCGGCGCGAGCCGCCACCACGCCCTGCTGCGCCGCCTCTCGGCGCTCGCCGGCACCAGCGCGCTGTGGACGACCGAGGATCCCTATCTCAGCGCCGCCAATGCCCGCCTCGCCGGCTGCTTCGACCTCGTCTTCACCAACGACCGCGGCTCGCTCTCCCGCTACGGGGCGAAGGCCCGCCACCTGCCGCTGGCGGCCACGACCCTGTTCCAGGACCTGCCCGTCCGACGGGACGACGCGGACTACCGCTACGACCTCCTGTTCGTCGGCACGGCCTGGCCGAACCGGGTGGCGACGCTCAACCGGATCCTCGCCGCCCTGCCGCGCGACCTGAAGGCGAAGATCGCGCTCCCGGCGAACGCCTATCTGCCGCCCCCGGTGCTGGTGCGCGACGACCTCGTCGTCGACTGGCGCTGCGGCAACGCGGATTTCGCCCGGCTCGCCAATGCCAGCCGGGTGGTGCTGACCCTGCCGCGGGTCTTCACCGCCGGCGCCGACGAGGCGGCCTCGGGCACGACGCCGCCGCCGCGGCTGTTCGAGGTGGCGCTCGCCGGCGGCGCGCAGCTCGTCGTCGGCGCCGACCCCGAGACCGTCGACTATTACGAGCCGGACCGCGAGATCCGGGCCTGCGCCGAGGACGACGCCGTCCGGGCCCTCGCCGCCCTGCTGGCCGACCCGGAGGGCCGGATCGCCATGGCGGAGCGCGCCCGCGCCCGCACCCTGGCGGCGCACCTCTACGACCACCGGGTCGACGTGATCCTGCGGGCGGTGCGGGAGCGCGGGGCCGCGGCGGCGCCAACGGCGAATGCGACTGGGTCCCGCCCAAGCGCGAGAAAACCCCGCCTCCTGTTCGTCGCCCACAACCGGGTCGGGCGGCGCCAGGGCGGCGGCGTCGAGTTCTATCAGGAGCAGCTCGCGGACGCGCTCGATGGAGCGCCCGCCGGGTTCGAGGTCCTGTTCCTCTATCCCTCCTTCGAGGAGGAGGCCTGGGTCCTGCGCCTCGACGAGGGCGAGACCTCGGAGACGCTGCCGATCCCGCCGGCGGAGCGACTGCTCGCCAGCCCGGAGATCGAGGCGCTCTTCGAGCGGATCCTGGTCGAGCGGCGCATCGACCTCGTCCACGTCCATCACCTCCTCGGCCTGCCGCTGAGCCTGCCGGCGATCGCCCGGGCCCACGGCGTGCCGGTGGCGATGCAGCTGCACGACTTCTTCCTGATCTGCAGCCGCTACACCCTGATGAACCAGCACGGCGTCTTCTGCGACGTCGTGCATCGCGGCGAGCGCCAGTGCGACGGCTGCCTGTCCACCGCCGAGGGACTGCCCGCCGGCGCCAAGGCGCGGCGCGACGGGTTCGTGGCGCGGATGCTGGCGAGCGTCGATGCCGTCGTCACCAGCACGCCGGCCACCGCGGAATACGTCCGGGCGTTCTATCCCGAGGCGACGGCCCGGGTCGCGGTGATCGAGATGGTCGATGCCGGGCCGGCGCGCCCGGCCCCGATCGAGCCCGTACCGTCCCTCTCGGGCGGGCCCGGAGCCCGCTCCCCCTTGCGGGTCGCGGTGCTCGGCAACGTGGTCGACCACAAGGGCGCCCGGACGCTGCTCGAGCTCGTGCGCATCACCGAGGGCGAGGCCATCGCGTTCGAGGTGCTCGGCTACGTCGAGAGCTACCTCGTCGCCGCCTTCGAGGCGCTGGCCGGGGACCGGCTTCATCTGCGCGGCGGCTACACCCGCGACGAGGTGCCGGCGCTCCTTGCCGGCTGCGACGTGTCGCTTCACCTCTCGCTCTGGCCCGAGACCTACATGATCTCGCTCACCGAGGCGTGGCGGGCGGGGCTGATCCCGATCGTCACCGATCTCGGCGCCCCGGGCGAGCGGGTCACGGAGGGCATCGACGGGCTCAAGGTGCCGCCGGGCGATGCGGGCGCGGTGCGCCAGGCCCTGCGGCGGCTCGCGCACGACCCGGACCTCGTCGCGACCCTGCGCGCCGCGATCCGCGAAAAGACCTTCCCGAGCGTGGCCGGGCACGCCGCCGCCATGGCGGACCTGTACCGCACGCTGATCGCGGCCCGGCCCGCGCCCCATCCCGGGCCCGACGCGCCGGCCGCTCCCTTCACCCTCTCGGCCCTCGACCTCGGCTTCCGTCTCAACAACCCGGACTGGACCGACCCGACGATCGTCTGGGACGGAGCGGACGAGACGAGCGCGGTCGCCGATGCCCTGCCGCCCGCCGCGGCGCTCCTGCCCGAGCGGGCGCTGGCGCCGGACGATCCGGGCCTGTCCTGGGAGATCGCCGACCTCGTCGCGGACGGCCAAAGGCTGCCCGGCCGGATCGGCCCCTGCGCGGTGGGCGACAGCCTGTCCCTGCGCGGCTGGCTCTGGCGCCCCGACGCGGGACGACCGCTCCAGACCTGGTTGCGGCTGCGCGCCGGCTCCGCCACACGCTTCGTCGCGACCCAGCCCGAGCGCCGCCCGGAGCTGGCGGGGCGGTTCGGCACCGGCCGGGCCGAGCAGGCCGGCTTCGCGGCCCGGATCCGCACCGCGGACCTGTCGGCGGGTCTCCACGTCGTCGACCTCGTCCAGGTCTTTTCCGACCATCTCGCGGTCGCCCGCGAGGTCGCGCGCTTCACCGCCGCGGGCTTTCCCGCACCGGGCCCGGTCACGCCGTGGCGGCCGGGCCTGCCGGATGCCGCCCTGCGCCGGAGCGCCGCGCGGGCGACGGTGACCGGCCATGGGCTCCCGCTCGTCGCGGGCGTCCCGGTGGCACGCCAGGGCGGCCTCACCCGCATCGCGGTCGCGCTGCCCGCCGATGCTGGGGCGGGGCAGCCGGCCCTGGTGCTCGAAGGACCGCAGGGTGCGGCCTGGACCCGGGCGGTGCGGAGCGAGGAAGACGGGACGACGCGGGTCGGCACCGAGGCGCAGGCCCGGGATCTCGCACCCGGCTCCTACCGCCTCTCGGTCGCGGTCGAGGACGATCTCGGAGCGGAGCCGCGCGGGGCGGAGCTGTTCGAGACCGGCGCCACGCTCTTCGTCGCGCCTTCCACCCGCACCTGCCTCGTCACCGCCGAGATGCCGCAGGCCTTGCGCCGGACCTGGATTCCGAAGCTGCGCACCCGGCCGAACCTCGACGCCGTGGTGCCCGGCGAGACGTCGGACCTGCTCGGCCCGACCGTGGCGGCGGCGGGCTGGTGCTTCGTGCCGGGGCGCGGCCGGCCGCTCGCCTGGATCGCCCGCTGGGGCGCGCGGGGGCAGCGCCGATACATGATCGCGGAGTGCGTCGCCCGGCAGGACGTGGCGGCGCACCTGAAGGAGGCCGACGCCCTGACGGCCGGATTCGACATGGAGCTGCCGCGCGATGCGATCCGGGATGGGACGCTACGGGTGTTCCAGGTCTACGAGCGCGGGACGGTGGCCCTGCCGGGCTTTCCCGGGTACGTCGCCGGGACGATGCCGGATCCGGCGTGACGGGCGGGAAGCCGCCTCCCCGCCCCTCGCCTCACCACTTGTAGCTCAGGCTCGCGGTGATGCGGCGCTGCTCGCCGTAGAAGCAGGCATTGACCGACTGGCACGACGAGACGAAGCGCTTGTCGGTGAGGTTCGCCGCGTTGATGGCGAAGCGCCAGTTGTCGCGGCTGTAGTGGATCACCGCGTCGATCAGCGCCCGCTCCGGCACCGTCAGGGTGTTGTTCACGTCGGCGAAGGAGCGGCCGACATAGCGCACGCCCGCCCCGAAGCCGAACCCGGCCCAGTCGCCGGTCGGGATGGTGTAGTCGGCAAAGACCGAGGCCAGGGTCTCGGGCGTGTTGGTCGGCGTCCGGCCGATGGCGCCGACGTCGCCCTTGGTGATCTCGAGGTTGTAGCTCGTGAACGACGCGACGACGTTGAAGTCCTTGGTGATGTTGGCCACCAGCTGCGCCTCGAAGCCGCGCGAGCGGGTCTCGCCGAGCTGAAGCTGGTTGATCGCGCTGTTCGGGTCGGCGGTGAGCGTGTTGGCGAGCGCGAGGTCGAAGGCGGCCACCGTCAGGAAGGCGTTCGCGCCCGGGATCTCGTACTTGACGCCGACCTCGTACTGGTCGCCGGTGGTGGGCTTGAACGGCTGGCTGAAGGCGTTGGTGCCGACCTGCGGGTTGAAGAAGGTCGCGTAGCTGACGTAGGGCGCCAGGCCGAAATCGAAGTTGTAGATCAGGCCGTAGCGCTGCGTGAAGGCGTTGGCCGATTGCCGCGTCTGGGTGCTGGCGAGCCGGTTGTTGACCTCGTTCGAGGTGAAGTCGCCGCGGCCGGAGACCACCAGGGTCAGCTCGGGCGTGAGCTTGATCTGGTCCTGGTAGTACAGGCCGAGCTGCTGAAACACGTCGTAATTGACGAGATAGGGCGCGACCGGGACGCTCGCGGCGCCGTAATTCGGCGTGATGATGTTGAAGTTCGGAACCGGCACCCCGGCGAAGCCGCCGGTGGCCTGGTTGTCGTTGAGCTGGAAGTTCTTGTAGTCGAGGCCCATCAGGAAAGTGTGCTTGAACAAGCCGTCGTCGAACCGGGCGACCGCCTGGTTGTCGACGTTGAACAGGCGCGCCCGCGAGGCGGCGCGGAAGCGGTAGCGGGCGATCTGGGTCTGGTTCGCGTCGGCATAGCCGATGCCGCCGAGGAACGCGTCGTCGAGCGAATCGCTAAAGGCGTAGCGCAGGTTCTGCCGGAAGGTCCAGGTATCGTCGAAGACGTGCTCGAACTCGTAGCCGATATTGGCCTGAGTCCGGCGATAGGTATTGTTGAACGGATCCGAGACGTTGTAGTTCTGCGGGATGCGCAGGCCGAGCACCGTCGGCCGCACCGTGCCGTAATACGGCAGGAACGCGTTGAGGCGGCCGGTATCGTCGTACTGGACGCTCGACAGCAGCGTGAAGGTGGTGGCGCCGTCCGGCTTGTAGGTGAAGGTCGGGGCGATGTAGCCGCGATTCTCGTCGAGGCCGTCGACCTGGGTACCGCCCTGCCGGCCGATGCCGGTCAGGCGGTAGAACCAGTGACCGTCCTTGTCGGCCGGCCCGCCGAGGTCGAAGGCGAGGTACTTCTGGCCGAACGAGCCGCCGCCGACCTCGATGGTGCGCAGGGGATCGACGGGCGGCTTCTTGCTGATCAGGTTGATCAGGCCGCCGGGGCCGCCCTGGCCGAACAGCACCGCGGCGGGACCGCGCAGCACGTCGATGCGCTCCAGCCCGAACGGGTCGACCTTGTAGGCGGCAAAGCCGTAGTTGAAGAGCTGCAGGCCGTCCCGGTACAGGCCGGTGTCGTTCGCCGTGAAGCCGCGGATCAGGAAGAAGTCGACCCGCGGGTCGGGCCCGAACACGTTGCCGTAGACGCCGGCCGAGTAGGCGACCGCGTCGCCGACCTGCTGCGGCTTGAGGGCGTCGATCTGCTCACGCCCGATCACGGTGACCGATTGCGGCGTCTCGATCAGCGGGGTGTCGGTCTTGGTCGAGGTCAGGGTACGGGTGGCCACGAAGCCGTCGATCGGCCCGCGCGGATCCTCCTTGGGTCGGGCCGCGACCACGGTGGCGCCGGGCCGGGCGCCGTTGCCCGCGACGTCGATCGCCTCGAGCTGGATCGCGCCGCCGGCCGCCGTCCCCTGCCGGGGCGGTGTCGCCTCCTGGGCCGTCGCCGCCGCTGTCATCAACCCGAGCAGAGAAACGCCGCCGGCGAGGGCGCCGGCAATGCGGCGACGGGCGGGAACGCAGGGACGAGAACGCATGTCGGGACCTTTGGGCCGTGGGCGGCATGCCCCCCGGGAGGAGCCTCCCGGGGGTCGAAGCCACTCTTTAGAATGATAATAAGCTATTGCTCTTACTTGCTTTTTTAGCACGAACGCCCGACCCGTGGAGTCGGCAACCCGAGCCTTGCGGCAGATGTAAGAGCCTGTGGCAGATCCGCAACGCGCCTGCCGCGGCCGGCGCTGGCGGCGTTCCTTCGTCAAACGATCGTCGCATCGATACGACAGGCCACGCTTGGCTGGCGCGAGAACCGGGACCGGAATCCACGGCGATCCAGGTGGAACGCGGAACCGGACGAAGTTGAGTGCGACATCCGCCCACGGTCGCGAGGGCACGGAGCATGTCATGACGTAATGTGCCGTGCGATAGCCGCAATTTTGCGCTTGGGCAGTGACGGAGGCCGGAATGTCACGGAACTTGATGAACGCGCAGCACGATCCGTGGTAGAGGCGTCGGCGCTAGCGTTTCCTGCGGGACTGACTCCGCTACACGCATGCGATGGCACGGCCCGCGAACGACGCGCCACCTCGCACCGTGCCGGCCGACGGTGTGGCGCGGGGGATGCATCGCTCGTGCGGGTCGGACCGATCGGAAGAAGGTGGTAGTTTCGGCAATGATTAAAAGAACTCTCCGAAAGTTACGGCGCGCCGAAGGCGCCGAGACGCACTTTGATGCCGACTTCTACACTAGCACATACCGCGATGTTGCCCTCACCAAGCAAGATCCATTTCAACATTATATGACGAGCGGATGGCGCGAAGGCCGCGACCCGTCGGCACATTTTTCTACTTTATACTATAAAGATAAATATTTATCGTTTGATAATTTCGAGGTTAACCCGCTTGATCACTACGGGTCGCTCCCTGAGGCGCAACGTAGAATCATCTCGACTGGGGAAATGAACGATTTCGTTGAAATTCAGCGGCGGGTCATTCACGACTATTTTGACGCCGAGTTCTATACGCGAACCTATACGCTCGACCCCGGCACGGATCCGCTGCACCACTACCTGACCGAGGGCTGGCGGCACGGCTACGAGCCCAACACATACTTCGTCACGCACGATCACCTCAATCGCAATCAGCATCTCGGCGCCGGCCGGATCCCGCCCTTCTACCACTACGTCTCGACCCATCGCCTGCTGGGCGGCACCCCCCCCCTCGTGAGGCTGGCGCGGACGACGGACGCCGCCCTCGCCGCGGTGATGGCGGCGATCGCCGACGACTTCGACGCGAGCTACTACCTGTCGAGCTACGATGACGTCCGCGAGGCGGGGCTCGACCCGCTGCGCCACTATGCCGAGCACGGATGGAAGGAGGGACGCAACCCGTCGGAAAGCTTTTGGAACGACTACTACCGGAGCACCCACGGCACCGAGGTCCCACCAACGGTCAATCCTCTCTATCACTACGTGATCAAGGGGCGTGCGCTCGGATTGAGCCCCAATCCGTCGGCCCGCAAGACTGGGGACGACGTCCCGTCCGACGCGACGGAGGCCGTCACGCTCGCTGCGACGATGGCGGCGATCGCGGCCGACTTCGACGAGATCTATTACCTGTCGAGCTACACCGATGTCCGCGAGGCGGGCCTTGATCCGCTCCGCCATTACGCCGAGCACGGATGGAAGGAGGGGCGCAACCCATCCGAGATCTTCTGGGCCGAGCACTACCGGAAGCAATACGCGTCCACGGTTCCCACGACGGTCAACCCGCTCTACCACTACGTCACCGAGGGCCGTGCCCTCGGCCTCAAACCGAACCCGTTCGGCCCCGCGCTCTGGCCGGCCCCGACGGCACCATCCGCGGCCGAGTGGGCGGCGGCGAGCCCGGCCACGGACATGACCTCGGCGGAGGTCGTCGTGGTGATCCCGGTCTACAAGGGTTACGAGGAGACGTTGCGGGCGGTACACGCCGTGCTCGCCAATCGGCAGTCGAGCCGCTTCGCCCTCCTGGTGGTCAACGATTGCGGACCGCTGGCAGAGCTGAACGATGCCCTGGCGGCGCTCGCCGCCAAGGGGCTCTTCGTCTACCTCGAGAACGAGACGAATCTCGGCTTCGTCGCGTCGGTCAACAAGGCTCTGGCCTTCTGCACAGGGAAGGACGTGATCCTTCTCAACTCGGATGCGATCCCCTACGGCGACTGGCTCGACCGGATGCTGTGGCACGCCCAGGCCAATCCGGACGCCGCGACCATCACCCCGCTGTCGAACAACGCGACGATCTGCAGCTACCCGCTGTTCAACTACAACAACCGCATCCACCTCGAGCTCACCCTACCGGAACTGGATGCCTGCGCACGCGACGCCAACCGCCATCTTTCGTCCGATGTTCCGACCGGTGTCGGCTTCTGCTTCTACATGCGGCGCAGCATCATCGACCGGATCGGCGTCTTCGATGCCGAAACCTTCGGCCGCGGCTACGGCGAGGAGAACGACTTCTGCCTGCGAGCCCGGAAGGCGGGTTATCGCAATCTCCTGGCCCACGACATCTTCGTCTATCATTCGGGCGGTGCGTCGTTCGACAATACGTTCACAAAAAATATGGAGCAGATCGAGCAGCGCCTGCTCGGCAAGCATCCGGATTATACATCGCAGATCCTGACCTACGTAGAAGCCGATCCGGCCCGGGAAGCCCGCATCCGGCTCGATCTGTTCCGTCTCGCGCGCAGCCTCGGGCCGAAAACGGTGGTGTTCGTCACCCACAACCGGATCGGCGGCATCGTCACCCATATCCGCGACCTGTCAGACCGCCTGACGCAAGAGGGCTACGAGGTCGTGATCCTGAAGGCGGCGACGGAACGCAGCATCCGGATCGAGACGCTGCCGGACTCCACGCGGGCGATCCCGACCTCGTCGGTCGAGACGCTGCAGATCGACAGGCAGGGCCACCTCGTCACCGCGTTTCTGGAATGGCTGCGGCCCGCCCTCGTGCACATCCATTCGTTCGTTGGCCTCGACTGGGCGTCGACGGAGCAGATGATGACGATCATCCAGGCGGGCGGTCCCTACGCGTTCACGCTCCACGATTACGCGGCGGTCTGCCATCGCAACGACCTCGTGACGCCGCTCGCCCGGTATTGCGGCCTGCCGGACGCGGAAGCCTGCCGCCGCTGCATCGCCATCGATCACGGCAGCAGGGGGGTGCCCGATCCCGCCATCCGGCGGGAGGCCTATGCCCGGCTCCTCGCCGGCGCCGCGGTCGTGCTGTCCCCCTCGCACGACATCGCCCGGCGCCTGGCGCCCTACCTTCCCGGCAGCCGGATCACGATCCGGCCGCACGAGGAGCAGCTGCCTTCGGTCGCCTGGCCCTCCGCCCGCACGGTGCCTGTCGGGCCCGACGCCCCGCTGCGCATCGCCAGCCTCGGAGGCGTCGGACCCCACAAGGGCTCGAACGTCCTGCACGACCTCGCCGTCGATGCCCGACTGCGCGACCTGCCGATCACATACCGGGTGGTCGGGTACAGCAACATGCCCGAGCGCCTCGCCGCCCTGGGCGTGATCGAGACCGGCCGCTACCGGACCGACGAGGAGGCGATCGGCCTGCTGCACGACCTGGAGATCGACCTGGTGCTGATCGGCTCGATCTGGCCGGAGACCTATTGCTACACCCTGTCGCTCGCCCAGGCGGCGGGTGTCCCCCCTGTCGCGTTCGATCTGGGAGCTCAGGCGGAGCGCTTGCGCGCCCGCGACGAGGGCGCGCTCGTCGATCCGGGGCTGGCTCTCGACGCGAGCGCCTTGAACGACCTGCTGCTCGGCCTGTCGCTCCCCGATCTGTACGCTCGGCGGGCTCCCTACGAACACGTCACGTACAGCAACCTGCTGGCGACGTATTACGGCCTGGGCGAGGATCGCGCGGGGATGCCGGCATAGAGCCGGCTGGGGCGCAAGGCGGGGGCGTCTTCCGTCCCCGCCGGAGATGAACGATGCCCCCCGCCCCTGCCGACGCTGGACCGCCGTCAGGAGGCGCGGAACGTGTCGCGGATCGCCTTGGCGTTGCGGCGGATCATCGGGCCGAGCCAGGCGCCGGACGCGATGTAGGTGCCGGGGCTCGCCGGCGCGAGGGCGGCGGCGAGGGCCTGGGCGAGGTCGGTCCGGGCCGGTCCCCGTCTGGCGGCGGGGTCGCGCCGGTAGACCGCGGTGGTGTCCTCGCGCCAGTAATCGGGATGCGGAGTCAGGCCGGCGCGGGCGGCGGCGCGGTCGAGGGTCTCGCGCACGAAGCCGTGGACATGGGCGAAGTGGAAGCGCTCGTGCGGCGGTTTGCCGGTCGCCGCCATGTTGGGCACCGCGGCGTAGAGGACGCCGCCGGGCGCCAGCCGGCCGGCCAAGCGCTCCAGGGTGTCGACCGGGTCGCGCAGATGCTCGAGCACGTGGTGGACGGTGACGACGTCGAAGGCCTCGTCGGGCGCCAGGGCGTCGAGCCGGTCCAGCACCCGGGCGCCGTGCTCCTCGCGCGCGAAGGCGGCGTAGGACAGGCCGGGCTCGACCCCCGTGACGGTCGCCCCCCGCGCCCGCGCGGCAGCCAGGAACTCGCCCGAGCCCGAGCCGAAATCGAGCACCCGGGCACCGGGCCGCAGGGCGGGGGCGAGCAGATCGGCCCGGAACGCCGCCTCGCGCCGGGACCGGTTGAGGTGGTGGCGCGGCGGGCGCTTGCCGAGGGCGAACTGGTAGGCGGCGCGGTAGGCCGAGGCGTAATAGGCGCCGAGTTCGTCCTGCGTCGGCATCGGGTCGGTGCGGATCAGGCCGCATTCGGTACAGGCGACGGAGCGCAGCCGTTTCAGCCGCCGGTCGGTCTCCGCCACGACCAGCGTGCCGGTGCAGCCGCACAGATTGCAGGCCACGGCCTCGCCCCGATACGGGTAGCCGGTGAACGGCAGAGCGTGCCGGACGAGGTGGAGCGGATCGGACATCGACGGCCTTTGACAGATCGCAGCCGGCGGTCGCCCGCTTTGCGCATGACGAAGATCGCTCCGGCTTTCCTGACGTAAGACGCGCGAGCGCCCGGTTTTCATCCCTCCGTGAGGGATGTTTCGGGCACAGGAAGGGCGGCGAGACGGCGCCCCGGCGCCGTCCGCTGATTCCCTCAGCGCTCGTGCCCGGCCGTCGCGGTGGTCTCCCGCACCGGCGAGAGCAGGTAGTCGATCACCCGGCGCCGCCCGGTGCGGATCTCGACCGTCGCGGTCATGCCCGGCGTGAGCGCCACCGCCTTGCCGTCGGCCATGATCGTGGTCTGCGACAGGGCCACCGTCACCGGGAAGATCAGGTTCTGGGTCTTCTGCGTGCCGGTCACCGGGTTGAGGCCCTGGCCGCGCGCCACCGACAGGGCGTCGCTGCCGCCCCCCGCCTCGCGGTCGTCGACCGCGTCGCGCGACACTCGCACGACACGACCCTCGATCGAGCCGTAGCGGGTGAACGGGAAAGCGTCGATCTTCACCACCGCCTCCTGGCCGGGCAGGATGAAGCCGATATCCTTGTTCTGGACCTGGGCCTCGACCTCGATCGGCCCGTCGGTCGGCACCACCACCATCAGGGGCTGGCCCGCCGTCACCACCTGGCCGAGCGTCGTCACGGCGAGCTGCTGCACCGTGCCGGCGATCGGCGCCTTGAGCTGGGTCCGCTCGCGCTTGAGCGTGGCCTTCACCACGTCCTGCACCAGGGCGTCGCGCTTCTGCGCCGCCTCCGTCAGCGCCTGGTACTGGCGCGCCACCGTCTCGCTGGTGAGCTGGGTGATGCGCCGCTGCAGCGAGGTGGCGGCGGCCTTGGCCTCGGTCAGCTGCCCGCGGTCGTAGGCGAGATCGGCCGAGACCTGCTCGACCTGTTGCACCGCGTCGATCACCGCCGCGCGCGTCCCGGCGGCCTTGGCCACCAGAGTCTCGCGCATGTCGGCGCGCTCCTTCAGCACCGCCTGGAGCCGCTGGCGGGCGGCGATGCTGGCGGTGAAGCGCTCCTGCGTCGCGACCTTCTCGGCGAGCTGGGCCTCGAACGCGTCCCGGGTGCTGACGTACTGGCCGATCTCGGCCAGCATCGCGCCCTCCTCGCGGGCCCGCACCGCCGGCGGCACCGCGGCCGGGAACTCGACCTTGGCGGTGGGCTGGTTCGTCTCCACCGCCGTGATCGTGGCGCGCCGCCGGGCGATCTGGGCCTCCAACGCCGCGAGGTCGCCCTGGCGCGAGGACAGGTCGGCCTCGGCCTCGGTCGGCTCCAGGGTCAGGAGCACGTCGCCGGCCTGGACCCGGCTACCGTTCTCGACCGCGATGGTCTGGACCTTGCCGGTGTCGAAGGGCTGCACGACCTTCGAGCGCCCGGAGGGCTGGATGCGGGCGGTCGCCACCGCGTGGATGTCGATCTGGGCAAAGATGCTCCAGACGAGCGCCGCCCCGAACATCAGGCACATCACCCAGGTGAAGACTACCGCGTAGGGCGAGGGCGGGGTGTCGAGGATTTCCAGATGCGCCGGCAGGAATTCCTGGTCGGAGCGGTCGTCGGCGAGCCGGCGCACCCGCTCGGTGAGGCCGCGCGGGCTGAAGCGGGCCGGCGCCGGGGCGCGGCGCGGCGCCGGCAGGGAGGGTTGCGGGTTGGCGCTCACGCGGCCTCTCCCTGGCTCGTGCCGTGGTCGGATTGCAGGCGCCAGAGGCGGCCGTAGAGCGAGGCCGGCCGCTCGATCAGTTCGCGATGGGTGCCGTCCTCGACGATGCGCCCCTCCTGCACCGCGATGATGCGGTCGCAGATCCGCACCGCGGCCAGCCGATGGGCGATGATGATCACGGTGCGGCCGCGCACGATGTGCTTCATGTTGTCCTGGATGATCCGCTCGCTCTCGTAGTCGAGGGCCGAGGTCGCCTCGTCGAGGATCAGGATGCGCGGGTTGGTGGCGAGCGCCCGGGCGATCGCCAGCCGCTGGCGCTGGCCGCCCGAGAGGTTGGCGCCGCGCTCCTCGATCGGCGTGTCGTAGCCGAGCGGCAGCCGGTTGATGAACTCGTCGGCGCCGGCGAGACGGGCCACCTGCATCACCTGCGCCCGCGACAGGCCGGGATTGGCGAGCGCGATGTTCTCGAACACCGTCTTGTTGAAGAGCAGGTTCTCCTGGAGCACGACGCCGATCTGGCGCCGCAGCCAGGCCGGATCGACCTGGGCGATGTCGACGCCGTCGACCAGCACCTGGCCCTTCTCGGGCACGTAGAGGCGCTGCAGGAGCTTGGTGAAGGTCGATTTCCCGGAGCCCGAGGGGCCGACGATGCCGATGACCTGGCCGGCCGGGATGTCGAGGCTGACATCTTTCAGGACCTCCGGCGTGCCGGGCTGGTAGCGGAACGACACGCCCCGCACCGTGACCTGGCCCTTGGCCGGCGGCAGGTGGGCCTGGGCCAGCGCCCGGGTCTCCGGCGGGCAGTTGAGCACGTCGGCGAGGCGCTCCAGCGACACCTTGACCTGCTGGAAATCCTGCCAGAGCTGGGACAGGCGCAGGATCGGCGCAGTGACCTGGCCCATGATCATGTTGAAGGCGATCAGGCTGCCGACGGTCAACTCGCCGTTCATCACCGCATAGGCGCCGAAGAACAGCACGAGCGCGGTCGTGACCTTGGAGATGTACTGGATCGCGTTCTGGCCGATGCTGGCGACGAGGCCGGCGACGAACGAGGTCTTGACGTATCCGGCGAGCCGCTCCTCCCACTGGCTCTTGAGAGTCGGCTCGACGGCGAGCGCCTTGACGGTGTGGATGCCGACCACCGACTCGATCAGGAACTGGCTCGACAGGGCCGAGCGGTTGAAGCGCTCCAGTGTCTTGTCGCGCAGGATCGGCCGCAGCAGCACCGCCACCAGGATGTAGCAGGGGATCGACAGGGTGACGATCAGCGCCAGCAGCGGCGAGTAGAAGTAGAGGATGGCGAGGAACAGGAGCGTGAACGGGACGTCGATCGCCGAGGTCAGCGCCTGTCCGGTGAGGAAGTTGCGCACCGTCTCGAGCTCGCGCACCCGCGCCACGGTCTGGCCGGCGGGCCTGGTCTCGAAATAACCGAGGGGCAGGCGCATCAGGTGGTCGAACAGCCGCGCGCCGAGCTCGACGTCGATCCGGCTCGCGGTGTGGGTGAGGATGTAGCCGCGCAAGTATTGCAGCACGACGTGGAACAGGCCGAGCACCACGAGGCCGACGGCGACCAGCGTCAGGGTCGAGTAGCCGCGATGGACCAGCACCTTGTCGATGGTGATCTGGAAGAAGATCGGGGTGATGAGGGCGCAGAGCTGGATGAACAGCGAGGCGACCAGCACCGTGACGAGCGGCTTGCGGTAGCGCCAGATCGACGGGACGAACCAGGTCAGGCCGAACGAGTGGAGCGCCGTCTGGAGGTTGGCCCGGCGGGCGACGAGCACGATGGTGCCGGTCCAGCGGGGCAGGAACGCCTCGGGCTCGACATGGTCGGCGGTGCGGGCGACCGGATCGATGATCCGGAGCTTGCCGTCCTCGAAACGCCGTCCGAGAACGACGAAGTGGCCGTCATCGACCTCGAGGATCGCCGGGAGCGGAATGCCGTCGAGGCGGGCCGGCTTCTGGTCCTGCAGCAATCGGCCCTTGAGGCCGAGGCGGCGCGCCCCACGGACGATGTCGACGCCGCTCATCGGCGCCTGGCCGAGGCCGAGATCGTGGCGGACCTGCGCCGGCTCGCAGGGGATCTGGTGGAACGAGGCGACGAGGGCGAGCGCGCCGAGGCCGGAATCGGGTCGGGCCGTCGGCAGGTCCGCGGATCCGGGACCGGGGCGGCCGGGGCCGGCCTGTGCGGCCGCGTCTTGCACCATGTCGTCGTCTCCCAACTTCACGGCACGGCAATGCCGGGCCGGTCTCGCGCCGCGCTCCACTTCGCGACCCGTAGCTTACACGAGTTTTGGCCCGTGCGTGATCTGCCTCGATCCAACTCAAGGCCGCAAGATCTTCGAACGACACCCCGCCGGCGACTGCCTCGTACAGCTGCGTCGAGAATGCGTCGAGTGGGCCATGTGCGGGCTTCGCGTGATGGTTTCATGACGGTGAGAGGGCGATGCTGGGGCATCGCGGCCATGGGCATTCGACAGGCCCACTTCCTGCATGGCATCCCGGAAACGGATCGGGCAGGTGGGATGTCGGTATGGCCACGTCGCGACGCCTCGCAGGCGGTATGAGCCCTTTCGCTGCATGAGCACCGTCATCCTGGGCGGCGCCGGCTTCGTCGGGCTGAACCTCGCCCGCCACCTCCTCGCGGGCGGCGGCAGCGTGCGGATCCTCGACCGGTCCCCGCCCCCGCCGCCGCTCCTCCGGGCGCTGGCCGCGCCGACCGGTCGCCTCGATGTCGCACCCGGCGACGTGACCGACCCGGCTGCCCTCTCGTCCGCGATCCGCCCGGGTACCGACGCGGTGGTGATCGCCGCGGCCGTGACGGCGGATGCGGCCCGGGAGGCGGCCGACCCGGCTCCGATCCTGGCCGTCAACCTGTCGGCGATGGTGCCGATCCTCGAGGCCTGCCGCCGGGCCGGGGTGCGCCGGGTGGTGAACCTGTCCTCGGCGGCGGCCTACGGCACTGTCGGGGCCGAGTGCCTGTCCGAGGATCTGCCGGCACGGCCCGAGAGCCTCTATGCCGTCACCAAGTTCGCCTCGGAAGCCGTGCTGGCGCGGCTCTGCGGGCATTGGGGGCTCGACGGGGTGAGCGTGCGCCTGAGCGCGGTGTTCGGCCCGTTCGAGCGCGACACCGGCTTGCGCGATACCCTCAGCCCTCAGGCGCAGATCTGGGCGGCGGTGCGGGCCGGCATCCCGGCCCTGCTGCCGCGGCCGGGCTTGCGCGACTGGCTCTACGCCCCGGATGCCGCCGCCGCGGTAGCGCGGATCATCGACGCGCCACGCCTGCGAGCGCGGCTCTACAACGTGTCGAGCCCCGTCTCGTGGCCGGTGCTGGCCTGGGGCGAGCGGCTGGGACGGTCGAGGCTGGCGCGTCCCGGCTTCGTCTGCCGTCTCGCCGCGCCCGGGGAGGCCCCGACGATCGCGCTTCACGGCGGGACCGACCGGCCGCCCCTCGCGACCGACCGGCTGCGCGACGAGCTCGGCTGGGAGGCGGCGCATGGATGCGACGCCTCCGCCGACGCGTTCCTGGCCTGGCAGGAAACGCAGGACAATGTCCGATGAGGCGGGAGTGGCCATGAGGCTCGACGGCAAGGTCGCGGTGGTGACCGGGGGCGGCTCCGGCATCGGTGCCGCGACGGCGCGGCTCCTTTCGGAGTTCGGAGCCCGGGTGGCGGTGATCGACCGGGACGGTGCGGCGGCAGAGGCCGTGGCGGCGGAGATCGGCGGCCTCGCCCGCACCTCCGACGTCGGCGATCCCGCGGCGGTCGCGGCCGATGCGGGTGCGGTCGTGGCGGCCTTCGGCGGCATCGACGTCCTGGTGACGGCGGCAGGTTTTTCCGTCGGCGGTACCGTCGAGACCACCGCGCCGGCGGATTGGGACGCGGTGTTCCGCGCCCATGTCGGCGGCACCTGGCTCTGGGCCGGCGCGGCGGTGCCCCTGATGCGGGCGCGGGGCGGCGGCGCCATCGTCACGGTCGCCTCGCAGCTGGCGCTCGCCGGCGGGCGCGGCAACAGCGCCTACATCGCCGCCAAGGGCGCGGTGCTCAGCCTCACCCGCACCATGGCGCTCGACTTCGCCGGCGACGGCATCCGGGTCAACGCGGTGGTGCCGGGCGCGATCGAGACGCCGCTCCTCGCCCGGAGCTTCAAGCGTGCTCCCGATCCGGCCGCCGCGCGCGCGGCCTCGGAGGGGCGCCACGCGATGAAGCGCCTCGGACAGCCCGAGGAGGTCGCCCGCGCCATCCTGTACCTCGCCAGCGAGGCCGCTTCCTTCACCACCGGCGCCGCCCTGCCGGTGGAGGGCGGCTGGCTCTCCGCCTGAAGGCCTTCCATGTCCCTCGACGCCCTCCTCGTCCGCATCCACGACGAGATCGCCCGCACCGCCCATCCCCGCGCGCCCTGGCTCGTGCCGCGGACCGGCCCGGACGGCAGGCCGGCCCACGACGTGATCGTGGTCGGGGCCGGGCAATCGGGCCTCGCCATCGCCTTCGGGCTGATGCGGGCGCAGGTCACCAACATCCTGGTGCTCGACCGGGCGCCGAGAGGCCTGGAAGGCCCCTGGCTCACCTATGCCCGCATGCGCACCCTGCGCAGCCCGAAGGACTTCACCGGGCCCGATCTCGGCCTGCCGGCGCTGACCTACCAGTCCTGGCACGAGGCCCGGTACGGCCAAGCGAGCTGGCAGGCGCTCGACCTCATCCTCCGGGAGGATTGGGCCGCCTACCTGGCCTTCGTGCGGACTGCGACCGGCGTGCCGGTGGAGAACGGCGTCACCGTCACCGGCATCGCGCCGGCCGATAACCTCCTGGCGGTGACGGATTCGGACGGCACCGTGCGGTACGCCCGCAAGGTCGTGCTCGCCACCGGCCAGGAGGGCGCCGGGCGCTGGGCGATGCCCGAGGCGCTGGCGGACCTGCCGCCAGGCCGCGTCGCCCGCACCGACGACGCGATCGACTTCGCGGACCTGGAGGGGAAGCGCGTCGCGGTGATCGGCGCCGGCGCCTCGGCCTTCGACAACGCCGCCACCGCGCTCGAAGCCGGCGCCGCCGCGGTCACCCTGCTGTGCCGGCGGGCCGAGGCGCAGGTGGTGCAGCCCTATCGCTGGCTCACCTTCGCGGGTTTCCTGCGCCATCTCGGCGACCTCGACGATGCCTGGCGCTGGCGCTTCATGAGCGCCGTGATGGGCCTGCGCGAAGGGTTTCCGCAGGCGACCTGGGACCGCTGCGCCCGGCACCCGCATTTCCACTTTCTCCCCGGCGCCCCGATCCGCGCGGCGCGGATGGACGGCAGCGCGGTGGTCCTCGACACGCCGCAGGGCATGGTCACCGCCGATCTCGTGATCGCCGCCACCGGCATCGCCGTCGATTACGCCGCGCGGCCCGAATTGTTAGCGTTTGCCCACAACATCGCCACCTGGGGCGACCGCTACGCGCCGCTGCCCGAGGAACGCGACGAGCGGCTCGCCGCCTACCCGTATCTCGGCGACGATTACGCCTTCACCGAGCGCGAGCCCGGTCTGACGCCGTGGATCCGCGACATCCACCTGTTCGGCATCGCCTCCACGGTGAGCCACGGCCCGTCCGGCTCGTCGATCAACGCCATGACGACCGCGGTGCCGCGCCTCGTCTCCGGCCTCACCCGCGGGCTGTTCACCGCCGACCTCGACCGGCTCTGGGCCGAGTTCCGCGCCTACGACGTGCCCCAGGCGGTGCTGCGCTGAAAGGTCATGTGTTAGCTCTTGCCCCCGCGCGATCCCTGGTCTGGAATGGCACCCGCTGGAACGGCCCTTGCAAGAAGGCCGACCGATCAGGGATGCAGGGAAGGAACCGGCGTGACGAAGACCAGCATGCGGACGGGCGGCCTCGTGGCGGCCTTGCTCACGGCCCTCGTCGTGGCAGCGCCGGCCCAGGCCCAGAGCCGGGCCGAGACCCTGCGCTACGTCACGGGGGCTGCGGTCAACACCCTCGACCCGACCATGCCGGGCACGACCCGCGAGGCCTTCGCGATCAGCCTGTCGACGTATGATCGCCTCGTCACCTTCGGCCGCAAGAAGCTCGGCGACAACTGGGTGTTCGACCTCGACACGGTGCGCGGCGAGCTGGCCGAGCGCTACGAGGTCAGCCCCGACGGGCTCACCCTCACCTTCTATCTCCGCAAGGACGCGAAGTTCCAGGACGGTACGCCCGTCACGGCCGAGGACGTGAAGTGGTCCCTCGACCGCGCCGTCTCGGCGAAGTCGCTCGCCGGGCCGCAGCTCCTCACCGGCTCGCTGACGAGCCCCGACCAGTTCACGGTGATCGATCCCCACACCTTCAAGGTCACGCTGCCGAAGCCCGACCGGCTGGCGCTGCCGAACCTCGCCACCGTCTACGCCATCGTCATCAATTCGAAGGTCGCGAAGGCGCACGCGACGCCGGAAGACCCCTGGGCGCAAGGCTGGCTCAAGGACCATGCGGTCGGCAGCGGCGCCTACAGCGTCGACGTGTTCAAGCCCGGCGAGCAGGTCGTGCTGAAGCGCAACGCCGACTGGACCGGCGCCGCGCCGGACAAGCCCGCCGGCTTCAAGCGCATCATCGCCCAGACCATTCCCGATCCGGCGACGCGGGCCAACCTCGTCGAGAAGGGCGATGCCGACATCGTCATCGACCTCCAGGCCAACGACGCGCTGGCGCTGAAGGAGCGCGGCAAGCTGAAGGTGATCGCCACGCCGCAATTCAACGCGGTGACGCTGATCTCCTTCAACACCAAGATGCCGCCCTTCGACAAGGTCGAGGTGCGCCAGGCGCTCGCCTACGCGCTGCCCTACGAGTCGATGTTCAAGGCCGCCCTGTTCGGCCGCGGCAAGCCGCTCTTCGGGGCGACCTGGGGCGAGGGCGATCCCGCCCCCGTCTTCCCCGTCGCCCAGCCGGTGACCCTCGATCTGCCGAAGGCCAAGGCGCTCCTTGCCAAGGCCGGGCTGCCGGACGGGTTCTCGACCACCTTCAGCTTCAATGTCGGCCAGGCCGCCACCGCCGAGCCGATGGCCGCGCTGATCCGCGAATCGCTCGAAAAGATCGGCGTCAAGGTCGAGATCCAGAAGCTGCCCGACGCGCAGATGTCGACGCAGGTGAGCGAGAAGAAGCTGCCATTCTTCACCGAGGGCATCGTCGCCTGGCTGCCCTCGCCGGATTACTTCTACCGCAACTTCTACACCGGCAACCAGCGCTGGAACTACAGCTCGATCGACGATCCCGAGATCAACGAGCTCGCCGCCAAGGCCCGGTTCGAGCGCGATCCGGCGAAGTACGACGACGAGGCCCGGGCCCTGAACAAGCGCCACCTCGCCCTGATGCCGCAGATCCCGATCTGGCAGCCGAACCAGGACGCCGTGATGGCCCAATCCGTCGAGGGCTACACCTACCAGTTCCACCGCCAGGTCGATTACCGCGACCTGTCGCGGAAGTAGCCGGATGGCCTCCGCCTCCGGCATCGCCCGGCGCACCGGGCGGCGCTTCCTGTCCTCGCTGCCGGCTTTGCTGGGCGTCCTGGTCTTCACCTTCCTGCTGATGCGGGTGCTGCCCGGCGACCCGGCGGTGTTCTTCGCCTCCGGGCCCAATGCCGGCAAGGCCGAGATCGAGGAGATCCGCCGCCAGATGGGCCTCGACAAGCCGGTGCCCGAGCAGCTGGTGCGCTATCTCGGCGACGTGGCGCGGGGCCAGCTCGGCCGCTCGATGACGACCGGCCAGCCGGTGCTGACGGATCTCCGCCAGCGCCTGCCGGCCTCCCTCGAACTGACCCTGACGGCCTTGGTCATCGCGCTCCTGCTGGCGATCCCGCTCGGGATCGCGGCGGCGCTCCGGCCCGGCTCGGCGGTGGATCACGCCGTGCGCTTCCTCTGCGCGCTCGGGGTCTGCGTGCCGACCTTCGTGTCGGGGCTGCTGCTGATCTACGTGTTCTACTACCTGCTCGGCGTTGCGCCCGATCCGACCGGCCGCGTCGACGTGTTCGCGGCGAGCCCGCCGGACATCACCGGATTCCTGCTGATCGACTTCCCGCTCGTCGGCGACTGGGAGGGTTTTCGCGCCGCAGCCGGGCAACTGGTGCTGCCGGCCCTTACCATGGCGTTGTTCGTGCTGGCGCCGCTCGCCCGCATCACCCGGGCGGCGATGCTGAGCGTGCTCGGCAGCGACTTCATCCGCACCGCCCGGTCGCTCGGCCTGCCGCGGCGGCGGGTGATCGTGACCTATGCCCTGCGCAACGCGATCCTGCCGGTGCTGACCATCGCGGGCATCGTGTTCTCCACCATGCTCGGCGCCAACGTGCTGGTGGAGAAGGTGTTTTCCTGGCCCGGCGTCGCCTCCTACGCGCTCGATGCGCTGCTCGCCTCCGACTACGCCCCGGTCCAGGGCTTCGTGCTGCTGATGGCGAGCCTGTTCGTCGTCGTGAACCTCACGGTCGACGTGCTCTACGGCCTCGCCGACCCGCGCGTCTCGATCGAGTAGTCGTGATGAACGCCGTCTCCCCCGCCCTCGCCCCCCCGCCCAGCACCCTGCGGCACGCCGCTTATGTCCTGCGCGAGAACCCGCTCACCGCCGTTGCGGCAGCGGGCGCGACCCTGCTCTGCCTCGTCGCCGTCTTCAGCCCCTGGCTCACCCCCTACGATCCCGTCGCCTCCGACGTCTCGGTGGCGCTCCAGCCGCCGAGCGCCGCGCACTGGGCCGGCACCGACCAGCTCGGCCGCGACGTCTTGAGCCGCATCGTCGCGGCGACGCGGCTCGACCTCGCCATCGCGCTCTCGGCGGTCGGCCTGTCCTTCGCCCTCGGCGCGGTGATCGGCGGCGTCAGCGGCTATGCCGGCGGACGGCTCGACCGGGTGGTCGGGCGCCTCGTCGACGTGCTGATGGCCTTCCCGCTCTTCGTCCTGGCGATGGCGCTCGTCGCGGCGCTCGGCAACCGGGTCGAGAACATCGTCATCGCCACCGCGATCATCAACCTGCCGTTCTACATCCGCTTCGCCCGGGCCGAGGTGAACGTGCGGCGCGATGCCGGCTACGTCGAGGCGGCCCGGGCCGGGGGCGAGGGCCACCTCGCGGTGGTGCTGCGCTTCCTCCTGCCCAACGTGCTGCCCGCCATGGCGGTGCAGATCTCGCTCAATCTCGGCTGGGCGATCCTCAACGCCGCCGGCCTCTCCTTCATCGGCCTCGGGGTGCGCCCGCCGACGCCGGAATGGGGGATCCTGGTCGCGGAAGGGGCGCGCTTCATCACCACCGGCAAGTGGTGGCTCGTCGCCTTCCCGGGCCTCGCCCTGATGCTGGCGGTGCTCTGCTTCAACCTGCTCGGCGACGGCCTGCGGGACATCCTCGATCCCCGGATGCGGACCTGATGCAGCCCTCCCTTCTCTCGATCGAGGACCTGAAGGTCACCTTCGCGACGCGGCGCGGCCCGGTCGAGGCCCTGCGCGGCGTCTCGCTGGCGGTCGCAGCCGGCGAGAGCCTCGGCCTCGTCGGCGAATCGGGTTCCGGCAAGTCCGTCACCGCCTTCGCGGCGGCGCGCCTGCTCGACCGGGCTGGGCGCATCACCGGCGGGAGCGTGCGCTTCCGCGGCCAGGACGTGACCCGGCTCTCGGCGGCGGACCTGCGGGCGGCGCACGGCCAGGCGATCGGGATGATCTTCCAGAACCCGCGGGCCGCGCTGAACCCGATCCGCACCATCGGCCGCCAGCTCGCCGACGTGCTGGCGGCGGGCGGGCTGTCGAAACGCCAAGCCCGCGAGCGGGCGCTGGAGAGCCTGGAGGCGGTCCGCATCCGCGACGCTGCGCGCCGCCTCGACGCCTATCCGCACGAGCTCTCCGGCGGCATGTGCCAGCGGGTGATGATCGCGCTCGCCCTCGCCTGCCGCCCGGCGCTCCTGATCGCCGACGAGCCGACCACCGGCCTCGACGTCACGACCCAGAAGACCGTGATGGACCTCGTCGCCCGGCTCACCGCCGAGCGCGGCATGGCGATGATCCTCATCACCCACGATCTCGGCCTCGCCGCCCAGTATTGCGGCCGCATCGCCGTGATGGAGCAGGGCCGCCTCGTCGAGGAGGGCGAGCCGGGGGCGCTGTTCGCGAAGCCGCGCCACCCCTACACCAGGCGCCTCGTCGCCGCCTCGCCGACCCCGACCTCGACGCTCTCCGACCTCGTGCCGGAGAGCCCCCGCCCGCCGGCTCGGACGCGGCCGGCGCCGGCCCCCGGCACCCCGCCGCTCCTCGCGGTGGAAGGACTCGGAAAGATGTTCGGCGGCGCCATGGCGGTGGAGGACGTGTCCTTCTCCCTTGGTGAGGGCGAGAGCCTCGGCCTCGTCGGCGAATCCGGGTCGGGCAAGAGCACCACGTCGCGGATGATCTGCCGGCTCCTCGATGCCAGCGCCGGACAGATCCTGTTCGACGGCGAATCGATCGGCACGATTCCGGCCCGCGACTTCCACCGCTCGGCGCATCGGCGCGCGATCCAGATCGTCTTTCAGGACCCGACCGACAGCCTCAACCCGCGCTTCTCCGCCTTCGACTGCATCGCCCATCCGGTGAAGCGCCTGACGCCCCTGCGGGGCGAGGCGTTGCGACTGCGGGTGATCGAGAGCGCCGAGCGGGCGGGCCTGCCCGCCGCCCTCCTCGACCGTTTCCCGCACCAGCTCTCCGGCGGCCAGAAGGCCCGCATCGGCATCGCCCGGGCCATCGCCGTGAAGCCCCGGCTCCTCGTCCTCGACGAGCCGACGGCGGCCCTCGACGTCTCGGTCCAGGCCGGGGTGCTGCGCCTCCTCGACGATTTGCGCCGCGAGGACGGCCTCGCCGTCCTGTTCGTGAGCCACGACCTCAACGTGGTGCGGATGATGTGCGAGCGCACCCTGGTGCTCCAGGGCGGGCGGGTGGTCGAGGAAGGCGTCAGCCGCGACCTCTTCCGGGCGCCGCGCACCGCCTACACACGGGAATTGCTGGCGGCGATTCCGCATTTCCGGCCAGGGCAGCCGCGGGGGCTCGCGGCGGAGCCGGCGGCGTGAGGCTTCCACTCTCGGTCGTGTGCGTCCCTCCTCTCCCCGCGGGCGGGGAGAGGGCTGTGTTCCCGTTCAGGGAACGCAGCGAGGCGGCAGCCGGGGGTGAGGGGGTCTCGACGAGTGAAACTCCTCCGGCACCACCCCCTCACCCTCGCTCCGGCTTCGCCTGCGTTCGCTTCACCCCCGACAAGGGGGGTGAAGCCCTCTCCCCGCCCGCGGGGAGAGGAGATAGGCGGGCCTTCTTCAACCTGTTCTGATCCCTGAGGAATCCCCATGCGCGTGATCCGCACCGCCGCCGCCCAGCTCGGGCCGATCCAGAAAGCCGAGGACCGCGGCAGCGTCGTCGCCCGGATGATCGCGCTGATGGACGAGGCGAAACGCCAGGACGCCGACCTGATCGTCTATCCGGAGCTGGCGCTGACCACCTTCTTCCCGCGCTGGTACCATGCGGACCGCGCCGAGGCCGACCACTGGTTCGAGCGCGAGATGCCGGGCCCGGCCACCACCCCGCTCTTCGACCGGGCGCGCCAGCACGGCATGGCGATGTCGTTCGGCTATGCCGAGCTGACGCCGGAGGGCCGGCACTTCAACACGGCGATCCTGGTCGACCGCGACGGCACCATCGTCGGCCGATACCGCAAGGTCCACCTGCCCGGCCACGTCGAGTTCGATCCCGAGCGCTCGCACCAGCACCTCGAGAAGCGCTATTTCGAGCCGGGTGATCTCGGTTTTCCGGTCTGGCGGATGCTCGGCGGCATCCTCGGCATGTGCATCTGCAACGACCGGCGCTGGCCCGAGACCTACCGGGTGATGGGATTGCAGGGCGTCGAGATGGTGGTGCTCGGCTTCAACACCCCGTCGGTCAACGGCCAGCGCGGCAGCGAGGGCCTGGAGGACAGGCTGTTCCACCACCGCCTGTCGGTCCAGGCCGGCGCCTACCAGAACGCCACCTGGGTGGTGGCGGTGGCCAAGGCCGGGGACGAGGACGGCCACCCGCTGATGGGCGGCACCCTGATCTGCGATCCGAACGGGAAGATCGTGGCCGAGCTTCCCGGCGAGGCCGACGGGGTGATCGTCGCCGCCTGCGACCTCGACGAGACCCGGTTCGGCAAGGAGACGATCTTCGACTTCGCCCGCCACCGCCGGCCCGAGCATTACGGCCGCATCACCGCCCAGACCGGCGCGGTGCTGCCGGAGTGAATGCCGGCGACGCGATGTCAGGCCACCGCCACGATGCCGATCGCCATGGCCACCGCGGCCTGGGTCGGGTCGATGACCGGGATGCCGAGTTCCTGCTCCAGGCCGCGGCGATGCACCGCCATGCCGGCGCAGCCCATGACGATGGCGCCCGCCCCGTCCCGGTCGCGCAGGTCGCGGCCGACGGCGATCATCCGGGCGAGCGTGTCGGGGCCGCTCGCGGTCTCGGCCACCGTCATCTCCAGCGCCCGCTCGCCGGCCAGGCGGTCGCTCACCCCCATCTGGCGCAGGGCCCGCAGGTGGCGCGGGATCGAGCGGCTCGCCACCGCGATCACGCCGAACCGGTCGGCCCGGGCGAGCGCGGTGAGCACCCCGCATTCGGCGATGCCGAGCACCGGCCGGTCGGTCGCCTCGCGGCAGACATGCAGGCCGGGATCGGAGTAGCAGGCGATGACATACGCATCCGCCGCCTCGCGCCGCACGAGGTCGCGCAGGGGCAGCGCCACCTGCTCGACATCGGCCTGCGACTGGATGCCGAACGGCCCCTCGGCGAGCGTCCGGCACGCGATGGCGATGCCGGGCCGCGCGAGGGGCGCCAGCGCGCCATCGAGGCCGCGGGTGACGGCCTCGTTCGAGTTCGGGTTGATGACGAGGATGCGCCGGTCGGCACTCATGGTGGCTCCCTGATGTGTCAGACCTTCAGCCTAGCAAGTTTCGGACGAGGAACATCCGTATGAGTGAGCCCGCCTTCGACACCGTGATCCGCGGCGGCACCGTCGCCACCGCGAGCGACGTCTTCTCGGCCGATCTCGGACTCCGCGACGGCCGGATCGCGGCGATCGGCCTCGACCTCGCCCCGGGACGCCAGGAGATCGACGCAAGTGGCAAGCTGGTCCTGCCGGGCGGGATCGACAGCCACGCCCATATCGAGCAGCTCTCGGCCTCCGGACTCATGAACGCCGATACCTGGGAGAGCGCCACCCGCTCGGCGGCGCTCGGCGGCACCACCAGCGTCATCGCCTTCGCGGCCCAGCATGTCGGGATGGATCTGGCGCAGGTCGTCGAGGACTACACCGCGCTGGCGCAACGCGGCGCGGTGATCGACTACGCCTTCCACCTGATCGTGGCCGACGCGACCGAGAAGGCCCTGAGCCAGGACGTGCCGGCTCTGGCGAAGGGCGGCCACCTCTCGCTCAAGGCGTTCATGACCTATGACCGCCTGCGCCTCGCCGACGAGGCCCTGCTCGACCTGATGGCGGCGGCCAAGGCGGTGGGTGCCCTGGTCTGCGTCCACGCCGAGAATCACGGCCTCATCGCCTTCGCCAGCCGGCAATTGCTGAAGGAGGGCAAGACGGCGCCGAAATACCACGCCGCCAGCCATCCGCGCCTGTCGGAATCGGAGGCGTTCGAGCGGGTGGTGCGGTTCTCGCAATACCTCGACCAGCCGGTGATGATCTTCCACGTCTCGACCGAGGAAGGCGCGGCGATCCTGCGCCGGGCCCGCGGCGAGGGGGCGAAGGTCTATGCCGAGACCTGCCCGCAATACCTCTTCCTCACCGAATCCGACCTCGACCGGCCGGGGCTGGAGGGGGCGAAATGGATGTGCTCGCCGCCGCTGCGCGAGGCCCGCGACCAGGAGGCCCTGTGGCGCGCCCTCGATCTCGGCGACCTCCAGACCGTCTCCTCGGACCACGCCCCCTACCGCTACGACGAGACCGGCAAGCTCAAGGCGGGTCCGGGGGCGACCTTCAAGGAGATCGCCAACGGCATGCCGGGCCTCCAGATGCGCCTGCCGCTCCTGTTCGACGCCATGGTGTCGGGCGGGCGGCTCGGGCTGAAAAAATTCGTCGAGATCACCGCGACGGCGCCGGCCCGGATCTACGGCCTGAACGTCAAGGGCTCGGTGGCGGTGGGGATGGATGCCGATCTCTGCCTGTGGAATCCAGAGAAGCGCGTCACCCTCTCGGACGCCATGGTCGAGGACCGCACCGGCTTCACGCCCTATGCCGGCCGGATCGTCACCGGCTGGCCCGAGACGGTTCTGTGCCGCGGCCGGGTGATCGTCGCAGAGGGCGCGGTGACCGCGGAAGCCGGCAGCGGCGCGCCGATCCGGCGGGACTGACGATCTCTCCGGCGATCGGGCTCGCCCTCGGGGAGGTGCACGGCACCGCCCTGGGGGCTCGGCAACGAAGACACGGTAAGCGGAGATCGGCCGCCGGTCCGCCTTTTCCGTAGGGTTCGGTGATGCGCGCGGAGCGAATCGCCCTAGTTTGGCTCTCGATCGAGGAGCCACCCCGCTGTCAACGGCCAAGTCGACGACCACCCCGTCATCCACCGCTCCGGCCCCGCGCCGCGACTGGTTCTGGAACGCGCTCCAGGCCACCGAGCGGCTGCGCGCGCGGGCCTGGCTCGGCGAGTTCGTGGCTTTCGGCGCCACCGCGGCCGCGCTCGGCCTGCGGCTCGCGGTCGACGACGTGCTGCCCCCGGGCTTTCCCTACCTGACCTTCTTCCCGGCGGTCATCCTCACCACGTTCTTCTGCGGCCTGCGCCCCGGCATCACCTGCGCCGCCTTGAGCGGGCTGTCGGCCTGGTACTTTTTCCTACCGCCGAGCGAGGGGTTCATCCTCACGGCGCAATCGGGGCTGGCGCTCGCCTTCTACGTCTTCATCGTCGCCGTCGACATCGTGCTGATCCACATCATGCACACGGCGAGCGTCCGGCTGCGCCGCGAGCGCGCCGTGACCGCCGGGCTCTACGAGCAGCAGCGCACCATGTTCCAGGAGCTGCAGCACCGGGTGGCGAACAACATGCAGTTCGTCGCCGCGCTCCTCACCCTGCAGAAGCGCCGGGTCGGCAACGACCCGCAGGCGGCGATCGCCGCCCTCGACGAGGCGCGGATCCGCCTCGAGACGATCTCCCGCATCCACCGCCGGCTCTACGACCCGAGCCGGATCAGTCTGCCGGTCGGCCAGTACCTGCAGGAGCTCTGCGCCGACCTCCTCGACGCCACCGGCGCCCGCAACATCGTCTGCCTGGTCGACGTGCCGCCGGTGCGCTTCGACCTGACCCGACTCACCACCCTGTCGCTCCTGGTGGTCGAGGTGGTGACCAACGCCCTGAAGCACGCCTTCCCGGACGGCGCCCGCGGTACGATCACGATCCGGATCGAGGCGACGGGGCCGGACCGGATGGCGCTCACGATCGCGGATGACGGCCGGGGGATCCCGGCCGGGTTCGACCCGGAGGCGAGCCCAAGCCTGGGCTTGCGCATCGCGCAGGGGCTCGCCGCCCAGCTCGACGGGACCCTCGCCTATGCGGGCGGCCCCGGCACCGTGGTGCGGCTGGATTTCGCCGCGGTGGGCCCGACGGCGGAATAAGCGGTTCCGGACGCCGGGCCGCCGTTCGTCAGGACAGGCGCAGCAGGAGCGCCAGGGCGGAGACGATCAGCACCGCGAAGGTCGCCAGGATGCCACCGCCGCGGCAGGCATATTGGCGCGGCGAGTTCGCCGGCGCCGTCATGCCGAACGGATGCAGCACCCGGCCGACCAGCAGCACCAGGAGCAGGCCGTGAACCAGGGTCCGGCTGCCGCCATGGGCCTCGAACAGCCCCACGACGATCAGGATCAGCGGCACGTACTCGGCGAAGTTGGCCTGGGAGCGGGCGCGGTGCAGCAGCACGGCATCGCCGCCGTCGCCGTGCAGCACGTTGGCGGAGAGCCGCCGGGCCATCACCCAGATCGACAGCCCGGCAAAGAGCAGTGCCAGGACCGAGGCGTAGGCGGCGGTCAGGGACGGGAACACCATCGGGTCGATCTCCTCAAGCGCGGGTCGGCGCGTGGATGGGGCAGCCGTTATGCTCCGCCCGGAATCCGGCCGAGCGCGGATAGACGGCGCGGCGCGCCCGCATCACCGAGCCGAGCGGCCGATGCGCCGCCAGACCGTGCCACGGGCTGAAGGCGAGGCCGTCGTCGAGGCGGCGGATCTTGTCGTCGCTCCAGCTCTCCTGCGGCGCGACCGTGATCCGCGCGACCGGCACGTAGGGACTCTCCTCCTCCGACCAGGGCGTCGAGGCATCCTCGACCGGCATCGTCTCCCGGTTGGTCAGCAGCTGGGCGCGCAGCTCCCATACGCCCTCGTGAGCACGGAAGAACTCCGACACCGCCTCGCGCAGGCCGTTCGGCTTGCCGTTGACGTTAAGCGACGCGCCCGTGAGGGCGGTGAGCGCCGGGGCGACCGGAGCGACCGCGACCTTGGCGACGTAATCGCCCCAGCGCAGGGCCGCCTGGCTGTAGAAGGTCTCGCCGAGGATGTGCGTCTCGGGATGGCCGCCGAGGCTGATCAGCGTCGCGCTCTTGCCCCCGACCGCCTCGATGGCCCCTTCGAGCCCGCGCAGGGCGGCGGAAAACACCTTCTTGAACACCTGCGGCGTGTCGGTGGTGGCGGCCAGGAGCTTCAGGCTCTTCAGGAAGGCCCTGGCATCGGGCGCGGTGAAGGCCGGGGCGTTTGCCAGGACGAAATCCTGGGTCTCCCCCTCGGCCTCGGGCAGCCGCTCGCCCGACACGCCGATCACCTTCACGGCGAGGCCCCGCGGGGTCGAGACGCTGTCGTCCAGGATGTCGCCCGGATTGGTCGAGAGCCGCAGCACGACGTCGTAGGAGCCGGGCGCGGCGAACAGGCCTTGCGCCAGCGTCGGAGGCAGATCGGGCAGTACGGTCAGCCGGCCGGTCAGGAGCCCGTGGCTCTTGGCGTGGACCCCGCGCACCGCGTGCCCGTAATCCTTCAGCGTGGTCTCCTGGATCTTCCGGAAGACCCGGATCATCTCCGCCTGCACCTCGTCTTCGTCGGGCTGAACGACCTCCAGAGAGGAATCGAAGCGAATCGGAGACGGCATCGTGACGGGTCCTGCTGAATGTCGAGGACGCCGGACGCGTCGCTACGTCAGCGGAAACGATTCCCTCTCGTTCGTGTTCCGGCCGCCGGCACGCTGCAGGCGGCATTCCCGAGCCTCCGGACTGCGACCGCCGCCGAAGAAGTGTCTTTCCGTAGCCCGCTCGTAAGTCCGTAGCCCGCTCGTAAGTGACATCGCGAGGATAAAGGTTCTCCTTCAATGTCCATAACGAGCAAGATTCTTCTCCTTCACCCGGACACTTTGGAACCCGCGTTCATTGACGATCGCACCGGGTCCGGCTTGAATGCACGTCTCCGGGCTCGGACATCCGTCGCGTCGTCCGGTGCCGCGACGAGGAGCCACTGCCATGCCTGCCGCCGTGAAGGCCCGTACCCTGATCGACCGCAGCCGCATCCTCGCCTGGAACGCCCTGACGGTCGTCGTCTTCGTGGCCCTCACCGCCTACGTGGCGCGGGTGGACGCGTTCCTGCGGTAGCCCGCCTCGATCACTCTTCCCGTTCCCGCACCAGGCCGAGCGACTCCTCCAGCGTCCCGAGGAGCCGGTCGAAATCCCGCCGTTGCGCGTCGCTGAGCCCGGACAGGAGCCTGGCTTCGCGAGCGAGCAGGATCGGCACCAGCTCGGCGTAGGTCTGGCGTCCCTGCGGCGTCAGCTCCAGCATCATCTCGCGCCGGTCGTCGCCGCTCTCCTTCCGGGCGAGCAGGCCGAGCTCGATCAGGTGTCCGACGGCCCGGCTGATCCGCGACTTGTGCGTGCGGGTGCAGCGCACGACGTAGGCCGCGCTGCGCGGTTCCGCATGTTGCCCGAGCGTCGCCAGCACTCGCCATTCCGGGATGTCGATCCCGAACCGCGCGTAGTCGGCGGCCAGGGCATTGCTGAACTCGCTGGCGAGCCGGTTGAGCCGGAACGGCGAGAAGGCGAGCAGGTTCAGGCGGTCCATCGGGTTCGCGTTCGCCTCCACGGCGCTGAGAGGGCCTGCACCCTACATGAAGTTGCAAACGCAACACATTATGCGGTTCTCGGCCTCTCACCCCCACGATCGGTTCGATTCGGCGCGCGAATCCAGACCTTTCGCCGCCTCGGACAGCCGACCCGTGAATGGTGCGGCAGCGGGTCCAAAGGTCTCCTGGCGGGCCCGCCACAGAGCCATCACCATCGGCCAGGGTGAGAACCGCCCCACTCGCGCCTTGTCGGTCAGGTCGCGGAGGTAGGCGCCCGGCGCCGCGATGGCGGGACCACGTTGGAGGATCGCTGCCACGACGGTGGCCGCTGCCTCTTCCCCCATGACCGTCACGGCCTCTGTCCAGACCGCCGGACTGATACCGAGGCTCGCCCGCGCCAGCAACGCCGCGCCAAGAAAGTCGCGCCAATGTCCGATCCCATGCCGAGCATACGCTCCGAGATCCGGGCAGGCCTCGAGGACGAGCCTCAACGGCAGCACCCGCGTCGGTGGCACCAGGGTGTCGGGTCCGGTCTCCCCGGGATCCGTCTCCTGTCCCCGCAAACCCCGTTCAAGATTCTGGAAAGACTCAGGTTTTGAACTCTGATGGTGGCAGCCGATCTGGGACTCACTGGCGCCCGTTTTTCCGAATTCCAGCGATTCCGCCAGGCACTTATCCACCTCCGCCCGCAAATCCCGCAATCCGCCGGCGATCTCGGCCAGGAGCAGGTTGCCGGCCGAGCGCGGCGGCATCGCGCCGGCTCCCGCCAGATGGGCCTCGAACGCGTCCCACGCACCGTCCAGCCCCTCCGCACGGGCGAAGGCGACGATCTTGCCGATGTCCCGGCGCAGCAGCGAGATCTCTTCGCGCAGGAGCGCCCGCGCCTTGGCGGCAGCCCGGACTTCGCCGGCCAGCGCCTCGAACTCGGCGGCGCGGGCCACCAGGGGCGAGAGGTCGAAGCCGAAGGCCTGCTCGATCCGGCCGCCCTCGCCGCGCCTCGCGTAGCGCTTGCCGTTGGGGCTGTCGCGGCGGATCACCAGGCCCGCCTCGACGAGCTGCGTCAGCGCCCGACGCAGCGTCGTCGGCGACGGCCCGTGGGCGCGCACCGAGAGTTCCCGGTTGGAGGGAAACACCACGAGGTCGGTACCGGGAGTCAGGGCGGTCTCGGGATGGAAGCTGAGCAGCGCCGACAGGACCGCGAGCGCCCGGTCCCCGACGCCGAGACGCGCCTTGGCCTCGGTCAGGTTGCGGAAAGTGCGCCATTTGTGGCTGGCGGCCTCGTCCGGGCACGCTTTCGCCGCCGCCTGCGCCGCCATCATGGCGAGCGACAACGGCCGCCGCCCGAAGGGCGTCGTCGGTTGGGTCTGGGACATGGCTGTGCCTGTCGTCAGGCAACAGAAAAGGGTTCGCCGAATCGGCGCCACGCTTGACAGAATGTGCCGGATTTGATTCTCTCAGGCTGCCAGGCACTAAGAGAAGGGCTTCCGGGGCGTCGCTTCGGGGGCCTTTTTCTTTTGCCGGATCGATCCTTTCTGGGTTCGCGTGAGTGAAACCGCCCGGGGCGGGGTTAAACCGGGCCGGGTGGCCCGGATTTCACCGGAACGAGATCTTGGTGGACAAGGGAGCCCGGCTCACGCCGCCCTCCCCCAGGCCCTGGTGATCTCGCCGGCAATCTCGGCATTGACCGCATCCAGCGCCTCGACCGCCCGGTCGTAGGCCTGGCGGGTCGCGCCCTCCCGGCCGGCCTCGTAGAGGGTCCGGCCCGATGCGCCGGCCTGCGCGATCGCGCAGGCGAGCGGCACCGCATGGGTCATCACCTGCTCGCCGAAGAGCGCGCGCAAGAGTCCGACGATCTGGGTCTGCGGCCCGTCATTCGGCTCGTAGCGGGTGACGAGGTAGCGCAGGAAGTCGTGGCGCAGGTCGCCCCCGGCCTCGCGCACGGCGCCGAGCAGGTCGGCGGTCATCCGCAGCGAGCCGGACATGCCGGCGAGGTCGAGCATCTGCGGCTGCACCGTCACCAGGATGCCGGTCGCCGCGCAGAGCGCCCCGAGGGTCAGGACCCCGAGCTGCGGCGCGCAATCGACCACCACGACGTCGTAGCGCGCGGAGACCCCCGCCAGGGCCTCGGCGACGCGGCCGACCGCGCCCTCCGGCATCGCCGCCGAGAGCGGGCCCCCATGCTCGCAGGCCATCAGCTCGAGATGGCCGGGCACGAGGTCGATTCCCGGAAAATGGGTCGGGCGCACGATCTCGCCGAGCGGGCGCTCGGCCCCGTCGCGCCGCACCGCGCCGTACAGGGTCTGGCTCACGCCGACATCGAGCTCCGGGCGGCATCCGAAGAGACCCGAGAGCGCCGCCTGCGGATCGAGATCGACGGCGAGCACCCGGTAGCCCTGCAGCGCCAGGTACTGCGCCAGATGCGCCGCCACCGTGGTCTTGCCCGAGCGGCCCTTGACGTTGGTCACCGCCAGGACCTGCAGGTGCTCCCCGGCCCGCCGGTGGCGCAGGTAGCCCGGCCGCGTCCGAGCGAGATGCCGCCGCACGTCGTTGATCTGCGCCAGGGTGAACAGGCGCCGGCCCGCCGGGCCCTTCTCGGGCTCGAGTTCCTCGTCCGACAGGATCAGCTGGCGCAGATAGGCGTCGGTGATGCCGATGAGGCGCGCCGCCTCGCCGGTCGCGAAGCGGCGCAGCTCGCGCCGCGCCGCCGGGGGGCCGAGGCGCTCGCGCACCTCGTCGATCTGGCGCGACAGCGCGTCGGCATGGGCCGCGATCACGGCGTCGAACGACGCGGCGGAGGAGGACCTCCGCCCGGCGATTCGACTTTCGGCAGCCTTCGACATCTACGCTTTCCAGCCTCATCCGAGCTTGTGAGCGTAGTTTGGCCGGCTCGGCGGACGGAGAGTCAAGCGTTAAGCCCCGGGCTCTCCGATTCAGGAGTCGACAACCTTTTCTCCACAGGAGTCAGGCGCTTCGCGTCGATCGCGCTGGGACCGACGCACCGAATCGTGCGTTGGAGCCGAATCGGTTCGCCGCGATCGGGCGAGAGAGGCCGCCGGTCAGGGTCCGGCGCGCAGCCGGTCGAGGAGGCCGGAATCGGCGTAGCCGTCGGGCACGATCCCGGCCTCGCCCTGCCAGGCCCGGATCGCCGCCCGGCTGCGCGGACCGATGCGCCCATCGATCCCGCCGACCGGGTGGCCCTTGGCCTCCAGCAGCGCCTGGATCTCCCGCCGCTCGTCCCGGGCGAGCGGCCGGTCGTCCCGGGGCCAGGGCCGCACGAAGCCCGGCTCGCCCCGCAGCCGGTCGGAGAGATGCGCCACCGCCAGCGCGTACGAGAAGGCGGCATTGTAGCCGAGCAGCGCCGAAAAATTCGGGCGCAGCAGGAAGGCCGGGCCCTTCGCGCCGGCCGGCAGGACGAGGCGCGCGGTATCGCCATCGGCCCCGATCGGCCGGCCCGCCGGCACGACTCCGAGGGCGCGCCACTCGGCGAGCGTCCGCCCCGTCGTCTCGTCGGCGAGGCGATAGTCGAAGCCCGCCGGCAGCAGCACCTCGCCGCCCCAGCCCTCCCCGGGCCGCCAGCCCAAGGTCCGCAGGTACTGCCCCGTCGAGGCGAGCGCATCCGGCGCCGAGGTCCAGATGTCGGCCCGCCCGTCCCCGTCGCCATCGACCGCGTGGCGCAGATAGGTCGTCGGCATGAACTGGGTGTGGCCCATCGCGCCGGCCCAGGAGCCGGTCAGGCGGTCCGGCGTGGTACGGTTCAGGTCGAGGATCCGCAGGGCCGCCACCAGCTCCTCGGTCCAGGTGCCGACCCGCGGCCCCCCGGCGCAGGCCAGGGTGGCGAGCGAGCGGACGACCGGCCGCACCTTGCGGGGATCGTCGAGCACGCTGCCGTAGCCCGATTCGATGCCCCAGATCGCCACCAGCACGTGCCGGTCGACGCCGGTCGACGCCTCGATCGCCGGCAGGCGCGCCTCCGAGACGAGCTTCGCCCGGCCGTCGGTCACCGCCTCCTCGCTCACCGCGGCGTCGAGATAGGCCCAGACCGGCTTCTCGAACTCCGCCTGGCGTCCCGTCGCCGCGACGACGTCCGGATCGGCGGTGAGCCCGGAGAGCTGCGCCTCCGCCAGGGTCGGCGTCACTCCCTGCTCCCGCGCCTTGGCGACGAGGCCGGCCAGGCACTCGGCCATCGCGGGCGGCGCCTCGGGTGCCGGCTGCGCCAGGGCGGCCGTGCCAGCGAGCAAGCACAGGAGCGCGAACGGCATCCGCATCGAACAACCTCGTGGTCGGTGGTCGCCACAGATAGGGAGCGGAACCGACCGCCGTCAGGGTTCGGGCAGGGCGAAGACCGTCAGCTGCCCGCCCGCGGCGGTATATTGCGTCAGGGCGGCGTAGCCGCCGACCGCGCCCGAGCCCTCGGCCGGGTCGGTGAGCCCGGCGGCAAGCCCGATTCCGGCCCAGCCGCCGATGCCGGACAGCACTGCCACGTATTGCCGGCCGCCATGCATATACGTGGTGACGTTGCCGACGATGCCAGATGGCGTCTTGAAGCGGTAGAGTTCGCGGCCGGTCTCGGCGTCGACCGCCTTCAGGTAGCCTTCGAGGGTGCCGTAGAACACCACCCCGCCGGCGGTGGCGAGCGCCCCCGACCAGACCGAGAACGGCTCGGGGATCGACCACTTGATGCGGCCCAAAAGATTGTCCCAGGCGATGAAGGCGCCGGTGCGGTCGGTGCCCGGCGGCGGATGCAGCGTCAGCGTCGCCCCGACAT
>NZ_AP024145.1:4292500-5055000 GCF_017347565.1 Methylobacterium indicum | reverse complement strand
GCGCAAGGAGCGGTGCTCCGTCAGCAGGTTTTTCAGCGAGAGCGGCCCGAGGGCCTCGAAGCGGGCGCGGTCCTCGGCGCGGACGACGATGCGCAGGGGATAGAACATCGCCACCGGCCGCGAGAACGCCGCGAAGCTCTCGCGCTCGGGCGTCTTCACCCCGCCGACGAAGCACCATTCCTCGCCGCTCTTGAGCGAGGCCAGGACGCGCGGGAACGGCACGATCAGGGTGAAGTGGCTGTAATCGGTCAGCCGGCTGGTCAGGAGACGGCGGATCCTGTCGGAGATGCCGTTGTCGCGGTTCTCGCCGTCGACGATCGTGTAGGGCGCCGCGCCGAACACCGACCAGGTGATCTGCTTGCCCTCGGCCCGCACCGGCCCGGTCAGGGCGAGCGCCACCACCAGACCGGCGAAGCCGCACCGTTTCACCATGATGGATTCCGTGATGGGGTTGATGAGTGCCGGCGGATGCGGGGGCGGAGCCGGCGTGGCGTTGTAGACAATCCGGCCGGTGCCGCAAGGTCGGCTCACTCGCTCGCCAGGAAGGCGTCGTAGACGGCGCGGATGCGCGGCAGGTCCTCCTCCGCCGTCCAGGCCTCGACGATCCGCCGGTAGTCCGGGCTCGGCCGCTCGGTCGCCAGCACGGCGTCGATGCGGGCCACCACCTCCCGGCCCCAGGGCGTGGCCGGACACATCACCCGGGAGAAGACCGGCTCCGGGCTCTCGGCGAAGGGCAGGCCCACGAAGGCCCCCGGCTCGGCGATCTGGCGGGCATTGTAGGCCGCGATGCTGGAGAAATCGACGAGGTAGTCGAGCCGGTCGCTCTGCAGCATGCGGTAGGCCTCGACGAAATGGGCGTAGGTCTGGCCCGGCGGGAATTGCCGGAAAAGTCCGTCCACCGTCGGGGCGATGGCGCGGTCGCGCAGCACGCTGGTGCGCAAGGAGCGGTGCTCCGTCAGCAGATTTTTCAGGGAGAGCGGCCCGAGGGCCTCGAAGCGGGCGCGGTCCTCGGCGCGGACGACGATGCGCAGGGGATAGAACATCGCCACCGGCCGCGAGAACGCCGCGAAGGCTTCGCGCTCGGGCGTCTTCACCCCGCCGACGAAGCACCATTCCTCGCCCTGCTTGAGCGAGGCGACGATGCGCGGGAACGGGACCGTCACGCTCGTGACGGCGTAGTCGGTCAGGCGCGCGGCCAGGAGCCGACGGATCTGGTCGAACACGCCGCGACCGCGGTTCTCGCCCTCGATGATCGTGAAGGGCGGCGCGTCGTAGACCGACCAGGTGAGCGGCTTGTCCTCCGCCCGCGCCGATGCCGGCAGGGCGAGGCCGAGGCCGACGAGCAGGCCGGCGAGACCGCGCCGCTTTCCCATGACGAGTCCCGATGTCGTTCGTCGACGAATGATCAAGACATACCGGGCTGACCTTCAAGATCGGGTTAATCGCGGCGCCATTCGTCGGAGGAACGACTTGGCGCGCGATTTCGTGATCAAGATCAGGTGTCGGATTCTGGACACTGTGCCCGTCGCCGCGCGCCGTCCGCGATGTCGACCGCCGCGTCGACCGTGGGCGGTGGCGTCGTCCGGGCGGGCCGGTCCGGCCCCTCCCCTTCCCCCTCCGGCGGCACGATCCACGGCACCCGGCGCCAGCGGGTCTCGCGCAGGGTGCGGTCGGCGTAGGTGCCGGCCACCGCCGCGCGGCCGCCCTGGGCGGCGAGGTCGAGGACGAGGGCGCTGTGGATGAAGGCGAGGTGGCTGAAGGCCTGCGGGAAGTTGCCGAGGAAGGTGCGGTCCTCGGCCACCTCCTCGGCGTAGAGGCCGAGGTCGTTCTGGAGCGCCCGCAAGGCGTCGAAGCGGGTCTGCGCCTCCTCGGTCCGGCCGAGCCAGGCGAGCGCGTCGACGAGCCAGAAGGCGCAGATCAGGAAGGTGCCCTCGTGGCCCGGCAGCCCGTCGTCGTTGCGGTAGCGGTAGACCAGCGGGCCGTGGCCGAGGCGGTCGATCACCACCTCGACCGTGCGAGAGAAGACCGCCTCGTCGACCGGGAAGCCGACCATCGGGGCGATCAGGAGCGCGGCGTCGGGATCGTCGGCGCCGATATATTGCGGGTAGTAGCCGTCGCGGGGATGCACCCCCTCGCCGTTGACCCGCGCGACGATCGCGTCCCGCGCCTCGCGCCAGTGCGGCCGTTCGCCGAAGAGCCGGATGGCGCGGTCGACCGCGACCCAGTTCATGATCGCGGCGTGCAGGTAGTGCTCCTCGGGCTTCCTCGGCTCCCACAGGCCGGCATCCGTCTCGTGCCAGTGGGCGGCGGCGAAGTCGGCGAGCCGGATCGCCTGGCGCTCCATCGCCTCGGGAATCGTGCCGCCGAGGCTGCGGTAGAGGTGGAGGAGGTCGAGCACCTGGCCGTAGGCGTCGCTCTGGTGCTGCTCGGCCGCCTCGTTGCCGTAGCGGACCGGGGCGCTGCCGCGCCAGCCCTCGAAATGGGAGGCCTCGTGCTCGGCGAGGTCGGTCTCCCCGGCGATGGCGTAGAGCGGCTTCAGGCCGCCCTCGTCGCGCTCGGCGAGCGTGCCGACGAAGCGGAAGAACGCTTCGGCCTCCGCCACCATGCCGAACTTCTTGAGCACGTAGAAGGACAGGCAGGCGTCGCGGATCCAGCAGAACCGGTAGTCCCAGTTGCGGATGCCGCCGATCTCCTCGGGCAGCGAGGTGGTGGCCGCCGCCACGATGGCGCCGGAGGGCGCGTAGGTCAGGGCCTTGAGGGTGAGCGCGCTGCGCAGGAGCTGGTCGCTGAGCGGCCCGTCATAGGCGGCACCCGCCGACCAGCCGGCCCAGGCCCGGCGCGCCGTCTCCATCAGGGCGCGGGGGCGCAGCGTCTCGACGTCGCCCGCGCCGCCGGGATAGAGCGCGAAGGCCTGCTCGTCCCCGTGCTCGATCGTGAACAGGGCCACCGCGTCGGACCCCTCGATCGCGAGCGGCAGGTCGGTGATCAGGTCCGGCAGGCCCTCCGCCCCGGCGCCGTTCCAGACCGGTGCCAGCGTCGGAAAACGCTCGGCGAAGCCGGCGAGCGGCCGGTAGACCATCCGCATCGGCACGCGGCCGGAGACGCCGGAGACGAGGCGCACGAGGCAGGGCAGCGTCCGCCCCGTCTCGGGGGCCAGCATCAGGTCGTGGACGGTCGCCGCCCCCGTGGCGCAGGTGAAGGTGGTCTCCAGGATGTTGGTGCCGGGCAGGTAGAGCCGGGCGCTCTCGAACGGGATGTCGGGGGAGAGCGCGAAGAAGCCGCCGCGCTTGCGATCGAGGAGGCGCGAGAAGACCGGGGCCGCATCGAAGCGCTCGAGGCATGCCCAGTCGATCGAGCCGTCGCGGGCGACGAGGGCGCAACCGTGGCAGTTGCTGACGAGCCCGTAGGCCTCGATGGGCTGGTAGGGCCGCGCGTCCGGGTCGTGCATCGGGAATTGGCTCGGGCGAGAGGGGGGCCGGACCGCCTGCGCGGGCCAGGGGCCGGGGTGCCGCTCCCCTCCCCCCGCGCCCGGCATGACCCAGCGTCGCCGGGACGACTGGCATACCCCGCCGGGTGTTCCCGCATGGACAAGGAAATATTTCCGCGGATGAAGCGGCGCCCGCAACCGTGCGTGGCCCGGGCCCGGGGCCTCAGGCCTGCATCAGGAACCGCGTCAGCTCGTCCCGCGCCAGGATGCGGGCGAGCGAATCCTCGGCCGGGCCGTCGACCGCCATCAGCAGGCCGCCGCAGGCCGTGCCGCGGCTCGTCACCGCGTAGGCCAGGGTGCAGGCGGGGGCGAGGGTCCCGGGCTGGCCGACGACGAAGCCTTGCATCGTGCCGGGCCGGTCGCCGCGGGCGATCACCGCCTCGAGCCCCGCCACCCGGCCCGCGATGGCGAACGGCACCAGGCCGAGGCGCCGGCCGGCCTGGCGGGCCTGCACCCGGCGCGGTCCCTCGACGGCGACGAGGGTCTCGGGCGCCAGATGCGCGAAGGCCCGGATCGTCAGGCCGCCGCCGTCGAGGGCGGTGACGCGGTCGATCACCGCGAGGCCCGATAGGTCGTGCGGCAGGACGAAGACCCGCAGGTGACGGTAGCCCGGCCCGTGGACCGTGGTCTCGATCGCGTGGGCGGTCGCCCCCGGCAGGGCGAGGCTGCCGCGGTGGAGGCCGTACCCGGCCACCGGCTCGCGCCCCTCGACCGCGACGACGTTGTGGGCGCGGGCCGAGAGCAGGTAGTGGCGCGAGGCTCCCGCCTCGACCTGCTCGGAGCCGCCGGCCTCGACGATCCAGCGGGTCGATCCGGCGGCGTAGACGTAGGAGCCGCAATCGGCGTGGCCCTGGGGCGAGGTCTCGGCGAAGGTGCAGGCGAAGTGCGACCAGCCCCGGCCGGCGGCCTCGTGGCGGGCCGAGAGCGTGTCGGGCAGGAGCATCGTCGAGGCGGTGGCGGGCCCGGCGGCGGCCGGGCGCTGCGCCACCAGTCCGCCGGTGCCGCGCAGCCGGGCGATCCAGGAAGCCTCGTCGGCTCCCGAAAACACCTCGCCGAAGGGCGGCAGCCGGCCGGCGGGGTCGAGGAGCCCGGCGAGGTCCGCCAGCGCCGCCTCGGTGCGGGCGGCGACGAGCGGGCCGGGTGCGGCCGGCCCGAGGGCGTCCCGCAGGGCGTGGCCGAGGGTGACGAGGTCGAGGCGGCGGTGGAGCGAGGATTCGGCGAAGCGCCCGTCCTCGGGCAAAAGGGCCGGCACCCCGTCGCGCAGGCTCTCGCGGGCGAGCGCCTCCCAGTGGCCGGCGAGCGGCAGGCGCGGCAGCGCCCGGGCGACCGCCAGCAGCGCGGCCGCCGCCTGGAACTGGTGCAGGCTGCGCCCGAAGGTGTTCTGCCCGACCATTTCGGCGAGCGCGAAGCCGTGGCGCACCGCCTCGCCGGTGAGGACCGGCGCCGCAGCCCCGGCCCCCGGCAGGGCGAGGAGGCCGATCCACACCTCGGCCCGGGCCAGCAGCGCGCCCGGATGCAGGCTCAGGGGGTCCGCCGGCTGGCCCCAGGGATTGGCCCGCGACCAGGCCTGGGCGAGGCCGAGCGCCCGGCCCGGGGCCACTTCGGCGAGGGCGAGGAGCCAGGTCAGCGCCTGATAGGCGAGGCGCCAGGGCACGGCGCGGACGGGGGCGGCCCGGAACGGGTCCTCGTCGAAGTCCGGCCGGTCGGGCAACGCCCAGTCCGGGCAGCCGGCGAGCCGCAGGACGAGGCCGCCATCCGGCCGCAGGGCGACCGGGCGCTCGCCCTCCCCGCGCAGCTGCCGGGCGCGGGCGAGCGGCAGCACCGCGGCGCCGGCCTCGCCCGGGCCCGGGATCCAGGCCGCCTCGGCCCCGGGATCGCGGCCGAGGCGGGCCGACAGCCGGGCGAGGAAGCCCGGCGCGTCGAGGAGGTCGTCGCCGCACAGGCTCTCGAGGCGCAAACCGTCCTCGAGCGCCACCTCGGGCGGCCCGAGGAGCGCGACGGCGGGGCCGGCCTCCCCCGCTTCCTCCCAGGTGCAGAAGGCGAGGTCGAGGGTGTGGGCGCCCGGCGGCGGCGCGAGGTCCAGGGTGAAGCGGCGCGCCTGCGGCTGGGCCGGCAGGTTCACGCTGGCACCGAGGCCCGGAGCCTCCTCCGAGCCCGGGACCGAGACGGTGCCCGGGTAGGGCGGCGGGATCTCGGCTCCGTCGCGGTCGCGGTAGACGAGGCTCACCCGGGCGGCGTGCTCCTTCACCCGCGAGGCGTGGAGCTGCCCGCGCACCACGAGGCCGAGGCCCGGCACGAGGCTGTGGCGCGAGGGGGCGGGGTCGGGCCCGAGCCGGCGGCTGCGGAAGGGGGCGGGCGTCAGCGGCGTCACCGGGCGCAGGCAGGGCTCGGCGACCGTCACGCCCTCGGTGTTGCGCCAGGACCGGAGCGTGAGGACGAGGCCGCGCGCCTGGGGCGGCACGCCGAAGGCCACCCGCACCGGCGCCATGCGCAGGAGTTCGCTGCCGGCGGGCTGGCAGCCCGGCCCGGCGATCCAGGCGCTGTGGGGATCGAGGAGCGTGCGCGACAGGCCCGGCACCTGCTCGACGTCGAGGCTCGACCCGTCGCCGGCCAGGAAGTCGAAGCCCGCGAGCACGAAGTCGGCGGCGAGCCCCCCCTCCTCCTCGGCCGACCAGGCGAGGCGGGCTTCGAAGCAGCACCAGGCCCCCGCCGGCAGGTCGCGAAAGGTCAGGAGCGCCCGGGACCAGCGGTTGTTGGCGGTGATCGCGTGCTCGCCTTCATGCGCGCCCGGCCCGGCGCCGCCCGCGTAGCGGGCCTGGATCGGGAGGAGCACCGGCTCGGAGGGCAGCAGGGCCGGAAGCATGGGGCGGGAAAGGGGCCGCTGAGGGACGAAAGGGCTCTCGGCCAGTGCCGGGGAGCACCCTGCCTGTCAAGGCGCCGGGTCGCGCCGCGCACCGCTCGCTGCTCCGCCTCCGGGCGGGCCGGGCCGCCTCAGAACGCCTCCAGCGCCATCGGCAGGTCGGTGGGCGGGGCGTAGGTCGCGAGATCGAGCACCCAGCGCTCCACCCCGTCGGAATCGGGTGCCGCGGGTGCGAAGCCGAGGCGTGGGTAGAGGTCCGCCACCATCCCGTTGCGCCGGCTCGGCCGGTAGAGGCCGACGAGGCGGCGCGCGCCGCTCCTCACCGCCTGCGCGGCCAGGATTGCCAGAATCCCCTCCTCCACCCGCCGCCCGAGCACCCGGCAGCTCATCAGCCAGGTCTCGATCACGAGGTCGTCGCCGGCGAGCCGGCCGGTCGCGACGGCGATCATGCCGTGATCGGCGAGCCGGTCGGCGAGGCGCAGTTGCAGCGTCAGCACCGCGGGGTCGGAGATCAGCGCCGCGGCCTCGGCCTCGCGCATCCGCCGGGTCGTCAGGTTGAACTGGTTGGTCTTGTTGACGAGCTGGACGATGCGGGGAAGCCCGACGGCGTCGAAGGACCGCCAGGTCAGCCGCATGCCGAGACCCGCCAGCATGCCGGCGAGGTCGGTCGCCCGCTCGCCTGCGTCCTCGCGCCGGGCGCGGTCCCGTGCGTAGGCCTGCGCCCGCCCGCGATCCTCCGCCGTCAGCGCCACGGCCTCGAAGTAGCCGGCATCGGCGAGGCAGCGGGCGACCAGCGCCGGCTCGTCGGGCACCTCCGGCACCGCCACCATCGGCAGGTGCTCGCGCACCAGGGCGCGCTCGAATGGGTTGTCGTCGACGAAGACCAGGGCATCGAGGCCGAGGCGCAGCGCGGCGGCGATGCGCCGGAGGTTCGTCGCCTTGTCGTCCCAGCTCGCCGCGAAGGCACCGAAGTCCGAGAGGCGCAGGAGCATGTCGGGATGCTCCAGGAACGGCCGCCGGGCGATGTCGGGATCGTTCTTCGAGCAGACCGCCAGCACGATGCCGCGGCGCGACAGATCGCGGGCATAGGCCTGGAGCGCCAGGAAGGATTCGCCCGACGCGCTGCCCTGCCCGACGACGAGGCCGGCGAGCCCGTCCTCCCCGATCGTGCCGCCCCACACCGTGTCGTCGAGGTCGAGCACCAGGGCCTTCGCCGAGCGGCCGAGCCGGGCCCCGAGGAGCCGGGCGACGAGGTCGCCGTAGAGCGGGGCGGCGGCCGGCGTCACCGCCTGGCGGGCCCGCAGCCACAGGGCGGGATCGTGCCAGGCGTCGAGGCCGTGGCGCGCCACCGCGTCGTCGAGGGCGAGGAGGTCGACGCCCTCCTCCGCGGCGGCGTCCCGCAGGGCGGCGTTGAGGCGCTGCGTGCGGGCGGCGAGCGAGCCCGGCATCCGGTGCTCGTTGCCGCCCATCAGCGGGATCGCGGCCGGCAGCAGCGTCTGCTGGATGATGGTGCAGCCATGCGCCGCCCGGGCCCGGGCCCAGAGGGATCTCAGCCGGTCGAGGGCTGCGCCGATATCCCCGGTCGGTCCCAGAAGAGCGTCCGCGTCGAGGGCGAGCAGTACGGTGTCGGGCCGGAGGGCGCGCAGGGCCTCGCCGTCGATCTCGCGATCGAACCGGCCATAGGCGCCTTCATGGACCGTGACGCGTAAGTCGCGGCGCAAGGCGCCGACCCGGATCCCGGCGGCGAGGTGGGACAGCGTCGAGGAACCGAGCAGGGCGAGGCGCGTCGGCGGGCCGGCGGGCGACGCCTCCGGGAAGCGCCGCTGCAGAGCCCGGTCGAGCCGGGTGGTGCGCGCCGGGTCGAGGCGGGTGCGGGCAAGGCCCGCGAGCGCGTCCCAGGCCGCCCGGTCCGGCAGCGCCTCGGCCGCGCCGAGACGGGCGGCGAAATCCGCCGGCGGCGGCGGCAGCCAGGACAGATCGGCCGTCACCGCGGCGCCTTGCGGGCGATGAGAGCCGCGAGGTCGCCGACGCTCGCCAGCCCGTCGACCTCCCGGGTAGTGAGCTTGATGCCGAAGCGCGCCTCGACCGCGATGACGAGCTCGATCATCCGGGTCGAATCCCAGCCCTCGACGTCCTCGGCGGTCAGTGCGGGCGTGAGCGGCACCGGCTCGTCGAACACCTCTTCGAAGAGCGGGGCGAGGGCTGCGAGGGCGGCGTCTTCGGTCATGGGCGATCTCCTCCATGCGTGCGATGCCGACCGTGAGGATCGTCGAGACGCGCCTCACCTTTCCCCGGACAGCCGTGATGTCGTGCGGCCTGGATGTAGCGCAGATCCATGCAGGCGCGCGAGCCGTGCCCTGCGCGCCGGGGTGGCCTGCCCATTCGGCGTCTTGCATGCCATGGCCGAGTTGCTAGCTCACGCTGACAAGAATTCCGGAGAGTGCCGGCATGAACGCCCGTCCCGACGCCCGCGACTTCGCCAGCCCGCAGAAATTCGGCATCGGCCAGCCCGTGCGGCGGGCCGAGGACCCGGTGCTGGTGCGGGGCGAGGGCCGCTACACCGACGACCTCGCCCTCGACGGTCAGGCCTACGGCGTGTTCGTGCGAAGCCCGGTCGCCCACGGCATCCTGCGGGGTATCGACGCCGAGGCCGCCCTCGCCATGCCGGGCGTGCTGGCCGTGCTCACCGCCGCCGACCTCGACGGGTACGGGGCGATCGGCAACGGCCTGCCGTTCAAGAACCAGGACGGCACGCCGATGCGCAAGCCGCCCCAAGCCTCGCTCAGCACCGACCGGGTGCGCTACGTCGGCGAGGCGGTCGCCCTGGTGGTGGCCGAGACCCTGGCCGAGGCCCGCGACGCCGCCGAGGCGGTCGTCCTCGACATCGAGGACCTGCCCGTCGTGACCACCCCGGACGAGGCCGCCGCCGAGGGCGCCCCGCTTCTCCACGACGACGCGCCCGGCAACCTCGCCCTCGATTTCCGCACCGGCGACCAGGCGGCGACGGAAGCCGCCTTCGCGCAGGCCGCGCACGTCGCCTCCCTCGACCTCGTCAACAACCGCCTCGTCATCAACCCGATGGAGCCGCGGTCGGCGATCGGCGTCTACGAGCCGGAGAGCGGGCGCTTCACCCTGCATGTCGGCTCGCAGGGCGTGTTCGGCCTGCGCAATTCCCTGGCGGACGGCGTGCTGAAGCAACCGCGCGACAAGGTGCGGGTGCTCACCGGCAATGTCGGCGGCTCCTTCGGCATGAAGGCGCCGGTCTACCCCGAATACCTGCCGCTTCTGGAGGCGTCGAAGCGCCTCGGCCGGCCGGTGAAGTGGACCGACCTGCGCTCGGAAAGCTTCCTGTCCGACCATCACGGCCGCGACGTCGCGGTGACGGCGGAGCTCGCCCTCGACGCGCAAGGACACTTCCTGGCCTTCCGGGTCCGGGGCCGTGCCAATATGGGCGGCTACCTCAACCCGCTCTCGCCCCTGTTCCAGACCGTCAACATCGCCCGCAACATGGTGGGGGTGTACCGCACCCCGGCCTTCGACGTGGCGGTGGAGTGCCTCTACACCAACACCACGCCGATCGGGGCCTATCGCGGCGCCGGGCGGCCGGAGGGCAACTACTTCATCGAGCGGCTGATCGACACCGCCGCCGCCGAGACCGGCCACGACCGGGTGAGCCTGCGCCGCCGCAACCACATCCGCCCGGCCGACATGCCGTACCAGGCCCCGTCCGGCCTCACCTACGACAGCGGCGACTTCCCCGCCGTGCTCGACCGGGCGCTGCAGGCTGCCGACTGGGACGGCTTTCCCGCGCGACGCGCCGAGAGCGAGGCGAACGGCCGCTTGCGCGGCATCGGCATCGGCGATTATCTCGAGATCACCGCGCCGCCGACCAACGAGATGGGTGGCATCCGCTTCGAGGCCGACGGCACGGTGACGATCGTCACCGGCACCCTCGATTACGGCCAGGGCCATCTCACGCCCTTCGCCCAGATCCTGCACGACCGCCTCGGCATCCCGGTCGACCGGGTCCGGCTCGTCCAGGGCGACAGCGACCAGCTCATCGCCGGCGGCGGCACCGGCGGCTCGAAATCGCTGATGGCGAGCGGCACGGCGCTCGTCGAGGCCGGCGACCTCGTGATCGCCAAGGGCCGCGAGGCCGCGGCCGCGGTTCTGGAGGCCGGCCCCGCCGATATCGAGTTCCGCGACGGCCGCTTCACCATCGCGGGGACCGACCGGGGCATCGCCCTCCTCGATCTCGCCGCCCGGGTGCGGGCGGGCCTGCCCGACCCCTCGGCGCCCAGAAGCCTCGACGTCGCCCACACCCACAAGGAATCGCCCTCCGCCTTCCCGAACGGCTGCCACGTCGCCGAGGTCGAGGTCGACCCCGAGACCGGCGTCGCGACGGTCGTGCGCTACACCACCGTCAACGATTTCGGCACGCTGGTGAACCCGATGCTGGTCGAGGGCCAGCTCCATGGCGGCATCGTGCAGGGCATCGGCCAGGCCTTGATGGAGCGCACGGCCTATGACGAGCAGGGCCAGCTCGTGACCGGCTCGTTCATGGATTACTGCCTGCCGCGGGCCTCCGACGCGCCGTTCATGGGCTTCGAGAGCCACGCCGTGCCCGCCACCACCAACCCGCTCGGGGTGAAGGGCTGCGGCGAGGCGGGCTGCGCCGGCTCGCTGCCCTCGGTGATGAACGCCCTCGTCGACGCGCTGCGCCCCCGCGGCATCCGCCACATCAACATGCCGGCGACGCCTCAGGCGATCTGGTCGGCGCTGCACCAGGGGGTGTCCGCGTGAGCGATCCCGTCACCCTGGCGGCGCAAGCCCGCGTCGAGACGCAGACCGGCAGCCGCTACCTGACCCAGCTGTGCAAGCACTGGAGCCACAAGTTTCCCGAAACGACCTTCACGCCCGAGCGCGGGGTGGTGCCGTTCGGCGAGGGGCGCCGCTTCACGGCCGAGGCCGATCCGGAGGGCCTGACCCTGCGGGTCGAGGCGCCGGACCTCGACGCGCTCAACCGGATGCAGGGTGTGGTGGCCGAGCATCTCGGCCGCTTCGCCTTCCGGGAGGATCTGGGCGGCATCGCCTGGACGCGGGTGGTGTGAGACCCCACTGATATCGGCCTCGACGCCTGCAGGAGACGAGTTTCGCATGAGCACGCACGACGCCCGCCTCGACCGGCTCGCCGAGGTCGCCGTGAGGGTCGGGCTCGGGCTTCGGCCCGGCCAGGAACTGGTGATGACGGCGCCCCTCGACGCGCTGCCGCTGGCGCGCCGCATCACCGCCCAGGCCTACAAGGCCGGCGCCTCCGTGGTGACGACGCTGCTGGCCGACGACCAGGCGACCCTGGCGCGCTTCGAGCACGGCCACGACGACGCCTTCGACAAGGCCGCCGGCTGGCTCTACGAGGGTATGGCGCAGGCCTATCGCAACGGGGCCGCGCGGCTCGCCATCTCGGGCGACGACCCCTCGCTGCTCGCCGGCCAGGACACCGACAAGGTGGCGCGGGCCAACCGCGCCCGGTCCAAGGCCTACATGCCGGCGCTCGAGCAGATCGCCAATTTCGCCACCAACTGGACCATCGTGTCGGCGGCGACCCCGGCCTGGGCCCGCACGGTGTTCCCCGACCTTCCCGAGGACGAGGCGGTCGCGCACCTGTGGGACGCGATCTTCTCCGCCTCGCGGGTCGACGGGCCCGATCCGGTCGGCGCCTGGGAGGCGCACAACCGGGGCTTGAGCGCCCGCACCGCCGCCCTCAACGCCCGCCGCTACGCCGCCCTGCATTTCCGCGGGCCCGGCACCGACCTGACGGTCGGGCTCGCCGACGACCACGAATGGTGCGGCGGCGCCACGACGGCGAAGAACGGGATCGTCTGCAACGCCAACATCCCGACCGAGGAGGTCTTCACCACGCCGCACTGCCTGCGAGTGCAGGGCCATGTCAGCGCGACGAAGCCCCTCTCCTACCAGGGCACCCTGATCGACGGGATCGCGGTGCGCTTCGAGGAGGGCCGCATCGTCGAGTCGCGGGCCCGCACCGGGGCCGACGTGCTCGCCAGGGTGATCGACACCGACGAGGGCGCGCGCCGCCTCGGCGAGGTCGCGCTGGTGCCGGCCTCCTCGCCGATCTCGGCCTCCGGGCTCCTGTTCTGCAACACCCTCTACGACGAGAACGCCGCGAGCCACATCGCGCTCGGCCAGGCCTACAGCAAGTGCTTCCTCGATGGCGGCGCGGGTTTCAGCGAGCAGGACCTGGCCGCGCGCGGCGCCAACCGCAGCCTGATCCACATCGACTGGATGATCGGCTCGGCCGAGGTCGACGTCGACGGGGTGACGCCGGAGGGCCGGTCCGAGCCGCTGATGCGCCGGGGCGAGTGGGTCGACTGACCCACGGCCCCTGAAGCATGGTCCGGCGACGTGGATACCGGTTCGTCGGAACATGCTCTGGGCGACACGGTACACGACAGTGACGTGAAACCCGCCATGATCGCCTCTCCCACCCACGACCTCATCCTGAGATGCTGGCGATCGTAGATCGCAGACTGAAAGGAGCCTCGAAGGCGGGCTCCAGGGATCGAAGCGGCATCTGGAGGCCTCCTTCGAGGTCAGTCGATCCTTGATCGACTGACACCTCAGGATGAGGTTGAGGATGGGAAAGCCCCGTGGACGACAGGCGTCAGATCCCTGCCGTGTAGTGTAGGCTGGTCGACGCTTCGCCCGCTTGTCGTCGCTACCCGACGAAGATGAGCCGCTTGCCGCGGTTCTCGCCGCGGTACAGCGAGGCGATCGCGCCGGGGGCGGCCTCGATGTCCTCGGAGATGTCCTCGTCGAGGGCGATGCGGCCTTCATGAAACCAGCCGGCGAGGTCGGCGACGGCCTCCTCGAACCGCGCCTTGTGGTCGAGCACCACGAAGCCGCTCCAGATCAGGCGCCGGGTCAGGATCTCGCGCTCGACGCGGGGTCCGGTCGGCACGTCGGCCCAGCTCGCCACCGAGGCGGTGCCGCACTGGACGATGCGCCCGGCGACCGCCATCCGCCGCAGGGCCGCATCGAGGATCGGCCCGCCGACATTGTCGAAATAGACGTTCACCCCGTCCGGTGCCGCCGTCGCGAGGGCGGCGCTCCAGTCGTCGGTGCGGTAGTTCCAGGCGGCCTCGTAGCCGTAGGCCTCGCGGCAGCGGGCGACCTTGGCGTCGTCGCCGGTGAGGCCGAGGGGCCGGCAGCCGAGGTTGCGGGCGATCTGGCCGACGAGGCTGCCCACCGCACCGGCGGCGGTCGAGACCAGCACCGTCTCGCCGGCCTGCGGCCGTCCGAGCGCGGTCAGCCCGAGATGGGCGGTGAGCCCGTTGAGCCCCAGCAGCCCCGCATGGGCCGAGAGCGGCACCGCCTCGGTGCAGCGCCGGAAGATCGCCGAGACCGGAACGGCGGCGTAATCCTGCCAGCCGAACCAGCCGTACAGGAACTCGCCCTCGGCAATGTCGGGCGCGTTCGAGCGCACCACGACCCCCACCGCCAGGGCCCGCATCGGCCCGCCGAGCGGCACGGGCTGGGAATAATTGGCCTCGGCGCTCGCCCAGCCGCGCTGGGCCGGATCGACCGAGAGATAGAGGTTGCGCACCAGGATCTCGCCCGGGCCCGGCTCGGGAACCGGGACGGCGTCGAGGTGGAAATCGTCGGCCTGCGGGATGCCGGCGGGCCGGCGGGCGAGCAGCACCCGGCGGTTCGTGTCGGGCAGGGCATAGGCGGGAATGTCGGTCGGGCCGGTCACGCGCGTCTCCTCCTGGCGGCGCGTTCGTCCGGCGCCGCTCTCATCCCATTCTCGACCGCGATCAGGCTCTTACAAGCCCGGCCCCTTGGCCGCCCCCAGGATGCGCCCCGGCCCGCTATTCTCGGCCTGCAGCACCACGACGTAGGAATCGGCGTCGGCCGCGGCAAGCGCGGTGCGGGGCACCTCGTAATGGGCCGCCACCCCGCGCCAGGGGCCGACATGGTGCATGCCCCGCACCACGTTGCGGTAGGTGACGGTGCGGCCGCGGTTCTCGCCCCGCCCGATCGCGACCTCGCGGGCGCGGGCGACGGGCAGCAGCCAGACCTCGGCGCTGCGCCCGGCCTCGCGCGCGGCGCCGACATCGATCAGGATGCGGTCGGGCGCGGCCTCGCTGTGGATCGCCACCGGCAGGCTCGCGGCGGTGCCGGGCTCGCGGATGCTGCGCTCCAGGGCCGCCCGGTCGGAGCCCACCACCGTGGCGGCGCCGTTGATCACCGCCTGGGGCGTGAAGACCTGGCGGTCGCCGCGCATGCTCGCATAGGCGCGCTGGCGCGCGGTGAACGAGGTGCTGGCGAGCGTGTCCTTCCAGCCGAGATAGTCCCAGTAGGTCACCGGCAGGGTCAGGGCGATCACGCCCGGATCGCGGGCGAGTTCGGTCACCAGCCGGTCCGCCGGCGGGCAGGCGGAGCAGCCCTGGCTGGTGAACAGCTCCACCACCGCCCGGGGCGCCCCGTCCTGCGCCCGCGGGGCGACCTCCTGCGCGCGCGCCGGGCCCGGGAGGCCGAGGCCGCATGCGGCGAGGCCGGCGAGCAGGCGATGGAGGGCGGCGCGCGTCATGGGCCATCAACACCCGGCGGGAGCGCGGAGAGAAGTCACGTTAGCTTGAGGCCTGCGCGGCCGGCATCCGCGGGGCGGTCTTCGGCAGCATCGACGGGCGCCAGCGCCGGTGCATCCACAGCCACTGCTCGGGGTGCTCGCGTACCCAGCCGGCGATGACGTCGCTCATCGCCTGCATGGCGCCCTGTACGTCGATCGCGCCGCCGGAATCCCGCGGCAGGGCCAGCGCCGGGGTCAGCTCCAGGCGGAAGCGGTCGCCCGGCAGCCGGATCACCCGCACTCCGTGGACCGGGCAGTCGTAGTGCCGGGCGAGCTTGGCGAGCAGCGGGTTCACGAGCGCCGGCTGCCCGAGGAAATCCACCACCACCCCGCGGGTGAAGTGCTGGTCGACCAGCATGCCGAGATGGCCGCCGCGCTCGACCACGCCCTGCATCTTGAACGCGGCGCCGGGCCCGGCCGCCGTCAGGCCGCCCATCGTGGCGCGGCGCACCTCCTGCACCAGCTGGGCGGCGGCCGGGCTGTTCGGCGGGCGAAAGACCGCGCTCGCCTCCAGCCCGAACCGGGCGGCGCAGATCGCCGGCAGCTCCCAGTTGCCGAGATGGGCCGAGAAGATCAGGCCCGGCTTGCCGTCGTCGCGCAACGCGAAGAAGTGCTCGATGCCCGCGACCTCGATCCGCCCCGGGGTCGCGGCGGCGGGGTCGTAGTCGAAGATGTCGCCGAGATGGGCGTATTCGGCGCCGGTGCGGCCGAGATTGTCCCAGGCACCCCGCGCGATCGCGGCGATCTCGGCCTCGCCCTTCTCCGGGAAGGACAGGCGCAGGTTGTTCAGCGCCGTGCGGTGCGAGGGCAGGCGCGGACCGATCGCCCGGGCGATCGCGGCGCCCGCCGCGGCGGCCTGGGCCGGCCCGAGGAGGCGCGCCACCGCGAACAGGGCGCGGACCACGAAGACCATCGGCAGGCCGGCGAGGCGGGACAGGGCACGATAGAGCCTCAGCTTCAGGCGCAGCACGACGATCTCACGAAGCAGTCCGGGATTGAGAGGGCGGGACGGCGCAGGTCTTTTCGAACCTCGCGCCTCGCCTCTTCTCCTGCCGGACCGGTTTGCGCAAGGGCGCGACATCGCCCCCGCGCCGTTCTTCGACGAGCGTGGCCTTCAGAGCGTGACCAGGATCTTTCCGAACACCTTGCGCGATTCGAGCCGTTCCAGCCCCTGCGCGAAATCGGCGAGCGGCAGCACGGTGTCGATCACCGGGGTGATCCCGTCGGCCATCTTGTCCAGCGCCTCGCGGATGTTGGCGATCCGGCAGCCGAACGAGCCGGTGATGCGGTATTGCTGCTGGAACAGCTGCATCAGGTTCATGGTGGTGGACACGCCCGAGGTCGACCCGCAGGTGACGAGGCGCCCGCCGCGCTTGAGGCAGAGCAGCGAGCCGTTCCAGGTCTCGGGCCCGACATGCTCGAACACCACGTCGACGCCCTTGCGCTTGGTGGCCTTGCGCACCTCGCCCTCGAACCGCTCGGTGCGGTAGTTGACGACGTGGTCGGCGCCGAGCGCCCTCGCCTTCTCGCCCTTGGCGTCGTCGCCGACGGTGGTGAACACCGTGCAGCCGATCGCCTTCGCCATCTTGATCGCGGTCGTGCCGATGCCCGATCCGCCGGCATGGACCAGGATGGTCTCGCCGGGTTCGAGCTTGGCGTTGTCGAACAGCATGTGCTGCACGGTACCGAACGCGATCGGCGCGCAGGCGGCGTCGGTGAAGCTGACGGAATCGGGCACCCGCACGACGAGGCGCGCCGGCAGGTTGACGAATTCGCGGGCGAAGCCGTCGACGTGGAAGCCGAGCACGCCGCCGACCTCCTCGCAGAGGTTGTCGCGGCCCTCGCGGCAGGCGCGGCATTTTCCGCAGGTCAGCGCGCCGTAGGGCGCGACCTTGTCGCCCACCTTCAGCCCCTCGACGCCCTCGCCGATCGCGGCGATCTCGCCGGACGCCTCGGCTCCGACGGTGAGCGGCAGCTTGCGCTTGGCGAAGGCCATGCCGCGAAAGCCCCACACGTCGATGAAGTTGAGGCCGACGGCGCGGACCCGGATCTGCACCTCGCCGGGGCCGGGGGCATCCAGGTCGGGAACCTCGGTCAGGCGCAGGTCGCGGTCGCCGAAGAGCTGGAGGGCTTTCATCAGGGTCCTTGTCTCAACACTCAGTGCGTCTGGGTCGTAGCTGCTGGATTTTTCATGACATCATCCAGGGCAGACGACAGTGCGTTACGGTCCGACGAGCCCATAGTCCCGATCTTGCGAGCGACGGTGCCTTTGGGCAGCGAGAAGATCTTCCAGCGCACGACGCATGGCCTGAGCAGTCCGGCGGCGGCCAGGTCGGTAACGGAGTGATCACTCGCCCAACGGCCGGCAGCAGCCGTCGTGATCATGGCGGTGATGATGTGGTCGTGCGCATCGTTGAAGTCCGACCCTGACAGGACCAAGACCGGGCGCGGCTTGCGGCGCGTGCTCTCGACGAAAGGAAACAGCGCCGTGAGAACGTCCCAACGCTCAAAGGTCATCGAAGGCCTCGGCGTCTTCCGGACTGTTCCATTCATCGAGCATGGCGCTCAGGCTTTCGAGATACGGATCGCGCCGTCTCGGGCTTCCTTCGATCTCGAGAGGGACGGCACCGGCATGCTCCTGTCGGAGAGCCGCCCAGGCTTGAGCATGGGCCGCATCAACCGTCAGACCCGGCAGCGGCCGGCCATCGGGACCGCCCTCCATCTTGTGGAAGCGGATCGGCGTGCCGGCGATCCGCAGCGTCACCGGCGCGCCAGCGGGCAGCGAAGCGATCAGCGAGGCAACCTCGGGATCGCCCAGGATCTGTCCGGTCCAGAGCGCGTCGTCGCGGAGGATCATCATCGCCATCGGCAGCCTCCGAAGGTCCGTGATCGGCATGCTCTAGCCGCCGCTGCCCCCCGGATCAACGCACCCCTCACTCCGGCGTCAGGTAGCGCCGCCGCGCCCATCCGACGATCGGCCCGAGCTTCACCCGGCACCAGGTCAGTCCGCTCGGGGTGTCGTTGGTGCAGCCGAACCCGCGCAGGCGGCCGCGGGACGGCGCCTGGCCGAGGGCCGGCGAATCGGCGTCGGGCGCCTCGCGGATGCTGAGCGTGTCGCCCGGGGGCAGCCCCTCGACCCGGAAGATCTCCAGGCGGCCGAAATCCTGCGCCTGGACCGACGCCGGAACGAGGAGGAAAGCCGCCGCCAGGGCGGCGCACGCGAGGGGGTACCGCATGGATCCGGTTCGTCAGGTGCGATGGATGCCCATCATCGCGGTGAGGCCGCCATCGACCGGCAGCACGGTGCCGGTGATGTAGCCCGCCGCGGGGCTCACCAGGAATGCGACGAGATCGGCCACCTCCGCCGGCGCGGCGAAGCGCCCGGAGGGGATCTGCTTCTCCATGCCGGCGTGGTAGGCGGCGTAGGGCGCCATCATGTCGGTGTCGATGAAGCCCGGCGCCACCACGTTGACGGTGACGCCGCGGCGCGCCGACTCGATCGCGAGCGTGCGGCAATAGGCGATCAGCGCGCCCTTGCTGGCGGCATAGGCGGCGTTGCCCGGATTGGCCCGGAGCGCCGCCACCGAGCCGATCGCCACGATGCGCCCGGCCTTCGCCCGGGTCATCGGGCGCACCAGCGCCTTGGCCAGGCGGGTCAGCGACCAGAAATTGACCTGCATCGCCGCTTCCGCCCGATCCTGGTCGAGCACCGCGGCGAGGCTGTCGCAGGGCTGGCCGGCATTGTGGACGAGGCCGAAGATCCCTTCGCCCTCCATCACGCCGCAGAAATCGTCGAGGGCCGCCTTGTCGGCGAGGTCGAGGGCGTGGGGCCGCACCCGCTGCTCGGGATGGAGCGCGGCGAGTTCGAGAGCCAGCGCCTCCGCCGCCTCCCGCGAGCCGCGATAGGTGAAGTCGACGTCGTGGCCGGACGCCATCAGCGCCCGCACGATCGCGGCGCCCAGACCCCGCGCGCCGCCGGTGACGAGGACGCGGCGATGGTGGATCGCGGCCATCAGACGGGCTCCGCCCCGAACACCAGGCAGGTGTTCTGGCCGCCGAAGCCGAAGGAGTTCGACAGCACGGTCCGCACCGGCACGTCCCGGGCGGTCGTCACCACGTCGAGCGGAATCGCCGGATCGGGCACCGCGTAGTTCAGGGTCGGGGGCACCCGGCCATGCGCGATGGTCAGCAGCGAGAACGCCGCCTCGACCGCGCCGGCGGCGGTGAGCGTGTGGCCGATCATAGACTTGTTGGAGGAGATCGGGACGCCGCGCATGCGCTCGCCGAGCACCGCGAGGCAGCCCATCGCCTCCATCTTGTCGTTCTCCGGCGTGCCGGTGCCGTGCGCGTTCACGGTGTCGATCTGGTCGGGATGCAGGCCGGCATCGTCGATGGCCGCGCGGATCGCCGCGATGATCGGCGCGCCGTCCGGGCTCGACCGGGTACGGTGGAAGCCGTCGCCCTTCTCGCCGCAGCCGAGCACGTAGCCGAGGATGCGGGCGCCCCGCGCCCGCGCGCTCGCTGCGCTCTCCAGCACCAGGGCGGCGGCGCCCTCGCCCATCACGAAGCCGTCGCGGTTCTTGGCGAAGGGCTTGGAGGCGGCCTCGGGCGGGTCGTTCTGGGTCGACAGGGCGGAGAGCAGCGAGAACCGGATCAGCGATTCCGGGTTCACCGAGCCGTCGGTGCCGATGCAGAGCGCCGCCTCGACCTCGCCGCGGCGGATCGCCTCGACGCCGAGCTGGATCGCGGTCGCGCCCGACGAGCAGGCGGTCGAGAGCGAGATCGGCGAGCCCCTGGTGCCGAAGCGGTCGGCGATGCGATCGGCGACCGTGCCGAAGATGAACAGGTCGTGCCAGTCGTCGAAGCGCCGGCTCGCAGCGGCCCGCAGCAGGTCGGCATAGGTCACGTCGCCGTTCGCCGCGGCGGCCTCGGCCAGCGCCTGGCGCTGCGGCCACTCAATCTCGACCGGCGGCACCGCCATGAACAGGGCGCCCGGGAAGTCGCCGGACAGGCCCGCCTGCCCGATCGCCTCCGCGGCGGCGGCCTCGGCGAAGCGCTCCGAGAGCATCGGCGCCACCACGGGATCGGCGGCGATGAAGTCGACCGTGCCGGCGATCCGGGTGCGCAGCCCCTCGGTCGGGAAGCGGGTGATGGCGTGGATGCCCGACCGGCCGGCGGTGAGCGCGGCCCAGTTGTCGGCGACACCCTGGCCCAGCGAGGTCACCACGCCGAGGCCGGTCACCGCCACCAGGGGGCGTCCCATCGCGTCGCGGTCGCGGCTCATGCTGTGTCCCCTGCGGTGGTGAGGCGCAGCACGCCCTCGCCCCGGCGATGGCCGACCGTCGTGACGGCGACCTCGCGGGCCTCGCCCGATGCCACCAGGGCGGCGGCGATGGCCGCACCGAAGGGCGCGGCGGCCTCCAGCGTGTGGCCGGTGAGGTCGCCGAGCGCCCGGACCGGCGCCTGCGGCGCCAGGCTCGTCAACGCGTCCCGTTCCTCGCCTGTGATGCCGGTGCAGCCGGTGGCGGCCGAGATCACGGCGTCGGGTTCGGTCACGCCGGCTCGGTTCCAGAGGCCCGTCAGGCTCGCCGCGACGCTGCCGTCCCGGCGCTTGGTACGGTCGCTCGCCACCGCGTCGAGACGGGCGAGTGCCCGGGCGCCGCGGGCCCTGGCATGGTCCTCGGCCTCCAGCACCAGGAAGGCGGCGCCGGACCCCAGGATGAAGCCGGGCGCGTCGCCGCGGTCGAAGACCGGCCGATAATCCGGTTTGGAGAGGTGGCCGCCCATCTCGTGGATCAGCAGCACGTCGGCCCGCTCGGCGTTGTAGGAGCCGCCGACGAGCACGATGTCGAGCTGGCCCGACGCGATCCGGGCCTGGGCGATGCGGAGCGCGTCCACGCCGCTCGATTCCTCGCCCATGAAGGTGCGCGAGGCACCCGTGACCCCGTGCACGATGGCGATGTTGCCGGCGAGCAGGTTCGAGAGCTGGGCGAGGAAGAGCGTCGGCCGCAGGTCGTTCAGCAGGCGCTCGTTGAGGTAAGCGCCGGGATCGGCCGCGCCGCGCAGGCCGGTGAGGATCTGGCCGTCGACCGCGTAGTCGCGCTCGCCGCCGCCCGCCGCCACGACGAGGTGCATGGCGCCCTTGAGCGCCGCGTCGGCCTTGGCGCCCGCCGCGTCGAGGGCGAGGCCGGCGGCGTAGACGCCCAGCCGCTGCCATGGCTCCATCTGCCGCTGGTCGGATTTCTTCGGGATCTGCCCGTCGAGGCTCAGGGCGGCGGCCGGATGCACCGGATAGGGCGCGAAGGTCGCGGCGTCGGTGCGCGGGGCCCCCCCGGACCGGTAGGCGGCGAGATGGGCGTCCACGCCCTCGCCCGCGCAGGAGACGAGCCCGAGGCCCGTGACGACGACTGGCCTGGTCACGAATCCGCTCCGTCGGGGAGGCCGATGCGGGCGGTGCGCTCGCGCATGAGCGCGCCGAGACCGTCCGGGAACGGCATGGTCCGGAACCGCAATTCGGCGTTGCAGATCGGCTTGCCGTCGGAGCGGATCGCCGCCTTGGTCACGGCATACCCCGAGCCGTCATGCTCCAGGCTCGCCTCGACCTCCAGCACGGCCCCGGGGCCGACGAAGGAGCGGAAGCGCGCCTTGTCGACGCCCATCAGGAACGGCATGTGGCTGAACGACGCACGGGCGAGGAGCAGGTAGCCGGAAGCCTGCGCCATGGTCTCGGTGAGGAGCACGCCGGGCACCAGGGGGTGACCGGGAAAATGCCCCTCGAAGACCGGGCTCGCGTCCGGCACCGTGGCGATGGCCCCGATGCGCCCTTCGGCGCGGTCGAGGCTCACGACCCGGTCGATCATGTCGAAATATTCGAGGCGCATCCCGGCGGCCGCCTAAACCCGGATCAGACCTTGGCGGCCTTCTCGGCCACCAGGCCGTCGATGCGCTGGCAGAGGTTCTTCAGCACAAAGTACTGCTCGGCCGGAACCTTGCCCTCGTTGACCTCCTGGGTCCATTGCTCGAGGGGCAGCTTGATCCCGAAGGTCTTGTCGATCTCGAAGGCGATGTCGAGGAAGGCCAGGCTGTCGATGCCCAGATCGTCGATGGCGTGGCTCTCCGGCGTGATCTTCTCGCGCGGGATGTCGGCGACGTCGGCGATGATGGTGGCGACGCGGTCGAAGGTGTCGGACATGGACGTGCAGCCGTCTTCCTGCTGAGGTCTAAGCGTACGAAGCGTTGGCGCGCCAACGCTTCGTACGCTTAGATTCATGTTTCGTCGCAGGTTTTTGTCGCAAAACCGGCAACCACTTTTGCGAAACCTGCTCAGGCTCGAACGGCGCGACCTCCGGGCACCGCCCGCACCCCGGCCACGAAACCGCCTCCCCGAAACGGGTTCGCCGGGCAGGGCCCGGTCGAGGGGCCCGCATACACGAGGGGGGACGGGCCGGCAACCGCGCGGCGTTTCCGTCGGGCTGCCCCGCCCTAGGTCAGGTCGGATGACGCACCCGCGACGCCGCGGGGAGGATGGCACCGGCATGGAACACGTGAAGCCCCCGCCCGGCTCGGGCCCCGGACCCCTCCCGGCTCCGCCCCCGGCTCCCGCGACCGGCGCCTCGGCTTTCGCCCGCGCGGCGCTCGTCGTCGGGCTCGGCGCCCTCGGGGTCTGGGTGCTGCATCCGTTCCTGCCCGCGCTGGTCTGGGCGGTGATCCTGGCGATCGCCCTGTGGCCGCTGCGCGAGCGCCTGGTGCGGATCAAGCCGCCGGGCAAGCACAACCTGCTCTGGCCGGGTCTCCTCACGCTGGCGGTCGCCCTGGTGATCCTGGTGCCGCTGGTCGTCGTGGCGATCCAGGCGGCGCGGGAGGCGCACGATGCGGTGGCGTTCTGGCGCCAGATCGAGGAGCAGGGCTGGCCGGTCCCGGACTTCGTCTCCCGCCTGCCCTTCGGCGCCTCCCACGTCGCGGCCTGGTGGCAGGAGAACCTGAGCCACCCGCAGGGCTCGTCCGAGGTCCTGAAGCGCGTCGACCAGTCGATCAACCATTCGTCGCTCGTCGGATTCGGGCGCACCTTCGGCAGCCAGATCGTCCACCGGGCGATGCTGTTCGGCTTCACGCTGCTGACCCTGTTCTTCCTCTTCCGCGACGGGCCGGCGCTGGCCGCGCAGGGCCTGTCGGCGGCCCGCCGCCTGTTCGGCCCGCGGGGCGAGCGGGTGGCGCGCCAGATGGCGGCCTCGGTCCACGGCACCGTCGACGGCCTGGTGCTGGTCGGCCTCGGCGAGGGCTTCCTGCTCGGCGTGGTCTACTTCTTCGCCGGCGTGCCCCACCCGGTGCTGCTCGGCGCCTTCACGGCGCTCGCCGCGATGATCCCGTTCGGGGCGCCGGTCGCCTTCGGCCTCGCGGCGTTGCTCGCCGCCGCGCAGGGCGGCGTCACCGCGGCGATCGTGGTGGCGGTGGCCGGCCTCGTCGTCACCTTCGTGGCCGACCACTTCGTCCGCCCAGTGCTGATCGGCGGTGCCACCCGCCTGCCCTTCCTGTGGGTGCTGCTCGGCATCCTCGGCGGCGTCGAGAGTTTTGGCCTGCTGGGCCTCTTCCTGGGACCGGCCGTGATGGCGGCGTTGGTGTTGCTGTGGCGCGAGTATACGGCGGGCGACGACCGCACCGTCGCGTGATGCGCCCTGCCGAAGGACCCCCTCCCCGATGAGAGTTCTGCTTGCCGCCTGCCTGCTCGCCGGCCTGTCCGCCGCCCCCGCCCTGGCGCAGTGGGACGACGACGTTTCCCGCGCCCGGGGCCGCGGCATAGAGGACGAGGGATACGGCCGGCGCGACCGGGACGGCCCGCGCTTTCGGGCCGACGACGACGATGCACGCGACCTCGACCGCCGCGACCGCCGGGCCTTCGGCCGGGACGACCCGGACGAGATCATGCCCCGGCGCCGCGACCGGGACCGGGACGACGACCGCCGCCGCCGCGACTGGGACGACCGCGACCGGCGGGACGACCGGTTCCGGTCGGGAAACCGCTACAACCCGTACGACCGCTTTCCTCCCTACGGTCCGCCCGTCGCGCCGCCCGGGATCGGCGGCGTCTTCGTCGTACCGCCGCCGATCCCCGGCGCGCGGCGCTACTGATCCGGTTTTGGCTCGATCCATCCTTGAAAAAGTTGGACGCCGGATCCCCTCTCCCACACCTTGCGGCGATACCGGGCAAGCCCGGCATCGCCTGGACAGGGGAGACGCGCGTTACTGTCGACGATCGGCCGACACCCGAAAACTCACCTATCCCCCACGAGGTGCCGATGAACCAAGCCCCCACCCTGCGCGGCGAGCCCGCCCGCCGTCTCGCCGCCCTCGGCCTGACGTTGCCGCGGGTGCCCGAGCCCCGCGGCGCCTTCCTGCCGTTCTCGCGCATCGGCGCGACGCTGTGGCTCGCCGGGCAGATCTGCGAATGGGAGGGCGAGGTGCGCTTCACCGGCCCGGTGACCGATATCGCGACGGGCCGGGACGCGGCGCGGATCTGCGCGCTGAACCTGCTGGCCTCCTTGAGCCTCGCCCTCGACGGCGACCTCGACCGGGTGGTGCGCTGCCACCGCCTCGGCGGCTTCGTGCAGGTGGAGCAGGGCTGGCCCGACGTGCCGAAGGCGGTGAACGGCGCCTCCGACCTGATGGCGGAGCTTTTTGGAGAAGCCGGACGTCACGCCCGCACGGCGATCGGCGTCGCCAGCCTGCCGGCCAATGCCAGCGTCGAGGTCGACGGGATCTTCGAGGTGCGCTGAAGCGCGGTCAGTGCGCGTCGCGCACGGCGCCGCCGGTATGGTAGCCGGCGGCCTGCTCGACCAGGGTGAGGATGTCGAGGGCGCGCCAGGGCTTGGGGATGAAGGTGGCCGACATGCGCAGGTCGCTCGGCTGGTCGCCGGCATCGCCCGAGGTCAGCAGCACGTGGACCCGCGGCCAGGTGACGCCGATGATCCGGGCGAGCTCGAAGCCGCCGATCTGACCCGGAGTCCGCACGTCCGAGAACACGACGTTCACCTCGTCGCCCCGCTCGCGCAGGATGGCGAGGGCTTTCTCGGCCGTCTCGGCCTCGATGACCCGGAAGCCCGTCTCCTCCAGCAGAGTGGCCGCCAGGAAACGCTCTTCCGGCTCGTCCTCGACGACCAGGATCACGGGCTGTGTCTTCGCGGCGGCGCTGGACTCGGTCATGAGCAGGGAACGAGCTTGCGGCCCACTGGTTGCATAGCTCCCGGGACCCTGCCTTCATCCTTTCCGAGGTGTTGCAGCAATGCAAGGGTTGCCGCAACGCCCCCGAGGAATCGACGGGATGTCAGGCGACGCCGTGCTGCCGGAACCACGCCAGCATCCGGCTCCAGCCCTCCTCCGCCGGGCCCTTGCGGTAGCTCGGGCGATAATCGGCGTGGAAGCCGTGGGGCGCGTCCGGGAAGATCACGATCTCGACGTCCTTGCCCGCTTCCTTGGCGGCGTCGCGGGCCTTCTCGACATCGGCGACCGGGATGCCGGTATCGGCGGCCCCATAGAGGCCGAGGATCGGCGCGCGGATGTCCGGGATCACGTCGGCGGCGGTCTTCGGCTGGATGCCGGTGCGGGTGCCGCCGAAATTGCCGTACCAGGCGACGCCGGCCTTCAGGTTGGCGCTGTGGGCGGCGTAGAGCCACACGGTGCGGCCGCCGCGGCACCAGCCGGTGATGCCGATCTTGCCCGCATCGCCCTTGGCCTCGGCCGCCGCCCAGGCGGCGGTGGCGTCGAGGTCGCCCATCACCTGCGCGTCCGGCGTCTTCGACACGACCTCGCGGACGATCTCCTGCACGTCGGTCATCTTGGAGACGTCGCCCTGGCGGGCGAAGAGCTCCGGCGCCACCGCGGTGTAGCCGGCCTTGGCGAGACGGCGGCAGATGTCCTTGATGTAGTCGTGGACGCCAAAGATCTCCTCGACCACGAGGACGATCGGGAACGGGCCCGCACCCTCGGGCATCGCCCGATAGGCCGGCATCGGCCCGTCGCCGACCGGGATCCGCACCTCGCCGGCGACGATGCCGGTCGCGTCGGTGTGGATCGCCTGCGCCTCGACCCGGGTGGTGGCCAGCGTCAGCCCGGTCATCAGGCTCGTCATCACGAAGCCGCGCCGGGAGAAGGGCGGGATCACCAGGCCATCGAGCTGTTCGAGATCGGGCGATCCGCCTTGCCGTCCGTCTTGCCGCGCCACGTCGCTCGTTGCCATCCCGCGTCCTCCCGATCGGGTTTCGTCCCGCGGGCGCGATCATGCGGGCCGGCGCCGGAGGGGCAAGGGCGAACATGCTTCCCACGGTCACGATTCGGTCAGGCGCGGGCGAGGGCCTGCCAACGACGAAGGACCGCCCCCCGATCCGGGGAGCGGCCCTTCGTGCAGCCGGCGCGATCGACGCGCCGGGTCTCCGGGGTCGCTTGCCCCGAAGCGATTATTTGGCGTTGGTCGAACCCATCGGGGCGGTCGAGCCGGTCGACTTCGGCTCGGCCGGCGCCGGATAGGCCGGGTTGCCGGCCGGCACGCCGCCGCTGTTGGCCGACGAGACGCCGTTGGCGTTGCCGGTGGGCGAGCCGGTGATCTGCTGGCGCGAGGCGTCCTGGCTCTGGCTGGCGTAGTCCTTCGGGGCGTTCGCGCCGTTCCAGCCGAGCAGGGCCACCATGGCCACCGCGAGCAGGGCCAGGCTGCCGAGCAGCACGTAGAGGACGGGACGGCCCTTCGCGCCCTGGCGGGCCTCGGTCGGGGTCTCGACGGTGCGGTGGGGATCCATGGGGAACCTCGGGTTGAGGCCCGGCGGAGAATCTCGCCGAGCGGTGATCGTCATGACGGGCCAACGTCACCGATCGGCCGAGGTTCCTGGATGCCCGTGCGGCGGCGGCCTCTACTTCCCCGTCAGCAGCATGATCTTGCCGAGATGGGCGCTCGATTCCATCAGGTCATGGGCCTCCCGGGCCTGTTCCAGCGGGAAGGTGGCGTGGATCACCGGCTTCACCGTGCCGGATTCGAGCATCGGCCACACCTCCCGGCGCAGGCCCTCGGCGATCGCCGCCTTCTGGGCGACGGTGCGCGGGCGCAGGGTCGAGCCGGTCACGGTGAGACGCCGGATCATGATCGGCGTCAGGTTCAGGTTCTCGGCCTGGAACCCCTGCAGGAACGCGATGATGACGAGCCGGCCCTCCAGCGCCAGGGACTTCACGTTGCGCTCGAGATAGGCCGCGCCGACCATGTCGAGGATCACGTCGACCCCCTTGCCGTCGGTGAGCCGCTTCACCTCGGCGGCGAAATCGGCCTCGCGGTAGTTGATGGCGTGGTCGGCCCCGAGGGATTCGCAGAAGGCGCATTTCTCGGCCGAGCCGGCGGTGGCGAAGACCTCGGCGCCGAACCGCTTGGCGAGCTGGATCGCCGTCGAGCCGATGCCGCTCGACCCGCCATGGACCAGGAAGCGCTCGCCTTGTCGCAGGCCCCCGCGCTCGAACACGTTGGTCCAGACCGTCCAGTAGTTCTCCGGCAGGCCGGCGGCCTCGACGAGGGAGAGCGGGCCGGGCTTGGGCAGGCACAAAGCGGCCTCCGCCACGGCGTACTCGGCGTAGCCGCCGCTGATCGTCAGGGCGCAGACCTCCTGGCCCTCGCGCAGATCCGCGACGCCCTCCCCCAGGGCGACGATGCGCCCGGCGATCTCCAGGCCCGGCACGTCGGTGGCGCCGGGCGGCGGCGGGTACTTGCCGGCGCGCTGCTGGCAGTCGGGCCGGTTCACGCCGGCCGCCACGACCTCGACCAGCACTTGGTTCGGACCGGGGCGCGGCACCGGCACGGTCTCGATCCCGATCACCTCAGGCCCGCCGGACCCGTTGAAGCGGACCTGGCGCATGGTGGCGGGGATCGAGGGCATGGGCGGCTCCGGCAATGGCGGGGTGAGCGCCCTTACCTGCCGCGCGGGCCGGGAGCCGGCAAGGGGCAGACGACAAGGGGCAGGCGGCTCAGCGCGTCCCGTACATCCGGTCGCCGGCATCGCCCAGGCCCGGCAGGATGTAGCCGTGCTCGTTGAGGTGGCTGTCGATCGAGGCGGTCCAGACCGGCACGTCGGGATGCGAACCCTGGAACTTGGCGAGACCTTCCGGAGCGGCGAGCAGGCAGACGAAGCGCAGGTCGCGGGCGCCGCGCTCCTTGAGCCGGTCGACCGCGGCGACCGCCGAGTTCGCCGTCGCCAGCATCGGGTCGAGGACCAGCACGGTGCGGTCGGCGAGGTCGGACGGGGCCTTGAAGTAGTACTCCACCGCCTCGAGCGAATCCGGGTCGCGGTAGAGCCCGACATGGGCGACGCGGGCCGAGGGCAGGAGCGACAGCATCCCGTCGAGGAAGCCGACGCCGGCGCGCAGGATCGGCGCCAGGACGAGCTTCTTGCCGGCGATCTGCGCGCCCTGCATCGTCATCATCGGGGTCTCGATCTCGACCGGCTCCAGCGGCAGGTCGCGGGTGACCTCGTAGGCGAGCAGCATCCCGACCTCGTTCAGGAGCTGGCGGAAGCCCTTGGTCGAGCGCGCCTTGTCCCGCATCAGGGTCAGCTTGTGCTGGACCAGCGGGTGATCGACCACCGTCACCGGCGCCACACCCGTCTCCCCGCGCGCACCCGCACCCTGCATCGTCGTCTCCCCGCTCACGTTCACGCTCTCGAATGATGTCAGAATACGGTGCCGTCGCTGGCGATCGAGAGCGGCGGCGCGCCCTCCGGCCGCAGGGACTTCGCCAGGCGCCGGCCGGTGGCCCAGGTGCCGCCCTCCAGCACCTTGGCGAGCGGCAGGTCGGCCGGGTCCTCGATCTCCAGCCGCTCGCGGACCAGCGGCGCCAGCCGGTCGAGGAGCGCCACCGTGAGCGCCCGCCACTCGACGACGAGGCGCGACTCGACCGGGTGGGCCTGCGCGGCCTCCTCGGGCCGGCGCAGCGCCAGCACGCCGGTATCGAGGAAGAGGCCGCCGTTGCGGTACTCGGGCAGGCCTGTCAGGGCATCGAGGCCGGTGACGGTAAGGCCCGCCTCCTCCAGGGGCTCCAGGAGCGAGTAGGCGAGCCACTGCGACAGCTTGTGGAACGGCACCAGCCCCTCGGTCGGCCCCGTCCCGCCGGCGAGCGGATGCTTCCAGGTGTCGCCGAGATCGACCCCGTCGAGGACGATGCGGCCGGGCCAGATCGGGCCGAGATGGGTCAGCAGCACCTCCAGCACCGCCTCCGCCGGCACCTCGCCGTCGCGGGAGCGGGCCTTGATCCGGTCGAACAGGAAGCCGGGCCGCGCGTCGGGCCCGAAGCCCTCGGGGTCCGCCGCCGCGACCTGGCCGAGGCGGTTGAGGAGCGCGGTGCGGCCCGACAGGCCGACGAGGGGGTTGGTCGGGCCGGCCTGGAAGCCCTCGGCGAGCTCCGCCTCGGTCAGGCTGGCGAGCGCCCGCGCATCGGCCCGGAACGGGTCCTCGGGGGCGGAGGAGAAGAGACCCGACACGAACATGTCGAAGCTCGCCACCGCCAGGCCTTCAGAACGGGAATAGGTCTCGCCGGTGCGGCCCTCCTCGTAGCGCCAGGTCGGGCCGGCACCGGCGTCGAGCAGCACGCTCACCACCACGAGGTCGAAGGCGGCGCGGGCCTGCTCGGCCGGGTCCTCGAAGGGCGCGGCGTGGACCAGCGAGCCCCAGCGCTCGAACCCGCCGACCGAGAAGTGGCGCCAGCGGGCGTGGTAGGGGATCGCGAGGTCGGGATAGGCCTCGCGGATGGTCTCCACCACCGCGTCGGCGCACGCGCCCAGACGGTCGAGGTCGACCACGAAGTGATCCAGCCGCCCGTCGAGTCCGGCCTGGAGCAGGGTCTCGGCGCGGGCGCGCACCGCCCGGGCCGAGAGCAGGCTGCGGGCGGTCGAAAACTCAGGCACGGGCATCTCCAGGGATAGTTCGCGTCGCCGTCGGCGGCCTCGGATCCACGCGGTTCCTCAGAACCGCTCGAGGTCGCGGCCCTTCACGGTGTCGAGGGCCTCCGTGACGCCGTCCGGCGCGTAATAGCCCGCCGCCTTCTTGGCTTCCATCTCGACGGAGGCGTCGGGCGGGATCAGGTCGGCCGGGATCGGCACCCGCTCGCCGACCTCGATGCCCGAGCCCGTGATGGCGTCGTACTTCATGTTCGACATCGACATCAGCCGGTCGATGCGGCGGATGCCGAGCCAGTGCAGCACGTCGGGCATCAGTTGCTGAAAGCGGGCGTCCTGCACGCCGGCGACGCATTCGGTGCGCTCGAAATAGGTGGCGGCGGAATCGCCCCCCTCCTGGCGCTTGCGGGCGTTGTAGACCAGGAACTTGGTCACCTCGCCGAGCGCCCGGCCCTCCTTGCGGTTGTAGACGATGACGCCGGTGCCGCCGGTCTGCGCCTCGCGCACGCATTCCTCGATGCCGTGGGTCAGGTAGGGCCGGCAGGTGCAGATGTCGGAGCCGAACACGTCGGAGCCGTTGCACTCGTCGTGGACCCGGCAGGCGATGCGCCGCCGCGGGTCGGACAGGCCCTCGATCTCGCCGACGACGTAGACGGTGCAGCCGCCGATCGGCGGCAGGAAGACCTGGAGGTCGGGCCGCGTCACGAGTTCCGGGAACATGCCGCCGGTCTGCTCGAACAGCGTGCGGCGCAGAGCGGTCTCGCCGGTGCCGAAGCGGGCGGCGACGCCCGGCAGGTACCAGACCGGATCGACCGCGATCTTGGTGACCGAGATGTCGCCCGAGGCGTGCAGCACGGTGCCGTCGGCGGCGAGCCGGTGCGCGCCCATCGCCGCCAGGATCTCGGGCAGGTTCAGCCGCGCCTTGGTGACCGCGATGGTCGGGCGGATGTCGGTGCCGGTGCCGATCGCCTCGCGAAACACCTCGCCGGGCATGTGGCCCCAGGGATCGAGGGAGACGATTTTTTCCGGGTCGGCCCATTGCGGGTGCGGGCCGATGCCGACCACCGGGTGGGTGTTGGTGAGGTCGGGCCGCGCCAGGGGGTTCAGCGCCCGGCCGGCGATGGCGAGCGCCCGGTAGAGCGAGTAGGCGCCGCCATTGGCCCCGATCACGTTGCGGTCGGCCGGGTTGGTGACGGTGCCGATGATCGGCCCTCGCTCGCGCGGGTCGGCGGCGCCCCAGCGGATCGGCCAGCGGGCGGCGCCCGGCTCCGGGTGCGAGGTGAGCCGGATATGCGACGAGCGGTTGGAACTGGTCATGCGGACGCGCCGTCCTTCAACGGAGAAGGCTCCCCGCGGGGGCCGCGAGGAGCCTGTCGAGTGCTTGACCGGACCGAGGGTGGCCCAGCCGATTCGGCGCGTCAAGCTCAAGCCTGAGGCGCCGTTTCGCCCAATGGGGCGGCAGGACCGCCCCGTCGGGACCACCCTCCTCCGGTGATCAGAAGTTCGAGCCGGCGCGGCGGCGGGCCATGAAGGCGTCGAACTGCTCGCGGTCGCGGGCGCGCTTCAGCTCGTCCACGAACTCGGTGAAGGCGCGGCTCTCCTCCTCGAGGCGGCGGCGCTCCTCTTCGAGGCGCTCGATCTCCTTGCGGCGATACTCCTCGAAGGCCCAGTTGCCGCTGTCGTGGCGGGCGGCGCCGAAGCCCGAGAACCCCGAGAAGCCGTTCCGGAAGGAGCGCTCGGCGAAGGACTTCATCTCGTTCAAGGCCGGGTATCCCATGAGCTTCCACACCACGTAGGCCGCGGCCAACGGCCACGCATAGATGAAACCGATGACGATCGCGCCGATCTCGAGGGAGCGGCGCGGGAACGGGCCGTTGCGGCAGGAGCGGCCGCTCGACCAGGGGGCAGAGGAATACGACACGGTGCGATCTCCCGCGGGATGTAAATGTGAACGACATTTACATGCGGGGTCCGACGAGCGGTTTCAAGGAGGGCGGCGCGGGGAAAATGCGCGATGTCGGATCGCGCCGCCCGCGGCAGCGGGTCAGGCGCGGCGATAGCCGGCAAAGCACAGACGTGATTTATGCGATGTAGAAACGTATCAATTACACTAAAGATACAAAATGTGCTGTCTGAACAACAACGTCGGGAAAGATAAATTATGACGATATAATGAACATGCGGGTCGGATGATCATTTTCTAATCGTCCGCTCCGGGGCGCCGGGCCGGAGGGCAGGCGGCTTTTCGGGGATCTCGCCATGCTCTTCAGACACAGCGTCTCGCTCGTCGCGCTCGCCGCCGCGGCCCTCTCGGCCGAGGGCGCCCACGCCCAGACCGCCACGATCGCGCCGACCAGCGCCAACGTGCTGAATCTCCTCAGCCCGTTCCTGAGCCTGAACGCCACGGCGACCGGGCGGGCGGCCCTGCAGGCGAACCTCGACCAGGCGGTTCGGTACAACAACACCGCGATCCTGCGTCAGCAGCAGCTCGCGATCAGCGACAAGAACCTGCTCGGCTCGGCGACGAACAATCTCGCGTCGGTGGGCCTCGGCCTCTACGGCGCCGGCGCCAACCTGGCCGGCGGCCTGCCGGCCCAGACCGTCATCAACGGCATCACGCCCCAGCAGCCGGTCGGCGGCCTCGGCCCGGTTCTGGGTCCGATCTACGTCGCCGGCAGCGCCGCGGGCACGAGCGGCCCCCTCGGCAGCGTCGTCAATCTGCTGGCGCGCGCCTACAGCTTCACCGGCAACGACCTCGGCGTCGCCAAGAACTACTTCGCCAACGGTGCCGCCAGCAACCCGAGCACCACACCTGCGGGCTACGTGCCGGTCCCGGCCGCGGCGCCGCCCGGCTACACCATCCCGACCTTCAACGGCCTGCCCAACACCCGCGACAGCGTCTACGACCTCGCCTACGGCGTGACCAACACGCAGCCGGGCCAGGACGTCTACGGCTCCTCGCGCCCGATCCAGGTCGCGCAGGGCCGCTACACCATCTTCGATCCGACGGCCCTCAACGGCATCGCCACCAACCCGTCCTTCCCGAGCGGGCACACCACCTACGCCTTCACCGACGGGATCCTGCTGGCGATGACGACGCCGCAGGCCTACCGGAGCATGCTGCTGCGGGCCTCCGAGTACGGCGAGAGCCGCATCGTGCTCGGCGTGCATTACCCGCTCGACATCATCGGCGGCCGGGCCCTGGCGACCTACGACCTGGCGCAGGCCTTCACCAACCCGCTCTACCTCAACAACGCCGGCACCACCGGCACGGCCATCGACCTGCCGAGCCTGTACACTCAGGCATCGAGCCAGATGCAGAGCTATCTTGCGGCCCAGTGCGGCGCGTCGGTAGCGAGTTGCGCGGCGAGCGCGGCCAGCACCACGAACAACCCCTACCTGCCGTCGGCGGCGAATCAGGCCCTCTACCAGCAGCGCCAGAGCTTCGGCCTGCCGACCCTGACCTTCGCGCAGGCGCCCCGCGAGGCGGCGCCTTCGGGCGGGCCCGACGCCTCGATCCTGCTCGCCCCGATCTACGGCGGCAGCTCCGCCGCGGCCCAGCGCATCGCTCCGACCGGCGGTCTCGCCGGCAGCCTCGCCACCGACACGATCAACCAGATCGTCGTCAACACCGAGTCGAATGCGATCGCGGCGCTCTACGGCACGCCGCTGAGCTACTGGAGCCGCGTCGACCTGTATTCGGCTGCCGGCTATTTCGGGAACGTGATCGGCACGGTGCAGATGGCCGCCGACGACCGGCTCACCACCGACGTCACGATCGGCAACACGGGCGCGCTCTACGCCAACGGCACCATCGCCGGCCAAGTCACGGTCGGCGCCGGCGGCCTGCTCGGCGGCACCGGCACGGTCGGCGGCGTGACGGCGCAATCCGGCGGCACAATCGCCCCCGGCAATTCCATCGGCACCCTGACCGTCGCCGGCAACGCCGCCTTCGCGCAGGGCTCGACCTTCCAGGTCGAGGCGAACGCCGCCGGCCAGTCCGACCGCCTCGCCGTCACCGGCACCGCCACCCTCCAGGGCGGCACCGTCCAGGTGCTGGCCTCGAGCGGCACCTACAACCCGCGCACCCAGTACACGATCCTGTCGGCCGGCACCGGCGTCTCCGGCACCTTCGCGGGCGTCTCCTCCAACCTCGCCTTCCTCACCCCGACGCTGCGCTACCAGCCCGCCGAGGTCGATCTCACGCTCACCCGCAACGACGTCGCCTTCGCCGCCATCGCCCGGACCCGCAACCAGGCCGCCGTCGCCACCGCCATCCAGGGCGCGGGCACGGGATCGGGCGTCTACGACCGCACGGTGGGGCTGACCACGCCGGAGGCCGTCACCGCCTTCCAGGCGCTCGCCGGCGACATCCACGCCAGCTCGGTCTCGGCCGCCTACGAGACCGCCTTCTTCGTCCGCGAAGCCATCCTCGACCGGCTGCGCTGGTCGGGCGAGGCCACCCGCGACTACGGGAACCTGCCCGCCACCTACACCGCCGACCTGCCCGGCCGCCGCGCCCCGGTCGCCCCGGTGCCGGTGCGGGTGCTCGATCCCCGGGTCTTCGGTCTCTGGGGCCAGGGCTTCGGCAGCTTCGGCCAGGCGCGCAACGATGGGAATGCCGTCACCCTCAACCGCGACACCGCCGGCTTCGTGCTCGGCGCCGATATCCGGCTCGAGAGCGGCATCCGCCTCGGCGTGGCCGGCGGCTACACCCGCACCACTCTCGATGCGCCCGGCCAGACGGCGAGCGGGTCGATCGAGAGCGGGTTCGGCGGCGTCTACGGCGGGTACGAGGCCGGCCCGTTCGCCCTGCGGCTCGGCGCAGTGTACGCCGACAACAGCCTGCGCCTGCGCCGCTCCGTGGTGTTTCCCGGCGTCTCCGAGACCGAGAGCGCCCGCTACGGCGGATCGACCGTGCAGGGCTTCGGCGAGATCGGCTACCGGATCGCGCTCGCGGCGGGGACGCTCGGCAAGGCCTCCGCGTCCTCCATCGAGCCGTTCGTCGGCGGGGCCTATGTCGGCATCGACCGGGACCGGTTCGCCGAGACCGGCGGCGTGGCGGCCCTGAGCGGTGCCTCGCGGCTCGCCGAGATCCCGACGCTGACGGCGGGTGTCCGCGGGCAGACCGAGGTGGATCTGGGCTTCGGCGCGCCGGTGTCGCTGCACGGGCTGGTGGGCTACCGCCGCGCCTTCGGGGACGTGATCCCGACGGCGCTCCTGGCCTTCGGAACCGGCCCGAGCTTCGTGACCGCGGGGATCCCGATCAGCCGGGACGCGCTGGTGGCCTCGGCGGGCCTCGACCTGCGGGTGTCGCAGGCGGCGACGATCGGCGTGTCCTATACCGGTCAAGTCGGGTCGCGGGCCGAGGACCACGCGGTGAAGGGCAGCTTCACCTACCGGTTCTGACCCGACGCGGCTTCGACGGATAAATGGCGCGGCGCGAGCCGCGCCTTTCCCCGTCACGGGCTCGGCGGCGCCATCCCCTTCTCCGCCAGGACCGGCGCGGCGCCGGGGCCGGCGAGGTCATGCAGGAGCACCGACGCGGCCTCGGCCGCGCCCGCCGGGACCATGCCCGCATAGATCGTGAAGGTCTGCACCTCCGCGGGGATCGGGCCGACGAGGCGGGCGCCCCCGACCGCCAGCAGCTCGCTCGTCTGCTGCAAGGCCAGGTCCGCCTCACCGGTGACGAGGCGCGCGGCGGCGAGCCCTCCCCGCACCAGCACCAGCTTCCCCTTCATCGCCTCCGCGATGCCGAGGCGCTCGAACAGCCCCGCGAGGTAGATCCCGCTCGATCCGCCGGAGGCCGGATCGACCATCGCCACCGCGCGGGCCCGCAGCAGCGCCTCGCGAAAGCCCGCCACCGTCCCGATGTCGGGCGCGGGCGCCCCGTCGCGCACCGCGACGCCGATCCCGACCTGGGCGAGCGGCACCGGCGGCGCGCCGGACAGGCGGCCGTCCCGGATCAGCGCGTCGAACCCGCCCGGCGTCAGCACCACGAGGTCGGCCCGGGCCCCGTCGCGGATCGCCTGCGCCACCGCGCCGGCGGTCTCGTTGCGGATCGCGACGTGATGGCCGGTGCGCCGCTCGAATGCCGGGACCAGAGCGGCGGCGACGGGCTTGTAGGCGCCGGTAGTGAGGAGCGTGATCTCGGCCGCCGGCGCAGGTGTGGCGAGGGCGAGGCAGCCGGCCGCGCTCGCGCGCAGCAGGGCTCGGATCAGGATCGTGGCGCGGCGCATGGGCGGAGGCTCCCGGCGGGTGGGCCGTGTGCCCGGCCCCTGCCCCATCGGTAGCCGACTACCCTCGCCTTCAGCGAGCGAAATCCGAGAAACCGCCGGTGACGGCGCCCGAGGCCGCGAGCGCCGCGCGGCTCGCCGGCGCCGTGAGGGCCGCCAGCTCCTCGGCATAGGCGTAGCCCGGCGCCTCGCCCGGGAAGCCGCCCGCGGTGGCGGGGTGCAGGTAGAGTTCGGTCAGCCCGTCCGGCAGGTGGCGCAGCAGGCCCTCGACCCGGGCGGGTGTCATGGCCCCGGACCAGGCGAGGCCGAGCACCCCGTCGGGTACCGTGAGGCCGGCGCGCCGCGCCCGCCAGCCGAGCAAAGCCGCCCAGGGGGCGGTGTCGAGGGCGAGGCCGGGCTTCGCCCCCGGCTCGGCCCGGCGCAAGGCGTCCCGCGATTCCCACGGCACCCGGATCGCCCGCATGCCGAAGTCGCGCCCGATCCTCAGCACCATCCCGGCGATGATCGGGTGGACGTGGAAGTGCTTGTGCGCGTTCACGTGGTCGAGGGGCAGCCCGGTCGCGCGAAACGCTTCGAACTGCGCCCGGATCTCGGCGGCGAGCTGGCGGCGGGCGCGGGCGTTGCGCGCCAGGTCGAGTCCGAGCTTGGCCTGATCGGCCCGCATCAGCCCGGCGCCGTCCACGAGATCCGGCAGGTCGGAGGCCGGCAGGGTCGGCCAGGCCTCGACCATCACGAGGTGGAGGCCGACCCGCAGGGACGGCATCGCGCGGGCCCGGGCCACCGCGTCGGCGGCGGCGGGCGCGGACACCATCAGGCTGGCCGTCGTGAGGATGCCGTCGCGATGCGTCCGCTCCACCGCCTCGTTGACCTGGGGCGACAGGCCGAAATCGTCGGAGGTGACGACGAGGCGCTTGGCGGATGTGGGCGTGCTCATGCTCGGTCTCGTGACGTGAAAGAGCCTCCCCGTCCGGCCGGACGGAGAGGCTCGCACCCGCTTCAGGCGGGACGACTAGAGCACTTCACGATCGCGCTGCAATCGCGAAGTTCTCTACGTCTTCGTTTTGCCGCATTTTCTTCGACGAACCGGCATCCACTTCGTCGGAAAATGCTCTAGTCTCCAGGACGCTTACGCCGCCTTCTTGGCGACGCCCTGGCGCTCGCGCAGGAAGTGCCAGAACTCGACGCCCTCGCGCAGGCGGCGCTTCATCATGTCGGGCGAGCGCACCATCTCGCTGACGATCGAGGCGATCTTCGGGGCGCGGAAGTAGAACTTCTTGTAGAACGCCTCGACCGAGTTGAAGATCTCGGTGTGCGACAGGTGCGGGTAGTGCAGCGGCGCGATCTGCACGCCGTTCTCGTCGACGAGCTCGGCGTTGTCCTTGTCGAGCCAGCCGTTCTCCACCGCCTGCTTGTACAGGAAGGTGCCCGGATAGGGCGCGGCGAGCGAGACCTGGATGGTGTGCGGGTTGATCCGCTTGGCGAAGGCGATCGTCTCCTGGATCGTCTCGCGGGTCTCGCCCGGCAGGCCGAGGATGAAGGTGCCGTGGATGGCGATGCCGAGCTCGTGGCAATCCTTGGTGAACCGCTCGGCGACCTCGACCCGCATGCCCTTCTTGATGTTGTTGAGGATCTGCTGGTTGCCCGACTCGTAGCCGACGAGCAGCAGGCGCAGGCCGTTGGCCTTGAGCACCTCGAGGGTCTTGCGCGGGACGTTCGCCTTGGCGTTGCACGACCAAGTCACGCCGAGCTTGCCGAGCTCGCGGGCGATCTCTTCCGCGCGCGGCAGGTTGTCGGTGAAGGTGTCGTCGTCGAAGAAGAACTCCTTGGTCTGGGGGAACTCCTTCAGGCAGTACTTGATCTCCTCGATCACGTGCGCGACCGAGCGGGTGCGGTAGGTGTGCCCGCCGACCGTCTGCGGCCACAGGCAGAACGTGCAGCGCGACTTGCAGCCCCGGCCCGAATAGAACGAGATGTAGGGGTGCTTGAGGTACCCGATGAAGTACTTCTCCATCTCCAGGTCGCGCTTGTAGACCGAGGTCACGAACGGCAGCTGGTCCATGTCGGTCATGATCTCGCGGTCCTCGTTATGGACCACGACGCCGTCGGCGTTGCGGTACGAGAGACCCTTGATCTCCGCCATCGGCACGCCCTCGGCGACCTCCTTGACGGTGAAGTCGAACTCGTTGCGGGCGCAGAAATCGACCGCCGGGGCCTGGGCCATCGAGCCGGCGGCGTCGACCGCGACCTTGGCGCCGATCAGGCCGGCGATCAGCTTCGGGTTCTTGGCCTTCAGCGCCTCGATGGTCTTCACGTCCGACTTGAAGGACGGCACCGAGGTGTGCAGCACCACGAGGTCGAAGTCGTCGGCCTGGGCCACGATCTCCGGCAGCTTGATGTCGTGCGGGGGGGCGTCGATCAGCTTGGAGTTCGGCACCAGGGCGGCCGGCTGGGCGAGCCAGGTCGGGTACCAGAACGACTTGATCTCGCGCTTGGCCTGGTAGCGCGAGCCGGCGCCGCCGTCGAAGCCGTCGAAGGTGGGGGCCTGGAGGAAAAGGGTCCGCATCATCGGGAGTGTCGTCTTCTTGATCGGGGCCGCTTGCGGCCGGTGGGGCCGCGTCGCGGCCGGTGAGGCCGCCGGGCGGCCCGATGGCTGTCGTTCAGGTCGAGGGAGCGCCGGATTCGCGGGCGAGGCCGGATTCCGGGATCAGCGTACCGTCCGCAACGACCCGATAATCATGACCTTTCCAAGTCACGGCGCCGGAGGCGAAGCACCAGACGAAGCCGGCGAAGGACAGGAGGTCGCGGATCGGCAAGAGCCAGTACGGGTGCGGCTCGAGGCCGAAGGCCCGCTCGACCCGCATGCACAGCACGATCCGGCAGGCGAGCGCCAGCGCCGCGGTAGCGAGCGTGTAGGCTCCGGCATCCGGCAGCAGCGCGGCGATCAGCGCCAGCGGGAAGGCGTGGGTGACGAGGGTGCCGGCATAGCCCGCCGGATCGACGTTGCGGATGGTGCGGTTCCACCGCGTCTCGTGGCGCCACAGGCCGGCGAGCGAGGTGTCGACGCAGGTATGCCCGATGGTGAAGTTCGGGATCGCCACGATCCCGCCCTCGGCCCGCAGCGCCGCCCCGAGCGCGTAGTCGTCGGCGAGGTCGTCGCGGATCGATTCGAAGCCGCCGATGCGGGCAAGGCACGCGGTGCGGAACGCGATGGTCGAGCCGAAGCACGGATCGGCAAGCTTGAGGCCCGTGCCCATCAGGACGTTGGGCAGGAACTGGGTGTCGATGGCGAGCGTCGAGAGATGCGCCCAGACGCCCTGATTCGCCGGCACGCCGTGGTAGAGGCAGGTGACGCCGGAGACCCCCGGGCGGGCCAGCTCGGCGACGATGCGCTCGAGGTAGTCGGACGCCACCACCATGTCGCTGTCGGCCAGGACCACGATCTCGTGGGCGATGAGCCCCGCCATGTTGATCAGGTTCGAGACCTTGCGGTTCGCCCCGTGCTGGTGGGCGTCGATCACGAGGTCGATGCGCAGGGACGGGTGCTCGGCCTGGAGCCGGTGCACCACGGCGATCGCCGGGTCGGTGGCGTTCTGCACCCCGAAGATCACCTGCACCGCGCCCGCATAGGCCTGGGTGCAGAAGGTCGTCAGGTTGTGGTGCAGGTTCGGCTCGTCGCCGCAGAGCGGCTTGAGCAGGGTCACGGAGGGGCGGGCCGCCTCCGCGGGCAGGCGCGGCACCGGCTGGCGGGCGAGGCGGCCGGCGAGCCAGGCGGTGGTCAGGCCGTAGCCGCACCCGGCGAGCGCCAGGACGAGCAGGAGGGTGGAGATCCAGGTCCAATCCATGGCGATCCCTGGGAGGAGTTGGCGGCGCTGGGTGCGCGGCGAGCAGTCTTGTTGAGGATGCCGGTCCGAGGGTTGACGGCCGGTATGCCGCCGGCCGTCGGAAGGCGGGCCGGCGCTTACTTGGCCTTGGGGGCCGGCGCCGCGAGCATCGTCTCGGTGGATTTCTTCAGGTGGGCGAGCAGGCCGTCGGCCCCGCCTTCCTGCAGCGGCTCGGAGAAGCCGGTGCGCAGGGTGCCGGCCTCGCTCACCGTGCCCTGGAGGAAGACGTCGGTGATGCGGTTCTCGGCGTTCAGCACGTAGTCGACCGGGGAGGTGTCGCCGCTGCCGTCCGTCACCGTGACGTGCACGATGCGGCCGGCCCCGCGGGCCTCGCTCTTCGGGTCGATGGCGAAGCTGCTGCCGGCCGCGGCGCTGAGCCGCGTGGCGTAGGTCGCCGACAGGTAGGGGCCGAAGGCTGCGGTCAGCTCCTGCTGCTTGGCCGCCGGAATGTCCTTCCAGCGGGTGCCGACGCCCAGGCGCAGCATCGCCGGCAGGTCGAAGGTCTCCTTCATCGGGCCGGACAGGATTTCGGCCCGGGCGCGCACGTCGCCGGCCTTCAGCGCCGCCTCGAGGGCGTCGGTCATCTTGCGCACGGTCGCGACCGCCGGGTCGCCCTCCCCGGCCGCAGCCGCGGGGGAAGCGGGGGCGGGCGTCTGGGCCAGGGCCGGCAGAGCCGCCGCCAGGCAGGCGGCGATCGTCAGGCTGCGCAGGGTCTCGCGTCGGGTCTGCACCAGGTCACTCTCCTTTGCCGTCGGCGGGCGCCGCGGCATAGCCGAAGGCGGGCGCGTGAGTCCCGCCGCCGTGGGCCCGGCGCGGGCGCGTGAACGCCCGCAGGGCCGCGCCGATCCCGGCCGCCGGGCGGCGGCCCGGCTCGGTCTTGTCGTCTTCCATCGCGTGCCAGAGCATCAGGCTCGGCAGGCCGACCGCGAGGTCCGCCAGCCGCTTGATCAGCGACAGGGCGAGCGCCGCCTCGGCCGGGATGCCGAACACCGCGCAGAGCGCGATCAGGCCACCCTCCTGGGCCCCGAGCGCGCCCGGTACCGCGAAGGCGGCGCCGCGCACGGCCTGGGCCAGGCTCTCGATCACGATCGCCTCGAGGAAGCCGACCTCGTAGCCCATGAAGCGCAGGGCGATCCAGACCTCGAGGGTGCCGATGATCCAGCCGAACAGATGCGTGCCGATGGCGGTGAGAATGCGGCCGCGGGCGGCGTAGAGGCCGCGCAGGCGCTCGAACAGCACGTCGACCGCGCCGAAGATCCGCCATTCGCGCCCGCCGGCGAAGCGGTTGATCGCGGCCTGGAGCAGGCTCTGCCCGAAGCGGCGCTGGATCAGGTAGAAGGCCAGCAGCGCCGGCGCCGCCACGACGAGGCCGAGGCCCACGTAATGCACGATCGGCCCGTCGCCGCCGAGCGCCACCAGGATGCCCAGGCCGGCGACCGTGAACAGGAACTGGGTGAGCGCCTGGACCATCAGGTCGACGAGGGTCGTCGCCCCCGACAGCGCGCCCGAGACCCGGTAGCGGGTGAGGAGCCGCGCGCCGATCAGGTCGCCGCCGACCTGGGCGACGGGAAGCAGGGTGTTGACCCCCTCGCGCACGAAGCGCACGCTGACGCAGTCGCGCAGCAGCGGCCTCTCGCCGCGGGGAAACACCACCCACCAGCCCAGGCCCGCCCAGGCCACGGCGACGAAGCGCGCCACGACGACCAGGACCGCACCCCAGCCCGACGCCCACAGGGCCGCCGCGACCGCCTCCGGCCCCGAGGAGACGAACAGGCCGATCACGGTGCAAAGGCCGGCGATCAGGCCCAGTGTCGTCAGTCGCTTCATGACCCTCTTTCACTCGTCGCGGCGGCGGCCCCGGGGGCGCGCCATTCCGGCAACGGAGTCGAAACAAAGCAGCGCCGTTGCATCCCGGCACGTTGCAGCTTTGATGGGCCCTGTCTATCACCGCCCGGACACAGTGCCGGTGAAAGCGGCACGATCCGCGGGCGCGGCGAGCCCGCCCAAGCATCGCCGCAAGCCTATGTTATGGCGCGTCTTCCAGACCGGCCGGCGCCACGCCGGCGGGGCCGGATCACGCGAGGAATGGCCGCTTTGTGACGGCCGTCAGGGGATGGACGAGGCATGGACCGGGAGACGACCTTCGAGGCCGAGCGCGGCGCGCTCGACGATGCGGCCACGCACGACCTTTCGGCGTTCCAGGGCGGCGCCGACCGCGCCCCGGCGCCGCAATCGCCGGTCATGGCCTGGAACGAGTGGGATCCGCTGGAGGAGGTGATCGTCGGCTCGCTCGACGGCGCCACGATCCCGACCCATCACCTGACGGTGATCTTCAACCTGCCGCGGGCCGCCCAGCCGTTCTACCGGCTCGCCTCCGGCTGGAAGTACCCGGGCTTCATGAAGAAGCTGGCCCAGCAGGAGCTGGACGGCTTCATCAAGATCCTGGCCGGCGAGGGCGTGAAGATCCGCCGTCCCGATTCCGTGGACTTCTCGAAGAAGTTCAAGGCGCCGCGCTGGTCCTCGCGCGGCTTCTGCGTCGCCTGCCCGCGCGACCCGTACCTGGTGATCGGCGACGAGATCATCGAGAGCCCGATGTGCTGGCGCTCGCGCTACTTCGAGGGCGACGCCTACCGCTCGCTGTTCAAGGAGTATTTCCGGGCCGGCGCGCGCTGGACCTCGGCGCCGCGGCCCCAGCTCACCGACGACCTCTACAACTACGACTACCGGGTGCCGAACCTGAAGGCCGGCGAACCGATGCAGTTCACGGTCAACGAGTTCGAGCCCGTCTTCGACGCGGCGGACTTCGTGCGCTGCGGCCGCGACCTGTTCGTCACCCGCTCGAACGTGACCAACCTGATGGGCATCGAGTGGCTGCGCCGCCACCTCGGCCCGGGCTTCCGCATCCACGAGATCGAGAGCCGCTGCCCGCAGCCGATGCACATCGATTCGTCGTTCATGCCGCTCGCCCCCGGCAAGGTACTGGTCAACCCCGACTACATCGACGTCGAGAAGCTGCCGGCGGTGCTCAAGAAGTGGGACGTGCTGATCGCCCCGCGCCCCGACCCGGTCGAGGGCTTCATGAGCAAGATCTCGATGTGCTCGCCCTGGACCTCGATCAACGTGCTCGCCATCGACGAGAAGAAGATCGTAGTCGATGCGAGCCAGCCGACGCTGATCAAGGCGCTCAAGGATTGGGGCTTCGACCCGATCCCGACGCCGTTCCTGTCCTACGGCCCGTTCGGCGGCTCGTTCCACTGCGCCACGCTCGACGTGCGCCGGCGCGGCCCGCTGAAGTCGTACTTCTAGATCGGCGAATCCGGCCCGCCGCGGGCGGGTCGGGCATCATCGAGGATGCCGGAATGCGAAGAGGCCCGCCACCTTCCGGTGGCGGGCCTCTTTTGGTCCTGCGCGGACGCGCCGGCCGCCGTCGTCAGCGCCCGGCGGTCGCGCCCTTGTCGGTCCAGTCCGGCGGCAGGCCGAAGGAATCGCCGACGATGCCGTCGACGCCGGGGGCCCGGCCGAAAGCCTGGCAATCGGGGTCGCGGGGCATCTCGCCGAGCATCGTCACGCGGATGCGCTCGTAGGTCGGGATGGTCAGCTCGGACTCGAACGGGTCCTCGCCGGTGGCGAGGTAGGAGCCGAAATCCTGGCCGAAATCGCCGGCAAGGTCGTAGATGTCGGCGATGGGCGAGAACCGGGCCTGGTTGGTGAAGGAGTTGGCGCCCCCGGCCCACACCATCGCGGCGCGCTGCTGGCGTCGCGCGTCGAGGGCCTCGGCCTCGATCGTGAGGTCGCCGAGGCCGATCGGCAGGCGCGGCACCGGCACCTTGCCGATCGTGTCGGCGAAGCCGACGCCGACCTGCGCCGCGATGGTGATCGCCGCCGAGGCGCCGATGGCGACGCCGGAGGCCGGCACGTTGGTGAGGCCGGCCCGGGTGATGTTGGCCCGCACGGTCAGGTCGGCCGGGCCCGACGAGACCACGTCGTAGCGCAGCGACAGCTCGTAGCAGAGCGCCCGGTCGGCCGCGTTGGCGACCACGTGGCGCTCCCTCTCGGTCAGGACCGGGCCCGCGACCGCGGCCGGAAAGGTGGTGGGGATGATGCGCACCGTGCGCACCCGCGCCATCGCCGCCTTGTCGATGAAGATCCGCGACTTCGTGGCGGTGGCCTCGCTCGGCGTCAGGTGGTCGTAGTTGGTCAGGAGTCCGGTCTGCGTGAGCACCGGCGTGGCGCAGCCGGCGAGCAGCGCCAAGGTCGTCACGGCCGCGACGCGGCGGGCGGCCCGCGCGTTCAAGGCAGCCTTGATGGTCGTCCGCATTCGGTCGCTTTCCCGGATCGCGTGAAGCCGGACCCCCGGGCATCCCGTCATGGATTCCCGAAGGCCGGCTCCCGGCGGCGCGCGAGCGGACCCCGAGAGGCACGCCGCGCCGTTATGTCGTCGAGCCTAACGGTCGCCGGCCGGCCGGGAAAGCCGAGCTTGACCGCGAGCGCCGCTTCGCCCCGGGCTGTAACGCTTGGGCCACATTGTTTCCGATGTCCGCGCCGCGCCCCGGGCGCGCGACCGGTCAGGCCAGGGCCGCCATGCTGCAGCTCTGGCCGCCATCGACCGGCAGGCACACCCCGGTGATGAAGCGGGCCTCGTCGGAAGCCAGGAAGACCGCCGCGTGGGCGATGTCCCAGGCTTCGCCCAGGCGCCCCAGCGGCACCCGGCGGTCGCGGCCCGATTCGGGGGTGACGGCACCGCGGCACTCGTCGGCCAGGGTCGTGTCGAGGAGGCCCGGCAGGATGGCGTTGGCCCGGATGCCGTCGCGGGCATATTGCATCGCCACCGACACGGTCGCCTGGTTCACCGCCGCCTTGGCGGCCGCGTAGGCGAAGGACGGGGCCCCGGCCCAGCGCAGGGCCGCGATCGACGAGATGTTGACGACGGCGCCGGAGCGCCGCGCCCGCATCCCCGGCAGCACCGCCTTGCAGGTGCGCCAGACCCCGCCGACATTGATCTCGATCGCCCGGCGCCAGCTCTCCTCGTCGAGGTCCTCCGGCCCGCCGGCCTCGGGCTGGCCGACATTGTTGTGCAGGATGTCGATGCGGCCGAAGCGGGCCTCGCCGGCGGCGACCGCCCGGGCCACCGCGTCGTAATCGGTGACGTCGGCAGCGAGCGCCTCGGCCTCGTTGCCCTCCTCGGCGATGATCTGCGCCGTCTCCTCGGCGGCGGCGAGGCCCCGGTCGACGCAGACCACCCGGGCGCCCTCCCGGGCGAAGGCGACGGCCACGGCCTTGCCGTTGCCCCAGCCGGTGCCGGACGAGCCGGCCCCGAACACGATCGCGACCTTCTTCAGCAGGCGTGTCGACATGGGCCCGGCCTCCGCGCTCGGCGGAGAGACTCGCGGCAAATGCCGGGCGGGCGCAACGGGCGGGGAAGCAGGGCGGCCAGTCTCGGCCCGCATGTCTGCACCGGTATCGCGGCGGTCCCGTCCGTCGGGGAGAATCAGGCTCCGGCGGGCCGGCCTCCCCGGGCCCAGCGCCAGGCCGCGAGGCCGACCGCCAGCGCGAGGGCGACCTGGGCCAGGCTCCCCTCCCCGAGATGGGCATGGCCGAGGCCGTACCGCACGGCGAGGCGCACGAGCGTCCCGGCGATCCAGTAGCCGAGGCAGAAGGTCAGGGCGGCGACGAGGAGGGCGACGAAATCGTTCACGAGCGAAACCCCCGCGGGCGAGGACACCGTGGCGCCGCCTCGACGGGCCGGCGAAGCGGCGCCCGTGCCAGGATAGCGCGGCCTGGCTTGTGCCGGGCCGTCCGCCCGGCACCGGGCAGCCGCTCGACGTCCAGCAAGAGCCGCGCCACCGCCGCGTCGGGTCAGTCCGGGCGGGTCGCCTGCATCGAGGGGCGCTCGCCGAAGCGGGCGTACCAGGAGGCCGCCGCGGGAGCGCGCTCGCGCCAGCCGAGATCGGGAAGGCGCAGGTCGAGATAGCCGAGGGCGCAGCCATACGTGATGGTGGCGATGTCGACCCGATCGCCGAACTCGCCCGCCGCCGCTTCGATCCGCGCCAGGGCATCGCCGATCTTCTCGCGCTGGCCGGCGACCCAGGCGGTGGAGCGCTCGCCCTCCTGGCGCACCCGGGTCTCGTAGACGCACAGCAGCGCGGCATCGAGCAGGCCGTCGCCGGTCGATTGCGCGGTCAGCGCCGCCCAGCGGGCCGGCCCCGCCGCGGGAAACAGGCCGCCCTGCCCGAGATGGTCGAGGTACTCGCAGATCACCCGGCTGTCGGCGAGCGCGGTGCCGTCGTCGAGGATCAGGGTCGGCACCTGCCCGAGCGGGTTCTGGGCCCGGATCGTAGCGTCGCGGTTGATCGGGTGGGCGGCAGCCGGCAGCAGCTCCACCCGGTCGGCGAGGCCGAGCTCGTGGGCGGCCACCAGCACCTTGCGGACGAAGGGCGAGGCCTTGGCGTAGAACAGCTTCATCGGGTCTCCTCCGGATTTTTCTTCTGTCGTCGGCGGGGCGTCTCGTCCGCTTCGGCGGAAGAGGCGCCCCTTCGCATCGGAGCGCGGTCGCGACGGCGGGACCCGTTCCGGTCGCCGTCGTCGGCCGGCCGCTCACTGCCCCCGGGCCGATCCCGCCGGCTTCGCGGCCGGTTTGGCGGCCGGCTTGGCCGGGACCGGCGCGGCGACCGCCGTTCCGGGCTTCGGCGGGGCCGGCGGGCGCGGGGTCTCGACGGAGAGCCGCCGCACCGGCCAGCCGTCGCTCCAGCGCTCCATGTCGGTGAAGCGCGGGTTGCTCTTCAGGCTCGTGGCGGTCTGGCCCGAGAAGGCGGCCGCCGCCGCCATGTCGAAGGTCTTCCAGACCGCGAGGTAGTCGAGGCTGTCGGTGCCCGCGCCGTTGATCTGCCCGACCAGGACGGTCTGCTCGCCGGTCAGCGTCATGTCGGCGGACCACTTGAACGGGGCCGGCTTCTGCTTCGGGTCCGGGGTCGGCAGCTTCAGCTGGGCGACGTCGTAGGCCGTGTTGACGCCGGCGGGCGAGGCCAGGGTGGCCGACAGCGCCGGGAAGCCGTGGTCGTCGGAGAGCGCCCGGACCATCAGCTTGTGATCGGTCGGCACGGCGGTCGCCTCGCGCATCACCCGCCGGGCGGCGATGTCGGCGGCCCGCGCGTCGCGGTCGCCGATCACCGTGACGATGAGCGTCGCGGGATCGATGGCGTTGAGGTCGTGGAGCGCGATGCCCCGGGCCTTGTCGTCCCGGGCGATGCCGCCCGGCATCGCCCCGAAGATCAGCCGTGGCACCGGCAGGCCGGTCTCCCGCGCATGCGCCGCGAGGTTCGCTGCCAGCGGCACCCCGGCGAGATGGCCGACCAGCGCCACGCGGGTCGTGTCGGGCTTGGCTTCCTGGTCGCCGGCGAGCTCGGCGAGCGCGTCCTTGACGAGGTTGGCCGCGATGCCGCTCGCATCCACCGGCCGGGTGCGGCCCACCTCCTGGAAGCGCGGAAACAGCACGAGGTAGCCGGAGCGCGCGAGGTGCTCGATGAAGGAGCCGTAGGCCTGCGGGTTCACCGCCCCCCAGGCATGCAGCATCACCGCCACCGGGCGTCCCTGCTCGGGAGCCGCGCCGTTGCCGTAATAGGCCAGCGTGACCGCTCCAGCGCGGCCGAGCACCCGTTTCACCACGCTGGCGCTGGCATAGCCCTGGCCTCCCGGCCCCTCCTTGGGCTGGGCGGGCGGCGTGGCGGCGCCGGCGCCTGGCGCGCCGCCGAGGACCACGAAGGCCAGGGCGAGCGGAAGGGCGAGGCGGGTGAAGGTTAGCGGCGGCATGAGGCTGGGGGGCTGGCGGCTCGGGAGCCGCACCCCACACTGTTTCGCGCCCGCACTCAAGGCACGATCGACCGGCAAGGGGGTGTTCCTGCCCGTCATGTCGTTTCCACGGTACAGTCCCGCTCCCACGATCGGGTCCGGACGCCGAACGGTTCCTCGTGCGGCGCAAATGCCTAGCGTCGGGATTCGGGGTCGTCGCCCAGCACGGCGTGCAGCTGCTCGACCAGGGCGTCGAGTTCCCGCGGCACCGGCGCGTCGCTCACATCCGTGTACATCGCCCGCAGGTCGTGCCCGAGCTTGGCAAGCAGCAACGCATCGGCGAGCGAAGACGCCGTGATGTGCGTCTGGCCGAAGCTCGCGGCGTGATTGCTCGGAATCAGCTTCATGGCGCGTCAACGGGACGACAGTCCCGGCTCCGTCAAGACGAGGGCGGTGTTCGATACACGGGGCCCGTACCCGTGCAGGTTATGGAGAGACCGGAGTGCCGGCCCGACATGAACAACGCACGTCAAGGGGGGCAGTTGCGCCCGATTTTCGGGCAACGCCGACGCGGGGACCGCGACGACAGGAACGAGATCCTGCGCCGCGGCCGATTCTCTTTTCAGGCGACGGGGTTTGGCACGGTGGGGAACCGAGTCGGCCCCCCGGCCCGTCGCCCCCTCGCCGCCCCTCCGGTGGTCGTGGACAAGGCGTCGCGGGCCCTTGGGTCCACACGGTCCGGTTGTCACCCGGCTAGAGCATTTTCCGACGAAGTGGATGCCGGTTCGTCGAAGAAAATGCGGCAAGACAAAGACTTAGAGCGCTTCGCGATTGCAGCGCGATCGTGAAGCGCTCTAGCATCGTCCGGACCGGATTGGGCGGACCGGGAGGCCTTCCATGAAGGGGCTCTCGTCTCGTCAGCTTCACATGGGCGGCGTCAGGCCGTCCTTGCCGACCGAGACGCTGCGCGCCTCCAGATGGTCGCCGTCGCGCACCGCGGAGGCGAAGACCTTGGCGCCCGGCACCAGCACCGCCCGGTCGGCGGGCTCCAGCCGCACGATCGGCGTGCCCGGCGGCACCGCGACCGCGAGGCTCTGCCCCTTGTACGAGACCGTGAGGGTGCGGCCGGCACCGGGCGCGCCCGCAACGGTGCCGTTCGTCATGCTGGTCTCGGCGCCCGGGGCCCCGACCGTCCCGTTGGTCATGCTCGTCTCGACCTCCGGTGCCTTGACGGTGCCGTTCGTCATGCTGGTCTCGACCGGGCCGCTGGCGGCACCGTCGGGCAGGCGGTCCCACGGGTAGTGCCCCTCCCCCGCGCCCCGCAGGGCCTCGGGGAAGATCAGGACCTCCAGGGCGACCGGCGGGTCGCCGGGCTTCGGCCCGGCCTTGGCGGCGGTGCCGATGAAGCTGCCGTCCTTGACGTCGTCGAGGCTCGCCGGGGCGAGCTGCGCCACCCGCGTCCCTGCGGCGAGCCGCACGGTCTCGGTCGTGCCGGCACGGGTGCGGATGGTGACCGCGTCGCCCTCGACGCGTTCGATCGTGCCGCGCAGGCGCTCGACCTGCGGCGCAGCGAGGGCAGCGCCGAAGGGACCGCCTGCGGCCAGCATCAGGCCGGCGGCCGCGATCGTCCTGAGAAGGGGCATGGGGACACTCCGGGAGATGGGCCCGGGGATCCGGGCCCCGCCCGTTATGGTTCGCCCCGCCGCGCCGGACATTCTTCTCGCGCACACGTGAACGGGCGCAGGATCGCGAGACCGGCCTCGCTCCGCCCGCTCGCGGCCGCGGCACTTCGGCCTTCGCGATGCGGGAGACGACGATGGGGTACCGGGATCTACCCGACGATCAGGCTGCAATGCGGCTCGATGACCGGGTTGGCGCGCGACCAGTCCGTGACGTTGCGGCCGGCATCCCAGGTAAAATCGTACACGCCGAGATCGATGAAACGCTGGTGGATTCGCGCGTCGTACTTCTCGCTGACGGCGCGCGTGAGCCGCTGGATATCCTTGTTGCGCAGCCTCTGCGTATTTCCCACTTCGTTATAGTATTGAATGTAGCAGAACTTTCGCAGAAGAATCATTCGCGTGTGAAGGAACGTTCTCACGCATAACTCGTAATCGTCGGCGGCGGCCAAGTCTGGATTGTGCCCGCCGATGCCGTGATAGAAATCCTTGCGCCACGCCCTGATGTGGTTCGGGGCCGAGACGATGTGCCGTATCGTCTTGGCGTTGATCTTCGGTGCCTCATGGACGATGTAGTCCCGGCCGTTGTAGGTCTCGACCCGGTCCCGTCCGTAGAAGAACGCCCAGTCCTGGCCGTAGGTCGCGTTGCGCCCGTCCTCGAAGACCTCGGCCCAGTCCGTGTAGAGAAAGCCGGCTTCGGGATGCTGGTGAAACGCCAGCACGACCGCATCCAGGCTGGTGGACGTCAATTCGTCGTCGTGATCCAGTTCGAGGAGGATGTCGCCGCCGGCCAGGCGGCAGGCCGTCTGCTTCACCTCGCCGATCCGGCCCGACGGGCGATGCGGGCGGTAGATGCGGATACGGTGATCCTGTGCCGCCAGAGCGTTGAGCTCGGAGAATGTCACCCCATCATCGTCCGAGTCGTCGACGATGATCCACTCCCAGTCGACATAGGTCTGGGCCCGCAGAGACTTGAAGGGGCGCAGGATGCGGTGACCGGACCGATAGGCCGGCGTGAAAACGCTCACCAAGGGGCGCGACCGTCGAAACGTCGTCGCATTGTCGAGAAAACAGTAGAAAATCTGCCGCCCGATCTCGTCGGCATCGGCGGCAGTCGCGAAATTGATCCAGCGCTTGCGCACCTCGTACGGCGCGCGCATCAGATTCTGGAATTTCGCCTCCTCTCCGAAGGTCGCGATCACGTGCGGCCGCTTCGCGATGAGGATGTGCTCCAGATCACGATCGTCCGGATAAAACGAGCAGTTCAATTGCCTCGTTTCGACGTCGATATCCGGACCGGGACTTTTGATCTCGAACTCGCCGCGGCCGATGACGACGATTTCCGGAAGACTCACGACGGGCCTCGCGATTTGTAGATGACAGGATCCGACGTTCGGGACTGCAGGCGGCGCAGACCCGCTCCGGAGCATCGCCCGATCGCCTCGCGACGCAGGACACGCCACAGGAGGCGGTGTGGGCGAAACGGCAGCGCGACCGGACGAGCCCCTATTCCTCCTCGGCCTCTTCCGGCTCCAGCGTCGCCTTGACGGTCTCGAGCACCCGCCGGGCGAGGTCGGAATCCGGGTCCTCGCGGTTCAGCGCGTCCTCCAGCATGGCGAGGTAGCTGCCGAGCTGGTGGCGGTAATGGTCGGAATCGATGCCCCGCAGGATGCCGGCGACGAAGCGCACCGCCATCTGCAGGGCGACCTGCTTCACGGCGACGTCGGACTGCGCCTCCGACAGCCGGGCGATCATCTCGCCGTGATGGGCCGAGAGGGTGGTCAGGCCGGTGATCTTGTCGTCCTGGCTCATCGCGCGGGTCTCCCGAAGATGCGAAAGGGGCCCTTCCCGATCGGAAAAGGCCCCCGTCGCCGGTGGTGGGTCCCGGGTCCCGTCATCCGGGACCCGGTCGGCGGAGGACCGCCCCCGAGGGAGCGGCTCCTGTCCGGTCCTTACGCCGCGAGCTGGCGCAGGACGTAAGGCAGGATGCCGCCGTTGCGGAAGTACTCGAGCTCGTCGAGCGTATCGATGCGGCAGGTCAGCGGGACCTCCTTCACCGAGCCGTCGGCCGAGGTGATCTTGGCGGTGAGCGTCTGGCGCGGCTTCAGCTCGCCGGCCAGGCCCTCGATCGTCACGGTCTCGTCGCCCTTCAGGCCGAGCGAGGCCCAGGAGGCGTCGCCCTGGAACACCAGCGGCACCACGCCCATGCCGACGAGGTTCGAGCGGTGGATGCGCTCGAAGCTCTCGGCGATCACCGCGCGGACGCCGAGCAGCTTGGTGCCCTTCGCCGCCCAGTCGCGCGACGAGCCGGTGCCGTATTCCTTGCCGGCGAACACCACCAGCGGGGTGCCCTCCTGCTCGTAGCGCATCGCGGCGTCGTAGATGAACATCCGCTCGCCCGACGGCTGGTAGAGGGTGTAGCCGCCCTCGACCACGCTGCCGGACTCGTCGCGGACCATCTGGTTCTTGATGCGGATATTGGCGAAGGTGCCCCGCATCATGACTTCGTGGTTGCCGCGGCGGGTGCCGTACTGGTTGAAGTCCTGCACCCGGACCTGGTGCTCCTGCAGGTAGGCGCCCGCCGGAGACGCCGCCCGGATGTTGCCGGCCGGCGAGATGTGGTCAGTGGTGATCGAGTCGAGGAACAGGCCGAGGATGCGGGCATTGACCACGTCCTCCACGGGCTTGGGGGTCTTCTCCATGCCGACGAAGTAGGGCGGGTTCTGGACGTAGGTCGAGCCGCCGTTCCACGCGAAGGTCTCGGCCTCGGTGACCTCGACGTCCTTCCAGTTCTGGTCACCGCCGAACACGTCGGCGTAGCGCGACTTGAACAGGGTCGAGGTGATGTTGGCCTCGATGAACTCCTGAACCTCGGCGGTCGAGGGCCAGATGTCCTTCAGGTAGACCGGCTTGCCGTCCGAGCCGGTGCCGAGGGGCTCGGTGGTGATGTCGATCTGCATCGAGCCGGCGAGCGCGTAGGCGACGACGAGCGGCGGCGACGCGAGGTAGTTCGCCCGCACGTCGGGATTCACCCGGCCCTCGAAGTTGCGGTTGCCCGAGAGCACCGCGGCGGCCACCACGTCGTTGTCGTTGATCGACTTCGAGATCGCCGCCGGCAGCGGGCCCGAATTGCCGATGCAGGTGGTGCAGCCGAAGCCGACGAGGTTGAAGCCGAGCGCGTCGAGGCTCGGCTGCAGGCCGGCCTTGTCCAGGTACTCGGCAACGACCTGGGACCCCGGGGCGAGCGAGGTCTTCACCCAGGGCTTCGAGCGCAGGCCCTTGGCGACCGCGTTGCGGGCCAGCAGCCCCGCGCCGATCATCACGCTCGGGTTCGAGGTGTTGGTGCAGGAGGTGATCGCCGCGATCACCACGTCGCCGTGGCCGATGTCGAAGTTCGCCCCCTCGACCGGATAGCGCTTGGCGATGTCGGCCGCCTTCTTGAACTCGGTCTCCATCGACTGGGCGAAGCCGGGCTTGGCGCCGTCGAGGAGCACGCGGTCCTGGGGACGCTTCGGGCCGGCGAGCGAGGGCTTCACGTCGCCCATGTCGAGGGCCAGCGTGTCGGTGAAGACCGGGTCCGGGGTCTGGGCGTCACGCCACATCCCCTGCGCCTTGGCGTAGGCCTCGACGAGGGCGATGCGGTCGTCGGCGCGGCCGGTGACCTTCAGGAAGTCGATGGTCTTCTGGTCGACCGGGAAGAAGCCGCAGGTCGCGCCGTATTCGGGCGCCATGTTGGAGATCGTGGCGCGGTCGGCGACCGACATGTCGTCGAGGCCGGGACCGTAGAACTCCACGAACTTGCCGACCACGCCCTTCTTGCGCAGCATCTGGGTGACGGTGAGCACGAGGTCGGTGGCGGTGGTGCCCTCGGGCAGCTTGCCCGACAGCTTGAAGCCGACGACCTCGGGGATCAGCATCGACAGCGGCTGGCCGAGCATCGCGGCCTCGGCCTCGATGCCGCCGACGCCCCAGCCCAGCACGGCGAGGCCGTTGACCATCGTGGTGTGCGAGTCGGTGCCGACGAGCGAATCCGGGTAGGCGACCTCATGGCCCTCGAAGGGCTTGGTCCACACGGTCTGCGACAGGTACTCGAGGTTGACCTGGTGGCAGATGCCGGTGCCCGGGGGCACGACGGAAAAGTTGTCGAAGGCCGACTGGCCCCACTTCAGGAAGGTGTAGCGCTCGCCGTTGCGCTCGTATTCGAGCGCGACGTTGTCGGCCAGCGCCTTCGGGGTGCCGAACTCGTCGACGATGACCGAATGGTCGATGACGAGATCGACCGGGACGAGCGGGTTGATCTTCTGCGGGTCGCCGCCGAGCGCCACCATGGCGTCGCGCATCGCCGCCAGATCGACCACCGCCGGCACGCCGGTGAAGTCCTGCATCAGCACGCGGGAGGGGCGGAACGCGATCTCGACCTCGGTCTTGCCGCGGTTCTCGAGCCAGCCGACCACGGCCTCGATATCGGCCTTCTTGACCGAGCGGTCGTCCTCGTAGCGCAGCAGGTTTTCCAGCAGCACCTTCATCGAGAAGGGCAGGCGGCTCGCATCCGGCAGGCCGTTCTTCTCGGCCTGGGGAATCGCGTAGATGGTGTAGGTCTTGGCGCCGGCCTGAAGGGTCTGGCGGGCCTTGAAGCTGTCGATCGATGCCACGGCGTGGTCCTCGCGAGGGGTTGTCGAACACGGCGCAGGCAGGACCCGCGCCACTCAGAAGTGTTCGGCCGGATGCGCTGACGGGATCGATCGTGCCTGACGCCAAGGGATCGCCACGCACGAAACACCCGTGTGCCGCCCGCCCTCGCCTTGCGGCTGAGAATCGGACGGTGCGCGCGCCGCCCCGGGGGTGCCCGGACTGGGATGCGCGAAGGACGGTTTGGACGCCTCTGAAGGTCGCGCGGCGCAGCCGGGGATGCGTATAGAACACTTCGAAACTGGCCGCTACGGGTCTCTCGGCCGCGCAATCGGTCATTCTCGCCGGGGCAGGCATAGCGTAAACGCGGGCGGTCCCTCCCGCCCGCGGAGCCCCCTGCCCCTCGGAGCCTTCTGCCCCTTGGAGCCTCTGCCCTTGGAGCCTTTGCCCTTGGACCCCCGCCCTTGCGCCTGATCGCCGAGGACCTCGCCTGCCGGCGCTCCGGCCGCCGCATCTTCGCCGGGCTCTCCTTCACCCTGGCCGCCGGCGAGGCGCTGACGGTGACCGGGCGCAACGGTGCCGGCAAGTCGTCGCTGCTGGCGATCCTCGCCGGGCGGCTGCGGCCCGAGGCCGGGCGGCTCGTGGCCGAGGATGTGGGCGAGCGCACCATCCCCGAATGCCTCCACGTCGTCGGCCACCGCGACGGCCTGAAGGGCGCGCTCACCGCGGAGGAGAACCTCGCCTTCGCCCGCGACCTCCTGGGGGATGCCGACCTCGAACCCCGCGCGGCGCTGGCCCGTCTCGGCCTCGCCCACGCGGCCGGCCTGCCGGTGGCCTATCTCTCGGCCGGCCAGCGCCGGCGGGTGGCGCTCGCCCGGCTCCTCGTCTGCCGCCGGCCGCTCTGGCTCCTCGACGAGCCGACCGCCGCCCTCGACGTCGCCTCGCAGGCCGCCCTCGCCGGGCTGATGCGGGCCCACCTGGCGGGGGGCGGCCTCGTCATCGCCGCCACCCACCAGGCGCTCGGGCTCGAGAAGGCGCGGGACTTGTCGGTCGAAGCCTTCCGCACCAGCCGGTCGGAGGCCGCCGCCGATCCCTTCTCCGAGGTGATGTGATGGGTCGCGCCTTCCTGGCGGTGGTCGCCCGCGACCTGCGGCTCGCCGGCCGCATCGGCGGCTCGGGCGCCCTGTCCCTGGTGTTCTTCCTGATGATCGTCGCCCTGGTGCCGTTCGGCCTCGGGCCCGACCTCAACCTGCTCGCCCGGATCGGCCCCGGCATCCTGTGGATCGCCGCGGTGCTGGCGACGCTGATCGGCCTCGACCGGCTGTTCCAGGCCGACGACGAGGACGGCTCCCTCGACCTCCTCTCCGGCGCCCCGGCGCCCCTCGAACTCCTGGTGCTGGCCAAGGTCACGGCGCACTGGCTCACCACCGGCCTGCCCCTGGCGCTGGCGACCCCGCTCTTCGGGCTCCTGGTGGCGCTCAGCCCCACCGGCATGGCGGCGACCAGCCTGACGCTGCTGGTCGGCACCCCGGCGCTCACCTTCATCGGCGCCGTCGGCGCGGCACTCACCGCCTCGATCCGCCGCGGCGGCCTGATCCTCGCCGTGGTGGTGCTGCCCCTGATGGTGCCGACCCTGATCTTCGGCGTCTCGGCGGCGGACGCGGCGCTCGGCGGCACCGTGCCGTTCGCGACGCCGCTGGCGATCCTGGGTGCGCTGAGCCTCGCGGCGGGGGTGGTCGGCACGCTGGCGGCGGCGGCGGCGTTGCGATGGGGGGAATAGGCTCAGGCCGCCCTCAGCTTTCGGGCCGCCTCGGCCAGCGCCTCGTGCATGCGCGTCTGCCAGCCCGGACCGGTGGCCTTGAAGGTCTCGAGGATCTCGGGATCGATCCGCAACGACACCGGAACGCGCCGCGTCTCCGACCTTGGCCGGCCTGCACGGCTCCGGAACGCGGCCGCCATCTCGTCCGGCATGCCGTCGGGCCCCGGACGCGCCCGCGCCAGCTCGTCGCCCGTCAGCGGCGGGGTGTCGGAGACCTCATCCCAATCGTCCTGCGAGTAGAGTGGGTTCGGAACGTATCCGGGTGCGCGGTCATGGGACGGCATAGGCGGCCCTCTCGGTCTTGTTGGCGCGGCGGACGCTGACGACAGCGGTGGCTTCCGACCCGAGCGGAGAGACGATCGCCACCACGACGACCTCTCCATACCAAGTGCCGATCAGCTTGAATCTGGCACGTCCGGTTTCGCTTTGTGCGGCATCGATGGTGAGGAAGCGCTCGAAGCTGAATGCATCCTCGAAATCCGCGAGGTCGAAACCGTGCTTCGTGAGGTTTGCCTGTCGTTTCGGCTCGTCCCACACGAACGTCATGGTTCGTATCCTCCATATTTTCGTATATACGAAAATATGTGCTGCAGCAATCGCGCCATGTCTGCAGGAACGCGGTGGTCATGCCGTCGTGGGAACATCCCGTTCCATGACCACCGTCCGCTCCTCCCCGTGCCGGTGCTCGCGTGTCGCCCGGAACCCGAGCCGCGCGTAGAAGCCCACCGCCGTCAGCGAGGATTGCAGGGTCAGGGTCGTCACGCCCGCCGCCCGCGCGGCGCGGTCGACCTCGCCCATCAGGCACCGGCCGATGCCGCGACCCTGCGCTTCGGGGGCGACGAAGACGGCGCGCACCACCCGGCCGTCGCGGCTCGCCGTGCCGAGGATGCGGTCGCTGTCGAGGGCGACGAAGACCTGTCGCGCCGCGATCTGCGCGGCGATTGCCTCCAGCGTGAAGCCGCCGGCGATCCGCGCGATCGTCTCGGGCCCGTAGTCACGGCTGTTGGTCTCGTGCAACGCGGCGAGGACGACGCGGCTGATCTCCGCCGCATCGTCCGTCACCGCTCCGCGAATCGCGTACGCCATGCGCACCCTCCCCCGGCGCCGCGCACCGGGGGAGCGCCGCCGCTAGAACACCGCTTGGCCCATGACCACCGCCGCGATCACGATCACCACCGCGATCACCAGGAAGAGCCCGAACAGCAGCCGCGCGATGCCGCGGGCGCCCGACGCCACGTTGGTGAAGCCGAGGCCGCCGGCCACCAGCGAGATCACGAAGAAGATGATCGCCCATTTCAACATCGCGGCGGTACTCCGGTGCCTTGCGACAAGTCGCAGCGATAACCGGCACCGCCACGCTTCGTTCCGGTGCGGCCCGTCCCGAAGCGTCTCGCCCGTCTGCGCCGTTCGTCCGCATTGCCCGCGCCGCCCCGCACGGGCTACACCGCGACCATGGCGATGGGTCTCCTCACCCGGCTGGCGCAGCCCGGCCACTTCATGCGCTGGTCCGGGGCCTTGCTGCCCTGGGTGGCTGGCCTCGCGGTCGTGCTGCTGGCGGTCGGCCAGTACCTGACCTGGTTCGTCGTGCCCCCCGACTACCAGCAGGGCGAGACGGTGCGGATCATGTACATCCACGTCCCGGCGGCCTGGATGGCGGTGTTCTTCTATGGCGCCATGGCGGTCTCGGCGCTCGGCACCCTGATCTGGCGCCATCCGCTGGCCGACGTGGCGCAGCGCGCCGCCGCCCCGATCGGCGCCGCCTTCACGCTGATCTGCCTCGTCACCGGCTCGCTCTGGGGCAAGCCGATGTGGGGCACCTACTGGGTCTGGGACGCGCGCCTGACCTCGATGCTGGTGCTCTTCCTGATCTATTGCGGGCTCCTCGCCCTGTGGCGGACCATCGAGGATCCGAGCCGGGCTGCCCGGGCGGTCGCGATCCTGACCCTCGTCGGCGCCGTCAACCTGCCGATCATCAAGTTCTCGGTGAACTGGTGGTCGACCCTGCACCAGCCGGCCTCGATCCTGCGGATGGGCGGGCCGACCATCTACGCCTCGATGCTCTATCCCCTGCTCGTCATGATCGCCGCCGCCTCGGTGCTCGGCATCGCCCTGCATCTCCAGGCGATGCGCACCGAGATCCTGCGCCGGCGCGTGCGCACGCTCACGATCCTCGAAGCCGAGCGGCTCGACGCCGCCCTGATGGCGCCGCAGGCGGCCTGACCATGGATCTCGGACCTCACGCCGCCTTCATCCTCGGCGCCTACGGCTTCACCGCCCTGGTGATCGTCGGGCTCGTCGCCCACGCGATCCTCGACCGGCGGGCGCAGGAGCGGGCGCTCGCCCGCTTGGCGAAGGAGCCCCTCAAGCACGAGCCGGCGCGGGGCGCCCGGTGAGCGGCGCTCCCCCGCACCCGGCCGACGCGGCCGAACCCGCCGACGAGGCGCCGCGCCGCTCCCGGCTGATCTTCCTGCTGCCGCTCCTCGCCTTCGCGGCGCTCGCCGGCATCTTCCTCGGCAAGCTGCTCACCAAGGGCTACGACCCCTCGGCCATCCCCTCGGCGCTGATCGGCCGGCAGGTGCCCGACTTCGTCCTGCCGCCGGTCCCCGGCCTGGCGGCGGACGGCGCCGCGGTGCCGGGCCTGACGACGGCGGACCTGAAGGGCAAGGTGACGGTGCTCAACGTCTGGGCGTCGTGGTGCGCGCCCTGCCAGATCGAGCACCCGATGCTGATGCGGCTCTCCCGCGACGGGGTGAACCTCGTCGGCATCGACTACAAGGACCAGCCCGAGAACGGCCGTCGTTTCCTCGGGCGCCACGGCAACCCGTTCCGCGCCGTCGGTGCCGACGAGGCCGGCCGCGTCGGCATCGACCTCGGAGTCTACGGCGTGCCGGAGACCTTCGTCATCGGGCCGGACGGGCGCATCCGCGAAAAGCTCGTCGGCATCCTGACGCCGGAGACCTACGACGCCTTCCTCGCCCGGGTGCGGGCGATGAAATAGGAGCGGGGCTCGGGGCCCCGCCGCCGTCTCGGCTCCGCTTCCGCAGAAGTCGCCCGGGGGAGGAAGCGCCCGGCGCGCCCTATTTCGGCAGGGCGTAGATGTTGACCTCCAGCGCCTCGTCGGACGGGCTCGCGAGCGGGGTCAGGTACTCCTCCACGAAGGCGTCCTGGACGAGGATGCCCTTGGCGTCGAGATAGGCCGTCACCGTCTCGTAGGTCTGGTCGATGCCCTCGTAGGGGCCCTTGTGGGTGAAGCGCAGGGCCTTGCCGCTCGGGGTGGCGCCGAAGCGCAGGTCGTCGGGCAGGCCGGCCGGGCGCGGGTTCGGCACCGCCTCGACCGGCACCATCACCTCGTACTGGAAGCCGTCGTCGTCGGTGCGATTGAAGACCGAGATCGGCTTGCCGTTGGCCTTGATGCCGGCCTGGGCCAGCGCCGCCTCGACCTTGGCGATCGCGTCCTTGAGGCTCGGCACCGCCTGGTCCCACTTCGCGCTGCCGGACAGGATCGCCGCGGGCTTGGCCGGCAGCGTCACCTCGTCGACGTCCGACGGGTCGCCCGGATTGGCGACGAGGGGCGGCCGGTTGGCGCTCGACGGCGCCTGGCCTGCGGGCGGCACCGCCGGGGTCCCGGGCGGCAGCGCCTTCTCGGGTGCGGGCGGGGTCGGCGCCTGGTTGGTGCCCGGGCCCGGCCCGGGGGCGGTGGTGGTCGGCAGCGGCGTCGTCTGCGCCGGCGAGGGCGTCGCGGCCGGGGGCGCGGCGGGCGACGGGGCGGGAGCCGGGGCGGGCTGCTGGGCCAGAACGGAGGCCCCGCAGGCCAGGGACGCGGCGAGGCCGATCGCGATCGTCGGGAGGCGGGTCTTCATCACGGGCGGAACGCTCCGGGGTCTGGCGGGGCCGGTCTGGCCGGCTCTGGCACGGGCCGGCATCGCCGGCCCGGTCGAACGCGTCAAGCGCAAAGCCGTTGCGCCGTCATCGCGAGACCGTGAGCGCCATGGGTCCCGTCTTCCCATGGGTCCCGTCTTCCCATGTGCCCCGTCTCCCTCCTCGCCCCGCCCTCGTCTCGCCTGCGGGCCGGTTCTGGTCCATACAGCGACCGGCCCCCATCTCGTGCGTCCGTCGGAGAGCCCTGCCCGTGTCCCCCCTCGCCCATCGCCGCTTCCTCAAGATGAACGGGCTCGGCAACGAGATCGTGGTGCTGGACCTGCGCGGGAGCGACGTGCGGGTGCAGCCCGCCGAGGCCCGGGCGATCGCGGCCGATCCGGCCTCGCGCTTCGACCAGATGATGGTGCTGCACGACCCCGTCACCCCGGGCACCGACGCCTTCGTCCGGATCTACAATACCGACGGTTCGGAGGCCGGCGCCTGCGGCAACGGCACCCGCTGCGTCGCCTGGGCGATGCTGGACGATCCCGCGATGGCGCGCCCGCCTTTGGGGGAGAACCTGGTTCTCGAGACCCGGCCCGGCCTCCTCGCGGTCGTGCGGGTGTCGCCGGTCGACTTCACCGTCGATATGGGGCGGCCGCGCCTGAAGTGGGACGAGATCCCCCTCGCCGAACCCTTTCCCGATACCCGCCGCATCGAGCTGCAGGTCGGGCCGATCGACGATCCGGTGCTGCACTCGCCGGGGGCGGTCAGCATGGGCAATCCGCACGCGGTGTTCTTCGTCGCGCGCGACCCCGAGACCTACGACCTCGCCCGGGTCGGCCCGCTGCTCGAATGCCACCCGATCTTCCCGGACCGGGCCAACATCTCGCTCGCCCAGGTCCTCGACCGCGGCCATCTCCGCCTGAAGGTCTGGGAGCGCGGCGCCGGCCTGACCCGGGCCTGCGGCACCGCGGCCTGCGCCGCCCTCGTCGCCGCCGCGCGCCTGCGCCTCACCGACCGCGAGGCCACCGTCACCCTGCCGGGCGGCGACCTGCGTATCGCCTGGGGCGAGGACGACCACGTCCGCATGACCGGCCCGACCGAGCTGGAGCACGAGGGCACCTTCGCTCCCTCGCTGTTCGAGGCCGCCGCGTGAGCGTGGAGGTCCTGAGTTTCGGCTGCCGCCTCAACGCCGCCGAATCGGAGGCGATGCGCCGGCAGGCGGAAGGCGCGGGCCGCACCGGTCTCCTCCTCGTCAACACCTGCGCGGTCACGACCGAGGCCGGTCGCCAGGCCCGCAAGGCGATCCGGGCGGCGGCGCGGGCGAACCCCGACGCCCGGGTGGTGGTGACGGGCTGCGGCGCCCAGGTCGAGACCGACGTCTACGCCGCGATGCCGGAGGTGGCCGAGATCGTCGGCAACCGCCGCAAGCTCGACCCGGCGACCTGGGCCCGATCGTCGTCCGAGCGGGTGCGGATCGACGACGTGATGGCGCCGGGTGCCGATCCGCTGACGGACGCGACGCCGATGCCGGCGCGCACCCGGGCCTTCCTGCCGGTGCAGAACGGCTGCGATCACCGCTGCACCTTCTGCGTCATCCCGTTCGGGCGCGGCAACTCGCGCTCGGTGCCCGTGCCGATCGTCGTGGGGCAGGTCCGTGCGCTCGTGGCGGGGGGCACCCGCGAGGTGGTGCTGACCGGCGTCGACCTCACGGCGTACGGCCGCGACCTCGGCGAGGTCACCCTCGGCGCCCTGGTGCGGGCGATCCTGCGCGGGGTGCCCGACCTCGACCGCCTGCGCCTGTCCTCGATCGATTCCGTCGAGGCCGATCCCGAGCTGGTGGCGGCCTTCGCCGAGGAGGCGCGGCTGATGCCGCATCTCCATCTCTCGCTCCAGGCCGGCGACGACCTGATCCTGAAGCGCATGAAGCGCCGTCACGGCCGGGACGACGCCATCCGGTTCTGCGCCGAGATCCGGGCTCTTCGCCCCGATGCGGTGTTCGGCGCCGACCTGATCGCCGGCTTCCCGACCGAGACCGAGGCGCAGTTCGCCCGCTCCCTCGACCTCGTCGTGGAATGCGACCTCGCCCAGCTCCACGTCTTCCCCTACTCGCCCCGCCCCGGCACCCCGGCCGCGCGGATGCCGCAGGTCGCCCCGGTGGTGATCAAGGAACGCGCCGCCCGCCTGCGCGAGGCCGGCGCCGCCGCCTTCGCCCGGCGCCTCGACCGCGAGATCGGCGAGACCCGCCGGGTGCTGGCCGAGCGCGGCGGCACGGGGCGCACCGAGGGTTTCTTGCCGGTGCGGCTGCCGGAGGGCGTCGAGGCCGGGACGCTGACCACCCTGCGGATCGTCGGGCATGACGAGCAGGTCTTGCAGGGACAGGTGCTGCGGGCGGAGTGAGGCGGGAATCGGCGCCGGGCCTCACGGCACACCGCCTCACCGTCCCAGGGCCTGCCGCTCCGCCGGTCCCTCGATCAGCCGGTCGCTCTCGTCCTTGAGCGATACCCCGGTCAGTTCCCGGGTCAGCGCCTGGTCGATCAGCCAGGACAGCTTGAACGCCGCGAGGTCCGGCCTGAGCCCGGCCGCGCGCACGTTCGACAGGCAGTTGCGCTCGGCATCGGTGCGGCCGGGGCGCGGGCCGAAGGTGAGGTAGACGCCGAGGCTGTCGGGCGAGGACAGGCCGGGCCGCTCGCCGATCAGCACCGCGACGGCGCGGGCCTTGAGCCGCGCCCCCACCGCGTCGCCGAGCGCCACCCGGGCCTGCATGGCCACCACCACCGGGGCGAGGCTCAGTCCGGCGCCGGCCAGCGCCGGCGCGAGCGCCGCCAGCAGCGGCACCGCTCCCTCGTGGACGGCGCGGGCCGAGAGGCCGTCCGCCACCACGAGGGCGAGGTCGACCGGATTTCCTGCCGCCGCCGCGAGCGCCGCCGCGGAGTCCTCGTCGAGGCGGCGCCCGAGATCGGGGCGGCGCAGGTAGGTCGCCCGGTCGGGCGCGGCCGAGGCTACGACCAGCGTCTCGAAGCCGAGCGCCGTGATCCCCTCCCGCACCGCCTCGACGTCGAGGGGGGTGTGGACCGCGTCGCGGGCCTGGGCATGGGCGAGGGAGAAGCGCAGCACCTCCCGGGTCGGCAGGCCAGAGCCGGCCCGGCCGAGCGCGATCCGGGCCGGGGTCAGGGCGGCGAGGCGCCGCCAGGCTCCCGCCGCCTCGTCCTCGCGGCTCACGCGGCGAGCCCTGCCAGCAGGGGCATGCCCCCGCCCGGCCGCAGCGCGCCGTCCGCGTCGGTCAGGCCCATCCGGACGAGCCAGGCGGCGAATTCCGGCGCCCGCTTCAGGCCCGTCACCTCGCGCAGGTAGAGCTGGTCGTGGAACGAGGTCGACTGGTAGTTCAGCATCACGTCGTCGGCGCCGGGAATGCCCATGATGTAGGTCACCCCGGCGGTGCCGAGCAGCGTCAGCAGCGTGTCCATGTCGTCCTGGTCGGCCTCGGCGTGGTTGGTGTAGCAGACGTCGACGCCGAGCGGCACGCCCATCAGCTTGCCACAGAAATGGTCCTCCAGCCCGGCCCGGATGATCTCCTTGCCGTCGTAGAGGTATTCCGGTCCGATGAACCCCACCACCGTGTTGACGAGGAGCGGCCGGAAGGCGCGGGCGACCGCGTAGGCCCGGGCCTCCAGGGTCTGCTGGTCGATGCCGTGATGGGCATCGGCCGAGAGCGCCGAGCCCTGGCCGGTCTCGAAATACATCACGTTGTCGCCGACCGTGCCGCGCTTGAGGGCGAGGGCCGCCTCGTGCGCCTCCTTGAGCAGCGGCAGCGTGACCCCGAACGAGGCGTTGGCGGCCTGCGTGCCGGCGATCGACTGGAAGACGAGATCGACCGGAACGCCGCGGTTCATCGCCTCCAGCGTCGTGGTGACGTGGGTGAGCACGCAGGCCTGCGTCGGGATGGCGAAGCGCTCGATCGTCTCGGCGAGGAGGTGCAGCAGGCCGGCGAGCCCCTGCACCGAATCCGAGGCCGGGTTGATGCCGATGCAGGCATCGCCGCAGCCATAGGCCAATCCGTCGAGGATCGCCGCGGCGATGCCGGCGGGATCGTCGCTCGGGTGGTTGGGCTGGAGGCGCACCGCCATCGTGCCGGGGAGCCCGATCGTGTTGCGCAGGCGGGTGACCACCCGGGCCTTGCGGGCCACCAGGATCAGGTCCTGGTTGCGCATGATCTTCGACACCGCGGCGGCGATCTCCGGCGTCACCCCGGGGGCGATCGCCGCCAGGGTCTCGGGCGGGGCGGTGAGCAGGAATTCTCGGAAATCGCCGACGGTCAGATGGCCGATGCGCCCGAAGGCGGCGGCGTCGTGGGTGTCGAGGATCAGCCTTGTGACGTCGTCGGCCTCGTAGGGGATCAGCGGCCGGGCCAGGATCTCGGCGAGCGGCACCTCCGCGAGGCACCAGCGCGCCGCGACGCCCTCCGCGGCGCTCTCCGCCGCGAGGCCCGCGAGCCGGTCGCCGGAGCGCGGCGGGCTCGCCTTCGCCATCAGCTCGGCGAGGTCGGCAAAGACGAAGGTCCGGGGTCCGACGACGTGGCGGTAGCTCATGCGGGGCCTCCCGGGCGGAACCTAAGCAGATTTCGCCGAAGTGGACACCGGTTCGGCGGCAAAAATCTGCGACACGACAAGAACCTGAGCGGGCGAAGCGTTGGCTTGCCAACGCAAGTCTGCTTAGCGCAGGCCGCCCCCGGCGTCAGGACCCTCCTCCGCGGTCGAGATCGCCGCGGTCGTGCGCTCGCCCCTCTCCGGCGTCCCGTCGGCCCGGTCGATGCGGATCTCCATGCCGGTCGGTTTCATCTCGCCGAAGGGCGTCGAGAAGGCGATCTCGGCCGCGTCGCGCCCGACGCCGATCCGCACCAGCCCGTCGAGGTTGGCCTGCCGCGTGGCGTCGAACAGCCACCAGCGCCCGTCGAGATAGGCCTCGAACACCGCGTGGAAGTCGCACGGCACCAGGCCGTAGGCGTAGCAGCTGACGAAGCGGGCCGGGATGCCGAGGGCCCGGCAGAACGCGGCGCCGAGATGCGCGAAATCGCGGCACACCCCTGCCCGCTTCAGAAGCGTCTCGTCGGCGGTGGTCTCCTCGTCGCTGGCGCCGCGGACATAGGCGATGTGGTCGTGGATCCAGTTGCAGATCCGGCTCACCCGCTCGAAGCCGGGAGGGGCGTCGCCGAACTCGGCCTGGGCGAAGGGCGCGAGCCGGTCGGAGGAGACGAAGCGGCTCGGCAGCAGGTAGGGCAGGATGGCGAGCGGCAGGTCCTTCACCGGCGTCTCGCCGATGCCGGACGGATCGGCCCGATGGGGCTCGAGCGTCACGGCGGCCTCGTAGTCGAGGCTGAAGCGGCCGGGCGGCACCGTGACGGCGACGTAGCGGTTGCCGGTCTCCGGTGCCTCGTGCCGGCGCAGGGGAAGGTCCGGCGAGAGACGCAGCGTCTCCGAGAGGGCGCGGTGGCGCACCTGCCGTGCGACCTCCAGGTTGAAGATGAAAGCCGTCTCCGTCTCGACCTCGTAGGAGAGACGACAACCTAAAGTATAGCGCACGGCTTGAGCCCCTTCCCGCTGGCGGTATAGGGTCTCGCAAGAGCCGCGCCGATTCGGCCGGGCTGGGCGCCGCCTCGAATCGGCCCGATCTTTGCAGGCCAAGGCTTAGCCTGCGTTAAGGCCGATTGTCGTGGGGCCCGGCAAGACCGGGGCGAGCAGGGAGGACATGCCGTGCACCGCTACTTCTTCGACCTCGAAGCCGGAACCTGGGACGCCCGCGACACGATCGGGGTCGTCCTCACCGATGCCGGTGCCGCCCATGCCGAGGCCGTCCAGGCCCTGCGCTCCTGCTCCCTCGACCCGGCCCGGTCCGCCGGGGCGGCCCTGGCCATGAACGTCCGCGACGAGACCGGGCGGACGCTCTTCCGGGTGTCGCTGGCGCCGCAGTGAGCCGCTACGGTCGTGGATGACGGCGACGCCGTCGTTCATCGATCGGTCCCGGCCTCGTGCCTCGCTTGCCCCGAGGGATCCGCGATTGCCACGTGGCTGGCGGTCATGGATGCCAGGACTGGGGAGATGCGGAATCCGCATTGATCTATGGCTCTACGGCACCCGCGGCCAGACCGCGGAATCGGTGATCCGAGGGATCGCGCCGACGCATCGACCGGGCGATACCGCGCTCATCACCGCCTGAGAGCATCGGCGATCCGTCCTCGCGACCGTCGGCCTCGGCCTCGCCCCGGGACCTGCCGATCCGGGGCCATTCCAAACCCCGCCGCGGACGGCCCCTCGGACGAGAGGCCGACGGTCGCGTTCCGGCGCCCGGGTGCCGGTGCGTGCCGTCCACGCCGTCAGGCCAGGGAACGCCGCGCGGCGGCGGTGCTTTCGGTGCCGTTGCGAGACTGGAAGCGCCCCGCCGGTTCCGACTCGAGGTCCCGGGCCCTTCTGCGGTCGCATCCTGGGCCCGGAAAAGAAGGCGTGGCCTAACGAGGAGGCATCCGCTTCCTCACGGCACCATCGCCCCTTGCGTCTCCACATACACCGCGTAGATCGACGTGCTCGCCGCCATGAACAGCCGGTTCTTCTTCGGCCCGCCGAAGCAGAGATTGGCGCAGGTCTCCGGCAGGTGGATCTTGCCGATCAGGTCGCCGGACGGCGTGTAGCAGCGCACTCCGTCCTCCTTCGGGTCGGCCCAGCCCATCGAGCACCAGACGTTCCCGTCGACATCGGTGCGCACCCCGTCGGTGAAGCCCGGCGAAAACCCTTCGGCGAAGACCCGGTCGCCGGTGAGACGGTCGCCCTCGACGTTGAAGGCGCGGATGTTGGCCCGGCCGCCATGGGTGGCGCCGGAATCGACGACGTAGAGGATCTTTTCGTCGGGGGAGAAGGCGAGCCCGTTCGGACGGTCGATGCCCTCGGCCGCCACCTTGGCCTGGCCGGACGACGGATCGAGGCGGTAGACCCGGGTCGGGAGTTCCGCCTTGTCCTTGTGGCCCTCGTAGAACCCATCGATGCCGTAGCCCGGATCGGTGAACCAGATCGCGTTGTCGGCGGCCACCACCACGTCGTTGGGGGCGTTGAGCGGCTTGCCGTCGAATTTGTCGATCAGCACCGTGATCGTGCCGTCGGGCTCGGTGCGGGTGACCCGCCTGGTGTCGTGCTCGCAGGTGATGAGCCGCCCCTGCCGGTCGCGGGTGTTGCCGTTCGAGTAGTTCGCATTCGCCCGGTAGACGCTGACATGGCCGTTCTCGAGCCAGCGCATGATCCGGTTGTTGGGAATGTCGCTCCACAGGAGGTAGCCGCCGTCCCGGAAGTAGACCGGGCCTTCGGCCCAGCGGAAGCCGGTGGCGATGCGCTCGATGGCGGCGTTGCCGACCTTGTAGCGGAAGCGCTTGTCCAGGGCCTCGACCCGCGGGTCGGGATAGCGGGTGCCCGGCAGGTCGCCGAGGGGCAGCCTTTCGGCCCGTGCCGCGACCGTGGATGCGGTCAGGGCGGCGGCGCCCGCGAGGACGTCACGTCGGTTCATCACTCGTCTCCTCCCGTCCGGTCTTCGTGCCGGACGGGGGGATTGTAGGGGAGCGGCGCGCGGTGTCTCGTGGTTTTCCAGTCGATGAGGCGATGGTGCCGTGGCGGGGAGCGCTCGGTAAGGTCGCGAGTGGGGAGGCGGCGCAATGGCTCGCACCGTGACTAAAATGAACGAGGACCAGCATGTCTGCTCGCGGTCGGTGCGTCATCATGACAAGATCGAATCCAGAAGCTGCCAGCAGGTTGGCCAGAATATCCCTTCCGATCACCCTGACAATCTCTCTGCCATCCTCAGCGTGATCGACAGCATGCCAGACAACATGCTGTGCGATCTTCATGACGGCCTCCCGCAAGAGCGAGACGATCTGTAAAACTTACCGCGATAGCGGTGACTTGGCTGCCTCGTCGACATCATCCGGCACGACGCCGGTGCCGAGCGCCGCGAAGGCAGCCTCCGGCTCTCGCGCCACGACGGTTAGCAGGGCGCGGGCCGGGGCGTCCGGCACGGTGCGGCCCTGTTCCCAATTGCGGATCGTCGCCAAAGGAATGTGGAGCGCCTCCGCAAATTCTCGCTGCGTCAGGCCGAGTCGAACCCGCACGTCCCGCGGACCCGGCACGACCCGCACCGCTTTCGGCTCGAACTCGGGGTCAAAGCCATCCTCCTCCTGATAGGCCCGGATATCCTCTTCGGTCGTTGCATCCAATTTGGCTTCGTCGACTTGAGGGCGGTGCAGAAGCGCCTGGCTCAGACTGAATTTCGCCATCGGGTACGCTCCTTCCTGTTCGAGGGCCAGGCGGTGATGATCCAGCGCACCGGCCCTCGATCCGTGTAGACGACGGTGTAGAACCTGCCTCCGACCTCACCGACCGCAATCATGCGAGGTTCGCCGTAGGCTTGGCGCAGGTCCTGCCACTCGACGATCCGGCCGAGAAAGATGCCGACGGCATCCTCGAAGCCGAAGCCGCGCTCCGCGCGCACCTTCTCGTTCTTCTCGTCATGCCAGTCGAAATCCATGTGAAACGGTACGCTTACAACGTACTCATCGCAAGGTGGCCAGGCCTGGAGGATCTGCGGACTGTCCTCCGTAGAAGCCCGCCTTCAGCTCACCCCCGATACGCCTCCCCATCCAATCCAAACGACCGCCCCGCCGCCAGCAGCGTCTCCCAGACCGGATCCGGCAACGGCACGCCCTCGGCTAGGCGCGCGGCCCGGGTGCGCCGCTCCGGCTCGCCCGGCAGCATCACCTCGCCGCCCGGCACCGGCCGTGCGCCCTTGAAGAAGTCGAGATAGGCGCGGGTCTCGCGCACCATCGCATCCTCGGAGCCGAAGGCCTCCGGCGTCATGTAGAGCGACAGCATGCCGTTGCAGAACCGCCGCGCGCCCGGGCCCGCGGTGCCCGATCCGGTGAGCGCGCCGGCGAGCAGTTCGCATAGCAGCGCCAGCCCCGAGCCCTTGTGCTCGCCGAAGGCCCGGATCGCGCCGGCGCCCTTGAGATTGTCGCGCTCCGGACCGTCGAGGGGGCCGTAGAGCGTCGCGGGGTCGCTGGAGAGCTGACCGTCCGGCTCGATCAGCACGCCCTCGGGCAGCGCCTTGCCGCCCTGCGAGGCCACCAGCACCTTGCCCTCGGCCACCGCCGAGGTGGCGAAGTCGAGGATTACCGGCTCGGCGCCCTGGACCGGAAACCCCGCCGCGAAGGGCGCGGTCGAGAAGCGCCGGTCGACCGAGCCGAAGGGCGCGACGAGGAGGCTGCCGGCCACGTTGACGAAATGCACCGAGACGAGGCCGGCGGCGGCCGCCTGCTCGGCCCATTCGCCGATGCGGCCGAGATGGCCGGCATGGCGCAACGCCACGATGGCGACGCCGTTCTCCCGCGCCTTGCGGATGCCGAGTTCGGTCGCGAACGGGCCGGCGGTCTGGCCGAAGCCGTAATGCGCGTCGACCAGCGCGAAGGCCGGGCCGTCGGTCACCACCTCGGGGGTCTTGTCGGCCTCGACCTCGCCCTCCTGCAACCAGGAGACGTATCGCGGCACCCGGATCACGCCGTGGCTGTCGTGCCCGGTCAGGTTGGCGGCGACGAGATAGCGGCCGATCCGCTCGGCCTCGGCTTCCGAGCAGCCCGCGCGGGAAAAGATGTCCCGGACATAGGCGGTCAGGCCGCTGGCTGAGATCTGCATGAAAGAATCCTCCCGGTTTCTTGGTTTGGGTTTCTATTGTTCCGGCGGCCGGTTGGGATGGCCGCGCATTCTGGCGCGCCGGAGAATGGCCGCGCCGGCGCCCGCGGTCGAGGGCGTCCGGTGCAGATCTGCCCGGGCATTTTTAATCCGGGCGGACAGGCGGAGGGGATGGACATGGCAGCGCTGCCGGTGTCTCATCCGCTCCAAGGCCGGGCCTCGAAGCATCGGCCATTTTCCCACGGGAGGAACATGCCGATGAGGACGACGCGCCGCGTTTTCCTGAAGAGTGCGGCCACGGTCGCGGCTGCCGGCGTCGTCGCGCCGTCGATCATCCGGCCCGCCAGCGCCCAGGGCGGCACGGTGCGGATCGGCATGGTGCTGCCGGTCACCGGGCCCGGCGCCGATGCCGGCCGCTTCGCGCTGAACGGCGCCAAGATCGCGCTGGAAGCGGTCAACAAGGCCGGCGGCGTGCTCGGCAAGCCGCTGGAGCTCGTCACCGAGGACGACCAGACCACCAATCCGGGCGCCGTGCTGGCCTTCTCGAAGCTCGCCTCCCAGCCCGATCTCGTGGCGTTCCTCGGCTCGATCCGCTCGACCCAGAACCACGCCATGGCCCCCGACATCCTCAAGACCGGCAAGCCCGTCGCCTTCGGCGGCACCGATCCGGTGCTGACCCAGCTCGGCAATCCCTGGCTGTTCCGCTTCCGCCCGAACGACAGCTTCTCGGCCCGGGTGATCGCCGAATACGGCGTGACGACGCTCGCCAAGAAGAAGTGGGCGATCATCCACTCGACCGACGCCTTCGGCACCAGCGGCGCCAAGGCGCTGACGGAAGCGCTCGGCAAAGCCGGCGCGACGGTGGCGCTGGACCAGGGCTACACCAACCAGAGCCAGGACTTCACGCCGGTGGTTCTGGCGATCCGCCAGTCCGGCGCCGACGTGATCGGCTCCTACTTCACCTTCGAGAACGACCTCGGCATCTTCGCCCGGCAATTGCGCCAGCTCGGCGTGCAGGCGCCCTGGGTCGGCTCGGCCTCGATCGTCAACGTCACGGCGCTCAAGCTCGCCGGCCCCTCGCTCTACAACACCTACGGGGTGGCCGATTACGCCGAGGAATCGAGCGACGCGGCGCGCAACTTCGGCAAGGCCTACCGGGCGGTGATGAAACTCGCCCCCGACAACCAGTCGTCCTGGACCTTCGACGCCGTGACGGTGCTGGCCAAGGCCATCAACGCCGCCGGCAAGACCGACCCGAAGGCGATCCGCGAGGCGATCCTCGCCATCCGCGGTCACGAAGGCGCCGAGGGTACCTATAACTTCGACCAGAACGGCGACGGCCTGCACGGCTACAACGTGGTGCGCAACGACAAGGGCAACATCGTCTTCGACAAGCGCATCGACTTCTACAAGGCCTGACCTTCGGAAGACCCCGAGCGGGACGGCGATGCGCCGTCCCGACGCCGTCTCGGCCGCGGCGCCACGCGCGGCGGCACGACCCTTCTCATCCGATCGGGGCGGGCCCGCATGGACCTCATCCTCCAGCTTCTGTTTACGGGAATCGGCATCGGCGCCGTCTACGCGCTCGTCGCGCTCGGCTTCGTGCTGATCTTCCGCGCCACCAACGTGGTGAACTTCGCACAAGGCGAGTTCTCGATGGTGGCGGCCTTCCTGATGGTGGTCTTCGCCGTCGACCTGCAATGGCCGTACTGGCTGTCCTTCCTGCTCGCCATCGGCGGCATGGCGGCGCTCGGCGCCCTGTTCAACCTCGGCGTCTATTATCCCCTGCGCCACCGCACCTACCTGCCGGTGATCATCTCGACCATCGGTGCCTCGATCTTCCTCGCCAACACCACGCTCGCCCTCTACGGGCCGCAGCCGCAGGTGCTGCCGCCGGTCTTCGAGACGCAAGGGTTCCTGGTCGGCCCGGTCTTCCTCGACACCCAGTACCTGCTCATCATCGCCGTCACCGCGGTGCTGGTGGCGTTCCAGTACTGGTTCTTCGAGCACACCCTGATCGGCAAGAAGCTGCAGGCGACCTCGCAGGACAAGGAGATGGCGGCTTTGCTCGGCATACCCGTCGCCGGGATGATCATGCTGACCTTCGTGTACAGCGCGGTTCTGGGGGGCATCGCCGGCATCCTGGTGGCACCCGTGCTGTTCGTGTCGATCCAGATGGGCGCCACCATCGCGCTCAAGGCCTTCGCCGCCACCATCATCGGCGGCTTCGGCGACGTGACCGGCGCGATCATCGGTGGGCTGGCTCTCGGCATCATCGAGACCTTCGGCGCCGCCTACATCTCGGTGCCCTACAAGGACGCCTTCGCGTTCATCGTCCTCGTCGCCTTCCTGGCCTTCCGCCCGCAGGGCATCTTCGGCGAACGCATCGCGGAGAAAGCATGACCGGCTCCCCTCGCCCCGTCGCGGCGGACCCGGTGTCCGACGCTCCCGCCCGCCGCTTCCCCCTCGGCACCCTCGCCTATCTGGGCCTGGTCGCGGTCGCGGTCTTCCTCGCCGCCACGACGCCGTTCAGCGGCTACGTGCTCAACATCCTGATGCAGGCCGCGACCTACGCCATCGCGGTCATCGGGCTCACCGTCGTGCTGGGTCTCTGCGGGCAGATCAACCTCGCCCAGGCCGCCTTCTTCGGCATCGGCGCCTACGCGGTCGGCCTCGGCACCGTCGATCTCGGGATCAGCTTCTGGCTCTGCCTGCCGATCGGCCTCGCGCTCGCGCTCGTCCTCGGTGCGGTGCTCGGCGCCTCGACCCTGCGGCTCGGCGGCCACTACCTCGCCATGGTGACGATCTCGTTCCAGCAGATCCTGACGCTGATCATGATCAACTGGATTCCCGTCACCCACGGGCCGGACGGCGTGCCGAACATCAAGCGGCCGGGCCTGTTCACCGACGGCCAGAGCTACCTCGCGCTCTGCGTCGTCGTGCTGGCGGCGGTGGCCTACGCGGTGTGGCGGATGCCCAAGACCCGGCTCGGCCGGGCCATGCGGGCGGTGCGCGACAACGAGCTGGCGGCCGGCGTCACCGGCATCGACATCTACCGCACCAAGGTGGCGGCCTTCGCCATCGGGGCCCTTCTGGCGGGCCTCGGCGGCGGGCTGTTTGCCGGCAGCTTCACCTATATCAGCCCGGACCAGTTCTCTTTCGCCGAGTCGGTGGTGTTCCTCACCATGGCGCTCCTCGGCGGCGTCGGCTCGCCGGTCGGCGCGGTGATCGGCACCGGGCTCCTGATCCTGATCCCCGAATGGCTGCGGTTCCTGAAGGAGATCCCGGGCCTCTACCTGGCGATCTACGGGCTGGCCGTGATCCTGATCGTGGTATTCATGCCGGAAGGCATCTGGGGCTTCCTCGGCGACCAGGTGAAGCGCCTGCGGCCGAAGAAACCCGCCGCCCCCCGGGCGCAGGAGCTGACGCTGACGCAGGCCGCGGCCTCCGCCGCCCCGGTGCTCCAGGTCGAGGGCTTGTCGAAGCATTTCGGCGGCCTGAAGGCCGTCGACGAGGTGAGCTTCACGGTGGCCCGCGGCGGCATCCACGCGCTCATCGGCCCGAACGGATCGGGCAAGACCACGACGCTCAACGTGCTGTCGGGCCTCTACACCCCGACCGGCGGCCGGGTGCGGCTCGACGGGCAGGACATCACCCGCTTCGCCCCGCACCGGCGCGCGGCCTCGGGCCTCGGGCGGACGTTCCAGAACATCCGCCTGTTCCGCTCGATGAGCGCGCTCGAGAACGTGGTGATCGGCGCCGAGCGGCCGGGCAACGGCATCGTCGCCCAGGATCGCGCCTCGCTGGAGGCGCGGGCCCGCGCGGCTCTGGCCTTCGTCGGGCTCGAAGCGCGGGCCGACGAGCCGATCGCGTCGTTCTCCTACGGCCACCAGCGGCTGGTCGAGATCGCCCGGGCGCTCGCCGGCAACCCGGTGCTGCTCCTCCTCGACGAGCCGGCGGCGGGCCTCAACTCGACCGAGAAGAACGCGCTCACGGTGCTGCTACGCCGGATGGCCGCCAAGGGCCTGACCATCCTCATCATCGACCACGACATGACGCTGGTGAGCGACGTGGCGAGCCACATCACGGTGCTGAATTTCGGCCGGCGCATCGCCGACGGGGTGACGGCCACGGTGCTGCGCGAGCCGGCGGTGATCGAGGCCTATCTCGGCCAGGAGAGCACCGAGGGGCCGAATGTCGGCCTCAAGACCGACCTCGCGACGGCCTAAACAGGAGAGATCGATGGCACTCCTGGAAATCCGCGACCTGACCGTGCGCTACGGCGAGATCGAGGCCGTGCGCGGTATCTCGTTTTCGGTCGAGGCCGGCGAGGTCGTGACGCTGCTCGGCTCCAACGGCGCCGGCAAGTCGACGACGCTCAAGACCATCTCGGGGCTGGTGAAGCCGGCCGGCGGCGAGGTCCTGTTCGAGGGCCAGTCGCTGCTGGGCCTGAAGCCCGAGGAGATCGTGCGCCGCGGCGTGGCGCACGTGCCGGAGGGGCGCCGGGTCTTCCCGGGCCTCACGGTCCGCGAAAACATCATGCTCGGCGCCTCGAACCGGAAGGGACTCTCGACCCGCCAGATCAAGGACGAGGCGGAGGGCATGTTCGAGCTCTTCCCCGACATCCGCCGCTTCGGCGACGCGCTCGGCTGGACGCTCTCGGGTGGCCAGCTCCAGATGGTGGCGCTGGCCCGCGGGCTGATGGCGAAACCCCGCATCCTGCTCCTCGACGAGCCGTCGCTGGGCCTCGCCCCGGTGATCGTCCAGGCGGTGTTTTCCATCATCGCCGAGGTGCGCCGACGCGGCACCACCGTGCTCCTCGTCGAGCAGAACGCCCGCATGGGCCTCTCGGTCGCCGATCGCGGCTACGTGCTGGAGACCGGGCAACTGGTGCTCAGCGGCGCGCCGCAGGACCTGTGGGCCAACGACGACATCCGGGCGGCGTATCTCGGTGGGCGGGCCAAGGCGGAGGCCCTGGCGCATTGAACCTACTCAGTGGACAGGAAGTGGCGCGGGTCCCCCCTCTCCCGAGTGGGAGAGGGGCCGGGGGTGAGGGTGACACGCCTCAGTGTAAATCGCTGAGCATGGTGCTGGTAGCGGGACGGTCGGAGCCTGCCTCAGGACCATAACACCCTGCGCGATCTTCGATCGCCCCTACCCCTCTCCCACACGGGAGAGGGGATCCCGCGTTCCATGACACGCGAAACGCAGAATGGCCCGACGGACCGCACGGCCGTATGGTGCCCCTTCAGACTCACAAGGTCCCATCCATGTCCGCCCCCACCCCGCTCCACCCCACCAACCCCCGCATCGTGCGCCTCAGCCACGAGGACAACGTCGTGGTGGCGGTGGATCCGATCGTGCCCGGCGCCGTCGTCGAGGGCGTGACCGCCTCCGCGCGGGTGCCGCGGGGCCACAAGTTCGCCGTGGTGGCGATTCCCGAGGGCGGGCCGATCCGCAAGTTCGGTCAGATCATCGGCTTTGCGAACCGGCCCATCGCCCCGGGCGAGTGGGTGCACGAGCACAATGTCGGCCTCGGCGAGGCCAAGGGCGACTTCGCCCGCGACTACCGCTTCTGCGAGGAAGCGCGTCCCGTCGCGATGGTGCCGGAGAACGAGCGCGCCACTTTCGAGGGCTACCGCCGGGCCGACGGCCGGGTCGGCACCCGCAACTATGTCGGCGTGCTCACCTCCGTGAACTGCTCGGCCACGGTCGCCCGCTTCATCGCCGAGGAGGCCCGCCGCTCCGGCCTCCTCGACGCGTTTCCGGGCATCGACGGCATCATCCCGCTCACCCACGGCACCGGCTGCGGCTACGACATCCAGGGCGAGGGCGCCGACATCCTCAAACGCACGCTGTGGGGCTACGCCGCCAACCCGAACATGGGCGGCGTGATCATGGTGGGCCTCGGCTGCGAGGGCCTGCAGATCGACCGCTGGAAGCGCGCCTACGGCATCGAGGAGAGCGAGACCTTCCGCAGCTTCACCATTCAGGATACCGGCGGCACGCGCCGCACCATCGAGGCCGGCGTCGCGGCGCTCCGCGAGATGCTGCCCGCGGTGGCGAAGGCCAAGCGCGAGACCGTGCCGGCCTCCGAATTGATGCTGGCGCTGCAATGCGGCGGCTCGGACGGCTATTCGGGCATCACCGCGAACCCTGCCCTGGGAGCGGCGGTCGACCGGCTGGTGGCCGAGGGCGGCACCGCGATCCTGTCCGAGACGCCGGAGATCTACGGCGCCGAGCACCTGCTGACGGCCCGCGCCGCGAGCCCCGAGATCGGCCACAAGCTCGTCGAGATGATCCACTGGTGGGAGGCCTACACCGCCCGCAACGGCGGCGAGATGAACAACAACCCCTCCCCCGGCAACAAGGCCGGTGGGCTGACCACCATCCTGGAGAAGTCGCTGGGGGCCACCGCCAAGGGCGGCTCGACGACGCTGACGGGCGTCTACCGCTACGCCGAGCCGGTGACCGCGAAGGGCTTCGTCTACATGGACACGCCCGGCTTCGATCCGGTGGCGGCCACCGGCCAGGTCGCGGGCGGCGCCAACGTGCTGTGCTTCACCACCGGCCGCGGCTCGGCCTATGGCTGCAAGCCGACCCCGTCGATCAAGCTCGCGACCAACAGCGAGATGTACCGGCGGATGCAGGACGACATGGACATCGATTGCGGCGACGTGCTCGACGGCACCTCGATCGAGGAGAAGGGCCGCCAGATCTTCGAGACCATCCTGCGGGTGGCGTCCGGCGAGCGCACCAAGTCGGAAGGGTTCGGCTACGGCGATGCCGAGTTCGTGCCCTGGCAGATCGGCGCGGTGATGTAGCGGCCGCGATATGGCGGCAGCGGCCGAACCGTTTTAAGGGGCGCTCCGGGGCACACCAACAAGAACGCCCCGGAGGATACCACGATGACACCGAACGGGGGCGGCGGGCACGATCTCACCCGCCGCCAATGGAAGATGACGCTGCTCGCAAGCCTCGGCGGCGGGCTCGAATACTACGATTTCATCGTCTACGGGATCTTCGCCAAGGATATCGCCGCGGCGTTCTTCCCGGCGACCGATCCGGTGGTGGCGCTCACGCTGTCGCTGGCGGTGTTCGCGGTCGGCTACCTCGCCCGGCCCCTCGGCGGGCTGGTGCTGAGCCATTTCGGCGACCGCTACGGCCGCAAGACGGTGTTCGTGGTCACCGTCTTCACCATGTCGGCCTGCACCCTCGCCATGGGTCTGGTGCCCTCCTACGCCTCCTGGGGCGTGTGGGCGACCCTGCTCCTCGTGACCTTGCGCTTCGTGCAGGGGCTCTGCATCGGCGGGGAACTCCCCGGCGCCATCACCTTCGTGGTCGAGACCGCCTCGCGCCGCCCGGGGCTCGCCTGCGGCATCGTCTTCTGCCTCGTCAACGGCGGCGTGCTGCTCGCGGCTCTGGTCAACCTCGCCCTGCAATCGGTCCTGCCGCCGGCCGTCATGGCCGAATCCGGCTGGCGCCTCGCCTTCCTGTTCGGCGGCGTGGTCGGGCTGGTGAGCTTCTGGCTGCGGCGCTCCCTGGAAGAGACGCCCGAGTTCCTGCGCCTCCAGCATCGCGCCGCCCGCAGCCCGGTCGGAGAGGTACTGCGCGACCATCGCGGCCGGGTGCTCGTCGGCGTCGGCATCGTGGCGCTCACGGCGGGCTTCAACGGCATCCTGTTCGCCCACATGCCGGCCTACCTGATCCAGGTGCTCAAATATCCCCCGAAGACCGTGGCGGTGGCGATGAACGTCGCGCTCTTCGCCATGTCGGCCTCGCTGCTCTTCGCCTCGTTCTTCGCCGACCGGGTGGCGCCGCGGCGCCTGATGCAGGCCTCCGCCCTCGTCGTCCTGCTCGGCGTGATCCCCGCCTATCAGGTCCTGGCGCGGGGCGATGCCAACCTGTTCCTGGTGCTGCCGCTCCTCACCATGGCGGTGGCGGGCGCCAACGGCAGCTTCGCCTACCTGCTGGCCGGGCTGTTTCCGACCCGGGTGCGGTTCAGCGGCGTCGCGCTTTCGCTCAATATCGGCTTCACGCTGCTCAGCGGGCTCGGTCCGCTCGCCGCCAACGCGCTGATCGGCGCCACCGGCTGGACGGCGGCGCCGGCCCTGATCATCGCCGGGTCGGCGCTGATCGGGCTTCTGGTCGCGAGCCGCCTCTCCGACCGGCCCGACACGCTCGCCGAGGCGGCGGCGGTCTCCGGCTGACCCCGTCCGATCCCGGGCGCGCCGTTCAGGCCGCGTCCGGGGACTTGCGGGCGAGCCAGGCGCCCCAGAACAGGCTCGAGAAGAACCGCAGGGGCGGCGCGAAGCCGCCCTCGCGCAGGAGATCGGCGACCGCCTCCTCCGACGGGGGCGGGTCCGCCCCCTGCAGGATCCTGGCGCGCTTCGCCTCGACCTCCGCGGGTCCGGCTCCCTGCTGGCGCCAGCGCTCGCCCCAGGCGGCGAGCAGCAGCGGCTCGCTGGCATAGGCCCGGTAATTGCCCGCGAGGATCAGCGGCGCGCCGGGGCGCAGGCGCCGGGCGATGTCCTGCAGGATCGCCCGCTTGGCCGCGTCGCCGGGCAGGTGGTGGAGCACCCCGATCAGGGTCGCGGCGTCGAACGCGTCCCCGTCCGGCAGGTCGGCGACGGTCCCGCGCACCACCTCCGTCCGCGCCGTCAGGCCGGTCTCCTCCAGCCGGGCGACGGCCAGCGCCAACATCGGCTCGGACGGATCGACCGCGAAGAAGCGCCAGTTCGGCTCCAGGGCCGCCGCCGTGACGATCTCCGTCGCTCCGCCGCCGGCCCCCGCCACCAGGATCCGCGCCTCGCGTCCGGTGCCGAGGGCGGCCGCCAGCAAGCAGGCGGAGAGTTCGTGGCAGGCCTCGTAGCCGGCGAGCGCGATGCGGCTCTGCTGCCGGTATTCCCCGGCGCGGGAGGTGTCGAACTTCTGGGCGGAGTCGGGCGCGGTGCTCACGGGCAGGCTCCGGTCGTGGAACGGGTCCGCGAGTTGGACCCGACCGGAACCGGTGCGCAAGGCGGCGCCCCCAAATGAGCGCCGAGCCCGGTTGGCCGTAGCCTCAGCCCTCGGGATGCCGCTCGCGCCAGCGCGGGCCGGGGCCGCGCATGTAGTGCAGCTCGGGGCGGTAGGGGTCCATGAACTCCGCGACGAGATCCCGCCAGTGCTGGGCGAGGCGTCCGACGAAGGCCATCAGCATGGAACCGTCCTCCTGCGCGCGAGCGATTCGCTGTCGGTCCAGGCGAGGATCGTGCCGGCCGTTCGTTGCGAAACCCTTGACGGCGACGCTGGTCGGACGCTTTGGCGAGAGTGCGACGGCGGTGGGGAGGTCTCAGGGCAGGATTCCGGCGAGCTTCAGCCCGCCCGCGGCGATCACCGCCAGCACCACGCCCCAGAGATCGAGGGGCATCGCCGCCCACCAGGCGGTGCTCTCGACCCGCTTCAGCGGCGCGTCCGGCGCCCGTGCGACGTCCTGCATGGCCTATCTCCCTCGGTCGTGTGCGTCCTCCGGGCGTTCGTCTGATGCGACCGTCCCTGCCTCAATCTACAGCATGCTGCCGACGGGAATAGCGGACCGGGCCGGAATTGGCCGGGTACCGGCGCTCAAAGATGTGCCGCCCCTGAAATTTGCCCATGCTCCGTGCAGATGGCGCCGGCTCGTGGCCGGCTCGTAGCCGGCTCGTGGCCGGCTCGTAGCCGGCTCGTGGCCGGCACGGGCGGTCCGGGATCCGCATCCTCGCGGTCTCGGACGGACCGATGGGGCCCACGCGCCGCACCGGCAACAAAAAAGGGAGGGCCCCTGGGGGCCCTCCCGATCGTTGCGTTCAGCGTCCGAGAAAAATGGAGGCCAGTCGCTGGAACAGACCCTGCGGCGGAGGCGGCGGGGGCGGCGGTGGAGGCGCCGCTGACTGCTCCGGACGGTTTCCTGTCTAGGCGACGTTCGCCGCGAAGGGGTGCTGGGCGCTCTTGTACTGCTGGGTGACCTCGGCGGCGGTCGGCGTGCCCTTGATGGCGCGCTCGATCGACAGCTTCGTCGCCTCGTAGTTGTACTTCTCGATCTTGGCGTCGTCCGCGGCTTCCCAGTGGATGAACACGCCGACCAGGATGTACAGGTCGTCGGCCTCGGCGGCCGGGATGATGCCCTCGGCGACGCAATCCTGCACCGCCTTGGCGACGGCGTGCTGGGCGGGTCCGAACATCTGGACCGCCTGGCGGGCGTCGTTGATCGTGACCTTGTTGAACAGCAGGGTGTTCGGCTTGCACGGCAGGTTCGGCGCGACCACGGCGAGCAGGCTGGTGAAGCCGTGCTTGTTGTTGGTCAGGCTGTTGCAGAACGCCGTCTCGGCGGCGCTGCCGCGCGGGCCAATGATGAGATCGATATGGGCGACCTCGTTGCCGTCGCCGACGAGGGCCTCGCCGACCATCACCTTGTTGATCGTCGCCATGTGGGGCTTCTCCCAGGTGTCGAAAGGTTAGCCGGCCGCCACATCAGTGCGGCGCAGCACCGCCATCCTTGCTGTCGGCGTTCAGCGTGAGCCGAACCGGTTGTCTGGATGGCGGGCGGACCCTACAGCGCCGCTGAACTCCGAACAAGCCGGCCGGCCCGGTACATTGGGCCATTTCCGGCTCGGCGACGGAAGGAAAGCTCTTACGGGGTTAAGACTTATTGGCAGGTTGCGCCGGTTCGGACCCCTCGCCGGCCTTCGCTCGAGCGAGGGCGTCGAGGAACAGCGTCGCGACCGTGAGGTCGGCACTGGTGCCCGGGTTGAGACCGGCGGCCTTCAAGGCGGAATCGTGGGAAAGGAGCGCGGCGCGCGCCTCCTCGCCCAGGGTAAGGGCACCGAGGGCGGCCTGCGCCTCCGCCCGCACCGTCTCGGCCGCTGCCGCGCCGAACTTGCGGGCGAGGTGACTGTCGGGAAAGCCGGTCAGGAAGGCGAGATGGACCGCCGTGGTGGTCCAGGGCTCTGCGAGGCCGCGGGCCCGTGCCTGCGCGAGGGCCGAGAGCCCGGTGTCGAACAGGTCCTCGAAGCCGGTGACGTAGGCCCGCGCGATGCGGTCGCGCGCGGCCGCCTCGCCCATCGCGGCGAGCACCGGCGGCGGCGGGCCATCCGCCGTCACGTCGTGGCGCTCGGCCCGGCCGAGCCCGCCCGGGCTCGCGAGCCGGATCGCCGCGTAGATCCCGGCGGCGTCCGCGTCGTCGAGGTCGGCCAGCACGGCATCGAGCGCCGGGCGCAGGGGCCCCGGCCGCTCGGCCGCGCGGGCGAGCGGCGCGCAGAGCAGCACGATGCCGAGATTCGTGTTCTGGCCGACCCCCGCCCGCGTGGCGGCGACCGCGCCCTCGGCCCGGGCGCCGACCCCGGCCCCGGCGGATGCGAGAGGGGGCGCCGAGAGCGCCGCGCTCGCCTCGAAATCCGCCACGCTCATCCGGTGCCCGGCGGCGTGGATATGGACGTTGCCGGGCTTGATCGCCGCGAGCTCCGCCCGGCACGCGGCGAGATAGGCCGCCGCGATGGTGTCCGCGCCGAGACCCGGCGACGGCACAGGGCCAGCCGTCACAGGGCGACCAGCCGCGGCGCGTGTCCCGCCCGCACCGCCGCCAGGAAGCCGGCGGCGACCTCCCGGGCGATGTCGACCTGCGTCACCTGCTGCAGCCCGGACCAGGCCGGCATGCTGTTGACCTCGAGCACCTGGAAGCCGCCCTCCCCGTCCTCGACGAGGTCGATCCCCGTATAGCCGCAGCCGACCGCGGCGGCGGCGGCCTCGGCGAGTTCCGCGGCCCGGGCCGGCGGGCGCCAGGGCAGCGGCCGGCCGCCCCGGTGGACGTTGGTGATCCAGCCGTCGCCCTCGCGGATCATCCCGGCGACGGCCCGGCCGGCGCAGACGAAGACCCGGTAATCCTGCCAGGCGCCGTCGCGGCGGGCGACGTAGCGCTGGAGGTAGTAGACCCGGCCGACCAGCTCCTCGGGCGGCAGCTCCTCGGGTCGGGCGATCAGCTGAAGCCCCTCCCCCTGCGAGCCGAAGAGGGGCTTGAGCACCAGCGGGCGGCCGGGTGCCGCCTCCCGGGCCACGACCGCGGCGGCGGCGTCCCGGCGCGAGAGCACGAAGGTTTCGGGCGTCGGGATGCGGTGGCGCGCGAGGAGCAGGCTCGTCATCGCCTTGTCGACCGAGCGCTCGATGGCCGAGGGCCCGTTCCACACCACGGTGCCGGCGGCGACGAGCGCGTGCAGCACGCCGAGCCGCATCGTGGTGGCCTCGAAGGTCCCGCCCGCGATGGTGCGCAGCAGCACCCCGTCCGGCAGGGCGTCGCCGAAGCCCGGCACCCGCAGGGGCTCCGGGTAGCCGGTCTCCACCGTGACGTCGGCGAGCGAGAACAGCACCGGCGTGGCGCCGAGCGCCGTCAGCGCGGCCAGCAGCCGGGCCTTGTGCCAGGCGCCGTTATCGGCCGCGAGCCCGATCCGCATGACCCCGATCCTCTCGATTCCGCCTCAGGCGAAGGAGCGCGCCACCAACTCCGGCACGAGCCGGCCGGCGCGGTGGCTATGGCCGGAGCGCAGCGAGGTCACCACCACCTCGGCCGGGCTGAACAGGTGCTTGTCGATGGCGTAGAAATCGCCGTTGAAGCGGGAAAAAATCTCCGCGAAGGGGGCGCCGTGGTCGCGCGAGGTCGTGCTCGGCAGCGCCTCGGCCAGGCCCTTGGCGTCGGCGTCGTCCGCCTCGACGAAGAGCTGGACCCGGCCGCCATAGATGATGGCGTCGTTGGTGCGGCCCATCGCCTGGATGAAGTCCGGGTGCGGCGGGCTCAGCGGCGCGGCGCCGATCCCGTCGACGACGGCATTGAGGTCGAAGCCGACGGAATGCGCCTTGTGCAGCGCGACCTCGAGCACCCGGGCGACCACCTGGGTCGCACCGGCGAGGCTCTGGGTCGGGGCGTACACGAAGGTGACGTCGGCGGGCTTCACGCCGGCCGCCTCGGCCACCTTGGCGGTGACGGAGGCCGGCGGCGGGCTCGCCGATTCGAGCACCAGGGCGATGCGCTCGGCGGAATCGCGGTAGGCCAGCTCCTCGAACAGGTGCTCGACCGCCGCCGCGGCCCGCCCCGGGCCGGAGCCGAGGGCGAAGAAGCCCGAATCTCCGGTCTCGTCGGCGAGGCTCCAGCCGGCATACTGGCTGCCGAGGCAGGCGAGCACCGGATCGGTGCTGTGCACGGTGAGCGTGAAGGGCCAGGCCTCGAGCGGGCCGGCGGGGGCGATCGTCACGGTGCCGAGACCGCCCAGGCAGATCTCCGCCATCCGCCGGCCGGCCTCGATCGAGCCGCGCACGCCCGCCCCGGCATCGATCAGACGCGAGCCGTCCGGCGCCCGCGACACGGCGAGGCGCAGGCGGACCGCCTCGGCGGCCAGGGCCTCGACCAGGGGGGCGGCGAGCGCGTTGACGCTCGGGCGGGCGGCGGCAGTGGGGGTGGAACTCATCGGGTGGACTCCCTTGGGCCGGGCCGGGGCGTGTCGGCCTCCGGTCGGCCGGTCGAATCGATCGGGGTCTTCGAGGCCCCTTGGGACGCTGGAGCATCTTCCGACGGAGCGAATACCGGTCCGTCGTAGAAAATGCAGAAATATCAAAGACCTAGAGCAGCGTCCGATCGCGACGCGATCGGGCGCGGTCTAGAGCACTTCACGATCGCGCTGCAATCGCGAAGCTCTCTATGTCTTTGTTATATCGCATTTTCTTCGACGAACCGGCATCCACTTCGTCGGAAAATGCTCTAGTCGGGGCGCGTGATCCCCCCTCCCGCACGAGAGAGGGGATCGCGCGCCTCGCCGCCGAGCATGACGCTGCGGCGTGCGAAAGCCAACGCGGCGTCTCCTGGCCTTTTCGCCAACTGCGCCCGCAACGCGGCCGCCCGGGCTTCGAGGGCGCGGCGGGCCGCGATCGCGTCCGCTCCCTCGGCCATCACCGTGCAGATCGGGGCGCCGGCCTCGATCCGGCTGCCGGCGGCGGGGCGGTCCATCGCCCAGTCGGGCCAGTCGAGGGCCGGAACCGCGGGAATCGCCGCGTCGGCATAGAGGATCTCGGTCGCCGCCGCATCCCCAGGCACCGGCAGGGCCTGCGGCAGCCGGCCCCGGCTCGCGGCGAGATGGGCCGCGAAGAGCGGCACGGGCCCGCGATCGAGGAGGTCGAGGGTGGCGCCGGGCCGCGGATTGACCTCGAGGAGCCACCACGCCTCGCCCTCGACCAGGACATCGGCGCTGACGAGGCCGCGCAGGCCCGTCGCGGCGACGAGGCCGGCGAGTGCCTCCACGACCGCAGCCCGCACGCCGTCCGGCAGGGCGACCGGACCGACGGCGCCGGCATAGCGGAAGGGCCGGTCCGCGCCCGGCGCGGTCCATTGCTCGCTCGCGGCCAGCACGGCGATCCCGCGCCCGTCGGCGAGCGCCGCGAGGGCGTGCGGCCGGCCCGGCACGCGGCGCTGGAGATAGGCGTTCCTCGGCAGCCGTCCCGTCCGGGCCGCCCGAACGTGGCCGCCGCCCGAGGCGCCGCGCCGCTTCACGAGCCAGGAATCGGGGGCCGCCACCGGCGCCAGGGCGATCTCGGGGTGTGGAATGCCGAGGCGGGCGCACGACGCCGCGAAAGAGTCCGGGTCCTTCAGCGCCGCCACCGCGTCGGGCGAGGCGCCGAGCAGGGGATACCGCTCCGCGAGGCGTCGCATCAGGCCAGGCGATCCCTCGAAGCCGGAGCCGAGAACGAGGCCGACTGCGGGGCCGGCTTCCGCCGCCAGGGCGGCGAGGGCCGCCTCCACGCCGCGGGCCCCCGGGCCGGCGCCGAGGCGGCCCGGCACGCGACGATAGCCGGCGGCGAGGGACCGGGTGTCGTCGTCGCCGAACAGGTCGGCCACGAAGGGCCGGTACCCGGCCCGGCGAGCCGCGGCGGCGAGCGCCCGCCCGGATTGCGCGGCGATCAGCACCGCCTCGCCGGTCATCGCCGCGAGGTCCCCGCCCGTCCGGTCTCGTCCCGTCGGGTCACGCGGGTCCGGCTTGGCCGGTCAGCTCGACGGCGAGCCGATAGGCGTCGCGGAAATCGAGGACCAGGGGCTGGTCGGCCTGGAGCAGGCGGCGGAAGAGCCCAGCCTGAGTACAGTACTTGACGTTGCCGATGGCGAGCGCGCCGATGCCCACGCCCCGTCCGCTCGGCAGCGGGACCGCATCGGCGTTGACGTCGATCCCCGCGATGCCGGCGGGCGGCACGGCGTTGACGTCGGCGGCGACGAGCAGTCGGCCGGCCTGGGTCAGGTCCTCGGCGCTCAGCACCTGCACGCCGGCGGCCGCCGCCGACAGGATCACCTCGGCGTCCCGGGCCGCCGCGAGCCGGCCGGCCTGGTCCGAGCCGTCGGCGGCCTCGACCGCGACGCCGAACCGGGTGCGGATGCTCTCGGCGATCGCCGCCACCCGCTCGCGGCCGTTATAGCCGACGAGGACCGGGTGGGCGCCCTCCTGGGCGGCGATGACCGCGGCGCAATAGGCGACGACGCCGGTGCCGCCGTAGATCGCGACGCGCTTGCCCGCGAGCCCCTCGCCGAACCTGTCGTGCAGCGCCTTGCGCACGCAGGCCACCATCGCGGCCCCGGTGGTGAAGGAGCCGGCTGGGTCGGCGAAGACGTGGTTGGCGAAGGGCGGCACGAAGGCGCTCGTCGCCGCGTCCACCATGTCGAGGGAGGCCTCGGCGTTCTTGCCGCCGATGAAGATCGCCGTGCGGGTGCCGTCCTGAGGCGCGCGGGAGAAGATCGAGTCCTGGACCAGCGGCACCACCTCGCCCGGCTCCACGGCGGTGTAGGTCGAGACGACCTCGAAGCCCGCATCCACCGCCATGTTCACGTCGAACGGACTCATGTGCTTGAGCGGCGTCAGCATGTGCAGGATCGAGCGGGCCATTCGAACCTCCTGTCGGGAGCGGCGCAGCCGGGCGACCGCACCGGCAGCCCGTGCCGTGACGGGTGCCGTCCCGCCTTCTAAGCCGGGCGGTCCCGCCTGTGTCTTGTACGATAGTGCTGTTGCGCCGGTTCGAGTCGGTCCGGCCCGGCGGATTCTCGGAAGATGGCTTCCGAATTCTCTCTCAGCCGATCTCGGCGCCCCGGTTGCGCCCGCGCGCGATGCGGTAGCCCAGGTCCGGGTGGCGGGCGCGCAGGGTCGCGACCAGCGCCTCGGCCTCCGCCGCACCGGCGACGAGGGCGAAGCCGGTCGGCCCCCAGGAACTCTGGCCGAAGCCCGCGATACCCTCCGCCTCCACGGTGGCGAGCGCCGCCGCCACCGCGTCGCTGGCGTAGCGCCCGCCCTGGTGCGGGGCGAAGTAGTCGCCGATCCGGCGCTGGATCCCGGTGATGCCGGAGCCGAAGCGCGGCAGATCCTCGGTCACGGCCGCGGGCAGCACCTGCATCAGCACCGTGCGGCAGATCTCGGCCGCCTCCGCGGCGGGGAACCGGGGCAGTTCGCGGAAGGCCCGGCGCTCCTCGGAACCGTGGACGCCGGTGCGGCCCGCATCGAGCATCAGCACCACCCGCCAGGCCTCCGGGAAGGCGAGCCGGGCGATCACGGGCGGCGGCGCGTCGGTCTCGTCGCGCCCGCCATCGACGATGAGGCCGCCGGTGACGAAGGCGGCGAGGCCCACGCCCGAGCGGTTGCCGCGGTCGAGGACGTCCGCGAAGGCGGCGGGCGCGAAGGGGGCGCCGTGGAGCGCCGCGAGGGCCGCGGCGACCGAGAGGGCGAGCTGCGTGCCCGAGCCGAAGCCCGCATGGGCGGGGATCGCCTCCGCGAGGTGGAAGGCCCCCGTCTCCGGCACCCCGAGATGGCGGGCCGCGAGCGCCGCGTAGCCGCGCACCCGCGCGCATTCGGCGGCGATGCCGGGCCCGTCGGCCCCGGTGACCCGGAGGGTGTCGGCCCGCGCGGCGGTGAGGTCGAGGCCGGGCGCGTCGAGCCCGAGCCCGATGCTGCCGAAGCGCCGGCCGAGCCCGCCATGCAGGTCGAGGAACCCGAAATGCAGCCGCGCCGGGGCGCGCACCCGCACCTCAGCCCGCGCCGTCCCCATCCCGTGCGCCAAACCGGCCTCGCTTCCTGCCCTGCTGCCCGACCCTGCCGCCCGGGCGGCCGCGCCGGGCCGTCCCGCCGCGGGACTGTCCCACACCGTCGGTCGCCTGGGCAACTCTCGGCGCAACGGTGCGGGGCGGATATTTTCTGGCGCCCGGTGCGGCGAGCCGGACTTTCGGGGGACTTGCCTCGCCGCCCTCCCGGATGCGACCGTCCGGCGCGGAATCGAAGCGGGGTCCGGGTCGGGCGATCCACGGGACCGCGAAGACGTGAGCGAGGGCGGATGACGGCCTGGATCGACGGGCAAGCGGTGGAACGCGACGCGGCGGTCGCGGCGGCGGCGGAGCTGCTGGCGGGGGCGCGCAGCCCCCTCGTCGCCGGCCTCTGCGCCGACGCGGCCGCCGTGCAGGCGGCCTTCGACCTCGCCCGGACCGTCGGCGCCTCCGTCGATCCCGCGGCGGGCGCGGCGGTCTACGCCGATCTCGGCGCGCTCGCGTCCGTCGGTGCCATGGCGACGACCCCGGCCGAGGCGCGGGGCCGGGCCGACCTCGTGCTGGTCGTCGGGCAGGCGCCCTGGACCGCCGGTCTCGTGCCCGATCTCGCGGCGGGCGATCCCGTGCGGGGCCGGGCCTCGGGCCGTCCGCGCACGCTCGCGACCCTCGGCGGCACCGGCGACGGCGCCGTTCGGCACGTCGCCTACCCGGCGGGCGAGGCCGGGATCCCGGCGGCGATCGGGCTGCTGCGCGGGCTCGTCGCCGGCCGCGTCGCCGGTCCCCATCCGCTGGCCGACCTCGCGGCGCGCCTGCGCGACGCCCTCTACGGCGTGATCGTCTACGACCCGGCCGAGATCGGCGCCCTCGGGGCCGAGATGCTGACCGGTCTCGTCAAGGACCTCAACGAGACCACCCGCTGCTTCGCGCTTGCCCTCGGCGATGCCCATCAGGGCCGCACCGCCATGCAGGTCGCGGCCTGGAGCACCGGCCAGGGGCCGCGCGTCGGCTTCGGCCGCGGGCGCCCCGAGCACGATCCCTGGCGCTTCGATTCCGGACGGCAGGTCGCCGCCGGCGAGGTCGACGCGGCCCTGTGGCTCGCCGCCCTGCCGGCTCCCCTGCCCGCCTGGACCCGCACCGTGCCGAGCGTGGCGCTCCTCGGGACGCCGACCGGCAGCGAGGCACGGATCGTGATCGCAGTAGCCGTGCCGGGCGAAACGGCCGGCGCCGCCCTCTGGCATCCCGGCCGGGCCGCGATCGCCTGGCACGAGGCCGGGGCGCCCGCCGCGGCCGCGGCTCCGGACGCCGCCGCCATCCTCGCCGACCTCCACGACCGCCTCGCCGCCGCACCGATGCGTGCGCCTGCGGCCCCTACGGAGCTTTCCGCCTCATGCTGACCCGCATCGCCGGCGGCCGGGTGGTCGATCCGACCGCCGGGCGCGACTCCGTCAGTGACGTCTGGATCGAGGACGGCCGCATCGTCGCCACCCCGGATCGCGGGCCCGACCGCACCATCGATGCCGCCGGCTGCATCGTCATGGCGGGCGGCGTCGAGGTCCATTCGCACATCGCCGGCGGCAACGTCGTGCTGGCGCGCCTGCTGCTGCCGGAGCTCGGCGTGTCCGAGCCCGACGCGCCGAACCCGCACGGGTCGGGCCGCGACGTCGGCCTGCTCTACGCCCGGATGGGCTACACCACCGCCGTCGAGCCGGCGATGCCGCCGGTCAACGCGCTCGCCACCCAGCTCGAACTCGCCGAGATCCCGCTCCTCGACCGGGGCGGGCTGTGCGTGATGGGCAACGACGACCAGCTGCTCCAGCTCCTGCGCGACCGCGAGAGCGCGGATGCGGTGCGCGACCTCGTGGCGCTCAACGTCGCGACCTCCCGGGCGCTCGGCGTCAAGGTGATCAATGCCGGCGGCGCCGACGCCTTCAAGGACGGAGCGGTGCGCTTCTCCCTCGACGACGAGGTGCCGGCCTACGGGCTGACCTCCCGCACCATCCTCAACGGGCTCCTCGACGCGGTCGAGGCGCTGAAGGTGCCCCATCCGCTCCACGTCCATTGCAGCAATCTCGGCCTGCCCGGGGCCGACGACAGCCTGATCGAGACCCTCGAGGCGGCGGAGGGCCGGCGGATCCACTTCGCCCACGCCCAGTTCTACGCCTACGCGGCCCTGGACAAGGACAACCCGCTGACCGGCGGCTTCAAGTCGGCCGCGTCGCGGATCGCCGAGGCGCTGGCGCGCCATCCCAACGCGACGCTCGATATCGGCCAGGTGGTGTTCGGCCAGACCGCGACCATCTCCCTCGACGTCCTGCGCCAGTTCGCCGGCCGCAAGGGGGCGAGCCCGAAGAAGTGGATCGTCAATGCCGGCGACGCCGAGGGCGGCGGCATCGTGCCGTTCCGCTACCGCGACCGCGGCCCGACCTCGTCGCTGCAATTCGCCATCGGGCTCGAGCTGATGCTGCTCTCGCCCGACCCGGAGCGCACCATCCTGACCACCGACCATCCGAATGGCGGGCCGTTCACCGCCTATCCGCGCATCCTTCACCTCCTGATGGACAAGGAGGCGCGGGACCGCGAGGTCGCCGCCCATCCCAAGGTCGCCGCCGAGCGCTCGGGCCTCGCGGGAATCGAGCGCGAATACACCCTCACCGAGGTGGCGCAGCTCACCCGCTCGGGCCCGGCGAAGCTCTTGGGCCTCACCGACCGCGGCCATCTGCGCCCCGGGGCCCGGGCCGATATCGCGGTCTACCGCGACCAGGCGGACCGGACCGCGATGTTCGCCCGCGCCCACCGGGTGATCAAGGACGGCACGGTGATCGTCGAGGACGGCGAGGTCGTCGCCTGGACCCGCGGCCGCACGCTCCAGCTCTCCGTCGAGGCCGATGCTGGCATGGCGCGGCGGACGGAGTCCTATCTCCAGGGCCGCTTCGGTGCCGGCCTGTCGAGCTTCACCGTTCCCGACGCGGCCTTCCCGGGCCGCCGGGCGGACGAGCCGGTTTTCGAGGCGGTGGCATGCCGGACCTGATCCTCAACGGCATCCGAGTCGAGGATACCTTCGCGGAGGCCTTCGACATGGCGGGCACCGCCCTGGTGCTCACCGCCGACACCGCCGAATGGGCGATGATCGCCGCCGTCACCATGACCGGCTTCGCCACCTCGGTGATCGGCTGCGGGGCGGAAGCGGGCATCGACACCGTGCTCTCGCCCGACGACACCCCGGACGGGCGCCCCGGGGTGCGCGTCCTCCTGTTCGGCTTCGATGCCGGCGGCCTCAAGGACCAACTCCTGCGCCGGGTCGGACAGTGCGTGCTGACCTCGCCGGGCAGCGCGGTCTATGCCGGCATCGCCTGGGACGACCCCAACGCCGCCAAGGCGATCAAGCTCGGCGGGGCGATCCGCTATTTCGGCGACGGCTTCGCCACGGCCAAGCGCGTCGACGGGCGTCGCTACTGGCGCACCCCGGTGATGGACGGCGAGTTCGTCTGCGAGCATTCCGTGCCGACGATCCAGGGTGCGGTCGGCGGCGGCAACCTGCTGTTCCTCGGCCGGCGCTTCCCCGACACCCTGCGGGTGGCCGAGATCGCGGTGGCGGCGGCCCGCGCGATCCCGGACGCGATCCTGCCCTTCCCGGGCGGCGTCGTCCGCTCCGGCTCCAAGGTCGGCGCACGCACCAAGGGCATGATGGCCTCGACCAACGACGCCTATTGCCCGACCCTGAAGGGCCGCGCCGGCTCGCTCCTGCCGCCGGAGGTCGACGTGGTGCTGGAGATCGTCATCGACGGGCTCTCGGCCGGCGCCGTCTCGGCGGCGATGCGGGCGGCGCTCCACGCCTCGACGAAGGCCGGGGCCGATCTCGGCCTCGTCGCGGTCACGGCGGGCAATTACGGCGGCAATCTCGGGCGCCACCACTTTCACCTCCGGGACCTGCTCGGAGAGGCCGCATGACCACCCTGACCCTACGCGCCGCGCCTCCCGAACGCCTGGATCTCGCCGGGATCACCCCCGCGGCGCTGGCCGGCCTGTCCGAGGGCGAGGCCGCCCGGCTGCCGGTCGGCACCAGCCGCCACGGCCTCACCCTCGGCGATTGCTTTGCGGTCGCCCTCGACGGGGCCGACGAGTTGCGGATCGTCGGTGCCACCGACCGCCTCGACCGGATCGGCGCCGGCCTCGAAGCCGGCCGGATCGTGATCGAGGGCGATGTCGGCCAGCGCCTCGGCGCCGGCATGACGGGCGGCACGATCACGGTCTCGGGCTCCGCCGGCCCCTTCGCCGGCACGGCGGCCAAGGGCGGTACGATCCGCATAGACGGCGACGCCGCCGAGAGCGCCGGCGGCGCGATCCACGGCGCCCCCGCTGGGCTCGACGGCGCGACGCTGCTGATCGGCGGTCGCGCCGGCGACCGCCTCGGCGACCGGATGCGCGCCGGCTTGATCGTGGTGAAGCAGGCCGGGGACCATGCGGGCTCGCGCATGATCGCCGGTACGATCGTGGCCGAAGTCGTCGGCGACCATCCGGGCTACGGCATGCGCCGCGGCACCCTGGTGGCCGCCCGCCACGGCGCCCTGCTGCCGACCTTCGCCGAGACCGGGAGACAGGATCTCGTGGTGCTGCGCTTGCTGGCGAAGTCGATCGCGGCGCATTCCCCCGGGGCGGCGGCCCTGCTGCGCGGATCGATGCGCCGCTACGGCGGCGACCTCGCGACCCTGGGCAAGGGGGAGTTGTTCACCCCGGCGGGGTGAGAGCGGTCATCGCTGGTGCGGAGGTGTGCCCGCGAACACGCGTCCACCTGGCAGGGGCATCCCGGGGCTCGCCGCAGGCGAGAGCCCGGGATCCGGAACCGCCGATGGTTCCATGGAAGTCGGGACGCGTCCCGCCTCGTCCTGTAAGACTTGAGCGTCCGGATCCCGGGCTCCGCTGCGCGGCCCCGGGATGACGCGGAGGGTATTCAGGCTCGTCGTAGGGAGGCAGGCTCCGTCACAGCCTTGCCTGGATCTTCTTCGCGATCGCGCCCAGCCGCTGCTCCAGCAGGGTCGGCACCTCGCAGACATAGGTCAGCGACTGGCTGCGCTCCTGGAAGATGCGCTTGTCCCAATTGAAGCGGGATTCGATTTCGGCGAGTTCCTTCGTGTCGGGGACGTCCGGCGCGGTCTTGACCTCGCTGATCCGCCCGGCCTCGTCGCGGATGCGCTCGGCCATCACCTTCTGGCCGCGGGCGTAGCGGCCGATGCCGGCCACCACCTTGTCGCGCTCGCCGTTCAGCACCTCGAACACGCCGGCGAAGACGCGGGTCAGGCGGGCATCCTTCTCGGCCTTGTCGAGCTTGGCCGTGAACGCGTCGAGGAGGCCGTCGACCTCGTCCAGCGGCAGCCGACGCGACGCGATTTTTTGCGCCAGCAGGGCCGCGTCGGTGTCGTTGCCCCACTCGGCCAGAGCCTGGGTCGGGTCGGGCCCGGTCCAGACCGCGCCGGGACCCAGCGTCGAGACCTTGCGCTGGGCGCAGGGCCAGTCGGAATCGGGCTTCGGCTGGGCGAGCGCCGGGACGGCGGCCAGGACCAGGAGCGTGGCGAGGGTGGAACGGAGCATCATGGGCATCTCTCGATGATGGGCGGTCAGCCCGCCTCCCCGGCCGGGCCGCCGCGCCGGGCGAGCAGCCCGCGGCCGGGATCGTAGGCGGCCACCGCCATGACGAAGAACGCGAGGCCGGTCCCGACGACGACCGCGCAGGAGACCGGGTTGAAGGCGCCGTAGAGGGCGAAGCGCACGAGTTCGACCGCGTGGGTGAACGGGTTGATCTGGCAGATCCAGTAGAGCGTCGCGCTCGATTCGTTGATCCGCCACAGCGGGTAGAGCGCCGAGGAGGCGAAGAACATCGGGAAGATCACGAAGTTCATCACGCTGGCGAAGTTCTCGAGCTGGCGCACCAGCGAGGACAGGAACAGCCCGATGGCGCCGAGCATCAGGCCCGAGGCAAGGAAGGCCGGCAGGGCCAGGAGGTAGCCGCTCCAGGGGATGTCGGTCTCGAAGAAGCTCGCCACCGCTAGGAAGACGTAGGCCTGGATCAGCGAGACGATCACCCCGGCGATCAGCTTGGCCAGCAGCAGGCTCCAGCGCGGATAGGGGCTGGTGAGCAGCACCCGCATCGAGCCGACCTCGCGGTCGTAGACCATCGACAGCGAGGATTGCATGCCGTTGAACAGCTGGATCATCACCGCGAGCCCCGGCACGACGTAGACCTCGTAGAGGACATACGTTTCGTAGGGCGGCGTGATCGACAGGCCGAGGGTGTTGCGAAAGCCGGCGGCGAAGATGAACAGCCAGACCAGCGGCCGCACCAGCGCCGAGAAGAACCGCTCCTTCTGGTTGAAGAAGCGGAGCAGCTCCCGGCGGACGATGCCCGTCAACGCGATGAGGTAGCCGCCGGCATCGAGCCGGCCGCGGACCGGAGTGAGGCTCGCGCCCGCGCTCATGCCATCGTCCTCATGCGACCCTCTTCGTGGTGTCGGGGCCGCGCTCGGCGGTCATCTGGCGGAAGGCGGTCTCGAGGGAGCCGGTCGGTTCGCTGAGCGCCCCGGCGAGACCCCGGGCGATGATCCGGCCGCGATGCAGCACCACCACCCGGTCGTCGCCCTCGATCTCGTCGAAGATGTGGGTGGCCCAGAGCACCGACAGCCCCTCCTCGCGCACCAGGGCGCGAACGATGGCGACGATGTCGGCGCGGGATTCGAGGTCGAGGCCGACGGTCGGCTCGTCGAGGAGCAGCAGGTCTGGCGAATGGATCAGCGCCCGGGCGATCTCGATCCGCCGCGACTGGCCGCCCGACAGGGTGCGGATCTTGTCGTCGCGCCGCTCGACCAGGCCGATGCGGGCGAGCAGCGTCTCGATCCGGGCGAGTGCGGCCTTGCGGGGAATGCCGTGGAGGGCGGCGTGGTAGAGCAGGTTCTGGCGCACCGTCAGGTCGGTGTCGAGGGTGCGGGCCTGGAAGACCACGCCGAGGCGGGCGAGCGCCTGCGACGGCTCGCGGTTCAGGTCGTGCCCCAGCAGCGCGACCCGGCCGGCCTGGCTGGCATAGAGCCGGGTGACCACCGAGAACAACGTGGTCTTGCCGGCGCCGTTCGGCCCGAGCAACGCCACGAAGGCGGCCCGCGGCACCTCGAACGACACGGCGTCGAGGGCGGTGCGGGCGCCGAAGCGGTGGCTGACGCCCTCGACCGCCAGCGCCGGCCCGCTCATCGGCCGAGCGCCTTGCGGGCGTCGCGCACCGCATCCAGGCACTCGTCGTATTCCTTCTCGCCCAGCTCCCGCTCGGCGACGCGCAATTCCTTCTTCAGGGTCTTGGCGACCGCCTCGGCCGGGGCCTTCGCCAGCTCGGCCTTGATCATCGCGATGCCCTCCCGGCACGACGCGGCATCGTCGGCGCGGGCGGGCAAGGCCGTCAGCAGGAGCAGGGCGGCGAGGAACGCGCGCATCCGGGGGTATCCTCCTTGGTGGTGCGGTCGATGTAGGCCGGCGGTGGCGACCCGCCTACCCCGGATCATTTCACGATGAAGCGCCCGGTCATGCCCCGGCTCTCCAGCCCCTGGACCGACCACGGGAACTCGCCGGCCCGCACGGTGACGAACTCGACCGCGATCGTGCCCTGGTCGTCGAATTCGAGGTGGTGCGGCGGGCCGGCCATGTGCACCTCGAGGTGGTTGATGACGATCTGGTTCATCCACACGCCGCGGAAGAACTCGCTGGCGAAGAACTTGTACTCCTTCTGCCCCTTGGCGGTGATGCGCAGGCGGTAGGACTTGCCCGCCTCCATCTCGATGTCCTTCACGGGCACCGCGTAGTCGTTGTCCTCGGCGCCGAGGAACAGCTCGGGCAGGTCGGTGCGGCCCTTGGTGAGGTCGCCCGCGGAGGCGTGGGTGGCGAGGAGGGCGAAGGCCAGGGCGGCGGTGAGAAGGGCGCGCATGATCTGTCCGGTTGGGAGGTCGAGCACACTCCCCGCCCCACAAGGGGGAGGGGAAGTACGAAACTATTGCGGCGAGACCGCCACGCCCCAGGGCAGGAGCCCGACCGGGATGCTCTTCGTCACCTTCATGGCCTCGACGTCGATCACCGAGACGTCGTTCGAGGTGCCGTTGGTGGTGAACAGCAATTTCTGGTCCGGCGTGAAGGCGAGCTGCCACACCCGCTGGCCGACCGGCAGGTACTTCTGGACCTCGTAGGTCTTGGCATCGACCACCGCGACCCGGTTGGCGGGCCCGAGCGCGATGAAGGCCTTGGTGCCGTCGCCGGTCAGGCGCACGCCGACCGGCTGGATCTGCTCGTCGGTGACGCCCGGGATCTTGAAGGTGATCTTCTTCACCACCTTGCGGGTCTCGACGTCGATGACCGAGACGGTGCCGCCGACCTCCGCCGAGACCCAGAGCCACTTGCCGTCGCGGCTGAACTCGGCGAAGCGCGGGCGCGCGTCGACCAGCACGTTGTCGATCACCTGGAAGGTCTTGGTGTCGATGAAGTGGGCCATGTTGGTGGTCTCGGAGGTGTTGACCAGGATCGACCCGTCCGGGCTCAACCCCATCCCCTCCGGCTCGACGCCGACCGGCACCTCGGCCACCACCTTGTTCTTCTCGATGTCGAGCACCGTGACCTGGCTGTCGTCCTCGTTGGCGACGTAGAGCGGGTTGCCCGAGGGGTGCGCGATGAACTGCTCGGGGTCGGGCCCCGAGCGCAGCGAGCGCACGATCTTGCCGGTCTTGGTGTCGAGCACGTCGATGCGGTCGTCGTCGCTGGCGCAGACGTAGAGCAGGCTCCCGTCCTTGCCGACCGTGATTCCCCGCGGCCGGCGACCGACCGGCCAGGTCGCCGTGACCTTCAGGGTCTCGACGTCGATGACGCTGACCGAGTTGCCCTTCTCGTTGCTGACATAGACCGTGGTGGCCTGGGCGGGCGCGGCGAGGAGAGCGGCGGACAACGCCGCCGCGAGCGCCGCGGGGCGCGCCGGTCCGATCCGGTGACGGCTCATTCGTCCTCCCTTCCGGCCGCGCTGATGGCACGCGGTCCGCCTGTCTCTTGGGTCGTCGGATCTTACCTGGCCTGCCGCGAGGCCGCGGGCGAGGCCGACTTATGGCGGAAGCCTCTCCGCCATTGTCGCAGTCACGATTTCGGCAGCTTGCACTGCGTCTCCGGCAGGTCGATGCCCAGCGTGTCGAGCGGCGTGCGCTGGTGCAGGTAGCCCTGCTCCGGCGCCACCGCCACGAGCGCCTGGGGCTGCACCAGGAGCATCGGCTGGCGCAGCTGGTGGTCCCAGGGGCGGAAGCTCAAGGCCACGCCCTTGTAGCCCGGCAGGGTGAAGGCCGGGTCGGCGATCGCGGCCGTGAGCGCCGCCGGGTCGGTGGTCTTCTTCTGGAAGGCGGCCTCGCCGACCGCGCGCACCGACGCCCAGACCTGGTAGTCGAGGGGGCGCATCAGCCGGCCGGCGAGGCGGCGGAAGCGGTTCTGGGCCTGGGCGGCGCCCCAGACCTCCAGCGTCGGGTGCCAGGTGGTGGGGACGAGCCCTTGCGTGCCGACGACGGGCCGCGGGTCGACGGTGTGGAACGGCACGTAATCGCCGAAATCGCCCGCCTCGTCCGCCACCACGGCGACGTCGTAGTCGAGCCCGCGGGTGAAGACGAGGGCCTCGGCCCGGGTCGGGGTGTCGCCCCGCGCCCGCGCCAGGGGCCCGAAGGTCCAGGGGCGTTCCGCCGTGATCTGGAGCCCGAACTTCTTGGCCGAGCGCTTCAGCGCCTCGGCCCAGAGCTTGTCGCCGTCCTGCGGGCCGGTGATCAGGAAGAGCTTGCGCCAGCGCATGAAGGCCAGGAACTGCGCCAGCGCGTCGGTCTGCATCGCCCGGCTCGGGGCGACGTGGAAGATGTCGGCCCGGCAATCGGTGCCGCGCAGGCGGTCGTCCGGGGCACTGGCGTTGAACAGGACGACGCCCGACCCTTTCAGCGCATCGGCCACCGCCAGCAGCTCGTCGGCGGGCAAAGCCAGCACGATGAAGCGCAGGCCCTTGGCGGCGAGTTCGCGGGCGGCGTCCACCGGGCTCTGCGGCGGCGGCGCGCCGGGGGCGGCGGTGCCGAGCGCCACCGCGTCGAGGGCGTAGCTCTGGCCGACGAAGCGGCCGGTCGTGGTGTTGTCGCGGATGGCGAGGTTGGCGCCCGCCAGCCCCTCGTCCTCGGGTGCGGCCTGCGCGTCGTAGGAGGACGGCGCCGGGGCCGGCCGGTAGATCAGGCCGATGCGGATCTCCGCCGCCTTCGGGGCCGCGGGCTGGGCCGCCGGCGGCGCGGGCGCTCCTGCATCGGGCGCTTGAGCCTGGGCTTCGGGGAGCCACGGCCCGGGCGCCGCCGTCAGGGCGGCGAGGAGGCCGAGGGGGGCGAGGGCGCGCTTACGGAAGGAGGCCATGCCGGGGCAGGCTAGCCCGGATCGTCGCGCACCCTCAACGCCTGTTCGATGAGGAATTTCTGAGAATTTCTTCGCCCAAAGTCCGAAGGCCGGTGGCGCGAGACCGCGTTGCGCCCGCCCGCGCCGTCATGCGAGGGTCGCCCGATGCTGGTTCCGCGCGCCCTCTCCGTCCCGGCGATCCTGCCCGCCCTGGCGGCCCTGCTCGTCGGCCCGCCCGTCATCTCGCCCGTCTTGGCCGCGTCGAGCCCCGCGGCGGTGTTCGCGATCGAGCTCGCCGAGCCCGGGGTGATCGGGCCGCGGCCGCTGAAGCCCGACGAGGCGCGGCGCCTGGCGCTGGCCACCGACGCCCTGCGGCGCGAGGTTGCCGGGCGCGGGCTCGACCCCGTGGACCTGGCGCCCCAGGCCGCGGCGATCCGGCGCGACGCCCCGCTCTACAAGTGCGAGGGCTGCGCGGAAAAGATCGCCCAGGCGGCCGGGGCGGCTCTGGTCGTCTACGGCTACGTCCAGCGCAGCGCGCCGCAGGTGCTCAACCTGAACATCACCATCACGGACGTGGCGAGCGGCAAGGTGCTGCGCGGCGGCCAGGTGGTGATCCAGGGCGACACCGACGAGACCTGGCTCCACGGCGTCCGCTCGCTGGTCAAGAACCGCCTCTTCGCCGAGCCGCTGCCGAACCGGTCCTGATCCCGTGCCCGATCCCTCTTCTTCCCGCGTCCGCCTCCTCGTCAGTGTCCGCGACGCCGCTGAGGCGGCGCTCGCCCGCGATGGCGGCGCCGACCTGATCGACGGCAAGGACCCGGAGCGCGGCGCCCTCGGGGCGCTCCCGGCCGAGACCGTGCGGGCGATCGTGGCGGTCTCCGGCGACCGGCTCACCAGCGCGGTGGGGGGCGAGCCGCGGGACGCCGCGGAGGCGTCCGGCTGCCTCGCGGCGCTCGCCGGCACGGGGGTCGGCTACCTCAAGATCGCCTGGGCGCCGGGGCGGGACGCGACCGGCCTGCTTCTGCCCGCTGGCACGCCGGTGATCGCGGTGCTCTTCGCCGAGGACGGGCCGGACGGGGCCGATGTCCCGGGGCTCGCTGCCGCGGGCTTCTCCGGCGCGATGATCGACACGCGGGGCAAGGACGGCCGGCGCCTCACCGACCACCTGGACCTCCCGCGCCTCGCCGGCTTCACGGCGGCGTGCCGGGCGCACGGGCTGCTCTCGGGCCTCGCCGGCTCGCTCCGGCTCGACGACATCCCCGGCCTCGCGGCCTTGCGGCCCGGCTATCTCGGCTTCCGCGGCGGCCTCTGCGCGGCGGCGGACCGGACCGGGCGGCTCGATCCGGCGCGGATCGCCGAGGCGGCCCGGCGGCTGGCGGCGTCCCGCGTCGCCGCGGCCTGACCCCGTGCCGAGGCAGGAGACGGGCTTTGCGGGGGGGCTCACCGTCGTGAAGGTCGGCGGCAGCCTCGTGGCCGATCGCGACCGGCTGCGCCGTGTTCTCGCGTCCCTCGCCGAGGGGGAGGACGGGCCGGTCGCGATCGTGCCGGGCGGCGGCGCGCTCGCCGAGGCGGTGCGCACGACGCAAGGCGCCCTCGGATTCTCCGATCCCCTCGCCCATCGCCTCGCCCTCGACGCGATGGCGGGCATGGCCCGGATCTTCGCCGCCCTGGAGCCGCGTCTCGTCGTGACGCCGGAGCCGGGGGCGTGCCTCGCCGCCGGCGCCGTGCCGGTCTGGGATCCCTCCCCCCTCGGCGCCGGCCATCCCGACATCCCGGAGAGCTGGGAGGTGACCTCGGACAGCCTGGCTCTGTGGCTCGCCGCCGGCCTCGGGGCCGCGCGCTGCCTGCTGGTCAAGTCCGTCGATCCGGCGCCCGGGGGCGCCCTGGCGGATCTGGCGCGGGCCGGGCTGGTCGACGCCGCTTTCCCGTCCTTTGCGACTCTCTTCGCCGGCGCGATCGTGCTACGGGGCCCCGGCGGCGACCGGACCTGCCGCGAATCCCTGTCGGAGCGCGCCGCGTGAGGGAGCACCTCGTCTTCATCACCGGACGGCTCGCCAAGGCGCGGCTGGAGAAGATCGCCGCGACCCTGCCGCCGGAGCGGTTCGCCTGGACCATCGCGGATGCCGGCGTGAAGGTCGCCGCGCTGATGACCGAGGAGATCATCCGCCGCCGAGTGACGATCCCCGCTGACGCGACGCGGGTCATCCTGCCCGGGCGCTGCCGGGCGGACCCGGCCGTGCTGGCGGCACATTTCGGCGTGCCGGTGGAGCGCGGGCCCGACGAGATCGTCGACCTGCCGGTCTTCCTCGGGCTGGCCGGGCGCAAGGTCGACCTGACGCACCACGACGTGCGGATCTTCTCCGAGATCGTCGACGCCTCGCGGATGACGCCCGAGCAGATCCTCGTCCGTGCCCGGGACCTCGCCCGCCGCGGCGCCGACGTGATCGATCTCGGCGGCCTGCCGGACACGGCCTTTCCCCATCTCGACGAGACGGTGCGGCTCCTCAAGGCCGAAGGGCTGCGCGTCAGCATCGATTCGTTCTCGGCCGACGAGCTGCGGCGCGGCGCGGCCGCCGGGGCCGACTTCCTGCTCAGCCTCAACGAGGAGACCCTCGACATCGCCTTCGAGACCGAGGCGGTGCCGATCCTGGTGCCGACGCGGCCCGAGGATCTGCCTTCCCTCGATCGGGCGATCGAGCGGATGCAGCGGGCGGGAAAACCCTTCATCGCCGACCCGATCCTCGAACCGATCCATTTCGGCTTCGCGGCGTCGCTCGTGCGCTACCACGAGACCCGGCGGCGCCACCCCGACATCGCCATGATGATGGGGACCGGCAACCTGACCGAGCTCACCGAGGCCGACAGCCTCGGGGTGACGGCGCTGCTGATGGGCGTGTGCTCCGAACTGTCGATCGGTAACGTGCTGATCGTGCAGGTCTCCAACCACACCCGCCGCACGGTCGAGGAGCACGACGCCGCCCGCCGGGTGATGTACGCGGCCAAGGCCGACGCCGCCCTGCCCAAAGGTTATGGCCGCGCCCTCCTCGCCCTGCACGACAAGCGGCCCTATACCCAGAATGCGGACGAGATCGCGGCGCTCGCCGCGGACGTGCGCGATCCGAACTACCGCGTCGCGATCGCGGAGGACGGGGTCCACATCTACAACCGCGACATCCACGAGGTCGGGCGCGACGCGATGGCGTTCTTTCCCAAGCTCGGCGTCGAGGCGGATGGCGGCCATGCCTTCTATCTCGGCGGGGAATTGACCAAGGCGGAACTGGCTTGGCGCCTCGGCAAGCGCTACGTGCAGGACGAGCCGCTGGACTGGGGCTGTGCGATGGACGCCGACGCCGAGGACACCACCCGCTTCAAGGCTCCGGGCCATACCCGCCAGAGCGGAAAGCCCTGAGCGCCGTGCCGCTGATCCTCGAGACCATCGTGACGACGGCCGACCCCGACGGCGCCCTGCACCTCGTGCCGTTCGGGCTGATCCAGGACGGCGACGATTTTTGGGTGGCGCCGTTCCGGCCCTCGCCCACCATCGCCAACCTGGAGGCGGTGCCGTTCTTCGCCGCCGCCGCGCCCTCCGACGTGCGGGTGATCGCCGGCTGCGTCACCGGCCGGCGCGACTGGGCGACCGTCCCGTGCCGCGACATTCCGGTACCGCGCCTGGAGGCGGCCTACGGCCACATGGAATTGCAGGTCGCGGAGGTGCGCGACGATCCCGTCCGGCCGCGCTTCCGCGGCCGGGTGGTTCGCGCCGAGGCGCACCGCCCCTTCCTGGGTTACAACCGGGCGCAGAGCGCGGTGCTGGAGGCGGCGATCCTGTCGACGCGCCTGCACATGCTGGAGCCCGCGACAGTGCTGGCCGAGCTGCACCACCACCGCATCGCCGTCGAGAAGACGGCCGGGCCCGCCGAGCGCGAGGCCTGGAACTGGATCGCCGCGAAGGTCGCGGCCGCCCTGCCCCAGGCGGCCGGAGGTTCCCTCGCGGTCGATGACGCGTGAGACACGCGTGAACAGGAGAGATCCGATGAAGCGCATCATCGCGGCGGCCCTGGTCGCCGCCTTCGCGGCGGCCCCCGCCGCCCAGGCCCACGGCCCGACCCGCAAGAAGGTCGAGGAGAAGGTCACGATCAACGCCTCGCCGGACAAGGTCTGGGCGGTGGTCGGCAACTTCCAGGACATGAGCTGGCTGCCGCCGGTCGAGAAGACCGAGGGCAAGGGCGGCAACGAGGTCAAGGCCACCCGCACCCTCACCCTGAAGGGCGGCGCCACGGTCGAGGAAGAGCTCTACAAGTACTCGGCCGAGCAGAAGAGCCTGTCGTACCGTATCAACAAAGTCGACGTGAAGGTCCTGCCGGTCAACAACTACTCCTCGACGATCAAGGTCGAGCCGGCGGACGGCGGCAAGGCGTCCGAGGTGGTGTGGGACGGCGCGTTCTATCGCGGCTACATGAACAACGATCCGCCGCCCGAGCTGAGCGACGAGGCGGCGATCAAGGCGGTGTCGGCCCTGTACCGCGCCGGCCTCGACAACCTGAAGGCGAAGCTCGAGAAGAGCGGCTCGTGAGCCGCGGGCGCGCCCGGTCCCTCGCCGGGCTCTGCCTCTTCCTGGGGGTCGGCCTCGTGCCGGTCCCCTCCCGGGCGGGGCCGTCGGGGGCGACGGAGGCGTTCGTCACCGCCCAGAACGCCGACGCGGTCGACGTGGTCGAGCTCGACGGGCTGAAGCGGGTGGCGACGATTCCCGTGCCCGGCGCCCCGGCCGGCATCGCGCTCTCGCCCGATCGGGCCCGGGTCTACGTCACGGCGCCGGAGGGCAAGGCCCTGGTGGTGATCGACGCCGCCACGCGCCGGGTCGTGCAGACGGTCGCCCTCGGGGGCGGTCCCCTCGGGGTCGGGGTCAATCCGGTGAGCGGCGCGGTCTACGTCGCCGACTGGTACGCCAAGCGGTTGTGGCAGGTCGACCCGACATCGTTGACGGTCGCGGGCGAGATCCCGGTCGGCACCTCGCCGTCGGGCATCGCGGTGACGCCGGACGGCCGGTTCCTCCTGGCGGCGGACCGGGACGACGACGCGCTCTCCCTCGTCGATACCGCGACGCGCCAGCGGGTCGCGGTGATTCCGGTCGGCACCCGGCCCTTCGGGGTCACGATCGATGCCGCGGGCAAGCGGGCCTACAGCGCCAATGTCGGCTCGAACGACGTCTCGGTCGTCGACATCGCGACGCGCCGCGAGGTCGGCCGGGTCAAGGTCGGCGAGCGGCCCTACGCGGTGGCGCTCGCCCAGGGCCGCGCCTTCGTGACCGACCAGTATGGTGGTACGGTGAGCACCTTCGACACCGCCACCCTGGAACCGGGGCCCCGCCTCGATGTCGGAGAGTACCCGGAGGGCATCCAGGCGAGCCCGGACGGCAAGACGGTCTATGTCGCCAACTGGGAATCGAACACCGTCACGGCGATCGATACGGCGACCCTGCGGGTGACCGGGACCGTGAAGACCTCGGACGGGCCGCGGGCCTTCGGGCAGTTCCTGCGCTGAACCCCGGCGGGGCGGATCGCGCGTCGATCGGCACGGACCGGTAATTCGACGCGAACGGGTTGGTCACCAGCCCGCCCTCGGCCCGCGCGGGCACGGCGAGCAGCAGGAGGAGGGCCGCGAGCCGCAGCCGCATCAGAGACGACTCGTCCTCACAGGCCGGCGACCTTGCGGAGCGCCGCGTTGATGCGGTCCTGCCAGCCCGGCCCCTCTTCCTGGAAATGCTCGAGCACGTCGCGGTCGAGGCGCAGGGACACGGTCTCGCGCACGCCCGGCACGGCCGCCCGGACGGCGGGTTTCACCACGCCCTTGGCTGCGGCGTCCTTGCCGTCCTGGGGCGCTGCGCCCTCCACGGGCTTGCGGGTCACGGCCCGGAACGCGGCCTCGGCGGCCTGCCGGGGGTCGCTGCCGCGGCGGGAACGATCGAATGACATCGGGGGTCCTCCTGCCACCGCCGTAGCATGCCCCGCCCGGACCCCAAAATAACGAAGGCCCGCCGGCGCACCGACGAGCCTTAAAAGGCAGGGTCCACGTTCCAGGGTACGGGTGGCTCTCGCGCGGCACGCTGGTGATGGCCGTCTCGGCCCCGTGCCGCAATCAGCCCGCCCTGGAACCACTACCCCTGTCGCAAGGTGTCCGGTGGAGTTTCCTGGTCACCGGCATCGGTTTGTGTCGCGTGAGGGCTGCAACCTTGAGAATTCATGGTGGCCTCCTCGAGTTCTTCTCGACGAGGACTATGCTGCTCCTCTGCCGGAGGGTCGTCAAGAGGATTTCGTAGCCGGCTGCGCGCGATCTTTGCGAGGGGCGGGGAACTTGACGACAGGTTAATAACACGCTCGCCTGCCTCTGCGTCCGTCCGCGATCGACCGGCCGGTCGACGTCCTCTTGATGTGGGGCAGCGAAGACGTGGGGTGAGGATGTCCGGTGATCCGTCGCAAGCGCCGGCCCGGTGCGAGCTGAGTCGGAGTTCACAGGAGCCCAGAAACAACGAAGGCCCGCCGGCGCACCGACGAGCCTTAAAAGGCAGGGTCCACGTTCCAGGGTACGGGTGGCTCTCGCGCGGCGCGATGGTGATGGCCGTCTCGGCCCCGTGCCGCATTCAGCCCGCCCTGGAACCACTACCCCTGTCGCAAGTAGTCCGGTGGAGTTTCCTGGTCACCGGCATCGGTATGTGTCGCGTGAGGGCTGCAACCTTGAGAATTCATGGCTACCTCCTCGAGTTCGACTCGATGAAGACTATGCTGCCCCTCCTCGGGGGGATGGTCAAGGGGGATTCGTAGCCGACTGTGGGAGGGGCCTGCGGGAGCACGGACCCCTCCGGCTGACCCGCCGTTCCGCGCGGCGCAGTGTCGCCGCGCCATCCGGCGGACCGCGTGGCGCACCCGTGGGCCGATGTGACGGCTTCGGGCCGGGTGCCGCCGGTCGTCGCGAGCCGACCGTGGCGGGTCCACCCGTCTCGGTCTCCTGTTTCACTCGCCGCTGCTTGATCGCCGAACGATCTCCGGACCTTTCTCTGGACGTGGATAGACCTCGTTCATCATGCGGGCGATCGACGGGGAATACACTGCAAGTTGTAGGCGCGATGACCTCCCGTGATCGCAGGGGAAGCGAGGTCATGATTCGTTATCCGAGCCCGATTACCGGATATCAACGTCCGCTCCGGCATGGTCTCCATCGCGAAATTCCTCAGCGATGAATTGGCGGACTCGAGCCATGCGGCCGATCATGACGTGCATCGCGGGGCTCGCCCTCGGCCTGACGTTGGGGGGGAGCGCCGGCACCGCTTCCGTCGAGCTGCGGATTGCGGCGGCCGGGCCGGCGACGAGCGACCTCGACGGTCTGATCTGGCCCGCGGGCGCGGCGGGACGCCGGATCGACCAGGGTGGTGCAACCCTGAGCCCCGACGACCTGCGCGACCGGATCGTGGTCGTGTCCTTCGTGGCGCCGGACTGCGCCATCGTGTGCGTCGCCCGCACCCTCGATCTCGAGCGGGTCGCCCGCTCCCTGCCGGACGGTCTGCGCGACCGCGCGGTCTTTCTCGCGGTCTCGTTCGACGCCTCGCCCACGCGCCTGCGGGCTTTCGTGGACGGCACCGTCGGGGCGGGGACGCGGCTGCGCTTCCTGGCCGGCGCCCCGGCCTGGAGCCACGCGCTCGCGGCGATGCTGCGCTACCCGGCGGCGTCGTTGCCGGAGCCGCCGCCGCAGATCCTGCTCTTCGACCGGCGCGGCGCGGTTGCGTCGAATTACGGCGGCGACCCGGTCGATGGTCCGCGGCTCGCCGGCGACATCGCCGTCCTCGACACCTTCGCGCAGGGCCTCGACGCCGCCCGCTGAGGCCGCGTCCCGCTCCCTTCCCTCTCGCCTCCGGAAGACCCGACCATGACCGTACCGATACGCGGCGCCGCCCAACGTCTGCGGGATGCCGCCCTGCTCTCCGCCACGGTGCTGGCGACCGGCCTCCTCGCCCCGGCCGAGGCCGCGCAGTTCAAGGTGGTGGTCAATCCGGTCGCCGACCCGACGATGGCGGGTCTCGCCCTTCCCGACGGCGCGCCGGTGACGGGCGTCTTCTCGGGGGTGCAGGGTTGGCCGATGAATGCCATCACCCTGAGCCTGCTGCCGAGCGGCAAGATCCTGTCCTTCGGCACACCGGCGGGCAATCCGGGAACCCAGGACGGCCGCACCTTCGACAGCTGGGATCCGACCCAGGGCTTCGGAGCCGGGCACATCACCCTCGCGGGCGTCGGCGGCATCAACAGCTTCTGCGCCGCCCAGGCCTTCCGGCCCGACGGCTCGCTGATGATCGCCGGCGGCATCTTCGACAACGGCAACGACAAGGGCAGCCTGACCCTGAACGGGACCGCCACCGCCGTGACCGCCGTTGCCGCCAAGCTCGCCAACGACCGCTACTACTCGACCATGCTGACCCTGCCCAACGGTCGGCAGCTGATCATGGGCGGCTCCTACCCCTACCAGGGCGGCTGGGCCGACCCGCAGGGCAGCATCGACAAGGGCTACATGACCGGGATGACCCCGGAGCTCTTCGACGGCACCCGGTGGACGAGCCTGTTCGGCGCCAAGAGTCGCGACGCGTTCGGGCCGGACAACAACAGGTGGTGGTACCCGCGCGCCTGGGTCGCCCCCAACGGCAAGGTCTTCGGCATCACGTCGGAGAAAATGTGGTTCCTCGATCCGAGCGGCAACGGCGCCGTGACGGTGACGACCTTCAAGGAGCCGCAGCGCGACGCCGCCTCGGCCCTCGACGCGCCGAATGTCGGCCCGGTCTCGACGGCGGCGATGTTCGACACCGGCCGCATCCTGCAGGTCGGCGGCAACAGCTACGACAACGGCAACGGCTTCCTGTCGAGCAGCCGCGCCACGGTGATCGACATCAACGGCGGCAACCCGGTGGTGACCGACACCGCCCCGATGAGCGTCGGGCGCGCCTGGGCCAACGCCACGGTGCTGCCGACCGGCCAGGTCGCCGTGACCGGCGGCAGCAAGTGGAACGACCGGGCCGACGGCGACACCGTGCTGCAATCCGAGATCTGGGACCCACGGACCGGGACCTGGACGGCGGGTGCCTCCGGCGGGGTCTATCGCGGCTACCATTCGAGCGCGATCCTGATGCAGAACGGCACCGTGCTGCTCGCCGGCGGCGGCGCGCCGGGTCCGGTGGCGAACCAGAACGTCGAGGTGTTCTACCCGCCCTACCTGTTCACCACCGTGGACGGGAAGACGGCGCTCGCGCCCCGCCCGCAGATCGTCAGCCTCTCGACCGCGCAGCTGCAGCACGGCCAGGCGATGCAGTTCGAGCTGACCTCGCAGAACGGCCTCGCCCAGGTGGTGCTGGTCGGCCTGAGCGCGACGACGCACAGCTTCAACTCGACCCAGCGCCGCATCCCCGCCGCCTTCACCCAGGCCGGTACGGCCGTGACCCTGCAGCCCCCGGCCTCGGCGAACGTCGCGCCTCCGGGCTACTACCAGCTCGTCGCGATCGACCAGAAGGGCGTGCCCTCGCCGGGCGTGATCGTGGCGCTCGGCGCCGGCGTCGCGGCGCCGAGCCAGGTGGCGGCCCCGGCGGTCGCGGCGACGGGCACCGGCACCGGCACCGGCGGCCAGGCCGGCGGCGGGACCAGCGGCGGCACGGGTGGAGGCGGCACCGGCGGCGGCACCGGCACGAGCGTCGCCAGCGGCGCGGCGGTGAGCCTGCAGGCGAGCAACTACACGACGAGCTACCTGACCAATGTCGGCGGCACCGCCCGCCTGATGACGCCGGCTACCGCCTCCGACCGCCAGCAGGCGACGTTCCGGCAGGTGCCGGGGCTCGCCGGCCAGGGCGTGTCGTTCCAGTCGAGCACGGCGGCCGGCCAGTACCTGCGCCACCAGAACTTCCAGATCTACCAGCAGGCCAACGACGGCGGCGACATCTTCAAGCGCGGCGCGACCTTCACGCCGCGGGCCGGGCTCGCCGGTACCTGCGGCTGCACTACCGGAGCCTGCACGTCCTACGAGTCGATCGACTGGCCGGGCTATTACCTGCGCCACCAGAACTTCAACTTCTACATCGCGCAGCCGGACGGCGGCGATCTGTTCAAGCAGGACGCCTCGTTCTGCCCGGCGCCGCCGGCCGACGGCTCCGCCGCCTCGACGCCGGTGAGCCTGCAGTCGAGCAACTATACGACGAGCTACCTGACCAATGTCGGCGGCACCGCTCGGCTGGTCGTGCCGGGCAGCACGTCCGACCGCCAGCAGGCGAGCTTCCGGCAGGTGCCGGGGCTCGCCGGCCAGGGCGTGTCGTTCCAGTCGAGCAAGGCGGCCGGCCAGTACCTGCGCCACCAGAACTTCCAGATCTACCAGCAGGCCAACGACGGCGGCGACATCTTCAAGCGCGGCGCGACCTTCACGCCGCGGGCCGGGCTCGCCGGTACCTGCGGCTGCACCACCGGAACCTGCACGTCCTACGAGTCGATCGACTGGCCGGGCTATTACCTGCGCCACCAGAACTTCAACTTCTACATCGCGCAGCCGGACGGCGGCGACCTGTTCAAGCAGGACGCCTCGTTCTGCCCGGCCCCCGCGCTCCAGTAGGGAGGCCCAGGGGGGAGGACGAACCGCCCTCCCCCCGACCGGGCGGATCGTTCCCGTCGGTCGCGGCGCGAAACCGGTTTTTCCGGTCCGCTCAACCCCGCTCGCGCCCCCGCCGGCTCTCGTAGGCCTTGAGGTGGGTGTAGGCGGTCGCGAGGGAGGGCCACGCCCCGTCCGGATCCGCCGCGCGGCCGCGGGCGAGGAGGTCGCCGACGATGTGGTCGGCCTCGATCCGGGCGCCCTTCTCGATGTCGCGCAGCATCGAGGCGGTGAAGCCGGAGCCCGCCGCCGTCAGGGTGCCGCGGCTCGTCTCGACGAACTTCTCCCGCGGCGCCTCGCCCGCCGCCTTCGCGATGGACAGGCACTCCTCCAGGAGGCCGAGCATCGCCTCGCGCCCGCCCGGGGCGGCGACGATGTCGCCGATGGGCGCGCGCATCAGGCAGGTGCCGGCGGCGAGCGTCGCGAGGAAGACCCACTTCTCCCACATCTCGAGCAGGATCGTCTCGCTCAGCCGCGCCGTGAAGCCCGCGCCCTCCATCACGGCCGCGACCCGGGCGACGCGCGCGGAGCGCGTCCCGTCCCGCTCGCCGAAGGTGAGCGCGTGCAGCTCGGTCATCTGGACGATCGCGCCCTCGGGCGAGAGCGTCGCCGCGATGGCGCAGGAGCCGCCGAGCACCCGCTCGCGCCCGAACCGGGCGTCGAGGGCGTCGAGATGCGCCATCCCGTTGAGGATCGGCAGCACCATCGTGTCCGGCCCGACCGCCGGGGCGACGTCGTCGAGGGCGCCCGCGAGGTCGTAGGCCTTGCAGCTCAGGAGCACGAGATCGAACGGCCCCGGGATCGCCGCCGCGGTCACGGTCGTCGGCGCATCGATCCGGACATCCCCGAGTGGGCTTCGCACCGAGAGGCCGGCTTCCGCCAGCCGCGCCGCCCGGGCCGGGCGGACCAGGAAGGTCACGTCGCGTCCCGAAGCGGCGAGCCGGGCGCCGAAATACCCGCCGGTCGCCCCGGCTCCCACCACCAGCACCCGCATGCGGCTCCCTCCTGCCTGTTCTGTCGGCGAAGAGCTTCGCATTCCCGGCGGCTTCGTCCAAGGTACCCATCGGTCAAGGTGATGAGGGACACGGCGGTGCGGGGTTTGAGGGGGCGGATGCCCGGGGCGCGGGATCTCGCCGGTGTGTGGGTCCGGCGCGGCCTGTTCGTGGTCGGCGGCATCGCGGTCGGCGGTGCGGCGGTGCTGATGGCCTCGCTCGCGGATGCCGCGCAGGCGGGGTTCCGGGCGGTGCTGGGGATCTCGCCCCTGATCGCCCTCGTCCTCACGCCGTTCGGCTTCGGGCTCGCGGCGCTCCTCGCCCGCACGGTCTTCCCGAACTCGCAAGGCAGCGGCATCCCGCAGGTGATCGCCGCGCGCGACATCGAGGACCCGTCCCTGCGCCATCGCCTGATCTCGCTGCGGGTCGCCGCCGGCAAGATCGTGGTGATGACCCTCGGGCTGTTCTGCGGCGCCTCGACCGGGCGCGAGGGGCCGACGGTGCAGGTCGGCGCGGCCCTGATGGCGGCGGCCGGGCGGTTCGCCCCGGAGCGCCAGCGCGGCCTGCTGCTGGCCGGGGGCGCCGCCGGGGTGGCGGCGGCCTTCAACACGCCGCTCGCCGGCATCGTGTTCGGCATCGAGGAGCTCAGCCGCTCCTACGAGGCCAAGACCTCGAGCCTGATCCTCGGGGCGATCATCGCGGCGGGCCTGACCTCGCTCGCGCTCGTGGGCAACTACACCTATTTCGGCACCACCGGCGATACGCTGCCGCTCGGGCGGGCCTGGGCGGTGGTGCCGGTCTGCGGCGTGCTCGGCGGCCTGTTCGGCGGGCTGTTCAGCCGCATCGTCATCGCGGTCTCCCGCGGGTTGCCGGGCCCGGCCGGGCGGTTCGTCTCGGGCCGGCCGGTGATCTTCGCGGCGCTGTGCGGGCTGGGCGTCGCGCTCTGCGGGCTCCTCACCGACGGGCACATCTACGGCACAGGCTACGAGCAGGCGAAGGCGCTCCTGCACGACACCGCCGAGACCCATGCCTGGTTCGGCCCGGTCAAGTTCGTCGCCACCACGCTGTCGTCGATCAGCGGCATCCCGGGCGGGCTGTTCGCCCCCTCGCTGGCGGTCGGGGCGGGCCTCGGCGCCGAGGTCGCCGGCCTGTTCCAGGGCGTGCCGGTCGGCGCCGTGGTGCTGGTCGGCATGGTGGCCTACCTCACCGGCGTGCTCCAGGCGCCGATCACCTCGTTCGTCATCGTCTCGGAGATGACGGAGAACCACGCCCTGGTGATCCCCCTGATGGTCGCGGCGCTGATCGCCGACGCGACCTCGAAGCTCGTCTGCCGCGAGGGGCTCTACCACGCGCTCGCCGAGCCGATGGTCGAGCGCCTCACCGGGCGCCCGGCCCACGCGCCGCGCGTCGACGGCCCGGCGTGAGGGCGGGACGCCGCGCACGGACCCCCGTGCGCGGTCGCGGTCAGAGCGGCAGAATGCCGAACTCCGCGATGCGGCGGCTGTGCTCGCGCCACAGGCGCCGCATGCCGGCGAGGAAGCCGGTGGTGGCGGGACGGGTCGCGGCGGTCGACGGGGAGGCCATGGGCTCGGCTCCGAAGTGGGAGGGGACGCGGAACTCTTCGGTTCCTGTCCCGACCATGCCCCCGATGTTGCGCTGCAACAAACGATGATCTCGCAACTGCGATATGCGAGAATCGCACGCAACGCGCGCTATTTCGCCGAAACGCCTCCGTCGCATGCATGAGGCGCCGGGTCATGCGTCATCCTGCATGATCGCACGCCACGCCCCTCAGCGCCGGCCGAACAGCCGCTCCACGTCCGACAGCTTCAGCTCGACATAGGTCGGCCGGCCGTGGTTGCACTGGCCGGAGAACGGCGTCGCCTCCATCTCGCGCAGCAGCGCGTTCATCTCCTCCGGCCGCAGGCGCCGGCCGGCCCGGATCGAGCCGTGGCAGCTCATCCGCGACAGGACCGCGTCGAGGCGGCGGGCGAGCGGGTCGGCCCCGCCCTCGATGAGGGCGTCGACCACGTCGGTGAGGAGCGCCCGCAGCGACCCGCCGGCGAGGGCGGCCGGCACCTCCCGCACCAGCACCGCGCCGTGGCCGAAGGGCTCGAGGACGAGGCCGAGATCCTGCAGGGCGTCGGCCGCGTCGGCGAGGCGGTCGGCGTCGGCCGGGTCGAGCTCGACCACGTCGGGGATCAGCAGGATCTGGCGGGCGATGCCGCCGCCCGCCCGCTCGCGCTTCAGCCGCTCGTAGACCAGCCGCTCGTGGGCGGCGTGCTGGTCGACGATGACGATCCCGTCCCGGGTCTGGGCGACGATGTAGGTCTCGTGCAGCTGCGCCCGCGCCGCACCCAAGGGGTGGGCGGTCTCCGCCGCCGGCGCGGGGGCCGCGGCGGGCGCCCGCAGGTCGGCGCTCGGGGCGGCGAGGTCGCCGGAGAACTGCGCCTGGGCCGCCTCGCCAAAGCCGCCGCCCGCCTCAGGCGGTCCCTCGTCGGCGGCCTGAGCGGGCTCGCGCGCCTCCCAGGGCGTCTCCCAGGCCGCCTCCCATGGCGTTTCGTTGGGCGCAGCGCCAAAATCCCGCTCGAAGGCCTCGATCCGGCCCGAGCCCTCCGGCCGCGACGGCGCGGTCTCGTCGCGCCGTGCGAACAGGCTCGCGGGCGCACGGGCCGCCGAGGAGGCCGGCGCTCCTTGTGCCACCCGCCCCTGATGAGCCGGCAGCGGCGTGTGCGCCGGCCGCAGGCTCTCCAGGGTGCGGGCCGCGACCGTGCCGGAGCTGCGCCCGCCCTCCCGGCGCAGGGCCTCGTGGATCGCGCTGACGATCAGCCCGCGCACCAGGCCGGGATCGCGGAAGCGTACCTCGGTCTTGGCCGGGTGGACGTTCACGTCGACGAGGGCCGGATCGCAGGTGAGCGCCAGCGCCAGGACCGGATGACGGTCGGAGGCCATGACGTCGGCATAGGCGCCGCGCACCGCCGAGAGCAGCAGCCGGTCGCGCACCGGCCGGCCGTTGACGACGAAGTGGACATGGGTGGCGGCCGCCCGGTGGAAGGTCGGCAGGCCGACATGGCCGTCGAGGGCGAAGGCCTCGCGCTCGAGACTGAGGGGCGCCGAGTTCGCGCCGAATTCGGGGCCGAGCACCGCGACGAGCCGGCGCAGCCACGAGCCGGGCCCGGATTCGGCCGGGAGCACGAGGCCGGCCGTCGTCGAGCCCTCGCTGCTCAGCGAGAAGCGGATCTGCGGGTGGGCGACCGCGAGGCGGCGCAGGATCTCCCCCACCGCCGTGGCCTCGGCCCGGTCGGATTTCAGGAACTTCAGCCGCGCCGGTGTGGCGGCGAAGAGATCCGTCACCTCGATCCGCGTCCCGGGCTGGCCGGCGGCCGGGCGCACCGCCCCGCGCTCGCCGGCATCGACCACGATCGAGTGGCCGCTCTCCGCGCCGGGCACCCGCGAGGTGATGGCGAGCCGCGCCACCGCGCCGATCGACGGCAGCGCCTCGCCACGAAACCCGAGGGTCTCGATGCGTTCGAGGTCGCCGTCGGGCAGCTTCGAGGTGGCGTGGCGCTCGACCGCGAGCGCCAGGTCGCCCGGGCCCATGCCGCCGCCGTCGTCGACGACCCGGATCAGCCGCCGGCCCCCGGCGGCGATCGTCACCGCGATGCTGGCGGCGCCGGCATCGATCGCGTTCTCGACCAGTTCCTTGACCGCCGAGGCCGGCCGCTCGACCACCTCGCCGGCGGCGATGCGGTCGACGAGCACCGGGTCGAGGCGGCGGACCTGCGGGCGTCCGGGAGGTGAAGCGCTCATGACCGGAATATAAGGGGTCGAGGGCCGCGCCAGAAGGTGCCGGCCGGCGCGGTCCACCGGAGGGAGTGCGGTGATGGAGGAGAGCGAGACGGTCCTGCGGCCTTGCCGGGAGGACGACGTCGCGGCGATCACGGCGATCTACGCCCAGGCGGTCGCGACCGGCCGGGCCTCGTTCGAGATCGACCCGCCGGACGAGGCCGAGATGGCCCGGCGCCGGGCGGCCCTGGTCGAGAGCGGCTACCCCTACCTTGTCGCCGAGCGGGCGGGCGCGGTCGTCGCCTACGCGTATGCGGGACCCTACCGGACCCGGCCGGCCTATCGCGGCACGCTCGAGAACTCGGTCTACGTCCGGCCCGACCAGGCCGGGCGCGGCCTCGGCCGGCGGCTGATGGAGCGTCTGATCGCCGAGGCGACGGAAGCCGGCTTTCGCCAGATGGTGGCGGTGATCGGGGATTCGGCCAACGCCGCCTCGATCGGCCTCCACGCCGCCCTCGGCTTCCGGCATGTCGGGGTACTGACCTCGGTCGGCTGGAAGCACGGCACCTGGCTCGACACCGTTCTGATGCAGCGCGCCCTCGGCCCCGGCGACGGGGCGCCGCCGGATGCCCGAGGCAGGGGGCCGGTTACCGGGGCTTAACCCTGTTCGTTGTACCGCTCTTAACCATGATGGTCCGGCGGCCCCGGCGGGCCCCGGCGGAGCGGAGCGGCAGGCCCGTGGCGGACGAGCGGCGAACACGCGGACAGGCCGGCCCCGGCCTCCCGGCCCTGGCGCTGGCCGCCTCCCTGTCGGCGGCGCTTCCGTCGGCCGCGATCCTGTCGGCCCCGGCCGCGGCCCAGACCGCCACCACCCCGGCGACCGATCCGTCGCTCCCCGGCCCGCTCCCGGGCGGGCAGGATCCCGCCACCTTCGCGCTGCGGGCCGGCCCGGCGCCGCAGGGGCTGTCGCGGACCCCTGCGCGCCCGGGCGCGTCGCGCTTCGGCGCCCGGCCGCGCACGCCGCCGCAGCGGCGCAGCCGCCCGCCCACCACGGCGATCACCCGCCAGGCCACCCAGCAGGGCGTCGCCGACGAGCTGCGCCTGCGCCCGACCGTGCAGGTGCCGGTCTCGGGCCTGCCCGACCTCGCCACCGCGGCGCCGCTCCTGCGCCGCCGCACCATCGATCCCCTCGACCCCTACGGGCCGCTCGGCATCCGGTTCGGCGGCCTCACCCTGTTTCCGGCCCTGCAGCAGAGCGTCGGCTACGACAGCAACCCCGACCGCTCGATCTATCGCCGCAGCTCGATGGCCCTGCTCACCCAGGGCGAGTTGCGCGTCGCGAGCGACTGGTCGTCCCACGAGCTCACCGGGGCGATGCGCTTCGGCTACTTCCTGTACCCGGACAACCGCAACGCCAACCGGCCGGACGGCGACGGCGCGATGCGCCTGCGCCTCGACGTCGCCCGCGACACCAAGGTCGACCTCGAGGGCCGCTACGCCATCTCGACCCAGCGCGCCGGCAGCCCGGACCTCGCCGCCCAGGTCCGCGACCGGCCCCTCGTCGCGGCCTATGGCGGCACCGTCGGGGTGACGCAGGCCTTCAACCGGCTGCAGGTCACGGTGGCGGGCCTCGTCGACCGGCAGACCTTCGAGAACGCCCAGCTCACCGACGGCACGCTGCTGCGCCAGGACGACCGCAACGCCAACCAGTACGGCCTGCGCCTGCGCACCGGCTACGAGATCACCCCCGGCTTCACCCCCTTCGTCGACGCCCTGGTCGACACCCGCATCCACGATTTCGCCGTCGACCAGTCGGGGCTGCGCCGCGATTCCGACGGCGTGACGGTGCGGGGCGGCTCCAGCTTCGAGATCAGCCGGCTCCTCACCGGCGAGGTCTCGGGCGGCTACCTGTCGCGCCACTACGCCGACAGCCGCCTGCGCGACGTCACCGGACCGGTGATCGACGGCACGATGACCTGGGCGGCCACCGCCCTCACCGCCCTGCGCCTCGGCGCCTCGACCAGCGTCAGCGAGACCATCGTGCCGGGGGCGAGCGGCATCCTCACCCGCACCGCCGTCGCCGAGATCACCCACGACCTGCGCCGCAACCTGCGCCTGACCCTCACCGGCACCGTGATCAACAACGACTACCAGGGCACCAGCATCCGCGAGCAGGGCTACAGCGCCGGCGTGAAGCTCGACTATCGCCTCAACCGCTGGCTGGGCTTCCGGGCGAGCTACGCCCGCGAATTGCTGAAGAGCACGGCGGTGGGGTCGAGCTACCACTCGGACACGTATCTGGTGGGAGTGCGGGTCAACCCGTAGGCCCGTCTCACCCTGCGACACGGGCGCCGCGCAACCCGGAGCACCCTCCCCCGGTTTCATCGGATCGGTGCAACCGGTCCGAGGAGGGCGTATCCGCGCGATGACGACGGCGTTCCGGCCCGAGCGGATCTTCCTGGTCACCAGCCTGGTGCTGACCGTGGCCGCGGCGGTCGCGCTGTACCTGCTGCAGGCGACGACGCTCACCATCGCGGTGGCGCCGCGCGACGGCACCGAGCCCGCCCTGATCCGCGCCTACGCGGAGGCGCTGAAGACCGCCCAGAAGGGCGTGCGCCTCAAGATCCTGCCCTTCGACGACGTGCGCGAGAGCGCCAAGGCGCTGGAGGCGGGACAGGCCGACCTCGCGGTGGTGCGACCCGACGTCGACCTGCCGGCGAACGGCCTGACGCTGGCCATCCTGCGCGACCAGGCGATGCTGATCGCCTCGCCGGCGCCGTCCGGCATCACGACCTTCCCGGGCCTCGCCCGCAAGCGCCTCGGCATCGTCGCCCACCGCGACGCCGATCTGTGGCTGCTCAAGAACCTGATGGGCTATTACGGCCTCTCCCTGCAGGAGGGCGGGACGGGGCCCATTCCTGCCGGGCAGGTGCGGCTGGTGCCGATGGCGGAAGAGGACCTCGCCGGTGCCTTCGCGCAGAAGCGCATCGACGCGGTGGTGGCGGTCATCGCGCCGGCCGCCCCGATGGCGCTGCGCCTCGTCGGCACGGTCCAGGCGGCGAGCCGGACCCGCAAGGTCGACTTCGTCGGGGTCGAGGACGGGCCGGCGATCATCGAGCGCCTGCCTCGGCTCCAGGCGGTGACGGTGCCGGCCGGCCTGTTCGGCGGCAGCCCGAAGGTGCCCGAGGAGGAGGTGAAGACCGTCGGCGCGTCCTATCGGCTGATGGCCAAGGCCTCGATGAGCCGCACCGTGGCGGCGGACGTGACCCAGCACCTGTTCGAGCTGCGCTCGCGCCTCTCCGACGCGACGCCGGCGGCCGATTACGTGGCGGCGCCCGCCTACGAGACCACCGCGGAGGCGACGAGCGCCCGGCTGCCGATCCATCCGGGCGCCATCGACTATTACGAGCGCGAGCAGCAGGGCTTCATCGAGCGCTACGGCGACTGGGTCTACCTCCTGGCGGTCCTCGGCGGTGGCTTCGGCTCGGCCTTGGCCTGGCTGCGCCAGCGCCTCAGGCGCCTGCGGCGCGAGCGCATCGACGTGGTGATGGACCGCCTGCTCGAGATCCTGGCCGAGGCGAGGGGGGCGGAGGCCGCCGGCCTCGACGCCCTGACGGGCGAGGTCGATGCGCTTGCCGCCGACGTGGTGCGCTACACCCGCGAGCGCGAGACCGACACCCGCACCATGGCGGCGGTGATGATCGCCATCGAGACGGCGCGCTCGACCATCGCCGATTGCCGACGGATGATCGGCGCGACGGGGGGCGCCGTGGAGCCCCGCCGTCAGGCCTTCCGGCTCAGCGCGGCCGAGTAGTCCTACCGCACCATCGCCAGCGGCGCGCCGGACTTCGACAGGGCGCCGTCCATCGCCCCGCCCGCCGGGCGCAGGCGCGCCGCGACGGTGCCGCCGGGCTGATACAGGTAGACCTCGCCGTCGCGGTAGTCCCAGGCGGTGACCTTGGCGAGGTCCTTGTTGGCGCAGCCCGAGGACGAGGCCTTGTAGAGGTCGAGCGCCGGGGTGCTGGCGAGGTTCACCTTGCAGCTCGCGCCGGTGGCGTCCTTGGCGGTCCAGCCGCCGACCACCGCCGAGCGGCCGCCGGTCGAGACCACCGGGGGCGGCGGCGGCGCGATGGCGGCCTGCTGCTGCACCGGCGGCGGGGGGCTCGGCTCGGCCATGATCGGGCCGGAGGGGTTGGCGACGACGGGAGCGCCGGCGGCGCCCGGCGGCGGGGCGAGCGGCGCCGAGGTGACCGGGCCGGAGGACAGGCCGGGGCCGAGATCCGGCTCCTCGGGCGGCAGCGGCCGGGCGACCCGCGGGGCCGGCCGGGCCGGGGCGCTCAAGGCCGCGGTGTCGAAGCGCGACGAGGAGCAGGCGCCGGCGCTGGCGGCGAGCGCCAGGGCGGCGACGGTGCAGAGGATCTGACGCGGCATCGAGGGGTCCTGCAGGGGCCTGATTTCGAGGTCGTTGGTCCCCGGCAAATACGATCCCGCGAAGGCGGGCACAGGTCTTTCCCCAACGACAAAGGCGCCCGAAGGCGCCTTTTCCAGGGGGTGTGGCCGACAGGACCCAGTCGGCCACACCCGGGCGTGTCGCGCGGGAGGATCAGACCTCGCGGGCCACCATCATCTTCTTGATCTCGGCGATGGCCTTCGCCGGGTTCAGGCCCTTCGGGCAGGTGTTGGCGCAGTTCATGATGGTGTGGCAGCGGTAGAGCCGGAACGGGTCGTGCAGCCCGTCGAGGCGCTCGCCGGTATTCTCGTCGCGGCTGTCGATCAGCCAGCGATAGGCCTGGAGCAGGGCCGCCGGACCGAGGAAGCGGTCGCCGTTCCACCAGTAGCTCGGGCACGAGGTGGTGCAGCAGGCGCACAGGATGCACTCGTAGAGCCCGTCGAGCCGCGCGCGGTCCTCGGGGGTCTGGCGCCACTCCTTCTCGGGCGAGGGCGTCTCGGTCTGCAGCCACGGCTCGATCGCCGCGTGCTGGGCGAAGAACGAGGTCAGGTCGGGAACCAGGTCCTTCAGCACCGGCATGTGCGGCAGCGGATAGATCTTGACTTGGGCAGACTTGCAGTCGTCGATGCCGAGCGTGCAGGCCAGCGTGTTCTGCCCCATGATGTTCATGGCGCAGGAGCCGCAGATGCCCTCGCGGCACGAGCGCCGGAAGGTCAGGGTCGGGTCGATCTTGTTCTTGATCCACAAGAGCGCGTCGAGGACCATCGGGCCGCAATCGTCGCGATCGACGTAGTAGGTGTCGATCCGCGGATTGGCGCCGTCGTCCTCGTTCCAGCGGTAGATCCGGAACTCCTGAACGTTCTTGGCCCCGGCCGGCTTCGGCCAGGTCTTGCCCTCGGTGTACTGGGAGCCTTTGGGGAGGTTGAACTGGGCCATCTGTCTATGCCTGATCGGTGCGGTCGAGCCCGAGGGGACGCAATCGCACCCGTCCGGTCTCGATGGTGAGGAGGGCTCCGGTGAGCAGGTCCGCCCGCGCCCCGTCGATCGCGCGGGCGACGAGGGGGCCGACGCGCCCGGGCAGCGTGGTTCCCGTGCGGAGCTGGATGACGCTCGGTGCGGTCGCGTCCGACCGTGCCAGGGCGATCCCGAAATCGAGATCGGCCGTCATGACGGCGCGGTGGTGACTCCGCGCCCAATCGATGATGTCGGTATCGGGCGCATCCTCCGCACCGACCTCCGACCAGTGGACCGCGTCGTGCCCGAGGCTCGCGAGATAGGGGATCCAGGCGGGCGCGAGGTTCATGTCGATCACGATCCTCACGCCGCCGGCTCGAGAGCGATCTCACGCTCCTGCGCCATCCAGGCTGCGTAGCGAAGAGCCTCGAGGACATCCTCGCGCTCGAGATAGGGATAGGCCGCCAGCAACTCGTCGATGCCGACGCCCTCGCCGAGATTCCCCAGGATCATTGCGACCGTCACCCGCTTGCCGCGGATGCAGGCTTTCCCGGCCATGACGGCCGGGTCGCGGGTGATCCGGGGGAACTCGGTCATCGATCCCTCCAAGCCGGCCGTCGCGTCGGCCTTTAGTACACGCGGGCCTTCGGCTCGATATACGCGATGTCGTTCGACATCGTGTAGGTATGGACCGGCCGGTAATCGATCGCGACCTTGCGGGCGTCGGGATCGAGCCAGGCGAGCGTGTGCTTCATCCACTGCTTGTCGTCGCGGTCCGGGAAGTCCTCGCGGGCGTGGGCCCCGCGCGACTCGGTCCGGTTGGCGGCGGATTCCATGGTGACGACGGCCTGGCCGATCAGGTTGTCGTATTCCAGGGTCTCCAAGAGGTCGGTGTTCCAGACCAGCGAGCGGTCGGTGGTCTTCACGTCGTCGGTGCCGGCCCAGACCTTGTTGATCAGGCCCCTGCCCTCTTCCAGCACCTCGCCGGTGCGGAACACGGCGCAGTTGTTCTGCATCGTCTTCTGCATCTCGAGGCGCAGCTCCGCCGTCGGCGTGCCGCCATTGGCGTAGCGGAAGCGGTCGAGGCGCGAGAGCGCCTTGTCGGCGGAGTCCTTGGGCAGTTCCGGCAGACGGCCGCCCTTCTCCACCGTGTCGGCGCAGCGCAGGCCCGCGGCGCGGCCGAACACCACGAGGTCGATGAGCGAGTTCGAGCCCAGCCGGTTGGCGCCGTGGACCGACACGCAGGCCGCCTCGCCGATCGCCATCAGGCCCGGCACGACGTGGTCGGGGTTGCCGTCCTTCAGGGTCAGCACCTCGCCGTGGAAGTTCGTCGGGATGCCGCCCATGTTGTAGTGGACGGTCGGGATGACCGGGATCGGCTCCTTGGTCACGTCGACGCCCGCGAAGATCTTCGCGCTCTCCGAGATGCCGGGCAGGCGCTCGTGCAGGATCTTCGGGTCGAGGTGGTCGAGGTGCAGGAAGATGTGGTCCTTGTTCTTGCCCACGCCGCGGCCGGCGCGGATCTCCATGGTCATGGAGCGGGAGACCACGTCGCGGGACGCGAGGTCCTTGGCCGAGGGGGCGTAGCGCTCCATGAAGCGCTCACCCTCGGAATTGGTGAGATAGCCGCCCTCGCCGCGCGAGCCTTCCGTGATGAGGCAGCCGGCGCCGTAGATGCCGGTCGGGTGGAACTGGACGAACTCCATGTCCTCGAGCGCCAGGCCCGCCCGCAGCACCATGGCGTTGCCGTCGCCGGTGCAGGTATGGGCCGAGGTCGCCGAGAAATAGGCCCGGCCGTAGCCGCCGGTTGCCAGGATCGTCGTGGCGGCGCGGAAGCGGTGGATCTCGCCGGTCGCCTGGTCGATGGCGATGACGCCGCGGCAGCGGCCCTCCTCGTCCATGATCAGGTCGAGGGCGAAATACTCGATGAAGAAGTTGGTCTGCGCCTTCACGGCCTGGCCGTAGAGGGTGTGCAGCATGGCGTGGCCGGTACGGTCGGCCGCCGCGCAGGTGCGCTGGGCGGTGCCCTTGCCGTAATCGGTGGTCATGCCGCCGAACGGGCGCTGGTAGATCTTGCCTTCGGCGGTGCGCGAGAACGGCACGCCCCAGTGCTCGAGCTCGTAGACCGCGGCCGGGGCGTTGCGCACCAGGTACTCAATGGCGTCCTGGTCGCCGAGCCAGTCCGACCCCTTCACGGTGTCGTACATGTGCCAGCGCCAGTCGTCCGGGCCCATGTTGCCGAGCGAGGCCGAGATGCCGCCCTGGGCCGCCACGGTGTGTGAGCGGGTCGGGAAGACCTTGGTGATGCAGGCGGTGCGCAGGCCCGCCTGCGAGCAGCCGACGGTGGCGCGCAGGCCCGCGCCGCCGGCGCCGACGATCACGACGTCGAAGCTGTGGTCGATGATGGTGTACGCCTTGCCGTTCTGGGCCGGCGCGGCGGAAGCGGTGGAGGCCATGGGCGAGGTTCCCGTTCTGGCGTTACGCGAAGGCCCGCAGGCTCACGCGCACGATGGCGTAGAGGCAGGCGACCGCGACGACGACGCAGTAGAAGTTGTTGGCGATGACCGCGGCGATGCGCAGGCCCTTGTCGTGGACGTAGTCCTCGATGACGATCTGCAGGCCCATCCGCATGTGGTTCGTGACCGAGAGCACGCCAAGGATGAGCAGGATCGCCACCAGCGGGTGCGACACCAGGGCGACCGCCTCCGGGTAGGGCCGGCCGGCCATCAGGGCGACGATCACCACGAAGGCGAGGACGAGGGGCACGTTGGAGACCGCGGTGACGCGGTGCATCCACCACTCGCGGGTGCCGTGATGCGCAGGCCCCAAGCCGCTGATGCGGGCGCGGGCGGTACGGATCGAGGGACGGGTGTCGGCCATCTCGGGGGCGTCCTTCTCAGCGGGCCAGGAGGGCGACGAACCAGATCGCCAGCGTCAGCGCGGTCGAGCCGATCAGGGTGAAGCGGGCCATCGCGATGCGGGTGCCGGGCTCCATGCCGTGGCCGAAATCCCAGACCAGGTGGCGGATGCCGCCGAGCATGTGGTGCATCAGGATCCAGGTGTAGACGAACAGGATCAGCCGCCCGAGGATCGAGCCGAAGAACCACGCCACCGGGCCGTAGGCGCCGGGACCCGCGGCCAGCGCGACCAGCCAGAGGGCCAGCAACGCCGTGCCGCCGTAGAGCGCGACGCCGGTGATGCGGTGGGCCACCGACATCGCCATGGTCCAGGTCCAGCGATAGATCTGGAGATGGGGCGAGAGCGGTCGCACGACCGGTCTGCCGGCGGGGTTGCCGGAGGGGTTCATGGGCCTTGCGGTGTCCGCCATCGTGATCCTCGAAAGATTCCTGGTCTGTACCGGCTCTAAACTGGGTCACCTATCGGCTCCGCCGCGCGAGCGCAACGTGGCCGTCGGTCCACACGCGTGACACAAGCCGCAACCTGTCTCTCTGGAATGCGTCCAGTTCGCAATGCGGTTCTCGTTGACCCAGCCTTCGCGAGCCGCGAAGGCTGGAAGGGCCTCTGGTCATCGTGGGCCCGGGCGCTCTACCTTCGTGGCCGGCGAAACGATCGGTCGGGACCGGCGGACGTCGGATACCCCGGGGAGGTGCGGCCATGCATTTCGATCTCGTCGATCTCAGCCTGTTTCGCCACGTCGTCGAGGCGGGGTCGATCACCCACGGGGCGAACCGGGCGAACCTCGCGCTCGCCGCGGCGAGCCACCGCATCCGCAGCATGGAGGCCTCGCTCGGCGCCTCCCTGCTCGTCCGGGCCCGTCTCGGCGTCACCCCGACCCCGGCCGGGCGCACGCTGCTGGCCCATGCCCGCCAGATCCTCGGCAACGTCGAGCGGCTGCAGGGCGACCTCGCCGCCTTCGCGGGCGGGGCGGCGGGCCAGATCCGGGTCCTGTCGAACACCAACGCGCTGACCGAGTTCCTGCCCGAGGTGCTGTCGGCCTACCTCGCCCGGCATCCGGGGGTGAGCGTCGACATCGAGGAGCGGCTCTCCGACGAGATCGTCGGCCTCGTGGCCGAGGGCGCGGCGGATCTCGGCCTCGTCGCCGGCACGGTCGAGACCGGCAGCCTCGAGACCTACCCGTTCCGCCGCGACCGCTTCGTGCTGGTGGTGGCCCAGGGCCATCCGCTGGCCGCGCGGCCCTCCGTGCCATTCGCCGAGGTGCTCGGCCACGATCTCGTCGGGCTCGACCGGGCGAGCGCGCTCACCCGCTTCCTCGCCGCCAAGGCCGGCCGCAGCGGCCAGCCCCTGCGGCTGCGGGTGCAGCTGCGCGGCTTCGATGCGGTCTGCCGCCTGGTCGAGTGCGGGGTCGGCCTCGGCATCGTGCCCGAGACGACCGCGCGCCGGGCCGCCCGCACCATGGCGATCGCGCCGGTGGCGCTCGACGACCCCTGGGCGGTGCGCGACCTGACGATCTGCGTGCGGGACCTCGCCGCACTCCCCCCGTTCGCGCAGGATTTCGTCGCCGACCTGCGTCTGCCCGAGGGATGAGGCCGCCGGGGATCGCGAACGGCAGGGCCCTGCACACCCGGCCCGTCCTCGGGTAAGACTGCGTCACCCCGAACCGACGAACGAGGCGGACGACCCCACCCCATGCAGGACACCGACCGCCCGCACGAGCCCGCCGCCCTGGTCGATGCCGAGGCGCATTCCGCCGGCTTCCGGCAGGTGCGCGAGGCGCGCCGGCTCGAGCTGGTCGAGGATTACGTCGAGCTGATCGCCGACCTGATCGGCGACGGCGGTGAGGCGCGCCAGGTCGACATCGCGGCCCGGCTGGGCGTCGCCCAGCCGACGGTGGCCAAGATGCTCAAGCGCCTGGCCGAGGACGGCCTGGTGCAGCAGCGGCCCTATCGCGGGGTCTTCCTCACCGAGGCCGGCCGGACGCTGGCCGCGGAGGCGCGGGAGCGCCACCGCATCGTCGAGTCGTTCCTGCTGGCGCTGGGCGTCAGCCCCGACGTGGCGCGCTGCGACGCGGAAGGCATCGAGCACCATGTCAGCCGGGAGACCCTGGAGGCGTTCCGCCGCTTCACCGCCGCCAGGACCGATGCCTGACACTCCGACGCCTGATCCAGGCATCGGAGGTCGACGATGCGTTCTGGAGGACGGCCCCGTCAGGCCGCCCGCATCGCGTGCAGGAACGCGTCGGTTTGGACGTTCAGCTCGCGCGAGCGCTCCGAGACCTGCGACGAGGCGGTCATCACCCGTGCCGCGGTCTCGCCGGTCTCGGCGGCGGAGGCCGAGACGCCGGCGGTCCCCGTCATCACGTCGCCCGCACCCGTGGCCGCCTGGGCGACGTTGCGGACGATCTCCTGGGTCGCGGCGTTCTGCTCCTCGACCGCGGCGGCGATGGTCGTCGTCACGCTGCTGATCTCGCGGATCCGCGTGCCGAAGCCGCTGATCGCCGAGACCGCCTGCGCGGTCGAATCCTGGATGCGCGTGATCTGCGCCGAGATCTCGTCGGTCGCCTTGGCGGTCTGGTTGGCGAGTTCCTTCACTTCCGCCGCGACGACCGCGAAGCCGCGGCCCGCCTCGCCGGCCCGGGCCGCCTCGATGGTGGCGTTGAGCGCGAGCAGGTTGGTCTGCCCGGCGATCGAGGAGATCAAGCTGACGACGTCGCCGATCTTGCTCACCGCGCCGCTCAGTTCCTGCACCAGGCGCGCGGTCGAATCCGCCTCGACCACCGCCGCCTCGGCGAGGCTCGCCGAGCCCTGGACCTGGCGTCCGATCTCGTTGACCGAGCTGCCGAGCTGCTCGGAAGCCGCCGCGACGGTGCCGATATTGCTCGACGTCTGCTGGGCGGATCCCGCGACTTCCGTCGAGCGGGCGCTGGTCTGGCTCGCCGTCCCGGCCATCGAGGCGGCGGCGGCGTTCATCTCCGTGGCGGCATTCGAGAGGGTGGCGAACAGGGCCGCGGAGTCCCGGGTGAAGCCGGTCAACAGCTCCTCCAGCCGCTTCGCCCGTTCCTCGTCGCGGAGCTTGATGTTCATCTCCTCGTCGATGTCGACGAGCGAGCCGCAGATCCGCGTCGGGATGCCCTTCGCATCGTAATTGGCGCCACCGGTGGCGCGGAACCAGCGCGGCTTGCCGTCCGGCATCACGATCCGGTACTTGACGTCGTAGGCGCCCTGGTTCTTCGCGTCTTTGATCGCGGCGGCGAACGCGGACATGATGTGATCAAGATCGGCGGGATAGATCCGGCTCGACCACGCCTCCAGCGTGTTCGGAAACTCCTCGATCGTCTTGTAGCCGAGGATGCGCCGCATTTCCGGCGTCCAGGTCACCGTGGTCTTCGGATGGGTGAGATCGCCCTGATGCGGCACGACCTCCCACAGACCCACGCCGGCCCGCGTCGCGAGCAGCTCCAAAAACTCGTTTTTCCGTGAGAAGCGCTTCAGCATCTGCCGTCGTCCGGTCGTCCCTGGGCAAACCTTACGGCTCAACGATGAAGAAGACGTTACGTTAGATTTGAGAGATACTTACCGGCTTGTCCGAACGTTCCGCCCGTGCGAGTGGTCGCAGGGGCCAAGCGGCGTCCTGGCGTATGGGCAAAGCCAATCCCGGTCCCCCGGCAAGGCCTTCGACGTCGCCGGACGAGGCCCCCGCGATGCGCTCAGCGCGGCATCAATGCCCAGTAATCGAGGTCGAGGATGACCGCCGGGTCGGTGGCGTCCCCGACCTTGTCCGGATGGGCGGCGCAGGGCTGGTTCTTGGTCGCGATGGTGCGCAGGCGCAACGCCCCGACATCGTTGCGCCCGGGAAGCTCGGCGACCGCCAGAACCTCGCTCCAGGCATAGACCGTATCGCCGGCAAACAGCGGCGCGACGTGGCGCCCGGCATTGATGCCGGCGATCGAGAACGCGTTGCCGAGCCCGTTGAAGCTCAAGGCCCGGGCGAGCGAGATGACGTGGCCGCCATAGATCAGCCGCTTGCCGAAGCGGGTGTCCTTGGCGGCAAAGCCGTCGAAATGGACCTTGGCGGTGTTCTGAAAAAGCCGGGTGGCGATCTGGTGCTCGGCCTCCTCGACGGTCATCCCGTCGACGTGATCGATGCGCTCGCCGACCGCGTAGTCGCCGACGCGGTGCGGGCTGCCGGCAAGACCGAGATCGTAGGCGCCGGCGTTCAGGGGCGGCAGGGCGGCGGCCAGCTCCTCGGGCGCCACCGCCTTGGCGAGGCTCGGCACCGCCTCGGCGGCGATGGTGGCCTCGGGGTCGCGCTTGCGCACCAGCACCCAGCGGCAATAGCTCAGCACCGCCTCGCCGGCGGCGTTGGTGCCGGTAGAGCGGACATAGACCACGCCGGTCTGGCGGTTGGAGCTCTCCTTGAGGCCGATGACCTCCGAGACGGTGTTCAGGGTCTCGCCCGGATAGACCGGCCGCAGGAAGCGCCCCTCCGCATAGCCGAGATTGGCGACCGCGTTGAGGGAGATGTCCGGCACCGTCTTGCCGAACACGACGTGGAAGACCAGCAGGTCGTCGAGGGGAGCCCGAGCGTAGCCGAAGGCCGCCGCGAAGGCGTCGGAGGATTGCACCGCGAAGCGCGGGCCGTAGAGCGCGGTGTAGAGCGAGACGTCGCCGGTGGTCACGGTGCGCGGCGTGGCGTGGCGGATGGTCTCCCCGAGGCGGAAATCCTCGAAGAAGCGGCCCGGGTTGGTCTTCATCGTCGCCCCTCTCGTGCGAGAGCCTGTCATGCAAGAGCCTGCCGGGCGCGCCGAGGCGCCCGGCAGGCTCCGGGAAGTGTCCGATACGGCCGGGACGGGTCCGGCCGAGGATGCCGGCGGCGATTTGAGGGGCAGCGCCGCCCCACGGTCAAGCCCTACCGGAGACCGGTGACCGAGCGGCTTCGGGCCTCATCGCGCCCGCTGTCCGGCTAAGGCCTCGAAAAGCCGGGACAGGGCCGCCCCGTCGCCGGCGATGCGAAAGAGCTTGATCCGCGCGGTGGCGCCGGACGAGAGCGTCACCGCGGAGGCCGGGAGGCCGAGGGCGCGCCGCAGGACGTCCCGGATGGCGGCATTGGCGGCCCCGTCCTCCGGAGCCGCCCGCACCCGCACCTTCAGCACGGGCAGGCCGTCGTCCCGGGTCTCGACGCCGTCGAGGGCGTCGCGCCCGCCCCGCGGGGTGGCCCGGACCCGGACCTCGATCCCCTCCGGGGTCGTCCGCCAGGGCCGGGCGCTCATCGCGGGTCCGCCCCGTCCGCCCTACGCCATGCCGGCGAAGAGCTCGAACATCAGGTTGCGCAGGAAGAACAGGCCCAGCACCAGGATGATCGGCGAGATGTCGATGCCGCCGAGGTTGGGCAGGATGCGCCGGATCGGCCGCAGGGCCGGCTCGGTCACCCGGAACAGGAACTCCCCGATCTGCGACACGATCGGGTTGCGCACGTTGACCACGTTGAAGGTCACCAGCCAGCTCAGCACGGCGCTGGCGATCAGGAGGTACACGTAGAGCGTGATGATGTTGTCGATGAGCCAGAGGATCGAGCGCATGCGTGGTCCGTGCGAGCCCGGGGCGCCCGCGCGCAGTCGCGACGCGGCGGGGCCTCCAGGGGAATTGACAGGCTGAGAAGGGCCGGCCTACAAGGCACCCGCCTCGGACGGGGCTGTAGCTCAGATGGGAGAGCGCCGCAATCGCACTGCGGAGGTCAGGGGTTCGAATCCCCTCAGCTCCACCAGGCCTGCCTCGCGTGGTTAACGCTGGGTTGGGTCCGGTGAAGAGGTTGGTGGTTTTAGCGCCACCGGGTAGGTGACATCGCTTCGGCGATATGACATATGCCCGCTCACGGCGGGGCTGTAGCTCAGATGGGAGAGCGCCGCAATCGCACTGCGGAGGTCAGGGGTTCGAATCCCCTCAGCTCCACCAAATCGTCTTTGGTGGAACTCATCCTCGACTGGGTTCGAGATGAGATGAACCGGGATCGGCGCACGCCGAGGCCCGGTTTTTTCATGTTCGGCGTCGGCGTCGTCGTGTAACGAGGACGGCGCCCTCTCGGCCATCGGCGTCGCGCTGTCCGCTCTGTGGATGGGTGACAGCCCGCGCACCTCCCGGTTTCTGGCCTTTCTCCCTGGCGGCTCTGACTCCCACGCGACGGCCCCATCCCGCGCCTCGTCCGGCATCGGGCGCGATGCGGCAGCTGTGCGGTTCTGCCCTCCTGGGAAAAACCCGTCCGCCACGCTCGAACCGCCCCAGAGGCGGCACGTTGGTCGTCGATTCCAGATACTCACGCAGAGTATATTTCCCTGATGTGAGATCGGCGGCGCACGGCGTCCGGGATCACCGCGCGAGCGGAGAATCACCCAGCGTCAGGACGGAGAGCCCGATGTACTATCACGACAAGCGCCTGCAATATCCGGTCAAGGTCGACACGCCGGATCCGCTGTTCGCCCGCCAGTTGCAGCAGGCGATCGGCGGCATCGAGGGCGAGATCCGCGTCTGTCTCCAGTATTTCTTCCAGGCCTGGGGCGCCCGGGGACCGGACACCAAGTACCGCGACGTCCTGCTCAACACCGCCACCGAGGAGATCAGCCACATCGAGATGCTGTCGACGGCGGTCGCCCTCAACCTCGAGGATGCGCCGGCGACGCTCCAGGAGACCACCGCCCAGGCCAACCCGATCGTCGGAGCGGTGATGGGAGGCGAGCGCCCGCGCCACGTCGTTGAGGGGATGCTCCAGCGCCACCTGCTCTCCACCGGCATGGCGGCCTTGCCGGTCGATTGCGACGGCACGCCCTTCGATTGTTCGCATGTCTATGCCAGCGGCAATCTCGTCGGCGACATGTTCTGCAACGTGGCGGCGGAGGCGACCGGCCGCACCCTGGCGGTCCGGCTCTACAATTCCACCCACGACAAGGGCATGCAGGACATGCTCAGCTATCTCATCGCTCGCGATACCATGCACCAGCAGCAATGGCTGGCGATTATCGAGGATATGGGCGGGCTGAAGGATTCGTTGCCGGTCCCCAATTCCTTCGACCAGTCGAAGGAGGCACAAGACTTTAGCTATATGTTCATGGGTACCGAGCGTAACGGCACCCCGGTACCGCCCGGCCGCTACAGCGAAGGCCCGTCGATCGACGGCAAGGGCCAGTTCCACTTCAAGGCGTTCGAGCCCTTGGGCGAGGAGCCGGTGCTCGGCCCGGCCCGGCCGGATTCGGGCGCCCAGCGCGAGCAGATGGTCGAGCGCCCGGTCACCAACAGCAAGACCTAGCCCGAAGGAACGGGGGGGCGCGCGGCCGGGCGGCCAAGATTGAGCTTGACCTGCCCGGCCGTCATGCAAGAACGGTTGCCGTTCCTCAGGGAAAGGGCGGCGATCACTCATCAGACCCGACATCGCCCGGGCCGCCCGCGCCCTCCCGGACGAGCGGACCCCCGGTCGGGGAAGGCACACCATGGATTACCAATACGTCGACGGCCGGCTCCAGGTGCGCCGCACCGACGAGGAGAAGAAGCCGATCCTCCAACGCCTCAAGCGCATCGAGGGCCAGGTGCGTGGCCTCCAGGCGATGGTGCAGGAGGATCGCTACTGCCTCGACGAGGTCCAGCAGATGAACGCCATCACGGCCGCGGTGCGCGAGGCTGTGCTCCAGCTCATCAGCTCGCATCTCGACGCCTCGGTCGACTACGCGGCCAAGTCCGAGGATCGCGACGGCGCCATCGAGGAGATGGTGCGGGTCCTGCGCGCGGCCTTGCGGCAATCCTGACGTCCCGCGGGCGGCGCGCCTCGCGCTGTCCGGGCGCTCTGTCCGACGGACGGCGCCCGCGCTGTCCGGTCGCCCTGGCGGTGCGGGAGCACGGGCTTATCTAGGCTCCAAGTCCGGCGCGCGGCCCCCGTCCGCGCGCGTCCTCGCACGAGCCACGTCCCCGCATGTCCGACAGCGAAGCCAATCGCTTCTCCGCCCGCGCCGCCCGCTACGCGAAGGTCGGTGCCAATGTCGGCGGCGTCGCCGCCCGGATGGCCGGCGCGCGGCTCCTCGGGCGCAAGGGCGAGGACGTGTCGAGCGCCGCCGCCCTCGCCCAGGCCCTGGGTGGCCTCAAGGGACCGATCATGAAGGTGGCGCAGCTGCTCGCCACCGTGCCGGACCTGTTGCCGCCCGAATACGCCGCCGAGCTGCAGAAGCTGCAATCCGAGGCGCCGCCGATGGGGGCTGCCTTCGTCAAGCGCCGCATGGCCGCCGAACTCGGGCCGCAATGGAAGGACCGCTTCGGCGCGTTCGACCTGCGCCCGGCCGCCGCCGCCTCCCTCGGCCAGGTCCACCGGGCCGAAGCGCTCGACGGCACGCCGCTGGCCTGCAAGCTGCAATACCCGGACATGCAATCCGCCGTCGAGGCGGACCTCAAGCAGCTCGAACTCGCCTTCGCCCTGCACCGGCGCATCAGCGCGGTGATCGACACCCGCGAGATCGCCAAGGAGATCGGCGACCGGGTGCGCGAAGAGCTGGACTACACCCGCGAGGCCAAGCACGCCGCGCTCTACGCCGACGTGCTCAAGGGCGTCGAGACCGTGCGGGTCCCGGTCGTCTACCCGGACCTGTCGACCAAGCGGCTCCTCACCCAGGGCTGGCTGCAGGGCGAGAAGATCCTGAATTTCACCGGCGGGCCGCTGGAGCTGCGCAACCGCCTCGCGCACGCCATGTTCCAGGCCTGGTGGCACCCCTTCAGCCGCGCCGCGGTGATCCACGGCGATCCTCATCTCGGCAACTACACGGTCTTCTCCGAGGGCGACGAACCGCAGGGCATCAACCTGCTCGATTACGGCTGCGTGCGCATCTTCCACCCCCGCTTCGTCGGCGGCGTGGTCGACCTCTACAAGGGCCTCCTGCACGACGACGAGGCCCGCGTCGTCCACGCCTATGAGAGCTGGGGATTCCGCAACCTCACCCGCGACCTCGTCGAGACCCTCAACATCTGGGCCCGCTTCATCTACGGGCCGCTCCTCGAGGACCGGGTCCGCACGGTGGCGGACGGCGTCAAGCCGAGCGAGTACGGCCGCCGCCAGGCCTTCGAGGTCCATCGCGCCCTCAAGGAGCGCGGTCCCGTCACGGTGCCGCGGGAATTCGTCTTCATGGACCGGGCGGCGGTGGGCCTGGGCGCGGTGTTCCTGCACCTTCGCTCGGAGCTGAACTACCACCGCCTGTTCGAGGCCCAGATCGACCGGTTCTCCCTCGACGACCTCGCCGCCCGCCAGCACGCCGCCCTGGAGAAGGCGGGCCTGCCCCATCCCGTCTGAGGCGGAGGCGCGGCCGGGCGGAGCCTGGATTTGGAAAAAGGTGCGGATCCGCACCTTCGGCCGTCGATCCACGCCCGCGGCCGGCCCGCCGGCGGGCCGGTCCGCACGCCCGAAAATCTCGCTCCTGCAACGGCTTGCCGGTGGGTCGAGCAAGCCGCGTCCGCGCGCGCGGATCATCTATCGGCTGATTGCCGGGACCTTGAGCATGCGCTAAAGCCCGGCCAACGAGCACAAGACGGGGTCTACCGCATCATGGCCGACATCAATCACGCCACCGACTCCGCCTACAGCCCGGAGATGGACGGACCGACCCACGAGGCTACCTACCGGGGCTTCGTCCGCTTCGTCGAGATCGCCACCACCGTGGTGATCTGCTGGGTGCTCTCCCTCGCCGTCGGCGGTGTGCGCGAGGCCTGGATCACCGCCATCATCGGCGTCGTGCTCGGCGGCATCGGCGGTGCCATCGGCGCCCTCTCCCCGGGAATCGGCTGGCGCGCCCCGGCCGTGGTGGCGGTGCTGCTCGCCCTCATGCTCGCCTTCTACTGAGGCGGCGGGCGGCCCGTCCGCCCCTCCCCCTCTCACGCGCCCGACAGATTGCGCGTGACTCAATCGTTAAAGATTTGTAACCAGAGCCGTCCCTTCTGCCGAGGGGACGGCTTTACAGTTGTGGGGCAGGCGTGGCCTTGTACACACCGCCCGCAAGGGGGATCGGCGCTCCGCGCCGTGTATCGACCAAAGGGAAATCTGAATGCGGATCGCGGTCCTATCCGAGACCGATCCGGCGGAGCCGCGGGTCGCGGCAGTCCCGGAAACGGTGAAGAAGTACAAGGCTCTCGGGGCCGACGTGACGGTGCAGTCCGGTGCGGGCCTCAAGGCCGGCGTGCCGGATGCCGAATACGAGGCCGCGGGCGCCTCGATCGCCGCCGACGCCAAGGCCGCCGCCGAGGGCGCCGACATCGTCCTGCGGGTGCGCCGCCCCGGCGCCGACGAGCTTCCCGCGCTCAAGCGCGGCGCGATCGTGATCGCCATCATGGATCCCTACGGCCACGAGGCCGAGGTCAAGGCGATGGCCGATGCCGGCGTCTCGGCGATCGCCATGGAGCTGATGCCCCGCATCACCCGCGCCCAGGTGATGGACGTGCTCTCGAGCCAGGCCAACCTCGCGGGCTACCGCGCGGTGGTGGACGGCGCCGCCGTCTACGGCCGGGCCCTGCCGATGATGATGACCGCGGCCGGCACCGTGCCGGCGGCCCGCATCTTCGTGATGGGCGCCGGCGTCGCCGGGCTGCAGGCCATCGCCACCGCCCGCCGGATGGGCGCGGTCGTGACCGCCACCGACGTGCGGCCCGCCGCCAAGGAGCAGGTCGAGTCGCTCGGCGCCAAGTTCGTCGCCGTCGAGGACGACGAGTTCAAGCAGGCCGAGACCGCCGGCGGCTACGCCAAGGAGATGTCGGCCGAGTACAAGAAGAAGCAGGCCGAGCTGGTGGCGAGCCACATCGCCAAGCAGGACATCGTGGTCACCACCGCGCTGATCCCCGGCCGGCCGGCGCCCAGGCTCGTCACCGCCGACATGGTGGCGGCGATGCGGCCGGGCTCGGTCCTCGTCGACCTCGCGGTCGAGCGCGGCGGCAACGTCGAGGGCGTCAAGGCCGACGAGGTCGTGGAGACGCAGAACGGCGTGAAGATCGTCGGCTACGCCAACGTGCCGGGGCGGCTGGCCGCCACCTCGTCGAGCCTCTACGCCCGCAACCTCTACGCCTTCGTCGAGACCCTGGTCGACAAGGCCGCGAAGACGCTGGCGGTGAAGTGGGACGACGAGCTCGTCAAGGCGACTTGCCTGACCCGCGACGGCGCCGTCGTCCACCCGAACTTCCAGCCCAAGGCGGCCTAAGGCCGCTCGCCCCGCAATCGGAGGAGACCTCATGGCTACCCTTCCCCCCGACCAGGCGGCCGAGCAGGCACGCGCCGCCGCCGCCGCCGCCCGCAACGCGGCCGACATCGCCGCCCGCGCCGCCGACCAGGCCGCGATCATCGCCGACAGCGTCGGCCACGGCGTCGCCGCCGCGACCCACGGCGCCATCGACCCGACCGTGTTCCGCCTGGCGATCTTCGTGCTGGCGATCTTCGTCGGCTACTATGTGGTCTGGTCGGTGACCCCGGCCCTCCACACCCCGCTGATGTCGGTCACCAACGCGATCTCCTCGGTGATCGTGGTCGGCGCGCTTCTGGCCGTCGGCGTTCCGTACATCGAGAAGGGCACCGGCTGGGCCCGCTTCTTCGGGTTCATCGGCCTGGTCTTCGCCAGCGTGAACATCTTCGGCGGCTTCCTCGTCACCCAGCGCATGCTCAGCATGTACAAGAAGAAGGCCTGAGGCGATGTCGGAGAACGTCTCCTCGCTCCTCTACCTCGTCTCCGGCGTCCTGTTCATCCTGGCGCTGCGGGGCCTGTCCCACCCGACCACCTCCCGGCAGGGCAACCTGTACGGCATGATCGGCATGGGCATCGCCATCCTGACGACGCTGATCGGCCATCCGCCGGCCGGCGTCGGGGCGTGGTTCCTGGTGCTGCTCGGCATCGGCATCGGCGGCGGCGCCGGCGCTGTGATCGCCAAGCGCGTGCCGATGACCGCGATGCCGCAGCTCGTCGCGGCCTTCCACTCCCTCGTCGGCCTCGCGGCCGTCGCGGTGGCGGCCGGCGCTCTCTACGCGCCGCAGGCCTTCGGCATCATCGAGAACGGCGCCATCCACAAGCAGTCGCTGTTCGAGATGGGCCTGGGCGTCGCCATCGGCGCCATCACCTTCACCGGCTCGGTGATCGCGTTCCTGAAGCTCGACGGGCGCATGTCGGGCAAGCCGATCATGCTGCCGCAGCGCCACGCCATCAACATCGTGCTCGCCATCGTGCTGGTGGCGTTGCTCGCCGGCTTCATCGGCGGTGGCAGCAAGGTGCTGTTCTGGCTGATCGTGATCCTGTCCTTCGTGCTCGGCGGCCTCCTGATCATCCCGATCGGCGGCGCGGACATGCCGGTCGTGGTCTCGATGCTCAACTCCTATTCGGGTTGGGCGGCGGCCGGCATCGGCTTCACGCTGGGCAACCTCGCGCTGATCATCACCGGCGCGCTGGTGGGCTCGTCCGGCGCGATCCTGTCCTACATCATGTGCCACGCGATGAACCGGTCGTTCATCTCGGTGATCCTGGGCGGCTTCGGCGGCGACGCCGCGGCGTCCTCGGGCGGCGGCCAGGTCGAGACCCGTCCGGTCAAGCAGGGCTCGGCGGACGACGCGGCCTTCATCATGAAGAACGCCGAGAAGGTCATCATCGTGCCGGGCTACGGCATGGCGGTGGCACAGGCCCAGCACTCGCTCCGCGAGATGGCCGACCAGCTCAAGAAGGCCGGCGTCGACGTGAAGTATGCCATCCATCCGGTGGCGGGCCGCATGCCGGGCCACATGAACGTGCTCCTCGCCGAGGCCAACGTGCCCTACGACGAGGTGCACGAGCTGGAGGACATCAACGGCGAGTTCCCGCAGGCCGACGTGGCCTTCGTGATCGGCGCCAACGACGTCACCAACCCGGCCGCCAAGACCGATCCGCAATCGCCGATCTACGGCATGCCGATCCTCGACGTGGAGCGGGCCAAGACCGTGCTGTTCATCAAGCGCGGCATGGGCTCGGGTTATGCCGGCGTCGAGAACGAGGTGTTCTTCCGCGACAACACCATGATGCTGTTCGGCGACGCCAAGAAGGTGGTCGACGAGATCGTCAAGAACTTCTGACGGTCGACCCGTCAGGGCACGGTCTGCCGGAGCACTTTGCTCCGGACCGGGAAAGCGGGGCCTCGTGCCCCGCTTTTCGCGTTTGAAGGGACCCGCTCGGCGAAGCCCTATCCCTCTGCGCAGGGCTGTCCGGGGACAATTGTGGCGCGCCTCCCCTCTCCAGGCGATGCCGGGCAAGCCCGGCATCGCCTGGAGAGGGGATCCCGCGCTTGCTTCTGAAAGGAATATTCCCCGGATAGCCCTGCCCAAGAGGGGGAAGAGTTCACGCGGCGCCCTCAAGCGTGAACGCCCCCCACTGTCGCCCGGCTGCGGCAGCGCGCTCCCGCGAATCCCGCTACACTCCCCCGGTGTCCACGATCCTCGACCTGCCCCGCCCCCTCCTCGACGTCCACCGCTCCGCGCTCGGGCGGCCCTGGCACGAGCGCTGCGCCTCGGCGCCGGCGCAGAGCCTCGCGGTCGCCATCGCGCAGGGCCACGGCCTGCCGGAGGTGCTGGCCCGGGTGCTGGCCGGCCGCGGGGTCGACCTCCATGCCGTGCCGGGCTTCCTCGAGCCGCGCCTGCGCGACCTCCTGCCCGATCCCGCCGTGCTGGTCGACATGGAGGCCGCGGCCGACCGGCTCGCCGTCGCGATCCAGAAGCGCGAGAAGGTCGCGATCTTCGGCGATTACGACGTCGACGGGGCGGCGAGTGCCGCCCTGCTGGCGAGCGCGCTGCGCGACCTCGGCGTGCCCTACCGGCTTCACATCCCCGACCGCATCACGGAAGGCTACGGCCCCAACGTCGCGGCGGTGCGGATGCTCGCCGAGGAGGGCGCGACCCTCCTCGTCACCGTCGATTGCGGCACCGCCGGGCACGAGCCCCTGGCCGAGGCCGGGCGCCTCGGCATGGACGTGGTGGTGCTCGACCATCACGGCGCGCCCGAGGTGCTCCCGCCGGTGCACGCCCTCGTCAACCCGAACCGCCTCGACGACCTCTCGGGCCTCGGCCATCTCTGCGCCGCCGGGGTGGTCTTCCTGACGCTGGTGGCGCTCAACCGGCGCCTGCGCCGCGACGGGCTCGCCATTCCCGACCTGATGGCGGGGCTCGACCTTGTGGCGCTAGCCACCATCGCCGACGTCGTGCCGCTGCACGGCCTCAACCGGGCCTTCGTGCGCCAGGGGCTGGCGGTGATGCGCGGCCGCGGCCGGCGGGGGCTCGCCGCCCTCCTCGACGCCGCCGGTCTCGGGGAAGCGCCGCAGGCCTGGCATCTCGGCTTCCTGCTCGGCCCCCGGATCAATGCCGGCGGCCGCATCGGCGATTCGACGCTGGGCGCCCGGCTGCTGCTCTGCGAGGATCCGATCGAGGCCGCCGGCATCGCCGCCCAGCTCGACGCGCTCAACCGCGAGCGCCAGGCGATCGAGGCCGCCGCCGTGGCGGAGGCCGAAGCCGAGATGGGGATGCGCCTGGAACGCGATCCCGACCAGCCGGTCCTCGTCGCCGGCAGCCCGGATTGGCATCCGGGCGTCGTCGGGCTGATCGCGGCCCGCCTCAAGGAGCGGTTCGGCCGCCCGGCCTTCGCCTTCGCGCTGCGCCAGGACGGCACCGCCACCGGCTCGGGCCGCTCGATCCCGGGGGCCGATCTCGGCCGGGCGGTCCGGGCCTGCGTCGAGGCCGGGCTTGCCGCCAAGGGCGGCGGCCACGCCATGGCGGCGGGCGTGACGCTCGCCGCCCTCGACCTCGACCGCTTCCGCGAGGCGCTGTCGGGCGACCTCGCCGCCTCGGTGGCGGAGGCGCGCCTCGGCGAGGCGCTGCTGGTCGACGGCCTCGTCTCGGCCGGCGGGGTGCAACCCGATCTCGCGGACGCCGTCGAGCGGGCCGGGCCCTTCGGCCAGGGCGCGCCGGAGCCGGTCTTCGCCCTCGCCCGCCACCGCGTCGCCGATGCGCGCGTCGTCGGCACCGGCCACGTCAAGGCGCAGCTGCGCGGCCGGGACGGCGTCGCGGTCGGCGCCATCGCGTTCCGGGCCGCGGAATCGCCGGTCGGGCGGCTCCTGCTCTCGCATATCGGCCGGGACATCCATGCCGCCGGCACCCTCTCGCGCGACCGCTGGCGCGGTGCCGACCGGGTCGAGTTGCGCCTCTGCGACGTGGCGGAGGCGGGCTGACACGGCTCCGGTGAGCCGGCCACGGATCCCGGCTTGACACCCCCGGAGCGCCCCACCATAAGGGCCCCGTCGCCGAGAGGCGGCCCCTGCCGGTAACGGCAGCGTGGGGGAATGTCCCGAGCGGCAAAGGGGGCGGACTGTAAATCCGCTGGCTATGCCTTCGTAGGTTCGAGTCCTACTTCCCCCACCATTCAGTTTTCAGGTCAACCCGTCGTTGAGCGATGCCGATCCGCATCGACGGCACGGGTCGGGGCGGCTTCCGGCGTCTTGCGGGACGCGGATCGCTCCATCATACGGACCCGCTGCTCGCGCGGCGGCCCCTGCCGGCGACGGCAGCGTGGGGGAATGTCCCGAGCGGCAAAGGGGGCGGACTGTAAATCCGCTGGCTATGCCTTCGTAGGTTCGAGTCCTACTTCCCCCACCACTTTCCTTTCCCCATCGTCAGCGAGCCCGGCCGTTGCGGTCCCGGCGGCCGGCTTCTCGATAGTGTCATGGGACGGCGGGTAAGGCTTCCGGTCGGACGAACGGGAGCGGGACACACCACCATGAGCGAGTTGGACGGCACGTCGCAGGCGACCCTCATCGCGGCGCTCCGGCGCGAGATCGCCGAGGCCTACGACGAGGAGCTGGAACTCGAGATGGAGGAGGAGCGCCTCGCCGGCCTCGTGCCGCCGCGCGAGGGCGCCGGGCCGGAGCTCGACCGGTGCTTCTACTTCCGCGAGCTGCTGCGGCTCCAGCACGAGCTGGTGCGGCTCCAGGACTGGGTCCAGACCCACAAGCTCAAGGTCGTGGTGCTGTTCGAGGGGCGGGACTCCGCCGGCAAGGGCGGCGTCATCAAGCGCATCACCCAGCGCCTGAACCCCCGGGTCTGCCGTGTCGCCGCCCTCCCCGCCCCGAGCGAGCGCGAGCGCGGCCAGTGGTACTTCCAGCGCTACGTCAGCCACCTGCCGACCGGCGGCGAGATGGTGCTGTTCGACCGCTCCTGGTACAACCGGGCCGGCGTCGAGCGGGTGATGGGCTTCTGCTCCGAGGCCGACGTGGAGGAGTTCTTCCGCTCGGTGCCCGAGTTCGAGCGCATGCTGGTGCGCTCCGGCATCGTCTTGGTGAAGTACTGGTTCTCGATCACCGATGCCGAGCAGGCCCACCGCTTCGAGATGCGGATCCAGGATCCGCTCAAGCAGTGGAAGCTCAGCCCGATGGACGTCGAATCGCGCCGGCGCTGGGAGAGCTACACCCGGGCCAAGGAGGACATGCTGGCCCGCACCCACATCCCCGAGGCGCCCTGGTGGGTGGTCGACGCCGTCGACAAGCAGCGCGCCCGCCTCAACTGCATCAGCCACCTGCTGGAGCAGGTGCCCCACGGCACCGTCGAGCGGGCGCCCGTCCACCTGCCCGAGCGGGTGCGCAACCCCGATTACGTCCGCGGCCCGGTTCCGGCCGAAATGTACGTGCCGGCGCGGTACTGAGCGCGGCATGGCGGACTGGCGCGCGGCGATTCTGGGTCTCGTCGGTCTCGCCGCGGGCGAGGCCGCAGCCCAGCAGGCCGCGCCGGCCCCGACCCTGCCGATCCTCGCCCGCTTTCCCCTCACGGGCGCCGGCGGCGACCCGCAGACCGCCATCGCCCAGGCGCGCACCTCCGATCAGGTGTCGCTGACGATCGGCGGCTCGATCCAGTCGTCGCTGGGCCCCTATGGCGACCCGTTCGGCACCCGCGCCTTCCTCGCCGAGCGCGGCATCACCACCACCATCACCTATATCGGCGAGGGGCTGGCCAACCTGCGCGGGGGCTTGCGGCGCGGCGTCACCTATGGCGGGCGCCTCGACACCTCCCTCGACGTCGATCTCGACAGGCTCGCCGGATGGACCGGAGCGAAGTTCCACACCGACTTCTTCCAGATCCACGGCCACGGGATGTCGCGCTCCTACGTCAACAACCTGACGACGGTGAGCGGCATCGAGGCGCTGCCGGCAACCCGGCTGTTTGAATTGTGGCTCGAGCAGAGCCTGTTCGATAACACGCTCTCGATCAAGGTCGGCCAGGTCTCGGCCGATACCGAGTTCGCCATCGCCCAGTCGGCGGTGGTGTTCTTCAATGCCGGATTCGGTTGGCCGAATATCGGTGCCGTGGTGCTGCCGAGCGGCGGGCCGATCTATCCGCTCGCGACCCCGGCCGTGCGGGTCAAGTACGTCCCCGACCCGCACCTGTCGATCCAGGCCGCGCTCTTCAACGGCGATCCCGCGGGCCTGCGCCGGGGCGACGACACCGACCCGCAGCGCATCAACCGCAGCGGGACCAGCTTCCGGACCAGCGATCCGCCCCTGCTGATCGGCGAGGTCGCGTACGCCTACACGCTCGATCTCTGGGGCGAGGCCCTGCACGGCACCGCGACGCTCGGCGGCTGGCAGCATTTCGGCGGCTTCGACAGCCCGCGCCTCGACAGCGTATCTGGCCGGCTGCTCGCCGACCCGGAAGCGAGCGGCGTCGCCCGGCGCTTTCGCGGCGACCGCGGCGTCTACGGCATCATCGACCAGACGCTCTACCGCGAGCCCGGCACCGAGGACGAGGGCGCGAGCGCCTTCCTGCGGCTGTCGAGGGTGCCGGGCGACCGCAACCTGATCGATTTCTATCTCGATGGCGGCCTCGCCTACAAAGGCCTGCTGCCGGGGCGGCCCAACGACACCGTGGCGCTCGGGGTGATCTATTCCCGCATCGGCCCGGCGGCCCGGGCCTTCGACCGGGACACGATCCTGTTCGGCCAGGGCACAGGACCGATCCGGTCGAGCGAGGTGGTGATCGAGGCGACCTACCAGGCCGAAGTGGTGCCCGGTTTCACGGTGCAGCCCGACTTGCAGCTCGTGATGCGGCCCGGCGGCGGGCTCGCCGGCGAGGATGGCCGCCGGCTGAAGAACGCCACCGTGATGGGCCTGCGGGCGACGATCAACTATTGACGCTCAGGCCGAACGGCCGCCGCGCGCGGATCTCCGATCCGCTCAGAACACCTTCAGCACCCGGACGATCGCCCCGAATTCCTGCTTGAAGCCGCCGACGGCGCGCAGGTCGTGGTTGAGCTCCAGGCCGACCTGGAGGGTCGGGTCGATGAAGTAGCCGGTATGGGCGCGGATGCGCTGGATCTTGGTGCGGGCGCCCGTCAGGATGCCGTCGATCCGCTGCTCGCCGCCCCATGTGCCGGTATAGCCGAGCGAGGTGGTGAAGGCCGCGTTCCAGCGCCAGTTCGCCCAGGCCTGGATGCGGTGCGTGGTTCCCTGGCTCAGGACGCCGCCGCCCGGGAAGGGCCGGTCGTTGTCGCCGTAGAACTGGGCGTCGTAGGCGAGATCGAGGCCGAACTGCTCGCCGAAGCCCTGCTGCAACCCGACCTGCACCGTGCCCCGCACCCGGTTGTCGCCGAGGTTGAGGGGGGCGAAGCGGTCGTAGGTCCCGGTCGGCGGATTGAGGAAGCCGACCACGATCACGGCGGTCTTCGAGGCCTCGTTGATGTAGGGCCAGGCGAAGGCCGAGAGGCCGATGTTCTGGGCGCCGAAGGCCCCTTCGAGGCGCTGCCCCCCGATCCGCGCATCCTGGAGGCCGCCGAAGGCCTGGAACACCTGGACGCCGCCGCGGATGCCCGCGATCTCGTCGTAATGCACCAGCCGGGCGATGCCGATATGGGTCTCGAGGCCCGAATCGCGGAAGGTCGGACCCCGGGCGATGCTGTAATCGGTGTTGTGGCCGTAGGCGTAATAGCCGAGCGCCAGGTTTGTGCCCGCCGGCAGCGGCGTGAACTCGTAGGGCATGATCTCCTGCGCCGCCGCCGGGGCGGCCCGCAGGCCTGCCGCTGCGGCAAGGAGCGTCAGGCACAGCCCGACCCAGGCGCGGACCACGCGCCGCGCGCCGGCGGCCCGGCTCGACTCAGTCGTCATCTTGGTCATTCCCCCCACATGGCTTGCATTGAACGCCGCCGATCGGCAGCCCAGCCCCTTGCTGCCGATGCGGAGAGCGGTTTTCCCGACGCGACTCGAACAACAGCACCACAAAAATGGATCGATGCCGCGAACGAACACGGCCGATCGGCGAAGCGTCGATCTAGTAATATTATCGGATAACCGACACGACAGGTGGCGTCAGGCGAGACATGTGCCGGATAAATTGGCATGACTTGTGGTCATGACGCAAGGGATGCGTGTATGCCCCTGAAAGAGCGGCAACCTGTGTCCCTGGAGCAGCACGCGGTCGCGTTGCAACCGGACGCTGCTCCGGATCTTCGATTGTGCCGCATTGTCTGCGACGACCCGTTACCCGTGTCGTCGGAAGATCCTCTAAGCAGATTTCGCCGAATTGGTTACCGGTTCGGCGCCGAACATCTGCGACAAAACAAGAACCTCAGCGGACGAAGCGTGGCCCCCAATGCAAGTCTGCTCAAGATACGTCGTGCAGGGCCCGGTACAGGGCCGTCTCGAAGGCGAGGTAGCCGCCGAACGAGGCCGGGTCGCCGAAGGGAAGGATCTGGGTCGCCCAGAAACCGCCGACGCCGGACGTGCGGTCGATCCAGTAGAACAGGTTGGCCAGGCCGGCCCAGCCGAGGGCGCCGGCCGGACGGCCCGTCGGCGCCGGGGCGTCGTTGATCATGAAGGACAGGCCCCAGGATTTCGGCAGGCCGGGGAAGAATTCCGCGTCGTTGGACAACGCCGGGATCACCCCCGGCATCATCGTCACGCGCTGGCCGTCGAGGTGGTTCTGCGCCGCCATGCGGACGGTCTCGGGCCTCAGGACCCGGCCGCCCTCCCCCTGCCCGTCGTTGAGCCACATGCGGATGAAGCGCATGTAGTCGCCGACCGTGCCGTAGAGCCCGTGGCCGCCCATCTGCACCTCCGGGTCCTGCGGCAGCTCGAACGGCATCGCCGAAAGGGCGCCGCCGGCCTGGCGGGCCTGCATGCCGGCCGCCCGCGCCCGCAACGCCTCGCTCAGGGAGAAGGCCGTCTCGCGTATGCCCAGAGGCTCGAAGATGCGGGCCCGGAACACCTCGTCGAGGCGCTCGCCGGTGATCGCCTCGACGATCTGGCCGCACCAGTCGAGGTTGCTGCCGTATTCCCAGCGTTCGCCCGGATCGAACAGCAGCGGCGTCGTCAGCGCGGCCTTGGAGCCGGTGATGACGCTGGGCTGGCCCCGTTCGGCGGCGAGCCGGGCATAGGTCGCGTTGAAGAAGTCGTAGCCGAAGCCCGCGGTGTGGGTCAGCAGCATCCGGGTGGTGATGTCGCGCTTCGGCGCCCGCAGGAGCGGCGTCCCGTCCTCGCCGAAGCCGTCGATGACCTGGAGCTGGCCGATCTCCGGCAGGTAGGTGCGGGCCGGCGCGTCGAGGTCGAGACGGCCCTCCTCGACGAGCTGCAACGCCGCCGTGCCGGTGACCGCCTTGGTGGTCGAGAACAGCGCGAAGACGGTGTCGGTCGTCATCGCGGCCTCCTCGCCGAGGCGGCGCGTGCCGGCGGCGCCCTCGTAGACGGTGCCCTCCCGGTCCGTCGCCATGGCGACGACGCCGGAGACGCCCTGGTCCGTCGCAACCGCGCCGCGCAGGATGGTGTCGGCCGCCGTCGCGAAGGCGGCCGGAATCGCTGAGCCGGTCATGGTCGAACTCTTTCGTGTGGTCGGGGAAGGGGAAGCGCGGTCCGAGGGCGCGTGTGGGCCCCGCCCCGGCCCGCACCGATCAGGCCCTGAAGCATTTTCCGACGAAGTGGATACCGGTTCGTCGCAGAAAATGCTTCAAAAGCAAAAACCTGGAGAGCTTCGCGATGGCAACGCAATCGCGAAGTGCTCTAGCGAAGGCTAAAACCCGCGTAGTTGTTGGCCGCGACCTGGTCGCATTGCTGGCGATAGGCGCCGACGCCGCCGATATACGAGAGCAACCGCCGCGGCTTGCCTTCGACGTTCGAGCCCATGTACCAGGAGTTCGTCTTGGTCACGAGGGTCGCGGCGGCGATCTCGTCGTGATGGGCGACCCACTGGTCCTGGAACGCCTCCTCCGCCTCGATGACCGCGAGGCCGTGCTCGCGCATGGAGGCGATGCAGGCGGCGATCCATTCGGTCTGCTGCTGCAAGCAGGTCGTCATGTTGCACAGGGCGGCGGAGGGGGCGAGCGGCGCCGCCGTGGTGAACAGGTTCGGATACCCGTGCACCTGGAGACCCAGGGTGGTGCGGATGTCCCGGCTCCATTCCTCCCTCAGGGAGCGCCCGCCGCGGCCGCGGATGTCGATCCGGGTCAGGGCGCCGGTCCCGGCATCGAAGCCGGTGGCGAGGATCAGGATGTCGAGGGGGTGCTCGGTCCCGTCGGCCAGGCGCAGGCCCGTCGGGGTGATGGCGGCGATCGGGTTGTCCTTGACGCTGACGAGGGCGACGTTCGGCCGGTGGAAGGTCTTGAGGAAGCCGCGCTCGAGCGGGACGCGGTGGGTGCCGAAGCCGTAATCGGTCGGGATCAGCGCCGCGCAGAGCGCCGGGTCCTTCAGCTCCGCCCGCATCTTGGCGCGCACGAACTCCGAGACCTCCGCGCTGACCGCCTCGTCGACGAAGATCTCGGCGAAGGCGGCGAGCCACAGCTTGAGGGAGCCGTCCTGCCAGGTCTCCTCGAGGATCGCCTGCCGCTCCTCCGGGGTCCTGTCGGCCCAGGCACCGTTGTCGCACTCGTATTCGAAGCCCGAGAAGGTGTGCGGGATGCGGGCGGCCAGATCGTGGAACTTCGCCTTGTAGGCCTCCTGGTCGGCCGGCGTGTAGGTCGGGTTCTTCATCGGCAGGACGTATTGCGGCGTCCGCACGAAGACCGAGAGATGGCCGGCCTTGTCGGCGATGGTCTGCACCACCTGGATGCCGGTGGCGCCGATGCCGACCACGCCGACCCGCTTGCCGGAAAAGTCCACCGGCTCCTTCGGCCAGCGCGCGGTGTGGAAGACCTGGCCCTGGAAGCTGTCCTGACCCGGAAACATCCCGGTGAGCGGGGCCGAGAGCATGCCGCAGCAGGTGATCAGGAAGCGGGCATCGATCACCTGTCCGCCATCGGTGGTGATCCGCCAGCGCCCGGTCGCCTCGTCGAAATGCGCGGCGGTGATCGTCGTCTCGAACTGGATGTCCTTGCGCAGGTCGAGCCGGTCGGCGACGTAGTGCATCCAGCGTTCGATTTCCGGCTGGGCCGGGAATTTCTCGCTCCAGCTCCAGTCCTTGTAGAGCTCTTCCGAGAAAAGGTACTGGTAGATGTAGGCTTCCGAATCGAAGCGTGCGCCGGGATAGCGGTTCCAGTACCAGGTGCCGCCGACATCCGAGGCGGTGTCGAAGGCCCGCACCGCGAGGCCCTGCCGGCGCAGCAGGTAGAGCTGGTAGAGCCCCGCGACGCCGGCACCGATCACCGCGGCATCGAGGACGAGGGGCGCGTCGGCGGAACCGGGCGCGCGCGAGGGCGACGTCACGTCGGACATGTCTGTCTCCATCGGGATGGTGGGATGATGAAGTGTCTGGCTCGGCCGGCTCCGGTCAGCCGGCGGACATCGCCCCGTCGACGGAATACGCTCCGCCCGAGCAGAACCCGCTCTCGTCGCCGGCGAGGAACAGGGCCAGTGCCGCGACCTCCTCCGGCGTGCCGTAGCGGCCGGCCGGGATCCTGGCGGCAAACTCGGCCTTGGCGGCCTCCGCCGCCCCCGGGGCCGCGCCCTCCTCGATGGCGCGCATCATCCGGGTCTCGATCGGCGAGGGATGGATGGTGTTGACCCGGATGCCGTACGCCGCCCCTTCGAGCGCGGCGCAGCGCATGAGGCCGAGGACCGCGTGCTTGCTGGCGGCATAGGCCGACAGGCCGGCAAAGCCGCGCAGGCCGGCGATCGACGAGGTGATGACGATGCTGCCGCCGCCGCTCTCCTGCATCGCCGGCATCGCGGCGCGCAGGGACAGGAACACCCCGCGGACATTGACCGCCATCACGCGATCGAAGGCGTCGAGCGGATACTCGGCCAGGGGCAGGACCCGGCCCTCGATCCCGGCATTGCTCATCAGGATGTCGAGGCGCCCGTAGCGGTCGACGGCCGTGGCGGTCGCCCGCTCGACATCCTCCGGATCGGAGATGTCGGCGACGCAGGTGCTGCACCGCTCAGGCCCGATCCGGGCGACGAGCCCGTTCAGCGCCGCCTCGTCCCGGTCGACGAGGAGCAGCGTGGCGCCCTCGCGGGCGAAGGACACCGCCATTGCGGATCCGATGCCGCCCGCGGCGCCCGTGATGATCGCGACCTTGCGCGACAACCGCGGCATGACTGTCCTCCCGTCGATCATGTCACCGCGATCCGGCTCTGGCGTCCCGGATCTCGGTGCGTGGACTTGTGCGTCCCGGATTGGTGCGTCCCGGATGATCCGGGTGTCCGCGCATCAAGCCTGTCGATCTGAGGAGTGTCTTGAACGGAGGCGAACGCCTGCGTTGTTCAAACTTGCTGCGTGCCAGCGAGTGGTCGGCCGGGCGCGATCACCCGGTGATGTGCCGGCGGTAGGAAGCCGGGGTCGTGCCGAGCAGGTTGCGGAAGGCCCGGGTCATGTGGCTCTGGTCGGCGAAGCCGCACTCGGCGGCGACGACCTTGAGCGGCAGGTCGGGTCGGGCCAGGAGGCGCTTCGCGCCTTCCAGGCGCCGGCGCAGTACGTAGGCGTGAGGCGGACAGCCGAAGCTCCCGCGGAACTTCCGGGTGAAATGGAAGATGCTGAGGCCGACGAGGCCCGCGAGGTCGGCCAGCGTCAGGGACTGGCCGAGACTGTCCTCGATGAAGGCGGACAGCCGGCGACATTGGGCCGGCGACAGGCCGCCCCGGGCTTCGGGCTCGCGGAAGCGCACTTCGGCGTAATGGCGCAGGAGGTGGACGCAGGCGGCCTGCCGCAGGGATTCGACGTAGAGGCCGCCTTTCCCCACCTCTCCGTCCCGCGCGCGGCCCTCCCGGGCTTCCCGGGCGAAGCCCGCGACAAGGCCGGCGAGGACCGGATCGTCGGCCGCCAGGACGTCGCGCAGGGCCACCGCGCCGATCTCGCGCGCGTAGAGGTCGGTGGCGGTCCGGGCCATGAGGGCGGGCGAGAGGTAGAGGTGGAACACCTCGATCGTCTCGCTCCAGCGCCAATGGGAATCCTGTGCGTGGCTGAGGAGCGACACCGCGCCGGGTCTGGCCTCGTCCGTTTGCCATGCGCCGGTGCAGCGCCGATGTATCGTGCTGGCTCCCGCCCGATAGGCGACGAGCGCGTTGTCGCGCAGCGGCGGAATCCCCACGTCGGAGCCGGTATAGCGGTAGCCGACCAGCCGCACGCCGTCCCAGCACAGGTGCGCGCTGTCGTCGGTGCGTATCCCCGGCACATAAATCGGCAGGTCGTCCGGCGTGATCGGCGTGCTCATGCGACCCCCCCCTCCCCCCGTCGGGAGCGATCGGCCGGCCGCCGCATGAGGAATCTCCGTCCCCCGGGTCATCCCCCCATTCGGGTCGGATGGATTATGTCGCGATGTCCGGCCGCCATGCATGCTTCGACGAGTCGTATCACGTTATCTTGCGTCATGCCGTTACGCAAGATCGACGGTCCGACTGGCTCGGTCCCTTGTCCGGGATCGGGCGTGCTGCGGCACACCGGACATTGTTTGAGCGCGGCGGGAGCGCAGGAGACGTTTCCCCCCTGCGCTCCCGCCGCGCCGCATTCTTCTCCCCGCTCCGGTCAGGCGGCCTGGATGTCGCGCAGGAAGGTGTCGACCTCCTGCTTCACGCTGAGCGACTGCGTCGCCAGCTCGGCCGCCGCCCCCAGCACCTGCGTCGCCGCGCTGCCGGTCTCGTTCGCCGAGGTCAGCACCCGCGCCACGTTGGCCGACACGTCCTGGGTGCCGTGCGCCGCCTCCGCGGCGTTGCGCGAGATCTCCGTCGTCGCCTCGGTCTGCTGCACCACGGTGGAGGCGATCATCCCCGAGATCTCGTTGATCGACGCGATCGTCCGGCCGATCTGCAGGATCGCCTCGCCGGCACGCCCGGTCGCGGCCTGGATCGCCGTGATCTGGCCGCCGATCTCCTCGGTCGCCTTGGCGGTCTGGCCGGCCAGTTCCTTGACCTCGGCGGCCACCACCGCGAAGCCCCGGCCCGCCTCGCCGGCCCGGGCCGCCTCGATGGTGGCGTTCAGCGCCAGCAGGTTGGTCTGCGCGGCGATCGACGAGATCGTCGTCACGGCCGCGCCGATCTGCTCGGAGGCGGTGCCGAGTTCGGCCATTGCCGAGCCGGAGGCCTCGGCCTCGCGGGCGGCGTGCGACGCCACCTCGTTGGAGCGCAGCACCTGGCGCTGGATCTCGTGGAGCGAGGAGACCATCTCCTCGGCGGCCGAGGCGACGGTCTGCACGTTGACCGAGGTCTCTTCGGCGGCGGCGCTGGAGGCGACGGCCTGGCGGTTGGTGGTGTCGGCGACCTGGGTCATCGAGCGGGCGGTGGCGTCGAGCTCGGTGGCCGCCGAGGTGACGATCTCGAGGGAGCGGGCGACCTTCTGCTGGAAGGCGCGGACCAGGGCGTCGACCCGGTCGGCGCGGCGCTGGCGGGCGGATTGCTCGGTGGCCTGGGCGGCTTCGAGATCGAGGCGGGCGATGGCGTTGTCGCGGAACACCGCGACGGCGCGGGCCATGTCGCCGATCTCGTCGCGGCGGGTCAGGTCGGGGATCTCGGCCTGGACGTCGCCGTTCGCCAGCCCGATCATCCGCCGCGTCGCCCGGTTGATCGGCCGCACGAAGGAGCCGGCCGCGACGAAGATGCCGGCGAGGAGAGCCAGCAGGATCACGACCGAGGCGACGACCATCGTGATGAGGGTCGATCGGGCACCCGCCATGGCCGCGTCGTGCGGGATGGTCATGACGACCTGCCAGCGATCGGCGAGACCCGGGAAGTGGATCGGGATCGCCGAGACGAAATCCTGCGTCCCGTCGTCCCGCGTCGCGAGTTCGATCACCGGTTCGTCGGCCTGGCTCGCCGCTGCGATGAGCTTGGTCAGGTCCGGCCGGTCGAGCGGCTTGCCCAGAAGCGCGGTCTCCGCGTGCGATACCCAGGACCCGCCGGCCACGATCATGATCCGCCCGACGCCGAGCGGAACGAGATGGCTGGCGAAATCCTGCATCCGCGCGAGCGACAGGTCGACGCCGACCACGCCGATCGGCGCCCCGCCCCGGTCGCGGACGATGTCCGCCACGGTCGTCATCAGGATCTGCTTGCCGTCGACGGCGTAGCTGTAGGGGTTCAGCAGACGCGCCGCGTTGCTGCGCAGCGGCTTGACGTACCACTCCTGCATGCCGCTCTCGTCGTTCATCACGACCGATTCACGGCCGATCGACCCGTCGGGCTTGCGGAACGCGTAGGGGACGAACCGGCCGAGATCCTTGTCGCTCCGGTCGAAGGCATCCGGCTCCATCATCACCGAATGGCCGAGCATGTCCTTGTTGCTCGCGACGATGTTCGCCATGAACTGCTCGACGGCGGCCCGGTTGGGCCGGCCGGCCGCGACGAGCCCCGAGACGACGTTCGCCGTCGTCTCCGCGACCTTCGACCCTTCGGTGATCTTCAGGGACACTTCGTTGGCGTAGCGGCCGAGCAGGGTCCGCATCTCGCGGCGGGCCGCCTCTTCCGCCGACCGGTACATGAAGAACGAACCGGCAAGCGTCACGGTCGCCGTCGCGATGACCACCACGATGCCGCCACCCAGCGTCAGCCGCGATTTTATGCTTGTCAGCTTGAGCATCGTGCGGTCTCGGAGGCCGGAGGGTAGAAGACGGGCCGCGCGGTCAACGGCACCGCTCCGAAAATTCGGACCCTCTCCCTCTACGTTAATCTGGTTAACACTCCGTTCGGTCGGCCCGGTCCCTGGGGCATGAGGTGGTCGACTGTTGCGTTCCACTGCCCGACGGACATGCGACACTGGCAGGATGGCGACGGCAAGGCCATGGACGAGATGAGCGGGCGCCGCGCTTTTTCGCGCTGCGTGCCCCCTCCCGCCCGCCGGACGGGATGGAGCGGCGTCCGGCCCCCTTCATCGGGGGCCGACCGACGTCAGACCAGTTCGCCGGCAGGACCGACCGGGACGCCCGTGCGACGGCGCCGGATCACGAGGGTGGTTCCGGTGCCGGCGGCGATCACGAGGGCGAAGATCACGAAGATCTGCAGGTTGTAGACGACGAGGGCGACGAAGCAGACCACCGCCATCGCGAGCGCCGCCAGCGGGGCCACGGGGTAGAGCGGGGCACGGTAAGGCCGGGCGAGGGTCGGCTCGGTGCGGCGCAGCCGGAAGAGGGCCGCCATGCTGACGATGTACATCGTCAGCGCCCCGAACACCGCCATCGTCACGATGCTGGCGGTGAGCGACTGGCCGGCGATGCTGACGAGGTTGTCGCTGTAGATCGCCGCGATGCCGACCGCGCCGCCGGCGAGGGTCGCGAGGTGCGGGGTCTGGAAGCGCGGGTGCAGCCGGGCGAAGATGCGGGGCAGGAATCCGGCCCGGGCGAGCGCGAAGATCTGCCGGCCATAGCCCATGATGATGCCGTGGAAGGAGGCGACGAGGCCGAACAGCCCGAGCCAGACCAGCATGTGCAGCCAGCCGCTCGACTCGCCGACGACGCGCTTCATCGCCTGCGGCAGGGGATCGTTGAGATCGGCCAGCGACTTCCAATCGCCCGCGGCGCCCGCGAACAGCATCACCCCGAAGGCGAGCGCGGTGAGGGTGAGCACGCCGGTGATGTAGGCGATCGGGATCGTGCGCTTGGGGTCCTTGGCCTCCTCCGCCGCCATGGCGACGCCCTCGATGGCGAGGAAGAACCAGATCGCGAACGGCACCGCCGCGAACATGCCGCCGATGGCGGCGGGGCCGAAGGTGTCCTGCCCGGCCCAGCCCCCGGCGACGAAGTTCGAGACGCTGAAGGCCGGGGCGACGACGCCCATGAAGACCAGGAGCTCGCCGACCGCCAGGACCGTCACCACCAGTTCGAAGGTGGCGGCGATCTGCACGCCGACGATGTTGAGGCCCATGAACACGATGTAGGCGCCCAGAGCCGCGTGCTTCGGGTCGAGCCCCGGATACTGGACGTTGAGATAGGCGCCGATGGCGAGGGCGATGGCCGGGGGCGCGAAGACGAACTCGATCAGGGTCGCGAAGCCCGCAATCGCCCCGCCGGTCTCGCCGAAGGCGCGCAAGGCATAGGCGAAGGGGCCGCCCGCCTGCGGGATCGCGGTCGTCAGCTCGGTGAAGCTGAAGATGAAGGCAACGTACATCAGCGCCACGGCCGTCGTGGTGACGAGGAAGCCCAGCGTCCCGGCCTGGGCCCAGCCGTAGCTCCAGCCGAAATACTCGCCGGAGATCACCAGGCCGACGGCGATGCCCCAGAGGTGAAACGCGTTGAGCCCCTTGTGAAGATGAACCGGTGCCTCTGTCATGATTTCGTCCCCTGTTATCCAGCGATGCTCGATGTCGTTTCTTCTTGTTGTCGTTGTCGTGGTCCCGCCCCTCAGGGCGGGGACAGAAGCGGCGTGCCGGGCTCGGCCGCGAGGGCGGCCGGCATGTCGTCCTTGAGGGCGACGCCGGAGATTTGTCGGCGCAGGGCCTCGCGGGCGAGCCAGCCGAGCTTGCGGGCGGCCTGACCGGCGGTGAGGCCGCCGTTGGGGTGGATGTTGGAGATGCAGTTGCGCTCCGAATCCTGCCGGCCGGGCCGGGGACCGAAGGTCAGGTAGATCCCGAGGCTGTCGGAGACGGTGAGGCCGGGCCGCTCGCCGACGATCATCACGCAGAGGGCCGCGCCGAGGCGGGAGGCGATGGCGTCGCCGAGCGCCACCCGCCCCTGGGTCGCGACGACCACCGGGGCGAGGCTGAATCCGGCGAGCTCCGCCGCGCAGGCATGGACGAGGGCCGCCGCATGCGCCTGCACGCCGGTGGCCGAGAGCCCATCGGCGACGACGATCGCGATCTCGGCCGGCGGGAGATCGGCCAGGGCCGCGTGGCTCTCCGGCGCGAGCGTCCGGCCGAGATCCGGGCGTCGCAGGTAGGTGGCGCGATCCGGGGCGCTGCTGGCGACCTGGATCGTCGGCAGCGGCGCGAGGCCTCTGCACAGGGCGGCGGTGTCGAGGGCGTCGTGGACGGCGTCCCGCGCCAGGGCGTGCGCGTACTGGAACTCCAGCACGGCCCGCATCGGGATGGCGTTCCCGGTGCGGCCGAGACCGATGCGGGCCGGCGTCAGCGTGCGGAGGACCGCCCACGGATCGGCGAGAGCGGGGCGGGCCCCCCCGGTCGGAGTTTTTTCGGAAAGGGCGCCCTTCCCGAGGGCGCGTTCGCCAAGGGCATGTTCGTCGTCGCGCCGGCTCATGCCACCCGTCCATCGACGAGCTGGCGCACGAAGCGGGCCTCGAGCGGCGCTGGGGCACGGGCGCCGCTCCCCGTCACGCCCATCTCGGCGAGCCAGGCTTCGAATTCGGGGGCAGGCCGGACCCCGAGCAGCGAGCGCAGATAGAGGATGTCGTGGAACGACAGGCTCTGATAGTTCAGCATCACGTCGTCGGAGCCGGGCACCGCGATCAGGAAGGTGCAGCCCGCCGTCGTGAGCAGCGTCATCAGGTCGTCCATGTCGTCCTGGTCGGCCTCGGCGTGGTTCGTGTAGCAGACGTCGCAGCCCATCGGCAGGCCGAGCAGCTTGCCGCAGAAATGATCTTCGAGGCCGGCCCGGATGATCTGCTTGCCGTCGTAGAGGTATTCGGGGCCGATGAAGCCCACCACCGTGTTCACCAGCAGCGGCTCGAAGGCGCGGGCGACCGCGTAGGCGCGGGTCTCGACCGTCTGCTGGTCGACGCCGTGATGGGTGCCCGAGGACAGTGCCGCGCCCTGGCCGGTCTCGAAATACATCGCGTTGTGCCCGACCGTGCCGCGGTTCAGGGCCCGGGCGGCGTCGTAGGCCTCGCGCAGCACCGCGAGGTCGACCCCGAAGCCGACATTGGCGGCTTGCGTCCCGGCGACCGACTGGAACACGAGGTCGACCGGTGCGCCCCGGTTCATGATCTCGATGCAGTTCGTGACGTGCGTGAGCACGCAGGTCTGGGTCGGGATTCGGTATTCCTGGCGCAGGGCATCGAGCATCTCCATCAGGGCGACCGCGTTGGCCACGTTGTCGGTCGCAGGATTGATGCCGATCACCGCGTCGCCGACGCCGTAGAGCAGACCGTCGAGGGTGCTCGCCGCGATGCCGCGGGTGTCGTCGGCGGGATGGTTGGGCTGGAGCCGGGTGGCGAGGCGCCCGTCGAGCCCGAGGGTGGTGCGGAACGCCGTGACGATCCGGCACTTGCGGGCCACGCCGATCAGGTCCTGGTTGCGCATCAGCTTCGAGACGGCCGCGACCATCTCGGGCGTCAGGCCCGGCGCCAGGGCGGCGAGGGCGGCGGCGTCCGCCGCCTCGGAGAGCAGCCAATCGCGAAAACCGCCGACCGTGAGGGAGGAGACGGGGGCGAAGGCGGCCCGGTCGTGAGTGTCGACGATGAGGCGGGTCACCTCGTCGTCCTCGTAGGGGACGACGAGGTCCTCCAGGAAGGTCTTGAGCGGCAGGTCGGCGAGGGCGAAGCGCGCGGCCATGCGCACCTTGGCGCTCTCGGCGGCGAGGCCGGCGAGCGCATCGCCGGATTTCGGCGCCGAGGCGGCGGCGAGCAGGGTTCTCAGATCCGCGAAATTGTGGCGTTCGCCGCCCAGCGTGCAGTGATAGGTTGCCATGGCGCTTGCCCCTCAACTCCGGTGAGCCGTAACGGAACCGAAGCGACATCGATCGTTAGCGTGAAGCAGGCATGTCTTTTAGCACCTCGCCCGTCCGACCGGATTGACAGGGGAATCCGAAAAACTGACACCTGACGACACGGACGGTCGCCTGGACCTGAGCCGGGCGTGCGCACGTCCCGGCACAGGCCTGAATGGCCCAAGAAATGCAATCACGTGAACCGTACGTCTTGTCCTGCATTCGCTCGCCGCGCGTTGCAGAGGGTCTTTTGGAGGAGACCGCCCGCATGGCCGCTCCCGCCCACGCCGCCGGCACGCCGAAGCTCCTGTCCGCCGCCGCGACGGGGCTCGCGAGCTTCATCGAATCCCGCCGGCTCTGCCTGGACGCGATCCTGGGCCAGGCCGGCATCGACCCGGCGAGCCTCGCCGATCCGGTCGCGCCGTTGAGCCTCGACGGGTACTGCACCGTCCTCGATCTCGCGGCCCGGCGCTCGGGCGACGACAATTTCGGCCTCGCCTACGGCCAGCAGTTCCTGCCGAGCCAGCTCGGCCTCATCGGCTACATCGCCCTGTCGTCGGACAACGCCCTGCACGCGGCCGAGACCCTGGCCAGCCACTTCCGCTACCACCAGCAGGAGACCACGACCGCGCTGACCTTCGCCAACCCGTTCTACCATCTCACCTACAGGATCGAGGACGCGCGCATCGCGCACCGCGACCAGGACGCGGTGCTGACGCTCGGCATGTTCTGCAACGTGTTTCGCCACTGCTCCGGCCCGGACTGGTGCCCGGACGAGGTCCATCTCGAACAGGCCAGGACGGAGAACTGGCGCAGCATCGAGGCCGCCTTCGGCGCGCCGGTGCGCTTCGAGAGCCGGACCAACGCCCTGCTCTTTCGGCCGGAGCGGGCCGTCGCCCCGATGCCGCAGGCGGACCCGACCCTGCTGCGGCTCCTGTGCCACAACATCAAGTCCCTCGGTTTCCTCAAGTCGGCCCAGTCCATCGCCGCGAAGGCCGAGGACTACATCCGCGAGAACATCGCCAGCGGAAGCGTTTCCCTCGACGGCGCCGGCCGCGCCCTGCGCATGCCGTCGCGCATGCTGCAGCGGCGCCTCGTCGAGGAGCAGGCCAGCTTCGCCGACCTCGTCGAGCAGGTGCGGCGCGCGGAGGGGCGCAGAACCCTTCTGGAGGGCAAGCTCGACGTCGCGCAGATCGCCTACAGCCTGGGCTACTCCGAGCCGAGTGCCTTCGTGCGCGCCTTCAGCCGGTGGTACGGCGTGTCGCCCCTGCGCTTCCGGAAGATGCACCGGATCTGAGCGCCGTTCGCCGGGGAGGTCCGGGTTCGGCGCCGGCCGCGCCGCGGGCGCGTCGCGGCCCGCAGGCGCTCCCGCGTCGATCGGGCAGGCAGGCCCGGTCGGGCGGCGTCCGTCCGGTCCCCGAGAATACGATCCGCCGGCGATCGGACGCCCGGCGCGGGCGCGCCGACCGGGCAGGCTGCGGCCGGCGCCGGCATCTCGCTGCCGGCCGTCGCCGAGGACGCCGTCTCGATCCCGGAGTTCTTCACGGGCCGCCGCCGCGTCGTCGGAGGCCGCGCGCCATGATGATCGACGCCCACAGCCTCTGAATTCGCCGAGTTGGACAGTCGTCGGAAGTGGATCGACATTTGGGTCATCCGGCGCCGGTTGCTGTGTTGGTTCGCGCGATTGACGACAGCTTTGCTTGCGGCAGGATGTGTAGTGCGACCTAATAATGAAATCGAATGAGAAAATTTGATTTACGACAAGCCCTGGTTGTCGGGGGGTGATTACTAATTGAGCGACTTTGTGGCGATGTTAATTGGAATTTAAGGGTTTTGCCGCGTAATGCTGCATCCGCCATTGGTCTCATTGCCATGCTGTCGAATCTCACGATCCGGACGCGCCTGGTCGCCTCGCTCGCCGTGCTGTTGGTGCTGACACTCGGGCTGGGCGGCTTCTGCTACCACCGGCTCGGCGAGCTGCGCGCCGCGGTCGGCGAGCTCGGCGGGAACGCCCTGCCCTCGACCCGCATCATCGGGCGCCTGGCGACCAACTTCGAGGCGTTGCGCAGCCGGCAGCTGGCCTATCTCCTGTCGAGCGAGCAGCGGCGGCCGCAATCCCTCGGGCGCCTGCGCGAGACCATGGCGGCGGTGGAGGCCGACCTGAAGGAGTACGCGCCCAATGTCAGCCCGGGCGAAGAGGCCCTGTGGCAGGCAATCCAGACGACGGTGCCGGCCTATTCGCGGATGGGCGAGGAGTATCTGCGCCGCCTCGGCAGCGGCGACGAGAAGGGCGGGTCCGACTACCTCCTCGACGGCATGCTGCCGGCGCTCAACGCCGCCCGTGCCGCCCTCAAGGCCGATGTCCAGTTCAACGATGCGTTCGGTCGCAGGGCCGCCGCCATGGCCGATGCCCTCGGCGAGAGCGCCCGTCTCGCGATCGCGGTCGTCCTCGCCCTCGTCGTCGCGGTCACGCTCGCCATCTCGTGGATGGCCGTCTCCTCGATCTCGGTGCCGATCCGGCGCATGGCCGGCGTGATGCGGGTGGTGGCCGAGGGGGATGCCGCCGCCCCGGTGCCGAATGCCGGCGAGCGCAGCGAGCTCGGCGAGATGGCGGCCGCCCTCCAGGTGTTCAAAGACAACCTCGCCCGGACCCGGGCGCTGGAAGCGGAGACCGCCCGCGCCCGCGCCTCGGCCGAGGAGCAGCGCCGATACGCCATGCGGGAGATGGCCGACGGTTTCGAGAGGGCGGTCGGCGGCGTCATCGGCATGGTGGCGTCCGCGGCGACCGAGCTGCAGGTGACGGCGAGCTCCATGAGCGGCACGGCGGCCGAGACCGCGGCACAATCGACCGCCGTGGCGGCGGCCGCCGAACAGGCCGCCGCGAATGTCGGCACGGTCGCGGTCGCCGCCGAGGAACTCGGCGCCTCGGTCCAGGAGATCAGCCGCCAGGTCGGCGGCTCGGCCGAGCTGGCGCAGCGCGCCGTCGCCGAGGCCGACCGGACTGGAGCCCAGGTGCAGGAGCTGACCGCCGCCGTGTCGCGGATCGGCGACGTGGTCGGTTTGATCTCGACCATCGCGAGCCAGACCAACCTGCTCGCCCTGAACGCCACGATCGAGGCCGCCCGGGCGGGGGCGGCCGGCAAGGGCTTCGCCGTCGTCGCCTCCGAGGTGAAGGCGCTGGCCGAGCAGACCGGCAAGGCGACGAGCGAGATCTCGGAGCAGATCGTGCGCATCCAGGCCTCCACCGCCCAGGCGGTCTCCTCGATCGACGGCATCACCGGGCGCATCCGCGAGATCAGCGCCGTGGCGACCTCGATCGCCGCGGCCGTGGAGGAGCAGGGGGCAGCGACGCAGGAGATCGTCCGCAACGTCTCGCAAGCCTCGGTCGGCACCACCGAGGTCACCGGGAACATCGCCGGCGTGGCGGGCGCAGCCGAGGAGACCGGAGCGGCGGCGAGCCAGGTGCTGGCCGCCTCCTCCGAGCTGTCGCGCCAGTCCGAGCACCTGACCGCCGAGGTCGCGCGGTTCCTGGCGACGGTGCGGGCGGCCTGACGTAGGATTGTCGTAGAGGAATAAATACTCTATTTTCGGATGCACCCGCATTTGCTAGAGGGTAATGCCCGAGATTAATTCGGATCTATTCGGCCGTGCGATCGTCGTTACTGATTCCGCAAGCCCTCGACGTCGATGTTGCCGTGAGGGCGCAGTCGTCATCGTGCAGGGTCATGGACCGCACTCTGCCCATGCCGCCCGGCATCGATCGAACCATCGCGGCGTCATCGAGCCCGATCCGGCGCACCGCTTCGCGATCACGAGCCCGATGACACACCTCAGGCGCTGCCTGCGGTCGTCCCGGACCTGGGTCATGGTCGGGATCCTGGCACCCCTCGGCATGGTCGTGGTCTGCAGCCTGATGCTGCTCGACCTGCGCCGCGATGCCTGGGACAGGGCGGAGCAGACCTCCCGCAACCTGCTCCAGGTGATCGAGCGCGATATCGACCGCAACGTCGAGATCATCGATCTCGCCTTGCGCGCCGTCGTCGAGAACATGGCACTGCCCGGCCTCGAGACGCTCGAGCCGCAGTTTCGCCAGCGCATCCTGTTCGACCGCGCGGTCAACGCCAAGGATCTCGGCGTGATGCTGGTCCTCGACGAGAACGGCGACACCGCCTTCGATGCCGCCGCCTGGCCGGCCCGTCGGGTGAACAACGCCGAGCGGGTCTACTTCCAGGCGCACAAGGCACGGGCCGATCTCGGGCTCTACATCAGCCAGCCTCTGGTCTCGCAGCTCACCGGCGCGCCGATCATCGTTCTCAGCCGTCGCATCGACAAGCCCGACGGGTCGTTCGGCGGCGTCGTCCTCGGCAGCCTGTCGCTGTCCTATTTCAGCCGCCTGTTCGATCGGATCGAGCTCGGCCGGGCGGGGACGATCAACCTCTTTCTCCACGACGGCACCCGGATCGTGCGCTACCCGGAGCCCAACGCCGAGCTGGCCCCGAACTTCGCGACTTCGCCCAACGTCCAGCGCTTCCTGCGCGACGGGCGCGGCAGCTTCGTCGGCCTGACCCCGAGCGACAGCATCGAGCGCCTCTACACCTTCACCCAGGTCGGCACCCTGCCGCTCATGCTGAACGTCGCGCTCTCCACCCGGGAGATCGAGGCGGAGTGGCGCCTCAAGGCCCTGGTGATCGGTTGCATCGTGCTCGCGCTGTGCGGGACGACCATGGGACTCTCGCTCCTCGTCGGCGGGGAGCTGCGGCGGCGCAACGCGGTGGAGGCGGAACTCGCGCAGCTCTCCCGCACCGACGTCCTCACCGCCCTCCCCAACCGGCGCCACTTCGAGGAGACGTTCGGGCGGCTCTGGGCGGCGGCGCGCCTCGCAGGCGGCCCCCTCGCCCTGCTCGTGGTCGATGCCGACCACTTCAAACGCTACAACGACCGCCACGGCCACGCCGTCGGCGACCTCGTCCTGCAGGCCCTCGCCGGTGCCCTGTCGGCGAGCGCCCGGCGGCCGAGCGACCTCGTCGCCCGGGTCGGCGGCGAGGAATTCGCCGTCCTCCTCCCGGGCACCGACGCTCCCGGCGCCGCCATCGTCGCGCGGGCGGTGCACGAGGCCGTCGCCGGGCTCGCCGTGGAAGCCGAGGGGGGCGACATCGGCCCGATTACCGTCAGCATCGGCCTCGCCGCCGGCCTGCCCCTCGAAGGAGGCTCGCCGGGCGACCTGTTCCGCCGGGCCGATGCCGCCCTCTACGAGGCGAAGTCGCTCGGTCGCAACCGGACCTGCCCGGCGCAATCCGGCGACGAGCCGATCTCACACGCGCAAGCCCCGGTGCCGGTCGCGGCGACCTGACCGCCCGGCCGGGGGCGCCTCTCTCGGGACAATCCACGTGGGGGTGCCCCCATCGCGACTGCCCGCGGGCGTTCCCCGGGACAGGCCGGGCCTCGCCTCGCCTCGCGCAGGCGTCCCCTCGGGCGTGGCCGCCCGAGGGGGATAGGGTTTAGAACAGCCCCTCGATCCGTCCCTCGGCGTCGAGATAGATGCCTTCCGCCGCCGGAACCTTGGGCAGGCCCGGCATCGTCATGATCTCCCCGCAGATCGCCACCACGAACCCGGCGCCGGCCGACAGACGGGCGTCGCGCACCGCGACGACGTGGTCGCTCGGCGCACCCATCAGGGTCGGGTCGGTGGAGAAGGAGTACTGTGTCTTGGCCATGCAGACCGGCAGGTGGCCGTAGCCGGCCTGCTCGAAGGACGCGAGCTTGGCCGCGGCCTTCGATTCCACCTGGATGTCGGCGGCGCCGTACAGGGTCTGGGCGACGGTGCGGATCTTCGCCTCGAGCGGCATCTCGTCCGGGTAGACGAAGCGCGGGGCCGCGGCGGGGCCCGCATCGGCGAGCGCGGTCACCGCATGGGCGAGGCCCTCGGCGCCCGCGCCGCCCTCGGCCCAGTGCCGGCAGGTGATCGCCTCGACGTCGAGGCGGTCGCGGCAGAGTGCCTTGAGCGCCGCGTGCTCGGCCTCGGTGTCGGCGTGGAAGTGGTTGACCGCGACCACCACCGGGGCACCGAAGCGGCGCACGTTCTCGACGTGGCGGGCGAGGTTGGCAAAGCCCCGCTCCAGGGCCTCGACATTCTCGCGGCCGAGATCGGACTTGGCGACGCCGCCATGCATCTTGAGGGCCCGCACCGTCGCCACGATGACGACCGCCGACGGGTTCAGGCCGGCCTGGCGGCACTTGATGTCGAAGAACTTCTCCGCTCCGAGATCGGCCCCGAAGCCGGCCTCGGTCACCACGTAGTCGCCGAGCTTGAGGCCGGCCCGGGTCGCGATCACCGAGTTGCAGCCATGCGCGATGTTGGCGAAGGGGCCGCCATGGATCAGGGCCGGGCTGCCCTCCAGCGTCTGCACGAGGTTGGGCTGGAGCGCGTCCTTGAGCAGCACCGTCATGGCGCCGGTCGCCTTGAGGTCGGCCAGCGTCACCGGCTTGCGGTCGCGGGTCTCCGCCACCACGATCCGGCCGAGTCGCGCCTCCAGGTCGGCGAGGTCGCGGGCGAGGCAGAACACCGCCATCACCTCCGAGGCGACGGTGATGTCGAAGCCGTCCTCCCGCGGGAAGCCGTTGGCGACGCCGCCGAGGCTCTGGGTGATGGTGCGCAGCGCCCGGTCGTTCATGTCGAGGACGCGGCGGAACGCCACCCGGCGCAGGTCGATGTCGAGCGTGTTGCCCCAGTAGATGTGGTTGTCGATCAGCGCCGCCGCGAGGCTGTGGGCCGAGGTGATGGCGTGGAAGTCGCCGGTGAAGTGGAGGTTGATCGCCTCCATCGGCACGACCTGGGCCTTGCCGCCGCCGGCCGCGCCGCCCTTCATGCCGAAGCAGGGACCGAGCGAGGGCTCGCGTAGGCAGATCACCGTCTTGCGGCCGATCCGGTTGAGGGCGTCGCCGAGGCCGACCGTCGTGGTGGTCTTGCCCTCCCCCGCCGGCGTCGGGCTGATCGCCGTCACCAGGATCAGCTTGCCCTCGGGCCGCCCCTCGAGGCTGCGGAGATGGGCCTCGTCGACCTTGGCGATGTGCCGGCCATACGGGTGGAGCGCGTCCTCGGGGATGCCGATCCGCTCCGCGATGGCGGTGATCGGCTGGAGGGTGGCCGCGCGGGCGATCTCGATGTCGGTCGGCATGGTTCCCGATCGTTGTTCTGGAGCCGGGGGGAGGACGGCTGGCGTGAGGCGGATTTTAGGCCGAGGCCGCCAGTTTCGAACAGATCAAATCGCTTGAGCAGGATCCTCAGAAAAATTGAAGGTGGCATCGACCGGTTGCGAACAGCAACCGCCATCCCGGGGGGCGCTCCGGCCCTCGTTTCGGGCCGAAAGCCCCGTTAGGCATGTCGGCAGATCGCTGCGGGCCGGTTGGAAGACGTTTCACGATTGGCGCCCCAGAGTGCCGTCGGGCGCCCGCGACCATGGACGCCCGACGGCACGATCGGGACGCGGGGGAACGGAATGGCCTTCTGGCTGCGGGCCGGGCTGGTGATCGGCGCGATCTATTACCTGTCGCCGCTGCGCCTCGGCGATGCCGCGGCGCCCGAGAAGGCCAAGACGGGGCATTTGCCGGCGCATTTGCCCGCGAGCCTCGGCGAGGTCGCCGGCGCGGCCTTCGAGCGTCTGCCCGGCGACCTGCGCGCCCGGATCGTCGAGACCGCGACCGCGGAAGCCGGGCGCTCCCTCGAGGCCGGGCTGCGGAACGCCGTCGAGGCGGGTCGTCCGACCTCCCGCGACACCCTCACGACGCAGGACCGGCAGCCGTCCTGGCGGGGCGCCGCGGAGCGCGAGAGCCGCTGACGGCCCGCCGCCGCGGGAGCGCCTGCGACGCCCGCCCCTGCCCGTGAGGCAGGCGGCGGAACTTTGCCGTTCTGCTCCGGTTTCCACCTCATACACTAACAGGTAGTCGTGGGAATTGCTGCCCGCCTGCGAGCCCCCCGGCGGGTGTGACGGTCGGGTTCCTTACCCTGTCATGTCAGAAGCTTCGAGCCCGAGCCGCAGTGCCCCGCTACTTCTTCGATATCATGGACTCGACCCAGAGCGTGCCGGACGAGGCCGGGCTCGATTGCCGCGACCTCGACGAGGCGCATCGTCAGGCGCGGACCCTGATCGTCGACGCGATGACCGGCCCGGAGGCCACCCGGATCGACTGGTGTGCCTGGCGCGTCGAGGTGCGCGACGAGGCCCGCAGCCTCCTCTTCACCATACCGTTCCCGCACCCGCACGCCTGAGCCCGGGAGGTGCGATCGCCGCCGCATGCCCGGGGACAGGCGGCATTGCCCGGTTGAAAGAACTAACAAACCGTGATCACACCAATGTACCAGTAGGGAGCCTATATACTAGTAGGGAGTTGCCGGTGGCGCCCGCGGTGCCGGGCGAGAGGGGCGAGGTCGGCCCCGACCGGCAGGAAGGTCGTGACAGGAAAGGCTTCGATGTCCGAGATCGAGGGGGAGGTTCCGCCCGGCCGCGTGGTCGATGCCCTGGAACTCGTCCTGCAGACTCCACCGTTCCTGCGCTCGCCGAAGCTCGCCCGCTTCCTGCGCTTCGTGGTCGAGGAGGAGCTGTCCGGACAGGGCGCCACCATCAAGGCCTACACCATTGCCACGCAGGCACTGGGCCGGGGGCCGGACTTCGACCCGAGCCTCGACCCCAGCGTGCGCGTCGAGGCCGGTCGCCTGCGTCGCGCCCTCGAGGACGTCTATGCCCGGCACGCGGAGGGGCTCGCGGTCCGCATCGCGATCCCGGTCGGCAGTTACCGGCCCCGCTTCGGGGTTCTCGATGCGGCGCCCGTCGCCGTCGAGGCCAGCCCGGATCCCGTCTCCGGTGACCTGCCGCCGGTTCCGGCGTCGCGACCGCGCCCGGCCGTCGCCCTCAGCCCCCGCGGCGAGGGCGCGATCATCGCGCTCCTCGCCGGCATCCTGCTGGTGCTCTGCATCGATCTCGGGCTGACGGTGAGCGCGCGGCTCGCCGGAGGGCCCTCCCCCACCCGCGAGATCGCGGTGCGGGGGCGTTGAGGATCAGGTCCAGCGAGTGGCGAACCGGGCGAGGTCGGCGGCGCTCGCGAAGGCGACGACGCCGAGCGTGCGGGTCTCCTCCGGCCATCCCGGAAACAGCGCGTAGGTCACCGGGCGCCGGCTGAACGCGGCGCTGGGCGCTTCCGTGCCGGCCCAGTCCCGCACCTCGGGCGCGAGGGCGTCGGGGTCGTCCGGGGCGACGAGCCCGGAGCGCTCGCGCAGGGCGAGCACGTAGGGGCCGAGATCCGGGTGCTGGTCGCGCAGGACCTTGACGATGTCGATCATGGTCCGGTCCGCTCTCCGGAGAAGGGCCGGGCCCCGCGTCCGTCCTTGGGTTGCGTCATGACGGGATTGTCTCCTCGCATCCGCCCGCGACCCCGGGTCGGGGTCGCGGGCGGAGGATCGGTCTCGATCCGATCAGAAGCTCTGCGGCTCGTTGATCTGCACCACCGGCTGGCCCTTGAAGAAGTTCGGGATGTCCCCGAAGATCTCCTTGCCGTGGGCGGCGCCGGCCTTCTGGAAGTCGTCGAGGGAGCGGAAGGTGAGGAGCGCCATCATCTGGAACGGCGCCGGGCTGCCATCCGGCGTCCCGCTCGCCTTGACCACCTCGACCTTGTCCAGGCCCATCGAGGACCAGCGCTCGCGGACCAGCGGCATGTGGTGCTTGAGGTAGTAGTCGAGGTCGAAGGGCTGGGCGTCGGAGCCGCCCGGATACATCACGCTGACGAGGATCATGGCGTCGGTTCTTCCCCGGCTTCTCGGGGCCCTTGCGCGGCCCCTGCACGAGAGAGAGCATCGTTCCGGCCCCGGGCGCAAGCGCCCGGCCCGCCGGTTCGCCGCCGGGCCGGGCCTTCCCCCATGGCATTCAGCCCCAGAGCGCCGGCTCCGGCGGATGGACGAGGCTGCCCTCGAAGCGCAGGCCGGGCTCGCGGTCGCGGGCCAGCAGCAGCGGGCCGTCGAGATCGACGAAGTCGGCGAAGCCGGAGAGCAGCATCGCCGGCGCCATGGCGAGCGAGGTGCCGAGCATGCAGCCGACCATGATCGACAAGCCCCGCGCCTTGGCGGCCTGGGCCAGCAGCAGCGCCTCGGTGAGGCCGCCGGCCTTGTCGAGCTTGATGTTGATCGCGTCGTAGCGGTCGGCCAGCGCGTCGAGCCCGGCCCGGTCGTGCAGGCTCTCGTCGGCGCAGATCGGGATCGGACGGGCGATGGACGCGAGCAGCGCGTCGTCGCCGGCCGGCAGCGGCTGCTCGATCAGCTCGACCCCGGCCGCCACGCAGGCCGCGAGGTTGGCCGCCATGGTCTCGGGCGACCACGCCTCGTTGGCATCGACCACCAGGCGCGAATCCGGCGCGCCCCGGCGCACCGCCGCGATCCGCTCCGGGTCCCCGGCCCCGCCGAGCTTCACCTTCAGGAGCGGCCGGGCCGCCGCCACATGGGCGGCGGCCGCCATCTCCTCCGGGCTGCCGAGGCTCAGCGTGTAGCAGGTCGTCACCGGCGCGGGCGCGGGGATCCCGGCGAGGGCGAATGCCGGCCGGCTCGCGCGCTTGGCCTCGAGGTCCCACAGGGCGCAATCGAGGGCATTGCGCGCCGCCCCCGCGGGCAGGCACGCGGCGAGGCCCGCCCGGTCGAGGCCGGCGGCGAGCGCCTCGGCCTGCCGGTCGATCGCCGCGCGCACGCCCTCCACGGTCTCGCCGTAGCGAGCATAGGGCACGCACTCGCCCCGGCCCGTGGCGGTCCCGTCGGTGACCTCGGCGGTCACCACCACGGCCTCCGTGCGGCTGCCGCGCGAGATGGTGAACCTGCCGGCGATCGGCCAGGGCTCGATGGCGGTCGCGAGCCGGATCACGCCGGGAACTCCTCGACCAGGCGGTCGACCAGCCCCTCGACCCCGAACCGCACCGGGTCGGTCGCCGGCAGGTCGTGCTCGGCGGCGAGGCGTTCGAGGAGCGCCCGCGCTTCCCCCTCCTCCAGGGCCTGGGTGTTGACCGCGATGCCGGTCGGCCGGATGTCGGGGTTGGTCAGGCGCCCGAGCCGCACCGTCAGGTCGATCACCTCCCGGATGCTCGGCAGCGGATGCTTCACGCCGCGCATCGTCGTGCGGGTCGGCTCGTGGCAGACCACGAAGGCGTCGGCCTGCGCCCCGTGCAGCAGGCCGAGGCTGACGCCAGCGAAGCTCGGGTGGAACAGCGAGCCCTGGCCCTCGATCAGGTCCCAGTGGTGCGGGTCGGCGGCGGGCGCGATCCACTCGACGGCCCCGGAGATGAAGTCGGCCACCACCGCGTCGATGGCGACGCCGCGGCCGGAGATGAAGACCCCGGTCTGGCCGGTGGCGCGGAAATCGGCGTCGAGGCCGCGGTCCCGCATGCCCTTCTCGAGCGCCAGCACGGTGTACTTCTTGCCCACCGAGCAGTCGGTGCCGACGGTCAGCAGCCGCCGTCCCGGGCGCCGCGTGCCCTTGCCGGTGTCGAAGCGCTCCTCGGAATGGCGCACGTCGTGGAGGCTGCGCCCGTGCCGACCCGCGGCCTCGGCGATCTCCGGCACCGAGCCGAGGCGGGTATGCAGGCCGCTCGCCACGTCGAGCCCGGCCTCCAGCGCCGCCACGATGGTGGCGACCCAGTGCGGCGGCAGCACGCCGCCGGCATTGACGACGCCGACGATCAGCGTCCGGGCGCCCTGGGCGAGCCCTTCCGCGATGGTGAGATCCGGGATGCCGAGATCGGCGGCGCAGCCGGGCAGGCGCAATTGCCCGACGCACCAGTCCGGCCGCCAGTCGACGATACCGTAGGCGGTCTTGGCGGCGAGCCGGTCGGGCACGTCGCCGAGGAACATCAGGTAGGGCGTGGCGATCTGCATCGGTCTGAACGGTCCGTCGTCGCGGGGGCGTCACGGGTGCCGGGTCCCCCGCGGAGCCCGAAGGGTCTCGGGCCCGCGCCGGGCGTGTCCGGGCGCCGGCAGCTTCGCCCGGGTGGGGCCGGGGCGCAACGGGGCGCGGAGGGAAGACGGCCCGGCCGGAACGCCGGCCCGTTTGGCCCATCCCTTGCTCCCGCGTCCTCCGGACACGACCGCCGGTCGAGGTGCAGGATCCTGCGCCAAACGGTTCGTCCGGTCACCGCCATCCCCAGCCTAACCCTTGACGCCATGAGCGCGGTGACGGACTAGGTCGTTGCCCAAAAGGAGAGCACGAATGCGTTTGAGAAGCCTGCTTCCCGTCCTGCTCGCCGGCCTGGCGGCCTCCGCGGGAGCCGCCTCTGCCCAGGACCTCACCGGGACGCTCAAGAAGATCAAGGAGACCGGGCAGATCACGCTGGGCTACCGCGATTCGTCGGTGCCGTTCTCCTACCTGGACAACAACCAGAAGCCGGTCGGCTTCGCGATGGACATCTGCTACAAGATCGTCGACGCGGTGAAGGCCGACCTCAAGCTCGACAAGCTCGAGGTGAAGCTCAACCCGGTGACCTCGGCGACGCGCATTCCGCTGATCGCCAACGGCACGGTGGACCTCGAGTGCGGCTCGACCACCAACAACGCCGACCGCCAGAAGCAGGTCGCCTTCACCAACACCCACTTCCTCACCGCCAACCGCTTCGTCGCCAAGAAGTCGAGCGGCCTGACGAAGTTCGAGGACCTGAAGGGCAAGACCGTCGTGTCGACCTCGGGCACCACGAACATCAAGATGATCAACGAGTACAACGCCGACAAGAAGCTCGGCATCACGATCCTGCCGGCCAAGGACCACGCCGAGGCGTTCCTGATGGTCGAGACCGGCCGCGCCGCCGCCTTCGTGATGGACGACGTGCTGCTCGCCTCGCTCGCCGCCTCGTCCAAGGAGCCGGGCGCCTACATGATCTCGACGGATGCCCTGTCGAAGCCCGAGCCCTACGGCATCATGCTGCGCAAGGACGACGCGCCGTTCAAGAAGGTGGTCGATGCGGCGACCGCGGCCTTCTACAAGAGCCCCGAGTCGAAGGTCGCCTACGACAAGTGGTTCATGAAGCCGATCCCGCCGCGGGACATCAACCTGAACCTGCCGATGAGCGATGCGCTGAAGAACGCCTTCGCCAAGCCGAGCGACAGCCCGGACCCGGCCGCCTACTGAGGTGACGCCCGGCGCCGCCCCCGCCGCGGGGCGGCGCCTCCCTTCTCCGGCCTCGTCGCCCTCGGCACTTTTCCCTGTGCCCTCGCCCGCGCCCCGCCTCGCCCGGGCCGGAAAAACCCGTATACCTTCGCTGTCCAGGCGCACCCGGAAGACAGGGCATGAACTACAACTGGAACTGGGGCATCTTCTTCGAGCAGTCGCCCGAAGGGACCGGCACCTACGCCGACATGCTGCTGTCGGGCTTGATGTGGACGATTCTCACGGCGCTCTGCGCCTGGGTCATCGCCTTCGCGATCGGGTCGGTCGTCGGCGTGCTGCGCACCCTGCCGAGCCGGGCGGCGCAGGCCGTCGGCAACGCCTATGTCGAGCTGTTCCGCAACATCCCGCTCCTCGTGCAGATGTTCCTCTGGTACTTCGTGCTGCCCGAGGTGCTTCCGGAATCCTGGGGCACCTGGCTGAAGCAGCTGCCGAACGCCCCGTTCTACACCGCCGTCGTGTGCCTGGGCTTCTTCACCGCCTCGCGCGTCGCCGAGCAGGTGCGGGCCGGCATCCAGGCCCTGCCGCGGGGCCAGCGCATGGCCGGGACGGCGCTCGGGCTCACCACCGCGCAGACCTATCGCTACGTGCTGCTGCCCAACGCCTACCGCATCATCCTGCCGCCCCTGACCTCCGAGTTCCTCAACAACCTGAAGAACACGTCGGTCGCGCTGACCATCGGCCTCCTGGAGCTGACCGCCCGGGCCCGCGCGATGCAGGAATTCTCATTCCAGGTCTTCGAGGCCTTCACGGCCGCGACGATCATCTACATCGTCATCAACCTGCTGGTGGTGACCGTGGCCGGGCTGATCGAGCGCCGCGTCGCGGTGCCGGGCCGCTGACACTCACGTCATCGATATCGTCGCACCGTCTGCGGCGAACCGGTATCCACTTCGTCGAAAAATGCTCTAGGCTGCCGGACAAGGGCCCGCGATGTTCTCGAACTTCGATTTCAGCGTCATCCTGAATTCCTGGCGCTACCTGTTCTTCGACGGGATGGCGTTCACCCTGACGCTGACCGCGCTCGCGGCGATCGGCGGCGTGGTGCTCGGCACCCTGATCGCGATGATGCGCCTTTCCAGCGTGCCGGCGCTGCCGCAGATCGCCAAGGTCTACGTCAACTTCATGCGCTCGCTGCCGCTGGTGCTGGTGATCTTCTGGTTCTACTTCCTGGTGCCGTATATCGGGCAGTGGATCATCGGAGCCGAGCGGCCGATCCAGGTCGGCGCCTTTTCGTCCTCGCTCATCACCTTCACGCTGTTCGAGGCGGCCTATTTCTCCGAGATCATGCGGGCGGGCATCCAGTCGATCCCGAAGGGACAGGGAGCGGCGGCCTCGGCGCTCGGCCTCACCTATTGGCAGTCGATGGGCAGCGTCATCCTGCCCCAAGCCTTCCGCAACATGCTGCCGGTCCTGCTGACCCAGACCATCGTGCTGTTCCAGGACACCTCGCTCGTCTACGTCCTGTCGATCACCGACTTCCTCGGTGCCGCCTCCAAGATCGCCCAGCGCGACGGGCGCCTGGTCGAGATGTACCTGTTCGCGGCCATCGTCTATTTCACCGTCTGCTTCATCGCCTCGCTCCTGGTGCGCCGTCTGCAGCGCCGGGTCGCGATCATCCGATAGGGTTCCCGCCATGACCTCCTCCGCGATGCCGCCCCTCGGCCCCGTTTCGGAGCCTCAGGCCGCAACCGACGCGGCCCCGGGCACCGGCCCGGTCGGCACCCTGCTCACCGAGCCGCCCCCGGTCTCCGCTACCGGCGCGCCGATGATCACGATCGAGGGCATCTCGAAGTGGTACGGCGACTTCCAGGTGCTGACGAACTGCACCACCGCGATCCGCAAGGGCGAGGTGGTGGTGGTCTGCGGCCCCTCGGGCTCCGGCAAGTCGACGCTCATCAAGTGCGTCAACGCCCTCGAGCCGTTCCAGAAGGGCCAGATCACCGTCGACGGGACGCAGATCGCCAACAAGAAGACCAACCTGCCCAAGCTCCGCTCGCGGGTCGGCATGGTGTTCCAGCACTTCGAGCTGTTTCCCCACCTGTCGATCACCGACAACCTGAGCCTCGCCCAGCGCAAGGTGCTGGGCCGCGGCAAGGACGAGGCCGAGGCCAAGGGCCTGGCACTGCTGGAGCGGGTCGGCCTCAAGGCGCATGCCCACAAGTATCCGGGCCAGCTCTCGGGCGGCCAGCAGCAGCGCGTGGCGATTGCCCGGGCGCTCGCCATGAACCCGATCGTGATGCTGTTCGACGAGCCGACCTCGGCCCTCGACCCCGAGATGGTCGGCGAGGTGCTGGACGTCATGGTCGAGCTCGCCCGCGAGGGCATGACCATGATGGTGGTGACCCACGAGATGGGCTTTGCCCGCAAGGTCGCGAACCGCGTCATCTTCATGGACAAGGGCGAAATCGTCGAGGACGCGCAGAAGGAGGAGTTCTTCGGCTCGCCCCGCTCCGAGCGCGCGCAGACCTTCCTCTCCCGGATTCTCCAGCACTGATCCTGCGTCGCATCGCGCCACGACCAAGGGGCCCGTCGCGGGCTCCTTTTCATGGCTTGCCCTGCATGGCGCAGCCTTGAGGGCGTGGGTTGATTGCGGGGAGTGAACCGCCCCGGGTTTCCCGGAGGCTCCACCTTCTGAGAGGATGGAGCCCCGACGAAGCGAACAGCCCCGTTTTCCCCCGAGGTGCGCCAGCGTGCGGTGCGGATGGTGCGCGACCACGAGGGCGAGCACGGCTCGCTGTGGTCGGCGATCCGGTCTATTGCCGCCAAGATCGGCTGCTCGGGCGAGACGCTGAGGAGCTGGGTGAGCCAGTCCGAGCCTGATAGACGATCGACGCCCTGTTCAAGGCGGAGATGACCCACCGGCGCGGGCCGTGGCGCTTCTTCGAGGTGGTCGAGTACGCCACTTCGGAGTGCGTCGACTGGTACAACCACCGTCGCCTCCTCGCGCCGATCGGCAACGTCCCTCCCGTCGAGGCCGAAGCGCGCTATCATGCTCACATCGGCGACCAAGTCCTGTCCGCCTAACTAAAGTCTTGGCCGCCCGACCCAAGCCAATCAGTTTCCGAAAAACCCGGAGCGGTTCAGACGGGTTCTCGGCACGGCAAACACACTTCACGCGAAGGCGTTCTCGGGGTCCACCGATCCGGGGCAATCCCATATCGCGACTACAGGCAGATCGTGGACGCCTGCTGGGACGCATGGAACTTCTTCGCCAACGACCCCGACCTCGTCACACCCATCGTCAAGCGTGAGTGGGCACAGGTCGCAATCTGAGGCCGTTGATATCAGCCGATTGAAAATCGGCTGGCCTCGAAGAAGGGCTCCAGGGACCGCAATGGCTTCTGGAGTTCTCCTCCGAGGTCGGTCCATGATCGATGGACCGACACCTCGGGATGAGGTCGCGGGTGAAACGGATGGGAGGAACCGCGATCCCCCCTCACCCCCCCTTCACCGCTCCCGCCGTCAGCCCGGCGACGATCTGGCGCTGGGCGAAGACCGTCAGAACCAGCACCGGCAGGGTGACGATCAGCGCTGCCGCGGCGAGCGGGCCCCAGCTCAGCTGGTCGAACGAGATCATGTTGTAGACCGCGACCGGCAGGGTGCGGGTCTCGCGGCCGGCGAGCACGATGCCGAAGACGAAGTTGTTCCAGGAGAAGATCACCGCCAGGATCATCGCCACGGCGATGCCGGGCTTGGCGATCGGCAGGGCCACGTGGCGAAACACCTGCCAGCGGCTGGCGCCGTCGATGACGGCCGCCTCTTCCAGTTCCATCGGCGTGGTCTCGAAGTAGCCGATCATGATCCAGATCACGATCGGCACCGTGACGACGAGATGGATGATGATCTGCGGCCACAGCGTGCCCAGCAACCCGAGCCACTGAAAGAGCAGGAAGAGCGGGATGAGGTAGGACAGGCCCGGGGTGATGCGGGCGACCAGGATCACCACCGCGGCCTTGGCGGCCTTCATCCGGGCGATGCCGTAGCCCGCCGGCACCCCGACGAGGAGTGCGAGGAAGGTGGCCGTGCCCGTCACCAGCAGGCTGTTGACGAAGTAGGTCGAGAACCGGTTCGATTCGAGGACGTCGATATAGTTCTTCCAGGCGAAGCGCTCGGGGATCAGCACCGGCGGATAGGCGGCGTTGTCGATCTCGTACTTGACCGAGAGCGACAGCATCCAGACGAAGAACAGGATCACCGGCGAGACGATGACCAGGACGGCGAAGAGCAGGGCGGCCTGTCGGAGGAGCCAGCGCCAGTTCATGCCACCGCCCCTTGCGTGCGCTTGCGGACCACCAGCAGGGCGGCGGCGAGCGCGATGATGAGGAGAAAGAACACCACGGCGATCGCCGAGCCGTAGCCCACGTCGTAATAGGCGAAGGCGACGCTGTAGAGGTAGATGTTGATCGTCTCGGACGCCGTGCCGGGTCCGCCCTGCGTGATCGCGAAGATGATGTCGAAGCTCTTCACCGCGTCGATCATCCGGATCATCGCGGCGACGAACAGGAACGGGGCGACGAGCGGCAGGGTGATGTGCCGGAACATCTGCCAGATCGAGGCGCCGTCGATCTGCGCGCTCTCGTAGGGCTCGGTGGGGAGCGCCGCGAGGCCACCGAGCACGATCAGCATGACGAGCGGCGTCCATTGCCAGGTCTCGACCAGCACCAGCGAGGGGATCACGGTCGCCGGGTGAAAGACCCAGAGCTGGGGCGGGATGCCGACGAGCGAGAGGAGATAGTTCAGCACCCCAAGCTGGGGGTGGAACATCATGGTCCAGACGAGCGCGATGGCGACGGGGGTCGCCATCATCGGCAGGATGAACACCCCGCGCAGGAAGCCCCGCAGCGGGAACTTGGCGTGGAACACGCAGGCCGCCAGCGTGCCGAGGATCAGCGGCAGCACCACCGAGAGCGCGGTGTAGACCAGCGTCTGCCACACCGCGTCGAGGAAGCGCGGATCGGTCGGGAGCCGCGCGTAGTTCGACAGGCCGACGAAGGCCGGCGCCGCGCCGACCTTCCACTCGTGTAGGCTCATCCACAGGGTGAAGGCCCAGGGAAACACGATCACCCCGACGACGACGACGAGGGCCGGCACCACGAAGGGCCAGTAGCCCGGCGGTTGCCAGCGGGCAGGCGCGGCCGCGTCGGCTGATGACAGATCGTCCGCGGGCGATGCGAGGCCGGCCCGCGCCATCAGGCCTTCTCGCTGCGCTCGAGGATCGGGCGGTACTGCTCGGCCGCCTTCTTCAGCTCGGCCGCCGGATCGGCGCCCGACAGGGTGGCGGTGACGGCGGAGCCGACGATGTCGCGGAACTCCGCCACCGGCACCACGACCGGCAGGCCGAGCTTGCTGATCTTGGCCGAGCCGATCGCCGAATCGAGCCACTCGCGCGGCATCTTCACGCCCTGCTGGACCTCCGCGTCGCTCAGGATCGAATCGCGGAACGGCACGCCGCCGCCGGCCTGGAGCAGGCGCGCGCCCATCAGCTTCGAGACCGCCCACTGGCAGTAGAGGTAGCCCGCCTCCTTCTTGGTGCTGGCGGCCGCCACCCCGATGCCGTCGCCGTAGGTGGCGGCGGCGTGGTCCGCCGGGCCCTTCGGCACCACGGCGTAGCCGACCTTGCCGACGACGCGGGAGGCGTTGGGGTCTTCGAGCGGCGGCGCCCAGCCGACGCCGTCGAGCCACATCGCGGCGCGCCCTTGCGTGAAGGCCGCCATCGACTCCATCCAGTTGAAGCCGACGACCCCGGGGGGCGCGGTCTTGGTGAGCAGCCGCTGGTAGAGCTTCGTCGCCTCCACGGCCTCCGGCCCGTCGATCAGCAGGTTGCCCTTGTCGTCGAGGAAGCGGCCGCCATAGGCGAGGAAGAACGCGCCCCAGAGCGCCATGTTGGCGTTGCGCAGGCCCCGGCCGACGAAGCCGTAGGTGCCGGCCTTCGCGTCGGTCAGGGTCTCGGCCGCCCGCATCATCTCGTCGAAGGTCGTCGGCAGCGCGACGTTCTTCTTCTGAAAGAGTTCCTTGTTCCAGTACAGGATGAAGTAATCGACCGAGAGCGGCAGCGAGCGCATCTCGCCGTTCGGGGTCTTGGCGTATTGCAGACCCGCGTTGCTGAAGTCAGCCTCCTTCAGGGAGGGCTCGGTCAGGGCCGGGTCCTTCATGAACCCGGAGAGATCGGCGAGCCAGCCGGCCTTGTCGAACTGGCGCTTCTGGACGTGGTAGCTCAGATGCACCACGTCGAAGCTCGGCCGGCCCGAGGTCAGCTCGATGACGATCTTCTGGCGCTGCTGCTGCTCGGGGATCACCTCGGAAGAGACCTTGATCCCGGTGAGCGCCGTGAACTCCGCGGCGCTGCGGTGGAGCAGGTCGCCGCGCGGCCCCTTGATCAGGTTGACCTCGAGGGAGGTGCCGGCGTGCTTTTTCCAGTCCACGGCGGCGAAGGCCGGCCGTGAACCGATCAGCCCCACTCCGGCCGCGGCGGCGCCGGAGGCCAGGAGGCTGCGACGGCTCGGGCCGCCGCGAGACATCTCGCTCATCGTTTCCACCCTTGCGATTCCGCCCGGATCTGGCGCCGGGCTGGTTCGGGGCGGGGCCGGTCTTCCGGTCCCCGGGGCGCTGCGCCGCGTGAATTGGCGTCGCGGCGCGGCAGCGCTGCCGGTCGAGCCTAGTGCAAGTGATGAGGCGGTGGGAAGCGGCTCGCCACGAGGATCCCGAAAAATCCGGTAGAAGGTACCGAGGGTCACGAACAATCAAATCGACCGTGCGACACCGGCCGACGAGCGTCGTCATGCAGGACGGTCCGATGCGTCAGCGTCCGGATCGATCTCTCTTGAAACGACTTTTTCGGCGGCGCAGTCGGTATGACGCGCGCATCCGACATACGATGTTGAGTGTGATCACAGGAACGACAAACAGGCCGATCATTGTAAATTCAATAAATCGAAAATCTTTCAGGGCCGTTTCAATGCCTTTGTTGATATTCATGGCCGTAACAATCAGCCAAGCAACTATGAATAAAACGAAAAATGGAAATGCGACGAAGCGCATGACATATCGGTTTTGATATTGGACAGAATAAATTGCACATTTATATATTTTCAATATATTATCTTTGAGATAATGAATGTGCAGGTACATAAATAAAAATATCAATATTAACATGATGATCTCCACGGACGTAATCGTGAAGATCTGCGAATATTTTCTATGCGCCCAATCCAATATGATCGAGGCGCCGGCTAGCATCGTCGCAGCGCCGGCAACGACGCTGAAAACTTCCTCGTTGACAGCGCTAGCACGCTTGAACAAGTGTTTCCGATCAGGCTTTTTTACGTTTATAGAACGATTTTCCATCGCTTGCTAGGCTGACGCGCCAACAGATGGGCCCATGGCGATTGTTGCTCGGCTTGTCGCAAACGGCGAGCCGTGAATCGGAAGGTTCCGCGCCTGGAAAACTTGCATGCCGCTGCGTTTAGCAGGGATCCGTCCGGGGCACACTTGACGTTCGCGCGAGGCACGGTTCCCGACTGCTGCAGGACCTCTCTGCGATCGGGCTGATCGAGACGAAACTCCGAAGCATTTTACGCGAGCCCGATCCCGGTCCGTCGCGGAAAATGCCGAGAAACCAAAGACCGGGGTAGCAGCCTAAGGCGAGCGATCGAGCCCTGCTCTAGACGGCCTGGAGTTCCAGCGTCAGGGCGAAGCACGCCCCGTCCGTTCCCGTGACCGTGAGATCTCCGCCGAGCTGGCGCGCCAAGCCGTGGATCACCCGCATGCCGAGGCTGTGACGGGCGGCGGCCGCGTCGAAGCCCTCCGGCAGGCCGACGCCGTCATCCGACACGCTCAGGCGCACCCGGCCCTCGTCCCGCGCCTCCGCCTCGACCCGCACCGGGCCGTGGCCGTCCGGGTAGGCATACTTGATCGCGTTGGTGACGAGCTCGTTGACGAACAGCCCGAGGGGGATCGCGAGGTCGGCCGGAATCGGCATGGCGGGGGCCCGGCAGGTGATGGCGTGGCCCGGCGCGCTCTCGCGCAGCTTCTCGCACAGGCTCTCGAGAAAGCCCGACAGCTCCACCGCCGCGAGGTCGGGCTGGCGCCAGAGCTGGTCGTGGACCTGGGCCACCGCCTCGACCCGCGAGCGGGCATCCGCCAGGGCGTCGCGCGCCTGCTGGTTCTCGGTGGTGCGGGCCTGGAGCGAGAGCAGCCCCGCCACGGTGGCGAGGCTGTTCTTGACCCGGTGGCTCATCTCGCGGGTCAGCAGCTCCTGCCGGTCGAGGGCGGCCTGGAGCCGGGCCTCCGCGCGCTGGCGCTCGATGGCGCCGCCGAGGAGATTGGCGAAGCCCTGCATGAAGGCGATGTCGGCCTCGTCGAACTGGCCCTCGCGGGTGTCGTCGACCTCGAGCACGCCGAAATCACCCTGGCGGTTGCGGATCAGCACGTTCAGCGCCCGGCGCACGCCGTGATCGGCCATCAGCTGCGGGGTGCGGAAGCGGCGCTCGTTCTCGAGGTGGTTGGAGATCACCGGCTGCCCGGTCTTGAGGGCGTAGCCGGCCGGCGAGGCGAGGTCGGCCCCGACATGCGCCTGGCCGACGACGTTCGGCCCCCAGCCGACGCCCGCGATGACGAGCAGCGTGTCCTGGCCGGGCTTGTATTCCAGCGCCTTGCAGAACTGCGCCGACATTCCCTCCGCGCACAGCTCGGTCGCCCGCTGCAGCAACTGCCCGAGATCGTCGGCGCGCAGCGCCTCGACACCGAACTCGGACAGGATCTTCTGCTGATTCAGGCGGTAGTCGAGGTCCGAACGGCTGAGTTCCGCCATCGTGCGAGATCCTGTCCTTTCCCTGCGACAGAAGCGGGAGATGGTCCTGGCCGGGGGCCGAGCGTGGCCGGCATCGATCCTGCCAGAGGGCTCATGTCTGCGCGAGCCGGTCAAGCACATCAATGGCATCCGGCCGGGGACGGCGCGGGCCTGTCGGTGCGCCGCGCGGCTCCCATATGGTGCAGGGCCGTTCCGAAAGCAGGAGTGCGGGTCCGTGCTGCGCCTCGTCGCCCTCGGCATCATCGTCGCGGCCGCTGCGACGATCCTGGTCGTCGCCCTGCGCCCGCCCCTCCTCCGGGCACAGGAGGACGCGTATTGCCGCCCTCCCCTCAAGTTCGCCGCCGGTGCCTGCGTCGCCCGATGCCCGGCGGGCTACGAGGATCGCGGCCAGACTTGCGTCTTCCGCAGCCTGTCGCGCTGACGCCTCAGGCGGCCTCGGTCTCTGTGGGGAGCGCGGCATGGGCGTCGCCCCAGGCCTTGAGCGCCCGGATGACCGGCTCCAGGCTGCGGCCGCGCGCGGTCAGGCGGTATTCCACCCGGGGCGGCACCTCGGCGTAGACCGTGCGGTGCACGAATCCGTCCGCCTCCAGTTCGCGCAGCTGGTTGGTCAGCATGCGCTGGGTCACGTTCGGCATCCGGCGGCGCAAGCCGTTGAAGCGCAAGGCCCCGTCCGGCGCCTCCGCCAGCAGATGGTAGAGGATCACGCCCTTCCACTTGCCGTCGATCAGCTGGAGCGTCGCCTCGACGGCGCAGCCCGGGCTGCAATCCAGGCTGCGGTGCCGAATGCGGGCCATGACGGTATCCTTTTCGACACTATGGGCGTTTCATGTGCGTTCTTGCGCGTGATGAAGGTAGCGGTCATCTCGGCTCCAGTCATCAAGGAGCCCGCCCATGCGCGCCGTCGGTTACCAGACCTCCCTGCCGATCGAGGACGAGGCCGCCCTCCAGGACATCACCCTGCCCCGCCCCGAGCCCACCGGCCGCGACATCCTGGTCGAGGTCCGGGCGGTCTCGGTGAACCCCGTCGACACCAAGGTGCGCCGCCGCGCCGCACCCGAAGCCGGCGCCTGGAAGGTCCTGGGCTGGGACGCCGCCGGCATCGTCGTGGCGACGGGCCCGGAGGCGACGCGGTTCCGCCCGGGCGACGCGGTGTACTATGCCGGTGCCCTGGAGCGCCCCGGCACCAACGCCGAATTCCACCTCGTCGACGAGCGCATCGTGGGCAGGAAGCCCGCCTCGCTCTCCTTCGCCGAGGCCGCCGCCCTGCCGCTGACCGCGATCACCGCCTGGGAGACGCTGTTCGACCGGCTCGACGTCCGCAAGGCCGTGCCGGGGGCGGCGAGCGCGATCCTGATCGTCGGCGGCGCCGGCGGCGTCGGCTCGATCGCCACGCAGCTCGCGCGCCAGCTCACCGACCTCACGGTGATCACCACCGCGTCGCGGCCGGAGACGATGGCCTGGAGCCGGGACCTCGGCGCCCACCACGTCGTCGACCACGGCACCGGGCTCGCCCGGCAGGTTGCCGATCTCGGTCTCGGCGCGCCGGGGCTGGTCTTTTCGACCACCCACACCGACACGCATCTCGCGGCGATCGCCGAACTGATGGCGCCGCAGGGCCGGCTCGCCCTGATCGACGATCCCGCGACGCTCGACGTGTCGCTCCTCAAGCGCAAGAGCCTGTCGCTGCACTGGGAGTTCATGTTCACCCGGCCGATGTTCGGCACGGTCGACATCGCGGCCCAGGGCGCGTTGCTGGACGAGGTGGCGCGGCTCGTCGAGGCCGGTCAGCTGCGCACGACGCTCGCCGAGCATTTCGGGCCGATCGATGCCGCGAACCTGCGCCGGGCCCATGCGCGTCTCGAGAGCGGCCGGGCGAAGGGGAAAATCGTGCTGGAAGGGTTTGCCTGAGGGCTTCGTCGGTCGAGACGGTCGGACGGAAACCCTCCGAGGCGATCCCGGATTCCCGCCTGCGGCGAGCTCCCGGGATCGCCTTGCGGTTCGGGACCGCGAGCCATGCCTCCGCCTGGCTCGCCGCGTCCCGTGTACTCAGCGCATCGGCATCACTCAGCGCATCACTTGCCGATACGCGCGGCGATGCATCGTCGCCTTGGCGTGGTGGCGATGCTTGACGCCGTGGCGCACCCGTACGGCCCGCACCCGCGGTGCGTAACCGGGCTCGCCATAGTAGCCGGCCGGTGCGTAGCCGTAGCCCGGATTCTGGTACTGGTAGGCGCGCACCGGCCGCATCGGGGCCTGGATCGCGTCGTAGGGGCCGTGGCCGGTCCGGGCGCGGTAGGCGGCACCGGCGAAGTCGCCGGGCGTCGGCGGCGTGCCGGGCTGCGAGAAGCTGGTCTCGGGCCGATAGGCCGGGCCCCAGCCGATCTCGTCGTCGCCGGCCGGGTCCTTGCCCGGGAAGCCGGTGACGTAGCCGACGCTCTGGGCCGCGGCCGGCAGGGCCGCCGCCAGGGTGGCGAGGCCGGCCAGCAGGCCCGCCGCGAGAATGCGTGCACGCATGGAACGTCTCCTTCTCAAGCAGATTTCGCCTAACCAGATTTCGCCGAAGTGGACACCGGTTCGGCGGCAACAACCTGCGACACAACAAGAACCTGAGCGGACGAAGCGTTGGCCTGCCAACGCATGTCTGCCGAGAGGGTGGGATCAGTAGGGGCGGCTGCCGAGGACGTAGTCGGCCATGCGGGGCCGGCTATTGAGCGGGCCTTCGCTCACGCTGTCGCCGTAATAGCCGAAGCCCGTCGGCCCGAAGCCGCCGCCATTGGTGACGGCGACGACCGGTACGGCGCGGATCGCCACGAGGCCGCTCGCGCCCGCGGGCAGCGGGCCGAGGACGGCGTCGGGAGACATTGGCAGCACGACGGGGCCGGCCGCGGCGGCGCGGTTGTAGATGTCGGGCTCCGCGACCGGCGAGCGCACCCGCACGGCGAGCGGGGATTGCGCCGAGGCCGAGTTCGCGACCATGGGGCCCGAGAGGCAGGCCAGGGCGACGAGCGGCAGGACGAGACGACGGACCACGCGGGGCATCCTCGGTGATGGATGCTGGTTAACGCGCGGAAAGCCGCGCCCGGTTCCAGGGCGCGGCGAGCTGTCCGGGTGGCTCTGAAGAGTCGGGCTGGTTCGCGCCCGCGTGTCAGCCCTTGGTGCGGACCACGACCTCGCGCTCGCGCCGGATCCGCTCGCACTCGGCCCAGTAGCCGTTGAGGAGCGCCGGGGTCGAGGAGCAGCGATAGGCGATGTCGGGGCTCGGGGCCGGGACGGGGTCGCGGGCGATGATCGGGTTCGGCGCGCAGGCGGCCGGGAGGGCGGCCGCGGCGGCGAGAACGACGAGCTTCAGCGAGCGACGCATCGGATACCCAGTGTGGAGCGAAACCTTGGCCGTACCCTGACGCTCCGTTCCGCCCGGATCAACCCGGCGCGGCCGAGGCGACGACACGGGGATGCGATTGCGCCTCCCCTGTCGCCCCCCGGCCACAAGTCGTGGCGTCAGCCGACCTTCTGCATCGGCACCACGTTGTGCAGCGTGCGATCAGCGTTGTCGAAGAAGCGCCGGATGTTGCGGGCCGCCTGACGGATGCGCTGCTCGTTCTCGACCAGCGCGATCCGCACGTAATCGTCGCCGTGCTCGCCGAAGCCGATGCCCGGCGCCACCGCCACGTCGGCCTTCTCGACGAGCAGCTTGGAGAATTCGAGGCTGCCGAGACCCCGGAAACGCTCCGGGATCGGCACCCAGGCGAACATCGAGGCGGACGGGACCGGGATGTCCCAGCCGGTCTTCTGGAACGCGTCGACCATCGCGTCGCGGCGGCGGCGATAGGTGGCGCGCATCTCGTGGATGCAGTCCTCGGGGCCGTTCAGCGCCGCGGTGGCGGCGACCTGGATCGGCGTGAAGGCGCCGTAATCGAGGTAGGACTTCACCCGCGTCAGCGCCGCGAGCAGCCGCTCGTTGCCGACCGCGAAGCCCATCCGCCAGCCGGCCATCGAGAAGGTCTTGGACAGCGAGGTGAATTCCACCGCCACGTCGATCGCGCCCGGCACCTGCAGCACGGAGGGCGGCGGGTTGGCGTCGTCGAAATAGACCTCCGCGTAGGCGAGGTCGGAGAGCAGGATCAGCTCGTGCTTCTTCGCGAAGGCGACGAGGTCGCGGTAGAAGTCGAGGGAGGCGACGTAGGCCGTCGGGTTCGAGGGATAGCAGACCACCATCGCCACGGGCTTGGGGATCGAGTGCTGCATCGCCCGTTCGGCCGCCGGGAAGAAGGCCGGGGTCGGCTCGGCCGGGACCGAGCGGACCACCCCGCCGGCCATCAGGAAGCCGAAGGCATGGATCGGGTAGCTGGGGTTGGGCACCAGCACCACGTCGCCCGGCGCCGTGATGGCCTGCGCCATGTTGGCGAAGCCTTCCTTGGAGCCGAGCGTGGCCACGACTTGCGTGTCGGGGTTGAGCGCGACGCCGAAGCGGCGCTGGTAATAATTCGCCTGGGCGCGGCGCAGGCCCGCGATGCCCTTCGAGGCCGAGTAGCGGTCGGTGCGCGGCTTGCCGGCGGTCTCGACCAGCTTCTCGATCACGTGGCGGGGCGCGTCGAGATCGGGATTGCCCATGCCGAGGTCGATGATGTCGGCGCCGTTGGCGCGGGCGGCGGCCTTGATCCGGTTGACCTGCTCGAAGACGTAGGGAGGCAGTCGCTTGATGCGGTGAAAATCGGTCATGGCCGGGTCCTGGATCGGCGCCGCCGCTGCGACGCGCGTGTCACATACGCTGTCTAGAGGGGTTTTGGGGCAAGAGGAAGATTGGCCGGGCCGGGGCCGGTCTGGGACTTAAGCCTCACCCGGGCCGTGTCGCTCCTCTGCGTCATTCATCCGGGTCACGCGCGGGTCGCCCGCGGGTCACTCGGTGGGCGGAAGGGCCGGCGGCATCTTGGGCGGGGCCGGCGGCTTGACCGCGCCGCCGACCTTGGCGGCGTCGCGGCCCTTGGCCTCGTTGCGCTGGCGGCTCGCGTCGAGCTCGGCCTCCAGCGCCTTCACACCGGCAGCCGATTTGGCCCGGGTTTCGCGAGGCGGGGCGGACTCGCCGACCGGCAGGAAGTCGCCGCCCCCGCGGCGGGACTTCTCGACGAAGTCGGGCGCGGCGACTTCCTTGGGGCCGAACCCCGCCGACTTGGCGGCGTCGCGGATGCCGGCCCCGTCGAGGACGCAGCCGCCGGCGGACAAGCCGATGACGACGAGTGTCGCGGCAGTGGCGAGACGGGTCGAGAGAGCGGGGAAGGCGGGCATGGACGTGGAGGAACCTTGCGCGAGGGCAGCGTGGCGGTGAGGAAACCGGGTCCGGTCATCTGGCGCAACCGGCGGTTTGAGATGATAGTTTGTCCGAAAGGCGGCCTGTCGCGGCAGGCCGCAACAAGGGAGGAGAGAGCGCGTGACGTCTTCTGAGAGAGGTACGGCGCCGGTTGCGGATGTGGAGGCCCTGTCGCGCAATGCGGGCCTGATGACCGAGCAGTTCAGCCGGGCGCTCGCCGCCTACGCCAAGCCCCTCGAGGAGGGCAAGCCGAGCACGGCGCTGGCCGACTCGGTGACGGAGGTCGTGCGCACGCTGGGCACCGTCGCCGAGAAGTGGTTCACCGATCCCCAGAAGGCGATGGAGGCCCAGAGCCTGATCGGCGGCCAGTTCCTGGCCCTGTGGGGCTCGACCCTGCAGCGGATGCAGGGCGAGACGGTCACCCCCGTGGCCCTGCCCGATCCGAAGGACAAGCGCTTCGCCGCTCCCGAATGGACGTCGAACCCGGTCTTCGACTTCCTGAAGCAGGGCTACCTCATCACGACGCGCTGGGCCGAGATCATGGTCGACGAGGCCGAGGGGCTCGACGACCATACCCGCGCCAAGGCGCAGTTCTACGTCCGGCAGATCTCGGGCGCGATGTCGCCGTCGAACTTCCTGGCGACGAATCCCGAGCTCCTGCGCGAGACGTTTCGGGAGAACGGCGCCAACCTCGTGCGCGGCATGAAGATGCTGGCCGAGGACGTCGAGGCCGGCGGCGGCGAATTGCGCGTGCGCCAGACCGATCCGGGCCAGTTCAAGGTCGGCGTCAACATGGCGAGCACCCCCGGCGAGGTGGTGTTCCGCAACGACCTGATCGAGCTGATCCAGTACGCGCCGCAGACCGAGACGGTGCTCAAGCGCCCGCTGCTGATCGTGCCGCCCTGGATCAACAAGTTCTACATCCTCGATCTGAACAAGGACAAGAGCTATATCGGCTGGGCGGTCGCCCAAGGCCTGACGGTGTTCGTGATCTCCTGGGTCAACCCGGATGCGCGCCACGCCGCCAAGGACTTCGAGAGCTACATGCGCGAGGGCATCTTCGCGGCGCTCGAAGCCATCGAGAGGTCGACCGGCGAGCGCGAGGTCTCGGCGGTGGGCTACTGCGTCGGCGGCACGCTGCTCGCCGTCAGCCTCGCCTACATGGCGGCGGTGGGCGACGACCGCATCGCCAGCGCCACCTTCCTGACCACCCAGGTCGACTTCACCCATGCCGGCGACCTCAAGGTGTTCGTCGACGAGGCCCAGATCCGCTCGATCGAGGCCGGCATGAAGGACCGCGGCTACCTCGAAGGCGCCAAGATGGCCAACGCCTTCAACATGCTGCGGCCGAACGACCTGATCTGGCCCTACGTCGTCAACAACTACCTGAAGGGCAAGGCGCCGCTGCCCTTCGATCTCTTGTACTGGAACTCTGACGCGACCCGGATGCCGGCCGCCAACCACTCGTTCTACCTGCGCAACTGCTACCTCGACAACAAGCTGTCGCGCGGCGAGATGGTGCTCGGCAACGTCCGCCTCGACCTCGGCAAGGTGAAGGCCCCGGTCTTCAACCTCGCGACCCGCGAGGACCACATCGCCCCGGCCCTCTCGGTCTTCGAGGGCTGCCGCGCCTTCGGCGGCACCGTCGACTACGTGCTGGCGGGCTCAGGCCACATCGCCGGCGTGGTGAATCCGCCGGCCAAGCCCAAGTACCAGTACTGGACCGGGGGTCCGGCCTACGGCACCCTCACCGACTGGATCGCCGCCGCAACCGAGCATCCGGGCTCGTGGTGGCCCTACTGGCTCTCCTGGCTAGAGCACCAGAACAACGAGCGGGTGCCGGCGCGCCAGCCCGGCGGCGGGGTGCTGCCCTCGCTCGGGGCGGCGCCGGGGACCTACGTGCTCGAGAAGGCGTGAAACGAGAAAGGCCCCCGGGAGGATCTCCCGGGGGCCTTTCCCTCGATGGTGCTTGCGCTTCAGTACTTGCGCACCAGCGGCACCGGGATCGGCGCCGGGGCCGGCGGGTTGTCCCAGCGGTACTTCAGGCCGACCGAGACGATGTCGGCGCTGGCGTCGGTGGTGGCCAGGAAGGCGAGCGGGGCGGTGTAGAGCGGCTCGCCCGGCACCAGCGCGATCCGGTTGCGGCTGGCGGCGAACAGGTGCTGGTAGGAGACGTCGAACTGGATCTTCTCGCTGTAGCGGTAGCTGGCGCCGACCGAGGCGAAGTAGCGGTCGCCGTCGGGCAGGCGGGTCGAGCGGTTCGAGTTGTCGATCGGCGACTGCTCGTAGGCGACGCCGACGCGGCCGGTCCATTGCGGGGTGAAGTCGTACTCGGCGCCCAGCGAGTAGTAGAAGCCGTTCTTGTAGTTGAGCGGCAGGGCCGTCACCGGCCGGCCGAGCGCCACCGAGACGATCGCCGGCGTGCCGATGCGGGTCCAGTTGTCCCACTCGAAGCCGAAGTTCAGGCGGAAGTCCCGGGTGATCGCCTGGGTCAGGCCGACCGAGACCTTCTCGGGCGTGTTGAGGTTCGCGCGGACCTGGCCGATGCCGAAGGCCGAGCCCTCGATCCGGTGGTTGATCGACGAGCGGTAGCCGACGCCGACCGTGGTGCCCTCCGAGAGCCGCGCGACCACGCCGGCGGTGAAGCCCCAGGCCCAGTCGTCGCCCTTGAGGAACGCCGAGTTCGCCAGCGGCGTGATGCCGGTGGCCTGGCGCAGGGTGAGCTTGAAGTATTCGAGCACCGGGCCGGCGGCGACCGACAGCCAGTCGTTGACCTTGTAGCCGATGACCGGATTGAAGTTCAGGGTGAAGATCTTGGACGACCGGCTGTAGGTCTGGCCGGCCCAGACCTGGTTCGGCTTGGTGATGAGGCCGAACGGCGCGGCGCCGGACAGGCCGAGATACAGCCGGTCGTTGATCTGGTAGTTCGAGTAGGTCGCCGGCAGCACCGCCGCCTGGCCGATATCGCCGGAGTCGCCGAGCCCGATCAGCGGCGGGAAGGTGCCGGTGGTCGGCGTGATCCGGGCCGAGGGAGCCACCAGGGTGGCGTTGAAGTCCGAGTTCCAGCCGGGCTTCATCGTGACGACGGCCGGGTTCCAGAACATCGACGACAGGCCGCCCGAGCCGGCGGCCGCGCCCGCGAAGGCGAGGCCCATCGCCTGGGCGCTCTGCTCGCGCAGGCCGAACGCCCCCGCCTGCGCGGCTCCGCTCGCCCCGGCGAGCAGCGCCACCGAGGCGCCGGCCAGCAGCGCCGTCCTCCCCAAACCCGTCATGACGTTACCTCGACCCCGACTTCGTAAGACGTGCCGCGTGGCTTCCCGACGCCCGCGGCTTGGGCGGAATGATGCGGTAGGAGGCAGCGGCTGCGCAATCCCGCCGGAGCGTCGACCACGACGCGCGACCTCGAGACGATGACCCGGATCGATTGCGGGCATCGATAAATCCGGAAGTCGTTCGTGAGAATTTATTCGATGGCGCGTGCAGTATCATGTATAGGCCGTGTCGGCTGATCCCGCGCGTTCCGACCCTCTCCGACACGGTTTCGCCGCAGATGTGACGAAACTGCAACGGGGACGTGCCGCGGGCGCGGAAGTCCCGGCTTGCGGCGGTGGCGCGCCGGCGCCAATGTCCCGGCCCGACGGGGCTCCGGCTCGGATGGATGGGGGAGACGCGCGATGAAGCTTGTGCGCTGGGGCGAGAGCGGGGCGGAGAAGCCGGGCCTGATCGATGCGGCGGGGAAGATCCGCGACCTGTCGGGCGTCGTCCGCGACATCGCCGGGCCGGCGCTGGCCGCCGACAGCCTCGACTCCCTGCGCCGCATCGATCCCGCGACGCTGCCGGAGGTGCCGGCCGGCACCCGGCTCGGGCCCTGCGTCGGCGCGGTGCGCAACTTCATCGCCATCGGCCTCAACTACGCCGACCACGCCGCCGAGACCGGCTCGCCGATCCCGGCCGAGCCGATCCTGTTCAACAAGGCGCCGTCCTGCATCGTCGGCCCGACCGACACCGTGATCCTGCCCAAGGGTTCGGCAAAGACCGACTGGGAGGTCGAGCTCGCCATCGTGATCGGCAAGCGGGCCTCCTATGTCCATGCCAACGAGGCGCTCGACTACGTCGCCGGCTACTGCGTCTGCCACGACGTGTCCGAGCGCGAGTTCCAGCTCGAGCGCGGCGGCACCTGGACCAAGGGCAAGGGCTGCCCGACCTTCGGCCCCCTCGGGCCCTGGCTCGTCACCCCCGACGAGGTCGGCGACGTGCAGAACCTCGACATGTGGCTCGACGTGAACGGCGAGCGGATGCAGACCGGCTCGACGCGGACGATGATCTTCGACGTGCGCCAGATCGTCTCCTACCTGTCGCACTTCATGCTGCTCGAGCCAGGCGACGTCATCACCACCGGCACGCCGCCCGGCGTCGGCATGGGCATGAAGCCGCCGCGCTACCTCAAGTCCGGCGACGTCGTCAGCCTCGGCATCGCGGGTCTCGGCGAGCAGCGCCAGGCCGTCCTCGCCTTCGACGACTGGACCGCCAAGGTCGCGGCCGGCGAGCCGACCAACTGAGCGACGTCCGGCCCGCGACGCCGTCGCGGGCCGCCCCTTTCCCACGAAGGTTACCGCGGCCGTGAACGTCCTCGTCGTCGACGACCATCCGATCGTGCTGCAGGGCTGCCGCCGCGTGCTGGAGGATGCCGGCGTCGAGACCGTGCACGAGGCCACCGGCATCGCCGCCGGCTACCGCCGCTTCCGGCGCCACCGCCCCGACCTCGTGGTGGCCGACCTGACGTTCCAGGGCGCGTCGCTGAGCGGCCTCGCGCTGATCCGGCGGATCCGGGCCGTGGCGCCCGAGACCCGCATCCTGGTCTTCAGCATGCACGACGACCCGGAAATCGCCGTCCGGGCGATCGAGAGCGGGGCGACCGGCTACGTCCTCAAGGACACCGCGTCGATGGAGCTGCACACCGCCTTCGAGCGGGTGCGCGACGGCGGCACCTATGTCGCGCCCTCGCTCGCCGCCGAGGTCGATCGGCTGCGCCGCGAGGCGCCGGCGGCCCCGCCCCTCACCCCGCGCGAGCGGCAGATCCTCGAGCGGCTCGGAGCCGGCCGCTCGCACGGGGCGATCGCCGAGGAACTCGGCCTGAGCTACAAGACCATCGCCAATGCCTGCACGCAGCTGCGCCGCAAGCTCGGTGCGCGCACCCTCGCCGACCTGATCCGCATCGGCCTGCGCGGCACGGCCCGGACCCCGTGAACCTTGGCCGCACCGTGGCAAGACGCGGCCCGGCGGGGCCGCCGGGTTTGATCGGCCAAGACAGTTAACGATCGTAAACCCTGTCGGTTCCCGCAATTGGCGTGGTCGAATATACGCAAAGTCTTCTCGTCTTCGACTGTTCCATAATGTCGCCTTCTTCAGTTTTATGTTGCGCGGCGTCAAGCAACAAAAACGGGAATGCGAAATGGTTTCGAAGGCAAAGCTGGCGATCATCGGCCTCGCAGCTGCGGGCGCCGTCGGAGTGACGATACAAGCCAGCACGCCCGCCGAAGCCCAGTCCGGCAAGGCCTCCTGGTACGGCCCCGGATTTCAGGGTCGGCGCACTGCGAATGGCGAGCGGTTCAACACGCACGCCCTCACGGCGGCTCATCGCCGTCTCCCCTTCGGCACCCGGGTCCGGGTCACCAACACCTCCAACGGCCGCTCCGTCGTGGTGCGCATCAACGACCGCGGACCCTATGTCGGTGGCCGGGTGATCGACCTGTCCCAGGCCTCGGCCCGGGCGATCGGCATCTCGGGCGTCGCCCGGGTGCGGCTCAGCCGCCTCTGAGACGCGATCCGGAAGACGTTGTCCGGAACTCGTCTCGCGAGCCGGCGCGGCGCCCGCGCCAAGCCGACATCCACCTCGCGGAGCGATCACCCGGATTTCGTCCGGGCATCCCTCCCCTTCGTCGCCGGACGGCCCCGGCGGGTTTCCCCGCGCCGTCGTCTTGGCGGAGGAGGCTCCTGGACGATCCAGCCACAGACGAGGACCGCATTGCCGGGAACGGCGCGGTCCTCGTCTGTCGCGAGATCTCGGGGTTACCCTAACGGCAGGTTGCCCGTACCCGCAAGAATGCTAAGTGACGCCACCGGCCGAGGCCCTCCGCGCGGTTGGGACCGGCCCGTCGTCGACCGCCCTCTCCTCCCTCTCACGGAGAACCCCGTGCTCCTGCGTTCCACCCTCCTCCTCGCCCTGACCACGGGCGCGGCCCTCGCCGAGCCCGTCGTGGTCGATCGCGCGGTGCTCAAGCAGTATTGTACCGGCGATTACCTGACCTATTGCGGCAACCTCTCGCCCGATGGGCCCGAGGTGCAGGCCTGCTTCCGTCAGAACAGGGCGAAGCTGTCCCAGAACTGCCAGTCCGCGATCACCAGCTACATGAAGGCGCAGCGCAAGGGCTGAGGCCGGAGCCGACCGACCGAGTTGCGCGGTCCCGGCGATCCAGGGCCGCCCCGGATCCGGGGTGGATCGCCGGTCGGGTCCGATCCATCGTCTGCCCCCGGATGGCGCCCCTCGTGCCGCGGTCATTCCAGACCGTTTCCCCGGATCGCTGCGCCGGGGACCAGTACGGCGAGGGCCGATGCGCCCGGGTGAATCCGGGCCGGCCGTGCCGGAGGTGCGATAGGCGCGCCCATCAAGGCGCGCCCCGCCCGATGCCGCAGGCCCGCGCACGCCGCGAAAGGGAGAGGCCGCTGCGAGCGGCGCGGCCGCGTAACCCAGGGTTGTGTGTCCGCCTCATGCGAACTCGTCGAACATGACGAGGAAGAGGCCGTCGTTTAACATGTGTCTTTGTCGTAGAGATCCCGAAGGCAGATTTTGTTTGCTGTTATTTGCTGGGTGAGGCGGGATCTGTCCTTCACGGTTCGATAAGGATCGGGGCGCATCGTCCCGGGCAAGTCCAGCAAGAGACGCACGCCGTGCCCCTCCTCCTGTCCCGCCACGCGGCCCTGCTCGCGGCCGTCGACCGTTCCCAAGGCCGGATCGAGTTCGATCCCTCCGGGACGATTCGCGACGCGAATGCGTGCTTCCTGGCGCTCACCGGCTACACCCTGGCCGAGCTCAAGGGTCGGCACCACCGCCTGCTGATGCCCCCGGAGGAGCGGGACGGCCCGGACTACGCCGCGTTCTGGCACGGCCTGCGGCAGGGCCGGTTCGAGACGCGCGAGTTCCGCCGCATCGCCAAGGACGGCCGGACGATCTGGATTCAGGCCTCCTACAACCCGGTCCTCGACCGTCGCGGCCGGGTCGTCCGGATCGTCAAGCTCGCGTCCGACATCACCGCCCGCAAGGAGCGCGACGCCTACCTGGCGGGCCAGGTCGCGGCCCTGGACCGCTCGCAGGCGGTGATCCACTTCACGCCGGACGGCGTGATCACCGAGGCCAACGCCTCCTTCCTGGCGACGATGGGATATACCCGCGACGAGGTGGTGGGGCGCCACCACCGCCTGTTCGTCACGGAGGCGGATCGGGACGACCCGGACTACGCGGCGTTCTGGCAAGCCCTGGCCGGGGGCCGCCACCAGGCGGGCGAGTTCCGCCGAGTCGGCAAGGGCGGGCGGGAGGTCTGGATCTTCGGCGCCTACAACCCCGTGCTCGGCGTCGACGGCAAGCCCTGCGCGGTGGTGAAGTTCGCCACCGACATCACCCGGCAGGTCCACGATCGCGAGCGCCTGGCCTCCGGCCAGCGCGCGATCGAGTCGGACATCGCCGCGGTCACCCTGGCGGTCACGGACGTCTCGGACCAGGCCCGCGCCAGTGCCGATCAGACCGTGCGGGCGTCAGGCAGCGTCGCGGCGGTGGCCGCTGGCGCGGGGGACTTCTCCGCCTCGATCGCCGATCTCGGCCGCCACGCCGAGGAGGCCCGCACCGCCGCCGAGGCCGCGTTGCGGCAGGCCCGGGATGCCGGCACCATCGTCACCGGCCTCGCCCAGGCCGCCGGGCGGATCGGCGAGGTGGTCTCGTTGATCGGCGCCATCGCCGACCAGACCAACCTGCTGGCGCTGAACGCCACGATCGAGGCGGCCCGGGCCGGCGAGGCGGGACGCGGCTTCGCGGTCGTGGCCGCCGAGGTGAAGGAACTGGCCGGCCAGACCGCGAAGGCGACCCACGAGATCGGCACCCAGATCGCGGCCGTCCAGGGTGCCACCACGGCGGCGGTGACGGCCATGGAAGCGATCGCCGATTCGATCGGCCGGGTCAGCCACATCTCGGTCGGTGTCTCCTCGGCGATCGCCCAGCAGGCATCCGCCACCGACGCCATGACGGTGAACATGCGGAGCGCCGCCGAGGGCGTCGCCGCGGTGCATCGGACCGTGGAACGGATCAGCGGCGCGGCCGAGGCGGTCGACCTGTCGGTGCGCAAGATCGCGGATGCCGCGCGGGCGCTGCTCTGAGACGATTTTCGGGAAAACGACTTCCGGACACGGATCGCGAGCGCGCCCGACGCGCGAGGGGAGCCGCAATCCACCCCGCGAGGCAATCGATCGAATTGCGTCCGATCGTCGAGTCGGTCCCCGGACCGCGTCTCTCGTTCAGGCGCTCAGACCGAGCAGCACCACGAGGGCGATGCCGAGGGCGAGGCAGGAGCCGGCGGCGAGCAGCAGGGGCATCGGGAGACCTCCGGAACAACGGCGATGCGCACCGGGCTAGCGCCGGAGTGCGGCCTCTCCGTGACGATGCGGCAGCGCGGGCCGGACGGAGCGTCGCCGCGGCCGACTCGCCCCGGAAGCCATGTTCAGGTAGTATGGCTCCCGCGATAGACAGGGAGAGCCATGCATCTTGTCGTGACGGCCCATACTCAGGATGGGCATTTGTCCTACCAGCGGACCTCGCCGCAGGCGGCCTTGGAGAAGGCCGACGAGCTCGCGGCGGACGGCCATGAGCGCGTCGTGATCACCGACATCACCGGTCGCGACTACGAGCCCGGCGAGTTCGACAGCCTGTTCGTCAACCCGGGAAGCTGACGCGCGGGCCTTCGCCGCCGGCTCGCCGGAGATCAGGCACCGAACGTCAGACGCCTGCTGTCAGGCGCCTACTGTCAGGCGCCTACTTGGAGCAGGCCGGCCTCGCCGGTCGCCGGGCGCAGGGCCGACGGCATCGGACGCTTGGGGAACGGAATGATCAGGCAGCCGTGCTCCGTCGCGTCGGCGTCGCGGTTTCGGGCCGAGCGCCGCACGGCGGCGGCGATCGCCTGCATCGCACGGGGAGAATAGCCGCGACGACGCAGCCAGGCCGGGATCGGGGAGGAGCTTCGCTTCGACATGGTCCGGTGAGCCGCTGCAGGGTTGCGATGGCTCAAGTTCAAACACGGATGCCCTGGTCGGGAAACGTCGCTGCGTCCCAGATTCTTGTCCCAGAATCCCAGGCTTCGGCCTGTGCCCTTGAAGCCTGGTTCCCCCACCAAACATCACCAAGCCGGCTCCAGCGCCGGATCGGTCGGTTCGGGTCGAGGCGGACCGGCGGACGGTCAGCCGTCCGCCGCGCCGACCTATGCATCCCGGCGGATCGGGCGCTCAGCGCCCCCCTTGCCTCTGGCGCGCCAGCTCCGAGGCCTTGCCGGCCGCGGCGTAGAGATTGAGCCGCGAATAGACCCCGAAGGCCGAGCCGTCGTCCAGGAAGCCGCCGCCCGGTCCCTGCGTCTCGGTCAGGATGGCGTTCGCCTCCGCGAGGGTCAGGGACGGGAAGGCCGCGGTCAGCAGGTAGCCGGCCTCGGGGGCGAGCTTGCCCACGTCCTCGACCGTGTTGGCGGTCTCGGCATGGACCACCGGCAGGCCGTAGGTCTGGGTGGTGTCGTAGAAGGCGGCGTTGGCGGTGGCATCGCGGAAGCGGCCGGTATCGGTCGCCGCGCAGGTCGCCAGCGCGTCGCCGCAGGCGTCCTTCAAGATCCGGGTGAGGTCGGTGCGGGCCGTCTCCAGGGCGGCCCGGTAATCGGTGATCGCGACCGCGTCGTTGGTGGCCCGGCTCATCTCGCCGATCACCGCCGGGTTGCGGCGGATCTGGCCGACATAGGCCGGATCGTTGGCGAGCAGATGGGCGACCGCGTGCAGCGCCACCGTACGTCCGCCGAGCACGTCCATGGCGTAGTGGGCACCGACGACGATGCGGTCGTTGCCGTACTCGGCCGCCCGCACGATCATCTGCTGGTAGCGCTCGGGGACGAGGAGCGCGAGGACCAGGGACTCGGTGTAGCCGTAGGTGGTGTGGCCGCTGGGATAGGACGGGCTGTCGGTCAGGTTCTGGCTCGGCCCGTGCAGCCAGTCGAGGCTGTGCGAGCCCTGCCCGAAATAATCGGCGCCGCGATAGGCGGTGAGCCGCGCCAGGGTCTGGAACGGGCGGGAATTGCCGTAGGCGTCGGCCCCCTTGGCGCCGGCCGGCCGGTCGTAGGCCTTGCCGAACACGTCCGTGACGCCGCCCTGCGTCTTGAGGATCGCCGCGGCCGCCTCCGTGACCGGCGCCTTGCCGTCGGTGGTGGCGTTCGCGAAGAAGTATTTGCCCGAGTTCGAGTCGGACTTGGTGATGTTGTTGGTGTAGCCGATCAGGTCGGCGACCGATTGCGTCACGTTGCCGAACGTCTTGTAATCGGTGTAGCGCGCCCGCTCCTGGTAGATCGCGCCGAGCCGGCTGCCGAGGCCGTCGGCGAGCTCGGTGGCGTTGCCGTCGGTGATGAAGCAGTCGCGCAGGGCGAGCTGCCGCTGCTCGTCGAAGGGCAGCAGGTAGGGTTGCTGGCCGGCGCCGGACTGGATGTCGCCGGTCACCCGCAGGTTCGCGGCGAGCGCCGCCCGCCCCGCCTCGGTCCGCGGCAGCACGCTCACCGCGGCGAGCCCCTTCAGGGCGGTGAGGTTCGTCGCGGTCTGCGCCGCCGCCGGAAGCGGCAGCAGCAGGCAGACAAGAGCCGCACCGTGAATCGTCGCCCTGCGCATGATGATCGGCCTCCCGCGGCACCTTCGCATGGCGGGGCCGCCCCGTTCTGTTGAGGGCGGCGCCGGTCGTCTGTCCAGTCCGACTCGCCGAGCCGCCTCGGATTTTCCGGAAAGCCCCGACGTCGTCGATGGGCAACGTCCTCCCCCGACGAGATCGAAACGGCGCCCTCGATCGCGCGCCCGCTGCCCGACCCGGCGCAGCGATCCTCCGGCGCCCGAGCCGGTACGACGCGCGGTGGCCGGCCGGCCCGTGATCGGGGCTTATACTTGTACTCCGTACGAGACATAGGTGGCGATCCGGGGAACCGTGCCCTATTCGAATGCCGTGGGCGAGGAACGTCCATCTCCTCGATTGTCTGAAAATCCAGCGACATAACGGATTTTTTGAGCAGAAACATAAGAGAAACAATAATTGTGTTTTTAGATTATCCTGCGGCTTGATCGCAAATAAACTTGGGAACTGCGTCAGATTTGCCGCCTCACCGTGCGGAACTCCTTGGTCGAGGCTGAGTTGCCGTGCCGCCTTGCTGCTGTCCGTTCGGGACCGTCGCGATGGGTCTGGCTTTTCGAGCAACGGACGATCTGATGTCACCGCAATTCTGGCTCTGGGTCGGCTTCGCCGGCATGAGCGTCGGCGCCGCCCTGATCCTGTTCATCGGCAAGCGCCGCACCCCGGCCGAGGAGGCCGACACCATCATCCACGGCCTGGTGCCGATCATCGCTGCCTGCTCGTACTTCGCGATGGCGACCGGCCAGGGCAGCATCCTCCTGCCGGCCGGGCCGGATGCCGGCACCGCCACCCGGGCCTTCTACTTCGCGCGCTACATCGACTGGTCGTTCACCACGCCGCTGCTGCTGCTGGGCCTCGCCAACACCGCGATGCACAGCGGCATGCGCCGCCGGGCGGTCGTCGGCGGGATGATCGGCTCCGACCTGATCATGATCGTCACCGCCCTGGTCTTCGGCCTGAGCCAGCTGGCGTGGCTGAAATGGACTTGGTTCGCGATTTCCTGCGGAGCCTTCCTGGCGGTGTATTACGGGATCTTCGTGCAGCTGCGCGAGGAGAACGCCAGCGAGCGCGACGACACCCGGGCCGACTTCATGCGCAACGCCGTGTTCCTGTCGGTGATCTGGCTCGCCTACCCGGTCGTGCTGCTCTTCGGCGACGACGGCCTCGGCCTGCTCGGCCCGGCGCTCGGCCTCGGCATCATCGCGGTGCTCGATCTGGTGGCGAAGGTCGTCTACGGCCTGATGGCCACCGTCCAGACCGCCAAGCGCGTCGACCGCGACCTCGCCGAGGGCAAGGATCTCACCCGGGGCAAGGCGGCGCCGGTGCGCCCCCACGTCGCGGCGGCCGAGTAGGCGCCCGCGATGCGCCGGCCCTCCCCGATCCCGGCGGCGGCCGGCGCCGATGCGCCGCGGATCCCGCCGCCGGTTCTCCGTCGCGTCACCCTGCGGGGGGCGGCATCCTGCCTGCTCCCCGGCGCCGCTCTCCTCCTCGCCGCGACCGCCCTGCTTCCGCGGGAGACGGGCTGGCTCGCCGTCCTGATCCTGGTCATCGGCCTCGGGGTTCCGCACGGCGCCCTCGACGGCGAGGTCGCGAAACCCTTGCTGCGCCCGCGCTTCGGCCGGGCCTGGTTCCCGGTCTTCGCCGCGCCCTACCTCGCGCTCACCGCCGCGGTGCTGGCCGCGTGGCGGCTCGCCCCCGAGGCGACCCTGGCGGGCTTCCTCGCCCTGTCGGTCCTGCATTTCGGCCGGGAGGATGCCGGGCCCGGCCGTCCGGTCGAGGCCCTGGTGCGCGGCGGGTTGCCGATCGCGCTCCCGGCGCTCCTCCGGCCCGACGCCACCGCCCGCGTCTTCGCGGTCGTGACCGGGACCGCGATGCCGGTGCTGCCGGCCTGGTGGGTGCTGCTCGCCCAGGCCTGGCTCGGCCTCGCGCTCGTCTGGCTGCTGGCGGCCCGGCCGGCGCCCCGGCTCCTCGCGGAACTCGCGGCCCTCGCCCTCGCCTTCCTGGTCCTGCCGCCGCTCAGCGCGTTCGGGCTCTACTTCGTCTGCCTGCACGCGCCGCGCCACATGCGGGCGCTCGCCGACGATCCCGCCCGGGCTCCCTCGGTCGACGGGATGGGGCGGGCGGTCGTGCTGGCGCTGCCGGTCTTCGCGCTCACGCTGCTCATCGGCCTCCTGCTCTGGCCGACCTACCCGCAGGCGCCGGGTGCCGGGCGGCTGCTCGCCCTGACGCTCCAGCTCCTCGCCGCCCTGACCCTGCCGCATCTCCTGCTGGATGCGTGGGTCGAGCGATCGGGGGCCCGGCCCGAACCAGACCGCTGACGCGACCCCGTGCTCCGGGCGGCAATCCGCGCTCAGCAGATTTCGCCGAAGTGGCTACCGGTTCGGCGCCGAAAATCTGCGACACGGCAAGAGCCCAAGCGGGCGAAGCGTTGGCCTGCCGACGCGAGTCTGCTTAGAAGCGGAGCCGTGACGGGGGAGGCGCGACGATGCGGCGGGCGGTGCTGTCCGGGATGCTGGCCGTGTGCCTGGGCGTTGGCGCGCTCGCGCCGGCCCGGAGCCAGGGGCCGGCGCGCGTCTCGTCGGAGGGCGGCCGCGTCGCCGTGCGGCTGACGGAAAAGGAACGCGCCCGCATCGGCGTCGTCACCGCCCGCCTCGCGGCCCAGCCGCACAGGATCGAGATCCTGGCCTATGCCAGCGTCCTCGATCCGGCCCGCATCACCGACCTCGCCAACAGCTATGCCGGGGCGGTCGCCGCCCTGCGGACCGCCCGGGCGCGGGCCGAGGTCTCGGCGGGGGCCCTGCGCCGGGCGAGGAGCCTCGGGGCGACGGTGGTGTCCGGGGCCCAGCGCGAGACGGTCGAGGGCACGGCCGCGACCGACGAGGCGGCGGTGGCCGCGGCCGAATCGCAGGTGCGGACCCTCGCCGCCACCGCCCAGCAGGAATGGGGATCGGTGCTCGGCCGGGGGATCGTCGAGCGGTCGTCCCTCGTCACCCGCCTGATCGAGCGGGCGGACCTTCTGGTGCAGGTGACGCTGCCCTCGGGCGAGGCCATGAAGCCGCCCCCGGCCACGGCCGCCGCCGAGGTGCCGCCGCAGAGCGACCGCATGACCCTGCGTCTCGTCTCGCCGGCGACGCGGGCCGACCAGCGCATCCAGGGCCTCAGCTACTTCTACCTCGCGGCCGGCGACAGCGGCCTCCTGCCCGGCATGAGCGTGCAGGCCTTCCTGACCTCGCCGCAGGAGGCCGTCGGGATCGCCGTGCCGGAGAGCGCCGTGGTCCACTGGCAGGGGCGTGCCTGGATCTACCGCGCCGTCGGCCCCGACACGTTCGCCCGGCACCCCCTCAAGCCGGACGCGGCGATCTCCGCCGACCGCTCCGTGGTCGACGACCTCGGCGAGGCGGCGGAGGTCGTCGTGACCGGGCCGCAGGCCTTGCTGACCGAGGAGCTGAAGGGCCAGGTCCAGGCCTCCGGCGACGCCGACGACGACTGAGCGCGCAGGACGCCTCGACGTGACCCCGACCGACACCGATCCGCGGCCAGCCGACCGGCCGCCCCCCTCCGGCCTGCAGGCGGCGCTGGTGCGACTGTCCGTGCGCCGCCCGGGCCTCGTCGTCGCCCTCGCGCTCGCGCTCGTCGTCTACGGCCTCGTCGCCCTGACGTCGGCCAAGTACGACGTCTTCCCGGAATTCGCCCCGCCCGCCGTCACGGTGCAGACCGAGGCCCCCGGTCTCAACCCGGAACAGGTCGAGGTGCTGGTCACCCAGGCCGTCGAGGGCGTCGTCAACGGCCTGCCCGGCCTCGCGAGCCTGCGGTCGAACTCGATCCAGGGCGTCTCGGTGGTGACCGCGACCTTCCGCTCGGGGACCGACATCTACCGGGCGCGCCAGCTCGTCGGCGAGCGGCTCGCCGGGCTCGCCGGCCGACTGCCGCAGGGGGGCGCCTCGCCGACGATGACCGCCCTCACCTCCTCGACGAGCGCGATCCTGCTCGTCGGCCTGACCTCGCCGACGCGCTCGCTCATGGACCTGCGGACGGTCGCGGACTGGCGGGTGCGCCTGCGCCTCCTCGCGGCACCGGGGGTCGGCGAGGTGCTGGTCTATGGCGGCGACGTCCGGTCGATCCGCATCCAGGTCCGGCCGCAGGACCTCGTCCGGTTCCGCATCGGCCTCGCCGACGTGCTCGCCGCCGGCCGCAAGGCGACCGGCGTGCGCGGGGCCGGCTTCGTCGACACGGCGAACCAGCGCATCACCCTCCAGACCGAGGGGCAGGCGGTGACCCCGGCGGCGGTCGCCCGCACGGTGCTGATCAACGAGGGCGGCGCGAGCGTGGTGCTCGGCGACGTCGCCGACGTCGTCGCCGGCCCGGAGCCGGCGATCAGCGCCGCGCTCGTCGACGGGCAGCCCGGCGTCCTGATGATGATCGGCGCGCAGGTCGGCGCCAACACGGTCGAGGTCGCGGCCGGGGTCGAGGCGGCGCTCGCCGAGCTCCAGCCGGGCCTCGCCAAGGACGGGATCGTCCTGCGCACCGACCTGTTCCGCCCCGCCGGCTTCGTCGCGCAGGCCACCGGCCACGTCCTGCAGGCCCTGGCGCTCGGCGGTGCCCTCGTGGTCGTGGTCCTGGTGGTCTTCCTGTTCGACTGGCGCACCGCGCTGATCAGCGCGACGGCGATTCCGCTCTCGCTCATCGGCGCGGTCCTGGTGCTCGGGGCGTTCGGGTTCAGCCTCAACACCATGACGCTCGGCGGGCTCGCCATCGCGATCGGCGAGGTGGTCGACGATGCGGTGATCGGCGTCGAGAACGCGATGCGCCGCCTGCGGGAGAACCGGCGCCTCGCCGCCCCGCGGCCGGAGGCCCGGGTGGTGTTTGAGGCCATCCTGGAGGTCCGGGTCGCGGTCGCCTACGCGACCGTCGCGGTGCTGCTGGTCTTCCTGCCGGTGCTGGCGCTCTCCGGCGTACCCGGCCGCCTGTTCGGTCCCCTGGCGCTGGCCTACATCCTGGCGGTCCTGGCGTCGCTCGTCGTGGCGCTCACGGTCACGCCGGCCCTCGCGCGCCTGCTGCTCGCAGGGCGCAGGACGCTGCCCGCCCGGGAGCCGCCGGTGACCCGGGCGGTGCGCGGCGTCTATGTCCGGCTCCTCGAACGCCTGGTGCGGCACCCTCTCCTCGTCGGCGCGGCGGGGCTCCTCGCCGTCCTCGTCGGTGCCGTGCCGATCTCCTCCTTCGGCGGCGCCTTCCTGCCGGACCTGAAGGAGGGGCACTTCATCCTGCACATGGCGACCGCTCCCGGCACTTCGCTGCAGGAGAGCCTGCGCCTCGGCGGCCACGTCACGGCGGGCCTCAAGGCGATCCCCGGCGTGCGGGCCGTCGCCCAGCAGGTCGGCCGGGCCGAGGCCGGCTACGATCTCGGCGGCACGCACGAGAGCGAGATCCACGTCGACCTCGCCCCGGACCTCGACGGCGAGGCCCAGGAGCGGGCCGAGGCCGGGATCCGCGCGCTGATGGCGGCCACGCCCGGCGCGACCTTCTCGCTCAAGACCTTCCTCACCGAGCGCATCGAGGAGGTCGTGTCGGGCTTCACCGCCCCGGTGGTGGTCAGCGTCTACGGGGCCGACCTCGACCGGATCGACGCCACGGCCCGGGACGTCGCCCGCGAACTCGCGGAGGTACGGGGCGCCGTCGGCATCCAGCTCCGGTCGCCGGCGGGCCTGCCGCAGGTCACCGTATCGCTGCGCCCCGCCGACCTGCGCCACTGGGGCCTCGATGCGATCGAGGTGCTGGAGCTCGCCCGGACCGCCTTCCAGGGCGACACGGTCGGCCAGTCCTACGAGGGCAACGCGGTGTTCAACGTCGTGGTCGTCCTCGATCCCGCGGCCCGCTCGCGGCTCTCCGGCCTCGGCGACCTGCCGCTGCGCACGCCCGGGGGCAGCACCATCCGGCTGTCGCAGGTCGCGGACGTCTACGAGACCGTGGGGCGCTACGCGATCGCGCATCACGGCGCCCAGCGGGTCCGGGTGGTGACGGCGAATGTCGAGGGCCGGGACGTCGCCTCGTTCACCGAGGCGGTGAGGCGCAAGATCGCCCGGGAGGTGACGCTGCCGCCCGGCGTCTATGTCGGCATCGGCGGAGCGGCGGAGGCGCAGGTCCAGGCCCGCCGGGACCTCGCGCTCTATACGGGCCTTGCCGGGTTCGGGATCCTGCTCCTGCTCGCGGTCGTCACCGGGTCCGCCGCCAATCTCGGGCTGATCCTCGTCAACCTGCCCTTCGCCTTCGTCGGCGGCGTGCTGGCGGTGGCGGCGACCGGCGGCCTCGTCTCCCTCGGCGTCATCGTGGGCTTCGTCACGCTGTTCGGCATCTCGCTGCGCAACACCATCATGATGGTCGCCCACTACGAGCACCTCGTGCTCGTGGAGGATCGGCCCTGGAGCGCCGCGACGGCGATCGAGGGCGCCGCCGACCGCCTGGTGCCGATCCTGATGACCTCTCTCGTCACCGGCCTCGGCCTCCTGCCCCTGGCACTGGGCGCCGGCGAGCCGGGCCGCGAAATCGAGGGACCGATGGCGATCGTGATCCTCGGCGGGCTGGCGAGCTCGACGCTCCTGAACCTCTCGGTCCTGCCGGTGCTGGCCCGGCGCTTCGCCCGGTTCGGGGTGCGGGATCGCGAGTCCGAGGCCGTTTGATCGGCTCGATGGGAGTGATGACGAGGACGATGTGAATACTGTCGATCAGGTCGAACAGTCTCCGATACGGGTTCCGCTCTATCCGTTCCGAAACAAATAAAGCGCGGGATCCCCTCTCCCGCGTGGGAGAGGGGTTAGGGGTGAGGGTGACACGCTTCCGAATGGAACTCGACCGTGCCGCCGCCAGAACGAAGGCCTGAGCTTTACCCAGAGCCGAAGCACCCTCGCACGATCTTCGTTCGCCCCGACCCCTCCCCCACACGGGCTAGCGTGTTCACACTTCTCGGTTCGAGAGCTTCTCCCGATGAAGGTCGCGCGCCTCTCCTCCCCCTTGTGGGGAGGAGCTGGAGGTGGGGGTGGTGCCGGATAGAGCGCAGCGGTGCCTCCTGCACCACCCCCACGCGGGATCTTCGATCCCCATAACTCCTCCCCACAAGGGGGAGGGGAAAGCGTGCATATTTACAGAGGGTTAGCTCTCGAAGGAGAAATGCGAATCCGCTAGCCCACACGGGAGAGGGGAAATGCACCTTCAATTTTTTTTGGGCCGATCAAGCAGAAATTAGATGAGAGCCTGTTTGGCTGGTTGCTTGAGTCGGTCTGGCGCCGACATTGCCGCTTCACCTCGTCATCCTGGGGCCGCGCAGCGGAACCCGGGATCCATAACCGCTGACGGTGCCAGGCGAAGCGTGACGCTTGTCGCCCGATCCTTGAAGCGTCGGCGATGATGGATCCCGGGTTCCCGGCTACGCCGGGCCCCAGGATGACGATGGAGGATTTTCGATCCACTCTCGCAATCAAACGGGCGCCCAGACGACACCCGACATGGGCCCCGGATCGCGCATCGTCCTCGGCGGCCGTCCCCGATGTCGTCCTCGTGCGATCAGGCCGCCCTCACCCGGCCGTACCGGATGATCGCGTGGTCGGGGATCGACGGGGCGCGGGTCTTGGCGGGGCTTGCCGGCGCGGGGTTTGCCAGTGCGGGGTTTGCCAGTGCGGGGTTTGCCTCGGCAAAGCTTGCCCGAGCCGGATGTGCCGGGATTGGTTCGGCCGGGCCGGCGAGGGCCGGGATGGCGACCCGCGCGGCCGGGGCCGCCGCGAACAGGGCGTCGATCTCCGGTTTCGGCATCGGCTTGCCGAACAGGTAGCCCTGGCCGAAGTCGCAGCCCTGGCCGGAGAGCCAGTCGACGCTGGCATCCGTCTCGATGCCCTCCGCCGTCGTCACCAGGCCCAGGCTGCGGCCCAGGCTGATGATGGCGTCCACGAGCTTGGCGCGTTCCTCGCTCAGCGTGATGGTGTCGACGTAGGACCGGTCGATCTTGAGCTTGTCGAACTTCAGCTCGCGGAGATGGTAGAGGCTGGAATAGCCGGTCCCGAAATCGTCCAGCGCGATGCGCACGCCGAGGTTCTGGAGCGACGTCAGGGTGGTGCGCGCCGCCTCCAGGTCCTGCACCAGGGCGCTCTCGGTGATCTCGACCTCGAGGCGGCTCGGGGAGAATCCGGTCTCGGCCAGGATGCCGAGGATCCGCTGCGCCAGGCCGCGGTCCTGGAACTGCTGGGGGGCGATGTTGACGGCGAGCTGCAGGTGCGGAGGCCAGGAGACGGCGTCCCGGCAGGCCTGCTGCAGCAGCCGGTAGCTGAGGTCGGCGATCAGGCCGGTCTCCTCGGCGATCGCGATGAACTGGTCGGGCCCGAGCAGGCCGCGGGTCGGATGACGCCAGCGCGCCAGCACCTCGAAGCCGACGCAGTCCCGGCCCGGCAGCGCGACGACCGGCTGGTAGAACGGCTCGATCTCGCCGTTCTCCACCGCCTCGCGCAGCTCCGCCTCGAGGGCGGCCCGCTCGCGCAGCTCGGTATCCATCGCGTCCTCGAACACCCGGAAGGTGCCGCGGCCCTCGCGCTTGCCCTGGTACATCGCGAGGTCGGCCGCGTGCAGGAGCGCGTCGGCGTCGTGCTCGGCGGTGACGAGGGCGATGCCGACGGTCGCGCCGATCTTCACCTCGCCGTCGTTCCAGGCGATCGGCGCCGTGAGGCTCGCGATCACCTGCTGGGCCAGCCGCTTGATGTTCTCGATGCTGCCCGTGAAGGGCGCCAGCAGGGCGAACTCGTCGCCGCCCAGCCGCGCGGCCATGCCGCCGGCCGGCAGCAGGGCGCCGAGGCGATCGGCCACGCTGCACAGGACCGCGTTGCCGGCGGCGTGGCCATAGAGGTCGTTGACCGGCTTGAAGCGGTCGAGGTCGATCAGGAACACCGCCGCCCGCTCGCCCTCGCCCATCCGCCGGCGGGCGTTCTCCACCGCCTCGACGAAGTGGCGCCGGTTGGTCAGGCCCGTCAGGGCGTCGTGGCGGGCGATCGCCTCGGCCTGCCTCGCGGCGGCGTCGCGTTCCAGCATCGTGCGGCGCAGCGTCAGCGACTTGCGGATGATCGCCCCGGACAGCGCCACACCCATACACCCCGCCAGCATGACGAGATCGAGCAGGCCGTGGCGCAGGGAGAAGGCGATCGCGACCTCGAAGATGCCGAGCACGCTGCCGATCAGGTAGCAGCCGGCCCCGATGATCAGCAGGCAAAGCGTCTCGTATAACTCGCCCTTACCCCAGGATCGGCCTTCGACCCAAGTTTTACGCCACGCCCTCGGCATGAACCGCCCCGGTTCCACATCCATTTGACAGTGATTGTCGCAGTCTCACCTGACTATGCCGTTAATTCCCGGATCGGCATTGCGTGGAACGGCCGGCCGACCGGGGCGGATCGGGTTCCGGAGACCCGCTTGCCGGCCTTCGCCGGCCTGCCGTCGGGGAGCGCGGAACCGCCCCGCGCGACGCGGCTCGCCCCAACGCAAGCTCGGCCGGAACCATGCCCGGTCTCGATCCCTGTGTTGATGGAGCCTTCGTTGATCTTGCGATCCCGGAGGATTATGCAGGCGCCCATGGACCTCCAAGCTTCCGCCGAACGATCCGTGGCCCCTGTGGCGGCCCTGGCCTGCAAGTCGCCGCCCGCCGGCAAGGCCGCCCCGTTCCTGCCGATGAGCCGCGCCGAGATGACGGCGCTCGGCTGGGACGCCTGCGACATCGTGCTCGTGACCGGCGATGCCTATGTCGACCATCCGAGCTTCGGCATGGCCATCATCGGCCGGCTGCTCGAGGCCCAGGGCTTCCGGGTCGGCATCATCGCCCAGCCCGACTGGCAGTCGGCCGAGCCGTTCAAGGCGCTCGGCCGGCCGCGGCTGTTCTTCGGCGTGACCGGCGGCAACCTCGATTCGATGGTGAACCGCTACACGGCGGACCGCCGCCTGCGCCACGACGACGCCTACACGGCCGGCGGCGAGGGCGGGAAGCGACCGGACCGCTGCACCATCGTGTACACGCAGCGCTGCCGCGAGGCCTACAAGGACGTGCCGATCATCCTCGGCGGCATCGAGGCCTCGCTGCGCCGGATCGCCCACTACGATTACTGGTCCGACAAGGTGCGCCGCTCGATCCTGGCGGACGCCAAGGCCGACCTGCTCCTCTACGGCAACGCCGAGCGCGCCGTGGTCGAGGTGGCGAACCGCCTGGCCGCCGGCGAGGCGCCGCACGAGCTCGAGTCGGTGCGCGGCGTCGCCCTGTTCCGGCGCGTGCCCGAGCACTACACCGAGCTGCCCGCCGACGACCTCGATTCCGCCGACGAGGCCGCCGCCCGCAAGGCCGGCGAGACGGTGATCCGGCTCCCGGCCTACGACGTCGTCAAGGACGACAAGGAAGCGTATGCCCGCGCCTCCCGCGTGCTGCACCGGGAGGCCAATCCGGGCAATGCCCGCCCCCTCGTCCAGCGTCACGGCGACCGCGACCTGTGGCTGAACCCGCCGCCGATCCCGCTCACCAGCGAGGAGATGGATTCGGTCTACGACCTGCCCTACGCGCGGGCCCCCCACCCGTCCTACGGCGACGCCAAGATTCCCGCCTGGGACATGATCAAGTTCTCGGTGACGATCATGCGCGGCTGCTTCGGCGGCTGCACCTTCTGCTCGATCACCGAGCACGAGGGCCGCGTCATCCAGAACCGCTCCGAGGGCTCGATCCTGCGCGAGATCGAGCGGATCCGCGACAAGACCCCGGGCTTCACCGGCGTGATCTCGGATGTCGGCGGGCCGACCGCCAACATGTACCGGATGGCCTGCAAGGACCCGAAGATCGAGGCGGCGTGCCGGCTGCCCTCCTGCGTCTTCCCGGACATCTGCCCGAACCTGAACACCTCGCACGACGACCTGATCCGCCTCTACCGCAAGGTCCGCGAGGTGAAGGGCGTCAAGAAGGTGATGGTCGCGTCCGGCGTGCGCTACGACCTCGCGGTCAGGAGTCCCGAATACGTCAAGGAACTCGTCACCCACCACGTCGGCGGCCGCCTGAAGATCGCGCCCGAGCATACCGAGCGCGGCCCCCTCGACCTGATGATGAAGCCGGGGATCGGCACCTACGACCGCTTCAAGGAGATGTTCGACGAGGCGGCCAAGCAGGCGGGCAAGAAGTACTACCTGATCCCGTACTTCATCGCGGCGCATCCCGGCACGACCGACGAGGACATGCTGCAGCTCGCGCTGTGGCTCAAGAAGAACGACTACCGGGCCGACCAGGTCCAGACCTTCCTGCCCTCGCCGATGGCGACCGCCACGGCGATGTACCACACCGAGGTCAACACGCTGAAGGGCGTGCGGCGCGGCGGCAGCGAGCCCGTCGAGGCGATCAAGGGCCTGCGCCAGCGCCGCCTCCACAAGGCGTTCCTGCGCTACCACGACCCCGAGAACTGGCCCCTGCTGCGCGAGGCGCTGCGCGAGATGGGCCGCGCCGACCTCATCGGGCCGCGGCCGGACCAGCTGGTGCCGTTCTCGCAGCCGCCGGGGACGGGCTTGGGCACGGGCAAGGGGCGGGGCCCGCAGCGGCCGGTACGCCCGGCGGGCGGCGGCCAGCGCTTCACCACCAAGGGCGTGCCGCTGAGGAAGTGACGATCCTGCGCGCCTGACGAGCGAGCGGTCGGTCATCGATTGGATGCCGGGCCGCTACGCGATCCGTAACGGCACGGGCCGTCGGTCAAGATCCTCGTCCGAGGGCCCGGAGCGGCGGCCTCGGGCCGTTGCGACGGCGAAGGGGCCCGCCTCCCGAAGGAAGCGGGCCCCAGCAGGCTCCGTCAGTTCAGCAGGGCACGCGCCGGCCGACGCTCGTCGGGAGAGACCGACTGGTCGCCGATGAACAGGCCGGCGGGACCGAGGCGCACCGGCACGGTCTCGCCGTCATGGACGCGGCCGGCCAGAATCTGCTCGGCGAGGGGATCCTGCACCGCCTTCTGGATCACGCGCTTCAGCGGGCGCGCACCGTAGGCCGAGTCGTAGCCCTTGTCGGCGAGCCAGGCGCGGGCGTCGGGCTCGATGTCGAGGGTGATCTTGCGATCCTCCAGGAGCTTCGCGAGGCGCCCGAGCTGGATGTCGACGATCGCCCCCATCTCCTGCCGCTGCAGGCGGTGAAAGAGGATGATCTCGTCGACCCGGTTCAGGAACTCGGGGCGGAAGTGCGAGCGGACCACGGTCATCACGTCGTCGCGCACCACGTCGGTATCCTGGCCCTCCGGCTGGTTGACCAGATACTCGGAGCCGAGATTCGACGTCATGACGATCAGCGTGTTGCGGAAGTCGACCGTCCGCCCCTGCCCGTCGGTGAGCCGGCCGTCGTCGAGAACCTGCAAGAGGACGTTGAACACGTCCGGATGCGCCTTCTCGACCTCGTCGAACAGCACGACCTGGTAGGGCCGGCGCCGCACGGCCTCGGTCAGCGCCCCGCCCTCCTCGTAGCCGACATAGCCCGGAGGCGCGCCGATCAGGCGGGCCACCGCGTGCTTCTCCATGTATTCCGACATGTCGATGCGCACGAGCGCCGTGTCGTCGTCGAACAGGAAGCCGGCCAGCGCCTTGGTCAGCTCGGTCTTGCCGACGCCGGTGGGGCCGAGGAACATGAACGAGCCGATCGGCCGGTGCGGGTCCTGAAGGCCGGCGCGGGCGCGCCGCACCGCGGTGGAGACCGCGATCACCGCCTCGTGCTGGCCGACGACGCGCTTGCCGAGCGCCGCCTCCATCCCGAGCAGCTTCTCGCGCTCGCCCTCCAGCATCTTGTCGACCGGCACGCCGGTCCAGCGCGACACCACGCCGGCGACGTGGCTCGGCGTCACCGCCTCCTCCATCATGCCCGAACCGTTGCCGCGGGACCCATCCGCGCCGCGCGCCTCGATCTCGGCGAGTTCCCGCTCGAGCCCCGGGATGATGCCGTAGGCGAGTTCGCCCGCCTTCTGGTACTGGCCCTGGCGCTGCGCCGCCGCGAGGTCGTTGCGCGCCGCGTCGAGCTTCGTCTTCAGCTCGGCTGCCCGGCCGAGCTTGTCCTTCTCGGCCTTCCAGCGCGCGGTGATCGAGGCCGACTGCTCCTCGAGGTCGCCGAGTTCCTTCTCCAGCCGCTGCAGACGGTCGCGGGAGGCGGAATCGGTCTCCTTCTTCAGGGCCTCGCCCTCGATCTTCAGCCGCACGATCTCACGATCGATGTTGTCGAGTTCCTCCGGCTTCGAATCGACCTGCATGCGCAGGCGCGAGGCCGCCTCGTCGACGAGGTCGATCGCCTTGTCGGGCAGGAAGCGGTCGGTGATGTAGCGGTTCGACAGGGTCGCGGCCGCCACGAGCGCCGAATCCTGGATCCGGACCTTGTGGTGCTGCTCGTACTTCTCCTTGATGCCGCGCAGGATCGACACCGTGTCCTCGACGGTCGGCTCCGAGACGAAGACCGGCTGGAAGCGGCGAGCGAGCGCCGCGTCCTTCTCGACGTGCTTGCGGTACTCGTCGAGCGTGGTCGCGCCGACGCAGTGCAATTCGCCGCGGGCGAGCGCGGGCTTGAGGAGGTTCGAGGCGTCCATCGCCCCGTCCGCCTTGCCGGCGCCGACGAGCGTGTGCATCTCGTCGATGAACAGGATGATCTGGCCCTCCCCGGCCGTGACCTCGGAGAGCACGCCCTTCAGCCGTTCCTCGAACTCGCCGCGATACTTTGCGCCGGCGATCAGCGCGCCCATGTCGAGGGCGAGGAGCTGCTTGTCGCGCAGGCTCTCCGGCACGTCGCCGTTGACGATGCGCAGCGCCAGCCCCTCGACGATGGCGGTCTTGCCGACGCCGGGCTCGCCGATGAGAACCGGGTTATTCTTGGTGCGCCGCGACAAAACCTGGATGGTGCGGCGGATCTCCTCGTCGCGGCCGATCACCGGGTCGAGCTTGCCGTCGCGGGCCGCCTCGGTGAGATCGCGGGCATATTTCTTCAGGGCGTCGTAGGCGTTCTCGGCCGTCGCGTTGTCGGCGGTGCGGCCCTTGCGCAGCGCGTTGATGGCGCCGTTGAGCGAGGCCGCGGTGACGCCGGCCTGAGCCAGGATCTTGCCCGCATCCGTGTCCTTCTCGACCGCGAGCGCAAGCAGCAGGCGCTCCACGGTGACGTAGGAATCGCCCGCCTTCTCGGCGGCCTTTTCCGCGGTGTCGAACAGGCGCATCAGCTCGCGGGTCGCCTGCGGCTGCGAGGCGCCGCCCGAGACCTTCGGCTGCTTGGCGAGCCACGCCTCGGTCTGGGCCAGCGCGACGCGGGACTGGCCGCCGGCCCGGTCGATCAGGCCCGCGCACAGGCCCTCGGGATCGTCGAGCAGCACCTTGAGAACATGGGCGGGCGCCAGCTGCGGATGGCCCTCGCGCAGGGCCAGCGACTGCGCCGATTGCACGAAGCCCCGCGCCCGTTCGGTGTACTTTTCGAAGTTCATGAATGCGCTCCTCCTTGGCCGATCCTCCCGCCCTCGTGACGAGGCATCGGTGGGACCGAAGGGTTCGCCCTCGCGCGGTCGTCGCGCGCCGGGCGCCGGCCCTTCCAGGAAGCTGCCGGCTCTCCCCATGTGGTGTGACATATCGGTAACACAAGGGGCGCGCCCTCGATTTCACGGTCACGAGACATGCGGTGCGCGGATGCCTCGACGGGCGCCCTCCGGGTCCGATTCCCAGCTGCGGCGAATCCGGATAGGCATGGGGCATGAGCAGCCCCGCCCTGACCGTCACCGCCCTCCATCGCTACCCGGTGAAGGGCCTCTCTCCCGAGCCCCTGACGACGGCGGCGCTCACCGCCGGCGGCTACTTTCCGGGCGACCGGCTCTTCGCGGTCGAGAACGGCCCGGGCGGCTTCGACCCGGCTTCGCCGGTGCATCAGCCGAAGATCAAGTACCTCATGCTGATGCGCAACGAGGCCCTGGCCCGGCTGATCACGCGGTTCGACGATGCGAGCGGCGTGCTCGCCATCCGCGAGGGCGACCGGGAGGCGGCGCGGGGCGACCTCGCGACGCGCGAGGGGCGGCTCGCCATCGAGGCATTCTTCCGCCGCTACCTGCCCAAGGAGCTGCGCGGCCCGCCGAAGGTGCTGGCGGCGCCGGACGGCTACCGCTTCACCGATTCGCGCAGCGGCTACGTCTCGCTCATCAACCTGGCGAGCGTCGCGGCGGTCGAGGACATGGTCGGGGCGCCGGTCGATCCCCTGCGCTTCCGCGGCAACCTGCACGTCACCGGGTTGCCGGCCTTCGCCGAGCTCGACCTCGTCGGGTCGGAACTCGTGACCGAGGGGGGCCTGCGGCTGAAGGTGACGAAGCGCATCGTGCGCTGCGCCGCGACCAACGTCGATCCCGTCACGGGCGCACGCGACCTCGCGATCCCGGAGGCCCTGCAGAAGACCCTCGGCCACGCCGATTGCGGGATCTATGCCGAGGTGGTCGTCGGCGGCGAGGTGCGGAAGGGGGATGTGCTGCGGGTGGTGGGCTGAGCGCTCACCGCTTGGCCGGCAGCCAGGCCGGCTCCGGCTCCTGGCGCGGCAGCACCGCCGCCACGGCGTCGAGGTCGACCGTGTAGCTGTCGGTCAGCAGGCGCCAGAGGTCCTGGCGGCTCGCGGCGCGGTCGCTCAGCGAGGTCACCGTGGCGGCGAGCAGGGCGGGATTGGTGAGGGCGGGACGCGGCAGGAGGAGATCGGCGGGGCGCATCGTCGGCATCCGTGGAACCGTCCCCAGATTGTGCCGATCATAGTAAATTCCTGGTAAAGCCGAGCGGGACGGACGCAGCGAAAGCGGCCGTCATCCCACCGTCGCGCAGCGTCGCCAGAACCCCGGCCCGACACCGACGGTCCGACGCGGGGCGCGGTCGTCGCCCCGGGGCCGTCGCTCGCGCGTTTTCGGTGTGACAGGCCGCGCGATGATGCGTAGAACCCCGCGCCGACCGCGCGCCGCGACGGTACCGCGGCCCGACCTTGCGAGAGGAAACCCGCCACGATGAGCGATTCCGGAGCGGACAAGCAGCCCGACGTCCAGCTGCCCAACGTCCATGTGCGGGCCGAGGTGCTGGTGCAGGCGCTGCCGCACATGCAGCGCTACGACGAGGAGGTCGTGGTCATCAAGTATGGCGGCCACGCCATGGGCGACCGCGCCGCCGCGGAGGACTTCGCCGAGGACATCGTGCTCCTCGAGCAGTCGGGCCTGAAGCCCGTGGTGGTCCATGGCGGCGGGCCGCAGATCGGCCGCATGCTCGACCGGCTCGGCATCAAGTCCGAGTTCCGCGAGGGCCTGCGCGTCACCGACGAGGCCACCGTCGAGGTGGTCGAGATGGTCTTGGCCGGCTCGATCAACAAGCAGATCGTCGGCTGGATCTCGGCCGAGGGTGGCAAGGCGATCGGCCTGTGCGGCAAGGACGGCAACATGGTGCGGGCGCGCCGCGCCGCCCGCACGGTGACCGATCCCGACTCGCACATCGAGCGCCACATCGATCTCGGCCTCGTCGGCGAGCCCGAGCATGTCGACCGCACGGTGCTCGACGCGGTGCTGAAGGCCGAGCTGATCCCGGTCCTCGCCCCGGTGGCGGTCGGCGCCGACAACCAGACCTACAACGTCAACGCCGACACCTTCGCGGGCGCGATCGCCGGGGCGATGCGGGCCAAGCGCCTGCTGCTGCTCACCGACGTGCCGGGCGTGCTCGACAAGAACAAGAAGCTGATCCCGGAGCTGTCGATCGAGGATTGCCGCCGGCTCATCGCCGACGGGACCATCACGGCCGGCATGATCCCGAAGATCGAGACCTGCATCTACGCCCTGGAGCAGGGCGTCGAGGCGGTGGTCATCCTCGACGGCAAGGTGCCGCACGCGGTGCTGCTCGAGCTGTTCACCGATTACGGCGCCGGCACGCTGATCCGCCGGTCCTGACCTCCCGCCCGCCGGCTTGAGACCGGGCGGCCGACCCCACGGCCGCCCGACCCGTGAGACCTTTCTTTCGACTTCCCTTCCGCCCCGCCTCGCTTATCTTGGGTGCCCGGGGCCGTGGGGCCCCCTCCGCCGGATCGTCCCTTGCTCCTGCCAGGCGAGAGCCACCTCACCGCCCCCGCGGCCCGCGGCTTCTCCGGGGTCGACACCTGGGTGTTCGACCTCGACAACACCCTCTATCCCCACGACGCCCGCGTCTGGCCGCAGGTCGACGAGCGCATCACGCTCTACGTGATGAACCTGTTCGGGCTCGACGGGATCTCGGCGCGGGCGCTGCAGAAATACTTCTATCATCGCTATGGCACGACGTTGCGTGCGCTGATGGCCGAGTGGAAGATCGACCCCTACGATTTCCTCGACTTCGCCCACGACATCGACCATTCGAGCATCGCGCTCGATCCGGGGCTCGGCGTGGCGATCGAGAGCCTGCCCGGCCGCAAGCTGATCCTCACCAACGGCTCGCGGCGGCACGCCGAGAACGTGGCGAAAAAGCTCGGCATCCTCGATCATTTCGAGGACGTGTTCGACATCGCGGCGGCCGATTTCGTGCCCAAGCCCGAGCGTAGCGCCTACGAGAAGTTCCTCGACCGCCACGGGGTCGACCCGACCCGCTCGGCCCTGTTCGAGGACATGGCCAAGAACCTCGTCGTCCCGCACGACCTCGGCATGGCGACGGTGCTGGTGGTGCCCCGCACCATCGACCCGTTCCGCGAGAGCTTCGAGCAGGAGGCGGTGCGCGCGCCCCATATCGACCACATCACCAACGACCTCGCCGGCTTCCTGACCGACCGGGTCGCCCCGGCGCTCGCGGCGTGAGCCGGCCGGACGGTCACGGACCGGATGCCCACGACCCGGTGGAGGTCTGGGGCCGGCGCATCGGCCGCGGGCTCGGTGCCGTGGCGCTCGTTGGGCTGGCCTTCCTGCTCGGCCGGCAATTGCAGTGGTGGTGATGCCCTCGTCCGGAGATCCGATGTCCGAGACCGACTGGAGCGGGTGCAAGGCCCCCGACCTCGCTGCCTTCGAGGCCCTGGCCGAGGACGCGTTCGCGCGCCTCCCGGAGGCGTTCCGCGCCCTGTGCGAGGGCGTGGTGATCCGCGTCGAGGATTTTCCCGACGACGAGACCCTGGAGGAGATGGGCTGCGAGACCGAGTTCGACCTCCTCGGCCTGTTTCGCGGCACCGGCCTCGCCCAAGGCGGCGGCGCCCTGACCCTCGCCACCGGGCAGTTTCCCAACATGGTCTGGCTCTACCGCCGGCCCCTCCTCGATTACTGGGCCGAGCACGACGAAACCCTGGGCCATCTCGTCACCCACGTCCTGGTCCACGAGATCGGCCATCATGTCGGCCTGTCGGACGACGACATGGCGGCGATCGAGGCGGCGGCGGAGGCGTGACGGGCCCGATGGGCCTAGCTCTGACGCTCTAGGACGCGCCCCGTTAAATCGCGCCCTTGCGACGGCGCAAACCCTTGGTTCGTCGGCCTTTTCGAGAGAGGGAACCGCACCTCTCAACCCCGAATATGCCCTAGGGTAGTATAACGGCAAGACGGTTGCCGGCGGCCGGCCTCCTCCCCTATCGGCGAGGACGGACCGGCGATCCGGTCGTCATCGCGATCCCCGACATGGCCAGCCGCATCACCCTCGATCCCGTCCGCATCGACACCGGCAGCACCGACAGCGAGGGCCGCCTGGCCTATCGCGACGGACACCTCATCGGCGTTCTGACACTGCTCGACCCGGACCTGCACGAGGAGCTGGGGGTCGGCCGGCACTGGTTCCTGGAGGCCGGATTCGGGCGGATTGCCGACGAGCCGCGCCCGCCGGCCTTCCCGACCCTCGATGCCGCCCGCGCCTGGCTCGCCGACCGGATCACGGGCCTCTCCCAGCCCTGTGACCTACGGCGTTGAGGCCACGCCGCGCTGCGCGGCGGCATTTTGGGGTCAAGCCGCGCTGCGCGGCGGCATTTCGAGACTACGCCGCGCTGCGCGGCGGGCATTTTCCGGGGTCAAGCTGCGCTGCGCGGCGGCAGGGCACTCGCCTTCGGCCGGCTGGTGCGGAACTGGCCGCGCTCAACGGCGATGAAGACCAGCACCACCACGGTGACGCTGGTGAACCACCAGCTCGCGGTCGTGCCGATGCCGAGGCAGGCGGAGGCGAAGGCGGTGGCGGCCGTCGCCATCGCGCCGGGGGTCAGCACCGGGTGCTCGCGGCCGGAATGGCGGATGCCGGTCCACAGCACGAAGGCCGCCGCGAAGGCGCCGACGATGCCGAGCTCGTACCAGATCTCGAACAGCAGCGAGGCCGGGGCGTTGATCGGCAGCATGCCGATCACCTTGCCGCGCAACGCCGTCTCCAGGCCGTGGCCGGTGATCAGGCGCAGCGGCTCGGTCGTCACCACCCGCTGCCAGGCCTTCAGCGACAGGATCGTCGGGTGGAGCGGGCCGAGTAACGGGGTGAGCAGCGGCCGCAGCAGGAACGGCAGCAGCGGCGCCAGCGCCACGAGGCCGGCGGCCACGCCCGCGGTGACCCGCACCCCGAGCCCCTGGCGCCAGGCCGAGAGGGCGAAGGCGGCCGCACCGACGGCCAGGGCGAGCAGCGGCACCGGTCCGGGGGCGAGCACCAGGGCCACCGCCGTCGCCACGGCGAGGCCGAGGGCCTGCATGTCGCGCCGGCGCGAGCGCAGCCAGGCGGCGGCGGGCCAGACCAGCAGGGCGAGCAGCATCGCGCCGCGTTCGAGGGCGCCGTCGTCCTCGAGGGCGCTCCGCACGGCGGTGCCGCTGGACAGCCCCAGCAGGATCGCCCCGATCGCCGCCGCGCCGACGCCGAGCGGCAGGAGGTAGAGGTTGGCCGAACGCATCCGGTCCGGCAGCGCGAGGTAGCCCGCCACCGTCAGACCCACGGTGGCGGCGAGGTTGAGCAGGCGCTCGCTCGCCGGGCCGGGAAACGGCGTCCAGACCAGCGACAGGGCGCACCAGCCCAGCAGCAGGCCGCCGGCCAGGATCGCCCGTGCGCCGCCGAGGCGGGCCAGCCCGGCTCCGAGGGGGCGTTGGGCCCCGTCGAGGAGGGCGGCGATGATCAGGAGCGCGATGCCGATGGGCGCCAGGATCACCACCGTGCGCCGGGACACCAGGGCGGTGACCGGGATCACCACGGTCAGGTTGAAGAAGGCGAGGCGCCGCAGCAGCGCCGCCGCATCGACGGCGGGATCGGTGGTGTGCGACGTCGCGCGCGGCATGGCGGCAATTCCGGCTGGCGGCCCGACGGGCGCCGTTCTCCCCTCCTAGTCGAGAGGGCGGTCCCTCGCTGTAGATGGCGGGCAACACTGAGGCGGGCGTGCCTCAGCCGGGCGGCTGGAGGGCGGGCAGCAGGTCGTTGTTCTCTTCGATCCGCAGCATGCGGACGTCTACCACCGCCGCCCGGAACCAGGGGCATTCCCGCGCGACCTCCTGGACCGCCAGCACGCAGCGAACCGGGTCGACCTTCTCGTTTCCGAAATAGACGCTACCCTGCTGCCGGTCGAAACCGTGCCGTTCCAGCACGCGGGCGATGTCCTGGTAGCCATTCTGCCAGGACGAATTGTGATACTGATTCTTCAGTGTCTCGGTGTCGAGATCAAAGCAGATCGCGTACACTCGCGTTCCCCAGGCCGGCCTATTCGGAATCAGGCTGGGTAAAGGACTATCGCTTTCTTGACGCTGCGGCAACAGCGGCTTTCGGCGCCGGGTCTTCATGCGTCTGCTGCTGGCCTCGTCGCGGATCGACACCCGGGGTATCCGGATATCCCATGAATCCGAATGTGGACGCTTCCCCCGTCCGTGTGAAGCACCCGGTGCGGTGCGTCTTCAAGACCGGAGCGCCGCCGCCACGTCCTCGTCCGTCACCGCCTCCAGGGGCTTTTCCACCTTGCAGGCCCGCGAGCGATCCCCTGCGCGCATCACCAGGATCACCGTCTCGGTGCCCGGGCAGGCCGGATCGGCGCAGACGATCTCGTTGACCGTCACGCTCACCTCCGGGCCGAAGCCGCCGAGTCGGCGCGCGGCATCCGCCACCCGGGCCCGCGCGGCGGCGTCCGGGCCGGAGCGCCGCCGGAAGGCGCCGAGGAGGCCCATTGCCCTACCGGGGCAGGTTCAGGAGGCCAGCCTGCCCGTCGGCGCAGCCGAAGGCGAGGTGCTCGCCCCCGGCGTGCCAGCTCAGCGCCGTCACGGTGCTGCCCCGCACCGCCGGGCGCACCAGGAGCTCGGAGGCGTCGGTGAAGCGGATCAGCAGCACGCAGCCATCCTCGTAGCCCGCCGCCAGGACCGGGGATTTGGGGTGGAAGGCGACCTGCGAGACCCGGGCCGGGCGCACCCCGCATTCCCGCGGCGCCTTGCCGGTCGGGCCCTCCTTGGAATCGAACGGCCACACGATCACCGCGTCGGCGCCGCTCGTCGCCAGCCAGTCGCCGTCGGAGGACCAAGCATAGGAGCGGACCTTGGCGGGGTAGCCGCTCATCCGCATGTGGCCGCGGTCGGGCTGGAGGCGCCAGCCGTGCAGGGCATTCTCCTGCATGGTGGTGATGACGAACCGCCCGTCCGTCGACCAGGTGACGTCGATATGCGAGCCCTTCCAGGTCAGGGGCTCCGGCGGCGTGTCGAGATTCGGGTACCACAGGGTCGCGCCGCCGTAATGCGACACAGCGAGCCGGTAGCCCTTGGGCGCGAAGGCGAGGCCGCGGGCGGTCGACGGCGCCTCGAAGGTCTTTTCCCGGCCCTTGGCGTCGCGGGCGACGACGCGCTTGCCCGCCGCGAAGGCGAGGCCGCCATCGGCATGCAGCGCCAGGGCGTCGATCCAGGCCGCGCCTTGCGCGGTCGCCACCGTCTCGGTCGTGCTGTCGGCCTTCACCGCGACGACCCGGCCGTCATCGCCCCCGGTGAGAAGGCGCTTGCCGTCCCCCGCCGCCACCAGGATCCCCGCATCCGGGTGGGCCTCGACCCGGGCGGTCTCGCCGCCCGCGTGGACGAGCAGCACCGCCCCGTCGCCGAGGGCCAGGGCGAGGCTGCGGCCGAGCCAGTGCGCCGCGACGACGTGGGCGCCGGCCGCGACGTCGGTGACCTGCTGGGTGAGGGAGGGGGCAGCGGAGGCGCTCATCGCTCGTCTCTGAACCTCTGGGGCATCGGCCGGGCAGGGAGGGGCCGGTTCTCCCGAGCCCGGGGGGCGGGCCTCTCACACGGGAAGGCGCGGCGCAAGGGGCTGGGCACAGGACAGGTCGAGAGGCCTGGCCGGGACGGGAACGGTTCCCACGGGCGTTAACCGCCCCTCCCGCAAGGTTAAGGCTTCGCTCACCAAACCCCGTCAATTCGAGGGATCCGCCCCGAACACGGCCGCGGTTCCGGCGGTTCTTCCCGCGAACCGTCACCGGAACGCGGCCCGAGCGGACCGGCGGCCCCCACCCTCCTGGAGCGAGTTGCGTCATGATCCAGTCTGCCTACGCGGCGATGGTGCCGCCCGCCGCCCTCCCCTGGGAAACGGTGCTGGTGGTCGAGGACGAGGCGATGGTCTGCGAGATCGCCGCCGAGGCCTTGGCGGACGAGGGCTACCGGGTGCTGACCGCCGCCGACGCCGTCGAGGCGGAGCGCATCCTGCAGGCCGAACAGGTCGACATGCTGTTCACCGACATCGATCTCGCCCGCAACACCAACGGGGTCGCGCTGGCCCGCGACGCCAGGCGCCACTGCCCGCGCCTGCCGGTCGTCTATACTTCGGGCGGCCGCCACGCCCTTCCGGCGGGCGAGGCCGTCACCGGCTCGGTCTTCGTGCCAAAACCCTACCGCCCGAGCCAGATCGTGGCCCTCGCCAACCGGATCCTCGGGCACTGACCCGGAAAAACCCTCTTCACTTCAGGAGCCAGACACCGATGCGCGCGCCCTTCGTCATGACCGGTCTCCTGGCCGGCCTCCTCGCCGTCCAGGCCCTGACCGCGGGGGCCAAGGACGCGGCGGCCCCGGCCCCCGCCCCGGCAGCGGCACCCAGCGCGACCTGTGACATCGTCGGCCTGCGGCTGGAGGACGTGATCGCCAAGTCGCCGGAACTGAAGAAGTCGGCCAACGAGCAGGCCGTGCGCGACCTGCGCACCCTGCGCGACGCCGCGGTGGTGCTCGACACCTACAAGCACCCGAAGGTCTGCGCCCAGGTCCTGGCGGTCCTGCGCGGGTTGATCGCCGATCCCGAGCGGGCGATCGACCAGGGCGGCGACACCGACGAGGAGAAGGCCGAGGCCGTCGAGCAGGCCCGCAAGCCGAAGGTCCAGGAGAGCAGGGATTCCGAGGGCAAGGGTTCCGAGGGCAAGCCGGCGGAGAGCAAGGCGCCGGCCAAGTCGCCGGATGCCGCCCCGGAGACCACGAAGAAGTAGAGGTTCGGGCGGCAACGAAATTGCCGAATCTTCCCTATCCCGTGTAACAGATTGGAATTCCTCTGAGTTTCGCCGGTGGCCTTGATCCGGCCCGGTCCCCTCGCTAGTTCGTCTCTGCCGGCGGTCCGGGGCTTGCCCGGGCCGGAACCGGCCTTGTCCGACGAACAGGAGCGGGAGCCGCAAACGGCGTCGCGCCGTCGCCCGCCAGGGCCGACGGACCGCGCGTGGACGGCCCGTTCGCGTTCGCCGTCCAGAGGAGTTCGAGACGTGCTCACGCAAGGGTTGCCGCGGCGCCGGGGTCGGATCCCCAGCCTGGCCTTCCGCCTCGTCCCGTCGCTGGTGCTGCTCGCCGCCGCGGCTCAGCCCGCTGCCGCGACCGAGGCCCGGGCGACCGAGGCCCAGGCGACCGGGGCCCAGGCGACCGTGACGCAAGCGGCCGCGACCCCGGCCGGCGCGGGCGCACCGCTGCGCGTCGAGCTGAACAAGCTCGAGACCGCCGGCGACACCTGCAAGGCGGTGATGATCGTCGAGAACGGCAAGGGCGGCGCGATCAAGTCGCTGCGCCTCGACCTCTACGCCTTCGACACCGACGGCGTGGTGCAGAAGCGCAGCATGGTCGAACTCGGCCCGGTGCCGGCTCGCAAGACGGCGCTCCGCCAGTTCGAGATCGCTCCCACCCCCTGCGCCCAGGTCGGCCGCGTGCTGCTCAACGACGTGGCGGCCTGCGAGGGGCACGACCTGACCCGCGAATCCTGCCTCGAGCGCATCGAGCCGTCCTCCGCCAAGGGCGCCGCGCCGTTCGTGCGCTGACCGCCGCTTCCCCCACATCCCTGCTCCCGGAGACCGCCGAGATGGATCCGACCACCGCGCCCGCCGCGACTGCCGGCCACGACTTCTCCTTCCTCGGCCTCTTCCTGCAGGCCGATCCGATCGTGAAGGGGGTGATGATCCTCCTGGTCCTGGCCTCCCTGGTCTCCTGGACGATCATCATCGAGAAGGTGGTCCGCATCGCCGGGGCCCGCCGCCAGGCCAAGGCCTTCGGCCGCCTCGTCGCCAGCGGCGGCATGCCGGAGGCGCGCTCGGGCATCTCCGCCCGGGTGGTGGCCGCCGCCCAGGAGGCCTGGCGCGACCAGGACGCGAGCGAGACCCGGGCCGAGCGGCGCGAGCGCATCGAGCGCGCCATGCGGGCCGCCCTCACCCTCGACCTGAAGCGGCTCCAGATCGGCCTGCCGTTCCTGGCCAGCGCCGGCTCGGCGGCGCCGTTCATCGGCCTGTTCGGCACGGTCTGGGGCATCATGAACTCGTTCTCGTCGATCGCGAAGAGCCAGGACACCAGCCTCGCCGTGGTGGCACCGGGCATCGCGGAGGCGCTGTTCGCCACCGCGATCGGCCTCGTCGTCGCGATCCCCGCGGTGCTTGCCTACAACAAGTTCTCGACCGATCTCGCCAAGGTGCAGGGGTCGTTCGTGGCCGGGATCCAGACCCTGGGCAACCGGCTGGCCCGCGACCGCACCCACCACGCCCGCAGCGCCGCCGCCGAGTAGCGCGCAGCACGCGAAATCCGCGCGGGGTCCTGCCCCGCGCCCGTCGAGTTCACGACTTCGCCTGTCCTCAAGCGGCAGGCTCCGGGAGAGGCCCGCCAGATGGGTATGGGACCTGTGCAGGGCGGCGCCGGCGACGAGGATGGCTTCGACGCCGCGCCGATGTCCGAGATCAACGTCACCCCGATGGTCGACGTGATGCTGGTGCTCCTGATCATCTTCATGGTCGCCGCACCGCTCATGACCGTCGGCGTGCCGGTGCAGCTGCCGAAGACCGCCGCCGCCAAGAGCGCCGAATCGAAGAAGCCGGTCGTCGTCTCGGTCGACAAGGACGGCCAGGCCTTCCTCGCCAAGGAGCCGCTGCCGGCCGACACGGCGCTCGCGCGCCTCAAGCAGGCGGCGGCCGAGGATCCGGGCCAGACCGTGCTGGTGCGCGGCGACAAGGACGTGCCCTACGGCAAGGTGATGGAGGTCATGGGCCTCGTCGGCCAGGCCGGCTTCGCCAAGGTCTCCCTGATCGCCAACGCGCCCTCGGGTGCACCCGCTGCCCCTGCGTCTGCCCCTGCCCCGGCGGCCCCACGCTGATTCGATGAGCCAGACCGTGACGACCGACGCGCCCGAGCCGCGCGAGCCGGGAACGGGGCTCGGCCTCGCCTTCCTGGTGGCGCTCGCCCTCCATGCCGGCGGCCTGTTCGCCCTCACCTACTGGCGTGCCGCCCCGACCCCGCCGGGCGAGAACGAGATCACCATCGATCTCGCGCCCGATCTCGCGGCGGTCGACGTGCCGAACGAGTCGAAGGACAGCGAGGCCACGCCGACGCCGACCGACGTGACCGCGCCGACCACGACGCCGACGGCCGAGCCGCCCTCCGACACCGTGCCGGTGGAGACGCCGCCGCCGCCCGAGACCAAGGTCGAGGAGACGCCGCAGGAGACGCCGGTCGAGCAGGTCCCGGCCGAGACGGTGCCGATGGAGAAGCCGCCCGACCCCGTGACCGAGGCGGTGCAGGAGCCCGAGGAGCAGGTCGTCACCTCGACCGCCCAGGACGCACCCGCGACCGTCGTGGCCCGCCCGGTGACCGAACCCAAGCCCGAGCCCAAGCCGCTTCCTAAGCCCGTGGCCAGGCCCAAGCCCGTCGAGCGGCCGAAGCCGGTCGAGAGGCCCAAGCCCGTCGAGGCGAGGAAGCCGCCGCCGAAGCCCACGCGCGACGTCAAGCGCGAGGCCGAGCAGGCCGCCGAGCGCCGCCTGGAAGCCGCCCGTCAGCGCCGGGCCGCGGCCTCCGCCTCGCGGATGAACGACGGCGGCTCCTCGGCGGCGGCGAGCGCCAACGCCGCCCGGATGTGGGGCGCGATGGTGCGCGGGGCGATCCAGGGCCGCGTCCGCAGCGTCGGGGCGAGCGGTACCGCAACGGTCCGGTTCACCGTGTCCCGGTCCGGCCGGGTGCTCGGCGCCTCGCTCGCCGGGAGCAGCGGCAACGGCAGCATCGACGCCGCGGCCGTAGCGGCGGCCTCCGGCAGCCTGCCGCCGGCACCGCCCGAGTTCACCGGCGCGCAGCAGAGCTTCACCCTGCCGGTGCGATTCAACTGAGGCCGACGACCCGGAACCCGGCGCGCGGCCGGAACCGGGCCGCCAGCCGGGCATTCCGGTCGGCGGCCCGGCTCCCGCCGGGCGCCCGACCGGACGGCGCATGACCACCTACTTCACCAGCGACACCCATTTCGGCGACCCCCGGGTGCTGCGCATCGATCGCCGGCCCTTCCCCGACCTCGCGACCCACGACGCCGTCCTCATCGAGAACTGGAACGCCGTGGTCGAGCCGGACGACACGGTGTGGCACCTCGGCGACTTCGCCCTCGGCCCGCCGCCGGAGCGGGTATGCGCCCTGCTCGCCGCCCTGAACGGGCACAAGCACCTGATCGTCGGCAATAACGACGGGCCGGCGACGCTCGCCGCGCCGGGCTGGCTCAGCACGGCCCACTATGCCGAGATCGATGTCGACGGGCAGCACCTCGTCCTGTGCCACTACGCGTTCCGGACCTGGAACCGCATGGGCCGCGGGGTCGTGAACCTGCACGGCCATTCCCACGGCAAGCTCACGCCGGCGACCCGGCAATACGATGTCGGCGTCGATGCCCGGGAGTTCCGCCCGGTCACCCTGGAGACGATCCGCGCGACCCGCCGGCGGCGCAAGACCGCCTGATTCGGCCCGCCATGCGAGCCCCTGCGCAGCGTACTGCCGAGCATCCGGGCAGTTTTGCGGGGAACCTCGCGGCCGCCCCCGACGTTCCTCGGTCACAATAAGCAAGCTTGGCATCGGCCTTCATCCTTGAGGCGGATCGCCGCAGCTTCGGACCCCGAATCAGTACGCGAGTTCAACGATGACCTTCACGCGTCGTCTCCCGCTCGGCTGGCCCGTCGCCGCCGTCCTGCTCCTTGCCGCCGGACCGGCCCTGGCGCAGCCGGTCTGCATCGGGGCCCAGCGCAAGATCGACGAAGCCGGTGCCCTCCGCTTCCAGGCCCGCCAGGATGCCCGCATCGGCGACCGCGACCGGGTCTGCGACAACCTCGGCGATGCCGAGGACCGCTACGAGGATGCCCGCGACAAGCTCGACGATTGCGGCCTGAACGTCGCCTCGGTCGACCTCAAGAGCGCCCTGCGCTCGGTGCGGCAGGAGAAGCGTTTCTTCCGCTGCGACTGACCGTGTGCCGTAGCGCACACCGTTTCATCGAAGCTTAACCCATTCCTCTTGCCGGGCGGTGCCGTGAGTCGGCACGCCAGATCGGATCTCTCGCCATGACCAGCGCCAGCCACGCCTCGACCGAGTCCCGCCTCGCCACTCCGACTGCCGGCGCCCATTCCTTCACGGCGGCGCTCTGCGGCTTCCTCGGCTCGACGGCGGCCACCACCGTGGTGATGCTGCTGCTGAGCAGCGTCTGATCGTCAGCTTCCCGTCGGGGGTGCGCCGGGCCTCAAGGCGCCACCGACCAGAACCGGCGCCGGGCAAACAGCATGTCCGGCTGACCGACCTGCGGGCTTGCCGCCTGCACCTGCACCGGCGGCGCCGGCGGGCAGACGGGGTCCGGGCGCTTCGTCTGGACCATGACCGGCTCGGGCCGGACCATCCCCATCCTCACCTGGACGTCCGGGTTACGCAGGGCCGCGACCGTCGCGACGGCGGCCATCAATGCGCCCGCGACGGCGCCGAGGAGAAAGTTCAGCATAGTGGCCGGTCCTTGCGCCGACATCGTAGCGGTTTGAGGGCGATCCTGCCTCTCCGTCCCGCCTGTCCGGGCTGGTGGGAACGCCGCAACGTCGGTTCTTTCACAACTCAAGCTTAACAAATCGATGGCAGACCTGCCGCCGGGCCATCGCTGGCCCGCCGGAGACGCAAGACGATGAGCTACGCGGCGAACGCCTACGCGCGCACGTCCCAGGTGGCGCTGACACCCCGCGAGGCGGAGGCCGCGATCCTGATCAAGGCCGCGGTCGGCATGCAGGCCGTCCAGGACAACTGGGGTGCGCACCTCATGACACTGGACGACGCGCTCGGCTACAACCGCAAGGTCTGGACGCTTCTCGCCACATCCGCGACCGAAGCGGATTCGCCCCTGCCGCAGGAACTCAAGGTCTCCATGGCCCAGCTCGGCGCCTTCGTGTTCACCCGCACGCTCGACGTGCTGGTCGATCCGAGCGCCGACAAGCTGACGGCGCTGATCGAAATCAACCGCAATCTCGCCAACGGCCTGCGCGGCAACGCCTGAAGGTCCTGCCCGCGCGGAAAATCCCCGTCCCGGCGGGACGGGGATGAGACTCGTGACCCTCTATATCCGTTGCCGATCGAGCGCACTGTCCTCGCCCGAGACGGTCGTCATCGGGGCCTCGGCGCCGCTGGTGTTCTGCTCTCCACGATCGGGCAGGGTCTGGTCGAAGTTGCGCCGATTGCCGGCGTGGTCGTGGTACTGCTCGGTCTGGACGTGCTTGCCGTCGAGCCCGCGCGCCGTGCCGTGCTGGGACTTGTCGCGGTTGCTGAGGACCATGTTCTCCTCGAGGATGCCCTCGGGCAGCTCGGTCATCGCCCCGGTGCCGGAGCCCTTGCCCCGCGCCCCGGGCCCCATGCTGTGCCTGTCCGCCTTGGCCATGCTCATCCTCCGGTCGGTGGGAGAGAGGCGTGGATCCACCCGCGCCTTCCGTACAGGGTAAGAGTATGGAGAGACCGAGCCGCAGCAAGCGCAGCCGTTGCAAATATTCCCGGGAACCTTTTTGGAACAATGCGATAGCCGCGCCGGTCGTGACGGTCCCGTCGGCCGTCAGTCCTTGCGGCACGGAAACGCATCGCGCAGGGCGAGCAGCGCCAGGACCCCGGCCGGCTCGCGCAGGACCGGCGGATGGGCGGTCCCGTAGGCGACGACCGCGCGAACGAGCTGAAGGCGATTGCCGTCCGGCGGCAGGCAGGCACCGAGGATCGGTGGCTGGTTGGCGATCTCGGCCACGCCGGCGAGGTCCTGGACGGCGCCCATGAACGACCAGCAGCCGACGGTCTCAGGGTCCTGGCGGAATTCCACCTGATCGCCGCGGGTCTTGGCACTGCGCAGCAGGACCTTGCATTGGGCCACCAGCACGGTGCCCTCGGCGGCACGGGCCGTCCCCATGGCCGGTCCGACCACGGCGAGCGCACCGATCAGGGCGAGGGTCATGGGCGGGCGCGGTCGCGCCCGGCGTCGCAGGTTCTCGCCGGGGGACGGCGCGCGGCACGCAAACCTGCTCAGGATCGACATGGGACTCGACTCGATACGACGGGCCGCCTGCCTGCGGCCCGCCGCATCCTAGCAAGCGCCGCGTCGCCTTGCCCGGCCTACTGCAGAGCCAGTCACACCCTCGTTGCCGCAGGCCGTGTATGGCCGGGAGGTCGCGCCGGTCAGCGCGCCGGATAGACCACGCGGGTCAGCGTCGCCTCGGCGCGGGTGACCGCCTCCGTCGCCGGGCCGGCCTTCTGGTAGCGCGCCATCAGCCGCCGGGCGGCGTCGGCCGGCAATGCCCCGATCGGCGCGGTCATCGCCAGCAGTTCCTTGCGGGTCTTGCTCGCCACCACGCCGGGGCGGTTCACGTCCTGGAAGTCGCTCATCTTGTGCCGGTCGGTGCCGGAATCGCCGTGGAACACTCGCGGCCCCTCCGGCATGATCACGATGTCGCCGGACCGCAGGGTCGGGTCGCGCATGAGCGCGGTGCGGGCATCGAGGTTCTTGAGCGGCGACACCGCGATGGCCAGGGGCTTGGTATCGGCCTTCTCGGGCTTCACCTCGGCCTTGGGCAGCGCGACGTAGCGGGTGCGGCCGCGCAGGGCCTTGGCCTGGACCGCAAGGCGATTGCGCCGGCTCACACGCTGGCGGATCGGTGCGTCGTAGGGCTGGACCACCGAGGGCTGGGCCACCGGCGCCGGAGCGTAGGCCGGCGGCGGGTTGAAGATCTGGCGCAGGAAGTCGAGGCCGTCCCCATCGGCCGCCCGGGCTCCCGCCTGAGAAGCGATCAGGAGGCATCCCGACGTGACGGTGAGGAGAATGGCGCGCAACCGGGCAGCCGGCATGGTCTGGGGCAGCGGCATCGGGCCTCTCCAGTGGGGACGTCGGTGGGGTTTGGAAGATCTGTACTGGTACGCGGCCGATTAACCTCGACGGCGCCCCGACAGTTCCGGGCTTCGTAACGAAGATGAACGATTTATGAGTACGCGGTCGCGGAGCCGTCCCGATCCGACCAGGGCCGGACGGCGGCGGCCCGGCAGAGGTCAGGGCGGCATGCTCGCGATCGGGCTCCTCTGCCCTCGTCTTGGCGATACCTTGTCGATCACGGCCGGCCGGGCCGCAGAACACGGAACGATCGATGACGTTGCGGAATTCGATGGAATCGGGACGGTGGGCCGCCGTCGCGATCGGGATCGCGCTCCAGGGGCAGGCCCCGTCCCCCGACCGGCGCGTGCCGCTCGAGCCGACCACCTGGCCGTTCACGGCGATCGGCCGGGTCAACGTGGTGCAGGGGCCGGCCCATCGCAGCCACTGCACCGGGACCCTCGTCGGGCCGCGCCACGTCCTGACCGCCGCCCATTGCCTGTTCGATGCCCGGATCGACGGCTGGGTGAAGCCGCACCAGGTCCATTTCGTCGCCGGCCAGGCCCGGGACGCGAATGCCGGCACCGCCGAGATCGAGGCGATCCGGCTCGCCCCGGGCATCGATTGGCGGGCGGCGGCGCGGCCCTCCGGCGGCGGCATCGCACCCGGAATGGTCGGACGGGACTGGGCGATCCTCACCCTGCGCCAGCCTCTTCCCGGCCGGCCCGTCCCCTGGCGGGTGCTGCCGGGGTCCGAATTGCCGGGCAGCCGGCCCGACTCCGTGGTGGTGCTGGCCGGCTACGCCGCCGACCGGCCCTACTTGCCGGTGATCGATCGCGGCTGCAGCGCCCGGATCGACGCGCCCTCGGTCGGCCTGCTCAGCGATTCCTGTGAGTCGATGTCGGGGGAATCCGGGGCGCCGGTCCTGCTGCTGGAGGCCAGCGGCACTGCCGCGCTCGTCGGCATCCACACCGCGGTGACGAACGGCGAGCGGGTCGGCCGGGCCTACCGGGCGGCGAGCGGCGTCGGCGTCGCGGCGTCGAGCTTCGCCCCCGCCCTCGAGGAAATGGTCAGGCCGCGCTGAAGCGCCAGAACGCCACTTGCGTCTCGCCGTAGGTTCGGCGCTCGATCTCGGTGAAGCCGTCCGGTGCGGCGAGCGCGGCGGAGGCCGCCTCCTCCACCACCGCCAATGCGCCGGGGACGAGCCAGCCGCCCTCCGCGGCCGCGCTCAGCGCCTTGGGGGCGAGGTCGCGTCCGTAGGGCGGGTCGCAGAAGGCGAGCCCGAACGGCGCACCGGGGGGCGCCGCGCCGAGGCGCGTGGCGTCGCGGCGAAACAGGCGCGTCGTGCCGCCGAGCCCGAGGGCGTCAAGATTCGACCGGATCACGCCGCGGGCTTCGGCCCCGTCGTCGACGAGAAGCGCGAAGGCGGCGCCGCGCGAGATCGCCTCGCAGGACAGCGCGCCCGTCCCCGCGAACAGGTCGAGGACGCGGGCGCCCTCGACCGGGTCGTCGTAGGCGTGCGCCAGGACGTTGAACATCGCCTCGCGCAGCCGGTCCGAGGTCGGCCGGATCGCATCGCTGCGCGGCCCGGCGAGAGCCCGGCCCCGCAAGGATCCTCCGACGATCCGCATCGTCTCGGACTCAGGCGCCGCGCGGCGGACGGCCACCGCCGCCACCGGGACGGCCGCCGCGCCCACCGGGCTTGCCCCCGCCCGCGCCGCCCGAGCGGAACCCGCCGCCCGGCTTGCCGAAGGACTTCCCGCCCGGCCGGCCACCACCGCCGGGACCGCCCTCGCTCTTGCCACCGAAGGACTTCGCCCCGAACGACTTGGCCCCGAACGACTTGCCGCCCCCGGGCTTGCCGGCGAAGGGCTTGCCGCCGAACGACTTGCCCCCCGGCTTGTCGCCGAAGGACTTGCCGCCGAAGGACTTCCCACCGAACGAACGGCCTTCCCCGCCACCGGCACGGCCCTCGAACGAACGACCACCGCCGCCCGATCGCCCTTCGCCCGAACGGCCCTCTCCTTTGCCGCCGAAGCCGCGGTTCTCGCCGCCGGACCGCCCCTCGAACGAGCGGCCGCCGCCGAGGCCGCGACCCTCGCCGCCGAAGGAACGACTCTCGCCACCCGAGCGCCCGTCGCTTCTACCGCCGAAGCCGCGATTCCCGCCGCCGAAGGAGCGACCCTCGCCGCCGGACCGGCCCTCGAACGAACGGCCCTCGCCGCCACGGCCGCCGAAGCTCTTGTTCCCCCCGAAGCCGCGGCCCTCGCCGCCCTCGGGGCGTCCGCCGGACCGGCCGAAGCCGCGCCCGCGCCCGCCCTCGTCGCCGAGACCGGCCTTGGCGCCGAGACCGGCCTTGGCGCCGCCCCGCGGCGCGCTGCCGTCCCGGTCCCGGCGCATCGGACGGTCGTCGCCGCCCGGAGCCCGGCTCGACGCACCGTCGCGGTCGTCGCTGCGGAAACGGGTGCGGCGATGCGGGGTCGCCTCCTCCTGCGGCTGGGCCACCAGACGCTCGACCAGCACGCGGCGGTCGCCCGACGCGATGGCACCCACGCGCTTGCGCGGGGCGTCCGCCATGGCGGCCCGGATCTCCTGCGGGCTGTCGCCGCGCCGGTGCACCCGGCCGCGGTTCGGCAGGTCGCCGGCGGCCTCGGCCTCGGAATCGCGCCACACCGTGCGCAACGGGGCGCGCCGCGCCGCAGGCGCCGCCGGCGGCTTGCCGAATTGCGGCCGGGCCGGGTCGCGCCCGCGGGGGGCGCTCTCCTGCGCCGCCTTGCGGGCGGCGGCCTTGGGCGAGCCGAACGGCGCGATCGGCTCGCGCACCGGGCTGGTGAAGTCGACCCCGGCCTGCTCGGCCAGCGAGTTGCCGAGCTGGTCCTTGAGAACGCGGGTGCGGATCTCGTCGACGAGGCCGACCTCGAGCTCGCCGAGCTGGAACGGCCCGAAGGAGAGCCGGATCAGCCGGTTCACCGAGAGGCCGAGATGCTCGAGGATGCGCTTGACCTCGCGGTTCTTGCCCTCGCGCAGGCCGAGCGTCAGCCAGACGTTGTCGCCCTGCGCCCGGTCGATCGTCGCCTCGACCGGGCCGTATTCCATCCCGTCGATGGTGACGCCCTTGCGCAGCCCGTCGAGCATCGCCTGGTCGACGTCGCCGAAGGCGCGCACGCGGTAGCGGCGCAGCCAGCCGGTCTCCGGATGGGCGATGACCTTGGCGAGCCCGCCATCGTTGGTGAGGAGCAGGAGCCCCTCGGTGTTAATGTCGAGCCGGCCGACCGCCACCACCCGGGGCATGTCCTCGGGCAGCACGTCGAACACCGTTTGGCGCCCCTCGGGGTCGCGGGCGGTGGTGACGACGCCCCGCGGCTTGTGGAATAGCCACAGCCGGGTGCGCTCGCGGGTCGGCAGCGGCTCGCCGTCGATGGTGATGCGGTCGCTCGGCGTCACGTTCACGGCCGGCGAGTCGAGACGCTGGCCGTTCAGGGTCACGCGGCCTTCCGCGATCATCGCCTCGGCGTCGCGGCGCGAGGCGATGCCCGCCCGGGCGATCGCCTTGGCGATGCGCTCCGGCTCGGGCTCCGCCTGCGGGGCCGCCTTCCTGCTCGAAGCCTGCTCGCCGGTGGAGCCCGCGGATGCCTCGTTCCGTCCGCGACGCCGCTGCGGCGCCCCGGTCTCGTCGTCGTTGATGTCGCTCATGCGGGCCTGATACCAGACGGGGTTTGTTCAGGCGAGTGGAACCGATGCGCGATTTTGCAAGGGGTGACCTGATTGCAAGCGGGGCTCCGCATCGGGACCCCCTCGGCCTCGCCTTCGACGCCGCCCGGGCGGCGGCGGCGCGCGGCGAGGTCCCGGTCGGCGCCGTCGTGGTGCGCGACGGAGCCGTGCTGGCGGTCGCCGGCAACCGCCCCCGGGCCGACCGGGATCCGACGGCGCATGCCGAGATCCTGGCGATCCGCGCCGCCTGCGCGGCGATCGGCGACGAGCGCCTGACCGGCTGCGACCTCTACGTCACCCTCGAACCCTGCGCGATGTGCGCCGGCGCCATCAGCTTCGCGCGCATCCGCCGCCTCTACTTCGCCGCCGCCGACCCGAAGGGCGGCGCCGTCGAGAACGGCCCGCGCTTCTTCAACCAGCCGACCTGCCACCATGCGCCGGAGGTCTATGGCGGCTTGCGCGAGAGCGAGGCCGCGGCGCTCCTGCGCGACTTCTTTCGCGACCGGCGGTCCTGAACCCCTCGAATTCAGCCTTCTCAAATCAATATAGCAATGGCTATATGAACCGGGCCCGAGCGGGGCCGGGACGAGGAGCGCGGGCGGATGCGGGACGGACGAGCGTGGCGCGCCGGTGACGGGGTGGCGGAGCCGAGCCTCGGGGCGATGAACGCGAGCGTGCCGGTGCTCGCCACCGGCTCCTGGTTCCGGCGCCTCCTCGCCTTCCTGGGGCCCGGCTACATGGTCTCGGTCGGCTACATGGATCCGGGCAACTGGGCCACCGACATCGCGGGAGGCTCGCAGTTCGGCTACACCCTGCTCGCCGTCATCCTGCTGTCGAACCTGATGGCGGTGGTGCTCCAGGCGCTGGCGGCCCGGCTCGGCATCGCCACCGGGCGCGACCTGGCGCAGGCTTGCCGCGACGCCTATTCGCGCCCGGTCGGCATCGCGCTCTGGCTCGCCTGCGAGGCGGCGATCATCGCCTGCGACCTCGCCGAGGTGATCGGCACCGCCATCGCCCTCAAGCTCCTGTTCGGCCTGCCGCTGCTCGCCGGTGCGCTGCTGACCGGCCTCGACGTGCTGCTGATCCTGCTCCTGATGCGCCGGGGCTTCCGGGCGCTCGAAGCCTTCGTGATCGCGCTCCTGACGATCATCTTCGCCTGCTTCGCGGTGCAGATCGCCATGGCGGCGCCGCCGATCCGCGACGTACTCGGCGGGTTCGTGCCCTCGGCGACGATCGTCACCGATCCGGCGGCGCTCTACCTCGCCATCGGCATCATCGGCGCCACCGTGATGCCCCACAATCTCTACCTCCACTCCTCGATCGTGCAGACCCGGGCCTATCCGCGCGACGAGGCCGGCCGGCGCAGCGCGATCCGCTTCGCGACCATCGACTCGACCATCGCGCTCACGCTGGCGCTCTTCGTCAACGCCGCGATCCTGATCATGGCGGCCAAGGTCTTCCACGGCGCCGGGCAGACCGGCGTGCAGGAGATCGAGGAGGCGCACGCCCTGCTCTCGCCGCTTCTCGGCATCGGCCTCGCCTCGACCCTGTTCGCGCTGGCCCTCCTCGCCTCCGGCCTCAACTCGACGGTCACCGCCACGCTGGCCGGCCAGATCGTCATGGAGGGTTTTTTAAGGCTGCGCCTGCCCGACTGGGCGCGCCGCCTCGTCACCCGCGGCATCGCCATCGTGCCGGTCGTGGTGGTGACGGGCCTCTACGGCGAGGCCGGCACCGCCCGGCTCCTGGTGCTGAGCCAGGTCGTGCTGTCGATGCAGCTGCCCTTCGCGGTGATCCCCCTGGTCCGCTTCGTCTCGGATCGCTCCAAGATGGGCGTGTTCGTCATCCCGTCTTGGCTGACGATCCTGTCCTGGCTCATCGCCGCGGTGATCGTCGGCCTCAATCTGAAGCTCCTGATCGACACGATCCTGGGCACCTGACGCGGATGTCGGGAAGCAGACGCAGGGGCCGGAGGTGTGGCGCCTGCACAACATTTGGGCGCAACCGGTGGTTCGGGTCGGGCCAAAACTCGGAACAACCGGGCCCGTACCGACTTTAAGCTCCACGTTTTTCGACTGACGTGGACGCCACGATGAAGATCCGCACCGGCTACTCGATCGCCTTCGACACGCCCGGCCCGACCCCGATGGTCCTGATGCTCACCGTGCATCCCGACCGGGCCGGCGACCTGATCACGCCCGACACCATGACCATCGACCCGCCGGTCCCCGCCCACACCTTCGTGGATTCGTTCGGCAACGTCTGCACCCGCCTCACCGCGCCGGGCGGCCGCATCACGGTCTCGGCGGATTGCCTCGTGCAGGATAGCGGCCTCGTCGACGACTACGCGCCCGACGCCGTGCAGCACCCGGTCCAGGACCTGCCCGACGACGTGCTGCCGTTCCTGCTCGCCAGCCGCTACTGCGACACCGACAAGCTGTCGAACACCGCCTGGCAGCTCTTTGGCCAGACCCCGGAAGGCTGGGCCCGGGTGCAAGCGATCGTCGACTACGTCCACAACCACATCCGGTTCGACTACCAGCGTGCCGATTCGACCCGCTCCGCGCTGGACGGGTACAACCAGCGCGAGGGCGTGTGCCGCGACTTCGCGCACCTCGCCGTCACCTTCTGCCGCTGCATGAACATTCCGGCGCGCTACTGCACCGGCTATCTCGGCGATATCGGCGTGCCGGCGGTGCCCGATCCGATGGATTTCTCGGCATGGTTCGAGGTCTATCTCGGCGGCCGCTGGTACACGTTCGACGCCCGCCACAACCGCCCGCGGATCGGCCGGATCGTGATCGCCCGCGGCCGCGATGCCACCGACGTGGCGATCTCGACGAGCTTCGGCCCGGCCCGCCTCGCCAAGTTCGAGGTCCATACCGACGAGGTGATGGAGGCGACGCCGCAGGCGGAGTGGCTGCAGGCCGCCGAGTAGAGCGCCGGACACAAGCGGCACCGCCTCGTCGAGCGGCGCGCCGAAGTACGGGCCCTCGTTCTCCACCGGAGGGGGGGCCCGTGCGACGATCGCCCGTTTCGCGATTCGTCCGCGAGGCGGCGTCGCGCGCCCTACCCTTTACCCGCGCTGTCAAGCCTGGATGATCGCACGGTCTCCGGCTATGGCGGCGCGATGCTGCTTCGTCCCTACCAGCGCGCGAGCCTCGACGCGCTTCAGGCCGACTGGGCGCGCGGTGGCCGCAACGGGCTCATCGTGCTGCCGACCGGGGCCGGGAAGAGTCTCGTCATCGCCACCCTGGTGCGGGAGACGATGGCCCGCGACCCCGCCGCCCGCATCGCCGTCGTCACCCATACGCGCGAGCTGATCGCCCAGAACCACGCCGAGCTCATCGGGTTGTGGCCCGAGGCCCCCGCCGGCATCGTCTCGGCCGGGCTCGGCCGGCGCGAGGAGACGAAGCCGATCCTCTTCTGCGGCATCCAGTCGGTGTGGAACCGGGTCGAGGCGACGGGCGGCTTCGATTTGGTGATCGTGGACGAGGCCCACCTGATCCCCCGCGACGCCGAGACCCGCTACGGCCGCTTCCTCGAAGCGGTGCGGGCGCGTTCGCCCGACATGCGCCTCGTCGGGCTCACCGCCACCCCCTACCGCCTCGACAGCGGCCGCCTCGACGAGGGCCAGGGCCGGGTCTTCGACCGCATCGTCTACGAGGCCCAGGTCGGCGACCTGATCCGCGAGGGCTACCTCGCGCTCCTCGTCTCGAAGGCGACCGCGACGATCCTCGACGTCAGCGGCGTGCCGCTGCGGGCCGGCGACTACGTGCCGGGCGCCCTGGAGGCCGCGGTGAACCGCGACGTCATCACCAAGGCGGCGGTGGCCGAGATGGCGACCTACGGCGCCGACCGGAAGGCCTGGCTCGCCTTCTGCGCCGGGGTGAAGCACGCCGACGCGGTGCGCGACGCGATCCGGGCGGAGGGTTTTTCCTGTGAATCGATCTCCGGCGAGACCGGCAAGCGCGAGCGCGACCGCATCGTGCGCGAGTTCCGGGCCGGGCGCATCCGCTGCCTCACCTCGGTGGGCGTGCTGGCGACGGGCTTCAACGTGCCGGAGGTCGACCTCATCGCGCTACTGCGCCCGACCCAGAGCACCGGCCTCTACGTGCAGCAGGTCGGCCGGGGCCTGCGCCGCGCGAAGGGCAAGACCGACGCCCTCGTCCTCGACTATGCCGGGCTCGTGCGCCGGCACGGGCCGATCGACGTGCTGACGGCGAATGCCGTGGCGCGGGCCCGCCTCCTCGGCGAGACCGGTGCGCCGCGGGCCAAGCCCTGCCCCGGCTGCGGCGCCCTCATCGCGCTCAACGCCAGCACGTGCGAGGCCTGCTGGGTCGAGCCCGAGGCGGAGGACGAGGCCGACCTGCCGCACGAGGCGGTGGCCGACGACGAGACCGCGGTCCTCTCCGCCGGCACCGTGGCGGTGGTGCGCGAGGCCCATGCCCGCTGGTGGCCGGTCGCCGGCTGGCGGTTCGGCCGCGAGGCGCGGATGCGCGGCCCCGACGTGCTGACCGTCGCGCTGGAGGGCGACGAGGACGCGACGACCGTGCGCCTCGACCTCGAGGCGACGGGCTTCGCCCGCGAGAAGGCGGTGCAGTGGTGGCGCCGCCTCGGCGGCGAGATGCCCCCGCCCCTCGACATCGACGAGGCGCTGGACCGCTGCGACGAGCTCACCCGCCCCGAGGCGGTGCGGGTGGTGCCGACCGGGCGGCTGTCCGAGAACGTGGATTACCGCCTGGCCGGCGGCGCGACCTGGACCGATACGCGCCGCGTTGCGTGACCCCTCACCCCGCCGCGATCAGCCGGGCGGTCTCGGCCTCGGCGACGGCCTTCTCGGCGGCAACTTGCCTCGCGAGATCCCGGATCTCTTCGAGGTCGCCGGCATGACACGCCGTTTCGAGGGCGGCGCAGAGGCGCGACAGCCGCACGAACCCGATCAGCCCCGAGGAGGCGATCACGCCGTGCGCGGCCGCGCCCAGGGCCACTGGGTCCCCCGTCACCGACCAATCCCGGAGTTGCTGCCGGAAGCGCCCGAGCAGCACCGGCAGCGCATCGTCGCCCACCGCCTGGCGCAGATCGGCATAGGTCGCGGCGTCGAGGGAGGGGGGCGTCGTCGTCATGGCGTCCGGCTCCGGTGCTGGTCGGCTCCGCGCCCATCCCGGGGGACGCCGCGGAGGCTCTCGGAGCGCGATCGTAGAGGATATGAGGCGGTCGCGATGCTCGGCCATCAGGCCGACCCCATCATCCTCGGGTAAGCCTCGGGCGAGGCGCGAGATCAGGCGGTGCGCGCCACGGTGGTGCCGATCTCGGCCTTGCCGGCGGCCTCCACCTCCCGAGCGTAGGTCCGCGCCCGCAGGAACGCCTCGGACGGAAGCTGCTCGATGACCGCGCCGTCCCGGCCGACGATCTGGAAGACCATCTGCTGGGTGTCGAGATCGCGCCGGAAGCGGGCGGTGAGCGCGGTCGGTTCGGGTTCGGCGGACGCCGGGGCGTCCTTTGCCACGCTGGCTTTCGCCGCCGTGCCGTCGTCCGGCGTCGTGGTCGTCGAGGTCTCGGCCGCCGACGTCTTCGCGCCTGGGCTCAGATCGAGGGTCACCGGCGGGTCGAGGGGCGCATCGGCAGCGTCCCGGCGGGTGCGCTCGGCATTGATCCGCATCGCCGGCTCGACGGCGGCCAGCGGAAACGTCGCGGAGAGGGTACTGGTCTCGATCACGGCGCCATCCTTTCAGCCGTCCTTTCCCGTCGAGGAAACGGCCGAGACCCCTACCTGGATGTTAACGCCGGACGGACGATGAAAGACTGTCTTAAGGAGCGATTGACGCGCGTTAAGCAATTTTATCGATTTGGATGTGGCAAAGAACAGATTTTTCTTGCCGCAGGGGAATATATCATCTTCATTTGCGGCGCAATCCCGCCGGCGGGCGGACGGTCCGGCGATGACGGCCGCGGACGCTGCGCGAACCGGCGGAATCTTGGGGTCGACGGCGCGATGGATCTTGCGATGTCCGGAGGGGCCCTTCCGGACATCGCATCTCCGGCCTGCGCGGCGCTCGAGCGAAGCCGGTTCCCGCATCGCGAAGCAACCGATCGGAAACCGTGTCAGAGGGCGATGTCGATGCTCGCCGCGGTGCCGCGCTCGGCCTGGCCGTACTCGATGTGGGCGCGCAGGTTCGATGCCATGGCGCGCACGATGCGCGAGCCGAGACCGGTCCCCCGCGGCGTGCCGGCTCCCTGCCAGCCGACGCCGTCATCCGCCACCGTGAGACGCAGGGTATCGCCGTCGCGGCGCGCCGTGATGCGGATCTCGCCGGTGACGCCCTCCGGATAGGCGTACTTGTAGGCGTTGGTCACGAGCTCGGTGACGATCACCCCGAGCGACACCGCCTTGTCGGTCGCGACCTCGACCGGGGCGGCGTCGAGCAGGATGCGGTGGCGCTGGCCGGTGGCGTTCATCGCCCCGTCGAGATCCTCGACCAGGGTCGCCAGATAGGCATCGACCGCCACCACCCGCACGTCGTCGGAGGTGTAGAGCCGCCGGTGGATGCCGGCGATCGCCGTGATGCGGGTCTGGGTCTCCTCGAGCGCGGCGCGTGCCGAGGCGTCGGTGACCGCGTTGGCCTGCATCCGCACGAGCGCCGCCACCAGGGCGAGGCTGTTCGCGACCCGGTGGTTGACCTCGCGCAGGAGCAGTTCGGCCCGGTCGCGCGCCTCGCGCACCTCGGCCTCGGCCCGCTCCTTCTCGCGCCGGGTGCGGTCCTGGAGCACGGCGGTCGCCACGGCCTCGGCGAGCAATTCGCGGAAGTGGCCCTGGAGGTCCTTCCAGACGTAGTCGACGGCCCCGGCCTTGAGCGCGGCGACGGCGACGCGGCTGTCCTCGGACCCGGTGACGTAGATGACCGGCGGGGCGTCGGCCAGCGCCCGGATGCGCGGCAGGATGTCGAGGCCGGTCTCCATCGGCATGTGGTGGTCGAGGGCGACGACGTCGAAGCGCTCCGCCGCGATGCGGGCGAGCCCGGTCTCCCCGTCGGCCGCGTGCTCCACCGTGCAGCCCCGGGCGCCGAGCGTGCGGCTCACCAGCCGCGCCAGTCCGGGATCGTCGTCGATGTAGAGCAGGCGGACCGGTTCGCTCACGGTCACGCGCTCTCCGGGACCTGCATCACCGAGAAGAACAGCCCGAGCTGGCGGATCGCGTTGGCGAAGCCCTCGTAGTTCACCGGCTTGGTGATGTAGACGTTGCAGCCGAGGTCGTAGCAGCGCTGGATCTCGCGCTGGTCGTCGGTGGTGGTCAGGATCACCACGGGCGAGCGCTTGAGATGCGGGTTCGACTTGACCTTCTGCAGGATGTCGATCCCGGTCATGTCCGGCAGGTTGAGGTCGAGCAGGATCAGGAGCGGCCGGCCGGCATTGATCTCGCCGCTGCCGTCCGGCCCGAACAGGGCGGCGAGCGCGGAGGTGCCGTCCCGGAACGACTCGATGACGTTGTTCACGCCGGCGCGGCGGATGTTCCGCTCGATCAGCCGGGCATGGCCCTCGTCGTCCTCGATCATCACGATGTGTACGGCCGGCACCTGACGTCTCCCCGCGGCATGGTCCCGGCCAGGCCGGCATTCTCTCGTCCGTTCCCGCCGATCGCGGACGGGGCGGGAGCCGGGCTCCCGCAAGTCTCTCTAGACTACATTCCGGCGCTTGCGCACGGGGCCGGCACCGAAAACATCGCGATCGCGTTAACGCCGCCCGGCCGCGCAACCCAGGGTCAGCTCTGCCGCAGCGGCAGCGTGACCGTGAAGGTTGTGCCCACCCCGACCTGCGAGGCGAGGTCGATCCGTCCGCCGAGCGCCCGCACCAGGGTGCGGACATGGGCGAGCCCGATCCCCTCCCCGGGCCGGTCCTGGGCGCCGGAGCGGCGGAAGAGCTCGAACACCCGGCCGTGGTCGCGGGCGTCGATGCCGCGGCCGTTGTCGGCGACCTGGAACACCGCGAGCCCGTCCGACACCGCACCCGTCACGGCGATCCGCCCGGGCCGGTTCCGGTCGAGGTACTTGATCGCGTTGTCGATCAGGTTGCCGAAGATCTGCTCCACGGCGACCCGGTCGGCGACGAGGCCGGGAAGGTCGCCGATCGTGATCGCGGCCCCCGCCGTCTCGGCCTGGTGGCGCTGCGCGTCGGCGAGCCCCTGGACCAGGGCGGTCATCGCCAGCGGCTCGGGCTGGAAGTTGCGCCGTCCCTCCCGCGACAGCTTCAGGATGGCGTTGATCAGGCCGTCCATCTTGGTGATCGCCGCCTTGATGAAGCTCACCGATTCGACGAGGTCGGCGTCGATCCGCGAGGCCTCCGGCCGGCCGGCCAGGGCGGCCCGGATGTCGTCCTGGCTCGCCTCGATCTCGCTCGTGAAACCCATGATGTTCACGAGCGGCGCCCGGAGGTCGTGGCTGACGATGTAGGCGTAGCGCTGGATCTCCTCGTTCGATTCGCGCAGCGCCGCCTCCGCCGCGCGCTGCTCGGTGATGTCGGAATGCACCCCGACCCATTCGCGGATCGTCCCGTCGGGATCGAGCACCGGTACCGCCTGGATGGCGTAGGTGCGAAACACCCCGTCGTGGCGCCGCACCCGGTGCTCGTGGGTGTAGCGCCGGCGCCCGGCGACGGCCTGGTTCCAGGTCTCGACGCTGGCGGCCCGGTCGTCGGGATGCACCGCCTCGGCCCAGCCGTAGCCGGCATACTCGTCCGGCGTCTGGCCGGTCAGCGCGGCCCAGGCCGGCTGGTCGTTGGTCATCCGGCCGTCGGGGCCGTTGGTCCACAGGACGCCCCGCACCGCCTGGACGGCGGCCTCGAAGCGGTCCTGCCCGCGGCGCACCGAGGCGAACAGGCGGGCATTGTCCATCGCCACCGCGGCCTGCCCGGCCAGGCCCTCGACCAGGGCCGCCTCGCGGGTGCCGAAGCGATGCGACTCGGGGTGGCCGAACAGCAGCGCGCCCAGGGTGGCGCCGGTGCCCGACACCACCGGCACCGCCAGGTAGCTGCGCACCGGCAGGTGGCCCTTCGGCATGCCGCCGTGGCTGCCGTAGCGCGGATCGGTGGTCACGTCCTCGCTCAGGACCACGCCGCCGGCCGCGAAGGTCTGGCTGAACAGGGTCGTCACCCGCGGCAGGCCGAAGCGGGTGAAGGCCTCGCGGGGGCCGCCGGTGAGGCTGAGGAGCTGCCAGTGCTCCGGCCCGTCCGGGCCCTCCGGCACCCGCTCGAACAGGGCGCCGTAGGCCGCGCCGGTCAGGTGGGTGGCGGCCTCCACCACCGCGTCGCCGAGGCGCTGCCGGTCGAGCTCGCTCGCCAGCGCCGTGCCGAGCCGGTTCAGCACTTCGAGGCGCTGCGTCTCGGAGCGGAGCGCCGCGGCGGCGCTCTCGCGCTCGCTCGCCCGCTCGCGCTGGCGCTGGGCCGCCTCGGCGATCTCGGCGCTCACCGCCGCCACTTCCGCCGGCACCCCGGCGAGCACCGGGGCCGGCCGGCCGCGGCCGAGCGCCACCGCCTGGTCGCGCAGGGCCTGGAGCGGCGCCGCGATGCCGCGGGCGAAGGCCAGCGCCAGGACGGCCGCGATGGCGGCCAGCATGATCCCGAGCCCGGCGAACCACACGAGCGAGGCCCGGACCGGTGCGGCCAGCGCCTCCTCGGGTACCCCGACGGCGATGCGCCAATCCGGCACGCCCGCCCGCGCATAGGCGATGAAGAACGGCTGGCCCTCCAGCGAGGTGCCGCGCCAGGTCCCTTCCGGGCCGGTGGCGAGGCGCAGGTCGTCGGGGGCCTTGGTGCCGGTGAAGCGCTCCGGCGCGCGGGTGCGGGTGAGCACCCGGTCGTCGCGGTCGACGACGCTCATCACCCAGTCCTTCGGCACCCCGCCGGAGGCCAGCACGTCGCGGATCCGGTCCGTCGGCAGGGAGAAGGACAGGAGGTACAGGACCGCCTCGCCGCCCCGGCGCATCACCGGCACCGTCACTCGGAAGCGCCCGTCGACCACGCCCGACACCGCCGGCCGTCCGGCCAGGGCCGCCGCATCGGCGGCATCGAGGCGCTCCGGCATCGGCTCGGCGCCGATGTCGATCAGCCGCCGGCCATCGGGATCGCGCAGGGTCGCCGAGAGGCCGCTGCGGCGGAAGAGTTCCTGCAACTGCTCGCGGAAGGCCGTCACGTCGCCGCGCTGGAGCGCGTTCGACAGGGTCAGGGCCTCCAGGGTGGCGGTCAGGCTCGCGACCTCGCGGTCGACCGCCGCCGCCTCCATCCGGGCCCGCCCCAGCGCCTCCGCCTCGAGGCGGGCGCGGGCAGCGCCCGCGAATTGCCACAGGACCACGCCGCCGAAGATCAGGATCGGCACCGCCAGGCCGAGGGCGAAGACGACGAGGCGGCGCACGATCGAGCTGGGGCGCGATCCGGCGCGATCCGGCCGGGCCGGGTCCGGCGGAGCCTTCGGGGCCTGCATCAGCATTCGTGACATCCTCGCGCGGCGCGCCGGCGACCGGATCGGTTCCGCGCGCCCGACCGGTCGGGCGCGCGGAGGACGCGCTCATCCGGCGTCGACGTAGAGTCTCCCGCCCTCGCCCAGGAATTCCGCCGATTTTTGGGCCATGCCGGCCGCGCGGGCCGTTTCGTCGAGCGGTGTGGCCTCGCCGACCACGGCGCTCGCCGCCTCCATCGCCAGCACGTCGGCGCGCAGGTCCTGGGTGATCTTCATCGAGCAGAATTTCGGGCCGCACATCGAGCAGAAATGCGCGACCTTGTGGGCGTCCTTCGGCAGGGTCTCGTCGTGGTAGGCCCGGGCGGTATCGGGATCGAGCGAGAGGTTGAACTGGTCCTCCCAGCGGAAGTCGAACCGGGCCCGGGACAGGGCGTCGTCCCGCACCTGCGCCGCCGGATGGCCCTTGGCGAGGTCGGCGGCGTGCGCGGCGATCTTGTAGGTGATGACGCCGGTCTTCACGTCGTCGCGGTTCGGCAGGCCGAGATGCTCCTTCGGGGTCACGTAGCAGAGCATCGCGGTACCGAACCAGCCGATCATCGCCGCGCCGATGCCCGAGGTGATGTGGTCGTAGCCCGGCGCCACGTCGGTGGTGAGCGGGCCCAGCGTGTAGAACGGCGCCTCGCCGCACTCGGCGAGCTGCTTGTCCATATTGACCTTGATCTTGTGCATCGGCACGTGGCCGGGACCCTCGATCATCACCTGGCAGCCCTTGGCCTGTGCGATCTTGGTGAGTTCGCCGAGCGTCTCGAGTTCCGCGAACTGCGCGGCGTCGTTGGCGTCCGCGATCGATCCCGGCCGCAACCCGTCGCCCAGCGAGAACGACACGTCGTACTCGCGGCAGATGTCGCAGATCTCCTCGAAGCGCTCGTAGAGGAACGATTCCCGGTGCCCGGCGAGGCACCAGCGCGCCATGATCGAGCCGCCGCGCGAGACGATGCCGGTGACACGCCGGGCCGTCAGCGGGACGTGGGCGAGGCGCACGCCGGCATGGATGGTGAAGTAGTCCACCCCCTGCTCGGCCTGCTCGATGAGGGTGTCCTTGAACACCTCCCAGTCGAGCTTGAGCGGATCGCCGCCGACCTTCTCCAGCGCCTGGTAGATCGGCACGGTGCCGATCGGCACCGGGGCGTTGCGCAGGATCCAGCCGCGGATGTTGTGGATGTTGCGCCCCGTCGAGAGGTCCATCACCGTGTCGGCGCCCCAGCGGATCGCCCACACCATCTTCTCGACCTCCTCGGCGGCCGAGGAGGTCACGGCCGAGTTGCCGATATTGGCGTTGATCTTGACGAGGAAGTTGCGGCCGATCGCCATCGGCTCAAGTTCGGTGTGGTTGATGTTGGCCGGGATGATCGCCCGGCCCCGCGCCACCTCCTCGCGCACGAAGTCGGGGGTGACAAAGGGCGGGATCGCGGCCCCGAAACTCTCGCCATCGGCGAGTTTGCCCTCGGCCTGCGCCAGCATCGCCTCGCGGCACAGGTTCTCCCGATGGGCGACGTAGATCATCTCCTCGGTGACGATCCCGGCCCGGGCGAATTCGAGCTGCGTCACCCTCTGGCCGGTCTCTCCCCGCCGGACCGTGCGGGGAGCCGGGCACGGCGCCACCAGCCGATCCTCGGGCACGAAGCCGTTATCCTCCGGCTTCACCGCCCGGGGGGCGACGGCCGCGTAGCCGCGGGCGGCGAGCCAGCCGGCGCGGATCTCCGGCAGCCCGGCGGACAGGTCGATGCGCGCGTCCGTCTCGGTATAGGGGCCCGAGGGATCGTAGACCCGCACCGGGGCCTCGCCCGGATCCGTCAGGGCGATCTCGCGGTAGGGCACCCGCAGGTCGGGCCGGTCCTTGGGCGCGGCATAGACCTTCACCGAGCCGGTGACCGGCCCCGTGGTGACGGTCTTCGGACGATCTTTCGGGGGGAGGATGGGTGCGTTCATGGATCTCTCCGGGCGAGGAGATCCGGCCTCGGGGCGCGAGGACGCACGGGTCACGTCGGTCATGGCAGGTTCCCGTCCCTCCGCCGGTACGAACCGGATCAGGTTCAAGGGTCAGGACGCGCGCTCGTCCAATCTCAGCCCCTGCCGGCGGGGCTCCCCTCGGTAACCCCATCACTGTCCGGCGGCGGGGGAGGTTTGTCAATCGCGGCTCCGGGGGCGTTCCCGAGGGACGCTGCGGCATCCGGGCCCCCGCGACATCGCCCACGCGGCCTTGAACCCCGGCCGCCCGGCGACCCAGATACGGAGGAGTTTTCCCCGCCCTTGCAGGAGCTGGCCTTGGGACGTCGAGAGCGGCGCTGGCGCGACGACGACCCCTCGACCCATGGTCTGGGGACCCGCCCCGCCGTCATCTGTCCGCTCTGCGAGCGGCCGATCCCGCCCGGTGCCCGCCAGAGCCGGCACCACCTGACGCCGAAGCTGAAGGGCGGCACCCACGGCGAGACCGTGCAGCTGCACCAGATCTGCCACTCGGCGATCCATGCCCGGCACAGCGAGGCGGAGCTGGCGCGGCGCCTCAACGACGTCGAGAGCCTGCGGGCCGAGCCCGAGATCGCCCGCTTCCTCGCCTGGGTGCGGACCAAGCCCGACGATTTCCACGCCGCGACGCGGATGACCCGGACGCGGCGCGAGACGAAGCGGAGCGTCCGGTAGCCGGCGGCCCCTCGGGCGGTAAGGTGAATCGCCTGTTGCCCGGTTCGCCGCAATTTACGGGACCGGGCCCGATCCGATCTTTACGTCTCCCTGGCAGCCTCCCGGGCGATCCTCCGGAGACGCCCGATGTCCGCCCGTCCCAACACCGAACCCGCCCTCTCGGTCCGGCCGGACGATCCCGTTCGCCCGCGCGCGGGGACCGCCCCGGGGCGCCGCGCCTGGGTCGACGTCGCCAAGGGCATCTGCATCATCCTCGTGGTGATGATGCACTCGACCCTCGGGGTCGGCGAGGCGATGGGGGGCGAGGGCTTCATGCATCACGTCGTGGAGTTCGCCAAACCCTTCCGGATCCCGGATTTCTTCCTGCTCTCGGGCCTGTTCGTCGGCCGGGTCGTCGATCGCGACTGGCGGCTCTTCGCCGACCGGCGCATCGTCCACTTCGCGTATTTCTACCTGCTGTGGATGGTGCTCCAGTCGGCGGTGAAGTACGGCCAGATCACCGACGGCGCGGGGCCCGGCGCCTTCGCGGCCCATCTCGCCCACGGCCTGATCGAGCCCTACTCGACCCTCTGGTTCATCTACCTGCTGGCGGTCTTCTCGGTCGTCGTGAAGCTCCTGCGCCGGCTGCCCTGGCCGGTGCTGCTGATCGGCGCCGCCCTCCTCCAGCTCGCCCCGGTCCATACCGGCTCGACGCTGATCGACGAGTTCTGCGACCGGCTGGTCTACTTCGTCGCCGGCTACCTGTTCGCCGCCCGGATCTTCGCCCTGGCCGACTGGGTGCGGGCGCGAGCCGGCCTCGCGCTCCTCGGCCTCGCCGCCTGGGCGTCGATCGAGGCGTTCCTCGTCTTCACGCCGACCGGGCTGACCTCCCACCCGACGCTCGCCAGCCTGCCGGTGGTGAGCCTGATGCTCGGCGCCGCCGGCGCGCTCGCCATCGTGGCGACCGCCGCCCTCCTCACCCGGGCCGGCGGCCCGGTGACCGCCGCCCTGCGGGCCTGCGGCGAGCGCTCGATCGTGATCTACCTCGCCTTCTTCCTGCCGATGGCGGCCCTGCGCACGGCCCTCGTGCGCAGCGGGGTGATCGAGGATATCGGCCTCGTCGCGCTCCTCGTGACGCTGACCGCCGTGGTGGTGCCGCTCGCCATCGAGCGGGTGATCCGCCACACCCCGGCCCGGTTCCTGTTCCGGCGTCCGGCCGCCTTCCACCTCGTCGGCGAGGACGAGGCCCGCCCGGCGCCGCGCCTCGCCGCCGCACCGACGGCCTGAGCTCGCCAGGCCCTTCCAAGTCCCGTCAAGTCCCGCCAAGCATTCCCAAGCGAAATCACGCCACACGACAGGACGGCGCCCCGCGGGGCGCCGTTTTCGTTGGTGCACGCGATCGTCGCGGACGGGAGCAGTTGCGCGCCAGCTAACCGTTACGCTGAAGGCGCCACGGACACCCTGCCCTTCAAGTCGAGGATCAGTCCCGCAAAATCCGGACATTGCGCTTTACCGGCCGTAAGGCATTCCTCCCGCAAGGTCCCCGCCATTCACGCATGGGACGAGCCTCATGGCCGCGCGATCCCGCCTCCAGGATGGCACCGGTCTGCTGCTCCTGACCTTGGCCCCGTTCCTGGTCGTCGCTCTGCCGCGCTCGGACGCGGTGGCGGTGCTCGGCCGTCCGGGCGCCGGGATCGGCGAGGCGGCCGCGATCGTGGCCGCCGCTGGCGGCCGGCTCGTTCGCGCAGGCCCGGCCGGCCTGGTCGTCGCGCGCTCGGAGGCGCCCGGCTTCGTCCGGCGCCTCTACGGCGCCGGCGCCTGGCTGGTCCTCGATCCGCTCGTCGCCGGCGGCTGCGGCCCCTCCCCGCCCGCGACCTCCCGTCATTCTCCACCGTCACCGAGCACCGCCCGCTGATGACCGACGTCGACGACCTCCGCCGTTCCTTCGCCCGCATCCTGATCCCGCTGCTCTGGGCCCATGTGCCGGTCGCCGCCGGCCTGCCGCTGATCGCCGGTGACGGAGCCGCCCTGGTGCCGGGCACGGCCGCAACCCTGCTCGCGGGCATCGCCACCCTGTCGTGGTGGCGCGACCCGATCGGGCTGCGGACCCGGCTCGCCACCGCGTTCGCGCTCGTCGGCATGGCGGCGGTGCTGCTCTATGCCAGCGCCGGGCATCCCTGGCAGGTCGACCTGCACATGTATTTCTTCGCCTGCCTGGCGGTGCTCGCCGGCTGGTGCGACTGGCGGGTGATCCTGGCGGCCACCGGCGCCACGGCCGTGCACCACCTCGTGCTGAACCTCGTCCTGCCGGCCGCCGTCTTCCCGGCGGGCGGCGATCTCGGCCGGGTGCTCCTCCACGCCGTGATCCTGACGATCGAGGCGGCGGTGCTGGCCCGGATCTGCCACACCGTCGCCCGAACGCTGGCCGGGCTCGCCGCCTCCGAGCGGGAGGCCAAGGCCCAGATGGCGCGCCTGCGCGCCCTGGAGCAGGACGGCGAGGCGGCCCGTCGGGCTGCCGAGCATGAGCGGCGCGAGGGCGTGCTGCGGATGGCGGCGGCCTTCGAGGCGGCGGTCGGCGGCATCGTCGGCGAGGTCGCGGCCTCGGCGGGCGATCTGCAGGCGACCGCGAGGGCGATGTCGCGGACCGCCGGCACCGCCGCCGACCGCTCGGCCGAGGCCGATGCCGCCGCCGGTCGGGCGGCGGGGGATGTCGGCGCCGTCGCGGCGGCGACGCGGGAGCTCGGGGCGTCCGTGCGCGAGGTCGGCCAGCAGGTCGGCGAGACCGCCGGCCTCGCCCGCGCCGCCGTCGCCGAGGCGGACCGTTCGGCCGCCCTGGTGGGGGCTCTCAGCGAGGCGGCCGCGCGCATCGGCGACGTCGTCACGATGATCTCGGCGATCGCCGACCAGACCAACCTCCTGGCGTTGAACGCCACCATCGAAGCCGCCCGCGCGGGCGCGGCGGGGCGGGGCTTCGCGGTGGTGGCGGCGGAGGTGAAGGAACTCGCCGCCCAGACCGCCCGGGCGACCGGCGAGATCGGCGGCCAGATCGGCCGTATTCAGGACGCCACCGGCGACGCCGTCCGGGCGATCGAGGCGATCGGCGGGCGCATCCGCGGCATCGACGGGGTGGCGGCCGCGGTGGCGGCGGCCGTCGAGGAGCAGGAAGCGGCGACCCGGGAGATCCTGCGCGCCATGGAGCGGGCCACCGCCGGGACGGGCTCGCTCACCGCGACGATCGGTGCGGTGGCCGAGGCCGCCGGCACCACCGGCACCGTCGCCAGCCGGGTGCTGGCCTCCGCCGACGCGCTCACGCACCAGGCCGAGCATCTCGGCGCCGAAGTCGAGCGCTTCCTCGGCGGCGTCCGGGCGGCGTGAGCGACTCCGGCTTCACGCCCTCTGCCTTGGCCGCACCAGCCGGTCGAGGAAGTTCGCGATCTCGCGCCGGCGCCGCTCCGGCACCAGCACCTCGGCGGTGACGCCGAGGCGCCAGGCGAGGTCGGCCCGGCCCTCCGGGTCGCGGTGCAGGTCGCGCAGGGCATCCGCGTAGGCGTGGAGCGCGGCCTCGTCCGGGCACAGGCCCGCCTCCACCACGCCCTCGGCGGACAGCCGCAGCATCGCCGCGACCTCGTCGAGGTCGAGCTCGGGATGGTACTGCGTGCCCCAGAACACGCCGCCGCCGAGGCGGATCTCGATCGCCTGCACGTCGAGGCGGTCGTTGCCGGCGAGCACCGTGCTGCGAGGGGGCGGCTCGATCACCGCGTCGTCGTGGATCGCCGGGGCGTCCCAGGAGGCCGGCCGGCCGGCCAGCAGCGGGTGGTCCCCTCCGGCCTCGGTCCGGCTGATGGCGCGGGCGAGCCCGTATTCCGGGCCCCGCGGGTTGCGGGCGGCCCGTCCCCCGGCGATCGTCGCCGCCACCTGCACGCCCCAGCACGAGCCGAAGACCGGCACGCCCGCTTCCAGCGCCGCCCGCACGAGGTCGCATTGGCGCGTCACCGCGGGGCCGCCCTCCTCGACATGCAGGGTCGAGCCGGTGAGCACCAGGGCATTGCACGCGTCGAGCGCCCGCGGCAGCGTCGCTCCCGCATCCGCCGGGGCGACGAGGTGGCAGGTCGCGTCCGGGGCGAGCTTTTCCAGGATTCCCGCATAGGTCTCGGCCGAGGTCCGGCCGCACACCGCGACATGCCGCTCGCGGCCGTCCCGGTCGTTCCCATCCGCCACCAGCAGGTGCAGCATGTCGGCTCCTTGTTCGAGCCTGCGCAACGCCTCCCGCGATCCGCCGTTCCGGCGCAGCTTGCCGCATCCTCTGCAGTGCTTTGCTAAGCAGCGGGAATCGTTCGACAAAATTTCGGTTAACGGCCCTTAAACCCGCCTCAATTATTGTCTCTTGAGTGCCCCACGCGGGCCGGCTCGTCCGGGGGCGAAGGGGAACTCGACAGGATGGCGAAGGGACGCGAGCGGACGGGTCGGGTCGAGCCCCGCTTCGAGGCGGAGGGGCCTGGGGATCCGGCCTCCCTCGACCTGCGCCTCTCGCGGGGCGATCGGGCGGGAGGCGGCGTGGCCAAGGGGACATCCAAGGGATCGGCCAAGGGGTCGACCAAGGCCGCCCCGAAGCGGGCCGCCCGCGCGGCGGCTCCTGCCCCGCGGCGGCGTCGGCGCTCGTTCCTCGGCTCCCTCGTCTACGGCACGGTGATCCTCGGCCTCTGGGGCCTCGTGGCGGTCGCCGGCATCGTCGCCTACCACGCCTCGCAGCTGCCGCCGATCGACCAGCTGGCGGTGCCGAAGCGCCCGCCCAACATCGCGATTTTGGCCGCCGACGGCTCGCTGCTCGCCAATCGCGGCGAGACCGGCGGGCGCACGGTGAGCATCCGCGAGCTGCCGCCCTACCTGCCCCGCGCCTTCGTGGCGATCGAGGACCGGCGCTTCTACTCCCATCTCGGCATCGATCCGGTCGGCATCGCCCGCGCCATCGGCCAGAACCTGACCCGCCGCGGCGTCGCCCAGGGCGGCTCGACCCTGACCCAGCAGCTCGCCAAGAACCTCTTCCTGACCCAGGAGCGCACCGCCTCGCGCAAGATCCAGGAGGCGATCCTCGCGCTCTGGCTCGAGCACAAGTACACCAAGGACGAGATCCTCGAACTCTACCTCAACCGGGTCTATTTCGGTGCCGGCGCCTACGGCGTCGAGGCCGCGGCCCAGCGCTACTTCGCCAAGCCCGCCAAGGACGTGACCCTGGCGGAAGCCGCGATGCTGGGCGGCCTCGTCCAGGCGCCCTCGCGGCTCGCCCCCAACCGCAACCTGCCCGCCGCCCAGGCCCGGGCCGCGCAGGTGCTGGCGGCGATGCAGGAGCTGGGCTTCGCCAAGCCCGCGGACGTGAAAGTGGCGCTGGCCCAGCCGGCCAAGCCCGCCCGGGCCAAGGGCGGCGGCTCGGCCAACTACGTCGCCGATCTCGTGATGGACGTGCTCGACGACTACGTCGGCAAGATCGAGACCGACGTCTCGGTCCAGACCACCGTCGATCCGGGCCTGCAGGCGGTGGCCGAGCGGGCGCTGGTCGACGAGCTCAACCAGAAGGGCGCGCGCTACAATGTCGGCCAGGGCGCGGTCGTGTCGATGCGGCCCGACGGGGCGATCCGGGCGCTGATCGGCGGGCGCGACTATGCGCAGAGCCAGTTCAACCGCGCCACCACCGCCAAGCGCCAGCCCGGCTCGGCCTTCAAGCCCTTCGTCTACCTCGCGGCGATCGAGCGCGGCCTGACCCCCGACACGGTGCGGGAGGACGCGCCGATCAACATCAAGGGGTGGAACCCCGAGAACTACTCGCGCAACTACAGCGGCCCCGTGACCCTGCGGGACGCGCTCGCCCACTCGCTCAACACCGTGGCGGTGCGGCTCGGCATGGAGGTCGGCCCCAAGGCGGTGGTGCAGACGGCCCAGCGCCTCGGCATCACCTCGCCGCTCCAGGCCAATGCCTCGATCGCGCTCGGCACCTCCGAGGTGACGCCGCTCGAACTCGTCGGCGCCTATGCCACCTTCGCCAATGGCGGCATGGGGGTGATTCCCTACGTCATTGCCAGCGTGAAGACCGTCGACGGCCGCACCGTCTACAAGCGCGCCCCGAGCGGCCTCGGCCGGGTGATCGAGCCCCAGGCCGACGGCATGATGAACGCGATGATGCACGAGGTCTTCGTCAGCGGCACCGCCAAGAAGGGCGACATCCCGGGCTGGGAGCTCGCCGGCAAGACCGGCACCAGCCAGGATTTTCGCGATGCCTGGGTGGTCGGCTTCTCCGCCACGCTGGTGACCGGCGTCTGGCTCGGCAACGACGACGGCGAGCCGACGAAGCGGGTCTCGGGCGGCAACCTGCCGGTGGAGGTCTGGAACCGGGTGATGGTCGCGGGCCTGCGCGGCGACAAGCCGGCGCCGCTTCCCGGCGCGGCCCGCTGGCGCCGCACCAGCAACGCCGTCGCATCGGCCAATCCCGCCGAGCCGCCGACGATCGGCGGCATGATCGACGACCTCCTCGGCGGCCAGCAGCCCGCCGCCCGCCCGCAGCCGGCGCCCCAGCGCGGCGGACCGACCCGGGAGGACAAGAACTTCCTCGAGCGGCTGTTCGGGATCGGGGAGTGATACCGACGGTCGTCGGAAACGACCTTTGGTTCCGTTCTCGAATTGTCGCCGAGCCTTTGACCGGGCATCGACAGTTCGAGATGGTTCGCCGGCCCCGTCGATCTCGGGCAAGCCCGAGATCGACTTGATGCGCTAGGATCGTGGGCCGGTGGGATGAGGCGAGCGCCGCCCGTTCAGTCCGCGAATTCCTCGATCGCATCCACCTTGCCCGGGTAGAAGGCGAGGTGATCCTTGATCGCCGCCACCGCCGGAAACGGGTCCTCGTAGCTCCAGACCGCGTTCGCCCGCTCCAGCCCGCCGGCGGTGAGGGAGAAGTAGCTGGCATCGCCCTTGTGCGGGCAATGCGTGCGGTGCGCGGTGCGCGCGAAGAGATCCAGTTGCGCATCCTCGCGCGGGATGTAGAGCACCGGCGGCATGGCGCCCTCGCGCAGGGTCAGCGCCCGGGTCGTCTCGGCGACGATCGTGCCGCCGAGCATCACGCGGATCCGGTGCGGGTTCGGCGTGATCGTGATGGACCTGTCCGTCATGACGGCTCCTTGCGTTCGACGGTGCCGAGGGCGTCGGCCAGCCGCGCCTGGGCGCTGCCCGGCCGCAACGGCTTCTGCTGGCTCTCGTGCGGCACCCAGCCCGAGAGCCAGATCATCTCGAACGTCGCCCGGATGCGCCCGTCCGGATCGGCGAAGCGTTCGGCGTACAGGGTGGCGGCCCGCATCAGGGTCTCCCGGCGCAGGGCGCCGCGGCGCTCCCGCAGGGCGTTGGTGAGCCCCATGGCGCGCAGGTCGCGCATCAGCCCGAACGGATCGCCGTAGCGCACCGTCACGGTCTCGACATCGGTGACCGGCAGGGCGAAGCCGGCGCGCTGGAGCAGGCCGCCGATGTCGCGCACCTCCGCGAAGGGCGCCACCCGGGGGCTGGCCCCGCCCTCGATCTCGCTCTCGGCCTGGGTGAGCACCTGGCGCAGCTCGGTCAGCGTGCGGCCGCCGAGCAGGCAGCCGATGAACAGCCCGTCGGCCCTCAAGGCCCGGCGGACCTGCACGAGCGCGCCCGGCAGGTCGTTGGCGTGCTGGAGCGCCAGCAGCGACACGGCGAGGTCGAAGCTCCTATCGCCGAACGGCAGAGTCTCGGGGTCGCCCACCGCGACCGTAAGGTCCGGGCCGCCCGGCTCCGCCACGGGAGCGAGGCGGATGACGGAGCCCGCCCGCCCGCTTGCCCGGAGCCAGGACGCGGCGGCCGGGACCGGGGTGGCGAGGTCGAGGGCGCGGGGAAATTCCCGCAGCACCGCGCCGAGGCGGTCGGTCAGGTCGTCGACCGCCCGCGCGACCAGGAAGTCGGCGAAGCCGGCGCGGCGGGCGCGGGCGAGCCGCTTGCGGATCAGGGGGGTGTCGAACAGGAGCGGCGAAGACATCGCCCGCTAGATGGCGCGGGACGGGGCGCTGCGCCAGGGCCGGCATGCCCGCGGGATCGGAAAGCCGGTCCGGGACGGATCCGCGACAACCTCGACCCTTGCCGAATTGGTCACCGAATCGAGGTATGAGGGCCTGGTGACCCGCCCCCCTCTCCTCCTCGCGGCTTGGCTCCTCGCGGCCTGCGCCCTTCCGGTCGTCGCGGCCGCCGCGCCGGCGCGGCCGGCGCCTGCGTCGGAGAGCAAGGAACCGGTGGGCCGGGAATCGGGCGGCAAGGAGGAAACGGTCGAGCAGGCCCTGTGCCGCCTGATCGAGGGCGCGGCCCAGTCGAAGGGGCTGCCGGTCGCCTTCCTGACCCGGCTGATCTGGCGCGAGAGCAGCTTCCGGCCCGGCGTGGTGAGCCCCGCGGGCGCGCAAGGGGTGGCGCAGTTCATGCCCGGCACGGCGCAGGAGCGCGGCCTCACCGATCCGTTCGATCCCGAACAGGCGATTCCCGCCGCGGCCCGCTTCCTCCTCGACCTGCGCGCCCGCTTCGGCAATCTCGGCCTCGCCGCGGCGGCCTACAATGGCGGGCCCGGCCGCGTCTCGGCCTGGCTCGCCGGCACCGGCGGCCTGCCGGCGGAGACCCGCGCCTATGTCGCGGCGATCACCGGGCGCAGCGCCGAGGATTGGGCGGCCGCCGCCAAGGAGGCGCCGAAGGGCGACCTGACCGAGCCGGAGGGCACCCGCTGCCTGCAGGTGACGGCGGCCCTGCGCATCCGCGGCCGCACCGAGACCTTCTTCGCGGGCGCCGCCGCCACCCTGGCGCCCTGGGGCGTCCAGCTCGCCGGCAACTTCTCGAAGTCGATCGCGCTGGCGAGCTTCGGCCGGGCCCGCGACCGCTACGCGACGATCCTCGGCGACGTGCGCCCGATGGTCATCGGCACCCGGCTGCGCCACCGCGGTACCCGGGCGTTCTATCGCATCCGCGTGCCCTCCGAGACCCGCGCCAGCGCCGAGACCCTGTGCAACCGCATCCGCGGCGTCGGCGGCGCCTGCATCGTCCTTAAAACCTGAGGTTCATGCCGTGTCACCCAAATGGGTGATGACACGCAAGCTGCCCCCCTGTTTCGTTCGAGAGCCGACAGAGTGTCGCGCGGCGGGCGAGCAAGGGAGGAGTCCCATGAAGTTCGGCGATGGCGTGCCCCGATGGGCCCGGAGGCGGGTCGAACGGCACATGATGCGCCACGGCGACGGCCGGATCGTGCGCTGGATGGCGTTCCGAGCCGGGTCGCGGCGCGGCGTCGGCGGCGAGGGAGCGGCCGGGGCGGCATCGGCCGAGTGGTCCGGGAACGTGGTTCCCTTCATCCGCCGGCCGGTCTCCGGCCCGGGCGAGACCGCCCCGCCGCTCGACGCGACGGGGTCGTGATCGACAAAAACCGGTCGATCGACATCTGACGTTCGATCGAAACCGGCGCCGGGGCGGCGCCGGTGCCCGTCAACCGCGAGGCTGGCCGATCTCGTCCAGCATCCCGGTGAACCAGGATTCGCTCGGATCGAACGCCTTGCCGCCGCGGATGCGCGGGAACTCGATCGCCCGCAGGCGGCCCCCGTGCTCCTCGTCGTGGCCGATCACGCCGGAGACGCCGGCGAGGCCGCACTCCACCGCGTAGTCGACCATGCCCTGGATCAGCCGCAGGTCGTCCGCGTTCGGCGCCGCCGAGCGGCCGAAATGGCCGGATTTCAGCACGAGCGTCTTCTCCGCCCCGATCATCGGCGCGAAGCGGTCGGCGAACCACTTGCCGACATTGACCGTGTCGATCTTGACGTGGCCGAAGGGATCGCGGCCCAGCACCTCGCCGCGCCCCTCGATCTCGGCGACGATCTCGTCGAGGCCGGCGCCCTCGCTCAAGAAGATCGTCACGCAATCCTTGGCGTCGAGCCGGGCCTTCAGCCGCGCCGCCTCCCGGGCGATGTCGAGGGGCATCTCGGGCAGGTAGACCGCGTCCACCTCCTTGTGCGCCCGGTCGAGCCCGAATTCCGGCACGAACGCGGTGCGGTCGAGGCGGTCGCGATAGGCTCGGGCCGTCGCGGCGGTGAGCCAGCCGCATTTACGGCCCATGATCTCGTGGACGATCAGCATGCGCGGGTTGGCGCTCTGCTCGTTGACGATGTTCTCGGCGAAGAGCGCGCCCTGCTCGGCCGCCGTCCAGGCCCCGAGCGTCTGGCGGATCGGCACCACGTCGTTGTCGATGGTCTTGGGCAGCCCGACGACGGTCAGGTGGTAGCCGTTGGCCTCGAGATAGGCCGCGAGATCGGCCGCCGTGGTGTTGGTGTCGTCGCCGCCGATCGTGTGCAGCACGCTCACCCGGTCGCGGGCGAGCTGGTCGGCCGCCACCTTGAGCGGATCCTGCCCCTCCTTCACCAGACCGCGCTTCACGCAATCCTTGACGTTGGTGAGCTTGATCCGGCTGTTGCCGAGCGGCGAGCCGCCGTGGCGCAGGAGGAGATGGGCCTTCGCCCGCACCGCCGGGGTGACCGGGATGTGGTCGCCGAGGAGCAGGCCCTTGTAGCCGCTGCGATAGCCGATGATCTCGGCCTCCGGCGCCAGGTCGGTGTAGCGGGCGATCAGCCCGCCGACCGCCGCCGACAGGCACGGGGCGAGGCCGCCCGCGGTGAGCATGGCGATCTTCAGGGTAGGCATCATGGGCTCCGCATGTCCGACGCGAAGCCCATAGTGGGCCGAAAGGCCCTCCGGTCCAGCCCCCGGGCTCAGTCCTTGTCGAGGCTGAGGTCCGGCGCCTCGGGATTCTTCATGCCGACGACGTGGTAGCCGGCATCGACGTGCAGGATCTCGCCGGTCATGCCGCGGGACATGTCGGAGATCAGGTAGGCGGCGGTCTCGCCGACCTCGTCGATCGTCACGGTGCGCCGCAGGGGGGCGTTGTACTCGTTCCACTTCAGGATGTAGCGGAAATCGCCGATTCCGGAGGCGGCGAGCGTCTTGATCGGGCCGGCCGAGATCGCGTTGACGCGGATCTTCTGCGGGCCGAGATCGGCCGCGAGGTAGCGCACCGAGGCCTCGAGCGCGGCCTTGGCGACGCCCATCACGTTGTAGTGCGGCATCCACTTCTCGGCGCCGTAATAGGTCAGCGTGAGGAGCGAGCCGCCGTTGCGCATCAGCTTCTCGGCCCGCTGGGCCACGGCCGTGAACGAGTAGCAGGAGATCAGCAGCGACTTCGAGAAGTTCGCCTCGCTGGTCTCGATGTAGCGGCCGGTCAGCTCGTCCTTGTCCGAGAAGGCGATGCAGTGGATGACGAAGTCGATCCCCTCGGGGAAGTGCCGGCCGGTGGCCTCGAAGGCCGCGTCGATCGAGGCCGGGTCGGTGACGTCGCAATGGCCGACCACCGCCGCGTCGAGTTCGCGGGCGAGCGGCTCGACGCGCTTCTTCAGCGCCTCGCCCTGATAGGTGAAGGCCAGCTGCGCACCATGCTGGTGGGCGCTCTTGGCGATGCCCCAGGCGATCGAGCGGTTGTTGGCGACGCCGAGCACGAGGCCGCGCTTGCCGGCGAGAAGCCCGGTGCGGGGCTGCCCGTCATCCTGTACCTGTGCCCGGTTGGAGTCAGCCATGAGTCACCCAAAGAACAGCCGCCACGCGGAGCACGCGGCGGCAGGTCGGACCCGGCCGTGCATGGCTCCCCAGCGGCTTCCTTAACCGACGCCCGCGGGCGACGGAAGTGCGCCGGCTCCGGTAATGCCGCGCGCAACCCGCGGTTCAGTTCGCCGCGGTTGCCGCCCGGCGCTTGCGGGCGAACTCGGTCAGGGCCTCGTCGGCGCTCGCCGGCAGGGTGACGGCGATGGTGGCCAGAAGGTCGCCGCGGGTGCCGTCCTTCTTCGGCAGGCCCTTGCCGCGCAGGCGGAAGACCCGGCCGGAGCTGGTCATGGGCGGGATCTTCATCTCGACCGCGCCGGTCAGGGTCTGGATCCGGATCGGCCCGCCGAGCACCGCATCCTCGAGCGGCACCTCGGCGGAGGTGCGCAGGTCCGCGCCCTCGATCTGGAAGCGCGAATCGGGCGCGAAGCGGATGGTGAGGAGCGCGTCGCCCGGCTCGGCGCCGTGGGCACCCGGATAACCGAGGCCGCGCAGGCGGATGACCTGCCCGTCGACCACGCCCTTGGGCACCACCACGTCGACCTCGCGGCCGCTCGGCAGGTTGAGGCGGAGCTTGGCCTCCCCCACCACCTGATCGAGGCCGACCGTCAGCTCGGCGGCCACGTCCTCGCCCTTCTGGGGCGCGCCGCGGCCGGCCCCGCCGGAGCGGAACGCCTCGCCGAACAGGTGCGAGAAGATTTCTTCGCCGAAGCCGCCGGCGGCCCCGCCGCCCGCGCCGCCCCGGCCGCGCGCCATCGATTCGAAGTCGAACCCGCCGGCGCCGCCGCCGCGCCCGGCGCCGCCGCCGAAGCCCTCGAAGCCGGTGAAGCGGGGCTTGCCGTCGCCGTCGATGGCGCCGCGGTCGAACTGCTCGCGCTTCTTGGCGTCGCCCAGGATCTCGTAGGCCTGGTTGACCTCCGAGAAGCGGTCCTGCGCCTTGGCGTCGTTCTTGTTGCGGTCGGGGTGATAGGCCTTGGCGAGCTTGCGGAAGGCCTTCTTGATCTCCGCCTCGTCGGCCGAACGGCTCACGCCGAGTACGTCGTATGGGTTGCGCATGGCGATCCGATGGCGATTCGAGCGGCTCCGATCCGGCGCGTCACGGGCGGGAGCGGGACCGCGGCTTGAAAGAGATGAGCCCTATCTGGCGACCCTGTTGCCGGATTGCAACGCAGGCGGAGCGGGAAGCCGCGAGGTTACGCCGTTTCCCGCGCGAGCGCCAACGATCCGGCTCAGCCCGGCTTCGTCGAGGCCTTGAGGCTCTTGAGCTCCCAGGCGCCGCCGGACGGACGGCAACCGGTGCCGCGCACGAAGCGGTTGCTGCCCGGCCCGATCACCGAGGCGAGGAAGCCGCGGCAGATCTCGTCGTTCTTCACGAAGGGCAGCCCGGTCGGGTTGATCATGCCGCGCATGCCCGAATCCGGGTTGTCCCACTTCACCGGCTGGCCGTTGCCCTGCGGGTCGAGGGCGACGGAGAGGGCCGCCTTGGCCCGGCGCCAATCCTCGCCCGAGAGGTCGGAGCCGAAGCTCTTCGGCGCCGCCGGCTCGATGCTGCCGGTGCTCTCGGGCTCCGGCGGGGCCGCGTCCACCTGCGGGGTGAACATGATGAGCGGCTGGCTGCAGCCGCCGAGCGCCAGGACGCCGCCGAGCACGCCCGCCGCGCAGGCGAGCCCGAGCGTCACCGAACCGACTTTACACGCACCGCGACGCATTACACCTAATCTCAAGACCGGACGGCCCGCCGCGACGCATCACCTTGCGACGCCGACCCGCCCCCGGTTCGGTTGTCACAGCGGCACTCGAACGGAGTGCCAATTGGGTAAGGACGATGCCGTGGACGGGTTAACGAAGGGTGATTTCACGCAGAACCCGGATCCGTGGGGCCTGTTCCGGCAATGGTTTGCCGACGCGCAGGCCTCCGAGCCGGAGGATCCCAACGCCATGGCGCTCGCGACCAGCGGCGCCGACGGGCTGCCGGACGTGCGCATCGTTCTCCTGAAGGACGCCGACGAGCGCGGATTCGTGTTCTACACCAACACCCTGTCGATGAAGGGGCAGGAGCTCGCCGACAACCCGCAGGCCGCCCTGGTGCTGCACTGGAAGAGCCTGCGCCGTCAGGTCCGGGCCCGCGGGCCGGTGACGAAGGTCTCGGACGCCGAGGCCGACGCCTATTACGCCTCGCGCCCCCGCGACAGCCGTCTCGGCGCCTGGGCGAGCCGCCAGTCGCAGCCGCTGGAGAGCCGCGACGCCCTGATCCGGGCGGTGGACGAGGTGCGCGCCCGCTTTCCCGACGAGGCGGTGCCGCGCCCGCCGCACTGGACCGGCTACCGCATCGCCCCGGTGACGATGGAGTTCTGGCAGGACGGCGCCTACCGCCTGCACGACCGGGTGCGCTTCACCCGCGAGGGCGAGGGCTGGGCCGGTAACCGGCTCTACCCCTGAGCCCCGGCACCTCCGGGGCCGCCGCGTCCGTGACGCGCAACCTTTGCTGCGGCGCGGCGAGCCCTGGATTTCCGGGTCGCCGGGCCCTACCCTGAGGCTCTTCGCGCCCCATACGACCGGCGGCGCTCGCACCGGACATCCCGAGGAGCGGCCGTGGCCCAACCGTCGAACGAACGCCGCCGCGTGATGCTGCTCACCGGCGCGAGCCGGGGCATCGGCCATGCCACCGTCAAGCGCTTCTCGGCGGCGGGCTGGCGCGTCATCACCTGCTCGCGCCACCCCTTCCCGGAGAACTGCCCCTGGGAGATGGGACCCGAGGACCACCTGCAGGTCGACCTCGCCGATCCTTCGGACACCGTGCGCGCCGTCGAGGAGGTGGCCGGGCGGCTCGAGGCCGAGGGCGGTCTGCTCCACGCGCTCGTCAACAATGCCGGCATCTCGCCGAAGGGAGCGGGCGGCGCGCGGCTGGGCGCCATCGACACCCCGTTCTCCGACTGGCAGCGGGTTTTTCAGGTCAACTTCTTCGCCCCCATCCTGCTCGCCCGCGGCCTGTGCGGCGAGCTGACCCGGGCCCGCGGCTCGATCGTCAACGTGACGTCGATCGCGGGTTCGCGCGTCCACCCCTTCGCGGGGGCGGCCTACGCCACCTCCAAGGCGGCGCTCGCCGGCCTCACCCGGGAGATGGCGTCCGATTTCGGGCCCCTCGGCGTGCGGGTGAACGCGATCTCGCCGGGCGAGATCGACACCTCGATCCTGTCGCCCGGCACCGACAAGCTGGTGGCGCAGATCCCGCAGCGCCGCCTCGGCACCCCCGACGAGGTCGCCAAGGCGATCTACTTCCTGTGCACCGAGGCCTCGTCCTACGTGAACGGCGCCGAGCTGCACATCAACGGCGGCCAGCATGTCTGAGCGGGCGGCGTTCGCCCTCGCGGTCCTGCTTCTCGCCTCCCCCGCCGCCGCCGAGCCGCGGGTCGCGCTCCTCGACCTGCCGTTCCGGGTGACGCAGCTGCGCGACGCCGGCAGCGAGGCGGCGCTCGCCGTATCCACCGCCGGCCTGCCGCAGCTGCCCCGCAAGCCCGGGCCGCTGGCGGTCGCCTGGGGCGAGACGGGTGCGGCCGTCGTCACCCTGGCGGGCGACACGGTGACGGTGATTCCCCTCCCCCTCGACGCGATCGAGGGACTGACCGCCGGCGAGACGCCGAAGGGCGCGGTGCCGGGCTCGCGCCGGGTGCTGGCCGGGCCGTTGAGCGCCTACCTGTCGGGCGCAGGGACCGGCCCGGACGGGCGTCCGGGCGCTGCGAGCCTCACCCTGCGCGAGCGCCAGCCGGTGGCGATGAGCGCCGACCCGAAGCCGGTGCCGGTCGCGACCAGCACCGTGTCGCCGGGCCCCGGCGCGGTCTTCTCCGCGGACGCCCTGCAGCCGGTCGAGATCGACGGCGCGACGAACCTCCTCGCGGTGAGCGAGCGGCCGGAGGGCGCCAGCCTCGCGCTGATCGGGCGCCGGGACGGCGCCTGGCAGGTGCGGGGCGCGACCCCGCCCGAACCGGGTTTAGCGACCCTCGCGGCCGCCCGCCCGGGCCCGAAGCCCGCCGCCCTGCTGGTGCGCGGCGACGGCCGGCCCGAGAGCTGGGCCTTGGCCGGCGGTACGCCCGCGCGGCAGGCCCGCGGCGGCGCGGGCTTCTCGGCTCCCGGCGCCGCCCTCGGCGAGGGCGAGTGGGTGCTGACGACGGGCGACCACAAGGCGCTCGCCTACCTGCCGGCCGATACGCTGGACGAGCGGGCCCGCGCGGCCCTGCCGGCGCCGGTCGGGGCCGGCCTCGCGGTCCTGGGCGCCGGGCGCGGTGCCGCCGTGGTGGTGGCGCTGGCCGACGGGCGTCTGGCGAGCGTGCAGGATGGGGATGCGCGGCCGTGAATGCCGAGTCCGACGACCCGGCCTGGCGCCGGCGCTATCCCGTCCGTCCCTTCGTCGCCGCCTCAGTGGCGGTGGTGCGTAACGGCCGGGTGCTCCTCGCCGCCCGCGGAAAGGCGCCGATGCGGGGCGTCTACACCCTGCCGGGTGGGCAGGTGGAGGTCGGCGAGACCCTGGCCGTGGCGGCCCTGCGCGAATTGCACGAGGAGGTCGGGGTGGTGGCCGAGATCGTCGCCGGCCTGCCCCCCCTCGAGGTGATCGGCCGCGACGCCGGGGGCGCGGTGCTGCACCATTTCGTGATCCACCCCCACGCCGCCCGCTGGCGCTCCGGCGAGCCGACGACCGGGCCGGAGGCCCTGGCCCTGCGCTGGGTGACGCCCGAGGAGGCCCATGACCTGCCGACCACCGAGGGGCTGCACGGCGTGATCGCCCAGGCCCTCGCCACCGTGGGGAAGAACGGCGCATGAGGCGGTTCCCGTCGCTCGGTGCGCGCGCCGCGGTGCTCGCCGCCTGCCTGCTCGCGGCCTCGCCCGCCCTCGCCCAGACCCGGCCGAAGCCGGGGGCCAAGCCGCCGGAGGCGACCAAGCTGCCGGAGAAGGAGGCTCCCGCCTCGCCTCCGCCGCCCGATGCGCCCGCTCCCTACGACCGCGATCTCCTGCGGCTGTCGGAGATCATCGGCGCGCTGAGCTTCCTGCGCGAATTGTGCGGCCATCCCGACGCCGCGGAATGGCCCGCCCGCATGAAGGCGCTGCTCGATTCCGAGGGGACCAGCCAGGGCCGGCGCGACCGCCTGGCTGGGGCCTACAACCGCGGCTACGGCGGCTACGCGGTCACCTACCGGGTCTGCACCCCCTCCGCGGTCGAGGCGGCGACCCGCTTCATCGGCGAGGGCGAGCGGCTGTCGGTCGCGCTGGCCGGCCGGTTCGGCGGCTGAGCGCCGGCCTGTTGCGGGGACGCCACAGCTGTGGCGGTGGCGTCGAAGAGAGCGGCATTCTCGCGGCGCCGTTAACCTCTTCGCAATTCCTTGCTGGCTCGCGCCCGGCAGAGATCCTATGAATCGGGGCATCACCTGAGGCCGCTGCGGATTCGAGACCGCCGTTCTCCTCCAGAGACCCGATCTCAAGGCTGTCGATGACCGATTTCGAAACCTACGAGCCCGAGCTCCACTCCGATCAGGACGCGAAGCGTGCCGCCCTGAGCTACGTCTCGGAAGCCTTCGCGGAAGGCTGCCTGGACGGGCTCGACGGCGACTGCATGGCCCAGGCCGCCCTGTTCGCGGCCTTCCAGGAACTGGTGCAGACCTACGGCGAGGAAGCCACCGCCCGCTACGCGGAAGGATTTCCCGAGCGCATCCGCGGCGGCACCTACACGGTGCGGCCCGAGGCCCGGCATTAAGTGCACCTCACAAAACTCCCGCTGCAATGTCGCTGCCACAGCAAGCTGAGGCGGTGATCGGGAGTTTTGTGAGAGACACTACGAACCGCCGTTAACGACCGCGACCCGCCCGTCAGCGAACGGGCGGGACCTTCGGGCCGGCTCCGCGCGTTCGTGGAGCATGAGCGTCCACGATCCCGCCTCCCTCCGCGCGGCCCGACTCTGGCGTCCGCGACGGGTCGTCGCCACGGCGGCGGCGCGGGAGCACGCCCACGGCCGGGCGATCCTGGCCCGCGCCGAGGCGCTGGGCCTGCCCGTCGAGGTCCTGCCCGGCAACCGCCTGACCGGCCTGCGCCACCCCGATCCGCGCCGGGCCTATATCGAGGCCAAGAACACGCTGGCGGTGGTGGTGGCCCCGCCCGCCAAGCTGAAGCTGCAACCGATCCCGCCGAGCGCCGACTGGCGGTTCGATCTCGCCGAGGGCTGCCCGGCCCATTGCCAGTACTGCTACCTCGCCGGCTCGCTCGCGGGCCCACCGGTGACCCGGGTCTACGCCAACCTGCCGGAGATCCTGTCGAACCTCGCGGCCTATGTCGGGCACGGCGGCGTCACCTCGGCGAGCGCGGAGCGGGCGCAGGAGGGCACGAGCTTCGAGGCCTCGTGCTACACCGATCCCCTCGGCATCGAGCACCTGACCGGCTCGCTCTCGGCGGCGATCCGGCATTTCGGCGCCTGGGACGCTCCGGTGAGCCTGCGCGCGACCACCAAGTTCGCCGCGGTCGAGCCGCTGATCGGCCTCGATCACCGGCGCCGCACGCGGCTGCGCTTCTCGGTCAACCCCGCGGCGGCCGGCCGCTTCGAGGGTGGCACCGCCCCCCTGCGCGAACGGCTCTCGGCCCTCGGCGCCGTCGCCCGGGCGGGCTACCCGGTCGGCCTCACGGTCGCGCCGATCCTGCCCCTGCCGGATTGGCGCGCGGCCTACGACGACCTGTTCGCCCAGGCCGCCGAGGCGCTCGAAGGCGTGCCCGACCTCGACCTCACCGCGGAGCTGATCACCCACCGCTTCACCCCCGGCTCGAAGACGGTGCTGGAGGGCTGGTATCCGGGCTCCGACCTGCCGATGCGCGAGGCCGAGCGCAGCCGCAAGTTCACCAAGTTCGGCTCGGTGAAATACGTGTTTCCCGCCGAGCTGATGCGGGAGATGCGCGGGGCACTGACCCGGGCGCTCGCGGAGCGGCTGCCGATGGCGCGGGTGCTGTACTGGACCTGAGGCGGCTCTCTCACCCGCCTCCCGCGAACTCCGCCTCCAGGGCCGGGATCAATTCCTCCAAAAAGTCCTCGGCGGCGGCCGGCAGGGTGCGGCCGACCTTGGCGATCAGGCAGACCGGGCGGGAAAAGCTCGCCTCGGAGATCGGGCGCGAGCGCAAGCCGGGCTCGGCCCGGATCTCGCGGGCCGAGCCCGGCAGGATCGTGAGCCCGAGCCCGGCCCGCACCATCCCGACGGCGGTCATCATGTAGGTGGCCTCGCAGGCGGTCACGGGCCGGCGACCGGCGGCCACGAAGGCGGCGTCGACCACGCCGCGCACGCTGGTCGCGGCGTCCATCAGCACCAGCGGGTGCTCGGCCAGGGCCTCCAGCGTCACGGCCGCGACCTCCCCGATCGGGTGGCCCGCCGGGTAGACGACGTGCAGCCGATCCGCCGCGCGGGCGAGCACCGTCACGTCGGGGTCGCGGACCTCGCCGCCGGTCACGCCGAGATCGACCTCCTCCTGGCGCACCAGGGCGAGCACCCGCTCGGCGATCACGTCCTTGACCACGAAGCCCATCCGCGGATGCGCGGCCCGGAAGCCCGCGATCGCGTCCGGCAGCAGGCCCGCCGCCACCGAGGGCAGCGCCGCGATCCTGACGATGCCGTGGCGGCGCGCGGCGAGGTCGCGGGTATCGACCACCACGCTGTCGAGCTCGCGCAGCACGCGCTGGAAGACCGGCAGCAGCTCGCGTCCGGCCCGGGTCGGCGCGACGCTGCGGCTGGTGCGGTCGAGGAGGCGCACCGCCAGCGCCTCCTCCAGGCGGCGGATCTGCACCGTGAGCGCCGGCTGCGACAGGTTCAGGAGCGCGGCCGCCCGGGTGAAGCTGCGCAGATGCGCCACCGACACGAAGGCCCGGACGTGGCGCAGGTTGAGATCCATAACGAAACGCTATCCGGACGATCCGATCTTTTCAATTGTTAGATCTTCACCCTTGAGGTGTGATCCCGCGATCATCAACGGCGCCACGTCCCGAGCGCCGAACCCTGGGAGGAAGCGATGCTGGCCCTGCTCGGCCTGTGCACCATCGCGTTGTTGCTCGCGGCCATTCTCACCAAGCGCCTGTCGCCCCTCGTGGCGCTGATCGTGATCCCGGTCGCCGCCGCCCTCGTCGGCGGCTTCGGGCTCGGGACCGGCAAGTTCGTGCTCACCGGCATCCAGAACCTGGCGCCGGTCGTCGGCATGTTCGTGTTCGCGATCCTGTTCTTCGGGATCGTCAGCGATGCCGGCCTGCTCGACCCGATCATCGACCGGATCCTCGCGACCGTCGGTACGCGGCCGAGCCGGATCGTGCCGGGCACGACGCTGCTCGCGCTGCTGATCCATCTCGACGGCTCGGGCGCGGTGACGTTCCTCATCACGATTCCGGCCATGCTGCCGCTCTACGACCGGGTCGGGATCGACCGGCGCATCCTCGCCTGCGCGGCCTCGCTCGCGGCGGGCGTCAACTTCCTGCCCTGGACCGGGCCGATGATCCGCGCCTCGGCGGCGCTGAAGCTGCCGATTCCCGACATCTTCACGCCGCTGGTGCCGGTGCAGGCGGTGGGTCTCGTCTTCATCTTCGCCGTCTCGTACTGGCTCGGCCTGCGCGAGGAGCGCCGGCTCACGCTGGCGCGTGCCGGCGCCGTCGAGGCCGTGGCCGCCGAGACGCGGGTCTTGAGCGATGCCGAGCGGGCCCTGCGGCGCCCGGACCGGTTCTGGCTGAACCTCGTCCTCACCCTCGCGGTGCTCGGCACGATGGTGCTGATGGCGGAGAAGATCCCGCCGGCCCTGATGTTCATGCTCGGCACGGCGCTCGCGCTGATCATCAACTACCCGAGCGTGGACGCCCAGCGCCAGCGCATCGACGCGCACGCCAAGGCGGCGATCCTGATGGCGTCGATCCTGCTGGCCGCCGGCGTGTTCACCGGCATCATGCAGGGCACCGGCATGCTGAAGGCGATGGCGCAGGGGGCGGTAGCCTTCGTGCCCCCCGGCCTCGCGCCGCACATCCCCTTCGCGCTCGGCCTCGTCTCAATGCCGCTCAGCATGCTGTTCGACCCCGACTCGTTCTATTTCGGCGTGCTGCCAGTGGTGGCCGAGGTCGCCCATCAGCTCGGTGTGCCGCCGCTCCAGGTCGCGCAGGGCGCGCTGCTCGGCCAGATGACCACCGGATTCCCGGTGAGCCCGCTGACTCCCGCGACCTTCCTGGTCTGCGGGTTGTGCGGGATCGACCTCGCCGACCACCAGAAGTTCACTTTTCCGTTCCTGCTCGCGGCCTCCGTGGTGATGACCTTCGCGGCCGTCGCCTTCGGGGTCTTCCCATTATGAGCCCGCGGCACCCGCAGGGCGCCGTGCAGGTCCGAACGGGCGGCGGCGCCGATGCGCCGGACGCCCTCGCCGGAGGCAACCGAGGAAGAGATTCGATGAAGTCCATCCGCCTGGGGGCCGGGGCCGGCTATGCCGGCGACCGGATCGAGCCCGCGGTCGAGCTCGCCGAGCACGGCGCCCTCGACTACCTCGTCTTCGAGTGCTTGGCCGAGCGCACCATCGCGCTCGCCCAGCAGGCCCGCCTGCGCGATCCCGCCGCCGGCTACGATCCCCTGCTGGAGGCCCGGATGCGGGCGGTGCTGGCGCCGTGCCGCCGGAACGGCACCCGCATCGTTACCAACATGGGGGCCGCCAACCCCCTGGCCGCCGCCGAGAAGACCCGGGCGATCGCCCGCGACCTCGGCCTCGACGGTCTGAAGATCGCGGCGGTGATCGGCGACGACGTGCTGGAGGCGGTGGGCGCCGGCGACTACGAGGTCCTCGAGACCGGCGGCCGGGTGCGCGACCTCGGCAACCGGGTGATCTCGGCCAACGCCTATCTCGGCGCCGGCCCCATCGTCGAGGCGCTGGCCCGGGGCGCCGACGTCGTCGTCACCGGCCGGGTCGGCGATCCGGCGCTCTTCCTCGCGCCGCTCATCCACGCCTTCGGCTGGGCAGACGACGACTGGGACCGGCTCGGCCGCGGCACGCTCGCCGGCCACCTCCTCGAATGCGCCGGCCAAGTCACCGGCGGCTACTTCGCCGATCCGGGGGTGAAGGACGTGGCAGGTCTTTCCCGCCTCGGCTTCCCGATCGGCATCGTGACCGAGGACGGAACGGTCGAGATCACCAAGGTGCCGGGCTCGGGCGGGCAGGTGACGCTCGCCACCTGCAAGGAGCAGCTCCTCTACGAGGTCCACGACCCCGCCCGCTACCTCCAGCCCGACGTGGTGGCGGACTTTTCGCACGTGACCATGGAGGCGGTCGGTCCCGATCGGGTGCGAGTGACCGGCGGGCGCGGCACACCGGCGACCGGACTGCTCAAGGTCTCGGTCGGGCTGATCGACTCCTATATCGGCGAGGGCCAGATCTCCTATGCGGGGCCGGGTGCCGCCGCGCGGGGCCGCCTCGCCCTCGACATCGTGCGCGAGCGCCTGGACCTGACCGGCGTAACGGCGAGCGAGCTGCGCTTCGACCTGATCGGCATCGATTCCCTGCACGGGCCGGGCCGGGCCGCCGGGGCGCCGGAGCCCTACGAGGTCCGCATCCGGGTCGCCGGGCGCTGCGACAGCCTCGGCGAGGCGGCGCGGATCGGCAACGAGGTCGAGACCCTCTACACCAACGGGCCGGCCGGCGGCGGCGGGGCCTGGAAATCGGCCCGCGAGGTCGTCGGCGTCGTCTCGGTGCTGGTGCCGGCCGAGCTCGCCCGGCCGAGCGTGCGGATGATCGAGGCGTGAGGAGACATCCGATGAAGCTGCGCGCGCTCGCCCATTCCCGCACCGGCGACAAGGGCAACACCGCCAACGTCTCGCTGATCGCGATCGACCCGGCCGACTACCCACGCCTGGAGCGCCACGTCACGCCCGAGCGGGTGCGGGCGCATTTCGCCGGCATCGTCCACGGCGAGGTCGTCCGCTACGCCCTGCCGACTCTCGGCGCCCTCAACTTCGTGATGGCGCAGGCGCTCGGCGGCGGCGTCACCCGCTCGTTGGCGCTCGACGCCCACGGCAAGGGCCTGAGCGCGGCGCTCCTCGACATGGAGATTCCCGACGAGGCGTGAGGGTCGGCCGGGACGATGGCCGGCCGCATTCCGGCTCCGTCATCGCATAATTGTTGACAATCCTACGATAAGAATGATGATGGCTCAAGCCGAGGCCGATGCCCTGGCGTCGTCCATCCGTACCGGGTCGTCACCGATGAAGCTCGCATCCTACTGGCTCGAGACCGCGCCGCCCTTCACGGCCGGCAGCCCCGGCCCGTCGGAGGGACGCTACGACGTCGCGGTGGTGGGGGCGGGCTTCACCGGGCTCTCGGCGGCGCTCGCGCTGTCGAAGCGCGGCGCCCGGGTGGCGGTGCTGGAGGCCGAGGGCGTCGGCGGCGCGGCGTCCGGCCGCAACGGCGGCCAGTGCAACAACGGCTTCGCGTCGGATTACCGCGCCATCGCGGCCCGGTTCGGCGAGGAGCGGGCCGCGGCGCTCTACCACGCCTACGACGCGGCGGTGGACAGCGTCGAGCGGCTGGTCCGCGAGGAGGGGATCGACTGCGATTTCCGCCGCACCGGCAAGATCAAGCTGGCGGCCAAGCCCGAGCATTTCGACAAGCTCCAGCGCACCTACGAGGCGCTGTCGCCGAAGGCCGACCCGGACACCCACCTCGTCCCGGCTTCCGCCATCCGCGGCGAGGTCGGCTCGGACGCCTTCTACGGCGGCCTCGTCTACGCCAAGAGCGGCGGCATGCATGTCGGCAAGTTCGCCCGCGGGCTCGCCCGTGCGGCGGCGGGCCATGGCGCGGCGGTGTTCGAGAACGCCCCCGTCACCCGCCTGCGCCGGCTCTCCGGCACCGCCCACGAGGTCACGACCCCGCGCGGCACCCTGACGGCGAACCAGGTGCTGATGGCCACCGGCGCCTCGACGGTCGGCCCGCTCGGCTGGTTCCGCCGTCGCATCGTGCCGGTCGGCTCCTTCGTGATCGTCACCGAGCCGCTGCCGCGCGACGTGCTCGACCGCCTGATGCCGACCCGCCGCATGGCGACCAACACCAAGAACGTCGGCACCTATTTCCGGGTCACCCCGGACGACCGGCTGCTGTTCGGCGGCCGGGCCCGGTTCGCGGTCTCGAACCCGCTCTCGGACGAGAAGAGCGGCCGCGTGCTGCGCCGCGCCCTCGATCAGGTGTTCCCTGAACTCGCCCGGGCCCGGATCGACTATTGCTGGGGCGGCGTCGTCGACATGACCGCCGACCGCCTGCCCCGGGCGGGCGTCCGCGACGGGCTGTACTACTCGATGGGCTATAGCGGCCACGGCACCCAGATGGCGACCCATATGGGGCAGGTCATGGCCGAGGTGCTGGAGGGGCGCGCCGAGCGCAACCCCTTCGCGGGCTGGGACTGGAAGGCCATCCCCGGGCATTTCGGCCCGCCCTGGTTCCTTCCCTTCGTGGGCGCGTATTATCGTCTGCAGGACGTCCTGCACTAGGACGACGGTCTTCTGATCCGACCAGGGGGGCGCGGAGCGGCATGGCGAGCCAGAGTGACAGGGAGGCCAAGGCGGCGGTCGGGACGCCGGCCACCAAGCGCCTGCCCCGCACGACCCTGTCGGGCCAGATCGCCGGCCAGATCCGCGCCTCGATCCTCGACGGCAGCTACCCGCTCGGCGCCCAGCTCAACGAGATGGAGCTGGCCTCGGCCTTCGGCGTCAGCCGCGGCCCGGTGCGCGAGGCGATGCAGCGGCTGATCCAGGAAGGCCTCTTGCGCAGCGAGCCGCATCGCGGCGTGTTCGTGCCCGAACTCGCGCCCTCCGACCTCATCGACATCTACTTCGTGCGCCGCTCCCTCGAACTCGTCGCCATGCGGCGCATCCTCGAGACCCCCGACCGCGGCGGCGTGGTGCGCGACCTCGCGGGCATCGTGCGCCAGATGAAGGCGGCGGTGCGCCGCAAGGACTGGGCCCAGGTCGCCGACCTCGACATGCAGTTCCACCGTCGCATCGTCGACGAGGCCGGCAGCGAGCGCCTGACCCGCAGCTTCGCGACGCTCCAGGCCGAGACCCGCCTCTGCCTCCAGATGCTGATGGGCGGCTACAGCGAGAACGCCGCCCTGATCGACGAGCACCAGCTCCTCGTCGACCTGATCGAGCGCGGCGCCATCGAGCCGGCGCTCGCCGAGATGGAGCGCCATTTCGGCGATCCCGTCCGCACGCTGCACAAGGCCAACGCCTCCCGCAAGGAGAAGCTCGGCGCCGAGGCGGCGTGAGGTTTCGCGCTGCAACACACGCTCAAGCTTAATCCGGAGTGAGCCGGATCCGCGACTTTCGCCGTGATCCTCCCGGTTTTCGCTGACCAGCCGAGCAGAGGCTGGGGGTTGGACTTGGCTCAGTTTCATTTTCGAGTGGAACCACCGTAATCCGCGTGGTACCCGACCAATACGGACCGATTCGGTCCCTCTCCCCCTGTCGGGATCTGCCATGCTCCTCCGGTTCAGCTTCGGCCGGCTGGCCTGCCTGTCGGCGGCCGTCTTCGCCGGTCACCTCGTCGCGGCCCGTCCGGCCTCGGCTTGCCCGGCCCCCCTGCCGGCGGCGGCGGAACGGATGAGCCTCGCGCTGACCGAGGCGCACGTGACCCGGCGCGAGCCGGTGCGCGTCCTGGCGATCGGCTCGTCCTCGACGGAGGGGATCGGCGCCTCGGGCCCGGACCGGACCTACCCGCACCTCCTGGAGCAATCCCTACGGGGCGCCTGGCGCGGCACGCCGGTCGAGGTGACCAATGCCGGCATCGGCGGCGAGACCGCCGACCGGACCCTCGCCCGCCTCGCCGAGGCCCTGGGCCGCCCGGTGAAGCCCGACCTGGTGATCTGGCAGGTCGGCACCAACGACGCGATCACGGGGGGCGACGAGGCGGCGTTCCGCCGCCGGCTCGAGCAGGGCGTCGCCCTGGTGCGCGCCGCCGGCAGCGACCTGATCGTCCTCGACCAGCAATACTATCCGGCGATTCCCGACCACGCCCGCTACGAGCGCTTCGTCGGCCTCGTCGCGTCGGTGGCCCAGGAGGCCGAGGTACCGGTCTTCTCCCGCTACGCCCTGATGAAGGACTGGAACCGCCAGGATCCGGCGCTCCTCGCCGGCATGCTGTCGTCGGACCGGTTCCACATGGGCGACCAGGGCTATGCCTGCCTCGCCCAGGCGCTCGGCCGCGACATCCTCGACGCGGTGACTCCGCGCCCCGAGCCGCTCCAGGCGGTGGCGCGCGCCAAGCGCCAGAAGCTGCCGGATTCGGTGTCGCTGCGGCGGGGCTGACCTCGGCAGCACGTCGGTGGGTGTGGATCGGCCTCCTGACGGATGGGGTTCGGGGGCCTCGTCGGTTTTGGCGACCCGACCGGTGATCCGGGCAACCTCGGAGGTGGTTCTCAGGACCCGCCGAAGTCCTCGGCTGCTGCCCTCGACGGACCCGCGACGGGAGAGGGACGGTCCCGCTCCACTCCTTACAATTCCGGCGCCCGCCTATGCCACTCCGTCGCTGCCTGGAAGGCCTGGCCGATTCGCAGCGCCATCGCTTCCTCGTAGCCGCGGCAGACGATCTGGAGCGAGAGCGGCAGGCCCGCCGCCGTAGCGCCGTTCGGCAGGGCCAGGGCGCAGAGTTCGAGCAGGTTGCCGAAGCGGGTGAAGCGCGAGGGCGCCACCGCCTGGTCGACCGCGTCGAGGGGGATGGCCGCGCTCTCGGTGGTCGGGGTGAGGAGCGCGTCGATCCCGTCCATCGCCCGGGCGAAGGCGGCATTCATCTCGCGCTGCATCCGCCGCGTGCGCAGATATTCCTGCGCCGTGATCCCCGCGCCCGCCAGGATGCGCCCGCGGACGTCCTCGTCGAGGAGCGCGGCCCGGTCCTCGGCGACCGCGCCGTTGACCGCGTAGGCCTCCGCCTCGACGATCGCCGAGGTCGTCAAGAGGTCGGTGAAGCGGAACGGCAGCGCCACCTCGACGATCTCGGCCCCGCCCCGGGCCAGGGTGTCGAGGGCGGCATCGTAGGCGTCGAGCATCTCGGACGAAACGCCCACCCGTTCCGCCGCCGGCATCCTGGCGAGCCGCAGGCCCCTCACCCCGCGATGCAGTCCCGGCATCGGGTCTTCCGGCACCACGCCCCGGGTGTTCGGGTCGAGCGGGTCGGGCCCGGAGAGGAGGGTGTAGAGGAGCGCGACGTCTTCGACCGAGCGCGCCATCGGCCCCGGCGTGTCGAGGGTGGCGCTGAGCGGGACGATCCCGGCGGTGCTGATCCGCCCGATCGTGGCCTTCAGGCCGGTGAGCCCGCAATACGAGGCCGGCAGCCGCACCGAGCCGCCGGTATCGGTGCCGATGCCCCAGGGCGCCATCCGGGCCGCCACGGCGACGCCGGTCCCGCTGCTCGATCCGCCGGGGGTGCGGGCGACCGCGAGATCCCAGGGGTTGCGGGGCGTGCCCATCCGCCGGTTGGTGCCCCAGCCGCCGAAGGCGAACTCGACCGTATGGGTCTTGCCGAGCACGATCATGCCCTGCGCCAGCATCCGCCGGGCGATGGTGGCGGTCCCGGCCGCGCGCCGCGCGGCGAAATGCGCCGAGCCCCCGGTGGTGATCCGGCCCTCGAGATCGATCAGGTCCTTGAGCACCACCGGCACGCCGTGCAGCGGGCTGACGGCGTGGCCGGCGCGGATCATCCGGTCGGCGCCCTCGGCGGCGAGCCGCGCGTCGTCGGCGAAGACCTCGACGAAGGCCCGAAGCGTCGGCTCGAGCCGCGCGATGCGGTCGAGATGGGCCTCCACCGCCGCGACCGGCGAGAGCGTGCGGGCGGCGATGGCCCGGGCGAGCGCGTGGGCGGGCAGCGCGGCGGGATCGGTCACGGCAAGCCTCATGGAACGCTGATCCGGGTCAGGTCGACGAACCAGGATTCGGGCGAGACGTAGCCCTTCACCCGCGGCGACATCGCCCTGGGGTTGAGATCATGAACAACGTACAGCCATGGCGGGTCATCGACCAGCCGCTCGTGGCCGGCCCGCATCGCCGCGTCCATGGCCTCGGAATCGGGCGCGCGGGCGGCATCCGCCATCGCGGTGTCGAAGCCGGCATCCGTCCACTGGGCGAAGTTGAAGCCCTTCGGGGCGATGTTGGCCGACCCGAAGTAGCGCGCCATCACGGCGACGTCGGAGGTCGTCGAGGAGATGTTCAGCACGGTGGCGCCGCGCAGGGCCGGCGCGTCCGGCGTCGCCCGCATCGCGTTGAGCAGGACCTGCCATTCGACCACGTCGATGGCGACGTCGACGTCGCATGTCTGCTTCAGGTTCTCTTGCAGGAACTCGTTCATCGGCAGCGGCTGCATCTGGCCCGAGCCCGAGGCCGAGACCATCAGCCTGAGCGTGAGCGGCTTGCCCGCGCCGAACCCGGCCTCCGCGAGGAGCGCGCGCCCCTTGGCCGGATCGAGGCGGTAGCGGTTCTGCGGCGAGCCGAAATTCGGATCGCTCCGCTTGAGCCAGCCGAAAGCCGGCTCGGCGGTGCCGTTGAGCAGGGTGACCAGCGCGTCGCGGTCGATGCAGTAGTTCAGCGCCTGGCGCACCCGCACGTCCTTGAGCGGGCTTCCGGTGGCGCCGATGTTGTAGAGCCACGGCCAGATATGCGGGTAGGAGCCGGTGGTGACGGTGAAGCCGGCCTGGCGCAGCGACGGGATCGCGTCGGGTGCCGGCGCCTCGATCCAGTCGACCTGCCCGGCCCGCAGGGCGGCGATGCGGGCATTGGCCTCCGGGATCGGCATCAGCCGCACCTTCTCGACCTGCGCCCGGTGCGCCTCGTCCCAGTATTCCCCGTTGCGGGCGAGCTCGACCATCTCCCGCGGCTGCACCCGGGCGATGCGGAACGGCCCGGTCCCGGCCGCCGGCAGCGTCGCGACCCGGGCCCAGTCCCGCCCGGCCGCCTCGAACGACGCCGGCGAGGTGAACAGCAGGTAGACGACCATGTAGGGGAAGTAGGCGACCGGCTCGCGACTGGTGATCGCGACGGTGCGGTCGTCGATCTTGCGGTAACTCGCGAGGAGCGGCGCCCGGGCCCGGCTGATTCCGGCGGCCGGTGGCTCGTATTGCGGGCTGTCGGGCCTGAAGAAGCGGTCGAGGTTCCAGATCACCGCGTCGGCGTCGAAGGCGGTGCCGTCGTGGAAGCGCACGCCCTGGCGCAGGTGGAAGATCCAGGTGGCCGGATCGTCCGGCGCCTGCTCCCAGCGCTCGGCGAGGCCCGGCCGCAGGGCCGAGGCGCGGTCGGTGCGCGCGATGTCCCACAGCACCAGTCCCTCGAAGACCGGGTAGCCGAGGAAGCGCATTCCCTCGAAGCCGTTATTCGGCAGGCCGGTCGTCGTCGGAATGTCGGCCGCCGTCATGGCGATGCGGAGCACCGGCTCGGCGGCGGCCGGTGCCGTGGCGGAGAGGAGGGCCGAGAGGGCGATGGACGAGAGGCGCGGGCAGGTCATCACGAGGGCTGTTGGCACTGACGGGCTTGCTTGCGGGCGTTCTTGCAAGCGTTCTTGCAGGCGTTCTTGCCTGAGCAAGCTCTAAGCCATCCCGGCTCAGCACTCGTGTGGCCATCCGATCGAATTCTCAGCTTTTCAGCCGGTATCCCGTCTTGAAGATCCGGGCGACGGCCGCGAGGCAGACGACGAGAAAGACCACCGCCATGCCGAGGCTCACCGCCGGGTTGACGTCGGAATGGCCGTAGAAGCTCCAGCGGAAGCCGCTGATCAGGTAGACCACCGGGTTGACGAGGCTGACCGTGCGCCAGACCGGCGGCAGCATGTCGATCGAGTAGAAGCTGCCGCCTAGGAAGGTCAGCGGCGTGACGATGAGGAGCGGCACGAGCTGCAGCTTCTCGAACCCGTCCGCCCACAGGCCGATGACGAAGCCGAACAGGCTGAAGGTGACGGCGGTGAGCACCAGGAAGAGCACCATCACGAAGGGGTGCTCGATGCGCAGGGGCACGAACAGCGCGGAGGTCGCCAGGATGATCAGCCCGAGCATGATCGACTTGGTGGCCGCCGCCCCGACATAGCCGGCGACGATCTCGACCGCGGAGATCGGTGCCGACAGGATCTCGTAGATCGTGCCGGAGAAGCGCGGGAAGTAGATGCCGAACGAGGCGTTGGCGATGCTCTGGGTCAGGAGCGTCAGCATGATGAGCCCCGGCACGATGAAGGCGCCGTACGGCACCCCGTCGACCGACGTCATCCGGCCGCCGATGGCGGCGCCGAAGACCACGAAATAGAGCGAGGTCGAGATCACCGGCGCGACGATGCTCTGGAGCAGCGTCCGGAAGGCGCGGTGCATCTCGAAGCCGTAGATGGCGCGGATGGCGGGCCAGTTCATGCGCGGTCCTTCACGAGATCGACGAAGATGTCCTCGAGCGAGCTCTGTCGGGTCTGGAGGTCCCGGAAGCGGATGCCGGAGGCGGCGAGGTCGGTGAGCAGACCCGTGATCCCGGTGCGCTCCGCCTTGGCGTCGTAGGTGTAGGTGAGCACCGTCCCGTCCTGCGACAGGGCGAGGGGATGGCCGGCGAGCGCCGGCGGCAGGGCGGTGAGCGGGTCGTGGAGGAGGAGCGTCAGCTCCTTGCGGCCGAGCTTGCGCATCAGCTCGGCCTTCTCCTCGACCAGCACGATCTCGCCCTTGGCGATCACCCCCACCCGGTCGGCCATCTCCTCGGCCTCCTCGATGTAGTGGGTGGTGAGGATCACCGTGACGCCCTGCTCGCGCAGGCGGCGCACCAGGCGCCACATGTCCTGGCGGAGCGCCACGTCGACGCCGGCGGTCGGCTCGTCGAGGAAGAGGATGCGCGGCTCGTGCGAGAGCGCCTTGGCGATCAGCACGCGCCGCTTCATGCCCCCCGACAGGGTCATGATCCTGGCGTCGCGCTTCTCCCACAGCGAGAGGTCGCGCAGGATCCGCTCGATATGGGCCGGATCGGCTTTCAGCCCGAACAGGCCGCGGCTGAAGCTCACCGTCGCCCACACGGTCTCGAAGGCGTCGGCCGTCAGCTCTTGCGGCACGAGGCCGATCAGACGCCTCGCGGCGCGGGGGGCGGCCAGGATGTCGTGGCCGCCGACCGTCACCGTGCCGGTGCTCGGCGTGACGATGCCGCAGATGATGCTGATGAGGGTGGTCTTGCCGGCGCCGTTGGGCCCCAGCAGGGCGAAGATCTCGCCCTCTCGGACGTCGAGGTCGACGCGCTTGAGCGCGGCGTGACCGGAGGCGTAGGTCTTCGACAGGTTGGCGATCGTGATGATGGGCGTCATCCGGTCCCGGGGCGTGTCAGGGGCTGACGGGAATGGCCGATCACCTAGGCCAGCCGGGGGCGGATCGCCACCGCCCTCCCCCGAAACCCGACATGCCCGAGGCCTCTGCGGGTCGAAAAGCCGCGCTTGTTGCCCGGATGCGCGTCGGGCGCCGTCGCCCGGCGAACGGGCGACGTCGCGTGTTTACGGGTCTACCGGTCGCGGGGCGGCGCGTCCTCCGCCGCATCGTCCTCGACCTCGCCGTCATAGAGGTCGTCGTCCTCCGGGCCGTCGTCGTGCGCGGACTCGTCCTGAACCTGGACCTCGTCGTCGCGGGTGCGCGGCTTGGTGTAGAAGTTGCCGACGAGCAGCGCCTCGCCAGCGCCGACCATGCCGCTGAGATAGGCGTTGATGGTCGCCGGTGCGGCGTCGGGCAGCGCGCGCAGGATCTGCGGCTGCGACAGGCCCTGCGGCCCGGCCCCGTCGATCAGCGCCTTCAGCCGCCCCTTGGTCGAGTTCGCCCGCGGTCCCCGGGGGCCGCGCCGCCCGCCGGCGCGCGCCTCGGCGCCCCCGCCGCCGGCACTGCCGACCGCGAACCCGCCCGCCGGGCCGGCCGCCGGCCGCGCGAGGCCGAGATCCTCGATCGGCGTATCCTCGACGATCGCCCTGAGCGCGTTCTCGGCGAGCCGGAGCTTGGCGAGTTCCGCCCCGATCCGCTCGTACTCGGCCTCGAGCGCCGCACGCCGTTCGCTCACATCAGCCAAGGCCTTCATGAGCGCATCATTCTCCGACATTGCCCCTCCGGTGAAACTGGGCACCGGCTCCTTGCCCGAGGCGGTGTGGACCGTCAACGACGATGCGGACGTCCGGCGAAACGTCTCCGCGAGATGTCCCCATGTCCCGACACGAGACGGCCCCCGCAACGGCGTCCGCCATCAGGTCGATCCGGAGCCAAGACTGCCGAGATTCGCGACACCCGACAATCGAAGCCGTGCCCGACCGCCGTTCAACGGCATTGCTGGGTGAACGATATGGACTCGCTGGATAGTCGAGAAAAGATGGTGAGCGCGCTGGGACTCGAACCCAGGACCTACAGATTAAAAGTCCGTTGCTCTACCAGCTGAGCTACGCGCCCGTGCTCCCGGGATGACGACGCGGCGCTGGTGGGCCGGCCCTGGTCCTGTTCGGAGCATGGGCGGACATAGGGGGTTGACGCGGCCGGGTCAACCGGGAGACCACGGTCGCCCACAGAAGCCCCGCCGCGATGGTCCCTGCCCCCGCCCCGCCCGCCGATTCCGCGACCGCACCCGCCGCGGCCTGGCGACGTTTCGCCGGCCTCCTCGTCGGGGCCGCGGGCGCGATGGGGCTCCTCGTGCTCGGCGTCGTGACGCTCCTCGATCCCTATGGACTGCGCGCCGCGCCCGGGCGGGCGCCGGGGCCGATCATGGATCTCAACCAGCGCTTCATGTACCCGCAGGTGGTGCGGGGCGGCGCTTACGACGCGGCGGTGTTCGGCACCTCGACGGCGCGGCTCCTCGACCCGCACGCTCTCGACCGGGCCTTCGGCGGGCACTTCGCCAACCTCGCGATGAATGCCGCGACGCCCTGGGAGCAGACGCAGCTCGCCCGGCTGTTCCTCGCCCGGACCGACGCGAAGGCGGTGCTGTTCGGCCTCGACGCGCCGTGGTGCGAGGCGGATGCGGACGCGAGGCGCCTGACCTTCCGGGCCTTCCCGCCCTGGCTCTACCGCGAGCCGCTCGCCTGGACCGCCCCCTTCCATCAGTGGAACCAGCAGAGCGTGGAGATCGCCGGGCGCGCCCTGCTGCACCGCCTCGGGCGCATGCCGCCGCGCATTCGCGGCGACGGCTACGAGGTCTTCACCCCGCCGGAATCCCAGTACGACGCGGCCCGGGCCGCGGCCCATATCCACGGCGACGCGCCCGCGGCCGACGCCGCGCCCGGGGCCGATCCCGCGACCCCGGCCCTGCCCTGGCTCGACGCGCTGCTGGGCCTCGTGCCGGCGGATGCCCTCAAGCTCGTCGCCTTCATGCCGGTCAACGTGGCGGCGCAACCCCGCCCGGGCAGCGCCGGGGCGGCGCGGGAGGCGGTCTGCAAGGCGCGGGTGGCGGAGATCGCCCGCCGGCACGGCGCGACGCTGGTCGATTTCCGCATCCCGTCCTCCGTGACGCGGGACGACACCCAGTACTGGGACGCCCTCCATTACCGTCTGCCGGTCGCCGGGCGCATCGTCGATGCCCTGCGCCGGGCGGTGGACGCGAAGGCCGACGATCCGGACGGGTTCTACCGGGTGCTCGCCGCGCCGCGCATGACGGGGCCGTGATCAGGCGGCCCGGTCGCGCTCCGCCTTCTGCCAGCCCTCGCGGGTCTCGCCGATGAAGTCCTGGAGCCTCCCCTCCGCGATGGCCTTGCGCAGGCCGGCCATCAGGTCCTGGTAGTAGGACAGGTTGTTCCAGGTCAGCAGCATCATCCCCAGGATCTCGCCGGCGCGGACGAGGTGGTGCAGGTAGGCCTTGCTGTAGAGGTTGGCCGCCGGGCAGGTCGATTCCGGGTCGAGGGGGGTGTTGTCCTCGGCAAACCGCGCGTTGCGCAGGTTGAGGCGGCCGTGGCGGGTATAGACCATGCCGTGGCGGCCGGCGCGCGTCGGCATCACGCAATCGAACATGTCGATGCCGCGGCTCACCGCCTGGACGATGTCGTCGGGCGTGCCGACTCCCATCAGGTAGCGGGGCTTCGCGGTCGGCAGGTGAGGCTCGACGGTCTCGATCATGGCGAGCATCGTCGCCTGCGGCTCGCCGACCGCCAGCCCGCCGACCGCGTAGCCCTTGAGGTCGAGATCGACCAGGGCCTTGGCGCTCTCGACGCGCAAAGCCGGGATGTCGCCGCCCTGGACGATGCCGAACATCGCCTTGCCGGGCTGGTCGCCGAAGGCGATGCGGCAGCGCTCGGCCCAGCGTAAGGACAGCCGCATCGCGCTCTCGATCGCCGATTCGGGCGCGGGCAGGCGCACGCATTCGTCGAGCTGCATCTGGATGTCGGAGCCGAGCAGGCCCTGGATCTCGATCGAGCGCTCGGGGCTGAGCAGGTGCGTCGAGCCGTCGAGATGCGACTGGAAGCGCACTCCCGTCTCGTCGAGCTTGCGCAAGCCCGCGAGCGACATGACCTGGAAGCCGCCGGAATCGGTCAGGATCGGATAGGGCCACTGCATCATGGCGTGCAGGCCGCCGAGACGCGCCACCCGCTCGGCGCCCGGGCGCAGCATCAGGTGGTAGGTGTTGCCGAGCACCACGTCGGCGCCGAGCGCCTTCACCTGCTCGGGATACATCGCCTTGACGGTGCCGGCGGTGCCGACAGGCATGAAGGCCGGGGTGCGGATGACGCCCCGCGGCATGCGGATCTCGCCGGTGCGGGCCGGGCCGTCGGTCGCCGCGACGGTGAAGGTGAAGTGGTCGGTCATCGCGTCTCCGCCCGGAAGAGCAGGCTGCTATCGCCGTAGGAATAGAAGCGGTAGCCGCGTTCGATCGCGGCCGCATAGGCCGCTCGCATCGGCTCGAGCCCGGCAAAGGCCGAGACGAGCATGAACAGGGTCGAGCGCGGCAGATGGAAGTTGGTCATCAGCACGTCCACCGCGCGGAAGCGGTAGCCGGGCGTGATGAAGATGTCGGTGGCGCCGGTCCAGGGCCGGATCGTGCCGTCGGACTCGGCAGCGCTCTCCAGGAGCCGGAGCGCCGTGGTGCCCACCGCCACGATGCGCCCGCCCGTTGCCCGCGCCCGGTTCAGGGCCTCGGCGGCGTCGGGCGTGATCTCGCCGATCTCGGCATGCATCCGGTGCGCGTCGGTGTCGTCGGCCTTGACCGGCAGGAAGGTGCCGGCGCCGACATGCAGCGTCACCCGCACCTGCTGCAGGCCGGCGGCCTTGCAGGCCGCCAGCAAGTCGGGGGTGAAGTGCAGGCCGGCGGTGGGGGCGGCCACCGCACCGGGCTCGCGGGCGTAGACCGTCTGGTAGTCGGCGGTGTCCTGCGCGTCGGTCGGGCGCTTGGCGGCGATGTAGGGGGGCAGCGGCAATTCGCCGAGCGCCGCCACCGCCTCGTCGAGGGCCGGGCCTGAGAGGTCGAAGGCGAAGGTGGTCTCGCCCCCCTCCCCGCGCTCGACGATGGTGGCGTCGAGGCGGGTGAGCGCGCAGGCCTCGCCCTCCCCGGCCGCCCCGAAGCTGACCCGGTCGCCGACCTTCAGGCGCTTGGCCGGCCGGGCGAAGGCGCGCCAGCGATCCGGGGCCTCCCGCAGATGGAGCATCGCCTCGAGCCGCACCGTGGTGCCGTCCCGGTGGCGCAGGCCGCGCAGGCGGGCCGGGATCACCCGGGTGTCGTTGAAGACCAGCACGTCGCCGGGCCGCAGCAGGCCGGGGAGATCGCGCACGATGCGGTCCTCCGGGAGGCTGCCGGGATGCAGCAGCATCAGGCGGGCGCCGTCCCGCGGCACCGCGGGCCGGAGGGCGATGCTGTCCTCCGGCAGGTCGAAATCGAACAGGTCCACGCGCATCGCGCCCTTCAGCCAGGATTCCGCCGCCGGATCAATGGGGCTCGCGTACCCGCGGGCGGGAGCATGGCGTATTGGTCCGTCGCGCCCCATCTGAGATCGCGTCGTCCCAGTTCGCCCCGGAGTCCCGTCATGCCCAGCCATCCGACCCTCGATGCCGAGCTCGTCGTCTGGTGGGAGTGCGAGGCCGAGCGGCTGGAGAGCCTCGCATCCTCCGCCCGCTTCGGCTTCACGCGCCGGCACTACGCCCGCAAGGCCGCCGCCGCCCGGGCGCGGGCCCAGGTGTCGCGCCTGCGCGAGCAGGCCCGGGAGCCGTCGGCCCGCCCCGCCATCGGCTGACCGGTCCGGACCTGACCCAGAGGAATAGCCGACGTCCGAGGTTTTAGCCGGGGCTAAGACCTGTGCCGTGGCCTTCCGGGAGGCGGCGCCGTATGGGAGCGGCGCCGCGCCGCGGCGGCGCCCTCCGCGCCGCGGCCACGCCCTCGTGTCTCGGAACATCGTCATGGAACGTGCGCAAGCCGCCGCCCTCGCCAGCGCCGGGGTCGGCCTCCTGGTGCTCGGCCTCAAGTTCTTCGCCTGGTGGATCACCGGGAGCCTCGCGCTCTACTCGGACGCGCTGGAGAGCATCATCAACGTGGTCGCGGCGATGACGGCCTTCGTGGCCCTGCGCGTCGCCGCCCAGCCCGCCGACCAGAACCACCCCTACGGCCACCACAAGGCCGAGTACTTCTCGGCGGTGATCGAGGGCGCGCTGATCATCGTCGCGGCGATCGTCATCCTGCGCGACGCCTACGACGCGCTGCAGGCGCCCAAGACCCTCGACGCGCCGCTGATCGGCGTCGCGGTGAACGGGGTGGCCACCGCGATCAACCTCGTCTGGGGCGTGATGCTGGTGCGGCGCGGCCGCGCCTGGCGCTCGCCCGCCCTGGTGGCGGACGGCAAGCACGTGCTGGCCGACGTGTTCACCTCCGGCGGCGTGCTGATCGGCCTCGGGCTCGCCACCGCGACCGGCTGGGCGATCCTCGATCCGGTCATCGCGGTCGTGGTGGCGCTCAACATCCTGTGGTCGGGCGGCGCCATGGTGCGGGATTCGGTGAGCGGCCTGATGGACCAGGCCGCCCCCGCCGAGATGGTGACGCAGATCCGCCGGCTGATCTCGGAGCACGGCGAGGGCGCGCTGGAGGCGCACGACGTGCGCACCCGCCATGCCGGCCAGGTCACCTTCATCGATTTCCACCTCGTGGTGCCGGGCGAGATGACGGTGGCGGAATCGCACGCCATCTGCGACCGGCTCGAAGCCGCGATCGAGGGCGCGGTCGAGGGCGCCGTGGTGACGATCCATGTCGAGCCCGGCGAGGAAGCCAAGCAGCGCGGCCTACCGGTTATCTGAGGACCGGCCCCTTGCGGGGGGCCGACCCCACCGGCGACAACGCCCCCGCAACGGAGGACCGACGAGCGTGACGGGTGCGGACGACGACTACGTGTACGACGAGGCGACGGGCGAGTGGCGCCCGGCGAGCGAGATGCAGGCCGCTCCGACCCGCGAGGTGCGCGACGCCGCCGGCAACGTGCTCACCAACGGCGATTCGGTCACCCTGATCAAGGACCTGAAGGTCAAGGGCGCCAACCAGACCCTCAAGCAGGGCACGGTGATCCGCTCGATCCGGCTGACCGACGATCCCGACGAGATCGATTGCCGGCACGACACCATCAAGGGCCTGGTGCTGCGCACGGAGTTCGTGCGCAAGCGGTGAGGCCGCCCTCATGGTCACCCCAGAGCGGCGAAAGCAGAACCTGGGATCCTTACCCGCATCCAGTCCGAGGTGGATCGAGACGCAATCCACCTCGCTTTTCGAATGGTCGTAGATCAAGAGTTATAATTTTATATTCGGACTATGTTCTGAAGCGCGCTCGTAGTATGGCGAGCCATAAAAATTTTTGCCGCTTTCCACAATGATTTCATGCCATAAAGGCAAGACCCATCGTGCGGGCTATTCGCAAAATGCGCAGTTCGCAAAAATAGTGCAATGATTTTTGTTAAATGAATAATCCATATTGCGGTTTCGCTCGCGCTGGTAGATAATACATGAAGGATTGGAAATCTGATCATTGCGCTCGGGGGTGAATGGCAATCATGCGACTCGTCAGTTCTTGTAGTGTATTTTTTGTATTGAGCATGTCGTGCCTGCTTGCTGCCGGATGTGATAGATGGACCAGCCTTGCAAATATCACCAAAGAGACAATCACAGATAATTGGCCCGAACAGTATCTGGAGGCCATCACAGCAGCCAACAAGGGCGACTGCCGCGAATCTTGGAAAAGCCTCTGGCCGCTCGCTAAGCGGGGTGACCGAAATGCTATCTATCTTCTGTCCGAGATGCTGCTGGAGGGGATGGAAATCACAGTAAATTCAAATTATAAGAAAGACGCTTTTCTATTTTATTTATATTCGTTAGGCTCGAGAGACGCGTATTCTATATATATCAGCAGATCAAACCCGAAGTATCATCATTCAGAATTTATCAAGAGATTTGAAAAGCAGGATCTCGGTGAATTGAGTCAGGTCTATCAATGCATCAAGAATAATCACGAGTCGGATTGTCTCAAAGAGTATAAAGAAAAGGGGATTATACCAAATTTCAATAAATTTACATCCGATATCGAAAGGCAAATAAAAAATCATAAGACGATCTTCGGATGCCACATATTTCTAGGATAAAATATCGGAGTTTTAGATTGTTGGGCCTAAAACTCCGATTAGGCAGTTGACTATCAGAATTTTTGAAAAACCGGCACCATCCGGCGCATCGCCTCGGTGAGGTCCGCCGCCGAGCGGGCGAAGCACAGCCGCAAAAACCCTTCTCCGCCGGGCCCGAAAGCCGAGCCCGGAGCGAGCCCGACATTCGCCTGATCGACGATGCGCTTGGCCAGGCGGACGTCGTCCGGCTCGGCCGGCACCCGCGGAAAGGCGTAGAAGGCGCCCGGCGGCGCCGGCAGCTCGACGCCGGGCACGGCGCTCAAGGCTTCGGAGACGATGGCGCGCCCGGCGCGGGCCTGGGCGATCTGCTCGGCCACCAGTGCCTCGCCCTCGCGGATCGCCGTGATCGCGGCGTGCTGCAGGAAGGTGGCGACGCCGGACGTGCCGTAGAGGACGAGCCCGTCGACGATCCGGCCGATCGAGGCCGGTCCCTCGAGCCAGCCGACGCGCCAGCCGGTCATCGCCCAGTTCTTGGAAAACGTCTGGACGAACAGCACCCGGTCGCGGTCCTCCGGCTGCCAGACGTCGCGGATCGAGGGCGCCCGGCCGAGGGTTTCGTGGGCCGGGTCGAAGCAGAAGCGGCCGTAGATCTCGTCGGCGACGATCCAGAGGTCGTGGCGGCGGGCGATCGCCAGCACCGCCTCCAGATCGGCCCGGGTCGCGACCCAGCCGGTCGGGTTCGCCGGGGTGTTGAGCACGATGGCGCGGGTGCGGGGCGTGATCGCGGCGGCGATCCGGGCGATGTCGAGGCTCCAGCCGTTGCCCGCGTCGAACTGCATCGGCACCGGGACGGGCTTGGCCCCCTGCATCGCGACGGCACCGAAGAAGTTCGACCAGGTCGGCGTCGGCAGCACCACCTCGTCGCCGGGCTCGGCGGCAATGCGGATCGCGGTGTGGAAGGCGTGCATGCCGCCGACCGTCACGAAGAACCGCTCCGGGCCGACCGGATCGCCGTAGAGCCGCGAGACGTACTCGGCCAGGGCCTCGCGGAGCGGCGGGATGCCGAGCATGCGGGTGTAGAAGGTGGCGCCGTCGCGCAGCGCCCGCTGGGCCGCCTCGGCGATGAAGGCCGGGGTCGGCCGGTCGCCCTCCCCGACCCAGAGCGGGATCAGGCCCGGTCGCTCGACGCCGTAGGCCACGAGCTCGCCGATGCCGCTCGGCCACACCCCGGCGGCCTCGCGGCTCACCGGCGGCATCGTGTCGGGCAGGGGCGTGACGGTCATGCTGGGACTCACCGATGGAACGGGGAGACCCAGGCATCGCAAGCGGTACGCTCCGGCGCAAGCCGGGGCGTGTGGGGGTCAGATCCGCGTGGCGATGAAGAACCAGCGGGTGCCTTCGAGGGAGCCGGTCTCGCTCAAGGGAACGAACGGCCCCTCGTCCGAGCGGCAGAAGTGACGCTTGAACCGGTCGGCGGGGAAATAGCCGAGCAGCCGGTCGACCGAGCCGCCGAACTTTTCGAGGCCCGCGCCGCCATGGACCTCGATGAACCAGTTCGGGATCCGGTCGAGGGAGGCGCCTGCGCCGTCCAGCACCGCGCATTCGAAGCCCTCGACATCGACGTAGACGATGTCGGGGGTGCCGAACTCGGCCGCGAGGCTGTCGATCGACCGGCTCTTCACCTGGACCTTGCCGTGGGTGCCGGCGCCGCCGTCGACCTGGCCGTTCAGGCTCTCGTTGAACTCCAGCACCCCGTCCTCGCTCGCCGCGGCGGCGTGCAGGATGGTGAGGTTGCGGGCGCCGTTCTGGGCGACGTTCTCGTTGGCGACCCGGGCGTTGTGCGGGTTGGCCTCCAGGGCCACCACGCGGCCGGTGGGGCCGACATGATGGGCGAGCTGCAGCGCCACCACGGCCTGATGGGCGCCGAGGTCGAAGACCGTCGCGCCGTCCTTCAGCGCACCGCTTTCCTTGAAGAACGCGATCTCGGCGAGCATCCCGGAATCATGGTCGTACCATTCGGCGCCGACCGGGTCGCACAGGCTGACGGTGAGGTCGATCCCGCCGAAGCGGTGCGTCACGACGCGTCGCTCGAAGGTCTTCAGCGAGCGCTCCAGCTTGGCCCGCCGCGCCATGGACTGCATCCATGGCGGCATCAACTGCTTGGACAACGCCGTCAACATGGAAGGAGTATCCCTCATCCCGATTGCTGCGTCGTTCATAGCAGGTCGGGGGCGGGGGTCCGAAGCGGCTTCCGGTTTCTCGGTTAAGCGTCCCGGTGGTGAAATGCCGAGATCCCACGACCGCTCGTCAAGAGTCGGGTGAGGGATCGCGGTATTCCGGACGGGTCGTGCCCATGCGCGGGACCCCTCGGGAGAGAGGTCCCGCGCGATGGCTCAGACAGGCCTTTTACCTCTTCATCCCTTGCGCACCAGGATGATCGTCCCGAGCGGCGGCAGGGACAGGGTCAGCGAGTGGTCCTGGCCGTGCGAGGCCTCCGCCACGGCGTCGACTCCACCGTAATTGCCGACATTGCTGCCGCCATACCCTTCGGCATCCGAGTTGAACGCCTCGCGGTAATGGCCGGCCATCGGCACGCCGATGCGGTAGCCGTGGCGTACGACGGGGGTGAAGTTCGACACCACGATCGCGATCTCGCCGGGCGCGCGGCCCTTGCGGGCCCAGGCGATGACGTTGTTCTCGGCATCGTCCGAGACCAGCCACTGGAAGCCGGCGGCCTCCGTGTCGCGCTCGTAGAGCGCCGGGGTCGCGGCGTAGAGATGGTTGAGGTCGCGCACCAGATCCTTCAGGCCGGCATGGAAGGGGTCTTCCAAGAGGTGCCAGTCGAGGCTCTGGTTGTGGTTCCACTCCCGCTCCTGGCCGAACTCGCCGCCCATGAACAGGAGCTTCTTGCCGGGATGCCCCCACATGAAGCCGAAATAGGCGCGCAAATTCGCGAATTGCTGCCAGCGGTCGCCCGGCATCTTGCCGAGCAGCGAGCCCTTCCCGTGCACCACCTCGTCGTGGGACAGGGGCAGGATGAAGTTCTCCGAGAAGGCGTAGAGCAGCCCGAAGGTCAGGTCGTGGTGGTGGTAGCGGCGATGCACCGGCTCTTTTGATATGAACCGCAGGGTGTCGTGCATCCACCCCATGTTCCACTTGAAGCCGAAGCCGAGGCCGCCGGTATAGGTCGGGTGCGAGACGCCGGGCCAGGAGGTCGATTCCTCCGCCACCGTCATCGTGCCCGGCGCGTGGCTGTAGGTCGCCTCGTTGGTCTTGCGCAGGAAGTCGATCGCTTCCAGGTTCTCGTTGCCGCCGTACTGGTTCGGGATCCACTCCCCGGCCCGGCGCGAGTAGTCGAGATAGAGCATCGAGGCCACCGCATCGACCCGCAGGCCGTCGAGGTGGTAGTGCTCGAGCCAGAACCGGGCGTTGCAGGCCAGGAACGCCGAGACCTCGGTGCGCCCGAAATTGTAGATGTAGGTGCCCCAGTCCTGGTGGAAGCCCTGGCGCGGGTCGGCGTGCTCGTAGAGGTGGGTGCCGTCGAACTGGCCGAGGCCGTGGGCGTCGAGGGGGAAGTGGCCCGGCACCCAGTCGAGCAGGATGCCGATGCCGGCCTCGTGCGCCGCGTTGACGAACTCGGAAAAGTCGTCGGGCGAGCCGAAGCGGCTGGTCGGCGCGTAGAGCGAGACCGGCTGGTAGCCCCAGGACCCGTCGAACGGGTGCTCGGTGATCGGCAGGAGCTCGATATGGGTGAAGCCCATCTCCTTGGCGTAGGGGATCAGGCGCGCGGCGAGCTCGCGATAGGTGAGGTAGCGGTTGCCCTCCTCCGGCACCCGCGCCCACGAGCCGAGATGGACCTCGTAGATCGAGATCGGGCTGTGGCGGTGGTCGATCGCGTTGCGGCTCTCCATCCAGGCGCCGTCGCGCCAGGCGAGCTTCGGCAGGCCTTCGAGCCGGGACGCGGTCTCGGGCGGCTGCTGGGCCGCGAAGGCGACCGGGTCGGCCTTGAGCGGCAGGAGCGCGCCGTCGGGGCCGCGCATCTCGAACTTGTAGTGCCCGCCCCGCTTCAATTCGGGAATGAACAGCTCCCAGACGCCGCCATCCTGCCACAGCCGCATCGGGTGGCGCCGGCCGTCCCAGTCGTTGAAGTCGCCGACGACCGAGACGCGCCGGGCATTCGGGGCCCAGACCGCGAAGCGGAAGCCCGGCGTGCCGCCGATCTCGACCTCCTGCGCGCCCAGCACCCGGTGCACCGCGTCGTTGCCGACGTCGCGCAGGAGGCCGATCTCCCCCTGGTCGAGGGTGGCGCCGTACTCGTAGGGGTCGCGCCGCAGGCGCTCGGTGTTGTCCCAGCCCTCGACCGCGATGCGGTAATCGGGCCGCTGCGGGTGCGGGAGGCTGGCGATGAAGAAGCCGGCCGGGTGGCGCCGCTCCATCGGCACGCGGGTATCGCCGACGACGACCGTGGCGGCGCGGGCCTCCGGCAGCACCGCGCGGATCTCCCACTGGCCCTCGGCCGTCTCGTGGGGGCCCAATACCGAGAAGGGATCGCCGTGCTCGGCCCGCATCATCGCCTCGACGGCGTCCGGGTGGACCGCGTAGGCGCGGCCCGCCACCGGGGGACGGACGGGCCGGGTCGGCGCCGGGCCCGAGACGCGGGGCGAGGACGCCGCCTGCATGGCGGCGACGCGCAGCGACACCGGCTGGCCGGAGGTGGGGCCGCGGCTCGTCGTCTTGCCGATCGGGGAGGCCTTGCCGGTCGGGGAGGCCTTGTCGGTCGGGGGAGCCTTCGCGGCGGCATCCGTCGGTGCCGCGGTGGTCGTCACGGTCTCGGTCACGCGCGGCTCAGGCGGGCGGGCGGTCGGGCGCCGGCGAGCGGCCGGCTTCCGGGCGCTGGTCTCGTCGTCCATGGGTCTCGCACCTCTCCAAGCGGGTTTTCGTCGATGTGGTCGCGGGTCTCGCACCAACCCGCGACCCCTGAAATCGATACGGGCGACGCCGCGATGCGCCGCCGCCCGTGGGGTGTCAGTCGGCCAGGATGGCCAGGACGCCGCGGGCCGGAATCTCGATCCAGTCCGGACGGTTGTTGGCCTCGTAGTCGATCTCGTAGAGCGCCTTCTGCAGCAGGCAGAGGCGCAGCAGGCGCTCCTGCGTCGCCGCATCGGTGACGGCGGCACGGCTGCCCTGCACGGTGGCCGCATAGGCCTCCAGGAACGCGCCGCTCACCATCCCGCGCCAGGCGGACACGGCGGTCTTGGCCCGGTCGCCGGCCTCCGCGAAGCGGGAGGCGACCTCGCGGCTCACGGTCTCGCCGCCATAGGCGAGCGAGCGCAGGATGCCGGCAACGTCGCGCAACGGCGTCGACTTCGCCCGGCGCTCGTCCACCGGCCGCGACGGCTCGCCCTCGAAGTCGACGATGATGAGGTCGTCCTGCGAGGCCAGAACCTGGCCGAGATGGTAGTCGCCGTGGATGCGGGTCCGGTGGGCGCCGGCCGGCGCCTCGCGGCTCAGGGTCTCGATCAGCGCCTCGATCCTCGTCTTGGCGTCGAGCACCGCGGCGGCCGCCTCGCGGGCGCCCTCCGAGGCCGCAGCGCCCAGCGCGTTGCAGGCGCGCAGGGCCTTCTCGGCCTGGCGGCGCGTGTCGGCGGCGAGCGCCGCGAGATCGTCGCCGGTGAACGGCTCGGCGGCAAAGGCCGGGTCGTCGGTCTCGGTGGCGAGCGCCCGGTGCATCTCGGCGGTGCGCTGGCCCAGAAGCGCAGCCCAGCGCAGATGCGTGGCGAAGGCGTCCTCGGGGGCTGGCGCCTCGCTCTCGGGCACCAGCACGAACGTGTCGAGGTCGCGCCGGAGGTATTCGAGCATCAGGGTCCAGGCGTCGCCCTGGTTGCGCACGAAGGCCTGGAGCAGGCCGAGCGCCGTGGCGGTGCCGTCGGGCCCGACATGCTCGACCACGCCGAGGAGCGCCGGGGTGTTCTTGAAGCCCGCCTCCTCGGTGAGGAAGCGGCCGACCTCGACCTCCGGGTGGTCGCCGGGCTGGAGCCGGCGCAGGAGCTTCAGCATCAGCCGCGAGCCGAACGCGATCGAGGTGTTGCTCTGCTCCGCCGACAGGCGGCGGATGTCGGCCGGGTCGAGCTCCATCTCGGGGTCGAAGGCCGAGGTCGCCCGGAAGCGCAGGCTGCCCTTCTCCGAGGCGATGTCGCGGTTGTTACGGATCGCGTCGACCATTGCGAGGGCGAAGTCGGTCGAGGAGGCGGCGCCGTAGAGGAGGCCCATCCGCGGGCCGCGGCGCACCCGGGCGACCGCGTGGTCCATCAGCGACTCGTCCTCGCGGTTCTCGTCGACCGCGAGCGGCACGAAGTAGTCCTGCGTGTCGCCGTTGCCGAGCGAGACGGCGATGCGCGGCAGCAGGAAGCCGCCGGTGCCGCTCGCGGAGGGCAGGATCGCGCTGTCGGTGACCTCGACCGAGCGGATGCGCGAGCCCTTGGCGCCGAACCAGCGCCGCGAGCCGATGAAGCGCGGCGCGACCGTGCGCTCGAAGGCCTGGCGTTCGCGGCCCCGCATCAGGGTCTCGACGCCGCCGGTGAGCACCAGGGTGAACAGTTCCGGCGCCTCGGGGCTCGGGCCCATCGTGCCGGCATTCGCCGTCGAGAGCGAGAACCAGTAGAAGCCGTAGGCCGGCATGGTGAGCAGGTACGGCAGGTCGCCGATCGGCGGGAACGAGGTGCCGCCGGTCAGCTCCACCGGCACGGCGGTGCGGAGATCCGACAGGTCGAGCTGCACCGCCTGCGGCGCCCGCGACAGGTTGGCGACGCAGAGCACCCGCTCGTTGTCGTGCTCGCGAATCCAGGCCAGCACCTTGCGGTTGTCCGGATAGAGGAAGCGCAAGGCGCCGCGCCCGAGCGAGACGTGGTTGTTGCGGATCGCGATCATCCGCCTCGTCCAGTTGAGCAGGCTGGTCTGGGCGCGGGCCTGCGCCTCGACGTTGACCGCGTCGAAGCCGTAGATCGGGTCCTGGATCGTCGGGAGAAAGAGTCGGGCCGGGTCGGAGCGCGAGAAACCGCCGTTGCGGTCCGGCGACCATTGCATCGGCGTGCGCACGCCGTCGCGGTCGCCGAGATAGATGTTGTCGCCCATGCCGATCTCGTCGCCATAGTACAGCACGGGCGTGCCGGGCATCGAGAGGACCAGGAACTTCATCAGCTCGATCTTGCGCCGGTCGTTCTCGAGCAGCGGCGCGAGGCGGCGGCGGATGCCGAGATTGATGCGGGCGCGCCGGTCGGCGGCGTAGAAGCTCCAGAGGTAGTCGCGCTCCTTGTCGGTCACCATCTCGAGCGTCAGCTCGTCGTGGTTGCGCAGGAAGATCGCCCATTGGCAGCCGTCGGGGATCTCCGGCGTCTGCCGCATGATGTCGGTGATCGGGTGCCGGTCCTCCTGCGCGATCGCCATGTACATCCGCGGCATCAGCGGGAAGTGGAACGCCATGTGGCATTCGTCACCGTCGCCGAAATACTGCGCGGTCTCCTCCGGCCACTGGTTGGCTTCCGCCAGCAGCATCCGGTCGGGATAGGATTCGTCCAGCGCGGCGCGGATCTTCTTGATGACCGTGTGGGTCTCGGGGAGGTTCTCGCAATTGGTGCCGTCGCGCTCGATCAGATAGGGGATCGCGTCGAGGCGCAACCCGTCCACCCCCATGTCGAGCCAGTAGCGCATCACCTCGATCACGGCCTCCAGAACCTTCGGGTTGTCGAAGTTCAGGTCGGGCTGGTGCGAGTAGAAGCGGTGCCAGTAATACGCCTTGGCGACCGGATCCCAGGTCCAGTTCGAGGCCTCGGTATCGAGGAAGATGATGCGGGTGTCGGTGTACTTCTCGTCGGTGTCCGACCAGACGTAGAAGTCGCGCCACTCCGAACCTTTAGGGGCGTTGCGGGCCTGCTGGAACCAGGGATGCTGGTCCGAGGTGTGGTTGATGACGAGCTCGGTGATGACCCTGAGGCCCCGGGCATGGGCCTCGTCCACGAAGGTGCGGAACTGGTCCATCGTCCCGTAGGACTGGTTGATGTCGCGGTAATCCGCGATGTCGTAGCCGTCGTCGCGCAAGGGCGAGGGGTAGAAGGGCATCACCCAGATCGCGGTCACGCCGAGGTCGCGGATGTAGTCGAGCTTCGCGGTCAGGCCGTCGAAGTCGCCGATGCCGTCGTTGTTCGCGTCGAAGAAGGACTTGACGTGCACCTGGTAGATGATGGCGTCACGGTACCATTGCGGATCGGTACGATCGATCATCGCGTCAGAGCCTCATTCGATCGGGTCGTGGCGCCGGGCTGAAGGCCTTTGCGGCTGTCGCCATGCTCGGGCTCAACGCGGGGCACCGGGGAGAGTTCGGAATGCCTGCCGGCGCGGACGGTCGCCCGCCCGCGCCTGATACGCACTTCGGCTAGGCCGAGCCGTGCTGCCACGCGTCGCCCGCCGCCGCAAGCCGCGTCGGGCGGCGAAGCCGCCAGATCACCACCGAACGCTCGGCGGGATCGAGGGCGATGCGGTGGGTCTTGCCGCGCAGCTCGAACTTGTAGCCGAGCAGCAGGTCCTCGACCTCGACGGCGCCGTCATCGGGCAGGCCGAGTTGCCAGAGCGGCACCTCGTAGGTGCATTCCTGGCGGTTCCTCGGGTCGAGGTTGACCATGCAGAACACCGCGTTGTCGCCGGACGGCGTCATCCGCAGGTAGGCCAGGATCTGCTCGTTCCAGGCCGGGGTGAAGACCACGTTACGGAAATCCCAGAGCGCCGGGTTCTCGCGCCGGATGCGGTTCAGCGCGATGATGTGGTCGCGGATGTTGCCGGGCCGGTAATAGTCCCAGGCCTTCAGCTCGTATTTTTCCGAGTCGAGGTAATCCTCCTTGCCGGGGACCGGCGCGGATTCGCACAGCTCGAAGCCGTTATAGATGCCGTAGACGCTCGACAGCGTCGCGGCGAGCGTGCCGCGGATGACGAAGCCCGGCCGGCCGCTGGTCTGGAGGAAGACCGGGTTGATGTCCGGCGTGTTGGCGAAGAAGTTCGGGCGGTAATACTCGCCCATCTCGCCGGCCAGTTCGGTCGCGTAGGTCGCCAGCTCGTCCTTGGTGTTGCGCCAGGTGAAGTAGGTGTAGCTCTGCTGGAAGCCGGCCTTGGCGAGCTTCTTCATCATCTTGGGCCGGGTGAAGGCCTCGGCGAGGAAGAGCACGTCCGGGTAGCGGTCGTTGACGTCGCGGATCATCCAGTCCCAGAACGGGATCGGCTTGGTGTGCGGGTTGTCGACCCGGAAGATCTTCACCCCCAGCTCGACCCAGCCGACGATGATGTCGCGCAGCTCGGTCCACAGCGACGGCAGGGCGCCCTCGCGGTAGAAATCGACGTTGACGATGTCCTCGTACTTCTTCGGCGGGTTCTCGGCGAACTTGATCGTGCCGTCGGGCCGCCAGTCGAACCATTCCGGGTGCTGCTTGATCCAGGGATGGTCCGGCGAGCACTGGATGGCGAAGTCGAGCGCCACTTCCATGCCATGGGCGTGGCTCGCCGCGACGAGGCGCCGGAAGTCGTCGAGCGTGCCGAGGTCCGGATGCACCGCCTCGTGGCCGCCCTCCTCCGCACCGACCGCATAGACCGAGCCGACATCGCCGTCCTTGGCCTTCAGGGAGTTGTTCTTGCCCTTGCGGTTGGTGCGGCCGATCGGATGGATCGGCGTGAAGTAGAGCACGTCGAAGCCGAGTTCGCGGATCTCGGGCAGGCGCGCGATCACGTCGTCGAAGGTGCCGTGGCGGGTCGGGTCGCCCGATTGCGAGCGCGGAAAGATCTCGTACCAGGCCGAGAACCGGGCGGCGAGCCGATCGGCGACCACCTCCAGCACCACCGGATAGCGCGAGAGGTTCACCCGCTCCGAGTTGCGGTGGATCAGCGCCGTCTGCTCCAGGAGCCGCATCAGCTGCGCGGCCGAGCCCGCCTCGTCGGCGTCGAGCGCCGCGACGAGGCCGGTCAGCGCGGCGGCGTCGCTCCCCTCGGCCAGCGCCGCCGCCCGCTTGACGAGGCCGACGCCCTCGATGGTCTCGAGCCGCACGTCGATCCCGGCCTGGCGCTTCTTCTCCAGGCCGCGCAGCCAGGACGAGAAGTCGTCGCGCCACGCCTCGACCGTGTACTCGTAGCGGGCGTTGCGGGTGAGCGGGAAATGGCCGTGCCAGCGGTCGTTGTCGACGAACAGCATCGGGTCGCGGCGCCACTCGGTCTCGCCGGCCAGCCGCGAGAGCACCGCGGCGTTGATGACGTCGTGCCCGTCGGTGAAGATGTCGGCCTCGACATGGACCTGGTCGCCGACGACCCGCTTGATCGCCGAGCGGCCGCCATCGATCTCCGGGCTCACCGCCTCGATGACGACGCGGCCACCCCCGTCCGGGCTGGTGCGGCGGGGCCGGCGCATCGCGCCGATGCGGCGGGCGGCGAGGATGCGCACCGCGCGGGGTTCGAGGCCGATCGACTGGTCGGCCCGGAAGACCAGCGGAGCGACTTCGGGCGTCAGATCCTGGAACGGGCCGAACTCGCCGCCGGTGCCGGCGATGAGCGGCGCCGGATCGACGGCGACGGGCGCATCGGTCGGATTGTAGAGCACGATCACGGCGTTCTCGGCCGAGCCGGTATGGCCGGTATCGATCCGGATCAGCGCGACATACGGCGCGTCGGGCGCCGAGAGGCGCCACTGCGCACCCTCGACATTGGCCGCGGGCAGATCGGCGCGCAGGCGGTTCACCGCCGCGACGAAGCCCGAGATGTCGATGCCGGTGTGGTGCTCGCGACTCTCGGGCGTCGTCTCGACCACGTGGAGCGCCTTCGCGTAGCCCCACTCGTAGCCGATCGGCATCAGCACGCCGGCCGAGAAGAAGGCGGCGAGCGCGTAGCGGCTCTTGAGTTCCGCCGCCGCCGCCTCCTTCCCGCCCTCGAGCGAGGCGGCCAGCCGCGGCATGTCGTGGTTTTCCGGGAAGGCGATCGAGGGCGCCAGGATGCGCAGGCGCTCGTACTGTTCCAGGGCCCAGGGCGCCTTCAGGTCCCACCAGGCGAAGGAATTGAACAGGTAGTCGAACCCGGCCTCCGCCGTTGCGCGGGCCTCCTCGAAGGTGCAGCCCAGCGTCTCGGCGGCGAAGAGCGCGGCGTGGTCGCGCTGCTTGGCGGCGCCGATCAGGCTGCGCCAGACGTCCGGCGGCACCTTGTAGGCGGCGTCGCACCGGAAGCCGGCGACGCCCAGAGCCTGGAGCCGGGCGATGTAGCCGTTCCACAACTCCGTCAGCGCGGTGCGCGGGCCGGCCTCGACGTAGTCGAACTCGGCGAGGTCGCCCCAGACGGTGATCTTCGAGGGATCGTCGGGATCCACCGCGTGCGGGCTCACCGGCGCGCCGGAGGCATCGCGCACGAAGAGATCGGGGCGCTCGTGGGCGAGCCTTCCATCGTTGGCGGCGTGGTTCACCACCAGGTCGGTCATGATCTTCAGGCCGTGCCCGGCTGCCGCCGTACAGAAGCGGCGGATCTGCTCGTCGTCCGGCGTGCCGTCGAGGTCGCGCAGGCGCTCATCGAGGTGGTCGATGTCGGCCACGGCGTAGAGCGAGCGCGAGCCGCCGGCCTGATGGAACGGGTTGAGGTAGACCCAGTCGAAGCCGAGCTCGGCGATGCGGGGGAGTTCCGCGGTCCAGGCCGAGACCCGGCCGACCAGAAGGGGAAAGAGGTTGTAGATCCGCGGTCCGGCCGCCAGCGGCGCCAGGGTGGCCGGCAGCGGCGTCACCTCGCGGGTGCGCTTCGCCGGCTTCGTGCTGGTGCGGGGTACGTTCATCGGCCCGGTCCTGCCTGCTTCTCTCGAATCATCTCGGGCGGGTTCGCATGCCCCCTCGGGGCACGCGAACCCGTGGTCTCAAGTGGCGGAGCGACGCAGAACCGCCAGGGGGAGACGCGCGAAGAGTCGATCGACGGACACATGCCGCCCCTCGGCCCGGACCTCGTCGCCGGTGACGAGGTCGCGCCAGACGCTGCCCTCCGGCACCGGCAGGACGGTGCCGGCGAAGGCCCCGGCGACCGACCGGCCGTCCTCGCCCGCGAGATCGTCCGCGAGGTTGTCCGCGAGGTGGCGCGGCACCGCGACCAGCAGGTCGCCGGCCTCCGAGCCCGCCGTCGCGTCCTGGCGCAGGAAGGCGACGACCCGCGTCGCCCCCTCTCCCTCGGCGGCGACCGGCACGTAGTCGGCCTCGGCGTAGAAGCCGGGATGCGCGGCGCGGTCGGCGAGCAGCCGGGCCAGCACCCGCTGCTTGATGCGCCCGTCCGGCCAGGCGGCGAGCAGGTCCTCCAGGGCCGTGTCCTGCCCGAGCGCCGCCTCGCGCTCGGCGTAGTCGACCGGGCGGCGGTTGTCGGGATCGACGAAGGAGAAGTCCCAGAACTCCGTGCCCTGGTAGATGTCGGGCAGGCCCGGCAGGGTGCATTTCAGGGCCGAGCGGGCGAGGCCCGTCACCATGCCGACCCGGGCCAGCCGCACGGCGAAGGGCCGGAACTCGCGCAGGAACTCCGAGCCCGGCGCCACCAGGGCGTCGAAGAGCTTGGCGACCGCACCCTCGTAGGCCTCGTCGACATTGACCCAGCTCGACCGGCGCTTGCCCTCGCGCATCGCCTTCTCGGCATAGGCGCCGAGCCGTCGGCGAAATGCCTCGACGTCCTTCGGGTCCGGGTTCTCCGCCAGCAGTTCCAGCGGCCAGGCACCGAGGATCGCCTGCAGGAACATCCACTGGTCGTTGGCGTCGGGGGCCGGTTCGCCCTCGACCGCCGTGAGGTGCGGCTCGGCCACGCGGCCCCAGAGGTCCCAGGCCTGCGCCCATTCCCCCGGGATCTCGGAGAGGGCCAGAAGCCGCGTGCGGGCATCCTCGCCGCGCTTGGTGTCGTGGGTGGCCGTGGTGATCATCGCGTTCGGCCAGTCGCGGGCGCGGGCGGCCTGGAGCCCGTGAAAATGCTCCGCGGTGAGGCCGTACTCGCCCGGATCGCCCCCGACCTCGTTGAGCGCCAGAAGCTCGACGAAGCGGTAGAACAGCGTGTCCTCCAGGCTCTTGGCCATGACCGGGCCGGTGAGCTGCTGGAAGCGGCGGCGGAAGCGGCGCACCACCTCCGGGTCGGGCCGGCCCGGTCCCTCGGTGTCGAGCCGTCCGAGCAGCACCCGTTCGGCGAAATCGTGCACCGAACGGTCGGGCAGGCTGGACCGGCGCTTGGCCTTGCGCACCGTGTCGCCGATGAGCTTCAGGTCCTCCGCCTCGATCTCGTTCTCGTCGAGCTCCTGGGGCAGGTAGCTGCGATAGACCGGGAACCGGGCGACGATCTCGGACAGGGCCTGGCGCAGCGCGTTGACCGAGAAGTCGCGGGTGCGCCGGTCGGCGTCGGCCACCTGCTTGAGGTCCGAGGTCAGGACTTCCAGCTCGCTGGCGAAGCTGGTCTCCAGGATCTCACCCTTCACGTTGCGCAGGAGATGCGCATAGGGCTCGTCCATGCCGGTCGCCCCGGCATAGAGCCCCGCCACGGCCTCCCGCTTCACCTGGTCGACGAACAGCCCGTCGATCTGGTTGAGGACGTCGTAGCCGGTGGTGCCGGCGATCGGCCAGGGGCGCAAGCGCTCGCCGGGCTCCAGGATCTTCTCCACCACGATGTAGAAGCCCGGTCCGAGCGCCGCCTGGAGCGCGCGGGCGTAGCCCGCCGGGTCGGCGAGCCCGTCGATATGGTCGATGCGCAGCCCGTCGATCCGCCCCTCGCGGATCTGGCGGAACAGCATGGCGTGGGCGCCCTCGAACACCCGGCGATCCTCGACCTTGAGCCCGGCGAGCGAGTTCACGTCGAAGAAGCGGCGGTAGTTGATGTCGCTCGCCGCGACCCGCCAATGGGCGAGCCGGTAGGCCTGGGCCTCCAGGATGCGGTGGAGCGCCCCGAAGCTGTCGGGATGACCCTTGAAGCCGTTGACGAGCGTCACCGCTCGGTCGATCGCGGCCTTCAGATCGGGCGAGGATGCCACCGCATGGGCGAGGCGCCGCTTCAGCCCTTCCGCCTCCTCAGGGTAGCCGGCCTGGCGCTCGGCATTGGCCTCGTCGCCCATCCGCCGCAGGCGCTCGGAGATCGACAGCACCTCGGCCGAGGCCTCGTCGCCGACCTCCGTCAGCGCGGCGAGCGCCCGGTCGAGGACGATTGGGTAGCTCAGCGGGTTGACCGGGAAGCGGTGCTCGAAGTGCCAGACGCTGAGGGCGCCCTCCTCCGGATCGAAGGCGAGCTTCAGGTCGCCCTTCTCCAGGGCCTCGCCGTAGCGGTCGCCGAGGAACGGCACGACGAGCTTGTTGCGGGCGCCCAAGCGACCCCAGTCGATGTCGAAGGCGTCGGCGGCCGGCGACAGCGCGCCCCATTCGAGCACCGAGAGCCACCACGGATTGTCGGCGCCGCCGACACCCATGTGGTTGGGCACGATGTCGAGCAGGAATTTCAGGCCGTGGGCCTTCAGCACGTCGCTGAAGCGGACGAACGCCTCCTCGCCGCCGAGCTCCGGGTTGATCTCGCGGTGGTCGACGATGTCGTAGCCGTGCATCGAGCCCGGCCGCGCCTTGTGGATCGGCGAGGCGTAGACGTGGCTGATGCCGAGCTTGGCCAGATACGGGATGATCTTCGCCGCGTGGTCGAAGGTGAAGTCCTTGTGGAATTGCAGCCGGTAGGTCGCCCGCGGCGGCGGCGAGGCCAGTCGCGCGGCGCCCGAGCGCGGGCCCCGCGCCTCCGCCGCGAGCGAGGAGGCGAGCTTGGCGAGCGGCCCGCCGGGCGCCGCGATCGCGTCGAGGTCGCGGTCGAGCTTGCGGCGCCAGTTCGGGTAGCCCTCGGTGACGCCCGGCATGTTGGCCTGGCTCACTTCGCCCAGAATGTCCTCGTACTGCACCGCCGTCAGCACCGACGGCGCGCGGGCGAGGAAGCGCACGGCCGCCTCGAAGGGCGGCTCGGCCGGTACCTCGCTCGTCGGGATCAGGCCCTCCTGGTTCAGCGCCTCGGCGAGGCGCCGGCGCTCGTGGACCCGCTCGTCGCGCTCGGATCCCGCCCGGTCGGCGTCGTAGAGGCCCAAGGACTGGCGCAGCTCCGTATCGACCCCGCGCCACCAGCCGACGAAGGTCGGCAGGTCGTGGGTGGTGATGGCGCAGAGCGCGTCGCGCGGGTACTCGGCCGGGCGCTTGAAGCTGCCGCCCTCCCCCCGCTCGAAGGACAGGATGCGGTAGCTCAGGATGCCGGCCTGCATCAGCGCGTCCGAGAAGCCGGCCGGCGCGGTGCCGAGGTCTTCCGCGATGACGAGGCACTTCGCCCGGTGGCTCTCGAGGCGCAGCACCGCCAGCATCGCCTCGAACGGCATCGCCACGTAGGCGCCGCCCTTGGCGCCCCCACCGACCGGGATCAGGAACAGCCGGGCGAGCTGGAAGGCGTGATCGATGCGGATCGCGCCGGCATGGCGCATGTTGGCCTGGACCAGCGCCCGGAAGGCCGCGAGGCCATCGCGTTCCAGCTCCAGCGGATCGAAGGGCGGCAGGCCCCAATCCTGGCCGTTCGGGGCGAGGATGTCCGGCGGCGCGCCGATCGACAGCCCGGCGGCGAAGCGCTCGGGATGCGACCAGATCTCCGAGCCGCCGCGATCCGCGCCGACCGCGAGGTCGCGGTAGAGCCCGAGCCGCATGCCGGTTGCGAGGCCCCGGGCGGCGGCCTCGGCGAATTGCCGGTCGGCGAGGAATTGCAGCCAGGCGTGGTAGGACACCCGCTCCTGATGCTCGGCCGCGAAGGCCGCGACCTCGGATGTGCCGTTGCGGCGGTAGGCTTCCGGCCAGTCGCCGAGCCAGTTGGCACCACCTTGCGCGAAATGCTCGGCCAGGGCCTCGAAGGTGGCGTGGGCCTCCAGGTTCTCGCCGCCCGCGGCCCGGAAGGCGAGGTAGTCGGTGTCGCGTCCGGCCCGGGCCGGCGAGTCCTGCCACAGGGCTTCCAGCACCGGGCTCAGCACCTGCCAGATGCCGGCGTGATCGACCAGCGAGGCCTCGCGCAGGCGTGCGATCTCGGAATCCGAGTCCCGCAGGAGCACTTCCGCCCGGCTGCCGGCGAAGCCCGGCAGGGCGGAGGGCGCGATGTAGAGCGTCTCGAGGAACAGCCGCGAGGACGGCGAGTAGGGCGAGACCTTCTGGCGATCGGTCGAGAATAGGGCGTGGACCGGGCTCAAGCCCAGGAACGCCGCGCCCTTGGCGCCGGCATCGGCGGCGGCCCGGCCGGCATCCGCGTAGGTGCCGATGCCGAGGTTGTCGGCCGAGCGCAGTCCATAGAGCTGGGCGGCGAGGCCCCAGTCGCGAGCCCCCTCCTCGGCCAGCGCCCGCGGGCGCCAGCAGCGCTGGGGCGCGGCGATCACGGTAGCCTCGGCCCGCCGCTCGCCGAGCGTCACGACGAGCTTGTGGTAGCCGGGGGTGAGGGGCGGCAGCTCGATCGCCTCGGTGCCGGGGGTGAGCGCCACCCGCCCGTCGCGGGCGGTGCCGCGCTCGTCGGTGACGCGCCAGCTCAGCGTGCCGGAGCCGCCTTCCGGCCGGACCGGCACCCGCGCGGCGCGCCTGGCCTCGACCGGCACCAGCGGCGGCACGAGGCCGTGGCGCAGGGCATGGATGCGGCCGAGGCTCGCCCGCGCCTCCTCCTCGGTGCCCGCAGGCAGGCCGAGGGCGGCGAGCAGCCCCCGGCGCACGGAGAGCGGGGTCTCGACGCGCTGGCCGAAGGCGTCGGTGTAGTCGGCGGCGATGCCCGCCTCATCGGCGAGCCGCGCGACGACATCCTCGGTCACGGCCATCTCAACGCACCTCTTTCACGAACATGCCCGACCAGGCGGGCAGGACCAGGGAACCGTTCTCGCCCTCCGTCACGGCGGGCGAGCGCCAGACGACACGGCCGGGAGGCTTCGGGAGGGCGAAGGGCTCGCCCCCAAACACCCCGACGAAGCGCAGATCGCCCCCGGCATACGACCAGGTGACGTCGATCGTGTCGGGCCGCGGCAGGGCGTAGCGGCCGCCCTGCCAGGCGGTCTTCGTCAGCGGCACGATCTCGCGCTGTCGCAGAGCCAGGAGCGCGGTGGTGTCGGCGAGCACCTCGCGATGGGGCGAGCGGTCGCGCTCCGCCCAGTCGAGGGTAGAGCGTTGGAATGTCTCCTCCGCGGTCGGATCGGGGATCGTCTTCGCCTTCTCCTCGTCGGCGAAGGCCGCGAAGCTCTTGAACTCGCGACGCCGGCCGTCGCGCACCGCCTTGTTCAGCTCCTCGTCGGGAGCGAAATCGACGAAGAACAGGAACGGCGTCGAGGCCGACCATTCCTCGCCCATCCACAGCATCGGGATCTGCGGGCCGAGCAGCAGGCCGGCGCGGGCGAGCGCCAGCCTGTCGGGCTCCGCGAGATGGCTCAGGCGCTCGCCCAGCGCCCGGTTGCCGACCTGATCGTGGTTCTGCAGGAAGGTGACGAAGGCCGAGGGCGGCAGGTGACCGGAGGGCTCGCCGCGCGGGTGATCGTCGAGGGTCTTGAACGGCTCGCCCTGGTAGGCGAAGCCCTCGGCGAGGCTGCGGGCGAGATGCGCCGCCGGCTTGTCGGCGAAGCTCTCGTAGTAGCCGGCCTCCTCGCCGGTGAGCAGGATGTGCCACCCGTGATGGGTGTCGTCGGCCCATTGCGCGCTGTGATGGCGCGGCTGTCCCGCCCCGTCCCGTTCCAGCCAGGAGGCCTGGTTGGCCTCGTTCTCCAGCATCAGGTGGATCGGCCGGTCGGGGAACGCGGCCCGGATCCGCTCGGCGAGCTCACCGAGGAAGTGCTTGTCGGAATCGTCCTGGATCGCGTGGACGGCGTCGAAGCGCAGGCCGTCGACGTGGAATTCCTCCAGCCAGTACAGCGAGTTATGGACGAAGTAGTCCCGCACCACCTGGCCGCTGGTCTTGCCATCGAAGTTGATCCCCGCGCCCCAGGGGGTCTGGTGGCGCTCGGTGAAGAACGTCTTGGCGTAGGCGTTGAGGTAGTTTCCGGCCGGTCCGAAGTGGTTGTAGACCACGTCCAGGAAGACCATCAGGCCGAGCGCGTGCGCCCGGTCGACGAGGCGGCGCAGGTCGTCGGGAGTGCCGTAGGCGGAATCCGGCGCGTAGGGCAGCACGCCGTCGTAGCCCCAGTTGCGGGTGCCCTTGAAATCGGCCAGCGGCAGGAGTTCGATCGCGGTCACGCCGAGGTCGCGCAACGCCTCCAATCTCTCCGCCAGTGCCGCGTAGGTGCCCTCGGGCGTCGCCGTGCCGATATGGGCCTCGTAGATCACCGTCTCCTCGAACGGGCGGCCCTTCCAGCCTCCGTCGGTCCACGGGAAGGCGGCGGGATCGATCACCTCGGAGAGGCCCGAGACGTCCTCGGGCTGGAAGCGCGAGGCCGGGTCCGGCACCACGAGGTCGCCGTCGATCCGGTAGCCGTAGCGGGCCCCGGCGCGCACGCCCGGCACCGTCAGGCGGCGCCAGCCCTCGCCCGCCTCCGGCAGCGGATGCTCGCTCCCGTCGAGAACCAGGGCGACCTCCGTCGCGGTCGGCGCCCAAAGGGCGAAGCGCACGCCCTCCGGTCCGATCTCCGCACCGAATGGCATGCTGTGGGCGCGCCGCATCGGGCCACCATCCTTTGAAAGCGTGAGGGCAAAGAGCGAGTCGGGACAGCGTGGGGGCCGCCGCTCTGGAAATTCCGCCGGCCTGTCGAGGTTCCGCACTGCGGAAGGCCAGGCTTGCGGCGGGAGCTAAGGCGGCCGGCCGTCCCGGCAATGGCGGATCTCCACCATCCCTGTTGGCCGACTCGCATTGTTCTGGGGACGAGGTGCGGGGTGCCGGATTCGCGCGATCCGGCGCCACGTCCGGGAACCCGGACGCGTCGGCTCGAGGGAAGATCGGCTCGAAACAGTGGTCTTGAGTGAGGCGAGGCTCAGAACGCCCAGGCCAAGGTCGCGGCGAGGGCGACCGCGAGGGTCGCGCCGGTCGCCGTCATCGCCATCCGGTTGAGGCCGGCCCCCGCCGCGGCGATGCCCTCCTCGGCGAAGCCGAAGGCCTGACCGGCGGCCAACTCGGCGCGCGCGAGGGTGAGGTGACGGGTCTGGCTGTCGCGGACCGGGCGTCTGGCGGCTCTCATCGTCGGGTCGCTCCTGTGGCGCGGCCTGTCCGGCCGGCGAATGCGCGACCGATTCGACAACGGGTGGTCATGGCCGAGGTTCCGGCGCGCCCGTGTCCGTCACCGGGCTTTAAGGGAATTTGTTTACGTCTCGGTGACTCTGGTACGGGTTCTGCTGCGCGGCGGTCCCGGACCGCCCGCCCGTACGCGACCATGCCACGCCCGACACCCCCGGAAACCCCTTTTTGTTCCGCGTTTGTTCCGGTATAGGGAGAGGATGACCTCGAATGCTGCCAGAGCCCTTCCCCCACCGCGAGGCCGTCGCGTGAGCGAGGCCGCACGAGACCTGTTCGGAGCGGGCGGCAAGCCTCCCGGGGACAAGACCCCCGAGGGCAAGCCGCCGGCCGAGCCGTCCAAGGCCGATCAGCTCAAGGCCGATCGGCTCAAGGCGGATCAGCCCAAGGTCGAGCCGCTCAAGCGTCCGAAGCCGGTCGCCGTGCCTCCGCCCGCGGAGGCGGCGGAGGCCGGCTACGATGCCTCGGCGATCGAGGTGCTGGAGGGGCTGGAGCCGGTGCGGCGCCGGCCGGGCATGTATATCGGCGGCACCGACGAGAAGGCGCTGCACCACCTCTTCGCCGAGGTGATCGACAACTCGATGGACGAGGCGGTGGCGGGCCATGCCAGCTTCATCGAAGTGGAGCTGCAGGAGGACGGCTGCCTCGTCGTGACCGACAACGGCCGCGGCATCCCGGTCGACCCGCACCCGAAATTCCCGGGCAAGTCGGCGCTCGAAGTGATCATGACGACGCTGCATGCCGGCGGCAAGTTCGACTCGAAGGTCTACGAGACCTCCGGCGGCCTGCACGGCGTCGGCATCTCGGTGGTGAACGCCCTCTCGGACCTGCTCGAGGTCGAGGTCGCCCGCAACCAGACGCTCTATCGCCAGACCTTCTCGCGCGGCCACGCGCAGGGACCGATCGAGACGGTCGGGCGCGTGCAGAACCGGCGCGGCACGCGGGTGCGCTTCCACCCCGACGCCGAGATCTTCGGCGAGCACCGGTTCGATCCGCGCCGCCTGTTCAAGATGGCGCGCTCGAAGGCCTACCTGTTCGGCGGGGTCGAGATCCGCTGGCGCTGCGCGCCCTCGATGCTGGACGGGGTCGAGAACGTGCCGGCCGAGGCCGTGCACCGCTTCCCGGCCGGCCTGAAGGACTATCTCGCCCGCGAGATCGACGGCAAGGAACTGGTCGCCGACGGCGTGTTCGCCGGCAAGGTGACGAAGCCGGGCAGCCACGGCTCGCTCGAATGGGCGATGGCGTGGTTGTCGAACGACGACGGCTTCTCCTCCTCCTACTGCAACACCATCCCGACGCCGGAGGGCGGTACCCACGAGAGCGGGATGCGGGTGGCGCTGCTGCGGGGTTTGCGCGACCACGCCGAGCGGGTCGGCCAGGTCAAGCGGATGGCCTCGGTCACCGCCGACGACGTGATGGCAACCTGCGCGGCGATGCTGTCGGTCTTCATCCGCGAGCCGGAATTCCAGGGCCAGACCAAGGACAAGCTCGCGACGCTCGAGGCCTCCCGCATCGTCGAGGCGGCGATCCGCGACGCCTTCGATCACTGGCTCGCCGCCTCCCCGGCCCAGGCCAACAAGCTCCTCGACTGGGTGATCGACCGGGCCGAGGAGCGCCTGCGCCGGCGCCAGGAGAAGGAGGTCGCCCGCAAGACCGCGACCCGCAAGCTGCGCCTGCCGGGCAAGCTCGCCGATTGCTCGAAGGCCGGGGCCGCCGGCTCCGAGATCTTCATCGTCGAGGGCGATTCGGCCGGCGGCTCGGCCAAGCAGGCGCGGGATCGCGCCACCCAGGCGATCCTGCCGTTGCGCGGCAAGATCCTCAACGTCGCCTCGGCGAGCCGGGACAAGCTCGGGGCCAACCAGCTCCTCTCGGACCTGACCCAGGCGCTGGGCTGCGGCCTCGGCAACCAGTACCGGCACGACGACCTTCGCTACGAGAAGGTCATCATCATGACCGACGCCGACGTCGACGGCGCCCACATCGCCTCGCTGCTCATCACCTTCTTCTACCGGCAGATGCCGAAGCTGATCGAGGGCGGCCACCTCTACCTCGCGGTCCCTCCCCTCTACCGGCTGACGCAGGGCGCCAAGAGCGCCTATGCCCGGGACGACCGCCACAAGGAGCAGCTCCTCAAGACCACGTTCAAGTCGGGCAAGGTCGAGATCGGGCGCTTCAAGGGCCTCGGCGAGATGATGCCCGGCCAGCTCAAGGAGACCACCATGGACCCCAAGAAGCGCACGCTCCTGCGGGTCGAGGTGGTCGAGGAGGCGCGCGACGCCACCGGCGACACGGTGGAGCGGCTGATGGGCAACAAGCCCGAGGCCCGCTTCGCCTTCATCTCCGAGCGCGCCGTCTTCGCCGACGAGATCGAGCTCGACATCTGATCGGCCCCCGCCGAGAAGGGAGGGACGATCCGACGAAAGAAAGGCCCGGCCGCGGGAGCGGCCGGGCCTTTCTTTCGTCCGCACGGTGCGCACGAGGATCCCAGACCCCCTGCCCCCGCCGGGACCCACCCCCGAAACGCGAAGAGCCCGGCCGTGAGGCCGGGCTCCGCTCCGTCCGGGGACGGACAGTTCAGACTAGAAGCCGTTGAACTTGTAGTTCAGGCCGGCGCGGACGACCGCGAACTCGGTCTCGCGACGGTACAGGTTGGCCGGGCCGACCGACACGACGCCCGGCGAGAACACCGAGTACTGCGTGCCGTTGACGGTCTGAGCGAACACGCCGTTGTTGCGGTTGCCCTGATCCAGGTTCACGTACAGGCCTTCGACCTTGAGGGTCACGGCCGACGAGCGGAAGAAGTTGAAGAACGAGTCGGTGGGCAGAGCGTACTCGACGCCGCCGCCGACGACCCAGCCGGTCTGGAAGTTGTCGCGCGAGCTGTTCGGCAGGCCGAAGTCGCGGCCGCCGCCCGAGCCGTAGGCGAAACCGCCGGTGGCGTACACGAGGGTGCGGTCCCAGGCGTAGCCGAGGCGGCCACGGACTGTGCCGAAGAAGTCGAGGCCCGAGATGCCGTTCGGGTTGAAGACGAGCGTGCCCGGGTTGATGCCGGCGCCGGCCGCGGTGGCGAAGGCGTAGCGGTTCCGGTCACGGCCGAAATCGGCGTACTGGGCATCGGCCTCGAGGCCGACGACCACGCCCGAGCCCGGGGTGAACTGGTAGTTGTAGCCGATCTGGCCGCCGCCGACGAAGCCGTCGTTGCTGTTGCGGTTGCCGAAGGCGAGGACGCCGGTGGTCGGGACGCCGGCGCCGGTCACGAAGACGCTGCTGGCGGCGTTGACGCCGGCCGGCACGCCGACGACGGTCGGGGCGCGGGTGTCAGCGGTGTTGAAGCCGTAACCGGCGTTGAAACCGGCGTAGAAGCCCGTCCAGGTGAAGACCGGCACCGGGGTGAAGACCGGCGGGGGGGCCACGCGGCGCGGGAGGTCGGCGGCCGAGGCGGCGGCGGACAGGCCGACGAGGGCCACGGAGGCGAGGAGGATCTTCTTCATTGTCTGACTGGTCCTGATTGGCGAGAGCCGGCGCGCTTCTATCCCCGGTCGGTCACCCGGTCTGTCGCATTCCTGCAACGAGGACAGGGTTTACCCCTCCACCCGTCAACGAACCGTGAATCGGCGGCGACCTGCGCCGGAAAAAATCGAGCCAGTGCGGTCACTTGGCATTAACCATGGTGCCGCAGCCTCACACCCGACGACATCCACCGAGGCAATCGCGATGGCCGGTTCCGGGCGCCCTTCCCTCCTCAGCCATACCTGGGCGATGGCCTTCCTCGTCGTTCTGGTCTCGCTCGCGGTCCTTCGCGTCCTCGCCCCGCCCGGCCCGGAACCGGCTGCCCTCGCGGGAAAGACGATCGCGTTGCGCGGGCTCGTCGAGCCCGAGACGACCGGGTCGATCGCCGGGGAGGCCGCCCGGACCCGGCTCGATCCCTGCACGGCGGGACCCCGTCCCTGATTTCCCGGCATCTCCGCGCGCGGGAGCGGCGCGTGCATGACGGTCATCACCGGACAAATGACGGCGGACACTTGACAAGCGGGCGCGCATCGGGCGTGTCCTGCGTGCGGTCGCGTGCCCGACGCGACGGAGCAATGGCGTGAACGTCCCGCCTCGGATGACCGGCGCGGGACTGGCTGCGAAACGACTTTGCCTCCCGGCCGTTGCCGCGACGGTTTCTCCGCGCCGGCCCGATCCGCCCGCGCGCAACGGTTCTCCTCAGGATGTCATTCGCCGAACTGGGTTTAAGTGAGAAGGTCCAGCAGGCCGTCGAGGCCGCGGGCTACACCACGCCGACCCCGATCCAAGCCCAAGCCATTCCGCACGTTCTGGCACGGCGCGACGTGCTGGGCGTCGCCCAGACCGGCACCGGCAAGACGGCGGCCTTCACGCTGCCGATGCTCACCCTGCTCGAGCAGGGCCGAGCCCGCGCCCGGATGCCGCGCACGCTGATCCTCGAGCCGACGCGCGAGCTCGCCGCGCAGGTGGTGGAGAACTTCGAGCGCTACGGCTCGAACCACAAGCTCAACGTGGCGCTCCTGATCGGCGGCGTCTCGTTCGCCGACCAGGACATGAAGATCACCCGCGGCGTCGACGTGCTGATCGCGACGCCCGGCCGCCTCCTCGACCATTTCGAGCGCGGCAAGCTGCTGCTCACCGGCGTTGAGCTTCTCGTCATCGACGAGGCCGACCGGATGCTCGACATGGGGTTCATCCCCGACATCGAGCGCATCGTGAAGATGGTGCCGTTCACCCGCCAGACGCTGTTCTTCTCCGCGACGATGCCGCCGGAGATCCAGCGCCTCGCCGACGACTTCCTGCACAATCCCGTCCGCATCGAGGTGGCGCGTCCCGCCTCGACCGCCACCACCATCACCCAGCGCCTCGTGGCGACGGGCGGCGAGGGGCACCAGAAGCGCAAGACCCTGCGCAAGCTGATCCGGGCGGCGGAAGAGCTGAACAACGGCATCATCTTCTGCAACCGCAAGCGCGACGTCGCGCAGCTGCAGAAGTCGCTGGCGAACCACGGCTTCAACGTCGCGGCGCTCCACGGCGACATGGACCAGCGGGCCCGCATGGCGGCGCTCGACGCCTTCCGCTCCGGCGAGGTGCCGCTGCTCGTCGCCAGCGACGTCGCGGCCCGCGGCCTCGACATCCCGGCGGTGAGCCACGTCTTCAATTTCGACGTTCCGCACCATGCCGAGGACTACGTCCACCGCATCGGCCGCACCGGTAGGGCCGGCCGCGCCGGTGCCGCCTTCACGCTGATCGGCCGGGGCGACGAGAAGTCGCTCGCCGCCATCGAGACCCTGATCGGCCAGCCGATCGCCTGGGCGGAGGGCGATCTCGCCAGCCTGCCCGACGAGGAGCCCGGCGAGTCCGACGACCGCCGCCGCCGGGGCGGTCGCGGCCGCCGCGAGGAATCGCGCCGGGACGAGGGACGCCGCGAGGAAGGCGGCCGCCGGGACGAGACGCGCCGGCGCCGCGCCCGCAGCCCCCGTACCGAGGAGGCCGCTCCAGCCCGCCGCAACGGCGAAGCGCAGGCGTCCGACGAGCGGCCCGCCGCCGAGGAGCGTCGTCCGCAGGACGGTCGGTTGCAGGAGGCCCGCTCGCACGAGCCCCGCTCGCAGGAGCCCCGCTCGCAGGAGCGTCGTCCCCAGGACGATCGCCGTCCCCGCGACGAGCGGGCCTCCAGCCGCCGCAACGACCGAGGCCGCAGCCGAGACGACGACGCGATGCCGGACGCCGTGGTGGGTCTGGGTGATCACGTTCCGGCCTTCCTGCTACGGCCGGTTGTGCTGAAGAAGCGCAAGGAATCCGAGTAGACCCCGGTTTTTTGCCTGGCCGGCGCTCCGGGAGCGCCGGCTTTAACTGCTTCTCCACGGAACGAGCGTAAACATCGCGGAACGGTGCCGGCATGAAGCCGGTGCCCAGCGCGGAGACGTTCGATGCCTGACCTGAGCAGCGCCGACCTCGATCGGAGCTTCTTGTTCGGTCAGCGGGCGATGGAGCTGATGAAGGCGTACCGCTCGTCGGCGACGCCGCGCAGCTACGCCGTCTGGTACACGTACGTCGCCGGCCTCAACCCGCAGCTGACCGAGACCGTCAAGCGCCTCACCGCCGAGCACGGCGCGCTGACCGACAACGCCGTCGATCACCTGTTCGAGACCTATCTCGACGGCCGCCGGCTCTCGAGCGAGACCGAGCGGGCGAGCAACGGCGTGCTGGCCGAGATCGAGCAGATCATGGAGATGCTCGACACCGCGCTCGGTTCGACGGCACGCTACGGCGCCTCGCTCCAGGCCTTCAGCCAGGACCTCGCCGCCCCGGCGGTGAACCGGGCCCGGGTGCGCGAGATCATCTCCTCGCTCGTCGTGACCACGCGGGACGTCGCGGCCAACAACCGCACCCTCGAAGCGCGGATGCGGGAGAGCCGCAACGAGATCGAGACCCTACGCGAGACCCTCGAGGCGGTCCGGGTCGAATCCCTGACCGATCCCCTCACCGGCATCGGCAACCGTAAGCACTTCGAGGAAATGCTGCACAAGGCCGTCGACCATTCGGCGGTTCAGGGCCAGCCGGTCTGCCTCGTGGTCCTCGACATCGACCACTTCAAGCGCTTCAACGACCTTTACGGCCACCTCACCGGGGATCAGGTGCTGCGCCTGGTGGCGATGACGATGCGCGAGAGCGTCGAGACCCGCACCACGATCGCCCGGTTCGGCGGCGAGGAATTCGGGATCATCCTGCCGGACTGCGACCGGACCAGCGCCCGCGAGGTGGCCGAGAAGGTCCGCACCAGCGTCATGGGCCGCGAGCTGGTCAAGCGCTCGACCGGCGAGAGCCTCGGCCGGATCACGATCTCGGTCGGCGTCGCGGTCTACCGGCGCGGCGACACCGCGGTGTCGCTCCTGGAGCGCGCCGACCACTGCATGTTCACCGCCAAACGCTCGGGCCGCAACCGGGTCGTCGACGACGGCACTTCGGCCGACACCATGAACGACGTCGCCTGAGCCCCGAGGGGCCGAGGCGGCGAGGGGCCGCCCCGGAGGACGCTGCCCTCAGGCGTGGGCGGCGTTGAGCGCGTTGGGGTCGACGGGCGTGATCGCGACCGACTCGCCGCAGCCGCAGGCCGAGGTCTGGTTGGGATTGTTGAACACGAACTGCGACGACAGCTTCGTGGTCTGGTAATCCATTTCCGTCCCGAGCAGGAACAGCACCGCTTTCGGGTCGATGAAGACGCGCACGCCCTTGTCCTCGACCACGTCCTCGCCGGCTTTTCGCTCCTCGGCGTATTCCATCGTGTAGCTCATCCCGGCGCAGCCGCCGTTCTTGACGCCGACGCGCAGGCCCGCGATCGGGCGTTCGGCGTCGGCCATGATGCCCTTGATCCGCGTGGCGGCGGCGTCCGTCAGCGACATCACCTTGAAGCTCGGTGCCATGGTCAAAACTCTCTCCGGCGGCCGGGTTCAAGGCCCGGGCGGTTGAGGCGTGAGGTTACGTCTCGGAAGATAAGCATCCCGTTGCCGATGGTCCACCGGAGGGATGTGCTAGGATGGGACCGCACGGAGGCGGCCATGGCGGATGCGGCGCGGCGGCGGATGACGCCGGAAGAATTCTTTCGCTGGCAGGAGGGCCAGGACGAACCCTTCGAGCTCGTGGACGGCGTTCCGGTGCCGAAGCACCGGATGATGACCGGGGCGAGCGTCCAGCACGATCGGGTGACGGTGAACGTCATCGGCATTCTGTATGGTCAGCTTCGCGGCTCGCGCTGCCGGCCGACGACCGACGACGTTTCGCTCCGTACCAGCATCACCACGATCCGGCGGCCCGACGTCACGGTCGAATGCGGCGAACTGGTCTACGACACCCATGAGTCCCGGGAGCCGCGCCTCGTCGTCGAGGTCGCCTCTCCCTCCACCACTGCCGTCGACCGGACCGTGAAGCTGGAGGAGTACAAGCGCCATCCGACGCTCCGGTACATCCTGCTCTTCGAGACCGTGGCTCCGGTCGCCCTGCTCTACCGCCGCGAGGCGGAGGGATGGCAACCGGAGCTGTTCGAAGGCCTCGACGCCGTCATCGCCTTGCCGGAGATCGGCGCGAGCCTGTCCCTCGCCGATGTCTATGACGGTCTTACCTTCGCACCGCGTATCACCGACGCGATGCGCTGAACCGGCTCACCACATATCCAGCGCGATGCGGGCCTCGTCCGACATCCGGCTCTGATCCCACGGCGGGTCGAACACCATCGTGACGCTGCAGCCGGCGATGCCCGGCACCGCCGAGACGGCGTTCTCGACCCAGCCCGGCATCTCGCCGGCCACCGGGCAGCCCGGGGCGGTGAGCGTCATGTCGATGGCGACGTTGCGGTCGTCGGCGATGTCGACCCGGTAGATCAGGCCGAGCTCGTAGATGTCGGCCGGGATCTCCGGATCGTACACGGATTTCAGCGCCGCCACGATGCCGTCGGTCAGGCGGTCCATCTCCTCCGGCGGGATCGCAGGAGCGGTCACTTGCGCGTTCAGCGGCGGGGTCGTCGCGCCGGTCGCGGCGGGGGTATCGGTCATGGGGTCCTCACGCGAACATCCGTTCGGCCCGGGTCAGGGCCGAGACGAGGGCGTCGATCTCCGCCGTCGTATTATACAGGCCGAACGAGGCGCGACAGGTGGAAGTGGCGCCGAACCGCTTCAGGAGCGGCATGGCGCAGTGGGTGCCGGCCCGCACCGCGACGCCCTGGCGATCGATCACCGTGGCGACGTCGTGGGCGTGCGCGCCCTTCATCTCGAAGGCGATCACCGCGCCCTTGGTCTTGGCCGTGCCGATGATCCGCAGGCTGTTCATGCCCCGCAGGCGCTCCTGGGCGTAGGCCAGCAGATGCGCCTCGTGGGCGGCGATGCGCTCGCGGCCGAGGCTCATCATGAATTCGAGCGCCGCGCCCAGTCCGATCGCCTCGATGATCGCCGGGGTTCCGGCCTCGAACCGGTGCGGCGGCGCGTTGTAGGTGACGCGCTCCTCCTCGACGATCTCGATCATCTCGCCGCCGCCCTGGTAGGGAGGCAGGCGCTCCAGCCACTCCTTCTTGCCGTAGAGCACGCCGATCCCGGTCGGTCCGTAGACCTTGTGGCCGGTGAAGACGAAGAAGTCGCAATCGAGGGCCTGGACGTCGATCGCCTGGTGGACCGCGCTCTGCGCCCCGTCGAGCAGCACGGGCACGCCATGGGCATGAGCGATGCGGACGATGTCTTCCGCCGGGGTCACCGTCCCGAGGACGTTCGACATGTGGCTGATCGCCACCATCTTGGTGCGGGGCGAGAAGAGCTTCTCGTATTCCTCGACCAAAAAATTGCCCTCGTCGTCGACGGGGGCGAATTTCAGCACGGCGCCGCGGCGCTCGCGCAGGAAGTGCCAGGGCACGATGTTGGAATGGTGCTCCATGATCGACAGGATGATCTCGTCACCCTCGCCGATCAGGCCGGCCCAGCCCATGCTGCTCGCCACGAGATTGTAGGCCTCGGTGGCGTTGCGGGTGAAGATGATCTCGTCGGTGGAGCGGGCGTTGAGGAACTGGCGCGTCGTTTCGCGCGCGCCCTCGAAGCCGTCCGTCGCCGCATTCGCCATGAAGTGCAGGCCGCGATGCACGTTGGCGTAGGCCGTCTCCATCGCGCCCGACATCGCGTCGATCACCGCCCGCGGTTTCTGCGCCGAGGCGGCATTGTCGAGATAGACCAGCGGCTTGCCGTAGACCTGCTGCGACAGGATCGGGAATTGCGCCCGGATCGCCTCGACGTCGTAGGGGGTCTGGAGGACGGGTGCGTTCATGTCGGGCTCTCGTGCATGGGCGTGAGAGGGGCCGGCCCTTGGGCCGGCCCGATCGTTTCTTAGCCGCGGCGGGCGAGCCAGGCCTCGGTCTCGGCGATCATCGCGGCGCGGGCCCCCTCGTGGGTCACCACCTCGATCGCCTCGCCGAGGAAGGCCTGGACCAGCAGGCTCTCGGCCTGAGGCCGCGGCAGGCCGCGGGCCATCAGGTAGAACAGCAGGTCGTCGTCCGGCGCGCCGCAGGTGGCGCCGTGGCCGCAAGCCACGTCGTCGGCGAAGATCTCCAGCTCCGGCTTGTTCATCATCTGCCCCTCGTCGGTGAGGAGGAGGCAGTCGGACTTCATCTTGCCGTCGGTCTTCTGGGCGATCTGGCGGACGATGATCTTGCCCTGGAACACGCCGGTGGCGTCGCCGTCGATGACCGTCTTGAACTGCTCGCGGCTGATGCCGCCGACGGCGGCATGGTCGGCGAGCAGCGTCGAATCGGCGAGCTGGCCGTCGCGGATCATCGCGGCGCCGTTGACGGTGGCGGTCGCGTCGTCGCCCGCGAAGTGCAGGTAGAGCTGGTGGCGCGACAGCACCGCGCCGGTCACCACGTTGACGGTCTCGATGTGAGAGCCGGCACCGAGGCGGGCCGAGACGGTCGAGAGCGCGATCGCCGCGTCGCCCTCGATGTTGAGCCGGCTGTGCAGCACGCGGGCGCGGTCGCCGATCACGACGTCGAGGACGTCGTTGGGCTGGTAGGCGATCCCGTCCGGGCCCTCGTGGCTCTCGAGGATCGTCACCTCGGATTCCTCGCCGGTGACGACGAGCACGCGGGTCGCGGTCGAGAACGGCGCCGAGCCGGTGCCGACGAAGCGCAGGTGCAGGGCGCGCTCGATCTTGGCGCCGGCCTCGACCCGGATCACCGCCCCGTCCGCCATGAAGGCGGCGTTGAGCTGGTAGATCGGGTTCTCGCGGGTCTGCTCGACCGGAGCGAGATGGTCGAGGAGCGGATGCCCTTCGGCCATGGCCTTCGCGAAGGTCACCACCTCCAGGCCCTCGGGCAGGCCCGAGAGGTCGGAGAGCGCCGCGACCAGATGGCCGTTGACGAAGGTCAGGCGCGCGGCCTCGATCCCGGCAAAGCCCCGGGCGGTCTTGACCGCGTTGCGCGCCGTCTCGGCGTCGGGGACCTCGGCCGGCGGGGCGGCCTCGCGCACGGCGGCGCGCAGGTCGGTGTACTTGAAGGCCTCGACGCGGCGGTGGGGCAGGCCCGCCGCCTCGAAATAGCGAAAAGCCTCCTCGCGGGCGATGGCCGCGCCGGGGAGCTTGAGCCGCTGGACCTCGAAAAGCTTCGACAGCCCGGTCTCGGCGGCGGTGCGGAGGGTCGTGACGTCGGCCATGGTCACGCGGCCTCGTTCGACCGGTACTCGGCGTAGCCCGAGGCCTCGAGCTCGAGGGCGAGCTCCTTGCCGCCGGACTTCACCACGCGGCCCTGCGCCATGACGTGCACGGCGTCGGGCACGATGTGGTTGAGGAGGCGCTGGTAGTGGGTGATGACGAGGAAGCTGCGGTTCTGGGCGCGGAGCGCATTCACGCCCTCCGAGACGATGCGCAGCGCATCGATGTCGAGGCCCGAATCGGTCTCGTCGAGGACGCAGAAGCGCGGCGAGAGCAGCGCCATCTGGAGGATCTCCATGCGCTTCTTCTCGCCGCCGGAGAACCCGACATTGAGGGCGCGCTTGAGCATTTCACGGTTGATCTCGAGCTTGTCGGCAGCCGCGAAGACCTGGCGCATGAAGTCGGGGGTGGTCAGCTCCTCCTCGCCGCGGGTCTTGCGCTGGGCATTCATCGCCGCCTTGAGGAAGGTCATCGTGCCGACGCCGGGGATCTCCAGCGGGTACTGGAAGGCCAGGAAGATGCCGGCCGCCGCGCGGGCATCCGCCTCCATCTCCAGGATGTTCTCGCCGTCGAGCAGGATCTCGCCGTCGAGGACCTCGTAGTCCTCCTTGCCGGCGATGACGTAGGACAGGGTCGACTTGCCGGAGCCGTTCGGCCCCATGATGGCGGCGACCTCGCCGTCGTTGACGGTCAGGCTGAGGCCGTTGAGGATGCGCTTGTCCTCGATGTTGACGACCAGGTTCTTGATCTCGAGCATGGTAGAAAAGTCCTGACGGGAGCGCGGGCCGAGCGTGCGGCGCCGCGTCCGTGATGGGCGGTATCGGGTAGGGAGCGGCTCCCGGCGCGTCGCCGGGAACCGTGACGGGTGATCAGCCCACCGAGCCTTCCAGGCTGATCGAGATCAGCTTCTGGGCCTCGACGGCGAATTCCATCGGCAGCTGCTGCAGCACGTCGCGGACGAAGCCGTTGACGATGAGCGCGGTCGCCTCCTCCTCGGAGAGGCCGCGCTGCAGGCAGTAGAACTTCTGGTCCTCGGAGATCTTCGAGGTGGTGGCCTCGTGCTCGAACACCGCCGAGGCGTTCTTCGACTCGATGTACGGTACGGTGTGCGCGCCGCACTGGTCGCCGATCAGCAGCGAGTCGCAATTGGTGAAGTTGCGAGCGTTCTTGGCCTTCTTGTGGGCCGAGACGAGACCGCGGTAGGTGTTCTGCGACCGGCCGGCCGAGATGCCCTTCGAGATGATCCGGCTCGTCGTGTTCTTGCCGAGATGGATCATCTTGGTGCCGGAATCGACCTGCTGCATGCCGTTCGACACCGCGATCGAGTAGAACTCACCCCGAGAGTTGTCGCCGCGCAGGATGCAGGACGGGTACTTCCAGGTGATCGCCGAGCCGGTCTCGACCTGCGTCCACGAGATCTTCGAGTTCACGCCGCGGCAATCGCCGCGCTTGGTCACGAAGTTGTAGATGCCGCCGCGGCCCTCGGCGTCGCCCGGGTACCAGTTCTGCACCGTCGAGTACTTGATCTCGGCGTCGTCGAGCGCCACGAGCTCGACCACCGCGGCGTGGAGCTGGTTGTCGTCGCGCTTCGGGGCGGTGCAGCCCTCCAGGTACGAGACGTACGAGCCCTTGTCGGCGATGATCAGCGTGCGCTCGAACTGGCCGGTGTCACGCTCGTTGATGCGGAAATAGGTCGACAGCTCCATCGGGCAGCGCACGCCCGGCGGGATGTAGACAAACGAGCCGTCGGAGAAGACCGCCGAGTTCAGCGTCGCGAAGTAATTGTCGGTGACCGGCACGACCGAGCCGAGGTACTTGCGCACCAGCTCGGGATGCTCGCGCAGGGCCTCCGAGATCGGCATGAAGATCACGCCGGCCTTGGCGAGCTCGGCCTTGAAGGTGGTGGCGACCGAGACCGAATCGAACACCGCATCGACGGCGACGCGACGCTCGGGGGCGATGCCCTCCAGCACCTCGACCTCGCGCAACGGGATACCGAGCTTCTCGTAGGTCTTCAGGATCTCGGGGTCGATCTCGTCGAGCGACTGCGCCGCCTTGCGCTTCGGCGCGGCGTAATAGTACAGCTCGTCGTAGTTGATCTTGTCGTACTCGACCCGTGCCCAGTTCGGCTCCTTCATGGTGAGCCAGCGGCGATAGGCGTCGAGGCGCCATTCGAGCATCCACTCCGGCTCGTCCTTCTTGGCCGAGATGAAGCGGATCACGTCCTCGGAGAGGCCCTTCTCGGACTTCTCCATCTCGATCGTGGTCTCGAAACCGTACTTGTACTGATCGACATCGATGGCGCGAACGCGATCGACCGTCTCCTGCACTGCAGGCATACCCGTCTCCTACCGCTTACGGCTTCAAGGGCCGCGAGGTGATGACACGGCCGGATGCGAGGCGCACGCTCACGCGGCCCGCTCCCGGCGCTTATATAGGGATGAAACCAGCCGATCGAAGGCCGCGAGGAACCTTTCCCCGTCCTCTTGCCGGCTGTTCCACCCCAAACTCACGCGCAGCGCCCCCGCGGACAGGGTCGCATCGACCCCCATCGCCGCGAGCACGCCGGAGCGCGAAACCTTGCCCGAGGCGCAGGCCGCCCCGGACGACACCGCCACCCCGTCGAGGTCGAGGGCGATGAGGGCCGTCTCCGCCTTGAGGCCCGGCACCGCGAGGCAGAGCGTGTTGGGCAGGCGTTCGGCGCCCTCCCCGAACACCACCGCGTCGGGGGCCCGCGCCCGCACCCCGGCGGCGATCCCGTCGCGCAGGGCGGCGAGGCGGACCGCTTCCCCCGGCATGGCGGCGAGCGCCAGTTCGGCGGCGAGGCCGAACCCGACGATGCCCGGCAGGTTCTCGGTTCCGGCCCGCAGCCGCGCCTCCTGGCCGCCGCCGCGGATGAAGGCCGGCTCCAGGCCCGCTCCCTCCCCGAGCACGATCGCGCCGACGCCCTTCGGTCCCCCGAGCTTATGGCCGGAGAGCGTCACCGCATCGGCAACAAATATATTGCGCCCAATCGAAATCCGTCCAGCGGCTTGAACCGCATCGGTGTGCAACAGGGCGCCGTGCTGGCATGTCAGCGCCGCAACCCTCGCCAGGGGCTGGATCACCCCCGTCTCGTTGTTGGCGGCCTGAACCGAGACCAGCGCCGTCGTGCCCTCCCCCGCCAGCGCGGCGAGCCGCGTTTCCAAGACGTCGAGCCGCAGCACGCCGTCCGCATCCACCGGCAGGATCTCGGTCGCCTCGGGGGCGAAGGCGTGGCCTTGCAGGCCGCAGGGATGTTCGGTCGCCCCGATCAGCAGCCGGGTCGGAGCCGGCAGGCCGCGGCGTCGCAGGGCGCCCGACAGAACGGCGTTCGACGCTTCTGTGCCGCCGCTGGTGAACACCACCCTGGCCGGCGCCGCCCCGACGAGGGCCGCGACCTGAACGCGGGCCGCCTCGATCGCCGCCCGGGCGGCACGGCCCTCGCGGTGGATCGAGGACGGGTTGCCGGGAAGCTCGGTGAGCGCGCGCGCGACCGCAAGCGCAACCTCAGGCTTCACCGCCGAGGTCGCGTTGTGGTCGAGATAGGCGCGCTCGCGCTCCATGCGCTGAATTCCTTTGCCTTTCCCCCCGGGGACCGTGCTAAGGCCCGCCCCGGACACGCGTAATCAGACGGTGCGTGCTCACCGGCGCGAGGCGCGGGATTGCGGCACCTGTTGTTTAGAATGGTTCTAGTGATCTAGAACTGTTCTAAGGGTGCTTTTATGGGAGACGGAACCCGAGTCAAGGTTCCGGCCCGGCATCCTCGCCCGCCTGCGCCGCACTCACGCACCCGGAAGCCTTAATGAGAGGTGGTTCATGCCCGAGGTCATCTTCGCCGGTCCCGCCGGTCGGCTCGAGGGGCGCTACCAGGCCCCCAAGCAGCGGGGCGCCCCGATCGCCATCGTGCTGCACCCGCACCCGCAATTCGGCGGGACGATGAACAACCAGATCGTCTACAACCTGTTCTACACGTTCGCGAATCGGGGCTTTGCGGCCCTGCGCTTCAACTTCCGCGGCGTCGGCCGCAGCCAGGGCGCGTTCGACCACGGGGTCGGCGAGTTGTCGGATGCCGCCGCCGCCCTCGACTGGGTGCAGGCGGTGAACCCGGAGGCCCGGGCCTGCTGGATCGCCGGCGTGTCGTTCGGCTCCTGGATCGGCATGCAGCTGCTCATGCGCCGCCCCGAAATCGAGGGTTTCATCTCGATCGCCGCGATGGCCAACCGCTACGATTTCAGCTTCCTGGCCCCCTGCCCCTCGTCGGGCCTGTTCGTGCACGGCTCCGAGGACCGGGTCGCGCCGGCCCGCGAGGTGATGCCGGTGATCGAGAAGGTGAAGACCCAGAAGGGCGTCATCATCGAGCACCAGATCGTCGACGGCGCCAACCACTTCTTCGACGGCAAGGTCGACGAGCTGACCCAGACGGTCGACACCTACCTCGATAAGCGCCTCGGCAAGCGGGACGAGGCGGCGTGATCTGCTGAAGGTCCTCGTTCTTGCGGCGACTGATTCACCCTCCACGTCATCCTGGGGCTCGCCCAAGGCGAGAACCCGGGATCCATAGCCGCTGACGATGCCGGAGATGGTGGCCGGCATCCCGCTCCAACCTGCACCGTCGGCGGTTATGGATCCTGGGTTCCGCTTTCGCGGCCCCGGGATGATGCGGAGGATGTCCGGTTCGCGTCGGGAAGCCGGGTCCGTTCGGCCTCAATCCGGCACCGTGATCCCAGCCAGATCCGCCGTCTGTTCCGGGAAGCGCGGATCCATCGCCTCCAGGGTGTCGGCGACGAGGCGGGCGACCGCGAGGTTGCGGAACCACTTCCGGTTCGCCGGCACGACGTGCCAGGGGGCGAGCCGCGTGCCGCAGAGGGTCAGCGCGTCCTGGAACGCGCCCTGGTAGGCGTCCCAGGATTCGCGCTCGACGAGGTCGGCGGGATCGAACTTCCAGTTCTTCGTCGGATCGGCGAGGCGGGCCTCGAGCCGCTCCTTCTGCTCGGCCTTCGAGATGTGAAGGAAGATCTTGAGCACGGTGGTGCCCGAGAGGGTGAGCAGGCGCTCGAAGTCGTTGATGAGGTCGTAGCGCGGGCGCCACACCGCCTCCGGCACCAGCCGCTTGACCCGGACGATCAGCACGTCCTCGTAGTGGCTGCGGTTGAACACCCCGATCATGCCGCGGGCCGGCACCTGGCGGTGGTAGCGCCACAGGAAATCGTGGTCGAGTTCCTCGGCGCTCGGCGTCTTGAACGACGCGACCTGGCAGCCCTGCGGGTTCACGCCCTCGAAGACGTGCCGGATGGTGCCGTCCTTGCCGCCGGTGTCGATCGCCTGGAGCACCACCAGAAGGCTGCGCTTGCGCTCGGCATAGAGCCGCTCCTGCAGGTCGCGGATGCGGGCGCGCACCTCGGCGAGCTCGGCTTCGGCCTGCGCCTTGCCGTCGGAGGAGCCCGGCGCGTCGGGGTCGATCTCGGCGAGGCGACACGGCGCTTCGGGCCGCGACTGGACCACGCCCGGGGGCGGCACCGGCATCGTCGCGCCGTGCTCGGCGAGGAAGCCGGGGCTCGCCGCCGCCAGCAGCCCGGCCTCGTTCGCCCAGGCGGCCGAGGACGGTCGCGGATGGCCGGGAAGCGAAACCGTCTTGTCTTTCGGGTTCTTCTTCGACATCGGAAGGCGGGGGCTCGGGCGAGGAACGGCGTGTGCAGGCGATAACGACAGCGAAGCGGGGCCGTTCCGAAAGGGCCGGCCGGTGATCCGGGCACCGATCTATTTCGTGCGCCACGGCGAGACCGACTGGAACGCCGAGGGCCGGCTCCAGGGCCAGCGCGACATCGCCCTCAACCGCAAGGGCGTGGCCCAGGCGGCCGAGGTCGGCGAGCGCCTGGCGGGCCTCGTCGGCGGGGACGTCGCCACCCTGCCCTATCTGTCGAGCCCGATGGAGCGCACCCGCCACACGATGGAGGGCCTGCGCCGGTCGCTCGGCCTCGATCCCGCCGGCTACACCACCGATCCGCGCCTGCGCGAGATCGGCTTCGGCGCCTGGGAGGGCCTGACCTGGAAGGACGTGCGCCGGAGCGATCCGGCCCGCTCCCAGGCCCGCGACCGGGACCGCTGGGGCTTCTGTCCGCCGGGCGAGGGCGCGGAGAGCTACGCCATGGTGGCCGAGCGGGTGCGGCCGCTCCTCGATTCCCTCGACGGACCGACGATCATCGTGGCGCATGGCGGCGTCGCCCGCGCCGTCATGGTGACGCTCGGCGTCGCGAACCCCGAGGAGGCGCCCCACCTCGAGATCCTGCAGGGCCGGGTCCTCGTGCTCGAGGCGGGCGGGCGGCGCTGGGTCTGATCCCCGCCGGAGGTTTTTGGGACGGCCCGTGCCGTGAACCGGCGCCGGTGCCTTGAACCGGCCCCGGTTCTCGTCCACCTCCCCGTGCACCGCCCGTCCGCTACCTGACGCGGGCGAGACCCGTCCGCCGGCCTCCATCCCGGAGCCGCGCCGGCGCCCTGGTTAAGCTCAATGGCCCGAGGCGGGCCAGCGGAGTCGCTTGATGAACCACACCGCCGGGACCGTTCGTCCGTCCAGCCCCGGGACGCGCCAGACGGCCGTTCCGCCCACGGGCGCGGCGGTGCTGCGCGGCCCCGTGCGGCCGGACCTGATCCGCGACGAGGTGCTGGCCGAGATCTTTCGCGACACCGCCCGGGCGCGGCCCGATCACCCGGCGCTGATCGACGCGGCGAGCGGGTCCGACGCGGCCTCCCGCACCCGCCTGACCTATGCCGAGGTCGACCGGCGTTCCGACGCGATCGCCTCCGGCCTCGCGGCCCGCGGCATCGGGCCCGGCGACGTGGTCGGCCTGTGGATGGCGCGCTCCCTCGACCTGCTGGTGGCGCAGATCGGCATCACCAAGGCGGGTGCCGCCTGGCTGCCCTTCGATGCCGAGGCGCCCTCCGACCGGGTCGCCGTCTGCCTGAAGGATTGCGACGCCAAGGCGTTGGTCGTCTCGCCCGCCCTCAAGGACAAGGCGCCGGCCGAGGCCTGCCCGCCCCTCACCCCCGACGAGATCGCCGCGGGAGCCGGCGGCCCGGCGCCCGACCTGCGCGCCGCCGGCCTCACGCCCGAGCACCCGGCCTACCTGATCTACACCTCCGGCTCGACCGGCGTGCCGAAGGGCATCGTCATCAGCCATCGCAACATCTGCCACTTCCTGCGCTCGGCCAACGACCTCTACGGCGTTGCCGGCGACGACGTGGTCTTTCAGGGCGCCTCCGTCGCCTTCGATCTCTCGATGGAGGAGATCTGGGTTCCGTATCTCGCCGGCGCGACCCTGTTCGTGGCGAGCCCGGCCCAGATGGGCGACGCCGAGGCCCTGCCGGATATCCTCAACGAGGCCGGCATCACGGTGCTCGATACGGTGCCGACCCTGCTCGGGCTGATGACCCGGGACGTGCCGCGTCTGCGGTTGATCCTGCTCGGCGGCGAGGCGCTCCCCGAGCCGCTGATCGCCCGCTGGGCTACCGGCTCGCGAAAGCTGTTCAACACCTACGGGCCGACCGAGGCGACCGTGGTGGCGACTGCCGCCGAGATGAAGCCCGGCGACCCCGTCACCATTGGCGGGCCGATCGCCAACTACACCGCCTACATCGCCGACGAGGCCCTGAATCTCGTCGGGCCGGGCGTGCAGGGCGAACTCCTGATCGGCGGTCCCGGCGTCGCCAAGGGCTACCTCGCCCGGCCGGAACTGACGGCGGAAAAGTTCGTCGCCAACCCGTATGGCGGCGACGGGTCGGACCCGGTGCTCTACCGCTCGGGCGACGCGGTCTCCCTCGATTCCGCCGGCCGGATCGTCTTCCACGGCCGCATCGACGATCAGGTGAAGGTCCGCGGCTTCCGGGTCGAGCTCGGCGAGATCGAGTCGCGGATTCGGGTCCAGCCGGGCATCGCCTCGGCGGCGGTGGTGCTGCGCCAGGACGACGGCGTCGACCGGCTGGTGGCCTTCGTGGTTCCCGAGCGGGGGGTGGAGTTCGATCGCGGGCGCCTGCGCGCGGCGCTCGCCGAGACGATGCCGCCCTACATGATCCCGGCGCATTTCGAGGTGGTGGAGAGCCTTCCCGTGCTCGCCGCCTCCGGCAAGGTCGACCGCAAGGCGCTTCGCGCCCGGCCGCTCGCCGTGGTCGAGACCTCCGGCGAGCAGGAGGAGCCCCGGGACGAGACCGAGGCCGCTTTGCTCGCCGCCGCCCAGACGGTGTTCGGCAACCAGCCGATTCCGTTCGAGGCCGATTTCTTCGGCGATCTCGGCGGTCACTCGCTGCTTGCCGCCCGCTTCGTCTCGGCGGTGCGCACGGTGCCGGCGCTCGCCGCCATCACGCTCCAGGACGTCTATAACGGGCGGACCTTGCGGGCGATGTCCGAGACCCTGATCGCGCGGACCGGCGGGGCGGGCGCGGCCGCCGCGACCCACGACCTCTCCTTCGAGCCGCCCCCGCTCATGCGCCGCTTCCTGTGCGGTCTCGCGCAAGCCGCCGTCCTGCCCTTCGTGATCGCGCTCGCCACGGCGCAGTGGCTCGGCATCTTCGTCACCTACCTGCTGATCACCGGCGGCGAGCTCGGCTTCTTCTCCGAGATGGCGGTGCTGCTGCTGGTCTATATCGGCCTCAACGCCGCCACCGCGCTGATCGCCATCGCGGTGAAGTGGCTGGTGCTGGGGCGGACCAAGCCCGGGCGCTACCCGCTCTGGGGCACCTACTATTTCCGCTGGTGGCTGACCCAGCGCCTGACGCCGCTGGTCCACGTCAAGTGGCTCCAGGGCTCGCCGATGATCCGCATCTACCTGCGGCTGCTGGGCGCCAAGGTCGGCGAGGATGCGCTGATCTCCGACATCGAGATCGGGGCGCCGGATCTCGTCAGCATCGGGCGCGGCGCCTCGCTGGGGGGCCGGCTGACGCTCGCCAATGCCGAGGTGGTCGGCAACGAACTGGTCATCGGACCCGTGTCGATCGGCGACGATGTCGCCATCGGCACCTCCTGCGTCGTCGGCTACGACACCCGGATCGAGGACCACGCGGAACTGGCCGACCTCACCACCGTGCCGTCCGGGACCGTGGTCGGCCGCGCCGAGGCCTGGGACGGCTCGCCGGGCCGCAAGGTCGGCATGGTCGATCTCTCGGAGATCCATCCGGAGCCCGAGGTCTCGCGTGAGCGCCGGGCGGTTTTCTTCGCGATCTACGCCGTGCTGCTGGCGGCGATCCCGGCGGTCGGCCTGCTGCCGATCTTCCCGGCCTTCTACATCTTCGACCAAATCAGCGATTCGCTGGCGACGATGACCGACGTGGACTACCACTGGTACCTGCCGTTCCTGACCTGGCCGACGGCGATGCTGATGACCGCCGGCACGGTGGGGCTCATCGCCGGCATCCGCTGGCTGGTGCTGCCGCGGCTCAAGGCCGGCAGCTACTCGATCCATAGCGGCGTCTACCTGCGCAAATGGGCGGTGGCGCTCGCCGCCGAGGTGACGCTGGAAACCCTCTCGTCGCTCTTCGCCACGGTCTACATGCGGGCCTGGTACCGGCTGATGGGCGCCGGGATGGGTCAGGGCGCCGAGATCTCGACGAACCTCGCCGGCCGCTACGACCTGGCGGAGGTGGGCGCGCGCAACTTCATCGCCGACGAGGTCGTCTACGGCGAGGAGGAGGTGCGCCGCGGCGTGATGGAGCTGGCCCCGGTCCGCACCGGCGCCCGTGTCTTCGTCGGCAACGACGCGGTGGTGCCGCCCGGCGCCATCATTCCGGACGACGTGCTGATCGGCATCAAGTCGAAGCCGCCGGCCAACGACCGCATGGCGCCCGGCGAGACCTGGTTCGGCTCGCCGCCGATCAAGCTGCCGGTCCGGCAGAAGGTCGATCTCGGCCAGGCGCAGACCTTCGAGCCCGGGATCTGGCCGCGGGTCCGCCGCGGCGTGTTCGAGGCCTTCACCTCCTCGTTCTCGCCGATGCTGTTCATCACCTTCGCCATCCTGGCGATCGACTTCATCTTCTACCCGGCGATCCTGGCCGGCGACTGGGGCGGGCTCGCCGTCGGCTTCGTCGCCACCAGCGTGGTGATCGCGGTGCTGCAGACCCTCGTGGTCATCGCCGTGAAGTGGCTGCTGATGGGCCGCTACGAGCCCGGCATGCACCCGATGTGGTCGTGGTGGGCGATGCGCACCGAGGCGGTGGCGGTGATGTACTGGGGCCTCGCCGGCAAGGTGCTGCTCGAGCACCTGATGGGCACGCCGTTCCTGCCCTGGGTGCTGCGGCTGTTCGGCACCCGCACCGGCGAGGGCGTGTGCATGCTCGCCACCGACATCACCGAGTTCGATTGCGTCACCATCGGCGACTTCGCCTCGGTCAACCGGATGTCGGCTCTCCAGACCCACCTCTACGAGGACCGGGTGATGAAGGTCGGCCGGGTCGAGGTCGGCCGCGGCGTCAGCGTCGGTGCCTTCGCGACGGTGCTCTACGACACCAAGGTCGGCGACTACGCCCAGCTGCGCCCCCTCACCATCGTGATGAAGGGCGAGAGCATCCCGGCCCATTCCCGCTGGGAGGGCGCGCCGGCGGTGCCGGTGGTGCATCGGGCGCCCGAGCCGCACCGCGCGGCGGCGGAATAGCCGCCCTCACCCGGCGGGGTAGGCCAGGCAGGCCGCCCCGCCGGCGATCGCCAGGCAGGCGGCGATCCGGCGGGCGGTCAGCCGCTCGTTCAGGAAGAGCCGGCCGATGAGCGCGGCGTAGACGACGCTCGTCTCGCGCAGCGCCGAGACGACGCCCATCGCGCCGGACTGCATCGCCGCGATCACGATGCCGTAGGCGACGATCGAGACGAGGCCGCCGCCGAGCGCCGCCATGGTCTGGCCGCGCGTGTAGGCCGGGGGCCGCTGGCGGCCAAACAGGTAGATCACCGGCGTCGTCACGCTCCAGAGCAGGAACATGCTGTTGGCGTAGGCGAGGCTGTTCCCGGCGAGTCGCACCCCGATTCCGTCGACCACCGTGTAGGCCCCGATGAGCGCCCCGGTGACGAGGGCGGCCGGCAGAAATCCCCCCTTCCTCTGGCCATCCCGCGGACGGGCGCCCTGGAGGGCCAGGGACAGGATCCCGCCGGAGACGAGGGCGATGCCGATCACCGCCGGGACGGTCAGGCGCTCCTGTGCGAAGGCCGCGGCGCCGAGCGCGACCAGGACCGGCGAGGACCCGCGCGAGACCGGGTAGATCTGGCCCAGCTCCCCCGACCGGTAGGCCCGCACGAGGGAGAGGTTGTAGGCCGCGTGGATCACCGCCGAGGCGACGATGTAGGGCCAGCTCGCCGGGGCGGGCCAGGGCAGGAACGGCAATGCGGCCGCACTGGTGCCGCCGACCGCGATCATCATCAGCGTCATCGACCATAGCCGGTCGCTGCCGCCGCGGAGCACCGCGTTCCAGCCGGCGTGCAGGATCGCCGCCAGCGTGACGCCGGCCAGGACGAGGGGTGTCATGGGTGGTGGCCCGAATCCAGCCTGCGCAGCGCGAGGCGATGAGATGACGGCCGGCCCGTGAGAGAGGGCCGTCCGCAAGGATCGGGTGAGGCTAAGTGTTGCGAACCGGCGCGACAAACCAGTAATCAGCGGCAACAAGATCAGAAAAACTCTTCTGAGAGGAATTCGCGCCGATGCCGCGGTCCCTGCCCCCGCTCAATGCCCTGCGGGCCTTCGAAGCCGCGGCCCGCCTCGGGAGCTTCAAGGAGGCCGCCGGCGAGCTCGGCGTGACCCAGGGCGCGGTCGGCCAGCATGTCCGCGGCCTCGAAGGATGGCTGGGCGCGCCGCTGTTCACCCGCCACAACCGGAGGATCGTGCCGACCGACGCCGCCCGGTCGTACCTCGCCGGGATCGGCCCCGCCCTCGACCGGATCGCCGCGGCGACCGAGCGGTTCGGACAGGACCACCGGGCGGTGCTGCGGGTCAGCGCCCCGGCGACTTTCGCGCTGCGCTGGCTGGTGCCCCGGCTGGCGCGGTTTCGCGCGGAGCATCCGGGCGTCGAGGTCCGGCTCGAGACCTCGAACGCGTCGCCCGAAGCCCTCGGCGATCCGTTCGACGTGATCATCCGGGGTGGGCCCGACACGTTCTACGGCTTCAGGGCCGCGCCCTTCCTGGCCGAGGAGCGCCTGCCGGTCTGCAGCCCGGTTCTCATGGACCGGATCCCGCTGCGGCGCTGCGAGGACCTCGCGCGGCACACGCTCCTGCACACGCTGAGCCTGCCGCGGCTCTGGGCCGATTGGCTGGCCCGGGCCGGCCGGGCCGGGCTCGACCCGGCCGCGACGTTGGTCCTCGACCACTTCTACCTGACGCTGCAGGCGGCCCTCGACGGGCTCGGCGTCGCGATGGGGCCGACCGCCCTGGTGGCGGACGACCTGGCGCGGGGCCGCCTCGTCGCGCCGTTCGCCGGACCGGCGCTGCCGGCCCGGAGCTACTGCACCTATCTCCCCGAGGAGCGGGCGAACGACCCGCTCGCCCTTGCGTTCCGTGCCTGGCTGGAGTGCGAAGGCGATGTCGGGGTACGCCTCGGGTAGCGCGGGCCAGGATCAGACGGTGCTGCTCAGGCCCATCGCCGCCAGCCCCTCGTCGAGAAGGTCGCCGACATTCGGGATGCCGAGCAGGTAGTCGGCGGTACGGGTGCCGGCGGCCTCGCGCTCGCGGGCGAGCCGCACCGCATCGGGAAACTCTTCGGGCTCCATGTCGCCGCGACCGACGAACAGGAGCGCCACGAGGTCGGCGCGCTCGTCGTCGTTGAGGCCGGCGATCATCTCGCGAAGCTCCTCCTCGGTCGCGTCGTCGGTACCGTCGACCAGCACGTCGCGGGCGCCGTCGTCGATCGGGTTCGACCCGGAATCGGGATCGCTCAGGCCCTCCTTCACGTCGAGGGCGCGGGCCCGCAGGATGAATTCACTGACCTTGTCTACGGCGATGTCCATCGGTCGAGCCTCCTCGCGGCGCGGGCGCCATGCTGTGGTGCCTCAACCCGCGAAGCGGGGCGCGGTTCGCCCGCCGCACAGGTTGCCCCTGGACGACGGGGCCGTTCGACATCAAGTGAACGGCGGCGCGGTCCATCCTCGAGGCTTCGATGCTCATCAACGCCGCCTTCGCGGCCCTGCGGCAGGTCTTTTCCCCGCCGCTCCGCCAGATCCTGTGGAAGTCCCTCGGCCTCACGGTCGGGCTCCTGGCCCTGATCTGGTTCGGCCTCTCCAAGGGCATCGCGGCGCTGATCGCCGCCCATCCGATCTCGACCGACTACGCCATGGTCAACGCCGTGGCGTCGTTCCTGGCCGGGGCCGGGCTGTTCGTCGGCCTCGCCTACATCCTGCCGCCGGTCTCGATCCTGGTGGCGGGCTACTTCCTCGACGATGCCGCCGCGATCGTCGAGCGCACCGACTTCCCCGACGAGGTGCCGGGCCAGGCGATGCCGCTCGGCCAGGCGATGCTCTACACGGTGCGGTTCGCTGGGCTGGCGCTCGCCGTCAACCTCGCGGCGCTGGCGCTGCTGCTCGTGCCGGGCATCAACGTGGCGGCGTTCTTCCTCGCCAACACCTACCTGCTCGGACGCGAGTATTTCGAGCTCGCCGCCGCCCGGTTCCGGCCCCTCACGGAGGCGGGCGCCATGCGGCGCCACCACAGCGCCACCGTGATGCTCGCCGGGGCGCTGCTGGCCGGGCTGATGCTGGTGCCGATCGTCAACCTGATCACGCCGCTCTTCGGCATCGCCCTGATGGTCCATGTCCACAAGGGCCTGAGCCGCGACCGCTTGCTGCGGGCGCCGCAGACGCGGCCGCCGGTGGCGATGGATCGCGACCGCCTCGGTGCGGGTCGGCGCTGACGCGCCTGCCCTCACTCGAACACGACGCGGCCCATGATCCGCCCGGGTGACAGGGTGAACAGGCCGGTGACCACCAGCGCCCCGAGATAGAGCCCGATCATGGTCCAGCGATGGGCCGCGATCTCGCCGCGCCGCGCATGCAGCACCCCGCGGACCAACGCCGCCAGGGTGAACAGCGACAGGAGGTGGATCCAGCTGAACGGCCCGACCTGGCGCAAGCTTGAGATGCCGAACGAACTCAGCGCCACCACTGCCATCAGCCCGACCCAGAGCCGGCCCATCCATCGGTGCCGCCCACCGCCCCGCCGGAGCCCGAACTGCAGCGCGCCGAGCGACAAGGCGGCGAGGGCCGCCGCGGCGTGAACCTGGACCACCGGCGAGGACTGGAGCAGCGGCTGGAGGGTCATGGCGCAGGCCCGATCCACGGCGCGGCCCGGCTGTCGCAGCTTGCGGCGGCGCCCGGGGCCCGTATGTTGACAGGCGCAACATACGGGGCATGTGGGCATTGTCAACATCTGGCGGCGGCGCGAGCTACCATCACGGCGACCTGCGCCGTGGCCTGATCGCGGCGGGGCAGGACCTCCTGCGCGCCGGCGGAGTCGAGGCGGTGAGCTTTCGCGAGGCGGCGCGCCTCGCCGGCGTGTCGCACAATGCGCCCTACCGGCACTTCGCGAGCCGCGAGGCGCTGCTCGCGGCGCTCGCGACCGAGGGCTTCCTGGCCCTGCACCGGGCGCTCGACCGGGCGGCGGGCGAGACGAGCCCGCCGGATCGGCTCAAAGCGCTCGGCCGCGCCTATCTGCGCTTCGCCGAGGAAGATCGGGCGACCTTCCGGCTGATGTTCGGCGGGACCCTGGACCGCGATGCCCATCCGGATCTCGCCGAGGCCTCCGCGGCGGCGTTCGGGACGTTGCGGGGCGCGGTGGCGGACCGCGAGCCCCCGGCATCCGCCGACCGCGACGCCCTGCGGGCCTGGGCTCTGGTCCACGGCCTCGCCCACCTCGTCGCCGACCGGCAGATCGAGGCCGCCCAGGCCGAAGCCTGCCTCCTGTAAGAGCAGTGTCGCCGCGGTTTGTTCGCCCACGAATGAGGCAGGCTACAATTTAGGCATTCCAGTTCCAGGAATGCGCCTCCAGCGCAGGCGAGGCGGTTGGCAGGGCTCTTGCAGTCCTGTCGTTCGTCAACCCCACGGAGACGATCGACGATGCCGCTGCTCACCCCCCCGTCCCTGCGCCGGTCCGCGCTCGGGCGGACCCTGTCCGGCCTCGCCCTCGCCCTGGCACTAACGGGGCCCGCGAGCGCGCAGGGCGTGCTGCGCATCGGCATGACCGCCTCCGACATCCCGCTCACCACCGGCCAAGCCGACAATGGCGGCGAGGGCATGCGCTTCACCGGCTACACGGTGTACGACGCGCTCATCAACTGGGACCTGAGCCGGGCCGACAAGGCCTCCGAGCTGACGCCGGGCCTCGCCACCTCCTGGTCGATCGACCCCGCCGACAAGACCCGCTGGACCTTCAAGCTCCGCCCCGGCGTTACCTTCCACGACGGCTCGGCCTTCGACGCGAATGCCGTGGTGTGGAATCTCGACAAGCTCCTGAAGTCGGACAGCCCGCAATTCGACCCGCGCCAGTCGGCGCAGGGGCGCACCCGCATCCCGGCCGTCGCCACCTACAAGGTGGTCGACCCGATGACGGTCGAGATCGTCACCAAGACCCCGGACGCGACCTTCCCCTACCAGCTCGCCTGGATCCTGATGTCGTCTCCCGCCAACTGGGAGAAGCAGGGCAAGAGCTGGGACGCGGTCGCCAAGGCGCCCTCCGGCACCGGTCCGTGGAAGGTGACGGGCTTCGTGCCGCGCGAGCGCCTCGAGCTGGTGCCGAACAAGGAGTACTGGGACAAGGCGCGCGTTCCCAAGCTCGACAAGATGGTGCTGGTCCCGCTGCCGGAGGCCAATGCTCGCGTCGCCGCCCTGCGGTCGGGCCAGGTCGACTGGATCGAGGCGCCGGCCCCCGACGCGGTGCCCTCGCTCAAGGCCGCGGGCTTTGCCCTCGTCACCAACCTCTATCCGCATAACTGGACCTGGCACCTGTCGCGGGCCGAGGGCTCGCCGTGGAACGACATCCGCGTGCGCAAGGCCGCCAACCTCGCCATCGACCGCGAGGGCCTGAAGGAATTCCTGGGCGGCCTCGCCACCCCGGCCGAGGGCTTCCTGACCCCCGGCCATCCCTGGTTCGGCAAGCCGACCTTCAAGCTCGGCTACGATCCGGAGGCGGCAAAGAAGCTCCTCAAGGAGGCCGGCTACGGCCCCAACAAGCCGCTCTCCACCAAGGTGCTGATCTCGGCCTCGGGCTCGGGCCAGATGCAGCCGCTGCCGATGAACGAGTTCATCCAGCAGAACCTCGCGGAGGTCGGCATCAAGGTCGATTACGAGGTCGTGGAGTGGAACACGCTGATCAACATCTGGCGGGCCGGCTCCAAGTCCGACAGTGCCCGCGGCGGCACCGCGATGAACTACTCCTACCTGATTCAGGACCCGTTCACCGCCTTCATCCGCCACGCCCAGTGCAACCTGGCGCCGCCGAACGGCACCAACTGGGGCTATTACTGCGACCCGGCGATGGACAAGCTGTTCGACGAGGTGCGGGCGACCTTCGATCCGAAGGAGCAGGTCGCGGTGCTGCAGAAGGTGCACGAGAAGTTCGTCGATGACGCCCTGTTCCTGATGGTCACCCACGACGTCAACCCGCGGGCGATGAGCAAGAAGGTCCAGGGCTTCGTCCAGGCCCAGAGCTGGTTCCAGGATTTTTCGCCGATCACCATGGCGAAGTAGGCGACCACTCACCCGAATTGGTTCGAGAAAACAAAAGCCGGTCGATTTTCACTCTCGGCCCCCCAGCGGCCTCATCCTGAGGTGTCAGTCCATCGTCGATGGACTGACCTCGAAGGAGGGCTCCAGAGATCGCAAGGCTTCCGGAGCCCTCCTTCGAGGCTCAGCGATCTTCGATCGCCCGCACCTCAGGATGAGGTTGAGGGTGGGACAGACCGCATGACGACGGCTTTGACAGATCACGACCTCGCCTGGCCCCCGCCCGGCGGGCTACGACCCCGACAACCGGCGCCGTTCCTATGATCCTCTTCATCCTCAAGCGCATCGGCTACGCCGCCCCGGTCGCCCTGGGCGTCAGCCTGGTGTGCTTCCTCCTCGTCCACCTCGCCCCCGGCGATCCCCTGAGCGCGATCCTGCCCGTCGACGCCACCGCCGAGATGCAGGCGCAGATGCGGTCGGCCTACGGCTTCGACAAGCCGCTGCCGGTGCAGTACGGCCTGTGGCTCTGGAAGATCCTGCACGGCGACCTCGGCACCTCGATCGCCACCGGCCGCCCGGTCCTGTCGGAGGTCGGCCGCGCCGTCGGCAACAGCCTGATCCTCGCCTCGATGGCGACGTTGATCGGCTTCACCTTCGGCACCTTCTTCGGCTTCGTCGCCGGCTATGCCCGCGATTCCTGGCTCGACCGGGTGGCTTCGGCCATCGCGGTGTTCGGGGTCAGCGTGCCGCATTACTGGCTCGGCATCGTCCTGGTGATCATCTTCTCGGCCACCCTCGGCTGGCTGCCGCCGACGGGCGCGGGGCCGCAAGGCTCGGGCAACTGGTTCCCGGACCTCGAGCACCTGCGCTACATCCTGCTGCCGGCCATCACCATGTCGGTGATCCCCATGGGGGTGATCTCCCGCACCGTCCGGGCGCTGGTCGGCGACATCCTGCACCAGGACTTCGTCCAGGCGCTCCGCGCCAAGGGCCTGTCGGAATTCGGCGTCTTCCGTCACGTCGTCAAGAACGCCGCGCCGACCGCCATCGCCATCATGGGGCTGCAGCTCGGCTACCTGCTCGGCGGCTCGATCCTGATCGAGACCGTTTTTGCCTGGCCGGGCACCGGCTTCCTCCTCAACGCCGCGATCTTCCAGCGCGACCTGCCGCTGCTGCAGGGCACGATCCTGGTGCTCGCGATGTTCTTCGTCACCCTCAACCTCCTGGTCGACGTGGTGCAGACCGCGCTGGACCCCCGCATCGAGAGGGCCTGATCCGATGAATGTTCAGACCTCCCTCGCCACGGGCGATCCGGTCGCGGCGGTCGCCGCCCCGGAGATCCCGGCGGTCGCCTCGCGCGGCTACTGGGGCAGCGTGCTGCGCCGCCTCCTGCGCGATCCGGTGGCGATGGCCGCCGCCTGCGTCATCCTCGCCATCGTGCTGGCGGCGATCTTCGCGCCGCTCATCGCCCCGATGGACCCGTTCAAGGGCTCGATGGTCCGGCGCCTGCGCCATGTCGGCGACGCGACCTACTGGCTCGGCTCGGACGAGCTCGGCCGCGACATGCTCACGCGCCTGCTCTATGCCGGCCGCCTCTCCCTCTTCATGGGCGTGCTGCCGGTCGTGATCGCGTTCTTCGTCGGCTCCGGCCTCGGCATCCTGGCGGGCTATGCCGGCGGCTGGGTCAACACCGTGATCATGCGCGTGGTCGACGTGTTCTTCGCCTTTCCCTCGGTGCTCCTCGCCATCGCGCTGTCGGGCGCGCTGGGTGCGGGCATCCTCAACTCCATCGTGTCGCTCACCGTCGTGTTCGTGCCGCAGATCACCCGCGTGGCGGAAAGCGTGACGGTGCAGATCCGCAACCGCGACTACGTCGAGGCGGCCCGGGTCTCGGGCGCGAACCCGTTCACGGTGGTGCGGGTGCAGGTGCTCGGCAACGTGCTCGGCCCCGTCTTCGTCTACGCCACGAGCCTGATCTCGGTCTCGATGATCCTGGCCTCGGGCCTGTCCTTCCTCGGCCTCGGCGTGAAGCCGCCGGAGCCGGAATGGGGCCTGATGCTCAACACCCTGCGCACCGCGATCTACGTCAACCCGGTCGTGGCGGCTTTGCCCGGCGTGATGATCTTCCTGACCTCGATCTCCTTCAACCTGCTGTCGGACGGCCTGCGCTCGGCCATGGAGGTGCGCCAGTGACCGACCTCGATCCCCGCGACCGCGGCGGCCCCGCCCAGCCGCTGCTGACCGTCGACGGCCTGGTGAAGCACTTTGCCGGCAAGGGCGGTCTCTTCGGCAAGGGCCCGGCGGTGCGCGCCGTCGATGGCGTCGATTTTTCCGTGATGAAGGGCGAGACGCTCGGCGTCGTCGGCGAATCCGGCTGCGGCAAGTCGACGACGGCGCGCCTGCTGATGCAGATTTCTCGGCAGGACAAGGGCGACATCGTCTTCGACGGCGAATTGCTCGGCTCCCGCGCCCTCGACCTGAAGGCCTATCGCCGCCAGGTGCAGATGGTCTTCCAGGATTCCTACGCCTCGCTGAACCCGCGCCTCACCGTCGAGGAATCGGTGGCCTTCGGACCGAAGGCGCACGGGCTGTCCGCGGCGGCCGCCCTGTCGCGGGCCCACGACCTCCTGCGCCGGGTCGGCCTCGAGCCGCGGCGCTTCGGCGGGCGCTATCCGCACGAGGTCTCGGGCGGCCAGCGCCAGCGGGTCAACATCGCCCGCGCGCTCGCCCTCGAACCCCGTCTCCTCATCCTCGACGAGGCGGTCTCGGCCCTCGACAAGTCGGTGGAGGCGCAGGTGCTGAACCTGCTCACCGACCTCAAGCAGGAATTCGGCCTGACCTACATCTTCATCTCGCACGACCTCAACGTCGTGCGCTTCATGTCCGACCGGGTGATGGTGATGTATCTCGGCCGGATCGCCGAGATCGGCCCGGCCGACGCGATCCTGGGAACTCCGCGCCACCCCTACACGGCGGCTTTGCTGGCCTCCCAGCCCTCGACCGACCCGGACGCGCGGCTCGAGGAGGCGCCGCTCACCGGCGATCCCCCGAACCCGATCAACCCGCCCCCGGGCTGCCGCTTCCATACCCGCTGCCAGTTCGCCGCCGAGGTCTGCCGGACCCGCGAGCCCGGCCTCGACCCGGTGGCACCGGCCCATTCCGCCGCCTGCCACATGGCGGCGGCGGGCTCCGGCCACCCGAAGGCTCCCCCGGTCCCGATGGCGGCGTGAGGCGCACCCCATGAACGCACCCCTGCGCAGTTCCGACACCGCGACGTCCGATGCCCTGATCGAGGTCCGCGACCTCACGGTGGACTTCCTCGGCGGCCGCAAGCCCGTCCGGGCGGTCGGCGGGGTCGACTTTTCGATCCGGGCCGGCGAGGCCCTGGCGCTGCTCGGCGAATCCGGCTCGGGCAAGTCCGTGACGCTCCGGGCCCTGATGCGGCTCCTGCCGGAATCCCGCACCCGCATCGCCGGGCATCTCCGGGTCGACGGGCACGACGTGCTCTCCCTCAAGCGCAAGGCGCTCTCGGCCTATCGCGGCGGCACCGTCGCGATGATCTTCCAGGATCCGGGCCTCGCCCTCGATCCGGTCTACCGCATCGGCGACCAGATCGCCGAGGCCGTGATGCGCCACGAGGGCGTCTCCCGCGCGGCGGGCCGGGCCCGCGCGCTGGAACTGTTCGAGCGGGTCCACATTCCCTCGCCGGCCCGGCGCCTCGACGCCTATCCGCACGAGATGTCGGGCGGGATGCGCCAGCGGGCGATGATCGCGCTCGCGCTCGCCTGCCGGCCCAAGGTGCTGCTCGCCGACGAGCCGACGACGGCGCTGGACGCCACGGTGCAGATCCAGATCCTGCTTCTCCTGCGCGAGCTCCAGCGCGACCTCGGCCTCGCCGTCATCTTCGTCACCCACGATGTCGGCGTGGCGGTGCAGGTCGCCGACCGGGTGGCGGTGATGTATGGCGGCCACCTCGTCGAGGTCGGCGCGAGCGGGGACGTGATCGGCCGGCCGGCCCATCCCTACACGCAGGGGCTGCTCGCCTCCCGCATCACCCCGGATTCGCCGAAGGGCGTGCGGCTCGCCACCATCCCGGGCTCGCCCCCGGACCTCGCCGACCCGCCCCCCGGCTGCCCGTTCGAGCCCCGCTGCGGCCTCGTGGTGCCGGCCTGCCGCGAGGGCCTGCCGGCGCGGGTGGCGGTGGCGCCCGGGCATGCGGCGCGGTGCGTGCGCCTGGGCGAAGCGGCGGCCTCGGTGTGAGAACCGATGTCGGGCCGCGGCTCGACGAGCCGGCCGGCTGCGCAGTCCGGCCCCCGACATCCATCCCCTCGCCGCGCTTGACGGATTCGCCCCGGTAGCCCCTCCTGGGACGATAACAAACGCACCCGGGAGGAACCCATGATCACCCTGAAGCGGCTGCTCTTGTCGGCCGGATGCCTGATGCTGGCGGCCCTGCCGGCCTCGGCCCAGACGACGGTCAAGGTCGGCATCCTGAACGACATGTCGGGGGTCTACTCGGATATCGGCGGCAAGGGTTCGGTCGCGGCGGCCCAGCTCGCCGCCGAGGATTTCGCGGCGATCGACAAGTCCATTAATGTCGAGATCGTCTCGGCCGATCACCAGAACAAGCCCGATGTCGGTGCCGGCATCGCCCGGCAATGGTACGACCGCGACGGGGTCGACGCGATCTTCGACGTGCCGACCTCGTCGGTGGCGCTGGCGGTGAGCCAGGTGACCCGCGAGAAGAACAAGATCTTCATCAATTCGGGCGCCGGCACCACCGACCTGACCGGCCCGCAATGCTCGCCCAACACGGTCCACTGGACCTACGACACCTATGCGCTCGCCAACGGCACCGGCGGCGCCATGGTCAAGCGCGGCGGCGACACCTGGTTCTTCCTCACCGCCGACTACGCGTTCGGCCAGTCGCTCCAGAGCGAGACCGCCGCGGTCGTGACGCGCAACGGCGGCAAGGTTCTGGGCTCCGCCCGGGTGCCGTTCCCGGCGAGCGACTTCTCGTCCTTCCTGCTCCAGGCCCAAGCCTCCGGCGCCAAGGTGGTCGGGCTCGCCAATGCCGGCGGCGACACGATCAACGCCGTCAAGCAGGCGCACGAATTCGGCCTGACGGAGGGCGGGCAGAAGCTCGCGGCCCTGCTGTTCTACGCCCAGGACGCCAAGGCGCTCGGCCTCGACATCGCCAAGGGGCTGGTGCTCACGGAAGCCTTCTACTGGGACCTGAACGATGGCACCCGGGCCTTCTCGCAGCGCTTCGCCAAGCGGGCGAACGGCAACATGCCGAGCATGAACCAGGCCGGCGTCTATGGCGGGATGATGCACTACCTGAAGGGCGTCTCGGCGACGAAGTCGAAGGACCCGAAGGTCGTGATGGAGTGGATGAAGGCCAACCCGACCGACGACCCGCTGTTCGGCAAGGGCATGATCCGGCCCGACGGCCGCACGATCCACGACATGTACCTATTCGAGGTGAAGAAGCCCTCCGAGTCGAAGGGCCCCTGGGACGTCTACAACAGGCTCGCGACGATCCCCGGCGATCAGGCGTTCAAGCCCATGAGCCAGGGCGGCTGCCCGCTGGTCGGCAAGAGCTGAACGGCAAGAGCTGAATGGGCGAGAGCCGATCGGACAGGTACCGGCGTCGCGATCGGCGAGGGCGGGCGCGGCGTCCGACGCCGCGTCATGCCGCGTTGCACCCGCTCCGGCCGGAGGGTAACTCCGGCATCACGGAATCGCGGAACGGGAGACGGTGACCCGCGTGAGCAAGCTGGCGGTGACGAAACGCGGTCCGGCCAAGGCGGCCTCCGCCCCCTTCGCCGAGATCGTGATGGTGTGCGCGAAATGCGCCAAGCGGCAGGGCGTCGGCGCCAAGGCGGTGCGGGGCGGGCTCAAGCGCGCCCTCAAGGCCGACCCCCGCGGCCGCAAGGTCCGGGTGGTCGAGACCGGCTGCCTCGGCCTGTGCCCCAAGCGCAGCCTCACGCTGGCCACCGCCGGCTCGCTCGGCGAAGGCCGCCTCCTGGTGCTCGATCCGGACCTCGCCCCCGCGGCGATGCTGGACGTCCTGCTGCCCGGGCGGAACGACGGCCCGTGACGGCGCGGGACTCCCCCCGTCGCCCGAGTCCCGGGCGCCCGAGCCTCGGCCGGCGCCTGCTCCGTCGCGTGCCGCTCCTCGGCGCGGCGATCGGCGTGGTGCTGGCGCTCTGGCTCGTCGCCGCCAACGACGTCGGCGCCGTGGCGGATGCGTTCGGGCGCGTCGGCGTGCTCGGCATCGTCGCGGTGGTGCTGGTGCGGGTGGCGATCATCGGCTTGTGCGGGGTCGCCTGGGCCCGGGTCCTGTCCGGGCTCGTCGGGCTGGCCTCCGGCCCGTTCGTGCTGCTGCGCTTCGTGCGCGAGGGCGTCAACGTGCTCCTGCCCGTCGCCTCGGTCGGCGGCGAGGTCCTGGGCGCGCGCCTCCTCACCTTCTGGGGCGTCACCGGGGCGGCGAGCGCCGCGGGAATCCTGGTCGACATGTTCTTCCAGGTCGTCACCCAGGCCCTGTTCGCGCTGACCGGCGTCGTGCTGCTGTCTCAGCTCGAAGGCGAGCAGGCCGCCACCCTTGCCGCCTGGTGCACCAAGGGGCTCGCGCTCACCGTCGTCGTCCTAGCCGCCTTCTTCGCCGTGCAGCGCTATGGCGGGGCGGCCTTCGTCGAGCGCCGCGTGAGCGCCCTCGCCCGCCGCTTCGCCGCCGAGGGCGGGACCGCGCCGGCCGGGGGCGGCGTTCAGGCCGCCCTCGACGCGGTGTGGGACCGGCGGCGCGGGCTGCCCCTCGCGGAGGGATTTTTGCTCCACCTCGCGGCCTGGTTCCTCGGTGCCCTCGAGATCTGGATCGCCTTGCGCTGCATCGGCATCGAGGGCGTCACCCTCGCCGAGGCGGTGGTGCTCGAGTCGCTCAGCCAGGCGATCAAGTCCGCCGCCTTCCCGGTCCCCAGCGGCCTCGGCGTGCAGGAGGGCGGCTTCGTGCTTCTCGGCAGCCTGTTCGGCATCGACCCGCACACCGCGCTCGCCCTCTCCCTGGTCAAGCGGGTGCCGGACGTGGTGCTGGGCCTGCCGGCGCTCCTGGCCTGGCAGATGATCGAGGCGAGACGCGGGCTCATGGCGCCCCCCGCCGCCCCGCCCGCGATCTGAGCAGACTTGCGTCGGCAAGCCCGCTTCGCCCGCTCAGGTACTTGTTTCGTCGCAGATTTTGGTCGCCGAACCGGTATCCACTTCGGCGAAATCTGCTGAGAGCGGCGCCCGATCACCCTGCAGCCGATCGCTGCTCCAGGTCTTGGATTTCGCCGCATTTTCCATCGACGAAACGGTGCCCGCCTCGCCGAAAAATATTCTAGGTCTCGTCTGCCGCCGCCGCCCGCGCCAGCAGGTCCGGCGTGTCGGGGGCGTTCATCGCCCGGGCCGCGGCCTCGGCGGTGAGGCCGCCCGCATCGCGATGCGCTGGATCCGCGCCGCGGGCGAGCAGGGTCTCCACCATCTCGACGCGGTTGAACATCGCCGCGACCATCAGGGCGGTGCGCCCGTCCGGGCCGGTGCCGTCGATCGCGGCGCCGCCGTCGAGGAGGGCGAGGACCACCGGCAGCGTGCCCTTGAACGCCGCCGCCGCCAGCGGGGTCTGGCCCCGGTCGTTGGCGATCGTCGGGTCCGCCCCGTGCGCCATCAGCACGCCGACCGTCTCGACATGGCCGTGATAGGCCGCGAGCATCAGCAGCGTGTCGCCCTTGTCGTTGCGCAGGTTGGGCGGCATCCCCATACCCAGGAGCTCGGCCAGCTCCGCCTGGTGGCCGAGGCGGGCATAGCCGAAGACGCGGCCCGCGAAGGCGATCGTATCCTCGTCCAGGGGTGGCCGCGCCGGTGGTCCGGGCTCGTCGTTCTGCATCGCTCTCATCCGTCGTGGTCGCCGCGGCATATCGGGCGGGTGGCCTTCGCGCCAAGAGGTGCCTCGCCGCGTGGGGGGATGGACCGCGATCCGCTCGCGCCAGGATTGATTGAGCCCATTAGGTCGCCATTCACTACATGTCCGGGAAACCGGCGGGATCACCGGAAGTCCGAATGAAAGTTCATCATCGGACGCGTAGGTCTGACACCACATAGATCTCCAAAGAGAGACGCCCGTCGTGATCGCGCTCTACGACTGCATCGCCCACCACCACGATCTCAAACTGGTCTTGCTCGCAGCGGTTGTGTGCAATCTGGCTGCAGCAACCAGCCTCACCCTTCTCGATTATGCACGCGGTCACGCCGGCAAGGCGCGCCGGTTGTGGCTGCTCACCGGGGCGCTCGCCGGCGGCACCGGCATCTGGGCGACCCACTTCATCGCCATGCTGGCCTTCTCGCCCGGCATCGCCTCGGCCTACGATCTCGGCCTGACCGGGCTGTCGCTGATGATCGCCGTCGGCATGACGGGGGCGGGATTCTGGATCGCCCTGCGGCCGGGCCTGCCGGCCGCAGCCTGGCTCGGCGGCGCGCAGATCGGTATCGGTGTCGGGGCCATGCACTTCACCGGCATGGCGGCTTTCGAGGTCGCGGGCCGCATCGCCTGGGATCCGGTCCTCGTCGTCACGGCCCTCGTCGCCGGCGCCGGGCTCGGCGGCCTGGCGCTCGCCACCACCCTGCGGGACGGCTCGGTGCGCACCAAGGTGCTCGGCGCGGTCCTGATGGTCGCCGGCATCTGCAGCCTGCACTTCACCGCGATGACCGCCGCGGTGATCGTCCCGGATCCGAGCCGGGCGGTCTCGGGCACCGCGGTGCCGGCCGAGATGATGGCGGTCGCGGTCGCCCTCGGCAGCATCACGATCCTCGTCCTCGCCTTCGCGGGGCTGTGGCTGCATCTGCGCGACGAACGCCGCTCGGTCCTCGAAGGCGACCGGATGCGGGGGCTGGCCAACGCCGCGGTCGAGGGACTGGTGGTCTGCAGCGGCGACCGCATCGTGACCGTCAACGACAGCTTCGCCGACCTCGTCGGCTGCACGCCCGACGCCCTGACCGGGCAATCCCTGTCGGCCATCCTGGGCGATGCGGCCCATCCGCTCCCCACCGACGCCGCGGACGCGACCGACATCGTCGAGGTGCCGGAGGCAGAGCTCCACCGCATCGATGGCACGATCGTGCCCGTGGAGGTGATCCGCCGGGTCATCGATTTCGCCGGTCGTCCGCACGCCGCGCTCGCGGTGCGCGACCTGCGGGCGCGCAAGCGCGCCGAGGCCCGGATCGCCTACCTCGCCCATCACGACGCACTGACCGGTGCGCCGAACCGGGCGAGCTTCAACGAGCGGCTGGTGCAGGAAATCGCCCTCGCCCGGGCCGCTCAGCGGCCGCTGGCGGTGCTCTGCGCCGATCTCGACCGGTTCAAGGAGGTCAACGACCTGTTCGGCCACGCCGCCGGCGACGCCCTGCTGCGCGCGGTCTGCGCGACGATCACCGGCGTCCTCGCCCCGGGCCAGATGCTGGCGCGGCTGGGCGGCGACGAATTCGCCGTGCTGGCGCCGAACCTCGACGCGGCCGGCGCCGAGTCGCTCGGGGAGTCGATCCTCGCCGCCCTGCGCGCCGCCGAGACCGGGCCTGCGGGCGCCATCGCGGCGGCGAGCCTCGGCATCGCCGTCTACCCGCATGACGGCGAGGATGCCGAGGCCCTGATGGTCCAGGCCGACACCGCCCTCTACCGCGCCAAGCAGGAGGGCCGGGGCCGCCTGCGCTTCTACGAGGCGCGGATGGGCGTGCAGGTGCGCGAGCGGCGCCAGATCGAGCACGACCTGCGCCACGCCGTCGAGCGGTGCGAATTGCAGGTCGTCTACCAGCCGCAGACCCGCATCGACAGCGGCGAGGCGGTGGGCTTCGAGGCGCTCCTGCGCTGGCACCACCCGGAGCGCGGCATCGTCCCGCCCAACCTGTTCATTCCGATCGCCGAGGAGACCGGCAGCATCTTGGGGATCGGCGAGTGGGTCCTGCGCGAGACCTGCCGCGAGGCCGTGTCCTGGGACAAGCCGCTGCGCATCGCCGTCAACGTCTCGGCGGTGCAGCTCCACGCCCCGGGCTTCGCCGAGCTGGTCCACGAGATCCTGTTCACCACCGGCCTGTCGCCGGCCCGCCTCGAACTCGAGATCACCGAGACGGCGCTGATCCGCGACCTGCCCCGGGCGCTCGCCACCCTGCGGCGGATCAAGGCGCTCGGCGTGCGCATCGCCATGGACGATTTCGGCACCGGCTACTCGTCCTTGTCGAACCTGCGGGCCTTCCCGTTCGACAAGATCAAGATCGACGCCTCCTTCACCCGCGCGGTCGATTCGAGCGAGCAGGCCGCCACCATCGTGCGCACGGTGCTGGGGCTCGGCCGGGGCCTCGGCCTGCCGGTGCTGGCCGAGGGCGTCGAGACCTCGGCCGAGCTCGCCTTCCTGGATGCCGAATCCTGCCAGGAGGCGCAGGGCTACCTGATCGGCCGCCCGGGCCCGATCGGCGGCTTCCAGCATCTGACCGCCGAGCACGGCGAATCCGCCGCCGAGGACGCGGCCTGAGGGCGACGGGCGGGCTGGCCCGCGCGGGCAAGAGGCGGCATAAGCCGGGCAGGCGGGACCGTCCGGCCCCGTCGCCTCTTCCCGAGACGAGACCCCATGACCGTCAAGGCCGTCCCCACGCAGCCCTTTCCCGATCAGAAGCCCGGCACCTCGGGCCTGCGCAAGAAGGTGCCGGTCTTCCGTCAGCCGAACTACGTCGAGAACTTCGTCCAGGCGATCGTCGACTGCCTGCCCGACCGGGCCGGTACGACCCTGGTGGTCGGCGGCGACGGGCGCTTCCTCAACCGCGAGGTGGTGCAGACGACCCTGAAGATCGCCGCCGCCAACGGCTTCTCGCGCATCCTCGTCGGCCGCGGCGGCTTGCTCTCGACGCCCGCCGCCTCCTGCGTGATCCGGAAATACGGCGCGATCGGCGGCGTGGTGCTCTCGGCGAGCCACAATCCGGGCGGGCCCGAGGGCGATTTCGGCATCAAGTTCAACGGCCGCAACGGCGGTCCCGCCCCCGAGCCGGTGACGGAAGCGATCTTTGCCCGCACCAAGGTCATCGGCGAGTACCGCCTCGTCGAGGCCGCCGACATCGACCTCGATACCCTGGGCGACGTCCGTCTCGGCGAGGCTACCGTCACGGTGATCGATCCGGTGGCGGATTACGCCGCGCTGATGGAGACGCTGGTCGATTTCCCGGCCATCGCGGCCCTGTTCCGCTCCGGCTTCCGGATGCGTTTCGACGCGATGAGCGCGGTGACCGGCCCCTACGCGGTGGAGATCCTGGAGCGGCGCCTCGGCGCGCCGGCCGGCACGGTGATCAACGCCGAGCCGCTGCCCGATTTCGGCGGCCACCATCCGGACCCGAACCCGGTCCATGCCCACGACCTGATGGTCGAGATGACCGGCCCGGCCGCCCCCGATTTCGGCGCCGCCTCCGACGGCGACGGCGACCGCAACATGATCGTCGCGCCCCATCTCTTCGTCACCCCGAGCGACAGCCTGGCGATCCTCGCCGCCCACGCGCATCTGGCGCCGGGCTACAAGGCGGGCCTCTCCGGCATCGCCCGCTCGATGCCGACGAGCCGCGCCGCCGACCGGGTCGCGGCGGCGCTCGGCATCCCGGCCTTCGAGACCCCGACCGGCTGGAAGTTCTTCGGCAACCTCCTCGATGCCGGGCGGATCACGCTCTGCGGCGAGGAGAGCGCCGGCACCGGCTCGAACCACGTCCGCGAGAAGGACGGCCTGTGGGCGGTCTTGCTCTGGCTCAACCTGCTGGCGGCGACGAAGAAACCCGCCGACCAGGTGGTGCGCGACCACTGGGCGACCTATGGGCGCGACTACTACGCCCGCCACGATTACGAGGAGGTGGAGAGCGCCGCCGCCGAGGGGCTGATGAGCGCGCTCCGCAACAAGCTCGCCGGGCTGCCGGGGCAGAGCTTCGGCGGGCTCACCGTCGAGGCCGCGGACGACTTCGCCTATACCGATCCGGTCGACGGCTCGGTCACCGCCCGCCAGGGCGTGCGGATCCTCTTCCGCGAGGATGCCCGGGTGGTCTTCCGCCTGTCGGGCACCGGCACCGTCGGCGCGACGCTCCGGGTCTATCTCGAGCGCTTCGCCAAGGACCGGCTCGACGCGCCGACCGTCGAGATGCTGGCCCCGGTCGTGGCGGCGGCCGAGGCCATCGCGGGGATCGTGCAGCATACCGGCCGGACCGAGCCGTCGGTGGTGACGTAGGACGCTACGGGTTTGAACCCTCCCCCCGCAGAGGGGGGAGGGTTACGGAAAGTCCCCCTCACACCGCCCCCTCCTCCCCCGGCGGGGTGACCCGGGGGCGCTCCTGATACAGAAGGTACAGCCCCGAGGCCGCCACGATCGCGCCGCCGATCACCGTCCAGTGGTCAGGAAGGTGGCCGAAGATCAGGAAGCCGAGAAGCACGGCCCAGAGCAGGTGGGCGTAGGCGAAGGGCGCCAGCGTCGAGGCCGGTGCCCGGCGATGCGCCAGGATCAGCAGCCAGTGCCCGAGCGCGCCGAAGAATCCCACGGACGCGATGCCGATCCAGGTCGAGGTCTCGCTCGGCGTCTCCCACAGGAACGGCAGGGCCGGCGCGGTCAGCACCGAGCCGACGAGGCCGGTATAGAACATCGTGGTCTCGGGCGGATCGTGGGCGGCGAGCATTCGCGTCACCACGATGTAGACCCCGTTGACGAGGGCGGTGACCACCGCCAGCAGGGCCGCCGGGTGCATGCCGGAGAGGCCCGGGCGGCTCACCACCAGGACGCCCGAGAAGCCGATCAGCACCGCGATCGCGCGCCGCCAGCCGACCCGCTCGCCCAGGAGCTTCCCGGCGATCAGCGCCACCACGAGCGGCGAGGCGAAGGTGATCGAGGTCACCTGCGCCAGCGGCAGGTAGCGCAGCGCCACGAACGAGCACATCGTCGCCGTGACCAGGCAGAGCGAGCGCAGGACCTGCAAGCCGGGCCGGCGGGTCCGCATCAGCCCGACGATGTCGCGCCGGGCGGCGAGAAAAACCGCCACGATGACGAAGCTGACGAGGTAGCGCAGGGCCACGATGAGGAACGGGCTCATCGTTCCGCTCAGGAACTTCGCCGAGGCGTCGATCGAGGCGAAGCCCGCCACGGCGCTCACCATCAGGGCGATGCCGATCAGGGTCTCGTGCTGGCCCGTGCCGCGCATGTCCGACGTCCCCCCTCGTTCGCTCCCTTGACTTAGATCGGAACTGAGTTCAGATCCAGAACTGCGTTCCAGATTTGCGAGCGCGGACTTCGAGCACGAGAGATGGCCGGCTCCCTGCTGCGGCGCGTCCTGGATCTGGTGGAACTCCTCGCGAACCATCCGCGCGGGTTGCCCCTCCAGACCATCGCCGAGACGCTGGATATCCCCAAGAGCGGCGCGCATCGTCTCCTGGCGGAGCTGGCCGAGCACGCCTACGTCGTGCAGGACGGCGAGACCGGCCGCTATCTGCTGACCACCAAGTTCGCGACGCTCGGCCTCAAGCACCTCTCGCGCACCGGCGTCGTCGACATTGCCCAGTCGGTGCTCGACCGGCTGGCCGGCCTCAGCGGCGAGCTGGCGCGGCTCGCGGTGGTCGATTACCCGCGCCTCGTCTGGGTGGCGAAGGCGCAAGGCGCCCGCACGGGCCTGCGCTACGACGGCGACATGGGCACCGAAGCCCGGCTCTCCACCACCTCGACCGGCATCGCCTGGCTCGCCAGCCTCACCGACGAGGAGGCCCTGAGCCTCGTGATGCGCCAGGGCCTCGGGGCTCCCGAGGAATGCGGCCCCAACGCGCCGCGCACGGTGGCCGCCCTGATGGTGTTGGTGAACGAGGCCCGGGCCCGGGGCTATGCCTGGGTGCAGGACACCAACACGCCCGGGGCCGCCGCGATGGCGGCCAACATCGTGCATCCGCAGACCGGCCGGGCGATCGGCAATCTCAGCGTCGCCGGGCCGAGCCTGCGCCTGACCGAGGCGCAGCGCGACGCGATCGCGCCGGACCTCCTCTCGGCCGCCGCCGACCTGTCCTCGGTCGGCGCCTTCTCGGACTATCTCGGCGCGCTTGGCGGCCGGCCCGCCACGACCCGGCCGGCGATGTCCTGAGGGCCGGCATGGCCCGCCCCGCAGGGGAGTGATACCCCTCGGGGCAGGCGCGTCGAACGATCTCGAACACCCGAGGGCCGACCCTCGCACGACCCGCACCACGCCCCGGACGGGGCGCCCAGGAGGAGACGATGATCCACGCCGACAGCGAGTTCCTGCAAAGGGACCGCTCGATCCACCCGCCGGCCTTCACGCCGGACTACAAGACCAGCGTGCTGCGCTCGCCGCGCCGGGCGATGATCTCGCTGCAATCCTCCCTGTCGGAGGTGACCGGCCCGGCCTTCGGCCACTCCGAGCTCGGCCCGCTCGACAACGACCTGATCCTCAACTACGCCCGCGAGGGCGAGCCGATCGGCGAGCGGATCTTCGTCCACGGCCATGTCCGCGACGAGAACGGGCGCGGCATCCCCCACACCCTCGTCGAGTTCTGGCAGGCCAATGCCGGCGGGCGCTACCGCCACCGCAACGACCGCTACCTCGCGCCGATCGACCCGAATTTCGGCGGCTGCGGCCGGACGATCACCGACGAGAACGGCTTCTACTACTTCCGCACGATCAAGCCCGGGCCCTATCCCTGGCGCAACAACCTCAATTCCTGGCGCCCGGCCCATATCCACTTCTCGGTGTTCGGCTCCGGCTTCGCCCAGCGCCTCATCACCCAAATGTACTTCGAGGGCGACCCGCTGATCTGGCGCGACCCGATGGTGCAGGGCATCCCCGACCGCTCCGCCGCCGAGCGCCTGATCGCCCCCCTCGACCTCGGCGCCGCGGTGCCGCTCGACATGCTCGCCTACAAGTTCGACATCGTGCTGCGCGGCCGCCAGCAGACGCTGTTCGAGAACAAGCTCCAGGGGAACTGAGACGATGGTCCAGCCGCTTCCCGTCCGTCTCCAGGAGACGCCGTCCCAGACCGCCGGGCCCTACGTCCATATCGGGCTGATCCCGCTCCAGGCCGGGTTCGACATCTTCGAGACCAACTTCACCAACGTGCTCGCCGGGCCCGACACGGCGGGCGAGCGCATCCGGATCGAGGGCCGGGTCTTCGACGGGGCCGGCAACCTCGTGCGCGACGTGCTGATCGAGATCTGGCAGGCCAATGCCGCGGGCCGCTACAACCATCCGGCCGACCGCCAGGAGGGCAAGCCTCTCGATGCGGGCTTCCGGGGCTGGGGCCGCACCGGCTCGGACTTCGAGACGGGCGTGTGGTCCTTCGAGACGGTGAAGCCCGGCCCGGTCGTCGGCCGCAAGGGTCATCGCCCGATGGCGCCGCACATCAACCTCTGGATCGCCGCCCGCGGCATCAATATCGGCCTCCAGACCCGGCTCTACTTCGCCGACGAGGCCTCGGCCAACACCGACGATCCGGTGCTGAACCTCGTCGAGCGCGGCCAGCAGCGCGACAGCCTGCTGGCCAGGCGCCAGGAGCGGGATGGCAAGGCGGTCTACGTCTTCGACATCTATTTGCAGGGACCGAACGAGACCGTGTTCTTCGACGTGTGATCGTCACCGCCCCTATGATTTCTGCTTGACTATTCCGATCAAGGTATAGCGCGCCTCCCCTCTCCCGTGTGGGAGAGGGGCCGGGGGTGAGGGTGCTACGCTTCCGTGTGAAGCGCTCAGCATTGGGCTGGTAGCGGAACAGTCAAAGTTTCGCTCAGCACCGTCGCACCCTCGTGCGATCTTCGATCGCCCCTGCCCCTCTCCCACACGGGAGAGGGGATCCCGCGTCTTACTGGCATCGGACAGATCAGGCGGAAACTAGAACACACCAACCAAAACCAGGAGACCCCCATGAACCCCGTCGTCATCGCCGTCGCGATCACCGGTTCCGTGCCGCGCAAGACGGACAACCCGGCGGTGCCCACCACCGTCGCCGAGCAGATCGAATCCACGCATCAGGCTTTTGAAGCCGGCGCTACCCTGGTCCACATCCACGTCCGCAACGACGACGAATCCCCCTCCTCCGACCCGGACAAGTTCGCGGCGGTGCAGGAGGGCGTGCGCAAGCACTGCCCCGGCATGATCGTGCAGTTCTCGACCGGCGGCCGCGGCCGCGACCCGAGCGCGCGGGGCCTCTCGCTGGTCCACAAGCCCGACATGGCCTCGCTCTCGACCGGCTCGGTCAACTTCCCGAGCATCGTCTACGAGAACCATGCGACGCTGGTGACCGACCTCGCCGGCACGATGCACAAGAACGGCATCCGGCCCGAGATCGAGATCTTCGATCTGTCGCACATCCACGGCGCGAAGCGACTGATCGAGGAGGGGCTGATGGATGCCCATCCCCACGTCCAGTTCGTGATGGGCGTGAAGAACGCGATGCCGGCCGACGAGCACCTGCTCGACATCCTGCTCGCCGAGACCAAGCGCGTCATCCCGGGCGCGACCTGGACCGCCGCCGGCATCGGCCGCGAGCAGGCCCGCGTGATGGGCTGGGCGCTCGCCCGCGGGGCCGACGCGGTGCGCACGGGCCTCGAGGACAACATCCGGGTGACCAAGGACCGGCTCGCCGCGAGCAACGCCGAGCTGGTGTCGCTCGCCGCCGAGATGGTGACGCGGAACAACCGCAAGGTCGCGACCCCGGCCGAGGCCCGTGCCGCCCTCCACCTGAAGCCCGTGGCCTGATCCGATGACGCTCTCGGCCCTCGACTCCGCCCTGCTCGGGCCCCTCTTCGCCACGGACGCCATGCGCGCCGTCTTCGCCGACGAGGCCCGGGTGGCGGCGATGCTGCGGGCCGAGGCGGCCCTCGCCCGGGCGCAAGCGGAGGCCGGCCTGGTGCCGCCCTCCCTCGCTCCCGCCATCGAGGCGGTCACGTCGACGGCGCTCGACCCCGCCGCGCTCGGCCGGCGCACCGCCGTCTCGGGCGTGCCGGTGATCCCGTTCGTCAAGGCGGTGCAGGGGGCCCTGCCCCCGGAACTGGAGCCCGCCTTCCACAAGGCCACCACGACCCAGGACATCGCCGACACCGCCCTGGTGCTCCAGATCCGCGACGCCTTTGACCTCGTCGCGGCCGACCTGAAGGCGATCCTCGACGGGCTCTCGGTTCTGGCCCGCCAGCACCGCGAGACCGCTTGCGTCGGGCGCACCTACGGCCAGCACGCCGCGCCCGTGACCTTCGGCTTCAAGGCGGCGATCTGGGCGCTCGGCATCGCCGAGGTGGCGGCCCTGCTCCCGGGCTTGCGTGACCGCGTGCTCACCGCCTCGCTCGGTGGTCCGGTCGGCACGCTCGCCGGCCTCGGCGAGAGCGCGGAGGCGGTTGGCGACGGATTCGCCGCCGCGCTCGGTCTCCATCCGGACCTCGCGCCCTGGCACACGCGGCGTGCCCGCATCGCCGAGACCGGGTCGTGGCTCGCCCTCCTGATGGGGGCGCTCGCCAAGTTCGCCACCGACGTCGCGCATCTCGCCACCACCGAGGTCGGGGAGGTGGCCGAGCCCTACATGCCGGGCCGCGGCGGCTCCTCGGCGATGCCGCACAAGCGCAACCCCGTCTCCTCGACGGTGATTCTCTCCGCCTTCGGCGCCGCCAAGGGCACCAGCCTGACGTTGCTCGACGGGATGGCGGCGGCCCACGAGCGTCCGGCCGGCGCCTGGCATGCCGAATGGCACGCCCTGCCGACCCTGTTCGGCCTCGCCTCCGGCGCGCTCCGCGAAGCCCGCGGCCTCGCGCAAGGGCTGGTGCCCGATCCCGAACGGATGCGCCGCAACCTCGACGTGACGCAAGGCCTGCTCTTCGCCGATGCCGCCGCGAGCCGGCTGAGCCCGGTGGTCGGTGCCAAGGCCGCCCACGCCCTGGTGGAAGAGGCCGCCGGTGCCGTCCGCGACGGACAGGGCTCGCTCCGGGACGTCCTGAGTGCGAAGCCCGAGGCGGCGAGCGCCGACCTCGATGCCGCCTTCGATCTCGGCCCCGCCATCCGGGCCGGGGCCCGCACCGCCGACCGGGCGCTGGCGGACGTCTCGCGCCTCGCCGCCTTCCTGCATTCCGCGTAAAACGAGGTTCCCATGCCCCAGATCGAGGCCAACGGCACCCTTCTGAACTACGAGCTCTCCGGCCCGAGCGGCGCGCCGGTGGTGGTCTTTTCCAACTCGCTCGGCACCACCCTGGCGATGTGGGACCCGCTGGTGCCCCATCTCCGCGGCCGCTACCGGGTGCTGCGCTACGACACCCGCGGCCACGGCGCCTCGCAGGTGCGCGACCAGCCCATCGAGGTCGCGGATCTCGCCGAGGACCTGATCGGGCTCCTCGACGCGCTCAACATCCCCCGCGCCCACGTCGTCGGCCTGTCGCTCGGCGGCATGACCGGTCAGGCGGCGGCGAGCCGCCATCCCGACCGGGTGATCAGCCTGACCCTGATGGCCACCGCCGCCTTCATGCCGAGCGAGGCGTCGTGGAACGAGCGCGCCGCCCTGGTGCGCCAGAAGGGCACGGCGGCGATCGTCGAGGCGACGATGACCCGCTGGTTCACCCCGCATTTCCCGGCCTCCTCCCCCGACGCGGTGACGCCGGTGCGGGCGCAGTTCACCGGCACCGATGCGGCCGGCTACGCGGTCTGCTGCAACGCCATCGGCCGCATGGACCTGCGTCCGGTCCTCGACCGCATCACCGCGCCGACCCTGGTGATCGCCGGCCGCGACGACCCGGCGACGCCGCCCGCCATGGCGCAGGAGATCTGCGACGGCATCCGCCACGCCGAGCTGGTGGTGCTGCCGAACGCCGCCCACCTCCTCTCCGTCGAGCAGCCGGAGGCCACCGCCGCCCATCTCCTCGGCTTCCTCGACCGGCACCGCGGGGCACCCGAGGCCGCGACCGGCGCGGTGGCGTTCGAGACGGGGCTCACCAACCGCAAGAGCGTCCTCGGCGAGGCCCATGTCGAGCGCTCGCTGAACGCCGCGGGCGACTTCGCCGGGCCGTGGCAGGACTTCATCACCCGCACCGCCTGGGGCGAGGTCTGGGGCGATCCGCGCATCCCGTGGAAGACCCGCTCCTTCGTCACGCTCGCCATGATGGTGGCGCTCGGCCGCGAGGAGGAGTTCAAGCTCCACGTCCGCCCGGCCCTGCGCAACGGCGTCACCGTCCCGGAGCTGCAGGCGCTGCTGATCCAGACCGCGATCTATGCCGGCGTGCCGGCGGCGAACGGCGCCTTCCGCTGGGCCCGCGAGGTCCTGGGCGACGACCTCGCCTGAACGGGCGACGACCTCGCCTGACCGGATGCATGGGGGCGGGCGGGGTGTTAGAGCAGGCGCAATTGCCCCGCCTCTCGCCTCCCCGCCCCCTTGTGGCTCGCCGAACCCGCCGGATCATGGACGCCGTCACGCCCCGCCCTCCCCGCACCAAGGATCCCGAGCGGACCCGGGCCGACATCCTGGCGGTCGCGACGGAGGAATTCTCCGCCTTCGGGCTCAGCGGCGCCCGGGTCGACGCCATCGCGGAGCGCACCCGCACCTCGAAGCGGATGATCTACTACTATTTCGGCAGCAAGGAGGGCCTGTACCTCGCGGTGCTGGAGAAGGCCTATGCCGACATCCGCCAGGTCGAGGCCGATCTCGACCTCGGCAACCTGGCGCCGGCCGAGGCGATCCGCCGGCTCGTCGAGTTCACCTTCGAGTACGACGAGGCCCACCCCGATTTCATCCGCCTCGTCGCGATCGAGAACATCCACCGGGCCGAGCACCTCTCGGGTTCCGAGACGATCCGGGGCCTCAATCTCGGGGTGATCCAGACCATCACCGACATCATCGCCCGGGGCCAGCGCGAGGGGATCTTCCGCGCCGACGTCGATCCCCTGGACGTCCACCTGTTGATCAGCGCGCTCTGCTTCTTCCGGGTCTCGAACCGCCACACCTTCGGGGCGATCTTCTCGATCGACCTCGCCGCGCCCGACTTGCGGACCCGCCACAAGCGGATGGTCGGCGACGCGGTCATCGGGATGCTGTCCCTGCGCTGACCCGGCCGGGAACCGGATTCGGGCCCGGTCGATTGCTCTTCATGAAGATCAGCACAGTCATGGAGGAGAGCCCGATGACCCGAGGCACCAGCCGTCTCGTCCTGCTCGCCGTCCTGGCCGCCTCGCCGGTGGTGGCGCAGGTCGTCGACAAGCCGCTCGTCGACAGCCCGCAGCGCAGCCGCGAGATGGCCCCCAACATGCCGTCGGTCCACGAGACGCCGGCCGAGCGCGTCCGCCCGGGCGACGCCGACACGACCGGCACCGTCCGGCCCCCCGCCCCGGACCCGAAGACGACCGACGGTGTGCTGCGGCCCCAGCGGGGGTGAGCGGAACCCGGTCGGGCTCCCCCGTCCCATGACGGGGTGCCCCGAGCCGAGACCGCGCCGGGGCGTCCCCCCGCCTTGCGAATCGCCGGTCGGGCTGCTTCCCTCCTCCAGCCAGGGAGGCCGCTCATGACCGACGAACTCGTGTTCTACACCCACCCGATGTCCCGCGGCCGCATCGTCCGCTGGATGCTGGAGGAGGTCGGGGCCACCTACCGCACCGAGATCCTCGGTTACGGCCCGACGATGAAGGACGCGGCCTACCGGGCCATCAATCCCCTCGCCAAGGTGCCGTCGCTGGTCCATCGCGGCGTCACCGTCACCGAGACGGCGGCGATCTGCGCCTATCTGGCCGACGCCTTCCCGCAAGCCGGTCTAGCCCCGGCCCCGAACGATCCCGAGCGCGGCGCCTATTACCGCTGGCTGTTCTTCGCCGCCGGTCCGGTCGAGGCGGCGGTGACCAACAAGGCGCTCGGCGTCGTGGTCCCGGACGATCCGCGGATGCGCGCCATGGTCGGCTACGGCAGCCTGGCGGAGGTCCTGGATGCCCTCGAGGGTGCTGTCTCGGGCCGCGACTACCTCGCCGGCGGGCGCTTCTCGGCCGCGGACCTCTATGTCGGCTCGCACCTGATCTGGGGCATGCAGTTCGGCTCGATCGAGCGGCGCCCGGCCTACGAGTCCTACGTGGCCCGTCTCGCCGACCGGCCCGCGGCCGTGCGCGCCCGGGAGATCGACGACCGGATTCACGCCGAGATGCAGCAGCAGGCGTGATTGACGCCGCGATCCGGCCGGGGAGAGGCACCCGCGGAGGCGGTCGAGCGGGAACGTCCGGCCTCCGCCCGCGTTCGCACCGCGACGCAGCGGAAATCCTCCGCGCCCCAGCCCGACGGAGCCACCATGGCCAGCGACCTGATTCACGACGTCTTCAGCGGCGAGCGCAACCTGACCACCAAGGAGCGGGCGATCTCGGTCGTGCTCGGGCTCGGCCTCGCCGCCGCGGCGGCCCAGCCCCGGCCGAACAAGTTCCTGAGCCTCGCGGCCCTGGTCGCCGGTTCGCTCCTGGCGATTCGCGGCGCCACCGGCCATTGCGCCGCGAAGTCGCTGATGAACGACAGCGGACGCAGCCCGGCCCGCATCTGACGAACGACCGATCCGGGGCGTCCCTGCGGGCGCCCCGGATCTCCGTCGGGTCAATTGGTCTCCCTTGGATCGTTCTCCTGCACCTTAGAGACGAGAAAGGCCCGTACCGGCATCCCGGTACGGGCCTTTCTCGTTTCGGGTCGAGGCCGGCTGCCGCCGGCCCCTCACTCGCTCAGAGCACGGTGGTGCGGCGACGGCCCTGGATGAAGCCGAAGATCGCGAGCACGACGACCGCGCCGACGACCGAGGCGATCAGGCCGGCGCCCTCGTTGGGCGGGTACCAGCCGGTGACCTGTCCGAGGAAGGTCGCCACGAAGGCGCCGACGATGCCGAGCAGCGTCGTCATGATGAAGCCGCTCGGCTCATTGGCCGTGCCGGGCATGATGAACTTGGCGATGACACCGGCGACGAAGCCGATGATGATGGTCCACAGGATCGCAAGCATGGGGGCTGCCCTTCGGCTCCGCTTCTATGCTGATGAAACGCACGGGTCGGGCCGAGGTTGCGCCGGACGACGTGACCGTTCGGCATTTCCTGCCCTCGCCCAGTTCCCGCTCAGTTCCCGCCCTCGCCCCGGCCGTCGCCCGTCCTTCGCCGCGAGGGCCCTTTACGCGGCCCCGCCTTCGGCGGCACAAGGCGCCGGAGCGCTACGGAAGCCTCGTGGAGAACCCGATGACCATCACGCGTTTCGAGACCGGCCCCCGGATGAGCCAGGCTGTGGTCCATAACGGCACCGCCTACCTGGCCGGGCAGGTCGCGGACAACGTCTCGAACGGCGAGGGCGTCGAGGCGCAGACCAAGGACATCCTGGCCCAGATCGACGCACTGCTCGCCAGCGTCGGCAGCGACAAGACTCGGCTCCTCTCGGCCACGATCTACCTCGCCGACATGTCGACCTTCGCCGAGATGAACCGCGCCTGGGACGGCTGGGTCGCCGCCGGCCACACCCCGGCCCGCGCCACCGTCGAGGCCAAGCTCGCCGCCCCGCAATACAAGGTCGAGATCTCGATCATCGCCGCGACCGGAGCCTGACCGATGCGGCTGCTCCGGCGCGGTTTCCTGCGGGCCTCGGCCTGCCTCCTCGCCCTCGCGGCGGGGTCCGTCGGCTCCGCGGCGGCCGCGCCGGAGCGGGTCGTCAACGTCTACAACTGGTCGGACTACATCGACCCCCAGATGCTCGACGCCTTCACGCGCGAGACCGGCATCAAGGTGGTGTACGACACCTACGACACCAACGAGATCGTCGAGACCAAGCTGCTCGCCGGCCGCTCGGGCTACGACATCGTGGTGCCGTCCGGCCCGTTCCTGCAGCGCCTGATCAAGGCGGGCGTCTTCCAGCCCCTCGACAAGGCCAAGCTGCCGAACCTGAAGAACGCCTGGCCCGAGGTGACGGCGCGGCTCGCGGTCTACGATCCGGGCAACGCCTACGCCGTCGACTACATGTGGGGCACCACCGGCATCGGCATGAACACCGCCCTGGTGCGCGCCCGCCTGGGGGCGAACCAGCCGCTCAACACCTGGGACATCGTCCTGCGCCCCGAGCTCGTCGCCAAGCTCAAGGATTGCGGCGTCACGATACTGGACGCACCCGAGGACATCTTTCCGAGCGTGCTCCAGGCCCTCGGGCTGAAGCCCGACACGCGGCGGGTCGACGATCTCGAGAAGGCGGGCGACGCGCTGTTCCGCATCCGCGGCGCGGTGCAGAAGTTCCACTCCTCGGAATACATCAACCAGCTCGCCAACGGCGACGTCTGCCTGTCGGTCGGCTATTCCGGCGACGTGCTGCAGGCCCGCCGCCGGGCTCGCGAGGCCAAGAACGACGTCGACATCGCCTACGTCATCCCGCAGCAGGGCGCGCTGATGTGGTTCGATTCCTTCGCGATTCCGAAGGACGCCCCCCACGCGGCGGAGGCCCACGCCTTCATCGACTTCATGATGCGGCCCGAGGTGGCGGCGGCCAATACCAACTTCGTGTCCTACGCGAGCGGAAACCTGGCCGCCAAGGCCCTGGTCAAGCCGGAGATCCTGGCCGATCCCGGCATCTATCCGGACGAGGCGACGTTCCGGCGGCTGTTCACCAACACCGCCTACGACGACCGCACCCAGCGGCTGGTGACGCGGCTCTGGACCCGGGTGCGCACCGGACGCTGAGGCACCCACCCACGAGAAGGGCCCGCTCCTCGCCGGAACGGGCCCCGTCCTGTTCTGCCCACCCGCGTCGCGGGCGAGCGCAATCTCGTTCCGGCATCAATCCTTGAGGTCGTCCGGCACCTTGCCGCCGTTCTCCTCGAGCTTCTTGATGACCTGCTTGTGCAGCCACACGTTCATCGTGGCCGAATCCTCGGTGTCGCCGGTGTAGTTCAGCTCCTTGGCGAGTTCCTTGCGGGCCGACAGGCTGCTGTCGAGGTGGAGCAGCTTCATCAGGTCGACGATCGAGGTGCGCCAGTTCAGCGGCTGGCCGGCCTTCCCGGCGAGGTCGTTGAGCACCGCCTCGACATCGACCTTGCCGTCGACCTTCGGCACAGTGCCGCCGGATGCCGCGTCCGAGCCGCCGCCGAGCGCTCCGCCCGTCGAGGACGTATCGGTCTTGGGCGCATCCCCCGACGTCTGCGCCTGGGCGTCGCCGCCGCCGAAGGGGTGCAGGATCTTGCTGACGATCGTCCCGAGCAGGCTCATCGTGTCGTTCTCCGTCTGGGGCTCGTGGGGCGCTGCCCGCACCCTCGCGGGCGGAGGGCGGGCGCGCTCGGCCCTGCGGCACGGTAACGAACGGCCCCGCTCACCGTTCCGTGAGGCTCGTCCGTGAAGCTGGCGCCGCGACCATCCCGGCGCTGCACGCCGCCGCGGGATCGGCTAAGGACGGGCCGGATGGCGGGCCGGGCGCGTGGCGCCGGCCGCGACGGGAATGCGTGGGAGCGGCATGACAGGGGATCCGATACGCCGGGCGCTCGACGACGTCTGGTACTGCGTCGGCGAGAGCCGCAGCGTCCGGCCCGGCGGCATGCGGTCGGTGAGCCTCGGCGAGGAGGCCGTGGTGGTCGGGCGCGAGGAATCGGGCGCGCTGTTCGCGCTGCGCGACCGCTGCCCGCATCGCGGCATGGCGCTCTCGGCCGGCCGCATCGTCGACGGCAACCTCGTCTGCCCGTTCCACGGCTGGCAGTTCCGGCCCGACGGCGCCTGCGCGGCGATCCCGGCGCTCGCCCGCCGGGACGACGCGAACTTCGCGTCCGTCCGCCTCGCCCGCTTCGCGGTGGCGGAGAAGTCCGGCCTGATCTGGGTCCATGCCAGCGCCAACCCGGCGCATGCCAGCCCCGAGGCGGCGCCGCCGATCCCGGAGGTGGAGTTCGACTATTGCGGCCAGCTGGTCGAGATCCTGGAGGTCGAGGCCTCGTTCGACCTCGTGGCGCTGAGCTTCGTCGATCCGGCCCACGTCGCCTACGTGCACGATTCCTGGTGGTGGCGCCCCTCGAAGACCATGAAGGAGAAGGTGAAGCACTTCGCGCCCTCGCCCTTCGGCTTCACCATGACGAGCCACACGGCCAAGACCGCCTCCCTCGCCTATCGCATGCTCGGCTCGATTCCGGAGGTCGAGATCGAGTTCCGGCTGCCGGGCGTGCGGCTGGAGCGGATCACCGCCGGCGAGAAGCGGCTGGCGAACTACACCTTCGCCGCGCCGCTGGCGAACGGGCGCACCGCGCTCATCAACGCGATGTACTGGAACATCCCGGCCCTCAACCTGCTCAAGCCCGTCGCCCGGCCGCTGATGCGCCAGTTCCTCGGCCAGGACCGCGACGTGCTCCAGATCGCCCAGCGCGGCCTCGACCGGAAGCCCGCGATGGTGCTGATGGGCGAGAGCGACGTGCAGTCGCAATGGTACTTCAGCCTCAAGCGCGAGTTCCTGCGGGCGCGCGAGGCGGCGGCGCCCTTCGTCAATCCGCTGGAGCCGCGGGAGCTGCGCTGGCGCAGTTGAACGGGCCGACACCGCACCGGCGGCGTCGCGATCGCGCCTGCCGCAGCGATGTCGTGGGCAAGGGCGGAATGCAGGGCGGGTGGGATCGGCGGGCAATTCTGTTTCGGTCCGCCGGATCGGCATCAAATCCTTCGGGCGTACGCCGGAGCGCTATCGCTGTCCGTCCATTTCAGGGTATGTCGTCTCTTCCGCTGCCCGGGGGAAACGGATGTCAGGCGACGTCTTCCGCATCGTCTACAAGAGTACGGCCGCTCATCCGATGGAGACGATGCTGGAACAGGGGCACATCGCCTCTCTGCTGGCGGTTGCCCGGGAGCGCAACCGTCGGGCGGAGGTGACCGGCGTGCTGGTCTATACCGGGCTCGGCTTCTTCCAGGTGCTGGAGGGGCGGCGCTCCGCCGTGCAGCCGATCTTCGAGTCGATCCTGGTCGACCGGCGCCACCACACCCTGGCGGTGATCGAGATGGATGTCGTCGCCGAGCGGCGCTTCCCGGGCTGGAACATGGGCTTCCTCGGCACCACCCCGGAGCTCGACGCGCGGCTGAACGGCGCCTGCCCCTCGGGCGGTGCCGAGGCCCGCGACCAGCTCCTGCGCCGCACCCTGCTGCTCCTCGTCGACAGCCCGATCAGCACGCCCTGGCATTCCGCCCCCGACGACACGATCGGGGACGCCCGGCGCTGAGTCCCTCTCACCCCGCCCGGGCGGGCGGTCCGGCGGCAAGCAGCGCCACGGCGACCGCCGGGCCGCAGGTCGACGCGAAGGCGCCGGCCTCCGGAGCCAGACGGGGCGCCAGGAGGTCGCTCAGCTCCTCGGCCGGCCGGCCGAGACGGGCGGCGAGGCGCGCGGCGACGAAGCGGCCGGCGCCGCAGATCACGACCGGCGCCTCCTCCGGCAGCTCGCCGCGGGACAGGATCGTGGCGGCGGCATCGTGCAGGAGCCGCAGCTGCGCCTCCGCGAAGACCCCCGCGAGGCGGACCCAGTCGGCGGCGGAGCCCTCGTGGCGGTCGCGCCCGATCATCCGCGCCAGCCGGATCTCGGTCTCCGGGATGGACTTGCCCTTGAGGTCGGCGGTGTCCTGCTGGTCCTCCGCCTCCGGCAGGTCGCGGAGCAGCCGGTAGGCATCCCCGGTGGTGGCGAAGCACTCGGCCATCAGGGCGGTGCGGCGGCCGCGGAACGGCACGGCCGGGCTGAGCGCCAGGAGCGGGGTTCGCACGACCCCGGTATAGACCAGTTCGCCGGTCTCCAGCCGCTCGGCATCGCTGTAGCCGACCGCGCGGGGCTGCCCGTCGCGGATCGGGATCAGGTCGCCGGTGGTCGAGCCGAGATCGACCAGGAGGGCCGCCGGCCTGAGGCGTCCGACGAGGGCCGCGGTGGCGTGCCAGTTGGCGCTGGCGACGTCGGGCGCCTTCGCCCCCGCTTCCTCGGGTGCCACGAAGCCGGCGCGCCCGGCATAGACCGCGACCGTGCCGGGCAGGTGCGCGGCGGCCCAGCCGGCGATCTGCGTCACCCCGTCGGCGCGGTCGGAAAAGCAATCGGTCAACTCGCCGGTCATCGTCACGGCGTGGTGCGCCGGCTCGCGCGCCCAGCCCGGCAGGGCGGCGACCGAGTTTTCCAGCGCCGGCAGGCCGTTCCAGAGCGGGCACGGCACCTGCACCACCGCCTGCACCCGGCCCCCCTCGACCAGGGCCGCCTTGACATGGACCCCGCCGAAGTCCCAGCCGATGATGCGCTCGCGCGGAGAAACGGAAGGGGCGGAGGAATGGGAATCAGTCACGGTCGGGTCCCGGTCACGGCGCGTCGGGCCCGGGTCGCATGAGCGGCGCTCCTTCCGCAACCCGGACCGAGGTGGTGCCGGTCCTCGACCTGCGCGGCGGCCTCGTCGTGCGGGCCCGGGCCGGCGACCGCGACGCCTACGCGCCGATCGTGACGCCGCTCAGCCCCGGCTCCGCCCCGGCCGACGTGGCCCGGGGCCTCCTCGGCGCCTGGCCGGCGCGGCGGCTCTACGTCGCCGATCTCGACGCGATCGTGGACGGCGTGCCGCCCGACCTCGGCGCGCTCCGGGCGATTCGCGCCGCCTGCCCGGGGATCGAGCTGTGGGTCGATGCGGGGTTCTCCAGCGAGGCGGGCGTGGCGGCCTTCCTGGCCTCCGGCCTCGGCCGGCCGGTGCTCGGCAGCGAGAGCCAGGCCGACGACGCCCTGGTGCGCCGCATCGGCGACCGGGCGGTCCTGTCCCTCGACAGCCGGGACGGGGCTCCGATGGGGCCCGCGATCCTGCACGAGGATGCGTCCGCCTGGCCGCCGGAGGTGATCGTGATGACGCTCGCGCGCGTCGGCAGCGGCGCCGGACCGGACCTCGCGGGATTGCGGGCGCTCAAGGCGCGGGCGCCGCATGTCGCGTTCTACGCCGCCGGGGGCTTGCGCGGCCCGGAGGATCTGCCGGCCCTCGACGACGCGGGAGCGGCGGGGGTGCTCGTCGCCAGCGCGATCCACGACGGGCGGCTGCGGGTCTGAGGCCCGTCGGCGGCGGCGAGAAAGGCGGGGCGATATGCGCGGGACGGCGTGCCCGCCCGCCGCCGCCGCGCTTGTCCGGACCCGGTCGCCGTGCTCCGCTTGATGCGACGCCGAGCCAGGACCCCGCGATGCCCTCCACCGATCTCGTGACGATGCGTGCCACCGACCTCGCGCGGGCCATCCGCGACCGGGCCGTCTCGGCCCGGGAGGTGATGCAGGCCCATCTCGACCAGATCGCCCGCCACAACCCGGCGGTGAACGCCATCGTGTCCCTGCGCGACCCCGACGCGCTCCTCGCCGAGGCCGAGGCCGCCGACCGGGAGCTCAAGGAGCGGGGTCCGCGCGGGCCGCTCCACGGCCTGCCGCACGCGGTCAAGGACCTCTCGCCCACCGCCGGCATCCGCACCACCCACGGCTCGCCGCTCTTCCGCGACACCGTGCCGGAGGTGGACGCGCTCCACGTCGCCCGCCTCAGGGCGGCGGGCGCGCTGCTCATCGGCAAGACCAACGTGCCGGAATTCGGCCTCGGCTCGCACAGCACCAACCCGGTCTTCGGCCCGACCCGCAACGCCTACGATCCGCGCAAGGCCGGGGGCGGATCGAGCGGCGGCGCCGGGGTGGCGCTCGCCATGCGGATGGTGCCCCTTGCGGACGGCAGCGACCATGGCGGCTCCCTGCGCAATCCCGCCGCCTGGAACAACGTGCTGGGCCTGCGCCCCGCCGCCGGGCGCATCCCGAACAGCACCGAGGAGGTCTTCCTGCCCCAGCTCGGGGTGCTCGGGCCGATGGCGCGCTGCACCGAGGATCTCGGCCTGCTCCTCTCGGTCCAGGCCGGGTACGATCCCCGCACGCCGACCGCTTTCCGGGAGGACCCCGCCGCCTTCGCGGCGCCGCGTCCTCGGGAGCTGAAGGGCCTGCGGATCGGCTGGATCGGCGATTTCGGGGGCCACCTGCCGTTCGAGCCCGGCGTGCTCGACCTCTGCGAGGACGCCCTGCGGGTGTTGTCGGGCGAGGGCGCGGCGGTGGAGCCGGTACTGCCGGCCTTCGACCCGGAGGCGATCTGGAAGAGCTGGACCCGGCTGCGCCAATGGATCATCGGCGCGACCCTCGCGGTCCATTGGCGCGACCCGGAAACGCGCGCCCTGATGCGGCCGGAGGCGATCTGGGAGGTCGAGCAGGGCCAGGGGCTCTCGGCCTTCGACGTCCACGCTGCCAGCGTCACCCGCACCGCCTGGTACCACTGCGTGCGCGAATTGTTCACGCGCTTCGACGTGCTGGCGATGCCCGCCGCCCAGGTCTTCCCGTTCGCCGCCGAGGAGACCTGGCCGCGGGAGGTCGGCGGGCGCGCCATGGACACCTATCACCGCTGGATGGAGGTGGTGGTGCCCGGCACGCTCTCGGGCTGTCCGGTGATCAGCCTGCCGGCCGGCTTCAACGCCGCGGGCCTGCCGATGGGCCTCCAGCTCATCGCCCCGAACCGCGGCGAGGCGGATCTGCTGGCCATTGCGGCGGCCTACGAGGCGGTGACGGGCTTCGACCGGGTGCTGCCGCCGGCCCTGCGCGGCTGATCCCCGTACCTGATCACGGCGGCGTGAACGGGATAGGCTGCCTGCTCCGCTTGCCGCCTGTCAGACCTCCCGGCATACATGGCGGGCAACAAGCTCGGCCACGCCGCAACGGCCGAGATCCGGAGGAAATCCCGATGAAGCCCTTCCTGCTGGCGCTCGCCGCCGGCGTCTCCTTCGCGAGTGCCGCCCTTGCCCAGGACACGACCGCCGGCGACACCAAGGCCAAGGTCGACAACCTGGAAAAACTCGGCAGCTTCCGGCAGACCGGCGTCGCCGAGCCGGCACCGATTCCGCAGACCGGCCGGCGCGCCGACGCGATCAACAAGACGCTCCAGAAGATCAAGGTCCCGGACGGGTTCAAGATCGAGCTCTACGCCGTGGTGCCGGACGCCCGCTCGATGGCGGTCGGCCCGAATGCCGGCGTGGTCTTCGTCGGCACCCGCAAGTCCAAGATGTACACCGTCACCGATCGCGACAAGGACCGCGTCGCCGACGAGGTGAAGGTCTACGCGCCGGGCGTCGACTTCAAGATCCCGAACGGCGTCTGCTTCTCCCGCGACGGCGTGCTGACGGTGGTGGAGCAGAACCGCATCCTGGCCTTCCCGGCTGCCGAGTTCTTCTACGAGGGCACGGACGGCCCGGCCGTCGTGGTGGTCAAGCAGGGCGAGCTGATTCCGCCGTCCGAGGAAAGCTACAACCACACCGCCCGGATGTGCCGCATCGGGCCGGACGGCAAGCTCTACGTCTCCCTCGGCCAGCCGTTCAACGTGCCGCCGAAGGAGAAGTCCGACCTCTACGCCAAGACCGGCATCGGCGGCATCATCCGCATGGATGCCGACGGCAAGAACCGGGAGGTCTACGCCACCGGCATCCGCAACTCGGTCGGCATGGACTTTGCCCCCGACAAGACCCTGTGGTTCACCGACAACCAGGTCGACGGCATGGGCGACGACCAGCCGCCCGGCGAGCTGAACCAGATCACCAAGCCCGGCCAGAATTTCGGCTTCCCGTGGTTCGGCGGCGGCGCCGTCCGCACCGTCGAGTACAAGGACGACAAGGTCCCGGCCGACGTCGTGGCGCCCAAGGCGGAACTCCCGCCCCACGCCGCCGATCTCGGCATGATCGTCTACAAGGGCAAGTCGTTCCCGGAGAAGTACCGCGGCGGCATCTTCACCGCCGAGCACGGTTCCTGGAACCGCACCACGCCGATCGGCGCCCGGGTGATGTACGTGCCGGTCAACAAGGACGGCAGCGCCGGCAAGCCCGAGCCTTTCGCCGAGGGCTGGCTGACCGAGGGCGGCGAGTATCTCGGCCGCCCGGTCGACGTCGCGACCCTGCCCGACGGCTCGCTGCTCGTCTCGGACGACACCGCCGGCGCGATCTACCGCATCTCCTACGAGAAGTAGGCTTTTCGGAGCGGGGCGGCCGGAGGGCCGCCCCGCTCCTCTCTCAAGGAGACGCCCATGACCCGCGCCCTCGCCCTCCTGCTGCTCCTCGCCGCCACCGCCCCGGCGGCCGCCGGCGACGCCAAGGCCGGCCGGGCCAAGGCGATCGCCTGCCAGGCCTGCCACGGCCTCGACGGGCTCTCGAAGCTCCCCGACGCGCCGAACCTTGCCGGCCAGGTCGAGCCCTACCTCGTCAAGGCGCTGACCGAGTTCCGCAGCGGGACCCGCAAGAACGAGGTGATGTCGGTCGCCGCGCAGGACCTGTCGGATGCCGACATCGCCAACCTGGCGGCGTATTACAGCGGGATCCAGATCGACGTGATCCCGCCGGGGTGAGGCGCTTGCGCTAAGCAGATTTCGCCGAAGTGGACACCGGTTCGGCGGCAAAAATCTGCGACAAGACAAGAACCTAAGCAGGCGAAGCGTTGGCTTGCCAACGCAAGTCTGCTCAGTCGCCGCCCCCACCCCCGCATCCCCCGCAGCCGCCTCCGCCACCGCTGCCCCCGTCCCCAGCACTCCCGCTGCCGTCGCCGCCTCCGCTGTCGGTGACGAAGAAGCGCCGGAGCGAGGCGAACTCGGTGCCGGCGAGCGCCGCAGCACCGCCGAGGGCAAAGGCGAACGGGATCTCGTGGCGCAGGGGCGCCCGGGCGGCGCGGGCATGGCGCGCGCGGTGGCGGTCGAGCGCCTGCGCGCCGGCCGTCGTGCAGGTGATCGGCCGGATGTGGATGACGATCGCGACGATGACCGTCGCGATCATCAGGCCGACGAGGTAGCCGACCGGGCGCCCGGTCCCGGCGACCCACGCCACCTTGGCCAGGCCGAGAGCCAGTACCAGCGCCACGGCGCTCAGCGAGACGACGAGCGTCCGGCGGCGCTGCTCGGCGCTCGGGCACAGGCCGCGCGCGGCGAGCCGCTCCGCCAGCCGCTCGGTCGGCCCGGCCAGCCTCCGCAGCAGCTGGCCGCGGGTCGCCAGCCCGTCCGGCGGCCGGAAGGCCTCGATGTCGGGTGGAAGCGCGATGCCCCGTGCCGAGACCCAGAGTCCGCGCGGCGGATCGATGTTTCCCGCCCCGCAGGTGTGGAGGGCGAGCGCCGTCACGTCCGCCACCCGGTCAGGCCCTCCGGCGAGATAGGCGAGTTCGGGGAGGCCGAGATCGGACGACGGCACCATCCGGACCGCCTGCCGGCAGCGCGCGCGCAGAACGACGCCGACGAGGAGCGCCACTGCCGCCAGGATCCCGTCGAGCCAGAGGAACGGCGGTCCCGGCCAGTCGAGGGGGTTGAGCGGCAGGGCGAGTGCCGGCCGCGGGGCGAGGAGGATCGCCCCGGCGAGGGCGGACAGCAGGCGCCGGCCGAGGCGAGGCCGGGCGACGACGAGGTTGCTCCGCGTGTCGACGATGCGGTAGCGCGGCCGGCGGCCGAAGCGCTCCCCCGTGCCCGGCCACAACGCGGGATCGGGCTGGCCGAAATAGGCCTCGTGCCGGGCGAGCGTCGCGGCGTATTGCCGGGCGTAGCGGCCCTGCTCCGCCGGCCCGCCGGAGGTCGGGTCATGGTGGAGCGCCGTGCGCAGGACCGCCCCGCACCACACCTCCCAGTAGTCGCGCGAATAGGTGAGGTGGAGGTGCCAGACCTCGTCCACCTCCTCGCTCGGCGTGACCGGCTCGCCGGAGGTGCAGGCGAGGAAGCAGAACCGGCGATAGGCCTCGACCGCCGCCCGCGCGAAGGCGAGGCTCCAGTCCCGGTCGCGGGCGAGCCGCCGGGTGAAGTCGAGAACCTGGTCCGGATGCTCGAACGGGTGCGACCGGATCCGCTCCCAGAGTGCGGTCTCTGCGGCCGACCAGGTTGCGGGCAGGATGCTCGGCATGACACCCCCATCGCCGACGTCGACCCCTGTCGTCGTCGACCCCTGTCGTCGTGGTCATGCCGTCATGGTAGCGCATGAGGGTGGGGCAGGCGCGACCGGACGTGCCCCGTCTCACCGGTCATCCGCGCGATCACCGCCACCGGCCCGCCGCCGTCCGGCCCCTGGTGCTCCGCCCCGCCCGACACGAACAGGTCCGTCCGGCCGATCGCCGCGGCGGCGACGCCGCCGACGAGAGCCCGGGCGTGCCGGGTGGCGTTGATGTCGCTGTCGTCGTTCATGATGTGGCGGTTGCCGCGGATCAGCCCGTCGCCGGTCGGCTCGGCCTTGGCCAAGAGCGCGACGACGCGCTCGGCCGCCTCGGGCGGGAGCTGGCCGGCGGCCGGCAGGCCGAGATCGGCGAGGGCACCCTGGATCGCCGGAAGATCGATGCCGTCGCGCATGACCCGGTGGGCGATGCGCAGGGGGCCGGTCCAGCCCGGCGCGTTGCCGAGCACGATCACCTCATTGCGCATCAGCTCGATCCCCGCCGAGGCGCTGGCGCGGCCCGAAAACAGGTCGGTGCGGGTGCCGATCACGGTATCGTCGAGGGCGGATTCGGCGATCTCGCCGAGCGCCAGCCCGATGCCTAGCGCCGAGGCGCCCCGCGACAGGCCCATCGACGCGTAGGTGTCGTGGCTGGACACGTCCTGCCCGCGGGCGGCGGCCTCCTGGATGCGGGCGCTGGTGAGGAGCGGGCACTTCACCTGGACGAAATGCACGTCGTCCCGGTCGGTCAGGCCCGCCGCCGCCATGGCCCGTTCGACGGCCGCCGCGGTCGCCCGCACCTGCGCCATGCGGCCGATCTCCTCGGGGAGAAAGTCGTCCGTGAAGGCGGTGCCGACCGCCAGCGCCCTGCCCCCGCCGCCGGTCCCCTCGCGGCGGGCGACGATCAGCAGATGGGGCGAGAGCCCGCCCTCGGTGCCGCCGGACATCACGAGCGCGACCCGGGCGCCGACCGCGGCGGGCGTGAGCCCGAGCCGGGCGCCGAGCGCGGCCTCCAGCGCCATCACGGCGAGCGGCCGGGTGAAGTCGTTGACGCAGCCGTTGCCCTCGGTCTTGCCGAACACCGCGACGACCTCCGCGGGGGCGAGCGCGCCGGAGGCGAACAGGGCGTCGAGGCCCGAGACGTCGGCGGGGTGCCGGGTCGGCACGCGGAAGACGAGGCATTCGGGCATCGCGGATCCCTGACTTTTCTTGTGCGGGAAAACGGGCCGGCCGGGTCCGGGCCCGGGCGGCGGCGATCGCCTTGCAACTTCGCCGCCAACCCGCACACGCGCGCCGTCCCGGACGGCCGACGATGCGGCGGCGCCACAAGCCTGGCCATAACCGCCGGGCGCTCCCCAGGCCCGGGTAGCCGGCCCGGGGGAGGATGCGCTATTCTGGCCTCCCGCGCCCGGGAGAGCCGCCACCCGATGCCGAACCCGTTGAGCCGCCCCCGGCCCGCCGTGTCCGCACGGGCCTGCCTCCCTGCCAGGTTCCTTGCCAGCTCCGCCGCATCCCCGCGGATCGCGACGCCCGCCTGATGAGCTTTCCCCTCCCCGCGCCCGGCGCGTCCCCGCAGCGGGTGCTGATCTACTCGCACGACACGTTCGGGCTCGGCCATCTGCGCCGCGCGCGGGCGATCGCGCACGCGCTCGTGGCGGAGGCGCCGGAACGGCGGGTGGTGATCCTGTCCGGCTCGCCGGTGAGCCACGCCTTCCGGTTCGCCCCCGGGGTGACCTGCCGGCGCCTGCCGGGCGTGACCAAGCTCGCCTCCGGCGAGTACCAGAGCCTCGGGCCCGGCCATGGCCTCGACGAGGTAGTGGCGACCCGCGCCGCCCTGATCCGCCACGTCGCCGAGCGCTTCGATCCCGACCTCTTCCTCGTCGACAAGGAGCCGGCGGGCTTCCACGGCGAGGTGCTGCCGGCGCTCCACCGCCTCAAGGCCCGCGGCTGCCGGCTGGTGCTCGGCCTGCGCGACGTCCTCGACGATCCGGCGCTGCTGGCGCCCGAATGGGAGCGCAAGGGCGCCCTCGCGGTGCTGCCGCTCTACGATTCGCTCTGGGTCTACGGCCTTCAGGCGATCTACGCCCCCCTCGACGGGCTGGCGCTGCCGGCGGGCGTCGCCGGGCGCCTGACCTATACCGGCTACCTCCGGCGCGAGGCGCCCGACTCCGAGGGACCCGAGGAGGCGGCGCGGGAGCCGTTCCTCCTCGTCACCCCGGGCGGCGGCGGCGACGGGGTCGAGCTCGTCGAGGCGGTGGTGCGGGCCTACGAGGCCCACCCCCTGGAGCACCCGGCGCTGGTGGTGTTCGGGCCGTTCTTTCCGGCGGCCGAGCAGGCCGCGCTCGGCGCCCGCATCGCCGCCCATCCGCGGCTGTCCTCCCTCGGCTTCGATGCCCGGCTGGAGCGGCTGATGCGCCGGGCCGCCGGCGTGGTGGCGATGGGCGGCTACAACACCTTCTGCGAGATCCTGTCCTTCGACCGACCGTCCCTGATCCTCCCGCGGGTCCGGCCCCGGCGCGAGCAGCTGATCCGGGCGCGGGCCGCCGCCCGGCTCGGCCTCGTCGGGGTGATCGAGCCCGGAGACGCCGACGAGCCCACGGCGGACGAGACCGCCCGCATGGCGCAGGCGCTCGCGGCCCTGCCGCACCGGCCCGCCCCCTCCGCGCGGCCGATCCCCGGCCTCCTCGACGGCCTGCCGGCGATCCGCCGCCTCGCCGCCACCGCCGACGCCGCCTGCGTGGCGGCCGAGTAAGCCCCCCTCCTCCGAACCCCCGACCGTATGCCCCCGCTCCGCATCGCCGTCCTCGTCAAGGGCTACCCGCGCCTGTCCGAGACCTTCATCGCCCAGGAGCTGCTGGGGCTCGAGGCGCGGGGCCTCGACCTCGCGATCTGGTCCCTGCGCCATCCGCATGACGGCGCCGTGCATCCGATGCACCGCAAGATCCGCGCGCCGGTCTCCTACCTGCCCGAATACCTCTACCAGGCGCCCTGGCGGGTGCTGCGCGGCGCCGTCTCGGCCCTGCGCCGGCCGGGCCTATGGACCTTCCTGGCGCTCGCCCGCCGCGACCTCGCCCGGGACTTCACCGCCAACCGCGGCCGGCGCCTCGGCCAGGCCCTGGTGCTCGCCCGCGAGTTGCCGGCGCAGACCGACCACATCCACGTCCACTACCTGCACACCCCGGCCTCGGTCGCCCGCTACGCCGCCGCGCTCACCGGAAGGCGGTGGAGCGCGTCGGCCCACGCGAAGGACATCTGGACCACGCCGGACTGGGAGCTCGCGGACAAGCTCGACGATCCCCGGCTCGCCTTCGCGGTGACCTGCACGGCGGCCGGCGCGGCGCGGCTGCGCGAGGTCGCGGCCGCGCCGGACCGGGTCTCGCTCGTCTATCACGGCCTCGACCTGTCGCGGTTCCCCGCCGCCCCGGAGACCCGCCCGTCCCGGGACGGGTCGGACCCGGCCGACCCCCTGCGGGTCGTCGCCGTCGGCCGCGCCGTGGCGAAGAAGGGGTTCGACGATCTGCTCGACGCCCTGGCGGCCCTGCCGCCGGACCTGCACTGGCGCCTCGCCCATGTCGGCGGCGGCGAGGAACTGGCGGCTCTGCGCGCCAAGGCCGCCGCGCTCGGGCTCTCGCAAAAAGTGGTCTTCCTGGGCGCGAAGCCCCAGCCCGATGTGGTGGCGCTGCTGCGGGAGGCCGACCTGTTCGTGCTGCCGGCCAAGCGCGCACCCTCGGGCGACCGCGACGGGCTGCCCAACGTCATCATGGAGGCTGCCTCGCAGGGGCTCTGCGTCGTCGCCACCGACTTCGCCGGCATCCCCGAATTCCTGCGCGACGGGATCGAGGGCCGGCTGGTGCCGCCGGGCGATTGGGGAGCGCTCTCGAACGCCATCAACCTGCTGGCCCGCGACCCCGCCGAGCGCGCCCGCCTCGCCGCCGCGGCGCTCGCCCGCCTCCGGGCCGAGTTCGGCGCCGAGGCCGGGTTCGACACCATCGCGCGCCTGCTCGAGGGGGCGGCCCGGCGATGAGCCGCGTCGCCTTCTACGCGCCGCTCAAGGCCCCGGACCACCCGGTGCCCTCCGGCGAGCGCACGATGGCGCGGCTCCTCCTGCGGGCGCTCGGGGCGGCGGGCTTCGCCCCCGAGGTCGCCAGTTCGTTGCGCACCCGCGATCCCGACGGGGCGCGGCACCCGGCCCTGCGGGCAGAGTCCCTCGCCGAGGCCGAGCGCCTGATCGCCGCCTGGGCCTCCGACCCTCCGGCGCTCTGGTTCACCTATCACGTCTACTACAAGGCGCCGGACTGGATCGGCCCGGCGGTGGCCGCGAGTCTCGGCATCCCCTACGTGGTGGCGGAGGGCTCGCGGGCGCCCAAGCGCGCCGGGGGGCCGCATGCCCTGGGCCATGCGGGGGCGGAGGCGGCCCTCGACGCCGCCGACCTGATCCTGGTGATGAACCGCCGCGACCGGCCGGCGCTCGAGGCGGCGCGGCCGGCGCGCCAGGTGCTGGCGGGTTTGCCGCCCTTCCTCGATCCGGCGGACTGGCCGATGCCCGTCACCGGGAGAACACCCGGCTCTCTGCGACTCCTCACCGTCGCGATGATGCGCGAGGGCGACAAGCTCGCCTCCTACCGGCTGCTGGCCGAATCCCTGGCGCGGCTCGGCGATGTACCCTGGACCCTCGACGTCGCCGGCGACGGCCCGGCCGCGGGGGCGGTGACGGACCTGCTCGCGCCCTTCGGCGCCCGGGTGCGCCGGCACGGCGCCGTGGCGTCGGACGCGCTCTCGGTCCTCTACGCCGCCGCCGACCTCCTGGTCTGGCCGGCCGTCAACGAGGCCTACGGCATGGCGCTCCTGGAGGCGCAGGCCCATGGATCCCCGGTGGTGGCCGGCGGCTACGGCGGTGTGCCGGACGTGGTGCGGGACGGCGCGACCGGTCGAGTGACGGCGCCCGGCGACGCCGTGGCCCTCGCCGCCGCGATCCGCACCCTCGCCGAACGGCCGGACCGACTCGCCGCGATGCGCGCGAGCGCCCTCGCCTTCGCCCGCGACGAGCGCGGCCTCGATCGGGCGGCCGCGATCCTGCGCACGACGCTGGCGCCGCTCCTGCGGACGTCCCTCGCATGAGCCGGATCCTGATCGCCGTCACGCACCTGCTCGGGGCCGGGCACCTGACCCGGGCGGCCGCCCTGGCGCGGGCTTTCGCGGCGGCCGGCCACGCGGTGACGCTGGTGTCCGGCGGCATGCCGGTGGCCCTGCCCCGCCTCGACGGCGTGCGCCTGGTGCAGCTGCCGCCCCTGCGCATCACAGGCACCGCCTTCACGACGCTCCTCGATCCCGACGGCGCGGCCGTGACGGCGGAGCGCCTGGCCGCCCGCCGCGACGGTCTCGCCGCCGCCTTCGCCGAGGCCGCGCCCGACGCGGTGATCACCGAACTCTACCCGTTCGGCCGCCGGGTGCTGGCGCCGGAATTCACGGCGCTGGTCGAGGCCGTGCGGGCGGCTACGCCCCGTCCCCTGCTCCTCGCCTCGATCCGCGACATCCTGGCGACCCCGAGCCACCGGGATCGCATCGCCGCCACCCATGCGCGTCTCGCCGCCTACGACGCCGTGCTGGTCCACGGCGATCCCGGCTTCCTGCCGCTCGACGCCTCCTGGCCAGTCGTGGAGGAGCTGGCGCCGCGCCTGCGCTACACCGGCTACGTCGACGAGGGCGAGGTCGTTTCCGCACCGGGCGAGCCCCGCTCCGGCATCGTCGTCTCGGGCGGCTCCAGCGCCGCCGGGCTGCCGCTGCAGGAGGCCGCCGTCGCGGCCGCCGCCCTCGCCCCGGCCCTGTCCTGGCGCATCCTCGTCGGCCGCGCCGTACCCGAGCCCGCCTTCGCGGCCCTGCGCGAGGCCGCGCCGCCGAACGCGATCGTCGAGCGGGCCCGGCCGGATTTCCGCGCGCTGCTCGCCGGAGCGGCCCTCTCCGTCAGCCAGGCCGGCTACAACACCGTGCTGGACCTCCTCCGGAGCGGCTGCCCGGCCGTGCTGGTTCCCTTCGAGGCCGGCCACGAGACCGAGCAGCGCCTACGCGCGGAGACGCTTGCCGCCCACGGCCTCGCTCGGGTGCTGCCGGAGGATGCGCTGACGGCGGAGAGCCTCGCCGACGCGGTGCGGGCCGCCCCGCCGCCGGGCATGCCCCACGCCATCGCGTGCGACGGGGCGCGGCGGAGCGTGGCGATCGTGGAGGAGATGCTGCACGCCGTCTCGCCTCTCCCGGATCGGAACGGTGCCGGATCCCCCCGCCGATCCCCCGACTTCACCCCCCTCACCGAGGCGCTGGACCGCGCCGCCGATGAAGGCCGCAGGGTCACGCTCTGGTGGCGGGACGACGACGCGGTCGCCCACACCCCCGCCCTCGACCGCCTGCTCGCGCTGGCGGCCCGCACCGGCTGGCCGGTGGCGCTCGCCGCCGTGCCGGCCCGGGCCGAACCGTCGCTGGCGGCGCGCCTCGCCGACGAGACCGGAATCGATTGCCTGGTCCACGGCCTCGCCCACGCCGACCACGCGCCGCCGGAGGCCAGGAAGGCCGAGTTCGGCCCCCACCGTCCTCTCGCAGCCTTGCGGGCCGACGCCGCCGAGGCCCTGGCGCTCGCCCGCGCCCGCCTCGGACCCCGCCTGCTGCCGGTGCTGGTGCCGCCCTGGAACCGCTTCGCCCCGGACCTGCCGGCAATCCTGCCGGGGATCGGCTATCGCGGCCTCTCGGCCGCCGCGCCCGTGCCCCCGGTACCGGGCCTGGCCCAGGCCCATGCCGCGATCGATCCGGTGGCCTGGCGCTCCGGCGGCGGGCTCGCCGATCCGGACGGCATCGTCGCCCGCGCGGCCCGGGCGGTCGCGGCGGGCGGCCCGGTCGGGCTTCTCACCCACCACCTCGTGCAGGACGAGGCGACCTGGGAGTTCTGCGCCCGGCTCCTCGACCACCTGGCGGACCGCGCGGCGAAAGGCCGGTCTCCAACAATATCGCGCGCCGCCGCATTGTTTGCGAACCCGCCGCTGCCCGTGTCACAAGCGGGCCCTATCTTCCGCGGTGATCCGGGGGCGTCCCCGCCCCGAGAGGACAGCACGGCATCAGGATGACGGCTCCGCTCCTGTCGATCCGCGACCTCCGGGTCGATTTCTCGACCGATTCCGGTGCGTTCCGGGCGGTCGACGGCCTGTCCCTCGACGTGCCGGCGGGCCGCACCGTGGCTTTGGTGGGCGAGTCGGGCTCGGGCAAGTCGGTCACCGCGCAGGCCATCCTGCAGATCCTGCCGAAGGTCGCGCGGATCTCGGGCGGGAGCATCCGCCTCGCCGATCCGGCGGGTCCCCCGGGCGGCACCGACATCGCGGCGCTCAAGGCCGATTCCTCCCGCATGCAGGCCCTGCGCGGCGGGCGGATCGCGATGATCTTCCAAGAGCCGATGACCTCGCTGTCGCCGCTCCACACCGTCGGCGACCAGGTCACCGAGGCCCTGCGCCTGCACGCCGACGTCTCGGCCGAGCAGGCCAAGGCGAGAGCGATCGAGGTGTTCGACCGCGTCGGCTTCCCCGACCCGAAGCGGGCGCTCGTCACCTACCCGTTCGAGCTGTCCGGGGGACTGCGCCAGCGCGCGATGATCGCCATGGCGCTGATCACCAAGCCCGCGCTCCTCATCGCCGACGAGCCGACGACGGCGCTGGACGTCACCACCCAGGCCCAGATCCTCGAACTGATGCGCGAGCTGCAGGCCGAGACCGGCATGGCGATGCTGCTCATCACCCACGACCTCGGGGTGGTGGCCAACATGGCCGACGACGTGGTGGTGATGTATCGCGGCCGGGTGATGGAGGCCGGCTCGCGGGAGGACATCTTCCGCCACCCCGGCCATCCCTACCTCAAGGCCCTGATGCGGGCGGTGCCGCGCTTCCACATGGAGCCCGGGGAGCGCCTGACCCCGATCCGCGAGGTGAAGAGCGCGGTCCTCGCCCGCAAGGCCGGCGAGCCGCACCGGCCCGATCCGGCCGGGCCGCTCCTCGCCATCGACGGGGTGCGCAAGTCCTTCACCCTGCGCTCGGGCTGGTTCAAGGGGAAGACCCGCACCATCAACGCCGTCAACGGCGTGTCGCTGAGCCTGCATCCGGGCCGGACGCTCGGCCTCGTCGGCGAATCGGGCTGCGGCAAGACCACCCTCTCGAAGGTGGTGATGCGGGCCCTTCGGCCCGATTCCGGCACCGTGACCTTCGACGACGGCTCGGGCCGCGGGCCACGCGACGTCTTCGCCCTCGAGGACCGGGAGTTGAAGGATTTCCGTCGCGCGGTGCAGTTCGTGTTCCAGGACCCGTTCTCGTCGCTCAACCCGCGCATGACGGTCTACGAGCTGCTGACCGAGCCCCTGCGCATTCACGGCGTCGGCACCGCGGACGAGCGCTACGAGCGCGCCAAGGAACTCCTGGACATGGTCGGGCTCGACCAGTCGTCGCTCCGGCGCTACCCGCATGCCTTCTCGGGCGGCCAGCGCCAGCGCCTCGGCATCGCCCGGGCGCTGGCCCTGAAGCCCCGGGTGCTGCTCTGCGACGAGCCGGTCTCGGCTCTCGACGTGTCGGTCCAGGCCCAGGTCCTGAATCTCCTGAAGGACCTGCAGGCGAGCCTCGGCGTCTCGTACCTGTTCGTCTCCCACAACCTCGCGGTGGTCGACTACATCGCCGACACGATCGCGGTGATGTGCCGGGGCTACATCGTCGAGGAGGCCTCGAAGGCCGCCCTCTTCAAGAACCCGGCCCATCCCTACACGCGGGCGCTGCTCGCCGCCGTGCCCGAGCCCGACCTCGACCACCCCCTCGACCTGAAGCTCCTGATGAGCGACCGCTTCTCCGATCCGGCGAGCTGGCCCGAGCCCTACCGCCTCACCGGCGGCGCGGCCGGGACGATGACCGAGATCGAGCCCGGGCACCGCGTCCGGGTCGCCGGCCCGGCGAGCCGGCAAGCCGCCTGAGTCCGAACGCCGCCTGACCTTACGTCCGAGACCCCGATAGAGCCCCCGATGTCGAACGGTGCCGCCCTCCGTCCCCACCCCCTCGTCGAGCGGCTCCGCCGCCGCTTCCTCGGCCGCCTGTTCGACCGCCTCGGCTACGACCTCGTCCCGGCGGTGTCGGACTGGAACCACCGCCCGCTCTCCGGCCCGGAAACCGACGCGCTGATCGCGGCCGCCGCCGCGCGCCTCGACGCCGATCTGGCCGAGGCCGGCCTGTCGCTGCCCGGCGGTGCCGCGCCCGCGGTCGCGACCTTCTGGGACCTGATCGCCACGGCGCCGGTCGCGCAGAAGCGCGGCGGCAACGGCTTCAACGGCGCGCTTCAGCTCTACGTGCTGATGCGGGCGCTCGCCCCCGAGGTCATCGTCGAATCGGGCGTGTTTCGCGGGCTGACCACCTGGGTGATGCGCCAGGCCTGCCCGCAGGCCGAGATCCTCTGCTTCGATCCCGATCTCTCGGGCCTGCGCTACCGCGATCCCCGCGCGCGCTACCACGCCGTCGACTGGTCGATTGTGAGCCTGCCCCACCTCGACGCCGACCGGGCGGTGGGCTTCTTCGACGACCACATCAGCCAGGCCCGCCGGGTGCTGGAGGCCCGCGAGCGCGGCCTGACGCGCCTCGTCTTCGACGACGACGCCGCCGCCCACCGGCTCCACGCCCACGGGGGGCCGGCCTTTCCGACCATCGCGATGCTGACCGCGCCCCGCTCCGGCGAACCGGTGCGCTGGCGCCGCAACGGGCGCGAGTTCGTCTACCGGCCCGACGACCCGGAGGCGGAAGGAGCCCGTTCGGCCATCGCCGCCACCCACGCCTTCGACGACCTGCACGCCGCGACCGGCTACTCGCCCACCCGCATCACCTGGGTGCGCCTGCACGGGAGGGACGGGACATGACTTGGCTCGGACGTCGTTTCACGGACGTTGCCGCAGTGGAACCCTCCCCCCTCTGCGGGGGAGGGTGGCCTGCGGAGCAGGCCGGGAGAGGGGAACCCCGCCTCCGGAAAATTCTGAGCCGTTCTGAAGGGCGCCCGCTGGATCAGCCTCGCGCTGCATCTCTCCCGGCCCCCTCCGGGGGCCACCCTCCCCCGCAGAGGGGGGAGGGTCGGTGGTGCGGCGCCGTCCTGTCGGTTCTGCTGGCGCTCCTTGCCTCCCCCGCCCTCGCCGCCGAAACCTCCGACCGCCTGCCCAAGCAGCCCCTCCTCGTCGATCCCGCCGCCCATGGCCGCCGGATCGGCAAGCCGGGCGGCGACATCGTCACCCTGGTCTCGAAGGCCCGGGACATCCGCTACATCTCGACCTACAGCTACACCCGCCTCGTCGGCTACGACGAGACGCTGGGATTGAAGCCCGACATCCTCGAAAAGGTCGAGAACGACGGCGACAGGGTCTTCACCTTCACGATCCGCGACGGCCACCGCTGGTCCGACGGCCAGCCCTTCACGGCGGAGGATTTTCGCTACTGGTGGGAGGATGTGGCGCTCAACAAGGAGTTGAGCCCGTCCGGCCCGCCGGAATTCATGCTGGTCGACGGTGCGATGCCGCGGTTCGAGGTGATCGATCCGCTCCACGTCCGCTTCACCTGGGACAAGCCGAATCCCCGCTTCCTGCCGGAACTCGCCTCGCCGCGCGATCCCTTCATCTACCGGCCGGCCCACTACCTGAAGACGTTCAACGTCAAGTACACGCCGAAGGCCGAGATCGAGCCGCTGGTGAAGCAGGCCAAGGTCAAGGGCTGGGCGGCGCTCCACAACCGGCTCGACGCGATGTTCGAGCAGACCAACCCGGATCTCCCGACGCTGCAGCCCTGGCGCGTGACCAACACCGCGCCGGCCGCCCGCTTCGTCTTCGTGCGCAACCCCTATTACCACCGGGTCGACACCAACGGGCAGCAACTCCCCTACATCGACAAGGTCAACATGGACGTGGCGGCCGGCGGTCTTCTCGCCGCCAAGGCCAATGCCGGCGAGGCCGACCTGTTGTTTCGCGGCCTCAACATGGAGGACATCCCGATCCTGCGGGAGGGCGAGCGCGCCAAGGGCTACCGTACCCATCTCTGGCCCACCGCCCGCGGCTCGGAACTGGCGCTCTATCCCAACCTGACGGTGACGGACCCGGTCTGGCGCGCGCTCAACCGCGACTTGCGCTACCGCCGGGCGCTGTCGCTCGCCATCGACCGGCGGACCCTCAACAATGCCCTGCTGTTCGGGCTCGGCACCGAGGGCAACGACACGGTGGTGGAGGCCAGCCCCCTCTACAAGCCCGACTACCGCACCCTCTATGCCGGCTACGACCCCGGGGAGGCGTCCCGCCTCCTCGACGAGGTCGGGCTGACGCAGCGCAACGGCGCCGGCATCCGGCTCCTGCCCGACGGGCGCGAGCTCGAGATCGTGGTCGAGACCGACGGCGAGAGCAGCATGCTCACCGACGGGCTGACCCTGATCTCGGAATTCTGGCGCGAGGTCGGCGTCAAGCTGTTCGTCAAGCCGCAGGACCGCACGGTCCTGCGCAACCGCGCCTATTCGGGTGCCGCCGTGATGGTGGCGGCGCAGGGCCTCGACCTCGCGATGCCGACCGCCGACATGTCGCCCGACGAACTCGCCCCGGTCCACCAGGACACCTATGCCTGGCCGAAATGGGGCCAGTACGTCGAGACCAAGGGCAAGGAGGGCGAGCCCTGCGACATCCCCGCCGCGAAGGTGCTGATCGACCTCAACGCCCGCTGGATGGCGACCGCCGACAACACCGAGCAGGCCAAGATCTGGGGCGAGATGCTGCAGAACCGGGCCGAGAACCAGTGGGTGATCGGCACCGTGTCGGGGGCGTTGCAGCCGGTGGTCGCCAAGACCCGGCTCCTCAACGTGCCCGACAAGAAAATCTACAGCTGGAAACCGACCGCGCTGATCGGGATCTACCGCATGGACGAGTTCTACTGGGGCCCGAGCCCGAAGGAGGCCGCGCGGTGATCCGCTATCTCGCCCGCCGCCTCCTCACCATGGCGGCCACGCTTCTCGTCATCTCGGCCCTCGTCTTCGTCATCATCAAGCTGCCGCCGGGCGACTTCCTCACCAACCAGATCGCCGAATTGCGCTCGCAGGGCGAGGCGGCGTCGGTCGCCAAGGCGCAGTTCCTGATGCAGCAATACGGCCTCGACCGCCCGGTCTGGGAGCAGTACCTGCGCTGGATCGGGCTGTGGCCCAACCCCGAGGGCGCCTTCAACGGCCTGATCCAGGGCAATTGGGGCTGGTCGTTCGAGTATGACCGTCCGGTGCGCGAGGTGGTGGGCGACGCGCTCTGGTTGACGCTCGTCGTCAACCTCGCGGTGGTGGTCTTCGTCCACCTCGTCTCGATCCCGATCGCGATCTACTCGGCGACGCGGCAATACTCGCTCGGCGACTATGCGGCGACCTTCATCGGCTATATCGGGCTCGCCACCCCGTCCTTCCTCCTGGCGCTGGTGATGCTGTTCTATGCCAACCGCTGGTTCGGAGTGTCGATCGGCGGGCTCTACGACAGCGCCTATGCGGGCCAGCCCTGGACCTGGGACAAGCTGCGCTCGCTCATGGCCCACCTCGTCGTGCCGACCCTGGTGATCGGGTTGGGCGGCACCGCCGCGATGATCCGGCGGATGCGCGCCAACCTCCTCGACGAGCTCGCCAAGCAATACGTCGTCACCGCCCGCGCCAAGGGGCTGCCGCCGACCCGGGCGCTGCTGAAATACCCGTTCCGGATGTCGCTCAACCCGTTCATCGCCGATATCGGCAACCTTCTCCCGCACCTGATCTCGGGCTCGGTGCTGGTGTCGCTGGTGCTCAGCCTGCCGACCGTCGGGCCGATCCTGCTCGCCGCCCTCAAGAGCCAGGACCAGTTCCTGGCCGGCTTCATCCTGATGTTCGTGGCGATGCTGACCGTGGTCGGCATGCTGGTCTCCGACCTGCTGCTCGCTTGGCTCGATCCGCGCATCCGCCTCGGAGGGGACGGCCGATGACCCTCGGCTTACGCGACCGGCCGCACCACTTCGTCGATCCCGCGCCCTTCGATCCGGGCCGCACCGAGCCGGTGGGGGCGGAGAGCAGCGCCGTCGACCGCGCCTCGTCCTGGCGCCTGACCTGGTGGAAGTTCCGCAAGCACCGGGTGGCGGTGGCGGCGGGGCTGATCCTGATCGCCTTCTACGCCCTGATCCCCTTCGTCGAGGTGATCGCGCCCTATAACCCGGCCAAGCGCCACGGCGACTATCTGTACGCGCCGCCCCAGAGCGTTCATCTGTTCCACGAGGGCCGCTTCGTCGGGCCCTACACACATCCCTACCACTTCACCTTCAACCTCGAGACCTTCCACCGCGACTACACGGTCGACCGCACCAAGGCGCAGCCCCTGCGCTTCTTCTGCCGCGGCGATTCCTATGCGTTCTGGGGCGTGATCGACACCGACTGGCACCTCGTCTGCCCACCCGAGAACGGAACGATGTTCCTGCTCGGCACCGACCGGCTCGGGCGCGACCTCCTCTCGCGGATCGTCTCGGGGACCCGGATCTCGCTCACAGTCGGCCTCGTCGGCATCGCGGTGTCCTTCGCCCTCGGTCTCTTCTTCGGCGGGCTCGCCGGCTATCTCGGCGGCTGGGTCGACAACGTGATCCAGCGGGTGATCGAGATCCTGCGCTCGCTGCCCGAACTGCCGCTCTGGCTCGCGCTCTCGGCGGCGCTGCCGCCGAACTGGAGCCCGATCCTGGTCTTCTTCGGCATCACGCTGATCCTCGGGCTCCTCGACTGGCCGGGCCTCGCCCGCGCCGTTCGGTCGAAGCTCCTGGCGTTGCGCGAGGAGGATTACGTCCGCGCCGCCGAGCTGATGGGGGCCTCGAAGACGCGGATCATCGCCCGCCACCTGATTCCGAACTTCATGAGCCACCTGATCGCCTCGGCGACCCTGTCGATCCCCTCGATGATCCTCGGCGAGACGGCTTTGTCGTTCCTGGGGCTCGGCCTGCGTCCGCCGGTGACGAGCTGGGGCGTGCTGCTCAACGAGGCCCAGAACCTCGCGGCGGTGCAGCTCCATCCCTGGCTGCTGGCGCCGATCCTGCCGGTGGTGATCGTGGTGCTGGCCTTCAACTTCCTCGGCGACGGCCTGCGCGACGCGGCCGATCCGTACCACTAGCGATGCGCGAACGCCCCGCCGCCCGGCTCCTCGTCCTCGACGGCGAGGACAGGCTGCTCCTGTTCCGCTTCGCGTTCCGGACGGGGGCGCTCGCCGGGGAAGAATACTGGGCGACGCCGGGCGGCGGCGTCGAGCCGGGCGAGAGTTTTTCCGAGGCCGCGATCCGGGAGCTGCGGGAGGAGACCGGCCTGACCTGCCCGGAGACGGCGCCGGAGGTCGGCACGTGCCGCTTCACGATGCAGTTGTCGGACGGGGAGTGGGTCGAGGCCGAGGAGCGCTTCTTCGCGGTCCGGGCGGGGATCGATCCCCTCTCCCGCGACGGCTGGACGGAGAACGAGGTCGAGGTGCTGGCCGAGCACCGCTGGTGGACGCGGGCCGCGCTCGCCGCTCCCCCGATGCAGGTCTACCCCGAGGATATCCTGACCTACTACGACGCGGCCCTCGCCGCCCTGAAGGGTCCCGCGTGACGCCGCGGGACCGGTGCAGGCTCTGCCGCTCAGCAGATTTCGCCGAAGTTGGCACCGGTTCGGCGGCAAGAATCTGCGACGAAACAAGACCCCAAGCGGGCGAAGCGTTGGCCTGCCAACGCAGGTCTGCTTAGAGGTCGGCCTCCTCGGCGTCGAGCGATGCGAGATCGGTGCGCGCCTGCGAGATCAGGCGGGCATGCTGGAGCTGGAGGGCGCGGCTGTTGGCGCCCAGGCCCGCCGAGGAGCGGATCTCCGCGAGCGTCCGTTCGTAGTCCGCGAGCTGCGCTTCGAGACGGCGACGGCGTTCCGTGAGGGTATGCGGCATTCCGGGTTCCCTTGGATGTCGGGCGGGCCCGCCGGTGAGGCAGGCCGGCCATGAGCCAAGCCTGGCCGCCGGAACGGCCAAGCTCTGCCGAGCATGGTCACGGATGCGGCGAGAATGCGGCATGGCCGCCCCAATGCGGCTCGCCCGGCAGGCGCCGGTGTCCGGGACCTGGAACCGGTCGCTGAGGCCAGCGCGACGACATCGGCCACGCCGCTCTCCGCCTCGTCAGCCTCCGGCTCGGCACCGCGATGGTCGGCGTCGACACCGCCCCCTCCCCGACCGTGTGCCGGATCGCCGGGGACGGCCTGTCCCACAACGCCGTCGCGAGGGCGCAGGGGACGGCAGTCCGGTGCGCCGGCGTGAGGGCTTGGCAACCGGCGATCACGCGGATGTGAACCCGCTTCACGCAAGGGTGGATGGAAGCGGGATTAGATCGGGCCCGGCACACGTTCACCCATTATGATGCTTCGCAAGCGCCCCGACGTCCTCGACCTCCTGGTGCCGCTCCGGCGCTACGCCCGGTCCCTGACGCGCGATTCCGCGCAGGCCGACGACCTCGTGCACGACACCCTCGTGCGCGCCCTCGAACGCCAGGGCACCCTGCGGCCGGGGACCAACCTGCGCACCTGGCTGATGACGGTGCTGCACAACGCCTTCATCGACGACCAGCGCCGCCGGAAGGTCGAAGCGCGCTACGCCGACGCTCTCGGCCACATCGTCGAGGAGGCGACGCCGCCGGCCCAGGAAGGGCATGTGCGCCTCGCCCAGGTGCGGGAGGCGTTCGGTCGGCTGCCGGCGGAGCAGCGCGAGGCCCTGCACCTCGTGACGATCGAGGGGCTGGCCTACCAGGAGGCTGCCGACGTCCTCGGCATCCCGATCGGCACGCTGATGTCGCGCCTCGGACGGGCCCGGGCGGCGTTGCGCAACATCGAGAGCGGCGGGGGCACCCGCCAGACCGAAGCCGAGGACGCGCCGGCCAGGGCCACCCCGCGCCTGCGCGTGGTCGATGGCGGGGCCGGCCCCGCGAGGGCGTCGTGATGCGCGGAGAGCATGCACCGGAGGCGAGGATGGACCCGATCACCGAAGCGGACCTGAACGCCTATATCGACGGCCAGCTCGATCTCGGCCGGCGGATCGAGGTCGAGGAGCATCTCTCGGCCCGGCCCGAGGTGGCGGCCCGGGTGATGGCCGACCTGCACACCCGCGACGCGCTCCGGGCCGCCTTCGGGTCGGCGCGGGACGATGCCGGGCGCGTCGGTCCCCAGCCCGAGCGCCTCGCCGCGGCGGCCCGCCGCCTCGACCGGGCCCTGACCTGGCGGCGCGTCGGCGCGCGGCTCCAGCGCGCCGCGGTCATCGCCATGCTGGTCGGCACCGGCTGGCTCCTGCACAACGAGACCGGTGATTTCGGCGTGCAGAACACGAACGCCTCGACGCATTCTCCCGCCTTCGTCGAGGACGCGCTCCAGGCCCGCCAGGCCGCCCAGATGCGGGCCCGGGTCGCCTCGCAGCGCCCGACCCCGGCCTACGACCGGCGCGAGGTCGAGGCCGCGACCGGCATCGCCCTGCCCGACCTGCCGGCCGACTGGCGCGTCGACGACATGCAGATCTTCCCCTCGCGCAGCGGCGCGGGCGTCGAGGTCGCGATCGATGCCGGCAGCCTCGGCAAGGTGGCGCTCTTCGCCACCCGCTCGGCCGATGCGGCGGCGCACGCCCCCGCCATCGTCCGCTCGCCGGAGGCCGTCACGGTCTACTGGACCGCCGGGCGCGGGGCCTACGCGCTCAGCGGCTCGGGGAGCGAGCCCGATCTCGGCCGCGCCGCCGCCACCCTGGCGGCCCTGCAGCACTGACCCCGCCACCCGTCTTCCCCCGGAGCGACCTCCCCGATGAACACCCCCTTCGCCTGGCAGACCCACGCCGCCCCCGCCGGCGCGGTCTTCGACGAGGGCCTGCGGCGCCACATGCTGCGGGTCTACAACACGATGGGCCTCGGCCTGGCGCTGACCGGCCTCGTCGCGCTCGGCGTCTCCTCGACCACGGCGCTCTACAAGCCGCTGTTCGGTACGCCGCTCAAATACGTCGTGATGCTGGCCCCGCTCGCCTTCATCATGGTCCTGTCGTTCCGCGCCGACCGGATCTCGGCCGCCACCGCCCACACCCTGTTCTGGACCTTCTGCGGGGTGATGGGGCTGTCGCTCGCCTCGATCTTCCTGGTCTTCACCGGCACCAGCATCGCCCGCACCTTCTTCATCACCGCGGCGATGTTCGGGGCGACCAGCCTGTACGGCTACACCACCAAGCGCGACCTCTCGAAGATGGGCTCGTTCCTGGTGATGGGCTTGATCGGCCTCGTCATCGCCAGCCTGGTCAACATCGTCCTGGCCTCGAGCGCGCTGCAATTCGCGATCTCGCTGATCGGCGTCGTGATCTTCACCGGGCTGACCGCTTACGACACCCAGTCGATCAAGGAGCAATATGCCGAGAACTGGGGCGAGGAAGCCAAGTCCAAGCTCGCGGTGTTCGGCGCCTTGTCGCTCTACCTGAACTTCATCAACCTGTTCCAGATGCTGCTGAGCCTGACCGGCGAGCGGGAATAGGTAACGAGCCGCCCACAGGGACGGACCCTCGACTTGACGCCCGCCTGCCTCGCGAGAGGTGGGCGGGTTTTTTTCTGATGGTGGCAAATTTGCTTTAAAATCTTGATCCCACCCTCGATCTCATCCTGAGGTGCCGGCGATCGGAGATCGCAGACTGAAAGGAGCCTCGAAGGAGGGCTCCAGATGCCGCCGCGTTCTCTTGACCCCTCCTTCAAGGTCAGTCGATCTTCGATCGTGTGCGATCTACGATCGCCGACACCTCAGGATGAGGTCGAGAGTGGGAGGCAGCATTCCTCAGCGCCCGGCCAGGGATCGTCCTCGATCGAGCGCCGTCACCCCGTACGTATTTGAGGCGCCGCGCCCCGCCCCCTTGACCTCGCGCCGCCCCAAGCCCCACACCGCGCCGCGAGAGGCGCCTCCCATGTCCGACATCCTGGTCATCGACAACTACGATTCCTTCACCTGGAATCTCGTCCACCTGATCGGGCCGCTCGCCGGCGCGATCGAGGTCGTGCGCAACGACGCGATCACCGTGGAGGACATCCGCCGGCGCGCCCCCGACGCCCTGGTGCTGTCGCCCGGGCCGTGCACGCCGAGCGAGGCCGGAGTCTGCCTCGACGTGGTGCGGGAGTTGAGCGACGAGATCCCGATGCTCGGCGTCTGCCTCGGCCTCCAGGCGATCGGGCAGGCCTTCGGGGGCGACGTGGTGCGGGCCCCGGCCCCGATGCACGGCAAGGTGTCGCGCGTGCAGCACCGGGCCACGGGGCTGTTTCGCGGCATCAACGGGCCGTTCGCCGCGACGCGCTACCACTCCCTCGTCGTCGAGCGCACGACGTGCCCGGCGAACCTCGTCGTGACCGCGGAGGCGGATGGGCTGATCATGGCGCTCGAACACGCCGAGCGGCCGGTCCACGGGGTGCAGTTCCACCCCGAGAGCATCCTGTCGCAGCACGGCGAGACGATGGTGCGCAATTTCCTCGACCTCGCCTCCGTCTGGAATGCCGGGGCCCGGAATGTCGGCGCCCGGGGTGACAAGCGCGGCCGAGATGTGCATTGACGGGACCGGCCCTTTAAGCCCGCGCTGAGATCAGGCTCGTTATCGTCATGGACTCGTTCAAGCCCTACCTGGCGAAGGTCGCCACGGGCGCCGCGCTGACGCGCGAGGAGGCGCGCCGCGCCTTCGACCACCTGCTCTCCGGCGAGGTGACCCACGCCCAGGCCGGCGCCTTCCTGATGGCGCTGCACGTCCGCGGCGAGGCTCTGGACGAGATCACCGGTGCGGCCGCGGCGCTGCGCGAGCGCATGACCCGCGTGGTCGCGCCCGAGGGCGCGGTCGACATCGTCGGCACCGGCGGCGATCACTCGGGCAGCTACAACGTCTCGACCCTGGCCTCGATCGTCACCGCCGCCTGCGGCGTGCCGGTGGCCAAGCACGGCAACCGCGCCGCCTCGTCCCGCTCCGGCGCCGCCGACGTCCTGTCGGCCCTCGGCGTCGGCATCGGCCTGACGCCGGACCATCTCGCCCGCTGCCTCGCCGAGGCGGGCCTGTGCTTCATGTTCGCCCAGGCGCATCACGCCTCGATGCGCCACGTCGCGCCGGTGCGGGTCGAGATCGGCACCCGCACGCTGTTCAACGTGCTCGGCCCCCTGTGCAATCCGGCCGGCGTGCCGGCGCAGCTGCTCGGCGTCTACGCCCCCTCGCTCGCCGAGCCGATGACCCGGGTGCTGGCCGAGCTCGGCAGCCGTCGGGTCTGGACCGTGCACGGCTCCGACGGCCTCGACGAGATCACCACCACCGGCCCGACCGCCGTGGTGGCGCTCGAGGACGGCGCGATCCGCCGCTTCACCCTCGATCCGCGGGAGGTGGGCCTGCGCCTCGCCCAGCCCGAGGAGCTGCGCGGCGGCGATCCGGCCCACAACGCGGCGGCCCTGCGCGCCGTGCTCGACGGCGCCCGCACCCCCTACCGCGACATCGGCGTCCTGAACGCCGCGGCCGCCCTGGTGGTCGCCGGCCGGGTCGAGAGCCTGCAGGACGGCGTCGCCCGGGCCGCGCAGGCGATCGATACCGGCGCGGCCCGCGCGGTGCTGGAGCGCCTGGCGGCCGTCTCCACCACGTGATCGGATCCGGGCCGTCCGCCCGGGCCGCTTTCCTGCTATACCCGATCGACCCCCGACATCCCCGAGGGGAGGCACGGCCTTGTCCGACATCGACACGACGCACCCGGAGGGCGAGGCCCGGCCGCGCCCGGCCGACGTCCTCGCCCATATCGAGGCCTACAAGCGGCGCGAGATCGCGGCGGCGAAGCTGCGCGTGCCGCTGGCCGAACTCGAGAAGCGCGTCGCCAAGGTGGATCCGCCCCGGGGCTTCGCCGACGCGATCGCCGCGCATGTCGCGCAGGACCGCTTCGCGCTGATCGCCGAGATCAAGAAGGCCTCGCCGTCCCGCGGCCTGATCCGCGAGGATTTCGATCCGCCGGCGCTCGCCCGCGCCTACGAGGCGGGCGGGGCCACCTGCCTGTCGGTGCTCACCGACGAGCCCTCGTTCAAGGGCAAGCCCGAATACCTGACGGCGGCCCGCGCAGCCTGCTCGCTGCCGGTCCTGCGCAAGGACTTCCTGTTCGAGCCCTACCAGGTGGTGGAGGCCCGGGCCTGGGGGGCCGACTGCATCCTGGTCATCATGGCGAGCCTCGACGACGAGGAGGCCGCGGCCCTGGTCGAGACCGCCCACGACCTCGGCATGGACGTGCTGGTCGAGGTGCATGACGAGGCCGAGCTGGCACGCGCCCTCCCCCTCGGCACGCGGCTCATCGGCGTGAACAACCGGTCCCTGCGCACCTTCGAGGTCTCCCTCGACAACGCGGTGCGCCTGAGCCCGCTGGTGCCGGCCGACCGGATCCTGGTCGGCGAGAGCGGCATCGGCGGCCATGCCGACGCGCAGGTGCTGGGCCGGGCGGGGATCCGCACGCTGCTCGTCGGCGAGAGCCTGATGCGGCAGGACGACGTGACGGCAGCGACGCAACGGCTGCTGTTCGGCGATCAGACCTGATCCGATGGAGCGGCTCGGATCTCCGCGGTCAGGAACCCGATCAGGGCGTCGTTGACCGCCTCCGGCTCCTCGTGCTGGAGCCAATGGGTCGCCTCCGGGACGTACCGAACGGCGCCCTGCGCGCAGAGGCGCAGGCTCTCGGCGGCGAGGCCGCGCTCGAGCGCCGTGTCGCGCTCGCCCCACAGCACCAGGACCGGCGGCCGGATCGGCCCGGGGGCGGGCTCCCGCGGCAGGCGCAGGGCCCGGTACCAGTTCAGCATCGCGGTGATCGCGCCTGGCCTGCGCCAGGCGTCGGCGTAGGCCGCCAGATCGTCCGGCCCGAAGGTGCCGGGGCGGCTCGACGCGGTTAGGGCCCGTTTCAGGGCGGCGCAGTCTCCGGCCCGCAGCAGGGCCTCCGGCAAGCCGGGCAGCTGGAAGAACCCCACGTAAAAGCTGCGAAGGGCCTGGCTCGGGTGGCGGCGGGCATAGGCGCCGAAGACGTCCGGGTGCGGCGCGTTCAGGATCGCCACCCTGTCGATCCGGTCGGGGAAGCGGGCCGCCGCCCACCATGCGACGAGGCCGCCCCAATCGTGCCCGACGAGACGCAGGCGCTCCTGCCCGAAGGCGTCGGCGAGGCCGATGACGTCGCCGGCGAGCCGGTCGAGGTGATAGGCGGCGAGGTCCCCGGGCCGGCTCGACTCGCCGTAGCCGCGCTGGTCCGGCGCCACCACCCGCAGGCCGGCGTCCGCGAGCGGGCCGATCTGGCGCTTCCAGCTCCGCCGCGTCTCGGGAAAGCCGTGCAGCAGCACCGTGAGCGGTCCGTCGGCGGGACCGGCCTCGGTGACGGCGAGGGTGAGGCCGCGAACCGGGATGGACCGGGTGATGTGGGCCGGGTTCACGGGATCGGGGAACGTCGTCACGGCACTCTCCCCAGAGGCGGCGGACGAGAGCGAAACGCCGGGGGGCGACACGGGGTCCCCGACCGGGGTCCGTGATGGAAGCGTTGCCACGACGCATCACCTGCGTCGTCAATGCCACGAAACGCCCAGCGGGCCCTTGCCAGCGATGCCGGCAGGGCCTAGCTTGGTTGGGCAACGCGGCGATGGCGTCGCGGCGTTGCTGCCCTCTTTGGGCGTTTCCTCCCTAGACTTGGGCCACACTTCGGTGTGGCCCTTTTTCTTAGGTGCGAGGCCTCCTGTCAACGGCCAAGCCGGCCCTGACGGCATTGATTTCACGTCATTTCACGCATCGCCCCAGTTGCTTGGCATCGGCTTGCCCGAGCCGCGGCATTGCCGGCCGGCGATGTTCACCGTTCATCAAGCACGGGTGCGAATGCACACTGCACGGCCGCGCGTCAGGCCCTACACGGCAGCCAGTTACAGGACGGCGGAGGCTCGGCGATGATCAGGGAAAAACTCGACGACATCCGTTTCATCGCGACGCTCGCGGTCGTCGCGGTGGCCGGCAGCCTGATCGCCGGCCTGTTCGGCTGAACCGCATTCCGCGAGATCTGCCAGTCTGCTGTTCGCGCGCAGCGCCGGCCTTGTCCGGCGTGCCGATTCATGACCCTGGGACGCCCGCGCGACCGCCGATCCGGTGACGGGAGCCGAGGCGCGTCGACCGCGAGGATGGCGGGCGTGCCGGGGCCAGATCAGGCGGCCGAGCGCCGTACCGGCCCGGCGGCAAAAAAGGGCGGCGGCGAGAAACCAGGCGAGGCCGAGCCAGAGCCCCTGGAGCACCGCGAGCAAGCCCGATCCGAGCACCAGGGCGCCGCGACCGAGGAGCGCGAGGACCGCGCGGGTGCGCCCACCCATCCCTTCCGACAGGCGGGCGACGCGGCGCAGGTCGTCGGCGTTCTCCGCCACCGACAGGGCCTGGAGAGTGCCGCGCGTTCCGAGCCGCGCCTGGATCCGGGCCGATTGCTCGCCGACGGTGCGCAGCTCGCGGAACGGTCCGGGGCGCAGCACCCCCGTGGCGCCCCGGCGCAGGGCCGTGAGATCGAGCCGGCCGGCCGCCGCGGCGGTCGATCCCAGAGCTTCCCGGTCGACGGCGGCGGCAGCAGCGCGGCCGAGCCGGGCCGCGAGCGGCCGCGACAGCTTGCCGGTGCGGGCCGCGAGCTTCAGCGTCGTGGTGCCGGCATGGACCGGCACGCTGGTGCCGAGGGACAGGACGGTCGCCCCGGTCAGCGCCAGCCCGGCGGCGGCGAGGCCGAGGATCAGCGGGTCGTAGGCTTCGCCGCGCGAGAAGCGCCCGCCCTCGCGCCACAGGTCGCGCAGGTCGCCATAGCCGACGAGATCCCCCGCCACCGCTCCGGCGAGGCCGGCCGGCCCGGCCCCCTCCCCGCTGACGAAGCCGGCGGCGGCCTCCGACAGCGCCCGGCGCGGGGCATCCGCGGCGAGCGCCGCCACCCGCGCCCGGCGCTCGGGCGAGACCGCCACGCCACGCTCGTCCGCGAGTGCCAGGAAGCTGCGGGCGAGGTCGTCGTCGCCGGACGCCATCGCGGCGTCGAGCCCGGCCCCGATCCGTTCCGCATCGGCCATAGCGGGCAGTCGGAGCGCCGCCAGCGTCTCCGGGTCGTCGGCCGCCTCGCGCAGGTGCCAGGCCCGGTCGGCGGCCGGAAGCAGCACCGGGGCGGCCGCGGCGAGGCCGGCGGCCCCGAGGAGTAGGAGAGCCGCGGCCGTCGGGCGACGAGGCGGGTTCGGGGCATCGGTGTCCATCGCCCCGGTCCCGTCAATCCTGCTGCCGCGGTCGCCGCGGCGGGCGGGCCGCCATCGCGGCGGATGCGAGGGCATCCGCGGGTGCGGCCGGGGATGCCGCGGTCGGGCCCTCGGCGGAGGCGGCGGCCGGCTCGGCGGCGGGACCGGCCGCGGACTTGGCCGCTGACTTCGCACCGGCCCTGGGCCGTGCCGGCGCCTTGGCCTTCGGCTTCGCCGCCGGTGCGGAGACGGGCGCGAGAGTGCCGGCGAGCGCCATCAGGTGACGGCGATGGGTCACCGCCGGCGCGTCCTTGAGGTCCGGGTGGTGCTTGTCCAGGCGGGTCGCCAGGGCCTTCACCTCGGCATCCTTCAGCCCGTCGACGATCAGCGCCAGGGGCTGCGGGCCCAGGGCTTCGCGCACGGCGCGCAGGCCCGGGAGATCGAGGGTCTTGGCCTTCAGCTGCTTGGTCACCAGGGCGTGGGCGGCCTTGGTCACGTCGCTGCGGATCGCCGGGAAGGCCTCGGGTGCCTCCGCGATCGCGCACAAAACCGCGAGGCCGTCGATCTCAAGCGCCATCCAGGGCCTCCTTCAGCTCGGCCACCACGGGCGTGATCACCTCGCCGATCAGGTCGCGGGTGGCGTCGCGATACTTGTTGGCAAAGGTCTGATACTCGAGGGTCAGCGCGTTCGCCAGGGCGGCCGATTGCGGCACGCGGGTCCGGAACAGGCGGAAGCGCGCGTCGTCCGCCGCGGCGCTCGCCTGCAGGGTGGCGTAGGTGGTGGCCTGCTGCTTGGTGTTCTGCCAGCGGGTGATCAGGACATGCGGGGGCTTCTTGGGGGCCAGCATGCTCTCCGAGGCGCTGCCGACGCCCCAGATCGTCTCGTAGAACGCCTTCAGCCCGTAGGTGGACAGGAAATCCGAGATGCAGGCGACCACCACGAGGTCGCTCGCCCGGATCGCCACCTCGGTCATCGGCGAGATGCCGGGGGCGCAGTCGAACAGCACGTAGTCATACTGTTCGCGCAAGGGTACGAAGTCTTCCTGAAACAACTTCCACAGGTGGCCCTCGATGGCGTGCATCGAGTATTTGCGCTTGGTGAGCGCATAGATGATCTCGCGCTCGACGATGCGAAGCGACGGGCCGGAGGCGAGGAGCGAGATCGGCAGCGGCTCGCCGAGATGCGTGGTGCTCGAGACGTGATCGCGGATGAAGTCCGGCAAGGTGGCCTTGTCGCGGTCGACGATGCGCAGGCCGAGATAATAGTCGAGGGTGCGTCCCCCGGTGATCATCTCGGCAAGGACGGCATCGCCGGCAAAGCAAACCGAGGCGCTCGCCTGCGGGTCGAGGTCGATCACCAGCACCGACGCGCCGCCGGCGGCGAGCGCATCGGCCAGCATCACCACGCTGGTGGTCTTGCCGACGCCGCCCTTCATGTTGGCGACCGCGACCAGTTTGCCGGTCATGCGCCGGCCCGCGGGGCGGGAGCGCGGGACCGCGGCGCAGCGGGCGGGCGGGACGGGGCCATCGGGGCTCTCTTCACGGCGGAACCCCTTTCCACCACCGGCGCGCGAGGCGAGTCAAGGCCGGTTGCACCGGTCCGGCGCAGGGGGCAGCAAGGGCCGGTCAGCCGCCCGAGCAGCGCGTGTAGCTGGACGAGCCGCGCTCGCTCGCCCAGGTCAATCGGTTGCCCACCACCGTCAGGCGCACCCGTGAGGTCCAGCGACGGCCCGCGGCCTGGCAGGAGGCCGTCGTGGTCCAGGTCCGCCCCGCGCGGCGCGTCTCGCGGAACCGGCACAGGGTCTTGCCGGCCTGGGCGCTGCCGGGCCGGATCACGGCCGGCAGGAAACCGTGCCGGGCGGAGCGCCGCTTGGCGCAGGCCGCCGCGCTCGGACCCCAGACGCCCGCATAGGCCGGCGTCTCGTCCTCGTCCCGCTCGGTCTCGGGCGGGCGCTCGGCCTGCGCGGTCGGCGTGCGCGGCGCGGCCCGGGTCTCCCGGCGCGGCTCGGGCACGAGGCGTGACTGGCCCCGGCCGGCCGGCACCCGCTCCTCCACCTCGTCGTCGGCGGCGAGATCGCTCGCGGGGGCGGGCTTCACCGGGCCGAAACCGGTCTCGCCCTGGGCCGTGCCGCGCGGCGCGGTCTCGTCCTTGTCGTCGTCCCGCTTGTCCAGATCCCGCTTGCCGGCATCGGGTGGCGCCCGGTCGCGGGCGGCGGCCCGGCCCGGCGGCTCGCGCCAGCCAGCGGCCGGACGCGTTCCTTCGTCCGGCACGGCATCCGGGGGCGGCAGCCGGCGGCGGAAGATCGGCACCGTGGAGCGGTAGGGTTTCGAGAGCACCGGCGCATCCGCGGGCATCTCGAGGTCGGATTGCGCGACCGCCCGGCCGGCTCCGGCCATGCCGGCCGCGGCGGCCAGCCCCAACAGGCCGGCCACGAACAGGCCCGCGCGGTGAAACGCCCTCATGCTACCCCCAGGGTGCCCCGGCCGATGCCGGCGGTCGCGTCGTCGAGCGCTCGCAAGCCATTGTGGACATTGGCCCAGGGCCGCGAGAATGCGTCAAGTCGTCGGTGCCCCCAAGTCATCTTTCCGGTCGCGCCGGATTCGAGCCGCCGGTCCTTCTACCGACGGAAGATGCCCTTCAGAAGCTGCGACGTCCGGTTGCGTCGGCGCTTGCGCGCGAGCTCGGCCGCATCCCTCATCCAGGCGACCTGCACGACGCGCCTCTCGCCCGCGAAAGGCCGGTGGCCGTGCCAGGAATTGTCGGCGCGCAGGAAGGCGAACATCGTCCCCATGGTGGGCGGCACCTCGACCGCGTAGGGATCGAACCGCTCGCCGTCGTAGAGCACCCGCAGGCGACCGGCTTCCGCCGTCTCCCAGGCCTCGTTCATGTAGAGCAGGAGCGTCATCACCTTGGCGGCGCCGTCGGTGTGGATCGCCCCGTATTTGGACTGCGAGCGCCGCATGACCGTGGTCAGGCGCGGGCAGGAGACGAGGTCGATGCCGAACGTCTCGCCCAGCACCCGCGAGACCGCGTCGCTCTCCAGTTCCGCGACGAGGTCCCCGAAGCGTCCGGCGAGGCCCACCTCGTCCAGCGTGAGGTAGCCCGGCTTCTCGATGGCCGGAAAGTCGCGCAGGAGCGCGGGCACCGCCTCGGACCGGATCACCTGTCGGCCGAGGACGTAGCGGTAGGGCGCCTGCGTCAGGGGCGCGGCGCGGATCGCGTCGAGGTCGAGGATCGACGACGCCAGGGCTGGAACGTTCATCGAGGAAACTGCCGAAAGGGAAGACGACGAAGAAGGGAGCGTCGACGGAGTGATGACGGCGGTGCGCGCCCATCGGATCTTGCAGCCATCCGCCCGGGAGGCAAGCGACGACCCGGGTGTTGCATCCGATTGCGGCACCGACACGGCATCGCGGCCGTCCGTGCGGCCGCGATGCTCGCGGAGGCCGTGCCGGCCGCGTCGCATTCACGTCTTGGCGAGCGATCGGACGCGACGAGCGCCAGGACGGCTCCTGCGCCCGCGCTCCCTCCCGGGAGTCCGCCGAGGTGGACGCGGTTTAACTTGCCACGGCAACGGTGCCATGGTCCTGCCACGGGGTCGACCCATGGCGGGACGGCCGGCGGGCAACGACCCAGGCCCGGACCGCACCCCTTCCCCGGCCCGCCCTCACAGGCGGGCCCGCCTTGAGGCCCGCCCCCGGGCGGCCCGGAGACCGCGATGCAAGGCTTGAAGCAGGCCCTCCTGCAGATCTGGCGCCTGGCCTATCCCTACTACACCACCCGCGAGGTCACGACCGTGCGGCTGTGGCCGCTGCCGGCGGTGAAGATGCAGGAACGCTGGGTCGCGCTCACCATGGCGGCCCTGGTGATCGGCATCGAGTTCGCCCAGGTCGCCATCAACGTGCGCCTGTCCTACTTCAACCGCGACTGGTTCAACGCCATCCAGGGCAAGGACGCCGCGGCGTTCTGGTCGCTGCTGTTCTCGGTGTTCTGCCTCTGGGCCGCGGTCTACGTGGCGAGCGCGATCATCCAGTACGTGATCCAGTCGTTCCTGCGCATCCGCTGGCGGGCCTGGATGACCCGGCACTACGTCGAGCGCTGGCTCGGCAACGACACCCATTACCGCATGGGCTTCTCCGGCGCCCAGGCCGACAACCCCGACCAGCGCATCGCCGACGACATCGACCAGTTCACCCAGACCACCCAGTCGCTGACCATCAGCTTCCTGTCGGCGGTCTCGAACCTGATCTCGTTCTCGGTGATCCTGTGGAACATCTCGGCCGCCTTCACGGTGCCGGGGACCGAGTGGCACGTGCCGGGCTTCCTGGTCTGGGGCGCGCTGATCTATTCGGCGCTCGTCACCTGGATCACCCACCGCATCGGCCGCGCGCTCGTCGGCCTCAACTTCGAGCAGCAGCGCCGCGAGGCGGATTTCCGCTTCTCGCTGGCCCGCCTGCGGGAATACGGCGAGCAGGTGGCCCTGCTCGGTGGCTCCCGGGCCGAGAAGGTCTCTCTCGGCGACCGCTTCTCCGCGCTGATCCAGAACTTCTACGCCATCGTCGACCGCCGCAAGAAGCTCGCCGCCTTCACGGTCAGCTACCAGCAGGTCAACGTGGTGATCCCCTACATCCTGGTCGCGCCCTACTACTTCGCCGGCCAGATCCCGCTCGGGGTGATGACGCAGACCGCCGGCGCGTTCTCGCGGGTCGAGAGCACGATGTCGTTCTTCATCACGTTCTACGTCACGCTCGCCGACTACAAGGCGCAGGTCGACCGGCTCACCACCTTCGACGCCGCGATGAACCGGGCCGACGCGATGGCCGCGGGCAGCGCGCTCGCGGTCGTGCCCGCGGCCGATGCCGGACTGCACCTGAAGGGCCTCGCCCTCGACCTGCCGGACGGCCGCCGCATCGCCGAGGCGCCCGCCCTCTCGTTCCGGCCCGGCGAGACGACCCTGCTCACCGGCCCCTCGGGCTCGGGCAAGTCGACGCTGTTTCGCGCCATCGCGGGCATCTGGCCGTTCGGCGAGGGCTCGGTCACGACCCCGGAGGGCGCCCGCCTGATGCTGCTGCCGCAGCGCCCCTACCTGCCGATGGGGACCCTGCGCGCCGCCGCGACCTACCCGCAGCCCACCGGCCAGCACGACGACGCGGCGATCCGCTCGGCCCTCGAGGCGGCGCGGCTGCCGCATCTGGCGGCGCGCCTCGACGAGGAGGCGCCCTGGGCCCAGGCCCTGTCGCTCGGCGAGCAGCAGCGCCTCGCCATCGCCCGGGCGCTGCTGGCCAAGCCCGACTGGCTCTTCCTCGACGAGGCCACCGCCGCCCTCGACGAGCCCACCGAGGCCGCGCTCTACCGGATGCTGCGGGAGGAACTGCCCGGCACCACGATCGTGTCGATCGGCCACCGCTCGACGCTGACCGCCTTCCACGACCGGCGGATCGACATGGCCCGCCGCGAGGACGGCCGCTTCGTGCCGACCGACCTCGCCGCGGCGGTCCCGGCGGAGTAGCCGGAAACGGGGCGACGAAGCGCCTTGACGCGCCGCGTCGCCCCGCCTAGAAGCCGGCTCACCGGGCGCGTAGCTCAGCGGGAGAGCATTCGCTTCACACGCGAAGGGTCACAGGTTCAATCCCTGTCGCGCCCACCACCCTTTACTGGACTGTTCGATCGGTTGAGCCGTGGCACCCCGCGCCACACTGTCTCGACGATCGGAGTTTCGGCCTCCGACGAGTACGCCCCTTGGGCCTCTCGTCGTCCCGCATCACGGCCGAGCCGGGCGCGTAGCTCAGCGGGAGAGCATTCGCTTCACACGCGAAGGGTCACAGGTTCAATCCCTGTCGCGCCCACCATTCCTTCCAAATCCCCGATCCGAACCGGACGTCGTCCGGCATCCTCGACATCCCTGACGACCCGCCTCGTCATCCCGGGGCCGCGCAAGCGGAGCCCGGGATGAGGCCGAGGGTGTCGGGCCCGTCGCTTCGACGATCAGGCCACGCCCGGATCGAGCCGGCGCACCGCGTCGTACAGCGCGTCGAAATGCTGGATCACCACGTCCGGCTCCAGCTCCTCCACCGGCACGTCGGTATAGCCGAACGGTACCGCCACCACCGGGATGCCGGCCGCCTTGGCGGTGGCGACGTCGGTGCGGGAATCGCCGACCATGATGGCCCGGGCCGGATCGCCGCCGGCCAGCGCGATCGTCTCGGTGAGGTGGCGCGGATCGGGCTTGAAATACGGGAAGGTGTCGCGGCCGCAGATCGCCGCGAAGCGCTCCTTGACGCCGAGGAGCTCCAGGAGGCGCAGGGAATGCTCCTCGGGCTTGTTGGTGCAGACCGCCAGGCGGTAGCCCGCCGCCTCGAGCCGGTCGAGGGACTCCACCACGCCGGGGAAGAGGTGCGACACCTCGCACAGGTGCTGGCCGTAATGGGTGAGGAACACCAGGAACAGTTCGTCGAGCTTGTCGGGCGCCAGCTCGCGCCCTCCGGCCGCGAAACCGCGCTGGATCAGCGCCCGGGCGCCCGCCCCGATCAGTTCGCGCGCCTGCGACAGCGCGACCGGCGGCAGACCCTCCCGGGCGAGGATCACGTTGAGCGTGCCGATCAGGTCGCCCGCGGTCTCCGCCAGCGTACCGTCGAGATCGAACACCACGATCGGCGCGGGGCCGGCAGCGGTCTTTGGCGTGGAGGATTCGCTCGGCATGGGATCTCGCGGCTTGCGATGGCGTGGGTGGCCTCCCTTACAGGCCGACGGCGCGCACGGCCAAGCCCGACGCGCACGCCCCCGCCCGAATGCCCAGCCCGGGACAAGCCGCCCCGAGCTATAACGCGCGCATGCGGACGGGTTGGCCGCCGCGCCGTGCGGGCGCGGGCCGAACCCCCGACAGGGTCGAGGAGCGGCGCGCCATGCGCGGGAGAACGGGTTATCGAATCGGCGCGGCCGTCGTGGCGGGCCTGCTCATGGCGGGCGCGGCGCGGGCGGCGTCCTACGAGTTCGTGCCGGCCCCCCAGGCCGACCTCAACCGGGTCTACCGGGTCGACAAGGCCACCGGCGAGGTGATCTCCTGCCAGTACGGCCTGCAGGAGAACACGATCGGCACCACCCTGTGCTTCGGCCCGGGCGAGGGCGCCGGGCCGCAGGCCCCGTCCGAATACGGCCTGGTGGCGTCGCGCCACCTGCGCGAGGCCGGCGTCTTCCGGGTCAACCACCGCACCGGCGCGATGAGCATCTGCTACGTTCTCGACGACGCGGTGGTGTGCACGCCGCAGGGCAATGCGGGCAGCGAGGTCCCGCGGACCGGATCGGCCCCGGCCCCGGCGAGCAAGCCCTGACGCGCTGAACTCACGACGACGGTGGACGAGCGGCCCGCTCCCATTCTTCGATGATCTCGTGGCCGCCGCAATCGATGGCGGTGTAGACCGCTTCGCCATCGATCAGGTCCGTCCGTAGGACGATGCGATCGTAGCGGGCGCTATCGATTAGGTAGTGGCCTGGCGCGCATCGCAGTGGCCGCAATCGCAGCTGGGGTTCCTGTGGATCGCGCTGGAACCGGATCATCCGGTTGCACGGTACACGACCCTGGCCGGGAGCCGTGCAGCCAAGCTTCATGACCCATTGCAAACCAACCCCTTTTCCGGACGACTGAAGCGAAGCGGAAGGAGATCCGGAATCCAGCACGAAAAGCCGCGAAGCGTCTCATTGTCTGCGACGGTGCAACAGGGTGAGCCGCTTCGCGGCATGTCCTCTGCTGGATCCCGGATCTCCTTCCGCTGACGCTCCAGTCGTCCGGGAAAGGGGGTGGAACGCCCGCGTGGTGGCCTCCACTTACTTCAATGTCGTGTACCGTGATCCGGTTGATGATCTGCTCGCGTCTCCCCTCGGACAGGAGAGCAAGGCGCGCACGGAAGCGATCCGAAATCCGTAGCGCCACCATCAGGCGGCAGGCGCTCGCAGATAATCTTCCAGGACGGCCGAATTGGTGAAGACTGGTCCGGACCGTGCAGCGGGATCGTGGCTCGCTCGGAGCGCGCGAAGCGCCAGGACGAGTTCGAACCGGATCAGGCAGGACCGAGCGTAGGCGGCGAACAGCCGGTCGCGCTCGGCAGCAAGGCGCACCGCGTCATTGGGGGCAACCGCCTTCACTCGCTTGAGAAACCGCCGCGTACGCTTCTCGAGATTTCGGAACGTTGCCGCCTGCGCGTCGGTCTGCTCCGCCAGGAGATCGATGAGCCGGTCCAGCTGATGCAGCTCCCGTGTCGCGACCGGTTCTGTCTCCAGCCGAGCCCGCAAGGCATCGACCTGCGTCTCGGCATCCCGCGCCCAGTCGGCATTCCAGCGCTCCGCATCACGAACCAGCCTCTCGGACGCGCGCGCCGTCACGGCACCGCGCAGAGCGAGGGAAGGCGAGACGATGGCGGGCGGCTGGCGGCTGAGATGATGCGTCAGGTCGATGAGCGCGGCATCGATCATGGGCTGGCCCTTTCCAAGGCATCCTAGCACCGGCGGCGCTCACGGGCGAGGCTGGATGGCCGCTTCCGCCTCCCCCGGCCGCGTGCTAGGGGCCTCTCGATCGGCGGGGCCGGCCGTTTTCGGGCGCTTCGCCGACGTGAGACCACATGCGGCGGGTTGCCATGCTGATTGCCTTCATCCGTTCGTCCTGCGGGGACCGGCGTTGAGCCCCGCCGAGCTCAAGCGCGCCGCGGCCGCCCGCGCGGTCGCCCTGGTCGAGGACGGGATGCGCCTCGGCCTCGGCACCGGTTCGACGGCGGCGCTCTTCGTCGCGCTGCTCGGCGAGCGGGTGCGGGCCGGCCTCACCGTCGTCGGCGTGCCGACCTCCGAGGCGACCCGCATGGCGGCCGAGGCCGCCGGCATCCCGCTGACCACGCTCGACGCCACGCCGGATCTCGACCTGACGATCGACGGCGCCGACGAGATCGACCCCGAGCTGCGCCTGATCAAGGGCGGCGGCGGCGCGCTCCTCCGCGAAAAGATCGTGGCGGCGGCGAGCCGCCGCATGGTGGTGATCGTCGACGGCGCCAAGCGCGTCGAGACCCTGGGGCGCTTCCCCCTGCCGATCGAGGTGGTGCCGTTCGGCCTCGTCGCCACCACCCTGGCGGTCGCGGCGGCGATCCGGTCCGCCGGCTGCGCCGGGCCGCTCGCGGTGCGCAAGGGCGCCGACGGCACGCCCTTCGTCACCGATGGCGGGCACTTCATCCTCGATGCGGGCCTCGGCCGCATCCCCGACCCGGAGGCGCTGGCGCGCGCCCTCGTCGCGGTGCCGGGCGTGGTCGAGCACGGCCTGTTCCTCGGGCTGGCCACCGGCGCGATCGTCGCGGAGGCGGCCGACGGCCAGCCCCGCATCGTCACCCTCGGGGCGGCCTGACGCGCCACCCGCCTGTCCTCGTCACGGTCGCCCGCTCAGGGCGCCGTCTTCCGGAGCAAAACGATGTCCCCGCGCCGTTCCCGTGTCCTCCTGGCGGGCCTCCTTGCCGCGACCATGGCCAGCCCGGCCCTCGCCCAGACGAAGCCGGCGGCCCCCGCCGCCCCGGCCGCCCCGCAGGCGGGCGCGATCACCCCGAGCCATCTCGCGCTCGCCAAGGAGGTCATGCTCTCCTCCGGCATCGCCCGCTCGTTCGATTCGATCCTCCCGGCCTTCGGCGAGCAGATCCGGCAGGCGGCGGTCACCCGGCCCGAGCTGACCAAGGATCTCAACGAGGTCATCGAGAAGCTGCAGCCCGAGCTCGAGCTGCAGAAGCAGCGCATCATCGACACCGCCTCGCGCATCTACGCCAACAAGCTCTCCGAGGGAGAACTGCGCGACATCGCGACCTTCTTCCGTTCGCCGTCGGGCAAGCGCTACGTCGAGACCCAGCCCCAGGTCCTCGACGACATGGTCCAGGCGATGCAGACCTGGACCCAGGAGGTCTCGGAATACATGATGGTCCGGGTCCGGGCCGAGATGGGCAAGCGCGGCCACCAGCTTCAGTGATCGCCGCGACGCCCGCCGGGACATCGGCCTCGCCAGCCGGCGGGAGAGCCGCGACGCTGGAGCGTCTCGGCGCCGTCGTGATCGCGGCCCTGCCGGCCTGCATGGCGGTCGCCAACCGGTCGAGCCCGGTGGTGGTCGGCCTCGCCGGGCTGCTGCTGCTCGCCGGCGCCGCGGCGTCGGGCCGGCCCCTGCGGCCGCTCCTCGTCGCGCCGCTGGCGACGCCGCTCGGCGTCGCCGCCCTGGCCTTCCTGGCCTGGTGCGGGATCAGCCTGGCCTGGAGCCCGCTCCCCGGCCTGTCGCTGCGCGCCCTGTCCGAGTTCCTGCCGGCCCTGCTCGGCGCCTACCTGGTGGCCCGCCTCGCGCCGCCGCATCTCGGCCGCGTCGCGGCGCCGGCGGCCTGGATCCTGATCGCGACCTGCCTCTACGTGGTCGTGGATCTCGCCTCCGGCCTCGTGATCCGCGAGGCGCTCGGCCAGCGCGCCGCCGCCTTCGCCTTCAACCGGCCGCTCCTGACCGTGATGCTGCTCGTCGGCACGCTGGCGCTCGTCCTGGTCGCTGCCGGCCGGCGCGCGCTCGCGGCGCTGGCGCTGGCGGTGTTCGCGATCGCGGCCTGGCGCTCGGTCAGCGGCGCCACGGTGCTGGGGCTCGCCAGCGGCGCCGTCGCCTTTCTCGCCCTGTGCCGGCTGCCGGCCCGGCTCGGCCTCGGCCTGACCGGGGCCGCGCTCCTCGGGGCGCTGGTCCTCGCGCCCGTCGAGGGCGACCTCCTCGCCCGCACGATGCCCGAGGCCCTGCATCAGCGGCTCGCCGGCAGCAGCACCCGGGCCCGGGTCGCCATCGCCCGCAGCTTCGGGGCGGCGGTCGCCGCCGATCCGTGGCGCGGGGCCGGCTACGGCACCAGCGCGCGGTTCCAGGACGTGCCGGTCGCCGAGCGGGTCGAGCCCGAGATGCGCTTCATGCTGGCGGTCGGGCATCCGCATAACAGCTTCCTGCAGGTCTGGGCCGAGCTCGGGGTGGTCGGCGCGGCCTTGGCCGCCCTCGTCATCGTGCTGACCTTGCGGGCGGTCTCGAACTGGGCCGCGACGGCCCGGACCATGGCGCTCGCGCTGTTCGCCGGCGCGGGCATCGTCGCCTTCGTCGAGCACGGCGCCTGGCAGGCCTGGTGGACCGCCGGCGTCGGCGGCGCCATCGCCTGGCTGCGCGCCCTGCCCTATCAGTTGCAAGATCCGACGCAAGATCCAAGGACCGAGCGGTGAGCGCCATGACCGAGACCCGCAACGACGCGTTCGACGTCGACCTGTTCGTGATCGGCGGCGGCTCCGGCGGCGTGCGGGCCGCCCGCATCGCCGCCGGCTACGGCGCCCGGGTGCAGCTCGCCGAGGAGTACCGGGTCGGCGGCACCTGCGTGATCCGCGGCTGCGTGCCCAAGAAGCTGATGGTCTATGCCGGGCGCTTCAGCGACGAGTTCGAGGACGCCGCCGGCTTCGGCTGGGAGGTCGGCACCCCGCGCTTCGACTGGGCGACCCTGAAGGCCCGCCGCGACGCCGAGGTGACGCGGCTCGAGGGCATCTACGCCACCAACCTGATGCGGGCCGGCGTCGAGGTGGTGGCCGACCGCGCCGTGATCGAGGACCCGCACACGGTGCGGCTCGTCCGCTCCGGCACCCTCGTGCGCGCCCGCCACATCCTGGTCGCGGTCGGCGCCCACCCGGTGAAGGAGCCGCTGATTCCCGGCGCCGAGCTCGCCATCACGTCGAACGAGGTGTTCGAACTCGAGACCCAGCCGGAGCGGATCCTGGTCGTCGGCGGCGGCTACATCGCGGTCGAGTTCGCCGGCGTCTTCGCGTCCCTGGGCACCCGCACCACCCTGCTCCATCGCGGCGACCGGCTGCTGCGCGGCTTCGACGGCGAGATCCGCCAGGCGCTGGGCGAGGCCTATGCCAAGCGGATGGACCTGCGCCTGAACACCACCGTCCACCGCCTCGACCGGCGCGACGGCGCGATTTGCGCCACCCTGCACGACGGCAGCGAGATCCTGGTCGACCAGGTGCTGGTGGCGACCGGGCGGCGCCCGAACGTCGCCGGGCTCGGGCTGGAAAAGGCGGGCATCACCCTGGATTCGGTCGGGGCGATCCCCGTCGATCGCTTCTCGCAGACCGCCGCGCCCTCGATCTACGCCGTCGGCGACGTCACCAACCGCGCGGCGCTGACCCCGATCGCGATCCGCGAGGGCCACGCCTTCGCCGACACGGTGTTCGGCCAGAAACCCTGGGCGGTCGACCACGACCTGATCCCCACCGCGGTGTTCTCGACGCCGGAGATCGGCGTCGTCGGCCACGGCGAGGAGGTGGCGCGCCGCCTCCACGGCGAGATCGACGTCTACGAGGCCCGCTTCCGGCCGATGAAGGCGACGCTCTCGGGCCGCGACGAGCGGATCCTGATGAAGGTGATCGTCGATCGCGCGAGCGACCGGGTGGTGGGCGTCCACGTGCTCGGCCACGATGCCGGCGAGATCATCCAGGCGGTCGGCATCGCGGTGACGATGGGGGCGACGAAGGCCGATTTCGACCGCACGATCGCGGTTCACCCGACCGCCGGCGAGGAATTGGTGACGATGCGTACGCCCTCGGTGGTCAAGCAGCCGGTCGCTGTCGGCTGAGGGCCGCCGCTACCGGCAGGCATCCGCGTAACGCCGCGGGGTGGTTCCGAAGGCTCGCCGGAAATGGCCGGTGAAGTGGCTCTGGTCGTAGAAGCCGTAGCGCGCCGCCGCCTCCGCCGGCGGTATGCCCCGCGCCAGCGCGGCCCTGGCGGCTTCGAGCCGCCGATGGACGACGTATTGGTGCACGGTCATGCCGGTTCGGGCCTTGAACAGCCGCATGACGTGGAACTCGCTCAGGCCGACCTGAATGGCGACCTCCGCGATCGCCAGGCGGCGGTCGAGGTTGCCCATGATGTAGTCGATTCCCCGCTGGATCGGAGCCGGGACCAGCCGCCGCGGCGCCAAGGGACGTGTGCTTCGCCCGTGTCGGCGAACGAGGAGCGCGAGCGCCCGCCCGATCGCCTCCTGCCGCCGCATCGCCTCGGCCGATCGGGCGGCGACGTCGACCGCGGACAGGAGAGTCTGGGCCAACGCCTCATCCTCGATCAGGAACGTCGTCCCGAGATCGAGTCCTCCATGGGGTGCGGTGAAGAGTTCGCTCGATAGTCGATCGAGGGCGGCGGCGCTCGGATAGAGGGCCGAGTAGATCCAGCCGCCGTCCCGCGCCGCTCGCTCCCCCGTATGCACCTCGCCGGGCGGGATGATCATCACCGTTCCGGGCGACGTCACGCCGCGCGCTCCGGCGATGCTGTACTTCTGGGCTCCGGCACGGAACGCGGCGATCACGAAGGCGTCGTGCGCGTGCGCGTCGTAGCGGCACGTCCGGCACTCGGCCCGCAGGAGGTCGATCCCTCCGAGAACCTCGCTGTCGTGCCAGAGCTCGATCCTGTCCTTCATCGCCGCACCGTTCCGACGCCGCCGGTGTAGCGCCGGGGCCGATACCGGTCGACCGCAGGATTTTCCCAACAGCAGGGATGTCCTATCGACGGCGGCCTCCGGCCGGATAGGCGTCCTGCCGCATCGGTACCGGTCGCCCGACATCAGGTCGGCGCCGGTCCGGATTGCCGGCGAGGAGTTCGATGCCGCCTGGATCTTCGATCGATCACCCGTCCCGCGGCCTGTTCGTACAGGGGGTCGCGGCCTGCCTCCCCACCGTCCTCGGCTACTGGAGCATCGGCTTTGCCGCCGGCGGCGTCGGGACGCTGTCCGGGTTCCCGTTTTCCGAGGTCCTCCTGCTCGCCGGGCTGCTCTATGCAGGCTCGGCGCAGTTCCTGTTCTATGGCATGGCCGCTGCGGGCGCCGGGCCGCTCGCGATCGCCACCGCGATCCTGCTGGTGAACATCCGCTACCTGCTGATGAGTTCGGCCCTGGCGCCATATTGTCGTGGCCAGACGCCGATACAGAAAGTCGTCGGCGGCGCGCTCCTGACCGATGAGACCTTCGCGGTCGCCTCCGGCTATGCCGTTCAGCACGGTTTCCTGCCGTTCCGGTGGCTTCTCGGCGTCAACGCGATCGCCTACCTGAACTGGATCGTCGCGAACGGCCTGGGGGCGGTCTTCGCCCGGACCCTGCCGGCCTCCGTCACCGACGGTCTGTCCTTCGGCCTCACCGCGATGTTCGTCGGGCTTTTGCTGCTCGCGGTCCTGGCGAGCCGGAGCCGGGCAGAGGAGTTGGTGTCCGTCGCCGTCGCGGCCGGTGTCTCGGCTTCGGCGCTCGGGCTCCTGCCGCCGAACCTCGCCCTCCTGTCGGGCGCGCTCGCCGGGGCGACGGCGGCGGCCGCCGCGCGCCTGAGCCGGCCTCGGGGGGGCAATGAACGGTTCCGTCGTGACCGCCATCCTGCTCGGCGCCGCCGTCACGGTGTGCGCCCGCACCCTGCCGATCCTGCTCCTGTCACGGCGTCCGCTGCCGCGGCCGGCGGTGCTCTGGTTCGGTTTCGTGCCCTCCGCCGTCATGGCGGCGATCGTCGCCGTCGACCTGATCGTGCATCCTGCGCGAACCGCGTCCGGCTGGAGCGTCTCGTCCCTCGCCGCCGCGACGGCGCTCGCCATCGGAGCGTTCAGCCGGAGCCTCTTCTTCACGGTGCTGTCGGGCGTGTGCGCCTTCGTGCTGTTCAAGGCGGTCCTATCCTAGCTCTGACGGAACGAGCCGTACGGCATGACCCCAAATCACGAGGAACGACCCCCTCGCGCGACGGCCCAAACCCCCCTATAAGCCCGGCTTCCGCGACCGACCTGACCGGTTATCGAAGAGGTGCGGTAGGAGAGGACGATGAGCGAGCGTTGGACCCCCACGAGCTGGCGGCGGCTGCCGATTCAGCAGGTCCCGGATTATCCGGATTCCGCGGCCCTTTCGGCGGTGGAGCGGCAGCTCGCGAGCTTTCCTCCGCTGGTGTTTGCCGGTGAGGCGCGCAAGCTGAAGCAGAACCTCGCCAAGGTCGCGGCCGGCGAGGCGTTCCTGCTTCAGGGCGGCGACTGCGCCGAGAGCTTCGACGAGCATTCCGCCGACAACATCCGCGATTTCTTCCGCGTCTTCCTGCAGATGGCGCTGGTGCTGACCTTCGCGGGCGGCTCGCCGGTAGTGAAGGTCGGGCGCATCGCCGGTCAGTTCGCCAAGCCGCGTTCCTCGCCGGTCGAGACCGTCGACGGCGTGGCGCTGCCGAGCTATCGCGGCGATATCGTCAACGGCATCGGCTTCACGGAGGCCGAGCGGGTGCCGAACCCGAACCGCCAGACCGAGGCCTATCGCCAGTCGGCGGCGACGCTGAACCTGCTGCGCGCCTTCGCGACCGGCGGCTACGCCAACCTCGAGAACGCGCATCGCTGGATGCTCGGCTTCGTCAAGGACTCGCCCCAGTCCTCGGCCTATGCCGACCTGGCGCAGCGCATGACCGAGACCCTCGACTTCATGCGGGCGATCGGCATCAACCCGGAGACGCACCAGGAGGTGCGCCAGACCGATTTCTTCACCAGCCACGAGGCGCTGCTGCTCGGCTACGAGGAGGCCCTGACCCGGGTCGATTCGACGAGCGGCGACTGGTACGCCACGTCGGGCCACATGCTGTGGATCGGCGACCGCACCCGCCAGGCCGACCACGCCCACATCGAGTTCGCCCGGGGCATCAAGAACCCGATCGGCCTCAAATGCGGGCCGTCGCTGAAGGCCGACGACCTGATCAGGCTCGTGGACGTGCTGAACCCGGCGAATGAGGCCGGCCGCCTGACCCTGATCTGCCGCTTCGGCGCCGACAAGGTCGGCGACCACCTCCCGGCGCTCGTCCGGGCGGTGGAGCGCGAGGGCCGCAAGGTCGTGTGGTCCTGCGACCCGATGCACGGCAACACCGTGACGGCGAGCGGCTACAAGACCCGGCCGTTCGAGCGGGTGATGAAGGAGATCCAGGGCTTCTTCGACATCCACCAGGCGGAAGGGACGCATGCCGGCGGCATCCACCTCGAGATGACGGGCAAGAACGTCACCGAGTGCACCGGCGGCGCCCGGGCGCTGACGGCGGACGACCTGCGCGACCGCTACCACACCTATTGCGACCCGCGCCTCAACGCCGAGCAGGCGCTCGAGGTGGCCTTCCTGACCGCCGACCTCGTCAAGCGCGAGCGCAAGCAGCACGAGCATCCCCGGATCGAGGCCGCCGAGTAGGCGTCTCGTTCCGTCGCGATGTTGCAAGGCCCGGGATGGGCGCCGCCGGCCGGTGGTGTCCGTCCCGGGCCTTTTCGCGTCCAGCGATGATCTTCCGCGCCCTGTCCGGCCGTAAGCCGCGGTGCCGTACGTGAATGTCCCGGCACGGGCCAACGCACCCCTTGCCCACCCGTGAGGCCAAAGCCGGACGATCCTTCCGGATACTGTCTCACAAGCCCTTCCGGTGCTTGGGCGACGCCGATTTCCGCATCGCGAAGCGATCAGGCGGACATCGTATGACGCGATGGATATCCGAGTGGCCGGTCGAACGCGATTCCCGCGAACTCACCATGCCGCCATACGAGCCGGACACGACGTGTGATCTCGGCGTGCCGGGTGACGATCCAGAAGCGATCCGTGAGCGCATAACGGGGAGACAAGCCGATTCTGGCGCCTCCATCCGAGAGATCGCGGATGACGCAGGGGATATGGTCGTAGAGCGACAGCAGGATCGTTGCCGGCATCGAGGTGACGTAGCGGGGATGGCGCCTCGCATCCGGCTCGGGAGATTCCGGAGCGTCGTTCCTGTCTCCGCTCGCCATGGCCGAGTCGGCGTTCATTTCATCTGCGTCCCGTGTTTCGTCGGAGCGGCGTCCACCACAGCCGCTCCGCTTTATTACCTTGGGTAATAGGATATATCGGCTTCATAAAAACCGCATGTCCTTTGTCGGTTAAGATATATTTACGCGTATTCGCGATATGCAACAAGGCATAGGTCGATTTTTATCTCCGAAGGTCTAGGTCGGAAGATTGTGGGATTATGTCCGAGTGCTTGATCTCTCGACGCGTGGAGCGCGGTCCGCGACCCTGAGGGATGCGCATGCCGGGAGATCGACGTTCCGGGATGGGCCGGCCCTTGTCCCGGACGAATTCAGCGCAGCGGAAGGAGATCGGGGAAAGACGGACGGCTGACGAGAGGCCGAGGGCCGGGCGGACCGCATCCAAGTCGTGTCGTGTACCGTGCGCATGGAGGAACGACACGGTTGGATCTCCGGGCGATCGACGCGGCCTTGGTCCGGGGGACGGTGCGCGTGCCCTCCGAAGGGGGGCGGCCTACAGATCCAGAAGGCGGCCCGGAACCCCGAGCCTTGGGCTCTCCGCACGTCTCCCGTCACGGTCCGGCCGAGAGGCTCGAACGGATGACCGACACCGCGGCTTGCGCCCGGACCGAACCGTCGCTATACAGCCGCCATCCCGCCGGGACAGCTCCCATCGTCTAGCGGTCTAGGACGTCGCCCTCTCACGGCGAAAACAGGGGTTCGAGTCCCCTTGGGAGCGCCAACTCTTCGAAGAGTTGTTTTTGGCCGCGGGTTCATCTTCGAGATCGTGAAACGGCTGCGTGAACCCGCGTCGAGGGCGAGCGCAGATGCCGTCCGCTCGCCGTATTCCGGCCCGCCGAGATCCCCCTGCCGCGCGTCGAACGGCGTCCCGCCGGCGGGCAGCGCCCGCCTGCCCCAGCGGCGGAGACGCGTCCATAGCTCACCGGTACTAATGGGCGCCGCCGACGCGGCAGGCTATTCGGTCGCGGTCCGAGGGATGGCTCCGGGTGCGGGGCGAAGCCGGATCGCGGGAGGGAGCCTGGACATGACCTGCCAGCCACGCCAGTTGGCGATCGTCCTCGCGGCGGTGCTGCTTCTGTCCGGACCGTCGCGGGCTCAGGTCATCGACCCCCGGGACGACGCGGCCGTCGTCACGGCGAGCGGCCAGTCCACCGCCATCGCGATGGCCTGCGGCAAGATCGATCGCGCGGCCGCGGCCTTGCGGCGGGCCGACCTGCAGAAGCGCTTCGCGTCCAAGGGGATGGCTGCAGCGACCTTCGCTCGCCTCTACGACACGGCCGTCGACGGCATGACCGCGACCACGAAAGCGAATCCGGCCGCGACCAAAGCGGGCTGCGAGCGGCTCGGCAGGCTCGGGGCCGAGCCGTAGCGGTTGCGCCCCTTGTCCGATCGCCGGCGGCTCGGACGCGCTTCACGATGCAGGAAGGATCAGGATCACATGCGCCGCTCAGCTCTTCTCCCGTTCCTGATGCTGTCCACGGCAGCCCTGGCCGAGGGACAGCCCTCGCTGATCTGGCTCGACATGCCGCGCGGCAAGGTCTCGATCGAGATCAACGGGGTCGAGGGCAACGAGAACGGCCACGGCCTCGTCGTCCATGCCGGCGGCGACAAGGAGGCCCTGATCGACAGTGAATCCCTGCCCGATGTCGTGACGAAATCGGGCGACAGCGTCCTGTTGCGGGTGTTCACCGGCGGCAATGCCTGCCCGGCCATGTATGCGTGGTTGACCTACGACCGCGAGGGCCTGCGTGCGACGCCGACCTTCGGAACCTGCGCGGAGGACGGCGAGCTGGTCCCGGGCACGGGCCACCCGGCCTTCGTCCTCGATAAGCTCGGCAACGGGCCGGGCAAGATCCGCTACGACTTCGACGGCAGAACCGTTCGTGAGACCCCGATCCGGGCAGGCCGGACGTAGCGAGGCGACCCGCATGCCGGTGGGCGTCGGGCCCGCCGCGGGCCTCAATACTCCACGAATTCGCCGAGCTGGCCGGCGAGGCGGTAGGCGCGCTCGCGGGTGAGACCGCGCAGGATCACCCGGGTGTCGCTGTAGAGCGTGAAGGTGCCGTCCGCGTCGGCCTGGATGCGAATGCCCTCGTGCATGTGGTCGGCGCTCCCTCGCGTAGGCTTGGCACCCGTCGGGATGCGGGGGGAAACGCGCGACAGGGCGGCCGGATACGGACCCGGCAACACTTTTTTAAATCCCGGCTTCCGGAAAAAAGAGACGGTTCGTCGGAACCTTCACCGTTGGAAGATTCTTTTAAGGGACCCGCTCAACGGGCCGGCCTCGCCGCAGGGAGGGGCCGTGCAGAGGAGACACCAAGATGAAGAAGATGACCCTGAGCCTCGCGGCCGCGGCCGTTCTCGGCAGCCTCACCTTCGGCATCGGCGCGGCCTCCGCCGCCCCGGCGAGCCCGGCCGGCATCCAGGCCGCCCCCATGGTGGAAACGGTGCAGATGACCCGCGGCGAGCGCCGGATGATGCGCCACCACCGCATGCACCGCCACATGATGCATCGCCGCCATATGATGCACCGCCGGCACATGATGCGGCACCGCATGATGCACCGCCACATGCACCGCATGTAACGGATTCCGCTCCGCCCGGTCCTCGGACCGGGCGGAGCTTTTTCGGGAGGACTCAGTACGGCCGGTTGGCGAAGGCCGGCTTGCCGGCGAGGATGCGCTCGTCGACCTGGCGCACGTCGCGCAGGCCGCACATCGCCATCGTGACGTCGAGCTCCTTGCGGATGATGTCGAGGCACTGGGTCACGCCCGCCTCGCCGCCGGCCCCGAGCCCGTACAGGAAGGCGCGGCCGATGAAGACGCCGTGCGCCCCGAGCGCCAGCGCCTTGATCACGTCCTGCCCCGAGCGGATGCCGCCATCCATCAGGACCTCGATCCGGTCGCCCACCGTCCGGACGATCTCGGGCAGGGCCTCGATCGACGAGATCGCCCCGTCGAGCTGGCGGCCGCCGTGATTCGAGACGATCATCGCCTCGGCGCCGCTCTGCGCGGCCAGCTCCGCGTCCTCGGGATCGAGGATCCCCTTCAGGATCAGCTTGCCGCCCCAGCGGTCGCGGATGCGCTTGACGTCGTCCCAGTTCAGGCGGGGATCGAACTGCTCGGCGGTCCAGGACGAGAGCGAGCGCAGGTCCCCCACCCCTTGCGCGTGCCCGACGATGTTGCGGAAGGTGCGCCGCTGGGTGCGCAGCATGTTGAGGCACCAGCGCGGCTTCGTCGCCAGGTTGACGATGTTGGGGATCGTCATCCGGGGCGGGGTCGAGAGGCCGTTCTTCACGTCCTTGTGGCGCTGGCCCAGGATCTGGAGGTCGAGGGTGAGCACCAGCGCCGAGCATTGCGCCGCCTTGGCGCGGTCGATCAGCCGGTCGATGAAGTCCCGGTCGCGCATCACGTAGAGCTGGAACCAGAACGGGGCGTCGGTGTTCTCGGCCACGTCCTCGATCGAGCAGATGCTCATGGTCGAGAGCGTGAACGGCACGCCGGCCTTGGCGGCGGCGCGGGCGGCCAGGATCTCGCCGTCGGCGTGCTGCATCCCCGTCAGGCCGGTCGGCGCCAGCGCCACCGGCATGCTCACCGGCTGGCCCGCCATGGTGCTGGCGAGCGTGCGGTTCGTCATGTCGACGGCGACGCGCTGGCGCAGCTTGATCCGGGAGAAATCGTCCTCGTTCGCCCGGTAGGTGCCCTCCGTGTACGAACCGGAATCGGCGTAATCGTAGAACATCCGCGGCACCCGCCGCTCGGCGAGCACCCGCAGGTCCTCGATGCAGGTGACGGGGCCGCCCGCGAAGAACCGCGACGCCCAGGATGGCGGCCGCGACGAGGGCATTCGGGTGGCTTGCATGGCGTCTCGCTCGTGCGTCTGTTCTGGCGCGCGGGTCATCGCTCCGCGCGCGGGCTTATTGAGCCTCACCTGTCCGAAATACCCTCAACCGTTCCGGTCTGACCATCGTTTTTGCCCTGCGCCCGGCGCGGCCCGCCCGCGCGGGAATCTACGGGACCACCTCGTCCCGCGGCGTCGCGCTCAGTTCGGTCCCCTCGAGTTCTTCCTCCAGGCGGAAGAACGCGTCGTCGCCGATCTCGCCGCGGTCGCGCAGGTCCAGGATGACGCCGCGGGCGGCCTCGACGGCGCGATGGCAACGGATTGTGTGGCTGAACTCCTCACCGGTTCCGGGTGCCCGAGTCGATGCGGCCCATTCGTGACTTGCCGGCCACACACGGGGTATGAAAAATACCGTAAAAACCTCTCAAGAACAGCAAATACCCGCCAAATTCGGGAGGAATCGTCATGGATTGTCGTATCCTGCGTCAGCTGACCTTGAAGGCCGACGGGCATCTGTCATGTGACGACAGCAATGGATATTATATCCATGTCGGGGACGTGGCCAACAAGCCGGGATGGTCGATCAGACAGGTCTTTGGGGGCGCGATCTACGAGCATATTCGACGCTCGTTCCAGGACGGCCGCGTGCCATGGCCGGGCAAATGCGAGACCTGCGATTGCTTCTCTCCGCATGACCAGCCAGTGGACACTTTGGAATCGCGCGTGCGGATCATGGTCGAGCCGACCCTGGACTGCCGGTTGGCCTGCCCGTCCTGCAAGCGTCGGCAGGAACTGGGACGGCGTCGGAGCGATGATCATCTCTCGCCGGAACTGCTCGGAAACCTTATCCGCAGTTGCGTGCGCTCCGACATCGCGGTCGACGAGGTGCACTATCTCGGCTGGGGCGAACCGCTGCTGCATCCCAACTTCCGCGACTTGGTCGAGACGGTACGAGCGCTCTCGCCGGGGACGATCCAGGAGGTCACCACGACCGGAAATGCCGATTTCCGCGCGAGCCTCGGCGGCACATACATCGACCGCGTGGTCGTATCGTGCGATGGAGTGCGGCAGGAAGAGTACCAGAAGTACCGCATCAACGGTTCCCTGGAGGAGGCACTGCGGTTCATGCGCGATGCCAAGCTCCACGGCCATCCCGACACCTTCGTCGAGTGGAAGTACATCCTGTTCGACGGCAACGACCACCCCGACGACCTAATCCGAGCGCAGGTGCTCGCCGACGAATTCGGTCTCGACAGCTTGCTCTTCATCGTCACGAATTCGAAGACCCGCTCGCTTCGCTACACCAACGACACCATGGCGGAGATCCCGATCCGCTCGCGTCGAACCAAAATTTCGCCCGCCGCCGCGATGATGATCGGCTCGCGCGTCTCCGGCCACTTGGATCCAGCCCGGTCGCAGCTGGGCGACCGGGAGAACGCTTCTCTCTATATCGACGAATGCCGCGTGACCCGCGGCAACATGCTGACGGTGAGCGGCTGGTCCCTCGGCGCCGACGGCAGCTATGTCGACGAGGTCGAGTTGATCGCAGGCTCGCATCGGCAGGTTACCCAGACCCACGATCTGCGCCACGACGTGGCCGCGGCCCGCAGCAATGCGCAGGGTGCCCGCTGCGGCTTCCTGTTCCGAGTCCCACTCGGGGGGCAGTCGATGCCCGATGCGCTCGCCCTCACCGTGAGGCTGCGCAACCACACCCAGGACTTCTCCGCCGCCGTGCAGTGGCCAGCGGCCGGGTGAACCCACGATCCTCCATGAACCGCCGGGCCTGCCGACGGGGCCCGTTTCCCACTCCGGGGGACGGGCCACATGGGAGTGCCCACGGATTACCGAAAGGCGTGAAGGTGCCGTCCGCGTCGGGTGAGACCCGTATGCTCTGGTTCGCGGAGTGTCCCCTGCCCTTTCGTCACGCCAACCATTCGAGGCGTCGGGGGAGCCACGTGGGCCTCAAGGCACCACCTCGTCCCGCGGCGTCGCGCTCAGTTCGGTCCAGTCGAGTTCCTCCTCCAGGCGGAAGAACGCGTCGTCGCCGATCTCGCCGCGGTCGCGCAGGTCCAGGATGACGCCGCGGGCGGCCTCGACGGCGCGACGGCGCAGGCCGTCGGCGGGCAGGCTCTCGGGGGCCAGGCCCTCGTCGTGCGATTCGGCCTCGCTGAGCGCCGCGTCGAATTCCCGGCGCAGCGCCTCGGCATGGGGCGAGTCGTCGCCGTCGAGGCTGTCGCGCGCGGCCCGATAGGCGGCGGCCCGGGCCCGGCCGATCTCGTGGCCGACCGGATCGTCGTCGCCGAGGGAGAACCAGGCGAGCAGCGGGCGCACGGTGAGACCCTGGATCACCAGCGTGCCGAGCACGACGCAGAAGGCCGTGAGCACCACGAGGTCGCGGTGCGGGAAGTCGCCCGGCAGCGCCAGGGCGAGCGCGATGGTGACGACGCCGCGCATGCCGCACCAAGCCACCGTCGTGCCCGAGCGCAGCCCGATCGGCGGCGGGCCGCTCGGTCCGAGCACCCGGTGCCACAGCCGCGCGACCGACCGCGCGCCGAGCACCCAGGCGAGGCGTACCGCCACGGTGGTGCCGAACACCGCCGCGGCCACGAGGGCGTAGTGGTGCCGCTCGGCCGGGCTCAGGCCTTCGAGGATCGGGCCGATCTGCAGGCCGACCAGCACGAAGGCGAGCACGTTGAGCACGAACACCGCCGTCTCCCAGACGGTGTTGGAGGTGATCCGCAAATGCGCCGGCACGGTCTGGGGCGAGAGCCGCGACACGGTGAGGCCGAAGCTCACCACCGTCAGCACGCCCGAGACCTCGACCCGCTCCGCGGCGAGCCAGAGCCCGAAGGTGGCGACGAATTGCAGCACCACGGCGCTCGGCGGATCGGTGACGCGGCGCATCAGCCGGACGTAGAGCATCGCCAGCAGCGGCCCCGCCGCGAGGCCGCCGACGACGCCGATCAGGAAGGTCGGAGCGACCTCGGACGGGGCGAACGACCCCGTCGCCACCGCCCCGAGGGCCAGGCGGTAGATCAGCAGCGACGAGGCGTCGTTGAACAGGCTCTCGCCCTTGAGGATGGTGACGAGGCGGTGGGGCAGCCGGACATGGGCCAGCACCGAGAGCGCCGCCACCGCGTCCGGCGGCGCCACGATGGCGCCGAGCACGATGCAGGCGGCGAACGGCATGTCGGGCACGAGCCAGCGCGCCACCAGGGCGACCGCCACCGTGGTGACCCCGACCGCGCCGACGACGAGGCCGGCGATCGGCCGCCAGTTGCGCCGCAGGTCGCGCAGGCTGGTGTCGTAGGCGGCGTCGAGCAGGACCGGGGCGAGGAAGAGCGCCAGCGCCAGATCGGGGTCGAGGCCCGGGCGCGGGACCTGGGGCACGAAGGCCAGCACGACCCCGCCGATGGCCAGGAAGGCCGGGAACGGCGCCCCGAGGCGCCGTGCCACCCCGGCGAGCAGGACCGCGACGACGAGCACGCCCGCGATCCATTCGAAGATCAGCATCACCCCTCCGGTTGCAAGGGTGAGCAACGCGCGAGGGCTGCGGATGGTTTGCCGGGCGCTCCGGCCGGTCCGATCGCGGGCGGTGGGACGGCTTAGAGCTCGGCCTGCAGCTCGGCGATCTCGGCGGGGCGCAGGATGTGCCCGTCGGCGAGCACGATCCAGGCGATGCCGCCCTCCACCGCACGGGCGGCCGTCACCGCCTCGCGCAGGGTCGTGGTCGGGCGCTCCCCGGCCTCGTCGCCCGGCCAGACGACGAGTTGCGCCGGGGCGGTCCAGTCGATGCGGCTGCGGTCGGTCATGCGCCTTGATCACCACCCCATTGCGGCCATGGCGGGGCGGACGCGTTGCGGGCGCGTGACGAAACCAAAGGCCGGAGCCGTCGCCCCGGCCGCCGCGATGTCATCCGGCCGCCGCCAGCCCCTCCGGCCGTTTCACCTCGATCTCCACGAAGGCAATCGGATGGTCGGAGCCGTTCTGGACGTCGTGCCGGATGCCGGCCGGGCGCCGGTAGGACTGGCCGTGGGCGAGCGGCACCTCGGTGACGCTCGTGCCGTCATGGACCCGCAGGGTGCCCTCCGTGATCATCACCACGAAATAGGGCCAGCCATGCTCGTGCCAGCCGGTGACGGCGCCGGGCGAAAAGTCCCAGCGGGTGATGCGGACGGTCTCGTCGTCGACCTGGACGGTCGGGACAGCGGGGATCGTGCAGGCGAAGGCCATCGGGATCTCCTATCGGGCCGATTCGAAGCCGGCGAGCACCGCCGTCAGGTTTTCGCCCAGGAGATCCGAGAGGTAGCCGCCCTCCTGCACGAGCACGGTCGGGAGGCCGAGTCTTCCGAGCGCCGCCCCGATGCGCGAAAACCCCTCGGTGGTGATGGCGAGCCCGGCCAGCGGATCGTGCTCCGAGGCGTCGAGGCCGAGCGCCACCACCAGCGCGGTCGGGGCGAAGGCCTTCACGGTGCGGCTCGCCACGCCCTCCAGCACGTCGAGATAGGCGTCGTCGCCGGTGCCGAGCGCCAGCGGCAGGTTCAGGTTGGCGCCGATCCCCTCTCCCTCGCCGCGCTCGTGGGCGTAGCCCCAGACGAAGGGATAGAAGCCGCGCGGATCGGCGTGGAGCGAGACGGTGAGCACGCTCGGATCGCGGTAGAAGATGCCCTGCGTGCCGTTGCCGTGATGCACGTCGACGTCGAGCACCGCGACCCGGGCGTGGCGCTGGCGCAAGGCCGCGGCGGCGACCGCGCTGTTGTTGAAGTAGCAGTGTCCCCCGGCCCGGTCGCGATAGGCGTGGTGGCCGGGCGGGCGGCAGAGCGCGTAGGCCGCGCCCTCGCCGTCGAGCACGAGTTGCGCGGCGCTCGCCGCGACGTCGGTGGCGGCAGCGGCGGCCGCGTAGGTGCCCGGCCCGATCGGGCAGGCGGTGTCGACCGTGTGCCAGCTGAGCCGCCCGACGATGTGGGTCGGGTAGGTCGCGGCCTCGCGCACCGGGTGGATGTTGGCGATCATCTCCGCGCCGTGGTCCGGCAGCGCCTCCCATTCCTCCCAGGCCTGCGCCAGGAAGGCGAGGTAGTCCGGGCTGTGGACCCGGGCCCGGGCGCTGGTGCCGTGGGCCTGCGGCGCCACCACCGTGTGGTGTCCGGCCTTCAGCCCGGCGAGCAGGCGGTCGGCCCGTTCCGGCTGGTCGGCGGCGGGCTTCACCTGGCCGCGCACCAGGAAGAACTTCGGGTCGTGGCTGCGATGGTCCTCGGAATGAACGGCCTTCATGGGGTCTCCGACGTCTCGTTGCGGGGTGGGGGGCCTTGCGGCGTGAGGCTCTCGAGCAGCCGGACGACCTCCCGGCGGGCGACGCCGATATGGTGGTCGACATGGGCGACGATCCGCTCCGGATGGCCGGCCTCGATCGCCGCCAGCACCGGCTCGTGGGTGCGGGCGATCTCGTCGGGGTCGTCGTAGAGCCGGCCGATCAGCCCGATCACGATCCGCAATTCCGAGGCCAGCCCGTCGAACAGGCGCAGGAGCCGGGCATTGCCGGCGGCCTCGCAGATCAGGCGGTGGAACTGGTAATCGGCCTCGACGATGGTGGCGGGGTCATCGCGCCGGGCGAGGTCCCGCATCAGGTCGAGCTGGCGGCGCAGGGCCGCCCTCGTCTCCGCCGTCAGGCGCCGCGCCGCCTCCACCGCCGCGTGGCGCTCGACGCAGAGACGCAAGGCATAGAGTTCGTCCACGTCCCGCGCCGAGAGCTCGCGCACGAAGAAGCCGCGCCGCGGCGAGGCCATCAGCAGGCCCTGGCTCTCAAGCAGGCGGGCGGCCTCCCGCACCGGCGCCCGGCTGATGCCGAGCTCGCGCGCCACCGCCGCCTCCGCCACCTTGGCGCCGGGAGGCAACCGCCCCTGCACGATCGCGTCGGTGAGCCGGCGCGCGACCTGGCGCACGAGGTCGCTCTCGGCCAGCACCGGCAATCCGACGGGTTGGGACATCGTGCGCATCGCACCTCCGTGGCCGGATTGTGCAACGCGTAGGCGTCGATTGTCGACACTTTTGGCTTGATCGAGATGCAAGGCCGGGTCAGTCTCCGGTCATGCCGGATCCTGTCGTGGGTCCGCCCGGTCCTGTATCCGGATGTCGGCGCGCGAGTATCCGCGTCGCATCGATCGATCACGTCAAGATCTCGCGGCGTTCGATTCTGCCGCGACACCGTCCGCACGGAGGTCCGATGTCGTCATCCGCTCATCCGCAGGCCGGCGAAGCCGCGCAGCGCATCCGCGTCGACCTCGCGGCGGCCTACCGGCTGATCCACCGCCTCGGTCTCGACGACAGCATCTACACCCACATCTCGGCCCGGCTGCCCGGGCCGGAGCACCACTTCCTGATCAACCCCTACGGGTTGCGCTTCGAGGAGGTGAAGGCCGGCAACCTCGTCACCGTCGACCTCGACGGCCGGGTGGTCGACGATCCCTGCGGCCTCGGCATCAACCCGGCGGGCTTCACCATCCACAGCGCGGTCCACGCCGCCCGGGAGGACGCGCTGTGCGTGCTCCACACCCATACGGTGGCGGGCGTCGCCGTCTCCTGCCAGGAGGAAGGGCTGCTGCCGCTCAACCAGTGGTCGATGCAGTTCGCCGGCCGCCTCGCCTACCACGATTACGAGGGCATCGCGCTGGACCTCGACGAGCGCCAGCGCCTGGTGGCCGATCTCGGCGACAAGCCGGTGATGGTCCTGCGCAACCACGGCATGCTGACCTGCGGCCGCTCGGTGGCCGAGGCGTTCAAGCTGATGCACAACCTGGAGCGCTCGTGCCGGGCTCAGCTCGCGCTCCAGGCCGCCGGCGCCCCGCTGATCCGCCCCTCGGCGGCGGTCGCGGCGAAGACCGCCGGCCAGTACACGTCGTTCTACGACAAGATGGAGACCGGCCGGCTGCCCGACCCCGAATGGGACGCCTTCAAGCGCATGCTGGAGCGCAGCGACCCGGATTATAGAGAATAGGGCGACGCCCGACCCGCCCGCTTCCGAGACGAGCGCGGGTTTCCCCTCTCCCCGCAGGCGGGGAGAGGGCTGCGGACCCCTTGTCGGGTCCGCGGCAAGCGGAGGCGAAAGCCGAAGCGAGGGTGAGGGGGTCTCGACGCGTGAGCCTCTTCCGGAGACACCCCCTCACCCTCGGCTGACGCCTCGCTCCGTCGACGACAAGGTCGCCGGAGCCCTCTCCCCGCCCGCGGGGAGAGGGGAGATGCGCGCGACCCGCGCGTTCACCGTCTCACGACGCCGCCACAGGGACCAACGGGGACACTCTCGATGCTCAAGACGCTCATGGCCGGCACCGTGCTCTCCCTGGCGCTCGCCGGCGCGGCCTTCGCACAAGCCACTCCCACCTCCGGCGCCCCGAAGCCCGGCGGCACCGCCAACGCGGTGATCCAGCCCGAGCCGCCCGGCCTGATGCTGGCGATGGTGCAGAACGGCCCGACCCAGATGGTGGCCGGCAACATCTACGAGGGCCTGCTGCGCTACGATTCCGCGCTCAAGCCCCTGCCCGGCCTCGCCGAGAGCTGGAGCATGGGCGACGACGGCAAGACCTACACCTTCAAGCTGGTCAAGAACGCCACCTGGCACGACGGCAAGCCGTTCACCGCCGACGACGTGATCTTCTCGGTCGAACTCCTGCGCCAGACCCATGCCCGCGCCCGCGGCAACCTCGCCCGCGTCGCCAGCGTGACGGCGCCCGATCCGTACACGGTGGTGTTCACCCTGTCCGAGCCGTTCGGCCCGTTCCTCGGCATCTTCGAGGTCGGTTCGCTGCCGATGATCCCGAAGCACATCTATGCCGGGACCGACTACAAGACCAACCCGGCCAACAACACGCCGATCGGCACCGGCCCCTATATGTTCAAGGAGTGGAAGAAGGGCTCCTACATCCGGCTGGTGAAGAACCCGAACTACCACGTTGCGGGAAAACCCTATCTCGACGAGATCTACTGGCACGTGATCCCCGACGCCGCCGCCCGCGCCGTGGCGTTCGAGACCGGCAAGGTCGACATCCTGCCGGGCGGCTCGGTCGAGAATTTCGACGTACAGCGCCTCTCCGCGCTCAAGGGCGCCTGCTCGACGACGAAGGGCTGGGAGTTCTTCAGCCCGATGTCCTGGCTCTGGCTCAACAACCGCAAGGGCCCGATGGCCAACAAGGCCTTCCGCCAGGCGGTGTCCTACGCGCTGGACCGCGACTTCGCCCGGGACGTGGTCTGGAACGGGCTCGGCAAGCCGGCCACCGGCCCGTTCGCCTCCACCGTGCGCTACCACGACGCCAAGGCGGCGAAGTATGCCTACGACCCCGCCAAGGCTAAGGCCCTGCTCAAGGAATCCGGGTACAAGGGCGAGACCGTGCGCCTGCTGCCGCTCCCCTACGGCGAGACCTGGCAGCGCTGGGCCGAGGCCGTGAAGCAGAACCTCGAGGATGCCGGCATCAAGGTCGAGCTCGTCGCCACCGACGTCGCCGGCTGGAACCAGAAGACCTCCGACTGGGACTACGACATCGCCTTCACGTATCTCTATCAGTACGGCGACCCCGCCTTGGGGGTCGGGCGCAACTACGTCACCTCGCAGATCGCCAAGGGCTCGCCGTTCAACAACGTCGAGGGCTATTCCAACCCGAGCGTCGACGAGGCCTTCGCGAAGGGTGCGGTGGCGGTCGGCGACGACCAGCGCCGGCCGATCTACGACGCGGTGCAGAAGACGCTCGTCGAGGACGCACCGAACGCCTGGCTTCTGGAGCTGCAATTCCCGACCATCACCCGCTGCAAGGTCCACGACCTCGTCACCACCGGCATCGGCGTCAATGACGGTTTTCGCGATGCCTGGATCGACCGCTGAGGGCTGACAGCATGGTGGGCTTCGTCGCGCAGCGGATCGTGAAGGGCATCGTGGTGCTCCTCGCCATCGTGGTCCTGAACTTCTTCCTGATCCGCCTCGCCCCCGGCGATCCGGCCCTGGTGATGGCCGGCGAGGCGGGGGCGGGCGACGAGGCCTTCATCGCCCAGCTGCGGGAAAAATTCGCCCTCGATCAGCCGCTGCCGCGCCAGCTCGCCGCCTATCTCGGCAGCATCGCCACGCTCGATCTCGGCTATTCGGTGCGCCAGCAGATGCCGGTGGCCACGCTGATCGGCGAGCGGCTGCCGGCGACCCTGCTTCTCACCGGCACCGCCTTCGCGGTCTCGCTGTCGCTCGGGGTGCTGCTGGGCTCGCTCGCCGCGCGGCGGGCCGGCACCCTGGCCGATACCGCGATCACCGGCCTCGCGCTGCTGTTCTACGCCACGCCGCTCTTCTGGGTGTCGCTGATGGCGATCATCCTGTTCTCGGTCCGGCTCGACTGGCTGCCGAGCTTCGGCTTCGAGACCGTGGGGGCGGGCTATACCGGGCTCGCCCGCGCCCTCGACATCGCCCACCATCTCGTCCTGCCGGCCATGACGCTGGGGCTGTTCTTCATGGCGGTCTACGTGCGGATGACCCGCTCCTCGATGCTGGAGGTCTCGCGCCTCGATTTCGTGAAGACGGCGCGGGCCAAGGGCCTGACCGAGGGGGTGATCCAGCGCCGCCACATCCTGCGCAACGCGCTCCTGCCGGTGGTGACGCTGGCCGGCCTCCAGGCCGGAACGCTGGTGGGAGGTGCGGTGCTGACCGAGACGGTCTTCGCCTGGCCGGGGATCGGGCGGCTCATGTACGAGGCCCTGCTCCAGCGCGACTACAACCTGCTGCTGGGCGTCTTCGTGGTCTCTTCCGCGATGGTGCTGGTCTTCAACCTCGTCACCGACGTGGTCTACCGCGCGGTCGATCCCCGCATTGAGGTGGCGTGATGAGCGGCGCCCTCCCGTTGAGCGCCCCGGCGCCGGCCCGCCGCCGCCGCGGACCCCTCGCGGCCTTCCTGCGCCATCCCGGCGCGGTGTTCGGGCTGGTGGTCCTCGCCCTCGTCGTCGCCGCGGCCCTGCTCGCGCCGGTGCTCTACCCGACCTCGCCCTGGCGCATGGTGCAGCGGCCCTTCGTGCCGCCCTTCACCCTGGAGCGGGTGCCGCTCGGCACCGACGCGCTCGGGCGCGACATCGCCGCCGGGCTGATGCACGGGGCCGGGGTCTCGCTGATCGTCGGCCTCGTCTCGACGCTCGCCGCCCTCCTCATCGGGGTGCCGCTCGGGGCGCTCGCCGGCTATCTCGGCGGCCGGGTCGACGACGCGCTCATGCGCTTCACCGAGCTGTTCCAGACCGTGCCGAGCTTCGCGCTCGCCATCGTGCTGGTGGCGATCCTCCAGCCCTCGCTGTCCTCGATGATCCTCGCCATCGCGCTGGTCAGCTGGCCGCCGGTGACCCGGCTGGTGCGCGGCGAGGTGCTGAGCTTGCGCTCGCGCGAATACGTCCAGGCGGCGATCGTGACGGGCCAGACCACCTTCACCATCCTGCGCCGGGAGGTTTTGCCCAACACCCTGTCGCCGATCGTGGTGCTGGCCTCGCTGATGGTCGCCACCGCGATCCTGCTCGAATCCTCGCTCTCGTTCCTCGGGCTCGGCGATCCCAACCGGATGTCCTGGGGATTCATGGTCGGGGCCGGCCGCACGGTGATCCGGCAGGCCTGGTGGATCACCGCCTTTCCGGGCGTGCTGATCCTGCTCACCGTGCTCGCCCTCAACCTGATCGGCGAGGGGCTGAACGACGCCCTCAACCCGCGCCTGTCCCGGGAGCGCTGAGATGGATGCCGACGTGACCCGCGCCGCCGTCTCGGTCCGCAATCTGAGTCTGGCCCTGCCCGAGGGCGCCGACCGGCCGAACGCCGTCGACGGCGTGTCGTTCGACCTCGTGGCCGGCGAGATCCTGTGCCTCGTCGGCGAATCGGGCTCCGGCAAGTCGATGTGCGCCCATGCCCTGATGGGCCTGCTGCCGAAGGCGGTGCGGCCGGTCTCGGGGAGCATCCGCCTGGGCGAGACCGACCTGCTTGCCCAGGACGATGCCGGCTGGCGCGACACGCGCGGACGGCGGATCGCGATGATCTTCCAGGAGCCGATGACGGCCTTGAACCCGCTGATGCGGATCGGCGACCAGATGGCCGAGATGTTCGAGGCCCACGGCCAGCTCACCCCCAAGGAGCGCCGCGCCCGTGCGGTGGCGCTCGCCGGCGAGGTCGGGCTGCCGAACCCCGAGCAGATCGTCCGCTCCTATCCCCACCAGCTTTCCGGCGGCCAGCGCCAGCGGGCGATGATCGCCATGGCGCTGGCCCTCGAACCCGCCGTGCTGGTGGCCGACGAGCCGACCACCGCCCTCGACGTGACCACCCAGGCGCAGATCCTCAAGCTGATCCGCGACCTCCAGACCCGCCGCAACATGGCGGTCCTGTTCATCACCCACGATTTCGGCGTGGTGGCGGAGATCGCCGACCGGGTGCTGGTGCTCCGCCACGGCCGGGTGGTGGAGGAAGGACCGGCGAGCGCCGTGCTCGGCCGGCCGCAGGCGGCCTATACCCGCACGCTTCTCGCCGCCGTGCCGACCATGGACCCGCCGAGCCGCCCGCCCCTCTCCGGGCCGAAGGCGGTCGAGGTGACGGGGTTGCAGAAGACCTACGTTACCGGTGGTGGCCTGTTTCGCGCCAAGCGCCGCACGGCGGCGGTGCGGGACGTCGCCTTCGCGCTCCATCGCGGTGAGACCCTCGGCCTCGTCGGCGAATCGGGCTCGGGCAAATCCTCGGTCGCTCGCCTCGTCATGCGGCTGATCGACCCCGATTCCGGCCGGGTGCGCCTCGGCGACACCGACCTGACGGGGTTGAAGGGCGAGGCCCTGCGCCAAGCCCGCAGCCGCATCCAGATGGTGTTCCAGGATCCCTTCGCCTCGCTCAACCCGCGCCGCAGCGTGGGCAAGATCATCGCCGACGGGCCGGTGGCGCACGGGGTGCCACTCAGGGAGGCGATGGAGCGGGCGCGCCGGCTTCTCTCGCTCGTCGGCCTCGACGAGAAGGCGCTGGAGCGGTTTCCCCACGAATTCTCCGGCGGCCAGCGCCAGCGCATCGGCATCGCCCGGGCGCTCGCGCTCGAACCCGAGGTGCTGGTCGCCGACGAGGCGGTCTCGGCCCTCGACGTCTCGGTCCAGGCCCAGGTTCTGGCGCTCTTGGAAGACCTGAAGGCGCGGCTCGGCCTGTCGATGCTGTTCATCACCCACGATCTGCGCGTCGCGGCCCAGATCTGCGACCGGATCGCGGTGATGCGCCAGGGCGAGATCGTCGAGCTCAAGACCGCGAGCGCGCTGTTTGCCAATCCCGAGCATCCCTATACCCGCGCGCTCCTCGACGCCGTGCCGGGCCGGGTGCGGCAGGCGGCGTGAGGGTCCCGTGATCCCGCTTTTCAAATCATCGACCTCATCCTGAGAGCCTGTTTGAGCAGGATCGTCTTCCATAAAGCTGGGAACAGCAGGGCATATCCTACCCACGACCTCATCCTGAGGTGTCAGTTCATCGGAGATGGACTGACCTCGAAGGAGGGCTCCAGAACTCTCCGAGCGAGCTGGAGCCCTCCTTCGAGGCTCAGCGATCTTCGATCGCCCGCACCTCAGGATGAGGTTGTGGATGGGACATTCCACTCACTCACCGCATTCGACCACACCTCTGCCTGAACAGATCCGACGATGGACCGCCTGCCCTGCGTGCTGCTCAGCACCACCACCGACCTGCGCGGGCTGTTCGGCACGGCGCTCGCCGAGATTGCCGATCATGTCGAGATCCTGGACGATCCGGCACCGCACCCCGAGCGGGTGCGCCTGGCACTGGCCTGGCGCCCGCCCGCCGACGCGCTGGCGCGCTATCCCAACCTCGCGGCCCTCTGCTCGATCGCCGCGGGGGTCGACAACCTGCTCGCCTGTCCCGGTCGCCCGCCCGACCTGCCGGTGGTGCGGGTGGTCGATCCCGACCAGGCGCGGGCGATGTCGGGCTTCGTGCTCTGGCACGTCATCGGCCACCAGCGCCGCTTTTCCACCTATGCCGAGAACCAGCGCGACCGCCTCTGGCGCCGGCTCTACCCGCGGGACGCGAGCGCGGTGCCGGTCGGGATCCTAGGCTACGGCAAGATCGGCCGGCGGGTCGCCAGAGATCTGGCCGCCCTCGGCTTCCCGGTCCGGGCCTGGAGCCGCGGCCCGCAAGCGGCCGATCCCGGCATCGTCCATCATCACGGGCCCGACGGGCTCGCGGCGATGCTCAGGCAGAGCGAGGTGCTGGTGAACCTGCTGCCGCTGACGCCGGAGACGCGCGGCCTCCTCGATATGCGCCTCTTCTCGCGCCTGCGCCCGGGGGGTTACCTGGTCCAGGTCGGCCGCGGCGAGCACTTAGTCGAGGCCGATCTCCTGGCGGCCCTCGAATCCGGCCGGCTCGCGGGCGCGGCCCTCGACGTCTTCGCCACCGAGCCGCTGCCCGCCGCCCATCCGTTCTGGGACCACCCGGCGATCCGCATCACCCCGCACGAGGCCTGCGAGGCGAGCCCGCAGGCCGTCGCCCGCACCCTGCTCGCGGCGGCCCAGGCCGTGCGCGAGGGCCGGGTGCCGCCGGACACGGTGGATCCGGCGCGGGGCTATTGACGGCCCTGGCGAGCCGCGACGCCCGGCGGATTGCGACGCCGCTTCCGTTGCGGTAATATTGAGCCGTGGACCGGGATTGGACCCGGCCGGAGGGCGAGCCATGGAATCCATCCATGCCCGCCCCGTCCTCTGACGGGGCAACGACGCGAGGATCCCCGCATGGGCGGCGGACCGGCGTTCTGACGCAGCGAGGCGGTTCGTCCGCTCGCTGAGGCTCGTCTTCGGCTGCCTTGCGCAGCCCCGGAATCCACATTGTTCATGGGCAATCCCATCATCGCCACGCGCGCCCCCGGCGTTCGCGTGGTCGCCTCCGCCTCGACCTGGATCGAGGGCGAGGCCCTGCGCCAGCTCGACGAGACCGGCGCCCTTCCCGGCATGCGCGAGACCGTCGGCATGCCGGACCTCCATCCCGGCAAGAACGGCCCGGTCGGAGCGGCCTTCCTGTCGGAGGGACTGATCCGGCCGACGCTCGTCGGCTCCGATATCGGCTGCGGCATGGCCCTGTGGCAGACCGACCTCGCGGCGCGCCGGGCCGATCCGCACCGGATCGCCGCCCGGCTCGACGGGCTCGACGGCCCTTGGGACGGCGACACCGCCGGCTGGCTCGCCGAGCGCGGCGTCGCGCCTACGGCCTATGACGCCTCCCTCGGCACGGTCGGGCACGGCAACCACTTCCTCGAGGTGCAGGCGGTCGCCGAGATCCGCGATGCCGAGGCCGCCACCCGGATCGGGCTCGATCCCACCCGCCTCGCCCTGCTGGTCCATACCGGCAGCCGGGGCTTCGGCGAGGCGATCCTGCGGGCCCATACCGAGCGGCACGGGGCCTCGCCCCTGCGGGCCGACACGCCGGAGGGCGACACCTATCTGGCAGACCACGACGCGGCCGTGGCCTGGGCCCGCGCCAACCGCGACCTCGTCGCCCACCGGGCGCTGACGGCGCTCGGGGCCGAGGGGCGCTGCCTCCTCGACCTGTGCCACAACGGCGTCTCGCCGGTGGAGGTCGGCGGCTGCCGCTGCCACCTCCACCGCAAGGGCGCGGCCCCGGCCGATCGCGGGCCGGTGGTCGTGCCGGGGTCCCGGGGCGACGTCAGCGTCCTCGTCGCGCCGGTCCCGGACCGGGCCGACGCGCTGTGGTCGCTCGCCCACGGCGCCGGGCGCAAGCTCGGGCGGCACGAGGCGAAGGCCAAGCTGAAGGGCCGCCTGCGCCGCGAGGACCTCGCCCGCAACCCCTATGGCGGCGTCGTGGTCTGCGGCGACGAGCGCCTGCTCTGGGAGGAGGCGGCGCCGGCCTACAAGCCGGCCGCGTCCGTCGTCGGCGACCTGGAGGCCGCCGGGCTGGTGCGGACCCTCGCGGTGCTGCACCCGCTCGTCACCTTCAAGTGCTCGCTCGACCCCGACGGTCCGGCCCGGGCCGACAAGCAGGCCCGCCTGCGCGAGCGCCGCAGCGCCCGCGCGGCCAAACACCGGGAGCGCTGAGATGGTGCTGCTGCAACTCAGCGCCGGCCGCGGGCCCGGCGAATGCCGGCTGGCGGTCGCGGGCCTGTGCGACGTGCTGGTGCGGGAGGCCGGGGAGGCCGGCCTCGCCGCCACGGTGCTGGAGACGGTGCCGGGAAAACCCGGCCTGCTCTCCGCCCTCGTCCGCCTCGACGGCGAGGACGGCGAGTCCCTGGATTCCTGGGCCCGGTCCTGGGAAGGCACCGTCCGGTGGACCTGCCCGAGCCCGCTCCGGCCGGGACACGGGCGCAAGAACTGGTTCGTCTCCGTCGCCCGGGTGGTGCCGCCCCGGATCGAGGATCTCGGCATCCGGGAATCCGACCTGCGCTGGGAGACGTTCCGCGCCTCCGGCGCCGGCGGCCAGCACGTCAACACGACGGACAGCGCCGTGCGGCTGCGCCACGGTCCGAGCGGCCTCACGGTCACCTGCGACACCGAGCGCAGCCAGCACCGCAACCGCGCCCTGGCCCTCGCCCGGCTCGGCCTCGCGCTCCGGGCCCGGGCGGAGGCCCGGGCGCAGGCCGGCGCGCAGGAGCGCTGGGCCCTGACCGTCACGGTCGCGGATCGCGGCGGCAGCGCGGTCCGCGCCTATGCGGGGCCGGATTTCAGGCGGGAGCGTCGAGGGGCGGCGCGTCCGACCCACGCCGTTACGCATCGTTAACCATTCGGCGTGCAGGATCGCTGTGGCCGAGTTGACACGTCGCAGCGATTATTTCCGGCGGGTGGCTTCGTTTCGTCGTGTTGCGGGGATAAGCTCCGCCACGGCTCACGGCCAAAGGGGGATGGACATGCTCGGGACAGTGACGGCCTTCATGGCAATCCTGATGGTTCTGGCCCTGCGCAACCTCGCCAAGGCGGCGTTGATGCCGGTCTATGCCGTGCGTGACATCCATCGCGGGCGCTACGTCCGCGGGCTGGTGCTGCTCTCCTGCTCGGGCCTCGCCGCCTGGTCGATCTGGGCCATGACCCACACCGCCCGCCCGACGGCCGCCCCGGTGGCGGCGGTGATGTATACCGGCTGATCGCCGGACCGTTCCTCGTTTTTCTGCACTGCGGCATCGACGCTGGCGCTTCGCGCTGGCGTTCTGCGGCGTTCGGGCCCATATCCTCGCTCGCGTCGCGCGCCCGCCCCTTCGCGGCAGGCCCCCGACCGAGTGCCCGAAGGACCGCCGTCACTCGATCGATCCTCCCCCTCGCGGCGCGGGCCGCATGCCGGCGTGGCCTCACGGGCCGCGCCGTCACGCCGTGCGCCCCGCCGCCAAGAAGAGTCAACGACCATGCTGCGTTCGAAGCAGAAGCCGAAAGTGCAGGATACGGGCTACGTCCTGTTCGACGTCTATTACGAGGACGGCTCGCGCCGCTCCAACCGCCGGGTACCCCGCACCGCCACCCTCGAGCACGACGTCGACGGCGCCGTCCGCCAGGTGATCGAGGAGCAGGACCGCGACATCGCGGAAAAGTCCGGCAAGCCCCCGCTCGCCATCACCAAGATCGTGCGCTCGGCCGACTGAGCCGCCCGCTCGACCGATCGGTGCCGGCCCCCGGCCGGCATCCGCCCCTAACGTTTCGCGCCGACCCTCGCGGCGGAGGGTTTCGACAGATCGCGGTGGAGGCGCTTGAGCTCCGCATCGTCCCGCGCGCAGAGGTCGTGCCGCGTCATCGCGTCGAGGTCTCGCTGGATCCGGTCCCGGCTGTCGGGCGAGCCGGCAAAGGCCGCCCCGGTGAGCCACAGCGTTCCAAGCCCCACCGCCACACCGATTCCGATCCGACCTTCCATGCCGCTCCCCGTGCAACCTGCGCCCAGCCTCGCGCACGAGGCGTAAACGGCTCCCCAACGGCATGGCCGTCGCGGTCGTTCAGGCCGGGAGCAACGCATAGACACCCCCGGAACTTCGCCGCCTGCGGTAGCCCCCTGGGGTGCGCCGCCCTGGCGCGCCATGAAATGGGACGCCCGAGGCTCAACGCCTGGCTTTCGCCGAGCGCGACGTCGAACCCGTGCGCTCACAACGCGAGCCGGTCGAGGTTGCGCAAGGCCATGTCCCGCGTGAAGCCGCCGACCGCAATGTCGGCGGCATGTCTGTCGCCAGATTGGACCAGCGCCGCGGTGCCGTGATAGCTGAGACCCCATGCCTCTCGGACCGGACCCCCGCTCGATTCATCCCGTGCCCGCGCACCCGCGGATCGTGTTCCTGAAGCCCCTGATCGACGATCCGAAGATCGAGATCGGCGACTACACCTATTACGACGACCCCGAGAATGCGCGGCTCTTCGCCTCGCGCAATGTGCTGCACCATTACGACTTCCTGGGCGACACGCTGCGAATCGGCCGCTTCTGCGCGATCGCGACAGGCGTGCGCTTCATCATGAACGGCGCGAACCACGCCTTGACGGGCTTCTCCACCTTTCCCTTCAACATCTTCGGAGGCGGATGGGAGGAGGGCTTTGACGTCGGCACCATCACGGCGGGCTTGCGCGGCGACACGGTGGTCGGCAACGATGTCTGGATCGGCGCAGAAGCGGTGATCCTGCCGGGCGTCACGATCGGCGACGGCGCGGTGATCGGCGCCTTCAGCGTGGTCGCGAAGGACGTCGCCCCTTACACGATCGTGGCAGGCAATCCGGCCGTCGAGCGCCGCCGCCGCTTTTCGCCCGACGTGACGGAGCGCCTCGTTCGCGTCGCCTGGTGGAACTGGCCGATCGCGCGCATCACCAAGAACCTCGCCGCCATTCGCGGCGCCGACATCGACGCCCTAGAGCGCGCCGACTGACCCGAGACCGCCGTAACGGGCTGGCGCTGGTTCCGCCGAGGCCAGTTCGCCCAGCATGGCGACGCACTCTCTCGCCCTGTTCAGGCCTACAGCAGGGCGTAGACATCCCCGGAATTCGCCTCCGGCGGCAGGCCGGTGAGGTAGTCCGCCATCGCGTCGCGCCCGACCGGGCGGCCGAATCGCAGGGACTGGCTCTCGCCGAGCGCCACGTCGAACCCGTAGGGGCCGAGCTCCGCCAGCCGGTCGAGGCAGCGCAGGGCCACCGCCCGGGCGATGGTGGTGAACTCGAAGGACAAGGCCGGCAGCGGCTGCGTGAGCCCGGCGAGCACCCGGTCCTCGAATCCCTCGACGTCGATCTTCACGAAGGCCGGGCGCCCGTGCTCCGCCACCAGCCGGTCGAGGGTGGTGGCCGGCACCGTGATCCGGTCGTCCCAGATCTGACCCTCCCAGCCCGGCGCCCCCGCGGCCTCCGCGATGAAGCCCGGCGACGCCGTGGACACGGTCGGGTTGGCGCGGTTCAGGTGGAGCACGACGTCACCGCATCGATCTCCCGCGGCGGCCGCCATCAGGACCACGCCGGGATCGCGGCCGTGGAGCAGGCGCAGGGCCCGCATCGGTCCCGGCTGCGGCTCGAGGGCGACGACCCGGGCGCCGAGGCGCCGAAACGCCGCCACCCGGTCCCCGACATGGGCGCCGATATCGAACACCAGGTCGTCCGGTCGCACGAAGCGGCGGTAGAGCGCGTCCATCGCGGCCCGGGGGGCGCCCGCGCCGCGATAGAGCCGCAGCGAACGGCCGATGGCGGCGGCGGTGCCCCGCGGGCGGGTACCTTCGGGACAAGTCATCGAAACTCCGGGACGGCGACGGCTGCACCGATGCCTAAGCGGATTTCGCCGAAGTGAACACCGGTTCGGCGGCAGGAATCCGCGACCAAATACGGAACCCGAGCGGGCGAAGCGCCGGCCCGCCGACGCACCTCGGCTTCGCACGAAAATCGGCGGTCGCCCGCGCTGCGGCACCGTGCAGCGCAGGACCGCGCGGGACTTATCCAACCACCGGACGTTGTGGGCGCACACGACCCCGCTTCGCGCGGGTACCCCCACACGCCTGTGAGAGACCCGATGGCTGCCGAGACCACCGACCTGTCCGACCGCGCCCTGTCGATCTTCGCCTTCGCGGCCTACCACCACCTGATCAGCGGCCAGCCGATCAGTTCGGTCATCCGCCGGGACGGCAGCGGCCATGAGGCCGACCCGCAGGGCGCCGCCGAGGTCGAGAAACGCGGTCTCGCGACGCTGAGCGAGGACGAGATCACCTTCACCGAGTCCGGCGTCGCCTTCGTCGAGCGGGTGGTGGCGTCGATCCGCGGGGCGTCCTCGCGCTGACGCGCCGCTTGACGGCCCGCGCACCATGATGGGAAGCCGTCCCGGCCGTGCGCGGGCTGCTCCCGGCGCCGCCGGGAGGGATTTCGCCTTGGACGCGTCCGCATTGTCAGGCTCGCACGATCTCGCCGGCCTGATCGACCACACGCTCCTGCGCGCCGACGCGACCGCGCCCGAGGTGCGGCGTCTCTGCGAGGAAGCGCTGGCGCATCGCTTCAAGGCGGTCTGCGTCAATCCCGTCCATGTCGGGCTGACGGCGGAGATCCTGGCCGGCAGCGCCGTCGCCCCCTGCTCCGTCGTCGGCTTCCCCCTCGGGGCCGTCATGCCGCGGGACAAGGCCGCGGAGGCCGCCGGGGCCGTCGCCCGCGGTGCCGCCGAGATCGACATGGTTATCGCGCTCGGCGCCCTGAAGGCCGGCGACCACGCTTCTGTCCGGGACGACATCGCGGCGGTGCGAGCCGCCTGCCGGGGCCGGGTGCTGAAGGTGATCGTCGAGACCTGCCTCCTGGACGACGCGCAGAAGCGTCTCGCCTGCACGCTGGCGGTCGAGGCCGGGGCCGATTTCGTCAAGACCTCGACCGGCTTCTCGACCGGCGGCGCCACCGTGGCGGACGTCGCCCTGATGCGGGCGACGGTGGGCGACGGAATCGGCGTCAAGGCGTCGGGCGGCGTGCGCAGCCTGGACACCGCCCGCGCCATGATCGCCGCCGGGGCGACCCGGCTGGGCACCAGCTCGGGCGTGGCCCTGGTGACCGCTGGCCTTGCCGGCGACGGCTACTGAGGCGAGGCGTCCTCCGGCCGCCAGCGCGCCGGCCGGCTGCCGTCCTCGTCGGTGAAGCCGTACGCGGCCGCGAGGTCGGCGACGTGCACGACCTGTCCGCCCCGCTCGGCCACGGCCGGATCGCCGGCGAGCGCCGCCAGCGCCCGTCCGGCATAGAGCGGGCTCTCCCCGGCCTCGCCGCCCATGCCGGCCTCCAGCACCCGCTCGGTCCGCACCAGGCCCGGCGCCAGGGCGAGCGCGGTGACGCCGTAGGGGCGCAGCTCTTCCGCCATCGCGAGGGCGAGGCGGTTGGTGGCGGATTTGGCGAGGTCGTAGAACAGGTCGCCGAGATAGGCCTCCGTGGCGAACGAGACCAGCGCCAGGAGCCCGCCCTTGGCCGAGACCATCGCGGGGGCGACGGCGCGGGCCAGCAGCAGGCCGGCGAGCGGCCCGGTCTCCATGCCGTGGCGCAGGGGCGCGAGGCCGCGGCGCCAGAACGCGGTGCCCCAGGCGGCGCCATCGGGGTAGCGCACGCCGTCATAGCCCTCGTTGCCGCCCCAGACGCTCGACACCGCGACGTCGATCCGGCCGAAGCGGCGCAGCACCCAGCGCACCATCGCGTCGACCTCACCCTCGCGGGTGTGGTCGCACAGGTAGTGGTGGCCGCGCCCGCCCGCGAGGTCGACCTCCCGGGCGGTATCCTCCAGGGCCTCGGAGCGCTGGTCGGTGCGGGCACCGGTCTCGCTGGAGCGCGCGGTGACCACGACCGTGGCGCCGGCCTCGCCCAAGGCCCGGGCGATGCCCCGGCCGACCCCGCGCGAGGCGCCGGCGACGAGGCAGACTTTTCCGGAAAGGTCCGGGACGCCTGCGGGCCTCACCGGGGCGCGCGGGACAGGAAGCGCTGGAACGCGGCCTGCGCCTCGGGCGAGCGTAAGGCCGCGTCGAACGCCTCGGCCTCCGCCGCCATGGCGGATTGCACGGCCGCGTGGTCGCCGCGGATCAGCCGGCGGGCGGCGGCGATCGCCTGGCGGGGCTTGGCGGCGAGCTTGGCGCCCTGCGCCAGCGCGTGCTCCAGGAGGCCGTCCGCCGGCACGACCGCGTTGGCAAGGCCGAGCCGCACCGCCTCGTCGGCCCCGTAGGCCTCGCCGAGGAGCAGCAGTTCGGTGGCCTTCGCCACGCCGACCCGGCGCGGCAGCAGGTAGCTGGAGGCGGCCTCCGGCACGAGGCCGAGATCGACGAAGGGCATCCGGAAGGTGGCGGCCGGCGCGACGTAGACGAGGTCGCAGTGATAGGTCAGCGTCGTCCCGACCCCGACCGCGAGCCCGTCCACCGCCGCCACCATCGGGGTACGGGTCACGGCGAGCTGGCGGATGAAACGCAGCGACGGCGCCTCCCCGAAGGATTTTTCCGCCCGGGCGACGAAATCCGCGATGTCGTTGCCGGCGGTGAACACGCCCTCCGACCCGGCGAACACCACCGCGCCGACGCCCGATCCCTCGCGGTCGGCGCCCTCCAGCGCCTCCCGCATGGCGTCGTACATCGCGCCGGTCAGCGCGTTCTTCTTCTCGGGGCGGGCGAGCTGCACGAGGCGGACACCGCCGGGCTGGTCGGTGATGCGGACGTGGTCGGTCATGGAACCCTCGGGATTGCGGCCTGGACGCAGGATCTTTCGTGACGAGCCGGCCTAGCTGAAGTCCTCCATGTCATCCCGGGGCTCGGCGAAGCCGAGAACCCGGGATCCATAACCGCTGACGGTACCGAACGAGGCGGCTGGCCTTCCGCTTCATCCTGCATCCTCGGCGGCTATGGATCCCGGGTTCCACTGCGCGGCCCCGGGATGACCCGGAGGGGATGAGTCCGGGCGTATGCGACCCGGCTCCCTCACCCCGCCAGCGCCAGCACCCCATCCTGCAGGAAGCCGCCGCCGCCGGTCACCGTCTCCTCCAGGCCGCGCGACGCGGTGGCGAGGTTCTCGGCGAAGAACCGGGCGAGCGCGATGCGGGCCGGGTGGGCGGGATCGGTCGCGCCGTCCTTGACCGCGGCGTTCGCCGCGAGGGCCGCCTGCGCCAGGCAGGTACCGCCTTGCGCCAGGCCGAACAGGCGGAGATACGGCGTCGCGCCCGCCAGGGCCTCGTCGGGCCGGTTGGAGCCCAGCGCCTTCAGGAGGTAGCCCGTCGCCCGGTCGAGCGCTTCGATCGTCTCGCGCAGCCGCGGGGCGGTGTGGCCGAAGCCGGGACCGCCCTCCTTCAGCACCCGCTCGGCGATGAGGCGCATTGCGGCGATCTGGCCGCGGACCACCGCGCCGTTCTCCAGCGGCAGCTTGCGGGTGACGAGGTCGATCGCCTGGATGCCGTTGGTGCCCTCATAGATCGCCGCGATGCGGGCGTCGCGCAGGTGCTGGGCCGCGCCGGTCTCCTCGACGAAGCCCATGCCGCCATGGACCTGGATGCCGAGCGAGGCGACCTCGATGCCGATATCGGTCGAGAATGCCTTCGCCACCGGGGTCAGCAGCGAGGCCCGGGCCTGCGCCGCCTTGCGGGCCGCCTCGTCCGGAGCCCGGTGCGCGCGGTCGATCGCTTCCGCCGTCAGGTAGCAGATACCCCGGGAGGCGCCGGTCAGGGCCTTCATGGTGAGCAGCATGCGCTGCACGTCCGGATGGTCGATGATCGCGCTCGCGCCCTCGGTGGCGGAGGCCGCCCGGCCCTGGCGGCGGTCGCGGGCATAGGACAGCGCCTGCTGATAGGCTCGCTCGGCGATGGCGACGCCCTGGAGGCCGACGCCGAGGCGGGCGTTGTTCATCATCGTGAACATGCAGGCCAGCCCCCGGTTGGCCTCGCCGACGAGCCAGCCGGTGGCGCCGTCATACACCATGGTGCAGGTCGGCGAGCCGTGGATGCCGAGCTTGTGCTCGATGCCCGCACATTTGAGCGCGTTGCGCGAGCCGTCCGGCAGCACCTTCGGCACCAGGAACAGCGAGATGCCGCGGGTGCCGGGAGGCGCGTCGGGCAGCCGCGCCAGAACGAGATGCACGATGTTGTCGGTGAGGTCGTGCTCGCCCCAGGTGATGTAGATCTTCTCGCCCGAGATCCGGTAGGAGCCGTCGCCTGCGGGCTCGGCCCGGGTGCGCATCACCGAGAGGTCCGAGCCGGCCTGCGGCTCGGTGAGGTTCATGGTGGCGGTCCACTCGCCCGAGACCAGCTTCTCGAGGTAGCGGGCGCGCAATTCCTCGCTGCCGTGGCGGCTCAGCGCCTCGACGCCGCCGGCGGTCAGCAGCGGGCCGAGGCCGAAGGCCATCGCGGCGGAATTCCACATCTCGATGCAGGCGGCGTTGAGCAGGATCGGCAGGCCCTGGCCGCCATACTCGACCGGGCCCGGGAGCGCGTTCCAGCCGCCCTCGGTCCAGGCGCGGTAGGCCTCCCGGTAGCCCGGCGGCATGGTGACCACGCCGTCCTTGAGCGGGGTGCCGTGGCGGTCGCCGACCGTGTTGAGCGGCGCCACCACGTCGTTGGCGAAGCGGCCGGCCTCGTCCAGGATCGTGTCGACGAGATCGTCGGAGAGGTCGCCGTGCAGGCCCTCCGCGATGGCGCGGTCGAGCCCGGCGACGTGCCGGAGGGTGAAGGCCATCTCGGCCACGGGCGCGCGATAGGTCATCGAGGGCTCCTCCCCGGGGAGCGGGTCGGGCGGTCGACCGCGGAGGAACCCGCCGCGCGGGACCCCGGGCGCCGCCGTTTGGATTTGACGTGCGGCCGCCGCCGACGTTACGGCCGGTGGCATGGTGACCGACAGTTTAGACGTGAACGATGATCGCGGGTCAATGGCGACCCAGCGCCTCTCCGCCGATGCCGCGGGCCTCGCCGAGGCCGGTGCGCTGCTGCGGGCGGGTAAGCTCGTCGCGATTCCGACCGAGACCGTCTACGGGCTTGGCGCCGATGCCGGCGATCCCAAGGCGGTGGCGGCGATCTACGCCGCCAAGGAGCGGCCGCGGTTCAACCCGCTGATCGCCCACCTGCCCGACCTCGCGGCGGCCCGGCGCGAGGGCGAGTTCGGCCCGGACGCCCTGGCTCTCGCGCAGGCGTTCTGGCCCGGGCCGCTGACCCTGGTGGTCCCGGCGGCCTCGGGCGGCCGCGTCTGCGACCTCGCCCGGGCCGGCCTGCCGAGCGTGGCCCTGCGAGTCCCCGGCAGTCCCCTCGCCCGCGCGGTGCTGGCGGCGGCGGGCTGTCCGGTGGCGGCGCCCTCGGCCAACCGCTCGGGGCGCGTGAGCCCGACCGAGGCCGACCACGTGCTCGGCGACCTTGACGGCCGGATCGCCGCGATCCTCGACGGCGGCGCCTGCCCGGTCGGGGTCGAATCGACCATCGTCGCCTGCCTCGACGGCCCCCCCGTGCTGCTGCGCCCGGGCGGCGTGCCGCGCGCGAGCATCGAAGCCGTTCTCGGCCGGCCCCTCGCCCTGCCGTCGGTGCCGGCCGGATCGGCGCCGGTTTCTCCGGGGCTCCTCGCCTCGCACTACGCGCCCCGGGCCGCGATGCGCCTCGACGCGACGGAGATCCTGTCCGGCGAAGCCGCCCTGCTGTTCGGGCCTGCGGCCCCGGCCGGCCTCGACCGGGCGCTCCTGTCGCTCAATCTCAGCCCGGCCGGCGACCTCGCGGAGGCGGCCTCCCACCTCTTCGGCTACCTGCGCCGGCTCGACACCGCCGGCCCGGCGGTGATCGCGGTGGCGCCGATCCCCGCGGACGGCCTCGGCGAGGCGATCCGCGATCGCCTCGGCCGCGCCGCCGCGCCGCGCTGACGGCGCCCTAAAAAAATTCGCGCCTCCCGCGGAACCGAATCCGCGGGAGGCGCGTTGTAGGGGTCTAGAAGGTCACTCAAGCCCCCATCGACCTTCCGCCTCGAAGCCCGGATCCGTCCGGGCTTTTTCTTTGGCCGGTCCAGTGCTCAGCCGGCGAGCTTCGCGGCGAGCCCGGCGACGTGGCGGCCCTGGAAGCGGGCGCCTTCGAGCTCCACCGCGCTCGGCTGGCGGCTGCCGTCGCCGCCCGCGATGGTGGAGGCGCCGTAGGGCGAATTGCCCATCACCTCGTCGGTGCCGAGCTGGCCCTGGAAGCTGTAGGGCAGGCCGACCACCACCATGCCCTGGTGCAGCAGGACGGTGTGGACGCTGAGGATCGTCGATTCCTGGCCGCCATGCTGCGAGGCCGTGGAGGTGAAGACCGCCCCGACCTTGCCGATCAGCGCACCCTTGGCCCACAGGCCGCCGGTCTGGTCGATGAAGTTCTTCATCTGCGCGGCCATGTTGCCGAAGCGGGTCGGCGTGCCGATGATGATCGCGTCGTAGCCCGGCAGCTCGTCCACGGTGGCGATCGGCGCCGCCTGATCGAGCTTGTAATGGGCGTTGCGGGCGACGTCCTCCGGCACCAGTTCCGGCACCCGCTTGACCGCCACCTCGGCGCCCGCCTCCCGGGCGCCCTCGGCCACCGCCTGCGCCATCTGCTCGATATGGCCGTAGGTCGAATAGTAGAGGACCAGAACCTTCGCCATCGCGCGATCTCCTGCCAATGCCGTGACTTGCGTGGGGCGGACCATCGCGGATCGCGGGCGCCGACGAAATCCCCTATGCTGCAAGTCCGCGCTTGCAGGCGCGCAAGGTCGGGAGATCCCCGTGACTGCTCCCCTCGCCTGGGACGATTTTCGGCTGGTGAAGGCCATCTTCGATCAGCGCGGCCTGACCCAGGCCGCCGAGCGGCTCGGCATCAACCACTCCACCGCCTTCCGGCGGCTCGGCCAGATCGAGGCGTCGCTGCGCACGCCGCTCTTCGAGCGCCACCGCACCGGCTACGTGCCGACCCCGGCGGCCGAGGAGATGGTGCGGATCGCCGCCCGGATGGAGGAGGACGTGCTCGCCTTCACCCGGCGGATCGAGAGCTGCGGCCTCACCCCGGCCGGGGAGCTGCGCGTCACCACCGCGGCCTCGCTCCTGACCGGTCTCCTGACGCCGATCCTCGCGGAGTTCTGCGCCCGCTGCCCGGAGGTGCGCCTCGACGTCGTGGTGTCCGAGCAGGCGCTCAACCTCGCCAAGCGCGACGCCGACGTAGCGCTGCGCGCCACCAACGACCCGCCCGACACGCTGGTCGGCCGGCGCCTCGCCACCATCGCCTGGGCGCTCTACGGCCGGGCCGACCTCGACAGGAGCGTGCCGCTCGATGCGCAGCGCTGGGTCTCGCCCGCGCCCCGCCTCGGCGCCGCGGCGGCGGCCCGCTACGTCCAGGAGCGCACGGCGCCCGAGCGGGTGATCCTGCGCCTCGACACGGTGCAGGGGCTGGCGGACGCGGTCGAATCCGGCATCGGGATCGGCCCCCTGCCCTGCGTCATCGGCGATCCCCGGCCCGGGCTCGTGCGGCTCTCCGAACCCGAGCCCGAACTGGCGGCGGGCCTGTGGCTCCTGACCCACCCCGACCTGCGCCGCGCCGCCCGGGTGCGCGCCTTCCTCGACTTCGTCGGCGACGCCCTCACGCGTCAGCGCGACCTGATCGAGGGGGGCCGGCCGGACGGTTGACGCCCTCGTCGCGGCCGCCCGCGGCGTTGCCGATCAGAAGAAGGTCGGGCGCGCGCTCGCGGTGTGCTCCTTCAGCACCGCGCCGGTCGTGGTGTCGACCTCCTTCATCAGCACGTCGTAGCCCCAGAGGTCGGCGAGGTGCTGGAGCACCCGGTTCGCGTCGTCCTTGTTGAGGAGCACGCGGTTGAGCACCTTGTGGTGCAGGATCAGCTTGCGATCGCCCTCCAGGTCGACGTCGACGACCTCGATGTCGGGGTCGAGCCAGGCGACGTCGTATTGCCGGGCGAAGGCCCGGCGCAGCTTCCGGTAGCCGCGCTCGTCGTGGATCGCCTCGACACGGAGTTCCGGCTTGTCGGGATCGTCGGTGACGTGGAACAGCCGCAGCTGGCGCATCAGACGCGGGCTGAGGAACTGCGCGATGAAGCTCTCGTCGCGATAGTTGGCCCAGACGTCGCGCAGCACCCCCATCGCGTCGCCGCTGCCGGCGATGTCGGGGAACCAGGCTCGGTCCTCCTCGGTCGGATCGGTGCAGATGCGGGCGATGTCCGTCATCATGGCAAAGCCGATGGCGTAGGGGTTGTGGCCGCCATAGCTCCGGTCGTCGTAGTTCGGCTGGCGGATGACGTTGGTGTGGGATTGCAGGAATTCGAGGTAGGCCGCCTCGTCGATCTGGCCGGTCTCGGACAGGCGGGTCATGATCCGGTAGTGGTTGTAGGTGGCGCAGCCCTCGTTCATCACCTTGGTCTGGCGCTGCGGGTAGAAATACTGCGCGACGTGCCGGACGATGCGCAGGATCTCGCGCTGCCAGGGCTGGAGCCGCGGCGCCGCCTTCTCCAGGAAGTAGAGGATGTTCTCCTGGGGCAATTCCAGCAGTGCCCTGCGCCGCTCGGCGCCCGGGTCCGGCTTGCCGGTCGGGCTCTTGGCCGGCAGGGTGCGCCAGAGGTCGTTGTACATCCGCTCCTGGTGCTCCTGCCGCTCGCGCTCGCGGCGCTGCTCGGAGGAGAGGTCGGGGCGCTTCTTGCGCGGGTAGCGGTGGACGCCCTGGTTCATCAGGGCATGGGCGGCGTCCAGCACCGATTCGACGGCGTTGTGGCCGTAGCGCTCCTCGCAGCGCGTGATGAAGGTCTTGGCGAAGTCGAGGTAGTCGAGGATGCCCTCGGCATCCGTCCACTGGCGAAACAGGTAGTTGTTCTTGAAGAAATGGTTATGGCCGAAGGCGGCATGCGCGATGACGAGCGTCTGCATCGTCGCCGTGTTCTCCTCCATAATGTAGGAGATGCACGGGTCGGAGTTGATGACGATCTCGTAGGCGAGCCCCATCAGGCCGCGGCGGTAGCCGGCCTCGTGCTGCGCGAAGTGCTTGCCGAACGACCAGTGCTTGTAGAACAGGGGCATGCCGATCGACGCGTAGGCGTCGAGCATCTGCTCGGCGGTGATGATCTCGATCTGGTTGGGGTACCAGCTCAGGCCGAGCTCCGGTCCGGCGATCGCCTCGCAGGCGTCGTGGATGCGCCGGATGGTGTCGAAGTCCCAGTCGTTGCCGGTGAAGAGCGGGGCGGTCCTGGCGATGACGGCCGGGCTCGCGGGCCGCGTGCCGAAGGTGGCGGAACTCATCGGGCGTCGAACCTCCCGGTACCTGAAAACATCCCGCGGCGGGATGCGGATCGTCGTTCAAGCGGGCGCGGCCCGGAGCCGGGGCCGCGCCGTCGTCGCGGCCGTCAGGGTGCCGCAGCCTCCTGGCCGGCCTTGTTGCGCGAGAAGAGCTCGCGGAAGACCGGGTAGATGTCCCGGCGATGGTTGACCTTGCGCATCGCCAGGACCGAGTTGGCCTTTGCCACCGGCTCGTAGGTGCGCCACAGCGTGGTGCGGTGCTCGACGAAGCCCGCCCGCGGCCCGCCCTCGTCGCCGACCTCCAGATAGGCGAAGTACTGGCAGGCCGGCAGGATCGCCGAGCGCAGCAGGTCCTGCGAGGTGGCGCCGTCGCTCGACACGTTGTCGCCGTCCGAGGCCTGGGCCGCGTAGATGTTCCAGTCGTCCGGGCTGTAGCGCTCGGCGATGATCCGCTTCATCTCGACCAGCGCCGAGGAGACCAGCGTGCCGCCGGTCTCGCGCGAGCCGAAGAACGTCTCCTCGTCGACCTCCTTGGCGTGGTCGGTGTGGCGGATGAAGACGATCTCGACGTGCTTGTAGCGCCGGGTCAGGAAGATGTGCAGCAGGATGTAGAACCGCTTGGCGAGGTCCTTCATGTGCTCGGTCATCGAGCCCGAGACGTCCATCAGGCAGAACATCACCGCCTGGGCGACGGGCCGCGGGTAGGGCTCGAAGCGCCGGTAGCGCAGGTCGATCGGGTCGACGTAGGGGATGCGGTGCGAGCGGGTGCGCAGGCGCTCCAGTTCCGCCCGCATCTCGTCGAGGATCGCGGCGTCGGGCTCGCTCTCCTCGAGCGCCCGGATCTCCTCCTCGAGCGCCGCGGTCTCGGCCGCCTTGGGCCGCTTCAGGGCGATGCGTCGCGACAGCGAGTTGCGCAGGGTCCGGCCGATCGAGAGGTTGGCGGGCGAACCCGAGACCGTGTAGCCGGCCCGGCGCAGGGTCGCGGTCTCCACCACCGCGAGGCGGCGCTTGGCGAGGTCGGGCAGTTCGAGGTCCTCGAGGAAGAGCTCCAGGAACTCCTCGCGGGTCAGCACGAAGCGGAACGAATCCTCGCCGTCCGCCCCGCCGTCGCCGGCCTCGCCGCTGCCGCCCCCTCCCCCGCCGCCGCCCGGCGGGCGCTCGATCAGGTCGCCCTCGATGTAGGTCTTGTTGCCGGGCAGGATGTGGTCCTGCACCCCGGTCGAGGGATTGCGGGTGAATTTCGGCTCCCGCACGCCGTCCACCGGGACGGTGACGTGACCGTCCTTGCCGAGATCCTTGATGTCCTTCTCCCGGGCCGCCTCGCGCACGGCACGCTGAGCCACGTCGCGAACCCGGCGCAGGAAGCGCTGCCGGTTCGCCAGGCTCTTGCCGCCGGGATTGAGGCGTCGATCGATGATGTGCATCCGCTTCGCGCTCTCCGATCACGCCATCCTGTCGTTTCCGGCTCGGTCCCGCTACGGCGAGCGGGTGATCCGAGGGAGTGGGATCCGCGGGCCTGACGCCGCCCGCGGATCCGTCCGGGCTCAGCCCGCCTGCTTGACGCGCATGTACCACTCGACGAGGCGCCGGACCTGGCGCTCGGTGTAGCCGCGGTCCTTCATCCGCTCGACGAACTCGCCGTGCTTCTTCTCGGTCTCGCTGTCCTTCTTCGAGCCGAAGGAGATCACCGGCAGCAGCTCCTCGACCTGGCTGAACATCCGCCGCTCGATGACTTCGCGGATCTTCTCGTAGGAGGTCCAGGACGGGTTGCGCCCGCCATGCTGGGCCCGCGAGCGCAGGGCGAACTTCACCACCTCGTTGCGGAAATCCTTCGGGTTGGCGATGCCCGCCGGCTTCTCGATCTTGGTGAGTTCCTGGTTCAACAGCTCGCGGTTGAGCAACTGCCCGGTTTCCGGGTCCTTGAAGTCCTGGTCCTCGATCCAGGCGTCCGCATAGTCGATGTAGCGGTCGAACAGGTTCTGGCCGTAATCGTGGTAGGATTCGAGATAGGCCTTCTGGATCTCGTGGCCGATGAACTCGGCGTAGCGCGGCGCCAGCTCGCCCTTGATGAATTCGAGGTAGCGCTTCTCGGTCTCGGGCGGCAGCTGCTCGCGGCGCAGCGACTGTTCGAGGACGTACATCAGGTGGACCGGGTCGGCCGAGACCTCGGTGGTGTCGTGGTTGAAGGTGGCGGCCATCACCTTGAAGGCGAAGCGGGTCGAGATCCCGTCCATGCCCTCGTCGACGCCCGCGGTGTCCTTGTATTCCTGCATCGAGCGGGCGCGGGGATCGACCTCGCGCAGGGATTCGCCGTCATAGACCCGCATCTTGGAGAAGACGTTCGAGTTCGCGTGCTCGCGCAGGCGCGAGAGCACCGAGAACCGGGCCAGCATCTCCAGGGTGCCGGGCGCGCAGCGGGCGTTGGCGAGTTCCGAGCCCGAGACCAGCTTCTCGTAGATCCGCTGCTCCTCGGTCACCCGCAGGCAGTACGGCACCTTGATGACGTAGATGCGGTCGATGAAGGCTTCGTTGTTCTTGTTGGTCTTGAAGCTCTGCCACTCGGCCTCGTTCGAGTGGGCGAGGATGATGCCGGTGAACGGGATTGCGCCGATATTCTCGGTGCCGACGTAGTTGCCTTCCTGCGTGGCGGTGAGCAGGGGGTGCAGCATCTTGATCGGCGCCTTGAACATCTCGACGAATTCGAGGATGCCCTGGTTCGCCCGGTTGAGGCCGCCCGAGTAGGAATAGGCGTCGGGGTCGGCCTGGCTCAGGGTCTCGAGCTTGCGGATGTCGACCTTGCCGACAAGGGACGAGATGTCCTGGTTGTTCTCGTCGCCCGGCTCGGTCTTGGCGATGCCGATCTGGCGCAGGCGCGACGGATTGACCTTGACGACCCGGAACTTCGAGATGTCGCCGCCGAACTCGTCGAGGCGCTTCAGGCACCACGGGCTCATCAGCCCGGTCAGGCGCCGGCGCGGCACGCCGTAACGCTCCTCGATCATCGGCCCCATCGTCTCGGGGTCGAACAGCACCAGCGGGCTCTCGAAGACCGGGCTCATCTCGTTGCCGGCCTTGAGCACGTAGATCGGGTGCACCTCCATCAGGGCCTTCAGCCGCTCGGCGAGCGACGACTTGCCGCCGCCGACGGGACCGAGCAGGTAGAGGATCTGCTTGCGTTCCTCCAAGCCTTGCGCGGCATGGCGGAAGAACGAGACGATCCTCTCGATCGTCTCCTCCATGCCGTAGAATTCGGAGAAGGCAGGGTAGGTACGGATGGTCCGGTTCATGAAGATCCGGCCCAGGCGCTGGTCGCGCGCAGTGTCGATGAACTCGGGTTTGCCGATCGCATCGAGGATACGCTCGGGCGCACTCGCGTACATCAAGGGGTTGTCACGGCAGGCTTCGAGATACTCGGAGAGCGTCATCTCGGAGTCCCGGCGGGACTCGTAGCTGCGTGCGAAAGTTTGAAAGAGGTCGCTCGCTGACGGCATTGGCATTCCGGACCCTCACGACATCGCCAGGATCATCCTGTCCCGCCTCGGATGCAATCGATATCCCCATGTTTGTCGCAGCGCGGTGGCGGATCGGGGGGTGCGGCGGCGGCCGGAAGGCTGTATGCAGGCCGGCTGCGGGCGGGGCGCCGGTCCTGACGAACGGGAAAGTCGCAAGCCTGCCAATGCGAAAGCCGGGCATCGGCCGGGCCTGTGCCGTAAAGGACACGCCTGTTCCAGTTTTTCCACACCCCCCGAGGCGCCGTCGGGCGCTCCGCGGGATGTGAGGGCAACGTCGCCCGCGCGGGCGACGTTCCGTATTCGTTTCGGCTCCTCCGGCGCGGGGCCGGCCGTCAGAGGTCGGTGGTGTCCTTCTTCGCGCCGTCCTTGGCCCCGTCCTTCGGCGCATCCTTGCCGCCGACCGTCAGCTTGATCGTCTGGGTGCTGACGTTGCCGTCCGTGCCCTTGATCTCGACCGTGACCTCGTCGGTGCCGGTGAAGCCGGCCTTGCTCTCGTAGAACAGGGCCTGGACGTTGGCGTCGGCGTTCGGGCAACGATAGGTGGCGGGCGTCTTCACCTTGCCGGCGCGCTGGATCAGGGCACCGTTCTTCGGCGGGCTCGTCACCTTCAGCTCGGGCTGCGGCCCGAGCGAGCAATCCTTCTTCAGGTTCGGCACCATCACCAGCCGGACCTGCTTGCCGGAGGCGACGGAGTGCTCGCGCACCTTGGCGGCCTGGGCGAGCGCGGGGCCCACGGCCAGGAGGGGCCCGAAGAGGGGCCCGGTGGCGATCACGGCGGCGAGCGCCAGGGTCGGGCGAAGGGGGCTCGTCATTGGGCTCTCAAGCTCTTCGAGTGGGGTGCCGGCCGCATGTGGGGAGCGGGCCGGGCGCCGTCGAGGCCCGCCGCGCGGGTTCCGTCCAGGAAACCGGCATCCGGGCGGAAACGCACCGGAAACCCGGGATCCCGGCACGGAACCCTCAATGCAGGACCAGCATCACGAACAAGTTGAACAGCCCGAGCAGGGCGACGCCGGCGAGCCACATCCAGTAGCCCCGTCCCTCGACCGGATAATCGCCGATCATCATGTCCCCTCCTCCGGTCCGTCGCCGGTCGCGGCCTGGAGCACCGCCAGGGTCGCGCCGGTCACCCGGGCGATCTGGGCCGGGGTGAACTCGCCCGCAAGGGCCGAGGCGAGCCCGCGCTCGATCCGGGCCCGCTCGCCCGCATCCCCGATCGGATCGGACGGGATGTCGCTCTCGCGCAGGCGGCAGGCGTCGCGGATCGTGTCGGCGGCCTGCTTCAACACCTGACGCTGATCCGGCGTCATGTCCCAGAGCGGGTTGCGCAGCCGCGCGATCACCCGCCTGGCGTCGCGGTAGTCGCGATCGACCGCCGGGATCGCCTCGATCTGGCTCACCAGCAGCACGAGTTCGAGGATGTCCGCCGTCGCCTCCGGGCAGGTGCGCACGACGCGCATCAGCCGCGTGATCAGCTCGGTGGTCGGGGAAGCCTGGCGGCGGGGATCGGCCATGGGCGCGTAACGCGGCATGGGCCGATCGGTTCTGTCACGAACCGGAAAAAGACGGAGACCTTCGCCGGGCGGCGTCGGTCGCCGTCGCGACGGAGCGTCAGCTTCTCGCCACCGTGAACCCGGCGCGCGGGAAATGCAGGTGCAGCGCCCCGACCCGGGACTCGTCGCGCCGGATGACGATGCGCTCCGCGTCGACCGCCACGAGCCGACCCTCGACCGGAACGCGGGCGAAGTCGTCCGGCGTCACCGTCACGGCGTCGCCGGGCGCTGCCGCGATCAGCTCCGGCACCGCATTCACGGGCTCGACCGGCGCCGGCTCGGCATCCCGGGCGGCATCGAGCGCCGCCTCGGCGGTCATCTCCCGCGGACGGCCATGCCCGAGGGCCGCGACCCGCTCGATCCAGCCGTGGAGCGGCGCCAGGCCGAGCAGCCGGTCGACCGATTCGGCTCGCCCGCCGCCGCGCATCAGCCAGAGCAGGTGATAATGCGCGAGGTCCGCGACCCCGGCCTGATCCCCGCCGAGGAAGCGGCGGCCGTCCGACAGGCCTTCGGCGAGCCAGGACGTCCAGGCCGCGACCCGCTGGGCGTTGCGGAAAAAATCCGGCTCCATCGCCGCGTGGCTGATGTCGACGTAGAGGTAGTCGTCCTTGCGGTCGCGCAGGAAGGTCTCGGGCAGGTCGCCGGCGAAATGCACCGTGACGCCGATCACCGCGAGCCAGAGGTCGCGCTCGAGGCCGAAGGTCAGGCCCTCGGCAAGCGCCGGGGCGAGCCCCGGATACAGGCTCGGCGCCGGGTGCAGCCGCTCGAGGGCGGGCAGGATCGCATGGGTGTCGCAGTAGATGTCGGCGCCGACCTGCATCACCGGCACGCGCCGGTAGCCGCCGGTGAGCGGATCGAGGAGTGGGCGCGGCGGCATCATCGCGACGTCGACGGAGGCCCAGTCGAGGCCCTTCAGGCCGAGGGCGAGGCGGACCTTCTCGGCGTAGGGCGAGAAGGCGTAGTGGTGCAGGACGATCTGCGGCGCGGACATGCGGAATCTTTCGGCTGACGGGGTGGAGCGGGTCAGGCCGGGAGGGCGCCGACCTGCTTCAGGAGGCCGAGATTGTCGAGGAGCGCCCAATGCTCGACCAGGCGCCCGTCGACGATGCGAAACAGGTCCATCACGGCGATGTCGATGGTGCGGTTGCTCGGAGCCAGACCCATCAGGTCGCCGGTATGCCGCCCCTGGAAGCGCAGGCGCACCAGCACCCGGTCGCCCTCGGCGATCACCTCGTCGATCGGCAGAGTCATCTCGGTGACGCCGCCATGCAGCACCTCGCCGAGGTGGCGTACGCCCTCCGGGCCGCGCACGGCGAAGTTCAGGCCGGGATCGTGGCGGACGAACTCGGGCGCGATGTGCCGCTGCCACCACGCCTCGTCCCGGTCGCGGAAGGCCGTGAAGTAGGCGCGCGCCAGATCCTTGTTGGCATCGATCGACATCGAATCCTCCCTGGGCGCGAGGCCCGAACGAGCCGCGCTCTCCCTATTTATTTGCACACAACTTATATCGGTGCGATGCATTCCGCAACGGACGACGGATCGGCGACACGGTCGGTCATCCTGGCATGGCGGGTGACGAAACGGAATGGCGACCGGCCGCGACATCGGCCGTCGAGACATCGACGACGGTCGGGGCGCACCCTCGCCACGGCGGGACGCCCGCCGCATCACCCCTCGGCGCGCAGAATCCGCGCCAGCTCCTCCGACAGACCGACGCTGTCGGTCGCCGGGCACACCGGGCGCGCGCCGGCGAGGCCTGCGGCGGCGACCACCGCCCGCGCTCCGGCCTCGACGGAGCAGATCACCGGCACGGTGACCCGGGGCTGCACCCGTTCGGCGAGGCCGGCGAGCGCCGCGCCGCCGAGGATCACGACGTCGGCGCCGTCGATCTCGGCGCAGTCGCGGCAGGCGGCGGCCAGTCGGTCCAGGGCCGCATCAGGATCGCGGGCGATCTCGCCGCCGGTGGGCGCCACGGTGCGGATGCCGGCGAGGCGCTCGGAGAGGCCGAGCATCGCCACGAACTCGGTCAGCATCGGCTGCCACAGCACGCCGCCGGTGACGATGCCGATGCGCCGTCCCCGGGTGCAGGCGAGGTGCAAGGCACCTTCCGCCATGCCGACGACCGGTACCGGCGAGACCTCCTTGAGGGCGAGCAGGCCCGGGTCGCCGAAGCAGGCGAGGTAGACCGCATCGCATCCCGCGACGTGGGCGGCCAGGGCGTCGAGGGCGGCGTGGCCCGCGATGGCGGCGGCGGCGCGGCTCGCGATGTAGCGGGCGCCGAACCGCCCGGTCGCCGGCACGATCTCGGCGGGGATCAGCCGCCGGACATGCGCCGCCGCCTGCTCGGTGACGGCGGCGGTGGTGTTGGGGTTGATGAGCAGGATGCGCAACGGACGGTTCTCCCGGCGCATCCCGCGGATCATGCGACGTCCGATGGATCGCTTCGCGATGCGCAAGTCGGCTTCGTGCGAGAACCGCGCGGGCTTGCCGGACAACGCCCGGAAGAAATCTTCCGGGCGTTGTCCGACAGGGCTACTTCTCGACGAAGGCCTTCTCGATGACGTAGTGGCCGGCCTCGCCGTGGTTGCCCTCGACGTAGCCGGCATCCGCGAGCAGGTCGCGGGTGTCGCGAATCATGTCGGGACTGCCGCAGAGCATGAAGCGGTCGGCCTCCTTCGTCATCATCGGCAGGCCGATATCGGCGAAGAGCTTGCCCGAGGTCATCAGGTCGGTGATCCGGCCGCGGTTGCGGAAGGGCTCGCGGGTCACGGTCGGATAGTAGATGAGCTGGTCGCGGACCATCTCGCCGATCAGCTCGTGCTGGGGCAGCGTCTCGGTGATCGTCTCGCCGTAGGCGAGCTCCTGGACCTGGCGGCAGCCATGGACCAGGATCACCTTCTCGAAGCGCTCGTAGGTCTCCGGATCCTTGATGATCGCCAGGAACGGCGCGAGGCCGGTGCCGGTGCCGAGCAGGTACAGGTTGCGGCCGGGCATCAGGTTGTCGAGCACCAGGGTGCCGGTGGCCTTCCGGCTGACCACGATCGGGTCGCCGACCTTGAGGTGCTGCAGCTTCGAGGTGAGCGGGCCGTTGGCCACCTTGATGGAGAAGAACTCCAGCTCGTCCTCGTAATTGGCGCTGACCACGCTGTAGGCGCGCAGGAGCGGCTTGGCGCCCTCGCCCTTGAGGCCGATCATCGTGAACTCGCCGTTGCGGAAGCGGAACGACGGGTCGCGGGTGGTGCGGAAGCTGAAGAGCGAGTCGGTCCAGTGATGGACGGACAGGACGCGCTCCTCGTTGAAGTTGCTCATCGTGCCAGGAATCCTGAAGGCGTTCGACGGGTCGACGGTTCTCGGTTTGGGAGCGGTCATCTCGCAGGTGCGGCATCGCCGTCAAGGCGTCGGCGCACAAGCGAGGTCTGCGTGGCCGTCAAGCCCCAGGAAAAATCGCCTCTTCTTCGGAATGCTTCCAGGCGGCGGGGTCTCACGCCATCCCGGTCGCGTCCGCCACGAGGTGCAGGGTAGCGCGCAAGCCGGTCATCAGCCCGGCCTCGTCGACGCGGAAGCGCGGCGAGTGGTTGGGCGCCGCCTTGGCGGGATCGGTGCCGGGGGCCGTGATGCCGACGAAGTAGAAGAAGCCGGGCGCCGCCTGCGCGAAGTAGGGGAAATCCTCGCTCGCCATGGCGGGGTCGACGAGGCGCGCGTGCTCGCCGAACAGGCGCGTCAGCGTCGGGGCGCAGCGGGCGGTGAGCTTGGCGTCGTTGTGGAGGGGCGGGTAGCCGTTCTCGTCCCAGGTCACCTCCGCACTGCCGTTCATGCCGGTGGCGATCGACTGGGCGATCTCGGTCACCCGGCGCCTGGCGGTGGCGCGCTGCGCCTCGCCGAAGGTCCGGAGCGTGCCCTCCAGCTCGGCGGTCTCCGGGATGATGTTGTTGCGCAAGCCCCCCTTGAAGATGCCGACGCTGAGGACCGCGGGGCTGCGCGCGACGTCGGTCTCGCGGCTGACCACGGTCTGGAGCGTCGTGACGATGGTCGCGCCGATCACGATCGGGTCGACGCCGTTCCACGGCATTGCGCCGTGGGTCTGGCGCCCGGTCACCGTGATCCGGAAGCGGTCCGATCCCGCCATGGCGTTGCCGGGCCGGTAGCCGATGCTGCCCACCGGCAGCGCGCTCGAGACGTGCAGGCCGAACACCATGTCGGGCTTCGGGTCGCGCATCGCGCCCTCCTCGACCATCAGGCGGGCGCCGGAGACGCCCTGACCCACCGTGCCCTCCTCGGCGGGCTGGAAGAGCAGCTTGACCGTGCCGGGCAGGCGGTCGCGGCGGGCGGCGAGCACCTGGGCCGCCGCCATCAGGATCGCGACGTGACAATCGTGGCCGCAGGCATGCATCACCCCGACCTCCTGGCCGCCCCACTCGGCCCGGGCCTTCGAGGCGAAGGGCAGGTCGACCTCCTCGCGCACCGGCAGCGCGTCCATGTCGGCCCGCAGCGCCACGACCGGGCCGGGGCCGCCTCCGCCCCTCAGCACGGCGACGACGCCGGTGCGCCCGACGCCCTCGCGCACCTCGTAGCCGAGACCCTCGAGGTGCCGGGCCACCAGGGCCGCCGTGCGGTGCTCGCGGTTGCCGAGTTCGGGGTTGGCGTGGATGTCGCGCCGCCAGGCGATCATCGCCGGCTCGACCTCGCGCGCCGCGGCGTCGAGTTCGGCATGGACCGGCCGGGCGGAGGCGTGCGCCTCCGCGGCCTGCGCGGCGGCCGGCCGGGGCAGGAACGTCGGCAGGACCGTCAGGGCCGAGCAGGCGCAGGCGCCCGCCAGCAGCGCCCGCCGCCCCGGGGCGACCGCGTCGTCGGCCGCGTCCTCGGCCCGGAACCCCCTGGCCGCGCGTAATCCGATGCGAAGCATGGTCCATCCTCCCGTGCCGGCCCGCTTGCCGCGGGGCCGTGGTTCGGCCCCACGATAGACCCGGGCCCGGGCGGCGGACCAGCGCCATCGCCGCCGGGATCGCCGGGGGCGGGACGGCCTGCGCCGGGCCGGCCGCCAAGCCGTCCCGTCCCCACCTGTTCGAGACCGGAGAAGTGGCGGGTTTTCGAGGCCGACCACACCGCCGACCTGCCGCAGCTCTGGGGGGCCGCCACCCGGCAGCGGGAGCCGAAGGGCTCCCCCGTGCGACCGGTACGTCTCCACGGGGTCGCTGCGGGGGGGTGCCGCGTGAGGACAGGACGCCGAAGCTCGCCCGCGAACACATGGCCCGGCATACCCCGGTCCTGGCACCGGGTCTGGGCCTGGGCCTGTGGTTCGACTATCAGGATCATCGCCTCGACGAGGCGGCGGCCTCGATGGGATGGCTCGGGGTGACGGATCTCCGCACCGGCCTGTCCTTCGCCGACTCGTTCCGGCCCGATGCCCTCGACCGGTAGATGGAAGCCCTGGCGGAGTGCGACGTGACCGTGACCTTCTGCTTCACCCCCGAGCACCGGGGCATCGCTCCCCACCACGCCAGCCCGCCACCGGTGGAGACATTCCCCGAGGTCCGCGCCGGGATGATCCGGCTCGAACCGGCCCTCCGGCCGCAGCTCGCGATCTGACGCCGATGCCGGCGATCGCCCCGACCTCGCCCGCCGCCGAGCGCGTCCTGGCGGCCCTCGCGCATCCGGCCTGCGGCCCCGTCTCGGCCGAGACCGCCGCCCTCGTGGTCGCCCATCCGGACGACGAGAGCATCGGCTGCGGCGCGCAGCTGCCGCGCCTGACCGGGCTCACGGTGATCCACGTCACCGACGGCGCGCCGAGGAACGCCACCCGACCCGGCTTCGCGGATTCCGCCGCCTACGCGGCGGCCCGGGCCCGGGAACTCGACGCGGCGCTCACCCTCGCGGGCATCGCGCCGGAGCGGCGCGTCGCCCTGGGCTATCCCGACGGCGAGGTGGCCGAGGGGATCGCGCCGCTGGCCCGCCGCCTCGCGGAGCTGTTCGCCGAGCGCGGCATCACGGTGGCGCTGACTCACGCCTACGAGGGCGGTCACCCGGACCACGACGCGGTGGCGCTGGCGGTGGCGGGCGCCCGCCGGATTCTCGGGCCGGAGCGCCTCGCGGTGATCGAGATGCCGTTCCGCCATGCCGGAATGGACGGCCCCGAGCCCGGCGGCTTCCTGCCGACCGAGCCGCCGCGCCGCTCGATCGCGCTCCATCTCGATCCCGACGATTGTGCCTTCAAGGCCGAGCTCTTCGCCGCCCATGCGAGCCAGGCCGACACGTTGAACGGCTTCCCCATCGCTCTGGAACGCTTCCGCGAGGCGCCCGACCACGCCTTCGATGCACTACCGAACGGCGGGCGGCTGCTCTACGGGGCGGAGGATCCCGACGGGGCACGGTTCCGGGCGCTCGCCCAGGCCGCGGACCGGGACATCGGCTGACCCGTCAGTGCCCGCTGCCCGCCGGCATGGCGCGGTAGAACGCCACCACGTCGCGGTAATCCTGGTCGACCGGGGTGACCGGCACGGCGAGCCGCAGGGCGAGACCCGCGAGACCGGTGAGCAGGGCGAGGACGAGGCAGGCGCGCAGGGACATGACGGGCCGGTGCCAGAAAGGCGGGCGCGCGTAAAGCCGGGCGGCCCAAAAGCGTACGACCGGGCCGGTCGACGATCTCTGGCGGAGCGAGGGGGCGGAGCTCAACCGAAGATCGCGACCGGCCCGGCCGCATGTCCATGAACCTACCGGACGAGTGATGAATGTCAATAATCGTCACTCGCCAGCGGGCGGCATCGGACGACCTGTGTGCGCCAGCGCACAAGGGTCGTTGCGCGCACCGGTCGGACAGGTTGACGATGCGGGGCTCGCGGATGGCGGACGAGCGCTGTCGAGTCCCGGCGGTTCGGCGCATCACCTTGGACGCACAACGGACAAGCTCGGTCGATCGCAGGCCGGCCGCGAGGCCACCGGAAGCCGAATTCGACGATGGTCGCCGACATCCCGAGAGGGCGACCGCCGTCCGTCATCGAACCCGATCGCATCCCTCAGGCTCGGGATGGGACGAGGGCCACGCTCCGATCATCGAAGTGCCGGGTCACGCCGCGGCGGCCTCTCCATCCCCGAAGATCCGCCGGCAATAGGCCGCCAGCCGCTCGGGCCGATCGGCGGCATCGCGGAAGGCGATGTGCCCGTCCGGGCGGACCAGGATGACGGCCGGCCGGGCCTCCAGGCCGTAGGCGCCGTGCGCCTTGCCGTCGAGGTCTGAGAGCACGGGCACGTCGCCTTCCTCCATCGACGGACCGGCCAGGATCAGGCGCGGCCGCACCCAGGGCCAGGGTGCCGCCGCCGCGATCGTCGCGCGCAGGGCGCCGGCGGAGGCCGGGTCGCGGCCGTCGAAGCACAGGAGCGCCCAGCCCGTCGTCCGCCCATCCGGGTTGGCGAGGAATCGGAACAGCGAGGTCGTCTCGCCGTCCCGCACCACCTCCGCGTCGGGGGCGCGCTCGCCCGGCTCGGGCCCGCGCTGGAGCAGGTGGGCGAGGCCCGAGAGGTGGTCCTCGTTCAGCGGGCTCTTCGGATAGCGCACGGAGAGCTGCTGGAGGTCGTCGGTGCCCTGAAGCAGGGCGCCGATACCCGGGATCGCCTTGGCGGCGAGGCCGAGGGCCGCGTCGGTGACCGCCCCGCGATAGACGGTTCGGCGAAAACCTTTCGCCTGCTGCGCGCTCAGCCGGGCATGCTCGGCCGCGCGCTCGGCATCGTAGGACGCGAGAACGACCGGCGCGGCTTCGCCCCGCAGGGTCATGGCGAGCCGCCAGGCGACCTCGACGGCGTCGTGCAGGCCGGCATTCATCCCCTGCCCGCCGATCGGCAGCGACAGGTGCCCGGCATCGCCCGCGAGCAGGACCCGGCCGCGGGCATAGGCCGGCGAGACGCCGTACTGGAACCGGCTGTGGGTCAGCCATTGCGGATCGCTCAAGGTCAAGGTCTCGTCCCCCGTGACCTCGCGCGCCACCGCCTGCATCTCGTCGAGCGTCGGGTCGCGGTCCGGCACGCCGGTGTCGTCGGCGAGGAAGAAGAGACGGTGGTAGCCGCCCCAGACCGGCATCACGCCGCAGAAGCCGCGCGCATAGTAGAAGAACCAGAGCTGATCCGGCTCCCGCGACCGCCGCCAGGACAGCTTCGCGTCGACCTGCCGGTTCATGCACCCTTCGAACCGCTTGGGCTCGAAATCGAGGTCGAGGAGCGGGCGCAGGGTGCTCTTCGCGCCGTCGGCGGCAACGAGGTAGCGCGCGCGCAACGTTTCTTCGGTGCCGTCCCGCCGCACCGTGACGGTCACGCCGTCCTCGTCCTGCGCCATGGCCACGACCTTGCGGCCGCGCGCCAGCCGGCCGCCGCGCTCCCGAAGCGCCGCGATCAGCGTGGTCTCGATCACGTCCTGCCCGCTGTAGAGGACCCGCGGATAGGGGCTGGCGACGTCGTCGATCGCGATCGGCGTCGTCGGCGTGCCGTCGAGGAAGAAGTTGACGAGGCGGATCGGATAGGCCCGCTCCGCCAGGGCGTCGCGCAGACCGATCCCCGCCAGCAGTTCCTGCGGCCGCGCCCAGAGATTGTTGGCACGGGAATAGGCCCGCACCTTTGTCCGCTCCTCCAGGACCAGGCAGTCGACGCCGTGATGGCGCAGGGCGCATGCCGTGGTCAGGCCGATCGGGCCGGCGCCGACCACGATGACCTCGGCGTCGAAAGCGGCTCGGCGTGCGGCGGGAGACGACATCGTGGGGGACACCTCAGGGGATATGTCAGGGGACATCGCGACCTCGCATCGGCTTCGGGGGGATCGATCGGTCGTCCTGCGCGGTCTCGCCGATCCGGCGCTGGATCTCGCGCAGCAGAGCCGCGGCGGCGGCGATCGCCTGCGGGTCCAGGCCGGCGCAGAGGTCGTCGAACCAGACATCCTTGCGGGCGATCGCATGACGATAGGCGGTCTCGCCGGGTCCGGTCAGGGCGACGAGGTGGGCGCGGCGGTGGTGCGGATTTGGATCGATCCGGACGAAGCCGACCCCGTGCAGGTCGTCGACGACCCGCTGCACCGCCTGGCGGGTCAGGCCCATGTTGCGGGCGATGTGCGCCACCGGCAGCGGCACCGGCGAGAGCGCGACCGCTCCGAGCACCTGCCAGCGGGCGCTGGTCAGCCCGAGATCGTCGACGAGGGCGTCGCCGGCCGTGAGCAGGTCGCCGTTGAGGCGGAACACCGCCAGCGTCAGTTCGGTGAGTGCGCAGCGGCCGCTGTCGGGGGCCGAGCCGGGTCGGGACGAGGCGGGAGGGGTGATCTGCTCGGGCACGATCGTTTCGCTACAGGTTGTCGAAATGACAGCGTATTGTCATCGTGGGTGCAGAACGGGCATACCGGGCGCCGGGTTCCCCGCGCGCGGCAGCGCCGGGTGACGGGCGCCGTCCCGGGTGTGCCGCAACGAGGGGGAAGCGCCGCTCCCGTCAGGCGACGCGAGCGGAAGGACGGTCCGTGGGGGCCCGCGGTTCTCGCCCGCCGAGCCGACGGTACGGGGCGCAGTTCAGGCGCCGGCCTCGAACCGTTCTCCCTCGTAGTCGAGGTGAAGGTAGTCGGGGTCGAACCGGGCGAGGGCCGTGAGGGCGTCGAGGTCCGGCAGAACGAGGGATTTGTCGCGCCAGTCGATCAGACCGGCCTGGCGCAATTCGCGCAGTGTCCGGTTGACGTGGACCGCCGAAAGGCCGAGCGCATCGGCGAGTTCCACCTGGGTGATCGGCAGCTCGCAGCGGCCGTCCTGGGCTCGGCCGACGGCGCGCTGCCGGAGGAAGATCTCGCAGAGCAGGTGGGCGAGCCGTTCGAGGGCGCTGCGCCGGCCGATATTGACCAGCCATTCGCGGTGGATCGCCGCCGTGACCAGGACCTCCCACCACAGGGCCCGGGTCAGGCGCGGGTCGGCGTTCAGCATCCGGTCGAGGAGGTCGCGGGAGATCTTGGCGACGGTCACCGGCGTCAGCGTGCCGAGGGCGTGATCCATCCGGCGCAACAGGAAGATGTTCAGGTCGCACAGGTCGCCCGGCAGCAGGAACGACATGATCTGGCGGCTGCCGTCGGCGAGCTGCTTGTAGCGACAGACCCAGCCGGCGAGAATCAGGTTGACGTCGCAGGGCTCCTCGCCCTCGGCGATGATGTCCTGGTGGGTGTCGTAGTTGACGATCCGCGCGGAGGCCGCCTGCTGCAGGAGGCGCTTGTCCGCATCGCTCAGGCGGGTGAACCGTTCGAGCTTCCGGATCAGCGGGTTCATCGTGTCCTGGCCCCTCCGCCCGCGGTTCGCCCGCGCGGGCTGCCGTCGTTCCGGGTCGGAAATTAGCGTCGGGTGCGCGACAGTAAAGCGGTGGCCACAAGTCCCCGCCCGAGGCCGCTGGGTCGCCCTCGCCTTTCGCCGCGCGCCTTCCGCCGTGCCGGGCAAGACCCGGAACCGCCGCCGCTTGGGGCCGCGCCGGCGTCGATTGCCCGGGCGGGCGCGTCTCTACGGCAGCGCGGCCGGCGGCGTCTCCCGGTCCTCCTGAAACGAGAGGGACGCGCGGCTGGCGCCGCGCGTCCGATCGAGCGTCCGGGCGGGCCCGGACGCCTCGACGGTTCAGCCCTGCGCCAGCGCGCTCGCCACCCGGCGGGCGAAGGCGACCGGATCGCGCGGCGGGTCGCCGCCCTGGACGTGGGCGAGATCGACGAGGGTCTGGGCGGCCTCGCCGACATCCTCGCCGGCCGCCGCCCGCTCGGCGATGCGGCGGATCAGCGGGTGGCGCGGGTTGAGCTCCAGCACCGGCTGGCCCCCCATTCCCGCTCCCATGCCGCCCCCGGCGCCGCGGCCGGCCCGCCGCAGCAGGCGCTGCATCTGCAGGTCGGGGCCGAAGGCCGGGGCCGAGAGCAGCACCGCGCTGTCGACCAGGCGCTGGCTCGCCTTCACGTCGGAGACGTCGTCCTTGAGCGCCTCCTTCAGCTTCGGCAGCAGGTCGGCGAGGTCGGCCGGGGCGTCGCCCTCCGCGACCTCGGGCTCGAAGGCCGAGAGGTCGTCGCTGCCCTGCGTGATGCTGCGGATCGGCTTGCCGTCGTGGCTGTCGTAGCGCTCGGGCCAGAACGCGTCGACATGGTCGGAGAGCAGCAGCACCTCGATGCCGCGGGCGGAGAAGCCCTCGATCTGGGCCGAGCGCTTCAGCGCATCGACGTCGTCGCCGACCAGGATGTAGATCGCCTCCTGGTTCGGCTTCATCCGCGACACGTAGTCGGCCAGCGACACCCAGCCCTCGGTCGTGGAGGAGCGGAAGCGCAGGAGACCCGCGATGTCCTGCCGGTGCTCGGCATCCTCCCACAAGCCTTCCTTCAGCACCGGCCCGAAGGCCTGCCAGAAGGTGGCGTAGGACTCCGCGTCCTTCGACCGGCTCTTCAGCTCGGACACGACCTTGGCGGTCACCGCCCGGCGGATGCGGGCGAGGACGGGCGTCGCCTGCAGCATCTCGCGCGAGACGTTGAGCGGCAGGTCCTCGGTGTCGACCACGCCCTGGACGAAGCGCAGCCAGGACGGCAGCAGCCCGGCCTCGTCGGTGATGAACATCCGGCGCACGTGCAGGCGCACCTTGCTCTCGCGCTGCTCCTCGATCGCCATGAAGGGCTTCATGCCCGGCACGAACAGCAGCGCGTTGAACTCGAGCTGGCCTTCCGCCCGCCAGTGCAGGGTCGCCCACGGCTTGTCGAAGGCGTGCGCCACCTGGCGGTAGAACTCGGTGTACTCCTCCTCGCTCACCTCGGATTTCGGCTTGCGCCAGAGCGCCGTGCCCTTGGTCCCGGCGACCTCCTCGCCGTCGCGCACCAGCGTCACCGGCACGGTGATGTGGTCGGCCCACTTGCGCAGGATGGTCTCGAGCCGGATGCCCTCGAGATACTCCTCGGCGTCCGCCTTCATGTGCAGGACGATGTCGGTGCCGGGCTCGGCCCGGGTCGCGGGCGCGAGCGTGTACTCGCCCTGCCCTTCCGAGGCCCAGGTCCAGGCCTCGTCGGACCCGGCCTTGCGCGAGGTGACCTCGACCCGGTCGGCGACCATGAAGGCGGAGTAGAAGCCGACGCCGAACTGGCCGATCAGGCTCGGGCGCTCCTCGGGCTTGGCGTCGGCCAGCGACTGGCTGAAGGCCCGGGTGCCGGAGCGCGCGATGGTGCCGAGGTTCTGCGCCAGTTCGTCCTTCGACATGCCGATGCCGGGATCGGACAGGGTCAGGGTGCGGGCCGCCTTGTCGGGGTTGATCCGCACCTTGGCGTCCGCCGGCAGCGCCAGGGCGGCATCGGTCAGGGCGCCGAACCGGCGCCGGTCGACCGCGTCGGCGGCGTTGGCGACCAACTCGCGCAGGAAGATCTCGCGCTCGGAGTAGAGGGCGTGGACCACGAGGTCCAGGAGGCGCCCGACCTCGGCGCCGAAGGAATGCCGCTCCACAGTCTCGCTCACGTCTCGGTTCTCCGCATGGGAACAATTCGTCGCGGGCGGATATGCGGGCCGGGACCCCGCTTTTCAAGGAAGCGGGGCCGCCAGCCGCTCGACGATCGCCCGCACCTCGTCGCGGCCGGCCGGCCGGGGATCGACCGAGCGGTGGATCGTCAGACCCTCGATCATCGCGTCGAGGGCCCGCGCCTCCTCGGGGGAGAAGTGCCGCTCCAGCGCCGCCCGGCTCTTGCCCATCCAGTCCCGCATCACCGCGGCCAGCGCCGGCACCCGGGCGGCGTAGGCGTAGAGCTCGTAGCTCAACAGCATGGTGCGGGGCGTCGCCCAGTCCTCCTCGACGACGAGGTCGACCACCGCCTCGCAGGCCTCGGCCCGGGTCGTTGCCGTGGCGAGCCGCGCTTCGAACCGGCCCGACACCGTGTCGGCCAGCAGCGTGAAGGCCTCGGTCAACAGGTCGTCGAGGCCGGCGAAATGGTAGGTCAGCGAACCGAGCGGCACGTCCGCCGCCGCGGCGATGCGCCGGTGGGTGGTGCCGGCGACGCCGTGCGCGGCGATCACGTCGAGGGTGACCCGGATCAGGCGGGCGCGGCGGTCGGGGTCGTGGCGGCGCGGGGCAGCGGGCAAGGATGCGTCTCGCAAGCGGGCGTCCCGCTGAAGCGGGTTGGCGGTACGGCCATGTGTACATATGTACGCATCGCGGCCGAACGCCAACCGACAGCGAGGATTGCATGACCCCGACGAGCCAGAAGCAGAAGATGCTCTCCGGCGCGCTCTACGTCGCCGACGACCCGGAGCTCGACGCCGACAACCGGCGCATCTCGGCCTGGATGGACCGCTACAACGCCCGCAACACCCTGACCCAGCCGGAGCGGCAGGCCCTCCTCGCCGAGGCCTTCGCCCGGGTCGGCGAGGGCTGCAACATCCGCCCGCCCTTCTTCTGCGACTACGGCTACAACATCAGCCTCGGCCGCGGCGTCTTCCTCAACTTCAATTGCTGCATCCTCGACGTGGTGCAGGTGACGATCGGCGACCTGACGCAGATCGGGCCCGGCGTGCAGATCATGACCGCCGACCACCCGCGCGATCCGGCCCAGCGCCGTCGGATGCTCGAATTCGGCCGGCCGATCGCGATCGGGGCGAATGTCTGGATCGGCGGCGGCGCCCAGATCCTGCCCGGCGTCACCATCGGGGACGACGCGATCATCGGGGCGGGCAGCGTGGTCACCCGCGACGTGCCGGCGGGCGGCACCGTGATGGGCAACCCGGCCCGTCTGCGGAGCCCGGGATAGGCCCCTGCGGGCGGTCGGCGTCAGCCCTCCGGCCGGCGCACCACCAGGAGGTTGGCCACCAGCACCTGCACCGCTTCGCCATGCTGGTTGAGGGTCGTGGTGCGCACCTTGGCGAGGCCTTGCGTCGGGCGCGAGCGCGAGGGGCGCACCTCCAGAACCTCGCTCTCCAGCCGGATCGTGTCGCCGGGGCGCAGGGGCTTGGGCCAGCGCACCTCGTCCATGCCCGCGCCGATGATGCCGCCGGCGATCCGCATCTCGCTGTCGATCAGGAGCCGCATGGTGAGCGCCGCGGTGTGCCAGCCGCTCGCCGCGAGGCCGCCGAAGAACGTCCTGCGCGCCGCCTCGGCGTCGAGGTAGAAGGGCTGCGGATCGAACTCGCCGGCGAAGCGGACGATCTCGGCCTCGGTCACGGTCGTCTCGCCGGAGCGGTAGACCTGGCCCGGGGCCAGATCGTCGAGATAGAGGTCTGGTGTCATCGCCTATTGTCCTCCGGCCGGGACGAGGCCGGGCGCGGCCCGCTCGCCCCGGAACCACGCGCCGGTCGCGACCGCGCCGGCATTGATGAGACCGAGCGCGGCGAGCCCGAGGCCGAGCGCCAGGAAGACGCCGTCGAGCGACAGCCCGAGATGCAGCGCGAACAGGCCGCCGCCGATCGACACCGCCATGCGGGCGAGCCCCGCGACGAGGGGCCAGCCGACCCGGCCGGCGCCCTGGGACGCGAAGTAGAGCGCCAGCCCGATCCCGGCGAAGCCGTAGAACGGCCCGACGAGCTGGAGGTAGCGGGCGCCGACCGCGAGCATCTGCGGATCGTGACCGAACAGGCCGAGGAACGGGAGCGGCCACAGGGCGGCGGCGAGCCCGATCGCCTCGGTCAGCACCCCCGCGATGGCGGCGCCGGTCCAGGCGACCCGGAGCGCCCGGGCCCGGTCGCCGGCGCCGATGCAGGTGCCGACCATCGCGCCGATCGGCGCGCCGAGGCCGAAGACGAGGGGCACGAGCAGGTATTCGAGCCGCGCGCCGGTGCCGTAGCCCGCGACCGCGGCGGGGCCGGCGGCCCCCGTAAAGGCGGTGGCGGCGGCGATCGTCACGTTGGTGGTGGCGCTGACGATCGACGAGACGGCGCCGATCCGCAGGATGTCGCGCAGAGGCGCCCAGGCGAGGCGGGGCGGGCGCGCGGAGGGCCGCAGCAGGCCGCGCCCGGCCCAGAGGTGGTGCGCGAACACGATCGCGCCGGCGGCGTAGTAGGCCAGCACCGCGACGCCGCCCCCGACGATGCCGAGGCCCGGGACCGGGCCGAACCCGTAGATGAGGGCGGGCGAGAGCGGAACCAGCACGGCGGCGCCGAGGCTGATCACGATCGCCGGCAGCGCCATGTTGCCGGTGCCGCGGATCACCGCCGCCAGCGCGTTGAACAGCCAGACCAGCACCGCGCCGGAAAACACCACGCCGCCGTAGGTGGAGGCCGCCGCCAGCGAGGCGCCCTCCCCGCCCATGACCCGGTAGAGCCCCGGCCCGAAGGCGAGGGCGAGGAGCGTGGTGAGGAGGCCGAGACCGAGCCCGATGGCGGCGGCGTACCAGGGCAGCGCGTCGGCGTCCGCCCGCCGCCCGGCGCCGAGCGCCCGGGCCACCGCCGACAGGATGCCGCCCCCCATGGCGCCGGCGGAGATCATCTGCACCAGCATCAGCACGGGGAAGACCAGCGCCATGCCGGCGAGCGCGTCGGTGCCGAGCCCGGAAACGAAGGCGGTCTCCAGCAACCCGACGAGCGCCTGGACCAGCATCACGACGACGTTGGGTGCGGCGAGCCGCAGGAGCGTCGGCCCGATCGGGGCATGGAGCAGGCGGTGGGTGCGCGCATCCATCGAGCGGCGCTCCTCGTCTCGCGCCGGCGATCCCGGCGCCGACGATTTAGTGGCATATGCCAGTATTTCGTCAAGCGGCGCGCGCGACGCCGGTGTCCCGCGCGCGCGCCTTAGGCCTGCAGCGCTGCCAGCCTCTCGGCCTCCAGGGCCGCCAGGTCGAGGTCGTCGTCGGGGACGCGGGGCAGGAAGCGCTCGACCTGCTCGCACAGCACGATGTCGGGCAGGATCCGCTCGATATAGGCCCAGTCGAGGTTGGCCGACCAGATGAAATGGACCTCGCGAAAGGTCTCGGCCAGCATCGCGGTCAGGCCGTTGCCGGCGAAGTTGGCGCAGGAATCGCCGAAGAGCACCAGGGTGCGGGGGTCGGCCTCCGGCGAGGCGTTGCGGTAGACGGCGTGGGCCCCGGTATGCAGCTCGCCCAGGCGCCCGGCGGCGCGGTAGGCGTCGATGAGCGTCCCGCCCGAGACCCGCACGGCGTCGCGGAAGAGCTCGTAGTTGTGCACGGTCTCGAGGGGCTGGGCCTCGAGCTTGTTGCCGATGTCGAGCACCGCCTCGAAGGTGTGGAGCGGCCGCTCCAGGAAGTCGGTACGGGGCGCTGCGCCGCAGGCCCGGCAGACCAGCCGGTAGGCGAGCAGGCAGCCGTGGATGTTCCAGTGCGTGTCGGTGCGGTAATGCAGGTCGCGCTCGTGCCTGCGCGCCCGCATCGGCTCCAGGAGCTCGATCCAGGCCCGGCGCCCGGCCCACGACCAGCGCATCAGATCGCCGAGGCGGCGGGCCGGTGCGAGGCGGGGGTCGAGGGTGAGGCCGTCGAAGCGGTCGTCGTAGACGCTCAGCTTTTCCGGCACCACGAGGTGGAGGTAGCGGGCGCCGAAGATCCGGCAGCGCTGGACGCGCCGCACGATCCGCCGGCGCCACTGGCGCAGGACCCGGTCCATCGGGCGCACGCGGCGGTACTGGTCCGCGACCTCGTTGGTGCCCCCGGTGAGGAACAGCCAGCCGTCCTTGCCCGCGTGATACATCCGGTTCCCTGTCCGCGGTCCCGCCGCGGCTCGGGCGGGTTCCTGCCCCGCGTCGATCGCGTGCCCCCGCGCGACCGGCTTTCCGGCCGTCTGCTACCGCAGGATGGAAAAATAAAGGTGACCGCCGCCGCGCGCCGACCCGGCGGGATCACGGCGCCCGCACCTTGGCGCCGTAGCGGCGGCGCCACTCGGCCAGGATGCGGGGGCGGTTGCGGGCCGTCCAGTCCCGGTCGGTGCGGATCATCCGGGCCTCGGCATGGGCCGGGTAGACCGAGGGCGGAGCGGCGAGGCCCGGATGGGCGACGATCGCGAAGCTCCGCGCATAGAGCGCGTTGGCCTCGCGGCTCGCCGCCCAGTCCGCCACCCGGCGGGCGAGCGCCCGATGCGGCCGGCCGGCGACGACCGCGACGCCCTCGGTCTCCCATCCGGTGCCGTCGAGGGGGACCACGATGTCGATCGGCGCGCCCGCCGCCTTCTCGGCGGCGGCCCGCATGTCGAAGGAGAGGCCGGCGGCCTGACGGCCCGCCGCCGCCTCCCGGCACGGGGCCGAGCCGCTCGGCAGGTAGGCGTCGACGTTGGCGTCGAGGGCGTCCATGAAGGCCCAGCCCTCCTCCTCGCCGAGGGTCTGGAGCCAGGCCGCGACGAGGAGGTAGCCGGTGCCGGAGGCGGCCGGATCGGGCATGACGACCCGGCCCTTGAGGGTGGGGCCGAGCAGGTCGCGCCAGAAGCTCGGGCGCGGGATGCGGTGCCGGTCCGCGACCTCGAGGTTGAAGCAGATCACCCCCAGATACGCGTCCATGCCGGTCCAGCTGTAGGGCGGCACCGGATCGCGGAAGGCCGGCCGCAGCGCCGCGGCGCCCGCGGGGCGGTAGGGATCGAGGAGGCCGGCGGCCTTGACCTGGATCAGGCTGCTGGCGGCGAGCCCGATGAGGAGGTCGGCCTGCGGTGCTGCCTTCTCGGCCAGCAGCCGGTCGGTGACGAGGCCGGTCGAGTCGCGCAGCCAGGCGATCTCGACCTCCGGCACCGCCGCCTCGACGGCCCGGCGGATCGGGTCGAGCTGCTCGATCTCGAGGGCCGTGTAGGCGACGAGGCGGACGCGCTCCCCCGCCGGCGCGGGACGGGCGACGCCCACGGCCGCGAGGAGGGCCAGGAGGCCGGCCGCGACGAGATTGACGCGCCCGAGCCCCCGGATGCCGACGATTCGCGGCCGCCTGCCCTCGACCGCCCCACGCGCCAGCATGATCGTCCTCCCTCGTGCTCATGGCGAGAGCGCTTCACGATCGCGTTGCAATCGCGAAGCTCTCTAAGTCTTTGTTTTGCCGCATTTTCTTCGACGAACCGGCATCCACTTCGTCGGAAAATGCTCTAGGCAGGTTTCGCCGAGGTGGATACCAGTTCGGCAACGAAAATCTGCAACCAAACAAGAACCGAAGCGGGCGAAGCGTTGGCCCGCCGCCACGAGTTCTGCTCAGGAGCCGATCGTCGGCGTCCACGCCGCGGTTCTCAAGACCTTTTCCCGGGACGGGCGACAGTTCGGCGAGGAGACGTGCCGGCGCGGCCCGAACCTCGGCGGACGAGGACACGGCTCGTCCCCACCGATCTGCTGGAGAACGGGACCATGGGCAAGGGTGCGATCGCTCGCCGCAGGTTGCCGGACTGTCCACAAGTCGACCGGAGAGACGCTTCGGGGGCCCGCAGGCGGCCGGAGGCCACCGAGCCGGGGGATAGGTCGTTGATATTGCCGGTCATTCCGCAGCGTGAGGGTACCCACGCGACCCCGACTTGCTCTAGGATCGGTCACGGACCGTATCCAGAGACGCCACGGTATGACCCAACCGACTCCGCCAGTCGCCCTGATCGCGGATGACGACGATTTCTTCCGCCTCGCCGTGGTGGCGATTCTGACGCGCAGCTTCGGGTTCGCCGAAGTGATCGAGACCGGCTCCCTCGATGCCGCCGTCGATCAGCTCTCGACCCGCCGCGGGGCCGTGACCCTGGCGCTGTTCGATCTCGCGATGCCCGGCATGGAAGGCCCCGGCAGCCTGAGCGCGGTGCGGGAATGCTTCCCGGCCGTGAAGGTGGCGGTGGTCTCCGCCTCGACCGAGCGCAACAAGATCCTCACCGCCCTCGAGGTCGGCGTCCACGGCTACGTGCCGAAGGGGATCGGCTCGGCCGAGCTCACCCGGGCGGTCGGCATGATCCTCGACGGCCAGATCTTCGTGCCGGCCTGCCTGGCGGTGCTCGACGGCGCGGGTCCGCGCCCGTCCTTCGAGGCGCGGATCCCCGGCCCGGACGGGCGCGGGGACGGGCGTTCGCTCCGCATTCCCGACCTGACTCCGCGCCAGCGCGACGTGCTGGCACTCCTGGTCGAGGGGCGCTCGAACAAGGAGATCGCCCGGCGGCTCCAGCTCGGCGAGGGTACCGTCAAGGTGCACATGGCGGCGCTCCTGCGCAGTCTCGGGGTCCAGAACCGCGCCGCGGCGGCGGTGGTCGGGGCGCGGTTGCTCGCGGAGTGAGCCCGGCCGGCGGATCGTCGCCGTGCCCGCGCGGTGACCGGGGCGGAGGCGGATGGCGGACCGCGGCGGTGGCCATCCGATTCCCGGTATCGCGAGCGTCCACGGGATGATCTGGCAATTGATCAGTCATGCCGGTCAATATCCTGACCCGTCCCCGCACCGATGCTGTGGCGGTCCTTACGATAATCAATTCCACGATCATCGATAGCTCAGGCCGTTCTTCTTTTTCCCATCGATCTGTTGTCCGTCGTAAAGCCAGCCGCGGATGGCCGGCGGTTCTTAGACGAAGGTTGTGGGTCGATTTGAGGCTCGTGACCCATCGTCAATCGCGCGGTTGCCTTGGTCGCTTGACACTGTGGCCGTCTGCCGTATCACCTTAAGACGTAACGGGGCAGACGACGCACAGCGTCGCGTCACCGGCCAGATACTTGGAGCGTGGCGGGACTAGACCGCGTTGCGTGACGAACCTGGCCGGACCCGTCATCGGGGTGGAAGGCGGCGGGAACGGACGATGGATCGGGAAGCGATCGGAAGCGAGAACATCCACGCTGCCCTCGACGCCCTGTTGACCCTGCCGCCGTTGCGGAAATCGCCGCAGCTCTCGGCGTTCCTCACCTATGTCGTGCGCGAGAGCCTGGCCGGGCGCGGCAGCCTGCTCAAGTCCTACACCATCGCAACCGACGCGCTCGGCCGCTCCACCAGCTTCGATCCGGCGACGGACGCCATCGTCCGGGTCGAGGCCCGGCGCCTGCGGCAGGTGCTACAGCAGATCTACGCCGACCCCACCTGCCCGATCGGCGTGCGCATCGACCTGCCCCTCGGCCGCTACGAGCCGAGTTTCCGCCACATCGCGCCGCCGCCTTCGGGATCCGTGCCGGTGCGAGCCGAGGACGAGCCCGACGGCGTGCGGGAGAGCGAGCAGCGCTACCGCGCCCTGGTGGAGGCCAGCGCGGCGGTGGAATGGCGTACCGGGCCCGATGGCGGCCTCCTCCAGACCTTCGGCCTCAGCGCCCGGACGGGCCTGACCGATGCCGAACTCCGGGGCTTCGGCTGGCTCGATGCGCTTCACCCGCATGATCGCGGTGGTGTCGAGGTCCTGTGGCGGGCCTGCTGCCAGAGCGGGACGCCGCTCGACACGACCTATCGGGTGCGCCACCGGGACGGGCAGTATCGCTGGATGCTCGGCCGCGCGGTCCCGATCGAGAGCGCCGACGGCGCGATCCGCGAGTGGGTCGGCACCATGGCCGACATCGACGAGCAGGTCCGGGCGCAGGAGGCTCTGCGCACCAGCGAGGAGCGGCTGCGCCTCGCCATGGCGGCGGCCGAGATGATGAACTGGGACATCGACCCGGCGACCCGGGAGGTCACCTGCTCGGAGATCGGCGAGAGCCTGATGGGCGTGACCACGGGTCCGCTCGACGAGTTCCTGGCGATGATCCTGCCCGACGATCTTCCCACCGTGCTCGCCAGCCTCGAACCGGCCCTGCGCGGCGAGGGCATCTACGACGCGCAGTACCGGATCGTCGACCACGAGGGGCGAGTGCGCTGGCTCTCCGCCCGCGGCAGCCTCGTGCGGACGCCCGGCGGCGGCTCCCGGCTCATCGGGGTCGCCTGCGACATCACCCGGCGCTACCCGGATCCGGCCATCGCCGGACCGCTGCGTCTGTCGGCCTGACCCCGGGCGTACGGCCTCGGGGCTTCGCGGGGTCGCCGTCCGGCCTCACGCGGCGGCCTTGGCCGGGCGCGGCCCGCGGGGCGGGGCGGCGCGCTTGCGCGGCGGCTTCGCGGCGGGAGCCGGGGCAGCCGCGGCGCGGACGGGCGCCCGTTCGGTCGCGCGCTCGCTCCCTTGCGCCCCCCCGTGCCACCAGCCCTGCCAGCTCCAGCCGCCGGGGCCGGTGACGGCGTAGAGCACGAAGCCGGCGGCAAGGCCGAGCTGGGCGAGGAAGAGCTCCTGCTCGACCCGGGCGCCGGCGCCGGCGAACTCCCAGAACCGGTGCAGCAGAAGCCCGGCCACGACCGCGTGCACCGCGAGGCCGAGGCCGACGAGGCGCGGCAGCACCCCGAGCACCAGAAGGAGCGGCCCGAACAGCCCGATCACCACCGACGCGGTCGCGACGGCGTTCGGGTAGGGCATGCCGGTGCCGGCGAGCGTCAGGGCGAAGCCCGAGGGGTTGAGCGCCCGACCGATCGCCGCGGGGAGCAGCGCGGAGGCGAGCAGCAGCCGCCCGGCGAGCAGGATTCCGTCGTTGCGCGCAGCCATCCCGAATTCCCCCGATCCACCCCGGTCCTGAGGCCCGGACGGTGGCGCGCCAGGGGTTAAGGGGGTTCTACCGGGCCCCGGCGCCGAACAGGCGGCCGCGCTCGGTCCACAGCACCGTCGCGAGGGCGAGCCCGCTGAGCGCGCAGTAGCCGACCGCGAGCGGCGTGACGGTGCCGTCGAAGGACTGGCCGACGAGGAGGCCGCAGAAGGCCGCGAGCAACGTGGTGTAGAAGCCGATGAACGACGAGGCGGTGCCGGCGATCGCCGCCAGCGGCTCCATCGCCAGGGCGTTGAAGTTCGGCATCGCGAAGCTCATCAGGAACTGGCAGGCCGACAGGGTGGCGATCAGGACCCAGACCGGCGGCCGGCCCCCGTAGGCCAGCATCAGGACGAGTTGCAGGCAGGCGACCGCGAACAGCCCGACCGTGCCCATATGCGCCAGCCGCCGCATGCCGAGCCGTCGCACGAGGCGGGCATTGATCAGGGTGGCGACGCCCATCGCACCGGCGATGAGCGCGAAGGCGACCGGAAACAGCGGTCCCAGGTGGTAGAGGCCGGTGTCGAAGATCGCCTGCGCCGAGCCGACATAGGCCATGATGCAGCCGGTGGTGAGCCCGAGCGCCGTGGCGTAGCCGAGCGAGGTCCGGGTGCCGACCGTGACGGCGACGCCCGATCCGATCGCCCGGACGGAGACGGGGCGGCGGAAGGCCGGGTGCAGGGTCTCGGGCAGGCGCGTGCCGAACCAGGCCAGGGTGACGAGGGCCAGCGCCAGCATGGCGCCGAAGATCAGCCGCCAGCTTCCGCCGAGCAGGATGGCGCCGCCCATCGAGGGCGCGAGGATCGGCACGATGAGGAAGACCATCATGCAGAACGACATCACCCGGGCCATGTCGCGGCCCTCGTAGCGGTCGCGCACGATCGCCACCGCCAGCACCCGGCCGGCGGCGCCGCCGATGCCCTGGACGGCGCGGGCGAGGAGCAGCACCTCGAAGCTCGGCGCCAGCATGGCGAGCACGGTCCCGGCGAGGTAGATCCCGATGCCGACCATCAGCGCCGGACGCCGCCCGGTGCCGTCCGAGACCGGGCCGTAGAGGAGCTGGGCGGTGCCGAATCCCAGCATGTAGACGTAGACGAGGAGCTGCAGCCGGTTCGGGTCCCGGACCGCGAAATCGCCCTGGATCGCCGGGAAGGCCGGCAGGAAGCTGTCGATCGTGATCGCGGTCAGGCCCATCATCAGGGCCATCAGCGCCACGAACTCCACGAAGCCGGGCCCGGCCCAGACCGGCCTGGTCGTCTCGACGGGAGTCGCCTCGCCGCGCGCGCTGCTCGCCATGATCATCCTGAGGGAGCGGCCCACGGGGACGAGGCCGGCATCTGCGCCGGACCAGTGGCGGAGGCGCGCGCCGCCCGCAAGGCAGGCAGGGGCATGGCAGCGATGCGGCGGGCCGGCGCAGCGGCGCGGTTCGCCGGCGCGAAACCATACGGCGCGAGTTGGGTCCGGATTGCCGGCCGCGGCCGGGTCCCGCCCCTTCCGATAGGACCGCCCGGCGTGGCACACGAGGCTGCCCAGGCGCTGTGCCTTCGGCCGCGTGGCCCGGAGCCCGACCATGTCCGATTCTGGTGACCTGATCCACCCGGTGATCCTGTGCGGCGGATCCGGCACGCGGTTGTGGCCGGCCTCGCGCGAGAGCTTCCCCAAGCAGTTCCTCCCGCTCGTCGAGCCGGGGCGCTCGTCGTTCCAGGCCGCCGCCGCGCGGCTCGGCGACACCGCGATCTTCGACCGGCCGGCGGTCGTCGCCGCCAACGATTCCCGCTTCCTCGTCGCCGAGCAGCTGGCGCAGGCGGGCGTGCAGGCCGACATCCTGCTCGAACCCTGCCGGCGGGATTCCGCACCCGCCGTCGCCGTCGCGGCCCTCCACGCCGCCGCCCGCGACCCGCAGGCCCTCGTGCTGATCCTGCCCGCCGACCACGCCATCGGCGACGACGCGGCCTTCGTGGCGGCCGCCCGCGCGGCCGGCCTCGGGGCCCGGGCCGGTCACATCATGACGCTCGGCATCGCACCGACGACCCCCTCCATCGCCTACGGCTACATCGAGCCCGGCCATCCCCTGGCGGGGGCCGCGGGCGAGGCGGGCGCGCACCTCGTCGCCCGGTTCCGCGAGAAGCCCGACGCCGCGCGCGCCGCCGACCTGATCGCGCAGGGCGCCCTTTGGAACGGCGGCTACTTCCTGTTCCGCGCCGACGTGATGCTGGACGAGCTCGAGGCCCACGCCCCCGCGGTGCTGGCGGCGGCCCGGGAGGCGATCGGGACCGCCACCCGCGACCTCGACTTCATCCGCCTGGGGGCCGAGGCCTTCGCCCGGGCGCCGCAGATCTCGATCGACTACGCGGTGATGGAGCGGACGAGGCGGGCCGGCGTGCTGCCGGTGCGCTTTCCGTGGTCGGATATCGGCACCTGGGGCGCCCTGTGGGAGGTCTCGCCCCGCGATCACGACGGCAACGCGGTGCGCGGCCGGGTGGCGCTGCGCGACACCCGCAACAGCCTGGTCCATTCCTCCGGGGAGGTTCTGACCACGGTGGTCGGCCTCGACGACGTGGTGGTGGTGACGACCGACGACGCGGTCTTGGTGACGAGCCGCACGACCGGCGGCGCCGTGAAGGACCTGGTCGAGGATCTGCGCCGCCGCCGCGAGCCGGAGGCGGACGCCCACCGGCTGATGTACCGGCCCTGGGGCTCCTACCAGCGCATCGACATCGGGGGCCGTTTCCAGGTCAAGCGCATCACCGTGAAGCCGGGCGGCCGCCTGTCGCTGCAGCGCCACTACCACCGGGCCGAGCATTGGGTGGTGGTGCGCGGCACCGCCGAGGTGACCGTGGATGGAACGGTGCGGCTCGTGCACGAGAACGAGGCGGCCTACCTCCCGATCGGCTGCGTGCACCGCCTGGCCAACCCGGGCAAGATCCCGCTCGAACTCATCGAGGTCCAGGTCGGCAGCTATACCGGCGAAGACGACATCATCCGCATCGAAGACGTCTATGGACGCGAGGGCGGATAGACCAAGAGAACGTCCGTCCTCCCGACCGTTACCGGAGTGCCGCCTTGCTTCCGGGAGGCGCCCATTCCGGTGCCTCGAACACGACCGGCATCGTCCCGGTCGGCGTCGGGCGCGCGGTTCGCGACGGTCCGTCTCTTCCGGGATGGAGTGGCGCGCCGCCTGCACGGGGGATCAGTGTCCAGGCGGAGCGTTGGAACCGCGACGGCCCCCGCGCAGGGCGTCGGGGGCGTCGCCGCCTATCCCTCTCGTCGTGGTCGCCCGGGACGTGCCGGGAAGCAGGCCCTTCCGTCCGTCCGGTCAGCGCCCGGTGCAGCGCAGGGCCTCGCGCTGGCAGGCGAAGCCCGGGGTCGAGCAATGGACCCCGTCGGTGCCGCGGGTGCAGACGCGGCAGGAATCGGTCCATTCCCGGCAACCCGGATCGTCGGCGGGCGACAGCACCGCCGGGCGGGGGACCGGCGCCGGCCCGGAGGCCGGCGCGAAGTTGGCGATCAGGATCGTCGCCAGGGTCGCTCCGGCGGCGATCCAGGCGAAGCGGGCGTCGCGCGAGCGGTCGGGGCGGGTCTCTGCCGGGATGTCTGCCATGCCGGCCGTCGTCACCCGCCCCTCGCCATCTGTCAATCCGCCCGCTCTTCGCCGCCCGCTCTTCGCCGCCCGCTCTTCGCCTTTCGCCGACCGCCTGTCGCGACGGGCTACCCAGCCGCCCGCGCGGCGGGGGAGCCGACGGCGGCGGCGGCGAGACGCGGCGCGGCGGCCGCCTCGGCGACCGGAAGCGCGTCCTCCTCGGCCAGGACCACGAACTGGCCGGCCTCGCCGTCATAGACCAGGAGGTGGCCGGTCTCGATCTCGAACAGCCAGCCGTGCAGGGTGAGCTGGCCCGAGGCGAGCGCGCTCGCCACCGCCGGGTGGGTGCGCAGGTGATTAAGCTGCACCAGCACGTTCTCCATGGCGAGAGCGTGCAGGCGGCGCTTGTCGTCGATGTCGTTCGGGTAGGCGTCGCAGACGATCTTGCGGGCGGCCTCGCCGTGGCGCAGCCAGGCGGCGACGCTCGGCATCTTCTCGGCGAGCCCCGGGGTGAGCAGGCCCTTCATGGCGCCGCAATCCGAGTGGCCGCAGACCACGATGTCGCGCACGTTCAGCGCCATCACGGCGTACTCGACCGCCGCGGTCACGCCGCCCATCATGGTGGCGAAGGGCGGCACGATGTTGCCGACGTTGCGGGTGACGAACAGCTCGCCCGGCCCGGCCTGGGTGATCAGCTCCGGCACGACGCGGGAATCGGCGCAGGAGATCACCAGCGCCTTCGGCTTCTGGCCGTCATGGACGAGGCGCTGGTAGACCGAGCGCTGGCTCGGAAACACCTGCTCGCGGAACTGGGTGAACCCCTGAACGATATTGTCCATCATCGACAACCTCCTTTCGCCGGCCGAGACCGCGTCGGTCATGAGCTCGCGGGCCCGTCCGGGGCCGCGCCACGAAGCCGAGAACGTCGCAGCGGCCGCCGGGTTGCCCGAGGTCGCCTGTCTGCCTATGCGTCATCTGGCCCGGCGGCGGGGCGGGATGAGACTGCGTTCCTCGACCGTGACCGGACCGATGCCTGGGTAAGCCGCTGGTCCGCCGTGGCGATTTCTGCGACGAAGGGGCACCCGGGCCGGAACGCCCTCGGAGACCGCCCCGTCATGCATCCCCACACCTTCCTGTGCGTCGACGCCCATACCTGCGGCAACCCGGTGCGGGTGGTGGCCGGCGGCGCGCCGGTCCTGCCCAACGTCCCGATGGGCGAGAAGCGGCAGATCTTCGTCGCCGAGCACGATTGGGTGCGCCGGGCGCTGATGTTCGAACCGCGCGGCCACGACGCGATGTCGGGCTCGATCCTCTATCCGCCGTCGCGGGAGGATTGCGACCTCGGGGTTCTGTTCATCGAGGTCTCGGGCTGCCTGCCGATGTGCGGCCACGGCACGATCGGCACCGTCACGGTGGCGCTGGAGCAGGGCTTCGTGGTGCCGCGCGTCGAGGGGCGGCTCGCCCTCGAGGTGCCGGCCGGCAAGGTCGAGGTCGAGTACCGGCGCGACGGCCGCTTCGTCGACGAGGTCCGGCTCTACAACATCCCGAGCTACCTGCACGCGGCGGATGTGCGGGTCGAGGTGCCGGGCCTCGGGCCGCTCACCGTCGACGTCTCGTACGGGGGCAACTTCTACGCCATCGTCGAGCCGCAACCCGGCTGGGCCGGGCTCGACGGCATGACCTCGGCGGACATCCTGACGCTGAGCCCGCTCGTGCGCCAGGCGGTGCAGCGGGCGGTGTCGCCGGTCCACCCGGAGGATCCGCGCATCCAGGGCCTCAGCCACGTCATGTGGGCCGACCGGCCGAAGCACCCGCAGGCGCATGCCCGCAACGCGGTGTTCTACGGCGACAAGGGCATCGACCGCTCGCCCTGCGGCACCGGCACCTCGGCCCGGATGGCGCAGCGCGTCGCCAGGGGGCTCCTGAAGGTGGGCGACGACTTCGTCCACGAGAGCATCATCGGCACGCTCTTCCACGGCCGGGTCGAGGGCACCGCCGAGGTCGGCGGGCGCGCCGCCATCCGCCCGAGCATCGGCGGCTGGGCCCGGGTGATCGGGCACAACACCATCCTGGTCGACGAGCGCGACCCGCTGGCCTTCGGCTTCCAGCTCGCCTGATCCGGCAACGGGCCCGACCGCGAACGGGGCGTCCTACTGCGACGCCCCCTCCCCGATCACCGTGAAGCCTTGCGCCTCGAAGAAGCGGCGGGCGGCCTTGCTCCGCAGGTAGGACAGGAAGCGCCGACCGCTCTCGCCCCTGGCCTCCATCGTCACCGCGAAGGGATAGATCACCGGCGGGTGGCTGCCCTCCGGAAAGACCCCCACCACCTTCACGCCCGGATCCGACTTCGCGTCGCTCTCGTAGACCACCCCGAGCGGCGCCTCGCCGCGGGAAACGAGCGCCAACGCCGCCCGCACGTTGTCGGCCTGGGCGAGCCGGGGCTGAAGCGGCGCCCATAAGCCCAGTGTCTCGAACGCCGCCTTGGCGTACTTGCCGATCGGCACCGAATTGACCTCGCCGGTGGCGAGGCGTCCGTCGGGGCCGAGCGCCCGGGCGAACCAGTCCGGCGTGAACGCCGCCTCCGTGATCGTGGCATCTTTCGGCGCCACCACGACCAGGCGGTTGCCGAGCAGGTTCACCCGGGTCTCGGGCCGGACCAGCTTGCGGGCGGCGAGATAGTCCATCCATTCGAGGTCGGCCGAGGCGAAGAGGTCGGCCGGCGCCCCCTGCTCGATCTGGCGCGCCAGAGCCGAGGAGGCGGCGTAGCTCGCCCGCACCGGGATGCCGCTCTCGGCCGTGAAGGCCTTGCCGGCCTCGTCGAGGGCGTTCTTCAGGCTCGCCGCCGCGAAGACCGTCGTCGGCTCGGCGGCCGCGGCCGGGACCGCGATCAAGGCGGCGACGACGAGGCAGGCGGCCCGGAGGGTGCGGCTGGAGCGCATGGTGGCGGATCCTCGGCTCGTAATGGTCGTGCGCGTAATATGCCGCCGCGCGCAACATCCGCCAGTGCCGCTTCGTCCACGGCATCCGAGGCGGACGAGGCCACGATGCCGCCGCGTCCGCCCGCCTGGACGAGGGGGAAACCCGCGCGTCGTCTTTCGCGCTCCGACCGTCGGGCCGCCGGAACCGTCCGGCCCGGATCCACCGCTACCAACCATCGTCGGGTTCACCCGCCACGCTGCCGCGTGCGAAGGTGGCGCAAACGAACGAAACGGCTCCGGGGGGAACCGCCGTCATGCTGCTCTACGAGCATCCGCTCTCGTCCTACGCGCAGAAGGTCAAGATCGCCCTGCGCGAGAAGGGCGTGGCGTTCACGGCCGAGCTGCCGGAGACTTTTGGGACCGGCCGCAGCGACGGTCCCTTCGCGCATGCCAATCCCCGCACCGAGGTGCCGGTGCTGGTCGAGGGCGACGTCGCCATCTTCGAATCGACGATCATCCTCGAATATGTCGAGGAACGCTGGCCCGCGCCGCCGCTGCTGCCCCGCGACCCCGCGCAGCGCGCCGTCGCCCGCATGACCGAGGAGGTCTGCGACACCCAGTACGAGGCGGTGAACTGGGGGTTCGGCGAGATCCTGTGGTTTCGCCGCGCGTCGGGAGCGCTCGCCGACCACCTGCGGTCCCAGGCGGCGGCGCAGACGAAGGTCCTGCAGGACTGGCTGACCGGCCGTCTCGGCGACGCCCCGTGGTTCGGCGGCGAGGGGTTCGGCTGGGCCGACGCGGCGGTCGCCCCGATGGTCAACCGCTCGGTGCATTACGGGCTCGGGCCCGCGGAGGGCAGCCCGCTCGCGCGCTGGCACGCCCGGATCCGCGAGCGCCCCTCGGTCGCCGAGACCTTCCGGGAATTCGACGCCGCGGCGGCCCGGATGGCGGAGGCCTCCGAGCTCTACACCTCCGGCGGGCGCCGGCGGGAATACCGCGACCACCGCCTCGAATGGATGGTGAAGTCGGGCGGGATCGAAGTGGTGCTGGAAGGCCTGCGCGCCGGCAACATCCGCTTTCCCTGGCCCGACGCCGACCAATCCTGACGCCCGCCCTCGCCCCCGCCCCGGGAGACCCCATGCATCCCCTGCGCATCCTCGACCGCCTCGAGGAGATCCTGATCGCGAGCCTGATGGCCGGCGCGACGCTGCTGATCTTCGTCGCCGTGGTCCATCGCTACGCGTCCGGCATCGACGCGCTCTATCCGATCACCACCGCGATCCACCTCTCCTGGGCCCAAGAGTTGTGCATCTACATGTTCGTCTGGATGGCGAAGTTCGGTGCCGCCTACGGCGTGCGCACCGGCATCCATGTCGGCGTCGACGTGGCGGTGAACCAGCTGCCCCCCGCCTGGCGCGACCGGGTCGTGCTGTTCGGTCTCCTCTGCGGCGCGTTGTTCACGGCGATCGTCGGCACGATGGGCGCGCGCTTCGTCTACGGCCTCGTCGATACCGACCAGACCACCCCCGACCTCGAGCTCCCGAGCTGGGTCGTCTACCTGGCGATCCCGCTGGGCTCGGCCCTGATGTGCTTCCGCTTCCTCCAGGTCGCCTGGAGCTTCTGGCGCACCGGCGAGCTGCCCCACCACGATCCGGGCCATGTCGAGGGCGTGGTCGAGAGCCCGCACGCGGCGCAGGACCTCGCCGACGAAGCCCGCACCGGAGGCCCCGCCCGATGAACGCCGCCATCATCTTCGGGCTGCTCATCGCCCTGATGCTCACCGGCATGCCGATCTCGATCGCGCTCGGCCTCTCGGTGCTCACCTTCCTGTTCACCATGACCACCGTGCCGATCGAGGCGGTGGCGCTCAAGCTGTTCACGGGAATCGAGAACTTCGAGATCATGGCGATCCCGTTCTTCATCCTGTCGGGCAACTTCCTGACCCATGGCGGCGTCGCCCGGCGGATGATCAACTTCGCCACGTCGATGGTCGGCCACTGGCATGGCGGCCTCGGGCTCGCCGGCGTCATGGCCTGCGCGCTGTTCGCCGCCATCTCGGGCTCGAGCCCGGCCACCGTCGTGGCGATCGGCTCGATCATCCTGCCCGCCATGGTGGCGCAGGGCTTCCCCAAGCGCTTCGGCGCCGGGGTCATCACCACCTCGGGGGCGCTCGGCATCCTGATCCCGCCCTCGATCGTCATGGTGATGTATTCGGTGGCGACGAGCGGCGCGGTGGTGACCGGGCCGGACGGCCAGCGCGTCTCCTCGGCCTCGATCTCGACGCTCTTCGTCGCCGGGGTGATCCCGGGCCTGATGCTGGCCGCTCTACTCGGCTTCACCACTTGGTACCGGGCGCGCAAGTTCGGCTATCCGCGGATGCCCAAGGCGAGCTGGGCCGAGCGCTGGACCGCGTTCCGCAAGTCGGTCTGGGGCCTCCTGCTGATCGTGCTGGTCTTGGGCGGCATCTATAGCGGCGCCTTCACGCCGACCGAGGCGGCGGCGGTGAGCGCGGTCTACGCCTTCGTGATCGCACTGTTCGTCTATCGCGACCTCACCTGGCGCGACGTGCCGCGGGTGCTGCTCGATTCGGCCAACATGAGCGCGATGCTGCTCTACATCATCACCAACGCGGTGCTGTTCTCGTTCCTGATGACGAGCGAGCAGATCCCGCAGGCGATGGCGAGCTGGATCACCGGGGCCGGCCTCAACTGGGTCGTCTTCCTGCTGATCGTCAACATCCTGCTGCTCGTCGCCGGCAACGTGATGGAGCCGTCCTCCATCGTGCTCATCATGGCGCCGATCCTGTTTCCGATCGCCGCGAAGCTCGGCATCGACCCGGTGCATTTCGGCATCCTGATCGTGGTCAACATGGAAGTCGGCATGTGCCACCCGCCGGTCGGCCTCAACCTCTACGTGGCGTCGGGCATCACCCGCATGGGCATCACGGAACTGACCGTCGCGGTCTGGCCGTGGCTGCTCACCATGCTGATCTTCCTCGTCGTCGTGACTTACGTCCCGGCGATCTCGCTCTGGCTGCCGCGGATGCTCGGCATGATGTGAGATGGTGTTAGACTCCGGGAAGCATCCGCTGTCCCGGAGTCCCGCCATGACCCACCCGAATCCGGCCCACCCGAATCCGACCCTCGTCGTCCCGGTCATCCTCGGCTCGGTGCGCCAGGGGCGCAACGGTCTGCGCGCCGCCCGCTACCTCGTCCGGGCCCTCGAATCCCGCGGCCACGAGGCGCCGCTGGTCGACCCGGCCGAGCTCGGCCTGCCGCTCCTCGAACGGATGTACAAGGAATACCCGAAGGGCGAGGCGCCCGAGCCGCTGGAGCGGCTGGCCGCCCTCTATCGCCGCGCGGACGGGTTCGTGGTCGTGTCGGCGGAGTACAATCACAGCATCCCGCCGGCTTTGTCCAACACCCTCGACCATTTCCTGGAAGAGTATTTCTGGAAGCCCTCGGCCATCGTCTGCTACTCGGCCGGCCGCTACGGCGGCGTGCGGGCGGCGATGCAGCTGCGCGCCATGCTGGGCGAGCTCGGCACCCCGAGCATCCCGTCCCTGCTGCCGATCCCCGAGGTGCACAAGGCGCTCGACGAGGAGGGGCAAGCGCTCCAGCCCTGGCTGGAGCGCCCGACCGGCCGGTTCCTCGACGAATTGACGTGGTACGCGGAGGCGCTGCGGGAGAAGCGGCGGGGTGGGGTGCCGTATTGAGGGGAGCGACGACCGTGCGCGAAAACCCTCCCCGCTTTGCGGGGGAGGGTGGCCCCTGCGTCAGCAGGGGTCGGGAGGGGGGCAGCGCGACGGTGCCAAGTATGGCGCCCGTCAGAACGGTTCCGCCTCATCCGGAAGCGTGGTTCCCCTCTCCCGGCCTGCTCCGCAGGCCACCCTCCCCCGCAGTGGGGGGAGGGTTCAAGCTCTTGGCCGTCGCTCCCGCACTGCGCACCTGCTGTGTCGTGTGCCGAGCCCGGCTTCTGTGAGGCCCGGATGACCCGGCGCGTCGTCCGGGTGTGTGGCAGGCGAGCCGGTCTCAGACCACCCCGGCCCGAAGAATGTCGTGGATGTGCAGGATGCCGACCGGGCGCCCGCGCTCCACCGCGAACAGCGCGGTGATCTGGGTCCGGTTCATCAGTTCCAGGGCGGCGCTGGCGAAGGTGCCGGGGGTGGTCGTGATCGGGGTCGGCGTCATGATCTCCTCGACGCGTCGGTCGAGGATGTCGCTGTGGCCGACGCCCCGGCTCATGTGGCGGCGCATGTCGCCATCCGTGAACATGCCGACGAGCTGGCCGCCCTCGTCCACGATGCCGGCGCAGCCGAAGCGCTTGCCCATCACGGCGATCAGCGCCTCGGAGACCCGGACGCCCCGGGTGACCAGCGGCATCTCCTCGCCGGCATGCATCAGCTGCGCCACGGTCTTGAGCCGAGCCGCGAGCTTGCCGCCCGGGTGGAACACCTTGAAGTCGCTGGCCGAGAAGCCCCGCCGCTCCAGCAGCGCCACCGCCAGCGCGTCGCCGAGCGCCAGCTGGATCACGCTCGAGGAGGTCGGCGCGAGGTTGTGCGGGCAGGCTTCCTTGACGAGCGGCAGCGGCAGCAGGATGTCGGCGGCCTGGCCGAGCGTGCTCGCCGGATTCGACGTCATGCCGATCAGCGTCACGGCGAAGCGCTTGGAGAAGCTGATGAGGTCGCCGAGCTCGGTCGTCTCGCCCGACCAGGACAGCGCGATCACGATGTCCTGCTGGGTGATCATGCCGAGGTCGCCGTGGCTGGCCTCGCTCGGGTGGATGAAGGAGGCCGGGGTGCCGGTGGAGGCGAGCGTCGAGGCGATCTTGCGTCCGATATGGCCGCTCTTGCCGATGCCCGACACGATGACCCGGCCCGGGATGTCGTGGATTGCCGCGACGGCGGCGCCGAAACCGGCCTTCAGCTCGTGGTCGAGGGCGCGGGCCAGCGTCAGCAGCGCCTCGGCCTCGGTGCGGACGCTGCGGATGGCGGAGAAATGCGCCGCCTCGACCACCTGCCCCGTCGCCGCGTCCGGCGCGTCGTAGCTCTCGGCCCGGTTCGAACTCTCCATCGTGCTCCTCGACCCCGCCATGATTCCTCGGGCATCATCCCTCGGGCACGATCGTCCGTGCGCGACGGCGACCCTGCCGACTCATTTGCGGCCAGAATGCGTGCGGGGACCGGACCGGACGGCGATTTTTCTGGGCCGTCCGGCCAGGCCGTGGCGCGGGCGCCTCAGCTCCCGCGCCGCGCGCCCCCGCCGAGATAGCCCTCGACCAGGCCGGTCAGCTCGGCGGCGGTCTCGGCCACGTTGTGGTCGGCGGTGTCGATCACCGCCCGGGCGCGGGCATAGAGCGGCTCGCGGCTCATCAGCACCGCCCGGATCTCCCGCAGCGCGTTGTCGCTGTCGGGGAGCCGGGCCTGGGCGAGGCCCTTGGCCGCCTGCTCGCGCACCCGGTGGATATGCTCCTCCGGCCGTGCCTTGAGCCAGACGGTGAAGAACGACGACAGGAGGAGGTCGTAGGTGACGGGCTCGGCGACGATGCCGCCGCCGGTCGCCAGCACCATCGGGCCCGGCCGTTCGGCGAGCTGGCGCAGGGCGCCCTGCTCCAGCCGGCGATAGGTCTCCTGGCCGTAGATCGCGAAGATCTCCGCCACCGACAGGCCGTTCTCGCGTTCGATCTCCCGGTTGAGCTCGACGAAGGTCCAGCCCATCCGCTCGGCGAGGATGCGCCCGAGGGTCGACTTGCCGGCGCCGCGCAGGCCGACGAGGGCGACGCGCTGCGTCGGCCCCTCCCCGGGTGCCGCCGCGCCCGACAGGACGCGCTTGGCCTCGGCGATCTGCTCCGCCCCGGCCTTGGCCAGGAGGTCGCGCACCACCGGCCAGTCGGGCGGGCTCTCGACCGCGGCGATCAGGTCCTCGAGCCGCACGCCCATGGCGATGGCGACGCGGCGCAGGAGGATGATCGAGACGTTGCCCTGCCCGCCCTCGAGCTGCGCGATGTAGCGCTCGGACAGGCCGGAGGTCTGCGACAGCACCTTGCGCGACATCGCCCGGACGGCCCGCATGGTGCGCACGCGCTGGCCGAGGACCGTCAGGAACTCGGCTTCGGCGTCGCCGGCCTCGGGCTCGTCGGTCTCGGGGGCGCCTGCGGCCGCGTCGGCGCCGGGGCGTGATCCGGTTCTGCTGGGCATCGCGGGCCTCACCGGGTCCGGCGGGCGAAGCGGAGGCTTCGTCCGGGCGGCAGGAGGTCGGGACCGGGATGGGAGATGTGACGGCTCATGCGATCGTTGGCGCTCCGGCGATGCGCCCCGCGGATGGCGGAGGGCCGCGTCCGGGCGGTTCCTTGGGACGTGCGAGAACGCTCATGCTTATCTCAAGCCGTCCGGCCCCGCCATGGTGCAGTGCGGGAGGAGCGATGGGTTTCCCGCGTCGTGTTCGGCCTTCCCCGAAGGGCGGCGGGGCTCCTGCGGCGCCCCGCCGCGGATCGGGACGGCTTCAGGCGACCCGCTCGACCGCGAGCGCGACGCCCTGGCCGACGCCGACGCACATCGTTGCGAGCCCGAGCTGGCCACCCGTCCGGGCGAGCTGGAGCGCGACGCTGCCGGCGATCCGCGCCCCCGACATGCCGAGGGGATGGCCGAGCGCGATGGCGCCGCCGTTCGGGTTCACGTGGTCGGCATCGTCGGGCAGGCCGAGGCCGCGCAGGCAAGCGAGCGCCTGCGAGGCGAAGGCCTCGTTGAGCTCCACCGCGTCGAAGTCGGACGGCTTGAGCCCGAGCCGCGCGCAGAGCTTTTCCACTGCCGGAATCGGGCCGATGCCCATCACCCGGGGCGGCACGCCCGCCGAGGCGAGGCCGAGCACCCGGGCGATCGGGGTGAGGCCGTGGCGCTCGGCGGCCTCGCGGGTGGCGAGCACCAGGGCGGCGGCGCCGTCGTTGACGCCGGACGCGTTGCCGGCGGTCACCGTGCCGTCCTTCTTCACGAAGGGCTTCAGCTTCGCCAGACCCTCTGCGGTGGTGTCGGCCCGGGGATGCTCGTCGCGATCGACCTTCGTGTGGCCGCCCTTGCGGTCCGAGATCTCGACCGCGACGATCTCGCGGGCGAAGGTGCCGTCGGCTTGCGCCCGGGTCGCCCGCTGTTGCGAGCGCAGCGCGAAGGCGTCCTGGTCGGCGCGGCCGATCTGATAATCCTCGGCGACGTTCTCGGCGGTCTCCGGCATCGAATCGACGCCGTACTGGTGCTTCAGAACCGGGTTGACGAAGCGCCAGCCGATCGTGGTGTCGTGGATCTCGGCCTGGCGCTGGAACGCGCCCTCGGCCTTGCCCATCACGAAGGGCGCCCGGGTCATCGATTCGACGCCGCCCGCCACCGCGAGGTCGATGTCGCCGGCCCGGATCGCGCGGGCCGCGGCGCCCACCGCGTCGAGGCCCGAGGCGCAGAGCCGGTTGAGGGTCAGGCCCGGCACCCGCTCGGGATAGTCGGCCAGCAGCAACGCCATGCGGGCGACGTTGCGGTTGTCCTCGCCGGCCTGGTTGGCGCAGCCGAGAAACACCTCCTCGACCGCCTCCTTGAGGGCCGGGTTGCGCCGCGCGAGTTCGGCGAGCGGCACGGCCGCGAGATCGTCCGCCCGCACACGCGCCAGCGCGCCGCCGTAGCGGCCGATCGGGGTCCGCACGTAATCGCAGATGTAGACGTCCCGCGGCGCGCTCATGGCCTTCTCTCCCGGTCTTGATTTCGAAAAAGCGGTACGGCGGCCTGCGGGTTCGATCAAGCCCCGCGGAGAATCCGGCGGCCGGTCGCACCGGCTTGACAGAATGTCGCGGCCGCTTGTGCAGTGCGAGCGGAACCCCCACTGTCTCGCTCTGTGACTGGTCGTCTCTGGACATCTCTCGCGCGTCTCTGCGCGACCGCCCTTCTCGGCCTCGGCTTCGCCTTCCTGGCGATGTCGGCGGCGGATGCCGCGGCCGGCCGTCCCGAGCCCGTCCTGCGCGCCGCCCACGGCGCCTCGCCGATGGCGGCGCTCCATGCGCATTGGGTGAAGAGCCCGGCCTGCACCCTCACGGCCGGCGGCGTCGACAACCCCCGCCCGGATGACGGTGGCGCGGCGAGCACGAACCTCGCCTGCCCGGCCGAGACACCCGCGGCGGGAGCCGCCACGCTTCTACCCCCGCGCCGCCTCGGTGCCCTGGTGCAGGCTCGCGCCGCCCTGCCCGAACGCCCGCCGAAGGCCGGCGCCTGACGGCCGTCGTGTCGCTTCCTTAACGGAAGACGGCGCACCGTCACATCTCCGCCTCGTCACCTTGCGAGCCTGAAGGCCCGCCGCTGCTCCCGGCAGCCGCGCCGGTGCGCGCATCCGAGGCTCGCGTCACCGCGAGCCCCCCGACCTTTGCCCGGACGCCCGGCGGCGCGACGCGCCCCGGCCGCCTCCGACAACCGCGCAGGAAAGACCGACCCGTGACCCAACGCCGCCGCCTCCTCCTCGGAGCGACCGCCCTCCTCCTCGGGCTCGCCGCCTGCAAGCCGGCCCAGCAGGCCGCCGCGCCCACGGCCCCGGCCGCGCCGCCGGAAGTCTCGATCGTGACGGTCAAGCATCAGCCGATCCCCTACGAGCGCGACCTGCCGGGCCGCGCCGCGCCGACCCGCATCGCCGAGGTGCGGGCCCGGGTCGCCGGCCTCGTCACCAAGCGCACCTTCGAGCAGGGCAGCCAGGTCAAGGAGGGCGACATCCTCTACAAGATCGACCCGATGCCGTTCCGGGCCGATCTCGCCAGCGCCGAGGCGGCCTTGGCCAAGGCCGAAGCCGCCCTGGTGCTGACCCGCCAGCAGGCCGAGCGCCTGGAGACCCTGCTGTCGCGCCAGACCGCGAGCCAGGCCCAGTACGATGCCGCCTTCGCGGCCCAGAAGCAGGCCGAGGCCGAGGTGGCCGGCGCCAAGGCGGCCCGCGACCGGGCCCAGCTCAACCTCGGCTACACGGACGTGCGGGCGCCGATCTCCGGCCGCATCGGCCGGGCGCTGGTCACGGAAGGGGCGCTGGTCGAGCAGGGCGGCGCCAGCAACCTGGCGACGATCCAGCAGCTCGACCCGATCTACGTCGACATCACCCAGTCGGTCGGCGAATTGAACAAGCTGCGCCGGGATCTCGCCAGCGGCGAGCTCGACCGCCTCGCCGCCGACGTCGCGAGCGTGCGGGTCATCATGGATGACGGCTCGCTCTATCCCGAGCCCGGCCGGCTGCTCTTCTCCGACGTGACCGCCGATCCGAGCACCGGCCAGGTGACGCTCCGCGCCGTGGTGCCGAACCCCCACGGCGAGCTCTTCCCCGGCATGTATGTCCGCGCCCGGATCAAGCAGGGCATCGATTCCGACGCCATCGCGGTGCCGCAGCAGGCGGTGCACCGCTCCAATGACGGCCGCGCCCAGGTCTGGCTCGTCGGGCCGGACCAGAAGGTGATGCTCCAGCCGGTGGAGGTCGGCCCGGTGGTCGAGGGCCAATGGGTGATCCGCGACGGGCTCAAGGAGGGCGACCGGGTCGTAGCCGAGGGCTTCCAGAAGATCGTCGCCGGCACCCAGGTCGCGGCGGTGCCGTTCGAGACCACCACGGTGGCGTCGGCGGGCTCGCACCCCGCCCCCGCCTCGACCGAACAGCGCTGAGGAGGACACCCCCTTGGCGAGCTTCTTCATCGACCGGCCGATCTTCGCCTGGGTCGTCGCGCTGTTCATCTGTCTGGGTGGCGTGCTCACGATCCCGATGCTGCCGGTGGCGCAGTACCCGATCATCGCGCCGCCCTCGATCGCCCTCTCCACCGCCTTCCCGGGCGCCTCGGTGGAGGATCTCTATACCGGCACCACGCGCCTCATCGAGGATGAGCTGAACGGGGCGGCCAACATCCAGAGCTTCGAATCGGCGAGCGATTCGTTCGGCGTCGTCGAGATCACGGCCAACTTCGAGCCGGGCACCGATCCGGGCTATGCCGGCGTCGAGGTGCAGAACCGCCTCAAGCGCGTCGAGGCGCGCCTTCCGGCGGAAGTGCGCCAGCAAGGCATCCTGGTCGAGGAGGCCTCGGCCGCGACCCTCAACATCATCACCCTGGTCTCCAAGGACGGGTCGATGGACGAGGTCGCCCTCGGCGACTTCCTGATCCGCAACGTCATCAACGAGATCCGGCGCATCCCCGGCGTCGGGCGCGCCACCCTGTACTCGACCGAGCGCAGCCTGCGCGTCTGGATCGACCCCGACAAGCTGCGCGGCCTGTCGCTCAACGCCGCCGACGTGACCCAGGCGATCACCCGCCAGAACGTCCAGATCGCGTCCGGCGCCGTCGGCGCCCAGCCGAGCCCGGAGACCAACGCGGTCAACTACCCGATCACCGTCAAGGGCCAGATGCGGGCGCCCGAGGAGTTCGGCGCGGTGGTCTTGCGCGCCAATCCCGACGGTTCGACCGTGCGCCTGCGCGACGTCGCCCGGATCGAGCTCGGCGGCGAGGATTACAAGTTCACCACCCGCCTCAACGGCGGGCCGGCAGCCGGCATCTCGGTGACGCTGGCGCCGGACGGCAACGCGCTCGACACCGCCAAGGCCATCCGTGCCAAGATGGTGGAATTGTCCCAGTTCTTCCCCGATACGGTGAAGTGGGACATTCCCTACGACATCACGCCGGCCGTGGAGGCCTCGATCGAGAAGGTGCTCCACACCCTCGTCGAGGCGGTGGTGCTGGTGTTCATCGTGATGTTCCTCTTTCTCCAGAACATCCGCTACACCCTGATCCCGACGATCGTGGTGCCGATCGCGCTGCTCGGCACCTGCACGATCATGCTGCTCGCCGGGTTCTCGATCAACGTGCTCACCATGTTCGGCATGGTGCTGGCGATCGGCATCCTGGTCGACGACGCGATCGTGGTCGTCGAGAACGTCGAGCGGATCATGTCCGAGGAGGGGCTGTCTCCCAAGGAGGCGACCCGCAAGGCGATGACCCAGATCACCGGCGCGATCATCGGCATCACGCTGGTGCTCGTCGCGGTGTTCATCCCGATGGCGTTCTTCCCCGGCTCGGTCGGCATCATCTACCGCCAGTTCTCGATCGCGATGGTGACCTCGATCGCCTTCTCGGCCTTCCTGGCGCTGTCGCTGACGCCTGCGCTCTGCGCCACGCTCCTGAAGCCCGTCGAGCCCGGCCATCACCACGCCAAGAAGGGCTTCTTCGGCTGGTTCAACCGCATCGTCGACCGCGAGACCGCGCGCTACGGCCGCGGCGTCGCCTGGGCGGTGAAGAAGTCCGGCCGAATGATGGTGGTCTACCTGATCCTGGTCGCGGGCGTGGCCTACGCCTTCGTGCGCTTGCCCGAGGGCTTCCTGCCGGTCGAGGACCAGGGCTTCTTCACCGTCGACATCCAGACCCCGCCGGGCTCCTCGTTCAACCGCACGCTGGCCGCGGTGAAGAAGACCGAGGAGCACCTCTTGGCCCAGCCGGGCGTGGCGACCGTGACGATCGTCAACGGCTTCTCGTTCTCGGGCCAGGGCCAGATGACCTCGCAGGCCTTCGTGACGCTGAAGCCCTGGTCGGAGCGCGGCAAGGACCAGTCGGCGGCGGCGCTCGTCGCCGGCACCAACAAGGCGATGGCGAGTTACCGCGACGCGGTGATCCAGGCGCTCGAGCCGCCGCCGATCGACAACCTCGGCAATGCCTCGGGCTTCAGCTTCCGCCTCCAGGACCGGGCCCAGAAGGGCTACGCGGCCCTGATGGCGGCCCAGGAGCAGCTGCTGGCGCTGGCCCGCAAGAGCCCGATCCTCAAGAACGTCTATGTCGAGGGCCTGCCGCCCGCGCCGCAGGCGGAGCTGGTGATCGACCGCGAGAAGGCGGCGGCGCTCGGCGTCAACTTCTCCGACATCAACGACACGATCCAGGTCAATCTCGGCTCGGTCTACACCAACGACTTCCCCAACCGGGGCAAGATGCAGCGGGTGATCGTCCAGGCCGACGACAACCAGCGCCTCAACGCCACCGACCTGCTGAATTACGGCGTCAAGAACCAGCAGGGCACGATGGTGCCGATGTCGTCCTTCGCTCATTTGAAGTGGAGCGTCGGCCCGGCCCAGATCATCGGCTTCAACGGCTACCAGTCGGTCCGCTTCACCGGCGAGCCGGCGGCGGGCTTCACCTCCGGCGAGGCCATCGCCGAGATGGAGCGGCTGATGACGCAACTGCCGAAGGGCTTCGGCTATGCCTGGACCGGCCAGTCGCTGCAGGAGAAGCAGGCCGGATCGCAGGCGACCCTGCTGCTGGCGCTGTCGGTGCTGATCGTGTTCCTGTGTCTCGCCGCGCTCTACGAGAGCTGGTCGATCCCGCTCGCGGTGATGCTGGTCATCCCGCTCGGCGTGATCGGCTCGGTCGCCGGCGTGCTGATCCGGGACATGCCGAACGACGTGTACTTCAAGATCGGCCTCATCACGATCATCGGCCTGTCGGCCAAGAACGCGATCCTGATCATCGAGTTCGCGCGCGAACTCTGGAAGCCCGGCACCAAGCTGGTGCCGGCCACGGTCGAGGCCTCGCGCCTGCGCTTCCGGCCGATCGTCATGACCTCGCTCGCCTTCATCTTCGGCGTCGTGCCGCTCGCCATCGCGAGCGGCGCGGCCTCGAAGAGCCAGCAGGCGATCGGCACCGGCGTGATGGGCGGGATGATCTCCGCCACCGTGCTGGCGGTGATCCTGGTCCCGGTCTTCTTCGTCGTCGCGATGCGGTTCTTCCAGAGGAAGCGCGTGCGTGAGGAGAACCTGGACCGGAACCTCGACGCGGCGCCGGGAGCGGTTCACGCGACCGAGCCGGCCCGGGAGCCGGCTCACGGTCACTGACGATCGATCACCCCCATCAGGGCATCGACGGCCCGGGGCGCGATCCGCGTCCCGGGCCGTTTCCGTCAGATCTCCACGACGCCCATCGTCTCCTCGTCGAAGGCGACGCTCTTCACGATCGCCACCACCGGCAGCCCCGGTGCGAGAGAAAGCTCGTGGGCGGCGAGCCGCGTGACCTGGGCGACCAGCACCGCCTCGCCGCAGGCGATCTCGACCCGGGCATGGGCCACCTCCCCCGGCGTGACCGCGACGACCGTCCCGGGCAGGACGTTGCGGGCGCTCAACCCACGCGGCGCCTCCCGCGCCACCAGCACGTCGCGGGCCCGCACCCGGACCCGGAGGCTCGATCCCGGCGGCAGGGACAGGCGCGGCACCGTCAGCCGGCCGGCTGCGCCGTCGAGATGGGTGAGCCCGAAGGCGTCGTCGTGGGCGGCGACGCGCAAAGGCAGCAGGGCGCCGGTCTCCCCGGTTTCGCGACCGGGAAACAGCGCATCGCGCCGCAGGACCTCGGCCGCCGGGCCGCAGGCCGCCACCCGCCCGCAATCCAGCACCACCACCGTGTCGGCGAGGCGCGCCACCTCCGCCACCGCGTGGCTGACATAGACGATCGGAACCCGGGCCTCGTCGCGCAGCCGCGCGACATAGGGCAGGATCTCGGCCTTGCGCGCCGCGTCGAGGGCCGAGAGCGGCTCGTCCATCAGGAGGAGCCGCGGGCGGGCGAGCAGCGCCCGGCCGATCGCCACCCGCTGGCGCTCGCCGCCCGACAGCCCGGCCGGGCGCCGCTCCAGGAGGGGCGCGATGCCGAGGAGATCGGCGACCGCGTCGAGGCTCGGGCCGCCGGAGCGGTGGCGGGCGAAAAAGCGCCCGAACAGCAGGTTCTGGCGCACGCTGAGATGCGGCATCAGCCGCGCCTCCTGGAAGACGTAGCCGATCCGGCGCCGGTGGACCGGCACCCGAACCCGGGCTTCGGTGTCGAGGAGGGTGACGCCGTCCACCACCACCCGCCCGTGATCCGGCCGCACCAGCCCGGCGATCACGTCGACGAGGGTCGACTTGCCCGAGCCCGAGCGACCGAACAGGGCGGTGATCCGGCCCGCCGCCGCGAAGTCCGCGTCGAGCGCGAAGGCGCCGCGCCTGTGCCGGACCGAGACCTCGATCATGCCGAAATCCCGGTCATGCCCCGAGCCGGGCCTTCGCCCGCCGCGCGAGCCACTCGGAGGCGATCAGCGCCGCCATCGACAGGGCGACCGAGACCAGGGTGAGGCGCAACGCCCCCGCCTCGCCGCCGGGCACCTGGGTCAGGGTATAGATCGCCGCCGGCAGTGTCTGGGTCTCGCCCGGGATGTTCGACACGAAGGTGATGGTGGCCCCGAACTCCCCCATCGCCTTGGCGAAGGCCAGCACCGCCCCGGCGAGGATGCCCGGCAGGGCGAGCGGCAGCGTCACGACGAGGAAGACCGCGACCGGCGCGGCGCCGAGGGTCCCGGCGGCCTGTTCGAGCTTCGTGTCCACCGCCTCGAAGGAGAGCCGCATCGCCCGCACCATCAGGGGAAACCCCATCACCGCGCAGGCGAGCGCCGCCCCGGTCCAGCGGAACGAGAACACGATGCCGAGTTCCGCCAGCGCGGGGCCGAACCAGCCCCGCCGGCCGAAGGCGAGGAGCAGCAGGTAGCCGGTCACCACCGGCGGCAGGATCAGCGGCAGGTGCACCAGCCCGTCGAGGAGCGCCCGGCCGCGGAACTCGCGCCGGGCGAGCAGGTAGGCGACCGCGAGGCCCGGCAGCAGGCTCGCCAGCGTCGCCACGCTCGCCACCAGCAGGCTGAGCCGGAGCGCGCTCCACTCGTCGGGGGTGAGGACCAGGGCCGAGGCTTCCCGCTGAAACGATCCCGCACCATGGCGGATCGGCGCCGGGAGTCCAGGCCCGGCACGGCAACGCTGCGTTTCGATGCGCAGCAGTTGATCCCCGCCGGCAATTGGGGAGTGTGAGAGCCGTCGACCGCGCGCGATGGAGTCTCGGATGATCACCTTCTACTTCAACGGTTCGCCCAACCCGACCAAGGTCGCGCTCTTCCTGGAGGAGGCGGGGCTTCCCTACGAGGCGATTGCCGTGGACACCCGCAAGGGCGAGCAGTTCGCCCCCGATTTCCTGAAGCTCAATCCGAACGGCAAGGTGCCGGTGCTGGTCGACGACGGCCAGGTGGTGTTCGATTCGAACGCGATCCTGCTCTACCTCGCCGAGAAGACCGGCCGTTTCCTGGCCCCGGCCTCGGAGCGGGCCGCGCTCTTGTCCTGGCTGATGTTCGTCGCGACCGGCATCGGTCCGTTCTCCGGCCAGGCGGTGCATTTCCGCAATTTCGCGCCCGAAAAGGTGCCCTACGCCAACGACCGTTACCAGTACGAGGCGAAGCGCCACTACACCGTCCTCGACCGGCACCTCGCCGAGCACGGATGGATGGTGGGCGAGGCTTACGGCATCGTCGACATGGCGGTCTGGGGCTGGGCCCGGATGCTGCCCTTCGTGATGGGCGAGGACGCCTATGCCGATCTCCCCAACGTGAAGCGCCACGTCGACGCGATCGCGGCCCGCCCGGCCGCCGCCCGGGCCGTCGCCCTCAAGGACCGGTTCACCTTCAAGGCGGAGTTCGACGCCGAGGCGCGCGGGCACATGTTCAAGCACCTGGCAAAGGCCGGGTGACCCCGGGCCGATGATGTCGTCCGTCCCGTTCGCGACCTCCGTCCGGGGGGCGACTCGGGACGGACGACGACCGACATTCCAACGAGAACGACAACACGAGCCGGGAGGACACGCCATGAAATCCTTCGACAACCCGTTCAAGCGCGGACTCGCCGAGGGCCGCCGGCTCGCCGGCCTGTGGATGACCACCGGCTCGGCCGGCATCACCGAACTCGCCGCCGGGGCCGGCTTCGCCTGGATGCTGATCGACATGGAGCACTCGCCCAACGACCTGATCCAGGTCGTCGACCACCTGCGCGCCGCCGAGGGCGGCACCGCCGAGCCGGTGGTGCGGGTGCCCTGGAACGAGCCCGTGATGGTCAAGCGTTTGCTCGACCAGGGCGCCCGCTCGCTGATGTTCCCCTTCGTGCAGAATGCCGAGGAGGCGCGCCGGGCCGTCGCGGCGACGCGCTACCCGCCGCACGGCATCCGGGGCTTCGCCGGCGCCTCGCGCGCGACCGGCTACGGGTTGCGGCCGGACTACCACGCCCGCTCGGTCGAAGAGGTCTGCGTCGTGGTGCAGGTCGAGACCGCGCAGGCGCTGGAGGCGGCGGGCGAGATCGCGGCGGTCGAGGGCGTCGACGGCGTGTTCATCGGCCCCAACGACCTCGCCGCCAGCATGGGCCATCTCGGCCAGCCCGGCGCGGCGCCGGTGCGCGCGGCGATCGCCGCGGCGCTGCCGCGGATCCGCGGGGCCGGCAAGGCGGCGGGCCTCCTCAACTTCGACGAGGCCGGCGCGAAGGCCGATTTCGAGGCCGGATTCGGCTTCGTGGCGGTGGCGGGCGACGCCGCGCTGCTTGCCCGCGAGACCCAGCGGGTCGCGAAGCTCTTCGGTGCCTGAGCGCCGTATCCGGAGGATCCCGATGGCCGCCCTGTCGTTCCAGCACCGCTTCGAGCCCGCCGCCGACCCGGCGCTCCCGCCGCTCCTGCTCCTGCACGGCACCGGCGGCGACGAGGACGACCTCCTGCCCCTCGGCCGGGCGCTGTCGCCCGCCGCCGCCCTGCTCTCGCCCCGCGGCCAGGTGCTGGAGGGCGGCGCGCCGCGCTTCTTCCGCCGCCTCGCGGAAGGCGTGTTCGACGAGGCCGACGTGGTGCGCCGGGCCGGCGACCTCGCTGGCTTCGTCACGGCGGCGCGGGCCGAGTACGGCCTCGCGGCGCCCATTGCGGTCGGATTCTCCAACGGCGCCAACATCGCCGCCGCCCTGATGCTCCTGCATCCCGGGGTGCTGTCGGGCGCCGTGCTGCTGCGGGCGATGGTGCCGCTCTCGACGTCGCCAGCCTCGCGCCTCCAGGGTGAGCCGGTGCTGATCCTGTCGGGCCGGATGGACCCGATCGTGCCGGCTGACAACGCGGCGGGCCTCGCCGCGATGCTGCGGGATGCGGGTGCGGCCGTCACCCACGAGGTGCTGCCCGCCGGCCACGGCCTGTCGCAGGCCGATCTGGTGCGGGCGAAGGCGTGGCTCGCCGGGCGAGACTGACCGTCATCCCCCGAGCGCCAGTCGCTCGAACGCTTCCCGCAAGCGCGGCAGGGCGAAATCCACGAAGGCCCGCACCTTCGGCACCGCCAGCCGTCCCTCCGGGGTGACGAGGTGGACCGGCAGGGGCGCCGGCTCGGCGTGCGGGAGCAGGACGCTCAGTCGCCCGTCCCGCACCGCCTCGGCGACCTGGTAGGAGAAGCAGCGCAGGAGGCCGTGCCCGGCCAGCGCCGAATCGAGGGCAGCCTCGATGCCGTTGACGACGAGGCGCGGGGCGACGCGCACGACCCGCGGCGTTCCATCCGGGCCGTGGAAGGCCCAGGAATCCGGCGGCGCGTCCTGTCCGACGCTCGTCGTGGCGATCACCGCGTGGCCCGCGAGGTCCGCCGGCTCCGTGACGGCCGGCCGGTGTGCCAGGTAGGCCGGGGCGGCGCAGACGACCCGCCGCACGGCGCCGACCTTGAGCGCGACCAGGCTCGAATCCGGCAAGTGGGCGATGCGGAGGGCCACGTCGACCCCCTTCTCCACGAGGCTCATCGGCCGGTCGAGGAGCAGAAGCCGGGCGCGTACCGCCGGCTCGGCATCCAGAAAGGCGTCGAGGATCGGTCGCAGCACCCGAGTCCCGGCGACGAGGGGCGCCGTCACGGTGATCAGGCCGCGGGGGGCGGCCCGCTCGCCGGCCGCCAGCAGGTCGGCCTCCTCGAGATCGGCGAGCACCCGGCGGCAGGCGGCGGCGTAGCGCTCGCCGGCCTCGCTCAGCCGCAGCGACCGGGTGGTGCGGTGCAGAAGCGGCACCCCGACATGGCCTTCCAGAAAGGCGACGGCCCGGCTCACCGCGGCCGGAGAATGGCCGAGCCGCCGCCCCGCGCCGGCGAGGCTGCCGGCATCGAGGGCCGCCACGAAGACCCGCATCGCGTCGAGCCGGTCCATGATCGTTCCACTTGTCGGAAGACTGACTACCGGATCACGGTCATTCTGCCGGATCACGCGGGAGACTACCTCAAGGCCCGGCGCCGGTCAGGACCCGATCCGGCCGCTCGTGTCATGGGAGGCCGGTCATGCGGCGGTTCTTCGAGATCCTGTTCACCCCGGCGGTGCGGGCGGCGCAGAGCCGCCTCGGCTCGCCGTTCGCCGGACACGAGATTTCCGGCCCCGCCCTCGACGCCCATCTCGGGCCGAACGAGGCCGAATTCCTGGCGGCCCGGGACAGCTTCCTTCTCTCCAGCGTCTCGTCCGACGGCTGGCCCTACATCCAGCATCGCGGCGGGCCGGTGGGGTTCGTCCGGGTCCTCGACGCGGACACGATCGCCTGGGCGGAGTTTTCGGGCAACCGGCAGTACCTCACCCTCGGCAACGTCGCGGGCGACGACCGGGTGGCGCTGTTCGTTCTCGATCACGCCGCGCGCCGCCGGCTGAAGCTCGTCGGCCACCTCGCCTTCCACGAGGCGCGGGAGCGGCCGGACCTCGTCGAGGCGGTGAGCGTCGCGCCCTACCGGGCTCGGATCGAGCGGGTCGCGGTGCTGCGGGTCGCGGGCTTCGACTGGAACTGCCCGCAGCACATCACCCCGCGCTTCACCGCAGCCGAGATCGCGGCGGCGATGCGCGAGTCGCAAGCCTGACGGGCGATCACTGCGCCGCGAAGAACTTCGGATCGAGGGCCGAGAGCGAGAGCAGCGGCGCGGGCATCACCACGCCGGCCACCCGCATGGCGCGTGCCGCCGCGCGGCAGGCCTGGATGTCGCCGCTCGCGGCGGCCGCGTCCACCTGCGCGACCTGCTCCGGGCTCGGGCCCTTCTGGGCCGGAGTCGCCGCCGGGGCGGGAGCGGCTTGGCTCTGCGCCTGCGCCTGGCCTTGCGGGCCCGAGGCCCCGGGCCCGGTCTGGGCGACGGGTCCGCTCAGGCCCGATTTCTGCTGCACCTCCCCGGCGCCGTTGCTCGGTTGCTGCGCCGCGCCCCGGTCGGGCGCCTGGACGGCGGCCGCCGCGGGTTGCGGCGCGCTCGCCGCGGGAGCGTCCGGCGCCTTCGGGTGCACGAAGGCGACGAGTTCCTGGCACAGGTTGGCCGGCGGACCCCCGGCCTGGGCGGCGCCGATGGTCGCGGCGAGGCCGGCGGCGGCGAGAATGATGCTGGTCCGGCTCACGAGCCCGCCTCCATCTTGTGGCTGGCCGAAGCCGGCTCCTTGATGTCGCCGGTCCAGCGCGGGCCGACGAGGTTGGTGCCCGGATCCGAGACCCGCGCGCCCGAGGTGGCGAAGGCCTGGTAGGCGAAGCGCTGGTTCTCGCCGAGGAGGAAGCTCGCCGCGGTGGCGAGCACCAGGGCCGCCGCGACGGCGACCAGGAAGGCTTTCATCGCTGCTGTCTCCGCCCGTTCACTCGGCCGGGACCTGGGAGCGGCCGAGCTGCGGCCCGCTCGCGGTCTTGGCCTGCTGCTCTTTCACCCAGAGGTCGTGGTGCACCTTGGCCCAGGCCAGATCGACCTCGCCGCTGCCCATGGCGTCGTAGGCGCCCTCCATGCCGAGCGACCCGATATAGATGTGGGCCAGGATGCCGGCGATGAACACCACGCCGATCAGCGAGTGGATCACCTGCATGATCTGCATCCCGTTGATGTCGGTGGCCGCGAACGGGAAGATCATCATGATGCCGGTGGCACCCATGGCGAGGCCGAAGCCGACCACCATCCAGAACACCATCTTCTGGCCGGCATTGAAGCGCCCGGCGCTCGGATGCGCATCACCCAGGAGGCCGCCGCCCTGCTTCAGCCAGATCCAGTCGATCTTGCCCGGGATGTTGTCCCGCACCCAGAGCACCAGCATGAACAGCACGCCGAGCATGAACGGCCAGGCGAGATAGATGTGCGCGTACTTGCCGTACTGGGCCAGCGTCGCGAACGCCTCCGGGCCGATCAGCGGCATCAGCAGCCGCTTGCCGAAGATATAGTTGAGGCCCGACAGCGACAGCACGATGAAGCAGCTCGCCGTCATCCAGTGCGAGAAGCGCTCGAAGCTGTTGAAGCGCAGGATCTTCTTGCCCGACTCCTCACTGTGCTCGAGCCGGATGCGCCCGCGGGTGAAGTAGAACAGCCCGAGGGCGGCGATCATGCCGAGCACCGCGAGGGCGCCGATCCACGGCATCCAGGATTCGCGGAACGCCCGCCATTCCCGGCCTTGCGGCTGGATCAGGTTGGCGGCCGTCTGGTTCGGGATCGAGATCCGGCCGTGGATCTTCGGATCCTGCTTGAACAGCATCTCCTCGTTGACCGAGGAGGCGGTGGGGTTGGGGGCACCGTCGGGCGCACGCACCTGGGCGGCGGCGGGGGCCGCCAGCGCCAGGGTCGCGGCCACGAGGACGAGGGAGGTCAGCCTGCGCATCGGTTCACCTCAGATCGCGATCGTCTCGCGGTAGGCCGTCTTCCAGCCCCACGCGCCCGAGCCGTAGCCGCGCTTGATCACCCGCTCCTTGTAGATCTGGGCGATCATCTCGCCGTCGCCGGCGAGCAGCGACTTCGTCGAGCACATCTCGGCGCAGAGCGGCAGCTTGCCCTCGGCGAGACGGTTCGAGCCGTACTTCTCGTATTCGGCGACCGAGAGGTCGACCTCGGGACCGCCCGAGCAGTAGGTGCACTTGTCCATCTTGCCGCGGGAGCCGAAATTCCCGACGCGGGGATATTGCGGCGCCCCGAACGGGCAGGCGTAGAAGCAGTAGCCGCAGCCGATGCACAGGTCCTTGGAATGCAGCACCACGGCATCCGCCGTGGTGTAGAAGCAGTTCACCGGGCACACCGCCGCGCAGGGCGCGTCGGTGCAGTGCATGCAGGCCATCGAGACCGAGCGCTCGCCGGGCTTGCCGTCGTTGAGGGTGACGACCCGGCGACGGTTGATGCCCCACGGCACCTCGTGCTCGTTCTTGCAGGCGGTGACGCAGGCGTTGCACTCGATGCAGCGGTCGGCGTCGCAGAGGAACTTCAATCTGGCCATGAGGATCCCCTCCCTTACGCCGCACTGATCTGACAGAGGGTCACCTTGGTCTCCTGCATGCCCGTGACGGGATCGAAGCCGTAGGTGGTGACGGTGTTGACGCTCTCGCCGAGCACCACCGGGTCGGCGCCCTTCGGGTAGAAGTCGCGCATGTCCTTGCCCTGGAACCAGCCCGAGAAGTGGAACGGCATCCAGGCGACGCCCTTGGCGACGCGATCCGTCACCAGCGCCTTCACCTTGGCCTTGGACGAGTTCTCGGGGCCGTACACCCAGACGAACTGGCCGTCCTTGATGCCGCGCTCGGCGGCGTCCGCCGTGTTGACCTCGACGAACATGTCCTGCTGCAGCTCGGCGAGCCAGGGGTTCGAGCGGGTCTCCTCGCCGCCGCCCTCGTATTCGACGAGGCGGCCGGAGGACAGGATGATCGGGAACTGCTTGGCGATGCCGCGATCGACCGCCGCCTTCTGCACCGAGAAGCCGACATTGGGCATGCGGAACTGCCGCTCGTCCGGCCGGGTCGGGTACTTGGCGACGAGGTCGGGACGGGGCGAGTAGACCGGCTCGCGGTGGACCGGCACCGGGTCGGGCAGGTTCCAGGCATTGGCCCGGGCCTTGCCGTTGCCGAACGGGATCACGCCGTGGTCGAGGCAGACCCGCTGGATGCCGCCCGACAGGTCGGTGGCCCAGCTCACCGCATCCGGGTTGTTGCCGCCGATCCGCTTGATCGTCGCGAGTTCCGTCTCGGTCAGGTCCTTGTCCCAGCCGAGCTTGCGGAATACCCCGAAGGTGAATTCGGGGTAGCCGTCGGTCAGGTCGGACCCCTTGGAGAAGGAGTCTTCCGCCAGCAGCGTCTGGCCGTTGCGCTCGGTGCCGAACCGGGCCCGGAAGGTGCCGCCGCCCTCCTTCACGTGCAGCGACGTGTTGTAGAGAATGTGGGTGCCGGGATGCTTGATCTCCGGCTTGCCCCAGCACGGCCAGGGCAGGCCGTAATAGTCGCCGCCGACCTCCGGATCGTCCTTCGGCGCGCGCAACGTGACGAGGTCGAACTTGTGCTGGTTCTTCATGTGCGCCTTGAGGCGCTCGGGGCTCTGGCCGCAATAGCCCGTCGACCAGCCGCCGCGGTTGATCTCCCGCAGCAGGTCCTCGGCATCCGGGATGCCGTCGACGACTTTGATGTTCTTGAACAGGCTGTCGGCGAAGCCGAGCTTGCTCGCCATCCGGTAGATGACCTCGTAGTCGTTCTTCGACTCGAAGGCCGGCTTCACGATCTGCTCGCCCCACTGGATCGAGCGGTTCGAGGCCGTGCGCGATCCGTCCATCTCCAGCGAGGTGCAGATCGGCAGGAGGTAGGTGTTGTCCTTGCGGGCATCCATGGCCGCGAAGGTAGTCGGGTGCGGGTCGGCGACGACCAGCAGTTCCAGCTCCGCCATGCCCTTCACCGCCTCGGGCATCCGGGTCACGGTGTTGCCGCCGTGGCCGAACACCATCATGGCCTTCAGGGGCGTGCGCTGGTCGACCTGCTCGGCCGGCAGGCTGACGGCATCGAACCACCGGGTCGAGGTGAGACCGGGGGTCTCCATGTTCTCCTTGCGCGAGCGGGCCTTGCGGCCGGCGCTGGCGGGAACCTCGTCGAAGCGCGACTGCAGCCAGTCGTACTCGACCTCCCAGACCCGGGCCCAGTGCTTCCAGCCGCCCTCGACGAGGCCGTAATAGAGCGGCAGCGTCGTGACATCGAGGCCGAGATCGGTCGCGCCCTGGACGTTGGTGTGGCCGCGGAAGATGTTGGCGCCCGTCCCCGGCTTGCCGACGTTGCCGGTGGCCAGGCACAGGATGCAGAGCGCCCGCACGTTGGCGGTGCCGACCGTGTGCTGGGTCGCGCCCATGCACCAGATCAGGGTCGCGGGCTTCTCCTTGGCGAAGAGCTCGGCGACGCGCTTCAGCTGCTCGCCCGGCACGCCCGACACCCGCTCGACCTCGTCGGGCGTCCACTTGGCGACCTCCTTGCGGACGTCGTCCATCGCGTAGACGCGCTGCTCGATGAAGGCCTTGTCCTCCCAGCCGTTCTGGAAGATGTGCCAGAGGATGCCCCAGATCACCGGGATGTCGGTGCCTGAGCGGATGCGGACGTACTCGGTCGCGTGCGCGGCGGTCCGGGTGAAGCGCGGATCGATGACGATCATGTTGGCGCGGTTGATCTCCTTGCCCGACAGCACGTGCTGCATGGAGATCGGGTGCGCCTCGGCGGGGTTGCCGCCGAGGATGATCATCGTCTTGGCGTTGCGGATGTCGTTGTAGGAATTCGTCTGGGCGCCGTAGCCCCAGGTGTTGGCCACACCCGCCACCGTGGTCGAGTGGCAGATGCGGGCCTGGTGATCGACGTTGTTGGTGCCCCAATAGGCCGCGAACTTGCGGAAGAGGTAGGACGCCTCGTTGGTGAACTTGGCCGAGCCGAGCCAGTAGACCGAATCGGCGCCGTTCTTGGCGCGGATCGCCTTGAGCTTGTCGGTGATCTCGGTGATCGCCTGGTCCCAGGAGACCCGCTGCCACTCGCCGTTCACGATCTTCATCGGGTAGCGCAGGCGGCGGTCGCTGTGGACCAGCTCGCGGATCGCCGCGCCCTTGGCGCAATGCGCGCCCCGGTTGATCGGGCTCGACCAGGACGGCTCCTGGCCGACCCAGACGCCGTTGACGACTTCCGCCGTGACGGTGCAGCCGACCGAGCAATGGGTGCAGACGTTCTTGCGGATCACGGCCTGAGCCGGTTCGGCCGAGGAGCCGGCGGCCTGGGCCGGGCGCACCGCGCCGAGCCGCACCGTGCCGAGGGCCGCGAGGCCGCCGGCGGCGAGCCCCGATTTCCGCAGGAAGCCGCGGCGATCGAGGGTGTGGGCGGTCAGGCCCGCGGCGAGGGCCTGGTGGCTGCCGCGGCCCGCAATGCCGCTCCTGCGCTTGGTCAGCATCGCCGGTCTCACTTCTTCAGCGTCTCGTAGCCGTTGGTGCGGTAGAAGGCCTTGACGTGATCGGTCTCGCGGTAGCGCGACCGGGTCTCGGCATTGCCGGGGTCGTAGGCCTGCGCCTCGGTGGGCGTCAGCGGCACGGAGGCGACCGCGGCCGCCGCCGCGGCGGTGCCGCCGCCGAGGGCGCGGAAGAACTGGCGTCGTCCGAGCCGGGTATCGTCCTTCCGGGTGTCGTCGTCCTGCCGCATCGCGGCTCTCCTCTTCGAAACCGTCTCGTTCGGCGCGGCCGTGGCCGGCGCGCCCCCATTCCATCGGTGGGCTGGCGCCCTGGTCTTCGTCGGTCCTAGGCGTCCATGGCGAAGGCTTCCGTCTCGACCGTCGTGAACACCTCGCCGAGTTCCCCGACCGCACGGTAGAACGGGGTCGCGGCCTGCGCCGCAACGTCGGTGAAGAAACGCCCGATCCACGGATTCAGATGCCGCTCGAAGAAGCGGTGATCCGTCCCCGGCTCCGCCGTCAGGCGCCCCGAGGCGAGGCTCGCCATCACCTCCAGCAGCGTCGCGGCGTGGTCCTCCGGCTCGCTCGACGAGGGATCGCGCTCGAGCCCCAGTTCGGCCAGGTCCTGGCGCACCCGCGCCAGCGGACGCTCGTTGAGGAAGCCGGTGAGGTAGTACGAGGCGTAGGGCATGATCAGCCCGCGGCCGACGCCGACGAAGAGCGCGAAGTAGTCGCGGCCGACCTCGCGCGGATCGGCCTCGCGGGCGGCGCGGCCCAGCGCATCGTGCGCCCGACCGATCGGCGAGCCGTCGCCCGTGAGACCGTGCAGGGCCGCGACCAGATCCGGCGCCGGCGCACGCCCGAGCAGGGTCGCCAGGAGGTCGTATTCCTGCGCGCGCAGCGCGTCGATCTCCTCGACCGGACCGGACCCCTGACTCACCATCACCTCACGCAACGCGGCTCGGCCTCCCGGCGGCTGCCGTTTCCCCTCTGTTTCTGGCGGAGGATCGGGCAGTACGGGCCGGCACCATAGCGGGGAATCCGTCGCGCGCAATTCTACTTTCTAATGTTTCAAATCGGAGTTGCCCCGCCATGGCGTCGCAGGCGGGGCCGTTCGCGAGGATCGGGAGCCGGCTCGGGATCGGGTTGACGACGATCCGGGGTCGTCGCGTCGCCGAGCGGCGACGAGGCGGTCCGGGCAAACGGAAGAGCGGGGTTGTCCCCTCTCCCCGTGGGCGGGGAGAGGACGTCATCCCCCTCGTCGGGGATAACGTGAGCGGAGGCGCAGCCGGAGCGAGGTTGAGAAGGTGTCTCAGACGGAGCCTCGTCCGGTACCACCGCCTCGCCGCGCCCCCCCGGTTCACCGCTCGCCGCGCCGACGGCGAGGTCGGCGGAGCCCTCTCCCCGCTCGCGGGGAGACGAGGCGGGCGCGTCCGGATCGTCGGGCTCTGCGGCCGCCGGCTGCCCCCCGAACACCCGCTCGACCATCGCCCGCACCTCCTCGGCCGGGATCAGGCCGCCGGTGCCGGGCACGCCGCCGGGGGTGTTCCAGTCATAAGCGTATTCGCGCGCCTCGCTGACGAAGTCGCGGATCGTGGGATCGACCGACCACATCCGGCGCAGCGCCGCGTTGCGCAGCACCGGCGGCACCCCGGCACGCAGGAACGGCGCGAGGTCGGTCGCGGCGGTGAGGGTGTCGAGGGAGGGGAGCGCAGCCAGCTCCTCGGGGGTCAGGCCCTCGCCCTCCTCCGACGATTCCGCGGCGAGGTCCGCCGCGGGCGGCTCCGGCGCCTCGGCCGGCCGGCGCGCCTCGTCGCGCTTGCGCCGCGACCAGCGGGAGAGAAAGCCGTCGCTCACGGCTCCTCCGGCCGGCGCCGGGCGCCGGCTTCCTGGCGGGCCAGCGCCTCCGGGTCGGCCCGGTCGCGCTTGCGCTTGTGGAAGACCCGCTCGACGTGGAAGGCCCGGTAGAAGGCCCCGACCTCGGCCTGGATCTCGGGCGGCATCGGGACCGCCTCGACGATCTCGCCGATGCCCTCGGCGAGCGATTCGCCCTCGTAGGGATCGGCCGTGACGGTCGCGACCGCGTAGGTCTCGGGGCCGGTCTCGCGCAACGCGACCCAGAGCGAGGGCCGGGCCGCCGCGAGGTTGTCGCCGTAATGCGCCGTCTCGGCCGGGTGCAGCTCGACCTCGTAGGCTCCGGCGTAGAACGTCTCTTCCTCCTCGCCGGCCGAGAGGCGGGTCCACGGCTCCGTACCGGGAAGTCCCGGCAGCACCGCGACGGGCAACCAGGCATGGCTCGCCCACGGCCCCTTCAGCCGGCGCTTGGCGACGACGACCCCGACGGTGATCAGCTGCGTGCCCATCAGGCCTCTCCGGTCGCGACGAGGGGGAGCCCGGCGATCAGGTTCTGCGGCTTCATCGTCACCAGCCGGTCCGGGGTCATGGCGAGGAGCAGGTAGACCGGCCGCCCCTCGATCCGCGGATCGGCCCGGGCGGGGTCGAGGACGGTGAGGCGAAACAGGGCCAGCACCCGCTCGCTCGTGGCGGCATCCACGGCCTCGCCGCGCCACAGGGCGTTGCCGATCCGCGTCCCCTCCGCGTCGAGCCCGACGAACCAGCGCCAATCCCTGTCCTCGATCGCGGGTATCGGCGCGACCGCCACCTCGACGGCCATCAGGTGGCGCAAGAAGGCCTCGATGACCCGGGCCAGCCCCTCGCGGCTCTTCGGATCGGAGCCGAGGTTGAGCGCCATGCTGAAGGCGTCCGACCGGCTCCAGTAGGTCCAGGCGTTGTCGGCGGCGAGAACGTCGAGCTCGGAGACCGGCTCGCGTCCCAGCATGGCGACGAGGGGCGATGGCCGGCCCGCGCCCTCGGCCTCATCGATCAGCTCGGCATCGGCGAGCAGCAGCGATCCGTTGCTGAGCGAGGCCCGCTGCGGCCGGAAGAACAGCTCGGCGGCCCGCAGGGTATAGGGGTCGTCGCAGCCGTCGAGCGCGTTGCGCAGGATCAGGTGGACGAGCTGGTTGAGGAAGAGCGGCGGCGTGCCGGCCGCACCGTTTCGCACGAGATCGAGATAGGCCGCCTCGACCGAGCGGGCGGCGAGCAGCCGGTCGCGAAAGGCGAGAATCATGTCCCAGTTCTCGCGGGCATCGGCGTCGGCCAGGGCCGCGACCTCGGCAGGCGCAACCCTGCGGCGGGGATCGGCGAGAAGCGCGGCGTACAGCGCCCGCTCGGCGTCGCAGGCCTCCTCCGGCGGCACCAGCTCGGGACGCGCGAGATAGGCCAGCAGCAACTCGTCGGTGACGACGAGCCCGCCGCCCGCGTCGCGCCGGGTGAGATGATGGCCGCTCGAGACCCAGAATTCAGGCATGGTGGGGATTCGGAACCGGGTGAAGAAGAGTGTTGCCAAAGATGGACGATGAGGCCCGGCATCCCACCCGCGACCTCATCCTGAGGCGCGACCAACCGGAGCCTCGAAGGAGGCCTCCAGACGGTACAGGGATCACTGGAGCCCTCCTTCGAGACTGCCGCAAGCGGCAGCACCTCAGGATGAGGTCGCGGGTGGGATCGCGGCCGGCGGCGTGACGCGAGGAACCCATCATCGCGGATCGCCGTCCGGCTTGCCGGCCAGCAACCCCGCGAGGTCGACCCGCTCCTCCGGCTCGTCGTCGGTCTCGTAGAAGTCGAAGGCGCGGGCATAGGCGTGGCGTCGATCGGTGCCGGGGACGGCGCCCTCCCGGGGGCGCAACGCGCGGAAGCGCTCGCGGATCTCGCCGTCCTCCAGCGTCCGGTGCAGCGCCAGCACCGTGCCGACCGGCGGGCCGCACAGCGATTCGGCGATGCCGATCTCCTCCCGGGCGGCGGCGAGCGCGCTCGCGCGGTCCGGCGCGCCGAGGCGGGCCTGGAACTGCGTCGCCAGCGCCGCGGTGGCGGCCTCGCGCTCGGCCTCGCTCGCCTCGCTCACCACCACCAGGGTCGAGAAACCGAACGAATCGATGCCGACGAACCCGGCCCGGAACGCCGCCCGCGCCTTGCCGGCGAGCGTCGCCGGATCGTCGTCGAGGAACAGGAAGCTGCCGCTCACCGCCCATTCGCCGGGCGGGGCGGCCTCGGGAAAGACCAGGGTGTCGGACGGGTCGAGCCGGAGCGTGCGGGGAAGCTTGAGGCTCACAGGCGCGGCCCTCCCCGGACGGGATCGAACCAGCCGGCGCCGTCGAGGACGGGCAGGCCCGCATCGGTGCCGAGGAAGCCGCGGGCGCGGGCCCGGGCGCCGGGGGGACCGTCCTCGGCCCAGAGCGCGAGGCCGCGCAGCAGGTGACGGGCGAAGCTCTCGACCAGCGCGTCGCCCGTCGCCTCGAACCCCTCTTCCTCCAGCGAGGTCGAATCCGGGGTATGGCCGGGATCGCCCGCCTCGCGCTTCGAGGCAATCAGCATGGCGGAGAAGACGAGCCAGTCCGGCACCGCCTCGTCTCGGCAGCCCTCCGGCCAGGCGAGCCGCCCGCCACCGAGGCGGGCCCGGTCGAACAAGAGGGCGCCGGCCCCGTCGAGGGTCACCGGCTTGTCGGGCGGCCCGTGGCTGCCGACCGTCTCGGCGAGGGCGGTCAGACCGACGAGCCCGGCGAGGCGGGCGACCGCGAGCGGCTCCTTGGGTGCCAGCACCACCGCGATATCCACGAGGTCGGGCCGGGTGCCGACGACCAGCATCCCGGCGGCCTCGTCGTCGTCGCCCGCAAGGGCGCAGGCCCGCTCATGCGCCGTTCCTGCCGCCCCGGCGGGCAAGCGCAGCGAACGGAAGACGGGGGGCAGCAGCAGTCCGGAGGAATCCGCGAGGGTCATGAGGGGGATGGCGGCAGGGAAACGGATGGCCTGTGCGAACGTGTCGGATCGTTCTTTTTAACGGCTCCTATATAGCGCTGGATCACTGAACAAGGGGCATGACGCCCCAGGGGGCGCGCAGCGCTTCGGCCTCCGGCGAGGCCGAGGACCGCGCCCGGTCGGAGACGTGCGCGGTGTCGGATCGGATCGTGATCGCCTGTTCCTGCGAGGGCAGCATGCCCCTCGATGCGGCGGCGATCGGCAAGGGCTGCGGCGGGACGCTCGAGACGGGCGACCAGTTCTGCGGTCGCGAACTCCCACGGGTGCGGGCGGCCCTGGCCTCGGGTGCCCCCGTCACCGTGTCCTGCACCCTGAAGGCGCCGCTCTTTCGCGAGGTGGCGGAGGAGCTGGGCGCCGAGGACCGCGTCGCCTTCGCCAATATCCGCGAGACGGCCGGCTGGTCGGCGCAAGGCGCCGCCGCCGGGCCCAAGATGGCCGCCCTGCTGGCCGCCGCCACCGAGACGATGCCGGTGCCGGCGAACGTGAGCTTCGAGAGCCAGGGCGTCGCCCTGGTCTACGGCCGCGACGAGGCGGCGATCGAGGCCGGGCGGCGGCTCGCCGACCACCTCGACGTCACGGTGCTGCTCTCCCGGCCGGGCGAGGTCGCGGTGCCGTCGAGCGGCGAGGTCCCGGTTCTGAAGGGCACGGTGCGGACGGCCAAGGGCCATCTCGGGGCCTTTACCCTGACGGTCGACGATACCGCCCTGCCCCTGCCCTCCTCGCGCCGGGCGCTGGCCTTCGGGCCGTCCCGGGACGGGGCGATGTCGACCTGCGACATCGTCGTCGATCTCACCGGCGGCACGCCGCTCTTCCCCGCGAACGAGCTGCGCAGCGGCTATCTTCGGGCCGATCCCGGCGATCCGGCGGCTGTGGAGCGCGTGCTGTTCGAGGCCTCGCACCTCGTCGGCACCTTCGACAAGCCGCGCTTCATCGACTTCCACGCCGACCTCTGCGCCCATTCGCGCTCACGCATCACCGGCTGCACCCGCTGCCTCGACGTCTGCCCGACCGGCGCCATCGCGCCGGCCGGCGACCATGTGGCGATCGATCCGCATGTCTGCGCCGGCTGCGGCTCCTGCGCCTCGGTCTGCCCGACGGGGGCCGCCGCCTACGCCCTGCCGCCGGCCGACGCGCAGATGCGCCGCCTGCGCACCCTCCTCGCCGCCTTCCGCAAGGCCGGCGGCGCCGCGCCGGTGCTGCTGATCCACGACGACGCGCACGGCGCCCCGCTGATCGACGCGCTCGCACGCTTCGGCGACGGGCTGCCGGCGGACGTGCTGCCGTTCTCGCTCAACGAGGTGACGCAGGTCGGACCCGAACTCGTGGCCGCGGCCTTCGCGTACGGCGCGAGCGCAGTGCGCTTCCTCGTGCGGGCGCGACCCAAGCACGACGTCGCCCCGCTTCTGCGCAACGCCGCCCGGCTCGAGACGATCGTCCAGGCCCTCGGCTACGGCGCGCCGGCGGGCGGCGCCGTGGTCTCGCTCATCGAGACCGACGATCCGGACGCGCTGGGCGAGGCCCTGGCGACCGGCCCCCGCGGCACCCCCGCCCCGACCCCGTCGGGCTTCATGCCGGACGGCGACGTGCGCGGCGTCCTGCGCTTCGCGGTCTCCGAGCTGCACCACGCCGCGCCGCATCCCGTCGACCGGGTGGCGCTCGATGCCGGCGCGCCCTTCGGCGGCCTCGCCTTCGACACCGCGTCCTGCACGCTCTGCCACGCCTGCGTCGGTGCCTGCCCGACCGGTGCGCTCGCCGACGATCCCGACCGGCCGCGCCTGACCTTCGCCGAGAGCGCCTGCGTGCAATGCGGCCTGTGCGCCGCGACCTGCCCGGAGGACGTGATCGGCCTCGTGCCGCAGCTCGACTTCGCCGCCTGGGCGGCGCCCCGCCGGGTGCTGAAGGAAGAGGAGCCGTTCGAGTGCATCGCCTGCGGCAAGGCCTTCGGCACCCGCAGCACCATCGAGCGGATCGTCGGGCGCCTGCGCGACCGCCACTGGATGTTCGCCGGCCCGGCCGGCGAGCAGCGGATCAAGGCGCTCATGATGTGCGACACCTGCCGGGTCTCGCACGTCCTCACCGAAGGGTTCGATCCCCATGCCGCGGAGGAGAACCGGCCGCGGACCTCGGAGGACTACATCCGGGCGCGGCAGGGCTGAGCTTCAGGCCCTGAGTTCGCCAGCGATCTGATAGAGGTCGCCGATGATAGCCGGGACGTCGATCCCGGTCGCCAGGCTTGCGCCGTGGGCGATCCCGTTACGCCAGCGATAGTAGCGGATCGTCCTGCGGTAGGCGTCGGAAGCGACGTTGAGGCGGTCGAGCACGAGCGCGGCCCGGTCCTCGAACTTCGCCCGCATGTTCTCCGGATCATGCGCGTCCCACGCGCGGCGGTCCTCCCAGCGGATGCTGCTTCGCCGGTTGCGGACGGCCTGTTCGGCCATCCGGTTGATCTCGGCCTCGAGTTGGCCCCAGGCAAGAATGAAGTAGGCCGAGTCGTTGATCTGCTGCTTGCGCGCGATGCGGTCAGCCAAGGCAGTGTCCGCGGCTTCCCGCGCCTGCGCGAGTTGGGCATCGAAGCCCGTCGCGGTATCCGAGTAGACGGCAGCGATAGCCGCCAAGTCTTTCACGTTAGCACCTTCGCCGATCGGACTTGCATTGACCCATTCTTCACCGGATGGCTCTGATGAGCGTTGCCTGCGAGAGCGGCTCGACATCGAGGCGGCGCAGAGCAGGAGCGATGGTCCACCGCGGGTGTGCGAAGACACCGGCCCTGTCGATGATCAGGAACCGACCATTGCGCGTGGACAGATCGATCCGGCCGTTGACGCCGATGATCCACAGACCTCCCGGAACGAAGGTGGCCACTTCCGCTCCCACGTCTGCAAGGCGCAGGATCGGCAGCCGGATCGGTGATACGCCGTAAGCGCGCATCACTTCCTCATCCATCAGGACCGTTCCGTCCCGGTTGACGCAGAGATCGGGAAGCCAGTCCGTGATCTCTCGATAAAGATCGTTGATCCGTTCCTGCCAGTCCTCCACGCGGGCCCGCACATGCGCGGCGTCGAGGACGATGCCGTCGCCCGAAAGCTCTTCGATGACGCTCAGCATGGCGACCTCCAGTGCTGTAATGTCCCGCCCGGCCGATACTCTGTCAACGCGCACGCCCCCCGGCGCGATGCCAGGGTCGAACCCACCTCACCGCGTCGCCGTCTCCAGGAATCGCACCAGGGCGGCGCGGTCCTCGGCCTCTTGCACGGTCTGTTCCGGCATCTTGGTGCCGGGGGTGAACCGCGCGGGACCGATCTCGAACAGCCGGGCGATGGTGTCGGCGTTCCAGACGATATCGAGCTGCCGGAAGGCCGGCGAGTAGGCGTAGCCCGGCGCCGTCCCGATGCGCCGGCCGAACACCCCGTGGAGCGTCGGCCCGGCCCGGTTGCCGCCGTCCGGCGTCAGGGTGTGGCAGGCCTCGCAGGCGCGAAAGACCTCCGCGCCGCGGTCGCCCGCGAAGGCCGCGAGCCCGTCGGCCGGGCGCGGCATGGCGAGCGGCCCGATCGGCTCACCGGTGGCGAGGTCCCAGCGCCGCACCAGCCGGTCGCCGCCGCCGGTGACGAGCTCGTCGTCGCCCCGGAAGGCCAGCGACCAGACCGGCAGGCCCGGCCCGACCAGGGTGAGGCGCACCCGCGCCGCCTCCCGGTCGATCACCGCGACCGCGCCGCCCACCGTCGCGGCGGCGAGTTGCGTCCCCTTCGGCGAGAGCGCCAGCGCCACCACCGGACGGGGGCCGACCGCGACCTCGGCCCGCACCCCGCCATCGGGCGCGAGCAGGCGGACGGATCCGTCGGCGCCGGCCGCCGCGATCTCCCCGTCGGGCGCGACGACCAGGGCGTTGACCGGAGTGGGGAGCTGGACGGCGCGGGGCTCGCCCGCCTCCGGCCAGATCCGGACCGTCGCGTCGTAGCCGCCGGTGACGAGGCGGCCGTCGGGCAGGAACGCCACCGCATTGACGTTGCCGCCATGCTCACGGACCTGCGCCGGTCCACCGTCCAGGGGCGTCACCCGGGCGGTGCCGTCCCAGGCGGAGGAGGCGACCGTCCGTCCGTCCGGCGCCACCGCGATCCCCGTGACCGGGCCGGCATGCCGGGTCAGGACCCGTTCCGGCTCGGGCCCCGCGTGCCAGAGCGCGACGCGTCCGTCCTCGGCTCCGGTGAGCATCCCGCCATCGGGCAGCCACGCCACCGCGTTCACCGCCCCCTCGTGGAAGCGCAGGATCCGCTGGGCCGTCCCGTCCGCGAGCGACCAGAGGATCGCCGACTGGTCGAAGCTGCCGGTGAGCGCCCTGTCCCCGTCCGGCGTCACCGCGAGCGCCCGCACCGGGCCGCCATGGCCGCGCATCGGCATCTCGGCGCGGGCCGCTGCGGGCAGCGCGACCGCGAGGGACGCGTGGACGAGGAGGCGGAGGACATTGCGCATGCGGCGCGTCGATCTCCCAAGCAGATTTCGCCGAAGTGGATACCGGTTCGGCGATAAAAATCTGCGACAAAACAAGAACCTAAGCGGGCGAAGCGTTGGCCTGCCAGCGCAAGCCTTCCTAGGAGCACCCCCGCTCTAGGCCCGCTCGCCACGGGCGGGAAGGTGAAGCGGTGCCACGGGGGCCGCCTTGACACGATGGGCAATGTTATATTGTTACGAATGTGGAGGTGCCCATGTCCGTAGCCACGTCCCCTGCCCGTTCGACCGATTCCCGCCTGCCCGTCACGGTCCTCTCCGGCTTCCTCGGAGCGGGGAAGACCACCCTGCTCAACCACGTGCTCGCCAACCGCGAGGGCCGGCGCGTCGCCGTCATCGTCAACGACATGAGCGAGGTGAACATCGACGCCGACCTCGTGCGGGCGGGCGATGCCGGCCTGTCGCGCACCGACGAGCGCCTGGTCGAGATGACGAACGGCTGCATCTGCTGCACCCTGCGCGACGACCTGATGCAGGAGGTGCGCCGCCTCGCCGAGGAGGGCCGGTTCGACACGCTGCTGATCGAGGGCACCGGCATCGCCGAGCCGCTCCCCGTCGCCAGCACCTTCTCGTTCCGCGACGAGGACGGCCGGGCGCTCTGCGACATCGCCCGCCTCGACACGATGGTGACGGTGGTCGACACCGTGAACCTGCTGCGCGACTACGGCTCGCACGACTTCCTGCGCGACCGCGGCGAGGTCGCGGGCGAAGGCGACACCCGCACCCTGGTCGACCTCCTGGTCGAGCAGATCGAGTTCGCCGACGTCGTCGTCATCAACAAGGCCGACGACGTGACGGCCGAGCAGCGCGACCTGGTGCGCAAGGTGGTGCGCGGCCTCAACGGCGACGCCCGCATCGTCGAGGCCGCGTTCGGCCAGGTGCCCCTCGGCGACGTGCTGGAGACCGGGCTGTTCAGCGAGGAGAAGGCCCAGACTCATCCGCTCTGGTACAAGGAGCTGTACGGCGCCGCCGAGCACGTGCCGGAGACCGAGGAATACGGCATCGGCTCCTTCGTCTACCGGGCCCGCCGGCCCTTCCATCCGGCGCTGTTCGACGCCTTCACCAAGGATACCTGGCCGGGGCTGATCCGGGCCAAGGGCCATTTCTGGCTCGCGACCCGCCCGGACTGGGTCGGCGAGTTCTCTCTCGCCGGCTCGACCGCCCGGGTGACGCCGCTCGGCCGCTGGTGGGCCGCGGTGCCGCGCGCGCGCTGGCCCGAGCATCCCGAGTGGCGCGACGAGCTGGACCGGCACTGGAGCGACACCTGGGGCGACCGGCGCCAGGAACTCGTCTTCATCGGTGCCGGCCTCGACGAGGCGGCGATCCGCCGGGCCCTCGACGCCTGCCTCGTCGGCGGGGAGGACGGACCGGTCGCGGCCGACCGGACCCTGCCCGATCCGTTCCCGGCCTGGACGCCGGGCATGGCCTGACGCTCCGTGTTCCACAGCCTCAAGGTCCTGCGCGCCCGAGCGAGCGCGCAGGCCGCGTCGCGCAAGGATCTGACGGAGCGCACCCGCCGGATCCTGGCGCTCGCCGAGGAGGACGCGCTCTCGGTCAACGAGATCGCCTGCGCCGATCCCGGCTGCCCGGATGTCGAAACGGTGATCCTCCTGATGCTCGCGGGCCGGCCGACCCGGGCCGTCAAGATCGCCAAGCCGATGGAGACGGTGACCGAGGCCGATATCCTCGAAGCCGCCTGCGGGACGGAGCCCCCGTAGGGCTTTTTCCCTCAGGCGCGCGTGAGCTTCCGGCTCGAGCGAATGAGGGGCGCGGGGCCATCCGGCGCGGCGAGCCAGGTCCGCCGTTCCGCGATCAGCGCCCGCAGCCGGGCGCGGCGGGCGTTCGGCCCGGGGCAGTCGCATCCGGCGAGATCGAGCGGGCCGCCGTCGAACAGGGCCGCGATCGCCATCGCGATCACGACCGCAACGAGGGCGGCGAGGGGCCAGGCGAAGCCAATTGCGACGATCGCCGCGATCACGAGCTTCCCGGCGAGCGAGCCGACGAGCTTGGCCTTCACCAGTACCAGGAAAGCGCCGCCCCCGCCGAGCCCGCCCCGTACCGCCCGGGCGACGCGCCGCCGCAGGCGGTGGCGCGTTTCCAGCGCTTCGAGGCGCCCGAGCTGTCGCGCGACGCGGACGGCCTCGGCGGAGGGGGCGGGTATGGGCGCGATGGGGGATTCCGGCACTATCGAATCCTCATGCTCGGGGTCGGCCGCGGAAACCTTCCAGCGGGGACTACTGCAGGTTTCCCCACTCTCCGCGGGTGGGGAGTGGGCCGAACTCTCGTCTCCGCCGCGACATTTTCTCCGCCGAGCGCCCGACCCGGCGCCCGAACCTTGATCCCGGCCGGCGCTTGCCGCATCGGCTCCGCTCCGTTGCGAATCAAGGACAGCCGCATGGCCGCCCCTCTTCATCCGGGCGCCCGCCCGTGAGGCCGAGGGCGCTCACCACCGCGCTGATGCCCGTCGCCGAGGCGGCGCAGGCGCTCGTTGCCCTGGCGCGCCCGGTCGCGCCCGTCGGCGCGAGCCTCGCCGAGGCTTTGGGCGCCGTGGCCGCGAGGGACGTCGTGGTCGGAACCGGCCTGCCGGCGCACCGCATGGCCTTGCGCGACGGCTGGGCGGCGAGCGCGGCGGAAATCGTCGGCGCCTCCCCGTACGCCCCCGTGAGGGTGGCCCGCGCTCCCGCCTGGGTCGAGGCCGGCGCCCCGCTGCCTCCCGGCACCGACGCCCTGCTGGCGCCGGACGCCCTCGGAGACGATCCGCTCTGGATCGAGACCGAGGTCGCCGCCGGCGAGGGCACGCGTGCCCCGGGCGCCGAATTTCCACCGGGTCCGCCCCTCGTCACCGCGGGCGAGCGGATCGTGCCCTTGCAGGGCCTCGCCCTCGCGGAGGCCGGCTTCGCCGAACTCGACGTGCGCCGCCCGCGGCTGCGGATCCTCGCGGCCGCGCCCGACACGTTGTCGCCGGTCCTCGCCGCCTGGATCGCGGCCGCGGGCGGCACGGCCGACATCGCGACAAGGCCGGCACCGGCGGAGGACTTGGCTGCCGCCCTCCTCGCCCCGGGGGCCGATGCCGTGCTGGTGCTCGGCGGCACCGGCCCGGGCCGGCGCGACGGGAGCGCCGCGGCGCTGGCGCAGGCCGGGCGGCTCGATGCCCACGGCATCGCCCTGCGGCCCGGCGAGAGCGCCGGCTTCGGCGAGGCGGCCGGGCGGCCGGTGCTGCTGCTGCCGGGCCGGCCGGATGCGGCGCTCGCGGCCTGGCTCGCCCTCGGCCGGCCGCTGCTCGCCGCCCTGGCCGGCACCGCGCCCGAACCCGCCGCCATCCTGCCCCTGACCCGCAAGGTCTCGTCCCTCATCGGCCTCACCGACGTGGTGTTCCTGCGCCGCGTCGCGGCCGGCGCCGAACCGATCGGCGGGGCCGAGATCCCGCTCCATCGCCTGGCGCGGGCCGAGGCCGCCCTGCTGGTGCCGCCGGCCCATGAGGGGTATCCCGCAGGGACCCCCGTCGAGGTTCTGCCGCTGTGACCGTTTCTCCCGCCGACGATTTCTCCATCCGCCTCGCCGCGGCCTCGCGCCAGGAGCAGTTCCTGGCGGTGGTGAGCCGCGACGAGGCGATGGCGCGCTGGCGCGAGGCCGTGCCGCACACGGCCCTGCCGCCCGAGACCGTGCCGCTCGCCGAGGCCCTCGGCCGGGTCCTCGCCGACGACATCGCCTCGCCGATCGACGTGCCGCCCTTCGACCGCGCCCTCGTCGACGGCTTCGCGGTGCGCGCCGCCGATACCGAGGGGGCGAGCGAAGCCGCGCCCCGCCGCCTCGTCCTGAACCGCGAGATCCTGGCCTGCGGCGTCGCCCCGACCCTGACCGTCGGCCCGGGCACCGCCACGCCGATCGCCACCGGCGGCGTGCTGCCCCGCGGTGCCGACGCGGTGGTGATGGTCGAGGCGACGGAATTCGAGGACGGCCCCGCGCCGGCGATCGCGCTCGCTCAAGCGGCGGGGCCCGGCCGCTTCGTCGGTTATGCCGGCGCCGACATGGCGCGGGGCGAGACGGTCTTGCGCCGCGGCACCCTGGCCACGGCCCGCGAGATCGGGATGCTGGCCGCCTGCGGCCTCGCCGCATTGCCCGTCGTGCGCCGGCCCCGCGTCGCGGTGCTCTCCACCGGCGACGAACTGGTGGCGCCGGGCTCGCCCCTGGCGCAAGGCCGGCTCTACGATTCGAACGGCGCCATCGTGGCGGCGAGCGTAACCGAGAATGGCGGCGTCGCGGTGCCGGGCGGCATCGTGCCGGACGACGAGGCGGCGCTGGAAGACGCCCTGGCTCGGGCCCTGGCCGCGGCCGACCTCGTGATCCTGTCCGGCGGCACCTCGAAGGGCGCGGGCGACGTCTCGCACCGCATCCTGTCGCGATTGGGCGAGCCCGGCATCCTGGTCCACGGCGTGGCGCTGAAGCCGGGCAAGCCGCTCTGCCTGGCACTGGCCGGCACCGTGCCGGTGGTGGTGCTGCCGGGCTTCCCGACCTCGGCGATGTTCACCTTCCACGAATTCGTGGTGCCGCTGATCCGGGCGCTCGCCGGCCTGCCCGCCCGGGAGGAGGAGATCGTGGCGGCGCAGCTGCCGCAGCGCCTCCCCTCCGAGCTCGGGCGCACCGAATACGTGATGGCTGCGCTCTCCCGCGGGACCGGCGGTCTCGTCGCCCTTCCGCTGGCCAAGGGCTCGGGGGCCGTGACGGCCTTCTCGCAGGCCGACGGGTTCTTCGCCGTGCCGGCGAACCGGCCCGGGCTCGAGGCCGGCGAGGCCGTGTCCGTCTCCCGGATCGGCCGGGCGGCCCGGCCGCCGGACCTGATGATCGTCGGCAGCCATTGCCTCGGCCTCGACCGGCTGGTCGGACATCTCCTGGCCCGCGATGTCACCGCCCGCACCCTCTGGGTCGGCTCGGCCGGCGGGCTCGGCGCCCTGCGCCGGGGCGAGTGCGACCTCGCCGCCATGCATCTCCTCGATCCCGAGACCGGTCGCTACAACGCCCCCTATCTCACGGCCGGCCTCGCCCTGGCGCCGGGCTGGCGCCGCCTGCAGGGCGTGGTCTTCCGCGCCGGCGATCCGCGCTTCTCCGACGCGCCGGCCGAGGAGGCGGTGACGCGGCTCCTCGCCGACGACGAGGCGGTGATGGTCAACCGCAACACCGGGGCCGGCACCCGGGCCCTGGTCGAGGGCCTGCTGAACGGCGCCCGGCCCGCCGGCTACTGGAACCAGCCGCGCTCGCACAACGCGGTCGCGGCGGCGGTCGCGCAGGGCCGGGCCGATTGGGGGGTCGCCATCGCGCCGGTGGCGGAGGCCTACGGCCTCGGCTTCCTGCCGCTGACCGAGGAGCATTACGACTTCGCCTACCGGGAGGAGCGGCGGGACGAGCCGGCCCTCGCGGCGTTCCTCGCCCTCCTCGACGATCCGGCGCTGGCCGCCGACCTCGCCGGTCTCGGCTTCACCCGGCCGGAGGCGTGACGATGCGGGTCATCGGGCTCGCCGGCTGGAGCGGCGCCGGCAAGACCACGTTGCTGGTCCGGCTGATCCCGGTCCTGCGGGGCCGCGGCCTGCGGATCGCGACGGTCAAGCACGCCCACCACGCCTTCGACGTCGACCAGCCCGGCAAGGATTCCCACCGCCACCGCGAGGCCGGGGCCTGCGAGGTGATCGTCTCGTCGAGCCGCCGCACCGTTCAGATCCGAGAGGTCGAGGAGGAGGCGCGCCTGCCCGACCTGCTGCGCCGGCTCGGCCCCTGCGACCTCGCTGTGATCGAGGGATTCAAGCGCGAGGCGCATCCCAAGCTCGAGGTCTACCGGCACGCCAACGGCCGGCCGCCGCTCCATCCCGACGATCCCCGCATCGTCGCGGTGGCGAGCGACCATCCCTTTCCGGACGCAACCCCGCCGATCGTGCCCCTCGACGCGGTGGAGACGGTCGCCGATATCGTCATGGCGCGGGCCGAGCCCCTCGCGGCGGTGCTGGCGCGGCTGGAATCCCGGGAGGGCGGAGAAGCGGGAGAGCGGAGTTCATGGCGCAGCTGACCGACGACTGCTTCGCCTTCGGCGGCCCGCTCCTCTCCGTCGAGGCCGCCGCGGCGCTGATCGCCGAGCGGGTGCCGGTTCTGGCCGGGACCGAGACGATCGCCCTCACGGACGCCGACGGGCGGATCGCGGCCGCGGACGTCGTCGCGGGGCTCGACCTGCCGCCCTTCGACAATTCCGCGGTCGACGGCTACGCCGTGCGCTTTACCGACCTGACCCCCGGTGCCGAGACGGTGCTCCCGGTGCGCGGGCGCCTTCCCGCCGGGGCCGCGCCGGATGCGGGCCTCCCGGCGGGAGCGGCGATGCGGATCTTCACCGGCGCGCCGATGCCGCCGGGTGCCGACACGGTGTTCATGCAGGAGGACGTGCGGCGCGAGGGCGAGGCGGTCGCCCTGCCCTCCGGCCTCAAGGCCGGCGCCAACCGGCGCCTCGCCGGAGAGGATGTCGCCCACGGCAGCGTCGTGATCCCGGCCGGCCGCCGTCTGACCCCGCCCGACCTCGCGCTCGCCGCCGCCACGGGCCACGCCACCCTCTCGGTGCGCCGTCGCCTGCGGGTCGCGGTCTTCTCCACCGGCGACGAACTGGCCGAGCCCGGGGCCAAGCTGCGGCCGGGCGCGATCCACGATTCGAACCGGATCCTCCTGGTGGCGCTGCTGCGGCGCCTCGGCGTCGAGGTCGCCGATCTCGGCATCCTGCGCGACGACCCCGCCACCCTGCCCGACCGCCTGAAGGCGGCGGCCGCGGGCCACGACCTGATCGTGACCTCGGGCGGCGTCTCGACCGGCGAGGAGGATCACGTCAAGGCGGCCGTGGAGGCGGTGGGGCGGCTGGTGTTCTGGCGCCTCGCGATCAAGCCCGGCCGCCCGATCGCGATGGGCCTCATCGGCGAGACCGCCTTCGTCGGCCTGCCGGGCAACCCGGTGGCAGTCTACGTCACGCTGCTCTTCGTCGTCCGGCCGCTCCTCGCCCGCCTCGGCGGCGCCGTTCCGGAAGCCCCGCCGAGCGAGCCCGCCCGCGCCGCGTTCCGGTACGCCAAGAAGGCCGGGCGCCGGGAATACGTTCGCGTCTCGCTGCACCGCGGCCCCGACGGGACCGTGGAGGCGGTGAAGTTTCCCCGCGACGGCGCCGGGCTGCTGTCGTCGCTGACCGGCAGCGACGGGCTGGCCGAGCTGCCGGAGGACGTCACGCGGGTCGAGGCAGGCGACATGGTGGAGGTGTACCGCCACCCGCTGCTGTGGTGAGGATCCGCCTCTAAGCAGATTTCGCCGAAGTGGACACCGGTTCGGCGGCAAAAATCTGCGACGAAAACAAGAACCTAAGCGGGCGAAGCGTTGGCCTGCCCACGGTACACGACATTGAAGAAAGTGGAGGCCACCACGCAGGCGTTCCACCCCCTTTCCCGGACGACTGGAGCGTCAGCGGAAGGAGATCCGGGATCCAGCAGAGGACATGCCGCGAAGCGGCTCAACCTGTTGCACCGTCGCAGACAATGAGACGCTTCGCGGCTTTTCGTGCTGGATTCCGGATCTCCTTCCGCTTCGCTTCAGTCGTCCGGAAAAGGGATTGGTTTACAATGGGTCATGGAGCCTGGCTGCACGGTTCCCGGCCAGTGTCGTGGACCGTGGGCAGGCCAACGCTTCGCCGTAACCGGGGCAAAATCGCGGGCGGGAATTCGAAAATGCGTCGCAGGGGCGGTCCTTCGAACCCGCAAGCTACTGACAATGCAGCATCTCGCATGTGCGAGACCAGAAATGCTGCACCTGCTCGCCCGTGAATTTGCCCCGGTTACCGCTTCGCCCGCTTAGGTTCTTGTTTTGTCGCAGATTTTTGTCTAGAACCGGTATCCACTTCGGCGAAATCTGCTTAGCGTATGCCACGAACGGAAACGGCGGGCCTCTCGGCCCGCCGCTCCGTCATCTCAAGGTTGGTCCGTGCGCTCAGCGGGCGCCCGGCAGGCGCTGGGCCTGCGCCAGATGCTGCTGAATCACCGGCAGGGCCTGCTGGACGTAGTTGCGCAGGGCCGGGTTCGGACCCGACTGGGCGTAGGCCTGGTAGTTGGCCACGGTCATGGCGTGGGCCTGGACCTGCATGCGGACGTAGGTCCGGTCGAAGGCCGGGCCGGCCGGGGTGTCGGCGAGCTCGGCGAGCATCGCCTGCTGCTGCGGGCCCAGCGGGATGGCACGGGTGGCGGCGGTGGTGGTCACGTCGCCGTCGAAGTCGACCGCGTTCGCACCCATCCGGGCGCCGCGGGCCGCGCCGGAGCCGAGGCCCTCGAGGCCGCCGACCGGGCCGCCCTGGAGCGTGCCGCCGACGACGCCGGCCGCCGCACCCGTGGCCGCGCCGACCGCGCCGCCCGCGATGGCGAAGGGCGCCTCGATCAGGCCGCCGATGCCGGAGCCGACGCCGCCGGCGACGTTCTCACGGCCACCGAGCAGCGCCACGTTGGCGGCGCGGTGGTCGCGGATCATCTCCTGGGCGAAGCTGCGGATGCGCGGGTTGCGCGACTTGTCGAGGGCGATCTGGCTCGCCTTGACCTCGAACGCATTCGACATCAGCGCCATCGAGCGGAACTCGTTGAAATTGCCGACCTGCTGCGCGAAGGCGGGGGTGGCGAGAGCAACGGCGAGGCCGGTCAGGGCAACGAGCTTCTTCATCGGTCAACTCCTGGTAGTCTGTTCTTGAGCGTAACGTGCCAGAACCGCCGGATATCGAGGGATCGTCTCAGTCACGGCTGCGTCATCGGCTTGGCAGGACGCTTTCGGGCTGGACAACGACGTTCCGGCGGCATTGTTCCCGCGGTCGCGTCATGTCTTCGGGGTCTGCCGGCCCTGGCCGAACCCGCCCCGGCTCCGGTAAGACCGCGCCGGGTCCCGTCCGGGTGCCCGTGTCCGGTGAGCGATGTCCTTGGTCCGTTCCACGCCCCTGCCGCTGATCCAGGTCCTGCGGGCGCTGGCCGCCGTGATGGTCGCCGCCGGCCATGCCCAGCACGAAGTCGCGGGCCTCGCCGATCGGGCGGGCCTCGCCTTCGCGCCGGCCGCCTGGCTGCCCTGGCCGGCGGGCGTCGACGTGTTCTTCGTCATCTCGGGCTTCATCATCGTGCACGCGGCGGCCCCGCTGCACGGGCGGAGGGAGGCGCGGCGGGTCTTCCTCGCCCACCGGGTCGCGCGGGTGGTACCCCTCTACTGGCTCGCCACCACGCTCTACCTCGCCCTCGCCTGGGCCAGGCCCGGCCTCCTGGGGGCCGGCGGCGAGGGGCCGGCCTACCTCGCGGCCTCCTATCTGTTCTGGCCGATGGCCCGGGGCGACGGGGCGGTGCAGCCGCTCTACTCCCTCGGCTGGACGTTGAACTACGAGATGGCGTTCTACGTCGTCTTCGCCCTCGTGCTGCCCTGGGGCCGACGGCAGGCGGTCGCCGGCACGGTCGCGGTGTTCGCCGGTCTCGTGCTCCTGGGGGCGGCAGCGGTCCATCATGGCACGGCGCTGCCGGTGCCGCTGGCCTTCTGGAGCGACCCGATCGTCCTCGAATTCGCCTGCGGGGCCCTCCTGGCCCTGGCGCGCCGGGAGGGCCTGCGCCTGCCCGGCCTCGCCCGCCTGGTACTCGCGGGGACCGGCCTCGTGCTCCTGTCGCTCGCGGGCGATGCCCCCGCCCTTCCCCGCTGCCTCGCCTGGGGCGGGCCGGCCTGCCTTCTCGTCGCGGCCGCCGCGCTCGGACCCTCCGGCGTCGGCGGCCCGCGCCGTGCGGCCCTGCTGAGACCCGCAACCCTCCTCGGGGATGCCTCCTACGCGCTCTACCTCGTCCATCCCTTCGCGGTGCGCGGGGTGCGGATCGCCGTCGAGGCGACCGGGCTCGCCGCCCGTCTCGGGCCCGGCCTCGCGGTGGCCGCGATGCTGGCCCTCGCCTGCCTCGCCGCGCTCGTGCTGCACCGCGTGATCGAGCGGCCGCTCACCCGGACGGCCCGGGCGCTCCTCGAACCGAAACCGGCGGTGAATAAGGCCTGACAGGCCGGATTCGCCCTGCGGCAGGCCGGCGTCGACCCGTTGACACTCCTTCGGCGGCATGCTGTTTCGCTATGCGATACGCGCATAAGCGCGAGCGAGGAAACGCAGGGGTGACGCGCCGACATGGCCCAACCGCTAACCCACGCTGAGGCCGGCGCCCGGGGCCAGGACATCGTCCTGTCGACCGAGGGCCTGACCAAGGAGTTCAAGGGGTTTCGCGCCGTCAACGGCGTGACGCTCGAGGTCAAGCGCGGGACGATCCACGCGCTGATCGGCCCGAACGGCGCCGGCAAGACGACCTGCTTCAACCTGTTGACGAAGTTCCTGACACCGTCGGCGGGCTCGATCCGCTACAACGGCCGCGACATCACCGGCATGAAGCCGGCGGACGTGGCTCGGCTCGGCCTAGTGCGCTCGTTCCAGATCTCGGCGGTCTTCCCACACCTCACCGTCAAGGAGAACGTCCGCATCGCGCTCCAGCGGCGCAAGCGCGGCGATTCCTTCGATTTCTGGCGCTCCGAGACGGTGCTGCGGGCGCTGAACCGCGAGGCGCTGGACCTCGTCGAGGCGGTTGGCCTGTCGGAATTCGCCGACATTCCGGCGGTGGAACTCTCCTACGGCCGCAAGCGGGCGCTGGAGATCGCCACGACGCTGGCGCTCGAGCCCGAGATGCTGCTCCTCGACGAGCCGATGGCCGGCATGGGCCACGAGGACGTCGACCGGACCGCCTCCCTGATCCGCCGGGTCTCGGCGAACCGCACCATCCTGATGGTCGAGCACAACCTGTCGGTCGTCGCCTCGCTCTCCGACCGCATCACCGTGCTGGCGCGCGGCCAGGTGCTGGCGGAGGGCGACTACGCCACCGTGTCGAAGGATCCCCGCGTGGTTGAGGCCTATATCGGAGCCGGTCATGGCTGAGGCGGTGATGACGAAGCCGGTCCCGGCGGCGGGCGCGGGCGCCGCCCCCCTCCTCTCGGTGCAGGGCCTCGAAGGCTGGTACGGCGAGAGCCATGTGCTGCATGGCATCACCTTCGACGTGAAGCCCGGCGAGGTGGTGACCCTGCTCGGCCGCAACGGCGCCGGCAAGACGACGACGCTCCGCGCCATCATCGGCATCCTGGGCAAGCGCAAGGGCTCGATCCGCTACGACGGCACCGAGACCATCGCCATGGCCTCGCGCAACATCGCCAAGCTGGGCTTGGGCTACGTGCCGGAGGAGCGCGGCATCTTCTCGAGCCTGTCGGTCTACGAGAACCTGATGCTGCCGCCCCGGGTGAAGCCCGGCGGGATGACGGTCGAGCAGATCTACACCCTGTTTCCGAACCTCAAGGAGCGCTCGGGCAGCCAGGGCACCAAGCTGTCGGGCGGCGAGCAGCAGATGCTGGCCATCGGCCGCATCCTGCGCACCGGCGCCAAGCTGATCCTGCTCGACGAGCCGACCGAGGGCCTCGCCCCGGTCATCGTGCAGCAGATCGGCCGGACCATCGCCCGGCTGAAGTCCGAGGGCTACACGATCATCCTGGTGGAGCAGAACTTCCGCTTCGCCCAGACCGTGGCCGACCGGCACTTCGTCGTCGAGCAGGGCCGGGTGATCGACATGATCCCGAACGCCGAGCTCGACGCCAACATCGACAAGCTGCACACCTATCTCGGCGTGTGATGCGGGCGCGGGTCCTCCTCACGGCCCTGTTGGCGGGGCCCGCGCTCGGTCTCGGCCCGGGCGTGGCAGCGCTTGCGGGGACCCCCGGCCGGGTCGTTCCGGTCAAGATCGGCGTGCTCAACGACCGCTCGGGGGTCTATGCCGAGATCTCGGGCGAGGGCTCGGTCGTCGCCGCCCGCATGGCGGTGGAGGATTTCCGCGCGCAGGACCACGGCCTGTCGGTCGAGGTCGTCTCCGGCGACCACCAGAACAAGCCCGCGGTCGGCGCGAGCCTCGCCCGGGCCTGGTACGACCGCGAGGGGGTCGACGCGATCTTCGACGTGCCGACCTCGTCGGTGGCGCTGGCGGTGCACGAGGTCACCCGCGAGAAGAACAAGGTCTTCGTCGATTCCGGCGCCGGCACCGCGGACCTCACCGGGCCGGATTGCTCGCCCAACACCGTCCACTGGACCTTCGACACGGTGGCGCTCGCCAACGGCACCGGCGGCGCGATGGTCAAGCGCGGCGGCGACACTTGGTTCTTCGTCACCGCCGACTACGCCTTCGGCGAGGCGGTGCAGCGCGATACCACGGCGCTGATCGAGCGCCGGGGCGGCCGGGTGCTCGGCGCGGTGAAGACCCCGTTCCCGGCCTTCGACTTCGCGCCCGCCCTCCGGCAGGCGCAAGGCTCGGGGGCCAAGGTGATCGGGCTCGCCAATGCCGGCGGCGACACGATCGGGGCGGTGCGCGAGGCGGCGCGGCTGCGGGTGGCGGAGGGCGGCCAGGCGCTCGCCGGGCTCCTGATCTTCTCCTCCGACATCCACGCTTTGACCCCGAAGGTGGCGCAGGGGCTGGTGCTGACCGAGCCGTTCTACTGGGACCTCAACGATAACACCCGGGCCTTCTCGGACCGCTTCGCCAGGCTCGCGGGCGGCAAGAAGCCGACGGCGGCGCAAGCCGGGGTCTATGCGGGCGTACTCCACTACCTGAAGGCCGTGGAGGCGCTGGGCTCGGCCGCGGACGGAGACAAGGTCGTCGCCAGGATGAAGGAGATCCCGACCGACGATCCCCTGTTCGGCAAGGGCACGATCCGGGCCGACGGCCGCAAGATCCACGACATGTACCTGTTCGAGGTCAAGAAACCCGCCGAGTCGAAGGGCGAGTGGGACCTCTACAGGACCCTGGCGACCATCCCGGGCCGCGAAGCCTTCCGGCCCCTCGACCAGGGCGGATGCCCGCTGGTCCTGCAGGCCGCGCAGGCGGAAGGGCCGAGGCCCTGACGGGCTCTCTCCATCCAGAAGCGGGCACGGCGCCGTCGCGGCGCGCGAAGCCCGCCCGACTCACCAGCCGAACGCCGTCGCATGCGGGCGGCATCCACAGGGAGGTAGAACGATGCTGAAACGGTTGTTGCTCGCCAGCGCCCTCTGCGCCGTTGCCGCCGGCCAAGCGCTCGCGCAGACACCGGTCAAGATCGGCGTGCTGAACGACCGCTCGGGCGTCTATGCCGACATCGCGGGCGAGGGCTCGGTCGTCGCCGCCCGCATGGCGGTGGAGGACTTCAAGGCCGCCGAGAAGGGCCTGAAGGTCGAGATCGTCGCCGCGGACCACCAGAACAAGCCGGATGTCGGCGCCTCGATCGCCCGGCAATGGTACGACCGCGACGGGGTCGATGCGATCTTCGACGTCCCGACCTCCTCGGTGGCGCTCGCCGTCAACCAGGTGACGCGGGAGAAGAACAAGGCCTTCGTCAATTCGGGCGCCGGCACCGCGGATCTCACCGGCCCGCAATGCTCGCCCAATACCGTCCACTGGACCTACGACACCGTGGCGCTGGCGAACGGCACCGGCGGCGCCATGGTCAAGCGCGGCGGCACCACCTGGTTCTTCCTCACCGCCGACTACGCCTTCGGCCAGGCGCTGCAGCGCGACACCACCGAGGTCGTCAACAAGAACGGCGGCAAGGTGGTCGGCGCGGTCAAGACGCCGTTCCCGACCGCCGACTTCTCGTCCTTCCTGCTCCAGGCCCAAGGCTCGGGCGCCAAGGTGATCGGGCTGGCCAATGCCGGCGGCGACACCATCAACGCCATCAAGCAGGCGGCCGAGTTCGGCATCACCGAGGGCGGCCAGGCCATCGCGGGCCTGCTGATCTTCTCCTCGGACATCCACGCCCTGACCCCGAAGATCGCGCAGGGCCTGGTGCTGACCGAGCCGTTCTACTGGGACCTCAACGACGGCACCCGCGCCTTCTCCGATCGCTTCGCCAAGCAGAACGGCGGCAAGAAGCCGACCGCCGTGCAGGCCGGCGTCTATGCCAGCGTGCTGCACTACCTGAAGGCGGTCGAGGCGCTGAAGTCGGCCTCCGACGGCGGCAAGGTCGTCGCCAGGATGAAGGAGATCCCGACCGACGATCCCCTGTTCGGCAAGGGCAACATCCGCCCCGACGGCCGCACCATCCACGACATGTACCTGTTCGAGGTGAAGAAGCCGGCCGAGTCGAAGGGCCCCTGGGATCTCTACAAGACCCTGGCGACCATTCCCGGCAACGAGGCCTTCCGCCCGCTCAACCAGGGCAACTGCCCGCTGGTGAACAAGAGCTGACGCTCCTTCCGGCGGCGCCTCGCGGCGCCGCCGGCCCCATCCGCACCAGGCCCGGTCCCCACGCGAGTCGCCAGACCCCATGCCCACGATCCTCGGCGTCCCCATGCAGGCGCTCTTCGGCCAGCTCCTGCTCGGCCTCATCAACGGCTCGTTCTACGCCATCCTGTCGCTCGGGCTGGCGATCATCTTCGGGCTGTTGAACATCATCAACTTCACCCACGGCGCGCAGTACATGATGGGCGCCTTCGTCGCCTGGATGCTGCTGAACTACGCCGGCCTCGGCTACTGGTGGGCGCTGCTCCTCGCGCCGATCATCGTCGGGTTGTTCGGGGTGATCCTCGAGCGGCTGCTGATCTCGCGGCTCTACAAGCTCGATCACCTCTACGGCCTGCTCCTGACCTTCGGCCTCGCGCTGATCATCCAGGGCCTGTTCCGCAACGAATACGGCGTGTCGGGCCTGCCCTACGCGATCCCCTCCGAACTCTCGGGTGGCCAGCGCCTGCCCTTCATGTTCCTGCCGAACTATCGCGGCTGGGTCGTCGTCGCCTCGCTCGTCGTCTGCATCGCCACCTGGCTCGTCATCGAGAAGACCAAGCTCGGCGCCTACCTGCGCGCGGCCACCGAGAACCCGACCCTGGTCCAGGCCTTCGGGGTGAACGTGCCGCTGCTGCTGACGCTGACCTACGGCTTCGGCGTGGCGCTCGCCGCCTTCGCGGGCGTGCTCGCCGCGCCGGTCTATTCGGTGAACCCGAACATGGGCGCCGACATCATCATCGTGGTGTTCGCGGTCGTGGTCATCGGCGGCATGGGGTCGATCCTCGGCTCGATCATCACCGGATTCAGCCTCGGGCTGGTCGAGGGCCTGACCAAGGTCTTCTATCCGGAAGCCTCCTCGACCGTGATCTTCGTCATCATGGTGCTGGTGCTGCTGGTGAAGCCCGCCGGCCTGTTCGGCCGCACCGCCTGACCCGCCACGCCTGAAGGAACACCCCCCATGTCCTCCGCCGCGGCGTCCACCGACGCCACCCCGATCGCCGCCACCCTGCCCGAGGGCCGGGACGCCAAGGCGTTCCACCGCCTCGTCTTCGTCATCATCGCGGTCCTGCTCGCGGTGCTGCCCTTCATCCTGTATCCCGTCTTCTTGATGAAGGTGCTGTGCTTCGCGCTGTTCGCGCTGGCCTTCAACCTGCTGCTCGGCTACGGCGGCCTCCTGTCCTTCGGCCATGCCGCCTATTTCGGCATGGCGAGCTACGTCACCGCCTACACCGCCAAGAACTGGGGCCTGACGCCGGAACTCGCGATCCTGGGCGGGACCCTGATGGCGGCGCTTCTCGGCCTCGTCTTCGGGGCGCTCGCCATCCGGCGCCAGGGCATCTACTTCTCGATGATCACCCTGGCGCTCGCCCAGATGGTGTTCTTCTTCTCGCTGCAAGCCAAGTTCACCGGCGGCGAGGACGGCATCCAGGCGGTTCCGCGCGGCAACCTGTTCGGCGTCATCAGCCTCGCCGACGACCGGGTGCTCTACGGCCTCGTGGCGGTGATCTTCTTCCTCGGCCTCCTGCTGATCTACCGCATCATCCACTCGCCCTTCGGCCAGGTGCTGAAGGCGATCCGCGACAACGAGCCCCGCGCGATCTCGCTGGGCTACCGCGCCAACCAGTACAAGCTCGCGGTCTTCGTGCTCTCGACGACGCTCGCGGGGCTCGCCGGCTCGACCAAGGCGATCGTGTTCCAGCTCGCCTCGCTCACCGACGTGCATTGGTCGATGTCGGGCGAGGTGGTGCTGATGACGCTGGTCGGCGGCATGGGCACGGTGTTCGGTCCGATCCTCGGCTCCTTCGTCATCATCGCGATGGAGAACTACCTGGCGCAGTTCGGCGCCTGGGTGACGATCATTCAGGGCGTGGTGTTCGTGGTCTGCGTGCTGGTCTTTCGCGAGGGCATCCTGGGCCTCGTCGCCCGGATGCTGAAGCGGCCGCTCTGATCCGCCTCGGCGGATGACGAGGCGGCGCCGGTCCCGAGCGGGGCCGGCGCCGTCGTCGTTTCGGGGGCCTGGTCGGGGGACCTCGGCTAGAGAGCGTCTCGATCGCGCTGCAATCGCGAAGCTCTCTCGGCTTTTGATTTTGCCGCATTTTCTTCGACGAACCGGTATCCACTTCGTCGGAAAATGCTCCGGCGCCTCACCGCCCTCCGGCAGCAGGCGGGTCTCTTCAGGCGATGGCCCGCCGGATCGCGGCGCGGACCCGCTCGGGCGCCTCGAAGGGCAGGAAGTGGGTCGTACCCGGCACCGTCTCGACCGTGATTCCCGGACGGGGGCTGTCCGCGAGGGCGCAGGTACTGCCGGTCTCGGCGCGCAGGATCTCCGCCGGGCAGGACAGGCGGGCGAGGGCGGCCCACGGGTCGTGCCCCTGCGCCATGTAGCTCGACGCCTCCCAGGCGCCGGTGCAGGCGAGCGTCACCCCGCCCGGGACGTCGCGAAATCCGTCCGCGACGTAATCGGCGAGCGGCGCCTCCGGCCAGGTGCGGAAGGCGCCCCGGCCCCGGTAGGCGGCGAGTGCCGCCTCGCGGGACGGGAAGTCGCTGCGCCGCCTGAGCGCGCCTTCGGCGAGACCGGCATGGCCCTCACCGCGCCGCTCCGGCGCCTGGATCACCGGATCGAGGAGAACGAGGCGGCGCACCCGCTCCGGCCGCTCGGCGGCGGCGAGCAGCGAGGCGGTGCCGCCCATCGAGTGACCGATCAGCACGAGCGGACCGGTCTCCAGCCGGTCGAGCACGGCGATCAGGTCGCGCGTGACGTCCCACCAGTCGATCCGCCCGGCGGGCTCGGCCGGCAGGGTCGAGCGGCCGTGGCCGCGCTGGTCGTAGGCCAGGATGGACCGGTCGGCGAGCGGCGCGACGAGGCTGCGATAGGTGCGGGCGTTGAAGCCGTTGGCGTGCAGCAGGATCGCGTCCGACGGGCGCGAGGCCGGCCCGAATTCGAGCGCGGCGAGGTGCCCGCCGGACGAATCGCCAATCGCGAGGCTGCGCCGCACCAGGCCGTCGTCGGTCACTGCTTCACTCCCTTGGGCCGTGCGAGTGCGGTGCCGGCGGCGCCCAAGGCCATCAGCACGGCGGTGCCGAGGAAGACCGCCCGCATGCCGATATGCCCGCCGATGAAGCCGCCGAGCAGCGGGCCCACCACCTGCCCGACATATTGCGACGAGGTCGAGTAGCCCAAGACCGTCCCGGCGACCCGGTCGGGCACCGAATGCCGGATCACGCTGGCGATGCAGGGCAGGAGCCCGCCGAGGGCCAGCCCCATCAGGAAGCGCAGAGCGACGAGCTGCCAGTCGCGCGTCACCAGGGCCTGGGGCACCAGGAGCAGGGCGCAGACCGTCAGGCTGGCGGTGATGACGGTCCAGGGGCCGATCCGGTCGGCGAGGCGCCCGAGCCGCGGCGCCGACAGGATGCTCCCCAGGGCCGTCGCCGACATGGCGAGCCCGGCGATCAGGGTGACCCGGGCCGGGTCCGGGGTCAGTTCGGCGACGTAGACGGTGATGATCGGCTCGATCGACATCACCGCCAGCATCAGGAGCATCCCGGTCGCCAGCATGGCGAGCGCCGGGCGCTTGTCGGGGATGGCGGCAAAGCTCGCCGAGGCCCGCGCGGCGCGCGGCGGGCGCGGCGCCTCGCGAATCAGGAGAAGCGTCGCCAGGAAGGCAAGGAAGATCACCCCGCCGGCGGCGAAGAACGTCGCCCGGATGCCGATCAGCGGCGGCAGCACCCCGCCGACGAGCGGCCCGACGAGGTTGCCCGCCATGATGCCGGAGCCGAGCATCCCGAGCGCCCAGGCCGAGCGGTCCTTCGGGGTCTGGGTCGCCACGAGCACCGTCGAGCCCGAGGCGTAGCCGCCGAGCAGCCCCGCGAGGAGGCGCAGGCCGACGAGCTGCCAGACGTCGCCGGCGAGCCCGATCAGCGACATCGCCACCGCCATGCCGAGGCTTGCCCGGATCAGCATCAGCTTGCGGCCGTAGAGGTCGGCCAGCCGCCCCCAGAGCGGCGCCACCAGGGCGGCGCTGAAGAAGGTCGCCCCGAACGCGACGCCGGACCATTGCACGATCGCCGCCTGGTCCTTGACCCCGAGTTCCTCGACGTAGAGCGGGAGGAACGGCAGCAGCAGCGTCATCGCCACGAGGGTGGTGAAGGAGCCGAACACGCAGACCGCGAGGTTGCGCCGCCAATAGGCGTCCTCCGGCGCCGCGTCTTCGGGTGCCGCGCTGCCGTCGCGGGTCATGGGGGTGTCCTTCCTCCCGCGGGCGACGAGGGTCGCGCGCCTGGATCGACGGTCTGGAACGTGACCGGAACCCGACCCTAAGCAGATTTCGCCGAAGTGGACACCGGTTCGGCGGCAAAAATCTGCGACAAAACAAGAACCTAAGCGGGCGAAGCGTTGGCCTGCCAACGCAAGTCCGCTTAGCCCCCTGCCCGGCCCCGCGCGAACCCGTCCCCGGCGCGCCCCTGCATGCCTTCCCGTCATGCCGGCGGTCGCCAGTCCGGCCAGGCCGAGACGCGATGGACCAGTCGCCGGTCCCGTGCCTCCTCGCCGAACGGCGCCAGGATCCAGTCCCAGTTCCGCGGCGCGGAACCGGGATCGACCCCGTAGAGCAGGTCCAGGCGCTCGATCACCCGCCCGTCCCGGTCCTCCTCGGTCTCGTCGCGGTCGGCGACGAGGCAGATGCGGGCGGGGAGTCCGGCGAGCGCCGCGAGATGCGCCGCCACGATGCGGCGCCCGCAGGCGTCGGGATCCGTGAAGGGGCCGAGCCGGCCCGTCGCCTCGAGACGCGCGACCGGCAGGATCGGCAGCTGCGACAGGAGATTGGCCGAGATCACGAGATCGGCCTCGCGGCAGACCGGCGGCAGGACCGGGCCGACGGTCTCGCCATGGCCGAGCATCAGGTCCTGCATGCCGCTGAGGTCGAAGGTCAGACGCACGACGTTGGGATGGCGCCGCGCCCGCCACCGGCCGCGCCAGGGATGCACCGCGTCGACGAGCACCACCCGGCGGAAGGCAGCGGCCAGGTCGTCGATCGGCACGTCGTCGAGGAGGCCCGCGCCCAGCACCACGGCGGTGTCGCGGCGGGGCAGATCCGCCATCGCCGCCCGGACCGTATCCCGCGCGGCGGCGAGGTGCGGCGCCCAGGCCCCGCGGCAGCGCCGGGAGCGCGAGGCGAGCCGCACGCTCTCGCCGGCATGGCCGAGGCGCCGCGCCGCGAGGGTCGCGGGCTGGACGAGCCAGTGCAGGAGGTCGAGGAGCACTAAAGCCCCCCGGCCTCCACCACGAAGCGGGCCACCGCCTCGACGCCGTCGCCGTGGCGCAGGGACGCGAAGACGTAGGGCCGCGTGCCCCGCATCCGCTTGGTGTCCTCCTCCATCACCCCGAGATCGGCGCCGACGAGGGGCGCGAGGTCGGTCTTGTTGATGACGAGGAGGTCCGAGCGGGTGATGCCGGGACCGCCCTTGCGCGGGATTTTTTCGCCGCCGGCCACGTCGATGACGTAGATCGTGATGTCGGCGAGCTCGGGCGAGAACGTCGCCGCGAGGTTGTCGCCGCCGGATTCGAGCAGCACCAGATCGAGCGCGGGAAAGCGCCGGCGCATCTCGGCCACCGCCGCGAGGTTGATCGAAGCGTCCTCGCGGATCGCGGTATGCGGGCAGCCGCCGGTCTCGACGCCCATGATCCGCTCTTCCGGAAGGGCGCCGGCCACCGTGAGGAGGCGCGCATCCTCCTTGGTGTAGATGTCGTTGGTGATGGCGCAGAGGTCGTAGCGCTCGCGCAGGGCCTTGCACAGGCCCTCCATCAGGGCGGTCTTGCCCGACCCGACCGGGCCGCCGATGCCGACCCGCAGAGGTCCGTGGCTGGTAGTCATGACGCTCTCGCTCTCCGTGAGATTCAGTAAAGCCGCCCGCCGTTCGGCACAGGCCGCTCGGGTGCGATCAGCACCACGGCGCCCTCCCCGTCCGGCACCCCGAGGGTCAGGACCTCGGAGCGGACCGGGCCGACCTGGCGCGGCGGCAGGTTGACGACGCACAGCACCTGCCGGCCGATCAGAGCCTCGGGGGCGTAGTGCACCGTCACCTGCGCGGAAGACTTCTTCAGGCCGAGCGCCGGGCCGAGATCGATGACGAGCCGGTAGGCCGGGCGGCGCGCCTGGGGGATCGGCGCCGCCTCGACGACGGTGCCGACCCGCACGTCGAGCTTCAGGAAGTCGTCGATGGCGATCGGGGCCGGCGGCTCGGTCTGGTCCATGGGATGTCCGGGCAGGAGAAAGGGTTCTCCTGCCTAACCCAGCGGACGCGACGCGGCGAGCCGCTTTACCCCACGGACATCGTGAGCGGCGGCTGCACCTCCGCCGGCAGCGGCGAGACGTAGCCCTCCGGCCCGGTGCGGGCCTCGAGGTCCGCTTTCGCCGCCTCGCGCAGGGACGCGTCGGTGGCGAGCCGGGCGCCGAGCGCCGCCATGGCTTTGGCCACCTGCACCATCGCCTTGTGGGCTGCCGGGGTCTTGCCCTGCGCCACCACCTGCCAGGTGTGGAACGGGGTACCGACCGCCACCGTCGGGGCGTGGGCCTGCACGGTCGGCACCACCCAGCTCACGTCGCCGACGTCGGTCGAGCCGATCGCCGGGTTGCGGTTCGCGTCGAGCGGCACCAGGAAGTCGGCCAGCGGCGCGTCGGTCACCGGGAGGCCGATGGTGCGGTAGACGGCCGCGATGTCCTGCGGGGTCAGCGTGCCCTGGATCTCGCGGGCGAAGGCCCGGTCGGAATCGTCGAAATGGGGGGCGCCCAGATCCTCCATGACCCCGTGCAGGGCCTCCTCCAGCGGGGTGTTGCCGACGAGGTTCGAGACCGCGCTGACGATGCGCACCTCCACGCGCGTCTCGGTCATCAGGGCCGCGCCCTCGGCGATCTTGCGCACCCGGGCAACGAGGTCGCGCATGCCGGGAAGGTCGCGGGCGCGGATCGAGTAGCGCACCCGGGCATGGGCCTGGACGACGTTCGGGGCGATGCCGCCGGTATCGAGATAGGCGTAGTGCACCCGCGCATCGCTCGGCATGTGCTCGCGCATGTAGTTCACGCCGACATTCATCAGCTCGACCGCGTCGAGGGCCGAGCGGCCGAGATGCGGGGCCGCCGCCGCGTGCGAGGCGCGGCCGGTGAACACGAAATCGGCCCGGGTGTTGGCGAGCGAGAGCGGCGGCGAGACCTCCCAGAAGCTCGACGGGTGCCAGGTGACGGCGGCGTCCGCATCCGCGAACAGCCCCTCGCGGACCATGAACGCCTTGGCGGCGCCGCCCTCCTCCGCCGGGCAGCCGTAATAGCGCACGCGGCCGGGGAGCCCCTGCTCGGCGAGCCAGTCCTTGAGGGCGGTGGCGGCGAGCAGTGCCGCCGAACCGAGCAGGTTGTGCCCGCATCCGTGGCCGTGGCCACCCTGCTGGAGGGGAGTATGGGCCGCCACGCCCGCCTCCTGGCTGAGCCCCGGAAGCGCGTCGTATTCGCCGAGAAACGCGATGACGGGACCGCCCTCCCCGGCCTCGCCGACGACGGCGGTCGGGATGCCGGCCGCGGCCTCGGCCACGCGAAAGCCCTGGTGGCGCAGCTCGGCGGCGTGCGCGGCGGCCGAGCGCTCCTCCGTGTAGCAGACCTCCGGCGTGCCCCAGACCTCGTCCGAGAGGGCGATCAGCCGGGCCTTGTGGGTGTCGACCTGGCGCCAGACGGCGTTGCGGTTGTCCATGGGGTTCACTCCCTTGCGGCCCCTGCGGCGGGCCGCCTTGCGGGCGAGCCTCATGCAGGCGGCGCGCCGGCTCAAGCGCGGCGGGAGCGGATGTGGCGCGCGCAGCCGGAATAGCTTGGATCGACGCGCGGCGTGGGGCAAGTGGCCCGGGCTTTGCCTGATGGAATCTCGTTAGCGCTAACAACTAGTGCTGATTTTTGCAGAGCCGCTTGTAAGGACAAGCGGCGGGCGCGATGCTGATGGCCGCGAGAGGCCAGCCAGAAGGGTGTTTGTCGATGACCGAGCGTGGCGTAACCGAGCATGACCTGCGCACCCTGATCGGCGAGGTGAAGGACGGCAGCCTGTCGCGGCGCGGTTTCGTGGGCCGGATGCTGGCGCTCGGCCTCACCGCTCCGATGGCCGGGATGATGCTCGCCCAGAACGGCGTCGCCTTCGCGGCGAGCCCCTTGCGCGACGCCTACAAGCCGACCAAGGCCGGCGGCGGCGGGCCGCTGAAGCTGCTGTTCTGGCAGGCCGCGACCCTGATCAACCCGCATTTCGCGGTCGGCACCAAGGACCAGGAGGGCTCGCGGATCTTCTACGAGCCGCTGGCGGCCTGGGACGCCGACGGCAACCTCTTCCCGATCCTGGCCGCCGAGATCCCCTCGAAGGAGAATGGCGGCGTGGCGGCCGACGGCTACTCGGTCACCTGGAAACTGAAGCCGAACGTGAAGTGGCACGACGGCAAGCCCTTCACCGCCGACGACGTGGTGTTCACCGCCGAATACGCCGCCAACCCGGCCACCGCCGCGGTGACCGGCGGCAGCTACATGAACGTCAAGGTCACGAAGGTCGATGATCTGACGGTGAAGCTCACCTTCAAGGAGCCGACCCCGTTCTGGGCCGATGCGTTCGTGTCGAGCGCCGGGATGATCATCCCCAAGCACGTCTTCGCGGATTACAACGGCGACAAGTCCCGCGACGCGCCGGCCAATCTCGCCCCGGTCGGTACCGGCCCCTACAAGTTCAGCGAGTTCCGCCCCGGCGACATCCTGCGCGGCGTGCGCAACCCGGATTACCACGTCCCGAACCGGCCGTTCTTCGATTCGATCGAGATGAAGGGCGGCGGCGACGCGGTCTCGGCCGCCCGCGCCGTGCTCCAGACCGGCGAGTACGACTATGCCTGGAACATGCAGGTCGAAGACGAGATCCTCAAGCGGCTCGAGGCCGAGGGCAAGGGCCGGGTCAAGATGGATTACGGCGGCAACCTCGAGTTCCTGCTGCTCAACGCCACCGACCCGAACACCGAGGTCGACGGCGAGCGCGCCTCGCTCAAGACCAAGCACCCGGCCTTCTCGGATCCGGCGGTGCGCAAGGCGATGAACCTGCTCGTCAACCGGGCGGCGATCCAGCAATTCATCTACGGCCGCACGGGGCGAGCCACCGCCAACGTCTTCAACGGCCCGGCGCCCTTCGTGTCGAAGGGCACCTCCTTCGCCTTCGAGCCCGACAAGGCGGCGCAGATCCTCGAAGAGGCCGGCTGGAAGAAGGGCGGCGACGGCATCCGCGCCAAGGACGGCAAGAAGCTGAGATTCGTCTTCCAGACCTCGATCAACGCGCCGCGCCAGAAGACCCAGGCCATCATCAAGCAGGCCGCCCAGAAGGCCGGCATCGACATGGAGCTGAAGTCGGTTCCAGGCTCGGTATTCTTCTCCTCGGATGTCGCGAACCCGGATACCTATCCGCATTTCTACGCCGACATGGAGATGTATACCTGGAACATGACGCAGGCCGATCCGGCGGTGTTCGCACTCCAATACGTCTCCTGGGAAGCCGCCACCAAAGCCAACAAGTGGCAGGGCCGCAACATCTGCCGGATGCAGAACCCGGACGTCGACGCCGCCTACAAGGCGGCGCAAAGCGAACTCGACCTCGTCAAGCGGGCCGCCCTGTTCGTCAAGATGAACGACCTGGTGGTGGCCGACTACGTCCTGCCGCTGCTCCACCGCGCCCAGGTCTCGGCGATCAACGGCAAGCTTGAGGCGCCGGCGAGCGGGTGGGACAACTCGCTGGCCTTCCTGGCCGAGTGGTACAAGCAGGCGTAACGAACCCCCGATGGGAGCCTATCTCCTCCGCCGCCTGCTGATCGCGATCCCGAGCCTGCTCGGGATCAGCCTCATCCTGTTCACCGTCCTGGCGCTGGCGCCCGGCGACCCGTTCGGGGAGCTGGCCACCAACCCCAACGTGCCGCCGGAGGTGCGCGAGGCCCTGCGGCTGAAATTCGGCCTCGATGACCCGATCCTGGTGCGCTACCTGCATTGGCTGACGGCGATGCTCCAGGGCGACTGGGGCTTCTCCTTCGCCAGCCGGGTCGATGTCGACGAGTTGATCCTGCAGCGGCTGCCCACGACCCTGTTCGTGGTCGGCTCGTCGCAGGTGCTGGCGCTGCTCATCGCCGTGCCGGTCGGCATCCTGGCGGCGATCCGGCCCTACTCGGTCTTCGACCAGGTCGCCAACACGCTCGCCTTCATCGGCTTCTCGCTGCCGACGTTCTTCACCGGCCTCTTGTTCATCCTGCTGTTCACCCTCACCCTCGACTGGCTGCCCTTCGTCTACCAGGCCGACATCTCGGCCACCGGCTGGCGCTGGGCCTGGGAGCACGTCCGGCAGGCGATCATGCCGGTCTGCGTGCTCGGCTTCTTCCAGGCGGCGTCCTACACCCGCTACGTCCGCGCCTCGGTGCTCGACGTGGCGCGCCTCGACTACGTCACCACCGCCCGGGCCAAGGGCCTGTCGGACGGCACCGTCACGGTCCGGCACATCGCCCGCAACGCCCTGATCCCGGTCGTGACGCTGGTGGCGCTCCAGATCCCGGCGGTATTCGGCGGCGCCATCGTCACCGAGCAGATCTTCCGGATTCCCGGCATCGGCTCGCTCCTCATCAACGCGATGCTCGCCAACGACACGCCGGTGGTGATGGCCGTCACCTTCGTGTTCGCCTGCCTCGTCGTCCTGTTCAACCTCGTCGCGGACCTCCTCTATGGCTGGCTCGACCCTCGCATCTCCTACCGCTGAGACGGCCGCCCCCGCGCCGCCGGCGGCGTCGGGGCGAGATACCTGGCGGCGCTTCCGCCGACACCGCCTCGCGGTGGTCAGCGTCGGGGTGCTGGGCTTCCTCGTGCTGGCGGTCGTGGTCGGCGGCTGGGTCTGGCCGGTGGCGATCGACGAGATCGACTTCGCGGCCACCCTCCAGGGCCCGTCCTGGGCCCATCCGCTCGGCACCGACGATCTCGGCCAGGACCTGCTCGCCCGGATGATCTATGGCGGGCGGATCTCGCTCGCCGTGGGCTTCGCCGCCATGGTGGTGGCGACGCTGGTCGGCGTGGTGGTCGGCGCGCTCGCCGGCATGTCGCGCCGCTTCCTCGACCCGTTCCTGATGTGGCTGACCGACCTCTTCCTGTCGCTGCCGCAACTGCCGCTGCTCCTGCTGATCATCTACCTCTTCCGCGACCAGCTGAAGCAGGTCTTCGGGGTCGAGGGCGGGGTCTTCGTGATGATCGTGGCGGTGATCGGGGGCCTGCGCTGGATGCCGGTGGCGCGCCTCGTGCGGGCGCAGTTCCTGAGCTTGCGCGAGAAGGAGTTCGTCGAGGCCGCGCGCTCGCAGGGCGCGACCGCCTGGCACCTCGTCACCCGCCACATCCTGCCGAACGCGATCGGCCCGGTCATCGTCGCGGCGACGATCGAGGTCTCGTCCGCGATCATCGCCGAATCGACCCTGTCGTTCCTAGGTCTCGGCTTCCCGCCCGACATCCCGACCTGGGGCCGGCTCCTCTACGACGCCAAGGACCATCTCGACGTGGCGCCGCACTGGGCGCTGTTTCCCGGCGCCGCGATTTTTTTGACCGTCCTGTCGATCAACTTCATCGGCGACGGCCTGCGCGACGCGCTCGATCCGCGGCGGGTCTTGTGACGGCAGGCTTCGCCCGGATTCCCACCCTGGACCTCATCCTGAGTTGCTGGGCGATCGCAGATCGCGCAGCCTCGAAGGAGGCCTCCAGATCCCTCGGAGACCACGGGAGGTCTCCTTCGAGGCTCGCTCCGCTCGCACCTCAGGATGAGGTCGCGGGTGGGAGAGTGCGTGAGCAGGGTAGCCCACGATGACGCCTACAAGTCACTCCCGCCCGATCCTCTCGGTCCAGGACCTCACCGTCGCGTTCCGCTCCGAGCAGGCCTGGCGCCCGGTGGTGCACGGCGTCTCGTTCGACATCGGCCCCAAGGAGACGGTCGCCCTCGTTGGCGAATCCGGATCGGGCAAGAGCGTCACGGCGATGTCGATCATGCGGCTCACGCCCCGCGACGCGACCCGCACCGGCGGCAAGGTGCTGCTCGAAGGCCGCGACCTCCTGCGCCTGCCGGACGCCGAGATGCGACGCATCCGCGGCGATGACGTCGCGATGATTTTTCAGGAGCCGATGACGAGCCTGAACCCAGTGCTCACCGTCGGCTTCCAGATCGGCGAGGCGCTGCGGCTCCACCGCGGGATGTCGCATGGAGAGGCCGAGGCCGAGACCGTCCGGCTGTTCGACAAGGTGCGCATCCCGGCCGCCGCCTCGCGGGTGCACGACTACCCGCACCGCTTCTCCGGCGGCATGCGCCAGCGGGTGATGATCGCCATGGCGCTCGCCTGCCGGCCCAAGCTCCTCATCGCCGACGAGCCGACGACGGCGCTCGACGTGACGATCCAGGCCCAGATCCTCGACCTCATCAAGCTCCTCCAGGAGGAGGAAGGGATGTCGGTCCTCTTCATCACCCACGACATGGGGGTGGTGGCCGAGATCGCCGACCGCACGGTGGTGATGGTCGAGGGCCGCGCCGTCGAGACCGGCGCCACCGAGCAGATCTTCCGCCGCCCGGCCCATCCCTACAGCCGCGCGCTGCTCGCCGCCGTGCCGCGCCTCGGGGCGATGCAGGGCACGGAACGGCCGGCCCGGTTCGAGATCGTCGACCGGGCCACCGGCGAGCCGGAGGCGGCGCCACCGCTCCCCGACACGGTGCGCGAGGGCGAGCGGCCGGTGCTCGAGGTGAAGGGGCTCACCACCCGGTTCGACATCCGCGGCGGCCTGCTCTCGCGGGTGCGCGGCCGGGTCCACGCGGTCGAGAACGTGTCCTTCGCGGTCCGGGCGGGCGAGACCCTGGCCCTCGTCGGCGAATCGGGCTGCGGCAAGTCTACGACCGGCCGCTCGGTGCTGCGGCTGATCGAGCCGGTCGCCGGCGCGGTGCTCCTCGACGGCGAAGACGTCCTCGGCCTGTCGCCCTCTGCGCTCCGCGCCACGCGCCGGCGGATGCAGATGATCTTCCAGGATCCCTTCGCCAGCCTCGACCCGCGGATGAGCGTCGGCGCCGCCATCGCCGAGCCGCTGCTGATCAACCGCCTCTGCTCGCGCGGGGAGGCGCGTGCGCGTGCCGCCGACCTGCTGCGCCGGGTCGGCCTCAAGCCCGAGATGGCGAGCCGCTTCCCGCACGAATTTTCCGGCGGCCAGCGTCAGCGCATCTGCATCGCCCGCACGCTGGCTCTCGAACCACGGCTGATCGTGGCCGACGAGTCGGTCTCGGCCCTCGACGTCTCGGTGAAGGCGCAGGTGGTGAACCTGATGCTCGACCTTCAGGCCTCGCTGGGTCTGGCCTACCTGTTCATCTCGCACGACATGGCGGTGGTGGAGCGGGTGAGCCACCGGGTCGCCGTGATGTATCTCGGCGAGATCGTCGAGATCGGTCCCCGGGCGGCGATCTTCGGCGCGCCCCAGCACCCCTACACGAAGAAGCTGATGGCCGCCGTGCCGGTGCCCGATCCGGGCCGGCGCCGCCAGCTCCACGCCGTGCGCAGCGACGAGATCAAGAGCCCGATCCGCCCGGTCGACTATGTCCCGCCCGAGCGGATCTACCGCGAGGTCTCGCCCGGCCACGTCGTGCAGGTCTGGGGCCCCGAATGGGAGGCCCCGGGCGCCATGGCGGCGGTGGCCTGACGCCCGGTCGCCCGGCGCGTCAGAACGCCAGCTTCATCCCCCCGACGACGCTGCGCGGCGCGCCCGCGAAGATCGAGCCGGTGGTGGTGGCGAGCACCCCCGCCCCGTTCTGCAGCCCGGTCGCCGCGCTGAGCGAGTTCGCCAGCGGCTGGGCCGAGGCGATGTAGGTCGTGTCGAGGATGTTGCGCACCTCGACGTAGAGGCTGAGGCGCTTGGCGTAGGACCCGACGAGGTCGGTGTCGTAATGGATGTTGGCGTTGAGGAGCGTGTAGCCCGGCGCCTTCAGCTGGTTGGCGTTGTCGAGGAAGAAGCCGTCCTGGTAGACCGCCTCGACGAAGGCGCCGAGCCCCTTCAGCGGCCCCGTCGGCTGGTCGTAGCCGATGCGGGCGAGGAGCTGGTGGGCCGGTACCCCCGGGATCAGGCGCCCGGCCCGGTCGAACCGCGCCGTCAGGCTGCCGGCGCTCAGTTGCTCGACGTAGCGGGTGTAGAACTGGTCGTTGAGGCCGTAGGCGGCGGTCGCCCGCCAGCCGGGCGAGAACGCCCATTCGGCCCCCGCCTCGATGCCGCGATGCTCGGAGGCCGGGGCGTTGAAGGTGTAGCTGAGGAGCCCCGCCCCCGGCGACTGCGTGACGAGCTCGTTGCGGAAGAACTCGTAGAAGCCGGTCAGGCTGAGGCGCAGCTCCGGCAGCGGCGACCAGTCGACCCCGAGGTCGACGCCGAGGTTGGTCTGGGTGCGCAGGTCGGTGTTGTTGCCCGGCACGCCGGCCGGGGTGACGAAGAGCTGGCTTGCCGCCGGCGTCGCATAGCCGGTGGCGACTCGGCCGCGGAATGCCAGGGTGTCGTCGGGCCGGTAGACCAGCGCCAGTTCCGGCGCGACGTTGAGGAAGCTGCGATCGATATCGGCCGCCATCCGGGTCGTCCCGGCGGCCGAGTAGGCGTAGGTCAGGGTGCGGCCCGTGAGCCAGGTGTTCTCGGCCGAGACGCAGAGCACGCCGGTCCACCGCTCCGACAACGCGACCTCGGCCCGCGCCCGGCCGCCGAGATTCGACTGCGCCGCCTCTTGGTTGCTCGCGAGCGCGCCGAGGCGCGGCCCGCCATAGGGCGCCCGGTTGTAGAGCGAGATGTGGTTGTCGATGGCGCTGTAGGAGAGCGCCGCGTAGCCCACCACCGGCAGGCCGAAGACCTCACTGCGATGGGTGATGTCGGACAGGACGGTGTAGGACGGATAGCTGCCCCGCGAGGAGGTCGTGTAGAACGGCTGGTTGAAGTTGCGCTCGTCGAAGCCGACCTGCGTGCGCCAGGTCGTGTTCGCGTCGATGTCGTGCTCCCAGCGCGCCGCGATGATCGTGCGCCGGTCGTTGCGGCCGAAGGCGCCCTCGGAGGCCGTCACCGGCACGGTGGCGCCGAAGGCGCCGTTCCGCAGGAGGTTGACGGTGGTGCAGCCGGGCGCCGCGGTGGCGGCGCTGGCGCAGCCGCGCTGGTAGGGGTTGATCCGGTACTGCGCCAGGGACGAGCGGGCGGGAAGATCGGCCTCCAGCGTGTTGTTGATCACCTTGAGGGTGAAGCGGTTGTCGGGGCTGGGCGTGTAGCTCGCCAGCAGGTTCACCGTCTGGGTGTCGGCGCTGGCGTGGTCCTGGTAGCCGTTGCTGCGAAAATCGCTGGCGAACAGGCTGACCTCGTAGGGCCCGCTCACGCCGCCGACCGTGAAGTACCGGCTCAGGGTGCCGAAGCTGCCGGCATCGACCCCGACCTCATAGCCGTCGATCTCCCGGCCGGTGCGGGTGCGGAACGCGATCGCCCCGCCGGTGGCGTAGTTGCCGAACAGGGGCGATTGCGGCCCGCGAAAGACGTCGATGCGCGAATAGACCCGCGGATCCGTGATGTCGAAGCGCGAGGCGCCGTCGGGCTGGGTGACGACGAAGCCGTCCTCCAGCACCACCATGTTCTTGATCACGCCGGTCGAGCGGGCGTTGTTGCCGCGGATCGACACCACGACGTCGCGGGGCCCGTTGCCCTGGCGGACGGTGACGCCGGGACTGTTGACGAGCACCTGCGCGACGCTGGTCGCCGGCCGGTTGGCGATCACGTCCCGCCGGCCGATCGCCGTGACGATCTCGCCGACCGGGCGCTCGATCACGCTCGGGGCGGAGCCGGGCGGTGCCGCGACCCCGAAGGCGGGCGTCGAGGATGGATTTGGGGACGCCGCCGCGCCCGCGACCGAGATCTCGTCGAGGGCGATGGTGTCCTGTGCGACGGCAACCTGGGGAAAGGCGGCACCGGGGATGGTGGCGAGCAGCAGGGCGAGCGCGCGGGGGCGCAGGCCGGAACCGGAGGGGCGCGGCATCGAAACGAATCTCGGGACGAGGATGCGAGGGCCCGGCGCGGGTCGCGCCGGCGTCGGATCAGGCGGCGGCGGGGCGCCGGGATGTGCGGCGCAGGCCCATGAACGCGGCGTCGAGCGCGATCATCGCGAGGATCGCCAGCCCGGTGAGGGGAAAGACGATTCCGAGCGCGACGACGATCCCGGTGACGCCGCCGACGACCCGGCGGTCCCCGGGCCAGGGCGGCACGCCGAGGCGCCCGGCGGGCCGGCGCTTCCACCACATCACCGCGGCGCTCGCCGCGAGCAGGATCGTGGCGAGGCAGAAGGCCAGCATCAGGAGCTGGTTCACCCGCCCCGCGAGCTCGCCCTTGTGCAGCCCGATCCCGTACTGGATCCCGCGCCCGACGAGCCCGATATCGCCGAAGCGCACATCGACCAGCGGCCGGCCGCTATACTGGTCGAGGGTGATCATCCGCTGGCGCGTGACGTCGCGCGGATAGGCGGCGGCCGCGTAGACCCCGGCCGGGCCCTCCGGCAGGGCGAGCTCGTAGCCCGCCGGCATGCCGAGCCCGGTCATGATCGCGACGGCCCGGTCGATGCCGATCGGAACCCCATCCCGTCCGGCAGACGGCTTGTCCGAGCGCGGCAGCGGCGCGGCTTCCAGCGCCCAGCCTGCCGTGTCGAGAACCTCACCCATCGGCACGGTCGAGACTGGCACCCGGGCCCAGAGAGCACTGGGCTGGCCGAGCCCGGCCCGGTTCGAGATCGCCCGGACCTGATCGCCCCACAGGATCGACCATGGCAGGCCGGTCGTCGCGAGGAACAGCAGGCCCGCCCCGGCGACGAAGCCCGTGACCGCGTGCAGATCGCGCCACCACACCCGCCGCCGCGGCGTCCCGCGTACGGTGACGACCCCGCCCCCCTGCCCGCGCGGCCACCACAGGTAGATTCCGCTCAGGACCAGGATCACCGTGAAGCCGGCGACGACCTCGATCAGTCCGTTCGCCACCGGGCCGAAATAGGCCAGGCTGTGGAGGCGGCGCACCACCATCATCGCCTCGGCGTCGCGCCCGACCCGGTCCAGCACCGCGCCGTCATACGGGTCGAGATAGACGAGCGTCCTGCCCTGCGGCCCGGCCATGGTGACGATCGCCGCCCGGTCGGGGGCGTCCGGGCTCGCGAACGTCTTCGGCGCGGCATCCGGCACCGCCTCGGCGGCGATGAAGATCAGCCGCTCGGGCGAGAGCGGCGGCGTCGCGCGCACCGGCACTACCGTGCGGTAGGCAAACAGCGTCCGGTTGATCTCGTCCTTGAACAGGTAGACCGAGCCGGTGGCCGACAGGAGGATCAGGAACGGCAGGCAGAGAAGGCCGGCATAGAAGTGCCAGCGCCAGACCGCGCGGTAGAGCGCGTCGCGCAAGGCGCCTCCCTGCAGGGGAACGCCGCGCGAGGACGCGCGCCCCGTGGCGGGAGCGGCGGAGGAAGCGGACATGGGTTGGGGATCCGAACAAGCGGGCGATCGATGGCGAACGGGATCGATCAGGCCTGCGGCGGTCCCCTCGGGCTGGCGATGCGGTCGGGCGGCGCCCGGGCCGGGACCTTGTCGGCGGCGGGCGGGGCGTGTTCGGGCGGGCGCGGGCCGTCCCAGGCGAACCCGAAGGCGAGGAGGACCGGGACCGCGAGGGCGACGTGATGGGCCGCGACGCAGCAGGCCAGGGCGCAATGCGTGCCGGTCCGGGGCGAGCCGTCGCCCGCATCGTGCTGGCAGATCACCGTGCCGGAGGCCGCGACGACCTTCACCGGCGCGAGCGCGCCGAACAGAGCCTGTAGGCATAGCGCGTAGAGCGCAACCACGGCGATGGTCGCGCGGCCGATCGATCGTTGCGGCGAGGCCCTGCGCATGATCGTCGGTTAAGCCCTGCGACCCGGAGGCGTCAATGGCGAAGGTCGGGCCGCACGCGAGCTCGCGGCGATCTTTTCCGGGTCTTCCCGATGTCCGTCATCTCGCACGACATGGTTGGCAGGCGGTCGAGACAATGTCTCCCGCGCGCTCGACCGCATCCCGGGATGGGGCCGCCGGGAGCCTCATCGGACATCTCCACATCATCGCGTTTTCCGCAGATCGTGCTTGGCGACAGATCGCTCCTCGGTCGATCGAGGTTTCACCGGGGAACCGCGACGTTAAGGGGGAAGTCAGAGGCTCAGGCGGTTGCGGCGTCTCGTCGGCGGCGATGTCCGGTGCGGCTGAATCTCGCTCCCTCCTCACGGTTCCTCCGTAGAGCCTTGCCGTCGCGGCCACGGCCGGACGCATGGCTCCAATGTCTAGGGCACGATCGTTCCGTCCGTGACACACCGATATCGGCGGAAAAGGGTTCCTTCCCCAAGGGCGATGGGGCCGAGATCTGCCAGATTTAATCGTCAATTAACCACGATGAGCGAGGCTTGCGACGGAAATTCGGGGCGACCCGGCTGGAGCGACGGGACGGACGTCATGGGAGTCGATTTCTTCGCCAGCCAGCGCGCGGCGCGGCGGAGCGCCTGTGAGGATCGCTCCTCGCCGGAGGGCCACCCGCATCTCGCGGCGGTGATCCGGTCGGTCGTCGAGCGCCACGCGGAGAGCGGCCTGGGCTCCATCGATCGCCGCTCCCCGCCCCGGGACTGGGACCGGCTGATCGCCCAGGTCCAGACCGCCGCGCGGATCGTCGAGGAGACCGATGCGGAGATCCGGCGGCGCGAGGCGCAGGCCCGGAGCCTCCTGCGCAGCGCCCACAAGCGGCTCGACGAGGCGAGGCAGCGCATCGACGAGGCCGAGGAGCGGGCGCGAAGGATCGAGACCGGGGCGGATGCCCGGGTCGCCGCCGCCGAGGAGCGGGCGCGCCAGGCCGAGGATGCGGCCCGCAGTGCCCTGGCCTGGCTCCAGCGCGCGAACCGCCCAGAGCAGGCCCGGTCCCCCGACGAGCCGGCGGTCGTGATCCCGCCCCTGCCCCCGGTCCTGAGGCGGGTGGCCTGAGCTAATAGCCCCGCGCCACGTCGACGGAAGCGGGGATGCGCCCCGTCGCCCGGTAGGCCCGCAGGTTGCCGGCGACGACCGCCGCCGCGCTGCCCGGCGTGGTCGGCCCGGAGATGTGCGGCAGCACGGTCACGCCCGGATGGCGCCACAGGCGCGAATCCGGCGGCAGCGGCTCGACCGAAAAGACGTCCAGTACCGCGTGCGAGACCCGGCCTGTATCGAGGGCGGCGACGAGCGCGTCGGTATCGACGATCGCGCCGCGGCCGAAATTGATCAGTGCCGCCCCGGGCCTCATCGCGGCGAAACGCCCGGCATCGAGGAGGCCGCGCGTCTCCTCGGTGAGCGGCAGCAGGCAGACCGCGATGTCGCTCGCCGCCAAGAGGTCCGGCAAGCCCTCCGGCCCGGAATAGGCCGTCACCTCCGCCGGCACGGGCTTGGGCGAACGGGTCCAGGCCGCGACCCGGAACCCCGCCTGCACCAGCCGCGCGGCCGCCGCGCTCCCGAGCGCCCCGAGGCCGAGGAGCCCGACCCGGACCTCGCCCGGCGGACGGTAGGCGAGCTGGCGCCAGGTCGCGGTCTCCTGCTGGCGCCGGTAGGCCGGCATGTCGCGCTGCAGGTAGTAGGTCCAGGCGAGCACCGCTTCCGCCATGGTGCGGGCGAGTTCGGGATCGATGAGCCGCACGATCGGCGCGGTCCCCGGACCGAGGTCGCGCACCAGACGCTCGACCCCGGCCCACAGGCTCTGGATCCAGGCGAGGTTCGGCAGCAGCGCCACCTCGGCCGGATCGGGATTGGCCACGATGGCGATCCGCACCGTTGCGCGCTCGTCGGGCGTGAGCGTGCGGAACGGCCGGATGGTTTCCTCCGGCAGAGCGGCGCCGAGGGCGGCGAGAAAATCGGCCTCCTCGTCGGGATCGAGATTGCCCAGGAACGCGATCGGCTCGGACATCGGGGGCCCTTCTTCAGCGGCCGAGGACGGCGGAGAGCCGCGCCACCGCATCCCGGGCGAGGCCGGGGCTGATGGCGAAGCACAGGCGGATGAAGCCCTCGCCCTCGGGCCCGAAGGCGGTCCCGGGCGCGACGCCGACCTTGGCCTCGGCCAGGAGCCGGAAGGCGATCGCGAGGCTGGTCTCCTCCGGCCGCGGGGTGCCGGGGCCCGCGACCCGGGCCATCAGGTAGAAGGCGCCCTCCGGCACCGACACGGTGACGCCGGGCAGCCGCGACAGGCCCTCGACCAGGATCTCGCGGCTCTCGGCGCAGCGGCCGACCATCTGGCGGATGAAGCCGTCGCCCTCCTCCAGGGCGGTCACGGCGGCATGCTGGATGAAGGTCGGGATCGAGGTGGTGTTGTACTGGCCGAGCTTGGCGAAGGTGGGGGCCAAACCCCGCGGCGCGATGAGCCAGCCGGCGCGCCAGCCGGTCATCGCCCAGTTCTTCGAGAAGGTGTTGGTGACGATCAGGCGGTCGTCCTCGGTGCAGATCTGCAGGAAGGACGGCGCGATGGCGTTGCCGTAGGCGAAGTGGGCGTAGACCTCGTCGGCGACGATCCACAGCCCCCGCGCCCGGGCGAGGTCGCGAAGGGCCTTCATCTCGTCGAGCGGCATGATCCAGCCGGTCGGATTCGAGGGCGAGTTGACCACGACGGCGCGGGTGCGTGGCGTCAGGGCGGCCTCGATGTCGGCGAGCGGCAGGGCGAAGCGCCCGTCTCCCTGCACCCGGTACGGCACCGTCACCGGCACGCCGCCGGTGATGCGCACGGCCTCGGCGAGGTTGGGCCAGGCTGGCGAGGGAATGACGATCTCGTCGCCGGGCTCCAGCAGCGCCTGGGCCGCCTGCATGATGGCGTTCATGCCCCCCGCCGTCACGGCGAAGCGCTCCGGCGGCACGTGCACGCCCCAGTGCCGGGCGTGGTAGGCGCTCAGCGCCTCGCGCAGGCGCGGCAGGCCGAGCGAGGTGGCGTAGCGGGTGTGCCCGGCCAGCATCGCCTTGTGGGCGGCCTCGACGATGAAGGGCGGCGTCGGCAGGTCGCCCTCGCCGATCCACAGCTTGACCACCTCGGGATCGTCCCGGCCCCGGTCGGCGACGAGGCCGATCTGGCTCGTGCCGATGCCCTGCATCCGCGGCGACAGGGTACCGGCGAGGTCCGGCGGCGTGGCGGTCTCCGCATGGGTCATCGGCGGCTCGTGCCCTCGTTGGTTCAAGCGTGTCGGTCACCCCTCCATAGCACCGGTACCGCGGCGCGCGAGCCGCGTCCCGCGCATAGATCGCGGTGGACCCGGGCCGTTCCGCCGCTACAACGTGGCAAGAACGAACAAACTCAAGAACGATCCGGAGGACACAGCGCGTGACGGTCAATCGCAGAACGGCCCTGGCGGGCGTCTCCCTGGCGGCGGCGGCCCTGGCGCCGGGCGCGGCGCAGGCGCAAGGCGCGGCTCCGAAAACCTACGTCCTCGTCCACGGCGCCTATGGCGGCGGCTGGATCTGGCGCGATGTGGCGGCGGGCCTTCGCGGCCGCGGGCACCGGGTCTTCACGCCGACGCAGACCGGGCTCGGCGAGCGCAGCCACCTCCTGTCGCGCCAGATCACGGTCGACACCCATATCGACGACGTGGCGAGCGTCTTCGCCTTCGAGGACCTGCGCGACGTCGTGCTGGTCGGGCATTCCTACGGCGGCATGGCGGTGACCGGGGTCGCCGACCGCCTCACCGACCGCATCCGCCACGTCGTCTATCTCGACGCGCTGATCCCCGAGACCGGCGACACCGCCTTCACGATCCTGCCCGCCGGCATGGCCGACGCGCGGCGCAAGGTGGCGCTGGAGCAAGGGGCTGGGGTGGCCCTGCCGGTACCCGGCCCGGAGGCGTTTCCGATTCCGGCCGGCCCGGCCAAGGACTGGTTCATGCAGCGCCTGCGGCCGCACCCGATCGGCACCTACGAGAGCCCGGTGCGGCTCTCCAAACCCGCCGGTGCCGGCCTGCCGGTGACCTATGTCGCCTATACCAACCCGGCGCTCGCCGCGATCGAGCCGAGCCGGCAGCGGGCGCGGGCGAAATCCGGATGGACCTACCGCGAACTGGCGGTCCCGCACGACGTCGAGGTGCCCCACCCCGAGACGGTCGTCGAGCTCCTGGCGGGGATCGGCTAAGCAGATTTCGCCGAAGTGGGTACCGGTTCGGCTCAGAAAATCTACGACACAGCAAGAGTCTAAGTAGACTTGCGTTGGCCTGCCAACGCAAGTCTGTTTAGGGCCGCGCGTCCTGCGCGAGAGCCGGGGCTGAGCGTCGCCCGATCCGGGACCGGGCGGCGTCCCCGGTCTGTGCCGCATCCGGACGCCCCCGCCCGGATGCGACGCCGCCCATCGTCCGCGGCGCGGTCAGCGCCCCGGTCCGACCACCTCCGGCATCGTCACCGGCACGGGCACCACCGCCGGGCCCGAGGCGCCGGAGGCCAGGGTGTTGATGGTGCCGGTCTTCGGGGCGGCGGTCCCATTGGTCGCGCCGGGCGCGGACGCGTGGGCGGGGCCCGCGGAGGCGCGGCCCAGGAGATCGGGCGGGGTCTGCCAGACGAAGGCGTCGAGGCGGCCGCTCACCGGGGAGACCGGGGCCCAGCGGTCGGAGACGAGGCCGTCGGCGCACCAGGCCGGATCGCGGGCGGCGCGGGCCGCGCGGGCCTGCCACTCGCGGGCCTTGCCGGAGGACGCGCCGTGCTCGGCCTCCTCGATCTCCGCCATCGTCTCGTAGGCACGCACGGTCGGCTGGTCGGCGAGCAGCGGGCTCAGCACGTCGCGGGCCCGGGCGAATTCGCGGGCGTCGAGCGCCGCGCGGGCGATCGCGAAGCGCGATTCCGGATGCCAGGACGAGATCCGGGCCAGCGTCTCGGCGCGGGCGAGGCGGTCGCGGCTCGAATCGCCGGTGCGCAGGTCGAGATAGACCCGGGCGAGGTCCGGATGCGGGCCGGCGCGCCAGGCCGCCTCGACCACCCGGGCGCCGCGCTTGAGATCGCCGCGGCGGGCGAAGAGGCGCCCGGCGAGGGCGGCGGCCGGCACCAGGTCGGGGGCGAGCTTCACCGCCTCCCGGGCCTGGGCGAGCGCGCGCTCGGGATCCCCGGCCTCGAGGTCGAGGGCGCTGGCGGTGAGCAGCACGGCGCGCTGGCGGCGCATCGCCGCCTTGTCGGAGAGGCCGAGCGCGGCGCGGCGCGACACGGTGTCGAGGGCGCCGGTCCAGTCGCGATCGGCGCACTGGCTCTCCATCACCGCCTCGTTGGCCCAGGTCACGCTCGGGGCGAGGCGCGAGGCCTCGATGGCGTAGGCGCGGGCCGTGGTCTCGTCGTCCTGGCGCCGGGCCTCGACGAAGAGGCCGCGCAGGCCGAGGACCCGGGTCTCGGGATCGTCGACCATGCGCTGGAAGGCGCGCTCGGCCCCGGCGCGGTCGCCCGAGATCTGGGCGGCCTGGGCGGTCAGCAGCAGGGCGAGCGGCTCGTTGCCGAGCAGGCGCTCGGCCTCGCCTGCGTGGCGGCGCGCCGCGACCGGGTCGCCGGAGCCCACCGCCACCATGCCGCGCGAGAGCGCGTTGTAGCCGCGGGCCTGGCGCCGGCGCCGGCTCGACAGGGTCAGCCGCTCGGGCAGGTTCAGGATGCCGCGGGCGAAGGCCCAGATGAAGCCGAGCACCACGGCGAGCACCATGACGCCGACGAGGGCCGCCGCGAGACTGGTCGCCAGCTCGTAGCCGCCCCAGGTCACGGTGACCACGCCGGGCCGGTCGGCGAGCCAGACCGCCCCGTAGGCGGCGAGGGCGAGGAGTGCCACGAAGGCGAGTGCGCGCCACATCGGTCCATCAACTCCAGAAAGCCGCGCTGCCGCACCGGGCGCGCGAGGGGGCGTCGATCGAGCCCCGGGAGGTTGCTTCCCGCGGCCGCCCGGGCAGGCGGCCGCACTGCGTCAGGTGGTCAGCGGTTCGCCGGACCCTGGATCGCCGCGAAGGCGGCGGCGAGCCGGGCCCGCGCGGCCTCGCCGGCGGCGGCCCGAGCCTTCAGGCGCTGGCCGACATCGCCGGCCTCCTGGCGGGTCTGCTCCGGCAGGGCGTCGAAGGCCTTGGCGGCATCCGCCACCGCGCCGCGAGCCAGCGCGTCCTGGACCTTGGCCACGCCGGCCTCGGTCGGATCGGCGGGGGTGCTCGCTGCCGGGGCCGCGCCCTCGCTGCCGACCTTGCGCACCGAGACGATCGACTCGGCCATGCTGGTCAGCCGGTCGGTGATGCTGCCGCGCTCCGCGACCGCCTTCTGCCGCGCGGCGAGCGCCGCGGCGTTCAGCTTGGCGGCAACGGGCTGGAAGCTCTGGGCGAGCGAGGCCGCGGTCGGAGCGCCGCTCTGGGCGAAGGGCTCGAGCGGCGCGAGAGCCCCGGTCTGGCCGGGATCGAGCTGCTTGAGGGTGGCGAGCGCGTCGGCATAGGGCGCCCCGGAGGCGACCGCGCTGGCGATGCGGTCGGCGGCGACGACCCGGAGCGCCGCCTGGACGGTACCGGCCTCGGCCCGGCCCTCGACCGACTTGGCGAGGTCGGCGAGGCGCTGGTCGACGGTCTTGGTGCGGGCGTCGAAGGCCTGCTGCAGCCCGTCCGCGCGCTGGTCGGCGGCCTTTGCCCGGGTGTCGAGGGCCTGGCGCAGCTCGTCGATGCGCTGGCCCAGCGCCTTGTCGGCCTGTTCCTCGGCGGCCGTACGGGTGCCGAGATCGGCCTGGAGCGCCTTCAGGCCCTTGTCGAGCCCGTCGAGGCGGCCGCGCAGGTCGGCGCCGTCGTTCCGGCCCTGGAGCGCCGTCACCGCCTGGGCGAGACCGTCGACCCGCTGGCGCAGGCCGGCATCGCCGCCGCCGCGGCCCTGGAGGTCGGCGAGCTGCTTCTCGATGCCCTGGAGGCGCGCCGGGTCGATGCCGACGGCCGGCGCCGAGGTCGCGGGGGCTTGCGTCGCGGGAGCCTGCGCGGTGGGGGCCGTCTGACCGGCGGGAGCGGCCTCGGCCTTGCGCAGGGCCTCGTCGGCGCGCTGGGTCGCGGTCTTGGCGGCGGCATCGGCCGCCCGCACCGCGTCGGGGAGCGGTCGCACCGTCTGCTCGATCGAGGCGATGCGCCGGTCGAGGGCCTGGACGCTCTCGCGCGGGGCGAGGTCGGCGAGGCGTTGATCGAGCGGCACCGCGTCCTGCGCCTGCGGCGTCGCGGGCTTCGGCAGGTTGATGCCGTAGGCCGGGCCGTAGGTGGTGGCGCCGTAGAGGAGGCCCGCACCGACCACGCCGCCGAGCAGCGAGGCGGCGAGAAGCGAGCCGAAGCCGGCGCCCGAGCGGGCCGGGGTGGGGACGACCGGGGTCGCCGCCGTGGTCCTGGGGGGTTCCTTGGAGGTGTCCTTCGGTGGGACCGCACTCCCGGCGGCGGCGCCCGCCTGCGGGCCGGTCTTCGGCACCGTCGAGGGGCGTGCCCCGGTGGCGCCGGTCGCGCCCGTGGGGCCCGTGCCCGTCGCTCCGGCAACGGTCGTGCCGGTCGCGCCCACGGCCTTCGGGCTCGCCGGGTTCGGGCCGGAGCCCGCCGCGGCGGCGCCTGTCGTCGCGCCGGTTCCGGCGGTCGAGGCCTTGCTGTCGGTCGCGGGCTTGATGCCGGGCACGCCGGCCGGCGAGGTGCCGGGCTTCGCGTCCGCAGCCTTCGTCTCACCCGGCTTGGTCTCGCCCGGCTTGGCATCCCCGAGCTTGAGCGGCCCGCTGCCGGGGCCGGTGGCGACCGGAGGGGTGCCGGGCTTCGCGGTGCTCCCCGGCATGGCCGACGCCGCGGGTCCCGTGGACCCGGTCGATCCCGTCGCGCCGGGCTTGGTCTCCACCGCCTTGGCGGCCTCGCCCGGCTTCGTCGCCGTGGCCGATCCCGTCGCCCCGCCCGTCGCCCCGCTCGGGCCGGTGGAACCGGTCGAGCCCGTGGGTCCCGTCGGGCCGCCCGTGGCGCCGGCCGGCTTCGCCGCGGACGCGCCGGACGCCGTCGCCGAGCCCGGTACGGTCCCGGTCGCGCCGGGCTTCGGCGCCTCGCCGCTCTTCGTCGGCTCGCCAGGACGCGCGGACGCCGCCGCGGGCGAAGAGGGCTTGCCCGCCTCGGCCTTCGGCGCATCGGCGACGCGGGTGGCCTTCAGGTCGATGATCGGCCCATCCGCCGGGTTGCCGCCGCGCCCGCCGGGACGGTTGCGGGAATCCTTCTGGTCCTTGTCGGATGGGTTCACGGCGAAAGATCCTCACCTCTGGGTCGGGCCGGGAGCCCGCCGCGAAGGCGGGCCCATCGGCTCGGCTGGAGCGCGTCCACGGGGCAGGATCCCGCCCGGGCCGCGCGCTGATTCATCGTCCCTTAGCATCGGTCCCGGCCCGGGCGAAGGGCCGGCGACGCCTCTGCGTCACACTCCGGGTGGACGGAGGCGAGTCCGGCCATCAGGGCGTCCTCGTCGGGCCGCGCCGCGACCACATGGGACAGGATGCCGGCCGCGACCAGGGGCGCGGCGACGTCCGCCGACAGGCAATGGTGCACAAGGCGCCGAAATCCCGCTTCCCGGCCCGCCGCCCGGGCGAGACCGAGCGCCGTCGCGGCGCTGCGCCGCGAATAATGCAGGGCCGCGTCGAGGCTCCCGTCGACACGGTTCGCTTCGGCAAGGCCTCCTTCGGCGAGGCCCTGGTCGGCCAGGGCCGCCGCGACGGCCTCCGGCAGGGCCGGCAGGGGCGTGGCGGCATAGGCGACCCAGACCTTGAGGCGGTAGCCGCGGCGCCCGAGCGTCGCGGCCGGCTCGTCCTTGCGCTCGCGCCCGGCGGCGTGAAGGAGGCGCGCCCCGGGCGGCAGGGTGCGGCCGATCAGTCCGGCCAGCGCCGCGGCATCGCCCGCGGCCTCATGGACGGACTCGTGGACGGACCCGAGTCCCGCCGCCCGCGCGGCGGCCGCGGTGCGGCCTCCGACGCAATAGGCCGGCAAGGCCGCGAACCGCGTGCCCGCCACCGCCGGAATCGCGCTCGCGCTCGTCAGCACCAGGGCGTCGAAGGGACCGTCGGGCGGCGGCGCGCCGCTCGGCGCCAGGGCGAGGACGGGGGCGAGGAGCGGCCGGTGGCCGAGGGCGGCGACGCGCTCGGCGGTGCGGCGCCCGGCCGGCAGCGGCCGCGCGACCCAGACCCGCAGGGCGGTCCCGCCTTCCGTCGGCCCCGTCACGCCATCCTCCCCTTCCCGCGATCCGGCCCGCGCCCCCACCGGACCGATCGGCCGAACGGACACGATCGACCCGGCTGATACGTTCGACCCCTTGGCCGGCCCCGTGCCGGCGGGTTATCTGGTGGCACCATACCGGCCGCCGCGCGGCGTGCCAGCCCCCTCGCGAGACCACCCCCACGCCATGAACGTCCTCGGGATCGAGACCACCTGCGACGAGACCGCGGCCGCGATCGTGGCGGTGGAGGAGGATGGGCGCGCCGTCATCCGCTCCAACGAGGTGCTGAGCCAGATCGCCGAGCACGCCGCCTATGGCGGCGTGGTGCCGGAGATCGCGGCCCGCGCCCATGTCGAGGTGCTCGACCGCCTGGTCGCCCGGGCCCTCGACACCGCCTCTCTGCGGCTCGCCGACCTCGACGGCATCGCGGTGGCGGCGGGACCCGGCCTGATCGGCGGCGTGCTCGTCGGCCTCGTCACCGGCAAGACCCTGGCGCTGGTCGCCCGCAAGCCCCTCGTCGCGGTCAACCACCTCGAGGCGCATGCGCTGACCGCCCGGCTGACCGACGGCCTCGCCTTCCCGTATTTGCTGCTGCTGGCCTCCGGCGGCCACACCCAGCTCGTCGCCGTGAAGGGCGTCGGCGACTACGTGCGCCTCGGCGGCACCATCGACGACGCGATCGGCGAGGCCTTCGACAAGGTCGCCAAGCTCCTGGGCCTCGGCTATCCGGGCGGCCCCGAGGTCGAGCGCGCGGCCGAATCCGGCGACCCCGAGCGCTTCGCCCTGCCGCGCCCGATGCTCGGCCGGCGCGAGCCGAACTTTTCCCTCTCGGGCCTCAAGACGGCCTTGCGGATCGAGGCCGAGCGCATCGCGCCGCTCACCAACCAAGACGTCGCCGATCTCTGCGCCGGCTTCCAGGCGGCGGTGGTCGACGTGGTGGTGGACCGGGTGCGGGTGGCCCTGCGCGATTTCGGCGACGTCGCCGGCCATCCGACCGCGCTGGTCGCCGCGGGCGGCGTCGCGGCGAACGGGGCCCTGCGCCGGGCCCTCACCCACCAGGCGGGCGAGGCCGGCCTGCCCCTCGTCGCCCCGCCCCTGCCGCTCTGCGGCGACAACGGCGCGATGATCGCCTGGGCGGGGATCGAGCGCCTGCGCCTCGGCCTCACCGACGACATCACGGCGCCGGCCCGGCCGCGCTGGCCCTTCGCGCAGGCCCGGTCCGACGCCCGCCCCCCCGCGGCCGGATGAGCCCCGCGGAGCTCGAGGCACAGCGCCGCCGCTGGCGGGCCCTGGTGGACGAGCGCCTGCCCGAGGCGGCGGGCGGGCGCCCGGACTGGCCGGTCTCGCGCAACCACTGCTTTGCCCGCATCCTGCTCGACAATGCCTGCGGCGGGCCCTGGCGCGAGAGCGTCGCGCCGCCCGCCTGGGTCAACATGCCGCCCGAGCGCCTCGACGTCGCCCTCGCCCTCGGCGAGGCGGTGCTGGCCGGCCGGCAGGACCTCGCGGTGCTCAACCACCGCTCGCTGCTGTGGCGGCGCAAGCGCCCGGTCCCCCAGCCCCCCGCGAGCCTGCCCGGCGACGGGTTCGCGCTGCGGCGCTGGCGGCTGACCGACGACGCGCCCTTCGCGGCGCTCTGCGCCGACCCGGCGGTGATGCGCTTCTTCCCCGCGCCGAAGACCGCCCGGGAGAGCCAGGCGGAAGCGCGGGCGCTGGCCCGGCGCTTCGAGGAGGACGGGTTCGGCCCCTGGGCCGTCGAGGCCCCGGAGGGGTTCGTCGGCTTCGTCGGCTGCTGGCGGCCGGCCCGGCCCCTGCCCCTCGGCTCGCTGATCGGCCGGGAGACCGGCCTCGTCGAGATCGGCTGGCGGCTCGCCCGCCCGGCCTGGGGCCGGGGCTTCGCGGTCCGCGGCGCCCGCCTCGCCCTCGCCGACGCCTTCGCCCGCTGCGCCCTGCCCGAGATCGTCGCCTATACCGCCAGCCTCAACGAACCGTCCTGGCGGGTGATGGAGCGGCTCGGCATGGCGGCGGTCGGCGGGTTCGACCACCCGGCCCTGCCCGAGGGCCACCCGTTGCGGCCGCACCGGCTCTACCGGATGGCGGCTGCGGATTTCCTTGCCGGAGATGCAGCATGAGCACCCTCGGGCCGACGACCACCGTCGGACCGGTCGCAGTCCTGGGCGGCGGCGCCTGGGGCACGGCGCTCGCCAACGCGGCGGCGGCCTCCGCGCCGCGGCGGGTGACGCTGTGGATGCGCGACGGCGAGGCCGCCGCCGCCATGGCCCGTTCGCGCGAGAATGCCCGCCACCTCCCCGGCGTGACGCTGCATCCGGGCGTCGCGCCCACGGCCGACCCGGCGGACCTCGCCGGGGCCGAGGCGGTGCTGGTGGTGACCCCGGCCCAGACCCTGCGCGGCGTGCTGACGGGTTTGCGTCCCCACCTCGCGCCGGACGCCGCCCTGATCCTGTGCGCCAAGGGCATCGAGCGCGGCACCGACGCGTTCATGACCGACGTCGCCGCCGAGGCCGCGCCGGGAGCAACCCTGGCGGTGCTGTCGGGCCCGAGCTTCGCGGCGGACGTCGCCCGCGGTTTGCCCACCGCCGTGACGCTCGCGAGCCGCGACGGGGCGCGTGCCGCCGCCCTCGCCGCCGCCCTGTCGGGGCCGACCTTCCGGGTCTATCACGGCAGCGACCCGCGCGGCGTCGAGATCGGCGGGGCGGCCAAGAACGTGCTCGCCATCGCCTGCGGGGCGGTGATCGGGCGCGGCCTCGGCGAGAGCGCCCGCGCCGCCCTCGTTGCCCGCAGCTTCGCCGAATTGATGCGCTTCGCCCGCGCCTGGGAGGCCCGGCCCGAGACCCTGATGGGGCTGTCGGGCCTCGGCGACCTCGTGCTCAGCGCAGCCTCCGCGCAATCGCGCAACTTCGCCTTCGGCGAGCGCCTGGGACGCGGCGCGAGCCTCGAGGACGCGGCCGGCGGCAAGCTCGCCGAGGGCGCCCTGACCGCCTCCGGGCTGGTGGCGCTGGCCCGGCGCCGCGAGGTCGAGATGCCGGTGGCCGAGGCGGTGGCGGGCCTCGTCGCCGGCACCCTGCAGCTGGACGAGGCCATCGCCGGCCTGCTCAGCAGGCCGCTGCGCGCGGAGGAATGATACCGACGCTCGTCGAAACGACCAAGGGCTCCGGTCTCGTATCGTTGCCGAGCGTGTGGCCCGGCATCGACGATGCGAGATCGACAGGACGGATGATCGAAGACCCGGCCGGATGCCGTCCGGCCCTCGCGAACCGGAGCAAGACAGGAGATTCCTCCCGTGACGGCCTACCTCGATCCCCTCGCCGGCGGCGCCCTGATCGGTGCCGCGGCGGCGCTGCTGCTGCTCGCCAACGGCCGCATCGCGGGCATCAGCGGCATCCTCGGCGGTCTGGCCGGAGCGGAGGCCCGCGACCGGGCGTGGCGGCTGGCCTTTCTCGTCGGGCTCCTCGCCGGTCCGGTCCTGTACCGCCTCGCCTCCGGCGACTGGCCGGCTGTCGGCAGCGTCGCGTCCTGGCCGGTCCTGGTGCCGGCCGGCCTCCTCGTCGGGTTCGGGACGCGGCTCGGCTCCGGCTGCACCAGCGGGCACGGGGTCTGCGGCCTCGCCCGGCTGTCGCCGCGCTCGTTCGCGGCGGTCGCGACCTTCATGGCCTGCGCCATCCTCACCGTGTTCCTCGTCCGGCACGGACTGGCCCGATGAGCGCCCTCCGCCTCCTCGCCGCCGTCGCGAGCGGTCTGCTGTTCGGCCTCGGCCTCGCCCTGTCGGGCATGATGGACCCACGCAAGGTCCTGGGTTTCCTCGATCTCGCGGGCGCCTGGGATCCGAGCCTCGCCTTCGTGCTCGCCGGGGCGGTCGGCGTCTCGGCGCTGGGCACCCTCGCCCGGACGCGCATGGCGCACCCCGTCCTCGCGGCCCGCTTCGCGGTGCCGGAGAACCGGCGGGTGGATGCCCGGCTGCTCGCCGGCGCCGCCCTGTTCGGCATCGGCTGGGGGCTCGCCGGCTTCTGCCCCGGCCCGGCCCTCGCCGGCCTCGTCCTCGGCCTGCCCGCGGTCGCCGTGTTCGTCGCCGCGATGCTCGCCGGCATGGGGCTCCATCGGCTCACCATGGAGCGCCGGCCCGGTGCGGATCGCGGGGCGAGGCCCGCGGCGTGAGACGGAGCGGGGACCGGCGCCTCCAAGCAGACTTGCATGGGCAGGCCAACGCTTCGCCCGCTTAGGTTGTTCTCTTGTCGCAGATTTCGCCGAAAAGTTGTCCGCCTCGGCGAAATCTGCTTAGGTGTCCGGCCCACGCCGATCGTTCCTGTCGGGTCTCGTGGACGAAGGTCCGGGCTGACGCCGGCCCGATGATCACGAGAGTCGCTCGTCGAACCAGCGCGCCCACCGTCCCGTCGGGGACGGTGGGCTTCCGGGAGAGACGCGCATGCATGTGACGATCGAGCAGGCCGAGACCGCCATCCGCGCCGCGCGGGAGAAGGCGGTCGAACTCGGCACGCAGATGTGCATCGCCGTCGTCGATTCGGGCGGCAACCTGAAGGCGTTCCACCGGATGGACGGCGCCTGGGTCGGCTCCATCGACATCGCGCACAAGAAGGCCAGGACCGCGGTGTTCTTCGGCATGAAGACCGGCGCGATCGGCGGTCTCTCGCAGCCCGGCGGCCCGCTCTACGGCATCGAGCACTCGAATGACGGGCTGATCACCTTCCCGGGCGGCATCCCGATCGTCGACGAGACCGGCGAGATGTCCGGTGCGATCGGCGTATCGGGCTCGTCGGTCGAGAACGACGACGCGGTGGCGCTCGCCGGGGCCCGGGCCATCGGCGACACCGAGTTGCCGGCGCATCCCTGGCGCACCTGAGCGGGACCTTGCCTCACCGGCTCACTCGGGCCGCCGCAGGACGGCGCGGTCGGCGTTGACGCGCTGCGCCCAGTCCCGGGCGCGATCCTGGCCCTTGAGGTCGACGAGCTTCGCCCCGCCGACATCGACGCTGCGGAAGTCGGCGCCCGCGACCGTCGCGCCGGTGAGGTCGGCCCCCGACAGGTCCGCGCCGGTCAGCGCCACGTCGGTGAGGTCGGCGCCCGCGAGGTTGGCGAAGTCCAGCCGGGCCCGGCCGAGATCGGCCCCCGTCAGGTTCGCGCCGGACAGGTTCACCGAGACGAACACCGCCCGCATCAGGCCCATGGACTGGTTGCGCAGGTCCGCCCCGCCACGCAGGCCGACGAGCGTCGCGCCCCGCATGGTCGCGCCGCGAAAGTCCCCGATCGGCACAGCGCGGCTGAGGTCCGCCCCGGTCAGGTTCGCCTCCCGGGCGGTGATGCCGAACATCCGGGCGCCGACGAGCTTCGCGCCGGTCAGGTCGGCCTTGATGATCCAGGCCTGTTCGAGGTTGGCGCCGCTGAGGTCCGCGCCGCGCAGATTCACCCTGTTGAGCCGGGCGGTGCGCAGGTTCGCGCCCCGCAGGTCGAGCCCCGAGAGATCGAGGCCGGAGAGAGCCTTGTCGGAGAGATCGATCGGCCGGCCGGCGGCGCGGGCGATCAACGCCTCGACGTCGGCCCGGGTCATCTCGGCCCGGGTCATCGCCGGAGAGGCCATGTCGGCCCCGAGCAGCATGTCCTGCTCGGCGGGGGCCGGGCCGGTCCCGAGGAGGGCGAGGCAGGCGGCCAGTGCCGTCGTCGGGACGAGGCGTCGCATCGGTCACTCCCCTGAACCGCCCCGGATGCCCCGGTGGCCGATCGTCTGTGGGACGCTTCGATCGCGCCCGAACGAAACGATAGCGCGCTTCCGGTCCGTTGGGCGGGTCGTCGCCGGCCTCGACCCCGCGTCACTTCGCCCACCGAGGGCATCCCTCGGGCGGGGTCACGCCGCGGCCTGGCCGGCAGGACGGGGAGCCTGGCGGCGGATCAGATCGTCCACCTCCCGGGCCGGGACCGGACGGCCGAAGAGGTAGCCCTGGACCTCCGTGCAGGCCCGGGCGCGCACCGCCTCGAACTGATCCTGCGTCTCGACGCCCTCGGCGGTCACGGTCGCCCCGAAATGCGCCGCCATCCCCACGATGGCCCCGACGATCGCCGCGGTGTCCGCATCGGCGATGTCGCGGATGAACGAGCGGTCGATCTTGATGCGGTCGAAGGGGAAGCGCCGCAGGTAGCTCAGGGACGAGTAGCCGGTGCCGAAATCGTCGAGCGCGATGCGCACCCCGAGCGCCTTGAGGCGCTGCAGGCAGGAGAGCGAGGCCGGGTCGTCCTCGACGAGGACGCTCTCGGTGATCTCGATCTCGAGGCGCGCCGCCGGCAGGCGCGCCCCCGCGAGCGCCGCCACCACGGTCTGCTCCAGGCCGGGCTGGCGCAGCTGGATGGCCGAGACGTTGACGGCGACCCGCAGGTCCCCCGGCCAGCGCGCGGCGGCCCGGCAGGCCTCGTGCAGGGCGAAGGCGCCGAGCGCCACGATCTGGCCGGTCTCCTCGGCGAGCGGGATGAAGTGCGACGGCGCGACGAGCCCGAGCTCCGGATGGCGCCAGCGCATCAGCGCCTCGAACCCGCACAACGCCCCGTCCGCGCCCCGCAGGATCGGCTGGTAGTGCATCACCAGCCCACCGGCGCTGCCCAGGGCGGCGTGGAGGTCGCGTTCGAGCCGGGCGCGGCGGGTGATCGCCTCGTTCATCCCGGGCACGTAGTAACGGAACGTGTTGCGGCCTTCCGCCTTCGCCCGGTAGAGCGCGATGTCGGCCTTCTTGAACAGGTCGTCGGCGTCGGTCTCGCCGTCCGCGGCCGCGATGCCGATGCTGATCCCGACCCCGGCCACGACGCCCCCGAGGGGGACCGGCCGCTCCACCGCCTCGATCAGGCGCTGCGCGATCCCGTCGATGCAGCGCGGGTCGTCGATCCGGTCCAGGATGATCGCGAACTCGTCGCCGCCGAGCCGCGCGATCGTGTCGGCGCTGCGCACGACGCCGCGCAGGCGGTCGGCGATGACCTTCAGGAGCGCGTCGCCCGCCGGGTGGCCGTAGGTGTCGTTGACGGCCTTGAAGCGGTCGAGGTCGCAGGCCAGCACCGCGACGCTGCCGCGCCGGGTCGATGCGCCCGCGAGCCGCTCGCTCAGGCGCTCGCGAAAGAGTACCCGGTTCGGCAGCCCGGTCAGGGCGTCGTGCACGGCCATGTGGGCGATCCGCCGCTCGGCCTCGCGCCGGAGCGTCGTGTCGACCTGGAGGCCGACCATGCGGACCGGGCGGCCGGGCTCCCCGGCCCCGTCGCCGTCGCGGCCGACGACCTTGCCGCGGGCGACGACCCAGCTCCAGGCGCCGTCCTTGCGCCGCAGGCGATGCTCGCACTCGAAGACCGCCGTCCGTCCCGTCAGGTGGTCGTCGAGGAGCCGCACGACCTTCGCGGCATCCTCGGGATGGACGAGGCCGTGCCAGGTCTCGATACGGCCGTCGAGCTCGCCGGGGGCGTAGCCGAGCATCGTCTGCCAGCGGTCGGACAGCCACATCGCCCCGGTCGTCAGGGTGAGGTCCCACAATCCGTCGGTATCGACGGCGAGCGCCAGCCGCTCCTCGCTGACGCGCAACGCCGTCTGGCTCGCCCGCAGGGCCGCGTTGGCCCGCAGGGTGCGGTCGGCGAAGAGCGCCAGGACGCCGAAGCCGAGGATGCTCAGCATCACCGCCGTGATGCTGGCGGCGAGCACGAGGCGGGGCAGGATCGCCCCGGTCTCGACCGGCATCAGGTCGGGCACGATCACCAGGGCGGCCATCGCGGTGAAGTGCATGGCGGCGACCGAGGCCGTGAGCACGGTGGCGACGACGAGGCGGCTGTGCGGCCGGGCGGGACCGCCATGGATCGCGAATCCCGCCGTGGCGAGCGCGCAGCCGACCGCGACGGCGGCGAGCGCCAGCGGCTGGTCCCAGGCGAGCGTGCCGGGCACCTGGAGGCTGAGAGTTCCGACGCCGTGCATCGCTGCGACGCCGAGGCCGAGGATCAGGCCGGCCCCGAGGGAGGCCACTGCGCGGTTGCGGGCACGGCTCGCCCCGAAGGCGGCCAGCACCGAGAGGACGGAAGCCACGAGCGACAGGAGCGTCCCGTCGAGGCGATAGCCGATGGTGAAGCCGGGATCGTAGCCGAGCATTCCGATGAAGTGGGTGCACCAGATCCCCGCCCCGGCCGAGAAGCTCGCCACGACGAGCCAGACCCAGCGCCCCATCCCGACCGTGTCGAGGCTGTGCCGGTTGAGGCGCAGGGCCGTGTGGAGCGAGACCCAGCAGATCAGGCCGGCGAGCGGGACGACCCAGGCGGCGTGCTGTTCGACCAGGCAGGCGATCGGGCGGTACATCGAACGACCTCGGTGAAGACGGACGTGATTCGGGGCTCGCGCGGGCGCGACGTCCCTGCACGGCGAAGACGAAGGGTGGCGGGAGGAAGAGCGGTATCCAGAAAAGCGTCGCGACGGTCGCGTTACTGAATTTCTCGTCCGGGCGGAAAGTCGGTCCGACGGGTCTTGTCCGCTATCCGCGTCGATGCTCTTGACATCACTGCACCAGGACGGCACCGCCGCACCGGGTGCCGGTGACGGCCACGTCCGCGGCGCCGAGCTGCACGCCCGCCAGGCCCAGGATCGAGAACAGCAAGGCATCGATCGGCCCCGCCGCGGCGCCCAGCGCCGTGGCGACCAGGCCCTTCGGGTCGATGAGGCCCGGCAGCGACAGACCGTTGATCTGAAGGTCGAGGTTGGCGAGCAGCGAGGCGGTCACCGAGGTGACGAGCGTCGTGGTCGACACCGTCCGGATGCGCCCGGTCCGGATGTCGTCGTCGGTAAAGGTCAGGGACCGGGTCGACGCGCCGAGCTGCACCGCCGAGACGCCCGTGACGGAGAGGAGCGGCGCCTTCAGGATCGTCACCGGCGTGGGAGCGGGACGCGGGGTTCCGAGGTCGAGGGCGTTCGCCGGAATCGCGCCGATCGAGAGCGCCGCGATGCCGGTGGTGACGTCGAGGGTCGCGGTGCGCTCGTTGCTGGCGTTCCACGGGCAGACGACCGAGCGCAGCACGGCGCGCGCGGGCGCCAGCTCGATCGCGATCGGCAGGTAGAGATCCACGAGGCCGACCGGTCCGGGGATCCACAGCTCGACGAGGATGCGCTGCTGGGCCGTGCTCAGGCTGCCGCCGATCCCGGTGAAGCCGGAGGTGCGCCAGGCATCCCCGGTGCGCAGCGAGACCGACGCGCGCAGGAGGCCCGGCACGGCGGTGCCGAGGTCGAGCCCGACCTGCCGGCCGCCATTGGCCAGGAAGGCCGCCCCGCCGATCATGTCGAGGGCGTTGACCCAGAGGGCCTCTCCGGTCTGCGCCACCGGGGACGACCCGATCTCGCCCGCCGTCAGCAGGCCCGCGAGGCGGACCGAGGTCCCGGTCCCGCTCAGGGCGGCGGTCAGGGCGTTGAGGCTCGCGCGAGCGGCGGCGCTCCCGCTCGCCGGCTCGGAGGCCTGGCCGAGCAGGGCCACGAAGTCCGACAGGCGCAGGCTGCCCTTCAGCACGTCGTCGTAGGTCACGGCCTGAAGACCGATCCGGGGCGCCGCGCCGCGCAGGAAGCCCAGGGCATCGACCCGCAGGGCGGCGAGCGCCCGGTAATCCATGAGCGAGAGCGACACGGTGGTGCCCAAGAGGCGCGACAGCAGCGCGTTGGCGATACCGGCATCCAAGCCGACGAGACGCGAGCCGATGCCGAACGCGGCGAGCTCGGCCCGCCGGGCCGTCGCATCGCCGGAGACGACGAAGCTCGACGGACCGCCGACGATCCGCGTGAAGGCGGTCCTCACCGTGTTGGCGAGCCGGATTCGGATGGCGTTGGGGGCGCTCGAACCCGGGGTGAAGCGGCTCGCGGCCGGGATCGCGCGGTCCGGCACGTAGGTACCCGGGGTGACCGTGACGTCGTCGGGGATGCGGTAGCCGTTGTCGACGAGCGCCCGCGTCGCCGCAGCGGCGCCGTCGCTGGCCCGGGCCGCCGCGAGGGCGGCGAGATCGACCGCCGACTGGATGCGGCGCTTCTCGAGATAGACGAGGCCGAGATCGACCCCGAGGCCGGCGATGCCGCACAGCATCGCCAACACCACCGCGACCAGCGGCAGGATCGAGCCCGCCTCGTCGGATCCCAGCCGGCCGAGCCGGTCCTTCACGGGCCACCCTCTCATAGCCCGCCCCTCCGGATACTCGCGGAGCGCGAGAGGGTCTGGGGCAGCGGCACCGACCGGGGGAAGACGTTGAGCAGCGTCGTCTTGAGGTCGTAGCGCAGCGTGACGGTGAAGATGTCCGGGTCGCCGGTATCCGGCTTCGCCTCGATGGTGACGGCATCGGGCCGCAGAATCGTACTCGCAACAACACTACGTTGTGCCGCCGAGGTCGCGAGCGCAACCCGCTCGGCCGGATCCAGACCCGCGACGGCCGCCCGGGCGGATTCGCTGGCCGCGTTCTGCAGGGAATGCGCGGCACCGAGATAACTCCCGAAGGCGATGATTCCCAACAGGATGGCGAGAAGGACGGGCGCCACGATCGCGAATTCGACCGCGGCCGAGCCCGATCGCTGCCGCGCGAACGCGGCCACGAGGGAGCGTAATGCCGGCATGAGCAACCCCGAGTTGATCAACCTGAAATTGATTTGATCGCACGGAGGTTTCACATACGTTAATCGCGCTGTTAAAGCTGTGGTGATCCGCGGGTTGGCCCCGGACCGCGATGTTTTCGCCCGGTCTCAATCCTCATGAAGCTGCGGCCCCGCGGCAAACCTCCGGTCAAGCTGCAATGCGGACCCAGCCCTCAGGCGAAAAAAGCCGATCGTAGATTGTCGCGCTGGCCCGATAGGCGATTCATAGGGAGAAAAAGCCGTATTTTCGAATTTTTCGAGATCATTTCACTTGCAATCAGAAGCATCACGAGCGCTGACCAAGCGGCATGCCCCTGATTTAACGGGAGATAACGGCTCTGCCGTGAGCCGGTCATCAGGCCGGGCGATCCCGCCGGGCCCGATGGCCTTCCGCGAGCGAACCCTCGCCCAGTATTGTCCGCCTCCGACCCGCAACGGCGTCCCCACGGATCCCGCGGCCGGACGAGAACGGCTCTCACGAGGGCGGTTGCAGGCCTCGCGACACGACCGGCCCCGGCGCCGATCGTCCGGAGCCTGCTGTTCGACCTGATCGATAAGGTCGTCCTGCCCTCACGGTCAGTCCGGGCTCCGCTCCGCGGCCCCGGAGCAACACGGAGAGCGCCGACCGCGCGGCATCCGATCGACCCGGTCGTCGGACCGCGGAGCGATCAGCGTGCCAAGCTTCGTCCGCTCAGCCCGTCAGGGTCTCGACCGGGATGCCGATGTCGATGACCAGCCCCGTGGCCGCCCAGTCATACGTGATGCTGCCGCCGAGCTGGTCGCGCGCGCTGCGGGCGGCCAGCACCGTGCCGAAACCCTGCCGGTCGGGGGCACGGGCGATCGGCCGGCCGCCCTCTTCCCGCCAGCGCAGGCGATAGGTGTCGCCGTCGCGCGTGCCGTCGATCTGCACGATGCCCTCGGGCACGGCGAGCGCCCCGTACTTGATGGCGTTCGTGGCCTGCTCGTGGACGATCAGGGCCAGCGCCGTCGCGGCGCGCTCGCCGATCGCGGTCTCGGCGCAGCGGATCCGGATGCGCTCGGACCCCGCCGCCCGGTAGGGCGCCAGGAGCCCGTCGAGCAGGCCCTGGATCGTCGTCGTGCCGCCGCCCGCCCCGTCCTCGTTCAGGTGGGGACGCACGTAGTCGTGGGCGCGCGACAGGGCGTCGATCCGCTCGCGCAGGTCGCTTGCGTAGGGCTTGGCCTCCGGGTGGTCCCGGGCGCTCAGCGCGACCATGCTGGTGACGACCGCGAAGATGTTCTTGATCCGGTGGCTCAGCTCGCGCGTCAGCAGGGCGCGCGCCTCCTCGGCCTGCCGGGCCGCCGTGATGTCGCGGAACGTGCCGACGAGCTGGAGGCCGCGGCGCGCCGGGCCCTCCCCGACGAACTCGACCTGGCCCATGGCGGCGATCCAGACGATGCGCCCGTCCGGCCGCAGCAGCCGGTAGGAGGTGCGGTAGGCCCCCTCCCCCCGGGGATCGAACGCCGCTTGCACCAGGCGATGATTCTCGTCCCGGTCGTCGGGATGCAGCATCCCGAGCCACTGCCGATAGGTCAGCGGCGCCTCGCTCGGAAAGCCGATGATGCGCCGGCAGCGCGGCGAGCCCTTGAGGGTGTCGGCCTCCAGGCTCAGCCACCACAGGCCGAGATCCGCCGCCTCGACGGCGAGTTCGAGCAGATGCGCGCTCTCCTCGAGCTGAGCGCTCAGCGTGGCGGGGTCGGTGGGGTGTGGCGGCACGGGCAGGATCGTGGGTGGCGTCGCGGCGGCCCCGGTCTACAGGCGCGGCCGGTGCGAGGCGAGGCGCCGCGGCGTCGCGCTCCCCCTACGTCACCGTTAGGCGCGGGCCGGCGGCCCGCCGGTCGCGCGAGGCCCCGCGCCGATGCGACGGGTGTGGATGCGTGCATTCCCCGCATACCTGTCCCAATTGACGGACAGCAACCTGTCTGCATAATCGGACAGGTGAGTGCGTCGCCGGTTCGAGCCGGCCGCCACCAAGCAAGCCACGAGCCAGGGATGGCCCCGTGACCTCCGCGATCGAACCCCACAAGGCGCGCCGGCTCTACCTGCTGCTGCGCGACCAGATCACCAGCGGCCGGCTGCCGAACGGCGCCCGGCTGCCGGGCGAGCCGGTGCTCGCCGCCGATCACGGCCTCGCCCGGGTGACCGTGCGGCGCGCCCTCGACCTCTTGGCCGGCGAGGGACTGGTGCGCCGGCGGCCGGGCTCGGGCACCTTCGTGCAGGCACCGGCCGGCCCCCGGCCGGTGGTGGCCGACCTCCCGAACCTGCTCTCCGGGCTGATCGCCATGGGGCGCGCCACCGGCGTGCGGCTCCTGTCCTTCGAGTACGTGGCGGCGCCCGCCGGCATCGCCGAGGCGTTGCTGCTGGAGCCCGGCGAGCGGGTGCAACGCTCGGTGCGGGTGCGGCTGATCGACGGTCAGCCCTTCTCCTACCTCACCACCCACGTCCCCGAGCGGGTCGGCCTGTCCTACTCGGAGGCCGATCTCGCGGCGACGCCGCTCCTCTCGCTGATGGAGCGCTCCGGCGTCGTCGCCGACCGGGCGACCCAGGCGATCGGCGCGACGCTGGCCGGCCCCGAAGTGGCGGGCGCCCTCGACCTCGAAGTCGGCTCGGCGCTGATCGAACTGACCCGCGTGGTGTTCGACCCCTCCGCACGCGGCGTCGAGCATCTGCACGCCCTCTACCGGCCCGACCGCTACGCCTTCCAGATGGATCTGGTGCGCACCGGCGATGCCGGCGAGCGGCGCTGGACGCCGGCGATCCCGCGTCCGGCCAAATCCGAATCCACCCGCCGTCCCGCCCACAGGAGGCCCGCCCCGTGACCTCGATCCTCGCTCCGTCCCGCCGCGCCGTCCTGCGCACCGGCCTTGCCGCGACGTCCCTCGTGGCGATGCCCGCGATCCTGCGGGCGCAGGGCGCCGCCGTGAAGCTCGGCATCATCCAGCCGGTCACCGGCGCCCTCGCCAATGACGGCGATCTCGGCAAGCTCGGCGCGGAACTGGCGGTCCAGGACATCAACGCGGCCGGCGGCCTGAAGGCCCTGGGCGGCGCCAAGCTCGAGATCGTCTTCGCCGACAGCCGCTCGAACCCCGAGACGGCGGCGCAGGAGACCGAGCGCCTGAACGGCGAGGGCGTGGCGGCGATCGTCGGCGGCTTCGGCAGCGGACTCTGCGCCACCGCGAGCCAGGCGGCCTCGCGCTACGACCTGCCCTACCTGATCGATGTCGGCGTCGCCGACCAGCTGACCAAGCGCGGCCTCAAGAACACGTTCCGGTTCTCGCCGAGCTTCGGCATGGTGACGAAGAACGCCCTGGAGCGCCTCGTCGCGCTCAACGACGCCGCCGGCAAGCCGGCCCGTACCGTCGTCATCGTGCACGAGGACGGGTTGTTCGGCTCCGGCCTCGCCAAGCTGCTCCAGACGGAATTGCCCAAGCTCGGCTTCGAGATCCTCGAGACCATCGCCCATCCGAGCCCGGCCCGCGACATGGCGAACGTCGTCCTGCGGATCCGCTCGCTCCAGCCCGACCTGGTGATTCCCTCGAACTACTACGGCGAGTTCGTGCTGCTCGCCCGCACCATGCTCCAGCAGCGGGTCCGGCCGAAGGGCATCTACGCGATCCTCGGCGGCGGCGCCTCGTCCCTGCGCTTCGTCAAGGAGTTCCCGCAGGCGGCCGAGGGCGTGATGGATTGCAACCACTGGCCCGATCCGAAGAACCCGCTGACCGCCGAATTGCGCAAGCGCACGGAAGCCGCGGGCCGGGCCTTCGCCTACAACGTGCCGATGAACTACTCCGCCGTCCGCCTGATGGCCGAGGCGATCGAGAAGGCCGGCGCGCCCGATCGCCAGAAGATCATCGAAGCGCTGTCCACCCAGAGCTTTGGCAGCGGCGTGATGCCCTACGGCCAGTCGAAGTTCGACACCGGCCAGAACACCTCGGCGCTCCCGCTCAACACCCAGGTCCAGGGCGGCGACGTCAAGGTGATCGCCCCGGAGGCCTTCGCCGAGGCCAAGGCCAACTTCCCGCTCAAGGCGTGACGATGTACGCGCCCCAGATCCTGATCGAGGCGGCCCTCAACGGCCTGATGACGGGGGCGGTCTACGCCCTCATCGCCCTCGGGCTGACCCTGGTCTACGGGGTGCTGCACATCATCAACTTCGCCCACGGGGCGCTCCTCACCGTCGCGATGTTCACGGTCTGGGGCGCCTTCGCGCTGGTCCATGTCGATCCCTATGTGGCGATGATCGCGATCGTGCCGCTGATGTTCGGTCTCGGCTACGGGTTGCAGCGCTTCGTCATCGGACCGGCGAGCCACGGCAACGACAACAACGTGCTGCTGGTCACGCTGGGCCTGTCGATCGTCTTGGAGAACGGGCTTCTGGCCCTGTTCACCTCCGACACGCGGGCGCTCGATTCCGACGCCGCGCTCCAGGTGATCGAACTCGGGCCCCTCCTGCTCTCGACGCCGCGGGTGATCGGCTTCGTGGCGGCCCTGGCGGTGACCGGCCTGCTCTGGCTCCTCCTCAACCGCACCGATACCGGGCGGGCGATCCGGGCGGTGGCGCGGGAAAAACTCGGCGCCCGCCTCGTCGGCATCGAGGTCGACCACGTCTACGCCGTGACCTTCGGGCTCGGCTGCGCGTGCCTCGCCGTCGCCGCCTGCCTGTTGATGCCGACCTACTACGTCAATCCGCGCTCGGGCGCCGCCTTCGTGCTCGTCGCCTTCACCATCGTGGTGCTGGGCGGGATGGGGTCGATCGCCGGCGCCCTCGTCGGCGGCCTGATCATCGGCGTGGTCGAAAGCTTTTCCGGGCTGCTGCTCGGCGACAGCCTCGGGCAGATCGGCATCTTCCTGATCTTCATCCTGGTGCTGCTGGTGCGGCCGGCCGGCCTGTTCGGAGCCCGCGCATGAGCGCCCGCGACCTCCTGCCCCTGGTCCTCGTCTTAGGCGTGCTCGCCGCCCTGCCCTTCCTCGGGCTATCGGGCAGCGTCCTCAACTTCCTCGTCACGACGCTGATCATCGCGCTCGCGGGGCTTGGCTGGAACGTGCTCGGCGGCTTCGGCGGCCAGTATTCCTTCGGGCATGCCGCCTTCTTCGGCACCGGCGCCTACGCCACCGCGATCCTGCAGATGAAGCTCGGCTGGAACGCCTGGGGGGCGCTCGGGGCGGGGATCGGGCTCGGCGCGCTCGTCGGCCTCGCCATCGGCTACCTGAGCTTCCGGGCGGGGCTTCGCGGCTCCTACTTCGCGCTCGTGACGCTCGCCTTCGCGGAAGTCTTCCGCATCCTGGCGAATGCGGCGGACTTCACCGGCGGAGCGGCCGGCCTGCTCCTGCCCCTGCGGCCGGGCCTCGCGACCCTGCAATTTGCCGACCGCAAGCTGTTCTACCTCCTCGTCCTCGCCTTCGTGGGCGTGGCGCTCCTGATCTCGCGCTGGCTCGAGCGCTCGCGCTTCGGCGCCCACCTCATCGCCGTGCGCGAGAACGAGGAGGCGGCCCGGGCGCTCGGGGTCGACGCCCTCGCGGTCAAGCTGCGCGCCATCGCGCTCTCGGCGGCGATCACCGGTGCGGCGGGCGGGCTCTACGTCCAGTCCTTCCTCTACCTCGATGCGGGCGTGGCCTACGGCACCTGGATCTCCGTCGAGGCGCTTTTGGCGCCGATCGTCGGCGGCATCGGCACCGCCTTCGGGCCGCTCGTCGGGGCGCTCGCCCTGCAGGGCCTCGGCGAGATCACCAAGCACCTCGCCGGCGGCGTCCCGGGGGTCGACCTCGTGGTGTTCGGCGCCTGCCTGATCGCCGTCATCGCCTTCGCGCCGCGGGGCCTCCTCGGCCTGCGCCGCAAGCGCAAGGCGCGCGACGGGCGCGCCGTCCCGGTGGGAGCCTGATCCGATGCTCGCCGTCGATTCTCTCACCAAGCGCTTCCAGGGCCTCGTTGCGGTCGATCACGCCTCGCTCGCCGTACCGGCGGGCTCGATCACCGGGCTCATCGGCCCGAACGGCGCCGGCAAGACCACCCTGTTCGGGATGATCTCGGGCTTCCTCACCCCGAGCGAGGGCCGGGTACTGTTCGAGGGACAGGACGTGACCGCCGAGGCGCCGCACCTGCGGGCGCGCCGCGGCATCGCCCGGACCTTCCAGATCGTCCAGCCCTTCGCCGGGCTGACGGTCGCCGAGAACATCGCGGTCGGCGCCTATCTGCGCCATCCGAAGCGTGCCGATGCCGTCGCCAAGGCCCGCGAGGTCGGGACCCGCGTGGGTCTCGGCGACCAGCTCGACAAGCCGGCATCCGACCTCACGGTCGCCGGGCGCAAGCGCCTGGAGGTGGCCCGGGCGCTCGCCACCGAGCCGCGCCTCCTCCTCCTCGACGAGGTGCTGGCGGGCCTCAACCCGTCGGAGATCCGCGGCATCCTGCCGGTGGTGCGCTCCATCCGCGACGGCGGCGTCACCATCCTGATGATCGAGCACATCATGCAGGCGGTGATGACCCTGTGCGAGGAGGTTTTCGTCCTCGCGCAAGGCCGGATGATCGCCTCGGGGCCGCCGCGGCAGGTCTGCGCCGATCCCCAGGTGATCGAGGCCTATCTCGGCAAGGGCGCGGCCGCCCGCATGAAAGCCGAGGAGGCCGTCGATGCTTGAGATCTCGGGCCTTCGCGCCGGCTACGGCGCCACCGAGGTCCTGCGCGGCCTCGACCTCTCCGTGCAGCCGGGCGAGATCGTCGCGGTGCTCGGCGCCAACGGCGTCGGCAAGACGACGCTGAACAAGGTCCTGTCCGGGGTCGTCTCGGCGCGGACCGGCACGATCCGTTTCGACGGCCAGGCGATCACCAACGCCTCGGCCGCCGCGATCGTCGAGGCCGGGCTGATCCACGTCCCGGAAGGCCGCAAGATCTTCCCGAACTTGAGCGTGCGCGAGAACCTGGTGCTCGGCAGCTACCGCCGCGGCCGGGCGCGGCGCGCGCAAAACATCGAGCGGGTCTTTGCCACCTTCCCGCGGCTGCGCGAGCGGGCGGCCCAGGCCGCCGGCACCCTCTCGGGCGGCGAGCAGCAGATGCTCGCCATCGGCCGCGGCCTGATGGCGGAACCCCGCCTCCTCATCCTCGACGAGCCCTCGCTCGGGCTCTCGCCGCTCCTCGTCGAGGAGATGTTCACGCTCGTCCGGACCCTCAACCAGGAAGGACTGCCGATCATGCTGGTGGAACAGAACGTGGTGCAGTCGCTGGATCTCGCGACCCGCGCCTACATCCTGGAGAACGGCACCGTCGCGCTCGAAGGCGACGCCGCGACGCTCGCCGCCGACCCGGCCCTGCGCCGCGCCTATCTGGGGCTCTGAGCCATGGGCATCGTCACCCCGGGCATCGTGCCGGCCACCACGCTGATGGCCGAGCCCGCCCCCGCCTGGCTCGGGCGCTGGACCGCCTTCGCGGCGGATCTCCGCTTCTCCGACTTGCCCGAGGCGGCGATCGACCGCGCCCGCCTCGTTCTCCTCGATTCCCTCGGCGTCATCGCCGCCGGGATGCGCGAGCCGGAATGCCGGGCGCTCGCCGAGCGGCTGGCCGCCCGCCGCTGGGGCCGGGCGCCGGCGATCGGCAGCGGCCTCACGCTCGATCCCCGCGACGCGGCCTTGGTCAACGGCGCGGCGGGCACGACGCTGGAGCTCGACGAGGGCAACCAGTACGCCCGCGGCCACCCGGCGATCCACGTCGTTCCCGCCGCCCTCGCCGCCGCGCAGGAGACGAAGGCCTCGGGCGCCGACCTGATCGCGGCGCTGGTCCTCAGCTACGAGATCGGCGCGCGGATCGGCATCGCCTCGAAGCTGCGGGTGACGATGCACCCGCACGGCACCTGGGGCACGGTCGGCGCCGCGCTCGCGGTGGCGAAGCTCCATCGGGCCGATGCCGCGACGATCGGCCGGGCGATCGGGCTCGCCTCGTCGCTGGGTCTGAGCACCAGCCGGCGCACGATGCTGGAGGGGGCGACCGTCCGCAACGTCTATGCGGGCCTCTCCAACCAGCTCGGGCTCACCGCCTGGGACCTCGCCGAGAGCGGCTTCCTGCCCGAACGCGACGGCATCGGCACCGTCTATGGCGGCATCCTCGCCGACGACTTCTCGGCCGACGCGATGGTGGAGGAGCTGGGCACCCGCTGGGAGATCGCCCGCAACTACTTCAAGCGCCACGCCGCCTGCCGCTACACCCACGGCGCCCTCGACGCCCTGGCGCAGATCCGGGCCGAATCCGGGCCGATCGACCCGGATTCCGTGCGATCGGTCGAGGTCGCGACCTATGTCTGGGCGGCGCAGCTCGACCACCCGGCCCCCGAGACGATGCTGGCGGCGAAGTTCTCCCTGCCCTTCGCCCTGGCGGCGGCACTGGTGCGGGGCGAGGCGAACACCGACGCCTTCCGGGACGAGGCGCGGGCCGACCGGCGCATCCTGTCGCTGGCTCGCCGGGTGATGGTGCAGGAGGACCCCGGCATGACGGCGCAGCTGCCGTCCTTGCGCCCGGCCAAGGTCACGCTGACGCTGGCCGACGGCCGCAAGCTCTCGGCCAAGGCGCTCACCAACCGCGGCGACACCGAGGACCCGTACTCCGCCGACGACGTGCGGGAGAAGTTCCGGGCGCTCGCCGGGCCGGTCTGGGGGGCGGAGCGGAGCGAGGACCTCATCCGCGCGGTGGCGGGGATCGACAAGGCGGAGGGGGTTGGGGCGTTGCTGGGGCTGGCGGCGTGAGCTTCTGCCAGTACAGCACAATAACACACTGATGAGATGAGACACTTGAAGCGGCGTCTATCGACGCCAAACTCAAGCTCAAGCACACACCAGAAAAGCACAGGATTTCTCCTCTCCCCGCGGGCGGGGAGAGGGCTTCATCGACCTTGTCGTCGATGAAGCGAGCGCAGGCGAAAGCCGGAGCGAGGGTGAGGGGGAGGCGACGGAAGAGCCATCTCCGGCAACACCCCCTCACCCTCGGCTGCCGCCTCGCTGCGTTCCCTGAACGGGAACACAGCCCTCTCCCCGCCCGCGGGGAGAGGAGACATGCGCACCCCGCAAACGCGATGAAACCGAACGAGGAACACCCCGCGTCATGTCCCTGAAGTCCCGCCTCGCCGAGGACCGCGTCCTCGTCGCTCCGGGCGTCTACGACGCCCTCACGGCCTCGCTCGCCACGGATGCGGGATTCGAGGCCCTGTACCTCTCGGGCGCGGCCATCGCCTATACGCGGCTGGGCCGGCCCGATATCGGCCTCGTCGCGATGACCGAGGTCGCCGAGACGATCACGCTGGTGCGCGACCGGGTGGCGACGCCCCTCGTGGTCGATGCCGATAACGGCTACGGCAACGCGCTCAACGTCGAGCGCACCGTGCGGCTGTTCGAGCGGGCCGGCGCCAGCGCGATCCAGCTCGAGGACCAGAGCTACCCCAAGCGCTGCGGCCACCTCCAGGACAAGACCTTGATCGGCCAGACCGAGATGGTCGGCAAGATCAAGGCGGCGCTCGACGCCCGTGTGAGCGCCGAGACCCTGATCGTCGCCCGTACCGACGCGGTGGCGGTCGAAGGGTTCGAGCGCGCCATCGAGCGGGCGCAAGCCTATGCGGAGGCCGGCGCCGACGTGCTGTTCGTCGAAGCCCCCCGCTCGGCCAACCAGCTCGCCGAGGTGACGAAGGCCCTCGGCCACACCCGCCCGCTGCTCGCCAACATGGTCGAGGGCGGCGACACGCCGCTGGCCTCGGCCGCCGATCTCGGCGCGATCGGGTTTCGCCTCGTGATCTTCCCCGGTGGGATCGTGCGGGCGCTCGCCCGCACCGCCCAGGCCTATTACGGCTCGCTCGCCAAGGCCGGCACCAACACGCCGTTCGCCGACCGGATGTTCGATTTCGGCGAATTGAACGCGCTCATCGGCACGCCCGAGATGCTGGCCCGCGGCCGCGCCTATGAAGGAGCGGGACAATGAATCCGATCGATCCCGTCACCCTGGCGGTGCTGAAGGGCCGCCTCGAGCAGATCGCCGACGAGATGGACGCGACGCTCTACCGCTCGGCCTTCAACCCGATCATCGCCGAGGCCCGCGACGCCTGCCACGGCCTCTACCACGCCACCACCGGCGACACCCTGGTCCAGGGCACCAAGGGTCTGCCGATCTTCGTCGGCGCCATGGCGTTCGCGGTGAAGGCGGTCATCGCCAAGGTCGAGCGCGAGGGCGGGTTGGTGCCCGGCGACACCTTCCTGTTCAACGACCCCTATAGCGGTGGCACCCATCTCAACGACTTCCGTCTGGTCCGGCCGGTGTTTCGCGATGGACACCTGTTCTGCTGGCTCGCCTCGGTCGGCCACTGGCTCGACATCGGCGGCAACGTGCCGGGCGGCTACAACCCGAAGGCCACCGAGAGCTTCCAGGAGGGCGTGCGCTTCCCGCCGGTGAAGCTGTTCTCCGCCGGGCGCCTGAACCAGGACATCGTCGACATCCTGGCCGCCAACACCCGCGTGCCGACCTCGAACTGGGGCGACCTCAACGGCCAGCTCAACGCCCTCGATCTCGGCGAGCGCCGGTTCATCGCTCTGCTCGACGAGTACGGCGATGCGACCGTGGATGCGGCATTCGCGGCCTTCTCCGACCGGGCCGAGGCCCTGATGCGCGCCGCGATCCGGGCGCTGCCGGACGGCCATTACGGCTTCTTGGACGTGCTCGACAATGACGGCATCACCGACGAGCCGCTGACCATCGCCCTCGACCTGACCATCGCGGGCGATGCGATGACGCTCGACTTCTCGCGCTCCTCGGCGCCGGCTCAAGGCCCGATCAACATCTCGCACGCCACCACGGTCGCGGCCTGCTACGTCGCCCTGAAGCACGTCTTCACCGAGGTGCCGGCGAATGCCGGCTGCCTGCGGCCGATCACCTTCACGGTGCCGGAGACGACTTTGCTGGGCGCCGGGGCCCCGAAGCCCATGGCCGGCTACACCGAGACGATCCTGCGGCTGATCGGCGTGGTGCTGGGTGCGCTCGCCGAGGCCGACCCGGATCGCGCCACCGCCGCCCCCTTCGGCACCATCAACGCGCTCTCGCTCGCCGGCCACCGGGCCGACGGCTCGCGCTGGGTGATGTTCTCGTTCTTCGGCGGGGGCCTCGGCGGCAATCCCGAGAGCGACGGCTTGAGCCACGCCAACAACCCGATCTCGACCGCGACGATTCCCCCGGTCGAGATCCTGGAGGCCGCCTATCCGGTGGTCTTCACCCAGTGGGGTCTGCGGCCCGACAGCGCCGGGGCCGGCGCCCATCGCGGGGGCTTGGGCGCGGTCTACGAGATCGAGACCCTGACCGATGCCGACGTGTTCCTCCTCGGCGAGCGCGGCAAGGTGGCGCCGTTCGGCGTCAAGGGCGGGCATTCCGCGGCGCTCAACCGCTTCGGCTGGCAGACGCCGGATGGCTGGGCGAGCCCGCCGATGGTCTCCAAGGTGACGGATGTTCGCATCAAGGCCGGCGAGCGGGTGCGGCTCGAGACCCCCGGCGGCGGCGGATTCGGCCACCCGGCCGAGCGGAACCGCCAGTCCCTGCAACGCGACCTGCGCCTCGGCTACGTGACCCCGGAAGCCGCCGCCCGCGACTACGCCCTGACGACCGGAGACGAGCAATGACCCCCCATGCCATCGTCGGCGTCGATGTCGGCGGCACCTTCACCGATCTCTTCTACTACGACGAGGCCGCCGGCCGCTTCCAGACCGGCAAGGTCCCGTCGAACCGCGGCGACGAGGCGGTGGGCTTCCTCGCCGGCCTGAAAGGTTTTGGGCCGGTCGCCGGCCTCGCCTCGATCGTTCACGGCACCACGGTCGGCACCAACGCGCTCCTGGAGCGCAAGGGCGCCCGGATCGGCCTCATCACCACCCGCGGCTTCCGCGACGTGCTGGAGATGCGCCGCCGCGACCGGCGCCACACCTGGGGCCTGTGGGGCGATTTCGTCCCGGTTGTCGACCGCGACCTACGGCTGGAGGTCGACGAGCGGACGCTCGCCGACGGCACGATCCGGGAGGCGGTGAACGCCGATCAGGTGGTCGAGGCCGCCCGCGCCCTGATCGCCAACGGCGCCGAGGCCCTGGCGATCTGCTTCGTCAACGCCTACGCCAACCCGGAGAACGAGCGGGTCGCGCTGGAGGCCGCCGCCGCCGTGTGGCCGAACGCCAATGTCGAGCGCTCGTCGGGCATCCTGCCGGAGATCCGCGAATTCGAGCGCACCTCGACGACGGTACTCAACGCCTACCTCCAGCCGGTGGTCGGCAGCTATCTCGGCAAGCTCGACCGGGCGCTCGAATCGGAGGGTTTTTCCGGCCGCTTCCACATCGTCCAGTCCAACGGCGGCGTGATGTCGACCGCCACCGCCCGGCGCCTGCCCGTCCGTACCGCCCTGTCGGGACCGGCGGCCGGCGTGATCGCGGCGGCGGCCATCGCCAAGGAGGCCGGCTTCCCGAACGTGATCACGGGCGATCTCGGCGGCACCTCCTTCGACGTGTCGCTGGTAGTCGAGGGCGAGACGGCGCTCGCGGCCCAGACCACCATCGATTTCGGCCTCGTCATCCGCACGCCGATGATCGAGATCAGCACGATCGGGGCCGGCGGCGGCTCGATCGCCCATGTCGATGCCGGCGGCCTGCTCCAGGTCGGGCCGGAGAGCGCCGGCTCGCGGCCGGGCCCGGTCTGCTACGGCCAGGGCAATACCCGCCCGACGCTGACCGACGCCAACGTGGTGCTCGGCCGGATCAACGCCGAGCGGCCGATCGGCGGGGCGCTCAAGCGCCTCGACGTCGAGGCGGCGAAGGCCGCGATCCAGGAGCATGTCGCAGGTCCCCTCGGCCTCGACGTGATGGCGGCGGCGGAAGCCATCGTGCGCGTCGCCGACGGCAAGATGGCCGGCGCGATCCGCCTCGTCTCGATCGAGCGCGGGCACGACCCCCAGAAATTCGCCGCGGTGCCGTTCGGCGGCGGCGGGGCGCTGCATGTCGGGGCGCTGATCAAGGATGTGGGTCTGCGCGGGGCGCTGGTGCCGCGCTATCCGGGCGTCACCTCGGCGCTCGGCTGCGTCATCGCCGATATCCGGCACGACCAGGTCCAGACCCTCAACCTGTCGCTGGCCGGCCTCGACGCCGCCGCCCTCGACCGGCGGATGGTGGCGGAGGCGGAGGCCGCCCGGGAGGTGGTCGAGGCCGCCGGCCTCACCGTCTCGCGCATCGACACCGTGTTCGAGCTCGACATGCACTATGTCGGCCAGACCCACACCGTGGCGGTGGCCCTGCCGGTGACCGTCGAGAACGGCACCACCGGAATCACCACGGCGATCATCCAGCAGGCATTCGAGGCGGCCTACCGCACCTCGTTCAGCCGCCTGCTGCCGGGCCTCGGCACCCGGATCGTCAACCTGCGCACCGCGGCAATCGGACGGCGCCCGCATTTCGACCTCGCTGCGCTCGCTCCGGGGGCCGACGCCTCGCTGGACGCCGCCCGCACCGGCAGCCGGCCGGTCTGGTTTGCCGGCGCCTGGCACGAGGCCACAATCTATGCCCGCCTGGGGCTTCCCGTCGGCGCCGAGATCCCCGGCCCGGCGATCCTGGAGCAGCCGGACGCCACCACCGTGGTCGATCCCGACCTGACGGCGCGGGTCGACCGGCTCGGCAACGTGGTCGTCACCCGCACGGGAGCCCCCGCATGAGCCATGGTCCGATCCCGATGGAGCGCACCGCGCTGCTGATCTGCGATCTCCAGAACGACTTCCTGCACCCGGACGGCGCCTATGGCCGGGCGGGGCAGGCGGCGCCCGAGATCGCCGCAGTGCCCGCCACGGTCTGGCCTCTGGCCGAGCTGATCCGGGCACGCGGCGGCTTCATCGTCTCGACCCACTTCACGCTGGTGCCGGGCAAGGGCGGCGAGCCGATGATCTCGCCCCACCTGCGCGAGCTGCGGCCGTTCCTGCGCAAGGGCGATTTTCTGCCCGGCGCCTGGGGCCACGCGCTCGTGGACGAGCTTCAGCCCGCCGACCTCACGGTCGAGAAGGTCGCCTATTCGGCCTTCTACATGACCCGGCTCGAATGGGTGTTGCGCAAGGCGGGAATCGAGCGGCTGCTGGTCTCGGGCATCGTCACCAATGGCGGCGTCGCCTCGACGGTGCGCGACGCCCATGTCCGCGACTTCTCCGTGACCGTGCTGTCGGATGCCTGCGCGGCCTTCTCGCCCGCCGTGCACCAGACCGCGATCGACGCCCTGAAACCCGTCTGCCGCGTCGCGCCCGTCGCGGAGATCCTGGCGGAGCTGTCCGCATGACGATCGAATCCGCCCAGGGAGTCGCCTTCGACATCGAGGTCCCGGTCGCGGTGATCGGCGCCGGCGCCGCCGGGCTGGTGGCGGCGCTGGCCGCGCACGAGGCCGGGGCCGAGGTTCTGGTGATCGAGCGCGATCCCGTGCCCCGCGGCTCCACCGCCCTCTCGGCCGGGCTGGTCCCGGCCCCCGGCACCCGCTGGCAGCGAGAGGCCGGCCTGGAGGACAGCCCGGCCTTGTTTGCCGCCGACATCATGGCGAAGGCCAAGGACGAGCCCGATCCGGCCCTCGTCGCGCGGCTCGCCAATGCCGTGGGCCCAGCCCTCGAATGGCTCGCCGATCGCCACGGCCTCCCCTTCTCGGTCATCACCGACTTCCGCTATCCGGGCCACTCGGCGAACCGGATGCACGGCCTGCCGAGCCGGTCCGGCGAGGAACTGGTCGACCGCCTCGCCCGCGCCGTCGAGGAAGCGGGTATCCCGATCCTGTGCGAGGCCGCGGTCGACACGCTCTACGCCGAGGACGGCGAGATTCGAGGCCTCGGCCTCGTGCGGCCCGACGGCTCGCGCGAGCGCGTCGCCTGCCGGGCGCTCGTGCTCGCCTGCAACGGCTATGGCGGCAACAAGGCCCTGGTGGCCCGGCACGTCCCGGACCTGTCGAGCGCGCTGTATTTCGGCCATGAGGGCAACCAGGGCGACGCGCTGCTCTGGGGCGAGGCCTTGGGCGCCGCCACCCGCCATCTCTCGGGCCACCAGGGCCACGGCTCGGTGGCGCATCCGCACGGCATCCTGATCACCTGGGCGACCGTCACCGAGGGCGGGTTCCAGGTGAACGCGGAGGGGCGGCGCTTCTCGAACGAGAGCAAGGGCTATTCCGAGCAGGCGGCGGAAGTGCTGCGCCAGCCCGGCGGCCACGTCGTGACGGTGTTCGACGCCCGCATCGCCGGCATCGCCCGCCAGTTCGAGGATTTCCGGAAGGCCCAGAGCGCCGGGGCGATCGTCGAGGCTGAGACCATCGCCGAGCTGGCGGCGCGGCTGCACCTGCCGGAGGACGCCCTGGCGGCGACCCTGGCCGAGGTCGAGGCGCTGAAGCGCGACGGGGGACGGGATGCCTTCGGGCGCTCCTTCGCCGGCGTGCCGGCGCTCACGCCTCCTTTCCGGGCGGTGCGGGTCACCGGGGCGCTGTTTCACACCCAGGGCGGCCTCGTGGTCGACGACGACGCGCGGGTCCTCACGAAGAGCGGCGCCGCGATCCCGAACCTGTTCGCGGCGGGCGGAGCGGCCTGCGGCGTCTCGGGGACGGGGCCGGGCGGGTATCTCTCGGGCAACGGGCTGCTGGCGGCGGTGGCGCTCGGGCGCATCGCGGGCCAGGCGGCGGGGGCGATGGGGGTTTGTTAGCTCCTAGATCCTCACCATCTCTTTAGTCCCGCGTCATGACACCCTCCCCTTTCCCGGACGACTGCAGCGAAGCGGAAGGAGATCCGGGATCCATCGAAAGAAGTGCCGCGAAGCGGCTCTGCCTGCTGCACCGTTGCAGACAAGAGGACGCTTCGCGACTTTTCGTGCTGGATCCCGGATCTCCTTCCGCTGACGCTTCAGTCGTCCGGGAAAGGGGCGGAGTTCGATGATCCAATTCCCCATGAACACGGCGGAGGACGCCCGATGACCCCGCAACCCCGCACCCTCCTCGACAAGGTCTGGGACGCCCACGTCATGGCGACCCGCCCCGACGGCCAGGCGCTCCTCGCCATCGACCGGCACCTCCTGCACGAGGGCTCGTTCCACGCCTTCGGCATGCTCGACCATGCCGGCCGCCAGATCCGCCGGCCCGACCTGACCTTCGCGGTCGCCGATCACTACGTCCCCTCCCGCGACCGCGACGGGCCGATCCCCGATCCCGAGATCGCCAACATGGTCTCGACGCTCGCCGACAATGCCGGCCGGCACCGCATCCGGCATTTCGGCCTCGACGACCGGGCGCAGGGCATCGTTCACGTGCTGGCGCCCGAGCAGGGCCTGACGCTGCCGGGTCTCACGGTCGTCTGCGGCGATTCCCACACCTCGACCCACGGCGCCTTCGGGGCGCTGGGCTTCGGCATCGGGGCGACGGAGGTGGCGCATGTGCTGGCGACGCAGGCCCTGTGGCAGCGCCGGCCCAAGACCCTGCGGGTCGCCATCGACGGGGTGCTCGGCCCCCACGTCACCGCCAAGGACGTGATCCTTGCGATCATCGCGGTCATCGGGGCCGGCGGCGCGGTCGGGCACGTGCTCGAATATGCCGGCAGCGCCATCCGCGGCCTGTCGATGGAGGGGCGGCTCACCATCTGCAACATGTCGATCGAGGCAGGCGCCCGAGCCGGGATGATCGCGCCGGACGACACCACCTTCGCGTTCCTCGAAGGCCGCGCCTACGCCCCGAAGGGCGCGCTGTTCGATCAGGCGGTGGCGGCCTGGCGGCGTCTGCCGAGCGACGCGGGCGCCCGGTTCGACCGCGAGGTGACGCTCGATGCGGGCGCCATCGCCCCGACCGTGACCTGGGGCACCAGCCCGGAGACCGCGCTTCCCGTCACCGCCGCGGTGCCGGATCCGGGCCTCGAATCCGACGCCACCAAGGCCGGACAGATGCGGGCGATGCTCGACTATATGGGCCTCACGCCCGGCATGCCGCTGGAAGAGGTCGCGATCGACCGGGTGTTCATCGGCTCTTGCACCAATTCGCGCATCGAGGACTTGCGCGCCGCGGCCGGCGTGCTGCGCGGCCAGAAAGCCGCGGTGCCGGGCCTCGTCGTGCCCGGCTCCGGTCCGGTGCGGCGCCAGGCCGAGTCGGAAGGGCTCGACCAGGTGTTTCGCGACGCCGGCCTCGAATGGGGCGAACCCGGCTGCTCGATGTGTGTCGGCATCAACGGCGACCTCGTGCCGGCGGGCGAGCGCTGCGCCTCGACCACCAACCGCAACTTCCCGGGCCGCCAGGGGCCGAACGCCCGCACCCACCTGATGAGCCCGGCCATGGCGGCGGCCGCCGCCGTCACCGGCCGCCTCACCGACATCCGCCGCCTCGGGAGAAGCTGAGATGCAGCCCTTCACGACCCTCCAGGCCGTCGCGGTGCCCCTCGACGTCGCCAACATCGACACCGACCAGATCCTGCCGGCCCGCTTCCTGAAGAAGCCGAGGAGCGCCGGCTACGGCAATTTCCTGTTCCACGACGAGCGCCGCCGGAGCAAGGCGGTCCCCCTCGATGCCCCGGCCTATGCCGGCGCCGGCATCCTGGTCGCCGACCGCAATTTCGGCTGCGGCTCGTCGCGGGAGGGTGCGGTCTACGCGCTGGTCGATGGCGGCATCCGCTGCGTGGTCGCCCCGAGCTTCGGCGACATCTTCGCCTCGAACGCGGCGAAGAACGGGCTGCTGACCGTGACCCTGCCGGACGCGGCGGTGGCGGCCCTGCGCACCCGCCTCGCGGCAGCACCGGGCGCGGCCGTCACGGTCGACCTGCCGGCCCAGACCGTGACCGACCCGGACGGCCATGCGATCCCGTTCGAGATCGATCCGTTCAAGAAGCGCTGCCTCGTCGAGGGGCTGGACGACGTGGCGCTGACGCTCGAACATGCCGAGGCCATCGCGGCCTTCGAAGCCCGGGTGGCGACCGAGCAGCCGTGGCGGGTGCCGTCCGTCGGCGAATGATCGGTGCCGGAGCCAGCCATGCGCCCACGCGATGGCTTGCCAGCGCGCCGAGGCAATATTCGATCAGCATCTTGTGATCGGACCCATCACCGTTACACTCCCCGTCCGAGCCGCGACGCCATCAATCAAACAGCGGCCGGAAGAGGGAACGTCATGCTGGAATGCGCATCCGTCGCCAGGCGGCGGCTCGTCCGCGCGTTGCTTGGTTCAACGATTCTGTTGGCCGCCAATGCCTCGCTCTCGACCGTTCAGGCGGCGGACCCGATCCGCATCGCGGTAATCGCGGAGGCGCAGGCCATCGCCGGGGCCTCGATTCCCCAGGCGGCCCAGCTCGCCGCCGACGAGATCAACGCCAAGGGCGGGATGGACGGCCGCAAGATCGAGATCATCGCTTACGACAACAAGAGTTCGGCCGCCGATTCGGTCCGCGCCTTCCAGCGTGCGGCGAGCGAGGACAAGGCGCACGCGGTCATCGCCAGCTACATCAGCGAGGTGGTGCTGGCGCTCCAGCCCTGGTCGGCCCGGCTGAAGCTGCCCTTCATCACGCCGGGCGCGGCCTCGAACGAGATCCCGCTCAACGTCCACAAGGACTACGCCCGCAACAAGTATTCCTTCCACGGCTACCTGACCTCGAAGGCGCAGTCGCAAGCGGTCTGCGACGCCGCCAAGGCGATCCTGGTCGAGGGCCGGCAGATGAAGACCGCCGTGATCATGAGCGAGGACGCGGCGTGGACGAAGCCGCTGGACGAGGGCTACAAGGAGTGCCTGCCGAAGGTCGGGCTGAAGGTGCTCGACCATATCCGGTTCTCGCCGAGCACCACCGACTTCAACCCGATCTTCAGCCGCATCGAGGGCGCCAAGCCCGACGTGATCGTCACCGGCATCTCGCATGTCGGCGTGCAGCCGACGGTGCAGTGGCGCAGCCAGCAGATCCCGATCCCGATGATCGGCATCGCCTCGCAGGCGACCAATGCCACCTTCTGGAAGGAGACGAACGGCGCCACCGAGGGCGTGCTGTTCGAGATGTTCGCCGCACCCGGCACCAACGTCACGCCGAAGACCGCGCCCTTCGCGGAAGCTTTCAAGGCCAAGTACGGCAACTATCCGGGATACGCCGGCTACACCGCCTATGACGAGGTCTACTACATCGCCGATGCGGTGAAGCGGGCCGGCTCGACCGATCCCGACAAGCTCGTCGAGGCGCTGGAGAAGACCGACTGGGAGGGCACCCTCGGGCGCATCCAGTTCTACGGCAAGGACGACGAGTTCACCCACTCGATCAAGTACGGCCCCGGCCTCGTCTCGGGTATGATGATGCAGTGGCAGGACGGCAAGCAGCTGGCGATCTGGCCGCAGACTGTGGCCAACGGGAAGATGACCTTCCCGAGCTTCGTCAAGGCTGGCACCGCGGCGAACTAAACGCCCCATTGATCGACCCTGTTCCAGCCGGCGCGGGATCCCCTCTCCCACACGGGCGAGCGGATTCGCACCTCTCCTCAGAGAGCTAACCCTCTGTAAAGGTGCGCGCTTTCCCCTCCCCCTTGTGGGGAGGGGTTAGGGGTGGGGGTGGTACCGCGTAGAGCGCAAGCTTCATCCGGCACCACCCCCACCTCCAACTCCTCCCCACAAGCTTGAGCGATCTCGGGCAAGCCCGAGATCGCCTGGGGAGGAGAGGCGCGCTACCTTCAAAGGGAGAAGCGTTCAAACCGAGATGTGCGAACACGCTAGCCCAAACGGGAGAGGGGAGATCTCGCGCGCGCCTCGCCCCCTCCTCTTCCCCGCGAGCCCCATGACCGCGATCCAGATCCTCATCGACGGCTTCGCCATCTCGGCGCTCTACGCGCTCGGTGCGACCGGCTTCACCCTCATCTTCGGCGTCTCGGGCGTGCTCAACCTCTCGCACGGGGCGCTGATGGTCACCGCCGCGGTGGTGGCCTGGGCGGCCTCCAGCGAGTTCGGCCTCGGCTCTTATGCAGGCGCCGCCGCCGGCATCGTCGTCTGCACCGGGCTCACGCTGGCCACCTACGGCGTCGTGGTGCGCCCCATCGACAAGTCCCGGGCGATCCCGCCGGAGGAGAAGGAGATCTTCATCCTCACCGGCACCCTGCTCTGGGGCATCATGATCCAGGAGTTCATCGCCTACCTGTTCACCAGCAACGCCAAGACGGTGATGCCGATCGTCGAGGGCGTGGTGACCATCGCGGGCGTGCGCACGCCGTGGAACCAGGTCTTCACGGCTCTGGTGTGCTGGGCGACGATCGGGCTCCTGTGGCTGCTCGTGAACCGTACCCGCACCGGCAAGGTGCTGCTCGCGGCCTCGATGAATCCCCGCGGCGTGACGCTCCTCGGCTTCGAACTGTCGCGGATCTACGTGGCGATCTGGCTCATCTACGGCGTGCTCGCCGGCATCGCCGGGGTGCTGCTCGGCCAGTTCCTCGGCGTGTCGAGCTACAGCGTCGGCCCGCTCACCGCGAGCGCCTTCTCGATCGTGGTGCTGGGGGGCTTAGGCAGCGTCTCGGGCTCGCTGATCGCGGCCTACGTCGTCGGCTACCTCGAGACGCTCACCGCCTATCTCGTCTCCCCGGCCTACCGGACCATCCCCGCGCTGCTGCTCCTCGTCGCCGTGATGTATGTCCGCCCGCAAGGCCTCCTCGGGCGCCGCTGATCCCCCGGCCCCCCGCGTCATCCGAAGAAGAGGCCTGAATGTTCGCCAAGACTCTTCGCAATCCGCTGTTCTGGCTCTGCCTGATCGGCCTCGCGCTCGCCAGCGTGCTGCCGCTCTGGGTCTCGGGCTACATCCTCGGGCTCCTCACCGTCGCGTACTATTTCGGCGTGTTCTCGATGGCCTGGGACCTGCTGTTCGGCTTTGCCGGCGAGGTCAATTTCGGGCCGACCTTCCTGATCGGGCTCGGGGCCTACACCGCCGGCATCCTCAACGGCCACGGTGTCGGCATCCCGCTCTGCCTCCTCGCCGGCACGGTCGCGGCGGTGATCGGCGGCCTCGTCCTGGCGCTGCCGGCGCTCCGGGTGCGGGGCCCGTATTTCGGCCTCACCACCGTCGTGGCGGTGCTGATCCTGCAGAACCTGATCGTGGTCTTCGCCGACACGACCGGCGGCGAGATCGGGCTCACCGTGCCCGACGTCATCAGCATCGACGCGGCGACGAATTACTGGATCGCGCTGGGCTTCATGGGGGTGAGCGGGCTCGTCCTCTACGCCATCGCGGTCTCGCCGGTCGGGCTGATCCTCCAGGCGAGCGGGCAGGACCCGGTCGAGGCCGGTGCACTCGGCTTCAACGTCGCCAAGCACAAGCTCGCGGCGTTCTGCGTCAGCGCGGTCTTCTCGGGCCTCGCAGGCGCGCTGTTCGTCTTCTACATGGGCACCGCCTCGGTCGGCACGCTGGTCGACGTCTCGGTCGGCGTCCAGGTCATCATCGGAGCGGTGCTCGGCGGGCGGCGCACCATCGTCGGCGGGGTGCTCGGCGCGGTGTTCCTGATCGCCGCCGGCGAATTGCTGCGGCCGCTCGGCTCGCTCTCGACCTTCGTGGTCTCGGCCGCCGCGCTCGCCGTCATCCTGTTCGTGCCGTCGGGCCTCCTCGGGATCCTCACCCGCCAGGGGCGCCACGCCTGATGCCCCGCCCCCTCCCCATTCTCCGACACGGTGTGCGTTCATGAGTGCGGCCGGCCTCGCCCCATCTCCCGCCCCCCTGCCCTCCCACCCGCATGCTGCCCCCGCCGGCGCCCCGCCGCTCCTCGCGGTCGAGGGGCTGACCAAACGCTATGGCGGCCTCGTCGCGGCGAAATCGATCGGCTTCACCGTGCGGGCCGGCGAGATCGTCGGGCTGATCGGGCCGAACGGCTCGGGCAAGTCGACGGTGATGAAGCTGATCATGGGGCTGGAGCGGCCGAATGCCGGCAGCATCCGGCTCGACGGCACCGAGATCGCCGGCTGGCCCTCGCACAAGGTGGCGCGGGCCGGTATCGGCCTCGTGTTCCAGCACTCGCGGCCGCTGCACCGCCAGACGGTGCTGGAGAACATCAAGCTCGCGCTCCTGCCCGACAGCCTGGTGCGGCTCTTCGCCGATGCCGGGGTGGAGAAACGGGCGCGCGCCATCGCCGAGCGGGTGGGCCTCGGGGCCGTGATGGACCGGCGCCCCGGCACCCTGCCCTTCGCCGACCTGCGCCGGATGGAACTCGCCAAGGCGATCGCCCGCGACCCCAAGGTGGTGCTGGTCGACGAACCCTTCGCCGGCCTCACCTCCGGCGAGGTCGCGGATTTCTCCGCCCTGATCCGCGGTTTTCGCGATGAGGGCAAGGCGGTGCTCCTCGTCGACCACAACGTGAAGAGCGTGTCGGCCCTCGTCGACCGGGTCTTCGCGATGTATCTCGGCGAGCGCGTCGCCGAGGGCAGTGCCGCCGAGGTGATGCGCAACGAGACCGTGCGCCGGGTCTATCTCGGCGGCAGCATCGAGACCGCGTCGCGGCCCGAGGCGCAGTTTACCGGCCGGCCCCTGCTCACCGTCGAGGGCCTCGACGTGCTCTACGGCAAGGCGCAGGCGCTGCGGCAGGTGAGCCTCCACGTCCACGAGGGTGAGTTCGTCTCGGTGGTCGGCCTCAACGGCGCCGGCAAGACCACGCTGTTCAACGCCATTTCGGGGCTGGTCCCGCATTCCGGAAAGATCGGCTTCTCGGGCGAGCCGCTGGCGAAGCGCACGCCGGCGAGCATCGCCAAGGGCGGCATCGTCCAGGTGCCGGAGACCCGTGAGCTGTTCGGCGAGATGAGCGTACGCGAAAACCTCGATCTGGGCGGCCAGCACCTGCCCAAACCCGAGAGCGCGCGCCAGCTCGACTGGCTGTTCGAGCTGTTCCCGATCCTCAAGAGCCGCGGCGGCCAGATGGCGCGCACGCTCTCCGGCGGCGAGCAGCAGATGCTCACCATCGCCCGCGCCCTGATGATGAAGCCGCGCCTCCTGATCCTCGACGAGCCGACGCTCGGCCTCGCCCCGGTGATCCTCGAACAGCTCTCGAAGGCGCTGGAGCGCCTGCGCCAGACCACGCCGATCACCGTGCTGCTCGGCGAGCAGAACGTCACCTTCGCCCTGCCCCACGCCGACCGGGTCTACGTGCTGGAGCATGCCCGCATCGTCTGGGAGGGCCCGCCCGACCGCTTCGCCGCGGAGGCGGGGACCGGCTACCTGTAGGGGGCGGGACCGGCCGCCGGGGCGAATGCGAAAACCCTTGACTCGGGTTAAGGCGGCCGGAGACGAGCCATCGTAGTCAAAGCAGAACAACCACCTCTTGGGAGAGCGGGATGTCCTGCTACTACTTTCACTTTCAGGTGGGCGGCCGCCTCATCCGCGACACGCGCGGCGTGGAGCTCGATGAGCCGGGCGAGATCGTCAACTGCTCGGCGCATATCGCGAATTTGCTGCGGCGGCGCGCCTGCCGCGAGCCGGAGTGGAAGGAGGCGATCATCCACGTCGAGGACAAGGAGCGCCGCTTCAGCCTTTTCCTGCCGATCGCGCGGTTCGCCGACGCGATCCCGCGCCTGCAGGCCTGAGGGAAGAACGCACCGCAACCGCGGCGGCGGACCTCCCCCCGCTGCCTCGATCTGTGCCGCCGCCGCGCGGCCCGGCCCGGCCGTCCCGACGATGGCGGGCGCCCCCCCGACGGTTCCCCGAGCACCGCCCGGGGCGAAACCGCCTCAGCCGTAGGCCGCCAGCATCCGGGTCTGGCCCGGCTCGGCCACCGCGATGCCGGCGCCGGTATACTCGTTGAGCTTGTTGCGCAGGGTGCGGATCGAGATCCCCAGGATCTTGGCGGCGTGGGTGCGGTTGCCGAGGCAGTGATCGAGGGTGTCGAGGATCAGGTCGCGCTCGACATCCGCCAGCGACCGGCCGACGAAGCCCCGCGTCACCGCCTCGGCGGTCTGGACAGCCCGCGCGGCGGCGCCCAGCGCGATCGCACCTGTCGAGAAGGCATCGCCCTCGGGCGAGCGGATCGCGTCGGCGTCGATCTCGGGGCCGCTCGCCAGCAGCACCGCCCGGTGCAGGGTGTTCTCCAGCTCGCGGACGTTGCCGGGCCACAGGCTCTGGGTCACGAGGCGGCGCGCCTCCGCGGAGAGCGGCCGGGCGGCGAGGCCGTTGGCCTCGGCGTATTTGCGCGCGAAATGCTCGGCGAGGGCCAGGATGTCCGCCGGGCGGTCGCGCAGCGGCGGCAGACGCAGGTTCACCACGTTGAGGCGATAGAGCAGGTCCTCCCGGAACGTGCCCTTGCGCGCCTCCTCGGCGAGGTTGCGGTTCGAGGTGGCGAGCACCCGGATGTCGACCTTCACCGGCTGGGTGCCGCCGACCCGGTCGATCACCCGCTCCTGCAACGCCCGCAGGAGCTTGGCCTGGAGCCGGACATCCATCTCGGAGATCTCGTCGAGGAGCAGCGTACCGCCGCTCGCCTCCTCGAACCGGCCGATGCGCCGGGCCACCGCGCCCGTGAAGGCGCCCTTCTCGTGGCCGAACAGCTCGGATTCGAGCAGCGCGTCGGGGATCGCCGCGCAGTTCACGCTGACGAAGGGCTTCTGCGCCCGGTTCGAGCGGGCGTGGACGTGGCGCGCCAGCACCTCCTTGCCGGTGCCGCTCTCGCCGGTGATCAGCACCGAGGCGTCGGAGCGCGCCACCTGCTCGGCGAGCTTGACCACCCGCTCCATCGACGGGTCGCCCCACACGAAGGAGCGGGCATCCGACGCCACCGCCTCCAGCACCGCCGCGATCAGCTCGGGATCGGGCGGCAGCGGAATGTATTCCTTGGCCCCCGCCTGGATCGCCGCCACGGCGGCCTTGGCGTCGGTGCCGGTGCCGCAGGCGACCACCGGGGTGCGGATGCGCTCGTCGGCGAGCGCCGTCACCAGCACCCGGATCGGCAGCGACACGTCGACCATGACGAGGTCGGCGCCCTTGGCCCGGAGCGCATTCAGGCCCTGCTCGATCCCGTCGGCCTGGGTCACGGCGGCGCCGCGGCTCATGGCGATCCGGGAGGCGGTGATGAGTTCGCCGTTCAGGCGTCCGATGATCAGCAGCCGCATGGCGGGCACTCCGTGGCGTCTCGTGTCGGTCGGGATGCGGGCGGGACCGGGCCTCAGCCGTCCACCTTGACGATCTCGGTCATCGTCACGCCGAGGCGCTCCTCCACCAGCACCACCTCGCCGCGGGCGACGAGGCGGTTGTTGACGAAGATGTCAATCGCCTCGCCGACCTTGCGGTCGAGTTCCAGCACCGTGCCGGGACCGAGGCGCAGGAGGTCGCCGATCGGCATCCGCGACGACCCGAGCACCGCCGAGACCATCACCGGCACGTCGAAGACCTGCTCGAGGTCCGCCGCCGACTTCGCCGCCACCGGCGCGTCGCGCATCGTGCTGGCCGCCGCCGTGTCGAAGGCGAGGTCCGCCTCGTTGAGCTGGGGCAGTCCGAGATCGTTGTCGGAGGACATCGGGGTTACCTTTGGGGACGAAGCGAGAGCGGAAAGACGTCGGAGAGGCGAAGAAGGGCCGCGGCGTGCGGCGTCAGGCGGGTGCGAGGGCGGCGAGCACCGCCGCCTCGATGGCCGCGCGGTCGCGCACCACGCCGCCGTCGGCCCATTCGATGCGGGCATCGCCCGGCGCCAGGCCGGGATCGCCGAGCACGATCAGGCGGCCGTCATAGCCGCGCTCGCGGGCGAGCCGCGCGACCTGCCGCTCGGTCTCCTCGACGAGGTCGTCGTGGACCCGGATCGCCAGGTGGGGCACGCCGCGCAGGTGCTGGAGCGCGCGGCCCGCGGCCTCGGCGATCGCCGCGACCGGCTGGCTGTCGAGGGCGGCCCCGGCGATCTTGCGCCCGAGCGCGACGGCGAAATCGAGGGCCTGGGCCTCGCACGCGGCATCGCGCTCGTCCGCGGCGGCGATCATGCCGGCGGCGGCGGCCGCGACCCGGTTGAGGGCATCGGCGAGGCGGGCCTGGACCTGCGCCTCGGCCTGGGCGCGGCCCTCCTGCAGGCCGCGGGCGAAGGCGGAGGCTTCCGCCGCGGCGCGGGCCGAGGCTTCCGCTTCGGCGGCTGCCTGGGCCGCCGCGGCGCCCGGCGCGCCGGGATCCTCCCGCTGCGGCTTGCCGCCGGGGGGGCTGAAATCGGTATCGAACAGGAAGCGCCGGATCTGAGCCATCAGTAGACCAGCTCCTCTTCGGCGCTGTTCTTGGCGATCATGATCTCGCCCTTCTCGGCCAGGTCCTTGGCGAGGTCGGTCATCTTCGACTGGGCCTCGTCGACGTCCTTGAGACGGATCGGCCCGAGCGAGCCCATCTCGTCCTGCATGTTCTTGGCCGCGCGGCTCGACATGTTGGCGAAGAAGAAGTTGCGCACCGGGTCGGAGGCGCCCTTGAGCGCGCGCGCCAGCACGTCGCGGTCGACGCTGCGCATCAGGGTCTGGACGCTGCCGGCATCGAGCTTCATCAGGTCGTCGAAGGTGAACATCAGCTGGTGGATCTTCTTCGCCGAGCCGCGATTCGCCTGGTCGAGGGCGGTGAGGAACCGGATCTCGGTCTGGCGGTCGAAGGCGTTGAACACGTCGGCGAGGAGTTCGTGCGCGTCGCGCCGGGTGGTCTGGGCGATGGTCGAGACGAACTCGACCCGCAGGATCTCCTCGATGTGGCGCAGGGCCTCCTTCTGCACCGTCTCCATCCGGAGCATCCGGTTGAGGACGTCGATGGCGAAATCCTCCGGCAGGATGGTCAACACCCGGGCGGCGTAGTCGGAGCGCACCCGCGACAGGATCACCGCGACGGTCTGCGGGTACTCGTTGCGCAGGAACGAGGCCAGGATCTCGGGGTCGATCTGGGTCAGGCTGGCCCAGACCCGGCGGCCGGAGGCGCCCTTGACCTCCGCCATGATCACCGAGACCTGCTCGGGCGGAAAGATCTTCAGGAGCAGCGACTCGGTGCGCTCGAAGCTCGAGGTGATGCCGCCGCTCGCCGAGAGCCGCGACACGAAGTCGATGATCAGGTGCTCGACCACGTCGGCTTCGAGCGAGCCGAGCTGGACCATGGCGTGCGAGACCTTCTTGATCTCGTCCTCTTCCAGCATGCGCCAGATCGGCGCGCCGTCCTCGTCGCCGAGCAGCAGCAGCAACGCGGCGGCGCGCTGGGTCCCGGGCATCTCGGCGTAGCCCGCGGCCCCGGCGGTCGGGAGGGTGATCGGCATCGGGGTCGCGGCCATGACGTCGGGTCGTCCTCAGTCGAATCGGGGGGGCGGAGGGGGCCGGCCGCGGCGCGGCGGGCCCCGCGGTGCGGGTCAGCGGTCGTCGATCCGGGTCCGCGTCAGCGGTCGTTGATCCAGGTGCGGAGCACCTCGACGGTCTCGGTCGGGTTGGACTTCACCACGTCGACCACGCGCTCGACGGTCTGGGCCTGGATCTTGCCGTTGATCTTGGCGAACTCGACGAGGCGGCCGGCCTGGCTCTCGGGGATCGCGATCTCGGTCGGCATGGCGGGCTTGGCCGTCCCGCCCTCGACCGCCATGACCCGGCCGCTGGCATCGGTGAGCACCGTCACCTGGCCGAGCGCGAGGGCGGGCGTCTCCGAGGCGACGACCTTCGCCACCAGCGGGCGCACCACGGTCATCACCACCACGAGGCCGAGGAAGAAGAGCACCGTCATCTCGGCGATGCGCAGCACGTCCTCCTTGGTCGGCTGCAGGAACGACGCGAGGAGGCCGGGCTCCTGCAGGTCGGGCACCGCCGGGGTCTCGGCGAAGCGCAGGTTCACCACCTCGACCTGGTCGCCCCTCGCCTTGTCGTAGCCCACCGCGGTGCGCACCAGCGCGGTCAGGCGCTCGAGCTCGGGGGCGGGCCGCGGGGTGTAGACCGCCTTGCCATCGGGCCCCGCCGCGTAGGTGCCGTCGACCAGCACCGCCACCGACAGGCGCTTGACCCGGCCGCCCTCGTTCACCTCCGTGCGGGTGACCCGGGAGATCTCGTAGTTCGTCGTCTCCTCGTTCTTGTTCGAGGCATCGCGTGGGCCCTGGTTCTGCTGGCCCTGGTTGGCGCCCGGCAACTCGTTGCCGACCGTGACGCCGTTCTCGTTGCCTTGCGTCTGCTGGGTCTCGGTGCGGGTCTGGGTCGAGCGCACGACGCGGCTCTCGGGATCGAAGGTCTCGGAGCGGCTCTCGATCCGGTTAGCGTCGAGCTCGGCCGTGACCTGGACCCGGGCGCGGCCCGACCCGACGATGCCGGCGACGATCTCCTCGACCTGGTTGCGCAGGCGCCGCTCCAGGCCGGTCTGGCGCTCGTCGAGGCCGATGCCCGCCTGGTCCTCGGCGCCCCGGGCGCCGTCGGCGAGGAGCCGCCCGCGCTCGTCGACGATCGAGATGCGCTCGGGCTTCAGGCCCTCGACCGCCGAGGCGACGAGGTGGCGCACCGCCCGGACCTGGCCCGGATCGAGGTCGCCGGCGAGCCGCACCACGATCGCGGCGCTCGGCGCCTCGCGGTCGCGGGAAAACAGCCGCTTCTCGGGCAGGACGAGGTGGACGCGCGCCGCCTGGACCCGGCCGATCGCCCGGATCGAGCGGGCGAGCTCGCCCTCGAGCGCCCGCAGGTGGTTGACGTTCTGGACGAAGCTCGTCGACGAGAAGGCGTCGCCCTTGTCGAAGATCTCGTAGCCGACGCCGCCGGCGCTCGGCAGTCCCTTGGCGGCCAGATCCATGCGCAGCCGCGCGAGGTCGGCGCGGGGCGCCATCACCGTCTGGCCGGCATCGCCCCGCATCTCGTAGCGGATGCCCCGGGCTTCGAGGTCGCGCACCACGGCGCCGGCATCCTGCACCGAGAGCTCGCTGTAGAGCACGCCCATCTCGGGGCGGGAGACCCGCAGGATGACGAAGGCGAAGAATCCGACCAGCGCGAGGGTCACCGCCCCCATCGCGGCGAGGCGCGAGGGCCCCAGCTTCGTCACCAGATCGAGGACCGGCTTCACGACGTCACGCACCCGCCAACCGAAGCCGGAAGCGGCCCCAGGGCAAAAATTGCCGGGTCGTGGTTATGACTTGGTTAACGCGGCAGCAATTGACGTGCGCGAACCCGGGACGCCCGCGGCTTCGCAAGCGAAGCGGGGCGTCCCGGGCCTGTCGATCGGACGGGGCCGGAGGCGCGGCCTCCTGGCGCGAGGCCGGGCCGCGACGGGTCGGCGGGTCCTACTGCCGGTAGTGCTGGATCCGGGTCGTGCGCAGGCCGGCGAGGCCGTGCTGCTCGATCGAAAACTGCCAGCTCAGGAATTCCTCGGTCGTCAGCGTATAGCGCTGGCAGGCCTCTTCGAGGCTCAGGAGACCGCCGCGGACGGCGGCCACCACCTCGGCCTTGCGCCGGATCACCCATCGGCGGGTATCGGTGGGCGGTAGGTCCGCGATGGTTAGCGGGCTTCCGTCCGGGCCGATGACGTACTTCGCCCTCGGGCGATGCGGTTCGGTCATGATACGCTCTACACTCGACTGACCTGTCGAGACCGAAGCTAGGGACCCGCGCTTAAGATTGGTTGAATCATTTCCCTCGCATGTGATTCGTAATCCACAGCAATCCACCGAATCAGTTGCTTGCGGTCCCACCGATCGCCTCGACGCTGCTGAGGGCCACGGTGCGGTCGCCGATGGTCAGGACCGGTTCGGCGCCCGAGACGTCCACGCTGGAGATCGTCCCGGAGATCTTGGTGTCGACGGCAACGGCCGCGCCGGTGGCGTCGAGGGCCTGGACCTTCAGGGTGTACTTGCCGTCAGGGGCGAGCTGCCCGGTCGAGCTGCGCCCGTCCCAGGCGAAGCTCTGGCTGCCGGCGGCGAGCGCCTTGGTCTGGGTCGCCACCACGTTGCCCTTGGGATCGGTGATGGTCAGGACCGCCTTGGCGGCGGCCCGCGCCGGGTCGAGGGTCCAGGTCGCCTTGCCCTCGGCGAGCGACGCGGTGGCGCCGTCCGCCGTCACGGTCTTGCCGATGAGGCCCGAGGCGGTCGCGGCCGCCGAGGCCTTGCTGGCGGTGATCAGGTTGCCGAGCTGGTCGTTGGTCTTGAGCTGCTGCTCGACCGAGGCGAACTGCACCAGCTGCTGGGTGAACTGGTTGGTGTCGAGGGGATCGAGCGGGTTCTGGTTCTGCAGCTGCGTCGTCAGCAGGGTCAGGAACTGGTTGAAGTTCCCGGCGATTGTGCTGGCGTCGCTCGATGTCTTGCCGGCGCTGGCGCCGGAGAGGCTGGTCAGGCTGCTGATGCCGGCGGTCATCGGGACCTCTCTCTGTCACGCGTCATCGGGATGATCTTCTTTTAGATTCGCAGGTCGAGGGGCCGGGCGAGGCTGCGCAGCGGCGCGAGCGCGGTCTGGCGCTCCTCCACCGCCTCGACGCCGGACCGATCGGCCCCCGGCGGGCGCTCCGCCTGCTCGCGCTGCGGATTCCGGCCGCCCTCGTCGCGCAGGGAGAAGCTCAGGGCGCCGTCGCCCGGGTTGAGCCCGGCCTGGGCCAGCGCCTGCTGCAGGCTGCCGGCGTCGCGCTGGAGCAGCGCGAGGGTCTCGGGCCGCTCCACCACCAGATGCGCCTTCACGCCGTGCTCGCGGTCGATGTCGAGGCGCACGTCGATGCGCCCGAGCTCGATCGGGTCGAGGCGGATCTCGAAGCGGTTGGTGCCGGACAGGGCCCGCATCCCGACCGTCATCGGCACGGCGCTCAACGGGGCCTGGACCGAGACCGCGGGCCGTCCCTGGACCGTATCCGCGCCGGCGGCGGCTCCCTTGGCCTCGGGGCCGGCCTTGGCCTCGGGGCCGGCCTTGGCCTCGGGGCCGGCCTTGGCCTCGGGGCCGGCCTTGGCGCCGACGCTTTTGGCGTCGATGCCCCCGATCCCGGCGCCGGCCTGCGCCGCCGACGGGTCGGGCATCGCCGGACCGGCGGGCGCCGCAGCAGCACCCTCCCCCGTCTCGGACCGGCGTTCCGTCGCCGGATCGGCGGCGACCGGGACGGCCGGCTTTCCGGCCGCCGCGATACCGGAGCCGTTCGCCGTCGCGCCGCCTGCCGAGGTCACCGCGGCCCCGGCGGTGGCCGGGCTCGTCGGCGCCGGGGCGGCGAGGAGCGCCAGGAGCGAACCGGGCGGAGCGTCGCCCGCCGCGTCCTCGACGTCCTCCTCCGTCTCGTCGTCGGGATCGATCTCGCCGGTTCCCTCCCCGGCCGCCGCCGCGGCGTGCACGGCCTCGGCCTGCACGGCGGCACCGGCCTGGGCCGGCGGATCGGCGGCGGGCTTGCGCGCCTCTGCCTGGCCGGCACGGTCGTCGGCACGCCGTGCGGCGGGATCCTCCGAGCCGCGGGCGAGTGTCTTGTGGGCGAGTACCTTGCGGGCGCGGACCGCCTCGGTGCGGGCCTCGTCCGCCCGGGCCTCGTCGCGGGCTTCCTGACGGGCGTCCTGCGCACGCGACCGGGCCGCCTGGTCGGCGGTGCGGGCTCGCTCGGCCCTGGCTTCCGCGTCGGACGCTTCGGTCCGCGAACGCTCGGGGGACGACGTGTCGGCGCGATCCGGCGCGGTACGGGCCCGCGACGCGGCGTCCGCCCGGGCGAGCCGGGACGCGCGGGCGGCCTCGTCGGCAGCCGGACGAAACAGCTCGTGCGCGGCGGCCCGAACCGGCCGGGCCGGCTCGCGGCCCGTCATCCGTCCCCCCTCACCCGCTGCGCTGATCTGCATCGCCGACCTCGTCGCCGGCCCGTCGGGCCGACCTTCCGGGTCGAGCCGGAGCAAACCGCCTGCCAGTCGGGCGCATAGATTAAGCATCTGATATGATGATGTTATTTTTTCAGCCTGACCGGGCGGTGGCGGCTGCCCGGTCGAAATCTGCCGGGCCCCCGGCAAGAACTGCCCCCCTCACGTGACGGTGGGGCCTTCCCCTGCCGCCCTGGCAGAACCCCGGTTGGATCGCTATAGACTCCTTCGCGCATCGCGGATCACCGCCCGGAGCGCGACCCGAAATCCCGCGCATGGTCATGAACTCGCTCGATCTGCCCAAGGCCCCGGAAGAGACCCGCGTCGTCGTGGCGATGTCCGGGGGCGTCGATTCCTCCGTCGTCGCCGCGCTCCTGAAGCGCGAGGGCTACGACGTGGTCGGGATCACGCTACAGCTCTACGACCACGGCGCGGCCACCCACCGCCGCGGCGCCTGCTGCGCCGGCCAGGACATCCACGACGCCCGCCGCGCCGCCGAGACGATCGGGATCCCGCATTACGTCCTCGACTACGAGGACCGGTTCCGCGAGGCGGTGATCGACCGGTTCGCCGACAGCTACCTCCAGGGCGAGACGCCGATTCCCTGCGTCGAGTGCAACCGCTCGATCAAGTTCCGCGACCTGCTGACCACCGCCCGGGACCTCGGCGCCGACGTGCTGGCGACCGGCCACTACGTCGCGAGCCGGGCGCTGCCGGGCGGCGGCCGGGCGCTCCACCGCGCCCTCGATCCGTCCCGGGACCAGAGCTATTTCCTGTACGCCACCACGAGCGAGCAGCTCGACCTCCTGCGCTTCCCCCTGGGCGAGCGGCCGAAGGACGAGACCCGGGCGCTGGCCAAGGAATTCGGCCTCTCGGTCGCCGACAAGCCCGACAGCCAGGACATCTGCTTCGTGCCGCAGGGCCGCTACCAGGACGTGATCGCGCGCCTGCGACCCGATGCGGTGCGCCCGGGCGAGATCGTCCACCTCGACGGACGGCGGCTCGGCCGTCACGACGGCATCATCGGCTTCACGGTCGGCCAGCGCCGCGGCCTCAACGTGGCGGCGGGCGAGCCGCTCTACGTCGTGCGCCTGGAGCCCGGCGAGGCCCGGGTGGTGGTCGGCCCCCGGGAGGCGCTCGCCACCTCGGTGGTGCGCCTGGCCGATCCGAACTGGCTCGGCGACGCCCCCCTGACGACGGCCCGCCACCTGCCCGTGGCGGTGCGGGTCCGCTCGACCCGCGAGCCGCGCCCCGCCACCCTGACCTGGAATCCCGATACGGCCTCGGCCGAGATCGCGCTCGCCACCCCGGAGGACGGAGTGTCCCCGGGCCAGGCCTGCGTCATCTATGCCGATGACGGACCGCGGGCCCGGGTGCTCGGCGGCGGCACCATCCGGCGGGTCGAGGCGGAGCGCCTGGCCGCGGCCTGAGCGGGTTTCGCCGAAGCGGACACCGGGTCGGCGGCGAAAATCTGCGACGAAACAAGAACCTAAGCGCGCGACGCGTTGGCCTGCCGACGCAAGTCCGCCGAGGGCGGCGCCCGGTCGCCCGGCCACCCGGCGCTGCTCTAGGGTGTTGATCTTGCCGCATTTTCCGCGACGAACCGCTACCCGCTCCGTCGAAAAATGCTCTAGGACGATTTCCGAAGATTTCCTCGGGAAACCGTAGCACAACCGCGCGCGTCATTGCCCGCGAGACGATCGACCTCGGAGACGATACCGACATGCTGAGCGAGCCGCGAGAGGCGGGGCCCACCACCGCCTTGATGCGCAAGGCCTATGCGCGCTGGGCGCCGGTCTACGACGTGGTCTACGACAAGCTCACCGAGCCGGCGGCCCGGGACGCGGTCGAGGCGGCGCTCGCCGGCGGGCGGCGCATCCTGGAGGCCGGCGTCGGCACCGGCCTGTCCCTCGGCTACTACCCGAAGGACGCGGAGGTCTACGGCGTCGACCTGTCCGAGGACATGCTCCGCCGCGCCAACCGCAAGGTGGCGCGGCGCGGGCTCACCCACGTCAAGGGTCTCCAGGTGATGGATGTCTGCCGGCTGGGCTACGCCGACGCGCGCTTCGACGCGGTGGTGGCCCAGTTCCTCATCACCCTGGTGCCCGATCCCGAGGGTGCCCTCGACGAGTTCCTGCGGGTGGTGCGGCCCGGCGGCATGATCGTGCTCGCCAACCATTTCGGCCAGGACACAGGCACGATCGCCAAGGTCGAGGAGATCGTCGCGCCGCTCTGCGAGAAGATCGGCTGGAGCTCGGCCTTCAAGGCTGCCCGGATCGAGGCCTGGGCGAAGAGCCGCGGCGTGACGTTCCTCGGCGTGCGCCCGACCTTCCCGGGCGGGTTCTTCAAGATCCTGCGCATGCAGAAGGCGGGGTGAGCGCGCTGCCCCGGCCCGACAGCGATCCACCCCCGCCCGACGCGCCGGAGGAGGCCGGCCCCGAGGCCGTGGCGGCCCCGGCCTGGCGCGGCTGGCTGCGGGTGCTGCCGCTCGTCGCGCTGGTGGCGCTCTCCCTCGGCCTCCTCGTCGGCGGGTTCACCCGCTGGTTCAGCCTCGACCAGCTGCTGGCCTCCCGGGCCTATGCCAAGGCCTGGGTCGCGGAGGGATTCTGGCGCGCCTATGCCTGCGCCTACCTGGCTTACGTCGGCACGGTGATCGTGTCGCTGCCGGTCTCGGTGGTGATGACGACCCTGTGTGGCTTCCTGTTCGGGCCGGTGGCCGGCGCCCTCGTGTCGATCTCGGCCGCGACGACGGGCGCGGTGGTGGTGTTCTCGATCGGCCGCACCGCCGCCGGCGAGGTGCTGCTGCGCCGCGCCGGCTCGCGGCTCGGGCGCCTCGCCGAGGGGTTTCGCCGCGACGCGTTCTCGTACGTGATGGTGCTGCGGCTCCTGCCGGTCTTCCCGTTCTGGATGACCAACCTGGCGCCGGCGATCTTCGGGGTCAGGCTCCGCACCTTCGCGCTCGCCACGCTCATCGGCATCAGCCCCGGCGCCTTCATCTACGCCTCGGCCGGCGCCGGGGTGGAGAACGTCGTGGCCGCCCATCAGGCCGCGAAGGAAGCCTGCCTCGTCGCCGGCGGCATCGCCTGCGACGCCGCCCTGTCGCTCAGGGCCATCGTCACGCCCCAGCTGATCGCCACCCTGCTCGGCCTCGGCGCCCTCGCACTCATGCCGGTCGCGTGGCGGCGCTGGAAGCGTCCCTCCGCGTGAGGGTGACCGGCCTCGGCTCGCGCCCCATTGGTTGGGTGACGACTGGATTTTCAGCAATCCGGGGATAGCTTCGGATCGGCTCCCGCCGCGCGGGCGACCGGCGCCGGACGGGCGTGTTAGATTCGAGGAATTGTGGGACTCGGGGGCCCGGCGGGACCGCCGGGCGATTGGGGGCGTCGGCACCGTGCAGGGACGGGATGATGCGGGCAGGCAGGGTGGCATCCGGAGCCTCGCCGGCCGCATCGGCCTGTCCGGCCGCCTGCTGCTCCTCACGGTGGTGTTCGTCCTCATCGCCGAAGTGCTGATCTACGTGCCGAGCGTCGCGAGCTACCGGCGCTCCTGGCTCTCGGACCGGGTCGCCGCCGCCCAGGTCGCCGCCCTCGTCCTCGACGCCGCCCCCCAGCAGCGGGTTTCCGACGACCTCGCCCGGCGCCTGCTGATGGGCGCGGGCGCCCGGGCCATCGCGCTCAAGGCCGGCGGCGCGCGGCGCCTCCTCAACCTGACGCCGATGCCGCCGGAAGTCGGCGAGACCGTCGACCTGCGCGAGGCCGGCTGGCTCGAGGGGATCGCCGGCGCCTGGCGCACCCTGACCCAGGCGAGCCCCCTGCCCCTGCGGGTGATCGGCCACGGCATGGACGGGGTCGACTTCGTCGAGCTCGTCCTCGATCCCGCGCCCTTGCGCCGGGCGATGATCGCCTTCTCGGGCCGCATCCTGGTCGCCTCGCTGGTGATCTCGGGGATCACCGCCGGCCTCGTCTTCCTGGTGCTCCAGCTCTCGATCGTGCGGCCGGTGCGGCGGCTCGCCCGCAACATCGCGTCCTTCGCGGAGGATCCGGAGGATCTGTCGCGGCGGATCGCGCCGTCCTGGCGCAGCGACGAGATCGGCGCCGCCGAGACGGCGCTCGCCCGGATGGAGACGATCCTGTCGGGTGAGCTGCGCCAGAAACGGCGGCTCGCCGATCTCGGCCTGTCGGTGAGCAAGATCAACCACGAGTTGAGAAACCTGCTGACCACCGCCCAGCTCCTGGTGGACAGGCTCGAGCATGTCGACGATCCGGGGGTGCAGCGGGTGGCGCCGCGCCTCGTCGCGACCCTCGGCCGCGCCATCCGCTACTGCGAGGGCACGCTCGCCTATGGCCGCGCCGCCGAGCCCCCGGCGGAGCGGCGCCCGACGCCGCTGCGGCCGATCCTGCGCGATGCCCTCGACCTCGCCGGGCTGGCGCCGGGCACCGCCATCACCATCGCGGACCGCACGCCCGAGGACCTGACCGTCGACGCCGATCCGGGCCAGCTGTCCCGGGTGCTGGTCAACCTCGTGCGCAACGCCGTGCAGGCGATCGGGCTCGCGGGCGCGAGCGAGGGCCCGCCCGTGGTGGCGATCGAGGCCGTGCGCCGCGGGACGACCGTGACGATCCTCGTCTCCGACAACGGCCCCGGGCTGCCGGAGCGGGCCCGCGCCCACCTGTTCGAGGCGTTCCAGGGCTCGGGCCGCTCGGGCGGCACGGGGCTCGGCCTCGCCATCGCGGCCGAGCTGGTGCGGCTCAACGGAGGAGTCTTGAGCCTCGACGAGACCCGCAGCGGGGCGCGGTTCCGCATCGTCCTGCCCGACCGGGAGGCGTGAGACCAGCGCTCCACGATGTCGGCGCATCCATTCGGTCTCGGGCAAGCCCGAGAGCGACGGGCCGATGACCCATCTCGAATCGTCGATTCCAAGCCGGCGGCTTGGCGACGATGTGAGAACGGTCCCCCCGGTCCTCGGCCTCTGGTGAGCCATCACGGAACGGCACTCTCGGCCTGCGCATCCGCCCGTGCCGTCGGCCGTGAACGGTCACGAAGGTCGTTGCCGACCCCCGTCGGTATCATGCGGCTTTCCGGACGATCCCTCCCGAAAAACCGTATCACCGGCCAGCGCCGCGCCCGAGCGAGGCCGGGTTCCGCATCGCCGCGCGATTGCGCAGCAATCGTTCGGAAACCGTACGAGCGGGGCGGTTGCCAGCCCGCCCGCGCCGACGCATCGTCACCCGATGTCGCTGCGCGTCCCCCTCTCCGCCGTCCGCTCCTTCGAGGCCGCGGCGCGCCGCCGCTCGTTCAAGGATGCGGCGGCGGAGCTGAACCTGACGGCGAGCGCCGTCAGCCACGCCATCCGCAAGATGGAGGCGTCCCTCGGCGTGACCCTGTTCGAGCGCCAGGGCCAGGGCGTGGTGCCGACCGCCGCCGGCGAGGCCCTGCTGGAGCATGTCGGCCGCGCCTTCGACGAACTGCATCGCGGCCTCGACCTCGTGGCGGCGCGCGGGCCCCAGCTCCTGCGCCTGCACTGTGCCCCGAGCCTCGCGGCGCAGTGGCTGACGCCCCGCCTCGCCCGCTTCCTGACCGCCAATCCGGGCTTCGAGGTGCGTCTCGCCGCCGGCATGGATTACGCCCGCTTCGTCAGCGACGAGTTCGACGCCGACATCGTCTACGGCCCGCCCCGGGGCGAGGGCCTGGTGACGGTGCCGCTCTGCGCCGAGACGGTGACGCCGCTCTGCGACCCCGCGCGAGCCGCCTGCATCCGCCGACCGGAGGACCTCCTCGATCAGGTACTGATCCAGAGCGACAACAAGCAGGTGCGCTGGCCGCTCTGGTTCGCCCGCAACGGCCTGCCGGCGCCACGCCCCCTCGGCGTGCGGTTCGACCGCAGCTTCCTCGCCATCGCGGCCGCCGCCGACGGGCTCGGCGTGGCACTCGAATCGACGCTGCTCGCCGAGCGCGAGATCGCCAGCGGCCGCCTCGTCGCGCCTTTGCGCGGCCTGGCGCAGGACGTCACCTACATCGGCCACCACCTCGTCTACCCGGCCACCACCCGGCGCCGGGCCCCGTTGCGGGTCTTTGCCCGCTGGCTCGGGCAGGAGATGGGGGTCGCCCTGCCGGACGATCTGGCGTGACGCGCGGGCGGCATCGCGCCCCCCGCCCTTCCCTCACCGCCGCGCCGTCGAGCCCCGGGCGATCAGCCGGCCGCTCAGCACCACCTTGCGCACCGGCTGGTCCGGATTCTTCAGCCGGTCGAACAGCAGGTCCATCGCCTGGGCACCGATCTCGGCCACCGGCTGCTCGATCACCGTCAGGCCGGGCTCGACCAGATCGGTCCAGGGCTCGTTGTCGAAACCCGCGAGCGCGATTCCGCCGGGCCAGGCGAGGCCCGCCGCCCGGGCCGCCCGCACCGCCCCCATCAGGATCAGGCCGTTCGACAGCAGCAGGGCCTCGGGCCGGTCGGCCCCGGCGAGCCAGCGCGCCACCTCGCCTTGCGCCGGCTCGGCATCCGGCAGGACGGTGCGGACCTGCGGCGCGAGCCCGTGCCGGCGCATCGCCGACAGATACCCTTCCCGCCGCTCCTCGGCGGTCGAGCTCGTCGAGCCGAACAGGCCGCCGATGCGGGAAAACCCCTGCTCGACCAGGTGGTCGACGAGCAGGGCGCCGGCCGCGACGTTGTCGAGCACCACGCCGTCATGGCCGCCCGGCGGGCCGGTCCGGTCGATCAGCACCAGGGGAAACGGAAAGTCCTCCGGCCGCAGCCGCTCGGCGGTGCGGCGGGTCGGCGCGAAGACGACGCCGGTGACCCGCTCCTCCTGCATCAGGCGCAGGTACAGGGCCTCGCGCTCGGCATCCTCGCCGGTGTTGCACAGGATCAGCCGCATCCCGGCCCGGTAGGCCGCATCCTCCACCGCCCGGCTCACCGCGGTGAAGAACGGGTTGCGGATGTCGGCGACGATGAGCCCGATCGTCTGCGCGGCCTGCGAGCGCAGACGGCGGGCCGACAGGTTCGGACGATAGCCGGTCGCCCGCACCGCCGCCTCGACCTGCTCGCGCAGGGCGTCGCTGACCGGGCCCTTGCCCAGGGCCCGCGACACGGTCGCGGTGGATACGCCCGCCGCGCGGGCGACGTCACGGATGCCGACGGCCATGCTCTCGAAAACGTTTTCACTCACGATCGGGAGATCGTGCCAGTCGGCAGGCCATGATGCAAGCCCTGGCGGGGATCGCTTCCATCCCCATAGGTCATTTCAGTTGACACGGCCTATGAAAACGTTTTCATAAGCAGCAAGCAAAACCGACCTCGTGGGAGGAAGCCTGCCATGTCCGCGCCGACCGCGCCGCGCGTCCTGATCCGTACCGCCGCCGCCCCCGCCGACAAGGAATCGGCCATTCGCGAGGCGGCCCAGCTCCTCGTCGCCGCCGGCTGCATCGACCCGGCCTACGAGGGCAGCATGCTGCGCCGCGAGGGCGTGGCGAACACCTATCTCGGCCACGGCGTCGTGATCCCGCACGGCATGGTCGACGATCGCGCCCTGGTGCGCGAGAGCGGGCTCGCCGTGCTGCAGGTCCCCGCCGGGGTCGCGTGGCACGACGGACAGGACGCCCATCTGGTGGTGGCGATCGCCGCCCAGTCCGACACCCACATCACGATCCTGCGCCGCCTCACCCGCCTGATCCAGGACGAGGCCCGGCTCGCGCGCCTGCGCACCACCCAGGACCCCGCCGAGATCGCCGCCGCGCTCTCCGAGGACGCGCCCGCTCCCGGCGTCGCCGGCCCGGCCGCCGACCTGCCCCACGCCTTCACCTGGACCGTCGACTACCCGACCGGCCTGCACGCGCGGCCGGCTTCCGCCTGGGTCGAGGCGGCGCGCGGCGGGAGCGCCCGGATCCAGGTCCGCCACGGTGCCGAGGTGGCGGACGCCAAGACCCTCATCGCCCTGCTCCAGCTCGGCCTGCGGGCCGGTGACGAGGTGGTGATCTCCGCCGAGGGCGAGGACGCGCCGGCGGCGCTCGCCCGATTGAAGGCCACCGTCACCGGCCTCTCGGCCGGCGAGAAGGCGGCCGCCGCCCGCGCGGCGGAGGCCGCCGCCAAGGCCGCCGCCCCGGTGGCCGGCTGGAACCCGGCCGATCCGTGCCGGATCGTGTCCGGCATCGGCGCCAGCCCCGGCCTCGCCATCGGCCCTGTCCACGTGCTCGGGCCGACCGACGTCGCGGTGCCGGACGAGCCCGAGCCGCTGACGAGCGGCGGCGACCGGCTGCACGCGGCGCTCGAGAGCACGGGCGCCCAGCTCAAGGCGCTCGCCGACGATACCGGCCGACGCCTCGGCCAGGCGGATGCGGGAATCTTCAAGGCGCAAGCCGAGCTCATCGCCGACACCGACCTGATCACGCTCGCCTGCCAGCTGATGGTCGAAGGCCACGGCGTCGCCTATGCCTGGCACCAGGCGGTGGAGCGGATGGCCGGACAGCTCTCGGCGCTCGGCAACCCGGTGCTGGCCGCCCGCGCCGCCGACCTGCGCGACGTCGGCCGCCGGCTGCTGGCCCAGATCGATCCGGCGCTCCAGTCCGGCCACGCCCTGCCGGACCGGCCCTGCATCCTGCTCGCGCCCGATCTCGCCCCCTCCGACACCGCCGGCCTCGATCCCGCCCGGGTGCTCGGGCTCGCCACCGCGCAAGGGGGCCCGACCTCCCACACCGCGATCCTCGCCCGCACCCTCGGCATCCCCTCGGTGGTGGCGGCCGGCGCCAACCTGCTGGCCCTGCCGGCGGGCACGACCGCGATCCTCGACGGCACCACCGGGCGGCTCTACCTCGACCCGAGCGAGGGCGACCTCGCGGCGGCGAGGCACTGGCGCGACCGCCTGCGGGCGACGCAGGAGGAGGAGGCGCGCGAGCGCGGCCTGCCGGCCCGCACCCGCGACGGCCACGCCGTGGCGATCGGCGCCAACGTCAACACCCCCGACCAGGTACCCTTCGCCCTCTCGCAGGGCGCCGAAGGCGTCGGCCTGATGCGGACCGAGTTCCTGTTTCTCGAGCGCGGCGACACCCCGGGCGAGGACGACCAGTACGCCACCTACCGGGCGATGCTGGAGGTGCTGGAGGGCCGCCCCCTGATCGTGCGCGCCCTCGATATCGGCGGCGACAAGCAGGTGCCCCACCTCGCCCTGCCGAAGGAGGAGAACCCCTTCCTCGGCGTGCGGGGCGCCCGCCTGCTCCTGCGCCGGCCCGACCTGATGGAGCCGCAGCTGCGCGCCCTCTACCGCGCCGCGAAGGATTGCGTGCCGGCGAACGCGCCGACCGGCAAGGACGCGCCCCTCTCGATCATGTTCCCGATGATCACCTCGGTGCCCGAAGTCACGGCCCTGCGCGCGGCCTGCGAGCGGATCCGCACCGAGATCGGCGCGCCGGAGGTGCCCCTCGGCATCATGATCGAGGTGCCGGCCGCGGCGATCCAGGCCGACGCGCTGGCCGTGCATTGCGACTTCTTCTCGATCGGTACCAACGACCTCACGCAATACGCGCTCGCCATCGACCGTCAGAACACCGAGCTGGCGCCGGAGGCCGATTCGCTCCACCCGGCGGTCCTCCGCCTGGTGCGGATGACCTGCGAGGGTGCGGCCCGCCACGGGCGCTACGTCGGGGTCTGCGGCGGCATCGCGGGCGATCCGTTCGGGGCGGGGCTGCTCGCGGGCCTGGGCGTGCACGAGCTCTCGATGACGCCCCGCGACCTGCCGGCGGTCAAGGCGCGCCTGCGCGCCGCCACGCTGGCCGACCTCGAGGCGCTGGCCAGCGATGCCTGCGCGCAACCCGACGCCGCCTCGGTGCGGGCCCTCGACCGTCGGGCGGGCGAGACCGCGGAGGCGCGGTCGTGACCCGCATCCTGACTCTCACACTCAACCCGGCGATCGACCGGACCGTCACCCTCGACCGCCTCGTGCCCGGTGCCGTCCACCGCGCCCGGGCGCTGCGCGACGATGCCGGCGGCAAGGGCGTCAACGTGGCGAGCTGCCTCGCCGACTGGGGCGTCCCGGTCACGGCTGCGGGGGTGCTCGGCGCCGGCAATGCCGCCGTGTTCGAGGCATTGTTTGCGGCGAAGGGCATCGCCGACCGCTGCCTGCGGGTGGCGGGCGAGACCCGCACCAACCTAAAGCTCGTCGACCCCGCCGGCACCACCGACGTGAACCTGCCCGGCCTCGCCCTCGACCCGGCGAGCCTGGACGCGGTGCGGGCGGTGCTGCGCGCGGAGGCCGGACCGGACACGCTGGCCGTGCTCGCCGGCAGCCTGCCGGCGGGCGCCGGGGCCGACCTCTACGCGGTGCTCACGGCGGAGCTGAAGGCCGGGGGAACGCGCGTGCTCCTCGACGCCTCCGGCGCAGCCCTCGCCGCGGCGCTGGCGGCGGAGACCCTGCCCGACATCGTGAAGCCGAACCGGCACGAGCTGGAGGAATGGGCCGGGCGGCCGCTCCCCACCCTCGCCGACGTGGTGGACGCGGCCGCGGACCTGGTGCGGCGGGGCATCCCGCTGGTCGTCGTCTCCCTCGGGGAGGACGGCGCGGTTTTCGTGCACGGCCAGGGTGCCGCGGTGGAAGCCCTGCACGCGCTCGCCCCCGTGGTCGAGGTCACCAGTACCGTCGGGGCCGGCGACGCCCTGGTGGCCGGGCTGGTGGCGGGGCTCTCGGCCGACCTCGCGCTCGCCGACACCGCCCGCCTGGCGCTGGCCTTCGCGGCCGGCAAGCTGACGAGGGCCGGGGCGAACCTGCCGGATCGCGCGGAGATCGAGGGAATCGCCCGGGCGATCGAGGTTCGCGTTCTACCCGCCGCGAAAATCTAAGACGCGGGTAGATTTCAGCATAGTCCATCAAAGATCCGCTTCTCGAAGTCATCCCGGGGCTCGCCTCAGACGAGAGCCCGGGATCCAGAACCGCAAGCCATGCCGAACGAAGCGGGATGCGGTCCGCTCTGTTCTGCAGGGAAATGCGGTTCTGGCTTCCGGTCGCCGCTGCGCGGCCCCGGAATGACGAACGAGGGCGAAAACTCCGAAGACGCCGACACGCATCCAGACGGAACACCCGAGGAGGAACAACCCATGACCCAGTTGGTGGCCGTCGTCGGGGGCGGCGAGCTCGGCACCCATGCGGTGCTGGCGGCCGAGGCCCTGCGCCGGGCGGCGGCGCGGCGCAACCAGCGCCTCGACCTCGAGGTCCGGGGCCGCGGCACCGCCGGCACGCCCCTGACCGAGGGCGCGATCCGGGGCGCCGACGCGGTGCTCCTCGTCGGCTCCGGCGATCTCGGCGCCAGCCGCTTCGGGGGCTTGCGCCGCGCCGAGGTGGGCATCGAGGACGTGCTGACCGACGCCGACCGGGTGATCGAGCGGGCGCTCGCCGGGGCTTCGCCCGCCCCCGCCGGTGACGGCGTGAAGCGCATCGTCGCCATCACCTCCTGCCCGACCGGCATCGCCCACACCTTCATGGCGGCGGAGGGCATCCAGGCCGCGGCGCAGGCGCTCGGCCATCAGGTCCGGGTCGAGACGCAAGGCTCGGTCGGCGCCCGCGACGCCCTGACGCCCGACGAGATCGCGGCGGCCGACATCGTCCTCATCGCCGCCGATACCGGCGTCGATCGCGGGCGGTTCTCCGGCAAGCGGGTCTACGCCACCACCACCAAGGCGGCGATCCGCGACGGCAAGGGCCTGATCGCCACCGCCCTGAAGGACGCCGAGCTGCAGGGTGCGGGAGCCGCGGAATCCGGGCCCGACCGCCCCGCGGCGGCCGAGACGAAGGCCGGCGCCTACAAGCACCTGATGACCGGCGTCTCGTTCATGCTGCCCTTCGTGGTGGCGGGCGGCCTCCTGATCGCGCTCGCCTTCGCGTTCGGCGGCATCGACGCGATGTCGGCGGCCAACAAGGGCAGCCTGGGCTTCGCGCTCGGCGAGATCGGCGCCAAGGCGGCCTTCGCGCTGATCGTGCCGGCGCTCGCCGGCTACATCGCCTTCTCGATCGCCGACCGGCCCGGCATCGCGCCGGGCATGATCGGCGGGATGCTGGCGGCCAACCTCAACGCGGGCTTCCTCGGCGGCATCGCGGCGGGCTTCATCGCCGGTTACACGGTGTCGTTCCTCAACCGCTCGATCCGCCTGCCGAAGAATCTGGAAGGCCTGAAGCCCGTCCTGATCCTGCCCCTACTGGGCACCCTCGTGACCGGCCTCCTGATGGTCTACGTCGTCGGCGTGCCGGTGGCGGCCCTGCTCGCCGCGCTCACCGGCTGGCTCAAGGGCATGCAGGGCGCGAGCGCGCTGGTGCTGGGTCTCGTCCTCGGCGGCATGATGGCGGTCGACATGGGCGGACCGATCAACAAGGCGGCCTATGCCTCCTCGGCGGCGCTCATCTCCTCGGGGATCTACACCCCGATGGCCGCCGTGATGCTCGCCGGCATGACCCCGCCGCTCGGCATCGCGCTGGCCACCCGGCTCTTCCCCGGCCGCTTCACCGCCCAGGAGCGCGAGGCCGGGACCGCCGCGGCGGTGCTGGGCGCGGCCTTCATCACCGAGGGCGCGATCCCCTTCGCGGCCGCCGACCCCCTGCGGGTCATCCCGGCCCTCGTCGCCGGCTCGGCGGCGGCGGGCGCGGTCTCGATGACCTTCGGGGTGGCCCTGCGGGTGCCCCATGGCGGGCTGTTCGTGCTGCCGATCCCGAACGCCATCACGCCGGTGCTCGGCGCGGTCGCGGCCCTCGTCGTCGGCACGCTGATCACCGCCGTTCTGGTCGGGGTGCTCAAGAAGCGGGCGGCCTGAGCCGCAGGAGGACGATCCCGTCCGGGCGGCCTCGGGCCGCCCGGCGATATCACGCATCCGGGGAGCGTATTTTACCCCCGGATCCTCGCGAGGCGGAGCGTTTCCTGATAGTCTACGGGTGATCCGCGCCTCGTCTCGCGGGGTGTCGCTCAAGACTTGTCGGAAACGGACGGCGCTGCGCGATGGCGGTGATCGGTCAGGTCACGCTGGACCTCGTCCAGGCGGTGAAAGCGGCGCGGAGTGCCGCCGAGATCACGGCGGTGCTGATCCGGGCCGGCGGGATCTTCGGCTACGAGCGCTTCGCCATCGCGGGCGTGCCGCAGAGCGCCGGCGAGAACCTGCCCGACCGCCTGCTGCTGATGCACTGGCCGGAGGAATGGGCCACCCGCTACGTCGCGCGCGGCTACGTCCAGCACGACCCGGTGATGGCGCAGGTCCGGCGGACCACCGCGCCGTTCCTGTGGTCGGAGGTCGAGGTCGAGCGCGACGCCGCCCTGGCCCGGCGGGTCATGGACGAGGCCCCGGCCTTCGGCCTCGGCGACGGGCTCTGCGTGCCCATCCACGACATCGACGGCACCGAGACCGCGGCCTCGTTCGGCGGCGCCCGCATCGATCTCTCGGACGAGGCCAGGGCCGGGCTGCACCTGCTCGCCATCTACGCCCACCTCGCCTCGCGGGGCCTCGGTCCCGCCCTGCCTTCCCGGATCGCGCGGCCGGAGGGTGCCCCGCGCTGCACCCGGCGCGAGATCGAGTGCATCCGCTGGGCCGCCGCCGGCAAGACCGGCTGGGAGACCTCCGAGATCCTGTCCCTGTCCCAGCGCACGGTCGAGGATTACCTGAGCAACGCCGCCCGCAAGCTCGGCGCGGTCAACCGCGTGCAGCTCGTCGCGCTCGCGATGCGGGCGGGATTGATCGAGTGATGCTTCCGAAAGGGATCGTCCGGAAACGGTATCATGCCACCTTTTCGGCCTTCAGCGGTGTCATCAGGGGCGTACTCATCGAGACCGACGGGACCTCGGCACACAAGCTCATGCTGAAAGGCTCCGGCGCCCAGGCCTGAAACCGCATGACTCCTGGAATACGGGGGTTCAGTTCGTGGAGGAGATCGTCGAGAGCGTCGGCGACGAAGTCGTTGAGGATCTTTCCGGCCAGGTAACCCGCACCGAGGAGAACGACCGCCCCCAAGACGGGGCCGAGGGAGAGCGCACCGACCAGCGCGAGGCCCGCTGTCTCGCCGACCCAGGCCGCCGCGACGCCGAGACCGAGCCGGGCGGCTCCGACAGTCACCGTCCGCGTCGGATCCCAGGCCTCGCTCGCGTCCTGCGCGATCAGTACGACCGTCAGGACCAGCTGCGCCGGACGGACGACGCCTTGCAACGCCTTCACGGCGGTGCCGAAAGTGCCGGCCTTCCCCGATCGGTCGATGACCTGCTTGAGGACGTCGATCTTCTCGCTGTCGCTCATCGCTTCGTAGGGACGACCGTTGCTCACTTCGGCTACGAAGCGCGCAAGATCCTTCTTGACCACCGGCGAGACGAAAGACTTACAGACCTTGCCGGCCTGCCGATTGATCTCGGCCGCCCTGCCGGCATTATGCCAGAACGTCATCTCGCGGGTGATCTCCCGCATCGCGATCGCCTCGATCGCGAGGCTCTTGATCGCTGCGACGTCGTTCCCCTGGTGCTGAACTCGGTCGAGAAAGAACTTCGCGTTCTCGCGAATCGCCTGGATGTATTCCCGCCTCGCCTGGAAGTTGGAGATGCTTCCGACGGCCGAGAGAAGGCTCCCCTTCGCGTAGCGTTGGACATCGTCAACGACAGTCCGCGACGGGGCGGACGACCCGGCGTCGTGCCGGCCGTCCAGGTCCCTCAGGAGGCCCAACGCCTCGCTCGCGCCCTCGTCGATCTGTCGCCCTGCGCGGAGGCAATCCCCGGGTGCGAGACAACCGCTCAGCAGCAGAACCCGCTCGCGATCTCGGGTAAGGCCGACCAATCGGTGAAGGTCGGGCTCGGGCGAGGCCGTCACGCTCATGACTACACCTACTGGAGCGTATCGGAACGGCCGATGACGATGTCGGTGACGGGGCTCGTCCCGGCCGCCGTCAGCACCACCGCAACATAGTCGTGATCGACCTCGAATGGTCGTTCCTCGGCCTTGCCGGTATGCTCGGCCCGCGCGGATGCTCCACCACCATTGGTCAGGTTGCGCATGATGCCGAGATTGGTCTCGGCGTCGTAATGCCCGGGTTTGCGGATTTCGGCGCAAACCGTGTTCTTGTGGCTCGACGAGAACGGTCCGTCCCAGAACGGAACGTCCCAGCCGCAGAAGATGTCGGTCGGAACCTCTTCGGTCCTATACACGATACCACCAGCGACGCCTTCGAAGCGTGCAGCATGCACGACGAGGGCGATCGACCATTGTCCGTTCTCGATCACCAGATCGAGCGGGTATTTCCAGACCTTGCCGTGCCAATGCACGTCGGAGCGCAGGAACAGACGTCCGCCGGAGGCATTGAATACGCGCAGCAGCGTGGATGCACCGGAGGCGTACTCGTCCTTCATCCCATTGACGACTTTCATCACCTCGAAGTCGGTGGAGCCTCGCTGCTCCAGGGCGTAGGAGGACAGGAGCGTTGCGGTTGCCTTCGCATCGCGATAGCGCGCGTCGGTCTTCAACGTTGCAGAAGTGACGGCTGGCCCGAGGATCATAGGTTGCCTCCCGATGACGATTAAAATCAAGCAAATGGATATTGATTGCTTGTCGTATATAGTCCGTCGACAACAATTGTCTTACCCAGAAATCCGCGCATGATCGCCGCCACCCGATCGTCTCGCGAAGCCGCCATCGGCTGCGCTTTGCCCGATTCTTCACCTGTGCGCTTCATGGAAACGGAGCATCCGACAACCCCGCAACGCCAATGCGTCGTTATCCCGGAATCATTTCCACGATATCCAATGGTGAAATTGCCGTACACAATGTTGTTGGGAGCAACCTCATCCTTGGAAACAATGACACTCCACTGCCCTGGATCGACGATGTAGTCAGGCGGGTACTTGGCGATGGACGCTTTTCCCGTGTAGCTATCGCGATCCAGCCACAGTCGCTCGTCGCTGGCGTTGTAAAGGCGGAACGCGATCGAACCATCGCCCAGTTCGCCCAGCATCGCGTTGACGTGGCGCATCAATTCGAAGTCGCGCAGACCACGTCTTTCGAGAGCGATTCTGGCAAGGTCGTCGTTCGTGATTGTCTGGGCGTCAGCATATCGAGGGTCGAGCTTGATCTGTTCTCGAACCAAGGGAGTTGAGAATAGCATCGATCGTCCTTATTCGATAAGTCGATGAATATAAAGATACGCGATGACATCGCCTGCGGCAACCGATTTCCATCATCGGCAATTTACAAAAAATAGTTGCAAAATATATTCAATAAATTTTCTTATATTAACATTTATGTAAAAAAATTGTCTTTGGGCATCGCCTAACGAGGGCGCAGATGGGAATGATATCTTCCTTGGGGCGTCGCGCCCGCGACCACGCGATGGCGCCGTGCGGTGGACTGGCCTCGCGCCGGAGCGAGATCGAGAGCATCGCATGGGCCAGCGGCGCGACCGGCCGCGAGACCTGCGAAGTCCGGTCCCTGTCCCAGCGTACGGCCGAGGACGACCTGTGCGATGCCGCCCACACGCTCGTCGTCGTCGAACGCGGCCCCGCGTCGCCCAGGCGTTGCGGACGGGATCGATCGACCAGAGCGTTTCTGGACGGGGAAATGCCGACGCGCCGAAAGACGATGCCGGAAGACCGAGGAGCCGGGTTAGCACCCGATCGGTCTCGGCGAGCCCGCGAGGGCATGCCCCGCCGTCCAGAGCGGTCGCCCGTGCCGTCACGGCACGCGGGTACCGGAAAGACGATCGGGCTCGTCCCGCCGCGGTGACGCAGGGAACGCGACGGGGTTCGGATCACGGCCGGCCTTCGCGAGCTCCCTCCTACCCGAGAAACCTTCGCCGATTCGACAAAATCGCACCTTGAGTTGCATAATAGACCGATCTCCAGAGAAAAATACTTTTTTCTACAATTCACTGACGTTTCTATGTCGTATCCACACGCCCTGATCGCCATCCAGAACAAGACCATGCCGATCTCCCCGTAAATTTACGGGCTATCTCATTCTAGGTTCAAAGCTCAAGAAGTGCTCCAGAGCAAGGAGCCCTGATCTTGATCACGATCGTCGATCGCGACAACTGCCGCGACCACGCGGCGCTTCTCGACAGGATATACTGTTTTCGACACCGTCTCTTCGTCGAGACGATGCGGTGGGAGGCGTGCCGCAAGCCCGACGGGCGCGAGCGCGACCAGTTCGACGGGCCGGACGCCATCCACGTCGCCGGGATCGACGACGGCGAGGTGGTATCCTATTCGCGCCTGCTGCCGACGACCCGGCCGCATCTCCAGACCCACGTCTACCCGCAGCTGCTGCAGGGCGCGACCGCGCCGAGCGGGCCGCGCATCTTCGAGTGGACGCGCTGCGGTGCCGCGCCCTGGCGTCGCGCCTCCGCGACCGCCAAGGACCCGATCGCCGGGCGCCAGTTCGTGGCGGTGGCCGAGCTGACCGGACGGCTGGGCCTCGACGGCTACCTGATCCAGGCGCATCCGATCATGATCACCCACCTGGCGACCATGGGCTGGGACACCGAGCCGCTGGCGCTGCCGATGATGTACGACGGCAATCCCCTGGTGCCGTTCTTCGCCCGCTGGACGCCGGCCACCGCCGACACCACCCGGGCGGTGTTCGGGCTGGAGGGCACCGCCTACGACGTGCCGCGCGGCTTCGGCCGGAGCGACCGCGACCGGGCGCAGCCGGGCCTGCGTCTCGCCTGAGCGGGGCTTCGACTCGCAAGGGCAGGCGCCAGCTCGCGAGAGCGGCACCGGTTCGCAAGAACCAGCACCGGTTCGCAAGAACCGGCACCGGTTCGCAAGAACCGGCGCTATTCCACCCCGGCGGGGGGCTTGAGGGTGGCGCCGATCCGCGAGGAGACGATCACGGCCTGGGTCCGGCTCTCGACGCCGAGCTTCTGCAGGATCGCCGAGACGTGAGCCTTCACGGTCGCCTCCGAGACCCCGAGCTCGTAGGCGATCTGCTTGTTGAGCAGGCCCTCGGACAGCATCATCAGCACCCGCACCTGCTGCGGCGTGAGGGTGGCGAGGCGGCGCATCAGGTCCGCCGTCTCCTTGTCCTCGGAGGCCGACAGCTCGATGTCGGGCGGCGACCAGTTGCCGCCGGCCAGGACCTCGCCGATCGCCTCGCCGATGCGGTCGACCTCGAGGGATTTCGGGATGAAGCCGGCGGCACCGAAATCGAGGGCGCGGCGGATCACCACCGGGTCCTCGTTGGCCGAGACGATGACCACGGGAATCGCCGGGTGCTGCGCCCGCAGGTAGATCAGGCCGGAAAAGCCCTGGACGCCCGGCATGGTGAGATCGAGGAGCACGAGGTCGATCTCGTCCTCGGCGTCGAGGATCTTGGTGAGGGGTTCGAGCCCGCTCGCCTCGATGATCCGGGCGCCGGGCAGGATCGCCGTCACCGCACCCCTGAGGGCGCCGCGAAAGAGCGGGTGGTCGTCCGCGACGACGATGGTGGTCCCGGAACCCAACTCACTCCCCACCACGGCACCTGCGCTCCCGGCGCTCGTCTTCCGGCGCTCTTCGGCCTGCTTCTAATGTCTCTATAGCTTTTTCCGGCAGGCTTGAAACCTGAGGCCGCGCACTATCCACGCCGGCTCATGCTCCGGCGGATTGCGCAGATCACGGCGTGACGACGCCGGACACGACGCGTCTCGTCAAGAGTCGGGTTGCGGATGAAGGCGGGCTCGGAGGCACGGCCTCGACGAGATGCCGGGAATCGGGGCCGGCAGGCCATGGAGGCAGGGCCAGACGGGACAACCGGGCGATCTCAAGCCGCCGGTTGCCCCCGGCATCCGGAAGGCGCCACCGATCGTCGTCCCGAAAGAGTGTCGTGCGGGGAGGACGGCGCCCTCCCCGCGATATTGGGCGCGACGTCGTCGACGCCGGATGCGGCGCGCCGTGCAACGGGAGCCCGGCGCGGGCGAGGCTCAGTCGAGCGAGCCGGTGCGGGCCGCCGCGACGGGCTCGACGTAGCGCTGCGCCACCAGCTCGGGCTGGGTGGCGGGGCGGCGCGCCGCCGGGACCGGCTGGGGCGTCGTCACCAGGCCGGCCATGGGCTGCGCCGAGGCGGTCTCGCGGGCCATCTCGCGCATGATCGGCGGGAAGACGGTGACCGAGGATGCACGATCCTGCGCATTCGCCGGGAAGGCCGACAAGACAAGCAGAGACAATGCACAATAATTCAGTGCCGACACCATGATAGCCCCGCGATTTGATTGGATTTGATTGAAAAATACACGGCTTCTTGTGCGGCGCAATATGCCGAACGAATATTTCTGTTGGATGCCAGACCATGAACGATAACACGCTTCATGCGTCATGCCGGCATTAAAATGCCGACATCGCATGATGATCGATGCGCAACAACAAGCTTTGTGGAGTGAAGCTATCAGCCGGCATCGGAACGGGGTTCATCCGCACTTTCGGTACTGGCGGGCGCTCGTCCAGCTGAGCTCTGGGGGTCTCGGTTCACGCAGCATGCAGCACGCGCTGGCGGAGCAGGTCGAACCTGGCGCGACCATATAAGCTGCGCTTGATCACTTCGAGGCGGTTGACCTGCCCGTCACCCTGGCCGTTGCTCCAGGGCTCGGCGATCGCCGCGCGCACGGCCTCCTCGTCCTGCCGAAGCCCGGTGACGACGCCACCGAGTTCACCGGGAGCGGCAGCCTCCAGTCAAGGTGTCAGTCCGGCGGGATCGTCCCGATGCAGGAGATCCGCGGAGGCGCGGACGTCCTCGGCCGCCCGCTTCGAGCGCGGTGGCGCCGTGCAGAGCGCGTCGGTGAAGGCGCGAACCTCGGGCGACAACACGGCTGGACCGCCCGTCAGCCACCGGGTGATGCGGCGTGTCGAGGGGATCCGGGCGGAAGGCGGTCGAGCCGGGGCCCCCGACTTCTGCCGTGCGGCCCAGCGCCGGACGATGTCGTCGTCGCCCGTGAAGCCCTGCGCGCGCACCTCGCGATGGCGAACGGTGGCGCTGCGTTGACCTTGCTGCCGGCGTGCCTCGCCGAAGGAGATGGTAAGGTCGAGCCGGCTCGGGCCTGGGGCACGGCGGTAGGGCACGAACTGGCCGGCCCGGATCCGGCGACGCACGGCGTTGCGCGATGCTCCGAGACGGCGTGCGATCTCCTTGGTCGCTTGACCTGGTGTCGCCGCCGACAGGCATCGCCGGTCGTCGTGACGAACGAGCACCGGGCCCCCGCCGAGTACCATGCCGATGTCGGTCTGCGCCTCGGCCAATCGTTCGCTTCGGCGCGCTTTGCGTGACCCCAGCCCCGCTGCGGGTTCGGCAAGGATCCGCCCCGGGCAGTGGCCGCAGGGGGAGCGGCGCATGCGCAGGTGCCACGTCACGCTCCGATCTTGCCACGGCGGGTCCTCGAGTATTCGCCAATACGCGCTTGTGAGCGCGCGTCGAGGATCGGTCGCAACTCGGACAGGTTGCGGGGGCGCGGTGGTCTGGGCGGTGATCAGCAATCCGGCCGTTTCAGCGTCAGGTCATCGACGTGAAGGCCGTCCGGGACCAGCGGCATCGACGGGTGCGAGATCGGCCTCGTGCTGCCCTCCGGCTGCCCTGCACATCAACGCGCGATCCCATGAATCCGCACTCACAATGCGGATGAACCCGTGTTCCACGCCTCATCACAGCTCTCGACGACGCAGCGGATAGCCGGCCCGATGCCGTCGTCGCGCCAGTCCGGCAAAGAGCGGTGGAGCGAGGAGCAGAGCCGCGGCCGCCGCTCCGCTCTCCCACAGCAGGAACAGCGATTCGTCCCGCCGAATCTCGTCGAACCATTCCCAGACCGTCCAGAACTCGATCTGGCCCCAGATCAGGGTGACCGGCCACAACAGCAACCATCGGCGACCTCCGCTCGCCGCCGCGAGGGCGGTGATGAGCAGCAGGACGCCGGTGATGATCCCGTACTCCGCGCGTGTCTCGTCGATCTTGTCCGAGACTTCGGCGAGCGCCGGGTCGGCGGCGAGGATGACCGCCAGGACGACGGAGGCGCGACCGGCCATCCGCTTTCCGATGGTCAGCACCGAGCCACCCGCCTCACCGCTCCGGGACGCGCCTGTCGGCTCCGGGGTGGTGCGGCTTCGGCCCGGGCCGTCCGCCGGTCGAGCCGGGCGGCGGAGCGGCGCAGCGTCATCACGCCGAGAGCCGCCGCGCCTCCCACGAGGCAGGGGACCAGAACCAGGGCGTAGGTCGTCAGGCTCATCATCGCAGGGTCGTCAACGTCAGCCTCGCACCGAAGTGTAGACCAACGCCGAGCACGAACCAAACGGCCATCAGCGCGAGGGCGGGCGCAGTGACGCGGCCCGTCGCCATGGCGGCGGTGAGCGGGGCGACGATCCCCGTGATGGCGAAGCCCGCCGCGCCGATATTCATCAGGTTGGCGGTGAGCTTCACCTGCTCGTTGTGGACGAGGATGTCGCGGGCGAGCCGTGCCCGCTCGCGCTCCTCGTCGCCCTCCCCGTCAGCCTCTCCGCCGGGGCGCGGCCCGTTCGCCATGCGCGATCCGGGCCCCGGTCACGAACGGCCGGCTTTGGGGTAGCCCCGCGGCGCCATCGTGCCGGCGGTGCCGCGATGGCCGACCCACTTCGCCAGCTCCTCGCCCGCCACCGTCCGGGTGCGCCCGGCGCTGTCGGGCCAGGTGAGCCCGTCCGCGAGACGGAAGATCACGACGGAATCGAGGGCGCCGTCGCGGTACTTCTGCAGCCGCACGCCCTTGCCGCGGACCATCTCGGGGATCTCGGCGAGGGGGAAGACCGTCATCAGGCGGTTGGTGCCGCAGGCGGCGACGTGGTCGCCCTCCCCCACCTCGACGACGAGGCTCGCCTGCGCCGGCTCGTCGAGGCCGATCACCTGCTTGCCCTTGCGGGTATTGGCGACGAGCCCGTCCGCCGGCGTGACGAAGCCGCGCCCGTCGGTGGTGGCGAGCAGGAGCTTCACGCCCGGCTTGTGCGCCCAGACGGTGACGATCTCCGAGCCCTCGTCCATGTCGACCATCAGGCGGACCGGATCGCCGAAGCCGCGCCCGCCCGGAAGCTTGGCGGCTTCCAGGGTGAAGACCTTGCCGTTCGAGGCGAGCACCAGGATCTTGGCGGTGGTCTCGGTGAGCAGGCTCACCTTGAGGGTATCGTCGCCCTTGAACTGCACGCCCGAGAGGTCGGCGACGTGACCCTTGAGCGCGCGGATCCAGCCCTTCTGCGACACGATCACGGTGATCGGCTCGCGCTCGACCATCGCCTCCGAGAAGTCGATGCCGGAGGTGTCGGGCGGGTTCTCCAGGGTGGTGCGGCGGCGGCCGAGCGGGGTCTCGGGGCCGTAGGTCTTGCGCACGCCGCGGATCTGCTTGGTGATCGCCTTCCACTGCAGCTCGTCGGAGCCGAGCAGGCCGTCGAGGTCGGCCTTCTCGGCGGTCAGCGTGTCGAACTCGCGCTTCAGCTCCATCTCCTCCAGCTTGCGCAGGGAGCGCAGGCGGGTATCGAGGATGGCGTTGGCCTGCAGCTCGGTCAGCTCGAAGACCCGCATCAGCTCGGCCTTCGGCTCGTCCTCCTCGCGGATGATCTGGATCACCCGGTCGAGGTCGAGATAGACGATGAGCAGGCCGCCGAGGATTTCGAGCCGCCGCTCGATCTGGGCGAGGCGGTGGCGCGAGCGGCGCTGCAGCACGACCCGGCGGTGGTCGAGCCACTCGCGGAGCGCCTCCGCCAGGCCGATCACCCGCGGCACCGTCCCGCCGACGAGGACGTTCATGTTGAGCGAGATGCGGCTCTCGAGCTCGGTGAGCCGGAACAGCGATTCCATCAGCATGACGGGATCGACGGTGCGCGAGCGCGGCTCCAGCACCACCCGCACGTCCTCGGCCGATTCGTCGCGCACGTCGGCCAGCAGCGGCAGCTTCTTCTCGTGGAGAAGCTCGGCCATCTTCTCGATCAGCCGGGCCTTCGGCACGCCGTAGGGAATCTCGGTGACGACCACCACCCAGGTGCCGCGGCCGAGATCCTCCTTCTGCCAGCGCGCCCGGACCCGGAAGCCGCCGCGCCCCGTCCGGTAGGCCTCGGAGATCGAGGCGGCGGAATCGATGACGATGCCGCCGGTCGGGAAATCCGGTCCCTTGACGAAGGTGGTCAGCTGCTCCGACGTCGCGTCGCGATGGCCGATCAGGTAGAGCGCCGCGTCGCACAGCTCCGCCACGTTGTGGGGCGGGATCGAGGTCGCCATGCCGACCGCGATGCCCTGCGAGCCGTTGGCGAGCAGGTTCGGGAAGGCCGCCGGCAGGACGACCGGCTCCTCCTCCTGCCCGTCGTAGTTCGGGCGGAAATCGACCGCGTCCTCGTCCATCCCCTCCAGGAGGAGACGGGCGACCTCGGTCATCCGGCACTCGGTGTAGCGCTGGGCCGCCGGGTTGTCGCCGTCGATGTTGCCGAAATTGCCCTGGCCGTCGACGAGCGGATAGCGCTGGGCGAAGTCCTGGGCGAGGCGCACGAGCGCATCGTAGACCGCGACGTCGCCGTGGGGGTGGTACTTGCCGATCACGTCGCCGACGACGCGGGCGCACTTCTTGTAGGCGCTGCCGGGATCGAGGCGCAGCAGCCGCATCGCGTGCAGGATACGCCGGTGCACGGGCTTGAGGCCGTCGCGGGCGTCGGGCAGCGCCCGGTGCATGATGGTCGAGAGCGCGTAGGCGAGGTAGCGCTCCTCGAGCGCCGCCTTCAGGTCGACGTTCTCGATCCCGTCGCGGTCGGAGGGGGGCTCGAAGGGCTTTCCCATGGGCGCAGATCAACTCACGGTTTCGGCGGTCTCAAGACCAGAACATAGCACGAACATCGACCGATGACCAGGAAGCCGGCGGCCGTGCGCGAGGCGTCACTCGGCCCCGGCGGTCCCGTGGGCCACGAACCGGACCCGCTCCTCCGGCTCGGCGACGTCGCGCGGGCCCCAGATGTGCTGGTCGAGGAAATAACCCGTTAAGGTAAAGCCTTGCTTGACCTCCCGGGGCGTCGGCACGTTGAGGCCGCGGCGATCGGGCCGGTCGACCAGGAAGTCGGGCAGCGCCAGCAGCCGGTCGCGCCAGGGCTCGCCGGCCGCCGCGCTCACCGCCCGCCCGCTCTTCGGCGAGACATAGGCGAGGTATTCGTTGGTGCCGGTGGCGGCACAGGCCGAAAGATCGAGGCCGAAGCCGAGTTCGGCGAGCATCGCGAGCTCGAACCGCACCATCAGGGCGGGAGCGATTGCGGGCTCGTGCAGGTGCTCGATCAGCACTTTCGCCATCGCGAACAGGGCGGGATGGGGATCGCGCTCGGGCAGGAGCCGCAGCAGGCCGGCGGCGTAGCCGATGCCGTAGAGCGCGAGGCGCGAGCCGATCAGCCGCGCGCTGGCGCTCTCGATCGGCTCGACCGCATAGGCGCCCAGGCCCTCGTCGAGCCGCGCCCGCCACACCGCCCGCACCAGGTTGCCGGGCTGGAGCACCGGCTGCATCCGCCGCGAGCGCCCGCCATGAACGAGTCCGAGATGGCGCCCGTGCTCGGCGGTCATCAGTTCGAGGACGACGCCGGCCTCGCCGTGCCGCCGCGCCCCGAGAACCAGCCCGTCATCCGTCCACTGCATGAGACGGTCAATAGCCGCTCGGAGGGCGGAACTGAACCGGGTTTCGGCGCGACGTCGATCCGGGGTTGTGATGCCCTCATCCGAGCATTCGGCGAACGTCATGCAGGTCGGGCACGATACAACGGCAAAGACGCCGCATCTCGTCGGTGGCAGGGAGTAAGTCGGGGACCATCACGGTGCACATGCCCGCCGCCGCAGCTGATCTCACCCCGTTGTGGGAGTCTTCCAGGGCCAAGCACTCTTCGGGCTTCACGCCCAACACCTCTGCGGCGCGCAAGAAAGGGTCCGGGGCCGGCTTCCCATGCAGGTAATCGCCAGCGGCGACGATCGCCTGGAAACGACCGTCCAGACTATGTAATTCCAAGTTGAAATCGACATCGGAGCGACTGGACGACGTGCAAATGGCGCGAGGCAAACCCAGCGTGTCGAGCTGCGCCAGCAAGTCCATGACCCCCGGCTTCAAGGCGAGCGCAGGTCTCATGCCGAGCAAATGGCGGTCCCACGCGGTCTCGAACATTTCCACGCCGTCAGGCGAACTGATACGCTCTTGAAGCAATGCCCGGTTCGCGGACCATGGGCGTCCGACCAGAGTGATGAAATCCTCTGTCGAGAATCCGCACCCCAACTCTTCCGACGCCGCCATCATGGCGTTGTGAGAGAGCCTCTCGCTGTCGAAAAGCAGCCCGTCCATGTCGAAGATCACGGCGGCTGGCAGTGCCGATAGGCTGACCGGTCTCATCTGGACATCGACCCCATCTGTCTCAGCCATCGCCTCGCTCAGCCGGAGGGGAGCCTTCCGCCACCGGCAGTCCTTCGAACCGTCAGGTCGAGTGGGTTCGCGCCCTTGGCCCTTCGCCGGCGCCGGCCCTCAGGCCGGCCCCGGCCCTCAGGCCGGCGGCAGCATCACGGCGAACCAGATGCGGGTGCCGCGCCCGGGTTCGCTCGCGACGTCGATCCGGCCGCCCATCAACTCGACGAGGTGGCGGCAGATCACGAGGCCGAGCCCGCTGCCGCCGTAGCGGCGGCGGATCGATTCGTCGCCCTGGCCGAAGGGCACGAACAGACGCTCCTGCTGCGCCGCCGACATGCCGATGCCGGTGTCGCTCACCATGAACAGGATCCGCCCCTCCCCGCCCCGCCCGGTCTCCGGGCACACCGTCAGGACGACCCGGCCCGCCGGCGTGAACTTGACCGCGTTGGTGAGGAGGTTGAGCAGCACCTGGCGCAGGCGCCCGGTATCGCCGAGCACCAGGGCCGGGGTGGCGGGGTCGCGCACGACCTCCACCGCCACGCCCTTGCGGGCGGCCGCTCCCCGGGCCACGGCCGCGGTGCCCTCCAGGAGATCGGCGAGCACGAAGGCTTCCGGATCGAGGGTGACCTGGCCGGCCTCGATCTGCGCCACGTCGAGCACGTCGTCGACGACCCGGATCAGGATCTCGCCGGCTTCCTGCACGGCGGCGAGGTGGCGCAGGGTCTCGGGTTCGCGCGAGCGGCTGAGCATGTGCTCGGTGTAGCCGAGGACCGCGTTGAGGGGGTTGCGGATCTCGTGGCTCATCATCGCCAGGAAGTCCGACTTGGCGCGGTTGGCCTGCTCGGCGCCCTCCTTGGCGTTGGACAAGGCCTGCTCGGCGCGCTTGCGGGGCGTGATGTCGAGGGTGAGGCCGACGATGCGCCCGCTCATGCCGTGGGCGTCGTCCAGGACGCGGCCGAGGCTCTGGATCCAGCGGATGCCGCCGAGCTCCGAGGTCACCCGCACGTCGACCGAGAACGGGGTGCGGGTGGTGACCGCCCGGGTCACCGCATCCCACAGGGTCGCGCGGTCGTCGGCATGGACCAGGCCGGTCCAGGACGAGGAGGTGATCGTGCAGGCCTGGGCCGGGAGGCCGTGCAGGCGGGCGCCCTCCGCCGAGAGGGAGAGCGCGCCGGTGCGCATGTTCCAGTCCCACAACCCGACGCCGGCGGCCTTGTGGGTGAGGAGCAGCAGGTTGGTGGTGGCCTCGAGGGCCTGGTTGTCGGCCACGACGTCGTCGACGTCGGCCGCGGTCATCATCCAGCCGGCGATGTCCGCGCCCTCGCGGATCGGCACCAGGTCGGTCTGGTGCCAGTGCCAGCGCCCGCTGGCATCGCGCAGGCGGATCGTCAGGTCGTAGGGTTGGCCCGAGCGGATCGCCGCGACACGGGCGGCCACGACCCGGTTGCGATCCTTGGGGTGGATCGCCCCGTCCCACGAATCGGGCTCGCCGATCCCGGATCCGACCTCGCGGGCCGCCCGGTTGACGAACGACACCGCACCGGCCGTGTCGAGGACCCAGACTTTCTGCGGCAGGGCGTCGAGGAGGATGTGCGACGGCAGGTTTGCAGGTCCTCGGTGGCGCTCAGGCGGCGCGCGGCCGAGGGCGTTGTCCGGCCGCGAGACCGGAACGCCCTCGATCGGATGCGCGGTGCGCGCCATCATCTGTCTTCCCTCCGACCGCCCCCGGCTCGGGGGAGACCTGCGCTCCTTGCGGAACCGACCTCGATTGGCGCCCCGCTGCCGGACGCCCCGCGCGCACGACCGAATCGGATAAATCCCGATACTGCTTCTGCTAACCTAAGGGCGCGATTTGTCAAAGAGCTCCGGCGAGCATTCCAAAACTTTCCCGTGAAGAATCGCCGCGGTACCATGACCTGTCGGCCGAGCCCTAAAATCACCTGGGCACTTGCCAGCCGGGAGTCGGGAATAGGGTGCACCATCGGTGGCATGGCGCACCTCTACAGTCCCAGGGGATATCCTGGCCGGCGGCGAGGCCCGCAATTCAAGTATAAGTCGTCCCAATTCATGTCCTCGCCGCCGGCCATCCTCTCCGTCACAGCGTGCGCGCCGCAACACCCGGACAGGCGGCGGCTTCGAGGCGCGCGGCGACGCGATCGCGGGAATGTGAGCCGAGCCCGAGATGCACGCCGTCCGGCGACCGGGCGAGGCCGGCCGGGTTGCGTAGGTCGGCGAAGGCGTCAACGAAGCGGCATCCGGCCCGGCGGCACTCCTCCTCGATGATGCCCGAATAGGTGGCGGCGGCGGCGACGTCGTAGAAACGCGTCACGCCGGGCCGGCTGGAATCGAAGGGGGGAATCGGCGTCGCGACGACGGCGTGCGCTCTCGGTGCCAGCTCGGCGAACAGCGCCCGGATCTCGGTCCGAAAATGCTCGGTCGCCTCGGGATTTCCGGCGCGCTGGCGCTCCGTGAGGTCGTTGGTGCCGATCGTCACCACGATCGCGTCCGGCGGCCGCGGCAGCACGATCCATCCGGCCACGGCCCGCAATCCGGCCGTGCGGGTTCCCGCGATGGCGCCGTTGACGGCGGGGTGGCCGCACAGGGTCGGCAGGGAGAGCCGCTCCATCTGCGAATCGCCGAGGAGCAGGCTGTAGGGTCCCTCGACCTGCTTGAGCAGGCCGGAGACCGCGAAGGCCCGCGCCTCCCGGAACGCCGCCACGCCCTGCCCGCCATCGGACCGGTGCCCGAGGACGAGGTATCCGCCGAGTGCCGCCGCCGCCGCGACGGCCGCGATCGCGACTCCAAGAATTGTTTTCCGCACCCGCTGCGTCCGATCCCGACGCCCCCGCTCCGTGCGCACAAGCGCTGACACGTGGGGGCCTGTCAATCGCGGTGCGCGGCCGGTGCCGGATCGTCAACCGCACGTTATCCACAGGTCCGGGGCTTTTCCCCGACATCTTCACGCCTGATTCGGCGGTTCTGTTCATGGTTGAGGGCAGGTCAACGGAGAGCCCGCACCATGATGCCAGTGGAGATCGACCCGTCCGAGGTGCGCACGCCCCGCAACGATGCGTCGGAGCGCGCATTCCCGCGTCTCGGCCGTCCGGCGATGCTGGCTGCCCTGGCCGTGGTCGGGATCGGCGGCTGCGCGGGCCTCGCCGCCGCGGCCTATCCGTCGGTGAGCGCCCTGCTGCGGCCGCGGCCGAGTGAGGTCCATTTCGGCCGCGTCGCCGACATGCCCGAGATCAAGGACGGCATTCCGGCCCTGCGCACGACCCCTCCCCCGACCGTGCGCAAGGTCGAGATTCCGCCGGCGACGCCACCTTCCGCACCCGTCGCCCTGCTCGACCCGAAGCCGGCCGTGCCGCCCGTCCCCCTGGTATCGCCTGCCGCCGACGTGGCCGCGACAGGGACGGCCCTGGTGACGGCGCCGGCGACCGTCGCCAAGGTGCCGGAGACGCCCCGCCAGACCGTCGCGGCCCGGGATGTCGCCACCACACCCCGCGAGGCGGCATTCCCCCGCGAGGCGGCAGCGGGCCGCGAGGCCGTGACGCCCCGCGCGGTGCCGGCGCGTGCGCGTTCGGCGGAATCCACACCGCTGCCCCCGGCCCGGGCAGTTTCGGCGAAGCCCGCCACCCCACCGCGCGAGACGGTGGCCGAGGGGAAGGCCGCGAAGCCGGTCCATGCCCGGGAGGTGAAGGCCGAGACGCCCCGGCCCGCTTCGGCAAAGCTGGCCAGCGAGAAGACCGCCACCGAGAAGCGCCCGGTCGAGCGCGTCGCCGCGGAGAAGCCGGCGCCCCGGCGCGAGAAGCCGGAGGCGCACCAGCGCACCGCTGCCGCCCAACCTCCTGCCGCGGCCCCGGCCGAGGAGCCGACCCGCTTCCTCGGGGTGCCCCTGCCCGACCTCGCCCCGGCCGGCCGGGCGATCAAGGACACCGTGAAGGACACGGTGGACGCCGTGATCTCGTTCCCGAGCCGGCTCTGATCGGCGGCGTCCGATCGGCATCTCGGGAACCACCAGCCTCGCGAGAGCCGGCCGTGACGCGCTTCGGGGCTCGGCTCGCTATCCGGCTCGTGCCGCGCCGTCGACGAGTTCGAGCACCAGCCCGTCGCGATGCGGCCGTCCGTACTCGTCGGTCGCCTCGACGGTGAGGCGGTGGGTGCCGGCCCTCAGGTCCCGCGGCAGCCGCGCGACCCAGAGATGCGAGCACGGCTCGGCCTTCACCCAGCTCTTCTTGGAGGCGGCGTTGCGGGCATAGAGCGCAGCGACGAACGGGTCGGGCCGGCGCGTCCGGGTCATCGGCATCAGCGGCCCGTCGCCGATACGGAACGAAACCCGGCTGCGCGGCCCGCCGTCGAACAGGTTGACCACCACGTTCGTCCCCGCCGCGCTCTCGGCCGGAATCGTGGCGCCGAGAAGCTCGTAGAGCCGTGTGTCGGGCAGCCGGGCGAGGTCGTCGGCGTGGAACTGGCTCTCCAGCACGATCCGCATCTGGCGGCCCGCATCGTCGCTCGCCGGGACGTAGCGGGTGGTGTAGCGCCGGCCGCCGGTGATGCTGAGCACGTGGAAGCCGTGCGGCGTCCCGTCGCGGCTGTCGGCGGTGGCGATCCCGCGCCGGTCCGGCGGGCCGCTCCACCACGAGCCCGAGACGGCGGTGAGGATGTGGTGATGGTGGGCGTCGTCGCCGGTGGCACCGGCCCGGCCGTCCGGGCCGAGGTAATGGTGCTCGGTGGTGTGGGTGTGGCCCGAGACGCTGACCGACGGCCGCCCGGCGAGGAGCCGCAGCAGCTGCGCCCGGTCGGCGGTGCTGTTGGCGGGATCGTCCGGCCCGAGATCGTTCGTCAGCGGGATATGCATCGCCACCACCACGAGGCGGTCGGCGGGGGTCTGCCCCAACAGGTTCTCCACGAAGGCGAGCTGGCGCTCCCCGATCCGGCCCTCGTAGCGCCCGCCCCGTCCCGCATTGGCGGAGTGGGCGCCGAGATAATTCACGTTGTCGAGCATCAGGAACAGCACGCCGCCGTGTTCCAGCGCGTAGTACGGCGCCCCGAAGGTGCGCTTGAAGGTCTCGCGGGAATAATGGGCGTCCGGCGCCTCGAAGTTGAGGTCGTGGTTGCCGCCGAGATGGAACCACGGCACGCCGATCTGCGCGATGATCCGGTTCTGGCGCGGATAGAGCGAGAGGTCGTCGAACAGGATGTCGCCGGTGGTCATGCCGAAGGCGACCGTGTCGAACGCCCCGGGCGTGCCGAGCACCCGGGCGACCGCCGTGTCGCGCACGAAGGTCAGCTCGGCGTGGCTCTCCGGCTGCGGGTCGGTGAACAGCACGACCTCGAAGTCGCCGCTCTCCGGGCGGCGCACCAGGCCGAAATCGACGGAAGCCGGCAGCGGCCCGGTCGGCGCGATGCCGGGATAGCGCAGGGCGAGGTCCGGCGGGGTGCCGGCCGGCTGGTGCAGGCAGGAGAAGTGCGGCAGGCCGTCGGGCCCGAGCGGCAGGGCGAAGCCCGTCGGCTTGACGACGAAGATCACCACCTCGTCGCCGATCGGCAGGGTGTAGCGCCCCTGCGCGTCGGTGCGGACCACCTCGCGACCGTTCGAGACCAGCACGTCGGGCAGCCCCGGATCGTCGGGCCCGCGCCGGCCCTTGGCGCCGCGATCCTCGTAGACGAGGCCGGTGACCTGGGCGGGTCCTCGCCCGTTTGCCGGCCCGTCGGCCGGAGCGCCCTGCGCCAGGGCCGCGAGGGGAGCCAGGGCCAGGGCGGTCGCCCCGGCCAGGGTGGTGCGCCGGGTCAAGGTGGTGTGATCCGTCATCGCGGCCTCGTCGTCCGGTCGGCCCCGTCCGCCGGGGGCGGATCGGGACTGGACCTTTGTCGGTGCCGAGGCAATCACGCCTGCTTGACGGTTCGGTGACGGCCCGACGGGCCTTGAGCGGACTAGAGCGCTTCACGATCGCGTTGCAATCGCGAAGCTCTCTAAGTCTTTGTTTTGCCGTATTTTCTTCGACGAACCGGCATCCACTTCGTCGGAAAATGCTCTAGCGTTGGCAGGCCACCGCTCCGTCCGCTTAGATTCTTGTTTTATCGCAGATTTTTTTCGCCGAACCGGTGACCGCTTCGGCGACATCTGCTCACGCCGCCCGCACGCGCTCCAGGAAGCGGGAGACGCCCTGGCGCAGGTCCTCGGACTGGTGCGACAGGGCCGAGGCCGCGGCGAGCACGTGGTCGGCGGCCGTGCCGGTCTCGCCCGCCGTGGCGGCGACGCCGTCGATGGTCTGCGTCACCACCCGGGCGCCGTTCGCGGCATGCGAGGCGTTGTGGACGATGTCGCGGGTGGCGGCGCCCTGCTCCTCGACCGCGACGGCGATCGAGCGCGTCACGCTGCTGATCTCGCGGATGCGCGTGCCGAAGCCGCCGATCGCCGACACCGCCTGAGCGGTCGAATCCTGGATCCGGGCGATCTGCGAGGAGATCTCGTCGGTGGCCTTGGCGGTCTGGTTGGCGAGCTCCTTGACCTCGGCGGCGACGACCGAGAAGCCGCGCCCCGCCTCGCCGGCACGGGCCGCCTCGATGGTGGCGTTCAGCGCCAGCAGGTTGGTCTGGCCGGCGATGGAGGCGATGATGCCGACCACGTCGCCGATCTTGGCGACCGCGCCGTCCAGCTCCTGCACCAGGGCGGCGGTGCGGCCCGCCTCGTCGGTCGCGGTCCGGGCGAGATCCGCCGAGGCCGAGGCGCGCCGCCCGATCTCGGCGACGGATTGGCCGAGCCGCCCGGCGGCGTCGGCGACGCTGTCGATGCGGCCGGACACTGCCTGGGCGCCGCCCGAGGCCGCGCCGGATTCGTCCGTCGTGCGGGCCGCGACCGCGGTCATCGAGCGGGCGGTCGCCTGGAGCTGGGTCGCCGAGGTGGACACCGTGTCGACCACCTCGCCGACCGTCGCCTCGAGGCGGTCGGCCAGCTCGCGCATCCCGGCGAGGCGCTGCGCCTCCGCCGAGAGACGCGCCTGGGCGGCCTCGTCCTCAAGGCGGCGGGACTGGATCATCGTGGTCTTGAACACCTGCACGGCCGCGGCCATCGCGCCGATCTCGTCGCGACGATCGATCCCCGGGACCACGGCGTCGAGCCGGCCCGCGGCGAGGTCGCCCATGCTGCGGGTCATCGCCCGGATCGGCCGCAGCACGCCGCGGACGATGCAGAGAAGGCCGAGGACCGCCAGGAGCAGGGCGGCGGCGAGGATCGCGCCGTTGCGGATCACCGTCCGCTTCGCCTCGTCCGAGAGGATCCGGGCCCGGTCCACCATCGCGTCGAGGGCGACGTTGGCGAGGTCGACGATGGTGGCCTGGTTGTCGGTGTCGCGCCGGCGCAGGTCCTGGATCGCGATCCCGACCGGCCGTCCGGCGCCCAGGGCCTCGGCGAGGGCGCGGCGCTCCTCCTTGGCGGCGGCGGAGAAGTTGCGCGCCTGCGCGGTCTCGAAGGCGGCCCGGATCGGTCCATCGGGGACACGGGAGACGGCATCGACGGCGCCGGCCCAGGTCTGGTCGACCCGCCCGCGATCCTCGGCGGCCGCGAGCGTGCCGGCGGGCGACCACGAGGCCGGGTTCGCCACGCCGGTCTGGAGGCGCAGGGCCGCCCCGCCGGCCGCCACCCGGGTCGCCCAGGCCGACCGCTTGACCAGCCGGGCCGCCCGCATCGCCGGATCGGAAGAGCTGATCGCCGTATCGACCGCATCCGTCGTCGCCGACAGGCCGTCGAGGAGCGCGCCGTAGGCGGCCGTGGCGTCGGCGAGGATCGAGGCCTCCCGATCGGTCCGGGCCCGGTCCAGGGCGGTGTCGATGCGCGGGCGCAGGGCGACGAGGGCGGCCTGCACCTCGCGCAGCCGGCCGAGGGTGGCGGCGACCGTCGGCTGGTCGGTGCCCTCCAGGGCCGCCACGGTGTCGGCAAAACCCTTGTCCGCCGCCGCGCGTCCCTTGGCGAGGGCGGCCCGCATGTCCGGGGCCGCCGCGGCCTCGGTACCGAGCGCCGTCAGCGCGGTACCGCGCTCGAGCCGGTTCGCCAGCAGCGTGCCCAGGAGGGCGCGGCTGCCGACCGACAGGGTGACCACCTTGCCCGCCTCCGCCTGCTCGCGGGCGGCCCCGACGAGCGCGCCGGTGGCCTGGGCGAGCAGCAGCACACCCATCAACCCGACGACGAGGCAGAGGACCCAGGATACCGACATCCTGGCGAGGGGCGGCCGGGCGGCCGAGGAGGATGCCGAAATCTTCATGGCGGGGTCGCTGCGCAGGACGAGACTGCCGCGAAGCTTGGCCGCCTAAGCGTGAAGCTTCCCCTAAGGCATGTATCCTCGAAGTTCTGACAGATACCGAAATCACCGTGCGCGACCAGGACGACCGCGATCATGACGCCGGGGCGGCGTGACAGTCGCGGTGGCGGCGTCCCCGTCAGTCGAACCCCGGCTTGCCGCCCCGCAACTTCTTCACGTCGCCGCGGCGGCCCTTGTCCTCCAGCCGCCGCTTCTTCGAGGCCAGGGTCGGGCGGGTCGGGCGGCGCGGGGTCGGCGGCACCGCGGCCTCGCGGACGAGGTCGACGAGGCGCTCCCGCGCCTCGGCGCGGTTGCGCTCCTGAGTGCGGTGGTTCTGGGCGGTGATGACCAGGACGCCGTCCGCGGTGAGGCGGCGCCCGGCGAGCTTCATCAGGCGGATCGCCACGGCGTTGGGCAGCGAGGGCGAGCGGCGCACGTCGAAGCGCAGCTGCACCGCGGACGACACCTTGTTGACGTTCTGGCCGCCCGGGCCGGAGGCGCGCACGAAACTCTCGTCGAGTTCGGACTCGTCGAGGGTGATCCAGGGCGTGCATTCGAGACCCACGACGGGCGCTCCCGAGAACCTGTGCGAACGATCGATCGCGCCGCCATCCCACGAAACCGCCCCGCGCGCTACATCCCGGGCGTGCCCAAGACCTCCTCCCCCGCCGCACCGGCCCGCAAGTCCCGCTCGCGCAAGGCGCCCTCCGGCGCGCCGCCCGCGACCGGGACGACTGCGCCCGGGCCGTCGCCCGCCTTGCCTGCCACCTTGCCGGCCACCTTGCCGCCCGCCTTCGCGGATTGGTTCGCGGCGCGCGGCTGGGCCCCGCGGCCGCACCAGCTCGCCCTGCTGGCGGCGGCGCAGAGCCGGCGCTCGGCCCTGCTGGTGGCGCCGACCGGGGCCGGCAAGACGCTCGCCGGATTCCTGCCGACCCTGGTCGAACTGGCCGAGGGCAGCGGCAAGGGGGGCCTGCACACGCTCTACATCTCGCCCCTGAAGGCGCTCGCGGTCGACATCGCCCGCAACCTCGAGGCGCCGGTCGCGGGAATCGGGCTGGAGCCAAGAATCCGGATCGAGACCCGCACCGGCGACACCCCGTCGCACAAGCGGACCCGACAGGTCGCGCGCCCGCCCCACATCCTGCTCACCACGCCCGAGCAGCTGGCTTTGCTGATCGCCCACCGCGAGGCGGCCGAGCTGTTTCGCGGCCTCAAGCGGGTGGTGCTCGACGAGCTGCACGCCCTCGTCACCTCGAAGCGCGGCGACCTCCTGAGCCTCGGGCTGGCCCGGCTGCACCGGCTGGCGCCGGGGCTCTCCACCACCGGCCTGTCGGCGACGGTGCGCGAGCCCGACGCGCTGCGGCGCTACCTGGTGCCGCAATATCCGGACGCGGCGATGGCCGACCTCATCACCGTCGAGGGCGGGGCCCGCGCCGACCTGCACATGCTGGAGACCGGCCGCACCCTGCCGCTCGCCGGGCACACGGCCTGGCAGTCGATGCCGGCGGTCTACGACCTGATCCGGCGCCACAAGCTGGTCCTGGTCTTCGTCAACACGCGGCTCCAGGCCGAGTACACCTTCCAGGAACTCTGGAATCTCAACGACGACGGCTTAGCCATCGCGCTCCATCACGGCTCCCTCGACGCGACCCAGCGCCGGAAGGTCGAGGCGGCGATGGCGGCGGGCGTGCTCCGGGCCGTGGTCTGCACCGCGACCCTCGATCTCGGCATCGACTGGGGCGACGTCGACCTCGTGATCAATATCGGGGCGCCGAAGGGCGCGAGCCGGATCATGCAGCGGATCGGCCGGGCCAACCACCGGATGGACGAGCCGTCCAAGGCCTATCTGGTCCCCGCCAACCGCTTCGAGATGCTCGAATGCCGCGCCGCCCTCGACGCGGTCGAGGAGGCGGCGCAGGACACGCCCGATCCGCGCATCGGCGCCCTCGACGTGCTGGCCCAGCATGTCCTCGGCATGGCCTGCGCCGGAGCCTTCTCGGAGGACGACCTGTACGATGAGGTCCGGGCCGCCTCCCCCTATGCCGATCTGACCCGCGAGGATTTCGCCCTGGTTCTCGATTACGTCGCCACCGGCGGCTACGCCTTGCGGGCCTATGAGCGCTTCGCCAAGATCCTGCGCGGGTCCGACGGGCTGTGGCGGGTCCGCGACGCCCGGACCGCGCAACAATACCGGATGAATGTCGGCACGATCATCGAATCGACCAAGGTCAAGGTACGGCTCGCCCGGCGCAACCGGACCAAGCCCGGCGCCGTGCTGCCGGCGGGGGGCCGGGTGCTCGGCGAGATCGAGGAGGATTTCGCCGAGACGCTGACGGTCGGCGACACCTTCCTGTTCGCGGGCGAGATCCTGCGCTTCGAGGGCCTGCACGAGGACGAGGCGCTGGTCACCCGCGGCGCGCCCGGCACCGACCCGGCGATCCCGAGCTATGCCGGCTCCAAATTCCCGCTCTCGACCTTCCTCGCCGCCCGGGTGCGGGCCCTGATCGCCGATCCGTTCGAGTGGGACCGGCTGCCGGCGCAGGTCGCCGACTACCTGGTGCAGCAGCGCCGCCGCTCGGTGCTGCCCGGGCCGCGCGACCTCCTGGTCGAGACCTTTCCGCGGGCGAACCGCTACTACCTCGCCTGCTTCCCGTTCGAGGGGCGGCTCGCCCACCAGACCCTCGGCATGCTGCTGACGCGCCGCCTCGAGCGCTCCGGGATGCGGCCGCTGGGCTTTGCCGCCAACGATTACGGCCTCGCGGTGTTTTGCACCCGCGACCTGTCGGAGCGCATCGCCCGCGAGCCCGGCTTCCTCGACGGGTTGTTTGCCGAGGACATGCTCGGCGACGACCTGGAGGAATGGCTCGACGAATCGGCGATGATGAAGCGCACCTTCCGCCAATGCGCGGTGATCGCCGGCCTGATCGAGCGCCGGCATCCGGGCCTGCGCAAGACCGGGCGCCAGGTCACGATCTCGACCGACCTGATCTACGACGTGCTGCGCAAGCACCAGCCCGGCCACCTGCTCTTGCGGGCCGCCCGCCAGGATGCGGCAACCGGACTCCTCGACGTGACCCGCCTCGGTATGATGCTTGCGCGCATCCAGGGGCGAATCATCCACAAGGCCCTCGACCGGGTTTCTCCGCTCGCCGTCAACGTCATGCTCGAGATCGGGCGTGAGCGCGTCTACGGCGAGGGAGCGGACGAGATCCTGGCCGAAGCCGAGGCGGCTCTGCTCGGCGAGGCGCTGGCGTGACAGAACAGAGACCGGAGGGCGCCCCGCTCCGGCACAGGAAGACGATCACCGTGGCCGTTTCGCTGAAGCTCGAGAAGACCCACAAGACCCCCGGCGCGACGCTCGCCGGAGAGACCCTGATCCTCGACCTCAGCGGCGCCCTCTGGCTGCCGGAGCATCGGACCCTCGTCGTCTCCGACCTGCACCTCGAGAAGGGCTCGGCCTTCGCCGCCCGCTCGGGCCAGTTCCTGCCGCCCTACGACACCCGCGAGACCCTGGCGAACCTGCACGAGGCGGTGGCCCGCCTCGACCCGGCCCGCGTGGTGTGCTTGGGCGATTCCTTCCACGACGCGCAGGGGCCGGCCCGCCTCGACGTCGCCGACCGGGCGCTCATCGCCGCCCTTCAGGAGGGGCGCGACTGGGTCTGGATCTCCGGCAACCACGACCGGGCGGTGCAGGACGGCGTCGGCGGCCGCTTCGCCGACACCCTCGCGGTCGGCGGATTGATGCTCCGGCACGAGCCGGCGGACAAGCCGGAGACCGGCGAGGTCGCCGGCCACTTCCACCCGGTCGGCAAAGTGGCGATGCGCGGGCGTGCGGTGCGGCGGCGCTGCTTCGTCCTCGACGGCACCCGCCTGGTGATGCCGGCCTTCGGGTCGCTGACCGGCGGGCTCAACGTCCGCGACAAGGTGTTCGACGACCTCTTCCCCGGCGGGTTCACTGCGCACCTGATCGGGGACGGCCGGGTCTTCGCGATCAGCCGGACGATGCTGACGCGGGAGTGAGACGCATGTCGCGAAGTTTGCAGGTTTAGCGCGTCCCCCTCTCCCGTGTGGGAGAGGGGTTAGGGGTGAGGGTGGCTCGGGTTCCGCAATGACCGTGAACCGTCGAGCTGCGCAGCTCGACCTTTGGCGACTTGTTCTGAGCCGTCTCCACCCTGCGCGATCTTCGATCGCCCCTACCCCTCTCTCACACGGGAGAGGGGATCCCGCGATGTATTCCGATCGATCGATTGCAGGCAAAATACTAGAGCACTTCACGATCGCGTTGCAATCGCGAAGCTCTCTAGGTCTTTGATTTTGCCGCATTTTCTGCGACGAACCGGTATCCACTTCGTCGGAAAATGCTCTAAGCAACCGCCCAAACCCCCGCCGCCAGCAACGCCAACCCGGCCACGCCCGACAGCACCAGCCGCAAGCGTCCGAGCCACGCCGGGACCAACCCGCGCCGCGGCAGATCCTGGTCGACGAGACCCCAGGCGAGGACCAGGGCACCGAGCGCTCTGAGGTCCCAGGGGGCCGGCGCGAACAACGCCGCCCAGGCGAGAAGCGAGGGCACCACCGCGACGGCGTAATCGGCGCCCCGCCCCTCCGGCGAGGCGGCGGCCGCACCCCAGCGCAGGCCGCCGAGGAACGAGGCGATGACGGCGCCGTAGGCGGCGAGCAGCGGACGCGGCGCGACCCCGAACGGCGATTGGCCGAGGATCACCAGGGCGGAGAGGCCCAGGAACGGGATCAGGCCCGCAGCCCCGAGGATCAGGGCGGCGGGGGACGAGGTGCGGGGCATCAGTCTCTCCGGAAGATCACGCTGGCGAGCCAGCCGGAGATGAGCGCCAGCGCCCCGACGGCAAGCCCGTAGGCCAGCGACCAATCGCGGGCGAATGTCGCGATCCCCTGCTCGACCCCCGACTTGACGAGATCGAACCGCCCCTCGTGACGGGCGAGCGGCACGCCGCCGGCGAGCAGCACCACCTCGACGTCGTAGGCGCCGACCGGCGCGGTGGCCGGCAGCGGCGCGGTGGCGCGAAACACCGTGGGGGACAGGAAGCGCACCCCGGACGCGGTCTCGGTGAACAGGCGCTCGCGCCGGCGCAGGCGCAGCAGCGCCTCGCGGAAGGGGTCGTCCGGCACCGGCGCCGCCAGGGTCAGGTCCGGGGCGGCGACGATGGCCGAGAGGCCGAGCCGCAGGCGGCGGCGCGTCGCCGCGTCGGCGAGGTCGGGCAGGGCCCGCGAGGACAGGACCGCCAGGAAGCTCGGCACCTCGGCGAATTTCTGCTGGGCCCGGTTGATCCAGACCGGCCCGAGCGCTTCCTTCTCACGCACCGTGAGCGACTGGCGGGGCCCTCGGATCGTCACCACCACGTCGTAGCCGCCGGAGCGCGCCGCCGCCTGGCCGTCGCGCTCGACGGCACCGAACACCGCCACCGAGGTGCCGGTATAGGACGAGGTGACGGCGAGCCGATTGAACGACAGGCTCACCACCAGGGATTCGGCCTGCACCGGGCCGATGGAGAGGAGGCCCAGAACCATCAGGACCGCCCGGCAAACCAGCCGTGGACGGTGCTGGCGCGGGTTTCCCCCTCTCACGACGGGGGACGATCCGACGCGCATCAGCGCGCCTCCTGGACCACGATCGAGAACGGCTCCGCGGGCCGTAAGCCCAGCTCGACCGCGAAGCGCAGACCCACCGCCAGGACCAGGATCGCGAGCAGGAACCGGAAATATTCCGAGCGCAGGTTGCGGCCGGCCCGCGCGCCGAACTGCGCGCCGAAGACCCCGCCGACGATCAGGATCACCGCCAGCACGATGTCGACCGCTTGGTTCTGGGTCGCGTGCAGCACCAGGGCGACGAAGCTGGTGCACAGGATCTGGAACTGCGAGGTGCCCACCACCACGCCGGTCGGGACCCGCATGAGGTAGAGGAGCGCCGGCACCAGGATGAAGCCGCCGCCGATGCCCAGCACCGCACCGGCAAAGCCCACGAACAGGGCGAGGCCCAGGATCGGGATCACGCTGGCATAGAGCCGGGAGCGGGGAAACCGCATCCGCAGCGGCCAGGCCATGTAGGCGGCGTGATCGCCGCCGAGCCGCGCGGGCCGCGCCCGGCCGCGCCGCCTCGCCCAGAACCCGCGCACCGATTCGGCGAGCATCAGCCCGCCCACCACCGTGAACAGCGTGACGTAGGCGACCGTGATGACGAGGTCGAGCTGGCCGGCCCGCCGCATGGCGGCGAAGAACCAGACGCCGAGGCTCGTCCCGGCGAAGCCCCCCGAGACCAGGACGAGGCCGAGGCGCAGATCCAGGGCGTTGCGGCGGAGCGCCGCCAGCACGCTGGTCGCCGACGAGGCGACGATCGGCGCGGTCTGGGTCGCGACGGCGATGGCCGGCGGGATGCCCATCACGATCAGGATCGGCGTCATCAGGAAACCGCCGCCGATGCCGAACAGCCCGGAAATGAACCCCACCGCCGCGCCGAGCCCGATGAGGACGAGGACGCTGACCGGCATCTCGGCGATCGGAAGGTAGATCTGCAACGCGGGAGTGGTCCGGGACGGCGCGGGAGCCCGATCCTAGACCATGTTTTCGCCGCAGGGGAAACCGGACGAGGATCCGAGCCGGAAGCCCGGGATGCCGGAACGACGAAGGGCGCGGACTCCTCCGCGCCCTTCGTCGATCGTCCGCCCGATCAAACCTTTCCGGTTCCCCGGCCCGTCGTGAGGGGCGGCGGCGCGCCGATCAGCGACATGCCGCCGGTTGGCGAGGCGGTCTCGACCCGCATCGGCGGCGGATCGTTCACCGCCGGGTCCGGCGTCTTCGCCTTCCAGGCCTCGGCCGCGGCACGGGCGGCCGTCAGGTCCTTGGGCGCCAGCTTGCCGGCGACCTCGTCGCGCTTGCGGCCGGCATCGTCGTCGCCCTGCGCCGCGGCGGCTGAGAACCAGCCATAGGCCTGGGCCAGGTCCTGGTTGACGCCGAGGCCGCGGGCGAGGAGCACCGCGAGGTTGTACTGGCTGTCGCGCACGCCGTACTCGGCCGCCTTGCGGAACCAGTTCGACGCGGAGGCGTAATCGGGCTTGCCGCCGGCGGCCCCCGATTCGGCCAGCATCACCGCGAGGTTGTGCATGGCCCGGACATGGCCCTGGATCGCCGCGCGGCCATACCACAACCGGGCCTTCTCCTGGTCGCGGACGAGGCCGAGGCCCTTCTCGTACTGGCTGCCGAGGCGGTACTGCGCCGGGGCGTAGCCGGCGCTCGCCAGACGGTCGAACAGCTTGGCGGCGAGCGCGGCGTCCCGCGGCAGGCCGCGGCCGTCGACGGTGCGGCTGGCAAGCTCATAGATCGCGGCCCCGTCGCCCTCCAGGGCGGCCTTGCGCAGGGAGGCGGCGCCGGCCGGGATGCCGGACAGGTCGCCGCTCAAGGACGCCATGTCGGCCACCCGCGGCAGGGCGGACTTCGCGGGCTCCATCGGCTTGCCGAGATCGGCCGCCTTGCCAAGCTCCGCCGACTTGCCGAGATCGGCCGCTTTACCAAGCTCCGCCGCCTTGCCGAGATCCGCGGCCTTCGCCGCATCGGCCGACTGGGCAACCTCGCCGGGCTTTGCCGGGTCACCGGATTTGGACGGGTCGTCGGGCTTGGCGGCAGAAGCCTTCGCATCCGCCACGTCGCCGTGGGCACCGAGAGCCTTCGGGGTGGCATGCGCCGCCACCGACTGGGTCGTGGCCGGATCGGACGGCGCGGCCGCCTCGCGGGAGACCGTCGCGCTCCCGAGCCGGGCGCCCGAGCCCTGGAGGGCCTGCAGCGTCCCGAGGGCGAGCACGATCGCCGCGATGCCGAGGAGGAGCGGCCGGCGGCGGCGCTCGATCCCGGCCCGGAGCCGCTCGACGAGGCTGCCGCGGGCCTCGCCCTGGCGCTCGGCGGCCGGGAGAGCCGCATCGGTGCCGGCAGCCTCGGCGGCGGCGGCCTGGGCGGCACGGCGAGCGGCGGCGATGAAGCTCGCCTTGATGTCGCCGGCCGGCGTCTCGAGGGTCGCGGCGGTCTCGGATTGGACCGTTTGGGATGGGGCCGGTTGCGGCTGGCGCGGGCGCGACGCACCGGGCTCCAGCATCTCGTCGGCGGGGCTCGCCGGGCCGAGCCGCGGGGCCGGGCGCTCCGCCGGCGCGGCGCTCTCGCGCAGGGTCTCGCGGAGGTTTCGTCCGGTCCGGCGGGCGGGGGCGGCGAGGGCCGGCGCCGGCTCCTCAATGCGGGTCTCGACCGGGGCGAACCGGGCGACCAGCTGCTCGAGGGCGGCGTGGACCCCCTCCATCGTCGCCTGCATGCGCTTGTCGGACGCGGCCTGCTGCATCCGCATGTCGGCGAGCGCAGCCTGCAGCCCGCCGAGACCTTCGGCCGCCGCCGCGCCCTGACGTTCGGCGCCGAGGGAATCGGCGACGCTGCGGGCGGCGCGCTCGGCCGCGGCCTGGATCGGCGCCTCGTCGCGCAGGAGCGCGACCTGGGCCAGGAGGTCGCCCATGGTGCGCTCGAGGCCGGCGAGAGCCGGGTCGCTGCCGCGGGTGTCGATGCGGCCGGCCAGGGCCAGGACCTGACGCTCGAGGCCGTCGAGGGTCTCGCCGCCGGTCCCCGGTCCGACCCGGTCGAGCTTCTCGGCGAGGCTGCGCAGCATGCCGTGGATGGACGCGAGATCGCCGCTCGGCAAGGCCGGCTGACGCAGGGTCTCGCCGATCTGCTCGAGCCGCTCCATCACGTCGCCGACGGTGTTCACCGCCGCGACCTGATCGACCTTCGCCGAGAGGGCGTCGATGCGCCCGAGGATGTCGCCGGCGGCATCCGGCTGCTCGCGGCGCTCGGCGCGCAGGTCGTCGATCTTGCGGTCGAGGTCGGCGATGCCCTGGACCAAAGCCGGCGCATCGGCGGCCGGGGCGCGCACGCCCTCGCGGATCTCCTCCAGGAGGGGCCGCAGCTCGTTCATCAGCGCCGGGCTGTCGAGCATGCCGTTGCCGAGCCGGGTCACGGTCTCGGTCAGCTCGTCGACGGAGCGGGCCAGGTTCTGCACGCGGGCCGGCTCGGCCAGGATCGCGATCTGCGCGCGGATCTCGTCGAGCTCGCCGAAAAGCTTGGCCAGCGCGTCCCGGTCGGCAAGGCCGGCCCGGTCGGGATCGAGGGCACCGTCGGCCTGGCGGGCCAGGCGCTCGACGTCCTGCGTCACCCGGGCATGCACGTCGGCGGCGACCTCCTCGGCGAGGCGGCCGACCTGGACGCGCATCAGGTCGATCGGGCCGGCGACCGCCACGAGATCGGCGGGATCGCGAGCCCGCTGCACCTCGTCGGCGAGGGTGCGGACGGCCTGCTCGAGCGTGACGAGGTCGCCGCTCGTCGCGAGCGAACCGATCGATTCGCGCAGCCGCGACGTCTCGGCCTGCAGCCCCGCGATGGCCGGCGAAAGGGCGTCGGCGGTGGCCTCGGTGGTCTCCACGACCCGGGCGAGGTCGCGCCGCAGGCCGTCGACGAGGAGATCGCTCTCCTCCTCGGGGGAGCCCTCGTCGAGCTGCTGCTGGCGCTGGCGGATCTCCGCCACCGCGGCGGCGAGGCTGTCGGGCGCCGGGCGACCGCGCCGTCCGGCCGGCCGCGGGGCCGGCTCACGGGGCGCGGCCTCGGTCAGGCGGGTCTCGATGCCTTTCACCGCCTTGGCGACCACCTCGTCGGTGGCCTCCCGGCTCTCGGTGATGCGGCGGTCGATGGCATCGAGGCGCCGACCGATCGCCGCGACGGCCTCGATCAGGGCGGCGTCGCCCGCGATCGCCGCCGGGATCGCCGCGGCCGGGATGGCGGTGGCGGTGGCGGGAGCCGGCGCGGGAACGGGCTGGTGGCGGACCGGCTCGGCGACCGGGCCGCGCGCCGGACGCGGGCGATGGCCGCGGGGCGGCTCATGCTGCCAGGATCGGTCGCCCCGATGGCTCTCTCCGGTGTCCGCCGGCGCGAAGGGTTGAGCCGGAAACGCATCGCCGCGGCTGCGGCGGGACCCGGACGCGGCGCGGCGAGGCTGCTGCCGCACCCCCGCCCGGGCCGATCCTTCACTGATCGCTTCCGCCAGCCACTCGTCCACCGACAGACCGGCGCGCCGAGCTGCCTCCCGGGCCGCATCGCGCAGCTCCGGATCGAAAGCGTCGAGGGTAGGAGCGGTCCGTCGCATGGCGGGCTCTGCGCAAGGGTGGCCGAAGGGTCTCGCGGATAGGCACCGGCCGGGGCCGGTCGAAACCCGGCACCCTGCTCGATCGTGAAGATCCGGTCAGCGGCCGCGGCCTGAAAGGTTTCTTCGAGCACTTTCGTTCGACACGGTAAACAAGTGGTTAAAGCCCGCGCGAGGCACGGTCTTGGAGTGGGACCGCTGCCACTCCGTTGCGTGCGCAACCTGATTTTGGGCGATTTTTGTTCACAACTCTGACGCGCATTCGCACGGAGGAAACAGCCGAAAAGCCCGATTTTTGCCAACGATCCAGAATATAACGGTAAGCCGTTTTATCGCGTAAACGCTTGCTACATATCACTTTTTACCGTAAGTAACACACGCTCAAGTTGACGTTACCTTTCCCTTAGGGAGGTCATTTGACCTTCTTTGTGTCATCACGGGTCCGAAGGGCACCGGTGGTTCGGGGCGCGACGTGTGGTTCAACGGGGGAAACGGCATGGCTTATGATCGGCAGTCCGAGAGTGGCAGAGGAGCGTCGGTTCGCTCTGCTGGACCTGTGGCCCGTCCTGGTCGCCCGGCGGGGCGCTCGGCGTCCCCGGCAACCTTGACCATCGGCGACCTCGCCGAGGAATTCGGCGTCACCCTGCGGGCCTTGCGCTTCTACGAGGCGAAGGGCTTGCTGCATCCGCAACGCCGCGGCACGACCAGGCTCTATACCGAGGACGACCGTTCGCGCCTGGCCACCATCCTGCGGGGCAAGGAACTCGGCTTCACGCTGCGCGAGATCGCCGCGATGGTCGACGGCGACGAGTTGGCCGAGACCGGGGCCGGCGGTGCTCTCGCCCTCAGTCCCGCCCAGGTCGCCGAGCAGATCACCCATCTCGAAAACCAGAAGGCGGAAATCGAGCGGGCGCTCGAGGCGCTGCGGGGCTACGGCAAGACCGCCGCCTGAGACCGGGCAATCTGGCGGCATCCAGCGGGGGCAGGTGCCGCCCGGACACGAGCGCCGAGCCGACCGTCGGAGGACGTACCGGATTCGGCGATCTCACGCGTGAGTCCCGCGGCAGCCCACCGCCCCTCTTCCGTTCTCGATCGAGATAGTTTAGATATGAACTATCTCGCCGCGGCCGACGCCGTGCGCGACGAGGGAACGGATCCTGGGAGCGGGGGAAACATGCCGAGCTACAAGGCGCCGGTGGAGGACGTGCTGTTCCTCCTCAACGATGTGTTCGGATTCGCGCGCTACAGCAACCTGCCCGGCTTCGCCGAGGCGACGCCCGACGTGGTCGAGGCGGTGATCGCCGAGGGCGCGAAGCTGTGCGAGGAGGTGCTGGCCCCCCTCAACCGGGTCGGCGACAGCGAGGGTTGCACCCGCCACCCCGACGGCCGCGTGACGACGCCCAAGGGCTTCAAGGCCGGCTACGACGCCTATGCGGGCGGCGGCTGGATGGGCCTGTCGATGCCCGAGGCGTATGGCGGCCAGGGCCTGCCCCACACCCTCAACAGCGTGATGCAGGAATTCGTATCCGGCGCCAACACCGCGCTCGGCATGTATCCGGGCCTGACGCAGGGCGCTATGGCCGCGCTCCTGGTGCACGGCTCCGAGGAGCAGAAGCGCACCTACCTGCCCAAGATGGTCGAGGGCACCTGGACCGGGACGATGAACCTGACCGAGCCGCATTGCGGCACGGATCTCGGCCTCCTGAAGACCAAGGCGGTGCCGAACGGCGACGGTTCCTACGCGCTCACCGGCACCAAGATCTTCATCTCGGCCGGCGAGCACGACCTGTCGGAAAACATCATCCACCTGGTGATCGCCCGGATCGAGGGCGCGCCGGCCGGCACCAAGGGCATCTCACTCTTCGTGGTGCCGAAGTTCCTGGTCGGGCCCGACGGCACGGTCGGCGCTCGCAACGGGGTGTCGTGCGGCGCCATCGAGCACAAGATGGGCATCCACGGCAACGCCACCTGCGTGATGAACTACGACGGCGCCACCGGCTGGCTCGTCGGCGAGGCCAATCGCGGCCTCAACGCGATGTTCGTGATGATGAACGAGGCCCGGCTCGCCGTCGGCATCCAGGGGCTCGGCCAGTCCGAGGTCGCCTACCAGAACGCCGTCGCCTACGCCCGCGACCGGCTCCAGGGCCGGGCGCTCACCGGCGCCAAGGCGCCGGAAAAAGCCGCCGACCCGATCATCGTCCATCCGGACGTGCGCCGGACGCTGATGACCATCCGGTCCTTCAACGAGGCCGCCCGGGCGCTCGTGATCTGGACCGCGCTCCAGGCTGACATCGCCCACCGCTCCGAGGACCCGGCCGCGCGCCAGGCGGCGGAGGACCACATGGGCCTGCTCACCCCGGTGGTGAAGGGCGTGCTGACCGACCGGGGCTTTGCCAACGCGGTCGATGCCCAGCAGATGTTCGGCGGCCACGGCTACATCGAGGAATGGGGGATGTCGCAATTCGTGCGCGACGCCCGCATCGCCCAGATCTACGAGGGCGCCAACGGCATCCAGGCGATGGACCTCGTCGGCCGCAAGCTGCCGCGCGACGGCGGCCGGGCGATGATGCGCTTCCTCGCCGAGGTCGAGGGCTTCTGCAAGGAGAACGGCGAGGACGAGAGCCTCAAGCCGTTCTGCGCTCCCCTGATGAAGAGCCTCGGCCACCTTCAGCAGGCGACGATGTGGCTGATGCAGAACGCCATGGCGAAGCCCGACAATGCGGGCGCGGCGGCGACCGACTACATGCACCTGATGGGCCTCGTCGCCATGGGTTACATGTGGGGCCGGATCGCCAAGGCGACGGCCGAGAAGAAGAAGGCCGGCGAGGGCATCGCCGAGCGCCTCGACGCGCGGCTGGCCACCGGCCGGTTCTACGTCGAGCGCGTGCTGCCCGAGACCGGCACCCGGCTCGCCCGGATCTCGGCCGGGTCCGACGCCGTCATGGCGGTGCCGGCGGAGCTGTTCTAGGCTGCGGCTCGTATCCACGGAGCCTGCCGCGATGGCCGAACCCGAGAACCTGGTCCTCGAACATCTTCGCGCCATCCGCGGGTCGATCGAGCAGCTCGAACGCAAGGTCGAACGGCTGGAAGCCAAGGTCGAGAGCCGGTTCGACCATGTCGAGGCCCGCATCGACGAACTCGACACCCGCGTCACCGGCCTGACCCACGCGGTCGTGGCCGGGTTCGGGGCCCTCGTCCATCGCCTCGACGACCACGAGCGCCGTATCGCCCGCATCGAAGCGGAGCGCGCCTGACCGGCGCGCTCCTCCTCCCCGGCGCCCCGTTTCGGGGCCGCCGCACGATTATTCCGGGAAGACGCCCCATGCCCGACGCCTACATCTACGACCACGTCCGCACGCCCCGCGGCCGCGGCAAGCCCGACGGCTCGCTGCACGAGGTGACGGCGCTCCGCCTCGCCGAAACCGCCTTGCGCGCCCTCAAGGACCGCAACTCCCTCGACACCACGCTCGTCGACGACGTGGTACTCGGCTGCGTCGACCCGGTCGGCGAGGCCGGCGGCGACATCGCGCGCGCCGCGGCGCTCGTGGCCGATTACGGCATCCACGTCCCGGGCGTGCAGATCAACCGGTTCTGCGCCTCGGGCCTCGACGCGGTGAACTTCGCCGCCGCCCAGGTGATGAGCGGCCAGCACGACATGGCGGTCGGCGGCGGCGTCGAATCGATGAGCCGCATCGGCATCGGGGCGTCGGGCGGCGCCTGGCCGGTCGATCCGGCCATCGCCATCAAGTCGTACTTCATGCCGCAGGGCGTCTCGGCCGACCTGATCGCCACCAAGTACGGCTTCTCCCGCGACGAATGCGACGCCTACGCGGTCGAATCGCAAAAGCGCGCCGCCCGCTCCTGGGAGGACGGCCGGTTCAAGAACTCGGTCGTGCCGGTGCGCGACGTCAACGGCCTGACGCTGCTCGACCACGACGAGCACCGCCGCCCGAGCACCGACATGCAGTCGCTCGCCGCTCTCAAGCCCTCCTTCGTCCAGATGGGCCAGATGGGCGGGTTCGACGCCGTGGCCATCGACGCGCATCCGGACGTCGAGGCGGTCGAGCACGTCCACCATGCCGGCAATTCGTCGGGCATCGTCGACGGCGCCGCCGCGGTGCTGATCGGCTCGCAAGAGGCCGGTGCGAAGGCGGGGCTCAAGCCCCGCGCCCGCATCCGGGCCTTCGCCAATATCGGCTCGGACCCGGCCCTGATGCTGACCGGCCCGGTCGACGTGACCCGCAAGGTGCTGGCCCGCGCCGGCATGAGCATCGGTGACATCGACCTGTTCGAGGTGAACGAGGCCTTCGCGGCGGTGGTCCTGCGCTTCCTCCAGGCCTTCGACGTCGACCCGGCCAAGGTCAACGTCAATGGCGGAGCTATCGCGCTCGGCCATCCGCTCGGCGCCACCGGCGCGATGATCCTCGGCACCGTGCTCGACGAGCTGGAGCGGACGGGCAAGCAGACTGCGCTCGTCACCCTCTGCATCGGTGCCGGCATGGGCACCGCCACCATCATCGAGCGGGTGTGAGCCTGATGCGTCCCCTCCCCCCCCTCGCCGCCGGCCTCGCCCTCGCGCTGGTCCTCGCCGGTCCGGCCCGGGCCGACGACGACCGTCTGGCACTCGCCCGCGACATCGTCACCAAGACGGTCGCCCGTAACCTGACGCAGGCGTTCAAGCAGGCCGAGGAGAAGACCCTCTCGGGAATGAGCGCCGAGCAGGCCGGCAAGCTGCGGCCCGAGCTGGAGAAGACCTTCGCGCAGGAGCGCGACGGCCTCGTCGACGGACTCGCCAAGGAATACGCCCAAAAATTCGATGCGGCCGAGCTGAAGCGGCTGGCGGCGATCTACGACGACCCGGTCTACCAGAAGTTCCAGGCCCTCAACGCCGACCCGACCTCGATGGTCACCACGATCACCAAGGACGCGGTGACCAAGATGATGAACCTGCTCTCGCTGGCGGCCCTGTCGCAGCAGGGCAACGGCCAGGCCCCCGCGCCCGGGGCGGCGCCCGCCCCCGCTCCGGTGCCTGCGCCTTCTCCGGCACCGGCCAAGCCGTAATCGCTCTCACGAGGCCTTCGCCATGAACCTCACGAATTTCCGCTTCGAGACCGATGCCGACGGCGTGGCCCTCGCCACCTGGGACATGCCCAGCCGCTCGATGAACGTCGTCACCCCGGAGGTGATGGACGAGCTCAACCAGATCGTCGACGCCGTGGTGGCGGATGCCGCCATCAAGGGCTGCGTGATCACCTCGGGCAAGGACACCTTCTCGGGCGGCGCCGACCTGACGATGCTCCAAGGCCTCGGCGTCGAGCACGCGCGGCTCGCGCGCGAGCGCGGCGAGGAGGAAGCGATGACCTTCTTCTTCGAGGAATCGCGCCGGCTGACGCTCCTCTACCGCAAGCTCGAGACCTGCGGGAAGCCGTTCGCGGCCGCCGTGCACGGCACCTGCCTCGGCGGCGCCTTCGAGCTGGCGCTCGCCTGCCACCACCGGGTGCTGTCGGATGACGACAAGACCCGGGTCGGCCTGCCGGAGATCAAGGTCGGGCTGTTTCCGGGTGCCGGCGGCACCCAGCGCGTCGCCCGCCTGATGCAGACCGGCGACGCCCTCCAGATGCTGTTCAAGGGCGAGCAGATCCGCCCGCTGATGGCCCGCAACATGGGCCTCGCCCACGCGGTGGCGCCGCGGGCCGAGATCGTCGCAAAGGCGAAGGAGTGGATCAAGGCCGGCGGCTCCGCCGTTGCGCCCTGGGACCAGCCCAAGTTCAAGGCGCCGTCGGGCAAGGTCTACTCGCCCGCCGGCATGATGACCTGGCCGCCGGCCAACGCCATCTACCGCCGCGAGACCCACGACAACTACCCCGCCGCGAAGGCGATCCTGCACGCCGTCTACGAGGGCCTGCAACTCCCGATGGATCTGGCGCTCAAGGTCGAGAGCCGGTACTTCGCCAAGATCCTGCGCTCGCCGGAAGCGGCGGCGATGATCCGCACCCTCTTTCTGTCGATGGGCGAGCTCAACAAGGGCGCCCGCCGGCCGAAGGGCGTCGGCGCGGTCTCGCTCAAGAAGGTCGGCGTCGTCGGCGCCGGCTTCATGGGGGCAGGCATCGCCTATGTCTCGGCCAATGCCGGGCTCGAGGTCGTGCTGGTCGACCAGTCGGCGGACGCCGCCGAGAAGGGCAAGGCTTACGCCCACAAGCTCGTCTCCGACCAGATCATGAAAGGCCGCGCCAAGACCGCCGACCGCGACGCGCTGCTGTCCCGCATCACCGCGACCGGCGACTATTCGGCGCTCGCCGGCTGCGATCTCGTGGTCGAGGCGGTGTTCGAGGATCCGAAGGTCAAGGCCGAGGTCATCGCCAAGGTCGAGGCGGTGATCGGGCCGGACGCGATCTTCGCCTCCAACACCTCGACCCTGCCGATCAGCGGGCTCGCCAAGGCCTCGTCGCGGCCTGAGCAGTTCATCGGCATCCACTTCTTCTCGCCGGTCGAGAAGATGATGCTGGTCGAGATCATCATGGGGAAGGCCACGGGCGAGCGGGCGCTGGCGGTGGCCCTCGACTACGTCCGGGCGATCAAGAAGACCCCGATCGTCGTCAACGACGCCCGCGGCTTCTTCGCCAATCGCTGCGTCGGCGCCTACATCCTCGAAGGGCACCTGATGCTGGCCGAGGGCGTGCCGGCGGCGATGATCGAGAATGCCGGGCGTCAAGCCGGCATGCCGGTGGGGCCCCTCTCGCTCAACGACGAGGTCGGCGTCGACCTCGCCCTCAAGATCGTCAAGGCGACGAAGGCGCAGGTCGGCGAGGCCGCCGTGAACCCGCATCAGGAGCGCCTGCTCACCGCCCTCGTCGAGGGCGAGGGCCGGCTCGGGCGCAAGAACCGCAAGGGCTTCTACGACTATCCCGAGCAGGGATCGAAGAAGCTCTGGCCGGGCCTTCGCGACCTTCAGGAGACGACACTCGATCCGGAGGCGGTGAATTTTTCGGAGCTGAGGCAGCGCCTCCTCGTCACCCAGGCCCTGGAGGCGGCCCGCACGTTCGGCGAGGGCGTCGTGACTGACCCGCGCGAGGCCGATGTCGGCTCGATCCTCGGCTTCGGCTTCGCGCCGTTCACCGGGGGCGCCCTGTCCTACATCGACTTCATGGGGGCGGCCCGGTTCGTGGACCTCTGCCGCACGCTGGAAGCCAAGCACGGCGCCCGCTTCACCCCACCGGCGACCCTGGTGGCGATGGCCGAGAAGGGCGGGACCTTCTACGGCGAGGCGGCAAAGAACGCCGCCTAGAGCATCGTCCGACGAAGCGGGTCCCGGTTCGTCATAGAAAATGCGGCAAAATCAAAGACCTAGATCCGCGGCCGATCGCAACGTGATCGGGCGCGGATCTAGCAAGCAGAAGACGTGAGAATCGACCCTCTCACGTCATCCCGACCACGACGTCATCTGAAATGCCGCATGGCAGCCTCGGAGGATAACCTCGAAGAGCGCGGAGACCTCTCGAGCCCTCCTCCGGACGCCGGTCCGGCGTCAACGAAACCGCGATCCCCGATCGAGACAACCGCGGGATGAGGTTGTAGGCAAAATCGAATTGCCCGGTTTATTCTCAGCGTCGCGAAGCAGCTTGGCTCAGGCGATCGAGTTGCTTCCTTTTTCGTGACGTCTCGATCCGGCGATCTTGCATGTCGAGATTGCGGCGGCCGAAAATCGCACGCGGCCTTCGGTCGGCCGAACCTCCTGCGACGGCTCCCTGCAACCTCCCCCCGGAAGGGACACCGCATCGGAGGGACGGCCCTCGGTCGGCATCGCTCCGAGCCTCCGATATGCCGCTCGACCCGCGATCTTGGCACGTCACCCGGCCCCGTCGAGCCACGCGGCAGCGCACCCCCGATGCGTTCGGCGGCTCTGGACAAGCCCCTCCCCGCCCGCCACTCTCCCGCGAAACAACATTTCGCAGGGTGGAAACGACATGATCAGTGCGGATCTGCACGGGCGCCGCGTGCTCGTCACCGGCGGCGCTTCGGGGATCGGGCTCGCCGCCGTCACGCTCTTCGCGCGCTGCGGCGCCGAGGTGATGCTCAACCATCTCGCCGAGGACGGGCGCGGGCCGGACGCCGCCGCGCGGCTCGCCGCCGAGGGGCTGAAGGTCCGGGCGCTCGCCGGTAACGTCTCGGTGCCGGGCGAGGCCGAGGCCATGGTCGCACGCGGGATCGACGATCTCGGCGGCCTCGACATCCTCATCAACAATGCCGGCACCCCGGCCTCGGCCACGCCGGTCGAGTTCGCCGACCTCGACGCGATGACCGAGGATTTCTGGCAGACCATCCTGTCGACGAACCTGATCGGGCCCTATCGCTGCGCTCACGCGGCGGCGCCGGCCCTGCGCCAATCGAAAGGCGCCATCGTCAACACCGCCTCGGTGGCCGGGCTCGGCCGGCGCGGCTCCAGCATCGCCTACTCGGCGAGCAAGGCGGGCCTCGTGAACCTCACCCGCAGCCTCGCCCGGGCGCTCGCCCCGGAGGTCCGGGTCAACGCCGTGGCGCCGGGCCTCGTCGAGACGCCCTGGACCCAGGGCTGGCCCGAGGCGCGCAAGGCCGACACCCTGTCGCGCACCCTGCTGGCGCGGCTCGCCAAGCCCGAGGATATCGCCGAGGCGATGCTCTTCCTGGCCGCCGGCGCCGCCTACGTCACCGGCGAGACCCTGGTGGTCGACGGCGGCATGCTCTGAGGGAGGACCGGATGTCCCGCAAGACCGTCATCACCTGCGCCCTCACCGGCTCGTTCGATACTGCGTCCAAGAACCCGGCGGTGCCGGTGAGCCCGCAGGCCATCGCGCAATCGGCCCTCGAGGCGGCCGAGGCCGGCGCCGCGATCGTCCACATCCACGTCCGCGACCCCGCGACGGGCAAGCCCAGCATGGAGCTTGCCCTCTATCGCGAGGTGGTGGAGCGGATCCGGGAGCGGAACGCCGAGGTCGTCCTCAACCTGACCACCGGTGCCGGTGGGCGCTACGTCGCGGGCGATCCCGATCCGGCGGTGGCGGGGCCCGGGACGACGCTGGCCTCGCCCGAGGCGCGCACCCGCCACGTCACGGCGTTGCGCCCCGAGATCTGCACCCTCGACGTCGCGACGATGAATTTCGGCGAGCACGCCTTCATGAACACGCCCGCGCACCTGCGGGCGATGGCGGCGATGATCCGCGAGGCGGGGGCGAAGCCCGAGATCGAGGTGTTCGACCTCGGCCAGATCGAGCTCGCCCGTCACCTCCTGGCGGAGGGGCACCTCGATTCGCCGCCCCTGTTCCAGATCTGCCTCGGCATCCCGTGGGGCGCACCGGCGACGCCCGAGACGCTGCTGCAGATGCGCGACCGTCTGCCCAAGGACGCGCTGTGGTCGGCCTTCGGCATCTCGCGGGCCGAATTTCCGATGGTAGCGCTCGCCGCCACCGCGGGCGGCCACGTCCGGGTCGGGCTCGAGGACAACCTGTACCTGTCGCGCGGGACCCTCGCCCCGAGCAACGCGGCCCTGGTCGAGAAGGCGGTGAGCCTGCTCGCCCACCTCGACTGCACCCCGGCGAGCCCCGCCGAGGCGCGGGCGATCTTCGGCCTGCCGGCCTGATTCCGTCGTCCAGGGCGTGGCGCTAACGCCACGCCGGCGGAGTTTTCTCCTCTCCCGCTCCGGCCTCACCCTAGATCCTGCTCGACGGTTCCGATCGCGTTCCAGAGGCGGCGGTCGGGATCCGGGCGCGTTGCAGTTCCGCCGTAAAGCTTTCGCAGAGGGCGGGATCGTAGCATCGCCCATCGGGCAGGCAGGTAGTGTCGAGAATGGGAGCCGCGGGCGGCCCGACGTCCGAAGGCCGGCGGCGCGGCTCCGAGGGAGAGATCGAGATGATCGGTAACGGTTACGGGAGGGCCCTGATCGCCGCGGGCCTCGCGGTGCTGGCCGGCGGGGCTGAGGCCGCGCAATGCGGCAACTCCGCCGCCGGGTTCGAGGCCTGGAAGCGCGAATTCGCCGACGAGGCCCGTGGGCGCGCCAGCCCCGCCGCCCTCTCGGCGCTGATGGGCACCTCGTATTCCTCCGCCACCATCGCGGCGGACCGGGGCCAGAAGAGCTTCAAGCTCTCCCTCGACCAGTTCATGGCCAAGCGCGGCGCCGCCGCCATCGTCTCCCGCGGCCGGGCGATGAAGCGCTCGCAGGCCGCCCTGTTCGATTCGATCGAGCAGCGCTACGGCGTCCCGCCGGGCCCGCTCCTGGCGATCTGGGGCATGGAGACCGGCTTCGGCGCCGTGAAGGGCAACGTCAACACCCTCTCGGCGGTGGCGACGCTGGCCTATGATTGCCGCCGCTCGGCCTTCTTTACCGACCAGCTCTACGCGGCGCTGACCCTGGTCGATCGCGGCGTGCTCAATTCCGGCACCCGCGGCGCGGCCCATGGCGAGGTCGGCCACACCCAGTTCCTGCCCAAGAACGTGCTGAACTACGGCACCGGCGGCAGCCTCGACAACGCCTCGGTGGCGCTGAACTCCACCGCGAACTTCCTCAAGGCCCATGGCTGGCGGGCCGGTGCCGGCTACCAGCCCGGCGAGCCGAACTTCGCGGCGATCCAGGGCTGGAACGCCGCCTCGGTCTACCAGCGCGCCATCGCGATCATCGGGGCCAGGATCGACGGCGAGTGATCGACGGCGAGTGATCGGGAGCGCCTGAGCGGACGCCGAGCGGCACGGCCTCCGGGACATCCCCCCGGAGGCCGTTTTCCGATGCTCAACCCCGCGTGGCGCGGTCGGCCGGGCCACCGCGCCCGATCCGCGGCAGGTCGCTCGTTCCCGCGCCCGGCACGACGACGAGACGGCGCACCTCGCCGCGCAGGAAGGCCTGGAGGAAGCGGTCGTAGTTGCGGAACGAGACGCAGCCGTTCGAGGCGCCGCTCGGGCCCAGCATGTAGGTGTGGGCGAGGAGCCCGACGCGGCCGTGGATGGAGCCGCTGCCGCCGACCGGGTTGAGCCGGATCGCCCGCACGCCGTGAAACAGCGCCTCGCGCTCGGTGAGGTCGTAGGTGCCGGGCGGCGTGGCGCCGCGCATCTTGAGGTGGACGTTGCGCGGATCGTCCATGTGCGGCCCGAGGCCCGAATGCGCCTCCAGCGACTCGCCGCTCGGCAGCGTGACGGTTCGGGCGCTGATGTCGTAGACGGCGATGCCCGGGCTGGCGCTCAGGCGGGGCCGCGGGGTGCTCGCCTCGAGCCCGCCGGGCGAGGCGTAGGCGAGGGTCTGGGTCGGGGCGGAGCCCCCTCCCCCGAAGATCCGGTCGAACAGCGACGGCTCCTCGGGCAGGGCGGCCTTGAACACGCTCTCGGTGGAGGCCATGGCGCGGACCGGGCGCCGCGGCGCCCGGGTCGCCAGCACGGTCGGCGTCGGGCGCAATTCGGGCGGGCGCGGCACCGGCAGGGGTGCGAGGGCGAGGGGGCCGGGCGCCGCGGCGAGGGCTTCGGGCGTCGCGAGGGGACCAGCCGTCGAGGCGAGCGGACCGGGCGCGGACGCCGCGGGAACGACGGCGGCGCGCAGGGCCGCGACGGTGGGTGCCGCCTCGGCGAGGCGCCCGGTCTCGGGAGCCGACGGCGTCAGGGCCGCGACCGCCCGGCTCGCCTCGGGGAGAACGTCGCGGGTGAAGCTCGCCGCGTCGCGCCCCAGCGTCGGCAGCGGCGCCAGCATCCAGCCGAGCTCGGCCTGCGCCAGGACGGATCGGGACGTCGCGGCCTGCGGGACCGCGGGCGCCGCCGTCTCCGCCACCGTCAAGCGGGTGTCCTCGCGCGGCACCAGCCCGGCGGCGGCGCCGATCCCGGCGAGCGCCGCGGCGATGCCGAGGAGCCGCCGGTTGCGGCGGCGGCGACGGAGGGAGCCCGGGGCGAGGCGACCGGACGAATACGCGACGAGGTCCATGCGGCCTGTACTCGATGGCTTGTCCCGCACGGACCCGCCCGGCCGGCCGCCGGCGCATGGGGACGCGGCAGGCCGGCGAGTTCGGCCGTTTAGGAAAGGATCAACCTTAAGCCTCCGTATTGAGGCGGTTTTTGGTTAATCCCGGCTAAATGACATCGAGGAAATCCGAAGAATTCGCACCGGACCGACTGCGGTCGTGAGGGCGGTGAGCCCGGACGGGCCTCGCGCGACCGGGCGCACGGGCCGGCACCGCCGCGCCCCGGGGCGGGCGGTACCGGGACTCTCAATCGGCGATGACGGCCTTGACCCGGGACGCCCGCTCGATCCGGGCCGCGAGGCGCGGTGTCGCGACGAGCTCCACCATGCCGAACGCGGTCGGTTCGCCGAACCGCCCCAGCTCTTCCTGCAGGTGTTCCCGAACGACGAGCGCTCGGAGGGACTTCAGGTCATCCTCCGTCTTGCGCACCTGCTCGTTGACCAAGGCGGTGCGCTCCTGCTCGGCCTTGGCGGCACGCCCCTTGAACACGACCAGGTAGTGGTTCATGCCCTCGCCGTTCTGCCTGGAACCGGGAAGGCGGGCAGGCCGGGCCGCCTGCCTGGGATTGCGGCGGGGCGTCGTCATCAGACGTACCGCGCGATCAAGGCCGAGCGCCGGCCGGTCTTGACGGTCTGCGCGTTGGTCAGAAGGGTGGTCCGCAGCGCCGCCGCGGACATGCGGGACCGGCACAGATACAGCGCCGCGATCCCGGCGACGAAGGGTGCCGCCATGCTGGTGCCGTCGAGACGGCCGTAGAACGACTGGTTCGCCATATCGCGCTCGAGGCTGGAGTAGATGCCCACGCCGTACCCATAGATATCGGGCTTCCGCGTGCGCGACGAGGTGCGGCTGCCGGAAAAAGGCGCGATGACGCCGCCATGATCCACAGCGCCGACGCCGAGGGCGTTCCGGAAGCCACCGGGATACCCGAAGCGTCCCGGCCCGTCGTTGCCGATCGCGACGATCGGCAGGACGTTGGCTTGGATGAGCAGATTCAAGACCGCCTCCATGGCGCGCAGGCGCGTCTTGTACTCCTTGAGCGGCACGTTCAGTACCCCGGTCGACGGGAAGCCCAGGGACAGGTTGACGACCGCCGGCTTGGTCGCGTTCGCAGGTGCCTTGAATTCATGCAGCAGCCAGTTCAACCCGTAGACGACCCGGATGAGGCTCGTGCGCGCGGTCTCGCTCTCGATCACCGAGGCAACCACCAGTTCCGCCTCGGGGGCGACGCCGACCGTCGATCCGGCGATGATGCCGCAGACATGCGTTCCGTGGCCGTCGAGATCGAAGCCGCGCACGTCCCGCGGCGGGCTCGCCGGGTTGTTGGGATCGAAGGAGACGTAACGGAACGGAATGGTCCTGGCGTGGAACTGCTGGTGGTCGGCGTCGATGCCGGTATCGAGCACGCCGACCAGGACGCCGGCCCCCCGCACGTTCTGGCGATGCGCGGTGTCGATGCCGGAGACTGTCGGCCAGCCCGTCCCGACCGGCATCGACGTCGCGTGCATCAGGCGTGCGCCCGGCGCCCGGAGCCGGGTCGGCAAGGCGAGACTGAAGTTCGTCACGACCTCGAAATCATCCTGCAGCGCGCCGCGGGCGGCCGCGATCCGGCTCTCGTCCCGGAAGTACGCGGCGGTGAGGCCGAGCGCGGTGAAGCGGGCGAAGACGCCCTGCGTCTCGCTGAGGGGCGCCGTCGGCTGGGCGACCAGATCCGAGGTGGCGACCTCCTGAAGACCGAGACGCTCGAGACGGCGGGCCGCCGTCTCCTCGACATGGCCCAGACCCCGCCGCGCCGACGGCGAGGTACGGTAGGCGGCAACTCTCGCCGTGGTGACGATGCCGTCCGAATCGAAGGCGGATTTCGGCACCAGCAGCACACCGGTTCCGTCGCTGCCCGCCGTGAGGATGTCGGCCTGGGAGAAGAGCGTCGTCATATCGGGCCAATCGGTTCAAACGAAAACATGCCCGACGGAAATTAAGGGATCGCTTTCGCTTGGGAAGAAGTAAACCGATGCGACTGCGTCACACGATTCAAAAACAATTCAATACTCTGAAAAACACTTTTCCATCGATGATTTTTACCGAAGATATGACATGCATTTCATGTAAATAAATTGTGCATCTATCTACTTGATTTTTCATATTATATTTTGGCGTAGATGATATGGGAATCGACAGCGAGAACCCGATGCAGCTGTCATTTGAACAGTGTTCGTCACGACAAGGCCGGCAACACCTTCGCGGCGTTGCCGGCCTTGTAAGATTGCGGGGATCATCCGGCAGCCGTGGATAGGCGCAGCTGCGACCCAAGTGCCTGCGCATCGCCGCACCAGCGCCGGATCACGGTCGGGGCTTGGCCCGGCGCCGCCGAACGGAGCCGGTCGAAGGCGCTGCGTATCACTCCACCGTGACGGATTTCGCGAGATTGCGCGGCTGGTCGACGTCTTTCCCGAGCACCACGGCGGTATGGTAGGCGAGAAGCTGGACCGGCACCGCGTAGACGATCGGCGCCACCACCGGATCGACCTCCGGCATCATCAGGGTGGCCAGCGTGTCGAGTCCGGCCGCGGCGGCGCCGCGGGCGTCGCCGATCAGCACGATCCGGCCGCCGCGGGCCGCCACCTCCTGCATGTTCGACACCGTCTTCTCGAAGGTCGCATCGTGCGGCGCGATCACGACGACCGGGACGGCGTCGTCGATGAGGGCGATCGGACCGTGCTTGAGCTCGCCCGCCGCGTAGCCCTCGGCGTGGATGTAGGAGATCTCCTTGAGCTTCAGCGCGCCTTCGAGCGCCATCGGGTAGGCGGTGCCGCGGCCGAGATAGAGCACGTCCCGGGCCTTGGCGATCTCGCGCGACAGGACCTCGATCTCGTCCTCGCGCTTCAGGGCCTCGGCCATCAGGCCCGGCACCTTGATCAGCGCGTCGACGAGCCGCTTCTCCTCGGCCTCGTCGAGGGTGCCCCGCGCCCGGCCGGCCGCGAGCGCCAGGCAGAGCAGCACCGTCAGCTGGCACGAGAACGCCTTGGTGGACGCCACCCCGATCTCGGGTCCGGCGAGCGTCGGCACCACCGCGGAAGCCTCGCGGGCGATGGTCGAGGTCGGCACGTTGACCACCGCCAGCGTGTGCTGGCCTTGCGACTTCGCGTAGCGCAGCGAGGCCAGGGTGTCGGCGGTCTCACCCGATTGCGAGATGACGATCGTCAGCCCGCCCTTCTCCAACGGCGGCTCGCGGTAGCGGGTCTCGGAGGCGACGTCGATCTCGACCGGCAGGCGGGCGAGCTTCTCGAACCAGTACTTGGCGACGAGACCGGCATAGTAGGCGGTGCCGCAGGCGGTGATCGAGATCCGGTTGAGCTTGGCGAAGTCGAAGGGAAAGGCGTCGGGCAGGGCGACGCGGCCGGCGGCGAGGTCGACGTAGTGGGCGAAGGTGCGGCCCACCACCTCCGGCTGGTCGTAGATCTCCTTGGCCATGAAGTGGCGGTAATTGCCCTTGTCGACCAGGAAAGCTTGCGTCGCGATCCTCTGGCGCGGCCGGGCGACGACGTTGCCGGCGAGATCGCGGATCTCTGCACCGTCGCGGGTCAGGATCGTCCAGTCGCCCTCGTCGAGATAGGTGATCTCGTCGGTGAAGGGGGCGAGCGCGAGGGCGTCGGAGCCGAGATAGGTCTCGCCGTCGCCGAAACCGACCGCGAGCGGCGCGCCGTGGCGGGCGCCGATCAAGAAGTCCTCTTCGCCGGCGAACAGGAACGCGAGCGCGAAGGCGCCGCGCAGGCGCGGCAGGGCCGCCTCGACCGCGGCGACCGGGCCGAGCCCGGAGCGCATCAGGTGGCTGACGAGCTGAGCCACCACCTCGGTGTCGGTCTCGGTCTCGAAGACGCAGCCCTCGGCCTGGAGCTCGCCCTTCAGCTCGCGAAAATTCTCGATGATGCCGTTATGCACCACCGCCAGGCGCTCGGTGGCGTGCGGGTGGGCGTTGGTCTCGTTGGGCCGCCCGTGCGTGGCCCAGCGGGTGTGGCCGATGCCGATGGCGCCCGAAAGCGGACTCTGCACCAGCTTCAGCTGAAGGTTCGACAGCTTGCCCTCGGCGCGCCGCCGCTCGAGACGGCCGGCTTCCAGCGTGGCGATGCCGGCGGAGTCATAGCCGCGATATTCGAGCCGGCGCAACGCGTCGACCACCTGTCCCGCCACGGCATTCCGGCCGACGATTCCTACGATCCCGCACATGCTTACGCCTCAGATGTCGCTCGGCCGCGCGTCCCACTCGGGGACAGGCAAGCCATATGGGGAATGGTGCTGCAGAATTCCTGCCGCTTTCCACCGCCACGCTCTGGCGCCGTTCTACCGGACCGGCCGGTCCCGAGGCGAGTCAACTTCCGTAACGGATTGTGACGGCCGAGGTTCGTGGGTGGTATGCAGGGCTGGATTCCCTGCGATAATCCCGGGGCCATGCGGCATGATCGCCGGGAACGCCCGCGCGGACCGATGCGGGCAAGGAGCCCCGCCCATGATCGCCGCATCGCCGCACGACTCGCGCCGTTGCCCCGCATCCCGGTCGAGACCCTCACGGCCCTGGCCAATTGCTACCGGGCCGAGATCGCCAAGGTCGCCGCTGGCGCGACCGGTCCGACCGCGCACCCACCGGGCGATCACCCTGATCGCCGCGATGCTGCCGGTCTCGCTCCCGACGCCGATGGCGCATCACGGCGTATACTTGTTCGTGAAGAGGCCGGGCGCTACCCCTTCGTCGGCTTCGCCCACCCGCTCTTCACCACCTGCCGGCCCCGCCCGATCGCGAGCGTACCGGGCGGCACGTCGTCGGTGATGACCGACCCCGACCCCACGAAAGCCCCTTCGCCGATCGTCACCGGCGCCACCAGCGCCGAGTTCGACCCGATGAAAGCCCCGGCGCCGACCACCGTGCGATGCTTGTTCACGCCGTCGTAGTTGCAGGTGATGGTGCCGGCCCCGAGATTGGCGCGCGCGCCGATCTCGGCGTCGCCCACGTAGGACAGGTGGTTGACCTTGGCACCGGCCCGGATCGCCGCGTTCTTCACCTCGACGAAGTTGCCGATGCGGGCGCCCTGCTCCAGCACCGCGCCGGGCCGTAGGCGGGCATAGGGGCCGATCTGGACACTCTCGGCGAGCGTCGCTTTCTCGAGATGCGAGAAGGCATGGATGGTGCAGCCGTCCCCGACGACGACGCCGGGGCCGAACACGACGTGGGGCTCCACCGTCACGTCGCGGCCGAGCACCGTGTCGTGGCTGAAGAACACGGTCTCGGGGGCGATCAGCGTGGCGCCCGCCAGCATGGCGGATCGGCGCAGGCGCGCCTGGATGGTCGCCTCGGCGACGCCGAGCTGCACCCGGTCGTTGACGCCCTGCGCCTCGGCCTCGTCCACCGGCACCACCGCGACCCGGTGCCCATCGGCGACCGCCAGCGCCACGGCGTCGGGCAGGTAGTACTCGCCCGCCGCGTTGGCGTTCCCGATCCGCTCCAGAAGGCCCAGCGCCAGCGGGCCCGACAGCGCCATCAGCCCGGCATTGCTCAGGGTGACGCGGCGCTCGGCCGGGCTCGCGTCCTTCTCCTCGCGGATCGCCGCCACCCGGCCGTCCTCGACCAGCACCCGGCCGTAGCCGGCCGGATCCGCGGCCTCGAAGGCCAGGACCGCGACCGCCGCACCCTCGGCCAGGGGCGCGCGCAGGCGGGCATAGGTCTCGGCGGTGACGAGCGGCGTGTCGCCGAAGGCCACCACCACGTCGTCGGCGCCGCCTGCCAGGGCCTCGCGGGCCGCCAGGACCGCATGAGCGGTGCCGAGGCGCTCGGCCTGCGAAAAGGTCTCGGCGCCGGAAAAACCCGCGACCACCTCGGCGACGTCGTCGCGGCCGGGCTCGACCACCACGGCGAGGCGCCCCGCCCCGGCTTCCGTCACGGCGGCGAGCACGTGGGCGAGCATCGAACGACCGGCGATCGGGTGAAGCACCTTCGGCAGGGCGGAGCGCATCCGCGTGCCCTTGCCGGCGGCGAGGACCACGGCGAGGAGCGAGCGGGTCCCGGCGGGCTTCGGAGTGGAGGTCATCGGCGGCCCATGGGGTCGAGGGGAGACGGTGTCGGGGTCACGTGTCAGCCCGTCTAGCCGATCGTCCCGCCAGGGCAAGTCCCGGCGCGCCGGTCCGCGACGGCGCCGGGCAAACGAATCTTAACCCCCGGTTCACGCAGGATCGTGGTAAACGGCCGGCGCCCCCCACGACCCGGTACGGTATCCCTCGCCTCGATGACGCAGCTTCCGCCCGCCCCCCCCTCCTGCTCAGACCTCGACCGGCGCGCGGTGCTGGCGCTCGCCGGCGGCGGACTCACGCTCGCCGCGATCGGCGCGGCGCAGGCGCAGCCGACGGAGCCGACGCCCCTGTCGGACGGGCAGCGCTTCGATCCCGGCCAGGTGGTCGATCTCGCCCGGGCACTGGCCAAGAAACCCTTCGTCGCGCCGGCCGCCGACCTGCCGGACGCCTTCAAGACCCTCACCTACGAGCAGTATATCGGGGTGCGGGCGCAACCCACCGCCCTGCTCTGGGCCGGCGAGGGGCGCGGCTTCGTGGTCGAGCCGCTGCACCGCGGCTTCGTGTTCACCACGCCGGTGGCGCTCCACGCGGTCGAGGACGGGGTGGTGCGCCGCGTCGGCTACGACCGCAACCGCTTCAGCTTCGGCAAGGTGCCGCCTCCCGAGGAGGGCCGCGACATCGGCTTCTCGGGCTTCCGGCTCTACGCGAGCTTCAACGGTGCGGCTCCGTCCGATTGCGCGATCTTCCAGGGCGCATCGTTCTTCCGGGCGCTCGCCGCCGGCCAGAGCTACGGCGTCACCGCGCGTGCCCTCACGCTGAAGCCCGCGGAGGCCAAGGGCGAGGAATTCCCGCTGTTTCGCGCCTTCTGGCTCGAGCGGCCGGGCCCCGGCACCGGGCAGATCGTGATCCACGCGCTCGTCGATTCCGACTCCGCCACCGCGGCGATGCGCATGACCCTGCGCCCGGGCGACGCCACCATCGTGGACGTCGAGGCGACTTTGTGCCCGCGCACGCCGCTGGAGCACGTCGGCATCGCCGGCATGACCGGCGCCTACCTGTTCGGGCCGACCGACCGCCGGGGCGTCGACGACGCCCGGCTCGCCGCCCACGAGATCGACGGGCTGCAGATCCGCAACGGCTGGGGCGAGGCGATCTGGCGCCCGGTGCAGAACCCCGAGACGCTGCAGATCTCGGCCTTCATGGACCAGGACCCGAAGGGCTTCGGCCTGGTCCAGCGCGCCCGCGCCTACGGCGACTATCAGGACGACGTGCAGCGCTGGGAGAAGCGTCCGAGCCTGTGGATCGAGCCGCTCGGCAGCTGGGGGCCGGGCGTGCCGCAGCACGGCTGGGGTGCGGGCGCGGTCCAGCTCATCGAGATCCCGAGCGAATCCGAGGTCAACGAGAACATCCTGACCTACTGGCGCCCGAAGGAGCCGGTCGCCAAGGAGACCGCCTTCAGCTACCGCCAGTTCTGGTGCTGGACCGTCCCGGGCGCGCCGCCGCTCGCCGCCTGCTCGGGCACCCGGGTCGGCAAGGGCGCGGGCGGCAAGCGCCGGCTCTTCCTCGTCGACTTCACCGGCGAGGCGCCGTTCGCCGAGGGGATCGATCCCGCCACGCTGCAAGTCGCGCTGAACACCGCCCCCGGCACCCTCGCGCGCCAGCGCCTCTACGCCTACCCGGAGCGCAAGACCCTGCGGGTGGTGTTCGAACTCGATCCCGGCAACGACACGGCCTGCGAACTGCGCCTGGTCGTCAAGGCCGGCGACAAACCCGTGACTGAGACATGGCTATACCGGTGGACCCCGTGACCCTCGACCTCGCCGCGCCGCCGCGCCCCATGCCGCAGACTGCCGCCGCCCCGGTCGCCCCCGCGGTCCCACCGGAATCGCCCCTGGCGATGCCGGTGCAGGACCTGCGCCGGTGGTCGGACGCGGACGCCCACCCGGTGCCCGGCCGCCGGTCGCCCTGGGGGGCGCGCGCCTTCGTGTTCGGCGGCGGCGCCCTGCTCACCGCCTACGGCGCGGTGCAGATGTACGAGGTCGTGTCGGTCGCCGGCTCGACGACCTGGCTGCAGTGGCTGCTGCTCGCGCTGTTTGCGCTCAACTTCTCGTGGATCGCGCTCGCCTTCACCTCGGGCCTGCTCGGCTTCCTGGCGCTGCTGCGCCGGCGCCGGCCTGAGGTGCCGCAAGGACCCCTCACCACCCGCACCGCCGTGGTGATGCCGGTCTACAACGAAGCCACCGCCCGCACCTTCGCGGCGGTCGAGGCGATCCGCGCCTCGATCGAGGCGACGGGCGAGGGTAACGCCTTCGACTACTGGATTCTGTCCGACTCGACCCAGGCCGATGCCTGGATCGCCGAGGAGCGGGCCTATCTGGCTTTACGCGCCCGCCTCGGCGACGGGGCGCGCCTGTATTACCGCCACCGGCAGAAGAACCATCACCGCAAGGCCGGCAACATCGCCGACTTCGTCACCCGCTGGGGCGGCCATTACGACCACATGCTGGTCCTCGACGCCGACAGCCTGATGAGCGGCGACTGCGTGGTGACCTTGGCCCGCGCCATGGAGGCCGATCCGGATTCCGGCATCATCCAGTCGCTGCCCCTGATCATCAACCGCAACACCCTGTTCGCCCGGGTGCAGCAATTCGCGGCGCGGATCTACGGCCCGGTCATCGCCACCGGCCTCGCCCTGTGGTCGGGCCGCGACGGCAATTACTGGGGCCACAACGCGATCATCCGCACGAAGGCCTTCGCCGACCATTGCGGCCTGCCCGACCTCTCCGGCAAGCCGCCCTTCGGCGGCCACGTGCTGAGCCACGACTTCGTCGAGGCGGCCTTGATCCGGCGGGCCGGCTGGAGCGTGTACATGCTCCCGGAACTCCAGGGCTCCTACGAGGAGAGCCCGCCCTCGCTGATCGACGTCGCGATCCGCGACCGGCGCTGGGCGCAAGGTAACCTGCAACACAGTCGCATCATCGGCACGGCGGGCCTCAAGCTCGCCTCGCGCCAGCACTTCGCCACCGGCATCGCCGGCTACCTCGCCTCGCCGCTCTGGGCGGCGCAGCTGGTCGTCGGTATCGCGCTGGCCCTCCAGACCGCCTATATCCGCCCCGAATATTTCTCCACCGAGTTCCGCCTCTACCCGGTCTGGCCGCGCTTCGACCCCGTCCGCGCGCTCCAGCTCTTCGGGATCACCATGGCGATCCTGCTCGCGCCCAAATTGTTCGGCCTGATCCTCGGCCTCCTCGACCGCGAGGTGCGGCGGGCGAGCGGCGGCGGGGTCCGGCTCGTGCTGTCGGCGCTCATCGAGACCCTGCTCTCGGCGCTGATCGCCCCGATCGCGATGCTGGTCCAGTCCGGCTCGGTGATCCAGATCCTGCTGCGGCGCGATGCCGGCTGGAACCCGCAGCGGCGCGACGACGGCTCGATCCCGCTCTCGGACATCGTGCGCCGGCACCGCTGGCACATGATCCTCGGCCTCGTCGCGGGCGTCTCGGCCTTCGCCATCGCCACCTCGCTCTTCCTCTGGATGTCGCCGACGATTCTCGGCCTCGTCCTGGCGATCCCGATCTCCTGGGCGAGCGGGCAGCTCTTCCTCGGCCTCGCACTCAAGCGCGCCGGCCTGCTGATGACGCCCGAGGAACGCGAGCCCCCGGCGATCGCCACAGCAGCCAAGGCGATCGAGGAGCGCAACGCGGCGCTCGGCTACGACGACGCCGACGGCCTGCGGGCGCTCCATGCCGACCCGGACCTCCAGGCCGGCCACCTCGTCTTCCTGCCCCCGGCCGAGCGCCGGTCCCGCGGCGCGCCGCAAGCCGATCACGTCATGGCCCAGGCCAAGGTGGTCGAGGCCGAGACCATCGACGAGGCGGCCGCGTGGCTGAACGCCAAGGAGAAGATGGTGCTGCTGCACGACCGGGCGCTGCTCGACCGGCTGGCGCGACTGGGGGGTTAATGTCCCCGCCCTCGCTGATCCGTTCTCGCCCCCGGGAACGATGCCAAATGCGTCGTGCGAATCGGCCATCAGATGACCGGCTCGCACGACGACGCTCGGGATACAGCGCGTCGGCACGACCTTGCATCCGGCAGGATCGCCGGAATGTGCATTGCGCGTCGAACCTCACGCCGCCTTGCGCGACGTCGCTCGTCCGGTGCGGGACTTGACGCTTCGCACGCTGCCGGACTTCGACCCGGTCGCCGCCGTGCCGGTCTTCGCCTCGCTCTCGACGGACCGCCCCTTCCGGGCCTTCGCACGGGTAGCGGATGTCGCCGCCTGCGCGATCCGGGTGAGGCGGCCCTGAAGCAGGGCGAGCACGGCCGTCTCTTCAGGGCGCAAGGTGGCGATGTCGTCGCGGAGCGCAGCCTGCACCTCGTCCTTGACCCGGAGCAGCAACTCGCCCTCCAGGTAGCAATCCAGGATCTCCGGGTGGACGTAGCACTTGCGGCAGATCGTCGGTGTGTTGCCGAGGCGCTCGGCCACCCGTTCGATCGCCGTGCGCACGTTGCGCTTGGCCATCGCCTCGCTGTCGAACGCCTCGAACTCGCGGAGCGCCATGGCGGCCAGCACCGTGCCGGACCAGGTGCGGAAGTCCTTGGCGGTGATGTCGCGGCCGGTGATCTCGCGGAGATACGCGTTCACGTCGGCCGAGGTCACGTCCCGCTGAACCCCGTCCTCGTCGAGGTACTGGAAGAGTTCCTGGCCGGGCAGGTCCTGGCAGGCCTTGACGATCTTCGCGACCCGGCGGTCGTGGACCGACAATTCCCAGATCTTGTTGCTCTTGCCCTTGAATCGGAAGGTCAGCGCCTTGCCGTCGACCGTGACGTGCGGGTCGCGCAGGGTGGTGAGGCCGTAGCTCTTGTTCTGCTTCGCGTAATCGTCGTTGCCGACCCGGATCAGGGTGGTCTCGAGGAGGTGCACCACCGTCGCCAGAACCTTTTCGCGGGGGAGCCCGCGCCGGCCCATATGCGCGTGGACCGTCGCGCGCAGGCCCGGCAGCGCCTCGGCGAAGCTCATCATGTGGGTGAACTTGGTGCTCTCCCGGGCCTGGCGGAACTCGGGATGGTAGCGATACTGCTTGCGCCCGCGGGCATCGCGCCCGGTCGCCTGGATGTGGCCGTTGGCGTGGCGGCAGATCCACACGTCGGTATAGGCCGGCGGGATCGCCAGGGACTTGATGCGGGCGAGCGCGCCCTCGTCCCGCACCCGCGCGCCTTTGGCGTCGACATAGGTGAAGCCGCGGCCGCTGCGCTTGCGGCGGAAGCCCGGCTCCTCGTCGCTGACGTAGCGCAGGCCCGCCTCGCGGGCGGCATCGCGGGTGTCGACGCGATCCTCGGCGGCGCTCGCCGCCATCTCGGGATCCGACAGCATGGGCTTTCCAACCTCGCGGGCTTCAGGTCGGGTTCAACCGGCTCCCGCCCGCCCCGGTTCCGGGGCGTTCCCCCGCGCCGCCCCTGCCTGTAGGGAGAGAGCGGGACGAGCAGGAGAGACCGGGTGCAGCCACGGAACGACGGCGGAGACGGGGCGCGGGCGCATATCGCCTTCGTGGTCACGGAGGATTGGTTCTTCGCCTCGCATTTCCTGCCGATGGCCCGGGCCGCGGTCGCGGCCGGCCATCCGGTCTCGGTCGTCACCCGCGTGCGGGCGCACCGGGACGCGATCGCCGCGACCGGCGCCCGGGTGGTGGAGCTCGAAGCCGAGCGTTCGAGCCTGAACCCGATGGCGGCGGGCTACGCCGCCGGTCAGCTCGCGGCGATCCTGAAGGCCCTCAAGGCCGACATCGTCCACTGCATCGCGCTTCGCGGCATCCTGATCGGCGGGGCGGCGGCGATGCTCGCCGGCATCCCGTCCCGGGTCTACGCCCTGACCGGCCTCGGGCTGATCGGCGCGCGGCAGGACCGGGCCGGGCGGCTCGCCCGCACCGCCCTGCGACTCCTGATCCGCGGTCCGCTCGAGACCGCCCGCACCCGCTACCTGTTCGAGAATCCGGACGATGCGCGGCTGCTCGGCCTGCCCCCCGACGATTCCCGCGTCACGATCGTGGGCGGCGCCGGCATCGACCCGCAGGCATGGACGCCCCAGCCCCTGCCGCCCCACCCGCCGCTCAGGATCGCGCTCACCGCCCGGATGCTGTGGTCGAAGGGGGTCGACACCGCGGTCGAGGCCGCCCGCCTCGCCCGCAGCCAGGGCGCCGACCTCGACCTCGCGCTCCACGGCGCGCCCGATCCCTCGAACCGCCGCGCGATCCCCGAGGCGACCCTGCGGGACTGGTCGCGGGACGGCGTCACCTGGCACGGGCCGACCGACGACGTCGCCGGCGCCCTGGCGCAGGCCCATGTCGCCTGCCTGCCCTCGCGGGGCGGCGAGGGCCTGCCGCGCGCCCTGCTCGAAGCCGCGGCGAGCGGCCGGGCGATCCTCACCACCGACGTGCCGGGCTGCCGGAGCCTGGTGCGCGACGGGATCGAGGGGCTGGTCGTGCCACCCGACGATCCCCGAGCGCTCGCCACCGCGATGGCGCGGCTCGCCGCCGATCCGGCCCTCGTCGCCCGAATGGGTGCGGCGGCCCGCGCCCGCATCTGCGAAGGCGGCTTCACCGAGGCGGCAGTGACGCAAGCCGTGCTCGCGCTCTATGCGGATCTCGCCTGATGGAGCCCGAAGCCTTCATCCGCACCCACACCGCGCTCCGCCCGGTGCCGCACGCCCCGGCGATCCGCCTCCACGTCGCCGACGAGGCGACGGAATTGTGGGGCCGCACCGAGGAGGAGCTGGGCGAGATCGGCCTGCCGCCGCCGTTCTGGGCCTTCGCCTGGGCCGGTGGGCAAGCGCTCGCGGCCTACGTGCTGGAGCACCCTGAGACGGTCGCGGGCGCCCGGGTGCTCGACTTCGCCTCGGGCTCGGGCCTCGTCGCCATCGCGGCGGCGATGGCGGGGGCAGCCTCGGTCGCGGCGAGCGACCTCGATCCCTTCGCGCATGCGGCCATCGCCCTCAACGCCGCCGAGAACGGCGTCGCGGATCGGATCACCGCGATGAGCGCCGACCTGATCGGCCGCGACGAGGGCTGGGACTGCGTGCTCGCCGCCGACATCTTCTACGAGCGCGACCTCGCCGCACGAGTCGGCGACTGGCTCGCGACCCTGCACGCCCGCGGCGCCCGGGTGCTGCTGGGCGATCCCGGCCGGGCCTACCTGCCGAAGGACAGGCTGGAGAACCTCGCGACCTACGCAGTGCCGGTGACCCGGGCGCTGGAGGATGCGGAGATCAAGCGGACGGGGGTGTGGCGGTTTCGGGCGTGAGGCGGCAGCCGCCCCCGGACTCGCGCCTCTGGATCCGCGCCTCTGGATTCACACCTCCTGGCGCTTCGCCCGCGCCACGATCTGCGTCGGGTTGACGAAGCGCAGGGCCACGATCAGCCAGACCAGGGTCAGCGCCATGTAGACCACCGCCATCGCGTCGATCGACTGTCCGGCCCGCACGCCGGCGGCGAAGACCGCGTAGTAGAGCGCCACCACCAGGGTCTGGCTCGTCGGCCCGGCGACCAGGAAGGTCAGCTCGAACATCGCGATGGTGCGCACCAGCACCAGCAGCAGGGCGGCCAGGATGCCGGGGATCAGCAGCGGCAGCAGCACCCGCAGGAAGAGCTGCCCCGTGCCGGCGCCGAAGACCCGGGCCGCCGCCTCGATGCGCGGATCGATCTGCTCGATGAACGGGATCATCACCAGCACCACGAAGGGAATGCTCGGCACGAGGTTGGCCAGCACCACGCCCCAGAGCGTGCCGGCGAGCCCGGCCCGGTAGAGCACGGTGGCGAGCGGGATGCCGTAGGTGATCGGCGGCACCAGGAGCGGCAGCAGGAAGACCAGCATCACCAGCCGCTTGCCCGGAAAATCGCGCCGCGCCAGCGCGTAGGCCGCCGTGACCCCGAGGGCGCCGGAGAGCACTACCACCAGGGCGACCACCTGGAGGGTGACCACCAGCACGTCGCCGAGCTGGAACTCGTCCCAGGCCGAGGCGTACCAGCGGGTGGTGAAGCCGAGCGGCAGCCAGGTGCCGAGCCAGCGCGTGGCGAAGGAGTTGAGCACCACCGCGGCGATCGTCGCCAGGAGGTTGAGGCAGAACAGCAGCGTGACGGCCCAGACCGCCATGCGCCACAGGCGCGAGCCGGGGCCGGTATCGCGGATCATCGCTCGATCATCCCTTGGTGCCCCCGACCGGGCCGGTATAGAGCAGGCTGCGTCCCCACAGCACGGCCGCCACGATGGCGAGCTGGACCGCCCCCATGATCATCGCGATCGCGGAGGCCAGCGAGTAGTCGTACTCCTCGAACGCCGCCTGGTAGGCGGCGATCGAGATCACCCGCGTGGCGCCGGCCGGCGCGCCGAGGAGCACCGCGGACGGAAACACCGAGAAGGCCTGGACGAAGGACAGGCAGAAGGTCACGGCGAGGCCCGGCAGGATCAGCGGCAGGATCACCGCCTTGAAGCGCTGCCAGGCATTGGCGCCGTGGGTCGCCGCCGCCTGTTCGAGCGCCGGATCGATGCCGGTGACCGCCGAGAGCGTCAGCAGGAACGCGAACGGGAACCCGGTGATCAGGAGCGAGGCGAAGACGCCCCAGTAGTTGTTGGTGAGCTTGAGCGGGCTGCCGATCACCCCGAGCCAGATCAGCGAGCGGTTGAACCAGCCCTGCGGCCCGAGGAAGTTCAGGAGGCCCTCCGCCACCAGAACGGTGCCCAGCGTGATCGGCAGGACCAGGATCGTGGTCAGCAGGCGCTGGCGGCGCATCAGCCGCACCCGCAGCGCGATCGGCACCGCCAGCACGAGGTTGAGCACCGTGACCGGCAAAGCCAGGCGCAGCGTCGCCGCGATCGTGTCGTACAGGAACGGGTCGGAGAAGAAGCGGGCGTAGTTCGCCCACCAGGCTCCGGCCTTTGGCTGGACCGACAGCACCAGCCCGTAGGCGAAGGGATAGACGAACAGGCCGAGGATCGCGAGGAGCGCCGGCAGCACCAGGAGCGTCGTACCGTCGAGGCCGCGGGCGGCCAGGCGCACCGAGAGCGGCGCCTCCTCCCGGGGCGTCGCCGGCGCGGCCGTGGGGAGCGAGGCGGAGGTCACGCGGCCTCGCCGGGGAAGACCAGGACCCGGGGCGAGGCGGCGGCGAGGTGCAGGGCCTCGTCCTGCGCCACCGACCGGTCGGAGCGGAAAAAAAGCTCGGTCCCGTCCTGGGCCACGGCGGTGCCGAAGAAGGCCCGGCCGCGATACTCGACGCTGGCAACCCGGACCGGCAGGCCCTCGGCGGCGGGCGTCAGGTCCTCCGGCCGGATCGCCGCGACGGCCGGGGAGCCCGGATTCACCGTCTCGCGCAGGATCCCGGCGAGGCGTGTCCCGCAGACCTCGACCTCCGCCCGCTCGCCGCTGACCGCGACCGCCCGGCCGCGCAGGCGATTGCGAAAGCCCATGAAGTCGGCGACGTCCGGGTGGCTCGGTCGCTCGTAGAGGTCTTCCGGCGTGCCGACCTGGCGGATGCGCCCGTCGCGCATCACCACGATCCGGTCGGCCATCGACAGGGCCTCGTCCTGGTCGTGGGTGACGTAGATCGTGGTCGAGCCGATGGCGTCGTGGATGCGGCGGATCTCGGCCCGCATCTCGAGACGCAGCTTGGCGTCGAGGTTCGACAGGGGCTCGTCCATCAGCACCACCGGCGGCTCGATCACGATCGCCCGGGCGATGGCGACGCGCTGCTGCTGGCCGCCGGACATCTGGCCCGGGAGCTTGGCGGCCTGCGATTGCAGCCGCACCAGCGCGAGGGCGTCGTCGACCCGGCGCGCGGCCGCCTCGCCCTTGACGCCCCGCATGGCGAGGCCGAAGCCGACATTCTTCGCCACGGTCATGTGGGGGAAGAGCGCGTAACTCTGAAACACCATGCCGAAGCCGCGCTCCTCCGGCTTCAGCCGATCGATGCGGCGCTCGCCGAGATGGATCGACCCGCCGGTGAGCGGCAGGAGCCCGGCGATGCAGTTGAGCGCCGTCGACTTGCCGCAGCCCGAGGGCCCCAGGAGGGCGATGAACTCGCCGCCCCGGATCGTCAGGTCGAGCCCGTCGAGGGCGGTCATCGCCCCGAACCGGCGGCTCAGGCCGCTCAATGACAGGTCCTGCGGCGCCTCGTGATGGCGTGCCATCGGTGTCCTCTCCTGCCGCGTCGCCTCTTCCGAGCGACCATTGCGGCGTTAGAGCATTTCCCGACGAAGCGGAGACTGGCTCGTCATGGAAAATGCGGCACAACAAAATATATAGAGTAGCGACCAATCGCAACGCCACTGTACACGACGGGACGGTTCACGTGCGACACCGGCCCTTCCCACTCGCAACCTCATCCTGAGGTGTCAGTCGATCTTCGATCGACTGACCTCGAAGGAGGGCTCCAGAAGTCTCCGAGCCAACTGGAGCCCTCCTTCGCGGTCAGTCCATCTCTGATGGAGTGACACCTCAGGATGAGGTTGCGGGTGGGATAAGGCCGGACGCTGCCGTGTATCGGGCGCGACTCAGCGCTTCTTGCCGGAGCCGACCTGCTCGTCCCAGCGGCGGAAGGCCACCACCAGCTTGTCGGCGTCGAGGGGCATCTCGATCGGGTGGCCGGCGATCATCGTGTCGTATTCCGGCCGGCCGAACTCCTTCAGCGCGGCGCGGCTCTCCGGCGGGGCCATGTCGAGGGTGACGCCCTTCACGGCGGGCCCGGGATAGAAGTAGCCCTCGTCGTAGGTGTAGGCCTGCTGCGCCGGCTGGAGCAGGAACGCCATCAGGTCGAGGATGACCGCGAGCTTCTCCTCCGGGACGCCCTTCGGCACCGCCATGTAGTGGGCGTCGGCCACCCAGCGGAAGTTCTTGAGCGTGCCGACCTTCGCCTCCGCCGGCACGATGCCGAGGACGCGGGGATTGATGTCCCAGCCGGTGGTCGAGACGATGATGTCGCGGCTGCCCTCGCCGAGCTCCTTCATGGTCTGCGAGGTCCCGCCCGGGTAGTAGTCGATCGTCTCGCCGATCGCCTTCAGGTACTCCCAGGTCTTGTCCCAGCCCTTGTCGGGATCGGTCGGGTTCGTGTCGCCCAGGATGTAGGGCAGACCCATGATCCAGGTGCGGCCCGGGCCGGAATTGGCCGGGCGGGCATACATGAACCGGCCCTTGTTCTGGCGCGCCCAGGCCAGCAGCTCCTCGGCAGTGGTCGGCGCCGTCTTCACCCGGTCGGGCATGTACTCGATCAGCGGACCCGACGGGTACCAGGCGACGCACAGGCCCTGGTCCTGCGCCAGGCCGTTCAGCCGCAGCGCGGCGGGCTGGTAGATCTCGGCGGGTTTCGGCAGCTGGCCGGCATAGGGCTTCAGGTCGATCCAGAGCTTCTGCTCGATGCCGGCCGCGATGCCGTCGGTGCCGGTGAGCACGAGGTCGATGTCGACCCGGCCGGCGGCCTGCTGCGCCTTGAGCTTCGAGGGCAGTTCCGGCGCCGGCGCCTTGGTGAAGGCGAAGCGCGAGACGATGCCGGGCCGCGCCCGGCGATAGGCCTCGATCGCCTTCTGGGTCAGCGCGAGGTTGCCGGCCACGTCCACCACCGTGACGACGACGGGCGAGGTCGGCAGCGCGAGGTTGGCCCGGGCGCGCCCGCCGAGGACGAGCCCCGCCCCGGCCGCGAGCCCCACGACCGCGCTGCGGCGTGTGATCGTCATGTTTCCCCCGCTCTCTCGCACGGGGCTCTGGCGGCCCACGACCGCTACGGATCGCTGCGTGCTTTCATTCCATTGGTGCACTAATATTTTAGGGCGTCAAGCCTGCCTGTAGGAGAGGCCGCACGGTGCGCAGGCCTGTGCACCTCCACTGATCGGCCGGGGTGTCCGGCAGAAGAAAAAGGCGTGGGTTTCCTTCCCTTCGCGCCCTCGGAGGGAAGGAAACCCACGCCCGGCCCCTCCCCCAAACCGCCCTGCTGGGGAGCGGAAGAGGCTCAGGCGTCATACCTCAGGTATACATCGCCTTCAGGTCGAGGGTGCTCTCGCGGCCGACCGAATCGTAGTTCTCCGCCAGCCAGGCCTTCGCCGCGTCCCGCCCGGCGTCGCGCAGGTGCAGGAAGAACGGCCACTGCGCACGAAGCCGCGAGGAGGCCGAGGCGTCGTCGAGCGCGCCGCCGCTGCCGTCGATGCGGTGGAGCAGCACCTGCTTGTAGGCGTTCGAGCGGCCGAGCACCCCGTCCTCGATCAGGTCGTCGACGAAGTCGATCGCCCGCAATTCCCGCAGCAGGTTGGCGTTGAAGGTGATCTCGTTGAGACGGTCGCGGATCTCGGCCGGGCTGCGCGGGGTCTCCCGCCGCTCGACCGGGTTGATCTGGACGAGGAGAATGTCGCGGGACCGGGCGCCGTGATAGAGCGGGTAGAGGGGCGGATTGCCGAGATAGCCGCCGTCCCAGTGCGGCACGCCGTCGATCTCCACCGCCTGGAAGACGGTCGGCAGGCATGCCGAGGCCATCAGGTGGTCGATGGTCAGGTCCGGCCGCTCGAACACCGCCATCTTGCCGGTCCACACGTTGGTGGCCGAAATGAACAGGTCGGCCGGCCCGTCGCGGCGCACGGCCTCGAAATCGACCGTGTCGGCGAGCGCCCGCTTCAGCGGATTGATGTTGAGCGGGTTGGTCATGTACGGGCTGGCGACGGCGTTCCAGAACGCGCCGACCGGCGTCTTCTTCCAGAAGCTCATCACGCCGTCGACGAAGGTCTGCTGGGCATGCGACAGGTCGGCGTCGAGACTGATCTCGCGCCAGAACGTCTCCAGCCGCTCGCGGGCGCCCTCGGGACCGCCGCGCAGCCAGCCGTCGACCATCACGACGGCGTTCATCGCGCCGGCGCTCGCTCCGGTGATCGCCTCGAGGGCGAGGCGGCCATCCTCGATCAGGGCGTCGAGCACGCCCCAGGTGAAGGCGCCGTGGGCGCCGCCGCCCTGGAGCGCCAGGGCGATCGCCTTCTCGGCCCGCGGACCGACGAGGCCGCGGCCCAAGGGTCCCGTCACGGCCTGGGGAGCCGCGGCGAGGTGCGGGCCGGTCGCCGCCTGCGGGCTGGCATCCTCCAGGCCGTGAGCGATGGTCGCGAGAGGCGCGGGCGGAGGGGGAGCGCGGTCACCCGCGTTCCGATCCGGTTCCGGGAGTGAGGCTGAATCCGTCATGGCGTGAGATGTGGTGCGCTGCACTGCGAAAACCAAATGGTGCGCCGCAAGGTCGCGCACGGGAACCCGGCCTGCGCGGGGCGTCACGCGCTTGACGTGCGGACGACGCATCTTCAGCTAAGGTCATGCTCCGGAGCGGATCGGCGCGCCCTCGAGATCCCCGGGCCGCCCGGCGGTCCGAGGAAGGATATCGCAAGGATGTCGCGGCATTCCGCTGGGGACCGGCGTAGCCCGTTGATCGCGCCGGGCTTTCATGCGGCCGGAGCGATTTCCACCGCGCCCGGAAATGCTCTAGACGGAGGGCACGCCGCGATCCTCGCGACCCCGCTCACCCGTCTTGTCTCGATTCTCCTGCGAACGACCCCCTGAAGGTATCCGATGGAAGCCATGGAAGCCCTCGCCCCGGCGGAGACCGCCGCTAAAGAGTACGCCGCCCAAGAGTACGCTGCCCCGGAGATCGCCGGCCCGAGCCCCCGGCACCGCACCGTCGGCGTCCGGATCGGCGAGGGCGAGGGCGCGGTGGTGATGGGCGGCGGCGCCCCGATCGTCGTGCAGTCGATGACCAACACCGACACCGCCGACATCGACGCCACGGTGGCGCAGGTGGCCGCGCTGGCCCGCGCCGGCTCCGAGGTCGTGCGCATCACCGTCGACCGCGACGAGGCGGCTTCCGCCGTGCCGAAGATCCGCGAGCGCCTGGACCGCATCGGCGTCCACGTCCCCCTCGTCGGCGACTTCCACTATATCGGCCACAAGCTCCTGACCGACCATCCGGCCTGCGCCGAGGCGCTGGCCAAGTACCGGATCAACCCGGGCAACGTCGGCTTCAAGGAGAAGAAGGACCTGCAGTTCGGCACCATCGTCGAGCAGGCGGCCCGCTACGGCAAGGCGGTGCGGATCGGCGCCAACTGGGGCTCCCTCGACGAGGCGCTCCTCACCCACATGATGGACGAGAACGCCAACTCGGCGCGTCCGCGCGACGCCCGCGCGGTGATGCGCGAGGCGATGGTGCAGTCCGCCCTGCTCTCCGCCGACCGGGCGGTGGAGATCGGCCTGCCCAAGGAGCGCATCGTGCTCTCGGCCAAGGTCTCGGCGGTGCAGGACCTGATCGCGGTCTACCGCGAGGTGGCGCGCCGCTCCGACTACGCCATCCATCTCGGGCTGACCGAGGCGGGCATGGGCACCAAGGGCATCGTGGCGGCCTCCGCGGCGATCGGCGTGCTGCTCCAGGAGGGCATCGGCGACACGATCCGCTACTCCCTGACCCCGGAGCCGGGCGGCGACCGCACCGTCGAGGTGAAGGTGGCCCAGGAACTGCTCCAGACCATGGGCTTCCGCACCTTCGTGCCGCTGGTCGCCGCCTGCCCGGGTTGCGGCCGCACCACCTCGACGGTGTTCCAGGAGCTCGCCCGCGACATCCAGAACTGGATCACCACCTCGATGCCCGAGTGGCGCAAGACCTATCCGGGCGTGGAAGGACTGAACGTCGCGGTCATGGGCTGCATCGTCAACGGCCCGGGCGAGTCGAAGCACGCCGATATCGGCATCTCGCTCCCCGGCACCGGCGAGACCCCGACCGCCCCGGTCTTCATCGACGGCAAGAAGGCGATGACCCTGCGCGGCCCGACGCTCGCCAAGGACTTCGAGGGCATCGTGATCGACTACATCGAGCGCCGCTTCGGCCAGGGGCGCCGCAGCGCCGCCGAGTAAGAGCCAGAGAAAGCGACGCAGCGAGAGCTGGTGACCGGTGGGGCAGCGGGCCGTGCGCCTTGCGCCCCTCCGGCCCCGTGCTACAATCCTGCCACATTCCGGCCCGGCGCCCACGCCGGACCGCCAAGGATTTGAGCCCGCCCCCGGCCCATCAGCGCGCTTGGCGGCCATCCCGACCGCCCGCGGGCACATCCCCGATCAGACATGACACAGTCAGCCGCACCCACGGACGGTTCCGCCGCGCCGCCCGACAGCCTCACCCCGCAGAGCGGCGGCCCGCCGACCAAGGCCGGCAGCGTCGACGAGGCCGAGGGCCACGGCCACGCCAAGGCGAGCTTCTGGACCCTCTTCCTCGGCTCCGTCGGCGTCGTCTACGGCGACATCGGCACGAGCCCGCTCTACGCCTTCCGCGAGGCGCTGGCCCCGGGCCGGGCCGACGGCGTGCTCACCGGCGAGGAGGTGCTCGGCACCGTCTCGCTGCTGCTCTGGGCGCTCGTGCTGATCGTCACCATCAAGTACGTCCTGCTGCTCCTGCAGATGGACAACAAGGGCGAGGGCGGCATCCTCTCGCTGATGGCGCTCGCCCGCAAGGCGCTGGGCGGCTCGCACATCGTGTTCATGCTGGGCCTGTTCGGCGCCGCCCTGTTCTACGGCGACGCGATCATCACCCCGGCGATCTCGGTCCTGTCGGCGGTGGAGGGCCTGAAGCTCGTCACCCCCGCCCTCGACCATTACGTCCTGCCGATCACCATCGCGATCATCCTGCCGCTGTTCCTGGTCCAGAGCCGGGGCACGGCCCGGATGGCGACGTTCTTCGGCCCGATCATGCTGGTGTGGTTCTCGGTGCTGATGCTGGCGGCCCTGCCGCATATCGCCCGCACCCCGCAGGTGCTGTGGGCGCTCAACCCCTGGCATGCCGTGCATTACCTGCTGGGCCACGGCACCGGCGCGCTGGTGGCGCTCGGCGCGGTGTTCCTGGCGGTGACCGGCGCCGAGGCCCTGTTCGCCGATCTCGGCCATTTCGGCCGCCGGCCGATCCAGACCGCCTGGATCGCCCTCGTCGGCCCGGCGCTCGCCGTCAACTACCTCGGCCAGGCCGCCCTCGTCCTGTCGAACCCCGACACGACCGACCCGTTCTACCAGCTCGTCCCCGAATGGGGCCTGCTGCCGATGGTGCTGCTCGCCACCGCCGCGACCGTCATCGCCAGCCAGGCCGTCATCACCGGCGCCTTCTCGCTCTCGCGCCAGGCGGTGCAGCTCGGGCTCCTGCCGCGCCTCGAGATTCGCCACACCTCGGAATCGCATTCGGGCCAGATCTACCTGCCGCAGATCAACACGCTGCTGATGCTCGGCGTGGTGATCCTGGTGGTGCTCTTTCGCTCCTCCTCCGCGCTCGCCTCCGCCTACGGCATCGCCGTCACCGGGACGATGCTGATCACCGCCGGCCTCGCCTTCCTGGTGCTGTGGCGGGTGTGGAAGTGGTCGCCGCTGGCCGCCGGCGCCGCGATGGTGCCGTTCATCGCCGTCGAGCTGCTCTTTCTGGTCTCGAACCTGCTCAAGGTGTTCGAGGGCGGCTACATGCCGCTGCTGCTCGCCGGCTGCCTCGTGGTGCTGATGTGGACCTGGGTGCGCGGCGTCACGATCCTGTTCAACAAGACCCGCAAGACCGACGTGCCGCTGACCGAGCTCGTCGCCATGCTGGAGAAGAGCCCGCCGCACCATGTCCGCGGGACCGCCGTCTTCCTCACCAGCGACCCCGAGACGGCGCCGGCAGCCCTCCTGCACAACCTGAAGCACAACAAGGTGCTGCACGAGAAGAACGTCGTGCTCACGGTGAAGACCATCGACCTGCCGCGCATCGCCGATGCCGACCGGGTCCGGATCGAGCCGATGGGGCCGCATTTCTGGAAGGTCGTGATGAAGTTCGGCTACATGGAATCGCCGAACATCCCGAAGGGCCTGGCGCTGCTGCGCAAGCAGGGCTTCAAGTTCGACATCATGGCGACGTCGTTCTTCCTGTCGCGGCGCTCGATCCGCCCGGCGGCGCAATCCGGCATGCCGCTGTGGCAGGACCGGGTGTTCATCACGCTCGCCCGCAACGCCAACGACGCGACGGACTTCTTCCAGATCCCGACCGGCCGCGTGGTCGAGGTCGGGACCCAGGTGACGGTGTAGGCCATCCATGGGCGCCCTCGACGGCAAGCGGATCCTTCTCGTCATCGGGGGCGGCATCGCGGCCTACAAGTCGCTGGACCTGATCCGGCGCTTACGCGAGCGCGGCGCCTCGGTGCGCTGCGTGCTCACCAAGGGCGCGCAGGAATTCGTCACTCCGCTCGCCGCCGCGGCGCTGGCCGGCCAGCGTGCCCATACCGACCTGTTCGACCGCGCCGACGAGGCCGATATCGGCCATATCAAGCTCGCCCGCGACGCCGACGCCGTGGTGGTCGCGCCCGCCACCGCCAACACGCTGGCGCGCATGGCCGGCGGCCACGCCCCGGACCTCGCCTCCACGATCCTGCTCGCCACCACCCTGCCGATCCTGATCGCGCCCGCGATGAACGTGCGGATGTGGCTGCACCCGGCGACGCAGCGCAACCTCGCGCTTTTGAAGGGCGACGGGGTCGCGGTGGTCGGACCCAATGTGGGCAGGATGGCCGAGGCCGAGACCGGTCCCGGCCGGATGGCCGAGCCCGACGAGATCGCGGACGCGGTGGAAGCGCTCCTGGCGGGATCGCCGGGGGAGCGGCCGCTTGCCGGCCGCCACGTTCTCGTCACCTCGGGGCCGACGCACGAGCCGATCGACCCGGTGCGCTACCTCGCCAACCGCTCGTCGGGCAAGCAGGGCCACGCCATCGCGGCGGCCGCGGCGGCGGCCGGCGCCCGGGTGACCCTGGTCTCGGGCCCCGTGACCCTGCCCGATCCCCCCGGGGTCGCGGTGGTCCGGATCGAGACCGCCCGCGAGATGCTGGCGGCGGTCGAGGCCGCGCTGCCGGCCGACATCGCGGTCTTCGCCGCCGCCGTCGCCGACTGGCGCCCGGCCGCCTTCGGCGAGGAGAAGATCAAGAAGGGACCGGAGGGCCCCCCTCCCCTCGCCCTCACCGAGAATCCCGACATCCTGGCGACGATCGCGCAGCGGGCACACGGGCGCCCGCCGCTCGTGGTGGGCTTCGCCGCCGAGACCACCGACGTGATCGCGCATGCCCGGGCCAAGATCGCCCGCAAGGGCTGCGACCTCATCGTCGCCAACGACGTCTCGCCCGCCACCGGCGTGATGGGGGGCGACCGCAACACCGTCCACTTGATCGGCCGCGACGGCAGCCTCGAGACCTGGCCGGACCTGCCGAAGGACGAGGTCGCCCGCCGCCTCGTCTCGCGGCTCGCCACCCCTGAGGCAAGATAACGCCGCCTGCCTGGTTTGGCGCGGCGGCGCCCGGCACTATCCTGCCTCCCCCACGAGGAGGCACGCCTCCTTCATCCGGGAGGCCGCCATGCCCACCATCCTCGTCGTCACCCTGATCTGCGCCTCGTCCCTGGCGGCGAAGGACTGCACCCGCGACACCGCCCAGGACGTGATGACCCATCCGGCGCACACGCCGCAGGAATGCCTGCTGCTCGGCCCGGCCATCGCGGCGAATTCGGGTCGCGGGACGGAGGCGGGGACGTATGTGAAGACGCTCTGCGAGCGGCGGCGCTGAGCGTTCTGGCGAGACAGTCCTGCGCCGCAAGGGTGGCTCCGTCTCCATCGGCGCGAAGGCATGGTTCGGACGACGCACCGAACCGATCGGAGAGCCGTGACCCCGCGCCGAGCCCCCGGGAAAGCGCGCGGCGGCACAGGCGCGGACCGCGCCGCCTTGCCATCCCACCCCCGATCGGATAAAGGCCCGGCCATCCCACACGCGGAGCCGGCCTCATGCCTGAATGAGGCGTTTCCGGTGGCCGGTCGATTCCTGGTTCTTGTCTCTCGGCAAGTCCCTGGTCACGCCGGTCGCTTCCTCCGCGGCGGAGACAACCGGAGAGAACAAAGATCATGGCCCTTCCCGACTTCACCATGCGCCAGCTGCTCGAGGCCGGCTCGCACTTCGGTCACCAGGCGCACCGCTGGAACCCGAAGATGCAGTCGTACATCTTCGGCACCCGCAACAACATCCACATCATCGACCTCGCCCAGACCGTGCCGGCGCTCGCCCAGGCGCTGCAGGCGGTGAGCGACACCGTCGCCAAGGGCGGCCGCGTGCTGTTCGTCGGCACCAAGCGCCAGGCGGCCGACACCATCGCCGACGCGGCCAAGCGCTCGGCCCAGTACTACGTGAACTCGCGCTGGCTCGGCGGCACGCTGACCAACTGGAAGACCATCTCGGGCTCGATCCAGCGCCTGCGCAAGGTCGACGAGACCCTCGCCGGCGGCGGCCAGGGCCTCACCAAGAAGGAGCGCCTGATGCTGTCCCGCGAGAAGGACAAGCTCGAGAAGGCGCTCGGCGGCATCAAGGACATGGGCGGCGTGCCCGACCTGCTGTTCGTGATCGACACCAACAAGGAGCAGCTGGCGATCAAGGAGGCGAACCGCCTCAAGATCCCGGTGGCCGCCATCGTCGACACCAACTGCAACCCGGACGGCATCACCTACGTGGTCCCGGCCAACGACGACGCCGGCCGCGCCATCGCGCTCTACTGCGACCTCGTCGCCCGCGCGGCGATCGACGGCATCTCCCGCGGCCAGGGCGCGCTCGGCGTCGACCTCGGCGAGTCCGAGGAGCCGATGGCCGAGGAGCTGCCCGCCCTCGCCAACGAGCCCGAGGTCGCCACCGTCGACATCACCGAGCCGTATGTCGGCGAGCCCTTCGAGCTGCTGGCCGCCCCGCGCGGCGCCCCGGACGACCTGACCAAGCTCACGGGCGTCGGCCCGCAGCTGGTCCAGAAGCTCAACGATGCCGGCATCTACCACTACTGGCAGATCGCCGCGATGAGCCCCGAGGACGTCGCCAAGGTCGACGGCGACCTGAAGCTCAACGGCCGCTTCGACCGCGACGGCTGGGTGAACCAGGCCCGCGGCTTCGTCGAGGCCGCCGCCGCCGCGTAACCTCGGCTCGGTGACCAGGCGGGGCGATCGTCCCGCGACCCGATGCTCTGCAAAAGCCCGGCGCCGCCACGGCGCCGGGTTCCCTTTTATCCGCCGACCGGCGCGGCCCTCGGGCCCGCGGGGGCGCCAATCGAGAGGATCCCACGATGGCCAACATCACGGCAGCGATGGTCAAGGAGCTGCGCGAGAAGACCGGCGCGGGCATGATGGACTGCAAGTCGGCCCTCAACGAGACCGCCGGCGACCTCGAGGCGGCCGTGGACTGGCTGCGCAAGAAGGGCCTCGCCAAGGCCGCCAAGAAGGCCGGCCGCGTCGCCGCCGAGGGTCTGGTCGCGGTCGAGTCCGCCGGCCATCACGCCGCGGTGCTCGAGGTGAACTCCGAGACCGACTTCGTCGCCCGCAACGACGGCTTCCAGGCCTTCGTGCGCGAGGCCGCTAAGCTGGCGCTGAATGCCGGCGACAGCATCGAGACCCTCGAGGCCGCCCGCTTCCCGGGCGCCGAGGGCACGGTGAAGGACAAGCTGCAGGAGCTGATCGCCACCATCGGCGAGAACATGACCCTGCGCCGCGTCGCCAAGCTGTCGGTCGAGAAGGGCGTCATCGCCTCCTACGTCCACGGCCAGGTCTCCGAGGGCCTCGGCAAGATCGGCGTGCTCGTCGCCCTCGAATCGGCCGGCGACGTGACGTTCCTCAGCCAGCTCGGCCGCCAGATCGCCATGCACGTCGCGGCGACCAACCCGGTGGCGCTGGACGCCTCGGGCGTCGACGCCGCCACGGTCGAGCGCGAGAGCAACATCCTGCGCGAGAAGAACGCCGGCAAGCCGGACCACGTCATGGCCAAGATCGTCGAGAGCGGCCTGAAGAGCTACTACAAGGAGGTCACCCTCCTCGAGCAGCCCTTCGTGCATGACGGCTCGAAGACCGTCTCGCAGGTGCTCAAGGAGGCCGAGGGCAAGGCCGGTTCTCCGGTGAAGCTCACCGGCTTCGTCCGCTACGCGCTCGGCGAGGGCATCGAGAAGGAAGAGGCCCCGGACTTCGCCGCCGAGGTCGCGGCCGCCGCCAAGGGCTGAGCTCGACGGCCAGCGTCGCCTCGGGCGATGCGTCGCATGAAACGAGGGGGTCCGCGCAGGCGGGCCCCCTTTTTCGTGGCGCGATCACCCCTCGCGCTGCCCCACGCGCGCCCCTGCCCCGACCCGTCCTGGCGTGCCGATTCCGTCGCGCCGACGCCTCGACGGGCCGGGAGCGACAGGCTAGAACCCGGCCCGACTCGCATCGATACTTGACGCCGGCAGCGGCCGCCCCACCCGGGCGGGCCAGAGGAGCGCCCATGCCAGACCATCGCTTGTCGGACCCTTCCCTGACGGCGCAGGGCTCGCCGCGCTTCCGCCGCGTGCTGGTGAAGCTCTCCGGCGAGGCGCTCGCCGCGCCCGACGGCTACTGGCTGCACCCGCCGACCCTCGCCGCGCTCGCCGACGACATCGCCCGGGCGGTGGACAAGGGCTTCGAGATCGCCCTCGTGGTCGGCGGCGGCAACGTGATCCGCGGCGCTCGCGTCTCGGCCGCCGGCTGGATCGACCGCGCCACCGGTGATTCCCTCGGCATGATGGCGACGGTGATGAACTCCCTGGCGCTCGAGACGGCGCTCAACGCCGCCGGCGTCACGGCCCGCACCATGTCGGCGGTGTCGATGCCGACGATCTGCGAGACCTATGCCCGCCAGCCCGCCCTGCACCACCTCGACAAGGGCCAGGTCGTGGTGCTGGCCGGCGGCACCGGCAACCCGTACTTCACCACCGACACCGCCGCGGTGCTGCGCGCGGCCGAGCTGAAATGCGACGCCGTGCTGAAGGCGACCCAGGTCGACGGCGTCTACTCGGCCGACCCGAAGACCAACCCCGATGCCGTGCGCTATGACCGCCTGAGCCACGACGAGGCGATCGCCCGCGACCTCAAGGTGATGGACACCGCCGCCTTCGCGCTCGCCCGCGACGGCGGGCTGCCGCTGATCGTCGGCTCGGTCCACGCCCCGAGCTCGGTGACGGCGATCCTCACCGGCGCCGCGCCCTCGACCTTGGTGGCGCCGTAGGATCCCGCGGCGCGCGAAATCCGCCATATCCTCAAGCGAAATCCGCGGCCCGACGATTTGCGGCGGGTCGGGTTTTGGTTCATTGAAGCCCGATCGGGGCGCGGCCTCGGCCCGCCCGCAAGGGTTCGGCGTCGGGCCCGCTCCTCCCCTTCTCCTCACGACGCCTCGGGACGCGCAGGAATGGCTACACCCTCCTTCGACCTCAACGACATCAAGCGGCGCATGCAGGGCGCGATCAACTCCCTGAAGCACGACCTCGGATCGCTGCGCACCGGGCGGGCCACGCCCTCGCTCCTCGACCCGATCCAGGTCGACGCCTACGGCGCCGCGATGTCGATGGCGCAGGTCGCCACGATCAGCGTGCCGGAGCCGCGCCTCCTCAGCGTCTCGGTCTGGGACCGCGGCATGGTGGCGGCGGTCGAGAAGGCGATCCGCGAATCCGATCTCGGTCTCAACCCGATGACCGAGGGCCAGACCATCCGCCTGCGCATCCCCGAGATGAACGAGCAGCGCCGCAAGGAGATGGTCAAGGTCGCGCACAAATATGCCGAGGAGGCCCGCGTCGCGGTCCGCCACGTGCGCCGCGACGGCCTCGATCTCCTGAAGAAGCTCGAGAAGGACGGCGCCATCGGCCAGGACGACGAGAAGCGTCAGGCCGACCAGGTGCAGAAGGCGACCGACCAGCACATCGCCGAGGTCGACCAGACCCTGGCGTCCAAGGAGAAGGAGATCATGCAGGTCTGAGGTGTCTCGGACCGGCATGATCGAAGCGACGGCGTGGAGAGCGCGGAGCCGGGTCACGGCTCCGCCGGGGTCGGGGCCAGCATGGCAGGCGACAGCGAGACGGTGACCCTGCTGGACGCAGGCCGGGCCGAGGGCCGGGACGGGGCGTGTCCCGAAGCCGGCGGCGCGAATCCCGGGACGATGCCGGCGCATGTCGCCATCATCATGGACGGCAACGGCCGCTGGGCCGCCCGCCGCGGCCTGCCGCGGGTCGAGGGCCACCGCCGCGGCGTCGAGGCGGTGCGCCGGGCCGTACGCTCGGCGATCGACCTGCGGATCCCCTACCTCACCATCTACAGCTTCTCGTCGGAGAACTGGCGCCGGCCCGCCGCCGAAGTCGCCGACCTGATGGGCCTGCTCAAGCTGTTCGTGCGCCGCGACCTCGCCGACCTGCACGCCAACGGCGTGCGGGTGCGGATCATCGGCGAGCGCGACGGCCTGCCGGGGGACATCGCCGGCCTCCTGCGCGAGGCCGAGGAGCGCACCGCCCGCAACACCAAGCTGACGCTCGTGGTGGCGTTCAACTACGGCGGCCGCCAGGAGATCCTGCGCGCCGTGCGGGACCTCGCCCGCGCCGTCGCCGAGGGGCGGCTCTCGCCCGAGGCGATCGACGCCGCGGCGATGACGGGGGCGCTCGACACCCACGGCATTCCCGATCCAGACCTCGTGATCCGCACCTCCGGCGAGCAGCGGGTCTCGAACTTCCTGACCTGGCAGACCGCCTACTCGGAATTCGTGTTCGTACCGGATTTCTGGCCGGACTTCGATCACGCCACCTTCCTCGCCGCGATCGGCGAGTTCCAGAATCGCGACCGCCGCTTCGGCGGCCTCAGCGCCCGGGCGGGCTGATGGCGGGCTCCGACGGAACGAAGCTCCCGGGCGCGCGGCCGGGCTGGCCGGCGACGGAACTCGGCGCCCGCACGGTGTCGGGCATCGTGCTCGGCCTCCTGGTGCTCGGCGCCACCCTCAACGGCGGCTGGATCTTCGCGGTGGTCTGGTTCCTGGCCGGCCTCGCCATCGTCGGCGAATGGCTCGCCATCACCCGGACCGCGCCGCACCGGCCGCTTCTGGCCATCGCCGGCCTCGTCCTCCTCGGCGTCGTCGCGGGCGCGCGGCTGCCGGTCGCGACGCCCTGGCTCGTCGGCACCGTCGCGCTCGGCCTCGCGGCCCTCGCGCTCCTCGCCCGGCCGGCCGCGGGCCGGATCTGGGCGCCTGCCAGCCTCGCCTGCGCCCTCGTCGTCGCCCTGGTGCCGGTGCTCCTGCGCGACGATCCCCGCATCGGGCTCGCCGGCCCGCTCTGGCTGTTCGGGGTGGTCTGGACCACCGACATCGCCGCCTACTTCACCGGCCGGTCGCTCGGCGGGCCGAAGCTGTGGCCGGCGGTGAGCCCGAAGAAGACCTGGTCGGGCTTCTGCGGCGGACTCGTCGGCGCGACGATCGTCGGCGGCGCGGTGGCGGCGGGCGCGCGCCATCTCGGCGCCACCGAGGCGCTGTCGCTGCCGCTGGCCTGCGCGCTGTCGGCCATCGCCTCGGTGATGAGCCAGGGCGGCGACCTCGCCGAATCGGCCCTCAAGCGCGCCTACGGCGCCAAGGATTCCGGCCGCCTGATCCCGGGCCATGGCGGCGTGATGGACCGCCTCGACGGCTTCTTCGCCGTCGCGCTCCTCGCCGGGCTCCTGCTCGCCGGCCTCACTCTCACGGGACATCCATGACCCTCACCGTTTCCGTCCTGGGGGCCACCGGCTCGATCGGGCGCTCCACTGCCGACCTGCTCGACCAGCACCGGGACCGCTTCCGGGTCGGTGCCGTGGCGGGCGGCCGCGACGCGCAGGCGCTGGCCCGCGTCGCGCGCGAGCTGAACGCCGAGTTCGCGGCGATCGCCGATCCCGAGGCCGGCCCGGCGCTGCGCGACGCGCTGTCGGGCTCCGGCATCGCCTGCGGCGCCGGTCCCTCGGCGGTGATCGAGGCGGCAACGCGCGAGGCCGACATCGTCGTGGCGGCGGTGAGCGGGGCGGCGGGCCTGAGCCCCACCTGCGCGGCGATCCGCCAGGGCCGCACCGTGGCGCTCGCCAACAAGGAGAGCCTGGTCTGCGCCGGCGACGCCTTCATGCGCGACGCGAAAAAATACGGCGCCCGTCTCCTGCCGATGGATTCCGAGCACAACGCGCTGGAGCAGTCGATCGGCACCGGCCGGATCGACGACATCACCCGGATGACCATCACGGCGTCCGGCGGGCCGTTCCGGACCGCGACCCGCGAGCGGATCGCCGCGGCGAGCGCCGCGGACGCGGCCGCCCACCCGACCTGGTCGATGGGCATGAAGATCAACATCGATTCGGCCACCCTGATGAACAAGGGGCTGGAGCTGATCGAGGCCCACCATCTGTTCGGCATCGAGGCCGAGCGTCTCGACGCCGTGGTGCATCCGCAATCGATCGTCCACGCCCTCGTCACCTGGCGCGACGGCGCGGTCACGGCCGGGCTCTACGTCCCCGACATGCGGGTGCCGATCTCGCACTGCCTGGGCTTGGGCGACCGCCTGTCGATCGCCCGCGGCAAGCCCCTCGACCTCGCAAGCGTCGGCAGCCTCACCTTCGAGCGCCCGGACGAGGAGCGCTTCCCCTGCCTGCGCATCGCCAAGGCCGCGCTCGCGGCGGGCGGTGCCCAGCCGACGGTGATGAACGCCGCGAACGAGATCGCGGTCGCGGCCTTCATCGCCGGGCGCATCGGCTTCTACGACATCGCCGCCCTGGTCGAGCGGGCCTGCGAGCATTTCGCGGCTCGCTTCCCGGAAGCCCCCGCCGACGTCGAGGAGGCGCTCGCCATCGACGCCGAGGTGCGCGGCTGGAGCACGGCGGCACTCGCGGCCTGAGGGAGCGTCAAGCTTCCGTTAAGTTAACCCTCGGTCGACGCGCGGCCTGTTCGCAGGCCCGTGGACTCTGTATGAGTGACGATCGGCAAGGTGGCCGGATCGGACCGGAGAGGGTCCGCCGCGCCGCATCGAGGTGACCATGGATCTGCTCAACGTCGTCGGCGGCGCGACGACGAACCTGCTCGGCTACATCGTGCCGTTCCTGTTCGTCCTGACCGTCGTGGTCTTCATCCACGAGCTCGGCCATTTTCTGGTCGGGCGCTGGTGCGGCGTCGGGGTGACCAGCTTCTCGATCGGCTTCGGGCCCGAGATCGTCGGCTTCAACGACCGTCGCGGCACCCGCTGGAAGCTCTCGGCGATCCCGCTCGGCGGCTACGTCAAGTTCGTCGGCGACATGAACGGCGCCAGCGTGCCGGACCCGAGCGCCATGGCGCGGATGAACCCGGCCGATCACGCGATCAGCTTCCACGCCCAGAACGTCTGGAAGCGGGTCGCCATCGTGGCGGCGGGCCCGGTCGCCAACTTCCTTCTCGCCATCGCGGTCTTTGCCGGCGCCGTCTACGCCACCGGCCGCTACGAGGTGGCGCCCCGGGTGTCGGCGGTGCAGGCGGGCAGCGCGGCCGAGCGGGCCGGTTTCCAGGCCGGCGACGTCGTGCTGACGATCAACGGCAGCGCCATCCACAACTTCGCCGACATGCAGCGCACCGTCTCGGGCGCCGCCGGCGACCGGCTCGACTTCACGGTCGAGCGCGGCGGCGTCACCACGCCGCTCACCGCGACGCCGGACGTCTACGAGGACAAGACCCCGTTCGGCACCCAGCGCATCGGGCGGCTGGGCATCCAGGGCCCGCGCGACGCCGCCGACGTCAAGCTGGTGCAGTACGGCGCCCTCGACTCGCTGAAGATCGGCGTGACCGAGACCTACTTCGTCGTCGACCGCACCTTCAGCTACATCGGCAAGCTGATCACGGGGCGCGAATCGGCCGACCAGCTCTCGGGGCCGATGGGCATCGCCCGGGTGTCGGGCCAGGCCGCCAAGGTCGGCGGCATCGGCGCGCTCGTCGGGCTGATCGCGGTCCTGTCGGTCTCGATCGGCCTCATCAACCTGTTTCCGGTGCCGATGCTCGATGGCGGGCACCTGATGTTCTACGCCGTCGAGATCGTCCGCGGCCGGCCCCTGAGCGAGCGGGCGCAGGAGATCGGCTTCCGCATCGGTCTCGCGCTCGTGCTGATGCTGATGCTGTTCGCGACCTGGAACGACATCCTGCACATCGGCGCCGCCTTCAACCGCGGCACCTGAGGCCTCCCCTCCCCCGAGGGCACGCCGTCCGCGCGCGAGCGCGGGCGGCGTTTTGGCGAATCCACACAATTTTCATAAAAAGCGTTCCATTCCGGGGCTTTCGCCTCGGTGCGCCGTTCACCGCGCGCTGACCCTGCCCTGTGAAAAGCGTGGCCGTGGGCCGTGACAGGAAGGCAACGTCTGGGCAAAATCCCGGTAGGTCGGGAGCGTGGCGTTTGCGTCGCCGGGGATTCCCGATAGAAGCAGGGCTAGGACCAGGGGACTTCGACCTCGTGAGAGTTCGATCGTCTGCGGGTGCAAACCCGTGCCGACAAAAAATGAGACGGGCCATTTATGATGTCGATGACGGGTAAGCGCCGGCGTGCGTCGGCGAAGGGCGCCATTGTCATGGCCGCTACCATCGCCGCCAGCGGCAGCGCCTTCGCGCAGCAGATCGTCGTTCAGGGCAATTCCCGGATCGACCCGGATACGGTCCGTTCCTACGTGGTCGGCGTGTCGCCCGAGGAGGGCCGCCGCAACCTGATCGCCAGCGGCATGTTCTCGGACGTGCGGGTCTCGCATAGCGGCGGCCGCATCGTCGTCTCGGTGCGCGAGAACAACACGATCAACCGCGTCTTCTTCGAGGGCAACAAGAAGGTCGAGAAGGGGACGCTCGAGAGTATCGTCGAGTCGAAGTCGCGCGGGCCCTACAGCCAGGCGCAGGTCAACTCCGACCTCGAGCGCATCCGCGAGGTGTACCGTCGCGCCGGCCGCGGCTCGGCCAAGGTCTCGGTTCGCACCGTCGACCTGCCGAACGGCCGCGTTGATGTCGTCTACACCATCGAGGAAGGCGACAAGACCGGCGTCAAGGAAATCAAGTTCGTCGGCAACCACGTCTACTCGGACGGCCGACTGAAGGACCTGATGACGCTGTCGGAGATGAACCTCCTCAGCTTCGTCAAGACCTCCGACGTCTACGATCCCGACCGGCTCGCCAACGATCTCGACCTGATCCGCCGCTACTACCTGAAGAACGGCTATGCCGACTTCCGGATCGCCTCGGCGGATTCGCGCTACGACGACGCGGCCGGCGGCTGGATCATCACCATCACGGTCGAGGAAGGCCAGCAGTACCGCGTCGGCGCGGTCTCGGTCGATTCCCGCATCCCGGGCGTCGACGGCACCGTCCTGCGCGACGAGCTGCGCACCGGCGTCGGCGACGTCTACAACGCCGAGGACGTCGAGAAGACGCTGACCGGCGTCACGACGTCGGTGGCCCGGTCCGGCCATCCCTTCGCGCAGGTCCGCCCGACCGGCGAGCGCGACCGTGCCACCGGCACCGTCGCCCTCGGCTACATCGTCGAGGACGGCCCGAAGGTCTACATCGAGCGCATCAACGTGCGCGGCAACACCCGCACCCGCGACTATGTCGTGCGGCGCGAGCTCGACCTCACCGAGGGCGACGCCTACAACCGCGTCCTCGTCGACCGCGCCGAGCGGCGCCTGAACGGCCTCGGCTTCTTCAAGAAGGTGCGGTTCTCCAACGAGCCCGGCTCCGCCCCCGACCGCGTCGTCGTGAACATCGATGTCGAGGATCAACCGACCGGTTCGTTCTCGGTCGCCGGCGGCTACTCGACGGCGGACGGCATCATCGGCGAGGTCTCGGTCTCGGAGTCGAACTTCCTCGGTCGCGGCCAGTACGTCCGCCTCGCCGGCACCGCCGGCCAGTACACCCGTGGTGTCGACTTCTCGTTCACCGAGCCGTACTTCCTCGGCTACCGCCTGGCGGCCGGCTTCGACGTCTTCAACAAGTACAGCGACCAGACCCGCTACTCGCGCTACGTGACCGACGTGGTCGGCGGCCAGCTCCGCCTCGGCCTGCCGATCACCGAGGATTTCGGCATCACGCTGCGCTACTCGATCTACAACACCGACCTGAAGATCCCGAACACCCTCAAGCGGCCGTACAACGACTGCTCGTTCCCGATCCCGGGCTACACCAAGACCTACGATCCGGGCACGATCCTCAACGGCCGCAACGTCGGCGGCCTGGCCCAGTACCCGAACTGCGCCTATGACGGCGAGGCCTCGATCGCGCTCAAGGAGGCGGTGGGCTCCACCCTCACCTCGCTCGCCGGCGTGACGCTCGCGTACTCGACCCTCGACAACCTGCAGCTGCCGCGCAACGGCTTCTACGGCGAGATCAAGCCGGAATACGCGGGCATCGGCGGCGATTCGAAGTTCTTCCGCGTCACCGGCGAGGCCCGCTACTACAAGGAGCTGTGGGAAGACGTCGTCGGCTTCGTGAAGTTCCAGGGCGGCCACGTCCAGCCGACCGAGGGCAACTCGCTCCGCGTCACCGACCAGTTCTTCCTCGGCCCGTCGCTGGTGCGCGGCTTCGCGCCCAACGGCATCGGCCCGCGCGACGTCGGCTCGGGCGACGCCCGCTCCAACGCGATCGGCGGCACCACCTATGTCGGCGCCTCGGTCGAGGTGCAGTTCCCGATCTGGGGTCTGCCCCGGGATCTGGGCCTGAAGGGCGCGGTCTTCGCCGATGCCGGTACGCTGTTCGGCTACAAGGGCCGCCGCGCCTTCGACGTCAACGGCGACGGCTTCATCAACGGCACCGCGCCGGGCGGCGCGTGCAACTTCAACGCCTCGACCATCGGCGTCGAGCCGGAATGCGTGAACGTCCGCGACAAGGCCACGATCCGCTCGTCGGTCGGCGCCTCGATCCTGTGGAACTCGCCGCTCGGCCCGATCCGCTTCGACTACGCCTACGCCCTGACCAAGGACGAGGGCCAGAAGGTCTTCGGCGCCGACGGCACCTACTTCGGCAAGGTCGGCAAGGACCAGACGCAGGCGTTCCGCTTCTCGGGCGGCTCGCGCTTCTAAGACCGATCGCGGGGGCGCCGCCGGCGCCCCTTCCGGACAGACGGCCGCCGGGCATCCAGCCCCGCGGCCGTTTTCGTTTGTACCCACCCGATTATGCCGCTAGTCCGGGCGCCCTCCCCTCGACGAGGACGGGACGGGCCGGCTCCCCGGCGCGCCCGGCCCCAGCGGATGCAGGCGATGTCGGAACCGGTCTTCTTTCCCCTCGCGGGGCCCGTCTCGTTGAGCGAGATCGCGGCGCTCGCCGGTGCGACCCTGCCGCCGGAGGTCGACGGCGAGGCGGTGATCCGGGCCGCGAGCCCGCTCGAGAGCGCCGGGCCCGACGACCTCGCCTACATGGACAACGCCAAGTACGGCGACGCGCTGGCGGCGACCCGCGCCCGCGCCTGCCTGGTCTCCCCGCGCTTCTCCGCCCGGGTGCCCGCCGGCACGGTCGCCCTCGTGACGCCCCAGCCCTACCGGGGCTTCGCCAAGGTGCTGGCCCGGCTGTTTCCGAGCGCGGCGCGTCCGACCTCGCTGTTTGGCGCCACCGGGATCTCGCCCGGCTCCTTCGTCCACCCGACCGCCCGGCTCGAACCCGGGGTGGTGGTCGATCCCGGCGTGGTGATCGGGCCGGAGGCCGAGATCGGCGCCGAGACGGTGCTGGCGGCGGGCTGCGTCGTCGGTCCGGGGGTGCGGATCGGGCGGGGATGCGCCGTGGGTCCCGGGGCCTCGGTGCTGCACGCCTTCCTGGGGAATCGGGTGATCGTGCATGGCGGCGCCCGCATCGGCCAGGACGGGTTCGGCTTCGCCATGGGGCCGGGCGGCCATCTCAAGGTGCCGCAGGTCGGCCGGGTGATCATCCAGGACGACGTCGAGATCGGCGCCAACACCACGATCGACCGCGGCGCCAGCCGCGACACGGTGGTGGGCGAGGGCACCAAGATCGACAACCTCGTGCAGATCGCCCACAACGTCGTCATCGGCCGCCACTGCGTGATCGTCGCCCAGGTCGGCATCTCGGGCTCGACCACGCTCGAGGATTACGTCGTGCTCGGCGGCCAGGTCGGCGTGGTGGGGCATCTGCGCATCGGCATGGGCGCGCAGATCGCCGGATCGAGCAACGTCAACAAGGACGTGCCGGCGGGCTCGCGCTGGGGCGGCACGCCGGCCAAGCCCGTGCGCGAGTGGTTCCGCGAGATGACGACGCTCAAGAACCTCGCGGCGCGCGCGCGCGACGAGGGCGGCGAGGGCTGAGGCGCCGGACGTCACGGCCGGGCCGCCGGGGACGACGCCTCCGCCGCGCTCCCGCCGCAAATCGCTTGCATCCGCGCCGCTTCTCGCCAAAGACGACGCACCGATGACCGGAGCGTCTCCGGGACCGCCACGAGGGAGCCAGACACCATGACCGAGATGCCAGCCGAGCTGGGCACGGCCGACATCCTGCGGGTGATGGAGCTTCTGCCCCACCGCTACCCGTTCCTGATGATCGACAAGATCGTCCAGATCGATCGGGACGAGAGCTGCATCGGCATCAAGAACGTCACGATCAACGAACCGCACTTCACCGGCCACTTCCCGGCCGCCCCGGTCTTCCCGGGCGTGCTGCTGATCGAGGGCATGGCCCAGACTGCCGGCGCGATCTGCTGCGCCCACAAGCTCAAGGGCGACACCAAGCCGAGCAAGGTCTTCTTCATGACCATCGACAAGGCGAAGTTCCGCAAGCCGGTCGTGCCGGGCGACGTGGTCGAGTACCATATGCGCAAGACCAGCAACCGCCGCTTCATGTGGTGGTTCAAGGGCGAGGCCAAGGTCAACGGCGTGCTGGTGGCCGAGGCCGAGATCGGCGCGATGCTGGTGACCGAATGAGCGAGAGCCAGACGAGCGAGGCCCGGACGGCCGATCTCCCGGAGACCCGCATCCACCCGAGCGCGGTGGTCGAGGACGGCGCGGTGATCGGCGCCGGCGTCGAGATCGGGCCGTTCTGCCATGTCGGGCCGCAGGCCGTGCTCGGCGACGGCGTCAAGCTCGTCAGCCACGTCGTCGTGGCCGGCCGCACCACGGTCGGCCCGCGCACCCGGATCTATCCCTTCGCCTCGATCGGCCACCCGCCGCAGGACCTGAAGTTCCGCGGCGAGGACTCGACCCTGACGATCGGCGCCGATTGCCAGATCCGCGAGGGCGTGACGATGAACCCCGGCACCGCCGGCGGCGGGCTGGCCACCACGGTCGGCGATTCCTGCGCGTTCCTCGCCAACAGCCATGTCGGCCACGATTGCCGGGTCGGCCACCACGTCGTGTTCTCCAACAACGTGATGCTGGCCGGCCATTGCCAGGTCGGCGACTACGCGATCCTCGGCGGCGGCGCGGCGGTGATCCAGTTCGCCCGGGTCGGCGCCCATTCCTTCGTGGGCGGGCTGTCGGGCCTCGAGAACGACCTGATTCCCTACGGCATGGCGGTGGGCAACCGCGCCCACCTGTCGGGGCTCAACATCATCGGGCTGCAGCGCCGCGGCTTCTCCCGCGAGGAGATCCACGCGCTGCGCAAGGCCTACCGGCTGCTCTTCGCCCTCGAAGGCACCCTGATGGAGCGGGTCGAGGACGTGGCGGCGGAGTTCGACCAGCACCCGATCGTGCAGGAGATCCTGGCCTTCATCCGCGAGGGCGGCAAGCGCTCGGTCTGCACCCCGCGCGAGGCGCCGGGCCCGGCGTGATGGCCGCCGCGGCGGCCCACGCCGATCGCTCTCCCGCTCCGCAGGCGGCCGGGCCGGTCGCCATCGTGGCCGGGGCCGGCCGGCTGCCGCTCCTCATCGCCGCCGCCCTGGAGGCGGTCGGGCGTCCCTGCCGCGTGCTGGCGATCCGGGGCTTCGCCGATCCGGCGACCCGGCGGCGGGCCGACGCCACGGTCGACCTCCTCGACGTGCGCGGCGCCCTCGACATCCTCTGCGGCTGGCATCCGGCCGGCGTGACGCTCGCCGGCGCGGTGGCGCGGCCGAGCCCCGCCGCCCTCCTCAACACGCTCGCGGCCTACCGCAACCGCGAGACCCTGCGCTCCCTCGCCTCCGGCGGCGACGACCACCTCCTGCGCGGCGTGCTGGCCCTGCTGGAGGAGCACGGCCTGCAGGTGCTCGGCGTGCGCGACCTCGCCCCCGGGCTGATGGCACCGGTCGGCCGCCTCGGGGCGCTGGGGCCGGACGCGGCGGCGGAGGCCTCGGTGGCGGCCGGGCGGGCGCTGCTCGCCAGCCTCTCGCCGCACGATGTCGGCCAGGCCGCGGTCGTGGCGAGCCGGCGGGTCCTGGCGGTCGAGGGGCCGGAGGGCACCGACCGCATGCTCGACCGCGCGAGGGCGCTCTCCCGCCGCCCCTTCGGCCTCGGGCGCGCCCCCGCCGCGATGGTGCTGGTGAAGCGCGCCAAGGACGGCCAGGACCTCCGGGTCGACCTGCCGGCGATCGGTCCGCGCACGGTGAAGCGGGCGGCGCAGGCCGGCTGCATCGGCATCGCGGTCGGGGCCGGCGACACCCTGGTGCTCGACCGCGCCGAGACCGCGGCGCTGGCCGACCGGCTCGGCCTCTTCCTCCTCGGCCTGCCGCCCGATCCTCCGGAGCCTGCCCCTTGAGCGACACGGCCCCGACCGGGCGTCCCCTCACGATCTGGCTGGTGGCGGGCGAGGAATCCGGCGACCAGCTCGGCGCCAAGCTGATCCGCTCGCTCCACGCCCTCTCCGACCGGCCGCTGTCGCTCGCCGGCGTCGGCGGCGACGCCATGGCGGCGGAGGGCATGGCCTCCCTCTTCCCGCTCGAGGACGTGGCGGTGATCGGCTACCTCGCGGTGGCCGCCCGCATCCGCCTCCTGATGCGGCGCATCCGCCAGACCGTGCAGGCCTGCGTGGCGGCGCGTCCCGACGTGCTCGTCATCATCGACAGCCCGGGCTTCACCCACGCGGTGGCGAGCCGGGTGCGCCGGCAGCTGCCCGGCCTGCCCGTGGTCGATTACGTCAGTCCGAGCGTGTGGGCGTGGCGGCCGTGGCGCGCCAAGACCATGCGCGGCTACATCGACCACGTGCTCGCCCTGCTCCCGTTCGAGCCCGACGCGCATCGCCGCCTCGGCGGGCCGACCTGCACCTATGTCGGCCACCCGCTGATCGAGCGGCTCGGCGAGTTGCGCCCGGGCTCGGCGGAGCGGGAGGCACGCCAAGGCCCCCAACCGGTCCTGGCGGTTCTGCCGGGCTCGCGCCGCAGCGAGATCGAGCGCCTGATGCCGATCTTCGGCGCCGCCCTCGCCAAGGTGCAGGCGCAGGGCCACCCGTTCACAGTCGAATTGCCGGCGGTGGCGCGCCACCGCGCCCTGATCGCGCGTCTCGCGGCCTCCTGGACGGTGCGCCCGCGGCTGATCGACGGCGAGGCCGACAAGCTCGCGACCTTCCGGCGGGCCCGCGCGGCGCTCGCGGCGTCGGGCACGGTGACGCTCGAACTGGCGCTCGCCGGCGTGCCGATGGTGGTGGCCTATCAGGTGCCGAAGATCGAGGAGGTGATCGTCCGCCGCCTGATCCAGGTGCCGACGATCGTCCTGCCGAACCTGATCCTGGGCGAGAACGCGATCCCCGAGCTGATCCAGGCCGACTGCACCCCCGAGCGCTTGGCGGCGGCGCTCGCGCCCCTCCTGCCCGAGGGCCCGGCCCGGGCGGCGCAGGCGGCGGCGCTCGCCCGCCTCGACGCGACGATGCGGCTGCCCGACGGCGACGAGCCGAGCCGCAGCGCCGCCCGGATCGTGCTGGCGGCGGGCAAAGGCGCGGCGGCCTGAGCCGCTACTCGCCCCAGCCGCGGATGTCCGCGCCGCCGAACACGACCCGGTTGCGCAGGGGCGGCCGCGACAGGCCGGAGAGCATCGGCCCGCCGCCGCTCGCCGCATCGAGCGCCGCCAGGTGCTCGGGCGAGAGCGCAACGTCGAGCGCGGCGGCATTGTCGCCGACCTGCCCGGCCCGGCTCACCCCCATCAGGGTCGAGGCGATGCCGGGCCGTCCGACCACCCAGGCGAGCGCGATCCGGGCCGGCGTCTCCCCGGCCTCGGCGGCGACGCGCTTCACCGCATCGACGATGTCCCAGTTGCGCGCGGTGAACAGGCTGTCGCCGAAGGGATTGTCGCCGTCGAGGCGCTTGTCGTCGGCCGCGCGGACGGCACCGTCCATGGCGGCCTCGTTCGGCACGCCGTCCCGGCGCCGCGGGCCGGCCTCGACCGCGGCACGGTCGTACTTGCCGGTCAGGAGCCCGTAGGCGAGCGGGCTCCACGGCACCAGGCCGAGGCCGGCGGACCGGGCGAAGGGCAGGTGCTCCCGCTCCGCCCCGCGCTCCACCAGGGCGTAGAATTCCTGAAGCCCGACCGGCATCGGCCGGCCGCGCAGCCGCGCCAGGGTGGCGATCTCGGCCGCGTACCAGGCCGGCGTGTTGGACAGGCCCCAGTAGCGGATCTTGCCGGCCCGGATCAGCGCCGTCATCGTCTCCAGAAGCTCCTCCGCCGGGGTGATCCCGTCCCAGACGTGGACCCAGTAGAGGTCGACGAAATCGGTGCGCAGCCGCGCCAGCGAGCGGTCGAGGGCGGCGCGGACGTGGCGTGCGCCGTTGCCGCCCTCGTGCGGGCCCCGCCCGGTCGCGAAGCCGGATTTCGTGGCGATCACCAGGCGGTCGCGCAGGCCGCCCTCGGCGACGAACCGGCCCACCATCTCCTCCGACCGGCCGCCGGCATAGACGTCGGCCGTGTCGATGAAATTGCCGCCGAGGGCGACGTAGCGGTCGAACACCGCGCGGCTGCCGGCCTCGTCGAGGCCCCAGCGCGGGGTGCCGAAGGTCATGGTGCCGAGCGCGAGCGGGCTGACCAGCAGCCCGGAGCGGCCGAGGGCGCGGAGCGCGTGGAGATCCATGGCAAAGGGTCCTGTCTCGTCGGAGCGAGGGAATCCGAGGACTCGTCCCTCGGAGGCTGTCCCGGAGATGGACCGGGGGCGGACCGCGGATTAGACCGGGCAGGCCGCACGGGTTGCTGAAGGATTCTCAGCAGTGGATCGTGATCTCTGGTCCGGGCTCGCCGTCTTCGCGGCCATCGTCGAGGCCGGCAGCTTCGCCCGGGCCGCGATCCGGCTCGGCCTCTCGGCTTCCGCGCTCAGCCATGCGATGCGGAGCCTCGAAGCCAAGCTCGGCGTCCGGCTGCTCGACCGGACCACCCGCTCGTTGGCGCCGACGCAGGCCGGCGCGGACCTGCTGCTGAGCCTGCGCCCCGCCATGGCCTCCGTCGAGGAGGCGCTCGGCGGCCTGGACGCCGCCCGCGCCCGGCCCGCCGGCCGCATCCGGGTCAACGCCCACCGCACGGCGGCCGTGCACGTCGTGCTGCCGCGCCTGGCCGGCTTCGCGGCGGCCTGCCCGGACGTCTCGGTCGAGCTCGTCGTCGATGACGGCCTGACCGACATCGTGGCGGAGCGGTTCGATTGCGGGATCCGGCACGAGGTCGAGCTGCAGCGCGACATGATCGCGGTCCGCGTCAGCGGGGCCGTGCCGCTCGTCTTCGTGGCGGCCCCGGCCTACCTCGCGGCCCACGGCGCGGTGCGGGAGCCGGACGATCTCGGCCGGCATCGCTGCCTGTGCTACCGCTACACCTCGTCGGGCACGATCCACGTCTGGGAGTTCGTGCGGGACGGGCATCGGTTCGAGCGGGCTGTGCCCGGCGCCTTCGTCACCAACGACGTCGAGCTGATGCGGGATGCCGCGCTCGCGGGCCTCGGCGTCGCCTGCCTGCCGCGCGCCTGCGTCGAGGACGGGATCGCGGCGGGTTCCCTCGTCGAGGTGCTGGCCGGGTGGGCGCCGGTCCTCCCGCCCAACCACCTCTACTATCCGAGCCGGCGCCAGCCCAGCGCGGCGTTCCGGGCCTTCGTGGAGGCGCTGCGGGCCTGACCCCTACCGGCTCCTCAGGTAATCGAGCATCGTCCCGGCATCCGAGACCGTCAGGCCGACGCCCGGCGGGTCGTCGCGAAATCCCGGCTCGACGAACATCTTGGCGATCGTGCCGTTCTCGACATGCATCGCGTAGCGCCAGCTGCGCATCCCCATGCCCTGCCGGCCGCGCTTGACCAGCATACCCATCTGCCGGGTGAAGTCGGCATTGCCGTCGGGCAGCATGAACACCTTCTCGATGCCCTTGGACCGTGCCCACTGGAACATCACGAAGGCGTCGTTGACCGAGAGGCAGACCACCTGATCGATGCCGAGCGCGGCGAAATCGTCGGCATGCTGCTCGTAGCCGGGCAGGTGGTCGTCCGAGCAGGCCGGCGTGAAGGCGCCGGGGAGCGCGAACAGCACGACGTTGCGGCCGCCGAACACCTCGGTCGAGGTGAGGTCCTTCCACTCGAACGGGTTGGGCCCGCCGAGGGCGTCGTTCCTGACGCGGGTGTGGAAGGTCACGTCCGGGACGGTGGCGGGTGGCATCGGAACCTCGCGGGCGAACATCGTGGACGACAGAAATGGGCACGATGAGTCTAGCCTCGGGACCGGTCGGGCGTCACGTCGAAATCGCTCCGCGCCCGTGTCGGAGCGAGGGCCGGTTGCGACCCCGACCATCGGGCATCGCCGACGGCAACACAGGTGAACCGCCTTGTCGGCCGGGATCCGCCGAAGGTGAGAGCCGCGCCGTCCACCGTCGCCCCCTCGATCCGGATCGTTCCACGAAGATGCCGCGACAAAGACGCGCTCCGGGAAGTCGTGCACTATCCTTTGGGGCCGGTTGATATCCTGCCCCGACGCCTATCTGTTCGACGGTGATGGAGGCCTGACCGCGTGTCGCGTGGCTCAGCCGGCGACGAGGAGGCCTCGGGTGGTGGACATATCGGAGAAGCCGGATCTCGGCGGTCTCGGGCCCGCCGTCACCTCGCGCGGGCCGCGGGCCGTCACCGACACGCATTCGGATATCTTCTTCGCCGCCGTCGAGACGACGCGGATGCCGATGATCGTGACCGATCCGCACCAGCCGGACAACCCGATCGTCTTCGCCAACCAGGCCTTCCTGCGCATGACCGGCTACACGCCGGACGAGCTGGTCGGCACCAATTGCCGCTTCCTGCAGGGCCCGGAGACCGACCGCGAGACGGTGGCGGAGGTGCGCCGCGCCATCGCCGAGCGCAAGGAACTCGCCACCGAGATCCTGAACTACCGCAAGGACGGCTCGACCTTCTGGAACGCGCTGTTCATCTCGCCGGTCTACGACAAGAAGGGCGAGCTGGTCTATTTCTTCGGCTCGCAGCTCGACGTGTCGCGCCGGCGCGACGCCGAGCTGGCGCTGCACCAGGCTCAGAAGATGGAGGCGCTGGGCCAGCTCACCGGCGGCATCGCGCACGACTTCAACAACCTGCTCCAGGTGATCAGCGGCTACACCGACGTGGTGCTGGCGCTCGCCGAGCATCCGACGATCGACGTGAACCGGCTGCTCGGCGCCGGGGCGGCGATCCGCGCCGCGACCGACCGGGCCGCCCGGCTCACCCACCAGCTCCTCGCCTTCGCCCGCAAGCAGCGCCTCGACGGACGGGCGCTCAACCTCAACAACCTCGTGCGCGGCATGAACGAGATCACCGGGCGCACGCTCGGCGATCACGTCGTCATGCGCACCGACCTCTCGCCCGAGCTCTGGAACTGCCGCATCGACCCGACGCAGGCCGAGGTCGCGCTGCTCAACGTGCTGCTCAACGCCCGAGACGCGATGCCGGGCGGCGGCACCGTGACGATCAAGACCGAGAACCTGACCATCGACGACGAGATGGGCCTGCTGCTGATGGTGCGGCCGGGCCCCTACGCGGTGGTGCAGGTGCAGGATACCGGCCTCGGCATGCCGGCGGAGATCCTGGCCCGGGTGATGGAGCCGTTCTTCACCACCAAGGAGGAGGGCCGCGGCACGGGGTTGGGCCTCGCCATGGTGTACGGCTTCGCCAAGCAGTCCGGCGGCACGGTGCGGATCACCTCCGAGGTCGGCCGCGGCACCACCGTGCGGCTGCTCTTCCCCGCCACCGACCAGGTCGTCGCCGCCGAGCGCCGCCCGGCGCCGCGGGCCGCCGACCGCACCGGCACCGAGACGATCCTGGTCGTCGACGACCGGCCGGACGTCGCCGACACCGCCAGGGTGATCCTGGAGGATTTCGGCTACACGGTGCTCGTCGCGCACGACGCCCGGCAGGCCCTCGACCTCCTCGACGAGAGCGACAAGGTCGATCTCCTGTTCTCCGACCTGATCATGCCCGGGGGCATGAACGGCGTGCTCCTGGCCCGGGCCGCCCGCGAGCGCCAGCCGCGGATCCGGGTGCTACTCACCACCGGCTACGCCGAGGCCTCGATCGAGCGGACCGATGCCGGCGGCAGCGAGTTCGAGATCCTGAACAAGCCCTATCGCCGGATGGAGCTGGCGCGGCGCGTGCGGCTGACGCTGGATGGGCCGACGGGGGTGGGGTAGGCGCCGACCCTCCCCGGGCGGGAAGGATCAGTGGTCGTCACAGGGGTTACGCCTTGGCTAGGCCCCGGCCCCGACGATCGGGCTCCACCGCACGGGGCGCAGGTGAGGCCCCGCCGCGTCCACGGCCGCGAGGCTCGGGAGGACGCGATCCGGTATGGGTGCCAGCGAGCGGCAAAGGGCTGCTCGAGCTGGCGAGGAGCTACACGCCCCCGTCCCGCCGACCGCGTCGGACGCGGCGTCGACCTCGGACGGCCAGAATCGGGCAGGTCGGGCTCATGCGATGACGCGAGGAAAGATTGTTCGCGCAGGCAATCGAAACCTCGTCACGGGACATGCGGGCCTAGAAAAAAACGCGGGCGCGGCCCCCTCCGCCGTCAGAAGCTGTAGCCGACGCGCAGGCGCATCTGGTGCCGGTCGAAGCTCGACAGGTCGAGGGCCCCCGGCTCGTCCACCGCCCGCCCGGCGACCTGAACGTTCCAGGCGACCGAGGCCCAGGCCCGCGGCGAGAGGGTCATATACAGCGTGGGCCCGAGATAGACCGCCTCGCCGGCGAGCCGGTCGAGCGCCGGGCCGTCGTAGGTCCGGGCGTAGCGCATCTCGGCACCGGCGAAGAGGCCGGGCCGGACCTGGTAGGACAAGGCCCCGGCGGCCTCGAACCCCGATGCGAGGGCCTGCCCGCCCGGGACGGCGGGTCGCGTCGAGGAGACCGCGAAGCCCAGATTGACCGCCGCGACTAGCGTGCCGGGGATCAGCTCCCGGTCGGCGAGCAGGCCGACATCGGTGCCGAAGCTGCGGGCCGGTGCGCCCGTTCCGCCATCGACGGTGCCGTAGGCGGGCACGATGCCGAGCGTCAGGCCGAACGGCGCGGTGCGGCGGTCCAGGAGGCGCAGGCGGGTCTCGAGAAATCCGCCATTGAACCCGCCGGTGGTCCGGACTGGAGTGCCGGGCGTCCCGATATCGTGGGCGTTGAAGGTGATCCCGGGGGCGAGGCGGAAATCCGCCGTCAGCGGCACCTTCACGGCGAGCCCGCTATCGATGGCGAGGAAGCGGCCGAGGCGCCGGCCGAGCCGTCCGCTCGTCTCCCATTCGAGTTCCGCCTCGCCCGGTACGCCGAGATCGCTGCCTTCGGTGAAGCCGAACAGGTGCTCGCTGTCGAGGTCGCCGGGAGTCAGGTTCTCGATGGCGGTGGGCAGGGATTGCGCCCGGGCGGGCGGAGTCCCCTGCCCGATCGCCAGACAGGCCAAGACGGCACCGGAGGTGTGGGGTGCGAACGACGGACGGGGAAAGCGCATCGCCAAAGCTCATTATTATAGCCAATGCTATAACTGATAGGCGCGACCAATCCACTCGTCAACGGACGATCGGGTGAGGTCGTGGCCAGGGGAGCCGGGACCGGACTCGCCCGATCGCGCAGGCGAGACAGGCTTTGAGGCCGTACCGCCCCGAGCCGTCTTCGCTGGCGCTTCGTCAGGATCCGTCCAGTCCCCTGCGACATCGCGCGGGCATCGACGGAATGTCGCGCGCCGCCCGCGGCAGTCACGCGATTCGATCAGGAACCCGATCCCCGATCATATGTTATCGAAACACTCACGGCGGTACGCCGTATAGACTGTGGAGATACGCAGATGGCGGATAATAAGCAGCAGTCTCAGTCGCACAATACTGATGATACCACTCGCCACAACCACAAGAATCCCGATGCGCCGAACCAGGGCACCGTCCAGCACTCGGATGACGGCCGCCTGAAGGAGAACCGCGACAAGGGCATCCATCGCGGCGACAAGGAGTAGTCGCCCCTCGCCTCCCGTCGGTCGCAGCCGCGATGGGCAAGCGGCCGACGGGGAATTGAGAGATTGCGGGATCTCCGGCTTCGAACCGGAGCGAGAGGGCCGCCGCGAGGCGGCCCTCTCTCGTTACGCGTCCGCCGGGCGGCCGTCGCTCCATGGGCGCAGCGGGCCGGGGATGCGGAAGTCCCGCGGGACAGCGAAGTCGCGGGCAGCGCCGCGCGCGGCGGAGAGGCCGCCGGGGAAGCCGCTGCGGTGGTGGTACTCGTAGGTTCCGGGCGGCGGCAGCCGCTTGTCGGCCGTCAGCCCCTGGACGCAGACGATGTCGGCGAGCGTCACCCCGGCCACCGCCGCGGTGGCCAGCGCCAGGGTGCCGGCGCGGGGATTGTCGTCCTCGAAACCGGTCGCCAGGGTGGCGAGATCGAGGGCGTCGCCTGCGACCCGTCCCCAGATCCACGGCGTCGGATCGTGGCTCATCAGGATCGCCGCGCCGGTGGCGACCTCGCGGGCGCCGTAGGCCTGGATCAGGGCCTCGCGGCCCTCCATCCCGAGCGCCCGGCACAGGGCCCGGGGCGCCAGGATCTCGGCGAGGCCAAGGCCGATCGAGAACCAGCCGAGGCCGCGGGCGAGGGTGTCGTGCGCCGAGCGGGCGCGGGGGTTCACCGTGCGCTTCATGCTCATGGCCGGGTCCTCACGGCTTGATCACCACCTTGATGCAGCCGTCCTGCTTGTCGCGGAACGTGCGGTACATCTCCGGCCCCTGCTCCAGGCCGACCGTGTGGGTGATGACGAAGGACGGGTCGATCTGCCCCTCCTCGATCCGCCGCAACAGGTCGTCGGTCCAGCGATTGACGTGGGTCTGGCCCATTCGGAAGGTCAGGCCCTTGTTCATCGCCGCGCCGAACGGCACCTTGTCGATCAGGCCGCCATAGACGCCGGGAATCGACAGCACGCCGGCCGGGCGGCAGGCCATGATCATCTGGCGCAGCACGTGCGGCCGGTCGCTCTCCAGCATCACCGCCTGCTTGGCGCGGTCGTAGATCGCGTCGAGCGAGGTGGTGGCGTGCGCCTCCATCCCGACCGAATCGATGCACTTCTCCGGCCCCTTGCCGTTCGTCATGTCGTTGAGCTTGGCGACGACGTTCGATTCCGCGTCGAGGTCGATCGTCTCGGCGCCGCCGGCCCGGGCCATGGTCAGGCGCTCGGGCACCCGGTCGATGGCGATGACGCGCTTGGCCCCGAGCAGGATCGCGGAGCGGATCGCCATCTGGCCGACCGGGCCGCAGCCCCAGATCGCGACCGTGTCCTCCGGCTGGATGTCGCACTGCACCGCCGCCTGCCAGCCGGTCGGGAAGATGTCGGAGAGAAACAGCAGCCTCTCGTCCGGGATGCCGCCCGGCACCTTGATGTGGGTCGCGTCGGCGAAGGGCACCCGCAGGTACTCGGCCTGGCCGCCGGCATAGCCGCCGGTGAGGTGGGTGTAGCCGAACAGGCCCGCGGTGGTGTGGCCGAAGGCGGCCTCGGCGAGCTTGGCGTTGCGGTTGGTGCGCTCGCAGACCGAGAAGTTGCCGCGCCTGCATTGCTCGCACTGGCCGCAGATGATCGTGAACGGCACGACGATCCGGTCGCCGACCTTGAGAGTCTTGTTGTCCCGCCCGACCTCGACCACCTCGCCCATGGTCTCGTGGCCCATGATGTCGCCCGACTTCATGCCCGGCATGAAGTGGTCGTAGAGGTGCAGGTCGGAGCCGCAGATGGCGCAGGCGGTGACCTTGATGATCGCGTCGCGCCCGTCCTCGATCGTCGGATCGGGGACCGTGTCGCACCGGATATCCGCGGTGCCGTGCCAGACGAGGGCCTTCATGCCGATCGGTCTCCGAGGCGCGTGCCGCGGAGAGGCCGGGATTGGCGGACCGCGCACGGGCCGCCCCGGCCCGGGTACATATACCCCCTACCGGTAAGCGGCGATGCCCGGACAACCGATCAGGGGTGGGCCTGTTCCTTGAACGGCCCGCGGGATTCCCGTCGTCGGATCGGTGAGGGGCTCGGAGTCCGGGTTCGGCAGCCCGGCTTCAGCGCGGCCGGGGCGCCGCGCCGCCGCGGCGCAGTTCCAGGGTGGCCCAGCCCTCGATCAGCCGGCGCCGGCGCAGGCGGAAGCCTTGCGCCGCGTAGGCCGAGAGCACGCCCGGCACGTCGCGGGGAATCAGGCCCGAGAGGACCAGCGTACCGTCCGTCGCCACCGCGCGGGCGAGGCTGGGGGCGAGGCCGCGCAGCGGCCGGGCCAGGATGTTGGCGAAGACGAGGTCGTAGCCGCGGGCGACGCGGGCGAGCGGGTGGCGCAGGCCCGGCGCCTCGTAGAACGCCATCAGATTGGCCATGCCGTTGAACGCGGCGTTGGTGCGTGCGGTGGCCACCGCCTCCGGGTCGAGGTCGCCGGCGATGACCCGGGTGTGCAGCAGGCGCGCGGCGGCGAGCCCCAGGATGCCGGTGCCGGTGCCGACGTCGAGGACGCGGTGGGGCCGGCGGCGCTTCACCTCGTCGACGAGGGCGAGGAGGCAGCCGAGCGTGGTGCCGTGGTGGCCGGTGCCGAAGGCGAGCGCCGCCTCGATCTCGATGGGCAGGTCGTTGGGCTGCACCCGGCCGCGGTCGTGCGAGCCGTGGACCAGGATGCGGCCGGCGCGCACGGGCTTCAGCCCTTCCAGGGAGGCGCGGACCCAGTCCTGCTGGTCGATCGCCGCGAAGACCGCCTCGTCGGCGGCGTCGCCGAGGATCGGGCGGATCAGCTCGCGCACCGCCTCCTCGTCGGGCTCCTCGGAAAAATAGGCTTCGAGGTGCCAGGTCTTGCCGTCCTCGGCCTCGAAGGCGGCGACGGCCGTCTCGGTCGGGTCGAAGACCTCGCCGATCAGGTCGGTCATGGCGCGGGCCGCGCGCTCGCTCGTATCGAGACGGAGCACGTGGGTCGGGCGGTGGGGCGGCAGGCCTTCGAGCATGCCCGCGCCCATAGCATCCGCGCCGGCCGCCGTCACCGCCCCGTCACGCCCCTCCGGCATGACGGCGCCGCAGCCGGACCCCCGGCCGCCCCGGCCCGGTGTGGCGTCGACGACACAGTCGCCCTGCCCCTACGGAAGATCCGCATCTTCCGACGGAACCGCGGCAGCGGGTCGACGTTCATAGCGGCGCCGGTCGCCAGAAGCCGGCCGTCGAAGGATCGTGCGATGCGTACCCGACTCCGCGAGCAGGTCGAGCCGGAAGTTTCCGCCGAGACCGCTCAAGCCCCCGCCCGGCTCGTCCCCTCACGGGATGCCTACGGACGGGATGCTGCCCCCTGGCGCCGCGCGGCGCCGCTCACCGCCGAGGATACGGCCCTGCCGGGCCGCATGCTCATGCTGCTCAGCCGGCTCCATCGGAGCGAGCTGGAACTGAAGGCGCAAGCCGAGCAGGCCGACGCCGCCGGCCAGGGCGCCTGACCTGGACCACCTCCCGCAGGGCCCCGGGCGACCGCGCGACGGTCACCCGGGGCCCGCGCGGCAAAGCCGCGTGAGGCCCGGCCGTCAGGCGCCGAGGCGCGAGCCCAACCGGGCATCCGGGACGTAGCCGCGGTTCCAGGTCGGGCTGATCACCACCTCGTTGAGGCAGACGTGGCGCGGGCGCGTCGCCACGAACAGGATCAGCGCCGCCATGTCGTCGGGCTGGAGCATGCGGGCGCGGTCCTCGGGCGTCACCGGTACCGGGCGCTTGTCGAGGATCGGGGTCGCGACCTCGGCCGGGCACAGAACCGTCGAGCGGATGCCGTTGACGCATTCCTCCATGTTGATGCTGTGGCTCATCGCCACCACGGCGTGCTTGGCCGCCGTGTAGGCGGGCCCGCTCACCGGGCTGACGAAGCGCCCGGCCCAGGAGGCGGTGTGGATCAGCACGCCGTCGCCCTGCCGGCGCATCAGCGGCAGCACCGCGAGCGAGGCGTAGAAGGCGCTCGACAGGTTGGCGGCGATCACGTCCTGCGCGCCCTCCGGCGACAGGGCATCCCAGCGCCGCTCGCGCACGTTGCTGCCGGCATTGCTCACCAGCACGTCGATGCGACCGAAGCGCCGCTCGATGCTGCCGACGATGGCGCCGACCCGGCTCGCGTCGGTCACGTCGCCGACCTCGACCTCCGCTTCGCCGCCCTCGGCGACGATCCGTGCCGCGAGGGCCCGCAGCGGCTCCTCCCGGCGGCCGGTGAGCACCACCCGGGCGCCCGCCCCTGCGAGGGCCAGGGCCGCCGCCTCGCCGATGCCGCTGCCCGCGCCCGTCACCCAGGCGATCTTTTCCGCGAGCGGCTTGGTCACGTGTCGGTCCGTCATGTCGGTCTCCTCCCGTCGCCGGCGGCGTCGCATTCGCGCTCCCGCCCGCGGACCTGTCTGCCAAGCCGGCGGCGTTCGACGCAAGGGCGGGATGGGAGATGGCGCGCCTCCTGCACGGGACGAGAGCCGGAGGATCGAAGATCCCGCGCACGAGGATGATGCGATCGAATCAATAGCCCGGAGAGCCTGTTTGATCGACGCATCCCGTCGATCTGGCGCCAACATTGCCGCTTCCCTGCGTCATCCTGGGGCCGCGCAGCGGAACCCGGGATGACGATGGAGGGTTTTGTCTCGAATTTGGTAATCAACCAGCCTCTTGGAGACCGGTTGACTGCTATCGTTGTTTTGCAAATTTTTTATAAGCACCGCGTCGTTCCGGAACCGCGCAGCGGAGCCCGGAACGACGATGAGGGTCTGAAGATCCCTTGTCTGATCGAGCAGGTTCTCGGAACAGGGGCACCCCCGCACGCTTCCCGGTCGCCCCTCCCGCACACGGAGGCGGGAAAGCCGGCACGATCGAACCGGTGAAACCGGCCTCGTCAGTGCAGGTAGCCGAGGAAGAACAGGATCAGGATGATCGGAATCGGAATGCCGATCAGCCAGAGCAATCCGCCTTTCATCATCGTCGCCTCCATCGCTCCATGATACTCACACGGAGTAACAACGAGACGATTCCCGCTCAGGTTCCGGCCACCGTTAGATCTTGCGGGAGAGGCCACGACCTGGCGCTCGGAGCTTTGCTCACGCGGCTCGCCCAACGCCGTCGGGCCCTGCCGCGACGCCGACCCGGTCGCGCCCGCGGGCCTTGGCGTCGTAGAGCGCCGCATCGGCGCGGGCGATCGCCGCGTGGATGTCGGGGTCGAGGCCCGAGACCATCGCGACGCCGATGCTGACCGTGACCCCGATGGTGCCGCCCGGATGGGTGATCGTCGTCTCGCGCACGGCCGCGCACAGGCGCTCGGCGATCAGCACCGATTCGGCGGCACCGAGGCCGACGAGCAGGACCACGAATTCCTCGCCGCCGAAGCGCGCGACGGTGTCGGAGCCGCGCACCGCCTCCGCCAGCAGGGCGCCGACATGGCGGATCACCGCGTCGCCGGCATCGTGGCCGTGCTCGTCGTTGACGCGCTTGAAGTGGTCGATGTCGATGACGAGCACCGCGGCGCCCCGGCCGCTGCGGCCGATGGCGAAGGCCTCCTCGGCCGGCACGACGAAGCCCCGGCGGTTGAGAAGGCCGGTCAGCATGTCGGTCCCGGCGACCTGGCGCAGGGCCTCGATCTGGCGCCGGTAGAAGGCTGCGACGCGCGTCGAGCGGTCGGTGGCGTCGCTGAGCTGCCGTTCGGCGGTGCCGATCCGCTGCAGGAGCGCGCGTAAGGACGCCGACAGCTCGCGAAATTCCCGGGCGTGGTCGAGATGCGGCAACGTCGTCGCGTCGGGCTCGCGGCCGATCCGGTCGGCCGCGGCGGTCATCTGGCGCAGCGGCGCGGCGATGCCGCGGCCGAGGCACCAGGCCAGGGCGACGCCGACGAGGGCCAGGGCGGCGCCGAGGCCGAGAAGCGGTCGGATCGATTGCTGCACCGGCGCGAGGATCTGGACTTGCGGGCGCGTCGCCACCACGATCCAGCCGAGGGCGGGATCGCCGCCCGCGATCTCGGTCCGCTCGCCCTTGGCCGCCGAGGCGAAACCCGCCCGCACCATCTCGCCGCCGAGATCGACCGAGAAGGTGCCGCTGCCGCGCTCGACCATGCCGCCGGTCAGGGCCGGGCCGAACGGTGCCGCCCCGAGATGGGGTCCGAGGAGCACGCGGCCGCGCCGGTCGAGAACCCAGAGCTCGGTACCGGGCGCGGCCGTCTCGATGAGGCGATTGCGGACCCGGCCCGCCCAGTCCCAGCTCAGGTGACCGCCCAGCACCCCGATGACCGCGCCCGCCGCATCGTGCACCGGGGCCGCGAGGTCGACGAGGCGCAGGGGCTCCGCGCCGGTGCGATGAAGCAGGCGGTTCAGCAGCACCGCCTCGTGCACGTCGCCGACAGTGGGCCGGATCAGGCCGGCCTCGAACCAGGCGCGTCCGTTCAGCGCATCCCCCTCCAGCATCCCTTCGGTGCCGATCCGCACGCGCCCGTCCGCGGCCACGAAGCCGAGCCAGGCGTAGTCCGGCGCCGTCGTCCGCATGGCGGCGAGGACGCCGCGGGCCGCCGAGGGGTCGGCGGTCCAGCGCTCGCGCAAGGGCGCGAGGCCGGCGACGACCTGGATCTCGCGGAAGCGCTCGCGCAGGGTGGCGTCGAGGCTCTCGGCCATGCCGGCGGCCAGGCGGCCGAGGCGATCCTCGGCCAGCCGCACGGCGCTGCGCCGCTCGAGCCAGATCGCCCCGCCCACCGTCGCCCCCACGAGGGCGAGGCAGAGCAGCCCGACCAGGGCGGCGAGCTGATGCTCGAATCGCAGCCTGTTCCTGAACGACAAACGAGGGACCTCCACGACGGAGGTCCGTTCTCTCCGGTCCCTCGAAACGATCGGTGCAGCCGATCGTTCACATTTGAACGATCCCGCCCGTTCGCCGCAGGAAAGCCTAGACCTCCACCGTCGGCAGACGGCCGCGGCTGTGCAGGCGCCGTTCCTGCGCGCCCCGTTCGGCGGCGTCGGTCAGCTGGGTGATCAGGGCGCCGGCGGTGCCGAGGGGGATGAGGAGGAACACCGTGCCGCCATCGGGCCCACTCACCTCGGCCGCCAGGGTATCGCCGCCGTCGATGGTGCTCACGGCGGTGATGCTGGTGATCGAGAGGACCCGGGGTCGTGCGTCGTCGGTCGTCATGTCCGCCACTCCTGCGGCACTCAATGCCACGAAAGCGGCCATCGCCAACGTCTAACATGTGATTGCTGAAGAAACTCGTCGGCTCACGTAGGATCTCGTCCTAAGCCGATTGGCCAAGCGAATCGCCCGCAAGCGAGCGGCCCGTCACGATCCGCACCGGTCACGGCGCCGCACCGGTCACGGCGCCGCGCCGGTCACGGCGCCGCGCAGGCGAGGCCCGCTCCTTCGGCGCGCGGGACCTCCGGATAGGCACAGACCGGGCGCGACCACGCGACCGCCCCGCCGGCATCGCGCTTCGTCGCCACGAGTACGCGCGGCGCCTCGCCGGTCTCGACCCAGCGCTCGAGCGCGGTCAGGGGATCGATCCCGGTATCGGCGATGCCCGGCCCCTCGGTGCCGATGCCGCAATGGTCCATGCCCGGCACCATGAACAGGCGCGCGGTGTCCTTGAGCGCCGCGAGACCGTCCGCCTTTCCGGCGGTTCCCTTGACGAGCGCCTCGTAGAAGGCGACGGTCATGAACGGCGTGACCAGGGAATCGCCCCAGCCGTGATAGATCAGGAGCTTGCCGCCGGCCTCGCGGAACGCCGAGAGGTCGGCGGCCGGGCGTACCGTCGCGCTCGCCGGGTCGTAGGTGGCGGCGTTGTAGACCGGCGCCTGCGGTGCCAGCCGGGCCGGATCGGCGGAAAAATCGAAATCCGTGACCCGGTAGGCCGGCCCGGGCGAGGGCCAGAACGCCATGTAGCGCAGGAAGTCGGCGGCGAAGAGCGGCAGGATCGCCGGCGCGTTGCCCAACCCCGTAAGCCAGCGCGGCCAATGCGCCTCCGAGCCGAGCGGGATGCCGCCCGGATAGAGCGCGCGGCCGGAGGCGTCGGTCGGGCCGGCATACCACTTCTCCAGCACCCCGACCTCGGCCTCGGTCAGGCAGGTCTCCGAGGTGGCGCCGGTGCAGCGGAGCGAGGACGGCTTGAAAGTGCAGTGCCGCGGATCGGCGACGAGGCCGCCCGTCTCCTTCGCCCCGCAGGCGGCGGCGACCGCCTCCGTCACGAGCCTGGCCCGCGGCGTCGTCAGGATCGGCTTGCCGTCCGGGCCGGTATTGGCCTTCGCCACCCAGGCGAAGCTCGTGGCGACGAGGCCGGTATAGTCGAGGGCGGGCGCCCCGCTGATGATCCCGTCGAAGTCCTTGGGGTATCTCAGGGCCTCCATCGCCGCCATGCGGCCGCCGGTGGAGCAGCCGGCGAAGTAGGACTTTTGCTGCGGCCGGTCGTAGAAGGCCCGCACCAGCACCTTGCTGACCCGGGCGGTCTCGGTCACGGCGCGCTGGCCCCAATCCATCCGGGCGACGAGGTCGCCGGCGGCCCAGCGCCCGTCGGCCGAGCCGGTGCCCCAGTGGCCGCCATCCATGGTCGAGGCGGCGTAACCCCGGCGCAGGCCGTAATTCATCGCGTTGGTGAAGCCGGGCGCGTCCGACAGGAGGGTGCCGCAGAAGCCGCCGCAGCCGGTGCCGTAATACTTGCCGTTCCAGTCCTGCAGCGGCAGACGCACCTCGAAGCTGGTCGCCGGCCGCACCGTGCCGAGCACCCGGCAATAGGCCGGCAGGTCGCCGGAGGCCGGGACCTCGGCGGCGGAATGGAGGTTCACCGCCTCGACCTTGAGGTTCGCCAGCGCCGCGCAGTCGCCGGCGAGGGCCGGGGCCGTCGACAGGCCGCCGGCGATCCCGGTCAGGAGCCCCGCCACGATTCCGAAGCTGCGCCGCATCGATCCCTCCCCGCTTTTCGGGGAGCTTAGCGGCAACCCCTTGCGCCGTCGCCAGGGGAATGCGCTACACCGGCCGCCAGAAAACGAGAGATCAGGGCGGGACGCACGATGGCAGGCACCACGGCCGGCGGTGGTTTCGAGGATTTCGGCACCTACGACTACATCGTGGTCGGGGCGGGCTCGGCGGGCTGCGTGCTCGCCAACCGGCTGTCGGCCGATTCCCGTCGGCGGGTGCTGGTGCTGGAGGCGGGCGGGCGCGACAACTGGATCTGGTTCCACATCCCGGCCGGCTACCTCTTCGCCATCGGCAACAAGCGGGCGGACTGGCTGTTCACCACCCAGGACGAGGCCGGCCTGAACGGGCGCCGCCTCGCCTATCCGCGCGGCAAGGTCATCGGCGGCTCCTCGGCCATCAACGCGATGATCTACATGCGCGGCCAGGCCGCCGATTACGACGGCTGGCGCCAGCTCGGCCTGGAGGGCTGGGGCTGGGACGACGTGCTGCCCTACTTCCTCAAGCACGAGGACCACATCGCGCCGCCCAACAGCTTCCACCGCTCCGGCGGCGAGTGGCGGGTCGAGCCGCCGCGGATCCGCTGGGCGATCCTCGACGCGATTCGCGACGCGGCGGAGGCCGCCGGCATCCCGAAGATCCCGGACTTCAACACCGGCGACAACGAAGGCTCGTCCTATTTCCAGGTCAACCAGCGCCGGGGCCGGCGCTGGAGCGCCGCCCGCGGCTTCCTGAAACCCGCGCTGCACCGCCCGAACCTCCGGCTCGAGACCGGCATCCACGTCGAGCGGGTGGTGATCGAGGACGGCCGCGCCGTCGGGGTGGCGTTCGAGCGCGACGGGCGGCGCTACCTCGCCCGGGCGAACGGCGAGGTGGTGCTGTCGGCCGGCGCCGTCGCGACCCCGAAGCTCCTCGAACTGTCGGGCATCGGCGACGGGACCCGGCTCCGGGGACTCGGGGTCGGGGTCGCGCATCACGCGCCCGGCGTCGGCGAGAACCTGCAGGACCATCTGCAGATCCGGCCGGTCTACAAGGTGACGGGGGTGCCCACCCTCAACCTCACATACGCCAACCTGATCAAGCGCGGCTGGATGGGCGTCGAATACGCGCTGTTTCGCACCGGACCGCTCACCATGGCGCCGAGCCAGGTCGGGGTGTTCACCCGCTCCTCGCCCGACTACGCCACGGCGAACCTCGAATACCATTTCCAGCCGCTCTCCCTCGACAAGTGGGGCGAGGGCCTGCACCGGTTCGGGGCGTTCACGGCGAGCGTCTGCAACCTGCGCCCGTCGAGCCGCGGCAGCGTGCATGCGGCAAGCCCCGACCCGCTGGCGCCCCCGGAGATCCGCCCCAACTACCTCTCGACCGAGGAGGACCGCCGGGTGGCGGTCGATTCGCTCAAGGTGACCCGCCGCATCGTCGCCCAGGCGCCGCTCGCCCGCTACCGGCCGGAAGAGCACCTGCCCGGACCCTCGATCGCCAGCGACGCCGACCTGCTGAAGGCGGCGGGCGACCTCGGCACCACGATCTTCCATCCCGTCGGCACCGCCCGGATGGGGGCTGACCACGATGCCGGCGCCGTGCTCGATGCGCGCCTGCGGGTGCGCGGGGTGCGGGGCTTGCGGGTCGCCGACGCCTCGGCGATGCCGCGCATCACGTCCGGCAACACCAACTCGCCGACGATCATGCTGGCCGAGAAGGGCGCCGCGATGATCCTGGAGGATGCCGGGTGAGGCCCTACTCCGCGGCGATCAGCACCGGCGCCGCGGCCGGGCGCCCCTGGGACAGATAGATCAGGCAGGAGCAGCGCAGCAGGGAGGCGAAGTTGCGCACCTCGCCGTGGCGCTCCAGCACCTCGTCGTGCAACTTGGTGGCGAATTTGGCGACGCTGAGACCCTCCTGGCGGGCGATCTCCTCCAGGATGGCCCAGAACGCGGCCTCGAGGCGAAGCGACGTGCAGTGCCCGCCGATCCGCAGCGAGCGCGTCTCGTAGGCATAGCGCTCCGGCGTCTGCTCGGCGAAGATCCGGCACATGGGGGCTCCTCCTGTCTCTGTTCCCCCGAGAGTAGGGAGGTGGAGGCCGGGTCGGCAAGCCGCCGATGCGTCGCGGACGAGACGATCGCGGGGCCGCGATTCCCGGCGCGGCCCGTCGTCGGTTCGCCCGGCCTTCTTCGCGATCTCGACAAGTGCAGCTTCCTCGCTGACGCTGCGTTGAGAACAAAACCCGAGCGGGAGGACACGGATGGCGCAGGAGAGCATGACGGAGGGGCTGATGCGCACGAAGCCCATCGACCGGCTGCGGCAGGACGCCGAGGGCAGCGGCCACGCCCTGGAACGGACCATCGGGCCGCTCAGCCTGATCGGGCTCGGCATCGGGGCGATCATCGGCGCCGGGCTGTTTTCGCTCACCGGCATCGCGGCGGCGGAGAATGCCGGCCCGGCGGTGGTGATCTCGTTCGCCATCGCGGCCATCGGCTGCGCGCTCGCCGGCATGTGCTACAGCGAGCTCGCCAGCATGATCCCGGTCTCGGGCAGCGCCTATACCTACGCCTACGCCACGATGGGCGAGTTCGTCGCCTGGATCATCGGCTGGGACCTCGTCCTCGAATACGCGGTCGGCGCCGCCACGGTCTCGGTCAGCTGGTCGAAATACGTCGCGACCCTGCTCCAGGACTGGGGCATCACGCTGCCGCCGCGGCTCCTGCACTCGCCGTTCGAGACCGTGCAGCTCGCCGACGGATCGAGCGTGCACGGCCTCGTCAACCTGCCGGCGGTGCTGATCCTGTGCCTGATCTCGCTGCTGCTGATGCGGGGCGTGCGCGAATCGACCCGGGTCAACAGCGTGATCGTCGTGGTCAAGGTCGCGGTGGTGCTCGCCGTGGTCGGCGTCGGCCTGTTCTACGTCAAGGCGCAGAACTACGTGCCGTTCATCCCCGAGAACACCGGCACCTTCGGCGAGTACGGCTGGAGCGGCATCATGCGGGCGGCCGGCGTGGTGTTCTTCGCCTATATCGGCTTCGACGCGGTCTCGACGGCGGCGCAGGAGGTGAAGAACCCGCAGCGCACGATGATGGTCGGCATCCTCGGCTCGCTCGCGATCTGCACCGTGCTCTACATCGCCTTCGCGGCGGTGCTCACCGGCCTCGTTCCCTACGCCTCGATGAAGGGCGACGCGGCCCCGGTCGCGACCGCGATCAAGCAGACCCCGTTCCCCTGGCTCCAGACCCTGGTGACCCTCGGCGTCATCGCGGGCTTCACCACCGTGATGCTGGTGCTGCTCTACGGCCAGTCGCGGGTGTTCTACGCCATGGCGAACGACCGGCTGCTGCCGAAGTTCTTCGCGGCGATCCATCCGACCTGGCGCACGCCCTACCGCTCGAACCTGTTCTTCATGGTGTTCGCGGCCTTGCTCGGCGGCCTGACCCCGATCAGCACGCTCGGTCACATGACCAGCATCGGCACGCTGCTCGCCTTCATCATCGTGTGCGCGGGCGTCGTCATCATGCGGCGCACCCATCCGAACGAGCCGCGCGGCTACCGGGTGCCGCTGGTGCCGGTCGTGCCGGCGGCCGGCATCCTGGTCTGCCTCGCGATGATGCTCTCCCTCGACGGCGAGACCTGGCTGCGCCTGGTGGTCTGGCTGGCGATCGGGCTCGCGATCTATTTCGGCTACGGCCGGCGCCACAGCCGGGTCGGCCGCGACGCGGCGCGCTGATCCCCCTCCCCTGGCGGGGCGGGCCGGGAGCGCGCTAGATCCCGGTCCGAACGCCAGGGAAGCATCGCCAGGAGGGCACATGGAGATCAACCGGAGCGGGTCCCGTCCGTCGCAGGCGGGATCCGCGGAGTACTTCACCGGCCGGGTGCGGATCGACCCGCTGATGAGCCCGGGCGAGCCGGCCCGGGTCGCCGGGGCCCACGTCACCTTCGAGCCGGGGGCGCGCACGGCCTGGCACACCCATCCCCTCGGCCAGACGCTGATCGTCACCGCGGGCCTCGGCCTCGCCCAGACCGAGGGCGGCGCGATCGAGGAGATCCGCCCCGGCGACGTGGTGTGGTTCGAGCCCGGCGAGCGCCACTGGCACGGGGCGAGCGCGACGACCGGGATGAGCCACATCGCCATCCAGGAGAAGCTCGACGGCAGCGCCGTGACCTGGCTCGAGCCGGTCACCGATGCCGAGTACGGCGCCCGCTAAACGAGGAGACCACGCTCCATGCCGCACGTCATCGTCAAGCTCTATGCCGGCCGCAGCGACGAGCAGAAGCAGCGCATCGCCGACGAGGTCACGAAGGCGCTCATCACCGCCACCGGCTGTTCCGAAGGCTCGGTCTCGGTCGGCGTCGAGGATGTCGAGCCGAGCGCCTGGACCGCGACCGTCTACGAGCCGGACATCGTCGCCAAGGCCGATACGATCCTGAAGAAGCCCGGCTACGCCCCGGCCTGATCGGGGCCGCCGCCTGATAAAAAAAGCCGCGCTCCCGTGGGGAGCGCGGCCCGAACGTGCCGGGGCCCGCCGGAGCGAGCCCGTGCGCCATGCCTTAGGACGCGGCGTCCTTGGCGGCGTTGGTGGCCTGGTCGGTGGCGCTGCGGGCCGCATCGGCGCCCTTCTGCATCGCCTGCCGGGCCTGGTCGGCGCCCTGCTGCATGGCCGAGCGGGCGTGCTCGGCCCCCTGCTGCATCGCCTGCTTGGCGTTCTCGGCGCTCTGCTGCATCGCGCTCTGGGCGATGCCGCCGAACTCGCGGGCCTGGTTCTGCATCGCGGCGAACTGGCTGCGCACGAACTCGGCCTGGTGCTGCATCGCCTCCTGGACGTCGCGCGAGCGGACGAGCTTCTGGGCGAGGTCGAACGCGGCGTTCACGTTCTGCTCGGCGAAGGAGAAGCCGCGGCTCGAGACGTCCTGCGCGTTGTTGCGCGCCATCTCGGCCGAGCCCTGCAGGGTGTCGGAGGTCTTGCGGGCCGCGCCGATGAACGAATCGAACGCCTTCCGGGCCTGCTCGACGCTCTTCTCCGCGAAGTCCCGCATCTCGGTCGGAATCTCGTAGTTCGGGGTCTGGGTCATGTTCGTCTCCTCGTTTTCTGATGCGGCCCTTGACGCGGCACGCTTGGAACCTTGCCGCAGCTCGCTTGGGATCCGGCACGTATTGTGCACTGCACAATAGCACGCTTTGGGTGAAACGCCACCTTTCCGGGGTTCGTTAAGGTTGACGCCACGATAACGCAACGACTGCGCATTTCGTGCCGGTGCGGGACGATGCCAGTTGCGTTAAAGCGGAAGTCGGTTTCGGTCCGGATCTCGCGTGGGTTCGGCGCGGCGCAGCGCGCCAAAGGAGAGGCAGTGGGTCGGGACGTGCTCTTCGAGACGACGATCGAGGCCCTGCGGGCCGATCCGGCCTTCGGTCAGCGGATCGCCGGCCCCGATCGCGCCTTCCTGCTGCTCGATCCGGGCGCCGAGCGGGTGCTCCACGCCTCCCCGGCGGCGGACTCCCTGCGCGAGACGATCGCCGACGCGCAGGGGCGGATCGATCCGGCCCTCGACCTCGCGCGGCAATTGCGCGGGGTGGCGAACCGGCCCGACGGCCCGGCGCAGCCGCGGCTCGCGCGCCTGCGCCTCGCCGCCGGCCGCCTCGCCCCGCCCCTGCTCTGCGCCTGCCTACCGGCCGCCCTGCCCGACGGGACCACCGGCCTCGCCGTCGCGATCGTCGATCCGCTGCCGGCGCGGCGCGGACGCCGGGCGGCGGCGCAGGAGCCCGCCACGCCGGAAAACCCGATCCGGGAGGTCGCCCCGGCGCCGGTCCTGGCGCCCGCCCCCCCGCCCGAGGCTCCGGCATCCGATCTGCCGGCGCCCGCGGCCGACGCCGCCCCGGTGCAGCCGCGGCCCGCATCCGGTCCGGGCCTGCGCTTCCTGTGGCGCAGCGACGCCCACGGCGTCCTGATCGAGGCGACCGGACACCTGTCCGACACCGTCGGCGCCTCCCCGGTCGGCCAGAGCTGGGAGACGCTCCTCGCCGGGCCGGTCGAGGCCGAGGCGGATCTCGCCGAGGCGCTCGCACAGCCGCGCACCTTCCGGGCCGTGCCGGTGCGCTGGCGCCTGGACGGAACCCGGCAGGCGGTGGCGGTCGACCTGTCGGGCGCGCCGCGGCTCGGCGCCGGCCGGAGCTTCGCGGGCTTCAGCGGCTTCGGCGTCATCCATCCCGAGCGGATCGTGCCGGCGGCCGACCGGCCCGCGCCGGCGGCGCCGAAGCCGCCGCGCCCGAGCCTGCGCGAGCGCGCCGCCGCGGTGATCGCCGTCGGCCGCCACGTGCCGGCCCTGGACGCGCCGCTCCCCGGCCCCGTCCGGCCCCGCCCGGTCGCGGCCCCCGATCCCGTGCCCGACGCCACCGGCGAGGCGCCCGACCTCGCCTCGATCGCCGGCGCCACGATGGCGGAATTCGCCGGCCTGATGGCGGTGCCGTTCGCGCAGCTCGGGATGAGCTGGGGCTTTGCCGGCAAGCCGTCCGTCCGGGCGGCGACCGCGGCACCCGCGGCCGCCCCCGCCTCGCCCGGGCCGGGCGCCCCGGTCGCGCCCTCCGGCGAGACGACGGATGCGCCGGTCGAGCCCGGCGAGGGGGACGCGACGCCTCCGGCCGCGCTTCCTCCGGAGGCGCCGACGCCCGAGATTCCCGCTGCGGGCACCGTCCATGACATCGCCGGGGATGCGGCGTCGCCGCAGGCCGGCCCGGCGCAGGCACCGCTCCCGGAGGAAAGCGCATCCGACGCGGTGGCGGCGCAGGCCACTTCGAACGAGGACGCCGCGCGCGCCTCCACCGAGGCCGTGCCCGTCGAGGACCCGCCGACGGCGGCGATGCCCGGCCGGGACGGCACCGAGCCCCTGCACCCTGCGGGTGAGAATCCCCCGCACGAGAAATCCGCGGGAGAGGACCCGGCCCAGGCGCCAGGGCAGGCTGCGACGGAGCACGCGGCGACGGGTGAGGCATCGTCGGAGGACGAGGAGGCGCCGCATGCCGCCGCCCTCACCCTCAACGAGCACGCGGCATTCCGCGAGATCGCCCGGGCGCTCGGCGCCCGCTTCGGCGGCGACCAGGGCGGCCTCGGCGGCGGACCGGCGCCGCAAGGGCTGTCGGGCCGGGGAGCGGTGACGCCGTTCCGCGGCGCTCAGGCCCTCGCCCGCCTGCCCGAGCGCGGCACCGAGGCGGCGCTGGCGCGCCTCGTCGAGCGGCTGCCGGTCGGGCTCCTGGTCCATCGCGGCGACGAGGTGCTGCTCGCCAACCGCCACCTCCTGGCGCTCGCGGATTACGACAGCCTCGAAGCCCTGGCGGCGGCCGGCGGCCCGTCCGCGATCTTTCGCGGCCGCGACCCGGCGGCGGCGACGCCCGGTGCCGGTGAGGGCGCTCCGACCGTCCTCGCGACCCGGGCCGGCGGCAGCGTGCCGGTCGGGGTCGCCGTCGCGGTGGTCGAGTGGGACGGGGCACCCGCCAGCGTCCTCACCGTCCGGCGGCTGCCCGACCTGGACCCGGCCCAGTCCCTCGCGGCGGCGGAGGCCCATCTCGCCCACCGCGACGCGCATCTGCGCGAGACCACCGCGATCCTCGACGCGGTGACCGACGGCGTGGTGGTGCTCGACGACGAGGGCCGCATCGTCGGGATGAACCGGGGCGCGCGCGACCTGCTCGCCGTCGAGTCCCGCGAGGTCGCGGGCGAGCCGCTGCTCGGCCTGTTCGCGCCCGAATGCCGGCCGGCGGCCCAGGCCGCCCTCCTGCGGGCGAGCGCGGGCCAGACCGCGACCACCGGCGAGGAGGTGATGGCGCGGGGGCCCGACGGCCCGCTGCCCGTCCTCCTCACCCTGGCGCCGGTGGCGACCGGGACGCAGCGCCGCGTCGCCGCCGTGCTGCGCGACGTCTCGGCGTTCCGGCGCACCGAGGCCGAGCTGGTCCGCGCCCGGCGCGAGGCCGAGCGCGCCAGCGCCCAGAAATCCGATTTCCTGGCCACGATCAGCCACGAGGTCCGCACGCCGCTCAACGCCATCATCGGTTTCGCCGAGGTGATGCTGGAGGAACAGTTCGGCCCCGTCGGCAGCGAGCGCTACCGGGACTACCTGCGCGACATCCGCGCCTCGGGCGAGCACGTCGTCAGCCTCGTCAACGACCTCCTCGACCTCGCCAAGATCGAGGCCGGGCATCTCGATCTCGCCTTCGCGGGGCTTCCCCTCAACGACCTCGTGGCGGCGTCCGTCGCCCTGATGCAGCCCCAGGCCGCCCGGCAGCGGGTGGTGATGCGCACGAGCTTCGCCGCCGGCCTGCCGGCGGTGCTGGCCGACCAGCGCTCCCTGCGCCAAGCGGTGCTCAACGTGATCTCGAACGCGGTCAAGTTCACCGATGCGGGCGGCCAGGTGATCGTCTCGACGGCGACGACCGACCGGGGCGGCGTGGCGCTCCGGGTGCGCGACACCGGGATCGGCATGAGCCCCGAGGAGGTCGAGGTCGCGCTCCAGCCCTTCCGCCAGGTCGCCACCGCCCAGACCCGCCGCGGCGGCGGCACGGGGTTGGGCCTGCCGCTCACCAAGGCCCTGGTCGAGGCCAACCGCGCCACCCTGCGGATCACCAGCCGCAAGGGCGAGGGCACCCTCGTCGAGCTGCTGTTCCCGGCCGGCCGCGTGCTCGACGCCTGACGGATCCGTCGGGCGGGCCACCCGCAGGTGGTCTATCGCCGGGCCGGGCCCGGGCGTAGGGTCGGGCTCCCCGATTCCAGGACCCGGCCATGCCGCCCCGCCCCGCCGCCATCGCCGTCCTCCTCGCCGTGCTGGCCGCCCTGCCGGGCCGGGCCGTCGCGGCCGAGGACCTGCCGCTGACCGTGCTGACCGAGCGCACCGGCCCGGCCGCCGCCGCGGGCACGCCCCTCGCCAACGGATTGTTCGATTACCTCGCGATGCTCGGCCGGCGCGACGGCGGGGTCGGCGGCATCCCCCTCGCGGTCGAGGAATGCGAGACCGGGGGCGAGCCGGCCCGGGCGCTGTCCTGCTACGAGGCCGCGACCGCGCGGGGCAGCATCGCCCTCGTGCCGGCGAGCGCCGACGCGGCCCTGGCGCTGCTGCCGCGGCTGGCCGCCGACCGGATGCCCCTCGTCGCCGCGGGCTACGGCCCGGCCGTGATGGCCCGCGGCGACGTGCTTCCCTGGGCCTTCGCGCCGCCCGCCACGGTGTGGGACGGCCTCGCCGTCGCGCTGGCCCACCTCGCCCAGGACGGCAGCGAGGACAGCCCGCAGGGCCGCAGCCTCGCCTACCTGCACCGGGACAGCCCGGCCGGGCGCGAGCCGGTGGCGGTGATGCGGGCGCTCGCCGCGGAGGCCGGCCTCGCCTTCCGCGCCTACGCGCTGCCCGACAGCCCCGAGGCGGGCGGCACCGACCCGTGGCGCGCCGCCCGGGCGGCCGACCCCGACTACGTGATCCTCGACGCCACGGCGGGCCTCGGCGGCACGCCGCTGCGGGATGCCGCGGCGGCGGGCTTGCCGCTCAACCGGGTCGTCACGGTCGGCTGGACCGGCGAGGACGACCTGCTGCGCCCCGCCCCCGGCGCCCGCGACCTCACCGCCAAGGGCCTGCGCGTCGTCACCTGGCACGCACCGGGCGACAGCTTCCCGGCCTTCGACCAGATCGACCTCCTGGTGGTCGATGCCGGCCTGTCGCAGACGCCCAAGGAGGAGATGCCCGGCCCGCTCTACAACCGCGGCGTCTATGCGGGAGTGATCCTGGCCGAGGGCATCCGCAACGCCCAGCGCCTCGCCGGCCGCAAGCGGATCGACGGCACCGAGATGCGCCGCGGCCTCGAGACGATCGACCTCGATCCGGTGCGCTGGAAGGAGCTCGGCCTCGTCGGCTTCGCCCGGCGCCTGCGCCTCACCTGCGCCGACCACAGCGGCCACCGCCCGGCCACCGTACAGGAATGGACCGGTGCCCGCTGGGTCCAGGTCGGCGACGAGATCCCACCGCCGCAGGCGCAGCTGGCGCCGCATCTCGACGCCGCCGCAGCGGCCCATGCCGAGCGCGTCGCCGGCGAGACCGGCACGGCGGGCACGGCCGGCCGGGCAAGCTGCGCCGGAACGCCGTGAGAGTTTTCGCAAGCATGCTGCATTGCGAAAAACTGCCCGACTGATTCCCCTCGGTTTCCGGCAACTTCGTTCCGTCATGATCCCCTGGCCACAACATCGAGTGGCGACCGCATCGAGCGGCTTTATCCTTGGGGCATCCGGGCCGGGGGTATCGAAAACACCGGATAGGTGCGCTGCGGGGGCTGTACCCCGGCCCGGCATTCTCCTAGTGCGTTGCACGACGCGCGGGCCCGCGGCCCCGTCGCGCCGCCAGAATCCCACCTCCGGGAGGAGACCGAACCCGCGATGACATCCAGCGCCCAGAGCCGGCCCGCCGCCGACAGCCTCGCCTCGCCGAACCCGACCATCGCGGCCTACGACAACAAGGCCCGCATCAAGGCCATCATCGGCTCGTCGTCGGGCAACCTCGTCGAGTGGTACGATTTCTACGCCTACGCCTTCACGGCGATCTACTTCAAGGACGTGTTCTTCCCCGGCGCCGACCCGACGGTGCAGCTCATCAACACCGCGGCGGTGTTCGCCATCGGCTTCCTGATGCGGCCGATCGGCGGCTGGCTGTTCGGCCGCGTCGCCGACCGCTACGGCCGCAAGACCTCGATGCTGATCTCGGTCATGATGATGTGCGCCGGCTCGCTCGTCATCGCGATCCTGCCGACCTACGCCCAGATCGGCATCTTCGCGCCGATCCTGCTGCTCTTCGCCCGCATGGCGCAGGGCCTGTCGGTCGGCGGCGAGTACGGCACCTCGGCGACCTACATGAGCGAGGTGGCGCTGAAGGGGAAGCGCGGCTTCTACGGCTCGTTCCAGTACGTGACTCTCATCGGCGGCCAGCTCCTGGCCTCGCTCGTCGTGGTGCTGGTGACGCTCGGCCTCGACGACAAGGCGATGACCGCCTGGGGCTGGCGCATCCCGTTCTTCATCGGGGCCGCGGCCGCCGTGGTCGCCCTCTACCTGCGGCGCTCGCTGCACGAGACCTCGACCGCCGAGACCCGCACCTCGCGGGAGGCCGGCAGCATGGCCTCGATCTGGCGCAACCATCGCCGCGCCTTCGTCACCGTGCTCGGCTACACCGCCGGCGGCTCGCTGATCTTCTACACCTTCACCACGTACATGCAGAAGTACCTGGTGAACACCGCGCACATGGACAAGAAGACCGCCAACCTGGTGATGACGGCGGTGCTGTTCACCTACATGGTGGCGCAACCCTTCTTCGGCATGTTCGCCGACAAGTTCGGCCGCAAGACCTCGATGCTGCTGTTCGGCGGGCTCACCACCCTGCTGACGGTGCCGCTGATGCACGCGATCGGCGATGCGCAGAGCCCGGTCATGGCCTACGGGCTGATCACCGCCGCGCTGCTATGCGTCTCGTTCTACACCTCGATCAGCGGGCTCGTGAAAGCCGAGATGTTCCCGGCCGAGGTGCGGGCGCTCGGCGTCGGCCTGTCCTACGCCATCGCCAACGCGATCTTCGGCGGCTCGGCGGAGTTCGTGGCGCTGAAGTTCAAGGAATACGGCTACGAGACCACCTTCTTCTGGTACGTGACCGCGATGTGCGCCATCGCGTTCCTGGTCTCGCTCCAGATGCCCGACAGCCGCAAGTCCGGCTACCTGCAGGGCGACGGGACGGCGTGAGTTCGGTTTTGCTTCGTTCAGGGCCGATGCGTCTCTGACGAGTCCACCTCACGAGGTTACCCGGCGCAGGAGCGACGGTCGCCGCGCAAGCCCCCTCCCCCTCTGCGGGGGAGGGTGGCCTGCGGATGCAGGCCGGGAGAGGGGCAGCGCGACGCTGCTCCAGGTGGCGCCCGTCATCACGGTCGCGACCTCTCCAGAAGCGGCGTCCCCTCTCCCGGCTCACTGCGTTCGCCACCCTCCCCCGCAGAGGGGGGGAGGGTTCACGCGATAGGGACCCTCGCTCCTCACACGAACAGGCGCTCCTTCTCGAGCCCCTTGTAGAGGTCGGCGACCTGCGCGCCGTAGCCGTTATAGATCAGGGTCGGCACCCGCTCGTCGGTGCCGAGCACCCGCTCGCTCGCCTGGCTCCAGCGCGGATGCGGCACGGCCGGGTTCACGTTGGCCCAGAAGCCGTATTCGGAGGCCTGCAGGCCCTCCCAGAAGGTCTTGGGCCGCTCGGCCGTGAAGGTGATGCGGTTGATCGACTTCACCGACTTGAAGCCGTACTTCCACGGCACGGCGAGCCGGAGCGGCGCGCCGAACTGGTTGAGCAGCGGCTTGCCGTAGACGCCGGTGACCATGAAGGCCAGTTCGTTGTTGGCCTCGGCCATCGTCAGGCCCTCGGTATAGGGCCATGGATAGAAGAAGGCACGCTGGCCCGGCGCCATCGCCTTGTCCATGAAGGTCTGCATCTGGATATACTTGGCGTCGCCCTTCGGCTTGGCGAGCGCCAGCAGGGCCGAGAGCGGGAAGCCGGTCCACGGCACCGCCATCGACCACGCCTCGACGCAGCGGTGGCGATAGAGCCGCTCCTCCAGCGCCATCTTGCGCACCAGGTCCTCGAAGCCGATCTCGAACGGCTTCTCGACCAGGCCGTCGATCTTGATCGTCCAGGGCTGGACCTTCAGCGCATTCGAGCCCGGCGTCACCGTCTTGTTGGTGCCGTACTCGTAGAAGTTGTTGTAGTCGGCGCTGTAGCGCTCGGCCGTCAGCGGGCGGTCGAGGGTGTAGGCCGGGTTCTGCTTGGCCGGATAGAGGTCGGCGGTCTTGACGGCGCCGGTCCCCTCCCCCGGCAGGGCCGCATGGGCCGGGCCGCCGACGAGCGACGCGGCGGCGAGGCCGAGGCCGCCGCCCAGCAGCGCCCGACGGTCGAGGAAGACCGATTCGGGGGTGGCGAGGCGCTCGGGCATCTCCCAGGCGCGCTTGACCTTGATGTGCATGATCCAGTTCCTCGGGGGAATGGGGCCGCGGCGTGAAGCCGTGTCTGTCAGCGGAGATCGGGGCGAACGGCCGGCTGCGCAAGTCACAGGTCAGCGAGGCCCAGTTCATCAGGCCCAGATCGGCGAGGCTTTGCCGCGGCGAAACGCGTATCTCCCGTAACGGCTTCGGCGGAGACAGGGGCGCGGCCCCATGCGATACCGGGCCATGCCACCGAAGAAGCCGAAGCACACCGCCTTCACCGTCGCCGTCTCGGCCGCCGACGACGGGGCCAGCGCCCCGGCCCTGCGGGTCTACGTCGCCCTGGCGACCGATCCCCTGGCCGCCGTCGCCGCCGTGCAGGCGGTGGCGCCGGAGGCATCGGTGGAGCTGAGCGGCACCCTGTCCGACCGCCTCGCCGCGCGCCTCAAGCTGCGCCCCGGCGAGGTGCGGCCGATCTGAGCCGCCCGGCGGCGTGCCGCCGGGCCGGGAGGAGCATCGGCATGCGCGCATCGGTCTCCCGCACGGTCGGCACTCTCGCAGGCCTGCTTCTCGCAAGTGTGCTTCTTGCAAGTGTGCTTCTTGCAAGTGTGCTCCTCGGAGCCGCAGCACAGGAGAGCCCGCTCCCCGGCATCCCGCCCGCCGAGCGCCGCTCCGGCTTCGACCAGATGGCGCCCGAGACGCGGGCGATGCAGGCCGACGACACCGCCAATCCGGGCATGCTCTGGGTTCGTGACGGGGCCGACCTCTTCGCCCGTCCGCCCTCGCCCGGAGCGGCGCCCTGTTCGGGATGCCATACGGAAGCGGCGATGCGCGGCGTCGCCGCCCGCTACCCGGCCTTCGACGACGCGGCGGGTCGGCCCGTCGACCTCGAGGGCCGGATCGACCTGTGCCGCACCCGCCATCAGGGAGCGGCCCCACTGCCGCGGGAGAGCCACGACCTCCTGGCGCTCACCGCCTACCTCGCGAACCTCTCGCGCGGCCTGCCCCTGTCGCCCCCGGACGATCCCCGCCTCGCGCCGGCGCGGCGCGAGGGCCGGCGCCTGTTCGCGACGCCGATGGGCCAGCTCGGCTTCTCCTGCGCCGCCTGCCACGATGCCCTGTGGGGCCGGCGCCTCGGCGCCGCCACGATCCCGCAGGGGCATCCGAACGGCTACCCGCTCTACCGCCTGGAATGGCAGGATCTCGGCTCCCTGGAGCGGCGCCTGCGCAACTGCCTGACCGGCATGCGGGCGGAGCCGTTCAGCCCGGGCTCCGCGGAGGTCGTGGCGCTCACGCTCTACCTCGCCGAGCGCGCCGCCCCCCTCCCCGTCGAGAGCCCCGCCGTGCGTCCGTGACGGCCTCGCGTCCGGGACGGCCTCGCGTCCGTGACGGTGGCGGTGTGAGAGCCAGGCGCGTATCCTCCTGTCTCCGGGAGGACCAGCATGGCGCAAGACCACGACCACTCGCACGGTCATGACCACCACGATCATGACCACGACCACCCGCATGGCAGCGAGCTGTCGCCGATGGACCTGCGGGTGCGGGCCCTCGAATCGATCCTGGTCGAGAAGGGCTACGTCGATCCGGCCGCCCTCGACACCCTGATCGAGACCTACGAGACCAAGGTCGGGCCGCATAACGGCGCCCGGGTGGTGGCGCGGGCCTGGGTCGATCCCGCCTTCAAGGCGCGCCTCCTGGAGGATGGCAGCGCGGCGATGCGCGAGCTCGACGTCGGCGGGCGCGGCGGCGAGCACATGGTGGTGGTCGAGAACACGGCCGAGGAGCACAACGTCGTCGTCTGCACGCTCTGCTCCTGCTACCCCTGGCCGGTGCTGGGCCTGCCCCCAGTCTGGTACAAGTCGCCGCCCTACCGCTCCCGCGCCGTCATCGATCCGCGCGGGGTGCTGGCCGAGTTCGGCACGACGCTGCCGCCCGAGACCCGGATCCGGGTGTGGGATTCGACCGCGGAGCTGCGCTACATGGTGCTGCCGATGCGCCCCCCCGGTACCGACCACCTCGACGAGGCGGCGCTCGCCGACCTCGTCACCCGCGACGCGATGATCGGCACCGGGCTGCCCTTGAGCCCCGACCAAGTGGTGCGCGCATGAACGGCGGACAGGATCTCGGCGGGATGCAGGGCTTCGGCCCGCTCGGCCTCGAGGCGGACGAGCCCTGGTTCCACGCACCCTGGGAGAAGCGGGTCTTCGCCATGGCGATGGCGATGGGCCTCACCGGCACCTGGAACCTCGATGCCAGCCGCGCCGCCCGCGAATCGCTGCCGCCGGGCGAGTACCTGACCTCGAGCTACTACCGGATCTGGTTCCGGGCGCTGGAACGCCAGGTACAGCAGCACGGCCTCGTGGAGGCCGGCGAGCTGGTCGCCGGCGCGGCCCTCGCGCCGCCCGCGCCCGTGGCCCGGGTGCTGAAGGCCGAGGAGGTGGGACCGCTCTTCGCCCGCGGCTTCCCGAGCGACCGCCCGGTGGCGACCCCCGCCCGCTTCGCCCCCGGCGACGAGGTGCGGGCCAAGGTGATCCATCCGGCCGGCCATACCCGCCTGCCCCGCTACGTCCGCGGCCGCACCGGCACGGTCGAGCGGGTCCATGGCGGCTTCGTTTTCCCGGATTCCAACGCCGCCTTCGCGGGCGAGGCTCCGCAATGGCTCTACACCGTGCGGTTCGCCGCCATCGAATTGTGGGGCGAGGACGCGGATCCCGGCCTCACCGTCTCGGTCGCCGCCTTCGAGAGCTACCTCGAACCGGCGCGGAGGACGGCTGCGTGAGCCGCCCGCCGGACGCCCCGGTCTTTGCCGCCCCCTGGGAGGCGCAGACCTTCGCGCTCGTCGTGTCGCTGCACGATGCCGGGCTGTTCACCTGGACGGAATGGGCGGACGCCCTCGGCCGGTCGGGCCACCGCACGGCGGATTACGCCCTGTGGCTCGAGACGATCGAGGCGCTCATCGCCGCGCGCGGCCTCACCGACGCGGCGGCTCTGGAGGCGCGCCGGGCCGCCTTCGCCCGGGCCGCGGCGGCGACGCCGCACGGGCAGCCGATCCTGCTGGCGAACGATCCGGGGGCGTGAGGGTGCCGATGGATTCCCGGAGCGCGGCCGTGTGTGAGTAGGGGTCCCGGATCGACCTTTCACCGGGCGGCCCGGCCGACGGCGTCGTACAGGCCTTCAGATCGTGTAGGGACCATGCACGTTCGGATCGCCGGCCGAGAAGTCCCGCCTGTCGCGCGTCACCAGCGTCTACGGTACACGACTCTGGCCGGGAACCTTGCAAGCCAGGCTCCATGACCCATTGCAAACCGACCCCTTTTCCGGACGACTGAAGCGAAGCGGAAGGAGATCCGGAATCCAGCACGAAAAGCCGCGAAGCGTCTCAGTGTCTGCGACGGTGCAACAGGGTGAGCCGCTTCGCGGCAGGTCCTCTGCTGGATCCCGGATCTCCTTCCGCTGACGCTCCAGTCGTCCGGGAAAGGGGGTGGAACGCCCGCGTGGTGGCCTCTACTTTCTTCAATGTCGTGTACCGTGACCAGCGTCAGGCCATGGACCTGTGCCGAGGCCAGGATGATCGCGTCGGGCAGCTTGATCCAGCGTGCCCGGTACACCTGCGCGGCCTGCTCACGACCGACCAGGAAATCGATCAGGATGTTGGTGTCGTAGAGCGGCGCTACCACTCCGCGCGCAACCGGCTCTGGAGTTCGAGGCCGTCGATCGGACGATCTCCCCAGTTCCCGAAGAAGCGATCGAGATCGGATGCGCTCCCGTGCCTGGACACGAACTCAGCGATCAAAGACTGCACGAGAGCCTCGCGCGACATGTGCTCGCGAGCGGCGATCCGGTCGAGGGCCTCGACCTGTTCGGACGGAATTTCGACGGTGGCCGGCATGGCATCCTCATCAATGGTCGCCATTCTAGCAAGCAAGTCGCCGCACGCGAACGACGAAGGCCGCTCCGGGCCGCCGAAGCCCGCGATCACGCTAGAGCGCTTCACGATCGCGCTGCAACACGGTACACGACATTGAAGAAAGTGGAGGCCACCACGCGGGCGTTCCACCCCCTTTCCCGGACGACTGGAGCGTCAGCGGAAGGAGATCCGGGATCCAGCAGAGGACCTGCCGCGAAGCGGCTCAACCTGTTGCACCGTCGCAGACACTGAGACGCTTCGCGACTTTTCGTGCTGGATTCCGGATCTCCTTCCGCTTCGCTTCAGTCGTCCGGAAAAGGGGTTGGTTTGCAATGGGTCATGGAGCCTGGCCGCACGGTTCCCGGCCAGTGTCGTGTACCGTGGCGCTGCAATCGCGAAGCACTCTAAGTCATTGTCTTGTCGCATTTTCTTCGACGAACCGGCATCCACTTCGTCGGAAAATGCTCTAGAATCGCAGGCTCCGACGGCGATGCCGTCGCGGCCGCGCGATCCGCCGGCCGGGGCGGGATCCGATCGATCGTCCCCCCTTGCGGCCTCGCCCTACCCCCGCCCGGCCCGCCGCGCCGACACGGTCGCCAAAGCCGCCAGGTCCTTCTCGCCGTCGCCGTGGGCGAGGGCATCGAGCAGGCTGTCACGGAGCACGCTGGCGAGCGGCATCGGCACCCGGGCGGCCTCGGCGGCGGCGAGGGCCAGGCGCACGTCCTTGGCGCCGAGGGCCAGCCCGAAGCCCGGCGGCTCGTAGCGGCCGGCCGCGATCGAGGCGCCGTAATTCTTGTAGACCGGGGCGGAAAAGATCGTGTTCGTCAGGAGGTCGAGGAGGTCGGCCGCCGGCACGCCGTGGGCCTCGCCCAGCGCCGCGGCCTCGCCCATCGCCTCGATCGCCGCGACGATCATCATGTTGCCGGCGAGCTTGACGGCGTTCGCCCGGGCCGGCGCCTCGCCGAAGCGCCAAACCTTTGCCCCCATCGCGTCGAGGAGCGGCTGCGCCGCGGCGATCGCCGCCTCGGGGCCCGCAGCCAGAATGTTGAGCTTGCCCGCCTCCGCGACGTCCGGCCGGCCGAAGACCGGAGCGGAAATATAAGGCACGCCGGCTCGGCCGTGCACCGCCGCCAGTTCCTCGGCGAGGGCGACCGAGATGGTGCTGGTACCGAGATGGAGCCCGGGGCGCTCGGCCTGGTCGAGCAGGCCGCCTTCCACGATGACGGCGCGCAGCGCCGCGTCATCGGCCAGCATCGTCACCGCCGCGTCGCCGCGAAACGCCTCGGCGGGAGTCGCCACCGGCTCGGCACCGTGGGCGCGCAGCTCTTCGGCGGCTTGGGCAGACCGGTTCCAGACCCGGACCCGGTGGCCGGCCTTGACCAGGTTGAGCGCCATCGGCCGGCCCATCCGGCCGAGTCCGAGAAATCCGACATCCATCGCGATCCGTCTCCCGCGTCGTCGCGCGGGAGATAAGGCGGAATCGCCCGGTGTCAGGGCCTCACAAACCGAGGAGCGCCGCCTTGTCGACGGACAGCACCTCGGCGATCTCGTCCAGCGCCTTGTGCTCCAGCTCGCTGATGCCGCCCTGGTCGGCGACGTCGGCGGCGATGAGGAAGACGTCCTGGCGCTGCTCCAGCGGCCGGTCGGCGATGCCGCCGACGAGGCGCAGGTTCTCCAGCCGCCCGGCCCGGCTCTTGGCCCGGGCGATCGCCTCGTGCAGCTCCTGTTCGAGCTTCAGCACGCCATAGGACTTGTGCAGGATCGGGTTGTTGCTGAGATCGGCCAGAGCCGTCTCGATCTCCTGCTCGTCGATCTCCTGGTCGGCCAGGATCACGGCGGCGGCCGCCGAGCAGGCGGCGTGGAGGAAGGCGGTGTCTCCCGCATAGGACATGACGACCCGGCCGACCCGGGTGAAGGCATCCTGAAACAGCCCCATGGCACGTCCTTCGGTGAAGGTCCTCGGGCCGGCCGCCGGCGGCCCTCGTCGCGGTCGATCATCGATGCGGCCGATCTTGGATGCCTGTGCCCGCGCCCCCGGGCAAGGCCGGCACCGGCCCGTGGAGCGGTGCGGAGTGCCGAGGAGAGCGCGCCAGACACGAAAAACTGCCGGCGTGCCCCGCCCGCAACGCGCGCGAGGCCACCCTCCCCTCGCCGGACTCCCCTCACATGGCGATGACCTGCCGGATCGCCTCGCCGCGGTCGAGCCGGTCGAAGCCCTCGTTGATCTGGTCGAGGGTGAGGGTGCCGGTCATGAGCTTGTTCACCGGCAGGCGGCCCTGGCGGTACATCGCGATGTAGCGCGGGATGTCGCGGGCCGGGACGCAGGAGCCCATGTAGCTGCCGCGCACCACCCGCTCCTCGCCGACGAGGCCGACCGGCGGCAGGGTGAAGCTGTGGTTCGGGTTGGCGAGGCCGGCGGTCGCCGTGGTGCCGCCCCGGCGGGTGATCCGGTAGGCGGTGTCGAAGGCCTTCACCGAGCCGGCCATCTCCAGGGCGTAGTCGACGCCGCCATCGGTGGCGTCGCGGATCGCCGCGACCGCATCGGGATCGGAGGCCAGGAACGCGTCGGTGGCGCCGAGCTCGCGGGCGATCCGGAGCTTGTCTTCCGAGAGATCGACCGCGACGACGCGGCCCGCCCCGCTCGCCACCGCCCCGATCAGCGCCGAGAGGCCGACGCCGCCGAGGCCCACCACCGCGACGCTCTGGCCCATCTGCACCCGGCAGGTGTTCACCACCGCGCCGACGCCGGTCATCACCGCGCAGCCGAACAGCGCCGCCTCGACGAGGGGGATGTCGGGATCGATCCGCACGATCGAGCGGCGCGAGATCACCGCGTACTCGCCGAAGGCCGAGACGCCGCTGTGGTGGCTCACCTCCACCCCGTCGCAGCGGATGCGACGCGCGCCCGACAACAGCGTGCCGCGGCCGTTGGCGGCGTTGCCGGGCTCGCACAGGGCCCCGCGTCCCTCGCGGCAGGGCGCGCAGCCGCCGCAGGTCGGAACGAACGACATCACGACGTGGTCGCCGCGCTCGAGGTCGGTGACGCCGGGACCGAGCTCCTCGACGATGCCCGACGCCTCGTGGCCGAGCGCCACCGGCACCGGCCGGATCCGGTCGCCGTTGATGACCGAGAGGTCGGAATGGCACAGGCCCGCGCCCGCGATCTTGACCAGCACCTCGTCGGGCCCGGGCGGATCGAGCTCGATCGTCTCGATGGTGAGCGGCCGGGTCTCGGCATAGGGCCGCGCCACGGGGGCGTGGTGCAGCACGGCGGCGCGAACGCGTAAGGGCACGATTCATCCTCCCGGCGGGGCGCGTCTTGGTGCGGGCCCCGGCGGGATCAGGCTGGCAGCGGCTCCCCTGCCGGTCAACCGGCCGCGGCGCATGCCAGGACGGGGGCCGGCACCGGCTGCGGACGGCTCACGCCGCGTCGTGCGCGCCGGCCTGCCAGAACGGGCGCCGGGCTTCCGCCACGGCCTCCGGGCGGCTCAGCCCGACATCGGCCAGGGTCTCGTCGGTCATGAAGGGCAGGTCGCGGGAGAGGGTGCGGCGGGCCGACCAGCGGCGGAACCAGCCCCGCAGGATCGCCACGCCGGCCAAACGCGGTTCGTGCGCACGGCTCACGGTCAGCGTCCGCGGAGCGCCGGCGACGCGGTGCATCGGGAACGGGATGACGGTGGTGGCCACGGCGGATCTCCTTCTGTCTCGCTTCCCATGCCTACCCGGGCACCACGGCGGCGTATATTGAGTTCTTCCGCGCGCTTCGTGCGCAGAACTCACGGATGGGACCGATGCGCCAGCTGCCGCCCCTCTCCGCCTTGCGCGCCTTCGAGGCCGCAGCGCGCCTCGGCTCGGTCACGAAGGCGGCGGACGAGCTCGGGCGCACCCACGGGGCGGTGTCGCGCCAGGTGCGGGCGCTGCAGGAGCAGGCCGGCACCGCCCTGTTCGAGAAGGCCGGGACCGGCCTGCGGCTGACGCCGGCCGGCGAGGCGTTTCGCGGCGTGGTGGCGGGCGTGCTCGACGAGCTGGAGCGGGGCTACCAGCGTCTGCGCGATGCCGGGGGCAGGCCTACCGTCCACCTCGCCTGCGGGGCGACCTTCGCGATGCGCTGGCTCGTACCGCGCCTGTCGGGATTTTACCGCGAGCGACCGACGGTGGAGGTCCGGCTCTCGATGACCTCGGCGCGGGCGCCGCGGGACGACGGCGCCGACCTGATGCTGAGCTGGGACCGGCTCGCCCGGCCGATTCGCGACGAGGCCCGGGCGATCCGGCTCGGTGACGTGGCCTTCGGCATCGTCTGCGCCCCGGCCTATCCGGTCCGGGCGGAGGACGGGCGGCTCTTCGCCGAGACCCGGATCCGGCACGAGCATACGCCGCATTCCTGGCCGGCCTGGGAGGCGGCGACCGGCCGCGCGCTCGCAGCGGCACGGGACATCGCCTTCCCGCATAACGGGCTGTGCATCGAGGCGGCGCTCTCGGGCCTCGGCGTCGCCCTGGTGGAACAGATGCTGGTGCGCGACGACCTCGCGGCCGGCCGCCTCGTCGCGCCCGCGGGCTTCCACCGGTTCGAGAGCGGCTTCGCGGCCCTGCCGGCGCCCGACCGTCCGCTCTCGCCGGAGGCCGCGGCCTTCATCGAGTGGCTGCGCCGGATGCTGGCCGAGGAGGCGTGAGGCCGGCGCCGCACCGCCACAGGTTACCGAATCCTTTCATCGTCCTGGCGGTGCGTCCGTCACAGAGCCGATGATCGCCAGATCGCGGCGGTCGACACAGGCCGCAAGTATGCCGTTGCGTTGCGGGAAAGACACGCAGCAACAAGCCCTGGCTGAACATGGCTAATTTTGCATATTTTTTGAGCAGATGCACAACATTCGGTTTTGCCACGTTCCGGCCATACTGCCAGCTTGGCTGCAGTTGGCCCGGCCGTCACCGGCCCCAGATGGACTTGTCACCGTGGCAATGCGCTTCACCCTCAGCAGCCTGACCGTCGCCCTGCTGTCGACCGGCTCCGCCCTGGCCGCCGACCTGGCCGCCCCGGCCCCGGCCCCGGTGGCGGTTGTCGAACACTGCAAGGCGACCCTGTCGCTGCCGGCCTATGGCGGCGTGATCAAGCCGAACCCGAACCCGTCCTGCTTCACCCTCGGCGGCTTCGGCGACATCTATGTCGGCGGCGCGATCACCGGCTACGCCTATACCCAGACCAATCCCTTCCCGTTCTCGGCCGCCCCGCTGCCGAGCGACCGGGCGGCCCGGGTCGACTTCACCAACATCCAGGGCTGGATCCAGAAGGCCGACGGCCCGTTCCAGTTCTACGTCCAGGCCGGCGCCTACGCGATTCCGGCGCTCGGCTTCCTGAACTACAGCGCCCTCGACCAGACCGACCTGCTGTTCTCGCCGCTGCCGGTCGCCTTCGGCAAGTACGTCTTCAACGACAACTGGTCGATCCAGGGCGGCCGCATGCCGACCCTGATCGGCACCGAGGCGCCGTTCACCTTCCAGAACCTGAACATCTCGCGCGGCCTCCTGTTCAACCAGGAGAACATCATCAATCACGGCGTGCAGGTGAACTACAGCGACGGGCCGTGGTCAGCCTCGGTCGCCGGCACCGACGGGTTCTTCTCCGGCAACATCAGCTGGCTGACCGGCGCCATCACCTACAAGCTCGACGACAACAACACCTTCGGCATCAACGGCGGCCTCAACCTCGACCGCACCGACGTGCTGTCGCGCAGCCTGCGCTACTCCTACGCGACCCCGCTGTTCCAGCAGAACAGCGGCATCCTGTCGATCAACTACACGTACTCGAACGGGCCGTGGACGATCACGCCCTACTTCCAGTACACGAACGTCGCGCGCGACTTCAAGATCGGCATCGCCGAGGGCGCCTCGACCTATGGCGGCGCGGTTCTCGCCAGCTACGCCTTCAACGACAACTTCGCGCTCGCCGGCCGCGTCGAGTACATCGCCCAGACCGGCGACCGCTTCGCCGGCGGCACCAGCCTGCTCTACGGCGCGGGCAGCTCGGCCCTGTCCTTCACCATCACCCCGACCTTCACCTTCGACCGCTACTTCGTGCGCGGCGAGTACTCGCGGGTGCAGCTCTACGACATCAGCCGCGGCGACCTCGCCTTCGGCACGCTGGGTACCGGCTTCGGCCGCACCGGCAACCGCACCTCGCAGGACCGCTACATGATCGAGGGCGGCATCACCTTCTGATCGACGGCCTCGATCCGAGCTGCCTCCATCCGCGCCCGCCCGGGACCCTCCCGGGCGGGCGCTTCCGTTCGTGCGGAATTGGCGGCCGGGCGGCGAACCGCTACAGACCGGGGCAGCCGCCGCGGAGCCGCCCGATGAGCTTTCTGCCCGACGCCCCGACCCTGATCGCCTATCTGGCCGCCTGCCTGGTGCTGTTCGTCACCCCCGGGCCCGACATGAGCCTGACGCTCGCCCGCACCATCGGCTCGGGGCGCCGGGCCGGGATCGTGACGGTCCTGGGCACGAGCCTCGGCACCTTGCTCCACACGCTCGCCGCGGTGCTGGGCATCTCGGCCCTGATCGCCGCCTCGGCCACCGCCTTCACGGTGCTGAAGGTGGTCGGCGCGCTCTACCTCGCCTGGCTCGCCATCGACGCCCTGCGCCACGGTTCGGCGCTGACCGTGCGGCCCGAGACGGTGCGGGGCGGCCCGTGGCGCACCTTCTGCCTCGGCCTCGGGGTGAACCTCACCAATCCCAAGGTGGTGCTGTTCTTCCTGACCTTCCTGCCGCAATTCGTGCGGGCCGATGCCCCGAACCCGACCGGGCAGCTCGCCGTCCTGGGCCTCACCTTCGTCGGCCTGGCGCTGCCGCTGGGGATCCTGATGGTGCTCGCCGCCGCCCGGATCACCGGCGCGCTCCAGGCCCGGCCGCGGCTGATGCGGGGGATCGACTGGCTGTTCGCCGGACTGTTCGGGACCTTCGCGGCCCGCATCCTGCTCACGGTGCGCTGAGCGCTCACGCCCCGCCGGAGGAGGCGACGAGGCGCAGATGCGTCGGCGCCGGGCGCGTCGCGGCCCGGCAGACGCGGTCGCGGCCGGCGGCCTTGGCCTCGTAGAGCGCCGCATCCGCCGCCCGGTACAGCTCGGCCGGCGTGTCGGCGGCGGTCGACGGGGCGAGGCCAACGCTCACCGTCACCGCGCCGGCCGCGATGCCCGCCTGGCCCAGGGCGAGCGTCGCCACCTCGGCGCGCACGCCCTCCGCGACCCGGGCCGCGCCCTCCTCGTCGGTCTCCGGCAGGATCAGGGCGAACTCCTCGCCGCCGATCCGGCAGACGAGGTCGTGCGGCCGGTGGACGGCCGCCGACAGGCAGCGTGCCAGCCCGCGCAGGATCTCGTCGCCGACGGCGTGGCCGTGGCGGTCGTTGAAGCGCTTGAAGTGGTCGGCATCGACGATCAGCAGCGACAGGGGCCGGCCGGAGCGGGCCGCGCCCCGCCAGGCCTCGTCGAGCGCCGCGTCGAAGCGGCGACGGTTCGGCAGCCCGGTCAGCCCATCGGTGAGGGAGAGGCGGGCGAGCTCGGCCTCGACGGCGCCGCGGCGGCGCAGCTCGCGGCCGCACAGCAGCGCGAGCAGCACGGCGACGCAGAAGAGCGCGAGCAGGGTGCCGCCGATGGTCATGGCCTTGGCACGCCAGCCGGCCTCGATCTCCTCGGTGCCGATTCCGAGCACCAGGAAGAGCGGCAGGTCGCCGACCTGCCCGAAGGTGAACAACCGGTGCACGCCGTCGCGGGCCGCCCGGTCGGCGAAGCTGCCGCTTCGCTCGTGCAGCACGCGCTGGAAATTCGGCATGGTGGAGAGGTCGGTGCCGACATCCCGCACGGTGTAGGGCAGCCGCACGATGCGGATGCCGTCCTCGCGCACGAGGTTGATGCTGCCGTCGCGGCCCAGGCCGACCTTCTCGAGGATCTGCGTGAAGTGGGACAGCTTCAGCGTTGCGACGGCCACGCCGCCGAACGAGCCGTCCGGCTTCGAGATCCGCCGGCTGAACGCCACCGTGTAGGCACCCGACATCCGCGACAGGTAGGGTTCGCTGATGTAGAGCCCGGCATCCGGGCTGGTCTGGTGGACGCGGAAGTAGTCGCGGTCCTCGAAGGTGCCGCCGGCCCCCGACGGATAGCGCGAGTTCAGGATCCCGGTGCCGTGCTCGTCGAACAGCACCAGGATGCCGAGGCCGTCGGCGGTCACCACGCGGTCGAACAGCACCAGGCGCCGCAGCGCCTCCGGTGCCGCGGCGACGGAGGGGTTCTCGGCCTTGGCGATGAGCCCCTGCAGCGCCAGGTCGGTGATCTCGATGTTGCGGGCGATGTCGCGCTCGATCACCTGCAGCAGGCTGCGGGAGGTCTCCTCGGCCCGGGCCCACATCTCCCGCCGCATCTCGTACAGCATGAAGCCCGACACGACGAGCATGCCGAGGGGCGCCAGCAGGCCGAGCACGATGCTGACCCGGACGGCCTGGGAGCCGGCGAGGAGGCGGCGTGGCAGCGGCATGGTTCGGGAGCTCTCGGGTAGGCGGCCTGCGAGGTGCAACTTGGCACCCATACCTCTAAACAGGACTTTCACGGCCGTCCCGCGCAAACGGATTCTATCGTTCGGTTGCACGAACCTTCGGATAGATTCACCGGTGCGGTTACCGGTTCGGCAAGGAGCGGCGATCGTTTGTTGACACACCGAATATCGAGCCGGCCCGCAGGGCGGCCGGGGTCACCGCCGCGGGGCGGCCCAGAGCGTCGGCGCCCCACGCCCGGCGAAGCGCCCGGCGGCGAGCCAGTAGACGAGACCGGCGACGCCCCCGGCGCAGAACAGGATCGCGGTCACACGCCCCTCCCCGGCCCCGGCGGGCCCGGCCTGCCCGCGCATCAGCCAGGGCAGCAGCGCGGTGAGGAGGCCGGTGGCGCCGCCGTACCAGGCGAGCGAGCGGAACCGCAGCACCTCGCCCACGACGGCGTTGAGGGCCGGCGGCACCGCGACGAGGAGCAGGATCGCCCGGCCCAGATTGACCGCACCCTCGACCATGCCGGGATCGGGGGCGTAGCCCTCGGCGAGGTCGGAGAGCACGGCTTCGAGCCCCGACAGGCCGAGAGTGCCGAGGAGGTCGCGCAGGACCGGGTCGAGCACGACGCCGATCCCGAGGGCGAGACCGCCGCAGGCGATCGCCATCAGGAGCGCGGTCGCGACCGCGAGGAGGCGCCCGAGGGACATTCCTTCGGCCCGCTCAGTCGTCGTCGTGGGCGCCGGCATAGACGCCCTCGGCACCGATGCCCTCTTCCAGCATCATCCGGGCGCGGGCCCGCAGCTTCTCGGTCTCGCTCTTGAGCTGGCCGCAGGCCGCCAGGATGTCGCGGCCCCGCGGCGTGCGCACCGGCGAGGCGTAGCCGGCGTTGAACACGATCTCGGAAAAACGCTCGATCCGCTCCCAGTCCGAGCATTCGTACTTGGAACCGGGCCACGGATTGAACGGGATCAGGTTGATCTTGGCCGGGATGCCCTTGAGCAGGCGCACCAGTTCGCGGGCATCGGCGTCGGAATCGTTGACGCCCTTCAGCATCACGTACTCGAAGGTGATGCGGCGGGCATTCGACACGCCCGGATAGTCGCGGCAGGCCTGGAGCAGCTCGCGGATCGGATACTTGCGGTTGAGGGGCACCAGCTCGTTGCGCAACTCGTCGCGCACGGCGTGGAGCGAGATCGCCAGCATGGCGTTCGCCTCGAGGCCGAGCCGCTCGAATTGCGGCACCACCCCGGAGGTCGAGACGGTGATGCGCCGGCGCGAGAGGCCCAAGCCCTCGTGGTCGCTCATCACGCCGACCGCGTCGATGACGTTGTCGACGTTGTAGAGCGGCTCGCCCATGCCCATGAAGACGATGTTCGAGACGAAGCGCGACCCGTCGACCGGCACGAAGGCGCCCTTCGGCGGGGTCTTGCCGGGCCAGTCGCCGAGGCGGTCGCGGGCGACCACCAGCTGCGAGACGATCTCCTGGCACGACAGGTTGCGCACCAGGCGCTGCGTGCCGGTGTGGCAGAACGAGCAGGTGAGCGTGCAGCCGACCTGCGACGAGACGCAGAGCGTGCCGCGGTCGTTGGCCGGGATGTAGACGCACTCGATCTCGGCGCCGCGATTGTGGTCGTGCTTGCCGGTCGGCGGCATGCGGATCAGCCACTTGCGGGTACCGTCGCGCGACACCTGCTCGCTTACCACCTCGGGCCGGTCGAGGGTGTGGATGCCGGCGAGCTGACCTTTCAGCACCTTGCTGACGTTGGTCATCTCGTCGAAGGACGAGGCGCCCCGCACGTTGATCCAGTGCCAGAGCTGGCCGGCGCGCATGCGCTGCTCGCGCTCGGGCACGCCGATGGCGGCGAGACGGGCCTTCAGGGCCTCGCGGGTGAGGCCGACCAGCGAGGTCGGGCCGGTGGTCTCCAGCGCCTCGGGGCGGATCTCGGGCGTCTTCTCGATCGCGGGAGCCGGACCGGGATGGGCCTCACCGGGACCAGCGCCATTCCCGCGCCGGGCGGAGTCGAACGACGCCGTCGCCATGATACGTCAAACCTTCGGATGAAACGGAGTGAAGCGGGCATATAAGGGCAATCGGGCCGAAACGCGATGCCCCGCATGGAATCACGCCGCCCGCCCCGCGCCGAGGCGCGCGATCTCCCAGGGCGGCGCGATCTCCTCCCGGGTGGCGCAGAGGCCGGACCGCACCATGGCGCGTCCCGCCCCCCGCGCCGCCGTGAGGACGCAGAACGGCACCGCCATGAGGCTGCCCAGCGTCAGCGGCAGGCTCCAGACGAGCAGCACCGGCGAGACGGCGGCGAGCGCACCGCAGACGAGAACCCCGAACAGCGTGACGCCGCCGAGCGCGCGGATGGCCGCGCCCCAGCGCAGGCCCCGGGCATCGCGGTCCTGCGCGCTCCAGGCTCCGGCCCGGCCGAGCGCGAGCCCGATCATCGCGCCGGTGAGCCGCACCGACGAGGCGCCGAGCAGCAGGAACGAGGCCGCGACCTCGGCCAGCGCCCCGGCGAGGAACCGCATCCCCCCGCCATGGGCCGACCGAGCCTCGCGGTCGGCCAGCACGGCGGCGTAGCCGGCGAGCTTCGGGGCAAGCGAGAGGAGGAGCCAGAGGAGGTAGAGGGCGGCGGCCCCCGCCGCCGGGCCGTCCTGGGTCGCGGCGCGAAGCGGCAGGAGCAGGAGGGCCAGGGTCAGGGCCGGCGGATTGAGGAACATCAGGACCGCCCAGACGAGCTGGAACCGGCTCATCGGCTCGAGACCCGGCAGTGGCGGCAGGCGGAGATATTGCAGGTTGCCGCGGCACCAGCGGACGTCGCGGGCGAGGTGGTCGAGGAGCGTCGGCGGATTGTCCTCGAAGCTGCCCTCCTCGATCGGCAGAACCCGGACCTCGTAGCCGGCCCGGCGCATCAGCACCGCTTCGACCTGGTCGTGCGACAGCACCGCGCCGCCGCCGCGCAAGGGGGGCAGCCGGCACTGCGCCGCGAAGGGGGCGATGCGCACGAGCGCGTTGTGGCCCCAGAACGGGCCGCATTCCGCCCCCCACCAGGCGGCGCCCAGCGTGTAGGGCAGCATGCCGTGGCGCATGCCGAACTGGAACAGCCGCGCGAAGGCGCTCGCGGCGGGGGCGCCGACCGCGAGGCTCTGGAGGATGCCGAGGCGCGGATGGGCCTGCATGATCCGCACGAGGCGCAGGATCGCCGGGCCGGTCATCAGGCTGTCGGCATCGAGGGGCAGCATCAGGTCGGCGTCGCTGCGGACGCAGAATTCCTGCAAGTTGCCGGCCTTGTAGCCCTCGTTGTCCGAGCGCCGCCGGTAGCGGATGCGGGCGGCCTCCGCCTCGGGCAGCCCGGCGCGCCACGCCGCGACCCAGTCTTCCTCGGCCTGCGCCACCACGGGCCGGTCGCTGTCGCTCAGCACATGGTAGAAGAAGGCCGCTCCATGGCCTGTGCGCTCCAGGCTCTCGCGCACCAGGGCGAGGCGGGCGAGCGCCCGGCCCGGATCCTCGTTGCGCAGGGTCATCACCACGGCGGTCGTCAGGTGGAGCGGCGCATCCCCCTCCCCGGCCGCGGCGTGCGGCGCGGCGGCGAGGAGGCCGGCGCGGCCGGCCCGCAGCAGCAGGAAGCCGATCGCGGCGTTCCACAGTCCGAGCACCGTCCAGGGCAGGGTCGCGAGGCCGCAGATCAGCAGCGCGAGGTCGAGACCGTCGAACCCGTCCTGCGCCAGCACCGCGGCCAGCGCGAGCGCGAAGCCGAGGCCGGTGACGAGAGTCAGCCCGAGCACCGCGAGGCGGCGGCGACGCAGGGTGATGCAGGCTTGCAGGCCCGTCGGCGTCGTGAGAGGAGCGCGGGCGGAACTCTCCGCGCGGGCGACCACCGAGGAGTCGGTTTGCGGCATCGTCAGGCATCCGAGGGCGACACGGCTCAGACCGTGCGGGCGCTCTGGTATAGCGCGGCCGGGCAAGCGGAGCTGCGACACGAGCGCCTGCCCCCGCCCGATCCCGACGAGGCCCGGGTGCGCACCCTGTGGACGGCGCTCAGCCGCGGCACCGAGCGCCTGGTCTTCGAGGGCCGGGTGCCGGCGGCAGTCGCCGGGCGGATGCGCGCCCCGGCGCAGGGCGGCGAGTTCCCGTTCCCGGTCAAGTACGGCTATTGCGCGGTCGGCGAGACCGAGGAGGGCGGACGCGTCTTCGCGCTCCAGCCGCACCAGGAGGGCTTCGTTGCCCCCCGGGCGACGCTCTGCCCGCTGCCTTCGGACCTGCCGCCGCGCCGCGCCGTGCTCGCCGCCAACATGGAGACGGCGCTGAACGCCGTGTGGGATTCCGGCGCCGGCCCGGGCGACCGGATCGCGGTGGTCGGCGGCGGCGTGGTCGGGCTCCTCGTCGCCCATCTCTGCGCCGGCCTGCCGGGAGCGGAGGTGCAGCTGATCGATCGCGATCCCGCCCGCGAGGCGACCGCGCACGCCTTGGGCCTCGCCTTCGCGCGGCCCAAGGCGGCCACGCCGGAGGCCGACATCGTGGTCCATGCCAGCGCCAGCGCGGCGGGGCTCGACCTCGCCCTGTCGCTCGCCGGCGACGAGGCGGCGGTGGTCGAGCTGAGCTGGTACGGCACCGAGCCGGTCGCGGCGCCGCTGGGCCTCGCCTTCCACGCCCGGCGCCTGCGCCTCGTCGGCAGCCAGGTCGGGGCGGTGGCGGCCTCGCGCCGGCCGCGCTGGACCCACCGGCGGCGGCTCCTCAAGGCCCTCGACCTGCTGCGCGATCCGCGCCTCGACGCCCTCCTCACCGAGGAGGTCGCCTTCGCCGATCTGCCCGCCGCCCTGCCCCGCCTGCTGAGCCCCGGCGCGCCGGGCCTGTGCACCGTGATCCGCTACTGAGGAACCCGCCCATGTACGCCGTCGAGGTCCGCGACCACGTGATGATCGCCCACAGCTTCCGGGGCGATCTGTTCGGGCCGGCGCAAGCCCTGCACGGAGCGACCTTCGTGGTCGACGTGGCGTTCTTCCGCGAGAGCCTGACACCGGACGGGGTGGTGGTCGATATCGGCCGGGCGAGCGAGGCGCTCAAAAGGATCCTGGCGCCGCTGAACTACCGCAACCTCGACGACGTGCCGGAATTTTCCGGCGAGAACACCACCACCGAGTTCCTGTGCGGCCACATCCACCGGGCGATGGCCGCCGCGACCCGGGCCGGCGATCTCGGCCCCGGCGGCGAGGGGGTGAGCCGCCTGCGCGTGACCCTGCACGAATCGCATCTGGCCCGGGCCTGGTTCGAGGCGCCGCTCGCCTGATGCGCCTGGTCCTCGCCGTCCCGGGCGACCTCGCGGCCCCGACCGGGGGCTACGCCTATGCCCGGCAGATCCTCCGGCACCTGCCGGCTCGAGGGGTCGCGGCCGAGTCGCTGGCGCTGCCGGACGGCTTCCCCGATCCGGGCGCCGACGACCTCGCCCGGACGCGGGCCGCCCTGGCGGGGGTGCCGGCGGAGGCCGCGCTCCTCGTCGACGGGCTGGCCTACGGTGCGCTGCCGCCGGAGCTGATCCGCGCCGCCGGGCGGCCGATGGCGGCGCTGGTCCATCATCCCCTCGGCTACGAGACCGGGCTGTCGCCGGAGCGCGCGGCCACCCTGGTGGCGGGCGAGCGGGCGGCCCTGGCGCTCGCAAGCCACGTCGTCGCGACGAGCCGCTACACCGCCCGGCTTCTCACGGCCGCGTTCGGCGTGGCGCCGGAGCGGATCACCGTGGCGGAGCCCGGGACCGCTCCGGCCGCCCGGGTGGCGCCGCGCCCGGGACCCCACCTCCGGCTCCTCGCCGTCGGCACCGTGAGCCCGCGCAAGGGCTACGACATCCTGGTGCGGGCGCTCGCGACGCTCGCCGATCTCGACTGGTCGCTCACCATCGCGGGCAGCCTCGACCGGGTGCCGGAGAGCGCCGCCGCCCTGCGCCGGCAGATCGCCGCGGCGGGCCTCGCCGGGCGGGTCGCGCTCGCCGGCGCGGTGACGCCGGACGCCCTCGGCGCCCTCTTTGCCGGCGCCGACATCGCGGTCTCGGCGTCCCTGTTCGAGGGCTACGGCATGGCGCTGACGGAGGCGCTCGCCCGGGGCCTGCCCCTCGTCGCCGCCACCGGGGGCGCCGCCGCCGAGACGGTGCCGGCGGGGGCCGGCCGCACGGTGCCGCCCGGGGACGCTCCCGCCCTCGCGGCGGCGTTGCGCGACCTCATCGCCGATCCCGCCCGGCGGGCCGAGGCCGCCGCCGCGTCCTGGGCGGCCGGGCAACGGCTGCCGGACTGGCCCGACACCGCGGCCTCGATCGCCGCAGCCCTGAGGATGTCATGAGCGGCTTCAGTCCCGACTGGCTCGCCCTGCGCGAGCCCGCCGACCACGCCGCCCGCGAACCGGGCCTCGTCGCCGCGCTCGGCCGGTCGCTGAGGGCGCCCGTGCGGGCGGTCGATCTCGGCTGCGGCACCGGCTCGAACCTGCGGGCTCTGGCGCCGCATCTCGGCCCGGCCCAGGACTGGGTGCTGGTCGATCACGATCCCGCGCTCCTCGCCGCCGCCCGCGCCCGGCTCGCGGCCTGGGCCGAGCGGGTGGAGGAGGCCGGCGACGGGCTGATCCTGGACCGGGGCGGCGCCCGGATCGCCGTGCGGTTCCGGGTCCTCGACCTCGCGGCGGGTCCGGAGGCGGCCCTTTCGGAGGCGCCTCGTCTCGTCACCGCGGCGGCGTTGTTCGACCTCGTGTCGGAGGCCTGGATCGCCGCCCTGGCGCGGGCGGTCGCGGCGGCGGGCGCCGTCTTCTACACCGCGCTCACCTATGACGGGCAGGAGCGCTGGACGCCGCCCCACCCGGCCGACGCCGCGATCCATGCCGCCTTCCTGGCCCACCAGGGCGGCGACAAGGGGTTCGGCCCCTCGACCGGCCCGGCCGCCACCGCAGCCCTGGCCCGGGCCTTCCGGAGCCACGGCTACGCGGTCGAGACCGCGAACAGCCCCTGGCGCCTCGGCCCGGACGAGGCCGACCTGCTGCATCAGCTCGCCGAGGGCACGGCCCGGGCGGCTGCGGAGACCGGGCGGGTCGCCCCGGACGAGGCCGAGGCGTGGCGCGAGGCCCGGCAGGCGCCCGGGACGGGGGCGGTGATCGGACACCGGGATTTGCTGGCGGTGCCGCCACCGGCCTGAGGAGCACCGGAGCGGACCGGGAGCGAGACCACCCATACGTCGTTCCGGTCGCTGTGGCGCGGCTCGGGAATGGCCGGAAGTTTGCGAATCCCTTCACGAGACGAGCCGAGTGGGGGTTTCCCCTCTCCCCGCGGGCCCAGCGGATTCACACAACGTTTCTGAAGCCCAACCCCTTGTGAAAGCGGGCGCTTTCCCCTTCCTCAAGCAATCCCGGACTGCCCGGTATCGCTGCAAGTTGTGTGGAGGGCTGTCCGGGAAAAATCCCCTTAAGGATCAAGCGCGGGATCCCCTCTCCCGTGTGGGAGAGGGGTAGGGGCGATCGAAGATCGCACGAGGGTGCTACGGCTCTGAGTCGAACTCAAACCGTACCGCTGCGAGCACGACGTTCACCGCTTCAAACTGAACCGTATCACCCTCACGCGCGATCTTTGATCGCCCGGCCCCTCTCCCAGTCGGGAGAGGGGGGACGCGCCCGATCGACATCCCGAAAGATCGCACCGACATCGCGTCACAGCGGCAGCACCCCGTCGCTCTTCACCTCCTCCATCACCGCGTAGGTGCGGGTGTTGTTGACGCCGGGCAGCGACAAGAGCCCCTCGCCGAGGAAGCGGCGATAGGCCGGCATGTCGGCGACCCGGGCCTTGACCAGGTAGTCGAACCCGCCGCCGACCATGTGGCATTCCAGGACCTCCGGCGCGCGGCGCACCGCGGCGGCGAAGCGCGCGAAGGCGTCGGGCGTGGTCTTGTCGAGGGAGACCTCGACGAAGACGAGCAGGCTCAGGCCGAGGCGCTGCGGGTCGAGCCGCGCGCCGAAACCCGTGATCACCCCGTCCTTCTGCAGCCGGCGCAGCCGCTCGCCGGTGGCGGTGGGCGAGAGCCCGACCCGCTCGGCGAGCTCGACGTTCGGGATGCGCCCCTCGCGCTGGAGGATTTTCAGGATCTGCCGATCGACCCGGTCGAGCCCGTCCGTCATTTTCTCTGTCACAACCCGGTTTCACCGCCGATCATGCGGCGAACGAGCGATACCCGCCATCGAAGCGCGGTGGAAGGGCGACTACGCTGCAGATCGTTCAGCCGCCCCGCCCGGACCCGCCCCGATGCCCGCCCCTCTCCCGGTCTTCCACGCCCCCTACGCCGCCGACGACGCCGCCCTCGCCCGCCTGTTCCTGGAGCGGGGGACGCTGCCCCCGGAGCGCGAGGCGAAGGTCGATGCACTCGCCCGCGATCTCATCGGGGCGATCCGGCAGGAGAGCGGGGGTCTCGGCGGCGTCGAGGCGATGCTGCGCGAATACTCGCTCTCGACCAAGGAGGGGCTGGCCCTGATGGTGCTGGCCGAGGCCCTGCTGCGGGTGCCGGACGCCGCCACCGCCGACCGGCTGATCGAGGACAAGCTGCGCTTCGGCGGGTTCGAGCAGCACGCCACCCGCTCGGAGGCCCTGCTGGTGCGCTCCTCCGCCTGGGCGCTCGGCCTCTCGGCCCGGATCATCCAGCCCGGCGACACGCCAGAGGGCATCCTGGCCGGCCTCGCCAAGCGCCTGGGGCTTCCGGCCGTGCGCCAGGCCGCCCGCCAGGCGATGCGGGTGATGGGCGGGCATTTCGTCCTCGGCGAGACGATCGAGGCGGCGCTCAAGCGCTCGGCGAGCGGACAGGGCCGGCTCTACCGCTACTCCTTCGACATGCTCGGCGAGGGCGCCCGCACCGCCGAGGATGCCCGGGCCTACAAGGAGTCCTACGCCGCCGCCATCGAGGCGATCGGGCGGGCCGCCGGCAACCGGGCGCTGCCCGACCGGCCGGGCATCTCGGTCAAGCTCTCGGCGCTCCATCCGCGCTACGAGGCGGTGGGCCGCGACCGGGTGATGGCGGAACTGGTGCCGGTCCTCCTCGACCTCGCCAAGGCGGCCAAGAGCTACGACCTCAACTTCACGGTCGATGCCGAGGAGGCCGACCGGCTCGAACTTTCCCTCGACGTGATCGCGGCGGTCCTGGGCGATGCCTCGCTCGCCGGCTGGGACGGGTTCGGCCTCGCGGTCCAGGCCTACCAGAAGCGCTGCCTGCAGGTGATCGACCACGTCGCCGACCTCGCCGCCCGCCTCGACCGGCGGCTGATGGTGCGGCTCGTCAAGGGCGCGTACTGGGACACCGAGGTGAAGCGGGCGCAGGAACGGGGCCTGCCCGACTACCCCGTCTTCACCCGCAAGAGCATGACGGATCTCAGCTACCTGGCGGCGGCCGAGCGGATGCTGGCCCATCGGCCGCGGCTCTTCCCACAATTCGCCACCCACAACGCGCTGACCGTCGCGGCCATCGTCGAGCGTGCGGGTCCGGAGGCCGGCACCTACGAGTTCCAGCGCCTGCACGGTATGGGCGAGGCGCTCTACGCCCGGCTGCTCGCCACCGTGCCGGGGGCGGCCTGCCGCACCTACGCGCCGGTCGGCGGTCACCGCGACCTGCTGGCCTACCTGGTGCGCCGCCTGCTCGAGAACGGCGCCAACTCGTCCTTCGTCTCGCAGGCCGCCGACCCGGCCGTGCCGGTCGAGACCCTGCTGCGCCGCCCGGCCGAGAGCGTCGGCAACCCGGACAGGGCCCGCCACGCGAAGCTGCGGCGCCCGGCCGCGCTGTTCGCGCCGGAGCGGGTCAACTCCGCCGGGTTCGAGCTCGGCGACCGGGCGAGCCTGGAGCGCCTGACGGATGCGGTCGCCGCCGCCCGTGGAACCGCCGAGGCGGCACCGGTGATCGACGGCGCGACGCAACCCGGCACGATGCGCGACGTGGTGAGCCCGAGCGATGCCCGCACGGTCGTCGGCCGCGTCGCCGAGGGCTCGCCCGAGACCGCGGCCGCCGCGATGCAGGCCGCCCGCAAGGGTGCGGCCGCCTGGGGCCGGGTCCCGGCCGAGCGGCGCGCCGCGGCCCTGGAGCGGGCCGCCGACGCGATGGAGGCCGCGACCGGCCGGCTGATCCACCTGCTCCAGGCCGAGGCCGGCAAGACCCTCGACGACGCCGTGGCAGAGCTGCGCGAGGCGGTGGATTTCTGCCGCTACTACGCCGCGCAGGGGCGCACGCTCTTCGGGGCGCCGCAGGCCCTGCCGGGCCCGACCGGCGAGAGCAACCGGCTGACCTTGCGCAGCCGCGGCGTGTTCGTGGCGATCTCGCCGTGGAATTTTCCGCTCGCGATCTTCGTCGGCCAGGTCGCGGCGGCCCTGATGGCCGGCAACGCCGTGGTGGCGAAACCCGCCGAGCAGACGCCGCTGGTGGCCGCGGAGGCCGTGCGCCTGCTGCACCGGGCCGGCATCGCGGCAAGCGCTCTCCACCTCGTGCCGGGCGACGGCGCGGTCGGGGCGGCGCTCGTGGCCCATCGCGACGCGGCCGGCGTGGTCTTCACCGGCTCGACCGAGGTCGCGCGCCACATCAACCGGACGCTCGCCGCCAAGGACGGGCCGATCGTGCCACTGATCGCCGAGACCGGCGGCATCAACGCGATGCTGGTCGACGCCACCGCGCTGCCCGAGCAGGTCGCCGACGACGTGGTGACCTCCGCCTTCCGCTCCGCCGGCCAGCGCTGCTCGGCGCTCCGCCTGCTGCTGGTGCAGGAGGACGTGGCCGACAAGGTGATCGGCATGGTGGCGGGCGCCGCGCGCGAATTGCGCCTCGGCGATCCGCGCGACCCCGCGACCCATGTCGGCCCGGTCATCGACGCGGAGGCCCGCGCCCGCCTCGACCGCCACGGCGCCGCGATGCGCCGCGCGGCCCGGGCCCATTACGTCGGCGAGGTGCCGGGCGAGGGCCATTTCGTGGCGCCGCAGATCTACGAGATCGCCGGTCCGGAGGCGCTGGCGGAGGAGGTGTTCGGGCCGATCCTGCACGTCGCCCGCTACAAGGCGGCCGATCTCGACCGGGTGCTCGATGCGATCGAGGCCAGCGGCTACGGCCTGACGCTCGGCGTGCATTCGCGCATCGACGCCACGGTGGAGCGGGTGGTGTCGCGGCTCTCCACCGGCAACGTCTACGTCAACCGCAACATGATCGGCGCGGTGGTCGGCGTGCAGCCCTTCGGCGGCCACGGCCTGTCGGGCACCGGCCCGAAGGCCGGCGGTCCGCATTATCTCTTGCGCTTCGCCACCGAGCAGACCGTGACGATCAACACCGCGGCGGCCGGCGGCGACGCGGCGCTGATCGCCATGGAGGGCTGAGCGCCGCGGGGGCTCAGCCGTAGCGCCGCGCCGCCTCGACGGTCAGCCCGAGGCCGACCGAGCCGAAGGTGTCGCCCTCGACCACCCGGGCCCCGGGCGCCGCCGCCAGGATCGCGGCGCGGACGGGGGCGAGGCGGGTCGAGCCGCCGGTCAGGAACAGGGCGTCGATGGCGGACGCCTCCACCCCGGCATCGCGCAGGCAGCGGGTGATGCAGGCGCCGATGCGCCGGGCGAGGTCGGCGGAGTGGCGCGCGAGGTCGGGGCGGCCGATCTCGGCGACGAGGCCGGGCTCGACCCAGCCGAGGGGCAGCGCGACCCGCTCGATCTCCGACAGGGCGATCTTGGCGTCCTCGATCTCCATCGCCAGGGTGTGGCCGCGCTCGGCCTCGATCACCGCGGCGAGGCGGTCGAGCAGGTCCGGCCGGGCGACGTCGCGGCGCAGCGAGCGCAGTTCGCGCAGGGTCTTGCCGTCGTAGAGCCGGTTGATCTGCGACCAGGTGGCGAGATCGTGGAAATAGGACGAGGGCACGTCGAGGCCCGGGCGCCGCATCGGGCTCCCGAGGCCCAGCAGCGGCATCACCTCGCCGACGCTGAGGGTGCGGTCGAAATCGGTGCCGCCGATCCGCACGCCGTCATTGGCCAGGATGTCGCCGGCCCGCTCCACCGCCCGGTGCCGCTCGGGGCTCAGGCGCACCACCGAGAAGTCCGAGGTGCCGCCGCCGATATCGGCGATCAGCGCCACCTCCTCCCGGTCGAGGCCGCGCTCGTAGTCGAGCGCCGCGGCGATCGGCTCGTACTGGAACGACACCTCGGTGAAGCCGACCTCCCGGGCGATGCCGGCGAGCGCGTCCTCGGCCCGGCGGTCGCCCTCCGGGTCGCCGTCGACGAAGTGGACCGGCCGGCCGTGCACCACTTGGCAGAGGGCCTCGCCGGCCTCGGCTTCCGCCCGCGCCTTCACGGCGGCGAGGTAGCGGGCGATCACCGCCCGGAACGACAGCCGGCGGCGGCCGACCAGGGTGGTCTCCTCCAGGAGCGAGGAGCCGAGCACCGACTTGAGGCTGCGCATCAGCCGTCCGGGCGTCCCTTCGACATAGGCCGTCATCGCGGCCCGGCCGATCGCCTCCTCGCCGGCGGGCGGGAAGAAGATCGCGCTCGGGATCGTGACCGCCTCGCCCTCCAGCCGCGCGAGCGCCAGCCCGTCGTTACCGGCGGAGCCGGGGGCGACGAGGCCGAGCGTGGTGTTCGAGGTGCCGAAATCGAGGCCGCAGGCCTTCATGCCGAATCTCTGACGGTGCCGGGAGGGAGGGCGCGCGACCTAGCGGGTTCCACCGCCGCGGTCCAGCCCGGGCGGCGCACGGTCGTCCTGTCGCAGCGGAACAATGCGCTGGCTCGGCGGTTCATCAGGCCTGAGCAGTCGACGAACTGCACGAACCGAGGAGCTTCCCATGAGCAGCACCACCGACAAGATCAAGGGTCTCGCCAACGAGGCGGTCGGCAACGTGAAGCAGGGCATCGGCAACATGACCGGCAACGAGAAGCTGCAGGCCGAGGGCAAGGCCCAGGAGCTGAAGGGCGAGGCCCAGAAGACCACCGGCGACGTCAAGGACGGCATCAAGAATGCCGCCGACACGGTGAAGAGCAAGCTCTGATCCGCGCGAGGGCCGGCATCGCGCCGGCCCGACCGCAGCGGACGTTCGGGCCGGCCCCTCGCAGCTCAGGCGGGAGGCCGGCCTTTTCTTTTCCCGCGTCCGTTTCCCGTGCTCGAACCCGATGGAGACCGTGATGAACAGGGACCAGATCGAAGGCGGCCTGCGCCACCTCAAGGGGCGCGGCCAGACCGCCCTCGGCGCCGTCGCCGGCCGCGCCAGGCCGCAGGCGGAAGGGGCGTTCAACCAGGTGGTGGGCGGCGCCCAGTACGCCTATGGCCGCGGCCGCCGCGTCGCCGAGGAACTGACGCATGACGGCGCGGCGCTCGCCGGAGAGATCGAGAAGCGCGGGCGCGACGCCTATGCCCGCGGCGTCTCGGCCTATGGCGAGGCCCGTCATCGCGGCCGCACCGCCCTGCGCCGGGCCGAGTCGCACCCGACCGAGACGCTGCTCGCGGTCGCCGGCCTCGCCTTCGTCGCCGGCTGGCTGCTGAAGGGCCGCCGCTGACCCCGGACGTTCTTCGGAAGACGTTCTTCGGACCGGTCCCTCCGGCGTGCCGCCGCTGCAACGCGGCGGCGCTTCGGTTGCATCGCACCGCGGCAGGGCCGCTTCGCCCTCGCCTCCCGGGTGCTTATGCTCTAGCTTGGCGTGATCCCCGCGCCAGTCGAAGACCCGATGACCCAGAGCACGCCCCCCGGTCCGCCCACGATCGTCGCGGCCGATGCCGCCCAGAACACGAACCGAGAGACGATCGAGGCCCCGGTCCGGGGCGCGGCGCCCGTCCTGCCCGCATCGGTCCAGGAGCATCTGGGCGAGCGGCTGCGCGCGCATTACGCAGCCGTCGAGGTCGAGGCGGCGCCTGCCGCCTTCGCCGACCTGCTCGGGCGCCTGGAGCTGGCGCTCGCCGCCCTCGGCGCGCCGAAGAAGGACCGGTTCCGGGAGGATCTGCTCGCGGCGACGCCCTCCCTGCGCCGCTTCGCCCTCACGCTCACCGCCAATCCGGCCCGGGCCGACGACCTCGTGCAGGACACGATGCTGAAGGCCTGGCAGAACCGCGACCGGTTCGAGGCCGGCACCAACCTCAGCGCCTGGCTGTTCACGATCATGCGCAACGCCTTCTACTCGGAGCACCGCAAGCGCTCGCGCGAGGTGGAGGACAGCGAGGGCGCCTATTCGGCGCGCCTGACCTCGGCGCCCAACCAGGGCGACCGCCTCGACGTGCAGGACCTCCAGGCCGCCCTCAACAAGCTGGTCGCCGAGCAGCGCGAGGCCCTGATGCTGGTCGCGGTCGGCGACCTCTCGTACGAGGATGCGGCCGCGCTGATGCAGTGCAAGGTCGGCACGGTGAAGAGCCGGGTCTGCCGCGCCCGCGACAAGCTCGCGGAGCTGCTGGGCTATTCCGGCGGCGAGCTCGGGGCGGACCGGCTCACCCGCTCGGTGATGGGGCATGCCGGCGCGGTCGCGCTCGACAGCTGAGCGCCCGCGACCCGCCGCAAGCCGCATTTCGAACGTCGCCCCGCTGCCGGATGCCGCCGGGGCGACGTCACGCCGCGCGCCCGGTCGCCGAACGCCCCTGCACGCCTCGATCGGGCACGGCCCCAAACCTCAGGCTAATTCCACCGCCCTGGGCAAGGTCGGGTGGGATGTTTCAGCGACAAAGTCGAGAGAGCGCCGGGACCTGACGCAGGGGCGACCGTCATCGAACGATTGCTTTGGCAACCCGCGCAACCCGCAGTCATGCCGCGTCATCGCCATGAATCCTCGATCGATGCGCCATTTTCCGCCCAAAACCGTATGCCAGACTGTCGTTTAAATGTCTCAAGATGATATTACTAAAGAAAATACCTTCTTTATAATGCGTGGGATGAGTCGATTAGTTCTTTAAATTTGTAATATATATAATATATTTTCTGTATTATCATAGAACATAATGGTGATGATTGTCGCCTAATGCTTTTTCAATGAACTTAAAAATAGTGTACCACAGTATGTCTTGGCTGCTGAACTCACACGCTCGGCTATCCGAGATAGGCCGGAATCGGTCTGGAAGCGTTCGAAATACGACAGACAAGATGCTGTCCTGGCGTTAGTTTATGGATGGTCTCGCTTCGGTCGCGGGGATGCGCGATGCGCGAGCGCAGGGCAACGGTCGCTGTTTTTTCGGCGATCCAACATCCTCCGGCCGGCCCGCGAGGCGGGTGCCTGATTTCCGGAGACGACGACGTTGAATGCGCCGGATGACTCACGAGCCCTCGTGGCCGGTCTCTTCGAGGGCAATCTGCTGCTGGAAGCCCTCGACACGGCGGATCGCGCCCTGCTGGCGCCCTATCTCGAGCGCGGACATCGCGGCCGTGGGGCCGTGCTGTTTCGCGCCGGGGAGGATGTCTCGCACGTCACCTTCCCGCTGAACCAGACGACCGTGACGCTGGTCTCGCGCATGAGCGACGGCCGCATGATCGAGACCGCGACGGTGGGCCACGAAGGGGCGGTCGGCGGCGTCGTCAGCAACGGCTACCTGCCGGCTTTCAGCGAGGCCATCGTGCAGGTCGCGGGCGACGTGATGCGCCTCGACGCCGAGCGGCTGACCCGGGCCAGGGCCTCGTCCCCGGTCCTGCGCGACCTGTTCGTCCGCTACGCCGATTGTCTGCTCGCCCAGGTGCTGCAATCGGTGGCCTGCAACGCCGTGCACCCGATCGAGGAGCGCTGCCTGCGCTGGCTCCTGACTTTCCAGGACCGGCTCGGGACGCCGGTCCTGCCGGTGACGCAGGAGATGCTGGCCGAGATGCTCGGCGTGCGCCGCACCTATCTCACCGGGGTGATCGGGGCACTGCAGCGCCGCGGCCTGATCTCGGTGCGCCGCGGCCAGATCACCATCCTGGACCGCGCCCAGGCGGAGCATGCGGCCTGCGAATGCTACGGCCGGGTGCGGAACCATTTCCGCACCGTCCTCGGGGCGGTCTACGCCGAGGGCCGCGGCATCGTGGCGGTCGACCCGACGGCCCGGGAGAACTCGCGGCTCTCGCCGAGCCGGGCGTAATAGCGCCGGACCGGCGCGCTCCGGTTTCAACGACCTCAGGCGGCGGGATCGACCACGGGGATGCCCGTCCGGCGGCGCGGGATGGGCACGCGCGCGGCCGTGCTATGGCGCGGGCGGCCGCGGGTGCTATGAGACCCGCCGCCGAGGGTCGCGGAAGGAGGCGACGGAGCCAGTGACTGACCGCCGCGAAACCGACCGCATCGACGCCGAGATCGGCCGGTCGGCCCCGAGCCACGATCCGTTCGCCGCCGCCGTGCGCGCGACGCGGATGCCGATGCTGATCACCGATCCGCACCAGCCCGACAACCCGATCATCTTCGTCAACGCCGCCTTCTCCAAGCTGACCGGGTACGGCCGCGACGAGATCCTCGGGCGCAACTGCCGCTTCCTGCAGGGGCCGGAGACCGACCGCGCCGACGTCGAGAAGATTCGCGATGCCGTCGAGCGTCGCGTGGCGATCGAGATCGATCTCCTGAACCACAAGAAGAACGGCGAGCGGTTCTGGAACCGCCTCCTGATCTCGCCGGTCTTCGGCCGGGACGGCGAGCTGACCTACTTCTTCGCCTCGCAATTCGACGTCACGCTGGAGCGCGAGCACCTGCACAACCTCGGCGAGGCCCTGCGCCGGCGCGAGCAGATGCTGGATGCCCTGGTGCGCTCCTCGTCCGAGGTCCGCTACCGGATCAGCGCCGACTGGAGCCGGCTGTTCCAGCTCTCGGGCGGGGACTTCCTGTCCGACACGACCTCGGCGAGCACCGACTGGATCGAGACCTACATCCCGCCCGAGGACCGAGAGGCGGTGCGCGCCGAGATCGAGCGCGCGATCCGCACCAAGACCTCCTACAGCCTGGAGCACCGGGTCCATCTCGCCGACGGCTCGGTCGGCTGGGCCTCGTCGCGCGCCGTGCCCGTGCTGGACGCCGACGGCCGGATCACCGAGTGGTACGGCGCGGCCACCGACATCACCGAGCGCAAGCGGCAGGAGGCCGCCTCGCGCGACCTCACCGCGTCCCTCGGCCGCCAGGTCGCCGACCGGACGGCGGAGCTACGGCTCTACGGCGACATCATCCAGTCGAGCGCCGCACCGATCTGCGCCTTCGACACGAGCTACCGGCTGATCGCTTTCAACCAGGCCCATAGCGACGAGTTCCACCGGATCTTCGGCATCCGCGTGCGGATCGGCGACGTGTTTCCCGACCTGTTTCCGCCGGACCAGGCCCCGGTGATGCGCGGCCTGATGACCCGGGCGCTCGCCGGCGAGAGCTACACGGTGACCGAGGAGTTCGGCGATCCGGGCCTCGCCAAGCCGGCCTGGGAGGTCACCTACTCGCCCCTGCGCGACGGCGAAGGACGGGTGATCGGCGCCTTCCACCATGCCCGCGACATCTCCGACCGGCTGCGGGCCGAATCCGAGCTGGCGGCGACCCAGGAGGCGCTGCGCCAGTCGCAGAAGATGGAGGCGGTGGGCCAGCTCACCGGCGGCCTCGCCCACGACTTCAACAACCTGCTCGCCGGCATCTCGGGCTCCCTCGAACTGATGCAGACGCGCCTGCAGCAGGGTCGGTTCAAGGATGTCGAGCGCTACATGGCGGCGGCGCAAGGGGCGGCCAAGCGCGCCGCGGCGCTGACCCACCGGCTCCTCGCCTTCTCGCGGCGCCAGACGCTCGACCCGCGCCCGACCGACGTCAACCGCCTCGTCGCCGGCATGGAGGAGCTGATCCGCCGCACCGTCGGCCCGAGCATCGCCCTCGACGTGGCGGCGCGCGGCGACTGGCCGGCGCTGGTCGATCCCTCGCAGCTCGAGAACGCGCTCCTCAACCTCTGCCTCAACGCCCGCGACGCGATGCCGGACGGCGGCCGGATCACGGTCGAGACCGGCAACCGGGTGATGGACGCGCAGGCGGCGCGCCGGCACGACCTCCCGGAGGGCGAGTACCTGGCCCTTTCCGTCACCGATACCGGCACCGGCATGGCGCCGGAGGTGATCGCCCGGGTGTTCGAGCCGTTCTTCACTACGAAGCCGATCGGCGAGGGGACGGGCCTCGGCCTGTCGATGATCTACGGATTCGCCCAGCAATCGGGCGGGCAGGTCCGCATCGCCTCCACGGTCGGCGAAGGCACGACCGTGAGCCTGTACCTGCCGCGCCACGACGGCCCGGCCCCGAGCGAGGCCGAGACGGCGGCTTCGGCGGAGCTGCCCCGGGCGGCCGAGGGCGAGACCGTGCTCGTCGTCGACGACGAGCCGACGGTGCGGATGCTGGTCACCGACATCCTGGAGGATCTCGGCTACACGGCGATCGAGGCGGCCGACAGCGCGGCCGGCCTCAAGGTCCTGCGCTCGGACGTGCGCATCGACCTGCTCGTTACCGATGTCGGCCTGCCCGGCGGCATGAACGGCCGCCAGATGGCGGAAGCCGCGCGGGAGACCCGGCCGGACCTGACGGTGCTGCTGATCACCGGCTACGCCGAGACCGCCATCCTCGGCACCGGGACGCTCGCCCCCGGCATGAGCGTGCTGACCAAGCCCTTCGCCGTGGAGGTGATGGCCGCCCGCATCCGCTCGATCATCGAGGCCGGACGGGAGCGGGCGCGGCGCGCGGAGGGCTGACGCGCCCTCACCCGGTGCGGCGGGCGGTCCAGCGTCCCGCGCACGGGCTGATCCCCGCGAGGCTCCAGCGCCCCTGGCCGGCGGCGCCGCGCAGGCGGCCGGTGACCGAGACGCTGGCGAGCCCGCTGCGGATCGTGCCGGTGATGCGGCCGTCGGCGCCGGCCCGCCCGGAGGCGTCGACCCCGTTGCCCCCGGCATCGTCGACGACGCCGTCCCGGATGACGATCGGGTAGCGGTAGGGACCGGTGCAGGTCCCCGTCTCGGCGGTGGCGACGACGGACCAGGCGCCGTCGAAGCGGTTCGCCGACGGAGCGGCCGAGGCCGGGCCGGCGAGGACGAGGCACACGGCGGGCAGAAGAATCGGAAAGCGGGATGAGGTCATGGTCTCCTCTTGGGGCCGGTGCCCGGATGCGGGCGGCCTCGGGGATGGGCCGCGGGTCGAACCGGATGCCCCGGGAAGCGAGGCGGGACGGCAGGAACGCCCGAAGTCGGTGCGGGTTGGGGCATTCCATCGGGCCTTGCCCCTACCGGTGGCCGGCATCCGGATGCTGGCCGAGATTCTGGCCGGGACCCTGGCTGGGACCCTGGCCGAGATCCCGCGCGAGCCGGTCGCGGGCACGGCTGACGCGGCTCTTCACGGTACCGGCGGGACAGCCGAGGACCACGGCAGCGGCCTCGTAGGTCAAACCCTCGACCCCGACGAGGAGCAACGCCTCGCGATGGCCCGGCTCGAGCCGGTCGAGGGCGTCCTGCAGGTCGCGCAGGGAGGCCCGGTGCTCCTGCACCGCCTCGCTGACGAGGGCGGCGGCGTGGATTCCATCGGGATCGGCCACTTCGCGGCGGTGCCGCCGGCGGCCGTTGAAGAAGCCGTTGCGCAGGATCGTGAACAGCCAGGCCGGCATGCTGGTGCCGGGGACGAACTGGCGCCGGTGCTCCCAGGCCTTGAGCAGGGTCTGCTGCACGAGGTCGTCCGCATCGGCCCCGCGCGGGGCGAGCGAAAGGGCGTAGCGCCGCAGCCGCGGCACCGCGCCGAGGAGTTCCGCCCCGAACGAGGCCGGCACCTCGCGTCCGGCTTCAGCCCTCGCGAGAGCGAGCGTCAGACGTGCCAGGACCTCGCCGAGGCGCGATCCCCCGCTGATCTCGACGACCTCCGGGTAGTACTGCCGCAGCTGTCGGCCCAGGTGCGACTGCATCAGGGCGATGGTGCCGTCCGGCGTCCCGTTCGGTTCGCGCGTCACATCGTCTGTTCCCACCGTCGAGATCCCGTCGAACGCCCGTCTCGCCGGACTAGACCACTCGACCCAACGGTCTAGTCCCGTGGGGCAATGCGGGGTGCAGGCGATGACAGGATTTATTTCTGGTCGCCGGCAATTACGTCAATGATACGAATCTACCGGTGAAACCCGTGCCTGCCCGGGAACCCGATGGCGCGCGATCCGTTTGTGCTCCGCTGCCCGAGAGGCGAGCGAGAGGACCGCCGAGGGGCGGTCCGACGGCACGAAAGGACCGCACGAGCCGTGACCCCAGGCGTCGACAGGCACGAACTCCGGCAGATCATCGCCGGCCTCAGCGAGGGAGTGATCCTGGTCGAGCCCGACCAGACCATCGCCTACGCCAACGAGGCCGCGCTGGCGATGCACGGCGCCGAGAGCCTGGACGAGATCGGCCCGACGGTCGACGCCTACCGCGAGCGCTTCGCCCTGCGCTACCGCAACAACCGCGCGCCGGAGAACTACCCGATCGAGCGGGTCGTGGCCGGCGAGCGCTTCCACGACGTCGTGGTGGAGGTGACGCGCACCGACAGGCCCGATGTCGGCTTCGTGCATTCCCTGCGCAGCCTCGTCGCCACCGACCGGGAGGGCAAGCCGAGCTGCCTGGCCCTGATCCTCAAGGACGTCTCGGACCAGTTCGAGGCCGAGGAGCGCTTCGAGCGCACCTTCAACGCCAATCCGGCCCCGGCCGTGATCACGCGGCTCTCGGACCTGCGCCACGTCAAGGTCAATGCCGGCTTCCTGGAGATGACCGGCTACACCCGCGACGCCGTGATCGGCCGCAGCGTCTACGAGGTCGACGTGCTGGCCAATGCCCGCAACCGCGATCTCGCGGTGTCGCGGCTGAACCAGGGCGGCACGATCCCGCAGATGGAGGCGCGCCTGGAGCTGCCCGACGGTGGCGGCCGCTTCGTCATCGTCGCCGGCCAGCCGATGGAGATGGGCGACGAGCCCTGCATGCTGTTCACCTTCGCCGACCTCGAATTGCGGCGGAAGGCCGAGACGGCCCTGCGCCAGAGCGAGGAGCGCTTCGCCAAGGCCTTTCGCCTCACTCCCGTCCCGACGCTGCTCGCCCGCGCCGCGGCGTTCCAGGTCACCAGCATCAACGAGGCCTTCGGGCGGGTGTTCGGCTTCGGCGAGGACAGGGTGGTGGGGCGGGCCCCGGGCGAGTTCGGGCTCTGGGTCTCGGACGAGCAGCGCCGCCGCTTCGAGGACGTGCTCGCCCGCACCGGCTACGTGCTCGGCCTCGAGGTCTGCCTGCGCCACGAGAGCGGGACCGACCTCGACTGCCTGGTCTCGGCCGAACGCGTCGTCATCGGCGACGAGGAATTCGTCCTGATGGTCCTGCAGGACATCACCGAGCGCAAGCATACCGAGCGCGAACTGTTCGACGCGATCGAGACGGTGATGGCGGACACCTCGTGGTTCAGCCGCGGCCTGATCGAGAAGCTGGCGAACCTGCGCCGGCCGGGGCGCGAGACCCCCGGGGCGGCGGTGCCGGATCTCACCCTGCGCGAGCGGCAGATCCTCAACCTGATCTGCTCGGGTCTCGACGACGACGCCATCGCCCGCAAGCTCGGCCTGTCGCGCAACACCGTGCGCAACCACGGTGCCGCGCTCTACCGCAAGCTCGGCGTGCACCGGCGCACCGAGGTGATCCTGTGGGGCCGCGAGCACGGCTTCCCGCTCCAGGCTTCTGGTAGCTGATGCTCAGCATACCAGTATCTTTCTACCATTGAACGCGCGCCGGGAGGGCACATCTGCAAGCCGGTCGGAGTTTTCTCTCAGTCGTCACGGAGTTGCTCATGACCAAGCGCGCGACACCCACTTCCACCGAGCAGGTCAAGGGCTCGGTGAAGGAGGCCATCGGCAAGATCACCGGCGACGTCCGGGTCGAGACCGAGGGCCGACGTCAGAAGGACGACGGACGCTCCCCCGGGGAGACCGCACCGCGCCGCGACTGACGACATGAGGTCATCCGGCGGCCCCGATCAGGTCGCCGTCCCTTTCATCCCGTTACCAGGAGAATCCAGATGGTTGACACGGATCGCATCACCGGCGCCGCCCGCGAACTCGGCGGCAAGATCCAGGGCGCTGTCGGCGACCTGACCGGCTCGCACCGCGACTCGGCCGAGGGCCGGTTCCGCGAGGCGCAGGGCGCGGCCGAGAACGCCTACGGCCAGGCCAAGGACGGCGTGCGCCAGGCCGCCGACCGGGCGCAGGACTACGCCCAGGACTTCGCCCACGACGCCCGCGGCTATGCCGACGAGGCCCGCGACTACGCCGAGGACGCCTACGAGCGCGGCAGCCAGGCCCTGCGCCGCGGCACCCGCCAGGTCGGCCATCAGGTGGCCGAGTACCCGGTCGCCTCGCTGGTGATCGCCGGCCTCGTCGGCTTCGGCCTCGGCCTCCTCGTGAGCGCCAACCGCGACTGATCGCGCGACCGACCGCGTCGCGGCCGGACATCGACGACCCCGGGAACCCGGCGCGGGAGAGCGCCGCGGCCCCGGGGCCGCCCCGACCCATCGATGCATGAACGACCCGGAGTAACCACGTGACCATCCAGACCCCCGTTTCCCCCCTCGCGACCGCCGCCCAGGCCGATACCCGCGCGGTCCTGCTCAACCAGGTGTCGTGGGGCGCCATCTTCGCCGGCGCCGTCACCGCGCTCGTGACGCAGGTGATCCTGAACCTCGTCGGCGTCGGCGTCGGCCTGTCGTCGGTGGGCGTGAACGCCAGCGACAACCCGGCCGCCTCGACCCTGTCGACCGGCGCGGGCCTGTGGTTCGTGGTGTCGGGCATCGTCGCCTCGCTCGTCGGCGGCGCGATCGCGGGCCGGCTCTCCGGCAAGCCGCTGCCGGGCGCGGCCGCCCTGCACGGCCTCGTCTCCTGGGCGGTGACGACCCTGGTGGTGATCTATCTCGTGACCTCGGCGGCCAGCGGCCTCGTCGGCGGCACGCTCAGCACGGTCTCGAGCGCGCTCGGCGGCGCCGGCAACCTCGTGGGCGGCACGGTGCAGACCGCCGCCCAGGCCGCGGCCCCGTCGCTGTCGAAGATCCAGAACCCGCTCGAGGGCATCGAGGACAAGGTGCGCCAGCAGGCCGCCGGCCAGGACCCGCAGGCCGCCCGTGACGCCGCCGTCGCGGCGGTGCGCGCCCTGATCACCGGCGACGCCTCGCAGAAGCAGCAGGCCGAGACCCGCGCCGCGGACGCCCTCGCCAAGGCGCAGAACATCCCGGTCGACCAGGCCCGCCAGCAGGTCCAGGACTACGAGAAGCAGTACGACCAGGCGGTCGCCACCGCCAAGCAGAAGGCCGAGGCCGCGGCCGTGACCGCGAAGTCGGCCGCCACCCAGGGCGCCTTCTACGCCGCCATCGCGCTGCTGCTCGGCGCCGCCGCCGCCTTCTTCGGCGGCCGCCTCGGCGCCCCGAAGCTGGTCGGCGCCTACGACACCACCCGCCGCGTCTGACGCCGGCGTCGGCTCCCGCCCCGCGGCGGGAGCCCTCCACCCCCTCATGCCTTCCATCCCCCTCATGACGGAGAGAGTTCGATGAGCAGCACCACCGACAAGCTCAAGGGCCTGGCCAACGAGGCCGTCGGCAACGTCAAGCAAGGTGTCGGCAAGGTCACCGGCAACGACAACCTCGTGGTCGAGGGCAAGGCCCAGGAGCTCAAGGGCGAGGCCCAGCGCACCGTCGGCGAGGCCAAGGACGGCGTGAAGCACGCCGCCGACAGCCTGCTCGGCCGCAAGTAACGCCTCAAGTAACGCCGCAAGGAACACCGAGTACGCAACCCTCCGCGGCGGGCCCGGCCCGTCGCGATCCATCTTTCCGAGACTCAGGAGGACAGCATGAACCGCGATCAGATCCGTGGCGCGTCCCGTCACCTGAAGGGCCGCGCCCAGACCGCCCTCGGCGGCCTCACGGGCGACCCGGCCCAGCAGGTCCGCGGCGCCGCCAACCAGGTGGCCGGCGGCGCGCAATACGCCTATGGCCGCGCCCGCGACCAGGCCGAGGACCTCATCGACGACGGCCGCCATCTCGCCGAGGCCGCCCGCGACCGGGCCGAGCATCTGGCCGGCACGACCCGAGACTACGCCGAGGATGTCGCCGGCACGGCCCGGGACTTCACCGATACCGCCCGCGGCCACGCCGACCGCGTGATCAAGGATGGGCGCTACGCCGCCCGGGAGGCGCGCCGCCGCGGCGAGAGCTACGGCCGCCAGGCCCTCGCCTACGCGGACGGGCACCGCACCAACACGGTGCTGGGCATCGCCGCCCTCGCCTTCGCGGCGGGCTGGCTGATCCGCCGCAAGCATTGAGGCCCCGGGCGACGCGCGCCCGACAGCATCCTCGCCGGGGCGCCCTCACCCCGGCGAGGACAGCGACACGAACGCGATCGCCAGATCAGTCCGAAATCATGCAGCAATTATTTCAGGATCTTTTCCCGACGGCAAACGTTTGACGACATCGAAGCACCCTTGCCACAAGGAAGTCAGTCATGCTCCGCAAGATCTTCATGCTGTTCGTCCTGCCGAAGCTGATCGCCCACTTCAACCGTCGTAGCGCCCGCCCTCGGCACGGCCGGACGTACTGAGCCGGTCGCATCGATCGATTGGGAAACGGCACGATCACGACCAGGAATCCGGCAGGCCCATGACGCGTCTCCTCGTTGCCGCCGCGACCCTCGCGGCCCTCCTCGTCGGCGGCCCCGTCTCGGCAGAGCCGGCTGGGTCCGCCGCCGCCGCCGCGGCCCTCGCCCGCGGCGAGCTTCCGACGGAGTTCTCGCAATACCGCCGCTTCGGCCGGCACCACGGCTACCGCCGGGGCTACGGTGTTCGTCGCGGCTACGGTGTCCGCCGCGGCCCGGGCGTCGGCGCGGCGGTCGGGGCCGGTGTCGCGGGCCTCGCTGCCGGGGCGATCATCGGCGGCGCCATCGCCAATTCACAGGCGCAAGCGGCCCCGGTGGTGGTCCAGGGCGGACCCGATCCGGAGACGGTCGCGGCCTGCGCCCGCCGGTTCCGTTCCTACGACCCGGCGAGCGGCACCTACCTGAGCAACGACGGTACCCGCCGTCCCTGCCCGTGAGATCCTGCGCGGCCGTCGTCCCCCGGGGCGGCGGCCCTGCCGTGCGGGGGCGAACCGAGCCACCGCCCCACCGTTGTGCCGGCATGTCAGCACGCATTCCCCTCCCCGCCCGCTCCCTGCCTCCCGCCGCCGGCCTCGCCCTGGCGGGGACCGCGCTTCTCGCCGCCGGCGCCGTCGAGACCGGCCGCCGCGCCCGGGCGGCCGAACGGGCGACGCCGCCGGTCGGCCGCTTCGTCGAAGTCGGCGGCACCCGCCTCCACGTCCTCGAACGCGGGCGCGGCCCGGCTCTGGTGCTGCTGCACGGCAACGGCAGCCTGATCCAGGATTGGCTCGTCAGCGGCCTCATCGACCGGGCGGCGGCCACCCACCGTGTCATCGCCTTCGATCGGCCGGGCTTCGGCCACAGCGAGCGGCCGCGCAGCCGGATCTGGACGCCGGCGATGCAGGCCGGGCTGATCCGCGGCGCGCTCCACAGCCTCGGGGTCGAGACGGCGACGATCCTCGGCCATTCCTGGGGCACCCAGGTGGCGATCGCTCTCGCCCTGCAAGACCCGGCCCGCGTGCGGTCCCTGATCCTCGAATCCGGCTACTACTTCCCCTCGCCCCGGATCGACGGGATCCTCTTCGCGCCCCAGAGCCTGCCGGGCCTCGGCGACCTGATCAGCCATACCGTCGCGCCGGTGACCGGACGCCTGCTCTGGCCGCGCATCCTGGCGCGCCTCTTCGGGCCGAGCCCGGTGCCGGAGCGCTTCGCCCGCGACTTCCCGGTCGACATGGTGCTGCGCCCCTCGCAGCTGCGCAGCGCCGCGGCCGAATCCGCCCTGATGGTGCCGGACGCCTTCGCGCTCCGACCGCATTACGGCGAGGTGCGCCCGCCGGTGACGATCCTATCCGGCACCGGCGACCGCCTGGTCTCCCATGCCGGGCAGTCGGTCGCCCTGCACCAGCGGATCCCGGGCAGCCGGCTCGTCGCGGTCGAGGGCGCCGGCCACATGCTTCACCAGATCGCGCCCGACCGGGTGCTCGACGCCGTTTTAGCCGCATGACGGACGACGGATCGTCCCGCCGCGGCCGCGAGACTCGCAGCATCGAGAATCACAAGCTGGGGCCGCGCCCGATTGCAAGCCGATCGGGCGCTGCTCTAGGAGGTGACTCGACGTCCGCCGGCCCCGGCCGGCTCCCTCTTGAGCGGTCCTTCCCGACGTGACGATCCTGAAACGTGCGCGGCGCCTCGCCGAGACGGGGCGGCAGTGGTTCGTGCCTCCCCCGGGCCCGGTGGCCTGGGGCCGGCTCTACAATTGCGGCGTCCTGGTCGCCCTGAACCCGGAGGCGGATGCCGACGCGGTCAGCCTCACCCTGGCCCAGGGTGGCGAGCGCGACCAGCCGCTTCCCGTCGACCGGACCTTCGTCGCGGACGGCGTCACCTACCTGCACGCCGCCCTCGACCCGGCGCTCATCGCCGGTACCGGCCGCCTGCGGCTGACGGTGACCGAGCCGGGCCGGGCCGAGCAGCAGCGGATCGCGGTCGGGCCGGGCCATCACACGATCCATCTCGACGGCATCTCGGGCGGCGTGCTCTCGGGCTGGGTCTCGTCCCTGTCCTCGGATCCGCTGCCGGCCGTGCACCTGATTGTCGACGGCCTGGAGGGCGAGCCCGTCCGTCCCGGCCTCTACCGGCCGGAATTGCGCTTCGGCGGCCGCGAGGGCGGCTGGAACGGCTTCCGCTTCACCCTGCCGGCCTGGGCCCTCGACGGACAGCCGCACACGATCGGCGTGCGGGCCGGCGACACGATCGCGACGCTCGGCGCCTACGCGCCGCACCTGCGCGCGAGCCTCTACATCGAGGCGCCGGACCGGGTCACCGGCTGGGTGTTCGACGAGGCCGGACCCGACCGGCCGACCGTGGTGCGGGCGGTGCGCAACGGCCAGGAGGTCGCACAGGTCGAGACGCATGCGCGCCCCGACCTCCTGGAGCTGTTCGGCCGCCACTCCGCCGCCTTCGCCTTCCCGCCCGGGGCGCTCAAGCCGGGCACCGATCTCGCGGTCGGTCCGATCGGCGCCGGCGAGGTCATCGGGCACCTGCGCGGCACGATCGAACTCGCCCGGGCCGAGGCCCGCGCCCTGCTGCTGCCGAACGATCCCTCGGCCACCCGCGAGGAGCGCCTCGCCGTCCATGACCGCCTCGTCGCGGCGATCCGTCCCGGCGGCGGCGCCCGCCTCGTCCTCGGCGAGATCGCGGCGCCGGAGCCGGATTCCCCGGAGGGCGCCCGCACGCCGCCCCCTGCCTGCGCGATCGTGCCGGTCTATAACGGGCTCTCCGACCTCAAGGCCTGCCTCGCCTCGCTGCTGCCTCAGCTGGCGCCGGGGCGGATGCGGGCCCTCGTGATCGACGACGCCTCGCCCGATTCGGCGGTGACGACCTACCTCGATGCCCTGGCGGCAGAGGCCCGTCCGGGCCTGACGGTGCTGCGCAACCGGGAGAATCTCGGCTTCATCGGCACGGTCAATGCCGGCTTCGCCCTCCTGGAGCCGGGCGAGGATTGCATCCTCGTCAATGCCGACACGGTGCTGGCGCCCCGGGCCCTGGAGAAGCTCGCTGCCGCCTGCCACCGACGGCCCGGCATCGCCAGCGCCACGCCCCTGTCGAACAACGCCACCATCCTGGGCTTCCCCGGGATGCCGGAGGCGCAAGGACCGCTCCTCGGCCTCCCGCCCGCCGCGATCGACGCGGCCCTCGAAGCGGCCTCGCCCGCGCCGGTCACGATCCCGACGGGAATCGGCTTCTGCCTCTACCTCAACCGGCAGGCCCTCGACGAGGTCGGGGCGTTCTCGCCGGAATGGGGCCGGGGCTATTGCGAAGAGGTCGATTGGTGCCTCAAGGCCCGCGACCTCGGCTGGATCCACGTCGCGGCCACCGACACCTATGTCGAGCACGAAGGCTCGGCGTCGTTCGGCAAGGGCGAGCGGCTGGCGATCCTGGAGCAAAACCACGCCCGCCTCGTCGCCCTCTACCCGGAATACCAGGACGAGGTCGACGCCTTCCTGGCCGCCGATCCGCTGGCGCCGCTGCGGCTCGCCGTCCTCGGGCAGCTCCTCGCCGCGCGCCTGCGGCGCCTGACGCTCCATATCGGCCACGGCCTCGGCGGCGGGGCGACGCGCTACGTCGACCAGATCCGCGGCCTCGCCCGGGCCCCGGACCACGAGATCGGGTCCCTCGCCCCTGTGCGCGGGGGGCTGTCGCTCACCCTCGACACCGCGCGGGCGGCCGTGACCCTGGGGCCGGACCAGCTCGTCGGCCTTCTGGAGACGCTGGAGGAGGCCGGCGTCGCCGTCGACCTCCATCTCGACGCCCGCTTCGGCTACGAGTCGGCGTTCCTCGACCGGCTGGTCTCCGGCCGCTGGCCCTACGCGGTCACGCTGCACGACTTCCAGTGGTACTGCCCGAAGGTCCATCTGGTGGACGGGCGCAACGTCTATTGCGAGGAGCCCCCGGCCGATCTCTGCCGCCACTGCACCGTGCAGGGAGTGACGCACGATTACGCCGACCAGAACGCCCTGATGGGCGGCGGCCTCGACGGCTGGCTGGCGACGAACGAGCGCATCCTGCGCGGGGCCCGGCGCCTGGTGGCCCCCTCCCACGACACCGCGGCGCGCTACGCCCGCCGCCTCGGGCTGACCGGCATCGCGGTGGTGCCCCATCCCGAAGCGGCCCCGGCCCGGACCGCCCCGCCGCCGCGCCGTCCGCGCACCGGCGCCGTGCGGGTCGCCGTCGTCGGCGCCCTCGGCAACCACAAGGGCTTCGAGCTCGTCGTGGCGCTCGCCGAACGCGCGGCCCGGGAGCGCCGGCCGATCGCCTTCACGGTGATCGGCTACGTCGCCGATCCGCGGCGGGTCGCCGGATTGTCCAATCTCACGGTGACCGGCGCCTACCGGCCCGACGACCTGCCGCGCCTGCTGGCCGAGGCCGATCCCGACTACGTCTTCCTGTCGAGCGTCTGGCCGGAGACCTATTCCTACGTCCTGTCGGAGGCCTGGGCGGCGGGCTACCCGGTCGTCGCCCTCGATATCGGCGCCCCGGCCGAGCGCATCCGCGCCGAGGGCGGCGGCCGGCTGCTGCCCTTCAGCCGCGACACCGCCGCCCTGCTCGACGCTCTCGTGGCGGCCCGCGGCCAGCTTACTGATGCCGTGATTCCGTCCCTCCCGGCCACCGCCCCGAGCCTCGCCGCCTACGAGGCGGCCATCGAGACGGCACTGCCGGAAGGCGCGGGACGCGCGTGACGGAGACGAGGACGGCGCGGCGTCCCCGCCGGTGCCGTCCTCGTCCTATCCACGGGGAAAGGGCGTGCCGCATCGAGGAGGCGCCGGTGACGCGCGCGAGGTCAGGCGGCTCCGCCGACGAGCGGCACCGTCTCCAGCACGCCGCCACCGCGCAGCTCGACCGTGATCGGGCCGAGCGCCGCCAGGGCGGCCCGCTGCTCGGCGAAGAGCGACGGCACGAAGACCGTCCGGCTGCGGCGATCGGCCAGGGCCTCGTCCGGGCAGAGGACGGGCCCGGCCGCCACCGGATCAGTCGTCCTTCTTGCGGGCGGACTTCACGGTCGGCTTCGCCGCCGGCTTGGTCTCGGCCTTCGGCGTGGGCTTCGCCGCCGGCTTGACATCCTGCTTGGCGGAGGGCTTCGCCGCGGCCTTGTGGCCCTTCGGATCGGCGATCACCGCGGTGGCCGGGCCGGTGGAGGCGAAGGCGGACGCGGCGGCGGGCGCCGCGCCCTTCTGACGGGCGAGGAGCTTCGGCTGCGGCACGGTGGCGCCGGTCGCCGCGATGCTGCGGCTCGGGGCCGGCTTGTGCGGCACGGGCTTGGCGACCTTCACCCGCGCGGCCGGCTTGGCCGCGACGGGTTTGGCGGGCGCGGCCTCGTCGGTCGCCGCGATGGCGCTCTCGGCCGGGTCGCGGCCGGTCCAGACCAGCACGGGCTGGAGCGGCGCCCGCGGCGGCAGCGCGCGGTTGCGAAGCGCCGCGCTGTTCATGGTGGCGAAGGCGAGCGCCGAGGAGGGCGGCGCGCCGGCCGCCATCAGCTGGGCGTTCGCGTTGTCGGCATTGCCCCCGGCCGCCGCCGCGCTCGCCGTGAGGGCGGCCGAATCGGCGTCGGTCGGCATCGGCCGGCGCTTGTCGCAGATATAGGGCCGCATGTCCGGCGGCGCGGCGATCGACGAGGTCGGCAGCTCGGCGAGGGTCTGGCCGCCAAAGCTGAATCCCGACTGGCCGAAACCGTAATCGAACAGGTCGGCGGCCTTCAGGTCGCGCTCGCGGGCGCTCGACTGGCCCATCACCACCGTGAGGATGCGCCGGCCGTTGCGGTTGGCGCTCGCCACCACGTTGAAGCCGCCCGCGCAGATGAAGCCGGTCTTCATCCCGTCGACGCCGGCGTAGCGGCCGAGCAGGCCGTTGTGGTTCGGCATCACGGCGCGGCCGAACTGGATCGCCGAGATCGAGAACAGGTCGCGGTTCTCGGGAAAATCGCGGAGCAGCGCCCGGCCGAGGACCGCCATGTCCCGGGCCGAGGTCCATTGCCGGGCGTCGGGCAGGCCGTTGGGGTTGTACCAGTGGCTGTCGCGCATGCCGAGGCGCTGCGCGGTCTCGTTCATCTGGGCGGCGAAGCCGTCGATCGAGCCGCCGAGATTCTCGCCGATCGCCCAGGCGACGTCGTTGGCCGACTTCACCATGATGATCTTGAGGGCGTTGTCGAGGGTGAGCTGGGTGCCGGGCTTGAAGCCCATCTTGGAGGGCGGCTCGGCCGCGGCGGCCTCCGAGATGGTCAGCAGCTGGTCCATCGAGGCGCGGCCCTGGCGCACCATGTCGAGGGCGACGTAGGTCGTCATCAGCTTGGTGATCGAGGCCGGGTACCAGGGGTCGGTCGCGCCCTGGCTGTAGATCACCTTGCCGGAATCGACGTCCACGACCAGCATCGGCGCGGTGACCGCCCCTGCCGTTCCGGCAGCCAGAAGAGCACCGAGGCCGAGGAGGCGTCCGGCGAGGCGCGGCAGCAGCGCAGCGTTGAACATTCCGATGGGTTCCCGTCGTACCGGTGCCGCCCCGCGGCGCGTCCCGCGACCATCCGGCCCCTTGGTCCAGGCCGTCCGGTCACGCCGCCCCGGGCACCGCACGGCGGACCGGTCGTGATTGTAGGGCAGCGGCGAAGCTTTTGACAGCGCCGCGCGATGGTCCCATGAACCCGACATCCATGGCGGGAGCATGGCGGCGGGCCCCTCCCCCGGCCGCCCACAGGCTCGTCCACAGGCGGGCGACGCGCGCACCGGCCCTGCGCCCGGCGCCCTTGCGGGCGCGGGCCGCATCTGACACGGCAGGGCGTCATCGCGATTCACAAGGGAGCACCGCGCGACGCCGCAAGGCGGCGCCCGACGACCGCCATCATGAGCTACGCCGTCAAGGAGATCTTCCACACCCTCCAGGGCGAGGGCGCCCAGGCCGGGCGCGCCTCGGTGTTCTGCCGCTTTGCCGGCTGCAACCTGTGGAGCGGCCGCGAGGCCGACCGGGCGCAGGCGGTCTGCCGCTTCTGCGACACCGATTTCGTGGGCACCGACGGCCTCGGCGGCGGCCGCTTCCCCGACGCGGAGGCCCTGGCCGAGGCGATCGAGCGGACCTGGAACGGGGCCCGCGGCCGGCGCTACGTGGTGTTCACCGGCGGCGAGCCGCTGCTCCAGCTCGACGCGGCGCTCCTCGCGGCGGTGCATGCCCGCGGCTTCGAGGTCGCCGTCGAGACGAACGGCACGCAGGATGCCCCGGAGGGGATCGACTGGATCTGCGTCAGCCCCAAGGCCGGCGCCCCCTTGCGCCTCACGCGCGGCCACGAGCTGAAGCTCGTCTACCCGCAGGCCGAGCTCGACCCGGACACCCTCGCCGAGCTCGATTTCCGCCATCACTGGCTCCAGCCGATGGACGGGCCCGACCGGATCGCCAACACGCAGGCCGCGGTGGCCCATTGCCTGCGCGACGCCCGCTGGCGCCTGAGCCTGCAGACGCACAAGCTGATCGGCATTCCCTGACGCGGCGTCCGGTCGCGATCCACGACAGGCTCCCCGGGGAGGCGCCGAAGGCGGGTTCGCCCGCCGGAGCATCGGTGCTAAGGGGCGGCCCACAGCAACCCACAGCCAGATTCCGATGAAGATCACCCAAGCCTTCACGTTCGAGGCGGCCCACCGCCTGCCGACCGTGCCCGCGACCCACCGCTGCGCCCGGATGCACGGCCATTCCTACCGGGTCGAACTGACGCTCGACGGGCCGGTCGATCCGCAGACCGGATGGGTGGTCGACTTCTACGACGTCGAGCACGCCTTCCGTCCGGTGCTCGAGCGCCTCGACCACCATTGCCTGAACGAGGTCCCGGGCCTCGAAGTCCCCACCGCCGAGCATATCGCGATGTGGATCTGGGAGCAGACCCGTCCGGCCATGCCGCTGCTCGCCCTGGTCAAGGTGTTCGAGACGCCGATGTGCTGGGCGGAATATTCGGGCGCGTGAGCGCCGGATGACCGGGACGGATCCCGGGACGTCGTCCGAGGAGGGCGCGCTCGCGCGTCGCCTCGCGGCGATCGTCCGGGCCGATCCGGACCTGATGCGGCTCCTCGCGGCCGCCCGGTCGCTCGCCCTGCCGCAATGGCGCCTCGTCGCCGGCTGCCTCTACCAGACGGTCTGGAACAGCCTGACCGGGCGGCCGCGCGGCCACGGAATCCGCGACTACGACCTGATCTACTTCGATCCCGATCTCTCCTGGGAGGCCGAGGACGCCGTGTTGCGCCGCGCCGCCCCGGTCCTCGCGGGCTGCTCCGGCCCGGTCGAGATCCGCAACCAGGCCCGGGTTCATCTCTGGTTCGAGACCCGGTTCGGCAGCCCCTACCCTCCCCTGCCGAGCGCCGACGCGGCGCTCGCGCGCTACGCGGCCGTCGTCCACGCGGTCGGGGTGCGGCTCGACCCCGACGACCGCCTCGATATCGCCGCGCCCTTCGGCCTCGCCGACCTGTTCGGGCTGGTGCTACGCCCCAACCCGGCGATCCCGAACGCCGCCACCTACGCCCTGAAGGCCGAGCGGGTGCGGGCGCTCTGGCCCGAGATCGCGGTACTGCCCTGGCCCGGAGCGGACGACACCGCTGTCAAGTGCGCGGGAGACACGGCGACGGTTTCCAACGGGCTGTCCCCCGGGCCCTCCCCGTTCTCGACAACCTGTTGAGCCCGCAGGGATCTTTCGGCCGTCGCACGATCGCTTCAACGAAACGGTCACGATTCCAGCATCTTGCCGCCGGACAGGCTGTGGATCGGGTGGGGGTGGCTGCGTCGTGTAACGATCGGTTCACCCTGCGGGCGATCGTTCCTGTTGCGAAGCGTCACCAGGACAGCCTAGTTTTTGGTCCATGCCCGCCCTTCGCGCGGGTCTCGTCCCGCTCTGAGATGATCGACAGGACCGGCTTCCGGGCACGACGCGCCCGGGCGTCCCGTTTGGCTGCCGCCAACCATCGGCTCGGCCTCGCGGAATTCAGGGTCTCCGGTCCTTTAAGAGAAACGAGACCAGTTGTTGATAGACCGGGGTGAACCACGGGAAAAAGGCACGGGAGCCGTTGACTTCCGCCGCCTTCGACCCGGCCGCCGGGCCCCTCGTCCGGGGTTGCGGCAAGCGTATCTGCGTACGGACCGAGAAGCGGGCAGCCGCCGACGGGCCGAGAAGGGACCAGTCATGCGTGTGGACGGCAGCTTGGCGGAAGGAGTCGGCTCCGGCCGTGGCGGCAACGGCGAGACCGCGGCGGCCGACATCTCGGGAGCCTGGCAGCGGGTGAAGCGCCGGCTGCGGGCGGAACTCGGCGAGGACGTGTTCGCGAGCTGGTTCGCCCGGCTCGAGCTGCAGGAGGTGTCCGGCGGCGTCGCCCGCCTCACCGTGCCGACCCGGTTCCTGAAGAGCTGGATCGAGTCGCACTACATCGACCGGGTGCTCGCCACCTTCCGCAGCGAGGCCGACGGCATCGAGAGCCTCGAGGTCGGGGTACGCGGCGCGATGGCCCCGGCCCGTCCGGGGGCCGCCGCGGCGGCCAAGCCCGCCCCGGCCCCGCGCCCGGCGGCCTCCGCCGGCCCGGCGACCGACCTGCCCGAGCCCGAGCGCCTCGCCCGGGGCGCCGCCCCGGAGGGCGATCTCGGCGGCGCGCCGCTCGATGCGCGCCTCACCTTCGAGAGCTTCGTGGTCGGCCGCTCGAACGCGCTCGCGCACGCCGCCGCCGAGCGGGTCGCCCGCCACGACGGCGGTCCGGCCCTCTACAACCCGCTCTACTTCCATGCCGGCGTGGGCCTGGGGAAGACCCACCTCCTGCACGGCATCGGCCACGCGGTGAAGAATGCCGGCCGCCGGGTGATCTACCTCACCGCCGACCGCTTCATGTACGGCTTCGTCAACGCGCTGAAGACCCAGAGCGCGCTGGCCTTCAAGGAGAAGCTGCGGGCGATCGACGTCCTGATCCTCGACGACGTGCAGTTCATCCAGGGCCGCTCGATCCAGGCCGAGTTCGGCCACACGCTCAACGCCCTCATCGATGCCGGGCGCCAGGTGGTGGTGGCGGCCGACCGGCCGCCGACGGAGCTGGAAGCCCTCGACGAGCGGGTCCGCTCGCGCCTCGCCGGCGGTCTCGTGGTCGAGATCGGCACGCTCGACGAGGCCCTGCGCGCCTCGATCCTGCAATCGCGCCTCGAAGCCGTGCGCGCCTCGCACCCGGCCTTCGAGGTCGGTCCCGCGGTCGCCGAATACGTGGCGAAGGCGATCACCGCCAACGGCCGCGACCTCGAAGGCGCGGTCAACCGGCTGCTCGCCCACGCCACGCTCACCGGGGCGCCGGTCACCCTCGACACCGCCGAGACGGCAATCCGCGACCTCGTGAAGAACCGCGAGCCGAAGCGGGTCAAGATCGAGGACATCCAGAAGCTGGTGGCGAGCCGCTACAACGTCTCGCGCTCCGACATCCTCTCCGAGCGCCGCACCGCCGCGGTGGTCAAGCCGCGCCAGATCGCCATGTACCTCTCGAAGGTGCTGACGCTCCGCTCCCTGCCGGAGATCGGCCGGCGCTTCGGCGGGCGCGACCACACCACGGTCCTGCACGCGGTGCGCAAGATCGAGAAGGCGATCGGCGAGGACACGGCGCTCTGCGACGAGGTCGAGCTCCTGAAGCGCATGCTCCAGGATTGAGGCGCCGGAATCGATAACCCTGCGCGACGCCCGCGGGGGAGGCTCGTGGATGAGCCTCCCCCGCCGGCTTGCGTTCGGGGAGCGCCTTCGCCAAAGTTCCGCTCCCGTGCCTGCACGGGGCAACGAGTGCGGTTGCCGGCCTTGAACGGTCGGTCGTTCGAGACACGGATCACCCTGATGAAAGTCACCGTCGAGCGCGCGGCCCTTCTTCGGTCGCTCGGCCACGTGCACCGCGTCGTGGAGCGGCGCAACACGATTCCGATCCTGTCGAACGTGCTGCTGCGCTCCGGGCCGGACGGCCTCCAGCTCAAGGCCACCGACCTCGACATCGAGGTGACCGAGACGATCCCCGCCGACGTGGTCGACGGCGGCGCCATCACGGTGCCGGCCCACGTCATCTACGACATCGTCCGGAAACTGCCCGACGGCGCCCAGGTCTCGCTCGAGACCAGCGGCGAGACCGGCCAGATGCTGATCCGCTCGGGCCGCTCGCGCTTCACCCTCGGCGCCCTGCCGGAGGCCGATTTTCCCGATCTCGCCGCCGGCGAGCTGCCGCATTCCTTCGAGCTCCCGGCCGCCGACCTCAAGCGCCTGATCGACAAGACCCAGTTCGCGATCTCGACCGAGGAGACGCGCTACTACCTCAACGGCATCTTCTTCCACACCATCGACGCCGAGGGCTCGCTCAAGCTGCGGGCGGTCGCCACCGACGGCCACCGCCTCGCTCGCGTCCAGATGGAGGCGCCGGAGGGCAGCGGCGGCATGCCGGGCATCATCGTGCCGCGCAAGGCCGTGGCCGAGATCCAGAAGCTCGTCGAGGATGGCGGCGACACCGTCGGCGTCGAGATCTCGTCGGCCAAGGTGCGGTTCAGCTTCTCGTCCGGCGTCACCCTGATCTCGAAGCTGATCGACGGCACCTTCCCGGATTACGCCCGCGTCATTCCGACCGGCAACGACAAGCGCCTGACGGTCGAGCGCGACCAGTTCGCCAAGGCGGTCGACCGCGTCTCCACCATCTCGTCCGAGCGCGGCCGCGCGGTGAAGCTCGCCATGACCGACGGGCGCCTGTCGCTCTCGGTCAACAACCCGGATTCGGGCTCGGCGACCGAGGAGCTGGACGTCGATTACGAGTCCGGCCCACTCGATATCGGCTTCAACGCCCGCTACCTCCTCGACATCACGGCCCAGCTCGACGGCGACACGGCGCTCTTCCGCCTCGCCGATCCGGGCTCGCCGACGGTGATCCAGGACCGCGAGGGCGCGCCGGCGCTCTACGTGCTGATGCCGATGCGGGTGTAAGGGCGGGATTGCGCGCCCTCGAACGTTCCCATCGCCCAGCAGAGTCGTCTTTCTCCTACCCACAACCTCATCCTGAGGTGTCAGTCGATTGAAAATCGACTGACCTCGAAGGAGGGCTCCAGAAGCCTCTGCGATCCCTGGACCCCTCCTTCGAGGCCAAGCGATCTTCGATCGCCCGGCACCTCAGGATGAGGTCGCGGATGGAACAAGATTTTCGGAAAAAATAGCGCTATCGCCGGCCCCCGCGACGACCTGTGATATGGCCCGGGGATGACCGAGCCCGATCCCTTGCGCGTCACCCGTCTGATCGCCCGCGACTTCCGCAACCACGCCGATCTCGACCTCGCGGTCGGGCGCCGTTTCGTCGCGCTGGTGGGGGAGAACGGGGCCGGCAAGACCAACATCCTGGAGGCCCTGTCGCTGTTCGCCCCCGGACGGGGCCTGCGCCGGGCGGACTTTTCCGGGATGGCGCGGGAGGGCGGGGCCGGCGGCTTCGCGGTCTCGCTGACGCTCGAAGGACCGAACGGCGACCACCGCATCGGCACGGCTTGGGAGCCGCCGCGGGGCCGCGAGGAGCGCGGCGGCCGGCTCTGCCGCATCGACGGGGCCACCGCCGCCTCCCCTACCGCCTTTGCTGAGCAGGTGCGGGTGGTCTGGCTCACCCCCGACCTCGATGCGCTGTTTCGCGGGCCGGCCGGCGACCGGCGGCGCTTCCTCGACCGGCTGGTGCTCGCCGTCGATGCCGGCCACGGCGCCCGGGTCAACGCGATGGAGCGGGCACTCCGCTCGCGCAACCGCCTCCTGGAGGAGCGGCCCGACGACGGGCCCTGGCTCGACGCGGTGGAGCGCGAGGTGGCGGAGCTCGCCGTCGCGGTGGCGCTCGCCCGCCGCGAGACGGTGGAACGGCTCGACAGCCTGATCCTGTCCAGCCGCGACGAGGCCTCGCCCTTCCCCTGGGCCGGGGTGCGGCTCGAGGGCGACATCGACGACCTCGTGGCGGTCTGGCCGGCGGTCGATGCCGAGGACCGCTACCGCGCCACCCTGCGCCAGAACCGGTTTCGCGACCGCGCCGCCGGCCGGACGCTCGCCGGCCCCCAGGCCTCCGACCTCGTGGTCCGCCACGGCCCCAAGGACGTGCCCGCCGCCACCGCATCGACCGGCGAGCAGAAGGCCCTGCTGATCGGCCTCGTGCTGGCGCATGCCCGTCTCGTCACCGGGATGAGCGGGTTGGCCCCCCTGGTCCTCCTCGACGAGGTCGCGGCCCATCTCGATCCCCGCCGCCGCGCCGGGTTGTTCGACGCGCTGGAGGCCCTTCCGGGGCAGGTCTGGATGACCGGGGCCGATCCTGTGATGTTCGGGGAGCTGGGCGGGCGGGCGGATGTGGTGCAGGTGGCAGAGGGGAGCGTCCGGGCTTGAGCACCTGGAACGCCCACAACTCCAAGCTCAATCGCCGCTCAACTCGTCGTAGAACGCCTTGTCGGCCTTCAGGCCAGTGCGCGGAAACGACGCGATGTAATCCTGGATCGGTTTGATGCGCGCCCAGAACTCGGCGAGCGACTGTTCGCGCCGTTGCGCTTCGTCTGCCGAGGCCATACCACCCTCCTCGGTCTTATCCACCGCTTCGACCTTGCCGAGTCCCGCCGTCGATGCCAGCGTCTGGACGGGCCGGTCCGCGTCCTCATCACGATCATCGTGCGTCATGGTGGCGTCCCGCATCGGCGATGAATACCTATCGTTGGTGAGGGGGCGTCCACAACCCGTCCCAGTGCCGCCCGCCCGCAACGAGCCCGCAGAACCCCGATGACAGACCGCCTCGACGAGGCCCGCGCCGCCCTTCGCAAAACCTTCGGCTACGAGGATTTCCGTCCCGGCCAGGCCGAGGTGATCGGTGCCGTGCTCGACGGGCGCGACGTCTTCGCGGTGATGCCGACGGGCTCGGGCAAGTCGATGACCTACCAGCTCCCCGCCCTCGTGGAAGAGTCGCTGACCGTCGTCGTTTCGCCCCTGATCGCGCTGATGCACGACCAGGTGAAGCAGATGGAGGCCTTCGGCATCGCGGCCGGCACCCTCAACTCGACGGTGTCGGAATCGAGCGCCCGCGAGACCTGGCGCGGCATCCGCCAGGGGAGCTTGCGCCTGCTCTTCGTCTCGCCCGAGCGGCTGCTGATGGAAGGATTGATCGAGGCGCTGCAGGGCGCGGGCGTCCGGCGGCTCGCCGTCGACGAGGCGCATTGCGTCTCGCAATGGGGCCACGACTTCCGGCCCGAATACCGCGACCTCGCCCGCGCGCGCGAGGCGCTCGGCGACGTGCAGACCGTGGCGCTGACCGCGACGGCGGACGCCGCGACCCGGGCCGACATCTCCGAGCGGCTGTTTCCCCGCGGCCGCAAGCCCGAGCTGTTCGTCCACTCCTTCGACCGGCCGAACATCCGCCTGACCTTCGCGCCGAAGGAGCATCCGACGCGCCAGCTCTCGCGATTCCTGCGCCCCCGCAAGGCCGAGAGCGGCATCATCTACTGCTCGTCCCGCAAGCGCACCGAGCAGATCGCCGAGATCCTGCAGCAGGACGGCTTCAACGCGCTCGCCTACCATGCCGGCCTCGAACAGAGCGTGCGGATGCGCAACCAGGACACCTTCCTCCAGGAGGACGGCGTCGTGGTGGTGGCGACCATCGCCTTCGGCATGGGCATCAACAAGCCGGACGTGCGCTACGTCTGCCACGCCGACATGCCCTCGACGATCGAGAGCTACTACCAGGAGATCGGCCGCGCCGGCCGCGACGGGCTGTCGGCCGACACCCTCACCCTCTACGGCCTCGACGACATGGCGCTCCGCCGCCGCCAGATCGACGAGAAGGAGGTGCCGGACGACCGCCGCCGGGTCGAGCGCCGCAAGCTCGAGGCGATGATCGGGCTATGCGAGGGCGCGACCTGCCGGCGCCAGTCGCTGCTCGGCTATTTCGGCGAGCAGAGCGCTCCTTGCGGCCGCTGCGACCTGTGCCGCGGCGGCGTCTCGCTCATCGACGGCACGGTGGCGGCGCAGAAGGTTCTTTCCGCGGTGGTGCGCACCGGCCAGCGCTTCGGCGCCGCCTACATCTGCGACCTCGTCCACGGCAAGGAGAGCGAGCAAATCCGCCGCAACGGCCACATCCAGCTCAAGACCTTCGGGGTCGGCTCCGACAAGCCGGTGGCGGCCTGGCGGGCGATCCTGCGCCAGCTCTTCGCCGCGGGCGCGGTCGCGGAGAACGGCGACGGCTACGGCGGCCTCTCGCTGACCGACAAGGGCGAGGCGATCCTGTTCGGCCGCGAGCCGGTGCAGTTGCGCCCCGACCCCGAACCGAAGGCCCCGAAGGAGCGCCGCCGCTCGGGCAGCGCCGACCGCGACGACAGCCTCGGCCTGTCGGAGGCCGACGAGGCGCTGTTCCAGCACCTGCGCGGCCTGCGCGCGACGCTCGCCCGCCAGGAGGGTGTGGCTGCCTACATGATCTTTCCCGATCGCACCCTGATCGAGATGGCGCGCGCGAAGCCCGTCGATCTCTGGGCCCTGCGCTCGGTCCACGGGGTGGGCGAGCGCAAGCGGGATGCCTATGGGCAGCCTTTCGTCGAGGCGGTGGCGGAGTTCCTGGCGGATGCGGCGAAGCGGGCGGGGTGAGCGGGGCGCGGTCCCTCCTATCGCCAATCTGCCGCAACGCTCGCTCGGGCGGCCCGAGACGGAGCGGACACGGGCGCCGCGACCTGCCTGACGGGCCGCATCCGCTCCTGTTGGTCACACCCCTTCAATTCTGCCGAGGATCGCAGGGTGCCGTCCGTTCAACGTCAAGCATCCCGGCCAAGGGGGGCATTCGCTGACATGAATTCGAGCAAGATCGCGCGTTATTCGCTGCAGAACTGATACAACTCTCTACTCGTCGAATGCGTTCGTGCCGACGCGTCGCGCCAGCGATTTTTATTATATATTTCTCGATGCACAACATCAAAATAACGCAGATCGACTTTGGCTCACCATTGGGATTGCTGGCCTCGAAAGGAAAAATCAACCGCGGATAGAATAGAGATACCGCCGTTCCCAAAGAGGGTGTCTCCATGACCAGCGCGTGCATATGGGTCACCGTTGTGGCCGTCCTCTCGGCGATCTCGGCCGTGACAGCGACGATCCTCGCGCTAAGATTCCGCTTTCGGGCACACGCCGCGGAGGAACTGCTGGACGACGTAACGGATGCAATCCCGGGCGGCTTCGTGCTGTGGGACAGCAACGACCGCCTCGTGCGCTGCAACCAAACCTTCCGGGATTACTACGCCCACAGCGCGCCGTTCCTGACGCCCGGAATCCCATTCGAGGAGGTGATCCGGCGGGGCGTCGCCGCCGGTCAATATCCTCAGGCAGCCGCCGATCCGGAAGCGTTCATCAGGGAGGTCGTATCTCAGCACGGCAGTGGCGAGGGCGTGTTCGAACGCCTGCTCCCGAACGGTATCTGGCTCATCGTCTCGGAGTTGCGAACGGCACGCGGTGGTATCGTTGGCATCCGGACGGATGTCACAACCCTGAAACGCGCCCTCTCCGACCTCGCCGCAGCGAACGCTCGCATCGAGCACTTCGCTCACCACGATCCCCTGACCGGCTTGCCGAACCGGGGCCGGTTCCACCGCGAACTGGCCGCCGCGCTGGCCCGATCCCACGGCGGAGAATCCATCGCCCTGCTGGCGCTGGATCTCGACCGGTTCAAGCTGGTCAACGACACCCTCGGCCATGGCGCCGGCGACGAGTTGCTGCGCCAAGTCGCCGAACGCCTCACCGACTGCGCGGGGGCCGAAGCGTTGGTCGCACGCTTCGGCGGGGACGAGTTCATGGCACTCGTGGAGGGTCCGGCTGCCCGCGATCGCGCGATTGCAATCGGCGCCAGGATCGTGGCCGCCATGCGGAGCCCGTTCGCTCTGACGCTGGGCCCGGCCGAGATCGGCGTGAGCGTTGGAATCGCCGTCGCTGATGGGTCGGACGCCGACGCGCTGATCGAGCGCGCGGACCGCGCCCTCTACGAGGCGAAGCGCGGGGGCAAGGGTCAGGTCCGGCAGTCTCCTTGCGCGTCGACCCAGGCGGCCTGAACCACCTTGGCCACGGCGAGAGACCAGGCGGGGAAGTCGGGCCGGAATTTCCCTGTCACCGATCGCGAACGGAGCACTCGCTCACTGATGGCCCGCACCCTGCCGCATCCGAAAATCCCGCAAGGTCGCGCTCAGACGCTCCCTTAGCGCCACCTCCGACAACGGCCCCGTCACCACAAGGCTCGCCACCACCTCCGGATGCTTAGACCGCTGCTTCGGAGTCCGGGCATGGTTGGCCACCCGCAACTGACCCTCGGCACCGAGCAGGCCGAAGTAAAAACTCTCGCCCCGCGTCCCCCGCCCGATCTCCGAAAAGCCTTCCGCCACGAGGAGCGCCCGAGCGCGATCAATCGCCGCCGCCGGGGTCACGGCCGCCAGCCCGCCTCGTCCTCCTCATCGCCGTCGTCGGTCTCGCGATACGGCCCATCCGTCGCCTCGGCGCCGCGATAGCCGGTCGCCAGCACGTAGAGCTCGCTCGAATCGGCCCGGCTCGCCGCCGGCTTGACGTGGCGCACGTTCGCAAAATCGCGCTTCAGATCGGTGAGCAGCCCGCCCTCGGTGCCGCCTTGCAGCACCTTGGCGAGGTAGAGGCCGCCCGGCGCCAGGATCTCGCGGGCGAAGGCCAGGGCCGTCTCGGCCAGACCCATGATGCGCAGGTGGTCGGTCTTCTTGTGGCCGGTGGCGTTGGCGGCCATGTCGGACATTACGACATCGGCGGGCCCTCCCAGCATCTCGGTGAGGAGACCCGGCGCGGTCGGATCGAGGAAGTCGAGGGTGACGAAGTCGACGCCCGGCATCGGCTCGATCTCGAGCAGATCGATACCGACCACCCGGCCCCGCGGCATCGGGGCGCCGGGATGGCTGCCGACCTTGGCGGCGGCCACCTGCGACCAGCCGCCCGGCGCAGCGCCGAGATCGACCACCCGCTGGCCGGGCTTCAGCAGCCGGAAGCGCTCGTCGATCTCCAGGAGCTTGAAGGCCGCCCGCGAGCGGTAGCCCTCGCGCTTCGCGCGGGCCACGTAGGGGTCGTTGAGCTGGCGTTCGAGCCAGAGCTTGGAGGAGACCGTGCGCCCGCGCCCGGTCTTGACCCGCTGCTTCAGGTCGCCCCGCAGGCCGCCGCCGCGACGATCGCTCATATCCCGTGACCTTCGATGATCGAAAAAATCGTTCAAGGTCAATGACGCTCCGGGCCCGCATGTGCAAGCCCGGAGGTCGTCAGCTCGGCCGCCCTCCCCGGCGCCAGACGCCGTCCTCGCGCATCATGTTCATGAGCAGGCCCTCGCGCAGGCCGCGATCGGCGATGCGCAGGCGCTCGGACGGGAAGGCGCGGCGGATCGCCTCCAGGATGGCGCAGCCGGCGAGCACCAGGTCGGCCCGGTCGCGGCCGATGCACGGGTTCTGCGCCCGGTCCGACAGCCGGGTCGAGAGCAGGCCGTCGATGGCGTCGGTGACCTCGCGGTCGCGCATCCACAAGCCGTCGATCCGGCGCCGGTCGTAGCGCGGCAGACGCAGGTGGGTGGCGGCGAGCGTCGTCACCGTGCCGGAGGTGCCGAGCAGGTGGAAGTTCGGCGCATGCGCCGCAGCACCGGCGATCAGCGCGAACTTGGTCAGGCGGTCGGCGACCTCCTCGACCATGCCCTCGAAGACCGGGCGGGTCACGTCGGCCCCGCCATAGCGCTCGGCCAGGGTGACGACGCCGACGGGCAGCGAATCCCAGGCGCGGATGCGCAGGGTCGGATCGGCGCTGCGGGCGAGCGCGGCCGAGCCGTCGAGCCAGACGATCTCGGTCGAGCCGCCGCCGATGTCGAAGATCACCACCGATTCGGCGTGGCGGTCGGCGAGCGCCGCGCAGCCGGTGACCGCGAGATAGGCTTCCGTCCGCCGGTCCACCACTTCGAGGTCGAGGCCGACCTCGCGATGGACCCGGTCGACGAAGGCCGGCCCGTTGACGGCGAGGCGGCAGGCCTCGGTGGCGATGGATTTCGAGCGCACCACCCCGCGGCTGCGCATCTTCCCCAGACAGACCCCGAGCGCGTCGACGGTACGCTCCACGGCGTCGTCGCTGAGCCGGTCGGTGGTGCCCAATCCCTCGCCGAGGCGCACGATGCGCGAGAACGCATCGATCACCCGGAACCCGTAGGGCGCCGGCTCGGCGATCAGGAGCCGGCAGTTGTTGGTGCCGAGATCGAGCGCCGCATAGGCGCGCCGCTCCGGACGACGTGGGGGATCATCCCCCGCCGGGTCCGGCGGAGGTGCGGTCGCACGCGCTGTCTCGGCATACTCCGCGGCGCGCGCCGGCACGGAGACGGCCGTCTCATCCCTCATCGGCGATGCCGATATCCTTCACGACCGTCCCTGACGGGGCGGCTTAAGCCCATCACATGATGGAAGCTTACGTGGCTCCGGGCTGAACGCAAAGCAGCGATCGTGCCGCGCGGGACCTCATCCCACCGGCGAGATCCGGAGGCGCACGAACGCATTGCGGTCAATCGACCGCAGTGCCCGTCAGCTCGGCCTTCGTGAAGCGCTGCTGCTCCTCCATCACCAGCCCGCCGAGTTCGCGCTTCAACGCGTTGAATTCGGCCGAGGCGGTGTCGCGGGGACGGGCGAGCGGCACGATCAGGTCGCGCTTCATCCGGCCCGGACGGTAGGTGAGCACGACGATGCGGTCGGCGAGGTAGATCGCCTCCTCGATCGAGTGGGTCACGAACACGATGGTCTTGCGGTACTCGGCCCAGATCCGCAGCAGCTCGTCCTGGAGGGTGCGGCGGGTCAGCGCGTCGAGGGCGCCGAAGGGCTCGTCCATCAGCATCACCGGCGGGTCGAGGGCCAGGATGCGGGCGATGGCGACGCGCTGGCGCATGCCGCCAGAGAGATCCTTGGGAAAACGCCCGAGGAAGTCCGAGAGGCCGAGCGTGCTGGCGATGCGGGCGACGACCGTGTCGGCCTCCGACCGGGCGACGCCCTTGATGTCGAGGCCGAAGCGGATGTTCTGCTCGACCGTCATCCACGGGAACAGGGCGTATTCCTGGAAAACCATGCCCCGGTCCGGGCCCGGATCGACGACCGGGCGGCCGTTCATCCGGATCGACCCGCCGGTGAGGGGCGAGAACCCCGCGATGGCGTTGAGCAGGGTGGACTTGCCGCAGCCGGAGGGCCCGAGCAGGCAGACGAATTGCCCGCCGGGGATCGACACGGAGACGCCGTCGAGCGCCACCACGGCGCCCTCCCCGGTGCCGAAGACCTTCGAGGCGTCGTCGATGGCGATCTCGGCGGCGCCCGGGGCGGGACGGGCGGCGGGCTCGGTGCGGCGGAGCGGGGCCGTCGCGGTCTTTGCTTGCGCGGTCATGGTCAGCGCTCCAGGCCGCGATGCCAGCGCAGCAGGTGGTCGTTGAGGCGCGACATCGCGCCGTCGATGACGAGGCCCAGGATGCCGATCGTCAGCATGCCGCCGATGATCTTGTCCGACCACATGTATTCCCGCGCTTCCAGAATCCGGTAGCCGAGGCCGTCCGAGACCGCGATCATCTCGGCGACGATCACCACGATGAAGGCGGTGCCGATGCCGATGCGCATGCCGGCGAGCACGAAGGGGCTCGCCGCCGGCAGGATCACCCGCCGGAACATCGTCCAGGAATTGGCGCCGAGGTTGCGCGCCGCCCGGATGTAGATCGAATCGACCTGCCGCACCCCCGCCACCGTGTTGACGAGGACCGGGAAGAAGGTGCCGAGCGCGATCAGGAACAGGGCCGGCGGGTTGCCGAGACCGAACCACACGATGGCGAGGGGAATGTAGGCGATCGGCGGGATCGGCCGCAGGATCTGCAGCAGCGGATTGACGAGGCCGTAGAGCCGGTCGCTCGTGCCCATCAGCAGGCCGACCGGCAGGGCGAGGCCGACGCCGATCGCGAAGCCAGCGATGACGCGGCCGAGGCTCGCCACCGCGTCGTGCGGCAGCTCGCCGGAGAACAGCCAGGCGGTGTAGCTCTGGGTCGCGGGGTCGTAGGGCAGGGCCGGAACGAGGCTCGCGAACCAGCGCAAGGCCACCGCGCTCGGCGGCGGCAGCACCACGGCGGAGAAGAGGCCGGCCCGGCTGGCGGCCTCCCAAAGGATCAGGAGCCCGACCGGCAGCAGGGCGCCGCGGAAGGCGGAGAGACGATTCACGATGACGGCTCAGTTCGTCTTGGTATTGGTCTTGGCGCCGAGCTCGGCCTTCGCCTTCTCGAGCAGGTCGAGCTTGACCCACTCGGCGTCGCCCTTGGGCGGATTCGTCATCTTGCCGAGCCCATACTTGTGCATCAGGTCGGCCGTGACCTGCATGTGGCCGGCGGGCATGTCGTAGGTGTAGTCCGCGTTCTCCATCGAATCGCGAAAATCCTTGCTGCTGAGCTGGCCCTTGAAGACCGTTTCGCGCACGTATTTCTCGGCGAGATCCGGCTTCTCGATGAAGGTCTTGGTCGCCTCGACGAACAGCTTGAGCACCCGGGCGGCGATTTCGGGCTTCTCGGTATACATCTTCTCGGTCATGACCAGCGGGCGGTAGGGCACGCCGACCGGGGTGTCGTAAGGCTTGACGATCTCGTAGCCCCAGCCGTTCGAGATGGCCTGCGTCGATTGCGGCTCGCTCTGGCAGATCACGTCGACGTATTTTTGTGCCAGAGCCTGGTTCAGGTCGGCATAGTTGTTGAAATAGACGAGCTGCACGTCCTTGCCCGGCCGCTCCGACCAGGTCAGGCCGTTCTTCTCCAGCTCGGCCAGCAGCATCAGGTCCTGGGTGCCGCCGCGCACCACCGCGACCTTCTTGCCCTTCACGTCGGCGAGCGTCTTGGCGCCGAGATCGGGCCGGCCGAGGATGCGCACGCCGCCATTGGCGAAGCCCGCCACCACCAGGAGCTTCACGCCGTTGCCGCGCGCCGCCACCGCGCCGTCGGCGCCCGAGGCCGCGATGTCGATCTGGTCGACCGCCATCGCCGGATAGATGTCGGCGCCCTTGGCGAACTGCTTCTCGTCGATCTTCAGGTTATATTTTCCGGCGATCTCCTTCATGTAGGAGATCGCGCCGTAATGGGCGAATTTCAGGTTGCCGAGGCGCACGACGTCCTGGGCGGCGGCCGGGCCGGAGATGGCCGCCAGAGCGGCGGCGATGGCGGCGAGGCGCTTGAGCATGGTTCACTCCCTGTCCGTCCGGTCGCTCGCGACGCCGGTTCGGTTTGGACGGGGATATTGGACAAAGGTCGAGCGGCCCGAAAGCCGGATTACGCTGTCACAGGTAAGACTTTAGACTCGCGGATTAAATGTGCGGCTCGACCGGCTCTGTCCTGTCGCGATCGCCTCAGAGCATGCCCTTGACCGCCGCCGCGGCGGCGAGGCGGGGCTGGGGCCGCAGCAGGCTCTTGACCTGCGAGAACGGGCGCGGCCGGTTGATCACCTCGTCGAGGCGCGACCACAGGGTCTTGGGCGAGAACGGCTTGGCGATGATCTCGTTGACGCCGAGATTGATCGCCCGATCGACGACATTGCGGCGCGGCTGGGCCAGCATCAGGATGA
>NZ_AP024145.1:3672500-4285000 GCF_017347565.1 Methylobacterium indicum | reverse complement strand
AGATCCTGGACATCGTCGTCGACGCGCCGATCGAGGAATGCCGCAGACGCGATCCCAAGGGGCTCTATGCCCGCGCCTTCGCCGGGCAGATCCCAAACTTCATCAAAATTTCCCGCCCTACGAGGCGCCGGACTCGCCCGACCTGCACCTCCGGACGACCGTGCATGACGTCGAGACCCTCGTGGGTCAGGTTCTCGATGAGTTGCCGCGTCGGAGGGTCATCGCCTCCGGCGCCTGATCCGCAAAACCCTGCGAGCAGGGGAAGCTCCGGTCGGGCTCGCGAGGACGACCGCCCGGGCCTCATGCCGGGGAATTCAGACGGCGGGAGACGATTCCTCGGCCTTGGCCTCCTCCGCGCATTTGAGGCAGAGTTGGCGCTTGGCGAGGAGGGCCGAAACCGCGTTCGCGCCCTCGAAGCTGACGACGTGGCCGCATTCGAGCACGTTGAGCACCCGCTGATCGGGATCGTCGCGCTCGCCGGAGGGGTAGCAGCGGATCGCCGTCACGCGGCGCATGGGGATCTCAGCCTGCATGGCGTAACCCTGGAACCTCGTCTCGATGCGGCGGACCGGTCGCCGCCGGGGCGCTTCCGACTCTCCCGAGCCGGTCCCGCGCCGACAGCCCCATAGCACGGAACCGGTCCGGGACGCAGGGCCCTCCGGCTCGCGTCATGTCGCAGGGACCATCGTCCTGGCATGGATGGTGCTAGCTCGACAGGCCTGCGCGCCTGACCGGTAGTGGATCGGCGGATGACGTGTCAGAGCCTGCTTGACCCGCGACGGGTTCGGGATCACCGCATCGAACGCAGCGATGCGCGACGGACGCGCCTGGTCCCGGATTGCCCGTCCCGGACGGCCATTCGTCGCGGCCGGGCCGACGCCGCGGTCCGGTCCCGTGCCGCCATCCCGGCCCGCCGATACGGCGGGTCCGTGCGCAAGACAGAGAAGCGAACCAGGAAGGAACCGTTCGGTGAGGGATTTCTCGAGGCCCGGGCGTTCGCCCGTCTATGCCGCCAACGCCGCCGTGGCGACGTCCCATCCGCTCTCGACCCTCGCGGCGATCGAGGTGCTGCGCTCGGGCGGCAACGCGGTCGATGCCGGCATCGCCGCGGTGGCGGTGCAATGCGTGGTCGATCCGCTGATGACCGGGATCGGGGGCGATTGCTTCGCCCTCTACGCGCCGAAGGGCGCCAAGGCGCCGATCGCGCTCAACGGCTCGGGCCGCAGCCCGGCGGCGGCGCACGATGCCTGGTACCTGGAGCGGGGCATCGCCCTCGAGCCGACCTCGCCTCACGCCGTCACGGTGCCGGGAGCGGTCGCCGCCTGGGGGAAGCTCCTTCGGGATCATGGCACCCGGAGCCTCGGCGAGGTGCTGCAGCCGGCGATCCGCTACGCTGAGGACGGCTATCCGGTGCAGCCTCGCGTCGCTCTCGACTGGTCGCGCAGCGTCGAGCGCGTCGCCGGCGATCCGGCCTCGGCCGCGACCTACCTGATCGAGGGCCGGGCGCCGAGCGTCGGCACGATCATGCGCCACCCGAAGCTCGCCGCCACGCTCAAGCGCATCGCGGCCGAGGGCCCGCGCGGTTTCTACGAGGGAGCGGTCGCCGAGGATATCGTGACCCGCCTGCGCGCGCTGGGGGGCCTGCACACCCTCGACGACTTCGCCGAGGCCGCGCCCGAAATCGTCACGCCGGTGACGACGCGCTACCGCGGCTACGACGTCTACGAGTGTCCGCCGAGCGGCCAGGGCCTCGCCGTGCTGATGATGCTCAACGTGCTGTCGCATTACGACATCGCGGCGTTGTCCGAGCTCGACCGGGTCCATCTCTTCGCGGAAGCCTGCAAGCAGGCCTATCACCACCGCGACGCGCTCTTCGCCGATCCGGTCCTCAACCGGGTGCCGGTGGAGCATCTGCTCTCCGAGGCCTGGCGGGCGAGTGCCCACGGCGCGATCGACATGGCGCGCGCCCAGGAGCCGGTGATCTGGCCGGAACTCCTGCACAAGGACACGGTCTATCTCAGCGTGGTCGACCGGGACGGCAACGCGCTCGCGCTGATCAACTCGATCTTCCAGGGCTTCGGGAGCGGCATCACCGCGCCGGAGAGCGGGGTTTTGCTGCACAATCGCGGCCTGTCCTTCCGCATCGATCCGGGCCACCCGAACACGATCGGCCCACGCAAGCGCCCGATGCACACCATCATCCCGGGCATGCTGATGCGGGACGGCGAGACGGTGGCGCCGTTCGGCGTGATGGGCGGGCATTACCAGGCGATGGGCCACGTGGAACTGCTGACCGGCATCATCGACCGCGGCCTCGACGTGCAGGAGGCGCTCGATGCCCCCCGCAGCTTCGCCTATGGCGGCGGGATCGAGATGGAGCCGGGTTTCGCGGAGGGCGTCGTGTCCGGGCTCGAAGCGCGCGGCCACCGCACCATCCCGGCCTCCGGCCCGATCGGCGGCGGCCAGATCATCTGGATCGACCGGGAACGCGGGGTGCTCGCCGCGGGCTCGGACCCGCGCAAGGACGGCAGCGCGCTCGGTTATTGAGGAGGGCCCCATGCCCATCGACATCGACGCCGCGGCTCGCGCCCTCGTGGACGCCCGCCGCACGGGGACGCGCCTCGACGCGCTGCCGGAGGGAGTGCGGCCCGGCAGCGAGGCGGAGGCCTACGCGGTGCAGGACGCCATTGCGAAAACCCTCGGGCCGGTGGCCGGCTGGAAGGTGGGGGCACCCGGCCCCACCGCCACGCCGGCCCGGGCGTTCCTCCACGCCGACACGATCTTCGTCGAGACGGACGAGCTGCCGGCCTCGCTGTTCCACGTCATCGGGGCGGAGGCCGAGATCGCCTACCGGTTCGGCCGCGACCTGCCGCCGGAAGCCGGCCCCTACGACCGGGAGGCGGTGCTGGCGGCGGTCGCCACGATGCATCCGGCGATCGAAATCGCCGATACCCGCTTCACGGTCTTCGGCGCGGTGGATGCCCACAGCCAGCGCGCCGACCAGCAGAACCACGGCGTCCTGGTGATCGGCCCGGGCCTGACGGACTGGCGCAGCCTCGCCCCGATGACCCAGCCGGTGCGGCTCACGATTGACGGGAGCGTCCTGCACGATCACATCGGCGGCAACTCGGCGGTCGATCCGGTGCGGCTGCTGGTCTGGCTCGCCAACGAGGGGGCCCGCTCCCTCGGCGGGATCAAGGCGGGCCAGGTCGTCACCACCGGCTCGTGCACCGGCACGGATTTCGTGACCGCGCCGACGCGGATCGTGGCGGAGTTTCCGGGGCTGGGGAGCGTGGCGCTGGCGATCGCGTGAGCGTCCCAGGGTGACCGTTCCGATCATGGAGCCGCCGACCTGGGACCATCGTACGCTCCTCGACGGTGCGCCTCGTCAGGCGGCCGCCGCCTCCAAAGGCGCCGGCCGCCCGAACAGGTAGCCCTGCATCTCCGTGCACCCCTCCCGCCGGGCCGCCGCGAGCTGGTCCTCGGTCTCGACGCCCTCGGCGGTGACCGTCGCCCCGAGTTGGACGGCGATGCCGACCACCGCGCGCACGATCGCGGCGGTGTCGGGATTGGCGATGTCGGCGATGAAGGAGCGGTCGATCTTGATCGCGTCGAAGGGGAAGCGGCGCAGGTAGCTCAGGGACGAGTAGCCGGTGCCGAAATCGTCGAGCGCGATCCGCAAGCCGAGCCGGCGCAGCGCGAGGAGCAGGTCGACGGCCTCGCCGTCGACGAGCATGCTCTCGGTGATCTCGATCTCGAGCCGGTCGGAACCGAGGCCCGACTCGTGCAAGGCGGCCTGGATCGCGGCGATCAAGGGGCCGTGCCGGACCTGGGCGGCCGAGACGTTGACGGCGACGCGGGCGCCGTCGGTCCAGGTCGCCGCGTCGCGGCAGGCCTGGCGCAGGATCCAGGCGCCGAGGCGCTCGATCAGGCCGGTCTCCTCGGCGAGGGGGATGAAGGCCCCGGGCGACACGAGGCCGCGGGTCGGGTGATGCCAGCGCACCAGGGCCTCGCGGCAGACGGTGCGCCGCTCGGCCGTGGTGACGATCGGCTGGTAGTGCAGCACGAACTCGCCGCGATCGAGGCCGAGGCGCAGGTCGAGTTCGAGGCCGCGCCGTTCGGCCGCCGCTTCGTCCATCGCCGGATCGTAGAGCCGGAAGGTGCTGCGGCCGGCGGCCTTGGCGCTGTAGAGGGCCCGGTCGGCCCGGGCCATCAGGGTATCGGCGTCCTCGCCGTGGCCGGGGGCGAGCACCACGCCGATGCTGACTCCGACATGCATCGGCCGGTCGGCGACCCGGATCGGCGCCTGCATCGCCTCGACGAGGCGGGACGCGGCCTGCGTCGCCACGACGGGGTCGCCCCCGGAGAGGAGCACGGCGAACTCGTCGCCGCCGAGCCGTGCCAGGGTGTCCCCGGGGCGCAGGACCGCGCTCATGCGGCGTCCGACCTCGCACAGGAGGGTGTCGCCGGCGGCGTGACCCAGGGTGTCGTTGACCACCTTGAATCGGTCGAGGTCGAGCCACAGGATCGCGCAGGGGGCTCCGCCGCCGAGCCGCGCGTCGAGCCGTGCGCGGAACAGGGTCCGGTTCGGCAGGTCGGTGAGCGCGTCGTGACCCGCCATGTGGATGATCCGCCGCTCCGCCTCGCGCCGGGCGGTGATGTCCTCGACCTGGAGCAGGATCGAGGCGGAATCGGGCGGCAGGTGGAGGCGCACCGCCGAGACCTGGGCCCACATCGTGCCGCCGTCGGCGCGCGGAAAGCGCATCTCGCAGATCGCCGGCTCACCGGCCTCGCCCGCCCCCGTCAGGAGCCGGTCGAGGAGCCCGGCTTCCTCGGCCAGGCCGAGGACGGCGAGCGGCCGGCCGACGAGATCGGCGGCCTCGCGGCCGACGGCCTGTCGGAAGGCGCGGTTGGCCTCGATCAGGGTGCCGGCGGCATCGACCACCAGCATGCCGGCGGGCATCCGCTCGATGATGCCGCGCAGGTGGCTCGCGCTGCGGCGCGCCTCGGCCTCGGCGGCCCGGAGCGTCGCCTGCTCGCGCTTCAGCGTCGTGATGTCGAAATGCGCACTGGTCCGCCCGTCCTCGCGGGCGTGCTCGATCACCCGGATCCAGCGCTCGCCGGGCAGCGGCACCTCGAACGGCGCGCCCGCGAAGAGCTGCGCCTCGCGGACATGCGCCAGGAGCTGGGGCGGCGCGTCGCCGTAGGTGCCCTGCCAGGCGAGTGCCACCACCGCCTCCAGGGTCAGGCCCACCACCTCGCCCGGGGCCACGCCGTAGAGCTGGCCGAACTGCCGGTTGGCCGAGACGATGCGCCCGTCGGCATTCGCCGCCGCGATCCCGTCCGGCGTACCGCCGTCCTCGGCCGGGCGGGCGCCGGGTGCCTCCTGGGTGATGCGGCGCCACAGCCGGACCCGGCCCAGCCCCGGGATGGTGTGAGCGGCGACGCGCAGCCAGGATCCGCGATGCTCGAACTCGAACGGCCGGCTCTGGGCCTGGTGGCGGGCGATCCCGCTGGCGACGTACTCGTCGACGTAGCGGACTTCGTCCGAGGTCAGGCGGTTGCGGTAGAAGCGCCGCAGGTTCTCGCCGTAATGCTCGCCGAGATGGACGAAGCCGTCATGCTCGGGAAAGAGATACAGAAAGGTCTCGTTCCAGCCTACGACGCGGTCGTCGGCATCGAAGGCGCACAGGCCGATGTCGAGGCCGTCGAGCAGGTCGGCGAGGAGGCCGATGCTCGGCTTGGGCTTCTGCATGCTGTCGACCCCGGATTCTCCGCGCGGCACCGTCCGTCCCGGTGCCCGATACAGCCCGGGCCCCGCCCGAACCGGCTCCGACGGGGCCCTGCGCTCCATCGGACGTCACCGTTGCATGACCTGATTGACGCCGTCTTTCACTGTCGAACACTGCACGTGTTGCCGCAGAGACAGGAACGACGGTGCGGGACCGGCACCACGGGGTTGCGGCGCCGATCGGATCTCTCTCATGCAAATCCGCCTTGCAAGTCCGCCTTGCAAGCCCCCCCTCGCCAATCCCCCTTGCCAGCCGAGCGCGGATCGGCTGTGAAGGCTGAAGCGACGACAAGAGGGCGACCACGCGCGGGAACGACGCGGGCGCCCGGGAGGAGCCCACGATGATCCGTTTCACCACAGGCCTGTGCGCGGCCGCCCTGATGCTGGCGGCGCTCGCGGGACCGGCCGCGGCGCAGATCTCCGACGACGTGGTGCGGATCGGGGTGCTCACCGACCTCTCGGGGCCCTACGCCGATAGCGGCGGGCGCGGCTCGGTGGCGGCGGCCGAGATGGCGGCCAAGGATTTCGGCGGGACGGTGCGGGGCAAGCCGGTCGAGATCGTCTCGGCCGACCACCAGAACAAGCCGGACGTCGCCTCGAGCCTCGCCCGGCGCTGGTACGACGTCGACAAGGTCGACGCCATCGTCGACCTGCCGGTGACGGCGATCGCGCTCGCCGTCCAGGCGGTGGCCAAGGAGAAGAACCGCACGGTGATGATCACCGCGGCGGCGACCTCCGACCTCACCGCCAAGACCTGCTCCCCGGTCAGCTCGCACTGGACCGACGACACCCACGCGCTCACCGCCGGCACGGCGCGGGCGGTGTTCGAGCGCGGCGGCAAGTCCTGGTACTTCATCACCGTCGACCACGCCTTCGGCCATGCCTTGCAGAAGGAGGCCACCACCGTTGTCGAATCGCTCGGCGGCAAGGTGGTGGGCACCTCGCGCCACCCGATCAACACCGCCGACTACTCGTCCTTCCTGCTCCAGGCGCAGAGCTCGGGGGCGGACGTGGTGGCCTTCGCCAGCGTGGGCGACGACTTCACCAAGGCGGTCAAGCAGGCCGACGAGTTCGGCCTGACCGGCGGGCGCCAGACGCTGACGGGCTTCCTCGTCTACGTCACCGACATCAAGGGCCTCGGCCTGCCGGTGGCGCGCGGCCTGACCTTCTCGTCGGCCTTCTACTGGGACCAGAACGACGCCGCCCGGGCCTTCGCCAAGCGCTTCCAGGAGCGCACCGGCGCGATGCCGACGAAGAACCAGGCGCTGATCTATGCCGCCGTGACCCACTACCTGAAGGCGATCGACAAGGCCGGCACCGACGAGGCGGTGGCCGCGAACGCTGCCATGCGGTCCCTGCCGGTGGCGTTCTTCGACCACCCCGCGTCCTTGCGGGCCGACGGGCGCCTCCTCTACGATCCCGTTTTGTACCGGGCGAAGGATCCCGCAGCCTCGAAGGGCCCGTGGGACCTCTACGAGGTTTTGCGCACCATCCCGCAGGGGGAGGCCTTCCTGCCGATGAACCCGGCCTGCGCCCCGAAGGAGCGCGGGTAGAACGATGGGTGATGCCGCCCTCGCCGAAGGCTTCGATCTGCGGCGCCTGCCGGAGGGGTTCATCGCGAACCCCTACCCGTTCTACGCCGCGCTCCGCGCGCACGCCCCGGTCCACGAATTCGGTGACGGGCAGATCCTGCTCACGCGCTACGCCGACCTGGAGCGGGTCTACAAGGACGCCGCGACCTTCAGCTCGGACAAGACCGTCGAGTTCGGGGCCAAATTCACGACTGGGGAGGTGCCCTCCCCGCTCTACCGGCACCACACCACGAGCCTCGTCTTCAACGATCCGCCGCGCCACACCCGGGTCCGGCGCATCATCGCGGGCGCGCTGACGCCCCGGGCGGTCGCCGCGATGGAGCCCGGCATCGTCGCCCTGGTGGACACTCTCCTCGACGCGGCCGAGGTGCGGGGCCGGATCGACCTGATCGAGGATTTCGCCGCCGCGATCCCCGTCGAGGTGATCGGCAACCTGCTCGGCGTGCCGCGGGACGAGCGCGGGCCCCTGCGGGACTGGTCGCTGGCGATCCTCGGCGCCCTCGAACCGGTGCTCACGCCGGAGATCGAGGGCGCCGGCAACCGGGCGGTGACCGCGTTCCTGGCCTATCTCGAACGCCTCGTCGCCGACCGGCGCCGGCACCCGGGCGACCCGGACAAGGACATCCTCACCCGGCTCATCCAGGGGGAGGTCGGCGGCGAGCGGCTGTCGCCGGACGAGCTTTTGCAGAACTGCATCTTCATCCTGAATGCCGGCCACGAGACCACCACCAACCTGATCGGCAACGGGCTCCATCTCCTCGCCGAGCAGCCCGGGGCGCGGGCGCGGCTCCTCGCCGAGCCGGACCTGATGCGAAAGGGCGTGGAAGAGATCCTGCGCTTCGAGAGCTCGAACCAGCTCGGCAACCGCGTCGCCGCCACGCCCTTCGCCATCGACGGCCGGGACTATCCGGCCGGCACCCAGATCACGCTCGGCATCGGTGCCGCCAACCGCGACCCGGCGCAGTTCCCCGACCCCGATCGGTTCGACGTCGCCCGCGACCCCAACCGCCACCTCGCCTTCGCCAGCGGCATTCATCAATGCGTCGGCATGGCGGTGGCGCGGCTCGAGGGCCGGATCGCGCTCGGTCGCTTCCTCGCGCGCTTTCCGGATTACCGCCTCGACGGAGTGCCGGAGCGTTCGCAGAGGGTGCGCTTCCGGGGCTTCCTGCGGCTGCCGGCCCGGCTCGGCTGAAAGCCGGGGCCGACGACGAGCCGCGCTCAGGCGGCCTTGACCCGGGCGAGGAAGGTCGCGACCTCGTGGGTCAGCCGCTCCGACTGGCGCGCCAGGTCCTGGGCCGCGCCGAGCACCTGGGACGCCGCGGCGCTGGTCTGGCCCGCGCCGTCGCGCACGCCCACGATGTTGCCGGTGACCTCCTCGGTGCCGCGCGCTGCCTGCTGCACGTTGCGGGTGATCTCCTGCACGGCACTGGCCTGCTGCTCCATCGCCGCCGCGACGCTGGCGGCGTAGCTCGACATGTCCTCGATCAGCTTGCCGATCTGGCGCATATCGACCACCGCCTCGCGGGTCGCCCCCTGGATCTCGCCAATCCGGGCGCCGATCTCGTCCGTCGCCTTGCCGGTTTGGCCGGCGAGATCCTTCACCTCCGCCGCCACCACGGCGAAGCCGCGGCCGGCGTCGCCCGCCCGCGCCGCCTCGATGGTGGCGTTCAGCGCCAGCAGATTGGTCTGGCCGGCGATGCTCGACACGGTGGCGACGAAATCGCCGATCCGTTCCGCCGTCCCGGCGAGGCGCTGGACCGCGGCGTTGGTGCGCGCCGCATCCTCCACCGCCCGGGCGGCGAGGCGGGACGACTGGGTCACCTGCTGCACGATCTCCTGGATCGAGGCCGTCATCTCCTCGCTCGCCGCCGCGACCGTCTGCACGTTGGCGGAGGTCTGCGAGGCGGCGCCCGCCACCGTGACGGTCTGCCGGGTCGTCTCCTCGGCCACCCCGGTCATGGCGCGGGCGGTCGCCTCCATCTCGGTGGCGGCGCCGGCAAGGCCCGTGGTCAACCCCGAGACCGTGTGCTCGAAGTCCCGCGCCATGTCGTCGAGGGCCCGGGCGCGGCGCATCCGCGCCTCGTCCTCGACCGCCTTGGCGGCGGCGGCCCGCTCGGCCTCGACGGCGTTGCGCTTGAACACCTCAACCGCCCGCGCCATGGCCCCGACCTCGTCGCCCCGCTCGATCCCCGCGACCACGACCGTCCTGTCGCCCTCGGCGAGCCGCCCCATCACCCCGGTGACCGTCCGCAGCGGCGAGACCAGGGTGCGCGACACCATCAGTGCCATCACGGTGGCGACGCCGAGGCTCGCCGCGATGCCGATCAGGTTCATCGCGAAGGCGAGGCCGAAGGTGGCCGCCTGCTCCTTGGTGCGGCTCGCCATCAAGCCGGTCTCGACCGCCCGGATCTCCGCGGCCTTGGCCCGCAGGGCATCCATCATCGCCTTGCCGGACCCGCCCGACTGGAGGGCGCGGGCCCGCTCGCGCGTGCCCGGTTCGGCCATCAGGGCGATCTCCGTCTCGGCGACGTCGCGCATCCAGGCCGCCGCGCTGCGGTCGAGGTCGTCGAGGCGAGCCTGCTGCGCCGGGTTGTCGGCGGTGAGGCGCTTGGCCTCGTCGAAGGCCGCCCGGTAGGCCGTCCGTCCCTCGCGATAGGGTGCGAGGAATCGCGGGTCGGCCGAGATCAGGTAGCCGCGCACGCCGGTTTCCTGGTCGACCATCGCCGCGATGATGCCGGAGACGCTGTGGAGGACCTTCTGGGTGTGGTCGGTCCAGCCGATCCGATCCTCGATCGAGCGCAGGCTGCCGTAGCCCACCGCGCTCACCGTGAGGGTGATCACGACCAGGCTGCCGAAGGCCAGGACCAGCTTCGGGAAGATCGTCAGGTTGTTGAGCACGCGCATCGGGGGGTCTCGCGGGGGCGGATCAGTTGCGCCGGATGACGCAAGCCCACACGTGGCGAGCGAGATTAACAACAGGCTGTATACTTATCGACAACAGTTATTATGAATAAATGGAACAGTTATGATGACACGTTAAGTCAATCACAGGTTGATAATACAAGTATCAGGCTCCTCTCTCCGCGTCGGCGGGGCCGGCACGGGCGGGATACCGCCGTGGGACGCGGTTGCCGGTTGACCTCAAGCGGTCGTGTCCGGGGCAGGCATGGCGCGCAGCCGGCGACGCCCTAGCTCGAACGGGTCGAGTCGACAGAGGAGACGCCGCATGATGCTCCACCGCCGCGCCATGCTGGCCGGCTCCGTTGCAGGCGCCGTGGCGGCCGGCCTCTTCCCCGGCCAGCTCCTGGCGGACGAATCCGGGTTGATCCGCCGCCCGATCCCGTCCAGCGGCGAGACGGTGCCGGCGATCGGCATCGGCACCTCGCGGCGCTACGACGTGGCGCCGGAATCGGACGCGGTCGCGCCGCTGCGCGAGACGGTGGCGAAGTTCGCGAGCCTCGGCGGCACGGTGATCGACACCGCGCCCGATTACGGCCGGGCCGAGGAGGTGCTGGGCCGGATCCTCAAGGAGACCGGACTTCGCGAAAAGGTCTTCCTGTGCAGCAAGGTGGCCGCACGGGGGCGCGAGGCGGGAGAGGCGCAGATCGCGCAGTCCTTCCGCCGGCTGGGCACCGACCGGATCGACCTGATCGCAATCCACAACCTGATCGACCCGCAGGCGCAGCTGCCGCTCCTGCGCGAACTCAAGGACAAGAAGCGCATCCGCTATCTCGGCGCCACGACCTGGGCCGAGGGGCAGTACGGCGACCTCGAAGCGCTGATGAAGGCCGAAAGACTCGACGTGATCCAGGTCAATTACGCGGTCGATGCCCGCAAGGCGGCCGAGCGCATCCTGCCCTTGGCGAAGGAGCGCGGCATCGCCGTCATGGTCAACGTGCCGTTCGGGCGCGAGCGGCTGTTCACCCTGGTCCGCGGCCGCGACCTGCCGCCCTTCGCCGCCGAGTTCGACTGCAAGACCTGGCCGCAATTCTTTCTCAAATACGTCCTGTCGCACGAGGCGGTGACCTGCCCGGTGCCGGGCACAGCGCAGGTCCGCTACGCCGAGGACAATCTCGGCGCCGCCCGCGGTCGCCTGCCGGACGCCGCCCAACGCCGCAAGATGGAGGAGTTCATCGATGGCCTGTGATCGCCGCACGCTGCTGCTCGCCGGGGCGCTCGCCCTGGTGTCGACGGCTACCCCCGCTCTCGCGCAGGAGGCCAAGACCCAAGACGCCAAGACCCCGATCGCGGTGATCGGCGGCGGCAATATCGGCGGGACCATCGGCGGCCTGTGGGTCAAGGCCGGCCATCCGGTGATGTTCGCCTCTCGCCATCCGGAGGACCTGAAGCCGCTGGTGGAAAAGCTCGGGCCGCTCGCCAAGGCCGGCACCGTCGAGCAGGCCTTCGCCTTCGGCGACGCGGTGCTGATCGCGGTGCCGTACAAGGCCTATCCGGAGCTGGGCAAGACCTATGGCGCGGCCCTGAAGGGCAAGGTCGTGCTGGATGCCGGCAATGCCACCAAGGCCCGAGACGGCGAGCTGGCGGCGGAGGCCGAGAGCGCCGGCATCGGCGCCACCTCGGCCAAGTATCTTCCGGGCGCCCGGCTGGTGCGGGCCTTCAACGCCGCGAACTACCGGCTCTTCGCCCAGAACGCCCATCGCAGCGGCGCGCCGATGGCGGTGCCGATCGCGGGCGACGACAAGCAGGCGCTGAGCGTTGCGTCGACCCTCGTGCGCGATGCCGGCTTCGAGCCGGTGGTGGTCGGCGGCCTCGACGCGGCCAAAAAATTCCAGATGGGCAGCCCGGGCTTCCAGCGGGACGCCACCGGGCCCGAGGCGCGCAAGGCCTTCGGGATCGCCGAATGACGCCTGATACCGCGCAGGCGGCGCAGGCCGGCCTCAAGGTGCCGGCCTGGCTCCGGCGCCTCACCGACGTGCGGCCGGAGGAGGTGCCGGCCCTCGGCTGGGCCTGGCTCTACATCTTCGCCCTGCTCTCGTCCTACTACGTGATGCGGCCGATCCGCGACCAGATGGGGCTGGCCGGCGGGCTCGAGAATCTGCCCTGGCTGTTCACCGCGACCCTCGTCGGCATGCTGGTGCTGAACGTGCCGTTCGGCTGGCTGGTGCGCAAGCTGCCGCGCTCCCGCTTCATCCCGATCACCTACCGCTTCTTTGCCGCCAACATCCTGGTCTTCGCGGTGGTGCTGTATCGCAGCGGGCCCGAGGAGGCGGTGTGGATCGGCCGGGTGTTCTTCGTCTGGCTGTCGATCTTCAACCTGTTCGTGGTCTCGATCTTCTGGGCGACGATCGTCGACGTGTTCGACACCGAGCAGGGCAAGCGGCTGTTCGGCTTCATCGCGGCGGGCGCCACCCTCGGGGCCATCACGGGCTCGGCCGTCACCGCGGTGCTGGCGCGCGACGTTCCCATCCCCTTCCTGCTGCTGGCTGCCGCCGCGCTCCTCGAAGTGGCGGTCATCAGCATGCGGGGCCTGTCGCGGATCTCCGACGCGCTCTCGCGCGAACCGGGGGCGGCGACGCAAGCCATCGGCGGCAGCCCGTTCGCCGGCATCAGCCGGGTCCTCGCCTCGCCCTACCTGCTCGGCATCTGCCTGTTCCTGCTCCTGTTCTCGATCACCTCGACCTTCCTCTACTTCGAGCAGGCCGGCATCGCAAAGCGCAGCTTCCCGGATCGCGGCGCGCAGACGGCGTTCTTCGCCAGCGTCGACCTCGCGGTGAACGTGCTGACGCTCGGCATCCAGCTCTTCCTCACCGGGCGCATCGTGAAGCGGCTCGGCGTCGGGCTCACGCTCGCGATCCTGCCGCTCGTCAGCGCGCTCGGCTTCGGGCTCCTCGCGGTGGCGCCCACCATCGCCAGCGTGGTGGTGTTCGGGGTGCTGCGCCGGGCCGGCAACTTCGCCATCGCCCGGCCGGTGCGCGAGGTTCTGTTCACGGTGCTGCCGCGGGAGGACCGCTACAAGGCGAAGGCCTTCATCGACACGGTGGTCTACCGCCTCGGCGACCAGGTCGGCGCCTGGTCCTATACCCTCGTGGCCTGGCTCGGCCTGAGCGCCACCGCGCTCTCGGTCGTGGCGGTGCCCCTGTCCCTCGCCTGGCTCGTCAACGGCCTCTGGCTCGGGCGCCGGCAAGATTCTATGGCTGATGGGAGGGAGCCGCAGGAGACGGGGAATGGCTGAGACCGAAGCGAGCTTGCGTGCCGGCATCGTCGCGACCTGCCGCAGCATGGCCGACCAGGGCCTGAACCAGGGCACCGCCGGCAACGTCTCGGTACGGTTCGGCGACGGCCTGCTCATCACCCCGTCGGGCCTGCCCTACGAGGAGATGACGCCCGACGACATCGTGCCGATGACGATGGACGGCCGGGCCGACCATGCCCTCGCGCCCTCCTCCGAATGGCGCTTCCACCGCGACATCCTGCGGGCCCGCCCCGACGTCCAGGCGATCGTTCACGCCCACCCGACCTACTGCACCGCCTTCGCGATGTGCCGCAAGGACATCCCGGCGGCCCATTACATGATCGCCGCCGCCGGGGGCCCCACCGTGCGCTGCGGCGGCTACGCCCTGTTCGGCACCGAGGAGCTGTCGCAGCGGGCTCTGGAGGCCCTGGAGGACCGCACCTGCTGCCTGCTCGCCAATCACGGCATGATCGCCACCGGGCCAACGCTGGCCAAGGCCCTGTGGCTCGCCGTGGAACTGGAAACCCTGTGCCGGCAATACGCCGTGGCGCTTCAGGTCGGCCGGCCGCACATCCTGAGCGAGGCCGAGGTGGCGGAGGCGATGGAGCGGTTCAAGTCCTACGGGCCGCGGCCGAAGGCGGGGTGAGGCGTTCCGAACCCTCCCCTGAACGTCATCCCGGGGCCGCGGAGCGGAACCCGGGATCCATAACCGCCGAGGCGCAAGAATGAACCGGATCGCGTTCCGCCTCGTCCTGCACCGTCAGCGGTTATGGATCCCGGTTCTCGTCTTCGACGAGACCCGGGATGACGCAGTGTGATAGTGAGGTCAGCAATATCTGACCTCAGCCCTACAGATCCATCTTCATCGCCTGCGGATAGTACCGGAACCCACCCTGCCCGTTCTCCGCGACGTGGCCGATGCCCGGCCAGGCGAAGTGGTAGGCGAGCACCGGGATGCGGTTCTTGGCCAGCATGGTCAGCATCTTGAGCCGGGTCTGGGCCGATTGCTTCGGGTCGGTGTCGTAGGCGAACTCGGTGAGCGGCTTCTCCATCAGCAGCACCGGGTGGTGCGTCAGGTCGCCGAGGTAGCAGAGGCTGTCCTTGCCCGAGGTGATCATGAACATCGTATGGCCGATGCTGTGGCCGGGCGCCGCGATCGCCTGGATGCCGGGCAGGAATTCCTGGCCGTCCTTGACGAAGACGAGGCGATCACGGACCGGCAGCAGGTTCTTGCGGGCCGTGTCGAGGAAGGCGCTGAACGAGGCCGGCACCTTGGCGGGGTCGGTCCAGTAATCGAAATCGGCCTGCGAGATGTAGTACTGGGCGTTGGGGAAGTGCGGCGTGCCGTCGTCGCCGACGCACCCGCCGCAATGGTCGACATGGGCGTGGCTCATCACCACGGCGTCGATGTCCTTCGGGTCGATGCCGGCCTGGCGCATCGTGGTCAGCAGCTTGCCGGTGGTCGGCCCGAACAGCTTGAGCGATCCCATCCCGGTATCGAACAGCACCAGCTTGCTGCCGGTATTGAGGATCAGGATGTTCTGCTCCAGCACCGCGTTCGACAGCGGCAGGAAGTTGCTGGTCAGCTGCGCGTCCATCTCGGCCGGGGTGAGGCCGAGGAAGTTGGCATGGGGGTCGCCGAGCGGCAGGGTGCCGTCGGAGACCATGGTGGCCTCGGCGTCGCCGAGGGTGAAGCGGTAAAAATACGGACTCTGGCTGCGCAGCAGCGGCGCCTTGGCGCTCGCCGCACCGGGCAGCCCGGCCGTCACCGCGGTGGCCGCGGCGCCGAGCATCAGGCCGCGCCGGCTGGGGTTGTCCAACCGAATCGTCATCGGGGCTCCTCCACGTTTCATCCGCGGGCGCCTTGTTGCGCGCGCTCGAAACGGGACGTCCCCCGACGCGAGCGCGGCCGGAACCTCTGCGGGCCGATCTTTGTCCGTCGGCCCGGATGGGTTGTCAAACTGGACGTTGGGTCAAGTGCCGCCCGCGCGGGCATGGACGCGGCAGCGCCGCCCGAAATACGGGCCCCCTGCCCAACCGGACGGCAACCGGCCCGATCCTCCCCGGCCCCGGAATTGACAGCGTTTCGAGGCACTTCCTACACCCCTGGCAACCACGGAGGAGCCGCGATGCCGAGCCACGATTTCGACTACGACCTGGTGGTCCGCGGCGGGACGCTCGCCGGCCCGGCAGAAGTGTTCGAGGCCGATCTCGGGGTGCGCGACGGGGTGATCGCGGCGGTCGGCCGGAACCTCCGGCGCGGGGCGGAGGAGATCGACGCCCGGGGCCACATCGTCACCCCGGGCGGCCTCGACCCGCATTGCCACATCGAAGAACCCTCCGAGGGCGGCGGCGTGCAGGAGGAGAGCTTTGCCAGCGGCTCGGCCGCAGCGCTCGCCGGCGGCACCACCTCGTTCATCTGCTTCGTGCCGCAATGGAAGGGTCACCCGATCGCCGCGACCGCGGCGGGCTACGAGGCCCGCGCCCGGGCCTCGCGGGCCGATTACAGCTTCCACCAGATCATCACCGACCCGACGCCCGACGTGCTGGAGCGCGAGGTGCCGGCCCTGGTCGCCCGCGGCATCCGCAGCCTCAAGGTCTTCCTGACCTACGATCCCTTGCGCCTCACCGACGGGCAGTTCCTGGAGGTGCTGGCGACCGCGCGCCGGCTGGGCGCCTTCGTGACGGTGCATTGCGAGAACTACGACGCCATCGGCTGGCGCATCCGCGCCCTGCTCGAGGACGGTCTCACCGACCCGCTCCAGCACGCCTGGGCCCGCCCGCCGGTGGTCGAGCGCGAGGCGACGCACCGGGCGATCGCGCTCGCCGAACTCGTCGACCAGCCGATCCAGGTCTTCCACGTCTCCTGCGACGAGGCGGCGGACGAGATCGCCCGAGCGCGGGCGCGGGGCATCAAGGTCTGGGGCGAGACCTGCCCGCAATACCTGACCCTTTCGACCGACGACCTGGCAAAGCCCGATTTCGAGGGCGCCAAGGTGGTGTGCTCGCCGGCCCTCCGGGCCCCCGGCGAATCGGAACGGATCTGGGCCCGCATCCGCGAGGGCACCCTCGACGTGGTCTCCTCCGATCATTGCGGCTTCTCCTTCGCCACCGCCAAGCGCGATCCCGGCAGCAGCGGCTACGGCCAGGGAGGGGCCAAGGCGCGACCCGACGGGATGCCGGCCTTCAACGCGATCCCGAACGGCGTGCCGGGGATCGAGACCCGGCTGCCGGTGCTGTTCTCCGAAGGCGTCTCGGCCGGGCGCATCGACCTGCCGACCTTCGTGCGCCTGACCTCGACCAACGCCGCCCGGCTGTTCGGGCTGGCCGGTCGGAAAGGCACCCTGGCGCCGGGCGCCGATGCCGACCTCGTGCTGTGGAACCCCGATGCCGAGCGGGTCCTGACCAACACGGACCTGCACCACGCCATCGACTACACGCCGTGGGAGGGGATGCGCCTCAAGGGCCTGCCCACGATGACGATCCGGCGCGGCGAGATCGCGGTGCGCGAGGGCCAGGTGCTGGCGGAACCCGGCTCGGGCCGGTTCCTCGCCCGCGGCCCCTACGCGCTCGCCACACCGTCGGGCCGGGTGCCGGACGGGTTCGACGCGGCGGCCCGGCGCTGACGCCCTGGACGCGAGACACGCCCTGTCCGACCATGCCGGTTTCCTCGGGAGAACCGGCATGGCGACCGTGAGACTGTGGAGCGACGCGGAGGCGGAAGGCCATCCCCGCGTCAAGGCGGTGTTCGACGACATCCGGGCTTCGCGCCGCTCGGATTTCATCAACAATTTCTGGCGCGCGCTCGCCAACCAGCCGACGGTGCTGGAGCGCACCTGGGCCGATCTGAAGCAGGTGATGGCCGCCGACGGGGCCCTCGACCCGCTGACCAAGGAGCTGATCTACATCGCGGTCTCGACCGCCAACGGGTGCAGCTACTGCATCCACTCCCACACCGCCGCGGCGCGCGCCAAGGGCATGACCGAGGCGCAGCACGGCGAATTGCTGGCGGTGATCGGGATGGCGAACACGACGAACGCGCTCGTCACCGGCATGCAGGTGCCGGTGGACCGGGAGTTCGAGGTGTAGGGCGAACCATGGTTGGCGCGACCGTGTGAGCGGCTTCAGAGGGCGGAGACCGATGGTCGACGCCCGCATGGCCCCGACCGGCCTGTGCGGAAAACCGTCCAATCCCGGTTTCCGTCTACGGCATCGATCCGACAGGGTTTGTCGTGCGCCTTCCACGGCGGAGATCGGTCAGGTGGCCGGCTGGCCGGCACACCGCCGTCAAGCACATGTTTGCCGTGTAGCCAGGCGTTACGCGTGGAAGGACGGCATGGGGTAGGAAGCCGCCAGTCTGGTATCGATTTTTCAACGACCGCTTCGCGCCGGAAGTAGATACTGAAGAGTCTCGATAAGAGATCAGCAAAGACGTCGTGTTTAGGCCGGTGTCGCTTGTGGCGACGCATTATGCTCCAGCAGCAACACGGTTTCGTACGGCCGGCCCCACTTCTCCGTTGATCGAGAGAATATCACACATGAACTTAGATTATCAGCCTCCATTAACTCTTCCGCGAGTTGGTGCATGACGGTTCGCTGAGTGCCGCGCAACTGCTCCGGAAACACGTAGAACATGACGGCGCCCTTCCGCGGCTCAGGCGGGCGGATGACGACGGTGCTGATGTGTTTCGGATCACTGTATTGCTTCCGCACATTGGCGCGCAGCTTGTGAAGGTTCCGCTCCACTGCCCGCTGCTCGGCCGGATCAGCGCTCGAAAGCAGTTGCATCCCAACGAGCGTCCAGCCGGGGGGGCTAGACTGGAAAAGTCCGTCGATGATGTCTCGCCACAAAGGGCGGAGTTCCATTTTCGGCTTGGGCACGTTTAGCCCAGCTGCTCGCCCTAGATAGTAGCGATCAATCGGAGCAGACATGCCGGCGAGGGAGAAATTTGAGAATTTGTCGCGCAGGGCTGTTATATTGAAGCCTGTTATTAAATATAAACCTAAGAAATCTAGTTCGTCTCCGAGCATATTAATAGATTTTTGCAAATATGCGCGCTCCGTGAGATAGTGTAGTAATAAAATTGGATTGTCGAGAATGTCAATAACACATTGGAGATCCGAGATAAGAATACTCGGCGCGAGCGCATGATCTTGTGGTACCCATCCTACCTTCTTGAAGTCTGGCTCGGAAGCACTTAGCACTGAAAAGTCGTCCAGGGTGACCGAAAGCCGAACCACCCGTTTTGCCATGCCCGGGTCGATGCCAATGTCAGTTAGAGTGGTAATGGCTGCCGCGTCACCGCGACGAGCTGCCATTATGAGCGCCTCAAGCCGCAATGACTGGACGGAAGGCTCGAGCACCATCTCGTCGAGGTGCCGCTTCACTCGTTCTTTGCCTCCGCGGAGCCCCGAAGGTGTAAGGCGGTGCGACTTGGCTTCGGCGATGATCACAACGTGATCAAAAATTACAATCAAGTCATTCTCGAACTGCTGGCCGTTTCTCTTCCACTTAATATTTGGCTTTATTTCTGCTCCAGGGAGCGCCGAGCGGAACACAGCCTCGAGTTTCTGCTCCAAATAGACTGCTCGGCGATCCTTTAGCTGCTTCTGCAGCCCCGCTTCGACGATTAGGCGATCCATCAGCCGGTGGATATGGCTGAAGGCCATGTGCGGGAGCGGCAATACAAACCGGTCACCCATTCGAATGGCCGGGTGATCCCACACGGGATTATCGAGGAACAGGTGCTCCGGCTTTTGATTTTCGAGGGAGCCCGGTTCGAACGCTAGGGCGTCGAGGAGGGCTTGAGTGGCCGCTTCCGGCTTCTTTGTGAGCGCCGCAACCTCAGCAACCGTAAAGGTCGCAACGTCGAGTAACCTGATATCGAGATGTGACATAAGCAAGCCGATCATCTTTTCACGGGTAACAGATTTTGGCAATATATCCAACATCTCGTCCCCGCTTCCTTCTAGGCCTGGAACGTGCTTGTAGTAGAGATCTACCATTTTGCGCACAGTGCGGCCGCGAAGGACTTTGCGAAGGGTGTCCCAGTGCTGATCGTTTCGGCGTTCGAACTCAGCGGTAATCGCCAAGAGAATATCGATCATATCAGAGGTGCCAAACCCATGATGGGGAGAGAGTCTCTGATCTAGCGAGGCGTATAGATCGCGCGATAGCACCACAACGTCATCGAAGTAACCCCAGTTTCGGACCCCGTGTGTGTGAAAGCGGATGCGCTCCTGAAGAGAGAGCACGACTTGCGCTTCTTCGTCTTGGATAGCCTCACCGTCTAGAACACGCTGCATGAAGAAGGCATCGGATATCTGGGGCACTAATTTAAAAAATCGGTCCATAACGTCAGGTGTAGGGGGCTGATCGCCCCATTTGCCGATCGGCAAAGTAAGCACCAGGGCGTGGAGGAGCTCACCGTGATGCTGCAAGATATCAGGTAGGGACTTATGCTGATCACCGTTCGACCTTATACTTGCTTGCATACCATAATTAAAGAATGTTGTAAGAACGCTGACAGGAAACGTGTTCTCAAATTCCCTTTTTATTTTACTTAGGTTAGCTGGAAACTGTTCAATAGCGGCGCGTGCTGCTGACAGCATTGCCTCTTTAAATTCAGCGTGCTCGTCAGGCTCAATGCCGAACTGTTGCATTTTCAGTTTAGTGTCGGAGGCTCGAGGTCGGATCGGTTTAAGAGGTGCGGTCTTCCTCACACCAGTTCTTTCCTGACCTGCCGGGCGACTGGAAACGTTTCTAAACGTCCCTTCGCCACTAGGCACTAAATTTCGCCTCCTCCAAGCCAACGGCTCCACACGATGCCGACCGACAAGCGATCACCCGGTGTGCCCGGCCGTCCATCTTAATGTACGGAAAACACCTGTTTTCCGACAGACGAGCGTGACATCCCGAATGGCCGCGAAGGGCCGAATGCGGCCCCGGGCCGCCCTCCCTCCTACGCGGCGAGCGCCATCGCCTTCGTCTCGGGCGTGGCAAGCATCGCGGCGACGCCCACCACGCTCGTCGCGATGACGTACCAGGCGGGTGCGAGGGGATCGCCGGTGATGCCGATGAGCCAGGTCACCACCAGCTGCGTCGTGCCGCCGAACACCGTGACGACGAAGGCGTAGGCCACCGAGAGGCCGGCGCTGCGCACGCTGCGCGGCAGGAGTTCGGGGATCGCCACCAGGCTCGCCGCGGCGCTCATGGCGCTGAGGGTCGCCAGCAGCGCCGACATGCCGAGCAGCGTCGCCGGGCCGGGCACCCGGGTCATCAGCAGGAAGGCCGGATAGGCGGCAAGCAGCAGCAGGATCCGCGGCACGATCATCACCCGGCGCCGGCCGTAGCGGTCCGAGAGGGTGCCCGCCAGCACCGAGAAGACCAGGATGCAGGCACCCACCACCGCCGTCGCGGCGATGGAGAGGCCCGCCGGCAGCTTCAGCGTGGTGATCGCGTAGGTGGTCATGTAGTTGCCGACATAGGTCGAGACCGTGCCGCAGAGCAGGATCGGCACGACCAGGGCCAGGGTGCGGCCGTGGTCCCGCAGCAGCCGGGCGAGCACCGCGCCGGTGGTGGCCTCGGCATGGCCAGTGCCGTCGTCGGCGGTCTCGGGCATGGCGCGGCGGATATAGATCCCGACCGGGATGATGAGGAGGCCGAGAAGGAACGGAATCCGCCAGCCCCAGGCCTGCATCTGATCGGCGCTCAAGCCCAGGGACAGGACCACGCCGATGGTGCCGGCGCAGAGCGTCGCGAGGCCCTGACTGGCGATCTGCCAGCTGGCATAGAGGCCGCGCCTGCCCGGAGGCGCGCTCTCGATGAGGTAGGCGGTGGACGGACCGACCTCGCCGCCGAGCGCAAAACCCTGGATCAGGCGCCCGATCACCACGAGGACCGGGGCCGCCAGGCCGATCGTGGCGTAGCCGGGGGTCAGCGCCAGCATCAGCATGCCGATCGCCATCAGGGCGATGGTCAGCATCATGGCGGGCTTGCGTCCGGCCCGGTCGGCATAGGCGCCGATGACCACGCCGCCGATCGGCCGGGTGACGAAGCCGATGCCGAAGGTGGCGACCGAGGCGAGCAGGCTGACCCAGGCGTCCCCGGCCGGGAAGAAGGTCCGGCCGATCGTGACGGCGAAGAACGCGTAGGTGGTGAAGTCGTAGAATTCGAGGGTGTTGCCGATCACCGCGGCGACGACGCCGCGCCGGCGCGCCGCCTCGTCCGGCGGGGCCAGTACCGCCGCGGGCGGGGTTTCGGACCGCGCATCCGCGCGCAGGGTGGTGGACATCATGGGTCGCTCCTCCGGCCGTCTCGCAGGCCTCACGCGGGAGCCCCCCGGTGCGGCGTCGGCCGGGGCGGCGCCCCGGCCGGCCGTTCGCCTGCGGTCTTGGCCGCGATCCTGGCGGCGCGGCGCCTCCCTGTCCAAGACCGTTCCGGAACGACACCATTCCTGCACGGAATGACGCGGGGGGCCCGATCAGGCCCTGCCCGCCTCCGCGCGAAACACCTCTTCCATCTCCCGCCGGAACCGGATCGCCGGATCGTCGGCCGGGACCGACACGTCATCCCACGACACCGGCGTACCGGCGGCGACGGGCCGGGTGAGGGTGAGACCGTGGGCAAGCCCGATCGGCAGGCCGCCGGCACGGAGCGAATCCCGCGCCGGCATCAGCCGGCCGTAGACCGTGTAGCCGCCCTCCCCGTCCAGGCGCTCGCCGGCCTTCAGGTCGCGCTTGGCGGTCGCCACCACGTCGCCGGAGAAGCCCCGTGTCGTGCCAGACGCCTCACCGCGGACCGCGATGCTGGCGACCGACAGGCCGAGTTCGAGCCCGATCAGGTGGTAGGGCTTGTACATCGCGCTGTAGGTGCCGCTCGGATCGGTCTTCAGGCCGTACTCCGCAAAGCACTTGCGGACGTAGTCGGAGGGTGCCTCGAAGGTGACGTAGACGCCCCAGCGCAGGTCGCGAAACACCGGGCGGCCGTCGCGCTCGAGCGACGACACCACCTCGACGGTGCCGTCCACCGGCAGGATGCCGCCGGCCGATCGCGGACGCAGCAGGGTCGGCAGGTCGTCGACGCCGCAAGCCGGGAAGGCGAGGCCGCCGGGCGGGGGCGTCAGGTCGCAGGCATTGGCCACCGCCGCCATCTCCAGCGCCGACTTGGTGCCGTCGAGGAAGGAGTTGAACATCTGCCGGTTGAAGTCGCCGCCGGCCACCTGCTCCTCGGTGAAGCCGTAATGGCCCCAGACCGTGTCGGGGGTCGAGGCGTGGTAGACCGGCAGGTACTTGGTGCCCTTGCCGGCGCAGACCACGCGAAACCCTGCGGTGCGGGCCCAGTCGACGAGTTCGGCGATCAGCGCCGGCTGGTCGCCATAGGCGAAGGAATAGACGATGCCGGCCTCCGCCGCCCGGCGGGCGATGAGGGGGCCGGCCAGCGCATCGGCCTCGACATTGACCATCACGATGTGGCGCTTGTGCCGGCAGCAGGCCAGCGCGTGGCGGATGCCGGCGCCGGGATGGCCCGTGGCCTCGACGATCACCTCGATCCCGTCCGCCGCGATCAGGCCTTCCGCGTCGTCGGTGAGAAAGGTGGTGCCGTTGCGCATCGCCTCAGCGGCGCTCTTCGCCTCATATTGCTCCGCCGGCCAGCCGACCCGGGCGAGCGCGGCCCGCGCCCGCTGCGGATCGAGATCGGCGATGCCGACGACGTGCAATCCCGGGGTGCGCGGCGCCTGCGACAGGAACATCGAGCCGAACTTGCCGGCCCCGATCACCCCGATCCGCACCGGATGGCCGGCTTCCGCCCGCGCGGCGAGCGTGTGGTACAGGCTCATGTCCCCTCCCCCGGGCGGCCACCGGCCACCACCGCGTTTCCTGCCGGCGCGCGTCGCGGGCGCCGTTGCGGCAAGCGTCACGGATCGGCAGCATGCGGTCAACCGGCGCGGATCGCCGGGCGGGGATGGGATACGGACATGGCCTTCACCTTCGCGCGGCTGACCCCGGAACTCCTGATCGCCGACCTGACGCGAAGCCTGCATTTCTGGGTCGACCTGATCGGCTTCCGGATCGCCTACGACCGGCCGGAGGACGGTTTCGCCTATCTCGACCTCGACGGGGCGCAGGTGATGCTGGAGACGCGCCACCCCTTGCCTCGACAGTGGCTCACCGGCCCGCTGGAGGCGCCGCTCGGGCGCGGCATCAACTTCGAGATCGGCGTCCCGGCGGTGGAGCCGATCCTGGCCCGGCTGGAGGCGGCGGGCTGGCCGCTCTTCATGGCGGTCGAGGACAAGTGGTACCGGGCCGGCGAGGTCGAGGTGGGCCAGCGCCAGTTCCTGGTGCAGGACCCGGACGGGTACCTGCTGCGTCCCGCCGCGAGCCTGGGATCGCGGCCGCTGAGCGCACGGGGGTGACGGCATGACGGACACGCTGACGCGCGCGACCCTGGTCCCGGAACTCGTGGTCGCCGATCTCGCCACGAGCCTGCGCTTCTGGGTCGACCTGATCGGCTTCCGGATCGCCTACGACCGGCCGGAGAGCCGGTTCGCCTATCTCGATTGCGACGGGGCCCAGGTGATGCTGGACCAGTACAATCCATCCGCCCGGCACTGGCTGACCGGCCCGATGGATCGGCCGCTTGGCCGTGGGATCAACCTCCAGATCGAGGTCGCGGCGGTGGAGCCGATCCTGGGCCGGCTGGACGCGGCCGCCTGGCCGCTGTTCATGGCGGTTGAGGATGCGTGGTACCGGGCCGGCGCCATCGAGGTTGGGCAGCGCCAGTTCCTGGTGCAGGATCCGGACGGCTACCTGTTGCGCCTCGGCGCGAAACTGGGGGAGCGGCCGGTGGCCGCGACGGCACCATGACGCCCATCCGCATCCGCGCCCTCGACCACTTCGTGCTGGTCGTCCTCGACATCGACGCGACGGTGGCGTTCTACCGGCGCACGCTCGGCCTCGAGGCGCGCGAGATTGCGCCCAAGCGCTGGGCGCTCCATTTCGGGTCCCAGAAGATCAATCTCCAGCAACTGCACGCGAGCGTCGATCCGCAGGCCCGTCACCCGAGCCGCGGCGCCGGGGATTTCTGCCTGCTGACCGACACGCCGCTCGCCGAGGTCGTCGCGCATCTGGAGCGTGAGGCCATCGCGATCGTCGACGGGCCGATCGAGCGGACCGGCGCGACCGGCCGGATCCTGTCGGTCTACTTCTACGATCCCGACGAGAATTTGGTCGAGGTGAGCAACCTCATCGCGTGAGGTCACACCCACCGGCGATCCTCAAATCTCGATCTCGGTCCCTACCTCCACCACCTGCCGGGCCGGCACGCAGAAGAAGGCGCCGGTGCGCTCGCCGTTGCGCATCATGAAGGCGAACAGGGTCTCGCGCCACGCGGCCATGCCGCGGTGGTCGCGCTTCGGGATAACCGTCTCGTGGCCGACGAAGACCGTGACGTCCTCGACGAAATCGGCTGGCAGCCCGCGATGGGCGACCGCGCAGGCCAGGCCGTCGGGGATCGAGGCATCCTCCATGAAGCCGTAGCGGAGCGTGACGCGGTAGAGGTCGGGCGTGATCCGGGTCACCTCGGCGCGCTCGGTGGCCGGCACCACCGGCATCTCCTCGTAGAGCGCGGTGACGATGGTGCAGCGGGCCGGCAGGGCGTGGCTGCGCTCCAGGAACCGGGTCATGTGCAACGGGATGCCCTTGGTGGCCGCCGACAGGAACGCTCCGGCCCCGGGCAGGCGGATCGGCGGATGCGCCTGCAGGGCGGCCACGAACGCGCCCTCGTCCTGGCGGGCGCCGACCCGGTGGGCCTCGATCAGCCGGGTGCCCTGGAGCCAGGTCAGCATCGTCACGGCGACGATCGCGGTGAGCACGAGCGGATACCAGCCGCCCTCGAAGATCTTCACGCTGTTGGCCGACAGGAATACGAGGTCGATCAGCAGGAACACGCCGTTGACCGCGAAGACCAGCAGCGGGTTGAAGCCCCACCGCCGGGCGATGAGGGCGGCGAGCAGGGTGGTGATCGCCATCAGCAGCGAGACCGCGATGCCGTAGGCGCCGGCGAGCGCGTCCGAGGTCTCGAAGATCAGGACGGCGCTCAGGGTCGCGGCGGCGAGCAGCCAGTTCACCGCCGGCACGTAGATCTGCCCCTGTGCGTCGCGCGCCGTATGGACGATGCGGATGAAGGGCAGGAAGCCGAGCTGGATCGCCTGCTGGGTCAGCGAGAACACGCCCGAGATGATCGCCTGCGAGGCGATCACGGTGGCGACGGTCGCGAGCCCAATCAGGGGGTAGTGCGCCCAGTCGGGGCTGAGGCGATAGAACGGATTCTCGATCGCGTTGGGCTCGGCGAGCAGCACGGCGCCCTGCCCGAAGTAGTTGATCACCAGGGCCGGCAGGACCAGACAGAACCAGGCGAGCCGGATCGGCCGGGCGCCGAAATGGCCGAGATCGGCATACATCGCCTCGCCGCCGGTGACCGCCAGGAAGGCCGCGCCGAGCATCGCGAAGCTGACATGCCAGCCCGCATGGGTCAGGAACTCGACCGCCTTCAGGGGATTGAGCGCGGCGAGGATCTGCGGCGCGTGCAGGATGCCGCCGATGCCGAGCAGTGCCAGGACGGCGAACCACACCAGCATCACCGGCCCGAAGATCCGCCCGATGAAGGCCGCGCCCTTGCTCTGGATCAGGAAGAGCCCGACCAGGATGACGAGGGTGATCGGCATCACCGCGCGGGCGAGGCCCGGTGCCTCGACCTTCAGCCCCTCGACGGCGCTGAGCACCGAGATCGCCGGCGTGATCGCCCCGTCGCCGTAGAGGAGCGCGGCGCCGACGAGGCCGACGACGAGGAGGAGGCCGGCCCGGCTGCGCGGCTCGGCGTGGCGGGCGCCGAGCAGCGCCAGCATCGCCACGATGCCGCCCTCGCCGTGGTTGTCGGCCCGCAGGATCAGCACCGCGTATTTGAGCGACACCACGACGAGGAGCGCCCACAGGATCAGCGACACCGCGCCGATCACCGCCGCCGGCTCGGCCTGGCCGTGACCGGCGGCCTTCACCGCCTCCTTGAAGGCGTAGAGGGGACTCGTGCCGATATCGCCGTAGACGACGCCGAGGGCGCCGAGGATCAGGGCGGGCTTCAGGCGCTTGACCGGCTCCCGCGTCGCCGCCTTCGACGACGTATCCTCGTCCACCGTGCCGAGCTGACCCACGGGCGCCTCCCCCGGCAAGCCCGGGTGAGATCCCGCCCGCTGCCGCATCCAGGAACGCGGATCCCGCCGCGGGGCTCCGTCCGGGCCGCGGCCTAGGCGAAGAAGTTATGCCCTGATGTCGAGGAGCCGTTTCGTTGCGTCGTCGGCGGCACCGAGGATCGCGGCATTGAGACGGACCTGCAGGCGGGCGCTGACCAGATCGGCCGCAGCGGTGGCGAGGTCGGGCTCGTCGGAACCGGGACCCGTCCCAGCCCGGGCGATGCGCCCGGCGCTTGCATCGAACTGGCGGGATGCAGCGAGCAGACCGAAAGTCGCGGTGCGGACGGCATCAATCATCGTACTCTCCTCAAGTGCAGAGCCTGCCGTGGCCGCGTGAAGACAGTGTGTGGTGGATCGCTCGCATTCGAGCGTTTCGGAAGCCGCCTGCAGCAGCGGGCAGGGCGCGGCGGAGGCGGTTTGGGACCCATCCGCCCCCTCCGCGTTATTCGGCCAGAAAGCTCTCACAGAGGACGTGGACATGACGGAGACCGTGCTGATCGCCGGCGCCAGCGGGATCGTCGGCAGCGCCGCGGCGGCGGCGATGCGGGAGGCGGGCTGGACGGTGCTGGGGCTGGCCCGCAACCCGACCGGGCAGGAGGGCGTCACGCCGGTGGCCGCCGACCTGCAGGACCCGGAGAGCCTGCGCGCCGCCCTGGCCCCGCACCGGCCGACCCGGCTGGTGCTCGCGACCTGGATGCGCCGGCCGACCGAGGCCGAGATGATCCGGGTCAACGGCGCGATGGTGCGCAACCTCCTCGACGCGTTGCGGCCGGCCGGCACCCTGCGCCACGCCGCCCTGGTGACGGGCCTCAAACACTATCTCGGGCCGTTCGAGGCCTACGGGAAGGGCGCGGTCCCCCAGACCCCGTTCCGCGAGGAGCAGGGACGGCTGCCGGTCGAGAACTTCTACTACGCGCAGGAAGACGAGGTGTTCGCGGCGGCGAGGCGCGACGGGTTCTCGTGGAGCGTGCACCGTCCGCACACGATCATCGGCAAGGCGGTCGGCAATGCGATGAACATGGGCACCACGCTCGCCGTCTACGCCACGCTGTGCCGCGAGACCGGCCGGCCGTTCCGCTTCCCCGGCTCGGCCATGCAGTGGAACGGCCTCACCGACATGACCGATGCCCGGCTGCTCGCCCGCCACCTGCTCTGGGCCTCGACCGCGCCGCAGGCCGCCAACGAAGATTTCAACGTGGTGAACGGCGACGTCTTCCGCTGGAGCTGGATGTGGGGCCGGATCGCGGCCTGGTTCGGGATCGAGCCGGCGCCCTTCGACGGGACCGTGCGGCCGCTGGAGGAGCAGATGGCGGAAGACGGCCCGCTCTGGGCCGAGATCGCGAACAGGCACGGCCTCGCCGAGCCGCGCCTCGATCGTCTCGCCTCGCCCTGGCACACCGACGCGGATCTCGGCCGCCCGATCGAGGTCGTGACCGACATGGGCAAGAGCCGCCGCCTCGGCTTCCTCGACTACCAGCCCACCGACGATGCATTCCAGGATCTGTTCGAGCGCCTGCGGGCCGACCGCCTGATTCCCTGACGCTCCCGGTGCCCGGCCGCACGCAGCGGCCGGGCGCTGACAAAGCAAGAAAATGCATGATCAATCCCAGGTTGTGCACCTATAGTAGGAATTGCTTCAGATCTCACCGTTAGCGTTTTCGCGACGAGGAGATCTGAGAGAATGTCCATCAGGGCGCGCGTATTTGGGGGGTTCGGGCTGATCCTCCTGCTGACGGTCGCGGTTGCGGCGATCGGCTGGCACACCCTGACGGGCTTCGCCCGGCGGGTCGACACGGCCAACGCCGCCCAGACGCTGGCGGGCGAGATCGGCGATCTCGCGCTGGCCACCGACCGGGCCCTGAAGAGCGAGGATGCGCGCCGGGAGGACGCCCTGCGGGCCGCGATCGCGCGGGTGCGGGAGAGCGCCGGGTCGTTCTCGGGCCGGCTGGCGGGGGATCCGGCGGCGCAGGCCTCGGCCTCCGGCATCGGCACGGCCCTCGACGGGTTCGAGGCCGCGATCAAGGCCTTCGGCACCCAGAAGGCCGAGACGCGCTCGCTCCAGGACCGCCATGCCGCCCTCATCACCGAGCTGCAGACCACCGTGGCCGGCATCGGCGCGGCGCAGGAGCGACAGCTCGCGCAGGCCGGCAAGGACCTCGAGCGCGCCCTGGCCGACCAGAAGACCGCCTACAATACCGGCGTGGTCGTCTCCTACGCGATCCGCTCCGCCCTCGAGCTGCAGGCGCTCCAGGTCGGCGTCCTCACCGGCGACAACGACGACGGCCGGATGGAGATGGAGGCCAAGGCGAACTCGGTCTCGGTGCTGATCCGGCGGCTGGCCGCCATGACCTCGATGGACGCGGTCGAGCCCGCCAGGGTCGCCCTGGAGGCCTACCGCGCCCGTCTCGACGCCCCCGTCACGCCCGCCGAGCGCGAGGCGCGCCAGGAGGAGCTGCGGCCGATGTTCGGGGCCCTGATCATCGGACTCGGTCAGGTCGAGCAGGCGCAGAACAACGCCCAGACCGCCGCCCAGGTGACGCTGCGCCAGCAGCAGGACCGGGTCGCCTCGGGCACGAGCCTGCTCGTCGCCAGCGGCAAGGCGATCACCGCCGCCAAGGAGGCGCAGGCCCTGGAGCAGCGCCTGATCCTGGCCCGCGACGCCGAGGCCGCCAAGGCCCTCGACGCGACGGCGGCCGCCCTCATCGATCACGCCGAGACGATCCTGTACGGCGACATCGACGCCGCCTCGCAGACGGTGCTGCGCGACCTGAACACCAAGGTGCGGGCCTTCAAGGACAGCATTCCCGCCATCGTGAAGGCCAACGACGCCCAGGCGACGATCCTGTCCGACCTCGACCGGCGCTCGGGCGAGCTCGTCTCGGCCGCCGAGGGCATCGGCGCCGGAGAACTCGCCCAGCTCGCCGCCGAGCGCGACCGGGCGCTGTGGCTGCTCGCCGGCGGCGTGGCGCTCGCCTGCGCCATCGGGGCGGGCCTGGCCCTGCTGATCGGGCGCGGCATCACCCGGCCGGTCGACCAGCTCTCGGGCGCGATGCGCCAGCTCGCCGACGGCGACCTCGCCACCGAGGTGCCGGCGCAGGGACGCCGCGACGAGATCGGCGCCATGGCGGCCACCGTGCGGGTGTTCCGCGAAGCCCTGCTCGCCAAGCGGGACGCCGACGAAGCCGCCGCCGCGGAGGCCGCCGCCAAGGCCGAGCGCGCCGCGCGCCTCGACGCCGTGACGCGCTCGTTCGAGGCCAACGTGGTGGCGATGACCGAGACGCTGGGCGAGGCCGCCACCGGCATGGAGGCGACCGCCCGGGCGATGACCGAGGCCGCCGAGACCACCAACGGCCGCTCGGCCGAGGTGGCGGGCGCCGCCGAGCAGACGCTCGCCAACGTCCAGATGGTGGCGGCGGCGAGCGAGGAGCTCTCGGTCTCGATCGGCGGCATCGCCGCCCAGGTCGCCCAGTCCTCCGACATCGCCCGCGACGCGGTCGACCAGGCGCGGCGCACCGACGAGACGGTGCAGCGGCTGGTGAAGTCCGCCGACCAGATCGGCGACATCGTGGCGCTGATCTCCTCGATCGCCTCGCAGACCAACCTTTTGGCGCTCAACGCCACCATCGAGGCGGCCCGGGCCGGCGAGGCGGGCCGCGGCTTCGCGGTCGTCGCGGCGGAAGTCAAGGAGCTGGCGAGCCAGACGAGCCGCGCCACCGCGGAGATCGCCCAGCAGATCGGCCATATCCAGGAGACCACCGGCGGCGTCGTGCAGGCGATCCGGGACATTTCCGGGGTGATCGAACGGATGTCGGAGATCGCCGAGGGCGTGGCCGGCGCCGTCGACCAGCAGGGCGCGGCGACCCAGGAGATCGCCCGCAACGTCCAGAACGCCGCCGAGGGCACCCAGGCCGTCACCGCCGGCATCGGCGCGGTGCAGCGCGAGGCCGGCAGCACGGGCGCCGCCGCGGCGGAAGTCCTCGGCGCCGCCGACCGGCTCGGCCGCTATGCCGGCGAGCTGGAGCGCGAGGTCGCGGTGTTCCTGAAAGGGGTGAAGGCGGCCTGACGCGGATCCGAAGCACTCGAGACGAACAGGGGGATGCGGCTGGCCCGCATCCCCCTTTCTCATTGCGGCCGCGCCTACGGCCAGGATATCGGCGGAGACCCTGGCCCTGGCAGCGCGTGCCCAGGACGCTCAGGCCATCCCCACCACGTTCTCCCTCCCCGCGTTCGGGCCCTACCGTCAGGTGCTCCCGGGCGCGTCGCCGGCGAAGGACGGTTCGAGCGACGCCGCGGCCGATCGGAGTCGCGCCAGGTAGTCCGTGTGATTGCGCAGCGCATCGGCCCTCGGAGCGACGAGGCAGAGCGTCGCGGCGGCCGTCCCGTCGGCGCGCTTGATCGGAACGGCGAAGCAGTGGGTGTAGCTGTCGACGATCGAATCGAACGTGAAATAGCCGTCGGCCACCGCCCGGCGGCCCTGCGCGGCGAATTCGGCCGGATCGAGCCATTGGCCGGAGGGCAGGCGAAAATCGTCCGGCGGCACGAAGGCGCGGATCTCCTCGAGGTCGCGATGGCCGAGGAGGAGCCGGCCCGACGCCGTCCAGGGAATCGGGGTTCGCTCGCCGAGGCTCGACGAGATCCGGAAAGGCCGCGAGCCCTCGCGCATCATGGCGACCGTGTACTTGTTGCCGTCGAGCAGGCAGAACTGCGCCGTTTCGTGCGTCTCGGTCGCCAGGCGCTCGAGCACCGTTGCGACGCGGCTCGGCAGGTCGGAGTGCTGGCCGTAGGCCTGGCCATAGAGGAAGAGGCGGCGGCCGAGGAACACCCGGCCCTCCGCATCCGCCGCTTCCAGCACGCTGAGCTTCAGGAGCGCCGCGACGATCTCGTAGACGGTCGATCGCGGCGCCGCCAGGGCGGAGGCGATCTCGTTGGGACGGAGCGGGCGGCCCGCCTCGCGAAGCGCGTCGAGGATGTCGAACGCGCGGTCGAGCCCGCGCGCCCGTCGGTTGGCGGTCTCGTCCGCGCGCTTGTCCATTCGGTCCCCGTTCCGTCCGCCTCCGGGCTTATTTCCGCTTGTAGGCGACGCAGTCAATCTCGACCTTGCAATCCACCATCATGGACGACTGCACGCAGGCGCGAGATGGCGGATGATCCCCGAAGTACTGGGCATAGACGCCGTTGAAGCTCCAGAAGTCTCGGGGATCGTCCAGCCAGACACCGACGCGCACGACATCCTCCAGCGTGTAGCCGGCCTCGGTGAGGATGGCGATCAGGTTCTCCATGGTCTTGCGAGTCTGCTGGACGATGCCGCCCGGCACGATCTCGCCGTTCTCCATGGCCACCTGGCCGGAGACGTAGAGCCAGCCGTCGGCCTCCACGGCGCGGGCGAAGGGCAGCGGCTTGCCGCCGGCCCCCGTCTCGCCGGCACCATAACGCTTGAGGGTCATGCGTCGGGATCCTGTTCTCTCAGTTGAAGCGGGAAGACTGAAGGAAGGCGGCCAGGCGCTCGGTCTTCGGCGCCGCGAACATCTCGCGCGGGTTGCCCTCCTCGCCGATGCGGCCGCCATTCATGAAGATGACGCGGCTCGACACCTCGTAGGCGAAGCGCATCTCGTGGGTGACGAGCATCATCGTCATGCCGTCCTCGGCGAGCGTGCGCACGACCTGGAGCACCTCGGCGACCAGTTCCGGGTCGAGCGCGGAGGTCACCTCGTCGAAGAGCATCAGGCGCGGGCTCATGGCGATGGCGCGGGCGATCGCGACGCGCTGCTGCTGGCCGCCCGAGAGCTTGGACGGGTAGTGGTCCTTGCGCGACAGGAGGCCGACCCGGTCGAGCCAGGTCTCGCCCAGCGCCCGCGCCTCGTCGCGCCCCATCTTGCGCACCAGGACGAGACCGAGGGTGACGTTCTCGAGCGCCGTCATGTGCGGGAAGAGGTTGAACTGCTGGAAGGCCATGCCGGTCAGCGCCCGCTGGCGGGCGATGTCCTTGTCGCTCTTGCGCCGGCGCTGGCCGCCGCTGGTCGTGAAGCCGATCTCCTCGCCGTCGATGCGGATCGTGCCGCCCTGGAACTCCTCCAGCATGTTGATGCAGCGGAGCATCGTCGTCTTGCCGGACCCCGACGAGCCGATGATGGAGATCACCTCGCCGGCCCTCACGTCGCAATCGACGCCCTTGAGCACCTCCACCGAACCGTAGCTCTTGCGCAGGTCGCGGATCTCCAGAAGGTTCGCGGTCACAAGGTTCGCGGTCATGGGCGCGCCTCTCATTGGACGCTCACCCGGCGCTCGACGGCACGGCCGAGACGCTCGATGGCGTAGTTGACGACGAAGTAGAGAAAGCCGGCGAGAAGATAGAATTCGAGGCTGTGGAAGGCGCGGGAGATGACCTCCTGCGTGCGCAGGAGCAGTTCCGCCACACCGATGACGGAAAGGAGCGTCGAAGCCTTCACCATCTCGGCCGCCGTATTGACGAGCGGGGGCAGCGCGAGGCGCAGCGCCTGCGGTCCCAGGACGTAACGGAAGGTCTGGCCGAAGGTCAGGCCGATCGCCTTGGCGGCTTCCGTCTGCCCCTTGTGCAGCGTTTGAAGTGCGCCGCGCGTGATCTCGCCGACATGCGAGGCGCAGAAGAGGGTGAGCGCGAGGACGCCCGCCTGGAAGGCCGAGAGGTCGAGTCCGACCGTGCCGAGAATGTAGAAGCTGGCGAGCACCAGGACGAGGACCGGCGTGCCGCGCACGATGTCGGTGTAGGCGCGGGCGAGGAGGCGCACGACGCGGTTGCCGTAGGTGAGCGCGAGGCCGAGCAGCGTGCCGAGCACCGTCCCGCCCAGGATGGCGAGCAGGGACACGGCGACCGTGGTGCCGAGCCCGTAGAGGAGCGGCCAGCGCGCGATCCAGACGATGTCGACGAAGGAGGGAGGGGCGTTCACGGGCTTCCCTCAGATGGCGAGGCGCGCTTCGACGCGGCGCAGGAGGGCGGCCAGGATCGAGCAGGTCGCGATGTAGAGACCGCTCGCCACGAGCCAGGTCTCGATCACCCGGAAGGTCTCGACGTTGATCTTGCGTGCTTCGAAGGTGAGTTCGGGCACGGCGATCGCCGCGGCGAGCGAGGTATCCTTGAACAGGCCGATGAAGGTGCTGCCGAGCGCGGGCAGGACGGCGCGAAACATCACCGGCAGGGTGATGCGTCGGCGGATCTGGCCTTCGGTGAGACCGATGGCGAGGCCCGCTTCGCGAAGCCCGCGCGGTACGCCGAGAAGCCCGCCGCGAAAGACCTCGGCGAGATAGGCGGCCGAGTAGAGCGCGAGCGCCAGCACGAACGAGTTCTGCTTCGACAGGCGCAGGCCCAGCTGGGGCAGCGCGAAGAAGGAGAACAGCACGAGGACGAGCAGCGGCAGGTTGCGCAGGAGCGTGACGTAGGCGTTCGCGGGAACGGACAGGAGCCGGGATCGGCTGATCCGGCCGAAGGCGAGGACGAGGCCGAGGAGGCAGCCGATGCCGATGGCCGTGACGGCGAGGAGGAGGCTCAGGCCGAGCCCCCACAGGAGGTCGTCGAAGTTCCGCCAGACGGCGTCGAAATTCAGGGTGTATCCCATCGGAATCGCTCGCGTGACGGAGGGGGCGGGACGGGGCGGCCCGTCGAGGGCGTCCGGGCCGCCGGACCGCCCCCCGACGGCTCTTCGCTCGCGCGCGCCGTGGCTTTCCCCGCGCCACGGACGTCTCGCGCGGAGCGCCTACTTGAACTCGACCGGGAAGCCGATCGCCGGCGGGGGCAGATCCTTGCCGAACCATTTCTTGAAGGACGCGGCATAGGTATCGAACTCGACGCCCGTCATCGCCTCGTGCAGCGCGGTGTTGACGAAGTTGAGCCAGTCCTGATCGCCCTTGGCGACGGCGCACGCATAGGTCTGCGGGCTCCAGTTGTAGCCGGCATCCTTGTATTGCCCGGGATTCTGCGTGACGTACCAGGCGATGGAGGACTGGTCGGTGGCGGCGGCATCCGCACGGCCCGACTGCAGCGCCTGATAGAGAAGGTCCTGCGACTCGTACTGGTCGACCGTCGCCTTGGGCAGCGCCTTCTGGACGAGCGCCTTGGCGTAGACGTTCTGCAGCACCGCGACGGTCACGGAGGAGCCCGCCGACTTGAGGGCCGCGTAATCCGCGTAGGACCCTCCCTGCTTCAGCATCAGGCCGACGCCCTCGCGATAATAGGGAATGGTGAAATTGACCTGCTGGGCGCGTTCTCCCGTCACGGTCAGGAACTGGCAAGTCATATCCACCTTTCCGGTTGTTATGTTGGGAATGCGCGCGTCCGACGACTGAATGACGAACTTGACCTTGTCCGCGTTACCGAACAGCGCCTTGGCGACGATCTTCGCCATATCGATGTCGAAGCCCTGGAGCGTGTCGCCGGCATCCTTGAAGTGCCAGGGAGCATTGGTCGACCCGGTGCCGACCACCAGCGTCCCGCGCGCCAGGACGCTCTCGAGCTTGGCCGCCGAGGCCGCGTTCGGAAGAAGGGCGACGGACACAACCGTCGCGAGCCCCAGCATGACAGCCTTCGCATCCATCGCCATTCTCACCACGATGATGTCCCTTATAGCGGACACATGACCGCAATAGCGGAATGCCTTATCAACAGGCATGCCTTCTTGTTTGTCAACTGGCTTTGTGAAGGGAGATTCGTACGAGGTGACCCAGAGATGCTGGCATTGGCCGTCGATCTCGCCGTCCGATGACCGTCCGAGCGGGAAGCGGGCCAACAGGCGCGGCAGACGTTCCGAGCAGAAGCGCGGGGGGCGATGCGAGGGTTGGCCCCTCCTTGGCACCGATCGTGTTTCCGCGCGCCGCACGATCTTCGGCAGGCGCGCAGCGATGGGGTCGCGATCGGGTCTCGGCCCGACCTGTGATGGATTCGCCGATCTTCCGCGGATCCGGGCAGCTTCGCTCGACGAAACGCGTTCGGCATTGCGCGAATCGCCGGCATCCGACCGGCCCGTCCCACGCGTCGTGGAACGGGTCGCGACGCTACGGGGCGATCCTTGTCGCGCGATGGGCAGGCCGCCGCCTCGACGCGCGCGACGAACATCCTCCCGGCCGGATCGTGGAACGCGTCCGGCCCGCTCGGACAGGTCTACGTCCGACCGTGCGTGGGGGTAGAACAGCGGGCGGGACGCCGCACCATGAGGGCCGACATCCGGGCAGGCGCGCACGCGATGCAGGCCGGCCGCCGCCATCGAAGGCAGGGCCCGTCATGCGCCTGAAGACCGATGGATTCGGCCCTCCGAACCCTGAAGCTACGCCCCGACCCGCACCGTCAGCGCGCCCAATCCCCCGAGCTCCGCCCGCACCACGTCGCCCGCCTCGACCGGCAGCGGGACCGTGGTGGTGCCGGTGGTGACGACCTGGCCCCGGCGCAGGGTCAGCCCCTGCGCCGACAGGGCGTTGGCGAGCCAGGCGAGCGCGAGCCGCGGATCGTCGAGGGCGTTGCCGCCGCGGCCCTCATAGGGCGCCCTCCCCTCGGCACCGATCCGGGTCGGCATGGCGGCGAGGTCGAGGGCGCGCCAGCCCTCCGGCGCCGGGGGACCGAGGACGAAGAGGTGGGCGCAGGCGTTGTCGGCAATCAGCGCCGCCTCGCCGGCCCGCTCGAACGCCGCGAGGCGCGAGTCCGGAAATTCGATCGCCGGGTGGGCGGTGTCGACCGCCGCCATCACCTCGGCGACGGTATAGGGCTCCGCGCGAGGGGGCAGGTCGGCCCCCATCCGGAACGCGACCTCGGGCTCGGCCACCCGCATCTGGTTGTGGGCGAGCGGCACCACGTCCTCCGGCGAGAGAACGCGCTCGGCGAGCAGCCGGCCGGCGAGCGGCCCGTCGGCGCCGATATGGCGCTGGCCGGCGAGGCTCGTCGCGGCGATCTTCCAGCCGTAGAGGGGTTCGGCGCTGCGCGGCTCGAGCAGGGCCTGGATGCGGTAGGCCGCGTGGCGGTCGGCGGGGGCGAGGTCCGGCGGCAAGGCGGCGAGGAGGCGGCCCTCGCGCCAATGGTCCCAGAGCAGGTCGGAGACGGCCTGTTCCGTCATGCGGCCCTCCCGGTCAGGCCGCCATCGACGGGCAGCGCCACGCCGGTGATGTAGGCCGCCTCGTCGGAGGCGAGGAAGAGCGCCGCGTTGGCGACGTCCCAGGCGGTGCCCATCCGGCCCATCGGGCAGGCGGCGTCGCGGGCCCGCACCATCTCGTCCGGGTCCTGGTACTGGCCGGAGATCTGCTGGTGGATCAGCGGCGTGTTCATCAGCCCGGGCATGATCGCGTTCACCCGGATCCCGTCGCGCGCGTATTGCAGCGCGAGCCCGAGGGTGAAGTTGTTCACCGCGGCCTTCGCGGCGTAATAGGCGGCATAAGGGTAGCCGGTGTAGCGGATCGCCGCCGTCGACGAGATGTTGACGATGCTGCCGGCACGCTGCGCCAGCATGTGCGGCAGGACGTGCTTGCAGGCGAGGAAGCAGGTGGTGAGGTTGAGGTCGAGGGCGCGGTGCCACTCGGCCTCGGTCAGCTCGATCGGCCCGCCCATCTGGGCGTAGCCGACATTGTTGTGCAGCACGTCGATGCGCCCCTGCGCCGCCATCACCTCGGCGACGAGGGCGGCGACCGCGGCCGAATCGGTGGCGTCGCAGGCCGCGGCCGTCGCCGCGCCGTCCTCGCGCCGGATGATCTCGGCGGTTTCCTCGGCCGCCTCGCGCCGCAGGTCGACGCAGACCACCCGGGCGCCGTGGCGCGCGAAGGTCACCGCCGCGGCCTTGCCGTTGCCCCAGCCCGGCCCCGACGAGCCGGCGCCGAACAGCAGCGCGACCTTGCCCTCGAGCCGCCGCACGCCCGGAGCGTATCCGCCCTCCCCCATCGTCTTCCTCCCCCGGTGCCCCTCGCGCGGGGGCCCTCGTGTCGTCGCGCCTGTCGGCGCGTTGCCGGGCAGCCTATAGAGATCGGGGACCGGCCGCAAAGCCAAGACGCCTGCAAAGCCAGGATGCCCGCAAAGCCAAGACGCCCGCGTGGCCGAGACGCCCGCGAAACCAGGACGGCCGGAAGAGGAGACGCCATGCCGACCCGCATCATCGCCAAGACCCCGCCCCGCCTCGACGCCGACCTGATCGCGCGCTTTGCCTCCGTGCCGGTGGCGGTGGTGGTCGATCTCCTGGAAGGCCGTACCCAGGTCGATCCGGCGATCCGGCCACTCAGGCGCATCGCCGGGGGCCCGACGCTCTTGGGCAGCGCCGTGACGGCGGTCTGCGATCCGAAGGATTACGGCGCCGTGCACCACGCCATCGCGGTGGCGCAGGCCGGCGACGTGGTGGTGATCGATGCCGGGGGCAGGAGCGACGTCGCGATGATCGGCGACCTGCTGTCGACGGCGGCGCGCCGCAAGGGGATCGTCGGCCTCGTCGCCGACGGGGCGGTGCGCGACACCGGCATCCTCGGCGGCTGGGGCGATTTCGCGGTGTTCACCCGCCACGTCACCGCCCGCGGCCCGGCCTCGAAGGACGGCGGCACCGTCGACGCCCCGGCGACGATCGGCGGCGCCAAAATCCACCCCCGCGACCTGATCCTCGGCGACGACGACGGCGTCGTGGTGATCCCGCGGGACGCCGCCGAGGGCCTGATCGCGAAGGCCGAGGAGCGGGCGCAGGCCGAGATCGGCTGGGAGAAGCGCCTCTCGGCCGGCGAGACCACGCTCGCGGTGTTCGGGGTACCGGACGCGGTGGGGGGCTAACTTCCCCTCGCCTCCTCGACCGTGACCCGGGGCACCGCGAAGCGGTCCCCGGTGCGGACGTAGAGGTCGCCGTAGAGCCGGCCCACCGGCAGGAAGGCGTTCTCGCGCAGGTGGCGCCCGTCCGGGGTGAAGAGGTCGTCCCGGGCGTGCAGCGACACGACCTGCCCGAGCACGATGCGGCGCTCGGGGGAGAGGTCGATCACCGTGTGGGTGCGGCAGCCGAGGCTCGCCGGTGCCTCGGCGATGCGGTGAGGCCGCACGCCGGTGCAGGGGAGTAGCGTCAGCCCCGCAGCCGGGATCTCGCTCTCGCCGGGCGGGAACTCGGCGGCGCAGACCGTCATCGCCGGCACCATCCCCTCGTCGACGAGGTTGACCACGAACTCGCCGGTCTCGGCGATGGCGCGGGGCGTGTCCTTGAGCGTGCCGTCGGAGCGCAGGTTGAAGCTCAAGGCGACGACCGGCGGCTCCTCGGCGAGCACCTGGAAGAAGCTGATCGGCGCCGCGTTGTCGGTGCCGGCCGCGGAGCGGGTGGTGACGAGGGCGATCGGCCGGGGCGTCACCAGGGCGGTGAGCAGGCGGTAGCGATCGCGGGGGGCGAGGTCGTCGAAGCGGAGGTCCATGCCCTCATCCTACGTCCGGCAACGCGCTCTTCGGCAGCAGCATGTGCACGCCCTTGTTGCCGTCCACCGTCTGGGTGACGCGCAGGTTCCCGGCCAGGGAGCACAGCATGTAGGCCTGGTTGCGGGTGAGGCGGGTGCGGGCACAGACGTGGCGGATCATCTCGCGGACCGCCTGGCGCATCGCCTCGTCCAGGCTCTCGTGCAGGCCGATCGACATCAGGTCGGTCGGCGTCTCGGCGAAGGGCCAGTCGAAGGACAGGTCCTTGCGGACCGTCAGCCGGAAGGTGCCGGTGAGCCCGGTCTCCAGCGCCGTGACGCAGACCTCGCCGTCGCCCTGCACGCCGTGGCCGTCGCCGGCATAGAAGCCCGCCCCGTCGGCGAGGACCGGCAGGTAGAGGGTTGTGCCGGCCTTCAGCTCCTTGTTGTCCATGTTGCCGCCGAAGCGGCGCGGCACCGGCGAGGTCACCCGGCCCCAGGCCGGCGGCGGCGCGGTGGCGAGGATGCCGAAGAACGGATCGAGCGGCAGTTCGGTGCCCCAGGGCAGAACCGCGACGCCGCGCGCGACGTCGATATCCGGATGGATGGTCTCGTAGTCGGTGAACTCGTCCGGCAGGGTGCCGAGCAGCGGCAGGATCGCGACGAAGCCCCAGTCCATCCGGAACTGCAGGTCGAGGATGTCGACCTGGAGCACGTCGCCCGGTACCGCGCCGCGGACATGGACCGGCCCGGTGACGAAGTGGGGCCCGAGGCCCGGCGAGAGCGCGTCGAGCGCCGCGAGGTAGTCGGCCGGGTGCCGGGCGGGATCGGGATGGAGCGAGGCCCGGCCGCCGGCCGGGTGCGAGTGCAGCGTGACCGTATCGCCGGATTCCACCGTCAGCACCGGCGGCAGGGCGGCATCGAAGTAGCCCAGCACCATCGTGTCGGGCGTGGCGGGGATCTCGTGGTGCGTCGGCATGGGATCCTCCCGGGAGCGTTAGCCCTTTATCGCCTGCAAGAGCCGAGCCGCGAGAGAAGACAGCGGCGTGCCGCCGGCGCATGATGCCGACAAAATCGGGGGAGGCGCGCGATGGCGCAGATCTGGATCGAGGCGGCGCTCAACGGGCCGTGGGGGCGCGAGCGCCAGCCCGGCATCCCGATCACGGTCGAGGAGGTGGTGGCCGACGGGCTCGCCGCGGCCGCGGAAGGGGCGGCGATCGTCCACGTCCACGCCTACGATCCGCGGACCGAGCGCCAGAACGACGCCTGGGAGACCTATGCCCGCATCATCGAGGGCATCCGGGCGAAGGCCGACGTGATCGTCTATCCGACGATCCCGCTCGCCGGCTCGGACTACGCCGCGAGCGCGGCGAGCCGCTACGCCCATACCGAGGAGCTGGCCCGGCGCGGGCTGATCGAGTGGGCGGTGTGCGATCCCGGCTCCACCACCTTCCTGCGCCACGACGAGGCCGCGGAGCCGGAGAGCGGCTTCATCTACCAGAACCCGATGCCCGACATCCGCGAGGGCCTGCGCATCGCCCGCACCCACCGGATCCGGCCGGGCTACGCCATCTACGAGCCGGGCTTCACCCGCCTGGGTGCGGCGCTCGCCGCCCTGGAGCCGCGCCCGCCCGTGCCGGTCTACCGCTTCATGTTCTCGGACGAGTTCGCATGGGGCTTCCCGCCCCGGCCGGCCTATCTCGATGCGCATCTGGCGCTGCTCGCCGAATGCGCACCGGGCGCGCCCTGGATGGTGGCGGGTCTCGGCGTCGACATCCTGCCCCTGGTGCCGGCGGCGGTGGCGCGGGGCGGCCACGTCCGGGTCGGGCTCGAGGACGCCCCCTGGGGAAGCCCGCAGGGCAACCGGGCCTGGGTCGCGGCGGCACGCCGGGCGATCGAGGCGGCCGGCGGGACGGTGGTGGGGGCGGAGGCGGTGCGGCGGGATCTGGCGGCACGGGACCGGGCGGGCTGACGCTCCGCTCTCACGCCGCCCGCAGCGTCTCGATCTGCGCCAGCGCCGCCGCCCGCGCCGCCTCGATCCGGCGCTGGAGGTCCGGCAGGTCGGCGCCCGACAGGCAGGCCCCCTCGATCTCGCGGCAGAGGTCGGACAGGCCGGTGAAGCCGAGGAGGCCGGCGGCCGAGATCATTGCGTGGGCGTCCCGGGCGAGGCCGGCGCGGTCGCCGGAGCGGGCGCGGAAGCGCTGCTCGAGCTCCGTCGCCAGCATCGCGAGCAGGCCGTCGATCCGCTCCGGCCCCATCAGCGAGCGGGCGGCGGCGAAAGCCTCGAAATCGACCAGCGCCGGGAGCGGGGCGGGCCCGCCGCCATCGGCGCGGTGGCGGGCGATCGCCGCTGCGAGCTCGGCGCGCTTGAACGGCTTGCCGACATGGCCGTCCATGCCGGCGGCCCGGAAGGTCTCGAGCTGGACCGGCAGCACGTTGGCGGTCATCGCGACGATGGGCACGGTGCCGACGGGGTCCGGCAGGCCGCGGATCACCTTCGTGGCGGTGATCCCGTCCATGCCGGGCATCTGCACGTCCATCAGCACGAGGTCGTAGGGACGGGCCCGCACCGCCACGATCGCCGCGGCCCCGTCCCCGGCGACGTCGACGCTGTGGCCGTCCGCCTCCAGCACCGCCCGGGCGAGGTCCTGGTTGATCGGCACGTCCTCGACGAGGAGCAGGCGGGCCGGGCGCACCGGCTCGGGCCGGCCTTCCGCGGCCTCGGCGGCCGGGGCCGGGCAGGCCGGCAGCGGCACCCGGAACCAGAAGGTCGAGCCCGCCCCCGGCCGGCTCTCGACGCCGATCGCCCCGCCCATCAGCTCGACGAGGCCCTTGCAGATCGCGAGGCCGAGCCCGCTGCCGCCGTATTGCCGCCGGATCGAGCCGTCGACCTGGCTGAAGCGCTGAAAGAGGCGGCCGTGCTGTTCGGGGGCGATGCCGATGCCGGTATCGCTGACGCAGAAGCGCAACGCCCCCTCCTCCGCCTCGACCCGCACCGCGACCCGGCCGGCGGGGGTGAACTTGACGGCGTTGTTGAGGAGGTTGAGCAGGATCTGGCGCAGGCGGTCGGGATCGCCCCGGACCCAGTCCGGCACCGAGGCATCGAGCGCGACGTCGAGGGCGAGGCCCTTGGGCTCGGACAGCCCGCGCACGATCGAGGCGGCATTGTCCACGAGCGCCGCGGGGGCGAAGGGCACCTCGGACAAGGCGATGCCGCCGGCCTCGATGCGCGAGAAGTCGAGGATGTCGTCGACGACGGTGAGCAGCGCCCCGCCCGCCGCGGCGATCCGGTCGACGTAGCGCCGGTGCCGGCCCGGCAGGGTGCGGTCGGCCAGCAGCAGGTCGGCATAGCCGATGACGCCGTTCAGCGGCGTGCGGATCTCGTGGGACATCGAGGCCAGGAAGTCGGTCTTGGCCTGGCTCGCCCGCTCGGCGGTGATCCGCGCCTCTTCGAGGGCGCGGGCGTGGCGCTGGCGCTCGCCGACGTCGCGGAAGGTCGCGATGATGGCGGGCTCGCCCGGCGCCGCCCCCGGGATGCGCCGGAACGCCCCCTCGACCCAGATCCACGCTCCCGTCCGGTGACGGGCGCGGCAGACCACGCTGACCTGCGGCTCGCCGGCGGCGAGGCGGCGGGCCTGGGTCACCAGGAGGGCGAGGTCGTCGCGGTGGACGCAGTCGCGCAGGCGCATCGCGACGACCTCCTCGGGCGTGTAGCCGAGGAGGCGCCGCACCGCCGGCGAGACGTAGCTGCGCCGCCCGTCGTCGTGGGCGAGCACGATCAGCTCGCTGGTGTTTTCGGCGAGCAGCCGGTAGCGCGCCTCCCCGGCCGAGAGCATGCCGGCGGCGCGGCGCGCCTCCTGCTCGAGGTCGCGGTGGCGCAGCATCGCCCGGGTCAGCCCGAAGCCGAGGCCGACCAGCACGGTGCTGATGCCGAGGACCACGGCCGCGTCCTGCTGCACGCCCTCGCGCCAGGCCGCCAGCGTTTCGTCCTTCGCGACGCCGGTGGTGACGAGGAGCGGGGCACCGGCGACGCGCTGGAAGCTGCCGTAGCGCGGCACGCCGTCGACCGGCGAGGCGCTGCCGTCGAAGGTGCCGTTGGCCGCCCCGGCCGCCGCCCGCATCAGGGCACCACCGGCGACGCTCAGGCCGACCTTGTCGGGGGCATAAGGATGGCGCACCAGGATCACGCCGTCGCTGCGCACGAGCCCGATGGCGCCGTTGGGCCCGAGATCGAGCCGGCCGTAGAGCCGCTGCAGCTCGACGAGCGAGAGGTCCGCCACCGCGACGAGCGGCGTCTCGCCCGGGCGCGGCATCACCAAGCGGGCGACGCTGACGAACCAGGAATCGGCCGGTCCGGTCCGGGTCGGCCAGCCGATCGCGAGTTCGGACTGGCCCATCGCCAGGGCGGACTGCACGAGGTCGGCGTCGGACGGCCGGCCGGCGATGCCGACGCCGCCCTGGCCGTACAAGACGCCCGCCGTCGTGCCGTCGAGCACCCGCACGCCCATCACCGCCGGGACGTGGGCCATCAGGCCGGAGAGCAGCTGGCGGGTATAGCTCGGATTCGCCCCGAAGGTGTGCGCGTCGACCCGCGCCGCGGCGGCGCTGAGCAGCATGTCGACGGAGGAGACGAGGCGGTTCGCCTCCTGGCCGAGCGCCTGCACCACCGCCTCGGCGGTGCTGCGGGCGTCGCGGATCGTGCGCTCGTAGTCGCGGGTGTCGGTCCAGACCGTGACCGTGGCGAGCCCGAGGCAGGTCGTCAGCACGCCCGCCCAGACGCCGCCGATCAGACTGCGGTAGGACCGCTTCAGGTTCATCGCTCGCGCCCCCCGCTCCGTCCGGCACCCCGACGGGCATCCCGGGCGGGCCGCAAGCCTGAAGGGGTACGGGGCGGGCGGGCCCGCCGCAAGGCCTTCTTGTCAGAACACGGCCGACACCTTTGCAGGGGTGGCGCGGGCGGGCCCCTCCCCGGCCGCGGGTGCGCCCGGGGAGGGGATGGGGGTCAGGGTGCCTCGAAGCGGATCGGCTGGGCGCCCTTGAGCAGGGTCATGCGGCCGAGGTCGTAGACGTGCTCGATGCCGGTGGTGATGGTGAGGAAGTGGTTGCCGGCGAGTTGGCCGACCTTGCTGGCGAAATGCACGCCGCCATAGGCGAGCAGGATCTCGGTCTCGCTGATGCCGCCCGGGTAGAGGATCATCTGGCCCGGCGCCGGGTAGCTGGTGTGGTTCTCGTAGCCGACGCCGAAATCGAGGTCGCCGAGGGGCATCCAGACGCCCTCCCCGCTCCAGCGGACGTGGATGACCTCGCTCACGAACGGCAGGGCCTTCAGGAAGGCGGCGCAGGTCTGGGGCGCCTTCTCGAGCTCCAGCCGGCCGACGAGGTCGAAGGGGCCGGCCTTGATCTTCAGTTCCTTCACGGGGACTCTCCTTGAGTGGCGGGTGGAACGGGGCCCGCTCCCCGAAGCGAGGGCCGGGTCAGAACGGGGTCAGGTCCGCGGGGATTCGGGCCGCAGACTTTCCGGCCGCAGGTGGCGCAGCACGTCGACGAGCAGGCGCGTCGCCACGTCGACGTCGGCCTCCCCGGCCGATTCGGCCGGGGAGTGGCTGAGCCCGCCGGCGCAGCGCACGAACACCATGCCGATGGGGCACAGCCCGGCGAGCGCGAGCCCGTCATGGCCGGCCCCGCTCGGCAGGCTCAGGGGCCGCAGGCCGAGGCGGGCGATACCCTCCGCCAGCGCGTCCCGGAAGGCCGGCGCGCAGGACGCGGCGGGCTCGTCGTAGCTCGACGCCGCCCCGACCGCGACGCCGCGGCGCTCGGCGATGCGCGCGAAGGCGGCGTGGAGCCGCGCCAGCGCCGCGTGGCGCACGGCATCGCTCGGGCTGCGCAGGTCGAGGCTGAAGCGGGTGAGCGCCGGGATGACGTTGACGGCGCCCCGCGGCACTTCGATCCGGCCGACCGTGGCGACGAGGTCGGGGGTCGCGGTCGCCTCGGCCTCGATCGCCAGCACCATCTCGGCGGCGGCCGCGAGCGCGTCGCGGCGCAGGGCCATCGGCACGGTGCCGGCGTGCCCCGCCCGGCCCTCGACCGTGACGACGAGGCGGCTCGCGCCCGAGATCGCCGTGACGACGCCGACCGGCAGGTCCTCCGCCTCCAGGACCGGCCCCTGCTCGATATGCACTTCGAGGTAGCCCAGCACCGAGGCCGGGTCGCGGGCGAGCCCGGGCAGCCCGTCGGGGTCGCCGCCGAAGTCGCGCAGGGCCTGCGCCAGGGTGATCCCGTCGCCGTCGCGGGCGTCGAGGAAGTCCGGCCGGACCAGGCCGGCGAGCGCCCGCGAGCCCGTGAGGGTCACGGGGAAGCGCACGCCCTCCTCGTCGCCGAAGGCCAGCACCTCGACCGCGAAGGGCAGGCGCTCGCCGGCCTCGTGCAGCGCCTGCACGGCGGCGATGCCCACCACCACCCCGAGATTGCCGTCGTAGCGGCCGGCATCGCGCACAGTGTCGATGTGCGAGCCGATGAGCAGCGTCGGGGCGCCGGGCGTGGCGGCCTCGTAGCGGCCGACCACCGTGGCGGCGGCGTCGAGCCGGACCTCCATGCCGGCCTCCTCCATCCAGGCCGCGACCTGCCGGGCCGCCCCCGCATGGGCGGGGGTGAGGTAGAGGCGGGTGAGCCCGTCGGGATCGGCGCTGAAGCGGGCGAGGTCGGCGAGGCGGGCCATCACGGCGGCGCCGAGGGGGGTCTCGGAGACGGCAGGCGGCCGGTCGTGCTGCATGGTCGTGGATTCCGATCGATGTCCCGGGGGTATGGCCGGACCGCGGGCCTGTCCAGCCTGCGACCCGGCGGGAGCCGCGGCGCCGATCCCTGCCCCCACCTGCGCTCGACGTCCAATATTCCGTTGCGTATGATCCAGTCGTCTCGCGTCTGGATCGGCCGACGGGCCGGCCGCCGGCGCGCCCTCCCATCCCCCCTGTCGGAGCGGACGCCGTGGAGCTGCGGCACCTGCGCTACTTCGTGGCGGTGGCGGAATCCCTGAGCTTCACCGCGGCGGCCGAGCGCCTCGGCGTGTCGCAGCCGCCGCTCAGCCAGCAGATCCGCGATCTGGAGGCGGAACTCGGCACGCCGCTTCTCTGGCGCACCAGCCGCAGCGTCGCCCTCACCCCCGCCGGCACCGCCTTCCTGGCCAGGGCGCGCGGCATCCTGGGCGCGGTCGAGGAGGCCTGCGCCGAGGCCCGCGCCGTCGGGGCCGGGCGCACCGGCACCCTCGACCTCGGACTGACCGGCTCGATCCTGGCCGGCCCCCTCGGAGGTCTGATCCGGGTGTTCGGCGAGCGTTACCCGGACGTGCTGGTGCGCCTGCACGAGATGCCGCCGGGCGAGCAGCCGGCGGCGCTCCACGCGCAGCGCATCGATCTCGGCTTCCTGCGCCGGCCGCCGGAGGATCCCGCCTTGCGGGTGGTGCAGGCCTGGCCGGAGGCGGTCGGCGTCGCCCTGCCGGCGGGGCATCGCCTCGCCGCTCAGGGCGCGATCGCGCTGGCCGATCTTCGCGACGAGCCCTTCGTGTCCCTGCGCCTGCGCGACTCGCGCTTCGCGACCGACCTGTGGGAGGCCTGCCGGAACGCGGGCTTCGTGCCGCGGCTGGTGCAGCAGGTGGTCGAATCGGCGTCGCTCGTGAACCTCGTGGCGGCTGGCCTCGGCGTCGCCCTGGTGCCGGAATCGGCCGGCGCCGTGCCGCGGCCCGACGTCGCCTACCGGCCGCTCCTCGGGCCCGCCCCCACCGCCGACGTCTGCGCGCTCTACCGGGCGCCGGCCGGCGCCGTGACGGAGAATTTTCTGGCCCTGATGCGCGATGCCCTCGACGGAACCGGCGGGGCCGGTCCGGTCGCCTCGTAGGGTTTCTGAAATCTTCATGGCGCGATAATCAGGCCCCCGCCCGGAGCCTCCCGCGGCGGCGAGGTGGGTGCAGGGGACCGAGGGTGTGCGCATGACCGAGAAGACCCGCGTCGCCGTCCTGTATGGCGGCCGATCCGGCGAGCACGAGGTCTCGCTGCGCTCGGCGGCCTCCGTGATCCGTCACCTCGACCGGGACCGGTTCGAGGTGATCCCGGTCAGCATCGACAAGGCCGGGCGCTGGCAGCGCCACGATCTGCGCCGGATCACACAGACCGGCGACGAATCCCTGGCGATCCCGCCGGAGAGCCCCGAGGTGCGCCTCGCGTCGGGGGCCGACGGGCGCGCCGCGGTGACGACGCTCGCCGGCACGCCGGAGCGCGCCGAGGTCGACGTGGTGTTTCCCGTGCTGCACGGGCCCCTCTGCGAGGACGGCACGCTCCAGGGCCTGCTCGAACTGACCGAGACGGCTTATGTCGGCTCGGGCGTGCTGGCCTCGGCGGTCGGCATGGACAAGGATATCACCAAGCGGCTCGCCGGCCTCGCCGGCATCCCGATCGCCCCCTACCGGGCCTTCACCCGCGGCGCCTACGAGCGCGGGGCGGTCTCCCTCGACGACATCGCGAGCACCCTGACGCTCCCGGTCTTCGTGAAGCCCTGCAACATGGGCTCCAGCGTCGGCATCCATAAGGTCAAGGCATGGAGCGACCTGCCGGCGGCGCTCGCCGACGCGTTCCGGTACGACGTCAAGGTGCTGGTCGAGCAGGGCATCGACGCCCGCGAGGTCGAGGTGGCGGTGCTCGACGGCGCGCCGCCCTTCGTCAGCGTCGCGAGCGAGCTGAACCCGCAATCCCACCACGACTTCTACTCCTACGCCGCCAAGTACCTCGACCCCGAGGGCGCCAGCGTCGACCTGCCGGCCAACATCTCGCCGGAGCAGATGGAACGGGTGCGCGCCCTGGCCCTGCGGGCCTTCGAGGCCCTCGAATGCAGCGGCATGGCCCGGATCGACTTCTTCCTCGACCGGCAGAGCGGCGCGTTCTACCTCAACGAGGTGAACACGCTGCCGGGCTTCACCTCGATCAGCATGTACCCGAAGATGATGGAAGCCTCCGGCGTCCCCTATCCGGACCTGCTGACCCGCCTGATCGACCTGGCGCTGGAGCGCCACCGGACGCGGCGCGGGCTGCAGCGGGAATTCGCCGACTAAGCAGGCTTGCATTGGCGGGCCACACGGTACACGACACTGGCCGGGAACCGTGCAGCCAGGCTTCATGACCCATTGCAAACCAACCCCTTTTCCGGACGACTGAAGCGAAGCGGAAGGAGATCCGGAATCCAGCACGAAAAGCCGCGAAGCGTCTCAGTGTCTGCGACGGTGCAACAGGTTGAGCCGCTTCGCGGCATGTCCTCTGCTGGATCCCGGATCTCCTTCCGCTGACGCTCCAGTCGTCCGGGAAAGGGGGTGGAACGCCCGTGTGTTGGCCTCCACTTTCTTCAATGTCGTGTACCGTGGGCAGGCCAACGCAAGTCCACTGAGGTTCTTGCTTTATCGCAGATTTTTGCCGCCGAACCGGTTTCCGCTTCGGCGAAATCTGCTTGGGGCGCCCGTTCGGGCGGGGCCGGGCCGGAGAGGCCCCCGCCTCGCCGGCTCCGGGGATATCCCAGCCTACTTGCACTCCTCGCGGGTGCGCTTCATCGCCTCGCCGAAGCCGTCGAGGGCGTATTCGTCGGTCGAGGCGTTGCCGCGCTGCGAGACCGCCTTAACCACGACCTTCTTGCCCCGGGCCATCTCGGCGACGACCTTGCTCTCGTCGGCCGGGTTCTGGACCCAGGCGTTGCTGCCCTTCACCACCAGCGCGTAGCGGGCCGAGCCGATCGTCAGGCTGGGGTCGGCGGCGCTCGGGCTCGGCACGGCGCCGTTGGCCGCCGCCGTGGTGGCCTGGGCGCTGCCGGGCTTGGGCGCGAAGCCGAGCATCACCGCGACCTCGTTGTTGACCTTCTCGCCCTTGCGCACGGTGACGAAGAGGTAGGCCGGATCGCGCTTGAGGCTCTTGGGCAGCCGCACCTGCGGCTGGCTGATCGCGTAGCAGAGGCGCGACTTGCCCTCGCCCGCGGCGAAGACGTTCCAGTCGCCGAAGGTGCCGATCGGGCTCGCCTGCAGGCTGGCGGGAGCGGCCTCGGCCTTGGGCTTCGGTTTGGCCGCGGCGGGTAGGACGAGGAGGGACAGGCCGGCGGCGGCCAGGAGGAATGCGCGAATCATGCGGGAACTCTAGTCGCGGGCGGTGCGCTTGCCCACCCGATTGCCGGAAAATGCGGCGAAATCAGTGGGCTACACCGCCGCTTCGCCGAATTGCTGCGGTGCAGGAATGACCCTGGCGCGCCGGTGGGGCAAGGTCCCGCCCGGAAACGCACGCGAGAAAGGCCGCGAAGGTCGCATGACTGCCCCATCCCCGTCGGACCTGCCCGAAACCATCCCGGTGCGCGAGGCGCACCGCTTCCCGACCGAGGCCCTGGAGGCCTTCCTGCGGGAGCAGGGGCTGGGCGCCCTGCACGAGTTGCGGCAGATGCGCGGCGGGCAGTCGAACCCGACCTTCCTGGTGATGGCCGAGGCGGGCGAATACGTGCTGCGCAAGCAGCCGCCGGGCAAGCTCCTGCCCTCGGCCCACGCGGTCGACCGGGAGTTCCGGGTGCTGCAGGCCCTGTCGCGTACCGACGTGCCGGTGCCGCAGGCGGTCGCCTTCTGCGCCGACCCCGCGGTGATCGGCACGCCGTTCTACCTGATGGAGCGGCTGCACGGCCGGGTGTTCTGGGACCCGATGCTGCCGGAACTGCCCCGCGAGGAGCGGGCCGGGATCTACGACGGGATGAACGAGGCGCTGGCGCGCCTCCATCTCGTCGACCCGGCGGCGATCGGGCTCGCCGATTTCGGCCGCGCCGGCAACTACTTCCAGCGCCAGGTCGAGCGCTGGTCGAAACAGTGGACCGCCTCGAAGACCCGCGAGAACGCCGCGATCGACCGCCTCGCCGAGTGGCTGCCGGCCCACATCCCGGCGGACAGCGACGAGACCCGGATCGTCCACGGCGATTTCCGCCTCGACAACATGATCTTCCACAAGACCGAGCCGCGAGTGATCGGCATCATCGACTGGGAGCTGGCGACCCTCGGCCACCCGCTCGCCGATCTCGGCTACAACTGCATCGCCTACAACACCGACCCGACCGCCTACCGGGGCATGCTCGGGCGCGACCTGCCGGCCCTCGGCATCCCGACCCAGGACGAGTACGTGCGCCGCTACTGCGAGCGGACCGGGCGCAAGGACGGCATCACCCCATTCCACGTCGCCTTCGCGCTGTTCCGCCTGGCGGTGATCCTGGAGGGCGTGCTCGCCCGCTCGAAGGCCGGCAACGCCTCGAGCGACGAGGCGAGCCAGAAGGGCGCCCTCGGCATCGCGCTCGCCGAGCGAGGCTGGGAACTGGCGCGCAGCCAGGCTTGAGGGAAGGGCAGCCGCGAGGTCGCGTGCCGACCGCCGGCGGAATTCAGCCGGCGGCGCGTTCGCGCTCGCGCCGCCGCTGGAGACGGGTGACGCCGTAGATCGTCGCGAGCCGCAGCCGGGCGGAGCGGACCTGCGGCGCGCTGCGCTCGGCCTGGACCGCCGCGATGGTGCGGAGCGCGGCCTCGACGGAGCGTTCGAGCGCGGCGGTCTCCTCGCCGCGGGTGGATCGGACGGCCTGCATCGGGATCTCCCCTCCTGCTGTCTCGGGTCCGGTTTGACCCGGACAATCCGGCGCGGACGGGGCCGGATGGTGGCGGGATCCGGCCCTGTCTGAAGATTCCGTTCACGAAGCTCGGCCGGACGCGGGCGCCCGGGAACCTCGGCGGCGCCTCTCAGACGAGCGGCACCGTCGGCCACGCGGCCGAGGCGGCGGCGGCGGCGTCGAACACGCCGTCGATCCCCTCGCGCCAGAGCGAGAAGAGCGTCGGCGGGCTCAGCGCCAGGACGGCATGGACCTCCCGCCCGCCGAGGCGGAACTCGGCGCCGAGGCGCTGGGCCAGCGCCCGCATCCGCCGGTTGCCGGGAAGGCAGCGCAGGTGGAGCCGACGCGTGCCGGCGTTGCGGGCGGCCTCGGCCAGGCGCGCGCCGAGGGCGGCGCCGAGCCCGCGGCCACGATGGCCAGGCGCGACCGTGAAGGCAATTTCAGCCTCCGCGGACGCGCCCGTCGGCCGCAATTCGCCGATGCCCCGCAGGATCCCGTCCGCGAAGGCGCCAAAGACCAGGCCCTCGGCGGAGACGGCGTGCGAGGCGTAGGCCGCGGCCGCCGCCTCGCTCACCGCGCCCATGAAGCGATCGAAGCGCGAATCGGGGTCGAGGTCGCGAAACAGGCCGACGACCGCGTCGCGGTCGCTCGACCAGAGGCGCCGGACCAGGGTGCCGGCGGGAATTTCTCGGGTGTCTGGCATTCTCGAGGTGCACTCCGAACAAGGACGGCACGATCTCGAGCGTTTCCCCATCCCGGCCGAAACCGGGCCCGGTCGAAACCGGGATTGTGCAATGCAACAGATGGGGGTGCCGTTCCGGGGCCGCACGGCACGACGGCCGTGCCCCCGGCGCATGCGGCCGCCATGATGCGACCGCATTGCGTGGGCCCGCCCCGCGGGCTAAGCCCCGTGCCGTGACCCAAAGCCCCGCTTCCGCCGCCGCCGGCCCGGTCGCCGCCCGCTACGATGCCCTGGTGGCGTCGGGCGCGATCGAGCGCGATCCCGCCCAGACCGTCCTCGTCGACCGCCTCGACGGGGTGATCCGCGACCTCGCCGCCGTGCCGCCGCCGGCGAGCCCGGGGGTACTCGGCCGGCTCTTCGGCCGTAAGCCCGAGCCGGTGGCGGGCCCGCGCGGCCTCTACGTCTGGGGCCTGGTCGGCCGCGGCAAGACCATGCTGATGGACCTCTTCCACGAGGAGGCCCCGGCCCCGAAGCGCCGGGTGCACTTCCACGCCTTCATGGGCGACGTCCACGAGCGCATCCACCGCCACCGCCAGGCGGTGAAGCAGGGCACCACGAAGGGCGACGACCCGATCCAGCCGGTGGCCGAGGCCCTGGCGGCGGAGGCGCGGCTCCTCTGCTTCGACGAGTTCACGGTCACCGACATCGCCGACGCGATGATCCTCGGGCGGCTGTTCACGGCACTCTTCGCCCGCGGCACCGTGATGGTGGCGACCTCGAACGTCGAGCCCGACCGGCTCTACGAGGGCGGGCTCAACCGCGCCCTGTTCCTGCCCTTCATCGACCAACTGAAGGAGCGGGTCGCGGTCGTGCGGCTCGATTCGCGCACCGACTTTCGCCTGGAAAAGCTCGGCGGCAGCCCGGTCTACCACGTCCCGGCGGACGACGCGGCGGCTTCGGCCCTCACCGGGGCGTTCCGGGCCCTGTCCGGCGAGGCGCAGGGCCGGCCGGCGACGATCCAGGTCAAGGGCCACGACGTGGCGATCCCCGAAGCGGCCGGCGGCGTCGCCCGCTTCACCTTCGCGGATCTCTGCGCCCGCCCGCTGGGTGCGGCCGACTACCTGGCTCTCGCCGAGCGCTTCCACACCGTGATCATCGACGGCATCCCGGTGATGGACATGCCCCAGCGCAACGAGGCCAAGCGCTTCATCATCCTGGTCGACGCGCTCTACGACACCCGCACCAAGCTTTTGGCCTCCGCCGCCGCCGAGCCGACCGGGCTGTATCTCGCCGATTCCGGCCGCGAGGCGTTCGAGTTCGAGCGCACGGTCTCGCGCCTGATCGAGATGCGCTCGGAAGAATACCTCGCCCTGCCGCACGGCCGGCCGGATTCCGAGGCCTCGGGCAGCACGACGGGGCTGGTGGAAACCTGAGGCGCGCTTCTTGATTGTGCCGCATTCGACGCGCCGAAGCGGTGGCGCGTCCGCGCTGTTAGATCATCCCCATCGAGGCCCCCGATGACCCCCTCCCCGCATCCGACCGACCTGTCGCCCGAGCATGCCGTCGCGGCGATCTCGCGCTGGCTGGCGGTGGAGAGCCCGACGGACTCGGCCGAGGGCGTCAACCGGATGATGGACCTCGTCGCCGGGGAGGCGGCCAGCCTGGCTCTGACCGCCGAGCGGGTGCCGGGCCGGGACGGCTTCGGCGACAACCTGATCCTGCGGGCCGGCCCGCGGAACGGCGAGCCCGGCCTCCTGGTGCTGTCCCACCTCGACACCGTGCACCCGATCGGCACGCTCGCGAACGACCTGCCGGTGCGGGTCGAGGGCGACCGGCTCTATGGCCCGGGCGTCTACGACATGAAGGGCGGCGCCTGGCTGGCGCTCCAGGCCTTCGCGGCGGCGGCCCATGGCGGCCTCGCGCGGCGTCCCCTCACCTTCCTGTTCAGCAGCGACGAGGAGACCGGCTCAGTCTCGACCCGCGGGCTGATCGAGGATCTCGGCCGGACGAGCGCCGCGGTGCTCGTCACCGAGCCCGGCCGCGACGGCGGCAAGGTGGTGACCGGGCGCAAGGGGGTGGGCCGCTTCGACGTCCATGTCGAGGGCCGGCCCTCGCATGCCGGCACTCGCCACGCCGACGGCCGCAACGCCATCCGGGAGGCCGCCCGGCTGATCCTGGAGATCGAGGGGCTGACCGACTATGCCCGCGGCGTCACCACCACGGTCGGGACGATTCTCGGCGGCACCGCCGAGAACGTGGTGCCGCAGCATTGCCGCTTCGCCGTCGACCTGCGGGTGGTCACCGCCGCCGACGGGCAGGATTATGCCGGCCGCATCCTCGGGCTTAGCGCCTCGCCGGATTTCCGGGTCACGGTGACCGGCGGCATGAACCGGCCGCCCTACGACGCCGAGGCCGGCGCCGCGCTCTACGCCCACGCCAAGGCGCTCGCGCGCGACGAACTCGGGCTCGACCTCGGCGAGGTGCCGCTCACCGGCGGCGGCTCGGACGGCAACTTCACGGCGGCCCTCGGCATCCCGACCCTCGACGGGCTCGGCATCGACGGCGACGGGGCGCACACGCTCCAGGAATACGGCCTGATCTCCTCGATCGCGCCGCGGCTGCGGCTGATGCAGCGGCTGCTGGAGACGCTGTGAGGATGAGGGGCGGCGCGATCTTTCGCGCCCGCCCGGCGTTGCCGGCCCGCATCCCCGACGGATGCGGCCTCGGCACGGATAACCCACGCGCATGACCGACCGCAAAAACCCCTGGGTCACGCTGTCCCGCGAGCGCCGCTACGAGGATCGCTATCTCGGCGTCGACCTCGACCAGCTGCGCCACGAATCCGGCCGCGAGCACCCGCATGTCGCCCTGCGCTTCAAGGTGTTCGGCGTCGCGGTGCTCCCGGTCGATCCCGCGGGCCGGGTCACCCTGATCGGCCAGTACCGCTACGTCCTCGACCGCTTCACCTGGGAGCTGCCCCGCGGCTCCGGCCCGGTCTCCGACGACGCGCTGGCCACGGCCCGGCGCGAACTCCGGGAGGAGACCGGGGACGAGGCGGGATCCTGGCTCGAAGTGTTGCGGCTCGACGCCTCGCCCGGCATCTCGAGCGAGCGGGTCCCGGGCTTCGTCGCCTGGAACCTGACGCGCGGCCCGGCCGATCCGGACCCGCAGGAGAGCCTGCGCCTGCGCCGCCTGCCCTTCGCGGAGGCTGTGGGCGAGGCGCTGTCGGGCGCGATCACCGACGGGCCGAGCGTGGCCTTGCTGCTGTGCCTCGCCGAGCGGGCCCGGCGGGGCGACCTGCCGGCGGATCTCCTGGGCTTGCTGCGGATGTAGCGGAGCGTCTTTCGGGGATGCATTGCACCCTCACGCTCCGTTCCGGGAAGCCTGGCCCGATCGCCCGCGGACCGCGGTGGATTTCGTGCCGGACCATCGTCCAGGCGGCCCCGCCCAAGGCTCACTCGGGCTTGAGGCCCGAGCGCGCTTCCAGTTCCTGCAGGGTCCGGCGCGCCACGCTGGCGCCGGGCAGGCGGCGCTCGCGCTCGAATCGGGCGAGGGCGGCGCGGGTGGTCGGGCCGGCGATGCCGTCGACGGTCAGCGGGCCGTAGCCGAGCTTGATCAGGGCGCGCTGCGCGTAGGCGACGGCCTTGTCGGGCTTCGCCCCGGCGGCGGGTGGGACGGCGTGCAGCGCCGAGGCCTTCGGCTCCCCCGCCCTCGCCTCGCGGACCGGGGCCGGGGAATGGGGAGCCTTGGCCGGCGTCGCACGGGGCGCGGCCTCGCGGGGCGCAGGCGCATGGCCCGCGTTCTCCCGGGCCGAAGCCGCTTTCGCGGGCTTGTCGGGCGCGGGTCTGGCGGGGGAGGACTTTGACCCGAGAGACGCCGTCGTGTGGTCCTCGCCGCGCAGCAGCGCGCCGATGGCGTCGGGCTTGGAGGCCCGCGGCGGCGGCTCGGCGGCCTGCGCGGCGCGGGTGTCCGAGGTCGGCCGGTCGGGGCCCGCCTTGTCGGCGGCGGATCGCGACGCCGGGGCACCGTCCACCGCCGCGCTCGCCGACGACGCGCCCGCGGGCGGGACCTTGCCGACGGGTGCCTTCGCGAAGAGCGGCGCCGGGTGGCGCCCGGTCTGGAAGCTGAGGGCGTTCGCCGCCACCGCCGCCACCGCTCCGAGGGCGAGGAGGCCGCCGACGATGCCGGCCGGGTGCCGCATCAGCCGGTCGGCCCGCCCCCGCAGGCGATCGAGGGGACCGGCCGTACGCGGCGCAACCCGGGCGACGCGCGGGGCCCGGGGGGCCGAACGCGGGCGCGGTGCCGGCCGCGCCTCGGCGGTCAGGCCCGGTTCGGCCGCGGCCGCGCCGGGAAGAGCGACGTCGGGATCGTGCCGGCGGGCCGGCGCATCGTCGGGACGACGGGGCGGGGCCGCGTCGCGGCGACGGTCGAGGGCTCCGTCGCGTCTCCGGGCTGGCGCCTCGGACATCGCATCTCCTTTCCGGATTCGATCGATCGGCCGCTTGCGGGGGTCTCAGGATCCGCCGGCACGGCACGAGGCTCAGCCGGTGAGCCGTAGCGCGGCAGCGGGCAGCTCGCCCGGGACGGGGGCTGCGGGCGGAGGCAACGCCCCGGCCGGCAAGGCCGCCGGAACCGAACCGGCCGCCGCGAGGGCGGCGGTGCGGATCGGCACCGGGTTGCCCGGATCGCCGCGGCCGACGCGGCAATCGAGCGGCAGGGTGACGACCACCCGGGTTCCCCGGGACGGGCCGCTCTCGACGGTGAGCTCGCCGTGGTGCAGCCCGACGAGGCCGCGCACCACCGAGAGCCCGAGGCCGGTGCCCTCGTGCGGGCGGCCGTAGCCGGACCCGGCCCCGAGGCCGGCCTGGAAGAACGGATCGCCGAGCCGCGGCAGGTCGGCCTCGGCGATGCCGATGCCCGTATCGGCCACCGCCATCTCGATCCGGTCGAACACCCGGCGCACCGAGAGCGTCACGTCGCCGCCGCGGGGCGTGAACTTCACGGCGTTCGACAGGAGGTTGATCAGCATCTGCCGGCAGGCGCGCGGGTCGGCGGTGACCTCCGGCAGGTCGGCGGCGATCTCGCGCCGCAGGCGCACCCCGCCCTGGTCGGCGCGGATCTGCATCAGGTCGCAGACGCCGCGGGCGAGGCCGGCGATCTCGAACGGCTCGGGCGCGTAGTCGAAGTTGCCGCTCTGGATCCGCGACATGTCGAGGAGGGTGTTGACCACCTCGAGCAGGTGCCGGCCCGAGGAATGGATGATGCCGGCATATTCGCGCCGCCGCTCGGGCCCGAGCGCCAGGGTCGATTCGGCCTCCAGCATCTCCGAGAAGCCGATGATGGCGTTGAGCGGGGTGCGCAGCTCGTGGCTGACCGTGGCGAGGAAGCGGCTCTTGACCTCGTCGGCGCGCTCGGCCGCCGCGCGGGCCTCCTCGATCTCCTCGGACCGGCGCCGGTGCTCCGACACGTCGCGGGTCACCGCCACCACGGCCGCCTCGCCGGCCACCGCCGGCACCATCGCGCCCGGCACCCGGTGGGCGCGCATCTCGGCCCAGATCACCCGCCCGGCCTCGCCGGCCTCGCCCGCGGCATGCAGGCGGAACTGCACCGTCACCGGCTGGGCCTGGACGGCGGCGGCGCTGAGCGCGGTCAGGAAGGCCGGCCGGTCGGAGACGTGGACGCGGTTGAACAGACCGCGGCCTTCGAGGGCGTCGGGCGTCGTCCCGGCGAGCGAGCGGGCGGCGGGGCTCGCCTGCAGCACGCTGCCGGTGCGGTCGTGCCAGGTCACGAGATCGTCGATGGCATCGAGGAGAAGCGCGTCGCGCATCGAGGCGGCATTGAGCCGCGCGCTCCAGCGGCCCTCCCGGCGGCGATGCTCGAGGGAGAGCGCGAGGACGTGGCAGATCGCCGTGATGGCGAAGACCGGCATCGCCAGGGCCGAGGGCCAGGCGAAGAAGCCGAAGCCCGTGGCGGGCTCGATGACCGCGACCGCGACCGCCCCCAGCATGGCCAGGAGGGCCGCCACCAGGGCGGCGCGGTGCGAGCCGGCGAGCAACGCCTCGACCGGGATCATCACGAGCCAGATCGTGACCGCCGAGCTCGGCCCGCCGGTGAGGCTCGCCAGGCACACGACGAGGCCGGTCAGCGCCGCCGAGGACACGCCGTGCGCGAGCGTCAGGTTGCCGGTCCGCGCCAGCAGCAGGGCGGCGAAGACCGGCAGGATCAGGCAGGCCGCCGCCGCCGCCTCGACGAGGGTCGGCACGCCGCGCCACAGGAGATAGGGGGGCAGCATCGCCATCAGCACCGCGCCGGTGGCGAGCCGGGAGATCAGGAACCGCTCGTGGCGGGCCCTCTCGGCCGGGTCGCCGGCGGTGGATTCATGGACGAGACCCGTCAGGCGGGCATCGACCAGGGACGCAAAGGCACTGTTGATATGCACACCGCCACGCCAGCGCGAGGAACCCTGCGGCCCCGGCGCCCCTACTCTGCGAACTCCCGGAAACCCTCGCAGAGGCGGCTTAAACGAACGTTAGAGCGCGGGGCGGGTGGAAAACCTGTCCACGGATCACCGAGCCCCGGGCCTGCTCCTGCTCATGTCAGCCGGTCATCGCCTCGGCATCGTAGCCGGCGCGGCCCAGGGCCTGGGCGATGTCGAGGGCCTGGGCGCCGGTCACGACCGCGACCTGGCCGCGCTCCAGGTCCACCGACACCTCGGCCTCCGGGTCGAGGCGACGGATCGCCTTCGTCACCGCCGCAGCGCATCCGCCGCAGGTCATGCCCTCGACCTTCATCGTCAGGTCCATCCGTCCATCGGCCCGGTCGATCGTCATCGCCAAAACTCTCCCTTGCCGCGGCCCTTCAATGCCGCCATCAGTCACGACGCTCCGCCGGTGCCCGCCGAACCGTCGCGCGGCACGCCAGGGCCGCACAAGCCATGTCGGGTACTGCGGCACCTCGGACAAGGTCGGGCGAAAAGCGTGGGAAGCCCGCAGCCGCGTCTTGCGGGCATCCGGCACCTCGGCGACAACCGGGGACGCGTCGGGTTCCCGCGAGACCCGGCACGTCCTCGATGCTCTAAGAGGAATCGCCATGGCCCTCATGATCGGCCGGCGCGCCGATCGGTCGTCGGCGGGTCGGATCGCCCTCAGCCTCTCCTGCCTCCTGGCGGGCGCGGTCTGCCTTGCGGTCGCATTCCTGTCGGCGCCCCTCCTCGGCGCGGTGGCCGGGACGGCCCTGGTGGCCGCCGCCCTCGGCGGCGTCGCGACCGCGCTCGCCTACCGACGGGCCGGACGCCTGGCCGCGCAGGTCGAGCGGATGTCGGGCGAGATCGACCTGCTGTCGCGCCGCCTCCTCGCCGTCGAGCAGCGGGGCGCGCCCGCCGCGCCGGTCGCCGATCTGCAGAACGGCCTGTCCGAGGTCACGGCCGAGATCGGCCTTCTCGGCGGCATCGTGCGCGAGCTCGCGGTGGCGGTGGCGGCCCAGGACGAGGACCTGATCCGCCTGAAGGCCGGAATCGCCCCGGCCACCCCCGCGGCCGCGTCTCCGACGCCGGCCTTCACGGCGCCGCCGGTCCAGGCCGCGCCCGTCGCCCAGGCCGCGCCCGTCGCCCATGCCGCGCAGGCAACCCAGGCTGCGCAACTCGCCCCCGTCCCGCCTGCTCCTGCGCCGATGCCGGCGGCGCCGATGACGATGGCGTCCCTGGCCGCGGCACCGCAGCCGACGGTGCACGCCGCGCCGCCGCCCTACGCGCAGGCTCCGGCCTACGCCCCGATGTCGGCGCCCTCCCCGGCCGTCCCCGCGCAGGCGCCCCAGACCGCGCCATCCTGGTCTTCCGCCGCCCCGGCCGCGCAGGCCGCGGCGGTGCAGGCCCGGCCCGAGCCGGTGGCCGAGCGGGTCCCGCAGGCCGATCCGATCCTGCCGCGCGAGGCCGCGCCGGCGCCGCGCCGCCCCTTCGTGCCGGAGCCCGCCGTGGCGCCGCGGCCGGAAGCCGAGATCCTCGCCGCGCTCGGCGAGGGGCTCGAGGTTCATCTCCAGCCGATCGTCAGCCTGCCGCAGCGCAAGGTCGCGTTCTACGAAGCCCTCGCGCGCCTGCGCGTCGGCGACGCCCTCCTGGCACCGTCGGACTTCCTGCGGGTGCTGGAGCGCCACGGGCGCACCACGGAACTCGACCGGCTGATGCTCGCCCGGGTGACGGCGATCGGCCAGCACCTCGCCGGCCGCGGCAGCGAGACGCCGGTGGCCTATGCCCTGTCGCCCGGATCGCTGTTCGAGCCCGGCTTCCTGCGGGCGGTGAGCCGCCTGATCGATCTGCACCCGGAACTCGCCGGGCGGCTGATCCTGGCGCTGCCGCAGCAGAGCTGGCGCAGCCTCGATGCCGAGCAGGCCGGCGCGCTCGCCGCCCTGCGCGAGCGGATCGGGCTCGCGGTCGACCGGGTCGCGGAGCCGCGCCTCGACGCCCCGGCGCTCGCCGCCCGCGGCGCGAGCTACGCCAAGGTCGGCGTCGACCTGCTGCTGAGCGAGCACGGCGCAGCCATCGCCACCACCCTGGCCCGGTCCGGAATCCGCCTGGTGGCGGAGGGCGTCGAGCAGGAGGCCGACGTGCCCGACCTGATCGACCTCGACCTGCCGCTGGCGCAGGGCACGGTGTTCTCGCCCCCCCGGGTGGTGCGGCCCGAGGTGCTCTCGCCCCCGGCGCCGCCGCCGGCGCCCGAACCGCCTCCCCCGCCGCCGCCGGCCGACGAGCCGCCGCCGGTGCGCCGCGCCTTCCGGGACGTGCTGCGCCGGGCGGTGTGAGAACCGGCCGACCGCAGGCGGCCGGACGGCCCTCGGCGACGAGCCGGTGCCCACTTCGTCGGAAAATGCTCTAGTATCCGGGGACCTCCGAGCCAGAAGGATCCCCGATGTCGGACCTCATTGCCCGCCGGATCGCGCAAGGGGCCGGGCGCGTGCCCGCCGACCTGGTGATTCGCGGCGCCCGCCTCCTCGACCTCGTCACCGGAGAGCTGGTGGAGACCGACATCGCGGTCTGCGGCGACACGGTGGTGGGGACCTACGGCACCTACGAGGGGACGCGGGTGATCGAGGCGCGGGGGCGGATCGCCGTCCCGGGCTTCATCGACACCCACCTGCACATCGAATCCTCCCTCATCACCCCGCACGAATTCGACCGCTGCGTGCTGCCCCACGGCGTCACCACGGCGATCTGGGACCCGCACGAACTCGCCAACGTGCTCGGCACCGCCGCCTTCGACTACGCGCTGGCGGCGGCGAGCGAGACCGTGATGGACATCCGGGTCCAGCTCTCCTCCTGCGTCCCGGCGACCGACCTCGAGAGCGCCGGCGCGCGGATCGAGGCCGACGACCTCGCGCGCTACCGCGACCATCCCCGGGCCCTGGGCCTGGCCGAGTTCATGAATTTCCCGGGCGTCGTCGCGGCGGATCCCGCCTGCCTCGCCAAGCTCGCGACCTTCGCCGGGCGCCCCGTCGACGGCCACGCCCCGCTCCTCTCCGGCCTCGCCCTCAACGCCTACGCGGCCGCCGGCATCCGCACCGACCACGAGGCGACGAGCGCCGCGGAGGCGCTGGAAAAGATCCGCAAGGGCATGACGGTGCTGATCCGCGAGGGCTCGGTCTCGAAGGACCTGCACGCGCTCGCCCCCCTCCTCACCGAGCGGACGGCGCCGTTCCTCGCCTTCTGCACCGACGACCGCAACCCCCTCGACATCGCGGAGGAAGGCCATCTCGACCACCTGATCCGCACCGCGATCGGGCTCGGCGTGCCGCCCCTCGCCGCCTACCGGGCCGCCTCGCTCACCGCCGCCACCGCCTTCGGGCTCTCTGACCGCGGCATGATCGCACCGGGCAAGCGCGCCGACATCGTGCTGCTCGACGACCTTGCGACCTGCACGGTCTCGGCGGTGATCGCGGCGGGACGCCCCGCCGACGAGGCACTGGCCGCGGCGCGACCCGCGACGCCCGCGCCGGGCCGCCGCAGCGTGCGGGCCGAGCCGGTGAGCGCCGCCGACCTCGCCGTGCCGGCGCCCGCGGGCGAGACCCCGGTGATCGGCGTGGTACCGGGGCGGATCATCACCGAGCACCTGCGCCTGACCCCGGCCGGCGTGCCGGACACAGCCCAGGACATCGCGATGGTCGCCGTGGTGGCCCGCCACGGCACGCGCAGCATCGGCCGCGGCCTGGTGCGGGGCTTCGGGCTGACGCGGGGCGCCATCGCCTCCTCGGTCGGGCACGACAGCCACAACCTCTGCGTCGTCGGCGCCGATACGGAGGCCATGGCGCGGGCGGTCAACCGGTTGATCGCGCTGCAGGGCGGGTTCGTGGTGTCGGACGAGACCGGGATCCTGGCCGAGCTGGCACTGCCGATCGCGGGCCTGATGAGCGACCTGCCCTTCGAGGCGGTGCGCGATGCCCTGCCGCCCCTGCGGGAGGCTGCCCGGCACCTCGGCTGCACCCTGCCCGAGCCGTTCCTCCAGGTCGCCTTCCTGCCCCTGCCGGTGATCCCGCATCTCAAGATCACCGATCGCGGCCTCGTCGACGTCGACCGGATGGCGCACCTCTGACGAGGAACGGGGTTTCATCCGATTTTCGGCCGATCGCGTCGCGGTGCGATCATCGGCTTCGCTCGGGCGCCGCGCCGGCTTGTCGTACGGTTTCCGGGAGGGATCGTCCGGAAACCGTACGACCGGGAAAGACTGTAAACGATTTCAAAAGCCGTTGCGTTCGGGTCGGCCGATCTTTAAGTCCGGCACGTCTGCCGCTGCGGCGCAGCATCAGGAGGGACGGCATGGCCGAGATGGTTCGCGCGGCGCATCCGGGCGAGGTCGCGATCCTGGACGGGATCGGCGGCGTCGCTTCCGGCTTCGACCTGATCCTGTGCGACGTCTGGGGCGTGCTGCACGACGGCGTCCACGCCCATCGCGGCGCGTCGGACGCGCTGACGCGCTTTCGCGCCCTGCCGGGCGAGCGGCCGCGCCGGGTGGTGCTGGTCTCGAACGCCCCGCGTCCCGGCGCCGGCGTCCTGACGCAGCTCGACGGGTTCGGCGTGCCGCGCACCGCCTACGACACCATCGTCACCTCGGGCGATCTCACCCGCCGGCTGCTCGCCGAGCGGGCGGCGGCGCCGGTCTACCATCTCGGTCCCGATCGCGACCTGCCGATCTTCGACGGCCTCGACCTCGTCCGCGGCGGGCCGGACGATGCCGCCCACGTCGTGGTGACGGGCCTCCTCGACGACGAGGTCGAGACGGCAGAGGATTACCGCGACCGGCTTACCCCTTGGGCCGCCCGCGGCGTGACGATGATCTGCGCCAATCCCGATCTCGTGGTCGAGCGCGGCGAGCGGCTGATCCCCTGCGCCGGCGCCCTTGCGGCGCTCTACGAGGAGATGGGCGGCGCGGTCGTCTACGCCGGCAAGCCCCACGTCCCGGTCTACGAGGCGGCGCTCGCCGCCGCGGAAGCCCTCGATGGCGGCACTCCCCTCCCCCGCGAGCGGGTGCTCGCGGTCGGCGACGCGATCCGCACCGACGTCGCCGGGGCGCGGGCGTTCGGGGTCGCGTCCCTGCTGGTGGCGCGCGGCATCCACGCCGAGGAGCTCGGCGTCGCGGCGGGCGCACCGATCGGCGACATCGCCCATTGGCTGGAAGCCCAGACCGTCCACCCGGACGCCGTGATCGACCTGCTGCGCTGGTAGCAAAGCGACGACCCCGGGGCGCGGCCGACGCGCCCCGGGGTCGAGACTCGAGGAAGGCTCCGATCAGGAGAAGAGCGCGTCGATCGCGTCCTGCGGCGTCGCCGGGCCCTTCGGCTGCGGGCCGTTAAGCAGGAGCTTCTCGGCGCGCGCCTTGCGGCGGGCCTCCTCGGGATCGAGCTCGGCCTCGCCGTCGCGGACGTTCACCACCGTGGAGAACTGCGACAGGCGCTTCTCGAGCTGGCCCAACGCCTCCACCACCTTGGAGATGCGCTGGCCGGTAATGTCCTGGAAGGTGCAGGCCTCGAAGATGTCGCCGATATGGGCCTCGACCTTCCGGCGGTAATCCTCGAGGGACTTCGCTTCGAGGGCGAGGATCGACTCGGCCGATTCCATGATCCTGTTGGTGGCGCTGGCGGTGGCGGCGACGACGCTGCCCAGCTCGTCATGCGCCATCGGGATGCGGTCGCGGGTCAGCTCCTGGGCCCGCAGCCCCGCGATGCCCCGCTTCAGCTTGGTGATGTAGTCGGCGATCTCCAGGAGTTCCGTGACCGGGAGCGCCTGGTTCGCGGCCTCGGCCGTGGTCGCGCCGGCCATGGGCGTCTTGCCTCCCAGCAGCCGGTTGAGGGCGGACCGCGGCCCTTCCGTCATCTGCCTGAGCACGTGATCGATCCCCGCGGCTAGGTTGCTTCCCGGCCCGTTGCGGGCTCGGGGATCCGGCGCGGGTGCGGCCGGCCTCTCGGCCCTGCCGCACGCTCCCGCGCCCGAGAGGCACCGCCTCGTCGCGTCCGGGGCGTCAGGCGCCGCAGACGGCTTCGATCTTGGTCTTCAGCGTCTGGGCGTTGAAGGGCTTGACGATGTAGTTGTTCACGCCGGCCTTCTTGGCGGCGATGACGTTCTCGGTCTTCGACTCGGCGGTGACCATGATGAACGGCGTGGTGCGCAGGGCGTCGTCGGCCCGGACGTGGCGCAGCAGCTCGTAACCCGTCATCGGCTCCATGTTCCAGTCGGAGATGACGAGGCCGTACTTCTTCTGCTTCAGCTTCGCCAGCGCGCCGGTGCCGTCCGAAGCGTCGTCGACATCTTCGAAGCCGAGCTGCTTCAGCAGGTTGCGGATGATGCGGACCATCGTCTGGTAATCGTCCACCACGAGGATCGGCATGCCGAGGTCAAGGGCCATGGCTTACGGCTCCGTTCGCGGGCGCGACGCATCCCCGCGCGCCGGTTCCCGCTTGGATGATGAGTGGAGGCGCCGGTCGGCTCCTCTGTTCTCAGCTTGTAGTTCCGGCCCCTTGAGAAGCGGTTAACCCGCGGGCAGACACCGGCCCGCCACCGGCATGCTCCCCGGCGTCTTGACCCCAGGGGTGGATTTCGACAGGGTCCGGCCGCCTCGAATACCCTTCCCCCGGCGAGCCTAAGGACCCGTATGCCGCGCGACGAGACTGCCCCGCGCCCCGTCGCCTCGTCCTTCCCCGTCCACCGCGACGGCGAGCCGGTGCCGGAGGCCCTGCGGGGCGCGGTCGCGGCGCTCGGCAACTTCGACGGCATCCACCAGGGCCACCGCGCCCTGATCGCGGCGGTGCGGGAGATGGCCGGAGCCCTCGGCCGTCCGAGCGCCGTCCTGACCTTCGAGCCGCATCCCCGCGCCTTCTTCTCCCCCGACACGGCGATGTTCCGCCTGACCGGCGAGGAGGGCAAGCTCGCGGTGCTGCGGCGGCTCGGGGTCGACGGCGCCTTCGTGCGCCGGTTCGACGCGGCCCTCGCCGGCACCGGGGCCTCGGCCTTCGTGGCCGAGACGCTGAAGGGCGAGCTCGGCCTGTCGGGCGTGGTGATCGGGCACGACTTCCATTTCGGCCGCGGCCGCGAGGGCACGCCGGCGATGCTGGAGGCGCTCTGCGCCGAGAATGGGCTCGCCTGCCGGGTGGTGCCGGCGGTGGCGGCGGGCGGCGGCGAGGCACCGGTCTCGTCGAGCGCGATCCGGGCGGCCCTGGAGGCCGGCGACGTGGGAACCGCCAACCACCTCCTCGGCTACCGCTGGTTCGTCGAGGGCAAGGTGCGCCACGGCGACAAGCGCGGCCGCACCCTCGGCTTCCCGACCGCCAACGTGGCGCTCGACGCCTGCGCGCTCGCCCACGGCATCTATGCCGTGCGGGTCCGCCTCGCCGACGGCAGCCTGCGCGACGGCGTGGCGAGCTACGGCCGCCGCCCGACCTTCGACGACGGCGCGCCGCTCCTCGAGACGTACCTGTTCGACTTCTCCGGCGATCTCTACGGCCAGGCGATCGCGGTCGAGTTCGTCGGCTTCATCCGCGGCGAGGCGCGCTTCGACAGCGCAGACGCCCTGGTCGTGCAGATGCACGCGGATGCGGCCGAGGCGAAGCTGATGCTGGCCGAAAATTGCACGCCGTCGATGCTCGGGTGACGCCATCGGGGCGACCCGGCGCGCCCCATCATGGGCATCGGCATGGATCTCACCGGCTTCGGTTTTCTCAACCCTCGACCTCATCCTGAGGTGCCGCGTAGCGGCCTCGAAGGAGGCTCCAGGGATCGCTGCGAATCTGAAGCCCTCCTTCGAGGTCAGCCGATCTTCGATCGACTGACGCCTCAGGATGAGGTCGAGGATGGGAAAGCCACATGCCGGCGGGCTCGACTGCTCCAGCCGTGTCCCGTGGGCCGCGCCTGTCGAGTTGAATGCCGGTTATTCGGGGATGAACTCGCGGATCGGCGCCTCGGTGTCGGGCCCCCGCTCGCGCGGGCGCTTCATCCGCCGCGCCGGACCGCGGTCCTCGTCGGGGATCAGCAGCGGGTCGGTCGGGGTGACGGACCCGGTGGCGTCGACGTCCTCCGGCACGGGCCGGGGCGGCGAGCCGATCTCGCGGGCGACGGCGGGAGCGGCGAGGAGCGCAGCGAGCGCGAGGAGCAGGATCCGCATGGCGAGAACCCGGATTCGATGAACTTTCCTGTCAACCGCACGAGGCCGCGCGCCGTTCCTGCGGGCCGGCCCGGACGATGATCGCCCTCGCGACCGATCTCGGCGTGGCGATCACGCTCTTCGCCTCGACCAATCTCGACGATCTCTTCGTGCTGATCGGCTTCTTCTCCGATCCGCGCTACCGCCCGCGCCAGATCGTGGCCGGGCAGTTCCTGGGCATCGCCGCCCTGGTGCTGGCCTCGCTCGCCGGCGCGCTGCTGTCCCTGGTCGTGCCTCCGGCATGGCTCGGCCTCATGGGCCTAGTCCCGATCACCTTGGGCCTTCGCCGTCTCCTTGCCCTGCGGGGCGACGAAGAGGATGATGCTCCGGCCCGCGCGGCAACCCTCGGCAACGCGCTCGCGGTGGCCGGTGTCACCCTCGCCAACGGTGGCGACAATCTCGGCATCTACACGCCGGTCTTCGCCACCAGCCCGGGCCCGCGGCTCCTCCTGTTCGTCGCGGTCTTCGCCGTCATGACAGGCCTCTGGCTCGCCCTCGCGCACCAGCTCGTCCATCACCGGGCTCTCGGCGCCCCGATCCGCCGGATCGGCCGGGTGGCGACGCCGTTCGTGCTGATCGGGATCGGCGTGATGGTGCTGGTCGAGGCCGGGACGGTGTCGTCGTTCACGCGATGGGCGGCACGCGGATGAGGTGCGTGGCGGCCGGGTCGTCGCACGCCGCGAAGCCGAGGCGCCGGTAGAACGCGGCAGAGTCCGGCGAGGCCGCGCGCAGGCGCACGGTCCGGAAATGGCTCTCGGCGTGCCGCAGCAGGTCTCTCACCAGCAGGGTGCCGACACCGAGATGTCGATGCGATCCGAGCACGTAGATGTGCCGTAAGCGACCGACACCCTCCTCCGCCGTGTAGGGATCGCGATTCAGACCTCCGAGACCGACGAGGCCTTCACCCTGCCAGGCTCCAAAAATGATCTCGCCCGGACGTTCAAAGCGATTGGACCCCGACTGCCACTCCTCGAACAGGCGCCGCACAAAGGCGATTCCCTGCCGCTCGGCATCTGCAAGGATCGGTCCGGCAGCAGGGTCGAGTGCAGCCAGCACTGCAACCGCCGGACCGGCAGGAGCCGCGGCTTCTCTTTCAAAATTCGACATCTCGCGCCTCGTAGGCCCGCAACGGCAGGTCCTCGTCTGTCAGGGGCGAAGACATGAGCAACCGGCCGAGTGAGAGTGGCCGGACTCGGTCCTGTTCATCGAGATCGTGTGCGTCCGTGTCGGCTGATCCTTGTCGCAGCACGTAGCGCCACTGCATGATCGTCTCACCGCGCGGCCGCGAGAAAACGGGTGCAGCCCTTGATCGGGTGAAGCCGAGCTTTGTGAGCACCCGTCCCGAGGCCGGGTTGTCGCACGCATGCCCAGCACGCAGCACCGTCAGGCGAGCGACCGAGAAGGCGAACCGGACCAGAGCAGCCCCGGCCTCTGATGCGTAGCCGCGCCCCCAAGCGGCCCGATCGAGCCAGGACCCGATTCGGGCCTCGGCACGCACAACCCTGTCGATATCGACAACGCCGATCATCGTGCCGTTGCACGTGATCGCGAAACGATAGGCCTCCCCCATCTCCCATTCGCGGGCATGATCGGCGAACCATCGCTCGATCTCGCACGGATCGGGCGGGAACGCGGTCCGGCTCAAGTTGCGCGACACACCCCACACCGAGAGGATGTCGACGGCGCGCGCCGCATCGGTGGTCTGCACAGGCCGAAGCACAAGCCTCCCGGTCGTGATCGCGCGCTTGGGGATCGGCATGACGGGAGGGTCGTGGGTAAGATGGCGACGATGACGCAACGATAGCATGGCGACCTCCGGGTGTTGAGCGTGGCCGCCGCTCCACATCATCACGCCGCTTCCCCCGCCCGCCTGCCGCTGCTAGAAGCGCCAGATGAGCGAATCGCACCCGCGCCGCGCCGCCGTCCGGCGAATTACGAGCCCGGCTTCCGCCTGAGGGCCGCCATCGCGCGGTCGCGCGGAAGGCCGGGTTGCTGCCGTTTCGCCGCTGCGATTGTCCTCAAGGGCTGCGCGTCCGCGCCCCAGACGAGCCTTGACCACCATGACCGAGCCGACCCCCGCCGCCGGGCGCGACTATTCCGAGACCCTGTTCCTGCCGGTCACCGATTTTCCGATGCGGGCCGGGCTGCCGCAGCGCGAGCCGGAGATCCTCGCGCGCTGGGCGAAGACCAACCTCTACGCCCGCATCCGCGAGGCTGCCGCCGGCCGGCCGAAATTCGTGCTGCATGACGGCCCGCCCTATGCCAACGGCCACATCCATATCGGCACGGCGCTCAACAAGATCCTGAAGGACATCGTCGTCCGCACCCAAGGTGCGCTCGGTCAGGATGCCAATTACGTCCCGGGCTGGGATTGCCACGGCCTGCCGATCGAGTGGAAGATCGAGGAGCAGTACCGCGCCGCCGGCCGCAACAAGGACGACGTGCCGGTGGTCGAGTTCCGGCGCGAGTGCCGGTCCTTCGCCGAGCACTGGCTGTCGGTGCAGCGGGAAGAGTTCAAGCGCCTCGGCGTCACCGGCGACTGGGACCATCCCTACCTGACCATGGCCTACCCGGCCGAGGCCGCGATCGCCCGCGAGCTGATGACCTTCGCCACCACCGGCCAGCTCTATCGCGGCTCGAAGCCGGTGATGTGGTCCGTGGTCGAGAAGACGGCGCTCGCCGAGGCAGAGGTCGAGTACGAGGACCACGTCAGCGACACGATCTGGGCCGCCTTCCCGGTCGTCTCCTCGACGACGGCGCCGGATCTGCACGACGCCCGCGTCGTCATCTGGACCACCACCCCCTGGACGATCCCGGCCAACCGGGCCGTCGCCTATTCCAAAAAAGTGTCTTACGGATTGTATCGTGTCGTTGCTGCGCCTCAAGAGAACTGGTCTCAACCTGGTGTTCGTTACGTTGTTGCTGACAAACTGGCGGGCGACGTCTTCAAGGCAGCGCGCGTCGAATCCTTCGAGCGACTGAGCGACGTCTCCGCGGACGACCTCGCCGGCGTGACGCTGGCGCATCCCCTGGCGTCCTGGAACGACGGCTACGCCCATGCCGTGCCGATGCTGGACGGCGAGCACGTCACCGACGAGGCCGGTACCGGCTTCGTCCACACCGCACCGAGCCACGGCCGCGAGGATTTCGAGGTCTGGATGGCGAATGGCCGCCAGCTCCGCGAGCGCGGCATCGAGACCGCGATCCCCTACACGGTCGATGCGGACGGCGTGCTGACCGAGGCCGCGCCGGGCCTCACCGGCACCCGCGTGCTCGACGAGAAGGGCCAGAAGGGCAACGCCAACAAGGCGGTGATCGCCGCGCTGACCGCCGCCGGCACGCTGGTCGGCCGCGGTACGCTCAAGCACAGCTACCCGCATTCCTGGCGCTCGAAGAAGCCGGTCATCTTCCGCAACACGCCGCAATGGTTCATCGCCCTCGACAAGCCGGTCGAGACGCTGAACGGCGCCACCTTGCGCGACGTGGCGCTGCGCGAGATCGCCGTCACCCAGTGGGTGCCGCCGCAAGGCCAGAACCGCATCACCGGCATGATCGCCAACCGCCCCGACTGGGTGGTGTCGCGCCAGCGCGCCTGGGGCGTGCCGATCACGGTCTTCGTCCACCGCGAGACCGGCGAGATCCTGCGCGATGAGACGGTGAACGCCCGCATCCACGCCGCCTTCGCGGCGGAGGGGGCGGATGCCTGGTTCACCGATGCCGACGGCGCCCGCTTCCTCGCCCCCGAGCACGACCCGGCCGCCTACGAGAAGGTGACCGACGTCCTCGACGTGTGGTTCGATTCCGGCTCGACGCACGCCTTCACGCTCGGCGACCCGCAAGAATTCCCGGGGCTCGCCGGCATCCGCCGCCGCCGCGACGGCGGTGACGACACCGTGATGTATCTCGAGGGCTCGGACCAGCATCGCGGCTGGTTCCACTCCTCGCTGCTCGAATCCTGCGGCACCCGCGACCGCGCGCCCTACGACGTGGTGCTGACCCACGGCTTCGTCCTCGACCCCAAGGGCGAGAAGATGTCGAAGTCGAAGGGCAACGTCGTCGCGCCGCAGGACGTGATCAAGGGCTCGGGCGCCGACATCCTGCGCCTGTGGGTGGCGGCGTCGGACTATACCGACGACCTGCGCATCGGCCCGGAAATCATCAAGACCTTCTCGGAGACCTACCGCAAGCTGCGCAACTCGCTGCGCTGGATGCTGGGCACGCTCGCCCATCACCGACCCGAGGACCGGGTCGCTCCCGACGCCATGCCGGAGCTGGAGCGGTTCATCCTGCACCGTCTCGCCGAGCTCGACGGCGAGATCCGCGACGCCTTCCGCACCTTCGACACGAAGCGGGTGGTGGCGCTGCTCAACGGCTTCATGACCGGCGACCTGTCGTCGTTCTACTTCGACGTGCGCAAGGACGCGCTCTACTGCGATCCGATCTCGTCGCAGACCCGGCGGGCCGCGCTCACCGTGGTGGACGAGGTGTTCAAGCGGGTCACGGTCTGGCTCGCGCCGGTGCTGGCCTTCACGGCGGAGGAGGCCTGGCTCGCGCGCTATCCCTCCGAGACGGCCTCCGTCCATACCGAGACCCTGCCGGAGACGCCGGCCGCGTGGCGCGACGAGGCGCTGGCGAAACGCTGGGCCAAGATCCGCCGGGTGCGCCGGGTGGTGACGGGTGCGCTCGAGATCGAGCGGGCGGGCAAGCGCATCGGCGCGAGCCTGGAGGCCGCCCCGACGGTGTTCGTCGCCGATGCCGACCTGCTGGCGAGCCTCGACGGGATCGATTTCGCGGAGGTCTGCATCACGTCCGCCATCGCGGTCGAGGCCGGCGAGGGACCGGCCGAGGCCTTCCGGCTCGACGAGGTCAAGGGCGTCGCGGTGGTGCCGGCCCTGGCGCACGGGCGCAAATGCGCCCGCTCGTGGAAGGTGCTCCCGAGCGTCGGCAGCGAGCCGGACTACCCGGACGTGACGCCCCGCGACGCGCAGGCCCTGCGCGAGTGGGACGCGCTCCACGCCGAGGCCGCCGAGTAGGGGCGGGGACAGGGCGAGGAACAAGGCATGCGTCCCCTCCCCTTCGGGCTCATGGTCGCGCTCGTCACCCTGGTCCTCGACCAGGCGACGAAGCTCGGCCTGCTCTTCGTCGCCGACCTGCCGGTGCGCGAGCCCGTGGTGCTCGCGCCCTTCGCGCAGCTGATCGTGGTGTGGAACCGCGGCGTCTCCTACGGGCTGTTCCAGCAGGATTCGGCGCTCGGTCGATGGGTCCTGGTGGGCGTGTCGCTGCTGGCCTCCGTCGCGCTCTCCGTGTGGATGGCGCGGGCCGGCAGCCGCTGGCTCGCGGGCTCGCTCGGCATGATCGTCGGCGGGGCGATCGGCAACGCCATCGACCGGGCGGCCTACGGGGCGGTGTTCGACTTCGTCCACCTGCATGCCGGCGCCTGGTCCTGGTACGTGTTCAACGTGGCGGATGCCGGCATCGTCTTCGGCGTCGTCGGCCTCCTGTATGACGGGCTGGTGCTGGAGCGCCGCCGCGCGGCGGCAACGGGCGAGCCGACCTGAAAACGCGTGTGTGTCGCGGGCGCAACGGCGAGGATCGCCGTTGCGCCCGCCTACGGCCACGCCATACCTTCGCCCGAAACCGCCACCACCTCGGGAACCAACTCAGGGGGCGGAACAGGCAAGGGGCCAGCATGCTCGACAAGCGCACGATACTCGCCGCGGCGACGGCCGCGGTCCTGGCCGCCGGCCTGACGGCCTCCCCGGGCGCGCACGCCCAGGAAGGCGTCGCGATGAAGAACGCCCTGTCGTCGATCGGCCTGATCGAGCCCCAGCGGCCGACCATCACCTATCGCGAGCGTGCGCCCCTGGTGCTGCCGCCGCATATGGACAAGGCCGCCCTGCCGCCGCCGGTCGATCGCCGCGCCCTGCGCGAGGCCAATCCGCAATGGCCGACCGACCCCGAGACCGCCACCCGCGAGCGCCGCGCCGCCGAGGACCGCAAGCCGATCACCCGCGGCTATGGCGGCCGGATGAGCGACAACAACGCCACCCTGCCGATCCGGGAGATGCAGGCCGGCCGTCGCGAGGGCGCGGGCGTGCAGAGCGAGCCGACCTACAAGCCCGGCGACAACGTCAAGGAGTCGTTCTGGCTCAACCCGATGCAGCTCCTCGCCGGCAAGAAGGACGACGACGTCAACCTTCCCGACGTCGAGCCCTCCCGCGACACCCTGACCGAGCCGCCGACCGGCTACCGCAAGCCGCCGAACGGCAAGCTCGCCCGGACCGAGCGGGGTCCGAACGCGATGATCAGCGACCGCGAGCAGGCCGATCCCGGCGTCTACCTGCGCTCGCGCCAGTAACGTTTCCGAGATCCGATCGGGTCTCCCGCCCCGGGCCGCATCTGCGGACCGGGGTTTTTTGTCGGCGTTTCGCGAGGCTCGTTCCGGACGTGACACCTGCTTTCGATGCAGGGCTGCGCGTCTGTCGCGCCCGAGGGCCGATCCAGCGGAATGCACGCCAAGCTTCGGACCGGCCTGCGGCCACGCTTCGACTGCGGCATGTCGGGCTGGACCTGCACAGGGTGCATTTCTCCGCAGTCTTCGGGTCCCCCCTGCCACAAAATGCTCTAGAACAGGGTCTCTAACGGCCTGCGACCCCGGTGGCCGGCCCATCGGCCGGCTCGGCCTCCCGCCGGCCCCCGACTCGCAGGAGCCGCAAGCCTCCCTTAAGTGAGCCGGTTCACGATCCAACACGGGTGGCCCTTCCGGCCGTCCGGCTAAGGTAGATCAGGATGTCCCCAGTCAGGATGCGCTCCGCCCCCGGCCTCGCCAGCCCCGTCAGCGCGACCCTGCGCACCGACGCGGCGCCCTTCGGCCGAGCGGAGGCGGGTGGTCCCGAGGTGGCGTCCTTCGTGCTCGACAACGGCCTCGACGTGGTGGTGGTCCCCGACCACCGCGCCCCCGTCGTCACCCACATGGTCTGGTACCGCAACGGCTCGGCGGATGATCCGCTCGGCCAGTCCGGCATCGCCCACTTCCTCGAGCACCTGATGTTCAAGGGCACCGAGACCCATCCGGTCGGCGCCTTCTCGAAGGCGGTGTCGAGCTTGGGCGGCCAGGAGAACGCCTTCACGTCGTTCGACTACACGGCGTATTTCCAGCGCGTCGCCCGCGAGAACCTGAAGACCATGATGAGCTTCGAGGCGGACCGGATGACCGGCCTGATCCTCGACGACGCCGTCGTGGCCCCGGAGCGCGACGTGGTGCTGGAGGAGCGCCGGATGCGGGTCGAGACCGACCCCTCGGCCCAGCTCTCCGAGGCGATGGCGGCCTCGCTCTTCGTCCATCACCCCTACGGCATCCCGATCATCGGCTGGATGCACGAGATCGAGGAGCTGAACCGCACCCACGCCCTCGACTATTACCGGCGCTTCTACACCCCGGAGAACGCCATCCTGGTGGTCGCCGGCGACGTGACCGCCGACGAGGTCCGGCGGCTCGCCGACGACACCTACGGGGTGGTGACGCCGCGCGGCGCCCGGCCGCAGCGCGTGCGGCCGCGGGAGCCGGAGCCCCGCGCCGCGCGGCGCCTGAGCGTCGCCGACCCGAAGGTCGAGCAGCCGACCCTGCAGCGGCTCTACCTCACCCCGTCCTGCATGACCGCCCGCGACGGCGAGAGCCACGCGCTCGAACTGCTCGCCGAGGTGCTGGGCGGGGGGCCGACCTCCTACCTCTACCGCAGCCTGGTGCTGGAGCAGGGCGTCGCGGTGAATGCCGGCGCCTGGTACATGGGCTCGGCGATCGACGACACCCGCTTCTCGGTCTACGCCGTGCCGGCGGAGGGCGTGAGCCTGGAGAAGCTCGAGGAGGCCCTCGACCGGGCCCTCGCCCGTGCCCCCGCCGAGGCCCTGTCCGCCACCGCGGTCGAGCGGGCGAAGACCCGGCTTGTCGCCGAGACGGTCTATTCCTCCGACAGCCAGTCGTCGCTCGCCCGCATCTTCGGCTCGGCGCTCGCCATCGGCGAGAGCATCGAGGAGGTGCGGCGCTGGCCTTCCGAGATCGAGGCGGTGCAGGCCTCGCGCCTCGCCGCGGTCGCCGAGCGCTACCTGGTGCCGGCCCGCTCGGTCACCGGTTACCTGGTCAAGGGCGAGGGCGCCTCGAAGGCGTCTCCGGCCGCGGCGGCCTGAACCCCGCATCCTGACACCGCCCGGGGCGTGCGCGCCGCCGGGCGGATCCGTCTTCGCACGTCACGACAACAAGAGGTCCTCATGACCCCGGCCGACGCCGTCTCCCGCAGCACCGCCGCCCCGGCGTCCTCCTCGTCGCCGACCCAGGCGCGTCCCGTCCTCTCGGCCCGCGGCATCGAGGCCTGGCACGTCGAGTCGCCGATCGTCCCGCTGATCGCGCTGGCCTTCACCTTCGAGGGCGGCGCCGCGCAGGATCCCGAGGGCAAGGCCGGCACCGCCCAGATGCTGGCGCGCCTCCTCGACGAGGGCGCAGGCCCGCACGATTCCGACGCCTTCCAGGAGCGGCTCGCCGCCCGCGCGATCGAGCTGAGCTTCCATGCCGGGCCGGACGCCATCGGCGGCTCGCTCAAGATGCTGGTCAAGCACGCCGACGAGGCGATCGCGCTGCTCGCCCTCGCGCTGTCCCAGCCCCGCTTCGACCAGGCGGCGATCGAGCGGGTGCGGGCCCAGATGCTGGCCGGCCTGCGCTACCAGCAGAACGACCCCGGCGTGATGGCCTCGCGCCGCTTCTTCGCGGAGGCCTATCCGGGCCATCCCTACGGCCGGCCCTCGTCGGGCACGATCGAGAGCGTGTCGGCGATCACCCGCGACGACCTGGTGGCGATGCACCGGCGGCTCATGGCCCGCGGCCGGGTCAAGGTCGCGGCGGTCGGCGCCATCGGCGAGGAGGCGCTGATGCGTGCCCTCGACGCCGCCTTCGGCGAGCTGCCGGAGGGCGGTGCGCTGACCGCGGTGCCGCCGACCCGGATCACGGGCCTCGGCCGGCGCATCGTCGTCGATCTCGACGTGCCGCAATCGGTGCTGCGCTTCGGCACCGACGGCGTGGCGTGGCGCGATCCCGACTTCATCCCGGCCTACGTCCTCAACCACATCCTGGGCGGCGGCGCCTTCACGTCGCGGCTCTTTCAGGAGGTGCGCGAGAAGCGCGGGCTGGCCTATTCGGTCGGCACCTCGCTGGTGAGCCACCGCGCCGCCTCGATGACCTGGGGCTATACCGCCACCAAGAACGAGCGCGTCGCCGAGTGCCTGACGGTGATCGCCGACGAGATCGCCCGCCTGACCGGCGACGGCCCCGACGACGACGAGCTGCAGAAGGCCAAGGACTACCTCACCGGCTCCTACGCGCTCGGCTTCGACACCTCGACCAAGATCGCCCACCAGCTGGTGCAGATCGCCTTCGAGGGCCTGGGCATCGACTACATCGCCCGCCGCAACTGCCTGATCGGCGCGGTGACGCAGGCCGACATCCGCCGCGCGGCCGCGCGGACGCTCGGCGACGGCAAGCTCCTGGTGGTGGCCGCCGGACGTCCCACCGCGATGTGACGCCGCGGGCCGGCCCTCGCACGGCCGGCCCTACGCCATCACGTCCCCCTCCGGAGGCCGCAACGCATCGAGTTCCGGCCGCAGGACCACGCTCTCCTGCTCGTTCGGGTCGGTCCGGGCGATCACCGCCGTGCAGGTCTCGGTGCGGCTGGCATTGTAGGGCAGGTGCGGCACCCCGGCCGGGATGTAGACGAAATCGCCCGCCCGGCTCCACAGGTGGTGCTCCAGGCGCTCGCCGTACCAGGTGCCGGCGACGCCCGAGAGCACGTGGAGCGCCGTCTCGTGCGCCTCGTGCAGGTGCGCTCTGGCGCGGGCCCCCGGCGGCAGGGTGACGAGCTGCATGTGCAGCCCGGTCGATCCGACCGTCTCGGCCGAGATTGCGGGCGCGTAGGTCAGCGCCTGCTTGCCGATGATGGTGGCCCCCGGGCGCACGACCCGGCAGGTCCTGTCAGAATCCATGATGCATCCTCCGTTCGAGCGGAGGCGAGCTTACGGCGTTTCGCCCTGGCCGGCGTGCGGGATCGTCGCGCACCCGGACGGAGATCCGCTCCTCAGAACTCCGCCACCTTGCCCCAGGCCGAGGCCTCGAACCGGTCGGGGTGGTAGGGGCGCGGATCCACGATCGGGTCGGCGCCGGTGACGAGATCGGCGACGAGGTGACCGGCGCCCGGGCCGATGCCGAAGCCGTGGCCGGAAAAGCCCGCCGCCAGGATCAGGCCCGGCACGCCGGTGACCTCGCCGATCGCCGGCACGCCGTCCGGCGTCGAATCGATATAGCCGGCCCAGGAGGCGGTGATCGCGGTGCCGCGCAGGGCCGGCAGCAATTCGAGGGCCCGGCGGTGGGTCTCGGCGACCAGCCGCGCGTCGGGCCGGGGATCGAGGATCCGCATCCGCTCCATCGGCGTCTCCTCGTCGAGGCGCCAGCGCGCCGCGGTCTCGTGGCCGCTGCGCCAGCCGCCGAGGCCGCCCGGCCGCAGGGCGCGCCAGCGCCGGGCGAACATCGGCACGAATTCCCGGGCGAACAGGATCTGCTGGGGCGTGGGATCGACGCTGGCCCGCCCGCTGATCGCCAGCGTGTGGCCGCCGGTCTCGCCGCGGCGGGTCACCGAGATCTCGGCGGTGTGGAGCGCGTCCGGCAGGCCCGGGACATGCGGGCCGACCGCCAGGATCGAGGAGCGCACCGCCGATTGCGGGAAGCGGATGCCGAGCTGGCGGCAGAACGACGAGGCCCAGGCGCCGCCGGCCATCACGGCGGTCTTCGTACGGATGGTGCCCTTCTCGGTCACCACGCCGCTGACCCGCCCCCCCTGGAGCTCGAGGCCGCGGGCGGCGCAGAGCTGGTGGACGCTGCCGCCCGCCTGCATCACCCCGCGGGCGACGACCGGCACGGCGCGGGACGGGTCGGCGACGCCGTCGGAGGGCGAGAACACCCCGCCCTTCCAGCTCAGCCCGGTGGCGCTCGCGCGGGCCTTCGCCTCGCTCTCGCTCAGCATGTGGGTGGTGACGCCCTCGGTCACCGCGAAGTCGCGCCACTTGGCCCAGCGGGCGATCTCGGCCTCGTCGTTGCTGAGGTAGAGCAGGCCGCAGCGCCGGAAGCCCGGATCCTCGCCGATCTCGGCGGCGAGCCGGTCCCAGAGATCGAGGCTCTTCGTCGCCATCGGCAGTTCGCGGGCGTCGCGGTTCTGCTGCCGGCACCAGCCCCAGTTGCGGCTCGACTGCTCGGCGCCGACGCGGCCCTTCTCGACGAGGGCCACGCTGATGCCCCGGCACGCGAGGTAGTAGGCCGTGAAGGTGCCGACCACGCCGCCGCCGATCACCACGACATCGACGGCCTCCGGCAGGCTCGGCGTGGAGTCGATCTGGAGGAGAGGTGCTGGCATCGTGGGCTCCCGTTGACCCCCGGAAGACTAGCAGGCCACGGCGTGCGAAGACGCCGGAGAGCGCGGGCCCGGCGGCATATTCTGCCATGCGCCCGACGAGGGGCCGGCATCATCGGGCATCCGGGGCTTGCCCGCGAGGCCGCCCGCGCGGTCTAAGCGGAACCGAAGAGGGCCGCCGGGCCCGCCGGGCTTCCGATGCCGCATTCTCCCGTCGCCGCCTTCCCCGATTCCCCCGTCCCCGACGCCCTTCGCCGCCAGCGCTCGGTCGGCCACGTCGCGCTCGCCGTCGCGCGGATGCCGGGTGGCGCCACCCGGACCACCGACCTCGCCGAATCCGGCCCCTTGCGGCTGAGGCTGCCGCGCCCCGAGCCGGGACCGATGGAGGCGGTGCTGCTCAACAGCGCCGGCGGCATCGCCTGCGGCGACCAGTTCACGGTCGAGGCGCGGCTCGGCGAGGGGGCCGACCTCGTCCTCACCACCACGGCGGCGGAGAAGATCTATCGCTCGGACGGGCCGGTGACCCGGCTCGACGTGGACCTGACGCTGGAGAGCGAGGCCGCCCTCGCCTGGCTGCCGCAGGAGACGATCCTGTTCGACGGCGCCCGCCTCGCCCGGAGCTTTTGCGCCGCGATCGCCCCGGATGCGCGCCTCACCCTGTTCGAGGCCCTGGTCTTCGGCCGCGCCGCGAAGGGCGAGGTGATGCGGGACGGCGCGCTGACCGATTCCTGGCGCCTGCGCCGGGCCGGGCGCCTCGTTTACGCCGATACGCTCCGGCTGGAGGCCGATATCTCGACGATGCTCGCCAAGCGGGCGGTGGCCGGCGGCGCCCGGGCGATGGCGACCCTGCTCCACCTCGCCCCCGACGCCGAGAGCCGCCTCGACCAGGCCCGCGACCTGATCGAGGCCGCCGGCTGCGCGGCGCTCTCGGTCGAGGCCGGGGCGAGCGCCTGGAACGGCATGCTGAGCTTGCGCCTGCTCGGGGCCGAGATCGGCCCCTTACGCCTCGCCGCCGCCCGGATCCTCGAAGGGTTTCGCGGCCGGCCGCTGCCGCGGGTCTGGCAGACCTGACGGCTCGTTTCTTGCCTACAATCTTGTCTTGCCTGCAATCTTGCCTCGCGGCCGCACCTCGGCGAAGGATGCTGGGCCCCAACGACCGGAGAGATGCCCCCGTGCTGCTCACCCCCCGCGAGAAGGACAAGCTCCTCGTCGCCATGGCGGCCATGGTGGCCCGCAACCGCCTGTCCCGGGGCGTGAAGCTCAACCACCCGGAAGCGATCGCGCTGATCACCGATTTCGTGGTCGAGGGCGCCCGCGACGGCCGCACCGTGGCCGAGCTGATGCGGCTCGGCGCGCAAGTTCTCACCGCCGATCAGGTGATGGAGGGCGTGCCGGAAATGATCCACGACATCCAGGTCGAGGCGACCTTCCCGGACGGCACCAAGCTCGTCACCGTCCACCACCCGATCCGCGGCACACCCGCCACCGACGTGCCGGGCGAGGTGACGACGCCGGACGGCGAGATCGTGTTCAACGAGGGCGCGACCCGCACGGTGATCGAGGTCGCCAATACCGGCGACCGGCCGATCCAGGTCGGCTCGCACTACCACTTCTTCGAGGTCAACCCGGCGCTCCGCTTCGACCGCGACAAGGCCCGGGGCCAGCGCCTCGACATCGCGCCGGGCACGGCGGTGCGCTTCGAGCCGGGCTCGACCCGGGAGGTGGTGCTGATCCCGATGGGCGGCGGGCGCGCGGTGTACGGGTTCCGGGGTGACGTGATGGGGGCGCTGTGAGCCCCTACGACACGATCCTTCGCGATCACGTCGCGCTCGTCGCGCGCGCGGCCGATTTCGCCGCCCGTCGGCATGCGGACCAGCGCCGGAAGGGCGCCGCCCGGGAACCCTACGTGAACCACCTCGCGGAGGTCGCCGCGCTCCTCGCCGACACCGTGGACGCGCCGAATGCCTGGCTGGTCGCGGCCGGCTGGCTCCACGACACGATCGAGGATACCGGCACGACCCACGACGAGCTCACCGGCCTCTTCGGATCCGTCGTCGCCGATCTCGTGGCCGAGGTCACGGACGACAAGTCGCTGCCCAAGGCGGAGCGCAAGCGCCTCCAGGTCGAGCGGGCGCCGCACAAGTCGCCGGATGCCAAGGCGATCAAGATCGCCGACAAGATCAGCAACCTGCGGTCCCTGGTGGCAAGCCCGCCCGACGACTGGGACCGGACACGGCTCCTCGATTACGTCACCTGGGCCGAGAGCGTCGTAGCCGGATGCCGCGGCACGAATACGGCTCTCGAATCCATCTTCGATCAATCCGCCGATGCGGCGCGGAGAGTGGTCTGATGTCCAGCGCAAGCCCGCCAGCCTCCCCCCGTGCCGGCACCGCCCTCGTCATCGAGCCGGGTCACACTCGCGACGGCGGGAGATGCCGATCCCGACGGGTTACGGTGTCTGGGTTCCGGGGTGATGTGATGGACGGTCTCTGAGTCATCTCGCGCTGGCGATCGGCCCTTTGCCCGACCCCGTTCCGTGCGATCGACTCACTGACAACGCGGCAGACCAAGCGAGAGGCACCATGCAGCATTTCGCGCTCACGCTCACGCCCGAGGGACAGGTGACCCTTCCGGCCGAGGCCCGGGACGCGCTCGGCATTGCGCCGGGCGAAAAGTTGTCTCTCGTCGTGGATGACGACGGACGCGCGACCCTGGCGAAGCAGGCCCCTCTGCATGACCTGCGGAGCGACGCCCGTCGTGCCCGCGCCAGGGCCCGGCCTTCCATCACTCCCAGTGACGACCCGATCGGAGATTATCTCCTGGCCGAGGACGCGCGCACGAAATCCTAGAACGCCAATACCCTCCCGCTTTCCGTCGACGCCCGCCTGACTGGACCTGACTGCATGTCCAACACCCCGAAAGCCGCCAGCCTCCCCCGCGCCGCCTACGCGGCGATGTTCGGGCCGACCAAGGGCGACCGCATCCGCCTCGCCGATACCTCCCTCGTGATCGAGGTCGAGCAGGACCACACCCGCTACGGCGAGGAGGTGAAGTTCGGCGGCGGCAAGGTGATCCGCGACGGGATGGGGCAGAGCCAGGCGAGCAATGCCGGCGGCGCCGTCGACACGGTCATCACCAACGCGGTGGTGCTGGATCATTGGGGCATCGTGAAATGCGATGTCGGGCTCAAAGGCGGGCGGATCGCCGCGCTCGGCAAGGCCGGCAACCCGGACATCCAGGACGGCGTCACCATCGTGGTCGGGCCCGGCACCGAGGTGATCGCGGGCGAGGGCAAGATTCTCACCGCCGGCGGGTTCGACAGCCACATCCACTTCATCTGCCCGCAGCAGATCGACGAGGCGCTGAATTCCGGCATCACCACGATGCTCGGCGGCGGGACGGGGCCGGCCCACGGCACCTTCGCCACCACCTGCACCCCCGGCCCCTGGCACATCGCCCGGATGATCGAGGCGGCGGATGCCTTCCCGATGAACCTGGCCTTCGCCGGCAAGGGCAACGCCTCGAAGCCCGACAGTTTGGTCGAGATGATCCGGGCCGGCGCCTGCGCGCTGAAGCTGCACGAGGATTGGGGCACCACCCCCGCGGCGATCGATTGCTGCCTGTCGGTGGCCGATGCCCACGACATCCAGGTGATGATTCATACCGACACGCTCAACGAATCGGGCTTCGTCGAGGACACGATCGCCGCCTTCAAGGGCCGCACCATCCACGCCTTCCACACGGAAGGAGCGGGCGGCGGCCACGCACCGGACATCATCAAGGTGGCGGGGCTGCCGAACGTGCTGCCCTCCTCCACCAACCCGACGCGGCCGTTTACCCGCAACACCATCGACGAGCATCTCGACATGCTGATGGTGTGCCACCACCTCGACCCGTCGATTCCCGAAGATCTCGCCTTCGCCGAGAGCCGGATCCGCAAGGAGACGATCGCCGCCGAAGACATCCTGCACGACATCGGCGCGCTCTCGATGATGTCGTCGGACAGCCAGGCGATGGGCCGGGTCGGCGAGGTGATCATCCGCACCTGGCAGACCGCCGACAAGATGAAGCGCCAGCGCGGCGCGCTCCCGGGCGATGCGTCCGGCCACGACAACGCCCGGGCCAAGCGTTATGTGGCCAAGTACACGATCAACCCGGCCATCGCCCACGGCCTCTCGCGCCATATCGGCTCGGTGGAGGTCGGCAAGCTCGCCGATCTCGTGCTGTGGTCGCCGGCCTTCTTCGGGGTGAAGCCGGACCTGATCCTCAAGGGCGGCGCCATCGCGGCCGCCCCGATGGGCGACCCCAACGCCTCGATCCCGACGCCGCAGCCGGTCCATTACCGCCCGATGTTCGGCGCCTTCGGCCGGGTGCCGGCCTCGACGGCGCTCACCTTCGTGTCGAAGGCCGCGATCGAGGCGGGGCTTCGCGAAACACTCGGCGTGGCGAAGCCGCTGGTCGCGGTCGAGAACGTGCGCGGCGGCATCTCGAAGAAGAGCATGATCCACAACGACGCCACCCCGGTGATCGAGGTCGACCCCGAGACCTACGACGTGCGCGCCGACGGCGAGTTGCTGGTCTGCGAGCCCGCCGAGGTGCTGCCGATGGCGCAGCGCTACTTCCTGTTCTGAGGTAGTCTGGCCGGGCAGGAGGGATCTGCCATGCCCAAGCTCGCCGAGCGGCAGGCGCCGGAGGCCGGCGTCTCGCCCGAGACGAATGTCTCGCCCGAGACCGACTATTTTCTCTGGACGCAAGGACAGGCCGCGCTGGTCCGGGCCGGCCGCTGGGCCGCGCTCGATCGCGAGGCTCTGGCCGAGGAGATCGCCGATTTGGGCGGGTCGCAGAAATCCGAGATCCGCTCCCGCCTGACCGTCCTGCTGCATCACCTGCTGACATGGGAATTTCAGCCGCAACTGCGGAAATACGGCTGGCGCGCCACCATCGTCGAGCAGCGCGTGAGCCTGGACGACGTGGTGACGATGAGCCCGAGCCTGCGGGCCTGGCCGGCGGAGGTTCTGGCCAAGGCCTATCGCCTCGCCCGGGTGCGGGCGGCGGACGAGACCGGCTTGCCGGAGCGGAGCTTTCCGCCGGATTGCCCCTATACCCTGGCGCAGATCCTCGACGAGCGGTTCTATCCGGGTCCGGAGGAGCCGGATGTCGTCTGAGGCGCTGAAGATCAGGCCGAACCAGCACGACTCGGACGGTCATGGCGCATCGCATGCGGATCCGAGTTGTCCTTCGGGAGCAGGAGAGCGTGCCATGCCCAAGCTCGCCGAGCGGGCGGCGCCGGAGGCCGGGACCGCTTACGACACGGATTTCCATCGCTGGACGCGGGAGCAGGCCCAGGCCCTCGCGACCCGCAATCTGGCGCATCTCGACATCGCCAACCTGCTCGACGAAGTGGAGAGCGTGGGCCGCAGCCAGCGCACGGCGCTCGCATCCCATCTCTGCGTGCTGCTCGTCCACCTGCTGAAGCTCCGGGTGCAGCCGCAGCGGGCAACACCGAGCTGGCGCCATACCCTGAAGGCGCAGCGCGCGGCCATCGCGCGCCTGATCGCCCGCAACCCGAGCCTGCGGGCCTATCCCGCAGCGATCCTGGACGAGACCTACCGGGACGCGGTGCGGGATGCCGCCGGGGAGACACGGCTCGACCCGCGCCTCTTCCCGCCGGCCTCGCCCTTCACGCTGGACCAGATCCTCGATCCGGACTTCGAGCCGTGAGCGAGCAGGGTAGGCGCGACCTGTTCTCGACAGACCTCAGCGCATGGGCCGAGGAGCAGACCCGTCTCCTGGCGGCGGGCGCCGTCGAGGCGATCGATCACGCGCATATCGCCGCGATCGTCCGCGACCTCGGCGAGCGAGAGCGGCGGGAGATCCGGGACCGGCTCGGGGTGATCCTGACCGGCCTTCTGCGTTGGGGGGCGGAAGTCGACCTGCGCAGCGAGGGATGGGCGATCACGATCGACCGGCAGCGCCGGCTGGTCGCCGCACGCCTGGCCGACAGCCCGAGCCTGCGGCCGGAGCTTCCCTGGATGGTGGCGGAGGTCTATCCGGAGGCGAAGGCCCGCGCCGTGCTGGAGAGTGCCCTGTTCGACGACAGCTTTTCGGAATCCTGCCCGTTCACGGACGAGGAGATCCTGATGCCCGGCTTCCTGCCGGACCCGCACGGGGACGATGCGGTCCGCGGTCCCGACTGGTGGCGGCGCGAGGCGGTGCGATGATCCGCGCCACCCGCGTCATCCGCCGCGACGCCCTCGGCTCCAGCGAGATCGTCGACCGCATCGTGCTCGATTCCGGCGACCGGCACCGCCGCCGCATGGCGATGCGGGGCGTCGGCGGCCTCGCCTTCCTGCTCGACCTCCCCGAGCCGGTCGTCCTCGACGACGGCGACGCGCTGCGGCTCGAGGACGGGCGCCTGGTCTGGGTCGAGGCGGCGCCGGAAAAGCTGCTGGAGATCCGGGCCGCGACCGACCACGCCCTCAAGCGGCTGATCTGGCACATCGGCAACCGGCACATCCCGGCCGAGATCGGCACGGATGCGGTCTGGATCGCCCACGACCACGTGCTCGCCGCGATGGTGGAGGGCTTGGGGGGTACCGCGACCCCGGTGGAACGGCCGTTCCGGCCCGAGGGCGGTGCCTATGCGGGCGGGCACGCCCAAGGTCACTCCCACGATCATGGGCACGGTCACGACCATCACCATCACGGCCATCCACACGACCATTCCCATGGCTGAGCGGATCCCGGATGCCCTGGTGCTGCTCGCCTGGCTCTCGCCGGGCTATCCGGTGGGCGCCTATGCCTATTCGCACGGCCTCGAATGGGCGGTGGAGGCCGGCGACGTGCGCGACGAGGCGTCCTTGCGCGACTGGCTCGCGGACGTGCTCACGCACGGCGCCGGCCGCAGCGACGCGATCCTGGCCGCCCATGCCCACCGGGCCGCGGCGGCGGGGGATGCCGCAGCGCTGGTGGCGGTGAACGACCTCGCCCTCGCGTTGAGCCCCTCGCGCGAACTGCATCTCGAGACCAGCCAGCAGGGCCGGTCGTTCCTCGATGCCACCCGGGCCGCCTGGGACGTGCCGCGCCTCGCCGACCTCGCGGCCCATCTCGACGGGCCGGTGGCCTATCCGGTCGCGGTCGGTGCGGCATCCGGCGCCCACGGGCTCGCGCGTGACACGGTGCTGGCGGCCTACCTGGCGGCCTTCCTGCAAAATCTCGTCTCGGCGTCCCTGCGCCTCGCCCCTGTCGGCCAGACCGCCGGCACGCGGGTGGTCGCCGCCCTGATGCCGCTGGCCGCGTCCCTGGCCGAGGCGGTGTGGGACCTCCCCCTCGACGAAGCCGGCACCGCGACGATCCGGCTCGACCTCGGCTCGTTCCGGCACGAAACGCAGTATACGCGGATATTTCGGTCATAAAACTATCAAACTACATGAACAATATATAACAAATAATTTATTAGATGTATTCGTCGACATTCAATGTCTGTCGTTCGTTTGTGACAATTATTCCCCACTCTGTGGCATGACTGCCAGGTGAACGGAGAAGGCGTGGACTTCCCCTCTCCCCGCGGGCGGGGAGAGGCCCGATGACCCCTTGTCGGGTCATCGGGGAGCCCACTGGGCGAGGGTGAGGGGGTGTTTCCGGAGAAGACAAATCCGGCATCACCCCCTCACCCTCGCTCCGGCTGCGCCTGCGCTCCTTTCGCCCCCGGCAAGGGGGGCGAAAGCCTCTCCCCGCCCGCGGGGAGAGGGGATTTCCTGCGCCATTCTTTTCCCGGACAGCCCTGCCTCTGCGCGGGAGGGTCGATCGCGAGCGATCCGGTGATCGATCTCCTCCCGCACGCGATGCCGCACCCGAGGCCAGGTCGGGACCCGCCCAGCCCCCGAAACGTTTGGTGAGCAATCACGTCGCGGCCCAACGGCCGAGGCGGCATCGGCGCTCCGCTGCGCCGTCACCTCGTTTCCGGGCCGGGAGGCACCATGGACACATCCGATTCCGCGCCGCGGCTCACGCGCCGGAGCGTTCTGGAGAGCGGCGTCGCCGCGGCGGCCGTGCTGGGCTTTGCCGGGCGCGTCCAGGCCGCGACCCCGCCCGCCGCGACGCCCCCGGCGCTTAGCCCCGAGGCGGCGACGCCGCGCCTGCCCGTGACCCTCCAGGTCAACGGCCAGGCCCGGCCCCTCGACCTCGACCCGCGCACCACGCTCCTCGACGCGCTGCGGGAGCGCATCGGCCTCACCGGCTCGAAGAAGGGCTGCGACCACGGCCAGTGCGGCGCCTGCACGGTGCTGGTCAACGGACGCCGGATCAATGCCTGTCTCACGCTCGCGGTGATGCACGAGGGCGACGAGATCCGGACGATCGAGGGCCTGGCTGAGGGCGACCAGCTGCACCCGCTCCAGGCCGCCTTCGTCAAGCATGACGGCTTCCAGTGCGGCTACTGCACGCCGGGCCAGATCTGCTCGGCCGCCGGCATGCTGAACGAGGCGAAGGCCGGCTGGCCCAGCACCGTGACGAAGGACCTGACCGAACAGGTCGCCCTGACCGATGCCGAGATCCGCGAGCGGATGAGCGGCAACATCTGCCGCTGTTCGGCCTATCCGAACATCGTCGCGGCGATCCGCGACGCCGGCGGCGCAGCGACCCGGCTCTGAGGGGAACGACCGATGAAGGCTTTCACCTACGAGCGCCCCGCCAGCGTAGCGGAGGCCGCCAAGGCGGTCGTCGCGCAGCCGAATGCCCGCTTCATCGCCGGGGGCACCAACCTCCTCGACCTGATGAAGCTCCAGATCGAGACGCCGACCCACCTCGTCGACGTCAACCGGCTGCCGCTCGACCGGATCGAGGCGACCCAGGACGGGGGTTTGCGCATCGGCGCGATGGTGCGCAACGCCGATCTCGCCGCCGACGACCGGGTGCGGCGCGATTACGCCGTGCTCTCGCGGGCGCTCCTCGCCGGCGCCTCGGGCCAGCTGCGCAACAAGGCGACCACCGCCGGCAACCTCCTGCAACGCACCCGCTGCCCGTATTTCTACGACACCGCGATGCCCTGCAACAAACGCCGGCCCGGCTCCGGCTGCGCGGCGATTCAGGGGTTCAACCGCATCCTGGCGGTGGTCGGCACCTCCGAGCATTGCATCGCCACCCATCCCTCCGACATGGCGGTCGCCATGCGGGCCCTCGACGCCACGGTCGAGACGGTGGCGCCGGACGGGGCGGAGCGCGCAATCCCCATCGCCGACTTCCATCGCCTGCCCGGCGACACGCCGCAGATCGAGACCGCTCTCAAGCCCGGCGAGATCATCACCGCCGTGACCCTGCCGGCTCCCGTGAAGGGCCGCCACGTCTACCGCAAGGTGCGCGATCGCGCCTCCTACGCTTTCGCCCTCGTGTCGGTGGCGGCGGTGATCGAGGCCGAGGGCACCACGATCCGCTCCGCCCGTCTCGCCTTCGGCGGCCTCGCCCACAAGCCCTGGCGGGTCGCCGAGGCCGAAGAGGCCCTGGTGCGCGAGGGCGTCCAGGCCGCCGGCGAGGCGGCGCTCAAGGGCGCCCGCGGCTACGGCGCCAACGACTTCAAGATCCCGCTCGCCAAGCGCACCCTCGCGGCCGCGGTCGCCGAGGCGCTGCGCGCCTGATCGCCGATATCGGAGAACAGCCATGGATATGAGCCAGCCGATCGGCGTCACGCCCCTCGACCTCCATCCCGACGGCCCGGTGGGCCGGCCGATCGACCGGGTCGACGGCCCGCTCAAGGTCACGGGCCGCGCCACCTACGCCTATGAGAGCCGGGAGATGGCCCATCCCGGCTACGGCTTCGTCGTGACGGCGACGGTCGCCAAGGGCCGCATCCGCGACATCGACACCACGACCGCCGAGCGGATGCCGGGCGTGGTGCACGTCCTCACCCACCGCAACGTGCCGCCGCAGGGCGAGAAGAAGGAGCAGGTCGGCCCGCTCCTCACCGACACCGAAATCAGGCATTGGGGCCAGCCGGTCGCCCTCGTGGTTGCCGAGAGCTTCGAGGAGGCCCGCGCCGCGGCGGCCGCCATCCGCGTGGCCTACGACGAGCAGACGGGATCCTACGTGCTCGCCGACGCGCTTCAGGAAGCCAAGAAGCCCGAGAAGGCGCGCACGCCCCCGGATTCGTCCCTCGGCGATTTCGAGGCCGGCTTCGCCTCGGCCCCGGTCAAGATCGATGCGCGCTACACCACGCCGGTGCAGAGCCACGCGATGATGGAGCCCCACGCCACCATCGCGGCCTGGGAGGGTGACAAGGTCACGCTGATCACCGCCAACCAGATGCCGAATCGCGGCCAGGATGCGCTGGCCTCGGTGTTCAAGCTCCCGAAGGACAACGTTCGCCTCATCAGCCGCTTCATCGGCGGCGGCTTCGGCGGCAAGCTCCAGCCGCAGGCCGACGCGATCCTGGCGGCCCTCGCCTCGAAGAACCTGAACGGCCGGCCGGTGAAGGTCGCGCTCACCCGCCAGCAGGTCTTCACCTCGACGACGCGGCGCTCGGACACGGTGCAGCGGGTGCGCCTGGCCGCCGACCGGGACGGCAAGCTGACCGCCATCGCGCACGAATCCTGGTCCGACACCGCGCCGGGCGATGCCTTCTTCGAGACCTCGGCCAACGTCACCCGCTCGCTCTACGCCGCCCCCAACCGCCTGACGGCGCACCGGCTGGCGAACCTCAACCTGCCGCTCGCCTCCTCGATGCGGGCGCCCGGCGAGGCGGTGGGCATGCTGGCCTTCGAATGCGCCATGGACGAACTGGCCGAGGCGCTCAACCTCGATCCGATCGAATTGCGCATCCGCAACGAGCCGGCGCAGGACCCGGAAAAGCACGTCCCGTTCTCGACCCGCCAGCTCGTGCCCTGCCTGCGGGAGGGCGCGCGCCGCTTCGGCTGGGCCACGCGCAACCCGAAGCCGGGATCGGTGCGCGACGGCCAGTGGATGGTCGGCACCGGCGTCTCGGCGGCGGCGCGCCTCAACCCGCTCCAGCCGGCCAAGGCGCGGGTGCGCCTCGATCCCGACGGCACGCTCACCGCCCGGATGGCGATGACCGATATCGGCACCGGCACCTACACGATCCTGAGCCAGATCGCCGCCGAGATGCTGGGCGTGGAGGTCTCGCAGGTGCGGATGATCCTCGGCGACACCGCCGACCCGATGTCGTCCGGCTCCGGCGGCTCGTTCGGCGCCGCCTCGTCGGGATCCGCGCTCTACATGGCCTGCGAGGCCCTGCGCGGGCAGATCCTGGCGAAGACCGACCTGAACCCGGAGAACGCCGTCTTCACCGGCGGGCGGATCACCTCCGGCAACCGCTCGGCGGCCTTGCGCGACCTGATCGGCTCCGGCCTCGAGGCCGAGGGCGAGATCAAGCCGGGCGAGAACGAGAAGAAATTTTCGCAATATTCCTACGGCGCGCATTTCGCCGAGGTCGGGGTCGATGCCGATACCGGCGAGATCCGGCTGCGGCGGATGCTCGGCGTGTTCACCGGCGGGCGCATCCTCAACCCCAAGACCGCCCGCTCGCAGGCGATCGGCGGCATGGTGTTCGGCGTCGGCGCGGCCTTGATGGAAGCGGTCGAGGTCGATCCGCGCTACGGCAGCTTCGTCAACCACGACCTCGCCGAGTACCACGTCCCGGTCCATGCCGATTTGCCGGAGATCGACGCGGTGTTCCTGCCCGAACTCGACGACAAGGCCAACCCGCTGAAGAGCAAGGGGTTGGGGGAGCTCGGCATCTGCGGGGCGGGGGCGGCGGTGGCGAACGCGGTCTACAACGCGACCGGGATCCGGATCCGGGATTATCCGCTGACCTTGGACAAGATCCTGGAGGGGTTCACGGCGAAGGAGACCGGGCAGCGGCGGGCGTAGCGCGTCGCTCCCATCCCGCGCCAGCATTCGACAGTATGTCACAGGCGTCTTCTCTCCCCGCAGGCGGCAGATCTCTCCAAGGAAAGAAAAAGCGTGGGCTCCCCCCTCTCCCCGCGGGCGGGGAGAGGCTTTCGTCCCCCCGTCGGGGACGAAAGGAGCGCGGAGCGCGAGGGTGAGGGGGTGTTTCCGAAGGAGTCTCACTCGTCGACACCCCCTCACCCTCGCCCTGCGGGCTTGCTGCCGACCCGACAGGGGGTCGTCAGCCCTCTCCCCGCCCGCGGGGAGAGGAGATTTCCCGCGCCTCACCCTTTTCCCGGACGGACATGCACTGGCGGAGGGAAGAGACGCCTGCGCGAGTTTTGGCCCCTGGCCTCCACCCCCACCCCCGCGCTAGCACAGGCTCCCTCCCCTCACCCGGAGCTTAGCGCCTTGCCCGATACCCGCCAGCCGCCGCCCCGCTTCAACGGCGCCCGCTACTGCCTGGAGGCCAATGCCCGGGAGCGCGGCGGCAAGCCGGCGCTGATCATGGTGGGCGATCGCGGGCATACCGACGTCATGACCTTCGCGGAGGTCGACCGGGCGGTGCGGGGCGTCGCGGCGGGTCTCAAGGCGCTCGGGCTTCCGGCGGGGGCCCGGGTGATGATCCGCATGGGCAACGATGCGGATTACGTCATCGTCTACTTCGCGGCGCTCGCCGCCGGGCTCGTGGCGCAACCGTCCTCGCCGCAGCTCACGGCAGCCGAGGCGGCGTTCCTGATGCAGGATTCCGGCGCCGCGGTGATCGCGGCGGCCGACGAATGCCCCCTCGATCCGGAAGCCTGCCGCGGCCGGATCGTCCTGCGGCGCGACGACATCGCCCGCCTGCGCGCCGGCCCGCCCCTCGACGCTTACGCCGACACCGCTGCCGACGACCCGGCGACGCTGGTCTACACCTCCGGCACCACCAGCCGGCCGAAGGGGGTGCTGCACGCCCACCGCACGATCTGGGGCCGGCGGCCGATGCACGATTTCTGGCTCGGCCTGCGCGAGGACGACGTGGTGCTGCATGCCGGCACCATGAACTGGACCTACACGCTGGGCGTCGGCATCCAGGATCCCTGGGCGCGGGGCGCCACGACGGTCTTGTATAACGGCAAGCGCGATCCCGCCCTGTGGCCGGCGCTCATCGCCCGCCACCGCGCCACCCTGTTCGCGGCGGTGCCGAGCCTCTACCGACAGATCCTCAAATACGCCGATCTCTCGGCTCACGACCTCTCGTCGCTGCGCCACGGCATCACGGCGGGCGAGGCGTTGTCGCCCCAGCTCCTCGCCGAGTGGCAGGCGGCCACCGGCACGCCGCTCTACGAGGCGCTCGGGATGAGCGAGATCTCGACCTACGTCTCGACGAGCCCGCGGACCCCGGTCAAGCCCGGCTCGCCGGGCAAGCCGCAGCCGGGCCGCCGCGTCGCGATCCTGCCGCCCGAGGGCGCGCCGGAGCCGCTGCCGCCGGGCGAGATCGGGCTGCTCGCCATCCACCGCTCCGACCCGGCCCTGATGCTCGGCTACTGGAACCGCCCGGAGGAAGAGGCGGCGGTGATGCGGGGCGAGTGGTTCGTGGGCGGCGATCTCGCCGCGCTCGATGCCGACGGCTACGTCTGGTTCGAAGGCCGCAACGACGACATCATGAACGCCTTCGGCTACCGGGTGTCGCCGAACGAGGTCGAGAGCGTGCTGATCGCCCATCCCGACGTGCAGGAGGTCGCGGTGACCGAGCTCCCCGTCCGCGACGACGTGCGGGTGATCGCCGCCTTCGTCGTGCCCAGGGCCGGCGCCGAGCCGGCCCGGGACGCGCTGCTCGCCTGGTGCGGCGAGCGGCTGGCCGCCTACAAGTGCCCGCGGGAGGTCGTCTTCCTGGAGACGCTGCCGCGCACCCCGAACGGCAAGGTGCAGCGCAAGCGGCTGGCGGCGGCCTGACCGGGCGCGGGCGCTCCCTCAGCCCGCGGCGGCCTTTCTCGGCGTCACGCTGCGGGCCAGCACCACGAGCGCCCGCCCCGGCAGGTGGAGCGTGCCTCCCGCCTTCAGCGCCTCCCGGGCGACGGGCCGGCCGTCCATCGCCGTGGTGTCGAAGAGCGGCGTCCACGGCCCGCCGACGATCCGGGCGAGCTGGAAGTCGATCGCCCCCTCCCCCGCATTGGCGAGGACGAGGAGGCGGCGCCCATCGGGGGCGTCGTTGCCGATCTGCATGCCGAAGGCCCGGCGCTCGGCGTCGCCCCAGGCGGCTTCGTCCATCTCGGCGCCGCAGGGCGAGAGCCAGTGGACGTCCTTGAGCCCCCCCGGCGCCACGGTCTCGCCGGTGAGGAACTTTCGCCGCCGCAGGGCCCGGTGGTCGCGGCGCAAGGCCAGCAGGTTGCGCACGAAGGCGGTCAGGGCCGGGTCGCCGCCGTCGGTCTCCCAGTCGACCCACGAGGTGGCGTTGTCCTGGCAATAGGCGTTGTTGTTGCCGCCCTGGCTGCGCGAGCGCTCGTCGCCCATCAGCAGCATCGGCACGCCCTGGGCGATCAGGATCGTGGCGAGCAGGTTGCGCTTCTGCCGCGCCCGCAGGGCCAGGATGTCGGGATCGTCGGTCGGGCCCTCGACGCCGTAATTGCGCGAGACGTTGTGGCCGTGGCCGTCGCGGTTGCCCTCGCCGTTGGCCTCGTTGTGCTTCTCCTCGTAGGCGACGACATCGGCCAGCGTGTAGCCGTCGTGGGAGGCGATGAAATTGATGCTGGCGCCCGGCCCGCGGCCGGAGGCGGAAAAAATCTCCTTCGAGCCCGTCAGCCCCTGGGTCAGCTTCGGCAACTGGCCGGCATCGCCCCGCCAGAAGCCCCGGGCGGCGTCGCGGAACTGGTCGTTCCAGTCGCTCCAGCCGACCGGGAAGCCGCCGAGCTGGTAGCCGCCCATGCCGATGTCCCACGGCTCGGCGATGAGCTTGACCCGCGACAGGACCGGGTCCTGCGCCATCGCCTGGAGCACGGCGGCGCGGGGGGTGAAGTCGTGGGGCGAGCGGGCGAGGCTTGAGGCGAGGTCGAAGCGGAAGCCGTCGATCCGGTAGGCCTCGACCCAGTGGCGTAAGGAATCCAGCACCATCTGCATCACCCGCGGCACCGCCACGTCGAGGGTGTTGCCGCAGCCGGTGCAGTCGATGTCGCGGCGCGGGTCGTCGGGGTTCAGCTTGTAGTAGCTCGCATTGTCGATGCCGCGGAACGACAGGCTCGGCCCGGTATGGTCGCCCTCGCAGGTGTGGTTGTAGACCACGTCCATCAGCACCTCGATGCCGGCGGCGTGGAGCTGGCGGATCGCGGCCTTCAGGCCGGCGGCCCCGGTGGCGCCGTAGAAGCGCGGCTCGGGCGCGAAGTAGTTGAGCGGCGAGTAGCCCCAGAAGTTGGTCAGGTCCTTCTCGACCAGGAAGCGGTCGTCGACGAAGGCCTGGATCGGCAGCAATTCGATCGCCGTGACGCCGAGGCGCACGAGGTGGTCCACGATCGCCGGGTGGCCGAGGGCCGCGTAGGAGCCGCGCCAGGGCAGCGGCACGCCCGGATGGGTCTGGGTCAGGGCCCGGACATGCGCCTCGTAGATCACGCTGTCGACCAGCGGATGGCGCAGGGGCGGATCGTCGTGGACCGGCGCTTCGGGGGCGGTGACGATCCCCTTCGGCATCATCGGGGCGCTGTCGCGCCGGTCGAGCACGTCCTCCCGGTGGCTGCCGCGGCGAAACGGGTAGAGCGCGTCGTGCCACCGCACCCGCCCGTGGATCTCGCGGGCGTAGGGGTCGAGGAGGAGCTTGTGCGGGTTGAAGCGGTGGCCGCGTCCCGGCTCCCAGGGGCCGTGGACGCGGTAGCCGTAGAGCTGGCCCGGCAGCACGCCCGCGAGGTGGCCGTGCCAGACGTCGTCGGTGCGGCGCGGCAGGCGGACCACGTCGGTCTGCACCCGGCCGCTCGGGTCGAACAGGCACAGATCCACCGCCGTGGCATGGGCGGAGAAGAGGGCGAAGTTGACCCCGCGCCCGTCGAAATGGGCGCCGAGCGGGCCCGCGACGCCGTCATCGAGTGCGATCATCCGGTCCGTCATTCCCTCGGGCGCAGGTCTTCGGACCCGGACCATGCCCGCGGACCGGCCGGCTGCCAAGCTGAAGCCGGCCTCGTCCTCAGGCCGCTGCGCTCGCCGGCTCGCGGGACACCAGGGCCACCGCCTCCCGCAGGGTGTGCAGCCCGGCATCCGGCCGGGTGCCGGCGACCGAGAGGTGGCGGCGATAGGGCCGCGCCCCGGGCCGGCCGTTGAACAGGCCGAGCATGTGGCGGGTCATGGCGTGCAGGCGCAGGCCCTCCTGGAGCCGCGCCGCGATGTAGGGCTCGTAGGCTTCGATCGCCGCGAACGGATCGGCCACCGGCGCCGGCGCGCCGAACAGCGCGGGATCGACGCCGAGGAGCAGGGCCGGCTCGGCATAGGCCGCGCGACCCAGCATCACCCCGTCGAGGGCGATCCCGTTCACCGGTTCGAGTTCGCGCTCCGCCGTCGCGAGATCCTGCAAGCCGCCGTTGAGGGCGATCGGAAGACCGGGATTCGCGGCCTTGAGCCGATGCACCCGGCCGTAATCGAGGGGCGGGATGTCCCGGTTCTCCTTCGGCGACAGGCCCTTGAGCCAGGCCTTGCGGGCGTGCACGACCAGCGCGTCGACGCCGGCCGCCCGCACCGCGGCGGTCAGCGCATCGAGCGCGGCTTCCGGATCCTGGTCGTCGACGCCGATGCGGCACTTCACCGTCACCGGAACCGCGACCGCCGCCTTCATGGCGGCCACGCACTCGCCGACGAGGGCCGGCTCGCGCATCAGGCAGGCGCCGAAGCGCCCGTCCTGCACCCGGTCGGAGGGACAGCCGACATTGAGGCTCACCTCGCGGTAGCCGAAGTCTTCCGCGATGCGCGCGGCGGAAGCGAGGTCGGCGGGATCCGATCCGCCGAGCTGGATCGCCACCGGATGCTCGGCATCGTCGAACCCGATCAGCCGCTCGCGCGGCCCGTGCAGTACCGCGCCGGTCGTCACCATCTCGGTGTAGAGGAGCGCGCGGGCCGAGAGGGTGCGGTGGAACGCCCGGCAATGGCGATCGGTCCAGTCCATCATGGGTGCGACGGAGAAGCGCCAGACGCTCGAATTCCCGGATCGCTCGACCAAAACCGTCACCTAATCTCGTCCCGTGCTGCATCGCCGCCGACGAGAGCGGTTCCCGTCCATGCCGGCCGCCGGGTTGTACCGCGCCTGCGCGGACGAGGGTACCCCGGCTCCGGGATCGATCGCAGACGGTCGCGCGCCGTTACGCCGCCTTCACGCCCCCCAGGAACGCATCGACCTCCCCGCGCAGGCCCGTCGCGGTGCCGGCCAAAGCCTCGGCGGCGGCGAGCACCCGGGCGGCGGCCTCGCCGGCGCCTTCCGCGTCGCGGCGGACGTCGCGGATGCCGGTGGAGACCACCTGCGTGCCCTGGGCGGCCTCGCCGACGTTGCGGGCGATTTCCTGGGTCGCCGCGCCCTGCTGCTCCATGGCGGCGGTGATGCCGGTGGCGATCTCGGACATCTCGCCGATCACGCCGCCGATCGCCTGCAGGGCCGCCACGGCCTCGCGGGTCGCGTCCTGGATGCGGGCGATCTGGCCGCCGATCTCCTCCGTGGCCCTGGCGGTCTGGTTGGCGAGTTCCTTGACCTCGGCGGCGACGACCGAGAAGCCGCGCCCCGCCTCGCCGGCCCGGGCCGCCTCGATGGTGGCGTTCAGCGCCAGCAGGTTCGTCTGCCCGGCGATGCCCTGGATCAGGACCACGACCTCGCCGATGCGCTCGGCCCCGGCGGCGAGCGCCGCGATGACGGCGTCGGTCTCCCGGGCGCGACCGACGGCGCTCGTGGCGATTCCGGCCGAGTGCGCGACCTGGCGGGCGATCTCGCGGATCGAGATCGCCATCTCTTCCGTGGCGGCGGCGACCGTCTCGACATTGGCCGAGGTCCGGGCGGCGGCCTCCGCCACCTCGGCCGACCGGGCGTTGGTGCGCGCGGCCGCCGCCGACATCGACGTCGCGGTGCCCTGCATGGTGTCGGCGGCCTGCGCCAGTCCTTCCGTCGAGGACGACATCGTCGCCTCGAAGCCCGCGGTCAGTACCCCGAGCCTGCGGGCCCGCCCGGCCTCGGTGCGGGCGGCCTCCGCGGACTCGGCATCGCTCCGCGCCTTGGCGGCCAGCGCCTCGCGAAAAACCTCCACCGCCCGCGCCATGCCGCCGATCTCGTCGCGCCGCTCCTGCCCCGAGACCGCGGCGGAGAGGTCGCCGGCGGCGAGCGCCCGCATCGCGCCGGCGAGCTGCCCGATCGGCCGAACGATGCCGCGGGCGAGCCACAACGCCGCCGCGATGCCGAGCGAGGCGGCGAGCGCCACGCCGACGAGGAGCAGGATCTCGGCGCCGCGCCGCTCGGATCCGATCCGGGCGATCTCGCCGTCGCCCGCCGCGTGGGCGGCGGTGACGAGGTCGGTCAGGTGGCGATCGCGCTCGGCGACGATCGCGCGCTGCGCGCCGTTGGCCGCCACGATCCCCGGCACCTCACCCTTGATGGCCCGCACCTTCGCGATCAGCTCCTCGATCGCCTGGCGGGCGGCCGGATCCGTTTCGAACCGGTGGATCGTCTCGATGGCCTGCGTCAGCGCATCGGCGCTGGCGACGACCGCCGCACCCTCGTCCTGGGCGGACAGGTCCTTGGCCGAGAACAGGGCGATCTCGGCGATCTGGAGCGACTTGGAGGCCTCGATCGCCTCCGCGCTGGCGCCGAGCAGCGCCGCCGCCCGCTCGACCCGGTCCTGCTGCTCCTTCAGGCGGGCCTGAACCGCGCCTCCGGCATCGCTCTGAACCTGCTCGACCTCCCGCAGGGCCGCCATGATGGCCGTGAAGGCCGTCGTGATCTTGTCGCTCCGCCCGGCCTCGTCCGCGGGAAGGTCGACGGCATCGAAGTAATCGTCGAGGGCGTCGACGGCGGCCTTGGCCGGCGCCCGCATCGCGTCCTGTCCGCCGAGGCGCTTCAGGATTCCGGACAGGAGCCGGTACCGCTCGGCGACCGCCGCCCGGTCGCCCCCGGGGGCCTGCTCGCTGTTGCGCATCTCGAGCGCGCCGCGGACCGCCGAGCCCGCGAGCGACCCGGCGGTGGCGGCCTCCTTCAACGCCTCGACGCTATCCTGGAGCGACTGGCTCGCCGCCGCGAGATGCGCCTTCTGCGCGCTCCCGATCCGGCCCGCCGCCGCCTGCAGATCCGCGATCAGGCGAAGGTGCTCGGCCTGGACCCGTGCCTTGCGGTCCTGCTCGGCAGCGTAGGCGGTGCGGGTCTGCGCGAAGGCGTCGATGCCGCGGGCCATCGCCTCCGCGCCCGGAACGGCGACGAGGCCGGCACGGGCCTGGGCGAGGCCGTCGGTCACCGCCTGCTCGCGTCCGGCGCTTCGATCGTGCAGCGACCGCTCGGCCGCCAGCGCGAGGTCGCCGACCCGGCCCGCGAGCGTCTGCGCCGCATTCGCGGTGTCCACGCGCTGGGCGAAGCCGGAGAGGCTGACCCAGCCCGAGGCGGCGACGCCGGCGGTCAGCGCCAGCATCACCGAGAAGCCGCAGAGGAGGCGCGTCTTGATCGTCATCGGACCGTGAACCCGGATCGTCCTGTCACCGGGATCTTGACTATGACAAGTGGATTAAGCTGGACTTAAGACTTCGCCAGATGGTTGATTTCGCACCGCACAAAAATCAGAGGTCGCGACAAGTTCACTTCGACATCTCAGACCGAGAGCCCATCGAATCGTCTCCCACAGCACGGCACAGGACATTGATGGATACGGAGCGCCCGGTCCTCGGCCTCTCGTAAGCCGCTCCCTTTCCCGGGCGACCGAAGCATCGGCGGAAGGAGATCCGGGATCCAGCGCAAGGACTTCCAGTGCAAGGACTTCCAGCGCAAGGGCTTGCCGCGATGCGGCTCTGCCTGCTGCACCGTTGCAGACATCCGGACGCTTCGCGAGACCTCATGCCGGATCCGGGATCTCCTTCCGCTTCGCTGCAGTCGTGCAGGCCCGGACCGGGCCCGGAAAGGGGTCGGACCCATGGACCGGCTGCGCAGGCGCTCAGTGACCGTGCTTGCAGTTCGGGCCGTGGACGTGCCCGTGATCGTGGTGCTGATGGTCGTGCGCGTGGTCATGCGCATGGCCATGGTCGTGATGGGCATGATCGTGATGCCCGTGATCGTGAGCATGATGCCCGTGGTCGTGGCCATGATCGCCGTGGCCGTGCTCGTGGTGGGCGTGCCCGTGATCGTGCCCGTGGTGATGGTGGTCGTGACCGCAGGTGCTGTGGTCGTGGGCGACCGCCTCCTTCTCGGGGCGGAACGGGCGCTGGAGCGCGGCGGCCTTGCAGCCCTGGCCGCGGATCAGGTCGGCCACCGCCGGATCGTCGAGGACGTAGAGCGCGTCGGCGGTCACCTCGGCCTGGACGTGGTTGCTGCCGAGCTGCCAGGCGAGGCGGGTGAGCCGCAGCGGGTTCTCGGCCGTGACGGCGAGGAGCGCCTGCGGGGCGGCGAGGATGCGCACCAGCCGCCCGTCCTCCAGGCGCACGGCGTCGCCGTCCTCCAGGACCGTCGCCCGGTCGAGGTCGAGCCGGAAGGCGAGGCCGCCCGCGGCGGTGAGGTCGCCGGTGCGGGTCGCGCGGGCGGCGTGGTCGAGGGCGACCTCGTCGGCGACGGCGTCGGGGCGCACGGCGGCTTTGCGGACGATGGTGGTGGCGCGCTGCATCGGGTCCTCGCGGGCATTCGGGCCGGGGCTGATCGGCCCCCCTTTAGAGCATTTGGCGCACGGGCGGCAGGCCCCGGCGCATGTGGCTTCCGCGTCGCACCTTGACGATTCGTTACCCATCCGGCGGCGGCGCAGGGAACTCTTTGACGGCCAAGCTCATTTGGCGTTCAGCCGCGATACGGCTAAGCTCAGGGGCAGGGCGCGGGGTCGGGACCCGGTGCCGAACGCCACGACAAGCACGAGGGGAAGACTCCATGAAGAAGCTCATCGCCGCCACGCTCGCCGGTGCCCTGGCGCTGTCGCTCGGCGCCTGCAACACCCCCGGCGACCGCGCGGCCGGCGGCGCCGCCCTCGGCGGCCTGACCGGTGCGGCGATCGGTGCGGCGGCCACGGGCCGGGCCGGCGGCGCTCTCGCGGGCGGCCTGATCGGCGCGGCCGGCGGCGCCGTGGTCGGCGCGGCCACCGCCCCCCAGTGCCCCTACGGCACCTACCGCGACCCCTACGGCAACGTCTACTGCCGCTGATCGCAGCGGTTTGAGCGCACCCGGCGGCCCTCCGCCCGGGTGCGCTTCCACATTCCGCGAACGGCCCGGGGGCGCTACAAGGGCGGCATGACGCCCTTGCCTCCCCGAGTCCCAGCCCGTCTTCACCGCCCGACCGAGATCCGGAGGCCGGCATGAGCCAGGGCGTCTGGAACCAGGGCGTGTGGGGCAAGCTCGGCGGCGCCGGCATCGGGCTCGCCGCCGGCGGTCCGCTCGGGGCGCTCCTCGGCGCGGTGGCCGGCCATTTCCTGCTCGACCGCGAGGGCTCGCTGCTCGGGCCCACCCCCCGCGAGGTGGTGTTCACCACCGGCCTCGTCGCGCTGGCCGCCAAGATGGCGAAGTCGGACGGGGTGGTGACGCCCTCCGAGGTCGCGGCCTTCGCCGACATCGTGCAGGTGCCGCAGGACGAGCGCGCCGGGGTCGAGCGCCTGTTCGACCTCGCCAAGCGCACCACCAGCGGCTTCGAGGGCTATGCCCGCCAGGTGGCGGAGGCCTTCCACGACGAGCCGGCGCTCCTCGAGGACGTGCTCGACGGGCTCTTCCACATCGCCAAGGCGGACGGCGCGATCCACGAGAGCGAGGCGCGCTACCTCGCCGAGGTGGCGGCGATCTTCGGCTTCGACGACGCGCGCTTCGCCGCCGTGACGGCCCGGCACGTCCGGCTCGCCGACGACCCCTACGAGGTGCTGGGCGCCGCCCGCGACCTGACCGACGCGGATCTGAAGGCGCGCTACCGGGCGCTGGTCTCCGAGAACCATCCCGACCGGGCCATCGCCCGCGGCCTGCCGCCCGCCGCCGTCGCCATCGCGACCCGGCGGCTCGCCGCGATCAACGCCGCCTACGATCGCATCGCCGCCGAGCGGCATCTGAGCTGAGCTGATGAGCCTCACCCCCGACAGCCCGGTCGCCACCCAGGTGGTGCCCTCCCCCAACCACGACGAGCGGACCCTGCCGGTCGATGCGCTGATCCTGCACTATACCGGCATGGCGAGCGGGTCGGAGGCGCTGCTGCGGCTCTGCAACCCGCTCTCCAAGGTCTCGTCGCACTACCTCGTCCTGGAGGCGGGACGGGTGGTGCAGATGGTGCCCGAGGCCCGCCGCGCCTGGCATGCCGGCCTCTCGGCCTGGGAGGGCGTGCGCGACATGAACTCGCGCTCGATCGGGATCGAGATCGCGCATCCGGGCCACCGCGACGACGGCACCGTGGCACCGTTCCCGCAGGAGCAGATGGCCGCGGTGACGGCGCTCTGCCGCGACATCCTCGGCCGCTGGCCGATCCGGCCCGACCGGGTGCTCGGGCATTCCGACATCGCGCCCGAGCGCAAGATCGATCCGGGCGAGAGCTTTCCCTGGGGAGGCCTGCACGGCGAGGGGATCGGTCACTGGGTGCCGCCCGCGGCGATCCGCGACGGGCGCTTCTTCTCGGAGGGCGATGCCGGCCAGCCGATCGAGGCGCTGCAATCGATGTTCGGGCTCTACGGCTACGACGTGCCGGTGAGCGGCACCTTCGATGCCCGGACGAAGGCCGTGGTGACCGCCTTCCAGCGCCACTTCCGCCCGGCGCGGGTCGACGGGGTGGCCGACGCCTCGACCATCACGACCCTGCGCGACCTGCTGGCGGCCAAGCCGGCGTGAGGGCGCGCCCGGCAAATCCGGGCGGGCGTCGCTTGACGGGTCGAGGACCGGGCCGCAGAAACATCTTCTCCAAAAAAACAAAACGGGAGGATGTTTTCGCGTGTCCGAGCCGACGATCCTGCATCGACGCCGCTTTCTCGCCGGTACGGCCATGGGAGCGATCGGCGTCGCCTCCGCGGCCCGCGCCCAGGCCCCTGGAGCCGGGACTTCCACGGCCGAGGCTCCCAGGCCGGAGGCTCACGGTGCCGGGCCCGAGGCCAGGCCCGCAGCCAAGCCCGGCGCCAAGGGGCTGCCGGCCTCGCTGGCCTGGAAGGACCCGGACGCCTTCATCGTCCATTCCAGCCAGACCGTGGAGACCAAGCGCGGCCTCATCGGCAGCGGCGTCGTCACGCCGATCGACCGGCTGTTCATCCGCAACAACGTCAACCCGCCCTCGGACGCCATCGTCGCCGACCGGGACGCGTGGCGGGTCGAGATCGCAGGCGTCGCCAGCCCGAGGACGCTGTCCGTCGCGGAACTGAAGCGCATCGGCCTCGCGAGCGTCGCCACCGTGCTGCAATGCTCCGGCAACGGTCGCAAGTACATGCAGGACGTGCTGCAGCCGGGCCAGAAGATCTCGGGCACGCCCTGGACGGTCGGGGCGGCGGGCTGCGTGATCTGGACCGGCGTGCCGCTCAAGGCGGTGGTCGACGCGCTCGGCGGCCCCGCCCCCGGTGTCCGGTTCGTCACCGGGACGGGCGGCGAGGAACTGCCGGCGGGGCTCAAGCCGAAGGACGTGATGGTCGAGCGCTCGGTTCCGCTCTCGACCCTCGACACCGTGCTGCTCGCCTGGGAGGTGAACGGCGAGCCGCTACCCCTCGCCCATGGCGGTCCCCTGCGGATGATCGTCCCGGGCTATTCGGGCGTGAACAACATCAAGTACGTCAAGACGGTGGCGCTGACCGAGGCCGAGACGGACGCCAAGATCCAGGCCGCGAGCTACCGCATGCACGGGGTCGGCGAGAAGGCCGGACCGGCGCAGCCCTCGATCTGGGAGCAGCCGGTGCGCTCGTGGATCACCGCCCCGCTGGAGAATGGCGCGGCGGGCCGCACCGTCGTCACCGGCGTCGCCTTCGGCGGCATGAACGCGGTGGCCCGCGTCGAGGTGTCGATCGACGGCGGCCGGACATGGGCCGACGCTCCGTTGATCGGGCCCGATCTCGGGCGCTACGCCTGGCGGCTTTTCGCCCTCGCGCTCGATCTGCCGGCGGGGACGCACGTGCTGGCGAGCCGGGCGACCGACGCGGCCGGCACCGTCCAGCCCGAGGAGACGAAGCCGAATGGCGGCGGCTACAGCTACAACGGCTGGCGCGGACCCGCCGTCACCCTGACGATCGCCTGAGCCCCTTCCCGCCCTCCGGCCCGCATCCCGGCGATGCGGGCCGCGAAAGCCCGTGATGAGACCTGCCCTCGCCCTCTGCCTCGTCCTGACGACCGCCCCGGCCTCGGCGGACCCCGCCCGCCTCGCCCTCGGCAAGCGGGTATTCACCGAGCTGGCCGAACCGGGATGCGGGGTCTGCCACACGCTCGCGGATGCCGGCACGACCGGGACGGTCGGGCCCGTCCTCGACAGCCTGAAGCCGGATGCGGGCCGGGTCGCGACCGCCGTCACGAACGGGATCGGGGTGATGCCGGCCTTCGAGGACCTGACCCCGGAACAGGTCGCCGCCGTCGCGCTCTACGTCGCGACCGTCACCGGCGCATCCAAGTAGGCGGCAGGTCCAGTCCGGGCGGCCGCGCCGCTCCCAAGGCAGGCACGAGGGGCGCCGCGGGCGCCCCTCGCCGGGCTCTCACCTGTGGGTGCTGCCGAGCCGCTCGCGCGGCGTCTCGACCTGTGCGTGGGCCTGCGGCGATACGGCGGCCGGTGCCTCCGCCGCGCCGCGGGTGCGCCACAGGCTGTAGACCACGCCGCCGGCGAGCAGGACCACCGTCACCACCAGCGCGACCCAGGGCTGGATCTCGATCAGCTCGAAGGTATCGGCGATCACGATCTTCAGGCCGATGAAGATCAGGATCAGGGCGAGCGCGGTCTTGAGGTAGGCGAAGCGATCGACCATCGCGGCGAGCGCGAAGTAGAGCGCACGGAGCCCCAGGATCGCGAAGATGTTCGAGGTGTAGACCACGTAGGTGTCGGTGGTGATGGCGAAGATCGCCGGCACGCTGTCGACCGCGAAGATCACGTCGGCGCCGTTCACCAGCACCAGGGCCATGGCGAGCGGGGTGAGCCACAGCACCGGCTTGCCGGTCTTCGGATCGGGTCGGCGGGTGGTGAAGTTCTGGCCGTCGAGCTCGTCGGTCACCCGCATGTGCTTGCGCATGAAGCCGGTGAAGCGGTCGGCGGACTTGTTCTCGCCCTCCTCCTCGTCGCCCGAGACCAGCATCTTGACGCCGGCATAGATCAGGAAGGCGGCGAAGATCGTCAGCACCCACTCGGCCTGGTGGACGAGAGCGGCGCCGAGACCGATCATCAGGCCGCGCAGCACGATCGCCGCCAGGATGCCCCAGAGCAGGACCCGGTGCTGCGCGTTGCGGGGGATGCCGAGATAGCCAAAAATCACCGCGATCACGAAGACGTTGTCCATCGACAGCGACTTCTCGACCACGAGGCCGGCGAGGTATTCCTGGCCCGCCTGCGGGCCGATGTACCACCAGACCCAGCCGCCGAAGAGGAGGCCGAGGGAGAGGTAGAAGGCGGTGAGGAGCAGGCTCTCCTTCACGCCGATCTCGCGGCTCTTGTCGCGGTGCAGGAGGCCGAGATCGAGGGCGAGCAGGATGAAAATGACGGCGTGGAAACCCAGCCACATCCACACAGGCTTGCCGAGCCACGTCATGTACAGGAAATCGACCATCGCGGGACCGTGATGCTTCAAGGAGGAAAGCATCGGCTCCGACATCACGAGCGCGAAAAGCGCAGCTCGCCAGAGGGGCCCGCAGCCGATGGAGCGGACTTATGTCCCGGATGGCGGCGGATCAAGGGCAAGCCCGGCCGGGCCCCCCGCACTTATTTTCTCTGCGCTGCCGGTGGGGCAGGTTGACAGGACGGGCCAGGCACGGCCCTGGGGCGTCCCATGAACGAGATCGATGGCGACGCGCGCGAGCAACGGGCGGCCGGTCACGCGGCGGTGATCGGCGGCGGGCCGGCGGGCCTCGCGGCGGCCGAGGTCCTGGCCGAAGCCGGGCTGGCGGTCACGGTGATCGAGCGGATGCCCTCCCCTGCCCGCAAGCTGCTGATCGCCGGGCGCGGCGGCCTCAACCTGACCCACAGCGAGCCGCTGGAGCGGTTCCTGTCCCGCTATGCCCCGGCCGAGCCGCGGCTCGACGCGGCGATCCAGGAGTTTCCGCCGCAGGCCCTGCGCGACTGGTGCGGGGCCTTAGGCCAGCCGACCTTCGTGGGATCGAGCGGCCGGGTGTTTCCGGAGGCCTTCAAGGCCTCCCCGCTGCTTCGAGCCTGGCTCACCCGGCTCGATCGCCTCGGCGTCCGCCTTCGCACCCGCACCCGCTGGACGGGCTGGGACGCGGACGGGGCACTGAGCCTCGCGGGCGAGGCCGGCCCGGAGACCCTGCGGGTGGACGCGACCGTGCTGGCGCTCGGCGGGGCGAGCTGGCCGCGCCTCGGCTCGGACGGCGCCTGGGTGCCGGTGCTGGAGGCCGAGGGGATCGCGGTGCGTCCGTTCCGCCCGGCCAATGCGGGCTTTACCGCAGCGTGGTCGCCGCTCTTCGCCGAGCGCTTCGCCGGCGCACCGCTCAAGCGGATCGCCCTCGGCCTCGGAACCGAGACGGTGCGGGGCGAGGCGGTGATCACCCGCGACGGGATCGAGGGCGGGGTCGTCTACGCCCTGTCGCGGCCGATCCGCGAGGCGATCGAAGCGGCGGGCGAGGCGGTGGTGAATATCGACCTGCGGCCGGACCTGGACGTGGCGGCGCTCGCCCGCCGCCTCGCCGGGGCGCGGCCGAAGGAATCCCGCGCGACGGTGCTGCGCAAGGCCGCGGGCCTCAGCCCGCCGGCCGCCGGCCTGCTGCGGGAGGCGGCCAGAGATCTGCCGGCGGATCCCGCGGCGCTCGCGGCGCTGATCAAGGCCGTGCCTTTGCGGCTCACCGGCCTGCAGCCGATCGACCGGGCGATCTCGAGCGCCGGCGGCGTCGCCTTCGCGGATCTCGACGCGCGGTTCATGCTGCGGACCCGCCCAGGCACGTTCCTGGCGGGCGAGATGCTCGACTGGGAGGCGCCGACCGGCGGCTACCTGCTCCAGGCGAGCTTCGCCAGCGGCCGGGCGGCGGCGAGGGGCGTGCTGGACTGGCTCGCCGTGCGGTGACGCGTCCCAATATCCCGGGGACGGATCACCGATGACCCGGCCCGGACGACACCTCTCGACGTCATCCCGGGGCCGCGCAGCGGAACCGGGGATGACGGTGAGGATGCCGGTCCGGCCGAGAAAGCCGAAGGATCGATCAGAGCTTCGCGCAGAACCCGACCATACCGGAGCTGTCGGGCGGGCACATCGCCACGGCCTCGCCGCTCTCGCGACGCGTGAAGGTGGGGTTGCCGCCGCGCAGGCAATAGGACGACACGAAGGTCTCGCCCTCGTCGCAGACGAGCTCGCAATGCGGCTTGGCGCAGCCGTCGGTGCGCAGCATCCGGAACGGCGAAGCACCCGTCGCGGCGGCGGCCTGCGATCCGGCCTGACCCGGAGATCCAGCCGGTCCCTGCGGGCCGGCCGGCCCCTGCTCGCCCTTCGGCCCGGATGCGCCCGCCGCGCCCTTCGCACCTGCCTCGCCCTTGGGACCGGCGTCACCCTTGGGACCGGGCTCGCCCTTCGGACCCATGTCACCCTTGGGACCCATGTCACCCTTGGGACCCGTGTCACCCTTGGGACCCATATCGCCCTTCGGGCCCGCCGGCCCGGCGAGGCCGGCGACGCCCTGTGGCCCGGTCGGACCGGGCTCGCCCTTCGCCCCCGGTGCGCCGGTGGCGCCGCAATTGGCGATCGCGATCTCGCGGGAGGCCTCGCCGGCCTTGAGCGTCGCGACGCAGTTCTGCGGCACGTAGGGCACCTTCAGGGTGAAGCGCCCGCGCTTGTCCGAGGTGACCGGGATGTCGTCGTCGAGGGTGACCACCACCCCGGCCTTGCCGACGCTGCCCGACACGGTGAGGTCGCCGGCCTCGATCCGGGCATCCCAGACCGTGATGGCGGATTGCCCCGCAGGGGCGGCGCGGGAGCCCGCCGGCTGCGGCTGTGCGAGGCCCGCGCCGGACAGGACGGCACAAGCGGGCAGGATCGCGGACAGGATCAACGCAGCGCGGAATGGACGCATCGTTCGGCCCCAGAGGCGTGACGGACGGGCCCGCGCGTGAAACGACGATCGGCGGGCGCCGCACCTTGCGGCGCTGTCAAGCTGCGGTCAACTGCGCAGGCGCCCGCCGAAAACAGGCCCGTCAGGCCTCGTCGTCGAGCACGCCTTCGAGGGCGTAGTGGCGCACGGTGTGGCGGTTGGCGATCAGCTCGTCGACGGTGGGCTCGCCCTTCAGCGCCCGGGCGATGGCGAGCTTCGTCGCCTCGTAGTTGGTGCGGTAGAGGTCCTTGCGGTCGAGGTTCGGGTCCTCGGGGCAGCGCGGGTCGAGCCAGATCATGATGATCATGCACAACTCGTCGAGCCCGTCGCGGGGCAGGATGCCCTCGATGATGCAATCGACGATGGCGTCGCCGGTGGCGGCCTGGACCACGCCGCCGAGGAGCTCGACGTACTCCGCGGTGTGGATCGTCGCCTTGGTGGTCATCATCGTGGCCGGGCGCACCAGCTGGTTGAGGTCGCGCACCACGAACATCCGGGTATGGCCCTGGACCTGCCCCATCATCGAGGCGAAGGCCTGCCCCACCGGGCCGCGCACCGAGCCGATCAGCACCTCGGGCATCGCGTCGGTGTACTGGCCCTCGGCCGCCAGCACCGTGGCCTCGCCGGTCCGGAAGACGATCTCGCTCATGGTCGGATTCCTCACGCTCACATCCCGGCGCGGGTCGACCACGGGGACGGCCGCAGCGTCAACCGGGGCGAACCCATCGACCTGTCCGGAAATTGGTCTATAGGGCCGAGGCCCCGGGGATGTGCGCCCGGGCAAGAGCTGATGCGGACGGATGAGCGATCGCGACTGGACCCTGCGGGTGACGCCGACCGAGGCGGGCGTGCGGCTCGAACTCGACCTCGCCGACCTCGACGGCGCGCCGGTCACGGCGGCGATCGCCCTCGACCGGGCCGAGGCGCGCCGCTTCGCCCGGGCGATGCTGGCCGCGGCCGGCGACGCGGCCGAGCGCACCTTCCCGCATCCGCCGGTTCAGGACCAGGATTGAGGGATCTCAGTAGCGTCCGGGCAGGCGCGGCACCTTGGTGCCGGGCTTCTCGATCGGCTCGGCGCAGGAATAGACGAACTCGGTCTGGAGATCGGTGAACACCGTCTCGCCGACGATGGTGCAGGTCTCCCGCGCCGTCTCCTTGAGATAGGTCGCGGCGGCCTCCGAGAAGCGGCGCCGGCGGGTGAGCGCCGGGTCCTTGCCCTCCAGGCCGCAGCCGGCGATCTCCCGCAGGTTGTTCGAGACGATCAGGACCTTGCGCTGCTGGCGCTGGTCGTAGACCTCGTAGGGGTCGTTGCAGCCGATCGTGACCACCTGCGGCTGGAGGCCGACATAGGTCTTCGAGATGTAGGAGAATTCGGTGCAGCCGGCCGCCGCCGCGACGGCGCCCGCGACGGCGACGAGGGCGAGCCTCCCTGGTCCTGTCCGCATCCCCGATCCTTCCCGCATCCTCAAGCCCAGCTTTGAGCCGGGGCGGGCGCGGCGGTCAAGCCCGGGTCAGGAGGTGGGCTCGTCCTCCTCCACTGCGTCGTCGGGGGGCAAAGGCGGCTGTTCGGTCGCAGCTTGCACGAAGTCGTCGTCCAGCGGACCGACGAGATCACGGAGCCAATCCCATTCACCCGGGACGTCCGCCGGCATCTCGACCGGCTCGTTCAGGGCTGCCTCGACGTCGGCATCGAGCGGTCGCACGCGCTCTTGAAGCCAGTCCCAGCGTCCCGGCACCGGCTTGTCGGGCTCGATCATACGCACCTCCGGGGTTGCAGCCCATCATGACGACGGGCCGCCCCCGGAGGCAAGCGCCCCCCTACTCCGCCGCCACGCGATACCGCGCCGTATCGTAGTTCAGCACCGGGCCGAGCCAGCGCTCGACCTCGGCCACGTCCATCCCCTTGCGGGCGGCGTAATCCTCGACCTGGTCGCGCTCCACCTTGGCGACGCCGAAGTAATGCGCGTCCGGGTGGGCGAGGTAGAGGCCCGAGACCGAGGAGCCCGGCCACATCGCGTAGGATTCGGTGAGCTTCACGCCGATGCGCCGCTCGGCCTGGAGCAGGTCGAACAGCGTGACCTTCTCGGTGTGGTCGGGCTGGGCCGGGTAGCCCGGGGCCGGGCGGATGCCGGCATAGGGCTCGGTGACGAGCTCGGCCGGGCTGTAGGTCTCGTCCGCCGCGTAGGCCCAGAATTCCCGCCGCACCCGCTCGTGCATCCGCTCGGCGAAGGCCTCGGCGATGCGGTCGGCCAGCGCCTTGACCAGGATCGACTTGTAGTCGTCGTTCTGGCGCTCGAAGCGCTCGGCGATCCGCACCTCCTCCAGGCCGGCCGTGACCACGAAGCCACCGACATAATCGGCGAGCCCGCTCTCCACCGGGGCCACGAAGTCCGACAGGCAGGTATTGGGCCGCCCGTCGCGCTTCGAGAGCTGCTGGCGCAGGCCGTGGAAGGTCGCGAGGGCGTCGGTCCGGCTCTCGCCGGTGAACAGCCGGATGTCGTCGCCGACCGCGTTGGCCGGCCAGAAGCCGATCACCGCCTTCGGGTTGAACCAGCGCTCCTCGACGATCTGGCGCAGCATGGCTTGCGCGTCCTCGAACAGGGCGCGGGCGGCCGGCCCCTGCTCGGGGTCGTCGAGGATCGCCGGATAGCGGCCCTTGAACTCGTAGGTCTGGAGGAACGGCGTCCAGTCGATATAGGGGACGAGCTCCGCCACCTCGTAGCTGCGGAACACCCTTGTGCCGGTGAAGGTCGGCTTGACGGGCCGGTACCCCGACCAGTCGGCCTTGAAGGCGTTGGCACGGGCTTTCGCCAGCGGCAGACGCTGCTTGTCGGCCTCCGAGCGGGCATGGGCCTCGGCGACGCGCTTGTACTCGGCGCGCACGGTCTCGATGGTCTGGCCCTTGGTGTCGGGCGAGAGCAGGTTCGAGACCACGCCGACGGCGCGGCTGGCATCGGTCACGTAGACCGCCTGGCCCTTGGCATAGGCCGGGTGGATCTTCACCGCGGTATGGACCCGGCTCGTCGTCGCGCCGCCGATGAGGAGGGGCACGTCGAAGCCCTCGCGCTCCATCTCGGCCGCGACGTGGACCATCTCGTCGAGGGAGGGCGTGATGAGCCCCGACAGGCCGATGATATCCACGTTCTCCTTGCGGGCGGTATCGAGGATCTTCGCCGCCGGCACCATTACGCCGAGATCGATGATCTCGTAGTTGTTGCAGGCGAGCACGACGCCGACGATGTTCTTGCCGATGTCGTGGACGTCGCCCTTCACCGTCGCCATCAGGACCTTGCCGGCCGCCTGCCGCCCGCCGACACCGCCATTGGCGGCTTTTTCCGCCTCCATGAACGGCATCAGGTAGGCCACCGCCTGCTTCATCACGCGGGCGGACTTCACCACCTGCGGCAGGAACATTTTTCCCGCGCCGAACAGGTCGCCGACCACGTTCATCCCCGACATCAGCGGGCCCTCGATGACGTGGAGCGGACGCTCGGCCTGCGACCGAGCCTCTTCGGTATCGGCCTCGATGTATTCGGTGATGCCGTTGACGAGCGCATGCTCCAGGCGCTTCGCCACCGGCGCCTCGCGCCAGGCGAGGTCGGCGGTCTTGTCGCGGGCCTGCCCCCCCTCCTTGAAGCGGGCGGCGGCCTCGAGCAGACGCTCGGTCGAGTCCTTGCGGCGGTTGAGGACCACGTCCTCGCACAGCTCGCGCAGTTCCGCGGGAAGCTCGTCGTAGACCGCGAGCTGGCCAGCATTCACGATGCCCATATCCATGCCGACCTTGATCGCATGGTACAGGAACACCGCGTGCATCGCCTCGCGCACCGGCTCGTTGCCGCGGAAGGCGAAGGACAGGTTCGAGATGCCGCCCGAGATATGGGCGTGGGGCAGGGTCTCGCGGATGATCCGGGCCGCCTCGATGAAGGCGACGCCGTAGCCGTCATGCTCCTCGATGCCCGTCGCCACCGCGAAGACGTTGGGATCGAAGATGATGTCCTCAGGGGGAAAGCCGACCGTCTCGGTCAGCACCTTGTAGGCGCGGGTGCAGATCGCGACCTTGCGCTCGAGCGAATCGGCCTGGCCCTGCTCGTCGAAGGCCATCACCACCACGGCGGCACCGTAGGAGCGGCAGATCCTGGCCTCGTGGATGAACTTCTCCTCGCCCTCCTTGAGGGAGATCGAGTTCACGATCGCCTTGCCCTGCACGCATTTCAGGCCGGCCTCGATGACCGGGAACTTCGAGGAATCGATCATCACCGGCACCCGGGCGATGTCGGGCTCGGCGGCGACGAGGTTGAGGAACTCGACCATGGCCTTCTGCGAATCGAGCAGGCCCTCGTCCATGTTGACGTCGATGATCTGGGCGCCGGCCGCGACCTGGTCGCGGGCGACGTCGAGCGCGGCGGCGTAGTCGCCGTTGGTGACGAGCTTGCGGAAGCGCGCCGAGCCGGTGACGTTGGTGCGCTCGCCCACGTTAACGAACGGGATCTCGGGCGTCAGCGTGAAGGGCTCCAGCCCTGAGAGCCGCATCAAGGGCTTCACGCTCGGCACCCGGCGCGGCGCCTTGCCGGCCACCGCACCGGCGATGGCCCGGATGTGGTCCGGCGTCGTGCCGCAGCAGCCGCCGACCATGTTGACGAGGCCGCTCTCGGCGAATTCGCCGACGAGCTTGGCCATCGCCTCCGGGCTCTCGTCGTAGAGGCCGAACTCGTTCGGCAGGCCGGCATTCGGATAGGCGCAGACCAGCGTGTCGCAGGTGCGCGACAGCTCGTCGATATGGGCGCGCATCTCGCGGGCGCCGAGCGCGCAGTTGAGGCCGAAGGTGAGCGGCTCGGCGTGGCGCAGCGAGTGCCAGAAGGCGGTCGGGGTCTGGCCCGACAGGGTGCGGCCCGAGAGATCCGTGATGGTGCCCGAGATCATGATCGGCAGGCGGGTGCCGGTCTCGTCGAAGACCTGCCAGGCCGCCGCCACCGCCGCCTTGGCGTTGAGCGTGTCGAACACCGTCTCGATCAGGATCAGCTCGGCGCCGCCGGCGATCAGGCCGCGCACCTGCTCGGCATAGGCCTCGCGGACCTGGTCGAAGGTCACGGCGCGGTAGCCGGGATTGTTGACGTCCGGCGAGATCGACAGGGTGCGGTTCGTCGGGCCGATGGCGCCGGCGACGAAGCGGCGGCGCCCGTCCTGACCCTCGGCGAGCACGGCCGCCTCGCGGGCGAGCCGCGCGCCCTGCGCATTCAGCTCGTGGATCACCGATTCCATGCCATAATCGGCCTGGGCGATGGTGGTGCCCGAAAACGTGTTGGTCTCGACGACGTCGGCGCCGGCCAGGAAGTAGTCGAGGTGGATCTGCCGGATCGCGTCGGGCTGGGTCAGGATCAGGAGGTCGTTGTTGCCCTTCTGGTCGTGGGCGTGATCGCGAAAACGCTCGCTGCGGAAATCCGCCTCGGTCAGGCCGAGGCGCTGGATCACCGTACCCATCGCCCCGTCGAGGACGAGGATTTTTTCCGCCGCGCGCCGGCGCAGGGCGGTCAGGATGTCGGCACCGTCGGCGGGGCGGAAATCGGTCATCGGGGTGGGGTTCCAGCGGGTCGGGCGAGGTATGGAATCAGTCCGGGCCGCGTCATGCGGCCCGGAAGACTGTCAGCGATGTCGAGACGTCCGGGGATCAGGCCGCCGCCTTCTCCGCCGCCGCGGGCGCCGCGCGCAAGCCCAGCAGGTGGCAGATCGCGTAGACGAGGTCGGCGCGGTTCATGGTGTAGAAGTGGAAATCGGTGACGCCGCGGTCGACGAGGTCGAGCACCTGCTCGGCGGCGACCGCCGCGGCCACCAGCTTGCGGGTGGCGACGTCGTCGTCCAGCCCCTCGAAGCGGGCGGCGAGCCAGTCCGGCACCGAGGCGCCGGTGCGGCGGGCGAAGTTGGCGGCCTGCTTGAAGTTCTGCACCGGCAGGATGCCGGGGATGATCGGGATATCGATGCCGCGCGCCTGCACCCGGTCGAGGTAGCGGAAGAACAGGTCGTTGTCGAAGAAGAACTGGGTGATGGCGCGGTCGGCGCCGCAATCGACCTTGGCCTTCAGCGCGTCGAGATCCTGGTCGAGGGAGCCGGCCTCGGGGTGGCGCTCCGGATAGGCCGAGACCGAGACCTCGAAGTCGCCGATGCGCTTGATGCCGGCGACGAGGTCGCAGGAGCGCTCGTAGCCGCCCGGATGCGCCGCGTAGGCGGTGCCGACGCCGTCCGCCGGGTCGCCGCGCAGGGCTACGATGTGGCGCACGCCGGCCTCGTGATAGGCGCGCACCACCTCGTCGACCTCGCCCTTGGTGGCGGCCACGCAGGTGAGGTGGGCGGCGGGCTTCAGGTCGGTCTCGCGCACCAGGCGCGACACGGTGTTGTGGGTGCGCTCCCGGGTCGAGCCGCCGGCGCCGTAGGTCACCGAGACGAAGCTGGGGCTGAGCGGGGCGAGCCGCTCGATCGACGACCACAGGGTCGTCTCCATCTCGGGGGTCTTGGGCGGGAAGAACTCGAACGAGACCCGGATCGGGCGGCAGCTCTCGCGGCTCGGGCGGAAGGAGGTGGCGTACATCGGCGGCCTCGGCGGGAGAATGTCTGAGATGATGACGGGAAGGGGTCAGGCGACGGCGCGGTCGGGCACGCCGGACGCGGATTCGGGATGATGGGCGAGCCAGAGCGTCACGGTGAGCTGGTGCTCCGCGCCGCCGGGGGGCGCGAGGTGGCGCAGCCGCACGTCGGTCAGCCCGGCCTCGGCGAGCCAGCCCGCAACCTGCTCGGCGGCGAAGCCGAGGCGGCGGTGGGCCTCGTCGGCGCGCAGGAATTCGAGGCTGTGGGGGGCGAAATCGACCACGAGGAGCCGGCCGCCCGGGGCGACGAGGCGGGCGGCCTCGCGCAAGGCCCGGGCCGGGTCGTCGAGGTAGTGCAGCACCTGGTGGATCAGCACGAGGTCGAAGCTCGCCCGGCCGAAGGGCGGGGCGTGGATGTCGCCCTGGCGCAGGTCGATCCGGGTCAGGCCCTGGCGCTCCAGGTTGGCGCGGGCCACCGACAGCATGGCGTGGTTGGCATCGAGCCCGGTCGCCTTCGCGGCCCGGGGCGCCAGCAGCCCGAGCATCCGCCCGGTGCCGGTGCCGAGATCGACGAGGCTGCCGATCGGGCCGCCCCCGAGCACGTCGAGCACCGCGGCCTCGACGGTGGCCTCCGGCACGTGGAGCGAGCGGACCCGGTCCCATTGCGGCGCGAGCCGCGCGAAGAACGTCTGGGCGGCGTCGGCGCGCTGGGCCCGCACCGCCTGGAGCCGGGCCCGATCCTCGGAGAGCGGCGGCGCCGTGCCGTCGAGGGCGGCGATGAGCGGCGCGACCAAGCCCGCCACGCCCTCGCGCAGGCGGAAGAACGCCCAGGCGCCCTCGCGGTGGCGCACCACCAGCCCGGCCTCGACCAGGAGCTTGAGGTGGCGGGAGATCCGCGGCTGCGACTGGCCCAGGATGTCGGTGAGGTCCGAGACCGACAATTCGCCGTCGCCGAGCAGCACCAGGATGCGCAGACGCGTCTCCTCCGCCGCAGCGCGCAGCACGCCCAGGGCGTCGGCGAAGGGGACGGTGGCGGTCATGTCGTCGGGCTCCTCGCCTCCGATGCGAAACATAAAGATATCTTTATGTGAGGAGTGGCAGCGGCGCAAGCGGCGTTTCGCGGGCGGGATCGTAGCGGGGAGGGGTGAAGCGATCCCGCCGGCGGTGGGACGGCGGTCGCCGGGCAGATAGGACAAGGGGAACGCAGAGGTCCGCCCCACTCCCCGCGGGCGCAGAGCCGTCCGGGGGGGAAGAAAGGCGCGTCTCCCCTCTCCCGTGTGGGAGAGGGGCCGGGGGATCGAAGATCCCGCGTGAGGGTGACACGCTTCAGTGTAAAACGCTGAGCGTCGTGCTGGCTGCTCTACGCTGAGTGCTGAACTCAGAACCGTAGCACCCTCGTGCGATCTTCGATCGCCCCTACCCCTCTCCCACATGGGAGAGGGGAATCACCCGCTTGATCTCAAGCGGAGTTTTTTCTCCAGACGGCCCTGCCGCGGGCGGGGAGAGAGGGAAACCCGCACCCTTTCTTTGCTCGACACCCCGCGTTGACCGCGCCCCTCCCTCTCCGGTATGTTCCCGCTTCGTTCGGGCTCGTCTGCCCACCCAGGAGCGTCCCGCTGCCATGGCGCAGGCCACCTCCCCCGGCCCGTCCTCCGGTCCGAATCCCCGCGGCAAGACGCTGTTCTTCTTCGAGAAGCCCTCGGCGATGCGCCAGGTGCAGCGGTTCTTCCGCTCGCCCACCACCGTCTGCGTCGCGGCCGAGGGGCACCTGCTGGAGGTGGCCGAGCCCGGGGAGATTCGGCCGGACTGGAAGCCCTGGCGCTTCGACGCGCTGCCGATCGCCATGGAGCGGCTGCCGGTCGCCCCCGGCCACGGCCGCTCGGGCCAGTCGCACGCGCCGAAGCTCGCGGCGATCCGCCAGGCGCTCAGCGGCGTCGAGCGGGTCATCATCGCCACCGATCCGGGCCGCGAGGGCTCGATGATCGCCTGGGAGGTCCTGGAGCATCTCGGCTGGCGCGGGCGGGTCGATCGCCTGCGCCTCGGGGCGCTGGACGAGATCTCGATCCGCCGCGCCTTCGGGCTGCTGGCGCGCGAGGACGATTCCGGCGAGCGCGACTACGCCGCCTATCTCGAAGCCCTGTGCCGGCAATACGAGGATTGGCATCTCGGCCTCAACGGCACCCGGGCGGTGTCCTTGCGCCTGCGCCCGCCGGCTTTCCGCGAGCCCTGGCGCTTCGGCGGCGTGCAGACGCCGACGCTCGCGATCCTCGCCGATCTCGAGGAGCGCATCCGCACCTTCGTGCCGCGCGACTTCTACAAGATCGCCCTGCCGGTGACGACGGAGAGCGGCGCGACGCTGACGCTCTGGCACGCGCCGAAGGAAAAAATCTTCGCGATCGAGGACGCCGAGACGATCCGCGACGCCGCCGCGGGCTGGGCCGGCCCGCTCGCGGTGGTGCAGAAGGACGTGCGGCGGACGCCGCCGAAGCTCTTCTCCAAGGACACGCTGGCGCGCGCCTGCGCCAAGCGCTTCGGCTGGGACCCGCAGGTGACCGCGCGCCACGCGCAGGCGCTCTACGACAAGGGCTATCTCAGCTATCCCCGCACCGAATCGATCCACCTGCCGGAGTCGCAAGCCAAGGACGCCGCCGCGGTGATCGCGGCGATCGCGACGGCCGACAAGGGCATCGCGACCCACGCCCCCGCGACGCCGCAGATCCGCCGCGGGCCGAAGGGCCATTACGTGAAGGACCCGGGCGAGCACCACGCCATCGTGCCCCTGCGCAAGGTGCCGGGCCCGGGCGACGTGGCACCGGAAGCGCTGCGGCTGTGGCTGCTCGTCGCCAAGAACTTCCTCGCCGCCCACATGGCCGACGGGATCGACGCCCGCACCACGGTCACCGCCGAGGTCGCGACGCCGCTCGGGCAAAAGCGCTTCGTCATCACCGGCAGCGTGGTGAAGGTGCCGGGCTGGCGCGCCCTCTACGGCACCGAGGCCGACGAGGACGAGGTGGTGCCCGGCAAGGCCAAGGCCGACGACGAGCCGACCACCGGCCGCCTGCCGCCGGTGCGCGACGGCGAGGCCGGCCAGGGCGGCGAGCCGACGATCGAGACCGCCCGGACCGAGCCGCCGCGGCGCATCACCCGGGGCGAGTTGCCGGTGGTGATGGGTCGCCTCATCGACCAGATCGAGGATCCGGCGCTGAAGCGGGCACTCGAGAACCCCGCCAACCCGACCGAGCCGAAGGGGCTGGGCACCGCCGCCACCCGCGACGCGGTGCTGCCGAAGCTGATGAAGAGCCACTACGTCACGCTGCTCAAGGGCAAGGACCCGGCGATCACCGTGACGGAGATCGGCCTCGCCTTCGTGGCGGCCGTGCGCCGGGTGTTTCCGGCCTATGGCGACCCGGTCGGGCGGGCGGTGTTCGAGTCGGAACTCGCCGAGATCGGCCGGGCGACGACGAAGGCGGAGGCGCTAAGCCGGGCCGAGGCCTTTCGGCAGCGCACCCGCGAGCGGGTCGAGGCGCTGATCGGCGCGGTCTCGGGCGCCGATCGCCTGGAGGTGGATGCCGAGGCGCCGTCCCGCGGCGGTCGCGCGCCGACCGCCGCCATGGTGGCGTTCGCCAAGTCGCTCGCCGCCCGCAAGGGCATTCCCCTCCCCCCGGAGGCCACCCGCGAGGTCGGCGCCTGCCGGGTCTTCCTCAACACCCATGCAGGGCCGAAAATCGGGGAGGCCGGGAGCCCGGCCGGCGACGGCGCGACCCGCCCGCCGACCCCGGCGATGCTGCGCTTCGCCGCATCGCTCGCCCGCGCGAAGCGGATGGAGGGGCTGCCGCCCGAGATCGAGAGCGACTTCAACGCCTGCCGCGCCTTCCTCGACGCCCATGCGGGCGGCGACGGATCGCGCACCGGCAAGGCACCCGCCCGCGAGACCCCGGCGAAGAAGGCCCGGCGCCCCCGCGCGGCCGCGAGCCCGGGCCGCGCCCCGCGCCGCCGTCGCACCGCCGGCGGGGCGTGACGGCGCCGGCAAACAATCGCCCGCGTGCCCGCATGAGACGGCTGGACAGGCGATCCGACCGTCTCTATACCGCCGCTCAACGCCGCTGCCCCACGCAGCCGGCGGGCCCGGGTAGCTCAGTTGGTAGAGCATGCGACTGAAAATCGCAGTGTCGGCGGTTCGACTCCGTCCCCGGGCACCACTTCCTCGTCAGTGACGTGAGTGGTGCCGTCCTTCGCGGAGGACGATCTCTGGTGCTGGAACGCCGCCTTGCGCGGCCGGTGCGCCCGGGTAGCTCAGTTGGTAGAGCATGCGACTGAAAATCGCAGTGTCGGCGGTTCGACTCCGTCCCCGGGCACCATTCCTTCGAACATCCCGAACATTCAGTCGATGCCGGCAGGTCGGTTGACGACGCTTTCGCGCGTTCGCATTCGTTTCGACGGGTGATGGCCCGACGTCTTCAAGCAAGTCGAGCCATCGTCACTCCTCTCTCTACGCCATCCTTGGCTCTTCGAAGACGAGAACCCAGGATCCATAACCGCCGACTAGGAAGAATAAGGCGAAGACCGCTCCGTCTCACCCTGAACCGTCAGCGTTTAGGGATCCCGGGTTCCGCTGTGCGGCCCCAGGACGACGCAGCGGATGTCGGGTCGCCCGGGGAGATCGACGGGACCGAGTTCGACGGGAGCGTTCGTCACGCCCTCGCCGGCCGCCCCACCGGCCCCTTCGCGGCCGACCCCTTCGCCGCCGACCCTTTGCCACCGGATGCCGTCCGGTTCTGCCACAGGTTCAGCGGTACGATCAGGACGACCGTGGCGAACACCCACCAGGCGGGACGCACGTCATAGGCGAAATCGAGGTTGGCGGAGAGGACAGCTGAGGCCGGCACGCCGGTGGCCAGCGCGTACCACAACGCCTCCAGGCCCGCCGTGGCGAGGCCGGCCGCCACGCTGAGGCCCAGGAGCGGCAGCGGCGCGGTCGGCACCTTGAAATGGTGCATCAGCCGCCAGCCCATCAGGGCGAGGAAGAGCCCGCTCCAATAGACCGGATTCGAGACGTCGATCTTCGATTGAATGAAGAAATGCAGCAGGGCGAGCGCGGTGAGCGGGTAGACGAGCCGGTGCAGCCGCGGCCAGGCCTTGCCGAGGCGCCGGATCATCCCGTCCGTCGAGGTGACGCCGAGCACGACGAGGCCGAGAAGGCCCGCGAAGCCGATGGTGAGATAGAAGCGGAAGACGATCTCGCTCGCCACCCGGGCGAGGTCGAACTTCTGGTCGGTGATGTACAGGGTGAAATGGACCAGCGCGTAGGCGAGCGCGGTGAGACCCAGCATCCGCCGCACCAGGATGAGCTTCGGCGCGTTGGCGATGCGCCGCATCGGCGTGACGGCGAGCGAGAGGATCAGGAACCGCACCGACCAATCGCCCATGGCGTGCAGGTAGGCGGTGAGCGGCTTGGCGCCGAGCCGGTCGAGGGCGTAGGCGGCCGTGAACCACAGGCCGGGCGCCAGCGCGAAGAGGAAGACCGCGAGCTTGAACCGCGACAGGCGGCCGGCGCGGTCGAGCCACGGCCAGGCGATGCCGGAGGAGGCGCGGCGCGAGGGAGTCGGACGGGGCGGGATCGGGCGGGGATCGGCGATCCGGGGGTGGACGGTCATGCGGCAACCGGGTGCAGTGCGGAATGCGCCACAGATAAGCCGCGAGCAGCGGTTTGACCCGGGCGGCCGGCCACACGATGGCGTGAGAGGCGGCACCCCGTGGAGATCCGCCGTGCCGCGCCTGACCCTCGCCGCCCTCCTGCTCATGATGGCGCCGGCGGCGCACGCCGCCTGCACCGCGCCGACGCCGCCGCCGGCGAGCGAGAAGCCGGTGAAGCCCGCCCTGCCGCAGAAGCCCGCCTGCCTCGACGCCAAGGGCGGCTGCCCGGGCTGGGAGGCCTACACCTACAACGACGGGATCAAGGCCTACAACGCGCAGCTCGGCCCCTTCCGGACGAGCGCCGAAGCCTATGCCCGCAAGCTCAAGGCCTACGCCGACGGCAGCGTCGCCTACGCGAATTGCGAGATGCAGTCGATGCAGTGACGCAGGCGCGGTAGGCTCGCGCCCCCGGCCGGCCTGCCGCCAGTCCGCATGGATGTCGACGCGTTCCTCGCCTGGAGCGCCACAAGTCCGGGCCGTCACGAACTCGTCGACGGCGAGGTCTTCGCGAGGGCGCCGGAGCGGGCGCGTCACGCCCGGGATCGTGCTCGCCGTGGACGATCTCTTCGGCGGGCGCTGACCGGCATGCTACGATGCTGGCGCAAGGAGCCATCGACAGGTTCGACGCGATGAAGCCGCTTCCGCAGACGCCCATGAATGTGGACGAGTACCTCGCCTGGAGCGAGGCGAATCCCGGACGGTACGAACTCGTGCAGGGCAAGGTGTACGCCATGGCAGCCGAACGGGCACGGCGCGCCAGAACCCGCGTCGCGGTCTTCGATGCGCTGCGAAGCGCGGTACGCGGTGCGGGGGTCGGCTGCGAAGCGATGCCCGACGGCATGACTGTCCGCATCGATGCCCACACGGCCTACGAACCGGACGCCCTGATCTATTGCGGCCCGCGCATCGGCCCCGACGCGATCGAGGTGAAGAATCCGGTCATCGTCGTCGAGGTCCTGTCTTCCAGCACCCGCAGGATCGATGCGAGCGAGAAGCTCATCGGCTACTTCCAGGTGCCGAGCATCCACCACTACCTGATGGTCGATCCCGATCGCCGCACGGTCGTCCACCACCGCCGTGCCGGCGATCGAATCGACACCGCCTTCATCCAGGACGGCTCCCTGAGGCTCGACCCGCCGGGCCTGGAACTCTCCATCCCGGCACTGTTCGAGGAGCCCTGAGCCCGGCGCTTGACCCTCCCGGCGGCGAATGCGACAGGCGCGACCACTCCTTCCCGCGCGAGCCCCTGCATGACCGCCTCCCTCGACCTTCTCGTCCTCGGCAACGCCATCGTCGACGTGATGGCCCGCACCGACGAGGCCTTCCTGGTGCGCGAGGGCGTGCACAAGGGCGCGATGCAGCTCATCGACGAGGCGCGGGCCGAGCACCTGTTCGGGGTGATGGGCCCGGCCACGGTCATCTCGGGCGGCTCGGGCGCCAACACGGCGGTCGGCGCGGCGCTCCTCGGCGCCCGAGCGGGCTTCGTCGGCAAGGTGCGCGACGATGAACTGGGCCGTCTCTTCGCCCACGACCTCAACGCCACCGGCGTCCGGTTCGGCGTCGCTCCGGCGACGGAAGGCCCGGCGACCGCCCGCTGCTTCGTGCTGGTGACTCCGGACGGCGAGCGCACCATGAACACCTATCTGGGCGCCTGCCAGGGCCTCTCGGCCTCGGACGTCGACGAGGAGACCGTGCGGAGCGCCCGCCACGTCTACCTCGAGGGCTACCTGTGGGACCCGCCGGCCGCCAAGGAGGCGTTCCGCAAGGCGGCCAAGATCGCGCATGGCGCCGGCAACAAGGTCGCGCTGACCCTGTCGGACGCGTTCTGCGTCGACCGTTACCGCGACGAGTTCCTGGGCCTCATCCGCGACGGCAGCCTCGACATCCTGTTTGCCAACATCCACGAGCTGAAGAGCCTGTACCAGACCGCCGACGCAGACACGGCCCTGGCGGCGCTCCGCGCGGAAAAGGGTCTCCTCGGCGTCGTCACCCGCTCGGAGGACGGCGCGCTCGTGGTCTCGGGCGACGAGACGAAATCCGTGCCGGCCTCGCCCGTGCGCGAGGTGGTCGACACCACCGGCGCCGGCGACCTGTTCGCGGCGGGCTTCCTCGCCGGCCTCGCCCGCGGCCTCGACCACGCCGATTGCGCCCGCCTCGGCGCCGTCGCGGCGGCGGAGATTATCTCCCATCTCGGCGCCCGGCCGCAGGGAGACCTCAAGGCACTCGCCGCCCAGGCCGGCCTGGAGGTCTGAACGCAGAGGCGGCGCTTTCGTCAGAGCTTGACCGATGCTAAGCCGGCTCTGCAACGGCAATCGCCGGCCTTGCGACGAGCGCCGACGACCCACACGCACCCCGAGCGTCGCACGCCCGTCACGCGCGTGCGGCACCGGAACTTAAGAAACCATCCGCCAGGGAGCGGCCCCGTTGGTCGAGAACCGCCGCTTCGGCAACCTGATCCCGCACCTCGTGCTGTGCCTCGGGGTCGGCATCGTGGTCTTCCCGGTCTACCTCGCGCTGATCGGCTCGACGCACGACGCCGCTACCATCGCCAACGGGCAGATGCCGCTCTGGCCGGGGACCCACGGGTTCGAGACCTACCGGCGGGCGCTCACCGAATCCGGCATGGCCGGCGCGCCGGTCGGGCTGATGCTGATCAACAGCACGATCATGGCGCTCGCCATCGCGCTGGGCAAGATCTCGATCTCGCTGCTCTCGGCCTATGCGCTGATCTACTTCAATTTTCCGTTCCGGCAGACCGCCTTCTGGGCGATCTTCGTCACCCTGATGCTGCCGGTCGAGGTCCGTATCTACCCGACCTACAAGGTCGCGGCCGACCTCCAGCTCCTCGATACCTATGCCGGCCTCGCCCTACCGCTGATCGCCTCGGCGACCGCGACCCTGCTGTTTCGCCAGTTCTTCCTCACGGTGCCGAACGAGCTCGTCGAGGCCTCCCGCATCGACGGGGCCGGGCCGGTGCGGTTCTTCCTCGATACCCTGCTGCCGCTCTCGCGCACCACGATGGCGGCGCTGTTCGTGATCCAGTTCCTGTACGGCTGGAACCAGTATCTCTGGCCGCTGCTGGTCACCACCCGCGACGACATGCAGACGGTGGTGATCGGCCTGCGCAAGATGACCTCGATCACCGACCAGCTCACCGAGTGGCAGATCGTCATGGCGACCGCCGTGCTGGCGATGCTGCCGCCGGTCGTGGTGGTGTTCGCGATGCAGAAGCTGTTCGTGCGCGGCCTGGTGGAGACCGAGAAGTGACCTCTTTCCGTACGATCGGACGCCCCTGATGGCCGGCCTCGCCCTCGACACCCTGCGCAAGACCTATTCCGGCGGCGTCGATGCGGTGCGCGGCGTCTCGCTCGACGTGCCGGACGGCGCCTTCTGCGTCCTCGTCGGCCCCTCCGGCTGCGGCAAGTCCACCGTCCTGCGGATGATCGCCGGCCTCGAGACCGTGACCTCGGGGGCGATCACCATCGGCGGACGCGTCGTCAACAACGTCGAGCCCGCCGACCGCGACATCGCGATGGTGTTTCAGAACTACGCGCTCTATCCCCACATGCGCGTCTACGACAACCTCGCCTACGGGTTGCGCAACCGCGGCACGCCGAAGCCCGAGATCGAGACCCGGGTGACCGAGGCCGCGCGGTTGCTGGGCTTGGAGGCCATGCTGACGCGCTACCCGCGCCAGCTCTCGGGCGGCCAGCGCCAGCGCGTCGCCATGGGGCGGGCGATCGTGCGCAAGCCGCAGGTCTTCCTGTTCGACGAACCGCTGTCGAACCTCGACGCCAAGCTCCGGGTGCAGATGCGGGTCGAGATCCGCCGTCTCCAGCGTCAGCTCGCCGTCACCACGGTCTACGTCACCCACGACCAGGTCGAGGCGATGACCATGGCCGACCGGCTGGTGGTGATGAATGGCGGAGAGATCGAACAGGTCGGCACCCCGATCGAGATCTACCGCCGCCCGGCCACTCGCTACGTCGCGACCTTCATGGGCTCGCCGCCGATGAACATCCTGCCCGCGGAAGCGGTGGCGGGGGGCGTGCGGATCGACGGGACGGTGATCCCGGTGACCGGCCTCACCGCCGGCACCGCCGTCGAGGCCGGCATCCGCCCCGAGGATCTGCGGATCGCGGAGGACGGCTTGCCGTTCCGGGTCGCGTTCGTGGAGGAGCTCGGCGCCACCCGCCTGCTGCACGGGCCGCTCGCCGGCACCGACGTGGCGGTGCAGGTGCCCGCCGGCTCCCCCGCGCAGGAGGGCGACACGGTGCGGCTCGCGATCGACGGGAGCGCCGTGCACCTGTTCGACCCCGCCACGGGGCGGCGGCTGGCGCAGGGCTGACCGGAGGCCGACGGCCTTTCCCGCTGGCCAAGCCTCGGCGTATGCAAGCTCGAGACGGATCCCGTGCAGGGGATCCCGGCGCCATTCCGCAAACGGGAGGCGCATCGTTGGGAGGCGTACTTTCCGTGCACAAACCCCTCGCCGGCATCAAGGTGCTCGAACTCGCCCGCATCCTGGCCGGCCCCTGGATCGGCCAGCTCCTGGCGGATCTCGGCGCCGACGTGGTCAAGGTCGAGCGGCCGGTCGTCGGCGACGACACCCGGACCTGGGGCCCGCCCTTCGTCGAGGGCGCGGACGGCGAGCGGCTTTCGGCCTCGTATTTCCACTCGACGAACCGCGGCAAGCGCTCGGTCGCGGCCGATTTCGAGACCGCGGAAGGGCAAGCCGTGGTGAAGCGGCTCGCCGCCCATGCCGACGTGGTGATCGAGAACTTCAAGGTCGGCGGCCTCAAGAAGTACGGGCTCGACCACGAGGCCCTGAGCGCCCTCAACCCCCGGCTCATCACCTGCTCGGTCACCGGCTTCGGCCAGGACGGCCCCTACGCGCCGCGGGCCGGCTACGACTTCATGGTCCAGGGGCTGGGCGGGATCATGTCGCTCACCGGCGAGCCCGAGGGCGAGCCGGTCAAGACCGCGGTCGCCTTCGCGGACGTGTTCACCGGGGTCTACGGCACGGTGGCGATCCTCGCCGCCCTCCAGGGCCGGCACGCCACGGGCAAGGGCTGCCACATCGACATGGCGCTCCTCGACACCCAGGTCTCGGTGCTCGGCAACCAGGCCCTGGTCTATCTCGTGTCGGGCCTGCTGCCGCCCCGGATGGGCAATGAGCATACCAGCATCGTGCCCTACCAGGTCTTCCCGACGTCGGACGGCCACATCATCGTCGCCTGCGGCAACGACGGCCAGTTCCAGAAGTTTTGCAGTGTGCTCGGCACGACCTGGCACCTCGACCCCGACTATTCCACCAATCCGGGCCGGGTGACCCGGCGCGACGTGCTGATCCCGCTCATCAGCGCCGAGACGAGCCGCCACACCAAGGCCGACCTGTTGGCGCGCCTCGGCGCCGTCAACGTGCCGGTCGGCCCGATCAACGACCTCGCCGAGGTCTTCTCCGACCCGCAGGTGGTCCATCGCGGGATGCGCCTCGACCTGCCGGATCCGCGCGCCAAGGGCGGCACGATCCCGAGCGTGCGCTCGCCGATCGTCATCGATGGCGTGCCGATGGCCGCCCAGACCGCCTCGCCGCAGGTGGGGGACCATACGCAGAGCGTGCTGGCGGATCCGGCCTGGGGCGGGTGACGGACGTCGTCGATGCAGGCGGCGCGAGCCAAGGCCATCGCTGACTGCTATGGTGCTCGCTACGAGCCTCCCGGAAGACGCCCGTCCCCACCATGACCTCGATCGCGTTCGACACGCTCAAATTCGCCCGGACGTTGCGCGACCGGGCGAAGATGTCGCCCGAGCAGGCGGAAGGTCTGTCCGACGCTCTTCTCGAAGCCATCCAAGGCGATATTCCGACGAAAGCGGATCTCAAGGACGTCGAGGCGAGCATCGAAGGCGTCAAGGCGAGCATCGAGGCGCTGCGGACCAGCACGCGATCGGACATGGACGCCGTCAAGGCGAGCCAGCGGGAAACCGAGCTACGCCTGGAAGCGCGCATCGAATCGACGAAGAGCGACATCATCAAATGGGTCGCCGGACTGATCGGTTTTCAGACACTCGCGATCATCGGCGCCGTCATCGCGCTGGCACGGATTCTCAAACCGTGAGGTGTGAGGTCGGCCGACGATGCATGATCATGGCGAGCCGATTCCGTCCGTTTCGCGCGCGGCCTTGTCCGCTTTCGAATACCCGAGAGAAGCAACTCAAGAACGTGGCTCGACAAAGGACGCACCCATGACCGACGCCCCCCGCCCCCGCACCGGCGGGCAGATCCTGGTGGACCAGCTCGCCCGCCACGGCGTCGGCGACATCTTCTGCGTGCCCGGCGAGAGCTACCTCGCGGTGCTCGACGCGCTGCACGACGCGCAGATCCGCCTCACCGTCTGCCGGCAGGAGGGCGGGGCCGCCATGATGGCGGAGGCGCACGGCAAGCTCACGGGGAAGCCCGGCATCTGCTTCGTCACCCGCGGCCCCGGCGCCACCAACGCCTCGCCCGGCCTGCACATCGCCAAGCAGGATTCGACCCCGATGATCCTGTTCGTCGGCCAGATCGAGCGGGCGGCCCGCGAGCGCGAGGCGTTCCAGGAGCTCGATTACCGGGCGGTGTTCGGCACCATCGCCAAGTGGGTCACCGAGATCGACAGCGCCGACCGCCTGCCCGAGCTGATCGCCCGCGCCTTCCACGTCGCCACCGCCGGCCGGCCCGGCCCGGTGGTGATCGCGCTGCCCGAGGACATGCTGGTCGAGACCGCGACCGTCCCGGATGCTCCCGCCTTCCGGCCGGTCGAGACCCATCCGGCGCTCGCCCAGATGGTCGCGCTCCAAAACCTGCTGGGGCAGGCCGAAAAACCCTTCGCGATCCTCGGCGGCAGCCGCTGGTCGGCGGAGGCCGTGCGGCGCTTCTCGCGTTTCGCCGACCTGTTCTCGCTCCCCGTCGCCTGCTCGTTCCGGCGCCAGGGCCATTTCTCGGCCGATCACCGCTGCTATGCCGGCGATCTCGGGCTGGGCGTCAACCCGAAGCTCCTCGCCCGGATCAAGGAGGCCGATCTCCTGCTCGTCGTCGGCGGGCGGCTGTCGGAGATCCCGTCGCAGGGCTACACGCTCCTCGACATCCCCGGGCCCCGCCAGACCCTCGTCCACGTCCACCCGGACCCGGAGGAACTCGGCCGCGTCTACAGCCCGACGCTCGCCATCAATGCGAGCCCGACCGCCTTCGCGGCGGCGATCGAGACCGTGCAGCCGCCTCGCGCCCTGCCCTGGGCCGCGGGCACCGAGGCCCTGCATGCCGAATACCTGGCCTGGAGCGATCCGACCCGGATCACCACCCCGGGCAATCTCCAGATGGGCGGCGTGATGGCGCATTTGCGCGAGGCACTGCCCGCCGACGCGATCCTGTGCAACGGGGCGGGTAACTTCGCCACCTGGGTGCACCGCTTCTGGCCGTTCCGCGCCCATGACGGCCAGCTCGCCCCGACCTCGGGCTCGATGGGCTACGGCGTGCCCGCCGCCATCGGCGCCAAGCGCCTGCTTCCCGACCGCACCGTCGTGGTGGTCTCGGGCGACGGCGACTTCCTGATGAACGGGCAGGAATTCGCCACCGCCGTCCAGTACGGGCTGCCGGTCATCGTCATCCTGGTCGATAATGGAATGTACGGCACGATCCGGATGCACCAGGAGCGCGAATATCCCGGCCGCGTCTCCGGCACCGCGTTGAAGAACCCCGATTTCGCCGCCTATGCCACCGCCTTCGGCGGCTACGGCGAGCGGGTCGAGCGCACCGAGGATTTTCCCGCTGCCCTGGCGCGGGCGCTTGGCTCCGGCCTGCCGGCGATCCTGCATTGCCCGATCGACCCCGAGGCGATCACCCCGACGACGACCATCCAGGCGCTGCGGGATCGGAAGCGGGCCTGAAGCTTCGAGTTCGAAGCTTTCATCCCACCTGCAACCTCATCCTGAGGTGCGACCGCAGGATGAGGTCGTGAGTAGGATGATCCGGAGAACTGCGCCGACGGGGTCGCACTCTTCACGACCCTCCCTTGTCCCGCGGGCACGGCTGTGCTTAGCCAGCTACTAACAAGCTGCCCGCCGCTGGAGACGGTGCGGGCCGCGTCACCCCCGGCGCCTGTCGTCGGAGTGTCACGCGGGCCCCGCATGAGGGGCCGCACACGAGGAGACGACAACCCGATGGCCCCCACCCTGACGATCCGCATCGCACTCGCCGGCCTCGGGCTGGCCGCCGCCGCGACCCCGGCGCTCGCCGTGACCGAGCTGCAATGGTGGCACGCGATGACGGGCGCCAACAACGACGCCGTCAACCGCCTCGCCGACGAGTTCAACGCGAGCCAGAGCGACTACAAGGTGGTGCCCACCTACAAGGGCAATTACGGCGAGACGCTGAATGCCGGCATCGCGGCCTTCCGGGCCGGCACCGCGCCGCACATCATGCAGGTGTTCGAGGTCGGCACCGCCACGATGATGTCGGCCAAGGGCGCGATCAAGCCGGTCTACCAGCTGATGAAGGATGCCGGCGAGCCGTTCGACGCGAACGCCTACCTGCCGGCGATCACCGGCTACTACTCGACGACCAAGGGCGAGATGCTCTCGTTCCCGTTCAACTCGTCGTCGATGGTGATGTGGGTCAATACCGACGCCCTGAAGTCGATCGGCCTCGACGCGCCGCCGAAGACCTGGCCGGACCTGTTCGCGGCGGCCAAGAAGCTGACGCAGAACGGCTTCCCGAATTGCGGCTTCTCGACGACCTGGGTGACCTGGCTCAACATCGAGCAGCTCTCGGCCTGGCACAACGTGCCGGTCGCCACCAAGGCCAACGGCATGGACGGCCTCGACACCACGCTCGAGATCAACGGCCCGCTCCAGGTCAAGCACCTGACCAACCTCGCCGAGGCGCAGAAGGACAAGTCCTTCGACTATTCCGGCCGCTACGACAGCGGCTTCGGCCGCTTCACGGCCGGCGAGTGCCCGATCATGTTCGGGTCGTCCGGTTCCTACGGCAACGTCAAGGGCGCGGCGAAGTTCGCCTGGGCCTCGGCGCCGATGCCCTACTATCCCGACATGCCCGGCGCGCCGCAGAACAGCATCATCGGCGGCGCCTCGCTGTGGGTGATGGGCGGCAAGAAGCCCGACGAGTACAAGGGCGTGGCGAAGTTCTTTACCTTCCTGTCCGACACCGACCGGCAGGCGAAGCTGCACCAGACCACCGGCTACATGCCGATCACCAAGGCCGCCTACGAAAAATCCAAGGCGGACGGCTTCTACGACAAGAACCCGGCCCTCGAGACGCCGATCAAGGAACTGACCAACAAGCCGCCGACGGAGAATTCCCGGGGCCTTCGCCTCGGCAACCTGCCGCAGATGCGCGACATGTGGGCCGAGGAGATCGAGGCGACGCTGGCCGGCAAGAAGACGGCGAAGCAAGCCCTCGACGAGGCGGCGACCCGCGGCAACGCGATGCTGCGCCAGTTCGAGAAGCAGGCCGGACGGTAACCTCATGAGCCCCGAGCGCATCACCTTCGGAGGTCGGCTGCTGCCGGCGGCGCTGATCGCGCCGCAGCTCCTGATCGTCGGCCTGTTCTTCTACTGGCCGGCCGTACAGGCGGTCTGGCAGTCGTTCCAGATGCAGGACGCGTTCGGGCTCTCGACGGAGTTCGTCTGGTTCGACAACTACCGGGCCCTGTTCACGGACCCGGCCTATTACCAGGCCCTCGTCACCACGCTGGTCTTCGCGGCGGCGGTGGCGGGGCTTTCCTTAAGCTTCGCCCTGCTGCTCGCCACGATGGCGGACCGGGAGATCCGGGGTTCGGGGATCTACCGGACGCTCCTGATCTGGCCCTACGCGGTGGCGCCGGCGGTGGCGGGCGTGCTGTTCGGCTTCCTGTTCCAGCCCGGCCTCGGGCTGATCGCGCGGGGCCTCAACCAGATCGGCATCCCGTGGAACCCGCTCCTCGACGGGAACCACGCCATGATCCTGGTGGTGATGGCGGCGGCCTGGAAGCAGGTCTCCTACAACTTCCTGTTCTTCCTCGCCGGCCTTCAGGCGATCCCCGGCAGCGTGATCGAGGCGGCGGCGATCGACGGTGCCGGCCCGGCCCGGCGGTTCTGGACCATCGTGTTTCCGCTTCTCTCGCCGACCACGTTCTTCCTGATGGTCGTCAACGTGGTCTACGCCTTCTGCGAGACGTTCGGCGTCATCGACGTGCTCACCCATGGCGGTCCCGGCCGGGCGACCCAGACCCTCGTCTACAAGGTCTACCAGGACGGCCGCATCGGCGCCGATCTCGGCGGCTCGGCGGCGCAGTCGGTGGTGCTGATGGCGATCGTGATCGGGCTCACCGCGATCCAGTTCCGCTACGTCGAGAAGCGGGTGGCGTACTGAAGCCCTCGCGGGCCGCGGAGGGTACCTCACCCCCGCGCCTGGACCGGGCGGCTGGAACGGTCCTTTGAAACGACAGGGCGCGATGCGCTCCCGCTTCCGACCGGAGGCGGGGCGCATCGCGCCTTTTGTATGCCCGACGACCCCGCACGGATCGACGGAGCGGGCGACGCTCAGGACGACATCGTCCGCTCGGGCTCGCCCTCCTCGCCGAAGCCGAGCTCGTCGAACACGGCCGTCGCGGCGCGGATCATCGCCTGCACGGAGGGCAGATCGCGGATCTGCGGGCTCGCGGTGTGCTGGAGGTCGAGGATCCCGGCGGCGAGGCGCAGGGCCTGGATCTCGGCTCGGGCGGCCTGGGAGATGTCGGCCTGGGACAGGTCGGAATGCCGGGCGGAGGAATGGATCGCGAAGGTCATGGTGCGTGCCTGGTCGTGGGGAGAGGACAATCGGGAAGCGGGTCCGGGATGGGCGCCGGAGGTCATGACCAATGCTCCTCCGCGGCGTGGAGCGCGGTAGGCGGATAGGTGCGGCCGACATAGCCGAGGGCGAGCCGGATCAGGTCGAGGACGACCGGATCCTCGCAGGCCGCGGCATGCCGGTAGGCCTCGATCAGGTGCTCGGCCAAGCAATCGGCCGGAGGCCGCTCCAGGCCCGGCGGCGGCAGGCTGCGGGGGAGCGAAACGGGGAAGCGGGTGTCGTCGTGGTACGGCATCGCTCGCCTCCTCACGCGGCCAGGCCGCGGCCGACCCGCGGTCGGTCGGGAGGCGTCGAGGGGCGGGCGAGGACCGAGGCCACGATGCCGTAGGCCGCCCGGGTCTCCCGCAGGGCCTCCTCGGTCATCGCGATCGAGACCGCGCAGAGCGAGACGCCCTCGCAGGCGACCGGCAGGCCGAGGGGCCGCGGGCGCCAGCCGATCTCGGCGAGCTGGGGAATCCAGTAGGTCTCGACGACGAGGTTGAGATGCGGGATGCCCTGTTCGAGGCAATGCTCGATCATGCCCGCCGACACGATGCCGGCGGCCCGCGACAGCGGCCGTTCCTCGCGGTAGCGCGCCGAGGCGAAGAGCCGGGTGCATTCCCAGGTCCCGGGCTCGCGGGCGAAGCCCCGGATGTCGGCGAGGTGCGGAAACACCTCGCTCAGGAGCGTCGGACCGTCGGAGGGCAGGAGCCGGGTACCGCCCGCGACGCGGCCGTCGCGGTCGATGGCGAGGAGGTAGCGGGTGGCCTCGGTGTCGAAGCGGTCGCGCCCGGCGGCGTCGACGCTCCGGAGTGCCCGGCAGCGCCCCTCCTCGAAGGCGGCGCGGCGGAGCGCATGGTGCTGCGCCAGGGCGTCCGCGTAGGCTCCACGGCTCGTCCGGTCGATGGCGTGGAGGCGGATCATGCGCTGACGTCCCTCGGTCCGGCTCCATAAGGCCAGAGGGGGACGTGTCCCGGTATCCCGGAAAACCGGGAGGGTGCCCGCCGCAGATGCGGATTTTTAGAGTGAGATCTCCCGCAGCCGCAGGGCCTCGATCACCGTGTGGGTGGTGTTGCGGGTGCCGATCTTGGTGCGGGCGTTGCGCAGGTGGGTGGCGACGGTGTCGATCGAGACGCCGAGGAAATCGGCGGTCTCCTCCTGGGTGCGTCCCTGCGCGGCGCAGGACAGCACGTCGCGCTCGCGGGCGCTCAGGAGCCGTCCGCCCGGCTTGCGGCGGCGGGCGGTGGTGCGGGCGGCGGCCGACCAGGCGTAGAGCCCGAGCAGATGGACCGCGCGCCGGACCCGCGGCGTCATCTCGACCCGCTCGCCGGCGAGCGAGATCCCGCCCTGGAAGCCGTGGGCGTCGTGGATCGGCACGCAATAGCCCGCGCCCATGCCGTGCTCGCGCGCCTCCTCCATCACCCGGCGGGCCTGCGAGGCGGTATCGGGCTCGAGGGGCGCCTCGTTCCAGGCGAAGGGCTCGGTGGTGCGGAAGCAGTGCCGCACCACGGGATCGTAACGGTAATGTCCGACACGGTCGTAATGCGCGAGCCAGCCATCCGGCCAGACGCTGAGCAGGAGGTTGGGGCCGATCCGCTCGCTCGGCTGCGGCAGCCGGGTGATCGCGAAGTAGGAGAAGCCGCAGCGGGCGACGAGGTCGAAGATCGTTTTCTGCACGTCCAGGGGGTCCGACAGGCCGTCGAGGCCGTCGATCAGGTCGAATGACTGACGAATGAACGCGTCGTCGGCGTCCGACATGTTCCACCCCCGACCGGTGCACCGCCCCGGTGCGGCGGACGCCCGCCCGTGCCGCGGTATCCGGTATCCCGGGGAGTATTAGAATCCTACCAGCAAAGATCAATCCGTGTCGGCGCGACCGCCGCGGACGCCGCCCCGGCGTTGCCTCGGCGCACGTTCCGCACTATCGGGAGCCTGACAAAAGCCCTCCCCGCTGCCGAAGGTCTGGCCGATGAAAGCGCGCGTCACCGTCACCCTGAAGACCGGCGTCCTCGACCCCCAGGGCAAGGCGATCGAGGGGGCGCTGCGCTCGCTCGGGATCTCGGGCATCGCCGGCGTGCGCCAGGGCAAGTTCTTCGAGGTCGAGGTCGACGCCGCCGACGAGGCCGCCGCCGAGGCGACCGTGAAGGCCGCCTGCGACCGGCTGCTCGCCAATACCGTGGTCGAGAACTACCGCGTCGAGATCGCCCGATGAAGGCCGCCATCGTCGTCTTCCCGGGCTCGAACCGCGAGCGGGACGTCGCCCGGGCCCTGCGCCTCGCCGGCGCCGAGGTGGCCACCGTCTGGCACACCGAGACCGAGCTGCCCGCCGGCACCGACCTCGCGGTCCTGCCCGGCGGCTTCTCCTATGGCGACTACCTGCGCTGCGGCGCCATCGCGGGACGCGCCCACGCCATGGACGCGGTGCGGGCTCACGCCGCCCGCGGCGGGCTTGTGCTCGGCATCTGCAACGGCTTCCAGATCCTGTGCGAGTCCGGCCTGCTGCCGGGCGTGCTGATGCGCAATGTCGGCCGCCGCTTCATCTGCCACCGCCAGACCCTGCGGGTGGAACGCGCCGACACCGCCTTCACCAAGGCCTACGCCCAGCACGAGGTGATCGACGTCTGTGTCGCCCACGGCGAGGGCAACTACTTCGCCGATGCCGAGACCCTGGCGCGGATCGAGGGCGAGGGCCGGGTGGCGTTCCGCTACTGCGACGCCGCCGGCCAGATCACGGTGGAAGCGAACCGCAACGGCTCGCTCAACTCCATCGCGGGGATCTATTCGGAAGACCGCAACGTGCTGGGGATGATGCCGCACCCGGAGAACTTCGTCGAAGGGCTCGTCGGCGGCACCGACGGGCGCGGCCTGTTCGAGAGCCTGGCCAAGGCGGCCTGAGGGATCCGTCGGGGAGCGTCTGCCTCATCCCGCCCACGCCCTCATCCTGAGGTGCGACCGCAGGGAGCCTCGAAGGAGGGCTCCAGGACTCGCTGTGGTCTCTGGAGCTCTCCTTCGAGGTCAGTCGATCGTCGATCGACTAACACCTCAGGATGAGGTGTGGAGAGTGGGATGAGTAAAGCAACGAGGCGGGCCCGAACGGCCCGCCTTTATTTTTCGTTCAGTGTCCGTCGAACTCGATCAGGGTCCGCACCGGCAGGTCGAGGGCGCGAAGGCGGTCGGCGCCGCCGAGTTCCGGCAGGTCGATGACGAAGCAGGCCGCCACCACCTCGGCGCCGATCCGGCGCAGCAATTCCACCGCCGCCGTGGCGGTGCCGCCGGTGGCGATCAGGTCGTCGACCAGGATCACCCGGTCGCCGGGCTTCACCGCGTCGGAATGGATCTCCATCTCGTCGGTGCCGTATTCGAGCGCGTAGGCGATCGACACGGTGGTGTGGGGCAGCTTGCCCTTCTTGCGGATCGGTACGAAGCCCGAGGAGAGCTGGTGGGCGATGGCGCCGCCGAGGATGAAGCCCCGCGCCTCGATACCGGCGACCTGGTCGATCCGGCCGCCCGCGTAAGGGTGCACCAGCTCGTCCACCGCGCGCCGGAAGGCGCGGGCATCGCCGAGCAGGGTGGTGATGTCGCGAAACATGATGCCGGGCTTCGGATAGTCCGGGATCGAGCGGATCGCGTCCTTGAGGGCGGACGTGGTGCGCGGGTCCATGGCGTCAGGCCTTTTTTCGAGATGTCGGCGAAGGCCGGGGCCGGTCGGAGCCGGCCCGGGCGGCGGGGTCAGCCGCCGACCTTGCGCAGGATGGAGACGAGCTCGCGCTGCAGCACCTCGTTGCCGCAGGCGACCGAGCCGGCGGTCATCGGGTCGGCACCACCGTCGGCGCTGCTGGCGAACCCGCCGGCCTCGCGCACCAGGAGCAGGCCCGCGGCCATGTCCCAGGTCTTGATGTCGCGCTCCCAGTAGAGGTCGGCCCGGCCGCAGGCGACCGCGGCGAGGTCGAGGGCGGCCGAGCCGGTCTGGCGCACGCCGCCGGTCACCGCCATCACGGCGGCGAGCTCTTTGAGCAGGCGCGGATGGCTGCCGCGGCCGAGATAGGGCGAGCCGTAGAGCGCCAGGCTGTCGGCGAGGTCCTGCCGGCCGGCGACCCGCAGGCGCTTGTTGTTGAGGAAGGCGCCCTTGCCGCGCTCGGCGAGGTAGAGCTCGTCCTTGATCGGCTCGTAGATCACCGCCGCGACGATCGTGCCCTCGCGCTCGAGGCCGACCGAGATGCAGAAATGCGGCACGCCGTGCAGGAAGTTGGTGGTGCCGTCGAGGGGGTCGACGTGCCAGGTATGGGTCTTGTCCTGGCCCTCGATGACCCCGCTCTCCTCCATCACGAGGCCGTAGCCCGGCCGCGCCTTCATCAGGGCCTCGCGCAGGGTGGCCTCGGCCTTGCGGTCGGCGGCGGTGACGAAGTCGCCCGGCCCTTTTCGCGAGACCTGCAGGTTCTCGATCTCGCCGAAATCGCGCTTGAGCCCGCGCGCCGCCTTGCGCACGGCATCGACCATCACGGTCATCAGGGGAGAGACGATCATCGGGCGGCGGCTCCCGGAATGCGGGTCGGGGTCATGGGCGAAGTCCTTCGGAGTCGGGCGCTGGCACCCGCGTCGGATGAAAACGGCAAAAGCGCGCGACCGCGGCGAGGCGGGGCGCTTGGCTGGTGATTGGCTCTAGAGCATCGGCACGAGGCGAGGAAACCACTTTTCGGTCGATGCGGGGCTGATGCGCGCCGACGGCTCCCCGCTCACGGCCCCGCCCGGTCCGCCGCCAGCCGCTCGGCGCGGGCCTTCTCCTCCGCGTTGAGCCCGGACACGGCCTGGGTCAGCCAGGCGTCCGAGAGGCCCTGCGCCCGGGCGGCCATGTCCCAGGCCGCGGCCTCGACGAGGTTCTTCTGAACGCCGCGGCCGCTGGCGTAGAGCCGGGCGACGCGGTTCTGGGCCACCGCGTTGCCCCGGAAGGCGGCGTGGCGGAAGTAGCGGGCGGCGCGGGCCTCGTCCTTCGCCACGCCCTCGCCGTTGAACAGCAGGATCGAGTACTCGACCTCGCCGGGCAGATCGCCGTTGTCGGCGGCGCGGCGGAACCACTCGGCCGCCTTGGTCGGATCCTTCGCGGTCCCACGGCCCTGGAGATAGAGCACGCCGAGCGCGTGCTGGGCCGGGGCCAGCTCCTGGTGGGCGGCCTGGCGCAGGAGATCGACGGCGCGGGTCAGGTCGGCGGGCGCGCCTGTCCCGAGCAGGATCAGGGCGAGGTTGTAGCTCGCGGTCGCGTCGGCCCGGGCGGCGGCCTTCTCCAGGAGGGCGCGGCCGGCGGCCTGGTCCTTCGGCACGCCCCGGCCCTCGATCTGCATCATGCCGAGCGTCGCCGCGGCATGCGGATCGCCGAGATTGGCGGCCAGCCGGTACCATTCGGCGGCACGGGCGGGATCCTGGCGCACGCCGAGGCCCTGGCTGTAGAGCTCCGCCAGCAGGGTCATGGCGGGAAAATCGGTCTTGTTGGTCTCGAGCCGCTTCGTCGCCTCCTTGAAGGCCGTGACGTAGAAGCCGCGCTGGTAGGCGCCGTAGGCGAGGTCGGCGTTCGGGTCCTTCGACGGCGCGGGCGGCAGCGAGGCCGCGCCCGGCAGGGTCTTGTTGGGCGCGCCGAAGGTCTGGGTGCCCGGCAAGGTCGGGGCGGGCGTCGCCGGGACCGGCGTCGTCGCGGTCGGCTTGGCCGCGACCGGTCCGGCCGCGAGGTCAAGGATTGCGAGGCCGGCCGCGCCGAGGAGCGCCGGCGTCGCGAGGCGGAGCATCCGCATCCTCACCCCTCCCCGGCCGGCCGGTCCTGGATCATCCGCTGCACCTCGGCCACCGCGGCCTCGCCCCCCTCCCCGGCCCAGAGCACGGGATCGAGGCCGATGAACTCGGCCCCCGTGGCGAGGAGGTCCGGCACCGCCGCAAGGTCGCGGGCAAGCGCGATGCACGGCGTCTCGAAGATCTCGACCCACCAGGTCAGCCGCGCCACGAGGTCGTCGTGGGCGAGCTTCGCCTCGTCGCCGAACAGGACGTAATCGGCGCCGGCCTCGCCGGCCTCCATGGCGGCGTGCTTGGTGCGCAGCCGCCCGACCCCGAGGATGCGGCCGTCGCGCAGGCGATCGCGGAGCGCGCGCAGCGGGCTGTCGCCCTCGTCCTCCTCATCCTCCTCGCCGTCGGCCTCGGCGGGGATGTCCGATTCCGCCTGGTCCTCGGCGCCGTAATTCGCCGGGACGTGGACGCCGTCGGCGCCGCTGCGGGAGGCCACGGTGGCGAGGTCGATGCCCCCGCCGCCGGCCAGCACCAGGGCCGCCCCGGCCTCCTGCACCGCGGGCGCCACCGCCTTGACGGCGTTGACGAGGGCGCGCTCCTCGCCGGGCGGCAGGCGCAGGATCACCGCGGCGACGTCGCCGGCCGCGACCGCGCGCGCCAGGCGATCCTTGAGGTCCGGGCCGGCCTCGGGGGCGGTGAGGAGGATCAGGCGGGTCTGGGGATCGGCCATCTTCAGTCTGTCGCGAGGGGTCTGGACGGGGGCTGTCGAAAACGCGCGGGGCGGACGGCCCGCCGGCCGCCCGCCCTGCTGCATGGTCAATGGGGCGGCGATGCGGCGCTCAAGGCCGCCTCACCACCCTGCCTGGATTACTCGGCGGCGGCCTTCGACGGGGCGAAGGACGGGTCGAGCTTGCCGGCGGCGTAGCGCTTGGCCATCTCGGAGAGCGCGATCGGCCGGATCTTGCCGGCGTTGCCCGCCGTGCCGAACTCCTCGAAGCGCTGCTTGCAGAGCTTCGTCATCGCGTCCATCGCCGGCTTCAGGTACTTGCGCGGGTCGAACTCGGCCTTGTTCTCCATCAGGATCTTGCGGATCTGGCCGGTCATCGCCATCCGGTTGTCGGTGTCGATGTTGATCTTGCGCACGCCGTGCTTGATGCCGCGCTGGATTTCCTCAACCGGCACGCCCCAGGTCGGCTTCATCTCGCCGCCATACTGGTTGATGATGTCCTGGAGGTCCTGCGGGACCGACGAGGAGCCGTGCATCACCAGGTGGGTGTTGGGCAGGCGGCGGTGGATCTCCTCGATCACGTTCATCGCCAGCACCGCGCCGTCGGGCTTGCGGGTGAACTTGTAGGCGCCGTGCGAGGTGCCCATGGCGACCGCCAGCGCGTCGACCTTGGTGGCCGCCACGAATTTTTCCGCCTCGGCCGGGTCGGTCAGGAGCTGGTCGTGCGACAGGACGCCCTCGGCGCCGTGGCCGTCCTCGGCCTCGCCCTCGCCGCTCTCGAGCGAGCCGAGCACGCCGAGCTCGCCCTCGACCGAGCAGCCGGCCCAGTGCGCCATCTCGGTCACCTTGCGGGTGATCTCGACGTTGTAATTGTAGTCCGCCGGGGTCTTGCCGTCGGCCTTCAGCGACCCGTCCATCATCACCGAGGTGAAGCCGTACTGAATCGCGGTGGCGCAGGTCGCCTCGTTGTTCCCGTGATCCAGGTGCATGCAGACCGGGATGTGGGGATAGATCTCGACGAGGCCGTCGATCAGCTTGGCCAGCACGACGTCGTTGGCGTAGGAGCGGGCGCCGCGGCTCGCCTGGAGGATCACCGGCGAGTCGGTGGCGTCGGCCGCCGCCATGATGGCGAGGCCCTGCTCCATGTTGTTGATGTTGAAGGCCGGCACCCCGTAGCCGTGCTCGGCGGCGTGGTCGAGGAGCTGCCTGAGCGTGATGCGCGCCATGTCGAAATCCTCCGAGACTGTCAGTGTTGCCGCACTATAGCGGACGGGTCGGCCGGCGTCCTAACGCAGCCGACCTGAACGGAACCCTCAAGCTTGCCGGCGCAGGGCGTCGACGCCCGGGAGCGGCTTGCCCTCGAGCCATTCGAGGAAGGCGCCGCCGGCGGTCGAGATGTAGGTGAAGTCCGCCGACACGCCGGCATGGTTGAGCGCCGCCACCGTATCGCCGCCGCCCGCCACTGAGACGAGCTGGCCGGCCTTGGTGCGCGCCGCCGCGTGGCGGGCCGCCGCCACCGTGCCCTGGTCGAAGGGCGCGATCTCGAAGGCGCCGACGGGGCCGTTCCACACCAGGGTCTTGGCATCGTCGATCGCGGCCGAGATCCGGTCCACCGACAGGCCGCCGATGTCGAGGATCATGCCGTTGTCGGGGATCGCGTCGACCCCGTAGGTGTGGTGGGGGGCGCCGGCCTTGAATTCCTCCGCCACCACGCCGTCGACCGGCAGGATGAGGGCGCAATTGTTCTCGCGGGCCGCCTCGATGATCGCCTGGGCGGTAGAGGCCAGGTCGCGCTCGCAGAGCGACTTGCCGACGCTAAGGCCGGCGGCATGCAGGAAGGTGTTGGCCATGCCGCCGCCGATCACCAGGGCGTCGACCTTGGCGACGAGGTTCTTCAGGAGATCGATCTTGGTCGAGACCTTGGAGCCGCCGACGATCGCCACCACCGGCCGGGCCGGCGCCTCGAGGCCCTTGGTCAGCGCATCGAGCTCGGCCTGCATCAGGCGCCCGGCATAGGCCGGCAGAACGTGGGCGAGCCCTTCCGTCGAGGCGTGCGCCCGGTGGGCGGCGGAAAAGGCCTCGTTGACGTAGACGTCGCCGTTGGCGGCCAGAGCCTCGACGAAGGCCTTGTCGTTCTTCTCCTCGCCGGCGTGGAAGCGGGTGTTCTCCAGCATCAGGACGTCGCCGTCCTTCAGCGCCGCCACGGCCGACGCGGCGGTCTCGCCGATGCAATCCTCCGCGAAGGCGACCGGGCGGCCGAGCGCCGAAGCGGTGGCCTCGGCGATCGGGCGCAGGGACTCGGCGGCGACCGGCTTGCCCTTCGGGCGGCCGAAATGGGCCAGCAGGATCACCTTGGCGCCGGCCTCGACGAGCTCGTTGAGCGTCGGCAGCACGCGCTTGATGCGGGTGGCGTCGGTGACGCGGCCCCCGTCCATCGGCACGTTGAAATCGACGCGGACGAGGACGCGCTTGCCCTTCAGGTCGCCGGCATCGTCGAGGGTACGGAACTGGGTCATCGGCGGGGCACCTTGTGGGGGTGGCGCGGCGCGGATCAGCGCAGCGGGATCAGGGACTGGAGGTTGAGGCGCTGGGCCACCAGGGTCAGCACCACCGTGAGCACGGCGGTGACGACCGCCGTCAGGATCAGGGCGCCGGCACCCGGCAGGCGGCGGGTACGGTCGGAGAGCGCCCGGACCTCGGCGCGCAGGGCCGCGAGGTCCGCCTGGCGGGCGGCCTCGTTCATGCGGGCGCCGGCCGCCTCGACCCGGTCCTCGACGCGGGCGAGCAGGGCCTCGGAGCGGGCGTACTTGTCCTCGATCCGGGAGGCCTTGTCCTCGATGCGGGCGAGCTGGTCGGCGACCTGGCTGGGGAGCGCGACGGCGATCCGGGCAGGAGCGCCAGGCTGGGCCTGCGGAGGGACGGGATTCGGCGGGACGGCGGGCACCGCGTTCGGCGGCGCGGCGGCCGGGGTGGGAACCGGTCCCTGGAGCAGGGCGGCGTCGGCGGCGTTCGCGGGGCGGGTGGAGGGCGCGGCGTCGGTCATCGGCGGATCCTCGGGGGCGAATCCTGAAGGACGAAGCGGGTGGCCCCTGGCCGGGGCCGCCCGAAAACGAAGGCCGGCCCCCTCCAGGGGAGCCGGCCCGTCGCGTCGGCCGTGATCAGATGAGCTTCGCCATCGCGATGGCGGTGTCGGCCATGCGGTTCGAGAAGCCCCACTCGTTGTCGTACCAGGTCAGCACGCGCACGAAGGTGCCGTCCATGACCTTGGTCTGGTCGATGTGGAAGGTCGACGAATGGGGGTCGTGGTTGAAGTCGATCGAGACGTTCGGGGCCTCGGTGAAGCCGAGCACGCCCTTGAGCGGGCCGTTCGCCGCGGCCTTGATGGCCTCGTTGATCTCGGCGACCGAGGTGGCGCGCTTGGAGTTGAACTTGAAGTCGACGACCGAGACGTTCGGGGTCGGCACGCGGATCGAGGTGCCGTCGAGGCGGCCGTTCAGCTCCGGCAGCACCAGGCCGACGGCCTTGGCGGCGCCGGTCGTGGTCGGGATCATCGACAGGGCCGCGGCGCGGGCCCGGTAGAGGTCCTTGTGCATCTGGTCCAGCGACGGCTGGTCGTTGGTGTAGGAGTGGATCGTGGTCATGAAGCCGCGCTCGATGCCGACGGCGTCGTTGAGCACCTTGGCGACCGGGGCGAGGCAGTTGGTGGTGCACGAGGCGTTGGAGACCACCAGGTGGTCGGCCGTCAGCTTGTCGTGGTTCACGCCGTAGACGACCGTGAGGTCGGCGCCGTCCGCGGGAGCGGAGACGAGGACGCGCTTGGCGCCGGCATCGAGGTGGAGCTTGGCCTTGTCCTTCGAGGTGAAGATGCCGGTGCATTCCATCGCGATGTCGACGCCGAGCTCGCGGTGGGGCAGCTCGGCCGGGTTCTTGATCGCGGTGACGCGGATGCGCTGGCCGTCGACCACGATGTGGTCGCCCTCGACCGACACGGTGCCCGGGAACTTGCCGTGGACCGAGTCGAAGCGCAGCAGGTGGGCGTTGGTCTCGACCGGGCCGAGATCGTTGATGGCCACGACCTCGATATCGGTGCGGCCGGCTTCCTTGATGGCGCGCAGGACGTTGCGGCCGATGCGTCCGAAGCCGTTGATGGCGACCTTGACCGTCATGTGTTCTCTCCCTTGGGATGGGCGTGGCGAAGGGGGTGGGGGCGGGCTGCCGCTCGTCGGCGAAGCGCCCCTGGGAGCCGGTCGGCCCCTGCGGCGGGCCGGGCTGCGCGGCGGGCCGTGGTTGCAGGATTTCGGCCGGCGCGGCGTGCGTGGCTGCTGACGAGAGACCGGCTTCGGCCGGCGAGGCCCGCTGCGCTCGTGGTCCCGCACACGCCTGCCGTCCCGGTGGGGACGGTACGGGCGGAGAGCACGGGAAGCGTCACGGCAGCTCGTATTCCGTCAATCCGCCGGCGACAGTCGCCCGGCGGGGGCGCGGGCTTCCTATCATGGTGCCGGGACGTGTCAAACCCAAGCGGAGCCTTGGGGAAAACTGTCCGGACCGGCCGTTCCGATCCGGTCCCGACGAGCGATGTCGCCGGATTAAACGGCGCGTTGCTCCGTAGATGCGCGCATCCTCGTCCCTCCCGGCGGCTCCATCGCGATGACGTCCGGGGCGCGCGACGACGTCGGTGCTCGGCATCGTCCGGAGAGACGTTTAACCATGTGAGCGCAAGGAGCGGGGATCGGCCGGAACCGTAACGAAGATTGCGTTCGCCGATCTGTATGCACATGGGTACAGGTGACGGCAGCCATGCAGATCGATCTCCACACCCTCTACTGCCTGATCGTCGGGACGCTGATCGTCGCCGGTGCGATGACGCTCTGGGAGCGTCAGGCGCATCCGCGGCGGGCCCGCGAACTCGCGATCTGGGCCGGCGCCTACCTGGCCTTCGCGGCGGGCCTGGTCATGGCGATGAACCGGTCCGCCCTGCCGGGGGTCCTCGGGGCGGCGCTCGCCAACCTGCTGATCGTCTCCGGTTACCTGATGGTCCTGCACGGCGTCGGCCATCTTGACGGGCGGGCGCGCCTGCGCCTGCCGCTGGCCGTGCTGGCCGGCCTCGTGCTCCTGTGGGCCACCCTCGGACCGCGCTTCGCCGGGCCGTTCTGGAACTACCTCGCCTCGCTGCCGATCGCGCTCGCCTGCGGATTGACCGCCCTGGCGCTGATGCGCAGCCGCACCGCCCGGCCCTTGCGCGCGCGGCAGGTCGCGATCGCGGTGGCGGGCGGCCACGGGCTGTTCAACCTGGCGCGGGCGGTCCTGACGCCCGTCCTCGTCGCGGCCTACGGCGACGGCCTGCTGCCGGTCCTGGGCAAGGTGACGATGTACGAGGGGGCACTGTACTCGGTGGCCATGCCGATGAGCCTGATCGCGCTGGTGCGCGAGGAGGCCCAGGCCCAGGCCGTCGCGGCGGCGCGCACCGACTACCTCACCGGCGTCGCCAACCGCCACGGCTTCTTCGAGAGCGGAGCGCGCCTCCTCGGCGCGCGGGCGCCGGACCGGCCGGTGGCGCTGCTCGCCTTCGATCTCGATCACTTCAAGGCGATCAACGACCGTCACGGCCACGCCGCGGGCGACGCGGTGCTGCGGCTCTTCGCCGAGACCGCCGGGCGGGTCGCCGGACCGGGGGCGCTGCTCGGCCGGCTCGGCGGCGAGGAATTCGCCGCCCTGCTGCCCGGGCTCGACGTGGCGGCGGCCCGCCGGGTCGGCGAGGGCATCGCCCGCGCCTTCGCGGCGGCGGCGACGGATCGCGACGGTCCCGGCATCCCGGCGACGGTCAGCGTCGGCCTCGCCGCGGCGGGGCCCGAGTGTCATGAGTTGCCCGCGCTGCTCTCGGCCGCCGACCGGGCGCTGTACCGGGCGAAGGCCGGCGGGCGGAACCGCCTGGAGGTCGCCGCGGCGGCCTGATTGTCCCCAGCCTCGCCCCGCGGATCCGGCACGACGATTGCGAGGCACGGCGCGGGCCTTTAGGGTTTTTCCGGATTGTCGCGTTTTCGGAGATCAGCATGACCGCAGCGGTGGAGGAAGCGCTGCGCCGCCTCGAAGCCTCGGTGGCCCTCCTCGAATCCGCGGTGGCGCGCCGGCTCGACGCGGAGCGCAGCCACAGCGACCTCGAGACCGAGCTCGAGATCATGCGCGACGACCGCGCCCGGCTGGCCGCGGAGCTGGACGGGGCGACGGCGCGCCTCGCCGAGGTGCAATCCGTGACCGAGGACGTGGATCACCGACTGGGGCGCGCCATCGGCACCGTCGAGGGCGTGCTGGGTCGCGCCGGCGAGCGCGGCGAGGCCTGACGCCCTCCCCTGCCGGCCGCCGGCCATCGGTTGCGAGCCCCGTCAGCCCCCGGCCGTTCGCCCGACGGCGAACCGTTGCCCGAACCGAACCGAACCGACGTCCCAACTGGAACCGATGCCCCTATTGGATGCGATGCCCCAGGTGACTCCATGCCTCAAGTGACCGTCACCATCGCCGGCAAGACCTACCGCATGGCCTGCGGCGAGGGCGAGGAACGCCATCTCGAAGGGCTGGCCGCGAGCTTCGACGCCCGCATCGGCGACATGCGCAAGGCCTTCGGCGAGATCGGCGACATGCGCCTGCACGTGATGGCGGCGCTGACCCTGGCGGACGAGCTGGCCGAAACGAAGCGCCGGATGGAGGCGATGGAGCGCGAGACCGCGTCCCTGCGCGAATCCACCGATGCCGGCACCGCCGAACGCGAGGGCGCCGAGGCACGCCTCGCCGAGACCGTGCAGCGCACCGCCGAGCGCATCGAGCGCCTGGCCCGGCGGCTCGGGCCGGTGCCCGGGGGATCGCAGGGGGGCTGAGGCCGGACGCGGCCCCGCCGCTCCTCGGGCCGACCGGGCCCGCATCGGCGCGACCCGGTCGAGGAGAACCGGAATGTGGGTGCCGCCGACAGGGCGGCATCGTGCCGGCGGAGCCGGGACAGGCCCGGCTCCGCCGCCCGCATCGGCGCGTCAGACGCGGCCCGGGTAGTTCGGGCTCTCGCGGGTGATCGTCACGTCGTGGACGTGGCTCTCGCGCAGGCCCGCATTGGTGATGCGGATGAACTGCGCCTTCTCCTGCATCTCGGGGATCGACGGGGCGCCGACATAGCCCATGGCGGCGCGCAAGCCCCCGGCGAGCTGGTGCAGCACCGCCGCGACCGGGCCCTTGTAGGGGACCTGGCCCTCGATGCCCTCCGGCACGAGCTTGTGGGTGTCGCTGACTTCGGCCTGGAAGTAGCGGTCGGCCGAGCCGCGCGCCATCGCGCCGACCGAGCCCATGCCCCGGTAGCTCTTGTACGAGCGGCCCTGGTACAGGAACACCTCGCCCGGGGCCTCGTCGGTGCCGGCCAAGAGCGAGCCCAGCATCGCCACCGAGGCGCCGGCGGCGATCGCCTTGGCGAGGTCGCCCGAATACTTGATGCCGCCGTCGGCGATCACCGGCACGTCGGCCTCGTTGCCGGCCTCGACCGCCTCCATGATGGCGGTGAGCTGGGGCACGCCGACGCCGGCGACGATGCGGGTGGTGCAGATCGAGCCCGGGCCGATGCCGACCTTGATGGCGTCGGCGCCGGCATCGATCAGCGCCTTCGCGCCCTCGCGGGTCGCGACGTTGCCGGCGATGACCTGCACGGCGTTCGACAGGGTCTTCACCCGGCGCACGCTCTCCAGCACCTTGGAGGAGTGGCCGTGGGCGGTGTCGACCACGATCACGTCGCAGCCGGCATCGATCAGGCGCTCGGCCCGCTCGAACCCGCCGTCGCCGGTGGTGGTGGCGGCGGCGACCCGCAGGCGGCCCTGCTCGTCCTTGATCGCGTTGGGGTAGGCGACCTGCTTCTCGATGTCCTTGACGGTGATGAGGCCGATGCAGCGGTAGTGGTCGTCGACGACGAGCAGCTTCTCGATGCGGAACTGGTGCAGCAGGCGCTTGGCCTCGTCCTGGGTCACGCCCTCGCGCACGGTGATCAGCCGGTCGCGGGTCATCAGCTCGGCGACGGGCTGGCTCTGGTCGGTGGCGAAGCGCGTGTCGCGGTTGGTCAGGATGCCGACGAGCTTGCCGCGCGAGCCGTTGGGGCCGCGCTCGACCACCGGGATGCCCGAGATGCCGTGCTGGCGCATCAGCCCGTAGGCGTCGGCCAGGGTCTCGTCGGGGTGGATGGTGATCGGGTTGAGCACCATGCCGGACTCGTACTTCTTGACCAGCCGCACCTGCTCGGCCTGCTCCGGCGGCTCGAGGTTGCGGTGGATCACCCCGAGGCCGCCGTTCTGCGCCATCGCGATGGCCATCCGGGCCTCGGTCACCGTGTCCATCGCCGAGGCGATGATCGGCATGTTGAGCTTGATCGTGCGGGTGAGGCGGGTGCCGAGATTCACCTCGGCCGGCATCACCGAGGATGCGGCGGGGCGGAGCAGGACGTCGTCGAAGGTCAGGCCCTCGATGATCGAATCCGTGATGATGCGGGCCATGAACCAACTCCTGCTGCCTGCGGACCCCGGGAGAGGCCGCAGAATCGGCGCCGTGCCGGGCGGTCTGCCGGGCAATCTGCCTGTATTGAGTTGGCACCGGCCGATAGCACGCGTCCGTGACGGGCGCAAAGCGCTATCGCCGCAGCGCAGCGATGCGATCCACGCCTGTTGCGGGGACGGCGCCCGTTCACGTCCCGCTGCCGGCGGGCGTGAGGACGAACTCCGACCAGTCCGGCACCCGCATCGCCCGCCGGTAGGCCACCACCGTGCCGGGCCAGAGCGCGATGTTGTGCCCGGCCGCGTCCTGGTACCAGCTGGCGCAGCCGCCCTGCTGCCAGATGCTGCCCGCGAGCCGCGCCTCGAGCTCCGCGAGGTGGCGCGCCTGCGCCTCCGGGGCCGGCTCGATCGCCGCGAGGTGGCGCGCCTTCATCTCGGCGAGGCAGGCGAGCACGTACTCGACCTGCGCCTCGATCATCAGCACCACCGAGTTGTGGCCCAGCCCGGTATTGGGGCCGAGCAGCATGAAGAAATTGGGAAAGCCCGCCAGCGCGACGCCGCGATGCGCCGCCACCCGCTCGCCCCAGGCCCGGGCCAGGATCAGCCCGTCGCGGCCGACCACCGGCACCCGGGCGAGCGAGGCGGTGACGTCGAACCCGGTGGCGAGCACCAGCACGTCGAGGGAATGGCGGGTCCCGTCCGCCATCGCCACGCCGTCGGGGGTCACGGCGCGGATCGTGCCGGTCTCGAGCGTCACGTTCGGCCGGGTCAGGGCCGGGTAGAACTCGTCGGAGATCAGCACCCGCTTGCAGCCGAGGCGGTAGGGGGGCGCGAGCTTCGCCCGCAGGGCGGGATCGCGGATCTGGCGGCGCAGGTGGAGCCGGCTCGCCATCTCGGCGAGGCGGGTGAGGCGCGAGACGCGGGTGAAGCCGAGCCCCGCCTGCGCCTCCCGCAGCCAGAACTGGGCCCCGCGCAGGAGCCGGCGCGCGAGCGGGAGGCGGCGGAAGAGGGCCTGCAACCGCGGGCCGATCGCCCGGTCGTTGCGCGGCATCACCCAGGGCGGGGTGCGCTGGAAGAGCACCAGCCGGCCGACCTCGGGGGCGATGGCCGGCACGACCTGGATCGCGCTCGCCCCCGTGCCGATCACGCCGACGCGCCGGCCCGCGAGCGGCACGCGGTGGTCCCAGGCGGCGGTGTGGAAGAGCGGGCCGCGGAAGGACGAGAGGCCGGGAATCGCCGGCAGCGCCGGGTGGTGCAGGGCGCCCATGCCGGAGACCAGCACCCGGGCCTCGACGGGTCCGCGATCGGTCTCGACCCGCCACAGCGCCCGCCCCTCGTCCCAGACCGCGCCGGTGACGGCGGTGGAGAGGGCGAGGCAACGCGCGAGGTCGAACCGCTCGACCAGCCCGCCCAGATAGGCGGCGATCTCGGGCTGGCCGGCATAGGTCCGGGTCCAGTCGGCCTTCGGCGCGAAGGAGAGCGCGTAGAGATGGGCCGGGATGTCGCAGGCCGCGCCCGGATAGGTGTTGGTGTGCCAGGTCCCGCCGACCGAAGCGGCCTTCTCGACCACCATCACGTCGTCGATGCCGGCCTGGCGGCAGCGGATCGCCATGGCGAGGCCGGAGAAGCCCGCGCCGATCACCAGGACCGCGAGCGGGGTCTTCGGCCAGGGAGCGGGGGAGGCGACCGTGGCGGGGGCCTCCGTCACCGCGCGGCCTCCGTCGTGCGGGCATGGTCCTTCAGGAAGGCGGCGGCCTCCGACAGGGAGCGGCGCGCCTCGGGCAGGAAGGACTGGGCGAGCTGCCAGACATGCGGCACCACCGGCCAGACCTTCACGGTGGCGTCCACGCCCGCGGCCCGCGCCTTCTCGGCAAAGCGCATGGAATCGTCGCGCAGCACCTCCCGCTCGCCGACATGGAACAGGAGCGGCGGTAGGCCGGTGGGGTCGCCGTAGAGCGGCGAGGCGAGCGGGTCGGCGGGATCGTGGCCGGCGAGGTAGAGGTCGACGAGGTGGCGCAGCTTCGTCGGCTCGAACATCGCATCGCGGCCGGCATTGGTGCGCATCGACGCGCCCTCCCCCTGCATGTCGGTCGAGGGCGAGAACAGCACGGCGGCCTGCGGTTGCGGCAGCCCGTCCCGGCGCGCCCGCAGCATCAGGGCGAGCGCCAGGTTGCCGCCGGCGGAATCGCCCGCGACGCCGGCGGGGCCCGCTGCCGCGAAGGCCGACCAGCAGGCGGCCGCGTCGTCGAGGGCCGCCGGGAACGGATGCTCGGGGGCGAGGCGGTAGTCGGGGCAGAACACCCGGAAGCCCCGGGCGGCGAAGCCCCCGGTGAACGGCCGGTGGGTGCGGGGCGAGCAGGCGATGAAGCCGCCGCCATGCAGGTAGAGGAGGCGCGGCGCGTCGGGCGCCAGCCCCGGGCGCTCGGCCCACTCGCCCGGAACGCCGCCGACCTCGCCGTCGCGGAACGCGATGCCGGGCAGGTCGGGAAAGCCGCCCTGGTTCATGACCCGCCGGATCGCCGCGACGTCGCCGCCGGCCCGGGCGATCTTCGGCCGGACCTGCCAGCGGATGATCCAGGTGAAGATGTGGGCGCGCAGGCTGGTCATCAGGGGTCACTCCATGGCGCGGGCGATCAGCGACCAGTAGCGCACCGGCATCAGCCGCTGGATCAGCGCCACCAGGGCGGCATCGCGGCCGACGACGATGCGGGGCTCGCGGCGGGCGATGCCGGCGAGGATGCGCGCGGCCGCCGCCTCGGGGGACAGGCGCAGGAAGCGCTCGGCCTCCCGCTTGCCGCGGGCGACCTCGGCGGGATCGAGGCGCGGGCCGGCCCGGGCATTGCGGGCGATGGCAGTGGCCACGCCGCCCGGATGGACGACGCTGACCCCGAGGTTGGTGCCGGCATATTCGTGCCGCAGCGCCTCGGAGAAGCCGCGCACCGCGAACTTGCTCGCCGCGTAGGCGCTCTGGCCCGGGGGCGCGACGAGGCCGTAGAGGCTCGACAGGTTGACGATCTGGGCCGCGGGGCGGCTTTCCAGCGTGCTCAGGAAGGCGTGGGTCATCCGCACCACGGCGCGGAAGTTGACGTCCATCAGCCAGTCGAAGTCGGGCAGGTCGAGGTCGGCGAAGCGGCCGGCGAGCGCCACGCCCGCATTGTTGACGAGGAGGTCGAGGGGCCCGTGGCGGGCGGCGACCGTCTCCGGCAGGGCCGCGATGGCGGCGGCGTCCGTGAGGTCGAGGCAATGGGCGCCGACGTCGCGTCCGAGCGCCCGGACGGCCGCCTCGGTGCGGGCGAGGCCGTCGGGGTCGCGGTCGACGAGGACGAGGCGGGCGCCGCGCCGGGCGAGACCGGCCGCGAGCGCCGCGCCGATGCCGCTGCCGGCCCCGGTGACCAGGGCCAGCTTGTCGTGCAGGGGAAAGGCGTCCGCCAATGCGCGCTCCGTCCGGGCCCGGGGATGCCTGAATCGCCCGGGCGGGGCGGGAGCGCAAGGGGCGGACGGGAGCGCGGCCGTCAGGCCGCGCGGTTGAGCGTCTTCGGCAGCTCGACGTCGATCTCGAGCGTCGAGACCGCGTCGCCACGCTCCATGGTGATCTTCACCTTCTCCTGGTCGATGGCGACGTGCTTGGCGATCACCGCCAGGATCTCCTCGCGCAACACCGCCACCAGGTCCGAGCGCCCGAAGGCCGTCCGCTCGTGCGCCAGCAAGATCTGAAGACGCTCGCGCGCCACCGGCGCCGTCCCGCGCCGCGACAGGAAGCTCAGCAGGTTCATGCCGCCCTCCGCGTGAACAGCTTGCCCAGGAGAGACCGCTTCTCGCTCGGCACGGTCATCGCCACCGTCTCGCCCTTGAGGCGACGCACCGCGTCCGCGTAGGCCCGCGCCGGCGCGCTCTGCGGCGCGTTCAGCGTCACCGGGCTGCCGAGGTTCGAGGCCTTCAGCACCTCCTCGCTCTCCGGGATCACCGCCAGAAGCGGGATCGACAGGATCTCGAGAACGTCGTCGATCTTCAGCATCTCGCCGCGCTCGGCCCGGCCGGGGTCGTAGCGGGTGAGGATCAGGTGCTTCTCCAGCCGCTCGCCCTTCTCGGCCCGCTCGGTCTTCGAATCGAGGAGCCCGATGATCCGGTCGGAGTCGCGCACCGAGGAGACCTCGGGGTTGGTGACGACGACGGCGATGTCGGCGTGGCGCATGGCGAGCGTGGCGCCGCGCTCGATGCCGGCGGGGCTGTCGCAGATCACCCAGTCGAATTTTTCGCGCAGCTCGCCGATGACGCGGGCGACGCCCTCGTCGGTGAGCGCGTCCTTGTCGCGGGTCTGGGAGGCGGGGAGGAGCGAGAGGGTGTCGAGGCGCTTGTCGCGGATGAGGGCCTGGGGGAGCTTGGCGTCGCCCTGGACGACGTTGATGAGGTCGTAGACGACCCGGCGCTCGGCGCCCATGATGAGGTCGAGGTTGCGCAGGCCCACGTCGAAGTCGACGACGCAGACGTTCTGGCCGGCCTGGGCGAGCGCGGCGCCGAGCGCCGCCGTCGTGGTGGTCTTGCCCACCCCGCCCTTGCCGGACGTCACCACTATGATCTTGGCCATTCGAGAATGCTCCCCCCGAGCTGTCGGGATGAGGCGGCGTCCCCGGTCCGGGTCGCGCGCTCACGGGGTTGTTCGGGTGTGTCGCCGGGCGGGCCGGGGCGGTCGTCGCCCGCGCCATGCCCGTCCGGCCGGCATTATGTCCTCAGTCGAGGGCGGCCATGCGGAGGGTGTCGCCCTCCAGCCAGACCTGGACCGCCTTCTTGCGCAGCTTCGGATCGGTGGTGTCGGCGGTGCGGAAGAGACCGTCGATGCCGATCAGCTCGGGCTCGAACTTGCGGCAGCAGATGCGGGCCCGGGGATTGCCCCCGGCCCCCGCGATGGCGCGGCCGCGCAGCGCCCCGTAGATGTGGATCGAGCCGCCGGCCAGGATCTCGGCGCCGGAGGCGACCGAGCCCATCACGGTCACGTCGCCCTCCGGGTGATAGACCGACTGGCCGGAGCGCAGCGGCGTCTCGAGCACGAGGGAATTCGGCTTGCGCGGCTCCGGCGGCTTGACGGGCTCGGGCTCCTTGAGGAGCTCGGGCTCCTTGGCGGGCTCGGGCGGCGCCATCTCGGCCGGACGGCCGCCGCTCAGGAGCGGGGGCAGCGCCGGGCCGAGCCAGGCCGGCTCGGCCTTCTCGACGCCCATGATGCGGATGCCGCGCTGCTTGAGCTCGTCGACGAGGCCGGCGATGTCGGGCGTTGCGGCCGCGGCATCGGTGGCGTCCTCGGTGGGCTCGGCCGCCTCGGGTCCGGCCGCGTCTTCCCGGAGGGAATCCTTGGCGAGGCCCGAGACGTCCAGGATCACGGCGCGCTCGGAGAAGAGCGTCGGCGAGCGCTGCACCAGGGCGTCCAGGTGCGAGAACCAGTCGCCGAGCGGCGTCTCCGGCGCGAGCACGAGCGCCCGGAACGAGCGGCCGCGCAGCGGGAGAGAGGGGCGTGTGAGGCTGATGCTGGTCACGGCGGTTGACGAGTTGTTACCGACCACCATGAAGCGCGCAGCGTGGTTACCGGATCGTTAATGCGGCGGGCGGGGCGGCGGTTTCGTTCAGGGATCGGCCCGAACGACACGGCGGCGCCCCGCCGGCCGCCTGCCCCCGGACACGACGAAGGGCCCGCGCGGAGGCGGGCCCCGGGATGGTCTCGATCGCTGCGGGACGGATCGGGCGTCAGCCGAGGAAGTCGCCGCATTTCGGCGGCGGCTCGGTGCCCCAGGGCATCAGCGGCACCGTCGAGGTCGAGTTCTTGGGCGAGCCCTGCACCACCTTGTCCGAGTAGACCATGTAGATCAGCGTGTTGCGCTTGGCGTCGCAGCCACGCACGATCTGCATGCTCTTGAAGATCAGCGAGCGGCGCTCGCTGAACACGACCTCGCCCTGCTTGATCTTGTCCTTGAACTTGACCGGGCCGACCTGGCGGCAGGAGAGCGAGATGTCGGAGACCTCCTCGGCGAGGCCGAGCGTCCCCTTGATGCCGCCCTTCTCGGGCTGGGTGTAGTGGCAGGCGACGCCGGCCACGTCCGGATCGTCGATGCCGTAGACCACGAGCTTGTCGTTGGGCGTCAGGGGCCGCCAGACCGTCGACTTGTCGAAGATCCGGTCCGGTTCCTGCGCCTGCGCCGCGTTCTGCGCCGCCCCGAGGCACGCCCCGAGGGCGAGCGCCGTCACAACAGCCTTCCGACCGCGAGCCCTGAGACCCCGCCGCCACACCATCGCGTCAACCTTTCAGTGAAGAAGCTTAACGCATGTAGGGAGGCTGTCGCCCGGCGGCCAGGGAGGGTAGAACGGGGGCGTCCCGTCCTGCCACGCTTGGGCGTCGACGTCAGGCCTCACCGCCGGCGTTGCCGCTCGGCGCCGCGCGCCTGCGGGACGGCTTTCGTCTTGTCCGCCGCCCTCGGGCGGGCGGATCGTCCCCGCATACCGGCCGGTCCCCGCACACCATGCCGCTGCTTCGCCTCACGGCCCGGCTCCTCGCCGGGATCCTCGCCACGCTGTCGCTGTGCCAGGCCGCCCTGGCCGAGCCCAACGCGGCGGCCTGCCAGCGCTTCCGCGCCGAGCTCGCCGGCCTCCAGCGCGACTCGAATCGCGGCCAGATCGAGGAGATCCAGCAGCTCGTCGCCTACCGGCAGTCGATCGGCTGCGAGGGCGGGCGCTTCCTGTTCTTCGACATGCGGCCGCCGCAATGCGCCCAGGTCGAGCAGCGCATCCGCGCCCTCAATGCCGGCTACGGCGCCGGCGCGCGCGAGGTCTCGAATGCCCGGCGCGAGCAGCTCATCGCCGCCGTGAAGGAATCCTGCACCGGCCTGCCGACCCCGGCGGCCCTGCAATCGAAGCCCGCCGACGGCTTCGGGCGCGGCGGCTCGCAGGTGATCTGCGTGCGGATGTGCGACGGCGCCTATTTCCCGATGCCGAACCTGCCCGACGGGCGGGAGGGCGCCGACGAGATGTGCCAGGCGCTCTGCCCGGGGGCCGAGGCCGCCGCCTACTCGATGCCGCCCTCCGACAACGGCCTGACCCAGGCTGCCGCGATCCAGACCAAGCGCGCCTACTCGGCCCTGCCGAACGCCTTCAAGTTCCAGAAGGCCTTCGTGCCGAACTGCTCGTGCAAGGGCACGCAGACCTGGGCGCAGGCCCTGGTCAAGGCCGAGAGCATGCTGGTGCGCCACAAGGGCGACATCTTCGTCACCCCGGCCCAGGCCGAGGCGATGTCGCGGCCGAAGGTGCGCCTGACCCTCGTCGGCCGCGCCGACCGGGCCGCCGCCACCCTGGCGGCCACCGCCGCGACCCGCGTCGAGGAGACGGTCGAGGCCGCCGACGCCGCCCGCCCCGCCGGCCCCGAGGAGCGCCCCGCGGTGCGGATCATCGCCCCGAACCTGATCCCGGTGCCGCTCACCGCCAAGGCGGAGGGCCCGCAGGCCGCGGCCGCCACCGTGCCGGCACCCGGTGCCGCCCCGGTCGCGACCCCGTAACGCCGGCCTCGTGAACGGTCCCGGCCCGGTGCGACCGCACCGGGCCGGCTGACCGAGGGGAATCGCACGAGGGAACCAACTCGCCGTCAAGGTGTTCGAAGGGACCGACGACGGACGAGAGGTTTCTTGATGCGCTCTGCCCGCGCGCTGCTGCTGACCGGCACGATCCTGCCGGCGCTGCTGCTCCAGCCCCTTCTCGCGAGCCAGGTGGCGGCGCGGGGCGACGACGTGATCCGGCTGGCCCAGGGCGGCCCGGGCGAGCGGGGTGGTCCCGGCGGACCGGGTGGTCCGGGAGGCCCCGGCGGTCCGGGAGGCCCCGGCGGCGGGCCGGGCGAGCGCGGGCATGGCGGACCCGGTGGTCCGGGCGGCGAGCGCGGCGGACCGCGCCCGGAGCGTGGCCCGGCCGAGCGCCCCGAGCCGAGACAGGAACGACCCGAACCCCGCCAGGAGCGGCCCGAGCCGCGGCAGGAGCGCCCGGCGCCTCGGCCCGAGCCGCGCGAGCGTCCCGAACCCCGCCAGGAACGACCGGAGCCCCGCCAGGAGCGGCCCGAGCCGCCGCGCGAGCGGCCGGATCGCCAGGAACCGCGCGAGCGCCAGGAGCCGCGCGAGCGCCCGGCGCCTCCCCGTGAGCGCCCCGAACCCCAGCAGCGCGAGCGGCCCGAACCGCAGGAGCGCGGCCCGCAGGGCCGCCCGGATCGCCAAGAGCGGCCGGATCGCCAAGAGCGGCCAGATCGCCAGGAGCGCCCGGACCGTCCCGACCGGCAGGAAAGGCCCGACCGGCAGGAGCCGCGTGGTCCGCGCGGCGAGGAACCCGGCCGGCCGCCGGCCCCGCCGCAGGATCGCGGTCCCGCCGGGCGCCCCGACCGCGCGGGTCCCGACGCCCGGCCGGATCGTCGCGACGAGCGCCCCGATGCGCGCGAGGATCGCCGCGGGCCGGATGCGCCGGGCCAGCGCGGCCCCGGCCAGCCGCCCGCGCCCGGTCAGCCTCCGGCTCCCGGCCAGCCCCCCGCCCCCGGCCGTGCGGCTCCGCCGCCAGGTGCGCCGCAGCCCGGCGAGCCGGGTCGCGGCCCGGGCCGCCCTGACGCGCCCGGCGCCGGCCCGAACGATGCGCCGCTGCCGCCCAACCAGCGCCCCGGCGTGCCCGGCCGGCCGTTCGTGCCCGGCGGAGCCGGGGCGCCGCCACCGGTCGGTCCCGACGGCCGCGACGAGCGCGGCTTCGACCGGCGCGATCCCCGCGACCAGGACCGGCGCAACGGCGATCCGCGCGACTTCGACCGGCGGGGCGACGACCGGCGGGGCGGCGACCCGCGCGACTTCGATCGCCGCGACCCCGATCGCCGCGATGCCGATCGCCGCGACGGCGACCGGCGCGGCTTCGGCGACCGCGGCGACCTGCCCGGCGGCTATCGCCGCGACGCGCCGGACTACGTTCCGGGCGGCTTCCGCCGCGGCGACATCGACGTGCGCAGCTACGACGACGTCCGGCGGGCCCGGCGCGAGTACAACGAGGGCGGCCGCCTGATCATCCGCGAGCCCGGCCGCGTGATCGTGCGCGACGACGACCGCTACTTCCTGCGCCACGACGAGACCGAGCGGTTCCGCCTGCTCGACCGCGACGCCCGCATCGAGCGCCGCGGCCGCGACACGGTGACGATCATCGACCGCCCCGGCGGCTATCAGGTCTTCACGGTGGTGGACGACGACGGCCGGCTGCTGCGGCGCTACCGCCGCGGGCCGGACGGGCGCGAGGTGGTGCTGATCGACAATTCCTACGCGGGCCCGCCGCGATCGATCGAGCAGGACGTGGTGGTGCTGCCACCGCCGGACATCCGCATCCCCCGCAACCGCTACGTGGTCGAGGCGGACCAGGCCGACGAGGGCGCGATCTACGAGGCGCTGACCGCCCCGCCGGTGGCCCCGATCGAGCGGCGCTACACCCTGGATCAGGTGCGCTCCAGCCCGACCCTGCGCGCCCGGATGCGCAGCGTCGACATCGACACGATCACCTTCGACACCGGCTCGTGGCAGGTGACGCCGGACCAGGCCCGGCGCCTCGCCACCATCGCGGCGGCGATCAACCAGGCGATCCAGAACAACCCGCAGGAGGTCTTCCTCATCGAGGGCTACACCGACGCGGTCGGCAACGACGTCGACAACCTCTCGCTCTCCGACCGGCGCGCCCAGTCGGTGGCCGAGGTGCTGACCCGCGACTTCAAGGTGCCGCCCGAGAACCTGACCACCCAGGGCTACGGCGAACAGTACCTGAAGGTGAACACGCAGAGCGCCTCGCGGGAGAACCGCCGGGTCACCGTGCGGCGCATCACCCCGCTGATCCAGCAGCAGGGTCAGCCGGCCCAGCAGCAATAAAGCATTTTCCGACGAAGTGGAAACCGGTTCGTCGGAGAAAATGCGACAAAACAAAGACTTAGAGAGCTTCGCGATTGCAACGCGATCGTGAAGCTCTCTAGCGCCGGCAGCCGTACACGAGAGATCCGGGCCGCCCCTCACCGGGGTGGCCCGTTTCCGTTTCGACGATACGCGATCCGCGCGGATCGACGATGCGTTGGCCCAACAGGGCGCACCGCCTAGATTGACCGGGGCAGACCGCGACCCGCCGCGCGAGACGGCGGAAGCGGGCCTTCGCAGGAGGAGACACCCATGACCGTCCATGCACGCCGGCTCGGCCGGTGGGGCGGCGCCCTCGCGGGCGCGCTCGTCGCCACGGCCGTCGCGGCCCAGCAGGCGCCGCTGGAGGTGCCGGCCAAGAGCGTGCCGGTGCCGGCCGACGTCAGCCCGCAGATGGCGAAGATCGTCGGCGCTCCCCTGCGCAGCAACTGGAACATCCAGCCGAAGACCGGCGAGGAGTGGAAGCCCATCGCCGAGGCCGGGGCGGCCGCCCTGCGCAAGCTCGTGCCCGGTATGCTCGAACGGCTGAAGGTCGGAATCGAGCCGACCACCATCGACGGGGTGCGGGCCTATATCGTCACCCCGAAGGACATCCCGCCGGAGAACCGCGACCGGGTCCTCGTCCACGTCCATGGCGGCTGCTACGTGCTCAATCCCGGCGAGGCCGGGCTGCCCGAGGCGATCTTCATGGCCGGGTTCGGCCGCTTCAAGGTGATCTCGGTCGATTACCGCATGCCGCCCGAGGCGACCTACCCGGCCGCCCACGACGACGCCATGACGGTCTGGAAGGCGGTCACCCGCACGACCGACCCGAAGAAGACCGCGATCTTCGGCACCTCGGCCGGCGGGGCGCTGACCCTGGCGATGGTGTTGCGCGCCAAGCAGGAGGGGCTGCCGCTGCCCGCCGCGATCGCGCCCGGGACACCGATGTCGGACACGACCAAGGTCGGCGACAGCTTCGTCACCAACGCGATGCTCGACAACGTGTTGGTCTCGCCAGACGGCTTCTGCGACGCCGGCGCGAAGGTCTACGCCAACGGCCACGACCTCAAGGACCCGATGCTGTCGCCGGTCTATGGCGACATGCACGGCTTCCCGCCCACGATCCTGACGACGGGCACGCGCGACCTTCTGCTGTCGAACACCGTGCGGGTCCACCGCAAGCTGCGCGATGCCGGGGTCGAGGCCTATCTCCAGGTCGGCGAGGGCCAGTCCCACGCCCACTACATCCGCGACGATACCGCCCCGGAGACGAAGGCGGTGTTCGAGGAGATCGCCCGGTTCTTCGACCGGCACCTCGCCCGCTGACACGCTCCATCGCCGCCGCCCTCACGAGGCAGCGGCGCACGGCCCGAAGCCGATCGGGGAGGAGCACGCGCACGATTGGCGCGTCCTCCACGCTCCTCCCATTCACGGCACCGGACTGCGAGCAATGAGATCGAATGCAAAACATATCGATCTCATCGCGGCTCGGGTCGAGGTCGTCGGTGGGGGGAAAGCAGCCGGAGCTCTTGGGATGGGCTTCGAGATCGGCGTTCCAACGCCTCAGAACGTCCGCATCTCGCGGATCTGCCCGTCGAAGCCGACATGGAGCATGCGCTCCTTGCCGTCCTGGCCCTTGGCCGCGACCTCGAGGTGGCGCGGCCCGCGGCCGGCGACCCGGATATCGGTGTAGCCGGCATCCGTGACCGCCTTGGTGAGGGCCGGAACGTCGACGCTCGGCCCCAGCCCGACCTTGTCCTTCGCCCAGTCGAGGCCCCCGGGGGGCGGACCGGCGGGGCGCAGGGTCTCGGTCCTGCCGTCGGCGCGGGTGAGCGCGCTGGCCTGCAGGAAGCCGTTCTCGAACCGGCCCTGCACCGTCACGCTCTCGCCCTTGGCGACCAGGGCACCGCCCTCCCCGGCCCGGCCGGTCTCGACGAGCGCCCGTCCGGTGCCGTCCTGGAGGATGAACTTGTTGCCGAAGATCTCGGCGACCTCGCCCTTGGCGGCGGTGGCGCCGGAGGGCGCGAGCGCACTCACGGCGACCGGGGCGACGGGGGTGAGCGGCGTCTCGGCCGGCTGAGCGAGCGAGAGGCCGACGGCGCCGAGGGCCAGCGGCACCGCGACGGCGCCGACGAGGAGGCCGCGGCGGGGCTTGGTGCGGGCGGCGGGAGCGATGGTCTCGGTCGCGCCGGTCTCGACCTTGGCGGTCTCGATCTCGGTGGCCTTGCCGTCGATGATGGTGTGGTCGGTCATCGGTGTGTTCCTGTCGTCGGGGCCCTTCCGGGTTGGCGCTCTTCTACGTCAGGACCCGGGAACCGGGCCTGAACCTCGCCGTTCAGGTTCGGTTAAACCGCCGGGACTACGGCGAAATCCGCGCTCCCACCGTTGAGTACGACCGCCCATGAAGCTCCTGCTCGTCGAGGACGATGCGGCCCTCGCGGCCGAGATCCTGCGGGTCCTGCGCGCCGAGAACTGCGCCGTCGACCATGCCAGCAACGGCGAGGACGGCGCGCATCTCGGCGACACCGAGACCTACGACGCGGCGGTGCTCGATCTCGGCCTGCCGAAGCGCGACGGCATCGCGGTGCTGCAGGGCTGGCGGGCGGTGGGGCGCACCCTGCCGGTGCTGGTCCTCACCGCGCGGGACGCCTGGAGCGACAAGGTGGCGGGGTTCAAGGCCGGGGCCGACGACTATCTGGTCAAGCCGTTCCGGGTCGAGGAACTGGTGATCCGCCTGCGGGCGCTGGTGCGCCGGGCCGCCGCCCATGGGGCCACCACCGTGACCTGCGGTCCGGTCAGCTTCGATCCCGGCCTCGGCGCCTTCACCCGCGACGGGCTGCCGCTCAAGCTCACCGGCCTCGAATGGCGGGTCCTGTCCTGCCTGATCCTGCGCCGGGACGGGGTTGTGCCGCGGGGCGAGCTGCTGGAGCGGGTCTACGAGGGCGACGCGGAGGTCGATTCGAACTCCGTCGAGGTCATCATCACGCGCCTGCGCCGCAAGATCGCCCCGGCCCGGATCGAGACCGTGCGCGGCCACGGCTACCGGCTCACCGCGGGCGAGGCGGCGTGACGGGCTTAGGCCAGATCGGCTCCCTGCGCCGGCGCCTGCTCCTCGGGGCGCTGGGGCTGATCGTGGCCGCCCTGGTGGTGGCGGGGCTCGCCATCGGGCTGATCCTCGCGCGCTTCGTGCGCGGGCAGATCGAGTCCCGGCTCGATGCGCAGATCGTCTCCCTGGTCTCGGGGCTGGAGCCGGGCCAGCCCCTCCGCCTGTCCCGCGACCTCGACGCGCCGCCCTTCGACCGCCCGGGCTCGGGCTGGACCTGGCAGGTCCGGCGCGGGGCGGCGTCGCTCGGCTCCGCCTCCCTCGCCGGGCGCGACCTCGCCCTGCCGCAGGTCCCGCAGGCCGGCGACGACCGGCCGCGCCCGGCGGACGGCATCGGCCCCCGCGGCGAGGCCTTGATCCTGCGGGTCCTCGACCTCCCGGACGGCACGATGGTGGCGGCGAGCGCGCCGCGCGCCGCCCTCTGGGGGCCGTTGCGCGAGGCGGGCCTTGCTCTCGCGGCGAGCCTCGGGGTGCTGGGCCTGTGCCTCGCCGCCGGCGCCGTGGCGCAGGTCCGCCTCGGCCTCAAGCCCCTCGACCGGTTGCGCCGGGAACTCGAGGCGGTGCGGGCCGGGCAGCGCGAGCGGGTGCCCGCTTCCCAGCCGGCGGAGGTCCGGCCGCTCGCGGCCGAGATCAATGCGCTTCTGAACGAGAATGCCGCGCAGCTCGCCCAGGCCCGCACCCATGTGGCGAACCTCGCCCACGGCCTGAAGACGCCGCTCGCGACCCTGAGCCTCGCTCTCTCCGAGCCCGGTCGCGACCCGGATGGGCGCCTCGCCCACCTCGTCGCCAGCCTCGACCGCGGCGTACGCCACCACCTGCGCCGGGCCCGCAGCGCCGCCCTCACAGGCGCCACCCGGACTCGAACCGAACTCGTCGGGCCGGTGATGGATCTCGCGGCGGCCCTGGAGCGGCTACACGCCGAGAAGGGCGTGCGGGTGGCCTGCACGGTTCCGCCCGGCCTCGCGGCGGCCTGCGACCCGCAGGATCTCGACGAGATGCTGGGCAACCTGATCGACAATGCCTGCGCGTGGTGCGCCCGCGCGGTGCGGGTGTCGGCGGAAGACTCCGGCAGCGACGTGATCGTGTCGATCGAAGATGACGGTCCGGGCCTCGGGCCGGAGGCGCTGGCGGCGGTGGCGCAGCGCGGCAAACGCCTCGACGAGACCGTGCCGGGCCACGGCTTCGGCCTCGCCATCACCACGGAACTGGCGGAGCTGTATGGCGGCGGGCTGGAGCTCGACCGGTCGGCGATGGGGGGCTTGCGGGCGCGGTTGCGGCTGCCGGGGTGAGTGCAAAGCCCTGAGCGCGCTTCGCTCTGCCGAGGATTTCCCGTCGGCTCATCCCACCGAGAGAGACCAGGACAAAGAATGGCGCGGGGTCTCTCCTCTCCCCGCGGGCGGGGAGAGGGTCGCTTGCACCTTGTCGTGCAAGCGACAAGCGGAGGCGAATGCCGGAGCGAGGGTGAGGGGGTGGGTTCCGGAAGAGTCTCGTTCGGAACCACCCCCTCACCCTCGCCCTACGGGCTTGCCGAACCCTCTGAACGAGGGTTCGGCCCTCTCCCCGCCCGCGGGGAGAGGGGATTTCCCGCGCCTCACCTTTCCCTGAATAGCCCTGCGTCATCCCTGAGGCGCAGCGGCGAGCCCTGGACGACGTGGTGGATCGTCGGAACCCGAGATCCCTTCAGTCGTACACGACCCGGGCCTTATCCTTGCATCTTCGCCAGCATCGCGTCGGAGACCGCGAAGTTCACGAAGACGTTCTGCACGTCGTCCTGGTCCTCGATGGTCTCGACGAGGCGGATCAGCTTCTCGGCGGTCTCGTCGTCGACGTCGACGGTGTTCTGGGCGCGCCAGATCAGGGCGGTGCGGCGGGGCTCGCCGAAGCGGGCTTCCAGGGTCTTGGAGACTTCGCCCATCGCGCCCTGCTCGCAGATGACCTCGTGGCCGCTCTCGTCGGACTTCACGTCGTCGGCGCCGGCCTCGATGGCGGCTTCCAGCATCGTGTCGGCATCGGCCACCTTGGCGTCGAAGGCGACGAGGCCGACATGGTCGAACATGAACGACACGGCGCCGGTCTCGGCGAGGCTGCCGCCGGACTTGGTGAAGGCCGAGCGCACGTCGCTCGCGGTGCGGTTGCGGTTGTCGGTCTGGGCCTCGACGATCAGCGCGGCGCCGCCGGGACCGTAGCCCTCGTAGCGGACCTCCTCGTAGTTCTCCGCGTCGCCGCCGGCCGCCTTCTTGATGGCGCGCTCGATGTTGTCCTTGGGCATGTTCTCGGCCCGGGCCGCGAGAATCGCGGCGCGCAGGCGCGGGTTCATCGACGGGTCGGGCGTGCCGAGCTTGGCCGCCACGGTGATCTCTCGGGCGAGCTTGGAAAACACCTTCGAGCGAACCGCGTCGACGCGGCCCTTGCGGTGCATGATGTTCTTGAACTGTGAATGCCCGGCCATGGTGCTCCCCGGCGGATGGATCGATCCTTGCGCGCGGAGAGCGCCCGGCGGGGCTCTCGACGCCGCAAGGCCTGCGTGAGACAGCCGGCTTATAGGCGCCCGCCCCGGGGGAAGACAATCAGGAAGACACGCGCGCCGCGCGAGGTTTTCGCACGCCGTCGCACTCGCGAAAACCCGGTGGAATCAGGCCCCTAACCCCTCGCGGTCAGTGGGCCGCGGTCCCGATGATCGCCCGGCGCAGGCGGCCGGAGACGAGGTCGATCAGCGCCACGGTGACGAGGATCATCAGCACCAGGAAGGCGACCTGCTGCATCTCCAGCACCCGGATCAGCTCGGTGAGGTACTGGCCGATGCCGCCGGCCCCGACGATGCCGATGATGGTGGCCGAGCGGGTGTTCGATTCGAAGAAGTAGAGCACCTGGCTCGCGAGCACCGGGAGCACCGCCGGCACCAGGCCGAACCGCACCCGGTGCAGCCGGGATCCGCCCGACGCGGTCACGCCCTCCTGCGCCTTGCGGTCGGCGGTCTCGACCGCCTCGGAGAAGAGTTTTCCGAGCGCCCCGAAATCCGAGCAGGCGATGGCGAGCGCCCCGGCGAACGGCCCGAGGCCGACGACGTTGATCCAGATCAGCGCCCAGATCAGCACGTCGACGGAACGGATCACGTCGAAGCCGCGGCGCACCCCGAAGCGCAGGAAGGGGTTTTTCACCACGTTGCGGGCGGCGAGGAACGCCACCGGGAAGGCGAGGCAGGCCGCCGTCAGGGTGCCCAGGAAGGCGATCGCCAGGGTCTCGCCGAGGGCCGACAGGAACAGGCCGAAGCGCCCTTGCGCCGAGGGCGGCAGCATCATGCCGGCAAACTCGCCGAGGCGGTGCAGGCCGTTGACGATGCGCAGGAGCGAGAAGTCGAGCCTGACCATGGCGAAGACGGCCAGCGCGACGATTGCGGCGAGGCTGCCGATCACCACGGCGCGGCGCGGCCACGAGGGCCGGAAGACCGCCGGGTGGCGTTGGCGCAGGCCGTCGAGATCGGCGAGCGCAGCCTGGCGCAGGGCGGAGGGCGGGCGGGGTCTCACGCGTGGGCCTCCCGGCCGAGGAGGTGGTGACGTAAGGACTCGGTGGCCAGATCGATCGTCACCACGGTCAGGATGATGAGGACCAGGATCGCGCTCACGTCCGTGTAGTAGAAGTTGCGGATCGCGACCAGGAACTCCTGGCCGATGCCGCCGGCCCCGACGAAGCCCATCACGCCGGCACCCCGCACGTTGATCTCGAAGCGCAGCAGCGCGTAGGAGGCGAAGTTGGAGAGCACCTGCGGCACCACCGCGAAGCGCACGGTCTCGAGGAAGCCCGCGCCCGTCCCGGTCAGGCCCTCGACCGGCTTCATGTCGATGTTCTCGACCACCTCGGAGAAGAGCTTGCCGAGCGCCCCGGTGGTGTGGATCGCGAGCGCCAGCACGCCGACCATCGGCCCGAGCCCGAAGGCGATGACGAAGATCAGCGCGAACACCACCTCGGGCACCGTGCGGCACACTTCGAGAAAGCGGCGGGCGCAGAAGCGGATGGCCGGGGACCGCACGAGGTTGGCCGAGGCGAGGAAGCACAGCGCGAACGCCGCGATGCCGCCGAACAGCGTGCCGAGATAGGCCATCAGGATGGTCTCGGCCAGCAACCCGAGCCATTTTGGCAGGCCCCAGTACCAGGCCGCGACGTCGGCAGGCAGGTTGTCGATGGTCAGGGTGGGCAGGATCTGGCCGAGATAGGCGGTGAAGTTCTGGATGTTGTCGAGAAAGGTGAGCGGCCGCACCTCGGCCATCCAGCCGGCGAGCAGGTAGAGCGCCACGATGACGACGACGACCGCCAGGTTGCGCCGGCGCGTCGAGGCGACGGCGCCGGAATAGGCGGCGAGCAGGGTCGCCTCGCGCTCGGGCGGCAGGGTCTCGATGCGGACGGTCACGGGGATGCTCCTCCCCTCCCCCTTGTGGGGAGGGGTTGGGGGGTGGGGGTGGTGCCGGATGAAGCTCGCGCTCTACGCGGCACCACCCCCACCCCTGACCCCTCCCCACAAGAGGGAGGGGAAGTGGCTTACGACCGCTTGCGCTGCTCGTCGTTGTGGCGGAGCATCTCGATGATCGGTTGGTAGTCCTTCAGCGTCACCGGGGTGAGGCCCTGGTCCTTGCCGTCCGAGAGCTTGTCGAAGGCGGCCTTGTCCTTGGTCGGGAACTCGATGAAGGCCTGGCGGATCTTCTGCTTGAGGTCGTCCGGCAGGCTCGCGAGGACCGCGAAGGGCCCCTCGGGCAGGAACTCGGACTTGAAGATGACGCGGAAATCCGATTGCTTCATCGGCGTGCCGTCGGCGTTCTTCACCATGCCCTTGGCCAGCATCCGGGTCAGGTTGCTGTCGGTGTCGGAGTTCCAGAAGTTGGCGGCGGCGTCGGCCGTGCCCTGGGCGAGCGCCAGCACGGCGTTCTCGTGGCTGCCGGCATAGAAGGTCTTGCCGAAGAACTTGTCGACGTCGTGGCCGGCCTTGTGCAGGAAGAAGCGCGGGGCCTGGTTGCCGGAGGTCGAGTTGGGGTCGACCAGGGCGAGGCTCTTGCCCTTCAGGTCCTCGATCGACTTGTACGGGCTGTCCGCCCTGACATAGATCACCGAGTAATAGCCCGAGACGCCGGTCTCGTGCTTCTGGTTGACCACCGGCTCGGCCTTCACCCCGGTGATGACGGCGCGGGCGAAGGAGGCCGGGCCGTAGAAGGCGATCTGGATGTTGCCGGCGCGCTGGCCCTCGATCACCGCCGCGTAATCATTCGCGACGCGCAGCTTCACCGGAACGCCGAGTTCCTTGGTGAGGTAGGCGGTGAGGGGGGTGTAGCGGTCGACGGTGCCCGACGCGTTCTCGGCCGGGATCACGCCGAGGGTCAGCTCGGGGTACTTCGCCTTCCAGTCCTGGGCGAGAGCCGGGCCGGCGGCGAACATCAGGGCGGCAGCGGCGCCCACGAGGGTGCGACGGGTCAGCATCGTTCAAGTCCTTCTCGGAACGAAAAAAGGTTTCAGGCGCTCAGCGCCTCGGCGTGGCGGACGGGAGCCCGCACCGGCACCGGCGGGGTCTCGGGCTCGCCCCGGTCCATCACCTCGCCGGCCTCGAGACCGTAGAGGGTGCGGGCGACGTCCTCGGTGAGGTCGAAGCCGCGGCCGTCGAACACCACCCGGCCGGCCGAGAGGCCGATCAGCCGGTCGCAATAGGCCCGGGCGAGGTCGAGGGAGTGCAGGTTGCACAACACGGTGATGCCGTAGCGCTTGTTGGCGTCGGCGAGCGCGTCCATCACCAGGCGGGTGTTGCGCGGATCGAGGGAGGCGACCGGCTCGTCGGCCAGGATGATCTCCGGCTCCTGCACCAGGGCGCGGGCGATGGCGACGCGCTGCTGCTGGCCGCCCGAGAGCTGGTCGGCCCGGTTGGCGGCGAACGCCCCCATGTCGAAATTCTCGAGGGCGGCCAGGGCCAGCGCCCGGTCCTGCTCGCTCCACAGCTTCAGCAGCGAGCGGTGGGCCGGCACCTGGTTGAGCCGGCCCATCAGCACGTTCGTCATCACGTCGAGGCGGCCGACGAGGTTGAATTGCTGGAAGATCATCGCGCAGCGGGCGCGCCAGGCGCGAAGGGCCCCTCCACGCAGGCCCGTCACGTCGGTGCCGTCGAAGAGGATGCGCCCGCCGGTCGGGTCGGCGAGGCGGTTGAGCATCCGCAGCAGGGTCGACTTGCCGGCGCCCGAGCGCCCGATCACGCCGACGAAGCTGCCGCGCTCGATGGACAGGGTGACCCCGTCCACGGCCCGGCGGGCACCGTATTGACGCGTGAGATTCTCGACAACCAGCATCCGCTCGCCCGACTTCACTGTTCGGCGAACGTAAACGCCCGTTAAGCGACAGCCGGATGACAGTGCGTCAGTGCTTAGCCGGCATATTTATCAAGGAAGGCCTCGATCGGAAGCTGGCGGAAGTCGGGGAGAGCGGCGCGCAACCTGTCATGGCCCCAGTCCCACCAGGCGAGTTGCATCAGGCGCTCGGCGGCCGCCTCGTCGAAGCGGCGGCGCACCGGCCGGGCCGGGTTGCCGACCACGATGGTGTAGGGCGCGACGTCCCTTGTGACGATGGCGCCCGCGCCGACCACCGCGCCGGTGCCGATGCTGCGCCCCGGCAGCACCACGACGCCGTGGCCGATCCAGACGTCGTGCCCGATGGTGACCGGCAAGGCCCGGCGCCGGTCGAAGAAGGCCGGCTCATTCGCTTCCTCCGGCCAGTACGAGGCGGCTCGGTAGGTGAAGTGGCTCTGCGAGGCCCGTTCCATCGGGTGGTTGCCCGGATTGATCCGCACCATCGCGGCGATCGAGCAGAACTTGCCGATCGTGGTGTAGATCACCTCGCCGTCGTTGCCGATGTAGGAATAGTCGTCGAGCACCGTCTCCGCGAGCTGGGTGCGGGGTCCGACCTCGGTATAGCGGCCGAGCCGGCTTTCCCGGATTGTGGCGGTCGGATCGATGACGGGCTCCAGCCCGAGTTGTCCGGCCATCGCGTCAGCCTCCGAGCGGGATGCGTTGCAGCACCCGGAACGGGGCGGCACCGTCCTGGCGCAGCACCGACAGGGCGTCGAGGGTGAGGGAGGCGCCTGCGCCGTAGGCGGCCGTCAGGCGCTCGCGCCAACGCGCGCGAGCCTCCTCCGGCAGGGCGTCGGTCAGGGTCATGTGGAAGCGGAATTCCTCGAAGACGTGCGGATAGCCCCAGGCCGCGAGCAGCGCCCGGCCGCGGGGGCTCAGGCGCTCGGGCCTGCGGCGCGCCGTTTCGGCCTCGCTGAGGGGCGCGCGGAACGGCTCGAAGGCGGCGACGCATTCGGCGGCGAACAGGCCGAGTTCCGGCGGCGGGGCCACCGGGATCAGGGCCGTGAAGGCGCCGAGCGTCGCGACGTGCAGGGGACCGACCGGGACCGGCGGATGGTCCGCCGCCAAGGCCTCCGCCGCGGCGAGCAGGTCGGCCTCGGCCGCGCCGGGGGCGAGCCGCATCGGCGCCTTCAGGGTGGCGTGGAAGCCGTAGCGACGGGGCGAGGTTGTCACGCCCGCGAGATCGGCCATCCCGTCCGGGCGGGGGATCTCGGCGCCGGTATGGTTGTCGATGCCGAGCACGGCGTTGCCGAACCGGGCGAGGTCCGAGCCGGGCTTCGGCGTGAAGTAGAGGGCGTAGCGCGTCGTGCCGGTCACGCTTGTCTCCTTGCGCCGCCCGATTCAGCACGCGGGCGTGACTGAACCGTGACGGCAAGGCTCAAGGGTGACGAGCACGAACCCTCCCCTGCGGGGGAGGGCCATCCTGCGCTTACGCCGGCGCCATCTCCCGCACCGGCCGCCTCCAGCGGGCCGGCCCGTCGCGGTGGACCGAGGTGCCGGCGGCGTCCACCGCGACGGTGACCGGCATGTCCTCGACCACGAATTCGTGGATCGCCTCCATGCCGAGATCGGCGAAGGCGAGCACCCGGGCCGACTTGATCGCCTTGGAGACGAGGTAGGCCGCGCCCCCCACCGCGATCAGGTAGGCCGCACCGTGGCGGGCGATGGTCTCGACCGCGGCCGGGCCCCGCTCGGCCTTGCCGACCATGACGAGGAGGCCGGTCCGCGACAGGATCGGCTCCAGGAACTTGTCCATGCGGGTCGCGGTGGTCGGGCCGGCCGGGCCCACCGCCTCGTCGCCGACCGCATCCACCGGGCCGACATAGTAGATCGCCCGGTCGCGCAGATCGACCGGCAGGTCCTCGCCCGCCTCCAGCATCCGGGTCAGGCGCAAATGCGCCGCGTCGCGCCCGGTAAGCAGGTGGCCCGACAGCAGCAGGGTCTCTCCGGCGCGCCAGGAGGCGACCTCCTCGCGGGTCAGCCGGTCGAGATCGACCCGCCGCCCGGCGGCCGTCGCGACGCTGACATCCTGCGGCCAGAGATCGAGGGAGGGCGGGGTGAAGACGGCAGGCCCGCTGCCGTCGAGGGTGAAATGCGCGTGCCGGTCGGCGGCGCATTGCGGGATCAGGCCGACGGGGAGCGAGGCGGCGTGGACCGGGAAGGTCTTGAGCTTCACATCCAGCACCGTGGTCAGGCCGCCGAGGCCCTGCGCGCCGATGCCCAGCGCGTTGACCCGTTCGAAGATCTCGAGCCGCAACTCCTCTTCCCTGGACGACGGCCCGCGGGCGCGGATCTGCGGCAGGTCGATCGGATCGAGGAGCGAGAGCTTGGCGAGCGTCATCGCCTTCTCGGGCGAACCGCCGACGCCGATGCCGAGCATGCCGGGCGGGCACCAGCCGGCCCCCAGGGTCTCGACGGTGCGCACCACCCAGTCGGCGACGGAATCGCTCGGGTTGAGGGCCGCGAACTTCGCCTTGTTCTCCGAGCCGCCGCCCTTCGCCGCGACATGGACCTCGACCGTGTCGCCGGCCACCATCTCGACATGAAGCATGGCCGGCGCGTTGTCGCCGGTGTTGCGGCGCCCGAAGAGCGGCTCGGCGACGACGGAGGCGCGCAGCGGGTTGCGCTCCTCGCGCCAGGCCCGGCGCACGCCCTCGTCGACGATCTCCTGCAGCGAGCGGTTCGAGACGATCCGCGCCCCGAGCCCGACCTTCATGAACACTTGCGCGGTGCCGGTATCCTGGCAGATCGGCCGGCGGCCGAAGGCGGCCATGCGCGAATTGACCAGGATCTGCGCCATCGCGTCCCGCGCCGCCGGGCTCTCCTCGCGCCGCCAGGCCTCGGCGAGGTTCTCGATGTAATCGGCCGGGTGGTAGTACGAGATGAATTGCAGGGCGTCGGCGATGGAGGCGACCAGGTCGTCTTCGCGGATGGTGGCCATGGTGGTCCTCCCGGGTGGTTTTATTGAGGATCCCGCGACTTTATCAGGCGCGGGATCCCCTCTCCCGTGTGGGAGAGGGGTAGGGGCGATCGAAGATCGCGCGAGGGTGCTACGGTTCCGTGTGAAGCACTCAGCGTAGAGCTGCCCACACAACAGTCACAGCTTTATACCGAAGCCGAGCCACCCTCACCCCCGGCCCCTCTCCCAAACGGGCTAGCGGATTCACACTTCTCCTCTGAATGCTAACCCATTGAAGGTAAGCGCGCTTCCCCTCCCCCTTGTGGGGAGGGGTTAGGGGTGGGGGTGGTGCAGAAGGCACCGCAGAGCCTTATCCGGCACCACCCCCACCTCCGGCTCCTCCCCACAAGGGGGAGGAGAGGCGCGCTACTTTCAAAGGGAGAAGCGCTCAAACCAAGATGTGTGAACATGCTAGCCCAAACGGGAGAGGGGAGTGTGCTCGACTTTTCGATGTTTGGGAAAGCTTACGCCGCGAATTCCCGCCGGATCGCCTCGCTGTGCTCGCCGATGCCCGGCACGCGCCCCAGCACCGGCGCCCGGCCATTGCGCAAGGCCGGCGGCGCGACGATCGAGGCCGGGCCGGCATGGGTCTCGACGGTGACCCGGCGGAGCGCCGGATGCGAGACGAGATCGGCGAGCCCGTTGACGAAGCCGTAGGCGGTGCCGGCGGCTCTCAGTCGGTCGGCCGCCTCGTCGCGGCTCAACTCCGAGAAAACCTGCGCCACCACGGCGTCGACCTCGGGGCGGTTCGCCACCCGGGCGGTGTTGCTCTCGAAGCCCGGGCGCGAGGGCAGATCGGGCTGGCGAAGGAACGCGGCGCAGAACTTGACCCATTCGCGCTCGTTCTGGATCGAGAGCAGCACCAGGGCCCCGTCCCGGGTCGGGAAAGCGCCGTAGGGGCAGATCGACGGGTGGGCCAGACCCACCCGCTGCGGCGCCCGGCCGGTGCCCTCGAAGTAGAGCAGCGGAACGTTCATCCAGTCGGCCATGCCGTCGAAGAGGCTGACCTCGAGCTTGGCGCCCTCGCCGGTGAGGCCCCGGGCGATCAGCGCCTCCAAGACGGCGGAATGAGCCGCCATGCCGCAGGCGATGTCGCAGACCGAGACCCCGACCCGGCCGGGACCCGCCGGATGGCCGGTGATCTCGGCAAGCCCGCTCTCGGCCTGGACCAGGAGGTCGTAGGCCTTCATGTCCGAATAGGCATGGCCGGCGCCGTAGCCGGTGACATCCACGGTGATGAGACGCGGGTAGCGGGCCCGCAGCTCCTCCGAGCCGAACCCGGCCCGGGCGGCGGCGCCCGGCGCGAGGTTCTGGATGAACACGTCGGCCTTGGCGAGGACGGCGTGGAGGAGCGCGGCGTCGCCCGGGTCCTTGATGTCGGCGACCAGGCTTTCCTTGCCGCGGTTGAGCCAGACGAAGTAGCTCGCCAGCCCGTTCACCGCCGCATCGTAGCCGCGGGCGAAATCGCCCTCCGGCCGCTCGATCTTGATGACGCGGGCGCCCGCGTCGGCCAGGCGCGAGGAGCAGTAGGGTGCCGCCACCGCCTGCTCGAGCGCCACCACGGTCAGGCCCTCGAGCGGCCTGACCCTACCACTCCCCGCCGCCATGACCATCAGACCCCGTGCTTGATCGCGATCATCTTCATCGAGCCGAAGCCGTAGAGGGCCTCGAAGCCCTTCTCGCGGCCGTGGCCCGAGCCCTTCACGCCGCCGAAGGGCAGCTCGACGCCGCCGCCCGCGCCGTAGTTGTTGACGAAGACCTGGCCCGACTTGATGCCCTTCGAGAGTCGCAGCGCCTTGCCGAGATCCTGGGTCCAGATGCCGGCGGCCAGCCCGTACTCGGTGCCGTTCGCCACCTTCAGGGCCTCGGCCTCGTCGCGCACCCGGATCGCCACCAGGACCGGCCCGAAGATCTCTTCCTGGGCGAGGCGGTGGTCGGGCGGCACGTCGCCGATCAGGGTCGGGCGGACGTAGTAGCCGTCACCCGGCACGTTCGTGCCGAGCTCGCCCTCGGCCAGGATGGTCAGGCCGTCGCGGCGGGCGAGATCGATGTAGCTCTGCACCCGCTCGCACTGCTTGGCGTTGACGACGGGGCCGAGGTCGAGGTCCTGCTCGCCCGAGCCGACGCGCAGGTCCTTGAAGCGCCTGGCGAGGTCGGCGGTGAAGCTGTCGTAGATCGCGTCCTCGATCACCACGCGGGAGCCGGCCGAGCAGGTCTGGCCGGCATTCTGGGTGATCGCCTTCACGATGACGGTGCCGGCCTCCGACAGGTCGGCATCGGCGAAGACGACCTGGGGCGACTTGCCGCCGAGTTCGAGCGTCACCGGAATGGTGTTCTTGGCCGCCGCCGTCTGGATCAGCGTGCCGACCTCCCGCGAGCCGGTGAAGCTGATGTGGTGGATGCCCTTGTGACTGGCGAGCGCCGCGCCCGCCTCCTCGCCGAGCCCCGTCACCACGTTGAGGCTGCCGGCCGGGAAGCCGGCCTCCGCCGCGAGCTTGGCCAGATGCAGCGCCGAGAGCGAGGTGTCCTCGGCGGGCTTGAGCACCACGGCGTTGCCCATGGCGAGCGCCGGGGCGACCGAGCGGCCGGTCATCTGGAGCGGGTAGTTCCACGGCACGATGACGCCGACGACGCCGTGCGGCTCGTAGACGGTCATGACGGTGAAGCCGTTCTGGAACGGGATCGTGTCGCCGTGCACCTTGTCGGCGGCGCCGCCGTAATACTCGAAGTAGCGGGCGCAGACCTGGGCGTCGTTGCGGGCGAGCGTCATCGGCTTGCCGACATCCTCGCTCTCCATCGTCGCCAGGATCTCGGCGTCGCGGCGGATCAGCTCGGCGAGCTTGAGGAGCAGGCGGCCGCGGGACGCGGCGTCGAGCCGGCCCCACTCGCCGTCCATGGCGGCGTGGCCGGCCTTGACGGCTTCGTCGATCTCACGGGCCCCGCCGCGGGCGATGCGGGCCATCTCCTGGCCGTGCGACGGGTTGAGGACCGGCAGGGTCGCCTCGCTGCCGATCCAGGCGCCGCCGATGAAGTGCTGATGGGCGTTCATGCTCGAAAAGACCTCCCGTGGTGGCCGGCCGCCGGTTCGAGGCGGCCGGCCTGCTCTTGGCCGCGGTGTTACCGCGCCGGGAGGGGCAATTCCAATACGATCGACGGGCGGACGCGATAAGATCGGGATATGGCCCGCCCGGGGGCGCTCAGCGGCTGCCGCTGCCGGCGCTGCCCTGCGGCACCGCCCGGGACGGCTGCCCGGCATTGCCGCCGGCGGCCGAGTTGCCCGTGATGGTCGAGGCGCCGTTCGGCCCGGGGGCCGCGACGCCGCCGGCGCCGCCGCCGGTGTTGTTCGGCATCGGGGCGACGGTGCCGGTCGCGGCCGGGCCAGTGCCCATGCTCGACCCCGTCCCGGGGCCCGGGGCCGTCGAAGGGGCGGCGGTCTGGGCCGAGGCGGCGCCCGCAACGAGAAGGCCGGCGGCGAGTCCTGCGAGAATCGAACGCATGCTGCTCTCCTGTCGGATCCCGGAAATCGTTAGATCCTGGCTCCGACAACGTTCCTCCTCTGGCCCGGTTCGCCCTTCGGCTCGATGGGGGCGATCACCGCTGGTGGGCGATCACCTCTGGTCGGCAATCACCTCTGGTCGGCAATCACTTGGCGCAGCATGGCGCAGCATTCCTCCAAGTCGGCCAGCCCGATCGATTCGTCGGGGCGGTGCGCCTCGGCGATGCGCCCCGGGCCGCAGATGATCGACGGGATGCCGGCGGCCTGGAACAGCCCGGCCTCGGTGCCGTAGCTCACCGCCCCGAGGGCGGCGTGGCCCGACCACGCCTCGGCGAGGCCGCGCAAGGGCGCGTCGTCGGGAAGATCGAGCGCCGGATAGGCCGACAGCACCTCGCTCTCGACCGCGACCTCGCGGCCGGCCGCCCGCAGGGGCTCCACCAGGGCGGCGACCCGGGCGAGGAGCGTGTCGTGGATCGTCATCGGGTCGGTGCCCGGCACCGCGCGGGCCTCCCAGTCGATCCGGCAGGTATCCGGCACGACGTTGACGCCGGTGCCGCCGGCGATGACCCCGACCTGGAGGGTCGAGGAAGGCGGCGTGAACATCGCGTGGAACGGACCTTGCGCGACGAAATCCTCGTGCAGGCCGCGCACCAGCCCGACGAGGTCGGCGGCGAGATGCACGGCGTTGTCGGCGAGGTCCGGCCGCGAGGAATGGCCGGCCCGGCCCCGCACCGTGAGGCGGCCGGCCACCTTGCCCTTGTGGCGCAAAACCGGACGCATCTCCGAGGGCTCGCCGACGATGCAGGCGGTCGGCGGGGCGCAGAGCGCGGGCAGCCGGTCGATCATGTGGCGCACGCCGACGCAGCCGACCTCCTCGTCGTAGGAGAGGGCGAGGTGGATCGGCCGGGCGAGCGGCGCCCGCACCATCTCGGGCACGAGCGCCAGCAGGCAGGCGACGAAGCCCTTCATGTCGACGGCGCCGCGCCCGACCAGCCGGTCGCCGATCTGTTGCAAGGTGAAGGGATCACCGGTCCAGCCTTCGCCGGCCGGCACCACGTCGAGGTGGCCCGAGAGGACGATCCCCGGCACGTCGCGCGGGCCGATCGTGGCGAAGAGGTTCGCCCGGTCGCCCTCCGGCCCCGGCAGCACGGCCGCCTCGACGCCGTGGCGGGCGAGGTGGTCGCGCACCAGCGCGACGATCGCACCGTTCGGCGTGCGGCAGACCGAGGGGATCGCGACCAGGGCGGACAGGAGGGCGGCGGGGTCGGTCATCGGGGCTCTCGCGGAGGGGCTGCGGGCGAATCATAGCGCCTGGACACCGCCGCGCTCCGGCCGAAGGCGGCGCGCCGGGCCGCAGAACCTGCCGCGGCGGACGCCCCGCGCGGCACGAAGGCCCGGCCGGAGGCGGCGGGAGACCGCTTTCGCCTCAAGTCGCCGGGCGAGGCGGCGGCCAACGATTCAGATTGTTGACAATCCTACGAAGATGGTGATGATTGTTTGTGCCGAACGGATTATGCCCAAAATTTTGGCGGTGCAGCATGACGCTATCGCACCGCACAAAGACACCGCCGCCGGGCTTGGCCAGAGGGGAAGACGATGTCGCAGCTGGACGCAGACGCCTTTGAGACCATGAGCCCCGCCGATCGCGGCCGCGTCCTCGACGGCCTGCGCCGGGGAGCATCGCGGCGCGACATCCTGGGCCTGCTCGGCTCGGCCGGCATGGGCCTGCTCGCCGGCGGCGCGGTGTTCGGCAGCGCCACCAAGGCGCTCGCCCAGACGCCCAAGCGCGGCGGCAACATCCGGGTCTGCACCTATACCAGCTCGACCTCCGACACGCTCGACCCGGCCAAGCAGTCGAACGCGAGCGACTACGTCCGCTGCAACTTCTTCTACAACAAGCTGGTCCGCATCGACCAGACCGGCGCCCCGGGCCCCGAGCTGGCCGAGAGCTACGACAGCCCGGACGCCAAGACCTGGACCTTCACCCTGCGCAAGGGCGTGACCTTCCACGACGGCAAGGCGCTGACGGTGGAGGACGTGGTCTTCTCGCTCAAGCGCCACCTCGACCCGGCGGTCGGCTCCAAGGCCAACACGCTGGCCAAGCAGATGACCGCGATCGAGGCCGCGGGCCCGAACGAGGTGCGCATCGTGCTCAGCGGCGCCAATGCCGACTGGCCGGTCATCCTCGGCACCGCCCATTTCCACATCGTCCAGGCCGGTACCACCGACTTCTCGAAGGGCATCGGCACCGGCCCGTTCAAGTGCAAGGAATTCACCCCGGGCGTGCGCACGATCGCGGTGCGCAACGACAATTACTGGCGCCAGCCCGGCCCGTTCCTCGACAGCATCGAGTTCTTCGGCCTGCCCGACGAGCAGTCGCGGGTGAACGCCCTCATGTCCGGCGACGTGCAGATCGCCGCGGTGATCAACCCGCGCTCGCTGCGGGTGATCGAGAGCATGGGCGGCTTCAACGTGCTGGAGACCAAGGCCGGCCTCTACACCGACCTGATCGCCCGCCTCGACGAGGGCCCGGGCACCAACCCGGACTTCGTGCTCGGCATGAAGTACCTGCTCAACCGCGCCCAGATGCGCAGCGCGGTGTTCCGCGGCTACGCCGAGATCGCCAACGACCACCCGATCCCGTCCTCGAACCGCTACTACGCCGCCGACATCCCGCAACGGCCCTACGATCCCGAGAAGGCCAAGTTCCACTTCAACAAGGCCGGGGTGCTGGGCTCGACCATCCCGCTCGTCGCCTCCCCGGCGGCCGACGCCTCGGTCGAGATGGCGGTGCTGATCCAGCAGGATGCCAAGAAGCTCGGCCTCAACATCGACGTCCAGCGGGTGCCGTCCGACGGCTACTGGTCGAACTACTGGATGAAGAGCCCGCTCTGCTTCGGCAACATCAACCCGCGCCCGACCGCCGACCTGCTGTTCAGCCTGTTCTTCAAGTCGGATGCGGCCTGGAACGAGTCGCGCTGGAAGAACCCGGCCTTCGACCAGCTGATCGTCGGCGCCCGGGCCGAGCGCGACGAGGCCAAGCGCAAGCAGATGTACCACGACGCGCAGGTGCTGGTGCACGAGGGCGCCGGCATCGGCATCCCGGCCTTCATCAGCAACATCGATTGCTACTCCAGCAAGATCAAGGGCCTGCACCCGATCCCGACCGGCGGCCTGATGGGCTACACCTTCGGCGAGTACGCCTGGCTCGACGCCTGATCGTCTCCCCGGACGGGGACGGGGGGCGCCCCCGTCCTCCCCCGCATCCTGCCGGGCCCGGCCCGGTCCCGGGGTCCCAGCACGTCCGGGGTCCCGGCCGCGCGGCGTCGCGGGACCGCGGCGCCGAACTTGCCGCGTGGCGTCGCGGGACCGCGGCGCCGAACTTGCAACGAACCGCCCGCCCGGGAGGGCCGGCCACCCAAGGATCAGGGAGGGCGCATGAGCCGCCGCATGTTGACGATGATCGCGGGCCGCGTGCTCGTCGCCGCCGCGACGCTGCTCTTCGTCTCGGTGGTCGTGTTCGGGGCGACCCAGCTCCTGCCGGGCGACGTCGCCCAGGCGATCCTGGGCCAGAGCGCGACCCCGGAGGCGGTGGCGGGCCTGCGCCAGGCGCTCGGCCTCGACGCCCCGGCGCTGCAGCGCTTCGCCACCTGGCTCGGCGGGCTCCTCACCGGCAATGCCGGCGTCTCCCTGGTCAGCCACCAGCCGGTCGGCAACCTGATCTGGGCCCGGCTGTCGAGCTCGCTCATCCTCGCCGGCATCGTGACCGCGATCTCGGTGCCGGTCGCGCTGACGCTCGGCATCACGGCGGCGGTCTGGCGCGGCTCGGCCTACGACCGGGCGGTCGGCATCCTGACCATCGCCGCGGTGTCGATCCCCGAATTCCTGGTCGCCACCCTGGCGGTGCTGGTCTTCGCGGTGCACCTGCACTGGCTGCCGGCCCTCTCCTTCGTGCCGCGCTCGGCCACCCCGCTGGAATTCCTGCGCGCCGTGGCGATGCCGGTGATGAGCCTGTCCTTCGTGGTCGTCACCCAGATGGTCCGGATGACCCGCGCCGCGGTGATCGAGGCGATGAAGGCCCCCTACGTCGAGATGGCGGCGCTCAAGGGCGCGAGCCCGGCCCGGGTGGTCCTGCGCCACGTCCTGCCGAACACGGTCGGGGCCATCGCCAACGCGGTCGCGCTCAGCCTGTCCTACCTGCTCGGCGGCGTCATCATCGTCGAGACGATCTTCAACTATCCGGGCATCGCCAAGCTGATGGTCGACAGCGTGTCGATGCGCGACATGCCGGTCGTGCAGGCCTGCGCCATCGTGTTCTGCGCCGTCTACCTGCTGCTGGTGACCACCGCCGACATCGTCGCCATCCTGTCCAACCCGAGGCTGCGCCATGCGTGAACAGAATCTTGGCCTCGGCGAGACCGTGACGGAGATCGCCCCTGCGGCGCCGCGGATGCGCCTGCGGCTCTCCCCCATGGCCTGCCTGGGCGCCGGCATCGTGCTCGCCGGCATCGCGGTCGCGGTGTTCGGCCAGGCGCTGAGCCCCTACGATCCCGGCGCGATCGTCGATACCGACGTGTTCGGGCCGATGAGCCGGGCCTTCCCCCTCGGCACCGACTATCTCGGCCGCGACATGCTGAGCCGGATCCTGCTCGGCGCCCGCTACACGGTCGGCATCGCGGCGCTCGCCACGGCGCTGGCCTGCACGGCCGGCATCGGGCTCGGCCTGTTCGCCGCGGTGGTCGGCGGCTGGACCGACAGCGCGCTGAGCCGGCTCCTCGACGCGCTGACCTCGATCCCCTCGAAGATGCTGGCGCTCGTGCTCATCGCCGGCCTCGGCTCGTCGCTGCCGATCCTGGTGCTGACCATGGCGTTCATCTACGTGCCGGGCTGCTACCGGATCACCCGGGCGCTCGCCGTCAACATCGCGGCCGAGGATTTCGTGCTCGCCGCGAAGGCCCGCGGCGAGGGCCGCGGTTACATCATGCTGCGCGAGGTGATGCCCAACATGGTGGGGCCCCTCGCCACCGATTTCGGCCTGCGCTTCGTCTTCGTGGTGCTGCTGCTCTCGAGCCTGTCGTTCCTCGGTCTCGGCGTGCAGCCGCCCTACGCCGATTGGGGCTCGCTGGTGCGCGAGAACGTGGCGGGCCTCAGCTACGGCGCCCCGGCGGTGGTGATGCCGGCCATCGCCATCGCGATCCTGACCATCGGGGTGAACCTCCTGGTCGACAACCTGCCCGGCCGGGCGAGAGCGGGAGGGCGCTGATCATGGCGCACGCGCATAAGAGCGGCACCGTCCGGGTCGAGGCGCTGAAGGTCGCCGCGAAGGCCGAGGACGGCCGCGAGACGACGATCGTCCACGAGGTCGGGTTCGAGATCGCCCGCGGCGAGGTCCTGGCGCTGATCGGCGAATCGGGCTCGGGCAAGACCACGATCGCGCTCGCCATGATGGGCTACGCCCGCAAGGGCTGCGCCATCCGCGGCGGCAGCGTCGACGTGTTCGGGACGCAGGTCCTGGCCTCGTCGCCCGCCGAGCTGCGGGCGCTCCGCGGCAACCGCATCGCCTACATCGCCCAGTCGGCAGCGGCCTCGTTCAATCCCGCCCGCACCATCATGGCGCAGGTGATCGAGAGCGCGCTGATCCACGGCTCGCTCACGGCGGAGGCCGCCACCGCCAAGGCGAAGACGCTGTTTCGCGAACTCGCCCTGCCGAACCCGGACACGATCGGCGACCGCTACCCCCACCAGGTCTCGGGCGGGCAGCTCCAGCGGCTGCTCGCCGCCATGGCGCTCCTCAACGATCCCGACCTCGTGATCTTCGACGAGCCGACCACGGCGCTCGACGTCACGACCCAGATCGAGGTGCTGGTCTCGTTCAAGGCGGCGATCCGCGAGCGCGGCATCACCGGCATCTATGTCAGCCACGACCTCGCGGTGGTGGCCCAGATCGCCGACCGGATCGCGGTCCTGCGCCACGGGCGCCTCGCCGAGATCGGCGCGGTCGACCAGATGGTGAGCGCGCCGGCCCATCCCTATACGCGCCAGCTCATCGCGGCCGCCTCCCCGGTCAAGCGCAAGGGGGCGGAGGCCTCGCCTCAGACCGGCGAAGCCCCGGTCCTCGCGGCGACCGGCATCACCGCCGGCTACGGTCCGGTCGGGGCCGACGGCCTGCCGCAGGTCAAGATCCTGCACGACGTCGGCTTCTCGCTGCGCCGCGGCGAGACCCTCGGGATCATCGGCGAATCGGGCTCGGGCAAGAGCACGCTGGCGCGCGTCGTCTCCGGCATCGTGCCGGCCGCCCGCGGCGAGGTGCGGCTCGACGGCACGGTTCTGGCCCCGGCGCTCGGCCGGCGCGACCGCGAGACCCTGCGGCGGATCCAGATCGTCTTCCAGAACGCCGACACGGTGCTGAACCCGGCCCAGACCATCGCCCAGATCCTGGAACGGCCGCTGGCCTTCTACCATCGCCTTGGGGCGTCGGCCCGCCGCCAGCGGCTGATGCAGCTCCTCGACCAGGTCCGCCTGCCCCGCACGGTCGCCGAGCGGCGCCCGGGCGAGCTCTCCGGCGGCCAGAAGCAGCGCATCAACCTCGCCCGCGCGCTCGCCGCCGAGCCCGACGTGATCCTGTGCGACGAGGTGACCTCGGCGCTGGACACGGTGGTGGGCGAGGCGGTGCTCGACCTCCTGGTCGAGATCCAGCGCGACCTCAACGTGGCCTACGTCTTCATCAGCCACGACCTCGGGGTGATCCGCTCGATCAGCGACGCCGTCATGGTGCTCCAGCACGGCCGCGTGGTCGAGGCCGGCCCGACCGAGGCGCTGCTCGCCGCCCCGCAAGAGCCCTATACGCGGCTGCTCCTGTCCTCGGTGCCGGAACTGCGGACGGGGTGGCTCGACGAGGTGTGCGCGGGGCGTGGGGCGGCGGCGTAGCGCGCCGTCATCGCGGAAGGCGATCTGTCCCAAGAACATGCAAGCGCGGGTCTCCCCTCTCCCCGCGGGCGGCAGGGCTGTCCGGGGAAAATCTCTTTAAGAATCAAGCGCGGGATCCCCTCTCCCGTGTGGGAGAGGGGTAGGGGCGATCGAAGATCGCACGAGGGTGCTACGGTTCAGGATCAAGCACGAAACGTCCCGCTGCCAGCAGGACGTTCACTGCTTCACACTGCACCGTGTCACCCTCACCCCCTGCCCCTCTCCCACACGGGAGAGGGGAGACGCGCCACTTCTTTTCCCCGGACAGCCCTGCCGCAGAGGGGGGAGGGGAGACCCGCGTCCCTAACGGCCATTCGCGCATCGCACGCCCGGGCTGGTCGCCGGATCCCTCCCCCACCGATTCTGCCGCCCCGCCCCCTCCAAACCGCACCCCGCGCGGTGCCGCCCGCCCATCTCGGCAAAAAATCCCGCGGCCCCCCGGGCATCCTGCCACTCACGCCGCCCCGGAGCCTCTGAGCCATGCGCCCCAATTCCCTGATCGAGCTCGACCGCGACCACCTCATCCACCCGGTGATCTCGTGGAAGGGCCACGAGGCGCGCGGCGCCACGGTGCTGCAATCGGCCAAGGGCGCCTATCTGACCGACGCCGAGGGCCACACCCTGCTCGACGGGTTCTCGGGCCTGTGGTGCGTCAATGTCGGCTACGGCCATGACTCGATCGTCGAGGTGGCGGCCGAGCAGATGCGGCGGCTGCCCTATGCCACCGGCTACTTCCACTTCTCGAGCGAGCCGGCGATTCGCCTCGCCGCCCGCCTCGCCGAGCTGGCGCCGGGCGACCTCAACCACGTCTACTTCACGCTCGGCGGCTCGGACGCGGTCGATTCGGCGGTGCGGTTCATCCGCTACTACTACAACGTCACCGGCCGGCCGACGAAGAAGCACATGATCGCCCTGGAGCGGGGCTATCACGGCTCCTCGACCATCGGTGCCGGGCTGACCGCGATTCAGTCCTTCCACGACAACTTCGACGCGCCGACCACCCTCCAGCACCACATCCCCTCGCCCTATCCCTACCGCAACCCGGCCGGTGACACGGACGACGCGGTGATCGCCGCGTCGGTGGCGGCGCTGAAGGCCAAGGTCGAGGAACTGGGCGCGGAGAACGTCGCGGCGTTCTTCGCCGAGCCGGTCCAGGGCTCGGGCGGCGTGATCGTGCCGCCGGACGGCTGGCTGAAGGCGATGCGCGAGACTGCCCGCGAGCTCGACATCCTGTTCGTCGCCGACGAGGTCATCACCGGCTTCGGCCGCACCGGCCCGCTCTTCGGCTGCGAGCATGACGGCGTGGTGCCGGACCTGATGACCACCGCCAAGGGCCTGACCTCGGGCTACAGCCCGATGGGCGCGGTGCTGATGTCGGACCGGATCTATCGCGCCATCGCCGACCACGCTCCGGCCGGCAAGCCGATCGGCCACGGCTTCACCTACTCGGCCCATCCGGTCAGCGCCGCGGTCGGCCTCGAAGTGCTTCGCCTCTACACCGAGGGCGGCATCCTGGAGAACGGCCGCCGCGCCGGCGAGCGCTTCACCGCGGGCCTCGAGCGCCTCGCCGACCATCCCCTCGTCGGCGACGTGCGGGTGCGCGGGCTGCTGGCCGGCGTCGAACTCGTCACGAACAAGGCCAAGCGCACGAAGCCCTCGGCCGATCTCGGCATCTCCGGCCACCTCGCCCGGTTCGGCTACAAGAACGGCGTGATCTTCCGCGCCTTCGCCGACGACATCGTCGGCTTCGCGCCGCCGCTCTGCTGCACGGACGAGGACATCGACACCCTGCTCGGCCGCTTCGAGCAGACGCTGAACGACGTCCTCGACGTCGCCGACGTGCGCGCCGCGCTGGCGTGAGAGGACGTTCGACCATGACGACCAAGAACCGCCACTACCGCATCGCGGTCATCCCCGGCGACGGCATCGGCAAGGAAGTGGTGCCGGAGGGCGTCAGCCTCCTCGAAGCCGCGGCGGAGAAGTTCGGCTTTCGCCTCGACCTCCAGCATCACACATTCGGCTCGTGCGACTACTACGCCGAGCACGGCACGATGCTGCCGGCGAACTGGAAGGAGATCCTGACCCCAACCGACGCGATCTTCTTCGGCGCCGTCGGCTGGCCGGCCACCGTGCCGGACCACATCTCGCTCTGGGGCTCGCTGCTGCAATTCCGGCGCGAGTTCGACCAGTACGTCAACCTGCGTCCCGTCCGGCTGATGCCGGGCGTGCCCTGCCCGCTCGCCGGCCGCGAGCCCGGCGACATCGACTTCTACGTCGTGCGCGAGAACACCGAGGGCGAGTATTCCTCGGTCGGCGGCACGATGTATCCGGGCACCGAGCGGGAGATCGTGATCCAGGAGACGGTGATGAGCCGTCACGGCGTCGACCGGATCCTGAAATTCGCCTTCGACCTCGCGCAAAGCCGGCCGAAGAAGCACCTGACCTCGGCCACCAAGTCGAACGGCATCGCCATCACGATGCCGTACTGGGACCAGCGGGTCGAGGCGATGGGCGAGCGCTACCCGGAGGTGCGTCGCGACAAGTACCATATCGACATCCTGACAGCCCACTTCGTGCTGAACCCGGACCGGTTCGACGTGGTGGTGGGCTCGAACCTGTTCGGCGACATCCTGTCGGATCTCGGCCCGGCCTGCACCGGCACGATCGGGATCGCGCCGTCCGCCAACATCAACCCGGAAGGGCGCTTCCCCTCCTTGTTCGAGCCCGTCCACGGCTCGGCGCCGGACATCGCCGGCAAGGGCATCGCCAACCCGGTGGGCCAGATCTGGACCGCCGCGATGATGCTGGAGCATCTCGGCGAGGTGGACGCCGCCCACGCCATCGTGGCGGCGATCGAGACCGCCTTGCGCGAGCCGGCGTCGCGCACCCGCGACCTCAAGGGCACGGCCACGACCCGCGAGGCGGCCGACGCGGTGCTGCGGGCTTTCGCGGCGGCGTGATGATCGGGACGGGCCGGACGCCGCTCGGTGTCCGGCTCGTTCCTGTGCGGCGACACGGGACGCGGTGTGCCATCGTCAGGTTGAACGAGGACGCGGCGCAAGGGTGAAAAGGCGACCGCCAGCTTAAGGCAACAATGCGCAGATAAACTGCTGCTCGGTCCACTTGGTAGCCACGCTTATTCGACGACCCGGCGATGAGAGGCGCCATGATCGATCAGACGCCGGCTTGATCGCGGCCTTAGCCGCGGAGTCAGCGCTGCCCTCATCCCCTAGATTACCTGAGGCCGTCACCCAAGAAGCGCCTCTCGCTCCCGCCGCGAGCCCGCCATGCGGGCCTTGGCCGCCGCGATGATGGCATTCGAAGCCGACGCGGGTGAGCCGGCGTCGAAGGGGGGCTCGGGGTCGTATTCGAGCGAAAGCTGGATCGTTTCAGCTTCCTCGCGGCCGAGAAGCTCGGCGACGACTTTGAGGCCAAAATCGATGCCCGAGGTCACGCCGCCTGCGGTGATGACCAAGCCATCCTGCACGACGCGTTCAGCGACTGGGATGGCGCCGAGGGCTGGCAGGAGGTCCATCGCGTTCCAGTGTGTGGCGGCGCGCTTGCCCTTGAGGAGCCCGGCCCGCCCGAGAACCAGTGACCCTGTACAGACGGAGGTGACGAACCGAGCCCTCTCTGCCTTGTCTCGTATGAAGGTGAGAACCGTTTCATCGGTCAGCAAAGCATTCACCCCGCCGCCGCCGGGAATGCACAAGACATCGAAATCTGGCGCTTCGGCCAGCAGCGTGTCGGGCGTTAGCATCAGACCCGTCGCCGAGCGCACGGGCTGAAGATCCTTCCAAACGAGATGGACGGTAGCGCCCCTGGCCGAAGCGAAGACCTCGTAAGGGCCAGTGAGATCGAGCTGCTGGACACCGGGAAAGCAGAGAAAGCCGAACCGAAGGGTCATGGGTCTCGTCCTGTCTTGACGGAACGAGCCTAGCGGGAGACGGTTTGGCTATCGCGCCAATCATCGCTCGCTTCATGCCAAACGCACCATCGCCCCACCGGATCGAAATCCTTGCTTTCGCCCGCGCCCAGATCCTTGACGTAACGGGCCCGGCGCAGGTCTTCGCCACGGCCAACGACCTGACGCCGCAGGGTCAGCCGAAGCCCTATGAGATCGCTGTGGTCTCGCTCGATGCCGAGATCGTCACAAGCTCAGGCTTGACACTCAAATCTCAACCGGCAGCCGAATGCGCGGGCATGCTCGGCACGCTGATCGTTGCCGGCGGCTACGGGGTGGACGCGGCGCGATGCGACAGAGCGCTCATCGACTGGATTCGTCAGCGAGCATCGGTGGCGGAGCGCACCGCCTCGGTGTGCAGTGGGGCTCTGCTCCTGGCCGAAGCGGGGCTCCTTAACGGGCGCCGAGCGGTGACGCACTGGCAGCGCTGCGCGGAGTTCGCAGCCCGCTATCCCAAAGTCCGTCTCGACCCCGACCCGATCTTCATCCGCGACGGCCGGATCTGGACCTCGGCCGGCGTGACGGCGGGGATCGATCTAGCGTTCGCTATGGTCGAGGCCGACCACGGGCGGAAATTGGCGCTGTCCGTAGCACGCCAACTCGTTGTGTTCCTGAAGCGTCCGGGCGGCCAGTCGCAGTTCAGCGCAACGCTTTCACTTCAAGCGACAGACGAGACATTCCAGGATCTCCATGGCTGGATCACATCCCATCTCGATCGCGACCTGACGCTATCCACGCTGGCCGAGCAGTCCGGCATGAGCCTTCGTACCTTCTGCCGGCGCTATCGAAGCGGGACGGGCCGCACACCGGCGGAAGGAGTGGAGATCATCCGCCTCGACGGCGCCCGCAGAATGCTGGAGGAGGGCGCCAGCGTGACGCGGACCGCCGCCCGGTGCGGTTTCGGCTCGACGGAAACCATGCGGCGCGCGTTCCTCCGCCATCTGGGCATCGGCCCGAGCGCCTATCGCGAAAGATTTCATGGGTAAGTCAAGACTCTGCAACCGGAGATGTCCGCTGCGTGGTTCATGGGCAGATCATACCCATCTTTTGCAATCGATCGCAATCATCCCTCCCATAATTCCATCTGATTGGGGTTTTTAACTGACATTGTCCCGCCACGGAGAGTGCAAGCAGCGCCTTTTTCTGGATGTTTTGAAAAATTTGCAGCGTGTCATCTTCCAAAATCACATCGTCAAAACTTGAATACGTGTGGTCGCGACCGCGCAGGATCACCTCACCATTCCGCCAACTCGAATCCCTCGTCCACCCACCCGGTGATGCCGCCGATCATCACCTTCACCGACACGCCGAGTTCGGCCAGATGCAGGGCGGCCTTGTCGGCGCCGTTGCAGTGGGGACCGGCGCAGTAGACGACGAACAGCGTGCCGGCGGGCCATTCGGCCATGCGCCTTGGCGTCATCTTGCCCCTCGGCAGGTTCAGCGCGAAGGGGACGTGGCCTTTCGCGTAGAGAGCCGGCCCGCGCACGTCGAGGAGCACGAAGCCGACCGCACCCACTGCCGGGCCTCCCTGCGCCGGATCTCCCTGTGCGAAGGCGGCATGCACGTCGGCGCAGTCGGTCTCGAAGGCGAGGCGACGGGCGTAACGCGCGGCGACCTCGGCGGCAGGAGCGGGCGGAACGGCGGTGACGGGGTTCGACATGGCGGGCTGTGCTCCTTCAACGGTCGGCGCCGCCCTTGGAGCGGCCCATCGACCTGGCCTATCCTGCCGCCTTCCCCGCCGGCCCGAGACCGGGCCGGCTGCCGTTCCGCGTCGAGATCGTGCCAAAATCCTCCGTCTTCCCGAGTTCGACCTCGGGCCCCCGCGTCGCGGTGCTGGCCTATGACGGCCTGTGCACCTTCGAGTTCGGCGTTGCCTACGAGGTGTTCGGGCTTCCGCGGCCGGAGGCCGGTCCGCTCTGGTACCGCTACGCGGTCTGCGCGGCGGAGGCCGGCCCCTTGCGCGCAGGCGGAGGCCTCACGGTCGCGGTCGAGGGCGGGCTGGAGGTGCTGGCGGAGGCCGACCTGATCGTCGTGCCGGGCTGGCGGGCGATCGACGCACCGGTCCCACCGGACCTCGTCCAAGCCCTGCGCGATGCCCATGCGGGCGGCGCCCGGCTGATGTCGCTGTGCTCCGGGATCGTCGTCTTGGCTGCGACCGGCCTCCTCGACGGGCGGCGGGCCACCACCCACTGGCGCTACGCGGCGGCCATCACGGCGCGCCGCCCCGCCATCGCCCTCGATCCGGACGTGCTCTACGTCGAGGAAGGCCGGATCCTGACCGCCGCCGGCAGTGCCGCCGGCATCGATCTCTGCCTCCACGTCGTGCGGGGCGATTTCGGGCCGGACCTCGCCAACGCGGTGGCGCGCCGCCTCGTCGTGCCGCCGCACCGCGAGGGCGGCCAGGCCCAGTTCATCGAGGCGCCGGTCCTGCGCACGCACGAGGCGGCCCGCCTCGGCCCGGTGATCGACGCGATGCGGGCAGGCCTCGCCGAGGACCGGTCGCTTTCCGCGATGGCGCGCCTCGCCGGCATGAGCCTGCGCACCTTCCAGCGCCGCTTCATCGCGGCGACCGGCCTGCCGCCGGGCGAATGGATCATCGCCGAGCGGCTGCGCCTCGCCCGGGAGATGCTGGAACGGCCGGAGCCGATATCCCTCGCCGACATCGCCGCGGCGACCGGTTTTCGCAACCCGGCCGGCCTGCGTCATCACTTTCGCAGCCGCCTCGGCACCAGCCCGGCCGCCTACCGGCGGAGCTTTGCAGGACCCCGTGCCTAACCGCCCGGAACGATGCCCCGCCGCTGCCCGATGGCACTCGCCAGCATCCTCGAGAGCTGCTCGGCCGAATACGGCTTGTGCAGGAGCGGAAAGCCGTGGGAGCCCTCCTGCGCCAGGACGTGGCTGTAGCCGGAGGTGAGCAGCACCGGCAGGTCCGGATGGCGCCGGCGCAGGGTCTTGGCGAGCTCGATGCCGCCCATGCCGGGCATCACCACGTCGGAAAAGACCGCGTCGTAGGCGGCGTCCTGGCCGAGCACGTCGAGGGCGGCCTCGGCGTTGGTGACCCAGGTGGCGACGTAGCCGAGATCGCCGAGGATCTGCGCGGCGAAGCGGCCGACGCCGACATTGTCCTCGACGAGGAGCACCCGCTGCCCGGCCCGGGCCGGCGCCAGCCCCTCGTCCGGCGCCGCCGCGCGGCCGGGCTCGGCCGGGGCGGCCACCTCCGGAAGGTAGAGGATGAAGGTCGAGCCCTGCCCGACCCGGCTCGTCACGTCGACGTCGCCGCCCGACTGCTTGGCGAAGCCGAAGACCTGGCTGAGGCCCAGGCCCGTGCCCTTGCCGACCTCCTTGGTGGTGAAGAAGGGCTCGAAGATCTTGTCGATCACCGACGGCGTCATACCGGTGCCGGTATCGGTGAGCGAGATCGCCGCGAAGGGCCCGGCCGCGGCGGCGTGGCCGCGGATCTCGGGTTTCTCCGCCCCGCAGGCGACCGCCAGGGTGAGCGTCCCCTCCCCTTCCATCGCATCGCGGGCATTGACCGCCATGTTGATGAGCGCGGTCTCGAACTGGCTGAGATCGGCGCGCACGAAGCAGGGCCGCTCGGGGCCCCTCGTCACCACGCGGATGCGCGCGCCCGTGACCGTGTCGAGCATGTCGGCGACGCCCTGGAGCCGGGCGACGACGTCGAACACCTCCGGCGCCAGGGCCTGGCGGCGGGCGAAGGCGAGGAGCTGGCCGGTGAGCTTGGCGGCCCGGTCCACCGTGTCGGACACCGCGTCGAGGTAGCGGCGTTTGCGCGCCTCCGGCAGATCGGGCCGACGCAGGAAATCCACCGACGAGCGGATGATGGTGAGCAGGTTGTTGAAGTCGTGGGCGACGCCGCCGGTGAGCTGGCCCACCGCCTCCATCTTCTGCGACTGGCGCAGGGCCTCCTCGGCCTGGACGAGGCGCTGGGCCCGCTCGCGCTGGTCGGTGACGTCCCGGGCGACGCAGTACAGGCTGCCCTCGAACGGGACCGCCCGCCAGGACAGGGTGCGGTAGCCGCCGTCCCGGGTGCGGAACCGGTTCTCGAACGACAGGGTCGGCTCGCCGTCGGCGAGGCGGCGGATCTCGTCGCGGGTCCGGTCCTGGTCGTCCGGGTGCTCGAGCCAGGCGGAGCTGCGCCCCACCACCTCCTCGGGCTGCCAGCCGAGGATCGCGGTCCAGGCCGGGTTGACGCTCAGCCAGGCGCCGTCGGCATCGGCGACGCCGAGCATGTCGCGGCTGACCTGCCAGATCCGGTCGCGCTCGGCGGTGCGGGCGGCGACCTGGCGTTCCAGGGTCTCGTTGAGGCCGCGCAGGGCCTCTTCCAGCCGGCGCTGGGCGGTGACGTCGTTGAACAGCACCGCGACGTGGTGGTCCTCCGGCGCGTCGACCCGGAAGGCGTGCACCTCGTACCAGCGCTCCCCCAGCGCCCGGGCCGGCTGCATGAAGCGCACCGATTCGCCCGTCCGCGCCACCCGGCCGTAGAGGTCGAACCAGTGCTGCTCGTGATCGGGGGCGAGGTCGCGCATCCAGCGCCCGGCGGCATCCGCGAGGCCGGTATGGCGGGCGAAGGCGGGGTTGACCTCGAGGAAGCGGTAATCGTCGGCCCGGCCGTCGGCGCCGAACCGCAGGGCGATGACGCAGAACCCGGCATCGATCGCCTCGAACAGCGTGCGGTAGCGCGCCTCGCTGCGCCGCAGCGCCTCCTCGGTCCGGCGCCGGTCGGTGATGTCGATGATGAACTCGAAGCCGTTGCCGTCGTCGAGCCGGGTCGCCGCGCACAGGCCCCAGAACCGCGAGCCGTCCCGGCGCAGATACTCGCGCTCGGTCGAATCGGATCGGCCCTGGGCCTGGAGCTCGGCGATGACGCGGCGCGACACCGGCTGCCATTCCGGCGGCACCAGGGTGGCGCCGGAGAGCCGGCCGCGGTCGAGATCCTCGCGGTCGTAGCCGCTCATCGCCAGGAAGGTGTCGTTGGCCTCCAGCACCCGGCCCGCCATGTCGAACACGATCACCCCGACGGTCGGGATGCCGAGGGCCGCCCGCAGGCGCGGATCGCCGAGGAGGCCGCCGCCCTCGCCCGACGGCCGGGCTGCCCCCGCGGGAGCGGTCCGGGCCGTGTCGACGAACTCGGTTCCGGCGGACGCGGCCTCTGCGAGAGCCGCCTTGGCCGCTCGCGCCTCCGCCTCCGCCGCGTCCCGGGCGCGCTCGGCGGCCGCCAAGGCGGCGCGCAGGCGCTCGTTCTCCGCGGCGAGATCCGGCGCGTGTCCGAGTTGCGTCATCCGTCTCCCATCCGTCCGGGCGCCGCACGGCCGAGCGCGTCCGCCTCGCGCCACCGATCGGCCCAACACTTCGGCAGGTGCATATAGGCCGAGCCCGCCACCCGTCTCCCCCCGGCCCCCGCGACCTTCGGCGCGGGTGCCGGGGGGAGACATTGCGGCGGGGTGCGCCAGGCCGCATATCCGGACATCCCCCGGAAGGCGGAGGCCGGCGCGTGACGATCCAACCGACCCGTTGCAGCAACGCGGCCCTGCGCCGGGCGACACGCAGCGTCGGGCAACTCTACGACGAGGCGTTGAGCCCCTGCGGCCTGCGCACCACGCAGTACGGCCTGCTGGCGACGATCCGCAGCCTCGGCACCCCGACGATGGGGGAATTGGCCGAGGCGATGGTCATGGACCTCTCGGGGCTCGGCCATACCCTCAAGCCCCTGGCCCGGGACGGCTACGTCGACGTGGTGGCGGACCCGCGCGACCGCCGGGCCCGGCGCATCGCCCTGACGGAGGCCGGCGCCGCCAAGCTCGCCGAGGCGACGCCCCTCTGGCGCGACGCCCAGACCCGCTTCGAGGCCGCGTTCGGGGCCGAGCGGGCGGGGCTGCTGCGCGACCTCCTGCACGCCCTCGCCCTGCCGGACTTCCGCGACGCGTTCGAAGGCCGGGAGCGGGCCTCTCCGCTCCCGTGAGGCCCGTTCAGACGACCCGCACGCGTCTCAGGCCGCCCGCACGGTGGCGAGGAACCGCGTCACCTCGGCCGTCAGGCGCTCCGACTGATGCGACAGCGCGGAAGCCGAGGTGAGCACCTGGCTCGCGGCGGCGCCGGTCTCCTCCGCCGCGCCCGCCACCCCGGCGATGGTGCCGGTCACCTCGCCGGTGCCGACCGCCGCCTGCGAGACGTTGCGGACGATCTCGCGCGTCGCCGCGCCCTGCTCCTCCACGGCGGCCGCGATCGCCGCCGCCACGCCGCTGATCTCGTCGATCCGCCCGCCGATGCCCGCCATCGCGGTCGTCGCCCGGCCGGTGGCGGCCTGGATCGCCGCGATCTGCCCGGTGATCTCGTCGGTCGCCCTCGCGGTCTGGCCGGCGAGCTCCTTCACCTCGGCGGCCACCACCGCGAAGCCGCGGCCGGCCGCGCCCGCGCGGGCCGCCTCGATGGTGGCGTTGAGCGCCAGCAGGTTGGTCTGCGCGGCGATCGAGGAGATCAGCCCGACGACGTCGCCGATGCGGTTCACCGCGAGGCTGAGGTCGCGCACCACACCGGCGGTCGCACCGGCCTCGGCGGCAGCCGTGCGGGCGAGGCCGGCCGAGCCGTCGACCTGGCGGCCGATCTCCTGGACCGAGGCGCCGAGCTCCTCCGCCGCCGCCGCGACGGTGCCGACGTTGGAGGAGGCCTCTTCGGCCGCCGCCGCCACGGCGGTGGATTGCGCGGCGGTCTGCGTCGCGGTGGCCGACATCGTCCGGGCGGTCGCCTGCAGCGCGGTGGCCGAGGTCGAGACACCCTCGACGATGCCGCCCACCGCGGCTTCGAAGGCATCGGCCATCTGGCGCATGCCGGCCTTGCGCTGCTCCTCGGCGGAGGCGCGGGCGAGCCGCGTCTCCTCTTCGAGCGCCCGGGCGCGGATCAGGCCGTCCTTGAACACCTGGACCGCATCGGCCATCCCGCCGATCTCGTCGCGGCGGCCGGCGCCGGGGACCTCCACGGCGAGGTCGTGGCCGGCGAGCCGGCCCATCGCCGCCGTCATGCCGCGGATCGGCCAGATGACGCCGCGTTGCAGGAGGAGCAGCGACAGGGCCGCCGCCCCGACCATCACGGCGAAGCCGACGAGGCTGGCGAGGCGGGATTGCCGCACGGCCGCCGCGGATTCCTCCCGGCGCGCATCCAGCAGCGCCTGCTCGACCGCCGCGAGCTCGGCGGCCTTGGCACGGATCGCGTCCATCACCGCCTTGCCGGCGCCCGACGCCTCGATCCGCCGCGCCTCCCCTTGCGTCGCCGGATCCTGCATCAGGCGGATCGCCCGCGCGGCGACCTCGGCGGTCCATTGCTGCTCGAGACGGCCGAGGGCATCGAGATGGGTGCGCTGCTCCGGGTTGTCGGCCACCAGGGTCCGGGCCCGCCCGAGGGCCGCCGCGAAATCCGCCTCGCCGGCGCGGTAGGGCGCCAGGAACGACGTTTCGCCCGACAGGAGGAAGCCGCGCAGGCCCGACTCGCGGTTGACCATGGCGAGGACCGTCCGGTCGACGTTCTGCATCACCTCCCGGGTATGCGCGGACCAGGCGGCCGTCTCCTCGACGGTCTCCAGATTGCGCCAGGACACGGCCGCGACGGCGAGGCTGAGGCACAGGAGCAGGACGGGAGCCGCCGCGATCTTGGCGGCAAGCGGCAGGTTCACGAGACGCAGCGACGAGACGCCGGAGGGCGCGGCACGAGACGACATGGGCGGAGGCTCCCCAATGTCCCGGAACGGGCCGGTCCGGCCACAGTCTGGACAGCACATTATCCCGTAACGCTGCGGCATAGATCCTAATGCCGCGTGAATATCGATCTCGCTATGCAGCCTTGGACCGGCGAACTTCCCACATCGACATCACGCGAGAAGGTTCCGCCTATCCGGCGATTTTTTCTTGCTGAGCCGGTCTCGCATCACCTCGAGGAAGACGAATTGCGGGCCTCGCCCTTCGCCTCCCCGGCCATGCCGCGGGCGAGGTGCTGGAGCAGCGTGCCCGCCGCCGGCGGGAGCTGACGGCCGAGGCGGGTGACGATCTGCGCCTCGACGCCGTCGAGCCCGGGATCGGCCAGCGGCAGCGCCGCCAGGCTGCCCTCGGCGACCTCCTGGGCGGCGCAGAAGGCCGGCAGCAGCGTCACGCCGATGCCGGAGGCGACGAACTGCTTGAGTACCCCGATCGAGCCGGTGATGAGCACCGGGTCGAGCCGCACGCCCTCGGCCCGCTCCGCCGCCGCGATGATCTGCCGGATGCCGTAGGCCGGGTGCATCGTGCCGAGGCGGTGGCCGGCGAGGTCGGCGAGGCGAACCGGGCCCGGATGGGCGGCGAGCGGGTGGTTCGCTCGCACCAGGACCCGGATCGGCTGGGGCATCGCCAGATGGGTGCGCAACCGCGGCTCGGGCGGCGGATTGTAGACGAGACCGAGATGCGCCTCGTCCTCGACGACGCGACGCACCACGTCGTTGGTCGCCGCGAGGTCGAGGGTCATGGTCAGGTCGGGGTGACGGCCCCAGAAACCCTGGAGCAGGCCCGACATCAGATCGCCGACGAAGCCCTCGCCGAGCACTACGTCGATATGGCCGCGGCGCAGGCCCTTCAGGTCGGTGAGCTTGGCCAGGATGTCCTCCCGGTCGGAGGCCTGGCGCCGGTAATAGTCGAGGAGGAGCGAGCCGGCCGGCGTCGCCCGCACCCCGCGGCGGTGGCGCTCGATCAGGGGCGTGGCGAGCTGCACCTCCATCTGGGCGAGCTGACGGCTCACCGCCGAGGCGTTGACGTTGAGCTTGTCGGCCGCGGCGCGGACCGACCCGCAGCCGACCGCCTCCGCGAGATAGCGCAGGCAGCGCTCGTCCAGGCTCTGCATCGGTCGTCCCTCCCGCCCGTCGACATTCCGCTCGCCGAGTGCGTTGCCGGCAAGTCAACGCAAAATACTTGCCAGTGTCATTCCACTCAACACCGGCCTGCCTCACTCTCCGGGTCCCAGGAGGCGCCGCGGCCACGATCCCGGCGCCGATGGGAGACCAGCGGACATGCGCAGGATCGGCGTCATCGGGCTCGGCAACATGGGCCGGGGCATGGCCCTCTCGCTGCGGCGGGGCGGCTTCGAGGTCATCGGCTACGACCCCGCCCCCGCCGCCCGCGCGGCCCTGGAGGCGGACGGGATCACGGTCGCGGACGCCCCCGCCTCCCTGTGGCGGGACTGCGACGCGGTGGTGCTGTCGCTGCCGACCCCCGAGGTGGTGGAGGCGGTGCTGCTCGGCGCCGACGGGCCGCTCCAGGGCGCGAAACCGGACCTCCTGATCGTCGACACCTCGACCTCGCACCCGGACGTCACCCGGCGGATCGCGGCGGCGCTCGAACCCGCCGGCCTCGCGCTCATCGACGCGCCGGTGAGCGGCGGCCCGAAGGGCGCGCATGCCGCCACCCTGACGATGGTGCTCGGCGGCAGCGACGCGGCGGTGGCCCGGGCCGAGCCGGTGCTGGCGGCGATGAGCGCGACGCGGGTCCATGTCGGCGGCGTCGGCGCCGGCCACGTCACCAAGCTCGCCAACAACCTGCTCTGCGCCGCCCACCTGATCACCGCCGCGGAGGCGGTGCGGATGGCGCGGGATGCCGGCGTCGAGCCCGCGCGCCTGCTCGCCGGGATCAATGCCGGCTCGGGCCGCAGCGGCGTCACGCAGGTCAACTTCCCGACCTGGGTGCTCAACGGCGCCTTCGATTCCGGCTTCACCATGAAGCTGATGCGCAAGGACGTGCGGCTCGCCGGCGCGCTGATCGCCGCCCTCGACCTCGATCTGCCGCTCTCGGCGCAGGCCGCCCGGCTGTGGCGCGACAGCACCGAAATCCCGGACGACGCCGACTTCAACGCCATCGTCAAGCTCCAGCTCGCCTGATCAGGAGGCCCCGTCGTGACCGAGACCCGTCCCCAGACCCTGGCCGTCCTGATGCGGCCGTTCTTCCCCGAGACCCCGTCGACCGGGCCCTGCATCGGCTCCTGGGTGAACGGCCGCATGGTGCCGGGCACCGGCGAGACCGTCCGCCTCGTCGATCCCGCCACCGGCCTGACGCTGGCCGAGTACCCGGATGCCGGCGCCCCGGTCGCCGCCGAGGCCGCCCGGGCGGCGCGCGAGGCCCAGGGCCGCTGGGCCGCGCTCACCGGCGCCGCCCGCGGCCGGGTGATGCAGGAGATCGCCCGCACGATCCGGGCCGAGATCGAGCCCCTCGCCCGGCTCGAGGCCCTGAACGCCGGCAAGCCGATCCGCGACTGCCGCGGCGAGGCGGCCAAGGTCGCCGAGATGTTCGAGTACTATGCCGGCTGGGCCGACAAGCTGCACGGCGAGGTGATCCCGGTCCCCACCAGCCACCTCAACTACACCCGCCGCGAGCCCCTCGGCGTGGTGCTGCAGATCACGCCCTGGAACGCCCCGGTCTTCACCTGCGGCTGGCAGCTCGCCCCGGCGCTCGCCGCCGGCAACGCGGTGGTGCTCAAGCCCTCCGAGCTGACCCCCCTCACCTCGCTCGCCGTGGCGGTGCTGGCCGAGCGGGCCGGGCTGCCGGCGGGCGTCGTCAACGTGCTGTCGGGCTACGGCCACACCACCGGGCAGGCGGCGCTCGCCGATCCGGCGGTGGCGAAGGTGGTCTTCGTCGGCTCGCCGGCCACCGGCGCGAAGATCGCGGAGGCCGCGGCGCGCCACCTCAAGCCCTGCGTGCTCGAGCTCGGCGGCAAGTCGGCCAACATCGTGTTCGCCGATGCCGACCTGGAGCGGGCGTGCCTGGGGGCGCAGGCGGCGATCTTCGCCGGCGCCGGCCAGTCCTGCGTCGCCGGCTCGCGGCTCCTCGTCGAGCGCCCGGTCCACGACCGCTTCGTCGCCATGCTGGCGGAGGGGGCGAACCGCATCCGCGTCGGCGATCCCCTCGACCCGCAGACCGAGGTCGGGCCGATCAGCAACGCCGCCCAGTACCGCCACGTGCTGGCGATGATCCGCGGCGGCCTCGACCAGGGCGCCACCCTGGCGGCGGGCAGCGACGGCCACCCGGCGGAGGGCGGCTTCTTCGTCCGCCCGACGATCCTGTCGGGCGCCGACAACGCCATGGATTGCGCCCGCACCGAGATCTTCGGGCCGGTGGTGACGGTGATCCCGTTCGACACGGAGGAGGAGGCGGTGAGCATCGCCAACGATTCCGCGTTCGGGCTCGCCGGCGCGGTCTGGACCCGCGACGTCGGGCGCGCCCACCGGGTGGCGGCCGCGGTGCGGGCCGGGACCTTCTGGATCAACGCCTACAAGACGATCCACGTCTCCTCGCCCTTCGGCGGCTCCGGGCGCAGCGGCTACGGCCGCTCCAGCGGGATCGAGGCCCTGCACGAATACACCCAGGTCAAGAGCGTCTGGGTCGAGACCGCCGCCGCCCCCGCCGTCGCGTTCGGCTACGCCCCCGGCGTCGGAGCCTGACACCCCACCCGGTCCGGGGGGCGGCCCCCGGACCGCCCCCCCGCACCGGAGACGTCCCCCATGACCAGCGGTACCCTCGCGAGCGGCGGCACGGCCGTCGCGCCCCCGACCGATGCCGGCCGCGCCGGCATCCTGACGCTCTTCCTCGTCGCCCTCGTGGTGGTGACCATCGCGGAGGCGATCGGCAACGTCGCCATCCCGCTCGGGCACGGCAAGATCATCCTGCTGCCGCTGCTCTGGGCCCTGCTGATGGGCGGGGGCCTAGGGCTGGCCGCGCCGCGCCTGCCCCGCTCCTTACGGCTGCCCGTGGCGCTCCAGCACGCCGCGGGCGCGATCCTGCAGCCGGCCCTGCTGCTCTTCGTCGCCAAGCTCGGCCTCCTCGTCGGCGGCTCGCTGCCGAAGATCCTGAGCGCCGGCTGGGCCCTGGCCTTCCAGGAATTCGGCCACTTCTTCGGCACGATGGTGTTCGGCCTGCCCGTGGCGCTCTTGCTCGGCCTCAAGCGCGAGGCGATCGGCGCCACCTTCTCGGTCGGGCGCGAGCCGAGCCTCGCGATCATCGGCGAGCGCTTCGGCATGGATTCGCCGGAAGGCCGCGGCGTGCTGGCCGAGTACCTCACCGGCACGGTGTTCGGGGCGGTGTTCATCGCGGTGCTGGCCGGGCTGATCGCGAGCCTCGGCCTCTTCAACCCGCTGGCGCTCGCCATGGGCGCCGGCGTCGGCTCGGGCAGCATGATGGCGGCCGCCGCCGGCGCCATCGCGGCGCAGCAGACGCCCGAGATGGCCAAGGAGGTCGCCACCTTCGCGGCGGCGAGCAACCTCATCACCACCACCATCGGCACCTATTTCACGCTGTTCCTGTCGCTTCCGTTCACGATCTGGGCCTACGGCGTGCTGGAGCCGATCCTCGGCCGGGGCCGCGGCCGGACCGAGGCCGCACCCGAACCGGCCACCGCGGTCGCGGCCCATGCCGCCCCGGCCTTCGGGCTGCCGGCGCTGGTGCTGATCTGGCTCGCCACGGCGGCGTTCGGCCTCATCGGCAACCGGCTCACCTACGGCACGGCGATCGACGGTCAGGTGCTGATCGGTGCAGCCATCATCGTGGGTGCGGTGATCGTCGGCGAGGTGCTCTACCGCCTCGCCGGGCGCCGGCTGCCGGCGGTGGTCTGGGTGTCGCTGATCGGCATGGCGCTCACCTATCCGGGCACGCCGTTCTCGGCCGAGATCGCGGCGGCGACGGGCCGGATCAACTTCCTGGCGCTCGCCACCCCGATCCTCGCCTTCGCGGGCCTGTCGCTCGCCAAGGACTTTCCGGCCTTCCGCCGCCTCGGCTGGCGCATCGTGGTGGTGTCGTTCATGGCCAATGCCGGCACGTTCCTGGGCGCGGCCCTGATCGCCCAGTTCTGGATGCACCCGCCGGTGTGAGGAGGGGCGCTCCCGCCGAACCCTTCCCCGCAGAGGGGGGAGGGTTCACGAGCCCCCGACGACGCTTGCCCCTAGACCCGATACCTCCCGTTCCGCTTCACCATCACGGTCGTGCCGACCGGGACGCGGTTGTAGAGGTCGACCACGTCCTCGTTCAGCATGCGCACGCAGCCCGAGGACATCTGCTCGCCGATGCTCCAGGGCTCGTTGGTGCCGTGGATGCGAAAGAGGATGTCGCGGCCGCCCTGGTAGAGGTAGAGGGCGCGGGCGCCCAGCGGGTTGTCGACGCCGCCCTTGCGGTTACGCGGCAGGTCGGGGTTGAGGCTGACCATCTTGGCGGTCGGCCCCCAATCGGGCCAGACGCCCTTGCGGCCGACCGTGGCGGTGCCCTTCCAGGAGAAGCCGAGCTTGCCGACGCCGACGCCGTAGCGGCGCGCCTGGCCGCCCTCCTGGACGAGGTAGAGGAAGCGCTCGTCGATATCGACCACGACGGTGCCGGGCTTCTCCAGACCGGTATAGGCGACGGTCTGGGGCCGGTATTTCGGGTCCATCCGGCTGCGATCGACCAGCGGCACGTCGTAGGGCTGGTCGGGCATGGTGCCGATGTACCAGGCCGCATCCGGATCGACGGCCGCCACCTGGGCGGGACCGCGGGCGTTGCAGGCCGCGAGCGGCAGCCCGGCGAGGAGGGCGAGGACGAGGCGGCGCGGCGGCATCGGAAAGCGACCTTTCGGCGGGACGGGCGGATCGGCGGCCCGTCGCTGGACAGGGGCCCATGCCTAGCCGCTCCCGCCGCTCCAGGTTGTGTCCCGCCGGACTCAGGAGGCCGGGAAAGTCGGAGCCTCCGCCTCAGGCCGCCGCCGCCATCCAGGGCCCCGCGGACGCGGCGACGAGGGCGCGCAGGTCCGCCGCCGGGACCGGGCGGCTGAACAGGAAGCCCTGCACCTCGTCGCAGCCGCTGCGCCGCAGGACGGAGAGCTGCGCCTCGGTCTCGACGCCCTCCGCGACCGTGGTGATGCCGAGGCTGGCGCCGAGCCCGATCACCGCCTGCACCACCGCCAGAGCCGCGGCCTCGTGGCCGAGCGCCGCGGTGAACGAGCGGTCGATCTTGATCTTGTCGAACGGAAAGGCACGCAGGTAGCTCAGCGAGGCGTAGCCGGTGCCGAAATCGTCGATGGCGATGCGCACCCCGAGGCCGCGCAGGCGGTGCAGCACCGCGATGTTGGCGGCGCTCTCCTCCAGCATCACCTGCTCGGTGATCTCGAGCTCGAGCCGCACCGGGTCGAGGCCCGATTCGGCGAGCGCCCGGGCCACGGTGCCGACGAGGTCGGGGGTGCGGAACTGGGCCGGCGAGAGGTTGACGGCGATCCGCACCGGGCGCGGCCAGGCGGCGGCCTCGCGGCAGGCCCGGGCCAGCACCCACTCGCCCAAGGGCGCGATCAACCCGGTCTCCTCGGCCACCGGGATGAAATCCGCCGGCGAGACGAAGCCGCGCTCGGGGTGGCGCCAGCGCAGCAGCGCCTCGCAGCCCGTCACCGCGAGGCTGCGCGCGTCGACGAGGGGCTGGTAGTGGACCTCCAGCGCCTCCGCGGCCATCGCCGCCCGCAGGTCGCGTTCGAGGGAGCGGCGTCCCTGGAGCGCCGCGTCCATGGCGGGCTCGAACAGGCGCCGGGTGCGCCGGCCGTCGGCCTTGGCGGCGTAGAGGGCGGTATCGGCCTTGCGCAGGAGCCCGTCGGGATCCCGGCCATGCTCGGGCGCGTGGGCGAGGCCGATGCTGACCCCGACCGTGACGTCCTGGCCGTCGAGCGCGAACGGCCGGCAGAGGGCAGCGATGATCCGGTCGGCGAGGGCCAGAAGGGCCGGCCGCTCGGCCCGGTGCAGGATCGCGAACTCGTCGCCGCCGAGCCGTGCCACCAGCCCGTCGGCCGTCAGGCAGGCGCGCAGGCGCTCGGCGACCTGGCGCAGCAGCGCGTCGCCCGCCGGGTGGCCGAGGGTGTCGTTGACGAGCTTGAAGTGGTCGAGATCGAGGCAGAGCAGCCCGACCGGGACCTCTGCCGCTACCGCCTCGGCCAGCCGGTCGTGGAACAGCACGCGGTTCGGCAGGCCCGTGAGGGCGTCGTGATGGGCCATGTGGGCGATGCGCCGCTCGGCCCGGCGCTGCTCGGTCACGTCGACGCAGGCGTTCAGGGTGGCGCTCACGCCCTCGAACGGGATCGGCCCGGAAAACACCTCGACGTCGATGACGCTGCCGTCCCGGCGGCGGTGGCGCTGGGACGGCCCGCCCGCGCCCGGGGCCACGAGGTCGCCGGCCGACAGGTGCAGGAAGTCCTCGCGCGGGAAGCCGTAATGGCCGGTGGCGGCGTCGTTGACCGCCAGCACGGCCCCGTCCTCGCCCGAGAGCCACATCGGCACCGGGTTGTGCTCGAACAGGAGGCGCGCCGAGGCCTCCCGCGCCTTCAGGTCGCCGATATCCGTGAGGGTCACGCCGAGGAGATCGCCGATCGCCGCGATCTCGACGCGGAGATGCAGCAGGCTGCCGTCCGCCCGGGTGTAGGAGGTCTCGTAATGGCGCTTGTCGCCGGACAGGGCGGCGCTCAGGCGCGCGAGCATCGGCGCGACCGTCGTGGCCGGGAGAAGCGTCGACAGGCGCCGCCACTGCGCCCGCTCGACGGTGGTGCGCATCATCGCGGCGGCGGCATCGTTGAGGGACAGGATGCGGAAATCCGTGACCGCGCCGGCGCCGTCCCGCACGGTCGTGACGGCCGCCATGCCCTGCCGGGTGGAGCGAAACAGGGTCTTGAGGAGGTTCGTCCGCGTCGTCCTGCCGGCGAGGCACAGAAGCACCAGCCCCCCGGACCGGCCGGCCATCGGCAGGCCGACCATCTCGGTGGTGTAGGCGACGCCGCCCGCCACCCGGGCGCAGGGCGTGCGGACCGGCTCCCCGCCGGCGAGGGCCTCGGCGACGATCTCGCGCAGGGCGTACGAGAGCCCGCCGGTCACCTCGTCGAGGGCGCGGTCGGCCCAGGCGGAGCCCGGTGCCGCTCCCGGTTCGGAGCGTCCGAGCCACTCCTCGAAGGTCTCGCCGACCCAGAGGAGGCGGGGGCTGGCGAACGACGCGTCCACCAGGGCGGACCGGCTCGCCATGCGGCCGAGATTGCCCAGGACCAGGTCCTCGTAGGCCGGCAATCCGCGGATGGCGGCCTTCGCGGCGTGCCAGCGGTGCAGCAGCCCCTCGGTGCCGTCGCGCGTCGCGTTCCCGCTCATCCCGTCCGATCCGAACCCGCAACCGTCCGAGCAGTAGCGGGCCCGCGACTTCCAGACCGTTAAATCGAGCCGGCTCGGTATCCGGATTCGGGCCGGCCGGGACGCGGAACCGGCGCGACCCGGGCTCAGGCCAGGGCCACCTCGATCAGGAACGGCCCGCGCCGGGCGAGCGCGCCCTTCAGGGTGTCGACGAGCTGGGCCAGGGTCTCGATCCGGCGCGCCTCGACGCCGTAGCCCTTGGACAGGCTCACCCAGTCGATCGGCGGATCGTCGAGGGTCAGCATGTCGATCGCCTTGCGGCCGGGATTGGCGCCGACATTGGTCAGTTCGTGGCGCAGGATCGCGTAGGAGCGGTTCGACCAGATCAGCGTCACCACGTCGAGGCGCTCGCGCGCCTGGGTCCAGAGCGCCTGGGCGGTGTAGAGGGCACTGCCGTCGGCCTGGAGCGAGATCACCTTGCGGTCGGGGCAGGCCACCGCCGCGCCGGTCGCCATCGGGATGCCGACCCCGATCGAACCGCCGGTGAGCTGGAGCCAGGTATGCGGGGCCGCCGCGTGCGTCGCGGGGAAGAAGTTGCGCCCCGTCGTCACCGACTCGTCGCAGACGATGGCGCCCTCGGGGATCAGCGCGCCGAGCACCCGGGCGATCGAATCCTGGTCGAGGCGGCCCTCCCCCGGCAGCTCCGGCCGGGGCCCGGCGGGGGCGGGCGCCTCGGGCGGGGCGCCGACCGCCTCGGCGAGGCGTGCGAGCGCATCGATCTGGTCCTGCTCGGGTGTGGCGAGGGCGAAGACGTCGCAGGTCGGCGGGGCGAGCGCGCTCGGCTTGCCCGGATAGGCGAAGAACGCCACCGGCAGGGTCGCACCGATCAGGATGATGTGCTTGTAGGGCGCCAGCACCTCGCGGGCCGGATCGACCGGATAGGGCAGGCGCTCGATCGGCACCGTGCCCGCCCCCCGGTCGATGCGGGCGTTCGAGGTCATGGCGAGCAGCGTCGCGCCGGTCTTCTTCGCGATGCGGTCGGCGAGGCGCCGTCCCTCGTCCCGCACCGCCCGGTCGCCGAGATGGAGCAGCACCGGCTCGCCGCTGCGGAGCGCCGCGACCGCGTGCGCGATCGCCTCGTCGCTCGCCCGCGGGCGTTCGGGGATCGCCGGCAGGGGGGCGATGCCGGAGCCTTCCTCCCAGGCGGTGTCGGCCGGCAGGATCAGGGTGGCGACGCCCCCGGGCGCCGTGCGGGCGGCGACGATCGCGTCGGCCCCGTCCGCCGCCACCGCCTTGGCGCTCATGCCGGTGCGGACCCAGGCCGAGACGGGACCGGCCAGCCCCTCGATGTCGGAGGTGAGCGGCGCGTCGAAGGCGCGGTGATAGGTGGCGTGCTCGCCCACGATGTTGACCAGCGGCGAGCGGGCGCGGCGCGCATTGTGCAGGTTGGCGATGCCGTTGCCGAGGCCCGGCCCGAGATGCAGGAGCGTCGAGGCCGGCTTGTCGGCCATGCGGGCATAGCCGTCGGCGGCGCCCGTCGCCCCGCCCTCGAACAGGCACAGGACCGCCCGCATCCCCTCGACCCGGTCGAGGGCGGCGACGAAGTGCATCTCCGAGGTGCCCGGATTGGTGAAGCAGACCTCGACGCCCCCCGCCACCAGGGTGCGCACCAGGCTCTCGGCCCCGTTCATCGCCATCGGCATCTCCTCATCGCGCGGGCATCTGGCGGCCCGGTTCGTGTTCGCGCCTCCGGTGATAGGGGATTTCGGGCCTGCCCGTGAGAGCGCCGGGGGCATGGGAGGTGGGCGCCGCCGCACCGATCCGCTACGGCGATCCCGGCTCGGTGGGAGGGACAGTCAGGAGGCCACCGCGCCGGTCGCCGTGCGGTTGGGCCGTGCCCGGCGCTTCTCGCTCTCGAAATCCGCGCGGCGGCGCGCAATCTCCTCGGCGGAGAGGCGATCGAGGCTCGCATAATCCGCCTTCCAGGACGGGTCGGGGCTCCACCGCTGGGGCGATTGCACCGTCGTGCGCGCCACCGCGGCCGATTCGAGGAGGGTGAGGGCCAGATCCAGCGTCGCCTCCTGCGAGTCCCGGTCGTGCGGCCGTCCGGCCGCGTGGCCGAGGGGGAAGTCGCTGAACAGGAAGCGCGGCACGCCGCAATGCTCGACGACGTCCTTGGCGCACCCCATCAGCACGGTGGCGATTCCGGCGGCTTCGAGGGCCCGGGCGGCGAGAGCGAGCGACAGGTGACAAACGGGGCAGTTGGCGACCAGGATCGCCGCATCAGCCCCGTCGGCGCGGATGCGGGCGACGATCTCAGGCGCATCGGTCTCGGTCGTGACGCGCTGGCTGCGGTTCGTCGGCAGGCCGTGGAAGCGGGCTGCGATGCGCCCGACCCGTCCCGCCGCGACGGCCGCCCTCAGAGCCGCGAGGGGGAAGTAGGTGGCTGGATCGTCCGCACGCGCGTGGTCGCGATCATACGCGACGTGGGCGATACGCAGGTCCGGAATCACGTCCGCCGGAGCGGAATACACCGTGAAGAACTTGGCCGCCCCGTTGTAGGGCGCGCCCGGCCCCTGGTCGCCCTTGTCCGGCTGGTAGGGCGCCGCCGTCGTGACGAGGGCAAGGCAGCACGTCCCGAGGGGCTTGCCGAGGGAGGCGAAGGGCACGTCGTCGAGATGTGCCCACCGGTAGGGCGGGTAGCCGAGGGCGCCGTAATAGGCCCGCGTGCGCGCCATGTAGGGGATCGGCTCGTCCAGTTCGGCGCTCGCATCCATGGTGGTCCTCGTCGCCTTGCGCGACGAGGCCGGCCCATCGCAACCCCCGCACCCCTAGCACGTTCGTTGCACCGTGCGGCGGGCGGTCGCGCCCGGTGGAGAGTCCGATGAAACTGTTCCAGTGCCAGTCCTGCGGCAACATCCTGTACTTCGAGAACCGGGCCTGCCAGCGCTGCGGCCACACCCTCGCCTACCTGCCCGAGACCCGCACGCTCTCCGCGCTCGCGCCGGCCGGGGGCGAGGACTGGAGCCCGCTCGCGGTGCCGGACCGGCCGAGCCGGTTCTGCGCCAACGCGGTGCACGATGCCTGCAACTGGCTGGTGCCGCCGGGCTCCGGCGACGCCTTCTGCCTCGCCTGCCGCCACAACGGCACGATTCCCGACGTCTCGAACCCCGAATACCTCGCCAAGTGGCGCGAGATGGAGTTCGCCAAGCACCGGCTCTTCTACAGCCTCCTGCGCTGGAACCTGCCGCTGAAGACCCGGGCCGAGGACCCGGAGCACGGCCTGATATTCCACTTCCTGGCCGACCCGCCGGAGAACCAGGGCCCGAAGGTGATGACCGGCCACGACAACGGCGTCATCACCATCGCGCTCGTCGAGGCCGACGACGCCGAGCGCGAGAAGCGCCGGCGCGAGATGGGCGAGCCCTACCGCACCCTGCTCGGGCATTTCCGCCACGAGGTCGGGCACCATTACTGGGACCTTCTGGTGCGCGATGCCGGGAGGCTGGAGGCCTGCCGGGCGGTGTTCGGCGACGATTCGCAGGACTACAACGCGGCGCTCCAGCGCCACTACGAGCAGGGTACGCCGGCCAACTGGCAGGAGACCCACGTCTCGGCCTACGCCACCACCCATCCGTGGGAGGATTTCGCCGAGACCTGGGCGCATTACCTGCACATCGTCGACACGCTGGAGATGGCGAGCGCCTTCGGGATGCAGGTCCACCCGCTCCTCGACGCGGGCGGCGAACTCGCGGCGCGGATCGACTTCGACCCCTACGAGGCGCAGGGCATCGAGCAGATCGTGGCCGCCTGGCTGCCCTTCGTGTTCGCGTTGAACAGCGTCAACCGGGCGATGGGCCAGGGCGACCTCTACCCCTTCGTGCTGGCGCCGCCGGTCATCGCCAAGCTCGGCTTCATCCACGGCCTCGTCCACGGGACGATCTGACGGAAGGGAACCCCTCCCCGGCCGTAGCCTCCGCGGCCGGGGCGGTCCATGATGGACCGACGCGCCCGACGAACCGGGCCGCGGGCCTGCCGTCTCGGCAGGCTCGGACGCCCGCAACAGCGGGCGACAGGAGGGACGCCGAATGAAGCTCGCCAGCCTCAAGCACGGCCGGGACGGCCGCCTCGTCGTGGTCTCGCGCGACCTGACCCGCGCCACCGACGCCTTCATCGTGGTACCGACGCTCCAGCGGGCCCTCGACGACTGGGAGCGCTATGCCCCGGCCCTCGCGGCCCTGGCCGAGCAGCTCGAGCACGGCTCGGTGCCCTCGTTCCGCTTCCACGAGCACGATTGCGCCGCTCCCCTGCCCCGCGCCTATGCCCGCCGGCACGCCGCCGCCTGGCCGGGCTACCCGGCCCTGCTGCGCCAGGCCGCCGGCGCCGAGGCGGCGGGGAGCGAGGCGGGCCGCCTGCGCCACGCCCCCTCGGACGGGTTCCTGGGGCCCCGCGAGCCGCTCGCCGCCGACGATCCCGCCGCCTCCCTCGACCTGTCGGCGGGCCTCGCGGTGATCACCGGCGACCTCGCCCGGGGCGCCGGGATGGCCCAGGCCGAGGGCGCGATCCGGCTGGTGACGCTGGTGGCGGAGGTGATCCGCCACGACCGCCTGCGGCCCGACGGGCTCGACCTCGACGGCGCCGAGGCACCGGCGCTCGCCGCCAGTCTCGCCCCCGTGGCGGTGACGCCCGACGAGCTGGAGGGCGCCTGGCGCGACGGCACGCTGCACCGCCCGCTCCTCGTCAGCCGCAACGGCAAGGCGCTCGGCTGCCCGGACGCGGGCGCCGACATGACCCAGGGCCTGGTCGGCCAAAGCCTCGTCGCTCAAGGCCTCGTCGGTCTGGTGGCGGAGGCGGCGCGTCACCACGCCCTCGGCGCCGGCACGCTGATCAGCGCCGGTCCGGTCTCGAACCGCGGCATCGACGGCGGGCCGGGCCGGGCCACGGCCGAGGGCGGGGCGGGCTATGCCTGCCTGGCCGAAGCCCGTGCCGCCGAGGTCCTGACCGGCGGCTGGGCCCGAACGCCCTACCTGACGGCGGGCGACCGCATGCGGGTCGAGATGAAGGATACCGGCGGGCACTCGATCTTCGGGGCGATCGAGCACGACGTGACCGCCTGAGGCGAACGAACCCGGCGCGGCCCCGCATCGCCGCGCCGGATCCACCAATACCGGGCACAGGGCGGAATACACGTAACCTCGTAAGACCACGAGCGGGCGAAGGCGTTAGGCTTTTGTTCGGAATCGAACGGCAGAGATGGGCGAAGCTGACGTTGTGGAAGCCGGAAGACAACTGCCGATAGCAGTGTCTTTCTTCTACAACTTGAGTAGCCGCCTGCCGCACGATGACGTTCCGCCCGGATCCCGCCCCGTCCCTCTTCGTCCGCTTCCGGCGCTGCCGGCGCGGCTCGGTGATCGTCGTGCTGGGGCTGCTGCTGCCGATCCTGGCGATGGCGGCGGTCGGCGTCGCCGAGGTGTCGGAGGTGATGCTGGCGAAGTCGAAGCTGCAGAGCTACGTCGATGCCGCGGCGATCCAGGGCGCGGGCGAGTTCGGCGTCGACCAATCCTCCGCCACGGCCGAACGGGTCCGCCTCGCCGCAGACGGGATGGCCGCTCCCTTGCGCCTGCGCTGGACGATCATGTCGAGCGCGACCGTCGATACCGCCGCCCGCACCGTGACGGTGCTGCAGACCGGGCACCGGGCCTCGTTCTTCCGCAACATGCTGCCGCCGGGCGGCTGGACCATCGAGGCCAAGGCGACGGCGATTCGCACCGCGCGAAAGCCGCTCTGCGTGCTGGGCTCCCAAGACTCCATCGGCCTCGGCGCGCCGGTCGCCGTCGGCCTGAGCGGCAACTCGGCGATCACCGCCAACGACTGCCTCGTCCAGAGCAACGCCAACCTGGCGGCGGGGGCGGCCACGGCCCTGTGGGCGGGCGAGGTGCGGGCGTCGGGCAGCGCCACCGGCCCGGTGCGCCCGGTCCCGGTCACCGACGCGCCGACGATGGCGGATCCCTTCGCCAAGATGCGCATCGACGTGCCGCTCGTATGCGACGACGTGCTCACGCTCAACATCGGCAGCGGCACCACCTACCTCAATCCCGGCGTCCATTGCGGCGAGCTGACCCTGCTGGGGATGACGACCATCGTGCTCCGGCCCGGCGAGCACTATTTCGTCGGCCCGATCCTCAACCTCCTCGGGCAATCCACCATCACCGGCACCGACGTCGTGCTGATCTTCAAGGGCCTGCTGTCGGCCCAGGTCATCGGCATGGCCAAGCTCGAGATCGAAGGCCGCAAGAGCGGACCCTATGCGGGCTTCGCCTTGATCACCGACCGCAGCTACTTCGGCGACTTCGGGATCTCGACCAATAACGCCCGCAAGATCGTCGGCACGATCTACCTGCCGAATGCCAGCCTCACGGTGAGCGGATACGGCAACAGGATCGCCGATCAGTCGCCCTGGACGGTCGTGGTGGCGCGCTCGATCCGCACCTTCGGCAGTGCCAACCTGATGATCAACGCCAACTACACTTCCTCGGCCGTGCCGGTGCCCTCGGGCGTCGGCCCGGCGAAGGACCAGCCGGTCCGCCTGTCGCAGTGACGGCGGGCCGGCGGCGGACGGGCCCGGCGGCCGGAAAGGCCCGCGCCTACTCGACGACCTGATCGTCCCCCGCGAGGGCGAGGCGGCGCAAGGAGTCGAGGGCCCGCGCGAGATCGGCCCGTGCCGGCGCCGCGAGGGCGAGCCGGACGGCGTTCGGGGCGTGGCCCGGGCTGACCGCGAAGGAGGAGGCCGGGATGAGCGCGATGCCCCGGCGCAGGGCGGCCGCGGCGTAGGCCTCGGCCCGCCAGGTCTCCGGCAGGGCGAGCCAGAGGTGATAGGCCGCCGCGTCGCCCGTCACCGGCAGGCCGGCGAGGCAGGTCCGGGCGATCGCCTGCCGCTCGGCCGCGTCGATCCGCTTGGCGCGGGCGAGCCGGGCGGCCGACCCGTCCTCCATCCAGCGCGTGCCGGCGGCGAGCGCGAGCCCCATCGCGCTCCAGCCGCCCTGGCGCACCGAGGCCGCGAGGCGATCCGCCATCTCGGGCGGGCTCACGATCATCCCGACGGTCAGGCCCGGCATGACGCGCTTCGACAGGCTGTCGACCAGGATGGTGCGCTCGGGCGCCAGGGCGGCGATGGAGGTCGTCTCGCGCAGGAAGCCGTAGACCGCGTCCTCCACGAGGGTGAGGCCCGTCTGCGCCAGGACCGCGGCGATCTCGGCCCGGCGCCCGGGGCCCATCGTCAGCCCGAGCGGGTTCTGCAGCGTCGGTTGCAGGTAGAGCCCGCTCAGCGGCGCGGCGCGGTGCGCCTGGAGGATGGCCTCGGGCCGCACGCCCTCGCCGTCGAGGGGGAGCGGCACGAGAGCGATGCCGAGCCGCGCCGCGATGCCCTTGACCACCGGATAGGTCAGCGGCTCGCAGCCGATGCGCTCCCCCGGCGGGGCGAGCGTCGCCAGGGCGGCGGCCAGCGCCTGGCGCCCGTTGCCGGTGAACAGGAGGCCTGCCGGATCGGGCACGAAGCCCTCGTGCGCGAGGAAGCGGGCGGCGACGCCCCGCGCCTGCGGCGTGCCGGCCGGACCGTACTGGGTCAGCGCCGCATCGGTCGCGCCGCGCCCGAGCCCCGCCAGGGTCTCGGCGAGCAGGGCCTCCTGCTCGGGCAGGCGGGACATCGTGCGCTGGAGGTCGAGGGCGGCCGGCGGCGGCTCCGGCCGGATCGGCTCGGGCGCGCCGAGGTCGGAGCGGATGTAGGTGCCGCGCCCGACCTCGCCGAGGACGAGGCCGCGTCGCGCCAGCTCGGCGTAGACCCGGCTCGCCGTCGAGACGGCGATGCCGCGGGCATAGGCGAAGTCGCGCTGCGGCGGCAGCCGGTCGCCCGGGCGCAGCGTTCCGTCGGCGATCTCCGCCGCCACCGCGTCGGCGATTCCGCGATAGTCGAGCCCTGCCATCATTGCTCCGAGCGCAATGTTTCGATTGCACCGATATTCGTATCGGTACAATCCTGGCGGCGCAATCCCGGCCGGATCGCTTCCCCCCGCTCGGATCGACCCTCATGCCCGTCGTCTCGCTGCCCCTCCCCCGTCAGGTCCCCGACACCTCTCCGCCTCGTCCCGCCCTCCTGCGTCTCTGGTGGCGTCGCGCCCGGGACCGCCGGGTCCTCGCCGAGCTGACGGCGGCGCAGATGCTGGATACCGGACTCGATCCCGATACGGTGCGGCGGGAGAGCCGCAAGCCGTTCTGGCGCGCCTGACCGCGACAGGCCGCGCGGCGGCGCGACATTTCCCGCCGGCCCGCTGGTCACCGGTACCGCCGCCGCGTTACCTTGGGGGTGGCAAGATCGGAGGCGCGCGATGCCGGAGACCGAGACCCTTCCCGACTTCGTCGGTGCGGTGCCGGAGACGGTCGTCCGTCCGGCGGTCCACCTCGACCACTGCGTCATCCACGTCTCGGACTGGGAGCGCTCCACCATCTTCTACCGGGACGTGCTCGGCGCGGAGGTCGTTCCGGTCGGGCGGGGCTACGCCTACCGCTTCGGCGGCGTGCAGCTGAACTGCCACGGGCCGGGCCAGATCGGCGAGCCGCGGGCCCGGCTGCCGGTGGCGCCCGGCAACAGCGACCTCTGCTTCCGCTGGCACGGCCCGATCGAGGAGGCGATCGTCCACCTCGAGCGTCACGGCGTGCCGGTCGAGCTCGGCCCAGTGCCGCGCCACGGCGCGGTCGGCGAGGGCATCAGCGTCTACTTCCGCGATCCCGACGGATCGCTGATGGAGTTCATCACCTATCCGACGGGGTGACGCCGGGCGGCGCCGCGGATCGCCGCCGACGGGACGGATTCCGGGTCGAGACGAGTCCGCCGCCGCGACCGCGCGGCCGCGGGTTTCGCCGATCGCATTCACGGCGGGGAAACGCCCGCCGGGGCAGGATGACGGACGCCTCCCGGTCGGTCCGTCATGCCCCTGCCTCCCTTCCTGCTCCCCCCGACGACGCGGATCCGGGCCTTCGGGCACGACCGGCGCGGCAGCGTTGCGCTGATCGTCGGCCTGACCGCCCTGATGCTGGTGATCCTGGCCGGGGCCGGGGTCGACTTCGCCCGCTCGCGCCAGGATCGGTCGCGCCTCGACGCCGCCCTCGACGCCGCGGTGCTGGCCGGCGCCCAGGCGGTGCGGGCGGCGGATGCCAAGGGCCTGTCCGACGTGGCGATCCGCCAGGCCGGCAGCGACGCGGCCACCCAGCTCTTCGCCACCCTGGCGCCGAAGGCGGCCACGGCCACGGCGCCCCAGGCGACGTTCACCGTCGCCCTGACGGGCCGCAGCGTCACGGTCTCGGGCACCTACACGGCCTCGACGAAGACGACCCTGATGGGGATCATCGGCACCACGGCGATGCCCTATGACGGGGTCTCGCAGGCCAGCGCCGACCTGTCGCCCCTGATCGACGTCTACCTGCTGATCGACGTCTCGGGCTCGATGGCGCTGGGGGCGACGAGCGCCGACATCGCGGCGCTCCAGGCCAACCTGAACGGATGCGCCTTCGCCTGCCACGACGGCCAGCCGGTGAAGAATACCAGCCTGGACAGCTACCAGTGGGCCAAGGCGAACGGCATCACCCTGCGCCTCGACGAGATGAACCAGGGCATCCTGGATTTCGTCGCCTCGCTGCGCCAGCAGGAGGCGGCGAGCAAGCGGGTGCGGATCGCCATCTACGCGTTCAGCACCCAGCTCACCAAGGTGCTCGATCCGACGAGCGACCTGTCGAAGGTGGCGGGCAACCTGCCCAAGGCGCCGAGCGCCTCGGGCGAGAGCGACGGGGCGACGCTGTTCTCGACCATCATGCCGGCCTTCACCAAGGCGGTGGGCCCGAGCGGCGACGGCATCACCACGCCGAAGAAGCTCGTGATCCTGGCGACCGACGGCGTCGCCGATCCGGGCCGGTCCTGGACCTGGGACGTGCCGAAGCGCGCCCTCGTCGCGCCCTTCGATCCGGCGCAATGCGCCGCCCTCAAGGCGCCGGGCGGCAGCGCCAAGCTGCCGGTCTGGGTCGGGGTGATCTACACGCCCTACCTGCCGATGACCTGGGACTGGGGCTACAACGCCACCCTCGGCCAGCCGAGCCAGATCCGCGGACGGGGCACGCGCCTCGACGACATCCCGTCCCAGCTCGCCGCCTGCGCGACCAGCGGGGACTTCTACATGGAGGCGGGCAAGACCGGCGCGATCGGCGACGCGATGCGGAAGCTGTTCAACACCTTCGCGCAGGTCCGGCTGACGAACTGAGAGCCGCCGGTCAGAGCCCCGAGACGAGGTGGCCGCCATCGACCGGCAGGGTCGCGCCGGTCATCCAGCCGGAGGCGTCGCCGGCCAGCAGCAGGAAGGCGCCGTCGAGATCCTCCGGACGGCCGAGGCGGCGCATCGGGATGCGCTTGAGCATCGCCTGGCCGGGGGCGGTCTCGAAGAACTCGCGGTTGATGTCGGTGCCGATATAGCCCGGCGCCAGCGCGTTGACCCGGATGCCGTAGCGCGCCCATTCGAGGCCGAGCGCCTGGGTCATCTGCACCACGCCGGCCTTCGAGACCGTGTAGGGCCCGACCCCGCCGGCGACCCGGAGGCCGAGGATCGACGCGACGTTGACGATCACGCCGCCGCGCCCCGCGTCGCGCCAGGCACGCGCCGCCGTGGTGGACATTGCCCAGACGCCGCGCAGGTTGGTGTCGATCACCCGGTCGAAGGTCGCGATGTCGACGTCGATCGCCGCCCCGCCCTCGGCGATGCCGGCATTGTTGACCACCACGTCCGGCAGGGCGTGCAGGGCCGCGAAGGCGGCGGTCACCGAGTCCGCGTCGGCGACGTCGAGGGAGACCGCCCGGGCCTCCGGGGCGCCGGCGGCCAGGAGATCGCGCACCAGGGCGTCGAGCTTCTCCTTGCGCCGCGCCGCCACCGTGACGGCGGCGCCGCACCCGGCGCAGAGCCGGGCGAAATGGTCGCCGAGGCCGCCCGAGGCCCCGGTCACGAGGACGTGGCGGCCCTTCAGGCCGGCTGCGAGGTCCATGGTCTCCCCCCGGGATCGTGTCTCGGGCCTGCCTCGTTCGCGGGCAAGCCTCGTTCCATCGGCGAGGCTCGCCGATGCTGGTTCTCAGCTGGCCCGCGTCTGGGCCAGCTGCTGGTTGGTCATCTCGAGGCGATGGGCGAGCTCGCGCATCACCGCGATGGCGATCTGCGGGAACTGGCTCAGAAGCTCGAGAAAGACCCGCCGGTCGATGCGGAGCGCCGTCGTCGGCACGGCGGCGGTCACGGTGGCGGAGCGCGGCTGGTCGGCCAGGATGCCCATCTCGCCGACGAGCGCGTTGGCGCCGAGCAGGGCCAGGCGGATCGGCCCCTGCGGCCCGTCCAGGGTGACGGCCGCCTCGCCTTCCAGGATCAGGTAGGCCGCATCCGCCGCGTCGCCCCGGTCGAAGAAGCGCTGCCCGTCGGCGAAATGCACCCGCTCGCTGGTGAAGGCGAGCAGCTTCAGGCGAGCCGGATCCACCTCGCGGAACATCGGCACTTGGCGCAGCGACTGCACCTCGGTCTCTAGCGTCATGCCCTTACATCCTGCTCGACGCGCGCCGGTTCCGGCCCCGTCTCGTTGTCGGCGCGCCCGGAGACTGCCGCAGCCGGCGCCGCAACGCCAGCCCCCGCCGGTGCCTCTCCGCCGGAGGCTTCGCCCGCGGCGGGTGCCGACGGCGCCGCCTTCGCGTCAGGCCCGTGGATCTGCGTGCCGGCGGCCCGCAGCACCACCTCGAATCGGTCGGCGACGCGGTCGTTGGGGAGCACCGCCACGAGGCTGTTCTCGCGGCCGAACCGCTCCAGCAGGAGTCCGAGCACCGTGCGGGCCCGGTTCTCGCCCATCGGCGAGAGGGCGCCGTCGAGGACGAGGAGGTCGGGCCGGCGGATCAGGGCGCGGACCAGGCTCACCACCGCCCGCTGCCCCCCCGACAGGAAGCGCCCCTCGGGACCGACCTGGTGGTCGAGGCCGACCCGGGTGATGGCGGGGGCGAGCCGCATCTCCTGGACGAGGGCGGTGCCGGTCGCCGTCACGGTCTCGACGGCGTCGGCGACCGACTGGTTGATGCGGCCGAACAGCAGGTTGTCGCGCAAGGGGGCGGCGGCGCAGACCTGGTCGGGATCGTAGAAGTCGACGCCGCCGAGACCCGCCTCGTCGAGGGCGGTGCGCAGCTGGCCTCGCGCCTCGACCAGCCGGTCGCGGAAGGCGTCGTCGATCAGGCCGAGGCGGTGACGCGGCTCGATATAGGCGAGCGGCAGGGCGATGAGCCGCGTCGCGTCGGCCGAGCCGTAGCGGCCGAGCCCGATCCAGCGCCGCCGGATCCGGTTGAGCATCCCGCCGCCGTGGCGCTCGGCCGAGGCCTCGGTGGCGGTGCGGCGGGCGAGGATCGCCTCGAATTCTGGCAGCTCGTCGGCGGAGAGGAACGAGAACTGCTCGAACAGCGGGTGCCCGCTCGGCAGGCCGCGGAAGATCTCCAGCATGGTGGCGGCGATCCGCTCGCCCATGGTGACGAGGTCGTCGGCGAGACCGGTGCGGTCGAGGACGAGGCGCACCACCGCGTGCTCGGCGAGCGCCCGTCCGGTGAGCGCCGTGGTGGTCGGCACGCCGAACAGCAGGTTCTCCGCCACCGTCGCCTGGCGGTTGTAGCGGGCGGGGTCGAACGGCTCGACGAGGTGGGCGTGCCCTTCCGCGGCGAGGCGCTCGCGGAAGGCGATCCGGGCCTCGATCAGCCGGGCGGCGAGATCGGGGTGGCGCTCGGGATCGACCTGGCCGAGGAGACCGAAACGGTAGACCTCCTCGCCCATGCCGATGCGGGCGAGCCAGTCGAGGATCAGGGCGTCGAGCTCGCGCGCGTCGGCGACGCCGGCCTGGGCGTAGTCGATCCAGTCCGCCGGGAAGGGCTCGACCGGGTTGCCGGTGCGGTGGGCCTCGGCCAGCAGCTTGGCGTCGGCCGGATGAGCGCCGGAGGCCGGTGGGCGGCGGTTGAGGCCGTACACGATGTTGTCGCGCAAGGACCCCGGGAACAGGATCGGGTCGACGCCCGCGAAGGCGATGCGCCGGGTGAGCGCGGCGCCCGCCCAGTCGGCGAGGTCGTGCCCCTCGAGGGTGACCCGGCCGGAGGTCGGCACGACCCGGCGCGCCAGCACCCGCGCGAAGGTCGAGGCGGCGGGACCGCCGTCGCTGACGATGGCGACGATGGCCGGCAGGGGCAAGGACAGGGAGACGTTGGAGAGGACCGGCCCGTGCGGTTCCTGCACGCCGACGCCCTCGGCGGCCAGCCGCCCGCAGAGCGAGTCGTCGCGGCCGGGCGCGTCGAGCCCGAGAAGCCGGTCGGGCAGGAATTGCTGCAAGACCTGCTCGTACTTCACCTGCACGTCGAGGCGCTGCTGGTCCCAGTCGATCAATTCCTTCAGGGGCGGCGGCAGATCGCGATAGGCGGCGATCACCGCCACCAGCTGGCCGATGCTGAGCTGGCCCTTGAGAGCGAAATAACCGCCGATGCAGTAGAACAGGAACGGCGTCATCTGGGCGAGCAGGTTGTTCAGGAACTTGACCATGAACTTGCGCCGGTAGATGCGCAGGCGCAGGTCGAACAACCCGCCGAGGCGGTGGCCGATCTCGGCCCGCTCCCAGGCCTCGGCCCCGTTGGAATGCACCGCCGCGATGCCGTCCACCACCTCGCCGACCCGGCCGGCGAGGCGGCGCGAGGCGAGCTGGCGCTGGCGCCCAAGGCGCAGCAGCTCGCGCCGCAGGCGCGGGATGACCACGAACTGCACCCCCACCACCCCGGCGGCGAGCAGCCCGAGCCAGACGTTCTGAATCAGGATGAACGCCATCGCGGTGGCGGCCTGGGTGCCCAGGAAGGCCGGCAGGATGTAGGCGTCGCCGATGAAGCCGCCGATCGGCTCGACCTCGTCGCGGATGATGGTGGCGACCTCGGAGGCCTTGGTGTGGCGCAGCGCGTCCGGCGAGAAGCGCATGATCAGCGAGAAGAGCTGGAAGCGCAGGCGCCGCAGCATCCGCTCGCCGAGCGCCCCCTTGGCCACGTTGATCCAGTACTTGAAGGCGCCGTTGATCAGCACCAGCAGCAGGAACATCGAGGAGAGGCCGAACAGCAGCTCGAACCGGTCGACGTCGAAGCCGGAGAACAGCAGCCGCTCGCCACCAAACCAGTCCGGCACCTGCAGGCGCAGGATCAGGAACTTGGCGGTCTCGTTGCCCTTCTCGAAGGCGTGGCCCTGGATCGCCTCGTTGACGATGCGCCGCGGCAGGTCGAGCGAGGCGAAGTAGAGCGGCAGCGAGGCGAGCACGACGCCGCAGATCAGGATCTGGTCGCGCTTCGAGTGGCGCCAGATGTAGCGGAACAGGCTGCGGTCGAGGCCGCCGGAGGCGTCGCCCGCCTCCCGGTCGTTGCCGGCCCGGGCGGGCACCGCCTCCCGGCCCGCGACCTGCTCCCCGCTGCGGCCGTCGGCCGGGCGGTCGCCCGCCTCCCGGGCCATTCCGCCGCCCGTCCGTTCCGCCGCTCCCGCCCCGCCGCTCATGGTCCGCCGCCCCAGATCCCGCCTGCCTGTGTAGAGGGGCGGAGCGGGGCTGGGAACCGCTGCCGCGCCGGCACCGGCCGGCCATGCGTCACTCCTTGCGCGGCTGCTCCTTTCGCGTCGTCAGACCGCCGATCGGCCGGTCGCCGAACTGGCGGTTGGGCTGGGGGGAATCACCCGGCTCCTCCGTCGTGGTCGGGCGCGGGCTGCCCTCCTCGGCCGGCATCGCGGGAGGGGCGTCGCGGTTCGGCGCCGGGGCGGTCTCGGGATGCTGCGCCGCCTCGCGGGTCACCATGGTCCTGTTGGTCATCGGGATCGCTCCGAAACGGGCGGGCGCCGGCCCGCTTTCCGCGACATGAAACGGGCGAGCGAAATCTCGCCCGTCTGCCGCAAAGTCCGGGGCGAACGCCGGCCCGCCCGCGGGGTTCCCACCGCTCCGGGGCCGCTTACGGCCAAGCTTCCGGCCGGTTCGCAGCATACCTGCGGCGGCGTGACTCAAGTCGCCGGCCCGCCTGTACTGGCCCGATTCGGGACCGTCTGCCCGGCTCAGCCTGCATGCGTGGCAGGAACCATCATTTCCGCTGAAGGTTGTTCGGTCTGAGAACACCGGCCAAGGAGGCACTCATGGCTACCGGAAATTCGACTTCGAAGCGCGGCTTCGCTTCCATGGATCTGGAGCGGCAGCGCGAGATTGCCAGCAAGGGCGGCCGCAGCGTGCCGGCCGAGAAGCGCTCCTTCTCGCAGGACCGCGAACTGGCCTCGTCGGCCGGCCGCAAGGGCGGGCAGGCCTCGGGCAGCGGGCGCGCCACGGACGAGTGAGGGCGGGATCCGGCAGGGCCGGCCCCTCGCGCCGATCCACGGACCGGCCCCGCGAGACCGGGGCGAACGGTTTGAGACCCATCCTCATGCGCCGGAGGGAGCCTTGATGCCCCTCCGGCGCATCGGCATGGGCCGCAGACGGCATGGCGGCACACGACGACGACCCCGGAGGCCCTCGGCCTTCGGGGTCGTCGTTGCTCTGAAGGGTGCGCCGGTCAGGCGGCGCGGGCGCGTGTCGTCACCACGAGGTTGCGCTTGGCCATCGCGGCACAGATCACGTCGTCGACGGACCTCACCGCCGTGAGGCCGGCCAGCAGGCTCGCGAGCCGATCGATGTCCGGCTCGACCTGCCCGTCGCGATGGACCCGTTCCAGACGCAGCGGCTCGGGGGAAGGAAGCTCGTAGTCGCGGGGATCGGTCATGGCGGGCGGTCTCGTGACAAGAACCTGGCAAAGAACTGGGGGAAAGCTCGGCAAGCGTCCGGTTCTGCGAATTGTCAGAGGGTCGCGATGCGGGAGGGAAGGCTGTCGCCGGCATCGGCGAGGCAGCGGCTCGGGAGCAGGCGGCGGGCCTCGTGCCCGGCAAGACCGCTGATCGCCCCCTCGCAGCCTTCCGGCATCCGGCGTACGGCCTGCCCGGCCTGACCGACGTCGCGCTGCGCCACCGGTGCTCCGGCACGCTCGCGGACGGTGACCTGGGGAATGCTGGTGTCGCGGGCGACGAGCGTCGTGTTGCTGTGGGCGTCGGCCTGGTAGACGACGTCACCCGCCGCGTTGCGCAGGGTGACCTTGGCAGCACCGAGCCCGGTGATCTCGACCGCCACCGGCACCTGCACCTTCGTGGCCGGACGGACCGGCCCGAGGCGGTCGCCCTTGATGGCCGCCTGCTCGACGGCCGGACGAGCGAAGGCCTCGACGGAGTGCTGGACCAGCGGCTGGCCGACCAGCGCGACGAACGCGGCAGGAACCGTAATTCCGAAGAAGAACTGGGGGCGGAGCATACGCGTGGCCCTCGCGGCGAAGCTTGATTATGCTTTCTTAACGCGCGCCCGCCGGTAGTAGTTCCCGCCTCCGTGCCTGACTGGGACAGTTCGTGCCGGCAATGCGAGGCATCGTGGCAACCGCTCGTTAACCGGGTCGCGGCCCCGATCCGCACCCCACAAGCGAGGCTTTTTCGCCACATGCAACGACAAACGCGCGATCTTGCAGCGACGCGGAACCTTTCCGGTGGGATTCCCGTTGATATGGCAACCCGGCCACCTGGTCCTCCCCGCATTCCCCTTGTGCATTGGCCGGAAACTCTTCCAACGGGCCGGATCCTGATCCGGCCCGTTCTTTTGTATTGGGGCGCCGTTCACAGACACGGCAAAGTCTATCGGCAATGCAGGATGCGCTCTACGTCCCGACGCCTGTCGGTGCGATGGCCTCTCCGTGCGCTGCGAGACCGTTAGCTGACCGTTAACCGCGACGCGCCGCCGCAGCGACCGGATACAGGCTGGCTGCGGCGCGCCGATGACGGTCCGGCATCGGATCGGGGTCGTCTCGGGGCATTCGCCCCCCCCCGACCCTGCCGTTTCTCATGGCCGAGGGTCGAGTTCGGCCGTCACCAGCCGGAGGGCCCGTTCAGTCTGTCCGCCCCAAGCGCCCCCCCTTGGTGAAGGCGGGATGCGGGGCATCGCGCGGGACGCCGCCCCGCCTGTCATTCACCGTCGCGACGCCCCCCTGAAACGACGAAGTCCCGGCCCCCGCCTCACGGCGGGTCCGGGACTGCGATGTGTCGAGACGCGCGCCGCGGGGAGCGGCACGCCGGGCCGTCAGGCGCTCGCGCGGGCCTCGCGGCGGCGGGCGCTCTGCTGGAAGAAAAGCGCCTGGCTGATCACCGCCGAGACGTTGGCAGGCTGGAACGGCTTGGCGATGAGGAAGGCCGGCTCCGGCCGCTCGCCGGTGAGGAAGCGCTCGGGATAGGCGGTGATGAAGATCACCGGCACCTCGAACGACTTCAGGAGGTCGTTCACCGCATCGAGGCCCGAGGAGCCGTCGGCGAGCTGGATGTCGGCGAGGATCAGGCCGGGGCGCTTGGTCGAGGCGAGCTTGACCGCCTCGGTGCGGGTGCGGGCGACGCCGGTGACGTTGTGGCCGAGACCTTCCACCAGGGCCTCGAGGTCCATGGCGATCAGCGGCTCGTCCTCGATGATGAGGATCTCGGTCGCCATGTCGGCGGCGAGTTCGCGGCCGGCCTCGTCGACGAGATCGCGGACCTCCGAGACGTCGACGCCCAGGATGGTCGCGGCGTCCTCCTCGGAGAAGCCTTCGAGGCAGGAGAGCAGGAAGGCCTGCCGCGGCAGCGGGGTGATCTGGCCCAGCCGCACCTCGGCCGGCAGATCGTGCTGGGTCTGCTCGGTCTGGCCGTTGACCGACAGCGAGTTCCAGATCCGGGTGAAGACGCGGAACAGGTCGGCCTTGACGTTGGTGCTGCGCCCGAGGGTCTCGGGCTCGTTCACGAGCGTCTCGAGCGTCGCGGCCACGTAGGCATCGCCGGCCACCTGGCTGCCCGTGAGGGCGCGCGCGTAGCGACGCAGGTAAGGCAGGTGCTGCACCACGAGTTGTGCTGTCGACATTCAGATCCCCTTGGTCTTCTCGTTCCGCTCGGGTCTTATCGTTGGGTTCGTCGGACCTCGTGCCCTTCAACGCCGCGCCGCCGCATTCGTTCCGATGCGGCGCGGAACTGATTCCCCGGGAACGCGTTGTCGCCGCAAGCGCGCGACCCGGCATACCGGGCGCCATGGCATCGCTCTGTCCGCGTGTCCAGGACGGGCGAAGGGGAATGGTATGAACGATGGCAAGGGGATGCAGGACCCGGGATCAGGGGGTCCGCGATCGTCCCATCAGTCCCCGGAGAACGGGGACGATCCCGTCGCCGGGTCCGGCGAACCCACGCTCGATCGCGGCGTCCAGGGGCGCATCGGCTCGCATTTGCGTGCCATGTACGACGAGATGATGCAGCAGCCGATTCCCGACCGCTTCCTCGATCTCCTCGCCAATCTGGAACGAGGCGCCGCCGCGCCGCCGCCCGAGACGACCGACGAGTGATCCGTGCAGGGTCGCTCGACGCGAAGCGCCCTTCGCATGCGCCCGATACAAGCGCGCCGCCCCTCGCGGGGAGGGACGGCGTGGGTGTTGCAACGTTCAGGTCTCGATGCCGACCCGGCGGTATCCCGCCGGTCAGAGCGTCGGCGAGCGCCCGCGCATCAGGCCGACCACGGCCGAGATGGCGAACAGGACGACGGCGACGAAGAAGATAAGCTTGGCAGCCTCGACCGCCGTGCCGGCGATGCCGCCGAAGCCGAACAGCGCGGCCACCAGGGCCACGACGAGGAAAGTGACAGCCCAACCCAGCATGGCGTGACCCCTCTTGTCAGATCTCTCGGCCGACGGCCGATCATGGCAAGATAACGGCAAGCCTGACTATAGGTTCCGATCTGTCGCAGGTGGCGCAATCGCCTCGGACACCCCACATTGGGATGGCGTGGTCGGCGGGGGCGGCGCGGAACTCGGGTTTCGCGCCATACGTTCTCACCGGCGTCTGGATGGAGGCTTGATGATGATCCGTTCCAATGCCCTGCGTGCCGGCTTCGTGCTGCTCGCCCTGCTGGCGGGTCTCCTCACGGCCTCGCCTATGGTGATCACCGGCATTCTCGCGGCGCTCGGCCTCGCGGGGGCTCTGGCGGCGGCCGGTGCCCGGGCGCAGGCCCCGGCTCTCGTACCGGTTCGCGTGCGCGACCGTCGGCGGCGCTGAGACGCGCCCTCCCCTCTCGCGAACACGGCGGGCCCTCGTCCCGCCGTCTTCCCTCATCAACGTGCGCCCGCTTCGCAGCGGGCGGTCAGCGAAGCCGCTGCAACTCGCGCTCGCGGTGCCGCAGCCGCAGCAGCAGGTCGACCTGATCGAGCGGGATCGGCTGTCGGTCCACGGTCCGCTCGTAGAGCGAGCGCAGCGTCCGACCGAGCCGCCGTTGCGCCTCGGCGCCGAGCGCCGGCAGGCCCGTCTCCTCGACGCAATCCCGGGACGCACTCACTTCCTGATTCATCGGACCACTGGCCCCGTGCCGTCGCGCGGATCCGAGGGAAGGCTGACCCGCGCCGAGACGAAGGACTCTCGGCCGACATGGTAAAGAATTCGTTAAAATTTTATCTTTGTTCACCATGCCGATCGCGGCAGCGCTGCCAGATCGCCACCATGGCGAATCGTCGCCTGAGCTTGACCATACAGCAAGATCCGCCGTCGCGGCAGGCTTGACGGCTTCGCCGCTCGGGTCAGGCCTCGGCGGCCTGCAGCAGGCGGGCGGCGGCGGCCCGGGCTTCCTCGGTGACCGTGGCGCCGGCGAGCATCCGGGCGATCTCCTCCTGGCGCGGCATCGCCGCGAGCGGCTTCACCCGCGTGGCGACCCGGTCGGAGCCCTTCACCGCCTCCTTGGCGATCAGGAAATGCGTCGAGGCCCGGGCCGCGACCTGCGGCGCGTGGGTGACCGCGACGGTCTGGACCCGCGCCGAGAGCCGGGCGAGGCGGGCGCCGATCGCGTCGGCCACCGCGCCGCCGACGCCGGTATCGATCTCGTCGAAGATCAGGGTCGGGGCCGAGCCCTTGTCGGCCAGCACCACCTTGAGGGCGAGCATGAACCGCGACAGCTCGCCGCCCGACGCCACCTTCATCATTGGGCCGGGACGGGTGCCCGGGTTGGTCTGGGCCCAGAACTCGACCCGGTCGAGGCCGGCGGGATCGCGGGCCTCCGGATCGGTGGCGATCTCGGTGATGAAGCGGGCGCGCTCCAGCTTCAGCGGCGGCAATTCGGCCTGCACCGCCTTGTCGAGGGCGGAGGCCGCCTTGCGCCGGCCCTTGCTCAGCGCCTCGGCCTTCTCGAGATAGGCCGCGTCGGCGGTGGCCAGCGTCGCCTCGAGCCGGCCGAGCGCCTCCTCGCCGGCATCGATCACCGCGACGTCGCCTTCGTAGCGCCCGCGGAGCGCCGCGAGGTCGTCGACCGCGACGTTGTACTTGCGGGCGGCCGCCCGCAGGCCGAACAGCCGCTCCTCGACCCGCTCCAGCTCGCGCGGGTCGAACTCCGCCGCCTGGAGCGCGTCCTCCAGGCTGGTGCGGGCCTCGTCGAGAGCGACGAGCGCGTTGTCGAGGGCGTTGATGCTCGGCTCGACGAGCCCCGGCGCCTGGGCGGCGCGGCGCTCGAGCTTGCGTAGCGCCGCCGAGAGATGGGCGGTCGGCGAGCCCTGGCCGGCGACGGCGTCGAGGGCCTCGTTGAGCTCGCGGGCGACCTTCTCGCCCTGCTGCATCAGGGTGCGGCGCTCGGCGAGCTCGGTCTCCTCGCCGGGCTTCGGATCGAGGGCGGCGAGCTCCTCGACGGCGTGGCGCAGGAAATCGACCTCCTTGCGGGCGGCCTCGACCCGGGCGCGGTGCTCGGCGAGCGCCGTACGGGCCTGGCGCACCCGGCGCGCGGCCTCCGCCACCGCGGCCTGGCGGGTGCCGAGGCCCCCGAAGGCGTCGAGGATCGCCCGGTGGGTGGTGGAATCCGACAGGGCCCGGTCGTCGTGCTGGCCGTGGATCTCGACGAGCGCCGCCCCGATGGCGCGCAGCACCTGCACGCCGACCGGCTGGTCGTTGACGAAAGCGCGGGTGCGCCCGTCCGCGACCTGGATGCGGCGCAGGATCAGGTCGCCCTCGGTATCGATGTCGGAGGCGGCCGCGATGGTCCGGGCCGGATGGTCGGGAGCGACGTCGAACACCGCCGTCACCTGGCCCTGCGCCTCGCCCTGGCGCACCAAGCGCCCGTCGCCGCGGCCGCCGAGCGCCAGCGTGAAGGCATCGAGGAGGATCGACTTGCCGGCGCCGGTCTCCCCGGTCAGGACGCTCAGGCCTTCGCGAAAGTTCAGCTCGAGCTTATCGATCAGGACGATGTCGCGGATCGCGAGCTGAACCAGCATGCCACCCTTGCCGGGACGTGGAGGAGGAAGGGACGAGGAGGGACGGGCGGGTATCTACAGCCGAACGGGCCGCGGCGCGAGTGCGCGCCACGGCCGCATGTCCGACGGGACGCCGCGAGGCTCTTACTGCGCCTCGGCGGTGCGGGTGTCCATCCCGATCACGCCGCGGAACGCCTTGCTGATCCAGGAGGCTTTCTCCTCGCGCGGCTGCAGGCCACCGCTCTGGAGCAGGTTGTAGGCGTCCTTGTACCAGGGCGAATCGGGGAAGTTGTGGCCGAGCACCGCCGCGGCGGTCTGCGCCTCGCCGGTGATGCCGAGCGCCATGTAGGCCTCGGCCAGGCGCTCCAGCGCCTCCTCGACGTGGCGGGTGGTCTGGTACTTGCTCACGACGTCGCGAAAGCGGTTGATCGCGGCCGGGAAGTTGCGCCGCTCAAGGTAGTAGCGGCCGATCTCCATCTCCTTGCCGGCGAGCTGGTCGCGGGTGATCTGGATCTTGGCCTTGGCGTCGGCGGCGTATTCCGAGGTCGGGTACTTCTGCACCAGCTCGGTCAGCGCCACGAGGGCCTTCTCGGAGCGGTCCTGGTCGCGGGTCACGTCCGGGATCTGCTTGTAGTGCGACATCGCCAGCAGGTACTGGGCGTAGGCCGCGTCCTTCGAGCCCGGATGGCGCTGCAGGTAGCGCTTCGAGGCGGTGATCGCGTCCTCGTAGCGGCCGCCCTCGTAGTTCGAGTAGGCGGTCATCAGCACGGCCTTCCGCGACCAGTCGGAATAGGCGTATTGCTTGTCGAGGTCCTCGAACTTCTTCGTGGCGCCCTCGTAGTCGCGATCCTCCAGCTTGGCGAGGCCCTGGCTGTAGATCTTGTCGGCCGGGACGTCGGGGACGACCTCGGTCTTGTACTTCTCGTTGGCGAACGGATTGATCGAATCGATCGCGTCGCAGCCGGCAAGTCCCAGGCCGCATGCCGCGAGCAGCGCGGTCCGCAGGACGGTCACCTTCGCGGCGCGAAGCGGGTGGGCGAACGGCATTCGGGTTCTTCCCCAAGCAGGCGGCTTGTCGTGCCGCTGATCCACGAGCCCCTTAGCCCAGGCCGGCGCGGCGCGCCAAGCCCGTGAGGGCCACAGCGCGGAAGCAAGCGGCCATCGGTCGGGGACTTCTTTAACCCTGTGGGGCGAATAGGGCGCCAAGACGGCGCGGAGAGGCGCGAGATCTGCGAAAGACCGGCATTCCGTGCCGAAAGCCGCCGGATGTGGCCCGGCCGCAACGGTCGCGCTCTCAGAGTTCCGGCGCGTAGACGGCGGCGCCGAGGCCGACGCCGAACTCGGCGAAGACGGGCTCGCGGCGGGCGGGGCTGCCCTCGACGATGGCGTAGTTCGACCGATCGGCGAAGAGGGCGGTCAGCACCGCGACGTTGAGGCCGTGGCCGCCGCAGAAGGACTGGTAGGCGCCGAGGATCGGCAGGCCGGCCAGCGCCAGGTCGCCGACCGCGTCGAGGATCTTGTGGCGGACGAACTCGTCCGGGTAGCGCAGGCCCTCGGGGTTGACCACGCCGCCGTCGCCGACCGCGACGGTGTTCTCCAGCGAGGCGCCCAGCGCGAAGCCGGCCTTCCAGTAGCGCTCGACGTCGCGCATCATCCCGAAGGTGCGGGCGCGGGCGATCTCGCGGCGGTAGGCGGCGGGGGTGAGGGTCAGCGCCTTGCGGCTGCGGCCGATGACCGGGCTCTCGAAATCGATCTCGACGTCGAGGTGGAAGCCGCGCTCGAACGGGCGCAGCTCCGAATAGGCGCGGCCCTTCTCGGTCCGGACGGTCTTCAGCACCTTGATGAAGCGGCGGGGCGTGCCGCAGGAGGTGGTTCCGGCCGCCTCGATCGCCGCCACGAAGGGGCCGGCGCTGCCGTCGAGGATCGGCATCTCGGGCCCGTCGATCTCGACGAGGCAATTGTCGATGCCGAGCCCGTAGAGGGCGGACATCAGGTGCTCGATGGTGGCGACGGCGCCGGTCTCGCGGCTGCCGATGACGGTGCAGAGTTCGGTGGCGCTGACCTGGGCGTGGTGGGCCTGGATCAGGCGGTCGCGGTCGTCGGGGAGGCCGGTGCGCAGGAAGGCGATGCCGTGATGCGCCTCCGCGGGATGAAGGGTGATCGAGACGGGGTTACCGGAGTGGACGCCGATGCCGGAGAGGCTCGCGGCGGAGCGTAGGGTCGTCTGCTGACTTGTTCTCATTACCTCAGCCCTCGGCCGCGACTCACCATCATGTCCTGTTGCCCAGGCCACGTTTCGAGGCGATCCGTCCGTTGCTTGAAGCCCCTGTGGGTGTCGGTGCCGGCAGTCGCCTGGCCTTCGCCCTTGTGCGTAGAAAACCTATAGTCGCGCTCCGAAGCACGGCCAAATCACGGATTCTTACGCTCTGTAACAACTCCGGGGACCCGCATCGGACTCGAAAAGCCCTTACTCTTCAAGAGTTTAAAAAACGCGATGACCCCGAGGCCGGGGGGCCTCGGGGTGTGTCATTTGGGCGGCACTGCGGGCCTCGCGTGGCCGGATCGGGGCACCCGGGGCGCCCTTGGGGCACCGCCTGCCGGCGATACCCCCGGGCGGGATGCTCCCCGAGGCTCCCGCGGTCAGTTCGCCTGGCGGCGCAGGAAGGCCGGGATCTCGAGCTGATCGTCGTCCATCATGCGGGTGCCGGCCGGCACCGTGCGGCCCTGCGCGTCGAGGTTGCCCTGCGCCGGACGGTAGCCCTGGGGCTGGGCCGGGTAGCCGGCCTGCGGGGCGTATTGGGGCGCCGGCTGGCGCGGCGCGGCCGGGGCGTGCTGGACCGGAGCCTGATGCACCGGAGCCTGATGCACCGGAACTTGGGGCATCGGCCGGGGCGCCGGCTGCGGGGCCGCGTGAGCCTGCGGCGCGGGGGCCTGGGCCGGCTGGCCGGCCTCGTCCTCGCGCCGGCCGCCGAAGCCGACGGTGGCGAGGCGGCGCAGCAGCGAGGTGCGCTTGGCGTCGGGGCTCACCTGCTGGACCGGCTCCTCGCCGCGGCTGGCGCGGATCTGGTTCTGGGCCGGCATCGGCAGGTCCTGGACCCGCGGCATCCGGGGGGCGCGCACCACCGCCGGGGACGGCGGGATGAACGGGCCGGAGGCCATCGGCATCTGCGGCTCGGACGCCGCGACCGGGGCCGGGGCCGGCTCGTAGACCGGGTTCCGCGGCTGGGCCGGGGTGATCTGCACCTCGTCGCGCATCAGGCTGGCGGCCTGGTGGGCGACCGGCATCTCCATGCGCACCGGCTCGGGAGCCGGGGCCTGGGCGTGCATCGGCGCATGGAGCGGCGCGTGCATCGGGGCATGCGCCACCGGCTCCGGCGCCGGGGCCCGCGCTACCGGGGCCTCGGCGGGACGAAAGGAGGGGGCGGGCGCCGCCGGGGCGGCGGCCCGGGCCCGCGCCTCGGCCCGCAGGCGCTCGGCGACCTCGGCGATGCGCTGCTCGGTCTGGGCGATCTCCGGCGAGCCGATCGCGTTGGCGTTGATCAGGGCCGGCTCGATGCCGGTGGCGACCACCGAGACCCGGATGATGCCGTCGAGGCTCTCGTCGAAGGTGGCGCCCAGGATGATGTTGGCGTCGGAATCGACCTCCTCGCGGATGCGGGTGGCGGCCTCGTCGAGCTCGTACAGGGTCAGGTCGTTGCCGCCGGTGATCGAGATGAGGAGGCCGCGGGCGCCCTTCATCGAGACGTCGTCGAGGAGCGGGTTGGCGATCGCGGCTTCCGCGGCGCGGTTGGCGCGCTTCTCGCCGGACGCCTCGCCGGTGCCCATCATCGCCTTGCCCATGCCGCGCATGATCGCCCGCACGTCGGCGAAGTCGAGGTTGATGAGACCCTCCTTCACCATCAGGTCGGTGATGCAGGCGACGCCCGAATAGAGCACCTGGTCGGCCATCGCGAAGGCGTCCGCGAAGGTGGTCTTCTCGTTGGCGACCCGGAACAGGTTCTGGTTGGGGATCACGATCAGGGTGTCGACGGCCTGCTGCAGCTCGTTGATGCCCGATTCGGCGGTGCGCATGCGGCGCACGCCCTCGAACTGGAACGGCTTGGTGACGACGCCGACGGTCAGGATGCCCATGTCGCGGGCGGTGCGGGCGATGACCGGGGCCGCGCCGGTGCCGGTGCCGCCGCCCATGCCGGCGGTGATGAAGCACATGTGGGCGCCCGAGAGCTGATCGCGGATCTCGTCGATCACCTCCTCGGCGGCGGCGCGGCCGACCTCGGGCTGCGAGCCGGCGCCGAGCCCTTGCGTCACCCCGATGCCCATCTGGATCACGCGCTCGGCCTTCGAGGAGGTCAGCGCCTGGGCGTCGGTGTTGGCGACCACGAACTCGCAGCCGAGCAGGCCCGACTCGATCATGTTGTTGACGGCGTTGCCGCCGGCGCCGCCGACGCCGAACACGGTGATGCGGGGCTTCAGTTCGCGGATGTCCGGAGCTTGCAGGGAGATGGCCATGATGCGCGAGCCTCTGATGATCGTTTCGTTTCTGGTGGCGCCTCGAGCGGCGCCGTTTGCCGTCCCGCCCCTCCGGCGCGGCCCGTTTCCGGGGCCCGCGCCGGGAGGCGATCCCGTTAGAAGCTCTCCCGGATCCAGCGTCCGACCTTGGAGAGGTACGTATCGGAACCGAGGCCCGCATGGCCGGACTGGCCGCGCGGCTCGAAATGCTCGACGTGCGAGACCTGGGGGTAGACCAGGAGCCCGACGGCGGCCGAGAAGGCCGGGCCCTTGGCGGCCTCGGGCAATCCCTTGATGCCGAGCGGCCGGCCGATCCGGACCTGCCCCTGCAGGATGCGGCGGGCGACCTCCGGCAGGCCGACGAGCTGGCTGGCGCCGCCCGTCAGGACCACCCGGCGCCCGGCCTGGGCGGCGAAGCCCGCGTTGCGCAGGCGGTCGCGCACCAGCTCCAGCACCTCCTCGACCCGCGGGCGGATGATCCGCACGAGGTGCGATTTCGGGATGTGGTGGGGCAGGTCGCGCTCGTCCTCGTCGACGCCGTGGACCGCGATCATGTCGCGCTCGTCGGACGCCGTCGCCATGGCGGCGCCGTACAGGGTCTTGAGCCGCTCGGCCGCCGCCACCCGGGTCGAGAGCCCGCGGGCGATGTCCATGGTGACGTGGTGCCCGCCGACCGCCAGCGCGTCGCAATGGACGAGGTGGCCGCCCGAGAACACGCCGACGCTGGTGGTGCCGCCGCCCATGTCGACGACGGCGACGCCCATCTCGGCCTCGTCGTCGACCAGCGCCGAGAGGCCCGAGGCGTAGGGTGTCGCGATCACCGCCTCGACGCGCAGGTGGGTGTTTTCCACCGCCAGCATCAGGTTGCGGGCCGCCGCGATCTCCGCGGTGACGACGTGGAGGTCGACGCCCAGCCGCTCGCCGAGCATGCCCGACGGGTCGACCACCGCGCTCTGCTGGTCGAGGGAGTAGCCGGTCGGCAGGGCGTGCAGCACGGCGCGCCCCGGGCTGATGCTGTGGGTGCTCGCCGCCTCCAGCACCCGCTGCACGTCCGTGCCGGTGACGGCGCCGGTGCGCACCGGAACCTTGGCGTCGAAATGCTGCGAGCCGAGGCGACCGCCCGACAGGCTGACGATGACCGACTGGACCTCGACCCGGGCCATGCGCTCGGCGGCGTGGACCGCCTGGCGGATCGAGGTCTCGGCCGCCTCCAGGTCGACCACGGCGCCGCCCTTGAGCCCGAGCGAGCGCTGGTGGCCGATGCCGATGATGCGGGCGAGGTGGGTGCGGCCGCGCAGGGTCGCCAGCGTCTCGACCGGCTGCAGCTCGGCGACGAGGCAGACGATCTTGCTGGTGCCGATATCGAGCACCGACAGGGTCGCGCTCCGGCGCGCCGAGAGCGGCTTTAAGCGCGGCGTGAGACCGTGCTGGAGGAGACTCATGACGCGACGCTCACGGAGGGCTGGGACACGGGAACGGAGGGGCGGGGAAGACCGGCGGGCGTCACGTCTCGCGCGCGGGTCATGTCTCGGTTCCCTTCGGTTTCTTGGACTTCTTCTGGGCCTCCAGGCGCGCCGCCGCGCCCTCCTCGGTCAGCCGCACCACCACCCGGTCGGGCAGCCGCAGGTCGACCGCGATGATGTCCTTCTCGAGCAGGCTCGACTCGGCCTCGAGCTTGACGAGACGGGCCACCGCCTCGCGGGCGCCGGTCTCGGGCAGGCGCACGTCGATGCCGTCGAGCTTGAGGGTCCAGCGCCGGCCGGACACCAGGGTGCCGGCGCGGATCCGGTCCTTGAGCGGGCCCGCGGCCTCGAGGAGCGCGAGGTATTCCTTGGTGCGCAGGTTCGCCTCCTCGCCCACCACCAGGGGCAGGTCGGAGAAGCGGCCGTCGCGCATCTGGTCGATCACCGTGCCGTCGGCGGCGATCACGGCGATCTCGCCGTTGCGCTGCCACAGGGCGCTCGGCTCGCGCTCGGTGAGCGTGATCAGGAGCTCGCGCGGGTAGATCTTGCGCACCGAGACCGCGCCGATCAGCGGTACGGTGGACAGCCGGTCGCGCACGTCGACCACGCTGAGGAAGGGCAGCGAATTGCGCTGGTCGATGCCGGCGGCCTGCAGGATCTCGGCCGAGCGCAGCTGCACCAGCCCCGAGATCGTCACCTTGTCGAGGCCGAAGCCGAGCGCCCGGGCCGCCATGTCGAGGGGCGTGCCGGAGCGGGCCGCCAACTCGGCGTAGCCGCCGCCGGACACGAAGCCGGCTCCCGCGACGAGGCCGAAGAACCCGAAGGCCAGGCCCATCCCGAGGTGGCGCGGCATCCGCCGCTCGATCGGCACCGCCACCGACGAGCGGCGCGGGCGGAGGAACCGCGGCAGGGAGCGGGCCAGGCGCGATTCGCGCGCAGGGCCGCCCCAGGCCGGTGCCGTCCCCGGAGGGGGAGCGGGCGTGCCGGCATCCCCGCCGGCGTAACCGGCGGCGATCGGCGGCTCAGGGAAGCGTCCTCCACCATCCATTGGACGAGTTCACCGAAACTGGACCCGGCACGGGCTGCGATCTCCGGCGCGGGAAGCGGTCTCGAATCGTCCGGGGCCTGTCGTCCGGCCCCGGGGACCACGGGCTCACCGGGGCGGAGAGCCCGGTGGTCGTCGTGGCGTGAAGGGTCGGTGCGGCTGGCGTCCCGGCGTCCAAGTGCTTGATGCGCCGTTAACGCCAACTCTCGAACTCGCTGGTAAATATCCGGTAAAATTTCCGGCCCGGGCACGGGAATCGCGTGCCTCCCGGCCCCCGGTGTGGCCGCGCGGCGAGCCCCGGCGGCGGGCCTCGATCCGTCCCTCGGCGGGGTCCCGGGCCGGCCTGTCAGCGCCTCGCACGGCCCCCGGATCATCATGCGCTTACAAACACTTGCGGGCGGATCGGCCGGCCCGCCGATGCGGGGCCGGCGGCACCGTCCGGGCTCGGACGGGGCCGGGATCGTGGGCGGTGGGGAAGGCCCCGCCGCCGCGGGTGCGGCTCATCCGCCACAGGGTCGATCGTCGGCCGGACCCGCCCGGTTGGTTAACCCGCGGACCGATTCGCGAATCAGCGGGCGGGCACGCCGATGCGCTTGATCTCCCAGTGCAGGTCGATCCCGGAGGTCTCGCGGACGCGGGCGCGCACCTCCTCGCCCAGCCCCTCGATGTCGGCCGCGGTGGCGCCGCCGCGGTTGATCAGGAAGTTGCAATGCATCTCCGAGACCTGGGCGCCGCCCCGGGTCAGCCCGCGGCACCCCGCGGCGTCGACGAGCTGCCAGGCCTTGGCCCCGGGCGGGTTCTTGAAGGTCGAGCCGCCGGTGCGCTCGCGGATCGGCTGCGCCGCCTCCCGGGCCGCCGTCACCCGGTCCATCTCGGCCTCGATCGCAGCCCGGTCGCCGGGCTTTCCGCGATAGGTCGCCTGAGTGAAGATCAGGTCGGCGGGGGCCGAGCAGTGGCGATAGGCAAAGCCCATCTCGGCGTGGGACAGGACGTGCAGGGTGCCGCTCCGGTCGACCGCCCGGGCCTCGACCAGGACGTCGGTGGTCTCGCCGCCATGCGCCCCGGCATTCATCCTGAGCGCGCCGCCGATCGAGCCCGGGATGCCGCGGTAGAAGGCGAGGCCGTCGAGCCCGGCCTCCGCCGCCGCGCGGGCGAGCTTCATGTCGGGCACGGCCGTGCCGGCCCGGATCGTCTCGCCCTCGATCGCAATCGACCCGAAGGCCTTGCCGCCGAGGCGGATGACGAGCCCCGGCACGCCGCCGTCGCGCACGATCAGGTTCGAGCCGAGCCCGATCACCGTCACGGGCACCTCGGGCGGCAGGGCGGCGAGCGCCGCCGCGAGGTCGTCCTCGTCGGCGGGCGTGAACAGCACGTCGGCCGGGCCCCCGACCCGGAACCAAGTCAGGTCGGCGAGGGGGTGGTCGGGCAGGAGGCGCCCGCGCAGGGCGGCGGGGGCCAGGGCGGCGAGAATGGCGGCGGAGGTCATGGTGCGGTTCCGGCTCGACGCTGAGGGGCGGAGCGATCTAGAGTTGACGCAAGGACAATCGGAGGCCCGTCGGCGTGGCCAGAACCGTCGTCTACACGCGAAAGGCGGCCCGCGCTCTCGCCCGGATGCCGGCGGATGCCGAGGCGCTGATCCGGGGCAAGCTCGATCAGGTCGCCCGGGATCCGGGCTCGCTCGCCAACAATATTCGGGCGATGAAGGGCGTGCCGGGCTACCGGCTGCGGGTCGGGGATTGGCGCGCCGTCTTCACGAGCGAAGAGACACGGATCATTGTGCACGATGTCGGGCCGCGCGGCTCCATCTACGAATAGGGCCCAGGGCATGACTATCGTTCGCACCAGGACGCCCTCCGGCGAGGCGATCGTGATTCTCCCGGAGGCCGAGTTCGAGCGGCTCAGCGACCTCGCGGAGGAGGCCGCGGATACCCGCAGTCTCGCTGTCTCCCTCGCGCGCCTGGAGGCGGGCGAGGAGGAACTCCTGAGCGGCGACGAACTCGACGCGCTTCGGACCGCACCGACCCCCCTCGCCTTCTGGCGCCGCAAGCGGGCCATGGACGCGGCGGAACTCGCCCGACAAGCCGGCGTGCAGGAGGAGCAGATCGACGCGGTCGAGCGCGGCGAGATCATCGGCGACGTCCAGATCTACCGGCGGCTCGCCCGGGCGCTCCAGGTCGAGATCGAGGATCTCGTCCCGGACGTCGGGTGAGCGCCACGCCTCACGCCGCCTTCTCGCCGGTCGAGGCGAGTTCGCCCGGCAGCGCGTAGGCCCATTGCGTGATGTTGCCGGCGCCCAGGCACACCACGTAGTCGCCCGGGCGCGCGAGCCCGCCGACGATGCCGGCGAGGTCCTCGGTGCGCTCGAGCGCGATGGCGTTGCGGTGGCCGCGGGAGGTGAGGCCCGCCACCAGGGTGTCGCGGTCGATGCCCTCGATCGGCGCCTCGCCGGCGGCGTAGACGGGGGCGACGATCACCGTGTCGGCATCGTTGAAGCAGGTGCAGAAATCGTCGAACAGCGAGGCCAGCCGCGAGTAGCGGTGGGGCTGCACCACCGCGATCACGCCGCCGTCGGTCGAGGCGCGGGCGGCCTTGAGCACCGCCCGGATCTCGACCGGGTGGTGGCCGTAATCGTCGAAGATCTGGACGCCGTTCCACTCGCCGGTGCGGGTGAAGCGCCGCTTGACGCCGCCGAAATTCGCCAGCGCCTTGCGGATCGCGTCGGGCGACACGCCGAGCTCGTGCGCGACCGCGAGCGCCGCGGTGGCGTTGAGCGCGTTGTGCTTGCCCGGCATCGGCAGGACGAGCTCTTCCATCTCCATCCGGAAGCCGGGGCGGCGGTCGCGGATCATGACCCGGAACCGGCTCTGGCCGCCCTTCAGGTCGACGTCGAGCAGGCGCACGTCGGCCTGGGGGTTCTCGCCGTAGGTGACGATGCGCCGGTCCTCGATGCGCCCGACGAGGTCCTGCACCGTCGGGTGGTCGATGCACATCACGGCAAAGCCGTAGAACGGGATGTTGTCGATGAAGGCCCGGAAGGCGTCCTTGATCGCGTCGAACGAGCCGAAATGGTCGAGGTGCTCGGGATCGATGTTGGTGACGATCGCGATGTCGGCCGGCAGCTTCAGGAAGGTGCCGTCGGATTCGTCGGCCTCCACCACCATCCAGTCGCCCTCGCCCATGCGGGCGTTGGTGCCGTAGGCGTTGATGATGCCGCCGTTGATGACGGTGGGATCGAGGCCGCCGGCATCGAGCAGGGTGGCGACGAGGGAGGTGGTGGTGGTCTTGCCGTGGGTGCCGGCCACCGCCACGCAGGACTTGAAGCGCATCAGCTCGGCCAGCATCTCGGCCCGGCGCACCACCGGCAGGCGGCGCTCGCGGGCGGAGACCAGCTCCGGGTTGTCGCGGCGGATCGCGGTCGAGACCACCACGAGGGCGGCATCGGCCAGGTTCTCGGCCCGGTGGCCCACGAAGGTGCGGATGCCCTGCTCGGAGAGCCGGCGCACGTTGGCGTTGTCGGAGGCGTCCGAGCCCTGCACCGTGTAGCCGAGATTGTGCATCACCTCGGCGATGCCGGACATGCCGATGCCGCCGATGCCGATGAAGTGGATGGGTCCGAGCTTGTTCGGCAGCTTCATGGAAGTCGGAGTCCTTCGCGTGTCTTCTTGTTCGAACGGCCGTCAGCGGGCCGAGAGGGCGGTCTCGACCACCAGGGCGGCGAGGCGCTCGGCGGCGTCGGGCAGGCCGGCGCCCTTGGCGGCGGCGGCCGCCGTGGCGAGCCGGGCCGGATCGCCGAGCAGCGCGCCGAGGTCGGCGGCGAGCCGCTCAGGGGTGAAGTCCGTTTGTGGTGTGGGAAAGGCGGCGCCGATCCGCCCCAGCACCGCGGCGTTGGCCGCCTGGTCCTGGTCGAGGGCGCCGGGCAGCGGCACCAGGATCGACGGGCGGCCGATCACCGCGAGTTCCGCCACCGTGGAGGCGCCCGAGCGCGCCACCACGAGGTGGGAGGTCGCCATCTTGGCCGGCAGGTCCTTGAAGAACGGCGCCACCGTGAAGGCGGCGAGCCCCGCGGCCTCGTAGAGCGCCTGGACCCGGGCGAGATCCTCCGCGCGGGCCTGCTGGATCACGGTGAGGCGGGCGCGCAGGGGCGCCGGCAGCCGCACCACGGCGTCCGGCACCACGTCGCTCATCACCCGGGCGCCCTGGCTGCCGCCGAAGGCGAGGAGCTGAAGCGGCGCCTCCGCGCCGAGCGCCGGGTAGGGCATCTCGCTCGCCGCCAGCACCGCCGGGCGCACCGGGTTGCCGGTATGGACGCGCCGCGCCGTGGCCTTGGCGGGCACGCCCCGCACCTCGGGGAAGCCGGTGGCGATGACGGTGGCGGCGCGGGCGAGGAAGCCGTTGGCCCGGCCCATCACGGCGTTCTGCTCGTGCAGCAGGGTCGGCACCCGCAGCATCTGGGCGGCCAGCAGCGGCGGCACGGTCGGGTAGCCGCCGAAGCCGACGACGACCGCGGGGTTGAGGCGGCGGATCTCGCGGAGCGCCGCCGCGAAGCCGCGCCCGAGGGTCGCAAAGGCGGTGAGGCGGCGCAACGGCGAGCGCCCGCTCGACGGGGTGGCGGAGGGCACCGCCACGATCTCCGAGGCCGGGAACTCGCCCGACAGGGCCGCGACCCGGCTGTCGGTGGCGAGCGCGACCCGGATGCCGCGCTCGCGCAGGCGCAAGGCCAGGGCCTCGGCCGGAAACAGGTGGCCGCCGGTGCCGCCCGCCGCGAGCAGGACGAGGGGTTGGGCGACCGTCATCGGGCGGCCGGGGCGGAGCGGAGGAGGGACATGCGGTCTCCGGTCGGGTCGGGTGGCCCCCCGTGTGTCACGGCGGGGCGGCGAGGTCACCCCTCGAGGCGTCCCCGCGGGGATCGGTGCGGACGTCGCGGGGTCGGGATCAGTGCGCCTGGTCCTAGTGCGCTTGGCCCTAGTGCGCTTGGCCCTCGTCGCGATTGAGGAGCGTCGTGCGCGGCCGGCGCCGGGTGAGGGCGACGAGGAAGCCCATTCCGAGGGCGAGCGAGATCAGCGACGAGCCGCCATAGGAGATGAACGGCAGGGTCATGCCCTTGGCGGGCATCAGCCGGGTGTTCACCGCCATGTTGATGCAGGCCTGGAGGCCGAACAGGGCGGTGAGCCCCGTGATGGCGAGCCGGCAGAAAATGTCGTCGCTGCGCCGTGCGAGCACCAGGCCGCGCATCACGATGAAGGCGAACAGCAGGACGATGGCGATGCAGATGATGACGCCGAACTCCTCGCCCGCCACCGAGAAGATGAAGTCGGTATGGGCGTCGGGCAGGTGGCGCTTGGCGACGCCCTCGCCCGGGCCGGTGCCGAACCAGCCGCCCGAATTGAAGGATTCCTGCGACCAGAAGGTCTGGAAGTTGTCGCCCGAATCCTTGTCCATGAAGCGCTGGATGCGGGCCCGGACGTGGGGCAGGAACTCGTAGGCCGCCGCCACGCCGAGGAGGCCGGCGCCGCCGAGGCCCGCGACCCAGAACCAGTGCAGCCCGGCGACGAACACCATCGAGCACCACACCATCGTCACCAGCATGGTCTGGCCGAAATCCGGCTGCAGGATCAGCGGCACGATGGTCATCGGCAGGAGCAGGACGGCGAGCGTGCCGCCCGGCATGTCGCGCCGGCGCGCGCCCTCCGCGAAGGCCCAGGCGGCCAGGATCACGAAGGCGGGCTTCACGAACTCGGAGGGCTGGACGCCGATCGAGCCGAACTGGATCCAGCGATGCGCGCCCTTGATCTCCGGCCCGTACTTGGTGGCCGCGATGCACAGCACGATGCCGAGGCCGTAGGTGACCAAGGCCATGCGCCGGATGTGGCGCAGGGACAGGAACGACACCGCCAGGATCAGGGCGATGGTCGGCAGCAGGTACATCACCTGCCGGTTGAGGAAGTGGAAGGTCGGCAGGCCGAGGCGCTCGGCCACGGGCGGACCGCCGGCCATCAGGAAGACCAGCCCGGCCGTCATCAGAACGCCGAGGCCGGCGAGCAGCGCCCGGTCGACCGTCCACCACCAGTCGCCCAGATGCGAGCGTTCCGCGCGGGACATCATGGCTTGCGTAGGACCCTCGTTCACCAGTCGCGACCATCGGACGGAATGGTAAACCGAGTGTTGCCGCCTCGCCGCAGCGACCGGGAAAGCCGGGACGCCCCCGGGGCGTCGGCCGGCGCCCTTCGGCCCTGGACCTCGTCAGCCCTGGAACATGCCGTGGGGCGCCGGCTCGAAATGCCGGGCGTAGGCGTCCTCCAGGGTCTCCCAGGGCATCAGCATCACCCCGTGCAGGGGCGCCGCCCCGGCCGTGAGCGCCCCGAAGCGCCGCAGGATCAGGGCGAGCTCGTAGGCGGTGATGTCGGGCTTGGGCTCGAAGCGGTAGAAGTGGGTCTCGTTGTCGACCGGCTCGGCGCCGATGCTCTTCAGGAGCGAATCGAACATCGCGAACGTCCCCCCGTCTGCGGCGCGTCGCGCGCCGTCCGGGAGGCTAGGCCGGATGGGGGAGTGCGGCAAATAAACTTGATGGGAGGCGAAGTCGTTATGGCGGATCGCAGCTCCGCTGAGGGCCGTTACCGCGTCAGCGGTACTGCGGTGATGAAGTGCATTTCGGCCGGTGATCGCAGCTCCCAGACGGTACGCAGGGGTACCTCACGGCCGTCCGGCGCAGTGACGGTCCCCTCGAACACGCTCCGTGGGGCACCCTTCGGCGGCACCATCCTCACGCCCGGTCCATTGGACAGGGCGTGGGTCACGAGCGCGGCGGCCAGGACGCCGAGAGCCTCCGGGGCGAAGCCGAACCCTATGAGGTACTTCGCCTTCGATGACCCACGTGGGTGATCGGCATTCAGCAGGTAGGCCGATATCTTGGGCCCGTCGATCAACCATGTGACCGGGCCCTGCGGCGGCGTCACCGCGTCGTGATCTCGACGCGCCGGATCTCGTGCGGCTCCACGGTCGCCAGCGACCCGGGCGGCTCTGCGAATTCCACGACGTAGGTCTCGCCCGCGTTCTGTACCGACACGATCGTCCCTTCCGTACCCGCTGGGATCGAGACGCCGTCGTCGCCGATCACGGCGACCTGTAAGACGACGTCGTCGAGGTCGCGAAGACCAGACCGAGAACTCTCTTCCAGAAATCGATAGGCGAATTCGACCGACATACTGAAGAATTCGGTCGAGCCTACCGTTTTGTCAACGCGTAAGATCGGAGAGTTCCGGCAGCGGCGCCGTGCCCAGGGAGAGCGCCCTACCCCTCGTGCGGCCCGCTCCAGCCCGGCAGGTACGACGCGTCCTTGGAGCGGGCGAGCTCCATCGCCTCGTCGAGGGCGTCGGAGAAATCGTCCTTCACGTCCTTGCGCTTGATATGGCGGCGCAGGAAGTCGGCCCACAGGAACTCGCTGAACGGCGTCGTGTCCTTGGCAAAGCCCCCGGCCCGGCGCAGCTCGCCGGCGAGGCTGCGGAAGGGATCGTCGCCGAGATCCTCGATGCGCTTGGGCATGTCGCCGACGTCGCGGCGCACGCCGTGGGCATCGTAGGGATGGACCCAGGCCCGGTGGTCGGCCACGACCCAGAACGCGTCCTTCTCGAGGTGGTGCAGGTCGGCCACCACGGTGGTGAAGACGCTCTCGACCCCCTCCTCCTGCAGCGCGCGGGTGAGGTGGTGGTGGTCGATGACGTAGCGGCGCTTCTTCGGCCCGAGCAGGACCGGGATCATGTGCGAGCCGAGGAACGCCTCGCGATCCTTGTCCGCCACCTCGCGCCAGCGCTTGCGCTTGGCCGCCACCTCCCGGTAGCCGACCGTCATCTGGGTCGGCCGCAACTCGGCGATCGGCACGCTGTGGAGGATCGGATCGCGGACGGACATCGAGGCCATGGTCCCTGCTGGGCGCGGGACATCCGCGCCGAAGCGATGGAAATTGGCCACACCCTCCCTTGCGTCAAGCCGCCGAGCCGGTGCCGTATGGTCGAAACCGGCCGTTCGACCAAGCTCTGACGACTTAATCCATGGTGCTCCGACTATTTTTTAGATATTCCTCATCCTCTTGCGATCACAAGGGTTTCCATCGGTTTTCGACCGTCGCGGCAGCCCTCCGTCCGGCCCCCGCGGCACGGGGACGGGTCGGCCCGCCCGTCCTTGACTCGGCCGCGATTTGCTCGCCAAGACACCACCACCGGACGCCGCCCCGCTGGGCGTGGCGCCTCGGCCCGGATCCTGCACCGTCATCGCACTGACGCAACGGCACGGCAGGACGCCGGTGAGATCCGGTAATGAGGCACGAAGGACAGGGGCCGACCGACCCGGGATCGACTCGGACGCTCCCCGCGGGCGGCGCCGGGGCATCCGGGGCCCGGCCGTTCCCCCCGGGCGGATGGTCGGCGCGCGATGGACACCCAAACTCCCCTGAGCACGTCGGCGCGGCCGCGCGGCCGGCGCGTGGTCCGGCTCCTGGCGCTTCTGCTGGTGGCGGGCGCCGCCGTGGCGGTCTGGCGCGTGCCCGCCCTCGAGCCCGTGCGCGAGCGCATCGCCGCGCTCCTGGCGCCGCGCGAGGGGATCGAGGGACAGGCGCCGGAAGCCGGCGAGACCGCGGCTCCGGTCTTCCGGCCGACGAAGCAGCAGCTCGCGAGCTTCGGCATCGAGACCGTGCAGGCCCGCGACTTCCGGCCCGAGGGCTTCGCCGAGGGGCGGATCGGCGTCAACGAGGACGACAACGTCCCGGTCTACACGCCCTATGCGGGCCGGGTGACCAAGGTGATGGTCCGGGCCGGCGACCGGGTGAAGGCCAACCAGGTGCTGTTCACCCTGGAGGCCGCCGACATGGTCTCGGCCCTCAACGACTACCAGGCGGCGACGAACGCGCTCGCCAAGAACTCCGCCCTGCTCAAGCTCAACCAGACCGTGGCGGCCCGGCTCCAGGAGCTGTTCCAGGCCAAGGCGGTGGCCCTGAAGGACTGGCAGCAGGCGCAGAACGACGTGATCGCGGCCCAGAGCGACCAGCGCTCGGCCGAAGCCTCGCTCCAGGCGGTGCGCAACCGCCTGCGCATCCTCGGCAAGTCCGACGCGGAGATCGACGCCTTCGCCAAGAGTGGCGTGATGAGCCCGGAGACCGAGATCCGCGCGCCGATCGGCGGCACCATCGTGCAGCGCAAGATCGGCCTCGGCCAGTACCTCGCCGCGGGCAGCGACCCGGCTTTCGTCATCGGCGACCTCTCGACCGTGTGGCTCGTCGCCAACGTGCGCGAGAGCGAGGTGCCGCGGATCAAGCTCGGCCAGGAGCTGGAGGCGAGCGTGATCGGCTTCCCCGACCGGGTGTTCAAGGCGAAGATCGGCTACATGGCCGCCGCCCTCGACCCGACGACGCGCCGCCTGCCGGTCCGGGCCGAGATCGACAACGCCGAGGGCCTGCTCCGGCCCGAGATGTTCGCGACCTTCACGATCCTCACCGGGCGCGACGAGCGCGCCCCGGCGGTGCCGGCGGGGGCGATCGTCTACGAGGGCGCCCGCGCCCGGATCTGGGTCGAGCGGCCGGACGGCACCATCGTGTCGCGCGCCGTCACCCTGGGGCTCTCCGGCGGCGGCCTCGTGCAGGTGACGGACGGTCTCAGCCTCGGCGAGCGCGTCGTGACCCGCGGCAGCCTGTTCATCGACCGGGCCGCCTCCGGCGACAAAGCGTCCTGAAACCCGGCACTCCGATACCCGGCCTCCCGACCCCGAGCCGCGCATGAACCGCCTGATCGACTTCGCCCTGCGCCAGCGGGTGCTGGTGCTGCTCCTGTTCCTGGCGATGCTCGGAATCGGCTACGCGAGCTTCCAGCAGCTCAACATCGAGGCCTACCCGGACCCGGTGCCGCCGCTCGTCGACGTCATCGCGCAGAATCCCGGCCAGTCGGCCGAGGAGATCGAGCGCTACATCACCATCCCGCTCGAGGTGCAGCTCGCCGGCATTCCCAACGCCACGGTGACGCGGACGATCTCGCTGTTCGGCCTCTCGGACGTGAAGATCCAGTTCACCTACGACTTCACCTACCAGGAGGCGCTGCAGCGGGTGCTCAACCGGCTGTCGCAGCTGCCGCCCCTGCCCAACAACGCCCAGCCGCAGATCTCGCCGACGAGCCCGATCGGCGAGATCATGCGCTACCAAGTGGTCGGCCCGCCGGGCTTCTCCTCGACCGACCTGAAGACCCTGCAGGACTGGGTGCTGCAGCGCCGCTTCAAGGCGATTCCCGGCGTCGTCGACGTCTCGGCCTTCGGCGGCAAGACCAAGGAATTCGAGGTCGCGGTCGACCTGCACAAGCTCCAGGCCCAAGGGCTGACCCTGGTCCAGGTCGTCTCGGCGCTCAACAATTCCAGCACCAATGTCGGCGGCCAGACCCTCAATGTCGGGGAGCAATCGGCGGTGGTGCGCGGGGTCGGCCTGATCCGCGACATGGACGACGTCCGCAACACCATGATCACGCAGGTCGGCGGCGTGCCGGTGCTGATCAAGGACGTGGCGGAGGTGCAGGTCAGCAACGCGCCGCGGCTCGGCATCGTCGGGCACGAGAACAACGGCGACATCGTCGAGGGCATCGTGCTGCTCAGCCGCGGCGGCAAGAGCCTGCCGACGATCCAGCGGGTCGAGGCCGAGATCGAGAAGATCAACGCGTCCGGCATCCTGCCACCCGGCGTGCAGGTGGTGCCGCTCTACGACCGCAGCGCGCTCATCCACACCACCACCCACACGGTGATGCACAACCTCGTCTTCGGCGTGGTGCTGGTGTTCCTGGTGCAGTGGCTCTTCCTCGGCAGCCTGAAGAGCGCGATCATCGTCGCGGCGACGATTCCCTTCGCGCTGGGCTTCGCCATCGCCATCATGGTGGCGCGGGGCGAATCGGCGAACCTCCTGTCGCTCGGCGCGATCGATTTCGGCCTCATCGTCGACGCGACGGTGATCATGGTGGAGAACATCTTCCGCCACCTCGCCGAGCATAAGGGCCCGGCGAAAGCCGGCAGCGGGCTCAAGCTCGGGCTGATCGCGTCGGCGGCGCGCGAGGTGAACCGGGCGATCTTCTTCTCCGCCTCGATCATCATCGTGGGCTTCCTGCCGCTCTTCACCCTGACGGGCGTCGAGGGCCACATCTTCGGCCCGATGGCGAAGACCTACGCCTACGCGCTCGTCGGCGGGTTGCTCGCCACCTACACGGTCTCCCCGGCGCTCTCGGCGCTGATCCTGCCCAACCACGTCGAGGAGCGCGACACCGTCGTGGTGAAGATCCTGCGGGCGCTCTTCCGGCCGCTCCAGGGCTTCACCCTCGGCAACCGGATCCTCACCATCCTGGTGACGGTGGCGATGCTCGGCTGCACCGGGCTGGCGATGCGCACCCTCGGCCTCGAGTTCCTCCCCACCCTGGAGGAGGGCAACCTCTACATCCGCGGCACGATGCCGGCCTCGATCTCGCTGGAGGCCGGCAACCCCTACGTCGAGCGGATGCGCAAGATCATCGGCTCCTACCCGGAGGTGACCACGGTCGTCTCGCACCAGGGCCGGCCCGACGACGGCACCGACGCCACCGGGTTCTTCAACGTCGAGTTCTTCGCCCCCCTGAAGCCCGCCGACCAGTGGCGGCCGGGCCTCACCAAGGAGAAGTTGATCGAGGAGGTCTCGGGCCGCCTGCGCGAGGAGCTGCCCGGCATCGAGTTCAACTTCTCGCAGTATATCCAGGACAACGTCCAGGAGGCGGCCTCCGGCGTGAAGGGCGAGAACTCGGTCAAGATCTACGGCACCGACCTCGAGCAGATCACCCGCACCGCCAACGACGTGAAGGCGGCGCTCGCGACGGTGCCGGGGGTGACCGACCTCGCGGTCTTCACCTCGCTCGGCCAGCCGACGGTGCGCATCGACATCGACCGGGCGCGGGCGGCCCGCTACGGCCTGGCGCCCGGCGACATCGCCACCACGATCTCGGCGGCGATCGGCGGCCAGACCGCCGGCGACCTCTACGAGTACGGCAGCGACCGCCACTTCCCGATGCGGGTGCGGCTGGCGCCCGAGTACCGCCGCTCGCTGGACACGATCCGCAACATCACGGTGGGGGCGAACGCGCCCAACGGCGTGATCCAGGTGCCGCTCTCGGAGATCGCCCAGGTCCAGCTCGTCTCGGGCGCGGCCTTCATCTACCGCGAGAACCAGGAGCGCTACATCCCGGTCAAGTTCAGCGTGCGCGGGCGCGACCTCGGCGGCGCGGTGATCGAGGCGCAACGGCGCGTCGCCGAGCAGGTCGAGCTGCCGGCCGGCTACCACCTCGAATGGGTCGGCGAGTTCACCAACCTGCAGGGCGCCATCGCGCGGCTGAAGCTCGTGGTGCCGCTGACGATCGGGCTGATCGCGCTCCTGCTCTACGTCAACTTCGCCTCGCTCACCGACACGCTGCTGACCTTGAGCGTGATCCCGATGGCGCTGATCGGCGGCATCTTCGCGCTGGTGCTGACCGGCACGCCGTTCTCGGTCTCGGCGGCGATCGGCTTCATCGCGCTGTTCGGCATCTCGACCATGGAGGGCGTGATCCTGCTCTCCTACTGCAACCAGCTGATGGACGAGGGCTGGGCGCGGGCGGAGGCCATCCACCACGCCGCCGACGTGCGGATGCGCCCGGTGATGATGACCTGCGTGGCGGCCTGCGTCGGCCTCCTGCCGGCGGCGATCTCCACCGGCATCGGCTCGCAGGTGCAGAAGCCCCTGGCGCTGGTGGTGGTGGGCGGCATCCTGCTCGCCCCGATCCTGATCCTGGTGGTGCTGCCGGTGCTGATCGCGGCCTTCTCGCGCCACCGTCCGCGGGCGCCTGTCGCCCCGGTGCGACAGTCCGAACCGGCGGAGTGAGCTAGATGCAGCCCGGTTCCGACACGCCCGCCCCGGCCGACTCCAGCATGCCCCATTCCGTGCGCACCCTCCTGCGCCTGCCGACCGCCCTCGCGGCGCCGCGCGACGAGACCCCGATCCGGGTCACCGTCGCGGCGACCGACGCCGCGGGAGGCACGGGCCGGGAGCCGGACGAGGCCCCGGAGGCCGCCGCCCGCCCGGCCGCCCGCACCGCGGCGCGGATCCTGGCGGCGGCGCTCGCCGCCTCCGCCGCCTCCGCTTGCATGGTCGGGCCCGACTTCCAGGGCGCGACGCCGCCGCCGGTCTCCGCCTACACCAGGGAGGGGTTGCGCAACCCGCCCGTGACCGCCGAGGACCGGCGCAACGGCGCGCTCGGACAGAGCTTCGCGCAGGGGCGCGACGTGCCGGGCGAGTGGTGGCGGCTCTTTCGCTCCCGGGCCCTCGACAGCCTGGTCGAGGAGGCGCTCGCCCGCAACCCGACCCTCGACGCCGCCCAGGCCACGCTGCGCGCGGCCCGCGCCACCACCGAGGCGCAGCGCGGCGCGCTCTTTCCCCAGGTCGGCTTCGGGGCGCAATCCTCCTACAACAAGGCCCCGGGCGGCGACCTGCAATCGCCGCTCAACGACAACTCGCTGCTCTACAGCCTCGTCACCCCGCAGGTGACGGTGAGCTTCGCCCCCGACGTGTTCGGCGGCACCCGGCGCGCCCTCGAATCGCAGGCGGCGCAGGAGGAGGGGCAGCGCTGGCAGCTCGAGGCCGCGTATCTCACGCTCACCGCCAACGTCGTCGCGGCGGCGATTCAGGAGGCGTCGCTCCGGGCCCAGATCGCCGCGACCGAGAAGGTGATCCAGGCCCAGACCGACCTCCTGAACCTGATCACCAAGCAGTCGAATGCCGGCCAGGTCGCGGGGGCCGACGTGGTGCAGCAGACCGCGCTCCTCGCCCAGTCGCAGCAATTGCTGCCGCCGCTGCAGCGGGCGCTGGCGCAGCAGCGCAACCTGCTCACGGCCCTCGCCGGCCGCTTCCCGAGCGAGGAGGTGAGCCAGACCTTCACGCTGGCCTCCCTGCACCTGCCCCGGACCCTGCCGGTCAGCCTGCCCTCGCGGCTCGTCGAGCAGCGCCCCGACGTGAAGGCGGCGGAGGCCGCGGTCCACGCAGCCAGCGCCCAGGTCGGCGTCGCGGTGGCCAACCGCCTGCCGCAATTCACCATCTCGGGCGCGATCGGCGCCAGCGCGACCAATTTCGCGGCGCTCCTCAACCCGGCCGCCAGCCTCTGGACCATCGCCGGCGCGGTGGCCCAGCCGCTCTTCGACGGCGGCACCCTCTTCCGGCGCCAGCAGGCGGCGGAGGAGACCCTGGTCGCGGCCCAGGCCCAGTACCGCGCCACCGTCATCGGCGCCTACCAGAACGTCGCCGATGCGCTCCGCGCCCTCCAGTCCGACGGCCGCGCGGTGGCCGCCGCCAACGCCGCCGTCTCGGCGAGCCGCCAGAGCGTGGAACTGGTGCGCAAGCAATTCGGCCTCGGCGCCGTCAGCAGCGCCTCGCTGCTGATCACCCAGTCGGCCTACCTCCAGGCCGTGGTGACCCAGGCCCAGGCCCAGGCCAACCAGTATGCCGACACCGCCGCCCTGTTCCAGGCCCTCGGCGGCGGCTGGTGGAACCGCCGCGACGTGAAGCCGGCCCGCGACCCGAAGGACCCGGCGCCGTTCCTGTAACGGACCGCCCGCGGCCGGAGGCGAAGCGCAAGCGTCCGTCGCGCAATTGCCGTCACCCGGGCGATGCCGTGCGCGTCCGCGAACGAGCGCCCCTGCGCGCCGGTCTTCGCGCGCGAAGGCTGGATCGATGGCTCGGGCGGGGGCGATCGTCGGGGCCGTTGCCTGCCCAGGCTGCGCTTCCAGTCCGGCGGCGATCATCGGGACGACTGCGCTCATACGACGCGCCTCCCTCATTCCGCATCCCCTGCCCGACCGGGATGATCCTCGATCGTGAAACGTTATAATATATCATTCCGTCATGCATCGTGACGGGTGGCCCATTCATGAGAGGTTGCCGCAGGCGATGAGCGATTTACAGACCGTGACCGAGGGTCCGGCCGTTGGCGCGACGAATGCGCGTTCGATCACCTATTGCCTCACGGAAGCCAACAAGGCCCTGCAGACCTGGGTGCAGAACGTCAGCCGGCGCGACATCGATGCGGTCCTCGACCTCTACGCCCCCGACGCCATCCTCGTGCCGACGCTCTCCGACGACGTGCGCGAACGGGAGGACAGCCGCCGCCGCTACTTCGAGATGTTTCTCGCCAACGAGGGCCTGAGCTGCGGCATCACGGTGCAGAAGGGCCGCGTCAGCGCCAGGCTCGGCACCGTCGTCATCGGCGGCCTCTACTGCTTCACGATGGTCAGGGAGGGCCGCACGGAGATCGTGCCGGCACGGTTCCTGTTCACCTTCGAGGAGATCGACGGCCGGTGGCTGATCACGGGACATCACTCGTCCCAGGCCGTCGAGTAGCCGCGGCGCACGCCGATCGGGGGCTCCGCTCGCGTCCCGTCGCCGAGCCCGCGGATCCCGCATGTCGGGGCTCGGCGGCCGTCGAACGGATCGCGACGCGGAGCCAAAACGTTTCTACCCCGTTTCCAGCGAAGCGGTGATGGGCCGGGGGGTTCCGTGAGCGTCGGATTGTTGGCTCTTCTGGACGACGTCGCCTTCATGGTCAGGAGCGCGGCGGCCTCCCTCGACGACGTGGCGGCGCAGGCCGCGCGGGCCGGGACGAAGGCCGCCGGCGTCGTCATCGACGATGCGGCCGTGACGCCGCGCTACGTCGTCGGCTTCGCGGCCGAGCGCGAATTGCCGATCGTTGGCAAGATCGCGCTGGGATCGCTGCGCAACAAGCTCCTGTTCCTGCTCCCCGGCGCCCTCGCGCTCAGCGCCTTCGCGCCGTGGGCGATCACGCCGCTGCTCATGCTGGGCGGCGCCTATCTCTGCTACGAGGGCGCCGAGAAGGTCTACGAGGCCCTGTTCCCCCATGCGTCACACGGGGACGAGGAGGCGCAGCCGGCCGGCACCGGGCACGACCCCGCCCTGGAGGAGCGCCGCGTGGCGGGCGCCATCAAGACCGACTTCATCCTGTCGGCCGAGATCATGGCCATCACCCTCGCCGCCCTGCCCGAGGGCAGCGTGTGGATGAAGGCGGCGGTCCTGGCGATCGTCGGCGTCGGCATCACGGTCGGGGTCTACGGCGTCGTCGCTCTCATCGTGAAGGCGGACGATGCCGGGCTCGCCCTTGCCCGCAGCCGGGCGGGCGCGCCCTTCGGCAACCTCATCCGGGGGATCGGCCGCTTCGTGGTCCGGGGCATGCCGGTGCTACTCAAGATCCTCTCGGTCGTCGGGACGGCCGCGATGGTCTGGGTCGGCGGGGGCATCCTGCTGCACGGGCTCGAAGGCTACGGCCTGTCGGCGCCCGCACACGCCGCGCATGGCGCCGCGGTGGGCGCGGGAGCCCTCGTTCCCGCGATCCGGGGCATCGTCGAGTGGGTGGTGACGGCGGCGGCGTCGGGCCTCGTCGGCCTCCTCGTCGGCGGCGTGCTGATCCCGGTGGTGCACCTCGCCTCGCGCCTCGTCCAGCGGGGCGGCGCGGCGGAATCGACCGGGACGACGGCCGCCGGGACCGGGGCGTGAGCGGAGGGACCGGCTGAGGCGCCTTCCGCGGCGGCGTCCCGACGGGATCGTCCCGGCTGCGTCTCGCCCTCGGTCGCAAAGTGCGGCAGGATCGGGGGGAGCCGACCGCAGGACGAGACCCGGGATGGGAGCAGGTACGACACGGGTGACCCGCCGCATCGTCCTGGCCGTCGGCGGCCTCGCGGCCGGCCTGTCGCTCGCCGGCGCCGCCTGGGTCTGGTTCGCCCTCGCCCGTCTCCCACCCCTCGATCTGACCGCCGCCAACACCCGCTCCACCGTGGTCCTCGACCGCGCCGGCACGCTGCTGCGCCCCTTCGCCACCGCGGACGGGCGCTGGCGGCTGCCGCTCGAACCGAATGCGGTCGATCCGCGCTTCCTCGCCCTGCTGACCGCCTACGAGGACCGGCGTTTTCGCGATCACGCCGGCGTCGATCCGCGGGCGCTCCTGCGGGCCGCCGGGCAGTGGCTCGCGGCGGGGCGGATCGTGTCGGGCGCCTCCACCCTGTCGATGCAGGTGGCGCGCCTCGTCGAGCCGCGGGGCGAGCGGTCGCTCACGGCCAAGCTGCGCCAGATCGCCCGGGCGATCGACCTGGAGCGGCGCCTCGGCAAGGACGGGGTCTTGCGGCTCTACCTCGCGCTCGCGCCCTATGGCGGGCCGGTCGAGGGCCTGCGCGCGGCGAGCCTCGCCTATTTCGGGCGCGAGCCGGCGCGGCTCACCCTCGCCGAGGCCGCCCTGCTGGTGGCGCTCCCCCAGGCACCGGAGGCCCGCCGGCCCGACCGGTTCCCGGAGGCCGCCCGCCGGGCCCGCGACCGGGTGCTGGCCCTCGCGGCCGCCCGCGGCGTCATCCCGGCGGCGGAGGCCGAGGCGGCCCGGACCGAGCCTGTGCCGCACGGGCGAAAGCCCTTCCCGATGCTGGCGCCCCACGCCGCGGAGGCCGCCCTGGCGCAGGAGCCCGGCCGGGCCGTCCACCGCCTCACCCTCGACGCGCGCTGGCAGGCCCGGCTGGAGCCCCTGGCGGCCGAGCGCGCGGCGGCGCTCGGGCCCGGCCTGTCGGCGGCCCTCCTCGTCATCGACAACGCCACCGGCGAGGTGCGGGCGCAGGTGGGCAGCGCCGGCTATCTCGACGCGTCGCGTTCGGGCGCCATCGACATGACGGCGGCCGTGCGCTCGCCGGGCTCGGCGCTCAAACCCTTCGTCTACGCCATGGCGTTCGAGGCCGGCCTCGCCCATCCCGAGACCCTGATCGAGGACCGCCCATCGCGCTTCGGCGCGTCCTACGCGCCGGAGAACTTCGATCTCACCTTCCAGGGCACGGTGACGGCGCGGCGCGCGCTCCAGCTCTCCCTCAACGTGCCGGCGGTGGCGCTGATGGAGGCGGTCGGCCCGGCCCGCTTCATCGCGCGCCTGCGCAGGGCCGGCGCCGGGATCGCCCTGCCGCGGGACGCCGCCCCCGGCCTGCCGGTGGCGCTCGGGGGACTGGGCATCACGCTGACCGACCTCGCCCGGCTCTATGCCGGGCTCGCCCGCGGCGGCGAGGTACCGGTGCTGATCCGGCGCCTCGACGGGCCGGCGGCGCCCGAGGCGGTGCCGCCGCGCATCGCCGAGCCGGTGGCGGCCTGGTACGTCGCCGATACCCTGCGGGGGACGCCCCCGCCCGACAGCGCCCTGCCGAATCGCCTCGCCTACAAGACCGGCACCTCCTACGGCTACCGCGACGCCTGGGCGGTGGGGTTCGACCGCCGGGTCACGGTGGCGGTCTGGCTCGGGCGGCCGGACGGGGCCGGGGTGCCGGGCCTCGTCGGGCGGGTCGCCGCCGCGCCCCTGCTGTTCGACGCGGTGGCGCGGATCGGGGGCGAGCCCGAGCCGGTGCCGCGCCCCCGCGACGCCCTGGTGGCGGCGACCTCCGCCCTGCCGCCGCCGCTGCGCCGTCTCGCCCGCGACGCCGGCCCGGCCGACCGCCTGCGCATCGCCTACCCGCCGGACGGCGCGCGGATCGATCTCGGTGCCGCGGAGGGCCCGCCCGCCGGTCTCGCCCTCAAGGCGCTCGGCGGCACCCCGCCGCTGACCTGGCTCGTCGGGGGCCTGCCGGTGACCGAATCGGATCGCCGCCAGGCCGAGTGGCAGCCCGACGGCGCCGGCTTCGTGCGGATCTCGGTGCTCGACGCGATGGGCGCGAGCGACAGCGTGATGGTGCGGGTCGAGTAGGACCGATCACGATTTCGATAGGTTGGCCCAAGGTCACCGGGGGATCGTTTCGCCCGCCGCCCCGTTCCCTCCTGGTGGAAGCGTGGCGAGACGGGAGCGCCGCGCAGGGGTGAGTGCGCGTCGCATGGCGGATGGGCGAGACGATCGCAGGCGGGTCCTGCCGATGAAGCCGGCCCGGGTCCAGGCCGCCGAAACGCCCGGGGACGGCCTGGCGGCCCCCCTGGTCATCGGGGCGGTGATCGTGGCGGCCCTGTATTTCGGCCGCGAGATCCTGATCCCGATCGCCATCGCGGTGCTGCTCAGCTTCGTCATCGGGCCGCTGGTGGCGCTGCTGCGCAAGCTGCGCCTCGGGCGGATCCCGTCCGTCGGCGTCGCGGTGCTGCTGCTCCTCGCCGTGGTGGCGGGCTTGGGCGGGCTGATCGGCATGCAGCTCGCCGACCTCTCGACCGGCCTGCCGCGCTACCAGCGCACCATCGCCCAGAAGGCCGAGAACCTGAAGGCCGGGCCGCTCGGCGACCTCGCGGGCTACCTGCGCAGCATCAACCACCAGATCCAGCAGGCCGGCGCGCCCGAGCCCAAATCCGAAGAGAAGTCCGAAGGGAAGCCCGAGGCCAAGCGCGCCGCGCCGCCCGCTGTGCAGAACCCCGACAAGCCGGTGCTGGTCGAGATGCGCGACCGCGAGCCCGGCCCGGTCGAGCTCGCCGAGAAGCTGCTGGCCCCGGTGATCTCGCCGCTCGCCACCCTCGGCATCGTCTTCGTGGTGCTGATCTTCATCCTGGTCCAGCGCGAGGACCTGCGCGACCGGATGATCCGCCTCGTCGGGTCGAGCGACCTGCACCGCACCACCGTGGCGATGGACGACGCGGCGCTCCGCCTGAGCCGGTTCTTCCTGGTCCAGCTCGCATTGAATGCCGGATTCGGCCTCGTCATCGGCGTCGGGCTGTGGCTGATCGGCGTGCCGAACCCGATCCTGTGGGGCATCTTCTCGGCGCTGATGCGCTTCGTGCCCTATATCGGCGCCTTCCTGTCGGCCCTGCTGCCGCTGGCCCTCGCCGCCGCGGTCGATCCGGGCTGGAACATGGTGCTGGCCACCGCCGCCCTGTTCGTCGTGCTCGAGCCCCTGGTCGGCCAGTTCATCGAGCCGCTGCTCTACGGCCACTCCACCGGCCTGTCGCCCTTCGCGGTCCTGGTCTCGGCCCTGTTCTGGACCTGGCTGTGGGGACCCGTCGGGCTCCTGCTCTCGACGCCGCTCACCGTCTGCCTCGTGGTGCTCGGCCGCCACGTCGACAAGCTCGAATTCCTCGACGTCCTGTTCGGCGACCGGCCGGCGCTCACCCCGGTCGAGAATTTTTACCAGCGCATGCTGGCCGACGACCCCGACGAGGCGCAGGAGCTGGCCGAAGCGATTCTCGCCCAGTGCTCGCTCTCCTCCTACTACGACGAGGTGGCGCTGAAGGGCCTCCAGCTCGCCGCCACCGACGCCCGCCGCGGGGTGCTGACCGAGAGCCAGCTCGACCGCATCCGCGTCGGCATCGCCCAGTTGATCGAGGATCTCTCCGACCGGGACGATGTCGCGCCGGAGACGAAGCCGACGCTTGCCGGACGTCTCCTGTCGGGCAGCCGCGACGAGGAGGTGCCGTGCGAGGCCGCTCCCGCGGTGCCGGACGCTCCCGCTCCCGACGCCCTGCCGGAGGATTGGCGGCGCGAGGGCGCGGTGCTCTGCGTCGCCGGCCGCGGCCCCCTCGACGAGGCCGCCTCGATGATGCTGGCCCAGCTCCTGGAGAAGCACGGCTTCGGCACCCGGGTGGTGCCGTTCGAGGACGTCACGCGCTCGCAGATCGGCGCCCTCGATGCCGGGGACGCGCGGATGGTCTGCATCTCCTACCTCGAGATCAGCGGCACGCCGGCGCATCTGCGCTACCTCGTCCAGCGGCTGCGCCGCCGGGCCCCGGACGCGCAGGTGCTCGTCGGGTTGTGGCCGGCGGACGACGCGGTGCTGACCGATCCGGACGCCCGCGCGACGCTCGGCGCCGACCACTACGCGGTGTCCCTGCGCGAGGGCGTCGAGGCCTGCCTGGAGGCGGTGCGGGATGCGCCGGCTCCCGCCCACCCCGCCTCTCCCCTCCCCGGCCCGTCTCGGGCCGTTCCGGCCTCCCGCGAGCCGGCCCCGGCCGGGGCGTGAGGGCACCCGGGGCTTGACGCCGGGGCCCCGCCGCCCTTTCGATCCGGGGAGGCGGGCCGGCCGGCCCGGGCCGAGCGGGAATCGGGGACAGCATGAGCGTGGTGGATTTCGCGCGGTTCGTGGACGAGCTCGCCACCCAGTCGGGCCAGGCCATCCTGCCCTTCTTCCGCACCGCCTTCGCCACCGAGGACAAGGCCGCGGGCCACGCCGCCTTCGACCCGGTCACCGAGGCCGACCGGGCCGGCGAGGCGGTGATGCGCCGGCTGATCAAGCGCAGCTTCCCCGACCACGGCATCCTCGGCGAGGAATTCGGCACCGAGAATCCGGATGCGGAATACGTCTGGGTGCTCGACCCCATCGACGGCACCCGCGCCTTCATCGCCGGCCTGCCGACCTGGGGGACCCTGATCGGGCTCACCCGCGGCGGCGTGCCCTGCTACGGCCTGATGAACCAGCCCTTCACCGGCGAGCGCTTCTACGGCGACGGCGAGGCCGCCCATTGCCTGGGCCCGCACGGCATCCGCCGCCTGCGCACGCGGCGCAAGGGCGAGCTGTCGGAGGCGATCCTGCACACCACCGACCCGCGCCTGTTCGGCCCGGGCGACCGGGAGGCCTACGGGCGGGTCGAGGCCGCGACCCGCCTCGCCCGCTACGGCGCCGATTGCTACGCCTACGCGATGCTGGCGGCGGGCCACATCGACCTCGTGGTCGAGGCCGGGCTGAAGCCCTACGACATCGTGGCGATGATCCCGGTGATCGAGGGCGCCGGCGGCATCGTCACCACCTGGGAGGGCGAACCCGCCGCCAAGGGCGGGCGGATCGTGGCGGCCGGCGACAAGCGGCTGCACGAGGCGGCGCTGGCGCTGCTCAACGGCTGACCGCCCCCGGCACGACGAATATCGGCGCGACCAACATCGGCGCCGTGAGGTTCGTCGTGCCGCCCCCGGAATGGTCTCCTGCCGCAGGGGAATCCAACGATAAGTTGGAAGACGCCCAGAAACGATCCCCGTTCGACGAGGGAGTGCCGTTGGGATAGGACAAATCCCGGGCTGGCCACCGCAATCGCACACTGCTAGAGGCTCTTGCGCCACGCGCGCGAAGGCGTCACGCCCGAACTGCGAGCCGATGCAGACGCTGATTTCCTCCGATGACCTGAAGTCGCGCAACAGGTTCCAGACCTACCTGGAGATCGTCCGCGAGCGGTTCGTGCCGAGCGAATGCACGATGATCGGCGAGGGGAGGTTTCACGCCCATATCGAGGGCACCCAGATCGGCGGAATGCTGATCACGCGGTCGAGCATCAACGGCCAGGCGGTCCGGATCACACCGCAGACGATCCGCCGTCACAGCAAGCAGGACAAGCTCTCGGTCGTCCTCCGGCTCTCCGGCACGGCCCGCAGCGACCAGTACGACCGGGCGGTGGTGCAGCGGCCGGGCGACCTCGTCGTCCTCGACAGCAACAAGCCCGTGACCCTGGAATATCCCGATCCGACGAGCTCGCTGTTCATCGAGCTGCCGCGCGAGCAGCTGGAGGGCGCGCTCGGATCCGCCCCGCTCTATGCGGGCCTCGCCGTCGGCGGTGATCTGTCCGGCACGTCCCTGGTCCGGACGTTCTTCGCCGAGCTGATCCGCGTCCACCGCCAGATGAGCCCCGAGATGGTCGAGCGCATGGCGCGCATCGGCACCGACCTCATCGTCGCCAGCATCGCCGAGCGCCTGGCGCGGGACACGCCCCGCCCCCTCCAGGGCACCGTGATCGTGCAGCGGGCCAAGGCCTATCTGGACGCCAATCTCGGCGATCCGACCCTCGATCCGGCCCAGCTCGCGGCCGCGATGGGGGTGTCGCTCCGGCATCTGCAGCAGCTCTTCCAGGAGCAGGGGCACGCGATCGCGGACTGGATCTGGCAGCGCCGGCTCGACGTCGCCGCCCGACGCCTCGCCGATTCCGGCCACGCGCACCTGTCGATCGGGGCGCTGGCCTATGGCTGCGGCTTCATCAGCCAGGCGCATTTCGCCCGCCGCTTCAAGGACCGCTTCGCCGCGACGCCGAGCGAGTACCGGCGCACGGCCCTGACGCGGAGCGCCTGAACCGGCCGCGCCCTCACCGGTCGCCGGGCGACGGCGCGGCGCGCTCCGACGCCACCGAAAGGTCCGTCGACAGAGTTGCGGTGCAGCCACGCGGGACGGTTCCGTCGATCCGGGATCGTCGGATGAGGTCCCGATCGGCGGTCCGGGCAATCGTCCGAGGCGGACGCGATCCTGGATCGCGCTCGCCCCCGACGATCGGATCCGGCCCGATCAGGGTTTCCGCCTGATCGCTCCGCCCCTGTCCGCCCGCTCGTAGACCACGGCCTTGTCATAGGACGGCGCGACCATCGGGTAGGTTTCGGGCAGCCCGAAGCGGTCCCGGTACTCCTCCGGCGTGATGCCGTGGGCGGCGAGATGCCACTTCAGCGACTTGTACGGCTTGCCGTCGATGAAGCTGACGATCCGGTTGCGCTGGACGGACGCCGCGATCTGGGCCTCGCTGCGCCGTGCCGCCCTACTGCGCCGCTTGCGCGGCATCGTCACGGCGCGCAAGCCGGTATGGACCCGCACGATGACCTCCGCGATCTCGGAATGATGGACGCGGTTGCGCGTCACGTAGGCCGCGGTGACGGCCGAGGTCAGTTTCAGGAGATTTGACTTACCCATCGATCCGCATCCGATACACAGTCAGGCAGGCATCACGCGGGGCGATGACCATCTCGATGCTTCGGTCTCGCGCGGATCATTGCCGCCCCCCTCGGTACGGCATCGCTGGCGACCTCGGCTTCACGATCTTCATCGAACCCGTGAAGACGGTACCGCGGCGACGAATCGGGCGCTTGCCTGCCAGCGCGTCGTGTTTTGACCGGGAGCGCAAACCGGGGTGATCTGCTGTCGCGGCGGTGGGAGACAGCAATCCTAAGCCGCACATGACGGCATGGCTGTCGTTCCTGACTGTTTGCGTGACGATCGATTGCTGATGTCAGCGATCGAAATCATCTTTTCTCGAATTGCATCAATCCGGTAAATATCTTGCAGTTTCTCGCTGCAGAAGCGAGCAAAGTCATGCCGCACGTAAGGAATGTCGTCGGCCGTCGACCCGGTCCGCCGGCGGACAGGTGACGCAGAGGCCTCGCCCCTCCCCGACGCTGAACACGCCGTCGGTACCGTCCAATACCGGTCGCCGCGGAGGATCGGAGCGGGGAGGTCCGGCGGTGGCCGGGATCCGGCGCGATGGCCCGACATCGCGACCGGCCGGCTCGAACGCCTCCACGGCCGGGCCTGCGCCCTCAGGCCACCTGTTGCCGCGCGGCGCTCTCGGCATCCGGCATCGGCGCCGCCGTGCCCGGCACGAAGGCGTCGAAGGCGGCCCAGAACTGCGCCCGGATCGCGTCCCGCTCCATCAGGATCTCGTGGCGGGCGCCGCGCAGGGTGATGGTGCGCCCGGCGGCGAGCCGGGCCGCGAAGCGTTCCGCCGCCGGAGTGCTGCAGACCGGATCGGCGCCGGCCGCCACCACCAGCACCGGCAGGCGGATGCCGAGGGGGTAGCGCGGATCCTCGAAGCGGCGCATCGCCCGGAAGGCGGCGGAGAGCCAGCCCACCGTGGGATCGCCGATGGCCCCGGCCCCGACGGCGAGCGCCGCGGCGGCGTTGCGGGCGTAGCGGACCGGATCGGCGGTGAGCCGGTTGTTCGGGAACGGCTTGGTGGCGATCGACACCGCCGAGCCCCCCGGCACGTAGCGGCGGCCGAGGCCGCAGGCCCGCAGGGCCGCGGCGAGCCGCATCGCCGATTTCGGCCAGCGGATCATGCAGATCGCCACCATCGGGGCGAGGGCGACCAGACGGTCGAAGGGGAGCCAGCCCTCCCGGGCGGCGGACAGGCAGATGGCGCCGCCCATCGAATGGGCGAGGCCGAAGAACGGGCGCGGCATGCGCCCCTCCAGAACCTGCGCCTCCACCGCCGCGAGGTCGAGCCGGTACTCGGCGAAGTCGTCGACATGGCCCTTGTGCGGGTCCTCCACCGTGCGGTCGGAGCCGCCCTGGCCGCGCCAGTCGAACGCGACGACGTGGAAGCCGCGGTCGCGCAGCTCCGCCACGGTCTCGAAGTACTTCTCGATGAACTCCGCCCGTCCCTGCACCAGGCAGACCGTGCCCTGCACCCCGCGCGCCGTCGGCGCCCAGGTGGCGACCCGCAGCGACAGGCCGTCGGCGGTCCGGACCGACAGGAGCGCGGCACCGGGCGGAATCGGGTTGTCGGGCGTGGCGAGCAGCGGCACGGTCACGAGAGGGCCTCCGAGGCTGTCATCCGCCGCACCCTGGCACGGCACACCCTAACAATACCCCAGCCCCTTCGATCGGGTCCGCTCGAAGGCGCCGGGCCAAGCCCGACCGGGCGTCGGCGCCGATGCGCCGGACCTCCCGGCATCGACGGGTCGATGCCGGGAGGCGAGACTGTAGATGGGGCAGGATCCGCGCGCGTCCCGGCCTCCCGAAAAAATTCGCGCAAGGCCTCTGGCGGCGCCCTTGATCAGTCTAGACCCCACCCCAATATGCGAAGGGCGCCGGCCGATACGGCGGCGCGCAAGACCGGGCCCGGCCCCAGCGGCGGACCCACAAGACTACATATTGCTTCAGACGGAGAATATGTCATGCGTCAGTTCGATCTCGCCCCCCTGTACCGCTCGACCGTCGGCTTCGACCGCCTGTTTTCCGCGCTCGATCAGTTCGTGACCTCGGATGCGGCCCCGACCTATCCGCCCTACAACATCGAGCGCACGGCCGAGAACGCCTACCGGATCACCCTCGCGGTGGCCGGCTTCACCGACCAGGACCTGTCGATCGAGACCCGCGAGAACGCGCTCACCGTGAAGGGCGAGCGCAAGGGCGAGGCCAAGCAGGCCGAGTTCCTGCATCAGGGCATCGCGGCTCGCGGCTTCGAGCGGCGCTTCCAGCTCGCCGACCACGTCCAGGTGACGGGTGCGGTGCTGGAGAACGGCCTGCTCCACGTCGATCTCGTCCGCGAGATCCCGGAGGCGAAGAAGCCGCGCCAGATCCAGATCGCCTCGGGCTCCCGTCCGCAATCGATCGAGGGCAGCGTCCAGAAGGCCGCGTAAGCCTCGACTTCCCGCCAAGGGAAGTCGCTTCACGGGGAGCGCCCCGGCCACCCGGCCGGGGCGTTTCTTCGTGTGTGGCCGGGCATCCCGAAACCCGGACCGCTCCCCGGCGGAATCAGGGCAGCAGGTGCGTGCCGTGGGTCAGCGCCGCGCCGGCCCGCAGGGCGACCGCCACGAACACGGTCTCGGCGATCTCCTGCTCGGTGGCGCCGGCCTTCTTGGCCGCGTCCCGATGCACGTCGAGGCAGTACGGGCACTGGGTCGTCAGCGCCACCGCCAGCGCCATCAGTTCCTTGTACTTGCGCGGGATCGCGCCGTCGGCGAGCGCCGCCTTGTCGAGGGCCTCGAAAGCGCCCATCGCCTCCGGGGCGAGGCTCTTGAAGGCGGGCAGCTTCTTCAGGTTCGCGGCATCGTACATCGGCGTGCTCTCCTCCCGGTCGGCCGGGTCTGCCGGCCGCCCTCGATCGGGGCGGCTTCGGCGTTCCGAGAGGTAGGGCATCGCGGGACCGTTGCCCAATGGGCTCCGGTCATGCCTGGCCTGCCGTGCCGGGGCTCCCGGCTTTCAGAGGTCCCCGAAGGCGAGCTGGGCGGTCGCCGGGCGCTTCGACGGCTTGCCGGCCTTGTCCTTGGCCGCCCCGCCCTTGGCGGTCCGCGCCGAGTTCTTGGTCGCGGCCTTGCGCGGGCGCTTCGGCTCGGCACCCTGGATGCGGGCCTTGCCCTTGTCGCGGGCCACCGCCTCGGGGGCGGTCTGGTCGCCCGAGAGCCACTTGCCGCGCTTGATCACTTCGTTCACCCGGCCCTGGTTGACGCCGAGCTTGAAGGCGATCTCCTGCTGGGTCATCTCCGTCGAGCCGTGCAGCTCGAGGATCTCCCGGGCCAGTTCCGGCGTCATCTTCTTGCCGACGATGCGGCGCCCCGGCTTCACCACGCGGTTGGCGCGGTCGCGCTCGCGCAAGCGCTCGAGAATCGCCAGCGCCATCTGCATGCCGTTCTCGCGCAGGGCTTCCTCGAATTCCTTCAGCGTCGCCATCAGGACCGAACTCCGCTGTCACGCTCCGGCAGGGAAACGGCGCCGGTCGGGGCTGGTTGCCACCGTGCACAGGTCATCCACGGTTTGTGCGCGTCCTGTTCCGGGTTGGCAACCGGCCGCCGAAGGCCATCCACCGCTCTCGCAGCGCATCGCCCGCAGCCCCGGGTTGGACAAGGCGAGCGGCTTCGCACATGGCTTCCCGGACATGACGGCGTTCACATGCTGGCAGGAGGATCGGATGGTTCTGGAGATCGCGCAGATCGAGGTGAAGCCCGGGCACGAGAGCGCCTTCGAGGCCGGCGTCGGCCGGGCGGCGGAGCTGTTTCGCCGCGCCAAGGGCTGCCGCGGCATGGAGCTGCAGCGCTCGGTCGAGATCCCGACCCGCTACCGGCTGATGGTGCAGTGGGAGACCCTGGAGAACCACACCGTCGATTTCCGCGAATCGGCCGACTTCCAGGCCTGGCGCGCCCTGGTCTCCGAGCATTTCGTCGCTCCGCCCCAGGTCGAGCACACGGTGCTGGCGGTGCAGGGATTCTGATGGGGCGGTTCCGGCGGGGATCGGGGCCCGCCTGCCACGGAGACCGTGACAGGCGGGCCCCGGTTCGCTACTCGCGATAAGCGAGGCTCCTCAATCGCACGGCACCCGACATGCCCCGACGTCCCCTGCGCATCGGCACCCGCGGCAGCCCGATGGCGCTCGCCCAGACCGGGATGGTGCGCGACCGCATCGCGGCGGCCCATCCCGACCTCGCCGAGCCCGGCGCGATGGAGCTCGTCGTCGTCACCACGGTGGCCGACAAGGTGCTCGACCGGCCGCTCTCCGAGATCGGCGGCAAGGGCCTGTTCACCAAGGAGCTGGAGCAGGCGCTCCTCGCCGATCAGGTCGACATCGCCGTCCACTCGATGAAGGACGTCGAGACCTGGCTGCCGGACGGGCTCGTCATCGCCTGCATCCTGGAGCGGGACGACCCGCGCGACGCCTTCCTGTCGCCGCACGCCGACAGCCTCGCCGCCCTCGCGCCGGGGAGCCGGGTCGGCACCTCGTCCCTGCGCCGGGGCGCCCAGGTGCTGATGCACCGGCCGGACCTCAGGATCGTGCCCCTGCGCGGCAACGCCAACACCCGGATGAAGCGGCTCGCGGAGGGCGCCTGCGAGGCGACCCTGCTGGCCATCGCCGGCCTCGAACGCCTCGGCCTCGCCGACCGCGCCCAGGAGATCCTGCCGGTCGACGCGATGCTGCCGGCGGTGGCGCAGGGCGCGCTCGGCATCGAGTGCCGGGCCGGCGACACGGCTGTGATCGAGCGGCTCCAGGCGGTCGCCTGCGCCCGCACCACCATCGCGGTCGGCGCCGAGCGGGCGCTGCTCGAAGAGCTCGACGGCTCCTGCCGCACCCCGATCGCGGCACTGGCCCGGATCGACGGCGACATCCTCACCCTCGACGGGCTCCTGTTCCTGCCCGACGGCAGCGCCCATTGGGCCACCCACCGCACCGGGGCGGTCGCCGACGCGGTGGCGATCGGGCGCGAGGCGGGGGCCGAGCTGAAGGCGAAGGCCGGCGAGACCTACCGGACGACGCTCCAATAGGCCTACGGGAGCGGCGACCCGGCGGCGAGAGAGCGACACGCGACGGGGAGGCCGGCGGCGTGGATGCCGCCGCCCCGACGCTTCGCCACGTAGGAGGCCGCATCGGCCGCACCGATCAGGGCGTCGAGATCGGCCGAGATACCCGGCGCGCAGGCATAGCCCAGGCTCAGGCCGATGCGGATGGTCTCCTCGGCCATCGCGTAGGGCCGGCCGAGCGCCTGGACGATCTCCCGGGCGAGAACCTCGGCCGTCTCGGCGTCGTGAACGGCGTGCTGGAGCACCACGAACTCGTCGCCGCCGGTCCGCGCCGCCAGGGCGGAGGCGCCGAGGAGCCCGCGTAGCCGCAGGCCGACCTCCTGCAGGAGCGCGTCGCCGACCGCGTGGCCGTAGCGGTCGTTGACCGCCTTGAAGCCGTCGAGGTCGAAGCAATGGACCGCCACCGCCTCGCCGGAGGACCGGTGCCGGTCGCGGAACGCGTCGTGCAGGCCGAGCCGGTTGGCGAGCCCGGTCAGGGCGTCGCGGCCGGCCAAAGCCGCCATGTCGAGGCGCAGCGCGATCTGCCGGGCGGTGTTCCGGTGGGCCGTGAACACGCCCTGGACGGCCCCGAGGAGGAAGAGGCCGAACATCGTCGCCAGGATGCCGTGCGACATGCTGCCGTTCCAGCCCGCCGTGACGATCGCCGGCAGGGCGGCGAGCAGCAGGGCCGCGATCGCCATGCCCGGGCGGACCGACAGGTGGGTGACGACGCCGGAGCAGTAGCCGAACAGGAGCCCGGTCGCGAGCATCTGCATCTCCACGTCAGGCTGAAGGAAGGCCGCCCCCGCGACGGCGCCGATGCAGGAGGCGACGACCACCGTGACGAGGAGATGGGCCCGGTCCCAGACCCTGGCCTCCGCGCGCGTGCCCGTCCCCCGCGCCGGCCGATACCCCTGGAGCGTGATCAGCGCGAGCTTGCCGAGGGAGGCGATCCCGCCGATCACCGCCGCGGCGAGCAGCACCGGATCCTGGAGCGTGCGGGCGATGAAGAGGCCGACCCCGACCAGGGTGATGCCCATGATGCCCGTCGGTACCGCGGTCCGCGCGAGTTCGGCAACCAGAGCGACATAGATGTCATCGGGTTCAACGCGTGCGGTCATCCGCCCTGCTTTCGGTCCCTTTCGGCGCGGGAACGAAGCACGGAACTGCCGGAAAATCCAGCAATCGACATTGATTTGCGGTCGATACGACCGAAACGATTCTCACCTTCGCTACGTCACCGGGCCATGATGCAGAGCATGAAGCGGAGAGACCGACGATCGAGGCGGTTCGCAACGTCCCGTTGCGCGACCGTGATCATGGGGACGGGTGATCGGCGTGCGCGTGGCAGCCCCGGATCGGGCCCCCGGATTCCGCGGCGATCCGTGACAGCCTCGCCCGAGGCCCGCCCGTTACCGAGCGACGCCCCGGGACGAGGGCGCGGATCGACGGCAGCGCTCCCGCCGCAGCGCCGCCGAAGCGTCGGCGGCCTGCCCCGTGGGGTCGAGCGGATTGGGTCGAGGGTGCGAGAGCTCAGACCAGCACCGGCACCGCCTGCTGGGTGCCGACCCCGAAGACCCGCTTGTAGCGCTCGACCTCGTCCTCGGGACCCAGCGCCTTGGTCGGGTTGTCGGAGAGCTTCACGGTCGGGTGGCCGTTGGCCGAGATGACCTTGCAGACGATCGAGATCGGATCGAGGCGGCCGTCCGGCGCCAGGCCGCGGAAATCGTTGGTGAGCAGCGTGCCCCAGCCGTAGCCGATGCGCAGGCGGCCGTGGAAATGCTTGTGGATCCGCTCGATCACGTCGACGTCGAGCCCGTCGGAAAAAATCGCCAGCTTCTCGCGCGGGTTGCGGCCGTGCTGGGTCCACCAGCGGATGGCCTCCTCGCCGCCCTCGATCGGATCCTTCGAATCGATGCGGATGCCGGTCCAGTCGGCCATCCAGGCGGGGCCGCGCTCGAGGAAGCCGGTGGTGCCGTAGGTGTCGGGCAGGATCACCAGGAGGTTGCCGGCATAGTCCCGCTGCCAGTCGGCCAGCACCAGGTAGGGCGCGCGGGCGAGGTCCTCCTCGGTCTCGGCGAGCGCCGAATACACCATCGGCAGTTCGTGCGCGTTGGTGCCCACCGCCTCGATGTCGTGGCGCAGCGCGATCAGGCAGTTCGAGGTGCCGAGGAAGCTGTTGCCCAACCCCTCGATCATCGCTTCGACGCACCAATCCTGCCACAGGAAGCCGTGGCGGCGCCGGGTGCCGAAATCGGCGATCGACAGGCCCGGCAGGGTCTTCAGCCGCTCGATCTTCTCCCAGATCCGCGTCATGGCGCGGGCGTAGAGCACCTGGAGCTCGAACTTGCCCATGCCCTTGAGCACGCCGCGCGAGCGCAGTTCGTTGAGGATCGCGAGGGCGGGCACCTCCCACATCGTGGTCTCGATCCACGGGCCGTGGAAGGTGAGCACGTATTGCCCGTCCTGCTTCTCCAGCAGGTAGTCGGGGAAGCGGAAGTTCTCGAGCCAGTCCATGAAGTCCGGCGAGAACATCTGGCGGCGGCCGTAGAAGGTGTTGCCGCGCAGCCAGGTGGATTCGCCCCGGGTCAGCCGGAGCGACCGGCAATGGTCGAGCTGCTCGCGCAACTCGCCGGGGTCGATCAGGTCGGCGAGCCGGATGCGGCTGGTGCGGTTCTGGATCCCGAAGGTGACCGAGACGTCCCGGTGGCGCCGGAAGATCGTCTGGGCCATCAACAGCTTGTAGAAGTCCGTGTCGAGCACGGAACGAATGATCGGATCGATCTTCCAGGTGTGGTTGTAGACCCTGGTCGCGAGATCGAGCATCGCCCGTGCCTGCCTGACTTGGGACCGCCTCCTGCGAGCGGCCGGCACGCCGCCCGGGGGCGGCGGAAGGCGCGAAGCCCGCACGGTTCGCGGGCCGGAGTCAAGCCGCCGGCCCGCGCAAATCCCCTATGCGGCGAGGACGGACCTCAGCGGGCGCCGAGGTCGACCGCCTTCTTCTCGGTCTTCGGCGACTCGCCGGTGACGGCGGCCTTCACGTAGCCGTAGAGGTGCAGCATCGTCGAGTTCGGGCTGTCCCAGTACTCGCCCTTCTCGGGGTGGACGCGGATCAGCGCCACCGACGGGTCGTCCTTGCCGCCCGGGAACCAGGTCTTCAGGCTCTCGCTCCACTTGGCGTCGATATGCGCCTTGTCGCGCACGATCTCGGCCTTGCCCGACACCGAGACGTAGTTCTGGCTCGACGGATCGGAATACGACAGGTTGACCTGGTTGTCGCGGCCGATCTCGTTCGTCACCGGCGCGTCCTGCTTGACGAAGAACCAGAGGTCGCCGTTCTCGTCCGCGTCCTGGTTCCACATCGGGCGGCTGCGCAGCTGGCCATCGGAATCGGCCGTGGTCATCATCGCGACCTTCACGTCCTTGATCATCGCGAAGAGCTTCTTTGCGCCCTCGTGGTCGCGGTGGCTGCCCTGGTGCATCGGTGGGTCTCCCTTGAAGTCCGGGACGAGCGGGCGGGCCCGCTCGAAGCTGCACGACAACGGACGATCCCCGCTTTGGTTTCGGTTCCCCGCCATCGAAACGCGGCCGTGGGATTCCGGCGCGGACCGCTCGCCGGGCGGGGCCCCTGCCCCTATCTCTGCCGCGAGAAGGCGGCCGCGCCGCCGGGGAGAGCCGACGATGAAGATCAGTGCGCGCAACCAGCTCGACGGCAAGGTCGTCGAGGTCAAGAAGGGCGCCACCACCGCCCATGTCCGGGTCGAGCTCGCCGGCGGTCAGGTCGTCACCGCGGCGATCACCAACGAATCCGCCGACGAGCTGGGCCTGGCTCCGGGCAAGACCGTCAAGGCGGTGATCAAGTCTAGCGACGTGATGATCGCGACGGACTGACGCTTTTCGCGATGCGGCCCGACCGGCGCTCCCTGCTCATCGGCTCGGCGGCCCTCGCGCTGGCAGGACCCGCGCGTGCCGAATCCCCGCGGGACGATGCCGGCCGGGCGCTCGACACCCTGAAGCAGCCCGTTACCCGGGTGTTTCCCGCCGGCCCCCCGGCGGCGATCCTGCTCTACACGCTTGCTCCCGAACTGCTGCTCGGCTGGCCGCGGGCGATCCGGCCGGCGGAAAAGCCCTACCTCCTGCCCCAAGCCGCCGACCTGCCGGAGGTCGGCCGGCTCACCGGGCGCGGCAACACCGCCAACCTCGAATCGGTCCTGGCGCTCAAACCCGACCTGATCCTCGATGTCGGCTCCACCGCCGAGACCTACCGCTCGCTCGCCGACCGGGTGCAGGGCCAGACCGGCATCCCCTATGCCCTTCTCGACGGGCGTCTCGCCGCCGCGCCCGCCACCTATCGCAGCCTCGGCCGCCTGATCGGGCGCGACGCCGAGCCTCTGGCCGTTCTCGCCGAGGGTATCCTGACAACGATGCGCGAGCGCGTCGCCGCGGTGCCGGAGGAGAAGCGCCCCCGGGTCTACCTCGCCCGGGGCCCCCGCGGCCTCGAGACCGCCCGGGCGGGCTCGATCAACGTCGAGGCGCTGGCGCTGATGGGCGCCGCCAACGTCGCCGGCCCGGGCGGCGGCCTGGCGCAGGTCTCGCCCGAGGACGTGGTCGCCTGGGCGCCCGACATCGTCATCGCCCTCGATCCGGCCTTCGCCGCCGCCGCGCGCCAGGACCCGCTCTGGCAGGCAACCCCGGCGTTGCGGGCGAACCGCCTGCATGTCAGCCCGTCGCTGCCCTTCGGCTGGGTCGATTTCCCGCCCTCGGTCAACCGGCTGGTCGGCCTGTGGTGGCTCGGCAAGGTCCTCTACCCGGCGCTCTTCCCGGAGGACATCCGCGGCATCGCCCGCGACCTCTACGGCCGGCTCTACCACGTCACCCCGGACGATCAGGCCCTCGACCGCGTGCTGGCGGGAGCCTCGTGAGCGGCGTGGCCCTCGCGGGGGTGCGGGCCCTCCGGCTCGGCGGGCCCTGGCTGGCGCTCCTCGCCCTGGTGCTCGCCGCCGCCCTCGCCTTCGGGGTCGGGCGCTACCCGGTCTCGCTCCTCGACGTCGCCCGGGTGCTCCTCGGCCGCCTCACCGGGCACGCGCCGGACGTGGCGCCGGCGGTCGAGGCCGTGGTGTGGCAGATCCGCGGCCCCCGCATCGCCGCCGCGATCCTGATCGGCGCGGCCTTGTCGGTCGCCGGCACCGCCTTCCAGGGCCTCTTCCGCAATCCGCTCGTCTCCCCCGACATCCTCGGCGCCTCCTCGGGGGCGGCGCTCGGCGCGGTCGCGGGCATCTGGCTCTCCCTCGGGGTCCTGGCGATCGAGGGCATGGCCTTCGCGGGCGGGCTCCTGGCGGTGGCCTGCGTCTACGGGCTCGGCGCGGCCCTGTCGGGGCGCGATCCGGTGCTGGTGCTGGTGCTCGCCGGGATCGTCATCGGCTCGCTCCTCGGCGCCGGGGTCGGGCTGATCAAGTACCTGGCCGACCCCTACAACCAGCTCCCGGCGATGACCTTCTGGCTGCTCGGCAGCCTGTCGGGCACCCACCCCGCCGACCTCTTGCCGCTCGCCGGGCCCGTGATCCTCGGCACCGGGCTCCTGCTGCTGCTGCGCTGGCGCCTCGACGTCCTGTCCCTGCCCGACGAGGAGGCCCGTTCGCTCGGCCTCGCCACCGGCCCCTTGCGGGTCGCAGTGGTGGCGGCCGCCACCCTCGTCACCGCGGCGAGCGTCGCGACGGCCGGCATCGTCGGCTGGGTCGGCCTGGTGGTGCCTCATCTCGCCCGCTTCCTCGTCGGCCCCGGCTTCGGCCGGCTGGTCCCGACCGCCGCCTTGCTCGGCGCCGGCACGCTGCTCACCATCGACACGCTGGCCCGCACCGTGGCGCCGGTCGAGGTGCCGCTCGGCATCCTCACCGCCTTCGTGGGCACGCCGGTGTTTCTCTGGCTGCTCGCCCGGGCGGAGCGCGATTGGTCGTGACCCTGCTCCAGGCCGACGCCCTCGCCTTCGGCTATCCCGGCCGGGAAATCGGACGCGGTCTCTCGCTCGATCTCGCCGCCGGCGAGGCGCTGGCGCTGCTCGGGCCCAATGGCGGCGGCAAGACCACCTTGCTCAAGACACTCCTGGGCCTCCTGCCGGCGCTCGCCGGCACCATCCGGGTCGCGGGCCGGCCGCTCGGCGAGCTCACCGCCCGGGAGCGGGCGCGGGCGATGGCCTACGTGCCGCAGGCCGGCGCGAGCGCCTTCGCGTTCACGGCCCGCGCCGTGGTGCTGATGGGGCGCACCAGCCGCACGGGGCTCCTCGCCGCCCCGTCCCGGGCCGACCACGCGGCGGCGGACGCCGCGCTTCACCGGATGGGCATCGCCCATCTCGCCGAGCGGCCGGTGACCCGGCTGTCGGGCGGCGAGCGCCAGCTGGTGCTGGTCGCCCGGGCGCTGGCCCAGGAACCCCGCATCGTGGTGCTCGACGAACCGACCGCCAGCCTCGATTTCGGCAACCAGGGAAGGGTGATGGCCGAGATCCTGCGCCTGCGCGCCGACGGGCTCGGCCTCCTCTTCACCACCCACGACCCCAACCAGGCCGCCCGCTACGCCGACCGGGCGCTCCTCCTTCGCGGAGGCTCCGCCCTCGCCGCCGGCCCCGTGGCGGAGGTGCTCGACGCCGCCCGCTTGAGCCGGCTCTATGGCGCGCCGGTCGAGGAGGTGCGTGATACGGAGAGCGGCGCGCGGGCCTTCCTGCCGCAAGGAAATTTGCGGTAGAGGAAGTGCTCAGAATCAACGATTGAGTCCTCAATGCGCGTTCCAGCCGGGACCACGATACCCGCCGAGGTCCTGCTCTTCGACATGGACGGGACGCTGATCGATTCGACGAACGTCATTACAGGCCTCTGGAGGAACTGGTGCAGCCGGCACGGCGTCGATGTCGCTTCGCTGCTGCGGGTCTCGCATGGGCAGCGTACGATCGAGACAGTCCGGCGTTTCGCCCCGCCGAGCGTCGATCCCGATGCGGAGGTCGCCGCGCTCGCCGAAGCCGCTGCGACGGCGCGCGATGGGTTCACCGCCATTCCCGGCGCCGCTGATCTGCTGCACGCCCTCCCCCATTCACGCTGGGCAATCGTCACCTCCGCCGACCGGGACATCGCCCGATCCTGGCTTGCACTCGCCGGCTTGCCGATCCCCGATGTGCTGGTGACCGCAGAGGATGTCGGCGCCGGCAAGCCCGATCCGGCCGGCTATCTCCAGGCAGCCCAGCGCCTGGGCTGCGCGCCCGAGCGGGCCGTGGTGTTCGAGGATGCTCCGGCCGGTCTCGCGGCAGGCCGGGCCTCCGGCGCGCGGGTGGTGGCACTCGCCACGACACTGAGCCCAGCGGAGCTTCAGGACCACGACTGGATACCGGACTTCTCCGGAATCGCGTTCGCCCCGGAGGACGGTGGCGTACTGTCCTTCTCGTACGAAGCGTGAACCCGCCGAGGAATGCGCCCTCACTCCACCCTCGACCGAAGGGCGAGGCCCGTCACGCTGGCGTTTCCCCGTGCAGGGGTTACATGGAGCGCGAGACGACCGGGTCGCGATGGGCCCGCGTGACAGGAGCGAGACGACGTGGCGATCACCCGGGACGACGTGCTGAAGGCGCTCGCGGGCGTGACGGTCGATGCGGCGGGAACCAGCCTGCCGGCCTCCGGCCGCCTGTCCGAGATCGTCATCGACCCCACCGGCCGGGTGGTTTTTTCGATCGGCATTGCCCCGCCGGAGGCCAAGGCCTTCGAGGCGGTCCGCCAGGCGGCCGAGATCGCGGTGCTGAAGCTGCCCGGCGTCAAGGCGGCCTTGGCGAGCCTCACCGGCGAGCGCGGCCCGGGTGCCGGCGCTCCGCCCCGCCCCGCCGCTCCGGGCGGCACCCCACAGGGTGGCCCCCGCCCCGGCCCGGCCCTGCCGGGGGTGCGCCACATCGTGGCGGTGGCCTCGGGCAAGGGCGGCGTCGGCAAGTCGACCACCGCCTGCAACCTCGCCCTGGCGCTGCGGGCGCAGGGGCTCAAGGTCGGCCTGCTCGATGCCGACATCTACGGCCCCTCGGTACCAAAACTCTTCGGCCTCGACCGGAAGCCCGAGACCATCAACACGCCGCAGGGCCAGCGCATCGTGCCGCTCAACGGCTACGGCCTCGCGGTGATGTCGATCGGCTTCCTGATCTCCGCCGACACGGCGATGATCTGGCGCGGCCCGATGGTGCAATCGGCCCTGACCCAGCTCCTGCGAGAGGTCGCCTGGGGCGAGCTCGACGTGCTGATCGTCGACATGCCCCCGGGCACCGGCGACGCGCAGCTGACACTGGCGCAAGCCACGCCGCTCGCCGGCGCGGTGATCGTCTCGACCCCGCAGGACCTGGCGCTGATCGACGCGCGCCGTGCGGTGACGATGTTCCGCCGGGTCGAGGTGCCGATCCTCGGCGTGGTCGAGAACATGGCGACCTTCGTCTGCCCGCATTGCGGCGGCACCTCGCACATCTTCGGCCATGGCGGCGCCCGCCACGAGGCCGAGACCCTGGGCGTGCCGTTCCTCGGCGAGGTGCCGCTCAACATGACGATCCGCGAATCCTCGGATTCCGGCCGGCCGGTCGTGGCGGTCGATCCCGACGGGCCGCAGGCCGCCGCCTACCGAACCATCGCCGCCGGCCTGTGGGCCGGGCTCAGCGGCGGCGCCGGTCCGCGCCCGGCGCCCCGGATCGTGATCGAGTGAGCACGCCCCCGACCCTCGGGGTGATCCTGGCCGGCGGGCTCTCCCGCCGGATGGGCGGCGGCGACAAGCCGCTGCTGCGGCTCGGCGAGAAAACCCTGCTCGAACGGGTGGCGGAGCGCATACGCCCGCAATGCTCCGCCGGGCTGATCCTCAACGCCAACGGCGATCCGGCGCGGTTTCGCGCCTTCACCGGCTTCGTGGTGCCGGACTCACTTCCCGACGCCCCCGGGCCCCTCGCCGGCGTGCTCGCCGCCCTCGACTTCTGCGCCGCGCACCACCCGGACGTGCCTTACGTCGCGAGCGTCGCCGGCGACACGCCGTTCCTGCCGCACGATCTCGTCGCCCGGCTCCACGCGGCGCGGGCCCGCGACGGCGTCGCGATGGCGGTCGCGGCCTCGGGCGGGCAGCTGCATTTCGTGAACGGGCTCTGGGCGGTGTCCTTGCGCCACGACCTGCGGGCGGCCCTGGTCGAGCGGGGCCTGCGCCGGGTGGGCATGTGGATCGCCCGGCACAATGCGGCGGAAGCCGCGTGGGAGGCGGAGCCGGTGGATCCGTTCCTGAACCTCAATACGCCGGATGATTTCGCAGCGGCGGAGAAATTGCTTGCATCTTGACGGATGACGGCAAGCTATCTTGCAGCTTTGACTTGGCTGAGGTGAACCCATCCGATAGGTGAGTTCTCCCCAACCTGTACCCATTCGCCTTTTTGCTGGAAGGCATTCATGGTTTTTCCTGTTGGTAGCGTCCTTCTCGCAACCGACGTATTTTCTGGGGCTTCGCGAATATATGCATCTTGGGTTGCCACAACTCTAGCCGATCCAGCATCTGAAATGCCTTCTTGCGGCCCACCCGACGTTTTTCTTGCGTTTGCGGTGGGCGCTTTAGGTGAAGTTTCACCACTCGATTTCTGGGTAGGGAATGGTCGTGTCAATTTTTCAGGAACTTTTATTCCCGTTTTCTGTGATATGGATAGTAATATCGCGTGCCCATGATTCGTAAATAATAGAAATGCGCTTAAATATAACAAAACACTAAATAATATTCTCTTTACACCATCAAATAAATTGGCCATATTTCCACTACTGAGACCAGGAGATGCAAAGAAAAAATTATTAAGATACAAGATGCTTGTATAGGGCAGCTGCGCGGCCCACGAGATTGCATCGTAATCTGGCCGTGCGCTCAGGCCAAAATTTGACAAGACAGTTTTTAGCGAAACATCTGAGAACGTTGCAACAAATATAGCAGGGGTGAGTAAGGCCGTAAACAAAAATACAAATATGTAGTATATTGCAACGATTGGTACATATAATAATTGATAAAAGAAAAATATTATATTAATAAATACATATAAAGTGATATACTTCCAACTCATGAGTTCCGATATATAGAAATCTTCATTAACATAAGCCCAATACAAATAAATTCCAAAAAATACCACAACAGCAGCAATATTTGTTATGAGGCTAAATCCTGCGACCTTGTCGCTCGATGGTGCAGCATTGCTGAATACAGCATGATAGGCATGCCTGACTGATAGACCCCAGCGACTGACGGACTCATGAAGGGCTCTATCAGATGATGCTGTTTTTGGCGATGCCCCAGCAAGAACTTTAGTAGCTTGAATGATAGGATTGATAATTATAAATCTACTTAAGTAAATAGCATTTAATATAATTCCGATCGTTGAGTAAAGAATAAATATTACTGAAAAAGAAAATATTTTTACTAGTAAGATCATAGCAGAATTTGCCGTCGCGAGTCGTGCGGAATGGCACCGCCCCTGCTTAACAAGGGACGCAATAAGTTACCAGATACCGCTGAGCAAAATCATCAATTTGCACTGCTCGCAATGAAAATATGATTTTTGTGAGCCAGCTGCCGAAGTGGCCTTGTCGGATCGACGACACAAAATATATAAATAATAGATAGGCAGGAGGCGGCTCGCAATATATCGCGAGCCGCTAAGAGTAAGGCTTTACGCCTCGACGCGCATCGACTTGATGGTGTCGGGATCGCGCACCGGCTCGCCGCGCTTGATCTGGTCGATCACGTCCATGCCTTCGACCACCTTGCCCCACACCGTGTACTGCTTGTCGAGGAAGCGGGCGTCGGCAAAGCAGATGAAGAACTGCGAGTTGGCCGAGTGCGGGAAGTTGGTGCGGGCCATCGAGCAGGTGCCGCGCACGTGCGGCTCGGCGTTGAACTCGGCCTTCAGGTCGGGCAGCTCGGAGCCGCCGGTGCCGGTGCCGGTCGGGTCGCCGGTCTGGGCCATGAAGCCGTCGATGACGCGGTGGAACGGCACGCCGTCGTAGAAGCCCTGCTCCGAGAGGGTCGTGATCCGCTCGACGTGGTTGGGGGCGAGGTCGGGGCGCAGCTGGATGACCACGCGGCCCTTGCTGGTCTCCATCACGAGTCGGTTGCTGTCGGTCATGGTCGGTCTCCTTGATTCGGACCAGGGTAGACGAAACGCAGGGCGATGGGACGCCCCGCGACGGCGCCGCCGAGCCCCGCCGTCAGCCGCGCCGGGGTGCAGCGGGCGAGCGACGCCAGGGTCTCGGCGACGAGCGCGTCCCGCCGCCGGGACGGAACGCGCGTGAAGGTGATCCGCGGGGTGCCCTGGAGGCTCCCGTCCCGCCGCAAGGCGAAGCGCGCGGTGCTCGCGGCTGCCTCGAGATCGGCCGGCAGGCGCCAGCAGGCGGCGAGCCGGGGATAGAGCGCCGCGAGGGTGTCGGCGGGCCCCTCGGGGGTCGTCGTCACCGGCACCCGCACGGTCGCCCGCAGGGTGGTCGGCAGCGAGAGCACCGAGGGGTTATCGTACACGTCGAACTGCGCGGCGGCGGGCGAGATCGACACCGCCAGCGCGAGGCCGGCGCGAAAAGACCCGCCGCGCATGGCTTACTGGCCGTCCTGCGCCAGGCTCATCCGGACGATCTTGTCCGGGTTCTGCACGGTGCCGTTCTGGGCCGACGAGCCCTTCTTGATCTTGTCGACCACGTCCATGCCGGAGGTCACCTCGCCCACCACCGTGTACTGGTTGTTGAGGAACGAGGCGTCGCCGAAGCAGATGAAGAACTGCGAATTGGCCGAGTTCGGGTCCTGCGAGCGGGCCATGCCGACGGTGCCGCGCTTGAACGGCGCCTTGGAGAACTCCGCCGGGATGTTCGGCAGGTCGGACTTGCCCATGCCGGTGCCGGTCGGGTCGCCGGTCTGGGCCATGAAGCCGTCGATGACGCGGTGAAAGACGATGCCGTTGTAGAAGCCGCGCTTGGTCAGCGTCTTGATCTGCTGGACGTGCTTGGGCGCGAGGTCGGGACGCAGCTGGATGGTGATCCGGCCGTCCTTGGTGTCGAGATAGACGGTGTTCTGGTCGGGCGCGGCGCTCGCCGGGGCGGCGATGCCGAGGGCGGCGACGGACAGCACCAGGGCTGCGAGCCAGCGGATCATGGAGGTCTCCTGGGGTGGAAATCGGCCGCGTCAGGCGGACGGGGCGAAGCGGGCGCTCAGGCGGTCGGCCACCGCCGCGGGCACGAAGGGCCGCACGTCGCCGCCCATGGCGGCGATCTGGCGGACCAGGGTGGCGGTGATCGGCCGCACGCCGGTCGAGGCCGGCAGGAACACGGTCTGCACCTCGGGCGCCATGGCGCCGTTCATGCCGGCGAGCTGCATCTCGTAATCGAGATCGGTGCCGTCGCGCAAACCGCGGATGAACAGGCTGGCACCGTGGCGCCGCGCCGCCGCCACCGCGAGGTCGGCGAAGCTGACGACCTCCAGCACCGTGCCGGTCTCGGCGGCAAGCGGCCCGCAGGTGGCGCGGATCAGGTCGGCGCGCTCCTCGGCGGAGAAGAGCGGGGTCTTGCCCGGATGCACGCCGATCGCCACGACGAGGCGGCCGACCAGGCGGCAGGCCTGGCGCACCACGTCGAGATGGCCGTTGGTCACCGGATCGAAGGAGCCGGCATAGAGCGCGGTGCGGTTCATCGTGGTCCCCCTAGAGCATTTTCGGGCCCGGCGGAACCGCCCGTCATTTCGTCCGGTCTCACTTGGTCCGGTCTCACTTGGTCACGGCACCGACGAGCGGCCCGAGGGGCCGGCTCAGGTCCTGGCGCCCGAGGGACGGGGCGTAGAGGCTCGACACGCTGCCGTCGAGGAACAGCGCGTTGGGGCAGCCGAGATCGTCGCGGAACAGCCGCGCGAAGGCCCCGAAGCTCACCGGCGCCTCCGAGATCGCGAACACCGCCATGTGCCCGTCCGGCCGCACGCCGACCCCGTTGCGGATTTTCTGGGACGGGCCGTCCTCGGAGATCTTGGGATGGATGCGGTTGTTGATCACCAGCATCGGGCCGGACTGGGTCGCGAACTCCGCCTTGGGATGGGCCTTCAGGTAGCGCCCGGTCTCGAGCACGCCGGCGCGATCACCGGCGACGTAGAAGACCCCGTTGGGCTTCATGTGGAAGTTGCCCGGGCCGTTGGCGGTGTTGGCGGCCTTCAATTCGCGCCCGTCCTCGACATAGAGGCCGACGGGGCCGAGGCCGTTGTCGTACATCCCGGCATTCATCGCGAAGGCGAGCTTGCCGCCCTGCTGCCCGGCGAGCCGCGACAGCGAGCCGTAGGGCAGGCCGTCGGGCCCGCGCCAGAAGAGCTTCACCCGGGCGCGCCGCAGGTCGACGGTGCAGACGGTATAGGCCTGGCCCTCATGGGTCTGCGGCCGGCAGGACGCCGCCGGGGAGGCGGCGGAGCCGGGCGTCGCCAGGGCAGGACCGGCCGCGAACCAGGAGAGGCCCGCCGCCAGCAGCGACGCCCCGATCCGCCCGGTCGATCCTGCCGCCATGTGTCTCTCCGTGCCCCGCCGGCCCGACCGGTTTTCGGAATACCGGTATAGGGCGATCGTGACGTTTTGCAGCATGAACCGGAGACCGCGCGTCGACGTTCTGAGTGCCTGGGGGTTCACGATCATCTCTCGAAGGGACATCGGGTCATGAAGGGTATGTTGGCGGCATCGGCGGCCCTCGCGGGTGCGCTGCTCGTCGTTCCGGCCACCGCCGAGGCGCGCGGCTTCGGCGGCGGCGGCTTCCATGGCGGCGGATTCGGCGGTTTCCATGGCGGCGGCTTCCGAGGCGGCTTCGGCGGCGGCGGTTTCCGCGGCGGCTTCGGCGGCTATCGCGGGGTCGGCTTCGGTGGCTACCGGGGCGGCTATGGCGGCTGGCGCGGCGGTTACGGCGGCTATCGCGGCGTGGGCTTCGGCGGCTGGCGCGGCGGCTATGGCGGCTGGCGCGGGGGCTATGGCTATCGTCGCGGCGGCTATGGCTGGGGCGCGGCGGGCCTCGGGCTCGGCGTCGGGCTCGGCCTCGCGGCGGCCACGGCCTACCCGTATTACGGCGGCTACGGATACGGCGGCTATGGCGGCTACGCCCCGGTCGGCTATTACGGCGGCGGCTACGATTACGGCTATGGCGGCGGCTGCTACGAGGTGCCCCGCGTGCGCTGGACGCCCTACGGCTATCGCCGCGTCCTCGTGACCCGCTGCTACTGAGCGGCGCAAAGGCCGCGAATCGACGGAGGGCCGCCCGCGCGAGGGCGGCCCTTTGTCGTACCGGGTCCCTCGCCCGGCGGGCCGGTCAGTTCCGGCGGCCCGCCGCCTCCTCCTGCCGCATCGGCATGGCGTCGATGGTGGAAAAAAGCCGCTCGGCCGGGATCGGCTCCTCGGCAATGAGCTTCGCCCCGCCATCCTTGCCGATCAGAACCGCCCGGAATCCCGTCGCCGGCAGGCCGAGGCGGCGGCGCACGGACGCGGCCTCCCTCCCCTCCCCGATCGCCCGCACCACCACGAGGTCGCGCTCGCGCATCCCGGGCGCGACCGCCTCGGCGATGCGCGCTTGCGCGGCGGCGCGGGGATCGTCGGCGGCGGCCGCGATCACCAGGACCCGGGACGTCCAGCGGTAGCGGTCGAGATCGGACCCGGCGGACGCGGCCGGCAGGAGGGCCGCGAGCAGCAGGGGGCCGGCAAGGAGCGCGGCGGGGAGCGAGGACGGGAGCATGCCGGATCCATTCGCGGGGAAGCCGGGCAGCGCCGGCGCATCCCTGGCAGGTAAGGCTCTGACAAACTCCGGCCAGCGCGGCGTTGACGCGCGGGGCCGTGCATCCCAGTTGCGACGGGATCCCCGCGCGAGCGGAGCCGAGAGGCCGGCTCGCGCCCGACGAACCCCTGGAAGGGAGGTCCCCGCATGTCCGACGTGAACCGCCGCATCGTCCTGGCGTCCCGGCCCCACGGCGAGCCGACACCGGCCCATTTCCGCGTCGAGCGCGGCACGGTGCCGGTGGCGCATGACGGCGAGGTGCTGCTGCGCAACCATTACCTCTCGCTCGATCCCTACATGCGCGGCCGGATGAGCGCGGCGAAATCCTACGCCAAGCCGGTCGAGATCAACGACGTGATGGTCGGCGCCACGGTGTCGGAGGTGATGGCCTCGCACCATCCGGGCTTTACGGTCGGCGACACCGTGCTGGCCTATGGCGGCTGGCAGGATTTCGCCGTGTCGAACGGCCAGGGCCTGCGCAAGCTCGACCCCTCGGCGGCGCCCGTCACGACCGCGCTCGGCGTGCTCGGGATGCCGGGCATGACCGCCTATACCGGGCTCCTCACCATCGGCGCGCCGAAGCCCGGCGAGACGGTCGTGGTGGCCGCCGCCACCGGGCCGGTCGGCTCGCTCGTCGGCCAGATCGCCAAGCTGAAGGGCGCCCGCACGGTCGGCATCGCCGGCGGGCCCGACAAGTGCCGCCACCTCACCGAGGATCTCGGCTTCGACGCGGCCGTCGACCACCGCTCCGGCGACCTGCCGGCGGCTTTGGCGGCGGCCTGCCCGGACGGCATCGACGTGTATTTCGAGAATGTCGGCGGCGCGGTGTTCGACGCGGTGCTGCCGCTGCTGAACGACTTCGCCCGCATCCCGGTCTGCGGCCTCGTCGCCAACTACAACATGACCGAATTGCCCCCCGGGCCCGACCGGGTGCCGGCGCTGATGCGCGCGGTCCTGAGCAAGCGCCTGAACTTCCGCGGCTTCATCGTCTCCGACTTCGCCGACCAGGGCCCGGCCTTCCTCGAGGATGTCGGCCAGTGGCTGCGCGAGGGCAAGATCCGCTACCGCGAGGACGTGGTCGAGGGGCTGGAGAGCGCGCCGGAGGCCTTCATCGGCCTGCTCAAGGGGCGCAACTTCGGCAAGCTGGTGGTGAAACTTTAAGTTTCACGCGAAGCCGTAAGCTTCACTCCTCCGGGGGGCGCCGCGCCAGCGCCCGCAGCGCTCCCCGGAAGGTGCGCACGTCCTGCTCGGTCATCGCCATGCGGTGGAACATGTCGCGCATGTTGCGGATCATCCCGTCGCGTTTCGCCGGCGGATAGTAGCCGGCGGCGTCGAGGTCGGATTCCAGGCTCTCGAACAGCGAGATCAGGGCCTCCCGGGGCGCCGGGCCGGAGCGCATCGCGCCCGCGAACGGCAGCACCGCCCGTCCGGCCGCCCGCCGCCACTCGTAGCCCATGAGGAGCACGCTCTGGGCGAGGTTGAGCGAGGCGTGGTCCGGATCGACCGGGAAGGTGACGATGGCATCCGCCAGCGACACCTCGTCGTTCGACAACCCGACCCGCTCGCGCCCGAACAGGATGCCGACCTTTTCTCCCGCGGCGAGCCGCCCGGCCGCCTCCGCCATGCCCTCGTCGGGCCCGAAGACCCGCTTCATCTGGCCCCGCTCCCGGGCCGTGGTGGCGAGCACGTAGTGCAGGTCGGCCAGAGCCTCGGGAACCGTGGGAAAGACGGTCGTGCCGTCGAGGACGTGGGTGGCGCTCGACGCCGTCTCGCGCACGCCCTTCATCGGCCAACCGCCCTTCGGGTTCACGATCCGCAGGGCGTCGAGCCCGAAATTTCCCATCGCGCGGGCGGTCATGCCGATATTCTCGGCGAGCTGCGGCTCGACCAGGATGATGACGGGGCGGTTCGGCGAGGAATCAGTCATGGATGTGATCGGACGGGAGGAGTTGCCGGCACATAAGGCCTTCCGCCCGGATCGCGAAGGGGCGTTGCGCCGGCTCGGGAACCCATCGGCCCCGATCCGTGTTGTTAGAGCGGACCTCCTTGCAGCCCCGGCGCCCCCGCGCCGGGGTTTTTTTCATGACAGCCTCGAAAAACCATTCCGTCCCGGCGCTTCCCCCTGTTTGTGCAGCGCGCTATGACCCCCCCACGGCCGGCCGCTTAGCCAACGCGGGCATGGGGACGGCCCCCGGATCACGGAAGGCTGGATCAGACATGGCGAAGATCAAGGTGGCGAACCCCGTCGTCGAGCTCGACGGCGACGAGATGACCCGGATCATCTGGCAGTCCATCAAGGACAAGCTGATCCATCCCTACCTCGACGTTCCGCTCGAGTACTACGACCTTGGGGTCGAGCATCGCGACGCCACCAACGACAAGGTGACGATCGAGGCCGCCGAGGCGATCAAGAAGCACGGCGTCGGCGTCAAGTGCGCCACCATCACCCCGGACGAGGCCCGGGTGAAGGAGTTCAACCTCAAGGAGATGTGGAAGTCGCCGAACGGCACGATCCGCAACATCCTGGGCGGCGTGATCTTCCGCGAGCCGATCATCTGCAAGAACGTGCCGCGGCTGGTGCCGGGCTGGACCCAGCCGATCGTGGTGGGCCGTCACGCCTATGGCGACCAGTACCGCGCCACCGACTTCAAGGTGCCGGGCAAGGGCCGCATGACGGTCAAGTTCGAGGGCGACGACGGCACCGTCATCGAGCGCGAGGTGTTCAAGTTCCCGGGCGCCGGCGTCGCCCTGTCGATGTACAACCTCGACGAGTCGATCCGCGACTTCGCCCGCGCGTCGATGAACTATGGCCTCGCCCGCAAGTTCCCGGTCTACCTCTCGACCAAGAACACCATCCTCAAGGCCTATGACGGCCGGTTCAAGGACATCTTCGAGGAGGTGTACGAGGCCGAGTTCAAGTCGCGGTTCCAGTCGGCCGGCATCACCTACGAGCACCGCCTGATCGACGACATGGTCGCCTCGGCCCTGAAGTGGTCCGGCGGCTACGTCTGGGCGTGCAAGAACTACGACGGCGACGTGCAGTCGGACACCGTGGCACAGGGCTTCGGCTCGCTCGGCCTGATGACGTCGGTGCTGCTCACCCCCGACGGCCAGACCGTCGAGGCCGAGGCCGCGCACGGCACGGTGACCCGCCACTACCGCGAGCACCAGAAGGGCAAGGAGACCTCGACCAACTCGATCGCGTCGATCTTCGCCTGGACCCGCGGCCTGTCGCACCGCGCCAAGCTCGACTCGAACGCCGACCTCGCCAAGTTCGCCGAGACCCTCGAGAAGGTCTGCGTCGACACCGTCGAGGCCGGCTTCATGACCAAGGACCTCGCGCTGCTGGTCGGCCCCGACCAGAAGTGGCTCTCGACCACCGGCTTCCTCGACAAGATCGACGAGAACCTGAAGACCGCGATGGCGGTCTGAGCCGAGGCGGCCGGGCCCCGCGCCCGGCCGTCCGGCCCCGCGCCCTGCCAACCCGCCCGAGGCCGTCCGGCCCCGGGCGGGTTTTTTCATGGGTTCAGGTCACGCCCGTCGGCCCGTCGAGCACCGCCCGCACCCGGCGCGCCAGCTCCATCCGGCGATAGGGCTTGTTGATGATCTCGAACTCGGTACCGCCGGCATCGGTGCGCTCCAGCGAGGCCTCGGCGTAGCCCGTGGTGAGCAGCACCTTGAGGCGGGGCTGGCGGCGGCGCGCCTCGCGGGCGAGCATCACGCCGTTCATGCCGCCGGGCATGATCAGGTCCGAGAACAGGAGATCGACCTTGTCGCCGCCGTCGAGGAGTTCGAGGGCCTGGCGGCCGTCGGTGGCGAGCAGGGTGGTGTAACCGAAGTCGCGCAGGATCGCCCGGGCGAGCTCGGCGACGTCGCGGCGGTCGTCGACGATCAGGATCGTCTCGGTGCCCGAGCGGCCCGCCCCGCGGGTATCGGGGCCCGGCGCCGGGCGCTCGTCGCTGTCGCTCATCGGGAAGTAGAGCCGCACGGTGGTGCCGTGGCCGGCGCGCGACTCGATCACGACGGTGCCGCCGGACTGCTTGGCGAAGCCGTACACCATGGCGAGGCCCAGCCCCGTGCCGCGGCCCTCCTCCTTGGTGGTGAAGAACGGCTCCATCACCCGGGCCAGGATCTCGGGCGGCATCCCGGTGCCGGTGTCGGAGACCGAGACCGAGACGTAGCGCCCGGGCTGGGGCAGGCCGGAGGGCAGCTCGTCGGCGTCGAAGACGTGGTTCTCGGTCCGGATCGTCACGGTGCCGCGGCCCGGCAGGGCGTCGCGGGCGTTGATCAGGATGTTGAGCAGCGCGACCTCGGTCTGGGTCGGGTCGATGCGGGCGTTCCACAGCCCGTCGGCGAGTTCGGTCTCGACGCCGACCTCGTCCCCGAGGGTGCGGCCCGCGAGATCGCGCATGCCCTCGACGAGGTTGTTGAGGTTCACCGACCGCCCGTCGAGGCGCTGCTTGCGGGCGAAGGCGAGGAGCTGCTGCGTCAGGGTGGTGGCGCGCTCGGCGGCGTTGCGGATGTTGTCGACCGCCCGCATCATCCGGCGCGGGTCGGTCGCCGGGTCCTGCAGACCCGAATGCAGGATGTCGACGTAGCCGACCACCACCTGGAGCAGGTTGTTGAAGTCGTGCGCGATGCCGCCAGTGAGCTGGCCCAGCGCCTCCATCTGCTGCGACTGGCGCAGGGCCTCCTCGGCGTCGCGCCGGCGCGACACGTCGAGCTGCGAGCCGAAGAAATAGACCAGCTCGCCGCTCGGATCGTAGACCGGCGAGATGAACAGCGCGTTCCAGAAGGTCGAGCCGTTCTTGCGGTAGTTCAGGATCTCGGTGGCGATCTCCTTGCGCTCGGCGATGGCGCGGCGCACCTCCGCCACCGTCTCGCGATCGGTCTCGGGCCCTTGCAGGAAGCGGCAATTGCGGCCGACCAGCTCCTCGGGCGTGTAGCCGGTCATGCCCCGGAAGGCCTGGTTGGCGAAGATGATCGGATTGTCCGGCTGGCGCGGATCGGTCACGATCATCGGCATCCGCGTCATCTCGACGGCGGCGAAGAAGATGTCGCTATGGTGGTCCGAGACGTCGGTGGGCACGTCCGCCACGGTCGGCCGGGTCCCAAGTTCGGTCGGCGTTCGCTTCGCACTCATCGTCGTTCCGCTGGCCCCCGGCCTCTCGTCCCCGCGCCCCGCATCAGATCCTACACCCGGCCTCTTCGTACAACGGGGAAACCCGCCGTCGGCGACCGCGACCGGGCGTCGCTCCACAATCCGGCCCGGGCCGGCGCGCCCGGACGGCAATCATCCACCAGTCCGCCGGCCGACCGTAACGGATATCCCCCAAGGAAACCACGCCGCCGCGACTGGGATCATGCCGACCCCGCCCCGCGATGGACTTCGGACCGCCAATCCCGGATCTGGGAGAGACGACCGCGCGGCTGTCGCCGTTACGCCGCCCGGCGCCTGGTCGCGCCGGTCTCCGCCGCGCCCGACAGCGCCAGGGCGGCGTCGAGGGCGTCGCTGATCGTCGTGACCACGATGTCGGCGGAGGTCGCCCGGCGCAGGCGGTCGCGCCCGGCCGGGTCGCGCTCGCGCCACACCGCCACCATGACCCGCACGCCGGGAATCGCCCGCCGGGCGAGGCGGGCGGCGAGCCGGATGTGGGAGGTGCTGATCGGCTCGATATAGGACAGGCAGACCAGGGCGACGCCCTCGAGTTCCGGCCGCTCGCCCTTGTTGAGGGCGTCCTGGCTGGTGGTGCGGGCGTTGAGGCCGTGGCGCCCCATCACCTGGGCCAGCATGCCGGCGGCGGCGGCGTCGAACGGCCCGCGGGCCGCCACCACCAGGACGGGCGCCGGCCCGCGCCAGGCCGGGCTCAGATCCTCGGCCCGGCGCACGATCGCGGTCGAGGCCCGGTCGGGGCCGAGGGCGGCGACCGCGGCCTCGGTCTCGGCGCTGCGCAGGGAAGCGGCCTTCTTCGACACCGGCATGGCGCCCAGCGTCGTCACCACGGTCTCGATCGCCTGGCCGACGGCCTGCTGGCGGTCGGCGGCGAGCGCCCCGCTCGCCCGGTCGTTCTGGGCGAGCCGCAGGCCGCCGAGCGCGATCTCGTCGTAATAGGTCGCCAGCGCCCGCTCCTTCAGCACCTGGCGGGCCTTGTCGATCGCCTCGAGCGGGTCCCCGGCCAGCATGCGCTGGTAGAAGATCTCGGAGGGCGCCAGCGCCGGGCGGTCGCCCAGCATCACGTCGAGGAAGGCCAGGCGCTCGACGTGGCGGCCGAGCACCACGAGGCAGACGGTGATCGGGGTCGCGAGCACGAGGCCGACCGGCCCCCACAGGAAGGTCCAGAGCGTCGCGGCCAGGATCACCGCCACCGGCGAGAGACCGGTGGAGTGGCCGTAGAGCAGGGGCTCGACGACGTGCCCGGCGATCGGCTCGACCACGGCGAAGAGCAGGAGCGTCGCGATCAGCATCGACCAGCCCGGATCGACCGCGGCGGCGAGCATGAGCGGGAAGGCCATGCCGATGACCGCGCCGATATAGGGCACGAAGCGCAGGATCGCCGCGAGCACGCCCCACAGGATCGGGCTCGGCACGCCGATGACCCACAGACCGATCGCGATCACCACCCCGAAGGCGAGGTTGAGGCCGGCCTGGGCGAGGAAGAAGCGCGAGAGGCGGGCCACCGCATCGTCCATCGCCGCCGTGGTGGCGCGCAGATCGCCGGAGCCGGCGAGCCGGATGGCGCGGTTGCGCAGGTCCTCGCGCTGGGCGAGGAAGAACAGGGTGAAGAGCAGGATCAGGCCGACCGTGGCGAGCGGATGCAGCACCGGCGCGACCACGCTGCCCAGGGTGGAGAGGAGCCCGGCCTTCGGCTCGCGCACCTCGACCAGCATCGGCTTCTCGGGATCGGTGGGGCCCCGCGCCTTGGCGGGCTCCGGCGGCTGCAACTCCTGGCTCAGGTCCTGCACCGACTGGAACAGCCGCTCCAGGGTGGCGCCGCCGCCGGCATTCGCGCGCAACGCCCCGATCTTCTCGCGCATCGTCACGGTGTAGCGCGGCAGGTCGGAGGCGAGCTGCGAGGCCTCGTTGGCGATGAGGAGACCGAGGCCCCCGATGCCCCCGAAGGTCGCCAGCACCACGACCAGCACGGCCAGCGAACGCGGCAGGCGCCGGCGTTGCAGACCCCGCACCGCGGGCGCCAGCACGAAGCTGAGCAGCACCGCCAGCGTGATCGGCATCAGCACGTCCCGCCCGAGGGACAGGATCGCCCCAATGGCGAGAACCAGCAGGCAGGTGGCCAGGGCCGTGAACACCGGCATCGCGTCGCGCAGGCGGCGCGCCGTCACGGGATCGTCGATCATCAAACGCGCACCTGCATCAGCCGCGGACCGGCCGGGGTCTTGTCGTTACGGGGCGGCCGGCGTGCCGAGGGCGGCGCCGATCTGGGTCAGGAGCTTCGAGAAGTCGACCGGCTTCGGGTGGTAGTCGTCGCAACCGGCCTGAATCACCTTCTCGCGGTCGCCCGACATGGCGTGGGCGGTGAGCGCGATGATCGGGATCCGGGCGGTCTCGGCGTCGGACTTGAGCGCGCGGGCCGCCGACCAGCCGTCGAGAACCGGCAGGTTCATGTCGAGCAGGATGATGTCGGGCCGGCTGGTGCGGGCCTTCATCACGCCCTCCTCGCCGTCATGGGCGAGCACCACCTCGTAGCCCCGCCGCTTGAGCCGCCGGGAGAGGAAGTCCCAGATTTCCTCATGGTCCTCGACGAGAAGGATCTTTGCCACCGCCCGCACTCCGCGCTCGCACGATCCCCGGGGCGGCCGAGCCGCCCCGCAGGATCTTCGCCTGTCCGACTGGGCCGTCCTACACGGCCCTTCCCTGGCTGACGCCCGGGGAGGGCGAATGTTTCCGCCCGCTCTCCCAAAGTGGGCGGATCCGCCCGGATGTCACCCCTCGTGCGGCAAGCCGAACGCGACGCTCTCGGATTCCGCCCGCTCGAAGGCCTGGATGACGTGCTGGTAGGAGCGCCAGGTCTCGCTGGCATGGTCCACGTCCGTCGGGCGCAGCACGAACATCAGCATCGAACGGCCGGTGACCGCGTAGGTGTCGCCGACGGCGAAGCGGGCGAGGTCCTGGGTATCGGGCAGGTTGGTGTCGAGCACCCGCATCCAGGCATCGCCCCCCACCACCTCCGGCAGGGTGAACTCCACCATGTCGTGATGGGCGTTGAACAGGAGCATCAGGGTCGCCTCGCCGCCGCGGCGGTGGATGCCGCTCGACTGCGCCCGGCCGTCGAGGACCACGGCGAGCGCGCGGGCGCCGCCGTCGTTCCAGTTCTCCGGGGTCATGTCGGTCCCCGAGGGCGTGAGCCAGCTCACGTCCTTGACGCCGAGTTCCGCGTCGTAGGCACCGGTGAGGAACCGGCCGCGGCTCAGCATCGGCAGCGACCTGCGCAGGATCAGCAGGCGCTGGGTGAACTCGGCGAGGTCGCGTTCGTCCTCGCCGATCCCCTCCCAGTCGATCCAGGAGATTGCGTTGTCCTGGCAATAGGCGTTGTTGTTGCCGCGCTGCGTGCGGGCGAACTCGTCGCCGGCGAGCAGCATCGGCGTGCCGCGCGACAGGAGCAGCGTCGCCAGCAGGTTGCGCATCTGGCGCAGGCGCACCGCCTTGATCTCGGGATCGTCGGTCGGGCCCTCGGCGCCGTAATTGTACGAGAGATTGTGCGAATGGCCGTCGCGGTTGTCCTCGCCGTTCGCCGTATTATGCTTCTCGTTGTACGAGACGGTGTCGGCGAGGGTGAAGCCGTCATGCGCGGTGATGAAGTTCACCGAGGCCCAGGGGCGCCGGCCGCGCTTGTTGAACTTGTCGGCCGAGCCGGTGAGGCGGGAGGCGAGGGCCGGCAAAAGACCCTCGTCGCCCTTCCAGTAGCCGCGGACCTCGTCGCGGAAGCGGTCGTTCCACTCGGCCCAGCCGGGCGGGAAGCCGCCGACCTGGTAGCCGCCCGGGCCGCAATCCCACGGCTCGGCGATCAGCTTGACCGAGGAGAGCACCGGGTCCTGGCGGCAGGAATCGAGGAAGCCGCCGCCCTCGTCGAAGCCGTAGGGCTCGCGGCCGAGGATCGTCGCGAGGTCGAAGCGGAAGCCGTCGACCCTCATCTCGGTCGCCCAGTAGCGCAAGCTGTCCGTCACCATCTGGAGCACCCGCGGGTGCGAGAGGTTGACGGTGTTCCCGGTGCCGGTGTCGTTGATGTAGTAGCGCTTCTGGTCGGGCAGCAGCCGGTAGTACGAGGCGTTGTCGATCCCCTTGAAGGAGAGGGTCGGACCCTTCTCGTTGCCCTCGGCGGTGTGGTTGTAGACCACGTCGAGGATCACCTCGAGGCCGGCCCCGTGCATCCGGGCCACCATCTCCTTGAATTCGGAGAAGGCGAAGTCCGGCACCGCGGCGTAGCGGCGGGCGGGGGCGAAGAACGAGAGGGTGTTGTACCCCCAGTAATTCACCAGGTCCTTTTCCAGCAGGTAGCTGTCGTTGACGAAGGAGTGGATGGGCAGGAGCTCGACCGAGGTGACGCCGAGGCTGCGGATATAGGCCAGCACCTCGGGGGTGCCGAGGCCCGCATAGGTGCCGCGCAGGCGCTCCGGCACCGCCGGGTGCAGCTTGGTGAATCCCTTGACGTGGGTCTCGTAGAAGACCGTCTTGTCCCACGGCACGTTCGGCTTCTGGTCGCGGCCCCAGGTGAAGGCGGGATCGATCACCCGGCACTTGCGGGTGAAGGGGGCGCTGTCGCGGGTGTCGAAGGTGGTGTCGTCGCCGCTCTCCATCACGTAGCCGAAGAGCGCCGGGTTCCAGGTGACGGAACCGACGAGCGCCTTGGCGTAGGGATCGAGGAGCAGCTTGTTGGGGTTGAAGCGGTGGCCGGCCTCGGGCTCGTAGGGGCCGTGGACCCGGTAGCCGTAGATCGTCCCGGGGCGGGCGTCGGGCAGGTAGCCGTGCCAGACCTCGTCGGTGTATTCGGGCAGCTCGATCCGCTCGATCTCGGTCTCGCCGGTATCGTCGAACAGGCACAGCTCGACCTTGGTGGCGTGCGCGGAGAACAGCGCGAAGTTGACGCCGAGGCCGTCCCAGGTGGCGCCGAGCGGAAAGGGCTGGCCCTCGCTGATGTTGCGGGTCGCCCGGACGAGGGGCGAGGCCGCGGGGGCGGCCGGGGCGGGCTTGGACGTGAGTTCCATGTTCATGGGGGCGTTCGACGATCCCGGAGGCGAGAAGCCTGACTGTGGGCTGAACGCGCCGGACCTCGCCCAAGCTCCCCCGCCGTCGTCAAAATTTCATGGCCGCGGCCGCGTGGCCGCAAGGGTGCCGGGGTACAGGGTGGGACCATGGGTCCGGGACCCCGATCTCGGGCGTCGGGACCGCGATCGCACCACGGCGCGGGGGAGCCGCCGGCCGCCCTCGCGGGTTACCGGAGGGTGCAGACGGGGAGTCGGATGGGCGTGACGGTCGCGGACGTGATGAGCAGGGACGTGGAGTTCATCGCCGGGGAGGCCCCCGTGCAGGAGGCGGCGGTGCTGATGGGCGAACTCGATGTCGGCGCCCTGCCGGTCGGCACGGCGGATGCCCTCGACGGGGTGATCACCGACCGGGACATCCTCTACCGGGTGGTCGCCCAGGGGCTCGATCCGAGCAGGGCCCGGGTGAGCGAGGCGATGTCGCGCCCGGTCGTGTCCTGCGCCGAGGGCGATCCCCTGCGCACCGCCCTCGACCTGATGGCCGCCCACCACGTCCGGCGGCTGCCGGTGCGGGATGCGGGCGGGCGCGTCACCGGCTGGGTCACCCTGGCGGATCTGTCGCGGGCGCTGCTGCACGGCGGCGACGCGCTCCAGACCTCGCTCAAGCGTCTGACCGAGGAGGCGTGAGTGGCTCGGCGGCCGCGGCGGCGTTCGCCGCCGCGTTGGCGCGCTCGGCCTCCAGGATGGTCTGGCGGGCGAGGTAGCGGGTGACCAGCGCCTCGACGTCGCGGATGGTCTCCTCGACGAGGTGGGCCTGGAGCAGGGCGCGGGGCTCGTCGGGGGCGAGGTTCTCGCGCTCCTGGAGCCGGCGCATCGCCTGCTTGACCACCTGGTAGACCGCCTCGCGCTCCTCGCGGCTCATCGCCGGGGAGACCGCCCGGGCGACCAGGTCCGTGAAATCGGACATCGGGGTGCTGCTCGTCCTTGCCTTCTCGGACGCGATCCGTCGCGCCCACGGCCCACCTCATCGCACGACGCGCGCCCGGATCGAAGCCCCGGGCGGGAGCCCGACCGGGCGGGAGCCCGGCTACATGTTGTGGTCCTTGACGCCGGCGATGAGCAGGCTGCTGCAGCCCCACAGCACCATGAAGGCGAAGAACGCCACGAACAGGGCGTGGCCGCGCATCGGCACGGTGGAGAGCTCGGGCCGGGTCGGGGGCACGAAGACCGAGAGGTAGACGTGCTGGCGGTTCGCCGCCACCCGGGCACGGTCGAGCATGACGGTGGCGGAGTCGTTCAGCTTCTCGGCGATGGTGCGCTCGACCATCAGGCCCTCGTATTCGAGGATCGCGTCCGAGACGGGCTTTCCGCCCACCGCCATCCCGTCGCTGGTGAGCGAGTCCTCGAGCTGCTTGATCTGCTGGTTGGTGGCGGCGACGCTCGCGACGATGGTCTGGATCGAGCGGGACTTCTCGTCGAGGCCGGAGCCGCGCAGCACCTGGAGGTCGTTCTCCGACTTGATCTTGTCCTTGCGCAGGGAGAGCAGCGTGGTCATCGTCGCCTCCGCCGACTTCGCCGGATCGATGATGCCCCAGCGGTTGCGGAACTCGCGCAACGCCAGATGGGCCTTGCGCAGCCGCTCCTCGGTCGCCGCCAGGTCGTCCTTGCTGTGCTTGAGCATGTCCTGCTGGGCGCGCGACGAGATCGTGTTGATCAGCGCCTCGGCCCGGGCGACGACGTGGCGGCTGATCGCCAGGGCGTCGTCCGGCGTGAAGGCCTGCACGGTCAGGGTCATCACGCCCGAGACCAGGTCGATGTGGACCTGGACGCGCTTGCGCCAGTACTTCAGCAGTTCCTCGACCGGCTTGTCGCCGGAATAACGCGTCCAGAAATCGCCCTCGTCGCGGGTGAACATCCGGACGATGTCGAGCTCCTTCTGGGCGCTCTCGAGCATCGGCTGGCTCTCGATGTATTCCTTGACGATGTAGCTGTCCTGGCTGTTGTTCTTCTGGATCAGCGACGAGAACTCGCCGAGCGCGACGTTGCCCATCGGCTCGACCTCGCCGCGGACGGCGAAGCGGGCCTCGACCACGTACTGGTCGGCCGCGAAGACGAACAGGTAGATCCCGATGACCGCCGTCGGCAGCAGCACGAAGATGCCGATGTTGCGCAGGAGGCGGGCCAGGACGCGGTTCTGCATCCCCTCGCCGGGCAGGAGCGGCAGGCGGGTCCAGCGCAGCGGGTTGAGCAGGGCCGGGAGCCGGCTTCGGCCGTCGGCGGGGGCGATCGGCTCGACCGTCTCGGCGTTGCGGCGCAGGTCGGGCACGGTGCGCCGCGCGAACGCGATCATGCTGCCGAGCCTGTCGCGCCGTTTGACCTCGTCCGCGTCCATTCTGCCTGCTTTCCCGTGCGGCGCCGGCCGCGTGCGTGACCCCGAGGGCCAGGGTCTGCGGATGCTGCGGTTTTCGGCCTTTTTAATGGCGCCTCATGCCCCGGCGTCGTCCCGGAGTGCGGCGGCGAGGCGGTCCCAGGCCGGGACGTCGGGCGGCAGGCCGAAGCGCAGGCGCGCCGGCGCGGCCTCGAATCGGCGCACGAAGATCCCGGCCCGCCCGAGGCGGTCGAACAGGCCCGGCCCGTCGGGGAAGTCGGCGGTGCGAAACAGCTTCGTGCCGCCGACGATCCGGCCGCCGGCCTCGGCCAGGAGGGCGTCGAGCCGGGCGGCGTCCCGGCCCCGCGCGACGTCCGCCTCGCGCCGCCAGGCGGCATCCGCCAGGGCCTGCCGCCCGACCGCGATCGCCGGTCCCGACACCGCCCAGGGCCCGATCCCGCGGCGCAGGACACCGACGAGCGGCTCGCCCGCCACCGCGAAGCCAAGGCGCAGGCCGGCGAGCCCGTAGGTCTTGCCGAAGGAGCGCAGCACCAGGCAGGCGGGCGGCACCGCGCCGCACAGGCTCGCGACGGGTTCGAGGTCGGCGAAGGCCTCGTCGACCACGAGCCAGCCGCCGCGCGCGGCGAGGCCGGCGGCGGCGGCCGCGAGGTCCGGCAGGGGCACGACCCGGCCGTCCGGGTTGTTGGGGGTGACCACCACGGCGACGTCGGCCTCGCCGATCCCGGCGAGGTCGCCGACCGCCACGACGGTGTGGCCGGCCCGGGCCCAGGCGGCCGCGTGCTCGGCATAGGTGGGGCCGACCACCGCGACGCGGCCGGGGGGCCGCAACCGCGGGACGAGGTCGATCAGCGCTTGCGTGCCCGGCGCCGCGACGACCCGCTCCGGCGGGGCGCCGTAGGCCTCGGCCGCCGCGGCTTCGAGGGCGGCCAGGTCGGCCTTGGCCGGCAGCCGCGTGAAGGCGCTGGCCTCGAGCGCCGGCCACGGATAGGGGATCGGATTGATCCCGGTCGAGAGGTCGATCCAGGGCCGGGGGGCCTGCGGAAACAGGAAGCCCGCCTCGCCGAGGTCGCCCCCGTGCCGGATCGGCCCCTCCGCCGTCTCGTCCAATCGCCCGTCCAACCGTCCGCCCCTCGCGATGACCGCCCTGACGCACCCGCCCGACAGCCTCGTGCTGCTCGTCCTCGCCCTCGCGATCGAGGCCGCCCTCGGCTATCCGGACCGCCTCTACAGGCTGGCCGGCCACCCTGTCACCTGGATCGGTGCCCTGATCGCCGCCCTCGACCGCGGCCTCAACCGCGAGGGGGAGTCCCCGCGCTGCCGGCGCGCCGCCGGGATGCTGGCCCTCCTCCTCGTGCTGGCAGCGACGGGCCTTGCGGCGCTGGCCCTGTCGCTCGCCTGCGGGGCGCTCGGAGGGGCGGGCCTCGTCCCCTGCGCCCTCCTCGCCGCGAGCCTGCCGGCGCAGCGCAGCCTGCACGACCACGTCGCCCGGGTGGCGGCGGACCTGCGGCGCGACGGGCTCGCCGGGGGACGGCGGGCGGTGGCGATGATCGTCGGGCGCAACCCCGAGACCCTCGACGAGGCCGCCCTCTGCCGCGCCGCGATCGAGAGCCTGTCGGAGAACTTTTCCGACGGCATCGTGGCGCCGGCCGTCTGGCTCGGGGCCGGCGGCCTGCCCGGGGGCGCGCTCTACAAGGCGATCAACACCGCCGACAGCATGATCGGCCACCGCACGCCCCGGCACGAGGCCTTCGGCTGGGCCGCCGCCCGCCTCGACGACCTCGTCAACCTGCCGGCCTCGCGGCTCACCGCCGGGCTCATCGTGGCGGCGGCCGCGCTCACGCGGGGCGCCTCCGCCCGCGGGGCGCTGGCGGCGGTGCGGCGCGACGCCGGCCGCCACCGCTCGCCCAATGCCGGCTGGCCCGAGGCCGCGATGGCCGGGGCGCTCGGCCTGCGGCTCGCCGGCCCGCGGGTCTACGGCGCGACGCGGGTCGAGGATGCCTGGATGGGCTCGGGCCGGGCGGAGGCGACGGCCGACGACATCGCCCGGGCGCTGGTGCTGTACCGCCGGGCCTGCCTGCTGCTGTGGGGGCTGGCGGCGGGGCTGGCGGGGATCGCGGCGCTGGTTTGAGCGCTCCCCAGTCCGGCTCGATCGTCTCGCGCGCCGCACCCGGGACGGGCGGGATCTCGGCGGCCCGGTCGCGCAGGGCGCGCGGGATGGCACCGAGGGCGGGATCGTCGAAGGACAGGTGGGGCGGGTGCGCCCCACCCAGCCGGCGACGAGGCGAGCCTGAGCAGATTTCGCCGAAGCGGACACCGGTTCGGCGGCAGCGGCGGAATCAGGTCGACCCTGAAGCCGTCCCGGTTCACCGCCCGGAAACTGCCGGCTCCGGTCGGCGCGAACGAGCTATCGACGCTCCGCAGGAGGCCGATCATCCCCTCCCGCTCGAGATCGGTCCCGGGCCACGCCTCGGCGACGAGGCTTAGGCGGGCGCGGGCGTCGAGGAGGCGATCGATGTCGCCGGTGGCGAGATGGCCGCTGGCGATGCGGCGCCCCGCCAGACGCTCGTCGGCGGAGAGGGCGTGAGTGCCGACGACCCGGCCCCACCCCGGGGCAGCCCGGAAGCGGTATCGGTGTCACGCGCGCGGTGGGTCACGCGCGCGATTGTCAGTTCCGCGCCACCGCGAAGCGGGTCTTTAGCGCATCCCAGCCCCGGACGAGCTTGCGCAGCGCCTCGAAGGGGCGGATCTCCGGCCGCTCGCCCTTCGGATGGACCACCACGGTGGCGGTGCGCCCGACGGTGAGGCGCTCGCGGTCGACGGAGACATCGAGGGCGACCCGCACCGGCACGCGCTGGGCGAGGCGCACCCAGGCGAAGGTCGGGTTGACGTTGGCGAGCAGGCTGGCGCTGGCGCCGCGCTCGCGGTCCTCGATGCCGGCGGCGACGCTCTCGACCCGGCCGGTGATCGGCCGATCCTCGCCCATCAGCTGCACGGTGACGGGATCGCCGGGATGGATGCGGCCGAGCTTGGTCTCCTCGAAATAGCCCTGGACGTGCAGGGTGTCGCCGTCGACGAGGGCCATCACCGGCTTGCCGACCGCCACGTAGGCGCCGGGGCGCAGTTCGAGGTTGCTGATGCGGCCGTTGACCGAGGCGCGCACCTCGGAGCGGGCGAGGTTGAGCTTGGCGAGATCGCGGTCGGCCACCGCCTGGTCGTGGGCGGCCCGGGCGCTCTGCTCGGTGGCGAGCGCGGCTTCGAGCTTCTGCTGCGACACGACGTTGTCGCTGAGCTGGCGGTAGCGGGCGAGGTCGGCCTCGGCCTGGACCAGGGTCGCCTTGCGGCCGGCCACCACGGCCTCCGCCTGCCGCAGGGCGAGGGCGAAGCGATCGGGGTCGATGCGGAAGAGCAGATCGCCGCGCTTGACCTCCTGGTTGTCGTGCACCGCGACGTCGCGCACGAGGCCGGAGACGTCGGGGGCGACGCCGACCACCTCGGCCCGCACCCGCCCGTCCCGGGTCCAGGGGGCCTCGAGGTAGTAGTCCCAGAGCGCCGTCCCGACGACGAATGCGAGGGCGAGCAGGACGGCGGTGACGGCGAAGCGGCCGAGGAAGGCGAGCGCGCGGGTCATGATCTTCGATCTTCAGGTCAGGCGGCCGGCGAGCGTGACGACGCCGCCGAGGCACACGAGGTAGAGGCAGAGGTCGAACAGGGCCCGGTGCCAGACCAGGCGGTAGAGCCCGAGCGCGCCGATCAGCCGGCGCAGGACGAGATTGAGCAGGAAGGCGACGACCGCCCAGACCAGCAGGGCCGGCACGAAGACGCCGTAGAGGTCGATGTCGGCCATCAGGCGGCCTCCCTCGCGCGCAGGGGGGCGCCGACGGGCGGCGCCTCGGGAAAGAGCGCGCGGCGCAGGCCCGCGAGCCCGAGCAAGGCCTCGCGCCGGCCCGCGGCCGCAGCCCCCGCGCCGATGACGGCCAGCGCCGCGTCGATATCGGCGAGCAGCGGCGCGGAGGCCGGGCCGCGCGGTCCCTCGTAGTGCAGGGCCACCGCGTCGAGGGCGGCGTCGAGAGCCGCGACCGCGCCGGGCGGCAGGCCGTGGCGGGCGCGGCGCAGGGAGACGAGATTCATGCCGACCCGGAGCGCACCCAGGGTGTCGATCCGCGACAGGTCGCTGTCGGGCCCGGCGGCGGCCAGCCGCGGCACCAGGAGGCCGAGGCGGTCGAGCATCAGGTGGGCGAAGGCGGCCCGGTCGCCCCGCCCGCGCCGGCGCGCCGCCCGGGCGAGGTCGGCCCGGCTCGCCGCCACGAGGCGGCGGGCGCCGTGCTCGGCCCCGACCGAGCGCACCAGCCGGGTCACGACGGCGGCGAGGACGATGCCGACGACGAGCGCCAGGGCCGAGTTGACGTAGGCGCCGAACTCCGAGGCGTAGCGGTCCTGGATCGCCAGGAGGGCGTTGCCGTTGACCCCGAGCGCCAGCCCCACCGGCATGGTGCGGGGAATGGTCATCAGCAGGCCGCACAGGACGAGGGGCGGCGCCAGCACGAGCACCAGGGTGGCGAAGTCGTGGACCTGCGGCAGGATGCCGAACAGGAGCACGCCGATCGCCGCCGCCGCCACCGCGGTCCAGGTGGCGAAGCCCAGGATCGCCGGGGCCGGATCGTCCTGGGTGGCGAAGAGGCAGCACAGGACCGCGCCCATCATCGCCGCGGTGGCGCCGTCGGGCCAGGCGGTGGCGATCCAGGCCGTCACGCAGGCGAGGATGGCGAGGAAGACCCCGAGGGCGGAGCGCAGGGCCATGCCGTGGTCGCGGTGGCGCGGGGCGCGTCCGCCGAACTCGCCCGCGAAGGCGAGCGGGCGGCGGGGAGCGCGCTCGCCGCGGGCGATGCCGTCCTGGAGCGCCCGGCAGTCGCGGCCGATCGCCACCAGTTCGCGCAGGCGGTCGAGGAGGCTCGCCCGCACCAGCGCGGTCCAGAAGCCGGGACGGGCGGGGGAGAAGAGGTCGGCGTCGTCGGCCGCGGCGATGCGGGCGAGCAGCGCGTCGGCCTCGGCCGCCGGGGCGCCGGCTTCCGACCAGGCGGCGACGTCGGCGAGCAGCGTCCTCAGCGCCGGATCGAGGCCCGCGAGGTCGCGCAACGCCGCGATCCGGTCGGCCAGCGAGGACAGGACTGGCAGCAGCATCAGCATCCGGCCGCGCAGGAGCTGGACCAGCGGCACCGCCCGGCTCTGCGCCGAGGCGTCGTAGGCGAGATGGGTGGCGAGCGCGTCGATCTCGGCGGCCTCCGCGGCGAGCCGCAGGCGCCGCGCCCGGATTGCCGGCGCCTCGATGGCGCCCGACAGCACGTCGGCGGTCCAGCGCCCGGTCTCGCCGAGCCAGGTCCCGACCCGGGCCGCCAGCACCGGCCCGACGGATTCCGGCAGGACGAGGCCCGCCACCAGGGCGGCGCAGAGGATGCCGAGCGTGATCTCCTCGGCGCGCGACACCGCGGTCTCGAAGATGGTGTCGGGCGCCGTCACCGCCGGGAAGCCGATCAGCGCCGCGGTGTAGCCGGCGAGCATGAACAGGTAGGCCCGCGGCGAGCGGTCGAGGAGCGAGAGGTAGAGGCAACCGGCGGTCCAGAGCGCCAGCGCCAGCGTCAGCATCTCGGGTGCGCCGACGAGGGGCGGCACCAGCACGACCGCCATTGAGACGCCCGCCACCGTGCCGACCACCCGGTAGACGGCCTTCGAGCGGGTGGCGCCGGAGAGCGGCTGCATGGTGATGTAGACGGTCGCCATCGCCCAGTAGGGCCGCGGCAGGTCGAGCCACAGGGCGAGGCCCAGCGCGAGGAGCGCGGCACCCGCGATCTTCAGGGCGAACAGCCATTGGCGCCAGCCGGGCAGCATCAGGCGCGCCCTCCGGCGGCGGGCGCGTCGGACGGGCAGAGGCCCGCGCCCTTCGGGCCCTGGGCCTGGAGCGCGCGCAGGACCCGCAGGGCCGCCCGCAGGTCGTCGTCGCCGAGTTCCCCGAACACCGCCTCGCGCAAGCCGTCGAACCGCGCCTCGATGGCGGCGGAGCGGGCCTGCCCCTCCGGGGTCAAGGCCAGCACCTTGGCGCGGCGGTCGGTCGGGTCCTCCCGGCGGGTGACGAGGCCGGCCTCGCCGAGCTGGTCGAGGAGGCGCACCAGGCTCGGCCCCTCGACGCCGAGAGCTTCGGCCAACGCCGTCTGGCGCAGGTCGCCGCCGAGCCGGCCGATCAGCAGCAGCGGCAGCGCCGTCGCCTCGGTCAGCCCGTAGGCGGTCACGACCTCGTCCGCCGCCCGGCGCCAGACGCGGCCGGACTGGAGCAGGGTGAGGGTGAGGGTTTGCAGGAGGTCGCGTCGCATCCGGTCGCCCCGCCATCGAGGTACGGTCGTTGATCGTGCTTATTGATAGGATGCTAACGATCCGACGGGAAGCGTTCGCGACGCGTGCCGGCCATGCGCGGCGACGGCCTCGATGCGGCCTCGATGCGGCGGATCCGGCGGGCCTGCGGCCGTGCCTCGACGAGCCTGGCGTTGCGGATGGCGTACCGAGGAGGGGAGCGAAGTCCTCCCGTCCACCCGGAACCGTCCGGTTCGCGCCCCACCCGTTCCGAAACCCGGCTCGGGCCGCGACGCTTCCTTCGGTCGCCGATCCGGCGTCCAACGTGACGAGGGGATGGAGCTTCGCTATCACGATCGCCCAGGGATGGCGTCGGTCGCCAGGGGGCAGGCTCAACTCTCGATGGACAGCGATGTGCACCGCCTCTCGCGCGACGAGCTTGAGGCAGAAATTGCGCGCCTGCGGGCGAAGCTGGCTCGGCAGTCGGACCTCGACCCGGAAACGTCCCGTCAGCGGCCACGTCCCGCTCCGGCGGATGCGGACGTGCTGTTCTCCGCCGTCGACCAGACCAGCCTGCCGATGATCCTCACGGATCCCAACCAGGACGACGAGCCCATCGTCTTCACGAACCGCGCCTTCCTCGACCTCACGGGCTACGGCGTCGACGAGGTCGTCGGGCGCAACTGCCGCTTTCTCCAGGGTCCGGACACCCAGCCCGACCGCCTCGACGAGATCCGCGCCGCGCTCCGCGACAACCGCGATCTCACCATCGAGATCGTCAATCACCGCCGCGACGGCACGCCTTTCGTCAACGCCCTGTTCATCGGTCCGGTCTTCGACGGCGAGGGGCGGCTGCGCTACCGCTTCGGCAGCCAGATCGACGTCACCGAGGCGCACCGCACCCGGCTGCGGCTGGCCGAGAGCGAGGAGCGTCAGCGCGCCATCTTCAACAGCGCCAGCGAGATGGCGATCCTCGTCACCGATACCGTGGGCCGCGTGACCGACTGGAACGTCGGGGCCGAGCGCATCCTGGGCTGGTCGGCGGAGGAGATGCGCGGGCAGACCATCGAGCGGATCTTCACGGCCGAGGACCGGGCCCGGGGGCGCCTGGAGGAGGAAATGGCGGTCGTCCTCCGCGACGGGCATGCCGAGGACGTCCGCTGGCACCTGCGCAAGGACGGAGGTCGATTCTACGCGGTCGGCGACATGACCTCGCTCCGCGGCGTGGACGGAACGCATCGCGGTTTCGTCAAGGCGATGAGCGATCGCACCGAGCAGCGCGACGCCGCCGCCAAGCACGAGGCCGATGCCGAGTTCATGCGGGGCGTCCTGGCCTCCTCGGCCGACTGCATCAAGGTGCTCGACCTCGACGGCTCCCTGACGTTCATGAGCGAGGGCGGCCGGAAGGTGATGGAGGTGAGCGACTTCAACCTCATCAAGGGCTGTCCCTGGCCCGGCTTCTGGCAAGGTCAGGGGCATGCCGAGGCCGTCGCGGCCCTGGCCAGGGCCAAGGGCGGCGGTGTCGGACATTTCCAGGGGACCGCCGACACCTTCCTGGGCAATCCCAGGTGGTGGGACGTCCAGGTCACGCCGATTTTCGGCGCCGACGGCCGGCCGGAGAGGATCCTGTCCGTCTCCCGCGACATCACCGAGCAGAAGTCGCTCGAGGCGCGCCTGGCGGCGGGCGAGGCGCATTGGCGGGGCCTCTTCGAGCGCCTGAGCGAAGGGTTCGTCGTCGGCGAGGTCGTGCGCGACGCGACCGGGCGCATCACGGATTGGCGCTACACCGACGTCAACTCCGCCTGGGGTCGCCTCGTCGGGATTGATCCGGACAGCGTCGTGGGGCGCACGGTCCGCGAGGTGCTCCCCGGCATCGAGGACGCCTGGGTCAGCGAGTTCGCCGACGTGGTCGAGACGGGCCAGCCCGTGACCTTCGTCCGGCAGGTCGGCACCCTGGCGCGATGGTACGAGGGCCGCGCCTTCGCGCTGGGCAGCGAGCGCTTCGGCGTGATCTTCCTGGAGGTGACCGAGCGGGTGCAGGCCGATGCCCGGCGCGACGGCCTGCTGGAGCTGGGAGAGCGGCTGCGCGCCGACATCGACACCGAGGCGATCGCGATGGCGGGCTCGGCGATCCTCGGACGCGTGCTGGGCGTCGGCCGGGTCGGCTACGGCACGGTCGGTTCCGACGGCGAGAGCTTCGTCGTCGAGGAGGACTGGACCGCGGCGGACTTCCCGACGCTCGCCGGTCGCTACCGCATGGACGATTACGGCCTCTACGCCGAGGACCTCCGGCAGGGACGGGCGGTCGTCATCGCGGACGTGCGGGACGACCCGCGCACCGCCGCCTCCGCCGCGACGCTGGAGGCCGTCTCCGTCCGCACCCTGGTCAACCTGCCCGTCTTCGAGAAGGGCCGGACGGTGGCGGTGCTGTACGTCAACGACGACCGCCCGCGCTCCTGGAACGAGCAGGAGATCGCCTTCATCCGTCAGATCGCGGAACTGACCCGCCAGGCGGTCGAGAGACGACGGGCCGAGGAGCGGCAAGACCTGCTGAACCACGAGCTGTCCCACCGGCTCAAGAACACGATGGCGATGGTCATGAGCATCGCGCACCAGACCCTGCGCGCCATCCCGGAGCGCGAGCCGGTCGAGGCGTTCGAGAAGCGCATCCGGGCGCTGGCCTCGGCCCACGACCTGCTGCTGCGCAGGAACTGGACGGCGGCGGACCTGGGCGCGGTGTGCCGCGAAGTCCTGAGCACCGTGGCCGACGGTCGGCGTTTCACCCTCGACGGCCCCGACGTGCCGCTCGGCCCCGGGGCGGGTCTCTCCGCGTCGCTGCTCCTTCACGAGCTGGCGACCAACGCCGCCAAGTACGGCAGCCTCTCGGGAGACGAGGGGGGCGTCGAGCTGCGCTGGTGGATCGAGAGCGGATCGGGCGAACCGGAGCTGGTGCTCCGCTGGCGCGAGCACGGCGGACCTCCCGTGGTCGCTCCCACCCGGCGCGGCTTCGGATCGCGCCTGATCCGCACGGGCCTCGTCGGAACGGGTGGGGTCGACGTGACCTATCATGCGGAGGGGCTCGTCGCGATCATGCGGGCGCCGCTGGTCGAGGTGCAACGCGCATGACGGCAGGACGGACGACCGACGGCGGATCGCGGCCGGTGGTGCTCGTGCTCCAGGACGAGCCGATCCTCGCGATGACCATGAGCGATTTCGTCGAGGAGGCGGGCTGCGAGGCGGTGGTGGTCCGCACCGCGCAGGCGGCGATCCGCATTCTGGAGGCGCGCACGGACATCCGGGTGGTGTTCGCCGACCTCGATGTGCGCGGCTCGACGACGGGGCTGAAACTCGTGGCGACGATCCGGGATCGCTGGCCGCCGATCGAGCTCGTGCTGACGGGTGCGCTGGCGCCGGACCTCGACGCGATCCCGGCGCGAGGCGTGTTCTGCGACAAGCCTTTTCGCGAAAGCAAGATCGTCGAGGCCATCCGCCACTTCGCCGCCTGAGCGGGGAGCCATCGGCTCGCGCGGGCGGCACGCCGGAATCGGGCGCGCCGCCGGGGAGCCCGGGAGCCGGACGCCCCGACGGATCGGACGCGGTCGGGGGCTGACCCGCGCACGGCCGAACCGATCCGGTTCCGCCCTGACGGCGTCCGCCCCTACGGCTTGGCGGCGGAATCGCGCTCCGGCGTCCAGTCGACCTCGACCACCCGCTGGCCGTCCTGGCGGTTGTAGCGCAGCGCCGTCTGGCGCATCGCCTGCAGGGCCTTGGCGTCCTCGGCCCGGGGGCACTGGACGGGATCGTGGGCGCGGTGGGTGCGGTCGAGCATCTGCGCGAAGGCCGCGTCGAGGGACGGTATCGCCGCGACGGTGGAGAACGGCGCCGACAGGTAGACGGTGCGGCCGGGCCCGCGGGCGAGGCAGTAGCGCCAGTCGGCGGCGGCCGGCGCCGCGGCCAGCACGGCGGCGGCCAGGGCGCCGAGACGGAGGATTCTCATCGGATCGGCTCGGCTCGCGGCTTCGGGGGCGGTCCCGATGCGCGAGCCTTGCGGCCTCAGCAAGGCAGGATCGGCGCGATCCGATCAGACGCGGCGATCAGGCCCGGGCGGCCTCGGCCTCCGCGGCTTCGAGGCTCAGGCTCCACACCCGGGCGCCGTCCTCGGCGACGAGCCAGGCCTCGCCGGTGCGGTCCCCGAACATCTCGTCGGCCTGCCCGAGCACCCGGGCGGCGGCGTGGCGCACCGTCGGCGCCTGGATCGGCATGTCGTGGAGCGGACGGATCCGGCCTCGCTCGCGGATGATGGATCGCAATCGGTAGAGGGGCATGACGAGCGAACTCCGGAAGACGGGTGGGGTCCTGGCGGCCCCGGATGTCTGGCGTGAGCGGCGGTAGCCTCGTTGTCTCGAACCCTTGTTTCGCTCCCCGGCGATAACGGGAAACGTGTCTCGCAGCGTTCGTTCCACCACGGATGGATCCGCTGCGAATTCGTGGCCGCGGTCGCCTTGGCGGACGACACGAGGTGTCTTGTAACGCGTCCCCCGGATCGTTCAAGACCTGACGTTAAGCGACTCGCCTGCCGCAAGGGTATGGTAAACCAATCCGGGGCCCGGCCGCCAAGGCTAAGTATGCGGTCGGGGCTTGCCGGCGCGGGCCTGCCCGCCACCGCCAGGCCCTTGATCGCGCCCCGCCTTTTCCGCCGGAGCGGTATCCAGCGCCGTCGAAGATGATCTAGGGAGGAGATCGGACGCGGGCCGCGCGCCGTGCGAGGCCACCGGGACCGCCCCCACCAAAGGGGGAGGCCCCGGACGGGACGGCGGCCGCGCGGGAAAGGGACGGACACGATGGCAACGAGGGTCGCCTGCATCGGCGAGTGCATGATGGAGCTGTCGGAGCGGCCCGACGGCAGCCTGCTGCGCGGCTACGGCGGCGATACGCTGAACACCGCCCTCTACCTCGCCCGGCTCGGGGTCGCGGTCGATTACGTGACGGCGCTCGGCGACGATCCGTGGAGCGAGGAGATGCGGGCGGCCTGGGCGGCCGAGGGCATCGGCACCGACCGGGTGCGGCGCCTGCCGGGCCGGATGCCGGGGCTCTACATCATCCGCACCGACGGATCCGGCGAGCGCAGCTTCCACTACTGGCGCGACAGCGCGGCCGCCCGCGACCTTTTCTCCGGCCCCGGCGCCGCCGAGACCCGGGCGGCGCTGGCGGAGTACGACCTCGTCTACGCCTCCGGCATCAGCCTGTCGCTCTACGGCGAGGACGGCCGGGCGGCGCTCGCCGAGACCTGCCGGGCCGTGCAGGCGAAGGGCGGACGGGTCGCCTTCGACACCAATTACCGGCCCCGCGGCTGGCCCGACAAGGCGAAGGCGCAAGCCGCCTTCCGCGACGCGATGGCGGCGGCCGACCTGATCTTCGCCTCAAGCGAAGATCTCGACTGGCTCTACGGGCCCGAGGGCGAGGAGGAGGTGCTGCGCCATCGCGGCCGCTGCGAGATCGTGCTGAAGGGCGGCGGCTCGCCCCCCGGCGTGCGGGTGCTCGTGGGCCAGGACGACGTGAGCGTCCCGGCCTCGCCCGTCGCCTCGGTCGTCGACACCACCGCGGCGGGCGACAGCTTCGCGGCCGCCTACATGGCGGCGCGCCTCGCCGGCCGCTCCCCCGCCGAGGCCGCCCGGCACGGCCACCGCCTCGCCGGCACCGTGATCGGGCATCGCGGCGCCGTGATCCCCCGGGCGGCGATGCCCGATCTCTCCCTCACCCCCGACCAGGACGACCAGCCATGACCGCCGATTCCCGCGCCCGCCGCCTCGACGCGCTGCTCGCCGCCTCGCCGGTGATCCCCGTCATCACCGTGCCGGAACTCGCCCATGCGGTGCCGCTCGCCCGCGCCCTGGTGGCGGGGGGCATCACGACGCTCGAGATCACCCTGCGCACGCCGGTGGCCCGCGATGCGGCGCGGGCGATCATGGCGGAGGTGCCGGAGGCGGTGGTGGGTCTCGGCACGGTGCTGAATCCGGCCGACCTCCAGGCCGCGCACGACCTCGGCGCCCGCTTCGCGCTGAGCCCCGGGGCGACGCCGGAGCTGCTGGCGGCCGCGGCCGCCAGCGACATGGTGTTCATGCCGGGCATCGCCACCCCCTCCGACCTGATGCAGGTGCTGGCCGCCGGCTTCACGGTGGCGAAGTTCTTCCCCGCGGTGCCGGCCGGCGGCATGGCGGCGCTCAAGGCGCTCGGCGGCCCGTTCCCGCAAGCCCGCTTCTGCCCGACCGGCGGCATCGGCGAGGCCGACGCCAAGGCCTGGCTCGCCCTGCCGAACGTCGCGGCGGTGGGCGGCTCGTGGCTGGCGCCGGAGGCCGAGATCCGCGCCGGCAACTTCGCCGCCATCACCGAGCGGGCCCGCCGGACCCTGGCGGCCCTCCAGTAACACGCCGGAAAAGTGCCCGCGCCGCCCCGGTGTGGCGCGGGCACAACGCCAACTTCGCAACTGCGAAGCTTCGCCGGATTTAAGCTTGGCTTTGGATCGTGGGCGTTTACGGCTTGGCCATTGGTTCCGCCGTACGGTGCCGGACGCGTTCGCACCGTCCCGTCCCGCGCTTCCCCATCCGAGAGGCTTTCATGCGCCGCTTCGTTCCCGCCCTGGCCGGGCTGGTCTGCGCCGTCACCGCCTGGGCGGCGCCCGCCGCCGCCTACGAGATCGACCCGCTCACCCGCCAGCCCCTGGACCAGCCGCTCACCGTGACGGTGCGGTCCCCTGCCGCCGCGGCCGCCGCCGTCGATCCCCTCGACGCCGCGGTGCCGAAGCTGAGCCCGATCCCGCGCGAGACGGTGGCGTATGCCGGCCCCTACGGCGCCGGCACCATCGTGGTCTCGACCGCCGAGCGCCGTCTCTACTACGTGCTCGGCAACGGTCAGGCCCTGCGCTACGGCGTCGGCGTCGGCCGCCCGGGCTTCACCTGGAACGGCGTCCAGACCATCTCGATGAAGCGCGAATGGCCCGATTGGCGCCCGCCGGCCCAGATGATCCGCCGCCGGCCCGACCTGCCGCGCCACATGAAGGGCGGCCCCGAGAACCCGCTCGGCGCCCGCGCGATGTATCTCGGCGGCTCGCTCTACCGCATCCACGGCTCGAACGAGCCCGAGACCATCGGCACCGCCGTCTCCTCCGGCTGCATCCGGATGACCAACGACGACGTGATGGACCTCTACACTCGCGCCAAGGTCGGCACGAAGGTGATCGTGCAGCGCTGATCGGCGCAGGCATCGTTCTGTCGAGTGAAGAGGCCGGCCCTGCGCCGGCCTTTTTCGTGTTCGTGCGTCCGATATCTTGATCGCATGGCGCGGGTGTCCCCCCTCCCCCCTCTGCGGGGGAGGGGACGCCGCTTCCAGATAGGGCTGAACCGTTCTGACGGTCGCTCCCTGGAACAGCGTCGCGCTGCCCCTCTCGGCGGGACTTCGTCCCGCTGCCCCGGCTCCGCCGGGCACCCTCCCCCGCAGAGGGGGAGGGGAAAGCGCCAGACTTCCTAATGGCTTGGTCCCCTTCACCGCCCCAGCCCCACCGGCCTCCCCCGCATATAGGCCTGGGGCGCGCAGCCCATCTCGCGGCGAAAGGCGTACACGAAGGCCGAGGTCGAGCCGTAGCCGAGCGTCATCGCGGTGCGGGTCACGTCCATCCCGCCGCCCATCAGCTCGATCGCCTTGAACAGCCGCAGGCGCCGGCGCCAGGTGCGCAGGCTCATGCCGAGCTCGCCCTCGAAGCGGCGGGCGAGCGTCCGGCCCGACAGGCCGACGGCCCGCCCCCATTCATCCGGTCCCCGGGCATCGGCCGGCTCGGCGTAGAGCGTCTCGCAGAGCGCGGTCAGCGGACCCCCGCGCGGCCAGGGCAAGGCCCCGGGCAGGGGCGCGGCGCGGCGCAGCTGGTCGAGGATCAGTCCGGCGACGCGGCCGGCATAGCCGTCGTGATCCGGTTGCCCGTCGAGCGCCGCCGCCTCGACGATGAGGGCCTGGAGCAGGGGCGAGACGCCGAACACCGTCGCTCCCCCGGGAAGCCCCGCCCCGGCCGCATCGGCGATCCACAGGCTGCGGAACTCGGCGCCGAGCAGCGAGCCGACCCGGTGCCGGTGCCCGGTCGGCAGCCACACCGCCTGCTCGGGCGAGATTACGAAGGAGCGGCCGTCCACCGCCACGGTCAGCACCCCGGAGACGGCGTAGACGACCTGGTGCCAGTCATGGGCGTGCTCGGGAAAGGCGTGGCGGGCCGGGATCGACTGGACCCGCACCGTCAGCGGCTGCGGCGCCCGCGAGCCGGGTGGCGTCTCGATCGTCTCCCACCGCATGGCCGGGCTCCATTTTGGCCGCCAGTCTACAGGGACTGGCACCCCGTCGAAATACGGACAGGCGGTGCTCCGCTATGCAGGGGCGGTTCACCGTTCAAGACCCCCGTCATGGCCCATCACGACCGCCGCTTCCTGCCGCTCTCGACCGCCTCCGACCTTGCCGCCGCGCAGTACCGCGAGGGCATCGACCTGATGCTCGCCGCCTGGCCGGGCGCCGCCGAGGCGCTCGATGCGGCGATCGCGGCCGATCCCGGTTTCGCCCTCGCGCATGCCGCCCGGGCCCGCCTGCACGCGATGCGCGCCGAGCCGGCGGCGGCGCGGGCCCGCATCGCGGTGGCGGCCGAGCGGGTGGCGCAGGCCGGGACCGAGCGCGAGCGCAGCCACGTCGCGGTCCTGTCGCTGGCGATCGACGGCCGGTCGGGAGAGGCCCTGGAGCACGCGCTCGCCCACGCCGAGGCCTGGCCGCGCGATGCCCTGATCCTGTCGATGCCGCTCGGCGCCTTCGGGCTCCTGGCCTTCTCGGGACGGGCCGACCACGACCAGGCCCGGGTCGATCTCTGCGAGCGCCATGCCGGAGCTTACGCCCCGGACGATTGGTGGTTCGCAATCTCCCGCGGCTGGGCCCTGACCGAGAACGGCGCCGTGGCGCGGGGCCGGGCGCTGACCGAACGGGGTTTCGGGCTGCGGCGGGAGAACGCCAACGGCGCCCACGCCCTGTCGCACGCCCTGTTCGAGGACGGGGCCGGCGAGGAGGCCGAGGCGCTGATCGCCGGCTGGCTGCCGGGCTACGACCGCGCGGGCGTCCTGCACGGCCACATCGCCTGGCACGCCGCCCTCGCGGCGCTGGAGCGCGGCGATGCGCAAGCCGCCCTCGCCCTCTACGGCGCGCATGTCCGGCCGGGGGTGACGGCGGGGCTCGCCCTCAACGTCGTCACCGACGCCGTCTCGCTGCTCTGGCGCCTCTCGGCCTACGGCCACGCCGTCCCGGCCGGCCTGTGGGACGAGGTCCGGGCCTATGCCGCGCCGCGCTTCGGGGAGGCCGGCTTCGGCTTTGCCGACGCGCATATGGGGTTGCTCGCCGCCGCGACCGGCGACCGGGCGGGCGCGGCATCGCGCATCGCGGATCTCGTCGCCCTCGTCGAGGCCGGCACCCTGGCGGCGGGGCCGGTGGTGCCGGCGGTCTGCCGCGCCGCCCTCGCCTTCGCGGACGAGGAATGGGAGTCGTGCGTGCGGATCCTCGAACCCGTCGCCGCCGAGGTGGTGCGCCTCGGCGGCAGCGGCGCCCAGCGCGAGGTGATCGAGGACACGCTCCTCGTCGCCCTGATGCGCGCCGGGCAGACCGAGAGGGCGCACACGCTCCTCGACCGGCGCCTCCACCGCCGCCCCTCGCCGCGCGACGCGCGCTGGCAGGCCCAGCTCACCGCCTGACGAGACGAACGATGTCGAACCCCGCCATCCCCGCCCCGACGGACGCCGTCGGCTCCGCCCCGTCCGGCACCGGCAACGTCCTGCGCCTCGCCGTGGCGCAGGCGCTCGCCGGCGCCAACTCGGTCGTCGTCTACGCCACCGGCGCCGTCATCGGCAGCCAGCTGGCGCCGGACCCGGCCCTCGCCACCCTGCCGGTCTCGATCTTCGTCGTCGGCATGGCCGCCTGCACCCTGCCGGCCGGCCGCATCGCCCGCCGCCACGGCCGGCGCGCGGCGTTCCTCGCCGGCACCGGCTGCGGCGTGCTCGTCGGCCTCCTCGCCTCGCTCGCGGTGATGCTCGGCGCGTTCTGGCTGTTCTGCCTCGCGACCTTCTTCGGCGGGGCCTACGCGGCGGTGGTGCTGTCCTTCCGCTTCGCCGCCGCCGATTGCGTCGCGCCGGAGCGCCGACCCCGCGCCCTCTCGGCCGTGATGGCCGGCGGGGTCTTCGCCGGGATCATCGGGCCGCAGCTCGTCAGCCACACCATGGCGCTATGGCCCGCGCACCTCTTCGCCGCGACCTTCCTGGCCCAGGCCGCGGTGGCGGCCCTGTCGGCGGTGGTGCTCGCCGGGGTGCGGCTGCCGGGTCCGACGAGCGCCGATCTCTCGGGCGGGCGGCCGCTCGCCGTCATCGCCCGCCAGCCCCGCTTCGTCACCGCGGTGGTGTGCGGGGTCGTGTCCTACCTGCTGATGAATTTCCTGATGACGGCGGCGCCGCTCGCCATGCACCTGTGCGGCCTGACGCAGGACGACGCCAATCTCGGCCTGCAATGGCACGTCATCGCCATGTACGCCCCGAGCTTCTTCACCGGGCGGCTGATCGCGCGCTTCGGCGCGCGCCGCGTGGTGGCGGCGGGGCTCGCGCTCACCGCGGGCGCGGCCCTCGTCGGCCTGTCGGGGCTGGACCTCGCCCATTTCTGGATCTTCCTGGTCCTCCTCGGCATCGGCTGGAACTTCGGCTTCGTCGGCGCCTCCGCGATGGTGCTCGAATGCCACCGGCCGGAGGAGCGTACCCGGGTCCAGTCGCTCAACGACTTCGCGGTGTTCGGCACGATGGCGGTCGGCTCGTTCTCCTCCGGCGGGCTCTTGGCCCATTACGGCTGGGAGGTCGTGCTGTGGGTCTCGTTCGGGCCGCTCGCCCTGGCGGTGGCCGCGCTCGCCGTCGCGGCGGCGGCCGCGCGGCCCGCCCCCGCGGCCGGCTGACGCGCTCAGCGCCGCCGCGCCGGCTCGCGGCTCAAGTTGCGGGCCGCCAGTTCCTCCTCGTAGCGGGCGAACCGCGTCGCCTGCTCCTCGCCGAGGCGGCGCAGGAAGTCGAAGGCGTAGATCCCGGTATCGTGCATGTCGTCGAAGGTGAGCTTCACCGCGTAGTTGCCCACGGGCGCCACCGACAGGATCTCGACCTCGCGCTTGCCGGGAATCCATTGCCGCTCGGAGGGGGCGTGGCCCTGGACCTCGGCCGAGGGACTCTCGACCCTCAGGTACTCCGCCGGGAGCGCGTAGGCCGCACCGCTGGCATAGGCGACGTGGAGGGTACGCTTGTCGCGCGAGAGCCGGATCTCGGTCGGCCAGTCGGCGTCCGTGTTCGCGTCCGTCATGGCTGCGCGTCTCCCTGCTGCGCCGGCGTCGCTTGCCGGTCGGCCTGCGAGCGCTCATATGCAGACGGGACGCCGGCCGCCAGTGCCGCGCCCGAGGAAAGCCGTCTCCGTCGAGGATTGCAGCCGCATGTGGGGCCCCCGTACCGACGATCCGATGCCGGCGGCGTCCGTGCCGGCACGGCCCGCGCCGCTGATCGATCCGTTCCAGCGCGCGATCACCTACCTGCGCGTCTCGGTGACCGACCGCTGCGACCTGCGCTGCGTCTACTGCATGTCCGAGGACATGGCGTTCCTGCCCAAGCGCGACCTGCTCACGCTGGAGGAGCTGGACCGGGTCTGCTCGGTCTTCGTCGAGCGCGGCGTGAGGAAGCTGCGCATCACCGGCGGCGAGCCGCTGGTGCGGCGCGACATCATGCGGCTGTTCAAAAACCTCTCGCGCCACCTCGCCTCCGGGGCGCTCGAGGAGATGACGCTCACCACCAACGGCACCCGCCTGCGCCAGCACGCGGCCGAGCTGGCGGATCTCGGCATGCGCCGGATCAACGTCTCGCTCGACACCCTCGACCCGGACAAGTTCCGGGCGATCACCCGGCGCGGCGACCTGCCGACGGTGCTCGACGGCATCGCGGCGGCGCGCGAGGCCGGCCTGAAGGTCAAGATCAACGCCGTGGCGCTGAAGGGCGTCAACGAGGACGAGATCCCGGCGATGCTCGACTGGGCCCACGGGCTCGGCATGGAGATGACGCTGATCGAGGTGATGCCGCTCGGCGACATCGAGCCCGACCGGGTCGACCAGTTCCTGCCGCTCTCGGTGGTGCGCGAGCGCCTCTCCGAGCGCCTCACCCTCACCCCGCTGCCCGACCGCACCGGCGGCCCGGCCCGCTACGTGCGGGTGGAGGAGACCGGCGGGCGGCTCGGCTTCATCACGCCCCTCACCCACAATTTCTGCGAGAGCTGCAACCGGGTGCGCCTGACCTGCACCGGCCAGCTCTACCTATGCCTGGGCCAGGAGGACGCCGCCGACCTGCGGGCCGCCTTGCGCGCCTCGCCCGACGACGCCGTGGTGGCCGAGGCGATCCGGGAAGCGATCACCCGCAAGCCGAAGGGCCACGACTTCGTCATCGCCCGCGCGGCGAAGCCCGCGGTGCCGCGCCACATGAGCACGACCGGGGGCTGACGTCCCCGTTTCCCACGCCCCCCTCAGATCCGGAACCCCATCCTGAGCGCGCCCCAGTGCCGGCCATGGACCCGGATCGGGCTCGCGACCTCGCGCAGGGGAGGCCGGCCGGCCTCGTCCTGCGGGCAGGCCTGGACCAGGAAGGCCCGGGTCGAGCGGGCCGCCGACAGGCCGATGCGGTCGTCGTAGAGCCGGCGCTGGCGGGCGTGCAGGGCGTTCCAGGCCGGGTCGCCGGCCCGCGGCGCCTGGGCCTGGGCCCGGTTGTGGACCGGGGCGTAGCCGTTGCGGTCGACCGCGATGCAGAACGCCGTGCGGGGATCGGCGAGCAGCAGCGGCTCGAGGATCGGCGGCAGGATGTCTTCGAGGACCGGCACCGCGGCGGTGAGGTAGTGCGGCGGCTCGATGCCGGCGACCGGCCGGTAGGTCGTGTCGAACAGGGCGTGGCGGGCGAGGCGGCCCTCGGCCAGCACCTGCTCCAGCGCGGTGCCGACGGCCGCCGCGCCACCCGTCGCCGCCGCGATCAGCGGCCGGTTCTCCTCCTCGATCGCCACCAGGGCGTCGCGCATGCGGCCCTCGGAGGCGGCATCGCCCAGCGTGCAGTGCAGGCCCCGCGGGCTCGCGCCGACGACCTGGACCTGCATCCGGCCGAGGCCGCGCAGGTCGAGGGACAGGCGGGCGCCGACCGGCGCGGCGCAGCCCTCCGGCGGGGCGAGGAGCAGCCCGCCGCGGCTCACGTCGAGCACCCGTCCGAGGCCCCAATTGCCGACCCGGACCGCGAGATCGACCGGGTAGCGGTCGTGCTCGCGCCGGTCGCCGATCTCGGCCTGGCGCAGGGACGCGACGGTGCGCCCGGCGAGCCCTCCGGCGAGGCCCGCGACACCGGCGCCGACGGATCGGGCGGTCTCCATCCGCCGGGCCGCCTCGCGGGCGGCGGCCGCCGCCGCATCGGCGTCGCGGTCGACGAGGTCGGTCGCGGCGAAGAGGTCCTGCGCCGTCCCGGCGAGGTGCCGGGCCGCCGACGCCTGGGCCTGCGCCGCCGCCTCGGCGGTGGCGATCGCCGGACGCAGGCCGGCGAGCGAGGTCGCGACGCTGCCCGCCGCCACAGCCCCGGGGCCGGAGAGGCGGCGGTTCAGCGCCCGCACCGCCTCGACCGCCCGGGCGGCGTCGGCCGACAGGAGCTTGAACTCCTCCGCCATCTGCCAGAGCGTCCCGCCGCCGGTCCCGGCGCGGACGGCCTCGACGGTGGCGCCGAGGGCGAGGCGGTTGGCCTGGCGGGCCAGGGTCGCCACCGCCTCGACGAGGCGGGCGGAATCCTGTGCCGCCTCGGCCATCTCGGTCTCGAGGACGCGGCTCTGGGCGTCGGTGCGTTCGAGGTGGCGGGCGGCCTGGACCAGCACCCCGGCAAGGCCGTCGGCTTCCCCGGCGAGCGTGTCGGCGGCGGCCCCGAGGGCGAGGCCCCGCGCGCCCACCGTTCCGGCGCCGGCCGCCAGGGCGTCGAGGTTCCGGGCGAGGGCCGCGGCGTCCGAGGCCGCCGCGGCGGTCTCGGCGCAGCCGTCGCGGGCCGCGACCCCGACGGCGCGGGCGGCCCGCACCAGTTCCGCCTCGACCCGGTCGACGGCATCGCGCCCGGCCCGGTCCACGTCGCGCTCCGGCTCCCCGGCCGCCGGCCCGACGACGGGGAGCGGCGGCAGGATCTCGACCGTGTCGGCGCGGTCGCGGGGTGGATGAGGCGGGCGAAAGCTCAAGCGCATGGGCGGATGAGAGCGCGCGATTGTCTAAGGAGCGGTTAACCCTGACGGCGGGTTACCGTCGCCGGCGTGCGGGACCCCGGACGGGCTGCACGAGTTGCCTCCGCGGGCGTGGCCGTGGCAGGGTCCGCGCCGCCGTCGCGCGCCCGATCCCGCATCGGTCCCGCCCCGAGATGCCCCCCGGACGATCGTCCCCCAGTCGTCCCCTACGAGAGAACCCTGCCGGATGAGCCGCCTGCTCTCCCGCCTCCTGCTCCTGTCGCTGCTGGCCGCCCCGCCGGCCCTCGCCGAGCAAGCCCCTCCCCTGCCCTCGCCCGTGCGCATCGCCACCGAGGGCGGCCGTCCGCCGTTCAACTACGTCGAGGACGGCAAGCCGGCGGGGTTCGAGGTCGCCCTGGCCCAGGCCCTGTGCGAGCAGGCCAAGCTCACCTGCACGATCGTGCTCCACCAGTGGGACGGCATCATCAAGGGCCTGGAGGCCGGCGAGTACGACGCCATCATGGCGGCGATGGCGATCACCCCGAAGCGGGCCGCCCGCATCGCCTTCACCAAGCCGTACCTGCGGGTGCCGTTCTCCTACGTGGTACGGCGGGATTCCTCCCTGTCGAACCCGACCCCGGAGACATTGCGCGGGCTGACGATCGGGGTTGCGGCGCACGGGCCGCAGGTCGCCTTCCTGGAGCAGCGGGTGCCGGGCGCCACGATCCGCACCTTCGACACCCTCGCCGACGCGACCCTCGACCTCAGGGCCGGCCGGGTCGATCTGGTGCTCGGCGACAAGCTCGAACTCACCACCTTCCTCTCCCGGCCGGAGGGCGAGGCGTGCTGCCGCCTCGTCGGCGACGTGCCTCCCGGCGAGCCGCTCCTCGGAGAGGGCGCCGGCATCGGCCTGCGCAAGGGCGACACCGCCCTGCGCGAGGCCTTCGACCGGGCGCTCGCCGCGCTGATCGCCGACGGGCGCTACGACCGCATCCGGGCGAAATACGTCCCGTTCGATACCAAGTGACGACACCCGGGTGACGGCGCCCGTTTGACGGGCGTAGGCGCGGCTCACTACACCGGGGGCCGACCGCCGTGGAACGACGGCGTGGGAGGATCAGCGCATGGCAAAGGTCGCGTTTCTGGGTCTCGGCGTGATGGGAGGGCCGATGGCCCGTCACCTCGCCGCCAAGGGCCATGACGTCACGGTCTACAACCGTACCAAGGCCAAGGCGGACGACTGGGTGAAGGCTCACGGGGGCCGGGCCGCGGCGACGCCCCGGGAGGCGGCGGACGGCCAGGAGATCGTCTTTGCCTGCGTCGGCAACGACGACGACCTGCGCCAGGTCACGACGGGGCCGGACGGCGCCTTCTCGGCGATGGGCCAGGGCACGGTCTTCGTCGACCACACCACCGCCTCGGCGGAGGTGGCCCGCGAACTCGCGGCGGCGGCCGAGAAGGCCGGCTTCGGCTTCATCGACGCCCCGGTCTCCGGCGGCCAGGCCGGCGCCGAGAACGGCGTGCTGACGGTGATGTGCGGCGGCGATGCCGACACCTTCGCCCGGGTCGAGCCGGTGATCGGGTCGTATGCCCGCGCCTGCCGGCTGCTGGGGCCCGTCGGCGCCGGCCAGCTCGCCAAGATGATGAACCAGATCTGCATCGCCGGCCTCGTCCAGGGCCTGTCCGAGGCGGTGCATTTCGGCAAGCGGGCCGGGCTCGACATCGAGGCGGTGCTCGACGTGATCTCCAAGGGCGCCGCCGGCTCCTGGCAGATGGAGAATCGCGGCAAGACCATGAACGAGGGCAAGTTCGAGTTCGGCTTCGCCGTCGACTGGATGCGCAAGGACCTGTCGATCGTCCTGGCGGAAGCCCGCCGCAACAAGGCCAAGCTCCCGGTGACGGCGTTGGTCGACCAGTTCTACGCCGAGGTGCAGAGCCTGGGCGGCGGGCGCTGGGACACGTCGAGCCTGATCGCCCGGCTGGAGAAGTAGGAAGCGGGCGAGAGGCCCCGCGGCGCTGCCGCGGGGCTTTTTCAGGATCAGGCGCGCTGCGCGGCTTCGGGATCAGGCGCGCTGCGCGGCTTCGGGATCAGGCGCGCTGCGCGGCTTCGGGATCAGGCGCGCTGCGCGACTCGGGCCCGCGTCAGCTCGATCGCGGTCTGGGTCATGCAGTTGTCCGCGAAGTCGTTGAGCAGCACGACGAGCTGGTCGTTCGAGAGGTTCTTCGGGACGTTCTCGAGCAGCCAGGGATTGGTCACGGCATCGAACCGCCCCTTGGTGGACAGGAGAGGCGAGGACGCGTCGCTCAGCGACGTGACCGCGGCGGCGATCACGGCCTTGCCGGCGCTGGTGGCGGTACCCTGCATCTGCAGCACCGTGTAGTCATGCCCCTTCTGGCCGGCGGCGTTCATCCCGGCCAGGGCACCGACGATCGTCGCGGGATCGACCGTCGCGTAGGCGCCGTCATCGTACGAATCGTACTTGCTCGTCTCCCCTTCGATCTGGTTGAGGAAGATCAGCCGGGTGTGGGAGGCGACGAGCGCGGCGTAGCTCTGCGTCAGCGCGGTCTTGTCGCCGATGACGAGCGGCGAGGCCGGCTTCACGTTGGCGATCGCCTGGTCGAGATCCTGCTGCACTTGCGCCGCCGTCGGCTTCATGGCCGCATCGGAGAAGCCCTGCGTGTTGGCGCTGACCACCACGATCTCGGTCGGATGCTTGTCGAGCCAGGCGATCACGTCCTGCAGGAAGGCGACGTAAGCATAGCCGGGGATCACGCTGTGCTGGTGGTAGCGCACGCCCGGATTGAACGACGCGATTTTCGGGTAGAGCGTGCCCGGACGATAATCGAAGTAGCGGATGCCCAGGTCGAGCATCGTGGGGATCGTGTCCTTCTGCGTCAGCGCCAGGTTGGCGATCGCCCGCGGGGCCTGGGCCATCGTCAGGTCGCCCACGAGCGTACCGAACACCGACAGAATCGACAGGCCATCGAGGAGCTTCTTGGCATCGGGACCGGCGAGGACCGCCGTCACGGTGCTCAGCGTGAACATGCCGGCATCGTGGGCGCCGGGCAGGACGAAGCTGTTGAGGGGCGCGGCGGACAAGGCCGGCATGGCCTCGGCGAGGGTGCCCATCCAGTTGGCATGGCTGTCGGTCACGTAGACGTAGAGCTGGTCCTGGTCGGTGAGCGGCTTCACCCCCGGCCCGGCATCGTAGAACCCGTAGGACACGGCATAGCCGGACGTCACGGTCGACGGCGTCTTGAGCATGTTCGCCATGCTGCCGCCGCCGAGATTGCCGGTCAGCGAGCTGATCTCCTGGCTTCCACCGAGCAGCACGGTGCCGTTCTGGAGGGCCTGCCACGCCAGGGTACCGTCGAAACTCAAGATTCCAGAGATGTTCCCGGAATCGATCTGGAAACTCTGGTGCCGGAAGTTGTTCGACGGCCCACTGACACCGCCCACCTTGGGACCTGTCACGTTGACGCTGAAATAATCATTCGATGAAAAGGTAAAATAATCGACGCCCTTGCTGACCATATTGATGCTCCATGGCAGGGCATCCCTCACCCCCGCACGGACCAACATGGAGCCGTCGCCTTAAGAGCGAGTTTATTACATGATCTAACGTTTCGGCGCCACCCTCGCGGCGATATCTGGAATTTCAGATCTTCATGAACAGTCGCAAGAATTTAGCGTCTGTCAGCTGGCTATACGATGACTCGCCGATCCTTCCCGAATGACCGGGAGGGGCACAACCATCGCTCACGACAGCCCGGCCGGCCGCTGCGACGCCGGCCGGCCGTCGTGACGGACCGCCCTACTTCCCCACCAGGCACCCCACCGCCTCGCGCCAGCCGGCGAGCCGGCGCTCGCGTATCACCGGCTCCATCGCCGGGGCGAAGCGGCGCTCCAGGCGCCAGTGGTCGGCGAAGTGCTCGGGCTCCGGGTAGAGGCCGCAGGCCAGCCCGGCGAGGTAGGCCGCCCCCAAGGCCGTCGTCTCCTTCACCTCGGGCCGGTCGACGGGAGCGGCCAGAAGATCGGCGAGGCGCTGCATCGTCCAGTCGGAGGCGACCATGCCGCCATCGACCCGCAGCACCGTCGCGCTCCCCTCCCCGTCCGACCAGTCGGCCCACATGGCGGCGAGGAGATCGGCGGTCTGGAAGCAGACGCTCTCGAGCGCCGCCCGGGCGAGCTCGGCCGGGCCCGTGCCACGGGTCAGCCCGAACAGAGCGCCGCGGGCGTCGGGCTCCCAGTAGGGCGCACCGAGGCCGACGAAGGCCGGCACCAGGTAGACGTCCTGGGCCGGGTCGGCCCGCTCGGCGAGCGCCCCCGTCTCGGCCGCCGATTCGATCACGCCGAGCCCGTCGCGCAGCCACTGCACCGCGGCGCCGGCGACGAAGATCGAGCCTTCGAGGGCGTAGGTGCGCCGGCCGTTCAACTGGTAGGCGATGGTGGTGAGGAGCTTGTTCGTCGAGGTCACCGGCTGGTCGCCGGTATTGAGGAGGGCAAAGCACCCGGTGCCGTAGGTCGACTTGACCATGCCCGGCCGGAAGCAGGCCTGGCCCACCACCGCCGCCTGCTGGTCGCCGGCGACACCCCGGATCGGGATCGCAGCGCCGAACAAATCCGGGTCGGTCTCGCCGAAATCGCCGGAGGAATCGCGCACCTCCGGCAGCATCGCGGCCGGCACGCCCAGAAGCCCCATCAGCTCCTCGTCCCAGGCACCGCGATGGATGTCGAAGAGGAGCGTGCGCGAGGCGTTGGTGGCATCGGTGACGTGGAGCCGCCCGCCGGTGAGCCGCCACAGGAGATACGAATCGACCGTGCCGAAGGCGAGCTCGCCGGCCTCGGCCCGGGCGCGGGCGCCGGGCACGTTGTCGAGGATCCAGGCGATCTTGGTGCCGGAGAAATAGGGATCGAGGATCAGGCCGGTCCTGGCCGTGACCAGCGGCTCGTGGCCGGCCTCCTTCAGGCGGGAGCAGATCCCGGCCGAGCGGCGGTCCTGCCAGACGATGGCGCGGTGCACCGCCTCGCCGGTGCGCTTGTCCCAGACCAGCGTCGTCTCGCGCTGGTTGGTGATGCCGATCGCCGCGATGTCCCGCGCCGTCACCCCGGCCTGCCGCATCGCCGCCCGGCAGGTCTCGAGGGTGGTGCGCCAGAGGTCCTCCGGCTCGTGCTCGACCCAGCCCGAGGCCGGGAAATGCTGGGGGAACTCCGCCTGGGCGAGGCCGGCGATCGAGGTGTCGGGCCGGAACAAAAGGGCGCGCGAGGAGGTGGTGCCCTGGTCGATGGCGAGGATGAGGGAGGACATCGGGAGGCTCTTTCGCGCGGTGCGTTAGAGGGGTGGCGGCTCCAGGGTGGCGAGGCCGATCGCGTCGGCCGCCCGGCGAAGTCGCGCGTCGAAGGTGGCGAAGGGCAGGCCGGTGACCTGGAGCAGCGCGAGGTGCAGGGCGTCGGGGCCGCGCACGCCGAGGGCGGCGTCCTCGACGATGGTGCGGGCGAGAGTGAACATCTGGCGGGTGATGGTCATCGGACGGCCAAAAGTCTTGCGCCAAGCTTCAAATTCGCTCACGGCATTACGAGCGAGAGCATCGCTGAGCGTCCTCTCTCTGACGAGACGCGAGATCGTGGCGGAGAACTCCAGAACCACGAGGTCCGACACGACCGGCGTTACGTCCGGCGAGGAGATCCACGTCCTGATCCGGACACTCTGCGATCCGAGTATGATGATCGGCACCAGGATGTTGGTGTCGCAATAAACTCGGCTCACAAGCACTCATCTCGCATCTGACGGATGAGGGACGTCGAGTCGAAGGGCTTGAGCGGGACGACCTGATTCGCCTTGATGCGATCCATCTCCTCCTTCGTCATCGGCCGCGGCTCGGTCGGGACGAGCTTGACGAGATCTTCGTCGAGGCGGGTGATGATCACCTCCTCCCCGTCGGTCGCCTTGGCGAGCAATTCGGGCAGACGGGTAATGGCGTCTTCCAGCGTGTAATAGGCCATGACAGGCTCCGTGACGGCACCGGCCGCCAGGATAGCGGAGTCCGGCCGTCCGCGGAAAGGAGAGCCGGGGCTCGCGCGCCCCGGCTCCCGCAAGGTCAGCCGCGCTTCGGCGGCGAGGCCGGCCAGCTCTTGATGAGCGTATCGTAGTCGATCGTCTCACCCTTCGGCTTCTCGTCGGCGAGCTTGCGCTGGGGCGCCAGCGTGCCGTCCTTCTTGGCCTGCTCGTACCAGTGCTCGGCCGAGGTCTTGGGGTTCAGCTTCGGGCCGCACTCGCCCTGGACCTTGGAGCGCTCCAGGCGCGCCATCACGTCGTCCTGGGCGTTGGCGAGCGCATCCATCGCCGCCTGCGGGGTCTTGGCGCCCGAGGAGGCGTCGCCGATGTTCTGCCACCACAGCTGGGCGAGCTTGGGGTAGTCCGGCACGTTCACGCCGGTCGGGGTCCACTGGGTGCGGGCCGGCGACCGGTAGAACTCGACCAGGCCGCCGAGCTTCGGCGCCCGCTCGGTGAAGGACTTGTCCCAGATGTCGCTCTCACGGATGAAGGTGAGGCCGACATGGCTCTTCTTCAGGCTGACCGATTTCGAGACGATGAACTGCTGGTACAGCCAGGCCGCCTTGCGGCGCTCGAGCGGGGTCGACTTCAGCAGGGTGAGCGAGCCGGCATCCTGGTAGCCGAGCTTCATGCCCTCCTTCCAGTACGGCCCGTGCGGCGAGGGCGCCATGCGCCACTTCGGCGTGCCGTCCTGGTTCATCACCGGCAGGCCGGGCTTCACCATGTCGGCCGTGAAGGCGGTGTACCAGAACATCTGCTGGGCGACGTTGCCCTGCGACGGCACCGGGCCCGACTCCGAGAAGGTCATGCCGGCGGCTTGCGGCGGGGCGTACTTCTTCAGCCAGTCGACGTACTTGGTGACGGCGTAGACCGCGGCCGGGCCGTTGGTGTCGCCGCCGCGCTCGATCGAGGAGCCGACCGGACGGCAGCCCTCGATGCGGATGCCCCACTCGTCGACCGGCTTGCCGTTCGGGATGCCCTTGTCGCCGTTGCCGGCCATCGACAGCCACGCATCGGTGAAGCGCCAGCCGAGGGACGGATCCTTCTTGCCGTAGTCCATGTGGCCATAGACCTTGACGCCGTCGATCTCCTTCACGTCGTTGGTGAAGAAGTCGGCGATGTCCTCATAGGCCGACCAGTTGACCGGCACGCCGAGCTCGTAGCCGTACTTGGCCTTGAACTTCTGCTTGAGGTCGGCGCGGGTGAACCAGTCGTAGCGGAACCAGTACAGGTTGGCGAATTGCTGGTCGGGAAGCTGGTAGAGCTTGTTGTCCGGGCCGGTGCCGAACGAGCGGCCGATGAAGTCCTCGAGGTCGAGGGTCGGCGAGGTGACGTCCTTGCCCTCGCCCGTCATGAAGTCGGAGAGCGCCACGGTCTGGCCGTAGCGGAAATGGGTGCCGACGAGGTCGGAATCGTTGATCCAGCCGTCGTAGATGTTCTTGCCCGACTGCATCTGGGTCTGGATCTTTTCCACCACGTCGCCCTCCTGCAGGAGGTCGTGGCGCACCTTGATCCCGGTGATCTCGGAGAAGGCCTTCGCCAGGGTGCGGGCCTCGTATTCGTGCGTGGTCAGCGTCTCGGAGACGAAGTTGATCTCCATGCCGGCGAAGGGCTTCGCCGCATCGATGAACCACTGCATCTCCTTGAGCTGGTCCTCCTTCGACAGGGTCGAGGGCTGGAACTCGGTATCGACCCAGCGCTTGGCCTCTTCCATGCCCGCGAAGGCATGGCCGGCGGCGAGGCTGAGAACCAGCGCGCTCGCGGCCGTGAGCAGGTGATGGCGTGTCATCTGGCGTATCCTCCCTGGTGAATGCTGCGGCGGGCTCGCCCCGCCGATTGGTCGTTTCTTGCGCATCGCCCGGTGACGGGGCGATGTCGCTGTTCGCGCGCTTGGGCTTCAAGCCCTCACGCGAACCGGAACATCGCCGCCCCGTAGACGAGCGAGAGGGCGAGCGCCCATTCGAGGCTCGGGCCGACGAGGCCGAGCCAGGCGAGATTGATGAAGGCGGCGCCGACCAGCGTCAGGAAGAGCCGGTCGCCGCGGGTCGTCGGAATCCGCAGGATCCCGACCCGCTCGGTCTCCGGGCGACACACCGCGAGCGCGGTCATCAGGGCGAGCAGGCCGGCGATGACCGCGAAGAAGATCGCGGTCTGCCAGGTCCAGGCCATCCAGGCGAAATCGAGCATCGTCCGGAACTCCCGATCAGACCCGACCGAGGGCGAAGCCCTTGGCGATGTAGTTGCGCACGAACCAGATCACGAGCGCGCCCGGCACGATGGTGAGCACGCCCGCCGCCGCGAGCAGGCCCCAATCCATGCCGGCGGCCGAGACCGTGCGGGTCATGGTGGCAGCGATGGGCTTGGCGTCGACCGAGGTGAGCGTGCGGGCGAGCAGCAGCTCGACCCAGGAGAACATGAAGCAGAAGAAGGCGGCGACGCCGATGCCCGACGCGATCAGCGGCATGAAGATTTTGACGAAGAACCGCGGGAACGAGTAGCCGTCGATCGCCGCGGTCTCGTCGATCTCGCGCGGCACGCCGGACATGAAGCCTTCGAGAATCCACACCGCCAGCGGTACGTTGAACAGGCAATGCGCCAGGGCCACCGCCCAGGGCGTGTCGAACAGGCCGACCGCCGAGTAGAGGTTGAAGAACGGCAGCGCGAACACCGCCGGCGGCGCCATCCGGTTCGAGAGCAGCCAGAAGAACAGGTGCTTGTCGCCGATGAAGCTGTAGCGCGAGAACGCGTAGGCCGCCGGCAAGGCCAGACCGATCGACAGGACCGTGTTGATCGCCACGTAGGACAGCGAGTTCAGGTAGCCGCCATACCAGCTCGGATCGGTGAAGATCCGGATGTAGTTGTCGAACGTGATGGCATGCGGCCAGAGTGTCATGCCGGAATTGATTTCCTGGTTGGTCTTCAGGCTCATGTTCACGAGCCAGTAGATCGGGACCATCAGGAACAGGAGGTAGAGCGTCATCACGACGTGGCGCGGGCGCATCAGGCGGCCCTCCGGTCGAGCGGGATGGTGGTGGCGGGGGCCAAGCTGCCGGCGGCAGCCGCATCCGCCGGGTCGTCGGCCAGCACCGTGCGGTTGCCGGCATCCACGTTGGTCATCACGGTGTAGAACACCCAGCAGACGCTCAGGATGATGAGGTTGTAGACCAGCGACATCGCCGCCGCCCGGCCGAGATCGAACTGTCCCAGCGCCAGCTTGACGAGGTCGATCGACAGGAAGGTCGTGGCGTTGCCGGGCCCGCCGCCGGTGAGCACGAAGGGCTCGGTGTAGATCATGAACGAATCCATGAAGCGGAGCAGCACGGCGATCAGCAGGACGCGGCGCATCTTCGGCAGCTGGATGGTGCGGAAGATCGCCCACTGGCTCGCCCCGTCGATGCGGGCGGCCTGGTAATAGGCGTCCGGGATCGACTTGAGGCCGGCATAGCAGAGCAGCGCGACGAGGCTGGTCCAGTGCCAGACGTCCATGGTCACGATGGTGACCCAGGCGGCGAGCGCGCTGCCGGCGTAGTTGTAGTCGATGCCGAGGCTGTTGAGGGTCGCGCCCAAGAGCCCGATATCGGTGCGGGCGAAGACCTGCCAGATCGTGCCGACGACGTTCCACGGGATGAGGAGCGGCAGGGCCATCAGCACGAGGCAGAAGGCGACCGAGCGGCCCTCCCGCGGCATCGACAGCGCCACCGCGATGCCGAGCGGCACCTCGATCGCCAGGATGATCGCGGAAAAGAGCAGGTTGCGCCACAGCGAATCGAAGAAGCGCTCGCCGAACTGGGTCGACGGGTCGAGCAGCTCCTGGAACCAGCCGAGGCCGTTCCAGAAGAACTGGTTGTTCCCGAACGTGTCCTGGAACGAGTAGTTGACCACCGTCATCAGCGGCAGTACCGCCGAGAAGGCGACGACGGCGAAGACCGGCAGGACGAGGAGCCAGGCCTTCTGGTTGACGGTCTTGGTCATGCGGCCTCCCCGGGCACCAGGGCGCCGTCGGCGTAGATGTGGATCTGGCGCGGATCGAGGGTCAGCGCCGCTTCCGTTCCATCGAGGCTCTGGCCCTCGGCCACCGTGGCGACGAGCGGCCGGCCGCCGAGTTCGACCCGGGCGAGGCGCTGGCGGCCGATATCGTCGATGCGCTTGACCTGCACCGGGAGCCCGAGGCCCTTCGGCGCGAGATGCACGTATTCCGGCCGGACGCCGAGCTCGATGCGCTTCGCCGTCGGCAGGTGCGGATAGTGCCGGGCGAGCGGGATCGCGTGGCCCTCGATCGTCGCGGTCGCGCCCTGCACCTCGGCGGGAAGCAGGTTCATCCCCGGCGAGCCGATGAAGTGGCCGACGAAGGTGTGGGCCGGGCGCTCGAACAATTCGTCCGGCGTGCCGGTCTGCACCACGGCGCCGTCATGCATCACCACCACCGTGTCGGCGAAGGTCAGCGCCTCGGTCTGGTCGTGGGTGACGTAGATCATCGTCAGGTCGAGCTTGCGGTGCAGCTCCTTCAGGGTCGAGCGCAGCTGCCATTTCAGGTGCGGGTCGATGACGGTGAGCGGCTCGTCGAACAGGATCGCCGCCACGTCCGGGCGCACGAGGCCCCGGCCGAGCGAGATTTTTTGCTTCATGTCCGCTGTCAGGTTGTTGGCGCGGCGGTCGAGCACCCGGGTGAGATCGAGAAGGCCGGCGATCTCCTCGACCCGCGACCGGATGGTGGCGGGCGCGACGCGGCGGTTCTTCAACGGGAAGGCCAGGTTCTCCCGCACCGTCATGGTGTCGTAGACGACCGGGAACTGGAACACCTGGGCGATGTTGCGCCCCTCGGTCGGCACCGTGGTGACGTCGCGGTCGTCGAACAGGATGCGGCCGCGGGTCGGGACGACCAGCCCCGAGATGATGTTGAGCAAGGTGGACTTGCCGCAGCCGGAGGGCCCGAGCAGCGCGTAGGCGCCGCCCTGGCGCCAGACGTGGTCGATCTCCTTGAGCGCGTAATCCTGCGGGCCTTGCGGGTTCGGCCCGTAGGCGTGGGCGAGATGGTCGAGGGTGATGCGGGCCATGGATCTCCCCTCCGGATCAGGCCGCCGCCGGCAGGTCGAGGGCGGCTTTGCGGCCGCTCTCGTCGAACACCAGGACGTGGCGGGGATCGAGATGGACGGTGACCGGCGTGCCGGGCTCGAGCCGGCGCACGCCCGGGACGAGGGCGATCAGGCGGCTCTCGCCGGCATCGGCTTGCAGGTCGACATGGACGTAGCTCTCCGAGCCGGTGATCTCGGCGACCGAGACGGTGGCCGGCAGCGTGATCGATTCGCCGGGCAGGGGATCGAGGGAGAGGTGGTGGGCGCGAAAGCCGATCGCATAGGCGCCGTCCGGCACGCTCGCGAGCGGGCCGGTCGCCCGGACCTGGCCGCCGGTCGGCAGGGTGACCCGGCCGCCGCCCTTCACGATCCGCAGGGTGTTGAGCGGCGGGTCGGAGAAGACCTTTGCCGTGACGAGGTCGTCGGGCCGGCGGTAGACGTCCGGCGTCGGGCCGACCTGCGTGACGCGGCCCTGGTGCAGGGTGGCGGTACGCCCGCCGAGCATCAGGGCCTCGGCCGGCTCGGTAGTAGCGTAGACGAAGATCGCCCCAGTGGCCGCGAAGATGCGCGGCAGTTCCTCGCGCAGTTCCTCGCGCAGCTTGTAGTCGAGGTTCGCCAGCGGCTCGTCCATCAGCACGAGGTCGGCGCGCTTGCAGAGCGCGCGGGCGATGGCGGTGCGCTGCTGCTGGCCGCCCGAGAGTTCGAGGGGCTTGCGCTTCAGGTAGGGGGTGAGCCGCAGCAGACCCGCCGCCTCCTGCACCCGCGCCTCGATTTCGCCCTTCGCCACACCGGCGACCCGCATCGGCGAGGCGATGTTCTCGTAGACCGAGAGCGAGGGGTAGTTGATGAATTGCTGGTAGACCATCGCGACGTTGCGGCGTTGCACCGGCAGCCCGGTCACGTCCTTGCCGTCGGCGACGATCCGTCCCTCGCTCGGTGCCTCCAGCCCGGCCATCAGGCGCATCAGGGTGGTCTTGCCGGCGAGCGTCTGGCCGAGCAGCACGTTGAGCGAGCCCTTGGGCAGGACGAGGCTCACGTCGCGGATATGCGTCTCGGGGCCGACCCGCTTGGTGACGCTCTCCAGGATCAGGGTCATGGCGCCCTCCCGTCCATTCTCGAAAGTCAGGCCGCGTCGGAGGCGGCGGCGGCGCGGCGCATGAACGCGTCGAGGGCCTCGGCCTCGGCCGGGGTGACCCTAAGGCCGAGCTTCGAGCGGCGCCAGAGCACGTCCTCGGCGCGCGACGCCCATTCGCGGCGCATCAGGTGGCGCACCTCGCGCTCGGTCAGGTCGGCGCCGAACAGCCGGCCGAGATCGGCCAGGGACCGGGCGCCGCTCAGGATCTCGCGGGCATCGGTGCCGTAGGCCCGCACCAGCCGGGCGACCAGCGTCTCGGGGATGCCCGGATGCTGGCGCGCGAGGCCCGCCACCACGTCGTCGTAGCTCTCCTTCGGGAAGTTGCCACCTGGCAAGACCGCGCCCGAGGTCCAGGGCGCCTTGGCCGCCGCCGGCAGGTGGTCCTTCAGCCGGTCGAGCGCCGATTCGGCGAGCCGCCGGTAGGTGGTGATCTTGCCGCCGAAGACCGAGAGCATCGCCGGCTGGCCCTCCGGCGCGTCGAGGGTCAGCACGTAGTCGCGGGTGGCTTCCTGGGCCTTCGAGGCGCCGTCGTCGTAGAGCGGGCGCACGCCGGAATAGGTCCACACCACCTCGTCGCGGGTCACCGGCTCGCGAAAATATTCGCTGGCGGCGGCGCAGAGATAGGCGATCTCCTCCTCGCTCGCCTTCACGTCGGCGGGATCGCCCGTGTAGTCGCGGTCGGTGGTGCCGATCAGCGTGAAGTCGCGCTCGTAGGGGATCGCGAAGATGATGCGCTGGTCGGCGTTCTGGAAGATGTAGGCCCGGTCGTGCTGAAACAGGCGGCGCACCACGATGTGGCTGCCCTGGACCAGCCGCACGCCCTCGGTGGAATTGGCCCGCGCCACGCCGGTGAGCACGTTCGCCACCCAGGGGCCGGCGGCGTTGACGAGGGTGCGGGCCCGCACGGTGTCGCGGGCGCCGGTCTCCCGATCCTCGGCGGTGATCTCCCACAGCCCGTCGGTACGGGCGACGGTGACGACCCGGGTGCGGGTGCGGATCACCGCGCCGCGCTCGGCGGCGTCGCGGGCATTCAGCACCACGAGGCGCGAATCCTCGACCCAGCAATCCGAATATTCGAAAGCGCGGCGAAAGCCGGCTTTGAGCGGTTCGCCGGCGGGATCGCGGGTGAGGTCGAGGGTGCGGGTGCCGGGCAGGCGCTTGCGGCCGCCGAGGTTGTCGTAGAGCAGGAGCCCGAGGCGCAGGAGCCAGCTGGGGCGCAGACCCGAATGGTGCGGCAGCACGAAGCGCAGCGGCCAGACGATGTGGGGCGCCATGCCCCACAGCACCTCGCGCTCCATCAGGGCCTCGCGGACCAGGCGGAACTCGTAGTGTTCGAGGTAGCGCAGGCCGCCGTGGATCAGCTTGGTCGAGGTCGAGGAGGTGCCGCTGGCGAGGTCGTTCTGCTCGAACAAAACTACCGAGGCGCCGCGACCCACCGCGTCGCGGGCGATGCCGCAGCCATTGATGCCGCCACCGATCACCGCGAGGTCGAACACCCCGCGCACATCGCCGGGCTGCTGCCTGGGGGCCAAGCTGGGGGCCAAGGCCACCTCCCTGTCGGAGCCTTTCGGCTCTTTCGTTTGCATCCTGGCGCGAATCTAGCCGCAGCCAAACGCTGACGCAAGCGAAACCGAAAGGGATGGGGCGCGAACGAAAGTCTGATGCTTTCGGTTCGGGTGCCTTGCGGTTTCGGCTATTCCGCGGCGTCGGAGGTCTCGTGCGTGTTCAAGCCCGCTTCGACCAGCTCGACGCGGTAGGCCGCGCACATCTCCCGGAGAGCCGCGGAGGGCAGCGCGTCGGTGACGAAATAGTCGAGCTCGCGCAGGTGGCCGACCCGGATCGGCGCCGAACGTTCGAGCTTCAGCTTGTCGGCGACCAGGATGACCCGGCGGGCATTCTCGATGATCGCGCGGGCGACCCGCACCTCGCGGTAGTCGAAATCGAGCAGCGTGCCGTCCTCGTCGATCGCCGAGGCGCCGATCACCGCGTAATCGACCTTGAACTGGTTGATGAAATCGACCGCCGCCGAGCCGATCACCGCCCCGTCGGCCCGCCGCACCGGCCCCCCGGCGACGATCAGGTTCATCTTCGGGTGGCGGTAGAGCAGGGTCGCGACGTTGAGGTTGTTGGTGATGACCAGCAGGTCCTCGTGGTCGCCGAGCGCGCGCGCCACCTCCTCTGTGGTGGTGCCGATATTGATGAACAGGGAGGCGTTGTTGGGGATGAGGCGCGCGGCCGCCTCGCCGATCGCCCGCTTCTCGCCATGGGCGACGAGGCGGCGCGCCTCGTAGGAGACGTTCTCGACGCCCGAGGCCACCACGGCGCCGCCATGGATGCGCGACAGGAGCCGGCTGTCGCACAATTCGTTGAGGTCCTTGCGGATCGTCTGCGGCGTCACCTCGAACCGCGCCGCCAGGTCCTCGACGCTGACCCGGCCGTGCAGGCGGGCGAGGGCGAGGATGTCCTGCTGGCGTTGGGAAACCTGGTCGATCACGACGCGCATGCCTTGGTGTTAGCCCGTTGGGGCGCTTCTTGCGCGCCGAGGCGCGGGGGTGCGCATTGTCGGGGGAAGCGCGGGTGGGCGCAATCGGGATAGCCAATCCGAAGCGACGCTTGGCCAGACCACCCTGCTGGCGAAATACCACTTCTTGGTATATATGAAATGTGGAGGTGACCATGGCCCGCAACACGTCGGTTTCGCTCGGCGAGCACTTCACTCAATTCATCGATCGGCAAGTCGACGGCGGTCGATACAACTCAGCCAGCGATGTGGTTCGCGCTGGATTACGCCTGCTTGAAGAGCGAGAAGCAAAGCTTGATGCGTTGCGATCAGCTCTGATCGAGGGAGAAGCCAGTAGTGAGTTCCAGGATTTCGACACCGAACATTTTCTGAAATCCATGCGTCAGTCGGACGAGCAGTAGGTGCGTATCCGGCTCTCAGCCGCCGCTCGCCGTGACCTGTCTGGCATTTGGTCCTACTCGGCCGAAAAGTGGGACAGGGCACAGGCTGACCGATATATTCGGGTGATCGCGGATGGCTTCGATCGCCTTGCCGCCGGCACCGCGAAAAGCCGTAGCGCCGATGACATCAGGCGCGGCTACTTCAAACTCGTGGTCGGTTCACATGTCGTCTTCTACCGAAAAGGCGCCAGTGACGTCATCGAGGTCGTCCGCATCCTGCACCAGCAGATGGACTTTGATCGCCACCTGTGATGCGGCAGCGCTTTCGGCCGTGGTCGGGATGCGCTCTTCACACGATCCCCCACGCCCGGTACCGCCGCCGTTCCGTCAATTCCCGCGGCCGGGCGGAGCCCAGTTCCGCCAACATCCCCTCCACCGCCTGCGGGGTGACCGCGAGCGCTCGCGCCGCGCTCGCCACCGTGATCAGCGGCGTGCCGACGAACAGGTCGACGAGTTGCGGCAGACGCGAAGTCCGGCGCCGTCCGGCGCAGGCGCGCAGCATCACCTCGCGGGCGAGCGCCAGGCGGTCGAGGTCCCGCGCCATCAGGCGGGCGGCGGTCTCGACCGCGCCGAGGAGGCCGGCCAGGCGCTCGGGCAGAGGCAGCGCCCGCGACCAGCGCGCCCGGCTCTCGCGCAGGCCCAGCGCCAGGGCGGGCAGGTGGGCCCTGGCCTTGCCCCGGGCCCGCAGCAGGGCCGCCGCGGCAAGCGGCCCGCGATGGCCCTGGCGCGGCGCCGGGTCGAGGACCAGCCAGGCATCGAGGGCGATGGCGGCCGCCAGCACCGCCGGCAGGTCGCGGGTCTCGTCGAGCACCCGGCGCCAGGCGGCGACCGGGTCGTCCTGCGCGGCACCGGCCGGGATCGGCGCCCCCGCCTCGTGCGCCGCGAGGGTGCGGCGGGTGCGGGCGAGGAGGCGGTCGATGGCCGCGAAGTCGTCGTCGACGGCGTCCGCCTCCAGCAAGCCGCCCTCCTCGTCGTCGTCCGGCCTGCGCGAATCGGAGCCGGCGAGCAGGGCCCAGCCCTCCGCCGAGAAGGCCCAGCCCGGGGCCGCGGCGGCGAGCCGGCGGCGCTCGGCCAGCACCGCGACGGCGCGGCCGAGCGCCAGGTCCGGGCGGCGCACGTCCATCGCCGCCTCGTGCAGCACCAGATCCTCCAGGGCGACGAGCTCGCCCTCGAGATGCAGGGCGGCCTGCGCGTCGAACAGGTGCGCCCGCGCGCGGGCGCCCTCGGCAAGGACCGGATCGGCCCGGGCGAGGCGCTCGTCGAGGCGCACGAGTTCGTCGGAGGCGACATCCAGCGGCGCGGCGAGGCGTCGCCAGGCCGTCGGGAGCCGGATCGTGTCGAGATCGTAAACCATTGCGGCGGCACGATACGGATTCTCAATCCCAACGGAACCGGGTCTTGGCTTGGTCTTGGCTTGGGTCCACCGGCGATCGCGATCGGGGTCGGTGGCGCGGCCCGAACCGGGTCGCCGCAATTCCGCTGCCGCGGCGGCGTATTGACCGGTCCGATCCGACGGCCCTAGAGCATTTTCCGACGAAGCGGGGTCCGGTTCGTCGAAAGAAAATGCGGCAAGATCAAAGACCTAGGGCAGCGCCTGGTCGCAATGCGATCGGGCGCTGCCCTAGGGCGACGGGCCGCCCCCTCCGATCCAGCATGCCCGACATCTCGCCCCCGCCCCTCCCCTCCCCGGTCGCCATCGGCATCACGGTCTTCCGTCCGACGCCGGAGCAGGTCGCCGCCCTCCTCGCCCGGGCGGAGGCCGAGACGCGGCGAACGATCGTGTTCGACAATGGCGGCCTGCCGCCCGAGGCGGTGGCCCGGCTGTGCGCCGGCGGCGGCGTGGTGCTGTCGGCGGACGGCAATATCGGGGTCGGCGGCGCCCTCGACGCGATCGCGCGGGCCGCCGCCGCGGCGGGCGCGGGCCAGGTTCTGCTCCTCGACCAGGACGCCGCCTTCACGCCCGGTCAGGTCGCGGACCTGGAAGCAGCGATGGCGCAGCTGCGGGGATCGCATCCGCCGCCGGCGGTCGTCGGACCGCGGCCGGAGGCGGCGCCGGGCCGCAAGGCGCCGACCTATCCGCGCCGGCCGGGCGTACCGGATCGCGACGGGCTCGTGCCGGTGGAGTTCCTGGCGACCTCGGGCTCCCTCGTCGATCTCGCCGCCTATGCGGAGATCGGCCCGTTCCGCAGCGACTTCTTCATCGACGGCGTCGATCTCGAATGGTGCTTCCGCGCCTGGGCCCGGGGCCATGCCTGCTGGATGGAGCCCGGGACCGCCCTCCCCCACCGGGTCGGCGCCGGGGTGATCCGGTGGCGGGCGCTCGGCCTCGAGATGCCGCGACAGCCGCTGTTTCGCATGGCGGCCTACCTGCGCAACAGCGTCTATGCCTGGCGTCTGCCGCACGTGCCCCGGCGCTGGAAGCTGCGCCAGGCCGCCTACCTGCCACTCCAGGCCCTGCTCGTCTGGGCCGATTCCGGCTATCGCCCCGCTGTCGCGATGCGGCTCGCCGGCGCCGTGGCCGACGGCCTGCGCGGCCGGCTCGGGCCGCCCGAAGGATTGCCATGACGTCCGGGACTATCATGCCCCCCGCCCTCGACGTGGTGATCGTCAACTGGAACGGCGGCGCCCTGCTGCGGGCCTGCCTCGCCAGCCTGGCGACGGCCGAAGCCGCCCTCGGCGACGCCCTCGCCCTGCGCGTCGTCGTGGTCGACAACGCCTCGACCGACGGCTCGCTCGCGGGGCTGCCGCCGCTGCGCCACGGCGCGACGGTGGTCGCCAATCCCGACAACCAGGGCTTCGGGCGGGCCTGCAACGCCGGCGCGGCGCGGGGCGAGGCCGCCGCGATCCTTTTTCTCAACCCCGACGCGCGGGTCACCGCCGAGGCGCTCTTCGGTGCCCACGCGGCCCTGATGGCGGACGAGGGCACCGGCATCGTCGGGGCGCAGCTCCTCGACGAGGCGGGTGCCGTGCAGCGCGCCTGCGCCCGGCGGCCGACCGCCCGCTCGCTCCTCGGCCAGGCGCTCCTCCTCGACCGGGCCGGCCTCGTCCCCTCCCACTTCATGACGGAGTGGGACCACGGGGAGGATCGGCCGGTCGACCAGGTGATGGGGGCCTTCCTGATGATCCGCCGCCCGCTGTTTGCGGCGCTCGGCGGCTTCGACGAGCGCTTCTTCGTCTATTACGAGGATGTCGATCTCTGCGCCCGGGCCTGGGACGCGGGCTTCGCGGTGCGCCACCTCGCCGGCATCTCCGTGCGGCACGAGGGCCAGGGCACCACCCGGGCGGCCAAGGCGCACCGGCTCGCCTGCTTCCTCGAGAGCCAGATCCGCTACGCCGCCAAGCATCACGGCCGGGCGACCGCGCTCGCCCTCGTCGCCACGGCGTTTTGCGCACAGGTGCCGTTGCGCCTCGTCCAGGCGCTGGCGCGGCGCTCGGTGGGGCAAGCCGGCGAGGTCCTGCGCGGCGCGGGGATGCTGGCCCGCCGTCTTCCCGGCCTCGCGCGGTCCGCCGGTCCGTCGCCGCGCTGATCCCCTCCCCCGTGCCCCCTTCCCCCTTCGAGTCCAGATGAGCCCGCCATGCGCGCCCTGATCGACCTTCTCCGCGCCATGACCCCGCGCGAGCGCCGCCGCGCCGGGCTGATCGGGGCCGGGCTGGCGCTCGCGGCCCTGCTCGAGGTGGTCGGCGTCGCCTCGGTGGTGCCGTTCCTGACCCTCGTCGGCGATCCCGGGGCGGCCTCGCGCATCCCGGCGCTGGGCGCGATCCGCGACGGGCTCGGGCTGACCGACGACCGCGGCTTCCTGATCGTCGTCGGGCTCGCCGCCCTCACGGCGATCCTCGTCACCTCCTGCGTCAATGCCGGGCTCACCTACGCCCAGCTGCGCTTCAGCCACGCCGTCGGCTACGGCTTCGCCCGGCGCCTGCTGTTCCGCACCGTGGACCGGGAGCGGTTGTTCTTCTCCACCGCCAACAGCGCCGAGCTCGCCAAGACGATCCTGAGCGAGACCGACCGCCTCGTCGTCGGCGTGCTCACCCCCGCCACCGTCATCGCCTCGCGGGCGACCTCGGCGCTCGCCGTGATCGCGTTTCTGCTCGTCGTCTCGCCGCGCCTGGCGCTGATCCTCGGGGCCGGGTTCGGCGGCCTCTATGTCGGCATCTTCCTGGTGGTGCGGGCGCGGCTCGCCCGCATCGGCGCCCGGGCGGTCGCCGGCAACGAGGCCCGGTTCCGGGTGGTGCACGAGACGATCGGCGGCCTGACCGAGCTCAAGCTCTACGGCCGGGCGGAAGGCTTCGCGAGCCGGTTCGAGGCGCCGGCCCGGGCCTACGCGCAGGCGAGCGCCGAGAGCCTGCTCACCGGGCAATTGCCGCGCTTCGTCATCGAGGCCCTGGCCTTCGGCGGCGTCATCGTGGTGGTGCTGTTCGCGCTCTCGCAGGGGCTCGACACCGCCGGCATCCTGCCGCTGCTCGGCCTGTTCGCCTTCGCGGGCTACCGGATGCTGCCGGCGTTCCAGAACGTGTTCAACGCGCTCGCGCTCCTGCGCTTCACCCTGCCGGCGGTCCGGCTCGTGGTCGACGCCCTCGCGGGCGAGCGGGAGCCCGTCCGCCGCAACCCCGAGCGGCTGCCGTTCCGGGACGCGATCCGCCTCGAGCGCGTCGGGTTCGACTACGAGCCCGGCCGTCCGGCCCTCTCGGACATCGATCTGGTCATACCCGCCCACACCACGGTCGGCCTCGTCGGCCGCACCGGCTCGGGCAAGTCGACCCTGATCGGGCTGATCCTCGGCTTCCTCACGCCCACCACCGGCCGCCTCGCGGTGGACGGGGTCGCGCTCGAGGCCGGCACCCTGCCGGCCTGGCAGAACCGCATCGGCTACGTGCCGCAGGACATCTTCCTGGTCGACGGCACCATCGCGGAGAACATCGCCTTCGGCCTCGACGCGATCGATGCGGGCGCCGTCGAACGGGCGGCCCGGCTCGCCGGCGCGCACGACTTCGTCGCCGCCCTGCCGGAGGGCTATGCCACCCGCGTCGGCGAACGCGGCGCCCGGCTCTCCGGCGGCCAGCGCCAGCGCATCGGCATCGCCCGGGCGCTCTACCACGACCCCGACGTGATCGTGTTCGACGAGGCGACCTCCGCCCTCGACGACGAGACCGAGGGCGTGGTGATGCGGGCGGTCCAGGGCCTCGCCGGCACCCGCACCCTGATCATGATCGCCCACCGCCTCACCAGCCTCGCGGGGGCCGACGCCGTGCACGTCCTGGAGGGGGGACGGATCGTCGCCTCGGGCCCGCCCGGCGAGGTGCTGCCGCCGTTGGCACGAAGAGCGGAGCCTTCGACTGCGGCGTGATCCGGCAGCATCGCCCCCAGGCAAGCCGGCTCATTACCGAGAAAGTCGATCCCGATCTGCCTTCGACCAAGTCAATCGGCAATGAGAGCGTTTCATTAAGCACCCTGACGTACGGATGCGTATCCGCGACGCCAGGGCCGGTCGATGATCCTCAAGGGTAACCTGTCCACGAAGCTGACGCTGATCGCCGGATCGGCGATCGGCGTGACCGTTCTCGCCTTCGTCGGCGTCGCCGGATGGACGGCGGCCGAGCGGACGAACGCGGAGATCCTGCAGCTCGCCGCCGAGAAGGCGGCCGGCACGACGGCCCAGACCTCGATCCAGATCGTCGACGCGATCTCCGCCAGCCGGGCGCTCGCCGCCACGATGTCGGGGCAGCTGAGCGGCGGCGCCGTGCGCAAGACCGATGCGGTCGCGGCGGCCAAGTCCCTGATCCAGGACTACCCGGCCATCTTCGGGGCCTGGATGTCGGACACGACCGACAAGCGGGCGGCCAAGTCCCTGACGGGCTCGGGCTTCGAGAACGAGGCCGGCCTCTTCACCCCGTACTGGACCCGCAAGGACGACGGCACCCTCGATTTCGGGACCTTCCCGATCGTCGCCACGGAGGAATGGTACGCCAGCCCGGTCACGTCCGGCCGGAGCGTCCTCGTCGAGCCCTACGTGACCAACCAGGGCCAGCTCGTGACCTCGATCAGCTCGCCGCTCAAGGTCGATGGCCGGGTGGTCGGCGTGGCCGGGGTCGATATCCGGCTGAGCGGGCTCGCGACCACCTTCGCGGCCTTGCAGCCGTTCGAGGGCGGGCGCGTCCTGCTGCTGTCGAATGCCCGCAAGTGGATCGTCCCTCCGCAGAGCGAGCTCCTGATGAAGGAGTATGACGGGGTCGGGGCCCAGGAGGTCGCCGCCGCCCTGGCCGACCGGCATCCGCGCATCCTCCGGGGCAGCCCGGACGGCGCGGTCCGCTTCGTCTACCCCTTCACCCAGCCGGGCATGAACACGACCTGGGCCCTGGTGATGGACGTGCCGGCCGCGGCGTTCACGCAGCCGATCTACCGGCGCGTCGCCGAGACTGCCGCGGGCGGGCTCCTGATCCTCCTGGTCCTCGTCGGCGTCGTCGCGGCGGCGAGCCGGACCCTGATCGGCACGCCGCTCAAGCGGTGCCTCGATACGGTCCAGGCCCTGATCGACCGGCGTTACGACGTGACGATCACCGGCACCGCGCGCGACGACGAGATCGGCCGGATCAGCCGGGCGCTCGAAGTGTTCCGGGACAAGGCGCACCAGGCCGACCTCCTGACGAGCGAGAGCGAGGCGGAGCAGCAGCGCCGGGTGGCCCGCGCGCACCGCATCGACCGGCTCGTCTCCGACTTCCAGCACACCATCGCCGGCTCGCTCGGGATCGTCACCTCGGCGGCGACCGAGCTCGACGCCACCGCCCGCTCGATGACCCAGGTCGCCGACGACACCAACGGCCAGGCCGTCGCCTCGAGCGCGGCGGCCGAGCAGACGGCCATCAACGTGCAGACCGTGGCGGCGGCGGCCGAGGAGATGGTCTCCTCGCTCCAGGAAATCGAGCGGCAGGTGCTGCGCTCCAACGAGGTCGCCGGCCATGCCGCTCACGAGGCCGCGGCGACCGGAACCGCCATGGCGGCCCTGGGCAGCGCCACCGACCAGATCGGCGCCGCCGTGACCCTCATCTCGACCATCGCCGCGCAGACCAACCTCCTGGCGCTCAACGCCACCATCGAGGCGGCGCGGGCCGGCGAGGCCGGCCGCGGCTTCTCGGTCGTCGCGGCAGAGGTCAAGGAACTCGCGAGCCAGACCGGCCGGGCCACGGAGGAGATCACCGGCCAGATCGGCGCGATCCAGGCTGCCACCGGCCAGGCGGCGGAGGCGATGAGCCGGATCAACCGCACCATCGCCGGCATGAGCGAGATCAGCGCCGCGATCGCCGCGACGGTCACGCAGCAGACCGCCGCCACCGGCGAGATCTCCCGCAACGCCAGCGAGGCGGCCCATGGCACCCGCGACGTGTCGCACAACGTGTCGCGGGTGCTGGCCTCCTCCGGCGAGACCGGCAGTGCCGCCGCGCAGGTGCTGAGCGCCGCCGCCGCACTGGCGTCGCAATCGCTCGCCGTGAAGCGGGAGGTCGACGGCTTCCTGCGCGACATCCAGGCGGCCTGATCCCTTCCAGGCCGCCCTCCCCGTCCATGCCCTCCGACCCTCCGCGTCACGCGGAGGGTCTTTTCGTCACCACAGCGTCTGGCGCGCCCGCTCGGCCCAGGCCTCGTCATAGGCCGTGCCACCGACACGGCCCTCGCTCAACCCGGCCAGGATCTGGCCGGGACTCGGCAGGCTCTTCGGATCGACCTGCGCGTCGGCGCGCCACAGGCCGGAGCGGATCAGCGCCCGGGCGCACTGGAAATAGACCTCCCCGACCCGGATCACCATCACGGTGCGCGGCGCCCTGCCGTCGATCGCGAAGGACGCGCACAGGTCCGGATCGTCGTCGATCACCGCGCGGCCGTTGACCCGCAGCGCGTTGCCGACGCCCGGGATGAGGAACATCAGCCCGACCCGGGGATCGCGCACGACGTTGCGCAGGCTGTCGATCCGGTTGTTGCCGCGGCGGTCCGGCAGGAGCAGCGTCGTCGGATCGGCGACCCGCACGAAGCCCGGGCGGTCGCCGCGGGGCGAGCAATCGAGCCCTTCCGGACCGACGGTCGCGAGCGACACGAACGGCGCCGCGGCGATGAAGGTGTGGTAATGCGGCGTGATGTGGTCGGCCACCTTGACGGTCGAGGCTTCGCCGACCGCACCGAGATCGCCGTAAACCCGCTCAAGGTCGGCCACCGTTTCCAGGATCGCCATCGGCTCGTCTCCCCCTTCGCGATAACCGCGACCGGCTTACGGGCCGGTGGGCACCGACGCTATCGAATTGGGCTTACGGCCCCGTGACGTCCGCTCGAGGAGCACGGCTTGGCCGGAGTCGCCGCGCGGCCGCAGTTGCCATCTGGCAACCCAGGACGGCTGAAGGCTGGTTAATGATCGTTAACCAAAAAGCGTTTGCGTCGTCACGGCCAGGCTGGCATCGTCTTACGGAATTTTTCCGCGACGCGCTCGAAAGCCGTAAATGCCAGATTTGCCGCAGGAGCAGGCACCCGCCGCAGCCTCCGACCGCCCCTCGATCACCCGGATCATCGCCGAGGATGGCAATGCCCTGTCGAGCGAGCTGAACGCGCTGCGGCGCACCCTCTTTCCCCCGGCCTCGCACAAGCTGCTGCGCTCGTTCTCCTCCGGCGAGGCGGCGAAGCTGATCGGGGTTGCGGACGGCTACCTGCGCCAGCTCTCGCTCGCCAGCAAGGGTCCTCAGCCGGAGATCGGCCCGGGCGGGCGCCGCTCCTACACGCTCGGCCAGATCAACGAGCTGCGCCAGCTCCTCGACGACGGACCGAAATCGAAGCGCTACGTGCCTCACCGCTCGGGCGCCGAGCATTGCCAGGTGCTGGCCGTCGTGAACTTCAAGGGCGGATCGGGCAAGACAACCACGGCGGCTCACCTCGCCCAGTACCTGGCTCTGCGCGGCTACCGGGTGCTCGCGGTCGACCTCGACCCGCAGGCCTCGCTGACCGCCCTCCACGGCTACCAGCCGGAATTCGACGTCGGCCCGAACCAGACGCTCTATGCCGCGATCCGCCACGACGACGAGCAGAAGCCGCTCGCCGAGGTCGTACGAAAAACCTACTTCCCGGGCCTCGACCTCGTGCCCGGCAACCTCGAACTGATGGAGTTCGAGCACGACACCCCGCGGGTTCTGGCCGACCGCAATGCCGAGCCGTTCTTCGGCCGCATCGCCACGGCGCTCGGGAGCGTCGCCGACGATTACGACGTGATGATTCTCGACTGCCCGCCGCAGCTCGGCTTCCTGACGCTCGGCGCGCTTTGCGCCGCCACCGCGATGCTGGTGACGGTGCACCCGCAGATGCTCGACGTGATGTCGATGTGCCAGTTCCTCTTGATGGCCTCCGACCTCCTGGGCGTGGTGCAGGAGGCTGGGGCCGATCTCGACTACGACTTCCTGCGCTACGTCGTGACGCGCTACGAGCCGTCCGACGCGCCGCAGACCCAGATGGTCGGCTTCATGCGCTCGCTCTTCCGCGAGCGGGTGCTCACCCATCTGATGCTCAAATCGACCGCCGTGTCGGATGCCGGCCTGTCGAAGCAGACCCTCTACGAGATCGGCCGCGAGAGCTTCACCCGCGCCACCTACGATCGGGCGATCGAGGCGCTCGACGGGGTCAACGGCGAGATCGAAGGCCTGATGCACCGCGCCTGGGGACGCGTGCCGGCATGAAGCGCAAGGACGCCCTGCGCGCCGCCCTCGGCGCCCGCTCCCTCGACCGCGAGACGCCGCCGGCCGAGTTGCCAACTGGCAACCCGGTCGAGGCCCCGGCCACCGATCCCGCCACCGAGGCACCCCGCCAGCTGGTGCGCTCCGGCGCCGTCGGCGCCATGGGGCGCAGCCTCGGGCGCATCGCCAGCGCGGCGGCGGAGGCCCGTGCCATGGTGGCGTCGGGCGACCGGGTGGTCGAACTCGACACCGCCCTCGTCGACGGCTCCTTCGTCAAGGACCGCCTGTCGGTCGATCCGGAGGAGCATGCCGCCTTCGTGGCGCTGATCCGCGAGCGCGGCCAGCAGGTGCCGATCCTGGTCCGGCCGCATCCGTCCGAGGCCGGCCGCTATCAGGTCGCCTACGGCCATCGCCGGTTGCGGGCGGCGATCGAGCTCGGCCGCCCGGTCCGGGCGGTGGTCAAGACGCTCACCGACGAGGATCTCGTCGTCGCGCAGGGCCAGGAGAATTCGGCCCGGGCCGATCTCAGCTATATCGAGCGGGCCCTGTTCGCGATCGCGCTCGAGGATCGCGGCTTCGACCGCGCCACCATCATGGCGGCGCTCGCGGTGGAGAAGACCCAGCTCTCGCGCCTGATCGGCATCGGCCGGGCGGTACCGGTCGACATCGTGACGGCGATCGGCCCGGCGCCGAAAACCGGCCGGCCGCGCTGGACCGCCCTCGTCGAGGCGCTCGCCCGCGAGGGCGCCGGCGAGGTGGTCGGCCGCGTCCTGGCAACGCCGGACTTTTCGGAACTGTCCTCGGACGACCGCTTCGCCCGGCTGTTTTCGGCGCTCACCGCGCCGGCGCCGCGGCCGGCGCCGGTGCCGGCGGTCTGGACCACGCTCGGCGGACGGCCGGTGGTGCGGATCGACCGCGGCCGCCAGGGCACCCAGCTCACCGTCGACGACAGCCTCGAACCGGACTTCGCCGCCTACCTGATCCAGAGTCTTCCACAGCTCTACGCGGCGTTCGCCGAGTCGAAGACCCGAGACGACACCGATTAAGGTTCGTCCCATCTCCGAACCGGAGCGACGAAGACTCTCCGGTTAGCCACACCGATTCACAGGAATCTGGCGCTCTGCTTCGGAATCTCGCCCGACTCGACTCTGTCGAGTCGGGTTTCGCGCGTTAGGACTCCAACCCAACAGAGTCACGATGCGCGCCCGAAAGCCCGCATCCGCCTGCGGAGCCCCTTGGTGGAGATGACGACCCCGCCGCCATCCGTCCTCGAACCGGTCGAGGGCGTGCGCGACCCCGACCTCCTCGAGATCGTCGAGAAGGCGCGCGGCAGCGTCGCCTACAAGGCGACGCTCGCCTTCGTGCGCGCGAGCCAGGCCAAGCGCGACGCCGAGTCGGAGGCGCGCGACAAGCTGGTGGTGCTGAAGGCCGAGGCCGCCGCCGAGCGCGCCCGGCTGCCCCGCAACGCGCGCCGCCGCGACATGGTGCGCGAGGTGATCGAGAACGAGCCGGCGGCGCCCGAGAACATCCAGCACATCCACTCGGTGCTGGCGCTTTGCGGCCTGCCGTATCGCGAGCCGAAGGGCGTCACCAACGTTTCGCGGGAATACGGCCGCAACACGCTCGCCATCAATGCCGGCCGGCTGATCAACCCGACGACCGGCGAGATGGAGATGCAGGGGCTGCCCTACGGCCCGAAGGCCCGGCTCCTCCTGCTGCATCTCTGCACCGAGGCGGTGCGCCAGCGCAGCCCGAAGGTCGAGGTGGCGCAGAGCATGTCGGGCTTCATCCGCGACATGGGTTTCCCGGTCACCGGCGGCGAGCGCGGCACCCTCAAGCAGTTCAAGGAGCAGCTCAACCGGCTCGCCGCCTGCTCGATGCAGATCGGCCTGTGGGACGGCACCCGCGCCTCGACCCTCAACGTGCCGCCGTTCCGGCAGATGGACGTGTGGCTGCCGCTGCACAACCACCCGGACCAGGGCCTCCTATGGTCCTCGACCATCACCTTCCACCGCGAGTTCTACGACAACCTGATCCAGCACGCCCTGCCGGTCGACATCCGGGCCGCCCGGGCGTTTGCCGGCTCGGCGCGCAAGCTCGACCTGCTTTTTTGGGTCGGCTACCGGCTCTCGCGGCTGGAGCGGCCGCTGCGGCTCACCTGGGACAACCTCTACAAGCAGTTCGGCAGCGAGAACGGCTCGATCCGATCCTTTCGCCAGGAATTCCGCAAGGACGTCGCCCATCTCACCGAGGTGTTTCCGCGCCTGCGCCTGACCCTCGACGACGGCGGCATGCAGCTCTTGCCCTCCGATCCGAAGGACCTCCTGGTGCCGCCCAAGGCGGCGCTGGCGAATAGGCGAGCCCGCGCAAGGGCTTGATTCCGCCGACTTGCCTACGTGGCCGTCTCGTCGAGGGGCGGGACGTCGGAGGCGCACGACGCCTCGCGCCTCGAGCGTAGGATCGTCGACGTCGAGTCATGCCCGCTCATAGGATTTATTTCCTTTTATTCGGGAATGATGACGGGATCGGTCCGGGCGTAGCCGGTTAGATCGCCAGCGGACTCGCCGGAGGACGATCTTCCCGTCGAATGAACGCGAAAATCCGGTCTCCGGCAGGAGCGGCCGCGCCGCGAGGTGAGTGAACGGGAAGACGCGCCGTTCCGTATTCGGGCCGCCCCATCTGCCGGGGGGCGCACAGACCGTCGTCATCCCTGTTGCCAGTTGGCACGATCATGGGACGCGCACGCCGAAGCGCCACTTGGCGCCGAGATCGCGGCTGCGCCAGTCCGGCGTGACACCGGTCAGCCGGTCTCGCATCTCCGCCGGCCATGCCTCATGCGGAAAAAAAACCGCGCCGCCGGTTTCGCGAGCGGCGCGCAAGTCTCTCGCCGCGCTCCGGAGTCGTCGTTCGTGTCTCGCCCGGCTCTCCGCCTCGATGCGCAGCCTCGTGCATGTTCAGCGCACTCATCGACGCGATGATCGAGGGTTTTTTAGAGCAGAAATCTGGTTTTTTATTTTGTATTCAACCTCAAGGCAGCAATATTCGAGATATATACTTATATAAACAGTAAATCTACATCAGATTATCATTCGCCTTTTCTCTCGCTGCTGCCGCGGCGCGCGCCCGTCCTACGCCGAGTTGCCTACGCTTCGCCCGCAGCTGACAGACGTGCGGGCACGCTGAATTGCCTACGCCCCCGGACGCCGCCGCTCGCCCCGGAATCGGAGCCTTGTCCGTTGAGATTCCGCATCTTTTTCAGGATCAGGACCGCGCAGACCCGCCTACGGTCCGTCACCCGATCGACGCCGACTTGCCTACGCTCGTGCAGGCCGACGCAGGATCCCGGTAACCCTCGGGGGCGGCCGAGTCGTGAGTCGCGCCAAAGTATTGCCGACCTCCAGCAACGCCCGGCGAGTCGAGCGAGAGTCCCGCATCGGGACGGCGAATCATCAGACATCGTAGAGGTGAGTCGGTTCCCGCGGCTCAAGCCTCGGCTCGACTCATCCCCGGGGAAACGCGGCCGGCTGTTCTGGGCTTTGTGGGGCGACGACTCGGGGATTGCGAGGCTCAGACGCGCCGCCTCGGGCCTCAGGACTCTCGGCTCCGGTCGAACGACGGGCCCGACGTCTGACATCGGAGCCGGGAGGGCAGGGCGCTCCCACCGGGTCAGGCCGCGATCCGCCTCTCCGCCGATCGAGCCCTGGAACCCCCTAAATCCCGATCCCCAAATCCCTTTTTATGAGAGATTCAGAATCTAGATTCAGAGTCTGAATCCGTAGAGCTATATGGGTATTATATGGGGTGGCGATTTTCCCTTGCCGATCAAGGGCTTGACCCCTATTCGCGTAGGCAGGTCTGCGCGGTCGCGTAGGCAACTCGGCGCAGGCCCGTAGGCTCGTCTGCGTGGAATCCGGGGGGCCGGGAAGGCGACTCTGCGCAGGCCCGTAGGTTACTCGGCGCAGGGCCCCGATTAACAGCTTGGAAAGCTGTGTGAATCGCGGATGGCCCGCCGTAGGCAACTCGGCGTGCCGGTCGGGGCCCGCGGCAGGCCCCGGCGAGGCCCGATTCCGGGCTCGCGCCCGACGTCGATTCTCGCCCCCGGCACGGGCGGAGCCCGAAACCCCGGATTCTCCGCCAGGAGGCCCGTGGAGGCCCGTCCGTCCCGAGGACAGTTGTACGGCACCTGCCGGCCCCGAATCCAGCTCAGCGGCGATCCTGGCGGCTTGGCGCGGGTTGTCCCACGGCTATGCCCGAATCCGGCGCGGGCCCCGAGCCGGACCGATCGCGTTGTGGTCCAAGGCCTTGCGACTCGGGCCGAGGCCGTTGTCCCCGCTGCCGTCAACAGGCGACCGGGATTCCGGGGGCTGGTGAGGCGGTCCATCCACAGCCCCGGTTGACACCCCCTCGAAACCGAACAAAACAGGAACATATTCGGGTTTCGGTCGGTGATGGGCATGAGATGCGACAGGCCGGGCGGGAACGGCAGCTCGCGGCGTTGCGCGAGCAGATCGGCGGGCTGGCGCCCGAGGCGGCGGGACGTCCGGTCCTGTCCTTCGGCGTCGACCCGATCGACACCCATCTGCCGGGCGGGGGCCTACGCCTCGGCGCGGTGCACGAGGTGCTGGCCGCGGGCCCGGTGGACGGGGAGGGGGCGCTCGCGGCCCTGTTCGTCGCCGCTATCCTGGCCCGGCTCCCCGGCCCGGTCCTGTGGTGCCTCACCCGCCGCGACCTCTTCGCCCCCGGCCTCGCCGCGGTCGGGCTCCATCCCGACCGGGTGCTCTACGCCGAGACCCGGCGCGAGACCGAGGTGCTGCCCACCATGGAGGAGGGGTTGCGCCATCGCGGCCTCGCGGCGGTGGTCGGCGAGGTCGCCCGGCTCGGGCTCACCCCGTCGCGCCGGCTCCAGCTCGCCGCCGAGGGCAGCGGAGGCCTCGCCCTGGTGATCCGCCGCTGGGGCGCCGCCGTGCCCGAGCCCAACGCCGCCGCCACCCGCTGGGGCGTCACCGCGGCGCCCTCTCCCGCTCTTCCCGTTCCGGGCCTGTCGCGGGCCCGCTGGACCGTGGCGCTCGTCCGCGCCCGGGGCGCCGAGCCCCGCACCTGGCTCCTCGAGGCTCCCGATGCGAAGGGTCGTCTGCGTCTTCCTGCCGAGCTGGCCGACCGACCGCTGGCGGCGCCGGCACGGCGGGCTGCCGCCGGATGAGCCGGTGGTGGCCGCCGGCCAGGACGGCCCGCGCCGGGTGCTCACCGCCGTCGACCGCGCCGCCCGGGCGGCGGGCCTGCGCCCCGGCCTCGCTCTGGCCCAGGCCCAGGCGATGGTCCCGGGCCTCGCGGTGATCGCCGCCGACCCGGAGGGCGACGCGGCGGCGCTCCACCGCCTCGCGGCCTGGTGCCTGATCTACGCGCCCCTCGTCGCCCCCGACCCGCCGGACGGGATCTGGATCGACGTCGCCGGCGCCGCCCACCTGCAGGGCGGCGAGGCGGCGTTGCTCGGCTCCCTGCGGCGGCGCCTCGCCCGGGCCGGCTACCGGGTGCGGGTGGCGCTCGCCGACACGCCGGGCGCCGCCTGGGCCGCCGCCCGCTGCCTGCCGCCGGAGACCGTGCTGCCGCCGGCCGGGCAGCGCCCCCACCTCCTCGACCTGCCGCTCTGGGCCCTGCGCCTCGATCGGGGGACCGTCTCGGGTCTGGCCCAGCTCGGCCTCACCCGGGTCGCCCATCTCCTCGACCAGCCCCGGGGGCCGCTGCGCCTGCGCTTCGGCGAGGAGCCCGGCCGCCGCCTCGACCAGGCTCTCGGCCACGCCCCCGAGCCGCTCGCCTATCTCGCGCCCCCGGCCGAGCACGCCGTGCGCCTCGCCTTCCCGGAGCCGATCGGGGCGCCCGAGACCCTGGCCCGGGTGGCCGGGCGGCTCTGCGCCATGCTGGCCGAGGCGCTTACCCGGCACGGGCTCGGGGCACGCCGGCTCGACCTGGTGTTTCGCCGTGTCGACGGCCTCGACCAGGCGGTCAGCGTCGGCACCGCCCGGCCGAGCCGCGACCCCACCCACCTCGCCCGCCTGCTGACCGAGCGTCTGCCGCAAGTCGATCCCGGCCACGGCCTCGACGAGGCGCGGCTGTCGGCTCTCCGCGTCGAGCGGCTGGATGCGCGCCAGCTCGCCGCCCCCGGCGAGGAGCCGGATTCCGACGCGATGGCCGAACTCGTCGACCGGCTGGTGCTGCGCCTCGGGCCCGGCCGGGTGTTTCGCCGCAGCCCGGTCGAGAGCGAGTGGCCCGAGCGGGCGGTGCGCCGGGTCGCCCCCTTGAGCCCCGCCACCGGCGTCACCTGGCCCGCCGACCTGCCGCGGCCCGGCCGGCTGCTGCCCGTGCCCGAGCCGGTGGCGGTGCTGGCCGCGCTCCCCGACGCGCCGCCCACCGCCTTCACTTGGCGCGGCACCCGCCGCCGGGTGGCGCGGGCCGACGGGCCGGAGCGCATCTTCGGCGAGTGGTGGCTCGCCGAGGACGAGGTCGCGGCCACCCGCGACTATTACCGGGTCGAGGACGAGACCGGCGCCCGCTACTGGCTGTTTCGCGATTGCCTGACCCGGGAGGGCGCGCGCTGGTGGCTGCACGGCCTGGGGGAGGCGTGATGCGCCGGATCGCTCGACGCTTGCCGGCTGCGACCGAGGAATTTCATCCTACCCGCGACCTCATCCTGAGGTGTGGAGCGATCGGAGATCGCGGAGCCTCGAAGGAGGGCTCCAGGGCTCTCGGAGAGATCTGGAGCCCTCCTTCGAGGCTCCCTGCGGTCGCACCTCAGGATGAGGTCGTGGTGTGCGAGAGGAGAAGTGCTGGCGAGGCGACCGTCGGCAGCCGGTCGCGCCCCCGATGAGCATCGAGCTCCAGGTCACCACCCACTACTCGTTCCTGCGCGGCGCTTCCTCACCCGAGGAGCTTTTCGCCACGGCCGCCCTCCTGGGCATCCGGGCGCTCGCCGTCACCGACCGCAACTCGCTGGCCGGCATGGTGCGGGCGCATGCGGCGGCGCGGACCACCGGCTGCCGCCTGATCGTCGGCTGCCGGCTCGACCTGGCGGAAGGCTGGAGCCTGCTCGTCTACCCGACCGATCGGGCGGCCTATGGCCGGCTCTGCCGCCTCCTCACCCTCGGCCGATCCCAGGAGCGCGCGCCCCGTGGCGGTTGCCACCTGACAACTGGCGACGTGGCGGAGTGGAGCGAAGGGCTGCTCGCGGTACTGCCCGCCGACCGTGCCGACGCGGTGCTGACGGAGCGCCTGCGCCTCCTGAAGGGGATCTTCGGGACGAATCTCTCCTGCGGCCTGTCGCGCCGCTTCGGCGTCAACGACCACCTGCGGCTCTCCGACATCGCCGGTCTCGCCCGGGCGGCGCGGGTCCCGACCGTCGTCCTCGGCGACGTGCTCTACCACGTCCCGGAGCGGCGGATGATGCAGGACGTGGTCACCTGCATCCGCCTGAAGACCACGATCGAGGCGGCGGGCTTTGCCCGCGAACGCCATGCCGGGCGCCACCTGCACGAGCCCTCCGAGACCGCCCGCCTGTTCGCCCGCCACCCGGAGGCGCTGGCCCGGGCCGCGGCCATCGCCGAAGCCTGCCGCTTCTCCCTCGACGAGCTGACCTACACCTACCCGGACGAGGCCGGCGAGGACGGCCGGCCGGCCCAGGTGCGGCTGGCCGCGATGACCTGGGAGGGGGCGGCGAAGCGCTTTCCGGCCGGGGTGCCGGAGGCGGTCCGCAAGCAGCTCGCCGACGAGCTCGATCTCGTCGACTTCAAGGGGTACGCGCCGTACTTCCTCACCGTCGAGGCGATCGTCCGCTATGCCCGCTCCCAGGGCATCCTGTGCCAGGGCCGTGGCTCGGCGGCGAATTCGGCGATCTGCTACTGCCTCGGCATCACGGCGATCGATCCGGTGGCGCAGGGCCTGCTCTTCGCCCGCTTCATCAACGTCACCCGCGACGAGCCCCCCGACATCGACGTCGATTTCGAGCACGAGCGCCGGGAGGAGGTGATCCAGTGGATCTACGCCACCTATGGCCGCGCGCGCGCCGCCCTCACCGCCACGGTGATCCGCTACGGGGCCCGCGGCGCGGTGCGGGAGGTCGGCAAGGTGCTGGGCGTGCCCGAGGACGTCACCGGGGCCCTCGCCCGCCTGGTCTGGGGCTGGTCGCGCGACGGCGTCGGCGAGCGCGAGGCCAAGGCGCTCGGCCTCGACCTCTCGCAGCGCCGCTTGCGCTTGACCCTGGAGATCGCCCGGGCGCTGATCGGCACGCCGCGCCATTTCGGCCAGCATCCGGGCGGATTCGTCCTCACCCTCGACCGGCTCGACGATCTCTGCCCGGTGGTCCCGGCCCGGATGGAGAACCGCCAGATCATCGAGTGGGACAAGGACGACATCGAGACCCTGCGCTTCATGAAGGTCGACGTGCTCGGGCTCGGCATGCTCGGCTGCCTGCGCCGGGCCTTCACGCTGCTCGCCGAGCACCGGCCCGAGACGAACCCGCCGCGGGAGATCGCCGACATTCCGCCGGACGACGAGCCCACCTACGCGATGATCCGGAAGGCCGACACGATCGGGGTTTTTCAGATCGAGAGCCGGGCCCAGATGGCGATGCTGCCGCGGATGCAGCCAAAAAACCTCTACGACCTCACCATCGAGGTCGCGATCGTGCGGCCGGGCCCGATCCAGGGCGACATGGTCCATCCCTATCTGCGCCGCCGCCGCGGGATCGACCCAGTCACCTATCCGACCAGAGAACTGGAGAGCGTGCTCGGGCGCACCCTCGGCGTGCCTTTGTTCCAGGAGCAGGCGATGCAGGTCGCGATCGTCGCCGCCGGCTTCAGCCCCGCCGAGGCCGACGGCCTGCGCCGCGCCATGGGCACCTTCAAGGGCGACGGCACGATCAACCTCTACGAGGAGAAGCTCGTCGGCGGGATGATCGCCAACGGCTACGACCCGGATTTCGCCGCCCGCACCTACCGCCAGCTCGAGGGCTTCGGCTCCTACGGCTTCCCGGAGAGCCACGCCGCCTCCTTCGCCCTCATCGCCTACGCCTCGTCCTGGCTGAAGTGCCGGCACCCCGACGTGTTCGCTTGCGCGCTCCTCAACGCCCAGCCGATGGGATTCTACGCCCCGGCCCAGATCGTCCGGGATGCCCGCGCCCACGACGTCGAGGTCCGGCCGATCGACGTCAACGCCTCGCGCTGGGACTGCACCCTGGAGCCGGCCGGGGAGGGGAGGCTGGCGGTGCGGCTGGGTCTGCGGCTGGTGCGGGGCCTGGGGAACCAGGACGGCGCCCGGCTCGCCACCGTGCGGGAGGCCGACCTGTTTCGCTCGGTCGAGGACCTGTGGCGCCGGGCCGGTCTGTCGCTGAAGGGCCTGCGGAGTCTGGCCGCGGCGGACGCCTTCGCGGGCCTCGGCCTCGATCGCCGCGCCGCCCTGTGGGCGATCCGCGGCCTCGCGCCGGAGCCGCTGCCGCTCTTCGCGGCGGCCGACCGGCGCGAGGCCGCGCCCCTCCCCGAACTCGCCGAGCCGCCGGTGCGCTTGACGCCCTTGGGGGAGGGGGCCGCCGTGGTGGCGGATTACCGGGCGTCGGGCTTGAGCCTCGGCCGCCACCCGCTCGCCTTCCTGCGGGGGGAGCTGTCGCGCGACGGCGTCTCGGCCTGCGCGGCGCTCCGCCGGCTGCGCGACGGCGCCCGGGTGACGGTGGCCGGGCTGGTGCTGGTGCGCCAGAAGCCGGGCTCGGCCAAGGGGGTGATGTTCATCACGCTGGAGGACGAGACCGACACCGCCAACCTAGTGATCTGGCCATCCCTGTTCACCCGCCAGCGCACCCTGATCCTCCAAACCGGCCTGATGGCCGCCCGCGGCCGGGTGCAGCGCGAGGGCGAGGTGATCCACCTCGTCGCCGAGCACCTGATCGACCGCTCGGACCTGCTCGCCCGGGTGGCCGAGGATGCGCCGGGGGCGCCGGGGACGCCGCTGGCGGTCGATGGCGGCCGGGGGGACGAGGCGCGGCGCGGTGGCGGCGATGCGCGGGGCGCGGCCCGGCCGTTGCGGGTCGGAAGCCGGGATTTTCGGTAAGGACGTCTCCTGCCTCCGACCGGGAGGATGGGGTGGGAGGGGGCGAGTGCCCTTGCTGGATGGTCGCTAAGATCTCATCGTTCTAACGAAGGTTATAACGCCTGAGGACATCATGCTGGCGCTCAAGCTCACGGGGATCGGCAATTCGGTCGGCTTCGTGCTCCCCAAGGAAGCGGTTGCACGTCTCAAGGTCGAGAAGGGAGACACCGTGTTCCTCACGGAGACTCCGGACGGCTATCGCTTGACGCCCTACGACCCGACTTTCGAAGAGCAGATGGACAAGGCACGGGAGATCATGAAGCGCCGCCGCAACGCGCTCCGCGAGCTTGCGAAGTGACGCCGTGTTGGGTCGGAGTGGACGTCGTCCTCGCCATTCATGACGAGCAGCTCGCCGAGCATGGCGGTGCCGTAGGAATTCGAGACAGGGCGATGCTCGAATCGGCTCTGGATCGGCCTCGAAACCGTCCCGATCTCGGCGGCTGCCGCAATATCTGCGAACTCGCAGCGTGCTACGCGTTCGGGTTGGCTCGTAATCATGGCTTCTTGGATGGAAACAAACGTGTATCGGCTGTGGTGACCGAGCTTTTTCTCGCGCTCAATGGGTACGAACTGAGCGCGTCAGACGAGGCCGTTGTTCAGACCTGGACCGCCATCGCAGCCGGGGAGATGACGGAGGAGGAGATCATCGCCTGGATCCGACACTTCGCGTCGGGGCCTCCGTAGTCGAGGGATCGTCTTGGCAGATCTCGTGAACGACCCTCACCCCCCGAACCGGTCCGCCCGCGCCTGGTGCCCGGCGAGATCGACCAGATCCGCGAAGGCGCCGTAGCTCGTCATGGCGTCGGCGCGACCGCTCGGCGTACCGTCGCGCCGAAGGACCGCCAGGGTCTCCTCCATCGCCCGCACGGCCGAGAAGAGGGCGCTGAGCGCGTAGAAGGCGAGGCTGAAGCCCATCGCCTGGAGGTCGGCGGCCGTCAGCGCCACCGCCTCGGTGCCGTCGACGATCGATACCACCTTCGGCCCCGGCACGGCGCGGGCGATCGCCTCGACCTCGGCGACGCGCTTGACCCCGTCGACGAAGACGAGGTCCACCCCCGCCTGCGCGTAGAGGGCGGCCCGGCGGACCGCCTCGTCGAGGCCCATCGCCGGCAGCGCGTCGGTGCGGCCGATGATCAGGAGGTCGTCCTCGCCCCGCGCCTCGAGGGCGCAGGCGAGCCGCCGGGCGTTCTCCTCGGCATCGACGAGGCGGATGCCGGCGAGCTGGCCGCAGCGCTTCGGCGCCACCTGGTCCTCCAGGTGGATCGCCGCCACCCCGGCCTGGACGTGCTCGCGCACCGTGCGGTGGATGTTGGCCGGCCCGCCATAGCCGGTATCGGCGTCGGCGACGACCGGGATGGTCACCGCCCGGGTCATGATCCGGGCATGCTCGGTCATCTCGGTCTGCGACATCAGGCCGAGATCGGGCAGGCCGAGCCGGGCGGCCGTGGCGCCGAACCCCGTCATGTAGACCGCCGGGAAGCCGGCCCGCTCGACGAGGCGGGCCGTCAGGGCATCCGCCGCGCCCGGCGCCATGACGATGCCCTGCGCCATCCCGGCGCGCAGCCGGGCGGCGGGGCTGTTTTGCGCCGTCATGCCAGCGCCCCCTTGGAGGAGACGGCATCGGTGCGGGCCTCGTCCTTGAGCTCGGCCCGGGCCGGGATCAGCGCGACGAGGAGCGAGGCGAGGAGCGCGCCGCCGCCGATCACCCACAGGCCGGCGAGGCCGGTGCCGGCCCAGCCCTCGGCCGCGACCTTGAGGTTGGGGGCCACGAAGCCGCCGAGATTGCCGATCGCGTTGATGACCGCGATGCCGCCGGCCGCCGCGGCGCCGCCGAAATACCCCATCGGGAAGGTCCAGAAGATCGGCTGGGCGCTGATCAGCCCGGCGACCGAGACGCAGAGCGCCAGCACGGCGACCAGCGGCGGCAGGTAGCCGGACGCGATCATGCCGAGGCCGGCGCAGAGGAGCGAGACGACCGCGAAGGTCCGCCGGCGCCCGCTGCGCTGGGCGAGGCCCGGCCAGAACGCGCTGACCGCGAAGGCGCAGAGCCACGGGATGCTGGTGACGAGGGTCACGCCGAGGCCGATCTTGGTGCCGAGCAGCGCGCTCACCTGCGCCGGCAGGTAGAAGGCGATGCCGTAGCCGCAGATCGCGATCGAGAAGTAGGTGAGCGCGAAATGCGCCAGCAGCGGGTTGCGGAAGATCGCCCCGAGATGGACCGCGCCGTGCGCCGACTTGGCGGCATTCTCGGTGGCGATCGAGGCTTCCAGGGCCGCCTGCTGGCGGGCCGGCATCCAGGCGGCGTCGCGGGGCCGGTCGGTGAGGTAGACATAGGCCCACACGCCGACGAGCGAGGCGGCCAGGCCCTCGACCAGGAACATCAGCTGCCAGCCCTCCAGGCCGAAGGCGCCGTGCATGTCGAGGAGGAGCCCCGAGATCGGCCCGCCGAGGATGAAGCAGAGCGGCTGGCTCAGGTAGAACAGGCCGAGGATCTGGGCCCGCTCCTTGGCCGGGAACCAGTAGGTCAGGTAGAGCAGCACGCCCGGGAAGAAGCCGGCCTCGGCGATGCCGAGCAGCACCCGCAGCACCGCGAACGAGGTGTCGCCGTGCACGAAGGCCATGGCGGCGGCGAGCAGCCCCCAGGTCACCATGATGCGCGACAGCCAGACCCGCGCCCCAACCCGGTGCAGGATCAGGTTGCTCGGCAATTCGAACACCGCGTAGCCGACGAAGAAGATGCCGGCCGCGAAGGCGAAGGCCGCCTCCGTGATCCCGGTCGAGAGCTGGAGCGCCTGCTTGGCATACGCCACGTTGGCGCGGTCGAGATAGGCGAGCAGGTACATCAGCACCAGGAACGGCACCAAGCGGCGCCGGGCGGTGGCGACGGCGGCCTCGGTCTCCGAGGGCGGTGAGGCGACGGCGGGTGTCATCGGGCGTTTCCCCTTCGTTTGTTGTGGTGATTGTTGTGTCGCGGCTCGCGCGGGCGTCGGCGTTCAGTCCGCCTCGCCCGGCAGGACCTTGCCTGGATTGAGGATGCCGAGGGGGTCGAGCGCCCGCTTGATCGCCCGCATCACCCCGATCGCCGCCCCGTGCTCCAGCTCCATGAACTTGATCTTGCCCGAGCCGATGCCGTGCTCGCCGGTGCAGGTGCCCTCCATCGCGATGGCGCGGCGCACCAGCCGGTCGTTGATCGCGGCGGCTTCCGCCAGCTCCGCCTCGCTCGACGGATCGACGATCAGGCCGAGATGGAAATTGCCGTCGCCGACATGGCCGACCGTGGTGATCGGGAACGAGGCGCCGGCGATGTCCGCCCGGGTCTCGGCAAGGCAGCGCGGCAGGCTGGCGATCGGCACGCAGACGTCGGTGCTCCAGACCCGGCCGTTGGGGCGCAGGGCCTGGACCGCGTAATGCACGTCGTGGCGCGCCCGCCATAGCCGGGCCCGGGCGTCGGCATCGGCGGCGGTCTCGAAGCCGAGCGCGCCGTTCCCTTCGGCGAGCGCGCCCACCAGCGCCATCTGCTCGGCGGTCCCGGCCTGCGTCCCGTGGAACTCCATGAACAGGGTCGGCATCTCGGCGAGCGCGGTCCCCGAGTGGCGGTTCACCGCCGCGATGGTGACGGGATCGAGAAGCTCGACCCGGGCGATCGGCACGCCGCACTGGACGATCTCGACCACGGTGGCCACCGCCGCCTCGACGCTCGGAAAGGCGCAGACGGAGGCCGCGACCGCCTCCGGGATGCCGTGGAGCCGCACCGTCAGTTCGGTGACGATGCCGAGCGTGCCCTCCGAGCCGACCAGCAGCCGGGTCAGGTCGTAGCCGGCCGAGGATTTGCGCGCCCGCGAGCCGGTGCGGATCACCGTGCCGTCCGCCATCACGGCGGTGAGGGACACGACGTTGTCCTTCATCGTGCCGTAGCGCACCGCGTTGGTGCCCGACGCCCGGGTCGCCGCCATGCCGCCGAGCGTGCTCTCGCCGCCGGGATCGACGGGAAAGAACAGGCCGGTGTCGCGCAGGTGCGCGTTGAGCTGCTGGCGGGTGACCCCGGCCTCCACCGTCGCGTCGAGGTCGTCGGCCCGCACCGCAACGATGCGGGTCATGCGGCTCAGATCGAGGCAGACGCCGCCCTGCAACGCCGCGACGTGGCCCTCCAGCGAGGTGCCGCCGCCGAATGGGATCACCGGGACCCGGTGGCCGGCGCAGGCGCGCACGATGCCCGATACCTCGTCGGTCGAGAGGGCGTAGCACACCGCCTCGGGCGGGCATGTCGGGTGGTAGGACTCGTCGCGTCCGTGATGCTCGCGCTCGGGCAGGCTCCGGGTGAAGCGCTCGCCGAGGAGGTCGGTCAGGGCCCGCACCAGCGTATCCGGCAGGCCCGCCCGGAGCGGACGAGCCGCGATGCTTCCTTCCATGACGCCCTCCCGGCGATCCGATCGTTGCGCCGGACCGTGCAGCAATCGGCTGCGTCGATCAAGCATATTGTACCTTGGATACAATAGAAGGATCGGTCGCGGATGGGACGGGGCTGTGCGATAAGCCGGCATGCCCCCGATCCAGCTCGATCTCACGGTTCCGAAGTCGCTCTCCGCCGCCGTCGAGGAGCGGATCCGGGACGCCATCGTGAATGCGGAACTCGCCTTCGGCCAGGCCCTGCCGGAGGATGGGGTCGGCCTCGCCATGGGGGTGAGCCGTACCCCGATGCGCGAGGCCCTGACGCGGCTCCAGGCGCAGGGGCTGGTGGTGATCGTGCCGAAGAAGGGCACGTTCGTGTTCGATCCCTCGCCCGACGACGTCGACCAGCTCGCGGCGTTCCGGCTGATGCTCGAGAGCGAGGCGGTCCGGCTCGGCCTCGCGGTCGCCCCGGAGGCGGCACTCGCCGGCCTGCGGGCGGCGCAAGGGGCGATGGAGCAGGCGCGCCGGGGCGGCGACGGCCGCGCCTATGCCCGCGCCGACACCGTCTTCCACGCCAGCTTCTTCCATCATTGCGGCAACGCCTACCTGGCGAAGGCCTACGAATCCATCGCCTGGCAGGTGGCGGCCTTGCGCGCCCATCTCTCGGTGCCGCGCCTGCATGAGCAGGACACCTCGTTTGCCGAGCACGCGGCGATGATCGGGCATTTCGCGGCGGGCGAGGCGGAGGCCCTGCTGGCGATCCTCGGCCGCCACATCCTGCGCTCCGCCGCGGTCTACCGCGAGGCGATCCGGGTGCGCGGCGCGTAGGGGCCGGCGGCTGCGCCCGCCGGTCGCGGCGGCCCGCCCCGGGCGGGGCGTGCGCCATCCCTCAATGCGCCGACACGCTCCGCCCCGGCACGATGTCGTTGGCGATCACCTCGCCGAACGGGCCGTCGTTGCGGGCGTTCGTCGCCGCCCGGCCGGTGGTGCCGCGCAAGGGGAGCTTGGGGAAGACCAGCTCGGCGAAGCGGTAGGCCTCCTCCAGGTGCGGGTAGCCGGAGAGGATGAAGCGGTCGATGCCCAGATCGATGTATTCCTTCATCCGGTCGGCGACCTGATCGGGCGAGCCGACGAGCGCGGTGCCGGCCCCGCCCCGCACCAGGCCGACGCCGGCCCAGAGGTTCGGCGACACCACCAGCTTGTCGCGCCGGCCGCCATGGAGCTGCATCATCCGGCTCTGGCCGACGGAATCCTGGCGCGCCAGGGTCGCCTGCGCCTTGGCGATGGTGGCGTCGTCGAGGCGCGAGATCAGCGATTCGGCCGCCTCCCAGGCCGCGGATTCGGTCTCGCGCACGATGACGTGCAGGCGGATGCCGTACGAGAAGGTTTTTCCGCGCTTGTCGGCCGCCTCGCGGGCCCGGGCGATCTTCTCCGCCACCCCGGCCGGGGGCTCGCCCCAGGTCAGATAGACGTCGCAATGCTCGGCCGCGACCTCGATCCCGGCCGGCGACGAGCCGCCGAAATAGAGCGGCGGGTAGGGCTTCTGGACCGGCGGGAAGATCAGCCGGCCCTCCTCCACCTGCAGGTGCTCGCCCCGGTAGGTCACGGTCTCGCCGGAGAGGAGCCCGCGCCAGACACGCAGGAATTCGTCGGTCACGGCGTAGCGCTCGTCGTGGGACAGGAACACGCCGTCGCCGCGCAGCTCCACCGGATCGCCGCCCGTCACTACGTTGATGAGGAGCCGCCCGTCCGAGATCCGGTCGAGGGTCGCGGCCATGCGGGCGGCGGTCGAGGGCAGTTGCAGGCCGGGCCGCACCGCCACCAGGAAGCGCAGGCGCTGCGTGAGCGGCGCCAGCGCCGAGGCGACGACCCAGGAATCCTCGCAGGAGCGCCCGGTCGGCAGCAGCACGCCGAAATAGCCGAGCTCGTCCGCGGCCTGGGCGATCTGGCGCAGGTAGGGCAGGGTGACGGCCCGCGCGCCTTCCTGGGCGCCGAGATAGCGGCCGTCGCCGTGGGTGGGCAGGAACCAGAGGACGTCGGTCTGGCCGGTCATGGGGGAACTCCGGGGAATGAGAGTGCGCCTGTTCGGCGGCAGTGATCGAGTTTTCCAACCCGCAACCTCATCCTGAGGTGTCGGTCGATTGAACATCGACTGACCTCGAAGGAGGTCTCCAGGAAGCACAGTGGCTTCTGGAGCCCTCCTTCGAGGCTCACTTCGTTCGCACCTCAGGATGAGGTTGCGGGTGGGGCGAAGCTGGCATCTCGTCGGATTGTTCGATGAACGATCCGTCAGCCCCGCCCATCCAGCAGGTGATCGAGGATGCGCCCCTCCAGGGCCGCCAGGTCCGGGTCGCCGCGCCGGCGCGGGCGGGGGACCGTGACGGGCACGTCGAGGGCGATGCGGCCGGATTCGACGACGAGGATGCGGTCGGCGAGCGCCACCGCCTCGGCGACGTCGTGGGTGACGAGGAGCGCGGTGAAGCCTTGCGCGCGCCAGATCCGCTCGATCATCGCCTGCATGTCGATGCGGGTCAGCGCGTCGAGGGCGCCCAGCGGCTCGTCGAGGGCGAGAAGCCCCGGCCGGCTGACGAGGGCGCGGGCGAGCGCCACCCGCTGGCGCTGGCCGCCCGAGAGGGTGGCGGGCCATTGCTCCGCCTTCTCGGCGAGGCCGACCTCGCGGAGCGCCGAGGCGGCCCGCGTCTTGCGCTCCGCCGCCGTGCCGCCGCGCAGGCCGACCGCGACGTTGTCGAGGACGCTCGCCCAGGGCAGGAGGCGCGGCTCCTGGAACATGATCCGGCGCGGGGTGTCCCCGCCTTCCACCGCGACGCGGCCGGCGCTCGGCGCGTCGAGGCCGAGGATCAGGCGCAGCAGGGTGGACTTGCCGCAGCCCGAGCGCCCGACCACGGCGACGAACTGGCCGGCCGGGATGTGCAGGTCGAGCCCGTCGATGACCGGCCTGCCGCCGTCGAAGCTCTTGGACAGGCCGCGCAGGGTCAGGCCGAGGCCGGCCGTGCTCCGGTCGCGGGCGATCTCGCGGTCGACGGCCTCGCGGCGCAGGGCCGTGCGGGCGGCGGGAGCGCCCTCGAACCGGCGCAGGGTGCTGGCGAACATGGGGGTGATCCTGGGCGCGAATGGGGGTCAGGCGGCGCGGTAGGCGGGGTTCCAGGCGAGGCAGGCGCGCTCGAGCCGGCGGGTCGCGAGGTCGGCGACCTTGCCGAGCAGCGCGTAGATCAGGATCGCCAGCACCACGACGTCGACCAGCATGAACTCGCGCGCCTGCATCGCCATGTAGCCCAGCCCCGACGAGGCCGAGATCGTCTCGGCGACGATGAGGGTCAGCCACATGATCCCGAGCGCGTAGCGCAGGCCGACGAAGACCGACGGCAGGGCGCCGGGCAGCACCACGCGCCAGAACAGCTCGGGCTTCGACATGCCGTAGATCCGGCCCATCTCGATGAGCTGCGGATCGACCGAGCGGATGCCGTGCAGGGTGTTGGCGTAGATCGGGAAGAACACGCCGAGCGCCACCAGGAAGAGCTTGGCCTCCTCGCCGATGCCGAACCACAGGATGACGAGCGGGATCAGCGACAGGTGCGGGATGTTGCGGATCATCTGCACGGTGGTGTCGGTGAGCCGGTCCGACAGGCGCGACAAGCCATTGGCGAGGCCTAAGCCGAAGCCGATGCCGCCGCCGATCAGGAAGCCGGCCGCGGCCCGCAGGAAGCTGACGCCGAGATTGGTCCAGAGCTCGCCGGTCTCGGCGAGCCGCCAGCCGGCCGCGGCGACGTCGAGGGGGGCGGGCATCAGCCGGGTCGAGACCAGCCCGGCCGAGCCGGCGATCTGCCAGCCGACGAGGATCGCGGCCGGCAGGAGCCAGGGGGCGAGGCGCTGCGCCGCGGCGGCAGGGGAGGGGAGGGCGGGCATGGCGAGGTCAGCCGTTCTGGGAGACGGGAGTGCGCAGCGCGTCGGCGATCCGGATCGGCCGCGGGATCAGCGCGAGCGCGTGGAAGCGGTCGGCGACGCGCTGCTGCTCGGCCACCGCGCTCGGTGTCATCGGACCGATGGCGTAGTCGGTGCGGTCGACCGCCCGGCGGGTCGCGGCGAGCGGCACGCCGGTGCCCTTGGAGAGGAGGGCGGCCACCTCGCCGCGGTTGGCCTCGCACCAGCGCGCCACGCTGGCGAGCGCGTCGAGCGCGGCGTCGAGCACCGGGCCGCGCTCGGCCACGACGGACTTGTGGGCGAGGAAGAAGTTGTTGGGCTTGGCGATATCGGTGGCGAGCGCCAGCACCCGGGTCGTGGGCTGCATCTCCGCGATGGCGAAGTACGGATCCCAGATCGTCCAGGCATCGACGCTGCCGCGGGCGAAGGCCGCCGCGGCGTCGGCCGGCGCCAGGGTCACCGGCTCGATGTCGCGGTAGGTCAGCCCCGCCTTCTCCAGGGCCGCGATGGTGAGGTTGTGGGCGCTCGACGCCTTGGCGAAGGCGACGCGCTTGCCCCTCAGATCCGCGAGGGTGCGGATCGAAGAATCCTTCTGCACCAGCACCGCCGCGCCCGAGCCCGCGGCCTCCTGGGCCGCCACGTAGGCGATCGGGCCGCCCGCGGCCTGGGCGAAGACCGGCGGTGCGTCGCCGGTCTGGCCGAGATCGATGGCGCCTAAGCTGATCGCCTCGAGGAGCGGTGGGCCGAACGAGAACTCGACCCAGGCGACGGCGACGCCGAGGGGCTTCAACCGCGCCTCGATCACCCCCTGCTGCTTGGCGACGACCAGGATGCCGTTCTTCTGGTAGCCGATGCGCAGGGTGTCGGAGCCGGCGGCCGAGGCCGGTCGAGCGACCGGCAGGGCGGTACCGGCCAGAGCCGCTGCGAGAAGCGTGCGCCGGTCGATCACCGGGCGCCCCCGGCGACGCGGGCGAGGGGCGCGGCGGCAGCGGCGGCGCGGGCGCCGGCCAGCGTCGCGAGCTGATCCCCGGCCTCCGCCACCCGCTGGCGGATCAACGGGGAGTCGAGGCCGCCGTCGCGGAAGTCGGGATCGGACGCGTAGACCGCCGTCGGGACGGTCAGCGCGGTGAAGAAGCCGAAGAGCGGGCGCAAGGAATGCTCGACCACCAGCGCGTGGCGCGGGCCGCCGCCGGTGGCGGCGAGCGCCACCGGCGTGCCGGCGAGCGCCTCCGGCGCCACGAGGTCGAACAGGTGCTTGAACAGGCCCGTATAGGCGCCCTTGTAGACGGGGGTGCCGACCACGAGGGCGTCGGCCTCCTCCACCGCCTCGACGATGCGCCGGGCCGGCAGCGAGAGCTGGTCGCGGGAGAGCGCGCCGCCGAGGCCGGGGCCGGCATCGACGAGGTCGAAGATCCGCACCTCGACCGGCAGCCGCACGGCGGCCTCGGCGGCGATCGCCTCGACCAGGGTGCGGGTCTTCGAGGGCCGCTGGATGTTGGCGGAGAAGCCGACGAGGCGCAGGCGCGTCATGGAGGTCCGATCCGATGCTTAAGGAGGGCGGCACGGCCGGGGCGTCCCGCCCCCGTGCTGATGCCTCTACGATGCGGCCGGGCCCGAGATCAGTCAATGAAATGAGATTTCAAATGACTGTATAGCAAGAGTTGTTCTTGCCACGGCGACGATGTGCGGGAGAAAATACGGTTTCCCTCCGCTCGAAATCTGGAACGGCGACGCCGCGCCGTGGCGACGGGCCGCCATGCTCGACCGGACGAGGCCGGAACGGGCGTGGTCGCCATGCGGGTCCCGGATCGGCGGATCCGACGGATGTGGCGCACCGAGACCGGCCCGATCGCGCGACGCGGGTATGGGCGCGAGTATGGAATCGGGATTAAATCCGATCCACGAACGTAAGTGGTAATGGAGATCCGCTATATGGAGTGTCAGCCGGCAAAAATAAGACCGGACGGTGTAAAAATACTCTGACTCGACCAGGCTCGCGATGATCGACACCGGCACGGCATTGGGGTAATCGACCGCCTGCGCTGACGGATCGTTTCAGCCGAACCGACTCGACACAGTGCCAGAGCACCTTGCCAGGGGCCCCCGACGATGTTCAACATGTTCAAGTCGCAGACCTCGCTCGACCTCACGCCGCGGACCTGCCTCGCGGTCTCGCTGATCTACTGCATGGGCTCCGACGGCGAGATCGACCCGGAGGAGGTCGGCCATCTGATGTCGGTGCTCGGCCGCCACACCACGCGCCAGCACCTCGAATCCGCCGTCCGCTACGCCCGCGCCACCCAGCCGGCGCAGTTCCTGGCCGACGCGGCGCCCCGCCTGCGCCCGGACCAGCGGCTCTGCATCGTGCTCAACATGATCGACAGCGCCATGGCGGACGGCGAGGCCGAGCCGGGCGAGCAGCGCCTGATCCTGCAATTCGCCGAGGCCTTCGGCCTGTCCGAGCAGGAGCTGACCCCGTACTTCAAGGCCCTGGTGGCGAAGAACGACCGGGCGGTGCTGGACCGGTGAGGGGAGGGGGCGGGCGCGACGTGATCCGCCGGTTTCCGGGATAGGCGCGGATTTTCCCCTCTCCCCGCGGGCGGGGAGAGGACTTCACCCCCCTTGTCGTGGGTGAAGTGAGCGCAGGCGAAGCCGGAGCGAGGGTGAGGGGGTCTTGCCGAGCGAGGCTTTTCCGGAAACACCCCCTCACCCTCGCCCCGTGGGCTTGCCGTGTCCCCGACAAGGGGGACACGGCCCTCTCCCCGCCCGCGGGGAGAGGAGGGATGCGCACGCCCTGCCGCGCCATTGCGGATTGCGGGTGACTGTCTGCCGCCGCGCAATCCTCACACCACCGGGTTCACCAATTCCTCCCCCCGCCGCAGCCGCCCGAGATTCTCGATGAGCAGCGCGATCACCCGGCCCTCGTAGAGGCCGGTCTCGCCGGCGCTGTGGGGCGTGACGATCACGTTCGGCATCCGCCAGAACGGGGCGTCGGCGGGCAGCGGCTCCTCCCGGAAGCAGTCGAGGCCGGCACCGGCGATCCGGCCCTCGGTGAGCGCGCGGGCGAGCGCGTCCTGGTCGACCACCCGGCCGCGGGCGACGTTGATCAGGAGCGCGCCCGGCTTCATCGCTCCGATCGCCGCCGCGTCGATGAGATGTTCGGTCTCCGGCGTCAGCGGGCAGGCGAGCGCCACCACGTCGGCCTCTTTAAGAGCCTCGTGCAGCCGATCCGGAGAAAAGACCGCTTCGACCGGATCGCCCGCTTCGAGCGGGCGCCGTCGCAGGCCGATCACCCGCATGTCGAAGGCCTGGCCCAGCCGGGCGATGCGGGTGCCGATGCGCCCGAGCCCGATCACCAGGAGGGTCCGGCCGCCGAGTTCCTGTTCGCGCCTCGCCGGGTCGGCGATCATCGGCCGCCAGGTCGCGGCGGCCTGGTTCCGCAGGGCCTCGGGCAGGCGGCGGGTGAGGCCGAGCATCAGCGCGAGCGCGTGCTCGGCCACCGCACGCTCGTTGCCGCCCTGCGCGCTGGCGAGCCGGATACCGCGCTCGCGCAACGCCTCCTTAGGGAACTGGTCGGTACCGGCGCTGACCGACTGGACGAAGCGCAGGCGCGGCGCCCGCTCCAGCAGGCTGTGCCGCCACAGCCCCGAGACCACCAGGACCTCGGCCCCCGCCACCGCTTCCTCGAGGGCGGCGACGTCGCGCACCTCGACGAAGGGCTGGGGCGCACCCGCCGCCCGGTAGGCGTCGCCGAGGCGGTAGGCGGCGTGAGCGAGGACGATCGGGCTGGAGGGAGCGGTCATCGGCGGGCGGCTCGGATCCTGCGGTGGAAGCGGGGCCGCTCGAGTTCACACCGGGTCCGTCCCCGAGGCAAGGCAGAACGCCACGCATGCGAAAAAGCCCGCCCCCGCTCGCGCGGGGACGGGCTTCACGACGCGCGAGAGCGGGCTCCCGAACGGGGCGGAACGGGAGCTCGGCTCGATCAGCGGCCGTAGACGTACGGCGCGGCCGGGGCGTAGCCCGGGGGCACCTCGCGGACGAGCACGCCGCGCTCGTCCCGCGGATAGACGACGACGCTGCCGGTGCTGTCGACGGCCGGCGCACCGCCCGGGGCGCCGTAGGCGCGCTCGATGCCGCCGAGCGGGCCGCCGGCCTGCGAGCCGGAGCGGTTGTAGGGCGAGCCGCCCTGGGCGAAGGCGGGGGCGGCGGCGACGGTCAGCAGGGCGGCCGCGAGGGCGAGGCGGGTCTTCATCTCAGTACCTGTCAATCAAAGGGGACCGCTGGGCGGTTTCGCAGCGTCAACCGTCGTGCCGGCAAAAGGTTCGCTGCGACATGTGCGCTGCCGCACGCGGCCGCATCTGGGCGATGCGGCGACCCAGATTAGTTTGGAGCCCGTCTAGCCTGGAGGCCGACGCATGAGCTTCGACATCGTCCTGACGGTGAACGGCACGAGACGCACGATTCCGATCCCGGACCCGCGCGTGACCCTGCTCGACCTCCTGCGCGAGGGCCTGCATCTCACCGGGGCCAAGAAGGGCTGCGACCGCGGCCAGTGCGGCGCCTGCACGGTGCTGGTCGACGGCAGGCGGATCAATTCCTGCCTCGCTTTGGCCGTCAGCCTCGACGGGTCGGAGATCCTGACCATCGAGGGCCTGGCCGAGGGCGACCGCCTGCACCCGGTGCAGGAGGCCTTCATCGCCCATGACGGGTTCCAGTGCGGATTCTGCACCCCGGGCCAGATCATGAGCGCGGTCGGGCTGATCCGCGAGGCGCAGGCCGGCGACGATCCCGAGCGGGTGCGCGAGGCGATGAGCGGCAACCTGTGCCGCTGCGGCGCCTATGCGGGCATCACCGAGGCGGTGCTGGAGGCCCAGAACGCCCTGAGCCAGCACGAGACCCCGCGTCGGGGAGAGGCGGCATGATCCCGTTCGAGTATGTCCGCGCGACCGACGTCGCCGGGGCGGTCGCGGCGGGGTCCGCGCCCGGCGCGGCCTATCTCGCCGCCGGCACCAACCTCCTCGACCTGATGAAGGGCGGCGTCGCCCGTCCCACCCGCCTCGTCGACATCACCCGGCTGCCCGGCCTCGCGGCGGTCGAGCGGCGGGACGACGGCGGCTTGCGCATAGGCGCGCTCGCCCGCAACAGCGACCTCGCGCACGATCCCGCCTTCGCCAAGGCCTATCCCGCGGTGGCCGAGGCGCTCCTCTCCGGTGCCTCGGCGCAGTTGCGCAACGCGGCGACCGCCGCCGGCAACGTGATGCAGCGCACCCGCTGCCCCTACTTCACCGACCCGGGCAGCGCCTGCAACAAGCGCCGGCCCGGCAGCGGCTGCGATGCCGTCGGCGGCGAGACGCGCCTCCACGCGGTCCTCGGCTGGAGCGAGGCCTGCATCGCCACCCACCCGTCGGATTTCTGCGTACCTCTGGTGGCTTTGGACGCGGGCGTCGAGATCGCCGGGCCCGCCGGCACCCGCCTCGTCCCGCTCGAATCCTTCCACCGCCTGCCGGGCGATGCGCCGGAGCGCGAGACGGTGCTGGAGCCAGGCGAACTGATCACCGCGCTCGTCCTGCCGCCGGAGGCCGTCGCCTTCGCCGGCCACAGCCGCTACCTCAAGGTCCGCGACCGCACCTCCTACGCCTTCGCGGTGGTCTCGGCGGCGGCGGCCTTGCGGATCGAGGACGGGCGCATCGCCGAGGCGCGGCTCGCCCTCGGCGGCGTCGCGCTCAAGCCCTGGCGGGCCAAGGCAGCGGAAGGCCTGCTGGCCGGCCGCGCGCCCGACGCCACCGCCTTCCGGGCGGCGGCGGAGGCCGCGCTCGCCGACGCCAAACCCTCCGGCGACAACGCCTTCAAGATCGAGCTCGCCCGCCGCCTCGTGGTGCGGGCGCTCACCGCCGCCGCCGCCGGCACGCCCGCGCGCCTGCCGGCGCTGCCGGGTTCCGTCCTCGCCCCCGCCCCGGAGGCCGCGCATGCCTGAGACCGCTCCCCGCCCGATCCGCCACGGTTCGAATCTCGGCCAGCCGCTCACCCGCCGGGACGGGATCCTGAAGGTGACGGGCGCCGCTCCCTACGCCGCCGACCACCACCCGCCCGGGATGCTCTACGCCGTGATGGCGGTGAGCCGCATCGCCCGGGGCCGGGTCACCCGCCTCGACGTCGCGGCGGCGAAGAACCATCCCGGCGTCGTCGCGGTGATGACGCCGGACAACAAGCCGGTGCTGGCTCAGCACCCGGACGAGAAGCACGACGGCTTCACCTTCCGGCTCGACCTCCTGCAGGACGACCGCGTGCGCTACGCCAACCAGCCGGTCGCGGTGGTGATCGCCGAGACGCTGGAGGCCGCGACCGAGGGCGCCGCCCTGCTCGATCCGGCCTACGAGGTCGAGACCCCGGCGGTCGGGCTCGATGCGGCGGAGCCCTTCACGCCGGCGGCGATCGGCGTCGGCGACCCGGCCGACATGGAGACGGGCGACGTCGCGGCCGGGCTGGCCGGTGCGGCGCACACCGTCGCGGCGACCTACGAGACGCCCGCCCAGTACCACAACGCCATGGAGCCCCACGCCGTCGTCGCCACCTGGGACGGCGACCGGCTCGATCTCGACATGCCCTCGCAGGGGCTGGCGATGGCGCAAGGGCGCATCGCCGGCCTGTTCGGCATCGCTCCGTCGGACATCCACATCCGCAGCCCGTTCCTCGGCGGCGGTTTCGGCTCCAAGGGCATGATCGCGGGTCCCCAGGTGCTCGGCATCATGGCGGCCCGCCTCGTCGGCCGGCCTGTCAAGCTCGTGATGAGCCGCCCCCAGATGTTCGGCCCGGTCGGCCACCGCGCCCCGACCCGCCAGACCCTGCGCCTCGGCGCGGGCGCGGACGGAGCGCTGACCGCCCTCGACCACGAGACGCTCACGGCGACCAGCACCTTCGACGACTTCATCGAGCCGAGCGGCGGCGTCTCGCACACGCTCTACGCCGCGCCGGCTTTGGCTACGCGCCACCGCGCGGTGCGGCTCGATACCGGAACGCCGCTCTTCATGCGTGCGCCCGGGGAGGCCTCGGGCAGCGCGGCTCTGGAGGCCGCCATCGACGAGATGGCGGAGGCCTGCGGGATGGATCCGCTGGACTTCCGCCTGCGCAACTACGCCGAGACCGAGCCGGCCTCCGGCAAGCCCTTCTCCTCGAAGGCGCTGCGGGAATGCTACGCCCAGGGCGCGGCGGCCTTCGGGTGGAGCAGGCGACCGCTGGCGCCGCGGCAGATGCGCGACGCGAACGGGCTCCTCGTCGGCTGGGGCGTCGGCACCGCGACCTTCCCGGCCCTGATGTTCCAGGCCGAGGCGCGGGCGGTGGTGAGGGCCACCGGCGAGGCCTCGGTGGCGATCGGCGCCATCGACATGGGGCAGGGGGCCTGGACCGCGCTCGCCCAGATCGCCGCGGAAGAACTCGGCCTTCCCATCGACGCGATCGATTTCCGCATCGGCACCTCGGACCTGCCGAACGGCGGCATCGCCGGCGGCTCGGCCCACACCGCCACCGCCGGCACGGCGATCAAGGGGGCGGCAACGGATGCGATCGCGCAGCTCTCCGCGCTGGCGACGCAGGACCAGCGCTCGCCCCTCTACGGCGCCGGCAATGCCGGGGTGATCGCCCGCGGCGGCCGCCTGGTGCGGCGCGACGACGAGAGCCGGTCCGAAGCCTTCACCGACATCCTGTCCCGGGCCGGGAAGGACGCCGTGGAAGGCAAGGGCGCGGCCGGGCCCGACGCGGCGCGGGAGCATTACGCCATGCACGCCCACGGCGCGGTCTTCGCCGAGGTGACGGTCGATCCCGATCTCGGCCAGATCCGGGCGACGCGCCTCGTCGGCGCCTTCGCGGCCGGTCGGATCATCAACCCGCGCCTGGTGCGCAGCCAGTATTACGGCGGGATGATCTGGGGCGTCTCCTTCGCCCTGCACGAGCAGGCGGTGATGGACCCGCGCACCGGCCGGCCGATGAACGCCAACCTCGCCGAGTACCACGTCCCGGTGAATGCCGACGTGCCCTCGCTGGAGGCGATCCTGGTCGAGGAGGAGGACCCCCACGTCAACCCGCTCGGCATCAAGGGGGTGGGCGAGATCGGCGTCACGGGAAGCGCCGGGGCGATCGTCAACGCGATCTGGCACGCGACGGGGACGCGAGTGAGAACGCTGCCGGTGACGCTGGACAAGCTGCTGTAGGCGCCGTGACCCCTTCCCCGCAGAGGGGAAGGGGTCGGGCGGCCCGGGTCCTTCTACGTCCCGACCTTGCCCCCGCCCCGTTTCGTGATCGCCACCACCGCCGGGCGCGGCGGCAGGGCGGGGTCGAAGTCGGGCCAGCGGGTCGCCGGATTCTCGAAGGTGGCCGGCTGCGCGGTCGGGTCCTCCTCGTCGGCCTCGCCGGGATGCTGGACGGCGACGAAGAAGGTGGTGTCGTCGGGGGTGAAGTAGGGGCCGCACATCTCGGCTCCCATCGGCACCTGGAAGAAGTGCTTGGCGGTGCCGCGGCCGGGGCCTTGCGTCTCCATCGCCCAGATGCCGTCGGCGCGGCCGGTCTTCGAGGGCGAGTTGCCGTCGGTGGCGACCCAGAGGCGGCCCTCTCCGTCGACCGCGCAATTGTCCGGCATGCCGAACCAGCCGTCCTTCGTGGTCGCCGACGAGAAGGTGGCGCCCACCGCCGCGACCGACGGGTCGCCGCAGCGCACCAGCACCTCCCAGGCGAAGGCCTCGGCCGCGAAGTCGCCGCCCTCGGGCGAGAGCTCGACGATGTGGCCGAAGCGGTTGTCCGGCCGCGGATTCGCGGCGTCGACCTGGTCGGCCTTGCGGCGGGTGTTGTTGGTCAGCATCACGTAGACCTTGCCGGTCTTCGGGTTGGCCTCGACGTCCTCCGGCCGGTCCATCTTGGTGGCGCCGAGGAGGTCGGCGGCCCGGCGGGTCTCGATCAGCAGGTCGGCCTGATCGCGAAAGCCGTTCTCCGGCGTCAGCGGCCCCTGCCCGAACACGATCGGCAGCCAGGCACCGCGCCCATCGGCCTCGAAGCGGGCGACGAAAAGCGTGCCGTGGTCGAGGATGTCGCGGTTGGCGGAGCGGTCGGCCGTGTTCACCGGATCCTTGGTGACGAAGCGGTAGACGTAGTCGAAGCGCTCGTCGTCGCCCTGGAACACGACGTAGCGACCATCCTTCGCCATCGCGCCCGCCGCGCCCTCGTGCTTGAAGCGGCCCATGGCGGTGCGCTTCACCGGCACGCTCGTCGGATCGAACGGATCGATCTCCACCACCCAGCCGAAGCGGTTGGGCTCGTTGGGCTCCTTTCCGAGGTCGAAGCGCTCGTGGAAGCGGGCCCAGCCGTAGAGGTTGCCCGGCAGGCCGAGGCGCTTGTGGTTGCGGGCCTCCGCCGAGCCCTCGGGCAGCCGCCCCTGGAAGTAGTAGTTGACGTTCTCCTCGCAGGTCAGCCAGGTGCCCCAGGGCGTGACGCCGCCGGCGCAGTTGTTGAGCATGCCGAGAACCGTCGTCCCCTCCGGGTCGGCACCGGTGCGCAGGCGGGCCGAGCCGGCGGCGGGGCCGGACAGCCGCATCGGGGTCATGGCGGTGATGCGGCGGGCGTAGCGAGAGTCCGGCACCACCCGCCAGCGCCCGTCCTCGCGCTTCACCTCGATCACCGAGCCGCCATGGGCCGCCATCTCGATCTCGACGAGGTCGCGGTTCATGCCGGCGAAGGCCGCCTTGCCGTCCTGCCGGCCGAGGCCGGGGAACATCAGTTCCTCGTTCGTGTATTCGTGGTTGACGACGAGGAGGCCGTGGCCGGCCGGATCGCTCGCGCCGGGCAGGGGAAAGAAGCCCAGAAAATCGTTGTTGTAGCCGAATTGCTGCGCCTGCGCGGCGGCACTCTGCCGGTGCGGGTCGAAGGCCGGGGCGCCGGGCAGAACGGGATCGCCCCAGCGGATCAGCACCTCGGCGTCGTGGCCCTCGGCGACGTGGTGGCGCTCGTCGGCGCCGGCCGGCAATTCGCGGAACGGGAAGGTCTCCGGTGTCGCCGCTGCGACCGCCCGGGGGACGAGCGTCGCCGAGATCGCCGAGACCGCCAGGCTTCCGGCAAGACTCCCGGCAAGACCTCCGGCCAAACCTCCGCGCAGCACCGCGCGCCGGTCGAAGCGCCGGGCCACGACCTCGCCGAGGGTCGGGTTCGGGCTCGGATTCGAGCCGGCATCCTCGGCCGCCTCGGCCTGCTGCGAACGGTTCAGCGATGGCTGCGTCATCGGGTCCCCTCGGCGCTCCCTGTCATGCAAAACGAGAGCCTACCCGACGGACCATGGCGACCGGATGACGGCGTTCAGCGGTGCGTCCGCGTCCGCGTGCGGGCCGGGAGGGCGCGCACGGACCCGGTGGTCTCGGGTCCGGCGATCCCGGGCGTCGACCAGGGCGCCGGCCGGTCCAGCGGGCGCGCTTCGGCGGGCGAGCGAAGGGTCGCGTCGGGGGCGGTGACGTAGCTGCTCATGAAGGCGCCCCCGGCCGGCTCCCGGTCGCCGCCATTGGCGAGGGCCGCGACGGGCAGGGCGACGAGGGCGGTTGCGACCGCGGCGGTGGCGAAGCGGATCATGACGAGCCTCCTGCCGCAGCGTCCCGGCGTCTCGCATGCCAGCGTCCCACGGGGGCATGGCGGGGCCTGAGCGGCATGGGTCGGATCTAGGCTCGTTCGGTCCGGGACGGCGTGCGCCGCCGCACCCGCAAGGCGCGCCGAAAGGCTTTCGCTTGACGGGGCCTATCGGAGTCGTCGCGGTCGCATCCGCTCCGGCCGTGCCTCACGGCAGCAGGTGCGGGTCCAGCCAGGGCTTCGGGGCCGGGAAGGGCAGGCGGCGGGCGATCCAGTCGATCACCGCGTCGGGCGTGTCGAAGAGGGGAGCCCTGGCGAGGGTCGCGCAGGGGCCGTAGGTCTCGTCCACGCGCCATCGGTGGCGTTGCTCGGGAACCGGAGCGGTGCCGGGCTGCAGGCGCACCAGCCGCGAGACCAGCTCGTCTTCGAGATAGATCAGGCAGGTATCCTGGTCCGTCCCGCCGCAGTTCACCCGGACATGGCGCTGGACCAGCCTGCCCGACGGTCTCGTCCCGGTGCGTCGTCCGAACATCGCGCTCCTCGCGTTCCCGTCTCATGTGCCATCATTGCGATATAAGAAAACGTGAAAAGACTATCGACAATTCATGATGTCGGTTGCAATTCCAGTTGCGCACCCCGTGACTGGCACCGCCTTTCACCGGGAAGCGGCACCTCAACCGATTTTATGGTTAATCAACCGTAAATAGATACGACTCGATTGAGCGTCGCATGTTTCGGCGGGGCGCTCAAGTGGATCGATCGAGCGATCGACTGTCGGGAAGCGAGCGCCTGCTGCCTCGGCCTCGCCCTCGATTGTCGCGCTCGGCGCGACGCGGGGAGGCGCGTCCCGCGAAACCTGCTAGACCCCGTCCGGGCACCGGAAGACCGGGCCGGCGGGAGGAGCGCGGACGCGATGGACGACGAGACGTTTCGGGCCTGGGCGCACCGGGCCGCCGACTGGTCGGTGGATTACCTCGAAGGTGTCGGCGAGCGGCCGGTGCGGGCGCAGGTCGCCCCGGGCGAGATCTTCCGCCAGTTGCCCGAGGCTCCCCCGACCGCGGGCGAGCCGATGGAGGCGATCTTCGCCGATCTCGACCGGGTGGTAATGCCGGGCATGACCCATTGGCAACATCCGCGCTTCTTCGCCTATTTCCCGGCCAATGCCAGCCCGCCCTCCCTGGTGGCGGAGTTCGTCACCGCGGCCCTCGCGGCGCAGTGCATGCTCTGGCAGACCTCGCCGGCGGCGACCGAACTCGAGACCCGGGTGATGGACTGGCTGCGCCAGATGATCGGCCTGCCCCAGGACTTTTCCGGCGTGATCCAGGATTCGGCCTCGGGTGCGACGCTGGCCGCCCTCCTCACCGCCCGGGAGCGGGCGCTCGGCTTTGCCGGCAACGCGCAGGGGCTGGCCGGCGGGCCCACGGTGCGGGTCTACGCCTCGCAGCAGGTCCATTCCTCGGTCGAAAAGGCGGTGCGCATCGCCGGCATCGGCGACGCCAACCTGGTGCGTATCCCCGTCACCGGACCGCTCCACGGCATGGATCCGGACGCCCTCGACGCGGCGATCCGGGCCGACCGCGAGGCGGGGATGGTGCCGGCGGCCATCGTCGCTTGCCTCGGCGGCACCGGCATCGGCGCCTGCGATCCGATCGACGCCGTGGCCGCCGTGGCGCAGCGGCACGGGATCTTCCTCCATGTGGATGCCGCCTGGGCCGGCAGCGCGATGATCTGCCCCGAATTCCGCGACCTGATGCGCGGCGCGGAGCGGGCCGACAGCCTGGTGTTCAACCCGCACAAGTGGCTGTTCACTCATTTCGACTGCTCGGCGCATTTCGTCCGCGACCCGAAGGCGCTGACCGACACGTTGGGCCTGCGCCCCGCCTACCTGCGCACGCTCGGCCGGGACGGCGTCGTCGATTACAACGAGTGGTCGATCCCGCTGGGGCGCCGCTTCCGGGCCCTGAAGCTGTGGTTCGTGATCCGCTCCTACGGCGTCGAGACGCTGCGGGACATGATCCGCGCCCACGTCGCCTGGGCGCGGGAGCTGGCGGAGATCATCGATGCCGATCCCGATTTCGAGCTGACCTCGGCGCCGGTCCTGTCGCTGTTCAGCTTCCGCTACGCCCCTGCCGGTGTGGAGGCCGACGAACTCGACGCGGTGAACGCCCGCCTCGTCGAGCGCATCAACGACGACGGCCGCACCTACCTGACCCAGACCCGCCACGAGAACCGCTTCGTCATCCGCTTCCAGGTCGGCCAGACCACGACGACCCGGGAGGACGTGATGTCGGCGTGGGCGGCGGTGCGGGAACTGGCCGCCGGGTTGCGGGCGGGGTAAGCTGAAGGTCTGGTCACGGCGCGAAAGGCACCCCATTCGTTTCGGAGCGCCCACAGATCTCGGCCCTGACCTGCGCGAAGGCCTCTTCCAGGAACGGGGCGGCGCCCCGGTCGCCGCCGGCCTGGATCCAGGCCTCGATCGCCAGCCGCATCGCGCCGAGGGAGACCATCGCGACGAGGCGCAAGGCCTGGCTGCGGGCGGGGTCCGGCCAGCGCTCGACGAGGGCCTCGTGCAAGGCCCGCTCGTGCAAGCCGTAAGTCGCCTGCTTGCGCGCCTGCAGGGTCTCGTTCGCGCGCAGCACCCGGTCGATGCTGATGAATTCCTGGGTGCGGATGCCCGCCACGAGGTGCAGCATGGCGCCCCGGACGACGTCGACCGGCGCCGCGTCGGGCTGGGCCAGGACTGCCTCGCGCAGCTGCGCGCTGAAACCCCGCATCTGCCAGTCCAGCAGGATCTCTTCCTTCGACCGGAAGTAGGAGAAGAACGTCCGGCGCGAGATGCCGGCGGCCTCCGCGATGGCGTCGAGCGTCGTCGCCTCGTAGCCGCGCTCGCCGAACAGCCGCAGGCCGGTCTCGGCGATCCGCCGCAGCGTCTCCTGGCGCTTGCGCGCGCGCAGGCTCACGGGCTGTCCAGACTCGCTCTCCATGCGGCCTTCTCGCACGACGCTCCCCCCTTGAGAAGCTGCACCCGGTGCAGTAATAAATTTGCACTGAGTGCGATCATGCACTCGGTGAAAGGGAGTCGCGACCATGTCGGGCTGGACGCTGGCCGATCTTCCGTCCCAGGCGGGACGCACCGCGATCGTCACCGGGACCGGGGGCCTCGGCCTTGAGGACGCCCTGGCGCTCGCCGGGGCCGGGGCGGAGGTGATCGTGGCCGGTCGCAATCCTGACAAGGGCGCGGCGGCGCTCGCCCGGATCCGGCAGACGGTACCGGGGGCGCGGGTCGCGTTCGAGCTCCTCGATCTCGCACGCCTCGCCTCGGTCGCCGCCTTCGCCGAGCGGATGGCCGGAGGCCGCGACCGGATCGACCTCCTGATCAACAACGCCGCCGTGATGGCCCCGCCGACGCGGCAGGTCTCCGCCGACGGGCACGAGCTGCAATTCGCCACCAACCATCTCGGCCACTTCGCCCTCACCGCGCGCCTGCTGCCGCTGCTGCGCCGGGCCGATGCCCCGCGGATCGTGTCGCTGTCGAGCGTCGCGGCCCGCAGCGGACGTCTCGCCTTCGACGACCTCCAGGCCGAGCGCGCCTACCGGCCGATGGCGGTCTACAGCCAGTCGAAGCTCGCCTGCCTGATGTTCGCCCTCGAACTCCAGCGCCGCAGCGATGCGGCCGGCTGGGGCCTCGTCAGCGTCGCCGCCCATCCGGGCATCGCCCGCACCGACCTGCTGCCGAACGGCGCCGGGCCCCGCAGCGCGGCCGGCCTGGCGCGGAGCCTCCTGTGGTTCCTGTTCCAGCCCGTCGCGCAGGGTGCGCTGCCGACCCTCTACGCCGCGACCGCACCCGCGGCGAAAGCGGGCGGGTATTACGGCCCGGTGCGCCTCGGCGAGACCCGGGGTGCGCCCGGCCCGGCGCGGATCCCCGTCCAGGCGCTGGACGAGGCGGCCGCCGCGCGGCTGTGGGAGACGTCCGAACGCCTGGCCGGCATGCGCTTCCCGGAGGCCCGATGACCCCGATCCTCGTCCGCCTCGGCACCGCCGCTCTGATCGGCGCGGCGTCCTTCGCGAATCTTCCGGCCTGTGCCGCGAAGGGGGTGGGGCACGAGGGACGGCCCGCCGAACTCCCTCGGGGAGCTGCTTCGTCCCCCCTCGTTCGGGGGCGCGACGTCGTGCGGTCCCCTCCGGGCATGGCGGGAGGAAGCTCGCTCGCCGCAGCTCACCCCCGCCCCGGCCGCTCCGGCGGGGAGCGCAAAGCCGCCTCCACCTCCTCGCGGGACTTGCCCCGCACCGCGTAACCCATCGCCTCGAACCGCTCGATCAAGGGGGGGCTGTCCTCCGCCGCACAGGCGGCCCAGGCGGCCAGCCGCTCGTTCATCGTGTGGAGTTCGGCGGAGGGATCGCGGTGGGGAGGAGGCGTGTCGGTCATCGGGGCGGCCATCCTTGACGACGGAGTCTTGCCGGCGGGAGTCTTGCCGGCGGGAAGACGCAGGGTCAACGCGCCGGCAGCCGTCATGGTTGTGTCTTAAACCGCGCCGCCCTCACTCCATCGTGGGCGCGAGCTTCTTCACTCCCGGCACGTCCTCGCCGAGCCAGGCGGCGTTCTTGGCGGTGCCGTCGAAGGTGGCGCTCGTCTTGAACAGCTCGTACTTGCCCTCCAGCGCGTAGGGGCGGCTGCGGGCGAGCAATTCCGCCACCGTCGCCTTGTCCATCGGCTTGAAGGTCTTCACCGCCTCGAAGGCCTGGTCGAGGTCGCGCTGGTTCTGGATGCCGGTGATGACCACCGAGGTCTGGAGGTTCAGCGAGAAGTGCAGGTACTCGATCGGCTTGATCGGTGCGTCGCTCTTCAGGATCACCCCGTCGCCAAACGTCTTCATGGCGAGCGCCGCGATGCCGTTCTGGACGAGGTAGGGCAGCACGAGGTGGCCGAAGCTGCGGAAATGCGCATCCATCACGTTGAGCGGCATCTGCACGGAGTCGAAGTGGAAGCCGCGCTCGGCCGCCACTTCGAGCATCTGCAGATGGATGCGCGGGTCCTTGTGGCCGGTGAAGCCGATATAGCGCAGCTTGCCGGCCTTCTTGGCCTCCTGGAACGCCTCCATGGCGCCGCCCTCGGCGAAGACCCGGTCGGGATCGTCGTAGCGCAGGATCTCGTGGTGCTGGACGAGGTCGATCCGGTCGGTGCGCAGGCGGCGCAGCGACTGGTCGATCTGCTTCATCGCCTCTTGCTTGGTCCGCCCGTCCATCTTGGACATCAGGAAGACCTTGTTGCGATAGCCGTCCTGCTCGAGGGCGATGCCCATCCGCTCCTCGGAGCGGCCCTCGTTGTAGTCCCAGCAATTGTCCATGAAGGTGATGCCGCGGTCGACGCCTTCGTGGATCAGCCGCGTCGCCTCGGCATCGGTCACCGCGGATTTGCCGAGGTGGAAGCCGCCCATGCCGATCGCCGAGATCGTCTCGCCCGTGCGCCCGAAGGGCCGGTAGAGCATCTCGCCCCGGCGCTCGCCGGGATCGGTGACGAGCGGCAGGTCGGCGGGGTCGTTGGGCCGCGTGTTGGGCAGCGGGGCGGGCGGGGCGTTCACGGCCGCCCCCGCGGAGCCGGAGACCGCGAGACCGGCCCCGAGGGCCGCACCTTGCAGGAAGCTGCGACGTTCCATGGCGATTCTCCGTGAGTCATCGGGAGGCCTCCGCGAGCCGGTTTGCCGCGTGGAGCAGGCGCAGGGCCGCGCAGGCGGCGCCGTAGCCGTTGTCGATGTTGACGACCGCGATGCCGGGGGCGCAGCTCGCCAGCACCGCGTCGAGGGCGGCGCGTCCGCCCTCCGCGACGCCGTAGCCGACCGAGGTCGGTACCGCGATCACCGCACCGGCGACGAGGCCGCCGAGCACGCTGGGGAGCGCCGCATCCATGCCGGCCGCGCAGATGACGATCGGATGGGCCCGGATCTCCTCGATCCGCCGGGTCAGCCGCCACAGGCCGGCCACGCCGACATCGGCGATGAGCGTGGTGGCATGACCTTGGTAGGCCAGCGTCCGCTCGGCCTCGCGGGCCACCGGCACGTCCGAGGTGCCGGCCGCCACGATGGCGATGCGGGAGGGACCGGCGACCGGCCGGGCCGCGCCGAAGAACGCCGTGCGCGAGACCGGGCAGTAATCGAGCCGGTCGCGATAGCTGAGCGCCGCGTACCGCTCAGGGTCGAGGCGGGTGACGAGGAAGCGGGCGCCCCGCTCGTCGGCGGCGGCCAGGATCGCGTCGATCTGCGCCGCCGACTTGCCGGCGGCGAAGACCGCCTCTTCGAGGCCGATGCGTTCGGTGCGGGCGAAGTCGAGGGTGAATTCGTCCTGGAGGCTCACCGGGCCGGCCCTCCCGTCAGGAAGGCGCTGCCGGTGCGGTAGGGCGCGAAGGAGACCGGCGCCGCGGCGAGCCGGGCCGGCGCACGCGCGGCGATGCGGCGGCCGAGATCGGCCCGCATCGCGTCCGGCAGGCCGGCGAGGCTCCGGGGATCGAGCTCGACCACGATGCCGGCGGCGCGCACCCGGCAGCGCACGGCGCTCCTGGGTCCGGTCTCGGCACCCGTCGCCGTCAGATCCTCGCCCACCAGCCGCTCGACGGCATGGATGAAGGCCAGGGTCTCGGGCTCGATGCGGATGCCGGTCTCGACCCGGCTCGACAGGCAGGGGGCCGAGGGCAGGTCCGCCACGGCACCGAGGCCGAGGTCGCGGGCGAGCGCCCGCACCATCGCCTTGCTGAACTCCGCCTCGACGAAGGGATGGCGCACCCCGTGCTCGCGGGCGGCGTCGAGGCCGGGGCGGTACTCGCCGAGATCGTCGAGATTGGCGCCGGACACGATCTGGCGCCCGGTCACCTGCCGGATCGCCCCGTAGAGGTTGGTCTTGCAGAAGAAGCAGCGGTTGACCGGGTTCTCGCGGTAGGCCGGGTCGGCGAATTCCCCAGCCTCGATCACCCGGAGCCGCCAGCCCTCGCGGGCCGCCTCCGCCCGCACCCGCTCGGTCGCCTCGCCCGGCACGGCGGGGGAGACGGCATGCACCATCAGGGGCGGCTCTCGCATCGTGCGATGCGCGATCGTCGCCAGCGTCAGGCTGTCGACCCCGCCGCTCACCGCGACGGCGATCGGCCCGATCCCGCCAAGGACGGTGTCGAGGGGGGCGCTCATCGCTCGTCCTCCGGCCGTTGCAGGGCCAGGCGCTCGGCCTCGCGGCGCAGGGCCTGGCGGGCGGCGTGGCCCGCGGTTGCCAGCGCGTCGTCGGATTCCGCCTTGGCGGTGCGCCCACCCGGCCGCGCGACGCTCTTCACCCGGACCGCCTGGCCCGCGACCTCGACGGTGTCGAGGCGCCGCTCGAGCGCGGCCCCCGAGACTTTGTGGTGGCGCAGCCCGATCGTGGTGGTCTCGCGAAAGCAGGCCTCGATCGCCTCCTCGATCGCGTCGGCCCGGGTGAGCGCCCGGACATGGGTCATCATCCGGCCCTTCTTGCCGAAGACCGGCATCTGCACGACGTCGAAGATCTTGGGGTGCGCCCGCAGCCGGTCGAGCCCCATGGCGAGGTCTTCCGCCGACTGGTCGTCGACCTCGAACTCGATGATGCCCAGTTCCCTGTGGCCGGGCGAACCGGTCTCGCCCTGCTCCTCGAAAGCCAGCACCCGCAGCACGTTGCTCAGGCCGGGAAGAGTCTTGGTGCCGAAGCCGAGGCCGCTGCGCAGGAGCCGGCGCGGCCCGCTCTTCCGAGGCGCGCCGCCGCAGAGATGGCGTAGGATCGCCGCCCCCGTCGGGGTCACGCGCTCGCCCGGCACGCCGTCGTCGAGGGTGAGGAAGCCTTCGAGCAGGAGCGCGGTGGCGGGCGCCGGGACCGGCAGGGGACCGTGCTGGGTCCGCACCCGGCCGGACCCGAGCGGCAGCGCCGAGACCGACCAGCGGGTGGCGCCGATCGCGTCGATCAGGTGGGCCGCCGCCACGATGTCGGCGATCGAATCCCAGGCCCCGACCTCGTGGAACGCCACCGCCTCGACCGGGATGCCGTGCACCCGCGCCTCTGCCTCGGCCAGATGCCCGAAGATCGCGAGAGCGTGGGCGAGCACGGCGGGAGGCAGCCCGCTCGCCTCCAGGTCGCTGCGGATCGCGGACCAGTGCCGGTGCGCGTGGTGGCCGCCGTGATGGTGGTGACCGTGATGGTCGTGGTGATGAGGGTGATCGTGGTGTTGGTGATCGTGGCGGTGATGGCCGTGGTCGTCCGCCGGGCGGTCGGGCGCCTCGCCCTCCGGGCCGGTGACCGCGAAACGCCGGCCCTGGAGCACGCCGTCGCCATGGGCGAGGAGCGCGCACGTCGTGCGGCCGCGGCTTGCCCGCGCCACGCTCTCGCGCACCCCCGCCTCGTGCTCCGGAAAGGCGTCGAGGAGCGCCGCCGCCACCATGTCGCCGGCGACCCCGCCGACGGCGTCGAGATGAATCTGCATCGCGTCCTTCGTCCCGGCCTCGGACCTGACGCCGGTCGTTGGGCAGATCGGCCCGCGGGGCCTCACGGCAAGCGCCCCGGACAGACGGTCGCAGCGGGGACGGCCCGGACTTTCACGCCCCGCCCCGGTGGATCCTCCCCACGCCCCGGGGCATAAGCCCCACCAACGACACGACGCCGACCGCCCGGGCGGTCGCGCATCACAGGAGAGGACACGGACCCCATGCGGATCACCGGAGAGAACCTGATCGGCGCCACCGCCCGCCGCGGCGAGGGCGAGACCTTCCGGGCGGTCGAGGCCGCCACCGGAAACAGCCTGGAGCCGGCCTTCGCGGCGGCGACGCCGGCCGACGTGGACCGGGCCTGCGCGCTCGCCGCCGCGGCCTTCGACACCTACCGCGAGACCTCGCTCGAGGACCGGGCCCGCTTCCTCGAAGCGGTGGCCGAGGCGATCCTCGCCCGTGGCGACGAGCTGATCGTGCGCTGCATGGCCGAGAGCGGCCTGCCCCGCGCCCGGCTCGAGGGCGAGCGCGGCCGCACCGTCGGCCAGCTCAAGATGTTCGCCGCCGTGGTGCGCGACGGCGGCTTCCTGGAGGCCCGGGTCGATCCCGCGCAACCCGAGCGCAAGCCGCTGCCGCGCCCGGACCTGCGCCTGCGCCAGATCGCCGTCGGCCCGGTCGCGGTGTTCGGCGCCTCGAACTTCCCCCTCGCCTTCTCGGTCGCGGGCGGCGACACGGCGTCCGCGCTCGCCGCCGGCTGCCCGGTGGTGGCGAAGGCCCATCCGGCCCATCCGGGCACCTCGGAGCTGGTCGGCCGTGCGGTGCAGGCGGCGGTCAAGCAATGCGGGCTGCCCGAGGGCGTGTTCTCGCTGCTCCTCGATGCCGGCATCAGCGTCGGCCAGGCGCTGGTCGCCGATCCGCGCATCGCGGCGGTCGGCTTCACCGGCTCGCGCCGCGGCGGCGTCGCGCTGATGCAGGCCGCCGCCGCCCGCCCCGTCCCGATCCCGGTCTATGCCGAGATGAGCAGCATCAACCCGGTCGTCCTGCTGCCGGCGGCGCTCGAGGCGCGGGGCCGCGACATCGGCCGGGCCTTCGCGGGGTCGCTCACCCTCGGCTCGGGCCAGTTCTGCACCAATCCGGGCCTGATCCTGGCGGTCGAGGGCGCGGGCCTCGACGGCTTCGTCGAGGCGGCCTCCGCCGCGCTGACGGAGATCCAGGCCGCCACGATGCTGACGCCCGGCATCCACAAGGCCTATTGCGCCGGCGTCGCGGCGCTCGAGGCCAACCCGGCGGTGACCACCCTCGCCCGGGGGCTCGCCGGCGGTACCCACCAGGGCCAGGCGGCGCTCTTCTCCACGACCGCGGACGCTTTCCTCGCCGACCACACCCTCGCCGAGGAAGTGTTCGGCGCCGCCTCGCTCATCGTGCGCTGCCCCGATCTCGCGACGATCCGCGCCGTGCTGGAACGGCTGGAAGGCCAGCTGACCGCGGCCCTCCACCTCGACGAGGCCGACCACGAGGCGGCGCGGGCGCTCCTGCCGGTGCTGGAGCGCCGGGTCGGCCGCATCCTGGTCAACGGCTTCGGCACCGGCGTCGAGGTCGGCCACGCCATGGTGCATGGCGGGCCCTACCCGGCGACCTCGGATGGCCGCACCACCTCGGTCGGGAGCCTCGCCATCCACCGGTTCCTGCGCCCGGTGAGCTACCAGGACCTGCCGCAGGCCCTGCTGCCGGACGCCCTGAAGGACGCCAACCCGCTCAAGCTGTGGCGGCGCGAGGATGGAAAGACCGTGGCGCCGGGGGCCTGATCCCGCCCCGTCCCGGGAGGCCACGCCGCTTCCCGGGACGGGGGAACCCGCCCCCGGTATCCCCGTTGATCGCCGCACCAGCACAGGAGCGCGCGATGATCGACACCAGCCGCATCACGGAGCACATGCCCGTCGTCGGTTCCGATGGCGGCCATGTCGGCACGATCGATCACGTCGACGGACAGCGGATCAAGCTGACCAAGACCGACCCGGAGGCCGGTGGCCACCATCACTTCATCCACGTCGATTCCATCGCCAGCGTCGAGGGCGGGCAGGTACGCCTCAACCGCACCAAAGCCGAGGCCAAGGACGAGTGGGCGACGGCCTGAGAGGGCGGTGGTCGGGGCCGGAACGCCCCTCCCGGACGAAAAAAGGCCGCCTTGCTCAGGCGGCCCGGAGTCTAGGGAGGAAACGCCCGGGAGGGCGAGGGCCGCGCGGTGGCATCGCCATCGCGTTGCACGAGAAAAACCCTGCTCGCCGACGCACGGTTCCCGGACCGGCACTGCTACCAAGGTACGCGCCTGCGGGCCTTCTTTCCGCCGCGATCCGCGCGGCGGATCGTTTACGGGACGATGCAGGTCCGGGTGGTCACGACCTTCCGCATCCCCCACTCCGTCAGGCCGAACCGCTGTCGGGTCGAGCAGCCGTAGCCGGGACGGGGCGCGTCGACCGGGTAGCCTCCGGCAACGACGACGCGGCGCGGCCCGTCCGCGACGATGATCGGGCGCCGATCCAAGATCGGGCGCCGATCCAAGATCGGGCGCCGGTCGACATAGATCCGCGGGCCGCCCCGCACGAAGACGGGGCGCCGGTCGACGTAGATCCGCGGGCCACTCGAATGTCGGTGCCACCCGCCCCAGCCCCGATGCCCGCCCCAGCCCTCGTGCCCATGATGGCGATGGCCGTGATGGTGGTCGTGGTGGTGAGGCCCGTGGTGATGGTGGTGCCCGTGCGCGGAAGCCGGCGCGACCGCGAGGGCGCCGAGCACGAGGGCCGCCGCCGCGAGACCGAGTGTCTTGCTCATCCTGAGAGGACCTTCGCTGCGTCTACCTGGAATGATCGCCCCGCCCCGATCGTGGCCGTGTTCGCCTGAACGGCCCCGCTCCAGCCCGTTCATCGGCCGTGCAGACGAGCGGGCCCGGTCGGCCCGTCCCAGGTTTGTTATATCTTGCCCGGCCCCATGGTACGGATCGTGCTCCCATCCCGCGCCGCACCTCTCCCTCCGGTACGGCGCGCCCAGGCGAGGACGGCGAGGACCATGCCCGAGATCGACACCCAGGCCTTCCTCGCGGACCTCCACGCGTTGCGGGCGATCGGCCGCTTCCGCACCGGCGTGCATCGTCCGACCTACTCGCCCGAGGACATGGAATCCCGGCGCTGGCTGATGCGGCGGCTGGAGGAATGCGGGCTTGCCCCCACCATCGACGGGGTCGGCACCGTGCTGGGGCGCCATCCCGGCGCGGGGCCGCACCTTCTCGTCGGCAGCCACATCGAGAGCCAGAACGAGGCCGGCTGGCTCGACGGGGCGCTCGGCGTCGTGGCGGGGATCGCGCTGGCCCGGGCCGGCCTGCCGGTCGATGTCTGCGCCTTCGCCGACGAGGAGGGGCATTTCGATGTCGGCTTCCTCGGCAGTCGCTCCGCCATCGGCGAGGTGACGGAGGCCGCGATCGACGGCAGCCGCAACCGCACCGACGGCACGCCCCTGCGCGAGGCCCTGCAGGCTGCCGGTCTCGCCGGCCTGAAGCGGATGCAGCTGGAGGCGGGGCGCTACCGCGGCTTCCTCGAGATGCATATCGAGCAGGGCACGCAGCTCGAGGCGGCGGGCCAGCGCCTCGGCATCGTCACCGGCATCGTGGCGATCTGGCAGTTCCGGATCGTGATCGAGGGCCAGCAGGACCATGCCGGCGGCACCACGATGGCGGAGCGCCGCGACGCGGGCCTGACCGCCGTGCGCCTGCTCGCCGCCATCGACGAGGCCTTTCCGCGGATCTGCGGCGAGCGCAGCACCTGGACCACCGGCCGGATCACCCTCGATCCCGGCGCGCCGAGCATCATCCCGGGCCGGGCCGAGATCCTGTTTCAGTTCCGCGACGTGTCGGTGCCGGTGCTGGAGCGGATGGAGGCGACCCTGCGGGCGCTGATCCGCGAGAGCAACCGCCGCGAGCGCTGCACCGCGACCCTGGAGGAGATCTCCCGCAACAGCCCGGCCCTGTGCGATCCCGGCCTGATGGGCGCGCTGTCGCACGCCGCCGAGGCCCTGTGCCCCGGGGGCTGGCAGGCGATGCCCTCGGGCGCCGGCCACGACGCGCAGAACGTCGCCAAGGTGATGCCCGCCGCGATGCTGTTCGTGCCCTCGATCGGCGGCATCAGCCACCACTGGACCGAGGACACCCGGGAGGAGGATCTGGCGCTCGGCGTGCGCGTGCTGGGGGCGGCCGCGGCGCGGATCCTGGCCTAAGCAGATTTCGCCGACGTGGACACCGGTTCGGCGGCGAAAATCTGCGACGAAACAAGAACCTGAGCGGGCGAAGCGTTGGCCTTCCAGCGCAAGTCTGCTTGGGGCGGCGCCCGATCGCGGTGCGATCGGACGCTGCTCACGATCTTTGATTTTGCATAACTTTCCATCGACGAACCGGTCTCCACCCCGTCGGACAACGCTCCAGCGCGCGCAGCCCCGGCGGGCCGCTTCGCCCGCCGGACCGCGGATGCGTCATGGCCCGCTGATTGTATTTGTAGTTATTATAATGAAGATCATTTTCTCCACAAATCTACAATCGTTCTGATTTATTCTGATTGTTGACAATACGTATCTCGTGCCGTAGGGCGGCCCGATCGTATCGGCCGGCATAAATCTGTGGTTGTGATTGTGAAGACTATCAAGCGTGGTGCCGCCGTCGCGGCGCTCGTCTCGACGACCTGCGTGGGGGCCTGGGGCGGCCTGGGGCCTCGGGCCGCGGCGGCGCAGGCCGCGGCCGATACGTCCCCGGAGATCCAGCTCGACGAGATCTCGGTCGCGGGCGGGGGCGGCTCCGCGCCCCTGAGGGCCGAGGGCTATCTCGCCCGCACCAGCGTGAGCGCGACCCGCACGGACACGCCCCTGCGCGAGACGCCCCAGGCCGTGGTGCCGGTCCCCCGGCAGGTGCTGGAGGACGCGGCGGCGACGCGGGTCGACACCGCCCTCGACCTCGCCGGTGTCGGGCGCTCCAACAACTTCGCCGGCCTCGGGCTGACCGAGTTCACCATCCGGGGCTTCGCCACCGGCGAGTATTACCGCAACGGCTTCCCGATCAACCGCGGCTACCCGAACTCGCCCGACATCGTGTCGATCGAGCGGATCGAGGTGCTGAAAGGACCCTCGGCCTTCCTGTACGGACGCGGCGACCCGGGCGGCACCTTCAACATCGTGACGAAGCAGCCGACCGCCGAGCGCTCCTTCGCGATCGGGACGCAATATGGCAGCTACAACGCCAAGCGCAGCACCTTCGACGCCACCGGCGCCCTCGACGAGGGCGGCACCGTGCTCGCCCGCCTCACCGGCGCGGTCGAGGACAACGGCAGCTTCCGCGATTTCGTCCACAGCGACCGCTACTACCTCGCCCCCGTCATCGCCTGGAAGCCGAGCGCCGACACCACGGTGACCTTCGAGGGCGAGTTCATCAGTGCCGGCCAGATCTTCGACCGCGGCATCGTCCCGTTCCGCAACGACCTGCGGGCGGTGCCGCGCAACCGCTACATCGGCGAGCCGGGCCTGGCCCCGTTCCGCAACGACAACGCCCTGGGCCAGCTGCGCGTCGAGCACAGGTTCGACGCGGACTGGGTGCTGAACGCGGGCGCCCAGGTGATGGCCGGCAACATTGCCGGCGATGCGGTCCAGACCGTCGGCTTCCTCGGCAACGGCAACCTGCTCCGGCGCACCCTCGACCGGCGCGAGCTGACCTGGTCGGACCTCGATCTCCAGATCAACCTCGCGGGCAAGTTCGAGACCGGCTTCCTGCGCCATGCCCTGCTGGTCGGACTCGAGCGCGACAGCCTGCGCTACCGCGAGGACATCACCCGCTCGAACTTCAACACCAACCCCTTCGTCCTCGACCTGTTCGCGCCGCGCTACGGCCAGGCCCTGCCGGCCCTGACCGTGCGGAGCAGCAACCTGTTGCAGACCACGACGAGCTACGCCGGCTACGTCCAGGACCAGATCGACCTCACGCCGAAGCTCCATGCCCTTCTCGGCGTGCGCGTCGAGGACATCGCCCTCGACACGACCAACTACATCAACGGGGCGACGACGAAGCTCCAGGGCACGGCGGCGACGCCGCGCTTCGGCCTCGTCTACGACGTGACCGAGATCGCCTCGATCTACGGCAGCTACGCCCAGTCGTTCCGGCCCAATACCGGTGCCGACCGCTCCGGCCGGCCGTTCCCGTTCCAGCAGGCCGAGAGCTACGAGACCGGCGTCAAGCTGAGCCTGCTCGACGGGCGGCTGGACGCGACCGCGGCCTTCTTCGACATCCGCCGCACCAACCAGCTCGTCACCGATCCGGTCGACCAGAACTTCAGCGTCGCGACCGGAGCGGCGCGCAGCCGCGGCTTCGACATCTCCGTCGCGGGTTTCCTCGCCCCGGGCTGGCGGGTCATCGGCACCTACGCCTTCGTCGATGCGGCGATCACCCGCGATTCGACGCTTCCCGTCGGCACCCGGCTCGCCAACATCCCGCAAAACAGCGTCGCGCTCCAGAGCGTCTACGAGTTCCAGAGCGGGCCCCTGCGCGGCCTCGGCCTCGGCGGCGGCGTCACCCACGTCGATTCCCGCGTCGCCGGCACGGCGCTCTCGACCTTCACGATGCCGGCCTACACCCTCGCCAACCTGATCTCCTACTACCAGATCAGCCCGGGCGTGCGGGTCTACCTGAACGTCGACAACCTGTTCGACGAGCGCTACTTCGACCGCTCGTTCCAGAACCGCTACGCGACGCCGGGCCAGCCGCGCACGATCATGGGCGGGGTCGCCGCCCGGTTCTGAAGGCTGACGGCGGGGCGGGCTCCGCCACGAGGCAGCCATGAGCAGGGTGACCATGACCAGGGTCCACGACTTCGCGCCCGCCGCCCCGGACGGGACGCCCCATCCGCTGGCGCAGTATCGGGGCAGGGTGCTGCTCGTGGTCAACACCGCCTCGGCCTGCGGCTTCACCCCGCATTATGCCGGGCTGGAGGCGCTGTGGCGCCGCCACCGCGAGGCGGGCCTCGTGGTGCTGGGCTTTCCCTGCAACCAGTTCGGCGCCCAGGAGCCGGGCGACGCCGCCGAGATCGCCCGGTTCTGCACGCTGACCTACGACGTCACCTTCCCGCTCCTCGCCAAGGTCGAGGTGAACGGGGCGAGGGCCGAGCCGCTGTTCACCCATCTCAAGGAGGCCAAGCCCGGGCTCCTCGGCACCCGGGCGATCAAGTGGAACTTCACCAAGTTCCTGGTCGGCCGAGACGGCCGGGTGGTCGCACGGTTCGCGCCCCGGGTGACGCCGGCGGCGCTGGAAGGTGCGGTGGAGAAGGCGTTGGCGGAACGGGTGTGAGCGAAGCCGAAATCCGCATCGCGAGACGATCAGCCGGATTTCGTGTCAGGCCATCATCCGGCCAAAATGGCCGAGCTAGACCTTCGGGGCAGGACCGCCCGTCGCCGGCCGGATCCGGACCCCCGAGGACCCCCCATGTCGCTCTCCCGCCGCACCCTGCTCGCCGCGTCCCTGGCGACGCTGCCCGCCCTGGCCTCCGGCAGGGCCCTGGCGCAGGCGGAGGGCCAATGGCGCGCGATCACCGGCGACAACGGCCAGCCGCTCCCCAACACCCGCCTGCCGGGCGAACTCGTCTCCGAGATCGGCGCCTCGCGCGGCGTGACCTGGATCGGACCGCGCGAGGCCTCGGTCACGCTCTACGAGTTCTTCGACTACAATTGCCCGTGGTGCCGGGCAGCGGCGCGGGACCTCGACGACCTCGTCAAGGCCAATCCCGACCTGCGCATCGGGCTCGTCAACAACCCGATCCTGTCGGTCCAGTCGGCCCAGGCCGCCAAGGTGGCGCTCGCCGTGCAGCGGGCCGGCGGCTCGGCGGCGACCGCGAAGCTCTACGCCGCCCTCCTCGGGCCGGGGACCTCCGGGCGCATCGACGGGACGCGGGCGCTCGACGCCGCGGCCCGCCTCGGCCACGACCGCGCGGCAATCGAGCAGGCGGCGGATTCCGACGAGGTGCGCGAGGCCCTGAAGGCCCAGATGCGGCTCGCGGCGAATCTCGGCCTGCACGCCACCCCGTCCTACGTCGTCGGCACGGCGGCGCTCCTCGGCTATCCGGGGCCGAAGAGCCTCGCCCGGGTGCTCGCGGCGGTGGCCGAGTGCGACGAGATCGCCTGCGCGAGCTGAGGCCCGCCCCGGGGCCCGAGCCCCGGCGCACGAACCGGCGCGCCCGAAAACTTTCGGAAACCATCACGAAACCTCGCGCTCCCGTCGCGGCGGACACGGCGGCGGGAGCGCCGCGCCGCCGGCCCGGTTTTTCGAGGGGCAATCCGACCATCGTCGAAGGCCCGCCCGCGATGACGCGCGGACCGGCGCCGGATTGGATTAAACTCAGGGCCCGCCTCGCGATTGGCGTGCGCTTCCGCTCGCCTTGCGCCCCCCGAAAACCCATGCTAGGCCGGCGCCGCGCCGGGGGAGGGGGCTGTCTTCTCGCGCCGGAGCCTTTCCCATCATCGACGGGCCGCGCGCCGCCGCCGCTCTTTTCCAGACCGGCGCGATACGGCCGGACCCGTCGGGCCAGGACATGAAGAGAGAGCGCTGGTGGCTCAGAACGCATCGGAATCGGGTTCTCCCCTGGCGGGCGTCGCCGGGCGGTACGCCTCGGCGTTGTTCGAGCTCGCCCGCGAGGAGCGGTCCGTTGACGCGGTGGCCGAGGGGCTCGACCGGTTCGACGCCCTGCTGACCGAGAGCGCCGATCTGCGGCGCCTCGTGCGCAGCCCGGCCTTCTCGGCCGAGGATCAGGTCAAGGCGATCGAGGCGGTGCTGGCCAAGGCCGGCATCGGGGGTCTGGCCGGCAACTTCATCCGCCTGTCGGCCGCCAACCGCCGGCTCTTCGCCCTGCCGGACATGATCCGCGCCTACCGCGAGCTGGTGCGCGAGTCGAAGGGCATCGTGCGCGCCGAGGTGCGGCTCGCCGAAAAGCCCTCCGACGCGGTGCTCCAGGACATCAAGGCGTCCCTGAAGGACGTCGCGAAGGCCGAGGTCGACCTCGACCTGCGCATCGACCCGAGCCTGATCGGCGGCATCGTCGTCAAGCTCGGCTCGCGCATGGTCGACGCTAGCTTGCGCACCAAGCTCAACAGCATCCGCCTGGCGATGCAGGGCGCCCGCTAAGGGCCCCGACGCACCCGCCGACCCAGAACAACGCCCGACACGAACGAACGAGGGAAGGTCCAGATGGACATCCGTGCCGCCGAGATCTCCGCCATCCTGAAGGAGCAGATCAAGAACTTCGGCCAGGAGGCCGAGGTCACCGAGGTCGGTCAGGTCCTGTCGGTCGGCGACGGCATCGCCCGCGTCTACGGCCTCGACAACGTCCAGGCCGGCGAGATGGTCGAGTTCGAGTCGGGCGTGCGCGGCATGGCCCTGAACCTCGAGCAGGACAATGTCGGCGTCGTGATCTTCGGCTCCGACCGCGAGATCAAGGAAGGCCAGACCGTCAAGCGCACCGGCGCCATCGTGGACGTGCCGGTCGGCAAGGGCCTGCTCGGCCGCGTCGTCGACGCGCTCGGCAACCCGATCGACGGCAAGGGCCCGATCGTCGCCGAGAAGCGCAGCCGGGTCGACGTGAAGGCCCCGGGCATCATTCCGCGCAAGTCGGTGCACGAGCCGATGGCGACCGGCCTCAAGGCGATCGACGCCCTGATCCCGATCGGCCGCGGCCAGCGCGAGCTGATCATCGGCGACCGCCAGACCGGCAAGACGGCGGTGGCCCTCGACACCATCCTGAACCAGAAGCCGGCCCATGCCGGCACCGACGAGAAGGCCAAGCTGTACTGCGTCTACGTCGCGGTCGGCCAGAAGCGCTCCACCGTCGCCCAGTTCGTGAAGGTGCTCGAGGATAACGGCGCGCTGGAATACTCCATCGTCATCGCCGCCACCGCCTCGGACGCCGCGCCGATGCAGTTCCTGGCGCCCTTCGCCGGCTGCGCCATGGGCGAGTACTTCCGCGACAACGGCATGCACGCCGTGATCGTGTACGACGACCTGTCGAAGCAGGCCGTGGCCTACCGCCAGATGTCGCTGCTGCTGCGCCGCCCGCCGGGCCGCGAGGCCTATCCGGGCGACGTGTTCTACCTGCACTCCCGCCTTCTCGAGCGCGCCGCCAAGATGGGCGACGCTGCCGGCAACGGCTCGCTGACCGCGCTCCCGGTCATCGAGACCCAGGCCAACGACGTCTCGGCCTACATCCCGACCAACGTGATCTCGATCACCGACGGCCAGATCTTCCTCGAGACCGACCTGTTCTACCAGGGCGTGCGCCCGGCGGTGAACGTCGGCCTCTCGGTGTCCCGCGTCGGCTCCGCCGCCCAGACCAAGGCGATGAAGTCGGTCGCCGGCAAGATCAAGGGCGAGCTGGCGCAGTACCGCGAGATGGCGGCCTTCGCCCAGTTCGGCTCGGACCTCGACGCCTCGACCCAGAAGCTGCTCAACCGCGGCGCCCGCCTGACCGAGCTCCTGAAGCAGCCGCAATTCTCGCCGCTGAAGATGGAAGAGCAGGTCGCGGTGATCTACGCCGGCGTGAACGGCTACCTCGATGCGATCCCGGTCAACCGGGTCCGCGCCTTCGAGGACGGCCTGCTCTCGACCCTGCGCACCAAGCACGCCGACCTGCTCGACACGATCCGCTCCTCCAAGGAGCTGTCGGCCGACAGCGGCGCCAAGCTGAAGGGCGTGGTCGAGTCCTTCGCCAAGTCCTTCCAGTAAGCCTCCGGCTCGACACCAAAGGACCCTCCGATGGCGAGTCTGAAGGACCTGCGCAATCGCATCACCTCGGTGAAGGCGACCCAGAAGATCACCAAGGCGATGCAGATGGTCGCCGCCGCCAAGCTGCGCCGGGCGCAGATGGCGGCGGAGAGCGCCCGGCCCTATGCCGAGCGCATGGCGCAGGTGCTCGGTAACCTCGCCTCCAACCTGACGCCCGGGGCGGAGACGCCCCGGCTGCTCTCCGGCACCGGCCAGGACCGCACCCACCTGCTCCTCGTCTGCACGGCGGAGCGGGGCCTGTGCGGCGCGTTCAACTCCTCGATCTCGCGGCTCGCCCGTGACCATGCCCGGCGCCTGATGGCGCAGGGCAAGACGGTCAAGATCATCTGCGTCGGCAAGAAGGGCTACGACGTTCTGCGTCGCGAGTTCCGCGACCAGATCGTCGAGCTGATCGAGCTGCGCGGCGTGCGTCAGCTCGGCTTCGAGAACGCGGAAGGCATCGCCCGCAATCTGCTCGGCCGCTACGACGCGGGCGAGTTCGACGTCGCGACCCTGTTCTACTCGCGCTTCCGCTCGGTGATTGCCCAGATCCCGACGGCGCAGCAGATCATTCCGGCCGACATCGCCCCGACCGGCGCGGCCGCGGGTGCCTCGACGGACGCGGTCTACGATTACGAGCCCGGCGAGGGCGAGATCCTCGCCGCCCTTCTCCCGAAGAACCTCACCGTTCAGATCCTCCGGGCGCTCCTGGAAAACGCCGCCTCCGAGCAGGGCGCGCGCATGGGCGCCATGGACAGCGCCACGCGCAACGCCGGCGAGATGATCAAGAAGCAGACCTTGATCTACAACCGGACGCGCCAGGCGATGATCACCAAGGAGCTGATCGAGATCATCTCGGGCGCCGAGGCGCTCTGACCGCACGCAATCAGGGATTAGCATCATGGCGAACACTGCCACCCCCGTCGCCGGCTCGACCAAGACCGGCCACATCACCCAGGTCATCGGCGCCGTCGTCGACGTGCAGTTTCAGGGCCACCTGCCCGAGATCCTGAACGCCCTCGAGACCAAGAACAACGGCAACCGCCTCGTCCTCGAGGTCGCCATGCAGCTCGGCGAGAACACCGTGCGCTGCATCGCCATGGACACCTCCGAGGGCCTGGTCCGCGGCCAGGAGGTGACCGACACCGGCTCGCCGATCCGCGTGCCCGTCGGCGCCAACACGCTGGGCCGCATCATGAACGTCATCGGCGAGCCGATCGACGAGGCCGGCGAGATCAAGACCGAGTCGCTCCGCGCCATCCACCAGCCGGCCCCGTCCTACGCCGAGCAGTCGACCGAGGCCCAGATCCTCGTCACCGGCATCAAGGTGGTGGACCTGCTGGCTCCCTACGCCAAGGGCGGCAAGATCGGCCTGTTCGGCGGCGCCGGCGTCGGCAAGACCGTGCTCATCATGGAGCTCATCAACAACATCGCGAAGGCCCACTCGGGCTACTCGGTGTTCGCGGGCGTCGGTGAGCGGACCCGCGAGGGCAACGATCTCTACCACGAGATGATCGAGTCCAAGGTGAACATGGACCCCAAGGAGCACGGCTCCGCGGAAGGCTCCAAGTGCGCCCTGGTCTACGGCCAGATGAACGAGCCCCCGGGCGCCCGCGCCCGCGTCGCGCTGACCGGCCTCACCGTCGCCGAGCACTTCCGCGACGAGGGCCAGGACGTGCTGTTCTTCGTCGACAACATCTTCCGCTTCACCCAGGCGGGTTCGGAAGTGTCGGCGCTGCTCGGCCGCATCCCCTCGGCGGTGGGCTACCAGCCGACGCTCGCCACCGACATGGGCGCCCTGCAGGAGCGCATCACCACCACCACCAAGGGCTCGATCACCTCGGTCCAGGCGATCTACGTGCCGGCCGACGACCTGACCGACCCGGCGCCCGCCGCCTCGTTCGCCCACCTCGACGCCACGACCGTGCTGTCGCGCTCGATCGCCGAGAAGGGCATCTACCCGGCGGTGGATCCGCTCGACTCGACCTCGCGCATGCTCTCCCCGGCGATCCTCGGCGAGGAGCACTACAACGTCGCCCGCCGCGTCCAGCAGGTGCTGCAGCGCTACAAGGCGCTCCAGGACATCATCGCGATCCTGGGCATGGACGAGCTCTCCGAGGAGGACAAGCTCACCGTCGCCCGCGCCCGCAAGATCGAGCGCTTCCTGAGCCAGCCGTTCCACGTCGCCGAGATCTTCACCGGCTCGCCGGGCAAGCTCGTGGCGCTCGAGGACACCATCAAGGGCTTCAAGGGCCTGGTGGACGGCGAGTACGACAACCTCCCCGAGGCCGCCTTCTACATGGTCGGCTCGATCGAGGAGGCCAAGGAGAAGGCCCAGCGCCTCGCCGCCGCGGCCTGATCGGCAGCGATAAGACGGGCCCGGCTCGAGCGCCGGGCCCTTTCGCGCGCGTCTGACGAAACCGGAAACGACCTGACCCCATGGCCACCTTCCAGTTCGACCTCGTCGGCCCCGAGCGGATCCTGTATTCGGGCGCGGTCGATGCCGTGCAGCTTCCGGGTTCCGAGGGCGAGATGACGGTGCTGCCCGGGCACGCGCCCGTGCTCACCACCCTCAAGACCGGCGTGCTGGTCATCACCGAGAGCCCGCAGAGGGGCAAGCGGGTGCTGGTGCGCGGCGGCTTCGCCGAGATCAACGCCACCTCGCTGACCGTGATCGCCGAGCGCGCGACCCCGATCGAGGAGCTGACCCCCGCGATCATCGACGCCGACATCGCGGCGGCGGAGCTGCTCTACGACGCCACCAGCGATTACGACCGCAAGATCGAGATCGAGGGCCAGATCGCGCAGCTGCGCGAGGCCAAGGTGGCGCTGAGCTTCTGATCCTCGCGCCACCGGCGACGGGCGACGATTCCCATACGATGGTTTTTCGGAAGGGCGGCGGGGCTTTGGGCTCCGCCGCCCTTCCGGCGTTTCAGGGATTGGCGGCGGCGAGGCCCGTGGCCGGGACGGGCACCGGCGAGAGGCGGATCCACGGCACCCGGCCGGGCGCGAAGGCATCGCGGGCATTCCGGCGCCACAGGGGCGGGGCGTGGTCGCCGACGAGCAGGATCTCGGTCCCCGGATGGGCGACGGCGAGGCGCGCGACCGCCGCGAACACGTCCTGCCACACCTCCACCATGGCGCAGACCTCCCGGTCGGAAAACCGGCTCTCCGGCGTGCCGCAATGCTGGCGCGGGGTGCCCGTGCCGGGCGCCACCGGCACGTGCGACGACAGGGTGAGCCAGTAGACGAAGGCGGGGCCCGGCTTGGCGATCTCGGTCGCGACCGCCTCGGCCACGTCGGTGTCGCACGCGCCCGGGAACGGTCCGCCGCAGGGATGGGGGAAGCGGGTCTCCAGCTCGTGGGCGAACAGGCTGTGCTGGAATCCGGCCTGCGGGTACCAGTGCACCCGGTGATAGAAGCCGGCCTGGAACCCGTGCAGCGAGACCGTGCGGTAGCCGCGGGCGGCGAACCGCTCCGGCAGGCAGGCCGGGTCCTCGTCGACGAAGGCCTCGTCGTAGGAGCGGTAGGTCCCGCACAATTCACGCATCTCGCCCGACGCGGTCGCGCCGAAGAAGGCCGTGGTTCCGGTCGCGACGGTGTAGAGCCGGCGCAGGTCCGGATCCTCGAAGGGGGCGGTGAGGACCGCCTGCTCGCCCGGGTCGCGCAACAGCCCCAGGCTCTCCACCACCACCATCAGGACCCGTCGCGGCGGGCGGACCTGGTCGGGCAGGGCGTCGAAGCCCGAGAGCAGGCTCGCCGATTCGAACCGGTGGCCAAGGCTCGCCACCGCGCCGAAATCGTAGGCCGCGGTGCCGTTGGCGAGGCCGTCGCCGATTATCAGCGCGGCGGTCGCCGCCGCGAAGGTCAGGCGGCCGCCCCGGCGCATCGCCGGTCCCGCCCGCATCAGGAACGCCAGGTAGGCGACCGTGACGGCGACCATCACGGCGCTGCCCGCCGCGTAGGCCGGGGTCGCCAGGAGACCGGCCAGCACGTCGAGATCGATCGACCGCACGGTCGCGTCGAATCCGAGGAAGAACATCCGGCCGACGACTTCGGTGAGATCGAACAGAACCGTCGCGAGGCCGAGCAGAGCCAGGATCCAGCCGCGCACCCGCCCGGCCAGCAGGGCGAGCGCGGCGTAGAGCGCGATGGCGCTCGTGCGTGCCGGTACTCCGGCGACCGTGCCCGCGATGAGCGCCAGGATGTTCGGCAGCACGAGGCCGCCGACCAGCAGCAGCAGATCCGGCCGCTCCGGCCGCAGCCTTCTCAGGAATCTCCGGGCGATCTGGAGCATTGCCACCGGCATCGAGAGGTCATGTCGTGATGACATGGCCGAGCTTGGCCGTTTCGCGGTTAACGGCATCCTCCGAACTGGCCGGATTTCAGCGATGACCCAGGGTTATTCGGCGTGATGGAGAACAAGGTTGATGTTCTCGACATTTTGTTGGCAACAAATCAATAGGGTGCAATGAGACCGCTGCACCGGGGCCGGACGTCGAGGCCTGGGCCCGGCGGGCTGCCCCGCGCGGGCGTGCCGAGGCGCGAACCAGGGTGCCGATCCGGCCTACGCCTCGTCCCGCAGCACGCGGCGGATGATCTTGCCGGTGGTGGTCAGCGGCAGGCTCGCCCGGAAGGCGATCTCGCGGGGATATTCGTGTGCCGAGAGGCGGGTGCGCACGAAGGCCTGGATCTCCGCCGCCAAGGCGTCCGAGGGCGCATGGCCGGGGCGCAGCACCACGAAGGCCTTGACGATCTCGGTGCGGACCGGATCGGGCTTGCCGATTGCGGCGGCGAGCGCGACGGCCGGGTGGCGCAAGAGGCAATCCTCGACCTCGCCGGGGCCGATCCGGTAGCCCGACGAGGTGATCACGTCGTCGTCGCGCCCGACGAAGTGGACGTAGCCGTCCGCGTCCATCCGGCCCTGGTCGCCGGTGGTCATCCAGTCCCCGAGGAACTTGCGCTCCGTGGCCTCCGGGTCGTTCCAGTAGCGCAGGAACATCACCGGGTCGGGCCGCGCCACGGCGATCTGGCCGATCTCGTCGACCGCCGCCGGCTGGCCGTCCGGGCGGATCACCGCGACCCGGTGGCCCGGCACCGGCCGGCCCGTGGAGCCCGCCCGCGCCACGCCGAGGCCCGAGCAGGAGGCCAGCACCAGGTTGCACTCGGTCTGGCCGTAGGCCTCGTTGATGGTGAGCCCGAGCGCCTGCTTTGCCCAGTGGAAGGTCTCCGGCCCCAGCATCTCGCCGGCCGAGGCCAGGGTGCGCAGGGCGCGCAGGTCGAATCGTCCCCGCGGATCCTCGACGATGCGCAGCATCCGCAGCGCGGTGGGCGGCACGAAGGCGTTGGCGACCGCGAGGTCGGCCATCAGCCGAAAAGCCTCCTCGGGATCGAATTTTTCCGCCTTGCGCGCCACCACGGCGACGCCGTGATGCAGGCTCGGCAGGAGCGCGTTGAGCAGCCCGCCGGCCCAGGCCCAGTCCGCCGGTGTCCACATCCGGTCCCCGGGCTTCGGCATGAAGTCGTGCATCATCGAGAAGCCCGGCAGGTGGCCGAGCAGCACCCGGTGGCCGTGCAGCGCCCCCTTGGGCGGGCCGGTGGTGCCGGAGGTGTAGATCATCAGGGCCGGGTCGTCGGCCCGGGTGTCGACGGGCGCGAAATCGGCCGAGGCCGCTGCCAGCAGGTCGGCGTAGCCGAGCGCGCCGTCGCCGGCCCCGTCGGTCGAGATCACCAGGGCGAGGCCGGGCAGGGCGTCGCGCAGGGTCGCCAGCTTGGCGACGCCGCCCGCATGGGTCACCACCGCGGTCGCGCCGGCATCCGACAGCCGATGCAGCAGACCTTCCGGCCCGAACACCACGGCGAGCGGCAGCGCGACGGCGCCGAGCTTGTAGATCGCCAGGTGCGCCACCACCACGGCGGGGGATTGCGGCAGCAGCACCGCCACCCGGTCGCCGGCCCGGACGCCGTGGGCCCGCAGGCCGTTGGCGAGGCGGTTCGAGGCCTCGGCGAGGGCGGCGTAGCTCCAGGTCTCGACCCGGCCGGCCGGGTCGACGTCGAGGATCGCCGGGCGCGTCGGGTCGGCGGCGGCCCAGCGGTCGCAGACGTCGACCGCGATGTTGTAGCGCTCCGGGATCCGCCAGCGGAACCCGGAGACCCAATCCTCGTACGAGGTGGGGATCACGCCTCGCGCGGCGGGAACCCGCCCTCGAAGACGAAGTCGGCGAGGGGGTGGCGGCCGTTCGGGGTCTCGCGGGCGCGGGTCTCCTCCGGCAGGGACGCGGGATCCGCCTTGCGGCCGACCGCGAAGGCGGCCTCGACCCGGTGGTGCGGCGGCAGGTTCAGCGCGGCCGGCGCCCGCTCGTGGTCGAAGCCGGTCATGCCGTGGGCGTGCCAGCCCATCTTCACCGCCTGGAGCTGGAACAGCGCCGAGGCCGTGCCGGCATCGAAGGAGGCGCTGTAGGAGGGCTTCAGCCCGTCCGGGGTGTTCATCATCCCGTTCGAGGCCAGGAACACCAGCGCGCCGGCATTCTTCACCCAGCCCTGGTTGAACGGCACCAGGAGCCCGAACAAGGCCTCCCAGGCGGGGGTGTCGCGCAAGCCGTAGACGAAGCGCCAGGGCTGCGAGTTGTAGCCCGAGGGGGCCCAGCGCGCCGCCTCGATCATCGTCATCAGGTCGGCCTGGGGCACGGCCTCCCCGGTGAAGGCGCGGGGCGACCAGCGCTCGAGGAACAGCGCGTCGATCGGATGGTCGGCGGTACGGGAATTGGCGGTGGTCACGGGCGGAGGGTCTCCGTGGAACTCGCGCCGTCCTGCCAGCAAGCGCGGCGGTTGTCACGGCCTGCCGCCCCGGACTTCCGGGGGACCCGACCCGCGGAAACCTCATACCTCCGGCGGTGTTGTCCCCCACATGCCGGATCGGCCGCGACAGGAGACTTCCATGGACAAGACGGATCGGGCGCGGCCCAGCTTGCGCGACTTCGACCCCTATACCGACCGCAACGGCCAGGACATGGGGCAGGATTCCCCCCTCGACGTCGGGGTGCCGCCGCGCACGCAGGCCGACATGGCCCACGACCCGATGGGCCAGGCCCGGGACGCCCGCGTCGCCTCCGACTTCAACCGCCGCGACGCGATCGGTGCGACGGACGGAAGCCAGGCGACCGAGGACGAGACCCCGCCCGAGAACCTGCGCCGGATCAGCGACCCCTCGACCGGCGGACCCGTCACCCGGAATCCCGCCGCGAAGGAAGCCATCGACCGGGCGACCGCCGCGGTCGGCCAGGACGAGGGGGAGTGAGGCGATGACGAGGAAGCCCGACGACGTGGTCGGCAGCCGGGGCGAGCCCGCCGTCGGCGGCGGCCACCAGACGCCCGAGCAGGCGGCGATCACCCGGCAGGAGGGCGGCGGCCGCAACGAGGCCGAGCTGAAGAAGGAGTGGTCCTCCGCCGGCACACCCGGCCGGCCGCCGGTCTCGGTCGGCGGCAGCTCCGGCGGTCATTCCGACCAGATCGCCGCGCAGGGACCCCGCGAAGGCCAGAAGGTGGCCGACGGCGGGTCCCGGACCGAGAAGACCAGCGGCAAGACGGACGGGTGAGGAGAGCGGGATGGCCGAGCGCAAGGACGAATCGACCGATCGGGACAAGGCGCGCCGGGACACGATTACGGCCGAGGACCTGAAGGGCGTCGCGGCCGTGCCGCAGGACGGCGACGGCGAGAGCGAGGCCAACACCTCCGGCGCCAATGCAGGCGACCGGCAGACGGTCGAGGCCGACCCGGGGACGGGTTGAGCGGGCGGCGGTGCCATCCGGAAAGGGAAAGACGACGGGTTCTCCCCTCTCCCCGCCTGCGGAGGCTCCGCGCTCGGCTCTCAACGATGTGTGACCCGCCCGCACCGACCTGTGCCGTGTGATCGCTTGCGGCCAGGGCTTTGCGGGCGCAAACCGGGGACGTGACCGACTCCGTCCTCTCCCCCGCCGCCCGTTCCGCCCCCTCCGAACTCACGCCGGCCCGGAGAAAGCGGGCGACGGCCGCGATCCTGGCCGGCGTCGCGCTCGCCACCCTCGACACCGCGATCGCCAACACCGCGCTGCCGACGATCGCGGCCGATCTCGGCGTCGATCCGGCGGATTCGGTCTGGATCGTCAACGCCTATCAGCTCGCCGTGGTGGCCACGCTCCTGCCGATCGCGGCGCTCGGCGAGATCGTCGGGCAGAGGCGGGTCTACCTCGTGGGTCTGGCGCTGTTCACGGTCGCCTCGCTCGTCTGCGCGCTCGCCTGGTCGCTGCCGGCCCTGGTCGCCGCCCGGGTGCTCCAGGGCGTCGGCGCCAGCGCCCTGATGGCGGTCAACGTCGCGCTGATCCGCTTCGTCACCCCGCCCCACCAGCTCGGGCGGGGGATGGGCCTCAACGCCTTCGTGGTGGGCGTCGGCTTCGCCCTCGGGCCGACCGCGGCCTCGCTGATCCTGCTGGTGGCGTCCTGGCCGTGGCTCTTCGCCGTCAACCTGCCGATCGGGCTCGCCGCTCTGGCGCTCGCCCGGCGCGCCCTGCCGGAGACCGGGCGCTCGGGCCATGCCTTCGACGGGGTCGCCGCGCTCCTCAACGCCGCGACCTTCGCGCTCCTCGTCCTCGGCCTCGGCGAGGCCGCCCATGCCGGGCCGCTCTGGCGGGTGCTCGCCGAGTTCGCCGGGGCCCTCGCCTGCGGCGCCCTGCTCCTGCGCCGGCAGGCCGGCCACCCGGCCCCGATGCTCGCCGTCGACCTGTTTCGTCGTCCGCTCTTCGCGCTGTCGGCGGCGACCTCGGTCTGCTCCTTCGCCGCGCAGGGCCTCGCCTTCGTGTCGCTGCCGTTCCTGTTCCAGCACGCGCTCGGGCATTCGCAGGTCGAGACCGGCTTCCTGATGACGCCCTGGCCCCTGGTGGTCGCCCTGATGGCGCCGGTCGCCGGCCGCCTCTCGGACCGCTACCCGCCGGGTCTCCTCGGCGGGATCGGCCTCGCGCTCCTCGCCGTCGGCATGGCCTCGCTGGCGCTGCTGCCGGCCGCGCCGGACGTTTGGGGCACCGCCTGGCGGATGGCCCTGTGCGGGGCCGGCTTCGGCTTCTTCCAGGCGCCGAACCTGCGCGCCATCATGACGAGCGCGCCGGCCGCCCGCTCCGGCGGCGCCAGCGGCATCGTCGCCACCTCGCGGCTCGTCGGCCAGACCACCGGGGCGGCCCTGGTGGCGGCCTGCTTCGCGCTCGCCGCCGCGCACGGCCCGGTCCTGGCGCTCGGCCTCGGCGCCGCCTTCGCGGGCGTCGCCAGCCTGATCAGCCTGTCGCGCCTCGCGCTGGAGCGGGGGTGACGCCCGGGCGGGGGCGGCCTACCCCCGCGCCAGCACCTTGCCGGGGTTCATCAGCCCCTGCGGGTCGAGCGCCGCCTTGATCCGGCGCGCCAGCGCCATCTCGTCCGGATGGCGGTGGCGGGCGAGCTCGGCGACGCGGTACTGGCCGATGCCGTGCTCGGCCGAGATGCTGCCGCCGTAGCGGTCCACCACCCCGTGGACGAGACCGTTGATCGCCTCCGAGGCGTGGTCCGGCCCGATCAAGACGTTGTAGTGGATGTTGCCGTCGCCCATGTGGCCGAAGGCGTTGACGCGGGTGCCGGGGGCGCCCGCTTCCAGGACCCGGCCGGCCTCGTCGAGGAAGGCCGGGATCGCGGTGATCGGCACCGAGACGTCGTGCTTGACGCTCTTGCCCGCGCGGGCCTCGCACTCGGTGACGTGCTCGCGCAGGGCCCAGAGGTCGGCGGCCTGGCGGCCGGATTCGGCCAGCACCCCGTCGAGGGCGTCCTCGCGCTCGAGCGCGGTGCCGAGCACGCCCTCCATCGCCTCGCGCAGGCCCGAGAGCGACGAGGCCGCCTCGATCAGCACGGTCCAGCCCGCCGCCCCGACCGGGCTCTTGAGGCCGGCATGCGTCTCGACGAGGGCGAGCGAGGTGCCGGAGATCAGCTCGAAGGCCTGGATGCTGTCGCCGATCTCTTCCTGCGCCAGGGTGAAGAGGCGCAGGGCCGCCGCCGGATCGGGTACCGCGAGCAGCGCCGTCGCGGTGTGGCGCGGCTTGGGCACGAGGCGTAGGACCGCCGCCGTGACGATGCCGAGGGTGCCTTCCGTGCCGATGAAGAGCTGCTTCCAGTCGTAGCCGGCATTGTCCTTGCGCAGGGCCCGGAGGCCGTCGACGATGCTGCCGTCGGCGAGCACCACCTCGAGGCCGAGGACGAGGCCGCGGGTCATGCCGTAGCGCACCACGTTGATGCCGCCGGCATTGGTGGCGATGACGCCGCCGACGAGCGCCGAGCCCTCCGCCGCGAAGCTCACCGGCAGCAGCCGGCCGGCCGCCTCGGCGGCGTCCTGTGCCAGCTTGAGGACGCAGCCGGCCTCCGCCGTCAGCGTCAGCCCGACCGGATCGACCCCCCGGATCGCGTTCATGCGGGCAAGCGACAGCACCACCTGGGTGGCGGAGCCGTCCGGCACCGCGCCGCCGGCGAGCCCGGTATTGCCGCCCTGCGGCACCAGGGCGGCGCCGGCCTCGGCGCAGAGCCGCACCACGTCGGCGACCTCGGCGGTGGAGGCGGGGCGCACCACGCAGGCGGGCCGGCCCGGAAACAGGCGCCGCCAGTCGATGGCGAAGGGCGCCATGTCGGCCTCCTCGGTGAGGAGGCCGGCGGGGCCGAGGCGTGCCCCGAGGCGGTCGATCAGGGACTGGGTCATGACGGCATTCTGGGCTGACGAATTCACGATTGACGACATCATGCCGGGGCCCTCGCGCGGGAGGTCCCGCCGGTCAAGGGCGCATCTCCAGGAAATCCGCCATCAGGGCGAGCTGGCCCTCCAGCATCGGCAGGCCGGGATGGGTGCGGCAGCCCCGCGCGGCGGCGGCGGCGAGGAGCGGGGTCTCGGCCGGCTGCATGATGATCTCGGCGACGAGCTGACCGGTCCCGAGCCCGGCGGGATCGAGCGGCAGGGGGTCGTCCGGCCGCAGGCCCAGGGAGGTCGCGTTGACCACGAGGTCGTGGCCGACCGGGTCGGTGCCGAAGGCGAGCGGCAGGCCCGGATGGAGCCGGCGCAGGCGCGAGAACAGGTCCTCGACCCGCGCGGGCGTGCGGTTGTGCACGGTGAGGCGACTCACCCCGGCCTCGGCGAGCGCGAACGCGATGGCGTTGGCCGCGCCCCCCGCCCCGGCCAGGTAGGCGCTCGCTCCCCGCGGGTCGTGGCCCGCGGCCCGCAGGCCCGCGACGAAGCCGGCGCCGTCCAGGATCTCGCCGACGAGGCGGCCGTCGGGCTCGCGCCGCACGGCGTTGACGGCGCCGACGAGGCGGGCCGCGTCGCTCACCGCGTCGAGGAGCGGCACGATCGCGGTCTTGTGCGGTACCGTGACGATGGCGCCGCCGAAGCTTCGCGTCGCCCGCAAGCCCGCCACCACCGTGGCGAGGTCGGCGGCCGCGACGTGGAGCGGCACCATGACCCCGTCGACCCCGCGCTCGGCCATGATGCGGTTGAGGCCCTGCGGCGCCTTCACCTGGGCGATCGGGTCGGCGAGGATCGCGAAGACGCGGGTGCGGCCGGTGATCTCTGTCACGGTGTCTCTCCTCCGAAGCGCTCGGTGCGGATCGTGGCTGCCGGCACCCCGGCATCGACCAGGAGGTCGGAGACCGCGGAGACGAAGGGATTGCTCCCGCACACGAAGGTGTGGGCCGGAGGTCCCAGATCGGCGAGCGCCTCGCCGATCCGGGCGGCATCGATCCGCCGGCCGCCGGGCTCCCGGGTCAGCGCCAGCCGCAGCCGGAAGCCCGGCTCCCCGGCGTCGCGGCGCATCAGCTCGTCGCGGGCGATCACGTCCGCGGCGGTGCGGGCGGAATAGAGCAGCAGGGCCGGCACGTCGGGCGCGGCCTCCGCCCGGTGGCGCAGCATGGCCAGCAGCGGCACCACCCCGGAGCCGCCGCCGACCAGCAGCAGCGGCCCGCCCTGGGCCGGCTCCCACACGAAGGCGCCGCCGATCGGCCCGCGCAGCTCGATCGCGTCGCCAGGCTCGGCCACGTCGGCGAAGAACCCCGAGACCTCGCCGTCGTCGAGGCGCTCGATCAGGAGGTCGATCGTCCCCGGATGCGTCGGCGAGGAGGCGATCGAGTAGCTGCGCTGCGCCTGGTAGCCGTCCGGCGCGGTGAGCCGCACGTCGACGTGCTGGCCGGCCCGGAACGGCCGGGTCCAGCCGACCGCCAGGGTGAGGCGCCGCACCCGCGGCGTCTCGGCGGCGGCGGCGACGATCCGGGATTCCTGCCAGGTCGGCATCGCTCAATCGCCGGTGAAGCGCTGCTCGCGCCACGGATCGCCGTACATGTGATAGCCGCGCAGCTCCCAGAATCCGGCCTCGTCCACTTTCGTGAAGCGCAGGCCCTTCACCCACTTCGCGCTCTTCCAGAAGTAGAGGTGCGGCACCAGCAGGCGGGCGGGCCCGCCATGGTCGGGCGTGATCGGCTCGCCGGCGTAGCGGGTCGCCACCATGGCCTTGCCCTCCGTCAGGTCGGCGACCGGCACGTTGGTGGTGTAGTCGTCGTAGCCCTCCGCCAGCAGGTAGGCGGTCGGCGCCGCGATCCCGGCCGCGGCCAGGAGGTCGTCGATCGTCACGCCTTCCCAGGCGGTGTCGAACTTCGACCACTTGGTGACGCAGTGGATGTCGCCCTTCCAGCGGGTGCGCGGCAGGGAATCGAACTCGGCCCAGGTCCAGCTCTTGAGGGGCTTCGACCCCTCCCGAAGGGTGAAGCTCCAGCGGGCCGGATCGATGCGCGGCGTCGGGCCGAGCTGGAGAACCGGGAAATCCTCGGTCAGGTACTGGCCCGGCGGCAGGCGCTCGGCCTCCGGCCGCGGCGGGCGGCGTCCCGTGAACCCTCGCGTCACCATCGCGTACCTCCTCTCGACGGCCGGGATCAGCCGGCCTCACCATCGATGATCCGCCCGATGGCGTCGAGGAGGGAGGTATCCTCGCCGGCCATCCTGTCCATCCCGGCCATGCGGGCGATCACGGTGGCGGCCACCCGCTCCTCGACGGTGCCCTCCGCGTAGGCGAACAGGATCGCGGCGCGCTCGCCGTCGCGGTGGCAGCGCCCCTCGATCTGGCTGAGCTGGATCGCGCTGTGGCGCATGTCGTGGACGATCAGGCTGCGCGGGCGCTCGCCGCCGGGCAGTTCGTTGCGGTGGAGCGAGATCGATTCGGTGACGGTGAACACCACCGCGTCGAGCTCGCCGCGCTGGAAGGCGACCCGCACCGCCTCGTTGGCCTCCGCCGTCCGCGTGCCGTCGATGGTGCCGGCGCGCCAGCCGCGGCCGGTGAAGGCCTCGACCAGGGCCGCCCCGGTTTCCAGGAAGGCCACGGAGACCGCGACCTGCTCGCCGGCCTGCAGCAGGTCCTCGGCGAGGTCGACCGTGCCGGCGACGCGGATCAGGCTCGCCTTCTGGCGGAAGCGCAGGTCCGCCGCCCAGCCGGCGGCGCGCCGGTTCGAGCCGCCGGAGAGGCCCCATTCGCGGCGGAACTCGCGCCAGGTCGCGTCGTAGAGGCGCTTGGCCGGCGCATCGAGGGCGGTGGGGGCGAGGTCCCGCTGCACCTCGGGCCAGCCGGCGATGTCCGCCGGGCGGCGGCGCAGCCCGATCGCGTCCGGGCCGCGATAGAGCAGGCCGGCCATCGTCTCCTGGTCGCGGGCGTTCGGCTCCCACGACCAGTTCTGCCAGCGCCCCTTGGCCCGGCCGATCTTCAGGTGCTGCATCAGGGCGCGGAAATCGGCGGTCGTCTCGACCGGCCGGCCGACGGCGTGGCCGAGCAGCGCGCCGAGATAGGATAGCTCGTGCGGCGCCTGGCCGGCGGTGGCGCTGGCATAGACCGTGAAGGCGGCGGCCTCGGCCATGCGCCGGCAGGCCTGGCCCTGCTGCGAGGTCGGGTTGCGCAGGCGGTGCGCCTCGTCGAACACCACCAGCGGCCAGACGCGCTTGGGCCGGCCGAGCTTGGCGAGCTCGTTGTTCTTCGCCCGCACCGAGCGGCGTCCGCTCGCGGCCGGCAGCGCCAGCAGGGACTTGGTGCGCTCGTAGTTGAGGAGCGTCACGTCCTTGTCGGCGAGACCCGAATCCCGGATCGTGCGGCGCCATTGCGGCATCGCGCCCTTCGGGCAGACGATCAGCACCGCCCGCTCGGGCATCGCCGCGATCGCGCCCCAGACCGACAGGGTCTTGCCGAGGCCGGTCATGTCGCCGAGGAGGAAGCCCGGCCGCCCCTCGGCCCGCGCCGCCAGGATGGCGCGGATCGCCTCGGCCTGGTGCGGGCGGGGGACCAGGCGGGGGGCGTCGGAATCGGGTGTCATGGCGCCCCTATGCCGGGGGGCGGGGCCGGGCTCAAGCCCGCCCGGGTGCGACGCCTTTTTCGCCCGCACCCCGCGCATCGGCGCCGCCGACGCGGTATCGCGGTGGGACGCCGCAACGGAGGAACCCGCACGATGAGCCGCCGCATCGCCCTGATGGGCCTCGGCCAGATGGGCCGCCCGATCGCCCGCCACCTCGCCGCGAAGGGGGAGGGCGCCGACACGGTCGTGGCGATCGATTCCGACCCGGCGCGGGTCGCCGGGCTCGACGGGCCCGGGCTCGTCGCCACGACCGACCGGAGCGCGGCGGCCGGCGCCGACGTGCTGATCCTCTGCCTGCCGGACGGCGACGTGGTCGAGGCGGTGCTGCTCGGGCCGGACGGGCTCGCGGCGCGTCTCGCGCCCGGCGCCCTGGTGATCGACCTGAGCACCATCGCGCACGCGACGGCGGTGAGCCTCGGCCGGGCGCTCGCGGATCGCGGCCTGCGCTTCCTCGACGCGCCGGTCTCCGGCGCGCCGGCCGGGGCGGAGGCCGCGACCCTCACGGTGATGTGCGGCGGGACCCCGGAGGACTTCGCCGCGGCCGAGCCGCTGCTCGCCCGGATCGGCACGCAGGTGCTGCATATGGGCCCCCTCGGCAGCGGCCAGCTCACCAAGACCGTCAACAACGTGATCTACGACATCAACATCGCGGCCCTGGCCGAGGTGCTGCCGATGGCGGTGGCGATGGGCCTCGACCCGGCGCGGCTCGCGACCGTGGTCACCACCGGCACGAGCCGCAGCTACGCCTCGCAGTACTTCGTGCCGCGGATCCTGCGGGGCGCGTTCGACGAGGGCTATCCGCTGGCCAAGGCCTACAAGGACCTCGTCAGCGCCGCCGCGGTCGGGGCGGAGGGCGGCTTCCCGCTGCCGGTGACGGCGGCCGCCACCGCGACCTACCAGATGGCGTTGCGCCACGGCCACGGCGCGCGCGACAAGGGCGCCATGGTCCTGCCCTTCGAGGCGATGCTCGGCGTCGCGGTCCGGACGCCGCCGGAATAGCCGCGCCCGAGGCCGCCGTCCTTCGCGTTGTGGGGCCGGCCGCCCCTGCGCTAGAGAGCTTCACGATCGCGCTGCAATCGCGAAGCTCTCTAACTCTTTGTTTTGTCGCATTTTCTCCGACGAACCGGTTTCCACTTCGTCGGAAAATGCTCTAAGCCGGCCCCGACCCCGCGCAGGAGCCCATTGCCCATGCAGACCTTCGACTCGGACGGCGTGCCGATCGCCTATGTCGACGTCGCCCCCCAGGAAGGCACGGGCAAGGACGGCGCGGGCGACCCGATCCTGCTGATCCACGGCTTCGCGTCGAACCACCTGGTGAACTGGGTCAACACCTCCTGGGTGCGCAGCCTGACCGGGGCCGGGCGGCGGGTGATCGCCCTCGACAACCGCGGCCACGGCCGCAGCGGCAAGCTCTACGAGCCGGAGGCCTACGGCTCCGACCTGATGGCCGAGGATGCCCGCCGTCTCCTCGACCACCTCGACATCCCCCGCGCCGACGTGATGGGCTACTCGATGGGCGCGCGGATCACCGCCTTCCTGGCGCTCGCCCACCCGGACCGCGTCCGCTCGGCCCTGCTCGGGGGCCTCGGCATCCACCTCGTCGAGGGGAGAGGGCTGCCCCCCGGCATCTCGGAGGCGATGGAGGCGCCCTCCCGCGACACCGTCACCGACCCGACGGCGCGGATGTTCCGGGTCTTCGCCGAATCGACCGGCAGCGACCTGCGCGCGCTCGCCGCCTGCATGCGCGGCTCGCGCCAGACCCTGTCGCGGGCGGAGGTGGCGCAGATCGAGGTGCCGGTGCTGGTCGCGGTCGGCACCACCGACACCGTGGCGGGCTCGGGGCCGGCGCTCGCCGCCCTGATCCCGGAGGCGAAGGTCCTCGACATCCCCAACCGCGACCACAACCTCGCGGTCGGCGACAAGGTGCACAAGGCCGGCGTGCTGGCGTTCCTCGACGCGCGGCCCTGACCGAGCGTCGACCCGGCCGAGGGGCCGGGCTAAACTCCCCCTGAGGCATGGGAGACCGGGCGCGCACGACGCCCGGCCCCATGCGGGGGAGGGGACCATGGCGGCAGATCCGCGGCACAACAGCCGGCGCCTCTACGAGGGGCCGGACCGGGCGGTGGCCCGCTCGATGATGAAGGCGATCGGCGAGACCGACGAGAGCCTGGCGCGGCCGCAGATCGGCATCGCGCATTGCTGGATCGGCACGATGCCGTGCAACTGGAACCACCGCGAGCTCGCCGCCCTGGTGGCGCAGGGCGTGCGCGAGGCCGGCGGCACGCCGCTCGAGGTCAACACGGTGGCGATCAACGACGCCATCACCACCGGCACCGAGGGCATGAAGACCTCGCTCGTCAGCCGCGAGGTCATCGCCGATTCGGTCGAGCTCGTCGCCCGCGGGCACATGTTCGACGGGATCGTCACCATCTCGGGCTGCGACAAGACCATTCCCGCGATGGCGATGGTGCTCGGCCGCCTGAACATCCCCGGCACGATGCTCTACGGCGGCTCGATCGCGTCGGGCCGCTGCACGCAGGAGGGCGGCTTGTTCTCCGGCCGCACCCTCACGGTCCAGGACGTGTACGAGGCGGTCGGCGCCTACACGGCCGGGCGGATCACGGAGGCCGAGCTGCGCGACGTCGAGGACCATGCCTGCCCGGGGGCCGGCGCCTGCGGCGGCCAGTTCACCGCCAACACCATGGCGACCGCCTACCAGATGCTCGGCATCTCGCCGATGGGCACGAACGACATCCCGGCCGGCCACGCCGACAAGGCCGCGGCGGCCCTCGCCTGCGGCCGCCTCGCGGTGGATCTCGTCCGCCAGGGGCTCACCCCGCGGGCGATCGTGACCCGCGAGAGCTTCGAGAACGCGATCGCCGGCGTGATGGCGACGGGCGGCTCCAGCAACGCGGTGCTGCACCTCCTCGCCACCGCCTGGGAGTTCGGCATCCCGCTCGACCTCGACGATTTCGACCGCATCTCGCGCCGCATCCCGATCATCGCCGACATGCGCCCGTCGGGCCGCTACACCGCCCCGGAGATGCACGCGGCGGGCGGGATGGCGGTGGTCGGCAAGCGCCTGATGGAAGCCGGGCTCCTCCACCCGGAGGCCCGCACCGTGACCGGCCTGAGCCTCGGCGACGAGATCGCCCGCGCGCCCGAGCCCGCGGGCCAGACGGTGATCCGCCCCGTCACCGACCCGTTCAAGAGCGAGGGCGGCCTCGTCGTCCTGCGCGGCAACCTCGCGCCCGGCGGCGCCGTGATGAAGGTATCGGGGCAGACCAAGCGCCTGCATCGCGGCCCGGCCAAGGTGTTCGAGCGCGAGGAGGATGCCTTCGCGGCGATCCGGGACGGGCGGATCGTGCCGAACGACGTGATGGTGCTGCGCAACGAGGGACCGCGCGGCGGGCCCGGAATGCGCGAGATGCAGCTCGTCACCGGCGCCCTCCAGGGTTCCGGCCTCGGCGAGCACGTCGCGCTGATGACCGACGGCCGCTTCTCCGGTGCGACCCGGGGCTTCGTGATCGGCCATGTCGTGCCCGAGGCGTTCGAGGGCGGCCCGATCGCGGCGATCCGGGACGGCGACACGGTGACGATCGATGTCGATGCCCGCCGGCTCGACGTGGCGCTCTCGGACGACGAGATCGCGCGGCGCCTTGCCGGCCGGCCCGCCCCCCGGCCGGCCTATACCCGCGGCGTGCTGGGAAAATACGCCCGCCTCGTCGCCGATGCGTCGCGCGGTGCGGTCACCGATTGGGACCCGGGGCCTGTCTGATCGGCAGCGACACAATCCCCCTCTGCGTCCGTTCCGGGGCCGCGAAAGCGGGGCTCGGAACGGCCCGCGGTGTGTGCGACTGTGTCGGGGTATTCGATCTGTCGAGGCGACCGGGTACGCGCGGCAATTCCGGCTACATCGTTCCCTGCACCGAAGCCGTCTCCGGGAGAGACTGCACCGGACCGGATCGGGGGTGGGACGCGAACGACGCCATGGCGGAGCCGGACGAGTCGCCGGTTCCGCCGATGTCGTGAGGCGCGGCGGGACGGACAGGGCCCGCCGCGAAGGCGCGGATCAGTGGATCGGCTGGTCGGGCTTGCGCTCGCTCTGGGCCAGCGTCGCCTCGTAGCTCTCGGCCTGGGCGCGGGTCAGGCCGCTGACCAGTACGAGCGAACCGCGGTAGACCGTGTAGGTACCGTCCTGCGTGGGCTTGACGCGAATGATGTGGGACATGCGCTGGCTCCCTTGCGCGAATCACGACTGATTTTCTTGGATTTGAACGTGACGTTAACGACTCGGCGGGTGCGCGCAAGAGGGCTGCGCACGAAAACGCCCGGTTCTCGACACGATCGGACCAAAGTACAGACGCGTAAGGAACGACGCAGCGCCTCCGCTCGGAAGGGAGACGCGAAGTTGATCACGCGCGATGCTGTGTTGCCGGCTTAAGAGGCAGCACTCGACATCATGCGGAAACAATCGCGATGCGTGCGACTCCGTCGCTCAGGACGGGGCGCGGACGCTCGAGACGTGCACGGTCGGCGCGCTCTGTGCCGAGGGGGCCAGAATCGGCGCCCGGCCGGGCAGGGTCCACCACCCGACCGCCGAATGCACTGCCAGCGTCAGGCAGAGCAGCACCAGCATCGAGAGCGCGTGCCGGGTCATGCTCGGCTCCACCGGGGTCGGCGCGGTGTCCGTCTGCCGGGTCGGCGCACCGTCCAGCGGTTCGGGCGCCAGCGGCAGCAGCGAATCGTAGAACCCGGCCGGCTGGCCGGTCGCGCGGTGGAAGGGTCCAATGTTGAACATCGGCGTCTCCTGTCGAGGCCCCTGCGACGGAGGCTATCGGAACCGCCTAAAGTTAACACCTGATGAACGAGACGCTACCCCTCATCACGAACCCGTGAACGCCCACGCTTGTACACCGCTCGTTCAGGTTGGCAGCGTTGCGGATTTCCCTCAATCCCGGTCGGTCGTTGCGAACAGGCCGGGGTGCCGCAGGCGCAGGGTCTGGATCAGGCAGAGCGTCTTCATGTCGGCGATTTCCCCCGCCTCCGCCTCGGCGGCAAGGGTCGCGAGGGGCACCTCGACCACCTCGATGTTCTCGTGCTCCTCCGCTAGGCCGCCGCCGGCTCCCTCCTCGCGGTCGGCGGCGCGGTAGGGCGCGAGGAAGAGGTCCATCCGCTCGGTCGAGAGGCCGGGCAGGGACCAGACCCGGCCGGCGGGCTCGAAGGTGGAGAGCCGGAGGCCCACTTCCTCGAACGCCTCGCGGCGGGCGCAGGCCTCCGGGTCGTCCTCCTCGCGCAGGCCCGCCGGGGCTTCGAGGATCGACGCGGTGCCGTCGACGAAGCAGGGCGGCGTGCGGAACTGCCGCACCAGCAGGGCGACCCGGCGCTCGGGGTCGTAGGGCAGCACCGCGACCGCGGGCCCGTGATCCTCGACCTCGCGGCCGATCCGGGTGCCGTCCGGCATCCGCACCTCCGCCACGAGGTAGCGGGCCCAGCCCTCGTAGACCGTGCGCGTGCCGACGATGCGCGGCGCGTCGTCCTGGCTGTCCCGGCTCACGCGGCATTCTCCTGGGCTTCGTGCTCTCCGGTCTCGTCGTTCCGGGTCTCGCGGTCCGGCGCGTCGTCGATCCCGTCGCCGCGCCGGATCTCGAAGGTCAGGAGCCCGTCGTCCTTGAGCATCCGGTCGAGATGGTCGCCGCGCTCGCGCAGCAGGTTGGGAATGTCGATCGCCGCCATCGGGTCGGTGCAGCGCACGCTCAGGCTCTCGCCGGGCGTCAGCCCGCGCAGGGCCTTGGCGGTGCGCAGGACCGGCAGAGGGCATTTGAGCCCGCGCAGATCGAGGTCGTGTCGTTGCATGGTCGCCCGAGTTGCCGCACCGCGCCGTGGCGGCGAGACGCCGCCCCTGCGACGGTTTCGTGTCGCGTGACGATGGTTGGAGCACATCCGGTGCGAACGAGAAAGCCCGGCGCGGGGGCATCCCGCGCCGGGCTTTGATTTCAGGCCCGCCGGCTCGGCCCATGCGGGCCGGCCGGACGTGGTCTGGTCGATCAGTAGCCGTAGCCGTAGTAGCCACCGTAGGCCGGGTAGCTGTAGCCGTAGGACGGATAGCTGTAGCCGTAGCTGTAGCCGCCGACCGGGGCGTAGCCGCCACCGTAATAGCCACCATAGGCCGGGTAGCCGCCGTAGCCGTAGGACGAGGCCGAGCCGGCCGCGATGGCGCCGCCGATGATGCCGAGAGCCGCGCCGGCCGCCAGCGCGCCGCCGGCACCGATGCCGCGACGGTAGCCGTAGCCGCGGTAACCGCGGTAGCCGCCGTAATAGCCGCCGCCGCGCCAGCGCACCTGGTCGACGGTCGCGCCCGAGCCGGCGATGGCGGCCGAGGTGGCGGCCGGCAGCGGGGCGGCCTGCGCCCCGACGGTGCCGGCGGTGAGAGCGGCGGCGGCGCCGGCCGCGAGGGCGAGGGTGGTGATGCGCGACATGTCTGCGTCTCTCCGATCGTCTGAGGACCGTGCCTCGTAGGCCTCAAGAACGGGCAAGGGGCCGGATCTGTTCCAAGATCGGGAGAGAATTGACCGACCGTCATGCGGCTTCGGCCACGCTTACCGTGATCTGGCGCCCAGGGATCGACTGGTGCGACCGTGCGGGACGGGCCGTCTAAGCTTGAGCATGAGCCCGGCGCGTCCTCCGCCCCGGGCTCATCTCGTGTGCGATCAGAACGTGCAGGCGCCGAAGACCGGATCGACCGAGCCGTTCCAGGGCCCGTGATAGAGCGCCAGCAGGTCCTCGGCCCGGGTGCGCGTCGCCGCGATGGCCTGGAGCGGGGCGAGGTAGAGCGTCTCGTCGCGTCCCTGCGCGTCGCGGCGCGCCCGCGCCTTGAGGCCGGCCTCCGCCAGCGCGAGCGCATCGCGGGCGAGATCGCGCAGGGTGCGCCTGCCGGCCGGCGCGTCGAGCCCGAGGCGCGGAGCCTCGGCCCGCATCGTCTCGCGCTCCTCGGCCGAGAGTGCGCGCACCAGCTGCCAGGCGCCGTCGAGCGCGCCCTGGTCGTAGTAGAGCCCGGTCCAGAACGCGGCCTGCGCGGCGATCATGCCGGCATCGCCGACATCGGCCCCGCGCATCTCGAGGAAGCGCTTCAGGCGCACCTCCGGGAAGGCGGTCGAGGCGTGGTTGGCCCAGTCCGAGACCGTGGCGCGCTCGCCCGGCAGGGCGGACAGCCGCCCCTCCATCAGGTCGCGGAACGAGGCGCCGCTGACGTCGTGATAGGTCTCGCCGCGCTTGACGAAGTACATCGGCATGTCGAGGAGCCAATCCGCATAGGCCTCGTAGCCGAAGCCCTCGTCGAACGCGAAGGGCAGCATGCCGGTGCGGTCGCGGTCGGTGTCGCGCCAGATCTCGGAGCGGCGCGACAGGAAGCCGTTCGGCCGGCCGTCGGTGAAGGGCGAGTTGGCAAAGAGCGCGGTCGCCACCGGCTGCAGGGCCAGCCCGACCCGCATCTTCGTCACCATGTCGGCCTCGGACGAGAAGTCGAGGTTCACCTGCACGGTGGCGGTGCGCAGCATCATGTCGAGGCCCAAGCTGCCGACCTTGGGCATGTAGCCCTTCATGATGCGGTAGCGGCTCTTCGGCATCACGGGGGTTTCCTCCCGCGTCCATTTCGGGCTCATGCCGAGGGTGAGAAAGCCGATGCCGAGGGGATCGGCCGCCCGGCCCACCGCCTCGAGGTGCTGGCTCAGCTCGTGGGCGGTGGCGTGCACGTCCGGGAGCGGCGCGCCCGAGAGCTCGAACTGCCCGCCGGGCTCGAGCGAGATCGCGCCGCCGCCCTCGACCGCCGACAGCCCGATCACCCGGCCCGCATCCTCGATCGTTTCCCAGCCGGTAATGGCCCGCAGGCCGTCGAGCAGGGCCTCGATCCCGTGATCGCCCTCGTAGGGCACCGGCGCGTGGTCGGCGCGGTAGAACGGGACCTTCTCGTGCTCGGTGCCGATGGCAAAGGTGTCGTGCGGCTTCTCGCCGGCCGAAAACCACTCGATCAGCTCGGACCGCGCGCTGAGCGGGGTCGCGTCGGACACGTCGCGCGCCATGCGCCACCTCGTGCTTGAAGAACGAAAAACCGATGATGCCGGCGGGCGCGCGGCCCACCGCCAAGGTTGCGCCTAAATAGGCCGCGGACGACCGACCCGCAACGCGGCCGAGTTCACGCCCCCGAGGACCCATCCCCGGGGCACATGCGTCCGGGCCGGCGGCCCCGGCCGCATGCCCCGTCAACGATCCGTTCACCACATCGACCGGATCCGGCCCCGCACCCCTTTGACATGGAACAAAACAAGAACAAACATTGGGCCGTCGAAAGGGGACAGACCATGAACATACGCAAGATCCTCCTCGCTGTCACGGAGGTCGCTTCGATGGGCCTGCTCACCGGCGCCGTGGTGCTGTGGGCGGTGGCGCTCTCGCCGATGCACTGAGCCGACCCGGCTTTTCGCGCCGTGGCCCATGGGCCACGGCCCGGGCCGTTCGGCCCGAATCCGGTGGATTTCGCGCCGGTGGTGCGCCGGCAGCCGTGACTCTTAAGACCTCGGCGGGAATCCTGCCGCGCTCATGTCAGAGCGAGAGTCGCCTTGCAGATCCTGAAGCCCGTCGGCTACGTCCACCTGCACGTCCACTCCTCGTATTCCCTGCTCGAGGGCGCGCTCAAGATCGGCGACCTCGTGAAGGCCGCGGGCGCCGACCGGCAGCCCGCTTTGGCGCTCACCGACACCAACAACCTCTTCGGCGCGCTGGAATTCTCCGAGAAGGCCGCCGGATCCGGCATCCAGCCGATCGCCGGGATGCAGATCAGCGTGGCCTTCGAGCCGCCGGAGGCGAACGCCAAGCTGAACGCGACGCATCCGCACATCGTGCTGCTCGCCAAGGACGAGACCGGCTATGGCCACCTGCTGCGGCTCGCCAGCCGCGCCTATTTCGACAACCACCTCGGCGAGGTGCCGCGCGTTTCCGCCGCCGCCCTGGCCGAGTGTGCGGGCGGCCTGATCGCGCTCACCGGCGGCATGGGCGGCCCGGTCGATGCAGCGCTCAGGGCCAATCGCCCCGAACTGGCGCTGGCTCGACTCGAATCCTTGAAATCGGCCTTCGGCGAGGACCGTCTCTATGTCGAGTTGCAGCGCCACGGCTTGGCGGACGAGCGCGCTGTCGAGGCCGAGCTGATCCGGCTCGCCGACACGCACGGCCTCTCGCTGGTGGCGACGAACGAGCCCTACTTCGCCAAGCCCGAGGATTACGAGGCCCACGACGCGCTGCTCGCCGTCGCCGAAGGGCGGCTCGTCTCCGACGACAAGCGCCGGCGCCTGACCCCGCGCCACGCCTTCAAGACCCGAGCCGAGATGGCCGAGCTGTTTCGCGACCTGCCCGACGCGCTCCAGGCCACCGTCGAGATCGCGATGCGCTGCGCCTACCGGGTGCGCACCCGCAAGCCCATCCTGCCGAGCTTCGGCGCCCCGAGCCTGACGACCCCGTCGCAAGGCACGCCGGAGGGCGCTCGCCAGCAGGCGCTCGCCGCCGCCGCGACGACGGCTGTCGCGAAGGAGATCGCCCCCGACGAGGCCGCCGAATTGCGCCGCCAGGCGGAAGAGGGCCTGACCGAGCGCCTGCGCCAGCACGGCCCGGCCGAGGGGCTGACGGAGAAGGATTACCGCGACCGGCTCGAATACGAGATCCGCGTCATCACCAACATGAAGTTCCCGGGCTACTTCCTGATCGTCTCGGACTTCATCAAGTGGGCCAAGGAGCACGACATCCCGGTCGGGCCGGGCCGCGGCTCGGGCGCCGGCTCGCTGGTGGCGTGGTCGCTCCTCATCACCGATCTCGACCCGATCCGCTTCGGCCTGCTGTTCGAGCGCTTCCTCAACCCCGAGCGCGTCTCGATGCCGGATTTCGACATCGATTTCTGCGTCGAGGGCCGCGAGCGGGTGATCCGCTATGTGCAGGAGCGCTACGGCGAGGAGCAGGTCGGCCAGATCATCACCTTCGGCACCCTGCTCGCCCGCGGCGTCTTGCGCGACGTCGGCCGGGTGCTGGAGATGCCCTACGGCCAGGTCGACAAGCTGACGAAGCTGGTGCCGCAGAACCCGGCCAACCCCGTGACGCTGGCGCAAGCCATCGAGGGCGAGCCGAAGCTCCAGAGCGCGATCGAGGAGGAGCCGGTCGTCGCGCGGCTGATGAGCATCGCCAAGAAGCTCGAGGGCTTGCACCGCCACGCCTCGACCCATGCCGCCGGCGTGGTGATCGGCGACCGGCCGCTCGAAGAGCTGGTGCCGCTCTACCGCGATCCGAAGACCGGGATGCGGGTGACCCAGTTCAACATGAAGTGGGTCGAGCAGGCGGGCCTCGTCAAATTCGACTTCCTCGGCCTCAAGACCCTGACGGTGCTCCGCGCCGCGACCGACCTGTTGAAGCTGCGCGGGATCGAGGTCGACCTGCCCTCGCTGCCGATCGACGACACCCTCACCTACGAGCGCCTGAGGAAGGGCGAGACGGTCGGGGTGTTCCAGGTGGAATCGGCCGGCATGCGCAAGGCGCTGGTCGAGATGAGCGCCGACCGGTTCGAGGACATCATCGCGCTCGTGGCGCTCTACCGCCCGGGCCCGATGGCCAACATCCCGGTCTATTGCGAGCGCAAGCTCGGCCGCGACGCCGGCAACGAGAAGAACTGGTACCCGCACGAGAAGCTGGAGCCGATCCTCGCCGAGACTTTTGGGATCATCGTCTACCAGGAACAGGTGATGGAGGTGGCCAAGGTCCTGGCCGGCTACTCCCTCGGCGACGCCGACCTGCTGCGCCGCGCCATGGGCAAGAAGATCAAGGCGGAGATGGACGCCCAGCGCGACCGCTTCGTGAAGGGCGCGGTCGAGCGCGGCCTCGATAAAGCTAAGGCCAACGAAATCTTCGACCTTCTGGCCAAGTTCGCCGATTACGGCTTCAACAAGTCGCACGCCGCGGCCTACGCGCTGATCACCTACCAGACCGCCTATCTCAAGGCGAATTATCCCGTCGAGTTCATGGCCGCCTCGATGTCGCTCGACATCGACAACACCGACAAGCTCGCCGAATTGCGCCAGGACGCGCAGCGGATGAACATCAAGGTCGAGCCGCCGAACGTGAACCGCTCCGGCGTCACCTTCGAGGTGCATGACGGCGCGATCCGCTACGCGCTGGCCGCCATCAAGGGCGTCGGCCGCGCCGCCGTCGAGGCGATCGTCCAGGCCCGCGGCGACACGCCGTTCCGCGATCTCGGCGACTTCGCCCGGCGCCTCAACCCGAAGCAGGTCAACAAGCGCACGCTCGAAAACCTCGTCGCCGCCGGCGCCCTCGACGCGATCGAGCCCGACCGGGCCAAGGCCTTCGCCGCCGTCGAGCCGATGATGCGGCTCGCCCAAGGCGCGGCCGAGGCCGAGACCGTCGGCATGATGGACATGTTCGGCGGCGTCGCCGCCGCCGAGGTGGCGTTGCGCATCCCGGCTTACGAGAACTGGCCGATGGCCGACCGGCTCAAGCGCGAATACGACGCGGTCGGCTTCTTCCTCTCCGGCCACCCGCTCGACGAGTACGGCGACCTCTTGCAAAAGCTCCGGGTGCAGACCTGGGCCGAGTTCTGCCGCTCGGTCCGCGCCGGCACCTCGACGGTCGGCCGCGTCGCGGCCAGCGTGCTCGACCGCGCCGAGCGCCGCACCAAGACCGGCAACAAGCTCGGCATCGTCACGCTCTCCGACCAGACCGGCCATTTCGAGGCGATCATCTTTTCCGAAGGCCTCTCGCATTACCGCGACATGCTGGAACCCGGCGCCGCCCTGGTGCTCCAGCTCCAGGCCAGCACCGAGGGCGAGGACGTCCGCGCCCGCATCCAGACCTGCGAACCCCTCGACCAGGCCGCCGCCCGCCACCAGAAGGGCATGCGGATCTACCTGCGCGACGAGCGCCCGATCTCCAGCGTGCAGCAGCGGTTGCAGGTGAAAGGGGAGGGGGAGGTGTCGCTGATCCTGATCCTCGATGGGGGTGAGCGGGAGGTGGAGGTGAAGCTGGGGGGGAAGTACCAGGCGACCCCGCAGATTGCGGGGGCGCTCAGGGCGGTGCCGGGGGTGGTGCAGGTGGAGGTGAGTTGAGGTGAAGGCGCCCTGGGAATATGACTAGGGCGCCTCTTGTTTTATGATTTTTGAATTTTATCTATCCTTTTAATGTAATATATTTATCTAATTATTATTGGAAAAATCACATTATATTTATGATTCGGGCTGATTGTCGTATGTATAGTATTATCTTATGGATTTTATTATAACAAACGGAGCGGTTATTTTTAAGATTTGGCCGCTTTAATGTGGACGGCAACCCCGCTGTAAATTCCGATCCTTGCTGTGGCCAAGTATCCCCCGACATGAAAGCCATATGGGCCCCGCTGGTGCGAGGGATCAGCAAATCGCTATCGATCCCATCGCATGCGGAGAAAGTTCGCTGACAGCGAAAAAAGTTCTTGCTCTTCTGTGTGGCTGACGGCATGATGCAGGTGTTGGTTTGATAGGGGGATGTCCACCACTCCTTGGGGCTTCGAAAGAAGTCTCGTGGAAGGCGAAAGCCTTCTGACATCCGGCCGGCAGTGGCGCATCCCTCGGGGGCGCTCCTGGCGGAGCGGGCGTGGCCCCGGTGGCCGGGGCCACGCCCGTACAAGTAGGGTTTACCGTTCCTGCCCCCAGCCTTCTTCGCGCGGTGGGATCAAGCACTTGGGCTTGATCGAGAAGAAGGACTACCTCGATGGATACATCGAATCATCCCAGCCAGGAACGGCGGCGGGCTAAGTCCAGGAAGCGGCGTGCGTGGGCCAAGGTCCTCATGCGTCCGCAGACTTGGAAGGCTTTGGTAATGCTGGGCATTTGGATCACTCGAGTGATCTGGCTGCTTTACAGGATCATCGACTTCTTTCGGGCTTAGCCCGCCGCCCTGCTTTGTATGAAATTAGGAGGGCATCATGCTCAATGAGGCGCTACGCTTGATACGCGTGTATCACGACTTGCGCCAGTCAGAGGCGGCAACTAAAATTGGTATTTCTAAATCATATTTATCTGAAATTGAAAAAGGATCTAAAAAGCCAACTCTCGATTTGGTAGAAAAATATGCTACAGCTTTCGATGTCCCCGTTTCGTCCATCATGTTCTTCTCAGAAAACATGAATAAAGAGGGGTCTTACGAAAAAGCAAGGGGGTTCGTGGCTGCAAAAATAATCAGTCTTATGCAGTTTTTGGAAGCAAGAACGGGGCGTGCCGAAAATGAAGGAGACTAAGCGTTATGCTCTAGATCAATCGCCGCTTTACAAGCTCAGAAATCGTAAAAAACTTGCCGAAATTTTGCATATCAGCGCCCGCGATTTGCGATTTCTTTCGAAAAACGCGAATGCATTGTATCATGAGTTTCAGATAAAAAAGAAAGATGGAGGAGTGAGGGGTGTTGAGAATCCTTCGCGTCCTCTCAAGCTTGTGCAAGCGAATTTAGCTCGATTGCTAGCGCGGATTGCGCCGCCGGACTATCTTTTTTGCCCGGTTAAAGGACGCTGCTACGTAACAAATGCGGCGCGCCATAGGGGGCAGCGTGTTGTTCGTTGTCTTGACGTGCGAAAATATTTTCCAAGTACATCTTCAAAGCGCGTGTTTTGGTTTTTTCATAAGATAATGAAATGTGAGGCTGATATAGCTGCTACACTCACGTCTCTTTCGACTTATCAGGGGCACTTGCCAACAGGGAGCCCCTTGAGCCCGATGCTTGCATATTACGCTCATTACGATGTGTGGCAGACGATCGCTGACATCTGTGCATATCATAATTATAATCTATCTGTTTACATTGATGACGTAACGGTGTCTGGACCATCTGTTTCGGCGGTCGCCATGTGGCAAATTAAAACCGCGATACACCGGTCAGGGTTGCGTTACCACAAGGAAAAATTTTTCCACGGCCGTCCTTCTGAAATAACCGGAGTAATCGTAGCTGGGGATAAATTATCAGCTCCTAATAGGCAGCTAAAGAAAATTGCAAGCACAAAGCGGCAAATAAAAATTAGTAGACGCCCTGACGATAATGCAAAGCTGAAAGAGCAATTGACTGGATTAAATGGACAAATAAAACAAATCGCTTCGAGGCAAATCCAAAAAATATAGCTTCCGTGGTCTAGTTGCTGTTGCTGTGGGGGCTGTTAGCTCGTATGTCCCAACTCTAGCCCTAGCCATCCCCCTAAAGCCCCCAACTCCACCCTCAACGCTTCCCTTGCCCCCTCCACCACCCCCGGCTCCCAATGCACCGCATGCACCAGGAGCCGCCCCCCCGCCCGATCCGCCTTTAAATCCACCCGCCCCACCAGCTCCTCCCCGAACAGGAACGGCAGCACGTAATACCCGTATTGCCGCTGCGCCGCCGGGGTGTAAATCTCGATGCGGTAGCGAAAACCGAACAGGCGCTCGGTGCGGGCGCGCTCCCAGACCAGGGGGTCGAAGGGGGCGAGCAGGGCTCGGGCCGCGACGCGGCGGGGGATCGTGGCGTCGCGGTGGAGGTAGGCGGGGGGCCAGCCGGGCACCTCGGCCGGGAGCAGGAGGCCCTCCTCCACCAGACGGGCGATGGCCGAGGCGGCATCCGGGGCGTCGAGGCGGAAATAGTCGCGGAGTTCTGACGCCGTGGCGAGGCCGAGCGCCCGGGCGGAGAGGGCGACCAGCTGGGCCTGCGCCTCCGCCTCCGGCAGGTCGGGCAGAGACAAAATGTCCGGCGGGATCACCCGCTCGGTGAGGTCGTAGACCCGCTCGAAGCTGCGCCGCCGCGTCGCGGTGGTAACGTGGCCGGCGTAGAACAGCCATTCGAGCATGCGTTTGGGCTCGCTCCATGCCCACCAGCCGGCCCGGCCGGTCTGGATGTCGGAGGCCGAGAGCGGGCCCTCGTCGCGCAGGCGCGCGAGCAACGCCATCGCCTCGGGCCGGCGCTCGGTGGCGAAGGCCCGCATCGCCCGGTAGCCGGCCTCTCCCCGATCGGCCCGTTCCATGCGCCAGCGCAGGAGCGGGTGGAGGGAGAGCGGCAGGAGCGAGCATTCATGCGCCCAGTACTCGAACAGCCGCCGGTCGCGCTTGTGGCCCCAGGCGCGGCGGTCGAGGAGGGTCGTGTCGTAGGCGCCGAGCCGCGAGAAGGCCGGCAGGTAATGCGCCCGCACCAGAACGTTGACGCTATCAATCTGGTGCAGGCCGAGCCGGTCGATCGTGGCGGCGAGGTGCCGGGGACCGGCTTTGGTGGGGCGTGCGGCATGAAACCCCTGCGCCGCCAGGGCGACCCGGCGGGCTTCCTGAGGCGTCAGCCGCACGACCGTCATGGGTTTAGATCTTCCGCACGGCCCCGTGGGCGGCGCTAGTGGTCATGCTGGCGAAGGCTCGCAGCGCGGCGCTCACCTTGCGCTTCCTCGGCGCGGCGGGCTGCCAGCCCTTCGCGACTTGCGCGGCGCGGCGGCGTTCGATCTCGGCGGGATCGACCGCGAGGTGGATGCGCCGGTTCGGGATGTCGATCTCGATCCGGTCGCCCTGCTCGACGAGGCCGATCAACCCGCCTTCCGCCGCTTCCGGCGAGACGTGGCCGATCGACAGGCCCGAGGAGCCGCCCGAGAAGCGCCCGTCGGTGACGAGCGCGCAAGCCTTTCCGAGGCCCTTCGACTTCAGGTAGCTCGTCGGATACAGCATCTCCTGCATGCCGGGGCCGCCGCGGGGGCCCTCGTAGCGGATCAGCACCACCTCGCCGGCCTTGACCTTGCCGCCCAGGATGCCTTCGACCGCCGCGTCCTGGCTCTCGAAGACGTGGGCCGGGCCGGAGAAGCTGAGGATGCTGGCATCCACGCCCGCGGTCTTCACGATGCAGCCGTCTTCCGCCAGGTTGCCGTACAGCACCGCGAGGCCGCCATCCTGCGAATAGGCGTGGGCTGAATCGCGCACCACCCCGCCCTCGCGGTCGAGGTCGAGCTCGTCCCAGCGCGAGGCCTGGCTGAAGGCGACCTGGGTCGGGATGCCGCCGGGGGCCGCGCGGTAGAACTCGCGCACGCTTTCGCTGGTGGTGCGGGCGACGTCCCAGCGCGCCAGCGCCTCCTTGAGGGTGCCGGAGCCGACATTACCGACATTCGTGTCGATCAGGCCGGCCCGGTCGAGCTCGCCGAGGATCGCCATGATGCCGCCGGCGCGGTGCACGTCCTCCATGTGGACGTTGGCCACCGCCGGGGCGACCTTGCACAAAACGGGCACCCGGCGCGACAGCCGGTCGATATCGGCCATGGTGAAGGGCACCTCGCCCTCGTAGGCCGCGGCCAAGAGGTGCAGCACCGTGTTGGTCGAGCCGCCCATGGCGATGTCGAGGGTCATGGCGTTCTCGAACGCCGTCATCGAGGCGATGGCGCGCGGCAGAACCGAAAAATCGTCCTGCTCGTAGTGGCGCTTGGCGAGGTCGACGATGAGATGGCCGGCCTCGACGAAGAGGCGCTTGCGGTCGGCGTGGGTCGCCAGCACCGAGCCGTTGCCGGGCAGCGAGAGCCCGAGCGCCTCGGTGAGGCAGTTCATCGAGTTCGCCGTGAACATGCCCGAGCACGAGCCGCAGGTCGGGCAGGCCGAGCGCTCGATCACCTGCACGTCCTCGTCGCTGACGCGGTCGTCGGCGGCGGCGATCATCGCGTCGACGAGGTCGACCTTCTTGATCCCGGTCGAGAGGTTGACCTTGCCGGCCTCCATCGGCCCGCCGGAGACGAAGACCACCGGGATGTTGAGGCGGAGCGCCGCCATCAGCATGCCGGGGGTGATCTTGTCGCAGTTCGAGATGCACACCATGGCGTCGGCGCAGTGCGCGTTGACCATGTACTCGACCGAATCGGCGATCAGGTCGCGGGACGGCAGCGAGTAGAGCATGCCGTCGTGCCCCATCGCGATGCCGTCATCGACCGCGATGGTGTTGAACTCCTTGGCGACGCCGCCCGCCGCCTCGATCTCCCGCGCCACGAGCTGGCCGAGATCCTTGAGGTGGACGTGGCCGGGCACGAATTGCGTGAACGAATTCACCACCGCGATGATCGGCTTGCCGAAATCGGCGTCGGTCATGCCGGTGGCGCGCCACAGGCCGCGGGCGCCGGCCATGTTGCGGCCATGGGTGGTGGTGCGGGAGCGATAGGCGGGCATTGGAACTCTTCGAGGGTCGTTTCCCCTCGCGTCATGCCGCCGCCGGCCCGTCTCCCGCAAGTCCCATCGTTCGAGGAAGTCCCTGGATGCAGGGCAGGCCCGCTTTTGGCCGCTACTTCGAGCAGCCGATGCAGATGCCCTTCATGATCGCGTCCTCGCGCTTGGCCTCCCGGCGCATCTGCGGGGAGACGGTGCCGGTCTCGTTCGGGCCGAGCGCGCCGGGCTTCGGCACCGTCTGCCCGGTGCCGGTGGTGTTGGGCGCCTTGATCGTCGAGGCCGGCCCGCCGCCGGTGCCGGTCTCGCTCACCTGGGAGAGGGCGGGGAGGGGGGCGAGGATCGCGAGGGCGAGAAGAGGGGCGAGGAAGCGGGCCGACATGGGGGTGGTCCTTCATGAAACCTGGCCCGGGTCGACGCGGGGCACACGGCGAAGTTCCCGATGCGTGGTCACGCTTCGCGCGCCCGGACTCTTCCCCGCAGCGCGCCTCCCCTCTCCCGTGTGGGAGAGGGGCCTGGGGTGAGGGTGCTACGGTTCCGCAGAAAGCTTAAGCCGTCCCGCTGCCGGTACGATGGCCCGAGCTTTATTCGGAAACGTGTCACCCTCACCCCTACCCCTCTCCCACACGGGAGAGGGGATCCCGCGCTCGATTCTTGTAGGGATTTTCCCCGGACAAACCCGCCTCTGCGGGGGAGGGGCCGGGTGCGCCGGCTCCAGGACGTGGTGCGGCCGGCGAAAGCGGGGCCGGCCAACCTATATCCGCCTCCATGGATACCCCCGCCGAGAGCCGCCTCGATCGCCTGCGCCGCGCCGCGAGCGCCCGGCTCGGGCCGTTGCGCCACCTGCCCGCCCTGTTTCGCCTCGCGCTCGCGACCGATCCGCGGCTGACGGCGGCGAGCCTCGTCTTGCGCCTCCTGCGCGCCGGGCTGCCGGCGCTGATGCTCTACGTCGCCAAGCTCGTGGTCGATGCGGTGGTGGCGGGGCGGGCCGGTCCGCCGCCGGAGGCCGGGTGGCTGACCGATCCGCGGCTGCACCATCTCGGGCTCCTCGTCGGGATCGAGCTCGGGCTCGCGGTCCTGTCGGACCTCCTCGGGCGGGCGACCGCCTACGTCGACGGGGTGCTGGCGGAGAAGGTCGGCAATGCCACGTCCCTGCGCCTGATGACGCATGCCGCCTCCCTCGACCTGGAGCAGTTCGAGGACAGCGCGGTGCAGGACCGTCTCGAGCGGGCCCGGCGCCAGGTGGCGTGGCGCTCGAACCTGATCGGGCAATTGCTCGGCCAGCTCCAGGACCTCGTCACGGCGATCACGCTGGCGGTCGCGGTCGGCACGATGCTGCCGGGGCTGGTGCTGCTCCTGGTGCTGGCCCTGATCCCGGCCTTTCTCAACGAGCTGCACTTCAACGCCCGCGGCTACCGCCTGGCCTTCCGCCGCAGCCCGGACCGGCGCGAGACCGACTACCTGCGCTACCTCGGGGCCGACGCGGCGAGCGCCAAGGAGGTGAAGCTGTTCGGCCTCGCCGCCCACCTCGCCGCGCGTTTTCGCGACCTCGCCGCCCGGCTGCTCGCCGAGAACCGGGAGCTCGCCCGCCACCGGGCGCTCGCCGGCGGCGCCTTCGCGACCCTCGGCACGCTCGCCTACTACGCCGCCTACCTCGTCATCGCCGGGGAGGCGCTCGCCGGCACGCTCACCGTCGGCGACCTCACCTTCCTGGGCGGCGCCTTCCTGCGGCTGCGCGGCCTCGTCGAGGGGCTCTTGCTCGGCGCCTCGCAGGTGATGGGCCAGGCGCAGTACCTCGACGACCTCTTCTCGTTCTTCACCATCGCGCCGACCATCCGCTCGGGGAGCCGCCCGGTGCCGGAGCGCCTGCGCACGGGCTTCGTGTTCGAGGATGTGGGCTACCGCTATCCGGGCCAGAGCCGCTGGGCGGTGCGCCACCTCTCGCTCACGGTCGGGGCCGGCGAGGTGGTGGCGCTGGTGGGCGAGAACGGCGCCGGCAAGACCACGATCGTCAAGCTGCTCGCGCGGCTCTACGCCCCCACCGAGGGGCGCATCCTCCTCGACGGCCGCGACCTCGCCGAGTACGACATCGCGTCCCTGCGCGCCCGGATCGGCGTGATCTTCCAGGATTTCCTGCGGTTCGACTTCACGGCCGGCGACAACATCGCGGTCGGGCGCATCGAGGCGCGGGAGGACCGGGAGGGCATCGCGACCGCCGCCCGGCGGGCGCTCGCCGATGCGGTGATCGAGCGGCTGCCGGCCACCTACGACCAGCGCCTCGGCCGGCGCTTCGAGGACGGGGTCGAGTTGTCGGGCGGGGAGTGGCAGAAGGTGGCGATCGCCCGGGCCTACCGGCGCGACGCCGCGATGCTGGTCCTCGACGAGCCGACGGCGGCGCTCGATGCCGCCGCGGAGGCCGAGATCTTCCGCCGCTTCGCCGACCTCGCGGCGGGCCGCACCGCGCTCCTCATCTCGCACCGCTTCTCCACCGTGCGCCGGGCCGACCGGATCGTGGTGCTCTCCGGCGGCCGGGTGCTGGAGGAGGGCACGCATGCCGACCTCGTGGCCCGCGGCGGCCGCTACGCCGAGCTCTTCGAGCTGCAGGCGGCGGGCTACCGCTGAGGCGCCGCGATCCGGCCGCACGCCGCCTCGTAATCGGCGAGGTCGGCCGGATCGGTGATCGCCGCTCGGGCGGCCTGGTCGAGGCGCAGGGCCACCCGATCGACGGACGCGGTCGCGTAGGGCCGGGCGTCGCGCAGGGCGGCGAGCGTCTTGGCGAGGCGGATCGTCACCTCGATCTCCCCCAGGCCCTCCCGGATCATCGGCCGGAAGGCGTCGGTCAGCATGTCGTCGAGCGTCGGCCGCGGGACGTGGACCGGGGGCCGCCCGGCCAGTTCCTCGCCCTCCGGCTCCTCGGGCGGGAGATTGAGAAGGACCCGCAGGAGGGCGTTCAGCACCTCGATCGCCGTGCCGGGATCGTTGGTGGCCGGCGAGAGCGCCCGGCTGGCGATCTCCGAGAGTGCGATCAGGCCCAGGCGCGGATCCTGGTCGAAGCGCCGGTGCCGCTCGATCGCGAAGGCCTTCGCCAGGGTCTCGGCCAGGGTCTCGGCGAGTCGCCCGTCGAGTCTCCGCCCGCTCTCGCCGGCGACGTGCAGCAGCGGCCGGGTCGGATGGACGAGGGTGCCCGGCAGGGCCGCGACGTGCACCCGCACCCCGTGCTCCTCCGCGAGCGCCCCGAGCGCGGCGACGTCGATATGGGTGACGTAGCCGGTCTCCTCCGCGAAGACTGGCGTCGCACCGGCCGGCACCGCGACGGCGGGGCGGCCGCCGAGCCGCGGATCGGCCGCGAAGGCCCGCATCGCCTCGGCGGCGGCCTCCTCGACGCGGTCGATCACGTCGCCCATGCGGCCGAAGCTGGTGATGTGGCCGATCCAGCGCAGCAGCGTCACCACCACCACGGCGACGACCAGCACGGTGCCGGAAAACAGGACCACGCGCCCGCTGTCGCCGTAGACGCTCGATTGCAGCCCGATGATGCCGACCACCGAGAACACGAAGGCGCCCAGGAAGGTCGAGAGCGCGTTCTGCGAGGTCGGGTCGCCGATCAGGAGCTGGGTCGCCCGCGGCGTCGCCAGCTGGGTCGCCGAGCCGTAGGCGCTGACCATCGCGGTGAGCGAGAAGGTCGTCACCGCCAGCATGCTGGAGGCCATGATCTGAAGGATCGTCCCGACCGCGTCCTGCCCCACTTGGGCGTGCAGGTCGTCCGGCAGGAACGGGCCGACGAAGGCGGCCACCAGGGCCAGGCCCACGCCGAACAGGCTGATCAGCGCCGCCCGGAACCAGACCTGCCGGATGACCCGCCTGCCGATCCACGCCCAACGGCCCATCTGCGTCCACCCCTCCTCGTATCCGGCGGGTGGAACTAGAGCACTTCACGATCGCGTTGCAATCGCGAAGCGCTCTCTAAGTCTTTGCTTTGCCGCATTTTCTTCGACGAACCGGCATCCACTTCGTCGGAAAATGCTCAAGGACGGCTCTACCCCGAGGTCAGGGGCTGGAGACGTGTCGGCCGCCCTCAATGGTCCGGGCCGTCGTCCTGCCCGGCCCGGTCGCGGTCGAGCTGGCGCATCAGCTCGGCGAGGCGCGGGTCGAGCCCCTCGTCGAGCACGGGCTCGTAGAGAGCCTGGAGGTAGCGGCCGAGCCGCTCCCGGCTCGCCGCGTCGAGGCTCGGGGCGCCGCCCGACGGCTCGCGCAACCCGGGCGTATCGGAATCGGATGCGATCATCGGTCCTACATTTGGCACGCGGGCCGGCGCGGCAAGTCTCGCATGGCCGTCTTTGATCGAATCCTTTGTCCAGGCCCGATCGCGTGCCCGGGGCCGAGTCGAAGCGAGACCGTGCGCCGCAACCCGGGAACCGGTGCTGCGGGCCTCCGTTGGCGGACGGATGCCGGCTGCCGAACCGGCCGCACGGACCGGCCGCGACGGCCGGTCCCCACCGCCGGCCCCTCGAGGGGCGACCGGCGCTCGAAGGGACTCGATCGACGATGCGCCTCGCTACTCCGCTGATCCTCGCCTGCGGCCTGTCCGCCGCCGCCCTGGCTCCCGCCCTCGCCCAGGACCGGCCGCCGGCCCTCCTCATCCACGGCAATTACTGCGGCCCGGGCAACAACGCGCCGCTGCCGCCGATCGATGCCCTCGACGCGGCCTGCGCCCGGCACGATGCCTGCACGCCCCGCGGCGGGCTGGCCTCGCCGGCCTGCAACGCCCGCCTGCAGCGGGAGGCGAGCCTGATCGCCCGGGACCCGCGCCAGCCGGAGGACCTGCGCGACGCCGCCGGCTTCGTCGCCTTCGCGGCCGGCATGATGCCGTCGCGGTCCCGGGTCGCCTCCTCCACGCCGGCGTTGCGCACGATCGGGCATACCGTGCCGACGCCGACGGTCGACGGGGACGACGAGTAGGCCGCCGCGTCAGAGCGGAGAGGCGACGCCGGTCAGCGATTCGGACTGCGCCCAGAGCCGCGCTGCCGCATCCGGGTCGCGGGCATGGGGTTCGATCCTCGCCGGGCCCGGGGATCCGCGAATCTCCCACGGCCCGTCCGGGCCGTAATAGCCGCCGCCCTCGGCCTCGGGCGCGGTGGCGGCGTAGAGGAGAGGCAGGGCACCGCGCGCCGCGGATTGACCGAGAAGCCCGAGGAGACCCTTGCCGATGCCGGCCGCCAGCGGCCCGGCCCGGTCGCCGCGCCGGGCGATCGCCGTCGCGGCCAGCCCCGGATGGGCCGCGACCGATCGGACGGACGAACCGGCGGCGCGCAGGCGCCGGTCGAGTTCGAGGGCAAACATCAGCATCGCGAGCTTGGTCTGCCGGTAGGTCGATTGCGGGCCGTAGCCACGGCGCCTCTGCAGGTCGTCGAAGGCGATGACGCCCGACCGGTGGGCGATGCTCGCCACGGCGACCACCCGCGCCCCGGCCTCGTTCCGGAGATGCGGCAGCAGCAGCCCGGTCAGGGCGAAGTGGCCGAGATAGTTGGTGGCGAACTGGCGCTCGAACCCGTCCTCGGTCTCCTCGCGCCGCGGCACCGCGGCGATGCCCGCATTGAGGAGCAGGATGTCGATCGGCCTCGCCTCGGCGCGCCACTCCTCCGCGAAGGCCCGTACCGAGGCGAGACGCGCGGTGTCGAGGAGGCGGAACGCAACCTCCGCCCCCGGATGGGCGCGCCGGATCGCGCGCGCCGCGTCCTCCGCCCTGCCGGCGTCCCGGGCGGCGATCACGACTTCGGCCCCGGCCCCGGCCAGCGCGAGCGCCGCCTCGTAGCCGATGCCGCTCGTCGCCCCGGTGACGAGCGCGCGGCGCCCGGCCTGGGACGGGATCAGGGCGGTGGTCCAGGGCATTCGTGGCGGCTCCGTGGGCGGGTGGGTGTCCCCGAGATGGGGGTGTGGCGGGCCGCGGGAAGGGCCGGCGGACCGGGCGCGCGGATCGAAACGGCGCGCCCGCACGTTCCTTGCTTGCCAGATGCCCGAGGAACTCCAAGGACGCGAGAAACGACCCGCATGATCGGCCGGCTCTTCTCGACCCTGCGCGCACCGCCTCCCGGCGAGGATACCCCGCAGGATGCCGTCCTGGCGGCCCCGCCGGCGGAGACGGCCCGCTTCGCCCCGATGGTGCCGCTCATGCCTCCGTCCGCCGTCAACGACGATCCCGAGGGCGCCTTGTGCGACGCCGTCGAGGCGGCGTTGCGCGATGCCGGCTACCTGCCGGAGCCGCCCGCCGCGTGAGTGAGCCGGCCGGTGAATAGCCGTCCAGCTCAGTCCGTGAGGTCCGACGGGGCGAGATGGGCGGCGATCGTGTCTGCCATCCGCGCGCCGAGCCAGTCCGCCAGCCGCCGTTCCGGCCCGTCCGGCGCCATGGGGTGCTCGGTCAGGGCGACGTAGCGGCTGCCGTCCGTCCGGAACGGGTGCAGCGCCACGAGGCGCCCTGCGCGGAGGTCGTCCGCCACCATGTGGAGCGAGGCCAGGGCGACGCCCTGGCCTGCAATGGCCGCCTCGAGTGCCAGGGAGAAGTGCTCGAACTGCACGTCCGGCCCGCCGCGGAAGGACGGATGCCCCCGCCGCCGCCAGGCCGGCCAGGCGTCGGGCCGGCTCCGCGTGTGCAGAACCGGCAGGTCGGCGGCATCCGCGAGAGCGGGTGCGCAGACCGGCGCCATCGCCTCGGGGGCAAGGACCCGAACGGCGAGGTGGCCAGAGATCGGAAAGTCGTCCCGGCGGATCGCGACGTCGACGCGATCGCGCCGCAGGTCGATCCGCCCGCCAGCAGCGAGCACACGGATGTCGAGACCGGTCGCGGCGCGCAGGGCCGGCAGGCTCGGGATCAGCAGGCGCAGGCACAGGGTCGGCTCGCAGGAGACGACGAGGGGCCGGTCGTCGTCCCGGCGGGCGAACTCGGCCAGGGTGTCGTCGAGCTGCGCGACGATCGCCGAGAGCCGGCCGGCGAGCCAGCGGCCCCGTCCGGTGAGGAAGAGGCCACGGTTGCGCCGCTCGAACAGGGGCTCACCCAGTTCGACTTCCAGGATGCCGATCTGCTTGCTGACGGCGCCGTGGGTCACATGCAGCTCGGCTGCCGCCGCGACGAGGCCGCCGTGGCGCGCCACCGCCTCGAAGGCGCGCAGGCTCCCGAGCGGCGGTAGGCGGGGGCGGTGGATCTCCGTCATCCTGTGAGCAATCCTCACGCATTTCCGCGAGATCGTTTCGATTTTCGCGACCGATCCGCCGTGGTCCTGTCCCCAAGCGCCCTGCGGCGCAAGAGCCGTGCCGCCGACGGCGGCGGATTGAGGGGAAACCAGGATCATGGTCGACACCACCGGGGAGGCCCTGCTCATCGCCTCCGTCACCTGCCTCGCGGTGCTGAGCCCGGGGGCGGATTTCGCGGTCGTCAGCCGCAACAGCTGCCTGTTCGGCCGCCGTGCCGGGATCGCGGCGGCGACCGGCATCGCGCTCGCCTGCTGGTTCCACATCGCCTACGCGATGGCCGGGGTAGCCTTGGTCCAGCGCGTCGCCCCGGGCGCGCTCGACGTCGTCAGGATCGCGGGCGCGGCCTACCTGATCTATATCGGCCTCGCGACCGCCGCGACCCGGATGGCGACGGCGGACGCGACTGCCGCGCACCGGTCCCTCGCCCGCGACGTCGCGACGGGCGTCCTGACCAACAGCCTCAACCCTAAGACCTCGCTGTTCGTGCTGAGCCTCTACAGCCAGCTGATCGGGGCGCAGACACCGCTGCCGGTCCAGCTCGCCTGGGGCGCCTTCATCTCGCTGTCGCATTTCGCCTGGTTCGCGACGGTGTCGGTCTTCCTGTCGCGGGAGGCGGTGCGCGCCGCGGTGCTGCGGCGCCAGCGCGTCCTGCGGATGGCGATCGGCGCCGTACTGGTCGGCCTCGGCGTGGCGCTCCTCCTTACCCGCCTCGATCCTGCGCTCGGGACGGTCTCATGAGAGGATCACGGCGCCCGGAGGCCTGGCGATGCCGAGCCCGCGCGCCTGCCGCGGGAGGTGAGATACAGCGTGTCGAACGCCGCGCCGTCGACCAGCGCCGCGGCGCCGGGCCGGCCCATCTCGGCGTAGGACCGGTCCATGGTGTCGGTGCCGCGCGGGGAGAGGGCGAAGACCCGCGGCCTCACGGCCAGACCCTGATCGTCACCGCCCGCCGCACGAGGTCGCGGTCGGACGTGATCTCGCAGCCCTTGGTCTTGAGCGTGACATAGAAGAGCGTCGCGGCGTCGCCCACCGTGTCGAAGTTGCGGCCCGGCGCGGCGGGATCGATGAGGGAAGGGTAGCTGACGAGCGCGCCGCCCGACCCGCAGGGATCGTCGTAGAGGGTGGATCCGGCGATCAGCAGGCGCGGCACGTCCCAGGCCAGCAGGTCGCGCGAGGTGCTCCAGTAGATGCCCGAGCGCGGGAAGACGCCGCCGGCGGCGGCCTGGAACACCGCGATCCAGGCGCCGGTGCCGCGATGGCGGCTGACCGAGCCGACCGGGGCCGGGAACGGCGCCACCGGAGCGCAGGCGCCGCTCGCTTTCGCGCCCTTGAGGTAGGGGTTGGGGAAGCGGGCGGAAAAGTCCTTGCCGTCATAGGCCCGCCAGCGGGCGGGGTCTCTCACGTCGTCGCTGCGAAACAGGCAGACGCCGAAGGGCTGGCCGGCCCAGCCGGTGGTCGAGGCGTAGAAGTAGCGGTAGCGGCCGTCGGCGACGATGTTCGAGGGGTTGAAGAAGCCGCGGTGGCGGCCCTGCTCGACCTCCTGGCGGAAGGGGGGCGCCGCCACGACCGTCGGCGGCGTCGCAGGGGTGAAGCTGCGCCCGCCGTCGGAGGAGCGGGCGGCCAGCACGGCGTTGTACCAGCAGGCGAGCACCCCGGTGGTGCGGCAGCGGCCGTGCTCGTCGGCGTGGTACTCCTCGTGGAGCAGGGCCTCGATCCGCCGGCCGTCCTCGGTCCAGGTGGCGGTGATCCAGGTCCGGTCGTCGAAGGCCTCGGGCTCCGGCTTGAAGGCGGAATCGAGCACGATCGTGCAGTCGAGCGTCAGGCTGTCGAAGTCGCGCCCGCGCAGCGCCCGGTTGCGGTAATGCATGCCGAACAGCGCGATTCCCCCGTCGGCCTCGCGGAGCGCGCGGGCGGGCGCGTCCGGCACGTCGTGCCCGTCGCAGGCGTCGCGGCCGGCCTTGAACACCGTGCGGGGCGCGCCGACCAGGGTCAGCGCCGAGAGCGGCGGCTCGGCGGCACGGGCGGCGGCCGTCACGGCCGCGACGCAGAGACACGCGAGGAGGAGGCGGAGGAGCATGCGGCGTCCCTGGACTTGGCCTTGAAGCCTGCGCCAGAGTGCTTGCGGCTTGCTTGCGGCCTTTCCGCGAATCGCGCCTTTGTCCCGTTAAGGTTTCCCCCCGATGCTGCTCCTGCTCGCCGGCCTCGTGCTCTTCCTCGGCACCCACGCCTTCACGATGCTGCGCGGGCCCCGCGCCGCCCTGATCGGGCGGGTGGGGGAGGGGCCCTACAAGATCGGCTACTCGGTCGCCGCGCTCGCCGGTCTCGTGCTGCTCGGCTACGGCTACGGCCAGTACCGGGCGCACGGCTACATCGAGGTCTGGTCGCCTCCGGTCTGGACCCGGCACCTCGCCCTGCTGCTGGTGCTCCTCGCCTTCATCTCCTTCGTGGCCGCCTACCTGCCGGGCCGGATCAAGGCGCGGCTCAAGCACCCGATGCTGCTCGGGGTGAAGATCTGGGCGACGGCCCACCTTCTCGCCAACGGCGACCTCGGCTCGATCATCCTGTTCGGGACGATCCTGGCCTGGGCGGTGATGGCCCGCATCAGCGCCAAGCGCCGGGACGAGGTGCGGCCGCATGGCGGCCCCGCCGTGGCGCCGGCCGGCTGGCGCAACGACGCGCTCGCCGTGGTCATCGGCGTCGCCGCCTGGTTCGTGTTCGCCCGGGTGCTCCACCCCTGGCTCATCGGCGTCGCGGTCTGGCCGGGCCAGGCCTGAGGCGCTCCCAGCCTGATCGCATGTCAGGCCGGACTTCCCGCCGGGCAGGCCTGACTTCCCGCCACGACTGTGCTACGCGACCGGCCCTGTCGCATGGTCGCGGCGAAGAGCCCATCGGCTCACTGGTGGCGGCGAGCCAAGAGATCGAGCCAAAGAGATCATGAGCGAGAACGAGTTCATCCGCGAGGTCAACGACGAGTACCGGCGCGACCGCCTGGCCCAGATCTGGTCGCGCTACAGCGGCGTGTTCATCGGTCTCGCGGTGCTGGTGGTGCTGGGCGTCGGCGGCTGGCGCTACTGGCAGCATGCGCAAGCCCAGCAATCCGAGGCGGCGAGCCTGCGCTTCGAGGAGGCCCTGCGCCGCGCCAAGGACGGCACGCCCGAGGATGCCGAGAAGGCCTTCGCGGGCGTGGTCGCCGATGCGCCGTTCGGCTACCGCCTGCTGGCGCGCCTGCGGGCCGCGGCCGAGGCCGGCAAGGCCGATCCGGCGACGGGCGCCAAGGCCTACGTGGCCATCGCCGACGACACCGCGGTCGGCCAGTCGCTGCGCGACCTCGCCCGCCTGCGCGGCGCGCTCCTCCTCGTCGACAAGGACGACGCCACCGCGCTCAACACGCTCCAGAGCCTCGCCGCCCCGTCGAGCGCCTTCCGCCACACCGCCCGCGAGACGTTGGGCCTCGTGGCCCTGAAGAAGGGCGATTTCGAGGGCGCCGGCCGCTGGTTCGACCAGATCGCCGCCGACCGCGAGACCCCCGCCGGCCTGCGCCAGCGCCTCGAGATCTATGTCGGCCTGGTGGCCGGCGGTCCCGTGCAGGTGACCGCGGCGGCGGCCCCGGCTCCGGCCGCGCCGCGGCCGCCGACCTTCCTCGGGACCGCCGCGCCCGATCACGAGGCCCACGAGGAGGCCCCGGCTTCCGGGACGTCGGCACCCGAGACTCCTGGACCCGAGACTCCTGCACCCGAGAAGACCCCCGCGCCCGAGGCTCCGGCTCCTGCGACGCGATAAGCAGATTTCGCCGAACTGGACACCGGCTCGTCGACAGGACACGCGGCACAGCCGATAACCCGGAGGAGCGCCCGATCGCACGGCGATCGGGCGCTCCTCCGGAGATCCCCATAGCGCGGGGCGTTTGCGTCCCGCATCATCACCTCGACAGGGCGGCGCGCCTCGCGGCGTGCCCGCCCGCTGCTATTTTTTTAGGAAGACCTCCATGTCGATGCCCATCGTCGCGATCGTCGGGCGTCCCAACGTCGGCAAGTCGACGCTGTTCAACCGTCTCGTCGGCCGCAAGCTCGCCCTCGTCGACGACCGGCCGGGCGTGACCCGCGACCGGCGCGAGGGCGAGGTGCGCCTCGGCCATCTGCGCTTCCGCATCCTCGACACCGCCGGGCTGGAGGAGGCCGAGGCCGATTCGCTCGCCGGCCGGATGCGCGCCCAGACCGAAGCCGCCATCGCCGAGGCCGACGCGGTCCTGTTCGTGATCGATGCCCGCGCCGGCCTGCTGCCCGCCGACCAGCCCTTCGCCGAACTGGTCCGCCGGTCCGACAAACCGGTGATCCTGCTCGCCAACAAGGCCGAGGGCGGGGCCGGCATGGCGGGCGCCTACGAGGCCTTCGCGCTGGGCCTCGGCGATCCCGTCCCGCTCTCGGCCGAGCACGGCGAGGGCATGGGCGACCTTCTCGACGCGCTCGAAGCGGTGCTGCCGGAGCAGGACGACGACGACGACGAGGAGGGCGGCGAGGGCAAGCCGCTCAAGGTCGCGATCGTCGGCCGCCCGAATGCCGGCAAGTCGACGCTGATCAACCGGATGCTCGGCGAGGACCGGCTGCTCGTCGGCCCCGAGGCCGGCATCACCCGCGACTCGATCTCGCTCGACTGGGAGTGGCGCGGCCGGCGGATCAAGCTGCACGACACCGCCGGGATGCGCCGCCGCGCCCGGATCGACGACAAGCTGGAAAAGCTCGCGGTCTCGGACGGGTTGCGCGCCGTGCGCTTCGCGGAGGTCGTGGTGGTGCTCCTCGACGCCACGATCCCGTTCGAGAAGCAGGACCTGACCATCGTCGACCTCGTCGAGTCGGAGGGGCGCGCCCTCGTCATCGGCCTCAACAAGTGGGACCTCGTCGCCGACCAGCCGGGGCTCCTGAAGGAGCTGAAGGAGAAGGCGACGCGCCTGCTGCCGCAGGTCCGCGGCGCCGCGGTGGTGCCGCTCTCGGGTCTCGCCGGCGAGGGCATCGACCGGCTGATGCACGCCGTGACCTCGACCGCCGAGGTGTGGAACCGCCGCGTCTCGACCGCGAAGATCAACCAGTGGCTCAGCGAGGCGACGCAGGCCAACCCGCCCCCGGCGGTGTCCGGCCGGCGCATCAAGATTCGCTACGCCACGCAGGTGAAGTCGCGTCCGCCGCACTTCGCCCTGTTCGGCAACCAGCTCGACGCATTGCCGAAATCCTACACCCGCTACCTCGTCAACAGCCTGCGCGAGGCCTTCGAGCTGCCGGGCGTGCCGATCCGCCTGTCGCTCCGGACCTCGAAGAACCCGTTCGACAAGAGCGAGTAGGGCAGGGGTGCGGCGTCAGCGCGGCTTCTGGTCGGCGGGGAGGTTGCGGGCGTAGGCCTCGCGCTCCTCCTTCTCGCGGATCATCTTCTCGTAGGCCGCCTTGGCCTCGGGCGACACCGTGAGGGTGCGCGCCTGCGCGGTCTTGCGCTTGGGCGCACGCTTGAACCGGTCGGTGGATTCGCTCATCGCTCGACAACCCGCGTCTGACTGGTTGCCGACGGATCTACCGTGTTCGCGCCGTCTTGGCGACCGGCAATGACCGAGCGGCAGGCCGGATCGGCGGAGTTCGTCGGGCGCGCCCTTTCGCGCCGGCCCGTTCGGCCCCGCCCGGGCATGATCCATTCTGCCGGACGGCCGGCAAGAGCGGAAATATCGTGCATGATCTGACGATGATAGTGGCGCGACTTGGAGACTTTTGAAGCAGGCCGGCCGGCGAACGATACAATATCGGATCGTATACACATCCCGCCTTAACCGGCGGATCGATAGCGTCGTCTCCTGGGATCAATGCGGAGTGCGTGGCCGAGCGGGGCTGCGACAATCGTGCATCGGGAGCCGATCATGCGCGCCTTCAACGACCTCTCGCTCCTCGCCAAGCTCGCCCTGCCGGCGGCCCTCGTGCTCCTCGTCGCGGTCGGCCTCGTCGGGCTCGCCCGGAGCGGGCTCGACGCCCTGGGAGAGACGACGCGCGAGATCGTCGACGTGCGCACCAACCGGGCGGTGGCGGCGCAGCGGGTCGCGAACGCCGTCGCCGAGGCGGCGATCGCCCAGCGCAGCGTCATCATCGAGGGCAGCGACGAGGTTCGACAGACCCTGGCCCAGCAGCACCGGGCGGCGGAGGAGTCGGCCGCGGCGCAGGCCGAGCGGCTCGTGACCCTCGCGGCGACCGCGGAGGAGCGGGCGCAGGACGAAGCCCTGCGCAAAGGCGTCGCCGATTACCTCGCCTTCTCGGCCAAGGTGGTGACGAACGCCCAGCAGGGCATGACCGATGTCGCCTTCGCGCTCTCGAGCGAGCAGGATGCCGGACGGCGCGCCAAGGCGGCCGCGTCCATCGACGCACGGGTTCAGGCGACCCTCACCGATCTCGCCGCCGCCCGGGACGCGGCCGAGGCCGCCGCCGCCGCGACCAAGACGCGCCTGACCCTCGTCGCCGCGCTCGGGCTCGTCCTCGCCTTCTCGGTCCTCGCGGCCATCGCGGTCCTGGGGATCGCCCGGCCGCTCGCCCGGACGACCCGAGCAATGAACGCCCTCGCGGCGGGCGACCTGTCGGTCGCGGTGGCGGGCACCGGGCGCCGCGACGAGATCGGGGCGCTCGCCCGGGCGCTGCAGGTGTTCAAGGATTCGGCCGGCGAGATGCGCCGCCTGACCGAGCGCGAGAGCGAGCACAAGGAGGCCGCCGCGCGTCGCGCCGCGCTGGTCGACGGGCTGGCACGGGATTTCGAGGCCAAGGTCGGGTCCCTGTCCCGCGACCTCGCCGGGGCCGCCGGCACCATGGAGGCGGCCGCCCGGGCGCCAGCGGACCTCCGGCCATGTCCACGCCGTCGCCGCGGCGAGCGAGCAGATGACCGCGGCGATCCAGGAGATCGTCGGGCAGGTCGCCCAGACCTCCCGCATGGCCGGGCAGGCGGTGGAGGATGCCCGCCGCACCGATGCCACGGTCGGTGCCCTGTCGGTCGCCGCCGAGCGCATCGAGCGCGTCGTCTCGGTCATCGCCGACATCGCCGCGCAGACCAACCTGCTCGCGCTCAACGCCACCATCGAGGCGGCCCGCGCCGGGGCGGCGGGCCGCGGCTTCGCGGTGGTCGCCACCGAGGTCAAGGCGCTGGCCGGCCAGACCACCCGGGCGACGGACGAGATCACCGGCGAGGTCGCGGCGATCCAGGCGGCCACCCGGGCCGCCGTCGCCGACATCCAGCGCATCGGCCTCGTGATCGGCGAGATGTCGGCCTCCGCGGCCTCCGTGGCAGCGGCGATGGAGGAGCAGGGTGCGGCGACCCAGGAGATCGCCCGCAGCGTCGGCGAGGCGGCGCACGGCACCGGCCACGTCACCGAGACCCTGGGCGACCTGCGCCGGGAGGCCGGCGAGACCGGCGCCGCCGCCGGACGGGTCCTCGACGCGGCCCTCTCCCTGTCGCACCATTCCGAGGGACTGACCCGCGAGGTCGGCGGGTTCCTGGCGGCCGTGAAGGCGGCGTGAGCCGTCTTCATCCTGGGATCGGGGTCGAAACGGCTTGGCTTGTGCGGGGCGGGACTGCGTTCGACCCATTGCAGACGAGCGGCCCCTTTGCCGGTAGAACGTGCTGCATGAGGGAACACACGAGCATCCATGTGCGGCGCGCCGATCATGTCGGCTTCGCGGTCGGCTCCCTCGACGAGGCACTTCGGTTCTGGATCGACGGGCTCGGCGCACGCCTCGTGCGGACGGGCGAGATGGGGGGCGAGTTCCTCGGTCAGGTCACCGGAGCGCATGGGGCGACGGTGCGCCTCGCGATCGTTTCGCTGGCGGATCAGACGATCGAACTCCTGGAGTATCGGGGTCCGGACCGACCAAGCGTGCCAGCCAAGCCGTTCGACCCAGGCTTCGCGCATCTGGCCCTTGTGGTCGATGACATCGACGCGCTCCTGGTGCGGATCGCCGCCTACGGCTGGACGGCGCAAGGCACGCCGCAGCCGATCGCGAGCGGTGCGCGGGCTGGAACGCGGGTGATCTACGCCGTAGGCCCCGATGGCGCGACGATCGAGTTCATGCAGCCGCCAACTCCCGCCCAGGATCCCTGATCCCGCCGGGCGAGGGGCCGCTTTCCACCGTCAGCGGCCCTCCGCGAGGTCGAGCTGACGAGGTTTCGACCCCAGCGCAAGCCGGCTGCGCCGGGGCGGCTCAGTCCGCCAGGTAGGCCGCCAGCTCCTCCGGCGCCCCCGTCGGAAACGTCTCCCGCAGGTGCTCCAAAAAGGCCGAGACGCGGGCGCTGAGGAGCCGCCGCGACGGGTAGAGCGCCCAGAGCGCGATGTCCGAACCCGCCACGTCGCCCCAGGAGACCAGCCGGCCGGCGGCGAGGTCGTGGGCTACGAGGGAGACCGGCAGGCGCGCGGCGCCGAGGCCGGTGCGCACCGCGTCGCGGATCATCACCAGCGACGACAGGGCGAGCACCGGCGCGACGGCGAGCGATGCGCCGTCCGCCAGGGTCCAGACCACCCGGTCCTCCATCGCCCGGACCACCGCCGGGACGCACGCGCCCTCCGCGGGGCGCGGCAGGCCGGGAGCCGCCACCACCACCATCCGGTCGCGCAGGAAGGCCCGCCCGACCAGGCTCTCGTCCCGGTCCGGGTTGACCCGGATCACCAGGTCGTAGCCCTCCTCGATCATGTCGACGGCCCGGTCCTCCGTCGTCACGGACAGGCGGACCTCCGGGTATTTCAGCGCGAAGTCCGCTGCCACCTTGCCCATGGCGACCTGCGAGAACAGCAGCGGCGCGCTGATGCGCAGCCGGCCCCGGGCCCGGGCCCCGCCCGCCGCGATCGCCGCCGCCGTCTCGTCGAGTTCGGTCAGGAGCGCGCCGGCCCGCTCGTGGAGGGCGCGCCCCTCCTCGGTCAGCGTCAGGACCCGGGCGCCGCGCTCGAACAGGCGCAGGGCCAGACTGGCCTCGAGCTCCGCGACCCGCCGCGACAGGGTCGCCTTCGGCCGACCGCTCGCCCGGGCGGCGCGACCGAACCCGCCGTGGCGGGCGACGAGGGTGAAGTCGGCCAACGCCGGCAGGTCCATCCGGTCCCCCGAAGCGATCGTTCCACTCACGAGACGGTGCGTCCCAATCGAACGCCTATCCGCCCATCACTGGATCGCCGATCGTCCGGATGCATTCAACGACGAACCCGGAGCCATCCCATGACGATCCTCGTGACAGGCGCCACCGGCACGGTCGGCCGCCAGGTGATCCGGCAGCTCGCGCGACGCGGCGCCGATATCCGCGCCCTCGTTCGCGACCCGGCCAAGGCGGACCTCCCGGCGGGCGTCCCGGTGGCGACGGGCGACTTCCTCGACGTCGACGCGATGCGCGCCGCGCTGTCGGGCGTCTCCACCCTGTTCCTGCTCAACGCGGTGGTACCCGACGAATTCACCCAGAGCCTGGTGACGCTCAACCTCGCCCGCGAGGCCGGGATCGCCCGGGTGGTCTACCTGTCGGTGATCCACAGCGACCTTTTCGTGAACGTGCCCCATTTCGCGGGCAAGTTCGGCGTCGAGCGGATGATCGACGGGATGGGGTTCGAGGCCACCATCCTGCGCCCGGCCTACTTCATCGACAACGACCGCACGGTCGCCGACGTGGTCATGACCCACGGCGTCTACCCGATGCCGATCGGCCACAAGGGCCTGGCGATGATCGACGCGCGCGACATCGGCGAGATCGCCGCCCTCGAACTGATCCGCCGCGAGCAGGGCGCCGCGCCGCCCGCCCGCCTCACCCTCGTCGGCCCCGAGACCCTGACCGGGCCGGACGTCGCAGGACTCTGGTCGGAGGTGCTCGGCCGCCCGGTCGCCTATGGGGGTGACGACACGGCCGGGTTCGAGGGACGCCTGCGGGCCTTCATGCCGCCCTGGATGGCCTTCGACATGCGGCTGATGGCCGAACGCTTCCAGACCGACGGGATGCTCCCGGAGGCGGGCGACCGTGAGCGCCTGACCGCGATGCTGGGGCGCCCCCTGCACACCTACCGCGACTTCGCCACGACCGTCGCGGCCTCCGCCTGACCGCGATCCCGAAGGGGGACGGCCGTGATCGGCTCGACCGCCACCGTTCCGCCCCGTTGGCCATAGGGGCTGGCTCGGTCCCGCAAGCGACGGGGGCGGGTATCGGTCCCGGCCCCGTCTCACCAGCGACAGGGGTCGGGCGTCAGTCCCGGCCCCGTCTCACCAGCGACAGGGGTCGGACGTCAGTCCCGGCCCCGTCCCACCAACCAAGCCGGATCGAACCAGCGATCGGCCTCGCCGTCATAGGGCAGGCGGGTGATGTCCCATTGCTGGATGAACGGCGCGTAGACGTTCCAGACCGCGATGCCGCCGCCGACATAGACGCGCCGGCCGGGATAGCGCGCCAGCACCGCCCGCGGGTCCTCGTGCGAGCGGATGATCGCGATCGTCCGGTCCCGATAGGCGAAGTCCGGCACCGCCTCGATGGTCTTCGGCCCGGCGATCAGCACGTGGCCCTGCGTGACCGCGAAGAACCGCGTCACGTCCTCGACGTAGAGCGGATCGGTGTTGCCCTCCCAGGGCAGCCGCCCGTGGAGGCCGAGCTGGCCCCGCTGCCCGATGGCGCACATCGCCCGCACGTCGATCATCGGCTCTCGGTCCCCCCCGGCCGCCCACCCGGACGGGGCCGCGGCGCGCCCCGCCTGATAGCCCTTCGGACGGGCGCGGGCCAGCCGGCCGAAAGCCGTCACGACCCGGTGCCCGTCCGGACCGGCGCGGCGGCCTCCGCCCCGACGAGGCTGCCGTCCTCGTCGCGGATCGCCTCGATCACGGCATCGGCCGAGAACGACGTGCCGTCGCGGCGGAGGCGGCAGCCCCGGGTTCGAACCGCCGGTCTCGCGCTTGGCCCGTTCCGCCCGACGATCGACAGTGCGGCGGGGGGGACACCCTGATGATGGGTGGGCCGGCGGCGATGACCCACGAACACGGACGGGGCGACAGGGGCGATCGCGCGACGTCTGGACCGACGTCTCGCTCTCGGCGCCATGAGGCGAGAGGTCGGACCCCCTGTGAGCAGGGCAAGTGCGCCCTGATCGGCACGATCGATTGCCCGCGGTCGACACCGATCGCGGGCTCGTTCGCTCAGGCCGGCTTCTGCGGCGTCAGGACGCGGCCGGTCGGGAAGTCGAAGATGGTGCCACTCCCGGTCCAGTCCGGGCTCGCGAGCCGGACGATGTGGGGCGCCAGATCCTCCGGGGTGCGCAGCGTCTCCGGGTCCTCGCCCGGCATCGCGGCCTTGCGCATCGCGGTGCGCAACGGCCCGGGATTGAGCAGCATGGCCCGTACCGCCGTGGTCTCCGTCTCCGCCGCGTAGGTGCGCACCAGCGCCTCGAGCGCCGCCTTCGACACCGCGTAGGGCCCCCAATAGGCCCGGCACGACGAGGCCGCGCCGGAGCTGACGAACACCGCCCGCCCCGCATCGGAGCGGCGCAGGAGCGGATCGAGGGAGCGGATCAGGCGCCAGTTCGCCGTGACGTTGACGTCCATCACGGTCGCCCAGACCTTCGGGTCGATGTGGCCGAGCGGCATCAGCTTGCCGAGCACGCCGGCATTGCCGACCAGGATGTCGAGCCGGCCCCACCGCTCGTTGATCGCCGCGCCGAGCCGGTCGATGGCGTCGTAGTCGCACAGGTCGAGGGGGACGAGGGTGGCCGAGCCGCCCGCCGCCCGCACCGAATCGTCGAGCTCTTCGAGCGCGCCTTGCGTCCGCGCGACCGCGATGACGTGGGCGCCGGCCTCGGCGAGCGCCAGGGCCGCCGCGCGGCCGATGCCGCGCGAGGCCCCGGTGACGACCGCGATGCGATCCGCGAGGGATTTGTGGGCGAGAGGGGTGTCGGTCATCGGGTCGGTCGGCTCGGGATCGATCGGCTTGGCGGCGGCCACCCCTGGGAGGGCCACCTCGGATTCGGCCGGCTTGTGCGTCTGGCCGCCTTGGGCGTTTGGCCGCCTCGGGTTCAGTCGGCCTCGGCGAGGAGCGCCATGCGGCGCGGCGAGGCGACCGCGAGGTCGGTCAGCGCCGTCGGGTAATCGCCGGTGAAGCAGTGGTCGGTGTATTGCGGGCAGGCCGCGTCGCGGCTCTCCTCGCCCATCGCCCGATAGAGCCCCTCGATCGACAGGAAGGCGAGCGAGTCGGCGCCGATATACTCGCGCATGCTCTCGAGATCGTGGGTGGCGGCGAGCAGCTTCTCCTTCTCCGGCGTGTCGATGCCGTAGAAGTCGGGATGGGTGATCGGCGGCGAGGCGATGCGGAAATGCACCTCGCGGGCGCCGGCCTCGCGCATCATCCGGACGATCTTCACCGAGGTGGTACCGCGCACCAGGCTGTCGTCGACGAGCACGATGCGCTTGCCCTCGACCGCGGCGCGGTTGGCCGAGTGCTTCATCCGCACGCCCAACTCGCGCACCGACTGGGTCGGCTGAATGAAGGTGCGGCCGACATAGTGGTTGCGGATGATGCCGAGCTCGTAGGGCAGCCCGGTCTGCTGGGCGTAGCCGAGCGCCGCCGGCACGCCGGAATCCGGCACCGGGATGACGATGTCGGCCTCGGCCGGCGATTCCTTGGCGAGTTCCAGGCCGATATTCTTGCGCACGGCGTAGACACTCTTGCCGTTCACGGTCGAATCGGGCCGGGCGAAGTAGATGTACTCGAAGATGCAGGGGCGGAGCGGCTGCGCCCGGGCGAAGCGGATCGACTCGATGCCCTCGTCCGAGATCACCACCATCTCGCCGTTCTCGACGTCGCGCACGAAGCGGGCGCCGATGATGTCGAGCGCGCAGGTCTCGGAGGCCAGGATGTAGCGTCCGTCGAGCTCGCCGAGCACCAGCGGGCGGATGCCGAGCGGATCGCGGGCGCCGATCAGCTTCTTGTTCGTCATCATCACGAGGGCGTAGGCGCCTTCGATCTGGCGCAGCGCATCCATCACCCGGTCGACGATGCGGACGTGGCGCGAGCGGGCGACGAGGTGGAGGATCGCTTCCGTATCGGAGGTCGACTGGCAGATCGCGCCGTCGCGCACGAGCTGGCGCCGCAGCAGCAGGCCGTTGGTCAGGTTGCCGTTATGGGCGACCGAGAGGCCGCCGGTCTCGAGCTCCGCGAAGAGCGGCTGCACGTTGCGCAGGATCGTCTCGCCGGTGGTCGAGTAGCGGACGTGGCCGATCGCGGTCTGGCCCTTCAGGCGCTCGATCGTGGCGAGGTCGGAGAACGAATCGCCGACGAGGCCCATGCGGCGCTCGGAATGGAAGACCCGGCCGTCGAACGACACGATGCCGGCCGCCTCCTGGCCGCGATGCTGCAGGGCGTGCAGGCCGAGCGCGACGATCGCCGAGGCGTCCGGATGACCGTAGATGCCGAAGACGCCGCATTCCTCGCGCAGGGTGTCGCCGTCGAGGTCGAGATCGCCGCCGAACGCCTCGCTCGCCCCGGGGGCGCCCCGGAAGGTTTCGCTGCGTGCTGACATGATGAGAAGCCCCTGGTGGCCGGTCACCGCACGGCCTCGCCTCGCCGACCCCGCGCGTCCCGTGACGGTCGCCGCGCGGGCCTGATTCGCCTCGAGCGAAGCAGGAACCGGACCGCCCGCATCCGATGCGTTGCGTCCGATCGTTTGCCTCGCCGCCGGCTATGTAATCGCTGCCTTCGGCGGAACCAAGGCGTCAAAGGTGCGTTGCGGGGCTTACCTCACATGCAAAGGACGCCGGTCGGGCGTCCTTGGCGGAGTGTGTCCTTCGTGTGCGGTCTCAGCGCCGCGGGCTCGCATCGGTGCGCCGCTGGGGCGGGGCGTCGGCCTCCGCCGGCGCGTCGGTGCCGGGATCGACCTCGGGCTTGGGCTTGCGGAACTGCTTGAGCAGGCCTTCCGGATTGTCCGGCAGCATCGCCACCAGCTTCTGGCCGCTGTTTTCCAGAATCTCGCGGCTGCGGGCCTGCTGGGCCCAGTCCGGCACCTTGCCCTGGACGAGCCAGGCCAGGAACACCCAGCCGATGACGCAGATCAGGAAGCCGCGTCCCGCCCCGAAGGCGAGGCCGAGGCTGCGGTCGACCGCGCCGATGCGCGAATCGAGGATCAGGTCCGAGATCTTCACGGTGATCACCGAGACCACCAGCAGGGTGACGAGGAAGATCGCGGCGATCGACACCACCAGCGAGACGGTGTCGCTGGAGACGTGCTGCTTCACGGTCGGCAGCAGGAGCGGGTGCAGGGTCCAGGCGAGGCCCGCCGCCGCGACCCAGGCCACGATCGCCAGAACCTCGCGGGTGAAGCCCCGCACCGCCGCGAGCAGCGCGGAGATGACGACGACGCCCAGCACGACGAGATCGAGAACGGAGAACGGCATTGGCAGGAACAGGTTCGGGGGCGGGAGCGTTGGCTCGGGTCGCGGCTGCCCGGCACCGCCGGGGTTGTATACGCTGCCCGATGCGCTTCGTCACCCTGCCCTCGCAGAGCCGATGATGCGGCGCGGCGGGACGCCCTTCGTTGCTGTCACAGCCTGTTCGATGGCCCGCTCCCGTCGGCCAGGACCTCACCTCGTCATCCTGGGGCCGCGAAGCGGAACCCGGGATCCAGAACCGCTGACGGTGCAGGATGAGGCGGATGACGATGCGCCCTTGTCTTCGGTGTCAGCGGTTCTGGATCCCGGGTTCTCGCCTTCGGCGAGCCCCAGGATGACGGTGGGGGGTACGATGGGTAGGGCCCGCCAAGCAGGTGCTCAAACATCCTCGTCGTCGTAGGCCGGCAGCCGCTGCTGGGGGCGGCGCCCGCCACGGACCGGCTTGCCGCTGGCGGCGACCCCCGCGACGAGATCGGCGATATGGCGAAGCGACTCCGCCGGAAATCCCGTCCCGGACCCGTCGCGCCCGGCGCCCTCGCGGCCCTGCGGCATCAGCGCCTTGGCAAAGCCGAGCTTCTGCGCCTCCTTCAGCCGGGCCGGCGCCTGCGCCACCGGGCGGATCGCGCCGGACAGCCCGACCTCGCCGAAATACACCGCATCCGACGGCAGGGCCGAACCCGAGAGCGAGGAGACGAGGGCGGCGGCCACCGCGAGATCGGCCGCCGGCTCGCCGATGCGCAGCCCCCCCGCCACGTTGAGGTAGACATCGTGGCCGCCCAGCCGGATGCCGCCATGGGCCTCCAGCACCGCCAGCACCATCGAGAGGCGGTTGGGGTCCCAGCCGACCACGGCGCGCCGCGGCATGCCGAGCGCGGAGGGCGCCACCAGGGCCTGGATCTCGACCAGCAGCGGGCGCGTGCCCTCCATCCCGGCGAAGACCGCGGTGCCGGGCGCCGCGAGGTCGCGCCCGGCGAGGAAGAGGGCCGAGGGGTTCGGCACCTCGGCGAGCCCCCCGTCGGTCATCTCGAACACGCCGATCTCGTCGGTGGGGCCGAAGCGGTTCTTCACCGCCCGCAGGATGCGGAAATGGTGGCCCTGGTCGCCCTCGAACGAGGCGACCGCATCGACCATGTGCTCGACCACGCGCGGCCCGGCGATCTGCCCGTCCTTGGTGACGTGGCCGACCAGGATCACGGCGGTCCCCGACGTCTTGGCGAAGCGGATCAGGCTCTGGGCCGAGCCGCGGACCTGGGTCACCGTGCCGGGGGCCGATTCGACCGTCTCGGTCCACATCGTCTGGATCGAATCAATGATGGCGAGGGCCGGCGGCTTGCCCTGGCTCAAGGTGGCGATGATGTCCTCGACATTGGTCTCGGCGGCGAGCTCGACGGGGGCGCTGGCCAGCCCGAGCCGCTCGGCGCGCAGGCGCACCTGGCCCACCGCCTCCTCGCCCGAGATGTAGGCGACCCGCTCGCCGCGTTTCGCCAGCGCCGCGGAGGCCTGCATCAGCAGCGTCGACTTGCCGATGCCGGGATCGCCGCCGAGCAGGATCACCGAGCCGCGCACGAAGCCGCCGCCCGTCACCCGGTCGAGCTCGGCGATGCCCGACGAGGTGCGGGGCGCCTCCTTGACCTCGCCGGTCAGGCCTTCGAGCGGAAAGATTCGTCCCCGCGCCCGGCTCGGCCGGGTCGCGACCGGGCCGGAGACCGGGCTCGTGGCACCGGTCTCCTCGACGATCGTGTTCCAGCCGTTGCAGGCCTCGCAGCGCCCGCGCCAGCGGTTGTAGACCGCGCCGCAGGACTGGCAGGCGAAGGTCTGGTGGTTCTTCGCCATCGGCGGCGGGTCTCCGGGGGTTTTTAGGCCGCGCGCCGGCCTCCGTGTCGTGTTCCTGATATGTCCCGGGCGGCGAGCCGTTGCAACCGGGCCCGCCCCGCCGCCGGTGACGGTCGCGAAACGAACCCGCCGCGCTCGTGCCGCGATCGCCCGCGACAGCTCGGCCGTACGACGACGATGCACGCAGAGACGACCATGGCCCGGGCCGGCGAATCCTACACCTACGACCGCACCCAGCGCGGCTTCCACTGGCTGATGGCGGCCCTGATCCTGGTGGCGTTGGCTCTCGGCATCTACGCCGCCTGGCAGGTCCCCGGCACCTCGCCGCGGCGCGAGATCCTCGACATCCACAAATCCATCGGCCTGACCGTGCTCCTGCTCCTGCCCTTGCGCTTCGTCTACCGGCTCGTCGCCGGCGAGCCGGCCTACCGCACGCCGCCCTCCCGCTCGGCCCATCTGGCGGCACGGCTCGCGCATGGGAGCCTCTACGCCCTGATGCTGCTCCTTCCGGTCAGCGGCTACGTCTACTCGGCGGCCGGCGGCTACGGCCTGCCGTGGTTCGGCGTGTTCTCGTTCCCGCGCCTCGTGCCGGTCGACAAGGCGCTGTCTCTCGCCGGCTACACCGCGCATTACTGGATCGCCTGGGGCGTCGGGATCGTGCTCGCCCTGCACGTGCTCGCGGTGGCCTGGCACGCCTGGATCCGGCGCGACGAGGTGCCGGGGCGGATGTGGCCGCGTCGGGCGGTCGAGGGATGAGGCCGGTCGCGATCAATCCCGACGACTGCCTCGAGACCGAGGAGGGGCGGGTCTGGACCCCCGAGCGGAGCCGGCAGGCGTGGCAGGCCTGCTACGAGACGCTGCGGCGGGCGCTCCGGGCGGATGACGGGCCCCGTACCGTCGTGATCGTCTGCGGCCTTCAGGGCGCCGGCAAGACGACCTGGATCGGGCGCCAGGCCCGGCATCCGGAGGTCGTCTACTTCGATGCCGCGCTCCCGGGCGCGCGGCACCGCCGACCGATCGTCGAGATCGCCCGGTCGGCCGGCGCCCGCGTCGAGGCGGTATGGATCGACGTCCCCCTCGCCCTCGCCTTGACGCGCAACGCCTTGCGGCCCGCCGACCGGCGCGTCCCGGAGGAGGCGATCCGCTCGGTCGCCGGCCTCTTCGAGGCACCGACCGCTGCCGAAGGCTTCGACCGGATCACGGTCGTCCGGCCGGGCGCTGCTCCAGATCTTTGATCTTTCGTCTTTTTTGACGGACCGATATTTCCGTCGTCGGACGATGCCCGGGGCAGATTTCGCAAGAGCGGCCCTCGGTCTTGCGACAAAAATCTGCGATGAAATAATAATTCGAGCAGGCGAAACATCGGCCCGGCAGGGCAAGCCTGATCAGGTGCCGAGCGCCGGAGGCCCATCTCCCGCGGTCCCGTCGTCTCGCAGCGGGCCCGGGGGCAGACGGACGATCTGGTCGCCTGCCCGGATCGTCGCGATCCGGTGCGTGACCGAGACGATCGTCAGCCGGTCGGCGACGCCTCGCAGCCCGTCCATGACCTCGCGCTCGGTCTCCGCGTCGAGGGCGGAGCTGGCTTCGTCCAGGATCAGGATGCTCGGCGCGCCGTAGAGGGCGCGCGCGATGGCGATCCGCTGCCGCTCGCCGCCGGACAGCTTCAGCCCCCGCTCGCCCACCACCGTGTCGAACCCGTCCGGCATCGCCTCGATGCGAGGCAGGATCGAGGCCCGTTCCGCGGCCGCGCGCAGGCGGACGGCATCGAAAGGACGGCCGAGCACGATGTTGGCCGACAGGGTGTCATTGAGGAGCACCACGTCCTGCGGCACGACGCCGACCTGGGAAAACCAGTCCGTGTCGGTGACCCGCGTCAGGTCGATGCCGTCGACGAGGATGCGACCTTGCGTCGGCGCGGCGCCCTTGAGCAGCAGCTTCAGGACCGTCGACTTCCCCGATCCGGTCTCGCCCGTGAGGAAAGTCGGCGTCCCGCGCCTCGCGGTGAACGACAAGTCCGCGACCCCCCGTCCGTTGGCGTAGCGGAACGTGACGTCCTCGAACGCGATCGTGCCCTCGGCGGCCCGGTAGGGCACGGGGTCGTCCGGCTCGGCCTGCTCGGGTGCGGACCAGAGCGTCGTCAGCGGCCGCAGGCGGGCGGCCGCCTCCGTGCTCTCCTTGATCGCCATCCCGACGAGGCGGAACGGCTCGTTGAGCTGCAGGAGCAGCGTGTTGAACAGCACGATGTCGCCGACCGTCAGCGATCCGGCCTCGTAGCGCGGCATGAGGAGCAGGAACGTCACGGCCAGCTGAAGTGTCGCGGCGAGGCCAAGCGCGCCGCTGAAGGCGCTGCTCGCCAGCGCGTAGCCACGCCAGCTCGCGACGGTCTCGCCCGCCCCCCGGGCGAACCGATCCTTGATCCAGGCCTCGCCCCGGGTCTGGCGCAGCGTGTCGATCAGCGCGACGGCGTTGCCGACCAGCTTCGCGTTCTCCTGGCTGCTCGCCGTCGCGGCCTTCAGGAACGGACGGACGCGACCGATGCGGACGTAGTCGAGGCCGATCACGATCGCCCCGTAGACGAACACGATGACGGCGACGTCCCAGCTCAGGAGATGCCAGAGGAGGACGGCCGCAATCGTGATCTGGACGAGCCCCGGGAGCAGGCCGCCGACGACGAGCTGCGCGACGGTGTTGAGCGCCTGCGCGCCCGACTGCCGGGCGCTGCCGATCTCCGCCGAATTGTGCTCGAGAAAGAAATCCGGCGTCTTGCGCAGGAGAGCCGAGAAGAAGGCCGTGTTCGCCATGAAGGCGAGGCGCTCGGCACAGAGGAGGATGAGGAAGCGGGCGGCCTGACCGAGAGCCGCCGCGACGCCGACGAGGAGCGCGTAGAGGAGCAGGAGATGCAGGGCTGCGCCGGCTTCCGTCCCGGTCGTCAGCGCGTCGACGGCGCGGGAGAAGAGATAGGGCGCGGTGATCGCCGCGAGGGCGCCGACGACCGTGGTGCCGATCACCAGCAGGGTCGCCTGGCGCGCTTCGCGCCAATACGCCTCGAGCACCAGACGAATGATCGACCGCATCGAGACCGGTGTGGCTCTACCGCGCCGCCGGCGCGAACAACCCCAGGAACAGCGGCCGCGCGTAGAGGTCGGCCGCATTCTCCGGCGTCACCCCGGGCACCCAGGCGGGCAGCTCGGCCGCCGCGTTGACCATGCTCGACACGAGCTGCGCGGCGATGCCGGTGTCGAGCGGGCGGACCGAGCCGTCGGCCATGCCGTCGACGAGGCAGAAGCCGAAGCGCTCGGTGAGGCGGTTCATGGTACGCCGCGTCTCGGTGCGCAGGGCCTCCGGCAGGGCGCTGAAGGCGGTGACGCGCAGCAGCGGACCGCCGGGGCCGAGCTGGCTGCGCACCAGCGTGGCGGACGCCGTGCAGATCCGGTCCCAGCCGCTGCCGCCCTTGGCATCCGCCGCGTCCTGCACCGCCCGGATCTGGGCGAAGCTGCGCGAGAAGCAGTTGGCGACGAGATCGTCCTTGTTGTCGTTGTGGTGGTAGAACGAGCCCTTGGTGACCTTGAGGAGCCCCGAGATCTTTTCCACCGAGGCACCGCGATAGCCCTGCTGGTTGATGAGGATCGTCGCCGCGCGCAAAAAAGCCTCGGGCGAGACTTCGCTCTCCTCGGGCGGCTCGGCCTCGGGCAGCAGAGCGGGGCGCCACTCCGAGGCCGGGCCGGCGAGGCCGCGGGTGAGGAGGTCGGCCATCCGGGCGCCGGCCCGGGCGTAGTCCCGCGGCTCGTAGCGGTGGATCCACAGCCGGGTCGAGTGCATCACCGACAGCAGCAGGTGGGTGCGGGCGTTGCGGTCGGCCCGGTCGAGGCCAAGGTCGTCGAACAGGCCGCGCAGGCGGCGGAAGAGCGCGTTGTAGGCGGAGAACACGCTCTCGGCCTGGAGGGCGGGGAGCGCCCGCACGTCGTTGAGGACGGCGATGTCCGGCTCGTCGCCCACCGCCATGGCGGCCCGGTGGGCCACCGCGAGATCGAGGAGGCGGGCGAGCCGCGCCGGCCCGTCGGGCGCCGCCTCGGCCTGCGCCACCAGCCCGTCGAGCACCCCGATCGTGTGCAGGAAGCAGGCCGCCGCCAGGTCCTCCTTGCGGCGGTAATAATAGGTCACGCTGTTCGTCATCAGCCCGACGCCGCGGGCGACGTCGGCGAGCGTCGTGCCCTTCACCCCGGCCTCGTTGATCAGGGCGGCGGCGGCATGGAGGATCGCGTCGCGCTTCTGGGCGTAGCGCCGGGTCTGGCGCGGCGCCGCGTCGGGGGCGGGCACGATCTCGGGGTCGAGGCTGCGGGGCATGGGGGATTTGAGCATTGTCGCGGGGGGCGTGACAAGCCGTCGAGTGTCGCGGCCGGCGTGGTGATCGCAGGGTTCGTGGTGCCGTCTTCGGGCGCGGGCGGACGGAGGTGCCCCGTCGGATTCATCACGGCAGCCCCGCGCCGGGAGTGGCCTGTCGAGACACCCGGCGCCGGCAAGGACGGATGAAACAGATCGACAGGTATTCCGGCTTCGCCGACGCCCATCGACGTCAAACGACAGCATCGCCCTTCCTTCGTCTCGTCACCGCGCTGCGGCCGTCATGCCCTGTCCCATCGCGGGCGCGCGTTTCCCGGCCTTGTCGCGTGCGGAGCCCTATCGGGTTTCGTCTGTTCGGTGCGAATGGAATGTCGCACAGGAATTCCGCCTTCGATCCCCATCGATCGAATCACAGTCGCCGTTCTTCGTTTTTTCGTGGCGATTTTTTTTCTTGGGCGCTGGCATGAAAAACGAATCATGAAAAACAAATCATTGGCATTTGCCGACGCTGGGACCCGCGCATGCTTCGAAATCGGCACGTCGCCTGAAATCTGGAATGGCCTCGCATCGTGCGAGGCCATCCGCGAAGCCTGGGCCGGTCAACCATGCGGCCTCCCGCGACCGGCGGGCGGGCTCCTCAATGCTCGTGCGCATGCTCCGGCAGCGTCAGGCCGAAATGGGCCACCAGATCCTGCACCTGGGCCGGGGTCAGGTGGCGCGGGTTGAGGTTGCGCAGGAGCAGGTAGAGCTTGGCGGTCTCCTCCAACTCCTCGGTGGCGAAGACCGCGGCCTCCAGGGTGTCGCCGGCCACCACCGGGCCGTGATTGGCGAGCAGCACCGAGGAATATTGCCCGGCGAGGCCCCGGATCGCGTCGGCGACCGCTGGGTCGCCCGGGCGGAAATACGGCACCAGGGCCACCGCGCCGGCCCGCATCAGGCTATAGGGCGTCAGCGGGGGCAGCACGGCGCGGGGGTCGATCTCCGGCAGCATCGAGACCGCGACGGCGTGGGTCGAGTGCAGGTGGACGATCGCCCGGGCCGAGGACCGGCTGTCGTAGAGGGCGCCGTGGAGCGGGATCTCCTTTGTCGGCTTGTCGCCCGACAGGAGCTTGCCGTCCCGGTCGAGGCGGGAGATCCGGGCCGGATCGAGGAAGCCGAGGGAGGCATTGGTCGGCGTGACCAGCCAGCCGCCGTCGTCGAGCCGCAGCGAGATGTTGCCCGACGAGCCCGGCGTCAGGCCGCGCTCGAACAGCGAGCGCCCGAAGCGGCAGATCGCCTCGCGCAGGGCGGATTCGCTCATGGCCGATACATCCGTCACGCCGTCGCTCCCTCGATCAGCTCGAAGCCGAGATCCACCACCGTCGCCGGGCTCCCCGTGCAGAGCAGCCGTGCCGCCGTGGCGCCGGCCTCGACCCGCGGGGTGCGGATGGTGGCGAGCGGCTGCGGCATCAGCCGGCCGACATCGAGGCCGTTATAGCCGAACAGGGCGAGCCGCCCCGGCACCGCGATGCCGTGGGCGAGGCAGTGGAAATAGCCGCCGAGCGCCATGTCGTCGTTCGAGAAATAGGCCGCGTCGAGGTCCGGCACGCGCGCGAGCAGGGCGGCGAGCCCCTGCCGCCCGGCCTCGACCGAGGACGGGCTCGCCACCCGTTCCTCGCCCGCGAGCGCCAGGCCGGTCTCGCGCAAGGCGTCGCGAAAGCCCGCATAGCGCTTGGCGGCGCGCCGGTCCTTGGTCAGGTCGTGGCCGATATAGCCGATGCGGCGGTAGCCGCGGCCGGCGAGGTGACGGGCGCTCGCCTCGCCGGCGGCGCGGTTGGAATAGCCGACCACGATGTCGAGCCCCGGCCCGTCGGTGTCGAGGAGCTCGGCCACCCGGACGCCGCTCGCCGCGAGGCGGCGCCGCGTGCCGGGATTGTGCTCGAGCCCGGTGACGATCAGTCCGGCTGGGCGCCAGCTCAGGAGCGAGCCGACCACCGCCTCCTCGCGATCCTGGTCGTAGTCGGTCACCGCGATGACCGACTGGAAGCCCTCCTGCTCCAGGGCCGCGGTGGCGCCGCGCAGGAGATCGGGAAAGACGATGTTGGTGAGCGAGGGGATGACGATGCCGATCAGCCGCGAGCCGGTCGAGGCGAGGGTGCCGGCGATGCGGTTCGGCACGTAGCCGAGGCGGGCCACCGCGGCCTCGACCCGGGCCCGGGTCTTTTCCGAGAACGAGCCATGGCTGCGCAGGACGCGCGACACCGTGCTCTCGCCGACCCGCGCCTCGCGGGCGACGTCCGCGAGCGTGATCGGGCGGCGGCCGGCCATGTCGAACGGCTCCGCGTCCCCCGTCTCGAAGGCCTCGTTGCCTCCCTCGTCCATGCGTCCTCCCCCGGGCGCGCCGCGCCTTGTCATCGCCGCGCGGGAGCGCCACGATGTCATGGTTCCCAGGCCGGCTCAACGGATCGTTGGTCCGTATTGGCAGCGCTGCCAATTCGGTGCTAGACCGAACCTGCTAGAGCTTGGGACGATGGCGCGGCGTCAGATCGCGCGGGATAGCGGGCGCCCGGCGGCGTCCCGCAGGAGGAAACGGCATGAGCGACACATCCGCCCGCGTCGCGGTGATCGGCCTCGGCTCCATGGGCTACGGCATGGCTCAGGCCCTGCGGCGCGCCGGACTCGACGTCGCCGGCAGCGACGTCTCGTCCGAGAGCGTCGCGCGGTTCGTCGCCGAGGGCGGCCGGGGGGCTTCGAGCCCGGCGCAGGCCGCCGCGGATGCCGGCATCGTGGTCTGCGTCGTCGTCAACGCCGCGCAGACCGAGGCGGTCCTGTTCGGACCCGACGGCGTCGCCGCGGCGATGCCGGAGGGTGCGGTCTTCGTCTCCTGCGCCACCATGGATCCGGAGGTCGCCCGGCGGCTCGCCGCCCGGCTCGAAGCGACCGGCCGGCACTACCTCGACGCGCCGATCAGCGGCGGCGCCCAGCGCGCGGCGCAGGGCGAGCTGACGATCCTGGCCTCGGGCAGCCCGGCGGCCTTCGCGCGCGCCAAGCCCGCCCTCGATGCCATGGCGGCCAAGCTCTACGAGCTCGGCGACGCCGCCGGCGCGGGCGCGGCCTTCAAGATGATCAACCAGCTGCTCGCCGGCGTCCACATCGCGGCGGCGAGCGAGGCGATGGCCTTCGCGGCCCGCCAGGGGCTCGATCTGCGGCGCGTCTACGAGGTGATCACCGCCTCGGCCGGCAATTCCTGGATGTTCGAGAACCGGATGCCCCACGTCCTCGACGGCGACTACGCGCCGCGCAGCGCCGTCGACATCTTCGTCAAGGATCTCGGCATCGTCCAGGACATGGCCCGCAGCCAGAAATTCCCGGTGCCGGTGGCGGCGGCCGCCCTGCAGATGTTCCTGATGGCGTCCGGCGCCGGCATGGGCCGGGACGACGACGCCTCGGTGGCGCGCATCTACGCCCAGGTGACCGGGACCGCGCTGCCGGGCGGGGCGGGGTGACCCGGATCGATTCCCATCGACCGAACTGATCCCCTCCTGGTCGTTCCGGGGCCGCGCAGCGGAGCCCGGAACCCAGACGCTCCGATGGTTCAGGACAAAGCGGGCACGATGCCGCCTTCTTCTGGACATCCCGCGGTTCTGGATCCCGGGCTCCGCTGCGCGGCCCCGGGATGACCCTGCGAGGTGGTGATGTGAGGGGTCATTCCACCGGCTTTGCCGGTCCGCCAGGACTTTAAGTGCACCTCACGAAACTCCCGGTCGCCGTCGGCTCTCGATGAGGCGGCGTCGGCCCAGCGGGAGTTTCGTGAGAGACACTCAGCCCACCAAGACGCCCGGGAGGGAGAGCCTTCATGCCGCGCTTTGCCGCGAACCTGACCCTGATGTTCACCGAAGTCCCGTTCCTCGACCGGTTCGCGCAGGCCGCGGAGGCCGGGTTCGAGGCGGTCGAGTTCCTGTTTCCCTACGAGCATCCGCCGGAGGCGATCGGCGAGCGCCTGACGACCCACGGCCTGACCCAGGCCCTGTTCAACCTGCCCCCGGGCGACTGGGCGGCGGGCGAGCGGGGGCTCGCGGCCCTGCCCGACCGGTTCGAGGAGCTGAAGGCCGGCGTCGAGACGGGACTGGCCTACGCCCGCGCCACCGGCGTGAAGCGCCTGCACCTGATGGCCGGCATGGCCGACCGCAGCGATTCCAGGGCGCAGGACTCCTACCGCCGCGCCGTCGCCTGGACGGCGGAGCGGGTCGGCCGTGAGGGGCTCGACCTCGTGCTCGAGCCGATCAACGCCCGCAACATGCCGGGCTACTTCCTCAACGATTTCGATGATGCCGCCGACCTGATCCGTGCGCTGGCGCTGCCGAACCTGAAGCTCCAGTTCGACCTCTACCACTGCCAGATCCTGCACGGCGACGTGACCATGCGGCTGCGGGCCCTGATGCCGATGGTCGGCCACGTCCAGACCGCCAGCGTGCCCGAGCGGCACGAGCCCGGCAGCGGCGAGATGAACGACGCCTTCCTGTTCGCCGAGCTCGATCGCCTCGGCTATGACGGCTTCATCGGCTGCGAGTACAATCCGCGCGCCGGCACCCGCGAGGGCTTGGGCTGGTTCGACGCCTATAAGGGAGCCCGCGCATGACCCTGACCCTGGGCTGCATCGCCGACGACTATACCGGTGCCTCCGACCTTGCCAACACCCTGACCAAGGCGGGCCTGCGCACGGTCCAGACCATCGGGGTGCCGGCGGACGATCTCGCGCTGCCCGAGGTCGACGCCGTGGTGGTCTCGCTCAAGAGCCGGTCGATCCCCGCCGGGGAGGCGGTGGCGCGCTCGCGCGAGGCGGCGTCCTGGCTGAACGCCCGGGGCGCCGGCCACCTGCTGTTCAAGGTCTGCTCGACCTTCGATTCGACCGATGCCGGCAATATCGGCCCGGTCACCGACGCGCTGCGGGAGGATGCCGGCGAGGCGATCGCGCTCGTCACCCCGGCCTTCCCGGAGACGGCGCGCACGGTCTATCTCGGCCACCTCTTCGTCGGCATGGTCCCGCTCGCCGAGAGCCCGCTCAAGGACCATCCCCTCAACCCGATGCGCGATTCGAACCTCGTGCGGGTGCTGGCGCGCCAGAGCCGGGCGGGGGTCGGGCTGATCGACCTCGCCGCGGTGGCGCAGGGCGCCGAGGCGGTGGGGGCCCGGCTCGACGCGCTCGCCCGCGAGGGCAAGGGGGCGGCCATCGCCGATGCGGTGCTCGACCGCGACCTCGCGGTGCTGGGCGCCGCCGCCCTGACCCGCAAGGTCTCGACCGGCGCCTCGGGCCTCGGGCTGGGCCTCGCCCGCGCCCTGGTGGCGGCCGGCCGCGTCGCGCCCGCGGCGGCCGCAGCCGATCTCGGACCCGCCATCGGCGGCCCGGCGGCCTGCCTCGCCGGCAGCTGCTCGCAGGCGACCCTCGGCCAGATCGCCCGGGCCGAGGCCGCGATGCCGGTGCGCCGCCTCGATCCCGCCCGGCTGCTCGCCGGCGAGGACGAGGCCGGCGCGGCGCTGGCCTGGGCGCTCAAGCGAGTCGGCGACGGCCCGGTGCTCATCGCCAGCAGCGCCGGCCCGGAGGACGTGGCGGCGGTCCAGGCCCGCTACGGCCGCGACGCCGCCGGCCACGCCATCGAGGCCGCCATGGCGCGGATCGCCGAGGGGCTGGTGGCGCACGGGGTGCGCCGCCTGGTGGTGGCGGGCGGCGAGACGTCGGGCGCGGTCGTCGACCGCCTCGGGCTTCCGGCCTTCCGCGTCGGCCCCGAGATCGCCGCCGGCGTGCCGGTCCTGCGCACCACCGACCGCGACATGTGGCTGGCCTTGAAGTCGGGCAATTTCGGCGGGCCGGACTTCTTCGCCGATGCGCTGCGGTTGATGCCGTAGGCCGAACGCCCTTTCCCGGATGGCTGCAACGAAGTGGAATGGGATTCGGGATCCCGCACAGGATGTCGTGAAGCGCCGATGGGCCTGCAACGGTGCACCTTGCAGAGTCGCTCCGCGCCGCTTCTCCTCTGGCTCCCGGATCTCCTTCCGCTGACGCTCCAGTCGTCCGGGAAAGAGATGGCCGGGAGACGTGCGTCAGGGATCACCCGGTAGCTCCACCTCCTCCCCGTCCTGGGGCAGAGCCGGCGAGCTTGGCGCCTGTCCGCCAGGAGCGGTCGGCCCCGGCGTTGCAGCCGGACCGGGTGCTCCAGGCGCGGCCGGCGCCTTCGCCACCGGCTGCCACGGTCGCGTCTCTCCCGGGCGCTTGGCGGTCTCGACCACGACGCCGTCCGCCGTGAAGCGCAGGGTCGTCGCCCCGTGCGCCGCCAGGAACGGTCTGTCGAGGACGTGCTTGGCCGCGCACCCGGCCGGCGCCTGGAGCCGGCTCACCACCACGGTCGCGCGGGCGCAATCCTCCGGAAAGGCGCGCTTGTCGCGCACCAGGGCCACGCTGACGCCCTGCGGGCCGTGGCCGACGCAGCCGAGCTTGTCGCAGCGGGCCTGTGCGCTCAGGCCGGGATCGTCGCGGGAGCGGCCGTCGCCGTCGGCCTTCAGCCACTGTTCCAGCACGAAGCCGGGGGGCTTGCCCAGCACCACGAGGCGTCCGTCGGCCCCGCGCAGGGCCGCGCCGCCGCCCTCGCGGTCGACGTAGAGGTCGGGTCGAACCGGCGCCGCCGCGAGCGCCAGGCCGAGGAGGCCGGGGGCGAGGCCGAGCCAGCGCAGGCCGGAGACCGGCAGCACCAGGAGCAGGAGGGCCACCGTCATCAGCCCGAGCGCACCCGGGCCGAAGGCCGGCAGGACCACGGTGGCGCGGTCGAAGCCCTGGATCCAGGCCGAGATGTCGAGCATGCCGCGCACGGCGAGGCCCATCGCCCACCAGACCGGCCGGTCGAGGGCGAAGGGATGGGCCAGCATCCCGAGCACCGCCGCCGGCATCACCACCAGCGAGACGAGCGGCAGGGTGAGCGCGTTGCCAACGACGCCGAAGGGCTGGACGGTCTGGAAGTGGTAGGTGGCGAAGGGCGCGGTGGCGAATTGCGCCACCAGCGTGGTGGCCAGCGTGCCGACCACCGTCGCGAGGCCCCAGGCGAGGGCCTTGGTCACCGGCCCGCCGCCCTCCGGGTTCCACAGCCGCCCCTCGATCAGCCGGGCGCAGGCGACGAGCCCGGCCACCGCCCCGAACGACATCTGGAAGCTCGGGCCGAGCAGTCCCTCGGGCTCGCGGGCGAGCGAGATCAGCGCCGCCAGCGCCAGGTTGCGCAGGCTGAGCGCCGGCCGGTCGACCAGGATCGCGCCGAGCATCACCAGGGTCATGACCAGCGAGCGCTCGGCCGCGAGGTCCCACCCCGAGAAGGCGCAGTAGCCGGTGACCGCGATCATCGCCAGGAACGCCGCGATCTTCTTGATCGGCCAGGACAGCGCCAGTCCGGGGAGGAGGGCGAGAAGGGCCCGCACGAGCCAGAACACCACCCCGGCGGCCAGCACCATGTGCAACCCGGAAATGGAAACGACGTGATAGATGCCGGCCGCCCGCAGGGTGTCGTTGGTGGGCTGGTCGATGAGCCCGCGCTTGCCGGTGACGAGGGCGGCCGCCACCGCGCCGGCCTGGGTGATGCCGCTCTTGTCCCCGTTCGATTCGGCGATGCGGCGGGTCAGCGCGTTGCGGGCGTCGTCGAGGCCGGCGGCGAGTCGCAGGGGCCAGGGCGCCGGCTCGGGCGGCGGCTTGACGGCGGCGGCGCCCAGCAGCGAGCCGACGGCGCCGATGCCGCGGAAATACGCGTCGCGGGCGAAGTCGTAGCCGCCCGGCCGCGCCGGCTCCGGCGGCGGCAGCAGGCGCGCCTTGGCCTCGATGTAGTCGCCGGGCCGCAGCGCGTCGCCGCGGCGATAGGAGACGCGCACCCGCGCCGGGCGCTCGGCCGCCGGCATCTCGCCGAGCCGCAGGACCCGCACCACCAGCCGCGCGCCCTCTTCGCGCTCCTCCAGCGCCTCGACGAAGCCGTGGAGCGGGGCGATCACGGTGCGGGCGAGGACCGGCGCCGCGACGCTCGCCGTGCGGTAGGCCGCCGCCGCGAAGCCCAGGAAGACGAAGGACGCCGCCAACAGCAGGGCCGGGGCCACCGCCCGCGCCCGGAGCGCGACGGCGCCGCCCGCCAGGGCGAGGCCGGTGCCGAGCGGGGCGGCGAGGAGGACCGGCCCGTCCGCGAGCGTGAGGAACACGAGCGCCCCGGCCCCGAAGGCGACCGCCAGCCAGGGAAACAGCCGGCGCTGCCCGGCCTCCGCGGCGAGGCAGCCGGCGATCCGGCCGCGGAACGACGGGAGCAGCAGCACGGGCGCCGGCAGCGCGCCGACGGCGCGCGCCACGATCCCCGTTCCTGCGCCCGGCCCCGCCATCGCACCGCCCCGACGAGGCTGCGCGCAACCGCCGCTCCCCCGGGCCCCGGGCGCGGGCCCGGCCCCGATGACGGTTTCTTAACGGCTCGTCTCGCGCATGCTACAGGACCCGGCGCCGGCGGGTCGACTCGCCCGACCCTGCCCCGACGGCCCCGGCCACACCGTTTTTTCGCTCTCACCCCGGTTCTCGAAGCGCATGTCCTCCGTCGTCACCCGCTTTGCCCCGTCGCCCACGGGCTTCCTCCACATCGGCGGGGGTCGCACGGCGTTGTTCAACTGGCTCTACGCGCGCCGTCACGGCGGGCGGATGCTGCTGCGCATCGAGGACACCGACCGCGAGCGCTCGACGCAAGGCGCGATCGACGCGATCCTCGACGGGCTCGCCTGGCTCGGCCTCGATTGGGACGGCGACGTGGTCTACCAGTTCGCCCGCGCGGCCCGGCACCGCGAGGTGGCCGAGGGGCTGCTCGCCACCGGCCGGGCCTATCACTGCTACGCCACGCCCGAGGAACTGACCGAGATGCGCGAGAGCGCGCGTCGCGAGGGCCGGCCGATCCGCTACGACGGCCGCTGGCGCGACCGCGATCCCTCCGAGGCGCCGGCCGGCGTCAAGCCGGTGATTCGGCTCCGCGCTCCCACGGAGGGCGAGACCGTGGTCGAGGATGCGGTGCAGGGCCGGGTGGTCTGGCAGAACAAGGATCTCGACGATCTCGTCCTGCTGCGCTCGGACGGCACGCCGACCTACATGCTGGCGGTGGTGGTCGACGACCACGACATGGGCGTGACCCACATCATCCGCGGCGACGACCACCTGACCAACGGCGCGCGCCAGACCCAGATCTACCAGGCGCTGGGCTGGACCGTGCCGAACATGTCGCACATCCCGCTGATCCACGGGCCGGACGGGGCCAAGCTCTCGAAGCGCCACGGCGCCCTCGGCGTCGATGCCTACCGCGACCTCGGCTACCTGCCGGCGGCGCTCCGCAACTACCTCGTGCGCCTCGGCTGGAGCCACGGCGACCAGGAGATCTTTTCCACGCAGGAGATGATCGCCGCCTTCGACCTCGCCCAGGTCGGGCGCTCGCCGGCCCGGTTCGACTTCGCCAAGCTCGAGAACCTGAACGGGCACTACATCCGCTCGTCCTCGAACGAGGCGCTGGTCGAGGCGATCGAGGCGATCCTGCCGACGCAAGGACAGCGCTGGGGCCTCTCCGCGCCGCTGTCCCCGGAGATCCGCGACAAGTTCATCGCCGCGATGCCGGGGCTGAAGGAGCGGGCCAAGACCCTGATCGAGCTCGTGGACAGCGCCTACTACCTCTACGCGCCGCGCCCCCTCGCCCTCGACGAGAAGGCCTCGGGTCTCCTCGGCAATGGCGGGCGCGAGCGGCTCGCCGGGGCGCTGCCCCACCTCGAGGCGCTCGCCGAGTGGTCCGCCGCCTCGACCGAGGGTGCGGTGCGGCACTACGCGGAGAGCGCCGGGGTCAAGCTCGGACAGGTCGCCCAGCCCCTGCGGGCGGCGCTGACCGGCCGGGCGACCTCGCCGCCGCTCTTCGACGTGATGGCGGTGCTGGGCCGCGAGGAGAGCCTCGGCCGCCTGCGCGAGCAGGCCGCCTGAGGCACAACCAGGCCGTTTCCCCCCGCGAGATCCGCTCGCGGGGGATTCGACACCCCGATCCGACCACCCCTGAACAGAATCTGAATTCTGTCATCCGGGCGGGGAGGCGTGGTTGATGCCGGTGCGTCGATCCGCTAACCCGGGCGTTGAGTGAGCAACCGCAGCAAAGTCGCCGCCTGCCCCCGGGCGCCGCGGTCGAGGCGCCGACGCTCAGTCACGTTGATGGAAAGGGTCCGCAACCCCATGAGCCTCCCCACCAGCACCCTCACGGTGAACGGTCGCACGATCGAGCTGCCGACCAAGGCCGGCACGGTCGGCCCGGGTGTCGTCGACATCAGCAAGCTCTACGCGCAGACCGGGCAGTTCACCTACGACCCGGGCTTCACCTCGACGGCGTCCTGCGAGTCCAAGATCACCTACATCGACGGTGACGAGGGCGTGCTCCTCTATCGCGGTTACCCGATCGAGCAGCTGGCCGAGCACGGCGACTTCCTCGAGACCTGCTACCTGCTGCTGTACGGCGAGCTGCCGACCGCGGCCCAGAAGGCCGATTTCGACTACCGCGTCACGCGCCACACCATGGTGCATGACCAGATGAACCGCTTCTTCCAGGGCTTCCGCCGCGACGCCCACCCGATGGCGGTGATGGTGGCCTGCGTCGGCGCGCTCTCGGCATTCTACCACGACTCGACCGACATCACGGACGAGAAGCAGCGCATGGTCGCCTCCATGCGCATGATCGCCAAGATGCCGACGCTGGCGGCCATGGCCTACAAGTACTCGATCGGCCAGCCGTTCGTGTACCCGAAGAACGACCTCGACTACACCTCGAACTTCCTGCGGATGTGTTTCGCGGTTCCGTGCGAGGAGTACCAGCCGAACCCCGTGCTGTCGCGCGCGCTCGACCGGATCTTCATCCTGCACGCCGACCACGAGCAGAACGCCTCGACCTCGACGGTGCGGCTCGCCGGTTCCTCGGGCGCCAACCCCTTCGCCTGCATCGCCGCCGGCATCGCCTGCCTGTGGGGGCCCGCCCATGGCGGCGCCAACGAGGCGGCGCTGAAGATGCTGGCCGAGATCGGCACGCCCGAGCGCGTGGGCGAGTACGTCGCCAAGGCGAAGGACAAGAACGATCCCTTCCGCCTGATGGGCTTCGGTCACCGGGTCTACAAGAACTACGACCCGCGTGCCCGCATCATGCAGAAGACCACGCACGAGGTGCTGAGCGAGCTCGGCATCAAGGACGATCCGCTGCTCGACGTCGCGATGGAGCTGGAGCAGATCGCCCTCAAGGACGAGTACTTCATCGAGAAGAAGCTCTACCCGAACATCGACTTCTACTCGGGCATCACCCTCAAGGCGATGGGCTTCCCGACCTCGATGTTCACGGTGCTGTTCGCGCTCGCCCGCACCGTCGGCTGGATCAGCCAGTGGGCCGAGATGATCGAGGACCCGTCCCAGAAGATCGGCCGTCCGCGCCAGCTCTACACCGGCGCCCCGAAGCGCGACTACGTGACGACGGCCCAGCGCGGCTGACGCTGCCGATTGGTGAAATGAGAACGGGCGGCACGCGAGTGCCGCCCGTTTCTTTTTGTGCGTCGCAGGGTTTGAAAATCTGGCGCGGGTTCGTCCTCTCCCCGCCGGGCGAGGGTGAGGGGGATTTCCGGAGGAGCCTCATCCGGCACGTCACCCTCGCTTCGGCTGCGCCTGGGCTTGCCGTGTTCCCTGGACGGGAACGCAGCCCTCTCACCGCCCCCTCGTGGCGACGGCCTTGACGGAAGTAGGTCGCGTGCGATCGAGGTTCCGGCGAGCATAGCCGTCAAGCGTTCCCAGCCTCGGGCGACGACCTTGGGTCGGTGTGGCGTGTTGGGCGCGTTCCAGCCGCCATGGCGGGCCACGATCCACGACAGCCGGCTCGGGCTACCGGCGGGTGGGGGTTGCGCAGGCGGACCGTGCTGCCCTCACAGGCGCATCCAGGTCCGCGACGACCGGCAGGCACGCCGCGTCCAGCACGTCCTGCATCGGTCGCCGGCTGCCATCGCGCGCATCCACCGACAGCCGCATCATCTCCTGCGCGGGCGCCACATCCGGCACCCCCCGTGTCGTCAAGAGCCGCCAGCACAAGGGCGTCACGCCCGCGGGCGGATCAGGCGCCTGCACGCAGACGCACTGCAGGCTCGGGCAAGCCTGCTCGCGAGACTCCAGGGTGGAGGGGCACACCACCTCGACCGGCCCAGCGCGCCGCGTCACCTTGGCGGTGCGGGACGGCTGCCCGGGTCGGGCACCTCCACCGTGCCCTTGGCCGTCGCCGGCCATCGCGTCTCGCCCTGCAGGCCGCCGTCTTCGACCGGCGGCCGGTCGTGGCGCGCGCACCAGAAGGTCCGTGCCCGCAGGCCGGCGGGCGAAGTGGCCGACGGGCGAAGTGACTGTCGCCGTCGCCCTCCCGGTCGGCGATCACGATCGGACTCTGGGCCGCGTCGGACAGAGCCGTCGCGGCGGCCCTGGCTCCGGTGATCCAGTGCAGGCTCTCCTTCTCCTCGACCGGCCGCTGGTGGCGGGGGAGGATCGGGCGGGTGGAGCGGGTCCAGAACCGGGCATCGACCGGGCCCGGCACCGCCTCGTCTTCGGCTTCCACGGCGACGACCGGGTGCAGGACGAAGCCGGGATTGCGACCGGTGCCGGCCGGTCCCAGGCCGTGACGGCCGGCAGCAGCCGGCGTGACGTTGATCACGCTCGTGTCCCGGACCGCCACGATCGGCCGTCCGGCACAGGCCTGGGCGGTGCGGGCCGCAGAAGCCTGAACGATCCCGTCCCAGTCGGTACAGGGCGAAGACGGATAGCGGTGGGCCGCGGCCGTACCGGCTTCGCTGCCGCCGACCGTACTCGGCATCACGCTGCCGGTGGTGACGATCCGCTCGAACGGCCACGCCCCGCGCGCCTCCGTGCGCACGTCGCCCGATCACAACCCCCGCATCGGCCGTCCCCGCTCGGCCGCGGTGCTCCATCCGTGTGAAGCTCGGTGTTCGCGACGAAGTGTGGCCATCGTCCGTCCCGCCTCTCTCGTCAGGCGGTGAGCGATTTTGCCGGACTGAGTTTAGAATAGTTTCGAAAAAGCCTCGTGACGCAGTCGCGATTCAGCCTCGTTTTGTAGTCGCGGCGATGCTGCGGCCCTTCGACCCCCGGTCCGATCTTGTCGCGCGGGCGGGTTCCCGCCTATCAGGGGCCCGCGCCGTCCCCGGTCGCCTCCCGCCCGCTCCCACCGGACCGTCATGCTGAAGGCCTTCCTCGCCTATTACCGGCCGTACCGGGCCCTGTTCCTTCTCGATTTCGGCTGCGCCATCCTGTCGGGGCTGCTCGAGCTCGGCTTCCCGATGGCGGTGAAGGCCTTCGTCGACGTGCTGCTGCCGCGCCAGGACTGGAGCCTGATCCTGCTCGCGGCCGCGGGGCTCGCGCTGCTCTACGTCGCCAATGCCGGGCTGATGGTGGTGGTGACCTATTGGGGCCACGTGCTCGGCATCAACATCGAGACGACGATGCGGGCCCGAGCCTTCGATCACCTGCAGACGCTGTCGTTCCGCTTCTTCGACAACCAGAAGACCGGCCACCTCGTCGCCCGGGTAACGAAGGACCTGGAGGAGATCGGCGAGGTCGCCCATCACGGGCCCGAGGACCTGTTCATCGCCGTGATGACGCTGTTCGGCGCCTTCGGGCTGATGCTCACCGTCCATCCGCCGCTCGCCCTGATGACCGCCGCGATCCTGCCGGTCATCGCCTTCGTCACCGTGCGCTACGGCGGACGGATGACGCGGAACTGGCAGGCGCAGTACGGCCGGGTCGGTGCCTTCAACGCCCGCATCGAGGAGAATGTCGGCGGCATCCGGGTGGTGAAGGCTTTCGCCAACGAGGCGCACGAGCGGCGTCTCTTCGCCGCCGACAACCAGCGCTACCGCGCCACCAAGCTCGAAGCCTACAAGATCATGGCGGCGAGCCTGTCGCTCAACTACCTCGGCATGCGCCTCGTCCAGATCGTGGTGCTGCTGGGTGGAGCCGCCTTCGTGGTGCGGGGCGATCTCAGCCCCGGGGGCTTCATCGGCTTCCTGCTCCTCGTCGGGGTGTTCTACCGGCCGCTGGAGAAGATCAGCGCCGTCGTCGAGACGTATCCCAAGGGGATCGCGGGCTTCCGCCGCTACATGGCGCTGCTCGCCACCGCCCCCGACATCGTCGACCGGCCCGGTGCGATCCCGGCGCCGCCCCTGCGCGGCGAGATCCGGTTCGAGGGCGTGCGCTTCGGCTACGGCGACGGGCGCGAGGTCCTGAACGGCGTCGACCTCGCGGTCGGGGCCGGCGAGACCGTGGCCTTCGTCGGGCCGTCGGGGGCCGGCAAGACCACCCTGTGCTCGCTGGTGCCGCGCTTCTACGACGTCGAGGGCGGGCGCATCACCCTCGACGGCCACGACATCCGCGACCTGACGCTCGCGTCCCTGCGGAGCCAGATCGGCATCGTGCAGCAGGACGTCTTCCTGTTCGCCGGCACGATCCGCGAGAACATCGCCTATGGCCGGCTCGACGCGAGCGAGGCCGAGATCCGGGCGGCGGCGCACCGGGCCCGCCTCGACGCGCTGATCGAGACGCTGCCGGACGGCCTCGATACGGTGGTGGGCGAGCGCGGCGTCAAGCTCTCCGGCGGGCAGAAGCAGCGCCTCGCGATCGCCCGGGTCTTCCTGAAGAACCCGCCGGTCCTGATCCTCGACGAGGCGACCTCGGCCCTCGACACCCAGACCGAACGCGAGATCCAGCAGGCGCTCGCCGAGCTGACCGAGGGGCGCACGACGCTGGTCATCGCCCACCGTCTCGCCACCATCCGGCACGCCGACCGCATCGCGGTCGTCTCGGGCGGACGCATCCTGGAACAGGGCTCGCACGACGCCCTGGTGGCGGCGGACGGCGCCTATACGCGCCTGCACGCGGCGCAGGCGGGGGCGATGGCCGCGGAGTGATTCCGCGGCCCCGGCTCCTGACGCGAGCGACCGGAGACGGGCGTCAGTGCGCCGAGGTGTGGAGGGCCCAGACGTCTTCCTCGACGTCGAGCAGGGTTTCGTGGATCTGCCGCGCCAGGGCCAGCGCGGCCTCGTCGCTCGTCGCCGGGCCGTTGAAGCGGGCGATGACCGCCAGCGTCTCGACCGTCAGCGCCTGCCGGAAGCGGGCGAAGCCCCCTGGGCACTCAGCCTCGTAGGACAAGGCGAGGTCCCGCAGGACATGCGCGAGGAGATCCGCCGCAGGGGCTGCGGCGGGAGCGGGGGCGCGGCTCTCGGCGGCCGGCAGCAGGTCGAGCGTCGGGATCATACCCGCACAGGTAGGACCTGCAACGCCCGAGCAACATTCGGGCGTACAGCCTAGGTCTGACGGCATAATGCGCTGCGTCGGGCCAAGCCCGACGGCGCATCCGTCGATCATCGCATGCGGGCGTCGCGCAGCGTGGAGCGACGTCTCCCGTTGATCACCACGCGGGGTCAGTCCTGTCAACAGACCTGACGCAACTGTGAACGGCGTTGGTCTTCCACAAACCGGAGGCCGCCGGACGCTCCGGACTGTCGAACGCCGAACGGTGGACTGGGTTGTCGGGATCGCAACCTAAGCGGACTTGCGTTGGCAGGCCGGCGCTTCGCCCGCTCAGGTTCTTGTTGTGTCGCAGATTTTTGCCGCCGAACCGGTGTCCGCTTCGGCGAAATCCGCTTAGGCGCGGATGCGGCGTGCCCTCAGCCCATCACCAATCCACCATCGACGGTGAGCACCTGCCCGGTCATGAAGCGGCTGTCGTCGTGGGCGAGGAACAGGACCGGCCCGGCGATGTCCTCGGGGCTCGCGAGGCGGCGAAGCGGCGTCTGGGCGATCAGCGCCTCGCGCACGGCCTCCGGCGTGTCCCGGCTCGCGGTCGTCGGAACGACGAGGCCCGGCGCCACGCAATTGACCCGCACGCCGACCGGCCCGAGTTCGGCGGCGAGGTTGCGGCTGAAGCCGACGAGCGCCGCCTTGGCGGTGGTGTAGTCGTGATAGGGGATGCTCGGGCGCGCCACGAGGTCGCTCACGAGGTTGACGATGCTGCCGCCGCTCCGTCGCGTCAGCAGCGGCAGCAGGGCCTGCACGACGGTGTGGGTCGCCCGCACCGCCCCGTCGAACTGGCGCTGGTAGGCCTCCCACGGCAGGTCGCGGAAGCGGGTGCGGTGGTCGGGGTCGAAGCGGTAGGGCGCGAAGGCGTTGTTGACGATCGCATCGAGGCGCCCGACCTCCTCGGCGATCCGTGCCGCGAGCCCCGCCACCGCGTCCGGATCGGTGACGTCCGCGGCGACCGGGAGCGCCTGCCCGCCGAGGGTCCGGCAGCGCTCGGCCACCGCCTCGGCGCCGGCTTCGTCGCTGCGGTAGTTGACGACGACGAGGGCGCCCTCGGCGGCGGCGGCCCTGGCGATGGCGGCGCCGATGCCGCGGCTCGCCCCGGTGACCAGGATCGCGCGGTCGCGGAACCTCACGGTGTGTTCTCCTTCGTCGTCTCCCTGGCGGGGATCAGGTCGCTCTTCACCACCTGGCTCATGTCGAGGGCGCGGGTGACGAGACCGAGGCGCCGGAAGGTGTCGGCGCCCTGCTGCAGGACCGGCAGGTCGAAATGGCCGAGGCCCTCGCGCTCGGTCGTCGGCGACACGCTCGAGAGGTTGCGCAGGCGGATCACCTCGCGGTTGATCGCCTCGTCGCGGCCGTTGATCGCGCGGGTCACGGCGAGGCGGGCCGCCTCGTCCGGCTTGGCGATCATCCAGGCCGCCGAGTCGCGGTAGGCGGCGAGGAAGCGCCTGAGGAGCGGCTTCTTCGCCTCGTAATCCTTGCGCGTCACCACGAAGATGTCGCTCGGCAGGTTGAGGTGGTCGCGCACCTCGATCACGTCGACGTCGCCGAGACCCTTGGCGCGGCCGACGAGGAGCCCGGTATCGGTGGCGGCGGTCGCGTCGACCTGGCCCTGGATCAGGGGGGCGAAGTTGAGGAGGCCGGTGACCTCGACGGTCACGTCCGATTCCTTCAATCCCGCCGCGGCCAGCAGCAGGAGCAGGTGCTGGCGGGTGCCGCTCGCCAGGCTGTAGACGCCGACGCGCTTGCCCTTGAGGTCGGCGGCGGTGCGGATGCCGCGGCTCTTGGGCGAGACGACGTTGAACACGTTCTGCGGGTAGATATCGTAGATCGCCACCAGGTCCGCGCCCTTGTCGAGGGCGAGGTAGAACGAGGCCGGGTCGGTGAAGGCGACATCGGCCTGCCCCGCCAGCACGGCCTGGATCGCCGAGCCGCCGCCGTTGCCCGGCACGTAGTCGAGGGCGATGCCGCGGGCCTTGAACAACCCGTGATCCGGCTCGGCGAGCAGGTTGGTGATCTCGCTGATCGGCTGGCTCCAGCCGCCGACCGTGACCTTGTCGAGGGCCTGCGCGGCGGCCGGGGAACTGAGCCCCGCGAGAGCGAGCGCCGCGAGGGCGAGGAACGGCAGGGCACGCAGGCAACGTGGAATCGTCACGACGCTCAACCTCTCGGGTAGCGACGCAGGATCAGGGATTCGAGGGCGCGGGCGGCCTCGTAGACGGCCATCCCGAGGGCGGTGATGACCACGAACAGGGCGAGGATCAGGCTCGAATCCATCACGCTCTGGGCGGCGATGATCGCGGCGCCGAGGCCCTGGCGCCCGCCGACGAACTCGCCCACCACCGCCCCGACCAACGCGAGCACGATGGCGACCCGGAACCCCGCCAGGATCACCGGCAGGGCCGCGGGCAGCTTCAGGCGCCACAGGGTCCGGGCCCGGCTCGCCCCGAGCATGCGAAACAGCTCGCGCTTGGCCGCATCGACCTGCTCCAGCCCCGTCAGGGTGTTCTCGAGGAGCGGGAAGAAGCAGATCAGCGCGGTGATCACCACCGTCGGGGTCAGGCCGAAGCCGAACCACAGGATCAGCAGGGGCCCGAGCGCCAGCTTCGGCACCAGCTGGCTCGCCAGCACGTAGGGGTGGAGCACCCGGTGGAGCGCCGGCCACTCGGCGAGGAGGATGCCGGCGCCGAGGCCGAGGCCCGTCCCGGCGGCAAGCCCGAGCGCCATCTCGGTCGCCGTCGCCCGCAGGTGCGGCCAGAGCCGGCCCGACGCGATCTCGCCCCACAGGGTCTCGGCCACCGAGGAGGGGGGCGGCAGGACCAGGGCCGAGACCGCGCCCGTGCGGCACCACGCCTCCCACGCGCCGAGCAGTGCGACGAGGAGCAGGACGGAGGCGAGGCGCGGCCTCATGCGGCGCGCCCCGCGGCCGGGGAGGGGGCGTCCATGGCGGCGCGCAAGGTCCGGCAGGCGGCGCCGAACGCGGCGGCGTAGCGGATGCCGGGGGGGCGGGGACGCGGCAGCGGCACCGCCCCCTCGTGGACGAGGCGCCCGGCCGCCATCACGCCGACCCGATCGCCGAGATACGCCGCCTCGGCGATGTCGTGGGTGACGAACAGGGCCGCGGTGCCCCGCGCCGCGCAGAGGCGCAGGAGATCGTCCTGCAAGTCCTCGCGGGTGATCGCGTCGAGCGCCGCGAAGGGCTCGTCGAGGAGCAGGAGGTCGGGCGCGCCGATCAGGGCGCGGGCCATCGCGACCCGGCTCTGCTGCCCGCCCGACAGGGTGGCGGGGTGCCGTCCGGCGAGGGCGCCGAGCCCCATCGCCGCCAGGAGGTCGCGGGCGGCGTCCCGGTCGGCCGCGCGGGGGCGGCGCTTGAGCGAGACCGGCAGCAGCACGTTGTCGAGGACGCTGAGCCAGTCGAGCAGGGTCGGGGCCTGGAACACGAAGCCGACCCGCGGCGCCGGCCCGCGCACCGGCGCCCCGCCGACACGCACGAGCCCCTCGTCCGGCGCAATCAGCCCGGCGGCGATCTTGAGGAGCGTGGTCTTGCCGCAGCCGCTGCGGCCGAGCAGGCAATGCACCGCCCCGGGGGGAATTGCCCAGTCGACCCCGTCGACGGTCGCCACCGCGTCGCCGGGGAAGCGGTAGCGCACGCCCGCCAGGGACAGGGTGGCGTCACTCGGCATAGGGCGCGAAGTCGTCCGCCGCGGCCTCGGCGCCGGCCTCGATCTCCGTCATCGTGACGAGGTCGAGCAGGCTGAAGCGGCCGTCATGGTGCCAGCCGGCCTCCGGCGCGGTCATCCGGCCGATGGCGGTGATGCGGGTGACGCCGGCCGCCGCGAGGTCGTCCGCCAGGGTGAACAGCCGGGTAGGCGAGGCCGCGAGGCCCGCGCTTTGGAGGTAGGCGCGGTGAGGCGCTACCAGGGCCGGCACCTCGGCGAGATCATCCACCGCCACCACGGCGACGGTGCGGTTGAGGCCGGACGGGCTCAAGGGCACGGCCGCATCGAGGTGGACGACGCTCCAGGGATCCTCCGGGTCGCCGAGGAGCACGATCTCGTCCCCGTCGAGGGCCCGCATCTCGTGGCCGCTGCGCCAGGCCGCGATGGCGGCGGCCTCGCCCGGATCCAGACCCCGGCGCGGGTGGCGGGTGCTGAGCGCCGCGAGCGCATGGGCGATGTGCCGGGCGAACTCGTCCGGCGCCACCGGCCCGCCGCGCTCCACGAACAGCATCTGCGGCGCGTAGCAGCCCTGCTGCTCGTAGCGCACCACGTCCTGGGCGGCAGCATGGGCCACGGCGGCGGCCCGACGGCTGTCCAAAGCCTCGCGGCCGACCATGGCAAAGCCGATGCGGTGGCCGTGCGGCAGGAACCGGGCGGCGATCGGCACCCCGGCGCGCAACGCCTCCAGGGTGGCGTTGCCGCCATACGCCATGACGCAATCGGCCGATCCCAGGAACGTCGCCTCGACGCCGCTCTCGCCGCCCTTCCACCAGGTCACCGCCAGGCACTCGCCGAGCTCGGGATCGGCCTCGGCGAGTGCCTGCGCGAACCAGCCGGCGGTCAGCGGCTCGGCCGAGGCGAGCTTGCCGATGCTGCCGGCCTTGACTAGCAGACCGGCGACGAGGCTCCACAGCGGCAGGGCCGGGACGTTGCCGGCCCAGACATGCAGGAGCAGATCGGGCCCGCGCGCCCGCACGAACCCGCCCTTCACCGCCGGCCGGAAGCCGTCGAGCACGCCCGGATCGGAAAAGTCCTCGGCGAGGAAGCGCAGGAGCTGGGGCCGCCGGAAGGTCTTGAGGTAGCGCGTCAGGCCGAGCCGCACGGTCTCGGCATCGTAGCCGGTGACGACCGGCAGCAGTGCCTCGGCCTTGCGCCGCAGGGGATGCGTGCGGTCGAGGAGGCAGGCGCTCGCCCGGTCGATCGCCTGGACGATGCGGGCGGTCTCCATGCCCCGCAGGGTATCCCGGGCACGGACCCGGACATGGGCGCAGAGCGCCCGGGCCTGGGCCTCGTCGAGCACCGGCAGCGCCACCGCGACCGTCTCGCCCCAGGCCCGGTGCGCGACGACCCGCCGGCCGACCGCGCTGGCGAACGGCCCCGGCAGGTAGCCGGCCTCCTCGACCCCGCTCGTCCCGCGATCGCTCATGCTCTCGCCGGTCACCCTTGGGCGGCGGTCAGGAACTCGGCCACCGCGACCGAGCAGCCGCGGGACGCCGAACCCTCGACCCGGCCGAGCAGCCGGAAGCCGCCCGGCACGATCACGCCGGCATCCTCGGTCAGGATCGCCGAGACCGAGTTGAAATGGGCGAGGTCGTGGTGGACCAGCACGCCGGTCTCGCCCTCGGGCAGGTCCCGGCCGGTCAGCGGATCGACGACGCGGCTGCGGATCCAGTGCGGGCCGGACTTCACCGGCGGGCAGACCGCGTTGCCGTCGTCGTAGAACTGGGTGCTCAGCTCCGTCATGCCGTACATGTTGAGGCAGGCCTCGCGCGGCACCCCGAAGGTCCGCGAGAGCGCGTCGTAGAAGGCGTCTGGCTCGATCTCCCGCGACTGGCCCTTGAAGCCGCCGGTGTCGAACAGGACACTGCCGGGCGGCAGGGCGATGCGCCGGCCCCGTTCCGCGAGCGCGTCCAACACCGGCACGAAGGCGTAGGTGGCGCCGAGCAGCGCATAGGGCTCGCCCGAGGCCTCGGCCCGCTCCAGCGCCGCCACCAGCCCGTCGAGGTCGAGCCCGCCGGGGCCGATGAAGACCGCGCTGTCGGGCGTCCCGAAATGCGTCTTGGCCAGGGCCAGGTAATGGGCGAGCGACGAGTTGGGGAGCGCCGCCTCGTCGGGAAACAGCAGGCCCATGCGGATCGTGTCGCGCCCGCGCATCACCCGGGCGGCAAAGCCCTTCAGCATCGAACGGTCGTAGACCGCCAGCGTCGGGTGGTAGCTGCGGCCGCGCCCGCTGCCGGTGGTGCCGCTCGTCATGAACACCCGCGCGGCGTCGTCCGGCGGACAGCAGCTCAGGGTGAGGTCCTTGAACGCCTTGATCGGCACCGCCGGGATGTCGCGCCAGCGCCGCAGGCTAAGCGGCGTGCGCCCGCGCGCCTGGGCGAAGCGGCGATAGGGAGCGTTGTGCGCGTATTGGTGGGCGAAGAGCCGGAGCGCCATCGCCTCGAACTCCGCCTCGTCCGCCCCCGGCCGACCGATGAAGTCGATCAGGGCCTCGACGATCTCCGCTTGCGACATCACGGCCACCTCGCGCCCCATCGTGGGCGTCGGCCGTGCCGGGCGTGAGATCCTGCGCGAAAAGACGGCTGGCGGCAGCGCCCTCGTGGCGGCGCCAAGGCGGCCGTGCCGGTCCCGCATCCCTCCGCCGGCATGACCCGGATCAGGTTCATAGGGTCACCGCGGCGCCCGGACGGGTCCGGGCCGGCGGAATCTCAGCCTCCTCGCGAGGCTCCCCTGGGAGGGGAGGACAGTGGGGGGCGGGGGAGCGGGTGTCAAGGCGAGGCCTTACGGCCGCGACAGCCCCTCGGCGAGGCGCCGGAAGGCGTCGAGGGCCCTCTCCAACGTCGTCTCCGGCGCGTCCGACGCCGCGACCCAGAGGGCGGCATGGAGCGAGGCACCGGCGAGGAGGCGTGCCGCCGCCTCCGGGTCGACGGGTGGGATCGCGCCGTCGGCGACGAGACTCCGGATGCGGCGCGTCGTCTCGGCGAGGCAGGCATTCTGGCTCGGCCAGGTCGAGGGATCGCCCAGCACCGCCGGCCCGTCGAGGAGCACGATGCGCTGGATCTCGGGCTCCCGCGCCATCTCGATATAGGCCCGGTACTCGTCGAGGAGGCCCTGCCACGGGGTCTCGGCCCGCTCGCCGACGACGCGGAGGCGCGCCGCCATCTCGGCGTCGATCCGGTCGATGACCGCCTGGAGCAGGCCCTTCTTGTCGCCGAAATTGTGATAGAGCGCGCCCCGCGTCAGGCCGGCCTCGGCGGTCAGGTCGTCCATCGAGGCCGCCGCGTACCCCTTCGCGGCGAAGGCCTCGCGGGCGGCCTTCAGGAGCTTCTCCTTCGTCTGCTCCATCCCTTGCGCGCGTCGTCCGGCCACGGCTTCCCCCTCCCTCGACATACACATCGTATGTGAATTGACATACGGCGCGTATCCATGCTCTTTCGCATACGTCTCGTATATCGAAGTCGAGAGCGAAGGAGCAATCCATGCCGCAGACGACCGTGACCCCGACGCCGACCCGCGAGGCGATCTTTCCGCCCGGACGGCAGGCGCTCTACGACAAGCACCGCTACTCGGCGGCGATCCGCTCCGGCGACCTCCTGTTCGTCTCCGGCCAGGTCGGCAGCCGCGAGGACGGCTCGCCCGAGCCCGACTTCGAGGCCCAGGTCGCGCTCGCCTTCACCCGGCTCGACGCCGTGCTGGCGGCGGCGGGCTGCTCCTTCGCCGACGTGGTCGACGTGACGACCTTCCACACCGACCCGGAGGCGCAGTTCGACGCGGTAATGCGGGTGCGCGACCGCGCGATCGGCGCGGCGCCCTACCCGAACTGGACCGCCGTCGGGGTGAACTGGCTCGCGGGCTTCGCCTTCGAGATCAAGGCGATCGCGCGGATCCCGGCGCGCGGCTGAAGCCCCCTGTCCGGGCCTCAGGCCCTGCCGCTGCGCATCGCCATCCGGCCGCGCTCCAGGATACGGACGGGATCGCCGAAATGCTCGTCCATCTCCGCCTCCGTCTCGTCCGGGTGGCCGTGCCCGATGAAGTGGGCGAGGCGCTCGTGCTCCTCGACGAGCGCCCGGTTCTGGCGGTAGCCCGCCATCATGAGCCGCAGGCACAGGCGGGTCTCGGCCTGGAGCGTGTCGTAGCTGCGCGACAGGCGCTCGCTCCGCGCCTCCTCGACGATCCGCTGATGGTAGCGCAGGTCGAGATCGGCGATCTCCGCCCAGTCGCCAGCGCCGAGCAGGACCGCCATCCGGTCCGTCAGTTCCATGAGCTCCCGCGCCAGGACGGCCCGGCCCGGGCCGGCCATCACCCGCCGGATCGCCGCGATCTCGAGGGATTTGCGGGTGAAGTAGATGTCGACGATGTCGCCGGTGGCGAGATCGACGACGAAGACCCCGCGATGGGGCTCGGCGCGCAGGAGGCCTTCCTGGACGAGGCGCTGGATCGCCTCGCGCACGGGGCCGCGGCTGACGCCGAACTGGGTCGCGAGCGCCATCTCGTTCAGCTGTCCGCCGGCCGGAAAATGCCCGTCGAGGATGGCCGCCCGGATCTCGGAGGTGAGCTGGCCGGCCAGCGTGTTCCGGACGACGCGGCGCAGGCCCTTCGTCCGTCCGGGCGCTTCCGGGGCATTCGACACGATGATGGCTCTTCCGCTCCACGGGTCCCGGGACGGGCGCGATCCGGTTCGCGCCGCGATCGTCCCGGCCGGGGCGATACAGCACGAAGCGGGGGCCCCGTCGAGCGCGCCCGGAGGCTGAGCCCCGGTCTCCCGGTGGAAACCCCGGCGGGGTGTCCGCGGAGGCCGGGGGAGGGGAGGGCGCTCCCGGACGAGGCGGGCGGAACATCGGCCTGCGGGCGAACGATAACCCGGACGATCGAATCCGGCGCCGCCCTCCATCGGCGGCCTCCACGGGACCTCACGACATGACGCAGACAGCGACGCCCGTCTGGCTCATCACCGGCTGCTCCACCGGCTTCGGCCGGGAACTGGCCCGGCTCGTCCTCGACCGCGGCTGGCGCGCGGTGGTGACGGCACGCGACGCCGCCCGCGTCGCCGACTTGGCGTCCGGCGCCGAGGACCGGGCGCTCGCGCTCCCCCTCGACGTGACCAAGCCCGATCAGGTCGCGGCGGTGGTGGCGCAGGCGACGCAGCGGTTCGGCCGCATCGACGTCCTCGTCAACAATGCCGGCTACGGCTACCAGGCCTCGGTCGAGGAGGGCGAGGAGGACAAGATCCGCGCCCAGTTCGACGCCAACGTGTTCGGGCTCTTCGCGATCACCCGCGCGGTCCTGCCGGTCATGCGGGCGCAAGGGAGCGGGCACGTCGTCAACATCACGTCGGTCGCCGGGCTGATCGGGTTTCCCGGTTCGGGCTACTATGCGGCCAGCAAGCACGCGGTCGAGGGCTGGTCGGACGCGCTCGCCGCCGAGGTCGGGCCCCTCGGCATCCGGGTCACCTGCGTCGAGCCGGGACCGTTCCGCACCGACTGGGCCGGTCGTTCGCTGGTCCAGACCCCGAGCCGCATCGCCGATTACACCGAGACGGCGGGCGCCCGCATGGCATCCACCGCGGAAAAGAGCGGGACCCAGGCCGGCGACCCGGTGCGCGCCGCCGAGGCGATGATCCGGCTCACCGAGACTTCATCCCCGCCACGCCACCTGGTGCTCGGCGCCTTCGGCTTCGAAGCGGTGACCGAGCGGCTGCGCGGACGGTTGAAGGAGATCGAAGCGTCGGAAGCGGTGAGCCGCGGGGCGGATTATCCGGCGGGGGCTTGAGGGCGTTTCGGCGCGGTCAGGACACTCTCGATCCGGCAAAACGATCGGAAACCCTGTGCGTCATTCCCGGGTCCGCGGAGCGGAGCCCGGGATCCAGGAACACAGGTGGCCGAGAACAGGGCGGATCCCGGTCCGCTTCCGTGCGGCACGAACTGCGGTTCCGGATCCCGGGCTCCCGCCTTCGGCGAGCCCCGGGATGAGCTGGCGCGTGCGATGAATGTCGGTCTGCGCGGCCGGTATTCGTCGCCACGCTTTTCAAACCGCGTCCGCCCGCGGCATGCCCGCGCCCGCCCGGGCGAAGGGCGTGTCCGGCACCCGCGGCGCGAAGCGGAACAGGCCGGCGGGCGCCACTGTCTCCAGTTCGCCCGCCTCCAGGTCGCGGGCGATCACCACCAGGAAGGCCGGCGCGTCCTCGGCCGGCCGGCCGAAGGGGCGGGGACGTGAGAACAGCGTGCCGACGCTCTCGACCAGCACCGGCCGGTCCGATTCGACGACCCGTACCAGGCCCTTGAGGCGCAGCAGGCGCTCGCCGAGATGGCCGGCGAGGTTGTCGAGCCAGGCCGCCAGATCGTCGTAGGGGAGGGGGGCGGACGGACGCGCGAGCCAGACCGCGACGCGGGGATGGGTGCCGGCGGGCTCCGCCCGGAGCAGCGCCGGATCGAGGCCGATCCCCGGGAGCGGCGCGAAGGCAGCCGCCACCGCGGCCGCGCGGTCGGGATCGGCCACGATGACGGCGAGCGGGTTGAGGGCGGCGACCTCGGACATGGCCTCCGACGGACGGCCCGAGGATGCGGCGTCGAGCTTCGTCACGACGATGCGGTGGGCGGCGGCCCATTGCGCGGCGGCCTCCGCGAAGGCGGCGGAGTCGGGCCCGCGCAGCGCATCGTAGGTGGCGAGGACCGAGACCCGCATCGGGAAGCCGGCGAGGCTCGCCAGCTGGCGCAGGACCGGGCCGGGCTTCGACAGGCCGCTCGTCTCCAGCACGATCCGCCGCAGCGGCCCCGAGGCCTCCGGCCGCTCGGCGGCGAGCAAAGCCTCGACGGTGCGGGCGAGGTCGCTGGTCATCTGGCAGCAGACGCAGCCATTGGCCAGCATCGTCATCGGCACGTCCCCCCCGCTTTCGCGCAGGATCAGCCCGTCGAGTCCGATCTCGCCGGCTTCGTTGACGATGATCGCGGTATCGGCCGCCTCGGGACGCGCGAGATAGTCGCGCAGGAGCGTCGTCTTGCCGGAGCCGAGGAAGCCGGTGAGGACGACGACGTCGAGGATGTCGGTCACGGCGCCGCCTGCGGCGAGGTCGCGTATTGCGCCGGCACCGCCTCGTCCCAGGTCGCCTTGACGAGCGTGCGCACGTCGGCGAGCAGCTCGGCGGTGTCGTAGATCACCCCGTCCTTGATCGTGTATTTCAGGCCCCGGTGCCAGGTGGCGCCGTTCGTCGCCTCGTCGAGGCGGAGCGCCCCGGTGCCGTAGAGCAGTTTGAAGTCGGTGAGCGGGTTGTGGTCGTGGACCAAGAGGTCGGCGCGCTTGCCGACCTCGACGGTGCCGATCTCGTCCTCCAGCCCGCACAGGGCGGCGCCCTGCGAGGTCGCGGCGCGCACCACCTCCAGCGGGTGGAAGCCGGCCTCCTGCAGCAATTCCAGCTCGCGGATGTAGCCGAAGCCGAAGATCTGGTAGATGAAGCCCGAATCCGAGCCGGCGCAGACCCGGCCGCCGCGGTTCTTGTACTCGTTGATGAACGCCATCCAGAGCCGGTAGTTCTCCTTCCACTCGATCTCGTTCTGGGTCGACCAGCGATACCAGTACGAGCCGTGGCCGCCGCGCTGCGGCGTGAAGTAATCCCACATCGACTTCCAGGTGTAGTCCTTGTGCCAGTCGGCCTGGCGCGCCCGCATCAGGTCGCGGTTGGCGTCGTAGATCGTGAAGGTCGGCACGAAGGTGAAGCCGAGTTCCAGGAACCGCTCCAGGGTCTCGTTCCACTTCCTGGAACCGGGCTCGGCGCCCTGCCGGAACATCTGGCCGGAGACCGAGAAGCGGAAATACTCGTCGTTGTAATCGTAATCGAGCGGGAAGTTCTGGACGACCCGATCCTCGAACAGGGCCTCGGGCAGGCCGTAATAATGCTCGGCGCTGGTGAGGCCCCAGCCGGCGGTGGTGAGCGCGTTCATCCGCGTCACCGCCATCTGGGCGTGGTGGCAGCCCGACTTCAGCCCGAGCTTCGCGCACTCGTCGAGGGCCGCCTCCATGATGGCGGGGGGCGCCCCGAAGAACTTCACGCCGTCGGCGCCGCGCTCCTTGAGCTTGCGCAGCCACACCCGCCCCTCCTCGGGGGTGTGGATCAGCTTCAGCATGTCGTTGACGGCCGGGAAGTAGCTGTAGGCGAGCAGCCGGGGTGCTGCGATCTCGTTCGCTTCCGAGCGCTTCTTCTGGTCGAGCATCCAGTCGAGGCCGTTGAACGAACCCATCTCGCGCACCGTCGTCACGCCGTGGGCGAGCCAGAGCTTGTAGACGTACTCGACCGGCGGCACCCAGCCGTTGGCGGCGTGATAGGCGACGCCGGCATGGGCATGGCAATCGACGAAGCCGGGCGTCACCCACTTGCCGCGGCAATCGATCTCGTGGTCGCCGGGCGCGGGCCGGTTGGCGCTGTTGGCGAGGTTGCCGGTGACCTTCTTCAACTGCACGATGCGGCCGTTCTCGACCACGATGTCGGTCGGGCCGATCGGCGGCGCGCCGGTGCCGTCGATGACGGTGGCGGCCCGCAGCACCAGGCGCTTGTGCGGCCCGATCCCGCGGTCGCGGGAGGTCGAGGGCACCAGGGGCGGCTGGCCGGCCTTGGCGCGCTCGGCGGCGAGCTCGTTGCCGGCGAGAATCGTCTCAGGCATGGGGGCGTCGCTCATGGGGATCTCCCGTGTTCTTGTTAGATCTAAACGCCGGTCGCCGGCCCGGTCGCCGGCCCGGTCGCCGGCTTCAGCAGATTTCGCCGAAGTGGACACCGGTTCGGCGGCAAAAATCTGCGACAAGACAAACACCTCAGCGGGCGAAGCGTCGGTCTGCCAACGCAAGCCTGCTGAGGGCAGCCGAGGTGCCGGGCGGCGTGCGTCCGCTCAGCGGGCGTAGCGGCGGCCGAGCAGCGCGGTGCCGAGCACCGTCAGCACCAGGGTCGCGCCGAGCAGGATGAAGGCCAGCGCCGCGCCGAACGGCCAGTTCATGCCCTTCGAGAACTGGTCGTAGACGGCGGGCGCCATCATCTTGAACTGCGAGCCGCCGAGCAGCACCGCGGTCGCGTAGGTGTTCATGCACAGGATGAAGACGAGGACGCAGCCCGCCACCGTGCCGGGGAGCGCCAGCGGCCACACCACCCGGCGAAACACCGTGAAGGCGCTGGCGCCGAGATTGGCCGCCGCCTCCTCGACCGCCCGCGGGATGCTCTCGATCACCGAGGACAGGGTCAGGATCATGTAGGGCAGCACCACGGCGATCGTGCCGACCGCGACCGCGCCCGGCGTGTAGATCAGTTGAAGCGGGCTCGCGGTGATGTGAAGGCCGCGCAGCGTCGCGTTGATGAGCCCGTTGTTGCCGAGGAGCCCGAGCCAGCCCGCCGCACGCACGACGTTGCCGACCAGCAGCGGGATCAGGGTCAGCACGGTGACGAGGCTCTTCCAGCGGCTCTCCATCCGGGCGAGCCGGTAGGCCGCGGGAAAGCCGAGCGCCAGGGTCAGGGCCGTGCAGGTGAAGGCCATGACGAGCGTCGTGCCCATCACTCCGCGATAATACGGGTCGGCGACGGCGTTGAGGTAGTTCTGCGCCGTCGTCGCCTCGACCATCAGCTGCGTCGGGCTGTATTGGTTGAGCGAGATGCGCGCGAGCAGCACCATCGGGCCGACCAAGAGCGCGGCGACGACGAGGAAGGCCGGCAGGATGAGGGCGAACACGGCGGACCTTTAGCCTTGGGGATTCGTCGATTGCTGGGAGAAGAGGTTCGGCACTCACCTCTCCACCTCGCTGGGTCATCCCGGGGCCGCGAAAGCGGAGCCCGGGATCCAGACACTCGGATGGTTCAGGACGATGCGGGCAGCGGCCCGCCCCGTTCGCGAGCATCTGCGGTTCTGGATTCCGGGCTCCGCTTTCGCGGCCCCGGAATGACGCGGAGGATGAAAGGGCTATCGCGAGTAACGAGTCGATCCGACAGCCTACCCCTTGAATTCCTTGTTCCAGAAATCCGAGAACGCCGCCTGCTGCGCCTGCATCGTCGCGTAGTCGAGCGGGCGGAGCTTGGCCTGCTGGGCCTCCGTCAGGCTGATCTGCTTGGCGAGATCGTCCGGGAGCTTGGCGTCCTTGACGGTCGGCACGTAGCCCATCTTCTGCGCGAAGGCGACCTGGGCCTTCGCGTCGAGCATGGCGTTCAGGTACTTGAAGCCGCTGTCCTTGGCCCGCGAGTTCTTCGGCACGCCGGCCTCGAACAGGATCGGCAGGGCGCCCTCCTCGGGGATCGCCATCTCGACCGGGATGCCGGCCTGCTTCCACATGAAGCCGCGGGCGAGCCACATCAGCGAGATCCACACCTCCTCGGACTTGAGCGCCGCGGCCAGCGTCTCGTTCGACGGGTAGACCTTCGGCGAGAGCGCCTTCAGGTCCATCAGGGCCGCCTTGCCCTTGGTGAAGTCGGTCGGGGTGCCGCCGGCCCCGATATTGGCGCCGGCCATGTTGAAGTTCCAGAGGATGTCGGAGAAGCCGACCCGGCCCTTGTACTTGGGGTCGAAGATGTCGGCGTAGCGGGTCGGCGGGGTCGTGACCTTGCTCGGGTTGTAGAGGATGACCATGGCCGAGTAGATGTGCGGGATCGAGTGCGGCTTCTTGAACACGTCGATCACCTGCGACAGGCGCGGCACCTCGGCGGCCGGCACGGTCTCCAGCACGCCGAGCTGGCTCAGCATGTAGCTGTCGATGTCGTTGATGCAGGCGACGTCCATGCTGCCGCGGCGGCTGGTGCGCTCGGCGATCAGCTTGGTCCGGCGCGGATCCTGGTTGGCGATGTCCTGCGACACCTCGATGCCCTGCGGCTTCATCAGCGGCACGTCGATGTTCTGCTGCAGCAGCGCGCCGTAATCGCCGCCCCAGGTGCCGACGACGATCGACGAGGATTCGGCCCGGGCGGGCAGCGTGCCGGCGAGGCCGAGGGCGGCGCTGCCGACCATGAGATTGCGACGGGTGATCATCGGGCGGGGCTCTCTGCTGCCGGGATGACGCGGGCGGCGTCGGGGATCCAGGTGATGCGGACGGGATCGCCGGCCGCGAGGCGGCGGCGGGGATCGTCGGGAAGCGGCGTCGGGCTCACGGCGACGATCGCCTCGCCGGCCAATTCCAGGTGGTACTCGGTGCGCGCACCGAGATAGGTCACGGCCCTGAGCCGCCCGGTGCCGGCGGGATCGGGCGCGACCGCGATCCGCTCGGGCCGGATCGCCAGCATGCCGCGTCTGGCCGCGGCGTCGGGCGCGCAGGGAACGGCGGCGCCGCTCGCCAGGCGAAACACGTCGGCGCCCTCGCGCGTGCCGTCGAGGAGGTTGCAGCGGCCGACGAAGCCGGCCACGAAGGTGTTGGCCGGGCGCTCGTAGAGGTCTTCCGCGCTGCCGACCTGGAGCACGCGGCCGTGCTCCATCACCACCAGCCGGTCGGCCATCGCCAGGGCCTCGTCCTGGTCGTGGGTGACCATCAGGGTCGTGAGGCCGAGCCGCTTCTGCAGCTCGCGGATCTCCAGGCCGACCTCGGAGCGGAGCTTGGCGTCGAGGTTCGACAAGGGCTCGTCGAGGAGGAACACCGCCGGGCTCACCACCAGGGCGCGAGCGAGCGCGACGCGCTGTTGCTGGCCGCCCGAGAGCTGGCGCGGCAGCCGGTCGGCGAGCGCGTCGAGGCGCACGAGCCGCAGGGCCTCGGCGATGCGCCGGTCGCGCTCCGCGCGGCCGACCTTCCGCATCTCCAGCCCGAAGCCGACATTGTCGGAGACGCTCATGTGGGGAAACAGCGCGTAGGACTGGAACACCATGCCGGTGTCGCGGGCGTAAGGCGGCAGCCGCGTCACGTCGCGCCCGCCGATCACGACCCGGCCGGCACTCGGCTGGATAAAGCCCGCGACCATGCGGAGCGTCGTGGTCTTGCCGCAGCCCGACGGCCCGAGGAGGGCGACGAGCTCGCCCTGGCGGATGTCGAGGTCGACGCCGGCGACGGCGGTGGCCTCGCCGTAGCGCTTGGTGAGGCCGTCGAGGAGAAGCGTGCCCATCAGACGATCCGCGACAGCTTCACGAAGCGGTCGGTGACCAGCATCAGGATCGTCACCATCAGGATCTGCGCGGTCGCGACGGCGGCCAGGGTCGGGTCCATTCGGAATTCCAGGTAGCTCAGCATGGCGACGGGCAGGGTGGTGCGCCCCGGGCCGACGAGGAGGAGGTTGAGTTCGAGGTTCTCGAAGCTCGCCACGAAGGAGAACAGGGCGGCGGCGACGATGCCGGGCCGCAGCATCGGGAGCGTGATGCGGCGAAACACCGTGAAGGGCCGGGCGCCGAGATTGGCCGCCGCCTCCTCCGCCGCGCGGTCGAGGCCCGCCAAGCTCGCGGTGACGAGGCGCACCGTCCAGGGGATCGTGATCAGCACGTTGGCGGCCACCAGACCGCCCAGCGTCGCCTTGATGTCCATGTCGAGCCAGTCCTCGGCCCGGAGCGTGAACATGTAGAGGGCCGAGCCGGCGACGATCGCCGGTACCGCCAGCGGCGCGAGCAGGAAGGTGTTGAGGAAGCCGCGCCCCGGGAGGTTCGACCGCGCCAGGGCGAGCGCGGCCGCCGTGCCGAGGGGCACGCCGATGGCGGTGGCGGCCAGCGCGATCTGGAGCGAGGTGAGGAAGCCGCGGGCGAAGTCCCGCTGCGCCCAGGCGTTGAGGTACCAGCGCCAGGTCAGGCCCTCGGGCGGGAAGGTGACGATCTCCTGGTCGAAGAACGAGGTCACGATCACCGTCACGATCGGCGCGAACACGATCGCGTAGGCGAGGACGACCGCCGCCAGGAAGGCGATGCGGCCGAGCCGGACCGACAGGCCGGGACCGGCTGCGGGGGAGAGGGAGGCGACGCTCATGCGGTTCACGGGTTCGGGTCGGGCGCCGGCGCGGCAGCTGACCTATTTTTAAGACAGGTGTTTGCCCTTGTGGCAAGATGGATGCCAGGATGCCGGACGTTCACGCCACCGCCTCGCGGAAGCGGGGATCCGCGAAGGCGGCATCCCCCGCCGGACCGGCCACGAGCTGCGGCAGCACCGCCTTCCAGGCCTCGATCAGGTCGCGGTAATAGTCCGGGTCGGGCCGCAGCACGGTCTGCACCCCCATGCCGCGCATCAGGTTCACCGTCAGGTTGAGGATGATCCGGGCCTGCCGCGGCGGCCGGGCGTCGGAATCGCAGAACTCGACCCAGATCGCGTCGAGGGCGGCGTGGAAGCGCTGCACCACCGGGATCAGGCAGTCCCGCAGGTCCGCGTCGGTGCGGGACTCGTTGATGAGTTCCATCGAGAGATGGAAGAACCGGCCCGAGAAGAGCGGCCACAGGAACTCGACGAAGTCGGCGAGGGGCAGCGCCCCCGAGCGCACGTCCCGGGAGACCGCCTTGATCTCGGCCGTGCCGTCGGCGAGCACCGTCTCGAGCGCCGCGAGCACCAGGTCGGCCCGGGTCGGGAAGTGGTGCAGCAGCGCCCCGCGGGAGACCTGCGCCCGCTCGGCGATCTGTTGCGTCGTCGCGGCGTGGTAGCCGACGGCGTAGATCTCGTCGATCGTCGCGCGCACCAGCCGCTCGCGGGTCGCGAGGCTGCGCGCCTGGGGCTGCCGTCCGGTCTGCGTCACCGATCCTCCCGCCCATGAGCGCCTGAATAAAAAACAAGCTTGCCTGTTTTTTTCTCGCTGTCCAGTGTGCCGCCACGCCCGCGCGCCCTCATCCCCCGGTCGCGCCGCACGACACAGGGACTGCCCCGCATGAGCGCCGACCTCGTCCTGTTCCGCAACGCCCGGGTCCTCGACGGCACCCACGACACCGCCCTCGACGGACACGACGTGCTGGTCGAGGGGGGCACCATCCGGGAGGTGTCGGACAAGCCGCTGACCGCCTCCTCGGCGCGGGTGATCGATCTCGCCGGGCGCACCCTGATGCCGGGCCTGATCGACTGCCACGTCCACGTCATCGCGACGATCCCCGACCTCGGCGCCAATGCCGAATTGCCGGATTCCCTGGTGGCGCTGCGTACCGCCAAGATCATGCGCGGGATGCTGATGCGCGGCTTCACCACCGTGCGCGACCTCGGCGGCGCCGATCACGGGCTGGTCATGGCGGTGCGCGAAGGACTGATCGACGGCCCGCGGCTGGTGATCTGCGGCAAGGCCCTGTCGCAGACCGGCGGCCACACCGACTATCGCGGCCGCTACCATTCCCGCGACGTGAGCCACTACGGCACCAAGCTCGGCGCCATGGGCCGGGTCTGCGACGGGGTCGACGCGGTGCGTCGCGTGGCCCGCGAGGAGATCAAGGCCGGGGCCGACTTCATCAAGATCATGGCCAATGGCGGCGTCTCCTCGCCGACCGACCCGATCGCGTTCCTGGGCTACTCGGTGGAGGAGCTGCGGGCGATCGTCGAGGAGGCGACCAATGCCCAGACCTACGTCGCCGCCCATCTCTACACCGACGCGGCGATCCGCCGGGCCGTCGAGTGCGGGGTGATCTCGGTCGAGCACGGCAACCTGGTCACGCCCGAGACCGCGCGGCTGATCCGCGACAAGGGCGCCTACGTGGTGCCGACCAACGTCACCTTCGACGCGCTCGCGAAGGAGGGCGCATCCCTGGGCTTGCCGCCGGCCTCGGTCGCCAAGATCGAGGACGTGCGCGAGGCGGGTCTTGCCGCCCTCGAGACCCTGCACGCGGCGGGCGTGATGATGGCCTACGGCACCGACCTGCTCGGCGAGATGCACCGCCACCAGTCGGAGGAATTCGTGATCCGCGGCCGCTGCCTGCCGGCGATCGAGGTGATCCGCTCGGCCACGGTCAACGCCGCCAAGGTCGTGCGCCTGGAGGGCAAGGCCGGCGTGGTGGCGCCGGGCGCCTTCGCCGACCTGATCGTGGTCGACGGCGATCCGCTGGCCGATCTCTCGCTGCTGACCGGCCAGGGCCGGCACATGCCGGCGATCATGATCGACGGGCGGTTCGTGAAGGACGAGCTGGCCGCCTGACGCGCCGTCCGGGCGAAGGCATCCCCGCGCCGAGCGTGCCGGCGGATCGTTCGCCGATCCTGGTGCGGGGGGCACCCGCCTCAGCAGATGTCGCCGAAGTGGACACCGGTTCGGCGACAAAATCCGCGACGAAACAAGAACCTAAGCGGGCGAAGCGTTGGTCTGCCACGGTACGCGACCCTGGCCGGGAACCGTGCAGCCAAGCTTCATGACCCGTTGCAAACCAACCCCTTTTCCGGACGACTGAAGCGAAGCGGAAGGAGATCCGGAATCCAGCACGAAAAGCCGCGAAGCGTCTCATTGTCTGCGACGGTGCAACAGGGTGAGCCGCTTCGCGGCATGTCCTCTGCTGGATCCCGGATCTCCTTCCGCTGACGCTCCAGTCGTCCGGGAAAGGGGGTGGAACGCCCGCGGGTGGCCTCCACTTTCTTCAATGTCGTGTACCGTGTTGGCCTGCCAACCAAGTCCGATTAGCCGATGCACCGATGGTGCCCGGTCGAGACCGGGCCCATCGGCGTCGAGCGCTCGTCGCGCTCAGCAGACGCGCGACTTGACGCTGCCGCAGGTCGGGGCCGGCGGCGGGCAGGCCGGAGCCGGCGGGGGGCACGGGGGCGGGCAAGCCGGCAGGCAGCAGCCGCCGGCCACGGAGCCGAGGGACTTGGCGTCGAGCTTCTTCATGATGCCATTCTCTGTTGTTTGCAGGCCTGTGGTTCGGCTGCGAATGCAACTTGAGCGACGTCACGAATGCTGTCTATCGGCCATCCAATACTTTTACATTGAGCAATATATAGAAACATAAGAAATATTTTCTCCGCAAGGACTTAGATTGTTAGAGCGCAGAATGCGTAGGTATTCTTGATCCTGATCCGGCGACCGCACCGGCACGGACGGGTCGGGATCGGCCGCGTCGCGACGGTGGGCCTTCCAGGTCGGGCCCGGTGCGACGACGGCGGCCGTCTCTCCCACCGGGCCGGCCGTCCGGATCCGGGACGAGCGAACTCTACCCCGTAGAATTGGCCCGGATCGTCATGTTCGGCGAGATGCACCCGCCGCACCGACAGCTGTCCGGCAATTCTGTAAGTGCATCAAATCAGACCGAGCCGTGCCGGTCGATGCGCAAATACGCTTAACGATTCGCGATTACGAAGAACCCGATCCGATAGGATGACGACGGGGACGAAGTGCCATGCGGGGCGGAGTAACGATCGCGACGAAGCTGGGGCTCTGTCTCGCCGCCCTGGCCCTTCTGATCGGGGCGACGGGGGGCCTCGCGCTGCTGGAGCTGCGCCGGGTGAACACGGCGGCCTCGGACCTGCGCGACGTCCGCGTGCCGGCCACCGACATCCTCGGGTCGATCGGCATCAACATCATGCGCCAGCGGGTCAACGCCTCGCGCCTGCTCACCGCCGACACGCCCGAATTCCGGACCCAGGTCGCCGGACAGATCGCCAAGCGCGACGCGATCCTCGCCGAGCAGTTCACCCGTTTCGAGGCGCTGCCGCTGTCGCAGGCCGAGCGCGACCTCTACGCCGAGTTCCGCCGGCACCTCGCCGCCTATGCCGAGCACCAGCGCCGGGCCGTCGCGAAGGCGACCGAGGGCGACGTGGCCGGCGGCCAGCGGATCTACAACACCGACATGTCGAACGGCGTCATCGCCATCATGGGGACCTGGGAGAAGCTGGTCGCGCTGAACGGCACCGGCTCCAAGGCGAGCGGCGACCTGATCGAGGAGACCTATGTCAGCGCCAACCGGAAGATGCTGGCGCTGATCGGGCTGGGGCTGCTCGTAGCCGGCGGCGCGCTGGTGCTGGTGCGGCGCGGCGTCTCCGGGCCGCTGCGGGCCATCACCGCCGTGACCCAGCGCCTGGCCGGCGGCGACACCGCCGTCGCGATCCCCGGTCAGGGCCGGACGGACGAGATCGGCGCGCTGGCCGATTCGGTCGTGGTGTTCCGCGACAACCTGATCCGCAGCCGCGCGCTGGAGGAGGAGACCGCGCTCGCCCGCGCCTCGGCCGAGGAGCAGCGCAAGGCCGGGATGCGCCAGATGGCCGATACCTTCGAGGCGGCGGTGGGCGGCATCGTCGGCGGCGTCTCGGCGGCGGCCACCGAGCTCGAGGCCACGGCGCGCGCGCTGAGCGGCAGCGCGGCAGGAGCGGCCGGCCAGTCGGGCGCCGTCGCGAGCGCGGCCGGCGACGCGGCGGCCAACGTCACCGTGGCGGCGGCGGCGGCCGAGGAGCTCGGTGCCTCCGTCCAGGAGATCGGCCGCCAGGTCTCGGGCTCCGCCGAGCTGGCGCGGGCCGCCGTGACCGAGGCGACCGAGACGATGGCGCTGGTCCAGGACCTGTCGCAGGCCGCCGCCAAGGTCGGCGACGTGGTGGCGCTGATCTCCGGCATCGCGGCCCAGACCAACCTCTTGGCGCTCAACGCGACGATCGAGGCGGCGCGGGCCGGCGAGGCGGGACGCGGCTTCGCGGTGGTCGCCGCCGAGGTCAAGCAGCTCGCCAACCAGACCGCCAAGGCCACCGAGGAGATCACCGCCCAGATCGGCCGGATCCAGGGCTCGACCGGCCAGGCCGCCGCGGCGATCGACGGGATCGGCCGGCGCATCCGCGAGATCGACGGCGTCGCCGGTGCGATCGCGGCGGCGGTGGACCAGCAGGGCTCGGCCACCCAGGAGATCGTCCGCAACGTCGCCGAGGCCGCCACCGGCACCGGCGCGGTCACCGGCACCATCGCGACCCTAGCCGAATCGGCCGGGGAGACCGGGGCGGCGGCCGCACAGGTGCTCGGCGCCGCCTCCGAGATGTCGCGCCAGTCCGAGCACCTCTCGGCGGAGGTCGCGCGCTTCCTGGCGACGGTGCGGGCCGCCTGAACCAGTGGTCGGGCGGTCTATCCCGCCGCCCGGACCACCCGCGCCCCGGCGCCTTCCGCGTCCGCGCATTGCGCGTCCGTGGCGCCCGCGTCGGTCACCAGCGTCCAGCGGCCCGGCAGGGGCGCCCAGGCGCCCTGCGTCGCGCGGCCGAGCTTGGACGAATCCATCAGCACCACCACCTCGGCCGCCTGTTCCATCATCAGCGACTTGAGGGAGACCTGCTCGAGCGCCGCCTCGCACAGGCCGCGGCCGGCCACGAACCCGTCGCCGCTCACCACTGCCTTGTCGGCGGTGAGGCGGCGCAGGGCGGCCTCGGCGAGGGGGCCGAGCGTGCTCATGCTGCCGGGCCGCACGGCGCCGCCGAGCACCGTGAGCGCGAGGCCGGGCGCACCGGCGAGCACGCCCACCAGCGGCAGGTTGTTGGTGACGATCGCGTGGCGGCGCCCGGCGAGCCCGGCCCCGAAGGCCGCCACCGTCGAGCCGCCGTCGAGGATCAGGATGTCGTCGTCGGTCAGCAACGAGAGGGCGGCCCGCGCGATGGCGGCCTTCTCGGGCCGCGCCTGCGCCTCGCGCTCCGGCAGGCTCGTCTCGGGGAGCGGGTGGGCGATCACCGCGCCGCCATAGGTGCGGGTGATCGTCTTCTCGCTCGCCAGCCGTTGCAGGTCGCGCCGGATCGTCGAGGCGGAGACGCCGAAGCGCTCCGCCAGTTCCTCGACCACGACCTCGCCGGCCTGGAGCGCCTCCAGCAGCAGCGGGTGACGGTGCCGGCCGCGGGTCATGGCCGTCAGACCGCCCGGCGCGGGGCCAGATCGACCGCTTGGCGCAGGGCCTCGACCAGCGAGCCCTCGTCGGCGATGCCCTTGCCGGCGATGTCGAAGGCGGTGCCGTGATCGACCGAGGTGCGGATCACCGGCAGGCCGACGGTGATGTTCACCCCCGCCTCCAGGCCCAGCACCTTGATCGGGCCGTGGCCCTGGTCGTGGTACATCGCCACCACGAGGTCGTAGTCGCCCCGGCCCGCCAGGAAGAACAGGGTGTCGGCGGGCAGCGGCCCCTCGACCCGCCAGCCCCTGGCCCGGCAGGCTTGAACCGCCGGCGTGATTTTTTCCGCCTCCTCGCCGCGGCCGAAGAGGCCGTTCTCGCCCGCATGCGGGTTGATCGCGCAGACGCCGATCCGCGGATTCGCGAGTCCCGCCTTGACCAGGGTGTCGTGGCCGCGCGCGATCACCCGCTCGACGAGGCCCGGCTCGATCCGCGCGATGGCGTCGATCAGCCCGATATGCGTCGTGACGTGGATCACCCGGAGTTTCGGCGAGACCAGCATCATCGAGACTTCCGGCGTGCCGGTGAGCGCGGCCAGAAGCTCGGTATGGCCCGGATACTTGTGCCCGGCGGCGTGCAGCGCCTCCTTGCTCAGGGGCGCGGTGCAGATCGCCGCGGCCTCGCCGGCCTGGACCACCTGGACGGCGCGCTCGATGTAGCGGAACGCCGCCTCGCCGGAGACCGGCGAGACGCGTCCGAACGGATGATCCTTCGGGATCAGCCCGAGATCGACGCAGGCCACGGTGCCGGGCGCGTCGGTCGCCTCGCGGGGCGAGGCGACGGCCTGCACCGTCAGGTTGTTTTCGACGATGCGGCCGGCCTCGCGCAGGCGCTCGGCATCGCCGATCACGACGGGTCGGCAGAGCGCCGCGATGTCGGGCCGGGCGAGCGCCTTCATGATGATCTCGGGGCCGATGCCGGAGGCATCGCCCATGGTGATCGCGACGGTCGGTCGGCTCATGTCGGAGACCCTTCGTGTCTGATGGCCCGGAGGTGATGGACGGCGCGCAGGAGCGTGTCCTCGCTGCCGAAGGCGCCCGCCTTGGTGACGATCGGGACGGCGATCCGGCCCCGCGTCACCCCGAGGGAGACGCCGGGCTCGATCTCGTCGACCAGCGCCAGGCCGTCGACCCCGAATCCGGCCAGGAGCGCCGCCGCGGTCTCGCCGCCGGTCGCCACCAGGGCGCCGAGATGGGGAGCGGCCGGGGCGAGCAGCGTGCCGAGCGCGGTCGCGAGGCGCGAGCCGATGGCGAGATCCGGCGCCTCGCCCATCGCGACCTCGACCAGCACGTCGTCCCCGACGGCGAGGCGGGCGCCGACCGAGTCGCACCAGCGCCGCCGCTCGGCCTCGCCCGCGTCGAGGAGCCAGTCGGGCGCCACCGGGACGTGGCGCAGCCGCGTCCCGGCCGCCAGCCTGCGGGCCGCGGCGCGGGAGATGGCCGCGAGGCTCCCCACCACCACCAGCGTGCCGCCCGGGCCGCTCGCGACCGTCCGGGCCGGGGCGGGCGACGCGGCTTCCGCCGCCGCCAGGGCGTGGGCGAGGCCGGCACTGCCGACCCAGACGAGGCCGGCCGCGTCGAGGGCGAGGCCCGCCGCCGCGATCCGGGCGAGGTCGTCGTCCTCCACCGCATCGAGCACCGCGACCGCGGAAGCCCGCGACGCGGCGTCGAGCGCCGCGCGCAAGGATTCGCCGCCGGCCCGCACGGTCGCGAGCGGGATCGTCGTGCTGGTGAGCCCGGCCCCGTCCAGCATCGCGGAGAGCGCACCGGTCGGGTAGGTGTGGTCCCGGCGCCAGAGCTCGGTCTCCGCGAGCGGCCGGCCGGCGACCCGGATTTGCCCGTCCTCGGTGGTGCGGCCGGTCGCCGGGAAGGCCGGCGCCAGGATCGCGAAGGCGCCGCCCATGCGCCGGCGCAGGACGTCGAGGGTGGCGGCGAGTTCCGCCGCCGGCTGCCCGCGCAGGGTCGAGTCGATCTTCTTGAACACGGCCCGGTCCGGGTCGTGCAACCGCTCCGCCAGGGCGGCGTGGCGGGCCGCCGCGGCGTCCGGGCCGAGCTGGCGGCTGTCGGCATCGTGCGACAGGACGGCCTCTCCGGCACCGGGCCCCGCCTCGCCCCATTGCACGCAGGCCGTGGCCCCGCGCCGGGCGAAGGCGATGGCGCAATCGGCCGCGCCCGTGAGGTCGTCGGCGAGGATGAGCCAGCGGCGCGTCATGGCTCAGGCGCGCTCCGGCACGGGCGCGGCCTCGGCCGGCTCGGCCGCGCCGTCCGCCGGCTCGCCGAAATGCCTGGCGGTCCAGGCGGTGGCGAGCGGCGTGAGGATCGCGGTCACCACCACGGTCGCGGCGACCAGCACGGTCGCGGGGGCGGCGGCCTCCGCATAGGCCGGGTTGGCGGCGGCGATGATCGCCGGGACCGCGGCGGCGTTGCCGGCGGTCGAGGAGGCGGCCACCCCCGCCACCCCGGTGCCGCCGGTGAGCCGGTCGGCGAAGAAGAGCGGGATGCCGGTGAGCACCGTCACGGCGACGCCCAGACCGAGGCCGAGCAGACCCGCCTGCCAGATCTTGGTCAGGTCGAGCCCGGTGCCGAGCGCGAAGGCGAAGAACGGGATCATCACCGGCACGGCCCGGCCCAGGAAGGCGCGCATCTCGCGGTCGAGGTTGCCCAGCAGCATGCCGACGAGGAGCGGCAGGATGCTGCCGACCATCGTCTGCCAGGGAAACGCCGACAGGCCGGCGACGCCGAGCGTCACCATGGTGAGGAAGGGGCCGGATTCGAGGCACATGATCGTGTAGGCGCCGACGTCCCGCGGGCGGCCGTACTGGCCCATCAGCGCCATGTAGAGGCCTCCGTTGGTGTCGTTCATGGCGGCCACGATCGCCAGCGTCGAGAGGCCGGCGAACAGCCCGGCCCCGATCGGCGCCTCGCCGAGCAGGCGGCCGAACACCACCCCGAGGATCATCGCGATGCCGACCTTCACGACGAGCAGCGTGCCGCCCTTCTTGACGATGTAGGGCGTGGCGCGAAAGTCGATGCTGGCGCCCATGCAGACGTAGAACACCGCCAGGATCGGCAGGGCGCCGGTGAACAGCGCGCCGGTGAACGAGCCGAACACCTTCGGGGTCGTCGGGAACAGGGTGGCGATCACCGCGCCGATCAGCAGCGGGACCACCATCATTCCGCCCGGCACGCGCTCGATCGCGCGCTTGATGCGGATTCCGCCCAGGTCCTTGTCCGCTTCCGTCGCCATGCGTTCCTCCGATGCGGAAATCGCGCATCGAATGGCGCGATACTCCGTCTGTTATTGCTTGAAGAGCGCAGAACGACGGGGGAGTCAATCGCGAGATTGCGCGATGTACGCATAATAGGCGGGCGGAGTGCGCGGGACGGGCGGGATCGGGGCTCGGGTGGGTCGCTGCGGAGCCGGTGGACCGATCGACCGCGGGTAGTACGACTCCGTCATTCCCGGTCGTCGTCGCTCCGGAACAGGGTGTCGTCGGTCTCAAGCGCGAGATCCCCTCTCCCCGCGGGCGGCTGGCGTATTCACACAACTCGGTTCGAGCGCATTTCCATGTGAGAGTAACGAGCCCTTTCTTCCCCTGTGGCAGGGCTATCCGAGGAAAGAATAGCGCGCCTCCCCTCTCCCGAGTGGGAGAGGGGTCGGGGGTGAGGGTGACACGCTACAATGTAAAGCGCTGAGCATCGTGCCGGCAGCGGGACGTTTCGTACTTGATCCTGAACCGTGTCACCCTGCGCGATCTTCGATCGCCCCTACCCCTCTCCCACACGGGCTAGCATGTTCACACATCTCGGTTTGAGCCCTTCTCCTTTTGAATGTAGCGCGCCTCTCCTCCCCCTTGTGGGGAGGAGCCGGAGGTGGGGGTGGTGCCGGATAAGGCTCAGCGGTGCCTTCTGCACCACCCCCACGCGGGATCTTCGATCCCCATAGCCCCTCCCCACAAGGGGGAGGGGAAGCGCGCATACTTTCAATGGGTTAGCATTCAGAGGAGAAGTGTGAATCCGCTAGCCCACACGGGAGAGGGGATCCCCCGCACTTGCTTCTTAAGGGGATTTTCCTCCGGACAGACCTCCACACAACTTGCAGCCATACTCGATAGCCCGGGATCGCCTGAGGACGGGAAAGCGTCCGCTCTCATAAGGAGCTGGGCTTCAGAAGCGGCATGTAAATCCGCTAGCCGCGGGCGGGGAGAGGAGGGGAACCCACGCCTTCATTTTCCGACCAGCCCCATGCGGGCAGGAAGAGGACGAAACCTCGCGCTCGGCGTCGAAGCGATTTGCCCCGCCGGCCCTGCGGCCGGCGGGACGCCAGTGCCGTCTCAGGCCGCCTTGCCGGTCGGCACCGCGACCGCGGCGGGAGCCTCGGCCGTCTCGTCGGTGCCCTCCTGCATCTCGCCCTGCCAGCGGGCGACCGCGGCGGTGGCGAGCCCGTTGCCGAGCACGTTGGTGACGGTGCGGCCCATGTCGAGGATCTGGTCGACGCCCATGATCAGCAGGATGCCGGCGGCCGGCAGGCCGAACATCGGGACGGTGGCGGCCACCACGACCAGGGAGGCGCGCGGCACGCCGGCGATGCCCTTGCTGGTCACCATCATGACGAGCAGCATGGTGAGCTGTTCGGTGACGCCGAGATGGATGCCGAAGGCCTGGGCGATGAACAGCGAGGCCAAAGCCTGGTACATCATCGAGCCGTCGAGGTTGAACGAGTAGCCGAGCGGCAGAACGAAGCCGGTGACGCGGGGGCGCACGCCGAATTTTTCCAGCACCTCGACGGTGCGCGGGAAGGCGGCCTCGCTGCTGGCGGTCGAGAAGGCGACGATCATCGGAGTGCGCAGGAGGCGCAGGAGCCGCACGACGCTGTGGCCGAGCACCAGCCAGCCGGCACCGATCAGGAGCGCCCACAGGACGGCCAGCCCGAGATAGAACACGGCGATGAACTTGCCGTAGTCGATCAGCACGCCGAGGCCCTGGATGGTGACGACCGAGGCCATGGCGGCGAAGACCGCGAGCGGGGCCACCTTCATCACCGCGTCGGTGACCTTGAACATCACCGCGGCGAGGCCATTCAGCATGTGGACCATCGGATCGGCGTAACGGCGGTCGATCGCGCTGAGGCCGAAGCCGAAGAACACCGAGAAGACCAGGATCTGCAGCACCTCGTTCGTCGCCATCGCCGACACGATGCTGGTCGGGAAGACGTGGGTGATGAACTCGCGCAGGTTGATCGAGGCGGCCTTGAGCCCCGTCTGGGCCGCGGCGTCCGGCAGCGGCAGGCCGAGGCTGGCGCCGGGCTGGAAGATGTTGGCGACGAGGAAGCCGAGCGACAGGGAGACGATCGAGGCGGTGAGGAACCAGCCCATGGCGAAGCCCGCGACGCGGCCGACCGCCTTGGTGTCGCCGAAGCTCGCGATGCCCGACACGATGGTGGCGAAGACGAGCGGCGCGATGATCATCTTGATCAGCCGCAGGAAGATGTCGGTGCCGATGGTGAAGTAGCCGGCGATCTCCTTCGCCTCGGCCGGGCTGCCCGCCATGCCGTGCAGCACCGCGCCGACCGCGACGCCGAGCGCCAGGCCGATGCCGGTATAGAGGGTCAGCCGGCTCGACGAGCGTCCGGTCGATTCGACGTGTGCCATGGTGCGTGTTCCTCCCGAAGATGAACGGATGTGCGGAAAGAGCCCCGGGGCACGATCCTGTGCCCGGGGTCTCCCGCGGATGTCTGGCGTTTCCGTCCGGTGCGTGCCGGCGATCGAAGGATCGCGGCGAACGTCAGGTCACCGCGATCCCTCGATCGCCGCGAACTTTGGATTCCCGCGATCGTCAGATCGCCGTGAGGGCCTGCGGGCGCGTCAGCCGGTCGGGTTGCAGCACCCTGTCGAGCTGGTCGCGGGCCATCAATTGCTTCTCGAGCACGAGGTCGTAGACGCCCCGGCCCGTGGCGTGCGCCTCCATAGCGATCGCCGTGGCGTTGCGATAGCCGATATAGGGGTTGAGCGCGGTCACGATGCCGATGGAGTTCTCGACGCTGGCGCGCAGGCGCTCGCGGTTCGCCGTGATGCCGCGCACGCAGTTCACGTCGAGGGTGCGGCAGGCCGCCTCCAGGTGGGCGAGGCTGCGAAACAGGCTGTAGGCGATCACCGGCTCGAAGGCGTTGAGCTGGAGCTGGCCGGCCTCCGCCGCGAAGGAGATCGTCACGTCGTTGCCGATCACCTCGAAGGCGACCTGGTTGACGACCTCCGGGATCACCGGATTGACCTTGCCGGGCATGATCGAGGAGCCGGCCTGGCGCGCCGGCAGGTTGATCTCGTTGAAGCCCGCCCGCGGCCCGCTCGAGAGCAGGCGCAGGTCGTTGCAGGTCTTCGACAGCTTGACGGCGACGCGCTTGAGCACGCCGGAGACCTGCACGAAGGCGCCGCAATCCTGAGTGGCTTCCACCAGGTCCTCGGCGGTGATCAGCGGGATCTCGGTAATGGTCGAGAGCCGCTCGCGCACGAGGCCGGCATAGAGCGGGTGGGCGGTGATGCCGGTGCCGATCGCGGTGGCGCCGAGGTTGATCTCGCGGATCAGGAGCTCGGCTTCGCCGAGCCGCGCCTCGTCCTCGGCCAGCATCCGCCCGTAGGTGCCGAATTCCTGGCCGAGCGTCATCGGCACCGCGTCCTGGAGCTGGGTGCGGCCCATCTTGAGGACGTCGCGGAACTCCTCCGCCTTGGCCTCGAAGCTGCCCCGCAAGGCCGCCATCGCGTCGACGAGCCGGCGGATCGCCCCGATCCCGGCGATCTTCAGCGCCGTCGGGTACACGTCGTTGGTGCTCTGCCCCATGTTGACGTGCTCGTTGGGGTGGAGCCGGCCGTAATCGCCCCGCTCGGCGCCCAGCAATTCGAGCGCCCGGTTGGCGATCACCTCGTTGGCGTTCATGTTGGTCGAGGTGCCGGCCCCGCCCTGGATCTGGTCGACCACGAACTGGTCGTGGAGCGCCCCGGCCCGGATCTCGATGCAGGCCGCCACGATGGCGTCGCACCGCTCGGGATCCAGCAGGCCGAGCTCGCGGTTGGCGAGCGCCGCCGCCTGCTTGATCGCGGCGAGCGCCCGGATCAGGTCGGGGCAGGTGGCGAGCGTGGTGCCGGTGATCGGAAAGTTCTCGACGGCGCGCAGGGTGTGGATGCCGTAATAGGCGGCCTGCGGCACCTCCCGGTCGCCGAGAAGATCGTGCTCGATGCGGGTGGGGCTGGCGGTCACGGGAGGGCTCCTGGCGGATTTTTTGCGCGCGACCGCGCTCCGGCGCGCCGGAGGGCGGACCGGGTCCGGGGTCGCGTCGGATGGACGGATCGAGGCCGGATCGGGCGGGGCGGCTCGGGAGGAGCCGCGGCGCCGTCAGCGGATGGCGGCGGAATAATCCCGCATCGCGCCGGCCGCCAATGCTATGGTTGGCATGAACTATTCCGCATCCGAATAGTTTGGCGGGTCTTCCGCGGCGACCGCCCAGACCTCGTCGAGGAAGGAGCGGTGGCGCTCGGCGCTGCGGTAGAGCCGGATGTCCATCGGCATCTCGCGGCCGAGCACCGTCAGCGCCCCGGCGCGGATCTCGGGCTCGACCAGGCTGCGCGGCAGCCAGGCGATGCCGTGGCCGCCCAGCGCCATCGAGCGCAAGGCCTCGGCCATCGAGTTCTCGTTGGTGTGGACCGGGTAGGTCGCCGGCGCGTCCTCGCCCCCTTGCGCGATCCCCGCCAGCCGCCCGAGGAACGAGCCGCGGGAATATTGCAGGAGCGGCAGGCGGCCGCGAGCATCCGGCACCAGCCCGCGGGGGGCGGCCACCGCCGCCAGGCTGTCGCGGCCGACGATCCGGCAGGGATAGCGCTCGGGATCGAGCGGGATCGGGATGCCCGGATGGTGATAGGTCAGGAGGAGGTCGTAGCCGCCCTCGACCAGCGCCTGGACGCAGATGTTGAAGTTGTCCGGCAGGACCCGGCTCGCCACGGGCCCGAGCGCGTCACGGATGCGCCCGAGCCAGCGCGGCAGGAACGACAGGCAGAGCGAGTGGAGCGCCGTGATCGTCACCACCGGCAGCCCGGCCCCGTCGCTGCGGGCGCGGAAATCGGCCCGGCTCAGGGTGAGCAGCCGCACCACCTCCTCGGCGGTCTCGAGGAATTGCCGCCCGTCGGCGGTGAGCGTGATCGGGTAGGTGCTGCGGTCGAGGAGCGCGGTGCCGAGCCAGACCTCCAGCGAGCGGATGCGCCGGCTGAAGGCCGACTGGGTGACGGCACGGGCTTCCGCCGAGCGCGAGAAGCTGCGGGTCTCGGCGAGGCTCAGGAAGTCCTCGATCCACTTGAGTTCCATTCTGGGCGTCCGGATGGGGAAACCGCATCCCCCCTCGGTCAGATTACGGCAAGGAGCCCGCCTTGCGCACGGTTTTGGTCGCGCCGGCCCTGCCTCGAGGCGCCGGACGTTTTTTCGCGCGAATTCGCGCGGGAGGCTGAAACTTTCCCGCTCCCGCCCCGCGTAGGGGCCTGCGACGCCCGGATGGGGCGCATCGCGAGGAAGCAGACATGTCCAAGACCCTTCTCCGCCTGGCTCTCGGTCTCAGCCTCGGCCTTGCCGCGGCCCCGGCGCTCGCCAAGAACCCGATGGTCGGCGGCGCGCCGATGTATCCGAGCAAGACGATCGTCGAGAACGCGGTCAACTCGAAGGACCACACCACGCTCGTGGCGGCGGTGAAGGCCGCGGGCCTCGTCGATACGCTCTCCGGCCCGGGGCCCTTCACGGTGTTCGCGCCGACCAACGCCGCCTTCGCCAAGCTGCCGCCGGGCACCGTCGAGTCGCTGGTGCAGCCGCAGAACAAGGCGCAGCTCACCAGCATCCTGACCTACCACGTCGTCCCGGGGACCTACACGTCGAAGGACCTGATGGCGCTCGTCAAGCAGGGCGGCGGCGAGGCCACGCTGAAGACGGCGCAGGGCGAGCCCCTGACCGTCACGATGGCCCGCGGCGGCAAGGGGCTGGTCGTGACCGACGCCAAGGGGAACACCGCCCGCGTCACCATCGCCAACGTGATGCAGTCGAACGGCGTCATCCACGTGATCAACGGCGTGCTGATGCCCTGATCCGCACCCGGGATCCGGCCCCGGCCGGATCCCGCGATCCGAGGTCCCCCGCATCCCCTCGCGACGAGCGGGCTTGCGGGGGATCGTCCGCGTCCGGTCCAGCCGATCCGGCGCCCGACGAGGAATTCCGCGCGGGGGATCACTCGCGGATGAGGCGCCCGGAATAGACCACCGGCCCGGTCGGCGCTCCCGTGGGCGAGCCGCCCTTCGGCTCCACCGAGACCGCGAGGCTCGCGCCGTCGGCGACGCCGCCCAAGCCCGCCGGTAGCGTCAGCCGCGAGGGGCCGACGAGACCGAGCGAGCGGGGCGGGGCGCCCGCGCCGACATACCAGAGTTCGAGGCTGTGATCCGGTGGCGTCTCCGCCGCGAGGCTGCGCACCTGCACGGTCTGGCCGCCGAGATCGACCCGCACGATCAGGGCCGGCAGGGTGCCGCCCCGGTCGACCACGGCGAGGTATTGCCGGTGATCGGCGGCCGGATGCGGCACGACGATCCAGAGCGCGAGGCCGGCCGCGAGCGCGCTCGCCAACCCCGCCGCGATCCGCCACCGCCGCATTCCGCGCTCGAGCCGGACGATGCGGTCCCGGCCGATGCCGGAATCCGGCGCGTCCGCCCGACCGCCGGCGCCTCCGGTGCCGATCCGGGCTTCGATCGATTCCCAGACCCGCGGAGCGGGCACCACCACGGGGGCCGTTTGGGCGAGCGGTGCGAGCCGTCCCTCCCAGGCCGCGACGGCGGCGCGCAGGGACGCGTCCCCGCGCAGGGCCTGCGCGAAGGCTGCGCGCTCGGACGCGGACAGGGTGCCGAGCACGTATTCGCCGGCCGTCCCGTCGGGATCCTCCGCCCAGAACGGCACGCCGCGATCGGTGGTCCCGCCGCTCATGCCGCCTCCAGGCAGCCGCGCAGGCTCGTCAGGCCGCGGCGCAGCCAGGTCTTGATCGTGTTGACCGGCCGGTCGTGCCGGGCCGCCAGTTCCTCCCGCGACCAGCCCTCGCAATAGGCGAGGACGAGGCAGTCGCGGTGACCGGGCTCGACGCTGTCGAGGCAGCGGGCCAGGGCATCGCGCCGGGCGAGGTCGGTCTCCCCGTCGCGGGTGTCGGCGAGGCGCTCCAGCCAGCCGTCCTCGGCCTGGATCAGGCGCGCGGCCTTGTCCTGCCGGATGCGGTCGATCGCCTTGTGCCGCGCGATCGCCCCGAGCCAGACCAGAGGCGGTCCGGCCAGCGGATCATAGCTGTCTGCCCGCTGCCAGACGCGCACGAACACCTCCTGCAGCACATCCTCGGCCGCGCTTCGATCCTTGAGGATACGCAGGACGATCCCGAGAAGTTTCGGCGCCGTCGCCTCGTAGAGCGCGCGCAGGGCCGCGCGATCGCCGGCGGCCACGGCCACGATCGACCGCGCGAGATCCGCCTCGGCAGACACGCTCTCGTTCAGCACGGCTCCCCCTTCGCACCGTGCGGTCCCGCCCGTCCCGCGAGACCCGGCCACCGACGCGCCATAGCACGATTTCGGCGCGGTACGAGGCCGGGGACAAGCGCTTGAGGGGGCATCCTGTGCGGCCGGCTTCCCGCCTCGCGGGCCGCTGGACCAGGCGACGGCCATCCTTCACGGCTGGCCTGTTACCGTTGCCAGAGCGCACTCCTTGAAGTAAGATTTTTTCCTTACTTTTGGGGTGATGGAGGCGGCTATGTCGGCCCTTGTCCGCGAGCGCAGCAAGATCACGTCGAAGGGGCAGACAACGATTCCCAAGGTCGTGCGCCAAGCCCTCGGTGTGGGTTACGGCGGTGAGATCGATTTCGTCGTCGACGAAGGCGGCCGGGTGAGTCTTCTCGCGGCACAGGATGAGACGGACCCGGTGATCGAGTCCTTCCTGACGTTCCTCGCGCAGGACATGGCCCGTGATCCCGCGCGCATCACGGCCTTCCCGGCCGACCTCGCGGAGCGCATGGCCGTCCTCACGGAAGGAATGAGCGTCGATCTCGACGACGAGGTCGACGGGGCCGTGACGCTCTGAACCATGGTCGTCAACGGCTGGACCCTCTTTGCCCATCCGCTCCTGCTCGATCAGCTCGGGAGGGCGACGGCGGCGGTCGAAAAGGCCAAGGCGGCCGATCCCGAGGGATACCGGGGAACGGCCCAGGCGAAGCTCCTCGCGATGCTGGTGACGCTCATCTTCGAGACGATCCCGGCCGATCCGACACGTCCGGACTACCGCCAGGGCGGCACGCTCGGGAGCGCTCGAAAGCACTGGTTCCGGGCCAAGTTCGGCAATGGCCGGTTCCGGTTGTTCTTCCGCTACGACAGCCGATCGAAGGTCATCATCTTCGCCTGGGTGAACGATCAGAGCACGTTGCGAACCTACGGCGCGAAGACCGATGCCTATCGGGTGTTCAAGGGCATGCTCGACGCGGGCAACCCACCCGACGACTGGCAGACGCTGCTCGCGGCAGCGTCCGACCGTGCCGCCACCGAGCGGCTGGACCAGGCCAAGCCGCTCGACCATCCGCCCTCGGGGGCGGAATGAGCGTCCGGCCGGAGCCCTACTCCAGCCCCAACCCCTTCTTCAGCCACGCCGCGTAATGCCCGGCGATGTAGGCCACGCGCCGGCGCTCCGAGGCCGGGTCGTACCAAGCGCCGCCCGAACTGGCATTGGTGGCCGAGAGCTGGGGGTGGCGGAGCAGCACGGTGCCGCCCCGGTCGACCACCAGGGCCTCGCCTTCGAGATAGTCGGTGTTGGTGGCGTTGCCGCCTCCGCCGCCCCGGCCGCCGCTGCGCGTCTCGCTGCCGGCATAGGGGTTGAGCGAGAGGCCGGTCACCCGCACCACCAGGGTCGGGCCGGGACCGCCGACCCGGCCGGCGAAGGCCTGGGCGAGCGCCGCCTGCAACTCGGCCCGCACGCCCTCGGCATAGATGCCGAGGCCGGTGGCGAGGAGGGGGCGGACATCGACCTGGATGGCCGAGAAGCGCGTCGCCGGCGGCAGCGCGGCCTCCTGCGCGGAGGCGGGGAGGGTGGCCGCCGCCAGGGCGGCCGCGACCAGGGATCGGCCGATCAGGGAGCCGATCAGGGACTTGCACCAGCGCAGCATCGGCGTCGTCTCCACGGCGACCGGCGGGGCCACCTCGTGAGGGACGAGATAGCCCCCGGCCGCCGCTCCGGCAACGCTTCGCCGGTCGGCTTCCGGCGCTCGGGTGCAGAACATCCTTCGGCGTGGTTACGCGCCGAACGTCCTTCGGCGCATCAGGCGCCGGACGGTCTTCGGTGCATCAGGCGCCGAACTGGATGCCGACGATCTCGTAGGACTTGCCGCCGCCCGGGGTGACGACCTCGACGGTGTCGCCGACGCCCTTGCCGATCAGCGCGCGGGCGATCGGCGAGGTGATCGAGACCCGGCCGGCATGGACGTCGGCCTCGGGCTCGCCGACGATCTGGTAGGTCTTCTCCTCCTCGGTGTCCTCGTCGATCAGCTTGACGGTGGCGCCGAACTTGATCTTCGAGCCCGAGAGCTTCGACACGTCGATGACCTCGGCGCGGGAGATCAGGCTCTCCAGCTCCAGCACCCGGCCCTCGTTGTGGGACTGCGCTTCCTTGGCGGCGTGGTACTCGGCGTTCTCCGACAGGTCGCCGAGCGCGCGGGCCTCCGCGATCGCCTGGATGATCCGCGGACGCTCCTCCTGCTGACGGCGCTTCAGCTCCGCCTCGAGCGCCGCGAAACCCCGTACCGTGATCGGAACCTTGTCCATCGTCGTCTCGCGTCACAAATAATCGGCCCGGCGAGAGGGTGAGCCTCCCGACCGGGCCTGTTTCCGAATGTCTCGCGCGGGCGCGAGGGGATGAGATAGGGCTCTTTCGCGTTCTTACGACTTTACGCCGCGAAATATTCCTGCAGGGCCCGGACCTCGAGATCACCCCCGAGATAGGCCTTGATCCCCTCTGCTGCGGCCATCGCTCCGGCGAGAGTGGTGTAGTACGGCACTTTATGCAAGAGGGCGGCCCGGCGCAGCGACCGTGAGTCGGACAGGGCGCCCGCCCCCTCGGTGGTGTTGAACACCAGGTGGATGTCGCCGTTCTTGATCGCGTCGACGACGTGCGGGCGGCCCTCCAGCACCTTGTTGATGCGGGTGGCGGGCACGCCGTTCTCGACGAGGTAGCGCTGCGTGCCGGCGGTGGCCAGCACCGTGAAGCCGAGCTCGGCGAGCAGCTTCATCGCCGGCAGGATGCGCGCCTTGTCGTCGTCGCGCACCGAGACGAAGACCGTCCCGCTCTTCGGCACCTGGGTGCCGGAGCCGAGCTGGCTCTTGGCGAAGGCGACGCCGAAGCCGCGGTCGAGGCCGATGACCTCGCCGGTCGAGCGCATCTCCGGTCCGAGCAGCACGTCGACGCCGGGGAAGCGGGCGAAGGGGAAGACCGCTTCCTTGACGGCGATGTGCGGCAGCGTCTTGGGCTTGAGGCCGAAGGTGGCGAGGGGCTCGCCGGCCATCACCCGGGCGGCGATCTTGGCGATCGGCTCGCCGATCACCTTGGCGACGAACGGCACGGTGCGCGAGGCCCGTGGGTTCACCTCGAGGACGTAGATGTCGCCGTCCTTGATCGCGTACTGCACGTTCATCAGGCCACCGACCTCGAGCGCCAGCGCGAGGCCACGGGTCTGGCGCTCCAATTCGGCGATGGTCTCGGGCGACAGCGAGCGCGGCGGCAGCGAGCAGGCGGAATCGCCCGAGTGGATGCCCGCTTCCTCGATGTGCTCCATGATGCCGGCGATGAACACGTCCTTGCCGTCCGACACCGCGTCGACGTCGACCTCGATCGCGTCCGACAGGTAGCGATCGAACAGGAGCGGGTTCTTGCCCAGGACCGTGTTGATCTGGCCGGTCTTGTCGTTGGGGTAGCGCGCCTTGACGTCCGACGGGATCAGGCTCGGCAGGGTGTCGAGCAGGTAGTCGGCGAACTGGGTCTCGTCGCGGATGATCGCCATCGCGCGCCCGCCCAGCACGTAGGAGGGGCGCACCACGAAGGGCAGGCCGAGATCGGCGGCGATCAGACGGCTCTGCTCCACCGAGTAGGCGATGCCGTTCTTGGGCTGCTTGAGGTGCAGCTTGTCGAGCAGGCGCTTGAAGCGGTCGCGGTCCTCGGCGAGGTCGATCGCGTCCGGCGAGGTGCCGAGGATCGGCACGCCAGCCTCTTCGAGCGCCCGGGCGAGCTTCAGCGGGGTCTGGCCGCCGAACTGCACGATCACGCCGTGCAGCGTGCCGGCCTGGCGCTCGGTCTCGATGATCTCCAGCACGTCCTCGGCGGTCAGCGGCTCGAAATAGAGCCGGTCCGAGGTGTCGTAGTCGGTCGACACCGTCTCCGGGTTGCAGTTGACCATGATGGTCTCGTAGCCCGCGTCGGTCAGCGCGAAGCAGGCGTGGCAGCAGCAATAATCGAACTCGATACCCTGGCCGATCCGGTTCGGGCCGCCGCCGAGGATGATGACCTTCTTGGCGTCCGAGGGCTGGGCCTCGTCGGCCACCGCACCCGCGAACGGAGCGACGTAGGTCGAGTACATGTAGGCGGTCGGCGACTTGAACTCGGCCGCGCAGGTGTCGATCCGCTTGAAGACCGGCCGCACCGACAGGGCCCGGCGGGCGGCGCGCACGGCGCCTTCCTCGATCCCGGCGAGCACCGACAGGCGCGCATCCGAAAAACCCGCCGCCTTGAGCTGGCGGAAGGCGCCCTCGGTCTTCGGCAGGCCGAAGCGCTTCACCTTGGTCTCGAGATCGATGATGCCCTGGAGCTGCTCCAGGAACCACGGGTCGATCTTGCAGGAGGCGTGCACCTCCTCGTGGCTGACGCCGAGCCGCAGGGCCTGCGCCACCTTGAGGAGGCGATCCGGGGTGGGCGTGCCGATCGCCGCCTTGATGGCGTTGCGGTCGTCGCCCTTGCCGAGGCCCTCGATCTCGATGTCGTCGAGGCCGGTAAGCCCCGTCTCGAGCGAGCGCAGGGCCTTCTGGAGCGATTCCGCGAAGGTCCGGCCGATCGCCATCGCCTCGCCGACCGACTTCATGGCGGTGGTCAGCGTCGGCTCGGCGCCCGGGAATTTCTCGAAGGCGAAGCGCGGGATCTTGGTGACGACGTAGTCGATCGTCGGCTCGAACGAGGCCGGGGTGGCCCCACCCGTGATGTCGTTGGCGATCTCGTCGAGGGTGTAGCCGACGGCGAGCTTCGCCGCGACCTTGGCGATCGGGAAGCCGGTCGCCTTCGAGGCGAGCGCCGAGGAGCGCGAGACCCGCGGGTTCATCTCGATCACGATCATCCGGCCGGTGGCCGGGTCGACGGCGAACTGCACGTTCGAGCCGCCGGTCTCGACGCCGATCTCGCGGAGCACCGCGAGGGAGGCGTCGCGCATGCGCTGGTATTCCTTGTCGGTCAGCGTCAGCGCCGGTGCCACCGTGATCGAGTCGCCGGTATGGACCCCCATCGGGTCGACGTTCTCGATCGAGCAGACGATGATGCAGTTATCCGCCTTATCGCGGACGACCTCCATCTCGTACTCCTTCCAGCCGAGGACCGATTCCTCGATCAGGACCTCGTTGGTCGGCGAGGCATCGATGCCGCGCTCGACGATGTCGAGGAATTCCTCCCGGTTATAGGCGATGCCGCCGCCGGTGCCGCCCATCGTGAAGGAGGGGCGGATGATCGCCGGCAGGCCGACCTCGGCGAGCGCGACGAGCGCCTGGCCGATCGCGTGCTCGCCGTAGCGCTTGCGCCGGTCGTTCTCTCCGGAGGCCCACTTCTTCTCGAAGGCGGCGAGCGCCGTCTTGCGGGCCGCCTCGTCGCCCTCCGCGGCCTCGATGCGGGCCACCTCGGCGAGGTACTTCTCACGATCGGCCTTCTTGGCGGCGGAGGCGTTGGCGAGCGCCGATTTCGGGGTCTCGAGCCCGATCTTGGTCATCGCATCGCGAAAAAGGCTGCGATCCTCCGCCTTGTCGATCGCCTCGGCGGTGGCGCCGATCATCTGCACGCCGAACTTTTCCAGCACGCCCATGCGCTTGAGCGAGAGGGCGCAGTTCAGCGCGGTCTGGCCGCCCATGGTCGGCAGGAGCGCGTCGGGCCGCTCCTTCTCGATGATGCGGGCGACGATCTCCGGGGTGATCGGCTCGACATAGGTGGCGTCGGCCAGATCCGGATCCGTCATGATCGTGGCCGGATTCGAGTTGACCAGGATGATCCGGTACCCTTCCTCGCGCAGGGCCTTGCAGGCCTGCGTGCCGGAATAGTCGAACTCGCATGCCTGGCCGATGACGATCGGGCCCGCGCCGATGATGAGGATGGAGGAGAGATCGGTGCGCTTGGGCATCGGACGCTTCAGACTCGTGCGGCGCGCTGCCTCGTTCCAGAGGCCCGTCCTCGGGGCGCGTGAGGCGTCGAGGCGGGAGCGGAACGTCCGGGAGCGGCGGGGATTGCGTTGGGCGCCCTTAGCATAGGCGTGCAGATCAGGGGAAGGGCGTGGCCGGAGACCGGGACATGACGGCAGGGCAGACCGGGGGAGATGCGCGCTGGACGCTCGTCACCGGCGCGTCGAGCGGGATCGGGATGGAGATCGCCCGCGCCTTCGCGGAGCGGGGGCGCCCGCTGGTGCTGAGCGCCCGGCGCACGGAGCGGCTGGAGGCGCTGGCGGCGGAACTCTCCGTCCCGGTGGTCGTCGTGCCGGCCGATCTCGCGGCCCCGGGCGGGGCCGAGGGGCTGGCCGCGGCGATCGGGGCGCGGAGCCTCGTTCTCCACACCCTCGTCAACAATGCGGGCTTCGGCCTGCGCGGCCGCTTTTCCACCTTGCCGGCGCGGGACCAGGCCGAGATGGTGATGGTGAACGTCGCCGCGCCCACGATCCTGTCGCGGCTCGTGCTGCCCGGCCTGATCGCGCGGCGGGAGGGCGGCATCCTCAACGTCGCCTCGGTGGTGGGCTACCTGCCGGGCCCCAACATGGCGGCCTACTACGCCACCAAGGCCTACCTGCTGTCCCTGTCGGAAGCGCTCTACGAGGAGGCACGACCCCACGGCGTCGTGGTGACGGCGGTCTGCCCCGGCGCCACCGCCACGGAATTCTCGCAGCGGGCGGATGTCGGCGGGGCGAAGCGCTTCACCGGCAACGTCATGACCGCCGAGGCGGTGGCCCGCGCGGCGGTCGCGGGCCATCTCGCCGGCCGGGCGGTGGTGATCCCCGGTGCGGCCAACCGGGCGGCGGTGCTTGCCGCCCGCCTGATGCCGCGCTGGCTCAGCCGCAAGGTCGCGGCCCGCCTGCAGGGGTGAGCGATCGTCCCCGATTTCGCCCGGTTCGGGTCATCTTCGGTTCAGTGCCGGGCGCTAGACAGGGGGGAGGGCGCCGTCCGTTCGCCCGGTGATGACGAGTGGCGTCGTGGCGAGCGAACCGGAATCGAACCTGCGGACCCTCGACGCGCTGTCGGCGGTGGGACGGCAATTCGCGTCCTATCTCGGCGTCAGCCTCGCGGCGCTCGCCGTCCACTATGCCGTCCTCGCGACACTGGTCGAGACCGGTCGCGCCGACCCGGTTCCGGCGGCGCTCGCCGGCTACCTCGTCGGCGCCGTGGTCTCCTACGGGCTCAACCGCCGCCTGACCTATGCCAGCGACCGGCCCCATGCCGAGGCGACCTGGCGCTTCGGGGTTGTGGCCGCGATCGGGTTCGGGCTGACCTGGCTGATCATGGCAGGCCTCACCCGCGGCCTCGACCTGCACTACACGGCCGCCCAGGTGGTCGCGACCGGGGTGGTGGTGTTCTGGAACTTCCTCGGCCACCGGGTCTGGACCTTCGCGGACCGGTCGTCCCCGGTCCTGCCGGACGGGGCGCCGCGCGCCGGCTGAGCAGATTTTGCCGAAGCGGACGCCGGTTCGGCAGAAGGAATCTGTGACGAAGCAAGAGCTTGAGCGGGCGAGGCGTTGGCCTGCCGACGCCAGTCTGTTCAGGGCTGGCCACGCCACGGGCGCGAGGGCTTGGCACCGGGGCTGGGCACCGGGGCTTGGCGCGAGGGCGTGGCCGGAGCGTCCTGCGGCGGGATGCCTGCCGGCGCGCCGCAGGACGCCTGCGACCCGCCGGGATCAGAGCAGGGTGTGGGATCGTCTCCCGGCCTTGTAGTCGAGGTATTCCTCGATCGGCACCTGGGCGACGTGCACGCTCGACCTGATCCAGTCCGCCGCGTAGCGGCTGATCCGCGCCTCGCTCTCGGCGAAGAAGGCGTCGTCGCAGCGATCGAAGAACGGGCGGTGCGGCCCTTGATAGGGATCGGGCTGGCGGAGCATCCCGTGCATCAGTGCGGGGTTGCCGCGTCGCCATTCCACGAAATCGAGCAGAACCGCGAGGTGCCGCCGCGCGCCGACACGCATCAGGCCGGAGGCGACGGCCCGGTACGTCTCTTCGTCGTCGTTCGTGTTGCACACGAACTGGATGTGGCCGCCGTTGTTGATCTGCGCTTCGTAGAACAGCGCCTGGCAAACCTCGATCTCGGGGCAGTCCGTTTCGGCGATCGACCGGTCCGTGTCGTGGACGTGCCGGTCGAGGTAGGAATGGACGGAGTCGAAGAAGTTTTCGACGACGCTGTCGTCGTCCGCCATGTCGGCGTCCGAGGGAAACGGAACGATCAGTCTCGGCATCGCGGGTTCCTCGACGGTATCCCGCCGATTCTGCCGAACGCGATGACGATGGGGAAGCCCGCCCCCGCCAGCTGCGGGAGCGGGCCACGCGATTCCTTGCTAGCCGGGCAGCAGGGTCCCGGAGGCGCCGACGACGGCCACCACGAGTCCGCAGGCCAGGACACCGATCATCGCATAGGTGATGGTCTTCAGCATCGATGGTCCTCGATTGTCGGGAGTGGACGATGCCCGCCGCCACGCGCTGACGCGCCTCTGGCGATGGGCGGCACGAGACATCAACGGCCGTCGCGGCGAAAGGTTCACTGCACCGCACAAATCCCGACGGCTCGATTGAAACGGGGGCGTCTTATGCGGGCCGGGGGTATGGTGGGCGCGGATCCCCGACCGCTCGCCCGCCTCGATCCCTGCCCTGCGCGTCGGGTCCGCGACGACGCTCCCATCCGGCACGCCGCACCAAAAAAGCGTGGCGCCCGCCTCCCGACCGGGACACGGGCGCCACGCTCACGTCGCTCGCCAGGGGGGAGCCGGACGAGGGGCCGGCTCCCCGATCGTCATGCCGCCTCGCGCGACAGCTTGATCGTCTCGCGCTGGATCAGGTCGCGGTAGAACCCGTCGAGATGGACCAGGCGCTCCGGGGAGCCGTCCTGGATCACCTGGCCGCCGTCGAGCACGACGATCCGGTCGAAATCCTTCAGGGTCGAGAGCCGGTGCGCGATCGCGATGGTGGTGCGGCCCTTCATCAGGTTGCCGAGCGCCTCGCGGATCGCCTCCTCCGACTCGGTGTCCAGCGCCGAGGTCGCCTCGTCGAGGAGCAGGATCGGCGAGTTCTTCAGGATGGCGCGGGCCACCGCGATACGCTGGCGCTGGCCGCCCGAGAGCTTGACGCCGCGGTCGCCCACGATGGTGTCGAAGCCGCCCGGCAGGTCGTTGATGAAGTCGGTGCAGCGGGCGGCCTCGGCGGCGGCCCACACCTCCTCGTCGGTGGCCTCCGGCCGGCCGTATCGGATGTTCTCCCGCAGGCTCCGGTGGAACAGCGAGATGTCCTGCGGCACGACCGTGATCGCTTCGCGCAAGCTCTCCTGCGTCACCCGGCCGATATCCTGGCCGTCGATGAGGATGCGGCCGGTCTGCGGGTCGTAGAAGCGCTGGAGCAGGGTGAATAGGGTCGACTTGCCGCCGCCCGAGCGGCCGACGAGGCCGACGCGCTGGCCGGGCTGGATGTCGAGGTTGAAGTCGCCGAACACCTCGCGCCCGTCGGGATAGTTGAACGCCACGCCCTCGAAGGTGATGCGCGCACCCTCGCCGACGAGGGGCTTGGCCTCCGGATGGTCGCGCAGGTCGTGCGGCTGCAGCAGCGTGCGCAGGGCCTCCGACAGGCGGGCGGTGTGCTGGGTGACGTCGACGAGGGCCACCGCGAGGTCGCGGGTCGCCGCCAGGATGGTGATGCCCAGCGTGCAGACCAGCACGACCTGGCCGGCGGTGGCGCTGCCCGCCTGCCACATCTTGATCGCCCAGAACAGCAGGCCGAGCACCGCCACGACGGTGATCAGGGCGTGCATGATCCGCAGGCGCTCGAGGTAGAGCAGCGAGCGGCTGCGCGCCTTCATCTCGGTGCCGATGGTCTGGTCGAAGCGGGCGAACTCGCGCTTGTAGGCCGAGAAGGCCCGCACCAGCGGCATGTTGCTCACGAGGTCGACCATCTCGCCGTCGACGGAGGCCGCCTTCTCGGCGAAGTCGTGGTGCAGCGGCTTGCCGGCGGCGGCGATGCGGAACATCAGCACCACCACGCCGCCGCAGATCACGAGCAGGCCCAGCGCCATCGGCACGCTGACGCTGCCGACGTAGAGAATCGCGCCGAACGCCGCCGCGCAGGGCGGCATCACGTTCCAGACGAACATGTTCTCGGCGGTGAAGATCGCGTTCGAGGTCGCCGTGATGCGGCTCGCGAGCGTACCGGGCTGCCGGTCGGCGAAGTAGGACGGCGAGTGGCCGGTCAGGTGCTGGAAGAGGTCGCGGCGGACGTCGCCCGTCACCTTCACGAAGGTGAAGCTGGCGATCAGGCTCGCGACCCGCCACAGCATGTTGTCGGCGGCGATGAAGCAGATCAGGACGGTGAGCGCCGGCCAGATCAGCTGGTTGTTCTCGGGGCCCTTGCCGAGGGCGTCGACGACGCCCTTCAGGCCGTACTGGGTGCTGACCGAGCAGGCCACGGCGCCCAAAACCGCGACCAGGATGGCCGCGTGGGGCACGATGCGGCGCCGCAGGTAGCGGGCCACGAAGGCCCAGGGCCGGTTGGCGTACGCGCAGAGGTCATCCATCGTGGCGATCGATCCCGGTTCTTCGCACGCGTGCGGCTCACGGTCGGGAGAGGAGCGGGATGCAAGAACCCCGCCGCAGCCTCTCCGCTCTCTTCCGCAAGCCCCACCCGCTTCTCGCAACGCGCAAGCGTCGCCATGTGTTGCAGTCGATGTGTTGCAGGCAAAGACTGTGTTGCAGGCAAACGGCGCGGCCCATCGATACGCCGCCGTTCCTGAACGGGAGTTGAGCGGGTGCTGCACCGCAACCCGCCGCTCCCCCGCCCCGGTGCATCAATCCCCGGCATCCGGGAGAGCGGGGGCGCGGCGCGTCTCCGGCATGATCGCCACCACGAGGACGAGCGCGACGAGCGCCACCCCGGCGAGGCCGATGAAGGCGGCGTGGGAGCCGAAATGGTCGGCCATGTAGCCTGACAGGGTGGTGCTGGCCGCCGCCCCCAGCCCCATGGCGGTGCCGACGGCGCCGAGCGCCATGTTGAAGCGGCCGGTGCCGCGGGTGCAGTCGGCGACGATCAGCGGCACCATCACGCCGAGCACCGCGGCCGAGATCCCGTCGAAGACCTGAACCGCCACCAGGAGCTCGGGCGCGTCCGTGTAGGCGAACAGGAGGCCGCGGATCGGCAGGGCGGCAAAGCCGATGATCAGGAGCGGGCGCCGGCCATAGGCCTGGGCGGCCCGGCCCACCGCCGGGGCGATGAGCGCCATCACCACTTGCGGCGCCATGATGCAGGCGGCGATCAGGATGGTGGCGGTGTGGCTCGCCCGCACCGTGAGCACGCTGCCGACGAGCGGCAGCATCGCCGCGTTGGCGACGAAGAACAGGGTGATGCAGGCGGCAAAGCACAGGAGCGCCCGGTTGGTGAGCAGGAGCTTGAGGCTCGCCCAGCCGCCCGGCGCCGTGCCGCCCGCGGGCGCCTGCGGCCGCACCATGTCGATCTCGCTCGCCCGCACGAACCACAGGGCGGCGAGCGTCGGGATGGCCAGCGCCGCCGTGACGTAGAACACCGCCTCGCTCGACAGATAGTAGCCGCAGGCCCCCATGCCGGCGGCGGCGAGGGCATTGCCGATCGAAGAGAAGCGGGCGTTGCGCCCGAGCCGTTCGCCCAGGCCCGCATGGCCGACGAGGCCGAGGCTGATCGCGGCGATCGCCGGGGTGAGCGTACAGCTCGCGATCGAGTGCGCCGCCATCGAGAGCGCGACGATCAGGAAGGTCGGAAACAGCGCAAGGCCGGCCGCGGAGGCGCCGATGATCGCCACCGACAGGGCGGCGACGAAGCGCTTCGAGGTGACCCAATCGACGAAGGCGCCGCCGGGCACCTGCCCGAACAGGCTGAACAATCCGCCGATGGTGAGGACCAGCCCGATATCGGACTGGGTCCAGCTCTGGGACGTGAAGTAGACCGCCACGAACGGGCCGAAGCCCGTCTGCAGGTTGGCGACGAAGAACGTGAAGGCGTCGAGGCCGCGGCTGCTGGTCAGCGACGGCGCCGGCTTCTCGCCGCGCCGGCCCGCCGCGCCGGCCCGGAGCGGGTCCTGACGCGGGTCCTGGCGCGACGCATCCTGCCTCGGGTCCTGGCGGGGGTCCGGTCGCATCTCGGAACGAGGGACCTCCCGGTCACGGTGGGCGAGGGGGCGGCGATGGGCCTGGCGCGGGCGCGTCATTTGTCCGGGGGGTTGCGCGCCGCGGCCTGGTCGGCGTCGGGGATGGCGGGTGCCGTCGCGGCCGCCGGGGGCGGCGCGGCCGGTGCGGTGCCGGCGGGAGCGGCCGCGGTCGGGGCGGGCGTCGGAGCCGGGCCGGCCGGGCCGAGCACGACGATCGGATCGCCGGGCTTGTACTCGGGCGACACGCGCACCTGGTTGCGGTTGAGCTGCAGCACCGCCCGGCCCGGCTTGTTGTCGGCCGAGAAGTGCAGTGCCCGCCAATCGACCGCGATCTTGCGCGAGCCGACGCCGAGGAAGCCGCCGAAATCGATGATGGCCGCCCGGGGCTTGCCGTCCCGGTCGACGATGATGTCGATGATCCGGCCCATATCCTCGCCGGCGGCGCTGCGCACCGGCTTGCCGATCACGCTGTCGTAATCCTGCGTGTCGAGGACCGTGGCCGGGGTGCCGGGCGGGATCGCCGGCGCCTGCGCGGCGGGGGGCTGGGCCGCGGGAGCCTGGCCAGCGGGAGCGGGGGTGGCGGGAGCCTGGGTCGCGGCCGGCGGGCTGGCAGGCGCCGTCGCCGGGGCGGCGGGAGCCGGACTCGCGGGGGCCTGCGCCGCCGGGGCCTGGGATTGTGCGGGCACCTGCGCGGGCGCCGGGGCCTGGGCGGCCGGCGCCGCCGGGGCGGGGATCGCCGCCGGAGGCTTGCCGGCATCCGCGGGCGCCGAGCCCTGCTGCGCCTGCACCGCCGTCACGACGGAGAGCGCGGCGCAGGCCGTCAGGATCAACCGCTGGGTTCCGGACAAGCAGGCCTCTCGCAGGGTCATGCGACGCGTCCCCCTGGAAACTGTCGCTCGGGCCGGGGGTTCCGGTCGCGCGGATCCAGGCTGGGGGACGAACGTGGCGAAGGTGTGGGGGCGGGGCGGCAGGGGCAGCCGGGCGGGCGCGTCACCGCCGCGGTCGAGCCGTCGAGCAGACATCGTGGGCCTCCGGGGCGGGCGCGGCGGCCCGCCCGAGCATCGGTCGTCGGGTTGTCGCGGCGGGGTGTGCCGCGCCGGGCGGGCCTGCGGGCCCGCGCCGCGGAGGCCGCACAGTGCGGCGCACCGGGCGAGGTGTCCAGGCGGATGAGCCCGGCCTCGCACGCTTTGCGGGGGAGTGTTGTTCCACGGGCGGGGCGGGACGGGTCGGCCGGGGGGCGGCCGAGGGGTTGGCCAAGGGGTTGTCCAAGGGGTTGGCCATGCGGGCGGGTGGCGGCGCCCGGCGGGCGACGCTACATCGCGGTCAATTGTCCGGAGCCCGCCCGATGCCCGCCTCGTCCCTCCGCCTCGGCGTCAACGTCGATCACGTCGCCACCCTCCGCAACGCCCGCGGCGGCGCGATGCCGGATCCGGTCCGGGCGGCGCACGCGGCGATCGCGGCCGGCGCCGACGGCATCACCGCCCACCTGCGCGAGGACCGCCGCCACATCCGCGACGCCGACGTCGAGCGGCTGCGGCGCGAGATCGACCGGCCGCTGAACTTCGAGATGGCGGCGACCGACGAGATGGTGGCCATCGCCCTGCGGCTGAAGCCCCATGCCGCCTGCCTGGTGCCCGAGAAGCGCGAGGAGCGCACCACCGAGGGCGGGCTCGACATCGTCGGCGGCCGCCAGCACCTCGCGCCCGCGATCGCCCGCCTCGTCGAGGCCGGGGTGCGGGTCTCGCTCTTCGTCGAGCCGGAGGTGCACGTGATGGAGGCGGCCCGCGCCCTCGGCGCCCCCGTGGTCGAATTGCACACCGGCACCTATTGCGAGGCGGTGATCGCCGGGGATGCGGCCGCGGTGCGGGCCGAGCTCGCCCGCCTCGCCCGCGCCGCCGAGCACGGCCACGCCCTCGGCCTCGAGATCCATGCCGGGCACGGCCTGACGGTCGACAGCGTCGGCCCGGTGGCGGCCCTGCCGCAGGTGCGCGAGCTCAACATCGGCCACGCCCTGATGGCCGAGGCGATCTTCGACGGGCTGCCGGCGGCGATCCGGGCGATGCGGGCCGCGATGGACGCCGCCCGCGTCGCGAGCGCCGCATGATCGTCGGCATCGGCTCCGACCTCTGCGACATCCGCCGCATCGAGCGCTCGCTCGAGCGCTTCGGCGACCGCTTCACCCACCGGGTCTTCACCGAGGGCGAGCGCGCGCGCAGCGACCGGCGCGCCGCCCGGGCGCCCTCCTACGCCCGGCGCTTCGCCGCCAAGGAGGCCTGCTCCAAGGCGCTGGGCACCGGCATGAGCCACGGCGTGTTCTGGCGCGACATGGAGGTGGTGAACCTGCCGGGCGGCCGCCCGACGCTGCGCCTCACCAACGGCGCGGCGGACCGCCTCGCCGCCCTGATGCCGCCGGGCCACCGCCCGGTCGTCCACGTCACGCTCACCGACGATCCCCCGCTCGCCCAGGCCTTCGTCATCATCGAGGCCCTGCCCGAGGGGCAGGCCCCGGCCTGAAGCGGCGCGCCGTCGCCGGAGGCCGAGGGCCGAACGGACCGATTCGCCCCGTCCGCCGCGCCGCGTTGCGGGCGGGCAAGCGTTGGTCTAGACCCCCCGCACCGCGCAAAAAGCCGGCCGCGTGCCCTCGGCGGGTGCCCAGGCGTATTCTGCACGGACCGCCGGAGAGACGAGCATGGATCGCGCACGCACGGACCAGGACCTGAAACGCGGCAAGGAGGCCGGCCTCTGGGACTCGATCAAGGAGACCGTGAAGGTCGGCGTCCAGGCGCTGCTGATCGCCCTGGTGGTCCGTACCCTGCTGTTCCAGCCGTTCAACATCCCGTCCGGCTCGCTGATCCCGACCCTTCTGATCGGTGACTACCTCTTCGTGTCGAAGTACTCGCTCGGCTACTCGAAGTACTCGCTTCCCTTGAGCGAGTACCTGCCGTTCGAGGCCAAGGGCCGGATCTGGGGGGCGGAGCCCAAGCGCGGCGACATCGTGGTGTTCAAGCTGCCGAAGGACAACGCCACCGACTACATCAAGCGGGTGATCGGCCTGCCGGGCGACCGGATCCAGGTGATCGAGGGCGTGCTCAACATCAACGGCCGGCCGGTCAAGCGCGAGCGCATCGCCGATTATTCGACCACCGACGCCTTCGGCCAGCCGACCCTGGTGCCGCAATACCGCGAGACCCTGCCCAACGGCGTCACCCACGAGATCATCGAGCGCGACGGCGACCGCGGCCTGTGGGACAACACGCAGGTCTACACCGTGCCGGCGAACCACTTCTTCATGATGGGCGACAACCGCGACAACTCGACCGATTCGCGCGATCTCGGCAATGTCGGCTACGTGCCGTACGAGAACCTGATCGGCCGGGCCGAGGTGATCTTCTTCTCGATCGACGAGGGCGCGGCCGCCTGGCAGATCTGGAACTGGCCGTGGACGGTGCGCTGGAACCGCATCTTCAAGCCGATCCACTGACGGGAGTCCGAGCGTGAGCGACGCCGAGCCCGCACCGCAGGCCGATACCCGGCTCGAAGCCTCCGTCCCGGCATCCGGGACGGGCGAGGCCCCGCCGCGGCGCAAGCGCGGCATGCGGCGCCGGCCCGACCTCTCGGTGCTGGAGGAGCGCATCGGCCACCGCTTCGCCGACCGCGACCTCCTGGTGCGGGCGCTGACCCATGTCAGCGCGACGAACGGGAAGAACAGCTACCAGCGCCTGGAATTCCTCGGCGACCGGGTGCTCGGGCTCGCGGTGGCCGACGGGCTCTACAACGCGCTGCCGGGGGCCGACGAGGGCGACCTGTCGCGTCGCCTGTCGAGCCTGGTCCGGCGCGAGAGCTGCGCTGCCGTCGCCACGGCCTGGGATGTCGGCCCGCACCTGAATCTCGGCGGCGGCGAGGTCCATGGCGGCGGACGCCGCAACGGCGCGATCCTCGCCGACGTCTGCGAGGCGATCCTGGGCGCGATCTTCCTCGATGCCGGCTACGGCGCCGCCAAGGCGGTGATCGACCGCGCCTTCGAGGCCGACCGCCAGACCGAGGGCACCCGCAGCCGCGACCCGAAATCGGCGCTCCAGGAATGGGCGCAGGCGCAAGGGTGGCCGACCCCGACCTACGTCGTGGTGGAACGGTCCGGGCCCGACCACGCGCCGCAATTTCACATCGAGGCCCGGGTCACCGGGACCGCGCCCGGCCTCGGCATCGGCGGCTCCAAGCGGCTGGCCGAGCAGACGGCCGCGCGCGCGCTCCTGGTGCGCGAGGGGCTGTGGACCGGGGACGAGCCCGGGGAGCAAGCAGAATGATCGACGACGACACCACCCCCGATGCCGGCCCCGACGCGGCCGGCGCTCCCGAGAATGCCGCGCCCGACACGGCGCCGCCCAAGGACACCCGCGCGGGCTTCGTCGCCCTGATCGGCGTGCCGAATGCCGGCAAGTCGACCCTGCTCAACAGCCTCGTCGGCACCAAGGTGTCGATCGTCTCGCGCAAGGTGCAGACCACCCGGGCGCTGGTGCGCGGCATCGCCATGGAGGGCAACGCGCAGATCGTCCTCGTCGACACCCCCGGCATCTTCGCGCCCAAGCGCCGGCTCGACCGGGCGATGGTGACCTCGGCCTGGAGCGGCGCGGCGGATGCCGACGCGGTCTGCCTGCTGATCGACGCCCGGAAAGGCGTGGACGAGGAGGTCGAGGCGATCCTCACCCGGATGCCGGAGCTCAAGCGCCCGAAATACCTGGTGCTCAACAAGATCGACCTGATGGCCCGCGAGCGGCTCCTGGCGCTCGCCGCCGCGCTCCACGAGCGGGTGAAGTTCGAGCGCATCTTCATGATCTCGGCGCTCACCGGCGACGGGGTCGACGACCTGCGCCGCGAGCTCGCCGGCCGGATGCCGCCGAGCCCCTGGCTCTACCCCGAGGACCAGGTCTCCGACGCGCCGCTGCGGATGCTCGCCGCCGAGATCACCCGGGAAAAGATCTACGACCGGCTGCACGAGGAACTGCCCTATTCCTCGACCGTCGAGACCGACCAGTGGCAGGTCCGGCCCGACGGTTCGGTACGGATCGAGCAGACGATCTTCGTCGAGCGCGAGAGCCAGCGCTCGATCGTGCTCGGCAAGGGCGGGCAGACCATCAAGGCCATCGGCCAGGCCGCGCGGATCGACATCGCGGAGGCGGCCGAGACCAAGGTCCATCTCTTCCTGTTCGTGAAGGTGCGGGAGAACTGGGCCGACGACCCGGAGCGCTACCGCGAGATGGGCCTGGAATTCCCCCGCGGCTGAGGTGACGGACCCAATCGCCCGGCCGGGCGTCTACGGCCATCCGCCCGCCGAGCTCGCCGCCGTCCCGGACGGCGCGGTGCAGCTCTCCCCCCTGGTCCCCGGAGGCGAGTCCCTCGAGGACCTCGCCCCCGGCGCCCTCGACAGCCTGACCGTGCTGGCCCCGCCCGGCACCTTCGAGCGTCGCCACACCCTGGCGCTGGCGCTGCGGGCGCTTGCGCCCGGCGGGGCGCTGACCGTGCTCGCCCCGAAGGACAAGGGCGGCTCGCGGCTCGCCCGCGAACTCTCGGGCTTCGGCTGCGCCCTCGACGAGAGCGCCAAGAGCCACCACCGCATCGTCCGCACGGTGCGGCCCGACGCGCCGACCGGGCTCGACGAGGCGATCCGCGAGGGCGCGCCGCGGCGCGACGACGGTCTCGGCCTGTGGACGCAGCCGGGCATCTTCTCGTGGAACCGGATCGACCCCGGCACCGCCCTGCTGATCGACACCCTGCCCGCCCTGTCCGGGCGCGGCGCCGATCTCGGCTGCGGCCTCGGCATTCTCGCCCATGCCGTGCTGGCCTCGCCCAAGGTGACGACGCTCGCCCTCGTCGACAACGATCGCCGGGCCGTCGAGGCGTCCCGGCGCAATGTCGACGATCCGCGCGTGACGGTGACATGGGCCGATGCCCGCGCCGCGAATGCGGTGCCGGAGCGCCTCGACTTCGTGGTGATGAACCCGCCCTTCCACGACGGCGGCGCCGAGGACCGGGCGCTCGGCCAGGCCTTCATCCGCCGCGCCGCCGCCGCCTTGCGGCCGGGCGGCACGCTGTGGCTCACCGCCAACACCCACCTGCCCTACGAGGCGACGCTGGGAGAGGTGTTCAAGGAGGTGACGCAGCGGGCCGCCGCCCACGGCTACAAGATCCACGAGGCGCGCAAATGAGCGCCAAGGGCAAGGTGGCGTCGGCCCGGCTCGACCGGCTGCTCGCCAATCTCGGCTACGGCTCGCGCCGCGAGATCCAGATGCTGGCCAATGCCGGCACGATCGTGCTCGACGGCGCCCCCTTGCGCGACGCCGACCGGCGCATCGCCCTCGACCCGGACCTGCCGTCCCGCCTCACCGTCGGCGGCAAGAACCTCGACCCGCTGCCGGGGCTCGCCCTGATGCTGCACAAGCCCCTCGGCGTCACCTGCTCGCACAAGGAGGCGGGCGCGCTGGTCTACAGCCTGCTGCCCCCGCGCTGGCGCCGCCGCGAGCCGCCGCTCTCCACCGTCGGCCGCCTCGACAAGGAGACCTCCGGCCTGCTGCTGCTGACCGACGACGGCGCGCTGCTGCACCGGATCATCTCGCCGAAGGCCAGCGTCTCGAAGCGCTACCAGGTGACCCTCGACCGCCCGTTGCGCGGCGACGAGGGTGCGATCTTCTCCTCCGGCACCCTGATGCTGGAGGGCGAGGAGAAGCCGCTCCTGCCGGTCGCGCTCGAGGTGCACGGCCCGACGAGCGCCGCCGTGACCCTGACGGAAGGGCGCTATCACCAGGTCCGGCGGATGTTCGCGGCGGTCGGCAACCACGTCACGGCGCTCCACCGCGACCGGGTGGGGGCGCTGGACCTGCCGGCCGACCTGGAGCCCGGGCAGTACCGGGTGATGGGGGAGGGGGATGTGGCGCGGGTGTTCGGGCAGGGGTGAGCGGGTAATGCCCGTTCGCTGAGGCCGTGGACGCCGGGAGGCCGCGGTTTCTGTCTCGCTTCGACGCGCCAGCTGGCTTGCCGCATCTCTCCGATCGGTTTTGTCGGACGCGACCCGTGGCAGAGCCGGGGTTCGACCACCCGAACGAGCGGCCTGTGCGATGCCGCACCAGGCCGCAACGTTGGCTGCTGCCAAGTATCCAATAATCATTGCGCCGCTGCCGCAGCCCGTTCATCCATACGACATCGCTCCCGGCCCGAGGACGACGATGTCGAGCGGCACCGCGACATTCTGGATCATCATCGCTGTCGTGAGCGCCTCGTTCGGTGCCCTGCACGGGTTTCTGTTCGGCGACGGACCGAAGCTCGCGGGCCTCCTGTATGGGACCTGCATCGGCCTTCTCACCATCGCCTACCAGCGGGGCGTCTTCCTTGCCGGCTACAGCGAGCGGCTGCGGCGGCTGCCGACGCCGGCCTATATCGTGGCCGCCGAGATCAGCCTGGTATTCGTCATCGTCGCCGGGATGGCCCTGACCGGGCTCGTCCTCCGGACGCTCGGCATCGTCGACAAGCCGCTCATGGAGGCGATCACTCCGAAGCTCTCGACAATTCCCTTCGCGCTGGTGATGTCGGCCATCATCGTCTCGGTCCTGCGGGTGCGCGACCTGATCGGCGGCGAGACGTTCCTGAACCTCATCCTTGGACGCTATCACCGCCCGGTCCGGGAGGAGCGCATTTTCCTGTTTCTCGATCTCGCCGGCTCGACGGCCTACGCGGCACGTCACGGCGATCTCGCCGCGCAGGAACTGCTCAAGGCGGTGTTCTCGGCGATCGCCGAGCCGGTGCGCCGGTATCGTGGTCAGGTCGACGACTATGTCGGCGATCAGGTGATCGTCTCCTGGCCGCTCGCGCGAGGCATCGAGCAGGCACGATGCGTCGCTTGCGTCTTCGCGATCCATCGAGCCCTCGACGACGATCGGGCGCGCTGGCTTGCCCGGTTCGGTCTGGTGCCCGAATTGCGCGCGGCGCTGCACGGCGGCAGCGTGGTGACGGCGGAAGTCGGCGTCGACCGGCACAAGATCGCGTATTTCGGCGATGTCATGAACGCGACCGCCCGGCTTGAGGGCCTGTGCCGGGAGACCCAGCGCGCCGTGCTGATCTCGGAGGCCGTCCTGGCCCGGCTGCCGGTCCTGCCCGAGGGCATCGAGGCCGAGGCGCTCGGTTCGTATCACCTTCGGGGGCGCAGCGAGACGATGGCGGTGCATGCGCTCGCGGACCGGCGCAGGCCGCTTTTCGTCGGCGCCCGTGCGGAGGTCGATGCCGACCGCCGGGCGGCAGGACGGGTCTACGCGGCCCTGCGCGGCTGAGGCGCGTCGCCCCCGGCAGGGCTGCATCGGCCCGCATGGCAGGCCGATGCGTCCTACACGGCTCTACCCCAGGGTCGTCAGATCCTGAAACCAGTGCTGGGCCTGGGTGTACCCCTTCACCTTCCCCGAGAGCGCGTGCGGGTTGGTGTCGTGCACGACCCAGACCTGCACGGCGTCGTCCACCACGATCTCGTGGATGCGCGCCAGCATCTTGTCCTGCTCGGCGGGGTCGAAGCTCGCCCGCACCGCGTCGCAGAGCGTGTCCACCTCCGGGTTGCGGTAGTGGCTCCAGTTCACGCCGGTCGGGGCGACCTGCTTCGAATCGTAGAAGCGCAGGATCGCGTAGAGCGGATCCGAGGTGACGTAGGCGATGTTGCTGCCGGTGACGCCCTTCAGCGACGGGTCGGCGGCGCCCTGGCGCCAGGCGGTGTAGGCGACCTCGAGCTCGACCGCCCGGAACTCGACCGCGAGCCCGACCTCGGCCCAGCTCTGCTGCACGAACTCGTTGATCGGCAGCGACAGCATCTGTCCCGAGCCGCCGGTCGGGATGAGAAAGGTCGTGCGCAGCGGGTTCCGCACCGAGTAGCCCGCCTCCTGCACCAGCTTGCGCGCCTGGTCGATGTCATACCCGATCTTGAAGCCCGGCTTGCCGAACCACGGGCTCGACGGCTGCACCTGTCCCACGGCCGGCGTGGCGAGGCCGCCCATCAGCGCGGCGACGCCGTCGCGGTCGATGGCGAGGTTGGCGGCCTTGCGCAGGCGCAGGTCGCGCCACGGGCTGCCCTCCAGCATCGACAGGTGGTAGTTCCAGACATGCGGCGTGTCGTTGCCGGTGACCCGCATGCCGGCACCCTTGAGGCGCGGCACCGCGTCGGGGGCGGGCAATTCGATCAGGTCGGCATTGCCGGAGAGAAGGGCGTTCGCCCGCGCCAGATCCTCGGGAATGCAGGCGAGCGTCAGCTTGGCGAGCCGCGGCATCCGCTTGGCGTTCCAGTGGGTCTCGTTCGGCACGAGGTCCAGGCGCACCCGCGGCACCAGGGCGGCGAGCCGGTAGGGGCCGGTGCCGGAGGGCTGGAAGGCGAATTTCGTCCAGTCCCGCCCGACCGCCTCGTACTGCGCCGGCGACGAGATCAGGAACCACAGCATCTGGTAGGGAAACAGCGCGTCGACCGCCTTGGTGGTGACCTGCACCGTCATGGCGTCGAGCTTCTTGTAGGACGCCACCGAGGGCAGGCGCGGGCGCACCTGCGAGGCCTGGCGCTGGTCGTAGTGGGGCGCCTTGGCGTCGAGCACCTTGTCGAAGTTCCAGATCACCGCGTCGGCGTCGAAGGCCGAGCCGTCGTGGAACTTGACCCCCTCGCGCAGGCGGAAGATCCAGTTGCGGCGATCCGCGGCGTCGCTCTCCCACGCGGTGGCGAGCCCCGGCACCAGCTTGCCCGGCCGGTCGGCGACGTCGAGCTCCCAGGCGACCAGGGGATCGTAGAGGGTGAGCCCGGTGAACTGGTAGCCCCCCGCGCCGCGGTCCGGCTGGCCGGTGGTGAGCGGCAGGTCGAACAGCGAGATGCCGTAGGTCAGGCTGCCCGACGGCGCCCCCGCCGGGCCGGCCGGGGCGGTCCCTTGCGCGAGCGCGGGACCGGTGGGGCCGAGGGCCGCGAGGGCCGAGGCTCCGGCGAGCAGCTGGCGGCGCGAGAGGGAGGCGTGACTCATCGATGGACCCCGGCAGGCGCGCGGCCCGTCCGGCCGCGTTACGCGCCTGACGTCTGCAAGGAGCATGCAAGGTCATAGGGATGCGCCGCGGGCGGAGCGGCGAGGCGCCACCCTTGGAATCACTCGCATAAAGACATCTTTATATCTTGATTGCCTCCCCGCCGGCCGGCTGCTATAGGCGCTGCCGAACCGGACGACACGGGAGACGGACCAATGCCGAGCGCGCAGGACTACATCGTCAAGGACATCGCCCTGGCCGATTTCGGCCGCAAGGAGATCGCGATCGCCGAGACCGAGATGCCCGGCCTGATGGCCGTGCGCGAGGAATACGCCGCGAGCCAGCCGCTGAAGGGCGCCAAGATCGCCGGCTCGCTGCACATGACGATCCAGACCGCGGTGCTGATCGAGACCCTGAAGTCTCTCGGCGCCGACATCCGCTGGGTGTCGTGCAACATCTACTCGACCCAGGACCACGCCGCCGCCGCCATCGCCGCCGCCGGCATCCCGGTCTTCGCCATCAAGGGCGAGACCCTGAAGGATTACTGGGACTACACCGCCAAGCTGTTCGAGTGGCATGACGGCGGCATGCCGAACATGATCCTCGACGACGGCGGCGACGCCACGATGTTCGTGCATCTCGGCCTGCGCGCCGAGAACGGCGACACCGCCTTCCTCGACCAGCCGGGCTCGGAGGAGGAAGAGATCTTCTTCGCGCTCCTCAAGCGCATGCTGGCCGAGAAGCCGAAGGGCTGGTTTGCCGGCCTCGCCGAGTCGATCAAGGGCGTCTCGGAGGAGACCACCACCGGCGTGCACCGCCTTTACCTGCTCGCCAAGGAGGGCAAGCTCCTCTTCCCGGCGATCAACGTCAACGACGCGGTCACCAAGTCGAAGTTCGACAACCTCTACGGCTGCCGCGAGTCGCTGGTCGACGGCATCCGCCGCGGCACCGACGTGATGATGGCCGGCAAGGTCGCGATGGTCGCGGGCTTCGGCGATGTCGGCAAGGGCTCGGCCGCCTCGCTCCGCAACGCCGGCTGCCGCGTGCTGGTCTCGGAGGTCGATCCGATCTGCGCGCTCCAGGCCGCGATGGAGGGCTACGAGGTCACCACGATGGAAGATGCCGCGCCGCGCGCCGACATCTTCGTGACCGCCACCGGCAACAAGGACGTCATCACCCTCGACCACATGCGGGCGATGAAGGACCGGGCCATCGTCTGCAACATCGGCCACTTCGACAACGAGATCCAGGTCGCGGGTCTCAAGAACCTGAAGTGGCAGAACATCAAGCCGCAGGTCGACGAGATCGAGTTCGCCGACGGCCACCGCATCATCCTCCTGTCGGAGGGCCGCCTGGTGAATCTCGGCAACGCCATGGGTCACCCGTCCTTCGTGATGTCGGCCTCGTTCACCAACCAGACGCTCGCCCAGATCGAGCTCTGGACCAACCCGGGCAAGTACGAGAAGAAGGTCTATACTCTGCCCAAGGCCCTCGACGAGAAGGTCGCGGCGCTGCATCTCGAGAAGATCGGCGTCAAGCTGACCAAGCTTCGCGACGACCAGGCCGCCTATATCGGCGTGAAGGCCTCCGGTCCGTTCAAGCCCGAGCACTATCGTTACTGATCGACGTCGAACCGTCGAGCCATCGAAGGGGAGCCCGGCCGAGAGGCCGGGCTCTTCTTTTTGCGTGTGCGATTGCCTTCACCGGTTGTGTGTTGATTGTCCTATGTAATGTTCCGCCTTTGTTCTGTTATCGGTGTGGCATTTCTGTGCTCTTGACGATGCTCCGCGCGGGCATCGCCCGCCTCGCCGCAATTCACCCCTTCCGGGCCGAATCCGCCGCGCGCTAAACTCGGGGCGAATCTGTGGTGAGGGGTGCCGATTCGCGGTCGCGGGCGGTCCCGGCGTTCATCAGGCGTAGCGTTGAGGTCGCAAGGCGTGCCGGTCCGGTCGAGGGCCGGCGCGCCGGTTCGCGTGGAGACGGACGGGTCATGGGGGTTGGACGAACGTCGCGGCGGCTCGGCGGCCGCGCGGGCGCCGGCATTTTGGGCGGCGCGCTCGGCCTTGCCGCCGCCGCCCAGGCGGCGGAGACGGCCCCGGGGCTGCACGCGCACAACGCCGTGGGCTTCGCGGTGCTGATCGGATTGACGATCTTCGCCACCATCCTGTCGCTGCTCTACCTGCGCGAGCGGGCCCGCTGGACCCGGCGCGAGCACACCCTGACGACCGAGCTCGCCGAGCTGCGCGGCGCCCACGACCGGGCCGACCTGCTGCTCGGCTCCGAGCCGCAGGTCGTCGTGACCTGGGATTCCCGCGGCGAGCCGCGGATCGAGGGCGATGTCGGCATCACCGCGGACGGGGCGCGGCAGGGCTCGCCCCGCCGGGTGCTCGCCTTCGGGTCCTGGCTCGTGCCCGCCGACGCCGCCGCCCTCGACGCCGCGGTCGAGGCCCTGTGCGGGCGCGGCGAGCGCTTCCGCCGCACCGTCCACACCCTCCAGGGCCGCACCGTCGAGGCGCAGGGCCAGGCGGTCGGCGGCCAGGCGCTGCTGCGCCTGCGCGAACTCACCGGCGAGCGGCGCGAGCTGGTCGAGCTGCGCGCCACCCTGGAGGAGGCGCGCCACGGGCTGTCGGCGCTCGCCGGCCTCCTCGACGCGATTCCCCAGCCGGTCTGGCGCCGGGGCCGCGACGGGCGGCTGGCCTGGGCCAACGCCGCCTACGTCACCGCCGCGGAGGCCGGCGACGTCGCCCATGCGGTGCGGGAGGGCGCCGAGCTGCTCGAGCGCTCCGCCCGCGAGGAGGCCGAGCGCCGCCGCGCCCGCGGCGCCGGCAACCCGCTCCGGGTCTCGGCCGTGGTGGCGGGGGCCCGCCGCATCCTCGACGTCACCGAGGTCGCGACCGAATCCGGCACCGTCGGCATCGCGGTCGACGTCTCGGAGCTCGAGAGCGTGCGCGCCGACCTGCAGCGCCAGATGGACGCCAACGTCCGCACCCTCGACCAATTGCCCACCGCCGTCGCGATGTTCGACGCGCGCCAGCAGCTGATCTTCCACAACGCCGCCTATCGCCAGCTCTGGGACCTCGATCCCGGCTTCCTGGAGAGCCGGCCCCTCGACGGCGAGATCCTCGACACCCTGCGCAACGCCCGAAAATTGCCCGAGCAGGCGGATTTCCGCAGCTGGAAGGCCGGGGTGCTCGCCGCCTACCGGGCCGCGGAGGCGCAGCAGAACTGGTGGCACCTGCCCGACGGGCGGACGCTGCGCGTCCTGGCCGACCCGAACCCGCAAGGGGGGCTGACCTACCTGTTCGAGGACGTGTCGGAGCGGGTCCACCTCGAATCGCGCTACAACGTGCTGATGCAGGTGCAGAGCGAGACGCTCGACACCCTGCGCGAGCCCGTGGCGGTGTTCGGCACCGACGGGCGGCTGAAATTCGCCAACCGCGCCTTCACCCAGGTCTGGCGCATCACCCCGGAGATCCTGGAGGTCCAGCCCCATATCGACCAGGTGATCGCGGTCTGCCGTGCCTTGAGCCCGGCCGAGGAGCCCTGGACCCAGATCCGCGAGGCGGTGACCGGCCTCGTCGATGCCCGCCACGGCCTGACCTGCCGGCTGGCGCTCGCCGACGGCACCATGCTCGACTGCGCCGCCGAGCCCCTGCCGGACGGGGCGACGCTGCTCACCCACATCGACGTGACGGCGAGCGTCAACGTCGAGCGGGCGCTCACCGACAAGAACGAGGCCCTGGAGCGCACGACGCGGCTCCGCGACGAGTTCGTCCACCACGTCTCCTACGAGCTGCGCTCGCCGCTCACCAACATCATCGGCTTCACCGAGCTTCTCGGCGACGAGACCGTCGGCGCCCTCAATCCGCGCCAGCGCGAATACGCCGACCACATCATGCGCTCCTCGGCGGCGCTCCTCGTCATCATCAACGACATCCTCGATCTCGCCTCGATCGATGCCGGCTCGATGGAGCTGACGCGCGAACGGGTCGACGTGCAGACCACCATCGCGGCGGCGGTCCGGGGCATCGGCGACCGGCTGGCCGAGGCCGACATCGCCCTCGTCCTCGACGTGCCGGCCGACATCGGCAGCTTCGTCGCCGACGGCAAGCGCATCCGCCAGATCCTGTTCAACCTGCTCTCGAACGCGGTCGGCTTCTCGGCGCCGGGCCAGCAGGTGCGGGTCTGCGCCCGCAAGGACGGCGAGAGCCTGGTGCTGGAGGTGACCGACCAGGGCCGCGGCATGCCGCCCGAGGTGATGGCGCGGGTGTTCGAGCGCTTCGAGAGCAACACGCTCGGCACCCGCCACCGCGGCGTCGGCCTGGGATTGTCGATCGTGCGCTCCTTCGTCGAGCTGCATGGCGGGCGCATCGACATCGCGTCGGCCCCCGGGGCCGGCACCCGGGTCACCTGCACCTTCCCGGTCGGCGACGGCGAGGCCCACCTGGCGGCGGCCGAATAGGCCGCGCGGGCCGAATGGGCCGAGTAGGCCGAACGGGCCAAACCGGCCCGCGGGAGGGTCGTCCCGGGCGCATCGTCGCGGGGGGCCGGGGAGGGCCGGGAAAGTTTAAGGTTCATGCGCTATCACCGGCGGGATTGGCCCGGGACGGGCGCGTGAGCGAGGATGGCGGAGTGGACCAGGAGGGCATGGCCGAGCGCACACCCTGGGAGATCGTGCTGCCGGACGAGAGCGCGACCGAGGATCTCGGCCGCTTCCTCGCCGAGATCCTGCGGCCCGGCGATCTGGTGGCGCTCTCCGGCGGGCTCGGCGGCGGCAAGACGACGCTGGCCCGGGCGATCATCCGCGAGATCGTCGGCGATCCCGAGCTCGAAGTGCCGAGCCCGACCTTCACCCTCGTCCAGCCCTACGAGGGCCGGAACGGGCAGGCCGTGGTCCATGCCGACCTCTACCGCCTGCGCGGGCCCGACGAACTGGTCGAGCTCGGCTTCGACGAGATGACCGAGCGGGCGATCGCGCTGGTCGAGTGGCCCGACCGGCTGCCGCCGCGCCACGGCCCGACGCTCGCCATCGACCTCTCGCTCAAGCCCGAATTCGGCGACGACGCCCGGCTCGTGCGCCTGATCGGCGGCGGGGGCCTCGGCGGCCGCCTGATGCGGGCCCGGGCGCTGCGCGTGCTGCTCGACCGCTCCGGCTGGGGCGAGGCCGAGCGCACCCACATGCAGGGCGACGCCTCGAGCCGCGCCTACGAGCGCCTGACCAACCCGGACGGCGCCAAGGCGGTGCTGATGATCTCGCCGCCCAAGGCCGACGGCCCGCCGGTGCGCGACGGCAAGCCCTACAGCGCCATCGTCCATCTCGCCGAGAGCGTGCACGCCTTCGTGGCGATGGATCGGGGCCTGCGGGCGCTCGGCCTCTCGGCCCCGAAGATCCTGGGCGAGGACCTGGATGCCGGCCTCCTGATCCTCGAGGATCTCGGCAGCGAGCCGGTCGTCGACCAGAACGGCCCGCGGCCCGAGCGCTACGCCGAGGCGGTCAAGGTGCTGGCGCGCCTGCACGGCACCACCCTGCCGACCGTGCTGCCGGTGGCCGAGGGCCGCGACCACGAGGTGCCGCCCTACGACCGCGAGGCGCTGCTGTTCGAGGCCGAGCTGCTGCCCGAATGGTACGCGCCCTTCGTCGCCAACGCGCCGCTGGCGCCGGATGCCCGCGCGTCGTTCGTGGCCGCCTGGAGCGAGGCGCTGGCGGGGCTCGAATCCGAGGCCCGGACCTGGACCCTGCGGGACTACCACTCGCCGAACCTGATCTGGCTGCCCGAGCGCGACGGGATCGAGCGCATCGGCGTCATCGACTTCCAGGACGCGGTGCTCGGCCACCCGGCCTACGACGTCGCCTCGCTGCTGCAGGATGCCCGGGTCGATGCCAGCGCCGAGTTCGAGCTGCGCCTGCTCGGCCTCTACGCCCGCGAGCGCCGGATGCGCGACGCCGAGTTCGACATGCAGGGCTTCGCCCGCGCCTACGCGGTGCTGGCGGCGCAGCGGGCGACCAAGATCCTCGGGATCTTCGCCCGCCTCGACCGGCGCGACGGCAAGCCGGGCTACCTCGCCCACCTGCCGCGCATCGAGGGCTACCTCGCCCGCAACCTCGCCCACCCGGCGCTCGCCGGCGTCCGGGCCTGGTACGCGCAGCACCTGCCGCGCCTCTGCCCGGCCGAATCCTGACCGATCCTACGAAGCGCCGCCCCGATGACCGACACCCCGCCCCCCGCCGTGACGCGCGCCTTCGTGCTGGCCGCGGGCCTCGGCAAGCGCATGCGCCCGATCACCGCGACCACGCCCAAGCCCCTGGTCGAGGTCGCCGGCAAGTCGCTGGTCGATTACGCCCTCGACCGGATCGCCGAGGCCGGCATCCCCGAGACGGTGGTGAACGTGCACTACCTCGCCGACCTGATGGAGGCGCATCTGGTGCGCCGCCGCGGCGGCCCGGCCATCACGATCTCGGACGAGCGCGACAAGCTCCTGGAGACCGGCGGCGGGGTGAAGAAGGCGCTGCCGCTCCTCGGGACGGCGCCCTTCATGGTGCTGAATTCCGATTCGTTCTGGCTCGAAGGGCCGCAGCCGAACCTGCGCCGCCTCGTCGCCGCCTGGGACCCGGAGCGGATGGACATGCTGCTCCTTCTCGCCTCCGCCGCCACCAGCCTCGGCTATGACGGGCCGGGGGACTTCCACATGGACAAGGAGGGGCGGCTCGCCCGCCGGGCCGAGCGCGAGGTCTCGCCCTTCGTCTATGCCGGCGTCGCGATCCTGAAGCCCGAGCTCTTCGCCGACACGCCGGAGGGCTCGTTCTCCCTCAATCTGCTGTTCGACCGTGCGATCCGGGCCGAGCGGCTGTTCGGCCTGCGCCTCGACGGGCAGTGGCTCCATGTCGGCACCCCGGAGGCCCTGCGCGAGGCCGAGGAGCGGGTGAAGGCGAGCGCGACGCAGCCGTGAGGGGGCGGAGGCGTGTCCATTCGCAGCAGCCGGTCGTGTAAGGGCACGGGCCCATCTCCGATCCCCGCGGGCGGCAGGGCTGTTCGAGGGAAATTCCTTTTAAAATCAAGCGGGGGATCCCCTCTCCCGTATGGGAGAGGGGTAGGGGTGAGGGTGACACGCCTCCGACGAGAGCTCGGACCGTTGTGCTAGCCGCTCAACGCTTGGTGCTGAACTGAGAACCGTAGCACCCTCACGCGGGATCTTCGATCCCCCGGCCCCTCTCCCACACCTTGCAGCGATACCGGGCAAGCCCGGCATCGCCTGGAGAGGGGAGGCGCGCCACTCCTTTTCCCGGAAAGCCTTGCGCCCGCGGGGAGAGGGGAGACCCGCGCCTTGTCCGGTGACTGTCGGAGCCTGCGATCTCACTGGATCGCGCCGCCGATGCCCCCCACCAAACGGGACCCCGCCATGACCCCCGGCTTCTCGATCGGCCCCCTCGACGACCTCGGCGCGGTGCTGGCGCTCAACGCCGCCCATGTCGCCGAGACCTCGCCTCTCGACGAAGCGGCCCTGCGGGCCCTCCGCGACCAGGCCTGTCTCGCCGCCGCCGTCACCGGGCCCGAGGGCCTGTCCGCCTTCCTGATCGCCCTCGACCAGGATGCCGCCTATGCCAGCCCCAACTTCCGGTGGTTCCGGGAGCGCTACCCCCGTTTCGTCTACGTCGACCGGATCGTGACCGCCCCGGCGGCCCGCGGGCGGGGGCTGGCGCGCGCGCTCTACGAGGAGCTGTTCGCGCGGGCTCACGCCGAGGGCCACGTCCGCATCGCCTGCGAGGTCAACTGCCTGCCGCCGAACCCGGGCTCCGACGCGTTCCACGCCGCCCTCGGCTTCTCGGAGGTCGGCCGCGCGGAGATCCATGGCGGGGCGAAGACCGTGCGCTACCTCCTGCGCGAGGCCGCCCGGTGAGGGAGGGGCACGTCTTCACCATCGCGCCGGGGCTGCCCTTCCTCGACACCCTGGCCGAGGCGCTGCTCTCGGGCCGCCTCGTCGGCGACCTTGCGGGCGGGCCGTTCGGGCTCGCCGCGGTCACGCTCTACCTGCCGACCCGCCGTGCCGCCCGGGCGCTGGCCGCGATCCTCGCCCGCGAATGCGGCCCCGCCGCCCTGCTCCCCCGGATGGTGCCGCTCGGCGAGGCCGACGAGGCCGAGCTCGACCTGCTGTCGGCGCCGCCGGGCGAGCGCCGCGAGGAGATCCTGCGCCCGCCCATCCCCGCCCTGGAGCGCCGGCTGATCCTCGCCCGCCTCGTCCAGGCCTGGGCCGGCACCGTCGACCGCCAGCTCCTGCCGCTCGGCGACGAGGTGCCGTTCCGGGTGCCGTCCTCGCCGGCCGACGCGGTCGGGCTCGCCGCCGACCTCGAAGGGCTGATGGATTCGCTCACCGTCGAGGGCCTGCCCTGGGACGACATCGCGGGCGCCGTCGAGGCCGAGCATTCGCGCTATTTCTCCCTCACCCTCGATTTCGTGCGCATCGCCGCCGAGCACTGGCCCAAGATCCTGGCCGATCGCGGGGTGAGCGATCCGGTCGAGCGCGGCCGCGCCCTGGTGCTGGCGGAGGCCGCGCGCCTCGTCCGCGAGCGCCCGGCCGACCCGGTGATCGTCGCCGGCTCGACCGGCTCGGTGCCGGCCACCGCCCGGCTCATCACCGCCATCGCCGGCCTGCCCCGCGGCGCCGTGGTGCTGCCGGGTCTCGACCGCGACCTCGACGAGACCGGCTGGACCGCGATCGACCCGGCCGGCGACGGCGAGGCGGCGGCCCATGCCCACCCGCAGGCGGTGCTGCACCGCCTGGTGGGCCCGGGCTTCCTCGCCGTGACGCGCGCCGACGTCGTGCCGCTCGGCACGCCGGATCCGGCCGCCGCGGCCCGGGCCGGCCTCCTGTCCCAGGCCCTGCGCCCGGCCGAGACGACGGATGCCTGGGCCGACCTCGACCCGGCTCTCCGCGAGCGGCTGGCCCGCGACGGCGCCGCCGGGATCCGGGTGGTCGAGGCCGCCGACGAGCGCGAGGAGGCGCTCGCCATCGCGGTCGCGCTGCGCGAGGCGCTGGAGCGGCCGGACCGTACCGCCGCCCTCATCACGCCCGACCGCGCCCTGGCGCTGCGCGTCGCCGCGGAACTCCGGCGCTGGGGCATCGTCGCCGACGATTCGGCCGGCGAGCCGCTCGCCCGCAGCCCGGCCGGGCGCCTCGCGCGGCTCGCCGCCGACGTCGCGGTGCTCGACGCCAAGCCCGAGCGGGTGCTGGCGCTCCTCGCCCATCCGCTGGTGCGCCTCGGGCTCACCCGGCCGGAGATCGAGCGGGCGGCGAGCGCGCTCGAGATCGGTGTCCTGCGCGGTCCCGCCCCCGCCAAGGGGTTCGACGGCATCGCCGACGCCCTGCGGCTCGCCCGCACCGAGGAGCGCCCGCACGATCCCCGCCCGCGCCGGCGCCTGACGCCCGAGGATTGGGAGGCGGCGGACGACCTGCTGCTGCGCCTCACGGTCGCCTTCCGCGATTTCGTCGCCGACGAGGACGATTCCCCCGACGACCTCATCGCCGTCGCGAGGAACCACCGGGCCACCTGCGACCTGCTGATGGAGGGGCCGGAGGAGGAGACCGACGACGCGCCCGATGCCGACGAGCCGGATGCCTCGGTGGCGGTGCTCGACGCGCTCTTCGACGACATGGAGATGGCCCAGCCGGGCCTGCTCGCCGGCCGCTTCTCCGACTACCCGGCCTTCTTCACCGCGCTCGCCCGGGAGCGGGTGGTGTCCCGGCGCAACGCCAGCCCGCATCCGCGCCTGCGCATCCTCGGCCTCCTGGAGGCCCGGCTCCTCACCGTCGACCGGGTGGTGCTCGGCGGCCTCGACGAGGGCGTCTGGCCGCCCAAGGCCGAGACCGACGCCTTCCTCAACCGGCCGATGCGCGGCCGGGTCGGTTTGGCCCCGCCGGAGCGCCGCCTCGGCCAGACCGCGCACGACTTCGTCCAGGCCCTCGGCTGCCCGGACGCGATCGTCACCCGCGCCCACAAGCGGGAGGGCGCGCCGACGGTGCCGTCGCGCTTCCTCCAGCGCCTGCGCGCCTTCGCGGGCGAGGCGGCCTGGGCCGGCCTCGTGACGGGCGGGCAGCGCTTCCGGTCGCTCGCGGCCGCCATCGATGCCGGCACCGGCCCCGAAGACCTTCCCGTGCTGCCGCGCCCGCGCCGCCCGGCGCCCCGGCCCGACCCCGCTCTCTTCCCGCGCTCGCTCAGCGTCACCGAGATCGAGACCCTGGTGCGCGATCCCTACGGGATCTTCGCCCGCCACGTGCTCGGCCTCGACGCCCTGGAGCCGGTGGCGGTGCAGCCGAGCGCGAGCGACCGCGGCACCATCGTGCACGCGGTGCTGGGCGGCTTCGCCGAGCGGTTTCCCGAGGGCCTGCCGGCCCTGGACGAGGCCGAACAGGTCCTCTACGCGCTCGCCGCCAATGCCTTCGCGCCGATCTCCGACGCCTACCCGGAACTCTACGCCGAGTGGTGGCCACGCTTCGTGCGCCTCGCCGAAGCCTTCCTGGCCTGGGAGGCCGAGCGCCGGCCCGGCCTCCGGCGGGTCGAGCCCGAGGTCGGCGGGCGCTGGGCCCTCGCCATCCCGGGCGGCCATGTCCTGACCCTGCGCGCCCGCGCCGACCGGATCGAGACCCGCCGCGACGGCGGCCACACCATCATCGACTTCAAGACCGGCCAGCCGCCGAGCGCCCGCGAGGTCTTCGCCGGCTTCTCGCCCCAGCTGACGCTGGAGGCCGCGATGCTGCAGGCCGGCGCCTTCCGGGGCCTGGCGGCGGCCGCCGACACGCCCGACCTCCTCTACATCCGCGCCGGCGGCGGCAAGACGCCCCTCGATCCCGCACCCCTGAAGCCCCCGCGGGGCGACGGGCGCAGCCTGCCGGAGCTGGTCCAGGCCCATGTCGCGGGCCTGCGCCAGCTCGTCGGCGCCTTCATGGCCGGCGAGGCGTCCTACCTGTCGCGGCCCTACCCGAAATACGCCAAGGCGTATTCGGATTACGACCACCTGGCCCGGGTGCGGGAATGGTCGCTGGTCGAGGGGGAGGAGTGATATCGACGGTCGCCGAAAGCGGCCTTCGGTGCCGTTCACGGTCCGCGACGCCGACGGAGGCGCATGCCGAGCGGCCGGCGTTCCGTGATGGATCAGTCCTGTTCCGGGCCCGGTACGGGCCTGCACCCCTGCAGCGAAGCTGAGGGAGATCCGGGATCCAGCACGAAAAATCGCGAAGCGTCCGTCCGTCAGTCATGGTGCATCATGCAGAGCCGCTTCGCGGCACGTTCTCGCGCTGGATCCCGGATCTCCTTCCGCTGACGCTTCAGTCGTCCGGGAAAGGGTCGAGCCATCATGGAACGCCGGCGCGCCGGTACGCACGGTCGCCAGCGCAGTATACCGTGACCCTCTTACCTCGGCATTCGCCAAGCAGATTTGCTCAAACCGGATCTCACTCCGGGTCCCGCCCCGGAAAGACCGCGAACCCGTCCGCCCGCACCTGGTCGAGGATCGCCCGGTAGGCCCGCTCGCACGCCATGCCGGGGGCGATCCGGCCGTACTGCACCGCCTCCTGGGCGCTGCGCTCCGGCACCGGAGCGCTCCGCTCCGGCACCAGCGCGATCGGGGCGGCGGCCGGGGTGAGCTGGGCGCCGCGGCCCGAGACCAGGGTGGTGAGGATGCCGAACAGCTCGCCCCGGATCGTCGGCCGGCCCAGAACGGCGAGGCGGTACTGCCCCTGGAACTCGGTGACGAGGTAGATGTGGCCGGACTGGTTCGGGACCGCGACCGTGCCCGACTGGGCGAAGGGTGCGTCGAGCCGCTCGGCCTCGCGGAAGACGAGCCGGGCGCTGCCGGCGTCCCAGGCGATCTCGGTCACGTAGGCGAAGATGGCCCCCGCCTGCCCGAAGGACGGCCGGAGCGTCAGGTAGCGCCCCTCCAGGAAGGCCACCGCCGCCCGCGTGTAGGAGCCGAAGGCCTCCGGCGCCTCGCGGGGCGGGGCCTCCCGCCGCGGGGCGGCTTGCCGCAGGGACAGGCCGAGGGCCTCCTCCAGGCGGATCGTCGTCGCCAGGGTGAAGGGCCGGCGGCCGGACAGGGCCTTTTCCAGGGTCGAGATGCTGATGCGTGCCGCATCCGCCAGGGCGAGGCGCGACATCCGCCGCCGGGCCAGGGCCTCCCGCACCGCGTCGGCGACGGCCCGGCTCTGCCCCTCGGGCAGGGCGGCCTCGTCGGTCTCGCTCGCGATCTCGGGCGGCATGCGGTTTCGTCCCGTGGAGCCCGTGCGGGCCCCGGTCGGAGGCCGGGCCGATCCCGGACGGATCCGCACGAAACCGCACGGCCGGGAAACCGTCAAGGTGCGCCGCGTCATGGCGATGACCCCTCACGCTGGACCTTCGGGGGATCCTCGGCGACCGCCTCGACCACCAGGCGCTCGGGCCCCGATACCAGGGCGTCGAGGGGCCAGCAGGTCACGAGCGCCAGATGCCGGCCCGGGGTTGCCGGATCGAGGCCGGACGCGTCGAAGCGCACGATCCGCCGCCCGGTGACCCGGAAGCGCACGATCCTCCCGCGCACGGTCTCCACCTCGACCGGATCGCCGGGCTTCAGGTCGCCGAGGCGGCGGAACTGGGTGTCGCGGTGGGCGGCGTAGACCGCGACACCCGGCTCCCCCGCCTCCGGCGTGCCCTCGACATGGCCCGGCCCGAAGGCCAGCGCCTGCCCGCTCGACCCGGCCAGGGCGATGTGCGTCTCCCCGAGGGTCGGGAAGGTCAGGCGGGCGACCGGCACCGTGTCGGCGGCGGGCCAGGGGCGCACCGGCGCCCCCGCCTCGAGGCCGCGGGCGAAGGCGCGGGCGAGCAGCGCCTGCGCCAGGGCCGCCTTGGCGGGGATCCAGGCGCCCTGCGCCGCCAGGATCAGGCCGCCCGATGCGAGGGCGGCGGCGAGGAGCCGGCGCGTCCTCACGGCGCGACCCGCCGGCCGCGCAGGAGCAGGGCGAGGCCGAGGAGCCCGGCGCCGAGCATCAGCCGCAGCTCGAAATCGGTCGCGGTCTGCGGCAGGGCGATCGACCCGGCGGCCGTGGGGGTCAGCGCGGCCTTGCGCAGGATCGGGGCGGGGCCGGGCGTCCGCGGCTGGTCCGTGCCGAACACCGCCTCGAAGTCCCAGCCCGCCGGCAGGTTGAGCGGCAGATCGGTGCGGGCGAGGCGCGCGCCCGCAGGCCGCCGCGGCGTGGCGTCGATCGCGACGAGGGAGGTGAGCCGCGTCGTCAGGCCGTGGTCGAGGGCGAGGCGCAGGATCGCCGCGTCGGCCGCCTCCGGGGTCATCCGGCCGGTGATCCGTGCGGTCTCCGCCTCGCCGATCCGGGCCCGGGCCCAGACCTTGCCGATGCCGGCGCCGTCCTCGGCCTGAGACAGGTCCAGCACCGTGCGCCAGGGCCGGCCGCCGATCCGGCCGGTGAGGGTCAGGGTGCCCCTGGCCTCCCGCAGGCGCGCCGCGATCGTCACCGGCTCGCCGCGATAGAGGTCGGGCAGGGCGGTCGGGGTGGCCTCGGCCGGTTCCGAGAAGGTCGCCGCGAGGTCGGTGACGACCGGGCTCTCGAGCTTCGCCAGCAGCTCGCGCATCCAGTCGGCGACCTGGTCGACCGAGCCGATCAGCGTGACGGTGCCGCGGCCGAGCTCGGCGGCGTGGCGCATCAGGTGCCCGTTCGGGGCCGAGCCGATGCCGACCATGAACAGCCGGGTGCGTCCGCGCCCCTCGGCGATGGCCGAGAAGATCCGGCCCTCGTCGCCGATCGCCCCGTCGGTGAGGAACACGACCTGGCGCACCCGCCCGGTCTCCTCCGGGTCGGCGTCCCGCAGGGCCGCCTTGAGCGGCGCCAGCATCTCGGTGCCGCCCCGCGCCTCGAGCCCGGCGACGAAGCTCTTGGCCTGCGTCAGATGCGCCTCGTCGGCGGTGACGAGGTCGGGAAACACCGTCTCCATCGTATCGTCGAAGCGGATCACGTTGAAGCGGTCGCCCGGGCGCAGGCGGTCGAGGCCGACGAGCAGGCTCGCCTTGGCCTGGCGGATCGAGGTGCCGCCCATCGAGCCCGAATTGTCGATGACGAAGATCACGTCCCGCGGCAGCGCCGCCGCCTGAGCCGTCGAGACGGGCGGGGTCACGACCGCCAGCACCGCGTCGGCCCCCGCGACGTGCTCGCGGAAGAGGCCGAGGCCGGGGCTCGTGCCGGGAGCCGGCGTCCAGGTCAGCTCGAAGTCCCGGTTGGCCGCGGTGGCGCCGTCGCGCAACGCGATGCGGCGCTCGCGCTCGGAGGACGCCTCGACCGCGATGGCGTGGGTCGCGCTCTCGACCCGGCCGAGGGGAAAGCCGGCCTTGAGGTCGATCGAGAGGGTCAGCGGGTTGACCGGGGCGTGGCGGGCCGGATCGAGCACCGGGGCGGTGATCGCGTCCCGGTCGGGCACGGGATCGGCGGCGGGGCGGCCGCCGGCCGCCTCCTGCACGGCGGGCGGGGCCGGGTTGTAGCGCGGGGCGGCGACCGTCGGCAGGCGCAGGGAATAGGTGTCGCCGGAGCGGCGCACGCCCTGCTGGTACTGGATCTGGACCAGCACGGTCTCGCCCGGGCCGATATTGGCGACCGCGTTGGTGAAGAGGTTCGGCCGCTGCTGCTCGACGAGCGCGGCGGCCTTGCCCTCGGCCCGGGCGGCCTCGTAGTCGCGCCGCGCCGCCTCGCGCTCGCGGATGTCGGCGACGATCACCCGGTCGCCGACGACGAGGCGCATCGCGTCCACCGCCGCGTCCTCCGGCAGGGGAAACAGGTAGGTGCCCTCGACCCAGTCCGAGGTGGTGTTGCGGAACGCCTGGGTGATCGTCGCCCGCGCGGTCGGCCCGCTCACCGTGATCGCCGCGTCGGCGGCGAGCCGCGGCGCGGCGACCGGCGCGCCGTTGCCGTGGCGCAGGAGCAGGGTGCCGGCCTCCTCGGCCTTGGCCGGCATCCCGCCGAGCAGCGCCAGCACGGCGGCGACGAGCGGGCCGACGAGGAGGTTGCGGGGCATCGGGCGCGGGATCGACACGGGTATCACGGGAAGCCTCCATCCATGATCGACCGGCTCGGGGACCGGTCGATCAGGAGGCTCGCGCAGAGCCGAAAGCGTCGCCACGGGACGCTTCGCCCAGTGTCCGGCCGCACCCGGACGGGGGCGTCCGCGGCGGTGCGGGCGCGGGCGCGGCGGCGGCCGGGCGGTGAGGTGTCGTGCGGATCCGTGCGGGGGAGGGCGGGTCCGGCGAGGGTCAGGCCGCCCGCACGGTGGCGAGGAAGCGCGCGACCTCGGCCGAGAGGTGCTCGGACTGGCGCGACAGCGCGGAGGCCGAGGTGAGGACCTGGCTCGCCGCCGCGCCCGTCTCCTCCGCCGCGCCCGCGACGCCCGCGATGTTGCCCGTCACCTCGCCGGTGCCGGCGGCCGCCTGACCGACGTTGCGGACGATCTCCTGGGTCGCCGCGCCCTGCTCCTCCACCGCCGCGGCGATCGAGGTCGCCACGGCCGAGATCTCCTCGATCCGCGCGGTGATCCCGCCGATCGCCCCCGCCGCCTGACCGGTCGAGGCCTGGATCGCCGCGATCTGGGTCGTGATCTCCTCGGTGGCTCGTGCCGTCTGGCCGGCGAGTTCCTTGACCTCCGCCGCCACCACCGCGAAGCCGCGGCCCGCCATGCCGGCCCGGGCCGCCTCGATGGTGGCGTTGAGCGCCAGCAGGTTGGTCTGGCCGGCGATGGACGAGATCAGCCCGACGACGCTGCCGATGCGGGTCGTCGCCTCGGTCAGCGCCCGGACCTGATCGGCGGTCTGCCCGGCTTCCGCGACCGCGGCCCGGGCGAGCCGGGCCGAGCCGTCGACCTGGCGGCCGATCTCGGCCACCGAGGCGCCGAGCTCTTCGGCCGCCGCCGCCACCGTGCCGACATTCGACGACGCCTCCTCGGCGGCGGCCGCCACGGCGGTGGATTGGGCGGCGGTCTGGGTCGCGGTCGCCGTCATGGTCTGGGCGGTCGCCTGTAACTCCGTCGCCGAGGCGGAGACCATGCCGACGATGCCGCCGACGGCCTGCTCGAAGGCATCCGCCATCTGGCGCATGCCGGCCTTCCGCTGCGCCTCGGCCGAGTCGCGGGCGAGTGCGGTCTCCTCCTCGAGCTGCCGCGTGCGGATCAGATTGTCCTTGAACACCTGCACGGCGGCGGCCATGGCGCCGATCTCGTCCCGGCGGGCCTTGAACGGAACGTCGACCGTCGTGTCTCCGGTCGCCAAGCTGCCCATCATGCGGGTGATGCGCCCGAGCGGCACCGAGATGCGCCGCATCCCGTACAGCGTGGCACCGAGGCTGACGGCCAGCGACAGGATGATCGCGATCCAGGCCGCGATCGTGGCGTCGCGGGCGGCCACCACGCTCTCGTTCGCGTCCCTCTGCGCGCCGCTGTCGTTCAGCTTCACGTCGCGGTCCAGGGCCGCGCTCATCGCATCGTAGAGCGCCAGGTTGTCCTTGCCGATCAGGGTGACGAGGGCTTCGTCGGTCTTGTCGGAGGCGACCAGGCCCCTGATGGCATCGCTCGCCGCCTTGTACCTGTTCCAGCCGGCCACGAATTCATCGTACACAACTTGTTCATCCGCGGAAGAGATCAGCGGTTCGTAACGGGTGCGCGCCTGGGCGACGTGATCCAGGCTCTGCTCGTACTGGCGCAGATGCTCGGCCAGCAGTCGCGGATCGTGTGCCGCCGCGACGAGGCGATACTGCTTGATGCGCACCTGGTCGATCTGAGCGCGCATCTCGTTGATCGCGATGACCGAGGGCAGCCAGTTCGTCGAGACTTCGACGACGCTCCGGCGGATGGTCCCCAACTCGGAGATCGACAGCGCGCCCTGCGCGCCGGCGATGACGGCCACGCCGGCGAACAACCCGGCGAGGGTGGACTTGATCGAGAACGGCATGGACGGGGCGGGCGCGTGGATGGCCGATCGATGCGCCGCGCGCGCCCTCGATCAGGGTCGGGATGCCCGCAGCCGAACACCCTGGTATTAACAAAACCTATTGTTACAATGTTTCTGAATTTAACCGCGATCGATGTCGCTGAGATATTCTTGTCGAGTAAGTGTAGCAAAACGAACTGTTTTTATTTCGATATCCCTTGCGGTCTAGCCCGGCGCCTAGGTCCCGCCGGGGAAGGGATCGAGTTTTGGGTTGTAGGCAGCAAAAATACACGGAATGAGTGTGGGCGCGGGCGCCACTGCGACAAAAGAGCAGATGCAGAACTTATTTCAGGCGTCGCATCGCGCCGACCGCTGCGTCGCGCCCCGATGGAGCGAATCCCCGATCCGCGAGGGACGTACCGACCTCCGGCGGATGACGTATGACCCGGGATGAGGCCGGACGGAATTCGTCCGCTGGCCCCGAAGACGACGGCGATCGATGCCGTCTGCCTTGTCCCACCGCCGTCGCGCCGGTTCGACCCCGTACCGCTCCGAGGCGGATGGCCGGGGAGGGGACAGCCCCAGCCCCGGCTCCCCGGCGTCACGCCGCGGCGCGGTAGCCTTCGGCGCCCGCCAGGCTGGCGGACGGGTCGAGGCGCCCGGTCGCCCGCACCATGCCGTCGGCGCCGTCCAGCGTCCCCGGCACGAGGTCGAGGGCGAGGAAGCGCTCCGGCGCGTAGGGGCCGGGCAGCCGCAGGCCCCCGACCCGCTCGCGGGTGAAGCCGAACCGGGCGTAATAGGGCGCGTCGCCCACCAGGATCACGGCGCGGTGGCCGAAGGCGGCGGCGCGGGCAAGCGCCGCGCGCATCAGCCTGTTGCCGATGCCGAGGCCGTGGAGCGCCGGATCGACGGCGATCGGCCCGAGCATCAGGGCGGGCGTGCCGCCCGCATCGACGTCCCACAGCCGCACGGTGGCGACCAGGCGATCCTGCATCTCGACCACCAGGGCGAGGCCGTCCGACGGCAGGCGGCCCTCGCGCAGGCGCTCGCAGGTCTTGGTGAAGCGGGCCTCGCCGAAGCACGCGTCGAGCAGGTGCTCGCGGGCGGCGACATCGGCGGCGCGCTCGTCGCGGATCTGGATCATGGCCGTACCCTCCCGAGACTGACAGAAGACGGGCAAAGGACAGCCCTCGCACCCGCCGCATCGGCGGGCCGTCCGGGACTTGCGGATGGGTGGTGAAGAGAGGCGTCGAAGCGCCGGGCTCCCGGTAACGGCGAGCCCGGCGCTTCGTTCCGTAGGGTCAGCCCCGTTTTCGGCGCCGGCCCCGATCAGAGTCCCGGCTCAGATCACGTAGGACTGGAGCGGCGGGAAGCCGTTGAACGCCACCGCCGCGTAGGTGGTGGTGTAGGCGCCCGCGCCCTCGATCAGCACCTTGTCGCCGATGGCGAGCGAGACCGGCAGCGGGTACGGGGTCTTCTCGTAGAGCACGTCGGCCGAGTCGCAGGTCGGGCCGGCGAGCACGCAGGGGACCGTGCGGTCCTCGTCGTGCTCGGTGACGATGCGATAGCGGATCGACTCGTCCATCGTCTCGGCGAGGCCGCCGAACTTGCCGATGTCGAGATAGACCCACCGCACCTCGTCGGCGGCGTCCGACTTCTGCGAGACCAGCACCACCTCGGCCTCGATCATGCCGGCATTGCCGACCATGCCGCGACCCGGCTCGATGATCGTCTCGGGCAGCTGGTTGCCGAAGTGCTTGGTCAGCGCCCGGAAGATCGCGTCGCCGTAGGATTCCACGCCCGGTACCGCCTTGAGGTATTGGGTCGGGAAGCCGCCGCCGAGGTTCACCATCGAGAGATGGATTCCGCGATGCGCGCACTCGCGAAAAATCATCGCGGCCGAGGCGAGCGCCCCGTCCCAGGCTTCCGTGTTGCCCTGCTGCGAGCCGACATGGAACGACACGCCGTAGGCGTTCAGACCCGCGCGATAGCCGTGCTCGAGCACGTCCACCGCCATCTCGGGCACGCAGCCGAACTTGCGCGAGAGCGGCCACTCGGCCCCGGCGCCGTCGCACAGGATGCGGCAGAACACCTGCACCTCCTCGCGGGCGACCTTGACCGCATCGGCGGCGCGGGCGATCTTGTCGACCTCGGCCTGGCAGTCGACGGCGAAGAGCCGCACGCCGAGCTGAAGCGCGCGGGCGATGCAGCGCTCCTTCTTGATGGTGTTGCCGAACGACACGCGGTCGGCGGTGGCACCGGCGGCCAGCGCCATCTGGATCTCGACCACCGAGGCGGTGTCGAAGCAGGAGCCCATCTCGGCGAGCGCGCGCAGCACCTCGGGAGCCGGGTTCGCCTTGACGGCGTAGAACACCCGGGTGTCCGGCAGGGCGCGGGCGAAGGCGGTGTAGTTGTCGCGCACGACGTCGAGGTCGAGTACCATCACGGGACCCTCGTCCCGGCCGAGCTCGCGGCGCACGCGCAGGAAATCGCGGATGCGATCGGTCATGATCAGCCCCACCAAAGGTTCGAGAGGGCTCCCGCGGGAACCCGAAGTCGAGATCAAGACGGCGCGCGTCGGCCGTCCGGCGTCAGGGGGCGATGCGGCGCGGCGCGGACGTGCTGTGGAGACACGCCGTACGACGCGGGCGCAGAGCACCCGGAAGCTGCCTTTGCTTGGAACGGGGAAACCCGATCCGCACTCGGGGCAAGGAGAAACAAGCCTCTTCGGTGTCGGCCTTTGGAGGGCCGACGAGACCAAAAAAGCCCGTTCGTCGTTGCTTTAAGCTGCGTCCCCCGTGGAGAGCGGGGTTCGCCGGTTTTGCCTCCGGCTGCCGGTTGTTGTCGGGGTCCGGTGTCGCCACCTGGATGCCGGCCGGAGGGATCCACCCTTCCCGGCCATCGATCCTTTAAGACCCCTGGCGGCTGTCCGGCCTCTTGTCCGGATGCCCACCAACCGGCACGCGGCCACAGGCACGTGCGAAATTGGGCAAGGCGGTAGATACGGATCGTGCCCCTCGGCCGCAAGCCCCGGGATCCGGATTTTCGCCGGATTTCCCCGGCGTGGCCTGGGGGATACAGCGCGGGACGCTGCGGCGTCCCTTCCATGACGACACCGTCATGCCGCGGGGCCTTCTCAAGCGGCGCCGGACGCGCCATTCAACCCGGCGACAGAAAGCGGCTCGCGTTCAGGACGCGCGCCCTATCCTCCGGGACACCATGACGATCTCGCCCTCGCGCCGCGCGCTCCTCGCCGGCCTGCTCTCCTCCGCCGCCCTCAGCCGGGCGGCCTCCGCCCAGGTCGGGCCGACCCAGCCCGGCCCGAGCGCCCTGCCGCCGCCGGAGCCGGCCCCGGCGCCCTCCGGCCCGCCGCGCTTCCGCTTCGACGAGGTGGTGCGCCGGGCGCGGGCCCTCGCCGGCGCGCCCTTCGAGGCCAATGTCGCGCCGCTGCCGGCGCCGCTCGCTTCCCTCGACTACGACGCCTGGCGCGACATCCGCTTCCGGCCCGACAAGGCCTTGCTGGGAGACCAGGACGGGCCGTTCCGGCTCCAGCTCTTCCACCTCGGCTTCCTCTACACCCGCCCGGTGGTCGTGAACGTAGTGCGGGACGGGGTGCCGACGCCGGTGCCCTACCAGCCCGCCCTGTTCGATTACGGCCGCACCACCATCGACAAGCCGCTGCCGGTCAATCTCGGCTTCGCGGGCTTCCGGCTGCACTATCCCCTCAACAAGCCGGGGGTGCTCGACGAGCTGATCTCGTTCCTGGGCGCCAGCTACTACCGCTTCCTCGGCCGCGACCAGCTCTACGGCCTCTCGGCCCGGGGGCTCGCCGTCAACGTCGAGAGCGTCGGCGGGCCGGAGGAATTCCCGGTCTTCCGCGAGTTCTGGATCGAGATGCCGCCGAAGGGCGCCGACCGGGCGGTGATCTACGCCCTCCTCGACGGGCCGTCCTGCACCGGAGCGTTCCAGTTCCTGGTCTATCCGGGCGACGAGACGGTCGTCGACGTGCGCTGCACGCTGATCCCACGCCGGGAACTGGCGACGGTCGGCATCGCGCCGCTCACCTCGATGTTCTTCATCGGCGAGAACGACCGCCACCACTCGGACGATTACCGCCCCGAGCTGCACGATTCCGACGGGCTCCTGATGCAGTCGGGCGGCGGCGAGTGGATCTGGCGGCCCCTGCGCAACCCCAAGGAGCGCTGGATCTCGGCCTTCGAGGACCGCAACCCGAAGGGGTTCGGGCTGATGCAGCGCGACCGGGTGTTCGAGGACTACCAGGACCTCGAAGCCTATTACCACCGCCGCCCGGGCTACTGGGTCGAGCCGCAGGGCGAGTGGGGCGAGGGCACGGTGCGCCTCGTCGAATTGCCGACCGAGAACGAGACCCACGACAACATCGTGGCCTCCTGGCAGCCCAAGCAGCCCTACAAGCCCGGCGAGGCGGTGGAGCTGTCCTACAAGATCCGGTCGCTCGCCGAGACCGACGACCTGCATCCCGGCGGGCGGGTCGTGAACACCTACGTCGCGCGCACGACCGCCAGCGGCGGCACGGCGGATGCCAGCGAGCCGCGCACCCGGCGCTTCCTCGTCGACTTCTCGGGCGGCGACCTCGCCTACTGGCTCACCGATCCGAAGGCGGTCGAGATCGTGCCCTCGACGACGGCGGGCAAGATCATCGCGGTCTCCCTGGTGCCGAACCTGCACGTGAAGGGGTTTCGCGCGGCGATCGACGTGCGGCTCGACGGGGCCGGGCAATCGACGGAATTGCGCGCCTTCCTGCGCGCCCGCGGCCAGACGCTGACCGAGACCTGGACCTATCCGTGGAAGGCCGCGTGAGCGCTCGCCCCGCTCACGCATCGGCCGTCACCATCCGGCCGGCGATCCGGGAAGACCTCGACGCCCTGATGGCGCTCGAGGTCGCGGCCTTCGCCACCGACCGGGCGGAGCGCCGGGCGATCCGCCACGCCATCGGCTCGCCGTCGATCTCGCTTCTGGTCGCCCTCGACGGCGCGGTCCTGGTCGGCGCCGCCACGATCGAGCGGCGCCGGGGCAGCCGGCGCGCCCGGCTGTCCTCGATCGCGGTGGCGCCGAGCCGCGCCGGCACGGGCCTCGGCCGGGTCCTCCTCGCGGCGGCCGAAACCGAGGCCTTGGCGCAGGATTGCGACCGGCTGCGGCTCGAGGTCCGCGAGGATAACGGCGCCGGCATCCGCCTCTACGAGCGGAGCGGCTACCGCCGCTTCGAGACCGTGCCGGACTATTACGAGGACGGCACCACCGCCTGGCGCTACGAGAAGCCCCTCGCCGGGGAGGGGCGTGGCGGTCCCGCACCTGACCCATCCTGATACAACCACGGAACGAGCGGGCCGGCGGCGCTACCACTGTTCGCTCTTGACGCTGCGGAATGTGCCGATCCGATATGGTTTCTGATCGGTTACCGTTGGCATGCCGCACGCACAGATCCCGGGGACCGAGGCACAGGATGCCTCACATCGGGATGAGGTGCCGCCATGGCCACGACGAACGCCGAACTCCGTCGGACGATCTTCGCGCAGCGGAGCGGGATGTTCAGGGCGTCGGCGCCCGCCATCGTGCCCGACCGGTTCTCTCAGCGTTTCGAGCCGGATTCTCGACGTCCGGCGCACGGGCTGGACGGCTTCGCCGACCGTCCCGACACGCGCGAGGTGCGTACCATCGAGATCGTCCTCGTGTCGGATCGACGGACCGGGGGCGGCTGGCTCCGGGGGCTCGGGACCGCCGCGAAGATCCTGGCGGTACCGGCCGTCATCGCCGGCGCGCTCCTCGCCGAGCCGGTCTACGATTGCCGCAAGCAGAAGAGCTACGGGATGCTGTATTACGGCACCACCGTGCAGATGTGCGTGAGCGAGCGCCTGTCCGGCCGCTTCGGCGGCGTGCAGGCGGCCGTAGACCGGACGATACGGGCGATGTGAGGGACGCGACCTCTTCCCCGCCGAGCAGGTCTGTCTGGGGTCAGGAACAGGCGCGGGAAATATCCTCTCCCCGCGGGCGGGGAGAGGACTTCACCCCCCTCGTCGGGGGTGAAGTGAGCGCAGGCGAAAGCCGGAGCGAGGGTGAGGGGGTGTGTCCGGAAGAGCCTCCTTCGGAAACACCCCCTCACCCTCGCGGCGAACCTGCGGTTCGCGGCTCCCTGAGCCCCTTCGGAGCTCAGGCCTCTCCCCGCCCGCGGGGAGAGGAGATGTCCCGCGCCTCCCCGTTTCCCGGACAACCCCGCCTACGGAGGGGAGGGGGCAGGCGCATGGCGGAGAGAGGCTTGGGAGAGAAGCCTCGGGGCCCGTTCACTCGTCCGCGGCGAAGCGGCCGTGGCAGTGCTTGTACTTCTTGCCCGAGCCGCAGGGGCAGGGCTCGTTGCGGCCGACGCGGCCCCAGGTGGTGGAATCGTCGGGGTTGCGCTCCAGCACCGGCGCATCCGCGGCGAGGGCCTGGCCGGCGAACTCGTAGGCACCGCCGCCGCCGCCCGCCGCGCCCTCCGCGAAGGCGAACTCGTTCTCGCCGGTGACGGGGTCGAGGTGCTGGGCGAACATCGGCGGCAGGCTCGGCTGCTCCGGCTCCTGGTACATGATCTCGACCCGCATCAGCTGGCCGGTGACCTGCTCGCGCAAGGAGCCGACGAGGCTGTTGAACAGGTCGAACGCTTCCGACTTGTACTCGTTGAGCGGATCGCGCTGGGCGATGCCGCGCCAGCCGATCACCTGGCGCAGGTGGTCGAGGGTGACGAGGTGCTCGCGCCAGAGGTGGTCGAGGCTCTGGAGAAGCACCTGCTTCTCCACGTAGGCCATCACCTCCGGGGTGTTGCGGGCGGTGCGCTCGGCATAGGCCTCGTCGGCGGCCTTGCGCAGGCGCTCGCGGATCTCCTCGTCGGCGATGCCCTCTTCCTTGGCCCAGTCCTCGACCGGCACGTCGAGGTTGAGGTCGCGGGTGATGCTCTCGCGCAGGGACGCGATGTCCCACTGCTCCGGATAGGCGTCCTCCGGGACGTGGCGCGCCACCACGTCGTCGATCACGCCCTGGCGCATCTCGTCGACGGTCTCGCGCACGCTGTCCTGCGCCATGAACTCGCGGCGCTGCTCGAACACGACCTTGCGCTGGTCGTTCATGACGTTGTCGTACTTGAGCACGTTCTTGCGCATGTCGAAGTTGCGGGCTTCGACCTTCTGCTGCGCCTTGGCGATCGCCTTGTTGATCCAGGGATGGATGATCGCCTCGCCCTCCTCGAGCCCGAGGCGCTGGAGCATGCCGTCCATGCGGTCGGAGCCGAAGATCCGCATCAGGTCGTCCTGAAGCGAGAGGTAGAACTTCGAGCGGCCGGGATCGCCCTGGCGGCCGGAGCGGCCGCGCAGCTGGTTGTCGATGCGGCGGCTCTCGTTGCGCTCGGTGCCGACGATGTAGAGGCCGCCGGGCAGCGCCGTCTTGCGACCGGCCGCCGGGTCGGCGGGCTCGCCGGAGGCCAGGACCTTGGCGCGGTTCTGGTCGATCTCGGCCTTCAGGGTCGCGATGCGGGCGTCGCGCTCCGGCCCCTCAGGGACGTTGGCGAGCTCCTGCTCGATCCGCATGTCGAGGTTGCCGCCGAGCTTGATGTCGGTGCCGCGGCCGGCCATGTTGGTGGCGATCGTGATCGCGCCGGGCACGCCCGCCTCGGCCACGATGTAGGCTTCCTGCTCGTGGAAGCGGGCATTCAGCACCGCGAAGCGCTTGGTCACCCGGCCCTCGCGGGCCGCCGCATAGACGTCCTCCAGCGCCGACGGGTCGCTGTAGTCGAGCGGGGTGTAGCCGTGCTTCACCAGGAGGCCGGCGATGTGCTCGGAGCGCTCGATCGAGCCGGTGCCGACCAGCACCGGTTGCAGCCGGGCATGCGCCTTGTCGATCTCCTTGATGATCGCGGCGTATTTCTCGTCGACGGTGCGATAGACCTCGTCGTCCTCGTCGACGCGCTCGACCTCCTTGTTGGTCGGGATCTCGACCACTTCGAGGTTGTAGATCTCGTGGAACTCGTCCGCCTCGGTCGAGGCGGTGCCGGTCATGCCGGCGAGGTGCTTGTAGAGGCGGAAGTAGTTCTGGAAGGTGATCGAGGCCAGCGTCTGGTTCTCGGGCTGGATCTCGACCCGCTCCTTGGCCTCCAGCGCCTGGTGCAGCCCTTCCGAGTAGCGCCGGCCGGGCATCATGCGGCCGGTGAACTCGTCGATGATCACCACCTCGTCGTTGCGGACGATGTAGTCCTTGTCGCGGGTGAACAGGGTGTGGGCGCGCAGAGCCTGGTTGACGTGGTGGACCAGCGTGACGTTGTGGGCGTCGTAGAGGTCGCCCTCCTTGAGGATGCCGGCCTCGCGCAGCAATTCCTCGATATGCTCGTTGCCGTTCTCGGTCAGCGAGACGGTGCGCTGCTTCTCGTCGAGGTCGTAATCCTCGCGCACCAGCCGCGGCATCACCGCGTCGATCATGGTGTAGAGGTCGGAGCGGTCGTCGATCGGACCGGAGATGATCAGCGGGGTGCGCGCCTCGTCGATCAGGATCGAGTCGACCTCGTCGACGATCGCGAAGTTGTGGCCGCGCTGGACCATCTGGCCCAGCTCGTACTTCATGTTGTCGCGAAGATAATCGAAGCCGTACTCGTTGTTGGTGCCGTAGGTGATGTCGCAGGCATAGGCCGCCTTGCGCTCGGCATCGTCGAGGCCGTGCACGATGATGCCGGTGGTCAGCCCGAGGAAGCGGTAGACCCGGCCCATCCATTCCGCGTCGCGGCGGGCGAGGTAGTCGTTGACCGTGACGACGTGGACGCCCTTGCCCGACAGGGCGTTGAGATAGGTGGCGAGCGTCGCCACCAGGGTCTTGCCCTCGCCGGTCTTCATCTCGGCGATGCCGCTCTCGTGCAGCACCATGCCGCCGATCATCTGCACGTCGAAGTGGCGCTGGCCGAGCACGCGCTTGGCCGCCTCGCGCACCGTGGCGAAGGCCGGGACCAGGATGTCGTCGAGGGTCTTGCCGGCGGCGAGCTCGGCCTTGAGCGCATCGGTGCGGGCGCGCAGGGCCTCGTCGGACAGGGCGGCCAGCTCGGGCTCGAGGGCGTTGATGGCCTGGACGCGGGGTCGGTATCCCTTCACCCGGCGGTCGTTGGACGACCCGAAGATCTTCTTGGCAAGGGAACCCAGCATCGTGAACCTGCGATCGATCGTAGCGGTAGTGGCGCGCGCCGCGGGCGCCTTATAGGCCCATATAGGGAGCCGTGCACCCAAAAGGCAGTCGTCGCCCGGCACGAGCGTGGCCGTGCGGCGAAAGACGGGGGGAGGGGACGGCCGGCGCCGCTTGATTCCCGCCCCGGCACCGCCCTAGCTGCCGTGCTGCGATCAGCAGGACGACGGCCGGCGGGGAAACAACCGCGGCCCGGGGAGGAACACCATGACACGCTTGAGCCGGGCGCTCGCCCGCACCACCGCCCTCGCCGCCGGACTGGCTTTCGCCGTTGCGGCCCAGGCCCAGACCGCCGCGCCCAAGGGCGCCTCCGACGGCGTGGTGAAGATCGGCATCCTCAACGACCAGTCCGGCGTCTACGCCGATTTCGGCGGCCGCGGCTCGGTCGAGGCGGCCAGGATGGCGGTCGAGGATTTCGGGGGCAAGGTCCTCGACGTGCCGGTGCAGATCGTCGACGCCGACCACCAGAACAAGCCCGACATCGCCTCCAACATCGCCCGGCAATGGTACGACACCGACAAGGTGGACGCGATCATGGAGCTGACCACCTCCTCGGTGGCGCTCGCCGTGCAGGGCCTGTCGAAGGAGAAGCGCAAGATCACCATCGTGGACGGCGCCGCCACGTCCGATCTCACCGGCAAGCAGTGCACGCCCTACGGCTTCCACTGGGCCTACGACACCCACGCGCTCGCGGTCGGCACCGGCGGCTCGCTGGTCGAGACCGGCGGCGATACCTGGTTCTTCCTCACCGCCGACTACGCCTTCGGCACCGCGCTCCAGGCCGACGTGACGCAATACGTCACCCAGAAGGGCGGCAAGGTCGTGGGTGCCGTGCGCCACCCCTTGAGCGCCCAGGACTTCTCCTCGTTCCTGCTCCAGGCGCAAGGGTCGGGCGCCAAGATCATCGGGCTCGCCAATGCCGGTCTCGACACCTCGAACGCGATCAAGCAGGCGGCGGAATTCGGCATCGTCCAGGGCGGACAGCGCCTCGCGGCGCTGCTGTTCACGCTCTCCGAGGTCCACGGCCTCGGCCTCAAGGCGGCGCAGGGCATCGTGCTGACCGAGGGCTATTACTGGGACCTCGACGACCAGGCCCGGGGCTTCGCCAAGCGGTTCATGGCCAAGACCGGCAAGATGCCGAACATGATCCAGGCCGGCACCTACTCCTCGGTCCTGCACTACCTGAAGGCCGTGAAGGCCGCGGGCACCGACGACACCGACGCGGTGGCGGCCAAGATGCGCGAATTGAAGGTCGACGATTTCTTCGGCCGCGGCGGCACGGTGCAGGCCAATGGCCGCATGGTCCACGACATGTACCTGTTCCAGGTCAAGTCGCCGGCCGAGTCGAAGGCGCCGTGGGACTACTACAAGCTGCTGGCGACGATTCCGGGCGACAAGGCGTTCCTGTCGGCGAAGGCCAGCGGCTGCCCGCTGACGCAGTAAACGTCGACATTTCAGCAGCGGCATTTCCGCTTCACAGGGTCGTCCCGGGGCTCGCCGAAGGCGAGAGCCCGGGATCCAGAACCGCTGGTGATGCAGGATGAGGCGGAACGCGTCGCGCTCTATTCCGAGCGTCTTGCGTTTCTGGATTCCGGGCTCCGCTGACGCGGCCCCGGAATGACGCGGAGGATGCGAGAACCGCCGCGCCGAACAAGGAGGGGCGCCCCGTCCGGGACGCCCCGATCTATCACGCGATGTACTGGCCGCCGTTGATGGTCAGCGTCGAGCCGGTGATGAAGCCCGCCTGCTCGCCGGCCAGGAACTCGACCGCGCGGGCGATCTCGTCGGCCTCGCCGAGGCGGCCGACCGGGATGTGCGGCAGGATCTTGGCCTTCAGCACCTCTTCGGGGATCGCCTTGACCATCTCGGTGGCGATGTAGCCGGGCGCGATCACGTTGACGGTGATGCCCTTGTTGGCGTTCTCCTGCGCCAGGGCCTTGGCGAAGCCGATCACGCCGGCCTTGGCGGCGGAGTAGTTGGTCTGGCCCATCTGGCCCTTCTGGCCGTTGATGGACGAGATCAGGATGATCCGGCCGAAGCCCCGCGAGCGCATGCCGTCGATCAGCGGACGGGTGCAGGTGAACATCGAGTCGAGGTTGGTGCGGATCACCGCCTGCCACTGCTCGAAGGTCATCTTGTGGAACATGCCGTCGCGGGTGATGCCGGCATTGTTGACCAGGATGTCGATCGGGCCGAGTTCGGCTTCCGCCGCGCGGATGCCGGCCTCGCAGGCCGCGGCGTCGCCGACGTCGAACTTGAAGACCGGGATGCCGGTCTCGCTCTTGAAGGCCTGTGCGGCCTCGTCGTTGCCACCGTAATTGGCCGCGACCTTGTATCCGGCCTCCTTCAGGCCTTTCGAGATCGCAGCGCCGATGCCGCGCGTGCCCCCGGTGACCAGTGCGACGCGTTCTGCCATGTGCCCTCTCCTTGATGAGCGTTCGAGCGATCCGTCCCTCGGCGCGGTTCCGTGGTACTTTACGGAAAGCGGCCGATCCACAACGAAGGCGGGTGCTGTCCCGCTTCTTTAAGTACTAACTGTAACAGGGCGGCCGGGCTCCCGGCCGCCCTCCGTCGCGCCGCTAATATTTCAGCGCGACTTGAGCGATCGAGCCCGTATCAGCGCTCGAGGCACATGGCGACGCCCATGCCGCCGCCGATGCAGAGCGTGGCGAGGCCCTTCTTGGCGTCGCGGCGCTGCATCTCGTGCAGCAGGGTCACGAGGACGCGGGCGCCCGACGCCCCGATCGGGTGGCCGATGGCGATGGCGCCGCCGTTCACGTTGACCTTCGCGTCGTCGAAGCCCAGGTCCTTGTTGACCGCCAGCGCCTGGGCGGCGAACGCCTCGTTGGCCTCGATCAGGTCGAGGTCGGAGGCCTTCCAGCCGGCCTTCTCCAGCGCCTTGCGCGAGGCCGGGATCGGGCCGGTGCCCATGATCTTCGGGTCGACGCCGGCGGTGGCCCAGGAGGCGATGCGGGCGAGCGGCTTGAGGCCGCGCTTCTCGGCCTCGGCCGCCGACATCAGCACCAGGGCGGCGGCGCCGTCGTTGATGCCCGACGCGTTGCCGGCGGTGACGGTGCCGTCCTTCGAGAAGGCGGGCTTGAGCTTGGCCATGCCCTCGGGGGTCGCGCCCTCGCGGATGTACTCGTCGGTGTCGACCACCACGTCGCCCTTGCGGCCGGGCACGGTGACGGGGGCGATCTCGTCCTTGAAGCGGCCGTCCTTCTTGGCGGCCTCGGCCTTGTTCTGCGAGCGGGCCGCGAAGGCGTCCTGCTCCTCGCGGGTCAGCTGCCACTGCTGGGCGATGTTCTCGGCGGTGTTGCCCATGTGGTAGCCGTTGAAGGCGTCCATCAGGCCGTCCTTCAGCATCGTGTCGACGAGCTTCAGGTCGCCCATCTTCTGGCCGCCGCGCAGGTACTGGGCGTGCGGGGCCATCGACATCGATTCCTGGCCGCCGGCCACGATGATGTCGGCGTCGCCGTTGGCGATCTGCTGCATGCCGACCGCGACGGTGCGCAGGCCCGAGCCGCAGAGCTGGTTGAGGCCCCAGGCGGTCTTCTCCTGCGGGATGCCGGCGGCCATGGCGGCCTGGCGGGCCGGGTTCTGGCCCTCGCCCGCGGCCAGCACCTGGCCGAAGATCACCTCGTCGACCTCCTCGGGGGAGACCTTGGCGCGCTCGAGCGCCGCCTTGATGGCGACCGCGCCGAGCTTGTGGGCCGGCACGGTGGCGAAGGCCCCGTTGAACGAGCCGACCGGGGTGCGGGCGGCCCCCACGATGACGATATCTGCCTTCTCAGCCATGCGCCTCTCCTGACCCTCTCCCAGCGTCGCGGGCCGCCGCCGGCGCGATGACCCGGCGGCCGCGCACCCCGCGCGCTTTGGGGTTGGATGAAAGCTTTGCCCTCCGGGAAGTCAAGGCGTGCGCCGACCGTTATCGCGCTGGCAGCGCGGCCAGTTTGCGTGGACGGCGCGCAGATTGCTGTTTTCGCCGGCACACGAAGGCTTTAAGGTCGAACCATGAGACACGGTGAAAATTCGGCTCGCCCGGCGCCGTCCAGTTCCCGCCGGGTTCGCCAAGAGGGAGACAACGTACCGATGGCGGAGAGCGGCAAGTCGACACCCACCGTCATCAAGAAGTACGCCAACCGGCGTCTCTATCACACGGGCACCTCGACCTACGTCACCCTCGAGGACCTCGCCGCGATGGTGCAGGCCGGCGAGGACTTCGTGGTCTTCGATGCCAAGTCGGGCGAGGACATCACCCGCTCGGTGCTCACCCAGATCATCTTCGAGCAGGAGAACAAGGCCGGGGCCGAGAACCTCCTGCCGGTGGCCTTCCTGCGCCAGCTGATCCGCTTCTACGGCGACAGCATGCGGGCGATGGTGCCGAGCTTCCTCGAATACTCGATGGACCACCTCACCCGCGAGCAGGACGGCCTGCGCGAGAAGATGTCCCAGACCTTCGGGCCCACCGCCTTCCAGCACGCCATGGAGGAGCAGGTGCGGGCCAACATGAGCTTCTTCAGCGACGCCATGCGGATGTTCACGCCGTTCGGCCCGGGCGGCCAGCAGCCCGCCGGCGACAAGCCGGCCGAGGCGCCGGCTCCGGCGGCCGCGTCGCCCAAGGGCGAGCTCGACGACATCAAGCGCCAGATGGCCGAAATGCAGAGCCGGCTCGAAGCCCTCGCCAAGAAGTAACGCGAGAATGCGGGGGAGGGTGGAACACGGCAGGGCGCTTGCGACGTTGACGGCGCGTTAGCCCGCGGAGCCCGCGCCATGTCCCAGCCCGACACGATCGTCCCGGATCCGGATTCGCCCGGGCGGGCCCTCGTCCCGATCGAGACCTCCGCGCCCGTCCCGGCGGTGCCGGCCCGTCCCCTCGCCACCTTCCTGGTTCAGCTCATCGACGGGCCGGACGGGGGTTTGCGGCCCTCGCGGCGGCACCGCTCGCAGGTGGCCTCGGCCTGCTACGCGGCGGGCGGCGATCGCTGAGCCGGCATCCGGCTCTTTCGGACCTCACGCCCGCCCTGTCCCGGGCGTTGTCGGCAAGTCGCCCTCCTGTCGTGCACCGTCGTCGTCGACGGACGACGCTGGCCACTCGCTCTCCTCCCGCTCCAGCAGCGCCATCAGCGAGCGCAGGGTCGGGCTGGCCTGCCCCGACCAGACGAGGTGGGTGCGGCTGAGCCGCAGGCCGTCCGGCAGGGGGTGGCGCGCGACCGCGGTGGCGAGCACGGCATGGTCGAGCACCGCCGCCGGCACGATCGCGGCCCCTGTCCCGGCGGCCACGCAGGCCACGATGGCGTGGTACGAACTCATCTCCAGGATCCGGTCCGGCGACCGGCCCGCCTCGGCGAGCCACGCGAACAGGCGCTGGCGATAGGAGCAGCCGTGCGGGAACGCCACCACGGTCCGGGCCCGCTCCGGCTCCGCACCCACGCCGCTCGCGGTGATCGGCACCAGCTCCTCGTCGAAGGCCGGCACCGACGACAGCGGGCCGTGCTCGAACGGCTCGGACAGGAAGGCGGCCTCGACCTCGTGGCGCTCGCGCTGGCGCAGCATCGCCCGGGTGGTGCCGGTCTTGCGGCTCGATCGTCACGCCGAGAGGATCGGCGGAAGCCGGGCCCCGGCGGCGCTCTCGATCGAGCCGAGCCGCAGCACGCCGCGCATCTCGCGCTCTCCGCCCTGTGGCTGTGGCGGGCCGGGCGCCGCCCGGCCTGAGACGGGCCCCAAACGAGAACGGCGCCCGCGAGGGGCGCCGTCATCCCGTGCCGGTCGTCGGCGGCGCATGAGCGCCGCCACACCGCATCACGCGTCGGACTTGACCTTCAGGACCTGGCGACCCCGGTACATGCCGGTCTTCAGGTCGATGTGGTGGGGGCGGCGCAGCTCGCCGGAATCCTTGTCCTCGACGTAGGTCGGGGCCTTGAGGGCGTCGGCGGAACGGCGCATGCCGCGCCGCGACGGGGAGGTCTTTCGCTTCGGAACGGCCATTGGAACTTGTATCCCGTGCAACAAAACAGGCGCGAAGCTGCTCCCGGGCGGAGCCGCCGCGCGCGTCGCGATCCTGATCGGAGCGGGGTCTATAGAGGAGACGCGCGGTCCTGGCTAGGGGACCGATCCCAGAAATCCGCTCGAGCCCTCATACACCCATTAAGCTGCCGTTCAACGGCGAAGGTCGCATGATGGGTCCAGCCGCTCCGGACAGCCCAGGCCCGGGCCCCTCAGGGCGGCACGATCGGAGCTCTTCCCGATGACGCGCTTTCCCCGCCTGACCCGCGCCCTGGCGCTGACCGCCCTGCTGGCCGCGGGCCCCGCTCTCGCCCAGACCCCGGCACCCTCGACCCCGACGACGCGGCCCGCGCCCGCCACGACGGCCCCCGCGGCGCCGGTCGCCCCCAAGGCGCCCGAGGTCCCGAAGGCGGCGCCTGCCGCGCAACCGGCGCAAGCCGGCAAGCCCGCCCTCATCGACCTCAACAGCGCCTCGAAGCAGGAACTCGAGACCCTCAAGGGCATCGGCGCGGCGCGCTCCGAGGCGATCGTCAAGGGCCGGCCCTATCGCGGCAAGGACGAGCTCCTGTCGAAGAAGATCGTCCCGTCGAACGTCTACGAGGACATCAAGGACAAGGTCATCGCCCGCCAGAAGTCCTGACCGCCCGGTTTCCCGGCGCATCCCTGGCGCATCCTCGGGCCCGTCCTTGCCGGCCCGGGGGAGCGGTGCTAGGCGCCGGGGCAACCCCTCTCGACGTTGCCCCGGACGCGCCTCCCATGCCCCATCGCCTGCACCGCGGCGACCTGCCCGACGATTACGTGCCGGGCCCGGCCATCGCGGTCGACACCGAGACCCTCGGCCTCCAGCCCCACCGCGACCGGCTCTGCGTGGTGCAGATCTCCCGCGGCGACGGCGAGGTCGACCTGGTGCAGATCCCCAAGGCCGGCCCCGAGCCGGTGGTGCTCAAGCGGGTCATGGCCGACCCGGCGGTGACCAAGATCTTCCACTACGCCCGCTTCGACCTCGCGGTGCTCTACCATCGCCTCGGCGTGATGCCGGGGCCGGTCTACTGCACCAAGATCGGTTCGCGGCTCGCCCGCACCTATACCGACCGGCACGGCCTGAAGGACCTGGTGCGCGAGCTCCTCGGCGTCGACCTGTCGAAGCAGCAGCAATCCTCGGATTGGGGCGCCGACACCCTGACCCAGGCGCAGATCGACTACGCGGCCTCCGACGTGCTCCACCTGCACGCCCTGCGCACGCGCCTCGACGCGATGCTGGCCCGCGAGGACCGGACCGCCATGGCGCAAGCCTGCTTCGACTTCCTGCCGACCCGTGCCCGCCTCGACCTGCTCGAATGGGACGAGACGGACATCTTCGCGCATAGCTGAGCGGACCTGGCGAAACGCGCGCCGCTGCCGCCCCGCCGGATGCCGACGGCGATCGGCGGTTTCGCGGGAGACGCGGAGTCGAGACAGAAGCCTGGCCGTTCTGTTAACCTTCCGGCCATAACTTCGACACCGGACCGGGGCAGGGGTGGGGCGTGTCCCGCGCACCCCGCCCGGGTCTCGGCATGATGCAGGTGGCCACAACCTTGCTCGACGCGGTCCCGTCCCCGGCCGGCCCGGCCCTCGATTCCCGGCGCCTGCGCGCCCACACCCGCGCCCGCCGGCACAGCGCCCAGGTGCGCTGGCTGCGCCGCGCGATCCCCCTCGGCGCGGGGGCGGCCGGGCTCGCCATCGTGGTCGGCACCTGGCTCAACCCCTTCGCCGATCTCGGCGTCTCGGTCAGCCTCGGCGCGATCGGCGTCTCGGGCTCGAAGGTGACGATGGAGAGCCCGCGCCTCTCCGGCTACCGCTCGAAGGACAACCGCCCCTACGTCGTCACCGCGAAGGCCGCGCTCCAGGACGTGCGCAAGCCCTTCGTGATCGAATTGCAGAACATGCTCGGGCGCCTCACCACCGACGAATCGGGGGGGCTCGCCCATATCGAGGCGACGGCCGGCATCTTCGACACCCAGAAGGAGGCGCTGGAGCTGAGCCAGCACATCCGCCTCTGGACCGACAAGGGCCAGGAGGCGCGCCTCACCTCGGCCCATGTCGACTTCAAGGCCGGCGCCATGTCCTCGCGCGAGGCCGTCACCGTCACGATGCCGACCGGCTCGATCCGGGCCGACGGCCTCGAGGTGACCGAGAGCGGCAAGACCATCTCGTTCGTCGGCAACGTCAAGGCGGTCTTCTCCAACCACGCCCCTTCCGAGACCTCGGAGCAGGATCCGCCGCTGCGGACCACCGAGGCCCAGATCAAGGACGATTGAGCCCGTGCCCCGTCTCCCGGCCCTCGCGGCGCTCGGCTGCCTCACTGTCGCCGCTCTCGCCCTCCCGTCCGTGCCCCGGGCCGAGACCCCGGCCGCGCCCGCCGCCGAAAAATCCGCCACCAAGAAGAAGGAGGCCGGCTCCGGCTTCGGCGCCTTCGGCAGCGGCGGCGGCAAGGAGCCGATCAAGATCGACGCCGACCGGCTCGACGTGTTCGACCGCGAGAACAAGGCGGTCTTCGCCGGCAACGTCGTGGCGGTGCAGGGCGAGAGCACCATCCGCTGCTCCAGCATGACCGTGCACTACCAGCGCAAGGAGAAGGAGCCGAAGGGCAAGGCCGAGGCCAAGGGGTCGGACGGCAAGGGGCCCGACGCGAAGGCGTCCATTGCCCAAGCCGTGGACGCGAAGCCCGCGGAGGTAAAGCCCGTCGAGAAGCCCGTGAAGGTCGAGGCGAAGGCCGAGCCCAAGGTCGAGAAACCCGAAAAATCGTCCGATCCCACCGACGGCAGCGCGATCCGCCAGGTGGTCTGCGCCGGCCCGGTCACGGTGGTGTCGAAGGACCAGGTGGCGAGCGGCGACAACGCGGTGTTCGACCGGGTGGCGAACCGCGTCGTGCTCACCGGCAACGTGGTGCTGAGCCAGTGCCAGAACGTCACCCGCGGCTCGCGCCTCGTCTACGACATGAATACCGGCCGGGCGAACATGGACCCGGTCGCGGGCGGCCGCGTGTCGGCGATGTTCGTGCCGGGCGGCAAGGACGACAACGCCAAGGGCAAGCAGGCCGGCTGTGCGCAGCCGCCGGGGCAGGCGGGGAAGGCGGCGCCGAAGCCGCGGGGGTAGATGGGAGTTGAGGCGGATTGATCCTTGCCGCGGCCCTAGGCTCTGAACGTAATCAGCTTGAAGCCGGCAAGGGCTGCTGATGTCGCCGAGTTAAGGTTCGATAGACGAAATCTGGCGTCTCAGCTATTATAATGCTCTGTTATGAATGGTCTGAGCAAGACAAATTTATTATTAAACTCATTGTGCTGGCTTCGGATATTCAATATTTTGAATTCGGAAATATTTATAATGTATTTTTGAGATTGCTGAATGTTTTATTGTCTTGCTCCCTTCAATGAATAATTTTTCCCTAACTTCCCCTGACGCCACATAACGGCGCCGTCAACGACGTAACGCTCTTGCATTCTCGCTACAAATTGCGCTTACTCAGCCTATGGATAATATACATGGTCGTGTTATGGCTGGGCAGCCAAAAGATACCGCATCGGATCGCGATCAGAAGATCAAGGCCGCCGACGGGTTGAGACAAGAGATGGAGGTGCTGGCTTTTAGAGCACGCGATCTCATACTCGCGCAGCCGCCCATCACGCTTTTGAGCTATATTTTATCGCGATTCCACGTGGCTTTGTTGAGCCAAAGCACCGCTGGAGACACCGAAAATTCACCTCCTCGGCAAGAAATTGTAAAAAAATATCAACTTGCCCTTGAATACATGCACGCAGTCTGGAGTTGTCATTCGCATCTGATTGATAATGCGCAGGCGATCGATGAAGAAAAAGTCATCGAGCTTATGGAAATTTTGGCCGAACTCGAAAATAAAACCCTTTTTTATTCTATGGCAAGTGCTGCTGCCCGGGTCGACGATGGTAAAGGTGGGTATTCAGCTGATACCGAGTTCCACGCAAAAATATCATGGAGCCTAATTCGTGGCCATCGCTACCAAGTGCTTTAGGAGGAGTTTTTTCGTTTCGCACTTGAGCCACACAGTGATGCATTAAAGACAGCGTATGGTGTCGATTATGATGAGATTGCAGCAGGTATTCAGCGAATCGCGGATACATTTCGGTCTGGCGTCAGCAGAGCCGCAGAGGGAATACATGCCGCGATGGAAAAGATTCACGCTATAGCGGAGGCGCGCGGCGAAGATACAAAGACATTAATAGGACGAATGAAGATTGAAGAACCGGAATTATCTGCAAAAATTATCTACCAAATTCAGGGTGTTATTTTTGGCGGTGTGTGCAATCTGAGCCGACATTCTGGGCTTCCGGCTGCTCTGCTTGACGATATTTCATATATACCTGGCGAGAACACAAAATTTTTTGCCGAAGGCGAGTTTGCGGGCACACCAATGCGGACACTGCCAGCTCGAATCAAGCCAGGAATCAAGCTTGGAGGCGAGGTCTATGCAACCGACGGTCAGTTCGTTCGAGATTCCGCGTATCGCGCCATTCAATGGGGGTTGTGGAAACGATTGCCGTATCGCGATGATTGGATTAGCCGGCAAGGTCGCCGCGTTGAAGAAGCTTATACAAAAATATTCTCTCGGCAGCTACGAGATAGTAAATCATTCGAGAGCGTATATTACAAAGATGTGGCAACGGGCGAGTGGGCTGAGTGCGACTTACTACTGCTAGTTGATGACGTTCTGCTTGTAATTGAGGGCAAGGCCGGGGTGATGCCAATGCAGTCCCCTGCTACGAATTTTGCGAGCCATGAGCGAGTGATTAATGAACTTATTGGCAAGGCTTATAAGCAGTGCGCACGTTTCATCAATTATTTGGCAAGCGCGCCAGAGGTACCGCTGTTCTTGCTGCGCAATGGTGCGCACGTCGAGATAGCTAGAATCAAGCGCGATAAATTTCGGATAATTCTGCCGATCGGCCTCACGATCGAGGCCTTCACTCCGTTCTCAGCAATGGCCAAGGAACTGCCAGACATTACTCCGATCCTTGGAGCGCATCCTTTCATATCCATGTCCGTTGACGATTTGTTCGTTATCAATCGATTTCTGCCTACTACCGGCCAGCTAATTCATTATTTAAGTGTTCGTCAGCAGGTCGCAGGCATACCGAAGGCCATGTTGTTTGATGAAATCGATCATCTTGGTGCGTATGTTGTTCGCAATAGATTTGATATCGACTTGCGCAAACAGCTAAAAGACACTGATCAGATAATTTGGACTGCTTTCAGTGATATTGTGGATCGCTATTTCGAGAACGAGAACTGGGCCGAGCGCCCGGTGCCAACACAGTCTATGCCTGTCGGCCTAATTCGTATACTTGAAGCTATCGACCGGCGTCGACCCGTCGGATGGCTGCGGATTGATGCCATGCTCCGCGATTACGATCAGACGAGCCAGGAGGATATAGCACTCCTTCTTGAGCAACTTGAACCCACACTACGTGAGCACCCAACACGCCAATTTCTTGTAGGGAGCGATACCCCCTACAGATCTGGCTCTGCCGCGTGAGAATGGAACCGAGCGTTGAGGAAATCAAGTTCCAGGCGCAAGTTGCTTGTGCTGTTCTCAAAAATGATTCGACAAATATTTTAATTTTAAGCTACAAAAAATTTGATGAGATTGACGGTGTCCAGCATCAAAGTGTAAGATCTGCATCAATCCTGCAAGTTGACTATACTAAAATCCAGGCCGAGGCTGCTCGCCAGCGTCGAAGGACAATATTGCCTGGGCAGATGATTAAGAAGAATAAGGGTCGTAAAAAACCGGACAGAGGTAAATAGCTGACCATGTATTTGAGCTTGTATGCGACGGTGGTATGGAGGCCCGGTGGTTATCCCACCGGGCCGCCTCGTCTTACATCAAGCCGACACCAACGGCGTCCCCGTCTCCGCCGCGCTGTCGCCCTCGGGCGTCAGCACCTCCTGCCCCTGGGCCTCCACCACCGCCGCGGCGGTGATGTTGACGATGCCGCGCGCCGTCACCGACGGCGTGAGGATATGCGCCGGCTTCGCCGGGCCGAGGAGCAGCGGCCCCACCGGCAGCGCGTCGGCCAGGGTCTTGGAGAACTGGAAGGCGATGTTCGCCGCATCCAGGTTCGGCATGATCAGCACGTTGGCCTCGCCCTTGAGGCGCGAGCCCGGCAGCACCTTGTCGCGGATCGCCTGCGACAGGGCGGTGTCGGCCGCCATCTCGCCGTCGACCTCGAGGTCGGGGGCGCGCTCGCGCACCAGCGCCAGGGCCTGGCGCATCTTGCGCGACGAGGCGGTGTCGAACGAGCCGAAATCGGCATGGCTGACGAGCGCGATCTTCGGCGACAGGCCGAAGCGGCGGGCGGTGTCGCCGCAGGCGATGGCGACGTCGGCGATCTCCTCGGCGCTCGGATCGGGCCTCACGTGGGTGTCGGCCAGGAAGTAGGCGCCCTTCGAGGTGACGATGAGGCTGAGCGCCGCGAAGTCCCGGGCGCCCGGCGCGAGCCCGATGATGTCGCGGATCACCCGGAGCTTGCTCTCGAAGCGGCCCTCCAGGCCGCAGATCAGCGCGTCGGCCTCGCCGCGGCGCACGGCCAGCGCGCCGATCACCGCGTTGTTGGTGCGCACCAGCGTGCGGGCGCCGTCCGGCGTGATGCCGCGGCGTCCGGCGAGATCGATGTAGGTCTGGACGTAGGTGCGGTAGCGCGGATCGTCGTCGGGGTTGATCAGCTCGAAGTCGCGGCCGGGCTGGATCGCGAGGCCGAAGCGCTTGAGGCGGGTCTCGATCACGTTCGGGCGGCCGATCAGGATGGGCTTGGCCAGCCCCTCCTCGACGATCGCCTGGACGGCGCGCAGCACCCGCTCGTCCTCGCCCTCGGCGTAGACGACCCGGCGGGGATCCTGCTTGGCCGCGGTGAAGACCGGCTTCATGATGAAGCCGGAGCGGTGCACGAACCGGTCGAGGGACTCGGCATAGGCCTGCACGTCCGGCAGCGGCCGCTTGGCGACGCCGGATTCCATCGCGGCCTGCGCGACGGCGGGGGCGATGCGCAGGATCAGGCGCGGGTCGAACGGGCTCGGGATCAGGGAGTGGGGGCCGAAGGGCCGCGCCTCGCCGCCATAGGCGCGGGCGACGACGTCGGACGGGGTCTCGCGGGCGAGCCCCGCGATCGCCTTGACGGCCGCCGCCTTCATCTCCTCGTTGATCGTGGTCGCCCCGACGTCGAGCGCCCCCCGGAAGATGTAGGGGAAGCACAGGACGTTGTTGACCTGGTTCGGGAAGTCGGAGCGCCCGGTGCAGATCATCGCGTCCGGCCGCTTCTCCTCGGCGAGGTTCGGCATGATCTCCGGATAGGGGTTGGCGAGCGCCATGATCAGCGGCTTCTCGGCCATCCGCTCCAGCATCTCGGGCTTGAGCACACCGCCGGCCGAGAGGCCGAGGAAGACGTCGGCGCCGGGGATCACCTCGGCGAGCGTCCGGGCCTGCGTCTCCTGGGCATAGACCGACTTCCAGCGGTCCATGAGCGTCTCACGGCCCTTGAAGACCACGCCCTCGATGTCGGTGACGAAGATGTTTTCGCGCCGCGCCCCCAGCGAGACGAGCTGGTTGAGGCAGGCGAGCGCCGCCGCCCCCGCGCCCGAGGTGACGATCTTGACCTCGGCGATGTTCTTGCCGGCGAATTCGAGGCCGTTGAGGACGGCCGCCGCCACGATGATCGCCGTGCCGTGCTGGTCGTCGTGGAAGACCGGGATGTTCATCCGGGCCCGGCAGCGCTCCTCGACCTCGAAGCACTCCGGCGCCTTGATGTCCTCGAGGTTGATGCCGCCGAAGGTGGGCTCGAGCGCCGCCACCACGTCGACGAGCTTGTCGACGTTCTTCTCGTTGAGCTCGATGTCGAACACGTCGATGCCGGCGAACTTCTTGAACAGGACCGCCTTGCCCTCCATCACGGGCTTGGAGGCGAGCGGGCCGATATCGCCGAGCCCGAGCACCGCGGTGCCGTTCGACACCACCGCGACGAGGTTCTGGCGCGCGGTCAGGGTCGCGGCCTCCTCCGGATCGGCGGCGATCGCCTCGCAGGCGGCGGCGACGCCGGGGGAGTAGGCGAGCGCCAGGTCGCGCTGGTTGCCGAGCGGCTTCGTCGGCTGGATCTCCAGCTTCCCGGGTCGCGGATGACGGTGGTAGAACAGCGCGCCGCTCTTCAGATCGTCCGAAATGTTGCTGCTCACCGCGCTGTCTCCCCGGGTCGCCCGAAAAGTCGGGCTTGCCATCCTGTCCGCGGCTCGCAAGCGAGTCCGCGGGTGATGGGTTTCCTGCACCGCCTGCGGCAGGGGCGCAACCCTCACAACGAGACGCGATTGCATCTGGCCAAGCTCGTGGCCCGCCATGGCTTCCGGGTGGCGCCGTTCTCCTACGGCAGGCCGAAGGTTCGCTTTCCGGAATCCGGCGCACGACTGACGATCGGCCCCTATTGCTCCATCGCCGACAAGGTCGAGATCCTGCTCGGGGGCAACCACCGCACCGACTGGGTCTCGACCTATCCGTTCGCCGCGATGACGGGCCTGTGGCCGGACCTCGACGCGCCGGACGGCTACCACGCCTCCCGGGGCGACGTCGCGATCGGGGCCGATGTCTGGCTCGGCTCGGGCTGCCTGATCCTGTCCGGGGTCACGGTCGGCCCCGGCGCCGTCGTGGCGGCCCACGCGGTCGTGACCCGGGACGTGCCGCCCTACGCCATCGTGGCCGGCAACCCGGCCCGGGTGATCCGCCACCGCTTCTCGCCGGAGATCGCGGCGGCCTTGGTCGAGACCGCCTGGTGGGACCTACCGCCGGAGCGGGTGCGGGCCCTGGTGCCGCTCCTCCAGAGCGGCGAGGCCGAGGCCCTGGTGCGGGCCCTGCGGGACGGGCAGGCCCCGCCGGGGGAGGGGGCCCGGTCCGGCAGGCGGGGCGTGGAATAAGAAAGGGGAGGCCGTGCCGGTCTCCCCGCGTCCTACGTCCGGGTCGCTCCCTCAGGCCGACCGGCGCAGCGGGTAGGACGGCATCGGGACCTCCGCCGGGGCCCGGTCCTGGGCGACGATCACCTCCGGCACCCCGGCCGCCTCGGCGGTATCGAACAGCCCGACGAGGCGCGGGTCGTCGGCCTCCGCATTCGAGGCGATCACCACCGCGTCCATCCAGGCGCCGAGCGCGCTCACCATCGACCGGGTCTCGGCCGAGAAGCCGTCGTTGAGGGAGGCGATCACCCAGTCGTAGGCCTCGCCGAGGGCGTCGAAGGTGAGGCCGAGCGCGTCGCCCCCGTCGAGCAGGGCCGAGGCCTCGCCGCGGCCGCGGCCGATCAGGTTGAGGCGCGGGCCGGCCTCGCGCCGGATCGCCGCGGTGAAATCGGCCCGGCCGGCGACGAGATCCGTGAGGCCCGGATGCGCGTCCGCCGATCCGTCGAGGCGCACCAGCAGGGCGCGGCCGTGCAGGGCGGCGGCGCGGCCGAGGCTGCGGGCGAGGTCGTCGAGGTCGGTCCCCTCGCCGGTGCCGACGAGGAGCACCCGCCGGCCGCCGCCCGCGGTCTCGACCGCGTCGAGCCGGGCCACCAGCACGTCGAGGTCGTAGCGGGGCTCGGATGCCGCCCGGGCAGCGGGAGCCGGGGCGACGGCGGGGGCCGGGGCGGGTTGGGCCGCCATCGCCGGGACCGGAGCGGCGGGCAGGAGCGCCGGCTCCGCGAACAGGCGCTCGGCGGAGGAGTGCGGCGCGGGAGCCGGTGCGGGCATCGGATCGGCCTGCGCGGCGGCCTCCCGGACCGGGGCCGGCTCGGGCTGCGGGGCCGGCGCCACGGGCAGCGGCGCGGCCTCGATCTCCGGCTCGGCCGGGAGGCTGGCGGCGACCCGGGCCGCCGGCTCGGGCATCGGATTCATGACGACCGGGGCATCGGTCTCCGACTCCGGGCGGCGCACCGGCGGGCGGCCGCGGCCGCGGCCCGGGGGATCGCCGGCGAGCAGCGCCTTGGCGACGACCCCGCCGATGGCGAACAGGAACGCGATCACCGTGGCGAAGAGGATGATCGGCAGCTTCTTGGGGAAGGACGGCAGGTCGGGTACCACCGCGCGGGAGACCACCCGGGCATCCGCCGGGGCGGCGCTCGCCGCGTCGCGGGCCGCGGCCTCGCGGAACCGGCCGAGATAGGATTCGAGCTGCTCGCGCTGGGCCTTCGCCTCGCGCTCCAGCGCCCGCAATTCGACCTCGTCGCCATTCGCCTTGGCGACGATGGTGCGCTGGGCGTCCACCGCCGCCTGCAGGCTCTCGACCCGGCTGCCGGCGATGCGGGAATCGTTCTCGAGGGTACGCACCGCGCGGTCGGCGGCGGCCCGGATCTGCGTCTCCAGGCCCTCGAGCTGGGCGCCGAGCTCCTTCATCCGCGGGTGCTGCGGCAGCAGGGTGCGGGCCTCCAGCGCCAGCTGCGCCTTCAGGCCGATGCGCTGCTCGACGAGGCGGCGGATCAGCTCGTTGTTGGCGACGTCCGGAATCTCGAAGCTGCGGCCGTCCTTGAGCATCTCGCGGATCAGCTTGGCCTTGGCGACGGAATCGGCCTGGGCGGCGCGGGCCTGGGTCAGCTGGGTCGAGAGCTCGGCGAGCTGCTGGGCGGCGAGCGGCTGGTTGGCGGTGCCGCCGCTGCCGATGAGGCCGTTGCGGGCGCGGAACGCCTCGACCTTGCCCTCGGCCTCGGCGACGCGGCTGCGCAGGGCGTCGATGTTGGAGCCGAGCCAGGTCGAGGCGTAGCGCGCGGTGTCGACCTTGGCGGCGGCGAGGGAGGAGAGATAGAGGTCCGAGATCGTGTTGGCGGCCTTCGCGGCCAGCTCGGGGTCCTTCGAGCGGAACTCGATCGTCAGGATGCGCGACTTGCCGGCCGGGTAGACCAGCAGCCGCTCGAAGTATTTTTCCAGCACCCGGTCGACCGGCTCGCGGTCGAGGGGGTTCTGGGCGAGGCCGAGCATCACCAGCACCTGCTGGAGGCCGCCGACGCCCTTCACCATCGGGTCGAATTCGGGGTTGCCGACGAGGCCGAGGCTCTTGATCGCCTCGCGGGCGATGTCGCGCGACATCACCACCTGGACCTGGCTCGCCACGGCCTGCTCGTCGATCGGCTGGGGCAGCTCGCCCCGGTCCTGCTGCAGGCGCGTCAGCGCGCTGTCGCGGCTCTCGAGCAGGAGCTTGGCCTCCGCGGTGTAGCGCGGCGTCACGACATGCACGAAGACGACGGCGAGCCCGAAGGCCGCGACCGTCGGCAGCAGGATCACCAGCCAGCGCCGCCGCAGCAGGCGGCCGACATCGCCGAGAGTCAGGCCGTCCGAGGACGCGCTGTCGGCGTCCTCCCGGGGCGCGAGGTCGGGGCGGGCCTCGTCCGGGCCCTTGCGGCTGCGCCCGGCCAGGCGGTCGGGCAGGCGGGCACGCGACCGCTCGGCGAAGGGGAAGGCGCGGGGCATGGCGGACCGTCTGTCAGGACGCGGAGAGAGACGGCCCGTGGACGGGCCGCGCCGCGATAACACCCGATTAAGGTTGCCGACAAGTTAAGGCATTGGCGGCGCGGACGATCCGGTTCCGTACGCCCTGTCCGGGTGAGACTTCATTAACCATGCCGCCCTAGACCTCGGGCATCAGACCTCGCCGACACGATCTGGACTGGCCGGAAGCGATGAACCGACGCGCCCTCCTCACCGGCATGGTGACCACCGTGGCGACCACCCTGGCGCTCGGGGGCTGCCTGCGGCCGGAATACCGCACCGCTCTGCTCGACGAGACGGGAACGGGCTCGGTCGGTGCCGCCTATTCCCTGGCGGCCGGCGACAAGCTGCGGGTGATCGTCTTCGGACAGGACAACCTCTCGAACATCTACGCGGTGGACGGCGCCGGACGCATCGCCCTGCCGCTGATCGGCCCGGTCAAGGTCGCGGGCGGCTCCACCGCCCAGGCCGCCCGCGCCATCGAGGCGCGCCTGCGCGACGGCTTCGTGCGCGAGCCCCACGTCACGGTCGAGGTCGAGGTCTACCGGCCGTTCTTCATCCTGGGCGAGGTCACGACCTCGGGCCAGTACCCCTATGTCAGCGGCATGACGGTCGAGACCGCGGTGGCGATCGCGGCGGGCTTCGGGCCCCGCGCCGCCCGCGACTACGCCGTCGTCACCCGCGAGGGGCCGACCGGCCTCGTCTCCGGCATCGTGCCGATGACCTACCCGGTGCGCCCCGGCGACACGATCGTCGTCAAGGAGCGCTGGTTCTGAGGAGTGCCCGTGCTCCTTCCCCCGCCCTGCGCGCCGGCAAGGTCTGGGACGCGACAGGCCATCCTGCGATCTCGACTTCCACTGACCAGCGGTTAACCACGCGCCCGTCGATCCGGGTACGGACAAAACTTTCGACCGGACTTTAACCGGCCGGGTACGGTCCCGGGGCGAGATGGAGGCTGCCGCGCGCCGCGGCGCCGTCATCGAGCCTGAGGACACGCCCGTGGCCGCCTCCCCACTCCGCCTCGTCGCCGGTCCCGCTCCGCGGGACGCCGCGCTCCGGGATGCCGCCCCGCTCGCGGCGGCCGCGCCGCGGGAGCGCATCCTGCACGTCTTCCGGGCCCCGGTCGGGGGCCTCTTTCGCCACGTCGTCGACGTCGCCCGGCTCCAGGCCGCGGCCGGCCACGATGTCGGACTGTTCTGCGATGCCAGCACCGGCGGTGCCCGGGCCGAGGCCGCCCTGGCGGATCTCGCCCCGCACCTGACCCTCGGCGTCACCCGCCTGCCGATGCGCCGCAACCCGCATCCGAGTGATCTCTCGGCGCTTGCCGCCCTCTCGCGGCTCGCGCGCCGCGCCGCGCCGACCGTGCTGCACGGGCACGGCTCGAAGGGCGGCCTGTTCGCCCGCCTGGTCCCGGTCGGGTCGGCCTTGCGTCCGGTGCGGGCCTACACGCCGCATGGCGGCAGCTTCAACTACCGCCCCGGCTCGGCGCTCCATCGCCTCTACATGCAGGCCGAGCGCGTGCTCACCGCCCGCACCGACGTTTTCCTGTTCGAGAGCGACTTCATCGCCGGGCGCTACCGGGCCTATGTCGGACCGACGACGCGGCTGGTGCGGATCGTCCATAACGGCATCGCCGCCGAGGAATTCGCCCCGATCGACCGGGCGCCGGACGCCCTCGACCTCGTCTATATCGGCGAGCTGCGCGAGGCGAAGGGCGTCCCGGTGCTGTTCGAGGCCCTGGCGCGCCTGCGCCGCGAGCGCGGACGGCGCCTGACCCTGCTGGTGGTCGGCTCGGGGCCGGACGAAAATACCCTGCGCACGCGGGTCGCGGCGCTGGGTCTTGCCGAGGACGTGCGCTTCGAGCCGCCCCAGCCGATCCGCGCCGCGCTGAGCCGCGCCCACGTGATGGTGGTGCCCTCCCTCGCCGAATCGCTGCCCTACGTGATCCTGGAGGCGGCGGCGGCGGCCCAGCCGATGGTCTCGACCGATGTCGGGGGCATCCCGGAGATTTTCGGGCCCGCCGCCCCCGCCCTGGTCCCGCCGAACGACGCCGCCGCCCTCGCGGGCGCGATCCTGCGCAAGGTCGATCAGAATCCGGAGGCGCGCCGCGGCGAAGCGGCGGGCCTGAGCGCCTTCATCCGCTGCCGGTTCTCGATGGACCAGATGGCCGAGGACGGGCTCGCGGGCTATGCCGCCGCCCGCCAGCGGATCGTCGGAGCGTGAGGGAATCCCCGCCCCGGGATCGATCGATTTTTAGCGATTCGATCGCGGGCCCCTTAATGCTTTTGTCAGTGCCCACGGGCGATCCTCCTTTTCCCACCTAGATCGATGCGGGGGTCTCCTCCGCGAGCCGTGACCGGAACCGTGCCATGAGTGCGTTCGACGTCCGCGACATCCTCAAGACCGTGGCGGCCGACCAGGGCGGCCCGCTCGGCCGCGCCGGCCACGAGCGCGAGGCCGTGCCTCCCGCCGAGACCGTGGCGCCGGTACGGCCGGACCCGGCGGTGTCGCCGGTGGTGTTCACCGGCTGCGTCCGGGCGGTCGAGTTCGGCCTCGTGGCGCTCGCCGGCCTGTGCGCCCAGCGCTGGCTCCTCGCCGGCGTGGTGCCGCTCCATCTCGGCTACGTCGCGGCGATCCTGGGACTCGCCGGCCTCAACGTGCTGGTGCTGCAGGCGCTCGGCGCCTACGGGATCCGGGCGTTTCGGGCCTTCTTCAGCGTCGGTGCCCGGGTGGTGCTCGGCTGGTCGCTGGTGATGCTGCTCGCCGCCACGGTCCTGTTCTTCGCCAAGCTCGGCGACAACTACTCGCGCCTGTGGCTCGGCACCGTCTATGGCGGCGGGCTGGCGCTCCTGGTGGCCGAGCGGCTCGTCCTGTCGCTGGTGGTGAGCGCGCAGATGCGCCGCGGCCGCTTCGACCGGCGCGTCGCGGTCGTGGGCGGCGGCGAGCCGGCGGAGGCCCTGATCCGGGCGATCGAGGCGCAGGGCGATTCCGGCCTCAAGGTCGTCGGCCTGTTCGACGACCGCAACGACGGCCGCTCGGCCGACGTGGTCGCCGGCTACCCGAAGCTCGGCACCGTCAGCGACCTCGTGACCTTCGCCCGGCGCACCAAGGTCGACCTGATCGTCTTCACCCTGCCGATCTCGGCCGAGGCGCGCATCCTCCAGATGCTCGCCAAGCTCTGGGTCCTGCCGGTCGACATCCGCCTCTCGGCCCATGCCTCGAAGCTCCGGCTCCGCCCGCGCAGCTACTCCTATCTCGGCTCGGTGCCGGTGCTCGACGTGTTCGACCGGCCGATCGCCGACTGGGACGTGGTGGTCAAGGGCGTGTTCGACCGGGTGGTCGGCGCCGTGCTGCTGCTGCTGCTCTCGCCGGTGATGCTCGGCGTCGGGCTCGCCGTGAAGCTGACCTCGCGCGGCCCGGTCTTCTTCCGGCAGAAGCGCCACGGCTTCAACAACGAGATCATCGACGTCTACAAGTTCCGCTCGATGTATACCGACCAGTGCGACTATACGGCGAGCAAGATCGTCACCAAGGGCGACCCGCGGGTGACCCCGGTCGGCCGCTTCATCCGCAAGAGCTCGCTCGACGAGCTGCCCCAGCTCATCAACGTGGTAAAGGGCGACCTGTCCCTCGTCGGGCCGCGCCCGCACGCCCTCCAGGCGAAGGCGGCCAACACCCTCTACGACCAGGTCGTCGACGGCTACTTCGCCCGTCACAAGGTCAAGCCCGGCATCACCGGCTGGGCCCAGATCAACGGCTGGCGCGGGGAGACCGATACCAGCGAGAAGATCCAGCGCCGGGTCGAGCACGACCTGTACTACATCGAGAACTGGTCGGTGTTCTTCGACCTGCAGATCCTGGCGATGACGCCGCTGGCGCTGTTCAAGACCGAGAACGCGTACTGACGAAAGACGACGGTCGCGGCAGGGGCGGGGCCGGGGAGAGGGGAGACCTCGTCCCGGCCCCGCCCGTTTGCAGTGTCACTCCGCCGTCGCGGTCACGGTCAGGCGGTCGAAGATCTTGCCCGGGCTCGGGGCGGTGCTGAAATCCATCAGCCCGAGGCCGGCCGGGTCCTTGGCGGCGGCGCTGACCGAGAGGCGGCCGGGCTTGACCACGAAGCGCGACACCGCCTGGCCGAGGGCCTTGGCGGAGGGCGAGCCGCCGAGCACGGCCGGGATCCCCAGCATCGCGGCCGTGCCGTATTCGCGCTGCAGCTCCTCCGGCTTCAGGCTCTGGGCCTTGGCCTGCTGGTCGACGAAGCGCTGGAACAGGCCGCCATTCTCCAGGGTGAGCCCGAGGGACTTGGCGCTGGCCCCGAGCAGCGCCAGGGACGAGACCATCGGCTCGGGATCGAACACCTCCTTGCCGATCCCGCCGATCGTGCCGGTGATCCGGGCGGTACCCATGTCCTTGCCGGTCAGCGTCACGTCGCGCAGGGTCAGCTCGCGGGCGGCCTCGTCCCAGCGGGCATCCACGATGCCCGAGAGATCGAGGCTGGCGTAGCCGAGCCCGGCGAGGTCGGCGAGGAGCGGCGCCGTGGTGCCGGGCGGGATCGCGCCGGTGAGGCCGTCCACGGTGAGGCGCGAGGCGGTCGGCACCCCGTCGCGCGGCTCGCTCATCGCGAGGCTGCCGCTGCGCAGGGCGAAGCGCAGCGGGCCCGAGGCCTGGAGCGGGTCCGCGCCCGGAGCTTGGGCCGGGAGATCGACGTCGAGGTCGTTGACGGCGATGCGGGCCAGCGCCGGGGCGTAGCGGCGCAGCTCGGCCGGATCGAGCGGCCCGGCCGCGGCGCGGCGCAGGCCGTCCAGCACCGGCTTGAGGGACAGGCCCGACAGGGTCAGCCCCTTGAGCGCGACGCGGCCGGCCGGCGCCTCGACGGCCAGGCCCTCGGCTCGCATCTCGCCGAGCGCGGGCTGGCCGGCCTTGACCTCACCGGCCTTGCCTTCGCCGACCTTGGCCTCGCCGTCCGGCGCATAGGTCAGGCGCGCCAGGCTCGCCTGGACCGGCATCGGCTTGGCCCCGGGGCCGCCCGGGGAAGCGGCCGGCCCGCCCGGCACCGCCAGGGTGATGCCGCTGATCTCGAGGCCGCCGATGGCAACGCCGTCCATCAGGTCGGCGGCGAGGCCCGCCATGCGCGCGCGCTCCGGCGCGTCCTTCCGGCCGGCCCCCTCCGCCAGCGCCCGGGCGGTCTCGCCCCACGGGATCGTCGTCGGCCGGCCGGTGAGGTCGCGGGCATCGATGCGGGCGATGCGGAACGCCGCTCCGTCGGGGCCGGAGAGCGCGATGTCCTCGGCGGTGACGCCGGCATAGACCCGGACCGGTGCCGCGTCGGGCCCGCCGGGCTCGGCGAGGAGGCGCGCGAGGCCCGGCAGGTCGAGCTCGCGGATGCTCAGGCGGCCATAGGCGCCGGCCGCGTCCGGCCCGGGACCCTCGACCGTCAGGGTGGCGCCGCCGGCCTCCAGGATGCCGATCCGGCCCGCCGTCACGTCCCGGGCCACGACGTCGTGGTAGACCGCGACCTGCACCCGCCCGCCGGCCGGCTGCTCGACCCGCAGGACCGGAATCACGATCTCGCGGGCGTCGAGCTTGTCGAGGCGCGTGCGCCACGGCGCGGGGCCGGCCGGATCCAGGATCGCCCGCGCCTCGTCGCGCGACAGCGCGGTGCCGCGCAGCTCCACCTTCGGCGCCTTGAGGGTGACGGGGCCGAGGGGCAGCACCACCTCGTCGAGGGCGACCGCTCCGGCCTGTCCGGCGCTCGGCGCGGGATTCTGGGCGAGCGCCGGGGTGGCGAGGAGCGGCACGGTCGCCGGCAGGGCGGCGGCCAGCGTCGCGCAGGCGACGACACCGAGCGCGGCCCGGGCCACGCCCGTTGTCAGTGAGCGGGTCATGGCGGAACGTCCCGGAAGAATGGCAGGCGAGGTTACAGGGAGAACGAGGTACCGCAGCCGCAGGAGGCGGTGGCCTGCGGGTTCTCGATCTTGAACGACTGGCCGATCAGGTCGTTGACGAAGTCGATCGTCGCGCCCTCCATGTACGGCAGGGAGGTCGGGTCGACCAGCACGGTCGCGCCGTCGCGCTCCACCGCGAGGTCGTCGTCGGTGCGGTCCTTCGCGATGTCGAAGGCGTACTGGAACCCGGAGCAGCCGCCGCCATTCACGCTGATGCGCAGCATCGAGCCCGGAGGCTCGGCGCCCATGATCTCGTTGATGCGGCGGGCGGCGCGGGACGTCAGGGTGATCGGGGTCATCGACGGCTTCTCGGGTGGGGGTCCGGCGTGCGATGGCAACATAAGAAGTGGGGCCGTGCGCCGCAACCGCGGCGCGGGCGTGGGACGGGATGCCGCCGGTGCGGCGCAAAACGGCGCGAGGGGGAGCGAACGTGAGACGGACAGGCGAGCGCTGGCGGGCCCCCTACGGCAGCGACCCTGCCGCGTCGCGCGGACGGCTGATCGCGGAACCCGCCTCGCCGACCCGCAGCGACTTCCAGCGCGACCGCGACCGGATCGTCCACTCGGCCGCCTTCCGGCGGCTCAAGCACAAGACGCAGGTCTTCGTCCACCACGAGGGCGACCATTACCGCACCCGCCTGACCCACACCCTGGAGGTGAGCCAGATCGCCCGGGCGCTCGCCCGCGCGCTCGGCCTCGACGAGGACCTGGCCGAGGCGCTGGCGCTGGCCCACGACCTCGGCCACACCTGCTTCGGCCATACCGGCGAGGATGCGCTGCACGCCTGCATGGCCCTGCATGGCGGCTTCGACCACAACGCCCAGGCCCTGCGGCTGGTGACCCGGCTCGAGCGCCGCTACGCCACCTTCGACGGGCTCAACCTGACCTGGGAGACCCTGGAGGGCCTCGTCAAGCACAACGGCCCGCTCCTGACCCGCGACGGGCGGCCGACGCCGCATTATGCCGAGGGTGGCATCCCGGTGGCGATCACCGAGTACAACGCCCTCAACGACCTCGAACTCGCGACCTTCGCGGGGCCCGAGGCCCAGGTCGCGGCGCTCGCCGACGACATCGCGTACGACGCCCACGACCTCGACGACGGATTGCGCGCCGACCTGTTCGGCCTCGACGACCTGAACGAGGTGCCGTTCCTCGCCGGCCTCCTCGACGAGATCCGCACCACCTATCCGGGCCTGGAGCGCTCGCGGGTGGTCCACGAGCTCGCCCGCCGGGTCATCACCCGCTTCGTCGAGGACGTCATCGCCGAGGCCGAGCGGCGCCTCGCCGCCCTGCAGCCGGCGGATGCCGCCGCGATCCGCCACGCCGCCGCCCCGGTGGTCGCCTTCTCCGAGCCGATGGCGGCGGCCGACCGGGACATCAAGACTTTCCTGTTCGCCCGGATGTACCGCCATCCCGGCGTGATGGCGGTGCGCCGCCGGGCCGCCGCGATCGTCGAGGATCTCTTCTCCACCTTCCGCCGCGACCCGACCCGGATGCCCGAAGAATGGAGCGCGGGCCTCGTCGGTCCCGACGACCCCCGCACCCCCCGCCGCGTCGCCGACTTCATCGCCGGCATGACCGACAACTACGCGGTGAGCCAGCACCGCCGGCTCTTCGCCGAGACGCCGGACCTGCACTGGGTGATCTGGCCGGGGCGGGAGGGGGGAGGGGAGTAGCCGGGCGCGACGGGTCTCACGCCGTCGCGATCACCTTCTGGAGGCAGACGGCATTCGTGTCGCGGTAGCCGAGGTGGTCGTAGAATCCGAGCACGCCCTCGTTCTCCCGGCGCACCAGGAGCTGCACCTTCCAGACGCCCCGCGCGGCGAGCCACGCCTCCGCCGCCGCGACCATGGCGCGCCCGAGCCCGCTGCCCTGATGCTCGGGCGCCACCGCCACGTAGTAGAGCCAGCCGCGGTGCCCGTCCTCGCCGGCCATCGCGGTGGCGGCGAGCGACCCCTCCACCTCCGCCACAAGGACGGTGCCGTGCGGCCCCCGCCGGGCGAAGGCGATGTCGGTGGCCGGGTCGTTCCAGGGCCGCGCCACGCCGGCCGCGTGCCACAGGGCGATCACCGCCGGCACGTCGGCATCCTCGATGGGGCGGATCGTCGGCGTCATGCGGGGTCCTTCTCGTGGCCGGGCGGGTCCCTTGCCAGGACCGTGTGACGGGAGGATGCAGGCCGCTACACCATCGCAGGAGCCGCCGGAATGCCCCGACTGATCGACCTTTCCATCGCGATCGAGAACGACGTGCCGGCCGACCCGCCGTTCCAGCGCCCGACCGTGACATACATGGACCACGCGACCTCCGCCCCGATGGTCGCCGGGCTGTTTCCGGGCCTCGAGCCCGAGGACCTGCCGGACGGCCAGGGCTGGGCGGTCGAGAGCGTGCAGCTCACCACCCATAACGGCACCCATCTCGACGCGCCCTGGCACTACCACCCGACCATGGATGGCGGCGCCCGGGCGATCACCATCGACGAGGTGCCCCTCGACTGGTGCTACCGGCCCGGCGTGAAGCTCGATTTCCGCCACCTGCCCGACGGCCACGTCGTGACCCCCGACGAGATCGACCGCGAACTCGCCCGCATCGGCCACGTTTTGAAGCCCTTCGACATCGTGCTGGTGAACACGGGCGCCGGCGCCCGTTTCGGGCAGGCCGACTACGTCGATTCCGGCTGCGGCATGGGCCGGGCCGCGACCCTGCACCTGACCGGGCAGGGCGTGCGCGTAGTCGGCACCGATGCCTGGAGCTGGGACGCCCCCTTCTCCCACACCGCCCGCCGCTACGCCGCCACCGGGGACGCCAGCCTGATCTGGGAGGGCCACAAGGCCGGACGCGAGGCCGGCTACTGCCAGATCGAGAAGCTCGCCAACCTGGAGGCGCTGCCGGCGACGGGTTTCACGGTCGCGTGCTTCCCGGTGAAGATCAAGGGCGCCTCGGCGGGCTGGACCCGGGCGGTGGCGATCCTGGGGGAGTAGCGTCGGGCAACGTGAGACGCCCCGCGGGACCGCCTCACCCGCCGGGGGCGAACAGGTCCCGCTCCGCCTCGACCGCCGCGTAGATGTGCTCCGCCACCGCCCGGATGCGGGCGAGGTCGCGGCTGTCGGCGTGCATCATCAGCCAGAAGCTGCGGGTGAGCGACACCGCGTCCGGCAGCACGCAGGCGAGGTCCGGGCGTCCGGAGGCCATGAAGCAGGGCAGCACCGCCAGGCCGAGGCCCGCCACCGTCGCCTGGAGCTGGGCGTTGAGGTTGGCGCTGCGAAGCCGCGCCCCGGCCCCGGGGGCGACCTGCTGCAGGTAGTCGAGTTCCGGCGAGTAGAGCAGCTCGTCGATGTAGCCGACGAAGCGGTGGCCTTCGAGGTCGCGCCGCTCGCGGATCGGCGGGTGCCGGGAGAGGTAGGCCGGGGCGGCGTAGAGCTTGAGCGCGTAGTCGGTGAGCTTGCGCCCGACGATGCGGCCCTCCGGCGGCAGGCTCAGCCCGATGGCGATGTCGGCCTCGCGCTTCGACAGGCTGAACAGCCGGGCCGTCGCCACGAGCTCGATGTCGAGCTGAGGGTGGCGCTCGATCAGGCCGGTCAGGCGGGGAGCCAGGAAGGCGCTGCCGAAGCCATCCGGCGCGCCGATCCGCACCGTGCCGACCAGCTGCGAGGCCGCCTGGCCGATCGCCGCCTCGCCGTGGATGATCGCCGATTCGATCCCGTCGGCGGTGGCGACCAGCGCCAACCCGGCTTGCGTCGCGGTGTAGCCCGAGGCCCGGCGATGGAAGAGCTTTTCGGAGAGGCGCCGCTCCAGCCGGTCGATCCGCCGGATCACCGTCGCGTGGTCGACCCCGAGCCGGCGTGCCGCCGCCGAGACCGTGCCGGCCCGGTGCACCGCCAGCACGAAGCGGTAATCGTCCCACACGTCGCCCCTCGTCCCGTCCGGTTCCCGCATCCGCGCACACCCGTTCCGCTCCCACGCCCCTTCCGCTATGCGGATCGCCAGGGCAAGGTGGCCCCAAGACATCTGATCCAGGGAGGATCCCTCATGGCGCGCGAAGTCGGGCACTTCATCGGCGGCGAGCACGTTTCCGGCCGCTCGGGCCGCTTCTCCGACATCTACCAGCCGATGACCGGCGAGGTGATCGGGCGCCTGGCGCTGGCGAGCCGGGACGAGATGCGCGCGGCGATCGAGAACGCCGCCAAGGCGCAGATCGGGTGGGCCGCCACCAACCCGCAGCGCCGCGCCCGCGTGATGATGCGCTTCCTCGACCTCGTCGCCCGCGAGATGGACAGCCTCGCCGACCTGCTCGCCCGCGAGCACGGCAAGACCATCCCCGACGCCAAGGGCGACATCCAGCGCGGCGTCGAGGTGGTGGAATTCGCCTGCGGCATCCCGCACCTCCAGAAGGGCGAGTACACGGAAGGCGCCGGTCCCGGCATCGACATCTACTCGATGCGCCAGCCGCTCGGGGTCGTCGCCGGCATCACGCCGTTCAACTTCCCCGCCATGATCCCGATGTGGAAGTTCGCGCCCGCCATCGCCTGCGGGAACGCCTTCATCCTCAAGCCGTCCGAGCGCGATCCGGGCGTGCCGATGCGGCTCGCCGAGCTGATGATCGAGGCGGGGCTGCCGGCCGGCATCCTCAACGTCGTCAACGGCGACAAGGAAGCCGTGGATGCGATCCTCGACGACGACATCATCCAGGCGGTCGGCTTCGTCGGCTCCTCCGACATCGCCCAGTACGTCTATGCGCGGGCGACCGCGACGGGCAAGCGCGCCCAGTGCTTCGGCGGCGCCAAGAACCACATGATCATCATGCCGGACGCCGACATGGACCAGGCGGTCGACGCCCTGATGGGCGCCGGCTTCGGCTCGGCCGGCGAGCGCTGCATGGCGGTGTCGGTGGCGGTGCCGGTCGGCGAGAAGACCGCCGACGCCCTGATGAGCAAGCTGATCCCGCGGGTCGAGAGCCTGAAGATCGGCCCGTCCACCGATCCGAGCGCCGATTACGGCCCGCTCGTCACCAAGGCGGCGCTGGAGCGGGTGCGCAACTACGTGGAGATCGGCGTGAACGAGGGCGCCAAGCTCGCGGTCGACGGCCGGGCCTTCAAGATGCAGGGCTACGAGAACGGCTTCTACATGGGCGGCTGCCTGTTCGACCACGTGATGCCGGAGATGCGGATCTACAAGGAAGAGATCTTCGGGCCCGTGCTGTCGGTGGTGCGGGCCAAGGACTACGCGGAGGCCCTGCGGCTCCCCAACGAGCACGAATACGGCAACGGCGTCGCGATCTTCACGCGCGACGGCGACGCGGCCCGCGACTTCGCCGCCAAGGTCCAGGTCGGCATGGTCGGCATCAACGTGCCGATCCCGGTGCCGCTGGCCTACTACACCTTCGGCGGCTGGAAGCGCTCGGGCTTCGGCGACCTCAACCAGCACGGGCCGGACGCGGTGCGCTTCTACACCAAGACCAAGACGGTCACCCAGCGCTGGCCGTCGGGGGTGAAGGAAGGCGCGCAGTTCTCGATGCCGGTGATGCAGTAACGCCTGTCAGGCGTTCGGGAGCCATCCGGGCTTTCCGCGAGTGGCACGGGTTTCCCCTCTCCCCGCGGGCGGGGAGAGGCCTTCACCCCCCTTGTCGGGGGTGAAGGGAGCCCACAGGGCGAGGGTGAGGGGGTGGTGCCGGAAGAGCTTCATCCGGAAACACCCCCTCACCCTCGCTCCGGCTACGCCTCCGCTTGCTGCGTCTCCTGAACGGAGACACAGCCCTCTCCCCGCCCGCGGGGAGAGGAGAAACCCGCGCCAGTCCGAGGCCGGGTACAGACAATAATCAACACAGAACGGGAGGAACCGCCGCCATGACCCTGTTCACCCTCCCCGAGGACCAGATCGCCATCCGCGACATGGCGCGCAGCTTCGCGGCCGAGCGGATCGCCCCGCACGCCCTCGACTGGGACGCGCGCAAGCATTTCCCCCTCGACGTGCTGCGGGAGGCCGCCGCCCTCGGCATGGGCGGGATCTACGTGTCCGAGGAGCATGGCGGTTCGGGGCTGACCCGGCTCGACGCCGCCCTGATCTTCGAGGCCCTGAGCCTCGGCTGCCCGACGGTGGCGGCCTTCCTGTCGATCCACAACATGGCCGCCTGGATGATCGACCGGTTCGGGTCGGAGACCCAGCGGGCGCGCCTCCTGCCGGGCCTGTGCCGGATGGACCAGGTCGCCGCCTATTGCCTGACCGAGCCGGGTTCGGGCTCGGACGCCGCGTCGCTGCGCACCACCGCGCGGCGCGACGGCGACCACTACATCCTCGACGGCGCCAAGCAGTTCATCTCCGGGGCCGGCGCGGCCGATTGCTACGTGACGATGGTCCGCACCGGCGAGGCGGGGCCGAAGGGCATCTCGACCCTGGTGGTGCCGTCCGACGCGCCCGGCCTGTCCTTCGGGCCGAACGAGCGCAAGATGGGCTGGAACGCCCAGCCGACCCGGGCGGTGATCTTCGAAGGGTGCCGCGTGCCGGTCGAGAACCGCCTCGGCGAGGAGGGGATCGGCTTTCGCATCGCCATGGCGGGGCTCGATGGCGGCCGGCTCAACATCGGCGCCTGCTCGCTCGGCGGCGCACAAGCGGCGCTGGACAAGAGCCTCGCCTACATGGCCGAGCGCAAGGCCTTCGGGAAGCGCCTCGACGAGTTCCAGGCGCTGCAATTCCGCCTCGCCGACATGGCGACCGAACTGGAGGCCGCGCGTGCGCTCCTCTACGGCGCCGCAGCCAGCCTCGACCGCAAGGATCCCGACGCCACCCAGCGTTCGGCCATGGCCAAGCGCTTCGCCACCGATACCGGCTTCCGGGTCGCCAACGAGGCGCTCCAGCTCCATGGCGGCTACGGCTACCTGTCGGAATACGGGGTGGAGAAGATCGTCCGCGACCTGCGGGTGCACCAGATCCTGGAAGGCACCAACGAGATCATGCGGGTGATCGTGGCGCGGGGCCTGGTGGGGAACTGAGGCATGACCGCGTCAGGCGGGACGCGCCGCGAGGGCCCGACTGACCCCCTCGGGATCGTGCGCGATGACGGTCAGGTAGGCCTGGGCGGGCTGATCCGGAATTGTGCGGCCCTGCTCCCAGTCCCGCAGAGTGCCGAGCGGGATGTGATAGCGCGCGGCGAATTCTTCCTGGGTCAGCGCCAGGGCCCGCCGCAGCGTGCGGATTCGGGGCACGCGCCGGGCGCTGGCCGCGCCCTCCGGGCTCGTCGGGCGCGCGTCGGGATCGGCCGCCGCGGCGCTCGCAACCTGCTCATCGCTCATCGGCCGCAGCGGTGCCGGTGCGAACGGTGTCTCGCTCCCGTCCGGGTGGCACCGCACCACACTGCCGTCAGGCCGAATTCTCGCGGAAATAACGGTCTCGCTCATGTCGCTCTGCCCGTCGCGCGGAGATCAGGCGGATCTCCTCCCCGCGTTCCGTATAGGTCACGAACAGGATGACGCCGTCACACATGCCGAGCATGTTGATGCGCTCCTCGCCGTAATCCTCCCTGTCGTCGATTTGCTCGACGGCGAAGGGATCCCGGAACGCCATCAGGGCGGTCTCGAACGCAACGCCGTGCCGGCGCAGGTTCGAATCCGCCTTCCGTTCATCCCAGGTGAACCGGTTCGCCATGGATGTACGGATTCTCCGTAGTCGCTTCAATCAACCACACGGCAAGACGGAAGACAACGATGACGCAGATCGCATTCCTGGGCCTCGGCAACATGGGCGGGCCGATGGCCGCCAACCTCGTCGCGGCGGGCCACGCCGTGGCGGGCTTCGACCTGATGCCCGACGCCCTCGACGCCGCCCGCGCGGCCGGGGTCACGGTGGCGTCGAGCACCGAGGCCGCGGTGGCGGGCGCCGAGATCGTCGTCACCATGCTGCCGGCGGGGCGTCACGTGCTGGCGGTCTACGACGCGGTGCTGCCGCACGTCGCCCCCGGCGCCCTGATGATCGACTGCTCGACGATCGACGTCGCCAGTGCCCGGGCGGCCCACGACAAGGCGCAGGGACGCGGGCTTGCAAGCCTCGACGCCCCGGTCTCCGGCGGCGTCGGCGGCGCCAAGGCGGCGACCCTGACCTTCATCGCGGGCGGCTCCCCGGACGCCTTCGCCCGGGCCGAGCCGATCCTCGCCAAGATGGGCCGCAAGGTCGTGCATTGCGGCGAGGCCGGCGCCGGCCAGGCGGCCAAGATCTGCAACAACATGATCCTCGGCATCTCGATGATCGGCGTCGCCGAGGCCTTCGTGCTGGCGGAAAAGCTCGGCCTGTCGCACCAGGCGCTGTTCGACGTCGCCTCGACCTCGTCGGGCCAGTGCTGGTCGCTCACCACCTATTGCCCGGTCCCGGGCCCGGTGCCGACCTCGCCCGCCAACACCGACTACAAGCCGGGCTTCGCCGCCGCCCTGATGCTGAAGGACCTGCGGCTCGCCCAGGAAGCCGCCGCGGGGGCCGGCGCCGCGACGCCGCTCGGCGCGCAGGCGGAAGCGATCTACGCCGCCTTCGAGGCGGCGGGGCAGGGCGGCACCGACTTCTCCGGCATCATCCGCCACCTGCGCGAGGCGGAACGCGACTAGAGCATTTTCCGACGAAGCGGATGCCGGCTCGTCGAGGACAATGCGGCTCAATCAAAGGCCTAAGCAGATTTCGCCGAAGTGGTTACCGGTTCGACGCCGAAAATCTGCGACAAAACAAGAACCTAAGCAGACTTGCGTTGGCCTTCCAACGCAAGTCTGCTTAGAAAGCTTCGCGATGGCAACGCGATCGTGAAGTGCTCCAGGCCGAAGAGGCGTCCGGCCGCCGCCGGGCTCCCGTCCGTCGGCTCAGAAGCCGAAGCTGACCTCGCGGCTGTTGCCGCGCTGCAGGTTGTGGAGGCGCGACAGGGCGAGGAGCGGGAAGAACAGCCGGTAGCCGTGGTACTTGAGATAGAACACCTTGGGGAAGCCGACCGCGTTGTAGGAGCGCTCCTGCCACTCGCCATCCGCCCCTTGCGTGTTCTGCAGATAGGCGGCGCCCCGCATCACCGCCGGATGGTCGGCCTGCCCGGCCGCCATCAGGCCGAGCATCGCCCAGGCGGTCTGCGAGGGCAGGCTCTCCGCGTTCTCGACGTAGCGGCGCAGGTCGTAGCTGCGCTCGTCCTCGCCCCAGCCGCCATCCGGGCGCTGGATCGCGACCAGCCACGCCACGGCCCGGCGCATCATCGGGTCGTCGTGCGGCACGCCGGCGGCGTTGAGGGCGCAGAGCACCGACCACGTCCCGTAGATGTAGTTGGTGCCCCAGCGGCCGTACCAGCTGCCGTCCCGCTCCTGCTCCGCCCGCAGGTAGGCCAGGGCCCGGTCGATGACCGGCCGGTCCTCCGCGTGGCCGAGCTGCGCCAGGAACGAGACGCAGCGTCCCGTCACGTCGGCGGTCGGCGGATCGAGTAGCGCGCCGTGGTCGGCGAACGGGATGTGGTTGAGGAACTCGCGGTCGTTGTCGGCGTCGAAGGCGCCCCAGCCGCCGTTCCGGCTCTGCAGCCCCACGATCCAGCCCCGCGCCTTCTCGATCGCCTCGGCATGCTCGGGCCGGCCGTTGCGGTGGAGCAGCATGGCGACCACGGCGGTGTCGTCCACGTCGGGATAATGGTCGTTGCGGTACTGGAAGGCCCAGCCGCCGGCTTGCGCCTCCGGCCGGGTCACCGCCCAGTCCCCCCGCACGTCGGTGATCTGGCGCGCCGCCAGCCAGTCGCAGGCCGCGTCCAGTTCCCGGGTGCCCTCGACGCCGCCGCTGCGCAGCGCCTCGATCATCGCGTGGCCCGACAGGCTGGTGTCCCAGACCGGTGAGACGCAGGGCTGGCAGTAGACCTCGTCGTCCGTCTCCACGAGCAGCTTGTCGATCGACCGCCAGATCGTGACGTGGCGCGGGTCGTCGGCGGGGCAGCCGAGGGCGTCCATCATCATCAGGGCGTAGGCCATGGCCGGGTAGATCGCCCCGAGGCCGTCGTCACCGTTCAGGCGCTCCTCCACGAAGGCGATGGCCTTGGCGATGGCGCTCCCCCGGGCGATCCTCGAGAAGGCGGGCTCGGCCCAGCGCAGGATCGTGTCGATCGCCTTGAACGCCACCCCCCAGCGCGAGCGGTAGGGGCCGCGGATCCAGTCGTGCACCTGCTCCGGCGGCGTCCGGAAGATCTCCGCGAAGGTCACGCCGCGCGGGTTGCGGGCGCGCGGCTTCACCGCCTGGAGCACGAGGAGCGGCACCACGCAGGTACGGGCCCAGTACGACATCGCCCAGATGTTGAAGACGAACCAGCGGGGCAGGTGCATGATCTCGACCGGCATGACCGGCACGCCGCGCCACGGCAGGGCGCCGAACAGCGCCAGCTGGATGCGGGTGAAGACGTTGGCGCGCTCGGCCCCGCCATGGTCGAGGATGGCGCGACGGGCCCGCACCATGTGGGGCGCCTGCGGATCGTCGCCGATGGCCTTGAGGGCGCAATAGGCCTTCACGCTGGCCGAGAGGTCGAAGGCCCCGGCATGGAACATCGGCCAGCCGCCGTGCTCGCCCTGGATGCGCCGCAGGTAGGTGCCGATCCGGGCCTCCCGCTCGGGCGTGATCCGGTCCATGTAGTGCTCGAGGAGCACGTACTCGGCCGGGATGGTGGCGTCCGCCTCCAGCTCGAACACCCAATGCCCGTCGCGGTTCTGTCGGCGCTGCAGGGCGCGGCCGGCGCCGGCGATGCTGCGCAGGATCTCGGCCGCGGAGAAGCGGTGTTGGGTCGTCATCGTCATGCTCGTGAGCGGCCGCGAAGCGGTTCGAGGGGTGGGGCGCGCCCGTCAGTCAGGCGCGGGTGAGGGAGAGGAGCCGCTCGACCACGGCGGCGCGGTGCTCCGGGCTCATCGGGTAGAGCCCGCAGGCCTCCGAGACCCAGAGGCCGTCGGCGGCGAGGCGCAGCAGGCTCGCCTGGACCGGATCGGCCTCGGCGAGGTCCTGGGCGATCAGCCGCTCGGCGACCTCCTGCCAGCGGCGCATCAGGGCCGGATCGAACAGGAAGGCCGCCGCGACGACGACGCCGAGCCGGCTCTCCTCCGCGGCGGAGTTGGCGGAGGCGTTGATGAAGGCGCGGGTCCGCCGCCCGCGCGGATCCGGGTCGTCCGCCGCGAAGCGCTCCATCTCGGCCTCGAAGCGTTCGACCAGATCGGCCATCAGGACCGTGAGCAGCTCCGCCTTGGTGCGGAAATGGTGCAGGAGGGCGCCCTTGCTGGCGCCCGCCTGCCGGGCCACCGCCTCGAGCGTCAACGCCTGCACGCCGTCCTGCAGGATGATCTGCGCCGCGGCCCGCAGCAGGCTCTGCTTGAGGTCGGCCGCCTTCTGGATCTGTGCCGGGGAAACACCCATGTATAACGAACTACCGTCCGGACGGTCTCCCGTCAAGCTCGGCCATTGGATCGAGGTCGCCGTGCCGGTGGGCGTGCCGCCCGCTCCTGAACTGGGGAGCGGAACGCAAAAACGGCCGCCTGGCGGGTGCCGGCGACCGTCGAAGGGAGCGGGCCCGTACCGGGCCCGCCATAGCGGCTCAGCCGATCCGGGCGGATCAGAGGCCGTTGAACTTGTAGCTGAAGCCGGCGCGCACGAGGTTGCCCTCGGTATGGAAGCGCGAGGTGTAGGAGCCGCGCGGCTGGGCGCCGACGCCCCCGTTCACCGCGAGGCCGGTGTTGTTCACCAGCACGTTGCGGCTGCCGAGGTCGTAGTGCAGGTACTCGGCCTTCACCGTCACCGCCTCGGACTTCACGCCGATGAGGCTGAGCACGCTGAAGCGCGAGAAGATCGAATCGGTCGGCAGGGCGTACTCGATGCCGCCGCCATAGGCGTAGCCGGTCGCGATGTCGTTGTAGCGGCCGGTATAGGCCAGCGCGAGCGGCGGGGTGGCGCCGGCCGTGGTGTAGAAGTTGGCGCGGTAGTCGACGCCGCCATAGGCGAAGCCGCCCATGCCGTAGACGAAGACGCGGTCGAAGGCGTAGCCGACGCGGCCCACGACGGTGCCGAGCCAGGACAGCTCCTGACGGAAGGCGCTCGGGTCCGAGAAGCCGTTATTCGCGGCGAGCTGCGGGCCGAGGTAGAAGGTGTTCTTGTGGATGTCGTTCCAGGCCCAGTCGGCCTGGACGCCGACCACGAAGCCCGAGCCCGGCGTGAACTGGTAGTTGTAGCCGAAGCCGCCGCCGATGTTGGCGAGGCCGTCCTGCTCGTTGCGCACCACCGGCGGGCGGCGCAGGGTCGCGACGTTGCCGATCGTGTTGGTCGGCGCGAAATCGTTGCCGAGCGTGGTGATGCGCTGGCGGTCGGTGAAGGTGTAGTCGGTGTGCAGGCCGCCGTAGAAGCCGGTCCAGGTGAAGACCGGGACGGGGGTGAAGACCGGCGGCGGGGCGACGCGGCGCGGCAGGTCGGCGGCGGCGGCCGCCCCGGCGAGGAGGGTCGCGGCGGAGCCGGCGAGCAGGAAGGACTTGAGCACTGGACCACGCCTCGGTTGAACGGATATGTGGCGCCACGCTAGCTTGGGCGTGGCCGAACGCCTATGACCGCCGCGCCACACCGGTCGCGGCACCGTCGAGGTTTGCTGAATTTTTTCCGGATCGCGCCGCGGCGGCGCGGCCCCGTCACCCGGAGCACCGATGCGCGTGGGAAAGCGGCCGACCGCCGGAGGCGTCGCGTGAGCGCCCGGTCCCTGATGATCCAGGGCACCGGCTCGGATGTCGGCAAGTCGCTGATCGTTGCCGGGCTCGCCCGCCTCTATGCCCGCCGCGGCCTGCGGGTCCGGCCGTTCAAGCCGCAGAACATGTCGAACAACGCCGCCGTCACGGCCGATGGCGGCGAGATCGGCCGCGCCCAGGCGCTCCAGGCCCGGGCCGCGGGCGTCGCGCCCTCGGTCCACATGAATCCGGTGCTCCTCAAGCCCCAGAGCGAGATCGGCTCGCAGGTCGTGGTGCAGGGCCGCATGGTCGGCACGGCCCGGGCCCGGGAATACCAGGACTGGAAGCCGCGCCTGCTCGCGGCGGTCGTCGAGAGCTTCGGGCGCCTGCGGGCGGAATCCGACCTCGTGCTCGTCGAGGGCGCGGGCTCGGCCTCCGAGGTCAACCTGCGCCGGGGCGACATCGCCAATATGGGATTTGCCCGCGCCACCGGCACCCCGGTGATCCTCCTCGGCGACATCGACCGCGGCGGGGTGATCGCGAGCCTCGTCGGCACGAAGGCGGTGATCGACCCGGAGGATGCCGCGATGGTCCGCGGCTTCCTCGTCAACCGCTTCCGCGGCGACCCCGCGCTGTTCGCCGACGGGATGGAGCTCATTGCCGCCCGCACCGGCTGGGAATCGCTCGGGCTGATCCCGCACTTTCCCGAGGCGGCGCGGCTGCCGGCCGAGGACGTCCTGGGCCTCAAGGGCGCCGAGCGGCCGGGGGGCAAGGTCGTGGCGGTGCCGGTCCTGCCCCGCATCGCCAATTTCGACGACCTCGACCCCCTGCGGGCCGAACCCGGGGTGAGCGTGGTCCTGGTCGAGCCCGGCCGGCCGATCCCCGCCGGGGCCGACCTCGTGCTGCTGCCGGGCTCGAAGACCACCATCCCCGACCTCGCCTTCCTGCGTGCGCAGGGCTGGGACGTCGACATCCTGGCCCATCGCCGCCGGGGCGGGCGGGTGCTCGGCCTGTGCGGCGGCTACCAGATGCTCGGCACCTCCCTGAGCGACCCGCACGGCATCGAGGGCCCGCCCGGCACGGTGGCGGGCCTCGGCCTCCTCGACGTCGCGACGGTGCTCACGCCCGAGAAGCGGCTGGCGGCGGCCCGCGGCGTCAGCCTGCCGGACGAGACCCCGTTCACCGGCTACGAGATGCATGTGGGCGAGACCGCCGGCCCCGACGCGGCGCGCCCGCTCGTGCGCCTCGCCGACGGCCGACCCGACGGCGCGGTCTCGGCCGACGGGCTCGTCTGCGGCACCTACGTGCACGGGCTCTTCGCCGACGAGGGCCAGCGCGCCCTGTGGCTGTCCCGCCTCGGCGCCGCGCCGGGGCCGGAGGCCTACGAGGCGGTGATCGAGCGGGTGCTCGACCGGCTGGCCGACCATCTCGCGGCCCATGTCGACGCCGACCGGCTGCTCGCGCTCGCCGGCTGACCGTCCGCCCCGTCCGAACCGCCAACGCCGGCTGCACCTTACGAAATCGTCATCTGCCGCTCAGCATCGGTTCAGCCCGCGCGGCGCGTCATGGCGGCCGGCCCGCGAGGGGTGGGCGAGGGTACGGGGCATGACGGTCGATCCGCGCCGGACGGCGCTCGCCCTCGGTCGGTTCGGGCTCGGCGCGCGCCCGGGCGATCTCGCTTCCGCGGAGCCGATCCGGGACGCCTTGCGCCGGGAGGTGACGGCCGGCGCAGTCGCCGTGCCGAGCGGGCCGGACCTCGAAGCCGCGCCGACGCTGCTCTCGGCGCTGCGGGCCGAGGAGCAGGCACGCAAGCTCGCCCGGGAGGGCGCGCCGGAGGCGAGCCTGCCGGAGGGCCCGCCGGCGCCGCCGATCCAGGAGCGCGCCTACCGGGCCGAGGTCGCGGCCCGCCTCGCCCTGGCGCAGGGCGCGCCGATCGGGTTTGCCGAGCGCCTGGTCTGGTTCTGGGCCAACCACTTCACCGTCTCGGTGGCGCGGGGCCCGCGGCTGCGGGTCAGCGCCGGAGCCTTCGAGCGCGAGGCGATCCGCCCGCACGTCTTCGGGCGCTTCCGCGACCTCCTGCTCGCCGCCGCCACCCATCCGGCGATGCTGATCTACCTCGACAACGTCGCCTCGGTCGGCCCGAACTCGCCGGCCGGCCAGCGTCGGCAGAAGGGCCTCAACGAGAATCTCGGCCGCGAGATCCTGGAGCTGCACACCCTCGGGGCCGGGGGCGGCTACGGCCAGGACGACGTGACGGCGCTCGCCCGCATCCTCACCGGCTGGTCGCTCACGCGCGAGGGCAATGCCGAGGGCCTGCCCGGCGCGACCGCCTTCCGCCGCGGCGAGCACGAGCCCGGCGCCGTGACCCTGCTCGGCCGCACCTACCTCGATGTCGGGCCCGAGCAGCTGCGGCTCGCGCTCGCCGACCTCGCCGCCCATCCGGCCACCGCCCGCCACGTCGCCCTGCGGCTCGCCCGCCACTTCGTCGCCGACGATCCGCCCCCCGCCCTGGTGGCGCGCCTCGCCCAGACCTTCCTCGACCAGGACGGCGACCTCGCCCGCGTGTCGCTGGCGCTGGTCGAGGCGCCGGAGGCCTGGGATCCGGTGCAGCGCAAGGTGCGCTCGCCGCAGGAATTCATGGTCGCGGCGATGCGCGGGCTCGGCCTCGCGCCGGACCCGCGGGTGGTGATGGCGGGGCTCGCGAGCCTCGGCCAGCCCTATTGGGCGGCCGCGGCCCCGAACGGCTACCCGGACGAGGCGGGCGCCTGGGCCTCGCCCGAGGGATTGCGGGCCCGCCTCGACCTCGCCGCCCGGGCCGGCCAGCTCGCCGCCGGCACCGATCCGCTCGCCCTCGCCGATGCGGTGCTCGGCCCGCTCGCCACCGACGAGACCCGCACGGCGCTGCGCCGGGCGGAGAGCCGGGCGCAAGGGATCGCCCTGCTGCTGATGGCGCCCGAGTTCCAGCGACGGTGACACCGATGAGCAACCACGCCGACCTCTGCGAGACCCATCCGAGCCGCCGCCGCATCCTCGGCACCGCCGGCGCGCTGTTCGCCTGGAGCGCGATCCCCCGCACCGCCACCGCCGCCCCGGGCGCCCGCGACGCCCGCCTCGTCGTGGTGGTGCTGCGCGGCGCCCTCGACGGGCTCTCGGCGGTGGCGCCGCTCGGCGATCCCGCCTACGCCGACCTGCGGCCCGGCATCGCGCTCACCCGCGACGGGCCGGCACCAGCCCTGCCCCTCGACGGCTTCTTCGCCCTGCATCCGGCCCTGCCGACCTTCGCCCGGCTCTACGCCGCCCGGCAGGCGCTGGTGGTCCATGCCTGCGCCACCGGCTACCGCGAGCGCTCCCATTTCGACGGTCAGGACGTGCTCGAGAGCGGCCAGCCCGGCCCCGGCCACACCGCCAGCGGCTGGCTCAACCGCCTCGTCGCCGCCCTGCCGGCCGGGGAGGGGATCGCGCCCCGCACGGCGCTCGGGGTCGGGGTCGTGCCGCCCCTGATCCTGCGCGGGCCGGCCCCGGTCCTCGGCTGGGCGCCGCCGCGGATGCCGCGGGCGAGCGACGAGCTCGCCCGGCGGGTGCTCGCCCTCTACGAGGCCGGCGACCCGGCGCTCGCCGCCTCCCTCGCCCGCGGCCTCGACGTCGATGCGCTCGCCAAGGGCGGATCGAAGGAGGGCGGACCGAAGGAGGCCGGGGGGCTGCGCGGCCTCGCCGAGGGTGCGGCCCGGCTGGTCGCCGCCGACGACGGCCCGCGCATCGCCGCCCTCGCCCTCGACGGCTGGGACACCCACGCCAACGAGGGCGGCGCCACCGGCCGCCTCGCCGGCCTGCTCGGCGGGCTCGACGGGGTGTTTTCCGCCTTCGCCGAGGTGCTGGCCCCGCGCTGGGCCGACACCGCGATCCTGGTCGTCACCGAGTTCGGCCGCACCGCCCGGGTCAACGGCACCACCGGCACCGACCACGGCACCGGCACGGTGGCGTTCCTCCTCGGCGGCGCGGTGCGCGGCGGCCGGGTGCTGGCCGACTGGCCGGGCCTCGCCCCCGCGCAGCTCCACCAGGGCCGCGACCTCGCCCCGACCACCGACCTGCGGGCGGTCGCCAAGGGCCTGGCGGCGGACCTGTTCGGCCTCTCCCCGGCGGTGCTGGCGCGCAGCGTCTTTCCCGGCACCGAGGCATTGCGGCCGGTGGGCGGGCTGGTGGTCTGAGGGGGGAGGCGGATCGGGCCGAAACCTGAGGCTCGGTTACGCCTTCTGCGCGGCGAGCCGAGCCCCCAGGCCGATGAACAGGACGCCCATCGCACGCTGAAGCCACAGCGCCACCCAGGCGCTGCGACGAAGCCTCGTCGTGATCCGCGCCGCTCCGGCGACGAGCCCGAGGTTGATGACGACCGCCACCATGTTGCTTGTCACGCCGAGCAGGACGAGTTGCAGCGTGGCATGCCCGGCCTGCGCATCGATGAACTGCGGCAGCAGCGCGACGTAGAAGATCGCGACCTTCGGGTTGAGGACGTCGCTCCAGAATCCCTGCCAGAACACCGCCCGCAGGCTCCGCCCGCTCATCTCGCTGCCCGTGAGCGTCGTCATGGGGGTGCGGCTCAGCAGGGCGCGGATGCCGAGATAGCAGAGATAGGCGGCGCCCACCCATTTCACGACGGTGAAGGCCGTCGTCGATGCCAGGAGCAGCGCGGACAAGCCGGCGACGGCTGCGGCGAGATGCACGTACGAGCCGGCATTGATCCCGAGGACGGCCATGCTCCCCGCCCGGCGGCCCTGCACCACGGTGCGGGTGAGCATGTAGGCCATGTCCGGTCCCGGCACGAGAACCAGGACGATGGAGGAGGCGACGAAGAGCAGGTAGGCGTGAAGGCTCATGCCGGGGAGAGTGCCGCTTTCCCGCGCCGCTGGAAACCCCTTCCGGCCCCGAGGCAGCCCCCCTACCGGAAGGTCTTCCTCGGATCGAAGGCGTCCCGCACCGCCTCGCCGGCGAAGATCAGCAGGCTCAGCGTCACCGCGATGACGGCGAAGCCCGTCAGGCCGAGCCATGGCGCCTGGAGGTTGGCCTTGCCCTGCGCCAGCATCTCGCCGAGCGACGGCGAGCCCGGCGGCAGGCCGAAGCCCAGGAAGTCGAGGGAGGTGAGCGTCGTGATCGAGCCGTTCAGCACGAAGGGCAGGAAGGTCAGCGTCGCCACCATGGCGTTGGGCAGGAGGTGGCGGAACATGATGCGGGCGTTCGAGAGCCCGAGCGCGCGGGCCGCCCGCACGTACTCGAAGTTGCGCGCGCGCAGGAATTCCGCCCGCACCACGCCGACGAGCGACACCCAGGAAAAGAGCAGCAGGATCCCGAGCAGCACGAAGAAGCTCGGCGTGATGATCGACGAGATGATGATCAGGAGATAGAGCGACGGGATCGCGGTCCAGATCTCGATCACGCGCTGGAACACGAGATCGACCCAGCCGCCGAAATAGCCCTGGACCGCCCCGGCCAGCACCCCGATGACCGAGGAGACCAGCGCCAGGGTGAGGCCGAACAGCACCGAGAGGCGGAAGCCGTAGAGTAGCCGGGCGGCGACGTCGCGGCCCTGGTCGTCGGTGCCGAGCCAGTTCCACTCGATGTCGCGGCAGGTCGTGCCGCCGGTCTTCGCGGCGACGGTCTTGCACTGCGCGTCCGTGAGCAGCCAGGTCGGCGGGGCGGGGGCCGGCACCGGCAGGTCGAGGTTGTGGGTGTTGTACGAGAAGCGGATCGGCGGCCACAGGGCCCAGCCGTGCTCGGCGATCTCCTTCACGATCACCGGGTCGCGGTAATCGGTCCGGGCGAGGAAGCCGCCGAACTTCTCTTCCGGGTAGTCGACCACGATCGGAAACAGGATCTCGCCCTTGTAGGAGGCGACGATCGGCCGGTCGTTGGCGATGAACTCGGCGAACAGGCTGGTGACGAAGAGCAGGCAGAACAGCACGAACGACCAGTAGCCGCGCCGGTTCGCCTTGAAGTTCGCCAGCCGCCGCCGGTTGAGCGGCGACAGCCGGCGGTGTCCCATCGCGCCGGGGAGCGGCAGGCTGACCGGCGCGGCCGCCGGCGAGGTGACGGGAATCGCGTCGAGCTCGGGGGTCGGAGGGCGCTGGTTCATGCGGCGTCCCCCGGGCAGGCGGTCGAGAGCAGTCGAGGCAGGATCAGTCGATCCGCGTCGCGGTGACGTCGATCACGCTGGGCTTGAGCGACCCGCTGCGCTCGAGGTGACGGCGCAGCAGCACGACGTTGCGGCGGTTGGCCTTGAAGGCGGCATCGAACAGGTCGCCCACCAGCGGCACCGCGCCGACCACGCCGTCGATCGCCACGTTCGCCGCCATCCGGGCGATGAGCCAGCGCGGCGCCCCGAGGCGGCGGGCTTCCCAGACGATGTAGGACGAGATCGCGGTCGTGATCGCGTCGCCGATCACCGGGATCAGGCCGACGATCGCGTCGAGCCCGATGCGCCGGTTGCCCGGCAGCAGGATCGCGGTGTCGAGGATGTGAGCCAGCAGCTCGAGCCGCGCCATCACCTGCTCGGGCGTCGAGCCGGCCATGGCCTGGCCCGCCTTGGCGCGCAGCCCCATCGGGTCGTCCTGCGGGAAGCTCTTTTCCTGAAATCCACCCGCCTGGAACTCGGCCCCGGGGCCGAAGGAACCGGCCCCGGTGCCGAAGGAACCGGCCCCGGTGCCAAAGGAACCGGCCCCGAAGGGCGGGACGTGGCCGGCCGTCTGCGAAGAGGTCATCCCGGGGCTCCGGAGCGTGTGCGTGGTGCTCATGCCCCAGGATGTGGCCCCGGCCTGCCTGTTCAACAAGGAGGCTCCGCATCAGGCGGCGCGCCCGGGCGCGAGCCCGCGCAGGCGCTCCAGCGCCCGGTCGAGGGTATCGTCGCGCTTGGCGAAGCAGAACCTCACGATGTTGCGCACCGGCCGGTGAGCGTAGAAGGCGCTGACGGGGATCGCCGCGACGCCGTGCTCCCGCACCAGCCGCTCGCAGAACGCCACGTCGTCGCTCTCGCCGAGCGGCGCGATGTCGAGGTTGAGGAAGTAGGTGCCGGCCGAGGGCAGCACCCGGAAGCCGAGCTCCGTCAGCCCGTCGGCGAAGCGGTCGCGGGCCCGGGCGAAGTCGGCCCGCATTCCCTCGTAATAGGCATCGTCCTTGGCCAGCCCGTAGGCGACCGCGGCCTGGAGGTTCGGCGGCGTCGTGAAGGTGAGGAACTGGTGCGCCTTGGACAGCCCCCGCATCAGCCGGGGGGCGGCCATCACGAAGCCGACCTTCCAGCCGGTGAGGGAGAAGATCTTGCCCGCCGAGCCGATCTTCACCGTGCGCTCGCGCATGCCCGGGAAGGCCATCAGCGGCCGGTGGCGGCGCCCGTCGAACACGACGTGCTCCCAGACCTCGTCGCAGACGGCCACGGCGTCGAACCGCTCGCAGAACCCGGCGAGCAGGGCCAGGTCCTCGTCGGGGAAGACCGTCGCCGAGGGGTTGAGCGGGTTGTTGAGCAGCACGACCTTCGTGCGCGGCGAGAAGGCGGCGGCGAGCGCCTCCTCGGTTAGCCTGAAATGCGGCGGCGTCAGGGTGACGAAGCGCGGCACGCCGCCGGCCCGGCGCACCAGCGGCAGGTAGGCATCGTACATCGGCTCGAACAGCACGACCTCGTCGCCGGGCTCGATCAGGGCCATCAGGGCGCCGGCGAGCGCCTCGGTGGCGCCCGAGGTCACCATCACCTCCGCATCCGGGTCGAGGTCGAGCCCCTGCCAATGGGCGTAGTGCCGGGCGATGGCCCGGCGCAGCTCGGGCAGCCCCATCATCGGCGGGTACTGGTTCCAGCCCTCCACCACCGCCTCGGCGGCCTTGGCGCGCACATCCGCCGGGCCCGGATCGTCCGGGAAGCCCTGACCGAGATTCACGGCGCCGGTCTCGCGGGCGAGCGCCGACATCACCTCGAACACGGTGGTCGGCAGGTCGGCGAAGATGGGATTCATGCGCGGGACGAAGGGGTTCGAGGGGAAAGGCGCCTCGCTACCACGCCGGGCGGCCGGACGGAACCGAGGGCGATCGTCACCCTCCCGGCCGACCGCTGCCGGTTCGCGTCAGGGGCTGTCCGTCTCCGACGCGCCGCCGGCCTGGCGGCGGGCGGCCTCGTCCTCCTCGGCCTTCCGGCGCGCCGCCTCCGCCGCGCGGGCGGCCTCCACGCGGGCAGCCTCGGCAGCCTTGGCGGCTTCCGCGGCCCTCGCTGCTTCGGCGGCCCTCGCCGCCTCCGCTACCCTCGCCGCCTCGGCCGCTCTTGCCGCCTCGGCCGCTCTCGCGGCTTCCGCGGCCCTGGCGGCTTCCGCCCGCGCCGCCTCCTCCGCCCGCTGCCGAGCCTGGCGCGCCTCCTCGAGGGCCCGGGCGCGGTCCATCTCCAGGCGGCTGCGGCGCCGGGCGAGCTCGTTGCGGTCGGACTCGACGGTCTCGATCTTGTCGAGTTCGCGCTGCAGCACCACCGCCGCCAGCACGTTGGAGAGCGGCACGAGGTCGAGGTCGCGCTGCGGCTTCGCCAGGGGGCCGGCGAGCGCCAGGCCCAGCGTCGGGGCCGGCGCGGTCCAGGCGCGGGGCGTCGCCGTTGCGGTGAGCGTGCCGCGGGCGTCGAGGCGCCACGCCTTGGCGTCGACCTGCACCAGGCCGGTCCAGGTCGCGGGGCCGAGATCGAGGGTCAGGCCGCCGGTGCGCAGGACCCCGCCGACCACCGAGGCCGGCACCGAGACCGGCCCGGCCGCCACCAGCGGCCCGCGGTCGAGTTCCTCCGCCACCACCTGGGCGACGCGGCCGGAGCGCAGCGGGTCGTCCTCCGACAGGAGCCGGGTCAATGCCCGCGACACTCCCGCGGGGTCGAGGTCGCGCACGCTCAGGCCGGCGAGCTCCAGCGCCCCGCTGCCGGCGAGGTTGCCGACGAGGGCGGCTTGGCTGTCGCCCGCCGCGCCGAGCCGCAGCCGCAGCGTGACCTGGCCCTTCACCGCGTCGCCGCCGGTGAGCGCCGGGAGGGAGGCCGCCGTCAGGCCGCCCTCGGCGGCGAGCGTCGCCTGCCCGCCCTGGCGCGCCAGGGTGGCGCTGCCGGTGAGCCGCCCGCCCGCCAGCCCGCCGGTGAAATCGCGGATGGCAAGGCCGTCGGACCCGAAGCCGAGATCGAACCGCGCCCAGTCCGACGCGAGGCCGCGGCCGAGATCGAGGCGGCGCACCGTCATGGCGACGTGACCGGTCGCGGGCGGCGCCGGAGCCGGTCCGAACCGGGCGCTGGACCAGCCCATGGACGACGCATCCTGCCCGGCCGGGGCCGTCCCGCCGTTCAGGACCAGCGCCTCGGCGAGCCAGGGCAGGGCGAGCGTCTCGACGGCCACCGTGCCGGCGACGTCGCCCCCCGCGTTGCGGGTCAGCGTCGCGTCGACCGCGGATCCTCCCACGGTGCCGGTCACCGCGAGGCGCGGGGTCTCGCCGGTGCGCGACAGGCCGAGGGTCACCTTGGCCGGCACCGGCTCCCGCGGAGGGACGGCGCGGCCGAAGAGGCCGGCGAGCGGCCGCAGGTCCGCGCTCGCCACGGTGAGGGCGCCGTCCTGCGGCGGCCCGCCGGCGGCGGGCAGCACCAGGGCCCGGGCGGTGCCGACCGTCGCCCCGGCGATCTCGCCGTCGAGGGTCAGGCGCAGCGGGCCCTGCGCGCCGTCGCGGCGCCCCGCCATGTGGACGCTTGCCGGGCTCGCGAGGGCCGGATCGCTTGCCCGGTCGAGCCAGCGGCCGGAGGGCACGCCGTCGAGGCGGAGGTCGAGGTCGTCGAGCCGCCCGGCATGGGCGGCGAGAGACAGGGCGAGGCGCCCGCCGGCCGCAGTGCCGCGGGCCTGGCCGCGCAGGCGGTCCTGGTCGGTGCCGGGTTCCCGCTCCAGCGTCACGTCGAGGGCGACCGGACCGTCGCGCAGGAAGCCCGGCACCAGCCGCGCCTCGTCCACGAAGGTGTGCGCCAGGAGGTCGACGAGCGGCGCGGCGACCGGGGCGCTCACCTGCCCGGCGATGCGCCCGGCGCCGTCGGCGCCGATCCGGCCCGACAGGCTCGCCCGGGCCCCGGCGAGGTCGCGGACCTCCAGGCTGTCGAGGCGGATCGCGGCGCCCTCCGATTGCAGGCTGGCGGCGATCTCGCCGGTGCGGGGGCCGGCCGGGCCGTAGCGCAGGTCGCGGGCGAGCAGGGTCAGCCCGACATCGTGGTCGTGCAGGGCGGCCACCGCGCCGCGCATCGGCGGCAGCTCCGCCACGTCGAGGCCGTCGGCGATGATCTGGGCGTCGAAGCGCGGGCGGGGCTGGTCCGGCCCGGCCGGGCTGTAGCGGGCCGACCCCGTGATCCTCGCGCTGCCCAGCGCCACCCGGGCGTTGCGCAGCGACAGGACCGGCAGGGCCGCCGCCACGTCGGCCTCGGCCGAGAACGGCCGGCCGTCGAGGAGCCCGGCGAGGGGGCCGCCGAGGCCGAGCCGGTCGAGGAGGCGGGCGAGGCGGTCGGAGGCCGGCGCATCGAGGGCGACGTGGCCCGAGAGGCCGCCGCTCGGCGTCACGTCGCCGGAGAGCGCCAGACCCAGGCCGCCCGCCGCCGTGCCGGCGAGCCGCCGCAACGCCACGGCGCCGGAGGGCCGCAGGACGGCGCTCAGGGCCGCGCCGGCCCATTCCTCGCGGGCGAGCGTCAGGCTGTCGACCGCGACGTCGAGGGACAGGGTGCCCGGCAGGGCGCCGGGCGACAGGCCGCGGCCGAGGAGCGACTGGCCGGCGCCGCTCATCAGGAAGCCGTCGAGGTCGAGGCGGCGGGCCTCGAGGCTCAAGGCGGCCCGGGCGCCCGCGAGGTCGAGGCTGCCCCGGCCGGTGAAGCGCAGGGGCGCCTCGCCCGGAACCTCGAGGGTCAGGGCCTCGAAGGTGGCGAGCCGGCCCTTCGCCTTGAACCCGCCCTGGACCGAGAACGGCAGGGCCGCGCCCGCCGCCTGGGCCGGCGGCCCCACCACCAGGCGGGCATTGCCGGCGGCCTCCGGCACGCGGCCGCCCTCCGGCCCGGGGACGAGGCTCACCCGGGCGTCGAGATCGAGCCGGGGCACCGTGTCGCCGCCGGCCCCGAGCTTCACCGGTACCGCCCCGTCGGGGCCCGGCTCGCCGGTGGTGACGCGGAACGGCACCCCCTCGACGCTGCCCTCCGCCCGCCACGGGCCGGTCAGCCGCGGGGCGGAGAGCCGGACGGTCTCGGCATAGACCTGGTCGGTGCGCCCGGTCGCCGCCACCCGGGTGGTGACGAGGAGCTGGGCCACCCGCAGATCCTCGACCGCGAGGTCGTGGCCCTCGCCCGCGAAGTCCGGCAGCGCCAGGAGGCCGCCGGCCTCGGTCGTCGGCAGGGTGACCTCGCCGCGGCCGATCCGGGTCTCGGTGAAGCGGATCTCGCCGGAGAGGAGCGGGGTCAGGGCGATCTCGGCCTTGACGAAGCGGGCGTCGAGGGAGGGCCGGTCGCGCCCGCCCGTCAGCCGCAGGTGGTCGACCCGCAGGCGCGGCGAGGGCAGCAGGCGGATCTCCAGGCGGCCGTCGCTGCGGACCTCGAGCCCGAGCGAGCGGCTGAGCGCCGCGTCGAGGGAGCCGCGATAGGCCTCCCACGGGATGAAGGGCGGCGCGACGAGCGCCGCGGCGAGGATCAGGATGACGAGGCCCGCCAGGGCGGTCAGGATGTCGCGCACCGTGCTGTCCGTGCCGCCCCGCGAGGAGAGCGCCGCCCCATGTTCGTCCGACGGCCCGACGGGCCGTACCCCGATGACAGGGCTAGCATATCGGCATCGGAAACGAGGGCGAAATCCGGCGGGATCACGCAGCGAGAGCCCGCCCCCGATGCGCCCGTGCCACGCTCGGGCCCCGCCTGACAGGGCGGGGCGACGCTGCTAGAGCGGCGGCGTGACCCAATCGACGGACCCGATGCGCTACTATCTCGGCCTCGCCACCACCTTCCACGACCCGGCCCTCGCCCTGGTCGGGCCGGACGGCACGGTGCTCTTCGCCGAGGCGACGGAGCGCTACCTGCAATACAAGCGCGCCCCGAACTGCGAGCCGGATTCGGCGCCCCGCATGGCCGGCCTGCTCAAGGCCCACCTGCCGCCGGGCGCCGAGCTCGTGGTCGCCACCACCTGGGGGCCGGATTTCAGCCGCTACCTTGCCGACCAGGCCGGGACCGGCGCCTTCGGGCTCGAGGCGCTGAAGGCCCATTCGCCGGCCCTCAACCGCTCGCTGGTGCCGGAGCGGGCCGAGCGCACCTTCATCGCCGAGCTGGCGCTGGCGCAGGGGCGGGCGGGCTACGGCACGCTGCTCGGCCTCGACCGGGCCCATGGTGGCCGCTCCACCATCGCGGGACTCAGGCGCTACCCCCACCACCTGACGCACGCCGCCTACGGCCTGTGGGGCTCGCCGTTCCGGGACGCGACCTGCCTCGTCGTCGACGGCATGGGCGAGACCGGTGCCTCGGCGATCTACCGGATGGAGGCGGGGCGCCTCGTCGAGGTCAAGCGCCATCGCGGCCGCGAATCGGTCGGCTTCTTCTTCGGCTTCGTCACCGATCTCGCCGGCTTCGACCAGGCCAAGGGCGAGGAATGGAAGATCATGGGGCTCGCCCCCTATGGCCGGCAGGATCCCGAGCTGATGGCGGCCCTGCGCCGGCTCTACCGGATCGAGAACGGCCGCCTGCGCTTCTCGGACGCCGCCACGGTCCAGGCCGTGGCCGAGGAGATCCGCGCCCGCCGCCCGGCGGAGGCCGACGAGGACGGCTGGGCCGATCTCTCGGCCTGCGGCCAGGCGATCTTCTCGGAGATGATGGACGTGCTCGTCGCCGAGGCCTGGCGGCTCTCTCCCCACGAGAATCTCGTCGTCACCGGCGGCTGCGCGCTGAATTCCTCCTATAACGGCCGGCTTCTCGGACGCAGCGACTTCCGGCGCCTCCACGTCCCGTCGGCGCCGGCCGACGACGGCAACGCGCTCGGCGCGGCCTGGCTCGCGTTCCAGGAGGATCACCCGGACTGGACCGGGCCGGGCGTGCTGGCCACCCCCTATCTCGGCTCGCGGGTCTCGACCGAGCCCCTGGAGCGGATGGTCGGCTGGGAGCCCCGGCTGCGCCATCTCGGCCATGACGGGGTGACGCAGGCCGCCGCCGACATCCTGGCGGCGGGCGGGCTCGTCGGCTGGGTGCAGGGGCGGGCGGAGTTCGGGCCCCGCGCGCTCGGCAACCGCTCGATCCTCGCCGACCCGCGCCCTTCCGACGCCAAGGCGATCCTCAACGGCAAGGTGAAGTACCGCGAGGCATTCCGCCCCTTCGCGCCCTCGATCCTGGCCGAGGCCGGACCCGACTGGTTCGAGGATTACCAGGACAGCCCCTACATGGAGCGCACCCTGGTCTGGCGGCCGGAGGTGCGGGACAGGGTGCCGGCGGTGGTGCACGAGGACGGCACCGGCCGCCTCCAGAGCGTGACCGAGGCGCGCAACCCGGCCTATGCCGCCCTGATCCGCGCCTTCGCGGAGCGGACCGGCGTGCCGATCCTGCTCAACACCAGCTTCAACGTGATGGGCAAGCCGATCCTCCACACCGCCGAGGACGCGATCCTGATGTTCGCCACCACCGGCCTCGACGCCGTGGTGATCGAGGACTGGATCCTGGTGAAGGACGGGGTGACGATATGAAAAGGGCCGGCCCCGTCCCCGGGTGCCGGCCCTGACAACCGTGCGAGGTGCCTGCGGTTACTCACAGACCTCGACGCGCTTGTAGGTGAAGGATTCGTCGTCGAGCCACACCTTGCGGCGCTCGAAGTGGCAGATCGGGCCGCGGCGCGGGCGCACGTACACGGTCTCGGGCTCCTCGACATAGACCCGGCGCGGCGGCGGCACCGCGTAGGCCGGGGGCGGCGGGGGGGCGGCCTGGGCGCCGTTCATGATCGCGCCGGCGGCGACGCCGCCGAGGATGCCGGCCGCCGCGCCGCCGATGATCGCCGCGCCGACATTGTCGCGGGCCTGGGCCTGGGGGGCGGCGGTGACGAAGAGGGCGGCGGCGAGCGCCGCGCCCGCGCCGAGGCGCGGAAGGCCGTGAGAGGTCAGAGCGCGCACGCTGAGGGTCTCCGAAGAATGTGGGCGCGAGGATGCGAGTGAGTGCTTAACGAAGTGCCAAGCTTGCCCGCCCGATCGAGCACCGGACGGTGCGGCCCGGGGCCGACGTGAGCCTCGCGCCGTCGGGTCGAAGAGGTGACGGCGGTTTGCGGCGATTTCCGGGTAAGCCGGAGCTTCCGGAGGGTGTGTGTATTTCAGGCCACGGTGACGATCGCCGCCGGTCCTGCGCATACGAAAGAGGACCGCCCCCGGGGGGCGGTCCTCTCCTTGTCGGTCGGTCCTTACATGTTCATCAGGGCGCTGGCGGTGCCGAAGGCCGTCATGGCGAGGCCGCCGGCCAGGACACCGATCATGCCGTAGGACACGGCGCGCAGAAGCTTCATCTCACTCATTGATGGGTCTCCGTTAGCAGCGGTGGCCGCCCGAGGTCTGGCCGTACTGCTTGACCGGGAAGTTCTGCTGGTTGGCATTGCCCTCCGAGGCCGAGCTCATCGGGCAGGCGCCGTAGAACGGCACGCTGGTGTTGGCCGAGCCGATCGCGCCGATCGAGCCGGTGGTCTCGACGTCGCGCGGGGCGAACGGGTTGGCCGGGGAGTTCGCGCTGAATGCCATGGCGGACGAGATCGGGGCGACGCCAAGGACAAAAGCGGTGACGACAGCGGCGATACGGGTCTTCATCTGGTATTCAGGCTCCTGTGTGCGCTGCGGACCGGGATCTGTGGCCCGCTCTCTTGCGGTGACTGGAATATAGGCGGGCGTGCTGCGGTGCGATGTGTTCTCGCGCACGCGGCATCGTGGAATAAGAATCTGGGGTGAGGCGCCGGCTGACGCGGTGGATCCGTTCACGTTTTCGCAAGGATCGTGCGGGGGCCGCGGCGCGCGGCCGTGATCGGCCGGGCGGTGGCGCGCCTCCCGTCGCCCACGGCAGCGCTGTTTGGAGAAACTCTTGCAGTCAAGGCGCGGCCTCCCCTCTCCCCTGTGGGAGAGGGGAGGCGTGCCACCTTCCTCCGACAGCCCTGGCGTGTCGGGGAGCCCGCAGGGCGAGGGGCGGGCTACGCCGTCCCGTCGTGCCCCACCGGCGGCACCGCGGCGATGCCGGCGCCCGCGGCCCAGGCGGCGAGGTCCTGCTTGCGGATCGCCGCCGCCATCATGTCGGGGAAGAGGTCGGGCGTGCAGGCGAAGGCCGGCATGCCGAGGCCGGCGAGGCGGGCGGCCAGCGCCCGGTCGTAGGCCGGTGCGCCCTCGTCGGAGAGGGCCAGCAGGGCCACCGCCTGGACGCCGGTGGAGACGAGGTGGTGCGCCTGGGCCAGCAGCCCGGCCTCGACCCCGCCCTCGTAGAGGTCGGAAATCAGCACCAGGATGGTGTCCTCGGGCCGGGTGATGCGCGACGCGCAATAACCCATCGCCCGGTTGATGTCCGTGCCGCCGCCGAGCTGGACCGAGAACAAGACCTCGACGGGATCGTCCAGCTCGTCGGTGAGATCGACCACTTGGGTGTCGAACACCACGAGCCGGGTCGAGACCGCGGGCAGCGAGGCCATCACCGCCCCGAAGATGCTCGAATAGACCACCGAATTCGCCATCGAGCCGGACTGGTCGATGCACAGGATCACGTCCTTCAACGAGCCGCGGCTCTTGCGGCCGTGGCCCAGCCGGGTCTCCGGGATGATGGTGCGGTACTCGGCCTGGTAGTGGCGCAGGTTCGCCCGGATGGTGCGGTGCCAGTCGATCTCGGCGTGGCGCGGCCGGCGGTTGAGGCTGGCGCGGTCGATCGCCCCGGTGACCGCCTGACGGACCGGCTCCTCCAGCCGCTTCATCAGCTCGTCCACCACCTTGCGCACCACGAGGCGGGCGGTCTCCTTGGTGCGCCCGCCCAGCAGGCCGCGCAGCGAGATCAGGGTCGAGACGAGGTTCACGTCGGGCTGGAGCGCTTCGAGCATCTCCGGCTCGGTCAGCATCCGCTTGAGGTCGAGCCGCTCGAAGGCGTCGCGCTGCATCACCTGCACGACCGAGGCGGGGAAGTAGTCGCGGATGTCGCCGAGCCAGCGCGGCACGGAGGGGGCGGAAGCCCCCAGACCTCCCTTGCGGTCGGAATCGTAGAGGGCGCCCAGCGCCCGGTCGAGATGGAGGTCGCGCTCGCCCAGCGAGCAGCCGGTGCCCTCCGCCGCGCCCCCGCCGAGGACGAGGCGCCAGCGGCGCAGGCGGTCGGTCTCGCTCATGCCGTGTCTCCCGTCGTCGTGGCAGGCCCGAGCAGCAGGCGCAGGATCGGCAGCACGGCCGAGGCGCGTGCCGCGTCGAAGCCCTCGGGCCCGTCCGCGCTCCCCGCACCCGGGCCGCCGCCCCGCGCCAGCGCCTCGCCGATCGCCCGGCGCTCGGCCGGGGCCAGCGTCGCGAAGGTGCGGCGCACCAGCGGCAGCAATTCGGTGAACAGGGCCTCGTCGAGGCCGGCGAGCCAGTCGTCGACGATGCCGAGCAGGCCCTGGCCGTGGATCAGGACGGGGCCGCTCTCTTCCAGGAAGCCCTCGATCCAGGCGGCGGCCGGTGCGGCCCCGGCGGCCCGCGACAGAGCCAGGCGCAGGCGGGTACCGGCCTCCTCGGCCGCGATGGCGCGGTCGTCGAACAGGAGCCGCACGGCCCGCCCGACGACGCGGCCATGGACGTGCTCCTGGTCGGCGAGCGACCGTAGGGCGTCCTGCCAGGTCGCCTTCAGCTCCGGGTCTTCGAGAAGCGCGACCGCGCCCGAGACCGCGACGATGCGCGTCTTCGCGGTATGCGCGGCATCGTCGTCGAGGCTCTGGCAGGCGGCCACGAGGCCGGCGGCGGCCCGGGGCACCAGGCCCCGCACCACGGCGAGAACCGGCTCGGTGTCGGAGGAACGCACCGAGCCGTAGCGGGCGAGCTCGGCCAAAGCCGGCAGCGCCTCCATGAGGTCGAACACGTCGGCCGAGACCGCGGCGCGGTCGTCGAGCGCCCGGGTCACCTGGGCGGTCGCCTCGGGCAGGTCGGCGTCGAGCAGCGTGCCGATCAGGCCCGACAGGTCGGAGACGCGCTGCGCGCCCCGCGCCCGGCCCTTCACCCGGGAGGCGGCGGCCTCCGCGATCGTGCCGCCCTCGGCCGAGGCCGCGACCAGCTCCACCACCCAGTCGGGCTGCCAGGCGAGGAACCACGCCTCCTTGAAGGTGCCGCGCCCGCGCGCCTCGCGCCGCGTGCCCCAGGGCACGCCGATCAGCGCCAGCCGGTTGAGGAAGTGGCTGCGGGCGAGATCCGTCTCCTTGCGCAGGTCGAGGACGAGGTCGCCGGCGGACGCGCCGGGCTTCAGCCGCAGGCGCTTGCACTGCGCCTCGAAGTCGGCCTCCACCGGCGTGCCGGGGCAGTCGGGCGGGGTGGCGCCCAGCCGCTCGCCGATGACGAGCTTGCGCCGGATCAGCCCCATCGGCCCCGGATCGGCAAAGCAGAGGGTCGCCTGCGTCGCCTCGTCGAGGTCGTCCAGGGAGGGGCGGGAACGCCCCCGGAACGCCGCCAGCGCCTCGGCGAGGCGCGCCGCCTCGATCACCGAGGCCGGCGAGGCGTCGAGATCTTCCTCCCGCAGCAAAGCGGCGGCGCGGGCGAGCCAGCGGGCGGCGACCCGGCCCTCGTGGTGCCAGAGCGTGTCGTACCATTCCGGCGACAGCACCCCGGCGCGGTAGCCGGAGGCGGTGGCCAGCCGCTCGTAGGACCAGGGCGCCCAGGCGGCGGCGACCTTGGTCTTGGGCAGGCCCTTCAGGGTGGCGGTGTCGGCGCTCGCTTGGCCCTTGGCGTCGTGGCGCGCCAGCGCCGGGACGTGCCAGGCGCCGCACACCACGGCGATCCGCGAAAAATCCTCCTTGGCGGCCTTGCGGATCGCCACCCGCATATGGGCCTCGCGGGCCTCCTCGCGGATTCCGTCCTCCGGGTCGGGTCCGTCGCGCAGGGCCGCCATCGCCTCGGCGATCGCCGCGAACACGTCGCCGTCGGCGCCGGCCCGGCTCTCCACCAGGGCGTCCCACCAGCGCTCGCCATCCGGATAGCCGGCGGCGGCGGCGAGTTCCCCGAGGGGGTCGCGGCGGATCGCGGCCGGGGCGGGCAGGGTGCCGGCGGGATCCTCCGCCGCCTCGGCGACCGGCTCGGCCTCGATCGGCGCAGCCTCGCTCTCCGGCGGCGCACCGAACCCGTCGGCGAGCTGGATCGCGTGCGGCAGGTCGATGAAGCGGATCGCGGCGCCCGCCGTGAGCCCGTGGCGCATCGCCACCCATTCCGGCGAGAAGGCCGCGAAGGGGAAGAACGCGCAGTCGCGCGGCCGGTCGGGCCGGTAGACGAGGAGCGCCACCGGCGGCGCCATGCCCTCGTGGGCGGCGAGGGGGATCAGCGCGTCGGCATCCGGCGGCCCCTCGATCAGCAGGCAATCGGGTGCGAAGTCCGCGAGCGCCGCCTGGAGCGAGCGGGCCGAGCCGGGGCCGTGATGGCGGATGCCGAAGAGGCGGATGTCGGGCATCGTCGCGGGGAGCCTGTTTGACCGATCGTGCGGAGCGTCCCGCCCGCCGCCTCATCCTGAGGTGCTGGCGATCGAAGATCGCATTCGACCGGAGGGAGCCTCGAAGGAGGGTTCCAGGGATCGCCGAGGCTTCTGGAGCCCTCCGTCGAGGCCAACCGATCTCCGATCGGCCGGCACCTCAGGATGAGGGTCGGGGCGGGAGAGATGATGGGAGGCTGCCGAACGGATAGCGATCGCGCAGCCTGCGAGGTCACGCGCTGGCGCGGGCGGCCTTGTAGAAGTCCTTCCAGCCGTCGCGTTCCTTGACGACGGTCTCGAGGTATTCGCGCCAGACGATCGCGTCCTGGACCGGATCCTTCACCACCGCGCCCGAGATGCCGGAGACGAGGTCGCGCGCCGAGAGGCGGCCGTCGCCGAAATGCGCGGCTAGCGCCAGCCCGCTGCCGACGACGCTGATGGCCTCCGCCGTCGAGAGCGTGCCGGAGGGCTGCTTCACCTTGGCCTTGCCGTCCACCGTCACGCCCTCGCGCAACTCGCGGAAGATCGTGACGACGCGGCGGATCTGGTCGGCGCCGGGCGGCTCGGCCGGGATCTCGAAGGCGCGGCCGAGGGAGGCGACGCGACTCTCGACGATCGCGATTTCCGCCTCGATCGTCGCCGGGGGCGGCAGCACCACGGTGTTGAAGCGGCGCTTGAGGGCGCTCGACAATTCGTTGACGCCCCGGTCGCGGTTGTTGGCGGTCGCGATGAGGTTGAAGCCCTTCTGGGCCGGCACCTCCTCGTTCAATTCGGGGATCGGCAAGGTCTTTTCCGACAGGATGGTGATGAAGCTGTCCTGGGTCTCCGAGGGGATGCGGGTCAGCTCCTCGACCCGGGCGATGCGGCCTTCGTTCATCGCCCGCATGATCGGCGAGCCGACCACCGCCTCGCGGCTCGGCCCCTTGGCGAGCAGCAGCGCGTAGTTCCAGCCGTAGCGGATCGCCTCCTCGCTGGTGCCGGCGGTGCCCTGGACGATCAGCCGCGAGGTGCCGCAGATCGCCGCCGCCAGATGCTCGCTGACCCAGCTCTTGGCGGTGCCGGGCACGCCCAGCAGCAGCAGCGCCCGGTCGGTGGCGAGGGTGGCCACCGCCACCTCCATCAGGCGCCGGTCGCCGATGTATTTCGGCGTGATGTCGAGACCCGAATCGAGCCGGCCGCCCATCAGGTAGGTGACGACCGCTTGCGGCGACATCTGCCAGTTCGGCGGGCGCGGCCGGTCGTCGGCCGTCCGCAGGGCGGCGATCTCCTCGGCGAAGGCGTCCTCGGCGGCCTGGCGCAGCTGCGCCGCCTTCGATCCGGCGGCGTGACTTCCCGTGCTCTTGGATCCGGTGCTCGACGTCATCCTCGGGCGGTCTCCTCGGTCGGGGTTTCGAATTCGCGCCGCATCGCGACGCGCAGATCCAGGGTCTCGGAGAGGGCGGTCACCTGCGGGCGCAGGCGGTCGCCCTCCTGTTCCGGCAGCCGGGCGGCGAGGGCCGCCGCGCTCGCCGCGATGGCCTCGCCCGGCCAGAGCCGCTCGCCGAGGCGGCCGATCACCCAGGGCTTGGCGAGGTCGCGGCGCAGGTCGTCGGAGCCGCGGACGACGAAGGCGAGCCAGTCGATCAGCGCGGCGCTGAACCGCTCCGAGAAGCTCTCGGGCCCGCTGCCGATCATCGCCAGGACCACCTCGATCTTGCGGGCGCGGATCAGCTCCGTCACCGCCGCCTCCCACTCCGCGTCGGGCAGGAGGTCGACGGCCCGCACCCAGCGGCCGATCACTTCGTTGGTGCGCCGGACGCCCGCCACCTTGCCCTCGTAGGCCTCGGCCAGGAGCCCGATGGCGGCTCGGGTCCAGTCCGGGTCGCGCTCGCGCGCGATGGTCTCGAACAGCCCCTTCAGGATCGGCTCGGACCACTCGCCCCGCAGCGCGAGTTCGAGCCACAGCCGCGGCGGGTGGCCCGCGAAGGCGCGCAGCGGCGTGCGGGCCAGGATGTCGCGCAGGAGCCCGGCCCGGATGCCGCCGCCACGCTGCTCCCACTGGTTCGGCGTCACCCCGTCGCGGGCGAGCGTCGGCGAGTCTTCCGGCAGGGTCACGACGAGGTCGTGCGTCGCGCTGCGCAGAAGGCGCGTCTTGGTCTCGATCACGAGCGCGGTCGCCGCCCGCATGGCCATGCGCGAGGCGTAGAGCGAGCCGGGGAGAAGCGGCAGCAGGCGCTGCGCCGCCTCGCGCACGCCGCCGGCCCGGTCGTCGAGGCAGGCTTCGAGGAAGGGCTCGTCGGCCGGCGACAGGCCGGTGGCCAGCGCCCCGACCAGGGCCTCGCGCATGTCGGCCTTCTCCTTGCGGAAGACCGGCTCCAGGGCGGCGCGCGCACCGTCCGGGTCGCGGGCCCGGAAGGCCGCGAAGGCGGCGCGGCGCTCCGCGAGGCTGCCGGCGGTCCAGTCGTCCGGCGCCTCGTCCGATTCGTCCTCGGGTGCCTCGCCGCAGGCGCCGGCGAGCCAGGCGAGTTCGGGCCCGACGACGGCCCGGGCCGTCTCCGGCAGGGTGCGGACCTGGAGCATCAGGGCCTGGTGCAGCCAGGCCGGCGGGCGCATCCGCGCGGCGGCGGCGAGGTCGAACCACTCGCGCAGGCGCTCGCGGGCGGCGTGGCCGCCGCCGAGGAGGCCGTAGAGCCGCATCGCCGCGGCCGGCGGGCAGTCGCGCCCGGCCGCTTCCCGCGGCGCCAGCGGTGCCATCGCGTCGGGCGCGAGGTCGAGCCCGGCGAGATGATGGAGGCCCTCTGCCGCGAGCCGCGCCAGCAGGGCCGCGCCGGGATCGGGCTCGGTGATAAGGTCCGCGAGCGGCCCGGGCGGAGCGGGCGGCGCCCGCTCGGCGCCGAGGAGGGCGGCGGCGAGGATCGGCTCCCAGCCGTCCGCGGCGATCACGGTCGCGTCCATCACGCCACCTGCAGCAGCACCGGCTGCGACGCCTGGGCCGGCATCGCGTAGAGGCGGCCTTGCGCCACGAGGGCCAGCGGCGCGACCCCGTGGCCGTCATGGAGGCCGAACAGATCGAAGGGGCGTCCGCCCGCGACGGCGATCAGGCTCGGCAGGCGCGGATCGGCCCGCAGCGGCAGGCAGCCGGTCTCGTCGCCGACCGCGAAGGCCGGGGCGGCGCCGGCCGGGCCCGGCAGCCGGCCGAGGCGCATGCCGGACAGCCGCACCGGCCAGCTCTCGGTCCAGGGTGCCTGCGCCAGCACGCCCGCGAAACCGTCACGCGCTGCCGCGACGCTGCCGCCTCCCGGCAGGATCGCGGCGGCGGCCGGGCCGGCGCGACCGTCCCGGAAGACGGCGCGCAAGGCCGGTGCGCCCGGATGGAAGACGAGTGCGCCGGAAAAATCCTGGCCGGCGGCGGGGGCCGGTGGCAGGGGCGAGCCGGCGGTCCCGTAATCGAGCACCTGCGCCACGGCGCCGCTGCGGCGGCCGACGAGCCAGACCGCGCGGGCGGTGAGCTTGTCCTCCTCCTCGACCGTGTGGGCGAGGACCGCCCAGGCGTCGACCTGGTCGGGCCTCGCCGCGATCTCCTCGGCGGTGACGGGATAGCCCAAGGCTGCCCGGAGGCCCGCCGCCTGCTCCGGCGAGAGCGCGTCGAGGCGGCGCGCGGCCCGCGCCAGGAGGGCGATGCGCCCCAGCGCCAGGCCCAGGGCCGCCTCCGGCCGGGCGGCGCCGGCCTGCGGGCCCGCCGCGATCAGGCCCGGCAGGGCGCGCACCCGGCGGGCGAGGCCGGGGGCCTGGCCGTCGACGAGGCGCCCGGCCATGCGGTCCCAGAAGGCGTAGGGCTCGGTGCGGGCGGCCGCGAGCCCGCGGCGCATCAGGTCGCGCAGCCAGAGATCCAGTTCGTCGAGGGCGGCCGCGACCTTGTCCTCGCGGGCCTGGCGGCGCCGGGCCTGCGCCTTCCCGTCGACGGGCTTGGCCGGCTCGGCGGCCCGCGTCTCGGCCGCGGCGGCGCGGCTCTCGCGGCCCTTGGCCCAGGCGGCGACCCAGTCCGGCGCCTCGGCCTCCGGCAAGGGGGCCGCGGCATCGACCAGCATCAGGCCCAGCGCGTGCTTGCAGGGAAATTTCCGGCTCGGGCAGGTGCATTTCGAGGCCGGCCCGGCGAGGTCCGCGACGGTGCGGTAGGGGCTGGCGCCGCTGCCCTTGATCTCCCCCCAGATCACCGATCCGGCCCGGCCGAGGCCGCTCCATTTCGGCGGCTTGGCCTGGTCCTGGCCGGCCTTGCGGCTCGCGGCGTCGGGGGCGAGGTCGAGGATCTGTGCAGTCGTCAGGCTCATGCGGCGGGTCGTCTCTCCGTCGATGCACCGTGTCGGGCGTGCGGCACAGTCTGCACGAAACGATGTCGCGAGCAAGCTTGGCCTTAAAATGCAAGGTCGCCCGTCGATAAACTTTAAAGCAGTTCCAGGAATGATCTGTTGGGAATGATCGGCACGACGATTGCCGGCTAAGGCAGGTGGCTATCTGTCGGGCGATTGTCTTGCGCGCGTCTGATGACGACGATCCGAGCCATGGACGTCGCCGGACCACGGCGGTCGATCGAGGGGACGGCCCGGTGGGCCGCCCCCTTCACGCGCGCCGTCACGCGTGGCGGAAATCCGCGATCGCCGCCGGCGCCGCGGCGTCGAACCCGACGATCGAGAATGCGCCGCCAGATGCTCGTCGGCTCCCCGCAACGCCGTCCCGGCTCGACGGGCCGGCGGGTGCGCCCGCGACCGCTCGCCGGCACCCGGCGACGAGAGCACGGCACGATCGCGCTGCCATCGCGTAGCGCTCTCGGTCACCGAGACGGCTGACTCTTCTGCGACGAACCGGCACCCGCTTCGTCAAAAATGCTCTCGACGTCCGAGACGGGTCGCGATCCGCGACGGGGATGTCCGCATCGCGAAGGAGGCCATCGGAGGTCGTGCGACCCCGGCGGACGTCTTGCGCTGGATCAAGGTCCGGGCCCGGGCCCGGCGCGAGACTGGTCGCGGCCCGGGGGAGCCCGGGCGCATCGTCACGCCGGAGGTCGTCATGACGCTCGCCACCCTCATGGTCTCTGTCGATCTCGGCGCGGCCGCGGCGGATCGCATCCAGCTCGCGGCCGGCCTCGCCGCCCGCTTCGGGGCACGACTCTCCGGCGTCGCCGCCTGCCCGGTGCCGATCCCGATGCCGGTGGGCGAGGCGCTGCTTCTCGCCGACGACCTCTATGCGAGCGAGGAGGAGCGGGCCCGCGAGCACCTGGCCGGCGCCAAGGCGCTGTTCGAGCGGGAGGCCGGCGGGATCGCCGCGCGATCCTGGCACGCGGGCCTCGGCTCGCCCTCGGCGTTCCTCGCCGAGCAGGCGCGCGGCGCCGACCTCGTCCTGGTCGGGCGGCAGGGGCCGTCCGACGGGGATCCGGGCCCGCTCGGGGTCTCGGCCGGGATCGTGCTCATGGAGGCCGGCCGCCCGGTCCTGGCGGTGCCGCCGGGGCTCGAACGGCTCGACGCTCGGCGCGTCGTCGTCGCCTGGAAGGACACCCGCGAGGCGCGCCGCGCGGTCCGGGACGCGCTGCCGTTCCTCGCCGGCGCGGAGCGGGTCCACGTCGTCGCCGTCGGGGCGGAAGCGCGTCGCGGCGGCGCGGAGGGCGTCGTCGCCTACCTGTCCGCGCACGGCATCGCGGCCACCGCCCACCTCTTGCCGGGGGAGACGCTCGGCGCAGCCGATTCCCTCCTCGGATTCGCCGCCCTTGAGGAGGCCGACCTGATCGTGATGGGCGCCTACGGCCACTCGCGCCTGCGCGAATGGGCTTTCGGCGGCGCCACCCGCGATATCCTGCGCACCACGCCGATCTGCTGCCTGGCGAGCCATTGACGCACGACCTCAAGCCCCTCGAACGCTGAGCCGGCGGAGGCCCGATGATCCCGCGCGACCTCCTCGTCTCCTTCGGGGCCGATCCGGCCCGCCATCTACCAGTCGACCCGAAATCCCGCCGGCCCGGGCTTCAAGTCGATCCCCATGCCTTGACTGTCGGAGAGCCGCGCGCAAGCTTCCGGTACCGCGCCGATCGACCAAGAGCGCGCCCGAGGGAGTGAGACCATGCTGACGCGCCGCGGCTTTGCCGGGCTGGCCTCCTGTGCCATCTGCAGCCTGACCGGGTTTCTCGCCACCGATGCCGGGGCGCAGACGGCGCCCCCCGCCGCTACGCCGGGGGTGACGCGCAAGATCCTCGGCCGGAGCGAAGGGCCGGCGCCGGGCTATGTCACGATCACCGCCGAGGTCGAGATCGCGCCCGGCGTGCTGGTCGGCCGCCACACTCATCCGGGAATCGAATCGGGCTACATCGTCGAGGGCGAGATCGAACTGCCGATCGAGGGCCAGCCGACCCGCGTGCTCAAGGCCGGCGACGGGTTCCAGGTGGCGCCGGGCGTGCCCCATGGCGGTTCGAAGAGCGGCGACCGGCCGGTGCGCCTCGTCAGCACCTACATCGTCGAGGCGGGCAAGCCCCTGGCCTCGCCGGCCTGACGCCCTGGCTGCGCCGGTGCCGGTGGGGTAGGGGTGGGGACGGCCGTCCGCGGCCGGCCCTGCCCGAGTCACGCCCCGCCGCATGCCGCTCTCCCCCCTGGCCGCCATCCTCCTGGCCGTTTTCCTGGCCGCCGCCCTGTCGGCCGGCCTGATCGTGGCGCTTCGCCCGCTCCTGCTGCGCTACGCCCTGGCGCGGCCGAACGCCCGGTCGAGCCACCGGGTCCCGACCCCGCAGGGCGGCGGCATCGCCGTGGTGGCGGCCGCCCTCGCGGTGCTGCTCGGGTTGTCCGGCGCGACGGGGGCCGAGATCCCGGCGCTCGCCGCCGGCACCCTGGCGCTCGCGGTGGTCGGCGCCGTCGACGACATCCGGCCCCTGTCGGCGGGTTTGCGCCTGCCGCTCCAGGCGGCCTGCGTCGTGCTGGTTCTCTCGGCCTCCGGCGGTGCGCCGCTCGTCCCGGCCCTGCCGTCCTGGCTCGAATACGGGCTCGCGGTCCTGGCCGGGCTGTGGTTCGTCAACCTCGTCAACTTCATGGACGGGCTCGACTGGATGACGGTGGCCGAGATGGTGCCGGTGCTCGGCGCCCTCACGGTGTTCGGCCTTGCCGGGCACCTGCCGGGCGAGGCGACCGTGGCGGCCGCCGCCCTGCTGGGCGGGCTCCTCGGCTTCGCGCCGTTCAACCGGCCGGTCGCAAGACTCTTCCTCGGCGATGTCGGCTCGCTGCCGATCGGCCTCCTCGTCGCCTGGATCCTCTACCGGCTCGCCGGGGAAGGGGGCTTGGCCGCCGCGATCCTGCTGCCGCTCTACTACCTCGCCGACGCGACCCTGACCCTGGGCCGCCGGGCGCTCGCGGGCGAGCCGGTCTGGCAGGCCCATCGCAGCCACTTCTACCAGCGCGCCACCACGAACGGCCGCGCGGTGCCGGTCGTGGTCGGCGCGGTGTTCGGGCTCAACCTCGCCCTGGCGCTGCTGGCCGGCATCACCCTGGCGGCGCCGGGCTGGCCGGTCTCCCTGGCGAGCCTCGCCCTCGGTGCCGGGCTCGTCGCGGCCCTGCTCCGGCTCTTCGCCCTGCCCGCCACCCGGACGCCCCCCGCATGACCGCACCCCTCGTCGCGCTGACCGGCTCGACCGGCTTCATCGGCCGCCACCTCCTGACGGCGCTCGCCGCCCGGGGCTACCGGGTGCGGGTGCTGCTGCGCCGCCCCGTCGACCTGCCGCCGGGGATCAGCGGCGCGGTGGTCGGCGACCTCGCCCGGCCGCAGAACATGGCGGCGGCCCTCTCCGGGGCCGACGCGGTGGTGCATTCCGCCGGCCTCGCCCACGCGATGTCGGGGGCGCCGGAGGACGATTACCGGACCCTCAACACCGAGGCGACGCGGGGTCTCGCGCAGGCCGCCGCCCGCGCCCGGGTGCGCCGCTTCGTGTTCCTGTCCTCGATCCGGGCGCAGTCCGGCCCTTGCGCCGACGGCGTCCTCACCGAGGCCGACGCCCCGGCCCCGACCGATGCTTACGGCCGCTCGAAGCTCGCCGCCGAGGAGGCGCTCGCCGGGATCGACATCGATTACGCCGCCTTGCGCCCGGTGCTGGTCTACGGGCCGGGCCAGAAGGGCAACATGGCGGCGCTGATGCGGCTCGCGCGCATGCCGTACCCGCTCCCCCTCGGGGGGCTGTCCGGGCGGCGCTCCCTCGTCTCGGTCGAGTCCCTCGGCGACGCGGTCGATGCGGTGCTGCGGGCGCCCGGGCCGCTGCGCCGGCCGCTGATCGTCGCCGAAGCCGAGTCGGTGAGCGTGCCGGAGATGATCGGGGCCCTGCGGGCCGGGCTCGGCCGCCGGCCCGCCCTCGTGCCGGTGCCGGAAGCCCTCCTCGGCGCCGCCCTGGCCCTGACCGGGCGGCGCGACCTGCGCGAGCGGCTGGCCGGTTCGCTCGTCGCCCGGGCGGCGGGCCTCGCGGCGCTCGGCTGGAGCGCGCCGGTCGAGACCCGGCGCGGCCTGGAGGATCTGGCGCGGGCCGGCGGCTGACGGCCGGCCCCGCGCCGGACGGATCAATCCTCGGCGTCGTCCTCGTCGTTCTGGCGGATGCCGTAGCGGTTCTCGAGGTTGACGCTCGGGCGGGGCGCCTCGCGGGGAGACGCGTCCCGGGGCGCGTAGTCCCGCGGGCCGTCCGGGCCCAGCGAGCGGGGCGGGCGGGCCGGGCGCTCGCCCTGGTCGCGGCCGATGCGGGGAATCAGCTGCACGATGTCGACGAAGTCGTCGGCCTGGCGGCGCAGCTCGTCGGCGACCATCGGCGGCTGGGTCTGCACCGTCGAGACCACGGTCACCCGCACGCCGCGGCGCTGCATCGCCGCCACCAGGGGCCGGAAGTCGCCGTCGCCGGAGAACAGCACCATGTGGTCGATATAGGGGCTGAGCTCCATGGCATCGATCGTCAGCTCGATGTCCATGTTGCCCTTGATCTTGCGCCGGCCGGTGGAGTCGGTGAACTCCTTCACGGGCTTCGTGACGACCCGGTAGCCGTTGTAGTCGAGCCAGTCGATCAGCGGGCGGATCGAGGAATATTCCTGATCCTCGACCAGGGCCGTGTAGTAGAACGCGCGCACCAGATTCTCGCGCGCCTTGAAATCGGCGAGGAGCTTGCGATAATCGATGTCGAAGCCGAGGGCCTTGGTGGTCGCGTAGATGTTGGCGCCGTCGATGAACAGGGCGCTCCGTGACGTATTGGGCATTCGATGTCCTTGAAAGGTGCGGTACGGCCGCACGAAAAGAATGACTTGCGAGTAAAGCCGCTACGAGCAATGCACTGCCCCCGGAGTATTGAGGGCAGGGACAAACCGCGTGGGTGCCGCACACCGGGCAACGGCCGCAATCCGGCCAGCTAAGGACGCGCCGCCGCGCCTGTCAAGCGACGGCGCGGCGGCACAGCGGGGACAAGCCGGTTCTAGCCCGCCGGCAGGGCGCGGCTGCCGGGCTTCACGGCGGGGATCGCGGCGAGTTCGGGCGGCAGCTGGTCGGCCGGGTAGTTCGGGATGTCGAGGGTGACGAGGGCGACGAGCGGCATGCCGAGATCGGCCTTGCCGCCCGAGCGGTCGATCAGGCAGGCCGCGCCCACCACCTCGCCGGGCTCCTGCGTCAGCGCCGCCAGGCACTCGCGGGAGGACAGGCCGGTGGTGACGATGTCCTCGACCATCACCGCCCGGGCGCCCTTCGGGATCGTGAAGCCGCGGCGCAGGGCGAAGGGCTTGCCGGGATCGCGCTCGACGAAGATCGCCTTGGCGCCGAGCGCCCGGGCGGTCTCGTAGCCCGGCACGATGCCGCCGATCGCCGGCGAGACGACGTAGTCGACCTGGCCGTACTGCGCCTCGATCCGCTCGGCGAGCGCACCGCAGACCCGCGCGGTGCGCACCGGATCGGTGAAGATCGCCATCTTCTGCAGGAACACGGCGCTGTGCAGCCCGGAGGAGAGCACGAAATGGCCCTCCAGCAGGGCGCCGGCGGAGCGGAATTCGGCGAGGACGTCGTCGGAGGTCATGGAAGCCTTCAGCGGTCGGCGGGGATCACTGAGCCGGGGCTTGTGGCAGCCTGCCGGCCCCGGTGCAATCCTGCCCGTTCGCTCGTCTCACCCGTTCACCCGGTCGACCCGGCTGACCACCCGCTTGGCCCTGAGCTCCGACACGATGGCGTTGAGGTGCTTCAGGTCCCAGACCGCGAGGTCGATCGTCACGTCGGTGAAGTCCTGGGTCCGGCGCTTCATCGAGATGTTGTCGATGTTGCCGTCGTGATCGGCGATCACCTGGGCGATCTGGGCGAAGCTGCCGGGCTCGTTGATCGATTGCAGGGCGAGCCGGGCCGGGAAGCGCTGGTTGGAGGCGCCGTCCACGTCCCAGCGCACGTCGAGCCAGCGGTCGGGCTCGTTGTCGAAGGCGGCGAGCGCCGGCGACTGGATCGGGTAGATGGTCACGCCCTCGCCCGGGGTGAGGATGCCGACGATCCGGTCTCCCGGCACCGCACCTCCGTCGGGGGCGAAGCGCACCAGGAGGTCGCGGTCGAGGCCGCGGATCGGGATCGCGCCGTCCTCCGGAGCCGCGCCGCCGGGGCCGGCTTCCTTGCCGCCGGAATCCTTGCCGGCCGCGTCCTTGCCCGGCCAGGTGAGCCGCACCGTCTGGTCCTTGTCGAGGGACAGGCGCCCGGCGCCGGTGACGTGCGGCCGCGGACCGGTCGGGGCAGGCTGGCTCGCCGCGCGGCGTTCGTCCTTGTAGTCGGGATAGACCGCCTTCACGACGTCGCCGGAGAACATCTCGCCCCGGCCGACCGCCGCGAACACGTCCTCGGTCGACTGGCGGGCGAGGCGGGGCAGGGCGCCGCGCAGCTTCTCGTCGGAAAAATTCTTGCCGGCGCGCTCGAAGGCGCGGTCGAGGATCTGGCGCCCGAGACCCGCATATTGCCGGCGCACCGCCGAGCGGGTGGCGCGCCGGATCGCGGCGCGCGCCTTGCCGGTGACGACGAGGGATTCCCAGGCCGCCGGCGGGATCTGGCCGTCGGCCCGCGCGATCTCGACCTCGTCGCCGTTCTGCAATTCGGTCAGCAGCGGCGCGATGCGGCCGTTGATCTTGGCCCCCACCGCGGTGTTGCCGACGTCGGTATGGACCGCGTAGGCGAAGTCGATCGGGGTGGCGCCCCGGGGGAGCGCGATCAGCCGGCCCTTCGGGGTGAAGCAGAAGACCTGGTCCTGGAACAGCTCGAGCTTGGTGTGCTCCAGGAATTCTTCCGGGCTGTCGCCCTCGGCGAGCAGCTCGATGGTGCGGCGCAGCCACTGGTAGGCGCCGCTCTCGGTCGCGAGATGCGGCGCGCCGTCCTTGTAGAGGGCATGCGCGGCGATGCCGTACTCGCCGATCTCGTCCATCGCGGTGGTGCGGATCTGGAGCTCGACGCGCTGGCTCTTCGGTCCGATCACGGTGGTGTGGATCGACCGGTAGTCGTTCTGCTTGGGGGTCGAGATGTAGTCCTTGTAGCGACCCGGCACCATCGGCCAGGTCGTGTGGACGACGCCGAGCGCCCGGTAGCAGGTATCGACCGTGTCGACGATCACCCGGAAGCCGAAGATGTCCGAGAGCTGCTCGAACGCGACCGACTTGCGCTCCATCTTGCTCCAGATCGAGTACGGGCGCTTCTGCCGTCCCTTGACGGTCGCGGTGATGCCGGCATGCGCCAGCTTGGCGATCAGGTCGCGCTCGATGCTCTCGACGAGGCGCTCGGATTTCGCCGAGAGGTCGGCGAGGCGCTTGGCGATCGTCGCGTAGACGTCGGGCTTCAGGTTGACGAAGGAGAGGTCTTCCAGCTCCTCGCGCAGCTCCTGCATGCCCATGCGGCTCGCCAGCGGCGCGTAGATGTCGAGGGTCTCCTGCGCGATGCGGGCGCGCTTCTCCGCCGGCATGTGCTGCAGGGTGCGCATGTTGTGCAGCCGGTCGGCGAGCTTGACCAGCAGCACCCGCACGTCCGCCGCGATGGCGAGCAGGAGCTTGCGGAAGTTCTCGCCCTGCGCCGCCCGCTTCGAGACGAGGTCGAGTCGCTTGATCTTGGTGAGCCCGTCGACGAGCGTGCCGATCTCCGGCGAGAAGACCCGGTTGATCTCGTCCAGGGTGGCGGCGGTGTCCTCCACCGTGTCGTGCAGCACCGCCGCCACGATGGTGGCATCGTCGAGCCGCAGGTCGGTCAGGATGGCCGCCACCTCGAGCGGGTGGGCGAAGAACGGGTCCCCGGAGGCGCGCTTCTGCGTGCCGTGCGCCCGCATCGCGTAGACGTAGGCCCGGTTCAGCAGCCCCTCGTCGGCGCCGGGATTGTAGGCCTTGACCCGCTCGACGAGCTCGTACTGGCGCATCATCCGCCGTTGGTCTCCTTGCAGCGCGCGACGGGTGCCGGGCCTTGGGGCCCGGCGCGGGGGCGTCGCGGCGTACCGGATCCTGATCCGGTTGCGCTGAACGCCGACGACGCTTGTGGAGGTCCGGATGGGAATATCGAGCCGAACGTGCGGTCGCGCCAGCCCCTAAACGTCGCGGCAGCCCCGCTTTCACGGGCGGCGGACACGAAAAAACCCGGCCTCTCGGCCGGGTTCGGGACTCGTTGCCGGGACGATGCCGTCCCGCCGGGGCGCGAACCGCCCCCGCGGGGGCGTCAGTCGCCCTCTTCTTCCGTCTCGGTCGGGGGCGCGAGGTTCTCGAGGCCGCGCAGCAGGTCCTCTTCGCTCATCCGGTCGAACTGGATGTCGTCGCCGTCGCCCGAGGCCTGCGGCGCCACCGCGGCGGCGGCCGGCGAGCTCGACAGCAGCGGCACCGTCTCGGCCTCCGGCTCGTCGACCTCGACGTATTTCTGCAGCGAGTGGATCAGCTGCTCCTTGAGGTCGTCCGGCGTGATGGTCTCGTCGGCGATCTCGCGCAGGGCCACGACCGGGTTCTTGTCGCGGTCGCGGTCGATGGTGAGGGGAGCGCCGGAGGAGAGCAGGCGAGCCCGGTGGCCGGCGAGCAGCACCAGCTCGAAGCGGTTCTCGACCTTGTCGATGCAGTCCTCAACGGTGACGCGAGCCATGCGCGACCCCTTCCTTGGTCAAACGAAAATCTCGGAGTAGCGGCCTCCCTACACGACATGCCGTTTTGCAACAAGCGCTTGGTGGGGATGGGGACGGCGTGGGTCTGTGCAGGGCGGATGGGTACAGTCAATGGCGCGGGTTTTTCCCTCCCCCCTCTGCGGGGGAGGGTGCCCCGCGGATGCGGGGCGGGAGAGGGGAACCACGCTTCAGAATATGGCAGAGCCTTCGTGAAGGGCGCCCACCTGGAACAGCGTCGCGCCACCCCTCTCCCGGCTCACTGCGTTCGCCACCCTCCCCCGCAGAGGGGGGAGGGGGAAACCCGCGCCGTGTCTTCTTGTCGAACAGCCCGGCCTCCGCAGAGACCCATGCGAGCGATCATGTCCGGCTCGCACGATTCCCCCGAACGCGGCGATGAATTTTTACGGTCCGGCCACGCTTGACTAGCGCCTGCCGCTCTGCGACTGGCGCCGCCCAATCGCTGCGTCCCGCAGCCGCATCGACTCAATTCAGGGCAGGAAACACCCGCACGTGTCGCGCGCCTTCATCTTTCCGGGCCAGGGCAGCCAGGCCGTCGGCATGGGCTCGGCCCTCGCCCAGGATCACGCCGCCGCCCGCGCCGTCTTCGCCGAGGTCGACGAGGCCCTGGGCCAGAACCTCTCGCGCCTGATGTTCGAGGGCCCGGCGGAGGAGCTGACCCTCACCGCCAACGCCCAGCCGGCCCTGATGGCGTCCAGCATCGCGGTGCTGCGGGTGCTGGAGGCCGAGCGCGGCCTCGACCTCGCCCGGGACGTGGCGTTCGTGGCCGGTCACTCGCTCGGCGAGTACAGCGCCCTCGCCGCCGCTGGCAGCCTGTCGCTGGCCGATGCGGCGCGCCTGCTGCGCCTGCGCGGCGAGGCGATGCAGAAGGCGGTGCCGGTGGGTTCGGGCGCCATGGCGGCGCTGCTCGGCCTCGACGTCGAGGCGGCGGCCGAGGTGGCGGCGCAGGCCCGCGAGGGCGACGTCTGCGACGTGGCGAACGACAACGGCGCCGGCCAGGTCGTGGTGTCGGGCCACCGCGCGGCGGTCGAGCGGGCGGTCGCCCTGGCGCAGGGCCGCGGCGCCAAGCGCGCGGTGATGCTCAACGTCTCGGCGCCGTTCCATTGCGGCCTGATGGCGCCCGCCGCCGAGGCGATGCGCGAGGCGCTCGCCCGCGTCGACCTGCGCCCCGCCAAGGTGCCGGTGATGGCCAACGTGCTGGCCGCCCCGATCGCCGAGCCGGCGGCGCTCCGCGACGCCCTGGTGGAGCAGGTCACCGGCACCGTGCGCTGGCGCGAATGCGTGGCGGCCATGGCCGCGGCCGGCGTCGACGCCTTCTACGAGATCGGCACCGGCAAGGTGCTGTCGGGCCTCGTCAAGCGCATCGCGGCGGGCTCCTCGGCCACGCCGGTCGGCACCTCGGCCGAGGTCGCGGCCTTCACGCTCTGAGAAAGTGACCAGCATGTTCGATCTCGGCGGCCGCAAAGCCCTCGTCACCGGCGCCACCGGCGGCCTCGGCGGCGCCATCGCCCGCTCCCTTCACGCCCAGGGCGCCCACGTGGCGATCTCGGGCACCCGGCGGGAGGCCCTGGAGGCGCTCGCGGGCGAGCTCGGCGAGCGGGTCCACGTCCTGGAGGCCAACCTCTCCGACACCGCGGCGGTCGAGGCCCTGGTGCCGGCGGCGGAAGCCGCGCTCGGCGGGCTCGACGTGCTCGTCAACAATGCCGGCATCACCCGCGACAACCTCTTCCTGCGCATGAAGGACGAGGAGTGGGACAGCGTGATCGCCGTGAACCTGACGGCGGCCTTCCGGCTGTCGCGGGCGGCGGTGAAGGGCATGATGAGGCGTCGCTACGGCCGCATCGTCAACATCGGCTCGGTGGTGGGCGCGACCGGCAATGCCGGGCAGGGCAACTACGCCGCCGCCAAGGCCGGCCTCGTCGGCCTCACCAAGGCGCTGGCCGCCGAGGTGGCGAGCCGGAAGATCACCGTCAACTGCATCGCGCCGGGCTTCATCACCTCGCCGATGACCGACGTGCTGAACGACAAGCAGCGCGAGGGCATCCTCGCCACGGTGCCGATGGGGCGCCTCGGCGAGGGCGCCGAGATCGCGGCCGCCGCCGTCTACCTCGCCTCCGACGAGGCGGCCTACGTCACCGGGCAGACGCTGCACGTCAACGGCGGCATGGCGATGTACTGACGGCGATCGACGGCGTCGGACCGGCGGGTTGTCCCCAGGGCACGGGGCCCATTCCTCCGGCGGGGCACGGTTCCTTAACCGGAGCTGAAGCGGGCCTCGCCAGGGCGGAATCCCTGTGTTAAGCACCCGCCGGCCGTGCAAGGGGATTGACGGACCGGCCGTCCGCGGCTTTTCCACGACACGCGCGACCGGTGCGCCGGCCGCATGACGAACTCTCCCCGGGGCTCCGCCCGCACGCGGCGGCTCCGAACAGTTCCACGAGCAGTAACTTAAGGACCTACACGATGAGCGATATCGCGGACCGGGTGAAGAAGATCGTCGTCGATCACCTGGGCGTCGAGCCCGAGAAGGTGACCCCGAACGCGAACTTCATCGACGATCTGGGCGCCGACAGCCTCGACACCGTCGAGCTGGTGATGGCGTTCGAGGAAGAGTTCAACGTCGAGATCCCGGACGACGCCGCCGAGACGATCCAGACGGTCGGCGACGCGATCAAGTTCCTCGAGAAGAACGCCGGCTGATCGCCGCGATCCTCCGCTAACAGGTAGAACGCTTCCGTCATGGGATCGGGTCGGGATAACGCGATGCGTCGAGTCGTCGTCACGGGCCTCGGAATGGTGTCGCCGCTGGGAAGCAGCGTCGACGTCACGTGGAGCCGCCTCATCGAGGGGCAAAGCGGTGCCGCCCGCGTCGAGGCCTTCGACGTCTCGGATCTGGCGTGCAAGATCGCCTGCTCGATCCCGCTTGGCGACGGCAGCGACGGCACCTTCAATCCCGACACGTGGATGGAAGCCAAGGAGCAGCGCAAGGTCGACCCCTTCATCGTCTACGCGATGGCGGCGGCCGGCCAGGCGCTCGACGACGCCGACTGGCACCCGACCTCGCACGAGGATCAGTGCGCCACCGGCGTCCTCATCGGCTCCGGCATCGGCGGCATCGGCGGCATCTACGATGCCTCGGTGACGCTGTTCGAGAAGGGGCCGCGGCGGATCTCGCCGTTCTTCATCCCAGGCCGGATCATCAACCTGGCCTCCGGCCAGGTCTCGATCGCCCACGGCCTGAAGGGCCCGAACCACTCCGTGGTGACGGCCTGCTCCACCGGCGCCCATGCCATCGGCGACGCCGCGCGCCTCGTCGCGCTCGGCGACGCCGACGTGATGCTGGCCGGCGGCGCCGAATCGCCGATCAACCGGCTCTCGCTCGCGGGCTTCGCCGCCTGCCGGGCGCTCTCTACCGGATTCAACGACGAGCCGCAGCGCGCCTCCCGCCCCTACGACCGCGACCGCGACGGGTTCGTGATGGGCGAGGGCGCCGGCGTGGTGGTGCTCGAGGAGTACGAGCACGCCAAGGCCCGCGGTGCCAAGATCTACGCCGAGGTGATCGGCTACGGCCTCTCGGGCGACGCCTACCACATCACCTCGCCCTCGCCGGACGGCGACGGAGCCTTCCGCTGCATGAGCGCGGCGGTCAAGCGCGCCGGCATCACGCCCTCCGAGATCGACTACATCAACGCCCACGGCACCTCGACCCCGCTCGGCGACGAGCTGGAGCTGAAGGCGGTCGAGCGCCTGCTCGGCAACGCCACCGACGTGGCGATGTCCTCGACCAAGTCCGCCACCGGCCACCTGCTCGGCGCCGCCGGCGCGATCGAGGCGATTTTTTCCGTGCTGGCGATCCGCGACGGCGTGGTGCCGCCGACCCTCAACCTCGACAATCCCTCGGTCGAGACCGCGATCGACCTCGTGCCGCACAAGGCGCAGAAGCGGAACGTCGACATCGCGCTGTCGAACTCCTTCGGCTTCGGCGGTACCAACGCGTCGCTGATCCTGCGGCGGGTCTGACGACCTTTTGCTCGCGCGAGGCGCATCCAAGATATTCCTCGCGCGGCACCAGGCGGATACGACTTTCCAGGTCGACAAACCCGGCTTCGCCCCGGCCATCCATCGCATGCGAAACGGCTCCCGGACCCCAACGCCCGGGAGCTGCTTTTCTTTTAGTCAGAAGATCCGCGTGACGGGCTGCCCGGGGATGACCTCGGGCTTGGGTAGGCACGCCGACTTCCCTTTGTCGCCGCACACTTTCATGCGCTCGGCAAAGAGTTCCAGCTCCTTGAACGGACTGTAGACGAGCCCGTCGCCACATTGCTCGGGATCGGTAAGCCCGGCCTGTCCGATGGCGGGATTGATCCGTGTCGTCTTTGTCCCGAGCTGGCTCGCCGTCATCACGAAGCACCGCGTGCGGTTGGGGCCGTTCGGATTGATGAATGGATTGATCCGGGCCGAGTAGGCAGCCCGGACCGGGAACCGGACGACGACGGATACCGCCGACCCGAAGAGCGTAGGCCCGTAGTAAGGAGGGCTGATCTCGGGGCGGCCCGCGCCATCCTCCATGTACCCGTCGAGCGCGATTTCACCCAGAAGGCGCCGATAATCATGCGGCAGCTTTGGTGCATCCGGCGGAATTTCGGGAGGTTGCCGAATTGTGATGGGCGACGGTCCCGTGTTGGTTGACGTCTGACAAGCCGAAAGTGTCGCTCCCGCCAGCAGGCAGGCGATGATCAAGGGTGTCGTGCGCATCGTCGAGTGTAGATCCCGGCAGGAGGGAAAAAAGTGCGGTCCCTCTCGGCGACCTCAGGGGCGCTCGCCGGCCCAGCTCGACGGATCACGGTCGTCGATTGCGCCCCGTCGCGAGAAAAAACCATAAGTTACATCTCTTAAGGCCGAGCTTGTCGCAAGGGAAGATGTTTCCTGTCGGTTTCGCGAGATACGTCGGTCACCTCAGTCCCGGTCCCGTGCGGCGAGGTTCGCGCCCGGGCGATGCGGTCCCGAGGTGCCCCATGCCGGTCCAGGACGTCGGTGAGAACGGATCTCGCCCCGGTGCGCGCGGCTCCATTTCGCCATAAAAGTTGCTAGGGTCTCGGTCGATTTCCGCCCCATCGGGCCGGCATGCGCGTCCACCGGCCGGTTCCCGGACGCGCCACGACAGGACCGCCATGTTTCGCAGATCGAAGACGCAGGCTCCGGCGCCGAGCGCGCCGGAGCCGGTCAGCCAGCCGAACCGGCTCGCCCCGCGCAGCCCGAGCGAGGCCATCAAGCCCACCGCCGCCCCGCCCCCGCCGGAGAAGCCGGTGCGCGAGCGCGGCGGCCTGCTCTCGGCGGTGAGCGGCCTCCTGACCCTGTTCGTCATCCTCGGCCTCGGCGCCATCCTGGGGATCGTGGTCCTGGAGCGCCAGACCAACGAGGCGGGGCCGCTGCCCGCCGACAAGGTCGTGGTGGTGCCCCGCTCCAGCGTCGGCGAGATGGCGGACCTGCTCCAGCGCGAGGGGGTGATCGGCCATCCGATGCTGTTCGAGCTGACCGCCCGCTTCGGCCGCAAGGCGGCGCTCAAGGCCGGCGAGTACAACTTCAAGGCCCATGCCAGCATCGACGACGTGGTCGACGTGCTGGTGCAGGGCCGGCCGGTCCAGCACGCCATCACCTTCCCGGAAGGCCTGACGAGCGAGCAGATCGTCGCCCGCCTCAACGACAACGACGTGCTCACCGGCGACATCAACGAGACCCCGCCCGAGGGCTCGCTCCTGCCCGACACCTACAAGTTCGAGCGCGGCGATTCTCGCCAGAAGATCCTCAACCTGATGCGCACCAAGCAGCGTGAGGTTCTCAACCAGATCTGGGCCCGCCGCTCGCCGGACGTGCCGGTGCGCACGCCCCAGGAGATGGTCACGCTGGCCTCGATCGTCGAGAAGGAGACCGGCCGGGCCGACGAGCGGCCCCGCGTCGCCGGGGTGTTCGTCAACCGGCTGCAGAAGCGGATGCGGCTGCAATCGGATCCCACCATCGTGTACGGGCTCGTCGGCGGCCGCGGCACCCTCGGGCGCGGCATCCTGCGCTCCGAGATCGACCGGGTGACGCCCTACAACACCTACGCGATCGAAGGCCTGCCGCCGGGGCCGATCGCCAATCCGGGCCGGGCGGCGCTCGAGGCGGTGGCGAATCCGTCCCGCACCAAGGAGCTGTTCTTCGTCGCCGACGGCACCGGCGGCCACGTCTTCTCCGAGACGCTGGAGGCCCACAACCGCAACGTCGCCCGCTGGCGCCAGGTCGAGAAGGCCAAGGCCGCCGCCGATCCGGCCTCGACGGTCGGCGTCGACAAGGTCGAGCCGCCGGCGCAGGCCGATCCGGCGGCCGCGGGCGCCGCCCTACCCCCGCGCACCGCCCTGCCGGGGGCGCCGCTCGCCTATGACGGCTCCGACGCGACCGCGGCCTCCCGCTCGCGCGCCTTCGACGCCTCGGAGGGGACGGCCCGCGACCCCCTGCGCAACAAGACCTTCGATCTGAACTCGCCCAAGACCGTCCCGGTCCTGCGCAACCCCTGAGCGCGCACACGATGACCATCGCCAGCATGACGGGCTTTGCCCGCGAGGCCGGAACCACCGGGCCCACGCATTGGGCCTGGGAGCTCAAGAGCGTCAATGGCCGCGGCCTCGAGGTCCGGGTCCGGGTGCCGGCGGGCCTCGATTCGGTCGGAGAGGAGGCTCGGGCCGGAGTGCAGAAGCGTCTCGGCCGCGGCACCTGCCACCTCACCCTGACCCTGTCGCGGGCCGAGGCCGCGCCGCGGGTGCGCATCAACGAGGCCCTGCTCGCATCCCTGGCCGAGGCGGTGACCCGGGTGCCGATGCCGCTCGGCATCACGCTGCCCTCCGTCGACGGATTGCTCGGGATCCGCGGCGTGATCGAGGTCGAGGAGGAGGCGAGCGACGACGAGGCCCTGCGGCGCGACCTCGCGGCCGCCGCCCTCCGGCTCGTCGACGCCTTGGCCGAGGGCCGCCGCGCCGAGGGGCGGGCACTCGCGGCGGTCATCGGCGGACAGCTCGCCGCCATGGCGGACCTCGTCGAGGCCGCGGAGGCCTGCCCCGCCCGCCAGCCGGAGGCCGTGAAGGCCCGTCTCGCCGCCCAGGTCGCGGCCCTGATGGAGGCCGGCAGCTTCGATCCGGCGCGCCTGCACCAGGAGGCCGTCCTCCTCGCCGCCCGCGCCGACGTCCGGGAGGAGATCGACCGCCTGCGCGCCCACCTCGCCGCCGCCCGCGAGCTGCTCGCGGCCGGGGGCGCCGTCGGCCGACGGCTCGACTTCCTGGCCCAGGAACTCGGCCGCGAGTCGAACACCCTCTGCGCCAAGGCCAACGACGTCTCGCTCTCGCGCATCGGCCTCGACCTCAAGGCGGTGGTCGAGCAGTTCCGCGAGCAGGTGCAGAACATCGAGTAGGGCCAACCATCGGGGCGGCCGGCTTGTCCCGTCCCGCCCGCATCTCTCCGGTTGCGCGTGCGGCGGACCGGCGGCATTGGGATGGAACGGATGGGCGGGCCTGCCTCGCGGCGGGACGAGACGGACGGCGACTGGCGCGTCCGGACCGGCGACAAGGGTGATGCAACGCGATGGTGGCGAAGGTGGGCTCCGAACTCCTGAAGGCCCCGGTGGCGCGCCGGGGCCTGGTGCTGATCCTGTCCTCGCCCTCGGGGGCGGGCAAGACCACCCTGACCCGGGCGCTGGCGCAGCGGCCCGAATGGGGTCTCGAGCTGTCGGTCTCGGTCACCACCCGGGCGCGCCGCCCCTCGGAGATCGACGGCCAGCACTACCGCTTCATCGACCGGGACGCCTTCGAGCACCTGCGTGAGCGCGACGACCTGCTCGAATGGGCCGAGGTCCATGGCAACTATTACGGCACGCCGCGCAGTCCGGTGGAGAAGGCGCTGGCCGCCGGCCGCGACATGATCTTCGACATCGATTACCAGGGCACCCGCCAGGTGCGGGGCAAGCTGCGCGACGACGTCGTCACCATCTTCATCCTGCCGCCCAGCATGGCCGAGCTGCGCCGTCGCCTGGAGCGCCGGGCCGAGGATTCCGCCGAGACGATCGAGCGCCGCCTGCTCAATGCCCGCACCGAGATCGAGCGCTGGTCCGAATACGATTACGTGCTGGTCAACGACGACCTCGACCGCTCGTTCAAGACCCTGGAGGCGATCCTCGCCGCCGAGCACCTGCGCCGGGAGCGTCAGGTCGGCTTGTCCGGCTTCGTGAACCGGCTCCTCGCCGAGGACGGCGCTCCGGGGGCCTGACGGCCCGGAACGACCTGACGCGCGGGAACGAATCGTTCACGATCGAAGTTGCCCGGAGGCACACCGCGCCGTCGCCGCTCTGCCGCGCCGTGCGGTCCGAGGGGAAGACAGATGCGTGAACTGACCTGCGACGTGGCGGTCATCGGGGCCGGCACGGCCGGGCTCGCGGCCTACGATGCGGCCGCCAAGGCCGGCGCCCGCGCGGTCCTGATCGAGCGCGGCCCCGGCGGCACCACCTGCGCCCGGGTCGGCTGCATGCCCTCGAAACTCCTGATCGAGGCGGCAAGCGCCGCGTACGACGCGCGCCACGCGGGCGTCTTCGGCGTCGAGGTCGGCGAGGTCCGGATCGACGGCGCCGCCGTGATGCGGCGGGTGCGGGCCCTGCGCGACGATTTCGTCGCCTCCGTCCTCGACGGGCTCGACCGCATCCCGGACGAGCAGCGCGTCTCCGGCACCGCCCGCTTCGCCGACCCGGCGACGCTGCTGGTCGACGATCATACCCGGATCGTTCCGGGCGCGGTGGTGATCGCGACGGGGTCGAGCCCGAGCCTGCCGCCGCCCCTGCATCCGATCGCGGACCGGGTGCTCACCACCGACACCCTGTTCGAGATCGAGACGCTGCCGGATTCCCTCGCGGTGCTGGGCGCCGGCGCCGTCGGCCTCGAACTCGCCCAGGCCATGACCCGTCTCGGCGTACGGGTCACCCTCCTCGATCCGGCCGACGCGGTCGGCGGCATCCGCGATCCCGAGGTCGGGGCACGCGCCGCCGCGCTCCTCTCGGCCGAGATCGACCTGCGGCTCGGCGCGACCGTCGAGACCGCGGAGGCGCAGGGCGACGGCGTGCGGCTGACCTGGCGCCTCGCCTCGGGCGAGCGGGGCGAGGGCACCTTCGCGCGGGTGCTCGCCGCTGCGGGACGCCCGCCGAACCTGTCCGACCTCGACCTCGCGGCGGCCGGGCTCGACGACCCGGAGGAGGACGGCCTGCCGGACTTCAACCCGCGCACCCTGCAATGCGGCACCCTGCCGATCTTCATCGCGGGCGACGCCAACCACGAGCGGCCGGTGCTGCACGAGGCCCAGCGCCAGGGCTGGATCGCCGGCGGCAACGCCGCGCGCTTTCCCCAGGTCGAGGCGCCGCCGCCCTGGCCGGCCTTCAGCCTCGTCTTCACCCATCCGCAGATCGCCGCCATCGGCCGCGCCTTCGATCCCGAGGCGGCGCGCGACTGGGTGATCGGCGAGACCTCGTTCGCCGACCAGGGCCGCGCCCGGGCGATGGACCGGGCCGAAGGGCTGATCCGGGTCTATGCCGAGCCGGACGGGCGGCTCACCGGCGCGACGATGGTGGGGCCGGGCGTCGAGCACCTCGCCCACCTGATGGCGGTGGCCGTGCAGGAGGGATGGACCGCGGCGACCTTCCTCGACCGGCCCTTCTACCATCCGACCCTGGAGGAGGGGTTGCAGACAGCCGTCAGGGCGGTGGCCGAGCGCACCGGCGGTACCCGGTGACGGAGCCGCCCCTCACGTGTGGGCGATACTCCGTTGCGGTTTCGTTCAGATTCGGAATCCGATAGGATGCGCGACCCGTCGCTGGACGCGCGACCGTTTCGGGCCGTCGATACCTTGGAATTCCCGTGATCGTGCCCGACCAGACGACGTCTCCAGCGATCGACCTCGACGCGCTCGCGCCGCACGAGCTCGATGCGCTCCAGCAGGGCGTGATCCAGATCGACGGCCGGGGCGTCATCCATCTCTACAACCGCGCCGAGAGCTTGTTTTCGGGCCGGCGGCCGGAGCGGGTGATCGGTCGCAACTTCTTCACCGACGTCGCCCCCTGCACCCACCTGCCGCACTTCTACGGCCGGTTCCGCGAGGGGCTGCGCCGGGGGCGGCTCGAGGACACTTTTTCGTTCGTCTACGGCTTCGACCCCAAGCCGATGCAGGTGCGGATCACCCTGCGCGACGCGGCGGTGCCGGATCGGTACTGGATCATCGCCGAGCCTGTGGAGGCCCTCGAGGCCGGGCACCGGCGCGATGCGGTCCAGGCGGCCGTGAACCAGCGGGTGCGGGCCGAACCGGTCGATCCGAGCCTGTGCGAGCGCGAACCGATCCACATCCCAGGGGCGATCCAGCCCCACGCCGTGCTGGTCGCCGCCGATGTCGACAGCCTCGCGGTGGTGGCCTGCAGCGCCAATGTCCGCGATGCGCTCGACCGCGACCCGCTCGGCCTGCCCCTCGATACGGTGCTCGGCGCCGGCCTCACCGGCCGGATCCGCGACGCTCTCCAGGGAGAGGGGGTTGATCCCGGCCGCACCGTGCGCGAGCGCGTGATGCTGTCCGCCGGCCTGCCGGTCGATGCAATGGCTCACCGCAACGGCGAGCGCATCGTCGTCGAGCTCGAACTGGCGCCGGCGCACCCCGAGGATTTCCGCGCCGCCAGCCAGCTCGACATGGAGCTCGCGGTCGGCCGGCTGCGCGGCGCCGATTCGCTCGAGGGCGCGGCCCAGGTGGCGGCGCGGGAGACCCGCGCGCTCACCGGCTTCGATTGCGTGCTGGTCTACCGCTTCGACCACGACTGGAACGGCGCCGCGATCGCCGAGGACAAGGACCCCGCCTGGAGCCGCAGCCTGCTGGGCCTGCATTTCCCCGCATCCGACATCCCGGCCCAGGCCCGGGCCCTCTACACCCGCTCGAAGAGCCGCTTCGTCATCGACCGCGACTACGTGCCGGTGCCCCTGGTCGCGACCCCCGCGACCGCCAACGCGCCGGTCGACCTCACCTTCGCCCAGTCCCGCAGCCTGTCGCCGATCCATCTCGAATACCAGCGCAACCTCGGGGTGAACGGCTCGATGTCGGTCTCGATCCTGGTCGAGGGGCGGCTCTGGGGGTTGATGATCGGCCATCATCGCCGGCCGCATTACGTCGCGCCCGAGACCCGCGCCGCCGCCACCGTGCTGGCCGACGCCTTCGCGATGCGGGTCTACGAACTCGAGAGCCGGCGCCTGTGGCAGGAGCAGCAGGCCCACCTCGCCCTCGAGAGCGAGCTCGTGCGCGAGCTCGCGCGCTCCGACGATTTCGTCAGCGCCCTCACCGAGAATACCCACACCCTCCTCGACCTGTTCGATGCGCGAGGCGCCGCCACGGTCTCGCAGGATTCCGTGCGCTGCCTCGGCGAAACTCCGCCGGCCGACGCGATCCGGGCGATCGCCGCGTGGCTGCGCGAGACCCTGCCGGCGGACCGCACCAGCTACGCCACCGCCGAGTTTCCCGCCGCGCACCCGCCGAGCGCCCCCTTCGCGGCCTGCGCCAGCGGCCTGCTCGCGGTCTTCGTCGATCCGGAGCGGCGCCACCTGCTCCTGTGGTTCCGTCCCGAGACGCCGAGCACCGTCACCTGGGGCGGCGACCCGCGCAAGCCCGTGCTCGCCGGCAGCGGGCCGGTGGCGGTGCTGCCCCGGCGCTCGTTCGAGCGCTGGGTCGAGGAGCGGCGCGGCACCTCGGAGCCGTTCGCGGCTTGGCAGGTCGGGATCGCCGAGGCGCTGGCCCAGGCGGTGGAGGGCGTGGTTTTGCGCCAGCAGCGCAAGATCAGCGAGCTGACCGGGCTCCTCGCCGACAAGGAGCGCCTGCTGGCGCAGAAGGACCTGCTCACCCGCGAGATCGACCATCGGGTCAAGAACTCGCTCCAGATCGTCTCGGCCTTCCTGCAGATGCAGCGCCGCCAGGTGACCGATCTGGCCTCGCAGGCGGCTTTTGCCGAGACCGCGGCCCGGGTGATGAGCGTGGCGCGGGTCCACGACAGCCTCTACCAGGCCGAGAGCGTCGAGGAGGTCGATCTCGGCCAAACGATCGAGAATCTCTGCGCCGACCTCGCCGGTATGGCGGGGGAGGGACATGCCGTCGACCTCGAGGCCGAGCCCGGCCTGATGGTGCCCTACCGCAAGGCGGTGGCGCTCTCGCTGATCGCCACCGAGCTGATCACCAACGCCTTCAAGTACGCCTACGCGGAGGCCGGCGGGCGCATCGCCGTGAGCGTCGCCGGCGAGGCGGAGGGGCGGATTCGCCTCTCGGTGTGCGACGAGGGCCAAGGTCTCCCGGTCGGCTGGTCGGATGCGCCGGCCCGCGGCACAGGCCTCGGCATGAAGCTGGTCCGGGCGATGCTCGACCAGATCAACGCCCGGCTCGAGGTCGAGAATCGCCCCGGCGCCTGCTTCACGGTCACGGCGTGACCGATACCGGGGTGATCGACATCCACGCCCGCCTGCGCGCCGAGACCCGGGAGGCGCACGAGGCGATCGAGCGCGACCTCGCATGGGAAACCCGCGTGTCGACCCGGGAGGGCTATCGTGGGTTGCTCGCCCGCTTCTGGGGATTTCACGCCGCCTGGGAGCCGGCCCTCGCCGAGGCTCTCGCCGACGACGCCTTCTTCGCTCCGCGCCGACGCCTCGATCGCCTCACCGAAGACCTGCGCCATCTCGGCCTCGACGACGCGACGATCCAGGCGCTTCCGCGCCCCTCGGCGCTGCCGCCGCGCGGTCGAGCCGAAGCGTTCGGCAGCCTGTACGTTCTCGAAGGCTCGACGCTCGGCGGCCAGGTCATCGCCCGCCACATCGTCCGCCAGTTCGGCCTCTGCGGCGACGAGGGCTGCCGCTACTATCGCGGATACGGCCGCGACACCGGCGCGATGTGGAAGGCCTTTCGCCTGCGCCTCGCCGAGGAGGCCGAGCTGTCCGAGCCCGACGTCATCGTCGCGTCCGCCAACCGAACCTTCGACGCGATGCGGCTCTGGCTCTGCGCCTCGTCCGGCCGCGCGTGACGGCAGGGGAGGGGGCTCTGGTCGCCGTCCTGTCGCCGAACCTTCATGAAACCGGTTGACGGGCCGAATCGGTGGGCCTATACGACCACCCA
>NZ_AP024145.1:2607500-3665000 GCF_017347565.1 Methylobacterium indicum | reverse complement strand
AAGTCGACGAGAGCCGCTCCCGCCTCAAGGTGGCGGTTTCCATCTTCGGCCGGGCGACCCCGGTCGAGCTCGAATACGGTCAGGTCGAGAAGCTCTGATCGTACCCGGCGGTTTTTTTGCGAGTCGCACGGGGCGCGCCAGCGTGCCTCGTCGTCGGTGCTCCCGAAAAAAGCCGCCTCTCACCCGCGGAAGGCCCGCCCGGAAACGCCTCCGGGAGCCCGGGCCGCACCGCGACCTGCAACCGCCCTCAAGCAGTAGGGCTATTCTGGGAGCAGTCCCATGGCGAAGAAGATCACGGGCTACGTGAAGCTTCAGGTCCCGGCCGGCGCCGCCAATCCGTCGCCGCCGATCGGTCCCGCGCTCGGTCAGCGCGGCCTCAACATCATGGAATTCTGCAAGGCCTTCAACGCGAAGACCGCGCAGATCGAGAAGGGCACCCCGATCCCGGTGATCATCACCGCGTATCAGGACCGCTCCTTCACCTTCGAGATGAAGCAGCCCCCGGTCTCCTTCTTCCTGAAGAAGGCCGCCGGCCTGAAGATCGGCAAGAAGCCGGCCTCCGGCTCGAAGACCCCCGGCAAGGGCGCGCCCGCCGGCAAGGTCTCCGAGGCGCAGATCCGCGAGATCGCCGAGAAGAAGATGCCCGACCTGAACTGCGATTCGGTCGATTCCGCCGTCGCCATGATCCGCGGCTCCGCCCGCGCGATGGGCCTCGAGATCACCGCGTAAGGGGAGGGCGACATGGCACAGACAGGCAAGCGCATCCGCGCCGCCCGCGAGGGCATCGCGGTCACCAAGCTCTACCCGCTCGACGAGGCGGTGAAGCTGATCAAGGAGCGGGCCAAGGCCAAGTTCGACGAGACCTTCGAGGTCTCGATGAATCTCGGCGTCGATCCCCGCCACGCCGACCAGATGGTCCGCGGCGTCTGCAACCTGCCGAACGGCTCCGGCCGGACCGTGCGGGTGGCGGTGTTCGCCCGCGGCCCGAAGGCCGACGAGGCGCGGGCCGCCGGTGCCGACATCGTCGGCGCCGAGGACCTGCTCGAGACGATCCAGGGCGGCACGATCGACTTCGATCGCTGCATCGCCACCCCGGACATGATGCCGCTGGTCGGCCGCCTCGGTAAGGTGCTGGGCCCGCGCGGCCTGATGCCGAACCCGAAGGTCGGCACCGTCACCATGGACGTCAAGGGCGCCGTCGCCGGCGCCAAGGGCGGCTCGGTCGAGTTCCGCGTCGAGAAGGCGGGCATCGTCCATGCCGGCATCGGCAAGGTCTCGTTCGACGAGCAGAAGATCGTCGAGAACATCCGCGCCTTCGCCGATGCGGTCGCCAAGGCGAAGCCCGCCGGCGCCAAGGGCACCTACATCCAGCGCATCGCCGTCTCCTCGACGATGGGCCCGGGCGTGAAGGTCGATCCCTCGAGCGTGCTGGTCTCCGCCGGCGCCTGACGCCGACGCGACTGTCGCAAACACGATCTGAAACGCCCGGTCCGGCAACGGACCGGGCGTTTCGCGTTCGCGGGGGCGGCGTCTTGCCGACGACGAATGACGCTGCGGCATTGCGACTCGCGGCTAAGGCGAAGCGGCGCGGCGAAAAGCTGATGCGGCGGGGCAGCCTTCCGGCGGGGCTGTGCTAGATACGCTGCCATGCGCAGCACCGTCCCGGTCTCCTCCTCGCGACGCATCCTCTGCGTCTTCCCCGCCTACACGCCCTCGTTCGGCACCTTCTCGCACGCCTATCCGCTGATGGGCGGCGTGAAGGCGTTCATGCCGCCGCAAGGGTTGCTCGTGATCGCCGCCTACATGCCGGAGGCATGGGAGGTGCGGTTCGTCGACGAGAACATCGCTCGGGCCGGCCCCGAGGATTTCGCCTGGGCCGACGCGGTGTTCGTGTCGGGCATGCACATCCAGGAGGGCCAGATCCACGAGATCGGCCGCCGGGCGCATGCCGCCGGCAAGGTCGCAGTGCTGGGCGGCCCTTCCGTCTCCGGTGCCCCGGAAAAGTACCCGGATTTCGACTACCTCCATCTCGGCGAGATCGGCGACGCCACCGACAGGCTGATCCGGCGCCTCGACGAGACCGTGGCGGTGCCGACCGAGCCCGAGCGCTTCGAGACCGCCGACCGCCTGGCGCTCGCCGACTTCCCGGCGCCGGCCTACGAGCGCGTGCCGCTCAAGCGCTACCTGATCGGCTCGCTGCAATTCTCGTCGGGCTGCCCGTATCGCTGCGAGTTCTGCGACATCCCGCAGCTCTACGGCCGCCAGCCGCGGCTCAAGACCCCCGAGCAGCTCTGCGCCGAACTCGACGCCATCGTGGCCCAGCCCGCTCACCCGGCGGTGGTGTACTTCGTCGACGACAACTTCATCGGCAACCGCAAGGCGACCCGCGAGATGCTGCCCCACCTGGTGGAGTGGCAGAAGCGGAACAACTATCCGCTCCAGTTCGCCTGCGAGGCGACGCTCAACATGGCCAAGCAGCCCGAGATCCTCGAGCTGATGCGCCAGGCGAACTTCATGACGGTCTTCGTCGGCATCGAGACGCCGGAGGCCGACGCGCTCAAGGGCATCGACAAGACCCACAACGCCGCCGTGCCGATGTACGAGGCGATCGAGACCCTGAACTCCTACGGGCTCGAGGTGACGTCGGGCATCATCCTGGGTCTCGACACCGATTCCGACAAGTCCGAGCAGAACCTGATCGACTTCATCGACCGCTCGGCGATTCCCGTCCTGACCATCAACCTGCTGCAGGCCCTGCCCAAGACTCCGCTCTGGGACCGGCTGGAGCGGGAGGGGCGGCTCGTCCACGACGCGAGCCTCGAATCGAACGTGCTGTTCAAGCGCCCGCACGACGAGGTGGTGGGCTCCTGGCGCCGGGCCATCGCGCATGCCTACTCGCCCGAGCACCTGTTCGAGCGCTTCAAGCGCCAGTGCGACGTCACCTATCCGAACCGGATCACCACACCGACCGCCGGCAAGCTGACCTTCACCAACCTGCGCCGCGGGCTGATCCTCGGCTTCAACATCGTCACCCAGGTCGGGCTACATTCCGATTATCGCCGGGCCTTCTGGCGGGCGGCCGGCTACGCGTTGAAGCGCGGGCAGATCGAGGCGGTGTTCAACATGGGCTTCGTCGCCCATCACCTGATCCGCTTCACCCGCGAGGCCCTGCGGGGCGAGCACAACGCCTCGTTCTACGCGGCGCAGGACAAGGCGAAGGCGGAAGCCGCGGCCGGGGCCCGGCAGGCGGCCTGATCGACCCGCGCCCGTCATCGGGCGGGCATCCCGGGGCTCGACGCGGCCGAGGCCCCGGGATGCCGAGCGGGGAGGGTGGCGATCCGCCTACCGTTGCTTTGCCGCGCGGAACAGCTGCCACTCCTCGACCACCCGCCCGTCGGGCAGGTGGCAATAGCCGGCCTCGCCGGTGGCGTCCTTGCGGATCTCGACGCGCCCGCCGAGCGAGGCGCAATGGGCCGAGGCCGGGTTCGCCATGGCCCAGGCCTGACCGGTCCCGACGGTGGTGGCGAGCAGCGCAGCTGCGATCATGACCCGTGTCACGGCATCTCTCCTGGTCTCAAGCCGGACGGCAGGATGGGGGAGAGGCGATGAACCGGCGGTGACGCCAGGGCGCCCCGCCGGTCCAGTGCAGTCACACGAAATCCGATCGGTCGCGTCGCAATGCGGATGTCGGCGTCGCTCAGTGCCCGCCGCCGAGATAGGCCGCGCGCACCTGCGGATCGTCGCGCAGCTGCGCCGCCGGGCCCTGGAATCGGATGCGGCCGTTCTCCAGCACGTAGGCGTGGTCGGCGACGCCGAGTGCCGCCATGGCGAATTGCTCGACGAGCAGCATCGTCACCTGCTCCTCCTTCAGCCGGCGGATGATGCGAAACACCTCCTCCACCAGCTTGGGCGCGAGACCCATCGACGGCTCGTCGAGGAGCAGGATTTCCGGGCGCAGCATCAGCGCCCGCCCCATGGCGAGCATCTGTTGCTCGCCGCCCGACAGGGTACCGGCGAGCTGGGTGCGGCGCTCGCGCAGGCGCGGGAAGAGGGTGTAGGCCCGCTCCCGGTCGGCATTGACGTCGCCCTTCGGCCGCGAGCCGGTGAGGCGCGGGAAGGCGCCGAGCGTCAGGTTGTCCTCGACCGAGAGGGTCGGAAACACCCGCCGCCCCTCGGGCGAGTGGGCGAGGCCGGTGCGGGCGACATCGTGGCTGTCGAGGCCGCCGATCTCGCGGCCGTTGAGCTTGATCGAGCCGGCGCGCGGGCGGATCATGCCCGAGAGCGCCCGCATGGTCGTGGTCTTGCCGGCCCCGTTGGAGCCGATCAGGGTGACGACCTGGCCCTTGGGCACCGTGAAGGTGAGGCCGTGCAGGACCTCGATCTGGCCGTAGCCGGCCGACAATCCGCTGACGTCGAGCATCTCTCTACTCCGCGGCGTCGGCAACGGGGCTGCCGAGATAGGCTTCGATGACCTTGGGGTCGGACTGGACCTCGCGGGCGCCGCCCTCGGCGATCTTGTGGCCGAAATCGAGCACGCTCACGCGGTCGCACAGGCCCATCACCACGTCCATGTGGTGCTCGATCAGGATCACCGTGATGCCGGCATCGCGGATCTTGCGGATGATGAGGGTGAGCTCGGCGATGTCCGGGGCGGTGAGGCCAGCCGCTGGCTCGTCGAGGAGGAGGAGCACCGGGTCGAGCGCCAGCGCCCGGCCGATCTCGAGGAGCCGCTGCTTGCCGTAGGGCAGGTTGCGGGCCTCGATCTGGGCGAGCGCGCCGAGGCCCACGAAGTCGAGAATCGCCATGGCGCGGGCCCGCGCCTCCCGCTCCTCGCGGCGGCGCCGCGGCGTGCCGAGGATCGCGTCGAACAGCGTGCCCTGGAAGCTGTGATGCAGGCCGACGAGCACGTTCTCCAGAGCGGTCATCTCGCGGAAGAGCTGGACGTTCTGGAAGGTGCGGGCGACGCCCGAAAGCGCGATCTCGGAGGGCGTGCGGCCGTCGAGGCGCTTGGCGGCATCGGTGCCGGCGGCCAAAGTCACGCTGCCGGCGGTCGGCTTGTAGATGCCGGTGAGCACGTTCATCATCGTGCTCTTGCCCGAGCCGTTCGGGCCGATCAGCCCGTGGATCGTCCCCGGACGGATCGCGAGGTCGACCTCGTTGAGGGCCTTGAGGCCGCCGAACTGCATCAGGGCCCGCTCGACCGTGAGCAGCGGGTCGGCGCCGGAGCGGCCGCCCTGGCGGATCAGCGCATCGCCGGAGGCGGCGAGGTTCTGGGTCGCCCCGGTATGGGCCGGGCGCAGGAAGGGCAGCTTCTCGCGCAAGAAACCGACGATCCCCTCGGGCAGGTAGTAGACCACGAACAGGATCATCAGGCCGAAGACGGTGAGGCGGAAATCCGTCACCGAGTCCATGGCGAGCGTCGCCGGGAGGAAGGCGAGGCAGAGCGCGCCCGGAATGAGCAGGGTCATCCGGTCGTCGCGGCGGCGCAGGAAGGCGAGGCCGACCACGATCACGGCCACCGCCGCTATGATGCCCGCCATGATCCGCACGAGGCCGATATCGGCGAGGATGTTCGGCATCATCACGATGATGGCCGCGCCGATCAGCGGCCCGGAGCGCGACTTGCGCCCGCCCATGGTGACGGCGAGCAGGAACAGCACCGTCAGCTCGAACCCGTAGGAGTTCGGCGCGACGTAGCGCTCCGACCAGGCGAAGAGCGCGCCGGCAAGGCCCGCCAGCGCGGCCGAGATCACGAAGGCGTAGACCTTGTAGCGGTAGACGCTGACGCCCATGCAGTCGCAGGCGATCGGCGAATCGCGCAGGGCCTCGAAGGCCCGGCCGAAGGGCGAGCGCACCACCCGGTTCACCACCAGGATCGTGAGCAGGAGGCAGGCGCAGACGAGGTAGTAGAATTCGAGCTTGCGGCCGGCGGCACCCCAGGGCGCCTGCATGCCGATGAGCGAGAAGTCGAGGACCCGGGCCGGCGGCAGGGTGATGCCCAGCGGCCCGTTGGTCAGGTCCGTCATCTCGTTGATGAAGATCTGGATGATGGTGCCGAAGGCCAGCGTCACCATGGCGAGGTAGGGGCCGCTCACCCGGAGCGCCGGGATCGCCAGCAGCAAGCCGAATCCCGCCGTGACGCCGATGCCGGCAAGGAGCCCGAACCACAGCCCGAGCTTGAGCTTGAGAAACAGCACGGCGGCCGCGTAGGCGCCGATGCCGAACAGGCCGGCATGCCCGAGCGAGACCTGGCCGGTATAGCCGACCACGATATCGAGCCCGAGGATCAGGATCGCGTAGATGGCGATCACGATCAGCAGGTGGATGTAGTACTGGCTGGTGACGACGTGCGGGAAGGCCGCCAGGAAGACGACGAGGAAGACGGCGCCGAGGAGGCCGACGAAGCGGCCGAGCCCGGCTTGGGAGGCCTGCGGCGCTTGGGGCACCGGCGGGGCGGTTTGCCGGGAGAGCGCCGGCGCGGAGGCGGACTGCGCCATGGTGGTGAGGAACCCTGGATGGAACGGGGAGCGAGGGCCGCTCCCGCATCCGGGGAGCGGCGCGGGATGAAAGCTCAGACCTTCTTGATCACGGCCTTGCCGAACAGGCCGACCGGGCGCACCGCCAGCACGGCGAGCAGCAGGATCAGGCCGGGCACGTCCTTGTAGCCGGTCGAGATGTAGAAGCCGGTGAGCGTCTCGGCGACGCCGAGGATCAGCCCGCCGACGATGACGCCGAGGCCGGATTCGAGGCCGCCGATGATCGCCACCGCGAAGGCCTTGAGCGCCAGCACCGAGCCCATCGTGGCGCCGGTCAGCGTCACGGGGGCGACGAGCACGCCCGCGAAGGCGGCAGTCATCGCGCTGATCGAGTAGGACAGGGTGATGACCTTGCGGGTGTTGATGCCCATCAGGCCGGCGGCGTCGATGTCGTTCGAGGTCGCCACCACCGCCTTGCCCCAGATCGAGCGGCGGTTGAACAATTCGACCGCGAGCATCATCAGCAGCGCGCCGGCGACGATCATCAGCTCCATCGGCAGCACCCGGACGCCGCCGAAGGTCAGCGCGGTCTCGGGCAGCGGCGAGGGGAACTTGAGGTCGTCGCGGCCCCAGATGTTCTCGGCGACGTTCTTGAAGATGATGCCGAGCGCGATGGTGGCCATGATCCACCCGTACTCGGACTTGATCTTGACCGCCGGGCGAACGCCGAGGCGCTCGACGACGGCGCCGAGCGCGAAGCCGAAGACCAGCACCAGCGGCAGCATCAGCCAGTAGCCGGTGAACGGCACCAGCGTCAGGCCGAACAGGGCGCCGAGCATCAGGGCTTCGCCCTGGCCGAAATTCAGGGTCTTCGAGGTGGCGAAGGTGAGCTGATAGCCGAAGGCGATCGCGGCGTAGATCATGCCGACGGCGATGCCGCTCGCCACGAGCTGAAGAAAGATCTGCATGGGGAAAAGCTCGATGGGGGACAGGCTCGTCACGTCGGGCGGGCCCCGCGCGTCGGCCCGCCGGGACGGGGCCCGCGCTCGACGCGCAGGTGCGGGGTCCCGCGCCGCGAGCGCGGGACCCCGGGACGGCACTCAGTTCGAGGCCTTTTCCTTGACGCGGACGACGCCGGCGTTCTTGGCATCCTCGTCCTTGGCGTAGACGATCTTGCCGTCCTGGACCTTCCCGAACACCACCATGTTGCGGCTGATGGCGTTGTGGTCCTTGGCCGTGAACGGCTTGTCGTAGGTCGTGACCACGCCCTCGACCTTGGTGTTCAGGTTCTCAAGCGCGGCGCGGACCTTCGCGCCGTCGGTCGAGCCGGCCTGCTTGATCGCCGCGGCGAGCAGATAGACCGAATCGTAGCCTTGCGCGCCCGCCACCGGGGTCGGGATCTTGTTGACCTTGAAGGCGGCGTAGTAGCCGTCGAGGAAGGACTTGCGCTTGGGCAGCGTCTTATCCTCGATGAAGGTCTGGGGCATGATCACGCCGTTGCCGTTCGTGCCGGCGATATCGATGAAGCTCTGCATCGAGGCCGGCCACGAGGTGATCATCGGCACCTTCCAGCCGAGCTTGGCCATGCCGTTGGCGATCTGGGCCAGCTCCGGGCCGATGCCGTAGGCCAGGATCACGTCGGCGCCCGCCTGCTGCGACTTCAGCAGCTGGGGCGTCATGTCGACGTCCTTGATGTTGAACTTCTCGACTGCGACCGGCTTGATGCCCTTGTCCTTGAAGTACTTCTCGAGGTCCTCGCGGCCGAGCTGGCCGTAATTGGTCGAATCGGCCAGGATCGCGATCTTCTTGTAGCCCTGCGCGATCGCCTCGTCGGCCATCATGCCGGCCTGCAGCACGTCGTAGGCCGAGGTGCGGAAGACGTAGTTGTTGTCGTAGTCCGGCGGGTTGAACTGGTTGGTGATGATCGTGCCGGTGGCGACGTTGTTGATCACCGGGATCTCGGCTTCCTGGTAGAAGCGCTGGGCGGCCAGAGCCACGCCGGTGTTGATGAAGCCGAGGGTGGCGACAACCTTCTCCTTGTTGATCAGCTCCTGGGCGACCTGGGCGCCGACCTCGTTCTTGGCCTCGTCGTCGCGCTCGACGAGCTGGAGCTGGCGTCCGAGCACGCCGCCGTTCTTGTTGATCTCCTCGGCGGCGAGGCGCACGCCGTCGCGCATCGACACGCCCATCGAGGAGGAGCCGCCCGTATAGGGGCCGGTCACGCCGATCTTGATCGGGTCGGCGGCCAGGGCCGGGACCGCGAAGGCGGTCGCGCAGGCGAGCGCCGCCGCGAGAGCGGTCAGGGATGAGCGCATCTGGGGTTCCTCCGGGGACCGTTTCTTGCCGTCCCGGCCTGCTGCGGACGGGGATCGGGGTGCCGGATAGAACCGAAAGTGGCAGCGCTTGTCGAGCGCGTCTTTCGATCTAGAAACACATCGAAGAACGGGCGCGGACGACCGGGTTCCCGCGCCTTCGACCCGACGAGTCGAGGCGGCGGATCCCGGCTCGCGGAAGAGGCACCGCCCGCGGTCTCAATCCTTCGCCGGTTCGTCCTTGCCGGGCACCTGCGTGATGCCGCCGATCACCCGGACCGGGCGGTTGCCCTCGGGCGGGGTCTTCCAGCCGCCATCCGCCGGCTTCGTGTCGGCGGGCTTGGCCTCGGCCGCCTTGGCGGGAGCGGGCTCCTTGGCGGCCGGCCCGGTCTTCGGGGCCAGGGGCGGCACCAGGGCGGCCGGGGTCTCGATCCGCTCGGGCGGCTTCTCGGCCGGCTTGGCGCGCGCCGCCGTCCTGCGGGGCGCGTCGGATTTTGCTCCCTCGGACTTTGCCCCCTCGGACTTGGCCCCTTCGGTCTTCACCGCCTCGGACGGGGCCTCGCGGCGTGGCGCGACCCCGGTTCGGGCGGCCGAGCTGTCGGGATTGAGGCCGAGCGGGTTCGACCCGGCATTGCTCGGGGTCCGGGGAGCCGGCGCGGCACGGGTCGCCGGGGAGGTCGGCTCGAATTGCGGCGCGCCCTGCGGCAGCGGGCGGGCGGCGACGCGGCGCTCCTCCGGACGATCGCCGGGGGGCAGCGGCTCGGCGCGGGGCAGCGGCACGGGGGCGTAGGCGCCTTCCTCGCGCCAGCCATTGCCGCGTGGCGCGCGATCGCGAAAGGCCTCGTCGCGCGGCCAGGGCGGGCGGCTGTCGGCCTCGGTCCAGCCGTAGCCGGGGCGGCGCCCGCCGGGCACGGTGCCGGGGGGAATCAGCGGCGCCTCCAGGCGCTCGCGGTCGAGGATGCGGCCGGTGCGGGCGTCGACGACGAGCTGCACCCGGTTGCCCCACGGGCTGTCGGCCTCGACCCGGTAGGTCTCGCCGTCGAAGCGCGGATGGGTCATGCCGGTGAAGCCGGCCCGGCCGAGGCGGAAGATCACCGCGCGGGGCGGCAGGATCGCGTCGTCCTCGTCCTCGATGGCGACCGGATAGCCTGGGCGATAGCCCTGCGCCTGTGCCGGCAGGATCGCACCCGCCATCAGCGTGGCGGCGAGCGCAGCGAGAAGTGCCGCGCCCGTCACGGACCGCGAACCCGTCTTGGACGGCAGTGCAGTCATCGTCCCGCATTCCCTTGTTTCCGGGGTCGTGCCGGGCGGGTGAGGCCCCGCATTCCCCTCGTGCTCGGACAATAACCTGTTAACCGCGGGAATGAGGCGGGATTGCGGGAGCGTGGCCGGCATGGGACCGGCCTTTCGGGTAAGGGACGACACCCACGCCCCAAAATGTCTCCGGAGGACCACGCCATGCCGCGCCTGCTGCCCGCGCTTCTTCTCGCGCTCCTGCCCGCCGCCTGGGCCGGTGCGGCCCTCGCCGAGGACCGGCTGCCGACGATCCCGCCCGCCCAGTACACCCCGGAGCAGAAGCAGGCCGCCGAGGCGTTCGAGGCCGCCCGCAAGGTGCCGGTCTTCGGCCCGTTCGAGCCGCTGATGCACTCGCCCGAGGTGATGACCCTGGCACGCTCGATGGGCGACTACCTGCGCTACAAGCCGAAGATCGGCACCACGCTGTCCGAGCTCGTGATCCTGGTGAATGCCCGCCACTGGACGCAGGACTACGAGTGGTACGTCCACGCGCCGATCGCCGGGAAGGTCGGCATCGCCCCCGAGGCCATCGCGGCGATCCGCGACGGGCGCCGCCCGACCGGCCTGCCGGAGGACCAGGAGACCGCCTACGACTTCACCGCCGAGCTGTTGCAGAACAAGCGCGTCTCCGACGCGACCTTCGCCCGGGCGGAGAAGCTCTTCGGCAAGCCGGGCGTCGTCGATCTCACGGCGGTCAGCGGCTACTACACCTTCCTGGCGATGGAGCTGAACGTCGCCCGCTATCCGCTGCCGAAGGACGGCACGCCGCTGCCGCGCCTGCCGGAGTAGCGCTCAGGCCGAGCGCCGCGCCAGCGCGAGGAACGCCTCCACCTCCGCCTCGGTGGTGGAGAAGGCGGTGATCAGGCGGATCATCCGCTCGTCCTCGCGCACCGCCTCGCCCGCGGGCAGGCTGCGGCTCGCCCAGTCGTAGTAGAGCGCGCCGCCGTCCCGCAGGGCCGAGTCCAGGCGGGCGGGCAGGATCGGGAAGAGCTCGTTGCCCTGGACCGGCCAGGCGAGGCGCACGCCGCGCATCTCGGACAGGCCGGCGGCGAGGCGGGCCGCCATCCGGTTGGCGTGGCGGGCATTGGCGAGCCAGTGGTCGTCGGCGAGATAGGCGTCGAGCTGGGCGGCGAGGAAGCGGCCCTTCGACAGGATGTGGCCGGCGCGCTTGCGGCGGAAGTCCAGCGTCTCGGCGAGATCGGGTCGGAAGACGAGGATCGCCTCTGCCGCGAGCGCGCCGTTCTTGCTCGCCCCGAAGGACAGGATGTCGATGCCGGCCCGCCAGGTCATCTCGGCCGGCGTGCAGGTCAGGCCCGCGAGCGCGTTGGCGAAGCGCGCCCCGTCCATGTGCACGGCGAGGCCGTGCGCATGCGCGATGCGCGACAGCGCCGCGATCTCCTCGACCGAGTAGACCTGCCCGCTCTCGGTGAGCTGCGACAGGGTGAGGGCGCGCGGCGGCATCTGCTTCACGTGACGGGTCAGGCCGCCGAGGAACCCGTCGAGGGTCTCGGGCGCGATCTTGCCGCCGGCGCCGGGAAGGCCGTGCAGCTTGGCGCCGTGGGTGTAGAATTCCGGCGCGCCGCACTCGTCCTCCATGACGTGCGCCTCCTCGTGGCAGAGGCACAGGCCGAAGGGCGGCACCATCACGGAGAGCGCGAGCGCGTTCGCCGCCGTCCCGGTGGCGACCGGGAAGACCGCGAGGTCGGCGTGCTCGAACAGGGTGCGGAAGCGCGGGGTGAGGCCGAGCGTCAGCGGGTCGGCGCCGTAGGCCGGCATCGCGCCGCCGTTGTGGCGCACGATCGCCTCCAGGATCGGCGCGCTCGCACCCACCACGTTGTCGCTGGCAAAATTCATCGGCCCCGGGGCTCCTCGGTCTCGCGCCCCGCGGGGCGGCGCGCCATCATGGCGGGCGCGGCCGGTCGGGACGAGCCGTCCCGGCCTCATGCCCGTCATGCCTTGCAGGCCATGCCCTGCCTATCGCCGGAAGGGGAAAGATGCGCGGCTCCGGGCGATTTCGGCGTTTCGTTGCGATGGGACGTCGCGAAACGCAAGAAAAGCACAAGCCTGGACGGAATGGCCTCTTGCTGGACCGATTGAAATCTGGCAGGTTCCCCGAGTTAGGACAGTACCGCTGTCCCATTTTCCCGGCTGGGCTCGTGCCCCCGGGTCGCAAGGGCGCTGGCTTGTGGCTTGCACGACGGCCAAACGAGATACCAAACGCGCCGCCATTCGGGCGGTGCGGGCGCATGCGGGCTGACACCAGCCTGCCGGGCGCTCGCGAGGTGCGGGCGCTCCCTTCGCGAGACGCGACCGACCCTCCCGCGGACTGAAACAAGACGAGGCGGCGGCCGTGCCCTCGGCCTGCACGCCCACGCGGCGACCCTGCGTCAGCCGCGCCACTTTGCCCGCCCTCGGCGCGGGTATAACTCGCCCCCGACCGGGCTTGCCTCATCGGCAGGCGCGTCGGTTCGTGCGGCGGGCAGTCCCTTCACGGCCGGAGCGCGAGACCGCGCACCTGCCGCCTTCATGAACGAGCGCGCTCGCCCGCGAGCCTAATGGGAGACCAGACCATGAGCGGCACGGACCAGTCGCGGTCCCGGATCGGGACCCAGCACCCCTCCCGCGGGCAGACCGTTCCCGCCCTCGTCGTGCGCGATCCGGCCCTGCCGGCGCGCCAGGGCCTCTACAACCCGGGCAACGAGAAGGATGCCTGCGGCGTCGGCTTCATCGCCGACATGCACAACCGCCAGACCCACGCCATCGTCCAGCAGGGTCTCCAGATCCTGGAGAACCTCGACCATCGCGGCGCGGTCGGCGCCGACCCGAAGATGGGCGACGGCTGCGGCATCCTGGTGCAGGTCCCGCACGGCTTTTTCGCGGCGGAGGCCGAGCGCCTCGGCATCGCCCTGCCGGAGGCCGGCCATTACGGCGTCGGCCAGCTCTACATGCCGCAGGACGAGGAGGGCTTTCAGCTCGTCGAGAAGATCGTCGAGAAGGCGATCGCCGACGAGGGTCTGGCGCTGCTCGGCTGGCGCGACGTGCCGGTCGATCCCTCCGACCTCGGCGAGAGCGTGAAGGCCAGCGAGCCGCGCCACCGCCAGGTGTTCATCGGGCGCCCGGCGTCGAGCGCCGACCAGGACGCCTTCGAGCGCCGGCTGTTCCTCGTCCGCAAGGTGATCTCGAACGCCGTCTACACCCTCAAGGACGCGCGGCTGAAGGAGTTCTACCCGGTCTCCCTGTCGTCCCGCACCATCGTCTACAAGGGCATGGTGCTGGTGAACCAGCTCGGCCACTACTACCTCGACCTGAAGGACGAGCGCTTCGTCTCGGCGCTCGCGCTCGTGCACCAGCGCTTCGCCACCAACACCTTCCCGACCTGGCGCCTGTCGCACCCCTACCGGATGGTCGCCCATAACGGCGAGATCAACACGCTGCGCGGCAACGTGAACTGGATGGCGGCGCGCCAGGCCAGCGTCGATTCGGACCTGTTCGGCAACGACATCTCGAAGCTCTGGCCGATCTCCTACGAGGGCCAGTCCGACACCGCCTGCTTCGACAACGCGCTCGAATTCCTCGTCCAGGGCGGCTACCCGCTCGCCCACGCGATGATGATGCTCGTGCCCGAGGCCTGGGCCGGCAACCCGCTGATGAGCGAGGAGCAGCGCGCCTTCTACGAGTACCACGCCGCCCTGATGGAGCCGTGGGACGGCCCGGCCGCGCTCTGCTTCACCGACGGCCGCCAGATCGGCGCCACCCTCGACCGCAACGGCCTGCGCCCCGCCCGCTACCTCGTCACCGATGACGGGCTCGTCGTGCTCGCCTCCGAGATGGGCGTGCTGCCGATCCCGGACGAGAAGATCGTCTCGTCCTGGCGCCTCCAGCCCGGCCGGATGCTGCTCATCGACCTCGAGAAGGGCCGCATCGTCTCCAACGAGGAGATCAAGGACGAGCTCGCCGCCGCCCACCCTTACAAGGAGTGGCTGAAGCGCACCCAGATCGTGCTCGAGGACCTGCGCCCGGTGCAGCCGCGCGAGTCGCGCACCGACGTGTCGCTGCTCGATCGCCAGCAGGCCTTCGGCTACACCCAGGAAGACCTGAAGCTCCTGATGCAGCCGATGGCCGTGACCGGCCAGGAGGCGGTCGGCTCGATGGGCACCGACACGCCGCTCTCGGCGTTGTCCGACAAGCCGAAGCTCCTCTACACCTACTTCAAGCAGAACTTCGCGCAGGTGACGAACCCGCCGATCGACCCGATCCGCGAGGAGGCCGTGATGAGCCTCGTCTCGTTCATCGGGCCGCGGCCGAACATCCTCGACCTCGAGGGCACCTCGCGCAAGAAGCGCCTCGAGGTGCGCCAGCCGATCCTGACCAATGCGGACCTGGAGAAGATCCGCTGCATCGGCCATTTCGAGGACCGCTTCGACACCAAGACCCTGGACATCACCTACGCGGCCGAGACCGGCGCGCAGGCGATGGAGGGGGCGCTGGACCGTCTCTGCGACCGCGCCGAGGCCGCGGTGCGCGGCGGCTACAACATCATCGTGCTCTCCGACCGCGCCGTCGGCCCGGACCGGATCCCGATTCCCGCGTTGCTGGCCACCGCGGCGGTCCACAACTACCTGATCCGCAAGGGCTTACGCACCTCGGTCGGGCTCGTGATCGAGTCGGGTGAGCCGCGCGAGGTGCATCACTTCGCGTGTCTCGCCGGCTACGGCGCCGAGGCGATCAACCCCTATCTCGCCTTCGAGACGCTGATCGCGATGAAGGACGAGCTGCCGCCGGAGCTGACCGACGACGAGATCGTCTATCGCTACATCAAGTCGATCGACAAGGGTCTGCTCAAGGTGATGTCCAAGATGGGCATCTCGACGTACCAGTCCTATTGTGGCGCGCAGATCTTCGACGCGATCGGGTTGAACTCGGCCTTCGTCGAGCGCGACTTCTTCGGCACCGCGACGACGATCGAAGGCGTCGGCATGGCCGAGGTCGCCGAGGAGACGGTGCGCCGCCACCGCGACGCCTTCGGCGACGCGCCGGTCTACCGCACCGCCCTCGATGTCGGCGGCGAATACGCCTACCGCCTGCGCGGCGAGGCCCATACCTGGACGCCCGACACCGTCGCGACGCTCCAGCACGCGGTCCGGCTCAACCTGCCCGACCGCTACCGGGCCTTCGCCAAGATGGTGAACGAGCAGGAGAACCACCTCAAGACGATCCGCGGCCTCTTTCGGATCAAGAGCGCGGCGGAACTCGGCCGGGCCGCGGTCGAGATCGACGCGGTCGAGCCGGCGGTCGAGATCGTCAAGCGCTTCGCCACCGGCGCGATGTCCTACGGCTCGATCTCCAAGGAGGCGCACGAGACCCTGGCGATCGCCGTCAACTCCTTCGGCGGCCGCTCGAACTCGGGCGAGGGCGGCGAGGAGCGCGAGCGCTTCCGGCCGCTGCCGGACGGCCGCTCGCGGCGCTCGGCGATCAAGCAGGTGGCGTCGGGCCGCTTCGGCGTCACGACGGACTACCTCGTCAACGCCGACATGATGCAGATCAAGGTGGCGCAGGGTGCCAAGCCCGGCGAGGGCGGCCAGCTGCCCGGCCACAAGGTCGACGCCAAGATCGCCAAGGTCCGCCACTCGACCCCGGGCGTCGGCCTAATCTCGCCGCCGCCGCACCACGACATCTACTCGATCGAGGATCTGGCCCAGCTGGTCTTCGACCTCAAGAACGTCAACCCGGCGGCCGATGTCTCGGTCAAGCTGGTGGCGGAGGTCGGCGTCGGCACGGTGGCGGCCGGCGTCGCCAAGGCGCGCGCCGACCACATCACCATCTCGGGCTTCGACGGCGGTACGGGTGCGGCCCCCCTCACCTCGATCAAGCATGCCGGCGGCCCCTGGGAGATCGGTCTCGCCGAGACCCAGCAGACGCTCGTGCTCAACCACCTGCGCGGCCGGGTGGCGCTCCAGGCCGATGGCGGCATCCGCACCGGCCGGGACGTGCTGATCGCGGCCTTGCTCGGCGCCGACCAGTTCGGCTTCTCGACCGCGCCGCTCATCGCGGCGGGCTGCATCATGATGCGCAAGTGCCACCTCAACACCTGCCCGGTCGGCGTCGCGACCCAGGATCCGGTGCTGCGCAAGCGCTTCAAGGGCACCCCTGAGCACGTCATCAACTACTTCTTCTTCGTCGCCGAGGAAGTGCGCGAGCTGATGGCGTCCCTCGGTGTGACGAAGCTCGACGACTTGATCGGCCGCTCGGAATACCTCGACAAGCTCGCGGCGATCTCGCACTGGAAGGCCAAGGGCCTCGACTTCACCCGGCTGTTTCACAAGCCGGACGTGCCGGAGAGCGTCGCGCTCCGCCACGTCGAGACCCAGAAGCACCCGATCGACCAGGTCCTCGACCGTCGCCTCATCGCGGCCGTCGGCGACGCGATCGAGACCGGTGTCGCGGTGACCGTCGAGGACACGATCCGCAACTCCGACCGGGCCGCGGGCGCGATGCTCTCGGGCGCCGTCGCCAAGGCGCACGGCCACGAAGGCCTGCCGGACGACACCCTGACGGTGAAGCTCACCGGCACTGCCGGCCAGAGCTTCGGCGCCTGGCTCGCTGCCGGCGTGACGCTCAGCCTGACCGGCCATGCCAACGACTATGTCGGCAAGGGCCTGTCGGGCGGCAAGCTGATCATCCGGCCCTCGGATGCGCTGGGCTCGCCGTCGGACCGCACCATCATGGTCGGCAACACGGTGCTGTACGGGGCCATCGCGGGCGAGGCCTATATCCGGGGTGCCGCCGGCGAGCGCTTCGCGGTCCGCAACTCGGGCGCCATCGCGGTGGTCGAGGGCATGGGCGACCATGGCTGCGAGTACATGACCGGCGGCGTCGTCGTGTCGATCGGCGAGACCGGGCGCAACTTCGCGGCCGGCATGTCGGGCGGCATCGCCTACGTGCTCGACGAGGACGGGTCGTTCGCCAAGCGCTGCAACCTGTCGATGGTCGATCTCGAGCCGGTCGAGGAGGAGGACGAGTTCATGCGCCGCTTCCACCAGGACGGCGACCTGGAGACCAAGGGGCGCATCGACATTCTCGAAAACATGTCGGGCCACGACGAGGAGCGCCTCGTCGGCCTCATCAACAACCACCTGAAGTATACCGGCTCGGTGCGCGCCAAGGCGATCATCGACAACTGGGAGACCTACCGCACCAAGTTCGTGAAGGTGATGCCGGTCGAGTACCGGCGGGCGCTGCGCGAGATGGAGCGGGCCCGGATGCCGGTGGCGGCGGAGTAACGCCGACCTAAACCCTCCCCCCTCTGCGGGGGAGGGTGGCGAGCGGAGCGAGCCGGGAGAGGGGAACCACGCTTCCGGAAACGACTGAACCGTTCTGAGAGGCGCCATCTGGATCAGCGTCGCGCTGCCCCTCTCCCGCCCCACTCCGTGGGGCACCCTCCCCCGCAGAGGGGGGAGGGTGGGGGTGGCGCCTCGTCGACGATCGGGGAATCAAGGAGATCCCACGGTGAAGGTCTACGGCGACAGGATGTCGGGCAACTGCCTGAAGGTGCGGTACGTCGCCGATCACCTCGGGCTCGCCTATGACTGGATCCCGATCGACATCATGGAGGGCGAGAGCCGCACGCCCGAGTATCTGGCCCGTTTTCCCGCCGGCCAGGTGCCCGGGGTCGAGTTCCCGGATGGGCGCTGCCTCGCCCAGTCGAACGCCATCATCCGGTACCTCGCCCGCGGCTCCGCCCTGCTGCCGGACGACGCCTGGATACAGGCCAAGATCGACGAGTGGCTGTTCTGGGAGCAGTACAGCCACGAGCCGACGATCGCGGTCTGCCGTTTCCACATGCGCTACCGGGGCGAGCCGGCCGAGACCCGCGACCCGAAGAAGGTCGCCGGGGGCGAGGCCGCCCTCGACCGGATGGAGCGACACTTGACCGCCGCCGCGTGGTTCGTCGGCGAGGCCGTCAGCATCGCGGATGTCGCCCTCTTCACCTATACGCAATTCGCCGACGAGGGCGGATTCGACCTCTCGGGCCGGCCCGCGATCCGGGCCTGGCTCACCCGCTGCGGGGACGCGCTCCCCACATCCGCCACCGTCGCCGGGGTCGCCTAAGACCCGCCGCCGGCCCGACCACTTCACGAACTGAGCACTCACCCGATGGGCAAGGTCACAGGCTTCCTCGAATTCGACCGGCAGGAGCAGAAGTATCAGCTCGCGGCCGACCGCGTGCGTCACTTCCTCGAATTCACCCTGCCGCTCGACGAGCACGACCTGAAGAAGCAGGCGGCGCGCTGCATGGATTGCGGCATTCCGTTCTGCCACGGCCCGACGGGCTGCCCGGTCCACAACCAGATTCCGGACTGGAACGACCTCGTCTTCAACGCGGATTGGGAGGAGGCGGCACGCAACCTGCACTCCACCAACAACTTCCCGGAATTTACCGGCCGCATCTGCCCCGCGCCCTGCGAGGAGGCCTGCACCCTCAACCTCGAGAACCAGCCGGTCGCGATCAAGACCATCGAGCAGGCGATCGCCGACAAGGCCTGGAGCATGGGCTGGGTCGTGCCCGAGCCCGCCGCGGTGAAGACCGGCAAGAAGGTCGCGGTGATCGGCTCGGGCCCGGCTGGCCTCGCGGCGGCCCAGCAGCTCGCCCGCGTCGGTCACGACGTCCACGTCTTCGAGCGCGAGCCGAAGGCCGGGGGGCTCCTTCGCTACGGCATCCCCGACTTCAAGATGGAGAAGCGTCACATCGACCGCCGCGTGCGGCAGATGGAGGCCGAGGGCGTGCAGTTCCATTACGGCGTCAATGTCGGCGTCACCCGCTCCTTCGCCAGCCTGCACAACGAGTTCGACGCCGTGCTGTTCGCCGGCGGCGCCGAGGCTCCGCGCGATCCGGGCCTGCCGGGTCAGGAGCTCGAGGGCGTGCATTTCGCCATGCCCTACCTCGTCCAGTCGAACCGCCGCGTCGGCCAGGAGGCCGCGACGCCCGAGGAGCCGATCCTCGCCGCCGGCAAGAACGTGGTGGTGATCGGCGGCGGCGACACCGCGTCGGACTGCGTCGGCACCGCCTTCCGCCAGGGCGCCCTCTCGGTCACCCAGCTCGACATCCGCCCGCGTCCGCCGGAGCGCGAGGACAAGCTGACCGTGTGGCCCTACTGGGCGACCAAGATGCGCACCTCGTCGAGCCAGGCCGAGGGCGCCGAGCGCGAGTTCCAGGCCGCGACGCTGCGCATCGAGGGCAACAAGAAGGGCAAGGTGAAGGGCGTCGTCTGCGCCCGCGTCGACGAGGCCCGCAAGCCCATCGCCGGCTCCGAGTTCCTGCTGCCCGCCGATCTCGTCTTCATGGCGATCGGCTTTGCCGGCCCGGTGGCCACCGGCCTGATCGAGGAATCGGGTGTCGCCCGCGACAAGCGCGGCAACGTGCTCGCCGACGACACCCAGTACCGCACCTCGACCGACAAGGTCTGGGTCGCCGGCGACATGCGCCGCGGCCAGTCCCTGGTGGTCTGGGCGATCCGTGAGGGCCGGCAGGCCGCCCGCTCCATTGACGAGGCGCTGATGGGCGCGACGACCCTGCCGCTCTGAGGCGGGTCCGTCCGCCGGGGGCGCCCAGCCCCCGCCGGTGATGAATTCGAGCATCGACACGCGGGATCCGCTCCATCCGGGGCGGGTCCCGTCGTCGTTTCCGGGACCCTCGCATTCGAGGTTTCCCATCGAAGGCTTTGCATGGGCGCACGGCAGGGCAGGGGCCATCCGAAACCGGACTCCGTCGGGAGCGCGCGGCCTCACCCGTCATCGACCGATCTGATTGTATCTATTCTAATTCGTGCAATGAAAGGTGCGTGGCACGTTGCCTCGAACACTGGGAAAGATGCGTCGATGCAACACCAACGACGATAGCGGCCAGGGCTGGAATCATTCTAGAACCTGTTGGGACGAAATGATTGATTGCCGAGAACCAGCCGCCTACGCGGCGAGAGGTCGTTTTTTTCGTCACTCGAGGTTCCCGTGCGCCCACGTCCATGCCCCGCCCGCCGGCATCGGTCGCCGCTGCTCGTCGCTCTGCTCGCGGGCGCGGCGCCGGTCCTCGGCGCCGGCGGCGCATGGGCGCAGGAGGCCGTCGAGGCGATCGCCCTCGATACGATCACCGTCGCGGGCGCACCGCAGTTCCGGGAAACCGCCACCGGTCCGGTCCAGGGCTATCGCGCCACCCGCAGCGCCACCGCGACGAAGACCGACACGCCCCTGCGCGACGTCCCCCAGACCGTCAACGTCGTGCCGCGCGAGGTGATCGTCGACCGGGCCGAAACCCGGCTCGCCGATGCCCTGTTCAACGTCAGCAACGTGCAGCCGGGCGGCACCATCCAGGGCCGCAGCGACACCTTCATCATCCGCGGCTTCCGGACCCAGACCTACGCCATCGACGGCGTGTTCATGAACCAGGCCAACACGTTCTACCCGGTCCAGCGCGACCTCGCCGATGTCGAGCGCATCGAGGTGCTCAAAGGTCCGGCCTCGGTGCTCTACGGGCGGGGCGATCCGGGCGGCGTCATCAACATCGTCACCCGCCAGCCGAGCCTGGTGCCGACGGCGGATGCCAGCATCCAGGGCGGCAGCTTCGGCTTCCGGCGGGTCCAGGGCTCGGCTTCCGGGGCCGTGCCGGGGGTCGAGGGGCTCGCCGCCCGCCTCAGCTTCGGGACGCAGGTCGACCCGACGTTTCGCGACCTCGCCGGGCGCGACAATTCCCGGTTCTTCATCGCGCCGGCCTTCAGCTGGAACCCGAGCCCCGACACCCGGGTCTCGTTCATCGGCGAGTTCACCCGGCAGGACACGGTCTACGACGAGGGGCTGGTCGCCCGGAACGGCCGCGTGCCCCTCGACAACATCGCGCGCTACTACGGCGAGCCGTTCTCGCGCTACAATGCCAACGCGAATTTCGGGACGCTCAAGGTCGAGCACGACGTCAACGAGCACCTGATGCTGCGCCAGGTGATCAACGCGCAGGGCGGCAGCTTCGACGCGATCGCGGCCCGGGCCAACGGCGTCTCGGCCAACGGGCTCACGCTCACCCGCCGCACCACGGCCACCACCTCGACCTACGCCGCCGTCGACAGCCAGACCGAGCTGGTCGCGAAGTTCGACTGGCTGGGCCTGCGCCACACGGCGCTCCTCGGGGTCGAGTACGTCAACGGCTACCGGCGGGCGATCACCACGCAAGGTCCGCTCGCCTCGGTGAGCTTCCTCAACCCCGTTCCCGGCCTCGCCCTGCCGGGCGCGCTGTCGCTGCAGAGCGACCTCAAGCAGAAGACCGAGCTGACCGGGCTCTACGCCCAGGACCAGATCGACCTCGGCTCCGGCCTGCAATTGCTGCTGGGCGTGCGCTACGACACCGGCTCGCAGTTCTACTTCAGCCGCACCCCGACCTCGCGTACGATCCCGCCGGACCAGGAGCTGTCCGGCGTGTCGCCGCGGGTCGGGCTGATCTACCGGGTCGCCGAGCCCCTGGCGCTCTACGCGAGCTACACCACCTCGTTCAAGCCGCAGACCGCCAACGTCTTCGGTGCCGCCAACCCGGCGCCGGAGACCGGCGAGCAGGTCGAGGTCGGCACCCGGTTCGAGTTCTCGCCGGACCTGAGCCTGACCGCCTCGGTGTTCGACATCACCCGCAACAACGTCGCGGCGAACGATCCGGTCAATACCGGCTTCTCGATCATCACCGGCCAGCAGCGCTCGAAGGGCGTCGAGGCCGATCTCGCCGGCACCATCCTGCCGGGCTGGAAGGTCATCGGCGGCGTCGGCTTCACCGATGCCCGGGTGACGCGCGATCGATTCATCCCGGTTGGCAACCGGCTCGACGGCGCGCCGCAATTCAGCGGCAGCGTCTGGACCACCTACCAGTTCGACGAGGGATTCTGGCGCGGCCTCGGTCTGGGCGCCGGCGTGACCCATGTCGGTTCGCGCTTCGGCGACATCACCAACACCTACAAGGTCGGCGCCTATACCCGCGTCGATGCGGCGGTCTTCTACGACCTCAACGAGCACGCCCGGTTCGCCCTGAACCTGAAGAACCTGACCAACGCGCGCTACATCGAGGCGCCGTTCAACCAGTTCAACAACATCCCGGGCGCACCGTTCTCGGTGCTGGCGACGCTCACGGCGCGGCTGTAGCCCTCACCCTCGCGGCCAGCGGAAATCGTCCGCCCGGCCCGGCTGGGGCGGGGGGGCGACGCCGCGGGTCAGGCTGCGCTCCAGGGTATAGCCGGTGTCGCGGTCGATCCGGGGCCGGCCGGTGACGAGCTGGCCGTTGGGCGCGACCTCGGTGCGGGTCAGCGGCACCACCGGGCCGGCGGCCGGCTTGACCGGGAGCGCCGGGATGCCGGGGGGCTCGGGCAGGCTCGGCAGCATCGCGGTGATGAGCCGGTCGATCGCCGCGTCGTCGTCGAGCTTGACCGGGCCGGCGGCGGGCGGCGGCGCCTCGGGGCTGACCGCCGCCACCGCGTCGGGCGGGGTCGGGCTGCCGCCCTTGGCCTCGATCAGCCGCTTGATCTCGACATCGGCGAAATGCGCCGCCTTGCGGGCGCCCGCTTGCGTGAAGTGCACGCCGTCGGCGGTGCGCAGCTTCGCCTGCTGGCCCTCGAGGTCCGGCCCGGTCGCGGCGTAGCGGTTGTTCTCGTCGACGAAGGCCGGCCAGATGTCGACGTAGACGCCGCCCGCCCGCTGCACCCGGTCGCGAAAGATCTCGTTGAGCGAGGTGATGTCGGCCGAGAGGGTGTCGCTCTTCATCGGCGGCTCGCCGACCCAGACGACCGGGACCTTGCGGTCGGAAAAGACCTTGAGGAGCGCGTCGACCCGGTCGCGGTAGAGGGTGCGCCAGCGCTCGCTCAGGGGATCGACGGTCTGGTCGCCGTCGCGCAGGGGCTGGCGGTCGTTGGCGCCCACCATCACCACGGCGTAGGAGACCTTCGGGTTGGTCTTGAGGTAGTCCTCCGCCGCCTTCGGCCAGTCGACCACGTCCTTGCGCACGAGGCCGCTATCGCCCTTGGCGCGGCGGATCACCGCCACGTCGGGCGAGGATTCGTAGACGGTGTCGAGGCCCTGGCCGAGCAGCTCGGCGAGGGAATCGCCGAACACCGCGATCTGGGTCGCCGGGTCGGTCTTTGGCTTCGGGGCGGCGGGCCGCGCCACGACCGGGGCCGGGCGGGGCTTGGGCCGCTGCACCGAGCGGCCCTCGCGGCTGTGCACGACCTCGCGCTCGCGCTCGCGCCGCGGGCGGGGCGTGCGGTAGCCGCCGCGAGCCGCGGGCTGGCCGTAATCCTGCGCCTGGGGCGCCGCCGCCGGGCGGTCCTCCCACGGCCAGTAGAACTGCCGCTGCGGCTCGGGCGCCGGCCGGTAGCCGGGATCGCGGCGGCGGTAGCCGTAGGCGCCCTCCGTCACGCGGCGCGGGGCATAGCCCTCGTCGTAGTATTGCGCGTGGACGGGGCCGGGGGCGCTCAGGCCCGCGAGCAGGCTCCACAGGACGAGCCGCGACAGCATCCGTCCCGCCGGCCACCCCATCCGCACCGTTCCCCGCTGCATCCTCATGCCGGGGAATATAGCGCACGCGCCCGCTCCGGCCCATCCCGAGGGGCGCCGCCCGTTCGCGGCCCGGCGCGAGGACGATCCGTCAAGGTTACCACCGGGTGGAGATCAGTGTAAAACCTCCGTTCATCATCGCGATAAGTCGTCGCCTCGCCGGGAAGAGAGCGGACGTCCCGACGACCGGACGTTAAGCGGCCCGGCTCGATGGTCTTGTCCAACGAGCGACTGGTCCCGGACACGGTCGCCGCAGGACAGGCGGGTGCTCACATGATGCGGACCCTACGCCGGCTGGGACTCCAGGCCGCGCTCATCGTCGCGATCGGGTCGGTCGCGCTGCTCGCCCGGGGCGGCCGGGAGGCCGCGGCCCTCACGCTGCGGCCCGGTCTCGACCCGGTGCCGATCGCCGCGCCGCTCGCCCGTCCGGTGATCCCGGAGCCGGCGCCCGGCGTGCGGGTGATCCTGCCGCTGCCCTGGACCAACGGCAGCGCCATCCTGGCGAGCGAGGCCCTGGCGGCCCGGTTCGAGCCGGAGGCTAGCGGTTCGCGGTGACGACCGGCGACACCGCCCGGCCGAGGGAGACCCAGCGCATGGCCTCGTCGGCCTCGCGCTTGATATAGGTGTAGCCGGTCTTGTGCCAGGGGAGAACGGCGCTGGTCTTGTTGTCGAGGACGAAGTCGCCGCGGTCGGTGCGCAGCATCAGGACGGCGTGGCCCTCGCCCTTCTCGTCGATGACGACGGTCATGCGCATGGCGCGGCGGGGCAGGCCGGCCTGGGCCAGCAGCTTGCGCTTGAGGAGCTGGAAATCCTCGCAATCGCCCGAGCCATCCTCGGCGAGGTCCCAGCGGTCGGGCACGCCCCAGTGCTCCTGGTCGGTGACGGCGCGCAAGCTGGTGTTGACCTGGCGGTTCACCGTCGTGACCGTGTGCCACAGCCGCGGGGTCAGAGTGACCTCCGTCGGCTCGCTCGTGTCCACGGCGCATTCCCGGGCGTAGCGGGCGCAGAACTCGGTCCAGGCCGGGACCGGCCGCGCCTCGCCGACGGGGGCCGCCGGGATGGTGACGGCGGGGAGCGCCGCCAGGGTCTGGCTGCCGGCGCCCGTTACCGAGGCCAGGAGGGCGACGGCCGCGAATGCAGCCTGTCCGATTCCGTTCTTGCGACCCGCGATACGCATCCGACCCGCACCCACACCCGTTAAGCTCTCGTTAACGAGTTGGTCGCACGCCGGGTCCGTGAGGGCAACGGCCGAGTTAAGGAAAGGTTAACGTCTGTTCACAGGCTCGCCGGTGGCGGGTGAGGCCACCCGTCAGGCCCGCCGCAGCGACAGGGCGGCGATGACGGATGCCGCGAGCAGCGTGACCGCCACCGGCATGGCCGAGCCGTCGTGCCAGGTGGCGACCGCCAGGGTGAACAGGGCGCCGAGCGCCATCTGCATGAAGCCGTACAGGCTCGAGGCCGAGCCGGCGGCATGGGGATCGACGTTCATCAGCCCCGCCACCGCGTTCGGCCCGAGGAGCCCGATGCCGACGGCGTAGAGCACGAGCGGTGCCAGCAGGGTCGTCACCGTGAGCGCACCGCTCCGGTCGACGGCGAGCAGCGCCAGGGCGGCGGCGAGGCAGACGCCGTTGCCGATCTTGGCGGCGCGGCGGATCGGCATCCGTCCGGCGAGGCGCCCGGCGATGCCCGAGCCCACCACCATCCCGGCCACCACGATCAGGCAATCGAGCCCGACCTCCTGGGAGGAGCGGCCGAGCCGGTCGACGAGAAGGAACGGCGCCACCGCCAGGAAGGCGTAGAGGCTGGTGCCGGCGCAGGCCCCGGCCAGCATGTAGGCCCGGTAGGCGGGATTGCGCAGGAGCCGCAGATAGGCCCCCGCCACGGCGCCGACGCCCGGCAGCGCCATCGGCCGGCGGTTCGTCTCCGGCAGCGTCCACACCACCAGGGCGCCGAGGCCCGCCACCACGGCGGCCAGCACCACGAACACCGCCCGCCAGCCGAAGGCGCCGGCGACGAGGCCGCCGATCGCCGGGGCGAGGGCCGGCGTCAGCGTCATCGCCATGGTGAGGATCGCGATCTTGCGGGCGGCGTCGGTGGCGGTCGAGACGTCGCGCACCATCGCCCGGCCGAGCACCAGCGAGCCGCAGGCCCCGAGCGATTGCAGCACCCGGGCGACGATCAGGACCTCGATCGACGGGGAGGGGATCGCGAGGAGCAGGCCCGCGAGGTAGAGCGACAGCCCGGCGATCAGGACCGGCCGGCGGCCGAACCGATCCGAGAGCGGACCGTAGACGAGTTGCCCACAGGCGAGCCCGACGAGGTAGAGGGTGATCGTGAGCTGGGCTGCGACCGGCGTCGTGCCGAGATCGGCCGCCGCCGCGACCAGCGCCGGGACGAAGATGTGCAACGCCACCGTTCCGGTCATCGTCACCGCGACGAGGAGCGGCAGCGACGCCTGGCCGGAGAGCCTCGGGGAATGCTTCATCCTGCTGTCCGCTCGCGGCGTCCCAAAGAGAGGAGAAGGTTCTCCTGTAGGACGGAGCCGACCCCGGGAGGCATGCCGGCCCGGAATGGCAGGGTGCCCGGGAGCGCCACGATGCCCGCGGCGGGCGGGGCGCCCGGCAGGCCTGCGACACCGCGGCCGCGGGGCCGCGTGCGAACCGCGACGCGGACGCGCCGTTGCATCCCGGCGTCGCCCGGAGGGGGCGGCCTCGCACGAGGAGCGTCACCGGTGAATCGCGCAATCTTGATCGGGGCGGCCGCCCTGCTGCCCTTCCTCGCCACCGCCGCCTCCGCGACGCCGTGCGCCGAGCAGATCGCCACGATCGAGCGCCGGCTCGAGAGCCCCGGCGCCGCCAAGGTCACCGGGGAGACCCCGACGACGACCGGCTCGCCGAAGGCTTTGCCGGCCCCGCCGCCCGGCCAGCCGAGCGATCCGGCGACGAAGCCGGAGGCCGCGCATATCGCCGAGGCCCGGACCCTGATCGCCAAGGCCCGCGAGCAGGACCGTGCCGGCCAGGCGGATGCCTGCAACGACACCATGACCCGCGCCAAGGAGAAGATCGGCGCGCTGCCGTAGGACCGCGCGGAGGGCTCAGAACGTCTCGCGCAGGCGGCGCATCGTGCCGATCCAGTCGTGGGGGGCGAGGCCGATCGCCGCCCGGGCCGGGGCCAGCCCCGCCCGGGCGAGGCGGCGGGCATCCCGCGGCGCCATCGCGAAGCGGCCCCGGAACGAGCGGCTGAAATGCGTCTCGCTGGTGAAGCCGCTGCGATAGGCCACCTCGGCGATGCTGGTGCGCTCGGCTTCCGGGCGGCACAGGATCGTGAAGGCCCGGTCGAGGCGGCGCCCGGCGATGTAGGCCATCACCCCGCCCTCGAAGCCGAACAGCCGGTAGAGCGTCGCCCGCGACACCCGGCAGGCGGCAGCGAGGGTGGCGGGGCTCAGATCCGGATCGTCGAGGTGGCGGTCGATATGGGCGCAGATCCGCTCGTGGGCGCTGGCCGAGGCCGCGGCCCGGACCAGCGGGTCGGCCTCCCGCAGATCGCTGCCGGAGAGCAGCAGGCAGAGGGCGTCGAGGGCGCTGCCCGCCTCCCGCGGCGACAGAGACCCGGCATGGGCGGCGAGGCTGCGCAGGTGGCTGCCGATCACGGCCGCGATCGCGTCGCCGCCCTTGAGCGCGCGGCCGTGCAGGTCGTGCGTCGCCGCGATCGGCAGCCGGTCCCGCGGCAGGATCAGGGTCAGGTTGGAGAAGTCGGTCGCCCGGGTGCGCAAGGTGCGGTTGAGGTCGAGGACGTTGATGTCGCCGGCCTCCACCGCCACCGTGCGGTCGCCGCACAGGCCCTCGAAGCGGCCGGACACGTAGTGCTGGATCACGACGTGGTCCCAGCCGGAGCTGCGGACATCCCCCATGTCGCGCGCGAAGACCTGTCCGCGCGCGGTGCAGGTGGTCAGGAGCGCGTCGGCGACCGGGGCGGCCTGCACCTCGGCCCGGAACGCGGCGGCCTCCTCCTGCGTCTCGAGGCTGACCCGGAACAGCGGCCGCACGAGGTCGTGCCAGAGGGCGAATTGCTGCTCGGCCGCGAGCCGCCCGAGCGTGAAATCCGTCGTCTCCTGTTCCGCCATCGCGCCGGCACCCGTCCGCTCCGGCAAGGCGGGGCGCCGTGACGGGAGACGGCACTCCCGCGTGCCGCCCCGGCGGAGCGTTGCGGAAGCGCCGGCCCGCCGTCAATCCGGTCGGGCGCTTCCCGTCGCCGCTCGCCGTCGCCGCTCCCTTGCGTCACGCGGCCGGGGCGGCGGGCTTTCGGGCGATCCAGACGACGTGCGGCGTCCGGCCCGGGCGCTCCGAACGGAGGCGGTGCTCGATCACGGAAAAGCCGGTACGCTGCAGCCGCGCCTTGAACTGGCGGTCCGGGCAGCCGGACCAGACGCCGAGCAGGCCCCCCGGCCGCAGGCTCCAGCGTGCCCGCTTCAGCCCCCAGGAATCGTAGAGCCGGTCGTTCGCCCGGCTGACCAGGCTGTGCGGGCCGTTATCGACGTCGAGCAGGATGGCGTCCCAGGTCTCGGGGCCGGACTGGATCACCCGGTTGACGTCGGCCTCGCGGATCTCGACCCGCGGATCGTCGAGGCAGCCGGCGAAGACATGCGCCAGCGGCCCGCGGGCCCAGGCCACCACCGCCGGCACCAGTTCCGCCACGACCACCCGGGCCTGCGGCCCGAGCCTCGCGAGCGCCGCCCGCAGGGTGAAGCCCATGCCGAGCCCGCCGATCAGGACCCGCGGCGCCGGATGGTCGCAGAGCGCCCCGCAGGCAAGCTCCGCGAGCTCCCGCTCCGAACCGCTGCGATGGCTGCCCATCAGCTCCATCCCGTCGACCGCGATCAGGAACTCGTCGCCGCGTCGCACCAGCCGCAGGGCCCCACCCCCGGGAATCGGGCCGGTGTCGATCTCGGTCCAGGACGCCAGGCCTGCACCGGGCACGCGGGAACGCCTCATCGGTCGGTACTCTCCGCCGCCGGGGGAGGGGCGGGCGCCTCGTGCGAACAATCGTCGTCGCCGCTGATGCGGGGAAGGGGCTGAAGATTTGTTTCATGGCCGGATCACCGCACCCGCACGTGGCAGGCGGCAGAGGACCGGACATGCAAAAAACACCGGAGGATCCGAGATCCAGCCGATGACCGCAAACTGCTTGTGGTGGAGACGAGTGGTGCCGCAAGAGGGATTCGAACCCCCGACCCCCTCATTACGAATGAGGTGCTCTACCAGCTGAGCTATTGCGGCGCCGACCGGGCCGGCGCTGCGGCGTTCGGTGGCGCTCTCATAGCCGGGGGCGGTCGGGTTGGCAAGGCTGTGTCGGCGAGGCGACGAGCCGGGACCGGGCGCGGTCGTGGTTCGGCTCCGCCGGGGTGGTTTCCAAGCGACACTCGAACCGGCTTGCCGCCCGCGCAGGGCTCAGGGCGGGCCCCGGCACGGAACGGCGCTTGACGCTGGGCCCCCGAGACCGGACGATGGGACGAGCCGGAAAAACCCAATCCTCCCAATGCCTCTGATCGCCCGCCTTCGCGCCTATGCCGCCGAGATGTTCGGCGCGCCCGCCTCGCCGCTCGATGCCGAGGCCGAGCAGCACCTCGCCGCCGCGGCCCTGCTCGTGCACGTCGCACGGGTCGACGGGACGCTGGCGGCGGTGGAGCGCGACCGGCTCGCCCGTCTCCTGACCCAGCGCTTCGTCCCGACCGAGGCGCAGGCGAAGGCGCTGATCGCCCGCGCCATCAGCTTCGACGACGAGACCCGCGATGTCGCGGAACTCGTCGAGATGATCGGCCGCGACCTGCCGGAGGAGGAGCGGCGCGGGCTCCTCGGCCTCGCCTGGGCGGTCGCCGCCGCCGACGGGCAGGTCCACGAGTTCGAGGACGACCTCGTCTGGCGCGTCGGCCAGCTCCTCGGCTTCGACGACGCCGCGATCACCGCCACCCGGGCGGTCGCCCTGGCGGGGCTGCCGGCCCAGCAGGTGCCGGCCCGGTGATGACGAGTTCCGTCGTGACGCCGGAGGCCCCGCGCAAGCCCGTGCTCCTGATCCTGCACCAGGAGCAATCGACCCCCGGCCGCCTCGGCCGGCTCTTCCAGGAGCGCGGCCACCCCCTCGACATCCGCCGCCCGCGCTTCGGCGATCCGCTGCCCGAGACGCTGGAGCACCATGCCGGCGCGGTGATCTTCGGCGGGCCGATGAGCGCCAACGACGGCGACGACTTCGTGCGCCGCGAGATCGATTGGATCCAGGTGCCGCTGCGCGAGCAGCGCCCGTTCCTCGGCCTCTGCCTCGGCGCGCAGATGCTGGCGAAGTGCCTCGGCGCCCCGGTTCGCGCCCACCCGGAGGGCCGGGCCGAGATCGGCTACTACCCGCTCCTGCCGACCGAGGCCGGGCGCGACTTCGCGGGCGAGATCGGCCAGCCCTGGCCGTCCCACGTCTACCATTGGCACCGGGAGGGGTTCTCCTGCCCGGCCGGGGCCGACACGCTCGCCACCGGCGACGACTTCCCCACCCAGGCGATCCGGGTCGGGCCGGCGGCCTTCGGGCTCCAGTTCCACCCCGAGGTGACCCACGCCATGATCTGCCGCTGGACCGTGCGCGCCGCCGAGCGCCTGCGCCTGCCCGGCGCGCAGGACCGGGCGCGCCAGATCGAGGGCCGGTTCATGCATGACGGCCGCGTCGCGGCCTGGCTCGACGCCTTCCTCGACCACTGGCTTTCCGGCCCGGCCCGGGCGGCGGCATGATCCTCAGCCTCACGCTCCTGCTGCTGTGCCAGCTCGTCGGCGAGATTTTGGCACGGACCTTCGCGCTGCCGGTGCCGGGGCCGGTCGTCGGCATGGCGCTGCTCCTCGGGGTGCTGATCCTGCGCGACCGCCGCCCCGGCGGGCTGCCCGCGCCCCTCGTCGACGGGACCCTCGAGCGCACCGGCAAGGGGCTGCTCGCCCACCTCTCGCTGCTCTTCGTGCCGGCGGGCGCCGGCGTGATCGGCCGGCTCGACGTGCTGGCCGCCCACGGCCTGGCGCTGGCGGTGGCCCTGGTGGTCTCGACGGCGCTCGCCCTCGTCGCCACCGTGCTGACCTTCTCGTTCGTCGCGAAGCGGACCGGGCGATGACCGGGGATTTCGCCCTCTGGGTGTTCCTGACGCGGACGCCGCTCCTGTGGCTCACCGTGACGCTCACCGCCTATGTCGTCGCCGACCGGGTATCGGCCGCCACCGGCCGCCACCCCCTGGCGAACCCGGTCCTGCATGCGATCTGGATGGTCGGCCTCGTGCTGATCGTCACCCGCACGCCCTACGCGGTCTATTTCGAGGGCGCGCAGTTCGTGCACTTCCTCCTCGGCCCGGCCACCGTGGCGCTGGCGATCCCGCTCTACGAGCACCGCAAGACCGTGACCCGCGTGCTGGTGCCGATGCTGGCGGCCCTCGCCGTCGGCTCCACGGTTGCCCTCGTCGCCGGCATCGGCACGGCGAAGCTGCTCGGCGTGCCGGACCCGATCCTGATCGCGCTGGCGCCGAAATCCGTCACCGCCAGCGTCGCCATGGGCATCACCTCGGCGCTCGGCGGCGACCCGACGCTGACCGCCGTCCTGGTGATCCTCACCGGCATCCTCGGCGCCATCATGGTGACCCCGCTCCTCGACCGCCTCGGCATCACCGATTACCGCGCCCGCGGCTTTGCCGTCGGGCTCGCCGCCCACGGCATCGGCACCGCCCGCGCCTTCCAGGTCAGCGAGGTCGCCGGCACCTTCGCGGGCATCGCCATGGGGCTCAATGCCTTTTTGACGGCGGTTCTGGTGCCGCTGGCGCTGGCGTTCCTGCGGTAGAAGCGAAGGCGTCCCATCGGGCCGCGCGACGTGCCCGACGACTGCACGGGAGCCCTGCGGCCCGCGCGGTCTTGCGGGCCCGTGCCGGAGCCGCAGGTGTGAAACGACGGACGGATCAGGGGACCGGTCGCGCCGCCCGCGTCCGAGCGCGGCTCCGGTCAGGGTGACTGGAGACGATTCCGAGCCTCGGCCTGCGTCGCCCCCCGCAATGCCCCGACGAGGTGGAGCGAGCCGGTGACGAGCAGCCAGCCCCCGCGCGCCGCGGCGAGATCCGCCGCGCGGGCGAGGGCCGCCCCCGGGAGGGCCACCGCCTCGGCGTCGATCCCCTCGGCCAGGGCGAGGGCTTGCAGCGTCTCGGCACCGTGGCCGCGGCGCTCGGGCATCTCGGTGCAGACGAGCCTCGCGGCGTGGCGGGCGAGGACCGCGAGGAAGCCCGGCGCATCCTTGTCCCCCGCCATCGCCACCAGCGCGATGCAGGGGCCGGGGAGATCGTCGGCGCGGACGAGGTCGCGCAGGACCGCCGCGAGGTTGAACGGCACGTGGGCGCCGTCCAGCACCACCGGCACCGGGCCTTCCGCCCTGCGGATCGTCCGCCGTTCGAGCCGGCCCGGCAGGCAGGCCGCCGCGCGGGTCGCGCCGTCGAGAAGGGCGGCGCTCACCGGCGCGCCGCCGCGGTCGCGCAGGCCCGGATGATCCCGGCCCAGATGATCGAGGACGAGGCCCGCGAGCGTCGCGTTCTCCTCGGCGATCGAGGCGCCGGGCGGGAGGACGGGACGCAGCACCGGGCAGCCGAGGGCGGCGGCGCGCCCCGCCGCGACGGCGCCGGCCTCGTCCTCCGGCGAGAGCGTCGTGACGAGGGCGGCGCCGGGCTTGAGGATGCCGGCCTTCTCGGCGGCGATGGCGGCCCGGGTATGGCCGAGGATCTCGGTATGCTCGAGCCCGATATTGGTGATCACCGCGACGTCGCCGTCGACCGCGTTGGTCGAATCGAGCCGCCCGCCTAGCCCGACCTCGATCACCGCCCAGTCGAGCCCCGCCTCGCCGAAGATCAGGAGGGCGGTGGCGGTCAGCACGTCGAACCAGGTCGCGTCGCCACCCGCACTCTCGTCCCGCCGCGCGGCCTCGTGGGCGTCGAGCGTCCGGGCCAGGGCCCGGGCAAGCACCGCCTCCGTCACCGGTGCGCCGCCCAGGCAGACCCGCTCGGTGACCGATTCGACGTGGGGCGAGGCATAGCGCCCGACCCGCAGGCCCGCCCGGAGCAGCCCGGCCTCGATCAGGGCGCTGACCGAGCCCTTGCCCTTGGTGCCCCCGACATGGACCACCTGCAGCCGGCGTTGCGGCGCGCCGAGGCGGGCCAGCAGATCGTGCATCGGCGCGAGGCCGACCCGCATCCCGCCGCGCGGCCGCCTCTCCCAGTCGGTCAGGCGGTCGAGGCGCGCCAGCACCTCCGGCAGCCCAGGGGCGGGCCGGGACGGTACGTCGAGCGGGGCGGAGAGGGGCGCGGCGTTCATGGTGTCCGGTGGGTCGGCTCGGGGGAGGAGGGCCGGCGCTCCCCGGCGGCATACCTTGGCCCGTCCGCGCCGCACCGGCAGCCCCCCAGAAGAGGGGAGCCGGGGCCGCGGGACGGGCCGCGGGACGGGCCACGCGCGGAGCGCGACCTTGTGCCGGCCCCGGGGGCCGGCTACTCATGCGGCCCGCCGGGCATTCCTGCCGTCGCCTTTCCACCCGCCAGGATCGTGGTCGCCGCCTTGCCCGCCCGTCTCGACGCCATCGACTGGGCGATCCTCCGGGAGTTGCAGGCCGACGGCTCGATCACCAACGTCGAGCTGGCGCGCCGCGTCGGCCTGTCCGCGCCCCCCTGCCTGCGGCGGGTCCGGGCGCTGGAGGAGGCCGGCATCATCCGCGGCTACCGGGCGCTGCTCGAGCCCAAGGCGCTGGGCTACGAGGTAATGTGCTTCGCCATGGTGCAGCTCGCCGCGCAGGGCCAGGCCGAGCTCGCCGCCTTCGCGGCGGAGATGCGCGGCTGGCCGATGGTGCGGGAATGCTGGACGCTGTCGGGCGAGACCGATTTCCTGCTCAAATGCGTCGCACCGAATCTCGGCGCCTTCCAGCAGCTGGTCGGCCACCTCACCGGCCTGCCCAACGTGCGCACGGTGCGCACGGCGCTCGCCATCGACCAGATCAAGGACGAGCCGATCGCGCCCCTCGACGGCGGCGAGGCGTAGTGCCGGTCCAGTCTCCGCGGGCCGAGATGCGCCGATCGCCACTTTAACCGTGAAAAATCCCTGCCAGGACCAGTCAAGCCGTCGATTGGGGATGCGCCGACGGCCGGTTCATGCTGTCATGTCGCAATAGCCGGTACGTCGTCATGTCGATCCGCACGCGTTGACGAAACCTTGGGTTGTTGTCGGTGGCGTGTGGTAGCGGGGACGGTATGCCGGAATCATCGGCAATACTCCGCGACACCGGGGGAAGTGCCGCGCTGATCAGGATGACGATGCCTCACCCGTCCCGTTCTCCCTCACCGACGCCGTCGAGCGGCGCGACGGATCCGGTCAGTCTGTTCGCGAGGCCGATCGGACGGGCGGCGAGCCCGCCCGGCGATGCCCTCCCGGTGACGCAGACGCTTTATCGCACGGCCGACCACCACTACGTCGTCCGCACTTGCCTGCATCTCGGCGCCGAGCAGGGGGACGCCTGCGACGTGATGATCTATGCCGGTGATGCCGAGCTGCGCGAGGCCCTGTCGGCGGGCGGCGACGGCCTCGACCGCGCGCTCCTCGCCGCCGCCGGCCTCGACCGCCCGTGAGGCGGCGAACGATCCTGGGGGCGCTAGAGCATTTTCCGACGAAGTGGATGCCGGTTCGTCGAAGACCATGCACCAAACCAAAGACTTAGAAAGCTTCGCGATTGCAGCGCGATCTTGAAGTGCTCTAAGCGGATTTCGCCGAAGTGGAGACCGGTTCGGCGTCAAAAATCTGCGACAAAACAAGAACCTGAGCGGGCGAAGCGTTGGCCTGCCAACGCAAGTCTGCTTAGAGACGCGTCAGCCCAGGGAGGCGAGGGCCGCCCGGTAGCCCTCGACCGCGCGGGCGAGGGAGACGTCCGGCATCGCCCGCGCCGCCGCCTGCCGCAGCTGCGCCCGCCGACCGGGATCGTCGAGGAGCGCCAGGGTCTCCCGCGCCCACGCCTCCACCGCGAGCGGCCGCACCACGCCGCAGCCCTCGGCCGCGAGCAGCTCGCGGGCGGCGCCGGAATGGGGCGAGGCGAGGACCGCCGTGCCGCTCTGCAATGCCTCGTTGACCACGATGCCCCAGACGTCGCCGCGGCTCGGGAAGAGCAGGAGCCGCGCCGAGGCGTGGGCCCCGGCGAGGGCGTCCTGCGCGAGATAGCCGTCGAACCGGGCCTCGATCCCGGCCTCCGCGAGGCGGGCCGCCATCTCGTCCCGCAGCGGGCCGTCGCCCGCCACCCGCACCCGCAACGGGCGCCCGGCGGCGGCGCAGGCCCGCATCACGTCGGTGAAGAAGCGCGCGCCCTTCACCTCCTCGTTGAGGATGCCGCAGAACAGGACGTCGTAGGGCCGGGCCTCGGGGTCGGGCGGCGCGGCTTTCGCCTCCCAGGCCGGGAAGAGGGGGGCACGAAAGATCCTCGCCGGGGCGAGCCCGTACGCGGTGAGCAGCGTCCGGCTGCCGGTGCTCGGCGCGAGGCCGAAGGCGGCGCCCGGGACGATGGCGCGGCGCAGGGCCCGGTGGGCGGGCGAGCGCGTGCCCGGATCGGTCTCCGGCACCCCGTCGGTGCGGATGCCGTAGGGGATGCCGAGCGCACGCGCGGCGAGGGCCGCCATCGCCATGGTGGGCGAGAAATCGTTGAGGATCACCGCCGCCGGCCGCGCGGCGGCGAGCCGCGGGACGACGCTCGGATTGACGTAGAGGTTGCGCACCGCGTCCCGGTGCCAGCGCAGGCCCGGCAGCACCGAGAAGCCGTAGCCGTCGGCGGCCGCGAGCTCCCATTGCCGCGCCGGCTCCCGCGCCGCGCAGGCGAGCACCGTGAGCGGTGCGTCGAGGGCGGCGGCAAGCGCTCGGTAAAGTACCTGGGTGTAGGGCGCGAGCGCCCCGGTCACCACGACGACGGGGCGGTGGGCGTCGGTCGATCGGGAATCCGTCACGTCAGCGCCCGGCAAGGCGGGCTCCCATCAGGGCGTCGATCTCGTGCAAGGGCCATTCCGGCTCGATGACGTGGCGCGGCAGCGCCGGGAGGTCGGCGGCGCCGCGGGCGACGCCCCGGCGGGTGGTGAAGAAGGTGGCGTAGCCGGAGCCCAGCGCCAGGCCCGGGTCGCGGTCGGGCCGGTAGTCGCGCTCGGCCACGCCCCAGGGGCAGGCGAAGTGTAGGACCCGCTGGCCGGTCTCCACGGCGAGGGCACGGCGCGAACCGGCGATCTCGCGCTCGGCCGCGACGTCGTCCAGGGTGGCGATGCGGGCGTGGCTGCGGCCGTGCGAGCCGATCTCCATGCCGGCATCGAGCCAGATCCTCACCATCTCCCGGTCGACATAGGGACCGGGCGGGCTTGCCGGCGGCGTGTCGAGCCAGTCGGAGACGAGGAACAGGATCGCCGGCACGCCGGCCGCCCGCAGAACCGGCAGCGCCACCTCGACCGTGTCGGCGTAGCCGTCGTCGAAGGTGACGAGGAAGTGCCGCTCCGTCGCCGCCGCGCCGGTTTCCAGCAGCGTCACCGCCTCATCGGCCCCGACGAAGCGGCCGTGCCGCTGCAGGTAGCCGATCTGCGCGGCCAATCCGGCCCGGTGCCGGTCCGGGACCCGGTGGTAGCACAGGGTGTAGAGGCCGGGCGGCGCGTGGGCGAGCCGGCGGAGGCGCGCGAGCGCCCGCAACAGGAGGGCGCGGATCAGCGGGTGGTCGCGGGCGAGGGACTTGAACGGTAGCAGCATCTCACCCGCCGTTGCGATAGCGCCGTCCGACGAGGGTGAGGTCGTTCCGGTGCGGGCGCAAGTCGAGAGGACAACGTAGCGTCCGGCCGATCGCGCCACCGATGCCCGGGTCTTCGTCGCGCCGTCGCCGTTCATGCCTAACAAACCTGCGCGCGGCCGGCCCTGCCAGGCATCGTCGACCCCGCGGTGCGTCATTTGTCCCGCGGTGCGCCACTTGCGTGACGGGGGCGAAGACGGCGATGTCCGTCGCATCCTGGTACAGGGTTTCCATGACCGGAACGGAACGCGAGACGGGATTGCGGGTCCTCCCGGCGGCCGATGTGCCGGCCTGGGACGAGGCCGTCTGGGCGCAGGCCCGCGGTACCATCTTCGCGGCGTCGGGCTGGGGCACCTACAAGGCGCGCCGCGGGGCGGATGTCGCGAGGCTGCGCGTCGTCGACGAGGCGGGCGACCTGCTCGGGCTGGCGCAGGTCCAGGTGCGGCGCCGGGGCCCGGCGCGGCAGGTCTACATCCAGGGTGGGCCGCTCCTCACCGACAAGGGCGAGCGTCAGGGCGAGGCGGTCGTGTCGGCGCTCCTCGCCCATCTGGCGCTTCGGCCCCTCGACCTCGTGGTGGTGGATTTCAGCCGTGCCGAGAGTCCGGGGGCCGTCCTCGGCCTCCTGGCCGGCGGGTTCAAGCCGGTGACGACGGCCGGGCGGCACACCCTGGAGGTGGACCTCACCCGCGGGACCGAGACGGTGCTGGCCGAGATGGAACAACGCTGGCGCAAGGCGATCCGCAAGGCCGAGCGCAACGCCGCCCTCACCGTCCGCTTCCTCGACGACCCGGCCGAGCGGCTCGCCGCGTTCGATGCCTTCACGGCGATGTACGCGGCCTTGAAGACCCGGAAGGGTTTTTCCAACGATTTCGACCCCGCCGCCTACCGCGACCTCGCGGCGAACGACCCGCGCCACGTCATCCTGGAGATCCGGGAGGACGGGGAGCCCTGCCTGGTCCGGATCGCGCATCTGAGCCGGGACCGCTTCACCGACTTCTTCACCGCCTCGACCGAGCGGGCCAAGGCGAACGCCGCCGCCCACCTGGCGGTGTGGAGCTTCATCCGCCGCGGTGCGGAGGAGGGGTGCCGGGTGTTCGATTTCGGCGGGATCGACCCGGCGAACAACCGCGGCGTCTACGATTTCAAGCGCGGGGTCACCCGGAACGTCGCGTCGAGCGGCCCGCTCTGGCTCTACGGACGAAGCCGCCTCGTCGCAATGGCGGCGGGGGCGGCGCTCGCCCGGTGAGCATGGCCTCCGCCCTCGTCGCCCGGCTGCGCGGGCCGGCCTTGCTCTCGCTCCTCGACCAGGGGGCGGTGAGCGGCTTCGGCTTCCTCGCCGGCATCGCGGCCGCCCGCCTGATCGACATGGAGGCGTTCGGGCGCTTCGCCCTCGTGCTCATCGTCGCGGGCTTCGCCCAGGGGCTCCACAACGCGCTCGTCACCGCACCGCTGATGACGCTCGCCGGCTCGGTCCGCGATCCGGCCCGCTACGCCGCCGCCGTCAGCGCCGGTGCCCTGGTGCTCGCGGCCGGCCTCGCCCTCGGCGTCGCCGGGGCCCTGGCCCTCTACTTCCACGCCCGCGGCGAGGCGATTCCGGTCGATCTCGTGACCGCCGCCGGCGCCCTGACCCTGGCCCAGAACCTCCAGCTCACCGCGCGGCGGCTGCTCTTCGCCTACGAGGGCGGCGGCCGGGCCCTCGTCATGGACCTCGCCCGGGCGGTGGCGTTCCCGCTCGGCGTCGCGGGCCTGTGGGCGGCCGGCATCCCCCTCGATGCGCCGCGCCTCGTCGAGATCCTCGCGCTCACGGCCTTCCTGACGACGCTGCCGGCCCTTCTCGCCCGGGCGGCCGATCCCGGCCGCCGCCGTCTCGCCATCGCGGCGCGCCGGCACTGGCAGATGGCGCGCTGGCTGCTGCCGGTGGTCCTCGTCACCTTCGGGCAGGAGCAGCTGGTCTGGATTCTGGCCGGGGCGGCCCTGGGCGACGAGGCCCTGGGGGGCCTGCGGGCGGCGCAGTACCTCGTCGGCATCGTGCTGCTGATGCTCGCCGCGACCGAGAACGTGGTCCCGACCGGGGCGGGCCGTGCCTACGAGACTGGCGGCGAGCCGGCCCTGCGGGCGTATCTCCTCGGCATCACGCGCCGTCTCGGCCTGCCGGTCGCGATCCTGCTCGGCGTGGTGGCGGTCCCGGCGGACCTCTGGCTGCGCCTCGTCTTCGGCGCGCCCTACGCTCCTTTCGCCCCGTGCCTGCGCTGGCTGGCCCTCGGGGTCGTGTTCATCTTCCTGCGGGATATGGCGGCGCAGATCTTCCGTGCCCGGCGCCGCACCGACGTGATCTTCCGCGCCTTCGCGGTCAGCTTCGCGGTGTCGCTGGCGCTGATCCAGCCGTTCATCGGCCGCTACGGGGCCGCCGGGGCGGCGGCGGTGGTGGCGATCGCGCACGGCGCGTCCCTCCTGGCGCTCGTCGTCGCCCTCGGCCGCGGCGCGCTCCCCCGGGCGGAGACCTCCGAGCGATGCTGAACGCCCTGATCGCCGTCGGGGTCGCGACCTGGTTCTCGGTCGCCTACCCGATCCTGCGCCACCGCCTCGAGACCCGCCCGCCCTCCGGGGGAGCGCCGGTGTTCTGGCCGCTCGCCCTGACGGTGGTCTTCGCCTTCATGCCGCTGGTCTTCACGGTCCCGCGCGAGGACGGCAACGCCGTGCTGGAGCAGGGGCTGACGGCCTCGAACGTCGTCACCATCGTGCTCACCGTGCTGACCGCGCTCTACCTCGCGGTGAAGATCGCCGCGGACCGGCGCATCCTGCTCCTGCCCTTCGCGATGCCCTACCTGCCGTTCACCCTGATGATCGGCATGAACGGCCTGAGCGCGGCGTGGTCGATCGTGCCGACCTACACCCTCTACCGCACCGGCGAGCTCGCGGTCTTCACCCTGGCGCTGATCCTGATCTTCGACCGGCCCGACATCCGGCAGCGCCTCGCCGATCTCCTGGCGATCGTGACGGTCGCCTGGCTCGTCTCCGTGACGCCGGAGATCTTGACGAGCCTGTCCTCCGGCATCGTGTTCTCCTCGGCCAAGAACAACATGATGCCGCTGGTCTGCGCCGCGCTCGGCTTCGCGGTCGTGTTCGGGCCGCCCAACCCCCGCCGGGGCCGCTACCTGGCGCTGGCGGCGGCCGGGTTCATCATCGCCGGGTCGGCGGCCTCGACGGGCGCGCTCGCGGCGGTCGGGCCGGCCCTGATGATCGCCTCGCGCCGCCCGGGGGTGCGCCTCGCCGGGATCGTCCTCGCGGTGGTGGCGACCGGGGTGTTCCTGTTCCTGATGGTCGGCCTGTCGAGCTTCCCGGCTCTGCTCGACGCCCTCTCGGTCATCCTGCAGAAGCCCCGGGTGGAGCTCGCCAACGCCACCGGCCGCGGCCAGTTCTGGCCGATCTTCATCGCGGCGACGCGGGACCACCTGCTCGGGTCCGGGTTCTCGGCCGCCGACCGCTTCGTGCAGCTCCTGATCCCCACCACCGGGCTCGCCGACGAGCTCGGCCGCGAGGCGGTGTTCATCACCAGCTCGCACAACATGTTCCTCAGCGCCTGGGCCGGTACCGGCATCGTCGGCCTGTGCTTCGCGATCCTCTGCCTCGTCGAGCCGATCCGGTTCGCCGCCCGGGCCGATCGCGGCACGCGCCGCCTCGTCGCCTGCCTGATCCTGATGGTGACCCTCAACGGCATGACCACGCCCGGCCTGTACCAGGACTGGAACGTCAACGTGCTGGCCTACGTCGCGGTGCTGGCCTACGCGCGGGCGGCCCGGCGCGAGGCCGACGCGCGGGCGCGGGCCGTGGAGGCGGCGGCCCGTCCCGTTTCGAGCCTGCGGGCGGCCGATCCCGCCTGGCCCGCGGCTTGAAGCGTCGAGGCCAGACGGAACGTCGCCCGGGTCGATTGTCCCGAAACGGGACGGTTCCGACCCGCAGCGACAAGCCTTGGACGCAGCATGACCATGGTCGAGAATGTCCGAAACGGGTTGCTCATCGGCGCGTCCTCGCGCGGTGACGAGGAGGGGCGCGAGCCCTGGTTCCTCGACCCGCGGGAGATCCTGCGCTCGGTCCGCCAGCGCTGGCTCACGGTGCTGCTGCCCGTCCTCCTGTTCCTCGCCGCCGCCGCGGCGTGGACGACGTTCAACCCGCCGCAATTCACCGCCTCGACCCAGATCCTGATCGATCCGCGCGGGCTGCAGGTGGTCAAGGACGGGCTCACCACCCCGGATCCGGCGAGCGACGCGAGCCTGCTCCTCGTCGACAGCCAGCTCCGGGTGCTCACCTCCGACGACGTGCTCGGCCGGGTGGTCGACCGGTTCGACCTCGCGAGCGATCCCGAGTTCCTCGGCCGCGACAGCCTGCTGGGCGCGATCCGGGCCGAGATCCAGCGCCTCACCGGCCGCACCGAGCCGCCGGCCGATCCCCGGCTCAAGGCCCTGCGGGCCCTGCGCGACCGGGTCGGCGCGCGCCGCCTCGAGCGCAGCTTCGTCCTCGAGCTCGGCGTGACCTCCGAGGATCGCGACAAGGCCGCCCGCCTCGCCCGCGGGGTCGCCGAGACCTACCTCGCCCGGGACGCCGCGACCCGCTCCGACACGACCCGGAAGGCCGGCGAGGCGATCGAGGGCCGGCTCGCCGAGCTGCGCGACGCCCTGCGCAAGGCCGAGGACAAGGCGCAGGCCTTCCGGGCCAAGCACAACATCGTCGGCACCCGCGCGCAGCTGGTGAGCGAGCAGCAGCTCACCCAGCTCAGCGACCAGCTCGGCGCCGCCCGTGCCAAGGCCCTCGATGCCGGCGCCCGCCTGCGCCAGATCGACGGGGTGCTCGCCGGCGGGCCGTCCGACTCGGTCAACGAGATCGTCCAGAACCCCACCATCGTGGCGTTGCGCGGCCAGCTCGCCGCGGCCGAGCGCCTGCGCGCCGATGCCGAGGAGACGCTGGGCCGCCGCCACCCGACCTACCAGGCCGCCCTGATCCAGGAAAAATCGCTGCGCGACACGATCGCGGCCGAGACCCGCCGCATCGCGGCGGCCAGCCGCAACGACTACCAGGCGGCGCTGGCGAGCGCCCGCACGCTCGCCGACACGCTGGAGCGGCGCAAGGCCGACGCCCTCAAGGTCGGCAACGAGTTCGTGCAGCTGCGCGAGCTCGAGCGCCAGGTCGAGGCGAACCGGACGATCTACGAATCCTTCCTGGTCCGCGCCCGCGAGCTGCAGGAGCAGCAGCGCCTCGACACCTCGGCCTCGCGGATCATCTCGCCGGCGACGCCGCCGGAGAAGCGCATCGGCCCGCCGACCGCGGTGGTGTTCGCCGCCGCCCTGGTGGCCGGGCTCGGGGTCGGCCTCGTCGGCAGCCTCGCCCTCGAACTGCTCGCCGGCCGCGTCCGCTCGCGCCGCCGCCTCGAAGGCCATCTCGGCCGCCCGGCCCTCGATGCCGTGCCGCGGGCGCCCCGCGCCCTCGCCGCCCCGGCGGCGCTCCACGCCGACATCGGCTCGGCGCGGGGCGACGGCCGCTACGAGGTCGCGATCGCGCGCCTGCGCCACCGCCTCGGCGCCGCCCTTCCCGGGCAGGCCCCGCTCGTCGTCCTCGTCAGCGCCGCGGACGACCGGGCCGGCAAGTCGCTGCTCGCCCGGTCCCTCGCCCTCTCGGCAGCCGCCGACCGCGAGCGGGTGATCCTGGTCGATGCCGACCCGAAGGGGACGCTCACCCGCGACCTTGCCGCCACCCCGCACCGCGACCTCGCCGCGACCCTGCGCGACCGGACGCCGCTCGCCGACGCCCTCGTGACCCTGTCCTCCGGCCTCAAGGTGCTGCCCCGCGCCGACGACCTGCCGCGGGGGTTGGCGGCGCACCTGCCCGACCTGCTGCTCGGCAGCGGCGCCGACCTCGTGGTGGTCGATCTCGGTCTCGTGGGCAGCGACGTGGTGACCGAGCGCCTGATCGCCGACGACCGGCTCCCGGCGCTCCTCCTCGCCGTCAGCGCCCGCCGCAGCCGCTTCTCCGCCATCGATCGGGCCCTGCGCGGCCTTGGCGCGAACCGCCGCCTGCGCGTCGTCGTGACGGACGCGCAGGTGGGGGAGTAGGCGAGCCGCCCCGGACCCGGCACGCCGCGCATCCGCCGGTGCAAGACGCCGGTGCAAGACGCCGACTTCCGGCGTGGTCCCGGGCCGGTCGATGGCCTAGATTGACCGCTGCCGCGCGGCGCAGGGCGCGGCCATCGGACCGGCGACCGGTCGCGCGAGCCCGTCGCGGTCGTCCGCGGGGCGATGCCGGTGCGCACCGGGAGCCTCCTCCATGCGGATCGTCCTCGTTCTCGCCGCCCTGTTCTTCGGCGTGGTCCGGGCGTCGGGCGCCCTCGCCGCCCCGGTCGAGATCCCGGTCGCCGCCGAGGGGATGCGGCCCGATCCCGGCGCCGTCGCCACCCTGGGCGAGGCCCTGGCGGAAGCCCGCCGGCGGCGCGCCCGCGATCCCGACGCGGCCCTCGTCATCGCGCTCGGCCCCGGCACCCACCGCCTCGCCGAGGGCCTGCGCCTCGGCCGCCGGGACGGCGGCAGCGCCGCCGCGCCCCTGACGATCCGCGGGCCCGCCGACGGGTCGGCCCGCCTCGTCGGCAGCCGGCGCCTGACACCCATCCCGCTCGACCCCGCGCTCGCCGCCCGCCTGCCGGCCGCCGCGCGGGGCCATGTGCGGGCCTACCGCCTGCCGGCCTCGGCCCGGGCGGCGCGGTTCCAGGCACCGATCGTCCTCGACGGCCCGCGCACGCCCCCGGCCTTCGAGGTCTTCGATGCGGCCGGCGCGATGCATCCCGCCCGATGGCCGTCGGAGGGCTTCGCCAAGGCCGCGGGCGGCACGGGACCGGCCTTCACCCTCGACGGTCTCCCGCCGGGTCTTGTGCGCGACGAGCCGGACCTCTGGGCCGAGGGCTACTGGCGCTGGGGCTGGCTGTTCGAGGCGATGCCGGTGCTGCGCGTCGGGCCGAAGGACCGGGGATCGAAGGAGAAGGGCTCGACCGGGGAGGGGACGCGCCTCACCCTCGACCGCACGCCCTACGAGGGCATCCTGCCCGACGCCCCGGTGCGCCTCGTCCATGTGCGTGCCGGCCTCGACCGGCCCGGCACCTGGTGGCGCGATGTCCGCAGCGGGACGCTGCTCGCCTGGCCGCGAGGCGGCGACACGGTGGAGGTCTCGGTCGCCGAGACCTTGATCGCGACGGAGGGCACCGAGCACCTGCGGATCGCCTCCTTGCGCCTCGCCCTGGCCCGGGGCGACCTCGTGCGCGTCGAGGGCGGGCGCGACGTGGTGATCGAGGACAGCGTGCTCGGCCCGGCCGGCGGGCGGGGCGCGGCGTTCCTCGGCACGCGGGACGGGGGCCTGCGCCGCTGCGACGTCGCCGGGACCGGCGCCGAGGGCGTGGTGCTGTCGGGCGGCGAGCGCCGCACCCTCGAGCCCGGCGGGCTCTTCCTGCGCGACAGCCGCCTCACCGCTTACGCACGGCGGTGGACCACGCAGGCTCCGGGCATCGCCCTCGACGGCGTCGGCGCCGAGGTGTCGGGTAGCTTCATCCACGATTCACCGGCCTACGCGGTCCATCTCCGCGGCAACGACCACCGGGTGACCGGCAACGAGATCGCGCGGCTGCTCGCCAGCGCCACCGATACGGGTGCGATCTATTCCGGCCGCGACTGGACCGCGCGCGGCAGCGTGATCGCCGACAACTTCTTGCACGACATCCGGGGCGAGGGCGAGCGCGAGGTCAAGGGCGTGTACCTCGACGACATGGCGAGCGGCTTCACCGTCTCCGGCAACCTCTTCCTGCGGGTCGACCAGCCGGTCTTCCTCGGCGGCGGGCGCGACAACCGCGTCGTGGGCAACATCTTCGTGGCGTCGAGCCCGGCGGTCCACGTCGATTCCCGCGGCGAGACCTGGGCCCGCGATGCGATCACCGACCCGGAATCGCAGCTGCGTGCCGCCTACGCGGCGATGCCGGTGGAGTCTCCCCCCTGGCGCGCGCGCTATCCGCGCCTGCCCGGCCTGCTCTACGACCGCCCGGCGGTGGGCGGCGGCAACGTGCTGACCGACAACCTGCTGGCCTTGAGTGAACCGTTCCGCTTCACCGATGGCGGCCGGGCGGCGGAGCAGACGATCGCCCGCAACCGCGACCCCGCCCACCCACCCGCCGACCTCGCCGCGCTGGCGCGGACCTCCGTGAACCCGGAGGACTTCGCCGCCCTCGCCGACGGCACCGGGCTCAGGCTGCCGGCGATCCCGTTCGCCCGGATGCGCCGGGAGCGCGCGGCGGGGGCGCCTTTTTCGCGCTGAGGGCGTCGCGCGCGGCGATCAGGAGGAAGCGCGGGATCGTGTCGAGGTAGCGCCGCCACAGCCGCCGCGGCTCGCGGGCGAGGCGGTAGGCCCATTCGAGGCCCGCGACCTGAAAAAACTTGGGCGCCCGCGGGATGCGGCCGGTGGCGACGTCGAAGGCGGCGCCGACCCCCATGGCGACCGTGCCCGGCAGGTGCGGCGCATGGGCCGCCATGAACAGCTCCTGCTTGGGCGTGCCGAGGCCGACCCAGACGATCTGTGCCCCCGATTCCCGGATGCGGGCCCGCATCGCCTCGGTCTCGGCGGCGTCGAGGGGGCGGAAGGGCGGCGTCTCGACGCCGGCCACCTGCAGGCCCGGGATGCGGGCCCGCATCGTTTCGGCGAGGTGCGCCGCCACGCCCTCGCCGCCGCCGAGGAAGTAGTGGCGCCAGCCGGACGCGGCGCCGGCCCGGCACACCGCCTCGACGGATTCGATTCCCGGCACCTGCTGCATGGCCGAGAGCCCGCGCCAGCGGCCGATCCAGCTCAGGGGCCGCCCGTCGGCGCAGACGAGGAGCGCGTCGTGGTGGGCCGCCTTCAGCACCGGGTCGGTCTGGGCCCGGACGACGCCGTGCGCGTCGCGGAACACCACGAAGGTGCCGGGCTGGTCCGGCCCGCCGGCGAACCGGCGCCCGAGGGCCGCGATCAGCCCGGTCATGTCGGTCGCCGAGACCGGCACGCCGCCGATCTCGAAGGAGGGGACGAGGGGATCGTGTGCCACGTGTCAGCTTCCCGTACTGGCGAGGGACGCGTCCGCCGACCGTGCGGCGACGGCGTCCCGGTAGATGTCGAGGAGGGCGCGGGTCGTGACGTCCTCGCGCCACTCGCGCTCGTAGACCGTGCGGGCCGCCCGCCCCATGGCGGCGGCGCTCGCGGGATCGGCGGCGATGCGGGCGAGCGCCCGGGCGAGGTCGCCCGCATCGCCCGGCGCGGCGAGGAGCCCGGTCGCGCCGTCGGCGACGAGGTCGGCGAGCGCCCCGATCCGCGAGGCGACGACCGGCGTCCCGGCGGCGTAGGCCTCCGCCACCACCATCGGCAGGCCCTCGTACCAGAGCGAGGGCACCACCAAGGCGGCGGCCCGGCCCATCGCGGCCTGCACCTCGGCCGGGCTTCGGGCGCCCACGAGGTCGAGGTCGGGATGGCCGGCGAGGGCACCCGCGAGCGGGCCTTCGCCGATCGCCGTCACCCGCATTCCGGCGGACGCCGCAGCGTCCGCGAGGACGAGGACGCCCTTCTCGGGACTGAGCCGGCCGACGAAGAGCAGCCCCCGGCGCGGCCCGTCCGGGGGCGGGCCCGGATCGGCCAGGCCGTTCGGGCGGATGCGGATTTTTGCGGCCGGCACGCCCGCCGCCACGAAGCGCTCGCGGGCGAACGGCGTCAGGGCGACGAACCGGTCGACGTCGCGCCGCCAGGTTCCGGCCCGGCGGTGGTGGTCGATCATCCGCGCCACCGCGAGCGAACCGATCCGCGAGCCGCGGTAGCAGGCGAACCGCACCGCCTGGTAGGGCGAGCCGGTGACGCAACGCTCGCACGGCGCACCGTCCCGCATCAGGAAGGCGTTGGCGCAGACAAGTCGGTAATTGTGCAGGGTCTGCACCGTGGCGTGGCCCGCCGCCCGGGCGGCGGCGTGGATGCCCGGCGAGAGGAGCGGGAAGAAGTTGTGGACGTGGACCACGTCCGGGCGGAAGCGGCGGGCGGCCGCCATCACCCGGGCGATCCCGTCCGGCGCGTGGGTCGCCGCCAGCGCCGCCCGCAGGCGCGCGGGTGCGGAATCGATCGCCTCGTTGTCGAGAAAGACCGCCTCGACGGCGCAGCCGGCGCGCTCCATAGCCGCGAGGTCGCGGGCCACCGCCGCGTCCTCGCCGCCGCGGACTTGGTAGCGATTGTGGGCGACGAGGACGCGCAACGGATCACCGCCCCCGGCCGGCGGCGCACCGCCGCCGGGTCGGTGATCCGTGTCCGTGCTGATGCTCATCGTTGCCAATCCGCGCCCTTCGCCCAACGGCAAGTCCGTTCGTGTCCCCAAGCCCGCTGTTGCCCGTAAAGGACGCCGCATGCACTGTCAGGTTGTGCAGGCGCTCATTCCGAGACAAATCGGCCCTGCCCGATCGGCGTGCCGAAGGATGACCGGTACGCCCATCGGCGATACCGCAGGCACATAACGCGTGACTCGGAGGGAGTTCAGGCGCGGGAAATTACCGATGCGACCGATCGGTACAATGCGGTGCCGCACGCGGGTCTCCGGCGACGATCGCGAAATTTTGGAGCGCGATCGGGATTGCATTGCGATTGCAGCGGCCTGCACGCCTCAGCACCGCGCGACTCGCCGCTGTCTTCGATGACGGGAGGGGGCGGGCGCCGTCTCCGGTCCCCGAGGGTGCGACCCGATGTCCGCGCCCCCGGGGCGGGGATCACGCTTGGCGCGAGGCCAGGATCGCCTCGACGACCTCCTGCACCTCGAGCGCCTCGGTCAGAGTGGCGAGGGCGTGGGGCTCGCCACGGGTCATCCGCGCGACGCCTTCGAGCTGGCGCCGCAGGGCGATCGGGCGGGCGCGCTCGTTCGGCATCGCGTCGGCGGCCGGCGCGAACCGACCGTCCTCGCCCCGGCGCTCGGCGATCGCCCAGTCGCGCAGGCGGACCGCGCCGGTCTCGCCCTCGAGGGTCCAGGTGTTGTGATCGTCGTGAGCCGTCTCGCCGACCCGGCCACGCAGGAGCACCGGCACGCCGCCGGCCCGGAACGTCGCGTCGATCGCCCGCTCCGACCGGCCGGACTCGGGGAAGGCGGCATGACCGTCGAGCCCGTCGAGGGCCCCGAGCAGGCGGCGGCTCAGGAACAGGAAGTGCGACACGACCTCCCGGGTGAAACCGCCCTCCTGCGGCGCGTCGAGCCAGGCGGCGGCATCCTCCTGCCACGGCCGCGGCCAGCGCGCGAAGGCGACCTCGATGGTCAGGCGGTGCGGTGTGCCGACCGCGCCCTCGGCGATCCATTGCGCCAGGGTGGCGACGCCCAGCGACGAGGCGAACGGGAAGTTGACGGCGCCGCGGCTTCCGGCCTCGGCCACGAAGGCCCGGGCCTCGGCGAGGTCGACGGCGAGCGGCTTCTCGCAGAAGACGCTGCGCCCGGCCGCCAGGGCCGCTCGGGCATGGCCGAGATGCGAGGCCGGCGGGGAGGCGACGTAGACGCAGTCGCTCGCCGCCACCACGGCGGCGGCGTCCGAGACGACCGGGACGTCGGGAAAGCGCGCGGCGATCCGCTCCCGCGCCGCCGGCGCCGGGTCCCACAGGGCCGCGATGCGCACCTTTGCGCCGTCCTGCCCGAGGACGGCATTCATCATGCGCTCGCCCATGATGCCGGCGCCGATGATGCCGAGGGCGAGGGAGGTGTGGGGTGAGGTCATCGCGGATCCTGGCTGCCGGACGCGCTCCTCTTAAGACCGAACAAGCGCCGGGGGAACGCCGCGCGATCCGGTCCGGCGGGCGAGGTCCACAACGGTTCGTTCGCGCCTGGCCGCTCTCGCGCCGCTCGCGGCGCGCCGAGCCTGCCCACCGGTCCAAGGCAGCGCCGGGGCTCTTCGAGGCGCGAACGGAGGCTGTCCTCCACGGTCACGGCGTTGTTCGTCGGTGGCGCCATCTACAACCAATGGTCCAGCGACACGGAGATCCGCGCGGCGAACGACGCGCCGGCGCGCGAGAAGACCATCCTGCGCGGGATCTCGCAGGCGCAGGACAAGAAGTTGGTCGTCGGACAGAAGATACGGCGCAACCGTTCCGTCCGTCGATCCGCCGCTCCGTCTCGTCCATGGCCGTGTTCCGTCGTCGCAGCCCCGCCGCAGAGGGCCGAAGATGCGCAACGACGGGCGATGCAGGCGGCCAACGGACGGGACCGGCGATGGCTTCGCGTCGATGGCGATCCGTCTCCGGGCGCGGAGCCGCCAGGATTTCGGAACGATGGGACGCGGCTCCAGCCGGTTTCGTCCACGAGCATGCGACAGGACGATCCTCGGATCGTGTCGTCGCTCCAATCGTTGCCGTGCCGCGCCGACGGATTGCAACCGCCAGTAGTTGAATAGTAGATTGTTCATAAAATAAAACCAGGGGTATATTACCAATTTTTCCTGTTCTCACTCTTATCTTATATATTTCTCAGTTGGCGAAATCTCAAAGTAGGAACTTTGTTAAGAAATAAATCTTATCAACGGCCACGTCATAGTTTGGAACGACGTCGGGTACTGGATTCTACGATGGTCAAGCTCAGCATCGGGCGCAAGCTGGCGCTGTCCTCCACGGTCACGGCATTGTTCGTCGGCGGCGCCGTCTACAACCAATGGTCCAGCAACACGGAGATCCGCGCGGCGAACGACGCGCTGGCGCGCGAGGAGACCATCCTGCGCGGGATCTCGCAGGCGCAGGTCGCCGTGGCCCGGATCCAGCTCAACCAGAAGACCATGGAGTTGGCGCGCAACGCCACCGCCTCCGACGCGGCGGCCGCCGCTGCGCTTGAGGAGGCACGCGGAGTCGCGGCGGCCCTCGAACGGCCGATCGCGGTCGCACTCGAACCCGAGATCCTGCGCGAGAGCGCGCGTGCCGTGAGCGACCTCGCCGCCGAGGTGCAGCGTTACGCCGACGCCGTGCGGGTCGATCCCTATGGCCGCCAGTCCGACCCGGCGGCAGCCACCGCCTCGCGCGAGGAGATCGCGACCCTGATCGAACGGGCAGAGACGACGATCGGCAAATCCGTCGCCAACGCCAACCGCCTCACCGAGGCCGCCATGACGGCGGCCTCCGAGCGGATCGACTCGGCCACCCGCCTCGGCCTCCTGGCCGGGGCCGCCATGCTGCTCAGCCTGCTCGGCGCCGCGATCCTGCTGATGCTCAACATCCAGCGGCCCCTCTCGCGCCTCGTCGCCGTGCTCGAGCGCATGGCCGCCGGCGAGATCGACGCCACCATCGCCGAGGCCCGCCGCAACGACGAGATCGGCGCCCTCGGCCGCGCCGTCGAGAGCATCAAGGCGATGGTCGCCCGCAAGGCCGCCGAGGACCTGGAACGCCGCCAGATCGCCGATGCGGCCGCCGCCGCCGCTCGCCAGACCGCCATGACCGAACTGGCCGACGGCTTCGAGACCGCGGTCGGCGGCATCGTCGGCGCGGTCTCGTCCTCGGCCTCCGAGCTTCAGCTCACCGCCCAGTCGATGACCGCCACCGCCACCCAGACGGCGGCGCAATCGACCAGCGTCGCGGCGGCGGCCGAGGAGGCGGCGACGAATGTCGGCACGGTGGCGGCGGCGGCCGAAGAACTCGGCGCGTCGATCTCGGAGATCGGCCGCCAGGTCGCCGGCTCGGCGCAGCTTGCCCAGAAGGCGGTGTCGGAGGCCGACCACACGACGCAGTTCGTGCAGGCGCTCGGCCAGACCTCGGCGAAGATCGGCGACATGGTCGGGCTGATCTCGAACATCGCGAGCCAGACCAACCTGCTGGCGCTGAACGCCACCATCGAGGCGGCCCGGGCCGGCGAGGCGGGGCGGGGCTTCGCGGTGGTGGCCGCGGAGGTCAAGGAACTGGCCAACCAGACCGCGCGGGCGACCGACGAGATCGCACGCCAGATCGGCGAGGTGCGGGACGTGACGGACCAGACCGTGGGGGCGATCGGCACGATCACGGCGCTGATCCGGGAGATCGACGTGGTGGCGGCCTCGATCGCGGCGGCGGTGGAGCAGCAGGGTGCGGCGACGCAGGAGATCGTGCGCAACGTGTCGCAGGCATCGGTGGGGACGAGCGCGGTGACCGGCAACATCGCCGGGGTGGCGCAGGCCTCGGAGACGACCGGGATGGCGGCGACGCAGGTTCTGACCTCGGCCTCGGCCCTGTCGCGCCAGTCCGAGCATCTGACCGCGGAGGTGCACCGGTTCCTGGCGACCGTCCGGGCCGCCTGATCCGGCGCTCGAACCGTGATGCGGCCGGCCCGGGAGCGATTCCCGGGTCGGCCAACTCGGCTCGACGGGGTCAGCGGCGCGACCGGCTCTCGATCAGCGCGTAGACCGCATCGGGATCCGGGATCCCGATGAATTGCGGCGTCGCATCGAGCGTCGGCGTCCACAGGCCAAGACCGGCGCCGAAATTGTTGTTGTATGTCCGCAGCTCCGGCGCGCCGAACACGATCGTGCCGGTTCCATCCGGGTGGTTCTTGATCTCGACCTCGGGCAGGTGCGCGAGGTCGAGGGAGGTCCGCTTCGGCCACAGGCCGTCCCGTACGATCAGGATGCGCCGGTCGGTCACCGCGTAGGAGAGGTGCCGGCGCAGGTACCGGTCCACGACGAAGCGGCCCACCAGCATGTAGAGCCCGGCGGCCAGGAACGGGAGGCCGAGCAACTGGGGCACTGGCCCCATCCCGGCCTCCCAGGCCCTGGCCGTCGCGACCAGCAAAGAGCCGGTCCAGAACAGGCCGAAGGGAATCAGCGCGAGATCGATCCAGCGCAGCATCACGCCGGAATACGGCTTGCCCTGCCAAAGAATTCGCTCGTCGGCGAGAAGCTGTGGCGCAACCGTTTCGTTCATCATCCCTCCGCGTCGTCGATCATGTCTGCGCAGCGCCGTGACGAGGCAGACAGTCATAGATCGGACGACGTTCGTCGGGAAAGCCTGACGCTGCGGGACGGCAGATGACCGAGGACCGATCGATGACGCCCGGTCCGCCTGCCGGTCCGCGCCGCGACGAGCGGTGAAACGCCGGGCTCGCGACATGCCCCGGCGCGGCGTGGGGTCAGGCCTTCGGGGCCTCGTCCTCGGGCGGCGCGTCGGGGGGCGGTGCGTCCGGGGGCGGCGGCGTGTCCGGGGCTGGCGGTGCCGGTGGGACGTGGTCCTTGCGCCACTGGGCGAAGAGGCTCTGGAGCACCGCCACGGTGTCGCGCACGGCCTTCGCCTCGTCGTCGACCGAGACGCCCTCGGAGACCGAGTTGCGGGTGGTGAGCACCGCCCGCTCCTCGATCTCGGTCAGGCGCTCGAGGAAGTCGGGGCGCGCGGCGAGCAGATCGAGGGCGTCGCCCATGGCGGTGGCGAGGGTCGTGGCGAGGAGGCCGGCGGTCGCGACGTCGCCGACCGAGGCCTCGTAGGGCTCGGGGACTTCGTCGTCCTCGTCCTCGTCGGCCTCGGCCGCCGCCTGGAGCCCTTCGACCAGGGCCTCGACGATCTCGACCGCGGTGTCCTCCGGCACGGCGAGCCGCACCGCGACCTCGACGTCCTCGCCGCTGAACCCGGCGGTGCCGAGGGTGACCTGGAGGATGCCCGGGCGGCGCAGGCTCAAGGCCATCAGGGTGTTGGCGTAGATGGTGGGCGCGTCCGGCATGACCTCGACCTCTTGCGGTCGGGCGCCGCAAACCCGGCGCCCGACCGCCCTATAGGATGCTCTCGTCGCCGATGCGACGGGCTCAGGCGCTGGCGAGCCGGGCGACCTTGTTGTCCGGCAGCTCGATGTCGACGCCGAGCGTCGAGACCGCGTCGCCCCGCTCCATCGTCACCTTCACCTTGTCCTTGTCGATGGCGACGTGCTTGGCGATCACCGCCAGGATCTCCTCGCGCAACACCGCCACCAGGTCCGAGCGCCCGAAGGCCGTCCGCTCGTGCGCCAGCAAGATCTGAAGACGCTCGCGCGCCACCGGCGCCGTCCCGCGCCGCGACAGGAAGCTCAGCAGGTTCATGCTGCCCTCCGCGTGAACAGCTTGCCAAGGAGAGACCGCTTCTCGGACGGCACGGTCATCGCCACCGTCTCGCCCTTGAGGCGGCGCACCGCGTCCGCGTAGGCCCGCGCCGGTGCGCTCTGCGGCGCGTTCAGCGTCACCGGGCTGCCGAGGTTCGAGGCCTTCAGCACCTCCTCGCTCTCCGGGATCACCGCCAGAAGCGGGATCGACAGGATCTCGAGAACGTCGTCGATCTTCAGCATCTCGCCGCGCTCGGCCCGGCCGGGGTCGTAGCGGGTGAGGATCAGGTGCTTCTCCAGCCGCTCGCCCTTCTCGGCCCGCTCGGTCTTGGAATCGAGCAACCCGATGATGCGGTCGGAATCGCGCACCGAGGAGACCTCGGGGTTGGTGACGACGACCGCGATGTCGGCGTGGCGCATGGCGAGCGTGGCGCCGCGCTCGATGCCGGCGGGGCTGTCGCAGATCACCCAGTCGAATTTTTCGCGCAGCTCGCCGATGACGCGGGCGACGCCCTCGTCGGTGAGCGCGTCCTTGTCGCGGGTCTGGGAGGCGGGGAGGAGCGAGAGGGTGTCGAGGCGCTTGTCGCGGATGAGGGCCTGGGGGAGCTTGGCGTCGCCCTGGACGACGTTGATGAGGTCGTAGACGACCCGGCGCTCGGCGCCCATGATGAGGTCGAGGTTGCGCAGGCCCACGTCGAAGTCGACGACGCAGACGCTCTGGCCGGTCTTGGCCAGGGCGGCCCCCAGAGCGGCCGTCGTGGTGGTCTTGCCCACCCCTCCCTTGCCGGATGTCACCACGATGACCTTGGCCATTGGACCCCCTTAACCGATCGAATTGCGAAGTCGCGGCCGGCGCGGCCGCTGCGTGTGTTTTCTTTCGAGATCCGTCCCCGGCGGGTGGCCGGAGCGGGGTGCGACGAGAGCGTTTTCGGACGAGGCGGGCACCGGTTCGTCGATAGAAAATGCAGCAAAATCAATATTCTAGTCGAGGGCTGCCGCCTTCATCGCGTCGCCTTCGAGCCAGACCTGCACGGCGCGGCCGCGCAAGGACGGGTCGATGTCGTCGGCGATGCGGTAGAGGCCGTCGATCGCGAGCAGTTCGGGCTCGAACTTGCGGCAGAAGATGCGGGCGCCCGGAGTGCCGGCGGCCCCCGCGATGGCGCGCCCGCGCAGGGCCCCGTAGATGTGGATCGACCCGCCGGCGATCACCTCGGCGCCGGAAGCCACCGAGCCCATCACCGTCACGTCGCCCTCGGGGAAGAGGATCGCCTGGCCGGAGCGGACCGGGCTCTCCAGCATCAGCGACTTCGCGCCCGTCACCCGCTCGACGGGAGCGGCGGGCGGCGCCTCGCCGGGCATCGCCACCTCGCCCGAGGGCCGGCCGCCGTTGAGCGGCGGCGGCATCCCGGGGCCGAGGGATCCCGCCCCGGCGCCCTCGATCCCCATGATCGGGATCTCGCGCGCGTTGAGGGCGGCCACCAGATCCTTGAGCGCCTCCCGGCTCGGGGCCAGGGCGGTCACGTCGAGGATCACCGCGCGGCCGGCGAAGAACGCCGGAGAGCGCTTGGCAAGCGCGTCGAGATCGGCGAGCCAATCCTCGATCGGCGCCTCGGGCGCGAGCACGACCGCCAGGAACGAGCGGCCGCGGAAGCGGATCGGTGGGCGGGGTGGGGTCTGGCTGGTCACAGGTTTACGACTCGTTACCAGCCCATCAGGCGCGCCGGATGGTTAGCGAATGGTTAACGCCGGTAACGAAGTCTTCACCTTTACGGTGAGGCGGCGGCGAGCGTGGCCTCGATGTGGCGCGCAAGCCCCGGATCGAGCCCGAGCCGCCGGGCGAGATGGTCGAGATAGGCCCGCTCCTGGGCCGTGTCGACGCTGATCGCCATCAGCGAGGCGGTGTAGAGCTCGCTCGCCTGTTCCGGGCTGCGGGCGAGGCGCGCCACCGCTTCGACGTCGACGGGTGCGCGCAGGGCATCCATCAGGAAGGCCTTGTCGTCGGCGTCGAGCGCGTGCCGGTCCATCTCGCCGAAGATCCGCCGCTGCTCGTCGGCGTCGATATGGCCGTCGGCCTTGGCGGCGGTGATCATCGCGATCAGGAGCGCGCGGGCCCGGTCCTGCTCGTCGGCCGCCGAGGCCGGGGCGAAGCGGGTGCCGCCGAGCATCCGGGCCGCCTCGTCGGCGGAGGGGATGAAGCCGGCCGCCCGCGGGGCAGCGGTGCCGCGCTGCCCCTGGTTCGCCTGCCAGCTCTGGTAGGCCTGATAGGCCAGGGTGGCGACGAGGGCGAGGCCGCCGACCCGGCCGGTGGAGCCCATGCCCCTACCCATGCCCCTACCCATGCCGGGTATTCCGAACCCGCCTCCGAACCCGCCATGCCCACGCCGCCCGCCGAGGACGAGCGAGGCGAGGCCCCCGAGGATCGCCCCCTTGGCGCCGCCCCCGCCGAGGGACCGGGCGACCTGTTCGAGGGGGGAGGGGGCATGCCCGGACTGGCCCTGGCCGTAGGGCGCTTGACCGGGATGGCCGCCGAAGGGACCGCTGGCAAAGGGACCACTGGAATGCCCGCCCCGGGGCGCGCCGCCGAGGAACTGGTCGAGCAGGCGCTTGGCGTCGAACATCTGGGGGCTCCTCCGGTCGGAGCCGACGAGATGGGGAGTAGGGGCAGTCCCGCAAGGGCTGCGAGGGAACGGCAGCGGCGGAAGTGTCACGTCGTATCGCCCAGTCGAGCGCATTCCCCTCTCCCCCACGGGAGAGGGAATCCCGCGCCTTTCTGGCGCTCGGGTTTGTCAGATCAACGTCGTCACCCCGGCCGCCGCTCCATTCCCGCCCAGCGCCGCCGCACGCTCCAGGCGTAGCGGGTGTCGCCTTCCAGGAGATGCAGGTGGTCCTGCAGCCGGTTGCGCTCCAGCCAGGCGAGCGCCGATTCCAGCTCCTCGGCCGTCATCGCGGCCCGGCTCTTGTTGCCGAAGAGGCGTTTGAGCACCGCGTTGTAGCGGTGGGGCAGGGGCGCGCCGCCGGGGCGCCGCAGCTCGGCCTCGTCGTCCACCGCCTGCGCCGTCACCATGGCGGCGACCCGGGCGCGCAGGGCCCGCTCGATCCGCGACGGCGGCACGGCGACGGCGTCGCCGTCCTTCGCCTCGGGGCGGGCGAGGGCGACCGAGGGGCCGGGCCGCAGCATGGCGTAGCGCAGGCCGAGCGCGTTGCTCTCCAGCGGCACGATGCCGTCGTCGGTCGGCGCCGGCGGTCGCGGCTCGGGCGAGCCGGCGCCGGCCGGGCGCTTGCGCGGGCGGGTCGCGGTCGCCTGCTCGGTCTCGATCCGGGCCCGGAACTGGGCGAAGAGCGGGTCGTCGGGGTGGAAGACCAGGGCGTGCTGGTCGGCATAGTCGCCGGCATGGGGATCGACCCGGGTCGCCCGGGCGATCATCTGCTCGAGCCAGGGGCGCGAGCGGATGTGGGTGAGTGCCGCCACCACCGCGACCTCGGGGGCGTCGAGCCCCTCGTAGGCCATCGCCACCGTGACCAGCACGGCGGGTTCGGGGGTGAGGCGGAAGGCGGCCAAGGCCGCATGGGCGTCGGCCTCGGCCGAGGTGGCGATGCGTACGTCGCGGCGTGCCTGCTCCTCCGGCATCCAGGCCTGGAGCATGGCGTGGTAGCTCTGCGCGCTCGCCTGGTCGGGGGCGACGACCAGGAGCTTGCCGAGGCCGCGCACGGCATCGGTGCCGCGCAGGCCGCGCTGGCGCCGCCGCTCGGCCCGCAGGCGGCGGGTAGCGAAGAAGGCTTCCCGCAGGAGGTCGCGGGCGAACCCGGTGCGGAGCGCCGTGAACAGGGCCGGCCGGGTCGTCGCGCTCGGACCCGACCCCGAGAGCCGGTGCGGGCCGACCCGGGCCTGACCGGAGGTGCGCCCGCCTTCCAGCCAGCTCGCCTCGCCGTCGAGGGCGCCGAAATTGACCGGCAGCACGGCCTTCTCGGCCAAGGCCTCGGCCCGCGAATAGCCGATCACCGCCCATCCCGGCGCGTCGATGTCCGGCGTCGGGGCGCCGTTCTCGGTGCGGTAGGGCAGCCACAGGATGCGCCGGCCGTCGGCCCGCTCCAGGGTGCCGGAGAGCAGGAGCCGCAGATGCGCGGCGCGAAACAGCGGCAGCAGCGCCTGGCTCCAGGCCGCGGCCTCGGTTCTGGCCGCCTCGCCCCCGGCATCCCCCTCGGCCAGCGCCGGCAGGTGGTGGACCTCGTCGACGACGAGGAGGGTGCGGTGGCGGCGCATCTCGGCGAGGTGCAGGGCGGGAGCGGCCGCCACCGCCTGGTAGGTGGTCACGTAACCGGAGAGCCCCCGGCTCGGATCGGGCGAGTTGTCGGCCGCCCGCACCGAGAGATCATGACCGAGCGCCGCCCGCCAAGCCGGATCGGCGAAGGCTTCCTCCGCCTGGAGCCGCAGGGAATCCCGCGGCACGATCCAGACCACCCGCTCGACGATCCCCGCGGCGATCAGCTTCGAGGCGGCGATGACCGGCAGCAGCGACTTGCCGCCCCCGGGCGTCACCGCGGCCAGGATGTCGCCGATGCCCGATGCCTCGCCGCGGGCGAGCGCGGCCACGAGCTCGGACAGGCTGCGCTGGTGGCTGCGCAGGGGGCGGGACGGGGCACTCAAGGTGTCAGGGAATCACGGACCATCCCCCGACCATGACGGAGCCGGTCGCGCTTGTGAATCCGGGGGACAAGCGGGATTTTCGCGTTTCCCACACCACAAACCGGTTGCGCCGCAGGCGTGGTTCAGCCGCGCCCGCGCTCCAGCATCCGCGACACTACCCGGGCGGTGAAATCGACCATCGGGACGATGCGGGCGTAGTTGAGCCGGGTCGGGCCGATGACGCCGACGACGCCCACGATGGTCTGGCTGCCGTCCCGGAAGGGGGCCGCGATCATCGACGAGCCGGAGAGCGAAAACAGCTTGTTCTCCGAGCCGATGAAGATCCGCACGCCCTCGCCGCCCTCGGCGCGGGACAGGAGGTCGATCACGTCCTTCTGGCTCTCGAGGTCGCTGAAGAGCAGGCGGATGCGCTCCAGGTCCTCGGCCGCCCGCAGGTCGTCGAGGAGGTTGGCCTGCCCCCGCACGATGAGCTGGCGCTCCTCGCTCGGACCGACCGAGCGGGCCAATCCCGCATCGACCAGGCGCTCGGTCAGTTCGTCGAGCTCCTGCTTCATCGCCGCCCGGGCCGCCTCGATCTCGCCGCGCACCTCGCCGAGGGTGCGGCCGCGGATGCGGGCGTTGAGGAAGTTCGAAGCCTCCTGGAGCGCCCCCGCCGGCAGGCCGTGCGGCAGGTCGAGCAGGCGGTTCTCGACCGAGCCGTCGTCGGAGACCAGCACCACCAGGGCGCGGCCGGGATCGAGGCGCACGAACTCGATGTGGCGCAGGCGCGGGTTCTGCTTGGCCGTGACGACGACGCCCGCCCCGCGCGAGATGCCCGACAGGAGCACGGAGGCTTCGGTCAGCGCGCTCTCGAAGGTGTGGTGGCGCGAGGCGGCGGCGCGCATCTGCGCCTCGATCCGGCCCTTCTCCTCCTGGCCGACATCGCCGAGTTCGAGCAGCGCATCGACGAAGAAGCGCAGCCCGTGCTCGGTGGGAAGCCGCCCGGCGCTGGTATGGGGGGCGTAGATCAGCCCGGCCTGTTCGAGGTCCGACATCACGTTGCGGATCGAGGCCGGGGAGAGCGCCATCGGCAGGATGCGGGCGAGGTTGCGCGACCCCACCGGCTCACCGTTGGAGAGATAGCTCTCGACGATCTGCCGAAAGATCTCCCGGGACCGCTCGTTGAGCTCGGCAATGGCACGGGCCTGCCCGGAACCGACCGGCAGGGGTGGAAGATCGCGCGTGTTCATCAACCCTACGGGAGCCTGACTACCCCTCACTGTGAGGCGCCGCCGCGCCGGGCGCAAGCGGACGGGAAGCCGCGCGAGGCCGGAATCGCGGAGTCCGCCCGCGTCTAGCGCGTCACGCCTGAACGGGGGCCGACACGCGGTCTCACGACGCGTTCAGCCCGCCGGTCCCAGAGTGCCGCCATGCCCGCAGCGATGCGGCGGAACCAACGGAGGCGGACATGCTGACGATGCGCGATCCCGTGAAGGCCGGCAGGCGGCTCCTCGCGGCAGCGGCCCTGGTGGCGGGCGGTCTCCTCGCCGTCGGTGCGGCCGAGGCGGCGCCCTTCGCACCCGGCGCGGCTCCCGTGACCGAGGCCGGGGTGGTCCAGGTGCAGTACGGCCATCACCACGGCTGGGGCCACCGCCATCACGGCGGTTGGGGACGGCACCATCATCATCACGGCGGCTGGGGCCATCATCGCCGCCACCACGGCTGGGGCCATCATCACCACCGGCACTGGGGCCATCATCACGGCCGGCACCATCACCGGGGCTACGGCTACTATTGATACCGTTTCCGGAAGATTCCTTCCGGAAACGGTATGACAAACCCGCGCGGCGCTCGAGCGAAGCCGAAATCCGCATCGCGAAGCGATCAATCGGATTCCCTATGAGCCGATCGCCGCCGGACATCCCCCGATCATGGGATCCTCGCGGATTCCCCTCTCCCACGCGGGCGGAGGGAAGCCCGCTCGATTGATCGAAACTCGATTCGGAAGGGAGCCGTGGACGATCGGGCGTACAACCGCGACCCCACCCCCGCTTCTCCGGACATCCTCTCCCACCCGGCTCCCCACCCGGCTCCTCTTGCCGCTCCCGACAGCAGCGCCTAAGAGCGCGCGACCTCGCGATCCCGCGTCGCGCCGTCGCGCGCCGCTCTGCACAGGAGTTGCCCATGCGCCCCTCGAAGCGCGCCCCCCACGAGCTGCGCAAGGTCACCCTGGAGCGGGGCGTCTCGCGCTACGCCGAGGGTTCGTGCCTCGTGACCTTCGGGGAGACCAAGGTGTTGTGCACCGCCTCGCTGGAGGAGCGCGGGCCCGGCTGGCTGCGCGGCTCCGGCAAGGGCTGGGTGACGGCCGAGTACAGCATGCTGCCGCGCGCCACCCACGACCGCAACCGGCGCGAGGTCAATGCCGGCAAGCCCTCCGGGCGCACCCAGGAGATCCAGCGCCTGATCGGCCGGTCGTTGCGCGCCGTCGTCAATCTGCCGGCGGTGGGCGAGCGCCAGATCGTGGTCGATTGCGACGTGCTCCAGGCCGATGGCGGCACCCGCACGGCGGCGATCACCGGCGCCTGGGTGGCACTCCACGAGTGCTTCACCTGGATGCGCGGCCGCTCGATCATCTCGGTCGACCCGATGCGCGACCACGTCGCGGCGATCTCCTGCGGCATCCACAAGGGCACGCCGGTGCTCGACCTCGACTACGCCGAGGATTCCGGCGCCGAGACCGACGCCAACTTCGTCATCACGGGCAGCGGCGGTATCGTCGAGGTGCAGGGCACGGCGGAAGTGAAGCCCTTTTCCGAGGAGGAGTTCCTGAGCCTCCTGCGGCTCGCCAAGGCGGGCGTCGCCGAGCTGGTCGCGCTCCAGAAGCAGGCGATCGCCTGATGGGACGCCTCCTCTCCGGGCGGGTCGTGATCGCGACCCACAATGCCGGCAAGCTGCGCGAGATGCGCGAGTTGCTGGCCCCCTTCGGCGTCGAGGCGGTCTCGGCCGGCGAGCTGAACCTGCCCGAGCCCGACGAGACCGGCACGATGTTTGCCGAGAACGCCGCCATCAAGGCGCGGGCGGCGACGAACGCCACCGGCCTGCCGGCCTTCGCGGACGATTCGGGGCTCTGCGTCGACGCCCTCGACGGGGCGCCCGGCCTCTTCTCGGCCCGCTGGTCCGGCGGCTCCAAGGACTTTTCCGGCGCGATGGTGCGCATCGAGCGCGAGCTCGCGACCCGCGGCGCCACCGACCGGCGCTCGCACTTCGTCTCGGCCCTGGTCCTGACCTGGCCGGACGGCCACGAGGAGCTGTTCGAGGGCCGGGTCTTCGGCGAGCTGGTCTGGCCGCCGCGCGGCGACAAGGGGTTCGGCTACGACCCGATGTTCAAGCCCGACGAGTCTCCGCTGACCTTCGGCGAACTCTCGTCGGAGGAGAAGCACGGCATCGATTGGGACAGGCGTGAGGCTCTGTCGCACCGCGCCCGCGCCTTCCTGGCGCTCGCCGCCGCCTGCCTGCGCCGGCCCGACTGACCTGCGAGAAAGGCGCCCGCTCCGGGAGGAGGGGCGCCTCGAAAGGAGACGGGCGGCGTGGAGCCGCCCGGACTCCGAAGGATTACGCGACCGTCAGGCCGACATCGACGTTGCCGCGGGTGGCGTTCGAGTACGGGCACACCTGGTGGGCCTTCTCGACCAGCGTCTCGGCGGTCGCCTTGTCGAGGCCCGGCAGCGAGATGGTGAGGTCCGCGGTGATGCCGAAGCCGCCCTCGGAGCGCGGGCCGATGCCGACCTTGGCGGTCACGGTGGTGTCGGCCGGGACGGCGATCTTCTCCTGGCCGCCGACGAACTTCATCGCGCCGAGGAAGCAGGCGGCGTAGCCGGCCGCGAAGAGCTGCTCGGGGTTGTTGCCGGCGCCGCCGGCGCCGCCGAGCTCCTTGGGGGTCGACAGCTTGACGTCGAGGCTGCCGTCCTGGGTCTGGGCGCGGCCGTCGCGGCCGCCGGTCGCAGTCGCCTGGGTGGTGTACTTCACGTCGACGGACATCGGACTTCTCCTGCTGTCGGGGCGGCCGTGCTCCCGGGACGGGTCGATCCCGGGCGGTCTCGGATCCGCCGTGGCGGCTTCTTAGGCCAGTTTCTCATTGTGCGCAATTTGATTTTTGCGCAACGATACCGATATGATGGGAGATGGCGCTTGCCGATGCGGGGTCGTGTCGGGCGCTCCGGCGGTCGGGCCCGCCCGACGGAGTACCTCGAGGAGCGGGACATGTCCGAGATCGATGCCGGCGCCGATGGCGCCGACGCGCTGCACCTTTCCAGCCAGATCTGCTTCGCGGTCTATTCCGCCGCGCACGCCTTCAACCGGATCTACAAGCCCCTCCTCGACCGGCTCGGCCTGACCTATCCGCAATACCTGGTGCTGCTGCTGCTCTGGGAACAGGACGGGCAGACGATGAAATCTCTGGGTCAGCGCCTCTATCTCGATTCCGGCACGCTGACGCCGCTCCTCAAGCGCCTGGAGGCGGCGGGCCTGGTGCACCGGGCCCGGGACGTCCAGGACGAGCGGCTGATGCGCATCAGCCTGACCGAGGCCGGGGCGGCCCTGCGTGACAAGGCGATGCCGTTCCCCGACGAGATCGTCTGCGCCTCCGGCCAGCCGGCGGACCGGTTGATGGCTCTGCGCGACGAGATCCTGGCCCTGCGCGACAGCCTGCACGCCTCCGCGGCGCCGGATCGCGGGGCGGCCTGACGACGGCAGGCTCCGGCCGGCGTCCCTACAGCATCGGCAGGTGCCGCGGCTTCGGGCCGCGCGGGAAGGCGGCATCGATCCGGGCGAACTCGGCGTCGCTCAGGGTGAGGCTGCCGCCGCCGGCATTCTCGGCCGCGTGGGCCGGGCTCGACGCCTTCGGGATCGCCAGCACACCGTCCCCCCGGGTCAGCGCGGCGAGCGCCACCTGGCGGGGCGTGGCGCCATGGCTGTCGGCGATCTCGGCCAGGACCCGACCGCCGGGCGTCGCCGGTCCCGGGAAGCTGTCGTGGCCGAACGGGCTGTAGGCCACGACCGCGACGCTGTTCCGCCGGCACCAGGGCAGCACCGCATGCTCGATCGCGCGCTCCTCCAGGTGGTAGAGGACCTGGTTGCAGGCGATGCGGCCGGGACCCGCCACGGACAAGGCCTCGTCGAGGTCGTCGGCGTCGAAGTTGCTCACGCCCCAGGACAGGATCTTGCCCGCCCGCACCAGGTCCTCGAAGGCCGCGAAGGTCTCCGAGAGGGGATGGGGGCCGCGCCAGTGCAGGAGGTAGCAGTCGAGCCGGTCCGTGCCGAGGCGCCGGAGCGAGCGCTCGCAGGCCTCGATCGTGCCGCGGCGCGAGGCGTTGCCGGGCAGCACTTTCGAGACCAGGAACACCTCGTCGCGCCGGTCGCCGATCGCCTCGGCGATCAGCGGCTCGGCCTCGCCGTACATCTCGGCGGTATCGACGTGGCTCATGCCGACGTCGAGACCGCGATTCAGGGCGGCGGCCGCCACGGTGGGCTCGCCCTGGTCGAGGTACCAGGTTCCCTGCCCGATCACCGGCACCGCGGGCCCGGCATGTCCGAAGGGTTGGCGTCGCATCGCGCACTCCTGCGAGCCCCGTCCTGGGCCGCGCGGACCCGGGAGGGCAAGGGCGGAGCAAGGAGAATGCACGGTTTTCCGCACCCCGTCGCGCGGCCCGGGCGTTGACGGGAGCGAGGCCACGCGAAAAAAGCTCTTCTCTCCCGGCGTGTTCTTCAAAAAGAACATTCCGGTTGACAGAAAGTCCGGTTCTGGGGTTCTGTGCCGGCCGCCATCCGGCTCGAGACACCCCGCCGAAGGACCCCGATGACCGCCACCGTTTCCCCGCCCGCCCGGACCCGCGTGCCGTGACGGCCCCCGTCCGCGTGCCGGTGCCGGCGGACCTGAGCGGCCGGCTCGATCCCCGCGACGCCCTCGTGCGCCTCGAAGGGGTGGCGAAGACCTATACCGCTCGCCGCGGTGCCGGCGCCGTGACGGCGCTCGAGGACATCGACCTCTCCGTGCCCCGCGGCCGGGTGCTCGGCGTCATCGGCCGCTCGGGCGCCGGCAAGTCGACGCTGATCCGCCTCGTCAACGGGCTGGAGCGGCCGAGCCGCGGCCGGGTGATCGTCGGCGAGGCCGAGATCTCGAGCCTGTCGGAATCCGCCCTGCGGCGGGAGCGCCGCGGCATCGGCATGATCTTCCAGCACTTCAACCTGCTCTCGGCCCGTACCGCCGCCGGCAACGTCGCGCTGCCCCTCGAAGTGGCCGGCACCGACAAGGCCGCGATCCGCGCCCGGGTGGCCGAACTCCTCGATCTCGTCGGGCTCGGGCCCCAGGCCGACCGCTACCCGGCGGAGCTGTCCGGCGGCCAGAAGCAGCGCGTCGGCATCGCGCGGGCGCTCGCCACCAACCCGAAGGTGCTGCTCTCCGACGAGGCGACCTCGGCCCTCGATCCCGAGACGACCCGCTCGATCCTCGACCTGCTGGGCCGGATCAACCGGGAGCTCGGCCTGACGATCCTGCTCATCACCCACGAGATGGCGGTGATCCGGGCGATCGCCCACGAGGTCGCGGTGCTGGACGGCGGCCGCATTGCCGAGAGCGGCGACGTGTTCGAGGTCTTCACCCGGCCGAGAGCCGCGATCACCCGCACCTTCTTCGACGAGGAGACCGGCCGCACCCTGCCGCCGGCGCTCGCCGCGCGCCTCACGCCCGGCCCGGTCCCCGCAGGGCAGGGCGACGGCAAGCAGGCGGTGCTGCGCATCACCTTCCGGGGCCCGCACGCCACCGACCCGGTGCTGGCCCAGCTCACCCGCGACCTCGACATTCCGGCCGGCATCCTGTCGGGCACCGTCGACGAGATCGCCGGCCGTCCGTTCGGCACGCTGGTGGTCGGGATCCCGCCCGACGCCGCCACGGTGACCCGCGCGACCGAGTTCCTCGCCGCCCGCGGCCTCGACGTCGAATGGCTCGGCACCCTCGACCTCGCCGGCTGGCAACGGACCGCCGCGCCCGGCGCTTCGGATTCGTCTCATGTCGCCTGAATTGACCCGCCTCCTCGTCCAGGCCACCCTCGACACGCTGCAGATGGTGGCGGTCGCGGCCGCCATCGGCACGCTCGTCGGGCTGCCGCTCGGGGTCTTCCTCGCCACCAGCGGACGGGGTGAACTGCTCGCCGCGCCCTGGGCCAACCGGGTGCTCGGCCTCGTCGTCAACGCCACCCGCTCGACGCCGTTCATCATCCTGGTGGTGGCGATCATCCCGTTCACCCGACTGATCGCCGGCACCTCGATCGGCACCAGCGCCGCCACCGTGCCGCTCACCGTCGCGGCGATCCCCTTCATCGCCCGCCTCGTCGAGGGCGCGGTGCGGGAGGTCGATGGCGGCCTCGTCGAGGCGGCCCGGGCCTTCGGGGCGAGCCCGCTCCAGATCGTCCTCAAGGTGCTGATCCCCGAGGCCCTGCCCGGCATCGTGCTCGGCCTCACCCTGGCGGTGGTGTCGCTGATCGGATTCTCCGCCATGGTCGGCGCCGTCGGCGGCGGGGGTCTGGGCGACCTCGGCATCCGCTACGGCTACCAGCGCTTCATGCCCGAGATGATGCTCGCCGTCGTGGTGGTGCTGATCGTCCTGGTGCAGCTGGTCCAGACCCTCGGCGACCGGCTGGCGCGGCGCATGAACAAGCGCCTGCGCCACGGCTGACCCCCCCTTCCGTCCTCTTTCGATCGTCCCCCGGAGCGTGACCCCGATGCTGCGTAGCCTCACCCTGGCGGTGCTCCTCACCGCCGCCAGCCTTCCCGCCCTCGCGCAGGGCCAGCGCGTGCGCGTCGGCGTCACGCCGGGCCCGCACGCCCAGATCCTCGAGGCGGTGAAGCCGATCGCCGCCAAGAAGGGCCTCGACCTCCAGGTCGTCGAGTTCTCGGACTACGTGGTGCCGAACGAGGCCCTGTCGTCGGGCGAGCTCGAGGCCAACTCGTTCCAGCACCAGCCCTATCTCGACAACCAGAAGGCCGATCGCGGCTACAAGATCGAGAGCGTCACCCAGACGGTGAACTTTCCGATGGGCGTCTACTCGAAGCGCCACAAGAGCTTCGACGCGGTGCCGGCGGGCGGCACGGTGGCGATCCCGAACGACCCGACCAACGGCGGCCGCGCCCTGCTGCTCCTGCAGGACAAGGGGCTGATCAAGTTGAAGCCCGGCGTCGGCTTCAAGCCGAGCGTCGCCGACATCACCGAGAACCCGAAGCGCCTGCGCATCGTCGAGGTCGACGCGGCCCAGACCCCGCGCTCCCTCGACGACGTCGACGCGGCGGCGGTCAACACCAACTACGCCACCGCGGCCGGCCTCAAGCCCGGCGACGCGATCCTGAAGGAGGAGCCCAAGGGCCCCTACGTCAACGTGATCGCGGTGCGCAGCGTCGACAAGGACAAGCCCTGGGTCGCGACGCTCGTCGAATCCTACCGCTCGCCGGAGGTGAAGGCCTTCATCGAGAGCAAGTTCGGCGGCGCGGTGCTCACCAGCTGGTGAGCCGGCCGCTCGCGGTCTGCAGCATTTTCCGACGACGTGGATGCCGGTTCGTCGCAGAAAATGCGGCTGGATCAAAGATCGAGAAAGCTTCGCGATGGCAGCGCGATCGTGACGCGCTCGAGGGAGCCCGGCGGGGGAGGGGGCCGGCCGCCGGCCGGGCCCTTCGCTCCCAGTGCCCGGTCCCGGAAGCCCGCTCTCCACAGGAGATAACAGGGAATCAAGCGGGGCCATGAAACCAAACCCGGCCGTGTGCGTCTTCTCAGCACGGCCCGACTTGACGGGCTGCCTTATTGTCGAGGTGCCCGATGAACGTCCTCAAGTCCTGCCTGGTCGCGGCAGTCCTCACCGTCGCCGCCGCTCCGGCCTTCGCCCAGGGCGGCTCGCCCTACAACAATTCCGGCTCGCAGGCCGGCGGCCCGCTCGGCGGCGTGCAGCGCGAGATGGGTGCTCCCGGCGGCGCCCCGGCCATGCGCATGGCCCCGCGCCAGTCCATGCAGCCGACCATGCGCCACAAGCGCATGATGAAGCATCGCCGCATGCACCGTCACCACCACGCCCGCTGATCCCGTTCCACGAACGAGATCCAGCCCTGTTTCGGCGCGCTCGCCCGGCGGTTCTTCCGTCCGGCGGGCGCGTTTCGTCTTGGCCGAAGCGCCGGCGAACGGCCTTCGGATCGTCATGGGGGGATCGCAGGGCGACCGGCTCTGCTCAGAAGCCCCCGGTGCGCCACAGGGCGATGGCCGCCGCGACCAGACCGGCGAGCCAGGCCCCCGCGACGAGCGCGAGGTTGCGCCGACGCCCCGGGGCGGGCCGGTTGTCGTTGGCGGCGCGCCGTGCACGCAGGGCCGCGGCGTAGCCATGGGTGGCTGCCGCGATCGTGGCCGGACGGACGGAGGCGGTCTTGCGCAGGCTCGTCATGGGCGAATCGTGCTCGGGCATTCTGAATAGCATGGGCCGACGCCGAAGGTGAGCCGACCGAACGACGCAAGACCTCGTCCATGTCCGGGATGGACGAGGTAACGGTCACATGTCGCACCGACGAGCGTCGTCGCGCGACGGGGCCGGATCCTGGGCTGGATCCTGGGCCGGATGGTGCCGCCGGCGCGGTCCTCGATCACGCTTCCTTACGATTCCGCCTGCGCCTCGCGGTGAGGGCGCAGTTCCGGGGCGCCGAGTTCGGGCTCGGCCTCCACGACGGGCTCGGCCCGGCTCTCGGCCCGGCTGGTGTCGATGAAGAGGCGCGCCTCGCCCTCGCCGAGGCCGAGGCTGCGCAGGGCGTAGAGCGCCATGCCGAAGCCGACCTCGCGCTCGGCCATCAGCACCAGGCCGACCTTTTCCTCCTCGAGGCTGCGACGCTCCGTGTCGCTGTGGGTGCGCACCACCGTGTCGATCCCCGGATTGGCCTCGCGGGCGATCTCGATCAGGCGGCGGGCCTGATGCGAATCCGGGCTCGCCACGACCAGCAGGCGCGCCCGTCCGACATCGGCGGCGTCGAGGATCCCGGGCGCGCCGGCATCGCCGAACACGGTCGCGATCCCGGCGCCGCGCAGTTCCTCGACCCGGCGCCGGTCGCGCTCGACCACCACGAAGGGCAGCTCCCAGGCTTCGAGCGCCTTGCCGATCGCGCCGCCGACCCGGCCGTAACCGACCACCACCGCGTGGCCTTCCCGGCCCTTGTCGTGGGTGGCCATCGCGATTTCGTCGCCGCCGCGCTCGAACCGGGCGGCGAGCCCCGGCCGCGCCTCGACGAAGCCGGCGAGGCGGCTCAGCGCGGCGAAGATCAGCGGATTGAGGGTGATCGACAGGAGGGAGCCGGCGAGGATCAGGTCGCGGCCCTCCGGCGGCAGCAGCTTCAGGCCGATCCCGAGGCTCGCCAGGATGAACGAGAACTCGCCGATCTGGGCGAGGCTCGCCGCGATGGTCAGCGCCGTCGAGAGCGGGTGGCGGAAGGCGAGCACGATCGCGACCGCGGCGAGCGACTTGCCGACCAGGATGACCGCCAGGGTGGCCACCACGGCGAGCGGCTCGCGCAGCAGGATCGTCGGGTCGAACAGCATGCCGACCGAGACGAAGAACAGGACCGCGAAGGCATCCTGCAAGGGCAGCGAATCGGCGGCGGCCTGGTGGCTGAGGTCGGATTCCGCCAGCACCATGCCGGCGAAGAAGGCGCCGAGCGCGAAGGAGACGCCGAACAGCTCCGCCGAGCCGAAGGCGATGCCGAGCGCCAGCGCCAGGACCGCCAGGGTGAACAACTCGCGCGAGCCGGTACGGGCGGCCTGGTTGAGGATCCAGGGCACCACCCGCCGGCCGCCGGCCAGCATCACGACCGCGAAGGCCGTCACCTTGGCGAAGGTGAGCCCGAGGGTGAGCCAGATGTTGCCGTCGCCGGCGATGCCGTGCGCCGCCCCCGCGCTCTCGCCGCCGAGGGGCCCCGCGAGCGCCGGCAGCAGCACCAGGGCCAGCACCATCGCCAGGTCCTCGACGATGAGCCAGCCGACGGCGATGCGGCCCTTGTCGGAATCGAGCAGTCCCCGTTCCTCGAGCGCCCGCAGCAGCACCACCGTCGAGGCGACCGAGAGGGCGAGGCCGAAGACGAGGCCGGCGCCGAGGCCCCAGCCCCACGCAAAGCTCAGGGCCAGGCCCATCAGGGTGGCGACCGCGATCTGCACCACGGCGCCGGGCAGCGCGATCGCCCGCACCGACATCAGGTCGCCGATGGAGAAATGCAGGCCGACCCCGAACATCAGCAGGATCACGCCGATCTCGGCGAGCTGTCCGGCCAGCTCCGCATTGCCGACGAAGCCCGGGGTATGTGGCCCGACCGCGAGGCCCGCGAGCAGGTAGCCGACCAGCGGCGGGAGCTTCAGACGCTGCGCGAGCATGCCGCCGACGAACGCGAAGACGAGCCCGAGGGCGATGATGGCAATCAGCTCGGAGGCGTGCGGCACGGTCGGGTCGGCTCCTCGGGGTCTGGGGCGCCGCGACGGCGCGACCTATGACTTGCCGAAGTCTAGCAGCCTTTCCGGGTTCCCGCGGTGCTGCACCGCACCAAAAACCACGAGATCTCCCCGTAATTTCCCTGTTTCCGGACGAGGTCGCACGGCCGGTGGCCCCGGGTCGCTCGCCTCAGCGTCCGGCGGGTCGGCGGGCGGCGCCGACGGCCCTGGGCAGCCGCGGCAGGCTCGTGCGCAAGCTGACGCCCGGCCGGGCGGCGAGCACGATGACGATCGCCCCGAGGGTGGCGGAGGTCATCACGAGAAGCTCGGTCGTGAACATGCGGCAGCCCTGGCGGTGATGCGGGACGCCGCGGCGCGGCAGTCGGGAAAGCGGCGGTCGAGATCGCGAATGTCGAGATTGCCGACATCGAGATCCCATGGAGATCCCATGCGTCGAGTTCGCGAGACCCGAAATCGACAGTGGTTCGGCCTGTGCGGGATTGCCGCCCGGCGTCGCTGCTCTAGCTCGCCGCAGGAGCGGCCGGCCATGTGACATCCCGCCGTGAGGCAGCATGTCCGCCTCGGCCGCCCACGATTCCGACGCAATGGGCCGGCCTCTGGCATCCGGCCGCGCGATGCGGCATCAGCGACGGATCACGGCATGCGCGGACCGCACCGCCAGACGAGGGTGTATAGTATGAAGAAGGTCCTGACCGGGGCGCTCGTGGCCCTCGGCCTGTCCTCGGGAGCGGCGCTCGCCACCCCCAAAGACCCGAGCGGGACTTGGCTGACCGAGGACGGCCGTGCCCGCATCCGGATCGAGAAGTGCCCGAGCCGCACCGACCGCGTCTGCGGCTACGCCGTCTGGCTGAAGACCCCCAACGACGACAAGGGCCAGCCGCGGGTCGACTTCAAGAACGCCGACGCCAAGAAGCGCGGCCGGCCCGCCCTCGGCCACCAGCTCATCATGGGTCTCAAGCCCAACGCCGACAATCGCTACGAGGGCCAGATCTACAACGCCGACGACGGCAAGCTCTACGACGTCTCGATCTGGACCGAGGAGCCGGGCGAGCTGAACGTCAGGGGCTGCCTGATGGGCTTCCTGTGCGGCTCCCAGACCTGGACCCGCGTCAGCGACACCGCCGCGGGCCAGCTCACCGCCCCGACCGGTACCCCGAGCGGTCCGCGGCCCGACCCTGAATGGGCCGCCGCCGCCAAGGCCGCTCCCGCCGCTCCGGCGACCGGCAAGCCCGCGACCCCGGCCGCCGCGCCGAAGCCCTGAGGGCCTGGCGCGCGCGAGCGAGACCAAGGCGTCGGAGGATCGGCCGCGAGGCCGCTCCGGCGTGAGCCCGCCGCCGTCGTGCGGGCCTGCCGCCTCCATGCGGCCCGAAGGGCACCCGCGAGAGCGGGTGCCCTTCTTCGATTCGCGGGATCGAAATTTTTTGGTGCATCTTAAGATTGCATGGACGGCCGCGACCCGTGTGCCGTGCCGACACTACTATTGAGTAAGGCCGATCCCGGCATCACAACCGATAGTATTGATTTCGTAGGGTAACCGACCGCCGAGCTGTAACCTTGTAACAGTCATCATCGGACGGTCTTAAGTCGCCTGGCTAGGTTCGCATCGAAATCGCGGCGGAGCAAATTTTCCTTCTACAACCGCTCATGGGCAATGAAGTGCTCGCTTCACAAGCAGCACCTTGTCGGCAACGGTGTTTCGACCGCTCTTATCCGTTACAATCTACTCGCCAATAAAAAATTTCATTGACTGTTAGGCTTTTTGGCGACATGTGCAAATAAGTTTTCCAAAAAGGAGGGGCTACATGAGCGCTGACGAACTGGCACCGACCTCGCATCTGATCAATCTTTCGGCCGATATCGTGTCGGCCTACGTGTCCAAGAATTCGGTGCCGGTCGGAGAACTCGCGAACCTGATCGCGGCCGTCCATGCCTCGCTCGAGCGCGTCGCCGCTCCCCCGGCCCCCGAGCCCGAGAAGCCGACGCCGCCTGTGCCGATCCGCAAGACCGTCACGCCCGACCACATCATCAGTCTCGAGGACGGCAAGCCCTACAAGTCGCTGAAGCGGCACCTCACCACCCGCGGGCTGTCCCCGGACGAGTATCGCCAGAAGTGGGGCCTGCCGCACGACTACCCGATGGTCGCCGCCACCTACGCCGCCCAGCGGTCCGAACTCGCCAAGACCCTCGGCCTCGGCCAGATCCGCCGCGACCGCGCCGCGGCGGCCCGGCTCGCGGCGGAGAGCGCCAGCGCCAGCGACACCGCCCCGAGCCCGGCCCGCCGGGGCCGTCCGCGCAAGGGCGAGTGAGGTCTCTCTCGCGAGCGAGGGTCCCCCACGCCTGAGCGCAGCCGGCACGTGCCGCGCGAAGGCGGTCCCGCGATGGGCGCCCGGTACACGTGGCCCGATGTCGGGTCGTCGCGACCGCGCCGGGAGGGCTTAGCGGCCCGCGGACGAAAAAGCCCGCCGGGAGCGGATCCCGGCGGGCTGATGAACGATGGCGGCCGTCCCTCGGGGCGGCCGCAGGCGTATCGGCTACTTGCGGCGGGCCTTGCGGGCGGCGTAGCGGGCGTCGCGGGCGGCCTTGCGCTCGATCTCCATGGCGGCCTCGCGCTCCGCGGCTTCAGCGGCCTCGCGCTCGGCCTGGGCCTTGGCCTCGGCCTCCTCGGCGGCGCGGCGCTCGGCCTCGGCCTGCTTGGCGGCGTCGCGCTCCGCGGTGCGGGCGGCGCGGGCCTCGGCGATCTTCTGGCGCTCCGCCAGGCGCGCCTGGACCTCGGGGTCGTCGGCGGCGGGCCGGGCCTTGAATCTCTCCAGCAGGGCCTTCTTCGCGTCCGCGGACGTGCTCCGCCGGTCGTTGAAGTTCTGGTCCTTGAAGCCGGCCATCGTGTTGGTCTCGTCTGTCCTGCGTGCGGGGGCGCGCCCGTCTCGTGTCGCGCCGGGAAGTGTGCGGAGCTGTCCGGCCGCCGCTCCGGGTTTCGCGCGGCCGCCGCCAGTGCTCTAGCGCCGCCCGCGTCCAGTTTCAAAGCCTAAGACGCCGCAAACCGCCGCGGAACCACCGGAACGGCGGCCGATCGCGCGAAATCGCCGCTCTGCGGGGAGTGAGTTGTCAAGGTTTCCCCGGCACGGTCGCGGGGCGGGGGCGAGCTCCCGCCGGAGGAGACCTCATGCGTGCGATCGTCCTCGACGATGCGGAGTTGAACAACCTGCTGATGCTCGAGGCGTTGCGGCCGATCGTGGGGTGCCGCCCCGAGAGCTTCACGCGGCCGGCCGACGCGCTCGCCTGCGCGGCCGCCCACACCGACGAGATCGGCATCGTGCTGACCGACTACGAGATGCCGGGCATGGACGGCCTCGCGGTGATCCGGGCCCTGCGGGCGCTGCCGGGCTTCGCCCACGTGCCGATCGTGATGGTGACGAGCTTCGACCAGCGCGCCCTGCGCCGCTCCGCCCTGGAGGCCGGCGCCACCGACTTCGTCAACAAGCCCTGCGACCCGGTCGAGATCCGGGCCCGCGTCACCAACCTGCTGGCGCTCCGCCGCGCCCACAAGGCCGAGGCGGCGCAATCCGCCCGGCTCGCCGAGGAGGTCGCGGCCGCCGTCGCCCAGGTCGAGGCGCGCGAGCGCGAGATCGTCACCGTGCTGATGCGCGCCGCCGAGCACCGCGACACCGATACCGGCGATCACGTCGCCCGGGTGGCGAACTACACGGTCCTGATCGCCGAGGCCCTCGGCCTCTCGCCCGACCAGTGCCGGCTGATCAGCCTCGCCTCGACGATGCACGACGTCGGCAAGATCGCGATTCCCGATGCGATCCTGCTCAAGCCCGGCCCCTTGAGCGCCGAGGAGCGCCGGGAGATGGAGCGTCACGCCGAGCGCGGCGCCCGGATCCTCGCCAACAGTTCGTCGGACGTGGTGCGCCTCGCCGCCGAGATCGCGGTGAGCCACCACGAGCGCTGGGACGGCACGGGCTACCCCAACGGGCTCGCCGGCACCGACATCCCGCTGCCCGGCCGCATCGTCGCGGTGGCGGACGTCTTCGATGCCCTGACCAGCGACCGGCCCTACAAGCGCGCCTGGACGCTGGACGCCGCGCACGCCTTCCTGCTGCGGGAATCCGGTGCGCATTTCGATCCGGCGGTGGTCGAGGCCTTCCTGTCCCGCTGGGACGCCGTCGCGGACCTGGTCGGCCGGGCCGCGAGCCGGGCCGCGTGAGGTCGGGGATCGTGACGGGCGGGACGATGGCGGACGGCGACATGCCGCACCCGGGGCCGGGCCAGAACCGGGACCTGCGCGCCCGGGTGATCCGCGTCGCCGAGGCGCCCGACGCTCCGCCCCCGGGGCGCCCGGCCGCCGGACCGGTGGCACCCGCGGCCGACCGGGCGACCGGTGCGGCGCCCTCCCGCTTCGCCCGATCCCGGCTCGGCCGGCGGCGCGCCGATCCCGGTCCGCCGTCGCCCGCCCCCCGGCCGGCCGCCGATCCCGCCGGCCCGGCGCGCGGGGCGCGCAGCCTGGCAGTCCGCCTCGGCCGGGCGGTGCTCGGCGCGGTGATCGTCGCGCTCGCCGCCGGCACGGTGATCGGCGGCTGGCAGGAGACCAACCGCTACGCCGCCGATACCCGCCGGGCGCTGACCGACCTCGCCAACGTCTTCGCCGCCGCCGCCGCGGGCGCCGCCGCCGCCAACGACGCGGCGGGCGCCCACGCGGCGCTGCGGGCGATCAACAAGGTGGAGGGCGTCGGCTATGCCGGGCTGACCCGCCCGGACGGATCGGTGCTCGCCGAGCAGGGCAGCGGCCTGCGCCTGTCCGACGACATCGACCTCGACGACGGGGGTTTCAGCCCCTTCCACCTTCTCTTCGTCCACACGGTCAAGGTCAGCGTACCGGTCGTGGAGAACACCCGGATCGTCGGGCGGGTGACCCTGATCGCCGATGCGTCCGAGCTCGCCGGCCGGCTCTACGGCGTGGTGCGCAACGGCCTCCTGGCGGCCGCGCTCGCCATGGCGGTCGGGTTCGCGGTGGCCTGGCGCCTCGGGCGCGCCCTGACCCGGCCGCTCACCGCGCTCGCCCGCACCATGGATGCGGTGCGCGAGAACCACGATTACGGCCGTCGGGCCGCGATCCTCTCCGGCGCCGACGACGAGGTCGGCCGGCTGGCCACGAGCTTCAACGGCCTCCTCGATACGGTGCGCGAGCGCGACCAACGCCTCGTCGAGCATCAGGCCCGGCTGGAGCAGGAGGTGAGCGACCGCACCCAGGACCTGAGCGAGGCCAAGGAGGCGGCGGAGGCCGCCAACAGCGCCAAGTCGTCGTTCCTGGCGACGATGAGCCACGAGATCCGCACGCCGATGAACGGCATGCTGGTGATGGCCGAACTCCTCGCCGCCGCCGACCTGCCGGCGCGCCAGCGCCGCTACGCCGAGGTGATCGCCCGTTCCGGCCAGAGCCTGCTCGCGATCATCAACGACATCCTGGACTTCGCCAAGGTCGAGGCCGGCAAGCTCACGCTCGAGCGCATCGCCCTCGATCCGGCCGAGGTCGCCGACACCGTCGTCACCCTGTTCGGCGAGCGTGCCCGGGCCAAGGGGCTCGACCTCGCGGCGTTCGTCGGGCCCGACGTGCCGCTCTCCGTCGCGGGCGACCCGGTGCGCCTCGGCCAGGTCCTCGGCAACTTCGTCAACAACGCCCTCAAGTTCACCGAATCCGGCCACGTCCTGGTCCGTCTCGAGACCCGGGACGCGGGAAAGACCCTGCGTCTCGGCGTCACCGACACCGGCATCGGCATTCCGGCCGAGACCCTGCCGACGATCTTCTCCGCCTTCTCGCAGGCGGACGGTTCGACCACGCGACGCTTCGGCGGGACCGGGCTGGGCCTGTCGATCGCCGAGCGCCTCGTCGCCGCGATGGGCGGGCGGATCGGGGTCGAGAGCGAGGTCGGACGCGGCTCGACCTTCTGGGCCGAGATTCCCCTCGACATCCTGGCCGAGGCCGAGCCCGTGACGCGGGCGCCGGAGATCGTGCCGGCCGTCGTCGTGGCGGTGTCGGGAGAGGCCACCGGCACCGCCCTGGCGGCTGGCTTGCGGGCGGCGGGCTTTATCCCGCAGGCCGCCTCGGCCGAGGCGGGGGAGGGCGCCCACCACCTCGTCGAGGCCGCCGCCCTCGCCCGGACCGGGCGGCGCCCGGACGGGGCCGGCCGGGTCGTGGCGCTGGCGCCGATGGGCGAGCCGAGCGGAGCGGCGGTGCTCTCCTCGGGCCTCGCCGACGCGCTGCTGCGCTGGCCGCTGGCGCAGGCGGAATGGCGCCCCGCCCTCGCGGCGCTCGCCGCCGGCAACGGCTTTGCGGGGATCGGTGCCGAGGCCGGGCCGGTCTCGGCCCTGCCGCGCTACCCCCATGCCCGGGTTCTCGTGGCCGACGACAACCCCGTCAACCGCGAGGTCGCCGTCGAGGCGCTCGGCCGTCTCGGCGTCACCCGGGTCGTCACCGTGGAGGACGGCTACCGCGCCCTCGAAGCGGCACGCGACGGTGCCTTCGACCTGATCCTGATGGACGGCAGCATGCCGGTCCTCGACGGGTTCGACGCCGCCCGGGCGATCCGGCAATGGGAGGCGGCGCAAGGGACGCCCCGCACCGCCATCGTGGCGGCGACCGCCCACGTCGTCGGTACGGCGGCCGAGGCCTGGCGCGAGGCCGGGATGGACGGCGTGCTGCTCAAGCCCTTCACGCTCACCGACCTCGCCCGCACCCTCGCGGCCGCGCTCGGCGAGACCGGGACGACGGCCGGCGACGCTCCGATGGAGTCCGTCACGGAGACCGCCCCCGGGGCGGAGCCCGCGGGCTCGGCCGTCGCGCTCCTCGACCCCGACACCCTGGCGGGGCTCGCCGAGATGGCGGAGGGCTCCGGCTCGGCCTTCGTCGAGCGGGTGCTCGGGCTCTTCGCAGCGCATGGCCCCGACGGCCTCGCCGCCCTGGCGGCGGCGGGCTCCGATGCCGAGGCCGCCGCTCGGGCCGCCCACGGGCTGAAGTCGATGAGCCTCAATGTCGGCGCCGCGGCGCTGGCCTCGCACCTGCGCGACATCGAGCACGCGGCGCGGGTCGAGGGACGCGCCCCCGACGCGGCGGCGCTGGCGCCGCTCGGCGACCTGCTCGCCGCGAGCATCGCGGCCCTCCACGGGCATTTCGGCCTGCCGGTCCCGGCGCCTGCCTTGCGCGACGCGGCCTGAACCGCGCCGCGCAGGACGGATCCGCTTTTCGAGGACGGAGCGGCGCACGATCGCTCGCGGCGGCCGGACCCATCCGGCCTTTCCCAGCGTTAGCACAGGTTGTGCCACGGCCACGCTCGATGCGGGGCCGCGGCCATCCCGATGCGGAACCACCCCCGAGGAGCGCGAGACGACCATGGCCCACGAAAGCAGCGGCGCGATCTACACCGCCGCGGGCGCCAACCTGGCGATCGCCGTGGCGAAGTTCGTCGGCGCCTTCTTCACCGGCAGCAGCGCGATGCTGGCCGAGGGCGTCCATTCGGTGGTCGACACGGCCAACCAGATCCTGCTCCTCGTCGGCCTGAAGCGGGCGCAGCGGCCGGCCGATGCCCGCTTTCCCTTCGGCTACGGCCGCGAGGTCTACTTCTACGCCTTCCTGGTCGCCCTGCTGATCTTCCTCGGCGGCGGCGCCTTCGCGGTCTACGAGGGCATCCACAAGCTGCAGCACCCGGAACCCGCCGCCGACGCGGTGATCCTCGGCCGGACCATCCCGGGCGTGATCGTCAACCTGGCGATCCTCGGCTTCGCGGTCGCGGCGGAGGGATATTCCTGCTTCGTGGCGCTCAAGGCGTTCTGGGGCGAGAAGGGCCGGCTGCCGCCGATCACCGCGATCCGGCGCAGCAAGGACCCGGCTCTGTTCACCGTGCTGATCGAGGACGTCGCGGCGCTGACCGGTCTCGTCGTGGCGATCGGCGGCGTCATCCTGGCCGAGACCCTGAAGCAGCCCGCCTTCGACGGCGCGGCCTCGATCGTGATCGGGCTGATCCTGATCGGCATGGCGATCTTCCTGATGATCGAGACCCACGGCCTCCTCGTCGGCGAGGCGGCGGAGCCGGAGCTGGTCGCCAAGATCCACGATATCGTCGGCTCCGAACCCGGCGTGACCCACGTCAACGAGGTGCTGACGCAGCATCTCGGGCCGGCCGACATTCTGGTCAATGTCAGCCTCGACATGGACGACCGGCTCGACGGCGGCCAGATCGAGCGGCTGGTCAGCCAGCTCGAGGCACGGATGAAGGCGCAGAGCCCCAAGGTCCGGCGCGTCTTCATCGAGATCCAGTCTCGCAAGGCCGCCGTCCCCCAGGCCGAGCGGTCGTCGCCCGTGCCGGCGGCGTGAGCCGGAGGCCGGCCCGGTCGCGGGGCGGCCCGCGCCCGGGCCGCGGACAGACCTGTTCCCCGGGCGTCGCCGCGACCGATTGATCTTTATGCAATTATCCGCGAAATCAAGTCGCGGTTTGCAACCTTGAGTATATTCAATCTGATTGTATCTGCGTGAAATCCACAAGAACTACCTGATTTTATCGCTGCGTTGCTGATGCCGTCTTGCGATCCGTCGAAAGACTTGCCAACGATTCTGTGGGATCGGGCAATGGCCCCTGTCGGCCTGGCGGGCAACGGCTCCCAAGAAGATCGAGTGGCGGTGCGGACCCGAGCCGGCCCGCTCCAACGCCTCCGTCCACCACACTCTCGAAGCGGAACCCTTATGATGTCAGACGTGGAAACTCAGGACCAGGAGCCGGGCGAACTCGTCATGCTCACGGCCGATATCGTGTCGGCCTACGTGTCGAAGAATTCGGTTCCGGTCGGAGACCTCGGAAGCCTGATCGCGGCCGTCCACGCCTCGCTCGAGCGCGTCGCCGCCCCGCCGGCCCCCGAGCCCGAGAAGCCCACGCCGCCGGTGCCGATCCGCAAGACCGTCACCCCGGACTACATCATCTCGCTCGAGGACGGTAAGCCCTACAAGTCGCTCAAGCGCCACCTGACCACCCGCGGCCTGTCCCCGGACCAGTACCGGCAGAAGTGGGGCCTGCCGCACGACTACCCGATGGTCGCCGCGACCTACGCCGCCCAGCGCTCCGAGCTCGCCAAGAGCTCGGGCCTCGGCCAGCAGCGCAAGAACCGCGGTCGCTGAGGCCCGCGCGGGCCGCGATCCGCCCGATCGAACGAAGAAAGCCTGCCCGGCGGATCGCCGGGCAGGCTTTTTCGTGTCGTTCGCGACCGTCCACCGGGTGAATGGGGGCAGGGATCCGGTCCGTCGCGACCGAGCGGTCGCCCGGCGCTTCAGGCGGCGTCGGGATCCCGCGGCGCGGCCGGCGCGAACAGATCCTCGGGCGGCTCGACGACGACCCGGCGGCCGGCGACGTCGATCTCGGGCACGAAATCCCGGGTGAAGGGCAGGAGGGCCGGGCTGCCGCCCGAGGCCGGCGCGATCTCCAGGAGATCGCCGCCGCCGTAATTCGGTACCGCCCGCACCGTGCCGATCGTGTGGCCGGCGCGGTCCACGACCGCGAGGCCGACGAGGTCGGCGGCGAAGAATTCGTCGTCGTCCTCCGGCGCGCCGAGGCGCTCGCGGGCGACGTAGAGGCCGAGGCGGTTCAGGCTCTCGGCGCCGTCGCGGCCCGAGACGCCCGCGATCCGGGCGATGAGGATGTCGGCGGCACCTGCGGCCGGACGCAGGGACAGGATCTCGATCCGGCGGCCGTCGGCCCCGGTGAGCGGCCCGTAGGACCCGATCGCGACCGGGTCGGCGGTGTAGGATTTCAGCCGGACCTCGCCCTGGAGGCCATGGGCGCGGCCGCATTCCCCCAGCAGCACGAAGGCGGGGTCCTGGGCGATTCCTCCGCCCTGTACTGGGGCAGCCGGGGAGGGGGCGCCCCGGGATCCGGTCCCGGAGCGCGCGTCTTGTGCGGGCGCGGTGCGCGCGGGCGCGCCTGCGCCCCGGCGCGGATCGGAACCTCCGCGGGTGGAACCGCGGGAGGAACGGGCGTCGGGGCGGCGCGCCATGATCGCGGTCTTACTCGGCCGAGTCGGCGGCGGCGCCGGCCTTCTCGGCGCGGGCGGCGGCGCGCTCCTTGGCCTTGGTGCCGGGCTCGGCCTTCTGCGGGTTGTTGCGGGTCGGACGCTTGGCGAGGCCGGCGGCGTCGAGGAAGCGCAGGACGCGGTCGGTCGGCTGGGCGCCCTTGGCGAGCCAGGCCTGGACCTTCTCGGTCTCCAGGATCACGCGGGCCGGATCGTCCTTCGGCTTCATCGGGTCGTAGGCGCCGACCTTCTCGATGAAGCGGCCGTCGCGGGGCGAGCGGGCGTCGGCGACGACGATGCGGTAGTACGGGCGCTTCTTGGCGCCGCCACGGGTGAGGCGGATCTTGAGGGACATGGGTCTCTTCCTTGTTGGAGGGGTGCGAGGATCGTTCGACGATGTGGGCGGGTGGGACCTTCCGGCCCCGCGCCACCTACTTCTTCTTGCCGAAGGGGAGGCCGCCGAGGCCGGGCAGGCCCGGGAGCTTGGCCCCCAGGCCCGGAAGCCCGGGGGCGGCGGGGGGCGCCTTACCGGCAGGGCCTGCCGGCAGCTTGCCGGCGGGGCCGGACGCCTTGGGGCCGCCGAGGCCGGGCGGCATCGGCGGAAGGGAGGTGCCGGGCGGCAGGGCCTTCTGCAGCTCGGCGAGCATCTCGGGGGTGGGCTGGGGCATGCCGCCGCCCATCATCTTGCCGAGGCCCCCCATGGCACCGCCCATGCCGCCGCCGCCGAGCCCGAACATGCTGCCGAGCGCCTGGCCGATGCCGCGCTTGCCCGAGCCCATGGCCTTCATCATGTCGGCCATGGTGCGGTGCATCTTGAGGAGCTTGTTGATCTCCGAGACGTCGACGCCGGCGCCCTTCGCCACGCGCTTCTTGCGCGAGGCCTTGAGCACGTCGGGGTTGCGGCGCTCCTCGGGGGTCATCGACGAGATGATGGCGCGCTGGCGCTTGAACATCTTCTCGTCGAGGTTGGCGCCCTCGACCTGCTTCTTGATCTGGCCCATGCCGGGCAGCATGCCCATCAGGCCGCCGATCCCGCCCATCTTCTCCATCTGGGCGAGCTGCATCGACAGGTCGTCGAGGTCGAACTTGCCCTTGCGCATCTTCTCGGCGACGCGAAGGGCCTGTTCCTGGTCGATGGTCTCGGCCGCCTTCTCGACGAGCGAGACGATGTCGCCCATGCCGAGGATGCGGTTGGCGACGCGGGCCGGATGGAACTCCTCCAGCGCGTCGACCTTCTCGCCGGTGCCGACGAGCTTGATCGGCTTGCCGGTGACCGCCCGCATCGAGAGCGCCGCGCCGCCGCGGGAATCGCCGTCCATGCGGGTGAGCACGATGCCGGTGACGCCGAGCCGCTCGTCGAAGGCCCGCGCGGTGTTGACCGCGTCCTGGCCGGTCAGGGCGTCGGCGACGAGCAGCACCTCGTGCGGGCCGGTGGCCGCCTTGACGTCGGCGGCCTCCTGCATCAGCGCCTCGTCGAGGGTGACGCGGCCGGCGGTGTCGAGCATCACCACGTCGAAGCCGCCCAGACGCGCGGCCTCCATGGCGCGCTTGGCGATCTGCACCGCCGACTGGCCGGCGACGATCGGCAGCGACTCGACGCCGACCTGTTTCGCCAGAACCGCCAGCTGCTCCATGGCGGCCGGGCGGCGGGTGTCGAGGGAGGCGAGCAGCACCCGGCGCTTGTCGCGCTGGGTCAGGCGCCGGGCGATCTTGGCGGTGGTGGTGGTCTTGCCCGAGCCCTGGAGGCCGACCATCAGGATGCCGACGGGGGCCGGCGCGTTGAGGTCGATGATGCCGGCCTCGCCGCCCAGCATCGCCACGAGCTGGTCGTTGACGATCTTCACGACCATCTGGCCGGGCGTGACCGACTTCAGCACGACGGCGCCGACCGCCTGCTCGCGCACCTTCTCGGTGAAGGTGCGCACCACCTCGAGGGCGACGTCGGCCTCCAAGAGGGCGCGGCGCACCTCGCGCAGGGCGGCGGTGACGTCGGCCTCGGTCAGGGCGCCGCGGCGGGTCAGCCCGGACAGGATGCCGGAAAGACGATCGGAGAGGCCTTCGAACATGCGCGTCAGTCTCCGGGTTTACTCGTCCGAGGTCATTCGTGCAGGCCCGCGGAGGCGGCGCGCCGGGCCTGGAGGGCACCCTCGAAGTGGTGGAGCGCCCGCTCGAACTTGTCGCGGCAACCGGGATTGCAGAAGCCAACGACCGCGCCGTTGTAGAGCGTCAGCGAGTCGGCTGCGATCGGCTTGCCCGACCAGGGGCAGAGCTCGTTCACCGCGTCCTCGATGCGCAACGGCGTGGGGTCGGTCCTGGTCATCCGGTCTCCTGCGGGCCCCTCGATGGAGCGGCCGATCGCGAGGATTCGCCCAACGCAAGTCGCGCCCGAGGGCGCATCGCGCTGTCGGGCGTTGACCTCCGGCCTCACGGGCCGGTCGGCGTCGGGACGAGACCTCGTCCTGAGCGGCGGGGCCTACCGGCCGCCGCCCGCGATGTCAAGGCGGGACCGGCGCGGGACGCAGGGGTTGGGGTGCGTTTACCGGTTCTTAACCATCCCGCCGTTAACTCGCAGGCAAGATTTGCAGGAGACGCGGCGTGTCCGAACCCGCTTTGAAGACGCAGACCACCGCCGCGCCGCGGCCGGCCCAGGGCCCGCTCCAGGACTGGCTCGCGACCCTCTCCCGGATCGACGCCGCCGACCAGGCCGCCGCCGCCGCGCCGCGCCGCCCGGCCGAGGCCCAGACGGCCTGGGAGCCGCGCATCGTCGCCCCGGCCGAGGCCGGTGCCGAGACCGCCAAGGTCGCCGCCGAGACGGCCAAGGCGCCGGTATCCGCCCAGGCGCCTGCGACCGCCGCCCCGGCCCTGCGCGGCGAGGACGACGACCTGGCCGCTCTGATGGCCGAGAACATGATGCTCAAGGCGCGCCTGCGCCAGGAGAACGACCGCTACGACGAGCTGCAGGCGATGCTGGCCGATGAGCTGCGGGCCCTGCGCTCCCACGTGCAGCAGGAGGTCGACAAGGCCGAGGAGCTGCGCGCCGAGCGCGACCTGTGGATGGCCCGTGCCGAAGCCCTGGCCCAGCCGCTGTTCCAGCGCCGCTGATCCGCCCGACGACCCGGGAGAGACGCGCCCGGGCGGCGCTCCCGAAGGGGATCCGGCAACATGACGACGCCCCGGTGCCGATCTGCTCGGTGCCGGGGCGTCCTTGCGTTCGGGAGGCTTGCCGCGGCGAGCCCGTCCCGTCCAGTTCCGGCGGCACCGCTGGCCAGTGGTACCGTCGTAGGCGCGAAATGCCATGCCCCGCGAGGCGATTTCCCGAACGGCACAAAATGCTCTAGAGCGGCGGCGCCATTTCTCGCAGACCCCCGATGTCGCATAACAGCTTCGGCCACCTCTTCCGCGTCACCACCTTCGGCGAGAGCCACGGGCCGGCCCTCGGCTGCGTCGTCGACGGCTGCCCCCCGCTGATCCCGCTCGACGTGGCGGAGATCCAGGCGGATCTCGATCGCCGCCGGCCGGGCCAGTCGCGCTTCACCACCCAGCGCCAGGAGCCGGATCAGGTCCGCATCCTCTCGGGCGTCTTTGCCGACGACCGGACCGACGGCCGCCAGCTCACGACCGGCACGCCGATCGCGCTGATGATCGAGAACGTCGACCAGCGTTCGAAGGACTATTCCGAGATCCGCGACAGCTACCGGCCGGGCCACGCCGACTACGCCTACGATGCGAAATACGGCATCCGCGATTATCGCGGCGGCGGCCGCTCCTCGGCCCGCGAGACCGCGGCGCGGGTGGCGGCCGGGGCCATCGCCCGCAAGGTGCTGGCTGGAATCACCATCCGCGGCGCGCTGGTTCAGATCGGCCCGCACGCGATCGACCGCGCCCGGTTCGACTGGGACGAGGTGCAGAACAACCCGTTCTTCTGCCCGGACGCGACCGCGGCGGCGGAATGGGCCGTCTATCTCGACGGGATCCGCAAGGCCGGCTCGTCGGTCGGCGCGGTGATCGAGGTGGTGGCCGAGGGTGTGCCCGTCGGCCTCGGCGCGCCGATCTATGGCAAGCTCGACGCGGATCTCGCGGCGGCCATGATGTCGATCAACGCCGTCAAGGGCGTCGAGATCGGCGACGGCTTCGCGGCCGCCGCCCTCCGGGGCGAGGAGAATGCCGACGAGATGCGGCCCGGCAACGACGGCCGGCCGATCTTCCTCGCCAACCATGCCGGCGGGGTGCTGGGCGGCATCTCGACCGGCCAGCCCCTGGTCTGCCGCTTCGCCGTCAAGCCGACCTCGTCGATCCTGACCCCGCGGGCCAGCGTCACTCGCGACAACCGTCCGGTCGACGTGCTGACCAAGGGCCGGCACGACCCCTGCGTCGGCATCCGGGCGGTGCCGGTGGGCGAGGCGATGATGGCCTGCGTGCTCGCCGATCACCTCCTGCGCCACCGGGCGCAGGTCGGGACCGAACCCGGTCCCGTGCCGGTGTTTCAGCCCGAGTCGTTTCAGCCGGAGTGAAATCACGGCGATTTCAGTTGGACTGAAATCGCCGCGGGTCTATGACGACGGCGTGAAACTCGGCGACTGGCTCCGGCAGCAGGGCGTGACCCGCATCGACTTCGCGCGGCGCTGCGGGCTCTCTCCGGCGGCGGTGACGGGGTTGTGCAACAATCCCGAGCCCTGGCTCTCGCGGGAGACGGCCGCCGCCGTGGCGCAGGCGACCGGCGGCGCCGTCACCCCCAACGACTTCCTGGGGCTCGTCCCCTCGGGGCTTGGCCCCTCGCGGCAGGAGATGCCCGTGTCCCACGCATCAATCATCGAGGCCCTCGACGCCTTCGCCCGCGGCGAGATCGTGGTCGTCACCGACGACGACGATCGCGAGAACGAGGGCGACCTCGTCGTCGCCGCCTCGCTCTGCACGCCGGAGAAGATGGCGTTCATCATCCGCAACACCTGCGGCATCGTCTGCGCGCCGATCACGGTGGCGGAGGCCAAGCGCCTGCGCCTCGAGCCGATGGTCGCCTCGAACGACGCGCCGCTCGGCACCGCCTTCACGGTCACGGTCGACGTCAAGCACGGCCTGACCACCGGCATCTCGGCCGAGCAGCGCTGCAACACCGTCCGGGCGCTCGCCAACGGCAACATGGGCGCCACCGATTTCGTGCGCCCCGGCCACGTGTTTCCGCTGATCGCCAAGGACGGCGGCGTGCTGATGCGCTCCGGCCATACCGAGGCCGCCGTCGACCTGTGCCGGCTGGCGAAGCTCCCCCCCGTCGGGGTGATCTGCGAACTCGCCAACGACGACGGCACGGTGATGAAGGGGCCGCAGATCACGGCCTTCGCCGAGAAGCACGGCCTCAAGCAGATCTCGGTCGCCGAGCTGATCTCGTACCGCCAGGCGCGCGAGAAGCTGGTCGAGCGGGTCGGCACCTTCCCGGTCAAGACCGAGTGGGGCGAGATGACCGGCTACGCCTACACCACGCCGTTCGAGCCGATGCAGCAATTCGCCTTCGTGCACGGCCGCATCGGCGAGGGCCGCGACGTCCTGGTGCGCCTGCACCGCTCGAACGTGGTGGCGGACGTGATCGAGGGTGGCCGTACCATCGAGGCGGTGATGCGCCGCTTCGCGCAGGAAGGCCGCGGCGTGCTCGTCTACCTGCGCGACGGCACCGCCGGCGTGCCGCTGTCGCAACTGCCCGACGGCGCCGGCGAGGACGGGGCGGAGGCCGCCCGCGTCCGCCAGTGGCGCGAGGTGGGCCTGGGCGCCCAGATCCTGCGCGACCTCGGCGTGGTCTCGATCCGCAACATCTCGAGCGCGGCGCGGTCCTATGTCGGCCTGTCGGGCTTCGGTATCGAGATGGTCGGCGACGAGCCGTTGGAAGGGTAGGGGGCCTCGGCACCACCGGCGCGGTGCCGAAACCCTCCGCGTCGTCCTGGGGTCCCGGAAGCCTCGGCGTGTCGCGCCGGACGACCCTCGAACGGCATCGAGCGCGACAGGTTGAGATCGCGCCCGCCCTGCTTCGGGCGACGGGACGAGAGCGTCGCCGCAGCCACTCGCCGCCCTGCGCGGCCACCTCGCCGAGATCGGGATGGCGACGGCCCGGGGCCGGCCGGCGACCGGGGTTCATGGACGCCGGTCACCCCGCATCCCGTCGATGTTGCGTCGGTCGGGCAACGGCACGAGAGGATCGGGGCCCGGGAGAAGACGGATCGGGCAACCGAGCGGCTGACGACCCCGCTCCTCACCGAACCGATGTTCGTGCGTGTCACGCATGCGAGGGGCGGCGATCCGGAAGCATGTGGGGGCCGGAATGCCGCCCGACGCTCAATCCAGCGCGTCGAGCGATTGCGCCACGTCGGCGATCAGGTCCTCAATCGATTCGAGCCCGATCGACAGGCGCACCGTGTCGGGACCGACCCGGGCGGCCTCCTTGTCGGCGGCGGGGAGCTGGCGGTGGGTCGTGGTGGCCGGGTGGATCGCCAGGGACTTGATCTCGCCGATATTGACGAGGTGCGAGATCAGGTTGAGCCCGGTGATGAACTGCTTCGCCGCCGCCTCGCCGCCCTTGAAGCCGACGGTGAAGATCGAGCCGGCGCCCATCGGCGAGTAGCGGTTGGCCATCGCCTCGCCGGGCTGGCCGGGCAGGGACGGGTAGCTGACCCAGGCGACCTTCGGGTGGTCCTTCAGGAAGGCCGCCACCGCACGCGCGTTCGAACAGTGGCGCTCCATGCGCAGCGGCAGGGTCTCGGTGCCGGTGAGCGTCAGGAAGGCGTTCATCGGCGACAGGCCGGGGCCGAGGTCGCGCAGGCCGAACAGCCGGCAGGCGACCGCGAAGGCGGTCTCGGGGAAGCGCTCGGAGACGACGAGGCCGTCATAGTCCGGCCAGGGCTCGTTGATCAGGTTGTAGCGGCCGGTTCCCTTCCAGTCGAAGCGGCCGCCGTCGCAGACGATGCCGCCGATCACCGTGCCGGAGCCCGACAGGAACTTCGAGGTCGAGTGGACCACGATGTCGGCGCCGTGCTCGATCGGGCGGATCAGGGCCGGGGAGGCGAGCGTGTTGTCGACGATGAGCGGCAGGCCGTGCTTGTGCGCCACCGCGGCGACGCCCGCGAGGTCGATCACCGTCCCGCAGGGGTTCACGATCGACTCGCAGACGACCGCCCGGGTTCGGTCGGTGATCGCCGCTTCGAAATCCTCGGGGGTGAGCCCCCGGGTGAATTGCGGCACGAGCTCGTAGCGGCCCTCGAGCCGCCGCATCAGGCCGAGGGACCCGCCGAACAGGCGCGAGGAGGCGACGTAGGCGTCGCCCGAGCGCATCAGGGTCATCAGCACGAGCAGCATCGCCGACTGGCCCGACGCCACCGCGACCGCCGCCTTGGCGCTCTCCAGCGAGGCGACCCGGCGCTCCAGCGCCGCGACGGTCGGGTTCGAGCCGCGGGAATACGAGAAGCCCGTCGCCCGCATGGCGAAGATGTCGGCGGCCTGCTCGTTCGATTCGAACACGAAGCCGTTGGTGAAGTAGATCGGCTGCGCCCGGGCACCGGTGGCGGGATCGGGAGCGGTGCCGGCATGGACCGCCCGGGTGGCGAAATGGAGCGTGGTCGGATCGGTCATCGGCAATCGTCCGTGGAGGGATCGGCTCAGGCGGCGCGGCGTACGGTGGCGTGCAACGTCCGCACCAGGGCCGAGGGTGCGTAGGGCTTGGGGATGAAGCGGGCGCCGGGGGGCATGTCGTGCGGGCCGGGGCTCCCCATGCCGGAAACCACCAGCACGGGAATGCGCGGCCAGCGCCGCGAGACGAGGCGGGCGAGGGCGAAGCCGTTCATCGAGCCGAGCGGCATGTCGACGTCGGTCATCAGCACCTCGACGTCGGAGCGGCTCTCCAGCACCTTGAGCGCCTGGTCGGCGTGGGGGGCCTCCAGCACGGTGAAGCCGGCCTCCGCCAGGGTGTCGGCGGCCTCCATCAGCAGCAGGCCGTCATCCTCGACGAGGAGCACCACCGGCGGGGCGTCGGTCTGCTCCCGACGAGCGTCGTTTCCCGGGCGGGTCTCTCCGTGGAGAACGTCCTGGGGTGGTCGGTCCGGGTCAGATGTCATCGCGGGCAATGCGGGCGGGGGCGAATGGTTGCGGCCGAAGGGTTGCTGCCTATGGGGCCGCATCCCCTGGGTCAAGCGCGGCCGGGCGCGGTGCCGGGCAGGTCAGGCCGTCCCGTCCTGAAGCGCGGCGAGGGGCGCCTCCAGTTCCATCACCGCCCCCTCGGGCGGGAACAGGAGCGCGACGCGGCCGCCGAAGCTGTGCACCAGGCTGCGCTCGATCAGCCGCGACCCGAAGCCGCCGCGTGCCGGCGGCGCGACCAAGGGGCCGCCGCTCTCGCGCCAGCGCAGGTGCAGGACCGCCCGCGGGCCGCCGACGACCTCCCAGGCGATCGCGACGCGCCCGGCCGGGCTCGACAGGGCCCCGTACTTCGCCGCGTTGGTGGCGAGCTCGTGCACCATCAGGGACAGGGTCAGGACCGCGCGGGGGCCGAGGGCGACCGCCGGCCCCGCGGCGGTGCAGCGGTCCGGCACTCCGTCGAGATGCGGCGCCATCGCGCCCGCCACGACCGCCGCGAGGTCGGCCTCCGCCCAGGCGCCTCGGATCAGCACGTCGTGGGCATCCGCCAGCGCCATCAGGCGGCCGTTGAAGGCGTCGGTGGCCGCCTCCAGGCTCGTGGCGCTGCGCAGGGTCTGGGCGGCCACCGCCTGGACGAGGGCCAGGGTGTTCTTCACCCGGTGGGCCATCTCCTGCATCAGGAGTGCCTGCTGTTCCTCGGCCCGGTAGGCCTCGGTCACGTCGCGGGAGACCGCGAGCAGCCGCTCGGGCGTGCCATCGGCGCCCTGGATGGCCGAGACCACCACGTCCCACCAGCGTGGGGCCTCGGCGGGGCCGGAGGCGGCGCGGAAGCGGCCGGTGCGGCCGGCCCGGGCGGCGGCCAGCGCGAGGTCCGCGGCGACGCGGTCGGTCGGGTCCGGCCAAGAGGTCGCCCAAGAGGTCGCCCAGGGCGTGCCGGTTCCCGATTGGTCGGCGGTGGTCGCCCGGCCGTCCTCGCAGCGCCACTGCACCGTCCCGTCGAGGGTGAGGACCTGGATGGCATCGCGGCTAGCGGCGAGGAGCCGCGCGGTGAAGGCCTCGCTCGCCTGGAGCCGCGCGTTCAGCTCCTCGGCGGTGGCGAGCCGTACCTCCCAGTCGGGACGCGTCCGAGCCGGCGGGGGCGGTTCGGCCGGCGAGGCCTGCCGCGCCTCGCGAAGGAGCGCACGCAGGCGGACGATCTCGTCGCGGATCGCGCGCTGCCGTGCGAGCTCGCCGCCGGCCGGAGGGCCGGCGCGAGGGTCAGGGTCGGTGTCGTGGACGACCATCGCACCCGCCTCCAGGCCCGACCGGGCGGTCCCGCGATCCGGCTCGTCCGGCACCGAATCCGGACGTGCCCCAATAGATCACGGGACCAGGCTTGGCGGCAATCGCGGTGCGTCGCCGCGGCGGACCGGCGAGGGCCGGTCGGTTAGGCGAGCGCCTGGTCGAGGTCGGCGATGAGGTCGCCCGGATCCTCGATGCCGACGGAGAGGCGCACCACCTCCGGGCCGGCGCCCGCCCGAGTCTTCTGCTCGTCGGTGAGCTGGCGGTGGGTGGTCGAGGCCGGGTGGATCACGAGTGACCGGGTGTCGCCGATATTGGCGAGGTGCGAGAAGAGCTTCAGGTTCGAGACCAGCGCCACGCCCGCCTCGTAGCCGCCCTTCAGGCCGAAGGTGAACACCGCGCCGGCGCCGTGCGGGCAGTACCGGCGGTGGAGCTGGTGGTAGCGGTCGGCCTCGAGGCCCGGATAGCTGACCCAGGCCACCGCCGGGTGGCGGCTCAGGTGCTCGGCCACGGTCTTGGCGTTGTCGGAATGGCGCTGCATGCGCAGCGGCAGGGTCTCGATGCCGTTGATGATCAGGAACGCGTTGAACGGCGACAGGGCCGGGCCGAGGTCGCGCAGGCCGAGCACCCGCACGGCGATGGCGAAGCCGAAATTCCCGAAGGTTTCGGACAGGACCATGCCGGCATATTCCGGCCGCGGCTGCGACAGCATCGGGTAGCGGGCGTCGCCCGCCCAGGCGAACGAGCCGCCGTCGACGATGAGGCCGCCGATCGAGTTGCCGTGGCCGCCGAGGAACTTGGTGGCCGAATGGACCACGATGTCGGCGCCGTGCTCGAACGGCCGGATCAGGTACGGCGTCGCCATGGTGTTGTCGACGACGAGCGGGATGTTGTGGCGCTTGGCGACCGCCGCGATCGCCGCGATGTCGGTGATGACGCCGCCCGGATTGGCGATCGACTCGATGAAGATCGCCTTGGTGCGCGGCGTGATCGCCGCCTCGAACGAGGCCGGGTCGTCGGTATCGGCCCAGACGACGTTCCAGCCGAAGTTCTTGTAGGAATGGTTGAACTGGTTGATCGAGCCGCCGTACAGCTTGTTGGCGGCGATGAACTCGTCGCCCGGCTGCATCAGGGCGTGCATCACCAGGAATTCTGCGGCATGCCCCGAGGCCACCGCCACGGCGGCGGTGCCGCCCTCCAGCGCGGCGATGCGCTCCTCGAGCACCGCGTTGGTCGGGTTGGTGATGCGGCTGTAGATGTTGCCGAAGGCCTGCAGCCCGAACAGCGAGGCGGCGTGGTCCACGTCGTCGAACACGAACGAGGTGGTCTGGTAGATCGGCGTCGCCCGCGCGCCGGTGGCGGCGTCCGGCGCCGCGCCGGCATGGATCGCGAGGGTGTTGAAGCCGGGCAGGCGGTCGGTCATGGCGTCCTCGGGCGTCGGTCTCGTGCCGACGTGCTTAGGACCCGCGGCGGCCGCGGGTCAAGCCGCGCCATCCCTCGAATTGCAAAGTCATTTCTGGTCATTGCGGCGGATGCCGCGCTCGGACACTTCGATGGAGAAGCAACGTCTAAAAATCGCGACGATCTAAAAAGATCCGTCTTTGCAACGTCGCGGCGGAGCGGACGGTATGACTTCGCCCGCTCCGCGCCCGCCCTCAGCGGCCGTGACGGTGCCGGCGGTGGTGGTGGTGATGGCGTCCGCGCAGGTTGGTGCGGTAGGCGCGCCGGCCGGGATCGATTCCGAGCACGCCGTTGACGCCGCCGACGGCGCCACCCACCGCTCCTCCGACGATGCCGCCGACCGGGCCGGCGACGCGGTTGCCCTCGCGGGCGCCCCGCTCCATGCCGCCGGGGATGCCCTGCGCCTCGGCGGCGCCGGCGAGCGCCAGGGTCGAGAAGGCGAGGGCGGCGATGAGCCTGAGCTTCATGATCGTCACTCCGAGGGGCCGGCACGGTGCCGGCCCGGCGCAGGACTAACGGCCGAGCCGCCCGGAGGGTGGCATGCCGGCCTCGCGATCGGCCAGGGTCGTTACCGAAACGTCACAGGCCGGTCGGGGCGACGAGGCGGACGGCCGGGGCCGTCCTCACTCCGCCAGCGCGCGAGCCTCTTCCGGCAGCATGATCGGGATGCCGTCGCGGATCGGGTAGGCGAGCTTGGCCGAGCGGCTGATCAGCTCCTGGCGGGCCGAATCGTAGTCGAGCCGTTCCTTGGTCAACGGGCAGACCAGGAGCTCGAGGAGCTTGGGGTCGACGCGGGCAGCCTCGGAGGCGGGAGAATCGGTCATGGGTTTCCTCGAAGGTCCGTCCGGGTGGTCCGGCGGGGCATGTGCCGGGACGGCTTAGCGCCGGGAGGCCCTGGCGCAAAGCCCGGCCTATTGCAGCGTCGGCTCTCCGCCCGCTCCCCGCACCAGTTCCATCTCGGTCACGGCGATCAGCACCTCGGCCCGGGTCTTGAGGTCGGGGGCCTCCAGCATCGCCTGCTTCTCGCGCGGGCCGAACGGGCTCATCATGCAGAGCGCGTTGACCAGCGCCTCGTTCGGCGCCTCCTCGATCCCCGCCCAGTCGACCTTGAGGTCGTTGGCGTCGACGAAATCGCGAAGGGCCTTCAGCACTCCGGCGCGGTCCACCGCTTCCTCGCCGGCCCGGGCGTGGAAGTCGCTCTCGAAGGGCGCGAAGGTCACCTTGCAGCGGCGGTAGCCGGTCGTGGTGGAGAGCTCCTCCTCGACGCGGAAGCGCGCGATGCCGGTGAGCGAGATCAGGTAGCGGCCGTCGCCGGTCTCGGCGAACTGGGTCACCCGGCCGGCGCAGCCGACGCGAAACAGCTTCGGCGAGAGCGGCGTCTCGCCGGATTCCGAATCCGGCTGGATCATGCCGATCACCCGGTCGGTGCGCAGCGCATCGTCCACCATCGCGAGGTAGCGCGGCTCGAAGATGTTGAGGGGCATCTGGCCCCGCGGCAGCAGCAGGGCGCCGGGGAGCGGAAAGACCGGGATCACGACCGGGCAGTCGGACGGTCCCTTGTAGGCGACGTTCATGCTCATCGGCGTCGCTCCCGCGAAACGAAGGGGACCCGGGCCCGTCGTCGCGGGTCCGGGATCGCATCCGTTGTTCTAGGGCGCCGCCCTCCGGCGTGGATACCTGTCCGGCGTAAATGCCGCGCCGGAGTGGCCTTTCGGTCCGTCAGGAGAACATCAGGGTCGAGAGCTTGCGTCGGCCGCGGATGGTCATCGGGTCCATCGGGCCCCAGGCCTCGAAGAGCTGCAGCAGCTGCTTGCGGGCGCCGTCCTCGTTCCAGGTGCGGTCGCGGCGGACGATCTCGATCAGCTGGTCGACCGCCTCCTGCTGCTGGCCCTTGGCGTTGAGGCCGAGCGCGAGGTCGAACCGGGCCTGGTAGTCGGCCGGGTCGGCCTCGATCCGGCGCTGGAAGCCGGCGAGGTCGCCGAGGGAGGCCGCCTGCTCGGCGAGCTCGATCGCCGCGCGGACCGCGGCGATGGCCGGGTCCTTGGCGGTCTCGGGCGGTGCCGAATCCAGGAACTGGCGCGCGCCCTCGATGTCGTCGCGGTCGAGGAGCAGGCGGGCGAGTGCCGCGATGGCGCCAGCATGGCCCGGCTCCTGGCCGAGCACGGCGGCGTAGATCTCGGCGGCGGCGTCCTGGTCGCCAGTCTCGGCGGCGGCTTGCGCCTCCGCCATCAGGTCCTCGACCGCGGTGGGGCCGAGGGGGCCGACCAGGCGCTCGATGAAGGCCTTCACCTGGCCCTCGGGCAGGGCACCCATGAAGCCGTCGACCGGCTGGCCGCGCTGAAACGCGATCACCGCGGGGATCGACTGGATGCCGAGCTGGCCGGCGATCTGGGGATGCTCGTCGATGTTCATCTTAACGAGCTTCACCTTGCCGCCGGCGTCCTTGACGGCCTTCTCGATGATCGGGGTGAGCTGCTTGCAGGGCCCGCACCAGGGCGCCCAGAAATCCACCAGCACCGGCTGCTGCAGGGATTCCTGCATCACGTCCTGGCGGAAGGTCGCGGTGGTGGTGTCCTTGATCAGCGCGCCCGCAGGAGTCTGGCCGGCCGCGGGAGTGTCGGTAAGCATCGATGACCTCGGGAGAACGGCCTTCACGTCGCGGGCCCGGTTGGCCCGCCGAACAGATGGGGTAGACCGGCCGCCCCGGCCAGGGCAAGGCGCAAGGATAGGCGCGAGGCCGAGGACCTGCACGAGGCCGAGACGGGTATGCGATCCCGGATCCGCGTCCCGGATCTCACCCGTCGCCGCGCCGCCTCATGCGGCCGAGGGCCTTCGTCAGCGCCGGCTCCAGGGTGCGCAGCTCCTCCAGATGTGCCGCGGTCAGCCGCGCCAGCAGCGCCTCGGCCTTCGGGGTCGGCGTCAGCGCCACCCGGCGACGGTCCTGGGGCGAGGCAGCCTTCGTCAGGAGGCCCGCCTCGACCATGCGCGAGACGAGCTCCGCCGCCGTCTGCGGTGCGACCAGGAGCTGCGCGGCCACGAACCCGACCGTCGGCGGGCCGTCATGGCCGGCGATGGCCAGGAGCGCCTGGTGCTGCTGGGCCGGCAGGCCGACCTTCGCGGCCGCCGCCTCGCTGAAGGCGAGAAAGCGCCGCAGTTCCAGCCGGAACGCCGCGATCGCCGCGTATTCCTCCCGCGCGAGTCCCTCGCCCGCCGCCTCGTCCCCTGCAGCATCCCGGCTCTCGCCTGCATCCCCATCCATCGGCTCGCGTCCCGTTTAAAAACATCGTATTGCGATATATATCGATCGACATCGAAGACCCGCCCGAGAGCCCTCGCATGCCCCGTTCCCCGACCGCCGCACCGGTCCGGCGCCGGCCCCTGGCCGATTTCCGTGCCGATCCGCGCCTTCTCGTCCTCGTCGCCATGGCGCTGCTGATCGGGCTTGCCGGCACGGTCGCCGCCTGGGGGCTTCTCGCCCTGATCGCGCTCGTCACCAACCTCGCCTGGTTCGGACGGTTCGCGATCGGCAGCGCGTCGCTTGCGGGAGCGACGCCCTCGCTGTGGATGGTCTGTCTTCCCCCGCTCGGCGGCCTCGTCATCGGGCTGATGGCACGGTTCGGCTCGGAGAAGATCCGCGGTCACGGCATCCCGGAGGCGATCGAGGCGATCCTGATCGGCGGCAGCCGGATGTCGCCCAAGGTCGCGGTGCTGAAACCCGTCTCCTCGGCGATCTCGATCGGTACCGGCGGTCCGTTCGGCGCGGAAGGGCCGATCATCATGACGGGGGGCGCCCTCGGCTCGCTGTTCGCGCAGTTCTTCCATCTCAGCGCCGCCGAGCGGAAGACCCTGCTGGTCGCCGGCGCGGCGGCCGGCATGACGGCGATCTTCGGAACGCCGGTCGCCGCCGTGCTGCTCGCGGTGGAACTGCTGCTGTTCGAATGGCGCCCGCGCAGCTTCATCCCGGTGGTCGCCGCCGCCGTCACCGCGACGGTGCTGCGCCCGGCCCTGTTCGGAGAAGACCCGCTGTTTCCGTTCGCCGCCGATCCGGTCCTGCCGTGGTGGGGGCTGATCGCCTGCGCGGGCCTGGGCGTCGCGGCCGGATTGCTGTCGGGGCTGCTCACCACGCTGCTCTACGCCTGCGAGGACGCCTTCGAGCGCCTGCCGATCCACTGGATGTGGTGGCCGGCGCTGGGCGGCCTCGCGGTCGGCCTCGGCGGGCTGGTCGAGCCCCGGGCGCTCGGCGTCGGCTACGACGTCATCGCCGATCTGCTCGGCGGACATCTGGCGCTGAAGGCCGTGCTGCTGATCCTCGGCGTCAAGGCGGCGATCTGGCTCGTCGCGCTGTCGTCCGGTACTTCGGGCGGCGTGCTCGCCCCGCTCCTGATCCTCGGGGGAGCCATGGGCTGGGTCGCCGGCACGCTGCTGCCGGGCCATCCCGGCTTCTGGGCGCTCCTCGGCATGGCGGCGATGCTGGGCGGTACGATGCGGGCGCCGCTCACCGGGGCGCTGTTCGCGGTCGAGCTGACCGGGGACGTGCACGCGCTGCCGGGGCTGCTCGCCGCCTCGGCGGCGGCCTACGCGGTGACGGTGCTGCTTCTCAAGCGCTCGATCCTGACGGAAAAGATCGCCCGGCGCGGCCAGCACGTCACCCGCGAATACGGCATCGACCCGCACGAGCTCACCCGCGTCGCCGACGTGATGGTGCGGGACGTGGACACGCTGCCGGGCGCCATGCCGCTACCGGAGGCGGCCGCTGTGCTGGCGGCCGGGCGGCACCGGACCTACCCGGTGGTGGACGATGCCGGACGCCCGGTCGGCCTCGTCTCGCGGGCCGATGCGCTGCTGTGGACGACGGAGCCCGAGCACGGGGGCGAGCGCCTCGACGGGCGGGTCCCGGAGGACGCGCTCGCCGTAGTCCATCCCGGCGACGTCACGGCGCACGCCATCGAGCTGATGCTGGCCACCGGCCAGGGCCGCCTGCCGGTCACCGACCCGGAGAGCGGCCGGCTCGTCGGGCTCCTCACCCGCAAGGACCTGCTGCAGGTGCGCGCTGCGTTCGGGCGGGCGGAGGCGGAGCGGCAGGCGTATTTCGTGCGGGGGCCGAAAGCTGCGCAGAGCGCGTGAGACGGGTCACCCCTTCAAGTGATCCAGCGGCAACGCCGTCGTGTACTTCACCTGATCGAGCGCGAAGCTCGACCGGATCTTCGCCACCCCGGGGATGCGGGTCAGGTAATCGACGATCAGCCGCTGGTACTCGGCCAGGTCCTCCACCACCACCCGCAGCATGTAGTCGGCCTCGCCGCTCATCAGGTAGCATTCCATCACCTCCGGGCGGTGGCGGATGGCATCCGAGAAGGCCTGGAGGGCGGCCTGGGTCTGCTTCTCCAGCGAGACGTGGACGAAGACGTTGACGTGGAGGCCGAGCGCCTGCGGGTCGGCCACCGCGACGCAGCGCCGGATGATGCCCCGGGCCTTCAGGTCGGCCACCCGGCGCCAGCACGGCGAGGTCGAGAGCCCGACCGCCTCGGCGAGGTCGCCGATGCCGATCTCGCTGTCCTTTTGCAGGTGCTCGAGGATGCGGATCGAGGCCGGATCGAGGTCGACGGGTCTGGCCGGCACAGGCGATCTCCGGAAACGCGACAAACGGTCGAGACGACCGCCTAACATGCCTCAGCCGGCAGGCGCATCCGCGTCGTTCCACAGCCAGGCCGCCCCGCGCACCCCGGAGGCGTCGCCGTGGCGGCTCGGCCGGATCGGGGTGTCGAACCCGCCGCCGAAGACGTGCGGGGCGACGCGCCCCGGGAGGGCGTCGTAGATCTCGGGGATGGTCGAGAGGCCGCCGCCGAGCACGATCACGTCGGGGTCGAGGACGTTGACGATGCCCGCGATGCCGCGTCCGAGCCGGTCGAGCCAGCGCGCGAAGGTCGCTCGCGCACCCTCGTCCCCGGCCCGCATCGCCGCGACGATCGCCTCGCCGGTCATCGCCCGGTCGGTGTGCCGCGCGTGATCGGCGGCGAGGCCCGGACCCGAGAGCCAGGTCTCGATGCAGCCGTGGCGGCCACAATAGCAGGCGGGGCCGGGGCGCTCGTCGTCGCGGGGGGCGGGCAGGGGATTGTGGCCCCACTCGCCGGCGATGCGGCGGCGCCCGGACAGGGCCCGTCCGGCGAGCGCGATGCCGGAGCCGACCCCGGTGCCGAGGATCACCGCCCAGACGACCGCCGCACCCGCCCCCGCGCCGTCGACCGCCTCGGAGACCGCCAGGCAGTTGGCGTCGTTCTCGAGCCGCACCGGCCGGGCGAGGACGCGTTCGAGGTCGCCGCCGAGCGGCCGCCCGTTGAGCCAGGTCGAGTTGGCGTTCTTGACGAGGCCGGTCCCCGGCGCGAGCGCGCCGGGGATGCCGATCCCCACGGTCCCGGATCCGCCGGCCGCGTGCTCGAGCGCGGCGACGAGGCCGGCGATGGCCCGGAGCGAGGCGTCGTACTCGCCCCGCGGGGTCGCGATGCGCCGCTCGGCCAGCACCTGGCCCGACGCATCGAGGGCGATCCCGGCGATCTTGGTGCCGCCGAGATCGATGCCGATGCGAAGCCGACCCATCCGCCTAGGGCGCGACCGGAACCGGCTTCTCGTCGGCGATCTCGGTGCCGATGGCGAGGGGATTGGCCATCACCTCGCGCAGCTTGACCGGATCGAGTTCGCCCTCCCAGCGGCTGACCACCACGCAGGCGACGCCGTTGCCGACGAGGTTGGTGAGCGCGCGGCATTCCGACATGAACTTGTCGATGCCGAGGATCAGCGCCATCGCGGCGACCGGGACCGGGTTGCCGGGAATCGCCGCGAGCGTGGCGGCCAGCGTGATGAAGCCGGCGCCGGTGACGCCGGAGGCGCCCTTCGAGGTCAGCATCGCGACCGCGATGATGGTGGCGTACTGCGCGAAGCTGAGATCCGCCCCCACGGCCTGCGCCAGGAACAGGGTCGCCAGCGTCATGTAGATGTTGGTGCCGTCGAGGTTAAACGAGTAGCCGGTCGGGATGACGAGGCCGACGACCGAATCCGAGGCGCCCAGCCGCTTCATCTTCTGCATCATGTGCGGCAGCACCGTCTCGGACGAGGAGGTGCCGAGCACGATCAGGAGCTCGTCCTTGATGTAGGCCAGGAACTTGAGGATCGAGAAGCCGGAGAAGCGCGCGATCAGGCCGAGCACCACCAGCACGAACAGGAGGCTCGTGAGGTAGAAGGTGGCGACGAGGCCCGCGAGGTTGCCGAGCTTGCCGATGCCGTACTGGCCGATCGTGTAGGCCATGGCGCCGAAGGCGCCGATCGGCGCGAGCTTCACGATCATGCCGATGATGCGGAAGAAGATCTCGCCCGCCGCCTCGATGGCGTGGGTCGCCGGCTTGCCGCGCTCGCCGAGCCCCGTGATGACGACGCCGGTCAGGACCGCGATCAGCAGGATCTGCAAGAGGTCGCCGCCCGCGAAGGCGTCGAAGTAGCTCTTGGGGATGATCGCCATGATGTGGGCGATCGTCGAATCGGCCTGCGCCTTGCTGACGTAGCCGGCCACCGCCTTGGCGTCGAGCTGCTCCGCCGTGGCGCCGAAGCCGGCGCCTGGCCGCACGATCTCGCCGACGATCACGCCGATGACGAGGGCGAGGGAGGACACGACCTCGAAGTAGACCAGCGCCTTCAGGCCGACGCGGCCGACCTTCTTGAGGTCGCCGATCGACGCGATGCCGTGCACGATGGTGCAGAAGATGATCGGCGCGATCATCATCTTGATCAGCGCGATGAAGGCGTCGCCGAGCCACTTCATCGCCTTGGCGGTGTCGGGGGCGACGTAACCGAGCAGGACGCCGAGCGCGATGGCGATCAGAACCTGGATGTAGAGGACCTTGTACCAGGGCTGCGACGAGCCCGGGGCCGTCGCGGACGGCGTGGCGTGCTGCATGATCGTTCTCTCCCCACGCTGCCCCGGCCGTCTTGAGTTCGGCCGTCGCGGTGCGGCCTTCGCCGCGTATTCAACCGGAAGTTGCTCGATGGCCGGGACGTACCGACGGTCCGGCCCGCTCGTTCGTCGACGAACACTCGCATCGACGAACACTCGCATCGACGGACACCCGCGGACGTCTCCGGTGGTCGTCCTGCCGGCCCTGGGACCGGTGGCGCGGCATGCAGCGTGGGAGTAGCGACGTCAACGCCCTCGCGGCATGTTTCGCCACTCCGCCACGAGTTCGGCGCGGTGGCAATCCCGTCATGGGGAAAAATTATCCGGGTCGAGACATGCCGGACACACCGGCCCCCGGCTCCCGGCGAGTCGCGCCGTGGTCGGGGATGACGGCGGCATGCCCGAACCTTGAGGCAGAAGTACCACGGTACTGGTGATCCACATGGCCTTCATGCAGCCGGACCTGTCGCCCGTTCTGGTCCAAATCGGTCCGGTCGCGGTCCGCTACTACGGACTGGCGTATGTCGTCGGCATCGTTGCAGGAATCTGGCTGATCCGCGCTGTCCTTCCGCGCTCTCCATTGGTCATCGATGCGCCGGCGATCGACGATGTCGCGGTCTTTGCCATCGTGGGCGTGGGCGGCCGGCTCGGCCAGGTGCTCGTCTACGAACCGGCCTACGACCTCGCGCACCCGGCGGAGATCGTCCAGACTTGGACCGGCGGCATGTCGTTCCACGGCGGGCTTGTCCCCGTCGTGCTGGCTGGCTTGGTCTTCTGCCGCATCCGGCGGCTCGATCCGCTCGCCTTCGGCGACCTGCTGGTGCTCGTCGCTCCGGTCGGGATCGGGCTCGGGCGGCTGGCGAACGTCATCAACGGCGAATTGTGGGGGCGGGTCACGGCCGTGCCCTGGGCCGTCATCGTCCAGCGCGCCGGACCGGAGCCGCGGCACCCCTCGCAGCTCTACGACGCGCTGGGCGAGGGTGCGCTGCTCTTCGGCCTGCCGTGGCTCCTCGCCGTGCGGGCCGGCAGCCTGCGCCGGCCTCAGCGGACTTGCGTTGGCAGGCCACACGGTACACGACATTGAAGAAAGTGGAGGCCACCACGCGGGCGTTCCACCCCCTTTCCCGGACGACTGGAGCGTCAGCGGAAGGAGATCCGGGATCCAGCAGAGGACATGCCGCGAAGCGGCTCAACCTGTTGCACCGTCGCAGACAATGAGACGCTTCGCGGCTTTTCGTGCTGGATTCCGGATCTCTTTCCGCTTCGCTTTAGTCGTCCGGAAAAGGGGTTGGTTTGCAATGGGTCATGGAGCCTGGCTGCACGGTTCCCGGCCAGTGTCGTGGACCGTGGGCAGGCCAACGCTTCGCCCGCTTGGGTTCTTGTTGTGTCGCAGATTTTCGGCGCCGAACCGGTATCCACTTCGGCGAAATCTGATCAGCGACATCGTCGGCGTGTTCCTCGTCGGCTATGCGGCGGCGCGCTCGGCCTGCGAACTCGTCCGCGAGCCAGACGGCATCGTCACGGTCGCCGGTGTCACGCTCACCGCGGGGCAGTGGCTGCCGCTGCCGATGGCCGTCGTCGGTCTCGTGCCGATCGTCCGCCCGCGCCTGGCGGCGCGGACGGCGTCTTCGTGAGCGACGCGTCAGGGCGTCGGCTGGGTCCGGCGCGGGCGCACGGTCCAGCGCTCGAAGGCCGGGGTGCCGTCGTCGCGCGCGGCATCCCCGCCCGGCACCGCGGCGCCGAGGGCCTGCGACAGGCTCTCGATCACGTCGTCGATGCGGGTGTCCTGCGGCGGCTCCGGCGGGGGCGGGGGCGGCGCCGGCTCGTGAGCCGGCTCGGCCTCGGCCTGCGGCGGCGCCGGCTCGGGGGCGGCCTGGTGGACCGGCTCGTGCACCGGCTCGGGCTCCGGCGGTGGAGGCGGCGCCGGCTCGGGGGCGGGCGGCGTCGCGATGCGGCGGAGCGCGCTCGCCATGCCGGCCTCCTCGCCGCCGCTTCGCGGCGCGGCGTAGCGGCCGAAGCCGTAACGCGGCTCGATCAGGTCGAGCACGGCGTCGAGGGCGGCGTTGGACAGGCCGATCTCGCCGGGCTGCGGCACGCCCTGGAGGGCGATGCTGCGGCCCTCGTAGGCCGGATCGGCGGTCACCTCGGGGCCGAACCACGGCGGGGCCGGGAAGCCGTTGGCCTCGTCCGGGTTGTCGAACGTCACCGTCACCACGTCGACGGTGCCGGGGGCGACGTAGCGGTCGATCAGGGCGTCGCGGCCGTTGCCGAGCGCCACCTGGGTACGGTCGTAGGCGGCGCGGCCGGCGCAGACATCGAGGAGCGCGTCGCCATGGGCGCGGGGCACCTCGGTTCGTTCCTCGGTCGCGGCGCCGCCGTCGGAGGTGACCAGGACCAGGTGGCACTGGCCGCCATCGACCCGCACGAACGAGGTGCGGCCCGACTGGGACGGGAAATAGCCTTCGGTGATGCGGGAGGAGCCGCGCTCCTTGCGGATCAGGCGGACCAGCGCCGGCGCGACCTGGAAACGTCGTACGAGGGTCATACGCTCAACTCCACGGGGGTCGCGGCCTCAACGACCGCGATCGGCGTCAACTCTCGCGTATCGGCTCAACGGGACGACGGAATCAAGGCCGGGACGGTGATGTCGCGGATTTATTGACCGTTTTCGCGTCACGGAGCGCAAATTCGGGGCGTCACTCCAGGCTCGCGGCGATCAGCGCCTCGGCGGCCCCGGCCAACGAGCGGTTCGGCCCCTCGGCTCCGAAGATCTGGCCACAGGCGAAGGCGCCCTCGATCAGGAGCAGCAGGGCGTCGGCGAGGGGCTCGGGCTTTCGGGCGCCGATCGTGCGGGCGACCTCGGCGAGGCGGGCATGCAGGGCGCGCTTGCTGGCGAGCACCGCGGCGCGGGCCGGATGGTCGGCCTCCGGGTACTCGACGAGGGCGTTGGTGAGGCCGCAGCCGCGAAAGCCCGGCCGGGCGCTGCGCCCCGCGATGCCGGACAGGAACGCCACCAGCCCCGCCCGGGGATCGTCCGCGTGCGCCGCCAGCGCCTCGTCGAGGCGGCGGCGCAGACCCGCGTCGTAATCCTCCAGGCAGGCGACCACGAGGGCGTCCTTCGAGGCGAACCCACGATAGAGGCTCGGCTTCGTCACCCCGGCCCGGGCCACGATCTCGTCGACCCCGACCCCGCGGATGCCCCGGCTGTAGAAGAGCTCCCGGGCGACCGCCCGGATCCGGTCGCCGGCCCGGGCCGGGCCGCTCCCGTTGGGCCCGTCCTCCGGGGTCCCGTCCGCCATACCCGTCGCCCCCATCCTGCGCCCGATGCCCTTGACGATGTTACTGACCGGTACGTACCCTCGTAGCACGATTCGGGGAGGGGTGTCCCAGCATGAGTTCGACCATGTCGCCGCGTGGCATCGCCCCGCCGAGGCCCCGGCCCTTCGGGCAGAACTACGCCTTCGTGGTGGTGGGGGTGATCTTCCTCTGCCTGCTCGCCGCCGCGGGCCTGCGGGCCTCGCCCGGCGTGCTGATCCTGCCGCTCGAGCAGGCCTTCGGCTGGAGCCGCTCCACCACCTCGTTCTCCGCCGGCCTCGGCATCTTCCTGTACGGCCTCGTCGGACCCTTCGCGGCGGCGCTGATGCAGAGCTTCGGCATCCGCCGCACGCTGCTCTGCGCGCTCGCCCTGATGTCGGCCTCGACGGCGCTGAGCGCGCTGATGACCGAGCCCTGGCACCTGATCGCGACCTGGGGCGTGCTGTCGGGCCTGGGCAGCGGCTGCGTTGCCATCGTGCTCGGCGCGACCGTGGTGAACCGCTGGTTTGCCGTGCGCCGCGGCCTGTTCATGGGGCTTCTCACTGCCAGCACCGCCACCGGCACACTGATCTTCCTGCCGGGCCTCGCGGCGATCGCGCAGGCCGGGGGCTGGCGCCCGGTGGTGCTCACGGTGGCCTGCGCCGTCGCAGCCCTGATCCCGCTCGTCGCCTGGCTCCTGCCGGAGCGCCCCTCCGATATCGGCCTCACCCCGTACGGCGCCGCGCCCGGCACCGTCGCCGAGCCGCCGCGCCGCGCCAATCCCTTTCGCGCCGCGATCGACGGGCTGGTGCGGGCGAGCGCCAAGGGCGACTTCTGGCTCCTGTTCGGCACCTTCTTCATCTGCGGGCTCACCACCAACGGGCTGGTCGGCACCCACCTGATCTCGTTCTGCGCCGACCAGGGCATCCCGGAGGTGCGCGCGGCGGGGCTCCTGGCGATGATGGGGATCTTCGACCTCATCGGCACCACCGGATCGGGCTGGCTCACCGACCGCTACGACCCGCGCAAGCTCCTGTTCGTCTATTACGGCCTGCGCGGGCTCTCGCTGATAGCGCTGCCCTTCACCGACTTCTCGTTCTACAGCCTGTCGATCTTCGCGGTGTTCTACGGCCTCGACTGGATCGCCACGGTGCCGCCGACGGTGCGGCTCGCCAACGAGACGTTCGGCGAGCGCGACGCCCCGATCGTGTTCGGCTGGATCGCCGCCGGCCACCAGCTCGGCGCGGCGACCGCGGCCTTCGGCGCCGGCCTGGTGCGGGCCTCGGAAGGGCGCTACCTCGAGGCGTTCCTGGCCGCCGGACTCACGGCTCTCATGGCCGCCCTGATGTCGCTGATGATCGGCCGGATGCGCCGGGCGGCGCCGGCCGTGGCGGCCTGACGGACGGGGGCGTGCGCCCGGCCCGTCACGGGTGCAGCGACGCCCCCTTGGTGGCCTTGTCGACGTCCTTCTTCGGGCCGTGGAGGGCGAGGCCGACGAGGTCCGGCGCGTCGGCGGGCTCGGCGCGGAAGACCTCGCGGTTGGCGGCGTCGTGCCCGGTCTCGAACATCGCCCGGACATAGGCGCTGCGGGCGAGGTCGCGCTGGATCGCCTGCTGCCAGGCCCGCTGCAGCACCTCGGCCGAGGCGGAGAAAATCAGGATCGGCTGGCCGAGGAGCCGGGCGTGGGTGCGCCCGGCGGCGTCGCGGTAGGGCTCGCCCATCGCCTCGGGCACCGCCCCGGCGATGCCGGTCGCCAGGAACGCCGTGACGTTCAGCTTCTGCCATACGGCGAGGTCGTCGCGGACCAGGATGGCCACCTTGGTGTCGAACATCGAAACGCTCCCTGCGGGTGATCGGGTGCAGGGCTAGTCGAGGAGATGCGCGCCGTCTGGAACGTCCGTGCGCCCGCGCCGGTAGACGGCGGGGGTCAGGCCGTAGGCGCGGCGAAACCAGCGGCCGAGATGGCTCTGGTCGGAGAAGCCCGCCATCAGCGCGGCCTCCGCCGGCGGCACCCGCTCGCGCAGCAGGGCGCGGGCCCGGGCGAGGCGCAGCTCGACCAGGCAGGCATGGGGCGAGGTGCCGAAGCGCCGCCGGAACGCCCGGGCGAGCTGGAACCGGTCGGCGGCGCCGACCGCCCGGGCGAGCGCGTCGAGGCCGAACGGCGTGGCGGCGTGGGCGTGCAGGTAGTCGAGCGCGCGGTCCGCCACGGCCGGATCGCCGTCGGGCGCCGGGCGCGGCGGGGCAGCGCCGAGATGGCCGCGCAGCCGCTCGGCGAGGTCGTCCATCGCCGCGTCGGTCGCGAGCGGCGAGCTACCGCCGAACACCGTCCGGCACGCCTGGAGGATGGCCGCGCCGAGGTGCCGGTCGTCGGCCAGGGTGGCCCGGAACCCGAGATGCCCGTCGCGGCCGCCCATCCGGTCGCGCAGCCAGTCCTGCGGCAGGTAGAGCATGCTGTAGCGAAAGCCCGCCGCGCGCAGGGCCTGCCCGTCGTGGCGCTCGCCGGGCTCGATCAGGATCACCCGGCCCGCCGTGCTCTGGCGGCGCGCCCCGCGGCAGAAGAAATCCTGGATGCCGTCATGGGTGACGCCGACCAGCCACTCGTCGTGGTGGTGCATGTCGTAGGCGTGGCCGTGGAAGCGCGCCGTCACCGCCTCGATCCCGCTCGCCGCATCCCGCCGCAGGTGGATCACGTCGCGGGGCGGTGCGCACTCGTCGGCCACGGCGGTGCCTCCGGTTCTCACGCCGCCGCCCGCACGGCCCGGCCGACGGCGAGCGCCAGCACCAGACCGACGCCCAGCATCGGCACCGCCAGGGCCTCGAGCCCGTGAGCCCGATACGCCAATCCCCCCGCCACCGCGCCCGCGACCAGCGCCAGCCAGGTGCAGGCATCCGGCAGCCAGCCGAGAGCCGGGCCGATCCGGGTGGCGGCCTGGGCCAGGGTGTGGCTGAGGCTGAACAGGGTCCCGGTGACGAAGGTGACGCCGGGCCGGAATCCCGCGCTCCGGCGGAGCGCCGCGTTCTGCGCCCCCATGGCGGCGGCGAGAAGCGGCGCCACCGGCCCCTGCGCGGGGCCGAAGGCGAGGGACAGGGCCGCGGCCAGGAGCGCCGCCTCGACCGCCAGCACCGCGGCCGGCCCCCAGCGGCCGGGGGTGCGCAGCGAGACCACGCTGCCGCAGAAGCCGCCGGTAAGGAACGACACGAAGAGGAGGCCGATCTCCCAGGCGACCGGGTGGCCGGGTTGCGCCAGCGAGACCGCGAACTGGGTCGAGTTGCCGCTCATGAACGAGGTGTAGAGCCCGTCGAGCCGCAGAAAGCCGACGGCGTCGACGAAGCCGGCGGCGGCGGTGAGGAGCAGGCCGCCGGCGATGTCGAGGGGAGGGGTGTCGCGCATGGGAGGAGGGTGTCAGGTTGCGGGCGCGCCACTCTCCTCCGCCAGCGCGCGCCGCACCAGCATCAGGTCGGGGTCGGAGGGGTCGGTCCTCACCGTAAAGCCGAGCTTGCGGCACATCGCCAGCATGGTGGTATTTTCGCGAAGCACCTGGCCCTCAACGTGGCGCAGGCCCTCGGCCCGGGCCCAGTCGAGCATCAGCCCCATCAGCGACCAGCCCAGCCCGAGGCCCTTGAGGTCGGAACGGACCAGGATCGCGTATTCGCCGGTCTCGTGGTTGGCGTCGGCGTGGAGGCGCACGGCCCCCATCATCGTGCCGGTCGCCTCCTCGATCGCCACGAAGGCGATGGCGCGGGCGTAGTCGAGCTGGGTCAGGCGGGCGAGAAAGGCGTGGCTGAAGTCGCGCACCGGCGCGAAGAAGCGCAGGCGCAGGTCCTCGGCGCTGACCTGCTTGAAGAAGGCCTCGAACAGCCCCTCGTCCTCGGCCCGGACCGGGCGGACCAGGATGCCCTGCTCGTCGAGGACGATGCGGCGCTCCCAGGCGCGGGGATAGGGCCGCACGGCGAAGCGCGCGTGGCTCGGTCCGGCGCCCGCGTCGCGCCGCCGCTCCGGCGGCAGGGGCGCCACCGCCGCGCGGGCGTCGAGGGCGATGACGCCGTCGCGGTCGGCCAGCAGCGGATTGATGTCGAGCTCGCGCAATTCCGGCAGGTCGGCGGCGAGCTGGCCGAGCTTGACCAGCACCAGGGCGACCGCTGCCTCGTCGGCGGCCGCGACGTCCCGGTAGGCCTTGAGGCGGCGCGCCACCCGGGTCCGCCCGATCAGGTCGGCGGCGAGACGCCGGTCGAGGGGCGGGAGCGCCAGCGCCCGGTCGTCGATCACCTCGACGGCGGTGCCGCCGCGGCCGAACACCACGACGGGACCGAAGACCGGATCGTCGACGAGGCCGGCGATCAGTTCGCGCGCCTGCGTCCGGCGCAGCATCGCCTGGACCACGAAGCCGGTGACGCGGGCCTCGGGCCGCTCCTGCGCCACCCGGGCCAGCATCTCGGCGGCTGCCTCCCGCACCGCCGCCTCGCTGGTGAGCCCGAGGCGCACGCCGCCGACATCGGACTTGTGCACCACGTCCGGCGAGGCGAGCTTGAGCGCCACCGTGCCCCCCGCCGCGATGATCGGCCAGGCGGCCTCCGCGGCCGCATCGGCGTCGGCGGCGAGCGTCACCGGCTGGGCCGGGATGCCGTAGGCCGCGAGCAGGTCCGCCATCTCGCGCGGGTCGAGCCAGGTGCGTCCCTCCGCCAGCACGCGGTCGACGATCGCCCGGGCGGCGCCCGCATCCGGCACGAGGTCGTCGGGCAGCACCGCCGGGGTGGTGGTGAGGTCGTCCTGCGCCTCGCGGTAGCGCACGAGGTGGGTGAAGCCCTCGACCGCGTCGGCATCGGTGGCAAAGCGCGGGAGGCCGGCCTGGCTCAGGATCTCGCCGGCCGCCTCGTCGCCCACCGTGACGGCGAAGACCGGACGGGCGCGGAACGCGCCCTTGCGCCCCCGCTTCACCGCCTCGACGATCTCGCTCGCGACCGCGCTGCCGCCGGACAGGGCGGTCGGCACGTTGATGACCAGCACCGCGTCGTTGTCGCGCTCGGCCATCAAAGCCTCCAGCGCCGCGGCGTAGCGCGGCCCGTCGGCGTCGGCGCCGATATCGACCGGGTTGTGCCAATCCTGTGCGCTCGTGCCCGGCACCGCCGCGGCGAGCCGCGCCCGGGTCTCGTCCGAGAGGCCGGCGAGGGAGCCGCCGAGGTCGATCAGCCGGTCGACCGCGATGGCGCCGACCCCGCGGCCGTTCGCCAGGATGGCGAGGCGCCGGCCCGGGAAGGGCCGCTGGCGCCCGAGCGTCTCGACCGCCGAGAACATCTCGTCGAGGTCCTGCACCCGCAAGAGGCCCGCGCGCCGGAAGGCGGCGTCGTAGACGGCGTCGGTGCGGGCCAGGATTCCCGTATGGGTGATGCCGGTATGGGCGAAGGCGCGAGAGGCGGGACGCCCGTCGGCGATCCGGGCGGCGTCGTGGCGGCCGGAGCGGAGCACCACCACGGGCTTCGCCCGCGCGGCGGCCCGCGCCGCCGACATGAATTTCGGCGCGTCGGTCACGGTGGCGATCGACAAGAGGATCGCCCGGGTGCGGATGTCGGCGGCGAAGTGGTCGAGGCAGTCGGCGATGTCGACGTCGAGAGCGTTGCCGAGGGAGACGATGCCCGAGAAGCCGGTGCCGCGCGCCTGCGCCCAGGCGACGATGCCGGCCGCCACCGTGCGCGACTGCGAGATCAGCGCCAGGTCGCCGGGGAGCGGCGCCCGGGCGAGCAAACTCGCGTTGAGCGCGCTCCCCGGTACGGCGAGCCCCATGCTGTCGGGCCCGACGAGCCGCAGCGAGTGGCGCCGTGCCGCCGCCCGCGCGGCTTCCGCCAGCGAATCCGGCCCGCTGCCGAGACCGGTGGTGATGACGACCGCCGCCCCGCAGCCCTTGCGGCCGGCCGCCGCCACGACGTCCGGCACGGTCTCGGGCGGGGTCACGATCACCACGAGGTCGGCGGGCTCGGGCAGGTCGGCGAGATCGGCGAAGGCCTGGACGCCGTCGACGCTGTCGTGGCGCGGGTTGACCGGCCAGATCGGTCCGGAGAACCCCGCCTCGCGCAGGTTGCGCAGGATCGCGGCACCGAACGCGTTCGGCCGTGCGCTCGCGCCCACCAGCGCCACGGAGCGCGGGCTGAGGAGCCTGTCGAAGCGGTAGGTACTCATGGCGAGTCCAGCAAGTGGCTGCCCAGCCATCCGGGTCGGCGAGGGCGGGCGGCCATGTGAGACGGGTCGACGGGGCAGGTAGGGCGGAGCGGCCCGCAGGTCACGGGAGGTCGGAAGGCGCGATGGGCGGCACGCGCGGTCGCACTGCAGGATGAGCATGAATGCAGGCGGGCCGATGCACCCGCATCATTGTGCAATGCAATATGTTTCTATTGCGTCGCACAATGGTGAATGCTTTATTGACGTCTCCCGGCAGATCCCGGCTTTCCGGACGCGCTTCTCGCGCCGGACAGAACTCCTGGACCACCGATGCGCCTCATCGCTCTCTCCGCCCTCGGTCTCGTTCTCGCCACCGCGGCGGGTGCCTCCGAGCTGACCCCGCGCCAGTCGCACAGCCTCGATCTCGGCCCGGTGCGCGGCTCGGCTTACTACACCGTCGAGAAGGACGGCCTGCGCGTCGTCGCCACCCTGGCGCCGACCGACGCGACCGCCGCCACCCCGCTGCGGGTGATCACCACGCTCGCCTCCGACCAGGTCGTCAGCTTCTCGGTGCCCGGCACCCAGGACGGCGCGGCCGCTTCCGTCGCCTTCGCGCGCCGCGGCAACCGGGTCGAGGTCGCCTCGACCGGCTACTGAACGCCTCGCTCCCGCATCCCCGCGGACCGCTCGTGGTCCGCGGGGCGCGTCTGTCCGTTGTCGCTGCGGCGGCCTGCGCCGTCTGCCTGCCTCTGCGGCGCCGTGCGCCGCTTGTCTTGGCGACCGATCTTTGCCACCTGTCCGCCGTCTGAAAACGACCTCGCGCACGGGCCCCAAGGATCACGCCATGCCGACCCACCCTCCCTTCTGGCGCAACGGCGCGCTCGCCCTCGGGCTCCTCCTGCCCGGCGCCGCACTCGCTCAGGCGCCGGCCGCCGCGCCTGCAGCCGCTCCGGCTGCTGCCCCTGCCGCCGCCCCGGCCCAGTCCCCCGACACCGTCGTGGCCAAGGTCAACGGCGCGACCATCACCGCCGGCGACCTCGCGGTGGCGGCCGACGACCCGGCCCTGTCGCTGCCCGGCGTCGACGAGGCGCAGAAGCGCAACCTCCTCGTCGACTACATGGTCGACCTGAAGATCGGCGCCCAGGCCGCCGAGAAGGACAAGGTGGCCGAGAGCCCGGACTTCGCCCGCAAGCTCGCCTATTTCCGCGACAAGCTCCTCCTCGACGAGTACCTCGAGCGCGAGGCCAAGAAGGCGGTGACGCCGCAGGCCGAGCGGGCGCTCTACGACGAGACCGTCAAGGCGATGAAGCCCGAGGAGGAGGTCCACGCCCGCCACATCCTCGTCGACAACGAGGCCGAGGCCAAGAAGATCGCCGCGCGCCTGAAGGCCGGCGAGGACTTCGCCAAGGTGGCGGCCGAGACCTCGAAGGACCCGGGCTCCAAGGCCGAGGGCGGCGATCTCGGCTGGTTCACCAGGGAGCGGATGGTCGCGCCCTTCGCCGACGCGGCGTTCAAGATCGAAGCCGGCAAGATCTCCGACCCGGTCAAGACCCAGTTCGGCTGGCACGTCATCAAGGTCGAGGAGAAGCGCAGCAAGCCGGTGCCGAGCTTCGACGAGATGAAGGAGCAGGTCGAGGCCTACCTCACCCGCAAGACCCAGCAGGACATCATCACCAAGCTGCGCGAGGGCGCCAAGATCGAGCGGGTCGGGGCCGCGCCGGCCGCGGCGCCGAAGGCAGACGAGAAGAAGTAAACCGCGACGTCGGTTGAAGGACAGCCCTCGGAAGCCCTGCTTCCGGGGGCTTTTTGCTGGCTCGCGATCGAGCCGGTCACCCGCGCCCTGTCCCGGACGACTGAAGCGTCAGCGGAAGGAGATCCGGGATCCAGGAGACAAGTGCCGCGAAGCGGCTCTGTAGGCTGCAACGTTGCAGAGAGCGGTCGCTTCGCGAGTCCGTGTGCTGGTTCCCGGATCTCCTTCCGCTTCGCTGCAGTTGTCCGGGAAAGGGGAGGGGCGGAACAGGCCCGCCCCCGACCCGCCTACCGCAGCACCTGCGACAGGTTCGGCCCCCGCAACGCCGCCAAGGCCGCCATTCGCACCGGCGCGTTCGGCGCGCCGTAGAGGTCGTAGCCGCCCTTGCGCTGCACGACCTCGAAGTAGAACCGCTCCTCGAACGGCGTCGTGTAGAATTGCAGGAACTCGCCGTCGCCGACCCGGTCGTAGAGGATGCTCAAGCTCTGCATCCGCGCGATGGTCGCATCGTCGAGGCCGAAGCGGGCAGCCACGTCGTCGTAGTAGTTGGCCGGAATCGGCAGCAGCGTCGCCCCGGCCGCCTTCAGGCGCTCGGCCGCCGCGAAGATGTCGTCGGTGGCGAGCGCGATGTGGTGGACGCCGGCGCCCGCGAAGCTCGATACCAGGCGGGCGGTGGCGGTGTTGCGGCTCTCCGAGATGTTGAGCGGCAGCCGCATGGTGCGCTCGGCGTTCGACATCGCCTTGCTGCGCACGAGGCCGTAGGGATCGGGCAGCACCACGACGTCCTCCGGCTCGAGACCGAGCACGGCGCGGTAGAACAGCACCCAGGAATCGAGCTGGCCCTCGGGCAGGGCCTGGGCGACGTGATCGACCCGGGTCAGCAGGCCCGCCGGCTCGGGCGCGTCCTCCATCACGAAGTCGTGCTCGAACTCGCCCCCGGTCTGCGGATCGGTGAGGATGATCAGGCTGCCGTCGGGGGCGCGGATCGACGGGAAGGAATTCTCGTCCGGCCCGATCCGGCCGCCGAACCGGGCGGCGCCGTAGGATTCGGCCCGGCCCAACGCCGCGAGCGCGTCGTCGGTGGCGATGGCCTGGGCGCAGACCGAGGGGCCGTGCATCAGGAAGTAGGACGAGGCGAAGGAATCCGGCTCGCGGTTGAGGACGATGCGGATCTCGCCCTGGCCGTAGAGCGTCACCGCCTTGCTGCGATGCCGGCCGAGCCGGGCGAAGCCGAGCTGGCCGAGGAGGCGCGCCAGCGCGTCCTCGCAGCGCTCATCCACCGCCACCTCGATGAAGCGGTGGCCGGTGATGGCCGGCGGCAGCGGCGGATCGAACAGCTCGACCCGGCGCCGGGGCCGCTTGACCGGGGAGGGCGCCTGGGAGGCCGCCTCCTCGGTGCGGCGCACCCGCTCCTCGAGGAACAGCAGCGAGCGGTGGCCGTCGGCCGCGGTCTGGCGCGGGGGCGCGGCCCGCATGTCGTCGTTGAAGATTTCGAGCGAGATCGTGCCGGTATAGCCGCAGGCGAGCACCGCCTGGAGGAAGCCCGGCACGTCGAGGTCGCCCTGGCCGGGCAGGCAGCGGAAGTGGCGGCTCAAGGTCAGCGGGTTCATGCCGATGCGCGGCGCATCCGCCAGCTGGACGAAGAACACCCGCTGGCCCGGGAGATTCGCGATGCCCGACCAGTCGTCGGGGAGCGCGAGCGTGTGGAAGCTGTCGAGGATCAGGCCGAGATGCGGGTGGTTGGCCCGCTCGACGATGCGCCAGGCCCGGTCGAAGGTGCGGACCTTGGTGCCCCAGGACAGGGCCTCGAAGCCGATCTTGAGGCCTCTTTTCGCCGCCCGCTCGGCGAGCTGGTAGAGCTGGTCGGCCATCCGGGCATCGTCGTCGGACACGTCCGTGCCGACGTTGGAGCAGACCAGGATCAGGGGCGCGCCGAGCTCCTCCATCAGGTCGAACTTGCGCTCGGCCCGGTCGAGGTTGCGCTTCAGCTGCTCGTCCGACACGCCCTCGAAATCGCGAAAGGGCTGGAACAGGTCGATCGAGAGGCCGAGATCGGAGGCGTAGCGGCGCACGTCGCGGGCGGCGCCGGTGTGGAACAGAAGATCGTTCTCGAAGATCTCGACGCCGTCGAACCGCGCCGCCGCGATCGCCTCCAGCTTCTCGATCAGCGTGCCGCTCAACGACACCGTGGCGATCGCCTTCCTCATCGCGTTCTCCCGTCCGCTTCTCCGGCCCTCCATGGCAAACGGGGCCGGCTCCGTCGAGCCCGGCGCGGCGGCCCGCCGGCCTCCGTTCGTCCCGGCTTGACATGAACGTACTGGTTCGTACATTTGGATTCAAGCGCGTCGCAATCGCGCCATCCGAGGAACGTTCGAGAGAGGAGCCCGCATCATGGGCGCATCCCCCAGATCCGTCCTGGCCGGCTTGATCGGCAACGGCATCCAGGCATCCCGCACCCCTCCGATGCACGAGCACGAGGGCGACGCGCAGGGCCTGCGCCTCCTCTACCAGACAATCGACCTCGAAAAGCTCGGCCTCGGTGCCGACGCCCTGCCGGAGCTGCTCACCGCCGCCGAGCGGATGGGGTTTTCGGGCCTCAACATCACCCATCCCTGCAAGCAGGCGGTGCTCGCCCACCTCGATGCGCTGTCGCCGGACGCAGCGGCCCTCGGCGCGGTCAACACGGTGGTGCTGCGCGACGGCAAGCGCGTCGGCCACAACACCGACTGGTGGGGCTTCGCCGAGGCGTTCCGGCGCGGCCTGCCGGACGTCAATCTCGACCGTGTGGTGCAGCTCGGCGCCGGCGGCGCGGGCGCGGCGGTGGCCCACGCGCTCCTGACCCTCGGGGTCAAGGACCTCGTTCTCAACGACATCGATCCGGCGCGCGCGGCGGGCGTCGCCGCCTCGCTCTGCGAGCGCTTCGGCGCCGGCCGGGCGCGGGCCTGCACCGATCTCGCGGCGGAGGTCGCGGCGGCGGACGGCCTCGTCCACTGCACGCCGACCGGCATGGACAAGTATCCGGGCCTGCCGCTGCCGGCCGAATACCTGCACCCCGGGCTCTTCGTCTCCGAGATCGTCTACTTCCCGCTCGAGACCGCGCTCCTGCGCGAGGCGCGCCGGATCGGCTGCCGCACCCTCGACGGCGGCGGCATGGCGGTGTTCCAGGCGGTCGAGGCGTTCCGCCTCATCACCGGCCTGACCCCGGACCCGGAGCGGATGCTCCGCCACTTCGCCGAGCTCGGCCGGACGGCCTGAGCCGGTCCCGGTCGGCGGCCCCTCGCCGCCACCCAATCCCCCGAAGAATGCGGTCCGATCCAACGGGCCCGTCGCCTCCCTCCTACAGGAAACGCCCGATGACCTCCTCCGTCTACCCGGCGGCCGCCGCTGCGACCGCCGAGACCGAAGCCGTGAAGACCCCGAAGAAGGCCGCGCTCGCGAGCTGGATCGGCAGCGCAGTTGAATATTACGACTTCTTCATCTACGGCACCGCCGCGGCTTTGATCTTCCCAAAACTGTTCTTCTCGGCCGACAACCCGCAGGCGGCGGCGTTCGCCTCGTTCGCGACCTTCGGCGTCGCCTACATCACCCGGCCGCTCGGTGCCGTGGCGCTCGGCCATATCGGCGACCGCTTCGGCCGCAAGAAGGTGCTGACCTTCACGCTGCTGCTGATGGGCCTCTCGACCTTCATGATCGGCTGCCTGCCGACCTACGGGCAGGCCGGCATCCTGTCGCCGATCCTGCTGGTGATCGCCCGCCTGCTCCAGGGCATCTCGGCCGCCGGCGAGCAGGCCGGCGCCAACTCGATGACCCTCGAACACGCGCCCGCCAACCGGCGCGCCTTCTTCACCAGCTTCACCCTGAGCGGCACCCAGGCCGGGCTGATCCTGGCGACGCTGGTCTTCCTGCCGGTCTCGGCGATGCCCGAGGCGCAGATGCTGTCCTGGGGCTGGCGCATCCCGTTCTTCCTCAGCGCCCTCGTGGTCGCGGTCGGGTTCTGGGTTCGCCGCACCCTGCCGGAGACCCCGGTCTTCGAGAAGGAGCAGGAGCACGAGAAGGCCGGCCTGCCGGTGGCGGTGCTGTTCCGCACCCAGTGGGCGGACGTGCTGCGGGTGATCTTCGCCGCGCTGGTCTCGGTGGTGAGCACGATCTTCAGCGTCTTCACCCTGTCCTACGCTGTCAACACGATGAAGATCGACCGTCCGACGATGCTGACGGTGCTGATCCTCGCCAACGTGGTGGCGCTCGGCGCGATCCCGGCCTTCGCGGCCCTGTCCGACCGGATCGGCCGCCGCCCGGTCTTCATCTTCGGCGCGCTCGGCTCCGCCGCGCTGATCTGGCCCTACATGTGGGCGATCAGCCAGGGCAACATCCCGCTGATCTTCACCTTCGGCATCCTGCTCTCGGGCGTGGTCTACAGCGCCGCCAACGGGGTGTGGCCGTCGCTCTACGGCGAGATGTTCGGCACCAAGGTCCGTCTGTCGGGCATGGCGATCGGCACCCAGATCGGCTTCGCCCTCGGCGGCTTCGCTCCGGCCATCAGCGCCGAGCTCCTCGGCGCCGGCCCGACCGGCTGGGTCCCGGTCGCCGCCTTCGTCACCGCCACGGCAGCGATCGCCGCGGTGTCGATCTTCACGGCGCGGGAGACCTACCGCACGCCGATGGAGATGCTGGGCAAGCGCTGACACGCGCGGCCCCGCCCCCATCGGCCCCGTCCCCATGAGAAAGGCCCGCCGCCTCGATCCGAGGCGGCGGGCCTTGTCCGTTCCAGGTCCTCAGAACCGGTAGGTGAAGTTGCCCTTCACCGCGTGGTCCTGCGCCCGCTCGCCGGCCTGGCCGGTATAGGACACGCCGAGCGTCGTCGCCGGGGAGACGGCCCAGTCGAGGCCGGCCTGCGCCACCACCGCGTCGCGGTTGATCGGCACGCCCGCGACCAGGAAGCCGGTCTGGCCGGCCCCGAAGGCGAGGAGCGCCTTCGGCACCACGTCGCCATAGGCCCGGCGCCAGCCGACGAGGCCGGTCAGGGTGACCGGCAGGTCGGCCGAGATCCGGGTCGAGCCGCGAACGCCGACGGTCGTGGCGGCGAGGTCGTTGTCGCGGCCGAGGCCGGAGAGCGCCGCCGGCCCGCCGCGCTCGGTGAAGGCGTCCTGGCCGATGCGGATCGCCGCCGCGCCGACGAAGGGCTCGATGACGGCGGCCCCGAACGCCACCCGGTAGCCGACCTCGCCGAAGACCTGGGCGGTGATCCCGCCGGTGCGGGCGCTCAGCCCCTGGTTGAAGCCGGGGGCCAGGATGCTGCGCCGGAGCGACAGGCTGTTGCCGCCCGCCACCCCGCCGAAGCGCAGGGCCACCGGCCCGAGGGTGGTGCCGGCATAGAGGCCGCCGAAACCGCTCTCGATGACGCCCGAGGCGGCCCGCCCGGTCACGTCGAGGCTGGTGTTGGTGTAGCCGCCCGCGACGCCGACCCGCCAGGCGCCGGGAAGCCCGCCGAGATCGAGCCCCGTATCGGCACCGAGCACGAATCCGCTGATCTGGCGCGACAGCGAGGCGGCGTTGCCGTCGCCCCGCGTGCGGCCGAAGGCGCCGAAACCCTGGCCCCAGAGGCCGTAGGCCCGCGGCGCGGCGAGTTGCGCCGGCATCTGGACCGGCGGCGCCACCCGGCCCGGCAGGTCGGCCGAGTAGGCCGCCGGCAGGCTGGGGGCCGAGAGACGACCTCCGAAGACCGGCGCGCCCGCGACGTCGCCCCGGCGCAGGCGGTCGAGGATCGCCTCGCGGACGAAGAACGCGGTCTCGAACTGCGCCGTCACGGCGCTGGCATGGACCTCGCCCGACAGGGACGCGAAGGCGGAGCGCGCCGCCGCCGGATCGGCGTTGACCAGCACCGTCTCGTAGAGGGCGTTGCCGGCGCCGAGCGCTTCGATCGCCCCGCCGGTCGCCGCCTGGTTGCGGGTGGCGCCGATGGACGCGAAGGTGGTGGCGTTGCGCGCCAGCGTGAGCCCGACGCTGTCGGTGGCGTAATCGAGGTTCGCCCCGATGAAGGTGTAGCCCGGCGTCACGGCGTCGAACCGACCGACGACGCCGTCCGTCGTCTGCAGGATGGTGGTGCGCTGCCCGAGCAGGCTCCGCAGGGCACCGGGCGTGATGCTGTTGGACCCTTCGGATGCGACCGTCACGGTGCCGCCCTCGATCCGTGCCGTGCCGGCGACGCCGACCCGGTCGCTGCGGCCCGATGCGACCTCGACGGCGTACCGCGAGCCTCGGGCGAAGCTGAGGTCGCCGAACACCGTGAGACGATCGATGCCGCCGATCCCGGGAGAGAGCGTACCTCCGGACCGGACGTTGACGTCGCCAAGGAAGCCCCCGCCGCCGAGCGTACCGCCCGCATTCACATTGGTGACCGATCTCACCCAGCCGTCGACCGCCAGCAGGCCGCCATTCACCTCCGTGCTGCCGGCATAGGTGTTGAAGCCGGTCAGGATCAGCGCGCCGTCCCCGGCCTTGGTCAGCCCGCCCTGGTAGGTGCGGTTCAGGAAGGCCTGATCGCGCGCCTCGCGCCAGGTGTACTCGATCTGCTGGTCGGCGGTCGCGCCCGCCGGCAGGCCGGCGCTCCAGCCGCGGGCGGCCTTCACCTGCAGCCAGGTCGCGTGCTCGGCGCCGTCCTCGACCTGGCGCTGGCGCAGCGCGGCGTCCGAGATATCGTTCGACCAGATGTCGACCGTGCCGCCCGTCAGGGTGGCGGTGAAGCGGCCGAGGAACTGGCCCGGGCCGTTCATGGCGCGGCCGAGGTCGATCTTGCCCCAGCCGAAGGTCTCGTTCGGCACGTTGGCCGGGCCGCTGCCGAGATGGGTCGCGGTGGTGAGCAGCACGTCGCGCGCCTGCTCGTTGGTCATGTAGGGGTAGCGCTCCATCACCAGCGCCAGCGCGCCGGTGACGTGGGGCGCCGACATCGAGGTGCCGCTCTTGGTGCCGTAACCCGCCACGCCCGTGGTCGAGGTGACGGTGCTCAGGATCCCGCGGCCGGGCGCGGCGATGCACCAGTACTTGGCGAGCCCGCAGCGGTTGAACGCCGTGCCGTCGTCGATGGTCAGGCCGGACGCCGCGATCCAGCGCGATTCGAGGTCGGGCTCGAAATAGGGCAGGGCGGCGCGCACCGTCGGGTTGTTCACCCCGGCATTGCCGGCGGCGAAGACCATGACCGTGCCGTATTGCCGGGTGGTCTCGGCCACCGCGTCGAGCCAGTCGAGGCGGCCCTGGAACTTGGCGTAGCCGGCCGCGACCCCCGCGAGGGTGTTGTAGTTCTCGGAGGGCGGCGGGCTGCCCCAGGACGAGTTGATCGCCCGCGCGCCGGCCGCCGCCAGGTTGCCGTAGGCAGCCTTGAAGTAGGCGTAGTCCTGGTTGGCGCCGTAGATCGAGGAATCGGTGGCGTTGGTGTTGGTGGCGAGCAGGGTCGCCCCGAAGGCGACGCCGTGCATGCCGGTGCCGTCGCGGCGCGCCACGATGGTGCCGTCGACATGGGTACCGTGGTCGTCGTTGACGCCGCGGATCCAGGTGCCCGGCACCGAGAAGGCGCTGCCCGCCGTGAACGGGTCGCTGCGCACGCCCGCGGCGGTCTCGTAGCGGTAGCCGTTCGAGAGGTAGGTGCCCTGGACGGTGAGCGGGGTCACCTGTCCGGCGAATTCCGGATGGGTGGCGAGGAAGCCGGAATCGACCGAGCCGACCACGACGCCCCGCCCGGTGATGCCGCTGGCATAGGCCTGGTCGGCCCGCATCGAGGTCAGGCCCCAATCGCCGAGATATTCCGGCGTGCGCCAGCTCGCCGCGTCGCCGAGGCGGCCCGGATCCTGGGTGCCGGACGACTGCGCCAACGCTGCGTAAGAGATCGTCGAGCAGAGGAGCGAGATCAGGCCGCGCGCAGCCATCGTCTTGCGTCTCGACTGTGTCTGAACTTGCATCAAATTGCCTCGATCTGGGCGTGGGCTTTGCAGCCTTCTTCTTCGGGAACGGCGCCCGTGAGCGCTGGATGCGAGCGTAGCCGCGAAAAAGCCCGATTGGGGCCACGGATGTTTCGCATTCGTATATTTCCGAGCCGTCGTTGCAGAAACGTCACGACGGCGGCATCGCCCGGGCCCGCGACCGGGAACTGATACTCCTTGGGAGCATTGATCGGGCATTCCCCGCGAGGTCCCGGCATGACCCAGCAGATCCCGATCGGCCCCGATTCGGTCGACGACGTGCCCGCCGGCCCGGACGGCACGCACGCGCTGCGCGCGGACCTCGCCTACCAGCGGCACGTCCTCGTCAACGTCGCCTATCTCGGCCCGCCCGGGGCCGGGGACCGGGGCTGGGTGCTGGTCGATGCCGGGATCATGGGATCGCGGTCCGCGATCGAGGCGGCGGCCGCCGCCCGCTTCGGCCAGGGTGCGCGCCCGGCGGCGATCGTCCTCACCCACGGCCATTTCGATCACGTCGGCGCGCTCGAGGATCTGGCCGAGGCCTGGGATGCGCCGGTCTGGGCGCATCCGCTCGAGCGGCCCTACCTCGACGGCAGCGCCGCCTATCCGGCGCCGGATCCGAGCGTCGGCGGCGGGCTCGTCGCCCGTCTCTCGCCGCTTTTTCCCACAAGGCCTGTCGATGTCGGCGCCCGCCTGCGCCTCCTGCCGGAGGATGGGAGCGTGCCGCCGCTGCCGGGCTGGCGCTGGATTCACACGCCCGGTCATTCCCCCGGTCACGTCTCGTTCTGGCGCGCCGCCGACCGGACGCTGGTCGCCGGCGACGCCTTCGTGGCGACGGCGCAGGAATCGGTCTACGCCGTCGCGACGCAAGCGCCCGAGATGCACGGGCCGCCGCGCTACCTCACGGTCGACTGGGATGCCGCCGGACGCTCGGTCGCGACGCTGGCGCAGCTCGAACCCGAGCTGGCGCTGACCGGCCACGGCCGGCCCCTGCGCGGTCCGGGCCTGCGGCAGGCCCTGCACGACCTCGCCCGCGACTTCGCGTCGGTGGCGGTGCCCGAGACGGGGCGCTACGTCGAGGCCCCGATCCGGGCCGGCGATCCGGCGGCGACGCCGAAGCCCTGAGCCCCGCTCTCCCCGCTATCCACATCGGCCGCCGGATGCGCGAAGGCAGCTTGACCGGACTGGCCTCGCCGTGGCTTGTTCACGTTATGTTCTAACGTGAGTCGGCGGCGCCGGCCTCGTGCAGCGGTGAGCCTGAAGCCATGAACGGCGTCATGAACCACGACCCGGCGGAGCGACGCGACGGCCGGGGGCCGGGCGTCGAGACGATCGCGGTCGCCTACCTGACGGCGGCCGGAGGGGATGCCGGCCTGGCGCTCCGCCGGGCGATCGCCGACGCGCTCGCCGATCTCGGCGAGGCCGAGCGGAGGACGCGCCAGCGCGACCGGCTGATCTCCCGCGGCTACGTGCGGGCCGGTCCGATCGGGCGGGGGTGACGGAGCGTCGGAGGGCGCTGCCCCCTGGACCCTCCCGCGCGGAGGGGAGAGGGTTGGGCCTCCCGCCCCGCCAGAGGCCGTCTTGCCGAACGGCCCATCCGCCGCGCCGCGTCGCGTGCGCGCCGGCACATCGACCCATGCCCTCACCGGACTACGCATCCCTCACCAGCCGGGACGTTCACCCATGTCGATTGCCATGTCGATCCACGCCACCCGCTACGACATCCGCCGCGACCGCGACGGCTGGACCGTCTACGACGTGCGCTCCGGCGCCATCGCGGTGATCGACGACGTGCTGCAGGTCGGCCTCGCGATGGAGGAGGCCGACGCGGTGGCCGATGCGCTCAGTGCCGAGTGCCCCTCGGCGGCGCTCGCCGGCCTGATGCCCCGGTTCGCCTGGTTCCAGCTTCCGGCCAGGCCGTGAGCGCTCTCCCGGCGAAGCCCTGATCAGGGACGGAAGCCCTCGAACACCATCTGGTCGGCATGCGCCTGGGCGAGGCGCACCTGCGCGTCGGTGCGGACGGTCCAGGTCATCACCGGCATCCGCCCGAGCAGGCGGCAGAGATGGGTGGCGGCGTTCGGCAGGTCGTCGACGCGCCAGGACAGGAAGTCCGGCCGGCTCTCCGCAACATGCAGCAACTGGCCGAGCCCGTGCCGCTGCGCCTCGGTGAGAGTGGCGTAGGACGGGTCGTCGTGCCGGCTCTCGGCCACGATGCCGCGCGGGATGCCGGGGATCAGGTCGGCGAGCGCCCCGACGATCACCGGATCGAACGACTTCACCGCGACCGGACCGTCATAGGCGGCCACGATCTCGGCGGTCCGGCGGGCGAGCGCGAGGTCGCCGTCGTGCCGGGTCTTCACCTCGACGATCAGCGGCGTGCGGCCGGCGATCTTGTCCAGGAATTCCGGCAGGGTGGGCACGCGCTCGGCGCTGCCGAGCACCGTCAATCGCCCGAGATCGGCGGCGTCGCGCTCGCGCACCACGCCCTCGGTCCCGGTGAGCCGGCCGAGGCCGGCATCGTGAAACACCATCGCCTCGCCGTCCCGGCTGAGCTGGACGTCGCACTCGATCGCGTAGCCGCCCGCGATCGCGGCCTCGGCGGCCGCGATCGTGTTCTCGGGGATGCCGGCGGCACGGTCGTGCAGGCCGCGATGGGCGATCGGGCGGGCGGTCAGCCAGCCGGGGGCGAGGCGGTCTGTCATGGTATCAGGGAACCTCGGATCACCGGACCTCGAACAGGCCTTCGACCTCGACCACCGCGTCGAGGGGCAATTCGGCCACGCCGATCGTCGAGCGGGCGTGGCGGCCGCGCTCGCCCAGCACCTGCACCATCAGGTCGGAGGCGCCGTTCATCACGCCCGCCACCGCCGAGAAGCCCGGCGCCGCGTTGATGAAGCCGCCGAGCCGCAGGCAGGACACCACCGCGTCGTCGAGGTTGCCGGCCGCCGCCCGCAGCTGCGCCAGGATGTTGAGGGCGCAGTGACGCGCGGCCTCCGCCGCCGCCTCGGGCGAGACCGCGGCGCCGACCTTGCCCTTGTGGGCCGGGTCGATCTGGCCGTCGGCGCCGAAGGGCAGCTGGCCCGAGATGATCACCAGGTTGCCGCTGCGCTGGAAGCCGACATAGTTCGCCACCGGGGCCGCGGCCGGCGGCAGGGTGAAGCCGAGCTCCTTCAGGCGGTCGAGGGTCGCGCTCATCTGTCAGGTCTCCCACCAGGCCCGTCCGGGGCGTGCCGCCCGCCGGAGCGATCAGCCGGTCCGTCATCCCGCGGCGGTCCCGCCGCGGCGCGGCCGAGCCCGGCCGCTCCCCGGTCTGTGCCCCGAAGGAAGTCCGGCCGCAACCCCGGGCGGGGCTCCTCTCGCCGTCATCTCGGCGTCATCTTCACGGCCGGCGTTGACAGGGCGCGCTCGTTCCATAGTATCCGCGCGCGCCGCCCTTCGAGGCGGCGCTTTGTTTTCCGGTCGACCGACTCACTCGACCGCGACGGAGACGAGATCGTGACCTCCTCGCTGCTGCCGACCTACGCCCGGGCCAAGGTGTCCTTCGAGCGCGGTGAGGGCGCTTGGCTCATCGCCCGAGACGGCTCGCGATACCTCGATTTCGGCGCCGGCATCGCGGTCAACTCGGTCGGCCACGGCCACCCGCACCTCGTCGCCGCGCTGACCGAGCAGGCCCAGAAGGTCTGGCACGTCTCGAACCTGTTCGAGGTGCCCGAGGCCGAGCGGCTGGCCCAGCGCCTCGTCGAGGCGAGCTTCGCCGACGTGGTGTTCTTCGCCAATTCCGGTGCCGAGGCCAACGAGGCCTGCATCAAGATGGCCCGCAAGTACCACGCCGCCGGCGGCCATCCGGAGCGCTACCGGATCGTCACCTTCGAGGGTGCGTTCCACGGCCGGACGCTCGCCACCATCGCGGCCGGCGGCCAGCAGAAGTACATCGACGGCTTCGGCCCGAAGGTGGACGGTTTCGACCAGGTGCCGTTCGGCGACCTGGAGGCCCTGAAGGCCGCGATCACGCCCGAGACCGCCGCCCTGATGATCGAGCCGATCCAGGGCGAGGGCGGCCTGCGGGTGGTCTCGCACGAGTGGCTGCGCACCCTGCGGGCGCTCTGCGACGAGCACGGCCTCCTGCTCATCATGGACGAGGTCCAGACCGGCATCGGCCGCACCGGCAAGCTCTTCGCCCACGAGTGGTCGGGCGTCACGCCCGACATCCTGTCCTCGGCCAAGGGCATCGGCGGCGGCTTCCCGATGGGCGCCTGCCTCGCCACCCGCGAGGCGGCCCGCGGCATGGTGGTGGGCAGCCACGGCACCACCTTCGGCGGCAACCCCCTCGCCATGGCGGTGGGCAACGCCGTGCTCGACATCGTGCTCGCCCCCGGCTTCCTCGAGCAGGTGCGCCAGACCGGCCTGCTCCTCAAGCAGCGGCTCGCCGCCCTCAAGGACCGCCACCCGGACATCGTCGACGAGATCCGCGGCGAGGGCCTGATGATGGGCCTGCGCCTCGTGGTGCCCAACACCGAATTCGCCGCCGCCGCCCGGGACGAGCACCTGCTGGTGATCCCGGCCGGCGACAACGTCGTGCGCCTCCTGCCCCCGCTGATCATCGGCGAGGGCGAGGTGGCCGCGGCACTCGACAAGCTGGAAGCGGCCTGCGCCGCAATGGAAACGAGGGGCCGGAGGGCCGCAGAGTGATGAACGCGCCCGTGAAGATCGCGCCGGCCCCCCGGCACTTCCTCGACCTGACCGACTTCTCAAGCTCCGAGCTGCGGACGGTCCTCGATGCCTGCGCCGACCTGAAGCGGCGCCGCCGCAAGGGCGAGCCGCCGGCGGAGCGGCCGCTCGCCGGCAAGTTCCTGGCGATGGTGTTCGACAAGCCGTCGACCCGCACCCGCGTCTCGTTCGACGTGGCGATGCGGGAACTCGGCGGCGAGACCCTGATGCTCACCGGCCGGGAGATGCAGATCGGCCGCGGCGAGACCGTCGCCGACACCGCCCGGGTCCTGTCGCGCTACATCGACGCGATCATGATCCGCATCCTCGACCACGGCATGATGCTGGAACTCGCCGAGTACGCCACCGTGCCGGTGATCAACGGCCTGACGAAGGACTCGCACCCCTGCCAGATCATGGCCGACGTGCTGACCTTCGAGGAGCATCGCGGCTCGATCAAGGGCCGCACCGTCGCCTGGTCGGGCGATGCCAACAACGTGCTGGCCTCCTGGGCCCACGCCGCGGCGCGCTTCGACTTCACGCTCAACGTCGCCTGCCCGCCCGAGATGCCGGTGCCCGAGAGCCTGATCGCCCGCGCCAAGGCCGAGGGCGCGACGCTCAACATCACCGCCGACCCGTTCGAGGCGGTGGCGGGGGCCGATTGCGTCGTGACCGATTGCTGGGTCTCGATGGGCGACGAGGACGAGGCGCACCGCCACAACCTGCTGATGCCCTACCAGGTCAACGGCCGGCTGATGGCGGCGGCGGCCAAGGACGCGGTGTTCATGCACTGCCTGCCGGCCCATCGCGGCGAGGAGGTCACCGCCGAGGTGATCGACGGGCCGCAATCGGTGGTGTTCGACGAGGCGGAGAACCGGCTCCACGCCCAGAAGGGCATCCTGGCCTGGTGCCTCGGCGCCGTGCCGTGAGGGTTTGACCGGCGGGCCGGCGGTTCCGTCCCCACGCTTCGATCCTCCTCCACGTCATCCCGGGCTCGGCGAAGCCGAGAACCCGGGATGACGTGGCGTGGGTGAAGACCGGGGGGCCGGCGGACAGGCTCGGGCTTCATCCCCCGGTAACCCCTTCGAAAACATCGCCGGACCCTCCATATACCAGGATACGCCGGTCTCTCGCCGCGGCGTCTCCCGCCCCATCCCTCCGCCTGCCCGCTCGTTGCGAGGACTAGCGGCGCGGCTCGTGCGGAAGACTCCTCGCCGGGAGACCTTCATCATTGGCGCGAGAGCCGGCCTTCAGGCTTGCCGGCGGCGGTGAGAGCATGTCCGAGACCACGTCCCCTCAGAATCCCGAAGGCCGCGACGACGCGATCCTTCCCTTCGCGGTCGAGCCCCTCGACGTGCGCGGCCGCGCCGTGCGCCTCGGCCCCTCGATCGACACCATCCTGCGCCGGCACGGCTACCCGGACACCGTCGCGCGGCTCCTCGGCGAGGCCGCGGCGCTGACCGTGCTGCTCGGCTCCTCGCTCAAGTTCGAGGGCCGGTTCCAGCTGCAGACCAAGTCCGACGGCCCGGTCGACATGGTGGTGGTCGATTTCGAGGCGCCCGACCGGTTGCGCGCGACCGCCCGCTTCGATGCCGGCCGCGTCGCCGCGGCGGGGGCTCGCGCCGGTACCGCTCAGCTCCTCGGTCACGGCCACCTCGCCATGACCATCGACCAGGGCTCGGCCCAGAGCCGCTACCAGGGCGTGGTGGCGCTCGAGGGCCAGGGCTTCGAGGAGGCGGCGCACCAGTATTTCCGCCAGTCGGAGCAGATCCCGACCCGGGTGCGCCTCGCCGTCGCCGAGCAGGTCGAGGGCGGGGGTCAGGCCTGGCGCGCCGGCGGCCTGCTGATGCAGTTCCTGCCGCACTCGCCCGAGCGCGCCCGCCTCGCCGATCTGCCGCCCGGCGACCTGCCGGAGGGGCACGCCCTCCTCGACGACAGCGCGAACCGGGAGGACGACGCCTGGGTCGAGGCCAAGTCGCTGGTGGCGACGATCGAGGACCACGAACTCGTCGATCCGACGGTGTCGAGCGAGCGCCTGCTCTACCGGCTCTTCCACGAGCGCGGCGTGCGGGTGTTCGAGGCGCAAGGGGTGCACGAGGCCTGCCGCTGCTCGCGCGAGCGGGTGATGGGCATGGTCCGCAACTTCTCGGCCGAGGAGCGCCGCGACATCGTCGGCGAGGACGGCCGCATCGGCATCACCTGCGAGTTCTGCTCGCGGCACTACGATCTCGATCCGGCCGAGGTCGAGGCCGAGATCGCCGGCGGCCCGCAGGGCTGACGCTGCGAAAGGGGAGGGCGCGAGGGAACCTTTCGCACCGCAACCGACTCTTCCTGCGCCCGAGCGTGTCGGGCGCACGCAGTCGGAGCCGTCGATGTCCCGCCCCCTCCTCGCCGCCGCGTTCCTCCTCGTCGCCGGCGCCAGCGCCGGACTGGCGCAGGATGCCGGCGGTCCCAAGCCCGTGCCGGGCACCCCCGCGACCCTCAACAACGACCTGCGGCCGACCTTCGTCGCCCAGGCGCCGAGCGACCTCGTCGCCACGAAACTGATCGGCCAGAGCATTCAGAACGGCGCCAACGAGACCATCGGCTCGATCGCCGACATCGTGCTCGGGCCGGATCTGGCGGTGAAGTCCTACGTCGTCGGCGTCGGCGGCTTCCTCGGCCTCGGCACCAAGTACGTCTCGGTCGCCAAGGAGGCGCTGCAGGTCACCCGCGTCGACGACAAGACCCTGAAGGCGGTGATCAACACCGACAAGGATCAGCTCCGCGCCGCGCCGGAATACGTCTATCTCGGCCAGCAGCCCGCCAAGACGGATGCCTCGAAGACCGATACGTCCAAGTCCGGCGCGCAGGCGACCGACACGTCGAAGCCCGACGTTCCCGCCGCGACCGGCACCACCACGACCCAGCCGGCGCAGCAATAAGCGTCTCCGGGCCTGGCAGGGCGGCGGCCTGCATCGCACGCCGCCTTCCGGTCCGCTGTGACAGTCAAGCGCCTCCCCCTCTCCCACCCGGGCTAGCGTGTTCACACATCTCGGTTTGAACGCTTCTCCCTTTGAAAGTAGAGCGCCTCTCCTCCCCAGGCGATCCCGGGCTTGCCCGGTATCGCTGCAAGTTGTGGGGAGGAGTTGGAGGTGGGGGTGGTGCCGGAGGAGACTCAGCGGTGCCTTCTGCACCACCCCCACGCGGGATCTTCGATCCCCATAGCCCCTCTCCACAAGGGGGAGGGGAAAGCGCGATTACCTTCGATGGGTTAGCATTCAGAGGAGAAGTGAGAATCCGCTAGCCCACCCTGGCGAGGGGATCCCGCGACTCAGATCGATCGCATGAAGGATCTTGGAAAAGGCGAATCCACCCTCACGCCGGGCTCCACCCCGCCGCGCAATCCCGCACCAGCTGGCGCAGAAACACCTCGCCCGCCTCGAACGCCGCCAGCGTGATGTACTCGTCCGGCTGGTGGGCCTGGTCGATCGAGCCCGGGCCGCAGACCACCGTCGGCAGGCCGGCGAGCTGGAAGCGGCCGGCCTCGGTGGCGTAGGGCACCGTGATGGTGTGGTTGCGGCCGGCGAGCCGGAGCGCCAGGCGCTCGGCCGGAGAGCCGGGCTCGGGCGCCAGGCCCGGCACCGCGGCGTCCTCCTCGGTCTCGATGTGCCCGTAATTGCCGAAGCGGTTGAGCCGCTCGCGGGTCACTCGCTCGACTTCCGCGGCGAACAGGCCCGGGATCTCGTCGCGGGGGAGATCGGGCAGGCCGCGGAACTCCCACTGGAACTCGCACGATTTCGGCAGGATGTTGCGGGCGGTGCCGCCGCCGATCACCCCGACATGGACGGTGGTGTAGGCCGGATCGAACCGGCCGCTGGCGTCGCCCTTCGCCGCCATCCGGTCGGCGATGCGGTTGAGCCCCGCCACCAGCTCGGCCGCCGCCATCACGGCGTTGGCGCCGAGCGCGGGCTTCGAGGAATGCGCCTCGTGGCCGTGGACGGTGGTGCGGTAGGTGTAGATGCTCTTGTGGGCGTCGGCGACTTCGAGGTCGGTCGGCTCGCCGACGATCACGGCGCCGGGCCGCGGCAGGTCCTTCCCGAAGCGGGCGATCACGTCGACCACGCCGAGGCAGGTCAGCTCCTCGTCATAGGAGAGCAGGATGTGGATCGGCGTCTTGAGGTCGGCCGCCAGCATCTCCGGCACCAGGGCGAGGCAGAGCGCATCGAAGCCCTTCATGTCGACGGCGCCGCGGCCATAGATCTTGCCGTCGGCGACGCGCAGGGTGAAGGGGTCGCTGGTCCAGGATTGTCCCGCCACCGGCACCACGTCGGTATGGCCCGACAGCACCACGCCGCCGTCCCGCATCGGCCCGATCGTCGCGAAGAGCGCCGCCTTGTCGCCGGCCTCGTTCGGCGCAATGACGTAGGGCACGCCCCAGGCGTCGAGATACTCGGCCACCCAGCGGATCAGCGGCAGGTTCGACTTCTGGCTCTCGGTGTCGAAGGAGACCAGCCGGGCGAGGAGTTCGAGCGGGGTCAGGCGGGGGCCGGTCTGGGTCATCGGGCGGGCTGTTCTCGCGGCGGAGGGAGCCGTGTCATAGCCCAGCTGGAGCGCTCTCGACAGCCGACCGGATGCAGGCGCCCCCAGACACCCGAGCACGGGTGAGCGTCAGTGCATCACCCGGCGCACATGCGGCGAGTCGAGCGAGAAGGCGGGGATCGCCGCCTCGAAGCTGTCGCCGTCGGCGGTGGACATCGTGTAGGTGCCCTCCATCGTGCCGTCCGGCGTGGTGAGGGGGCAGCCGCTGGTGTAGCTGAACGACTCGCCGGGCCCGAGCACCGGCTGCTTGCCGACCACGCCGGCGCCGCGGACCTCCTGCATCTCGCCGCGCCCGTCGACGATGCGCCAGTGGCGGGAGCGCAGCTGCACCTGCTCGCTGCCGTTGTTGGTGATCTCCACCGTATAGGCGAAGAAGTAGCGGCCGCTGTCGGGGGAGGATTCTTCTTCCACGAAGCGCGGCTGCACCGACACGCTGATGCCGCGGGTCTCGGCCTTGTACATCGGGGAACCTCCGCTGGCGGCCCGCGAGCAAGCGCGACGGCCGGCGGGCGTCGTGGTACGTCCGGCCCTCCGGATCGTCAATCGCCGCGAAGTGCGGTCGGTAATCCTGCACGAGGCGCCCTACCCCGTCATGCGGCTTCCTTCCTCGTCCACAGCCGTCGCGGGCCTCGCGGCCGCGCTGGCGCTGGCCCTGCGCGCCGATCCGGTCTGCCTCGCCCTCCTCGTCGTCTGGCGCGGGCTCGCGCATCGGGCGTCGCCGGGTTCGGTGGGGGAGGGGCCGTGGCTGCGCGTCGCCCTGGCGCTCGCGTTCGCCTGGCGGATGCCCGGCTGGCCGGCGGCGGCGCTGCTGGCTTCTCTCCTCCTGGAGATCGCGGCGGCGCGGCTCGCGGGCTGGCTCGCGGCGCGACGCGGGATCGCCCTGCCGGGCCTCGAGCTCCACACCCTGATCCTGGCCGGCGGGCGGGCCGCCGACACCGTCGCGGCCCTGGTGCTAGCCGCCGCGATCCTGCTGCCGGAGCGGGCGGCGCCCCTCGTCGCGGCGCTCGCCGGCCTCATCGCCATGGGGGCGATCGCCCGGGCGAGCCTCGCCGTCGTCCTCGTCCGCGGCGTGCGCGACGAGGCGTGATAGGCTCTTCACGTCGTGGAAACCCCGCTCCTGCGACAAAGGCCCGTTGAGGATGGACGTGTCATGGTGAAGCTCGTGGACGGGATTCAATCGGCGGAGGGCATCGCGGCGCTCGCGAGCGCCGGGGTGATCCGGCCGGCCAGCCCCTTCGCGGACGACCAGATCCAGCCGGCGAGCCTCGACCTGCGCCTCGGCGCCCGGGCCTGGCGGGTGCGGGCGAGCTTCCTGCCGGGGCGCACCCGCGACGTCGCCGCCTGCCTCGAGAAGCTCAAGCTGCACGAGATCGACCTGCGCCAGGGTGCGGTGCTGGAGACCGGCTGCGTCTACATCGCCGAGCTGCAGGAGGGCCTGGCCCTGCCGCCGGACCTCGCCGCCAGCGCCAACCCGAAGAGCTCGACCGGGCGCATCGACGTGTTCACCCGCGTCATCACCGACCAGGCGCGGGAATTCGACATGGTCGAGGCCGGCTATGCCGGACCGCTCTTCGCCGAGATCTCGCCCCGCACCTTCCCGGTGCTGGTGCGCACCGGCTCGCGCCTGTCGCAGCTGCGCTTCCGCCGCGGCGCGGTGCGGCTCGACGATGCGGCGCTCGCCCGCCTGCACGCCGCGACCCCGCTCGTCGATTGCGCCGATCCGTCGTTCCAGGGCGGCGTCGCCGTCTCGGTCGATCTCTCCGGCTTCGACGGGCTGATCGGCTACCGCGCCAAGCGCCATACCGGCCTCGTCGATGTCGACCGGCCGCGGTCCTACCCGGCCTCCGAGTTCTGGGAGCCCCTGCGCGCCGACGGCTCCGGCACCCTGATCCTCGATCCGGGCCAGTTCTACATCCTGGCCTCGAAGGAGGCGGTGCAGGTGCCGCCGGATTTCGCCGCCGAGATGGTGCCGTTCGATCCTCTCGTCGGCGAGTTCCGCGTCCATTACGCCGGCTTCTTCGATCCCGGCTTCGGCCATGCCGAGGCCGGCGGCACCGGTGCTCGCGCGGTGCTGGAGGTGCGCTCCCGCGACGTGCCGTTCATGCTGGAGGACGGCCAGATCGTCGGCCGCCTCGTCTACGAGCGCATGGCGACCCGCCCCGCCGCCCTCTACGGCAGCGCCGCCGGGTCGAACTACCAGGCCCAGGGGCTCAAGCTCTCGAAGCACTTCGTCTGACGCCGCCGGGTTTCCGGCCCGCACCATGGTCGCCTCCGCCGGCCCGGGACGCCTCCACGTCCCGGGCCGTTCGCGTTCGGGGCCGATCTGCACCCTCGCGGCGAAAAGACCGCTCCGGCTTCCACCCGAAGTGTCTCCCCTTGAAGAGCTGCCGCCGTGCCTTGATCTCGGTCAATCCGGCGACGGATCTAACGGACGTTTTAACTTAGACTATTGCAGATACTGATATTTACTATTTGTTAGACCGATTCTCGACAATCGAGGCCTGCCAGATCGTGGGGCGATGATTGTGCAGCCTGTCGATCGAAGCCAATGCATTCGCGCCAAGGGGGCGATCGTCATGCTGTCCGGTCACGCAAAGAGCGATAGGGTCTCGTTTCTCAGGTCGGTCAAGTTCAAGATCATCGCCGCCTCCAGCACCTGCGGTCTCGTCGCCTCGATGCTGATCGTCGGATTCGGCGCCTACTCGACGATCAGCAACAGCCGCTTCGTCACCAAGACCTTCGAGACGGTGCTCGACGAGAAGAGCCGCAGCTATCTGCAGGCGATCGCGGCGAACCAGGCGACGGCGATCCAGCACAAGCTCGATTTCGCCTTCGCGGCGGCGCGCAACACCTCGGGCATCCTCGAGGCCCTGACGACCGGCAAGGCGGGCGCGAAGCCGGCGCAGATGCGCACCGTGCTCAACGACTTCCTGCTCGGGGTGCTGAAGCGCAACCCGGATTTCAACGGCACCTACAGCGCCTGGGAGCCGAACGCCCTCGACGGGGCCGACGAGAGCTTCGCCGGCCGGCGCGACACGGGCGCGGACGCCACCGGCCGGGCGCTGCCCTACTGGACCCGCACCGCCGACGGCCAGATCGCCGTCCAGCCGCTGGTCGAGTTCGACAGCCGCGATCAGCACCCGAACGGCGTGATGAAGGGCGGCTGGTATCTCGGCCCGAAGGAATCCGGCCGCGAGAGCCTGCTCGCGCCGCTGCCCTACGTCGTCCAGGGCCAATCGGTCTATCTTGCCACGATCTCGGTGCCGATCGCCGTCGGCGGCCGGTTCGCGGGCGTCGCGGGCACCGATTTCGACCTGTCCTTCGTCCAGAAGGCCGCCGAGGCCGCGAGTGCCTCGATGTATCGCGGTGAGGGCTCGGTCACGATCGTGTCGCAGGCCGGCCTGGTGATCGCTTCGAGCCGCGATGCGAGGCGCATCGGTCATCCCCTCGGCGAGGGCGATGCCGGCTGGAGGGCCTACGACAAGACGATCCGGTCGGCGCAGAGCTTCGTCGGCTACGACGGGACGCTCGACGAGTTCCGGGTGATCGCCCCGGTCGTCCTCGGACGGACCGGCACCGCCTGGTCGATCCTGATCGCCCTGCCGCGTGCCGCCGTGATGGCGGATGTCGTCAGCTTGAGCGCCGACCTCGCCAGCCGCTCCCGGAGCGACCTCTCCTGGCAGCTCCTCGTCGGTGTGCTCGTGGCCTTCGGGGCGATCGGGGTGATGTATGGCCTAGCCAGCAACCTGGCGAACCCGCTCTCGCGGCTGGCGCTGGCGCTGCAGGCGATGGCGCGCGGCGACGAGATCGGGGCGATTCCGGGCTCGGACCGCAAGGACGAGATCGGCGCCGTCGGCCGCGCCGTCGAGGCGATCCGCGCCCTCGTCTCCCGGCGCGCCGAGGAGCAGGCGGAGATCCGGCGGGCGGCCGAAGCCGCGGCGGCGGCCGAGCGGCAGCACGCCATGGCGGGGCTCGCCGACACGTTCGAGCGGGCGGTCGGCGGCGTAGTGGGCCTCGTCTCCTCCTCGGCGACCGAGCTGCAGGCCACCGCCCACGGCATGACGACCAGTGCCGGCGAGACGGCCAGCCGGTCGGCCTCGGTGGCGCAGGCGGCCCGGGAGGCGGCCACGAATGTCGGTACCGTGGCGGCGGCGGCGGAAGAGCTCGGCGCCTCGGTCCTGGAGATCGGCCGGCAGGTCCACGGCTCGGCCGAACTCGCCCAGGCCGCGGTACGGCAGGCCGACGAGACCGCCGGCCTCGTCAACGCCCTGACCGAGGCGGCCGCGCGCATCGGCGATGTGGTCAGCATGATCTCGACCATCGCCGGGCAGACCAATCTTTTGGCGCTGAATGCGACGATCGAGGCGGCCCGGGCCGGAGAGGCGGGGCGCGGCTTCGCCGTGGTGGCGGCGGAGGTCAAGGAACTCGCCAACCAGACCAGCCGGGCCACCGACGAGATCGCCCGGCAGATCGCCCAGGTCCAGGGCGTGACCGGCCAGGCGGTCGGCGCCATCGGGTCGATCACCGGGCGGATCCGCGAGATCGACGCGCTCGCCACCGCCATCGCGGCGGCGGTGGAGGAGCAGTCGGCGGCGACCCAGGAGATCGTCCGCAACGTCGCGCAAGCCGCGACCCGCACCGGCGAGGTCACCGGCACCATCGCCGGGGTGGCGAGCGCCGCCGAGGGCGCCGGCGCCGCGGCCTCGCAGGTTCTCTCTTCCGCCTCCGAACTGTCGCGCCAGTCCGAGCACCTGAACGCGGAGGTCTCGCGGTTCCTCGTCTCGGTGCGGAGCGCCTGAGGCGGGCGGGGATCTACCCCGCCGCCGCCTCGTCGAGGAGCCAGACCGTCTCGCCGGCGGCCCGCACCCGACCCGCCGGCAGGTCCTCGCCGGCGGCGAGGCGGGCAAGCGGCGCCCGCTTGCCGGCGCCGGTGACCAGAAAGAGGGCGAGCGGCGTCGCCGCGAGCGCCGGCAGGGCGAGGCTCACCCGCGGCACGAAGGGGGCGAGGCCGGCCTCCGGCACCGCCACCACCCAGGCCTTGCTCTCCCCCGCCTCGGGCTTGCCCGGAAACAGCGAGGCGGTGTGCCCGTCCTCGCCGAGGCCGAGGAGCACGCCGTCGAAGAGCGGCTTGGCCGGATCGAGCCGGTCGGCGCCGTACCAGGCCTCGAGCGCTGCGGCGTAGGACGCGGCGCAGGCCTCCGGGGTCCCGTCTGTCGGGATCGGGTGCAGGTGACCGCGTGGCACGAGATCCCCGAACGCCTCCTCGGCGAGGCGCCGGTTGCTGCCGGCCTCAGGCCCGTCGCCGACCCGCTCGTCGCCGAAGAACCAGTGCAGGCGGTCCCACGGCAGCCTGTCGCGAAACTCCGGCCCGGCGAGCAGCCGGTAGAGGAGCTTTGGGGTCGAACCCCCCGACAGGCAGATCCCGATCCGGTCCTGCCTGGCCGCCGCGATTCCGACCAGTCGCTCGGCCGCCGCGCGGGCGACCGCCTCGGCATCGGGCAGCACCCGATGGCCTGCTTGGTTTGCGCTCATGTCGGATGCTCCAGCGAGCGCCAGGCGCGCCCCTCGCTGGTCAACAGTTCGTCCGCTTCCTTCGGTCCGGCGCTGCCGGCCTCGTAGGGAATGGTCTCCAGCTGCCCGTTTGCGGCGGCGTCGAGGATCGGCTGCACGATGCGCCAGCCGGCCTCGATCATGTCGGCGCGCTGGAACAGCGTCGGGTCGCCGATCATCGCGTCGTAGATCAGCGTCTCGTAGCCGGTGCTCGGCTCGGTCTGGAAGTAGTCCTTGTAGCAGAACCGCATGTCGACGCTGCCGAGCCGCACCGCCGGGCCCGGGATCTTGGCGCCGAATTGCAGCGAGATGCCCTCGTCGGGCTGCAATTGCAGCACCAGCCAGTTCGGCACGTCCTCGCGGACGTTGGTGCCCTTGAACAGCGAGAGCGGCGCCTGCTTGAAGCGGATGGCGATCTCGGTGTCGCGCCGGGTCATCGCCTTGCCGGTGCGCAGGTAGAACGGCACCCCGGCCCAGCGCCAGTTGTCGATGCCGAGCTTCAGGGCCACGAAGGTCTCGGTGTCGCTGTCCGTCGCCACATCCGGCTCGTCGCGATAATCCTTCACCGCCTTGCCGTTGACGGTGCCGGCCGTGTAGCGGCCCCGCACCGCGTCCTCGACCCGGGCCGACGGGGTGGCGAGCAGCACCTCCTCCTTCTTGTCGCGCACGGCCTCGGCCTCGAACGAGATCGGCGGCTCCATGGCGACCAGCGTGTAGAGCTGGAAGAGGTGGTTCGGCACCATGTCGCGGAGCGCACCGGTTGCCTCGTAGAACTTGCCCCGGCCTTCCACCCCCACCGTTTCCGCGACGGTGATCTGGACGTGGTCGATGTGGTCGCGGTTCCACAGCGGCTCGAACAGGCCGTTGCCGAACCGGAACGCCATGATGTTCTGCACCGTCTCCTTGCCGAGGAAGTGGTCGATGCGGAAGATCTGGTCCTCGGACAGGACCTTCAGGATGTCGGCGTCGAGCTTTTCGGCCGAGGGCAGGTCGTGGCCGAACGGCTTCTCGATGATGACGCGGCGCCAGCGCTCGTCGTCCTCCTCGGTCAGCCCGGCCTCGCCGAGCTTGGCGATGGTGGGCCCGAACAGGCCGGCGGCGACCGCGAGGTAGAACAGGACGTTGCCGCCATTCTCCGTCCCCGAGACCTCCGCGATGGCGCCCTTCAGCTCCTCGAAGAACGCCGAATCCGAGAGGTCGCCCGAGCGGTAATGCACGCGCCCGACGAGGTCGCTCCACACGCCCTCGTCGAACGACCCGCCGCCGGCCTCGCCGCCCTTGGTGGTGAGGAAGCCGCGTACGGTCTCGCTCAGCTCGTCGCGGAACTCCTCCGAGGACATCTCCGTGCGGCTGACGCCGATGACGGAAAACTCTTTCGGCAGAAGGCCCCAGCGGCCGAGATTGTAGAGCGCCGGCATCAAGAGCCGGTGGGTGAGGTCGCCGGTCGCCCCGAAGATCACCAGGGTGCAGGCGGGCGGGGGCGCGGCCCCCTCGGCCATCGAACTCGTCATTTCGGCTCCTGGTGGCCGCCGAAGCCCTTGCGCATCGCCGAGAGCAGCTTGTCGGCGTAGGTCGCCTCCTGGCGCGAGCGGAAGCGAGCATAGAGCGCGGCGGACAGGACGTGGGCCGGGACGGCCTCCTCGATCGCGGCGTTCAGCGTCCAGCGGCCCTCGCCGGAATCGGCGACGTGGCCCGAGAAGGCGTCGAGGTTCTCGTCGCCGGCCAGTGCCGTGGCGGTGAGGTCGAGGAGCCAGGACGAGACGACGCTGCCGCGCCGCCACACTTCCGCGATGTCGCCGATGTTCAGGTCGAAGCGCTGCGCCTCCGGCAATTCCGAGGAATTGGCGTGCTTGAGGATGTCGAAGCCCTCGGCATAGGCTTGCATCAGGCCGTACTCGATGCCGTTATGGATCATCTTGACGAAGTGGCCGGCGCCGCTCGGCCCGGCATGGATGTAGCCGTGCTCGGCCCGCGGGTCGCGGCCGTCGCGGCCCGGCGTGCGCGTGACCTCGCCGAGGCCGGGCGCGAGCGTCGAGAAGATCGGGTCGAGCCGGTCGACCGCCGCCTTGTGGCCGCCGATCATCATGCAGTAGCCGCGCTCCAGCCCCCAGACGCCGCCCGACGTGCCGACGTCGACGTAGTGCAGGCCCTTCTCGTCGAGGGCGGCGGCGCGCCGGATGTCGTCCTTGTAGAACGAGTTGCCGCCGTCGATGATCACGTCGTCGGGCTGCATCAGCCCGGCGATCGTCATGACGGTGACTTCGGTCGGGTCGCCCGCCGGCAGCATCACCCAGGCGGTGCGGGGCACGTCGAGCTTGGCGACGAAATCCTCGAGGCTGTCGGCGCCGACCGCGCCCTCCTGCACCAGGGCCGCCACGGCCTTGGGATCCTGGTCGAACACGACGGCACTATGCCCGTTGCGCAGCAGCCGCCGGACGATGTTGCCGCCCATCCGACCGAGACCGACCATGCCGAGTTGCATCGTGTCACTCCTCGCCGGCGAGGCCGGGGCCGGCGGCCCGTGGGCGATGAGGCCCGTCACATGTCGTCTGTCGCGATTCCCCTCTCCCGTGTGGGAGAGGGGTTAGGGGTGAGGGTGCTACGCTTCCGAGTTGAGTTCGGACCGTCGCGCCAGCAGCTCGATGTTCGGTGCCGGACCCAGAACCGTAGCACCCTCACCCCCGACCCCTCTCCCAACCGGGAGAGGGGAGATCGCGTTGGAGGAGCTAACTAAGCGCCGACTTCAGCCGGTCGAGCCCCTTGGCCACATCGCCCTTGATGTGGACGCGCAGGGCCCGGCGGCCGCGATCGGACAGGACGCCGAAATCGCCCCGCGCCTGGGCGGCGATCACGGTGGCAAAGCCCAGGCTGCGGCCGGGAATCGGGAGGTCGGGCGCCTCCGAGGTGATCTGGAGGAAGACGCCGCTGTCGGGCCCGCCCTTGTAGGCCTGGCCGGTCGAGTGCAGGAAACGCGGCCCGAACTCGGCGCAGGTCGCGATGTGCCGGGCCTCGCGCAGCGCCACCCGGGCCTCCTGGAGCGGCTTCAGGTGCTCCGGGTTGCGGGTGACGTAGGCGAGCAGCGCGACGTAGTCGCCGGCTCCCACGCGTCCGATCTGAGCCTTGATCCAGCTCACCGGATCGGAGCCGGCCCCGGCCTTGCGCAGGGCGTCGGCATTGGCAGCGTCGGTGTAGAGCGCGAAGGTGTCGTCCTCCGCCACCGGCGTCTCGGCCGGGAGCGCGCCGTCCTTCTCGGCGGCCGAGAACAGCTCCCGGGTCTTGATCTTGCTCGCCTCGACGTCGGGCTGGTCGAACGGGTTGATGCCGAGCACTGCGCCCGCCACCGCCGTCGCGATCTCGAAGCGGAAGAATTCCTGTGGCAGATGCGCCTTCGAGGCGAGGTCGATCCGCACCACCGGGTGGCCGGCCTGCTCCAGCGCCGTCACGGCGGCGTCCTGGCCGGCATCGGTCGCGCCCTCGAGGCGCAGCTGCACGAAGACCCGGTCGTTGCCGTAGGCGGCGGGTGCGGCGAGCGGCTCGTTGTCGATCGGGATGAGGCCCTTGCCCTCCTTGCCGGTCGATTCGGCGATGAGCTGCTCGGCCCAGGCGCCGAAGGTGTCGATGCCCTTCGAGGCGATCAGCGTGACCTTGTCCCGGCCGGCTTCCGTTGCCGCCTTGCCCAGCACCAGGCCGAGCTGCACGCCCGGGTTCAGGTCCGGCGGCACGTCGGAGCCGCAGGAACGCACCATGACGCGGGCGCTCTCCAGGAACACTTTCACGTCGAGGCCCATCGCGGCGGCCGGCACCAGCCCGAAGGCCGAGAGCACCGAGTAGCGCCCGCCGATCTGCTTCACGCCGTAGAAGATGCGCCGGAAGCCGTCGTCCTTGGCGGCCTTCTCCATCGCCGAGCCCGGATCGGTCACCGCAACGAAGTGCCGGCCGGCCTTGTCGTGGCCGACCACGTCGCGCATCCGGCCGAGGAAGTAATCGCGGAAGACGTTGGGCTCGAGGGTCGAGCCCGACTTCGAAGCGACGATGAACAGCGTGCGCTCGAGGTTCACCGCAGCCTCGACCGCCCGGACCTCGTCCGGATCGGTCGAATCGAGGATGCGCAGGCGCGGGAAGCCGGGCTGCTGTCCAAAAGTCTCGGCCAGAACCTCCGGGCCGAGGCTGGAGCCGCCCATGCCCAGCACCACCGCATCGGTGAAGCCCTCCTGCTTCACCTCAGTCGCGAAGGCGGCGTAGTCGGCGGCCTTCGCCAGCTCGTCCTCCACGATGGAGAGCCAGCCGAGCCACTGCGCCTCGTCGGCGCCGCTCCAGACGCTCGCGTCGCGCTGCCACAGGCGGCGCACGAGGCCGTGCTTGCGCCAGGTCTCGATGGCCTTCTTCACCGGCTCGTCGAGGCTGCCGAGCGCCAGGGCCTGCCGGTCGAGGCCATTCCCTAGAAATGTCTGGCGCTTGCCGGCGACCGCGCCCAGCAGCTTGTCGGCGGCATCGACGAAGAGCTGCACGCCCTCCTCGACGAGCTGGCGCGCCACCGCGTCGAGGTCGATGCCGGCCTTGGCGAGATCGGCGAGCACGCGCTCGGCCTCGTCGACGCCCTCTTCCAGGCTCGCCCGCACCGTGCCGTGGTCGCGGAAGGCGTCCATCGTCGCCGGCGGGATCGTATTGACGGTGTTGGGGCCGATCAGCTCCTCGACGTAGAGCACGTCGGAATAGGCCTTGCTCTTGACGCCGGTCGAGGCCCAGAGCAGGCGCTGCGGATGGGCGCCCTTGGCGGCGAGCTTTTGCCAGCGATCCCCGGCGAAGAGGCGCTTGTAGCGCCGGTAGGCGAGCTTGGCGTTGGCGATCGCGACCTTGCCCTTGAGGCCTTCGAGCGCCGCCTTGTCGCCGCCCGCCGCGACCTTCTCGTCCAGAAGTTTGTCCACCGCCGCGTCGATGCGGCTGATGAAGAAGCTCGCCACGCTGGCGACCCGGGCGACGTCGCCGCCCGCGGCGGCGAAGCGTTCCAGGCCCTCGATATAGGCGTGGGCGACCTGCTCGTAGGCGTCCTGCGCGAAGAGCAGCGTGACGTTGATGTTGATGCCGTCCGCCGTGAGGTCGCGGATCGCCGGAATGCCCTCGGGTGTCGCCGGCACCTTCACCATCAGGTTGTCGCGGGCGACCGCCTTGTGGAGGCGGCGCGCCTCCTCGAGCGTCTCGGCGGTGTTCAGCGCCAGGTAGGGCGACACTTCCAGGCTGACGAAGCCGTCCTGCCCGCCGCTCGCGTCGAAGACCGGGCGCAGCACGTCGGCCGCCGCCTGGATGTCGGCGATGGCCAGACCCTCGTAGAGGTCGATCACCCGCTCGTCGCCCGCCGCCTTGATGGCGTCGTCGTACTCGTCCGAGTGGCCGATCGCCTTCTCGAAGATCGCCGGGTTGGAGGTGACGCCGCGCAGCCCGTCCTCGTCGACCAGGCGTTTGAGCCCGCCCTCCTGAACGAAACCCCGGGCCACGAAATCGAGCCAGACGGCCTGGTCCTGTTCGGCGTGCAGTTTCTTGAGCGGGTTCATGCCTGGGTCTCCGCGTGGTTGTCGCAGATGTGGACCGCAGGTGGGTTCTGTCCAGAGGGAGAGGTGAGGGAAGCTTGACCGTAGGGTCGAAAAACGGTGCGCCGGATCGAACGTCAGCGCTTCGCGGGCCAGAACGCCGTGATCGCGACCAGCACCCAGCCGAAGATCAGGATCATGCCGCCGCTCGGCGCCGCCATCGGGAAGAGCGGCACCTGAAGGAGGGCCCGGACCGACAAATCGCCGGAGAACAACGCGAGACCGAGCGCGAGCGCGAAGCCGGCGATCCGCACCGGGACCGGATGCGCCCGCCCGCTGCCGGCGAGCAGCGCGAGTCCGAGGAGGGCGGGGGCATGGAACAGCAGGAACTGCGCCGCCGTGGCGAGGCTCGTCGCCCCGGCGATGTGGGCGGCGGCCGCCGAGAGGCCGACGCCGAGCGCGCCGGCGAGGCCGGCGAGCGCGATCAGCATCCGGTCGGCCGGATGCATCACGCGTCCCCGCGCTCGGAGAGAAGCCGGGCGATGCTGGCGCGCAGCTCGGTCACGCCGTCATCGGTGCGGCTCGAGGTCAGGATGATCTCCGGATAGGCCGCCGGCCGCCGGGCGATCGCCGTCCTCGTCGCGTCGAGCCGGGCCTCGATCTCGTGCTTCTTGAGCGCATCCGACTTCGTCAGCACGATCTGGTAGGAGACCGCGGCCTTGTCGAGGCCGTCCAGCACCTCGGCGTCGATCGGCTTGATGCCGTGGCGCGAGTCGATCAGCACGTAGACCCGGGCGAGGTTGGCCCGGCCGCGCAGGTAGTCGTGGATCAGCTCGGTCCAGGCCGCCACCTTCGCCTTCTCGACCGCGGCGTAGCCGTAGCCCGGCATGTCGACGAGGACGAGCTTGCCGCCGCCTATGTCGAAGAAGTTGAGCTGCTGGGTGCGCCCCGGCGTGTGCGAGGTGCGCGCCAGCGCGTTGCGGCCGGTGAGCGCGTTGATCAGGCTCGACTTGCCGACGTTGGAGCGGCCCGCGAAGGCGATCTCGTGTCCCCGCATCGGCGGCAGGATCGCGAGCTTGTCGGCGGCGTAGAAGAAGTCGGCGGAGCCGGCGAAGAGCAGCCGCCCTGCTTCACGCAGGGCGGCTTCCTTCTCGGCCTCTGTCTGAGGCTGGTCCTGCATCGGTTCTGGACCTTCAGCCCTTGGCCTTCGCGGCCTTCGGGCGTGAGAATGTCGAGCGCAGGTTGTCCCACAACTCCACCTTCACCCCGTTGCGCCGCATGATCACGTATTGCTGGATCACCGACAGGGTGTTGTTCCAGGCCCAGTAGATCACCAGGCCGGCGGGGAACGAGCCGAGCATGAAGGTGAAGATGATCGGCATGAAGGTGAAGACCTGGGCCTGGACCGGGTCCGGCGGCGCGGGGTTCATCTTCATCTGAACGAACATCGTCACGCCCATGATGAGCGGCCAGATGCCGAGGTGGAGGAAGTCCGGCGGCGTGTAGGGCAGGAGGCCGAACAGGTTGAACAGCGAGGTCGGGTCCGGCGCCGCGAGGTCGCGGATCCAGCCGAAGAACGGCGCGTGCCGCATCTCGATGGTGACGAACAGCACCTTGTAGAGCGAGAAGAAGACCGGGATCTGCACCAGCACCGGCCAGCAGCCGGCGACCGGGTTGATCTTCTCCTTCTTGTACAGCTCCATCATCGCCTGCTGCTGCTTCACCTTGTCGTCGCCGTAGCGCTCGCGGATCGCCGTCATCTCCGGCTGGACGGCCTTCATCTTGGCCATCGAGACGTAGGAGCGGTTGGCGATCGGCAGGAACAGCAGCTTCAGCAGGAAGGTGACGATCAGGATCGAGACGCCGAAGTTGCCGAAGAGCCGGTAGAAGAAGTCCAGCGCCTTGAACATCGGCTTGGTGATGAAATAGAACCAGCCCCAGTCGATGAGCAGATCGAAGCGCTTGATACCAAGCGACTTCTCGTAGCCGTCGATGGTGCCGACCTCCTTGGCGCCGGCGAAGAGGCGCTGCTCCGACGACACGGTGGCGCCGGGGGCGAGCTGCTTGGCCTCGCCGAGGCTGCTCGCCTGGTAGACCTTGGTCGCGCCCTCGTCGCGCTCGGTGAACGAGCCGGTATAGGGCGTCTTCTGGTCGGGAATCGCGGTGGCGGCCCAGTACTTGTCGGTGATGCCGAGGAAACCGCCGGTCACGCCGGTCCAGGACAGGCCGCGGGTGCCCGGGGTGCCGAGGGGGTTCTCCTTGCCGAGCTTGTCGTAGGTGTATTCCTGCAGGCCCTTGTCGCCGAGCACGCCGATCATGCCCTCGTGGAGCACGTAGTAGCCCTGCGTGTGCGGCTTGCCCCAGCGCGAGACGAGGCCGTAGGGCAGGAGGCTGACGGCGTTGGCGCCCTTGTTCTCGACCGTGTCGGCGATCGTGAACATGAACTTGTCGTCGACCGAGATGGTGCGGCGGAAGGTCAGGCCGGCGCCGTTGTCCCAGGTCAGCACCAGGGGCTTCTCGGGCGTGAGCACGTCGCCCTCGGCGGTCCAGAGCGTGTCGCCGCCCGGCAGCGCACCGGCATTCTGTCCCACCCAGCCGAACTCGGCGTAGTACGGGTTGGCCGAGCCGGTCGGCGAGAGCAGCTCGATGCGCGGCGACGAGTTGTCGACGGTCTCGTGGTAGTTCTTCAGCAGCACGTCGTCGATGCGGCCGCCCTTGAGCGCCACCGAGCCGGCGAGCGCCGGGGTGTCGATGCGCACCCGCGGCGAGCGGGCCAGCGCCTCGGCGCGGTTGGCCGCGAGCGCCGGGCTGCCGCCGGGCGCGCCCGGCAGGGTGCCGGGCAGCGGGCTGGCGGGACCGCCCTCGCGCGGGCTCGCCGCCGGGCCGTCCTTCGCCGCCTGCGCCTGCTTGGCGGCCTGCTCCTGCCGCTGGCGCTCCACCTGCGGCGCGCTGACGAAGTAGTTCCAGCCGAGGAGCACTGCCAGCGACAGCACCACGGCGATGATCATGTTCGTCTTGTCGTTACTCATGGACCCGCGACGCCTGCCGCCAAAAGAGCGGGGCCGACGGACGGGCCAAGGCGGCCCGCGCGCATCCGGCCCTCACGACCAACACGACGAGGCGATTCCGGCTTCCCGGGACCGCCTCACGAATTCCGTTTCGGGGGCGCGCCCTGCGGCGCGGCTTCGGTCCCGCCCGGGCCCCGCGTCCCGCCGCGGCCCCGCCCCCCGCTGCGCGCGGGGCGACCGGTGTCCTTCGAGGGATCCCGCGGCGCTTTCGGCTTCGTCACCACGCCGAGGGCCTGCCGGACGTCGTCGACCAGCTGGGCGAAGGACGCCGAGAGGGCGTCGCGCCGGCCGATCAGCACGACGTCGGCGGGCTTGTCCCGCTGCGCCGGCCCGGCCTGCGTCGCCGCGATCTGCGCCGCGACCTTGAGCCGGCGGCGGATGCGGTTGCGCTCGGTGGCGTGGCCCTCGCGCTTCGTCACGGTGAAGCCCACGCGCAGGCCGCCCGGCGGTCCATCGTCCCGCAGGCGGCCCTGCGCCGTCAGGCGCTCGGTATGGAAACGGCGGCCCTTGGCCGCCGCCAGATAGTCCGGGCGCCGGGTGATCCGGCCGACCGGCGGTTCACCGCCGGGCATCGCGGCGCGCTCGGGCACCGCGGGCTGCCCTTACGCCGACAGGCGCTTGCGGCCGCGGGCGCGGCGGGCGGCGATGACCTTGCGGCCGCCGACGGTGGCCATGCGGGCACGGAAGCCGTGGCGGCGCTTGCGCACGAGCTTGGACGGTTGATAGGTTCTCTTCACGGCATGTCTCCGAAGGCCGGGGCCGGCCGCGCCTGTGGCGCTGCCGAGGCCCTCGTGGTCCAGAATGTCTCGACGAAAGCGAACCGCGCCCGAATGGGGCGCGGTCACGTCGCGCCGGTGTATGGCGGAATGGCCCCTGGGAGTCAATCGCGTTAAGGATCCGCCCGGGGCCCGGCAAGGACCGCTGGACCATCGTTTTTCAAGGGAGACGCCGATGTTCGACGAGGCCGAGCGCGGGACGCGGCCGCGCAACGTGCACGAGATCGGCCAGGACCTCTCGGTCCTGTCTGTCTCCGACCTCGACGAGCGGATCGAGGCCCTGCGCCGGGAGATCGCCCGGCTCGAGGAGGACCGCCGCCGCAAGCTTGCCTCGCAGGAAGCGGCGCGTGCGGCATTCAAGTTCTGAGGCCGTCCCGGTCCCGAAGCGGGACGTGTCCGGGCGCGGCCGTTCCGGATCGGGACGGCGGGGCAGGATCGGAGAGGCCCGGCGCCGTTCGCATTCGTCGGCGCGCGCGGCCGGGGCACTCATGATGCGCGGTCCACGCTCCAACTCGATCGAACGGGGCTTTCGTCCCTGAGATGCCGCCGTGGCCGCAGGCTGGCCGGCGAAGGGGAACGGTGTGGGATCCCCTCCCTCACCGCCCGTAGGGAGAGGGGAACCCGCGTCTTTCCTTTCACGGGCCGCCTTGCCTCTCCGGGGGAGGGGAGGTGCCCGATCTCGAATTCGTCGGTTCGTCCGGTCCGATTCCTTGCCGTCGCCCCGCCATCCCCTTGCCGCCCCGCCGCTTCCCCGGCGAATGACCGACAGCGTTAACCATTTTTTAAGCCTTCCGGGCGATAACCAAGCCGGTCCAGCTTTCTGGATGTCGAGTGGTTTTTCTGTCCACTCTGTTTGATGCCTCCCTGTACGACTCTTTCGCCGCCCCACCGGGGCGGCTTTCTTTTTTCCGCTCCGATTTCTCCACAGCTCCGGGATCGTCCGTCCCCCGGCCGCGTTGACGTTAAGGTTAACTTTTCGTTGACGGCGCGCCGCTCGCCCGATGGCGCTATCGTTGCGCCAGTCAGCCCGAGCGCACCGTGAATGTCCCGTATCGAGGCGGGACCGGCGTCGCGGTGGCACAGGAGGGATCATGGGCGTGATGGACGTGATGTTTCGGGACGAGCAGCCCACCGTGCGGTTCGGCGAGACCTTCGTGGCCTCCGAGAGCTTCAAGCTGCTGTTCCGCGAGGGCATGACCCTCGTCGAGGAGACTGCGGCCTATCTCGACGGGCCCGGCCGGGACGAATCGCGCCTGCTCGCCCGCCACGCCGCCCTGACCTATGCCAGCGAGAGCATGCGGCTCACCACCCGGCTGATGCAGATCGCGTCCTGGCTCCTGGTGCAGCGCGCGGTCTCCGAGGGCGAGCTGAGCCTGAGCGAGGCCGCCGAGGAGAAGACCCGGGTCCGCCTCACCACCGCGGAGACGAACGAGGCCGCCCCGGTCCTCGTCGCCGAGCTGCCGCTGTCGCTCCAGGCCCTGATCGGCCAGTCGAAGCGGTTGCATGCCCGTATCCTGCACCTCGACCGGCTGATCTCCGACGACCGTCCGACCCCCGAGCCGCGGGTGAGCCCGGTCTTCGCCCAGCACGACATGCTGCGCGTCGCCTTCGGCTGACACCGGCTCCGCACCTGACAGATCGCATCGCCGGCCCGACCCGACGGGGCAGGCCGGTGGTGCGAGTCGCGTCGGGCGGGGAGGGTGGGTCCGCGCGCCCGGCGGCGGTCGCGCAGGAGTGCCAGGCACGAAAAAAGCCCCGGCCATGAGGCCGGGGCTTTTTTCGCGCGAAGCAGCGGCCCTGAGGCGTACTTCCTGGGGGCTTACTTCTTGCCGAACGAGATGCCGGCGAAGCGCGAGTTGAAGCGCGAGAGGCGGCCGCCGCGATCCATGAGCTTCTGCTCGCCGCCGGTCCAGGCCGGGTGCGTGCTCGGATCGATGTCGAGGTTCAGGGTGTCGCCCTCCTTGCCGTAGGTGGAGCGGGTCATGAACGAGCTGCCGTCGGTCAGCACCACCTTGATGAAGTGGTAGTCCGGGTGCTCGGTCGCCGTGCGGGCCACCTTGGGGCTCGCGACCGACTTGCCGGCGGGGACCGCCTGCTTGGCGGCGGGGGCTGCTTGCTTTGCCATGACGAATTCCTAAAGAGTGCGACCCGCGCCGAACGCTCCGCTTCGGGCCGCGGCCATTGATCGCGCGTAATCGGATGAGCGGCGGCCTATACCTCACCTCCGTGCGCCAAACAAGCGCCGGCACCCGGACAGCACGACACCCGCACATGGCACGCTAGATGGCACGATCCCCTGCACGACCCGAGACGGCCCGTCCCCGCGCCGCCCTGGGGGCGTTGAAGCCCCTCTTTCCCTTCGCGGCGCGCTACAAGGGCCGGATCGCCGCGGCGATCGTCGCGCTCGTGGCCGCCTCCGGCGCGACCCTGGTGGTGCCGATCGCGGTGCGGCGGGTGGTCGATCTCGGCTTCGTGCACCATGCGCCGGGCGTGGGCGAGGTCGGGATGATCGACGCCTATTTCGGCGGGCTGATCGGCGTGGTGGCGGTGCTCGCGGTGGCGAGCGCGGCCCGCTACTACTGCGTCGTCACGCTGGGCGAGCGGGTGGTGGCGGATCTGCGCGCCGCGGTGTTCGCGCGCCTCACCACCCTCGATCCCGCCTTCTTCGATCGGGCGCGCAGCGGCGAGCTGGTGTCGCGCCTCACCGCGGATGCCGCGCAGGTGAAATCGGTCTTCGGCGTCTCGCTCTCGATCCTCCTGCGCAACCTCTTCCTGTTCGCCGGCGCGATCGGCATGATGGTGTGGACGAGCCCGCGGCTCTCGGTGCTGGTGCTCGCCGCGATCCCGCTGATCGTCTTCCCGCTGATCCTCTCGGGCCGCGGCGTGCGGCGGCGCTCGCGGGCCGCGCAGGACCGGCTCGCCGACGCCTCGGCCTTCGCCACCGAGGCGGTGGGCGCGGTGCGCACCATGCAGGCCTTCGGCATGGCGTCGGCCACCGCGCGGCGCTTCGCCGCCGCCTCCGAGGAGGCGTTCCTGGCCTCCCGCGCCTCCGCGCGGGCGCGGGCGCTGCTCACCGGCGTCGCCATCTTCCTGATCTCGGCCAGCGTCGTCGGGGTGCTGTGGTACGGCGCGCAAGGGGTCGCCGCCGGCACGCTCTCGGCCGGCCAGCTGTCGCAGTTCGTGCTCTACGCGGTGTTCGGCGCCAGTGCGCTCGGCCAGCTCTCCGAGGTCTACGGCGAATTGACCCTCGCGGCCGGCGCCGCCGAGCGCCTCGCCGAGATCCTCGACACCGTGCCGGCGATCGGCGCTCCCGACCGGCCTCGCGCCCTGCCGGCCCCGCCGCGTGGCGAGATCGCCTTCGAGCGGGTGCGCTTCCATTATCCGACCCGGCCCGAGCTGCCGGCCCTGCACGACCTCAGCTTCACGGTGGCGCCGGGCGAGCGCGTCGCCCTCGTCGGCCCCTCGGGCGCGGGCAAGAGCACGGTGCTGCAGCTGCTGCTGCGCTTCTACGACCCGGAATCCGGCACCGTGCGGGTGGACGGCGTGCCGGCCGACGCGGCCGAGCCCGAGGCCCTGCGTGCCCGCATGGCCCTGGTGCCGCAGGACCCGACCGTGTTCAGCGGCAGCATCCTCGACAACATCCGGTACGGCCGGCCCGAGGCCAGCGAGGCCGAGGTCGAGCACGCCGCCGCGCAGGCCCATGCCGACGGCTTCATCCGCGCCCTGCCGCAGGGCTACGCCACCCTCGTGGGCGAGCGCGGCGTCACGCTGTCGGGCGGCCAGCGCCAGCGCATCGCGATCGCGCGGGCGATCCTCAAGGACGCCCCGATCCTGCTCCTCGACGAGGCGACCTCCGCGCTCGACGCCGAGAGCGAGCGGGCGGTGCAGGCCGCCCTCGACGTGCTGATGAAGGACCGGACGACGCTGGTCATCGCCCACCGCCTCGCCACCATCCGGGCCGCCGACCGCATTCTGGTGATGGAGGACGGCCGCATCGCCGAGCAGGGTACCCACGACGCGCTGCTGTCTCGCGGCGGGCTCTACGCCCAGCTGGCGGCGCTGCAATTTGGGGCCGGGGCGGACCTGTCCGGGGAGCGGCAGGTCGCGGAGGTGTAGACCCGCGCAAGGGAGGAATCGCGCGCTCTTCCCACGAACGGCATGACCCCCCCCCGCGACAGTCCGGGTCCGCCCGAGCGGAACCCGGAATGTCGCGGAGGGGGAAGGAATGAAGCGCGATGCGTTCCGCTCTCTTCCGAGCGTCCTGCGCTTCCGGATCCCGGGCTCCACCCTTGCGGCCCCGGGATGACCTGGAGCGTGGCAGGAGCGCTCGGTGGGGATTTGAAACCTCAGCGCTCCGTCAGCTTCATCTCGATCCGGCGGTTGCGCGCATAGGCCTCCTCGCTCGTCCCGGATTCGAGAGGCTGGAACTCGCCGAAGGCGCCGGCGAGCAGCCGCTGGGGCGGGATGCCCTTGCCCACGAGGTACTGCACCACCGCGATGGCGCGGGCGGCCGACAACGCCCAGTTCGACGGGAATTGCGGGGAGTTGATCGGTCGCGCGTCGGTGTGCCCGTCGACCCGCAGCACCCACGGGATGTCGGCCGGGATCTGGCGGTTGAGTTCCAGGATGGCGCTGGCGATCCGGTCGATCTCCGGGCCGGCCTCGGGCTTCAGCACCGCCTGGCCGGCGGAGAACAGCACCTCGGATTGCAGCACGAAGCGGTCGCCGACGATGCGGATGTCGGGGCGGTTGCCGAGGATCTGGCGCAGGCGCCCGAAGAAGTCGGAGCGGTAGCGCGCCAGTTCCTGCACCCGCTGCGCCAGCGCCACGTTGAGGCGGCTGCCGAGGTCGGCGATGCGGGCCTGGCTCTCGCGGTCGCGGGTCTCGGAGGCGGCGAGCGCGTCCTCGAGGGCGGCGAGCTGCTGGCGCATCGCCGAGATCTGCTGGGTGAGAAGGTCGACCTGGCTCAGCGCCCGGGCGCTGGTGCCCTTCTCGGCGTCGAGCTGACGGCCGAGCTCCGCCGCCTTGCCCTCGGCGCCCTGGCCGCTGGCCAGCAGCCCCTGGAGGCGCTTCCTCTCGGCTTCCGATCCCGACAGGTTCGCCCGCAGGGAGGCCGCGCTCTCCTCCAGCGCCCGCTTACCCGAGCGCTCCAGCGCCAGGAGGTCGGTGAGTTCCGAGATCTGGCGGTTCAACCGCTCCAGCACCGTGTCGCGGCCCGACAATTCCTGCGACAGGAAGAACTGGCCGGTGACGAAGATGGTCAGCAGGAAGACGACCGAGAGCAGCAGCGTCGTCAGGGCGTCGACGTAGCCGGGCCAGACGTTGAGGGCGCGGTCGCGCCGGACGAGGCGGCCGGCCATCAGGCGGGGTCTCCTGCGCTCACTCCACCTTCTCCCGGGCGAGACGGTCGAGCACCTGCTTCAGCTCGCGCTCGCGGTTGGCCTGGGCCTCGACCCAGTCGCGGATCATCTGCTGCTCGGCCCGCATGTGCTGGACGAGGCCCTGGATGCCCTCGGCGAGGTTGGCCATCGCCTGGGTGCTCGCCCGGCTGTGGGCGGTGCCGTCGCCGACCAGCGTGCCGAGCCGCGTCATCGCGTCGGCGACCTCCTTCAGCGCGGTCTCGCTCCTCTGGTCGCGGGGCGCGGGCTCGGGCGGGCGCGGGGCGGTGCCGGCGAGGGCGGCCGCTGCCGCCGGTACCGTCACGGGGACCGGCACCGGCGCGGGCGCCGGCCCGGCGGCGGTGACGAGCCAGTCCTCCAGCTCGTTGTAGAACCGGGTATGGGCCTGGCCCGCCTGAAGGTCGAGGAAGCCAATCACCAGCGAGCCGGCAAGGCCGAACAGCGAGGCCGAGAAGGCGAGGCCGATCCCCGACAGCGGTACCGCGAGCCCGCTCTTGAGCTCGTCGAACATCACCGCGGCGTCGCCCCCGCCCGCCCGCATCGAGCGAATCACGCCGCCCACTGCCGAAAGGGTGTCGATCAAACCCCAGAAGGTGCCGAGCAGGCCGAGCAGGATCAGGAGCCCGCCGACGTAGCGCAGGATCTCGCGCCCCTCGTCGAGGCGCGAGGCCACCGTGTCGAGGAGCGGCTGGAACTGTCCTTGCGGGTGGGGCCGTCCGTCCCTCGCCTCCCGCAGGGCCGGCGCCAGGGCGGCGAGCACCCGGGGGGTGCCGGGATCGGGCGCGCCCGTCGCGGTGCGGTTGGCGAAGCGCACCTCTCGGAAGAGCCGCTGCACCTGCCCGAAGGCCATCACGATGGCGATCAGCGTCGCGCCGAGGATCAGGCCGTTGAGCCCCGGATTGGCCATGAAGGCCGGTACGATCTGGCGGTACAGCACGAAGGCCAGGAACCCGGCCAGGACCAGGAAGACCACCATGCGGATGAGATAGATCCGCGGCGAGGTCAGGGGAGGGGACGCAGCGCTCGCCGCCATCGCGGGCCGTACTCACTGTGGCGGACGGGGCCCGATCGCGCCGCGCCCGGGATGCCGGGTCGCCGCCGACCTCGAGGATTCCCTCAAGGCAGCGGCGCCGTCACTGTGCCGGGTGCCGCCGGGGCGATCAAGCCGGCGCCAGACTTGTCCTGCCCCGGTCGCATCGTCCGAAAGTGCTTAGTCCCAGTGCCGCGGCCAGGTTTCCTCGAGATGCGGCCCGAGGCGCACCGGGCTCACCCGCCGGGCAAGACCGGTGGCATCGTCGGTCTCGACCGCGATGCCGCAGAGCGTGCCCTCGCCGGTCGCGGCTTCGAGCCGGCTGCCGGGGGTCTTCTGCAGGAAGCGGCGCACCGGCTCGTCCTTCTGCATGCCGAGCACCGAATCGTAGTCGCCGCACATGCCGACATCCGACATGTAGGCGGTGCCGCCCGGCAGGATGCGGTGGTCGGCGGTCGGGACATGGGTGTGGGTGCCGACGACCAGGCTCGCCCGCCCATCGAGGAACCAGCCGAAGGCTTCCTTCTCGCTCGTCGCCTCGGCATGGACGTCGACGATCACCGCGTCGGCGGCGTCGCGCAGCGGGCAGGCCGACAATTCGCGCTCGGCCGCCGCGAAGGGATCGTCGAGGGGGTCGAGGAAGATCCGCCCCATCACGTTGACGACGAGGACCCGGGCACCGCTCTGCGTCTCGACCACCGTGGCGCCGCGGCCGGGCGTGCCGGGCGGGTAGTTGGCCGGGCGCACCAGCCGCGGCTGGCGGGCGATGAACACCATCGCCTCGCGCTGATCGAAGGAATGGTTGCCGAGCGTCACCGCGTCCGCCCCGGCATTGATCAGTTCGTCGCAGATGCTCTCGGTGATGCCGAAGCCGCCGGCGGCGTTCTCGCCGTTGATCACCACGCAATCGAGGCGCCAGCGCTCGCGCAGGGCCGGCAGACGCTCGCTCACCGCGAGCCGGCCGGGCCGGCCGACGACGTCGCCGAGGAAGAGAAGGCGCATGGCGGTGTTCAGTCTCCGGTGGGGTGGATCAGGCCCGCCTCGGTGACGATGCCGTCGAGGGCCCGGTCGTACGGGCCGTCCGGTACGACGGGGATCTCCTGGGCCGAGAAGGCGATGCCGATGGCGAGCGCGCGCTCTCGCGCGTCGAGGCGGGCGAGCGCCCGGTCGTAATAGCCCTTGCCGTACCCGATGCGGTGGCCGCGCCGGTCGAAGGCGGCGAGCGGCACCAGCAGCGCGCGGGGATCGACCGCCGGCGCGTCCGGCCCGGGCTCGCTCAGGCCGAAGCCGCCGTGGCTCAGCGCGTCGCCCTCGGCCGCGAGACGGAACACCAGGCCGTCGGGCGTCACCTGCGGCAGCGCCACCGCCTGGCCGCGGGACCGCAGAGCCGCGATCAGCGGCCGCACGTCGACCTCGCTGCGGATCGGCCAGTAGGCCGACACCACATCGGCGCGGGCGATTCCCGGGAGGGAGAGGACGATCTCGGCGATGCGACGGGAGGCGGCGTTTCGCGCCTCGACCGTCAGCCCGTCCCGCCGCGCCAAGGCCGCCTTTCGCAAGGTCGCCTTCGAGGAATCGGGGGAAGCGTCGATCGTCATCAGTATCCAGCGCGGGGCCACGAGAGCCGTTGGAGAATCGATCCCGGGAAACCTACGAAGTAGGTGGGCGCCGTTATGCCCCGGTCCACGGACCAGGGCAGTGACAGCTCCCGAGGGAGTCGATAAGGCCCCGGGGAATGTGTCTCCTGACGAGAGCCGCAGCCCCGCCGACCTCATGTAGCGCCGCGACGCCCGTTGCGAAAGGGGGCGGTCCGGGGGATTTGGAGGCAGGCGCGGGCGTGGAACCTCCCCGGAGCCGCCCGCCCGTCCACCATCTCCGCCACGGATCGCGCTACGGATCGCACCACCATGAGCATCAAGGCCCTCCTCGCCCCCGTCTTCGTCCAGGTCCTGCTGACCTTCGTCCTCCTGTTCTGGACCGGGCGGGTGCGCTTCGCGGCGGCGCGGGCGGGGGCCGTACAGGTGAAGGACGTCTCGCTCGGCGAGCGGACCTGGCCGGCGCCGGTGCAGCAGGTCTCGAACGCCTTCGCCAACCAGTTCGAGCTGCCGGTTCTGTTCTACGTCGTCGTCGGGCTCGCGCTGGCGACCCGGCAGGCCGACACGCTGTTTATCGGCCTCGCCTGGCTGTTCGTGCTGACCCGGATCGTGCATGCGGGCATCTACGCCACCAGCAACGTGGTGATCCGGCGGTTTCAGGCCTTCCTCGCCGGGGCGCTCGTGCTGCTGGCGATGTGGTTCGTCCTCGCCGTCAAGATCCTGCTCGCCTGACGGCCCGGAAACGGGCGGCGGGGCGATGCGCCTCCTCGCCTTGGCGGCGCGAGGAGGCTAAGGGGGCGGCTTCAGTAGCGCGGGGCCCGCGGCGGCGGGTTGCCGTATTCGAGCTGCGTCTTGGCATCGTAGGGCCGGGGCGGCGGCGGGGTCAGGTCGACGGCCGGCGCCGCCGGGGCGGTGGCGCAGGCGCCGGCCGACAGCGCGATCAACGCGGCCAGACTCACGGCGAGGGCGGACGGAATGGGACGACGGATCATGCGGGCGATACTCAGGTCTCCGGGAACGAACGGCCAAGGTGTCGGGACCGTCCGGGCCGAAAGCTTGGCCGTGTTGCGCCGGTCCCGCGGCACGACCGTGGCGGTTTCGCGATGACCCCCGGCGCCCGCCTCTCCGCCGCCATCGAGGTTCTGGCCGACATCGCCGCGCGTCGCCGCCCGGTCGCCGACGCCCTCAAGGATTGGGGCCTCGCCCACCGCTTCGCCGGCTCCGGCGACCGCGCCACCATCGCCACCCTGGTCTACGACGCCCTGCGCCGCCGCGCCTCCGCGGCCTGGATCATGGGCGAGGACTCTCCCCGCGCCGTGCTGATCGGCTCGCTGCGGCTGCAGCGCGGCCTTGCCGCCCAGACCATCGCCGACCTCTTCACCGGCGAGCGCTTCGCCCCCGCCCCGCTGACCGAGGCCGAGCGGCACCGGCTCGAGACCGGCACCCTGGCGGAGGCGCCGGTCCACGTCGCCGGCGACGTGCCGGAATGGATCGTGCCGTCGCTGGCGGCGGCCTTGGGCGACGACCTCCTGCCCGAGTTGCGGGCGCTCGCCCGCCGGGCGCCCCTCGACATCCGGGTCAACACCCTGAAGGCGAACCGGGACACGACCCGGGAGGCGCTCGCCCATCTCGACGCGGAGCCGACGCCGCTGGCGCCCGACGGCTTGCGGGTGCCGCTCGGCGAGGACGGGCGCGGCCCGGCTTTGCATGTCGAGCCGGAATTCCTCGACGGCTGGTTCGAGATCCAGGACGAGGGCTCGCAGCTCGCCGCGCGGCTCTCGGGCGCGAGGCCCGGCATGACGGTGATCGATCTCTGCGCCGGCGGCGGCGGCAAGACCCTGGCCCTCGCCGCCCTGATGAGGAACGAGGGAAGGCTGATCGCCACCGACGGCGATCCGCGCCGCCTCGCGCCGATCCACGAGCGCCTGCGCCGGGCGGGGGCGACGGCGGAGATCCGCACGCCGCGCGGCGGCAAGGGCCGTCCCGACGTGATGGCCGACCTCGACGGCACCGCCGACCTCGTCCTCGTCGACGCGCCCTGCACCGGCGCGGGCACCTGGCGGCGCAACCCGGACGCGAAGTGGCGCCTGCGCCCCGGCAGCCTCGCGACCCGGGTCGCCGAGCAGGAGGCGGTGCTCGACCGCGCCGCACGCCTGGTCCGCCCGGGCGGACGGATCGTCTACGTCACCTGCTCGCTCCTGCCGGAGGAGAACGACGCGGCGGTGGCCGGGCTGGCGGCGCGGCGCGACGACGTCGCCCTCCGCCCTCTCGACCTGCCGCCGGACCTCGCCGAGCGGGTGCGCCGCACCGCCCACGGCATCCAGATGAGTCCGGAGCGGACCGGCACCGACGGCTTCTATGTCGCCGTCCTGGAGCGCGGGCCCGGCTAAGCAGATTTCGCCGAAGTGGTTACCGGTTCGGCGCCGAAAATCTGCGGCAAAACAAGAATCTAAGCGGGCGAAGCGTTGGCCTGCCAACGCAAGTCCGCTTGGTTCCGACGATCCCGCTCGGGACTCTCCGTCCCGGCCGGTATTTTTCTGCCGTGCATCCGCGGCAGCTTGGCGTATGCCAAGTGGACGAGGGGTCATCCCGGCCGGCACGCCTTCCCGCGTCGTCGGGTCTTCGAGAGTGTCGGACGGTCGGCATGCTGCTGCATCGCAGGACGTTGCTCACGGGAGCGGCCGCCCTCGCCGTCGCGCCGGAGGCCGTGGCGCAAGGAATCGGGGCAGCGGGGACCGCCGCTCCGGGGGGCATCGCCCAGCCCGCTGCCCCGCCGGCCGGTGGGGCGGGCCTCGTCGGGCATGACGCGCCGCCGCAGGCCGCGCCGGGCTCCGCCCTCGAGGTGCTGCGCCTCTGGCCCGGCACGCCGCCGGGGGGAGGGGGGCCGAACCCCGAGGGCCCGCGCTTCGACGAGAGCCGCGAGGGCGTGGTCACCGGCGTCGCCGAGCCCTGCCTGCTGGTGATGCGCCCGGCCAAGCCCACCGGCAGCGCGATGGTGATCGCCGCCGGCGGCGGCTACCGCCGCATCGATCTCGGCCACGAGGCGGTGCCGGTCGGTCTCTGGCTCAACGGCCTCGGCGTCACCGCCTTCGCGCTGGTCTACCGCCTCCCCGGCGAGGGCTGGGCCGCCGGTGCCGACGCGCCGATCCAGGACGCCCTGCGGGCGGTGCGGCTCGCCCGTGCCCGGGCCCGGCGCTACGGCTACGAGCCGAACCGGATCGGGGTGATGGGTTTCTCCGCCGGCGGCCACCTGATGGGCTCGGCCAGCACCCGCTTCGCCTCGCCGCTCTATCGGCCGGTGGACGAGGACGACGCGCTCTCGGCCCGGCCCGACGTCGCGGCACTGATCTACCCGGTCATCACCCTCAAGCCCCCCTTCGACCGCACGTCGAGCCGTCGCGTCCTCGTCGGCGACAGCCCGACCCGCGTCGCCACCGACGCCTATTCGGTCGAGACCCACGTCCCGCCCGAATCACCCCCGACCTTCCTCGCCCAGGCCGCCGACGACCCGATCGCGGTCGTCGACAATTCCCTGCTGATGTTCTCCGCGCTCAGGGCCGTCGAGGTGCCGGTGGAGATGCACCTGTTCGAGCGCGGCGGCCACGGCTTCAATCTCGGCGTACCGGGTTCGCCGGCCGCCGCCTGGCCCGGCCTGTTCGCCACCTGGGCACGGCGGCGGGGATTCATCCGGGCGTGAGAAACCGAGTTTTCGAACTCGGGCACTCCATCGGGTGTATCCTCACCATACCGTCGACTCCAATCCCAATTGACACGGCGTCCGGCCCCGCCGCATCATCCGGCGCGTGAGCGAACTTCCCCCCGACCCGAACCTGTCCGCCCCCCTCGGCCACCTGGAGGGCGATGCCCCGCCGGCCCCCGACTGGTTCCGGGACGCGGTCGCGGTCGCGCCGGAGGTCGGGCGCGTCACGGTCAAGGGGGCCGGCATCGAGACCTTCGCCTGGGGCGAGCGCGGCCGTCCGGGGCTGCTGCTGCTCCACGGCAACGGGGCGCATGCGGGCTGGTGGCGCTTCATCGCGCCGTTCCTCGCAGGCCACTATCGCGTCGCGGCCCCGTCCTGGTCGGGCATGGGCGGATCGGACTGGCGCGAGACCTACGACCTCGACACCTTCGCCGACGAGATCGAGGCCGTAGCGACGGAGGCCGGCCTGTTCGCGGCGGGCCCGCCGGTGATGGTCGGCCATTCCTTCGGCTGCTTCCCGATGCTGACCGAGGCGGGGCGCGAGGCCGGCCGCTGGCGCGGGGCGGTGATCGTCGATCCGCCGATCTTTTCCCCCGAGCGCCGCACCGGGCGCCGGCGCGAGGACGGGCGCTTCGCGCCGCACCGGATCTACCCGACCCTGGAGGCGGCGCTCGCCCGGTTCCGCTTCGCACCGATGCAGCCCTGCGAGACGCTCTACGTCGCCGATCTCATCGCGCGGGAATCGCTGAAGGAGGCCGCGGGCGGCTGGAGCTGGCGCTTCGACCCCTCGCTCTGGGCCCGCCTCGTCCTGCCCGATCGGGCCGCGATGGTGCGGGACGCCCGCTGCCCGCTCGCCCTCGTCACCGGCGACCGGTCGGACCTGATGCGGCCGGCGGACGCGGCCTATGTCCAGGGCCTGCTGCCGCCGGGCTCGCCCCGGATCGACCTGCCGGAGGCCTATCACCACGTCATGGTCGACCAGCCGCTCGCCTTCGTGGCCGCCCTGCGCGCCCTGCTGGCGGCTTGGCCGTCATGACAACTCGCCCCTCATGAAAAAAAGGGCGGCCCCGCCCGGGGCCGCCCTCTCGAATCTCGGTGCGGGACGCGGTGCGCGTCAGAAGCAGCGGCGCACCTTGCGCACCACCACCCGGCCGAAGGGCCCCCGGGTCCGGGTCACCTTGACCACGCAGCGGGGACCGCGACGGACCACCCGGCGGGTGACGTACTGCGCCTGATCGACCGAGGCCGCGGGCGCGACGGTGCCGCCGGGGACGACCGGCATGGCCGAGGCGGGCGCCAGGCTCAGGCCGGTGGCGAGGGTGGCGGCGATCCCGAGGACGATGGCTCGCATGGCGAGGCTCCTTGTCTGGTGGGTTGGGGGCGTCTCCCTCACCGTTAGCGCATGAACGTCCGGTTAATGCCGTGGACGCACCGTGGCCCCGCCATCGCGACGCGTTGCGTGCGGGGCGGCCCTCGTCTAACTCATCGTCCCATGACGACCGAGCACGACAAGATCCTCATCATCGACTTCGGCAGCCAGGTGACCCAGCTCATCGCCCGACGGGTGCGTGAGGAGGGCGTCTACTCCGAGATCGTCCCGTTCCAGGCGGCCGAGGCGGCCTTCGCGGCGATGAAGCCCAAGGCGGTGATCCTGTCGGGCGGACCGGAGTCGGTCACGGTCGAGTCCTCGCCGCGGGCGCCGCAAGGCGTGTTCGAGGCCGGCGTGCCGGTGCTCGGCATCTGCTACGGCGAGCAGACCATGGCGGCCCAGCTCGGTGGCGAGGTCGAGGGCGGGCACCACGCCGAGTTCGGCCGGGCCGAGGTCGAGATCATCGCCGACAGCGCGCTCTTCCGCGGCGTCTGGCATGTCGGCGAAAAATATCCCGTCTGGATGAGCCACGGCGACCGGGTGACGAAGCTGCCCGACGGCTTCACCACCGTGGCGATCTCGCCCAACGCTCCCTTCGCGGCAGTGGCCGACGAGGCCCGCCGATTCTACGCGGTGCAGTTCCACCCCGAGGTCGCCCACACCCCCCACGGCGCGCTCCTCATCCGCAACTTCGTGCGCGACATCGCCGGCTGCACCGGCGACTGGTCGATGGCCGCCTTCCGCGAGGAGGCGATCGAGCGGATCCGCGCCCAGGTCGGCGGCGCCAAGGTCCTGTGCGGCCTCTCGGGCGGCGTCGACTCGGCGGTGGCGGCGGTGCTGATCCACGAGGCGATCGGCGATCAGGTCACCTGCGTCTTCGTCGATCACGGCCTGCTGCGCCAGGGCGAGGCCGAGGAGGTGGTGCGCCTGTTCCGCGACCACTACAACATCCCGCTCGTCCACGTGGAGGCCTCCGACCTGTTCCTCGGCGAACTCGCCGGGGTCACGGATCCGGAGGTCAAGCGCAAGACGATCGGGCGCCTGTTCATCGACGTGTTCGAGGCGGAAGCGAAGAAGATCGGCGGGGCGGACTTCCTGGCGCAAGGCACGCTCTACCCGGACGTGATCGAGAGCGTGTCGTTCACCGGCGGCCCCTCGGTCACGATCAAGAGCCACCACAATGTCGGCGGCCTGCCCGCCCGCATGAACATGAAGCTCGTCGAGCCCCTGCGCGAGCTGTTCAAGGACGAGGTCCGGGTGCTCGGCCGCGAGCTCGGCCTGCCCGAGGCCTTCGTCGGCCGCCATCCCTTCCCCGGACCCGGCCTCGCCATCCGCTGCCCCGGCGAGATCACGGGCGAGAAGCTCGACGCGCTGCGCAAGGCCGACGCGATCTACCTCGAGGAGATCCGCAAGGCCGGGCTCTACGACACGATCTGGCAGGCCTTCGCGGTGATCCTGCCGGTCAAGACCGTCGGCGTGATGGGCGACGGGCGTACCTACGACCACGTCTGCGCCTTGCGCGCCGTCACCTCGGTCGACGGCATGACGGCGGATTTCTATCCCTTCGACATGGCGTTCCTGGGCCGCGTCGCGACCCGGATCATCAACGAGGTCAAGGGCATCAACCGGGTCACCTACGACATCACGTCGAAGCCCCCCGGCACGATCGAGTGGGAGTGATACGAAATCCGGAGCTGGCGCCCCGGTCTCGTATCAGGATCCCGCGCGGTGGAGCTGTCGCCCCTCTGCATCTGAGTGAAGCCGGTTTCCGCATCGCGACGCGAGCGATCGGAAGCCCTACGACCCAATGTCCGTGCCGATTCAAGCCGGACAGCCCGAGGTTCCGTCGCGGCGGCATGACCTTTCGTCCAGGCAGAACTTGCCGGGACCAGTAGGGTTAGGCCGATAAAGTGACTCAACGCTCGCGGATGAATCCCCTAATCTGTCGCATCGGTGTCGCGGGCAACGGAGCCCGGACCGGCGCGACGGAGCGTGCGACGATGTGGAGCGAGGCGAGCGCGGCGATGGCGGTCCAGACCGACGAGCCGATGACGGCCCCCGCCCTCCACGATGCCTATTGCACCCTCGTCTGGGGCGCGGCGGACCAGGCCCTGTGTCTCCTCGATACGGACGGGCGGGTCGCGGCCTGGAATCCCGGCGCCGAACGGCTCACCGGCTATCCGGCGGCGGAGGTCCTCGGCCGCGTCTTCGCGTATGGCGACGGGCCGGCCGGGGAGAGCGCCGCCACCCTCGCGACGGCCCGCGAGAGCGGGCGCTACGAGACCGAGGGCTGGTGGCCGCGGCGCGACGGCAGCCGGTTCCGGGCCCACACCGTCATCGTGGCGATCCGCGACGGAGCGCGCCTCTCCGGCTACGCGCAGCTCATCCGCGAGGTGCCGGCCCGCAGCGAGCGCAGCGGCGAGATCGAGGCGGTGGCCCTGATCCTCGACCTCGCCCTCTCGACCATGTCGCAGGGCCTGTGCCTGTTCGATGCCGACCGCAAGGTGCGCCTGCTCAACCAGCGCTTCCACGAGATGTTTCCCGCCCCCGGGCGGGATCTCGTCGGCGCCCCGATCGAGGCGATCTGGGCGCTCGCCTTCGGCGGGCCCGAGGCCGGCCTCTGGGAGGGCGCCGCCCTGCTCGCCGGGCACCGGGGCTCGTTCGGCAACGGCGAAACCGTCGTGATGGCGACCTCCGACGACCGGGCGATCGCGCTCGTAAGGCGGGAGGTTCCGGGCGGGGCGTTCGTCGTCACCTTCGAGGACGTGACGCGCCAGCGCCGGGCCGAGGAGGAGATCAGCCGGCTCGCCCACCACGACGCCCTGACCGGCCTGCCCAACCGGGCGATGCTGTGGCGGCGCCTGGCGGAGAGCGCCGCCGACGGCGCCCTGCCGGCGGGCACGGCGCTGCTCTTCCTCGACCTCGACGGCTTCAAGGCGGTCAACGACGAGCTCGGGCACCAGGCCGGCGACGCGCTCCTGCAGCAACTGGCCGACCGGCTGCGGGCGGCCCTTCCGGAGCCGGGCCTCGCCGCCCGGTTCGGCGGCGACGAGTTCGCGCTGCTCCTGCCCGGGGGGGCGGGCGAATTGGCGGTGCCGCTGGCCGAGCGGCTGCTGCTCGAGCTCGGCCGCCCCTACGACATCGAGGGCCAGCCGGCGCGTCAGGTCACGGCCAGCATCGGCATCGCGCTCGCCGATGCCGCGGCGACGCCGGACACGATGCTGCGCCAGGCCGATTGCGCGCTCTACGCCGCCAAGGGCGCCGGCAAGGCCGCCTGGCGCCTGTTCACCCGGCGGCTGGAAACCGAGCGCAGCGACGAGATGCGCCTCGAGCGGGACCTGAGGCAGGCGATCGCCGCGGGCCAGCTCGCCCTGGCCTACCAGCCGATCATCGAACTGGCGCAGGGCTCGGTGAATGCCCGCGAGGCGCTCCTGCGCTGGACGCACCCGGAGCGCGGCCCGGTCTCGCCCCGGCGCTTCATCCCGATCGCCGAGAAGTCGGACCTGATCCGCGAACTCGGCCTGTGGGTGCTCGACGAGGCCTGCCGCGCCGCCGCGGCCTGGCCCGACCAGGCGCGGATCTGCGTCAACGTCTCGGTGCATCAGCTCGGCGACGGCAGCCTGCCGCGGGCGGTGCAGGACGTCCTCGCCCGCACCGGCCTGACGCCCCGGCGTCTCGAGATCGAGATCACCGAGACGGTGCTGAGCACCACCGCCGGCGGCATCGTCGACGACCTCCAGCGCCTGCACGCCATGGGGGTCAGCATCTCGCTCGACGATTTCGGCGTCGGGTTCTCGTCGCTCGCCCGGGTCCGCGCCTTCCCGATCGACCGCATCAAGATCGACGGCTCGTTCGTGCGCGACGCCGTCGACCGGCCGGATTGCCGGGCGATCGTCGGCATCGTGGCGGAACTCGGCCGCCGGCTCGGCATCGAGACGGTGGCGGAGGGGGTCGAGACCCCGGCCCAGCTCGCGGTGGTGCGCGAGGAGGGGTTCACGGAGGCGCAAGGCTACCTGTTCGGCCGCGCCGTCCTGCCGGCAGCCCCGGCGGCGCGTCCCGCCGGAGCGTAAGGCGACGCCCCACCGAGGGGTGTCGCCGGCCGGTCAGGCGATCGGGCCGGTGTGCTTCTCGAGGAGCGCCCAGGCGTCGTCGCCGAACTTGCCCTTCCACTCCTTGTAGAACCCGGCCGATTGCAGCTTGGCCTGGAACGCCTTGGTGTCGACGTCGCGGATGTCGAGGCCGCGGGCCTTCAGGTCCTGCTCCGTCGTGCCGGCCCGCTGGGCCATGTCGGCGCGCTGGGCCACCGCCTGGGCGTTGAAGTGCTTGGCCACCACGGTCTTCACGTCCTGGGGCAGGCCGCGCCAGACCTTGCCGTTCGACAGGAGCCAGAAGCCGTCCCACATGTGGTTGGTCTTCGAGAGGTACTTCTGCACCTCGTAGAGTTTGGCGTTGTCGATCAGGGTCAGCGGGTTCTCCTGCCCCTCGGCGATCCGCGTCTGCAGCGCCGAGTACACCTCGGCGAAGTTGATCGTCATCGGGGCGGCGTCGAACGCCTTGAACATCGAGGTCCACATCGGGCTCGGCGGGACCCGGATCTTGAAGCCCTTGAAGTCCTCCGGCTTCAGGATCGGCCGGCTCGACGAGGTGGTCTGCCGGAAGCCGTTCTCCCAGATCCGGTCGAAGGCGAAGAGGCCGGACTTCTCGATCTGCGCCCGGACATGGGCGCCGAAATCGCCGTCCATCGCCGGCCACAGCTTGTCGTAGGACGACCAGGCGAAGCCGACGCCGCTGATCGAGGCCGCCGGCACCAGGGTGGCGAGGATCAGGGGCGAGAGGGTGAAGAATTCCAGCGCGCCCGAGCGCAGCTGGCTCAGCATGTCGGTGTCGCCGCCGAGCTGGTTGTTGGGAAACAGCTTGATGTCGACCTTGCCGCCGGTCTCCTCGCGGATCGCGTCGGCGGCCTTGGTCATGTAGATCGTCAGCGGGTGGCTGACCGGGGTGTTGTTGGCGGCCTTGAGGCTGAACTCGGCCGCGTGCGCCTTCGTGATGCGCAGCACCGCCGGGCCCGCGACGGCGCCGGCGACGGCGAGATGCAGCGCGTGGCGGCGCGTGAGCGTGGTCATGGCGTCCTCCTGGTCGGTCCGCTTCGCCGCGGACCCTTCCGTCTCCCCGCGTCTTCGGTCGCGCGGGTCCGTCGAGGCTTAAAGCACGTTTTTCCCGGCCCGGCATCCGTCGCCCGGGTGGGCGTCGTCAGGTTTCCCCGCCCGCCGGGCCGCGCCGACCCGCCCTTTCGCGGGCACCGAAATGCTCTAAGGAAGGGCACCGCATCATGCGGGCGGCGCTTCGACCGGGCGCCGCGTTCCCGTCCGCCGCGCGGCCGGGCCCGAGGCGATCGGGCCGTCCGCCCGAAGGACCGCCGTTGTCGCCCGTATCCATGCCGCTCGTCCGCTCGATCCTGTTCACCGTCGCGTTCTACCTCGTCACCGCCGCGCTCCTGATCGGCGGGCTGCCGCTGCTCGCCACCCGGCGCAGCGTGATCTGGCTCGCCCAGACCTGGGGCCGGATCATCTTGCGGCTGCTGGACGCGATCGTCGGCCTCAAGGTCGAGTTCCGCGGTCTCGAGCACCGACCGGCCGGCGGCGTGCTGGTCGCCGCCAAGCACCAATCGGCCCTCGAGACCCTCGCCCTCGTCACCGTGCTCGACGACTTCACCTACATCCTCAAGCGCGAGCTGATGTGGCTGCCGCTGTTCGGCTGGTATCTCGCCCGCAGCGAGATGGTGGCGATCGACCGCTCGAAGGGCTCCCGGGCGCTGGCGCTGATGAACGAGGAAGCCGCTGCCGCGATGGCCGACGGCCGTCGCCTGATCATCTTTCCGGAGGGGACCCGCCGGGCGGTGGGCGCGCCGCCGGCCTACAAGTTCGGTGTCGCCCACATGTACGATCGCCTCGGCGTGCCCTGCCTGCCGGTGGCGCTCAACACCGGCGTGTTCTGGGGCCGCCGCCGCCTGACCTACCGGCCCGGCACCGCCGTCATCGAGTTCCTGCCCGTGATCCCGCCGGGCCTGCCGCGCGACACCTTCTTGACGGTGCTCCAGGAGCGGATCGAGACCGCCTCCGACGCCCTGGTGCGCGAGGCCGATCCTTCGGCCGCCGCGACGACGGGCCGTCCCGCGCAGACCTGAGGCGCCCCGTCGCCCAGCGGCGCAAGCACAGCCGTAACAGCGGCTGGTCTGCCTGCAACATGAACTCTTCGTAATGTCGCAACGGTTTTGCCCGCCCGTGCATTTCATGGTCCTCACAACAGGAGGATATGATGCGTTGGAGCATGGTTGCTGGCGCCGCGATCCTGTCTCTCGGTGCCGTCGTCGGCACGGGAACGACCGCCGAGGCGCGTGACGGCTGCGGCCCCGGGTTCCACCGGAACTGGCGCGGCTGGTGCCGCCCGAATCTCGGGCCGCGGGTCTTCTACGCCCCGGTCGTCGGCTACCGCACGGTCGTCGTCGGCCCGCGCTGGGGCTACGGCTGGCGCCATGCCGGCTGGCACCGGCCCTGGGGTTACGGCGGGTACCGCCGGGTCGGCTGGCACCGTCCGTGGGGTTACGGCGGCGGCTGGCATCGGGTCGGCTGGGGCGGTGGCTGGGGTCATCACGGCTGGCATCACCGCTGGTGAATGAGAAGGCGGCGGCCGGGTTTTCCGGCCGTCGCCTCGCCCTGCGGCTTGAACCCCGCGCTCCGCCTCTCCAGATCTGCGGGACGCCGGTCGGCCGTGCTTGACGGCCCCCTGGAATCAGAACTAGGCTGGAACAAATGGCGAACAAACGAGCCCTGTCCTGGTCGGTGGCGATGCGGGACATCCAGAACGACCGCGCGAGGAGATCGGACGTGCGTGAGGAGCGCCTGAGAACGGCCACGAGCCTCCGGGGAACCCCGGCCCTGCCGCTGAGCGCCTGGCGCGGCCAGTCCGGCCGCCGCTACGTGGTCGGCATCCACGCCCTCGACGACGACCCGTCCGAGGTCGGCGACGCGGTGGTGATCGCGGTGCGCCGCGGCGGCGACGGAACCGCCGAGCTGGTGGCGGTGACGGCCGCGGGCGAGACCCCGCGCGAGCGTCTCGGCCGCGGCTGGCTCACGCGGGCCCGCGCCCGCGGCGCCACCGAGATGCACGTCCACCGCCTGGCCGAGGACGCCGCGGCGCGCCGCGCCGTGGTGGCGGATCTCGGCGGCGTGGTGGCCTGAAGGCGGTTCGGTGCAACCGGCCCGGCATACCAACGGCGAAAGATGCTGACGCATCGATTCGATCCCGGGCAGGCCCGGGATCGACGGGGCCGTTGAACCATCTCGAATTTTCGACACCAAGCCGGAGGCTCGGCGAACATTCGAGAACGGAACCAAAGGTCGTCTTCGACGACCGTTGGTATCAGTAGATCGGTCCGGACGACCAGGTCGGGCTCGAGAGCGGCAGCGGCTCCGGCAGGGCCCGGGGTTCGACGGCGAGCGCCGGACGCGGCGCGTGCGGCGGGGGAGGGGCGTAGGCCTGGACCGGAGCCGGATGCGGGTTCGGGGCGCGGGCGAGCTTCGATCCGGTCTCCCGGGCGCTCGTCGGCGACAGGCCGTAGGGATCGTCCTGCTCGACGTCGATCGGCGCCGGCTCGGGGGCGGGCTGCCAGGTCGGCTTCTTGCGGATCGGCGAGAGCGGGGTCCCGGGCGGCGGCAGCTGCGACTCGTACTTGATCAGCGGCTTGCAGATGCGCCGCAGGCCCCGGGGATCGTGGCGGGCGAGATCCAGGTGCAGGTGGTCGTAGTGGTAGATGTTCGATCCCGGCGCCAGCACCGTGGTGAAGTGGTTGCACGCCCCGAGGAAGACCTCGCGCAAGAAGCCCTGCTCGGCCTCCGTGCCGCGCCAGCCGCCCTTCACCGTCACCACGTAGCCGTCGGCGAAGCGGAAGGACATCACGTCGACGGCATTGCCGAACGAGTGTTCCGAGAGTTTCGCGCCGACCTGGTTGTTGCGGCCGCGGCAGGAATAGGAGCCGGAATTCATCTCGACCACCGGCTGGCCGAAATAGATCTGGGCGGCCGGCTGCACCGTGCCGGCGAGCCAGGCCTCCACCTCCGGGATGATCGGACAGGCCAGCGTCATGCGCTGCTTGAGCGCGACGGTGCCGCCCGCGAGCCGGGTCACCCGGAACGGGTGGACCATGCCGCAGACGCCCGGCCCGTCGATCTCCTTGACCGGCTGGATGTCCTCGCTCGGACGAACGAGTTTCTGGGCGAGGCAGACCTCTTCGGCCTGATTCCGCCAGGGTTCGCGCTGCTCAAACCGGTTGAGCGCGCATCCGGTAAGCCCCAGGCCGAAGAGCGTGAAGGCTGAGAACGCTACGATGCCACGACGCATGATGCGTAACATGCGCCCGATGCCGTAAACGGCCCGTCAACTCTCGCCGTCAGCCCTTGGCCCGGGATGGGGCGGTCCGCTCACGCGAACCGCATTCCCGGGTATGACGGTCCGCTCATGCGAACCGTTTGGCCCCGGCCACGCACAGGACCACCAGTCCCGTCACGGCGACCATCGCCGGGGCGACCGGCTCGGCGAGGAGCAGGCCCGCCAGCGCCAAGCCAAGGAAGGGCTGGAGCAGCTGCAACTGGCCCACCCCGGCGATGCCGCCGCGCGCCAGGCCGCGGTACCAGAACACGAAGCCGACCAGCATGCTGAACACCGAGACGTAGCCGAGCCCGATCCAGGCCGGCGCGCCGATCCCGGCGAGGCCCGTCGGCCGGGTCGCGAGCGCCAGGGGCGCCATCACCGGGAGGGCGAGCACCAGGGCCCAGGAGATGACCTGCCAGCCGCCGAGCCGGCGGGACAGGGCGGCGCCCTCGGCATAGCCGAGCCCGCAGAGCAGGATCGCGGCGAGCATCAGGAGATCCCCGGCGAGCGACGCCGCGCCGCCCTGGAGGAGCGCGAACCCCGCCACCGCACCGCTGCCGAGGAGCGAGAACAGCCAGAAGGCCGGCCGCGGCCGCTCCCCCCCGCGCAGGACCCCGAACAGGGCGGTGGCGAGCGGCAGGAGGCCGATAAAGACGATCGAATGCGCCGAGGTGACGTGCTGGAGCGCCAGCGCCGTGAGGAGCGGGAAGCCCAGCACCACGCCGACCGCCACGATGGCGAGCGAGGGCAGGTCGCCGCGCGCCGGCCGGGCCTGCCGCAGGCCCCATAACAGGGCCGCTCCGAGGACAGCGGCGATCACCGCGCGGGCCGAGGTGAGGAACAGCGGCGAGAACCCACCCACCGCCACCCGCGTCGCCGGCAGCGAGCCGCTGAAGATCGCCACCCCGAGGAGCCCGCTGCCCCACCCGTCCGCGTGTCGTTGCATGATCCGGTATCCGTTCCGCCGATGCGCAGAGCCGAAACAGCGCTCTTCGGAAAATAGGAAGAAGCGCGAGCAATCCCCTCTCCCCGCGGGCGGGGAGAGGGCCGAACCCTCGTTCAGAGGGTTCGGCAAGCCCGCAGGGCGGGGGTGAGGGGGTATTGCCGGTGGAGGCCACTCCGGCGCCGCCCCCTCACCCTCGCTCCGGCTTCGCCTGCGGGCGCTTCATCGACGACAAGGTCGAGTGAGCTCGTCGATCCCCGAGTCCTCTCCCCGCCCGCGGGCAAAGGAGATTGCCCGCAAATCCCTCCGCCCCGATCGGCTCTGCATCCCCGCAGCCTTACCGCCCCCTCCCTTGGCCCCGAAGACACGATCCCGTACGGTTTCTCCGAACTGTATGGGTCTCACGAGCCGCACGGTCGGGGGTCACGATGGCGGAAGGCGGGCGCACGGCCGAGGTGATGCGGGCGATCCGGGGGCGGATCGCCGCGCGGGGGCTGACGCCCGGCGAGCGGCTGCCCTCGATCCGCGGGCTCGCCACTCTCATGGGCGTCTCGCCCTCGACGGTGGTCGAGGCCTACGAGAGGCTGGCGGCGGAGGGGGCGGTGCGCTCGCGTCCGGGCTCGGGCTTCTACGCGGCCTCGCTCGCCCCGCCCCCGACGCTGGCCGAGATCGGCCCGCGCCTCGACCGGGAGGTCGATCCGTTCTGGGTCTCGCGGCAATCCCTCGACGGCGAGCCCGACATCCCGAAGCCCGGCTGCGGCTGGCTGCCCGCCGCCTGGATGCCGCTCGACCCCTTGCGCCGCGCCGCCCGGAGCCTCGCCCGGGCCGAGGACGCGGTGCTGACCGATTACGGCACCACGCGGGGTCCGGCTGCTCTGCGCCGCCATCTGGCGCGGCTCTTCGCCGAGGAGGGGCTGCCGGTCGGCCCGGACCGGATCCTGCTCACCGGCTCGGGCACCCAGGCGGTCGATCTCGTCTGCCGCCTGCTGCTGCGCCCGGGCGATGCGGTCCTGGTGGACGATCCCTGCTACTTCAACTTCCAGGCGCTGCTGCGCGCCCACCGGGCGACCGTGATCGGCGTCCCGTGGACCGAGGCCGGGCCGGACCCGGAGTGGTTCGCGGAGGCCGCCGCGTCGCACCGGCCGCGCCTCTACCTGACCAACTCGGCGCTGCACAACCCGACCGGAGGCACGCTGTCGCCGGCCATCGCCCACCGGATCCTCAACGCGGCGGCCGCCCACGACGTCACCATCGTCGAGGACGACATCTTCGCCCCCCTCGAACCCGAGCCCTCGCCGCGGCTCGCCACCCTGGACGGGCTGGAGCGGGTGATCCGCATCGGCAGCTTCTCCAAGACCCTCTCGGCCTCGGTGCGCTGCGGCTACGTCGCGGCGCGTCCCGACCGGATCGAGGCCCTGATCGACCTCCAGGTGGCGACGCATTTCGGCGGGGTGAGCCCGGTCGCGGCCGAGCTCGTCGCCGGGGTCCTGGGCGACGGGCAGTACCGCAAGCACCTCGAATCCCTGCGCCGCCGCCTCGCACGGGCCCGGCGCGAGACCGCCGAGCGGCTCTCCGCCCTCGGCATCCGGCCCTGGCTGATGCCGAGGGGCGGGTTCTATCTCTGGTGCATGCTGCCGGACGGGTGCGACGCGGCGGGTGTCGCCCGGGCGGCCTTGCGCGAAGGCGTGGTACTGGCGCCGGGCGACGTGTTCAGCGTCTCGCGCACGGCGCCGGACCGCATGCGCTTCAACGTGGCGCAGATGGGGGACGGGCGGGTCATGCCGGTGCTGGGACGGGCCTTGGCTGACCCCGAGGCGTGAGGCGCGCCGGTCGCGCACCTCACGCCTCGTCGCCTCACGCGCACTGGCCCGCCCGGGCGGGGGCCGCACGACAGCCGAGAACGACGAGGCTCGCGGCTGCCATCGCCCAGGCGCACAATGCGCCGTAGAGCGTCACCCAGCCGAAACCGTGCAGCAGTGCCGTGCGAGCCGTCGCCTCGCCGATGCCCTCCGGCAGGCCGCCGGCCGCGATCGTCTCGGCCAGCCAGTCGAGGTCGCCTCTCCCGATCGGGATCACCTGGGCGGCGAGGTCGGCCCGGACGCCCTGCACCAGGAGGACGCCCATCAGCGCGATATTGATCGCGAGCGAGATCATCCGAGCGCTCATATCCATCCCGGAGGCCATGCCGGCGCGGTCGTGCGGGAGCGCGGCCGTCGCCGTGTTGGTGACGGGCGTGTTGGTGAGCCCGAGGCCGGTTCCGGCGAGGAGGCAGCCCGGCATCAGGGCGACCCAGCTTGCCGGATCGACAGCCATGGCGGCGCGCATCGTCACGAAGCCGAGCCCGATGGTGAAGAGGCCGAGCGGAATGACCAAGCGCGGCCCGTGTCGCCGCAGCAGCGTCTCGGCAAGGGGCGGCGCGAACAGCGTCGGCAGCGTGTAGGCGAGGAGTGCGAGGCCCGCGCCAACACTGTCGAGCCCGAGCCCGGCCTGGAAGTGGATCGGCAGGTAGATCACGAACGGCCAGAAGCTGAAATTCATGCCGCTCGCACCGATCAGGGCGCCCGAGAAACGGGGAATGCGAAAGGCGCGGAAATCGAACATCGGGCGAGCCAGCCGGCTCTCCACGGCCACGAATGCCGCGAAGCTCAGCGCGCCGACGACGGCCGTGGCAAGGGCGATCGGCCTGTTGGGCGAGGGGACCTCACCCCGCGTGATGAGCGAGACGAGGCAGAACACGGCGACCGACAGGGTGACCATGCCGGCGAGATCGATGCGCACCGCATGAGGGTCCGAGGATTCCTCTACGCCGATCTGGGCGAGCCCCGCTGTCGCGATCGCCAGGACCGCGTGGACGAGGAAGACCCAGTGCCAGGTCGTGAGGGCGACGATGGCGCCGCCGACGAGCGGGCCGAACCCGAGGCCGATTCCGAAGATGATGCCCCACCAGCCGAACGCGGTCCCGCGCTCCCGGCCGTCGCGGAACTGGTGCGACAGCACGGCGATCTGGCAGGCCAGCATCGCCGCGCCGCTCGTCCCCTGGAGGAAGCGGACTGCGATGAGCACGGGCGCGCTCGCAGCGAGGCCGCAGAGCAGGGATGCCGTGCCGAACACGGCGATGCCGGCGAGGAAGATGCGCTTGCGGCCGAAACGATCGGCCAGGGCGCCCATCGCCATCAGCGACGTCGTCATCGCGATGGTATAGGCGTTCATGATCCATTGCAGCTCCCGGAAGTCGGCCGGGAAGACCCGTTCGAGGGTCGGCAGGATGGCCGGGATGCTGGAGATCTCGAGCCCCAGCATCAGGGCGGACAGGCACACGGCGGCGAGGGCCGCGCGCGGTCTCGGAGTTCGAAGAGTGGACATGCTGGCCCCTGTGCTTTCCAGCTGCGGCGGAAGGGGCGGGTGCAACGAGGATCCACTGGGGACCGGCCCCGGCCGCAGCGCCGATCAAGGCAAGGGTCAAGGTGTCTCCGGCTGGACCATGACACAACGCGATGCCAGACTATATCAGTGACAACGTATCGTGATGGTTCGCCGCCATGCTGACCCTGGATGTCGATGCTGTCCGCGCCTTCGTGCTGGTGGCCGAGCACAGGAGCTTCACCCGGGCTGCGGAGGCGCTGGGCACGACCCAGGGTGCCGTCAGCGTGAAGCTGAGGCGGCTGGAGGAGCGGATCGGCCAGCGTCTGATCGAGCGGACGCCGCGCCAGGTGCGGCTGTCGGCGCAGGGGGAGATCTTCATCGAGCCGGCGCGGGAATTTCTGAGCGCGCATGAGCGGGCGGTCGCCGGACTGACGGCGACGCGCCGCCGCTTCAGGCTCGGCATCGCTTGCCACGTGATGGGGCCGGAGGTCCCGACCCTGCTCGCACGCCTGAAATCCCTCGACCCGGCCCTCACGCTGGAGGTCCTGCTCGACACCTCGTGGGCGCTGATGGAATCCTTCGATCGTGGCGCTCTCGACGCCGTGATCGTCCGCAGCGACGACGACCGACGTGAGGGTGAACGTCTCGGACCCGAGCATTTCGGCTGGTTCGCCGCGCCCGATTTCGCGCATCGTGCGGGGGAGGCGCTGCCGGTGGCGACGATCTCGCCCTTCTGCGCCGTGCGCGATGTCGCGACACGCCTGCTCGACCGTGCCGGTATCGCCTGGACCGAGGTCTTCGTGGGCGGCACCGCCGCCAATGCCGCAGCCATTTCGGCCGGGCTCGCAGTCGCCGCCTTCCCGTGCCGGCTCGCCCCGGCGGATTCGGTGGAGGTCGGCGAGCGACTCGGCCTGCCGCCGCTCCCGTCCTACGCCATCGTCCTGCACTCGTCCCTGTCGGATCCGCGGACGAAGGCGACGCTCCACACCATCACTGCCGCATTCCGCGAGCATCGCAGGCCGGCCGGTCGGCACTGCCCGATGCCGCAACCGTCCACGCTGCCGTGAGACCGTTCCTCGTCGGGGCCAGTGGTGCGGGCGGTCGGACTCGAACCGACATATCCGTGAGGACGGCGGATTTTGAGTCCGCTGCGTCTACCAATTCCGCCACGCCCGCGCGCGGTGAAGCCCCTCTCCTCTGCCGTGCGAAGCGGGAGCGTGTCAATCCCGGGCGGTGCGGCCGCCGCCCTGACGGTGCGGGCCGCGCGACTCCTTGCCGGAGTTCTCCTTCGGTGCCGCCGTCTCCGGCGCCGCATTGATGCCGGGCGCGATGCCCGGCGCGATCTGGTCGGCGCTCGGGGCGGTCTTCAGGTCGGGGGTGGGGAGGGTCGAGACGTCGTGGGGGCCCTTCACGGTCGTGGTCACGCCGGCGGGCGACACGGCGGAATCGTCCTTGCGACGAGGCCCGATCCGCGCGAGCAGGCCGTTGAACGCGGTGCGCAGACGGTCGTCGTGCTCGGCATAGGCGCCGACCGAGACGGTCGCCGTCATGCCGGCGACGAGGGCGAGGTTCGCCGGCACCTCGTCGATGCGGATGCGCACCGGCACCCGCTGGGCGAGGCGGACCCAGGTATAGACCGGATCGACGCTCGGCAGGCCTTGCGTGCTCGCCGCCGCGTTCGACGTGCTGATGCCCCGGGTGATGCTCTCGACCCGGCCGCGGATCGGCGCGGCATAGCCCATCAGCGCCGCCGTCGCCGGATCGCCGACCCGGATGTGGTCCATCTTGGTCTCCTCGAAGTAGCCGTCGATCCAGTATGAATCGGCGTCGATGACCGAGATGTTGCGGGTGCCTGCACTCGCATAGTCGCCGACCCGCAGGAGCAGGTTGGTGACGTAGCCGTTGACGGGGCTTCTCACCTCCGTGCGCTTCAGGTTGATCTCGGCCTGCGCGGCCTGCGCCTGGGCCGAGGCGAAGGCGGCTTCCGCCTGCTTGGCGGTGCCGGCGAATTGCTGCTTCTCCTCGATCGAGGTCGAGACGGTGGTCAGCGCCTCGCGCCGTGCGGCCTGGGCGCGCTTGACTTGGAGGTCGGCGGCGCGGTTCTCGACCTCGGCCTTGGCGGAATCGAGGGCGATCTTGAAGTCGAGCGGGTCGATCACGTAGAGCACGTCGCCCTTGCGGACGAGCTGGTTGTCGACCACCCGCAACTCGGTGATCTGACCCGAGACCTGGGGGGCGACGCTCGCCACCTGGACGCGCACCCGGCCGTCCCGGGTCCAGGGCGCGGTGACGTAGTATTCCCAGACGACCAGGGCGGCACCGGCGGCGAGTGCCAGCACCACGAGCGTCGCCAGGATCCGCAAGGCGCGTCGTCCCCGGCTCGTCCGCTTGACCGCCACGATTCTCTCCTCAGACCAGCACGATCAAGAGCGCCAGGATGCAGACGTAGATCCCCGCTTCCGCCAGCGGCGGGTTCGCGACGACGCGCTCGAAGCGCAGAACGCGCAGGAGCGGCCGCAGGGCGAGCAGGATCGCCAGGGCGAGCGCCGCGTAGGCGACGAAGGGGGAGACCAGCACCCCGCCGACCGTCAGCTCGTGGAACATGACCTATCCGCGACCCCACAGGCCGAGGCGCCGCAGCACGCGGCCCTGCCCCTCGACGACATAGGACGCGGTCGCGAGATCGGCCACGACGCGGGTCGCGGTGCGGCGCGATTCCGCCGGACCGGCGCGACACGCCGCGAGGAGCGCCGCGCCCGCGTCGCGCAAGGGACCGGCCTCGGACCGGCGGAGCGCCGCCCGGGCCTCGCGCACGGCTCCGTCATAGGCCGGGACCTCGGCGAGCCGGTTCAGGCCGGCCTGGGCGCCCGCGGCGGCGGTGTCGAGCGCCGCGAGCGCGAAGGCGTGCCGCAGGGCGGCGCGGCGCACCGCCCCGGCGGTGCCGCCCCAGCCGGCGAACTGCACCAGCCGGTCGGCGTCGAGGTTGACCCGCTCGTCGGCCTCCTGCGGCTCGCCCGACAGGGCCTCGACCACGTCGGCCCGGGCGGCCTGGAGCGACCAGCGCCGGTGCTGCGCGTTCGTGGTCGGCAGCACGATGCGGATGACGAGGAACAGGATCAGCCCGGCGACGCAGAACAGCACGCTCGACGTGAGGTAGGATTCCGCGCTGTAGGGCTGCGGGTTGGTCGGTGCCAGCACGACGGGGAAGAACACCAGCAGGATGAAGCCGAGGCTCGCGGTCTTGGGGCGCAGGCTCAGGAGGCAGGCGGTGACGATCACCGGCGCCATGGCGATGGCGAGCAGCGGGAAGCCCTGGCCGCCGTCGAGGACGACGAACTCGACGAGGCCCGCGCAGGCCGCGGCGAGCGGCATGCCCCAGAGCGCACCGGTGGCGAAGGCGACGGGATTGGGGTTGATCGAGGCGAGCGCGGCGAAGGCCGAGACCTGGAGCAGGGCCGCCGAGGTGGCGGGCCAGCCGCTGAGCACGAACAACGCCGCGCTGATCGCGATGGTGATGACGACGCGGGCGGCGTTGCGCAGCGCGTCGGGGAAGTCGCGATGGATGGGCAGCCGCATGTCGCGCAGCGGCGCCCGTCCGGTCTCCAGCGCGTCGACCCCGTCCTCGGCGAGCCGGTCCTGGCGCAGGAGGTCGATGGCGCGCCGCAGCCGCAGCACCGCGTCGGGGTCCGCGTCCTCGCGCTCGGCCAATGCGTCGAGGCGGGCGACGAGGGTCGGCAGCGCGTCCCGGTCGCCGTCGAGGCCGGCGAGCACGCTCGCGCGCAGGTCGTCCGGGTCGCCGGAACGTGCCACCGCGAGCGCGAACGAGCGGGCAGCCGCCACCGAGGCGAAGAGCGCCGCCACCGCGCTGCGGGCGCCCGCCGCCCGGTTCGCGCCGTCGTGGAACTCGGTCGCCACCACGCCGATCGCGTCGCGGGGGGCGGCCGCGAGGCGCATCGCCTCGGCCGCCGCCTCCGGTCCCGGATCGCCGTCCCGCACCGCCCGGCGGACGAAGTCGCGCGCGGCCTCACGGGCCTTGGCCATTCCGGCGCTGAGATCGGGGAAGATGGAGGGCGCGCCGAGCGCGTCGTTGATGAAGGTGATCGCCACGATGCCGAGCGTGATCGCGGCGACCCGCTCGATTCCGGTGGCGAAGACCGATTGCGGCGCGTCGATGTTGTTGATGGCGATGATCGCCACCGTGTAGCCCGACAGCATGGCGCCGTAGGCCTTGGTGCCCTGGAGATAGTTGGCGGTGAAGACGCACAGCCCCATCCAGAGCGCGAAGGCGACCAGCATCTCGACCCGGTCCTGCCCGAACAGGGCGGCGAACAGGATCGCCACCGCGAAGCCGACGAGCGTGCCGAGGAAGCGGTAGGCCGCCTTCGACAGGGCCTGCCCGCGCCGGGGCTGGGCCAGGATCGCCACCGTGACGGCGGCCGAGGACGCGCTCTCGAGCTGGAGCCAGAACCCGGCATAGAGCGCCAGCATCATGGCGAGCCAGATCCGCACGGCATAGGCCCAGGACGACAGCGGCGGCGGCTCGACCCGGTCGAGCACCGCATCGATCCAGCCGCGGCGCAGGGATTCCTCAGCCATCGGTCGCACCCGTTTCGGATGCGCAAATCGAATACGGTGCTAGGGTGGGGGAGGCCGGACGCCAACGATCCGGCGCGCGGCCCCGCGCCGCGCCAGAACCGCCAGTCGAGGAAGCGCCGATGAGCAAGCCTGAGATCCGCGTGGCCACGTTCGCGGGCCCGGGGGCGGAACCCGTCATCCAATCGGTGCCGTGGCCGAAGGTTCCCCGCAAGGCCGCCCTGATCAAGGTCGGCGCCTGCGGGGTCTGCGGCACCGACCAGCACATCCTCAAGGGCCATTGGCCCAAGCCCCTGCCGTGGCCGTTCACGCTCGGCCACGAGATCGGCGGCGTCATCGTCGAGAAGGGCGAGGAGTTCACCGCCGACTTCATGGAGAAGCCGCTCCAGGTCGGCTCCAAGGTGATGATCCCGCCGCTGATGCCGTGCGGGCACTGCTATTACTGCGTCCATTATCCGGAACAGGCCAACAAGTGCCTGACGCCGGTCTATTACGGGCGCTATCTCGGCTTCGACAAGGCGCCGCACCTGTGGGGCGGCTGGGCCGAGTACGTCTATGTCGACCTGGAGATGCTGCCGGGCACCAAGGTCTACAAGCTGCCCGACGACATGTCGCTGCGCCTCGGCGCGCTGTCCGAGCCGCTGACCTCCTGCATCCGCGCCTTCAACCGGGCGACGAAGGCCGGCGGCTTCAAGTGGGGCGACACCGTCGTCATCCAGGGCTCCGGCCCGATCGGCATCCTGGCGGTGGCGGCCGCCCAGGAGATGGGGGCCGGCCGGGTGATCTGCGTCGGCGCCCCGGAGGAGCCGCGCCTCGCGCTCGCCCGCAAGTTCGGCGCCGAGGCCACCGTCGACATCACCAAGGTCACGACGCCCGAGGCCCGCATCGCGGCGGTGCGCGAGATCGTCGGCGGCTTCGGCGCCGATCTGGTGATGGATTGCTCGGGCCACCCGAGCGCGGGGCCGGAGGGCATCGAGTTCCTGCGCGACGGCGGCACCTACGTGGAGATGGGCCAGTTCACGGATGCCGGGAAGATCGAGACCTCCTGGCACCGGATCTGTTCCAAGGACCTCAACGTGCTCGGCTCCTGGGCCTTCACCGGCAACGACCTGCCGCTCGGCGTCGACATGCTCTACCGCGCCCGGGACAAGTATCCGTGGCTCGAGATGCAGACGGTCTATCCGTTCACGCAGGAGGGCGTGTCGCAGGCGGTGCAGGACGCGATGGCGATGAAGACGGTGAAATCCACCATCGTGCCGTTCCCGGAGCTCGTGGCATGACGCGGCGTCCGGGCGCCTGACCGCATGGCGGGACGGGGGCGGAGGCGCCGAGCAGGTTTCGCCGAAGCGGACACCGGTTCGGCGGCAAGAATCTGCGCCACGACAAGAACCTAAGCGGGCGAAGCGTTGGCCTGCCAACGCAAGTCTGCTTAGGTCGGGGACTTCGCGATTCGCCTCAACCCGGAGCCCGCGCCGTTGCGTCCCGTCCTGCTCGCCGCCCTTCTCGCCTGCGCGCCCGTGCTCGCCCACGCGCAGGCGGGTCCCCAGCCCGTCGGCCTCTGGCTCACGCCCGGGGGCGACTCGCAGATCCGCATCGCCCGCTGCGGCGCGGGCTATTGCGGCACCATCGCCAAGGTGATGGCCGGCGAGACCAAGGACGTCCACAACCCGGACGCGGGGCAGCGCGGCCGCACTCTGGTCGGCGTCGCGCTGACCCGGGACATGCGCCCGTCCGGCGAGGGCTGGGAGGGCTCGCTCTACAACTTTCGCGACGGCAAGACCTATTCGGGCAAGCTCGCCATGAAGGGGCCGAACGTGCTCGAACTGTCGGGCTGCGTGCTCGGCGGGCTGATCTGCAAGAAGCAGCTCTGGACGCGGGTGGATTAGAGCATTTTCCGACCAAGTGGATGCCGGCATGCAGGCGTTCCGAGAGGCTCGCCCCTGTCCCGGACGACTGGAGCGTCAGCGGAAGGAGATCCGGGAAAGGGGTTGGCCGACGATGGGCCAGGGAGCTTGGCGGCCCCCCCGCCCCGTGTCGTGTATTGTGTTGCAACCCGATCGTGACGTTCTCCAGCGAGCCACCCGCTTCCCGGTCAGGCCGTGCGCGCCAGCGCCTTGCGCACCCGGCCGACCAGCGCCCAGAGCCGCGGATCGCGCTTGATCCGGCGCTTGAGGCGGGCACCGGCCTCCGCCGCCGCCCCGTAGGCGCGGCCGCGCAGGCTCACCGGGAGCACCGCGTCGACGAGGCCGATCGTCTCGTCGCAGACGCTCGCCTTGTAGCGCGCCTCGCCGACGCCGAGATCGAGGGCGGTGCGCCCGCGGGCGCACTGGTCGCGGATCAGGGCCTGGAGCAGCAGGTCGCCGGGGCTGAACCGGGCGAGCGCCGGGTCGGGATCGAACGAGGTCAGCATGCCGCTGAAGCGCCGCGCGTCGACGGCGCCGACGAAGGTCGCGAGGATGCGTCCCTCCTCGGTGCGCAGGGCGTGCAGCTCCAGGGCACCGGCCCGGTGCGCCGCCGCGAGGAAGTCGCGCGCCGCCGGATCGGCGAAGGGATCGCTGATGCCGGCCTGCGCGAAGCGCACCGCCTTCTGGGCGAGATAGGCCGACAGGATCGCCGCGCCGTCCTCGTCGTCCGCCGCGACCTGATGCGCCACCGGGCCGAGGGCGCCCGTGAGCCACTTCTCCTTCTGGCGCAGCTTGCGCCGCGCGTCGCCGCTCATCACCCGCTTGAGCACCGCCTCGGGATCGGCCTCCAGCGCCAGGCCGTAGGCGTCGCTCGGGGAGGCGGTGCCGTGGGCGAGCGGGTTCGGCAGGCCGTTCCACAGACGCGGCTGGTCCGGCAGGTGGATCACGTCGATCCCCGCCTGGGCACCGGCGCGGAGCAGAGCCTTGGCGTAGGCGTCGTGCGGCAGGGCCATCGCCTCGGGATGGGCGAAGAGCGGCATGTGGTAGTTGGCGTGCCGGCCGCCGATCACCCGGCCGACCCGGATGCCGGCCTCGCGGTGGACGAACAGCGGCAGCAGCGCCAGCGGCCGCCCGGCGGGATCGCGCAGCAGGACGGGGCAGGGGCGGGCGCCCGGCGGCAGGATGTGGGCGCAGGCCGCCACCCAGTCGAAGCGCTGGTAGGGCGTCATCACGGCGCCGGGCGCCGTCTCGAGGGCGCGCCAGGTCGCTTCGGCGGCCGTGAGGCTCGAGAAGACCTCGGGCACCAGCACGAGGGCCGGCGCCGGACCGGCCGCCACGCCCTCCGCCGCGAGTTGCATCGTGCCGCCCATCGCCTCGCCCTCAATCGCCTGCCCGATGGCCTAGCTGGCAAGCGTGCAGAATCCGCAAACGCCGTAACGAAGCTTTGGCCGATCGCCGGCATTCTCCCCGGCATGCTCTCCGCCGACGCCCGCCGCCGCCTGTTCCAGACCGGCTTCGCCACCATCGCGGCCACCGGGGCCGACCGCTGGCTCGGCCCGGCGACCCGCGGCCGCGGCGTGATCCTGACCTTCCACCACGTCCGCCCGGACGAGGGCGGGGCCTATGCACCGAACCGGCTGCTCACGATCACCCCGGCCTTCCTCGACCGGACGCTCACGGTGCTGCGGGAGCGGGGTTTCTCGATCGTTCCGCTGGCGGAGGTGCCGCGGCGCCTCGCCGGGGGCGGTCCGCCCTTCGCGGTGCTGACCTTCGACGACGGCTACCGCGACAACCGGGAGCACGCCGCCCCGATCCTGCGCCGGCACGGCGCACCCTGGACGCTCTACGTCACCCACGACTTCGCCACCGGGACCGGCCGGCTGTGGTGGATCGAGCTGGAGCGGGCGATCCGGGCGCTGGGCCGCGTGCGGTTGCCCGAAGTCGGGCTGGACCTCCCGGCGGCGGACGACGCGGAGAAGACCGCCGCCTTCGCGCTCGCCTACCGGGCGCTCCGGGCCGGGCCGGAGGAGGGGTTGCGGGCCGCGACGCTCCGTCTCTGCGGCGAGGCCGGAATCGAGGCCGGCGCCATCGCCGGGGAGCTGTGCCTGTCGGGGGGCGAGCTACGGGCGCTCGCCCGGGAGGAGCCGGCGACGCTCGCCGCCCACACGCTGACGCATCCGATGCTCGCCAAGCACGACGACGCGACGGCGCGGCGCGAGATCGTCGAGGGGCGGGCACGCCTTGCCGACCTCCTCGGCGCGGTGCCGGAGCATTTTTCCTACCCGGTCGGCGATCCGGGCTCGGCGGGCGCGCGGGAATTCGCCCTCGCCCGCGAGGCGGGCTACGTCACCGCGGTCACGACCCGGCCCGGCCATCTGTTCGCCGGCCACGCCGGCCACCTGCACGCCCTGCCGCGGGTCTCGGTCAACGGCCTCTTCCAGACCGATGCCGCGTTGCGCGCCCTGCTCTCGGGGGTGCCGTTCCTGGCCTGGAATCGCGGCCGGCGGCTCAACGTGGCGTGAGGGGTCCCGTCAGCGGTGGCGCCGGCGGCGGTAGTGACGGCTCCCCCCGCCGCTGATGACCGCGAAGGTCGCGCTCTGGCGGCCGCCGCGCAGGCGCCGGTTCCAGCCGCGCCGCCCCCGCGGAGCCGGCTCGGCACCGGTCGCGGCCTCGGCCAGCGCCGGGGGCAGGGGCAGACGCGGGATCGCCGCGGAGACCGCGGCGGCGGCGGCCGCCACGTTCTTGGCCGCCGGGCCGAACAGCGACAGGCACTGGTTGTAGGCGAGGTCGCCCTTGATGCGCTCGCACTCGCCGACGGAGCGCGGCGTGCCCTGCGCAAGGGCGGTGCCGGTCGACGGGCCGACGAAGAGGGGGCCGAGGAAGAGGGGGCCGGCGAGGAGGATGAGCGCGGGCGCGTGGCGCATGGGCCTGGGGCTGCCTTGCGGGTTCGAGCGGGAAGGCACGGGGCGGGCGCGCGCCGTGAGGGAATCGGCATCGTCCCTGGCAGCCATTTTGGGCGAAAAGCCGGCCTGAACCATCCGGTTCGTGACGACGTCCTCAGGCGGGATCGCTGTCGGGCCGCTCCATCCAGCGGATCAGCGGCATCAGCGGGATGATCCAGGCGATGCCGAGGATCGCATAGAGCACGGACTGCACCACCGCGGGGGTCTCGGCGATCCGGCTGTCGGCGAGCGCCATGGCGAGAGGGGCGTAGATGATCACGAAGGCGATCATCGCGATCGTCCCGAGGAGGGAGCGGGTGCGGCGGCGCATGGGGCGAACAACCTGTGGCGCGTGACGGATCTGACCTCCCGCCTACGCGACGGCCCGGCCCGCCGCAATCCGGCCGGCCGACGCAGGGCCGCCGCCTCACCCCGCCCGCGACAGCGGCGGCGCCGCGTCGTTGCCGGCCCGGACCGCGGCGAGCAGCGCCGCGCTGCGGGTCCGCCAGGCCGCGATCGCCCGCGCCTTGACCGGGCCGAAGCCGCGGATCGCCTGCGGGGCGGCGAGGAGGTCGCGCAGGATGTCGTCATCGGCCCGGCCGACGAGGGCGAGCGCCGCGTCGATCTGCACCTCGTACTCGGCCAGGATCGCCCGTTCCTCGCGCCGCTCGGCGATCAGCCGCAGGGGATCGAGGCGCGTCCCGCGCAGGCGCTTGAGGGCGGACAGCCCGCGCAACACCGGCAGCAGCCACGGGCCGAACGCGATCTTCCTCGGCTCGGTCTCGCCCGGCCGGGGGCGGGCGAGGACGGGCGGCGCGAGATGGAAGGTCGGCCGCACCGGGCCCTCGAATTCCCGGGCCAGCCGGGCGTGGAAGGCCGGATCGGACTGGAGCCGGGCGACCTCGTACTCGTCCTTGATCGCCATCAGCTTGAACAGCGAGCGGGCGACGGCGTCCGCCGCCGCGTCGCCGGCCCGCGCCCGCACCGCGGCGACCCTGTCGCGGTAGCGCGCCCCGTAGGCCGCGTCCTGGTAATCGGCGAGGTAGGCGGCGCGGCGCGCCACGAGGGCGTCGAGGCCTGGCTCCGTCTCGGGCGCCGGCTCGCCTTGCGCCGCCACGAAAGCCGGGTCGGCGGCGACGAGTCGGCCCCAGGCGAGGGCGAGGCGGTTGCCCGCCACCGCGACGCCGTTCAGCGCCACCGCCTGGTCGAGGGCGGCGAGCGAGACCGGCACCAGCCCGCATTGCCAGGCAAAGCCCAGGAGCAGGACGTTGGCGGCCTGGGCGTCGCCGACGAGCCGTTCGGCCAGCGCCTGGGCGTCGAGGGTCTTCAGCGCCCCGGCGCTCACTCGGCGGGCGAGCAGGGCTTCGAGCATCCGCGTGTCGATGCGGGCATCGGGATCGCGCAGGGTGGCGCCGGTGGGGATCTCGTGGGTGTTGGCGACGATGCGGGTGCGGGCGGGATCGATCACCGCCGCGGCGTCGGCGCTCGCCGCCACCACGAGGTCGCAGGCCAGCACCGCATCGGCGCGGCCGCGGTCGATCCGCACCTGATGCAGCCCGGCCGGGTCCGCGGCGAGGCGCACGAAGGACAGCACCTGCCCGCCCTTCTGGGCAAAGCCCATGAAGTCGAGGACGCTGGCGCCCCGCCCCTCGAGATGGGCCGCCATGGTGACGAGGGCGCCGACCGTCACCACGCCGGTGCCGCCGACGCCGGCGACCAGGATCTCGTAGGGTTCGGGGCCAAGGGCCACGTCGGGCTCGGGCAACGCGGCGGCGCGGGCCGCCACCGCCTCGGGGGCGATCGCGACGCCCGGGCGGCGGCGGGGCGTGGCGCCCTCCAGCGTGACGAAGGACGGGCAGAAGCCCTCGAGGCAGGAGAGGTCGCTGTTGCAGCCGGTCTGGTCGATCGCGCGCTTCACGCCGAACTCGGTCTCGATCGGCACGACCGAGAGGCAGTTCGACTTCTTCTGGCAGTCGCCGCAGCCCTCGCAGACGAGGGGGTTGATGACGGCGCGCCGCGCCGGCTGGGGGGCGAGGCCGCGCTTGCGCCGCCGCCGCGCCTCGGTGGCGCAGGTCTGGTCGTAGACGAGGACCGTGACGCCGGGGGTCTCGCGCAGGTCCCGCTGCACGGCGTCGAGGTCGTCGCGGTGATGGAGCGTGACACCGGGTCCGAGGGGGTCGCGGGCGGCGGCCTGCGCCACCCTGTCGGGATCGTCCGAGACCACCACGACGCGGGCCGCGCCCTCGGCGCTGACCAGGCGGGTGATCTGCGGGACGGTGAGCACCCCGTCGACCGGCTGGCCGCCGGTCATCGCCACCGCGTCGTTGTAGAGGATCTTGTAGGTGATGTTCGCCCCGCTCGCGATCGCCTGCCGGATCGCGACGTGGCCGGAATGGAAGTAGGTCCCGTCGCCGAGGTTCTGGAAGACGTGGGCTTGGCGGGTGAACGGCGCCTGTCCGGTCCAATCCACCCCCTCGGCGCCCATCGGCACGATGCCGGTGGTGTCGCGCTCCATCCAGTTCGCCATGAAGTGGCAGCCGATGCCGGCCCGGCCCTGCGAGCCCTCCGGCACGCGGGTCGAGGTGTTGTGCGGGCAGCCGGAGCAGAAATACGGCGTGCGGACCGGGAGCGGTCCGGGGGCGGCGGGCAGGGACGGCGCTTGCGGCACCCGCGCCGCCACACCGATGGCGTCGAGGCGGGCCGCCAGGATCGCGGTCAGGCGCGAGGGCCGCAGCTCCTCGACCTCCGGCACCAGGGGCGCCCCGGCGCCGTCGCGCTTGCCGAGGATGCGCGGCCGGTGCTCGGGAGCGAGGTCGTAGAGCCCGTCGCGCAGCTGGCGCTCGACCAGCGGCGCCTTTTCCTCGACCACCAGCACGGTCTCGACCCCGGCGGCGAGCGCGGCGATGCCCGCGACGTCGAGGGGATGGACGAGGCCGACCTTCAGGACCGCGATGCCGTGGGCGACGAGGGACTCAGGATCGTGGCCGAGGAGACGAAAGGCTTCCATGGCGTCGCCATGGGCCTTGCCGACGGTGACGACGAGGAGGCGGGGACGCTCCGGCGCTACCACGAGCCGGTCGAGGGGGTTGGCGCGGGCAAACGCCCGGATCGCGTCGAGCTTCTCGAGCGCCCGCGCCTCGATGGCGAGGCTCGGCAGGTCGGGCCAGCGGATGTGCAGGCCGCCGGGCGGCGGCGTGAAGGCCGGAATCGCGAAGGTCGGAAGCGGTGCGAGGTCGATCGAGGCGGCGCCCTCCACCACCTCGGAGATCGCCTTGAACCCGACCCAGGCGCCGGAAAAGCGCGAGGCGGCAAAGCCCCAGAGGCCGAAGGCCTCGTATTCGGCGAGGCTCGCGGGGTGGATCACCGGCATGTGCCAGGCGGCGAGCGCGAGGTCGCTCTGGTGCGACATCGACGAGGAGACGCAGCCGTGATCGTCGCCGGCCACGACCAGCACGCCGCCCTTCGCCGAGCTGCCATAGGCGTTGCCGTGCTTGAGCGCGTCGCCGGAGCGGTCGACCCCCGGGCCCTTGCCGTACCAGAGGCCGAACACCCCCTCGACGGTGGCGGCCGGATCGAGGGCGACCCGCTGGCTGCCGAGCAGGGCCGCCGCCGCGAGATCCTCGTTGATGCCGGGCTGGAAGCGGATGCCGGCGGCCGCGAGGCGCTCCTTCGCCTTCCACAATTCCTGGTCGACGGCGCCGAGCGGCGAGCCGCGATAGCCGGAGACGAGGCCGGCGGTGGAGAGCCCGTCGCGCCGGTCGATCGCGGCCTGGGCCAGGAGCAGCCGCACCAGCGCTTGCGTCCCCGTCATGTAGGCCCGGCCGACGCTGCGGTCGAAGCGGTCGTCGAGGCGGTAGGCGCGGTCGAGCTCGGGCATCGGCGGGATCTCCTCGGGCACCAGCCTATGCCGCAACTTAGGGGAGAACCTGCCTGTCTGCTTCCGTTCAAGCACTGACAGAGGTACGAAAGGACGTGAAATCACCGTTACGGGACACGCCCATGCCTGAACGCGGAGTGCCGCCGGACCGCTTCGAGCGCGCGATCCTCGACGCCCTGCAGGACGATGCCCGCCTGTCGGTGCAGGACCTGTCGCAACGGATCGGGCTATCGACCTCGCCGACCTGGCGCCGCCTCAAGGCGCTGGAGGAGCGCGGCATCATCCGCGGCTACGTCGCCCTGGTCGATGCGGCGGCCCTCGGCCACGGCCAATGCGTCTTCGCCCACGTCACCCTCGCCAAGCACGACCGCGAGGGGGTGGCGGAGTTCGAGCGCGTGGTCGGCGCCCGGGACGAGGTGCTGGAATGCTTCTCGACCACCGGCCAGGCCGATTACCTGCTGCGGGTCGTGGTGCGGGACGCGCAGCACTACGAGCGCTTCCTGCAGGAAGCGGTCTTCTCCTGCCCGGCGGTGCAGCAGATCCACTCGAACTTCGCCCTGCGCGAGGTGAAGTTCAGCGTGAAGGTCCCGACGGGAGCCTGATCACAAAAAAGAGCCCGGCCGTGAGGCCGGGCTCCGCTCCGTCCGGGGACGGAAAGTTCAGACTAGAAGCCGTTGAACTTGTAGTTCAGGCCGGCGCGGACGACCGCGAACTCGGTCTCGCGACGGTACAGGTTGGCCGGGCCGACCGACACGACGCCCGGCGAGAACACCGAGTACTGCGTGCCGTTGGCGGTCTGGGCGAACACGCCGTTGTTGCGGTTGCCCTGATCCAGGTTCACGTACAGGCCTTCGACCTTGAGGGTCACGGCCGACGAGCGGAAGAAGTTGAAGAACGAGTCGGTGGGCAGAGCGTACTCGACGCCGCCGCCGACGACCCAGCCGGTCTGGAAGTTGTCGCGCGAGCTGTTCGGCAGGCCGAAGTCCTGGCCGCCGCCCGAGCCGTAGGCGAAACCGCCGGTGGCGTACACGAGGGTGCGGTCCCAGGCGTAGCCGAGGCGGCCACGGACGGTGCCGAAGAAGTCGAGGCCCGAGATGCCGTTCGGGTTGAACACCTGGGTGCCCGGGGCGATCCCGCCGCCGGCGACGGTGGCGAAGGCGAAGCGGTTGCGGCTGCGGCCGAAGTCGACGTACTGGGCGTCGGCCTCGATACCCACGACCACGCCCGAGCCCGGGGTGAACTGGTAGTTGTAGCCGATCTGGCCGCCGCCGACGAAGCCGTCGTTGCTGTTGCGGTTGCCGAAGGCGACGACGCCAGTGGCCGGCTGGCCGAACTGGTTGATGAACACGCTGTTGGCGGCGGTGGTGCCGGCCGGCACGCCGATCACGGTCGGGGCGCGGGTGTCAGCGGTGTTGAAGCCGTAACCGGCGTTGAAACCGGCGTAGAAGCCCGTCCAGGTGAAGACCGGCACCGGGGTGAAGACCGGCGGCGGGGCCACGCGACGCGGCAGGTCGGCGGCGAGGGCCGAACCGGCGACGAGGATGCCGGCGAGGGCGGTAGCGCTCTTGAGAAGCGACTTCATGGGAAACTGGTCCTTCCTACTATGCGGCGGCGGCCACGCCCGTTTTCGGGTCGGTGGTCATCCGAAGCAGTGTCTTCGACATACCCCGGCAGCCCGGTGAAAGCTGTGTCCTCGCGACAACGCTGGTGAGTTTCACCGCGGCCTTAACGGCTGTTCATCGCGAGCATTCCCTTGGCTCCTTATCCCCCTTAACGCGCGCGAACGGCCAAGGTTCATCCGCGCACATATTTTTTTTCTACGCTTGCCCCAGCAATCCTAACGAATGCCGAACGACGCCCTAATGCGGGCGATTCGCGTGCGGAATCGCACCCGCGGCAGGGCAGGGCGCCACGTCAGGAGGCGACGTTAGCGGGCGGCGTCGGGGGCAAGCGTGATCGCCGAGACGAGGCGGCCGTAATCGCCCTCCCGGCGATGGGTGGTGCGGCGGTAGCTGAAGAACCGCTCCGGGTCGGCGTAGGTGCACAGGCCGAGATCGGCCACGGTGCCGATCCCGGCGCGCTGCAGCCGCGCGACGATGTAGGCGGGCAGGTCGAACAGGCTGTGGGAGGGCCGCTCCGGGCTCGCGGCGAAGTAGCGGGTATTCTCCGCGTCCGCCGCCTCGAACCGCTCGCGGAATTCCGGCCCGACCTCGTAGGCGGAAGCCCCGATCGTCGGGCCGAGCACGGCGACGGTTCGGGCGCGATCGGCGCCGAGGCCCTCCATGGCCGCGAGCGTCGCCTCGATCACGCCGGTGAGGGCGCCCTTCCAGCCGGCATGGGCCGCGCCGACGACGCGATTCTGCGGATCGGCGAACAGGATCGGCCCGCAATCGGCGGTGAGGATGCCGAGCCCCAGACCCGGCACCCGGGTCGCCATCGCGTCGGCGCGGGGACGCTCGGGGAAGGGCGCCTCGACCGTCACGGCCTCGGCCGAGTGGATCTGGTAGAGGCTGACCAGATTCTCGGGGGGCAGCCCGAGGCGCTCGGTCATGCGGCGGCGGTTCTCGCGCACCCGCTCGGGATCGTCGCCCGAGCCGAGGCCGCCGTTGAGAGAGGCGTAGAGTCCCTCCGACACCCCGCCTTGCCGGGTGAAGAAGGCGTGGCGGATGCCGGGAAGCTGCAGGGCGGGCGCGTCGATGACCATGGCGGAGTCGTCCTCACGGGGCATTCCGCACCATCGCCCGGCAATCGTGTCGAAAGCGGGAATCTAGAGACCGGGAAGCGCGGGCTGGTTCGGGCCGGCGAGCCCCATCACCTTGAACAGGTGGCCCATGCCGCGGGTCGCCCGGTCGGTCAGGCGCTCGGCCCCGGCCCTGACGGCGGCGGCCTGGGCCGAATCGGCCCGGGCAGCGAGGCGCTCCGCCCGCTGGGCAAGGCCGAGCGAGAGGAGAAAGTCGGCCTGCGTCACCGGCCCGTGCACCACGGCGCCTTCCCCCGCGGCGGCGCGGGCGAGCGCGGCGAAATCGACCTGCGCGGTGAGGTCGGTCTCGCCGGGGGCGGCCAGGGGATCGGCGAAACGGTGCCGGGCCACCGCCTGGAGCGTGTCGGCGGTGCCGCCGTAGAGGTCGCCGTAATCGATGGCGAGGAGCGCCCCGCCCTCGCGGGCGAGCCGGCCGGCGAGCTGCCGGGTGAGGTCGAGGGCGACGGCCGGCAGGGTCAGGATCGCGCCGTCCGCCCTGTCCGCGGCGATCTCGGGCGTCGGATCCGGGCTCAAGCCGAAGGCAAGGGCGTCGTCGGGCCCGAGGCCGATCCGGCGCTCGCACCAGCCGCGCGCGGTGCGCTGGTACTGGCGCACCGGCAGGGCGTCGAAGAACTCGTTGGCGAGCGCGATCATCGGGCCGCCCGGCAGGGTATCGATCCCGTCGTGCCAGGTCGGGGCGGCGCCCGTGAGCGCCCGGGCCTGGGCCGCGCGCAGCACCGGGCTCGTCTCGACGAGGTGCAGTTCGGCCGCCGCCAGGCAATCGGGGGCGGCGGCGCGCAGGGCGCGCAGGGCATCGGCCATCAGCGTGCCGCGGCCGGGGCCGAGCTCGACGAGTCGAAACGCCTCCGGCCGGCCGAGGCCGTGCCAGACCTCCGCGGTCCAGAGGCCGAGAAGCTCGCCGAAGATCTGGCTGATCTCCGGCGCGGTGGTGAAGTCGCCGGCCGCGCCGAGGGGATCGCGGGTGCGGTAATAGCCGTGGACCGGATGGCCGAGGCAGAGCGCCATGTAGCGCTCGACGGAGATCGGCCCCTCGTGGGCGATCAGGCGGCGCAACTCGCCGAGGAGCGGCGTCCCGCTCACGCGGATGTCGCCTCGGACGACCCGGGCTCGGCGGCATCCGGTGCGAGCCGGGCCCGCGGCCGGGTGTCGCCGCGCAGGGCGCGAACGATGAAGATCGCCCCCACGATCAGCATCGGCACGCAGAGCAGCATCCCCATGGTGATGCCGCCGCCGAACGCCTCGACATGGGTGCCGAACAGGAAGCCGAGCTGCGGATCGGGCTCGCGGAAGAACTCGCAGGTGGTGCGGGCGATGGCGTAGCCGGCGACGAACAGGCCCCCGAGCAGCCCGGGCCGGCGAAAGCCGACGCGGCGGACCGCGATCGCCATCAGGACGAACAGCACCAGCCCCTCGGCGACGGCCTCGTAGAGCTGGCTCGGATGGCGCGGCAGCGGGCCGCCGTTCGGAAAGACGATGGCGTAGGGAAAGTCCGGCGCCGGCCGGCCCCACAACTCGCCGTTCACGAAGTTCGCGATGCGGCCGAAGAACAGCCCGATCGGCACCACCACCGAGGCGAGGTCGAGCATCGCGTAGGTGTTGAGGCCGCGGCGGCGGGAGAACAGGACCAGCGCCAGGACCGCCCCGAGGAAGCCGCCGTGGAACGACATGCCGCCGCGCCAGATCGCCAGGATCTCGGCTGGGTGGGAGAGGTAGGCGGCGAGGTTGTAGAACAGCACATAGCCGATCCGCCCGCCGAGCACGACGCCGAGCGCGACCCAGACGATCAGGTCGTCGATGTCGAGCGGCGTCGGCCGGCGCACCGCGCCCCACAGCGAGGGCGCCGAGACGAGGCGCTTGGCGTAGAACCAGCCGCCCACCAGGCCCACGATGTAGGCGAGGGCGTACCACTTGATCTGCAAGGGCCCGATCGCGACCGCGACGGGGTCGATGGCGGGGAAGGGCAGGGCGAGGAGCGGAGGCATCGGGCGGAGGTGAACCGGCGGCGCGGCGGCGTCAAGGCGGCCGTCATGCCCGCGCGGGATGACGGCTTTGCGGCGGTTCCCGGATCAGGCGGCTGGCGCCGCGATCGCCTCTCGGGGCGGCACCGCTCGCGGCTGCCCGTCGAGGAAGAGCCGGTAGGCGGCGTTGTCAGTCTCGTCGACATGCTCGTAGCCGAGTTCCGCGAGCGCCGCGGCGAAGCGGCCGCGCTCGGCCTCCGGCACCTGGATGCCGGCGAGCACCCGGCCGTAATCGGCACCGTGGTTGCGGTAGTGGAACAGCGAGATGTTCCAGGTCACGCCGAGGCTGTCGAGGAACTTCAGCAGCGCGCCCGGCCGCTCCGGGAACTCGAAGCGCAGGAGCCGCTCGTCGGCGAGGCCGGTCACCCGGCCGCCGACCATGTAGCGGACGTGGAGCTTGGCCACCTCGTTGTCGGTGAGGTCGACGATCGGGTAGCCGAGGCGGCGCAGTTCCTCGACCAGGGCCTCCTTCTCGGCCCGCCCGCCGGAGAGCTGCACGCCGACGAAGATCTGCGCCTCGGCGCCCGGCGCGTAGCGGTAGTTGAACTCGGTGATGGCGCGCCGGCCGAGCGCCCGGATGAAGGCGCGGTAGCTGCCGGCCCGCTCCGGGATGGTGACGGCGAACAGGGCTTCCCGCCGCTCGCCGATCTCGGCCCGCTCGGCGATGTGGCGCAGCCGGTCGAAGTTGAGGTTGGCGCCGCTGTTGATCGCCACCAGGGCGCCGGAGCCGAGGCCGCCGCGGGCGGCGTATTCCTTGAGGCCGGCCAGCGCCAGCGCCCCCGACGGCTCGGACATGGCGCGGGTGTCGTCGAACACGTCCTTGACCGCGGCGCAGATCGCGTCGGTGTCGACGGTGATCACCTCGTCGAGATACTGGCGGCAGAGCCGGAAGGTCTCTTCCCCGGCTTGGCGCACGGCGACGCCGTCGGCGAACAGACCGACCGAATCGAGCACCACCCGCTCGTCGGCCTCGATCGCCGCCTTCATGCTGGCGGCGTCCGCCGGCTCGACGCCGATGACCCTGGTCTCGGGCCGCATGAACTTGATGAAGGTGGCCACACCCGCCGCGAGGCCGCCGCCGCCGATCGGCACGAAGACCGCCTCGATCGGCTCGCCGTGCTGGCGCAGGATCTCGAGCCCGATCGTGCCCTGGCCGGCGATCACGTCGGGGTCGTCGTAGGGATGGATGAAGGTCAGGCCCTGCTCGGCCTCCAGCGTCTTGGCGTGGGCGTAGGCCTCGTCGAAGGCGTCGCCGTGCAGCACGACCTGGCCGCCGCGGGACTTCACGCCCTCGACCTTGATCGCCGGGGTGGTGCGCGGCATCACGATCACCGCCGTGACGCCGAGGCGCTTGGCGGCGAGCGCCACCCCTTGCGCGTGGTTGCCGGCCGAGGCGCAGATCACGCCGCGGGCGAGCGCCTCCGGCGCCAGGCTCGCCATCTTGTTGTAGGCGCCGCGAAGCTTGAACGAGAAGACCGGCTGCAGGTCCTCGCGCTTGAGCAGCACCTGCGCGCCGAGGCGCTGCGACAGGCGCGGCATCGGGTCGAGCGGGCTCTCGATGGCGACGTCGTAGACGCGGGCGCCGAGGATCTTCTTGATGTAGTCGTGCACGGCTTTACGTCATGTCTGGAACGGACGGCGAGAGCCGCCTCGGAGGCCGCTGAATAGCGGGTTTCGTTGCGGGATGCGAGCTTGACAGGTGCCGATCGGCCTCTGAGCCTGTCCGAGTGGGCCGACCGGACTGGCACTCGCCGCGTCATCCTGGGGCCGCGCGGCCCCAGGATGACGAAGCGGGACGGCAGCGTCTGTGCCGGGCAGGCCTGACGACGCAGACGGGCTTAGCGGACCTCTCCGGCGCTCCGGGAGATCCATCTCGCCACCAGCGGCCCGGTGACGATGACGACGAGGAGCCGCAGGGTCTGGACCGCCAGGACGAAGGACACGTCCGAATGGGTGCCGACGGCGATGATCGCCACCGAATCGAGGCCGCCCGGGCTCGTCGCCAGATAGGCGGTCAGGAGGTCGATCGGCAGCAGGAAGGTGAGGCCCCAGGCCCACATGCCGCAGAGACCGATCAGCCCGAAGGTCGCGACCAGGACCGCCGGGAGGGCGTGGATCGTCGCCCGCACGGTGGCGGGGGTGAAGCGCAGGCCCACCGTCCAGCCGATGCCCGCATAGGCCAGCGCGAGAAGCCAGGACGGCAGGACCATGCCGACGAGCCCGGTGGCGTGGAGCGCGGCGCCGAGCACCAGCGGGCCGATCATGGCGCCGGCCGGGACGCGCAGGCGCAGGCCCGCCCAGGCGCCGAGCCCGGCTACCGCGAGGGTCGCGAGGACCGCGAGCGGCGCCGGCTCCATGCCGGCCCCCGGCAGCGCGCCGTTGCCCCCGGCCAGCAGCCGCGCCACCACCGAGGCGGTGAGCGCCACGCAGGCGACCCGGACATACTGCATGAAGGCGACGAGGCGCGGATCGGCGCCGAACTCCTCCGCCATCGCCACCATGGCGGAGGCACCGCCGGGCGACGAGCCCCAGGCCGCGGTGGTGCCGGGCAGAAGGCGGATGCGGGTGAGGATCCAGCCCGTCATCGCCGAGGCCACCACGGTGACGCCGACCACCGCCAGGATCAGGAGCCCGTCCTCCAGGAGGGTCGCGACGATCGAGGCGTTGACCGCGTGGGCGACGAGGCATCCGATCGTCGCCTGCGCCGCCTGGAAGCCGACCTTCGGCACCCGGATGGAAGCGCCGCGCACCCCGAACGCGATGGCTGCGAGCATCGGTCCCAGCAGGAGGGCGGCCGGGAAGCCGGCGAGCTGGAACAGGGCCGCCAGGGCGCCGGATGCCAGGACGAGACCCGCCCACAGGGCCGCCCTCTGCACGAGCGGGCGGGACGAGGCCGGCGAGGCGGAGGTCATGGGATCCAGACGCAGTGTGGCGGGGAATCGCCGCGAGGGCCCTGGCCGACGCGGCGTTGCGCCGTGGCGCTATACGGAAATCGCGTCCCTGTCGCCGCGAGCACCGGCCGCAACCGGCTGACGGAGGGGCAGCGTTGCGTGCGGCGCATGCCGACGGAAGAAGGCGGCGAGCTCGGCCAGCCCCTCGCCGCGGGGATCGCTCGCCCGCCAGGCGAGCGCGATGGTGCGCCGGGGGCCTTCCGGCCCGAAGCCCCGGCAGATCGTGAGGCCGGTCGGGTCCGGCCCGGGCGGGGCGGCGAGCGCCGGCAGCAGGGTGTAGCCGGCGCCCGCCGCCACCATCGAGCGCAGGGTCTCGAGGCTGGTGGCGTGGCGCCCGCTCGCCGGGCCGGCGCCGCACGCCGCCGCCGCCTGGTCGCGCAGGCAATTGCCCTCGTCGAGGAGCAGCAGGTCCGTGCCGGCGAGGTCGCCGGCCCGCGGCGCCGGGCCGGTGGCCAGGGCATGCTCGGCCGGACAGGCGAGCAGGAACGGCTCGTCGAACAACGGCACGACCGCGAGCCCGGCCTCCGGGACCGGCAGGGACACGAGCGCGGCGTCGACCCGGCCCTCGCGCAGGGCATCCAGAATCTCGGCGGTTCGCCCCTCGCTGAGGGCGAGGGCGAGATCCGGGAAGGCCTCGCGCAGGTCCCGCAGCACCTTCGGAAACAGGTAGGGCCCGAGCGTCTGGATCGCCGCGAGGACGAGACGGCCCCGCAGGTTCTCCCCGCTGCCGCCCTCGCGGGCGACGAGCAGCAGCGCCCGCGCCTCAGCCAGCACGGCCCGGGCCTGGCGCACCACCGCCTGCCCGCCCGGCGTCAGCAGCACCCGGCGGTTCGCGCGCTCGAACAGGGCGATCCCCAGGAACTCCTCGAGCTTGCGCACCTGCACGCTCAAGGTCGGCTGGCTGACGGCGCAGCGCTCGGCGGCGCGGCCGAAATGGCCCTCCTCGGCCACCGCCACGACGTATTCGAGATCCCGCAGGGACAGGCCCGAGACATTCATAGGCTGCGTCTATCGCAAACTTCGTAACGATGCATTTGTTTTCGGGTCATGCGGGGGTCATACGTTGGAGCGAGACCAGTTCCAGGGTGTTGGGCTGCGAGCCCACCCACCCCATGTGAGCGGTCCTCGCGCGGTGTCCCCGGAGGGGTTTCGTTCGGGCACCCCGCGCCTGCACGTCAGAGGAGTTTCCATGAGCGACCAACGCCCGATCCTGACGACCCGCCAGGGCCATCCGGTCCGCGACAATCAGAGCCTGCGCACGGTCGGCGAGCGTGGCCCGGCGACCCTCGAGAACTACCAGTTCATCGAGAAGATCACCCATTTCGACCGTGAGCGGATCCCCGAGCGCGTGGTCCATGCCCGCGGCGCCGGCGCCCACGGCTATTTCGAGGCCTACGGCACGATCGGCGGCGAGCCGGCTTCCAAGTACACCCGCGCCCGCGTCCTCAACGAGACCGGCGTGAAGACGCCGATGTTCGTGCGCTTCTCCACCGTCGCCGGCGCCAAGGAGAGCCCCGAGACCGCCCGCGATCCGCGCGGCTTCGCGGTGAAGTTCAAGACCGTCGACGGCAACTGGGACCTCGTCGGCAACAACCTGAAGGTCTTCTTCATCCGGGACGCGATCAAGTTCCCGGACATGATCCACGCCTTCAAGCCGGATCCGGTGACCAATCGCCAGGAGGCCTGGCGCTTCTTCGACTTCGTGGCGGCGCATCCCGAGTCGATCCACATGGTGACGCACTTGAAGTCGCCCTGGGGCATCCCGGCCAACTACCGTGAGATGGAAGGCTCGGGCGTCAACACCTACAAGCTGGTCAACGACCAGGGCGTGGCGCATCTCTGCAAGTTCCACTGGACGCCCAAGCAGGGCGTGCGCAACCTGACCTCGGCCCAGGCCGCCGAGATCCAGGGCCGCGACGTCGGCCATGCGACCAAGGACCTGTACGACAACATCGCCGCCGGCAACTTCCCCGAATGGGAGTTCGCGGTGCAGATCATGCCGGACGGCCCGAACGACCACCTGTCGTTCGATCCGCTCGACGACACCAAGCTGTGGCCGGTGGACCAGTTCCCGCTTCTGCCCTGCGGCCGCATGGTGCTCGACCGGGTGCCGGACAACTTCTTCGCCGATGTCGAGCAATCGGCCTTCGGCACCGGCGTGCTGGTCGACGGGATCGACTTCTCGGACGACAAGATGCTCCAGGGGCGCACCCTGTCCTACTCGGACACCCAGCGCTACCGCGTCGGCCCGAACTACCTGCAACTGCCGATCAACGCGCCGGCCCCGGGCGTGAAGACCGCCACCAACCAGCGCGACGGCCAGATGACGTTCTATGTCGACGGCGTCGGCGAGAACAAGCACATCAACTACGAGCCGAGCACGATCGGTCAGGGTCTGCGCGAGGCGCCCAAGCCCGCGAAGGAGTACCACCAGCCGGTCGAGGGCCAGCTCGGCCGCTACCAGACCAGCCGCACCGAGGACGACTACACCCAGGCCGGCGTGCGCTACCGCTCCTTCGAGGAGTGGGAGCGCGAGGACCTGATCGCCAACCTCATCGCCGACATGAAGGAATGCCCCGAGGCGATCCAGCTCCGGATGGTCTGGCATTTCTGGCACGCCGACGAGGATTACGGCCGCCGCGTCGCAGAAGGCGCCGGCATCGATCTTGAGAAGGCCAAGGCCCTGCCGCCGCTGCCGGGCCGCGCCGCCCCGGGCCAGCGCCTGAAGGCCGAGACCTATACCGACGGGTCGCAGGCCCATAAGGTTGCGGCCGAGTAAGGCTTGAGACCTCAACGGCCTGAGTGAATGACGAGCCCCGCCCGGAGCGATCCGGGCGGGGCTTTTTACGTTGGGGAAGGATGGCGGTGAAACGGTCGAGGTGCTATCTTCGATTGCGGTACGATCGCGTGCCCGGGTACGCCGCATGACTGCCGTCGCCTTCGATACGCTGAAGCTCGCCCGCACCCTGCGGGACAAGGCGAAGCTGCCGCCAGATCAGGCGGAAGGGTTCGCCGAGGCGATTTCCGATGCGGTACAGGGCGATCTCGCGACGAAATCGGACGTGAAAGCGTCGGAGGCAGCTCTTCGCGCTGACATCAAGGCCGTTGAGACGGGCCAGCGCGCCGAGATCAAAGAGGTCGAGACGAGCCTGCGTACCGAGATCAAAGAGGTCGAGACGAGCCTGCGTGCCGAGATCAAAGGGGTCGAGACGAGCCTGCGTACCGAATTCGCTGCTCTCCGTGCCGACCACAAGGCCTTCGCCGGCGATCTACAGGGGATGGAGAAGAATCTGCGCTCTGAGTTCAAGGCGCAGCTCTCTGAAACTCGGGCCGAGCTTGCCAAGTGGATGATCGGTGCGGTCGGCTTGCAGACCGTCGCCATCATCGGCGCGATGGTCACCTTGATCCGCATCCTCAAACCCTGAAGCGGCGTTGTCTCCGGCGCTCACAGTCAGGAGCTCCACCATGGACAAACCCGAACCCGGCACCGGCGCCACGATCGGCGGGATGCAGGTGCGCTACCTCGCCCGCAGCGACGCCACCGGCGACGCGATCGGCATCTACGCCGTCACCCTGGCCGCCCGCTCGCCGGGGGCCGGGCTGCACCGTCACGCCCGGCTCACCGAGGCGTTCGAGGTGCATGAGGGCGCGCTGACCCTGCGGCTGAACGACCGCGACGTGACGGCCGGACCGGGCGACTTCGTGCTGGTGCGCCCCGGCGAGCCGCACGCCTTCGCCAATCGCGGCGACGAGCCCGTGCGCTTCACCCTGACCTTCACCCCGGCGCTCCACCGCGAGGGCTTCTTCGAGGGGCTGGCGGCTCTGGCCAGGGAGGACCGCCTGCGCGACGAGGGCGCGATGCGGGCGCTGATGGCGGCCTACGACCAGGAACCGCTCGCCGGATTCTCGGGCTGGAGCGAGGTCGGCTGACGCGCCATGCTCTCTCTCACGAATCGGGAGGGCAGGGCATGCGGCGGCGGATCGACGGCGGGTCGAGCTTCGAGCGGGACTACGGCTATTCCCGCGCGGTGGTGCAGAACGGCTTCGTGTTCGTGGCCGGCACCACCGGCTACGATTACGCCACGATGACGATGCCGGAGGGGGCCGGCGCCCAGGCCGAGGCGTGCTGGCGCACCATCGCGGGCGTGCTCGAACAGGCGGGCACGTCGCTGGAGCACGTCGTGCGCGCCACCTACTACCTCACCGATCGCGCCGACGCCGAGGCGGTGCTCACCGTCTGCGGCCGGGTGCTGCGGGAGATCCGCCCGGCGGCGACGCTGGTGGTGGTCGCCGGGCTGTTGCGGCCGGAGATGAAGGTCGAGATCGAGGTGACGGCGGTGATGGCCGGGACGATCTCGACGATCTAGACGCAGGATCCTGGCCTCACTCCTTCGCGGCGCAGCGCGCCGCGCCGGATTCGGCGGCGTCGCACCAATCGGTGCCGGTCCACAGCCGCACCTGCACGGTGGCGACCCCGTTCTCCACGATGATGCGGTTATAGGCGTTGGGCTCGTTGCCGCGCAGCCGCGTCGAGGTGGCGGAGCCGGCCTGGACCGCGAGTAGGCGCCGGGCGCTCGCCTCGGCCACCGGCCGGTCGAGTTCCGCCTTCGGGCCGTCCGGGGTCGGCTCGGCGAAGCGGGCATAGCCGCGATGGAGATGGCCGGCCAGCGTCAGCCCGACATCGTGGCGCTGGAAGGCGTCGAGGGCCTCGTCGGCCCGGCCGACCAGGCGCGCCTCCTCGTCCCAGGGCGGCGGCATGAAGGGGTGGTGGCCGACCACGATGCGAAACAGCCCGGGCGGCAGGGCGTCGAGCTTCGCTTCCGTGCGACGGATCTGCGCCCGGGTGATCTTGCCCTGCGACCAGTCGGTCTCCGGCGCCCAGGTCCGCACCGTGTTGAGGCAGATCACCGCGATCTCGTCGTCCTGGAAGACCGGCTCGGTCTCGGGCGCGACGTAGCGCTTGTAGCGCCGGAACGGATGGAAGAAGCGCTGCCAGAGACGGAACGGCGAAATGTCGTGGTTGCCCGGCACGGCGATCCAGGGATGCGGCAGCCGGTCGAGGAAGGCTTTCGCCTCCAGGTATTCCCGGGTGCGGGCCCGCATCGTGAAGTCGCCCGAGATGATGATCAGGTCCGGCTGGTCGCGGGTCAGTTCCGCCACCAGGCCTTCCACCACCGCGGGGTCGGTACGGCCGAAATGCAGGTCCGAGATATGGGCGATCCGCCTCACCGGGGCTCCTCCGCCGGCACGAGGACGCGGAGGGCGGAGGCGCGGAGGCGGTAGCGCAGGGGTGGGGCGATCAGCACGACCTCTCCGTCGTTCATGACCCGCAGGGCCTTGCGGGCATCGAGCGTCAGGGCGTCGGTCTCGTGCCGTTCGAGGTCGGGCAGCCGGCGCCACTCGCCGATCGCGAAACCGAGCCCGAGCCGCACGAGCCGCGCCGCCGACAGGGTCTCGACGAGGTAGAGCGTGAGGTGGCCGCCGTCGACGCCCGCGCGCGAGAGAACCTGGCCCAACCCTTCCCGATAGTCGCCGCAGACGACCGCGAGCGTCCGGAAGCGCACCCGGCGGGTCTCACCCGCGATAGTCAGGACGGCGCGCTCCCGCGGGTAGCGCCCGAGATGGCGCAGGAGGCCGGCTCCCATGCGCACCATGTCGAGAAATCCCATCCGCCCGCGCTTGGCCTCGCGGTGGCGGGCCATCCGGGCCGGGAGGCCGAGCACCGAGTTGATCAGGAAGACGTGGCCGTTGACCTCGCCGGCATCGATCGCCCGCATCGTGCCGGTCGCCAGGACGGCGATCGCCGCATCGAGGTCGAGGGGGAGGCCGAGATCCTTGGCCAGAAGGTTCATCGTGCCGAGCGGCAGGATGCCGAGCGGGACTTCTCGGCCGGTCAGCGCCTGCGCCGCACAGGCCAGCGTCCCGTCGCCCCCGGCCACCGCCACGGCGTCGATGCCCGGGAGTTCGGCCGCGGCCGCCAGCCGCTCCGGCAGCGGCGCGTCCGGGCGCGCCTCCGGCACGACCGTGAGGCTTGCCGCTTCGAGGCGGCTGCGAAGGGCGTCGGGCGTCAGGCCGCCATCGACCAGGGAGCCCGCCGCGACATTCGCCACCAGCACGATCCGGCGGACGGGAGCTTCACGACTTGGATTCGTCACGCGGATGTCCCAGGCGGCGACGGTGCCGCCCGGGGAGGATGCCAGCCCCTCATCTCAAGGAGATGGCAGGCTGAAACAGGTCGGGTCGACTCCGACCTGTCCGGTACCGGCACGGTCAGGCTCGCAACTCGCAACGAATCCCGAGGCAGGTCCTACCGGCAGCGACCGTCCTTCGCTCGAAGGTCGCGATCACCGTCAACGGGTCGATCTCGAGTGCCATGTCTCGATCGACCCGTAAGATTTTCGATCGTTCTTCGACGCCTTTCGATTTTCTGGTCGGTTCCATCGAAGAGCGAAGATATTTATCGAAAGAAAAATTTTTGTCAGTACTCCCAAAAGATCCGCTGCAGCTCCTTGGTGTCGCTGGTCTTGGTCATTGCGACGGCAGCGAGAATCTTGGCCTTCTGCGGGTTCAGGTCGTGGGCCACCACCCAGTCGTACTTGTCGTCGGGCTGCTCGGCGTTGCGAAGAACGAAGCCGTCGCCGACGCGCGAGGAGCGGATGACGATCGTGCCCTTGGCGCGAAGGTCCTTCAGGGTGTCGACGAGGTAGCCCGCCACCGAGCCGTTGCCGGTGCCGGCGTTGACGATCGCCTTGGCGCCGGCCTGCACGGCCGAGGTGTAGGCGGCCGGGTTCATGTTGCCCGAGCCGTAGACGATGGCGACCTCCGGCAGGGTGTCGATCGTGTCGATATCGAACTCGGACGACGTCCCGTGCCGCTTCACGGGCGCGCGGAACCAGTAGGTCTTGCCCTCGACCACCATGCCGAGCGGGCCCCACTGGCTGAAGAACGCGCTCGGCTTGATGTTGACGCGCTTCGTCACGTCGCGGCCGGCCTGGATCTCGTCGTTCATCGTCACCAGCACGCCCTTGCCCCGGGAGGCCGGGTTCGCCGCGGTGGCGACGGCGTCGGTCAGGTTGAGGGCGCCGTCGGCCGACAGCGCGGTCGAGGGGCGCATCGAGCCGACGACGACGATCGGCTTGTCGCTCTTCACCACGAGGTCGAGGAAGTAGGCGGTCTCCTCCAGGGTGTCGGTGCCGTGGGTGATGACCACGCCGTCGACGTCGTCCTGCTTCAGGAGCTGGGAGACCCGCTTGGCGAGCTGCACCAGCTGCGCGTTGGTGAAGCTCTCGGAGGCGATCTGGAACACCTGCTCGCCGCGGACGTTCGCCAGTTCCCCGAGGGACGGGATCGCGGCGATCAGCTTGTCCACCGGCACCTTGGCGGCCTGGTAGGTCGCGCTGTTGGTGGCGTCCGCCCCCGCGCCCGCGATGGTGCCGCCGGTGGCGAGGATCACCACGTTGGCCTTGATGGAGGCGGCCGGCGGCGCCGTGGTCTGGTTCGCCGGTCCCTGCGGCATCTCGCGGGCGATGGCGGGACCGGCGAGGGAGACGGTCGCGAGCAGGAGTGCCGCGAGGGCGGGACGGAAACGGGGCATGGTCGAGTCCTGGACGAGTGGGGAATCGGACGACCGGAGCGGGTATCAGCCCCGCGCGATTCCCACCAGCGCACCCACCGGCCACCGTCTCCGACGGCGGCGGGCAGAGCGGCGAGCCGGCAACTTTCCCGTCATTCGGGCGTTGTTCAGAGACGCGACGCCGAGCGTCCCGCGCCAGCGGCTACTGGCTCATTCGACAGTCGAGGAAAATCCATGTCCGCCTCCCAGGACGGTCTCAAGCCTCGTTTCGCCCAGCACATCGATATTCATTGCCCGGACGACCGCGCCTACTGGGCCGATCACTTCGGCGTCAGCAGCGACGAGTTGCGCGACGCCGTGAAGATGGTCGGTTCGCGGGTCACCACCGTGGCGGCACATCTGGGCTGCCAGGCGGCGTAATCCACCGCTCGGCCCCTGTCCGGCACCGCGGGCCCGGGACGGCTCGCGGTGCTTTTTTGTTGGGATCTCGCGAGGACGGTTGGATCGAAGGACGTCGCCGTCCGGCGTTCCGCAACCAGCCCTTGCATCAGGACCGAATCGAACGGGGTCTCACCCCCGCAACGCCGCCTCGACCCCCGCGGCGATCTCGAGGAGCCGCCGGTCGTGGCCGTGGCGGGCGAGCAGCATCAGGCCGACGGGCTTGGCTTGGCCGGGGAGCGGCAGCGAGATGCCGGTCAGGTCGAACAGGTTCCCCACCATCGTGTTGCGGAGCATCAGGAGGTTGAGGCGCGAGAACTCGGCGTCGTCCTCCGCCACCGCGGCAATGCTCGGTGCGGTGATGGCGGTCGCCGGCAGGGCCAGCACGTCGAGGGGGGCGAGCCGCTCGTCGCCGGCCTCGATCAGGCCGGCGCGGGAACGCATCATCCGGATATAGGCCGCCGCCGTCACGGTGCGGCCGCGGGTGATGCGGGCATGCACCCGCGGGTCGAAGGCCGAGGCCTCGGCGTCGAGCCAGTCGGCATGGATCTCCGCGGCCTCGATCGCGGCGATCGGGCCCGCCGCCGTCGCCTCGGCCATGCGGCCGAGAAGGTCGTCGAAGGCGGTGTCGTGGACCCGCGCGCCGGCTCCGCTCAGGCGCGAGAGGGCGGCCTCGAAGGCCTGCGCCACCATCGCCTCGGTCTCGGTGAAGAGGAGGCCGCGGGGCACGCCGATCCGCAGGTCGCGCAAGGGGAGCGCCGTGAGCGGGCGATACTCCTCGCCGGCCAGCACCGCATCGGTGGCGGCGCAGGCCTCGACCGAGCGGGCGAGCGGGCCGATCGAATCGAGCGAGGGCGAGAGCGGGAAGGCACCGGCGAGCGGCACCCGGCGGGCGGTGGGCTTGAAGCCGACGACGCCGTTGAGCGAGGCCGGGATGCGGATCGACCCGCCGGTATCGGTGCCGATCGCGATGTCGGTGGTGCCGAGTGCCGCCGAGACGCCGGCTCCGGAGGACGAGCCGCCCGGCACCAGGCTCGGATCGGCGGCGTTGCCGGGGGTGCCCCAATGCGGGTTGAGGCCGAGGCCCGAGAAGGCGAACTCGGACATGTTGGTTTTTCCGACGATCACCGCGCCGGCGCGGCGCAGGCGGGCGACGGTCGGCGCATCCTCGAGCGCGGCCTCGGCCCGGCGGCGCAGCGACGAGCCGGCGGTGGTCGCCTCGCCCTGCACGTCGAACAGGTCCTTGATCGACACGATGGCCCCGTCGAGGGCGCCCAGGGACAGGCCGGCCTTGCGGCGGGCGTCCGACGCGTCGGCGGCGGCGCGGGCGGCCTCCGGGTAGAGCTTGGTGAAGACGTGGCGGCTCGCCGGCTCCTCGATCAGGGCGAGGCGGCGCTCCAGGTCGTCGCGGACGGTGCTCATCGGTGGGTCTCCGGGTCAGGCACGGGGGCGTGGGCGGCCGGCGAGCAGAATTCCGCCGTTCCAGCCGACGTTGATCAGAAGGGCGAGCGACAGGGCAAGGGCGGGCCCCAGCCGTTCGACCGTGAGGGCGAGGGCGAGCAGGGCCGCCACGAAGCCGAGGAGCCCCGGCAGGCTCAGGATCAGCACCGTCGCGGTCGCCGCCCCGCCGAGGCGCGGATGCAGGATCACCGCCAGGCTCACCATCACCACCGGGGCGAAGGCCAGGATGCCGGCGGCCCCCGGGCCGGCGAGCCGCCCGGCCAGCACCACCGCGACGACGACGCTCATGACGATGCCGGCCCGGATCAGGATATCCCGCCGCCGTCCCCGGCGCGGCGGCAGGGGGCCGGTGACGCGAAGGCTCCGACAGGGGCCGATGCAGGCGAGGATCACCAGCACGGCTGCGGCTCCCCCACCCGCCAGGCCGAGGCCGAGACGGGTCAGGACGAGCGCCGAGACGAGCCAGACCGCGAGCGCCGCCGCGAGTGCGAGGGCGACGCCGTGCCGGCGGGCCAGGGCGGCGTAGGCGGCGATGAACAGGGCGGTGGCGGCGATGGCGGGCAGGCTCGCCACCGCGCTGTCGCGCAGGAACGCCGCGTCGTGGTCGAGGGCGAGGAAGAGGTAGGCCGGCCCGGCCGAGACCGGCAGCGTCGCGATCATCGCCCCGACGAGGGGTCCGGTCCGCTCGACCGCCAGCGAGGCGAGGACCACGATCCCGGCGCTCGCCAGCATCTTGGCGAGGAGCGCCGCCCAGAAGGCGGCGTCCCCGATCCCGGCGAGCGCGGTGGCGGCCATCAGGCCACGACGGGCAGGACGGCGATGTCGTAGGCGTGGGCGAGCGTGCGCGTCATCACCGGATCCTCCAGCTCCATCTCGAACCGATCAGCCGGCCGGATGCCGCCGATCGCCCCGAGGGTCCCGCCGAACATCACCGTGCCGGGGGGCAATTCCGGCCCGCCGGGGCGACGCGCCATCAGGTCGGCGGGCGTGCGCAAGGCCGTCAGCCGGCCTTCCTGATACAGAACCCGCTCGCCGTCGATGACGGCGTAGGAGCGCAGGATCAGGTCGTCCCAGTGATCCTCGACCTCGTCGAGGTGCCACAGGCCGGTGCCGACCGGCTTGCCGCACATCTGCTTGGAGAGCGCGATGCCGACCGTCTCGGCCTTGCGGTCGGTGTGGTCGGAGCCGAGCCCGAGCCACAGCCCGTCGGCGAGGGAGACGATCACCGGCTCGGCCTCGCCCGAGGAATCGGGACCCAGCACCTCGAGGCGGGCGCCTTGCGTCAGCGTCGCGGCGGCGGCGCGGTAATAGACCGGGACCGAGGAGGGCGGCGGCACGCCGATCGCCGCGAGCTCGTCGATGTGGTGGCGGATCGCCGCCTCGTCCCGGCCGGCCCAGCCGGCGATCACCAGCGCCTCGGGGGAAAGCGCGATCGTGTCCCGGCGGCCGGCGGCCTCGCGATGGAAGGTCAGCATAGTGTGGGAATCCTTTGATGCAATGAAGGCCTGATCTATTCGAAAATCAGTAAAGCGCGGGATCCCCTCTCCAGGCGATGCCGGGCTTGCCAGAGATCCTTGCCCGGTATCGCTGCAAGGTGTGGGAGAGGGGTAGGGGCGATCGAAGATCGCGCGAGGGTGACACGGTGCCGAGTAAAACTCAGGGCGTCACGCTACCAGAACCACGCCCAGCGCTTTACACTGAAGCGTATCACCCTCACCCCCGACCCCTCTCCCACACGGGAGAGGGGACGAGCGCTTTACTGTCCTTCGACCAGATCAACCCGAAACCGTCTCACTCCGCCGGTGCCAGATCGGCGGATGCGCCCTCGCGCCAGCGGGCGAAGCCCAGCACCAGGAGCCCGGCCAGCAGCTCGAACCCGGCAACGACGTAGAGCCCGTTGCTCGACGTGCCGGTCAGCGTGTTCGACAGGCCGACCACGTAGGGGGCGACGAAGCCCGCGAGGTTGCCGATCGAGTTGATCGCCGCGATGGCGCCCGCCGCCGCGGTGCCGGCGAGGAACGTCTGCGGCAGCGACCAGAAGACCGGGAAGGCGGCCAGGATGCCGATCGCCGCGACGGTGAGCGCGAGGAGGGCCAGCACCGCGTGGCCGATGAGCGCCCCGGTGGCGGCGAGCCCCGCGGCGGCGATCAGGCTGGCGATGGCGCAGTGCAGCCGGCGCTCGCCGGTGCGGTCGGAATGCGCACCGGTCCACACCATCGCGACGGTGCCGGCGATGAACGGCACGGCGGCGAGGAAGCCGATCGCGATCGAGCCCTGCACGCCGATCTCCTTGATGATCGAGGGCGTCCAGAACGCGATCGTGGCATTGCCGCTGACGATGCAGAAGTAGATCAGCGCGCAGAGCCAGACCCGGCCGTCGCGCAGCGCGGCCTTGAAGCTCGCCTCCTTGCCGGCGGCGCGCCCTTCCGCCGCGACCACCGCCGTCATGGCGGCGGCCACCTTCGGCGAGAGCCACCGCGCGTCCTTCGGCCGGTCGGGCAGGAAGGCCAGCACCGCCGCGCCCGCGATCAGCGACGGGATGCCCTCCAGGATGAACAGCCACTGCCAGTTCGCCATCCCGGCGACGCCGCCCATCGTGCCCATGATCAGGCCCGCCAGCGGCCCGCCGATCACGCCCGCGATGGCGAAGGAGGTCATGAACAGGCCGTTGATGCGCGAGCGCTTCGCGCTCGGGAACCAGTAGGTGAGATAGAGCACCACGCCGGGGAAGAACCCGGCCTCGAACACCCCGAGCAGGAAGCGGATGGCGTAGAAGGCCCATTCCGATTGCACGAAGGCGAGACTCATCGAGGCGAGCCCCCACAGGATGGTGATGCGCGCCAGCGTCTTGCGGGCGCCGATGCGCTCCAGCAGCAGGTTGCTCGGCACCTCAAACAGGAAGTAGCCGATGAAGAAGATGCCGGCGCCGAAGCCGTAGACCGCCTCGCTGAACTTGAGGTCGGAGAGCATCTGGAGCTTGGCAAAGCCCACGTTCACCCGGTCGATCCAGGCCAGGATGAACAGGAACACCAGGAACGGGATCAGCCGGAGCGTCGCCCGGCGATAGCCCTCGTCCAGCTCTCCCGCTTGCAATTCGTGCGCGGTCACGTCGTCCACCCTCGGCATCGCTCTTCTCCCGCGGTCCGGTTCCGGCCGCTCGGCGTGTGGTTCTGCAACTACCATGCCTGTGATATTTCACAAGCGGCAGCAAGCCGGGTCCAGGCCGTGCTATGGGGACGGCGATCGAGCGGAGCGGTGGCGGTGGTGGAAAAGCGGGCAGGTTCGTGCCCAACCTTGTCGCAGAACGAGCAGGCCTATCGGCGGCTGAAGGACGACATCGTCGCGCTGCGGCTGAAGCCCGGCGACGCGCTGAACGAATCCGGTCTCTGCGCGGAGCTCGGCCTCGGTCGCACGCCGGTGAACCAGGCGCTGCACCGGCTGATGCACGAGGGGCTGGTGCGGATCCTGCCCCGCAAGGGTGTCCTGGTGCAGCCGCTCTCGATGGACGAGTTCGCCCACCTGATCGAGGTGCGCCGCCTGACCGAGCCGCCCTGCGCCGCGCTCGCCGCCGCGCGGATCGGCGCCGAGGCCCTGGAGCGGCTGGAGGCGGTGCTGGCCGCATCGCCGACGGATCTCGACGCGATCCTCGAATCGGATCGCCTCTTCCACGCGGTGATCGCCGAGGCCTCCGGCAACCGGGTGCTGGCCGAGGTGCTGGCCGGGCTGCACGGGCGCTCGGTGCGGTTCTGGGCTCTCTCGCTCGCCACCGGCCACCACCAGGCCGAGGTGGCCGAGGAGCATGCCGTGATTCTCGCGGCCCTGCGCCGGCGCGATCCCGATGCGGCGGCGGCGGCGATGACGGCCCATATCGATTCCTTCGCCCGCACGCTCGCCTCGCGGCTGGGGTGAGGACCGCTGGCGAGCCGGGAGGGCGCATGGCGGAGACGGCAGGGTTCCACGTCGTGCGATCGGGCGCCGCCGCGGATGGTCGCGCTCCCCTCGTGCTGCTCCACGGGAGCGGCGGGTCCGAGCGCTCGCTGACCGGCTTCGGGCAGCGCGTCGCGGGCGGGCGCGCCTGCCTCTTCGTGCGCGGGCGGGTTCCGTGGGAGGGCGGCCACGCCTTCTTCCGGCGCAATCCCGACCGCAGCCTCGATCACGCCGACCTCGCGGCTCGATGCGATGAGTTCTGCGACCTCCTGCGCCGCCTCGCCGCGAGTGAAGGCCGGCCCCCGCTCCTCGTCGGCTTCTCCAACGGCGCCGTCATGGCGGCGGCGGCCATACTGGACGCGCCTGCGCTGTCCTCGGGTGCCGTTCTTCTCCGCCCGCTCTCCCCGCGCCCGCGAGAGCCGTTCCCGTCACTCGACGGCTATCCCGTCCTGCTGCTGGGCGGTGCGTCGGACGCGCGACGCCACCCCTCCGACACCCCCATCCTCGCCGAGCGGCTCCGGCAGGCGGGTGCCCGCGTCACGGCACGGGTCCTCCCCGTCGGCCACGACCTGGACGAGGCGGGCGAGGATGCCCGCCTGACGCGCGACTGGCTGGCGGCGCGAGACTGACGGTTCGAGGCCGGAGGGCGAGCGGCACGAGGGCCGCACGACCCCGACCGGCGCCTGCCCTATGGCATCCCGGCCTTCCCCGGGGCATAGATGCGCCGCCAAATCGGGGAGTCACGCGACCGATGACCGAACTCCGCCCCCGCCGCTCCGCCCTCCTGGTGCCGGCGACCGCGACCGCCCTGGCGACCGCGCGGTCCGAGCCCGTCGATGCCCTGATCCTCGACCTCGCCGATTCGCTCGCTCCCGCCGACCGGGAGGCGGGCCGCGCCCTGATCGCGTCCGGCCTGCGCGAGGGCGGGTTCGCCGCCGCCGAGGTGGTGGTCCGGATCAACGGCCTCGATACGCCCTGGGGCGAGGGCGACCTCGCCGCCGTGGCCGAGGCTGGCCCCGATGCGGTGCTGGTGCCGCGCGTCGAGGAGCCGGAGGACCTTGCCGGCTTCGGCAGCCGCCTGCGCCGCCTGCATGCGCCGGAGCGGGTGCGGGTCTGGGCCTGCCTCGACACGCCGCTGGGCATCCTCTCGGCGGAGGCCGTGGCGAGCGCGGTGCGCGACGTCGACGCGCGCCTCGCCTGCCTCGTCGTCGATGCCGGCGCGCTCGCCCGCGAGGGACGGCTCCCGCCCGGCGCCCCGGAGGCCGGGCCGCTGCTGGCCTGGCTCGCGACGGCGCTCGCCGCCGCCCGCGCCCACGACCTCGACATCCTGCTCGATCCCGCCGACCGTCTCGATGTCGGCCGCGCCCGCGGCCTCGGCTTCGACGGCGCGGTGGTGGCCTCGGCGGCCGGGGCGCGGCGGGCCGAAGCGGCCTTCGCCCCCGACCCGGATGCGGTGGCCGCCGCCCGTGCCCTGGTGGCCGCCTTCGACGGTCCCGAAGCGCGGGGCCAGGCGGGCATCGCCCATCTCGGCCGCACGGTGCTCCGGCGCGAGGGCGACGAGGCCCGCCGCCTCGTCGCCCTCGCCGACGCGGTGGCGGCCCGCGCCGGCGGCAAGGCATGACTGACCGCAGGATCGACCGCATGACCGACCGCACGACCGTCCCCTCGGGCGGCCTCGACGTCGCGATCCGGCTCCTCGATCCGCGGCTCACCGGCTGGGGCTTCCCGCGCTGGGGCTCGACGCTGGCGGCCGGGCTCGACCTCCACGCCTGCCTCGACGGGGAGACCGTGATCGCCCCGCAGGCCCCGGCGGTCCTGATCCCGGCGGGCTTCGCCCTGGCGATCCGCGATCCCGCCTGGTGCGCGATGGTGTATCCGCGCTCCGGCCTCGGGCATCGGGACGGGCTGGTGCTCGGCAACACCGTCGGGGTGATCGATGCCGATTACGAGGGCCCGCTGATGATCTCGGCCTGGAACCGCAACCCGCCGGATTCCGCCCCGATCGTCGTGCGGCCGGGCGAGCGCATCGCGCAGCTCGTCTTCACCCGCGTGGTGCGGCCGTCCCTGCGGGTGGTCGAGGCGTTTCCCGAGGTGGCGACGGAGACCGGCGCCCGCGGCGGCGGCGGCTTCGGCTCCACCGGGCGCGGCTGAGGGCGCGCGTGGACGCACTCGCCCCGCCCCGCCTCGTCCTGGCGCTCGCCGCCATGGTCGACATCGCGCTCCACGCCCGGCCGCAGCCGGTGAGCGCGAAGGCCCTGGCGGCGCGCCACGCCCTGCCGCCGCGCCACCTCGAGGCGGTCCTCCAGGCGCTGGTGCATCACGGCCTGCTCAAGGGCCTGCGCGGGCCGCATGGGGGCTACGAACTCGCCCGCGAGCGCCGCCGCATCAGCGCGGGCGATATCGCCCGCGCGGTGCTCGGCCCGGAGGCCGCCCCCGATCCGGAGGCGTTCCAGGCGGTCTTCGGCCTCGTGGTGGCGCCCCTGGTGGCGGAAGCGTCCGGCGCGTACCTTGCGACGCTCGACGCCGTGACCGTGGAAGACCTGTGCGGTCGCGCCGAAGCCGCCCGGCTCCCGGGACCCCGGGCCGGACCGGACTTCACCATCTAGGTAGTCTTGCTCCGTCTTCGGTATGGAGGGCCGGAAGTGGTGCAGGATCAGGCTTTTGCTCGACGGCCGAAAAAAGGCGCCTGTCGGCGCGAAGCTTCCCAGGCTTAAAGAACGGTTTATCAAGCCGCGGTAGCTTGAGCCATCATCCGGTGCGAAGGGATACCCGGGGACCATGACCAATGCAGCCGATCCCGTCGTGGTGATCGTCACGGCCCGGCCCGATCCCGGCGGGCTGGCCCGGTTGTTCGCGTCCGACTACCCGACCCTCGCCTTCGCCGACCCCGCCGCCGCGCTGGTGGCCCTCGACCGCCACCCGGCCGACCTCGTGCTGATCGAGGCCGGCCCCGGCCTCGATCCGGTCGGCCTCGTCCGGACCCTGCGCCTTCGCCCCCGCCTCGCCCACGCCTCGATCCTGCTCGTCGCCGCCGGCGATCCGGCGGAGACCCGCGACCAAGCGCTCGCGGCCGGCGCCACCGACGTGGTGCTCGCGCCCCTCGACCCGTCCGACCTCGCCCTGCGCGGCCGCAACCTGATCGCGCTCGCCCGGGCGCAGGGCGCGGCCGAGGGCCGGACCCGGGCCCTGGCGCAGGAGGTCGAGCGGGCGGTGGCCGAGAGCCAGGAGCGCGAGCGCGAGATCATCCGCCGGCTGATGCTGGCGGCGGAGTACCGCGACGACCAGGCCGGCGGCCATCTCACCCGGGTCGCCGGCTGCGTGCTCGCCATCACCGACGGGCTCGGCCTGTCGGAGGAGGAGGGCAACGACATCGCGCTCGCCTCGACCATGCACGACATCGGCAAGATCGGCGTCGCCGACAGCATCCTGCGAAAACCCGGCCCGCTCACCGACGCGGAGCGGACCGAGATGATGCAGCACGCCCTGCGCGGCTACCGGATGCTGCACGACAGCCCGTCGCCCCTGCTGCGGCTGGCCGCCGAGATCGCGCTCACCCATCACGAGCGCTGGGACGGCGGCGGCTACCCGCAGGGCCTCAAGGGCACCGAGATCCCGCTCGCCGGCCGCATCACGGCGGTGGCCGACGTGTTCGATGCCCTAATCTCGGCCCGGGTCTACAAGCCGGGCTGGCCGTTGGAGCGGGCGCGCCGCTTCCTCGAGGAACAGTCCGGCGCCCATTTCGACCCGGCCTGCGTGACCGCCTTCCTGTCGCGCTGGGAGGATGTCGTGACCCTCGTCGAGGAGCGCCCGGCCGACCAGGCGGCGTGAGGGGCGGGGTTTTTCGCCCCCTCCGTCACGGCTTGCCGCCGCCCGGCCTCACCACCCCATCGTGCCGGGCTCGCCCTTGAACGGGCCGACGACCTTGCGGGTGATCCAGCCGCCGTAGAAGCCGCCCGGCTGCGGTGTCACGCGCTCGTCGCCGACGAAGCACGCCTCCATCGCCCCGGCATAGAAGGCGACGTGGCCGGCGAGCGGCGCGAAGGCGCCGGTCGGCCGCGGATAGGCCCAGGCCGCCCGCTCCGCCCGCCGTCCCGGCCCCACCACGTCGTAGTAGAGGGCACGGCCCTTCCACTCGCACAACGACCCGCCGCCGGCCGGCGCGAGCGCGCCGGGCAGGATGTCGTCGGGCGGCAGGTAATAGCTCGGCGGGTGGGAGGTCTCGAGCACGCGCCAGCCCCGCACCGTGTCGGCGAGGGTGATCCCGTCGAACACCACCCGCAGCCGCTCGGGCACCGGCTCCAGACGGGGTGGACGGGGATAGTCCCACACGCTCTCCTGGCCGGGACCCGCCGGATCGGGTTCGGGGTGGCCGCGCATCATGCCCTCGGTCTCCTGGCTGTGTCGCCGTCAACGCGGCGACCCGGAAAAGCGTCGCGCCCGGACGGGCCGATCTTGCCAGCGCGACCGTGGGCCGGCAGGTTCCGCCCCGGGCCGACCATGCGGCGGGGGATGCCGATCCTTCTCCCGGCGGGCGGCCGGAAGACGGGACGGCCAGACCAATGACCTTCGCCACTGGACAGAACGGCGCCGCCATGGCGCCGACGCCCCGCGCCGGGCTCCTCGACCGCCGCGCTTTCCTGGCCGGCTCGGCCGCCAGCCTCGGCGCGCTCGGGCTCGCCGGTTGCGCCACCACCGACGGCATGAGCCTCGCCGAGGCCTCGGCGCTCTACGGGCCGGTCCCGACGGAAAAGTTTCCGATCCCGGCGACCGACATCAGCAAGCTCGATCCCAAATACTACCGCCGCACGGTGCAGTACGCCTCCAAGGAAGCGCCGGGCACGATCGTCGTCGACCCGAAGAACTACTACGTCTACCGGATCGAGGAGGGGGGCCTGGCGACCCGCTACGGCGCCAATGTCGGCCGCGACGGGTTCCGCTGGAGCGGCGACGCGTATGTCGGCCGCAAGAGCGAGTGGGCGACCTGGACCCCGCCCCGCGAGATGATCAAGCGCCAGCCCGAGGCGGCGAAATGGGCCCGCGGCATGCCGGGCGGCCTCGAGAACCCGCTGGGCGCCCGTACCCTGCACCTGTACCAGAACGGCGCCTACACGCTCTACACGATCTACGCCAGCAGCGAGCCGGACACGATCGGCTCCGGCATCACCAGCGGCTGCGTCGGCCTGCTGAGCCAGGACATGATCCACCTGTACAACCAGACGCCGGTGAAGACGAAGGTGGTGGTGCTGCCGGCGTAACGCCACGACATCACGCCGGATCCCGTTGGACGCGGGAACCGGTATGATGTTGGTTCGTGCGGGTTGCTGGTCTGGATGAACGGATCTCGAGATCCTGTTCGATCGGCGACAATGGAGTCCAACCTCTCCGCGTCATTCCGGGGCCGCGACAGCGGAACCCGAAATCCAGAACGGCGGAAGGGGTCGAGGAAAGATCGCCCAACGTGCCGATCTTCGATCGACCAACACCTCAGGATAAGTTGCCGGTGGGATGAAGCATGCCGATCAGTCGAACGGGCTCTGATACTTGGTGCCCGTTCGAAGCTCACACCACCGAACGGGCCCCGTCTCGACGTGTCGGGACCCTGCCCCGACCCCTCACGCGTCGGTCACGCCCGCCGCGTCCTGGGCCTTCAGCACGTCCGGCCGCGGCATCGAGATGATGTTGTAGCCCGAATCGACGAAGTGGGTCTCGCCGGTGACGCTGCCCGAGAGCGGGGAGAGCAGGTAGAGGCCCGAGCCGCCGATATCCTCCAGCGTCGCGGTGCGGCGCAGGGGGGCGTGGGCGGCCTGGTGGTTGAACATCAGCCGGGCGTCGGCGATGCCCGCGCCCGCCAGCGTCCGCACCGGGCCGGCCGAGAGGGCGTTGACCCGGAGGCCCTGGGGGCCGAGATCGGCCGCGAGGTAGCGCACCGAGGCTTCGAGCGCCGCCTTGGCCAGCCCCATCACGTTGTAGTTCGGCATCACGCGGGTGGAGCCGCCATAGGTCAGCGTGAGCAGGGAACCGCCCGGCCGCATGCGCTTGGCCGCCCGCTGCGCCACTTCCGTGAACGAGAAGCAGGAGATCACCATCGTGCGGGAAAAGTTCTCGCGCGTGGTGGCGTCGACGTAGCGGCCCTTGAGCTGCCCCTTGTCGGAGAAGCCGATGGCGTGGACGACGAAGTCGAAGCCCTCGGGCCAGGCCTCGTCGAGGGAGGCGAAGACCGCGTCGACGCTCGCCAGATCCTCGACGTCGCAGGGGAGGACCAGGGAGGAGCCGAGGGTCTGGGCCAGCGGCCCGACCCGGCGGCCGAGAGCCTCGCCCTGGTAGGTGAAGGCCAGTTCGGCTCCTTCAGCCGCCAGGGCCCGGGCGATGCCCCAGGCGATGGAGTGGTCGTTCGCGACGCCCATCACGAGACCGCGTCTGCCTGCCATCAAACCCGTCACGCCCGATCCTCCGCTCGAGCCTTGTCCGACGACGGCGATACCGGTCCGTCGAGAGACAAGGCGACTAACTCAAAAAAGAGAGCCTCGCCCGATCGCGACGCGACCGGGCGAGGCTCTCGTGTCGGTGAAGCGGGCCTTTACGCGCCGAGCCGGCTCCTGTCCACGCCGCGCCGCGGATCAGGCGTCGACGTGCTTGAGCACCAGCGTGGCGTTGGTGCCGCCGAAGCCGAACGAGTTGCTCAGCACGTGGCCGAGCTGGGCGTCGTCCTTGCGGGCGCGCAGGATCGGCATGTCGGCGAAGGCCGGGTCCAGCTCGTCGATATGGGCGCTCTCGCAGATGAAGCCGTTATTCATCATCAGGAGCGAGTAGATCGCCTCCTGCACGCCGGTGGCGCCGAGGGAGTGGCCGGTCAGCGACTTGGTGGCGGCGATCGGCGGGCAGGTGTCGCCGGCGCCGAACACCTCGCGGATCGCCTCGATCTCCTTGTCGTCGCCGACGGGGGTCGAGGTGGCGTGCGGGTTGATGTAGTCGATCCTGGCGCCCTTCAGGCCCTCGATCGCCTGGCGCATGCAGCGCACCGCGCCCTCGCCGGACGGGGCTACCATGTCGTGGCCGTCGGACGTCGCGCCATAGCCCGCGACCTCGCCGTAGATCCGCGCGCCGCGGGCACGGGCGTGCTCGAGTTCCTCCAGCACCAGCACGCCGGCACCGCCCGCGATGACGAAGCCGTCACGGTTCTTGTCGTAGGCGCGCGAGGCCCGGGCCGGAGTGTCGTTGTACTTGGAGGACATCGCCCCCATGGCGTCGAACAGGACCGAGAGGGTCCAGTCCAGCTCTTCGCAGCCGCCCGCGAAGATGATGTCCTGGCGCCCGGCCTGGATGATCTCGGCGGCGTTGCCGATGCAGTGGTTCGAGGTCGCGCAGGCCGACGAGATCGAATAGTTCACGCCCCGGATCTTGAACCAGGTCGCGAGCGTCGCCGAGGCGGTCGAGGACATCGCCTTGGGCACCGCGAAGGGCCCGACGCGCTTCGGCCCCTTGGCGCGGGCGATGTCGGCGGCCTCGACGAGCGCGCGGGTCGAGGGACCGCCGGAACCCATGATGATGCCGGTACGCTCGTGCGACACCTCGGCCTGCTCGAGGCCGGCATCGCGGATCGCCTGCTCCATCGCGACGTGGTTCCAGGCGGTGCCGCCGCCGTGGAAGCGCATCGCGCGCCGGTCCACCACCTCCTCGGCGTCGAGGGTCGGCGCCCCCGCGACCTGGCTGCGGAAGCCGTGGGTCGCGAAGTCCTCGGCGCGGGAGATGCCCGAGCGCGCCTCGCGCAGCGAGGCCAGGACCTCCTGGGTGGAATTGCCGATGGACGAGACGATGCCCATCCCGGTGATTGCCACACGCCTCATGATCGTCGGAACCCTCCGGAGCGGCGCCGCGGACAAGCCCGTGGACGCAAGCGGGCGCTCTCGCCACGCGGGTGTCACCTAGGCGCAGCGTCACCCAATCTCAACTGCCCATCGCGGGGAAAGGCTCCCGGCGGGCACGGCGTATCCGCATCCGCATCCACGCCAGGTGCCCGCACCGATGGGCGGGGCCGACCCGCGCTCGCGGGCCGGGACGCGCGTCAGGCCGCGGGCGTCGCCGCCTGGAACAGGCCGACGCGCAGGTCGCTCGCCTCGTAGATCCGCCGGCCGTCGGCCTCGAGCCAGCCGTCGGCGATGCCGAGCACCAGGCGGCCCTGGCGCACCCGCTTCAGGTCGACGCCGTAGACGACCTTCTTGACGGTCGGCAGCACCTGATCGCTGAACTTCACCTCGCCGACGCCGAGCGCGCGGCCGCGGCCCGGCGAGCCGAGCCAGCCGAGATGGAAGCCGACCATCTGCCACAGCGCGTCGAGGCCGAGGCAGCCCGGCATCACCGGGTCGCCCTGGAAGTGGCAGGGGAAGAACCAGAGGTCGGGCCGCACGTCGAGCTCGGCGACGACGTGGCCCTTGCCGTAGGCGCCGCCCTCGCGGCCGATCGAGGTGATGCGATCGAACATCAGCATCGGCGGCAGCGGCAGCTGGGCGTTGCCGACGCCGAACATCTCGCCGCGGCCGCAGGCCAGCAGATCCTCGTAGGAGAAGTGCGAGGGCCGGCTCGGGGCGTCGGCGGCGGAGGTCTGGTCGACGGACATGTCGGGGGCGAATTCCTCGTGCGGGACGTCGCGGAGATCCCGGCGATGAGCCGGGCCGCGGCAGGGTGGCGCTTCGTTAACACAGCGTCGGGGACTGTTCAAAGCGGGGCCACCGGCCTAGTCTGTAACACTTCTGATCTGCGCCGCTACGGCCGTGGTCGGGTTGCGGCAGGGCAGACGGGGGCTTATAACGGCGGGTATCCTTGCTGCCGTCCAACGAGTCGATAGTCCCGCTGATGAACGACCTGTCGCCCCTGCGCGCCGTCCTCGGCGCCCGCGTCCCGGCCCTCGAGACCGGCGCTGCCGGGCAGCGCCGCGGCTGCCCGCTGTCGGAGCTGCGGGACCGTTTGCGCCGTGCCGGCCTGCGGCCGACCCGCCAGCGCCTGTCCCTCGGCTGGCTGCTGTTCGGCAAGGGCGACCGGCACCTCACCGCCGAGATGCTGTACGACGAGGCGATGCGGGCGAAGGTCCCGGTGTCGCTGGCGACGGTCTACAACACCCTGCACCAGTTCACCGAGGCCGGCCTGCTGCGCCAGCTCGCGCTCGACGGCTCCAAAGCGTATTTCGACACCAACCCGAGCGAGCACCACCACTTCTTCCTCGAGGAAGAGGGCCAGGTTCTCGACATGCCGGATTGCGGCATCACCGTCGATTCGCTGCCCCAGGCCCCCGAGGGCATGGAGATCGCCGGCGTCGAGGTAATCGTGCGCCTGCGCCGCCGCACCGGTCGCGCCTGATCCGCCGCGCCTGTCCACAGCCGATTGCGAACGAAGGAAGGGCCGTGTCTCCGCCAGGAGCGCGGCCCTTCTGCCGTGGGGAGAGGGATGCCCCCTCACTCCACCTTCTCGTTCGGATAGACCCCCCAGAGCCGGTCCTGGCGCATGTAGCCGTCGACGTCGCCGCGCTTCTGCGGCAGCGCCACGATGAGCCGGCACCAGGTGCCGTCGCAGGTCTTCACGCTGCCGATCACCCCGGCCTGGAGCTGGGCCACCACGCCGCTTCCCATATCGGCCCGGTCGTAGAGCGGCACGGGCGCGCCCTTGTCCTTGTCGCCGCGGTTGAGCACCACGGCGGTGCGCCGGCCCGACAGCAGCGAGTGCAGCACCCAGCCCTCCGTGCCCTCCGAATCGCGGATGCGGCGCCAGGTCTCGTATTCGGCGATGATCTCGACCGGCAGGCCGGCGCGCTGGAAGACCCACAGGGTGCGGTGGTCCTTCGACGGTCCCTCGCGCAGGTTCACCCGGTCGGTCTTCAGGCTGACGTAGCGCGGGATCGGCAGCTTGGTCGCCGGCCCGATGGTGACGCCGATCTCGCCGGGGGCGGGGTTGGCGGCGGGGCTCGGCGGCGCGGCGAGGGCGGGCACCGCCAGCAGCAGGAAGGCGGGAATCGCCAGGGCGAGAAGGCGCGGGTGGAGCGTCACGATCGGTCTCCCATCCGGCGGCGCCAGGGCCGCGGCGCGGATTGTCTTCCGGTTGGCCTCTGCTAGAGAGGCCGCCGGGCGGCGGGCCCCGGGATCGAGGGGTTGCGTATCCGCCCGTATCGCCGGGACGTGGTTAACGGGGCGTAACGACCCCTGTGGCCCGCACCAAGGCGGGGCTTTTCGCCGGGCCGCCGCGTCGCCTATCGTGCGATGCGGACGCCTGTTACGCGTGTCGGGGCCGCACGGACGGGCCGGGGGCCTGCCCGGGGGCGAGGGAGGGATCATGTCGTTGAAGCGCAAGCCGCTCGTGGTGGTCACCCGGCGCCTGCCGGACGTCGTGGAGACGCGGATGCGCGAATTGTTCGACGCGCGCCTCAACCACGAGGACACGCCGCTGTCAGGCGCCGCCCTGGCCCACGCCCTGCAGGAGGCCGACGTCCTCGTGCCGACCGTCACGGACGAGATCGACGCCTCGGTGCTCGCCCAGGCCGGGCCGAACCTGCGCCTGATCGCCAATTTCGGCAACGGCGTCGACCATATCGACGTCGGCGTCGCGCTCCAGCGCGGCATCACGGTCACGAACACGCCGGGCGTGCTGACCGAGGACACCGCCGACATGACCATGGCGCTGATCCTGTCGGTGGCGCGCCGGGTCACCGAGGGCGCCCGGATCATTCCGGACGATGCCTGGTCGGGCGGCTGGTCGCCGACCTGGATGCTGGGCCGGCGCATCACCGGCAAGCGCCTCGGCATCGTCGGCATGGGCCGCATCGGCCAGGCGCTGGCGCGCCGCGCCAAGGCCTTCGGTCTGTCGATCCACTACCACAACCGCCGCCGGGTCGGCGCCCGGATCGAGAGCGACCTCGAGGCGACCTACTGGGAATCCCTCGACCAGATGCTGGCGCGGGTCGACATCGTATCGGTCAACTGCCCGCACACGCCGGCCACCTATCACCTGCTCTCGGCCCGGCGCCTCAAGCTGCTGAAGCCCGAGGCCGTGGTGGTCAACACCGCCCGCGGCGAGGTGATCGACGAGACCGCGCTCGCCCGCCTGATCGAGGTCGGCGACATCGCGGGCGCCGGCCTCGACGTGTTCGAGCAGGAGCCGGCGGTGAGCCCGCGCCTCGTCAAGCTGGCGAAGGCCGGCAAGGTGGTGCTGCTGCCGCATATGGGCTCGGCCACCCACGAGAGCCGGGTCGACATGGGCGAGAAGGTCATCATCAACATCAAGACCTTCCTCGACGGCCACCGGCCGCCGGACCGGATCCTGCCCAGCATGCTGTGAGGCGGAGGCCTTCCGGCCTCCGACCCCGACCGTCTCACGCGTCACCCCGGGTTCCGCCTCGCGGCCCCGGGGTGAGCGCGAAGCGCCTCGTCCGCTCAGCCCTGCAGCGTCGCCTTCAGGCTGATCTTGGCGTTCAGCACCTTGGAGACCGGGCAGTTCTTCTCGGCGATGCCGGCGAGCTCGTCGAACTTTTGCTGATCGATGCCCGGGATCTTCGCCGTCAGGGTCAGGGCCGACGCCGTGATGGTGAAGCCGTCGCCGTCCTTCTCCAGGCTCACCACGGCTTCCGTGCGCAATTCGTCGGCGGTGAAGCCGGCGCCCTGGAGCTGGAAGGCCAGTGCCATCGTGAAGCAGCCGGCATGCGCCGCCGCGATCAGTTCCTCGGGGTTGGTGCCCGGCTCGGTCTCGAAGCGGGTATTGAAGCCGTAGGGGTTGTTCGACAGCACGCCCGACTGGGTCGTGAGCTGGCCCTTGCCCTCCTTGCCGTTGCCCTGCCAAACGGCGTTCGCCTTGCGGTTCATGGCCTCGTCTCCCGTGACGTCGCGCGGGTTCGTCCCGTCGCGCTCACGCCACAGGTAGGTCACGGCGCCGTCAGGTCATCCGTCACGCAGGTCATCCGTCACGCAGGTCGTCCGTCACGCAGGTCACCCCCCACGCAGGTCGTCCTCGGTTTCCGCGTCGATGACCCGGCGGGCGAGGGCGAGGGCGAACCCGGCCCGTGCCATCGCGGCGAGGTCGCGCTCCCGGGCAGCGGTCCGGGCGGCCGGCGGGCGAAAGGGTCCGAGGCGGCGGCGCTTCGCATAGGCGAGGGCGGCCTCGTCCTCGCTGCCGTCCTCCTGCTCGGCCAGCACCGCGCCGACCGTCTCGCGGTCGACCCCCTTGGCGGCGAGCTTGGCGCCGATCGCCCGGGCCGAGCCGCCGCGGCGGCGCAAGGAGCGCACCTTGGCGGCCGCGAACGCCGCGTCGTCGACGAGGCCGGCGCCCAGCGCCCGGGCGACCACCGCCTCGATCATCTCCGAAAAATCGTCGGGCGCCTCGCCGCGCAGGCGGCAGCGGGTCTCGACCCGGCGCCGGAGCACACGGCGCAACATCTCGGCCGAGGCGCCGTAGCGTTCGAGGTAGTAGAGCGCGGCCCGCTCCAGGTAGGCGGGGGTGATCGGCCGCGCCGCCCTCAAAGCGCCATCGCGGCCGGGTTCATCGGCGCCGTCCCGGATCGCCTCCGTCCCGGCGGAGGCGTCCGCCCCGGGCCCGTGCGAGGGGTGATGCCGGCGTTTCTGCACAAGCGTGAATCCTTCTTCCTTCTGATCGCCCTCGCCCTGGGCGCGGTGGCCGGCGCGGTCCTGTACCTGTCGCGGCCGACGACCCTGCGGGTCGCGGTCGGGCCCCGCGACCGGGTCGAGACCCATCTGATCCAGGCCTATGCCGACGCGCTCGCCCGCGCCCGCGAGGATATACGCCTCGAAATCGTGCCTTACGACGACGTGCGCGACAGCGCCGCGGCGCTTCAGACCGGCCGCGCCGACCTCGCGGTGGTGCGCCCCGACGTGCGCCTGCCCGAGAACGGCCTGACGCTGGCGGTGCTGCACGACGAAGCCCTGATCATCGCCGCACCCCCCGATTCCGGCATCCAGGCCTTTTCGGATCTGGCCGGCAAGCGCCTCGGCCTCGTCGCCCATCACGGGGCCGACCAGCCCCTGGTCGCGAGCCTGCTCGCCTATTACGCCCTGACACCGGCCCCCGCCGGCGCCGCGCCGGCCCCGGCCGATCCCGGCGGCGCCTTGCCCGCCGCCGCCGGCAGCGTCGCCCTCGTCCCCCTGCGGGCCGGCGAGGTCGCGGCGGCTCTGGCCGATCACCGGATCGACGCCGCCGCGGTGATCGCCGCACCCTCCGCCAAATCCGCCGCCCGGGTGGTGCAGGCGGTGGAGGCGGCCTCGCCGGGCCGCGGCGCGACCATCGTGGCGATCCCCGACGGCGAGGCCATCGTCCAGCGGCTGCCCGAGCTGCAGACGGTCACGATCGCGGCCGGCACCTTCGGGGGCCGTCCGAAGCGCCCGGACGACGAGGTGAAGACGGTCGGCGCCTCCTACCGGCTGATGGCTCGCGCGTCCTTGAGCCGCGATACCGCCGCGAGCGTGACCCAGCACCTGTTCGAGCTGCGCTCGCGGCTTGCCGCGATGGTACCGACCGCCAACCTGATGAAGGCGCCGGATTTCGACAGCGCCGCCGAGGCGACGAGCGCCCGCCTGCCGATCCATCCCGGCGCGGTCGACTATTACGAGCGCGAGCAGCAGACGTTCCTGCAGCGCTACGAGGACTGGGTGTACCTCGTGGCGTTCTTCGGCGGCGGCCTCGGCTCGGCGGTGGCCTGGCTCGGCCAGCGCCTCGCCCGCGAGCAGCGCGCCCGCATCGACGCCGTCCTCGACCGGCTGCTCGCCATCCTGATCGAGGCGCGAGGCACGCAGGATCCCGCCGCCCTGGAGGCTCTGGCGGTCGAGATCGACGGCCTCGTCATCGACGTGGTGCGCCATGCCCGGGCGCACGACACCGATGTCCGCACGATGAGCGCGCTGATCCTGGCGGTGGATGCCGCCCGCGCCGCGGTGGCCGATTGCCGGCGGGACGGCACGCCGATGCGGGAGCGGTCGGGGCGGGTCCTGTCGCTGAGTTCGGCCGGGAGTGGGTGACCCACGACCCATCAGGTGATGAGGCGGTCGCGCTCCCTCAGGGCCGGAAACAGCCGTCCCCACAAGGCCGCCACCGCGACCGTCGCGACCCCACCCGCCACCACCGCCGGCACCGCCCCGATGAAGGCGGCCAGCGTGCCGGATTCGAACTCGCCGAGTTCGTTCGAGGCGCCGATGAACACGGTGTTGACCGCCGCGACCCGGCCGCGCATCGCGTCCGGCGTCTCGCCCTGGACCAGGCTCTGGCGCACGTAGACGCTGACCATGTCGGCCGCCCCCGTGACGAACAGGCAGACCATCGACAGCGGCAGCGAGGTCGAGAGGCCGAAGCCGATCGTCGCGAGACCGAATACCCCGACGGCGACGAGGAGCCGCGGGCCGACGCCGCGGGTCAGCGGCTGATGGGCGAGGAGGATCGCCATCAGGACCGAGCCGAGCGCCGGCATGCTGCGCAGGAGCCCGAGGCCGAGGGGGCCGACGAACAGCACCTCCTGGGCGAAGATCGGCAGGAGTGCGGTGGCACCTCCGAGCAGCACCGCCACGAGGTCGAGGGTGATGGCCCCCAACACCACCGGCTGCGAGCGGATATAGGTGAGGCCGGCGAGCAGCGTCGACCAGGTCACGGCGGGCCGGGTGGCGACGGCGGCCGGCCGCGGCCGGATGCCGATGATGCTGGCGGCGGCGAGCGCGAAGCAGGCGGCGGCGAGGCCGAACACGACGGCCGGTCCGAGCGCGTAGAGCAGGCCGCCGAAGGCCGGGCCGGTGACCGACGCGCTCTGCCACAGCGAGGAATTGAGCGCGATGGCGCTGCCGAACTGCTCGCGCGGCACCAGGGTCGGCAGGAGGGCCTGGCTCGCCGGGTTGGCGAAGGCCCGGGCGGTGCCGACGAGGATCATTAGGGCGTAGACCGGCCAGGCCGGCGCCGTACGGGAGAGGGCGAGCGCCATCAGGCCGAGCCCGGCGAGCGCCAGCAGCCCGTAAGCCAGAGCCGCCACCCGGCGTCGGTCGTAGGTGTCGGCGACGTGGCCGGTGACCAGGGCGCCCAGCATCGCCGGTGCGAAGCTCGCCAGCCCGACGAAGCCCAGCGCCAGGGCGCTGCGGGTGAGATCGTAGACGAACCAGCCCACCGCCACCGCCTGCATCTGATAGGCCAGACCGGTGAGGAAGCGGGCCCCGCCGAAGAGCCGGAAGTCGCGGTTGCGGAAGAGCGTCCAGCCGGACGGCGCGGGGGAGTGCATGGTCGGTCCGTGCCCCGCCGACCTTGCGGGGCGGGGTTCAGGAGGAGAGCCCGTCGGGCGGGCCGGTCAGGCGGGGGTCTTGGTCAGGCGAGCGCCTTGCGGGCGAGGAGCGAGAGGCCGAAGGCCAGGGCCGAGACGGCGACCGAGATCGCGATGAACAGCGTCCGCCGCGGCTCCTGCGCCGATTCGGCCCGCACCGGCTCGACGATCATGCTGAAGAACTCGATCTGCCGGTCGGCGATCATCCGTGAGCGCTCCCGCGCGGCGATCGTCGCCGCGTAGTACTTCTCGGCGTTCTTGCGCTCGGCGTCGAGCTCCTCGAACTTGGTCAGCGTCGCCGAGAGCACCCGGCGCTGCTCCGGATCCTGGTTGGCCGCCTCGCGCTCGATGCGCGCGATGGTGTCGTCGAGCTGGGCGATCTGTGCCTTGAGGTCCTGGACGCTGCGGCTGTCGTCGCGCAGATCGCGCTGGAGCAGGCTGAGCTTGACCGCGAGGTTGATCCGTTGCGTCCGGATCTCGGCGACCATCTTCAGGTTGGTGTCGTTGGATTTCTGGGCGTCGAGCACGCCGTCGCGGTTGCGCAGGTCGCGCACCGCGAGCTGGACCTTCATCAGCCGCGCCTCGGCGCGCTTCATCTCGCGCTCGCTCTCCGCCAGGGCGTCGGTTCGGGCCCGCTCGGTGAGCTGGTTCACCAGCCGCTCGCTCTCGGCGAGCACGGCCTTGTTCAGCGTCAGGGAATCGTCCGGGTCGAAGGCGTTGACCGACACCTCGATCAGGCCGGAGGACTCGACACTGACCTTGACCCGGTCGGCCCAGTATTTAACCAGCTTCTCGATCGGCTTCGCGGGATCGAAGCGGGAATACTGGTCGATGTCGTCGCGGGAGAACATCCGGCGCAGCGGCAGGCTGCGCTCCAGCGTCTCCACCATCGTGCGGCTCTTGATGTACTCGCCGACGATCATCGAGTCCTGGGCGATCATCTGGGCCGGAATGCTCGACGTGGTCCCGACCGAGTCGGGCGTCGCCTTCTCGGCGCCGCCGATCGCCGGCCGCAGGGCGAAGCGGGCATCGGTCACGTAGCGGTCCGACAGGTAGAGGCCGAAGAACACCGCGCTGCCGAGCGACGGGATCACGAACAGGAACAGGCACAGGAGCGGGGTCACGATGTCCCGGCGCCGATGCGCCCGGATCGTGCGGATCGTGGTCTTGTTCGGGTTCGAGAAGCGCGACACCCGGGCCGCCTGCCGCAGGGCCTCGCCGATCATCCGGGAGCGGTCGGCGGGGCTGAGCGCCTTGCCTTCCGGGTTGCGGGCGTCGATCGTCATGGACAGGTGTTCCGGCTGCGGTCGGGGCCGGGGCGCGGGGCGCGCCGGCCGGCAGGGAGGGCATGGAGCGGGGCGGCGGCGCTCACTGGTTGAGGCGCTGATAGACCTCGATCGCGTCGTTGACGTCGGGATAGATCACGGCACGGCCGTTCGCCAGCACGATCCCCTGCTGGGCATAGTCGCGGATCGTGTCCATCGAGTGCGAGCACATGATGATATCGGCGTTCGCCCGCCGCTGGCTCCATACTTCCTCGCAGCGCTTGGCGAAGCGGGCATCGCCGACGCCGGTGATCTCGTCGACGATGTAGCAGTCGAACGGGATCGCCATGCTCATCCCGAAGGCCAGCCGCGCGCCCATGCCGGACGAGTAGTTGCGGATCGGCACATTCATGTAGTCGCCGAGCTCGGCGAAATCCTCGACGAAGGCGAGTACCCGGCGCGGATCCTCGCCGTGGATGCGCGCGACGAAGATCACGTTCTCGCGACCGGTCATGAACGGGTGGAAGCCGCCGGCGAAGCCGAGCGGCCAGGAGATCCGGGTGGTGCGGATCACCCGGCCCCGGGTCGGCAGCTCGCAGCCGGCGAGCAGGCGCAGCGTCGTCGACTTGCCGGCGCCGTTGATCCCGAGGATGCCGTAGCTCACGCCCGGCTTCAGCGTCAGCGACGCCTGGTCGAGGATGACGCGGCGGTATCCGTCCGTCTTGTAGATCTTGGTGACGTTGTCGAGGCGGATCATCGGCGGAAAGGCACGCTCGCAGGGCTGGCGGTCGCCGTCCGGACGAAGGGCCGGACGGCCAGGGCCTGTCCGATCATGCGCCGCGCCGGCATCCACACGGTTAACGAGGCCGGCCGCGTCGGCCGGCAGCGTCGGGGCTTAAGCGGAGAAAGCGGCGAATCTGAGAAGGATCGCCTCCGCGGACCCTGGGGGCGGGATCGCGGGCGACGTCCGTCACGGTTCCGTACATCGCGCGCCAGGTTCAAGTTATTATAAAGTAAAAGCGCGGCGCGCCGTCGTCTTGAGTTCCGCAGGCTTTCGATTAAAAGCCGCTCCCATTCGTATCGTTGACGGAAAGACGCCCGTGCTGATTGCGTTCCTGATCATGCTGCGCGAGGGGATCGAGGCGGCCCTGATCGTCGGCATCATCGCGGGATACCTCGCCCAGACCGGGCGGCGGGCCTGGATGCCGGCGGTGTGGGGCGGCGTCGTCCTGGCGGCGTGCCTCTGCCTGGCCCTCGGCCTCGGATTGCAGGCGATCGGCGCCGAGTTTCCGCAGAAGCAGCAGGAACTGGCCGAGGGCGTGATCGCGCTCCTCGCCGCCGGGATGCTGTGCACCATGGTGTTCTGGATGCGCAAGGCGGCCCGCTCGGTGCGGGCCGAGCTGCACGGCGCCGTCGACGAGGCTCTCTCCCGCGGCGGCAGGGCGCGGGGCGGCTTCGGGCTCGCCGTCATGGCCTTCCTGGCGGTCGGCCGCGAGGGGCTCGAATCGGTGTTCTTCCTCCTCGCCACGGTGCAGCAGGATGTCGGCTGGGGCGTGCCCGTCGGCGCTGGCCTCGGCCTCCTCGCCTCGCTCGCGATCGGGATCGCGCTTGCCAAGGGCGCGGTCCGCCTCGACCTGCGGCGCTTCTTCCGCTGGACCGGCGTGTTCATCCTGTTCGTGACCGCGGGGTTGCTCGCCAGCGCGCTCAAGGCCTTCCACGAGGCCGGGCTGTGGAACCACCTCCAGGCCACCGCCTTCGATCTCGGTCACGTCCTGCCCGCCGACACGGTGCTGGGCACCCTGCTCACCGGCATCTTCGGCTACCAGGAGGCGCCGGCCTGGGGCGAGGTGATCCTCTATCTCGGCTTCCTGATCCCGGCCCTCTGGGCCTTCCTGGCGAGCGCCCGGCCGGCGCCCGCCGCGCAAGCCCGCCACGCCTGATTGCCTGAAGGACATCCCCGATGACCGCCCGCCGGCCGGCCGCCCTCGCCATCCTCCTCCTCTCCGCCGGTCCCGCCCTGGCGCAGGCCCCCGAGCCCGTCGCCGTCACGGTGACCGACAAGGGCTGCGAGCCCGCCGCCCTCACGGTCCCGGCGGGCAAGTCGGTGTTCAAGATCAGCAACAAGAGCCGGCGCGTCCTGGAATGGGAGATCCTCCAGGGCACGATGATCGTCGAGGAGCGGGAGAACATCATCCCGGGCTTCGTGCAGTCGCTCTCGGCGACGCTCCAGCCCGGCACCTACGCGATGACCTGCGGGCTCCTCAGCAACCCGAGGGGCTCCCTCACGGTGACGGCGGCCGCCGCCGCCGCCCCGGGCGCCCCCGATCCGATGGCCCTCGTCGGCCCGCTCGCTGCCTACAAGCTCTACGTGATGACCGAGGTCGATGCGTTCCAGGCGCAGACCGCCGCCTTCGTGGCGGCGGTGAAGGCCGGGAAGATCGCCAAGGCCAAGGCCCTCTACCCGCAGGCGCGCCGCCACTACGAGCGGATCGAGCCGGTGGCGTCCCTGTTCAACGACCTCGACAAGAGCATGGACGTGCGGGCCGACGACTTCGAGAAGAAGGAGGCCGATCCCGGCTTCATCGGCTTCCACCGCATCGAGAAGGGGTTGTGGGCCGACAACAGCACGGACGGGCTGGCGCCCCATGCCGACCGGCTGCTCGCCGACGCCACCGAACTCAAGCGCCGCATCGCCGACCTGACGATCCCCCCGGCCCGGATGGCCGGCGGCGCCGCCGGCCTGATCGAGGAGGTCGCCGCGACCAAGATCTCCGGCGAGGAGGACCGTTACAGCCGCACCGACCTGTGGGACTTCCACGCCAACGTCGAGGGCTCGCGCAAGATCTTCGACCTCCTGCGTCCCCTGGTGGCGCCGCGCGACCCCGACCTCGTCGCCCGCACCGAGAAGAATTTTTCGCGGGTCGAGTCGCTGCTGGCGAAGTACCGGACCGAGGATGGCGGCTTTGCCCCCTACGACCACCTGAGCGATCGCGACCGCAACGCGCTCAAGGCCCCGATCACCGTGCTGGCCGAGGACCTCTCGACCCTGCGCGGCAAGCTCGGCCTGGATTGAGGCGCCGCCCATGGCCTCCTGCCCGTTCTCGACCTCCCGCCGCTCGCTGCTGCGAGGCCTCGCGCTCGGTACCGGCGCCGCCGCGCTCGGCTCCGGCTCGGGTCGCGCCGCCGACGCGACGCCCTCGGCGCAGAGCGACGGCACCCTCGACCGCCAGCCGTTCCACGGCCCGCATCAGGCCGGCATCGTCACACCGCAGCCCGCCGCCGCCCTGTTCGTCGCCCTCGACGTGCTGGCGGAGGATCGCGGCGAGCTCGCCAAGCTGTTTCGGGTGCTGACCGAGCGCTTCGCGTTCCTGAGTGCCGGCGGGCCCGTGCCCTCCCTCGACCCCCGGCTGCCGCCGGCGGATTCCGGCATCCTCGGACCGCAGGTCCTGCCCGACAACCTGACCGCCACGCTCGCCGTCGGCGCGAGCCTGTTCGACGACCGCTACGGGCTGGAGGGCGCCAGGCCCCGGCACTTGCGCCCGATGGACCGGTTCCCGAACGATTCCCTCGACGGCAAGCTCTGCCACGGCGACCTGCTGCTGCAATTCTGCGCCAATACCGCCGAGACCAACCTTCACGCCCTGCGCGACGTGATCCGCCACACCCCGGGCCTCGTCGCGTTGCGCTGGAAGCTCGAGGGGATGCTGCCGCCCCACGTCGTCAAGCGGCAGGGGCAGGACACGGTGCGCAACTTCCTCGGGTTCAAGGACGGCACCGCCAACCTCGACGCGGCCGACGCCGCCCTCATGCGCCGCCAGGTCTGGGTCCAGCCGGGCAGCGGCGAACCCGGCTGGGCTGCGGGCGGCTCCTACCAGGTCGTGCGGATCATCCGGAACTTCGTCGAGCGCTGGGACCGCACCCCGCTCGGCGAGCAGGAGCGGATCTTCGGCCGCCACAAGGACAGCGGCGCGCCCCTCGGGGCGACCGACGAGCACGCCCTGCCGGACTACGCCTCGGACCCGGCCGGGGTCCGCACGCCGATGGACGCCCATATCCGGCTCGCCAACCCGCGCACCGCCGAGACGGCGTCGAGCCTGATCCTGCGCCGCGGCTACAACTATTCGGCCGGAATCACCCCGTCGGGCCAGCTCGACATGGGCCTCCTGTTCTGCTGCTTCCAGGCCGACCTCGATGCCGGGTTCGTGGCGGTGCAGAACCGGCTCAACGGCGAGCCGCTGGAGGAATACATCAAGCCGGTCGGCGGTGGGTACTTCTACGCCCTGCCGGGCGTGCCCGAGCCGGGGGGGTTCCTGGGGCAGGGGCTGCTGGTCGGGGCCTGAGCGCGGCCCCGATCCTCCCTATTCCGCCTCGTCGCTCCCGGGCGGCTCCGGCAGCGCCATGACCCGGGGCGTATGACCCGTCGCCTCCAGGAAGCGGATCAGGTCGTCCGGCGCCACGGCCGTGGTGGCGCCGTTGTGGAGCGGGTGGAAGTTGACCGGGTCGTGCGCCATCAGCCCGGCATCGAGGATCACCGCCACGGCGCCGTCGCGGTCGTTGATGAGGCCGAACGGCGTCACCGAGCCCGGACGCACGCCGAGGCGCTCGTAGAGCAGATCCTGCGAGCCGAAGGAGAGCCGGCCGGTGGCGCCGAGCGGCCCGTGCAGGCGCTTGAGGTCGATCCGCGCCTCGGCCTCCGCCACGACGAGGAAGAGCCTCCCGCGCTTGTCCTTCAGAAACAGGTTCTTCGAGTGCCCGCCCGGAATCCCGGCCTTGAGGTCGCGTGATTCCGCCACCGTGTGCACGGGCTCGTGCGCCACGGTGGCATGCGCGATCCCGAGGCGGTCGAGGAGCGCGAACAGCTCCTCGGGGGTCGCTGCACTCATTGCGTTCGGCTCACGCGGCGAGGTGGCGGCCGAGCGCCGCCGGATCGACGTTGCCGCCCGACAGGATCACCCCGACTCGCTTGCCCTGCACCGGCACCGCGCCCTCGAAGGCGGCCGCCGCCGCGAGGCAGCCGGTCGGCTCGACGACGAGCTTCATCCGCTCGACGAAGAACCGCATGGCCGAGACGAGCTGGGCATCCGTCGCCGTCACGATGCCGGCGGCCTCGCGCTGGATGATCGGGAAGGTGTGCTGGCCGAGATGCGTGGTGAGCGCCCCGTCGGCGATCGAGACCGGAACCGGGATCCGCACCACCTCGCCCTTGGCGAGCGATTGCTGGCCGTCGTTGCCGGCCTCGGGCTCGACGCCCCAGATCGCGACCTCCGGCGACAGGGCCCGGGCCGCGAGGCACGAGCCGGCGAGCAAGCCGCCGCCGCCGAGGCAGACGAGCAGGACGTCGAGGGGGCCGACCTCCTCGATCAGCTCCTTCACGGCGGTGCCCTGGCCGGCGATCACGTCCGGGTGGTCGTAGGGCGGGATCATCGACAGGCCGCGCGCCTCGGCGATCCCCCGGCTCACCGCCTCGCGGTCCTCCTTGTAGCGGTCGTAGGTCACGATCTCGGCGCCGTAGCCGCGGGTCGCCGCGACCTTGATGGCGGGAGCGTCGTGCGGCATCACGATGACGGTCGGCACGCCCTGGAGTGCGCCCGCATACGCGATCGCCTGGGCGTGGTTGCCCGACGAGAAGGCGAGCACGCCACGCTGGCGCTGCTCGGGCGAGAGCGCCGCGATGGCGTTGCAGGCACCCCGGAACTTGAAGGCGCCGGCCCGCTGCAGCGGCTCGGCCTTGAAGAACAGGGTGGCGCCGGTCCGTGCGTCGGCGGTGCGGGAGGTGAGCACGGGCGTGCGGTGGGCGATGCCGCGGATGCGCTCCGCGGCGGCCTCGACGTCGGCGAAGGTGACGCTCATCAGCGGTTCTCGAAGTTGGGTTTGCGCTTCTCGACGAAGGCCTTCATGCCTTCCTTCTGGTCGTGGGTGGCGAAGAGCCCGTAGAAGACCCGGCGCTCGTAGCGGATGCCCTCGGTGAGCGTGGTCTCGAAGGCGCGGTCGACGCTCTCCTTGGCCACCATCACGGCGGGCAGCGACATCGACGCGATGGTCTCGGCCGCCTTCATCGCCTCGGCGAGGAGATCGGCCGCCGGCACGACGCGGGCGACGAGGCCGGAGCGCTCGGCCTCCGCCGCATCCATCATCCGGCCGGTGAGGCAGAGCTCCATCGCCTTGGCCTTGCCGACCGCACGGGTCAGGCGCTGGGTGCCGCCCGCACCCGGGATGACCCCGAGCTTGATCTCGGGCTGGCCGAACTTGGCGGTGTCGGCGGCCAGGATGAAATCGCACATCAGCGCCAGCTCGCAGCCGCCGCCGAGCGCGTAGCCCGCCACCGCGGCGATGATCGGCTTGCGGCGCCGGCCGACCTTGTCCCATTCGCCGAACGGATCGGCCATGTAGAATTCGGGATGGGTGCGGTCCTGCATCTCGCGGATGTCGGCACCGGCGGCGAAGGCCTTCTCGGAGCCGGTGATGACGATGCAGCCGATCCCCTCGTCGGCCTCGTAGCCGTCGAGCGCATGGTTCAGCTCGGCGATCAGCGCGTTGCAGAGCGCGTTCAGCGCCGCCGGGCGGTGCAGGGTGACGAGCGCCACGCGCCCGCGGGTCTCGACCCGGATGTTCTCGTAGTCCACGGCGTTCTCCCGATCGTCTCTCCCGCTTGGCTAGGGGAGGGCGAAGCGGGGCGCAAGCAGGTCGACGGGAGGGCAGGGCTGCCGGAGGAGCACCCCCGTACCTTCATCTTCCGTGCCATCCCGGGGCCGCGCAGCGGAGCCCGGGATCCGTAGCCGCCGACGGTGACGGACGAGACCGTCGGTGTCCCGCTTCATCTTGAACGGTCAGCAACCATGGATCCCGGATTCTCGCCTGCGGCGAGCCCCAGGATGGCACCGAGGGTGGTAAAACCGCCGGGAGGCGACTGATCACGCCGGCGGTGGCGGGTCCGGCGCTTCGACCACCGCCTGGCGCTGGAGCTGCAGGGCGACGAACCAGCACAGCGAGGCCCAGGCGGCGCCGATGCACCAGCCGGCGAGCACGTCGCTCGGCCAGTGCACGCCGAGATAGATCCGGCTGATGCCGACGAGCAGCGTGGTGACGACGCCGAGCCCCATCACGAACGCCTTCACCCGGCCCGAGCGCTCGACCCGGGCGAGCAGGATCGCTAGCGTCAGGTAGGCGATGGCCGACAGCATGGCGTGACCGCTCGGGAAGCTCGCCGTGAAGGTCTCCATGCCGTGCGGCACCAGGTCGGGCCGCGGGCGGTGGAAGAACAGCTTGAGCCCCGTCGACAGCAATTCGCCGCCGCCGATCGCGATCACCACGAACAGGGCGGCGCGCCGCCGCGCGGTGATCGCCAGATAAAGCACCACGCAGGCCGTGACGTAGACGATGCCGAACACGCTGCCGAAGGCCGTGATGTCGCGCATCGTCTCGGGCAGCCAGGACGGCCCGATCGGCTGGGCGAGGTCGCCGGGGACGCGGAGCGCCAGGAGCAGCCGGTCGTCGAAGCCGAACGAGCCGCCCTCGCGGATCTCGTCGGCGAGCTTGAAGAACCCGAAGCCGAACAGGCTGACGGCGAGCAGCGAGGCGAGCGGCCCGATCTCGTTGAGGCGCAGGCGCAGCCACACCGCCGTGGCGTGGCGCCGGAACGGAATCTCGACCATCAGGCGCCCCCGAACGGAAACCGGCCGCGGGGCTCCCAGGGCCCGCCGAGATAGCGCCAGAGCAGGAGCCCGGTCCCGGTGATCGTGCGGGGCACGAAGGACGCCTCCAACTCGCGGTGGAGCGCGCGGGCCTCCTCCGGCGCGACCTTGTTCTGCACGGTGACGTGCGGCCGGTAGCCCTGCCGGTCCTGCGGCGTCAGCCAGGGCTCGAACGTCGTGGCGAGGCGCCCGCGCAGGGCCGAGAGCCGGCTAGACGCGAGCGTGTAGGCGACGCCGCGGCCGATGAAGCGCAGGCCCGCGACCTCGACCGGCATCGGCGCCTCCGCCCGCACCGAGGCGGCTAGGGCCTCGACCACGGCGCGCTCCTCCTCCCCCGGCAGGTGGTGGAAGAGCGTGACATGGGCGGGAATCTTGTTGAGGGCCGGCGGGAAGTGGCGGCGGCGCTGGCCGTCGAACTCCGCGAAGGCGGCCTCGTCGAGTTCCAGGGTGAGGATCAGGGGGGCTTGCGACATCCTTCAGGCGACATGGCGCGGGCGGCGCCAAAGGCCAGTGCTGTTCAGCTCGTACCGTTCCCGCTACACGGCGCCCATGCGCGACAGCACCGACATGGTCCATCTCGGCCGGGATGGCTGGCTCTTCCTGACCGGCGGCAGCAACCGGGTGCGGGAGCAGTACCGGGCGAGCCTGCCCGTCGCCTGGCGGCTGTGGCGCTGGCGCCGGCTGGTCGAGGCCCGCACCGCGAAGGCCGCGTCCCTCGGCCTCCGCGCCTTCCACGTCGTGGTGCCGGAAAAACTCAGCATCTACGACGACCGCCTCGACGGGCTGTCCCTCGACCCGGCGCTCTCCCCGGCCCGCCGGCTCGGCGTACGGCTCGCCCGCTCGCGGGTCGCCGGCTCCTGGATCGACCTCGTCGGCCCGTTGCGGGCGGCGCGCGACGCCGAACCGCCGCTGTATCTGCGCACCGACACGCACTGGAGCCAGGAGGGCTGCCGGCTCGCCTTCGGCGAGATCATGCGGGCGATGGGCGCGGTGCCGCCGGCCGACCTCGCCGGTCGGCCGTTCCACGACCATGACGGGGTGCGCGACCTCGGCGCCAAGCTCGACCCGCCGTGGCGCGAGACGATGCGGGTGCACGAGGTCCAGCGCGACGCCGTGCGGGTCTTCGCCAACCCGCTCGTCGAGGGCCACGAGGCGCGGGGCACGGCGGCCGACCTGCATGTCGGCGCCCACGTGGTCTTCCGCAACGACAGCCCGGCCGCCGACCCGCGGACCCTGATGCTGTTCGGCGATTCCTGCTCGCACTTCCACCCGATCTTCCTCACCGGCCTGCTGGCCGAGAGCTTCCGCGAGCTGCACTTCGTCTGGTCGGCGAACCTCGACTGGGCCTATGTCGAGCGGGTCCGGCCTCATCTCCTCCTGGTCGAGGTGGCGGAGCGCTTCCTCGCCCGGGTGCCGACCGACCGGTTCGACGTCGCGGCCGAGGGCGCGCGCGCCTTGGCCCCCGTCCCCACGGCCTGACCCCGCCCATTGCGGTGCCGGAGCGCCGCCCCACCTTCGGAGGCGACGGGTGAGGAGGGCACGATGGGGCTTCTGGTCGACGGCGTCTGGCACGACCAATGGTACGACACCAAGGAGACCGGCGGGCGCTTCGTGCGCAAGGACGCGGCCTTCCGCCACTGGATCACCCCAGACGGCGCGCCGGGGCCGAGCGGGGAGGGCGGGTTTCCCGCGGAATCCGGGCGCTACCACCTCTACGTCTCGCTCGCCTGCCCGTGGGCGCACCGCACCCTGATCGTGCGGGCGCTGAAAGGGCTCGAGGATGCGATCTCGGTCTCGGTGGTCGATCCGCTGATGGGGTCCGAGGGCTGGGTGTTCGGCGAGAGCCCGGGAGCGACCCCCGATACCGTGAACGGCGCGACGCGGCTCTACGAGGTCTACCTCAAGGCCGACCCGCACTATTCCGGCCGGGTCACCGTGCCGGTCCTGTGGGACAAGGTCCGGGGCACGATCGTCTCGAACGAATCGGCCGAGATCATCCGGATGCTAGGCGCCGCCTTCCCGGGCGGGCCGGACCTCTACCCGGAGGACCTGCGCGCCGAGATCGACACGGTCAACGCCCGGGTCTACGACCGGGTCAACAACGGCGTCTACAAGGCCGGCTTCGCCACGACGCAAGCGGCCTACGCGGAGGCCGTGACGGCGCTGTTCGCGGAGCTCGATGCTCTCGACGCCCGCCTCGACCGCTCACGCTACCTGGTCGGCGACCGGCTGACCGAGGCCGACATCCGGCTGTTCACCACGCTGGTGCGGTTCGACCCGGTCTATGTCGGGCACTTCAAGTGCAACCTGCGCCGGATCGCCGATTATCCGAACCTTGCGCCCTATCTGCGCGATCTCTACCAGACCCCCGGCATCGCCCCGACGGTGAACCTCACCCACATCAAGCGGCACTATTACGAGAGCCACGGCACCATCAACCCGACCGGCATCGTCCCGCTCGGACCCGTCCTCGATTACGACGCGCCGCACGGGCGGGCCGAGCGGTTCGGGGGATAGCCGGCGCTCAGCCCGAGGCCGGACCCGGTCGCCGCCCTTCCGCGAGATGCACCGCCTGGGCGCCGACCTCGTAGGCGAGTTCCCGCGCCGTCCGGAATCCGATCGGCGTCGGGTCGGTCACCGGGAGCGGCAGGTCGGATTCCGCGATCCGGCCCGCCACGAGGTCGGCGAGCACCGCGCCGAAGGCGGTGCCGGGCGCGATGCCGCGGCCGTTATAGCCGCTGAAGCCCACCACGTTGCGGGCGAGCCGGTGGAAACGCGGCAGGGCATCCGCCGTCATGCCGATCCGGCCGTACCACTCCGATTCGAACGGCACGTCGGCGGCCTGCGGAAACAGCGCTCGCAGGGTGCGCCGGGCCCAGGCGCGGTGGATCGCCGTCCCGGTCCCGCGCAGGGCGCCGACGCTGCCGATCACCAGCCGCCCGGCGGCGTCGAGGCGGAACGAGGTCAGGACCGGCTTGGTGTCCCAGGCGCCCTGGCGCCCGGGCAGGATCGTGCCGCGCAGGTTGTCGCTCAAGGGTGCGGTCGCGATGTTGAAGTAGGGCAGGTGGGCGATCTCCGCCCGGATCTCCGGCCAGGGCGCGCGCGTATAGGCGTTGGTGGCGACGATCACCCAGTCGGCGGTCACGCCGCCCGCCGGCGTCGTCACGTGCCAGCGCGAGCCGGTCTCGGTCGCGCCGATCACCGGGCTGCCGGCATGGATCGTCACCCCCGTTCCCAGCGCCGCCCGGGCGAGGCCCCTTGCATAGGCCAGCGGCTGGATCGTGCCGGCGCGCTCGTCGAGGAGGGCGCCCGCATAGGCCCGCGTTCCGGTGAGGCGGGCCGTCTCGGCCGCGTCGAGGAGGCGCACCGGCGCCCCGCGGGCCTGCCACTGCCGGGCCCGGTCCGCGACGTCGGCCAGGCCCTTGGCGCCGACCGCGCAGTGCAGGGTCCCGGCCCCTTGCGCCTCGCAGGCGATGCCGTGCCGGGCGACGAGATCGAACACCCGGCGCGGCGCGTCGCCGAGGAGCGCGAGCAGCCGCTCGCCGCGCTCGCTCCCGAGGGCGGCCGGCACGAGGTCGGGCTTCACCCACAGCCCCGCATTGACGAGGCCGACATTGCGCCCCGAGCCGCCGAAGCCGACCGTCTCGCCCTCGAGCACCACCACCCGGGCGCCGGCTTGCGCGAGATGGAGAGCCGCCGACAATCCGGTATAGCCCGCCCCCACCACCGCCACGTCGGCGGTGGTCTCGCCGCGCAGCGCCGGCATGTCGGGAGCCGGCGGGGCGGTGCGCGCCCAGAGGCCGTGCGAGCGGGGATCGGTGGTCACGGGGCTGTCGGGTCCTGGCATCGGTCCGGCACCATGCCCCATCGGGTGGTCCGGCGCCACGGCTGGCGCCGGAGCCGGACCGGCCTAGACTTGCCCTCCAGGGAGGCCCGCATGACCGAATCCAACGCCGTGGACGCGGCGATCACCAGCCGGCGCAGCGTCCGGGGCTTCCGGCCCGATCCGGTGCCGACGGCGACGATCCGCGACCTCCTGGCGCTCGCCGGCCGCGCCCCGAGCGGCAGCAACATCCAGCCCTGGAAGGTCCATGTCGTCACCGGCGCCGCCCTCGCGCGGCTGACCGACGCCCTCTCGGCCGCGCACGAGAGCGACACGCCGGAGGCGCGAGAATACGAATATTATCCGGTGACCTGGCGCGAGCCGTATCTCGGCCGGCGCCGGGCGCTCGGCTGGCAGCTCTACGGGCTCGCCGGCATCGCGAAGGGCGACACGGCGGGCGCCAGGCGCCAGATGGGCCGCAACTTCACGTTCTTCGGCGCCCCCGTCGGCCTCGTCTTCACCATCGACCGCGACCTGGAGCAGGGCAGCTGGCTCGACTACGGCATGTTCCTCCAGACCCTGATGCTCGCCGCCCGCGGGCGCGGCCTCGACACCTGCCCGCAGGCGGCGATCGCGAGCTATCCCGGGGTGGTGCGGGGGCAGCTCGGCATCCCGGAGAGCGAGATGGTGGTGTGCGGCATGGCGCTGGGGTTCGCCGACCCGGAGGAGCCGGCGAACCGCCTGCGGGCGGAGCGGGAGCCGGTGGAGAGCTACGCGGTGTTCCACGAGGGGTGAGCGGACGCCCGGCCCCGTTCATCCCAGCGCCGGTCCGCCATCGTCAGACGGTCACATGATCCCGTGCATCCTCGTACCGCGACAGGTCCGGCTCGGCCGAACGCCCACCGAACAGCCTACCCGCCACCCGGCGAAAGGCCGGCCGACTCGCCGTGCGCAAAACCGCGTGCAGTGCGCGGATGCCGGCCTGGGTTCGCGGATGCATCAGCCGCGGCGCGATCTTCGGCACGCCTTGCGCCTCCTCGACCATCGGGCGCATCGCCCGCTCATAGGCCGTGAAGGCGGCCGGGACGTCGCCGGTGCGGGCGAGCTCGCCCGCGAGCACCCGCGCCCCGGCGATGGCCAGGGTGGCGCCGATGCCGGCAAGCGGCGTGACGCACCAGGCCGCGTCGCCGGCGAGGGCGACGCGGCCGCGCGACCAGCGCGGCATCCGCACCTGGCGCAGCACGTCGAAGTAGACGTCGTCGGCGGCGTCGAGGGCCGCCAGCACCCGCGGCGCCTGCCAGCCGGCATCGCGGAATCGCTCGCGGAGAAAGGCCTTTTGGCGGTCGCGGTCCCAGCCCTGCGCCTCGGCCAGCGGACCATGGACCGACAGCATCGCCCGGGTGGTGCCGTGCGGGTCGGGGCGCAGCGACAGGCTGCGACCGCCGGGCGCGTTGTACCAGCGCCAGAGCCGGTCGTCGTCCGGGGTGCGGGGCACCGTGAAGTAGGCGATCGTCAGATCCATCCAGCGTGGATCGTTCTCGCCCGGGAACACCCGCTCGCGGGTCGTGGAGCCGACGCCCTCGGCGACGACCACCGCGTCGTAGGCGGCCGTCTGCCCGCCCGCGAAGGTGACGGTCGCGGCCTCCGCGCCGTCGTCGATGCGCTCGACCACGTCGCCGAAGCGGAAGGCGGCGTGGGGGCGGGCCGCCGCGAAGAGCAGGCGCGCGAGGTCGCCGCGCAGGATCTCCATCTCGGCCGTCGGGCCGTCGCCCTCCATCTCCCCGGTCATGAAGCGCGCCCGGGGACGGCCGGCGGCATCGACCCAGGCGGTGCCCTCCTCGCCGGTGCCGCGGTCGAGCGCCGCCCGCTCCAGCCCCATCTCGCGCAGGATCCGGCGGCCGATTCCGCGGACGTCGACGTTCTGGCCGCCGTCACGGAAGGCGGGGGTACGCTCGACCACCGTGACGTCGAACCCGGCGCGGCCGAGCCACCAGGCCGCGGTGGTGCCGGCGATGCTGGCGCCGGTGATCAGGATGCGGCGAGCCATGCGCTTGACCCTATTCCACCCGCACCACGGGCTCGAACCGCCCCTTCACCTTCACCGGCACCGTGAAGGTGCGCCCGGCGAAGCGGTCGTCGGTGCGGTCGGGGTCGAGGCCCTCGGTGGCGGAGGTCACCACCAGGGTGTCGGCATCCGGCCCGATGAAGGCCGGGCAGGTCACCTGGCGGGCCGGCATGGCGAGGCTGCGCACCCGCGTGCCGTCGGGGGCGTAGGCGTCGAGGCTGGCCCCGCCCCAGCGGGCGTTCCAGACCAGGCCCTCGGCATCGATCACCGCGCCGTCCGGCGCGCCCTCGGAGGCCGGGACCTGGACGAAGACATGTCGGTCGCCGACCGGCAGGCCGGTCGCCGGATCGGTGTCGATGCGCCAGATCGTGCCGGCCTCCGAATCGGCGAAGATGGCGCTCGTGCCGTCGGCCGTGAACGCGATGGCGTTCGGGATGGTGAGGCCGGTGAACAGGGTCCGCATCGCGCCGCGGAAGAACCAGTGGATCGCGCCGTAGCCTCTCTGCGCCTCCCGGCCCATCGTCCCGAGCCACAGGGCGCCGCAGGGGTGGACCCGGCCGTCGTTCGAGCGGGTCTCCGGCCGGTCGGCCTCGAGCGCCGTCAGGAGCCGCATCCGCCCGGTCGCGATGTCGCGCAGGTAGAGCCCGTCCTCGGCGCCGAGCAGCAGGGTCGCATCGTCGACCCGCGCCACCATCGAGGCCATCACCGGCAGGTCGTGCAGGGTGGTGACGCCGCCCGAGAACGGTCGCTCGCACAGGTGCTTGCCGAGGATGTCGAGCCAGTAGAGCCGGCCGAGGCCGGGATGCGCCGCCGGCCCCTCGCCGAGGATGCAGGCGCGGTCGCAGAAGATGCCGGCCCAGCCGCTCATCGGGCGGTCTCCTTCGTGAACCGGTACGCGATGATCTCGCGATAGGTCTCGCCGGGGCGCAACACCGCGCTCGGGAAGCCCGGATGGTTCGGCGCGTCGGGAAAGGCCTCGGGCTCGAGGCAGAGCCCGCTGCGGGCGGCGAAACCCAGGCCGGCCTTGGCGAGGTGGGTGCCGTCGTAGAACTGCACCGCCGGCGCGGTGGCGAGCACCGTCAGCGCGAGGTCGCTGCCCGGTGCCGTGACCCGGCCGACGGGGCGCGGCTCGGCGGCGGAGTCGCGCCCGAGCACGAAGGCATGGTCGAAGGCCCGGTCGCCGATCCGCGTCGCGCGGCGCAGGTCGAAGCGGGTGCCGGCGACCGGAGCGACCGCGCCGGTCGGGATCTGGGCCTCGTCGACCGGCAGGTAGGACTCGGCCGGGATCTCGATCGCGTGGTCGTCGATCGGCGGGGCGGGGTGCCCCTCGGGCGGCAGCATCAGGTTGAAGTAGCTGTGGTTCGTCAGGTTGACGATCGTCGGCGCGGTGGTCGCCGCCGTGAGGGTGAGACGCAGTGTGCCGGGCGCGACGATGGCATAGGTGCAGGCGACCGCGAGCGCCCCGGGATAGCCCTCCTCGCCGTCGGCCGACCGGTAGGTGAGGGTGAGGCTGCGCGCCCCGGTCTCGGTGAAGGTCCAGTTGCGGCGCGAGAAGCCCCGGGCCCCGCCATGCAGGTGGGTGCGGCCGGCCTCGTTGCGGGGAAGCTCGTGGGTCACCCCGTCGAGGGTGAAGCGCCCGCCGGCGATCCGGTTGGCGAAGCGCCCGACGACGGCGCCGCATTGCGGGGTCTTCTCCACGTAGTCGTGCGGGTCATCGCGCCCGAGCACCACCGGGCGGCCGTGGACGTCGAGCCGGCGGATCACGGCGCCGAGGCTCAGGATCGCGACATCCAGCCCCTCGCCGGACAGCCGCGCCTCCAGGATCGGGCTGCCGTCCGGCATCGTGCCGACGGGGACGGGCGCTCTGTCGGTCATGCGGATGTCCTGATGCGAGCCGGGGTCGGGGCGGGTCGGTCTTAAGGGTAGGGCGCCCCGGGCGCCCTCTCCACCGCCGCCGCGCTGTTGCGCAGGCCGTCACGCACCACCACCTCGGTCGCCGCGGCGGCGGCGGGCGGGTCGCCGGCCCGGATCGCCGCCGCGATCGCCGCGTGGGCTTGCCAGGCGACGGCGTGCTCCTGCGGGTCGGTGGGCCGGCTGAGCTGAAAGAGCACCGCGAGCGCCGCCTCGGTCACCGCGCCGACCGAGTGCATGAAGACGTTGCCGGAGGCGTCCGCCAGGGCGAGGTGGAAGGCGAGATCGGCCCGCGCGAAGGCCGGATCGAGCCCGGCCGCCGCCCGCGTGGCGGCGACGCAGGCGTCGAGCCGCTCGAGGTCGGCGGCCGTCCGGCGCTCCGCCGCCAGCGCGGCGGCGGCCGGCTCGACCGCGAGGCGGATCTCGGCGAGATCGCGCAGGAAGCGCGCGTCGATGCCACCCTCGATCGTCCAGGCGAGCACGTCGCGATCGAACAGGTTCCAGGCCGCCCGCTCGCGCACCCGCGTGCCGACCCGGGTCCGGGCTTGCAGCAAGCCCTTGGCCGACAGGGTCTTGATCGCCTCGCGCAGGAGCGTGCGCGACACGCCGAAGCGCGCCAGCAGGGCCGGCTCGCCCGGCAGCGCCTCGCCCTCGCGGTAATCCCCGGCGACGATGCCGGTGCCGAGCATGCGCGCCACCCGGGCATGGCCCGGCCCCTCGACCCGGCCCATGTCGGGCCTTCCGGACAATCTCTTGCGCGAAATCGCCGCGGCCCCACTCCCATCCACGGTTGCGCCCTCCCGGTGAGTGTCGGCCTCTTGCCCGCGCGTCAGGAATCCGCGATAAGGGCCGGACCGCTGCAATAATCATATTAAATGATTTACGGCGCGTCGAGCGGACCGACGGGCTTCGAGGGAGGAAGCGGTGGCGGCAATCTATCCGGACCTGGCGGGCAAGGTCGTGGTGGTGACGGGCGGCGGCTCCGGGATCGGGGCGGAGCTGGTCCGTCATTTCGCCCGGCAGAAGGCCCGGGTCGGTTTCCTGGACATCGCGGACGAGCCCTCGCGGGCGCTCGCCTCCGAGCTGGAGGGGGACGGCCTGTCGGTCGCCTTCGAGCATGCCGACGTCACCGACATCCCGGCGCTGAAAAGCGCGATCGGCCGCATCCGCGACCGGTTCGGCCCGGTCGACGTGCTGATGAACAATGCCGCCCACGACGAGCGCCACGCCACCGAGGAGGTGACGGAGGCCTATTGGGACGGCCGCATCGCGGTGAACCTCAAGCACCAGTTCTTCGCGGCGCAAGCCGTCCTGCCCGACATGAAGGCGAAGGGCGGCGGCGCGATCGTGAATTTCGGCTCGGTCTCGTGGATGATCGGCCAGGGCGGCATGGCCGCCTACACCGCCTGCAAGTCGGGGGTGATCGGCCTGACCCGCTCGCTGGCGCGGGATTTCGGTCCCTTCAACATCCGGGTCAACGCGCTCGCGCCGGGCTGGATCATGACCGAGCGCCAGCTGGCGCTGTGGGTGACGCCGGAATCGGATGCCGAGATCAACGCGCGCCAGTGCCTCAAGCGCAAGCTGGTGCCGGCGGATGTCGCGCGCTTCGCGGTGTTCCTGGCTTCGGAGGAGGCCGGGGCGTGCACCAACCAGCATTACGTCGTGGATGGCGGGTGGGTGTGAGGGTGTCCGCAGCCGAACATGGCGCGGGTTTCCCCTCTCCCCGCGGGCGGGGAGAGGGCTTCACCCCCCTCGTCGGGGGTGAAGCAAGCCCGCAGGGCGGGGGTGAGGGGGAGGTGCCGAATGTGGCTGCTCCGGAAACACCCCCTCACCCTCGCTCCGGCTTTGCCTCCGCTTGCCGACTACACGACAAGGTGTAGTCGGCCCTCTCCCCGCCCGCGGGGAGAGGAGGGAACCCGCGCCATGTCTTGTGTCGGTTAGCCCCGAGCCTCCCCCAGCGGAAGTATCAGGCCGTTCCCACGCACCAGCCACACGACAGAAACACCAACCCCGGCAGATGAGCAGGCCACAATCCTGCCGGGCCCCCACTCACCGGCAGCCCCGCGCGAGGAAGACGCGGGGATTTGGGAGGAACCATGAAGTCGTTCGTCGCCCTCATCGGCGGAGCCCTGATGGCTGCCGCGCTGCTCGCAACCCCGGCTGCCGCCCAGCAGAAGGGCAAGGTCGGGGTGTCGATGCCGACGAAGTCCTCGGCGCGCTGGATCGCCGACGGCCAGGGCATGGTCCAGGCGCTCAAGGCCAAGGGCTACACCGCCGACCTGCAATACGCCGAGGACGACATCCCCAACCAGCTGTCGCAGATCGAGAACATGATCGCGACGGGCGCCAAGGTGCTGGTGATCGCGGCGATCGACGGCACCACCCTGTCGGACGTGCTGCAGCAGGCGAGCGACCGTGGCATCAAGGTCATCGCCTACGACCGCCTGATCCGCGGCTCGAAGAACGTCGATTACTATGCCACCTTCGACAACTTCCAGGTCGGCGTGCTGCAGGGCAGCTACATCGTTGACAAGCTCGGCCTCAAGGACGGCAAGGGTCCGTTCACGGTCGAGCTGTTCGGCGGCTCGCCCGACGACAACAACGCCTACTTCTTCTACGACGGCGCGATGTCGGTGCTGAAGCCCTACATCGATTCGGGCAAGCTCACCGTGCCGAGCAAGCAGCTCGGGATGGACAAGGTCTCGACCCTGCGCTGGGACGGCGCGGCGGCCCAGGCCCGCATGGACAACCTGCTCTCCGCCTTCTACGGCAACAAGCGCCTCGATGCGGTGCTGTCGCCCTATGACGGCATCTCGATCGGCATCATCTCGTCGCTCAAGGGCGTCGGCTACGGCTCGTCGGACCAGCCGATGCCGGTGATCACCGGCCAGGATGCCGAGATCCCCTCGGTCAAGGCGATCATCCGCGGCGACCAGAGCATGACGGTGTTCAAGGACACCCGCGAACTCGCCAAGGTCACGACCGACATGGTCGACGCGATCTCCACCGGCGGCCAGGTCCCGGTCAACGACACCAAGACCTACAACAACGGCGTCAAGGTGGTGCCGTCCTACCTGCTGAAGCCGGTCACGGTCGACAAGTCGAACTGGGAGAAGGTCCTGGTCGACAGCGGCTACTACAAGGCGTCGCAGGTTAAGTGATGGCGGGGTCCCCGGCCCTCGCGGTGGCGCCCGGCGCATCTCCGATCCTGGAGATGCGCGGCATCACCAAGGCGTTCCCGGGCGTGAAGGCGCTCGACGACGTCACCCTCGCCGTCCGCGCCGGCGAGATCCACGCCGTCTGCGGCGAGAACGGGGCCGGGAAGTCGACCCTGATGAAGGTGCTGAGCGGGGTCTATCCCGCCGGCTCCTATGACGGCCGCATCCTGTTCGACGGTGAGGAGCGGCGCTTCTCGGGCATTCCCGACAGCGAAGCGCTCGGCATCATCATCATCCACCAGGAGCTCGCCCTGGTGCCGCTCCTGTCGATCGCGGAAAACATCTTTCTCGGCAACGAGGCGGCGTCGCGCTTCGGGGTGATCGACTGGCCGCTCGCCATGGCGCGCACCCGCGAGTTGCTGGCCCGGGTCGGCCTCGACGAGGCGCCCGAGACGCTGGTGACCGATCTCGGCGTCGGCAAGCAGCAGCTCGTCGAGATCGCCAAGGCACTCTCCAAGAAGGTGCGGCTCCTCATCCTCGACGAGCCGACCGCCTCCCTCAACGAGAGCGACAGCGCGGCGCTCCTCACCCTGCTCGAAGCCTTCCGGCGTCAGGGCATCACCTCGATCCTGATCTCGCACAAGCTCAACGAGATCGCCCGGGTCGCCGACAGCGTGACGATCCTGCGCGATGGCGCCAGCGTCGAGACCCTGCCGCGCGAGGCGATGCTGGGGCCGGACGGGCGGCTGAACGAGGACCGGATCATCAAGGGCATGGTCGGGCGCGACCTCGCCCACCGCTATCCGCCGCGGCAGGGCGTGACGATGGGCGAGCCGCTGCTCGAGGTGAAGGGCTGGAGCGTGCGCCATCCGCTCCATCCGGACCGGCTGGCGGTGGAAGACGTGAGCCTCACGATCCGCCGCGGCGAGGTCGTCGGCATGGCGGGGCTCCTCGGGGCCGGGCGGACCGAGTTCGCCATGAGCCTGTTCGGCGGCGCCTACGGCCAGCGCGTCGCCGGCGAGGCGCGGTTGCGCGGCGAGCCCGCCGATCTCCGCAGCGTCGAGACGGCGATCCGCTCCGGCCTCGCCTACGCCACCGAGGACCGCAAGGGCTACGGCCTCGTCCTGCACGAGGACATCCGCACCAACGTGTCGCTGGCCAACCTCGCGGGCGTCGCGGCACGCGGCGTCATCGACGAGGACCGCGAGCGGGCGGTGGCGGAGCGCTACCGCGAGCGCCTGCGCATCCGCTCGTCGGGCATCGACCAGGCCACGGTGAATTTGTCGGGCGGCAACCAGCAGAAGGTTGTGTTGAGCAAGTGGCTCTTCGCCGACCCGGACGTGCTGATCCTCGACGAGCCGACCCGCGGCATCGATGTCGGCGCCAAATACGAGATCTACGCGATCATCAACGACCTCGCCGCCCAGGGGAAAGGCGTGCTGATCATCTCGTCGGAGATGCCGGAACTGCTCGGCCTATGCGACCGCATCCTCGTCATGAACCGCGGCCGCATCGTCGGCGAACTCCCCGCCGCGGAGGCCTCGCAGGAGGCGATCATGCGGGCCATCGTCACCTCGGGAGGCTGAAGACCAACGATGAGCGACACCGCCACCCCCCTCGAGGCGCCGCGCCCGCCGACTCTCGCCGGCCTCAACGCCAAGGCCTTCTCCGGCTCGCTGCGCGACTACGGCATGATCCTGTGCCTCGTCGGCATCGTGCTCTTCTTCCAGTTCTTCACCGACGGGGCGCTGCTGCGCCCGCTCAACCTCACCAACCTGGTGCTGCAGAACAGCTACATCGTGGTGATGGCGCTGGGCATGCTGCTGGTCATCGTGGCGGGCCACATCGACCTGTCGGTCGGCTCGACCGCCGGCTTCATCGGGGCGCTCGCCGCGGTGCTGATGGTGCAGATGGGCCTGCATCCGCTCCTCGCGACGCTCCTCTGCCTCGTCGCCGGCGGGCTGATCGGCGCCGCGCAGGGGTGGTGGGTGGCTTACCTGCGCATCCCGTCCTTCATCGTGACGCTCGCCGGCATGCTGGTGTTCAAGGGCCTGACTCTGGCGCTGCTCGCCGGCCAGTCGGTCGGGCCGTTCCCGCCGGATTTCCAGAAGCTCAGCTCCGGCTTCATCCCGGACATCGTCACCGGCGGCTCGCTGCGGATCACCTCGGTGCTGGTCGGCATCGCACTGGCCCTCATCCTCGTCGGCTCGAACCTGCGCCGGCGGCTCGGCCAGCAGCGCCAGGGCTTCACCCCCGAGCCGGTCGGCGCCTTCGTGCTCAAGAACGGGCTCGTCGCCGCGGTGATCGTCGCCTTCAGCACCTGGCTCGCCACCTATCGCGGCCTGCCGAACGTCTTGATCGTGATGTTCGCGCTGATCCTGCTCTATCGCTTCGTCACCAGCCGCACGGTGATCGGCCGGCGGATCTACGCGCTCGGCGGCAACGAGAAGGCGGCCAAGCTCTCGGGCATCAACACCGAGCGCCTGACCTTCCTGACCTTCGTCAACATGGGGGTGCTGGCCGCGCTCGCCGGCCTGATCTTCGCCGCCCGCCTCAACACCGCGACCCCGAAGGCGGGCCTCGGCTTCGAGCTCGACGTCATCGCCGCCTGCTTCATCGGCGGCGCCTCGGCCTCGGGCGGCGTCGGCAAGGTCACCGGCGCGGTGGTCGGCGCGCTGATCATGGGGGTCATGAACAACGGCATGTCGATCCTCGGCATCGGGATCGACTACCAGCAGGTCATCAAGGGGTTGGTGCTGCTCGGGGCGGTGAGCATCGACCAGTATTATCGCAAGCGATAAGATCGGCGGGGCTCTGCGCTGGGCCCGCGTCACGCGCCGGTGATCGTATGCCCGAACTCGATGTCGAGACCGTTCGTCGGCCCGATGCGTGAGCATCTCGGGCCGATGATATCGCACGGGTGAGCCGATCTCGTCGGAAGGCGAGGGCCGTACCATCTCCCCGCCTCCTGGCATCGGTCAACGTCGCCGCCAAGGCATCCGGCGCATCGGCACCGGCGCCCGTTCGGGCTTGACCCCCGAACGGGTGCGCTCGACGGCGCGGCGGGCTCACTTGTCGGTGCAGAGCCCCGCGGCCGAGAGCCGGCGATGGTTGCGCGGGTCGCAATCGGTGGCCAGGAACGAGGCCCATTCGGCCTTGGTGCCGTAGAACGCGTTGCGGTCGACGTCGCCGCGCACGCCCGGCACCCGGCCGGTCGAAGTGAACTGCCACAGCATCCAGTCGCGGTTGACGTAGCGCTGCTCGGGCTCGGCCGCGGTGGAGCGGACCCAGTGCGGGTAGTCCGGCAGCTCGCCCTCCAGCACGTCCTTGTGGAAGGTGATGTCGGTGTAGATGATCGGCCGCTTGCCGGTATAGGCCTCCATCTCCCGCAGCATGTACTCGGTCATCGCGAGCGCCTGGGCCTTCGGCAGCTTCTTCGGGCAGAGCTGGGAATGCCCGTTCCACTCGACGTCGAGAACCGGGGGGAGGGCGGTCGGGTCGTTGGGGACGTTGCGCTTGAACCAGTCCATCTGGTCCTTCGCCGAGCGGCACCAGAACACGAAATGGTAGGCGCCCCGCGGCACGCCGGCCCGGCCGGCGCCGTCCCAGTTCTCGCGGAAGCGGTCGTCGACGTGGTCGCCGCCCTCGGTCGCCTTGATGTAGGCGAACTGGGTGCCGGCGCCCTTCACCGAGGTCCAGTCGATCGGCCCCTGCCACTTCGAGACATCGATGCCCTGGATCGGGTGCAGCTTCGCCTTGGCGACGCCCGGATGGGGCTTCGCGTCGCCCTTGGTGGGATAGAAATCCGCACCGCCGCCGGCGCAGGCCGCCAGCGTCGCGAGGCTCGCGGCCGCCAGCGCGCGCCGGCCCCACAGGACGCTGCGCGACAGGACGGAGGACCACGGGGCGGAGGGGATCGTCGACTCCATCGGCATCGGGGCGCGGCCTGACTTGACGCGGAACACTATGGCTATTCGATGCGGTGGGGCCGGTTAATGGAAGCTTGACGGAATTGGGACGGAATTTCGAAACCCGTGGCACCAAAGCCACGTAGGCCTAGCTCGCAGCTCGTCGTGGGGATCACCGTCGGGCATAAGCCTCGCTCGGAATTGACGTTTGTCGAGGCGCCGCGTGGACAAGGTTCTGTTTACCATCGGGTACGAAGGCGCCGATACCGAGCGTTTCGCCGCGGCCCTGCGCGACGCGGGCGTCGCGACCCTGGCCGACGTGCGCGCGGTGGCGGCCTCGCGCAAGCGCGGCTTCTCGAAGAGCGCGCTCGCGGCCGGGCTCTCCGAAGCCGGCATCGGCTACCGGCATCTGCGCGGCCTCGGCACGCCGAAGGCCGGCCGCGAGGCGGCCCGGGCCGACGATGCCGCGCTGATGCGCCGGATCTACTGCGAGGAGGTGCTGGAGACCGGGGCGGGGCAGACCGCCCTCGACGAACTGGCGGCTTTGGCCGAGGCCGGGCCGACCTGCCTGCTCTGCTTCGAGCGCGACCCCGCGCGCTGCCATCGGCGGATCCTGAGCGATCGGCTGGCGGGGAGGGGGTTCGCGGTCGTCGATCTGTTCGCGTGAGTCGGCGGGAGCCGGTCAGCCCTCGCCCACCCGCCGCAGCGGCGCCTCGCGGGGAAGCGGCAGCCCGATGCGCCGGCGCCGCTGGATCGTCGCGCCCTCGGCATGGGCGGCCTCGATGTTGCCGTAGAACTGGTCGGCGCTCGCCGCCCAGGTGTAGCGCAGGGCTTCCGCCCGGCAGGCCTCGCGGGGGATCGCCAGAGCCGCCCGGGCCGCCGCGCCGAGATCGTGGTCCAGGACCCCGACGCTCGTGCCGCCGATCACGTCGAGGGGGCCGGTGACCGGATAGGCGGCGACGGGCAGGCCGCTCGCCAGCGCCTCCAGCAGCACGATGCCGAAAGTGTCGGTCAGGCTCGGGAAGACGAAGACGTCGCTCGCCGCATAGACCTGGGCCAGGGCCTCGCCGGTGAGCGTGCCGAGGAAGCGGGCCTCGGGAGCGAGGCCGGCGAGCCGCGCCCGGTCGGGCCCGTCGCCGACGACGAGCTTGGTGCCGGGCAGATCGAGGCGCAGGAACGCCTCGACGTTCTTCTCGACCGCGAGGCGCCCGACGAACAGGAAGAACGGGCGGGGGAGACCGGCGAGCGCGTCCGGGACCGCCGCGCCGTCGCGGGGGCGAAACAGGTCGGTGTCGACGCCGCGGGTCCAGCGCATCAGGCGGCTGAAGCCGCGCCCCGCGAGATCGCGCTCGAGCGAGGGCGTGCTCACCATCGTGCCGCTCGACGCGCCGTGGAAGCGGCGCAGCCAAGCGTAGCTCCAGCGTTCCGGCACCGGCAGGCGGGCGGCGAGGTATTCGGGGAAGCGGGTGTGGTAGCTCGTGGTGAAGGGCCGCCCCTGGGCCAGGCAGACCCGGCGGGTCGCGAGCCCGATCGGCCCCTCGGTGGCGATGTGGACGTGAGTCGGGGCGAGGGCCGGGAAGCGGGCGGCGACGCCCCGGGCGGTGACGAGCGAGAGCCGGATCTCGGAGTAGCCCGGCAGCGGCACGCTGGCGAAGTCGAGGGGCGTCAGCATCACCGGGTCGTGGCCGCGGCGGCGGCCGGCCGCGACCATGTGTTCGAGGGAACGGACGACGCCGTTGACCTGGGGGTGCCAGGCGTCGGTCGCGACGAGGAGCCTCACGCGACGGCCCGGGTGCCGATGGACGGGTGCTCCGGCAGGGTGCGGGCGGCAGGTGCCAGGTCCTCGACCGGGACGACCGGGCGGCTGCGGGAGGTCAGCGGCACCGGCGCCTCGGCGCTGGCCCGCTTCCACTCGGCGAAGCGGATCACCTCCATGGTGCCGTCGTAATGCTCGACGACCGCCGTGCAGGATTCCACCCAGTCGCCGGTATTGAGGTAGTGCATGTCGCCGACCATGCGGCTCGCCGCGTGGTGGATGTGGCCGCAGATCACCCCGTTCGCGTCGGCCCGGCGGGCCTCGGCGATCAAGAACTCCTCGAACCGGCCGATGAAGTTGACGGCGTTCTTCACCTTCAGCTTGGCCCAGGCCGAGAGCGACCAATAGGTCAGGCCGAGGCGCCGGCGCACCCAGTTGAGGTGGGTGTTGACGAAGAGCGCGGCCGTGTAGGCGCCGTCGCCCAGCAGGGCCAGCCAGCGGGCGTGGCGCACCACGAGGTCGAACTGGTCGCCGTGGATCACGAGGTAGCGCTTGCCGTCCGCCGCCTCGTGCAACACCTGATCCTGGATCTCGATGCCGCCGAAATGCATGTCGAGGAAGTCGCGCAGGAACTCGTCGTGGTTGCCCGGCACGTAGACGAGCCGGGACCCTTTCCGCACCTTCCGCAACAGCTTCTGCACCACGTCGTTGTGCGATTGCGGCCAGTACCAGCCGGAGCGCAGCTTCCACCCATCGACGATGTCGCCGACGAGGTAGATCTCGTCGGCATCCACTTCCCGCAGGAAGTCGAGCAGAAGCTCGGCCTGACATCCCTTCGTTCCGAGGTGGAGGTCAGAGAGGAACAGGGTTCGCACGCGAAGCGCGTCGGCGTCCTCGGCCACGTGCACTCTCCTTGGCGGCATCTCGCGCCAGCCAAACCCCATTCGCGTATCACTTTGATGACGCGCGGGCGGATCGCCGATCCTTGGCCGGGGAGGCAGGCGCAGATTCGTTTGCGGAGATTTAAGGACGACCATGCGGATCGCGCAGATCAGCCGCTCGGGGAGGCCTCTACCTCGGCCGTGCCGATTCGTGGTTCTGACAGGACGCCCCGCCGCGGCTCTCGCGGCCGCGCCTCTTCCCCCCGCGACCTCAGAAAAGCGCCCCGCCCATGGCAGCCCCCCTCGTCGTCCCCGGCCAGTCGGTCACCGGAGCTGGCGCGTCGGCACGCGGGGCCGCCCGGCCCTATCTCGGCATCGGGCTGAAGGTCCTCTCGGCGCTCGCCTTCACGCTGATGTCGGCCGGCGTGAAGACCCTGGCGGACCGGTTCCCGACCGGCGAGATCGTGTTCTTCCGCTCCTTCATCGCCATCGCGCCGCTGCTGGTCTGGCTGCGCTGGCAGGGCGGCGTGATCGAGGCGGTGCGCACGCAGAACCTCAAGGGGCACATGCTGCGCAGCATCATCGGCGCCTGCGGCATGTTCGCGGGCTTCGCCGGCCTGTCCTTCCTGCCGCTCTCCGACGCGGTGGCGATCGGCTACGCCTCGCCGCTCCTCGTCGTGGTGCTCGCGGCCATCGTGCTGCGCGAGCGGGTCCAGGCCTATCGCTGGGCCGGCGTCAGCGTCGGTTTCCTCGGCGTCCTGATCACGCTCGCGCCGCATCTCGAATTCGGCGGCGCGGGCGGCGGCGGCACGACGGGCGCGCTGTTCGCCATCCTGGCGGCGGCCTGCTCGGCGGCGGCCACGATCCAGGTGCGCAAGCTCACCGGCACCGAGCGCACGGGCGCCATCGTCCTCTACTTCTTCCTGTTCACCTCGCTGCTGGGTCTCTCCACCCTCGTCCTCGGCTGGAAGATGCCGGGCTGGACCGATCTCGCGCTGTTCGTCGTCGTCGGCGTGCTCGGCGGCATCGGCCAGATCCTGCTCACCGAGAGCTACCGGCACGGCGACGCCTCGCTGGTCGCGCCCTTCGAGTACACGACCATGCTGTGGTCGGTGCTGATCGGCTGGTTCGTGTTCGGCCAACTCCCCACCGCCTCGATCGCGCTCGGCGGCGGCATCGTGGCGGCGGCCGGCGTGTTCGTGGTCTGGCGCGAGCGGCGCCTGGTGGTCGAGCGGGCGCGCGAGGCCGCGGCGGGCGGGGCCCGGGCGGGGTAGAATCCCCCTCGACGGCGCGGGCGACGGCTTCGCGCATCTTTGGCGCCCGTTGACGCCCGCGCTCGGGCGCCCTTACTCCGGGGGACGATCGTCAGGCCCCCGGGCCCAGCAGGGAATGCCCGTCATGTCCGCACGCCGCCTCACGCCCCGCGCGGGAGCCCGCCCGTGAGCGCCGGCCCGGCGACACGTCCGGCCGGCATCGTGCCGGTGGACCTGCGGCTCTACGGCCTCCTCGATGTCGGGGTGTGCGGCGGCGATGCCGAGCACCTCGCCCGGATGGCGGCCGAGGCGGCCGCCGGGGGCTGCACGCTGCTGCAATACCGCGAAAAGACCATCGCCAATGCCCGCGAGACGGTGGAGCGGCTGCGCCGGATCCATGCGGCGCTCGAGGGCACCGGCGTGCCGCTCCTCGTCAACGACCGGGTCGACCTGGCGCTCGCCGCGGGTGCCGAGGGCGTGCATCTCGGCCAGGAGGACATGCATCCGGCCGACGCCAAGCGGCTCCTGCCGCGCGGCGCGATCGTCGGGCTCACCGTCAAGAACGCCGCCCAGGCGGACGAGCTCTACCGGCTGCCGGTCGACTATGCCTGCATCGGCGGCGTCTTCGCCACCACCAGCAAGACCAACCCGGATCCTCCGGTCGGGCTCGACGGGCTCAACCGCATCGTCTTCCGGGCACGCCTCGCCCGCGGCGGCAACCTGCCGGTGGGCGCCATCGCGGGAATCGACCGCGGCAACGCCGCCGCGACGATCGGGGCGGGGGCGGACGGGATCGCGCTGATCTCGGCCCTGTTCGGCACCGGCCAGGACGTCGAGGCGCGGGCCCGCGACCTGCGCGGCGTCATCGATGCGGCGCTGGCCGCGAGGGGCTCCGCATGATCGAGACCTGCATGATCGAGACCTGCACGATCGAGACCTGCACGGTCGGAGACCGGACATGATCTCCGTCACGATCGCGGGCTCGGATTCCGGCGGCGGCGCCGGCATCCAGGCCGATCTCAAGACCTTTTCCGCCCTCGGCGTCTACGGCGCCAGCGTGATCACGGCGCTCACCGCCCAGAACACCCGCGGCGTCCAGGCGATCCACGACGTCGAGCCCGAATTCGTAGCGCGCCAGATCGAGAGCGTGTTCACCGACCTCGACGTCAAGGCGCTGAAGATCGGCATGCTCTCGCGCAGCCCGACCATCGCCGCGGTGGCCGAGGGGCTGGCCCGCCACGCCGCCGGCCTGCCCGTGGTGCTCGACCCCGTGATGGTGGCGACGAGCGGCGACCGGCTGCTCGCCGACGACGCCGTGGCGGCGTTGCGGGCCAAGCTCGTGCCCCACGCCGCGGTGCTGACCCCGAACCTGCCGGAAGCCGCCGTGCTCCTGGGGGAGGGGATCGCGGACTCGGAGGCCGCGATGCTCGACCAGGGGCGGCGCCTCCTGGCGCTCGGGCCCCGGGCGGTGCTGATGAAGGGCGGCCACGGCACCGGCGCCGAGAGCGTCGACCTGCTGGTCGGCCCGGGCGAGGCGGTGCTGCGCCTCGCCGGCCCCCGGATCGAGACCCGCAACACCCACGGGACCGGCTGCACCCTGTCGGCGGCGCTCGCCGCCGGGCTCGCCCGCGGCCTGCCCCTGCCGGAGGCCGCCCGCGCCGCCAAGGCCTACCTGAGTGCCGCGCTCGCGGCCTCCGGGCAGCTGCGGATCGGCCACGGCAACGGCCCCGTCCATCATTTCCATGCATGGTGGAACTGACGCCCGACCACCAAGAAACGCCCCGCGCGGCCCGATGAACCCTTGCGCGCTCCCGGCGATTGCGTTTGATGGAGCGTACGGGCGTTCGGTATGCGGAACGACCGGCGGTGATCCAGCGGGGTTCGAGGGCGGGCGATGGGCGTCGAGCGGGGGCGGGAGCGCACCAGGGACCTTGTGAGCGGGGCGCAGGTCTTGTCGGGGCAGCTCGGCAAGACCATCCAGCGGCTGCGCAAGGCCTACAACCTGTCGCTGTCGGAACTGGCCGAGCAGTCCGGCGTCGCCAAGTCGATCATCAGCCAGATCGAGCGCAACGAGACCAACCCGACGCTGGCGACGATCTGGCGCCTGAGCCAGGCCCTCGACGTCTCGATCGAGCGGGTGCTCGCCACCGGCGACGAGGAGCCCTTCATCGAGAAGTCGTCCCGGGCCGACACGCCGATCCTCGTCTCCGACGACGGCCGGATGCGGCTCGCGATCGTCGGCTGGATCAAGACCGTCGAATGGCTGCAATGGTACGACCTCTCGGCCGATCCGGGCGGCGTGCTCGATTCGGACGCTCACCAGCGCGGCTCGGTCGAGTCCCTGTCGGTGACCGAGGGCGAGTTCGAGGTCGACGTGGCCGGCGCGGTGCAGCGGGCCCGGGCCGGCGAGACCCTGCGCTACCGCTGCGACCGGCCCCACACCGTGCGCTGCGTCAGCGAGACGACCGGGCGCGCCATGATGGTGGTCATCATGAAGGCGGCGGTGATGGAATGACCGCGCGAACCTTCGGTTGATCTCACAAGCAAAAATACACGGAACCTTATCGGATCGGATGGGAGACCTGCGTGATGCAGGGAAACCTCCATGCCGCCCGTCCTCGCCGCCCCCCACATCGCTCCGCCGACGAGCGACCCATCGATTCTCGACGCGAGGTCGGAGCCTCGCCCGGCGCTTCGGGGCCCGATTGACGACCTTGAGACCCGTCCGGTCGCGAGGCGATCGGGCGCTGTTCTCGGTGGGCCCGCCCTAGTCTGCTGGAGCGTTGTCGCAGCGGCGGGCGGCCTCCTCCTCGCCGCGGTGTCGGTGGGCGGCTTCCGGATCGCCGACCACGTCCTGGCCAGCGCGCTGGTTCAGCTTGCCGCCCTCGGGGCCTGCGGTGCTGCCCTGCGCACCCGCGGCTGGGAGCGGCTCGGCTCGGGTGCCGAGGTTGCGTCGCAACTCCTGCTCGCCGGGCTGCTCGCGCCTCTGTTGAGCGTGGTCGCCGCTGGTACGAACCTTCCGTATCGCGATCAAGACCTGCTCGACCTCGACATGGCGCTCTTCAGTTTTGACTGGGCGCACGTGATCGCGGCGGCTCGGAGCTGGCCGCTCCTCCTGGAGGTCCTGAGCCACGTCTATGCCAGCCTGCTGCTGCAACTCGCGATCCTGGTCGCGGTGCTGCTCATCATCGGATGCGTGGCCCGGGCCCAAGCCTTCTGCCTCGCCTGGGTCCTGACGCTCGCCGCCACCGTCGCGGTCTTCCCGCTCATGCCGGCCCTCGGGGGTTACCTGCATTTCGGCGTCGCACAGGCCGACACCCACGTGCTGGTCACCGCGGCCTGGCACCACGTCGAGATCCTGGCACCCGCCCGAGCAGGCACGCTCTCGGCCCTCACCGGCGACACGCTGGGCGGCATCGTCACCTTCCCGAGCTTCCACGCCGCCGCCGCGGCGCTGCTCGCCTGGGGCTTCTGGGGCGTGCCGGTGCTGCGCTGGCCGGCGCTGGCGATCAATCTCGCGATGGTCGCCGCGACGCCCGTGATCGGCGGCCACTACCTCGTGGACGTCCTAGCCGGCCTCGTCATCGCCGGTCTCGCCCTCTGCGTCGCCACCCGTCTGGCGCGGGTGGCGCCGCCTTCCTCGGCTAGACGAGATCCGGAAGCCCTCGCGCCGACGTCATGACCCTCCGGACTTCCTGTCAGGACGCCGTGCCGACCCACCGCACGATGTCGGCGAGCACGGTCGACAGGGCCCGGTCGAGCCCGTTGGCCGCGACGCCGGCATTGACCTCGGCGACGGGTACGCGGGCCTGGAAGATCCGGGCGGCCACCACCTTGCCGGTAGCGTCGGCGACGAGCTTGGCCGATATGTCGACCACCGCCTCGCGCGAGCCCGCCGCGATGTCGAAGGAGCGGATCTCCGTCACCAGGATCGTGTCGGCCACGACCTTGTCGCCGGGCCGGCTCACCGAGCGCAGGCGCCCGGTATTCTCCAGGCTCTGGACCAGGCGGGCCTGCATCAGCCGGGGCAGGCGATCGGCCCATTGGCCGCCGCCGAGGAACGACAGCGAGCCGCCGGCCTCGCGCACGATGATGCGGTCGGCCTCGAAGGGCTGGAGCCCGACCGGCTCGGCCACCACGATCGAGCGGCGGGCCGCGCCGCTGCGGGCCGCGCCCGGAAGGGCGGTGAGGTCGAAGGTCGTCGGCACCGCGCCGCTGCCGCAGGCGCCGACGGCGAGGGCCAGGAGGGCGGCGAGGACCGGGCCGGACCGGCGGGCGCCCGGGGCGCGGACCGTGGTGATCACCGAAGGGCTCATGGGGGACGACGAACCGAGGGCGGACGGGGCCGGAACCGGCCCGGAAGCTTGACCGAACATGCTCCAACAACGCGCGGGCGCGCGCGTGGGTGCTATGCCGGCGGTGCTGCACGGCGACATGATCAGCGACCGTTGTATTCCGGCAACGTCGGCTTGCCGCCGAAGATCACCTGGGACGGGTCGCGCTCGATCTTGCGCACGGCGCTGTTGAGGGTGTTGAGGGTGCGCTGGCCGTCGGTCGAGAGGGTCTGCACCTCGCGCCGCCCGGCGCCGCTGAGTCGGCTGACGCTCTGGGTCAGGGTGGCGGTGCGCTTGTCGAGGTTCTCCGACATGGTGCGGAAGGCACGGCCGGCATCGCGGATCGAGATCGCGGCCTCGCGCACCTCGGCGAAGGTGCTCTTGCCGGCGTCGCCGGAGGCGGAGCCGAGGAAGCCCTCGGCGCCCTTCAGCACCGCGTCGAGCCGGTCGGCGGAGGCGTTGAGCTTGCCGGCAAGCGAGCGGGCATCGTGCACGCCGGCCTGCACGTCCGGCGAGGCGGCGGCCAAAGCGGTCGAGAACCGGTCGACGTTGTCGATCAGGCTCGCGAGCTTGCGCCCGTCCACCGCCTTGGTCAGGGCGTCGAGGGCCGGCGCGCTGTCGCCCAGCGTCTTCGAGAACCGCTCGACATTGGCCAGCGTGCGGTTGATCGCACCCTCGTTGCCCGCGACCACCCGGTCGAGGCGCTGGAGCATGTCGTCGGCGCGCTGCGCGATGGTGCGGGCCGCCGCCATCAGGTCCTGGATGTCCGAGGCGTCGGCGTAGATCGTCGGGACCGGATCGTCCTTGGTCGGGGCGAGCTGCGGCGCGTCGGCGCTGCCGCCGACGAGGGCGATCGACGCGACGCCGGTCAGCATCGTCATGTCGAGGCGCGCGCGCGTGTCGACGCGCAGGGGCGTGCCGCGATTGACCTCGACGATCGCCGTCACCCGGCGCGGGTCCTGCGGCAAGAGCCGCACGTCCGTCGCCTCGCCGACCCGGATGCCGTTGAAGGTGACCACCGCCCCCTTGGCGAGCCCTCCGACGCCGCCCGAGAACACGATGCGCACCGGCATCCGGGCCTGGTTCGACGAGGAGCCGCGCAGCCAGAACGCGAAGGCGAAGCCGAGGGCGATCACCGCCAGCGTGAAGGCGCCGATCAGGACGTTGTTGGCGCGGGTTTCCATGCCTTAACGGTTTCCATGCGCGTGCGGGGCGGGGAGGCGGGGCGGCAGGGGAGAGCCGGATCGGGATCTCGCGGCACGGGCCATTCCGCCGAGCTTAAGGGGGGCCGTCGGGGCGACGGGTGCGGGAGCGCACATCAGGCGACGCCCTCCACCGCGCCGCGGGATGACGGCACCACGATCGAGCGCGAGCGCTTGCCGTGAAAGTAGGAGCGCAGCCAGGGATGGTCGGAGGCGAGCATCGCGTCGATCGGCCCCTCCGCGATGATCTGGCCGTCGCCGAGCGCCGCGATGCGGTCGCAGGCGGTGTAGAGGCTGTCGAGGTCGTGGGTCACCATGAACACGGTGAGCCCGAGCGTGCGCTGGAGCGTCGCCACCAGCTCGTCGAACTCGCCGGCGCCGATCGGGTCGAGGCCGGAGGTCGGCTCGTCGAGGAAGAGCACCTCGGGGTCGAGGGCGAGCGCCCGGGCCAGCGCCGCGCGCTTGATCATACCGCCCGAGAGCTCGGAGGGCAGCTTGTCGGCGGCGTCGGGCTTCAGGCCCACCATCTCGATCTTGAGCCGGGCGAACTCGTCGAGCAGGCGCTCGGAGAGCCTCAGGTGCTCGCGCATCGGCACCTGGATGTTCTGCTTGACGGTGAGCGCCGAGAACAGGGCGCCCTGCTGGAAGAGCACGCCCCAGCGCCGCTCGATCACCCGGCGCTGGGCCAGGGTCAGGCGGTCGACGTCCTCGCCGAAGACCTCGATCGTGCCCGAGCGCTTCGGCACCAGGCCGAGCAGGGTGCGGGTCAGCACCGACTTGCCCTGGCCGGAGGGCCCGACGAAGCCGAGGATCTCGCCCCGGCGGATGTCGAGGTTGAGCCCCTTGAGCACGGTGCGCTCGCCGAACGCGACCACGAGGTCGCGCACGCGGATGATCGGCTCCTGCGCGCCGGGCAGGCGGTCGGGCAGGCGGCCGGGAATGGCCGACGGGGCAAGGGAGGGAGGGTGCAAGGGAAGGGCTCGCCTCGCTCAGAAATCGATGGCCGCGAAGAACACCGCGAAGAGTCCATCGAGGACGATGACCATGAAGATAGACTTGACGACTGAGGCGGTGACGTGGCGGCCGAGCGATTCGGCCGAGCCCTCGACCAGGAAACCCTCAACCGAGGCGATGATGCCGATGATCAGGGCCATGAACGGCGCCTTGATCAGGCCGATCAGGACGTGGCGCAGGCCGATCGCGTTCTGGAGCCGGAACGCGAAGGCCTCGAGGGAGAGCCCGCCATAGAGCCAGGAGGTGAGCGCGCCGCCGGCGAGCGCCGCGAGATCGGCCAGGAAGGCGAGCAGCGGCAGGGCCAGCATCAGGGCGATGATCCGCGGGACGATCAGGATCTCGATCGGGTCGAGACCCATGACCCGCAGGGCGTCGACCTCCTCGCGCATCCGCATCGAGCCGATCTCCGCCGTGAAGGCCGAGCCGGAGCGCCCCGCCACCATGATCGAGGTGAGGAGCACCCCGAGCTCGCGCAGCGCCAGGATGCCGATCATGTTGACGACGTAGCTCTGGGCGCCGAAGCGCTGGAGCTGGATGATGCCCTGCTGGGTGACGATGCAGCCGACCAGGAAGGCGATCAGCATGATGATCGGCGCGCCGCGCAGCGCGATCTGCTCGATCTGGTTGACGAGTGCCGGCCCGCGGAAGCTGCGCGGGCGGGCGAGCACCCGCAGGCAGCCCGCCACCACCTCGCCCAGGAAGGCGAGGCCGGCGAGCCCCTGGTGGCCGAGGCTGCGCACGCCGGAGCCCAGGTTCGCCACCGGATCGAGGGGGTGGAAGCGTCGGGCGCGCGCGGCCGGTGCGGCTTCCCGGTAGGCGACCTCGCGCAAGAGGATCAGGTGCTCGGGCGAGGCCCCCGCATAGGCGGTGCCGGCGGGCAGCGCCGCCCGGGTGCGCTCGAGGACCCAGGCGCCCAGGGTGTCGAGGCGCGACAGGCTCGACAGGTCGATGACCAGGGGCGCGCCGCCGGCGCCCGCCAGCATCGCGGCGGCGGCGCCCTCGACGGCGGGCGCCTGGTCGGCGGTCCAGCGGCCGGTGAGGCGCGCGGCGAGACCGTCGCGGACGCGTTCGACCGCGGCGTGGGCCGGATCGGCCCCCCGCGTGATCGGTTCGGTCGGCACGGGCCGGCCTCCCTCGTTCGCCACAGATCCCCTCGGGCCGGTCCTATACCCCGTCATGCTAACAATTCGCAAACCATCGGGTCGACGGGTGTCATTGCCTGGCGCTGCGGGCCGCCCGCGCCGCCGCGAGGGTGAAGGCGAGGCCGAGGCCCGCCACCGGCAGCATCAGCCCGAAGGCGAGGGACCCGCCGCCGGCCCGGTAGGCCGCGCCGCTCGCCAGGGTGGCGGAGGCCGAGGCGAGGGCGGCGCAGGCCGCGTAGGTGCCTTGCGCGGCGCCGCGGCCGCCCTCGGGGGCGAGGCGCGACAGGGCCGCCATGACGCCGAGCTGCGTCGCCCCGAAGGTGAGGGCGTGCAGGGCCTGGAGCGGCAGGACCAGGGTCGGCAGGCCGGCGGCGGCGAGAAGCCCGCCCCAGCGCAGGAGCGCGGCGACGGCCCCGAGGCCGAGCAGGCGGAACGGCGCGTCGCGCAAGTACGGGATGCGCCCGGCCACCGCAAAGAAGCCGACCTCGGCGACGACGCCGACGCCCCAGGCGATCCCGGTCTCGGCCGGCGACAGGCCGAGACCGACCCAGTGGATCGAGCCGAAGGCATAGACGGCGGCGTGGCTCGCCTGGATCGCCGCCCCGGCCGCGATGGCGAGCCACAGGGCGGCGGGCAGGCGTACCCGACCGGAGGCGCGGCGGGCCGGTGCGGCCGCGCTCTCCCGGCGCAGCAGCAGGGCCGCGCCGCAGGCCGAGGCGAGTTCGAGCCCGGCGAGAAAGTTCGGGATGCCGCCGGTGCCGACGACGCCGAGGAGCCACCCGCCGAGCAGCGTCGCGGCCAGGAAGCCGAGGGAACCGCCGAGCCGGATCCGGGCATAGTCGAGATCCGGCCTGCGGCGCACCGCGGCGAGACTCTGGTAATCGAGGCAGGGCACGAGCGACGCGCCGGCGACGGCATTCACGACGATCACCCCCGCGAGCAGCGGCCAGGACAGGGAGGCCGCCGGGGGCATCAGGGCCCAAGTCGCGGCAAGGCCGAGGCTGCCGGCGACCATCAGCGTGCGGGGCGCAACACCCCGGTCGATCAGGCCCACGAGCGGCGCGGTCGCGACGATCCGGACCAGGATCGGCAGGGCGACGAGCGCCCCGATCAGTTCGGGCCCGAGGCCGAGCCCGGCGAGCCAGAGCGGCAGGAACGGCATCGCCACGCCGATCCCGGCGAAGACCGCCGCATAGAGGAGGGCGAGGCGCAGGCCGTCGCGGGAGGAGGGCGGAGGAACCGTCACGAGAACCTTGGGGGCGAGACCGAATCAGCCGCCCCGGGGCGGGCCTGGCGTAAGCCGCCGTTAACGCCGGGATGTCAAGCCTTAACGACGACACGCCTGATCGGGCGACGCCGCGCCGGCCGATCCGGTGGGCGATTGACAGGGCAGGTGAGATGGCCGGGACCCCTTCGCTCCCCATGCCGCGGGAGGAGTACGACGTCATCGAGGGCGCGATGCTGGAGACCGCGCGGGGACGCTGGTTCCTCGGCGAGTTCGCCCGGCGCAACCGCCACGCCGATACCGACGTGCTGCTCCAGGCGATCGGCCGGATCGAGACCGTCGTCACGGCCGAGCGCGGCCCGCCCGGGATGGAGCGCCTGCGCTTCGACCTGATCGAGATGGCGAAGGCGATCAGCCGCACCAAGTCCGAGATCGCGGCGATCCACACGCCCGAACAGGACCAGAGCCAGCTCGGCGCCGCCTCGGAGGCCCTCGACGGCATCGTGCGGACCACCGAGCGCGCGACCTCCGACATCCTTCAGGCCGCCGAGGAGGTCCAGGAGGTCGCCTGGACCCTGCGCGAGACCGGCGCCGAGAGCAGCGTCTGCGACCGCCTCGATCACAACGCGACCCAGATCTACACCGCCTGCTCGTTCCAGGACCTGACGGCCCAGCGCACCAGCCGCATCGTCAACACCCTGCGCTACCTCGAGCAGCGCCTGACCGCGATGATCGAGATCTGGGCCAGCGAGGACGATCCCCCGGCGCAGGCCGGGCAGCGCGCCGAGATGCCGGGAACCGCCCTCGACCAGGACGACGTCGACGAGATCGTCGCGACGGGCCGGGGGAGGGGGGATGACGGCGACAGGCCCGAGGCTGCGCCGCGGCTGCGTCTCGTCGAGACCGCTCTGGCCGACGACGACATCGCCTTCGTGCCGGTGCGCGAGGAGGCGCCGCCGATCGACGACGCGGTCACCCTCGAGGACGCCTTCGCGGAGATCGACGACCTCGCGGTCAACGAGAAGCTCGCCCGCTTCACCTGAGCGGCCCTGCGTCGCTGCGTGAGTGCTTCGCCCTCGCGGCGAGGCCTCTGCCCTCGCGGCGCCATGATCGCCGCACAGGGACCGCGCAGCCCACAGCCTCGAACCCGGTCCCGATGTCCCTGAACCTCCTCAAGCTCTGCGTCGGCTGCGAGTCCATCGCCGATCTCGAGGAGTGGATCGCCGCGCGCCGGGCCGAGGCCGTGCGCCAGGGCCGCCCGCCCGAGCAGGCCCATATCACCCGGATGGTCCCGAAGCGCGGCGACGAGATCGTCGGCGCGGGTTCGCTCTACTGGGTGATTCGCGGCCTGATCGCCTGCCGCCAGCCCGTCCTGGCGATCCGCCCCTTCGTCGATGGTGAGGGCGTCGGCCGCTGCCGTCTCGTCCTCGATCCGGCCGTGACGCCGGTCGAGCCGCGGCCCTGCCGGCCGTTCCAGGGCTGGCGCTACCTCACCCCCGCCGATGCCCCGCGCGACATCTCCCGCCACGCGGCCGGCGACCTCGCGGCGATGCCCGAGGCGATGCGGCGGGAATTGGCGTCGCTCGGGCTGCTCTGAGGGAACGGGCGGCCGGCGACCGGCCGCGCCCGGAAACCCGCCCTCCGGTCTCAGCCCTGGCGACCGCCGACCCCCGCCTCCAAGGTCCGCAGGATCCAGGTGTCGCGCGGCAGCTTCGCCTTGGCGGCAGTCGCGTCGATCTGGTCGGACAGGGCGGTCGGGACCGGCACCGTCACGAGGATCTGCGTCGCGTCCTGGGACGGATCGTAGGCGAGCGTCGTGACCTGCGCGGCGAAGCTGCGCAGGGCCGATCGCTTCTGGGGTAGCGTCAGGCTGCCGTCGCGGTCGATCACAGGGCAGTAGGACGCCACCGCGTGGTCGATAATCGCTCCATTCGACAGGCCCTCGGCCCTCAGGCGCGTCACCGCATCGCCCAGGGCGCGATTCGAGCCTGCGGCGGCGCCCGGCTTCATGATCGCCTCGAACAGGGGCCCGTCCGGCGCGGCCTTGCCGCCGGCCGGACAATCGAGGCCGGCGGCGAGGGCCGGGCCGGCCCCGAGCAGCAGGAGCCCCGCGAGGGCGAGAGCGGGGAGGCGGGACGCGACGGGCATGACATTTCCTCGGCTCGGTGGGACCGATCGGGGCCGGGCCATCCCAGCGGCGAGGGTGGATCGGCCGGGATCCGCGATCGGCTCGTTCGATGATCGGAGAACGTCATCGGCGAGGCGACGTTGCGTCGCCCCGACATGAAATGCCCGCAACCCGGCCGACAGGTCGCGTCCATCACGACGATTTCTTGACCATGCCGTAGCGTTTCCCTCCAGTGTGGTCCGCACTGACGGCGGAAGCCCGACGAAAAAGGCCCCTCCGACCGCACGGGTCGAAGGGGCCTTTTTGCCTCGGGACGTCGGGGTGCGTCAGGCGCCCTCGAACCGCCCGCTGGCATGGGCCAGCATCGTGTAGACCTTGCCGCTCTCCGAGGTGAGGTAGGCGTTCGCCCGGCGCGGGTCCTGATCGGTGCGGGACACCTCGCCGAGGAGGCGCTCGAATTCCCGCACGTAGTGATCGACGGTCCGGCGGAAATCCGGCTCGGCGCGGTAGCGGCGGCGGATCTCGTCGAAGGTCTGCTGGCCCTCCGCCGTGTAGAGACGGCGGGTGAACAGGTTCGTCTCGCCGCGCCGGTAGCGCTCCCACAGGTCCACGGCCGCGGGGTGCTCGATCATTCGGGCGATGTTGCTCGAGATCGAGTCGATCGCCGCCGCGCCCGCCTCGTCCGGGGTCTCGCCGGCCTTGGCCGACGCAGCCCCCTTGCCCTTCTCGGCACCCTTGTCGCCGCTCTTGTCACTGCCCTTGGCGAGCGACGGCACGTCGTCGTCGTCCAGCGAGGCGCGCGAGAGGAGGTCGGAGAGCCAGCCGCCGGACCCGTTGCGGCTTTGAGCGTCGCCGGTGGTCCGGGTCGCACCCTGCGGCGCGGCCGGCCGGCCCTGCCCGACCGGCGCCTTGCCGGTCTCGCCCGACGGCCTCGCCGCCGGGGCGGGCGCCCTCACGGCCGGGGCCTGGGGCTTCGCCGCCGGAGCCACGGGCTTCGGAGACGAGGCCTGGGGCGCGGCTGCCTTGGGGATGGGCGCCGCGGCGACCGGAGCCTGCGACCGGGGGGGCGAGGCGGCGGGAGCCGGGGCGACGGCCGCAGCCGCAGGCTTCGGCGCCGACACCACGGGGGCGGCGACGGGGGCGGAACGGCCGGCCTCGGCGACGCGGGGCTGCGTCACGTCGACCGCGCGGGGCGAGCGCTGGACCAGGGCCGAGAGCTCGTTCAGGGCCTTGATCTGCTCGGCCACGACCCGCCGCATCTCGCCGGTGGCGTCCTGGGCCTCCTGCGGGATGGTGGTCACGCCGCGCTGCAGGTCGCCGCGGATCTCCTCCAGGGTCTGGCGGATCTCGCCCGCCATGGCGCGCATCGATTCGACCGTGCCCTGGAAGCGCGCGGCGGCGTCGCCGAACGCGGTCTGCATCTCGCCCGAGGCGCCCGCCACGGCCTGGCGGACCGTCTCGGCCGCCCGCTCGCCCTCCTGGCCGGTACCGGCGCGCAGGCGCTCGAAGGCCTCCGTCACCGCGCTGCCGGCCTGGCGGGCGCCGGCCTCGATCTCGCGGCCCAGCGCCTGGGTGCGGGCCTCGATCGTCTTCAGGGTCGCCTCGACCCGGGCACCGACGCCCTCCGTGGCGGCGGCGAGGGCCGCCGAGCGGGCGTCGATGCTGCCGAGCAGGGTGTCGATCTCGGCCCGGCGCTCGCCGAGCGCGGCGCTCACCCGGCCCTCGGCACCCTCCAGGGCGCCGGTGGCGGCGGTGAGGTCGCCGATATGCTGGCGGGCGGTCTCGGTCAGCGCCTTGCCGCGGGCATCCAGCGTCGCGGCGAGACCCGCGGCCTGGCGAAGAGCCCCGGTCGCCGCGCCCTGGAGCGCGCCGACCTGCTCGGCGACCCGGTCGGAGGCACGACCGGTCTCGGCCGCGATCTCGGCCAGGGCCGCCTGGATCTCCTCGACCCGGCCCGACAGGCCGCCCTCGATCGCCGAGAAGCTCTCGCCCGAGCGCCCGATCAGCTCCTGCAGGGCGCTGCAGGCGGTCTCGATGCGGCCGACCAGGCCGCCGAGCTCGCCGCCCAGGCGCTGGTTGACCCGGGTGAGGGCCTCCACCGCCCGGGTCGCGCCCTCGTCGGCCGACCGGCGCAGGGTCTCGGCCGCCTCGCGGGAGAGGGCCGCCAGGGCCTCGGCCCGCTCGGCGAGCAGAACGGCCGCGCCGCCCATCCCCTCGGTCACCGCCCGCTCCAGCGCCTCGCTGCGCTCGGCCAGGACCGAGACCAGCTCGCTGCCGGGGCCCTCGACCAGGCCGCGCAGCTGCGCCACCTGGCGGTCGAGCCCGTCGACCGTCTCGCCGCTCGCCGCCAAGGCCGCCACCAGGGCGTTGCCGCGCTGGTCGATGGTCCGGTGCAGCGAGGCGGTCGTCGCCTCGAGGCGCTGGCCGAGCGCGCCGCCGCGCTCGTCCACGATCTGCCGCAGGGCCTCGACCCGCTCGGCGAGGTCGCGGTTGAGCGCGCCGCCGCGGCCGTCGATCGCCTCGGCCAGCTCCCGGGCGGTCTCGGCGAGCGTCCGGGTCAGGGTGGTGCCGCGCTGGTCGACCAGCGCCGCGAAGGCGGCGGCGCGGCGGTCGAAGCCCGTGCTCAGCTGCGTACTGCGCTCGTCCACCGCCGCCGCGAGGGCCGCGGCGCGCTCCTCCACCGCCGCGGCGAAGGCCGCGGAGCGCTCGTCCATGGCGCCGTGCAGGTTCGCCACCCGCTCGTCGAGGGCGGCGGTAAGCGCCGCCGTGCGGGCGTCGACCAGGGCCGCGTAGGCGTCGCTGCGGTCGTCGAAGGCGTCGGCCAGGGCCTCGCCGCGGGACGCGACCAGGGCCGCGAAGGCGCGCATCCGCCCGTCGATGCGGGCCGTGAAGGCGGCCGAGCGCTCGTCGACGCTGCCCGACAGGGCCTCGGTCCTGGCCTGCATCAGGCCAGCGAGTTCCGTCGCCTTGGCGTCGACCAGGGCACCGAAGGCCTCGGCCCGCTCCTCGACGGTGCCGCCGAGGATCGCGAGCCCGGTCTGCAGGCGGTCGGACACCGCCTCGCCGCCGGCTTCGAGCTGGCGGGACAGGGCCTCCACCTGCCCGCCGAGCACGGCGTCGAGGGCGGCGCGGCTGCGCTCCAGGGCGGAGGACAGCTCCGCCACCCGGTCGTCGAGCAGGGCGGCGAGCGCCGCACCGCGACCCTCGAAGGTCTCGGCGAGGTCGGCGTTGCGCGAATCCAGCAGGCCGGCGAGCGCATCGCCGCCGCTGCGGATCGTGGTGGCGAGCACGTCGATGCGCTCCTGGACCCGCCGGGCCAGCACGTCCCCGGCGCCGGTCAGCTCTGCGAGCGCCCGCTGGCGGCCGTCGATCAGGCGCGCGAGGTTGCCGCCGCCCTGCTCGATCGTGCCGGCGATGGCCGCCTCGCGCTCGGCGAGCAGGGCCGCCATGGCCTCGATGCGCTCGCCCAGGGTCCGGGCGAAGGCGTCGCGGTGCCCGTCGAGGGCGTCGCCGAGGCCCGCCTCGCGCTCGGCCAGCAGGCCGGTGACGGCCTGCGTGCCGCGGGACACGGCGTCCTCCAGAGTCGCGACGCGGGAGTCGAGCAGGCCGGCGACCTCCTCGCCCCGGGCGGCGATCGTGCCGGCCAGGGTCTCGCCGCGGCGCTCCAGGGCGGTCTCGACGGCCTGGGCGCGCATCTCGATCAGCGCGTCGAGGTCGGCGAGCGCCGCGTCGACCCGGCCCGACAGGTGGGTGCCGCCAGATTCCGCCGCCGCCGCGAAGGCATCGGTGCGGGCGTCGATGAGCCCGGCCAGCGCCTGGGCGCGGGCCTCCACCGCCTCGGCGAAGGCCGCGCCGCGGCTCTCCACCAGGTGGTCGAGGGCGGCGAGCCGGTCGTCGAACAGGCTGGACAGGGCGCGGGTGCGGGAATCGAGGGTGCCGACCGCCCGGCCGACCCGCTCCTCGAGGGTCGAGGCCAGGGTGTCGCCGCCCTCGGCGAGGACGCCGCGCAGGGTGCCGACCCGGTCGTCGAGCACGGCGCCGATCGCACCGGCGCGCTCGTCGAGCAGGTGGCGGACCGCGCCGGCCCGCTCCTCGAGCGCGTCGTGCAGGGCGCGGATCCGGTCGTCGAGCCCGGCATGCAGCGCCTCCGACCGTCCGTCGAGGAGGCTGCGCATCGTCGCCGCCTGCTCGTCGATGAGGTGGCCGAGCGCCCGCAGCCGCTCGCCGAACAGGCGCTCGACCGTCGCCTCGCGCTCGTCCAGCAGGGTCGCCAGCGCGGTCGAACGGTCGCCGAGCGCCGCCTCGAGGCGGCCGGAGCCCTCCGCGAGCACCCGGTCGGCCTCCTCCACGGTGCCCTGCAGGGCGGCCAGCACGGTCTCGCCGCGCTTGCCGATGAGGTCGGACAGGGCGAGGCCGCCGCGGTCGAACAGCCGCGCCAGCTCGGTCATGCGGTTGGCCAGCGTACCGAACATCGCCCGGCCGCGCTCGTCGATCTCCTGGGCCATCGCGGCAATGCGCTCGTCGACGAGGGCCGCCAGGGTCTCGGTGCGGCCGTCGAAGGCGGCGCGGATCGCGTCGGCCTGGGTCGCGAGGTCGCGGCTCGCCTCGCCGCTGTGGCTCTCCACGAAGGTGACCAGCTCGCGGGTGCGGGCGCCGAGCTCCTCGTCGAGGCCGCGGGTGCGGGCCTCGATCAGGCGCAGGGCCTCCTCGGCCTTCACACCGAAGGTCTCGTCGACGATGCGGCCGCGCTCGTCGAGGGTCTGGGCCAGCCCTTCGAGGCGGGCGATGACGCGGTCGTCGAAGCGGGCGGCGCCGGCATCGAGCGAGCGGGTCAGCTCCTCGGTCCGGCGGCCGAGCTCGTCGCCGATCTCGCCGACACGGGCGGTCAGGGCGTCGCTCATCGCCTGGCTGCGGGCCGTGATGGCGCGGGCCAGCTCGTCGGCGCGGCCGTCCAGCGCCTGGGCGACCTCGCGGCCGCCCTCGGCCATCACCCGGGCCATCTCGCCGGCCCGCACGATCAGGGCCTCGTTCAGTGCCGTGGCGCGGGCGCCGATATGCTGGTCGACATGCGCCACCATGGTGCTGAAGGTGGCGCCGATCTCGGCAGTGCGCTTCGCCGAGCGGTCCTCGAGGGCGCCGAGCTGGGCCTCGACGGCCTCGCGGGCCTCGCGGGTGCGCTCCGCGATCGTCTCGGCGACGGCACGGCCCTGGACCGTGATGAGGCGGTCCATCTCCTCCAGGCGCCCGGAGACGCTCTCGGTCAGGTCGTGGGTGTCGCGGGAGATGCGGTCGGCCAGGATGTCGCCGCGGGCGATCGCGTCCTGGAGCGCCGCGAGGCGGGTCGTCAGCACCTCGTCGACCGCGCGGCCGCCGGTCTCGGCGGCGCTCGCCAGCGCCGTGCCGGTCTTCTCCAGCGCGTCGTTGACGCGCGCGCCCTGGCCCGCCACCGCCACGACGATGTCGCGGCCGACCGCCGCCAGGCGGGTCTGCGCCTCGTCGGCATGCTGGCCGATCATGTCGGTCAGCGCGCGGCCATGGCCGTCGAAGGCCGCACCGACCTCGGCGAGGCGGGTGTCGAGATCGCCCGCGGCGCTCTCGGCAGCCAGCGCCAGCGCCGCCGAGACATCCTCGGCTTGGCGCGTCAGGTGCTCGACCGCCGCCCGCAGGGTCGCCCCGGTCGTATCGGCCCGCTCGGCGACGAGGCGCCCGGCCTCGTCCGCCGCCGCGGCGAACGCCGCCGTCGCGGCCAGCGTCCGCGCGTCGAGCGCCCCCGTCGTCCGCTCCGCCGCCGCCGCGATCGCCAACGCGGCTTCCTCGGCCCGGCCCGCCAGACCCACCACGACGCCATGCAAAGCCGCATCCGCCTCGCCGGCCCGCGTCCCGATCAGGCTCGCCGCCTCCTCCGCCACCCGGGCGAAGGACGAGGCCGCATCCGCCAGACGTGCCTGCAGCGCGCCCGACGCCTCCTCGGCCCCAAGGCGGAACGCCTCCACGCTCTCCGCCGTCCGCGCGCCCACCGCGCCCGTCGCCGTCTCGGCCGCGCGACGCAGCACCATCGCCGCTTCCTCGGCCCGGGCCTCCAGTTCGCCCGTCGTCGCCGTGGTCGCCTGGCGGAACAGCTCCACCGCCGCCTGGCTGCGGGCATCCAGCTCCGCGCCCGTCGTCTCCAGGGTGCGGCGGAAGATGTGCGCCACCTCCACGGTGCGGGTGCCCAGCGCCCCCGTCGCCTGCTCGGCCGAGCGGCGCATGATCTCGGCGGCCTCCACCGAGCGCGCCTGCAGCGCGTCGCCGACCGTATCGGCCGACGAGGTGAGGGCGGCGGCCGCCGCTTCGGCGCGCTCGGCGAGCCCCCCCAGGGCGGTGCGCAGGGCGGTATCGGCGGTCTCGGTGCGCTCGCCGATCAGGCGGCTCGCCTCCTCGGCGGCGGCCACGAAGGCGGCCGCCGCGGTGGCGGTGCGTCCGTCGAGGGCGCCGGTGGCGGATTCAGCGGCGAGCGACAGGGCCGCGGAGACGTCCTCGGCCTGGCGCGTCAGGTGCTCGACGGCCGCGCGCAAGGTGGCGTCGGTGGCGTCGGTGCGCTCGGCGACGAGGCGGCCGGCCTCGTCGGCGGCACGCGCGAAGGCGCTGGCCGCCGCGAGGGTGCGGGCATCGAACTGCCCGGTCGCCTGCTCGGCCGCCCCGGCGATCGCCGCGGCGAGAGCCTCGGCCCGCTCGGCCAAGCCGTCGATCGAGCCGCGCAGGGTCGCGTCCGCCGCGCCCGCCCGCTCGGCGACGAGGCGCCCGGCCTCGTCCGCCGCCGCCGCGAACGCCGCCGTCGCGGCCAAGGTCCGCGCGTCGAGCGCCCCCGTCGTCCGCTCCGCCGCCGCCGCGATCGCCAACGCGGCTTCCTCGGCCCGGCCCGCAAGACCCACCACGACGCCGTGCAAAGCCGCGTCCGCCTCGCCGGCCCGCGTCCCGATCAGGCTCGCCGCCTCCTCCGCCACACGGGCGAAGGACGAGGCCGCATCCGCCAGACGTGCCTGCAGCGCGCCCGACGCCTCCTCGGCCCCGAGGCGGAACGCCTCCACGCTCTCCGCCGTCCGCGCGCCCACCGCGCCCGTCGCCGTCTCGGCCGCGCGACGCAGCACCATCGCCGCTTCCTCGGCCCGGGCCTCCAGTTCGCCCGTCGTCGCCGTGGTCGCCTGGCGGAACAGCTCCACCGCCGCCTGGCTGCGGGCGTCGAGCTCCGCGCCCGTCGTCTCCAGGGTGCGCCGGAAGATGTGCGCCACCTCCACGGTGCGGGTGCCCAGCGCCCCCGTCGCCTGCTCGGCCGAGCGGCGCATGATCTCGGCGGCCTCCACCGAGCGCGCCTGCAGCGCGTCGCCGACCGTATCGGCCGACGAGGTGAGGGCGGCGGCTGCCGCTTCGGCCCGCTCGGCGAGGCCCGCAAGGGCGGTGCGCAGGGCGGTATCGGCGGTCTCGGTGCGCTCGCCGATCAGGCGGCTCGCCTCCTCGGCGGCGGCCACGAAGGCGGCCGCCGCGGTGGCGGTGCGCCCGTCGAGGGCGCCGGTGGCGGATTCGGCGGCGAGCGCGAGGGCCGCGGAGACGTCCTCGGCTTGGCGCGTCAGGTGCTCGACGGCCGCGCGCAAGGTCGCGTCGGTGGCGTCGGTGCGCTCGGCGACGAGGCGGCCGGCCTCGTCGGCGGCACGCGCGAAGGCGGTCGCCGCCGCAAGCGTGCGGGCGTCGAACTGCCCGGTCGCCTGCTCGGCCGCCCCGGTGATCGCCGCGGCAACCGCCTCGGCCTGCTCGGTCACGCCATGGAGGGTACCGCGCAGGGTCGCGTCCACCGCGCCCGCCCGCTCGGCGACGAGGCGCCCGGCCTCGTCCGCCGCCGCCGCGATCGCCAGCGCGGCTTCCTCGGCCCGGCCCGCCAGACCCACCACGACGCCGTGCAAAGCCGCATCCGCCTCGCCGGCCCGCGTCCCGATCAGGCTCGCCGCCTCCTCCGCCACACGGGCGAAGGACGAGGCCGCATCCGCCAGACGTGCCTGCAGCGCGCCCGACGCCTCCTCGGCCCCGAGGCGGAACGCCTCCACGCTCTCCGCCGTCCGCGCGCCCACCGCGCCCGTCGCCGTCTCGGCCGCGCGACGCAGCACCATCGCCGCTTCCTCGGCCCGGGCCTCCAGTTCGCCCGTCGTCGCCGTGGTCGCCTGGCGGAACAGCTCCACCGCCGCCTGGCTGCGGGCGTCGAGCTCCGCGCCCGTCGTCTCCAGGGTGCGGCGGAAGATGTGCGCCACCTCCACGGTGCGGGTGCCCAGCGCCCCCGTCGCCTGCTCGGCCGAGCGGCGCATGATCTCGGCGGCCTCCACCGAGCGCGCCTGCAGCGCGTCGCCGACCGTATCGGCCGACGAGGTGAGGGCGGCGGCTGCCGCTTCGGCCCGCTCGGCGAGGCCCGCCAGGGCGGTGCGCAGGGCGGTATCGGCGGTCTCGGTGCGCTCGCCGATCAGGCGGCTCGCCTCCTCGGCGGCGGCCACGAAGGCGGCCGCCGCGGTGGCGGTGCGCCCGTCGAGGGCGCCGGTGGCGGACTCGGCGGCGAGCGACAGGGCCGCGGAGACGTCCTCGGCCTGGCGCGTCAGGTGCTCGACGGCCGCGCGCAGGGTGGCGTCGGTGGCGTCGGTGCGCTCGGCGACGAGGCGACCGGCCTCGTCGGCGGCACGCGCGAAGGCGGTGGCCGCCGCAAGCGTGCGGGCGTCGAACTGCCCGGTCGCCTGCTCGGCCGCCCCGGTGATCGCCGCGGCGACCGCTTCGGCCCGCTCGGTCACCCCGCCGACCGCGCCCCGCAAGGTCGCGTCGAGCGTCTGGGTCCGCAGGGCGACGATCTCTCCCGCCGCCTCGGCGGCCCGGGCGAAGGCCATGGCGGCCTCCTGGGTCTGGTCGCCGACATGGAGGGCGGCGGCTTCCGCGGCCTTGCGGAACTGCTCGGCCAGCGCCATGGCGCGGGCGTCGAGATCGGTGCCGATCTCGTCGGCGGTGCGGCGCAGGGCCTCGCCGGCACCAGCCGTGCGGTCGGCGAAGCGGTTCTGCAGGGTGTCGGCCGCGACGGCCAGAGCCGCCTCGGTCTCGTGGGTGCGGCGGTCGAGCCCCTCGATCAGGTCGCGGCTCTTGGCGTCGAAGGCCGCGGCGAGGCCGCCGAGCGCCTGCTCGATCCGGCCCTCGGCCTCGGCGGTGCGCTCGCTCACCAGGGCGGCGACGCGCTCGCCGGTCCGGTCGAGGTTGCGCTCCAGGCTGCCGCCATGGCCGATCAGCACCTCCTCGACGCGCCCGATCGTCTCCTCGAGGCGGGAGGTCAGGTCGGCGCCGCGCACGCCGAGCGCCTGCGCCGCGTCCTCCACCAGGGTCGAGAGGTCGTCGCGCACCCGGACCGCCCGGTCGCCGAAGGCGGTGATCACGCCGTCGCTGGCGCGGGCGAGCCCGGCCTCGGCCTCGGCCGCGCGAGCCGCGATCGCCGCGGCGACGCCGGTGCCGGCCTGCTCGATCTCCTCGCGCAGCGCGATGCCGCGATCGGCGATGTGGGCCGCGATGGCGCTGCCTGACGCCGCGAAGCGCTCGGTGATGCCGGTGCCGGTCTCGGCGAAGCGCTCGGTCAGGTCGGTGCCGCGGGCGAGGAAACGCTCCTCCAGGCTGACGGCCGAGCGCTCGAAGGTCTCGCGGACCTGCGCGCCCTCGCGGTTGAGGGCCTCGATCACGCCGGCGCCGGTCTCGGCGAGCGTGCGGGCGACCTCGCCGGCATTCTCGGCCAGCGTCCGGGTGAGGAGGCCGCCGGTGCGCTCGAACGCCTCCGTGACCTCGACCGCGCGGCTCTCGAGCGCGCGGCTCAAGGACTCGCCGACGCCATCGAGATCGGCCTTCACGCCCTCGCTGGTCGAGACGAGGCGCTGGACGAGGTCGTCGCCGCGGCCGGCCACGGCCTCGACCACCCGCTCGCCCGCGGCGGCGAGCGCCGCCGTGACCGCGTCGCCCCGGTCACCCAGGGCGGCGGTGATCGCCTCGCCCCGGGCGCCGAGGGCGTGCGTCACCCGCTCGCCCGCGCCGTCGACCGCGGTGACGATCCGCTCGGCGGCGGTGTCGAGCTCCTGGGTCAGGTTCTGGTGCGAGCCCTGGATCGCGCCGCGGACGCGCTCGGCATTGGCGACGATCGATTCGCGCTGCGCCACCAGCTCGTCGACGAGGGTGCGGATGCGGATCTCGTTGTCCGAGTAGGCGCGCTCCAGCGTCGAGATCTCGCCGCGGACCAGGGTCTCGAGCTCGCCGGCCCGCGCCAGCGCCCGCTCGACGCCGTCGCCGACCGCCGCGACCTCGCGGCGGACCGCCTGCGACATGGTCAGCACCGCGTCGGTGGAAAAGCCCTCGGGCTCGGCGAGGCGGATCGCCACCTCGCCGACGGCACGGGCGACGAGGCGCATCTCCTGGGCCCGCACCGCCAACATCGCGGCGATGTAGAACAGCATCACGGGGGCGAGCACCGCCGCGGCGCCGACGGCGCCCTGGAGGCCGGTGAGCCCGGCGGCGAAGCCGCGCAGGTCGCCGCCCGACTGAGCCCAGGCGAGGGCGGCGAAACCCGAGAGCCAGAGGAGGGCGGCGAGACTCGCGACGGCGTAGGGGGTGCGGGACGGCTCGACCCGCAACGTCTGCTGCAGGGCGCCGACGCTGCGGCGGTCGTCGTTGGCGACGAGCGAGCGGTCGGGCGGCAGCAGCCCGCCGTCGCGGCGGCCGTCGCGGGGACCGGGCAGGGCGCTGCCGTCGAAGGCCGGCTCACGCCCGGCGGCGGTGGCGAGCGGGTCGGAATCGTGAACGTCGGGCAGGCGCGGCTCGACCCGGCTCCCCTCGATGGTACCGTCGAGGGCGCGGGCCTCCGACGACCGAGGCTCCTGCCCCCCGGCCGGATGGTCCAGGTTCAGGGCCTGCTCAATCGCCGACAGCGCCGCTTCCGCCGGATCCTTGAGCTTCTTTTCCGTCGCCATCGAACGCCCCGTTACGCCGTGAACGCCGCCGGGCAGCCCTCACGAGCCGCCGCGCCGCATCATCCCCGAGATCCCGCGAAACCCGCGCCGTGCCGCCAGCCGACGCGATCTCAGCGGTTTACCACGAGAACCTTAGACGCAAGGAGTACCAGCCGGATACCCGGAGGGCGCGAACCCTCCCAAAAAGCTTAAGGGAATGGTTACCATGCCTCCCGGCGCCCCGGCACGGCGTCGCTATCCTGCCGCAGAATCTGGGCTTTGGCCAAAGCAAGCCGGGGCCGGCCCGGTGCGCATCCGGCTGTGGACAGGGCTCCACCGCCGAACCGGGAACCCGCCAGCGGGCGCCCTCGGCCCGTGCCCGCCCGGGACGGAAGGCCTTGCGCGAACCGGATCCTTCGCGGAATCCCTACCGCACGATTGAGTTGACCCTGCGAGAGATTCCGATGGAGACGCTCCTGGACCGCGCGCATCTGATGCGCCAGACCTTCGACGACGAGGACCTCGCCCGCGAGGTCCTCGCGCTGTTTGCCGGCCAGTGCGAGCGGCTCCTGCCCGGGCTCGTCGACCCGGCCCTGGCGCCGCACGCGCGGGCGGACCTCGCCCATACCCTGAAGGGATCGGCCCTCGGGGTCGGCGCGGCCCGCGTGGCGGATCTCGCCGGGCGGATCGAGGCCGCGCTGCGCGCACCCGACGCCGCGACCGCCGATGGCCTCGCGCCGGCCCTGGAGGAGGCGGTGCGGGAGACGCTGGCACTGATCTGAGGGCGGCACCCCGCGCCTCGGAACGACAGGAGTGCCGCGCGACGCACGGCGCGCTTGCTTTCCGGGGCGGCAGCCGCCAATCAGGCCGCGCCGCGTCCTCGTCCGATCCGCGGCCGCGCTCGAGGCTTCCGGAGTCCCAGATGGTCCAGATCACCTACGTCGATGCCGCCGGCACGGCCCGCTCCGTGAAGGGCGAGGTCGGCTCGACCGTGATGGAGACCGCGATCCGCAACAACGTGCCGGGCATCGACGCGGAATGCGGCGGCGCCTGCGCCTGTGCCACCTGCCACGTCTATGTCGGCGAGGACTGGGCGGATGCTGTCGGCCCGGCCGAGCCGATGGAGCAGGACATGCTCGACTTCGCCTCCGACGTGCGGCCGACTTCGCGCCTGTCGTGCCAGATCCGCCTCAAGCCCGAACTCGACGGCCTGACCGTCACGACCCCGGCCCGCCAGGGCTGAGTTCTCCCTGTCCGGGCTCCGCGCGACCGGGGCCCGGCTGCTCCGGCGCGGGAGCGGGACGTCACCGCAGCAGCGCCCTCGTCGCCTGGTCGATGCCTTCGAGCGTCAGCGGGTACATCCGGCCGGAGAAGATCTGCCGGATCATCGCGTTCGACTGGGTGTAGCCCCACTGCGCCTGCGGCACCGGATTGAGCCAGGCCACCTTCGGGAAGTGATCGAGGACCCGGTTCAGCCAGACCTGGCCGGCCTCCTCGTTCCAGTGCTCGACCGAGCCGCCCGCCATCGCGATCTCGTAGGGCGACATCGCCGCGTCGCCGACGAAGACCACGCGATAATCCGACGGATAGGTGCGGATCACGTCGAGGAGCGGCGTGCCCTCGGTGTGACGGCGGCGATTCTCCTTCCAGACCGTCTCGTACAGGCAGTTGTGGAAGTAGAAATGCTCGAAGTGCTTGAACTCCGAGCGCGCCGCCGAGAAGAGCTGCTCGGCCAGCTCGACGTGCCAGTCCATCGAGCCGCCGACATCGAGGAACAGCAGCACCTTGACGGCGTTGCGCCGCTCCGGCCGCAGGCGCAGGTCGAGCATGCCGTGGCGCGCCGTCTCCCGGATCGTGCCGTCGAGATCGAGCTCGTCCGCCGCCCCGGTGCGGGCGAAGCGGCGCAGGCGCCGGAGTGCCAGCCGGATGGTGCGCGCGCCGAGTTCCGCCGAATCGTCCAGGTCCTTGAAGGTGCGCTGGTCCCAGACCTTCACCGCCCGGAAGTTGCGGTTGCCGTCCTGGCCGATGCGGATGCCTTCCGGGTTGTACCCATAGGCGCCGAAGGGCGAGGTGCCCCCGGTGCCGATCCATTTCGAGCCGCCCTGGTGGCGCTCCTTCTGCTCGGCGAGCCGCTGCTTGAGGGTCTCGAACAGCTTGTCCCAGCCGAGCGCCTGGAGCTGTGCCCGCTCCTCCTCGGTGAGGTATTTCTCCGCCAGCTTGCGGAGCCATTCCTCGGGAATGGCCTGCGGCTCCACCGCCTCTCCGACCGTGACCACGCCCTTGAAGACGCGGCCGAACACCCGGTCGAACTTGTCGAGGTTGCGCTCGTCCTTCACCAGGGCGGTGCGGGCGAGGTAATAAAAGTCCTCCACCCGCTGGTCGGCGAGGTCGCGGTCGAGGGCCTCGAGCAGGGTCAGGTACTCGCGCAGCGAGACCGGGACCTTGGCGGCGCGAAGCTCGGTGAAGAAGGACAGCAGCATGGCGCCGATCAACGCGCGAGCGCCGTGCCCGGGTCAAGTCCCCTTCACCGCCCCCTTCACCGCCGGCACCGGGGCCTGACGCCGCGCCTCCGCGGCGAGGTTCCAGACGATGCCGCCGACGATCAGCCCGGCGCCGACGAACAGCCACGGATCGAGGGGCTCGCCGTAGAGCTGCCAGCCCAGCACGGCGATCAGCGGGATGCGCAGGAAATCGAGCGGCATGACCAGGATGGCGTCGCCGCGCCGGTAGGCGCTGGTGAGGCACCAATGCGAGGTGAGGCCGGCGATGCAGAGGACCGCCAGCGCCAGGGCGTGGTGCCCCTCGAAGGGGTGGGCCGGCACGCCGGGCAGGAGCCGACCGGCCACGAGGTTGAGGGGCAGCTGGATCAGGTTCATCCAGAACAGGATCGACAGCACGCTCTCGGTCCGGGTCAGCGCCTTGGTGGCGACCGCGGTCAGGGCGAACATCACGGCGGAGAGCAGCACCACGAGGCTCGCCGGCTGCAGGGCGGCGACGCCCGGGCGCAGCACCACCAGCACGCCGAGGAAGCCGAGAACGACCGCGGCGAGCCGGCTCGCGGTCAGCCGCTCGCGCAGGATCACGACCGCGAGCAGCGTCACCCAGGCCGGCGTGGTGAATTCGAGGGCGAAGACGACGGCGAGCGGCAGGAGCGTGACGCCGTACGACCAGGCGTAGTTGCCGCCCCAATGGACGAGGTTGCGGGCGAGGTGCAGGCGCATCCGCCGCGCCGGCAGCGGCCGGCGGCGCAGGAACGCGACCGTCCCGACGATCGCCACCCCGGCCGCCGCCCGGGCCGCCAGGATGTCGAACAGCCCGAGCGCCGGCGCCACCTCGCGGACCGCGATGGCGGTGGCCGAGAACGACAGGAGCGCGCCCGCCATCCACAGGACGACGGCGACGAGGTCGGGGAGGGGCTTCACCGGTGTCTGGTGGATCGGCGGCGCGGCGTCGCAGACGGGGGATCTTGATCCTGCAACAGCACCGGATCGACCCCGCAGGCCTGCGCGATGGCGGCGATCACCGCCGGGCTGCCGTCGCGAGCCCCCGTCTCCATCGCGGCCAGCGCTTCGGACGGAACGCCGACCTTCGCCGCGAGGTCGTCCAGAGCCAGACCGGCATGTCGGCGGGTCGCCGCGAGGAGCGACTCACCGGCGAGCACCGCAGCCGTCAGCCAATCCGGTGCATAGGCGACGTCACCTGCGGCGCGAGCGGTCAGGTGTTCCTTGGCCAAGAGGGCAGTGATGCGATCCTCCGCCTCCTCGTCGCCGGCACGAGCCAGCAAGGCGTCGTAGGCCCGCCGTGACAGAATGACGAGTTCTTCGCCTCCCTCGGTGACGATCGACTGCACGCTCATGGGTCTGACCTCATTCATAGATGTCGCGCCGATCACCGACCTTGAAGACCTCGATGGCGTCCGCCGTCTCGACGAAGACCGCGCGATAGGAGCCGGATCGGATTCGCAGCCCCGGCACGCCGACCAAAGCCTTGACGTCCCCGGTTCCCATCTCGGCGTAGCGCTCCAGCTTCAAACGCATCTGCACCCGCGCCCTGTCCGGCAGCTTCGCGAAGGCCTTCAGGGCCGGCCCGGTGAAACGGATCGTCTTCATGCCCGACGACGGTCAGATGGGAGGATGGAAGCCGCGAGATAAGATCGTCGCTACGGCCACCGCACCGTCGGCGGCATCGACGACAGGATCGACGCGACGTTGCCGCCGGTCTTCAGGCCGAAGATCGTGCCGCGGTCGTAGAGCAGGTTGAACTCGACGTAGCGGCCGCGGCGGACCTGCTGCTCGTGGCGGTCGGCCTCGGTCCAGGGCGTGGCGAGGTTGCGCCGCACGATCTCGGGATAGACGCCGAGAAACGCACCGCCGACCTCGCGGGTGAAGGCGAGGTCGGCCTCCGGCTCGCCGGTCCAGTGATAGTCGTAGAAGATGCCGCCGATGCCGCGGGGCTCGTTGCGGTGCTTCAGGTGGAAGTACTCGTCGCACCAGGCCTTGTAACGGGCGTAGTCGGCGGCCGGGTGCCTAGCGCAGGCCGCCTCGAAGGCGGCGTGGAACGCCACGGTGTCGGGATCGCCTTGCGTCCGGCGCCGGTCGAGGACCGGGGTCAGGTCGGCGCCGCCGCCGAACCACGTCTTCGTCGTCACCACGAACCGGGTGTTCATGTGCACGGTCGGGACGTGCGGGTTCCACGGATGGGCGATGAGCGAGATGCCGGTGGCGAAGAAGCGCGGATCCTCCGCCGCCCCGGGAATCTGGCCGCGGAACTCGGGGGCGAACTCGCCGTGGACCGCCGAGACGTGGACGCCGCATTTCTCGAACACCCGTCCGCGCAGCATCGCCATGGTGCCGCCGCCGCCGGCCGCGCCGGAATGGTCGGTGCGCTCCCAGGGCGTGCGCTCGAACTGCCCCGGCCCGCCGGCCTCGGGCGCGAACGGGCCGGTCGCCTCCGCCTCGATCTCCTCGAAGGCGGCGCAGATCCGGTCCCGCAGGGTGGAGAACCAGTCGGTGGCCGCGGCTTTGAGCGCGGCGAGATCGGAAGCAGGCTCGGTCATGGGCTTCTTCTTCACACAGGGCCGGACGGGGGCCAAGAGCCTGAGCGCCAAGAGGCCGAAGGCCAAGAGCCCGAAGGCCGCGCGCCTGGGCTCAGGACCAGGCGGTCTGGCGCAAGGCCTCGCCGAGCATCATCCCGGCCGCCACCGCCACGTTGAGCGAGCGCAGGCCCGCCCGCATCGGGATCGCCACCCGGGCGTCGGCATCCGCGTGGACAGCCTCGGGTACGCCCGCCGATTCGCGCCCGACCATCAGGCAGTCGCCGGCCTGGAAGGCGTGGGCCGTGTACGGCACCGAGCCGGCGGTAGTGGCGAGGACCAGCCGGATGCCGGCCTCCCGCCGCCAGGCATCGAAGGCGGCGTAGGAGCGGTGGCGGGTGATGGCGACGTGGTCGAGGTAGTCGAGGCCGGAGCGGCGCAGGTGCCGGTCCGAGACGTCGAACCCCGCCGGCTCGATGATCTCGACGGCGACGCCGAGGCAGGCGGCGAGCCGCAGCATCGTGCCGGTATTCTGCGGGATGTCGGGCTGGTAGAGGGCGAGGCGCAGCATGGGTCCGGTGGCGTCGGTTCGTGTCCCCCGACATAGCCCGGCGGATCGCCTGCGGCATCACCCCCCGGTTGGCGGGCGGTGCCCACAGCATAGCTGAAGGCCCTGATCCTCACGGGAGCCCGCATGTTCCTCGACTGGCTCGAGCGCCGCATCGATCCCTTCGCGCCCTTCGACGAGGCCGAACGTCCACCCGGCACGGTGGCGGGCTTCGCCTGGTTCTACCTGCGGCCGGTGCGCAAGCCGCTCGGGGTGCTGTTCGTGACGGCGCTCACCGCCGGCAGCGTCGAGGCCTCGCTCTACCTGCTGATGGGCTGGTTCGTGGACATCCTGGCCCGCTCGGGCCCGGAGACCCTGTGGCGCGACCACGGCACCGGGCTCATGCTCGCCGCCGCCCTGATCCTGGTGGTCCGGCCGCTCCTCGCCTGGCTGCACGAGGCGATCTCGAACCAGCTCGTGGTGCCGCAGACCACCGGTCTCATCCGCTGGCGCACCCATCTCTACACCCTGGGCCACGCCCTGTCGTACTTCCAGGCCGACTTCGCCGGGCGCCTCGCCAATCGGGTGACGCAGGTCGGGGTCGCGGTGCGCGAACTCGCGGTCGTGGTCATCGACACGCTGCTCTACGTCGCGATCTTCGCCGTCACGGCGGTGAGCCTCTTTGGCGCGATCAGCCCGTGGCTGGTCCTGCCGGTGCTGGTCTGGATCCTGGCCTATGCGGGGCTCACGGCCTACTTCGTGCCGCGCGCCCGGGCGCGCTCGCTCCAGGTCGCCGATACCCGCTCGGCCCTCGTCGGCCGCATCGTCGACAGCTACACCAACATCCTCACCGTCAAGCTCTTCGCGCGCGACAGCGAGGAGCGCTCGGCCGTGCGCGCCGCCACGGTGGACCACACCGACGCCTACCTGCACTCGTTCCGGCTCATCACGGCGGTGACCGGCACGCTCTCGCTCCTCAACAGCATCCTCATCGTGGTCACGGCCGGGGTCGTGCTGGCGCTGTGGTCCCGGGGCCAGATGACGACCGGGGAGGGGGCGGCGGGCCTCGCCCTGGTGCTGCGGCTCATCGCGATGTCGGGCTGGGTGATGCAGACCGTGCGCGGCTTGTTCGAGCATATCGGCACGGTTCAGGAGAGCATGCAGACCATCGCCCGGCCGCACGCGCTCACCGACCGCCCGGGTGCCCGCGACCTCGCGGTGACCGGGGGCGAGGTGCGCTTCGAGGGCGCGAGCTTCCATTACGGCAAGGCCGAGGGCGGAATCATCGAGGACCTGACCCTGCGCATCGCGCCGGGCGAGAAGGTCGGCCTCGTGGGGCCGAGCGGGGCGGGCAAGACCACGCTCACCTCGCTGCTGCTGCGCCTGCACGACCTCGAGGGCGGGCGCATCCTGATCGACGGGCAGGATATCGCCGGGGTGACGCAAGCCTCGCTGCGCCGGCAGATCGCCGTGGTGACGCAGGACACCTCGCTCCTTCACCGCACGATCCGCGACAACATCGCGTATGGCCGCGAGGCCGCGACCGAGGCCGAGATCGTCGCGGCCGCCCGCGCCGCCCATGCCGACGCCTTCATCCGCGACCTGTCCGACCACAAGGGCCGCGGCGGCTACGACGCCCAGGTCGGCGAGCGCGGCGTCAAGCTGTCGGGCGGCCAGCGCCAGCGCATCGCCATCGCCCGGGTGATCCTGAAGGATGCGCCGATCCTGATCCTCGACGAGGCGACCTCCGCCCTCGATTCCGAGGTCGAGGCGGCGATCCAGGGCTCCCTCGACCGGCTGATGCAGGGCAAGACCGTGCTCGCCATCGCGCATCGCCTCTCGACCATCGCGGCCCTCGACCGGCTGGTGGTTCTGGACCAGGGCCGCATCGTCGAGGAGGGGCGCCACGCCGATCTGGTGAAGGCCGGGGGGCTCTACGCGCGTCTGTGGGCGCGCCAGTCCGGCGGATTCCTGGGGGACGACGCGGAGCGCGCGGCGGCGGAGTAGGGAGAAATCTCCTCTCCCCGCGGGCGGGGAGAGGGCTGACGACCCCTTGTCGGGTCGGCAGCAAGCCCGCAGGGCGAGGGTGAGGGGGTATAGGCGGAGGAGCCTCATCCGCTGAGACCCCCTCACCCTCACTCCGGCCTTCGCCTCCGCTTGCTGTGCTTCCTGGACGGAAGCACAGCCCTCTCCCCGCCCGCGGGGCTAGCGGATTAACACTTCTTCTTTGAGAGCTAAGCTTCTGTGAATGTGCGCACTTTCCCCTCCCCCTTGTGGGGAGGGGTTATGGGGATCGAAGATCCCGCGTGGGGGTGGTGCAGAAGGCACCGCTGAGCCTCCTCCGGCACCACCCCCACCTCCAACTCCTCCCCACAAGGGGGAGGAGAGGCGCGCGACTTTCAAAGGGAGAAGCCGCTTAAACCGAGTTGTGTGAATGCGATAGGCCGGCGGGGAGAGGGGGAAACCCGCGCTCGATCTCCGAACGATTTTCCTCGTCTCGGACTCGCACCTACGGAGCAGCGTGCCTCCCGCCCGGGCTCCGGCCATCACCCCGACAAACGAAAGGCCGGGCGACACGCCCGGCCCACCATGCAGGGATCCAGGATTTACCGCGCGTTGCCGAACGGCTCGAACTTGGTCAGGCCGCGCATCAGCTGGCCGAGGAAGGCCTGCTCGCCGCCGCTGGTCGGCGTGGTGCGGGAGATGAAGTCGAACACCTTGCCGTCCTGCTCGCCGTAGAGCGCCACACGCTCGACCTTGAACCCGGCGTTGAAGTAGACGGCGAGGACGCGCTGGTCCTTCGGGCGCTCGCCCAGGAACATGACCGTGCGCTTGGTGTCCTGGCTGATGTAGTACCAGGACTTGTTGCCGACGGTCGAGACGGTGGTCGGCGTGCCGAGGAGCTGGAGCACCTGCTCGGCGCTGGCGCCGGGGCGGACCTGGGCGACGGCGGCATCGTCGATGATGTAGCCGTGCCGGAACTCTTCGCCGATCACGCAGCCCGCGGCCGACAGACCGATCAGACCGGCCGCGGCGAGGCGGAGAAGCGACGGTGTGAAGCGGCGCGGCATCGGGACCTCGGGGGAAACGTGTACGGGACGGTTATATCGGCCGGCCGGATGGCGGCCTTGCGCGAGAAGCGACCGTTGCCGTACCCCGGGGTTGTGGCGTTGGCAAGGCACGGCCAAGGTTCCGCCACGGATGTCGAAGACCCGGTGCGGCGGCCAGGGCGCGTCAGGGTCCCTGCGTGTTGGGACGATCGAGAGCTTGAGATGATTCGCAATCCCTTCCGCCGCGAGGATGCCCGCCGGCGCGCCATCGCGGCGCTGCATGTCCGCCTCAATGCGGGCGCCCGGGTGCCGGCGCTCTACCTCGACCTCGGCGTGCCCGACACGGTGGAGGGCCGGTTCGAGGCCCTGTGCCTGCACGTCGTGCTGGTGCTGCGCCACCTGCGGCGGCTGCCGGCCCCGGCGGCGGACATCGCCCAGGATCTCGTGAACTCGGTGTTCGAGCAGCTCGATTCGTCGCTGCGCGAGCTCGGCGTCGGCGACATGGGCGTCTCGAAGCGGATGAAGAAGCTGGCTCAGGCCTTCTACGGCCGGGCCGCCGCCTACGACGCCGCCCTCGATGCCGGCGACCGCGAGGCGCTCGCGGCGGCCCTCGCCCGCAACGTGCTCGCCCGCGAGGAGCCGGAGGCGGCCCGCGGCCTGGCCGCCTACGTGGCGGCGGCGGATGCGGGGCTCGCCGGAACCGACCTCGACGCGCTGATGGCCGAGGGGCCGGTTCTACCCGATCCCGCCCGCTTCGCCGCCGACGCGGCGCAGGGCTGACGGTTCGGCGGCTCTCCCCGACGTCCCCGTCCCGCGATCGCCTCTCGGCTCCCTCTTGCGCCGGGCCGGGGCGCGACGCATCTCGGGCACAGCCCGGAAAGAGCCCCCGCGGTGCCGGCGAGGCTTCCCGAAACCCTCGCCGTACCCACAAGGATCCCCAGAGGAGCCAGCATGACCCCCGACAGCGTCGGTCCGTTCTCCCGTCCGATCCTGGTCGAGCGCACCGTCCGGGCCGGCCAGCCCGTCACCGTCGAAGCCAACGAGGAGGAGCGCGCCGCGCTCGCCCGCGATTTCGGCCTGCCGGGGATCGCCCGGCTGTCCGGCACCTTCCGGCTCTCCGGCTCGCTCCACCGGCTCCAGGTCACCGGCACCGTCGAATCGACGCTGACCCAGACCTGCGTCGTCACCTTGGAGCCCTTCGACACGACCGTGTCCGAGGAGGTCGACGTCGATTTCGCCGACCAGGACGCTTTCGCGGGCACCCCGGCGGAGGATGCCGACATCCCCGATCCGATCGTCAACGGCCGCATCGACCTGGGCAGCCTCGCGGCCGAGTTCCTGGCCCTCGGCCTCGACCCCTATCCGCGCAAGCCCGGCGTCGCCTTCGAGCCCCCGGCGGATGCCGGGGAGGAGACGCCGTTCGCGGCGCTCCAGACCCTGAAGGGCGACGAGGCCTGAGGCGTCTCCGGCGACGGGCTCTCGGGGGCCTCGGCGCGGGTCCCGGGCCGTCGCCGCGAGAAAGCCTTCAGAATTCGTTTGCGGCCCGGCGCGGTGTCGCTATTTTCCGCCGCGCCGCGGATCCCCAGGACGGCGCGAGTCCGTCAGTTCCAAGTCCGGTGGTTTCTGTTCGCGGCGGATCCGAGAGGCTGTTCGACACCCCCATGTCCCAGAGAGTGCGCATCTCGCTCGACGCGATGGGCGGCGATCACGGCCCCTCGACGGTCGTGCCCGGTGCGGGGCTCGCCCGCGAGCGCCACCCCGAGACGACCTTCCTGATGTTCGGCGACGAGGCGGTGCTCACTCCCCTGGTCGCGGCCGAGCCGCGCCTGAAGGGCGCGGTCGAGATCCGCCACACCACCGTGTCGGTGGCCATGGACGAGAAGCCGAGCCAGGCGGTGCGTTCCGGCCGCGGCAAGTCGTCGATGTGGAAGGCGATCCAGGCGGTGCGCGACGGCGAGGCCGACGCCGCGGTGTCGGCCGGCAATACCGGCGCCCTGATGGCGATGTCGAAGATCTGCCTCAAGACGATGTCGCACATCGAGCGGCCGGCCATCGCCTGCCTCTGGCCGACGGTGCGCGGCGAGAGCGTGGTGCTCGACGTCGGGGCGACGATCGGCACCGACGCCAACCACCTCGTCGACATGGCGGTGATGGGCGCCGCGATGGCCCGCATCGTGTTCGACCTCGACCGGCCGACGGTGGGGCTCCTCAACGTCGGCACCGAGGAGATGAAGGGCAACGAGGCGGTGAAGGAAGCCGCCCGGATGCTGCGCGAATCCGACCTGGCGGGGCTGGCCTATCACGGCTTCGTCGAAGGCACCGATCTCGGCCGCGGCACCGTCGACGTGGTGGTGACGGAAGGCTTCACCGGCAACATCGCGCTCAAGACCGCGGAGGGCACCGCCAAGCAGATCGCCGCCTACCTCAAGGGTGCGATGGGCCGGACCCTGATGGCGAAGATCGGCTACCTGTTCGCCCGCGGCGCCTTCCGGGCGCTGCGCGAGAAGATGAACCCGAGCCGGGCCAATGGCGGCGTGTTCCTCGGGCTCGAGGGCATCGTCATCAAGAGCCACGGCGCCGCCGATGCCGAGGGCTTCGCCGCGGCGGTCGACCTCGCCTACGACATGGCCCGCCACGACCTGATGCGGACGATCCGGGAGCGCCTCGACGCGACGCCGGCCCAAGCCTCGGCATGAAGACCGTTTCGGCATAGGAGGACGCCTCATGACCCGCCTTCGCTCGGTGGTGCGGGGCTGCGGCTCCTACCTGCCGCGGACGACCGTCACCAACGACGACCTCGCCACCCGCGTCGACACCTCGGACGACTGGATCATCCAGCGCACCGGCATCCGCCAGCGCCACATCGCCGAGCCGGACGAGACCACCTCGGTGCTCGGCATCAAGGCCGCGCAGGCGGCCCTGCAGGATGCCGGCATCGAGCCTTCGACGATCGACCTCGTGATCTGCGCGACCTCGACGCCGGACCACACCTTCCCGTCCACCGCGACGCAGATCCAGGCCGGCCTCGGCATCCAGGCGGGCGCCGCCTTCGACCTGCAGGCGGTCTGCGCCGGCTTCGTCTACGCGGTCGCCACCGCCGACAAGTTCCTGGCGACGGGGGCGGCCACCCGCGCCCTCGTCGTCGGTGCCGAGACCTTTTCGCGGCTGCTCGACTGGGAGGACCGCACCACCTGCGTGCTGTTCGGCGACGGTGCCGGCGCCCTGGTGCTGGAAGCCCAACCCGGCGAGGGCCATTCGGGCGACCGCGGCGTGCTGACGAGCCAGCTGCGCGCCGACGGCCGCCACCGGGAAAAGCTCTACGTCGACGGCGGCCCGGGCTCGACCGGCACCACCGGCAAGCTGCGCATGGTCGGCAAGGAGGTCTTCCGCTTCGCCGTCGGCTCGGTCACCGACGTGGTGGCGCAGGCCTTCGAGGCCACCGGCACCACCGCCGACGATCTCGACTGGTTCGTGCCGCACCAGGCCAACCGGCGCATCATCGAGGCCTCGGCCGACAAGCTCGGCATCGCCCGCGAGAAGGTGGTGCTGACGGTCGACCGCCACGGCAACACCTCGGCGGCCTCGATCCCGCTGGCGCTCGATGCCGCCTGCCGGGACGGCCGGATCAAGCGCGGCGACCTCGTGATGATCGAGGCGATCGGCGGCGGCTTCACCTGGGGCAGCGCGCTCATCCGCTGGTAGGTCTACCGGGTAAGCCCACAAAGTATCCGGGCGTCCCGCCGGACGCCCGGTTGACCCGGCGCGCGACGCCGATTAGCGTGCGCGATCATAGACATACGTTAGTTCGTGAATCAGCCGCCGGGGGAGCAGCACGATGGCAGGCAAGACGGTCACGCGGGCCGATCTGAGCGAGGCCGTCTACCAGCGGGTCGGCCTGTCGCGCACGGAATCCGCCGCCCTGGTGGAGACGGTCCTGTCGGAGATCTGCGGCTGCCTGTCCTCCGGCGAGATCGTGAAGCTGTCCTCGTTCGGCTCCTTCGTGGTGCGCGACAAGGGCAAGCGGGTCGGCCGCAACCCGAAGACCGGCGTCGAGGTGGCGATCGAGCCGCGCCGGGTCATGGTGTTCAAGCCCTCGAACGTGCTCAAGGCCCGGATCAACGGCGACGCCGCGCCGGAAGAAGACGACGGGTGAGCCGCCGCGCCGGCTGATGCAGGATCGGGCCGATGACCGGGATGCCGATCGAGGACGAGGATGTCTCCGAATCCGGCGGGACCGACGGCCCCGGCCGGACCCTTCTGCCTGACAAGGACTGTCTTCCCGGGAAGGAACCGGGCGCCTTCCGCACCATCGGCGAGGTCGCCGAGGATCTCGACCTGCCCCAGCACGTGCTGCGGTTCTGGGAGACGCGCTTCACGCAAGTGCGCCCGCTCAAGCGCGGCGGCAACCGGCGCTATTACCGCCCCGACGACGTCGACCTCCTGCGCGGCATCCGCCGGCTGCTCTACGGCCAGGGCTACACGATCCGGGGCGCCCAGCGTGTCCTGCGCGAGCGCGGCATGCGCTTCGTCCAGGCGGTCGGCCGTGGCGAGCAGGTCGCTCCCGCCTTCGTCGAATCGGACCACGAGCCGGAGCCCGAGACGGCGGCACCGCCCCTCGGCCGCGCCGACCGGGCGAGCCTGACGGCCGTCCTCGACGAGTTGCGGGCCTGCCGCCGGCAGCTCGCCCGCGTGAGGCCGGCGGACCTGCGGGGCGACGCCCCGGCCGGGTAGGTACCGTCGGGACATCCGACGGTCTCGCCGTTCATCTCCGCGGCACGAACGGATGGGTGCTCGACAGGCCACCATCGACCGCGAGCGCCTGCCCGTTGACGTAGGCCGCCTCGTCGCTCGCCAGGAACAAGGCCGCGGCGGCGACCTCCTCGGGAAGGCCCGCCCGGCGCAGCGGATTGAGCTGGCCGATCCGGTCGGCCTTGCCCTTCGCCCGCGCCGCCGCGAACAGGCCCGCCGTCATGCCGGTCTCGATCAGGCCGGGGCAGACCGCGTTGATCCGCAGGCCCGTCCCCGCGAAGGCGTCGGCGGCGGTCTGGACGAGGCTGATCACGCCGGCCTTGCTGGCGCTGTAGGCGGCGCCCGCCGCGTTGGCGCGAAGCCCGGCGACGGAGGCCGTACAGACGATCGCCCCGCCGCCGTGGCGCAGAAGGAGGGGCGCGCCGTGCTTGATCGCCAGGAAGGCGCCGATCAGGTTGACCCGCAGCACCTCCTCCCAGAGCTCCACGCTCTGCTCGGTGAAGGGCACGGTGCCGCCGCCGATCCCGGCATTGGCGTGGATGGCGTCGAGGCGGCCGAAGGCGCGCTCGGCCGCCGCGAGGCAGCCGGTCACGTCGGCCTCGCGACCGGCATCCGCCGGGAGCGCGATCGCCCGGCCGCCCTCCGCGGCGATCAGGGCCGCGGATTCCTCGGCGCCGGCGGTCTCTCGATCCACGACCGCGACCGCCGCGCCCTCGCGGGCGAACAGCAGGGCGGAGGCGCGGCCGATGCCGCTGCCCGCGCCGGTGACGAGAACCGCCCTGTCGGTGAAGCGTGCCATCGTGCGAGCCCCGTCACGCCACCGTGTAGCCGCCGTCGATCACCACCACCTGGCCGGTCTGGTAGGAGGAGGCCCCGCTCATCAGGTAGACGGCGATGCCGCCGAAATCCTCCGGCCGGCCGAAGCGGCGGGCGGGGATGCGCGGCAGGTTGAAGGTCACGAACTTCTCGTTCGCCATCAGCCCCGCCGTCATGTCGCTCTCGATCCAGCCCGGCAGGATCGCGTTGGCGGTGACGCCGTAGCGGGCGAGTTCGACGGCGAGCGCCCGCACCATGGCGTTGAGCGCTCCCTTGGTGGCGCCGTAATGCTCGTTGCGGGCCGCCCCCAGCAGCGAGGCGACGCTCGACGTGGCGACGAGCCGCCCGAAGGCGTCGCCGGCTCCGGCGCGCTCGGCCATGTGCCGGGCCGCGACCTGGAAGCTCGCCACCACCCCGTCGAGGTTGACCGCGAAGGTCTGCCGCCATTCCTCGGGCTCCCGCTCCAGGAACGAGCGCCGGCCGCCCCCGGCGACGCCCGCATTGGCGAACATCCCGTCGACCCGGCCGAAGCGCGCGAGCGTCGCGTCGAAGGACCGCTGCACCGCCGCCGGATCGGCGACGTCGCAGGTTTCGGCCGCGACCGGCGCGCCCGTCGGGCCGAGGCGCTCCAGCGCCCGGCGGTTCTTGTCCGCGTCGCGGCCCCAGATCGAGACGGCGCAGCCGGCGCCGGCCAGGGCCTCCGCCATGCCGAGCCCGATGCCGCCATTGCCGCCGGTGACCACCGCCACCCGGCCGGTGAGATCGAACAAGCCCGCCATGGTTCCTCCGCGGATCGCCCGTCTCGTCGCGGCTGCGGGCGCCGACCCAGCATCGGGCAATCATTGGGACCGGGCAAGGCTTGTCTTCGAACGCACGGGATGGGCCGTGGCAACGGTGCAGCCACCCGCTCGGAAGAAGCGGTATGGCGGTCCGCACCGCCGGCCGATCCCGACCGCCCACGCAACCTCTGCATGTCACGCATCGGCCCGGGGCGCTTGTATCGGGCGCCCCCAAGCCAAATCTTGGGTCGCAGCAGGGGACATGCACTCACAACCTCCGGGACCCGCCGATGCCGCCACTTTCCGTCCTCGATCTCGCGCCGATTCCGCAGGGTGCCTCGCCGGGTGACGCGCTGCGCAACACCCTCGACCTCGCGCAAGCCGCCGACCGCTGGGGCTTCACCCGCTACTGGGTGGCCGAGCACCACAACATGACCGGCATCGCCAGTGCCGCGACCTCCGTGGTGGTGGGCTACATCGCCGGAGGCACGCACCGGATCCGGGTCGGGGCGGGCGGCATCATGCTGCCGAACCACTCGCCGATGGTGATCGCCGAGCAGTTCGGCACCCTGGCGGAGCTCTATCCGGGCCGCATCGATCTCGGCCTCGGGCGCGCCCCCGGCACCGACCAGCGCACCCTGCGAGCCCTGCGCCGCGATCCCGCCGCCTCCGACCATTTCCCGCAGGACGTGCTGGAGCTCCAGACGCTGCTCGGACCGCTCGATGCCGGCCGCGTCATCCAGGCAGTGCCCGGCACCGGCACCAACGTGCCGCTGTGGATCCTCGGCTCCAGCCTGTTCGGGGCGCAGCTCGCCGCGATGCTCGGCCTGCCCTACGCCTTCGCGTCGCATTTCGCGCCCGATGCGCTGATGCAGGCGCTCGAGGTCTACCGCGCCCGCTTCGAACCCTCGGCGCAGTGCGCGAAGCCCCACGCGATGGTCGGCGTCAACGTGATCGCGGCGGAGACCGACGGCGAGGCGCGGCGCCTGTTCACCTCGGCGCAGCAGGCCTTCACCAACATTTTTCGGGGCACCCGCGGCCAGCTGCCGCCGCCGATCGACGACATCGAGACCTACTGGTCGGGTCACGAGAAGGTGCAGGCGGCCGGCATGCTGGCCTGCTCGGTGGTCGGCTCGCCCGACACGGTGCGGCGCGGCCTCGACGCGATCGCGGCCCGTACGCAGGCCGACGAGCTGATGGTGGCCGCCGCGATCTACGACCACCGGGCGCGGCTGCGCTCCTACGAGATCCTGGCCGACATCATGGCCGGGGCGCGGACGGAAGCGGCGTCGCGCGAACCCGTCCCCGCGTAAGACGATCGCATCGCGTTGACCCCCGGGAGCACGGCCCATAGGGTGCCGGGCTCCCTTCAACGCTCACCGGAAGGCCGCGTCCGCGCGGCCTCGACACGCGAATGCCCGCACCCTTCCGCATCGATCCCGCCCTGACGGAGGCCGCCGCCTCCGCCTCCGCCTGGCCCTTCGAGGAGGCGCGCAAGCTCGTCGCCCGGCTGGAACGGACGGGCAAAGGCGAGGTGCTGTTCGAGACCGGCTACGGCCCCTCGGGCCTGCCGCATATCGGCACCTTCGGCGAGGTCGCCCGCACCTCGATGGTGCGCCACGCCTTCCGGACGCTGACCAACGACAGCGTGCCGACCCGCCTCGTCGCCTTCTCGGACGACATGGACGGGTTGCGCAAGGTGCCGGAGAACGTGCCCAACAAGGCGCTGCTCACCGAGAACCTCAACAAGCCGCTGACCGCGGTGCCCGACCCGTTCGGCACCCACGACAGCTTCGGCGCCCATAACAACGCCGAATTGCGCCGCTTCCTCGACAAGTTCGGCTTCGAATACGAGTTTCTGTCGGCGACCGAGTGCTACCGCTCGGGCCGCTTCGACGCGACTTTGCTGCGGGTGCTGGAGCGCTACGACGCCGTGATGGCGGTGATGCTGCCGTCGCTGCGCGCCGAACGCTCGGCCTCCTACTCGCCGTTCCTGCCGCTGCATCCGGTCACCGGCCACGTGATGCAGGTGCCGATCGACGAGGTGAAGGTCTCGTCCGGCACCATCGTGTGGCGCGATCCCGCCACCGGCGAGGCCTACGAGACCCCGGTCACCGGCGGCCACGCCAAGCTGCAATGGAAGCCCGACTGGGCGATGCGCTGGGTCGCGCTCGGCGTCGATTACGAGATGGCCGGCAAGGATCTGATCGATTCGGTCAAGCTCTCCGGGCAGATCGCCCGGGTGCTCGGCGCCGAGCCGCCGGAGGGTTTCAACTACGAGCTCTTCCTCGACGAGAAGGGCCAGAAGATCTCGAAGTCGAAGGGCAACGGGCTCACCATCGACGAGTGGCTCGCCTACGGCACGCCCGAGAGCCTCGCGCTGTTCATGTACAACAAGCCGCGGGAGGCCAAGCGCCTGCATTTCGACGTCATCCCGCGCCACGTCGACGACTACCTGTCGTTCCTGGAAAAGTTTTCCGGGCAGGAGCCGAAGCTGAAGCTCGGCAACCCGACCTGGCACCTCCATGCCGGCACCCCGCCCGAGCCGGAGCGGGTGGGGGAGGGCGGGGCGCTGCCCTTCGCGATGCTGCTCAACCTCGTGGCGGTGGCCAATACGGAGGACCCGGCGGTGCTCTGGGGCTTCATCCGCCGCTACGCGCCCGAGGCCTCGCCGGAGACGCATCCGCGCCTCGACCGGCTGGTGCATCACGCCGTGCGCTACTTCCGCGACTTCGTGCGCCCGGCCAAGACCTACCGGGCCCCGAGCGCCGAGGAGGCGGCCGCGCTGACCGACCTGTCGGAGACCCTGGCCGGGCAGACCGGCTCCACCGACCCGGAGGCCCTGCAGGCGGCGGTCTACGAGGTCGGCCGGCGCCACTTCCCGGATCTGTCGGGCAAGTCGAAGAGCCCGGACGGGCGGCCCGGCGTGTCGCAGACCTGGTTCACGACGCTCTACGGCATCCTGCTCGGCGAGGCGCGCGGCCCGCGCTTCGGCTCCTTCGTCGCGCTCTACGGCGTCGAGGAGACCCGCGCGCTCATCGCCCGCGCTTTGTCGGGGGCGCTCGCCGAGGAGCACGCCGCGTTCCTCGAGAGCCGCGGCACGCCGCAGGCGGCCTGACGCTCTGCCGGGCCCCGCCGGATCGCGGCGGGGCCTCTCGCTTCGGCGTTGTCCCCACCCATCCACCGCTTTACCTTGGCAGCAGGGAATCAGTGGTGGTATGGAACGTAACAGGAACAAACACCCCGGGACACCGTCATGCGCGCCGTGATGCCGCTGCTGCTCGTCGCCTTGTCGGGACCGACCCACATCACCGCGAGCCACGCCTTCGACGGCGCGCGGCCGACCCGCGTGGCGGCGGCGATCGCGCGGCTGAAGGGCTGCCTGGCGCGGGAATCGGCGGCAGCGCGGATCCGCCACGAGACGCCCGAGCACTTCGCCGTGCGCGCGCAGCACATCTGCCTGCCCGCCAAGCGCGACGCCGCGCGGGCGAAGGCCGTGGCCCTGGTGGCGGCCGGCTTCACCGAGGCGCCCGACCTCGTCGGCGCCGTCGAGCAGCTGCTCTCCGACCACGAGCGCGAGACGGCGGAAGCCTATGCGCGCAGCGTCGGCCGCCGGCGCGTGGCGGGCGGTGCCGAGCCGTGAGCCGACGGCCTCGGTGACGAGGGCCGTCGGACTACGCAGGCAGCGATGCGCGTGAGCCCGGTCGCACCGACCTGGGCGCATGCGCGGACTTGATCAACCGGCGCTAACCCTCTAAGCGGGCCGCGCCTTCCGCCCGGCTGCACGTCGTGGGCGGGCTTGCCGCAGGTGATGGATATGGCCAAGGAAAAGTTTTCGCGGACGAAGCCGCACTGCAACATCGGCACCATCGGTCACGTTGACCATGGCAAGACCTCGCTGACCGCGGCGATCACCAAGGTGCTGGCCGAGACCGGCGGCGCGACCTTCACCGCCTACGACCAGATCGACAAGGCGCCGGAGGAGAAGGCGCGCGGCATCACGATCTCGACCGCCCACGTCGAGTACGAGACCCAGAACCGCCACTACGCGCACGTCGACTGCCCCGGCCACGCCGACTACGTGAAGAACATGATCACCGGCGCCGCCCAGATGGACGGCGCGATCCTGGTCGTGTCGGCCGCCGACGGCCCGATGCCCCAGACCCGCGAGCACATCCTGCTCGCCCGCCAGGTCGGCGTGCCGGCGCTGGTGGTGTTCATGAACAAGGTCGACATGGTCGACGATCCGGAGCTCCTCGACCTCGTCGAGCTCGAGGTGCGCGAGCTGCTCTCGAAGTACGACTTCCCGGGTGACGACATCCCGATCACCAAGGGCTCGGCGTTGTGCGCGCTGGAGAACCGCGAGCCGAAGATCGGCCACGAGGCGGTGCTCGAGCTGATGAAGACGGTCGACGCCTACATCCCGCAGCCGGAGCGTCCGATCGACCTGCCGTTCCTGATGCCGATCGAGGACGTGTTCTCGATCTCGGGCCGCGGCACGGTGGTGACGGGCCGCGTCGAGCGCGGGATCATCAAGGTCGGCGAGACGGTCGAGATCGTCGGCATCCGCCCGACCACGACGACGACGGTGACCGGCGTCGAGATGTTCCGCAAGCTGCTCGACCAGGGCCAGGCGGGCGACAACGTCGGCGTGCTGCTGCGCGGCACGAAGCGCGAGGACGTGGAGCGCGGCCAGGTCGTGTGCAAGCCGGGTTCGGTGAAGCCGCACACCCGGTTCAAGGCCGAGGCGTACATCCTGACGAAGGAGGAGGGCGGCCGCCACACGCCGTTCTTCACCAACTACCGTCCGCAGTTCTACTTCCGGACCACGGACGTGACCGGCGTGTGCCAGCTCCCCGAGGGCACCGAGATGGTGATGCCGGGCGACAACGTGACCATGGACGTCACGCTGATCGTGCCGGTCGCCATGGAGGAGAAGCTCCGCTTCGCCATCCGCGAGGGTGGCCGCACCGTCGGCGCCGGCGTCGTCGCCTCCATCACCGAGTAAGCGACATCCTCCCGGTCCGGAGCCCGCGGCTCCGGACCACGGACGAGACGGGGCGGGCGCCGGACAGGCGCCCGCCCTTTTTCGTGGCGCAGGATGCAGCCCGACCCGGCTTTACCCGGTCAGGCCACGTCCGGCGTGCGGCTGCGGTGAAGCGGGCCGACATCGGGCCCGTCGAGCACGTCGTCGACCGCGAGGTCGTCCGCCGCCAGTTCCCGGTCGGGGGGATCGACCGCACGGACCAGGCGGACGATCTGCATCGCCCGGTCGGCGCAATCGGGCGAGATCCGGGCGATCTCCTCGGCGAGTTCGAGGACCGCGTCGAGGGTCCGCTGCCACTGGGTCGAGGTCGTCACGGGCGTGTCTCCCGAAGGACGGGGCGGCGATGTGGGCCGGGCCCGGATTTGCCGGGCCGGGGCGGTTCGGCTACCGATGCGGCGTCCCGCAGGGTCAGACCCTGCCAGAGAGGAACGCGATGATGCGAGGGTTCGTTCGCGCCGGCCTGGCCTCGGCCGCGATTCTGGTCGCCGCCCTGACCGGTTCGGCCTCGGCGCAATACTACCGCGAAGACGTGGCACCGGGCTACGGCTACGAGCGCGTGCCGCCGCGCCGGGCCGTCGGCTACAATTGCGACGCTGTCCAGCGCGGCTTCACCGGCCCGCAGCCCTATTCCTGCCCGCTGCCGGGCCCGCGGCCGCTCGGCGTGCGCTGCTTCTGCGACGTGCCGATCGCGGCCTTCAGCACGCCGCAGCCGCCGGCCCCGGGCCGCGTCGTCCCCTGATCCCGGCGAACGGGGCCGCTCCCGGGTGGCCTCTGGTTCGACCACGAAAAAGGGCCGCCCGAGGGCGGCCCTGTCCGTGTCCGGATTTTCGTCGGGATGTCAGTTCAGCACCACCACCTTGGCGCCGACCTTGACCCGCGAATAGAGGTCGGTGACGTCGTCGTTGGTCATGCGGATGCAGCCCGAGGACACCGCCTGGCCGATCGTGTCCGGCTCGTTCGAGCCGTGGATGCGGTAGAGCGTGCCGCCGATATACATCGCGCGGGCGCCGAGCGGGTTGTCGATGCCGCCGGCCATGTAGCGCGGCAGGTCGGGGCGGCGGGCCAGCATCTCCTTCGGCGGGGTCCAGGACGGCCACTCGCGCTTGGCGGTGATCGTCTTCGTGCCCGACCAGGTGAAGCCCGGGCGGCCGACGCCGACGCCGTAGCGCAGGGCCATGCCGTCGCCCAGCACGAGGTAGAGGCGCCGCTCGGCGGTCGAGACCACCAGGGTGCCGGGGGCGTAGGCGCCGTTGAAGGGCACCAGTTCCCGCGGGATCGGAGCGACCTGCGCCTGCTCGGTGCTGCCGGCGGCCTGACCCTGCCCGACCTGACCCTGGCCGTAATAGCCCTGGGTGGCGCGGTAGCTCGGCGAATCGTAGGGCTGGCCGGCGTAGTAATCCTCGCCGGGATTGGCGTCGAAGGGATCGTAGGGGGCCGCCTTGGCCGGGGCCGAGGCAAGCACGCACGCGCTCAGAACGCCCGCCAGGGCGGTAGCGAAGATCTTCATGGCCGGAGCCTTACCTCAGCAATTACCTTTGCTGTACAATGCTGTCTCGGCGAAGTGGTTCCCGGCTCCGGCGACGCTTGTTTCGAGGGCGGAGTACTGAGGCCTGTGAGAGCGTTCACGGGCGGTTGACGGGATCGGCGGCATCCGACGCGATGCCGCCCCGCGGGACGTCAGGCGACCTCGTCGGTATGCACCTGGAAACCCGCCAGCACCGAGGGGCCGAAGATCGTCGAGATCGCCACGTCGGTGGCGTCGCGCCCCCGCCCCATCAGGATGCGGCCGATCCGGGGCCGGTTGTGGCGGGCGTCGAACGTGTACCAGCGGCCGCCGAGATAGACCTCGAACCAGGCCGAGAAGTCCATCGGGTCGGGCACCGCCGGCACGCCGATATCGCCGAGATAGCCGGTGCAGTAGCGCGCCGGGATGTTCATGCACCGGCAGAAGGTGACGGCGAGGTGCGCGAAGTCGCGGCACACGCCCTCGCGCTGGTTGAACCCGTCGAAGGCGCTGCGGGTGGCGTCGGCACGCTGGTAGTCGAACCGGATGTGGTTGTGGACGTAGTCCACGATCGCCTGCACCCGGGCCCAGCCGAGAGGGGTGTGGCCGAAGAGCTGCCAGGCGATGTTCGACAGCTTGTCGGTGTCGCAGTAGCGGCTCCCCAGCAGGTAGACCATCACGTCGTCGGGCAGGTCCTGGACCGGGTGCTGCACGGCGTCGGGGGCGTACTCGTCGACGCGGCCGCTATCCTCGACCAGGAAATCGGCCGAGATCGTCAGCCGCCCGGGCGGGGCGAGGATGCGGGTGCAGGTATTGCCGTACCGGTCGGGATAGTCGTGGGCCGGGATCGGCGGATCGAAGCGGAGCGCCGGTGAGGTCAGGCAGTCGCCGAGCCGGGACGGGTGGACGCTGAGCATCAGGAGCATCGGCGTCGGGGCCGGGGAGTCGAAGCTGATCGCGTACCCGGTCCTGATCTTCATGGGGTGCTGGCTCCCTGAGGCGGCCGATGGGCCGACGCATCGTGACACCCCAGGGTAAGCCCGTCCCGCCTGCGTGGGTTGCCCGAAGAAGCGGCAGGTACTGGGCGAAGATGCGCCGTCCGGACCGATCCGCCGTCATACGAAATCCGGCGAAATCCGGTCGATCGCGTCGCGATGCGGATTTCGGCGTCGCTTGAGCGTGTGGAACCTGCGGCTCCACCACGCGGGCTGGTGAGACCGCGTCCGGAAGGGGGCTCCCGGACGCGATATCACTCGGCGGCGCGGCGGGGGAGCGCCGGGTCGTCGTTTGCCGGTACCCCGTCTGTCGGTACCCCGTCGTGCTCGCTCACCCGGACCGTCACCGCCATGTCGAGAAAGTCCTCCGGCCGGCCGATCCAGCTGCCGTGGAGCGGCACCGCCTGCCCGGGATGGCGCGTGACCGCGACCCGGATCAGGTCGCGGTTGCCGACGATGCCGTTGGTCGGATCGAACTCGACCCAACCCGCTTCCGGTAGGTAGACCTGGACCCAGGCATGGGTGGAGCCGCCGCCGGCATGGCGCGCGGCGCCGTCCCGCTCCGGCGGGTAATCGGGCACGTAAATGTAGCCGGAGACGAATCGCGCGGCCATGCCGAGCGCCCGGACCGCTTCGATCATCAGGAGCGCGAAGTCGCGGCAGGTGCCGCGGCGAAGGCGCAGGGTCTCGGCGGGGTCCTGCACGCCCTTCTCGATCCGGGCCTCGTAGGCGAAGTCGCGCCGGATTCCCGTCGTCATCGCCGCCAGCAGGGCGCGGGTCTCGGCGCTGCCGTCGGGGCCGAGAAAGCCGCGGGCCCAGGCCCGGACGGCCCCGGCGGGGTCCGGTCGCTGCCGCTCCCGATAGCGGGCGAGGTCCGGCACCTCGTCGTCATCGTAGGCGAAGGGGTAGCGCGCGGCCTGCGGCGCGAGGGCGAAGGCGAGCGGCGGCTCGGGCGTGTGCTCGAGGGTGATGCGGCAGGTGACGCGAAGCTCCTGCGCGCGGCCGCGGAAGCGCGCGACCGCAACGCAATTGCCGAACACGTCGTGGACCCAGCGCAGGCTCTCCGGCTCCGGGCTGATCGCCAGCGAGGCCGCGATCAGCCGCTGGTCGTAGCTGTCCCGGGGCCGGAACAGGATCCGGTGCTCGCCGAATCCGACGGGCCGGCGGTAGCGGTAGGTGGTGACGTGATCGACGGAGAGGATCGGCAAGAGGCAGATCGAGCTTTGGACTGGTCGGGATTCGCGGTTTCGGGCCTCGTCGCGGCAAGGCCCGGTGTCATGGGCGGTCCGTCCCGAGGGTCGTTTTTCGCGGGGGTCGGTTCAGAGGCGCCGGGCGCGGGCCTCGAAGGCCGCCGCCATGGTGTCGCCGTGACGCCCGAGGGTCTCCAGCCGCTCGGCCCGGCGGTTCTGTTCGGCACCGTCCTCGCCATGGCTCAGGTCGGCGAAGATGCGGGCCTGCTCGGCCTGCCGGCGGTGGCGCTCCGCCTGCTCGCGGAAGAAGGCCGCCTGCTGCCCGGCGGTCGCCGCGTATTCGGCGGCGTATCCGTCCTGGCGGTCGCGCTCGCCCGTCGTCGCTCCGGTCCCGATGCCGGTCGTCATGGCAGGATCTCCCTGATCCGGTCCGCCGGTCCACCCGGCGCCTCCTCCCGGGCGTGCGGCTTGCGGGCCGCCACGTCCCTTCCGCCGTGAATTTAGGACACGAGGGCCGTCCCGGGCAAATCAACCCAGCGTCCCGCCGGGGAGATGACCGTGAGGTGCCGGCCGTCCGGGAGCCCGGACGGCCCGTGGTCAGGAGACGGGGGGGCGGGGCTTGCGCGCGGCGTGCTCGGCGAAAGCCAGGAGTTCGGAGCCGCGGTCGAGGGGGACCGCCTGCGGCGGCAGATGCGCGTCCGGGAGCCGGAGCCCGGGACGGGGCGGCTGCGCCACGACGAGATGGATGGTCGGCCAGAGCGTCGCGACCGCCCGGGCGAGCCCGGCGCCGTCGAGGGCGCCCGGCCGTTCGGTCGGCAGCCCGATGAGAACCAGGGCGACCTCGCCGCCTCGCAGGCGCAGGGTGTCGAGACCGGTCTCCGGATCGCGACAGCGCACGGTCTCGAGGCCGGCCCGGGCCAAGAGGGCGCCGGCTTCCTCGGCCCCCGGTACGTCGCCGACGAGCAGGGCGAGCCGGCAGGCCGTGCCCGTCGCCCGTGCGTCGTCGCAGGGCCCGGGTCGTGTCGCCCGATCGTCGTCGAGACCCGATGCCTCGCTCTCCTCGATCCGGCGCAGCAAGGCGCCGAGCCGCTCCGGCACCGCCTCGACCATCAGGCCGTCATAGGCGGAGGCGAGGCTCGCGCCGAGGGCGTCGAGGGAGAGAATGGGGGTGAGTTGCGTGCCGCCCGTCCGGCGTCCGGCGCCTGCCGCGCCCATCGTCACCTCCTGGTCCGTGATGGATCGTCGGAGGGATAAACCGTGATCGGGCGCCGTGGTTTCCGTTACCGCAGGCTCGGCGGCAAGTCTTTTTCGTGGAACAAGTCTTTTTCGCGGAAAGGGTTTTTCCCGCGTGACGGAGCCCCCTCAGGGCGACTCCGCCGCGTAGGCCATCACGCCCATCAGCGCGCCGACGTCGCGGTAGCGGGCGCCGCGGGTGCTCATCATCGCCTCGAACTTGTCGTGGACCTGGGCCACCGTGAGGCTGCGGGCCTTCCGGCGCCCGACGCGCTCGTAGAAGATCGGCCGGTTGGCCTTGGCGGGCTTCGGCAGCAGGGCGGCAGCCTCGGCCTTCGGCTCCTCGACCACCTTGGCCATGAAGCGCTCGGCGTCGTCCGGGCCGAGGAAGTGGGCGAGGTAGGTCTCGCCGAGGGTGAGGTCGCGGCCGATCCGGGCGGCGATCCGGGCCGAATCGCGCTTCAGCATCTCGCCCGCCATCACGGCGGCGAGCGAGGGATCGCGGCGCAGATCGAGGATACGGGTGCGCTCCGCGGCATCCGCGACGCTGTTGTCCTCGCCGATCAGGCCCGCCTCGCGGGCATAGCCGTGCTGGGCGCCGAATTCCCGCATCACCTGCAGCCAGGTCCGCTCGATGAACTGGTAGAGGCCGGTCGCCGAGGAGGTCCGGGCCTGGACCTCGGTGAGGAAGCTCGATTCCTTGTCGGCGACCGCCATCAGCAGGACCGGGTCGGTGCGCACCGTCGCGGCCGCCCGCACGATGGTCTGGACGAGGTGGCGGCGGATCCGCATCGGCCCGAAGGTCAGCACCTCGTTGGGATCGCCGCCCGAGCTGGCGGCGAGGAGGTCGTCGTAGGAGACGCGATCGACGCCGGACGAGCCCAGCGCCGTGTCGAGATCGTGGATCGGTTCGCGCAGGGGCGCGATCCCGGCCATGTCGCGGCCCGCAGCGGGCTGGGCCTGCGAGGCCTGCATCTGAATCTTGGATGCCTGGATCTTGGGCGCCTGGATCTTGGGGGTCGGCATCACCAGGAGGTCGGCCATCATGGTGACGGCCGGGCGGGCGGTCACCAGCTCGGCGCCGTACTGGTGCAGTAGGGCGGAGAGGCCGGCGGCGAGGCACCCGGCCGCCACGATCGTGCGGGCCATCACCGGCACGCCGCCATGGGCGGCGCGGCTGCTGAAGGAGAGGACGTCCCCGTGGGCTCCCGCCATCCGCATGGAGCCCCGCTGCGCCGGTCCGTCCACTCGACGTCGCATCTGATGTATCGCCCCGGTTTCCGTGCCTGTACGGCGCAAGAAGCCGACGAGATGTGGCGATATGACGGCGAGGCTCGCTCAGGTCATCACGAACCGGTGCAAGCTTCGCCGTATCGCGGCAAGCTCCGCTCTGTCGCCGGCCAAGCATTCATGCCGTGTTATGGCCAAGCTCGACCTGCGGGGCGGCCCTGGCGATTGTCGCCGGGGATGGTGCGGTGCAACGAGACCGCTACCGTGTCAGCGGCTGACAGGCGGCTGGACGGCCTCGTCCCGGGCGCGCTGGCGCTTGTTGGCCTGGTGGCGGCCGAGCGCGCAACCGGCGGCGGCGCCCGCGAAGGTGTGGCCGACGGCGTGGCCGGCGATGCCGCCCACGACCGCGCCCTTGATGCATCCCTTGGCTTCCGCGGCTCCGGCGAAGCCGACCAGGCCCACGGCGAGCACGGCGGCGGACATCATCTTGCGCATGGCGATCTCCCGTACGTCACATCCAATGACGGCGAAGAACAGCCGGGATCCGGGATCGGTTCCGCGGGATCGCGGACGCCGCCGGGGTCCTCTGCGTCAGGTTTGGGTGATGATGTAGATCTGCAGCCCGATCTCGATCGTGAGCAGGAAGGCGATCAGCACCAGGAGGAGGGCCAGCACGGCCTGCCCGCGGTTCTCGAACAGCGGGGAGCCCGCACGCGGGGAGGGCCGCAGGGCCGGCGGGGCCGGGATCCGCGCCGGGACGGCCGCGGGACCGGGGAGCCCCCTGGCCGCCTCGCCGCGGGGGAGAACCTCCTCGATGGTCGACTCGCGAGAGACGGCCTCGCGGGACGGAATCTCGGCCGACTGGCTCTCGAAGCTCGGCCGGTACGCGCCGACCGGGACCAGGATCCGCACCGGAAGGGCGCGGCCTTCGTCGGCATAGACCTCGTCGAGGACGCGCCGCAGGCGGCCGGCCTCGACCCGCACGCTCGGATCGTTGCTCGGATCGAAGCTGTCGGCCCGGCCGAGGGCCTGCGTGGCGATGGTGTAGGCCTTGATGGTCTCGCCCCGGCCGGCCAGCTCCTCCTCCACGATATAGCCCAGGAAGGCGGCCAGCTTCGGCGAGCGCCGGAATGCCGGCGCGCGCAGGCAGCCGTCCAGGCTGCGCCGCACGGCATCGGCCAGGACAGTTTCCGCGCGGGTCTGCTCGCTCATCTCACCTCGTCCGGGCCTCGTAGCGGCGCCGTGCTCCCACTACAATCATTCATTCGACAGGTGGCTCCCTACGTTATGCGCATGCCCGATATGCTGCATTGCGTCGAGGTCTTCCGACATGACGTAGATCATCGATTTGGCCGGGCAGGCGGATTGTCGCGATCCGGTGCGGCACCCGGCGGCGTCGCTCATCGTCATGCGCATGGAGTGTCGAGCTCTTAACTGATCGCTAACCATATCCGCCCGAGGATCCCGCGAACCCGACCGCACGAGGTGATCCATGCCGCAAGCTCAGACCCGCCCGCTGCCCACGGCGTTCGCCCGCTATCCGATCCCGCTCGAGCTGCTGGCGGTGCTGCACCGCGCCAGCGAGGACGACGTGGACGCCCTGGTGGCGCGCATGCCCGAGACGGGACGCGCCCGGCTGGCCGCCTACTGCACCGACAAGGATCATCTGCACCAGCTCGGCCTGCGGATTGCCGGCACCTGCGACGAGGCCGCCCTGGCGCGGGTCGTCGGCGCGGATGCGGGGGCGAGCCTCTACGCCCAGTCGCGCCCCGCCGGGATGCTGCCGATCTAGATCCCTCATCGCGCCGCGTCCTCCGCGGCGAGACGGCGTCCCGCCGTCGGGCCATGCTCCGACGGACCGGCCCGTCGATCCGAGGATGTCGGGGCTGCGCCGTGCGCGGCCCCGATCCCGTTTCGGCGACGGCAGGCGGATGGATCCCGCACCCGTCAAAAACCTGCTCCGGATGTCCCGTGGGCCATTCCCCAAGAGGAAAGGTCACAAGAAAAAAGGCCACCCTTGCGGGTGGCCCGAAGTCTAGGGAGGAAACGCCCAAAGAGGGCAGCACGACCGCGACGCCATCGCGATCGTGCGATGCACAAATTAGCGTGCGCCGCACAAAACGCAAGCGAATTTTTTCGGTTCTGGCGCATTCGAAATTGGTTTGCCGGGCGGAGCACGCAAGCGGATTTCGAATGCCGCTTTCGCGAACATACGACATAGACCATGCCAGTATGTCGCAGCCCAATGGGGGAGGAACCGCGACTTCAGGATGTCGGTTGAGGGGGCACGACAACGTCTGGAGGAAACACCATGACACGCCTCACCGCCATCGGCGCCGGGCTCTTCCTGCTGGCCGGCACGCTCGGTGCCGCTGCGGGTCCCTGCGCCCCGGGCCAGACCGCCCAGAACCAGAAGATGGACAAGAGCTCGACCGTCGATCCGCCGGCCACCGCCTCGGTCACGCCGGGCGCGAAGGCGGAATCCCCCGGTACCGTCGGGGCGATGCAGAATGTGGGCTCGCAGACGGCGACCTCGCCGGCCGACGTCTCGCGCCAGTCGAAGGGCGAGAAGACCGCCGCGCAGCAGGCCAACGACTGCTGAGCCCGCGACTCCCCGGACAACCTGACGATAACGGCGTGGGTCAGGCAGCCCGCGCCGTTTCCGCGTGAGCTCGGCTCCTCGAATGTCGCCCGCCAGGCCGCGCGATCTCGTGGCCGGTTCGCGCGTTGAACGGGGACCGCTATCACCGCGCCCGAATGCGCAGTCTTGAGGAGGATCGCCCATGGCCGACAGGACACCCGAGATGGCTCGCGCCCAGATCGCGTATGCGCTCCAGGCCAAGCGCCAATCCCTCGCCGCCGCCGCGCTGGCCCTCAGGGAGGAACCCGAGGATCCGGAGGCGCGGCGCACGGTCGATCGGCTGACGGAGGATGTCGGCCGCCTCGAGATCCAGCTGCGCGGCGCCGTGTAGCGATACGGTCCCTGCTCCCGCGGGGATGCACGATCCCGGGGCATCCCCGCGGGAGCGGGGTGCCCGCCGGGCGTGTCGTCAGACCGGAGGCGCGCTCTTGAGGTAGCCCTTCACCCGCAGGTAGTCCCGCAGGATGAGGCAGATCGCATCGCCGCGGGAGAGTTCTTCCACCGCGGCGAACTCGGTCAGCGCCAGCGCGATCTCGTCCGGGATGTGGAACGCCTCCTCGTCGCTCGGCGAGGCCTCGGCGGCATGGCGCGGGGTGTCGGCGATATCGGTCATCGGGCGCCTCCGGGTCGGGCTGCGGGCGTCGTCGGACACCGCGTCCTGCCGGTATCGCACGTCAGCGCCGATCGTTCCCGTATCGATGCCCACAGGCATCGGCCGTCATGGAACCGCAAAATTCCGTTGTTCGGCAAGTCTATCGGTTCGGTCCGCTCGCCGGGGGCGCTGTCGCCAGCCCGGGCTCCGAACCTTCCAAGTGCGTGGTACCGCCACCCCGGCTCGAACGGGGGACCTCTAGATCCACAATCTAGCGCTCTAACCAACTGAGCTATGGCGGCTCGCGACGAGGGGGTGTGTAGTCGGGCCCGGGCGCCGTGGCAAGCGCCGATCTGCGTTCCCGCTTCCGAAAGCGCGAGAAACTGCGCCGGCTGTGGAAGCGAAGCCGGTCGACCGGCCGCCTCCGGCACCGTAAACCGCAGGGCACCCCACCATTCCCTGCCCCGACGGTCCGATGACGCCGAAGCCCGAGACGGTCCGCCGCGCCCTGACGGAGAGCGCCCTCGTGCTGGCGCCCGGATCGCTGCGCGCCTGGGTGCGCAGCGGCGAGATCGGCCTGATCCTGCTCGCGGCGTTCGTCGGCTGCGTGTCGGGGGCGCTCGTCAGCGGCATGGGCTGGGCGGCGCAGACCGCGCATGAATGGCTGTTCGGCCTCGACCTCGACGAGCGCCTGAGCGCGACGCCGCACGTCTCGCCGCTCGTCGCCCTCGGCGTGCCGGCCCTGGGCGGGGTGGTGCTCGGTCTCGTGGTCTGGCTCGGCGGGCGCTGGCGGCGCGCTCCCGGGCGGCCGGTCATCGACCCGATCGAGGCCAACGCGCTGCATGGCGGCCGCCTGTCCCTGCGGGACTCGGCGCTGGTGGCGGTGCAGAACCTGATCTCGAACGGCTGCGGCGCCTCGGTCGGGCTCGAGGCGGGCTACACCCAGATCTCCGCCGGCGTCGCCTCGCGCCTGGGCTTGAGCTTCGAGCTGCGCCGTGCCGACATGCGGATCCTCGTCGGATGCGCGGCGGCGGCCGCGATCGCGGCGGCGTTCGGGGCGCCGCTCACCGGCGCCTTCTACGCCTTCGAGCTGATCATCGGCACCTACGCCATCGCGTCGCTCACCCCGGTGGTGACCGCGGCGCTCGCCGGAGGGTTCGTGTCGCGGGCGATCCTCGGCCACCAGACGGTGATCACCATCGGGCCGACCCCGCCGGTCGGCCCGGCCGACTACCTGCCGACCCTGGGCCTCGGGCTGATCTGCGCCGGGCTCGGCATCCTGATCATGCAGGGCGTCACGCTGGTGGAGGAGGGGGTGCGCCGCACGAGGCTGCCGCCGCTGTCCCGGCCCGTCCTCGGGGGCGTCGTGGTCGGGGTGCTGGCGCTCGTGGCCACGCCCCAGGTGCTCTCGGCCGGGCACGGCGCGCTCCACCTCAACCTGACCGAGGACGGCGCCGCCATCGGGGCGGCCGGGCTGATCCTCCTCTTCCTCGCCAAGGCGCTCGCCTCGGCGATCTCGATCGGCACCGGGTTCCGCGGCGGCCTGTTCTTCGCCTCGCTGTTCCTCGGGGCGCTCGCCGGCAAGATCTTCGTGATCCTCGCCCCGCCCCTCGTCGCCATGGTGCTGCCGCCGGTCACCTACGCGGTGGTGGGGATGAGCGCGCTCGCCGTCGCGGTGATCGGCGGGCCGATGACGATGACCTTCCTGGCGCTGGAGGTGACGGGCGACTTCCCGATCGCCAGCCTGGTGCTCGTGGCGGTGATCGCGTCCTCGCTCACCGTGCGCAAGACCTTCGGGTATTCCTTCGCGACCTGGCGCTTCCATCTGCGCGGGGAGTCGATCCGCAGCGCCCACGACGTCGGCTGGATCCGCACCCTGACGGTCGGCCAGCTGATGCGCCGCGAGGTCCGCACCGTGCGGGCCGACACCACGCTGGCGGCGTTCCGGCGGGCCTTCCCGCTCGGCTCCGGCACCCAGGTGGTCGCCGTCGACGAGGCCGGGCAGTATGCCGGCATCGTGCTGGTGGCGGAGGCCCATGCGGCCCCGATCGACGACAAGGCGGCGGAGACGAAGGTCGTCGACCTCCTGCGCTACCGCGACGAGATGCTGCTGCCGCAGATGAACGCCAAGGAAGCCGTGGCCCTGTTCGACAAGGCCGAGAGCGAGGCGTTGGCGGTGGTCGAGAGCCGGGAGACCGCCCGGGTAATCGGAATCCTGACCGAGAAGCACACGCTCAAGCGCTACAGCGACGAGCTCGACCGCCAGCGCAGGGCGAGCGTCGGGGATGTGGCGTGAACGGCGATTGACCGATCCCGCCCGATGCGCGACGGCAGGACCCATAACACGGAGGAGACACCCATGCCGTCAGCCAAGCGTCATTACCGCATCGCCGTGATCCCCGGGGACGGCATCGGCAAGGAGACGGTGCCGGAGGGCGTGCGCGTGCTGGAGCAGGCGGCCAAGCGCCACGGCTTCACGCTGCAGCAGGACTGGTTCGACTTCTCGTCCTACGACTACTACGCCAAGCACGGCCGGATGATGCCGGAGGACTGGAAGGCGCAGATCGGCGGGCACGACGCGATCTTCTTCGGCGCGGTCGGCTGGCCGGAGAAGATCCCGGACCATGTCTCCTTGTGGAACTCGCTGATCCTGTTTCGCCGCGAGTTCGACCAGTACATCAACCTGCGTCCGGTGCGCCTGATGCCCGGCGTGCCGAGCCCGCTCGCCGGCCGCAAGCCCGGCGACATCGATTTCTGGGTCGTGCGCGAGAACACCGAGGGCGAGTATTCCTCGGTCGGCGGCCGGATGTTCCAGGGGACCGACCGCGAATTCGCCGTGCAGGAATCGGTCTTCACCCGCCGCGGCACCGACCGGGTGCTGAAATTCGCCTTCGAACTCGCGCGCTCGCGGCCGAAGAAGCACCTGACCTCGGCCACCAAGTCGAACGGTATCTCGATCACCATGCCGTACTGGGACGAGCGGGTGCAGGAGATGGCGCGCCACTACCCCGATGTCGCCTGGGACAAGTACCACATCGATATCCTGACGGCGCATTTCGTGCTGCACCCGGACTGGTTCGACGTGGTGGTGGCCTCGAATCTCTTCGGCGACATCCTGTCGGATCTCGGCCCCGCCTGCACCGGCACGATCGGCATCGCGCCGTCGGGCAACATCAACCCGGACCGGGATTTCCCGTCGCTGTTCGAGCCGGTCCACGGCTCGGCCCCCGACATCGCCGGCCAGGGTATCGCCAACCCGATCGGCCAGATCTGGTCCGGCGCGATGATGCTGGAGCATCTCGGCGAGAACGAAGCCGCCGCCGAGATCGTCGCCGGCATCGAGCGGGTGCTGGCCGAGCGGACGCTCCGCACCCGCGACCTCGGCGGCAACGCCGACACCACCGCCTGCGGCACGGCCGTCGCCGAGGCGATCGGCTGAACCGGGGAGGGCGCCCGAGACGATCCGGGCGCCCGCAGGCCAAAGCGAGATCGGGGGCGGGGATCGCACCCGATCGCGGAACCATCTCCCGCACGTCTCCGTTGCGGCCCGGCACTGCAACAACCCTGCGCCACAGGCCGCGCGGGGGCAGTCTCGGGAGTCGTGACATGACCAAGCTGAATCGCGGCAAGATGTTGCGCGGGACGATGACGGCCGCCGTGCTGGTGCTCGGCGCGGCCACGGCCTTCGCGCAGGGCGGTCCCGGCGGCGGTGGGGGAGCGGGCGGCGGCGCCGGTGGCGGGGCTGCAGGCGGTGCCGGCGGTGGTGCGGGCGTCGGCGGCGGAGCCGGTGGTGGTGCCGGCGGCGCGGGCATGGGCGGCGCCGGAGGAGCCGGTGGTGCGGCCGGCCCGCGCGGCGGCGCCGGGGCTGCGCAGCCCGGCGGAGCCGGGCCGGCAGGGGGCGCGGGCCAGCAACCGGGTGCGCCCGGCGGCCGGGCCGGCGGCGAGGGCGCCCAGCCCGGTGCCGGCGGACGCGGTGCCGAGCCGGGCGAGCGCGGTGCGGAGCGCGGCGAACGCGGCGAGCGGGGAGCCGAACGCGGTGAGCGGGGCGACCGCGGCGGCGAGCGCGGCGAACGCGGCGAGCGTGGAGGAGAACGCGGTGAGCGTGGCGACCGCGGTGCCGATCGGGGCGAGCGCGGCGGCCGGACGGAGGCCCGGGGCGCCGTCTCGCGCCTCGACACCACCAAGCGCACCGAGTTCCGCCAGACCATCGTGCGCTCCGGCGTGCGGCCGCTGACGGGGGTCAATTTCGCCCTGCGCGCCGGCGTCGCGGTGCCGCGCTCGGTCACCCTGCACGCCCTGCCGCCGGCGATCCTCACCCTGGTCCCGGCCTATCGCGGCTTCCAGTACGTGCTGGTCGGCGACGATATCGTCATCATCGATCCCGACACCTACGAGATCGTGGACGTGATCCCGGCCTGATGCCGGCTTCTCCGGCTCAGGCGCGTTGCCTGAGCCGGAGGATGAACACCGCGAGCTCGGATTGCCGCGACACCCCGAGCTTGGCGAAGACCTGACGCAGTTGCGAGCGGGCGGTCTCGTGGCGGATGCCCAGCGCCTCCGCCGCCTGGACCAGGGAGCGCGACCCGTCCATCAGCAGGGCGAGGCGGATCTCGGCCGGCGAGAGCCCGAGGGCGGCGAGGCGGTCGCGCTCCCGGGTGCCGTCCGCGGCGCTCCCGCGCAGGACCACCAGGGCGAGCTGGTCCGGAACCAGCAGCCGCGCCATCCCGACGATGCCGCGCAGGTCCTGGCGCAGTCCGATCGCGGTGACCTGCCAGCGTATCGGCCCGACCCGCACCGGCCCCTGGCCCGCCGGGTCGATCCCGGGTTCCGGGGCGCCTCCGCAGGCGAGCGCGACCTCCCGGGCCACCGACTCGGCGAGGCGCCGATCCCGTATCTGCACCCGGTCGAGGGCCCCGACCCGCAGGACCGTTCCCTCGGAAAGAAGGTCGTGGCCGGCGCGGCTCGCCTCCACGAGGCGCAGGTCGCGGGTGACCACGAAGGCGGGATCGGCCACCCGGGTCAGCAGCGTCTCCCCGGGCGCGCGGGCGATACCGGCCGGGAAGCAGGCCCGGTTGGTCTCGATCGCCCGGCGCATCCGCGGCCCGATCCGCGCCATGACCGCGCCCAGCCGCTCCTGCTCGCGCGCCGCCCGCGCCTGCTCGTGCTGAAGGTTGAGCACCGCCAGGCGGCCGTCGGCGTCGATCAGCTTGATCCCGCTCGAGGCCGTCATGCCGCCCAGCCGCGACAGCCAGTCGGTGTAGAACTCGGTATGCTGCAGGGTGGCGACCGGCATCCGCTCCTCGGAATGCATCGACACCATCTCGGGCGTGGACAGGATCACGGAGATCCACGGGTTCACCGCGCCGTAATGCGCCTCGTAGGCCTGGACGTCGGCCGGATCCCAGCCCCAGTGCACGAGGGGCAGGCCGGTCCCGGCGGCGGCATCGACGACCTGGAGCACCGGCCAGATCCCGGGCATGAGGCGACCGATCGTGGCCATGACGCCGTCCCAGGCCGCGGGATCGCAGGCGGCGTGGTCGATCGCGAGGCCGATCTCCTCGCTCAACGCCCGCACCCGCTCCGCCTCGCCCATCGCCGCCGATCCCGTCCCGTCGGGGAGGGGAACGGTGTCACGCGGGCGCGCCATTTGTCCAGGCCGATGGTTCCGTGCAGGCACGGACGCCTGTTCTTCGGGCAAAGCGCGGCTTGCCCGCACTGGCGCGCCCGACTAGGGTCCGGCCCGCTCGAAGACCCGGACGGCCAGGACCCTGCCCGACCGGGCGTCTTACACAGGTTCTGGAGTCGATCATCATGGGCTTTCTGGCCGACGCCCTCTCGCGCGTGAAACCCTCCGCCACCATCGTGATGACCCAGAAGGCGCGGGACCTGAAGGCCCAGGGGCGCGACGTCATCAGCCTGTCGGTCGGCGAGCCGGATTTCGACACGCCCCAGCACATCAAGCAGGCGGCGATCGAAGCGATCCATCGCGGCGAGACCAAGTATCCGCCGGTCTCGGGCATCGTCCCGCTGCGCGAGGCCATCGCCAAGAAGTTCAAGCGCGAGAACGGGCTCGACTACAAGCCGAGCCAGACCATCGTCGGCACCGGCGGCAAGCAGGTGATCTACAACGCGCTGCTCGCGACCCTGAACCCGGGCGACGAGGTGGTGATCCCGCGGCCCTACTGGGTGTCCTACCCGGAGATGGTGGGCCTGTGCGGCGGCACCCCGGTCTTCGCCGACACCACGATGGAGACGAACTTCAAGCTCCAGCCCGAGGAGCTGGAGCGCGCCATCACGCCGAAGACCAAGTGGGTGATCCTCAACTCGCCCTCGAACCCGTCGGGCGCCGCCTACAGCCACGCCGAGATGAAGGCGCTCACCGACGTGCTGGTGCGCCACCCCCACGTCTGGGTGCTCACCGACGACATGTACGAGCACCTCGTCTACGGCGACTTCACCTTCGTGACCCCGGCCCAGGTCGAGCCGGCGCTCTACGAGCGGACGCTGACCATGAACGGCGTCTCGAAATCCTACGCCATGACCGGCTGGCGCATCGGCTACGCCGCCGGCCCCGAGCAGCTGATCAAGGCGATGGACTTCGTCCAGGGCCAGCAGACCTCCGGCGCGGCCACGATCTCGCAATGGGCTGCCGTTGCCGCCCTCGACGGGCCGCAGGACCACCTGGCCGAGTTCCGGGCCGCGTTCCAGACCCGGCGCGACCTCGTCGTCTCGATGCTGAACCAGACCAACGGCCTGCGCTGCCCGACGCCGGAGGGCGCGTTCTACGTCTACCCGTCCTGCGCCGAGCTGATCGGCAAGCGCACCGAATCCGGCAAGGTGATCGAGACCGACGAGGACTTCGTCACCGAGCTCCTGATGGCCGAGGGCGTCGCCTCGGTGCACGGCTCGGCCTTCGGCCTCGGTCCCAACCTGCGCATCTCCTACGCGACCTCGAACCAGCTCCTGGAAGAGGCCTGCCGCCGCATCCAGCGCTTCTGCGGCTCGCTGCGCTGATCGCTCCGCGAGCCGGCCGCGCCTGCGCGGCCGGATGACGAGGTGTTCGAACCCGGCGGGCCCTGGGCCCGCCGGGTTTATCGTCTCGGTCGGTCAAGTGCGCCGGGCCGGCGCGTTGTGACGCAAGCGCCTCGGCGGTATTCCGGTTGCCCCTCCGGCCCCGTCTGTCCTACACGGGCCGTCCTCGATGCCGGCGCGCCCGGCGGCTTCCGGAACCCGTCCGGGCTGTGCGGCAAAGAGGTCGGCGACGACGGGGTGGGGCGGACCAGTTCTCTGCACCCAATCCTGTGAGGCTCAGTGGGCCGAGCAGTCGCCGGAGCGTCAGGGTTCCGGGGAACAGGAACCGCGATCCTGGCGCAAGGCCCACCAGATTGCTCCGCCCTCCCGTTGTGGGACGATCCGGGTCGGGGGCGGGGAGGCCGCCCGTTAAGGCTTATGGCCCAAGAATGTCGGACGGCCGGATCGTCGGCCTCACACCGATCGTGGGTCCCGACCAGCCATGTGGCGCCTCCTTCTCGGCGGTATCAAAGTCATCATCGCGATCGCGGCGCTGACCACGGCGGCGAACTGGATCGCCCTGCGCGAGAAGGACCGGGCGCCGGGACCGGCGCTGGCCTCCGTCATCGACCCGCCCACGACCGGCGCCATCGCGCCGCGCCGCGCCGACAAGGCCCCCGCGCATCTCGACCAGCGCAGCCTCGGCCGGCTGATGTCGGAGGCCTCCGGCGAACGGCGGCGCTGAGCGCCGCCGAAATCGTGGCTACCGGGATCGACGGCGCCCTGACGCGGTATCAGCGCGCCGGTGCGGCCTCGGCCCAGCCCGGGGCCGGGAAGGCCCGGTCGTAGGCGAGGTTGAACAGGAACGCGTAGGCGACGTAGAAGGCCGCGATCGCCAGATCCATGACCAGGGCCTCGCGCAGGCCGATGCCGAGATACCAGGCGATCGGCGGCAGCAGGATCACCAGCAGCCCGGCCTCGAACAGCACCGCATGCGCCGCCCGCAAGGGAAGGCTCTTGCGGGTGTGCCCCATGACCCGCTGCATCGCGTGGTCGAAGCCCAGATTGTAGACGTAGTTCCACGCCGTCGCGGTCACCGCGCTGCCGATCCCGATCACGCCCATCGCGGAGGCGTGCAGGCCGAACGCGACCGTCCCGAGCGGGATGATGAGCGCGAGGCCGACGACCTCGAACAGGATGGCATGGCGGATGCGGTCGCGCGTGCTGCGCATGGTCTCGACCCCGAAGCGGTGATGGATGGGCCGCTTTCTATCTGCGATGCTCCCGGTCGCAAGTTGGGACCTATCGGGAAAACAGATAGATGGCCGTGTCGCTCGACCAGCTCCAGGCCTTCGTGGCGGCGGCCGAGGCCGGCTCGTTCTCGGGCGCCGCCCGGACGCTGAGGAAGGCGCAATCCGCCGTCAGCATGCAGGTGGCGAATCTCGAGGCTGATCTCGGGCTGGACCTGTTCGACCGCACGGGCCGCAACCCGGTGCTCACCCCGGCCGGCGAGCGGCTGCTCCTGGAGGCGCGGGTCGTGCTCGACCGGCGCGAGCACCTGATCGGCGTGGCGAGCAGCCTGCAGCAGGGCATCGAGAATCGGCTCGTCGTCGCCATCGACGAACTCTATCCCGAACACGCGCTCGGCGCGCTCTTCGCCGACTTCGCGCGGGCCTTTCCGTCCGTCGAACTGGAACTGCTGTTCCCGCTGATGGAGGATGTCAGCCGCATGGTGCAGTCGGGCGCCGCCGATCTCGGGGTGATGTGGCGCCAGGAGGTTTTGCCGACGGAACTCGGCTTTCAGACCATCGGCTGGGTGCCGCTCAAGCTCGTCTGCGGCCGCGACCACCCCCTCGCCAAGGCGCGGGTGGAGTGGGAGGAGCTGAAGCGCCACCGCCAGATCCTGGTCGCCGCCCGCAGCGATGGGCCGGAGAAGCGCCGCCTGCGCGTCGCCGCCGAGGTCTGGTGGGTCGAGAGCCACTGGGTGATTTTGGAGATGGTGAAGCACGGGATCGGCTGGGCCTTCGTCACCGACCACGTCATCGCCGCCTCGCTCACCGCGCCGTACCTCGTCACGCCGGACCTGCAATTCGACCAGGGCGACTGGCCGGTCGCCCTGGAACTCGTCTGGCACAAGCAGCGCCCCTGCGGCCCTGCCGCCGCCTGGCTGCGGGCGCGCTTCGCGGCGGAGCGGATCGGTGGGGAGGGGGGCAGCGGCAGGGTGGGGTGAGGCGAGCGACGGGGCCGTCGGGGGCAGAGTCCGAAGCTCTCCATCGTCGTTCGGGGCCCCGCTCTCGCGGATCCGGACCCACGCGGTGCAACGAGCGGCGTCGGGCCGAGGGCCCGAACCGTCACCGCCTCAGCACCGCCAGCCACCCCGGCACCCCGACCCCGTTCTGGCGCCGGATCTCGGCCGGCTCCAACACGAGGGCCGTCAGCCCCGCCTCGACCGCGTCCTCCCGCACCGTCTCGAAGCCGTGGGCGTAACGCCCGTCGGCCCCCAGCACGGCGCCGCGCTCGCCCGGATGGCCCTGGAGCGTGAAGGCCAACAGGCCGCTGGGCGCGAGCACCCGGGCGGCTTCCCGCAGCACCGGGCCGATCTCCCGCAGGTAGATGAACACGTCGGCGGCGACCACGAGATCCGCGCTCGCCGCCGGCTCGGCTTCGAGGAAGCCCCGCAGGTCGCCCTCCTGCAGGCGGGCGTAGCGGCCGGTGCGGCGCGCCTGCGCCAGCATGCCGGGCGAGAGATCGACGCCGACCAGGGTTCCGGCGAGGCCGTCGAGCGCCCGGGCCATCAGGCCGGTGCCGCAGCCGAGATCGAGGACGGTGCCGAACCGGGCATCCGGCCCGCGCAGCCGCTCCAGGGCCGCCCGGATCAGGGCGGGGCCGCAATAGCCCAGGCCCTCGACGAGGTGACGCTCGAAGCGCCCTGCATAGCCGTCGAACAGGGCCCGCACATAGGCCGGGGAGATCGCCTCCGCGTTCGCCGCGCCGTCTCCCTCGCCGAGCGCGGCGAGGTGCAGCCGGGCGCCGAGCGCGTCGTCGGGATCGAGGACGAGCACCGACCGGAACGCGTCCGCCGCCGCCTGGCGCTGCGCCGGATCGGCGGCACGCGCACGGCCGAGCAGCAGCCAGGCCGGAGCGTAGCCGGGGGCGATCTCCAGCACCTGCGCGGCGAGGTCGGACGCGGCCGCCGCGTCGCCCTCGGCGAGGGCCGCCTCCGCCCAGGCGTAGCGGCGGTCGGCGAGGAGGTCGCCGGAGGAGCGGGTGGGGGCGGGCATCGCGGCGGGGTCTCGGCGAGGGTTTCGGGGTCACGGGACGGACGGAGCGGGCCGCCTATATACCCGGCTCCGCAGCCGAGAAGAGGCTAGTCCTCCGAAACGAGGGTCAATGGCGCCGCGCCCCACCGACCTCCTCACCCTGACCCGCGAGGGGCTCTACTGCCCGCCGGGGGATTTCCACATCGATCCGGTCCGCCCGGTGCCGCGCGCCCTCATCACCCACGGCCATGCCGACCACGCCCGGGCCGGCCACGGCGCCGTGCTGGCGACGCCCGAGACCCTGCGCATCATGGCGGTGCGCTACGGCGAGGAGTTCTGCCGGACCCGCCAGGAGGCGCGGCTCGGCGAGGCGATCCGGATGAACGACGTCACGGTGCGCTTCCATCCGGCCGGCCACGTGCTGGGCTCGGCCCAGATCGCCATCGAGCAGGGCGGCTGCCGGATCGTCAATTCGGGCGACTACAAGCGGGCGCGGGACCCGACCTGCCTGCCCTTCGAGGTCGTGCCCTGCGACGTGTTCATCACCGAGGCGACCTTCGGCCTACCGGTCTTCCGCCACCCGGAGGCCCGCGACGAGGTGCGCCGCCTGCTCGATTCGGTCCGGCTGTTTCCCGAGCGCACCCACATCGTCGGCGCCTACGCGCTCGGCAAGGCGCAGCGGGTGATGGCGCTCCTGCGCGAGGAGGGCTTTTCGGATTCGATCTACCTGCACGGCGCCATGGAGAAGCTGACCGACCTCTACCGCCGCGAGGGGATTCGCGTCGGCGAGACGATCAAGGTCGTGGCGGCGGAGCGGCCGAAGCTCGGCGGCAAGATCGTGCTCTGCCCGCCCTCGGCGATCCAGGACCTGTGGTCGCGAAAGTTTCCCGATCCCGTCACCGCCTTCGCGTCGGGCTGGATGCAGGTCCGGGCCCGCGCCCGCCAGAAGGGCGTCGAGCTGCCGCTCATCGTCTCCGATCACTCGGACTGGGACGACCTCTGCCGCACCATCAAGGATACCGGGGCCGGGGAGGTTTGGGTCACCCACGGCCAGGAGGACGCCCTGGTCCACTGGTGCGAGACGCAAGGCATCCGGGCCAAGCCCCTGCACATGCTGGGCTACGGCGACGAGGGCGAGGCGGAGCCGGAGAGCAAGCCCGAAGAGAATAAGCCCGACGCGGGCAAGTCCGACGAGGGCAAATCCGACGACAGAAAGCCCGCGGGACGCCGAGCCCGGAAGACCAAGGCCGAGGAGAGCGCGGCGTGAACGACTTCGCCCACCTCCTCGACCGCCTGGCCTACGAGCCGCGGCGCAACGCCAAGCTGCGCCTGCTCCAGGACTTCTTCCGCCACACCCCCGACCCGGATCGCGGCTACGCGCTCGCGGCCATGACCGGCTCGCTCAGCTTCCGCGAAGCCAAGCCCGGCCTGATCCGCGGCCTCGTCGAGGCCCGGGTCGATCCGGTGCTGTTCCGGATGTCCTACAACTACGTCGGCGACCTCGCCGAGGCGACGGCCCTGATCTGGCCGAAGCGCGACGGCAGTCCCGGCCCCGGCCACAACAATCCGCCGGTTCCGACCCTGTCGGAGGTGGTGGAGAGCCTCGCCACCATCGGCAAGAGCGAGCTGCCGGCCCGGCTCGCCGCCTGGCTCGACGCCCTCGACGAGACCGGGCGCTGGGCGCTCCTCAAGCTCATCACCGGGGAATTGCGGGTCGGCGTCTCGGCGCGGCTCGCCAAGACCGCGGTGGCGAGCCTCGGCGGCCACGAGGCCGATGCGGTCGAGGAGGTCTGGCACGGGCTGCAGGCGCCGTACCCGGAACTCTTCGCCTGGGTCGAGGGAAGGGCCGGCCCGCCGGAATCGGTCAATCCGGCGCCGTTCCGCCCCGCCATGCTCTCGCACCCGATCGAGGAGGAGGCCGACCTCGACAAGCTCGACGTCGAGGCCTTCTCGGCCGAGTGGAAGTGGGACGGCATCCGGGTCCAGCTCGCCGGCGGGCGCGACGGCGAGGGACGCCAGGTCCAGAAGATCTATTCGCGCACCGGGGAGGACATCTCCGGCGCCTTTCCCGATCTCGCCGAGGCGATCACCTTCTCGGGCGCCCTCGACGGCGAACTCTTGATCCTGCGCGATACGCGGGTGCAGAGCTTCAACGTGCTGCAGCAGCGCCTCAACCGGAAGGCGGTGACGGGCAAGCTCCTGCAGGATTTCCCGGCCCATGTCCGCGCCTACGACCTCCTGGCCGAGAACGGCGAGGATCTGCGGCCGCTGCCCTTCAGCGAGCGCCGGGCGCGGCTCGAGCGCTTCGTCGGCGGGCTCGACCACGCGCGCATCGACCTCTCGCCCCTCGTCCCGTTCGCCGACTGGGCGGCGCTCGCCGCGGCCCGGGCCGATCCGGCCTCGGTCGGGGCGGGGCCGGACGCCGACGCGATCGAGGGCGTGATGCTCAAGCGCCTCGCCAGCCCCTACCAGCCCGGCCGGCCGAAGGGCCCGTGGTGGAAGTGGAAGCGCGAGCCCTACCGCGTCGATGCGGTGATGATGTACGCCCAGCGCGGCCACGGGAAGCGCTCGTCGTTCTACTCCGATTACACGTTCGGGGTCTGGCGCGAGGCGCCGGACGGGGCCGAGGAACTGGTGCCGGTCGGCAAGGCCTATCACGGCTTCACCGACGAGGAACTGGCCAAGCTCGACCGCTACGTCCGCAACCACACCACCAAGCGCTTCGGCCCGGTGCGGGAGGTGGAGTACGGTATCGCCAAGGGGCTGGTGCTGGAGATCGCCTTCGAGGGGGTGCAGCGCTCGACCCGGCACAAATCCGGCGTCGCGATGCGGTTTCCCCGCGTCAGCCGCATCCGCTGGGACAAGCCGACCGCCGAGGCCGACCGGATCGAGGCCCTGGAGCGCATCCTCGCCCGCGGCGAGACAGAGGTCCACCCCGGACGGAGACACGCCGAATGAGACGCGTCGAGATGCTGGGGAGCGGCCCGGTCACCCGCCAGGCGAGCGGCCGCCTCGTCGTCGAGACGAGGGGCCAGGGCTTCACCGAGATCACCTCCGAGGTGGCGGGTTTCGTGCGCGAGGCGGGATTGCGGCAGGGCCTGCTCACGGTGTTCTGCCGCCACACCTCGGCCTCGCTGACGATCCAGGAGAATGCCGACCCGGACGTACGCACCGACCTGATGACCGCCCTCGACCGGCTGGCGCCCCGCGACGTGCCTTATGTCCACGGCATCGAGGGGCCGGACGACATGCCGGCCCATATCCGCACGCTCCTGACCGACGCGGCGCTGTCGATTCCCGTGGTCGAGGGGCGGCTCGCCCTCGGCACCTGGCAGGGCGTCTACCTGATCGAGCACCGCGACCGGCCGCATCGGCGCGAGATCGTGCTGCACCTCGCCGGCTCGTAGGCGGTCCGCGACCGTCCGGGGGCCGACGCGTCGCTCGCGGGGTGGGGTGCCGATCAAGGTGATCGCTCGCACGACCGGCCACGGCCGCGAGCTCGTCCGCAACGTCGTGCGCGGCGTGACGGGTGACGTGTTCCGCCCCCGTCGGAGCAGCCTGGAGGTTCATCCGCCCCGGCTGGAAAGCCAGTGGAAGGCGGGCTGCCGGACCGGGGCGGAGTTGTGGCAGCGGCTTCGTGCGAGAGGGTTCACCGGCCGCCTGCGGGTGGTCGGGGAGTGGGCGGCGGCGTGCTGACCCTCGATGGCCGGATCGAGAGGGCGAGGGCCGGCCCGCTGGGATCCTTCGCGGCTGGGCTCGCGACGGACAAAGGGCTGTCGCCGCTGCGTCGACGAAGCCGTGGTCGAACGGGCAGACCGAAGGCCGGATCACCCGCTCGAAGCCGGTGAAACGGCCGATATTCGGCCGTGCCGATCTTGACCTGCTCGACGCTCGCCGGGTTGGCGCGGCTTGGACCGATCTGCACCGAGACTGCGTCAGACCCCCACGCCAAACAGCGGGGGGCTTGTTCCGATGCCGTTCGACAGCGAGAGCACCGTCCCGATCCCTCCGGCAGTCCAGGGCGGCCGGTCGCGGGGCAGGGGTGCCCGACCGCGAGGGGATTCTACACCCACTGCCCCGAAGCCCGCTCCGCCGCCCGGCGGATCGCGGCGATGTTCGCGCCGTAGGCCTCGCGGCCGCCCTTGAAGGTGGCGGACCCCGCCACGAGGGCGTTCGCCCCCGCCTTGACCACGGCCGGCGCCGTCTCGGGCGTCACGCCGCCATCCACCTCGATGTCGATGTCGCGGCCGCCGACCATCGCGCGCACCCGCGAGACCGTCTCGCAGACCGAACCGATGAAGCTCTGGCCGCCGAAGCCCGGGTTGACGGTCATGCACAGCACGAGATCGACCATGTCGAGCACCGGTTCGACGAGGCTCGCCGGCGAGCCCGGATTGATCGCGACACCCGCCTTCTTGCCGAGCGCCCGGATGGTCTGGAGCGAGCGGTGCAGGTGAGGACCCGCCTCGGCATGGACCGTGATGATGTCGGCCCCGGCTTCCGCGAAGGCCGCGAGGTAGGGGTCGGCCGGCGCGATCATCAGGTGGACGTCGAAGACCGCGCTCGTGTGCGGGCGGAGCGCCTTCACCACGACCGGGCCGAAGGTGAGGTTGGGCACGAAATGCCCGTCCATCACGTCGATATGGACCCAGTCGGCCCCGGCCGCGACCACGTCGCGGACCTCCTCGCCGAGCCGGGCGAAGTCGGCCGACAGGATCGAGGGGGCGATCACCAGGGGACGGGTCATGGCGGGCCTCGCAGGGGTAGGACGACAGGGACGCAAACGCGCAAAAGGCCAGGGTTCGCACCCCAGCCCCGCGCAGACACAGGTCTATGGACGGACGATCAGCGCCGGCGGAACTGGCTGCCGCCGCGGAAGGGCGGGCGCGGGCCCGAGGAACGCTCGTCCTTGTGGCGGAACACCAGACGGCCCTTCTCGAGGTCGTAGGGCGACATCTCGACGGTGACGCGGTCGCCGGCCAGAGTCTTGATGCGGTTCTTCTTCATCTTGCCGGCCGTGTAGGCCACGATCTCGTGGCCCTGGTCGAGCTGCACGCGGTAACGCGCGTCCGGCAGGATCTCGAGCACGAGACCGTCGAACTGCATCAACTCTTCTTTCGCCATTCACACTCTCCACCCGGGTCGCCGTCGCGGTCGGCGCCGCCGGGAGCACATCTTCGGAATTCGATCGCGACGCGGCCGGCCGTACGGGGTGCTCGGCCGAGTTGCCGGGCGCGCTGATGGCCTTGTAACGCTCGATGTGCATGTAAGGTGAGGCGTTCGGACGCGCAAGCCGTGGACGTGACGAACGCACGGCTTCGTCAACGGAAAAAGGCCCGGCGCGCGAGCGCGCCGGGCCGGACCGGACAGACCGGCCGTTACTGGGTCTGCTCGTTGCCGGTATAGTCGATCCGGCCGTCGGCGCCCTTCTTCCACATGTACATGACATAGTCGGGACGGGTGATGTCGCCCTTCTTGTCGTACGAGATGTCGCCGATCACGGTCTTGAACGGCTTGCCCTCGTGCATGTAGGCCGCGACCTTCTTGCCGTCGGTCGACTTGGTGGCCTCCATGGCGTCCTTCAGGATCTGGACGGCGGCGTAGGAGTAGAGGGTGTAGGCTTCGGGATCGATGTTCTTGGCCTTGAAGGCCGCGACCACGTCCTTCGCGTTCGGGTTCTTGCGGGCATCCGGCGAGAAGGTCATCAGCGTGCCGTCGGCGCCCGGGCCGGCGATCTGGGCGTATTCCTTGTCGGTGATGCCGTCACCGCTCATCAGCGGGGCGTTGAGGCCCTGGTCGCGCATCTGGCGCACGATCAGGCCGGCCTCGGTGTGCAGGCCGCCGTAATAGACCACGTCGGCCTTGGCCTGCTTCAGCTTCGAGACGAGGGCCGAATAGTCCTTCTCGCCCGGGTTGATGCCCTCGAACAGCACGTCCTTGCCGCCCTTGGCCTTCAGGGCCTTGAGGGTCTCGTCGGCCAGGCCGCGGCCGTACGGGGTCTTGTCGTGCACGAAGGCGATGTTCTTGCCCTTGAACTTCTCGGCGAGCCAGGCGCCGGCGACCGCACCCTGCTGGTCGTCGCGGCCGCAGGTGCGGAAGGTGTTCCACAGCTTGCGGTCGGTGTATTTCGGGTTGGTCGAGGCCGGGGTGATCTCGACGATGCCGGATTCGGCGTAGACGTCGGAGGCCGGGATCGAGACGCCGGAGTTGAAGTGGCCGATCACGGCCTTCACGCCGTCGGCGGCGAACTTGTTGGCGACCGAGACGCCCTGCTTCGGGTCGGAGGCATCGTCGCCGACGACCAGGACGATCTTCTGGCCGTTGATGCCGCCGGCCTTGTTGATGTCGGCGACGGCCTGCTCGGCGCCGTTCTTGAGCTGGGCGCCGAAGGCGGCGTTGGCGCCGGTGATCGGGCCGGCCACGCCGAGCTTGATCTGGGCCTGCGCCGATCCGGCCCAGGCGAGGCCGGCCGCGAGGGCGAAGCCGGCCAGTAGCGTGCGCTTCATCTCAGTACTCCTCTGGAACAACCAAGGTCGGGCTCGCGGGCCCTTTCGGCCGGGAGACCGGGGCGTGGGGACCCCGGATGGGTGGAACGGGACCATCGGTCCCGGATCGCTGGCGCGCCCCGTGGGGGCCAAGGGCCCCAAGGGGTAAAGGGGCTTTATCAGGCGCCGGCCTTCGCCCGCCAGGCGAAGGGGCCGTTGCGCTCGTAGAGCCAGCGATACTGCGTCGTCATCTGCCGGGCGCGGGTGGCGCGGAAGCCGGCCGAACCGATGATCAGGAGCACGATCGTGTCGACCACGTAGTAGTGCGGCGACAGGAACGAGCCTTCGAACAGGGCGTGGTGGATGAAGCGGACGGCGACGCCCAGCAGCAGCAGCGACAGGATCGCCTGCCAGAACGGCTTCCAGCCCAGCGCGATGCCGCGCCCGATCATCCAGGCCATCCACCCGCCCATCACCACGGTGACGAGGAGGAAGAGCCAGATCGTGCTCTCCTCGTAGAGGATCCCCTGCATCAGTGCCGTCCCCCTTCGAGATAGGCGGCCTTCACCGACGGATCGTCGAGGAGCTGCTTGCCGGTGCCCGACATGGTGATGGTGCCGGTCACCATGACGTAGCCGCGATGCGCCAGTTTGAGGGCGTGGTAGGCGTTCTGCTCGACGAGGAACACCGTCATGCCGTCGCGCTCGTTCAGCTCCTTGATGGCGGAGAAGATCTGCTTGACGATGAGCGGGGCCAGCCCCAGCGACGGCTCGTCGAGGAGCAGGAGGCGCGGCCGGCTCATCAGGGCGCGGGCGATGGCGAGCATCTGCTGCTCGCCGCCCGACATCGTGCCGCCGCGCTGGTAGAGGCGCTCCTTGAGGCGCGGGAACATCGCGCAGACCCGCTCCAGGTCCTGCTCGAAATGGGCGCCGCCGTTGACCGAGGCTCCCATCTGCAGGTTCTCGTAGACGGTCATCCGCGGGAAGATCCGCCGCCCCTCCGGCGATTGCGCCAGGTTGAGCCGGGCGATCTCGTGGGTCGGCATCCGGGTGATGTCCCGGCCCGCATAGGTGATCGTGCCCTCGCGCGCCCGGGGGGAGCCGAAGATCGTCATCATCAGGGTCGACTTGCCGGCGCCGTTGGCGCCGATCAACGTGACGATCTCGCCCTCGTTGACGTCGAGATCGACCCCTTTGAGGGCGATGATGTTGCCGTAATAGGTCTTGACCCCGCGCACCGTGAGCAGGGGCGCCCGGGTCCCGGCTTGCCGGGCGCGGGTCTCGTCGACCAGGACGTTGATGCCGGCGACGCTCATGGCGTGCTCCGGGCGGCGGCGAAGCCGGCGCCGATGAGGAGGCTGCCGCCGACCCGGTTCATCACCCGCACCCGGGCCGGGCTGGCGAAGAACCCGCGGGCCCGCGAGGCGGCCACGGCGTAGGTCAGCGCGTTCAGGAAGGCGAGGACGACGAAGGTCGCCTCGAACACCACCATCTGGGTCAAGAGATCCCCTCGCGGATCGAGGAATTGCGGCAGGAACGCCACGAAGAAGGTCAGGCTCTTCGGGTTGAGCGTGGTGACGAGCCAGGAATGCGCGACCATCCGCAGGGCCGGCGCACCGGAGCGCGGCGGCGCCTGGAGCTGCGTGCCGGCCCGCCACAGCTTGATCCCGAGCCAGACCAGGTAGGCGGCACCGCACCATTTCAGCGCCGTGAACAGCGTGGCCGAGGTGGCGAGCAGCGCGCCGAGCCCGGCGAGCGACAGGGTCATGGCGGTGAGGTCGCCGAGCGCGACGCCGATCGCCGCCGGGAGCGCCGCGCGCAGGCCGCTGCCGATGGCGTAGGACACGACGAGCAGGATCGTCGGGCCGGGGATCACCAGCAGGATCGCCGAGGAGGCCGTAAAGGCGAGCCACGTGGTCAAGGACATGCCCGTGAGCGTCATACGCCGACCTCCGCCTCGACCTGCTCGACCTCGTCGTCCTCGACGCCGAGATAGGCGGCGATGACGCTCTGGTCGCTCTGGATCTCCGAGGGCGTGCCGTCGGCGATCTTGGTGCCGTAATCGAGCACCACGACGTGGTCCGAGATCTCCATCACCACCGACATGTCGTGCTCGATGAGGAGCACCGAGGTGTCGTGGTCGTCGCGGATCGCCCGCAGGAGATCGTTGAGGAGCAGCGATTCCCGCGGGTTGAGGCCGGCCGCCGGCTCGTCGAGGCAGAGCAGGACCGGATCGGTGCACATCGCCCGGGCGATCTCGAGCCGGCGCTGGTCGCCGTAGGGCAGGGCGCCCGCCGGATCGTCGGCCCGGTCCATCAGGTGGATGCGCGTCAGCCAGTCCTTGGCCCGCTCCACCGCCGCCTTCTCGGCCCGGCGGTAGGACGGCAGGCCGAGCAGGCCGCCGATGGTGAAGCCCGACGAGACCATCAGCGGGTTGTGCTGGGCGACCAGCAGGTTCTCCAGCACCGTCATGCCGGTGAACAGGCGGATGTTCTGGAACGTGCGGGCGACCCGCGCGGTGCGGTTCACCGCGTAGCCCGGCAGCTGCTCCAGGAGGTAATCCGACCCGTCGCGGTGGCGCAGAGTCATCATGCCTTCCGTCGGCTTGTAGAAGCCGGTGATGCAGTTGAAGACCGTGGTCTTGCCGGCGCCGTTCGGGCCGATCAGCGCCGTGATGTCGCCGCGGCCGACCCGGAACGACAGGTCGTTGACGGCGACGAGGCCGCCGAACCGCATGGTGACGTGATCGACCGTCAGGACCGGGTCGGCCATCCGGGGGGAGGCGAGGGGAGGCGAGGAGACGGGGGCGGTCATCAGCCGTGGCCCTCCTTCACGAGGGATCCCGAGATGCGCTTGCGTTCCTTGAGCACGATCGAGGGGGCGCGCTCGGAGATCAGGCCGCGGGGGCGCCAGATCATCATCACCACCATGGCGAGGCCGAACAGGAGCAGGCGGTACTCGCTCGGATCGAATCCGTCGCCGAACACCGCCTTGAGGAAGCCGAGGTTGCGCAGGAGCTCGGGGCCGCCGACCATCGCCACCGCGGCGATCGCCACGCCGATCTGCGAGCCCATGCCGCCGAGCACCACGATCGCCAGGATGATCGCGCTCTCGAGGAAGTTGAAGCTCTCCGGGCTGACGAAGCCCTGGCGCACGGCGAAGAACGAGCCGGCGAAGCCGCCGAACATGGCGCCCAGCGCGAAGGCCGTGAGCTTGGTGTTGGTGGTGTTGATGCCGAGCGAGCGGCAGGCGATCTCGTCCTCGCGCAGGGCCTCCCAGGCGCGGCCGATCGGCAGGCGGCGAAGCCGCAGCGTGACGCCGTTGGTGATCAGCGCGAGCACCAGGATGAGGTAGTAGAGGAAGATCACCCGGTGCATCGGGCTGAAATCGAGCCCGAGCTTCGCCGCGAATCCGTCCTCGTCCGCCGTGAACGGGATGCCGAAGAAGGTGGCGCGCGGGATCGACGAGATGCCGGCGGCCCCGCCCGAGAAGTCGGTCCAGTTGATGAGGACGAGGCGGATGATCTCGCCGAAGGCCAGCGTCACGATGGCGAGGTAGTCGCCGCGCAGGCGCAGCACGGGGAAGCCCAGCACCATGCCCCACAGGCCCGCGAACAGGCCGGCGAGCGGCAGGCAGACCCAGAACGACAGGCCGAACACCGTGGAGAGCAGCGCGTAGGAATAGGCGCCGACGGCGTAGAAGGCGACGTAGCCGAGATCGAGAAGCCCTGCGAGCCCGACCACGATGTTGAGGCCCCAGCCCAGCATCACGTAGGTGAGGATCAGGATGCCGAGGTCGATCCAGTAGCGGGATTCGCCCAGCCCCCCGGTGCCCAGCACCGCCAGCAGCGGGAAGGCCAGCGTCACGCCGAGGAAGGCGGGCAGCGCGTAGGAGGAGAGCTTCTGCGAGGCGTTCGGCTCGGCATGGACCGCCTCCGTCGCCTGGGTCGGCGACGGGGTGAGCGCCCGGCGGGCGTCGCGGTTGGCGAGGATCAGCCGCTGGCCCAGGCGCCCGACGAAGACGAGCCCGCACAGGAGCGCCACCAGGCCCCAGCGCGGCACGAGGTCGAGGGCCGCGGTCTGGCTGAGATCGGTCCGGTAGGCGATGATCGGCACGCAGAGGCCGAAGGTGACGAGCGTGAACAGCGCCGCGTCCTTGACGATCGCCGCCATGTCGGTGGCGCGGTCGGCGGCGGGATGGGCCGCGAGGGTGTTGGCCGGGTTCGCCATCAGACCTTCTCGACCTCGGGCCGGCCGAGGATGCCGGACGGCATGAAGATGAGCACGATCGCGAGGATCGAGAACGCCGCGACGTCCTTGTACTCGATGGAGAAATACGCCGACCAGAAGGTCTCGATGAGGCCGATGAGGAGGCCGCCGAGCACCGCGCCGGGCAGGCTGCCGATGCCGCCGAGCACCGCCGCCGTGAAGGCCTTCACGCCGGGCGTGAACCCGTCCGAGAACGACACGACGCCGTAATAGAGGAGGTACATCGTGCCGGCGACCGCCGCGAGGGCCGCGCCGAGCACGAAGGTGAGCGAGATGGTGCGGTCGACGTCGATGCCGAGCAGCGCCGCCATCTTGCGGTCCTGCTCGCAGGCGCGCTGCGCCCGGCCGAGCGGGGTCTTCTGCACCAGGTACCAGAACCCGGCGAGCAGCACGACGGTCGTCAGCATGATGATGATCTGCTTGTAGGACAGGGCGACGGCGTAGCCGTTCTCCCCGGTCCACAGGGTGATCACGTCGCGCATCATCGGCGGGGTCGGCTTGTTGCGGGCGCCCTGGACGACCTGGACGAAGTTCGACAGGAAGATCGAGACGCCGATCGCCGAGATCAGCGGGGCGAGGCGGAAGGAGCCGCGCAGGGGCCGGTAGGCGATCCGCTCGATCGACCAGCCCCACAGGGCGGTGAGCGCCATCGCGACGATCAGCACGATCAGCAGCGCCAGCGCGATCGACGAGATGCCGAGCCAGGTCGTGACGATCAGGAAGGTGATCAGCGCGATGAAGGCCGAGAGCATGAACACGTCGCCGTGGGCGAAGTTGATCATGCCGATGATACCGAACACCATCGTGTAGCCGATGGCGATGAGGCCGTAGATCGACCCCAGCGTCAGCCCATTGATGAGCTGCTGCGCGAAGACCTCCATGCGGTCACGTTCTCCACTGTCGGGCTGCTTTGTCAGCCCGGGCCTCCCTGGCCGCGCCCCGGTCATCCGGGTGTCACGACCGTCCCTTGCGGCGAGGCTTAGCAAGCACCGCACCACACGACAATCGGCGAATGCGGGGTCGCCGTGCGAAAGACCAGGTGGCCCACATGCTACGGCTCCGCTACCCTTACGGCGGCGCCGGTTCGAGCGGCCGGCAAAAGAGACGATCGGGGAGGGGAACGCCGCCATGGCGATGACGATGACCGGTGAGGTCGTGCTGCCGGCCGACCAGCAGACCGTCTGGGAGAAGCTGAACGACCCCGAGGTGCTCAAGCGCTGCATCCCGGGCTGCGATACCCTCGAGAAGGTCGGCGACAACGAGCTGCAGGCCTCCGCCAAGATCGCGGTCGGCCCGGTGAAGGCGACCTTCAAGGGCAAGGTGACGCTCACCGACATCGACCCGCCGAACGGCTACCGCATCACCGGCGAGGGCCAGGGCGGCGTCGCGGGCTTCGCCAAGGGCGGGGCCGTGGTGCGGCTGGAGCCGGCCGAGGGCGGCCAGACCAAGATGACCTACGACGTCGAGGCCAGCGTCGGCGGCAAGCTCGCCCAGCTCGGCGGCCGCCTGATCAACGGCGTGGCGAAGAAATACGCCGACAACTTCTTCGACACGTTCGCCAAGGAGGTTCAGGGCGGCACCGCGGGCGAGACCCCGGCGGCCTGAGGCCGAGCTTCGATCGTCCGCGATCAACTTGTTGCGAGGCGATCGGGCAGAATGACCCGAATCGGCCGGAAACGGCCGGTTTGCGCGCCAAAAAGCCGGCGCGCCCCGCCTTGACCGGCGCTTCCGGGCGGTCGACACTCGAATTCGAGCGATTCCAGAGAGGCACGGCCGACCCGGCCACCACGCGCGACAGGGTCCGTCACAAGGACCCGCGGGTTTCCGGCCAAGTGTCCTGGTCCAGGAGGAGGACGTCACCCATGAGCGCTGTCAGCCTGACGGTGAACGGCAAGGCCGTGACCGCCGACATCGATCCGCGCACGCTGCTGGTGCAGTACCTGCGCGAGAACCTTCGCCTCACCGGCACCCATGTCGGCTGCGACACCAGCCAGTGCGGCGCCTGCGTCGTCCATCTCGACGGCGAGGCGATCAAGGCCTGCACCGTGCTGGCGGTGCAGTGCGACGGCCGCTCCGTCACCACCATCGAGGGCCTGGCCTCCGGCGGCGAGCTGCACCCGATGCAGGCGGCCTTCCGCGAGCATCACGGCCTCCAGTGCGGCTACTGCACCCCCGGCATGATCATGACCGCCGTGGATCTGGTGCGCCGCAAGGGCCATGCCCTCGACGAGCACACCATCCGCGACGAGCTCGAAGGCAACATCTGCCGCTGCACCGGCTACCACAACATCGTGAAGGCGATCGCCGCGGGTGCCGAGAACATGGCGGGCGAGCCGCAGAAGGTCGCGGCGGAGTAGCACCGCCTTGAACCCTCCCCCCTCTGCGGGGGAGGGTACCCCACGGCGAGTGCGAAGCACTCGTGCTGGGGCGGGAGAGGGGACGCCGCTTCCGGAGATGTCGCGCGCTTGATGAAGGCAGCCACCTGAATCAGCGTTGCGCTGCCCCTCTCCCGGCTCGCTTACGCTCGCCACCCTCCCCCGCAGAGGGGGGAGGGTTGAAGGCCTGCGCTCTACGAAAAGACCGTCCGCGCCAACCGGACCAACAACAAGACGCCACCAAGAACGAGGCCGGCCCCTCGGCGCCGGCCCACGAGGCCAGATCCGGGAGACTCAACGCCATGACCGCCACGGGTATCGGCGCCTCGGTGCGCCGCAAGGAAGACCAGCGCTTCATCACCGGCAAGGGCCGCTACGTCGACGACTATAATCGTCCGGGCCAGGCCTATGCCTACTTCCTGCGCTCCCCCCACGCCCACGCCACCATCCGGGGCATCGACACGGCCGCCGCAGCAGGGATGCCGGGCGTCGTCGGCATCCTGACCGGCGAGGACCTGGCGGCCGACAAGGTCGGCGGCCTGATCTGCGGCTGGATGATCCATTCCAAGGACGGCACGCCGATGAAGGCCGGGGCGCATCCGGCGCTGGCGCAGGGCAAGGTGCGCTATGTCGGCGACCACGTCGCGGTCGTCATCGCCGAGACGCTGGCCCAGGCCAAGGACGCCGCCGAGGCGATCGACGTCGATTACGACGTGCTGCCCGCGGTGGTCGAGACCGCCAAGGCCGCGGGCGCCGGCACGGTCGTCCACGACGTCGCCCCCGACAACACCGTCTTCAACTGGCATCTCGGCAACCAATCCGACGTCGAGGCGGCCTTCGCCCGCGCGGCGCACGTGACGAAGCTCGACATCGTCAACAACCGCCTGGTGCCGAACCCGATCGAGCCCCGCGCGGCGGTGGGCGAGTACGACGAGGCGGAAGAGGCCTTCACCCTCTACACCACGAGCCAGAACCCGCACGTCGCCCGCCTCGTCCTCTCGGCCTTCATCGGCATCGCGCCGGAGAACAAGCTGCGGGTGGTGGCCCCGGATGTCGGCGGCGGCTTCGGCTCCAAGATCTTCATCTATGCCGAGGAAACGGTCTGCGTCTGGGCGGCGAAGAAGGTCGGCCGGCCGGTGAAATGGACCAGCGACCGCACCGAGGCGTTCCTGTGCGACGCCCATGGCCGCGACCACGTCACCCATGCCGAACTCGCGATGGACGAGGGCGGCAAGATTCTGGCGCTGAAGGTCCATACCATCGCCAATCTCGGCGCCTATCTCTCGACCTTCTCGTCGTCGGTGCCGACCTACCTCTACGCGCCGCTCCTGTCGGGCCAGTACAACATCCCGGCGATCTACTGCGAGGTGGATGGGGTCTACACCAACACCGCGCCGGTCGACGCCTATCGCGGCGCCGGGCGGCCGGAGGCGACCTTCGTCATCGAGCGGCTGGTCGAGGTCGCGGCCCGCGAGCTGAACCAGGACCCGTCGAAGTTCCGGCGCAAGAACTACGTCAAGAGCTTCCCGCACCAGACGCCCGTCATCATGATGTACGATGGCGGCGACTATTCCGCCTCCCTCGACAAGGCGCTGGAGATCGCCGACCATAAGGGCTTCGCCCGCCGCCGCCGCGAGAGCGCCCGCAACGGCAAGCTTCGCGGCATCGGCTTCTCGTCCTATATCGAGGCCTGCGGCATCGCCCCGTCGCAGGCGGTGGGGTCGCTGGGCGCCGGCGTGGGCCTGTGGGAATCGGCCGAGGTGCGGGTGAACCCGACCGGGTCGATCGAGGTGCTGACCGGCTCCCACAGCCACGGCCAGGGCCACGAGACCACCTTCGCCCAGCTCGTCTCCGACCGGCTCGGCGTGCCGATCGAGAGCGTCTCCATCGTGCACGGCGACACCGACAAGGTGCAGTTCGGCATGGGCACCTACGGCTCGCGCTCCGGCGCGGTCGGCATGTCGGCCATCGCCAAGGCGATCGACAAGGTGGTGGCCAAGGGCCGCAAGGTCGCCGCCTACGCGCTCGAGGCCGGCGAGGACGACATCGAGTTCAAGGACGGCCGCTTCTCGGTCGCCGGCACCGACAAGTCTCTCGCTTTCGGGGAGGTGGCGCTCCAGGCCTACGTCGCGCACAAGTTCAGCGGCGCACAGCTCGAACCCGGCCTGAAGGAGGGAGCGTTCTACGATCCCACCAACTTCACCTTCCCGGCCGGCATGCATATCTGCGAACTCGAGGTCGATCCCGATACCGGCGTGGTCACCATCGAGAAGTTCACGGCGGTGGACGATTTCGGCAACGTCATCAACCCGATGATCGTCGAGGGCCAGGTCCATGGCGGCATCGCGCAGGGCGTCGGCCAGGCCCTGTTCGAGGGCGCGCTCTACGATTCGGACGGTCAGCTCGTCACCGCGAGCTTCATGGATTACCGCATGCCGCGGGCGGCCGACCTGCCCTCGTTCGAGGTCGGCATGACGGTGACGCCGTGCCCGTCGAACCCCCTCGGCATCAAGGGCTGCGGCGAGGCCGGCGCCATCGCGGCCCCGGCGGCGGTGATGAACGCGCTCACCGACGCCCTCGGCCACGAGAACATCGCGATGCCGGCGACCCCGCTGGCGGTGTGGCGGGCGGCGCAAGCCAGCCCCCACCTGCGCCCGGAAGCCGCGGAATAAGTCGAAGTCTGGAGAGCCCCATGTACGCTTTCGCCTATCACCAGCCGACCAGCCTCAAGGAGGCCGTGAGCCTGCTCGGCGGCGAGGATGCCAAGCTCGTCGCCGGCGGCCACACCCTGATCCCGACGATGAAGCAGCGGCTGGCCGCCCCCGGCACGCTGATCGACCTCGGCAAGGTGCCGGACCTCGTCGGCATCGAGCGCAGCCCGCGCTCGATCACCATCGGTGCCATGACCACCCACGGCGCCGTCGCCGAGTCGGCCGACGTGAAGGAGGCGATTCCTGCACTCGCCGAACTCGCCGCGCTGATCGGCGATCCGGCGGTGCGCCACCGCGGCACGATCGGCGGCTCGGTCGCCAACAACGATCCGGCGGCCGATTACCCGGCGGCCTGTTTGGCGCTCGGCGCCACGATCAGCACCAACAAGCGCAAGCTCACGGCCGAGGAGTATTTCACCGGCCTGTTCGAGACCGCTCTGGAGGAGGGCGAGATCGTCACCGGCGTCTCGTTCCCGATCCCCCACAAGGCGGCCTACGAGAAATTCCGCAACCCGGCCTCGCGCTACGCCCTCGTCGGCGTCTTCGTCGCCAAGCGCCCGAGCGACATCCGGGTGACGGTGACGGGAGCGGGCTCGAACGGGGTGTTTCGCTGGACCGAGGCCGAGGAGGCGCTGGGCAAGCGCTTCGCCGCGAAGTCGCTGGAGGGGATGTCGCCCTCGGCGAGCGGCCTCAACAGCGACATCCATGCCGATGCCGATTACCGGGCCCACCTGATCGGCGTGATGGCGCGGCGCGCGGTGCAGAAGGCGGCGGATCGGTAAGGCGCACCGCTGGCCTTTAACCCACCCTCCCGCTCCGCGGCAGGACTGTACGAAGAATGGAGAAAGCGCGGGTTTCCCCTCTCCCCGCGGGCGGGGAGAGGGCTGATCCCCTGTCCAGGGGGATCAGCAAGCCCGCAGGGCGAGGGTGAGGGGGTATTTCCGGAGGAGCCTCACTCGTCGATACCCCCTCACCCTCGCTCCGGCTGCGCCTCCGCTTGCCGACTACACGACAAGGTGTAGTCGGCCCTCTCCCCGCCCGCGGGGAGAGGGGGAGACCCGCGCCACGACTTTCCCCGGAAAGCCCTGCCGCAGAGGGGGGAGGGACTGGATCGGCGCTGGTCCACTCCAATATTCGTCACCGAAGCAAAATACCCCGGCGGACGCCCACCGCCCCCCGCGAGAATCTCCCGCCGCCGCATGACTCTCCCCACCTCCATCGACGCCACCCAGGCGCTGCTCTCGTCGGCCGGCTACGTCGCCGACCGGGCGCTCTCCACCGTGGTCTTTCTGTCGCTCAAGCTGCAACGGCCGCTCTTCCTCGAAGGCGAGGCGGGCGTCGGCAAGACCGAGATCGCCAAGGTGCTGGCCAAATCCCTCGGCCGGCCGCTGATCCGGCTGCAATGCTACGAGGGGCTCGACGTCGCGGCCGCCGTCTACGAGTGGAACTATGCCGGCCAGATGATGGCGATTCGCCTCGCCGAGGCCGGCGGCGCCGTCGATCGCGAGCGGCTGGAATCCGAATTGTTCTCCGAGCGCTACCTGATCCGCCGGCCGCTGCTCCAGGCCCTGGAGCCCGGGGCGGGCGGAGCGCCGGTGCTGCTGATCGACGAATTGGATCGCACCGACGAGGCGTTCGAGGCCTTCCTGCTCGAAGTCCTGTCCGACTTCCAGGTCACGATCCCCGAACTCGGCACGATCCGCGCGCCCGAGCCGCCGCTGGTGATCCTGACCTCGAACCGCACCCGCGAGATCCACGACGCCCTCAAGCGCCGCTGCCTCTACCACTGGGTCGATTACCCAGATGCGGAGCGCGAGTTGCAGATCCTGCGCAGCCGCCTGCCGCAGGCGCCGGAGGCCCTGTCGCGCCAGGTCGTCGCCTTCGTGCAGGCGATCCGCAAGGAGGACCTGTTCAAGGCGCCGGGCGTCGCCGAGACCCTGGACTGGGCCACGGCGCTGGTCGAGCTCGACGCGATCGCCCTCGATCCGACACTGGTCATCGACACGCTCGGCGTGCTGCTGAAATACCAGGACGACATCCAGGCGATGCGGGGCGGGCGGGCGAAGGCGCTGCTCGACGAGGTCCGGTCCTCCGCCGGATGAGCGAGAGCCCCGCCGGCTCCGGCCGGCTCCCGGACAACATCGCGTATTTCGCCCGGGCGCTGCGCACCGCCGGCGTGCCGGTCGGGCCCGGCGACGTGATCGACGCCGTCGCGGCGGTCGAGGCCGCCGGCATCGGCACCCGCGAGGATTTCTACTGGACGCTGCACGCCGTGCTGGTGCGCCGGCGCGAGCATTCGGCCCTGTTCGCCGAGGCCTTCCGGCTCTTTTGGCGCCGGCGCGACCTCATCGAGAAGATGATCGCCCAGATGTCGCCGGTCGCCCCCGATAAGGCGCCGCCCAAACCCCCGAATGCCGGGGCCTTGCGGGTACAGGAGGCCCTGTCGCCGAAGACCGAGCGACCGAAGCCAAAGGTCACGGAGGAAGACCTCACCACCGTCACCCTGTCGGTGTCGCAGGCCGAGGTGCTGAAGGCCAAGGACTTCGCCCAGATGAGCGCGGAGGAGGTGGCCCAGGCCCGCCGCCTCATCGCGAGCTTGCGGCTCCCCGACGACGCGACCCGGACACGACGGTTCGAGGCGCGGGCGCGCGGGCGCATCGATCCGCGCCGCAGCTTCCAGCGCACGGTGCGGGCCGGCGGCGCCATCGACCTCGCCTTCCGGGCGCCGCGGGAGCGGCCGCCGCCGGTCGTGGCGCTCTGCGACATCTCCGGCTCGATGGCGGAGTATTCGCGCCTGTTCCTGCACTTCCTGCACGCGATGAGCGAGCAGCGGAAGGTGCACAGCTTCGTCTTCGCGACGCGGCTCACCAACATCACCCGGGAGCTGACCCGCCGCGATCCCGACGAGGCCTTGTCCCGCGCCAGCGCCCGGGCGCAGGATTGGGAGGGCGGCACCCGCATCGCCGAGGCCCTGCACCTGTTCAACCGGCACTGGTCGCGCCGGGTGCTCGGCGGCGGCGCGGTGGTGCTGCTGTTCACCGACGGGCTCGAGCGCGAGGTGACGCCGGAGCTGACCCACGAGATGGACCGCCTGCGCCGCTCGTGCCGGCGGCTGGTCTGGCTCAACCCGCTCCTGCGCTTCGAGGGGTTTTCGGCGCGCGCCAGCGGCATCCGGGCGATGCTGCCCCATGTCGACGATTTCCGGCCGATCCACAGCCTGTCGGCGATGGCGGATCTCTGCCGCGCGCTCGGCGCGCACCAGCCGCGCGGGCGCGAGCCGACGGCGTGGTTGCGCGAGGCCGGCTAGATCCTACCTCCTGTGAGGGGCTAACGGCCCTGGAGACGTTTGTCCGATGCTGTCGACCGATACCGACATCCTCGCCACCGCCGAGGCCTGGCGCGACGCCGGCCGGGGCGTGGCGCTCGCCACCGTGATCGAGACCTGGGGCTCGGCCCCGCGCCCGGTCGGCTCGCACCTGATCATCGACCAGGAGGGCAATTTCCTCGGCTCGGTCTCGGGCGGCTGCGTCGAGGGCGCGGTCATCGCCGAGGCCGCCGACGTGATCGAGGACGGCCAACCCCGGGTGCTCGAATTCGGCGTCGCCGACGAGACTGCCTGGCGGGTCGGCCTGTCCTGCGGCGGGCGCATCCGCGTGCTGGTCGAGGCGGTCGCGTGAGGCTCGACATCCTGCGGGAGATGAACCGGGAGCGCGCCGCCCGCCGCGCCGTCATCCTGGTCACCGACACCGCCGACGGCACGCAGCGCCTGGTGCGCGAGGCCGACGCCGAGGGCGATCCCCTGGCCGCCGAACTCGCCGCCCGGTTCCGGTCGGGCAAGAGCGGAATCGTCGAGGCCGACGGCCGTTCGCTGTTCCTGACCGTGCAGGTGCCGCCGCCGCGGCTCGTGGTGATCGGCGCCGTTCATATCAGCCAGGCGCTGGCGCCGATGGCGCAGGCAACCGACCTCGACGTCACCATCATCGACCCGCGCACCGCCTTCGCGACGCCGGAGCGCTTCCCCGACGTGCCGCTCCTGGCCCTCTGGCCCGACGATGCCCTGGCGCAGCTGCCGCCCCTCGACCGCTACACCGCGGTGGCGGCCCTGACCCATGACCCGAAGATCGACGACCCGGCGCTGATCGCGGCGCTCAGGGCGGAGTGCTTCTATGTCGGGGCGCTGGGCTCGCGGAAGACGCATGGCCGGCGCGTCGAGCGCCTGACCGCCGCGGGGTTGAGCGAAGCCCGGATCGCCCGCATCGCCGCGCCGATCGGCCTCGACATCGGTGCCGTCAGCCCGGCCGAGATCGCCGTTTCGGTGCTGGCCCAGGTGATCGCGAGCCTGCGCCAGGACCGGCGGCGAGCCCCCGCATGAGGTTCGGTCCGGTTCCGATCGGAGAGGCCGCCGGGCTGATCGCCGCCCATTCGGTGCGCGCCGGCGACGCCGTGGTGAGGAAGGGCCGGGCGATCGGTGCCGAGGACGCCGCCCGCCTCGCAGCCTCCGGCATCGCCGAGGTGGTGGCGGTGACCCTCGAACCGGGTGACGTCGGCGAGGACGAGGCGGCGCAACGGCTCGCTGCGGCCGTCGCGGGACCGGGCGTCGGCGTCGAGCCGCCGTTCACCGGCCGGGCCAACCTTCACGCCGCGCAACCCGGGCTGCTCTGCCTCGACGAGGGAACGATCGGCGCGGTCAACCGGATCGACGAGGCAGTGACCCTCGCGACCCTCGCGGCGTTCAAGCCGGTGGTCCCCGGCGAGATGGTGGCGACCGTCAAGATCATCCCCTACGCGGTGCCGGGCGCGGTCCTCGACCGGGCGCTCGCCGTGGCCGCCCCGGCGATCCGGGTCGCGCCCTACCGCCTGACCCGCGTCGCGGCGATCTCGACCCTGCTGCCGGGCCTGAAGGCCAGCGTCGTCGACAAGACCCTGCGCACCCTCGAGGCGCGCCTGAGCCCGGCCGGCGCGCGCATCGTCGCCGAGGCCCGGGTGGCGCACGATTCCGCCGCGGTGGCGCAGGCCCTGCGGGACGCGATCGAGCGGGACGGCGCGGAACTGGCTGTGGTGTTCGGTGCCTCGGCCATCGCCGACCGGCGCGACGTGATCCCGGCCGGAATCGAGGCGGCCGGCGGCTTGGTCGACCATCTCGGCATGCCGGTCGATCCCGGCAACCTGCTTCTGCTCGGCCGGCTGGGCCCCGGCACGGCGACCCCCGTGCCGGTGATCGGGGCGCCCGGCTGCGCCCGCTCGCCGAAGGAGAACGGCTTCGACTGGGTGCTGCAACGGCTGCTGGCGGGGCTCCCCGTCACCCGCGACGACATCGTCGGGTTCGGGGTCGGCGGGCTCCTGATGGAGATCGTGTCGCGACCCCAGCCGCGGGACGGCGGGGAGAGCGCCGACGATGCCTGACCCGGTCGGCACGGTGCTGCTCGCCGCCGGACGCGGCACCCGCTTCGGTGCGAGCCCGAAGCTCCTGAGCCTGCTCGACGGCAAGCCGCTGGTGCGCCACGCCGCGGAAGCCGCCGTGGCGGCGGATCTCGGACCCGTGATCGTGGTGCTCGGCCATGCCGGCGAAGCGGTGCGCGAGGCGCTGGCCGGCCTGCCCCTGACGGCAGTCGAGAATCCGGATTTTGCCGAAGGCCTGTCGACCTCGCTGCGATGCGGGTTCGGCGCCCTGCCGGATCCGGTCGCAGCGGCGGTCGTGCTCCTCGGCGACATGCCGCGGGTCGGCCCCGGCCTGCTGGGGCACCTCGCCGCGGCGTTCCGCACCGCGCCGGTCGCCCCGTCCGCGGTAGTGCCGATGCGGGACGGGCAGCGCGGCAACCCGGTGCTGCTCAACCGCCGTCTCCTCGGCCCCGGCCTCGCCGCCCTCACCGGGGACCGCGGTGCCGGGCCGCTGCTGGCGCGGCGCGACGATGTTCTGGAACTGCCGGTGGACGAGGCCGGAATCCTGATCGACGTCGATACGCCGGCCGCGCTCGCGGACCTGTCCTGACCGGTCAGGTCGGCAGTCGCGTCGTCAGCACCCGCAGGCCGGCCCCGGCGAAGAGCAGGGCGAAGGCGCCCTCGAACCAGCGCCGCAACCGCCGGTAGGCCTGCGCGATCCGGCCGTGCGAGAACAGCAGGGCGTAGCCGGTGAAGATCGCGGTGCTCTGCAGGCCGACGGCGACGATCACCAGGGCCAACTCGGCGGGCGAGGCCTGCGGCGACAGGCCGAGCGTGTAGAGCGAGCCGAAGAACAGGATCGCCTTCGGGTTGGCGAGGTGCAGGGCGAGCCCCTTGGCGTAGGCCCGGGAGGGGGAAGCCTCGACGGCCATCCGCTCCGGATCGGCCGTGCCCCGAACGGCGCTACGCCCCGACCTGTAGGCGAGGTACAGCAGGTAGGCGCCGCCGCAATAGCGCAGCACCTCGAGCGTCCAGGCGCTCGACGCCATGATGGCGGCGAGGCCGAGAGCCGCCGCGATCGACCAGGCCAGCGAACCGGTCACGACCCCGGCGGCGAGGGCGAGGCCGGTCCGGCGCCCGGCCTGCATGGCGGTATCGGCGATCGCCAGCGTTGCCGGACCCGGGCTCGCACTCGACACGAAGGCCGCCGCGAGGATCAGCGGGAGGTTGATCGAGAGGGACATCCGCGTCCGTCCGCGTGTGAGGTGCCGTTCGACCGGAATCGGCCGATCCCATCCCAGGCCGACGCCCGCGCCGGGACCGTGCTCCCGGCAGCGCCCCGTCCCGGACCGTTCTTCCCTCGTTCGCGACGAAGGCTCACGCCCCCGCGGCGACCCCGAGGTTCAGCAGGCCCACCACCGCGGTGAAGACCGCGTAGACGAAGCCGAGGTTGAGCAGCACGCCGAGCACGCCGACGCCGAGGCCGGCCGCCACCACGATGCCGTCGCGCTCGACGAGGCCGAGGCCGACCAGCGTGACCGCCAGCCCGAGCGGGATCTGGCCGACCAGGGGGGCGGCGACGATCAGCACCAGGGACAGCACCAGGAGCAAAAGCCCCATGGTGCGCATGCCGATGTCGTTCTCGAACACCCGCAGGCGCGGCCGCGACCAGCGCTCGAGCCGGCGCAGCAGCGGCACGGCGCGGGAGACCGCCCGCTGCAGGTCGGAGCGGGCGATCGAACGGCCGAGCAGCGCGCGCGGCAGCCAGGGCGCCGACATGCCGGCGGCGATCTGTGCCGCCACGAGCGCGAGGAGAAGGCCGCAGATCAGCGGGATCGGCGGCGGCATCGGCAGGCAGTTGGGCAGGCCGAGCAGCACGACGAGGAGCGCGAAGGCCCGGTCGCGCAGGACCGCCACGATCTCGCCGACGGTCAGCCGCTCGGTGTCCTGGGCGGCGAGGACCGTCAGGATCTCGGAGGTGCGGGCGGATTGCGTCACGGGGCTCTGGTCGTCCGGTGCCGGGGAGGCGCTCCCGGGCGGGATCGCGGCCCCCTCGAACGAGGAGGCGACGCTCGCCGGCGCAGGCGCGGCGCCCCGGGCCGGGGTCGCGCGGCCCCCTCTAGCCCACTCCGCCGCGCGGGCCAACCCGCGGGCGTGGGACGCCGCATTCCGGTCCGGATGGGCCGGAACGGCGGCAAGGGGCGCGAACCGCCGTCGAAGCGGGCCGGCGGCGGAGAGGAGGCGCCTGTGCATGGTTCACCGACGTGAGCGCCGCGCCCGTCCGGGCGCGGCTGTTGCGGTCTCACACACGGCCAAACAGGCAATCGTAGGGCAGAGGCCGAAAAATCGTCGGCCCTTCCCCGGCTCAATGCAGGGTCAGCACGCCGTTCACGGCGCGGAACTCCGCCGGCTTGATCAGCCGGGAATGCGCGACCCGGACCGAGTGAAGCGGTCCGTCCAGCTCGCGCTTCCAGAATTCGAGGAACCCGGTGAGGACCGGGAAGCGCGGGGCGAGGTCGTATTCCTGCCAGACGAAGGTCTGGAGGACGCCGGGGTGATCGGGGATGCGGTACAGGATGTGGGCCGTGGTCAGGCCGTAACCCTCGATCTGCTGCCTGAACTCCTTCGAGACCATGGAACCTCCTCGTGTGGTGAAGATCCTTCTCGGGGTGCGAAGCGCTTTGCCGACCAAGGGTGCGATGATGCGGTTAACCGATCGTTACGATCAAGCAGGACGAGGCTCTAAACCCTTGTTATCTCAAGCATTGGCAGCCGATCTGGCCGAGTGCTGACAATTTGTCCCGTCAAGAACGGTACCGGACGGCTTCGGGGTGCGCGAGTACCTGGTGGCCGGCCGGGTGCCCCACCTCCCGCGGGTATGTATCCGGCACAATCGAGAGAGGGCTGGAGCCCGACATCCACTGTGTGATGCCGGATCGCGCCGGTTGACGTTGCGTCCAATGGAAAAGATATTTCCATTCGTGCAATGACGGATTCGGCCGACGTGCCTCCTGCGGCTCGCCATGCTCTGATATGGACCGCGGCCTTTCTCGGCTGCCCCGACGACGTCCGTGCCGAAGACCTCCGCGCCGATGGCCGGGACGAGGTGCGGACGGTGCTGTTCGGCAGTCTCGATGCCGGACGGTCCACCTTCGTCAGCGCCGGTGCCAAGGTCGGACCCGGCGGGATGGACCGAAGCGGCTTCGTCGCCCTGGCGGCCGTCGGCTACGGGATGCGGACCGAACGGGACTGGTGGGGCGATCCGCGCGCCGCGGCGGGCCTGCGCCCCCCCCGGACGCAGCGTCACACCGTCCAGGCCGGTGCCGTGGCCGGGTGGCAGTGGATGCACGAGTGGGGGGTCGTCGCACTGTTCGCCGGGCCGGAGCTCGCCTTCGAGGTGCTGGACAGCCCCGGCACGAAGCGGCTGCCCGCGCCGCGGCTCGGGGCCAGGGTTCAGGCGGAGCTGTGGGCGCGGCCGAGCGAGGCGACCCTCGTCACCGCCACGCTCATCGCCGGCACCGCCCGCGGCAGCGTCTGGGGCCGGGTGTCCTGGGGAATGCGGATGCCGGGCTTGCGGGGGATGGGCCTCGGCGCGGCCTATCTCGGGCCGGAGGCCGCGCTCTATGCCGACCTCACGGGCTACCGGAAATGGAGCCTCGGCCTGCACGCGACCGACGTCGCGCTCCCGGCCGCGATCTCCGCCGATCTGCGCCTGCGGGTCTCAGCCGGCTGGGTCTACGAGGAACAGATCCGGCGCCCGGGCGCCTACGGCATGCTCGCCGCCTGGCTCCCCCTCTGAGGCGTTCAGATTGTCGAGGAAGCGGGCCGAATCCGCCAGCACCTCGGCGCGGCGCGCCGACGCCATCTTGGCGAGAGTCCGGTAGGGCATGGCGAGGCGCGGGTTGCGGCTCAGGCGCTCCTCGTGGGTGATCAGGAAGTTCCAGTACAGGTAGTTGAACGGGCAGGCCGTCTCGCCGCTCTTCGCCTTCACGTCGTAGGCGCAGGCCCGGCAGTAATCCGACATCCGGTCGATATAGGCGCCCGAGGCGGCATAGGGCTTGGAGCCGAGGAGCCCGCCATCGGCCCAGAGCGCCATGCCGTGGACGTTGGGAAGTTCCACCCACTCGTAGGCGTCGGCATAGACCACCAGGAACCATTCCTCGACCTGGGCGGGGGCGAGACCGGCGAGCAGCGCGAAATTGCCGAGCACCATCAGCCGCTGGATGTGGTGGGCGTGGGCATGGGCCTTGGTGTCGCGCACGCATTCGGCGAGGCAGGCCATGGCGGTCTCGCCCGACCAGTAGAACCACGGCAGGTCGCGGGTGGCCTCGAGGGCGTTGGTGTCGGGATAGTCCGGCATCCGGGCCCAGTAGAGCCCGCGCACGTATTCGCGCCAGCCCAGGATCTGGCGGATGAAGCCCTCGACCGCGTTGAGCGGCGCCGCCCCCTCGCGCCAGCGCTCCTCGGCCGCGCGGCAGACCTCCTCGGCGTCGAGGAGGCCGAGATTGAGCGCGGGCGCGATCAGCCCGTGATACAGGAACGGCGTGCCCGCGCGCATCGCGTCCTGGTAGTCGCCGAACCCGGGCAGGCAATCGTCGAGGAAGTGCCGCAGGGCCGCCAGCGCCTCGGCCCGGGTCACCGGCCAGGCAAAGCCGTCGAGGTCGCCGAAATGGTCGGGGAAGCGGCGCGCGACGAGAGCCATCACCGCCCGGGTGACGGCATCGGGCGCGAAGCGGCGCCGCTCCGGCACGGCGTGGCCGGCGGGCAGGCGACGGCGGTTGTCGTGGTCGAAGTTCCACTGGCCGCCGACCGGATCGCGCCCCTCCATCAGAAAGCCGGTGCGCTTGCGCATGGCGCGGTAGAAGGTCTCCATCCGCAGGGCCTCGCGCCCCTCCGCCCAGCGGGCGAAGACCGGGCGCGGACACAGGAAGCGGGTATCGTCCCGGATCTCGACGGGCAGGCCGAACGCCTCCTCCCAGTCGCGCATCATCGCCTCGACCCGCCATTCGCCGGCCTCGGTCACGACGATCCGGTCGGGTGCGTGCCGGGCGACGGCGCGGGCGACCTCGCCGGTGAAGGAGCCGGTATTGCCCGGGTCTTCCAGCTCCACGTAATCGACCCGGACGCCGCGCTCGCGCAGCTCGGCCGCGAAATGGCGCATGGCCGAGAAGACCAGTACCAGCTTCTGCTTGTGGTGGCGCACGTAGGTCGCCTCCTCGGCGACCTCGACCATCAGCACCGTGTCGGCCTCGGGATCGAGGTCGGTGAGGGTGGCGAGCCGCGGGTGGAGCTGGTCGCCGAGGATGAGGCGGAGGTGGCGCAAGGGGGATCGGCGGCGGCGGGCCGCACCGTGAATCGTCTCGTGCGCCATTGCGGCTCCCTTCCGCCTGCCCATAACGCTAGCTAGGGCGTTCCGGGGGCGCCGGGCCGGGCCGAACTGACGCAGGGGACCGGCGGCGGGTGCCGGCCTGTGGAGAAGGGAGCCGTGACGTGAAATTCGCCTTCGCGGGCATCGATTTCCTCGGCGGGGTGTTCGAGGGCCTGGTCGCGGCGGGCTGGCAGCCGATCAAGCTGTTCACCCGGCCCTGCGACGGGATCTACGACCAGAACGACGCGGTGGTGGCCCTGGCGCGGCGCCACCGGGTGCCGATGCAGCTCTCGCGCCTGCGGGCGTCGGACATCGAGGCGCTGTCGGCCGAGCACGGCCGCGATTGGGCCCTGGTGGTGGCAGGCTACCCCTGGCTGATCACCGGCTGGCCGGGCCGGGTGCGCTACGCCCTCAACGTCCACCCTTCGCCGCTGCCGGACGGGCGCGGGCCCTACCCGCTGTTCCGCGCCATCCTCGATTCCTACGAGAGCTGGGGCGTCACCGCCCACGTGCTCGCCGAGGACGGGTTCGACACCGGCGACATCCTGGCCCAGGATCTCTTCCCGCTGTCGCGCGCCGAGACCCACGAGACCCTTCTCGCCCGCTGCCAGATGGCGGCGATGCGGCTCGCCCGCGGCCCGATCGCCCGCGACCTGCCCGCCCTGTGGCGCAAGGCCGAGCCGCAGGGGGACGGCGCCTACTGGCCGCGGGTGAGCGACCTCGACCGCACCCTCGACTTCCGTCAGCCGGTCGAGGCGATCCTGCGCCGGGTCCGGGCCTTCGGTGCCATCGAGACCCTGGCGCGGATCAACGACGGCCGGGTCTTCGTCCAGGAGGCCCAGGGCTGGACCGAGCCCCACCGCCACGTCCCCGGCACGGTGGTGCACAGCTACCGCCGCCAGATCCTGGTGGCGGCCCGGGACGGCTACATGCAGGTCACCCGCTGGAGCGCGATCCCGCTGGCCGACGCCGACAAGACCGGGCGCTGAGCCGATGCCGAAGATGCGCCGCAAGGGCGACCTGCCGCAGAAGATCTGTGCCCAATGCGGCCGGCCCTTCGCCTGGCGCAAGAAGTGGGAACGGGTCTGGGACGAGGTGCGCTACTGCTCGGATGCCTGCCGGCGGGCGGCCCACCGGGGCGAGCCGCCGCAAACGCCGCGGGCCTCCGGATAACGGCCCTCACGCCTCGAGGTGGCGGGCCGGCATCAGGCGCCAGACCAGGCCGCCGCGGGGCCCGAGCAGCATCGAGGCGAGATAGAGCGCGCCCGCCGCCAGCACGATCGCCGGGCCGGTCGGCAGGCTGGCATAGTAGGAGACGAGCAGCCCCGCGACGCTCGCCATCAGCGCCAGGATCACCGAGGCCGGCAGCAGGCCGCTGAGGTCGAGGGCCCAGAACCGGGCGGTGATCGCCGGCAGCAGCATCAGCCCGACCGCGAGCAGCGTGCCGAGCGCCGCGAAGCCCCCGACGAGGTTGAGCACCACGAGCGCCAGGAAGGCGTAGTGCACCGGCCCGCTCGCCCGGCCGACCGAGCGCAGGAAGAGCGGATCGACGCATTCCATCACCAGCGGCCGGTAGGCGACGGCGAGGCCCGCGAGCGTCACGGTCGCGATGCCGCCGAGCAGCACCAGCGCGTCGTCGTCGAGCGCCAGCACCGTGCCGAACAGGATGTGGAGGAGGTCGATCGACGAGCCTCGGGCCGAGATCAGCAGCACGCCGCCGGCGAGCGAGATCAGGTAGAACGCCGCCAGGCTCGCATCCTCCCGCAAGACCGTCGAGCGGGCGACGAAGCCCGAGAGCATCGCCACCGCGAGGCCGGCGACGAGGCCGCCGAGCGTCATCGCCGGCAGCGACAGCCCGGCCCACAGGAAGCCGATCGCGGCCCCCGGCAGGATGGCGTGGCTCATCGCCTCGCTCATCAGGCTCATGCGCCGCAGGGTGAGGAAAACGCCGACCGGGGCGGCGCCCACCGACAGGGCGACGCAGCCGGCGAGCGCCCGGCGCATGAAGGCGAACTCGACGAAGGGCGCCGTCAGGAGATCGATCACGCGGCGTGCCCATGGCTGTGGCGGCCGTGCGACCCGTGGTCGTGCGGCGCGGGATCGGGAGATCCGTGGTCGTGGGATTGGGGGTGGGCGTCCGGGCCGGGCCGGGCCGCGGGCACCCGGCAGACCGGCGCCTCCTCGTCCCAGGCCTCGCAGAGCCGGCGGGCGCGGCGCAGGTTGTCCGGCGTCAGCACCCCGGCGGTGGCGCCCCAGGCCACCACCTCGCGGGCGAGGAGCAGGGTCTCGGGGAAGTGGCGGGCGACTTGGTCGAGGTCGTGCAGCACCGCCACGACGGTCCGGCCCTCGCCGTGCCAGCCATGGACCAGGGCGAGCAATTCGTCGGTGGTGCGGGCGTCGATCGCCGCGAAGGGCTCGTCGAGCAGGATCACCCGGGCATCCTGGAGCAGGACCCGGGCGAAGAGCGCCCGGCGCAGCTGGCCGCCCGACAGGGTGCCGATCGGCCGGCGCTCGAAGCCGGTCAGTCCCACCGCCGCCAGGGCCGCCTCGACGGCGTCGCGATGGCGCTTGAGCGAGCGCCACGGCCCGACCCGGCGCCACAGCCCCATCGCCACGAGGTCGAAGACCCCGATCGGAAAGGCCCGGTCGATCTCGGCGGCCTGGGGGAGGTAGGCGATGTCGTGCCGGGCGAGGCCGGCGCGCACGACCTCGCCCTCGAGCGGGCGGATCTCGCCCATGATGCCCTTGAGCAGGGTCGACTTGCCCGCGCCGTTCGGCCCGACCACCGCGGTGAGCGAGCCGGGTGGGATCGCGCCGTCGAGGTGATGGACCGCCGGGTGGCGGGCATAGCCCAGGGTCAGGCCGCGAAACGCGAGAGTGCCGCCCGGTGCGGAGGTGGTGAGACGCTCCATCACGCCATCGCCCAGCCGATCAGGGCCCAGACCACGAGGGCGGGCAGGGCCGCCAGGGCGAGACGCGGCCCGACCCCCTGCCGCAGCAGGGAGAACGGCGCCGGCAGGCGGCGCGGAACGGCGGCGTCGGCCCGCTCGGCGGAGCCATGATCGTGCGGCATCGGCGATTCGTCGCTTCGGGATCCGGGGCACGCCCTCGGCGGGCGCCGTCGCGAACCCCATATGAGGACGGCCGGATGCCGCCCAAGCGCCGAGCGTTACACTGTAACAGGCCGGACCTGTCAACCGCCGCCGGGTTGAGGTAGTCCATCGTCCTGAGGATGGCGGCGGGAGGGGAGCGCATGGACGAGCAGGGTATGGACGAGCACGGAACCTGCGGGCATCACGCGCACGAGGACCGGACGCAGAACGCCGGCACGCACGGGGCTCACGACCACGGCGCCTGCGCGCATGGACCCGCCAGGGCGGGCGACCTCGTGGCCCGGGCCGAGCGGCTGGCGCAGGCACGCGGGCTGCAATTCACGGCCCTGCGCCGGCGCACCCTGGAGGTGGTCGCCGAGGAGGGCCGCCCGCTCGGCGCCTACGACATCGCCGAGCGCCTGAGCGTCCCGGGCAAGCGCGTCGCCGCGGTCTCGGTCTACCGCGCCCTCGATTTCCTCACCGAGCACGGCCTCGTCCACCGCATCGCCAGCCGCAACGCCTTCGTCCCCTGCGAGCACGGCCACGGCGCCGGCGAGAGCGCGGTCTTCCTGATCTGCCGCCGCTGCGGCAACGTCGACGAGACCACCTCGGCCGAGATCGAGCGCAGCCTCGACCGGACTTTGGCCCAGGCCGGCTTCAAGCCGGCGAGCCGGATCGTCGAGATCGAGGGGGAGTGCGGGGCGTGCCAGGGCAAGGCGGAGGCCGAGTGATCCGGCACGCCGTCGTTCCGCGTATTGCAGTACTTGCTCCATGTTAAGATCCACGGATCGACTTCGCTCATCGATCGGGATGATCCGTTAATGCTGCCGAGAGACGGCGTGTCGTCTCTTGATCGCTCCGCCCCATGTTCGTGGCTTCGCCGGACACGCCAGCCGTGTTCGGCGCACGATGACGGCCCCGGACGCTCCTGCGAGCGCTATCCGCCTCGGGCCGGTGGAGTGAAGCGTCGATGATCCATCAGCTCGTCTATTACAGCCGCAACACCGTTCCGGGCGGCGACCGCGCCATGCTGACCAACATGCGCGAGATCCTTTCCGCCTCCCAGCGCAACAACGGCCGCGACGGAATCACCGGGTTCCTGATCTTCGACAGCCAATGGTTCGTGCAGATCCTGGAGGGCGAGCGCGCCAAGGTGACGGAGACCTACAACCGCATCGCCCGGGACCCGCGCCACGCGGGCGCGACGATCCTCAACGTGCGCGACGTCGCGGCGCGGCTCTTCCCGAACTGGACCATGGGCGGCGCCATGCGCACGCCGGACGTCCAGGAGATCTACCTCGGCCACGGCTTCGGCGGGCCGATCGATCCGACCCGGCTCAAGTCCGACCAGGTCGTCGGCCTCGCCCTCGACCTCCAGGCCTTCGAGGAGAGCCGTCGCCAGGGCCGGCGCCTCGCGAGCTGAGCGGATCCGGGCCCGCCGCCGGCGGCGGCGGGTCCTCGCCCTCTCAATACGCGTTCCGGAACGCGCTCCGGGCCACCACCGTCATCACCAGGATCCGCAGGTCGAACCACAGCGACCAGTTGTCGATGTAGAACAGGTCGTGCTCGACGCGCCGCTGCATGTCGGCGTCCGTCAGGGTCTCGCCGCGCAGGCCGTTCACCTGGGCCCAGCCGGTGATGCCGGGCCGCACGTTGTGGCGGCGCGCGTAGAGGGCGATGCGGCGCTCGAAGCTGCGGTCGTGGGCGACCGCGTGGGGGCGGGGGCCGACGAGCGACATGTCGCCTCGGATCACGTTGAGGAGCTGGGGCAACTCGTCGAGGTTGGTGCGCCGCAGGATACGGCCGATGCGGGTGATGCGGTCGTCGTCCCGGGTCGCCTGGCGGAAGCTGCTGCCGGCCTCGGTCCGCATGCTGCGGAACTTGAACACAGAGAACGCCTCCTGGTTGAAGCCGTAGCGCTTCTGCCGGAACAGGCTCGGGCCGCGGCTGTCGAGGCGGATCAGGATCGCGATGAGGAGCAGCAGCGGCGAGAGCGCGACGAGGGCCAGCGACGCGACCACGAGGTCGAAGGCCCGCTTGGCCGCGATCTCGACGGGGGAGAGCGGCGCACGGCCGACATTGATACCGGTGAGCAGCCCGACCCGGCCGACCCGCACGTCGCTGAAGCGGTCCATCACCCGGCCCGGGCGCAGGTGCAGGGCGACCGGCACCCGCAGGAACGCGTCGACGCAGGCCTCCAGGTCCTCGACCTCGGCCCAGGGCACGAGCACGAACACGTCGTCGGGGCGCAGGAAGCGCACCACCGAGACGCTGAGATCGAGATCTTCCGAGAGCTGGGTCCGGCGCGCCTCCTGGTCGCCGCCCTCCGGCGCGTCGCGCAGGGTGCTGACGCCGATCACCCGCAGGCCGAGCGCCGCGGTGTCGTGGGTGGCGTAGAAGCTCGCGACGTCCTCCTCGTAGCCGATCAGGTGGATGCGGCGCGCGGAGTCGGAGCGCGGCGTGATCAGCCGGCGCACCAGCCCCACGGTGACGAGCCGGGTGGCGACGAGGGCCGGAAGGCCGGTGAGGAACGTCGCGAGCGCCGCGACGCGGGAATGGTCGCCGGTCGTCTTGCTGAGGAAGCCGAGGACCAGCACCACCGCCCAGGCGGCGAGCCACAGGCTGACGATCCGCCGGAAATGCGGCGCGCGGGCGAGGTAGTTCTCGATGCTGTACTCGCCCCGGGCGATGTTCGGCAGCACCACGAACAGGCCGAGGAACAGCCCGACGGCGAGGGACGGGCCCAGCTCCGGCTGCCGCTCGTACGACACGAGGTGGTAGACCATCTCGCAGGCGAGCCCGGTGAGGGCCACGGCCACGAGCTCGGCGAGCGCCGCGCCGCCCGCGATCGCGAGGCGCAGCAGGGCACGGCCGCGCCGGGGCAGGAGCGCGTTCCAGACCGCCCGCGCCTCGGACGAGGCGAGATGGGCGTTGCCGTCCTCCGGGAACCGTTCGTGTCGCATGGCGAGATGACCCGTGACCGCATCTGTGCCGGCTCGGAACGGACCGGGTGGACATGTGCCGTTATCGCACATCCCGGGGCCCGTCACCGGCGCTTGAAGGGACTGACAGCAAGCCCGGGACCGGGGGCATTCCAGCCCTGCGGCCCGCGACGGGACGCAGCCCCGTGGCGGGTGTATGGGACGGTCGGCCGTAACCCCTGGTCCGACAGGTGGCGCGGCGCGAGACGGCCGGCGTGACGGCCGCCCGGGGAGGCCTCAGGCGATGGATGCGACGGCGAGCGGCGCGCGAGCGAGCGCGACGGGAGAGAGCGGGGACCTCGAGGCCGTCGCGGCGCCGGTGACCGGACCGCCGCAGGCCGCGCCGGCGACGACGATCGTCGCTCCGGCCGCGGCCGGCCCGGCGGCCCTGGTGCTCGGCGGCCTGAGCCTGTCGCACCTCCTCAACGACATGATCCAGTCGCTGCTGCCGGCGATCTACCCGCTCCTCAAGCAGGCCTACGCCCTCGACTTCGCCCAGATCGGCGTGCTCACCCTGGCGTTCCAGCTCACCGCCTCGCTGCTGCAGCCGGTGGTCGGCCTCGTCACCGACAAGCGGCCGATGCCGTTCTCCCTCGCCACCGGGATGCTGCTCTCGCTCTGCGGCCTGCTGCTCCTGTCCCATGCCGGAACCTACGAGCTCCTGATCCTGGCCGCCTGCTGCATCGGCCTCGGCTCGGCGATCTTCCACCCCGAGGCCTCGCGGGTCGCCCGTCTCGCCTCGGGCGGGCGCTACGGCCTCGCCCAGTCGGTGTTCCAGGTCGGCGGCAATGCCGGCTCGGCGCTGGGCCCGCTGCTCGCCGCCTTCATCGTGGTGCCGCTCGGCCAGAGCAGCGTCGCGCTGTTCGCGGTCGCGGCGCTCGCGGGCTTCGTGGTGCTGTCGGGCGTGGGTCGCTGGTACCGGGAGCGGCTGCGCACCGGGGCGGCCCGTCCCCGCAAGGGCGGGGCCGGCGGACGGACCCTGCCGCGGGGCAAGGTGGTCGCCACCATCGCGGTCCTGCTGGTGTTGATCTTCTCCAAGTACTTCTACATGGCGAGCCTGAGCTCGTACTTCACCTTCTACCTGATCCACCGCTTCGGCGTGTCGGTGCAGGAATCGCAGCTCTACCTGTTCGTGTTCCTCGGCGCGGTCGCGGCCGGCACGGTGGCGGGCGGGCCGATCGGCGACCGGTTCGGCCGCAAGGTGGTGATCTGGGGCTCGATCCTCGGGGTCCTGCCCTTCACCCTGGCGCTGCCCCACGCCAACCTGTTCTGGACGGTGGCGCTGACGGTGCCGATCGGCATGATCCTGGCCTCGGCGATGCCGGCGATCCTGGTCTACGCCCAGGAGCTGCTCCCCGGCCGGGTCGGCCTCGTCGGCGGGCTGTTCTTCGGCTTCGCTTTCGGCATGGGGGGCCTGGGGGCCGCGGTGCTGGGCGAGGTCGCCGACCGGACCAGCATCGAGTACGTCTACGGCCTCTGCGCCTTCCTGCCGGCGGTGGGCCTCATGGCGGCGTTCCTGCCGCGGCTCGAGGCGCCCCGCGCCGCCTGAGACGGCGACGCGGGAGCGGGGCGCGAGCCCCGCTCCGGGACCGGAACTCAGTCGTTCCGGGCGACGGTCTGGATCGTCTCGAACCCCTCGAATTGCGGGTGGCCGAGATAGAGCGGCTTCGTCCCCGGGGCGCGGCTATGAGCCTTGCGGAACTGCTCGGAACGGGTCCAGGCCTCGAAATCGGCCTTCGAGGACCAGATCGTGTGCGAAGCGTAGAGGATGTGGTCCTCCGCCTCCGGCCCGCGCAGCAGGTGGAACTCGACGAATCCCGGCATCTCGCCCAGGTGGCTGTCGCGCCCGAGCCAGACCTGCTCGAAGTCCTGCGCAGCATCCTTGTAGACCTTGAACCGGTTCATCGCGATGAACATGGCGGGCATTCCTCCGGGCTCCAGCGGGTTCGGCCGTTGAGATGGTGGCTCGGTCGCCGCCGGCAAGGTGACCCGTCCGGGTCTGCCCCGGAAGCACCGCCCCGCGACCTGCAGTTAGGTGGGATCTCAGTAATTTTTCTAACCTCTGTTCCCTTGGGGAATTCACTCGGAGCGTGTAGACGTGCGTTGGGTTGCATGTCAGACCCGCATGCGCGTCCCGAACCGGCTTAGAAACGGCACGGGCGAACGGAATGATTGGCCATTCGGCTCACCGGAAACGCCCGACGCGGCGGATCGACCGGGACGAGCCGGGGAGGCGAGAGGGTGGACCGGAGGCGAGGCGTCTTCGCTGCCGGCCCGAATGGGAGCCGCGAGGCTGCCGGCGCGAGACCGCCCCGGCCGGCCCGCGGGCATGGATGACGCGGGACGGCGGCAGCCCGGTCACCGGGACGGAGCCTCCGACAGGCCAGAACCAAGACGTTGAGGACCGATGCCCAAGCAAACCACTGAGGTCGATCGGCTCGTCGGAGTGCGGATCACGGCCCTGCGCAAGGCCAAGGGACTGAGCCAGACCGCCCTCGGCAATGCCGTCGGCGTCACCTTCCAGCAGGTCCAGAAGTACGAGAAGGGCCAGAACCGCGTCGGCGCCGGCCGCCTGCGCGAGATCGCCCGGCTGCTCGAGGTCCCGGTCTCGGCCTTCTTCGAGGACCAGACCGGCGGCGACGGCAGCGACGACAACGTCTTCGGCTTCCTGAGCGCGCAGGGCGCGATCGAGCTGCTGCGCGCCTACGTGCAGATCGAGGACGAGCAGTTGCGCCGCGAGGTGCTGGCGATCGTGCGCTCGGCCGCCCGCCTCGGCCGCTCGGCCGCCGCCGCGAGCGCCGAGGCGACCGCGACGGCGACTGCCGCCGAGTAGGCGCCCCGCGACCCCCTCCGGGCTGCCGTCAGCGCAGCCCGACGAGGTGGAAGAAGCTGCCGCTGACCCGGCCGCGCCGGTGTCCGGCAAGACCCAGGGGGCGCCCTTCCGCATCCGTGACCTCGGCCAGGGCCTCGTCGGGCCCCGGCTGAGGCGTGAGTTCGCTCGCGTAGTGGAACTCGTGCCCGACGAGGCCCTGGCCGGCCGGCCCGAGGGAGCCCGGCCCGACGAGCGTGGCGATCCGGTAGCCGAGATGCAGCCGGCGCCGGGCGTAGGAGGTCGCGACCGGGAGGAGCCCCGCCATGCGGTGGGTCGCGCCCTCGGCATCTTCCAGGCTCTCGCCCAGCACCATGTAGCCGCCGCATTCGCCGTGGACCGGCCTCGTCTCGGCGAAGGCCCGCAACCCGTCGAGGAAGCGCGACGCCGCGGCGATCCGGCCGGCATGCAGCTCCGGGTAGCCGCCGGGCAGCCAGCAGGCGTCGCATCCTGCGGGCGGCGCCTCGTCGGCGAGCGGGGAGAACGGCACGATCTCGGCCCCTGCCGCCCGCCAGCCGGCCTCCAGATGCGGGTAGACGAACGAGAACGCGGCGTCGCGCGCCACCGCCAGGCGCTGCCCGGGCGGCGGCGGCAGGAGCCCGGTCCCGGGTGCCGGGACATGCCCGCCGGCGGCGGCCGCCACGGCGTCGAGGTCGATCGAGGCCTCCGCGAGATCGGCGAGGCGGTCGAGACGGGCCTCCAGGTCCGCGGTCTCGCCGGCCTGGATCAGGCCGAGATGGCGCTCGGGCAGCACCAGGGAGGCCTCCCGCGGCACGGCGCCGAGGACCGGCACGCCGATCCGGGCGAGGCCGACCTCGACGAGGCGGCGGTGGCGCGGGCTCGCCACCTTGTTGAGGATCACCCCGGCGAGCTGGAGGCGCGGGTCGTAGGCCCGCACGCCCAAGGCCGTCGCGGCGGCCGATTGCGCCGCCCCCGAGACGTCGAGCACCAGTACCACCGGCCAGCCGTAGCGGGCGGCGATGTCGGCATTGGCGCCGCTGCGGCCCTCTTCCGCCACGACGCCGTCGAACAGCCCCATCGAGCCCTCCGCCAGGACCAGTTCGGCCGCCTCGCCGGCCCGGCCCGCCACCGCGTCGAGCAGGGCACCGTCCATGGCGAAGCTGTCGAGGTTGTAGCTCGGGCGTCCCGTCGCGGCGGCGTGGAAGGCGGGATCGATGTAGTCCGGCCCGCATTTCGCCCCGGCCACCGCCAGCCCGCGCCGGCGCAGGGCCCGCAGCAGGGCGAGGGTCACGGTGGTCTTGCCGGAGCCGGAACGGGCGGCGGCGATCAGGAGGCCGCGGGCGGGGCGTGGGGTCACGAAAGCTTCCATCGTCTCACGGTCGGCGCACATTCACCGCGCCGCCGCGGGGTGATACCACGCCGCATGGATGCGACACGACCACGGGAGACCCTGCGCCGCGGCTGGACCACCGGCGCCTGCGCGGCCGCCGCCGCCAAGGCGGCCTATGCCGGTCTCGTCACCGGCGCCTTCCCGGACCCGGTCGAGATCCCGCTGCCGAGCGGCGCCCGCCCTGCCTTCGCGCTCGCCCGGACCGCGACCGTCGCGGACGGCGCGCTCGCGGGCGTGGTGAAGGATGCCGGCGACGACCCGGACGTGACCCACGGGGTTCTGGTGCTGGCCACGGTCCGGCGGGGCGCGCCGAACTCCGGCATCGCGTTCCGGGCCGGCCCCGGCGTCGGCACGGTGACCCGGGCCGGGCTGCCGCTGCCGGTCGGCGAGCCGGCGATCAACCCGGCCCCCCGGCGGATGATCGCAGCCGCGATCCTGGAGGCCGCCGCCGGCCTCGGCGGGCCGCCGGACGTGGTGGTCGAGGTGTCGATCCCGGGCGGCGAGTTGCTGGCCCAGAAGACCCTGAACCCCCGGCTCGGCATCCTCGGCGGCCTGTCGGTGCTCGGCACGACCGGGGTGGTGGTGCCCTATTCCTGCGCGGCCTGGATCGATTCGATCCATCGCGGGGTCGACGTGGCCCGGGCCGGCGCCCTCGACCACGTCGCGGGCGCGACCGGCTCGACCTCCGAGGAGGCGGTGGCACGCCTGCACGGCTTGGCCCCCCAGGCGCTGATCGACATGGGCGACTTCGCCGGGGGCATGCTGAAATACCTGCGCCGCCATCCGGTGCCGCGGGTCACGGTGGCGGGCGGCATCGCCAAGATGGCGAAGCTCGGACACGGCCTCCTCGACCTGCATTCGCGCTCCGGCCCGGTCGATCTCGCCTGGCTGTCGGAGCGGGTCGTCGAGGCCGGCGGCACCCCGGACCTCGCCCGGCGGGCAGCCGGCGCCAACACCGCCCTCGAGGTGCTGCGGCTCGCGCAAGGCAGCGACCTGCCGCTCGCCGATCTCGTCGCCCGCTACGCCTGGGCCACCGCCGCCCGGGCATTGGCAGGGTCGGGCAGCTCGCTCGAGGTGGTGGTGTTCGACCGGGAGGGCGGTCTGGTCGGGCGGGCGCCGTTTCACCCGGTGGGGTGAGACCTATTGTCATCGCACCGACGGACCGACGATCAGGATTCGAATCTAGTCCGCCCCATCGGTTCACGTCGCGTCAGGCACGGTCTTTCGACTCGGATTGGCCGATAACGATGGGATCGGCCCAATGGTAGCGAATCACCGGCCGGTCGCCGCCGGGAACGGAGTGCCGGCTCCTCTCGGCGATCACGCCGCCGCGCCGCTCGTAGAAGCGGCGGGCCGGTTCGTTCTGCTCGAAGCACCACAGGTAGATTCCTGACGCGGGGTAGGCGCGCAAGGACCACTCGGCCGCGGCTCCGAGCAGATCCGTCCCCAAGCCTCGCCCCTTCGCCTCGGGCAAGACGTGGAGGTTGTCGATCAGCGTTCCCCAACGCTCATCCTCCGCTCCGACCGCGCAGACGAAACCGACCGGCCCGTCGGCCTCCTCGGCGATGAGAGCGGTCACCTGCGGATGATGCGGCCCAATGCGGCCGGTCCAGGCTTCCAGACGGTCCTGCTCGATCGGACCGGCGAGGAAGTCCGGATCGAGGATCCCTCGATACGCCGCTCTCCAGCTCGCTGTATGGATCCGAGCGAGCACGGCGGCATCGGCGTCGGTGGCGATTCTCATCCGCATACACGATGTCTCCGGACGGAGTTGCGAAACCCCACGGTACACGACCCTGTCCGGGAACCGTGCAGCCAGGCTCCATGACCCATTGCAAACCAACCCCTTTTCCGGACGACTAAAGCGAAGCGGAAAGAGATCCGGAATCCAGCACGAAAAGCCGCGAAGCGTCTCATTGTCTGCGACGGTGCAACAGGTTGAGCCGCTTCGCGGCATGTCCTCTGCTGGATCCCGGATCTCCTTCCGCTGACGCTCCAGTCGTCCGGGAAAGGGGGTGGAACGCCCGCGTGGTGGCCTCCACTTACTTCAATGTCGTGTACTGTGGTGAAACCCACAACGGCCGGGAGCCGGATCACGTCGACCGGGGGCCGGCGGGGACCGTCACCGCTCCGCCCGGCCGGAACCGCCGGTCGTAATCGACCGCGTACAGCGCGCTCTCGCGAAACTCCGTCGCCCCGAGCGCCGGGCCGACCAGGATCAGCGCCGTACGCTCCAGTCCCGCCGCGGCGACCTGATCGGCGATGGTGGACAGGGTGCCGCGCAAAACCCGCTCGTCCGGCCAGGTTGCCCGGAAGACCACCGCCGCCGGGCAATCCGGGCCGTAATGCGGGATCAGCTCCGCCGCCACCGTCCCGACGACATGGATCGAGAGGTGGATGGCGAGCGTCGCCCGGGTCGCCGCGAAGGCGGCGAGGCGCTCGGTATCGGGCATCGCCGAGGCACGGCCGCTGGTGCGGGTGAGCACCACCGATTGCGCCAGTTCCGGCACCGTCAGTTCGCGCCCCAGCACCGAGGCGGCGGCGGCGAAGGAGGGGACGCCGGGGGTGAGGTCGTAGGGGATGCCGAGCCGGTCGAGGCGGCGGGTCTGCTCGGCCACCGCGCTCCAGATCGAGAGGTCGCCGGAATGCAGCCGCGCCACCTCGTGACCGGCCGCGTGCGCCGCCGCCATCTCGTCGATGATCGCGTCGAGGGAGAGCGGGGCGGTGTCGACGATCCTGGCGCCGGGCGGGCACCAGGACAGGATCTCGGGCGCCACCAGCGAACCGGCATGGAGGCAGACCGGGCAGCGGGCGATCAGGTCGCGGCCCCGCACGGTGATGAGGTCGGCGGCCCCGGGGCCGGCACCGATGAAGTGGATCATGACGACAGGGCGTCTCCGCTGGCGGCGAGCGCGCAGGTGGCACCCGCCGAGGCGATGCGGGGCAGGATAAGGCGCCCCTCGGGGCCGGATGCCGCGAGGGCGGCAGCCTCGGCGAGCGAGCCGACGCCGCGCAGGGCCTCGATGCGGACGGAACGGGTGACGACCCGGCGGCCGGCCTCGCGCAGGGCCTCGACCCCGATCGCGACGAGGGGCACGCCGAGGGATTGGGCCGCCGCGCGGATCGCCGGATCGCCGGCCCGGTCCTCCGCGGTGGCGAGCGCCGCGAGATGCGCGCCCGGCAGATCGGCCTGGCGCAGGCCCTCGGCTACCAGACCCAGGATCTCCTCGGCCGAGGTGGCCTGGCGAAAGCCGATGCCCGCGACGAGCGCGCGCGGCGTCGCGGGAGCGGGGGCGCGGCCGGGGCCGTGCTGGAGCGCGGGCGGCGGGGCCGAGCCCGGGACCCGGGCGTGGATGACAAGGCCCATCACGGCTTGGCCAGCGCCCATTGCGTCACCGGCATCGCGGTGCGCCAGCCGGTGAGATGGCCGACCGGCTCCGCCCGGGCGACCGAGAGGCGCCGCAAGGTGCCGCCGTGCTCGGCGTGCATGCGCAGCAGTAGGGCCTCGCTCTCCAGCGTCACCGCATTGGCGACGAGGTGCCCGCCGCGGGGCAGGGCGCCGAGCACCGCCGCGACCAGGGCCGGATCGGAGACGCCGCCGCCGATGAAGGCCGTATCCGGGGCCGGCAGCCCGGCGAGGCTGTCCGGGGCGCGGCCGACCACGACCCGCAGGTCGGGCACGCCGAGGGCGAGGGCGTTGCGGCGGATGCGGCCGGCGCGGTCCTCGCGCGCCTCGATCGCGATGGCGCGGTTCGCCGGATGGCGCAGGCACCACTCGATGCTGATCGAGCCCGAACCGGCACCGACATCCCACAGCACCTGCCCGGCGCGCGGGCGCAGGGCCGCCAGGGTGACGGCGCGGATCTCCGCCTTGGTGAGCTGGCCGTCGCTCTCGAACCAGGCGTCGTCGAGGCCGGGCGCCAGCGGGATCACCCGAGCGTCCGGCTCGGCCACGACCTCGATTGCGACCGTATTGAGCGGGTCGATGCCGCGCTCCGAGAACGCGGCCGCCAGGGCACTGCGGCGGCGCTCGCGGGGGCCGCCCATGGCTTCGAGCATGGTGAGGCGCGAGCGCGGGAAGCCGCGCGCCGTCAGCAAGGCCGCGAGTTTTTCCGGCGTCGACCCGTCCCAGGTCAGGACCAGGAGCCGGGCGCCGGGCTGGAGATGCGGGATCACCCGCTCCAGGGCCCGCCCGTGCAGGGTCACGCACGCGACCTCGGCGAGCGGCCAGCCGAGCCGGGCGGCGGCGAGGCTGAAGGCGGACGCCTGGGGATAGGCCGCGATCTCCTCCACCGGCACCAGCCGGGCGAGCTCGGCGCCGACGCCGTAATGGAACGGATCGCCGGTGGCGAGCACGCAGGTCGGCTGCCCGCGCCGGGCGAGGATCGTCGGATACGCGTCCGAGAGCGGGCTCGGCCAGGCCAGGGTCTCGGCGGAGAGCGGGCCGGCCAGTTCCAGGTGGCGTCGCCCGCCGATCACGAGCCCGGCGCCGTCGAGGGCGGCGCTCGCGGCCGGCGACAGGCCGGCCCGCCCGTCCTCGCCGATGCCGACGATGGCGAGCCAGGGGGCGGCGCTCGACACGGCGGCGACCTCAGGCGACAAGGCGGCCATGCGCATCCTCATCCTGGGCGGCACCACCGAGGCCGCCGCTCTGGTGCGGCGGCTCGCCGACCGGCCGGACCACGACGTCACCCTGTCGCTCGCCGGGCGCACCACGGCGCCGCTGGCCCTGCCGGTGCGCACCCGCATCGGCGGCTTCGGCGGAGCGGAAGGGCTGGCGGCCTATCTCCGCGAGCACCGCATCGCGGCGTTGATCGATGCCACCCATCCCTTCGCCAGACTCATCTCGCGCAATGCCGCGGCGGCGAGCCGTGCGGCCGGCGTGCCGCTCCTCGCCGTGCGGCGCCCGGCCTGGACCCGCGCGCCCGGCGACGACTGGCGCGAGGTCGATTCCGTGGCGCAGGCCGTGCCGGCGCTCGGAGACGCGCCGCGAAAGGTTTTCCTGACGGTCGGGCGCCTCGAACTCGCCGCCTTCGCGGCCGCGCCCCAGCACCGCTACCTCGTGCGCACCATCGAGCCGGTCGGCGATGCGCTGCCGGGGATCGACGTGACGCCGATCGAGGCCCGCGGGCCCTTCGGCGCCGCGGACGAGGCCGCCCTGATGCGCGCCCACGGCGTCGAGGTCCTGGCGACCAAGAATTCCGGCGGGGCGGCGACCTACGGCAAGATCGAAGCGGCCCGGGCCTTGGGTCTGCCGGTGGTCATCGTGCGCCAGCCCGCGCTGCCGGAGGTGGCGCAGGTCTCGCGGATCGACGACGTGCTGGCCTGGCTCGACGCTCATCGGGCGACCGAGCGCGGGGTGTAGACGAAGGGAGCCTGCCCCTCCCGCGGGATCAGGCGGGTCGCGCTCGCGCCGATCATCACCAGCGTCGCCATGTCGGCCTCCGCCGCCCGCGCCTCGGCCAGCGTCAGGATGCGGATCGCCTCGTCGGGCCGGCCGACGGCGCGGGCGAGGATCACCGGGGTTTCGGGCGCGCGGTGCTCGGCGGCAAGGCCGAGGGCCGCGCCGAGCTGCCAGGGCCGGGCCCGCGAGATCGGGTTGTAGAGCGCGATCACCAGATCGGCGGCCAGTACCGCGTTCAGCCGCGCGGTGATGACCTCCCAGGGCTTCAGGTTGTCCGACAGCGAGAGGGCGCAGAAATCGCCGCCGAGCGGCGCGCCGATCCGCGCCGCCGCCGCCAGCATCGCGGTGATGCCGGGCTCGACCGTGATGGACAGCGCGCGCCAGGCCGGATCGCCCGCCTCCAGCGCCTCGAACAAAGCCGCCGCCATGGCGAAGACCCCGGGATCGCCCCCCGACACCACGGCGACCCGCCGGCCGGCGGCGGCGAGTGCGAGGGCGTGGCGGGCCCGGTCGACCTCGACCCGGTTGTCGCTGGCATGACGCGTCAGGCCCGGCCGCTCCGGCACCCGGGCGACGTAGGGAAAGTAGCCGATGAGGTCCTGCGCCGCGTCGAGCGCCGCCTGCGCGGCGGGCGTGAGGTAGCGCGGATCGCCGGGCCCGAGGCCGATCACCGTGACGGACCCGCTCACGGCCGGCGGCCCTCGCCCGGCACCAGCACCATCGAGAAATAGGGCGCGGTGTCGTCCGGCTTCTCGGCCAGCGGCGTCACGCTCTCGCCCGCCATGGTGCCGCGCTCGACATAGACCGCACGGCCGATCAGCCCGGCCTCGTTCAGCGCCGCGCGCACCTTCGGCAGGTGGCGGCCGAGCTTCATCACCACGGCGGCGTCGGTGGTCTTGAGGCGCGCCACCAGCGTCGCGTGCGGCAGGGTGGCGGGCAGCACCGTCAGCACGTCGTCGCCCCAGGTGATCGGGGTGTTGGCCCGGGTCCAGCAACCCGACATGCCGGTGACGCCCGGCACCACCTCGACCGGGAAGCGGTCCTTCAGGCGGCGCCACAGATGCATGAACGAGCCGTAGAAGAAGGGATCGCCCTCCGACAGGATCGCCACGTCGCGCCCCGCCGCCAGCACCGCGGCGAGGTTGTCTGCCGCCTCGTCGTAGAACGCCGCGAGCGCCGCCACGTAGGCCGGGTCCTCGGGATGCAGCTCGGTGGTGTAGGGGTAGGGCAGCGGCCATTCGCGGGCGGCGTCCCGCACCACCGCGTCGGCGATGGTGCGGGCGTTGCCGCGCTTGCCGGCCTTGCAGAAATGCACGAGGTGGTGGACGCGCTCCAGCACCCGCACCGCCCGCACGGTGAGGTAATCCGGGTCGCCCGGCCCCATGCCGACGCCGTAGAGCGTGCCGGTGACCGCGCCGGTCGGGGCGGAGGGGATCTCGGCCGGGTCGGCCTTGAGGAAATCGGACGGGCCGTCCATCACTCGACCTCGTTGGCGAGCGCGTTGACGGCCGCCGCCGCCATGGCGCTGCCGCCGCGCCGGCCGCGCACCACCAGGAACGGCACGCGCCCGTCCGCCGCGAGCGCGTCCTTCGATTCCGCGGCACCGACGAAGCCGACCGGGATGCCGATCACCGCGGCGGGCGGCGCCACGCCCTCGTCCAGCATCTCGAGCAGACGAAACAACGCGGTCGGCGCATTGCCGACGGCGACGATCGAACCGGCGAGCCGGTCACGCCACAATTCCATCGCGGCGGCGCTCCGGGTGGTGTCGAGGGTTTTTGCCAGTTCCGGCACCCGCGGGTCGGAGAGGGTGCAGATCACCTCGTTGCTGGCCGGCAGGCGGGACCGGGTGACTCCGTCGGCGACCATGCGGACGTCGCACAGGATCGGGGCGCCGCGGCGCAGGGCGCCCTCGGCGGCCTCGGCGAAATCCGGCGACAGGTCGATATCGGCCGGGAGGTCGGTCATGCCGCAGGCGTGGATCATCCGCACCGCCACCCGCTCGGCGGCGCCGTGAAAGCGCGCGAGGTCGGCTTCGGCGCGGATCATCGCGAAGGAGCGCGCGTAGATGGCGGCGCCGTCGCGGATGTAGTCGAGGCGCGGGTTCATGCGGGCTCCCGGAAGGCGTCTCTGAGGCCGGTCTCGGCCCATGGGCTGGACAAATCGCGAAGGCTCTCTAGCCGCTCCAGCACGGCACCGAAAGTCAGGACGCGATCGGTGTCGGTTCCGGCCTGGCCGTCCAGCACCACCCCGTAGCGCCCGTCGGGCCGCCCGACCAGGGTCAGGGTCGCGGGGCCGGGATGGGCGCAGCCCTTCGGGCAGCCGGAGACGTGGGCGGTGGCGCCCTCCCGGGAGAGGGCCGCGAAGGCGGCGGCGAGGCGTGGCGCGTCGCCCTGCGCCGGGGTGCCGCCCGACGCGCAGGCCGGCGCGCCGGGGCAGGCGGCCACGGCGCGGCGCGGGTCGGCGGGATCGACGATCAGGCCGGCGGCCTCGTCGCGCAAGCGCGCGGCGGTGGATTCGTCCCGGGCCGTCAGGGCGACGCCCCGGCTCGGCGTGAGGGCGATGTGGCCGTCCCCGTAAAGCTCGCTCCACGCCGCGAGGCGGTCGAGGAGGGCCGCATCGCAGCGGCCGAAGGGCAGTTCGGCGAGGAGCGTGAGGCCGTGCAGGCCGGCGGGATGCACGGTGCCGGCCGGCGGCGCGTCGCCCCGTTCGAGGCCGTCGAGGAGGGCGTCGCGCTCCGCGTCCGGAAGCGCGCGCATCCGGCGGGCGCCCGAGGCGGCGAGGCCGAGCAGGAGCGTGCGTAAGATGGCGAGCGCGGCGGGGCCCGGCATCGGCGCGAGCCAGAGCGGGGCGGCCGGGGTTGCGATGGCGAGTTGGAGCGCCGGAAAAAGTGTGTCTTCGGCGCCTTCCGACACCGCTCGCCGCCCGGTGCGCATCTCCTCTCCCCGCGGGCGGGGAGAGGGTTTCGTCCCCCTCGTCGGGGGCGAAACGAGGCGGCAGCCGATGGTGAGGGGGTATCTCCGGAGGAGTCTCACGCGTCGAGACCCCCTCACCCCCGCTTCGGCTGCGCCTGCGCTCGCTTCACCCCCGACGAGGGGGGTGAAGCCCTCTCCCCGCCCGCGGGGAGAGGAGAGAACTCGCGCCCGATACGGCGACATCGAGGTGAGGCGGCCCTCTGCGTCGGGTGCCACCCGCACCCAGACATCCGCCTCGACCGGCCCGAGCCCGCCGGCCGCGTCCTCCACCGCCACCAGGGTCTTGGCCGGCAGCCCCGCGACCTCGCGGCCGATCGCCTCCACGGCCGCGACGACGGCGAGGACATCCGCCCCCTCGAGCGGCGCGTCGAGGGTCAGGCGCTGCGGGCCGCCGTCGTGGCGCGCGTCGCCAAGGCCCGCTTCCGCGAGGATGTCTACCACGTGTCCGTGGCTCTCCACGGTCACGCCGCGGATCTGCAGGTTGCCCCGCGCCGTCACGTCGAGGAGGCCGTTGCCGCCCTCGCGGGCCGCGCGGGCCGCCGCGCGGACCTGCCCGGCCGAGAGCCGGCCGGAGACCGGGTGGAGGCGGACGAGGAGCCCGTCGCCGGTCGGCATCGGCCGGGCGAGGCCGGGGCACCAGCCGCGGCGGGGAGCGGGATCGACGCTCATTCGGCGGCCTCGCGCGGCTCCAGGGCGGCAAGCGAGTTGCGCCGGCTGCGCCACAGGCCCCGGTCGCGTAGCGCGGCGAAGCGGGACCGGAGCGCCGCGGCGACGCCGGGATTGGCCGCCTCGATCGCAGCCAGCACCTCCGGATCGCCGAGATAGGCGTCGTAGAGCCGGTCGAGCTCGGCATCCGCGACCGCGTCGGTGGCGGCGGCCATGACGAACACGGCGTCCAACCCCTGCGCCAGTTCCTGCGCGCCGCGCCAGCCGTGGCGGAGCTGCGCGGCGATCCAGCGCGGATGGGCGAGGCGTCCGCGCACCAGGCGGGCGACATCCTCGCGGGCGGTACGGGCCTTCGGTGCCTCGGGCCGGCTGGTATCGAGGCTGTAGAGGGCCGGCGCCGCCCCGAGCGAGACCGCGGCGGCGGAGAAGCCGCCCATCGCGTCGGCGCCGGCATCGCCGTCGAGAAGGTCGCGCTCGGCGACGTCGAAGGCGTGCAGGTAGGCGTCCGCCGCCGCCACCCGGGCGGCGAAATCGGCGTCCTCCGCCCCCGTCGCCTCCGCGGTGGCGTCGAGGTAGGCCCGGGCGAGGTCGCCGCGCCCGGACCACTGGCCGTCGAGGGCGAGGGACGCGGTGCCGGCACCGTAGCGGCCGGGCGCGGCGCCGAAGACCCGGGCCGGCGCCTCGCCCCGGCGGCGGGCCGCGGCGAGCGGGTTGTCGGCGTCCTCCTCCTCGCGGGAGGCGACCGCCCGGGCGGCCCGGTCGAGGAGCGCCAGGGTGTCGGGAAAGGTGTCGCGGAAGGCGCCGGATACCCGCACCGTCACGTCGATCCGCGGGCGGTCGAGGAGGGCGAGGGGCAGCACCTCGAACCCGGTCACCCGGGTCGAGGCGTGGTCCCAGGTCGGGCGCACGCCCATCAGCGCGAGCGCCTGCGCCACGTCCTCGCCGCCGGTGCGCAGCGTCGGGGAGGCCCACAGGTCCATGACGAGGCGGGCCGGGTACTCGCCCTCGTCCTGGAGGTAGCGCCGCACCACCTCCGTCGCGGCCTTTTCGCCGAGCATCGTGGCGGCCCGGGTCGGAAGGGCACGGGGATCGAGGGTGGCGAGGTTGCGCCCCGTCGGCAGCACGTCGGCCCGGCCGCGGGCCGGCGAGCCGGCAGGGCCCGGCGGCACGAAGCGCCCGTCCAACGCCGCGAGCAGCCCCGCCCGCTCGGCGGGGCCGCAGGCCGGATGGGCCTCGGGCGCTTCGCCGAAGACATGCAGCCCGTCGCGCATCGTCACCTCGGCGAGGTCGCAGAGATGCGCGTCGAGGGCGGCCAGGGCGTCGGGCATCGGGGTGTCGCGGTCGATGCCGGCCGCCGCAAGCAGCCCCGCATCCCCGGCCCGCTCCAGGATCCCGCGGGCGATCAGGGTGGCGCGGCGCGGATCGAGCACGGTGGCGGCGGAATACTCTTCCACCAGTTCGCGCAAGGTCGCGGCCTCGGGGTCGAGCCCGGCGGCGGCGGTTTCGGGCGGCAGGTGGCCGATCGTGACGGCGCCGATGCGGCGCTTGGCCGGGGCCGCCTCGCCGGGATCGTCGACGATGAACGGGTAGACCACCGGCAGCGCCCCGACCGCGAGGGCCGGCCAGCAGGCGGGCGAGAGTGCCGCCGCCTTGCCGGGCAGCCACTCGGTGGTGCCGTGGGTGCCGAGATGGATCAGGGCATCCGCCTCGGCGCGCAGGGCGAGGTGGAACGCCAGATAGGCGTGACAGGGCACCGCGTCGGGGTCGTGGTAGCCGGCCTTCCGGTCGCCCTTGTGGCCCCGGTCGGGCTGGAGCGCCACCAGCACGCGGCCGGCCCGCACCGCCCGGAACCGGAAGGCGCCGTCCCGGCAGGCCGAATCGTCGGCGGGTTCGCCCCATTCCGCGGCGAGCGCCGCGCGCGCTCCCTCCGGCAACCGGGCGCGCCAGGCCTCGTAGGCGGGAAGCGGCACCGCGAAGCCCGGCGCGTCCTCGGTGAGGCGGCGCATCAAGGCGTCGGGCTCGGGAATGTCAGAGACGGCGTAGCCCTCGCGGTGGAGCAGGTCGAGGATGACCCTCGTGCTCGCGGGCGTGTCGAGCCCGACCGCGAACCCGGCCCGGCCGCCCCGGGCCGGGTAGTCGGAGAGAACGAGCGCGAGGCGGCGCTTCGCCCGCGGGATGCCGGCGAGGCGGGCCCAGGCGGCGGCCCGGTCGGCGGTGGCGGCAATGCCGGCGAAATCCGGCACCGCCCGGCGCTCGCGAAACCCCTCGACCTCCGGCGCCTCCTCCTTGTGGGAGACCGGGAACCCGGAGAGGCGCCCGTCGAATTCCGGCAGGGCCACCTGCATGGCGAGGTCGGCGGCGTTGAGCCCGCGGGCGGAGGCCGCCCAGGCGTCCCGGCCCGAGCCGACCGTGAAGGCCTGGATCACCGGGCAATCGGCGGCGTCGAGCACGAAACCGGCCTCGTCCCGGGCCGAGAAGGCGGTGGCGGCGACGATCACGGCAGGCCGGTGCGCGGCCACCGCCTCGCGCACGACCGCCACCGCCTCCGGGTCCTTCAGGCTCGCGACGGCGACGATGGTGGGAGCAAGACCCCGCTCCCACAGGGCGGCGGCGAGTGCGGCAGCCGGCGCCGTGTCGCCGCCGAGAATCGCCGAGCGGTAGACGAGGACCAGGGCACGGGGCAGGGGCGAGGCTGGGCCGAGCGCGTCGAGTGGGCCGCAGCCTGGGCACCAGGCGAATCCCCGCGGCAGCGCCCGGGGCGGCCCGGCGACGACCGGCCGGCCGAGCTCGGCGGTGATCCGGGTCAGGAGGCCGCGCAGGTTCTCCACGCCGCCGGCCCGGACGTAGCCGTCGAGGGCGTCGCGCAGCTCCGGCGCGACGGTCGAGATGGCGGCGAGCCGCGGATCGGGCCGGTCGCAGCCCGGCAGCACGACGAAGGGGATGGCGTGGGCCCGGCAGGTCTCGGCCAGCCGCTCGAGGCCGTAGCGCCAGTAATCCATCCCGCCGAGGCAGCGCACCAGCACGAAGCGCGCCTGGGCGATCACCGCGTCGGCGTAGAGGTCGACGGAGAGGGGGTGGCGCAGCTGCGCCATCTTGGCGAGCCGCAGGCTCGGCCAGTCGCCCGACAGCGACGCATAGGCGCCGGCGAGCCCGGCGAGGTCGGAATCGGTGAAGGAGAGGGCGACGATGTCGCCGGGCGCCTGGCCCAGATCGACCGCCGCCTCGCCCTCGTCGAGGGAGACCGTATCGACGCGGAGGAGGTGCATCCTAGTCCCCGGTCCCCGAGACGAGGCGGGGCCGCGCCGGGAAGGCGACGCCGTCATAGACCTCCGCCAGCGCCAGGGTCATGCCGAACTCGGGCAGATCGATCGTCCCGTCGAGACCCGTCACGAGGCGACGCTGCCAGACACCATCCGCATCCCGGTGCCATAGGGCGATCTCAGGCGCGTTCGGCTCGACCAGCAGGATCACCGCGAGGCTCGGCAGCGTCTTGTACTCTTCCAGCTTGTCGAAGGCGTCGAAGTCGCGCGTGGAAGGCGACAGCACCTCGACGACGAGCCGCGGCTCGGCCGCGCTCAGCCCGTTCGGATCACGGGGCCCGCAATCGACGCCGAGATCGGGCCGGCGAATCTGGCCGGGCAGGGTCTCGACGCTGCCGTCGCCGGTGAAGGGCCGGCACGGCGTGCCGCGCAGGCGCGTGCGGAACTCCGCCACGAGGTTGACGACGATGTCGTCGTGGACGTTCCGGGCGCCCGCCATCAGGCGCACCGGCACCCCGCCTACCAGCTCGTAGCGCTCGGGCTGCTGTTCCTGCCAGGAGAAGAACTCCTGCACGCTCCAGGGCCGCGGCGCCGGCTCCGACATGGGATGGCCCTCCGGGGCTGGGGGTTTCGACAGTCGAGGTTCGGCCTCAACCCGACGCCATGGCGTCAGGCATCGCGCTTCGAAAGTAAAGCGTGGGTCCCTCCTCTCCCCGCGGACGGGGAGAGGGGACGATCCGCGCTTCTTCCCGGCATGGACGGCCCGTCGCAGTCTGCGAGACCCGGTACGCCGGAACCGGCGTACCGTTTCCGTCAGCCCTTCAGCGCCGCCGTCACCGCCGCCTTGTCGAAGCCCGTGAGCCCGATCACCACCAGCGTGCCGTCGCGGTGCTCGGCCGGGCGCCAGGGACGGTCGTAGTGGTGCGCGACGCGGCGGCCCACGCCCTGGACGACGAGGCGCATCGGCTTGTCGGCGACGGCGCAGAAACCCTTGATGCGCAGCACGCCGGCGACCTCGGCCGCCTTGGCGACGCGGGCGGCGAGGTCCTCGGGCGAGCCCGCGGCCGCGACGGGGATCGCCACGCTCTCGAAGTCGTCGTGATCGTGGTCTTCCTCCGTCTCGTGATGCGAGGGCCGGGCCGCGAGGTCGTCCTCGGCGGCCGCGTTGAGGCCCAGCAGCACGCGGGGATCCAGCGCCCCGTGGGCGGTCTCGACGAGCTTGACGGCACGCGGCAGGTGCGCCTCGACCTCGGCGCGGACGCGCGCCCGCTCGCCCTCGTCGAGGAGGTCGGACTTGTTCATCACCACGAGGTCGGCGCAGAGGAGCTGGTCCTCGAAGACCTCCTCCAGCGGGTTCTCGTGGTCGACGCTGGCATCGGCCGCACGCTGCGCGGCCAGCGCCTCCGGATCGTCCGCGAAGGCGCCCGAGGCCACCGCCGGGCCGTCCACCACCGCCACCACGCCGTCGACGGTCACCCGCGAGCGGATCGCCGGCCAGTTGAAGGCCTGGACGAGGGGCTTGGGCAGGGCGAGGCCGGAGGTCTCGATCAGGATGTGCTCCGGCGGCTCCGGCCGGTCGAGGAGCGTGTTGAGCGCCGGCACGAAGTCGTCGGCGACGGTGCAGCAGATGCAGCCGTTCGGCAACTCCACCACCGCGTCGGCGTCGCAGCCCGGGATGCCGCATTCGGCGAGCAGGGACCCGTCGAAGCCGACATCGCCGAACTCGTTGACGATGATGGCGAGCCGCCGGCCGTCGTTGTGCTCGATCGCGTGGCGCACCAGCGTCGTCTTGCCGGCGCCGAGGAAGCCCGTGACGATGGTGCAGGGGATCTTGTTGAGGATGGTCATGCGTTCACCGGCGCGGGAGGGATGCGGGCGACGACACCCTTGCGGAACTCCTGCGGACGCTCGCGCCAGGGCACGATTCCGTCCGGCGTCCCGGCATAGAGGCCGATGCCGTCGAGGATGATGTCGGCGGAGGTCGCCGGGTCGAGGTCGCCGTAGACGTAGGTCCAGCGGCCGGGGCTCGCGACCGCGACCGTGCAGGACCGCTTGCAGACCGAGAGGCATTCCACCGGCTCGATCGTGACCGGCGCGCCGGGCCGGGCGGCCAGCGCTGCGGCCAGCGCGTCATGCAGGCGGGCCCCGGCGCGGGGGCCGTCGGCCGGATCGGCGGCGTCGCGGCAGGTGGTGCAGACGTAGAGGACAACCGGATCACTCATGCCGCCACCCCGCTGCGGACGGGATGCCCCGTCCGCCCTGCCACGGCGCCCCAGGCCCAGCCGAAGGCGAGGCCGAGCACCGCCCAGAAGGCGAAGCCGATGGCGAGCGACCGGGCGGCGAACTGCGCCGCGAAGACCGGCGGCATGGCGGAGATTTCTTCCGGCCCGTGCGGCGCGCCCCAGACATGCGGCGCGACGAGGAGGGCGAGGCCGATGCCGATCGCCGCCGGGCCGCGGCGGATCGCGATCAGGTAGAGGCCGGCCGCCGTGGCGAGGGCGGTCGCCACCCACCAGAGCTGGCGCGATTCGAGGCCCGCCGCGGCGATGCCGGGCAGTTCCGGCGGCAGCCCGATCGCGGGAGCGAGGCCGGCGGCCAGGAAGCCGCCGATGCCGAACTTGAGCGCTTCGCCCGGCGTCACGGTGCGGCCGGTCGCGACCAGGACGGCGCCGAGCAGCAAGGCGTAGCCGACGCCGCTCACCAGGGTGGCGAGGGCCGTGAAGGCGAGGCGCGGCAGGCCGGGGGCGGGCTGCCATTGCGGCTCGCCGCCATGGTCGTGGCCGGCCTGGTCGTGTCCGGCATGGGCCAGCACGATCAGCGGGTTGGACAAGGCCCTGCCGGCGAGAGCCGGCCCGGCGGTCTCGGCCGTTTCGTACTTCTCCGCCGCCAGGATCAGCGGCGAGGTGAGGGCGAATTGCAGCACGGACGCCACGCAGGCGGCCAGGAAGCCGGCGACCAGGGCCGCGGCGAGCAGTCGTTTCGTCATGGGATCCCCTGCACGACCAACGGGAAACGGGCCCGCACCCCGTGAAGGGCGCAGGCCGCGCAGCCGCGTTCGGTCAGTCCCTGGTCAGTGGCAGGGGAAGTTGGCGGAGTGGCGCCAGTCGTGCGCGGCGTTGTGCAGGGCGACCACGGGCGCGAAGCCGGAGACGAACAGCAGACCGACGCCGAGGGTGGCGGCCAGGAGGACGGCGCTCAGGCGCTCGCCGACCAGGGCGGGGGAGAGGGAACGGGTGATCGCGACCATGACGAAACTCCTGCCGCCCCACCGGCGGCGTCGAGAGGAAAGGATGACGGCAGGTCTCCTGGCTCGCGGGCTCTCAACACCGGCCCACCGCCTTCCCGGATCGCTCCAGTGGCCGATGGCGGGCCGTAATCGTCCGCTCACAGTTGCGGGGGCAGCCGCGGCAGGCCGGAACGATCCCGGTTTCCGCGTTCCCTTTTCACCTCGTGACCGAGGCACCGTCGCGAAGACCCTAGCGGCTCGCCTGCGGGCTTGCAATCGCCGCCCCGTCCCCCGACACCCCCCATTCGATGGATTTCCACCCGACCCCCGCGCCCGAGGAGAGTTCCGTGCCGGACGAGACCCGCGCCGCGCCGCGCCTGACCCTGGTGCTGGGTGGCGCCCGCTCGGGCAAGAGCGCCTATGCCGAGGGGCTGGTCTCGGCGCGGGCCGGCCCCTGGCTCTACGTCGCGACGGCGCAGGGGTGGGACGACGAGATGCGCGAGCGCATCGCCCTGCACCGCGCCCGCCGACCGCCGCCCTGGGAGACCGTGGATGCGCCGCGCGATCTCGCCGGGGCGATCCGCCGGGCGCCGCCGGGCCGGCCGGTGCTGGTCGATTGCCTGACGCTCTGGCTCACCAATGCGATGCTGGACGAGGAGGCCGACCTCGCCGCCGAGGTCGCGGCGCTGCTCGCGGCCTGCGCCGCGGCGCCCGGGCCCCTGGTGCTGGTCTCGAACGAGGTCGGGTTCGGCATCGTGCCCGAGAACGCGCTCGCCCGCCGGTTCCGCGACGAGGCCGGCCGCCTGCACCAGCGCTTGGGCGCGCTCGCCGACCGGGTGGTGCTGGTGGTGGCGGGCCTGCCCATGACGATCAAGGGAGAGACGCAATGAGCGACGACGAGGCGGCGCGCCACCGCGCCAAGATGGAGAAGCGCAAGGCGGTCCAGGACGCCGAAGTGGCGGGCAAGACCATCGAGAAGGGCCTGCTCATCGTCCATACCGGCCCCGGCAAGGGCAAATCGACGGCGGCCTTCGGGCTGATGCTGCGGGCGCTCGGCCGCGGCTGGCGGGTCGGGGTGGTGCAGTACATCAAGGGCGCCTGGGAGACCGGCGAGCGGTTCGCCCTCGACCGGTTCGCCGACCAGGTCGAGTGGCACACGATGGGGGAGGGCTTCACCTGGGAGACCCAGGACCGCGACCGCGACGTGGCCGCCGCCCGCGCCGCCTGGGCGACGACCGAGGCGCTGATGGCCGATCCGGCGATCCGGCTCCTCGTCCTCGACGAGCTCAACATCGCGCTGCGCTACGACTACCTGCCGCTGGCGGACGTGGTGGAGGCCCTGAGCCGGCGCCGGCCCGACCTGCACGTCGTGGTGACGGGCCGCAACGCCAAGCCGGAGCTGATCGCCGCCGCCGATCTCGTGACCGAGATGACCCTCGTCAAGCATCACTTCACGGCCGGTGTGAAGGCGCAGGAGGGTATCGAGTTCTAACGGGGCAGAGCCCGATTGACGGCGCCGGCCGGCGGGAGCTACAGGCTCGGCCATGACCAGCGCCCTCCCGACCGGACTCTATCCCGCGCCGCAGCCTTAAGCGGCGGAGTGCTCGTCATTTCTCAACCGCTGCGACGTGTCGGCGGTTGAGGCTTTCCCCCCAAGGTCCAGGCCCGCCGACCTCGCCCATCCCCGAGGTCTTCCCGTGCCGTTTTCCCTCGATCCTCCCGTTTCGATCGGCCTGATCGGCTTCGGCGCCTTCGGACGCCTCGTCGCCGCGCATCTGGGGCCGCACGCCGACTTGCGCGTCCACGACCCGTTCGTGCCCGCGGGTGCGATCGCGGAAACGGGCGCCGCGCCCGCCACGCTCGCCGAGGCCGCCGCCTGCCCGGTGGTGATCCTCGCCACCCCCGTCGCGACCCTCGCCGCCGTGGTGGAGAACATCGCTCCCCACCTGCGGCCGGGCGCCCTCGTCCTCGATGTCGGCTCGGTGAAGGTGCGGCCGGCCGAGATCATGCGGGCGGGGCTGCCGGCCCACATCGACATCGTCGCCACCCATCCGCTCTTCGGGCCGCAGAGCGCGCGGGACGGGTTGCGCGGGCTCAAGATCGCGCTCTGCCCGGTGCGGGGCGGCCGGACGCGACGGGTCGGCGCCTTCCTGCGCCGCGCCCTCGGCCTCACCGTGATCCTGACCACGCCGGAGGCGCATGACCGCGAGGCGGCGGCGGTGCAGGGCCTGACGCACCTCATCGCCAAGGTGCTGGTGGCGATGGAGCCGCTGCCGACCCGGATGACGACCCGCAGCTTCGACCTGGTGATGCAGGCGGTCGGCATGGTCCGGCACGACGCCCCGGAGGTCTACCACGCGATCGAGCGCGAGAACCCGTTTTCGGCCGAGGTGCGGCGGCGGTTCTTCGCCCTGGCGGCGCGGATGGACGCGGAACTCGGGGAGGGCGCGTCCCGCTAGAGCATTTTCCGACGAAGTGGATGTCGGTCACGAAAAAAGCGGGACGCTCGCGCGCCCCGCTCTTCCTCACCCTCGATCGACGTTCAGTTGCTCGCGAGGTGCGGCATCGGGTCGACCGGGGTGGCGCCCTTGCGGATCTCGAAGTGCAGCTGCGGCGAGGTCACGTTGCCCGACGCGCCGGACTTGGCGATGGTCTGGCCGCGCTTCACCTTCTCGCCCGGCCGCACGTCGATCTCGCCGTTATGGGCGTAGGCCGAGACGTAGCCGTTGGCGTGGCGCACCAGGACGAGCTTGCCGTAGCCCTTCACGTCGCTGCCGGCATAGGCCACGGTGCCTTCCTCGGCGGCCTTGACCGGCGTGCCTTCCGGCACCGCGATGTTGATGCCCTCGTTGCCGCTCGAGCCGTAGCCGTTGATCACCCGGCCGCGGGCCGGCCAGCGGAAGGTCGATTGCGGATCGGGCGCCGCCGGGGCGACCGCCGGGGCGGGAGCCGGCGCGGGCTCGGGCGCCTTCTCGGGCAGGGCCGCGACCTTCACGGGCTTGGCCGGCTCGGGCTTCGGCTCCGGCTTCGCCTCGGCGACCTTCTTCGGCTCGGGCTTCTTGATCTCGGCCTTGGCCTCGACCGGCTTCGGCTCGGGCTTCTTGGGCTCGGGCTTCGTCTCGGCCTTGGCCTCGATCTTCGTGGGCTCGGGCTTGTGCAGCTCGGCGACCTTCTTCACCTCGGGCTTGGCCTTCTCGGCGACCTTCGGCTCCGGCTTGTGCTCGACCTTGGGCTCGGGCTTCCGGGCCTCGACCTTGGCGGCCTTCGGCTTCACGGCGGCCTTCTCGTCCTCGTCGTCGTCCTGCTGGCGCGCAGCGACCTTGGCGGTGGCCTTCGCCTGCGACTTGCTCGCGACCCGCTCCTCCTCCTCGCGCGGCTCGGGCTTGCGCAGGTTGAGCTTGGCGGCGCGCTCGGCGGCGGCGGGCGCCACCGGCTTCGCCTCGGCCTGGCCGGGGCGGACGGGGGCCTTGCGGGCCGGTTCCGGCTCGCGGCGGGCGGGCTCGGCCCGGACCGGCTCGGGACGGGGCGCGACCTCGGCCACCCGACGCACCGGCTCGGGGGCGCGGGTCTCGGCGGGGCGGGCCTCGGCGACCTGCATCCGTGGCGCCGGCGGCACCGTGCGGGCGCTCATCGCCGCGCCGCCGGCGTGGTAGACCGGGATCACGATCTGGCGGCCGGCGGTGACCTGCGCGGCGCTCGACAGGCCGTTGGCCTGGAGGATCGCGGCGGCCGGCACGCCGAAGCGGGTCGACATCTGGTTCAGGCTGTCGTTGGCGCCGACCGTGATGGTGGTGCCGCCGGTCGGCGACCAGCCGGCCGGGCCGCCGGTCACCGGCGCCGCGGCGGCGACGCGGGGCGTCAGGACCGGGGCGGCGGCCAGCGGGCGGCTCGTGACCGGCGACGCCAGGGGGGCGGCCAGCGGCCGCGACTGGATCGGCGCCGAGCGCACCGGCGCCGTCAGCGCCTCACCCTCGGGCAGGCTGCCGGTGGCCCCGGGTTCCCCGCTGGCGCTCGATGAGAACGGGTTCGAGAACGGATCGAGCCGCACCGCATCGGTGCTGCAGGCCGCCGTGGCGCCCCCGATCAGCCCGATGAGGGCGAAGCGCGACAGCCTCCGCATCCCCTTGCCTGCCCCGCGATCCCGCATCGACGCACCCGTACATCCACGCAACCCTATGACCGGGATTCAAACAGGATTCAGGTTAAGCTTCCGTTGCGGGGCGATGTTTCGGGCTCATCAAGCGGGGCCGTGGCGGGAGTGGACGCGTCGGCGCGTCAGAGCGCCGCCGCGAGACCGGGCGTCAGCGGGCCGATGCGCAGCGGCGTCTCGCGCACCTGCCGCCACGGGCCGTCCGCCTCCTGGGCGATGGCGACGAGGCGCGGCCCCGCCGGCGTCGTGAGCGCCCCGACGAGGCGCCCGCCCGGGTTCAGGCGCGCCAGCAGCGAGTCGGGCAGGTCGCGCAGCGTGCCGTTGACGAGGATGCGGTCGAACCCGCCGGTTTCCTCCGGCGGCGCATGGCCGTCCGCGAGCGCCACCATCGCGGCGTCGAAGCCGAGCGCGTCGAGGCGCGAGCGGGCGTTGCGCGCGAGCGTCGCGTAGCGCTCGAGGCTCACCACCTCGGCCGCCCCGAGGCGCAGCAGCAGGGCGGTGGCGTAGCCCGATCCGGTGCCGATCTCGAGCACCCGGGCTCCTTGCGGGTTGAGCGCCGCCAGCATCGTGGCGATGACGCTCGGCGCCGTCATGGTCTGGCCGCAGGGGAGCGGCAGGGCGAGGTCGCGGCGGGCGAGGTCGCGGAAGGCGAGGGGGGCGAAGGCTTCCCGCGGCACCCGCTCCATCGCGCCGAGCACCGCGGCGTCGCGCACGCCGCGGGCCCGGAGCCCCAGCACGAAGGCCGCGGTCTCGACCGCGCCGGCCGAAGCCTCACCCGATTCTCGACCCGGTTCCGTCCCGGGCTCTCCGGCCGGCGGCGCGGCGTTCACGCGAGGGCCTGGGCGTAGCGCGTCAGCGTCGGCTCGTCGGTGAGGTCGAGGCGCAGCGGGGTTACCGAGATGAAGCCGTCGGCGATCGCCTTCAAATCGGTGCCGTGGCCCGGCTCGAACCGCGCCTTGGCGAAGGCGAGCCAGAAATACGGGTTGCCGCGCCCGTCCATCCGCTCGTCGATCGACAGCAGGGCCTGATTGCGTACGCCCTGCGCCGCCACCGCGAGGCCCTTCACGTCGTCGGGCTCGCAATCGGGGAAGTTGACGTTGACCAGGATGCCGGGCTCGATCCCGACATCGAGGATCCGCCGCACCGTCGCGGCGCCGTGCCGGGCGGCGGTGTGCCACTTCACGTTGGCGCGCCCGCCGATGCCGTAGGCCTGGCTCAGCGCCACCGCCTTCACGCCGAGGATCGTCGCCTCCATGGCGCCCGCGATGGTGCCCGAATAGGTCACGTCCTCGGCGACGTTCTGGCCGCGGTTGACGCCGGACAGCACGAGGTCGGGCCCGTGATCCTTCAGGAGATGGCGGATGCCCATGATGATGCAGTCGGAGGGCGTGCCCTTCACCGCGAAGCGCTTCTCGCCGGCCTGGCGCAGGCGCAGGGGATCGTTGAGCGACAGCGAGTGCGACACGCCGCTCTGGTCGGTCTCCGGCGCGACGACCCAGACGTCGTCCGAGAGCTGCCCGGCGATCTCCTCCAGGCAGCGCAGGCCCGGCGCGTGGATGCCGTCGTCGTTGGTGACGAGAATGCGCATCAGCGCTGTCCTTCGATGCGGGTGAGGCCGCCCATGTAGGGCGCGAGGGCCGACGGGACCGTGATGCTGCCGTCGGGGTTCTGGTAGTTCTCCATCACGGCAATCAGCGCGCGGCCGACCGCGACGCCCGAACCGTTCAGGGTGTGGACGTAAGCCACGCCCTTGCCCTCCTTCGGGCGGTAGCGCGCCTCCATCCGGCGGGCCTGGAAGTCGCCGCAGACCGAGCAGGACGAGATCTCGCGATAGGTCTTCTGGCCCGGCAGCCAGGCCTCGATGTCGTAGGTCTTGGCGGCGGCGAATCCCATGTCGCCGGTGCAGAGCGTGACGACCCGGAACGGAATGTCGAGGCGCTTCAGCACGGCTTCGGCGCAGGACAGCATCCGCTCGTGCTCCTCGGTCGAGCGCTCGGGCGCAGTGACCGAGACGAGCTCGACCTTGCTGAACTGGTGCTGGCGCAGCATGCCGCGGGTGTCGCGGCCCGCCGCCCCGGCCTCGGCCCGGAAGCAGGGGGTGAGCGCCGTGAAGCGGAGCGGCAGCTCGTCCTCGGCGAGGATCGATTCGCGCACGAGGTTGGTGAGCGGCACCTCGGCGGTCGGGATCAGCCAGCGGTTCGGCGCGCCGCTCTCCTGGGCGATCTCGGGCGTGCCCTGGACCGCCGCGAACTGGTCGTCGCGGAACTTCGGCAGTTGCGCGGTGCCGAACATCGCCTCGTCGCGCACCAGGAGCGGCGGCGCCACCTCGGTATAGCCGTGCTCGCCCGTGTGCAGGTCGAGCATGAACTGGCCGAGCGCTCGCTCCAGCCGGGCGAGCTGGCCCTTGAGCACCACGAAGCGCGAGCCGGAGAGCTTCGCGGCGGCCTCGAAGTCCATCAGGCCGGTGGCCTCGCCGAGCTCGAAATGCTGGCGGCCTTCTTGCGCGAGGCCACGGCCCTCGAACAGGCTCTTCTCGACGTTGTCGTGCTCGTCGCGGCCCTCCGGCACGCCGGGACCCGGGAGGTTGGGGATCGCCGCCAGGCGCTCGGCGAGCGCCTTGCCCGCCGCGTCGGCGGCGGCATCGAGCGCCGGCGCCTCCTCCTTGAGGCGGGCGACCTCGGCCATCAGCGCTTGGGCCCGGGCCTCGTCCTTCGCCTTCTTGGCCGCGCCGATCTCCTTCGACAGGGCGTTGCGCTTCTCCTGGGCGCCCTGCGCCGCCGAGATCGCGGCCTTGCGGGCATCGTCGAGGCCGATCAGCTCGGCCGAGAGCGGCTCCAGCCCGCGGCTCGCCAGCCCCTTGTCGAAGATCGCCGGGTTGTCGCGGATGGCCCGGATGTCGTGCATGGCGCGGTCCGAATCGTTTGTCTCTGAAGGGCCGGAGAGTCCGGCGATGACGCCAGGACGCTTTGCAGCATCGGCTACGCCGCGACAAGGGAGGAGCCTGCCGCCCACGGCTACGACCAACCCACACGTTGGCGCCGACAGCCAACCCTTTTTCATGTCGTCATGAACGGTATCGTCGGCCGCGGCCGCTCCGTTCACGGTGCCGAGATCGCCGTGCACTCATAGACGAGATTCGGGGGAGATCGACGCGCAGGCAAGCCCCTTGAGGTCGATGTGCCGACGCTTCATTTGGGTGTCCCGTTTGCCAGCCAGAGAAACCGGCCGACCAAATTCAGCCAGCGGTTATTCGGCAGCCAAATGTTTCTTGCGCGATGGCCGTGTCAAACAATTGATCGGATGGCCCACCGGGCCTATCTTCAGCGAGTGAGGGCCGCGGTGGCAGCCGCGACCCTCGTTAGGCGACTTGCTAGGCCGCTACCAGAGCCCGATCGTGATGGTCACAGACCATCCGGTCGGGTTTTTGGCAACGATGACGGTGATCATCGGAAATCCGATCACGCCGTTCACCTCCCTTCCAGCCATGCCTGCTCAGCCCTCGCGGGTTTCGGTGACGTCCGGCAAAATCCGCCACAAGCTCCGCTCGCCACGGAGCCGTCGCGACTGGAAGGGTGTGTCGCCTGCAAAGACGATAACATTCTCGCCGCCTGCTTCAAGGTTCAGAAAAAAATTGTGCCGCATAATGCATTGTGGTGTCTTAACAGGGATTTCACGATATTTAACGATTGATTAACCATTTTTCCCTGATCTGGAACGCATTTTGAGCGCAAATCAACAGATCAATAATCGTACCGGTGCAGTTCGATGAACTTGTCGACGTAGCGCAAGGCGTTTACGAAAAATCTCGCGCTGCGGCGCATGAGCGACCTTGAGAGATGCGGCTCTGGTTCCGCGCCACCATTCCCATGCGGCTGCGGGGGAGCGATGTGCCATGCGTCCGGCGTGGCGACCCGATCCCATCTCAGCCCCGCTTGCAGCCGGCCGCCCCGGCGTGAGAAGAGCGCCCCGTGCAGGCTGGGGGCCCTCCGCCCCGGCCGGCCCGAACTTTGCAGAACTGGTCAACGCATGAACATCTTCGCCGCCTTCGAGGCCCGCATCGGCGAGGCGCTCGAGACGCTCACCCGCGCCGGCACCCTCCCGGAGGGGCTGGACCGCGCCCGCGTGGTGGTCGAGCCGCCGCGCGATTCGAGCCACGGCGACCTCGCCACCAATGCCGCCCTGGTCCTCGCCAAGGAGGCCCGCACCAACCCGAAGGCGCTCGCCGAGGCGCTCGCCGCCGACCTGCGCACCGACCCCAGGGTGACGGAAGCCAGCGTCGCCGGGCCGGGCTTCATCAACCTCCGGCTGAACCCTTCGATCTACGGCGAGGTGGTGCGGGCGGCGCTGCGCGACGGCGACGCCTACGGCCGCGGCGCCACGGTGCCGGGCGGGGTCAACGTCGAGTACGTCTCGGCCAACCCGACCGGGCCGATGCATGTCGGCCACGGCCGCGGCGCGGTGTTCGGCGACGCGCTGGCGAACCTCCTCGTCGCGGCCGGCCGCGACGTGACCCGCGAGTACTACATCAACGATGCCGGCGCCCAGGTCGACGTGCTCGCCCGTTCGGCCTTCCTGCGCTACCGCGAGGCCCTCGGCGAGACGGTGACGATCCCCGAGGGGCTCTATCCGGGCGACTACCTCGTGCCGGTCGGCGAGGCCCTGAAGGCGCAGTACGGCGAGACGCTGCGCGACAAGCCCGAGGCCGAGTGGCTGCCGCTGGTGCGCGACTTCGCCATCGACCGGATGATGGACCGCATCCGCGAAGATCTGGCGGCCATCGGCATCCATCACGACGTCTTCTTCTCCGAGCGCACGCTCCAGGCCGGGGGCGAGGGCGGTGCCGTCGCGGCGCTGATCGCCGACCTGCGCGAGAAGGGCCTCGTCTACGAGGGCCGGCTGCCCCCGCCCAAGGGCCAGCTGCCGGAGGATTGGGAGGACCGCGAGCAGACGCTGTTCCGGGCCACCGCCTTCGGCGACGACATTGATCGGCCGCTGCTGAAGTCCGACGGCAGCTTCACCTACTTCGCCTCGGACATCGCCTATCACCGCTCCAAGGTCGAGCGCGGCGCGGTCGAGCTGATCGACGTGCTCGGCGCCGACCACGGCGGCTACGTCAAGCGCATGCAGGCCGCCGTGAAGGCGGTCTCGGACGGGAAGGCGGCCCTCGACGTCAAGCTGTGCCAGCTGGTGCGGCTCCTGCGCGGCGGCGAGCCGGTGAAGATGTCCAAGCGGGCGGGCGAGTTCGTCACCCTGCGCGAGGTGATCGACGAGGTCGGCCGCGACCCCGTGCGCTTCATGATGCTGTACCGGAAGAACGACGCCACCCTCGATTTCGACCTCGCCAAGGTGGTCGAGCAGTCGAAGGACAACCCGGTCTTCTACGTCCAGTACGCGCATGCCCGCGCCGCCTCGGTGTTCCGCCAGGCCCGCGAGGCGTTTCCCGATCTCGACCTGTCGCCGGCCGCCCTGGCGCGGGCCGACCTGTCGGGCCTCACCGATTCGGGCGAGCTCGACATGATGCGCCTGATCGCCCAGGTGCCTCGCGTGATCGAGGCGGCGGCCGCCGCCCACGAGCCGCATCGCCTCGCCTTCCACCTCTACGAGCTGGCCAGCGCGTTCCATAGTTTCTGGAACAAGGGCAAAGACTTGCCGCAATTACGGTTTGTTAATCAAACCGACAGAAAGTCCACGGAGGCGAGGCTGGCCCTCGTCGCCGCCCTCAAGGGCGTGGTCGCGTCCAATCTCGGGATCCTCGGCGTCGGTGCACCCGACGAGATGCGCTGAGGCTCGGCGCCGGGATCGGCGCGCGACCGGACGCCGCGGAGGGTGCGAAGGCGCCTTCGCGGCGGGACGCGAGCGATGGGATCTGCCGGCCGCCCTCCCCATATCGGGGTGGGCGGCCGATGTCGCCGAGCCGGCCTGATTCAGCGCCGCGAGGTGACGTGAGGGCGAACAGGATGGTGCTGCCATGACGACGAATGCTTCCCGGGTTCCCGTCGACTACGACGGCTTCGAGCACGATCGGCAGCCGACCCCCGCCCAGCCCGGCGCGCGGCCCGATCCGCTCGCCGAACTCGCCCGCATCGTCGGCCAGGACGATCCGTTCCGCGCCCTGCTCGAGGCCAAGGAAGCCAAGGAGGCGACCCGCAATGCGGAAAGCCGCGGCCGCGTCGAGCCGGTGCTGCCGAGCTACGGCGAGGCGGGCTTCTCCGCACCGGCGGGCGCCCTCGCCGCCGGCCGGTCCGAGCCCACGATGGCCGCCCCGTCGCACCCGCCGGCCGGGGCCTTCAACCAGTACCTCGCCGCCTCCGAGCACGAGGCCGTCGCCGATCCGGTCCCCGTGGCCGGCGAGGCGGAGCCCGCCCTCGCCGCCGAACCGCGGCCCCGCGGCCGCCGGCGCATCGCCCTCGTCGGCACCGCGCTCGGCATCGTGGCGGCGTCGATCGGCGGCGCGCTGACCTGGAAGGCCTTCCATCACGGCCGCTCCGGCGCGCCGATCCTGGTCATGGCCGATCAGGCGCCGCTCAAGGTCGCGCCGCAGAATGCCGGCGGCGTCGAGATCCCGGACCAGAACAAGCAGATCTACGAGCGCGGCACCACCGCCAAGGATGGGCAGATCCGCATCGTCAACCGCGAGGAACAGCCCCTCGACGTGAAGCAGGCGGCCCGGGCCCTCGTGGCCGAGGCCGGCCCCTCCGCCTCGCCCGCCACCCCCGGCAACGCGCTGACCGAATCGCTCGGCGAGCCGCGCCGGGTGCGCACCGTCTCGGTGCGGCCCGAGCCGTCGCCGGCCGAGGCCCAGCGCGCCGCCCAGGAGGCCCAGCAGAAGGCCGCGCAGGCGCAAGGCGCCGCCGCCTCGCCGATCCCGACCATGACCCTGCCGACCGAGGCTACCGGCTCGACCCCGGCCCCGGCCCCGGTGACGCCGCGCAGCAGCGCCCGGGTCGTGCCGATCGCCCCGCAGACCCCGGCCGCGGCGGCCGAGGCCCCGGCGCCCGAGACACCGGCGCCCAGGCCGCCGCAGCGCGTCGCTTCCGCCGAGCCGCCCACCACCACCCAGGCGATGCCGACGCCCCAGGCGCCGGTCGGCGGCTTCTCGGTCCAGCTCTCGGTGCGCGCCACCGAGAAGGAGGCCGAGGTCGCCTTCAAGCAGGCCCGCGAGCGCTACGCCGCCGTGCTCGGCAACCAGTCGCCGCTGATCCGCCAGGCCGAGGTCAACGGCAAGTCGATCTATCGCGTCCGCGTCGGGCCGATGTCGAAGGAGAGCGCCGACGGCCTGTGCGGCAAGCTCAAGTCGGCGGGAGCGGCCTGCTTCGTCGCCAAGAACTGAACCGGTACGAACTGAGCCGGCGAGAACTGAGCCTGTCGAGCGCCTGAACCGGATGCCTCCGAAGGGAGGCTTCCCGCTTCGGCCGGGCCGGGGAAACCCTGCCGCTGTGGCGCTCCGCCGACAGCTCCGCACCGGCGAAGCGCGCTAGATTCCTCTTCCTCGAATCGCCCGTCCCGCTCCCCGATGCCCCTGGCAGCGGGCGGGGTGGGCTCCCCGTTCCAGCCCCCGAACCGACGAGAATCGCCGTCGATGACGAGCCTTGCCCTGATCCTTGGCTGCGCCGGCCCGACCCTGAGCGCCGACGAGGCCGCCTTCTTCCGCGAGGCGCAGCCCTGGGGCTTCATCCTGTTCAAGCGCAACATCGAGAGCCCGGAGCAGGTCCGCGCCCTCACGGCGGCGCTCCGCGAGACCATCGGCCGGGCCGATGCGCCGATCCTGATCGACCAGGAGGGCGGGCGCGTGCAGCGCATGACCCGTCCGCACTGGAACGCCTACCCGGCCGGCCGGACCTACCTGCGCGCCGGCGGCCCGGAGAACGGCCCGGCGCTCGCCCATCTCGGCGCCCGCCTGATGGCGCACGACCTCGCCTCGGTCGGCATCAACGTCGATTGCGCGCCGGTGCTCGACGTGCCGGTGCCGGGCGCCCACGACGTCATCGGCGACCGGGCCTACGGCACCGAGCCGGCGGTCGTGGCGGCGTTCGGCCGCGCGGTGGCCGAGGGCCTGATGGCCGGCGGCGTGCTGCCGGTGATGAAGCACGTCCCCGGCCACGGCCGCGCCGGGGCCGACAGCCACCACGCCCTGCCGGTGGTCGAGGCGACCCCGGGCGAGCTCGACGCCCACGACTTCCAGCCGTTCCGGGCGCTCGCCGACCTGCCGATGGCGATGTCGGCCCACGTCGTGTTCCGCGCCCTCGATCCCGACAACCCGGCCACGACCTCCGCGACGGTGATCCGCGAGATCGTGCGCGGCCGCATCGGGTTCGACGGCCTGCTGATGACCGACGACCTCTCGATGAACGCGCTCGCCGGCGGGTTCCGCGACCGCGCCGCCGCCGCCTTCCGGGCCGGCTGCGACGTCGGCCTGCACTGCAACGGCGTCCGGGCCGAGATGGAGGAGGTCGTGGCGGCGGCGCCGTCCCTCGCCGGCGAGGCCCTGCGCCGGGCCGAGGCCGCCCTGGCGCGCCTCGCGCCCGACACGGCGTCCTTCGACCCGATGGAAGCCCGCGCCCGCCTCGATGCCGGGCTCGCCGACGCGGCCTGACGGGACGCGGCGATGAGGGCGGACGAGGCCGCGCGGGAGACCGACGAGGACGCGCCCGAGGGCGCGGCCTTCGTGGTCGACGTCGACGGCTTCGAGGGCCCCCTCGACCTGCTGCTGGAACTGGCGCGCCGCCAGAAGGTCGATCTCGCCCGGATCTCGATCCTGGCGCTCGTCGAGCAGTACCTCGCCTTCATCGACGAGGCGCGGCGCCTGCGGCTCGAACTGGCGGCGGATTACTTGGTGATGGCGGCCTGGCTCGCCTACCTCAAGTCGCGGCTGCTGCTGCCGGCCCCGCCCCGCGGCCCTGAGCCCGCGGCCGGCGATCTCGCCGAGGCCCTGGCCCTGCGGCTGCGCCGGCTCGAAGCCATCCGGGCCGCCGCCCTGATGCTCTCGGAGCGTACCCAGCTCGGCCGCGACGTCTTCGGCCGCGCCGCCCCCCTGCCGGAGCCCGAGGCGGGGGAGGGCGGGTCCTTCGCCGTCTCCCTGCACGACCTCATCGCCGCCTATGCCCGCCAGTGCCAGGAGCGAGCCGGGGCGCAGGTCACCCTGCCGCCGCGCAACGTGTGGTCGCTGATCGACGCCCGGACCGCGCTGGAGCGCCTGATCGGCCCCTGGGACGACTGGACCGATCTCGATTCCTGCCTCGCCCGGTACCTCGCCGACCCGAAGAGCCGCGCCACGGTGCGCGCCTCCTCGCTCTCGGCGGTGCTCGAACTCGCCCGCGAGGGCCGGCTCCTCCTGCGCCAGGACGCCCCCTACGCGCCGATCCAGATCCGCGCGGCCGGGCCGTGAGCGCAAGACCTCCCCGCCCGACCGAGCCGCCCGTTCCCTCGCAGGCCGTGCGCCTCGCCGAGGCGCTGATCTTCAGCGCGCCGGTGCCGCTCGGGCCGGCCGCGCTCGCCGCCCGGCTGCCGCCCGGCACCGACGTGCCGGCGGTCGTCGCCGAGATCGCCCGGGCCTACGCGACGCGCGGGCTCACGCTCGTCCGGGTGGCCGGCGGCTACGCCTTCCGCACCGCCCCCGACCTCGCGGGCGCCCTGCGGGGCGACGCGCCCGAGCCGCGCAGGCTGTCGCGGGCGGCCCTCGAGACCCTGGCGATCGTCGCCTACCACCAGCCGGTGACCCGGGCCGAGATCGAGGAGATTCGCGGCGTCACCACCTCCAAGGGCTCCCTCGACCTCCTGCTGGAGACCGGCTGGGTGCGCCTGCGCGGCCGGCGCCGCACGCCGGGGCGACCAGTGACCTACGGCACCACCCCGGCCTTCCTCGACCATTTCGGCCTCGATGCGATTTCCGACCTGCCGGGCCTCGACGAGCTGAAGGGCCTCGGCCTGATCGAGGGACGGCTGCCGGCCGGCTTCCGGGTGCCGCAGCCGGGCGACGGCGCCGATCCGGACGACGATCCGCCGTCCGGCGAGGGCGAGCTGATCGCATGAAATCCCCGGTGGTCATTCCGTCCGTCTCTGAGGAAGCGCCGGAGGAAACGCTTGTTTTCGCCTCTTCGCGTCCTTAGGTTCCGGCCGGACCGTGCGCGCTCGGCTCAGCCGGTGCGGCGACGATGAGCGTGCGGGATCAGAGGTTTGGGGCGTGCGAGAACGCCCCGTGACGAGTGCGGCAGCGAAGCTGACGCTGCGCGGGAGAGAACCATGGGCGGCGCGAGTATCTGGCACTGGATCGTCGTCGGCGTGATCATCATGCTGCTGTTCGGGCGCGGCAAGGTGTCCGATCTGATGGGCGACGTCGCCAAGGGCATCAAGGCCTTCAAGAAGGGCATGGCCGACGACGAGCAGGCCCCGACCACGACCGCGCAGGTGCCCCACGCGCCGATCCCGCCGGTTCAGGTCCCGCCCCCGGTCGTGCACCCCGCTCCGGTGCAGCCGGTCCACGCGCCGACTGCCGCGCCGCACACCGTGCCGACCGCCCAGATGCCGCCGCTCACCCCCCAGCCGAACACCGACCACAAGGTCGGCTGAGCCGCCGCCATCGTGGAGGGGTGCGCGCGGCCAGGCCGGCCGCCCCGTCCGCATCGAGCACCTCCAGGCCGGCGCAGGACCGCCCGCGGGCCCCGCCTCTCAACCGGAACCTGCGCGGCGCCGACTGGCGCCGGCGCCGCGGCGTGCTAGACAGCCCGCGCGGGGCGCCCGCCCGAGAGTCGCGCCGCGCGAGTAGCAGGGCCGTCACGCCATGTTCGATATGAGTTGGGGCGAGGTGATGCTGATCGGCGGCGTCGCGCTCGTCGTCATCGGCCCCAAGGACCTGCCCAGGGCCCTGCGCACCGTGGGCCAGGTCACCGGCCGCCTCAAGCGCATGGCCGGCGAGTTCCAGAGCCAGTTCAGCGAGGCGATGCGCGAGGCCGAGCTCGACGACGTCCGCCGCGAGGTCGAGGGCATCAACCGCAGCGTGACCTCGGCGACGGCGACCGGCTTCAACCCGGTCCAGACCATCCGCAACGAGATCAAGGGCGCGGTGGACGGTACGGCGGCCACCAAGCCGACGACCCAGGCGCTGCCCGGCTCCGATCCGCTCGTCGCCTCGGCCGACCCCTACGCCGCGACGATTCCCGATCCGGCACCCGTCGATCCGGCCGCGCCGCCGGCCTACCAGCCGCCCGAGCCCGCCGCCGAGAAGCCGACCCACGAGGCGCTGGCCGCCGCCACCGCGCATCTCAAGGCCGAGGCCGCCCGCGCGGCGCCGGAAGCCGCCGGTTCCCACACGGCGGAGCCGTCCACGTCCCCCGATACCGCCAGCACGGGCCGCAGCGCATGATGACCGAGGCCGACGAAGCCGAGATCGAGGCCTCGCGTGCACCCCTGATCGAGCACCTGATCGAGCTGCGCTCGCGGCTGATCAAGTCGATGCTCGCCTTCGGGGTGATGTTCTTTATCTGCTTCTTCTTCGCCCAGCACATCTACAACGTGCTGGTCTATCCCTATGTCAGCGTGGTCGGGGCCGACAAGGCGCGGCTGATCGCGACCCATTTCCTCGAGCAGGTCTTCACCAACATCAAGCTGAGCGTGTTCGGCGCCGGCTTCCTGTCCTTCCCGGTGGTCGCGACCCAGCTCTACGCCTTCGTGGCGCCGGGCCTCTACCGCAACGAGCGCCGGGCCTTCCTGCCCTACCTGATCGCCACGCCGATCTTCTTCCTCCTCGGCGCCCTCGTCGTCTACTTCCTGGCGATGCCGCTGCTGATCAAGTTCTCGGTCAGCCTGCAGCAGATCGGACAGCCCGGCGAGGCCACGATCGAGCTTCTGCCCAAGGTGGACGAGTATCTCTCGCTCATCATGACGCTGATCTTCGCCTTCGGCATCGCGTTCCAGCTGCCGGTGATCCTGACCCTGCTGGGCCAGGTCGGCCTGATCGATTCGAAGTTCCTGAAGGAGCGGCGGCGCTACGCGATCGTGCTGGTCTTCGTCGCCGCCGCGGTGCTGACCCCGCCCGACGTGATCAGCCAGCTCTCCCTCGCGGTCCCGATGCTGCTCCTCTACGAGGCATCGATCGTCTCGGTCCGCGCGATGGAGAAGCGGCGCGAGCGCGAACGGGCGGCCGAGGAGGCGGCGGGGGGCTGAGCCCTCCCGCCCGGTCTCCGAGCAGCCCCCGGGGGCCGCGCGAGCGGCGCCCGGGTTGATCCCCTCAGTCGAGCCGCCGACCCAGCCGCCCGGCGAGATCCTGGATGTACTGGAACGCCGTGCGGCCCGAGCGCGCGCCGCGGGTGGTCGACCATTCGAGCGCCTCGGCCCGCAGCTGCTCGGGCGCGACCGTCAGGCCGTAGCGGGCGACATAGGCGTCGATCATCGCCAGGTACTCGTCCTGGCTGCACTTGTGGAAGCCGAGCCAGAGGCCGAAGCGGTCGGACAGCGAGACCTTCTCCTCCACCGCCTCGCCCGGGTTGATCGCGGTGGCGCGCTCGTTGTCGATCATGTCGCGGGCCAGGATGTGGCGCCGGTTCGAGGTGGCGTAGAAGATCACGTTGTCGGGCCGGCCCTCGATGCCGCCGTCGAGCACCGCCTTCAGCGACTTGTACGAGGTGTCGTCGGCATCGAAAGACAGGTCGTCGCAGAACACCACGAAGCGGTGCGGATCGGGGCGCAGCCATCCCATCAGGGCGGGCAGGCCTTCGATGTCCTCGCGGTGGATCTCGACGAGCTTGAGCGGCCGCTCCGGCCCCCGCGCGTTGATCTCGGCATGGACCGCCTTGACCAGCGACGACTTGCCCATGCCGCGGGCGCCCCACAGGAGCGCGTTGTTGGCCGGCAGCCCGCGGGCGAAGCGGTCGGTGTTGTCGAACAAGGTGTCGCGCACCCGGTCGATGCCGCGCAGCAGGCCCATCTCGACCCGGTTGACCCGCGGCACCGGCTGCAGCCGCCCCTCGGGCTGCCACACGAAGGCGTCGGCCGCCGCGAAGTCGGGGGCGGGGATCGCCGGCGGGGCGGCGCGCTCCAGGGCCGCGGCGATGCGCAGCAGCACGGGCATGAGGTCCGACGGGGAATCAGGAGCGGGGGAGGGCGTCTGGTCGGTCATCGGGGGGATGCAGGCTCCTTGCGCAGGGGCGGACGTGCGGGTGGCGCCTCTTAATCCCAAGGCACCGCGGACGAAAACCCGGTCGGATCGGACGGGGACGCACCCCACCCCGCAATTGCTTTCGGGTCGTCGGTGGCTATAGTCCGCGCGCTTTTGCAAGGCCGGCGGACACCCGCCCGGCCCGTTTTCGTCTTGTTTCGGGAGACCTCGAGAGTGATCACGCCCGCCTTCGCGCAGGGAGCCGGGGCGACCGGCGGCACGGACATCCTCGTGCAGGTCGTCCCCTTCATCCTGATCTTCGTGATCATGTACTTCCTGATCCTGCGCCCGCAGCAGCGCCGCGCCAAGGACCACCAGGACATGGTCAAGAACGTGCGCCGCGGCGACACGGTGGTGACCACCGGCGGCATCGTCGGCCGGGTCGCCAAGGTGACCGAGGCCCCGGAGATCGAGGTCGAGATCGCCCCGAACGTCCAGGTCAAGGTGGTCCGCACCATGATCGCCGAGGTCCGGGCCAAGGGCGAGCCGGTCAAGGCCGCCTGATCCCAGGCCGCCTGAACCTCGCTGACGCAGGGAGAGGCCCGGCCGCGAGCGCCGGGCCGCCCTATCTGACCTCCATTCGAGACCGGTTGGGACGCCGCGGATGCTCCGTATCTCCACCACGAAAGCCGTCGCGACGCTCGCCGTGATCCTGGTCGGCCTGATGCTCGCCGTGCCGAGCTTCTTCACGGCCGATCAGCGCAACGGGTTCATCAAGTCGCTGCCGTCCTGGTTCCCGACCTGGATCGTCCCGACCCGCGCCATCGTGCTCGGCCTCGACCTCCAGGGCGGCTCGCAGATCGTGCTGGAGGTCGACCGCAACGACCTCGGCCGCACGATGGCGCAAGGGCTGCGCGACGACGTGCGCCAGGCCCTGCGCGAAGCCGGCGTCCAGAATTACGGCGGCATCCAGCTCCAGCCCCGCGGCGTGCAGCTGCGCATCGCCGACGAGGCCGCCCGCGCCAAGGCGCTGCCGAAGCTCCAGGCCCTGTCGCAGCCCGTCACCGACGCCACCCTCGGCCAGACCGGTGCCCGCACCCTCGACGTGCGCGAGGAGCCGAACGGCCTGATCCAGCTCACCTACACCGATGCCGGCTTCAACGCCCGGGTGCGGCGCGCGGTCTCCCAGGCGATCGAGGTGATCCGCCGCCGCGTCGATCTCGGCGGCACCACCGAGCCGTCGATCCAGCAGCAGGGCGCCGACCGCATCCTGGTCCAGGTGCCGGGCCTCCAGGATCCCGCCCGCCTCGAGGAACAGCTCGGCAAGACCGCCAAGCTCGAGTTCCGCATGCTCGCCGACAGCCCGGCCGGCGACGTCGACATGCTGCCCTCCAAGGACGCCAACGGCCAGAAGGTGCCGGTGGAGCGCCGCGTCATGGCGGATGGCGCCGACCTGACCGACGCCCAGCCGGGCTTCGACCAGAAGTCGAACGAGCCGATCGTCAACTTCAAGTTCAACCTGCGCGGCGCCCAGAAATTCGGCCAGGCGACGAGCGAGAATGTCGGCCGCGCGATGGCGATCGTCCTCGACAACGAGGTCGTGTCGGCCCCCCGCATCCTGCAGCCGATCACCGGCGGCCAGGGCCAGATCTCCGGCCGGTTCACGGTGCAGCAGGCCAACGACCTCTCGGTGCTGCTGCGGGCCGGCGCCCTGCCGGCCAAGCTCACCGTGATCGAGCGCCGGACCGTCGGCCCGGGCCTCGGCCGCGATTCGATCGAGGCCGGCAAGCACGCCACCATCGTGGCGACGATCCTCGTCGTGGTGCTGATGTTCGCCGCCTACGGCGTGTTCGGCCTCTTCGCCAACATCGCGCTGCTGGTCCATGTCGGCCTGATCCTCGGCCTGATGTCGGTGCTGGAAGCCACCATGACCCTGCCGGGCATCGCCGGCATCGTGCTCACCATCGGCACCGCGGTCGATTCGAACGTGCTGATCTACGAGCGCGTGCGCGAGGAGGTGCGGGCCGGCCGCTCGATCCCCTCGGCGCTCCAGGCCGGCTTCGACCGCGCCTTCGCCACCATCGTCGATTCGAACTCCACCATGGCGATCGCCGCGGTGATCCTGTTCTTCATGGGCTCGGGGCCGGTGCGCGGCTTCGCGGTGGTGTTCATCCTCGGCATCCTGACCACGGTCATCACCGCCGTGACCCTGACCCGGATGATGATCGCCCTGTGGTACCAGCGCCTGCGGCCCAAGGTTCTCCCGATATGAAGACCCTGCCGATCTGATTTTTTTGCAGACGGGCGGCGATGAGCCGCCCGTCTCATGCGCTGCGCTCCGAGCGGGGCGCGCCGACACACCCCTTTCGAGACCGACGATGCGCCTCCTCCGCCTCTGGCCCGACGAATCCCACTTCGACTTCATGCGCCTGCGGCGCTTCAGCTTCCCGCTCTCGGCCTTCATCTCGGTCGCCACGGTGGTGCTGTTCCTGCAGGTCGGGCTCAATTTCGGCATCGACTTCAAGGGCGGCACGCTGGTCGAGTTGCGGCCCAAGGCCGGCGTCACCGCCGATGTCGGCGCGGTACGCCACACCGCCAACGATTTCGGCTTCGGCGAGACCGAGGTGCAGGAGCTCGGCCAGGGCTCGATCTCGGTGCGCTTCCCGCTCCAGGCCGGCGGCGAGACCGGGCAGACCCTCGTGATGCAGAAGGCGCATGCCGCCTTCGACAAGGATTACGCCTTCGACCGGGTCGAGACCGTCGGCCCCCGCGTTTCGGGCGAGCTGGTCCAGTCGGGCACGATCGGCGTCGTCCTGTCGGTCGTGGCGGTGCTGCTCTACCTGTGGTTCCGGTTCGAGCGCGAGCTGGCGCTCGGCGCCATCGTCGGCACCCTGCACGACATCGTCATCACGGTCGGCCTGTTCGTCATCACCCGGATCGAGTTCAACATGACGTCGATCGCCGCGATCCTGACGATCGTCGGCTACTCGTTGAACGAGACGGTGGTCGTGTTCGACCGCACCCGGGAGCTGATGCGGCGCTACAAGACCATGCCGACCGAGGAGCTGCTCAACCTCTCGATCAACTCCACCATGTCGCGCACCGTGATGACCGCTTTGTCGACCGCCCTGTCGCTGCTGGCGCTGGTTCTGTTCGGCGGCGAGGCGATCAAGGGCTTCTCGGTCGTGATGCTGGCCGGCGTGGTGATCTGCACCTACTCGGCGATCTTCGTCTCGACCCCGTTCCTGATCTATATCGGGCTCCAGGCCGGCGGCACCCGCTCGCAGGCGCGGGATCCTTCCAGCCTGAAGCAGGCGGCCGAGTAGTGGCCGGCGGGGGAGCCTCCGGGTCCGGGCGGCTGCACGACGGGTTCGTCCCGGGCCGCTACCCGATCGACACCTATGGCGGCGGCGGCTTCCGCTTCGCCGACATGTCGCATCGCGGCTCGATCCTGGTGCTGCCCTCGGGCGTGCGCGCCTGGGACGTGACCGACCCGGCCGGGATCACGCCGGAGAGCCTCGCGCCCCTCCTGGCCGAGGCCGGGGACGCGAACCTCCTGCTGCTCGGCACCGGATCCGAGATCGTGTTCGTGCCCGATTCCCTGCGCCGGCACCTGAAGCAGGCCGGGATCGGCCTCGACGTGATGCAGACCGGCGCGGCGGCGCGGACCTACAACATCCTGATGGCCGAGAACCGCAAGGTCGCGGCCGCCCTGATCGCGGTACCCTGAGATCATCATGAGCGAGGCCGAGCCCCGGGATCCGGCCTGGGCCTACGCCCATTGCGAGACCCTGGTCCGCGAGGGCGATCCCGACCGCTGGTACGCCAGCCTCTACGCCCCGGCCGAGAAGCGCCCGCATCTCCACGCGCTCGCCGCCTTCAGCCTGGAGGTGGCGCGGGTGCGGGAGGCCGTGTCGAGCCCCATGCCGGGCGAGCTGCGCCTGCAATGGTGGCGCGACGCGCTCCAGGGCGAGGCGCGGGGCGACGTGCGGGCCCATCCGGTCGCTGCCGCCCTCGACGACACCCTGGTCAAGGCGCGCCTGCCGCGCCAGCCCCTCGTCGATCTCGTCGATGCGCGCGTCTTCGATCTCTACGACGATCCGATGCCCTCGACGAACGACCTCGAGGGCTATTGCGGCGAGACCGCCTCCTGCCTGATCCGCCTCGGCAGCCTGATCCTGGCGGACGGCACGGAGCCCGGGGGCGCCGCCGCGGCCGGACATGCCGGCGTCGCCTACGCGGTGACCGGGCTGTTGCGGGCGTTGCCCTGGCACGCCCGCAGCGGCCAGGTCTACCTGCCGGCCGATGTGCTGAAGGCGCACGGCGTCACCCGCGAGGACATCGTGGCGGGCCGGGGCGGCCCGGGCCTCGCCGGCGCCTGCGCCGACCTGCGGGCGCTGGCCCGCCGGCACCTCGCCGCCTACGCGGCCGAGCGGGCGACGATCGCCGCCGTCGCGGCTCCCGCCTTCCTGCCGGTCGCGATGGTCGAGACCTACCTCAAGGCGATGGAGCGGCCGGGCTACGACCCGCTCTCGACCGTGATCGAGATGCCGAACTGGCGCCGGATCTGGCGGCTGTGGCGGGCGGCGCGATCCGTGCGATAACGCCCGCGGCAGTGTCTGTCCCTCGTCATGGATTGTCCCACCCCCGACCTCGTCCTGAGGTGCGCGTGAAACGAGCCTCGAAGGAGAGCTCCAGAACTCTCTGCGTTGTCTGGAGCCCTCCTTCGAGGCCTCCGCTTCGCTCCGGCACCTCGGGATGAGGTTGCGAGTGGGACGGGAGACGCGAAGGACATCTTTCGAATTCCTCCGCGGCTCATTGCCTACTCCGCCGCCTCGGCCGGCAACGGGGCCGGCGCCTCGCCGAGCCATTCGCCGAGGGCGGCCCGGGCCCGGTCGGTCATCGCCCGCTTCTTGGCCTGGGCCTTCTCGGAGCCGCGCAGGCGCTTGCCGTCCGGCGCCTTCGGGGCCCGGTCGAGGGGCGGGAAGAGGCCGAAATTCACGTTCATCGGCTGGAACGACCGCGGCTTGCCGGGCTCCTCGACGGAGAGGCCGTCATCGGAGACATGCCCGCCGGTGATGTGGCCGATGAGCGCCCCGAGCGCCGTCGTGACGGGCAGGGGCTCCAGCGCCCGGCCCTGGCGCTCGGCGGCGGCGAAGCGGCCGGCCATCAGGCCGATCGCCGCGCTCTCGACGTAGCCCTCGCAGCCGGTGATCTGGCCGGCGAAACGCAGGCGCGGCTCGGCCTTGAGCCGCAAGGTCGCGTCGAGGAGGCGCGGGCTGTCGAGATAGGTGTTGCGGTGCAGGCCGCCGAGCCGGGCGAACTCGGCATTCTCCAGGCCGGGAATCGTGCGGAAGACCCGCACCTGCTCGGCGTGCCGCAGCTTCGTCTGGAAGCCGACCATGTTGTAGAGCGTGCCGAGCGCGTTGTCCTGGCGCAGCTGCACGATGGCGTAGGCCTTCACCGTCGGGTTGTGCGGGTTGGTCAGGCCGAAAGGCTTCATCGGCCCGTGGCGCAGGGTCTCGGGACCGCGCTCGGCCATCACCTCGATCGGCAGGCAGCCGTCGAAATACGGGGTCGAGGCCTCCCATTCCTTGAACGAGGTCTTCTCGCCCTCGACCAGCGCCTGGATGAAGGCGGCGTATTGCTCGCGGTCGAGGGGGCAGTTGATGTAGTCGGCGCCGGTGCCGCCCGGCCCGACCTTGTCGTAGCGGGACTGGAACCAGGCCTTGCCCATGTCGATCGAGTCGCGGTGCACGATCGGCGCGATGGCGTCGAAGAAGGCGAGCGACTCGGCGCCGGTCAGCCCGCGGATGCCCTCGGCGAGGCCGGCGCCGGTGAGCGGGCCGGTCGCCACGATCACGCTGTCCCAGGAGGCCGGCGGCAACCCGTCGATCTCCTCGCGGGCGATGGCGACGTTCGGGTGCGCCTCCAACGCCGCGGTGACCGCGCGGCTGAAGCCCTCGCGGTCGACGGCGAGCGCGCCGCCGGCCGGTACCTGGTGGGCGTCGCCGCAGCGCATGATCAGCGAGCCGAGGCGGCGCATCTCCTGGTGCAGCAGCCCGACGGCGTTGAGCGCCGCGTCGTCGGAGCGGAAGGAGTTGGAGCAGACGAGCTCGGCGAGGCCGTCGGTCTGGTGGGCCTCGGTGCCGCGCAGGGGCCGCATCTCGTGCAGCACCACGGACAGGCCGGCCTCGGCGATCTGCCAGGCGGCTTCCGAGCCGGCGAGGCCGCCGCCGACGACGTGAATGGGATGGGATCCGGACATGACGCGGCATATCGGATCGGGTGCCGGGGATGCAACACCGCCGGAGCGCGGCGGATGGCGGGGCCCGGACAAGCGAACGCCCGCCGGAGAGGGCGGGCGCGCGAGACGATGGGTGGCCGATTGGCCTTCGATCGACTTGGGGTACTCGGTACGCGACTTGGATACGCTACGCGACTGGTACGCTCGGCGGGCGCTTACGCGACCGAGCGGGCGATGCCCTGGATCTCGAAGCGGCTGATGCCGAGATCGTCGAGCTCGCGGTCGGACAGACGCGACAGCTCGTGAACGGTCTCGCGGTAGCGGAGGTAAGCGCGGATCTTGCTGAGGATGAGGGAGACGAACATCGGTTTTGACCTCTGAGCAGGCACCCGGTGCGAACCGTTTCGGCACTAGCCGCCTGCTTCTGTTGCAACGCACCATATGGGAGTTGGCTGCCGTGGTGTGAGACGGGACTGCGTAAGCCAGCCATGCACGATTCACATGCAGCGCGCAGGGAATCGTCAAGAAACCGCGCTGCCCTCCGATTTGGCAGCACTCTGGCGCATGAATCGCAGTCTTTGCCGGAGTTTAGGCACTATGCTGCACGCGCGAAGAATGGGGCCCGTCGAGCGGTCGGACGGGTGCCTGCCCGTGCGGCATGCTCACCGGGACGGCATGCCGTGCCGCCTGAGTGTGCAGTGCCACAGACGCCCATCGCGAGCGCTGGCGGAGGGGAGGGGGACGGGACGGCCCGATGTCGGAAGGTCGGCCCCCGGCCGACGCATGGCTCTCGGCGGCGCGCGCCCGACTTCCGGGGACGATCGGCGGCCGTTCGCGCCGATCGGAACTCAGTGCAGCCGCGGCGTGACCAGGAAGGTCGAGCGATCGGCCGAGACCACCGGGATGCTGAGGGTCCGGCCGTCGCGATGCACGGTCAGGGGCACGGTGATGCCGGCCGGCCCCAGCGCCCAGACCGCGCGCAGGAAGCTCGCGAGGTCGGTGACGTCCGACTGCCCCACCGCCATCAGGATGTCGCCGGCCCGCAGGTCGGCGATCTCGGCCGGGGCGCGGGGGGAGAGGCCCATCACCACGACCTGATCGTCGATCTCGGTGGCGTAGAGGCCGAGCCAGGGCCGGGGCGGGCCCGAGACCCGACCCAGCGTCGTCAGGTCGGCCAGGATCGGCTTCAGCAGGTCGATCGGCACCGACATGTTGATCGGCCGGCCGTCGCGCCCGCTCTGTTGCAGCTGGAGCGAGCCGATGCCGGTGAGTTCGCCCGCCGGGCCGATCAGCGCCGCGCCGCCCCAATGCGGATGGGCGGGCGAGGTGAAGATCGCGTCGTCGAGGAGATATTCCCAGTAGCCGGCGAATTCCTGGACGGCGACCACCTCGGCGGCCACGGACCGGGAGCGGCCGCCCGCCCCGGCCATCACCAGCTTGTCGCCGATGCGCAGCGAGGCGGCGCTGCCGATCGGCAGGTGCGGCAGGTCGAGGGAACCCAGGGCCTGCACCAGGCCGAGCCCGGTGGCGGCGTCGTAGCCGACGACGTGGCCGGGCAGGGTGCGGCCGTCATGGGCGGTGAGCCAGATGGTCTCGGCTTCGGTGATGAGGTAGCCGATGGTCAGCACCAAACCGTCCTCGCCGATGACGACGCCGTTGCCGGCCCGCTCGGTCCCGAGAATCTCGGCCGTGTAGGCGCCGTCCGGCACCCGCGAGGACAGGGCGACGATCGCCGTCAGGGTCTGGTCGAGGTCGTACGAATAGGCCGCCGGGCGGGGCTGCACCGCGGAGGGGATCTTCCAGTCGCCGGGCGCCGCCATCATGGTCTCCTGCCGGGGCTCGGCGCCCCGCGCGTCGTGTCGTAGTGCGTCTTGGACCGGACGGTCCCGCCCGCACGGTTCCGTTATAGGTCGCAGGGCCCGGCCCGACAGGCGCCCGCAACGCAGAACGCCCGGCTCGGGAAGAGCCGGGCGCCGGACGGGCCTCGCACCGGCGAGGCGGATCGATCGTCCCGATCGGTCGGTTTTCGATCAGTACTTGCGGATGAGCGGGACCGGAGCCGGCTCGGGCGCCGCCGCCACGGTGTAGAGCGGGGCGACGACGCGGAACCAGCCCTCGGTCGAGTAGGCTTCGCGGTTGGTCGCGAGACCGGTGACCGGCGAGATCTGGCGGGCCGAGGTGGCGACGTCGCGGGCGACCCAGGCCTGGACCGAGAACTTGCCGAAATCGTAGCCGACGAGGCCGCCCAGCGCGAAGCGCCCGCCGCCGCCGCCCACCACCGTGCCGCAGCTGGCGAAGTTGCCGGCGCAGGGCGCGCCGAAGGCCAGCGGGCCGCGGTTCGGCAGGTTGGCGGTGCCGTAGCCGATGGCGCCGATCTCGAACTTGCCGAACTTCTTGGTCGCGGTGAGGTCGAGGTTGAGGGCGTCGGTCGGGAACTGGCTGCCGTAGAAGCCCGGGATCCCGTTGCGGCCGCTGAAGCGGGCCGGCGTGTCGTAGAAGTTGTAGGTCAGGTTGGCGGTGACGTTCCAGCCGTCGCCGGTGTAGCTGATGGCGAAGCCCTGGCGATAGGTGTTCGAGGCCAGGATCGGCAGGCCGCCGCCGCGGCCGGCATTCAGCTCGTTGAGGTACACGCCGGCGAGGTAGCTGACGCCGATGTTGTTCCCGAGATCCCAGGCGAAGATGCCGCCGACGAAGGTGCCGACGTTGATGCTGGTGTCGCGGCCGCCCGGCGCGCGGGAAAAGGTGAACACGGTCGGCGGCGCGACGGCCAGCTCGACGCGGGCGCCCAGAACCTTCCACGGGGTCGACCAGACCAGGACCGGGATGTTGACCGCGGTGTCGGTCGAGGTGAGGTTCGGGCCGTCCGGGCTGCGATAGGTGAACGTGTTGATCGCGTAGACGCCCTCGGGCAGCGGCGCGCCGATCGCCAGGCCGACCTGCTCGCCGGGCACCGTCGTCGTCTGCGCGTAGGATGCCGTCGCCGACATGCTGAGGGACAGGGCAGCCGCCCCCGCGGCGAGCCAATGCTTGACCATGAGATTTCCTTCCCAACCGCTCGCGAAGCAGGGCCCGCCGCTCATGCGTCGACATCGTGCGCTATACTTTGCGCACTTGGATCGACACCTCGCTTCGTACGGCCCCCGCCGGGTTGCGCAGTCTGAACGGGATAATCTTCCAACAGCCACGCTCGGAGCGCCAGCCCTTTGCTCATCCGCGACGCAGCGGCTGCGCAGGCGTTGCGCAAATGACGCATTTCCGTCACATGCCGGGACGGCTGCATTGCGCCGTTACAGAGACGCTTTTCGGAACGAAAACACCCGCTTGGTGCAGTGCACAGGCCGTTTCGCGACCTCCGAAGCATCGCTTCGCGGGTGTTTTTCGTCTCGTTGCCTTACTCGGCGGCCTGCTTGCCGGGGGTCTTCTTGCCGGAAGTCGTCTTGCCGGGCGGGCGCTTGCCGGCCGCAGCCTTCTCGGCCGTCGGCTTCCGTGCGGGCAAGGCCGGGCGCCGGGCCAGGACCTCGCGCAAGAAGCGCCCGGTATGGCTCGCCGCCGATTCGGCGATCTCTTCCGGCGTACCCTGCGCGACGATGACCCCGCCGCCGTCGCCACCCTCGGGGCCCATGTCGATCACCCAGTCGGCGGTCTTGATGACCTCGAGGTTGTGCTCGATCACCACGACGCTGTTGCCCTGGTCGACGAGTTCGTGGAGCACCTCCATCAGCTTGGCGACGTCGTGGAAATGCAGGCCGGTGGTCGGCTCGTCGAGGATGTAGAGGGTGCGGCCGGTGGCGCGCTTCGACAGCTCCTTCGACAGCTTCACCCGTTGCGCCTCGCCGCCCGAGAGCGTGGTCGCCTGCTGGCCGACCCGGACATAGCCGAGGCCGACCCGGGCCAGGGTCTCGAGCTTTTCGCGGATCACCGGCACGGCTTTGAACAGCTCGGCCGCCTCCTCCACCGTCATGTCGAGCACGTCGGCGATCGAGCGCTCGCGGTACTTCACCTCCAGGGTCTCGCGGTCGTAGCGCTTGCCCTTGCAGACGTCGCAGGTGACGTAGACGTCGGGCAGGAAGTGCATCTCGATCTTGATGACGCCGTCGCCCGAGCAGGCCTCGCAGCGGCCGCCCTTGACGTTGAACGAGAACCGGCCGGGCTGGTAGCCGCGGGCCTTGGCCTCGGGCAGGCCGGCGAACCAGTCGCGGATCGGCGTGAAGGCGCCGATATAGGTGGCGGGGTTCGAGCGCGGGGTCCGGCCGATCGGCGACTGGTCGATGTCGATGACCTTGTCGAGATGCTCCAGCCCCTCGATCCGGTCGTGCGGCGCCGGATGCTCCAGGGCGCCGTTGAGCTTGCGCGCCACCGCCTTGTAGAGCGTGTCGACGACGAGCGTCGACTTGCCGCCGCCGGACACCCCGGTGATGCAGGTGAAGGTGCCGAGGGGGATCTCGGCGGTCACGTTCTTCAGGTTGTTGCCGCGTGCGCCGACGAGGCGCAGCATCTGCGGCGTGGGCGCCCCGCCCTTGGTCGCGGCGGGAACCGTCTTCGCCGTCCGGCGCGTCCTGGGCACCCGCACCGACAGGGCGCCGGTGAGGTACTTGGCGGTCAGCGAGTTCGGGTCGGCCAGCAGCTCGGGCGGCGTCCCCTGCGCCACGATCCGCCCGCCATGGATGCCGGCGCCGGGGCCGACATCGACGACGTAATCGGCCTGGAGGATCGCGTCCTCGTCGTGCTCGACCACGATGACCGAGTTGCCGAGATCGCGCAGGCGCTTGAGCGTGCCGAGCAGCCGCTCGTTGTCGCGCTGGTGCAGGCCGATCGAGGGTTCGTCGAGGACGTAGAGGACGCCGGTCAGACCCGAGCCGATCTGCGAGGCGAGCCGGATGCGCTGGCTCTCGCCGCCCGACAGCGAGCCCGAGCCGCGGGCGAGCGTGAGGTATTCGAGACCGACATCGACCAGGAAGGTCAGCCGGTCGCGGATCTCCTTCAGGATCCGGGCCGCGATCTCGTTCTGCTTCGCGCTCAGGTGCCCGGGCAATTCGCCGAACCACCGGTGGGCGTCCCGCACCGACAGCACCGTGGCGTCGCCGATGTCGAAGCCGGCGATCTTGACGGCCAGGGCCTCGGGCTTCAGGCGCTTGCCGCCGCAGGCCGAGCACGGCGTCTCGGACATGAACCGGCCGATCTCTTCCCGGGCGGTGTCGCTGTCGGTCTCCTTGTAGCGCCGCTCCAGGTTCGGGATCACGCCCTCGAACGGCTTCGAGACCTCGTAGGCGCGCAAGCCGTCATTGTAGGCGAAGCGGATCTCGTCGCCGTCCGAACCGTAGAGCACCACCTGTCGGGCGGCCTCGGTCAGCTTCGACCACGCCACGTCGGTGCGGAAGCGGTAGTGCCGCGCCAGGGCTTCCAGGGTCTGGCCGTAATAGGGCGAGGTCGACTTCGCCCAGGGTGCGACGGCGCCGCGCGACAGGCTCAGGGCCTCGTCGGAGATGACGAGCGTCGGGTCGATCCGCATCTCGTGGCCGATGCCGCCGCAGGTCGGGCAGGCGCCGAAGGGGTTGTTGAAGGAAAAGAGCCGGGGCTCGATCTCGGGAATCGTGAAGCCGGAGACCGGGCAGGCGAAGCGCGACGAGAAGGTGATCGGCTCGGGGGACGCGCCGTCCTCGGGCGCATCCGCGAACGACACGACCGCGATGCCGTCGGCGAGCTCCAGCGCGGTCTCGAACGAATCGGCGAGCCGCGAGGCCATGTCGGCCCTCACCACGATCCGGTCGACCACCACGTCGATGTCGTGCTTGAGCTTCTTGTCGAGCTTCGGCACGTCGTCGATGGCGTAGTACTCGCCGTCGATGCGCAGGCGCTGAAAGCCCTTCTTCTGGAACTCGGCGATCTCCTTGCGGTACTCGCCCTTGCGGCCGCGCACCACCGGGGCCAGCAGGTAGAGCCGGGTTTTTTCGGGGAGCGCCAGCACCCGGTCGACCATCTGGCTGACGGTCTGGCTCTCGATCGGCAGGCCGGTGGCCGGGGAGTACGGGATGCCGACCCGCGCCCAGAGCAGGCGCATGTAGTCGTAGATCTCCGTGACGGTGCCGACCGTCGAGCGCGGGTTCTTCGAGGTGGTCTTCTGCTCGATCGAGATCGCCGGCGACAGCCCGTCGATCTGGTCGACGTCGGGCTTCGACATCATCTCGAGGAACTGGCGCGCATAGGCCGAGAGCGATTCGACGTAGCGGCGCTGCCCCTCGGCATAGATGGTGTCGAAGGCGAGCGACGACTTGCCCGAGCCCGACAGGCCGGTGAACACCACCAGCTTGTCGCGGGGGATCGTCAGGTCGACGTTCTTGAGGTTGTGCTCGCGGGCGCCCCTCACCGAGATCACGCGGGTCTCCGCGGAACGGTCGAAGAGCTTGTCGAGAGAGGCCATGCGGGAGGGCTCCGGGCCGCCAGCGACGGAGCGCGGCCAGGCTTGATGGGACCGGGGACCGGCCGGGAGCCCGCGGGGACGAGAACCCTGACGACCGTGATGGTGACCAGATGGGGCCGCCCAGACGGATGACCAGATGGGGCTCCCGGGGCGGGGCTCCGGGCAAGTCTTCGTTGACGAATAGAACAAACTGCGTACAGCGGCAACCGCCGCGATCTCACAGGCTGAGCGGCGCGTTGTCGACCACCTCCTTCATGACGAAGAAGGTCCGGGTCTGGCGCACGCCCGGCAGGGCGATCAGGGTCTCGCTGTGCAGCCGGTTGAAGTCGGCCATGTCGGAGACGCGGATCTTGAGGAAGTAGTCGAAGTCGCCGGCGACGAGGTGGCAGTCGAGCACCGTCGGCATGGCGAGCGCCGCCGCCTCGAAGGCGGAAAAGCTCTCGGGCGTCGAGCGGTCGAGCACCACCCCGACGAGGACCAGGGAGCCGCGCCCGACCTTCTCGGGCGCCACCACGGCGCGGACACCCCGGAGATACCCTTCGTCGAACAGGCGCTGGGTGCGGCGGTGGCAGGTCGCCGGACTGGTGTTCACGCGCTTGGCGAGCTCGGCATTGCCGATGCGGCCATCCTCTTGCAGCAGACGGAGAATTTTCAGATCGATGCGGTCGAGGCCACCGGCCATGAAAGATCCTTCCGTCTCACGGCTCCTGCGTGATCGGCTCTAGCACAGGATGTCGGCTCTTGCCTCGTTTCGTTGCATCGACATGGGCAAGTTCGAGAGCACCTTTCACCGGATCACGGTTATGATTGGAGCGGCTTCCACACAGGACCCCGGCGATGATTCCTTCGATGCTGTCGCAGTTCGAGCGCTACCCCCTGACGTTCGGGCCGACCCCGATCGAGCACCTGCCGCGCCTGACCGCGCATCTGGGCGGCGACGTGCAGATCTACGCCAAGCGCGACGACTGCAATTCGGGTCTCGCCTATGGCGGCAACAAGCTGCGCAAGCTCGAATACATCGTGCCGGACGCGATCGCCTCGGGCGCCGACACCCTGGTGTCGATCGGCGGCGTGCAGTCGAACCACACCCGCATGGTGGCGGCGGTGGCGGCCAAGATCGGCATGAAGTGCCGGGTGATCCAGGAAGCCTGGGTTCCGCACGAGGATGCGGTCTACGACCGGGTCGGCAACATCATGCTGACGCGGATCATGGGCGCCGAATCGCAGCTCGTCGACGAGGGCTTCGACATCGGCATCCGCGACAGCTGGAAGCAGGCGATCGAGGACGTGAAGGCCAAGGGCGGCAAGCCCTACGCGATTCCCGCCGGCGCCTCGGTGCACAAGTTCGGCGGCCTCGGCTATGTCGGCTTCGCCGAGGAGGTGCGCCGCCAGGAGGCCGAGATGGGCCTCCACTTCGACTATATCGTCGTCTGCACCGTCACCGGCTCGACCCATGCCGGCATGCTGGTCGGCTTCTCGGCCGATGGCCGGGCCCGCAACGTCATCGGCATCGACGCCTCCTGCACCCCGGCCCAGACCAAGGCGCAGGTGCTGGAGATCGCCCGCAACACCGCGGCCCTCATCGGGGCCGGAGAGATCGTCGCCGACGACGTGGTGTTGAAGGAAGACTACGCCTACCCGGTCTACGGCGTGCCCTCGAAGGAGACCGTCGAGGCGATCCGCCTCGCCGCCCGGCTCGAGGCGATGATCACCGACCCGGTCTACGAGGGCAAGTCGATGCAGGGCATGATCGACCTCGTGCAGAAGGGCTTCTTCCCGAAGGGCTCGAAGGTGCTCTACGCCCATCTCGGCGGTGCGCCGGCACTCAACGGCTACAGCTACACGTTCCGCAACGGGTGAGGGGGTCGGGGTTCGTTCGACACGTCACCGGTCGTTTCGCGGACCCCGGATCGTCCCTCCTCGATATCATCCCGGGCTCGACGGCGAGAGCCCGGGATTCGGACCGGCGGATGCCTCAGGAGGGAGCGGACGGCCTGCCGCATCGTTCTCCCCGATCGGAGTCTTCGCGATTCCGCCTCCGCCGGGCAGCCTGGGATAGGCCCGGAGAACGACGTCTCGTCGTGGAACGCAGCGCGACCATCGCGAGATCATTCTCCGCTGGGGCAGGCACCGAGCCGCTCGAGAAAACTCAAAACACTCGGAGATCCAGCGCAGAATCCGGCTGCAACGCGATCGGGCGCTGTCCTACCGGTCGTCCGCCCAATCATCTCGCGCTCGCTCCGTCGCCAGCGCCGGCGCGCCGAACCACTGCGCCCGCATCGCCTCGCGCAGGAGCGCGCCGACCGCCGGGGCGTGCGGCCGGCCGCGGACGGTGACGAGGGCGACCTCGCGCCAGAAGTCCGGCTCGACCAGCGGCCGGGCGACCACGCCGGGATGCGTGACGCAGGAGCGCGGCATGAAGCCGAAGCCGAGCCCGGACGCGATCATCGCCAGGATCCAGTCGTCGCGCTCGCTCCGGTAGATCGTCTCGCAATCGGTGCACCCCTGCGCCTCCCAGACCGGGCCGACGGTGCCGCGGAACTCGCAGTTGAGGCGGTGGACGTAGTGCTGGCCGTTGAGGTCGCGGGGGCGGACCGCGTCGAGGGCGGCGAGCGGGTGGGCGGCTGCCACCGCGATCACCATCGGCTCGCGAAACAGGGGGAGGTGGTGCAGGCGGGCATCGGGCTCGCGGCCCGGCAGGCAGTAGAGCGCTACCTCCAGGCTGCCCGCCAGCAGGCGCTCCTCCAGTGCGCTCGCGCTCGCATCGACGATGTCGAGTTCGAGGTCCGGGTGCCGCGCCCGCAGGCCCCCGATCAGCCCGATCAGGGCATCGGGCTGGATCGTGCACATCACCCCCAGCGTCAGGCGGGTGCGGCGCTGGCGGCCGAAGGCGCGGGCCTCGGCCTGCGCCGCCTGCGCCTTGGCGTAGACCTCCTCGAGGTAGGGCCGCACGGTGCGGCCGAGCTCGGAGAGCCGCGTGCCGGTGCGCTCGCGGTGAAACAGCGCCCCGCCCAGCTCCTCTTCCAGGAAGTGGATCGCCCGGGTGAGGGAGGGCTGGGTGACGTGGCAGGCCTGGGCCGCGCGGGTGAAGTTATGCTCCTCGCACAGGGCCAGGAAGTAGCGGATCTGGTGCATTTCCATGGTCGCCCTCCGCAGCGAGCCTCCAGTCCGGGAGCCCCGGCACCGCGGGGACGGATGAAGCTAACACCGCGGGGGCGGAGCGGAAACGCGACCGTGACGGGCCGGTGCGGGCGCGCACGTCAGCACCACGGACACGAGCGCCAGGCCGGGGGATCGGAGGGCCGGGACGGCTCGAACGGACGGGCCGTCGCGCGGGGAGCCCGGATCGGCGCCGCGCGCAGGCCGAGGTCGTCGTAGCCGGTGTAGCGCGGCGGTGCGGGCATCGTGGTGACGATGGCGGCCCCACGGCTTTCCGGGTGCAGAAGCGACTGCGTCCAGGCCTGGGCGGAGGTCGAGAGGGCGGCGAGCACGGCGCCGGCGAGGAGAAGGTGGCGCATCGGAGGATGTCCCTTCGCGGGAGGGGGCGGGATGCCCCCGGTCGAAGAGGATCATCGTCCCGGCGGTCCCCCGCGGGCCAATGCCGTTCGCCTATCGTGGCGATGCCGTCCGGCTCTCGCGGCGGTTGACGCGGGGCGGCGGACCGGCGCCTAACGCCGTGTCCTCATGCCCCGCGAAGGAGCCCGCCATGAGCCTCGAATCGCGTCTTGAATCGAGCCGCCTCGTCTACGTGCTGAACGGCCCGAACCTGAACCTGCTCGGCAAGCGCCAGCCGCACATCTACGGCAGCGAGACGCTGGCCGACGTCGAGGCGTCGTGCCGGGCGCTCGCGACCGAGCTCGGCCTCGAGATCCGCTTCCACCAGTCGAACCGCGAATACGAGATCATCGACTGGATCCACGAGGCGCGCGAGACCGCCGGCGGCCTCGTCATCAACCCGGCCGCCTTCACCCACACCTCGGTGGCGATCCTCGACGCGCTGAACGCCTTCGACGCCCCGGTGATCGAGGTCCACATCTCGAACGTGCACAAGCGCGAGGCCTTCCGCCACCATTCCTACGTCTCGCTGCGGGCCGACGGGGTGATCGCGGGTCTCGGCACGCAGGGCTACGGGCTGGCCCTGCGCCGGCTCGCCCAGCTCATCGCCGCGAAGGCGTGAGCGATGGGCCGGGCCGGAACGGAGGTCGGGCCGCATACCGGTATCCGGCGGCCCGATCTGGTACCGGGGCACCATTGCCCGAACCGCGGCGGCCGGTATGACCGCGCTCCCCTGAAACAGACGGGATTTCCCGCATGAGCAGCATCCGCAAACCGACCCTCCTAAGCAGATTTCGCCGAAGTGGACACCGGTTCGGCGGCAAAAATCTGCGACAAGACAAGAGCCTAAGCGGGCGAAGCGTTGGCCTGCCAACGCAAGTCTGCTTAGGCGCCGTCCTGGGTCTTGCCCTCGCCGCTGCGGGCCCGGCCCTCGCCGACGACACGCCGACGACGGCGGGTGCCGTCGACCGACTGAAGGGGTTGGCGAACGAGGCGGTCGGCAGCGCCAAGCGCGGCGTCGGCAACCTGACCGAGGACGAGGCGCTGAAGGCCGAGGGGCGCGAGCAGAAGCTCCGGGGCCAGGCGCAGCAGGAGCGCGGCAAGGCCAAGGACACCATCGAGAACGCGCTCGACAAGTAGGGTCCGCACATACCCGGAGAGCTCCGGACGGCATCGGGGACGATGCTCCCGCATCGCCCCCGAGACTCCTCGACCGCTGCCTGCTGGGGTCAGTTGGTCGAGAACCGGTAGTTCAGGCCGGCCCGCACCACACCGAAATCCATCTTGGGCCGGCCCAGCCCGTAATAGGCCGTGGTGGCGGTGTCGTAGACGAGGCCGCCGCTGCCACCATTGCGGTCGAGGCTGACGTAGAGCGCCTCGATCCGGGCGCTCAGCCGCTCGGTGATGGCGTATTCGACGCCGCCGCCGGCGGTCCAGCCGGTGCGGAAGGTGCTCGGCAGCGTACCGGTATAATATGAGGCGGTGGACGGCGTGCTGCCCCCACCATAGGCGAAGCCGCCGGTGCCGTAGACGAGGAAGCGGTCGAAGGCGTAGCCGATCCGGCCGCGCACCGTGCCGAACCAGTCGAGGCTCGGACCGATATCGGTGAAGGTCGTCGTGCCGACGAGTCCGCTGCGGGGCCGCCCGAAGGTGGTGCCCTGGATGTCGGCCTCGGCGCCGATCACGAAGCCGGAGCCCGGCGTGAACTGGTAATTGTAGCCGATCTGGCCGCCGCCGACGAAGGCGGCGTCGCGGCTGCCGGGCGTCACCGTGCCGTAGGTCGCGTCCGTGAAGGTGCCGCCCTCTCCGCCGAAGCCGGCGCCGGCATTCACACCGGCATAGAACCCGGTCCAGGTGAAGACCGGGACGGGGGTGAAGGCCGGCGGCGGGGCCGCCCGGCGCGGCAGGTCCGCCGCGAGGGCCGGCGCGGCGAGTGCCAGGGGGCCTGCAACGGCGGCCGCGAGCCCGGCCGCGAGGGCGAGCGCGCCGGGAAGGCCGAGCGCTTCGGTCGATCTGATCATGGAGTGAGCCGTCTGTGAATCGTCGGCGGGATGCCGGGGAGTCGAGCCGGGGCGACGGGGCCGTCCGGGCTTGCTGGTCGTCGGCCGGCGAGAAGGCCGGCGGGTCCGAACCCGATCAGAGGTTCTGGACGATGCAGATCGCCTGGAGGGCGACCATCAGGATCGCGCCGCCGATGACGAGGCAGAGGGCGGCGAGGATCACGGCGTCGCCGCCATCGGCCGGCTCGCGCCGGGAGCGGAGGGCGGGGGACACCTCCTCGATCTCCGGGGCCGGAAAGGCGCGACCGAGGGGAGGGGAGCGACTCTGGTCGCCGCGCAGGGCTTCGAGCATGGGAGGCGGTCCTTCGTCAGCGGGGCCGGGAGAGGGCGGGCGCCGGGTGGGCGAGGTCGGCGAGCGTCGCGGCGGCGACCGGCAGGCCGAGGCCGGCGATGAGCACGAGGCTGCGCACCAGCATCGCCACCGGCAACCGCGGCGCGGGCCGGCGGCGCCGGGCGACGTCGATCCGGATCGCCTCGGGAGCGGCGGCGCGGCACAGGAGAGGGAGGGGGTGGGCCATCGGGGTTCCCTGCAGCTGATCCTGTGGCCGCTCCCGGCGTGGGAAATCCGACCACGACGGCTTTTTATGTGGGCAAATTTCCCACGTCAACGGCGAATCGCGAGTTGCCGGAGTCTCGTGGGATTGTGTCCCACGACAGCTTCGCTACAACGACCGTGATGTCAGAGCCGATTCAGAGAGTGCCGCCGGATGCCGGCGCGTTGCAGGCCCCGCTCGCCCGCCTGCTGCGCCCGCTGGTGCGGCTGTTCGTGCGCAGCGGGATCACCTTCCCGGCGCTGACGGACCTGTTGCGCGAGCTCTACGTGAACGTCGCCGAGTACGATTTCGCGCTGCCCGGCAAGGACCAGACCGACAGCCGGGTGAGCCTGCTCACCGGCATCCACCGCAAGGAGGTGCGCCGCCTGCGCGGGGCCGGCGCGCCGGTGAGCGCGGTGCCGGCCGCGGTCTCGCGCACCAGCCGCATCATCGCCCGCTGGATCGCCGCCCCCGAATTCACCGAGGCCGACGGCCGCCCGCGCCCGCTGCCGCGGGCGGCCGAGACCGGGCCGTCCTTCGAGAGCCTGGTCGCCTCGGTGACCCGGGACCTGCGCCCCCGCGCGGTGCTCGACGAGTGGCTCGACCGCGGCCTCGTCACCCTGGATGCCGAGGAGCGCATCGTGCTCGCCGAGGCCGCCTTCGTGCCGAGCGGCGGCGGCAGCCAGCAGCTCTACTATTTCGGCCGCAACCTGCACGACCACATCGCCGCGTCGGTCGCCAACATCCTGGACGAGAAGCCGCGCTTCCTCGAGCGTGCCGTGCACTACGACGGGCTCTCGCCGGCCCTGGCGCGGCGGCTCGAGCTGCGGGCGCGGGAGATCGCCATGGAGGCGCTGCAGCAGGCCAACCGCGAGGCGCATGCGGCCTGCGAGACCGATCCGGGCGGCGAGGCGCGCTGGAACTTCGGCATCTACATCTACGCCGAGGATGCGCCACGGCCCGTCCCGGCGGCCGTTCCGCCGGAGAAGGGCGCGCCGTGAGGACCCGGCCCGTGCGACACCCGTCCCGCTCCGCGTCCCTGTCCCGGCGCGGCCTGCTGCGTCTGCTCTCGGGAATCGGCTGGCTCGCCGCCGCCGGGCCGGCGGGGGCGGCGGGCGACAAGATCCTCGACCAGGGCATCGGCGGCACCGGCATCCGTCCGGGCCCCGACGACGAGGGCGACCGCGGCATCGGCGGCACCGGCGTCGTCGGCACCATCCGGGGCTTCGGCAGCATCATCGTCAACGACCTGCGCATCGCCTACCCGCCCGAGGTGCGGGTGACGATCGACGGGCGCCCGGCCCGGGTCGACGACCTGCGGGTCGGCCAGGTGGTGCGGACCCTCGCGGTCGGGGGAGAAGGCGCCCTGTCCACCGCCGGCATCGCGGTGATCCACGAGGTGGTCGGCCCGGTCCAGCGCGCCGCGCCCGACCGGCTGACGGTGCTCGGCCAGTCGGTCGTCACCGCGGGCCTGCCGCCCGAGATGCCGCGGCCGCGGGTCGGCGAGCGGGTGGCGGTGAGCGGCCTGAGGCGGCCGGACGGCAGCATCGCGGCGAGCCGGATCGACCCGGCGGGGAGCGCGCCCGATCTCGTCGCCGGCCCGGTGCGGCGCGGCCCCGCCGGAGCCTTGCGCATCGGCAACCTGCCGCTCGCCGGCCTCGATCCGGCGCTCGCCGGCGGGCGGGCGGTGGCGGAGGGCAGCCTGACCGGCGGCCGGCTCGCCGTGGCGCGGGCGGTGCCGGCGAGCGAGCCGTTCGGCGCCGAGGCGCGGCGCCTCTCGATCGAGGCCTACGTCACCCGGGAGGGCGGGGGCTTCCGCACCGGCGCCGGCTACGCGGTGACCGGAGGGGGCGGCCTCGTCCCGGCCGGGGGCGGGCTCGCCATCCTCGACGGCCGCACCGGGCGGGGCGGCCGGATCGACCTCGACGGCCTGCGGCTCCGTCCCGACCCGGCCGGACGGGAGACGGGACGGGATGGAAGCCCCGGCCGGGCCGGCCCGGGTCGGGCCGGTCCCAAGGGCTCGCCCGGCCAGCGCCCCGGCGGCGGGCACGGGAGCCCGGGCGGGCGGCCCGGCGGCCCCGGCGGCGAGCGGCCCTTCGGCGGTCGCGAGGGCGGACGCCCCGGCCGCGGCGAGATCGACATGCGGATGCCGGGTACCGAAGGACCGGGCCGCTTCGGCGGCCAGGGCGGCGTCGGGGGGCCGGGCGGACCCGGCGGGTTCGGTCGTCCGGGTGGCGAAGGGCCCAGTGGGGGCTTCGGCGGGGGAGGCTTGGGAGGAGGAGGCTTCGGTGGCGGCGGTTTCGGGGGAGGAGGCCCGGGAGGGGGCTTCGGCGGCGGCGGGCGGCGCTGAGGCCGAATCGGCCGCCCGGCCGCTGTCGGTCCGGCGTTCCACGGGCGCGCAAAAGACGCCGTTCCTGTGCCTGCCGCGCCACACCGCACCGCGAAACTCCGCCGTTTTCCGGTGGAGTTAACGGCCAAGTTCGGCCTCGGAACGGCCAAGTCTCTTTCCCGCCGCATTTGAAACGGAGCAGGATGAGCCTTCCCGTCGGTGCGGCAGCGCACCGGCTCCCTCCAGCAGGTCCTGCATGCGCAAGCACCTCTTCGTCGCCGTCGCCGTCGCGACGCCGCTCCCGGCTTTGGCCCAGGTGAGCCCCGTTCGCGACAACATCGACGCGCTGATCGAGGCGCATGCCAAGGCCAACGGTGTTCCGGCGAGCTTCATCCACCGGGTGGTGAAGCGGGAGAGCGGCTACAATCCCCGCGCGGTCGGCCGCGGCGGCGCGATGGGCCTGATGCAGATCAAGCACGGCACCGCGCGGGCGCTGGGCTATAGCGGCCCGGCCTCCGGCCTGCTCGACGCCAAGATCAACCTGACCTACGGCGTCGCCTACCTCGCCGGTGCCTACAAGACCGCCCACGGCAACGAGGCCCAGGCCTACAGCTACTACGCCCGCGGCTACTACTACGCCGCCAAGCGCGCCGGCATCCGCACCGACGTGGCCGAGCTCGAGGCGCCGCCGGTCCGCGAGGTCTCCGCGCCGGCCAATCCCCTCGGAAAGTTCCTCTCGAACGTGTTCGGCGGCCGGCCGGCGGCCACGACCGCCACCGCCTCCGCCGACCCGTCGGTCGCCGCCCTCTCGACGGCGCTCGCCCCGACCGGCTCGACGACGCAATACGTCCTGCCGCCGCCCACCACCGCCCCGCAGCAGGTCGCCTCGGCGGCGTTCCAGCCGACGACGGCCCAGGCGCAGGCGCCCTCGCAATACCAGCTGCCGGACCTGCCCGAGCCGGTCGTCAAGGTGCCGCTGCCGCCGGTCCGCCCCGCCTCCCTGGCCTTCCACGCCGCCCCCGAGCCGGTCCAGGGCGCCGCCCTGGCCTATGCCGGCAACGCCGCCGCCACCCCGCCCTTCCCGACCTCCGGCCAGACGATCAGCCTCGCGGCCGCCGCCCCCGGCCAGTCGGCGCCGGTCCCGGCGCCCGCGACGACCACGGTGGCCGCCCTCGAGCCGGCGGCGGCCCCGGCGGAGGACGCCAAGCCCGCGACGCCGATGCCGCCGCGTCGCCCGGTGGAGTTCCGCCACTTCGTCCTGCGCAAGCCCGCGCCCCCGGTGCCGCAGACCGCCGCCGCGACCCCCGAGCCGGCGGCGACCGCCGTCAGCCAGTAATCCGGCGGCCCGGCGCCGGGCCGCCGGAAGGCGCCCGGACGGTCACGCCTCGCCGGAGAACAGCGCCCGGGCCTGCGCCCCCGTCGCGACCCCGATCCCGAGGGCGCGGGCGAGGCCGGCGAGATCCGCCACCTGCGCGGCGTTGCTCGTGGCCGGGCGGCCGTCGGGACGCCAGAGGTTGTTCTCGAACCCGACCCGGGCATGCCCGCCGAGCGTCGCCGCCGCGACGAGGCAGGCCGCTTCCCGGGGACCGAAGGCGCAGAGCGCCCAGGGCAGGTCGAGGCGGTGCTCGGAGGTCCAGGCGGCGAGGAACGGCAGCAGGTCGGCGGGGTCCGAGCGCTGGCCCACCGCGTACCGGCCGAGCACGAACAGGGCGCTCGCCCGCTCGAGCGGAATCAGCCCCCGGGCGGCCAGCCCCTGGAAGCGGGTGACGTCGCCGGCATCGTACAGGATGTGCTGGACCAGCACGCCGGCCCGGGCCTGCTCGGCCAGAAAGGCCGCCGCCGCCGCCTCGTCCTCCGGCTCGGCGAAGAGCTCGCGCAGGGCGACCGAGAACGCCTCGGGCTTGAGCGCCCGCATCGCCGCCATCTGCTCGGCCGGGCTGTAGAGGCCGACCGCCTCGGTGGTGACCTGGCAGATCATCTCCGGCCCCGCCTCGCGGCGCACCGCCGCCAGCGCCGCCCGGTAGCGGTCGAGATCGAGGGTGTGGCGGTTCTCGGCGTCGCGGACGTGCAGATGGATCATCGCCGCGCCGGCCTCGCGGCAGCGCGCCGCCTCCAGGGCGATCTCCCGCGGCTCGATCGGCAGGGCGGGGTGGTCGGCCTTGGTGCGGCGGGCGCCGTTGGGCGCCACCGTGATCACGAGGGGGGCTGTCATCCTGTCGCTCGGTTCCGTTCGCTCGCGGCCCCGCGGGCCGCGTCCTCGCCTCGTCCGGGCGATTCGGTGCCCGGCGCCGCACTCTGCACCGCCGGCGGCCCGCCGCACAGCCGGACCGCCGCCCCTTTTCAGAGGGGACGGGCCCGCCCGGCGCGGCGTTGCAGCCACAGGATCAGCCCGGCGATCGCCAGCACGGTCGCGAGACCCGCCACCGTGAGGATGCGGCGGATCAGCGGCGTGTAGATGCCGGTCTGAGGATCGTAGCCGTAGCAGAGCAGCACCAGCCGGTCGGAGAGGCTCCCGACCCGTCCCTCGCCGGCCTCGACCAGGGCGAGGCGCAGGTCGCGCGCGGTCATCGCCAGGGGCGAGAGGGCGCGGGCGACCCGGCCGTCCCCGGCCAGCACCAGGGCGCCGGCCGGGTGGGCGTAGGAATCGGTGTCCCGGTCATACGCGTAGGCATAGCCCAGGGCCCGCGTCACCGCGGCGACCGGGCCGGGCGCGCCGACCAGCACCACGGCCCGATCCAGGACGGGACCGCTTCCGAGCTGCTCGGCCACCATCGTCCGGGCCTTGTCCGCCTCGGCCCGCGGATTGAAGCCGAGGGTTACCAGCCGGTAATCCGTGCCGGGCTCGAGGCCGGTGGCGGCGAGCGCCGCGCCGGCGACCGCCAGCATCGGGTCGCAGACGTTGCGGCAGGCATAGTCGAGGGGCATCAGCAGGGTGGGGCGGCCATTCATCGCCTCGTCGAGGCTCAGGCGCCGCCCGTCGGCGGCACTCGTGAAGGCGGCATCGAGGGGCGCGCGCGCGTCGGGCGGCGGCGCGAGGGCGACGCCCGAGAGGTCCTTCGGGGTCAGACCGGCGGCGGCCGGGTGGGCGAGGGCGGCGAGGCACGCCGCGACGGCGAGGCGGGCAGCGCCTTTCAACGGCGGATGGCCGGGACGTCTCATGGCTTCCCCGATCCTCGCCTCGAACCGTGCGGACATCCTTGCCGTGCAGACATCCTCGCCCTGCCGGCATCCTTGCCTCGATCGCCCGCAGGCCGCACGCTGGACGAGATAGGGCGGCGCCGAAGCGCGCGGACGAGCCGGACAACGGGACGCAGGGTCGGCTTCAATTCAGGCTGGCCCGGTTCAGGCTTGACCCGGTTCAGGCTTGGCCCGGTTCAGGCTTGGCGGGCCGCGAACACGATCGCGAGCGGGAGGACCGGATGGACGAGAGTCAGGCCGAGATGCGGATCCGCAACGCGGACGAGCTGCGCGACCACATGGGCCCGGTCAGCCGCCTCGCCGAGGGCAAGGTGCTGGCCCGGCTCGATCCGCATGCCCGCGCCTTCATCGCGCTCTCGCCGTTCCTGGTGGTCGCCACCGCCGATGCCGAGGGCCGCGCCGATGCCAGTCCGCGCGGCGATGCCCCGGGCTTCGTCCAGGTCCTCGACGACGCCACTTTGCTGATCCCGGACCGGCGCGGCAACAACCGCGCCGACAGCTTCGGCAACCTGCTGGCGGCGCCGGGCATCGGCCTGATCTTCCTCGTGCCCGGCGTCACCGAGACCCTGCGGGTGAACGGCACCGCCCGCATCACCACCGACGCCGCCCTGCTGGCGCCGCTCGCCGCCCAGGGCAAGGTGCCGACCACCGGGCTCCTCGTCGCGGTGCGCGAGGCGTTCTTCCATTGCGGCAAGGCGGTGATGCGCGCCCGGCTCTGGGATCCGGCGGCGCAGGTGCCCCGCGGCACGGTCCCGAGCCTCGGCCGCATCCTCGCCGAGCAGACCGGCGCCCTCGGCGTCACCGAGGCCGAGCGACTGATGGAGGAATCCTACCGGACCCGGCTCTACTGAGCGGGCGTCGCCCGCCGCCGCGCCCCTGGTCTGGCTCCGATCGTGCGAAAAAGCCGCCTGTCCCAGCCGGTTGGACGCGGGCGGGCGCGGCATCCGATGTGAGAATCCGCACACCCCGACTGTCTCGCGCTCCGTTTGATGCGGTGCAACGGAACCGTTCCGCTCCGGCACGGTTCCGCATCGGCAATAGGTCTGCCCCGAGGGCAGCACAGGGAGAAGGGGTGAATGGCAGAGAAGGAAACCAAGGCCTTTCCGGCCGCCGCGAGCACGCGGGTACCGTTCGCGCTGGCCCTGTCGGCCCTGGCCGGCTGCGCGGACGCGATCGGGTTCCTCGAATTCTCGCAGCTGTTCATGTCCTTCATGAGCGGCAACACCACCCGCTTCGGCGTCGCGGTCAGCCTGGGCGACTGGGGCAACGTCACCCGGGTCGGCAGCACCATCGCGCTGTTCTGCTTCGGGGCGTTCATCGGCACGCTGCTCGCCGCCGCGGTCGGCTACTGGCGCCTCGCGGTGCTCCTGACGCTGCAGGCGCTCCTCCTCGCCGCCGGCCTGCTGATGCCGCGCGGGCCGTTCGAGTTCCCGCTCCACGCCTACCCGATCGTGCTGGCCCTCGGCATGCAGAACGCCGTGCTGCAGGACGAGGAGGGACGCAGCCTGGCGCTCACCTACGTCACCGGCGCGGTGGTGCGCTTCGGGACCGGGCTTGCCAACCTGCTGCTCGGCCATCCCTCGCCGTCGTTCTGGATCCAGGCGCCGCTCTGGGCCGCGCTGACGCTGGGGGCGATCTCCGGCGGCCTGCTGCACGCCGCCTTCGGCGAGAACGCCTTCCTGGTGCCGGCGGTGGTGGCGGCCGTGCTCGCCGTCGTCGCCCTGGTGATGACCCTGATCCACGGCGACGGGCCGCTCGTCTCGGGCACCAAGTCCCCGGCCCCCGACGCCGCCGCGACCGCGCCGCCGGTGGTCTGACGCGCTCCCGTCGCGGGCGGGGCCACGGCCCCGCCCGCGACCGAGATTACGCAGAGTTCATGGGGCGGAGACACGGGCGTAAGACGGGGAGGCCTAGAACGGCATGGTCGCCGGACGCGGCGGCGCCTCCCACCCCCGGGGCGCCGACGCGCCGCAGGCCCCGAGGGCCGAGGCGCCGGGTCACCATCATCGCCCCCCAGACGACCCGGCGTTTTGCGCCACGGCAGGCCGAGTCCCCCGGCTCGGCCTGCCGACTCCCAGCGGCGACGCCCGACGTGCCGTACCGGCCTCCTCCCCCGGTGCGGCGCGTCGGGACGGGGACCGCCTCGGGTCCAAGGCGCCAGGATCCCGGCGCGGGACGCTCTCCCGCGCGCCCGGGAACTGCCCTAGAATGTCCGACATGCGCCTCCTGATCATCGAGGACGACCGCGAGGCGTCCAGCTACCTCTCCAAGGCTTTTCGCGAGGCCGGGCACGTCGCCGACACCGCCGATGACGGGCTCGACGGCTACGCGCTCGCCCGCGAGGGCGCCTACGACGTGCTGGTGGTCGACCGGATGCTGCCGAAGCTCGACGGCCTGTCGCTGATCCGCTCCCTGCGCGAGCAGGGCGTCGAGACCCCGGTGCTGATCCTCTCGGCGCTCGGCCAGGTCGACGACCGGGTGAAGGGCCTCAAGGCCGGCGGCGACGACTACCTGCCCAAGCCCTACGCCTTCTCCGAGCTGATGGCCCGGATCGAGGTCCTGGCCCGCCGCCGCGGCGGCAATGCGGGCGCCGAGGCGACGAGCTACCGCGTCGGCGACCTCGAACTCGACCGGCTGTCGCACCGGGTGACCCGGGCCGGCCAGGAGATCCCGCTCCAGCCGCGGGAATTCCGCCTGCTCGAATACCTGATGCGCCATGCCGGCCAGGTCGTCACCCGCACGATGCTGCTCGAGCACGTCTGGGACTACCATTTCGACCCGCAGACCAACGTCATCGACGTCCACGTCTCGCGCCTGCGCGCCAAGGTCGACAAGGGCTTCGAGCGGCCGATGATCCACACCGTGCGGGGGGCGGGCTACATGGTCCGCGCCGGCGGTGAGGCGTGAGCGCCCGGATCGCGACCCCGTCGGGGCCCGCAGGCCACCCGGGCGCCGCGGCGCCGGACAGCGTGCTGGCGCGCCTCGGCACGCTGTTTCGCACCACGGCCTTCAAGCTGTCGCTCGCCTACCTCCTGGTCTTCGCCGCCTTCGCGTTCTTCGCCCTCGGCTACGTCGCCTGGAACGCGCGGCGCGTCCTCGACGACCAGATCGTCTCGACCATCGAGGCCGAGATCAACGGCCTGTCCGACCAATACGCCGCGGGCGGCATCCGCCGCCTCGTCAGCGTGGTCGAGCGCCGCTCGCGCGAGCCCGGCGCCTCGCTCTACCTCGTGACCACGCCGGCGGGCGAGCACGTCGTCGGCAACGTCGAGACCCTGCCGCCCGGGGTGCTCGCCGAACCCGGCCAGACCGAGACCGCCTATAGCCGCGTCGGCGACGGCGACCGCCTCGACCACCGGGCGATCGTGCGCATCTTCACGCTGCCGGGAGGCTTCCGCCTCCTCGTCGGCCGCGACGTCGAGGAGCGCGACCGCCTGAGGGCGGTGATCGGGCGGGCCTTCGCCTGGTCGCTGATGCTGGTGGTGGGCCTCGGCTTCCTCGGCAGCTGGTTCATCGCGCAACGCGTCCTCAAGCGCGTCGACCACATGACCGAGATCACCCGGAGCATCATGGCGGGCGACCTCGACGGGCGGCTGACGCTGGCCGGCACCGGCGACGAGCTCGACCGGCTGGCGAGCAACCTCAACGCCATGCTCGACCGCATCGGCGAGCTGATGCGAGGCATGCGCGAGGTCTCGGACAACATCGCCCACGACCTCAAGACCCCGCTCACCCGCCTGCGCAACAAGGCCGACGCGGCCCTGCGCGAGGGCGACGACCCGGAATCCCTGCGCGCGGCGCTGGAGGCCAACATCGAGGAGAGCGACAACCTGATCCGGGTGTTCAACGCGCTCCTGATGATCGCTCGCCTCGAGGCCGGCAACGCCCGCGAGGGGCTGGCGGATTTCGACGCCGGCGCAGTCGCGCTCGAGGTCGGCGAGTTGTACGAAGCTGTGGCGGAGGAACGCGGCGTCGGGTTGCGGACGGAGATCGAGGACGGTCTCCTGCTGCACGGCAGCCGCGAGCTGATCGGACAGGCGATGGCGAACCTGATCGACAATGCGCTCAAGTACGGGCAGAGGCCGGCCGATCCGGCGGTCCCGCCGGTGGTCTGCGTCACCGCCCGGCGCGAGGACGGGGCCGTGCTGCTCGCGGTCGCCGACCAGGGCGAGGGGATCCCCGAATCCGATCGCGGCCGGGTGCTGGAGCGCTTCGTGCGACTCGAGACCGCCCGCACCCGTCCGGGCTTCGGGCTCGGCCTCAGCCTCGTCAACGCGGTGGCGCGGCTGCACCAGGGCACCTTCGCGCTGGAGGACAACGCGCCGGGCCTGCGCGCCGTGCTGCGCCTGCCGGCGCCGGCCGCACGGGAGGTTCAGGCCCCGCGGGAGACGACGGCGTGACCGGGTCCCTCGCCGCACGTCTCGCCCTGGCGCCCCGCCTCGCCGACCCGGAGCGCGCCCATTCTCGCGTCGCCGACCTGCTTGCCGAGGCGCCCGGGCTCGCGCCGCTCATCGGCGAGGGCGGCCCGGCCCGCGACCTTCTCCTCGGGCTCGCCGACCATTCGCCGTTCCTGTGGGGGCTCGCCGCCCGCGACCCCGTCCGGCTCGCCGGACTGCTGGAGCGCGCGCCGGAGGAGTCCAACGCCGCGATCCTGTCCGATCAGCGGGCGGCGGGACTTGCCGGCGGCGACGTCGCCGCCCGGCTTCGGCGCAACCGCGCCGCCCATGCGCTCCTGGTGGCGCTCGCCGATATCGGCGGGGTGTGGTCGCTGGAAGAGGTGACCGCGGCGCTCTCGGACTTCGCCGACGCCTCGGTCGGCGCGGCGGTCGACGCGGCCCTGGTCCAGGCCGCCGGCACCGGCCGGTTCCTGCCGCCCGATCCGTCGAAGCCCCAGGAGAGGTCGGGGCTGATCGTGCTCGGTATGGGCAAGCTCGGGGCCGGCGAGCTGAACTATTCGAGCGACGTCGACCTGATCGTGCTGTTCGATCCCGACACCGCGCCGTTGCGCGCCGGCGTCGAGGCGACGCCGTTCTTCAGCCGGATCGCGCAAGCGGTCGCCAAGTTCCTGCAGGAGCGCACCGCCGACGGCTACGTCCACCGGGTCGATTACCGCCTGCGGCCCGATCCCGGCTCGACTCCGACCGCCCTGTCGCTGCCGTCGGCCTACACCTACTACGAGACGGTGGGGCAGAACTGGGAGCGCGCCGCCTTCATCAAGGCGCGTCCGGTCGCGGGCGACCGGACCCTGGCGGACAAATTCCTCGCCGAGCTGCGGCCGTTCATCTGGCGCAAGTACTTCGACTTCGCCTCGATCGCCGACGTCCACGCGATGAAGCGGCAGATCCACGCCGTGCGCGGCCACGGCGCCATCGCGGTGGCGGGCCACGACATCAAGCTCGGGCGCGGCGGCATCCGCGAGGTCGAGTTCTTCGTCCAGACCCAGCAGCTCGTCTTCGGTGGGCGCCGCCCGTCCCTGCGCGGCCGTCGCACGCTCGAGATGCTGGGCGCGCTGCACGACGAGGGCTGGATCACCCCGGAGGCCCGCGACGAATTGGGGGAGGCCTACCGCTTCCTGCGCACCGTCGAGCACCGGCTGCAGATGGTGGCCGACGAGCAGACCCAGCGCCTCCCCGAGGATCCGGGCAAGCTCGCGCGTTTCGCCCGCTTCCTCGGCTACGCCGACGAGACCGCATTCGGCGACGCGCTGACCGCCGAGGCGCGCCGGGTTCAGGGCCATTACGCCCTGTTGTTCGAGGCCGAGCCCGACCTCGCCGCGGAGGTCGGCGACCTCGTCTTCACCGGGGTCGAGGACGATCCCGGCACGCTGGCCACCCTGCGCAGCCTCGGCTTTCGGGCGCCGGAGCGGGCGACCGAGACGGTGCGCGGCTGGCATTTCGGCCGCCGCCCGGCGGTGACGAGCCCGCGTGCCCGCGAGGTGCTGACCGACCTGGTCCCGCCCCTGATCCAGGCGCTGTCCGGCACCGCCGACCCGGACGGGGCGCTCGCCGCCCTCGACCGCGCCTTCGGGCGGATGCCGGCGGCGGTCGAGCTTCTCACCATCCTGCGCTCGCACGAGCGGCTGCGGCTGCTCTTCGCCGACCTTCTCGGCACCGTGCCGCGGCTCGCCGACACTGTGGCGTTCAGCCCGCACGTCCTCGACGCGGTGATCGACCCGGCCTTCGTCGCCCCGGTGACCGAGGCCGGGGCGCTGGCCGAGCAGCTCCGTACCGGCCTCGGCCAGCCCCGCGACTACGAGGATTTCCTCGACCGCAGCCGCGACGCCGCCCGCCAGTTGCGCTTCGTCACCGGCGCGCGCCTCCTCTCCGGCATCCTGCCGCCTGCGGGCGCCGGCCGGGCCTATGCGGGCATCGCCGAGGCGGTGGTGGCCTCGGCGCTCCGGGCGGTCGAATCGGTCTTTGCCGCCGATCACGGGCGGGTGCCGGGCGGGCGCTTCGCGGTGCTCGGCCTCGGTCGCCTCGGCTCGCGCCAGCTCACCGCCGATTCCGACCTCGACCTTGTGGTCCTGTACGATTTCGATCCCGACGCCCGCGAGAGCGACGGCAAGCGTCCGCTCGATGCCGCGGTCTACTACAACCGCCTGACCCAGCGCCTCGTCGCCGCGCTCACCGTGCCGACCCGGCGCGGGCGGCTCTACGAGGTCGACCTGCGCCTGCGCCCGAGCGGCGGCCAGGGCCCGATCGCCAACCAGTGGCAGCGCTTCGCCGCCTATTGGCGCGAGGAGGCGGAGCCGTGGGAGCACATGGCCCTGACCCGGGCCCGGGCCATCGCGGGCGATCCCGGCCTGATGGCGGAGGCCGACGCCACCGCCGCCGCGATCCTGTGCCAGTCCCGCGACCCCGAGACGGTCGCCCGCGAGGTGCGGACGATGCGGGCCCTCGTGGCGAAGGAGAAGGGCGACCACGGGCCCCTCGACCTCAAGCTCGCCCCGGGCGGGCTCCTCGACCTCGACTTCCTGGCGCAGGCCCTGATCCTGTCGCAGGCCGCGGCCCATCCCGATCTCGTCGGCCTCGACGCGCCGGGGGTCCTGGAGCGCGCCGGCGACCGCGGGCTGATCGAGCCCGGCCTCGCCGGCCGCCTCGTCACGGCCTACCGGCTCCTCGACGACGTGCATCACTGGCAGCGCCTGATGGTCGAGGGCGAGTTCGGCCGCACCGCACCGGCGGCAGCTCGCGCCCGCCTCGCCGCGGCCTCGGGCCAGCCCGACGAGGCGGCCCTCGTCGCGCAGCTCGCCGAGACGCGGGCCGGAGTGCGGGCCGCGTTCGAGGAGATCCTGGGATAGTCGGGGAGCTTGGCGGCGTCCCGGGCTACGTCACGGCTGCCAGGCCGGCCGTTCTACCGGCGTTTCGGCGGCGGCCGCGTCCATGCGGGCCATGAGCGTCCGCAGGGCCTCGGTCACGCCCTGGCGGGTCGCCGAGGACAGGATCAGCGGCTTCTGGCCGGTCTCATCCTCGATCCGGGCGACCTGGAGCTCCAGCGTCTCGGGATCGAGGGTGTCGGCCTTCGACAGCGCGACCACCTCGGGCTTGTCCTCGAGCCCGTGACCGTAAGCTTCGAGCTCGGTGCGCACCAGCCGGTAGGCGGCGCCGGCATCCTCGCTCGTGCCCTCGACGAGATGGAGCAGCACCCGGCAGCGCTCGACATGGGCCAGGAACTTGTCGCCCAGGCCCACGCCCTCGTGCGCGCCCTCGATGAGGCCCGGGATGTCGGCGAGCACGAACTCGCGGGTGTCGACCCGCACGACGCCGAGCCCCGGATGCAGGGTGGTGAAGGGATAGTCGGCGATCTTGGGCTTGGCCGCCGTCACGGTGGCCAGGAAGGTCGACTTGCCGGCGTTGGGAAGCCCGACGAGGCCGGCATCGGCGATCAGCTTCAGGCGCAGCCACAGCCAGTGCTCCTGGCCTTCGAGGCCCGGATTGGCGTGTTTCGGGGCGCGGTTGGTCGAGGTGGTGAAGTAGGCGTTGCCGAAGCCGCCGTTGCCGCCCTTGGCGAGGCGGAAGCGCTGACCGACCGTGGTCATGTCGGCGATCAGGGTCTCGCGGTCCTCCGACAGGATCTCGGTGCCGGCCGGCACCTTGAGGATCACGTCCTCGCCCTTGCCGCCGGCACGGTTGCGGCCCGAGCCGTGCTCGCCCTTGCGGGCCTTGAAATGCTGCTGGTAGCGGTAGTCGATCAGGGTGTTGAGCCCCTCGACGCACTCGATCCAGACGTCGCCGCCGCGGCCGCCGTCGCCGCCATCCGGCCCGCCGAACTCGATGAACTTTTCGCGTCGGAACGAGACGCAGCCGGCGCCGCCGTCTCCCGAGCGGACGTAGACCTTGGCCTCGTCGAGGAACTTCACGGGACGAACTCCTGAATGGGGAAAGGCGGCCGGGGAGGGGACCCCGGCCGCCGGATCTTATCGAACGATCAGGCGCCGACGCGGCATTCCGCCCCGTCGTGGCGCGCGAAGACGAGACCGGCGGCGTGCCAGGTCTTCAGGCTGTCCCAGGCGCGCCGGTCGAGCCGGAACCGGTCGACCGGGAAGACGCCGCCCCGGGCCGGAAAGGCCTGGAGGCCCGAGCCGACCGAGGCGAAGCCGCACTTCTCCAGGACCCGCCGCGACGCCGGGTTGACCACCCGGGCCGAGGAGGACAGCTCCTCGCCCTCGGTATAGGCGAAGAACGCGTCGATCATCGCCCGCGCGGCTTCCGTGGCGAGGCCCTGGCCCCAGTGCGGCGTGCCGAGCCAGTAGCCGAGATGCGGCGCGTGGCCGTCTGGGTCGGGCTCGATGCTGACGATGCCGATCGCCTGGGTCGGGTGCCGCCGCGGCGTGATCGCCATGACCAGCGCGCGGCCCTCCGCGTTGGCCCGCCGCGACTCCAGGATGAAATTGTCCACGGAGGGCGGATCGAGCGGATGCGGAATTCGGGCGGTCATCCCGGCTACGGCTTTCTCACCGGCGAATCGAACGAGGGCTTGCGCATCGGCCTGACGGGCCCAGCGCAGCCACAGCCTCCGGGTCTCGAGCCGGAAGACATCGTCGCGGGTGAGGTCGGGAAACATCGCCTGACTCCGATCCGAACCCAGAGCCTCCCGCTCGGGCACGGTTACGAGAACGACGAAAGGGAAGGTGGTTCCCCACCTTCCCCTCGTGATCTCGCTCGGAGCTTGGCCGTTTCGGGGCCTAAGGTGAGCAGGAGTCGCCGGGTCGGTGTGGGGACACCGGCGGAGCTCCCTCGTCACTGGCTCCGTCGGGTTATTCTGCGGCCTCCAGGGCCGGGCCGGCGTCGTTGGCGACGACCGTTACGAAGGCGCGACCGCGTTTCGTAATAAATTGCACCTTGCCGGCGGTAAGGGCGAACAGGGTGTGGTCGGTGCCCATGCCGACGTTGACGCCGGGATGCCACTTGGTGCCGCGCTGACGCACGATGATGTTGCCGGCGATCACGGCCTCGCTGCCGAACTTCTTCACGCCGAGACGACGACCAGCCGAATCGCGACCGTTGCGGGACGAACCGCCTGCCTTCTTGTGAGCCATGGGGCTAACTCCTGAATTCTGGGAAAAGGGCTCGCGGCCAGCTTTAAGCGGCGCTGATGCCCGTGACGCGGACCACGGTGAGGTCCTGGCGGTGACCGCGCTTGCGGCGCGAGTTCTGACGGCGGCGCTTCTTGAAGGCGATGACCTTCGGGCCGCGGGCCTGCTTGACGATCTCGCCGGCGACGCTGACGCCGGAGACCAGCGGGGCGCCGACCTGGGTCGCGCCGGCGCCGTCGGTGAACAGCAGCACCTCGCCGAAGGTGACCGCGGTGCCGGCCTCGCCCTCGAGCTTCTCGATCGTGATGACGTCGTTGGCGGCGACGCGGTACTGCTTGCCGCCGGTCTTGATCACTGCGAACATCGTTCTCGTCCGTGTTCCATCCGACCTCCGGCTTTTCGCCGGGATCGTCTTTTTGGCAATTGACGCTCGGGCGCCCGAAGGGCGGTCCGCGAACGCGACGGCACACGGTCCCTCACGGTCCGCGCGCCAGATGTCTCCGTTACGGGTCCGCATCCCGTCTGTCAACGCCGCGGCCGCCGGGATTCGGCTCCCCGCCTTGATTTCGCGGCGGCCTTCGCCGAAGACCGCCCGGTCGCAGGCCGCATGTCACCCCACCGACATGGGCGGTGCCGACGCGCGGGAGACCACGATGGAAGAGCTTGTTGCCCGGGTGACGCAGGCCACGGGACTGGACGCGACCACGGCCCAGACGGCGATCGGCCACATCCTGGCCTTCCTGCAGAAGGAGGGCCCGGCGACGGAGGTCAACCAGCTCATCGCCGCCATGCCGGGCTCCGAGGCGGCGATCGCCCAGGCCGGCGCCGGCGAGGGCGGCGGCGGCCTGATGGGCATGCTCGGCGGCATGATGGGCGGCGGCGTGATGGCGCTCGGCCAGAAGCTGATGTCGGCCGGCGTGCCGATGAACCAGATGCAGCCGCTCGGCCGCGAGCTGTTCGCCTATGGCCGCGAGAAGGCCGGCGAGGACGTGATGGGGCCGATCGTCGGCTCGATCCCGGGCCTGAGCCAGTTCGTCTGAACGGCGCGCGGGCGGGGCAGGGCTGCCCCGCCAACCCTCTGATCGATCTCAACAACCCTTGTCATATTCCCGTGCCGGCTTCGTGGTGTTGTGTCGGCACGCGGGGACGGTCGCGGCGACCGCTCCACGGGCGCCGGATCGGTCGGCGCCGCACGGGATGCCTCGACCATGGTTCCGTTCCTCACCCGCGGCCCCTCCGGCGACGGCCGCGACGCCCCGCCCGGCATCCCCCTCGCGCGCCTCCTCGGCCGCGCCGCCGAGGGCGGCATCCACCTCAAGGACATCGGCCAGAAGGGGTTCGGCCAGACCGCGCGGCTCTTCCCGCGCCTGAGGCATTTCGAGACCCCCGGCCTCGACCCGGTGCTCGGCCGCATCGGCTCGCTGGAGGTGCGCCTCGCGACGACGCCCAAGGAGATCAAGCGGGCCCAGCGCCTGCGCTACCGCGTCTTCTACGAGGAGATGGCGGCGATCCCGACCGGCATGGCCCTGCTCAAGCGCCGCGACGCCGACGAGTACGACGCGGTCTGCGACCACCTCCTGGTGATCGACCACGACGCAAAGGAGCAGACGCCGTTCCGCAAGCCCAAGCCCCGGGTGGTCGGCACCTACCGGCTGCTGCGCCAGGAGCAGGCCGACCGGCATTTCGGCTTCTACACCGCGGGCGAGTACGATCTCGGCCCGGTGCTGGAGGCCAATGCGGGCAAGCGGCTGCTGGAGCTCGGCCGCTCCTGCGTGCTCAAGCCCTACCGCACCAAGCGCACCGTCGAGCTCCTGTGGCACGGCATCTGGACCTACGTCCTGCACCACCGCATCGACGCGATGCTCGGCTGCGCCAGCCTCGAGGGCACCGACCCCGACCGCCTGGCGCTGCCCCTGAGCTTCCTGCACCATTTCGCCCGCGCCCCCGAGGGCTGGCGCGCCCGCGCACTGCCCGGCCGCCACGTCGCCATGGACCGCCTCAGCCGCGAGGCGATCGACCCGAAGGCCGCCCTCCATGCCCTGCCGCCCTTGATCAAGGGGTATCTGCGGGTCGGCGCCACCTTCGGCGACGGGGCGGTGGTCGATTACCAGTTCGGCACGACCGACGTGTTCGTGGTGCTGCCCGTCGAGGCGATCGCCAAGCGGTATATCGGGCATTTCGGCGCGGAAGCGGGGCGGCACGCGGCGTGAGGACCGGCCGCGCGGCGGCGCTGTTTCTGCGCCGCCAGCAGATATGACTGCTCTCAGTCAAACCGGCAGGACCTCGGACGGTGCCCTGGGGATAATCCGGGACAGATCGATCGATCGCTGCGCATTGGCGAGGTCGTAGGCTGTCTGGAGGTTGATCCAAAACTGCGCAGTAGTCCCGAAGTAACGTCCAAGCCTCAATGCCGTGTCGGCGGTGACGCTGCGGCGCCCGCGGACGATGTCGCTGACCCGATTATGAGGAATGTCGAGCGCTTCCGCGAGCCGGCGGGCGCTGAGATGCAGCGGCTTGAGGTATTCTTCGAGCAGATACTCGCCGGGATGCGTACGGCTCCGAGCCATGCCGAAACTCCGCCCCTCATGATGGTAGTCGACGATTTCTACGTCGTGCGGTCCACTCTCGCACCACACAAAACAGAGTCGCCATTGGTCGTTGATGCGGATGCTATGTTGCCCCGCTCGATCGCCCTTCAGCGCTTCTAGCCTGTTGCCCGGAGGGCTGCGCAAGTCGTCCAGCGCCACGGCGGCATCCAGAGCATCGAGCTTCCGCGCAGCAAGTCTCTCGAAACTGCGCCATGATGGATGGCACGAGCCATCCTCATGAAATGCACGGGTTCGCTTGTCCGCAAAGCTCTGGATCACAGGATCTGTTATGCGATGCGTAACGCATAACATCATCACTGGTGCGAAACGAGCTGCAGACCGGACGACAGAAGGGGCGGGGAGGTGGCCGACGGATATCGAGTGCCCCTACACCAACCCCCGCAACCCCTCCCGATACGTCGGGTAGGCCAGTTCCACCCCCAGTTCCTCCCGGATCCGCCGGTTCCGCACCCGCTTGTTCTCGCCGTAGAAGCTGCGCGCCATCGGACTGAGGCTGGCGGTGTCGAAATCGACCGCCGGCGGCAGCGGCAGTCCGGCGAGGTCCGCCGCGAAGGCCGTCACGTCCTGGGGCGGGGCGGGCTCGTCGTCGGTGACGTTGTAGACCGCGCCCGGGCGCGGGCGGTCGAGGGAGGCGGCGAGCGTGGTCGCGATGTCGTCGACATGGATCCGATTGAACACCTGACCCGGCTTGACGATGCGCTGCGCCTTGCCCTGGCGCAGCTTCTCGAAGGCGTTGCGGCCCGGCCCGTAGATGCCCGACAGCCGGAAGACCTGCACCGCCTTGCCGGTCCGCGCGCCGAGCGCCAGCCAGGCCTCTTCCGCCGCCACCCGGTCGCGGGTGCGCTGGTGGGTGGGGGTGGGCGGCGTCGCCTCGTCGATCCAGGCGCCGCCCTGGTCGCCGTAGACCCCGATCGTCGAGAGGTAGCCGATCCAGCGGGCCGGGCTTTTCGCGATGGCGTCCGCGAAGGCGTGGAGCGCCGGGTCGTGCCCGGAATCCGGCGGGATCGACACCAGGATCGCGTCGGCCCGGGCGAGGTCGTCGGCGATCCGCGGGTCGGCGTCCTCCAGCGAGAAGACCCGCAGCGTCGCCCCGTCGACCGCGGCGGGCGCCTGGCGGGTCGCGGTGACGGAGGCGAAGCGGGCGCGCTCGCGCGCCGCGAAGTGGCCGGCCGTGTAGCCGAGCCCGAAGACGAACAGGTTCATAGACCGAGCCCTGCCTGAAGGATGTGCGGTCTTATGCAGGGCGCCGCCCTGCACCCGCCAGAGGGCTCGCCCTCTGGACGCCCGGATTTTTCGCCAGATCCCACTCGGCCAGCACGTCGCGATCGGTCTCGTCCGGCGGCGGGCCGGGGGGCAGGCGGCCGAGGCGGGCGAGCGCCCACACCGCCATGCCGCGCACGAGCGGCGCCGCATCGTCGAGGAGCCGCAGCGCTTCGCCGGCCAAGTCCTGCCGTCCTGAATTGCCCACCGCGATGAGGACGTTGCGCAGGAAGCGGTCGCGCCCCGTCCGCTTGATCGGCGTGCCGGCGAAACGCTGGCGGAAGCGCGCCTCGTCGAGCCGGGCCAGCTCGGCCAGGGGAGGGGCGGCGAGGTCCGTGCGGGCCGAGAGCCGCGCCTCCCGGGCGGCGGCCGCGAACTTGTTCCACGGGCAGACCGCCAGGCAATCGTCGCAGCCGAAGACCCGGTTGCCCATCGGCTCCCGGAACTCCGCCGGGATCGGTCCCTCGTGCTCGATCGTCAGGTAGGCGAGGCAGCGCCGGGCATCGAGCCGGTAGGGGGCCGGAAAGGCGTTCGTCGGGCAGGCGTCGAGGCAGCGCCGGCAGCGGCCGCAATGGTCGCTCTCGGGCGCGTCGACGGACAGTTCGGCCGTGGTGTAGATCGCTCCGAGCAGGAGCCAGTTGCCGAACTTGCGCGACACCAGCACGCTGTGCTTGCCCTGCCAGCCGAGGCCCGCGGCTTCGGCGAGCGGCTTCTCCATCACCGGCGCGGTGTCGACGAAGACCTTGACCTTGGCCCCCGCCTTGGCCGCGAAGGCGCCGCCGAGCTCCTTGAGCTTGCCCTTGATCACGTCGTGATAGTCGCGCCGGCGCGCATAGACGGCGATCGACCCCCGCGCCGGATCGGCGAGGGCCGCCAGCGGATCGCCCTCCGGCCCGGCATTCATCCCGAGCATCACGATGCTGCGCAGGTCCGGCCACAGCCGCGCCGGGTCGGCGCGCTCGGCCGTGCGCTCCTCCATCCAGGTCATCTCGCCGTGATGGCCGGCGGCGAGCCAGGCGGAGAGCCGCCCGGGCAGGGCCGGCACCGCGTCGGGCCGGGTGACCGCGAGCGCGTCGAAGCCGAGCGTCCGGGCGCGGGTCTCGAGGAAGTGCCGCAGCTTGTCCGGGGTCGGGGCCGCCGTCAGAAGTCGAGATCCGCGTAATGCTCGGCCGGCGCCATGCCGGCCACCCGGTCGGCGAGCAGGCTGCGGAAGGACGGGCGCGACTTCACCCGGGCGTACCAGTGGCGCGCCATCTCGTCCTCGTCCCACGGCACGTCGCCGAGATAGTCGACGCAGGACAGGTGCGCGGCGGCCGCGAGGTCGGCATAGGTCAGCTGGCTGCCCGCCAGCCAGTTCCGCCGCGAGATCAGGTAGCCGATGTATTTCAGGTGGTAGCGCACGTTGCTGCGCGCCGCCCGGATCGCGTTCATGTCCGGCGGGCCCCCGCCGTGCTGCGAGGTCATGAAGCGCTTGTGGATCTTCTCGGTGACGAGGTAGGCGGTCACCTCCTGGTCGAACTTCTGCAGGAACCAGTCGAGGAGGCGCCGCACCTCGACGCGGGCGGCGGGCGCCTCCGGCAGGAGCCGGATGCCGCTCAGCCCGAGGCCCCGGGTCTCGTCGAGATACTCGGCGATGACGCTGCCGCCCGGCACGGCGAGGCCGCCTTCCTCCACCAGCACCGGCGTGGTGCCGGCGGGGTTGAGCATCAGGAAGTCCTCCCGACGCTCCCAGGGGCGCTCTTCGACGAGCAGGGGCTCCATGCCCATCTCGGCCATCACCAGGCGCACGAAGCGGGAATGCGGGCAGAACGAGGAGTGATGGAGCGTCGCCATGCGGGGCCGTTTCGCGCTTCGTCTGTTGGCTGGCCTTGAAAGTCGGCTCGCGGTGGGTCGTGCGGGGGTCGCGTCTGTGTCAGGCTTGGCCCGCGCGTGATTAACGCCCGGTCACCACCATGGCTATGTCTTTCGGCATCCTTAACACGACGATGCCGGGCTGGTAACCGAGCCTCAACCATGCCGGTGCGAGGCTGCGCCGGTCGGACGAGCCATCCGGTCGGACGAGCCATCCGGTCGGACGAGCCATGTGGCCGGAGCGGTCCGGCCCCCCGGGCATGCCGGCCCCGCCACCACAGACTTGCCATAGAGGTCTTGCCACAGAGGCCCCGCCGGGCCGGTGCGCCGTACGGGCCGGGCCCGGGGCGATCCGATGTCCTTCCCCATCCCCGCCGGGCGCGGTCGCGACCGCCCGCGGCGCGACCACGAGAGCAGGCGACGATGACGACGGCGACACGCAGGAGGGCGGGCGGCCCCGCGCGCGGCACGACGATGGTTCGGGGAGCGCGGTGATGGATCTCGCCAGCATCGGCAAGGCCGTGGTGCTCGCCCTCGTCGAGGGCGCGACCGAGTTCATCCCGGTCTCCTCGACCGGCCACCAGCTCCTCGTCGGCCACTTCATCGGGTTCGAATCGCCGAACAACACCTTCGAGGTGCTGATCCAGCTCGGCGCCATCCTGGCGATCGTCGGCGTCTATTTCCGCCAGCTCCTCGACCTGCTGCGGCGCGCGCCCCGCGACCCGAGCGCCCGCCGGTTCATCCTGGCGATCCTGGTCGCGTTCCTGCCCGCCGCGATCATCGGCGGCCTGTTTTCGAAGTACATCAAGTTCTACCTGTTCAATCCCTGGATCATCTGCTCGACGCTCGTCGCCGGCGGCCTCGTGCTGCTCGTCATCGACGAGACCGAGATTGAGCAGAAATACGACGACGTGCACCAGTACTCGCTGCCGATGGCCTTGAAGATCGGCTTCTTCCAGTGCCTGGCGATGATCCCCGGCGTGTCGCGTTCGGGCGCCACCATCGTGGGGGCGATGCTGATGGGCTCGGGCAAGCGGGCCGCCACCGAGTTCTCGTTCTACCTCGCTATGCCCACCATGGCGGGCGCCTTCGCCAAGGACCTGCTCGACAACTACAAGAACCTGTCGAAGGACGATGTCGGGCTGATCGCCATCGGCTTCGTGGTGGCGTTCCTGTCGGCCCTGTTCGTGGTCCGCAAGCTCCTCGACTACGTCTCGCGGCACGGCTTCGCGCTGTTCGCCTGGTGGCGCATCCTGGTCGGCGCGGCCGGCTTCGCCGGGCTGATCATCTTCGGCTGAGCGTCGCGGCGGGGGTGCGCGCACCTCCGCCGCCGCGACGGACCTCGACCAATGGCGTGTGGCGCGGCTATGTGCTGGCGTTAGGGAGAGATCCGCGCCACGAGGACCCGCGACATGGACGATACGACGCTCGCCGCCGCCTTTCCGGCCGCCACCGAGGCGCAGTGGCGTGCCCTGGTCGACGGGGTGCTGAAAGGCGCCGATTTCGAGAAGCGGCTGGTGCGCCGCACCCCGGACGGCATCGAGGTCGCCCCGCTCTATCCCGCGGCCGAGGCCGCCCCCCAGCCGGGCCGCGCGGCGCCCGGCCGCTGGCGCGTCAGCCAGCGGGTCGACCATCCCGATCCGGCCGAGGCCAACGCCCTGGCGCTCACCGACCTCGAAGGCGGCGCCGACGCCCTGACCCTGGTGCTGGCGAAGAGCCCCGCCGCACGCGGCTTCGGCCTCCCCGGCCCGCAGGCGATCGAGGCGGCGCTCTCGGGCGTGATGCTGCCGCTGATCGGCCTGCGGCTCGATGCCGGCGCCGCGGGCCCGGACGCCGCCACGGCGCTCGTCGCCCTCGCCAGGGCCCGGGGCGACGATCTCGGCACCCTCGACATCGATCTCGGCCTCGATCCCGTGGCGGTCGAGGCCGCGACCGGCGCGGCCCCGCCCTGGCCGGCGCTGCCTGAGATCCTGCGCGACCTCGACGCCGCCGGTTTCACCGGCCGCGCCTTCCTGGCCGATGCCCGCCCGTTCCACGAGGCCGGGGCCGGCGAGGCGCTGGAACTCGCCGCGCTCCTCTCCGGCGCGCTCGCGACGCTGCGGGCGCTCGAGGCCGGCGGCATCCCGCTGGAGCGCGCCCGTGACGCCCTGGCCTTCCTGCTGGTCGCCGATTCCGACGAGTTCCTGACGGTCGCCAAGACCCGGGCCCTGCGCCGGCTGTGGGCGCGGGTGGAGGAGGCCTGCGGGCTCGACCCCGCGCCGCTCCGCCTCCATGCCGAGACCGCCTGGCGCAGCACGACGAAGCGCGACCCCTGGGTCAACCTGCTGCGCGCCACCGCCGCCGCCTTCTCGGCCGGCCTCGGCGGAGCGGACGCGATCACGGTCCTGCCCTTCACCGCGGCGCTCGGCCTGCCCGACGCCTTCGCGCGCCGCTGCGCCCGCAACACCCAGCACGTCCTCCTCGACGAGGCCAACCTCTGGCGCGTCGCCGACCCGGCCGCCGGCGCGGGCGGCTTCGAGACCCTGACCGAGGCGCTCTGCACCGAGGCCTGGGCGCAGTTCCAGGCGATCGAGCGGGACGGGGGGATCGCCGCCAGCCTGCGCTCCGGCGCCCTGGCGGCCCGCCTCGCGGCGCTCCGCCAAGCCCGCGACGCCGAACTCGCCACCCGCCGCCAGCCGATCACCGGCACCAGCGAGTTCCCGGACCTGCACGAGGCCCCGGTGGCGGTGCTGGCGCCGGCCCCGGCGGCCGATCCCGTGCCGGAAGGGGCGCTGCCCTCGCGACGCCTCGCCGAGCCCTACGAGGCCCTGCGCGACGCCTCCGACGCGGCGCTCGCCCGGACCGGGCGGCGCCCGCGGGTCTTCCTCGCCAATCTCGGGCCGTTGAGCGCCTTCAACACCCGCGCCACCTTCGCCCGCAACGCCTTCGAGGCCGGCGGCATCGAGGCGGTGACGAACGAGGGCTTTGCGGATCACGCCGCCATGGCGGAGGCCTTCCGGGCCTCGGGAACGCGCGTCGCCTGCCTGTGCTCGTCGGATGCGGTCTATGCCGAAGAGGCGGTCGCCGCCGCCGAGGCGCTGCGGGCGGCCGGCGCCACCACGCTCTACCTCGCCGGCAAGCCGGGCGAGCTGGAAGCTGCCTTGCGGGCGGCCGGCGTCGCCCACGATCTCTATGCCGGCTGCGACCTCGTGAAGCTGCTCGGTCAAGCCCAGAGCCACGCCCAGGCCGCGGCCTGACCCTCGCACCCCGGGCCGGTGCCGCCGGCCCCGGGCGCCCTATCTTCCACGACCGTGACCGAGATCCTGTTCTACCACATGCAGCGCCAGCCCCTCGAGGCGGTGCTGCCGAGCCTCCTGGAGAAATCCCTGGAGCGGCAATGGCGCGTCGCCATCCAGGCGACGAGCGAGGAGCGGCTGCAGGCCCTCGACGACCACCTCTGGGTCTTCTCGGAGGAGAGTTTTCTGCCCCATGGCACCGACCGCGATCCCGACTGCGCGACGCAGCCGGTGGTGCTGACCCTGCGCGACGCCAACCCCAACGCCGCCTCGATCCGCTTCCTGGTCGAGGGGGCGTCCCTGCCCGACGACGCGGGCGACTACCAGCGCATCTGCATCCTGTTCGACGGCACCGACCAGGACGCACTGTTGCGCGCCCGCGAGCAGTGGCGCGGTGCCAAGGAGGCCGGCCATAGCGTCGCCTACTGGCAGCAGGACGAGAGCGGCCGCTGGCAGAAGAAGGCGTGATGCCGCCTCCGCTCGAACGATGCGGATCGAGATCGAGCCCATCTCCCTTCTCCAGGGTGGGGGAGGGGGATCCCGCGCCCCATCCCTCCGCGATCCGGAGGCGGAACCCTACAACGAACCGGCCTCGCGAGGAGACGTCATGACCCGCATCACGACCCGGATCCTCGCGCTCGCGGCGGTCCTGTGCCTCGGACCCGCCCCGGCCGTCCTGGCGCAGCAGGCCCGCCAGGACAACCGGCAGGAGGCGCGCCAGCCCGAGGGGCGGCGCCTGCCGCCCGACGCGACGACCCAGCACAGCCTCACCCTGTCGGGCGGGCGAAGCTTGAGCTTCACGGCGACGGCCGGCAGCCTGCCGCTGGTCGACGAATCGGGCAAGCTCCAGGCCGAGATCGCCGTCACGGCCTTCACCCTGGCGGGCAAGGACGCGACGACGCGGCCCGTCACCTTCGCGGTCAATGGCGGACCGGGAGCGTCCTCGGCCTATCTCAACCTCGCGGCGGTCGGGCCCTGGCGCCTGCCCCTCGACGGCACCAGCATCAGCCCCTCGATGGCGCCGGTGCCGGCACCCAACGACGAGACCTGGCTCGACTTCACCGACCTCGTCTTCATCGATCCCGTCGGCACCGGCTACAGCCGCGCGACCGGCGACGACGCGAAGCGCTATTACGGGGTCGAGAGCGACGCCTCCGTGCTGTCGGCGGTGATCGCCCGCTGGCTGCGCACCAACGACCGGCTCGCCTCGCCAAAATTCTTCCTCGGCGAGAGCTACGGGGGCTTCCGCGGGCCGCTCGTCGCCCGCAAGCTCCAGGACGACGTCGGGGTCGGTCTGTCGGGGCTGGTGCTGCTCTCGCCGGTGCTCGATTTCGGCTACCTCCAGCCGCCGCGGCACAACCCGCTCGGCGCCGTGACGCGGCTGCCCTCGCTCGCCGCCGCCGGGCTGGAGCGGCGCGGCGAGACGCCCGGTCCCGCGCGGATGCGCGAGATCGAGACCTACGCCACCGGTCCCTACCTGTCGGATCTCCTGCGCGGGCCGACCGATTCCGCCGCCCTCGACCGCCTCACCGAGCGGGTCGCGAGCCTGACCGGGCTCGACCCGGCCCTGGTCCGCCGCCAGGCCGGCCGGGTCTCCGGGGCGAGCTACCAGCGCGAGGCCGACCGCGACGCGGGCCGGGTGGCGAGCGCCTACGATACCGGCGTGACCGGATGGGACCCCGATCCGAGCGCCGCCTTCGGCCGGTTCCAGGACCCGATCCTCACCGCCATGCAGGCGCCGCTGACCAGCGCGATGATCGACCTCACCGCCCGCACCCTGAACTGGCGGGTGCCGAACCTGCGCTACGAGCTTCTGAGCAACGCGGTCAACGGCGCCTGGAACTGGGGCGGGGGCCGCTCCGCTCCGGAGGTGGTGGGGGAACTGCGCCAGGCGCTCGCCCTCGACGGCAACCTGCGGGTCCTCGTCGCCCACGGCTACACCGACCTCGTCACCCCGTACTTCGCCTCGAAGCTGATTCTCGACCAGATGCCGTCCTACGGCACGCCGGCTCGCCTCGCCCTGTCGGTCTATCCCGGCGGGCACATGTTCTATTTCCGCCAGGCGTCGCGGGCGGCCTTGCGCGGGGATGCGCTCCGCCTCTACGAGACGGCCCTGGCCGCGCGGGGAAGCGGCCCGAGGACGGACGAGGCACGATGACCGGCCAGACGACGATGCGGCGCATAGTGGCGGCCCTCATGGGCGTCGGTACGCTGGCGCTCGCGGGCTGCGGCGGCAGCACCGACCGGGCCGCCCCGCCGCCGGTGATCGCCGCGCCCAAGCCCCCGCCGCCGGTTCCGGCCTGGGGCCCGGTCCTGGCGCAGGACGGCACCTGCACCGGGCCGGTCCCGGCGACCGCCACCGAGATCGCCCCCGGCATCCCCGAATGCGAGCTGGTGCGGCTCAAGGGCCACCCGCCGACCGACGTGCTGGTCGGCGAGAGCGGGCGGGGCCAGCGCGAGGTGCAGGTGCTCTACACCGAGCCCGGCGCCAAGGAGCTGTACTTCTTCGTCAACAACCGCCTCGACCGGATCGTGAAGTAGCGCGACGGCACCCGACTTGCGTCGCGCCGACAGGCCGCGCGGCGCTCCGCGATTCGCCGAGCGAGACCCGCAACAGGGACCACGGGCATCATGCGTGAACCGAATGCGGTCGATTTCTGGCGCGGCATCGCCCTGATCACGATCTTCATCAACCACATCCCGGGCAATTTCTTCCAGAACTATACCTACTCCCAGTACGGCATCTCGGACGCCGCCGAGCTGTTCGTCTTCCTGGCCGGCTGGTCGATCGGCATCGCCACCCGCGGGCGCGACGGCACGCCCGAGCCGGCGCTCCGCACGGTGCTGCGGCTCCTCTCGCGCATGGTCGAGGTCTACCGCGCGCAGCTCGTCATCACGGCGCTGGCGCTGGCGATGCTGGCGGGCGCCGCCCTCTACCTTGACAACCCGCTGCTGGTGGAATGGCACAATGCCGGGCCGATCTTCAGCGACCCGATCCAGGCCACCGTCGGCTGGGTGACGCTGCTGCACCAGCTCGGCTTCTTCAACATCCTGCCGCTCTACGTGGTGCTGCTCGGCCTCGCCCCGGCCTTCGTGCTGCTCGCGCGGGTGCATCTCGGGTTGTCGATCGGGATCTCGGTGCTGCTCTACGCCGTCAGCCTGGTCTTCGAGATCAATATCCCGAGCTGGCCGATGGAGGGCCACTGGTTCTTCAACCCGTTCTGCTGGCAGCTGCTGCTGGTGCTGGGCTTCGCCGCGCATGAGTGGCGGCGCGGCTCCGGGCGCTTCGTGGTCTGGCGGCGCCGGCTGATGCCGCTCGGCATCGTCATCGTCATCGTCGGCGCGATCCTGTCCTGGTTCAACCTGCGGCCCGATCCGCTGGCGGTGCCGGAGCCGCGCCTGCTCTTCATCTTCGACAAGTCCTACCTGTCGCCGGCGCGCCTGGTGCACTTCCTCGGCGTGCTGCTCGCCTTCCAGGCCGTGTTCGGGCTGGTCCAGCCGCGGGCGCGCTGGCTCACGGAGCAGCTCGCCGGCCTCGGGCGCAACTCGCTCGCGGTCTTCTCGGTCGGTTCGGTCGCGAGCCTCGGTGCACAACTGATTCGGTTCTGGACCGGGGGAGGTTTCGCAACCGACGTCTTTGTCGTAGGATGCGGCTTAGCCTCACTCTCCTTCACGGCATGGTTCGTCGAATGGCGCTCTCGCTCTCCCCGTCCCTCCTCGGCGGCGTGAGCTTCGCCTTGGTCGCAAGCCTCGGCTTCGCCGTGCAGGCGCAGTCGACGACGCCGCCGGCGGCCCAGGTGCAACCGGCACAGGCGCCGTCCCAGCCCGCCCTGGCCGAGATCCCGGCGCTCCAGGCCACCGCGCCGAGCGCGGACGCGCCCGATCCGAGCCTGTCGCCGGAATGCCGGGTGCCGGGCTCGAAGCTCTACACCCTGGCCAAGCTCAAGGCGGTCAAGAAGGCCCTGCGCGAGCACCGTGCCGTCCAGGTCCTGACCATCGGCTCCAACTCGGGAGGGCTCGGCACCGCCGCGACCTATCCGGTGCGGCTTGAGGACGCCCTGACCCGCTCGCTTCCCGACATCGAGGTGACGGTGGAGAGCCGGGGCGTCTCCGGCGAGATCGCCTTCGGGGCGGCGGAGCGACTGCGCAATCAGGTGGCGGAGATCGAGCCCGACCTCGTGGTCTGGCAGGTCGGCGGCAACGACGCGCTCGCCCGCGTCGACATCGAGGAATTCTCGCAGTCGCTCGCCGAGACGGTGGCCTGGATCAAGTCGCACGGCATCGACGTGGTGCTGGTCGATCCCCAATACACCGCGAGCCTCGCCAAGGACGACTATTACCGCCAGTTCGTGCTCGCGATCCAGAAGGTCGCCGAGCGCGAGCAGGTGCCCCTGGTGCAGCGCTACGAGGCGATGCGCTACCTCGCCACCCGGGCGATCAGCGCCCTGAAGGGCGCTCCGGCCCAATCCGGCGCCGGCTTCCGCCTCGCCGATCTCGGCTATCGCTGCATGGCCGAGCACGTCACCCGGGCGATCACCGTCTCGCTGCTGCAGCCCGACATCGCCGGCCCGGCGATTCCACCTCCGGCGCATTGACGGGGCCGTCCGGGCGTCACGGTCTCCGCGGCAGCTCGCGCAGGATGTTGTTGACCACGTCCTCGACCGCCTCGCGGCCGGTGTCGTGCGCCTTCAACCGGCTCTCGAGCCGGCGCAGCTGTGGGGTGAACTCCGCGGGCAGGACGGGGTCGCCGAGATAGTCCGGCTTCCCGGCCTCGGCGTTGTAGGTCGAGCGGAGCTGCTTCCCGAGGTGTTCGCGCACCGGCTCCGGCAGCGCGGCATCGTGATTCTCGTAGGGATCGGAGGGCATGGGGAATCCGTATCGCTCTGGATCTCGCTCAAGCGGATCTTGTCGATCCGCGCAGTCCTCATGCAGAACGACGCGCGAGGGTGTTTCGTTGCAGGCTGTGCCGCAACAACACTAGGGACTTTTCTGACCGACAACGCAGAAAGCCCCGGCGCAATGGCCAGGGCTTTGCTGTCGGAGTGTGCGCCACCGTAAGGCGGCGCACCCAAAGACGGGGTAGTCGAGCGACCTCGTCGATGAACTTAGTCGATGACCTGCACGATGCGGCGGGTGCCCGGGTCGACCAGCACGACGCGGTCGTTGACCACGGTGTAACGGCGGCCGCGGATGCCGTACTCGGACGGGACCTCGTAGTAGCTCACGCCCGACGAGGGCAGCACGCCGCCGACGGCCACGTCGCCGTCCCAGTCGTAGGAGCGGTGCTGGCGCACGGCATAGGAGCGGAAGCGCGGACGCTCGTCGACGCCGAGAAGGCCGCCGACCGCACCGGTCGCGGCGCCGACGGCACCGCCCACGATCGCGCCGACCGGACCGGCCGCGGCAGCACCATCCTCGGCGCCGCGCTGCGCGCCGGGCAGCAGGCCCTGGGCCTGGGCGGCCATCGGCAGGGTGAGGGCGAGGGCGGCGGCGGCCAGAAGGGTCTTCTTCATCGGATGGGTCTCCGTTTCGTCCAGTCCACCCCGGTCGAGCGGGGCGGCTCTCGGGGGATGTAACGTCGCTGTTGGCGAAACGGTTCAATCGACGCGGTCAGATTTATCGTGCCCGGCACGACGAGAATCACGGGAACCCGGCAGGTGTACTCCGCCGGGGCAGGGGACCCGATCAGGCGTCCTTCGGCATCGCCGACTGGATCAGACGATCGGTGCCGAGATCTTCCTCGTCGTAGCCCAGGAGTTCCGCCAGGCGGCCGCGGGCGCGGCTGACACGGCTCTTCACCGTGCCCACCTTGCAGCCCATGATCGCCGCCGCCTCCTCGTAGGACACGCCCTCGGCCCCGACGAGGACCAGGGCCTCGCGCTGGTCCGGCGGCAGCTTGGCGAGCGCGCTCTGCAGATCCTCGACGTCGAGCCGGTCGCCCTGATGCGGCGCGGTGGCGAGCCGCGCGGCGTAGGAGCCGTCCTGGTCCTCGACCTCGCGCACCCGCTTGCGGTGGTCGGAGTAGAAGATGTTGCGCAGGATCGTGAACAGCCAGGCGTTCAGGTTGGTGCCGGGCTGGAAGCGGGCCCGGTGCTGCCAGCCCTTCAGGAGCGTGTCTTGCACCAGGTCGTCGGCCCGGGCCGGGTTGCTGGTGAGCGACAGGGCGAAGGCCCGCAGGGAGGGCACGGCCTGCAGGAGCCCGTTGCGGAATTCCGGCAACACGGCCTCGCCCTGGACCTTGAGCGCCGCTTCCAGGCGGGCGATCAGGTCGGCGAACCGGTTGTCCGGGTCGGTGTCGCCCAGGGCCTCGTAGGTCGCCCGGAGCTGGCCGCCGAGATGCGACCGGATGGTGGCCGAGAGGCCGGGACGGTCCTCCCCCGACGGAATCGGGGCTGACGGATTCGGGGCTATGTCTCGCGTCATGGCTCTCGCGTCTGCCTGCCTAAGGGAAGATGGGCCCGGGGGCCGCGACCGGAAAGGGCAACCTTAGCGAGAAACAGGCTTGGCGAGAAACGGGCCGCGACCGAGAGGGCGGGCCGGCGCCGCTCAGCCGCCGACCCCGGCCCCCGTCTCGTCCCCGTCCGGCACGCCGAGGCGGAACGCCAGCACCTCGCCGGGGGCGAGGTCGGTCCAGTTCTCGTCACGAGTCAGGGGACGGGTCGCCACCACGGTCACGATGTCGTCGGGCGTGGTTTCTTCGGCGAAATCGACCCGCCAATCCTCGTCGATCAGCGTGGCGGTACCGAACGGGGCCCGGCGGGTCAGGGTGCAGAGACGCTTGCCGCAATGGGCGTAGAGGGTGCGGCTGTCGGAGAGCAGCATGTTGAACACCCCGAGCCCGTGCAATTCGGCGCAGAGCTCCCGCACCGCCCCGTCGAGGCGGGTAGGCTTCGGCAGGCTGCCCCAGCGCTCCTCGAGCCGGCCCAGCATCCAGCAGAAGGCGTGCTCGCTGTCGGTGGTGCCGACCGGCCGGAAGCGGCCGAGCGTCAGGCGCTTCACCCCCTTGAGCTGGCCGTTATGCGCGAAGGTGAAGGTGCGGCCCCACAATTCGCGGCTGAAGGGATGGGTGTTCTCCAGCGTGACCCGGCCGCGATTGGCCCGGCGCACATGCGCGATCACGATCCGGCTCTTGATCGGGTATTGCCTGAGCAGCCGGGCGATCTCCGAGCGGGCGCTCGGCTCCGGGTCGTGGAAGCTGCGGCTCCCGCGGCCTTCGTAGAACGAGATGCCCCAGCCGTCCTGATGCGGCCCGGTCTCGCCGCCGCGGCGCGCCAAGCCCGCGAAGCTGAAACGGATATCGGTCGGGACGTTGGCGCTCATGCCGAGCAATTCGCACATGCGACGGTTATAGGGCCGTGGTGGTGAGCGGGGAGTGAACGGCGCTACCCCCGCGACAGGTAATCCACCAGCGTCATCGTGAACAGGATCCCGACCCAGAAGAACCCAATGCCGGCAAACAGCTTCACCAGCGGCGGCTCGTGGCGGACCTCCATCGAGAACCACAGGATCGTCGCCACCATCACGGCGGCGACCAGCAGCTCGACGATCCAGACATGCGGGACGGGGAGGGTAGCGCCCAAGCCGACGTTGATACCGAGCATGACGAGGAGCGCGCCGGCCGTCAGGACCGGCTCGCGCATGTGCCGCCAGAGGGTGCGGCGCTCGTCGCTTGTGCCGAACACGGGGCTCTCTCCTACCGGTTGAGCACGTACAGGGTCGGGAAGGCGAGGATCCAGATCAGGTCGATGAAGTGCCAGTAGAGGCCGAAGATCTCGATCCGGTTCTGGTGCTGCCCCAAAAAGCCCGGGCGGCTCGCCTGCCAGGTCATCACCAGCAGGATGGTGATGCCGGTCATCAGGTGGAGGCCGTGCAGCGAGGTCGCGACGTAGTACAGGTTCACGAACAGCCGCGAGGGCGGAGAATCCTTCAGCTCGTAGGGCCGGTCGGACAGGAACGGCATCATGTGTTCCTGGTAGTCGGCGTAGTACTCGTAGCCCTTGAGGAGCAGGAACAGCGTGCCGAGCGCCGCGGTCGCGAGCATGAACCGCACCATGCCGCGCTGCCAGCCCAGCCGCGAGAGCTGGATCGCCCCCGACATGGTCAGGCTCGAACCGATCAGCACCACGGTGTTGATGGCGCCGATCCAGAACTTGAGATGGCGCGCCGCCTCCTGCACCGCCTCGGGGTGGAGCAGGCGCAGGATCAGCGCGGTCAGGAACAGGCCGGCGAAGAGCAGGAGCTCGGTCAGCAGCCAGGCCCACATCCCGAGCACGGCGGCGCGTTTCTGCTGCTCGACGGTCGCGAAGTGCGAGACGAGCTTGACGCCTACGGCTGAGTCGGAGGCTCCGGCGCTCACGAGTGCTGCCTCCCGGTCTCCTGGGCCTGGAGCGGGTAGTCGTAGGGCACTTTCGGCGCCACCGGCTCGGTCAGGAAGTTGTGGGCCGGCGGCGGTGACGGCACCGTCCATTCGAGGCCCTTGGCGTCCCAGGGGTTGGCGGGCGCCCGCTTCCCGAACCAGATCGAGTAGACGAGATAGACCATCGGGAAGAGGTAACCGACCGCCAGGATGGTCGAGCCCGCCGAGGACAGGATATTGAGGAACTGGAATTCCGGCGGGTAGACGTGGTAGCGCCGCGGCATCCCGAGATAGCCGAGGATGAATTGCGGGAAGAAGGTGACGTTGAAGCCGATGAAGATCAGGAAGGCGGAGATCCGGCCCCAGGCCTCGATGTACATCCGTCCGGTGATCTTCGGCCACCAGAAGTGCAGGCCGCCGAGAAAGGCCAGGACCGTGCCGCCGACCATGATGTAGTGGAAGTGGGCGACGACGAAATAGGTGGCGTGGACGTGCTGGTTGATGGCGAGCGTCGCCAGGTAGAGGCCGGTGAGCCCGCCGAGCACGAACAGCCCGATATAGCCCATGGCGTAGAGCATCGGCGTGTCGAGCTTGAGCGAGCCCTTATGGATCGTCGCGGTCCAGTTGTAGACCTTGACCGCGGACGGCACCGCCACCGCGAAGCTGAGCACCGAGAACGCGACGCTGGCAAAGTCGCTCTGTCCGTTGACGAACATGTGGTGGCCCCAGACGAAGAAGGTCACCGAGGCGAGCCCGATCGCCGCATAGGCGACGAACTTGTAGCCAAAGAGCTTCTTCTGCGCGAAGGCCGGGACGATCTCCGAGATCACCCCCATGCCCGGCAGCACCATGATGTAGACCGCCGGGTGGGAGTAGAACCAGAATAGGTGCTGGAACAGCACCGGGTCGCCGCCATAGGCCGGATCGAACACCCCGATATGGAAGGCGCGCTCGGCGATGAGCAGGATCAGCGCCACGGTGATGACCGGAGTGGCGAGCAAAAAGATCAGGCTGGTGGCGTAGTGGGTCCAGACGAAGATCGGCAGCCGGAACCAGGTCATGCCCGGCGCCCGCATGGTGTGGATCGTCACCACGAAGTTGAGCCCGGTCAGGATCGACGAGAACCCAACGATCGTCACGCCGATGAGTGCGGGCACCACCCAGGTGTTCGAGAAGGCGGTGGAGAGCGGCGTGTAGAACGTCCAGCCGGTGTCGACGCCCCCCAGCACCACGCTCGCCAGCGTGAACAGGGCGCCGGTCATGAACACGTACCAGGAGGCGAGGTTCAGCTTCGGGAAGGCGAGGTCCCGCGCCCCGATCATCAGCGGGATCAGGAAGTTGCCGAAGGTGGCGGGGATCGAGGGGATCAGGAAGAACCACACCATCACGACCCCGTGGATCGTAAACAGCTTGTTGTAGGTGTCGTTGGTGAAGACCTGCCCATCGGGGACGACGAGGGCCAGGCGCACGAGCCCCGCGGTCACCGCGCCGATGACGAAGAAGGCGGTGATGCTGGCGAGATACAGAAGTGCGATGCGCTTGTGGTCGGTGGTGAAGAACCACGAGCGCAGGGTGTGCTCGGCATGCAGGTAGTCGGCCCCGTGGCCGAGGCGGGAATCCGGCGTGTGGGGCTCGCGCAGGGCCGGCCCGTCGGTGATGGTGCCGCTGGTCATGGCTTCGCTTCCTGCTGCGCCGTCGCCCCCGTGCTCTTCAGGTACGAGACGAGACGGTCGAGGTCGTCGGGCGGGATCACGTTGCGGAAGGCCGGCATCACCTGCTTGTAGTCGGCGGCAAGCTTCTGCCGGTTCGGGTTCAGGATCTTGTCGCGGAGATACGTCTCGTCGGCCGTGACGGTGCGCCCGTCGGCGAGCTTGACCTCGCGGCCGTAGAGTCCGGCGAGCGCGGGCGCCCGCACCTTGGCGCCGGGATCGTGGCAGGCGCCGCAGCCGTAGGATTCGTAGACGACCCGGCCGGCCCCGGCCTGGCCGCCCTGCTGGGCGCCGGCATTCTGCAGCCAGGCGGCGTAGTCGGCCTGGGTCATCAGGGTCAGGTTCCCGTCCATCTTCGAGTGGTCGGTGCCGCAATATTCCGAGCAGTAGAGCCGGTAGCTGCCGGTGCGGTCGGCCTTGAACCATAGTTCGGTGTAGCGGTCGGGCAAGGTCGCCATCTGCATCCGCAGAGCCGGCAGATAGAGGTTGTGGATCACGTCCTGGCTGATCATCCGGATCTTGATCGGCTGGCCGATCGGCAGGTGCAGGTCGTTGATCTCGGATTGCCCGGTCGGGTGCTGGAACTTCCACATCCATTGCCGGCCGATCGCCTCGATCACCATGGCGTCGCCCGGCACCTGCTTCGAGATGAAGAACAGCCGGGCGCCCCAGACGAAGAAGATCAGGGTGAGCAGGAACGGGATCAGCATCCAGCTGATCTCGATGAGCACGCTGCGGACGTTGCCGTGGCTGCGGTCGGCCTCCTCGCCCTGGCGGTAGCGGATCGCGAACCAGGTGATGGCGACGAAGACCGGCACCGTGAGGAGCAGGGTCAGGACCGTGAAGGCGAGGATCAGCCAATCGGTCTCGACCGCGGTGGCGGAGGCCGCGGCCGGCCAGAGCTGGAGCGCGAGGTCGGTCGGGTTCATCGGGCGGGGACTCCGCCGGCCGCGGGCGGGACGGGATCGAGAGACTGTCCGGCGACGAGCCGCATCGCGCGGTCGATCGGGATGCGGGCGCGCCCGTCGGGCAGGGGGGCGTAGCCGGTGAGCCGCGCGCTCTCCCGTGCCTCGTAGCGGGCGAGGTCCTCGTAGGGCGCGCCCTGGAGGTTCGGTGGTGGCGGCTGCACGCGGGCGGTCTGCTGCGGCGTCAGCGGCAGGGTCCCGGCGACGTTCCAGGCGCCGAACAGGTGCATCATCAACCCCACCGCACCGATCGCGGCGGCGACGGAGGCGGCGAGGCCCGCCACCACGAAGGCGGTGCGGCGGACATCGACATCCTCCTCCTCGAACCCTTCCGGGTTGTGGGGCCCGGGATCGGGCTCGGGCTGGCGCGACGCGGGCCTGAAGCCGGAGAGGCGCAGGAGCCCCGCCGCCGCGATGGCGGGGAGGAGCGAGAGCGGGCCGGGCCGGGTCTGGTCGCTCACGAGACGCGCCCCCGCAGGCGGCGATCGACCGGGCCGTAGAGACCGCCGGCGACGCCCACCACGCCGACGAGGGCGAGCGCGTCGGCCCAGGTGAACCGGAAGGCGCCGCGGAAGCCCGGCGTCACGAGCCAGAAGATCTCGGCCCCGTGGAGCAGCAGGATCAAGAGCGCGATCCCGGCGAGCAGCGCCGGCCGGCCCGCATTGCGGCGCGGCACGAGGACCAGGGTGGCGAGCACCATCACGCCGACACCGGCCCAGACCCCGAGGCGGCCGAGCGCCCCGTCGCGGGCGAGGTACCAGCGCGCCTCGTCGGGGAGGTTGGCCGACCACACGATCAGGTACTGCGCCGCGTGGACGAAGCCCCAGATCGCCAGCAGGACCAGGATCGGGTCGGCGAAGGCCGCCGCCGTACGCTGATCGCGGCCGGGCCGGCCCGACGAATCGCGGGCCGCGATCAGGGCGGCGGCCGACAGGGCGAGGCCGGCCTGAATCGTCATCACGAGGAGGCCGAAGGCCGTGGAGGCGAGGCCGGGATCGGCCGACTGCACCCAATCCTCCGCCGCCAGCGTGCCGGTGACGGCGTAGAGACAAAGGCCGAGCACCGCCCTCGACCGGCGCCTCGCCGCCGCCGGGCTGCCGGGCTCGGCGGCCGGGCGCCGGAAGGTGTCGGCGAGCCACAGCCAGATCGCCAGATAGGCGAGGCTGCGCAGGATGAAGAAGACGGGGGTGAACCACACCCCGGCAAGCGGCGTGCGGGGCGCGACGCCCCGGTCCCACGGATAGAGGCCGCCGAGGCTGAGCAGCACCGGCAGCAGCAGCAGGCCGGCGATCGGCAGGAGCCCGAGCAGGCGGCGCAGGGACGCGGCCATCGGCCCGGCGGAGAAGCCCGTCAGTTCGAGCCCCATCAGCAGCGGCAGGGCGCCGGCGGGCAGCGCCACCAGCACCAGCCAGGCGGCGAGGTAGGACGGCATCACCGGGCTGCCGGAGGCACCGGCGAGCGCGCAGGCGGCCAGCGCCGCGGCACCGAGAGCGAGGGAGATCGGGCGGCGGCTCATCGCGCGCCTCCGGGGGTGGGTTCGCCGCCCGCGGCCGCGACCTTCGCCTGGTCCTCCGCCGGGAGGCTCGCCAGGGTCGCGCCCTGGCTCAGCTGCAGCGCGCGGATATAGGCGACGATGGCCCAGCGGTCGGCCGGCGGCACCTGCGCGGCGTAGGGGAGCATGTTGCCTTTGCCGTTGCTGATCACGTCGTAGAAATGCTGCGCGGGCGCCGCCCGCAGGCGTGCCTCGTCGAAGGCCGGCGGGCGCGGGTAGCCGCGCTGCACGATCATGCCGTCGCCGAGCCCGGCCGCGCCGTGGCAGGGCGTGCAGAAGACGTCGTAGCGCTCCTGGCCCCGGGCGAGCAGGGCCGGGCTCGCGGCGGCCGGCTGCGGCACCGGGCGGTCGGGCGCCGCGCGGGCCACCGTGCCGGGCGGCGGCAGGCGCATGGTCTGGCCCTGGGGGAAGAACGGGTTGCGGTCCCAGGTCTTGGCTTTCGGCTGGCTCACCATGTTCGCCTGGTCGCAGGCCGCGAGCCCGAGGGGCAGGAGAAGAGCCAGGAGGCACGGGCGCATCACAGCGGCACCCTCCGCACCATCAGGGGGCGCCCGTTCGGCAGGCGGGCCAGGGCCTGCTCGATGCGGGCCGGATCGAAGCGCGGGCCGGCGGCCTCGAAGGCGAGGAAGAAGCGGTCCTCGCTCGCCCGGGCAAAGCCGGGAATCGCGAAGGCCGGGTGGTTCAGGCGCGGCAGGCGGTTCTGGAACAGCAGCGCCAGCACCGTGACGAGGCCGCCGCACAGCGTGCCGAAGGACACGCTCGGCACCATGAAGGACTGCCACGAGAAAAGCGGCCGGCCGCCGACGTCGAACACGTAATCGAAGCCGGTGGCGTAGAGGCACATCGCCATGAAGGCACACCCGCCCGCCAGCGCCGCCCCGAGGGCGACGAGGGGCAGGATGCCGGCCGGCTGCTGGAGGGCGCGCGTGACCCCGCCCATCGGCACGGGGCCGTAGGTCTCGATCCGCGCACCGAGGTCGCGGTCCTTCAGGGCCTCGACGGCCGCCGCGAGATCGCCGGAACGGTCGAACTCGGCGCTGATGCCCCAGAGCGGCGCGTCCTGCGTCTCGGCCGGGGTCGGCGCCCGCTCGCCGCTCGGGCGCCCGTCGGCGTGCCGGTCGGCGAAGCGCCGCGTCTCGGTGATCGAGACCATCGGCAGGGTGCGCAGTCCGAGGAGCAGCAGGGCGAGGAAGAGGCCGACGGTGCCCAGAAGCGTCGCGATCCCCCACAACCCCATCGTGTAGGGATGGGCGGAGGAAGGCAGGAAATCGTGGCTGAGCGTCACGATCAGCAGCATGAAATGGTCGCCGAAGCTGCCGATGGCGGCGGCGAGGCCGACCAGCGCCACGACGAGGCCGGAGCGCCGGAAGGCGGCGCGCCAGAACAGCTGCACCGGCAGAAGGGCGAAGACCACGATGAGCCAGAACGCCCAGGCATGCGAGCCGGACAGGCGGCGCACCAGCACCGACCGGTCGTAGGCGTCGCCGTGCAGCAGGCTCGAAAAGATCTCGGTGCCGTAGCAATAGGCCGAGACGAGGCCGAGCCCCAGCATCAGCCGCGCCATCAGGGCGATGTGGCGCTCGGTGATCAGCGTCTCGAGGTGGAGGGCGCGGCGTACCAGCACCGCGAGCGCCGCGGTGACGCCGACGCCGGAGAGGAGCGAGGCAGAGAGGAACGTCACCGGGAGCAGCGTGTCGTGCCAGCCCGGCAGCACCGTGCCGGCGAGCATCACCGAGGCTCCGGTCTGGAGCGCGACGACGAGGACGAGGGCGAGGGCCGAGAGGGTGCGGGTCGCGAGCACCCAGCGCTCCCAGTGGGTCGCCGCCCCGCGCCAGCCGAGCGCCAGGATGCCGTAGACCTGGGCGCGCAGCAGCGTCAGGCGCCGCCGGCGCCCTCGCCCCTCGTCGGCGGCCCGCGCCTCGTCCCGGACCGCCTCGAAGGCCCGGTCGCGCAGGGCCGCGAAGTCGGGCAGGAGCCCGACATACCACAGGCCGAGGCAGACCCCGAGGAAGCTGATGATGTCGATCGCGTCCCAGACGAGCGGCGAGCGGAATTGCGGCCAGAGCGCCAGGGTGTTGGGGTAGGGCAGGGTCCAGTAGAACACCCAGGGACGCCCGAGATGGATGATCGGGTAGAGGGCGGCCGCGGCCGCCGCCAGCACCGCGGTCGTCTCGGCGATCCGGTCGATGCCGGAGCGCCAGGCGGCGCCGGTGAGCCGCAGGGTGGCGGAGGTGAGCAGAGCCCCGCAGGCGATGCCGATCCACCAGTCGTAGGCGACGATGTCGAGCGCCCAGACGACCGGGTTGTTGTTGTGCCAGATCCCGACGCCGTTGAGGAGCAGCCAGGCCAGGGCCGCCGCGAAGACGCCGAGGAGCCCGCAGGCCCCCGCGAAGGCGATCCACCACGCCCGCGAGCGGGCCCGCGCCGGAGCGCCGGTGACGGCGCGGCCGATCGAGGACAGGTCCTCCTTCGCGCCCAGCAATCCGGCCCGGGGGGAGAGGGTGCCGCTCATCGCGTAGTCCCGGGTGTCGCGGCGGGTTCGCCGGCGGCGGCCTCGACCAGCCGGGCGAGGTAGGTCGTGCGGGGCTTGGTGTTGAGCTCGGCCAAGAGGCCGTAATTGCGCGGATCGGCCGCCGCCGCGGCGACGCGGCTGCCGGAATCGCGCAGGTCCCCGAAGGTGATGGCCCGGGTCGGGCAGGCGCCCTGGCAGGCGGTCACGACGGCGCCGTCGGGGATCGGCGCGTGGTCGCCCTTCGTCGCGTCGATGCGGGCGGCGGCGATGCGCTGGACGCAGTAGGTGCATTTCTCCATCACGCCGCGGGCCCGGACCGTCACCTCCGGATTGCGCTGCTGCTGCTGCACCGGCGCCATGTCGCCGGAATAGTCGAGGTAGTTGAAGCGCCGGACCTTGTAGGGGCAGTAGCTGGAGCAGGCCCGCGTGCCGACGCAGCGGTTGTAGACCATGAGGTTCAGGCCCTCGCGGTCGTGGACGGTCGCCTCCACCGGGCAGCCGACCTCGCAGGGCGCCTGCTCGCAATGCATGCAGGGCACCGGCATGAAATGGGTCTTGGGGGCGTCGAGCCCGCCCTCGTAGTAGCGGTCGACCCGCAGCCAGTGCAGCCAGCGGCCGAGAGCCACCTCCTCCTTGCCGACGACCGGGATGTTGTTCTCGGACTGGCAGGCGGTGACGCAGGCGTTGCAGCCGATGCAGGCGTCGAGGTCGATCGCCATGCCCCAGGCGCGTTCCTGGTCGTAGCGCCCGCCGGGCGAGGTCGGGGCCGGAGGGTAGAGCGAGGGCAGGGCCGCGCGGGAGGCGACCGGCGCGGTGCTGCCGACCGGCTGCACCCGCACGAAATCGTGCCCCTCCATCGTGCCGTGGTCCTGCGTCGTCACCGGCGGCGCCTTGCGGCCGGTCTTCGCCAGGGTCGCCTCGGCGAGGCACCAGGGCGTGGCCCCGGCGCGCAGACGATAGGCGTCGTAGCCGAGCCCGTCGGCGAGCTGCTCGGGGATGCGTCGGCCGTAGCCGAGGGAGACCGTGACGGAATCCTCGGCCTGGCCGGGCTGGATCCAGACCGGCCCCTCGATCCGCCGGCCTTCCGCCTCGAGCGTCACGACGTCGCCCTGTCGGAGTTCCTCGCGCTCGGCGAGGCCGGGGCTCACCGCGATCACGTTGCCCCACACCACCTTCGTGAGGGGTTTCGGCAATTCCTGCAGCCAGGCGAGGTTGGCAAGGCTCCCGTCCCAGACGGTCGCATCGGGCCGAAAGACGACCTCGACCCGCCGGGCCGGACCGGCCGGCGAGGGCGCGGGCCGGGCGGACGTCACGGTGGCGGGCAGAGGGGCGCCGACGGGCTCGGGAGCGAATGCGGTCCCCTCGAAGAAGCCGGCCTGGAGCACGGCGTCGCGCCGGGCCGTCCAGGCGGCGTCCGGCTCGCCCGGGGAGCGCCAATGGGCGTCGAACAGGGCGGCCCCGTCCTTGGCCTCCGCATCGGTCAGGATCGACAGGATCTCGGGCACCGACCGGCCGTCGTAGAGCGGGCGGATCGTCGGCTGGATCGGCGTCACGGTCCCATCGAGGGAGCGCGCGTCGCCCCAGGATTCGAGGGGGTGGGCGAGCGGCAGATTCCAGTCGCAGTGGAAGGCGGTCTCGTCCTGGTAGAGCCCGGCATGGACCTTCAGCGGCACCCGGGCGAGCGCTTCCAGGAAACCGAGATCGCCCGCCGCCTCGTAGACCGGGTTGACGTCGAGCATCACCAGGACCTGCACCTCGCCCCGGCGCATCGCCTCGGCGAGGGCATTGAGCGGCTCGGCGTCGAGGACCGGCACCGGGGCGGTATGGAAGACGGTGCGGCCGGTATTGCCGAGCGCCGCATTGAGACGGTGGACCTGGGCCAGCAGCTCCGGTCCGGCCTGGGCGCCGGCGAGAACCAGCCCCTCGCCGCGGGCCGCGTTCAACGCCGCGAAGGTTTTGGCGCGCCAGGCGGCGGCCGGACCGCCGCTATCCTGCGCCCTCCCGCCGCCGGCCTCCGCCAGGAGGTCGCGCACGAGGGCGGACAGCCCGTCCGCGCCGATCGCGAGCGGCGATTCGGCCTTGGCCGAGGTCAGGTTCGGGCTCGGCCCGGCATGGTGGAGGGCGAGCAAACGCCCCTCGGCGGCGGCCTTGCGGCGCGCCTCGACCCAGTCCCGCGCCTGCCCGACCTGGCCGGGTCCGGGATCGAGCACGTCGCCGTCGAGGGAGACGAGGACCTTCGCCCGGTCGAAGCGCCAGCGCGTTTCCAGCGGCCGGCCATGGGCGAGGCGGGCGCCCTCGTAGAGCGCGTCGCGGCCGACCGGCGCGGAGACGTGCCAGCGCATACCGGGGAAATCCCGCCGCATCGCGGCGATCTGGGCGGCGAGCGAGGGCGACGTGATCGGGCCGGTGACGAGGTGGAGGCCGCGCCCGCCCTCCGCGGCCTTCAGCGCCGCGACGCGCCCGGTCATCGCCGCGCGGAAGGCCTGCCACGAACTCGGCCGGCCGAGATGCTGCGGGGTCTGGAGCCGGAACGGATCGTAGAGCCCGAGGATCGATCCTTGCGCGAACACGTCGGTGCCGCCGCGGCTCCAGGGGTGCTCGGCATTGCCCTCGATCTTGAGCGGGCGGCCGTTGCGGGTGGTGACCGTGATGCCGTTGGCGAATCCGTCGACGAGGGCCGCCGAGGCGTAGGCGAGGGACGCGCCCGGGATGATCCGCTCGGGCTGGCGGACGTAGGGGATCTCCTGCGTGCGCCCGTCCGGCTGTCCGCAGGCGGCAAGCCCGCTCATCGCGAAGGAGGCGGCCATCAGCTTGAGGAAGCCGCGCCGGTCGGGCGAGGCGGCCAGCCGCGCGGCGGCCGGGTACTCGGTGTCGAGGAAGGCCCGGAACTCGGGCGAATCCGCCACCGCGTCGAGGCTGCGCCAGAACGCCGGGCCGTCGCCGGAGGCGAGTCGGGCGCGCAGCGCCCCGATGTCGTGCGTCATCGGTGGCAGATCCCGCATTCGGTCAGGCGCTCGCCGCCCCGGATGTGATACTGGCGTACCAGTTCCGGCCCGAGCGTCGCCTGGTTGGCCGGCGGGCTCCAGGTCATGTTGAGGATCTGGTCCTTCGGCCGCACGTATTTCTCGGGGTTGCGGTGGCAATCGAGGCAGAAGCTCATCTCGAAGGCGTTGGCCCGGTAGGTGAGCTGCATGTCGGTGACGGCGCCGTGGCAGGTCGAGCAGCCGATGCCGTTGGTCACGTGGACCGAGTGATTGTAGTAGACGTAGCCCGGCAGCTTGTTCAGGCGGGTCCAGACCAGGGGCTGGTCCTTGGCGTAGCTCGCCCGCACCGGTTCCAGCATGTCCGAGCCGGACCAGATCTGGCTGTGGCAGGTCATGCAGGTCTGGGTCGGCGGGATGCCGGCGGTGGCCTGCGTCTCGACCGTGGTGTGGCAGTAGCGGCAGTCGATCTTCAATTCGCCCGCATGGTGCTTGTGGCTGAACGGCACCGGCTGGGCCGGCGCCACCCCGACGCCGGTGACGTAGGAGGAGCGCACCAGACCCGCCCCGACCACGGGAAGGCCCGCCAGGCAGGCGGCCGCGGTAAGGAGCGCGAGGCGCAGGAGGGCATCGGCGCCCGGCGCGAAGAGCTGGCGCATGGCCTCACACCCCGCCCATGCGCGCACTCTCCCAACCCGGGAGACCGCGCGGCGAGGCCGTCCGTTTCGAGGCGGGAATCACGCGCCGCACGCCACCCTCGTCATACCGCCGCCCTGTTCGGAACGATGCCAGGCTAGGTGGCGCGCACGCCGGTTGCGGCCAGGGCGCCGCGACGATGATTTTCGCGCTGCGACAGCATGGCGTCGGCGGCGGCGACGCCCGCCGCCGTGCCTCAGGCCGCGAGCGCCCGGGCCATCAGGGCCGCGCCCGCGCCATAGCCGGCAGGCGCCGGCGCCGCGAGCGGCCGGAAGCCGTGGCGTCGCCAGAAGCCGGCGGCGTCGCCGACCGCGACCAGCACCACCTCGGGCAGGCCGTGCCGTGCAGCCTGCGCCAGCATCAGCCCGACGACCGCTGCGGCCGCGCCCTGCCCGCGCACCTCCGGCAGCAGCGCCACGTCGTGGATGCACCAGGCGTCCGCCCTCTCCGGCAGCGCCCCCAGCAGGGTGTCGAGGTCGGGCACCGAGCCGGAGCGCCAGGGATGCCCGACGGCATATCCGGCGAGCGCCTCCCCCGGCCCGACGAGGGTGAGGCAGCCCCCGGGGCAGAGGCGCAGGCGCTCGGCCATCACGCCGTCCTCCTCCGGGTAGCCCGGATGGACGCGGGCCGCGACCGCCGCGGCCGCCGACAGGTCCGCCGGCCGCATCGGGCGCCAGCGCAGGACACCTGCGCTCAACGGGCGGCCTCGTACTTGAACTCCGGCGCGGCCTGGAGCTGGGCCTTGGTCAGCCGGATCTCGGCCTCCGCCACCGTGGCGTCGGGCCCGGTCGCCAGTACCGTCGCCCGGCCGCGGGGCTCGGGCGCCGCGACCGAGCCGGTGGCCTCATCGACGGTGCCGCTGCGCTTGGCCGGCACGGCGGCGAGCGCCTCGTCCGTGACCGCGGCGCCCGGCATGGTCCGGGGGCCGGCGCTCTGCGCGGCGGTCTCGCTCGGCGCCCGCTCCGGCGTCGTATGGGAGGGAGCAGCCTCGGCGGCGGCCCGCCCGGTGTTCCAGGCCAGCCGGTCGAACGGCACGGCCACGGATTTCTGGCCGATGCCGAGGAAACCGCCGACCCCGATCACCACCGCGCGCACCCGCCCGTCCTCGCCAAGCAGCACGTCCTCGATCTCGCCGACCCGGACATGGTCCTGGCCGATCACCTTCACGCCGACGAGCTTCGAGGCCCGCATGCTGCCGGGCTCGGGACGGGTCAGGAAGCCGGCGGCATCGGGGGCCGTCTGCTGGGCGTGAGCGGGGGCGATCAGCACCGCGACGAGGGGAAGGGCGAGCAGGGAGGCAGGGGTACGAAAAGGCATGGTTGGGTGTCTCCGAGGCCGGTCGCGGGGGGCTCGAAGGCTCAACGGGGCCGGAGCGTGACGGTTCATCGCGGGCGACCAGGCTGCCGCGGGCGGAGGAGGTGCCCTGGGACGAAGGACGGGCGCGTTCGGGCTCTCCCCCACGAACGGCACGGCTAATTCGGGGGAGCGCCTTCACGCATCACGCGCGGATGCCCTCACGCGGCAACGGGCATTCGAACCGGGAGGCGCGGACGCGACGTCCCGAGGGCGGGGAGTGGAGACCGGCACCGCCGATCACCCCGCATTCTGCGCGCTGGACCGTTTGCCCCGGCCGCCCCTCACCGCGCCCCGCGCTTCAGATCGTCGGCGATCAGGAGCGCGCTGCGCCCGTCCCCGGCCTCCGCCAGGCGGTTGCGGTAGACCTGCAGGTTCTCGGTCACCCGCTGGACGTAGTTGCGGGTCTCGGTGAAGGGGATGCGCTCGACCCAGTCGACCGGATCGACGCCCGGGTTGCGGGGATCGCCGTAGGCGTCGATCCACTTCTTCACGTTGCCGCCGCCGGCATTGTAGGCCGCGAAGGCGAGGATGTAGGAGCCGCGCCAATCCTCCATCAGCTCGCCGAGATGGGCCTGGCCGAGGCGGGCATTGTAGGCGGGATCGCTGGTCAGGCGGTCGGTGTCGAAGGCGGCGCTGACCCGGCGGGCGGTGCGCTGCGCGGTGGCCGGCATCATCTGCATCAGGCCCCGCGCCCCGACGCTCGATTGCGCCCGCGGGTCGAACTGGCTCTCCTGCCGGGCGATGGCGAAGACCATCGCGCGCTCGACCTGCGGCACGGCGGATGACGCCTCGTAGGTCGGGATGCCGTTGGTCGGGTAGGCGTGCCGGTCGAGGGGCAGGCCGCGCTGCACGGCGGTCTTGCCGATCGCCACCAGGGCGCGGGGATCGTTGAGGGCCATCGCGACGTCGCCGAGGGCGTTCAGCTCCGCCGGGTCGGACAGGCGCTGGGCGAAATCCATGTAGAGCGGGAGCATCAGCTCCTTGAGACCGGCGGCGGCGAGCAGGCGAAGCGCCCGCACGGCGTTGCGGTTCTCGAAGGCGGTGCGGGCGGTCTCGTCCAGGATCTGGCACGGCCGCAGGGCGAGGGAAGCCTGGCCGAGCTTGGCCCGGGCGAGCTGGCCGTAATAGGCGATCGGCTGGGCGCTCGCGCGCTCGTAGAAGGTCCGGGCCTCGGCGGCCTGGCCCATCGCGTCCGCGGCACGGCCCTGCCAGTAGGCGGCGCGGGCGACCGAGATCGGCGTCTCGGCGATCGCCGCGGCGTTGGCGAAGTGCTTGGCGCCGAGGGCCGCGTCGTCGAGGAAGCGGAGCGCGATCCAGCCGGCGTGGAACTCGGCCTCGATGCGCTTCTCGACCGAGCGGGCGCTGTGGCCGGCGGCGACCGCGTAGGCGGTCTTGGCGTCGCCGGCATCGAGAAGCTTGCGGGCGACGATGCGGCGCTCGACCCACCACTCGTCGGGATCGGCCAGGACCTCGGGATTGCGGGGCGCTTGAGCCATCACGGCGGCGGCCTCCGCCGGCTTGTCGAGGCGGCGCAGGTACTGGGCGCGGGAAAAGAGGTAGGAGGAATCCTGGCGCAGGCTCGGCGGCACGGCGTCGAGGGCCGCACCCGCATTCGCCGCCTTGGCCTCGACGGCGCGGCGCGCGCGCACCAGGGTGCCGTAGGCCTTGCCGGCGTAGGCGGCGGCGCGGCCGGCGCTGTCCCAGTCCTCCTTCATCAGCGCCCGCTCCATGCGGTAGCGGTGATCGACCTCGCCGAGCACGCCCGGGAAGGCGTCGAGGACCTTCAGCTCGAGGGTGCGGCCGAAGGAATCCTCCCGCCAGAGGTCGCGGGCGAGGGTGGCGGCGTCCTCGGAGAGCCCGTCGGCCTTGAAGGCGAGGGCCAGGGCGAACTTGCCCGGCGCGCTCTGCGGCTTGCGGGCGGCGAAATAGGCCCGCACCAGGGCCGGCGACTTGCGCTGGGAGAGCAGGGCCTCCTCGGCGCGGCGGCGCACCAGGCCGCCCACCGGCCAGTCCGGGTTGTCGCGGATGAACGAGACGGTGCGCTCGAAGCCGATGCCGGCGCCGGCCCGGATCGCCACCCAGTCGAGGAGGGCGCGGGCGGCCGGGTCCTTGAACCCGTCGCGCAGGCGGTCGCCCTCGCTCACCTGACCGCGCCGGTAGGCCTCGACGGCGCTGCGCAGGGCCGGACCGTCGATCTCGGTGCCGAGCGCCGGGCGGCCCGGATCGGGTACCGGCGGCACCGGGGCCGGCGGGGCGATCGCCGCATCCGGGACCGGGAACGGGATCGGCGCCTCGGTGTCGGCGGAGGCGAAGGCCGCGGCGGCCGCCGGCAGCCGGGATCCGGCCTCGCCCGCGGAGCTCCGGCGCAGGCCGTCCGCCGGGGTGAACCCGTCCGCCTGGGGCAGGCCCTCGCCCTGGGTGAAGCCCTCCTCGATGGCCCGCTCGACCGCGCGGGCGGGCGTCACCGCCTCCGCGGGCGGGGGCGCCACCGCGGAACCGCCGAGGGCCGGGCCGCCCACCGCCGCCAGGGAGGTCAGCGCGGCGCCGGACACCGTGAGGGCGAGGACCGCGAGGCGGCGCCGACGAGGCGAGAGCAGCATGGATCCCGTTCCCCTGGAAGCTCGAATGACCGGACGCCTCATGGTGAAAGCGCCACGTTAAGAAGCGATTAACCCTGGCATCCGGTGGAGCCGGAACGCCGGGGGGCCGCGGAGCGTTTGCGCGCGGCCCGGCGAGGGCCTATGTGTCGAACGCCGGACGGCCGAGGTTTCGACCCCGCAGCCTCCCGCACCGGACCCGGCCGCGGTCCGCCTGCGGGCCGGCCTCCCAACCAGAGACATCCCGGGGGCGCCGCCCCGACCGGGCGAGGAACGCCAGCATGACGTCGACGCCAATCTCGCAGCGCCTGAGGGGCTCGCTCACCGCCCTGGTGACGCCGTTCCGCGACGGCGCCTTCGACGAACACGCCTTCCGGGCCTTCGTGGCCTGGCAGATCGAGAACGGGACCCACGGCCTGGTGCCGGTCGGCACCACCGGCGAGAGCCCGACGCTCAGCCACGCCGAGCACGACCGGGTGGTCGAGGCCTGCATCGACGAGGCCGCCGGCAAGGTGCCGGTGGTGGCCGGCGCCGGCTCCAACTCCACGGCGGAAGCGGTCGAGCGCTCGGTTCATGCCGAGAAGGCCGGGGCGGACGCCCTGCTCATCGTCACGCCCTACTACAACAAGCCGACGCAGGAAGGGCTGTACCAGCACTTCAAGGCGGTGAACGATGCGGTCGGCATTCCCATCCTGATCTACAACATCCCCGGCCGGTCGGTGATCGACATGACCGTCGACACCATGGCCCGGCTCTACGAGCTGCCGAACATCGTCGGGGTGAAGGACGCCACCGCCAACGTCGCCCGGGCGAGCCTGCAACGCCAAGCCATGGGCGAAGACTTCATCCAACTTTCTGGCGAAGATGCGACGGCGCTCGGCTTCATGGCGCATGGCGGCCACGGCGCGATCTCGGTCACCTCGAACGTCGCGCCGCGCCTCTGCGCCGACTTCCAGGAAGCCTGCCTCGCCGGGGATTTTCGCACCGCGCTCGCCCTCCAAGACCGGCTGATGCCGCTCCACACCCATCTCTTCGCCGAGACCAACCCGTCGCCGACGAAGTACGCGCTCGCCCGCCTCGGCCTGATGGGCGACGAGGTGCGCCTGCCGATGGTGCCGGTGGGGGAGGGCACCCGCGCCCTCGTCGACGGCGCGTTGCGCCATGCCGGCCTCACGAACGGCTGAGTCACGCCCTATCTGAAGGCGGGGGCCCCCGGGCTCCCGCCGCGCCCCTTCAGGACCTCCGACCCGCCCGATGGCCAAGAAACCCGAGCCGAAGAACCGCGTCGTCGCCGACAACCGGAAGGCCCGCTTCAACTACGAGATCACCGACACGGTCGAGGCGGGCATCGCGCTCACGGGCACCGAGGTGAAGTCCCTGCGCGGCGGCAAGGCGACGATCGGCGAGGCCTTCGCCGGCCCCTCCGGCAACGACCTCCTGCTGTTCAACGCCTACATCCCCGAATATCTCGAGGCGAACCGCTTCAACCACGACACCAAGCGGCCCCGCCGCCTGCTGCTGCACCGGCGCCAGATCGACAAGTTCATCGGCGCGACCCAGCGCGAGGGCTACACGGTGGTGCCGCTGAAGATCTACTTCAACGAGCGCGGCCGGGCGAAGGTCGAGCTGGGGCTCGGGCGCGGCAAGAAGCTCCACGACAAGCGCGAGACGGCGAAGGAGCGCGACTGGCAGCGCGACAAGGCGCGGCTGATGCGCGACAAGGGCTGAGCCCGGCCCGGCGCGCCGGTACGACACGCCGCACTGTCGCCGCCGCCCCGGCCTCCTAGCTCCTGCGCCTTCAGACCATCGCGGAGGCGCCGATGTTCGTCGAGGGAGGATGGCGGCCGTCCTGGGAGCCGCCGCCGCGCCCGCCGCAGCCCCGGCTCACCGGGCGCCAGGAGCGGGTGCTGGTCTGGATCGTCGTCGTCAACATCCTGCTGTGGTTCATGGCGCCGATCGGCGGCGCGACCCTGATCCACGCCGCCCTCGCGATGATGCGGTAGGCCGCCCGCAACCCGGCCCCGCGCGGCCCCGAATTGCCGCCCGCCCGACCCGCGTGCTAGCGCCACCGTCCCACCCCACGGACGTAAGCGAGCATCATGGCGCGGCGCCCCCTCTTCTCCGGCGACATGCTGCCGCTCCTCACCCGGCTGTGGCGCGACTGGCTGCGGCCGCATGCCGGCACGCTCAGCCTCGTGCTGGTGCTGATCGCGGTGATCGGTGCCGCCACCGGCTTCTACCCGACGCTGATCAAGGCCGCCTTCGACGCCTTCGACGCCAAGGATGCCGGGGCGCTCGCCTACGGTCCCGTCTTGGTGATCGCCGTCACGGCCGTGCGCGGCTTCGCGCTGCTCGGCCAGACGGTCCTGACCAACCGGGTCGTCACCCGGGTCGAGGCCGACATGCAGGCGGCGCTCTACGGCCACATGATCGATCAGGACCTGGCCCAGCTCGGCCGCGAGAGCCCGGCGAGCCTGACCCAGCGCTTCACCACCGACTTCGCCTTCATCAAGGAGGCGCTGACACGGATCTCCACCGTGCTCCTGCGCGACGTGGCGATGCTGATCGCACTCGTCTGCGCGATGGTCTGGATGGATCCCTGGCTGACCATCATTGCCGGCATCGTCGTGCCGTTCGTCGCCGGGCCGATCGCCCGGATCGGTAAGAAGCTGCGCCGGGTCTCGACCTCGACCCAGGAGCAGGTCGGCCTCACCGCGAGCCTGATCAGCGAGAGCCTGGCCGGCGTTCGCGTCGCCAAGACCTACGGCCTGGAGGGCTATCTCAAGGGCCGCACCCGCGACGCCCTCGACGAGGTGCGCCGCCTCAAGATGAAGGCGGCCAATGCCCGCGGCCGGCTCGATCCGCTGCTGGAAGTGGGCGGCGGTCTCGCGGTGGCGGGCGTGCTGGCCTTCATCGGCCACCGCATCCTGTCGGGCGAGAAGAGCGTCGGCGACTTCACCGGCTACGTCGCGGCGCTGCTGCTGGCCGCCCAGCCGGCCCGGGCGCTCGGCAACCTCAACGCCATCCTGCAGGAGGCGCTGGCTGCCCTGTCGCGCACCTTCGCGCTGATGGACGAGGCGCCGACGATCCGGGAGAAGCCGGGGGCTCCGGCGCTCGCGATCACCGGCGGAGAGGTTCGCTTCGAGGCCGTGCGGTTCCGTTACCGCGACGACGCCCCGGCGCTGGAGGGCATCGACCTCACGGTCCCGGCCGGGCGGACCACGGCGCTGGTCGGCCGTTCGGGGTCGGGCAAGTCGACGCTCCTGTCCCTGGTGCCGCGGCTCTACGACGTCACCGAGGGCCGGGTCGTCATCGACGGCCAGGACGTGCGCGACGTGACGCTGGACTCGCTGCGCCGGGCCGTCGCGGTGGTGTCGCAGGAGGTTGTCTTGTTCGACGACACCATCGCGCAGAACATCGCCTTCGGCCGGGAGGGCGCGAGCCGGGCCGAGATCGAGGCGGCCGCGCGCAACGCCGCCGCGCACGACTTCGTCACCGCGCGGGCGGAAGGCTACGACTTCCGGGTCGGACCGGCCGGCAACCGGCTCTCGGGCGGCGAGCGCCAGCGCATCGCGCTCGCCCGCGCCTTCCTGCGCGACGCCCCGATCCTGCTTCTCGACGAGGCGACCTCGGCGCTCGACGCCGAATCGGAGCAGCTCGTCCAGGCGGCGCTGACCCGGCTGATGCGGGGCCGCACCACGCTCGTCATCGCCCACCGCCTCTCGACGGTGCGCGACGCCGACCTGATCGTCGCGATGGAGGGCGGCCGGGTCGCCGAGACGGGCAACCACGCCGCCCTGATCGCCCGGGGCGGCACCTACGCACGCCTGCACCGGCTCCAGCTCTCCGATGACCGGGAGCCCGCCGCGGCGGCGCAGGCATCGTGAGGCCCGAACCGCAGGCCCGGCCCGAGGCGCCGTCCGGGCGGCGCCTCGCCGAGGGCGTCGCCTTCGCGCTGCTAGCCGTCAGCCTGTGGGGCGGCTGGTTCGTCATCACCCGCCGGACGGTGGGGGCGGGGGGCGTGCTCGGGCCCGCCGACCTCGTGGCGCTCCGCTTCGGCATCGGCGGGCTGCTGCTGCTGCCGGTGCTGCTCCTGCGCCTGCGCGGCCTCGACCGGCGGGCGTACCTCGACGGCGCGGTCCTGTACGTGGCGCAGGGCGCGCCCTTCGCGCTCCTGATCTCGATCGCGCTCCGCTACGCGCCGGCCGGCCACGGCGCGGCGCTCACCCCCGGCACGATGCCGCTCTTCGCCGCGCTCCTCGGCGCCCTGGTGCTCGGCGACCGGCCGGGGCGCCTGGCGCTCGCCGGCCTCGGGCTGATCGCCGCCGGCGCGCTCACCCTGGCGGGGGGCTTTCGCGATACGGACGAACTCTTCGGCTACGGCCTGCTCCTCACCGCCGCCTTCCTGTGGGCCGCCGGCACGGTGCGGATGCGCCGCTCGCATCTCACGGCCCTGGAGGCGACCGCGCTCATCTGCGTCGGCTCCCTCGTCACCTACCTCCCGGTCTATCTCGCCTCGGGCCTGTCGCGCCTCCTGGAGGCGCCGCCCGCCGAGGTCGCGATCCAGGCCCTCTACCAGGGGGTGCTGGTGAGCGTGGTGGCGCTCGTCGCGTTCAACCGCTCGCTCGGGCTGATCGGCCGGCGCACCCCGGCCTTCACGGCACTCGTGCCGGTGATCGCGACCATCCTGGCGATTCCGGTTCTCGGCGAGGTGCCCGACCCGCTCCATGTCGGCGCCATCCTGGCGATCGGCGCAGGCGTGCTGCTGACGACGCGGGGGTGACCCTCACTCCCGTCGCAGCAGCCGGTCTACCAACAGGTCCGACCACACGCCCGCGCGGAAGTCGCGCTTGAGCGCCTCGGGATCGTAATGGTGCTCGACCCAGTCGAGGAAGCTCAGGCCCTTCGGCTCGCCCTCGGTCAGGTAGCGCTCGAAGAACGCGTCGAGGATGCCGGTCTTGGCAAAGCGGAAATGGCCGAACTTCGCCGAGAGCTGGCGGGCCGCCTCGCGAACCGGCCGGCCCTCGTGCAGGATCAGGTAGAGGGCGGCGGCGAGGCCGGCCCTGTCGGCGCCGGACTTGCAGTGCAGCACCGCCGGATAGGCGAGGCCGGCGAAGAAGTCCTTGGCGGCGAGCAGCGTCGCCTTGTCGGGTGCCTCGCGCGAGCGCATCACGAACTCGACGAGGGCGAGGCCCTCGCGCTCGCAGGCCTCGCGCTGGAGCTGCCAGGAGCCGTGCTCGCGCCCGCCGCGCAGCGAGATGATCGTGCGCACGCCCTGGCGCCGGAACCAGGCGAGGTCGTGCGGGCCCGGCTGGGCCGAGCGCCAGACCATCCCGCGGCCGATCCGGTGGCGGTTGAGATAGGCCAGGCGGAAGACGCCGTGATCGACGAGCAGCATGTTGGCCCAGGCGCGCAGGCGCCCGCCCGGTCCGGCGATCGGCTGCTCCCAGCGGGCGATGCGGGCCATGCGGCGGGCGTAGCGGGTCTCGGGCGGGAGGAAGCGGTTGAGCACGAAGGGGAGGGCGCCTGGCTGGAACGGAAGAACGCGCTTCGCGCGGGCAAGCAGGAGGCCGCTCTACCAGCCGCGTGACCCGGCCGCAACGACCGGTCGTTCGATGAGCCGGCGTACAAGCCTGGCATTGCGCTTGCGACGGCTCCCCCGCATCGTGGGAACGCGATCCGTCGGCTAAGAATCGAGGGGGAAGGCCGTGAGCACTCAGGTCATCAGCATTCGCAGGGCCCGTGAGCAGGATGCCGGGATGCTGTCGGAGATCTTCGACGCGGCCTGGCGCGAGGCCTACCAGGGCATCATTCCCGGCGTCGCCCTCGACCGGATGCTCGCCCGGCGCGGCCCGCGCTGGTGGCGCTCCACCATCGGGCGCAGCCGCCCGCTCGTGGTCCTCGAGATCGGCGAGAGCGTCATCGGCTACGTCTCCTACGGGCGCTGCCGCGACCGGGCCCTCAAGGCCGAGGGCGAGATCGACGAGATCTATCTCTCGCCGAACTACCAGGGCCTCGGCTTCGGCACGCGGCTGTTCCGGGCGGTGCGCAACGATCTCGCCGACCGGGAGGTGCGCCGGATCGCGGTCTGGTCGCTCACCGAGAACCACCGGGCGCGGGACTTCTACGAGCGGATGGGCGGGCGCGTCGTCGCCGAGGCCTGCGACCGGGTCGCGGGCGCCGACCTGCCCAAGGTCGCCTACCTGTTCGGCTGACGGCGGGGGCGGATACCCCGCCCTGCCTCTCGTTTGGTCGCCGCCGGCCGTCATCTGCACACCGCGTGCTCAGCCGCAACAAACGGCCCGTTCAGGCCGGTTTTCGCGGCAAGCGTGGCCGGACGGGACCTTGTCCTCGACTGTCACAGCCGCCGTTGCGTCCCGGCGCTTGTGCGGGCGCCCGCGGCCCTCTAAGGACCGCGCCATTCAGGGGCGCATCCGCCCTTGCTGGGAGTCTGCTCATGCGCCTCGATGCCATCTCCATCGGCAAGAACCCGCCCGAAGACGTCAACGTCGTCATCGAGGTTCCAGTCGGCGGCGAGCCGATCAAGTACGAGATGGACAAGGATGCCGGGACGCTGATCGTCGACCGGTTCCTCTACACCGCGATGCATTACCCGGGGAACTACGGCTTCATTCCCCACACCCTGTCGGGCGACGGCGACCCGTGCGACGTCCTCGTCGCCAACACCCGGGCGATCGTCCCGGGCGCGGTGATGAGCGTGCGCCCGGTCGGCGTGCTGGTGATGGAGGACAATGCCGGCGAGGACGAGAAGATCATCGCCGTTCCGTCGCGCAACCTGACCAAGCGCTACGACCGGGTCGAGAACTACACCGACCTGCCCGACATCACGATCCACCAGATCCAGCACTTCTTCGAGCACTACAAGGATCTGGAGCCCGGCAAGTGGGTGAAGATCGTCCGCTGGGGCGACAAGGCCGAGGCGCAGCGCCTGATCCTCGAGGGCATCGAGCGCGCCAAGAAGGCGAAGTGAGGCAGGCCAATCAAGCCTGGATCAAGCAAGCCTTGGTCCAGTAAGACCGGCCGAGCAGGGCCGGCGGCGGGTGCCCGGTGCACCCGCCGATACGCCCTGCTCCGACATGTCCTCCACGGGAGGCCGTCAAGAAAGACCAGTCAGGCGCGGGAGACCTCTCCGATCCGCGAGGGAGATCCCGCGCCTGACCGGTTTGGAGCGCGGGCCGTGCGGACGTGTCTCCACGGGGTTCGACGGCGCGCCGGATGCCGCTATCGGGCGGGGCCGCTCCTGGCCTGTCGCAAGCCGCTCGAAACGATCGTCCGGCCCGTCGCGGACGGGAAGGGGGCGCCACGCCGCACAGCCGGCGCCCGGGCTCTCCGCAGAAGCGGTTCTCAGACCGCCCGTGCTTCCGCGGCCCGCGGCTTCTTCACCGCATCGTTGTAGGGCGCGTTGTAGGCCCGGCGCACCGAGGCCCAGTAGGCCTCGCGCTCGTGGGCCGGCAGGCGGCCGAGCGCGGCATTGAGCGCGGCCTCGCCGGCGGCTTCCAGCCCGCGCAGCTGGTCCGGGGTGACGTCGTGAACGGTGGTCATCGTGAGGGGTCCCGAGCCCGGTTGGGTTCGGCCGCCACCATGCCACAAGCACGGCCGTTCCGCACGCTTCCGCTTGCCGCGCGGCCGCGTCGCCCTACAGCATTTTTTCGGCGGACGATCCCGATTCGTGACGGCTCGCGCGGGGTGGCGTCGTCGCGGTGGCCGTCCCCGCCGTTCAGCGACCGGGGGCGCCATGAGCCGGCACTACCGCATCTTCGCCGACTATCATCAAATCTATCTGTGGGATCACGGGGTGCGCCCGGACGCGCCGACGGACTACACGGACGCCGATACGGTGCGCCGGATCAAGGCGGCGCCCTTCGTGGTCGTCATCCAGCCCGAGCGGAACACGGAGGTCCCCGTCGCGATCGAGGTGGTGCGGACGGCGCCGCCCCTCGACCTGGACCGGTGGGACCACGTCGCCGAAGCGAGCCTCGCCCTTCCCTCCGGCCGGCTCGAGATCCACGAATGCACGGGCGGGTCGGTCGACATCCTCTCCGTTCCGCCCGGAACCTACCGGGTGCGGACCGCCCATGGCGGCCTCGCCACGATCGACCCGGACGGGCTCGACGGCCGGGACCATTACCGGATCGTCCTGTGGCCGGCGCCTGTCGCGGAGATCGCGATCCTGAAGCAATACACCGGTCCGCGCGACGCGCCCTGACCGCCCCGCGCCCGGCGTCGAGCCTCAGCGCGTGCCGCCCTTGGAGCCGGACAGGAACGGGTTGCGATCCGCGGCCCGGGCGGCGCTCGGCGGCAGGCCCTCGGCCTCCCGCGGCCGATCCCAGGCGGGGAGGGGTGCGCCGGGCGGCGCGACGCCGGCATCCCGCTCCCTGCTCCAGCCGTAGCCGGCGTTGATCCCGGCATAGAAGCCGGTGAAGTCCTCGGCCGCCGCCGGCGTGGCGAGGATGCCCGCCAGGGCGAGCCCAGCCAGGACGGCACGCAAACGGAAAGGAGCGGCGGCCAAGGGCCACCGCTCCGTCCGTATCAGTCGATCATCCGTGCTGAGTTGCACCGAGGATCAGTCGACGCTGATGCTCTGAGCCTCGCGGCCCTTCATGCCTTCGACCACGCCCATGGTGACGGGCTGGCCCTCAGCGAGGGACTCGAGGCCGGCGCGGGCGAGCGCCGAGCGGTGGATGAAGACATCCTTGCCGCCGTCGTTCACCGACACGAAGCCGAAGCCCTTGGCCGGATCGTACCACTTCACGGTGCCGGTCATCTCGGTCGAGGGACCGGAGGCGAAGCGGCCACCGCCGCCGGCGCCACGCTCGGGACGGTCGCCGAAGCCACCACCGAAGCCGCCGCTGCGCGGGGGACGGGGATCGCGACGGACCGGAGCCTCGGCCGTGCTGGTGTCGACGCTGGTGATGTTGGTCACCTGCGGGCCCTTCTGGCCCTGCGCGGTCTGGACGCTCAGGCGGGTGCCCGGCATCAGATCGGCGTGACCAGCCGCCTCGACGGCGCGAATGTGGAGGAAGGCGTCGCCCGAGCCGTCGCCGAGCTCGACGAAGCCAAAGCCCTTCTCCTTGTTGAACCACTTGACCGTCGCGTCACGCTCCGGCCCGGACGGGGCAGCGCTGCGCGGGCCGCCGCGGTCGAAGCCACCGCCGCCGCCGCCGAAGCCGCCGCCGCCGTAACCGCCACCACCGCCGCCGTAGCCACCGCCACCGCCGCCACCATAGCCACCGCCGTAGCTGCTGCCCTGCGGGGCCTGATCAGGCCACCGCGGCTCGCCACCACCCTCGTCGAAGCCGCGACGGCGCGGCTCCCTGAAATCACGACCACGTCCCATTAGAAGCTCGCCAAAACGTAAAAACCGCCGACCACCCTTGTACCCCGGTGCGCTCTGTGCCTGACAGCGGACGCCTCGAGATCGTTCCATTCCCGGTTGCGGTGACCAAGATGACCGCCACACTCCTGACGCAACTCAGACCGTCCCGCAAGGCGGATCTGCCACGTGTGACGATGACGAGGGTTACTTTCTCACGTCGCGAAGCGGATTGACAGCCCGATTCGGCACCTTTTCCCCGTGTCCTTCCCGCACCAGTGTGGCACCCGTGCAAGCCTCGTGGCACGAAGGCCGAACGCTGCCCCAGGGGCACCCGAAGCTCCTGATTCGGAGCGTTTTCCGACGGCCGGGACCCCTGGTGACGAACGGCGCGTTGCGCCACCGACCCGCTCCGGCCGACCTCCCCACCGGGGCCGGCCCGGCTCCATTTAACCTTCGTCGAGGTTCCGATGCCGGCCACCCCGTACCGCCCGTCGCGCCGCCACGCCGATCTCGGGCCCGATTTCTACGACGTGGTGGCGGCGGCCCGCTTCCCGGCCCACATCCTGCGCCACCGCAACCGGCCCTGGGCCGCGCGGGTCGGCCTCGATTCTCTGACCGACGAGGAGTGGATCGCGCATTTCGGCCGCTTCGTGCCGCTCCCCGGCAGCTTTCCCGAGCCGCTGGCCCTGCGCTACCACGGCCACCAGTTCCGCAGCTACAACCCGGAGATCGGCGACGGCCGCGGCTTCCTGTTCGCGCAACTCCACGATCTCGCCGACGGGCGCCTGCTCGATCTCGGCACCAAGGGCAGCGGGCGCACGCCCTGGTCGCGCACCGCCGACGGCCGCCTGACCCTCAAGGGCGGGGTGCGCGAGGTGCTCGCCACCACGATGCTGGAGGCGCTCGGCGTCGAGACCTCGAAGTCATTCAGCCTGGTCGAGACCGGGGAAGCGCTGGTGCGCGGCGACGAGCCGTCGCCGACGCGCTCGGCGGTGCTGGTGCGCCTCAGCCACTCGCATATCCGCGTCGGCACCTTCCAGCGCTTCCGCGCCTACGACGACACGGCCAACCTCCTGCGCCTCCTCGACCATACGATCGCGACCTACCGGCCGGAGGCCTGGCGCGACGACCCGGCCGACCGGGCCGCAACCTTCCTCGCCGATGTCTGCCGGCGCGTCGCCCGGATGGGCGCGCAGTGGATGGCCGCCGGCTTCGTGCACGGGGTGCTCAACACCGACAACATCAACGTGACGGGCGAAAGCTTCGATTACGGCCCGTGGCGCTTCGCCCCGGTCAACGATCCGGGCTTCACCGCGGCCTATTTCGACGAGTACGGCCTCTACGCCTTCGGCCGCCAGCCGGAGGCCCTGGGCTGGAACCTCGCCAGGCTCGCCGAGTGCCTGCTGCCGCTCTCCGACGAGGCCAGGCTCGGGGCGGCCATGGACGTCTACGGTCCGGCGCTCCAGGACGCCTTCGCCGACGCGATCCTGCGCCGGCTCGGCCTCGCACGGCCGGACGACGAAGCGGCGATGCACGCCCTCGTCGGTGCGTTCTGGGCCTTTTTGCAGACGAGCCGGGCGCCGTTCGAGCAGGTCTTCTTCGACTGGTACGGGGGCCTGGCGAGCCGGGACCGCGCCGCCCGCAGCCCGGCCGCCGCGCATTACGCCGGCGAGGGGTTTGCCCGGGTGCGCCAGGCGCTCGCCGCCCTCTCGCCCGATCCCGCCATCCGGCTCGACCACCCGTATTTCGCGCGAGCGACGCCCTGCACGATGCTGATCGACGAGGTCGAGGCCCTGTGGGCGCCGATCGCCGAGGGCGACGACTGGTCGGCCTACCACGCCAAGCTCGCGGCGATCGACACGATGGCGGAGGCCTACGGCACCCGGCCGGCGGCGCCCTGAGGGGGGCTCCCCGGGCCCGGGCCGGCCTCGGGGCCGCGCAGGCCGACACCGCGGAACAGGTGCCGGCCGAGGGGATCCATGCGGTAGCCGGTGACCTCCCGGCGCGCCGCCACGAACACCGCCGAATGGGCGATCGGCACCCAGGGCACCTCGCGCCGGACGATGCCTTGCGCCTCCCGGTAGAGCGCCGCCCGGGCCTCCTGGTCCGGCAGGCGCCGGGCCCGGGTCACCAGGGCGTCGAAGGCGGGATCGCACCAGCGCGCGACGTTGCTGCCGCCGGGCCGGGCCGGCGCGCAGGCGAGGAGGACGCCGAGAAAGTTGTCGGGATCGCCGTTGTCGGCGGTCCAGCCGAACAGGGCCATCGCCGGCACGCCGGCCAGCATCTTGGCCCGGTAGGCGGCCCAGTCGTCGGTCAGGAGCCGCAACCTGATGCCGATCCGGGCGAGGTCGGCCTGGATCATGTCGGCGACGCGCCGGCCGTTCGGGTTGTAGGCCCGGCTCACCGGCGGGTACCACAGCTCGGCCTCGAAGCCGGAGGGGAAGCCGGCTTCGGCGAGAAGCCGCTGCGCCGCCGGCCGGTCGAGGGGCGGGTCGGCGAGGGCCGGGTCGTGCCCCCACAGGTTCGGCGGCAGGGGCGAGCGGGCGACCGTGCCGCCCGGCCCGTAGACGCCCGCGACGATCGCCGCCTTGTCGATCGCCATCGCGACGGCGCGGCGCACCCGCAGGTCGTCGAAGGGCGGGCGCGTGACGTTGAGGGCGAGGTAGCCGACGTTCAGCTCTTCCTCCCGCATCAGCGTCAGCGCCGGATCGGCCTGGATCGCGTCGAGGTCGGCGGGGTTGGGGAACGGCATCAGGTGGCACTCGCCGGCCCGGACCTTGGCGAGGCGCACCGCCGCGTTCGGGGTGATCGAGAAGACCAGGCTGTCGATCGGCGGGCGCCCGCCCCAGTGCTCCGGGAAGGCGCGGTAGCGCAACGCGACGTCGGGCTGGTACGCCGCGAAGCTGAACGGGCCGGTGCCGATCGGCTCGCGGTCGAAGCGCTCGGCCTCGCCGGCCGCCGCGAGCGTCGCGGCGTATTCCGCCGATTGCACGGCGCCGAGCGTCATGGCGATGTTCGGCAGGAAGGTTGCGTCGGCCTCGCGCAGGCGCACCCGCACCGTACGGGCATCCACGGCCTCGACGGCCTCGATCAGGTCGGGCAGGCCGAGATCGCGGAAATAGGCGTAATGCCCGCCCGAGACGCCGTGGAACGGGTGATCTTCCCGCCACTGCCGGGAGATCGAGAACACCACGTCCTCGGCGGCGAGCGGCCGGCTCGGACGGAACCGGGCATTGCGGTGGAAGGGGACGCCGGAACGCAGGGTGAAGGTGTAGCTGCGCCCGTCCGGCGAGACCGTCCAGGATTCGGCGAGGCTCGGCCGGATCGTGGTGGTGCCGGGCTCGAACGCCACCAGCGTGTCGAAGACCGGCCAGGCCGCATCCATCCCGGTCGTCGTGGTCACGAGTTGCGGGTTGAGCGATTCCGGGTTGCCCTCGGAGCAGAACACCAGCGTCCGGGCGGTGGCCGGCGGGCCGAGGAGCAGGAGGGCGGCGAGCCCCGCCGCCCGAGACAGCCTCGCTCCGCGCAGAACCCCACCGCTTCGTCGATTCGTCACGGGCGTCGATCCCTCGCAAGCGGCGGCGGCGCCGTGCGGCCGGTCCAGGTCGGCGAGTACACACCGAACGGCCAGACTTCGAAAGCGCCACGGCGCGGCGTCACTCTCCTGAATGACGTGCGACTCGCATCGGCCCTCGAGCGACGCTCGCCCGAACGCCGAAGGCCGCCCTACCGGATCATCGGAACGGCCTCCGCCGCCGGGGCGAGACGGGCCGGGAACTCGACCCGCACCACGGTGCCGCGCCCGGGCTCGCTCTCGACGGCGATGCGGCCCTGCAGCTGGCCGGTGACGAGGTTGAAGACGATGTGCAGGCCCAGCCCCGAGCTGCCGCGGTGCCGGGCGGTGGTGAAGAACGGGTCAAAGATCCGCTCCCGGTCCTCCGCCGCGATGCCCCGGCCGTCGTCGCGTACCTCCAGGCGCAGCCAAGGCTCGTCGCGGGACCCGTCGCGGGAGAGCGCCACCACGATGCGGCCCGGCTCCCCCCGGGGGAGGACGCCCTCAGTGAAGGCGTGCACCACCGCGTTCTTGACCAGGTTGGTGACGACCTGGGCGAGCGCGCCCGGATGGGTGTCGACCTCGATCTCCTCCCCGTCGAGATCGACCTCGAGATCGAGGCGGTGCCCGCCCCGGCGCAGGAGCGGGCCGAGGCTGCGCATCAGCTCGGCGAGCCAGGCGCGCAGGGGGAAGCGGCGCTGCTCGTCGCTCACCCGGTCGACGGCGACCTGCTTGAAGCTCTGGACGAGATCCGCCGCCCGGGTGAGGTTCGCGGTGAGCAGGTGCGAGCCCTCGCGCATCCGGTCGACGAAGCGGGTCAGGCGCGAGCGCGAGAGCTGGCCCGCCGCGGCGAGCGCGCCGAAATCCCGCGCCTCGTCCCCCATCAGGGTCGCGGTGGTGAGCGCGATGCCCAGCGGCGTGTTGATCTCGTGCGCCACCCCGGCGACGAGCTGGCCCAGGGAGGCGAGCTTCTCGGCCTGGATCAGGTCGGACTGGGTCTGGCGCAAGGCGGCGAGCGTCCGGTCCGCCTCTTCCTTGGCCCGGAGGAGGGCGCGCTCGCGCCGCCCGATCTCGTCGACGAACATCGCGGTCGCCCGGGCCATGTCGCCGAGTTCGTCGCGCCGGCGCTCGACCTCGCCCGCCAGGACCGCGCCCCCCAGCACCCGCCCGCCGGGATCGGCGGCGAGCGCCAGCATGCTGCGCTGGAGCTGACGCAGGGGCCCGGTGATCGAGGCCGCCGCCGCCAGGCCGACCGTCGAGCCGAGCACCAGGCCGACCCCGGCGCCGATCACCAGCACGCGCACCAGGAAGGTGCCGAGGCGGTCGGCATCGTCGATGAAGACCTGGTTGAGGCTGCGGGCGGTCTCGCCGATCACCGCGGCGAGGCCGTCCATCGCCGCGAGCCCCTCGTTCTGCCGGCGCAGGCCCTCGACCGTGGTGCCGAGGCGCTCGCGCCAGCCGTCGATGGCCTCGATCATCTCGCCCTGGATCAGCGGCGAGATCGGCAGGGCGGCGGCGGTCTCGGACAGGCGCCGCCCGTCCTCCAGCATCGCCGCCGCCGCCGGGATGTCGCGCCGGCGCAGGGCCTCGGCGGTGCGCTGGCCGAGCTTGAGAGTGGCGAGCGCGATGTTCTGCGTCGCCTGCTCGGTCTCGTTGGCGCGGACCGCGTAGGCGAGGAGCTGCGCCACCTCGTCGTGCAGCGAGCGCTGGGCCGAGCCGTCGATCTTGAGCACCCGCTCGCACCATTCGTCGAGGACGTTGACGGCCGAGGGCGGGGGAGACGCCGGGGGCGCGCGCTCGGGTGCCGCGCCACCGAGGACGGCGAGATGCGGCTCCTCGGTCTCGCGCCAGGCCTCGTAGGCGGCGGTGAGGATCAGGAGTTCCTCGGCCTCCATCCCGCGCCGGTCGTCCTTCAGGGCGACGGCGAGGTCGCGGGCGGCGTTGCGGACATGGACCATCGACAGACGGACCATCGAGGCACGCATGGCGGCCGGACGGGCATCGCCCGCGCGAAAGGCCTCGATCTCGGTCTGCGCCACCTGCGCCCGCAGGGCGTTGACGGCGCTCACGACGTCCCGGACCCGGCGCAGGGCGGCGGCCTTGTCGGTGAGGGAGGCGACGAGATCGGCATTGGCGGCGCGCTGCCGGTCCCGGGCCTGGTCGGCGAGGCTCACCAGGGCGTCGGCGCGGGCCGCCATGTCGGCGATCAACCCGTCATTCTCCCGGGTGATCCGCACCAGCGCCTGCATCTGGTCGATCGAATCCTTCAGGGCGGCTCGGGCGGCCTCGATGCGGGCCGCCTGACCGGGCGTGCGGGCGTAGCCGCGCAGGTCGTCGAGGGAGCCGGCGGATTCGGCGGTGAGGCGGGCGAAGCGCTCGGCATGGTCGGTGCGCTCGACCGGGCGGGCCGCCAGGAACTCGTCCCGGACGGTCATCGACAAGGTCAGGGTGCGGTAGATCGCGCCGGCCAGCACCGCCCCGTCGCGGGCCGTCCCGGCCTGGGCGAGAAGCAGCCAGCCCGCGAGCGCGATCAGGGCCGCGATGGTGATCGGCAGGCCGCCGACCAGGAAGATCTTGTGGCCGACGCGCATCCTGGCCCCGCTCCGCCGCGGGTGACGACTATGCATCAATTCTCGGGCATCGCCAGGATCGGCGCCGGCGCCGAACGAGTGCGCGCGACGGCCGGGCGCCCGGCCTCGCGAGGTCCGGGGGGAACCTGCCGGCTCGCCGGCGCGGCCCCGCCCTTGCGCCGGGTCTCCGGGCGGTCGCCGGCGTCGGATCCGGACGGCGCGCCGAGGAGCGCGCGCAGATCGGCGAGCCGCTCGGGATCGCCGGCGAGGAGGTCGCTCAGGCGCTCGGCGCTGAAATCCGGCATGACGGTCTCCCGCGGCAGGGGCTGACGGTGGTGCGCACAGGCGAGCCGGGCCGGCCCATCAACCGACCGAGACCCGGCCGGGCAGCCGGACCGGCGCGGCCGGGCGCCGCTCCTCGATCACCCGCACCGGCCGGCGCGCCGCCCCGTCGGCGGGGCCGTCGGATCGCAGGCAGGCGCCGGGCAGGTACGGCCAGGCGGCGCCGGCGCAGGCCGGATCGACCGCGGGCACGGTGGAGGCGGGCGCCGCCGCGGGGCCGCCCTCGGCCGGGCGCGGCATGGCCGTCTTCGTCGTCTCCACGATGCAGGCCGTCAGCATCGCGCTCACCAGGATCATCCGCGCCACAATCATCGTCGCCTCCACGCAGCCCTTTTGTCCCCGGGCTCTTGTGGCGGGCGGTATAGGCACGGCGCGTGTCGTGGGTTTTGCGTCGCGGGGCCGATTTCGGCGCGTCGGCGCCCGTCATGTTTCGTCCGCACCATCGGACGAAACATTCGCGGCCATGATTCCCGAAAATCCTCGTGAGAGACCCCGAAACGAAAATCCCCCGCTCGTTGTCGAGCGGGGGACGAAACCTTCAGCGAAACTGCGAAACCGCGCTGGGGCGGCTCACTCCGCGGCGGTCTGCTCGGCGGTGAAGTGGCCGCACCAGTCCTGGCCGGCGACGACGGGCCACAGGCCATGGCCCTGCGGGTCCGGCTGGCTCACCGGCGGGTTGAAGCGGCACAGGCCGGCATCGGCCGAGGCGGCGGCGCCGTTGAGCTTGTGGTCGTCGAAGTAGCGGCAGCTGCTGCAGGCCGCGCCCGGGGTGGTCGCCATGATGGTGTCTCCCGCTCGTGAGCCGCGTTCGGCTCCGTCAGTTGCTAATTAGAACAACTAAAAACTGATGGCAAGGGGGCGACGGCTGCCGCCCTCGGGATGGTGGAGGGATGCGCCCCGGGCGCATGCGCCGACGATCGGGTGGATGGACTGGAGCGAGGTCGCTCGCACACGCCGCGACGACGAGGTTGTCCCGCCCGCCCGGCCCCATCCCGCCCGGCCCCATCCCGCCCGGCCCCATCCCGCCCGGCCCATCCCGCCCGGTCCATGCCGAGCCGTCCGGGGAAAGGTCCGGGGGAAGTTTTTCGTGTCCCCTCAGGCCGGGAGCGGAGAAGCCCGTGCTCGTCTCGGCGCGACAGCTTCCCGGACGGCCCTGCGCCCCATCGGGAGACGAGGATCCGACGGAGACGTCGCCGGCTTCGGGCGCGGCGGGCGCTCGTAAAGACGGTTCGGGACGGCGGCCGGCGGTCGTCCGGTCGCCGAGATCGTCGAGGCGCCGCCCGCCGCCGAATCGCCGTCGCGCGCGAAGGTCATCGAACCGACGTCCCGGAAGAGGCGGGAGGCCGCGCCGGCACCGATCCCGGGGGCCACCCCTCCGTCACGAGGCGATCGGGCGCCCGAAAAATTCCATGCGCTAAAAATTTCGATCTCCGTCCCTCGAACCCGCCCATTTGGCCGCCGGTCGTCACCGCCCCTCAGCAAGACATTTGCGCTAACAAAATCATGTCGCAAAAATATACTTACAAATCTGATTTGTGATTTTTTGTTAGTGCTTGGTTATGATCAAAAAAAGTACCGGTTTTCGCTTGTTAGATCATGAAGCGACGCCTTCTACGCAAGACCAATCGATCGGTTGTCGCAACGCAAATGTGGTGATTCTGCCACATTCCGACACCAAGGGGACACTCGAGCGTTGTTAGACCTTGAGAAAGATTGATCAACTCGGCGGCATGAAAGATTGTTCCGACCGTACCGAGGAAGTCCGGTGCGGTTCGGCCATGTCTGTGCGGCGGCCGAATCTTCGGGGGCATAAGAGGGACATGGTCTCGAGGCCGAAAAGGTCTTCGGAACAGAGTCGTTCACCCCTTTCGGGTCCGAAATCTTGGAGGTCTCCATGAAGCTCGTTAAGAGCCTTCTGCTCGGTTCGGCCGCTGGCCTGACCGTCGTTGCTGCTGCGCACGCTGCCGATCTGCCGATCAAGAAGGCTGCGCCCGTCGAGTACGTCCGCGTCTGCTCCACGCACGGCGCCGGCTTCTTCTACATCCCGGGTACCGACACCTGCCTGCGCGTCTCGGGTCGCGCCCGGTTCCAGGCCACCTACCTGCAGGCCTACAGCCGCTCCGGCGACCTGACCGGCTACCAGGGCCTCGGCCGCCTCAACCTCGACGCCCGCACCTCGACCGCCTACGGCACCCTGCGCGCCTTCGTGCGTATGGACCTGTCCTACGGCAGCGGTCCGTTCCTCGCCTCCGGCACCGCGCGTCTGGGCGGCACCGGCTTCCCGGCGCTGGGCGTCGACACCTTCGGTCGCGTCACCAACGGCGTGAACCTCGACAAGGCCTTCATCCAGTTCGCCGGCTTCACCGCTGGTCGCGCGGCCTCGTTCTTCGACTTCTACGCCCACGACCTCGAGTTCATCGGCTCGTCGCTCGGCTCCGACAACTCCTCGACCAACCTGCTCGCCTACACGGCGACCTTCGGTCAGGGCTTCTCGGCGACCCTGTCGATGGAAGACCCGATCCTGCGCAAGACCCCGATCTACGGCAGCGCCAGCGGCGGCTCGACCTTCACGGGCTTCCAGGTGTTCCAGCCGGGCGCCGGCAACTTCACCCCGGTCATCGGCACCAACGCCCTCGGCCAGCCGATCATCGCCGACTACGACGTCGTTCAGCGCATCCGCATGCCCGACTTCGTCGGCGCGCTCCGCTACGACGCCGCCTGGGGTTCGGCTCAGGTCTCGGCCCTCGTGCACGAGATCAACGCCGCCAACGCCTCCGGCGTGCGCAGCATCGCCGGCGTCTCGACCGTCGGCGCCGTCGCTCCCCGTCCGGCCACCGAATACGGCTGGGCCATCCAGGGCGGCCTGAAGCTCAACATGCCGTTCATCGCCCCGGGCGACCTGCTCTACCTGCAGGGCTCCTACGGCGAGGGCACGACCCGCACCACCGGCTACAACATGTGGCTGGGCAGCTACACCAACTTCGCGTCGCTCGCCACCGGCACCACCTTCGGCACCTCGCTCGTCGACGCCGTGGTCGATCCGCTGACCGGCAAGCTCGATCTGTCGACGTCCTGGACCGTCACCGCGGCCTACCTGCACTACTGGGCCCCCGAGTGGCGTTCGGCCGTGTTCGGCAGCTACGGCGAGATGTCCTACGGCAAGGCCAGCCGCGCGAATCTCGGCTTCGTGAACCAGCTCGCCGGCTTCACCACCGGTCCGCTCCCGAGCCCGTTCGCTCCGGGCTTCGCCTTCACGAACCAGCTGCGCGACACCAACCAGATCGTCGCGGGCGCCAGCCTGATCTGGTCGCCGGTGCGTGACCTCGACATCGGCATCGAGGGCAACTACGCCCGCCTCGCCCTGCAGAACGGCCGCGCCATCGACCAGAACAAGGCTCCCGGCGTCTCCGCTGCTTCGATCGTCAACGTCGTGAACGGCCAGCCGGTCATCGCCGGTGGCGGCGTGCTGCCGACCACCAACGCGACGGACACGTTCCAGATCCGCATGCGCGTCCAGCGCGACTTCTAAGATCGTTCTCAGTCGAGAATCGGGGGCTCCGGCGCAAGCCGGGGCCCTTTTTTCGTGATCGACTGCGGCAACAAGAAAAAAGGCGCACTCGATGAGTGCGCCTTGCAGGTGCCCTGGGTCTCGAAACTCAGGATTTTCAATGTATGACAGGCATCGAAGTCGATTTCAACTATCGAATGCGAATTTGATTGGGGAGCCAAATAAAAACGGCTCCCTCCGTCCCATCGGCAAGATCCCCGGCGCGACCGGCGCACCGAGCCCTGTGGCCATGCCGGACGATCCGACGCCCGGCCCCGGCCCCCGGAACCTCAGGCCTTCTGCTCCTTCAGGCGACGGACGCATCGGCTGTAATATTGCGGCCAGCGCGGCCCCTGTGCCGCCTTCTCGGCCGGGGGGAGGGCGCGCCATTCGGCGCCGCATTTGCGCTGGCGCTCCCGGGCGGCGAGGGCCCGGATGCCGGGCTCGCGGCGCGGCGCGGCGCCGGCGCCCGGGCCGGCCTGGGCGACGGCGATCGTGGGGGCGGCGACGATCAGGGCCGCCAGGGCGGCGCGCAGGACGGGACGGATCATGGTCGGACTCACCGGGCGGTCTCGCGGAGGGCAGGGTGCGGACCGGGAGCGGTGCCGCATCGCCGAGACTGCCACAAGTTGACGCAAGGGCAAGTCGCCTCCGGGCCCGGCGCGGCGCGGCCGCGCCGGGATCGGCCGGGACCGAAAACACCGTTGCAAGACCCCCGGTTGAGACAACCTTCACCCTGTACAGGGCGGGCGCGGCCCTGTTTACCTGACGGGGAAGCCCGATGCGCGACGGACGTACCCCGTCCCCGCCGTGCGAGAAGGACCAGCCGCATGTCGGCCGTGACGACGCCGCCGATCGACCTCTACTACTGGACGACGCCGAACGGCTGGAAAGCCTCGATCATGCTCGAGGAATGCGGCCTGCCCTACCGGATGATCCCGATCAACATCGGCAAGGGCGCCCAGACCGCGCCCGAGTTCCTGGCCGTGGCCCCGCTCGGCAAGATCCCGGTCATCGTCGACCCGGACGGGCCCGGGGGCGCACCGATCACGGTGTTCGAATCGAACGCGATCCTGCAATACCTCGCCCGCAAGGCCGGATCGTTCTACCCCGCCGAGGAGCGGGCCCGGATCGCCGTCGACATCTGGCTCTACTGGCAGGCCGCGAATTTCGGGCCGACCCTGGGCCAGACCCACCATTTCCGCATCTACGCGTCGGACAAGATCCCGTACGCGATCGACCGCTTCACCGCGGCGACGACGAAGCTCTACGCGACGCTCGACGCCCAACTCGGCCGCCACGCCCACGTCGCCGGCGAGGATTACACCATCGCCGACATCGCGATCCTGCCCTGGGCCAAGATGTGGGAGCGCCAGGGCCAGGACATCGCCGAATTTCCGAATGTCGGCGCCTGGCTCGACCGGATGAAGGCCCGCCCGGCGGTCCAGCGCGGTTTCCGGCTCAAGCCGGACGCCGAGGAGGCGCCGAGCGCGGCGTCCCGCGGCTGAGCCGCGGGGCGCCGCGCTCGCGTGGGGGCCTTCCTACTCCGCGGGCTTTGCGGCGGGCTTCGCCTTGGCGGGGGCCGGCGCGACCTGAGCGAACTCGTCCGGGGCCTTGGTCCAGGTCTGCGAGCCGCACAGGATCTTCAGCATGCAGCCCGAGATCGCCAGCTCGCTCGCGCTCTCGCGGCTGACCGAGACGTCGTAGATCTTGCCTTCCTCGGCGTTGTAGATCTGGCCCTTGTAGCCGCCATCCTCGGGCTTCAGCCCGTCCATCAGGGTGAGGCCGATCACCGGACGGCTGCGCTTCTTCGGGTCGGGATTCTTGATGTCGGTGCGGGGCTGGCCCTGCTCGTTGAGGGGCGTCTTCAGCCACACCACCTTGCCGCAGGCATGGGCCGCACCGGGACCGCACTTCTCGATCTTGATCTTGGCCCGGCCGTCCTCGGTGAGCCAGGTGCCCGACGGGTCGCCCGCGGCGGCCGCGGCGGTGACGCCGGCCGAGAGGAGCGAGGCGGCGAGGGTCGGGATCAGGATCGAGCGCATGCAGGAAGCTCCTGGCTGTCCGCCGCGGGCCATCCCCCCGGAGGGAGCGCGCGCGACGGGAGGGGCGAGGGACGCCGCCGCGGGCGAACCGGGCAGCGTGGCCGAAAGGTCACGTTGAAGCCAGGATGCCGGGGGTTTGGGGCGATTTTTCGACCGCGTTGCGGCAAAGCCGCAGCGCGCGGTCCACCCGCGCCGCCTTCCGCGCTTGAGGGGCGCCGGGCCCGCCGCTATAAGCCCGGCGCCGGGCGTCCGCATGGCCCCGGCGCGCGGGCGCTCGCGCCCGGCTCCGCCGGACCCTCAGGTCCGGTGCCGCGCGGCCTCCCACCGCCCCCGCCACCGCTTTTCTTCTGAACGGACCGTCCCATGGCCACCGAGCGCACCTTCTCCATCCTGAAGCCCGACGCCACCGCCCGGAACCTCACCGGCGCGGTCAACGCCGTGATCGAGGAGGCGGGCCTGCGCATCGTCGCCCAGCGCCGCATCCGCATGTCCGACGCCCAGGCCAAGAAGTTCTACGAGGTCCATGCCGAGCGTCCGTTCTACGGCGAGCTCGTCGAGTTCATGACCTCGGGCCCGGTCGTGGTCCAGGTGCTCGAGGGCGAGAACGCCGTCGCCAAGTACCGTGAGGTCATGGGCGCCACCAACCCGGCCCAGGCCGCCGAGGGCACCATCCGCCAGAAATTCGCGAAGTCGGTCGGCGAGAACACCGTCCACGGCTCCGACAGCCTCGAGAACGCCGGCATCGAGATCAAGCAGTTCTTCGACGACAAGGACATCGTCGGCTGACCGGTTTCCCCGCCCGGGAAACACCGATAGGTTGAGGGCCCTCGCCGCAAGGCGGGGGCTTTTTTTCATGGGGAGCGAGCAGGTGACGGCGCAGCCACGGATCGAGCGGACGACCTCCACCTGCCCGCACGACTGCCCGTCGGTCTGCGCCCTCGAGGTCGAGGTGATCGACGGCGCGACCATCGGCCGGGTGCGCGGCAACCCGCGCCACAGCTACACGGCGGGCGTCGTCTGCGCCAAGGTCGCCCGCTACGCCGAGCGCATCCACCATCCCGACCGGCTGACCCAGCCGCTGATCCGCACCGGCCCCAAGGGCTCCGGGGACTTCGCGCCGATCGGCTGGGACGAGGCCCTCGACCGCGTGGCGGCGGAGTTCCGCGAGGCGGAGGCCGCGCACGGGCCGGAAGCGGTCTGGCCCTACTACTATGCCGGCACGATGGGGCTGGTGATGCGCGACGGCATCAACCGCCTGCGCCACGCCAAGGGCTATTCCGGCCAGTTCTCGACCATCTGCACCACGCTCGCCTGGTCGGGCTACATCGCCGGCACCGGCCGCCTCGCCGGGGTCGATCCGCGGGAGATCGCCGAGAGCGACTGCGTGGTGATCTGGGGCACCAACCCGGTGCACACCCAGGTCAACCTGATGACCCACGTCCAGGCCGCCCGCAAGAACCGCGGTGCGAAGGTCGTCGTGGTCGACATCTACGACAATCCGACGATGCGCCAAGCCGACCTCGCCCTGCTCCTGCGGCCGGGGACCGACGGGGCGCTCGCCTGCGCGGTGATGCACGTGCTGTTCCGGGATGGGCTGGCCGATCGCGCCTACATGGCCCGCTACACCGACTGCCCGGAGGAGCTGGAAGCCCACCTGAAGACCCGCGACCCCGCATGGGCCGCCGCGATCACCGGCCTGACCGTCGAGGAGATCGAGCGTTTCGCCCACCTCGTGGGGACGACGAAGAACACGTTCTTCCGCCTCGGCTACGGCTTCGCCCGCAGCCGCAACGGCGCCGCCAACATGCATGCGGCGCTCTGCATCCCGGCGGTGACGGGGGCCTGGCAGCATCGCGGCGGCGGCGCCTTCCACTCGAACAGCGGCGTGTTCGGCCTCGACAAGCGCCTGATCGAGGGGCTGGACGTCGTCCGCCCCGGCACCCGGATGCTCGACCAGTCGCAGATCGGCCGGGTGCTCACCGGCGACCCGGAGGCCCTGCGCCACGGCCCGCCGGTGACCGCGATGCTGATCCAGAACACCAACCCGGTCTCGGTCGCCCCCGAGCAGGAGCTGGTGAAGCGGGGCTTTGCCCGCGAGGACCTGTTCGTCTGCGTCCACGAGCAGTTCATGACCGAGACCGCCCGGATGGCCGATCTCGTCCTGCCGGCCACGATGTTCCTGGAGCACGACGACCTCTATACCGGCGGCGGCCAGCAGCACATCCAGCTCGGCTTGAAGCGCATCGCGCCGCCCGCGCTCTGCCGCTCGAACCACGAGGTGATCGTGGGCCTCGCCGAGCGGCTCGGCGCCGAGCATCCGGGCTTCGCGATGAGCCCGCGCGAACTGGTCGACGCGACGCTGAAGGCCTCGCGCCGCGGCAGCCTGGCCGAGATGGAGGAGGACGGCTTCCTCGACGTGCAGCCCGCTTACGAGCGCGCCCACTTCCTCGACGGCTTCGCCTATCCCGACCGGCGCTTCCGCTTCAAGCCGGACTGGAGCAAGGTGCCGGTGGCCAAGGACGGCCCGCGCGGGCCGGCGATGCCGCCGCTCCCCGACCATTGGGAGGCGCCGCTGATGAGCGCGACGGAGGCCCATCCGTTCCGCCTCGCCACCAGCCCGGCGCGCAACTTCCTCAATTCGAGCTTCACCGAGACCCCGACCTCGCTCGCCAAGGAGCGCCATCCGACGGTGATGATCCACCCGGAGGATGCCGGTCCGCTCGGGATCGGGGAGGGGGCCTGGGTGCGGCTCTCGAACGAGCGCGGCGCCGTCACCCTGCGGGCGACGCTGTTTGCCGGCCTGCGCCGCGGCGTGCTGATCGCCGAGTCGATCTGGCCGAACGACGCCTACCCGGACGGGCGCGGCATCAACACCCTCACCGGGGCCGATGCGGCCGCCCCCTTCGGCGGCGCCGCCTTCCACGACAACCACGTCGCGATCGCGGTGCTGCCGCAGTAGCGCACGCTCGGCGTTTCGCGCCCCGGTGTGGCCCGCCCGCCCTTGTGCGGGCGGGGAGTTTCGGCGTCCAACGGTCGAGCTTGACGACAAGCAGCCCAACGGACCTCTTCTCCCATGCGTCTCCGCACCCTCCTCGCCGCCGGCTTCCTCGCGCTCGGCGCTACCGCGGCTCTCGCCGGCGCGTCCTCGTCGCAGCTCGAGGCCTACCAGCCCGACCCGGCCCTGCGCACCGCGCCCAAGGCGGATCTCGAGAGCCGGGTGCGCCGCGCCTGCACGGTCGTCCAGGCCCGGCTGCAGAGCACTGCCGAGGCCGGCTTCGAGCGCCCCTGCGGCTGCTACGCCAAGACCACCCTGCGCTCGCTCGACGCCTCCGAGATCGAGGCCTACCGGGCCACCGGCTACTTCAACGATTCGGCCCGCGCCAAGGCGCTCGACGCCATCGACGCCTGCAAGCTGCAGCGCCCGGTCTGAGCGGAACGCCGGCGATCGTCGATTGCCTCCCATGACGTCGTCCCGGGGCCGCGACAGCGGAGCCCGGGATGCCGGATTCCGTATCCGGCCCGTCGCGTGACCCGAGCCCGGACGACTACAGCCGCGCCCGGGCGCTCCGCGGCGTCGCGAGCAGCAGATGCGTCTCCGAGGTCGTCACCCCCGGCACCAGGCGCACCCGGCGCAGCATCTCGTCGAGTTCCGGCAGGCTGCCGGCCGACACCTCCACGATGATGTCCCAGCGGCCGACCGTGGTGTGGACGGACGTGATCTCGGCGAATCCCTTGAGGGCGTCGATCACGTCGCCGGCCCGGCGCCCCTCGACCGCGATCAGGGTGATCGCCCGCACCGCCGCCGGCTGGGCATCCGCCCGCAGGACCACCGTGTAGCCGATGATCTCGCCCTCGCGTTCGAGCCGGTCGATCCGTGCCCGCACGGTGGCGCGCGAGACCTTCAGCAGCACCGCCAGTTCCGAGACCGGCCGCCGGCAATCGTGCCGCAACAGGGTGACCAGGGCCTGATCGAGATCGTCCATTCCGCCACTCTGCGCGACGTGGCTTCTCAGAATGCGCGATCGGCCTGAAAAATCGACCAGCTTCCCGTGTTCGGAGTGACGCATCCCCTTGGTACCGTCGAGGTGGTTCGACGGTTCGGGGAGGCGAGCGGATGGGTCTGAGGAATCTGGATCGGTGCGTCCTGGTCGGGGCGCCGGTGCAGTCGGGCACGGACCGGCTCGGCTGCGACATGGGGCCGAGCGCCTACCGGGCGGCGGGCCTGCCGCAGGCGCTGCGCGACCTCGGCCTCCCGGTCGAGGATGCCGGGACCGTCGTCCCGAAGCCCTTCGACGCGCCGCCTCACCCCAACCGGGCGATCCATCATCTCGCCGAGATCGCGGGCTGGACGCTGGCCCTCGCCGAGGCCGCCTTCCGGGCGAGCGAGGCGGCACGGCCGATCTTCCTGGGCGGCGACCACAGCCTCTCGGCCGGCACCGTGGCGGGCATGGCGCTCCGGGCGAAGGCCGAGGGGCGCCCGCTCTTCCTGCTCTGGCTCGACGCCCATGCCGACCTCCACACCCTCGACACCACGACGAGCGGCAACCTGCACGGCGTGCCGCTGGCCTACCTCACCGGGCGGCCGGGTTTTGCCGGCTATTTCCCGCCCCTCGACGCCGCCCTCGATCCGGCCAGGATCTGCATGGTCGGCCTGCGCAGCGTCGACCCGGCGGAGCGGGCGGCCCTGACGGGCAGCGGCGCCCGGGTGCACGACATGCGCGACATCGACGAAACCGGGATCGTCGCCCCCTTGCGCGACTTCCTGGGCGACGTCGCGGCGGCGGAGGGCCTGCTGCATGTGAGCCTCGACGTCGACTTCCTCGATCCCGGCATCGCGCCCGGCGTCGGCACCACGGTCCCGGGCGGAGCCACCTTCCGGGAGGCCCACCTGATCATGGAGTTGCTGCACGATTCCGGCCTGGTGCGCAGCCTCGACCTCGTGGAGCTCAACCCCTTCCTCGACGAGCGCGGCCGCACCGCCCGGCTGATGACCGACCTCGCCGCCAGCCTCTTCGGCCGGCGCATCCTCGACCGCCCGACCCGGAGCTTCTAGATGACCGCGCTCAACGTCGTCCCCTTCGTCAGCGTCGACAACATGATGCGCCTCGTCCACGCGGTCGGCATCGAGGCGCTGCTGGTCCGCCTCGCCGGGGCCATCGCCGAGGATTTTTCGCGGTGGGAGGCGTTTCACAAGACGCCCCGGATCGCCGCCCACAGCGCCGAGGGCGTGATCGAGCTGATGCCGACGAGCGACGGCACCACCTACGGCTTCAAGTACGTCAACGGCCACCCGAAGAACGCTGCCGACGGGCGCCAGACCGTCACCGCCTTCGGCGTCCTGGCCGATGTCGGCAGCGGCTACCCTGTGCTCGTGACCGAGATGACGCTGCTCACGGCCCTGCGCACCGCCGCCACCTCGGCGCTCGCCGCGCGACACCTCGCCCGGCCGGGCGCGCGCACCATGGCGCTGATCGGCAACGGCGCCCAGGCGGAGTTCCAGGCCCTGGCCTTCCGGGCGCTCCTCGGCATCGAGGCGCTACGCCTCCACGACATCGACCCGGCGGCGACCGAGAAGTGCCGGCGCAATCTCGCCCGGTTCGGCTTCGCGATCACGGCCTGCACCAGCACGGCGGACGCGGTGCGGGGCGCCGACATCGTCACGACGGTCACGGCGGACAAGCGCAATGCCGTGATCCTCGGCGACAACCTCGTCGGGGAGGGGATGCACGTCAACGCCGTCGGCGGCGATTGCCCGGGCAAGACCGAGCTGGCGCCGGAGATCCTGCGCCGGGCCGGGATCTTCGTCGAATACGAGCCCCAGACCCGGATCGAGGGCGAGATCCAGCAATTGGCTCCGGACTACCCGGTGACCGAGCTGTGGCGGGTCCTGTCCGGGCAGGCGCCCGGGCGCCGGGATGCGCGCGAGGTCACGGTGTTCGACTCGGTCGGCTTCGCGATCGAGGATTTTTCCGCCCTGCGCACCGTGCGCGCCCTGCTCGCCGAGCGGCCCTTCTACGAGAACCTCGATCTCCTGGCCGACCCGGACGATCCGCGCGACCTCTTCGGCATGCTGCTGCGGGCGGGCCCGCCGCGCCTCGCGGCTTGAACCGCCGAGGCGGCCGACGCGGCCGAAGCGGCCGAAGCGGCCGCCACGAATACTCCGCTGGACTGTGCGATCGGGCAGGCGTCCGAGCCGTGGATTGTCGGCCGCCTGGGCCCGGAACGCGCCGGCAAGGCCGTGGTCGGGCCAGGCGCCCGGATGGACGCAGCCGCGGCCGGGAGAACGGCAGTATCGCGAAGTCCGGGTCTCGTAGTTGACGCCGCCCCACACCCTGCCCCGAAGAGCAGATCCGCCCTGTTCCCGCGCCGCCGCGGTCCCGTCATGCACAGGCCTTCCGCGGAGAAATTACCTACGCAGTTACCGAGGGGGCGGCGCAAGGCCTTGAAGTCGATCCACTTTCTAGAACCGCTTTGGTAAACGAGTCCTCAAGTATCCGTTCGTGTCTATCGACACGTTTCGGCACATCTGGCATCTCAAGACTGCGAACGGGACGCGACAGCAATCCCGGACCAGAGGATGGCCACGATGAAGACGCTCGACCTCAAGACCCTCGGCACCATCGCTGGCGGCACTATCTGTGCCCCCGTCTGCGCCCCGGCCTGCCCGCCCCCGGCTCCGGTCTGCCCGCCGGCTCCGAGCTGCGGCAGCGTGAAGTCCAAGAAGGGCTGCTGAAGACGGGCTGCCGAGGACAACCCCCACGACGTCTTCTCGGCGAACCTGCGGCGTCCCACTCACCCGATAGTCCTTGGAGGAACACCATGAAGAAGCTCGATCTCAAGACCCTCGGCACCGTCGCCGGCGGCACCCTCGGCGTTTCGGTCGGCGTCGGCGTCTCGATCGGCTGCGCGCCGGCCTGCCCCCCGGCCCCGACCTGCGGCAGCACCAAGTCCAAGAAGGGCTGCTGAGCCAGGGCTGCCGAGCCGGACGCGGTTCCTCGCTCCGGCGACGTGGTTTCCCACAACCAGAACACCATCAGGAGAGACATCATGAAGAAGCTCGACCTCAAGACCCTCGGCACCGTCGCTGGCGGCACCCTCTGCGTCGGCGTGGGCGTCGGCGTCTCGATCGGTTGCGCCCCGGCCTGCCCCCCGGCCCCGACCTGCGGCAGCACCAAGTCCAAGAAGGGCTGCTGAGCCGGGTCGACGGAACGGGGATGTGCGGGGCGCGCCGGCAGAAGGAGAGTTGCATCCGATGACCACCGCCCCGACCATCCCCTGGACCTACGCCCGCCTCGCGGGCCTGCCGCTGGTGTGGCGCCGGCGGGTGCTCAAGTCGGTCCTGGCGGCGCGCGGCCTCGTCGCCCGCCTCCGGGGCCGGAACGACGAGGCCGGCTTCGCCGCGACCTTCGAGAGCGTGCTGCGCCTGCCGCGCCGCGAGGCCCTGCGCCTCTCGCGACAGGCCGCCCGGCACGACGTGGCCGCCGAGATCGAGTGGTGCGCCCTGCACCGGCGCCCGATCGCCGCCATCCGGCGCGACATCGCCCGGGTCACGGTGAGCGACCCGGCGGTGATGGAGCGGGTCGCCGCGACCAACCGGCCGGTGATCCTCGCTCCCCTCCACATGGGCGCCTACGTGGTCGGGCTCGCCGCCCTGATGCTGCGCCACTTCCCCGGCCGGCCGATGCTGGTGCTGCGCCAGCGCGACGACATGGCGATGGAGACGGAGGTCATCGAACGCCTGCGCGAGGTCGATGTCGACGTCCGCTTCCTGAATGTCGGCAACCGGTCCGATTTCCTGTCGGCGATCCGCTTCGCCCAGAAGGGCGCGGTGATCGTGGTGTTCTGCGACCTCGACCCGTCCTACGGCGCGCCGGCCGAGATGCCGATGTTCGGCCGGCCCTTCCGCTTCGCCTTCGGCACCGACACCCTGGCGCGCCTCACCGGCGCCACCGTGGTGCCGCTCGCCACCACCATGGACGACGACGGCGACACCGTGACCTTCGGGCGGCCCTTCGAGGTGCGCGGTCAGGGGCCCGAGGAGCGGGCGACGGTGGCCGACATCATGCGTCGTCACCTCCAGGCCGCGATCGCGGCCCGGCCGGAACAGTGGCACCTCTGGCCGATGCTTGCCGATTATTTACCCTCGTCTGAGACGGTGCAGGACACCCTTCCGATGCGCGGAGGGGCGCCGCACGACCTCGCGGCGTAAAGGCCTCGCGAGCGGACGATCGATGAGCGAACCCGCGGCGCCTCCCCCCGCGGAGGCCAGTTTCCGGCGCCGGCGGCTCACCGGCGCCGTCCATCTCCAGCACGACCGCGGCAGCGTCTGGATGGCCTGGTTCTTCGGCGCCATCATCGTGGTGATCGTCGCCAGCCTCTTTCTCGGCCGCCTCGCCCGCTCGGAGGCGGTGCGCGGCTACGTCTCGGCGGCCTCGGGCCTCACCCGCCTCGACGCCCAGGCCGCCGGCATCGTCCGCGAGATCACCGTCAAGCAGGGCGACACCGTGCGGCGCGGCGAGCGCCTGATGCAGGTGCAGCTGCGCGAGCAGACGACGGGCGGCGTCTCCACCGTCGGGGCCACGCTGCGCAGCCTCCAGGAGCGCCGCACCGGGCTCGCCGCCGAGGAGGCGCGCCTCTCGGCCTATCTCGATTCGACCCGCGGCGACCGCGACGAGACCGAACGCAACGTCACGGCGGTGCTCCGCGCCCTCGACGAGCAGGAGCGCACCCTCAAGGAGGGGCTCAAGCAGCAGGAGGAGATGGTCGCCCGCGTCGAGGCCTACCTGCGCCAAGGCTACGCCACCCGCGAGACCCTCAACGGCCAGCGCCGCGCCGCCCTCGACTACGCCCGCCAGATCGCCGAATTGCGCGCCCGCCGGGCCGAGCTGCGGCAGAGCACCTCCGAGCGCCTGCGGGCGCAGCGCACCGGCGACACCGAGAAGGCGGCCCAGCTCGCCACGACCCGCAACGAGCTGAGCGCCATCGAGGCGCAGATCACCGCGCTCGGCGCCCAGTCGCGCATCGACGTGGTGGCGCCCACCGACGGGCAGGTCGCCGGCCTCTACGTCCAGCCCGGCGATTCGGTGACCGCCGACCAGGTCGTGGCGATCCTCGGCGACACGAGGGCCGACCCGCTCGTCGTGCTCGAGGTGCCGGCCCGCGCCATCGGGCTCGCCAAGGTCGGACAGGAGGTCGTGCTGAAATACGACGCCTTCCCGTTCAAGACCTTCGGCATCGCCAAGGGCACGATCGCGGTGATCTCCGGCACGCCGTTGCGCAACCCGATGCTCGCCTCCGCCGAGGACGGCACCGGCGACGCGGCCGCCGCGGCGGCGCGCCAATCCGTCTACCGGGTCGAGGTGCGGCCCGACTCGCGCACCATGCGCGCCTACGGGATCGACGAGCCGATCCGCATCGGCTCGACGCTGTCGGCCGACATCGTGGTCGAGCGGCGCCGGCTGATCGACTGGATGCTCGATCCGATCCGGGCGATGCGCGGGCGAGGATGATGAGCCAGGGGATGATCCGATGACCGACTGGCTCAAGCGCACGCTCAGCCCGCGCCGGCGGGTGCGCTCGATCCTCCAGAACGAGGCCAACGAGTGCGGGCTCGCGGCGCTCGCGATGGTGGCGAACTACCACCGCCACGACATCGACCTCGCCTATCTGCGGGCGCTGTTTCCGCTCTCGCGCAACGGCATGACGCTCGCCAGCATCGTGCAGCTCGCCGACAGCCTCGACCTCGACGCCAGCGGCTACGCCCTCGACGGCGTGACCGAGCTGGAGCAGGTGGCCTTGCCGGCGATCCTGCACTGGCGCGGCAACCACTTCGTGGTGCTGGAGAAGATCTCTCGCGGGAAGTACCACATCCAGGACCCGGAATTCGGCCTGCGCATCTACGAGCGCGCCGACATGGAGCGGCTGTTTGCCGGCGTGGTGCTCGAATTCGCCCCCCGGATGGACTTTCGCGCCATCAAGGTCGGCGACCGGCTCAAGCTGTTCGACATCCTGCGCAGCGCCCGGGGCCTCGGCGGCACGGTGTGGCAGATCACGCTGGTCTCGGTGGCGATCTCGCTGCTCGGCCTCACGACCCCGGTGCTGCTCCAGATCGCGCTCGACGTAGTGATCCCGCAGGTCGATCTCGACCTGATGCAGATGCTGGCCGCCGGCCTCGTGCTGATGATGCTGTTCGAGGCGTTCGGGCAGTGGCTGCGCGGCTACATCGCGTTGCGCGCCTCGACGCTGCTCCAGCTCCAGTTCACCCGCAACGTCGTCGGCCACGCCCTGCGGCTGCCGCTGAGCTACTTCGAGCTGCGCCATCCGGGCGACTTCGTCACCCGCATCCAGTCGATCGACACGATCCGCAACTTCATGGTCGGGGGGCTCGTCACGTCGTTTGCCGATATCGGCACGTCGTTCCTGCTCGTCGGGCTGATGTACTATTACTCGCCCGCCATGGCGTCGATCACGCTGGCGACGCTCGCCGCCGTGCTGTCGATGCGCTTCGTCACCTTCCCGACGCTCGACCGCGCCACCGCCGGCTCGCTCGAAGCCCGCTCGCAGGAGCAGGCGAGCCTGATCGACGGGTTGCAGCGCATCGGCAGCCTCAAGGCGCATAACAGCACCGAGCTCTTCGCCATGAACTGGTTCGAGAGTTTTGCGCGCTTCGCCAACCTCGACTTCCGGGCGAAGAAGGCCGGGCTCGACGCCGAGTTCCTGATGCACGTCGTCATCGCGGTCAGCACCGTGGCGACGCTCTATCTCGGCATCACCGGCGTCATCAAGAACACGCTGACGATCGGCACGCTCTACGCCTTCATCGCCTTGCGCACCGACTTCTTCGACCGGGTCAACCACCTGACCTCGAGCCTGCTGCAGCTCGCCGCCCTCAAGGTCCACGTCGCCCGCCTCGACGACGTGATCGGCCAGGCGCCGGAGGAGGGCCTGCACGAGGCGACCTTCCACCGGGCGATCCGCAAGGAGGTGCGGATCGAGGACGTGACGATCCAGTTCGGCCGCGGCGACGAGCCGATCCTGACCGGCGCCTCGCTGTCCATCGATGTCGGCCGCTGCGAGACCATCGCGATCGTCGGCGCGTCGGGCTCCGGCAAGTCCTCGCTGATGCGGGTGCTGGCCAGCCTGACCGAGCCGGCCGCCGGCGCGGTCACGGTGGACGGGGTCGCGCTCGGCCAGTTCGGCAAGCGCGAGTACCGGTCCAATCTCGGCGTCGTCTTCGCCGATGACGGCCTGTTTGCCGGCACCGTCGCCGACAACCTGTCGCTGTTCGACCCCGCCGTGTCCCATGCCGAGATGGAGGCGGCCCTGGTCCGGGTCGGCTTGCGCGACGAGGTCGAGCGGCTGCCGCAGGGCTACGCCACCCACGTCTCGGAGGAGGGCAGCGTGCTCTCGACCGGCCAGCGCCGGCGCCTGCTGCTCGCCCGCGCCCTCTGCCGCCGGCCGCGGCTGCTGCTCCTCGACGAGGTGACGGCCAATCTCGATCCGGCGACCGAGACGGCGCTGGTCGAGAGCCTGAAAGGCGTGAAGGCCGCCAAGGTCTTCATCACCCACAGCGAGCGGCTCCTCGATCAGGTCGACCGGGTGTTTCGCATCGAGAACGGCCGGCTGACCGAGGACCCGCGCCCGCCGGCCAAGCCCGGGCCGGTGACGGAGGCGGCGTGAGGGATGGGCGGTTCAAGGCATGGTATTTGAATCGCCCTCACCAGTATCAAAACGTCATGTCATTCAGAATTCGTGGAAGCAGAGACCAAATCCGGAGCCGCTGATAACATTGGGTAAGCGCGGGACGCATGTCGCTATGCGGAATCTTCTCAGCACGGATGGAAATCGCGCAGATCAACTGCCAGATCTTTTCAGCCAGCCATTTTGGAGATTGGCTTTTTGTCAATTATCAACATGCCGAACTTCGTCGTCTAAGAAATCTTACGCAGATCGAAAGGCTTGATAGGCGGGAAATATATACAGTCGATAGCGTCGAACACTACATCGAATACGCTGTCGGCGTTGCGAGCATAAGCCAGCGCAGCCTCACGTCGATCGTTCCTTACCTGCGTACCCAGCGTGCAGTGAGGCCTCCACGTCCCAGGACGATAATGCAGCCGACAAGACATAGGATCGATGGTGGCGTGAACGGCTTCGTGGATCTTCCGCAGGACCACGCTAGGACGGGGCGAAGCCCATAGAACCATCGGCGGCCCCTCAAAGCTGCGAATGGCGTCAAAGGTCAGTGTCATCGCGCCGATGTTTCTGGTGGCTTCATCGAGCGCCCTCCGAACCTCATTTTCTCCCACCACATCACCTTCGTAGATGGCGAGGGTAACGTGGGGCGGATAGCCGAGGAGAGCCATCGAGGGTCGATCCTCGAACTGCTGAACAACATCCCACAGCGCACGAACGATGTCCGCACTCGGATGGTCGCTCCGAAGTGAAATCGCGAACCCCATGCCCCAACCCCCGCGTCTGCCGCTTCTCATCTACCGGAGGGCAGCGTCGCACCCCGAGCGGCCTTTCGCCCATGGCGTTCCGACATGCGTCACGCTTACTAGAGCATTTTCCGACGAAGTGGATGCCGGTTCGTCGAAGAAAATGCGGCAAAACAAAGACTTAGAGAGCTTCGCGATTGCAACGCGATCGTGAAGCGCTCTAGGTTTTGACCCTCACTCGTCAGCGACTATCCACCTCCGTCCGCGACAGCCTCAGAATCGGTGCCGGACGCGGCCTGAACTCCGGCACCTCACTTCCGCGCAGGGCCGGTGCCATATCAATGGGTGTCGCCACGAGCGACCGGCGCAGGGCCGGCGGCGGCGGAGGGGCGAGGGACTCGAACCGCGCGCCGGGACCGCCCGGCGCGGCGTCGAGGAGGGCGGCGGCCGCGGCGAGTTGCAACGACTGGCTGTCGCGCTCGTTCAGGACGATCTCCGCGGCCACCTCGGCATTGGCGAGCTCGCCCCGGATGTTCAGTTCGTCGAGGACGGTGCGGAACCCGGCCGTCCGCTCGATCGAAAAGCCCCGCATCGTCTCGCGCAGCTCGCGGATGCGGGCGACGAGCTGCGTGTACTGCTCGGCGGTGGCCTGGCGGCGCGCGAAGGCGATGCGGGCCGAGGTGAGGGTCGCGAGCTCCTTGTCCTGCGCCTCGTAGCCGCGCTGGCGGGCGAAGGCCGAGGCCTCGCCGATGCGCGGCAGGGTGCCGGGTTCGTAGATCGGCACGGTCGCCACGATCCGGGTCGTGGTGTCGGTGATCCGGTCGAGGACCGGACTGTAGCCGAGCTGCCCGATCTTGGAGAATTGCAGGTTGACCTTGGGCAGGAGGTCGGCGACCGCCGCCTTGGCCTGGTAGCCCGCGGCCTCCGCCTCGAGCTGGAACGCCGCGATGTCGGGATTGGCCCGGCGCACCAGATCGGCGAAGGCATCGGCGGTGCGCGGCAGCTCGTCGGGGAGGCGCGGCGGGCGCATCCGCTCCGGTGCCATCCGGGTCAGGCGGGTGAATTCGAGCCGCGAGGCGGTGAGGTCGGCCTGGGCGCGCAGCCGCAGAGCCTCGGCCTCCTGCACCCGCGAGCGGGCGAGCGCCGTGTCGGTGCGGGTGGCGTCGTTGAGCTCGAACTGCTTGTCGGTGAAGGCGGCGATGCGCTGGATGGCGGCGAGCTGGGCCTCGCGGGCGGCGAGGATGCGGGTGTCGCGCAGGACCGCGATATAGGCCAGCGCGGTGTCGAGCAGCACCTGCTGGCGCCGGCCGATCAGCAGCATCCGGCCCGATTCGGCCAGCGTGCGGGCCGACTGGAAGCTGTGCCAGCGCCGGAACCCGTCGAAGAGCGGCAGGCTCGCGGTGATCCCGACGACGCTCGGCGCGCGCCGCGGTGTCGCGTCGAGCCCGACCACCGGCGGGGCGGCGTCCGGCGAATAGGTGATGCGGCTGCGCAGCGGGCGGTCGGCCGTGAAGGCGACCGAGGGCATGAAGGCGTCGATGGCGCCGCGCAGGCGCTCCTCGGCGCCGTCCTGGCGCGCGCGCTCGGCCCGCAGCACGAAGCTCGATTCCAGCGCCGCGGCGGAGGCCTCCTCCAGGCTCTGCCCCCGGGCAGCACCGGGTGAGCCCGCCAGGATCGCGAGGATGCAAGCCAGCCTCCCAACCCTCGCGCGCCGCACCGGCATCGGATCTCCGACAGTGAGTGAAACCGGGAACCAGGCTCGGCGACCGTCCTTCGCGCGGTTGCTTTCTTCATCGCGCAACAGGGTAAATGAAGCCTTACCCACGAGTGCCGAGACTTACCGGCTGTGGCTGCGCAGGGCGCTGATAGCGAATGCATCGGAACGATCAACCTTTGATCTGAATATAAAGATGTTATTTTCATCTAAAAATGAGCCATTATCGCAATTATTTTTTATAATAATTCAATCGATAATCAAAAAATCGTCACTATATGCGATCGCAGCTTGTCATCCGGCATCCGCAGGACTGTCCGGGGAGAGGAATAGCGCGTCCACCCCCTCCCGTGTGGGAGAGGGGATCTCGCGCTTGATTCTTAAAGGGATTTTCCCCGGACAGCCTTGCCGCGTGCGGGGAGAGGGGAAAATCCAGCGCTGTTCCTTTCACCGAACAACTCCCCGGCGGAGGGGTGCGCCTCGTCAGCCTCCGCCTCCGGCTCGCGCCCCGGAGCCGGCACGCCGCCGAGCGGTCCGACGGCGATCGAGCGCAACAGCGTCGCCCGGGCGGTGCGCAGATGGGCCCGGCAGGTCTGGTCGATCAGGCTTAGGTCGCGGGAGCGCAGCGCATCGATGTAGTCGAGGTGCTCGAGCAGGGCGACGCGGTGGCGCTCCTTCTCGTCCGACTTGTCCCACTGGTAGTGGTAGTGGAAGACGATCGAGATCACGTCGTAGAAATCGCGGATGAAGCGGTTGCGCGACGCGTCGTGGATCAGGCGGTGCAGGCGCTCGTCGAGGCGCGAGAAATCGCGGTAGCGCGCGTCGATCTCGGCGAGAAGCGCCCGGTGCTCGCCCGCGATGGCGTCGAGCTCGGCCCAGGCCGGCGCGTCCGGCGCCAGCTCGACGAAGCGCCGGGCCGAGCGCAACTCGAACATCTCGCGGATCTCGTAGATCTCGGCGGCGAAGTCCGGCGTCACCCCGGCGAAGATCCAGCCGCTGTTCTCGCGCCGCTTGAGCAGCCCGACCTGGCTGAACCGGGTCAGGTATTCCCGCACCGCCGTGGTCGAGGTGCCGAACAGGCGGGCCAGCTCGGCGGTGTTGACCGTCTGGCCGGGGCGGCAATCGCCCTGGAGCACCCATTGCATGAACTTGCGCTCGACGGCCTCCGCCACCGTCTCGGTCTCGATGTCGGGAAAATAGTCGTCGGGGACCGGATGGCGCAGGAGGCAGCGGCGGCCACCCTCCGTCCCGACGAGGCCCGCCCCCGCGAGCCCGGAGAGCACGGCCCGCACCGTGGTGCGGCTCACCTCCAGGGACTCGGACAGGTCGGCTTCCGACACCCCCCAGGCCCCGGGCGGCCGGGCCGCCAGCATCGCCAGGCACCGGTTGTAGGCCCGCTTGTGGACCGTGTTCGCCCGCATCCCACCCCTCCGGAGAGCCGTCAATGCAGCACGGCCGCGCGAGCGCGTCCATCGACCCCCGAACCGGATCTTTGCACATAAAAAACCGTTTGACAGCGCCTGATCGCCGGTTCTTTATGCACGATAATACATAAGACCCATCCGGTGAGGACCCGCCCTTGGCCCAGTTCGGCAGCATCTCCGCCTGCGCGGTCGTCCGCGCATGAGCGCCGCCCGCTCGACCCGGCGCGTGGTCCAGTTCGGGACCAGCCGCTTCCTCCAGGCCCATGCCGACCTGTTCATCCACGAGGCGCGCGAGGCGGGCCAGGATGTCGGGCCGGTGACCGTGGTGCAGACCTCGGGGGACGCCGCCCGGGCCGGGCGCGTCGCGGCCTTCGGGGCCCCCGGCGGCTACCCGGTGATCATCCGCGGCATCGCGGACGGCGTCCCGGTCGAGCGGCCGATTACCGTCACCAGCATCGATCGCGGCCTGTCGGCGGCGACCGACTGGGACGCCGTGACCGCCCTCGTCGTCGAGGAGGCCGACATCCTCCTCTCGAATACCGGCGATACCGGCTACGCGATCCCCGCCTCCGACCGCGGCGGCGCCTGGGTCGCGGCGCATCCGCCGGCCTCGTTCCCGGGCAAGCTCGCCCAGCTCCTCCACCGCCGCTGGCAGGCGGGCGGGCGCCCGCTGACGGTGCTGCCCTGCGAGCTGATCCACCGCAACGGGCGGGTGCTGCAGGGCCTCGTCCTCGATCTCGCCGCCGAGGCCGGCCTGCCGGCGGCCTTTTCCGCCTGGCTGCGCGAGGGTGCGACGTTCACCGACACGCTGGTCGACCGCATCGTCTCCGAGCCGATCGAGCCGGTCGGCGCCGTCGCCGAACCCTACGCCATCTGGGCGATCGAGCGCCGACCGGGCCTCCTGGTGCCGTGCGAGCACCCCTGCATCGTGCTCGCCGACGACCTCGAACCCTACGAGCGGCTGAAGATCCACATCCTCAATCTCGGCCACACCTTCCTCGCCGAGATCTGGCAGCGCGAGGGCCGCCCGGCCGGTGAGACCGTGCGGGAGATCCTGGCCGATCCGGCGGTGCGGGCGCGGCTCGACGCGCTCTATCGCGACGAGGTGGTGCCGGGATTTTCCGCCCGCGGGATGGAGGCGCAGGCCCGCGACTATGTGGCGGCCACCCTCGACCGCTTCCTCAACCCGTATCTGAACCACCGCATCGCCGACATCGCCCAGAACCACGTCCAGAAGGTCGAGCGCCGGGTCGACGCCTTCCTGGCCTGGGTCGGAGAGACCGGCGCCGACCTGCCGGCGCCGGTGCTCCGGGCGCTCGCCGCCGCCTATCCGACAGCGCCCGCGGCATGACCTACCAGTTCGATTTCGCCGCCCTGCTGCCGTACTGGCGCGAGTTCGCCGCCGGCGTCTGGCTCACGCTCCAGCTCTCGGCGGTCGCGACCGTGCTCGGCTTCGTCGGCGGCGCGCTCTGCGCCATCGCCCGGGCCGATGGGCCGCCCTGGCTCAAGCGGGTCGTCGGCGCCTATGTCGAGGTGATCCGCAACACGCCGCTGCTGGTCCAGATCTTCCTCGTCTATTTCGGCATCGCGGTGCTGGGCCTACGGGTCGACGCCAACGTCGCGGCGGTGCTGGCGCTCGTCGTCAACGTGGTCGCCTATACCTGCGAGATCATGCGTGCCGGGATCGAGAGCATCCACAAGGCGCAGGTCGAGGCCGGGGAATGCCTGGGGCTCAACCGCCGCCAGATCTACTGGCACGTCGTGCTCCGCCCGGCGATCGAGCGGGTCTACCCGGCGCTGGTCAGCCAGTACGTTCTGCTGATGCTCGCCTCCTCGATCTGCTCGCAGATCTCGGCCGAGGAGCTGACGGCGGTGGCGAACCGCATCCAGTCCGACACCTTCCGCAGCTTCGAGACCTACATCGTCGTCGGCCTCGTCTACCTCGCCCTGTCCTTCGTCGTCCGCTGGGCCTTCTGGGGCTTCGGCCTCCTCGTCTTCACCCGCCGGCGCAAGCTCGGCACGGCGCTCTAGCGGGGAGGGGACCCATGCCCACTTTCGGACCCCAGCACCTCTGGTTCCTGCTCCAGGCCGCCGGCTGGACGCTGGCGCTCTCAGGCATCGCCTTCATCGGCGGCGGCCTCCTCGGCTTCGGCGTGGCGCTGGCGCGCATCTCGCCGAACCGGGTCGTGCGCGGGCTCGCCTCGGCCTACGTCCAGGTGGTCCAGGGCACGCCGCTCCTGATTCTCCTGTTCATGATCTATTTCGGCCTCGCCATCGCGGGCTTCGATCAGCTGCCGGCCCTGATCGCGGCCGGCGCAGGCCTGACGATCTACGCCTCCGGCTTCCTCGGCGAGATCTGGCGCGGCTGCATCGAGGCGGTGCCGAAGACCCAGTGGGAGGCGGCCGAGTGCCTGGCCCTGTCGCCCTGGCAGCGGCTGACCCGGGTCGTGCTGCCCCAGGCGATGCGGCTTGCCACCGCGCCGACGGTCGGGTTCCTGGTCCAGATCGTCAAGAACACCTCGCTCGCCTCGGTGGTCGGCTTCGTGGAATTGTCGCAGGCCGGCAAGCTCATCAACAACTCGATCTTCCAGCCCTTCATCATCTTTGTGACCGTGGCGCTGTTCTACTTCGCCATCTGCTATCCGCTGTCGGCCTGGAGCCGCGGGCTGGAGAGGAGGCTCAATGTCGGCCGTCGTTAAGCTTGCCAACGTCCACAAGAGCTTCGGCCCGCTGAAGGTGCTGGACGGCGTCTCGTTCGAGGTCGGCCGCGGCGAGGTGGTGGCGCTGATCGGCCAGTCCGGCTCGGGCAAGTCCACCGCGCTCCGCTGCATCAACGCGCTGGAGACGATCGAGGAGGGGGCGATCGAGGTCTGCGGCCACGCGATCCACGCGCCCAGCCTCGACAAGCGGGCCCTGCGGCTCTCGGTCGGTATCGTCTTCCAGAGCTACAACCTCTTCCCGCATCTGACCGCGCTCCAGAACATCATGCTGGCGCCGACCTGCGTGAAGGGCGTCTCGCGCAAGGATGCGCGCGACCTCGCGATGGACTGCCTGACCCGGGTCGGCCTCGCCGAGAAGGCCGAGCACTATCCCGAGCAGCTGTCGGGCGGGCAGCAGCAGCGCGTCGCCATCGCCCGCTCGCTCGCCATGCAGCCGCAGGTGATGCTGTTCGACGAGGTCACCTCGGCGCTCGACCCGCAGCTGACCTCGGAGGTGCTGCGCGTCATGGAGGATCTGGCCCGCGGCGGCATGACCATGATCCTCGTCACCCACGAGATGGGCTTTGCCCGCCGGGTCGCCGGCACCGTCATCTACATGCGCCAGGGCCGGGTCTGGGAGACCCTGGCCGGCCGCGACCTCGACCACCCACGCACGCCCGAATTGCGCGACTTCGTCGGCAGCGGGCTGTAAGAATCAAGGAGATTTGGGGATGAAGCGCAGGACCTTCCTGGCCGGCGGCCTCGCGGCCGCCTCGACCCTGGCGATGCCGGCCCTCGCCGACACGCTCGACACGATCAAGAGCCGCAAGAAGCTGCTCGTCGCCCTCGATCTCGGCTCGCCGCCCTTCGGCATGACCGATGCCGCGATGCAGCCGACCGGCTCGGACGTCGAGACCGCGCGGCTGCTCGCCGCCGACTGGGAGCTGCCGCTCGAGATCGTGCAGGTGACGAGCCCGAACCGGGTGCCGTTCCTGCTCACCGGCAAGGCCGACATGGTCATCGCCTCGTTCAGCGTGAACGAGGAGCGCCAGAAGGTGATCGACTTCTCGGACCCCTACGGGGTGATCCAGGCGGTGATCGCCGGGCCGAAGGACCGCGAGGTCAAGGACTACGCGGCCGTCGTCGGCAAGCGCCTCGGCACCACCCGCGGCAGCACCAACGACAAGGAGGCGACCGCGCGCGCCCAGGGCGCCCAGATGGTGCGCTACGACGACGACGCCACGCTGATCACCGCGATGGTCTCGGGCCAGGTCGACATGGTGGCGACCTCGCCGCAGGTCATGAACACCGCCAATGCCCGCAAGCCCCCGGCGCCGTTCGAGACCAAGATCGTGATGCGGACGTTTCCGTACGCGATCGGCATCCGCAAGGGCGAGACCAAGCTCCAGGCCGCGCTCAACGAGTGGGTGCACAAAAACCTGCGCAACGGCAAGCTCAACACGATCTACAAGACCTATCACGGCAGCGACCTGCCGCCGGAGATGCTGGCGTAATCTGGATAAGGCGCGGGTTTTCACCTATCCCCACGAGCGTAGTGCTGTCCGGGGAAATGGAAGGGCGCAGGCTCGTTCCCTCCCCCCCTCTGCGGGGGAGGGTGCCCGGCTGCGAGTGCGAAGCACTCGTGCGCCGGGTGGGAGAGGGGCAGGGCGACGCTGTTCCAAGTGGCGCCCTTCATGAAGCGCGCGACTTCTCTGGAAACGGCGTCCCCTCTCCCGGCCTGCTCCGCTCGCCACCCTCCCCCGCAGAAGGGGGAGGGGGAAAGCCCGCGCCTCATCGTCTCACCACCACCCCTCTCTCAATCGATTCTCTCGAAAGACCTCCCACCATGAAGGTGCTCCTCTGCGACGAGCCGGGCCGGCTGCGGCTGACCGAGCGGCCGGAGCCGGTCCCGGCCGAGGGCGAGGCGCTGGTGCGCATCCGCCGGGTCGGGATCTGCGGCACGGATTTCCACATCTACCAGGGCAAGCACCCGTTCCTGCAATATCCGCGGGTGATGGGCCACGAGCTCTCCGGCACGATCGAGCGGGCGCCGGCCGGCAGCGGGCTCGTGGCGGGCCAGAACTGCTACGTGGTCCCGTACCTGTCCTGCGGACATTGCGTCGCCTGCCGCAAGGGCGTGACCAATGCCTGCCAGAACATCTCCGTGCTCGGCGTCCACTGCGACGGCGGCATGGCCGAGCTGATCAGCGTGCCGGCGCGGAACGTGGTGCCGGTGGGCGATACCCCCCTCGACGACGCCGCGATGATCGAGTTTTTGGCGATCGGCGCGCACGGCGTGAAGCGCGGCGGCATCGCGGCGGACGATCGCGTGCTGGTGGTCGGCTCCGGCCCGATCGGCATGTCGGCGGTGATCTTCGCCAAGGCGCGGGGCGCCCACGTCACGGTCATGGACCTGCGCGAGGACCGGCTCGCCTTCACGCAAACCGCGCTCGGCGCCGACGCGCTGCTCCTCGCCAATGACGAGGCCGAGGCGAAGGCGGGCGCCGCCACCTCCGGCGACTACTACGATTGCGTGATCGACTGCACCGGCAACCGCGCCGCGATGCAGCGCGGCTTCGGATTCGTCGGCCATGGCGGGCGCTACGTGCTGGTGAGCGTGGTGCGCGACGACATCGTGTTCTCGGATCCCGAATTCCACAAGCGCGAGACCACGCTGTTTGCCAGCCGCAACGCCCAACCCGACGACTTCGCCGAGGTGGTGCGCCAGATGCAGGCCGGCCGCGTGCCGACCCGGGCGCTCTGCACCCATCGCGGCGCGCTCGCCGACGGGCCCGAGCTGTTTCGCGACTGGCTGCGGCCGGAGGCGGGGGTGATCAAGGCGATTCTGGAACTCTGAGCAAACCGCACCGGAGGGGCCTTTCCATCCCGCCTGCGACCTCAGGATGAGGTCGCAGGCGGGATGGAAATCGCTGACCGGCGAAGCAGCCTCTCAACCCACGTGAAGGCACCGGCCCGCGCCTTCGGGCATGCCGGCAGCATGGACCGACACCCTCTCGCCACCCGGGACGATCGCCTCACCCCCTCCGATCCACGCCTCTGGGTCGTGCTCGCCATGGCGCTGGTCTTCTTCGGCCTGGGCGGCCTCTTCCTGGCGGCGCCCGCGCTCGGCGCGCTGATCTACGGCGTGCCGGAGCCCGCCGGGATCGGCCGGACCTATCTTCGGGCGATCGGCGCGCGCGACGCGGCCCTCGCGCTCTATCTCGGCGGCCTCGGCCTCCTGTCGACCCGGCGCGCCGTGGCGATCGTGCTGGCGGGCAGCCTCGTCATCCCGGCCTGCGACCTCGCCCTCGTCCTCTCCGCCGGCACCGCCGCGTGGTGGCAGATCGGGCTGCATGGGGTGAGCGCCGGGGTGCTGGCGCTCACCGCCCTCTGGCTCGTCCGCCGCAGTCATACGAAATCCGTTTGATCGCTTCGCGATGCGGATTCCGGCTTCGCTCAAGCGCCGCGCGGGCTTGCGATACCATGTCCGGAAGGAATCTTCCGGACATGGTATCAGGCGGCGTAGTCCGGCTCCTCCCGGTCGAGCCGCCGGCGGATCGCCGCGAGGTGGAGGCGGGCCGATTCCGGATCGCCCTCGCGCATCTGCCGGTAGGCGGCCTCGGCGATGGCGGGATCGACCGGCAGGACGGCGCGCCCGGTCGAGAGGGCGAGCACCTGCACCTCGGCCGCGCGCTCCAGGTAGTAGAGATCGTCCCAGGCCTCCGCGATGGTGGGGCCGAGCACCATCACGCCGTGGTTCTTCATGAACACGATGTCGGCCTCGCCGACGCTGTCGGCGATGCGGTCGCCCTCGCGCTCGTCGAGGGCGAGGCCGTTGTAGTTCCGGTCGAAGGCGGTGCGGCCGTAGAACTTGAGCGAGGTCTGCCCGGCGAAGATCAGCGGATCGCCCTCGGTCATCGAGAGGGCGGTGGCGTAGGGCATGTGGGTGTGGAAGGCGACGCGGGCCCGCGGGATGCGCTTGTGCAGGCGGGCATGGATGTAGAAGGCGGTCGCCTCCGGCTGGCCCTCGCCCGAGACGACGTTGCCGTGGAAGTCGCAGACCAGGAGCTTCGAGGCGGTGATCTCCGCGAAGGCGTAGCCGTAGGGATTGACGATGAAGAGGTCGTCGTAGCCCGGCACCATCGCCGAGAAGTGGTTGCAGATGCCCTCTTCCAGGCCGTGGCGCGCCGCCATGCGGAAGCAGGCCGCCAGGTCCTCCTTGGCGCGGCGCACCTCCGGCCCGGCGAGATCGGGCTGGTTGGGGCCGTCGGGACTCCGTTCGCCGGCCGGCGCGCCCAATGCGTGAGCCATGGTGTCGAGGTCTCCTGCGTTCCGGCGGATCCTTGCGGAAGTCGGCCTCGGTTGTCCACGGGGGGGGCGGCCCGAACCCGGCCTCGAAATCAGCGCGGCGCGCGCAGGTGCTCCAGGAGGTCCGGGGTGGCGTAGCCGTCCGCCGGCAGGCCCGCCGCGATCTGGTAGCGCCGCACCGCCTCGCGCAGTTTCGGCCCGGCGCGACCGTCGAACGGGCCCTCGTAGAGCGAGCGGGCGGAGAGCCCGCGCTGCAGCGCGGTGACCCCTGCCTGATCGAGGCGCGGCCCGGTCGGCCAGGGCGCGGCGAGCGGCGGTCCCCCGGCGATCCGGTCGGAGAAGTGTCCCACCGCCAGCGCGTAGGAATCCGAGGTGTTGTAGGCGCGGATCGCCTCGAAATTGGCGGTGATCAGGAAGGCCGGCCCGCCGGCCCCGCCGGGCAGGAACAGGCTCGCCTCGCCGGTCGCCGGCAGCGCCTCGCCGTCGAGGCTCCGCACACCGCGCCGGGCGAAGTCGGAGAACGGGCCGCGATAGCGCGCGAGGTCGAAATCCGCCGGCAGGGTGACGGCGACGCCCCAGGGCAGGTCGCGGCGCCAGCCGGCCTGGGCCAGGAAATTCGCGATCGAGGCGAGCGCGTCCGGCGCCGAATCCCAGATGTCGCGCCGCCCGTCGCCGTCGAAATCGACCGCCGCCTTCAGGTAGGCCGAGGGCAGGAACTGCGTCTGCCCCATGGCACCGGCCCAGGAGCCGCGCATCCGTTCCGGCTTCACGTCGTGATGCTGGAGGATCTCCAGGGCGGCCAGGAGTTCATCGCGAAACAGCTCGCCGCGGTGGCGCGCCTCGGCCAGGGTGGCGAGCGCCCGGATCACCGGCATCGTGCCGGCGCTGGCACCGAAATCCGATTCGATGCCCCAGAAGGCGAGGAGCACCGGGCCGGGCACGCCGTACCGCGCCTCGATCGCCGCCAGGGTCTCGGCGCGCCGCGCGGCCTCCGCCCGCCCGCGGGCGATGCGGCCGGGCGAGACGGCGCCGGTCAGGTACTCCCAGACCGGCCGGCCGAACTCGCCCTGGCGGCGCAGCCGCGCCAGCACCGCCGGATCCGGGGTGACGCCCCGGAACGCGGCGTCGAAGGTCGCGCGCGAGACGTGCCGCGATTGGGCGGCCGGCCACAGCTCCTCGACGAAGGCCCGGAAATCGCCCGCGCCGCTGGGGGCGGCAAGGAGCAGAACGGTACCGAGCGCCAGGACGCTCCGCAGGACGAACCGGGTCTGGGGCATCGATCAGACCCGGTTGCGACGACCCAATGCCTCTTCCCAGGCCAGCGCCTGGGTGACGATCTCCCGCAGGTCGTCGTGCTGCGGCACCCAGCCGAGCTCGGCCCGGATCCGGTCGGCCCCGGCGACGATCCGCGACGGATCGCCCGCCCGGCGCGGCGACAGCGTGACCGGGAAATCGACGCCCGAGACCGACTTCACCACGTCGATCACCTCCAGCACCGAATAGCCGCGACCGTAGCCGCAATTGAGGGTCAGGCTCTCGCCGCCGCCGCGCAGGTGGTTGAGCGCGACGAGGTGGGCGGCCGCGAGGTCCGAGACCTGGATGTAGTCGCGCAGGCACGAGCCGTCCGGCGTCGGGTAGTCGGTGCCGAACACCTCCAGCTGGCCGCGCCGGCCGAGCGCCGCCTGCGTCGCGACCTTGATGAGGTGGGTGGCGTTGGGGGTCGACTGGCCCGAGCGCCCGCGCGGATCGGCGCCGGCCACGTTGAAGTAGCGCAAGACGACGTAGCTGATGCCGTGGGCGCGGGCGGCGTCCTCCAGCATCCACTCGGTCATCAGCTTAGAGCGGCCGTAGGGATTGATCGGGTTCGGGGTCAGGTCCTCGGGCACCGGCACCACCGACGGCTCGCCGTAGACCGCGGCAGTGGACGAGAAGATGACGTGGCGCACGCCCGCCCCGATCGCCGCCTCGATCAGCGCCCGCGACTTGACCGTGTTGGCGAGGTAGTAACCGAGGGGATCGGCCACCGAATCCGGCACCACGATCTTGGCGGCGAAGTGCGCCAGCGCGTCGATCTTGTGCGCGCGGATGGTCTCGGCCACCAGGGTCTGGTCGGCGACGTCGCCGCGCACCAGCGTGACTTCCGGCGGCAACGCCCAATCGAAGCCGGTGGACAGATCGTCGAGGACCACGACTTCCTCGTGTCCGGCGTCGATCAGGGCGAGCACCATGTGGCTGCCGATATAGCCGGCCCCGCCCGTGACAAGTACCGCCATTCCGTCCGCTCCCAGGTGTGAGACGGGTTGATCCATACCCCGCAATGCTTCAGCGTCAATTAAGCTGTCCGGTGGCAAGGCTGCCCGCGGGGAGGAGGTCCGGTGGGTGTCAAGCGCCCGGTCGCGCCTAGTCCCGCCGGGCGGTCCGGCAGCTCCTCGGTGTTCACTGGATCACGCACGATGAAACGCATTCGCAAAGCCGTCCTCCCGGTCGCGGGCCTCGGCACCCGTTTCCTGCCGGCGACCAAGGCGGTGCCCAAGGAGATGCTGACGGTCGTCGACCGGCCGGTGGTCCAGCACGTCGTCGACGAGGCCCGCGAGGCCGGGATCGAACACTTCATCTTCGTCACCGGCCGCGGCAAGGCGGTGATCGAGGATCATTTCGACATCTCCTACGAGCTCGAGCGCACCCTTCAGGAGCGCAACAAGACCGAGGCCTACGAGGCCCTGAAGAAGGACCTGCCGGCCGCCGGCCAGACCAGCTTCACCCGCCAACAGGAGCCGCTGGGCCTCGGCCACGCGGTGTGGTGCGCCCGCGAGATCGTCGGCGACGAGCCCTTCGCGGTGATCCTGCCCGACATGCTCAGCCGCGGCAGCATGGTGCAGATGCTCGACGCCTACGAGCAGCACGGCGGCAACATCATCGCCGTCGAGGAGGTCGCCCCCGACCAGACCCATCAATACGGCATCGTCAGCGTCGGCCAGGAATACGGCGACACCTTCGAGATCACCGGCATGGTCGAGAAGCCGCCGAAGGGCACCGCGCCGTCGAACTACATCATCTCGGGCCGCTACATCCTCCAGCCGGAGATCTTCTCGATCCTGGAGCGCGGCGAGCGCGGCGCGGGCGGCGAGATCCAGCTCACCGACGGCATGAAGCGCCTGTCGGAGACGCAGAAGTTCTACGGCATGCACTACCGCGGCAAGACCTACGACACGGGTTCGAAGCTCGGCTTCCTCGTCGCCAACCTCGCCTACGGCCTGGAGCGGCCCGAGCTGCGCGACGCGCTCAAGCAGGAGATCGAGGCGCTGCTGGCGAAGGGCTGACGGCCGGTCCGCCCTCCCGCCCGGACTTCGGGGCCGGGCGCGGAGGGCGCCCTATTCGTCGTCGAACCAGTTGCGCCCCGGCTCGATGCAGCGGTAGCCGACGAGACATTCCGGCGTGTCGCGGGTCGGCACGACGGCATTCTTGGTGATCTCGGTCGGCTCGCAGAAGCTGCGGTCGCGCACGTAGCGGTCGTAGGTGTAGCCGCCGGTGCCGAGTACCGCGGCCCCTCGCGCGGCGAGGAAGTTGCGCGCCTGGCCGCAGGTCATCGCGAGGGTGGAGGGCCGGCCCTGCTGCGCGAGGGCTGCCTCCGGCACGGCCACGAGCGCGCCGCCGAGCACCCCGACGAGGGACGCGGCGAGCAGGGTCGGAGACGGTCGGCGTTCGGTGGGCACGGCAGGGCTCCCGGGATCAGGAGCGCAGGCAACGCCCGCCGCCGCCGGTCGGATCCCCCGCCGTTACTGCGTCAATTGCCCCACGCTCAGGATCGCCCCCATCACCGAGATGATCAGTCCGCCGATCAGGCCGCCGATCGCCACGGTCACCAGGGGGGTGAGCAGCGCGAGCAGGCGGTCGATGCGCTGGCGGGTCTCGGTCTCGTGCATCTCGGCGGCGTGGATCAGGACGCTGCCGAGGCGGTTCACCTGCTCGCCGCTGGCGATGAGGTTGAGGGTCGAGGCGGCGTAGGGCTTGAGCGAGGAGAGCCCCGAGGCGAGGCTGCCGCCCTCGGCGAGCCGCCGCCCGGCCTCGTCGAGGGCGCGGCGGAAGACCCGGTTGCCGGCGAGCGGGCGGGTCGCCGCCACCGCGTCGGGGATCGACACCTCGGCGGTGAGCAGCGTGCCGAGCACCCGGCAGAACCGGCCGCACTCGATGCCGACCACGATCTCGCGCACGAGGGGCAGGCGGAGCGCCAGTTGCGCCCGCGCCGCCGCGAAACCCGGCACCCGCCACGCCCGGACGAGCACGAGGATCAGAACCGCGAGGCCGCCGAGGAGGAACGGCCAGGTCGCCGAGAGCGTGTCGCCGAGCCAGGCAGCGGCGCGGATCGCGAAGGGCGGCGCCTGGCCGCTGCCCTCGAACAAGGGCGCCAGGGCCGGCACGAGGACGCCGACGATCATCGCCACGGTGCCGATCGCCATCGCGACGAGGAGCGCCGGGTAGATCATCGCCGAGATCAGGTGGCGCTTGACCGCGTCGCGGCGCTCGATCGAGGCGGTGAGCGAGCCGACCACGTCGACGAGGGTGCCGGTGGCCTCGCCGGCGCGCACGATGTCGACCATGTCGCGCGGGAAGGCCTGCGGGTGGGCCGCCATCGCCCGTGACAGGGAGGCGCCGGCCACCACCCGCTCGAGCAGGTCGGAGAGGACGGGCTTGAGCGCAGGCCCGGCCTGGCGCTCGACGAGGCGCAGGGCCTTGTCGACGGTGAGCCCGGCGCCGACCAGCGTCCCGAACTCGCGCAGGAAGGCGACGCGGGCGGCGTCGTTGACCCGGTCGCGTCCGAAGAGGTCGCGGCGCCAGAACGGGGCCGGGCCGGCGGCGGCCTGGGCGATCTCGTAGACCTGGAGCCCGTCGGTGCGTAAGCGCGCCACGGCGCGCTGGCGCGTCTCGGCCTCGATGGTGCCGGCCCGCGAGCGCCCGTCGCCCGCATAGGCCTTGTAGGCGAAGCGGGGCATGTCAGAGCGTCCCTTCCAGCACCCGCCCGACCTCGTCGAGGGTGGTCTCCCCGTCGAGCACCCGCGCCCGGGCGCTGTCGGCGAGCCCCGTCATCCCGGCGGCGCGCGCCCGGGCGGTCAGGGTCTGCTCGTCGGCCCGATCGGCGATCAGGCCGCGCAGCTCCCCGTCGAGGGTCATGATCTCCGAGGCGACCATCCGGCCGCGATAGCCGGTGCCGTTGCAGGCCGGGCAGCCGCGGGCGCGCTTGAGGCTCAAGGGGGCCTCGGCCGGGATGCCGAGGCGCAGGCGCTCCTGCGGCGTCGCGGGCGTGGCTTCGGCGCAGGCCCCGCAGAGCCGGCGCACCAGGCGCTGGGCCACCACGCCGTTGAGGGTCGCGGCGATCAGGTAGGGCTCGATGCCCATATCCATCAGGCGCGTCACGGTGGCGGGGGCGGAGTTGGTGTGGAGCGTCGAGACGACGAGGTGGCCGGTCAGCGCCGCCTGGACGGCGATGCGGGCGGTCTCGCCGTCGCGGATCTCGCCCACCATCACCACGTCCGGGTCCTGGCGCAGGATCGAGCGGAGCGCCGCCGCGAAGTCGAGGCCGATGCCCGGATGGGCCTGGACCTGGTTCACCCCGGCCATCCGGTATTCCACCGGATCCTCGACCGTGACGACCTTGAGGTGCGGGCCGTTGATCCGGCGGAGTGCGGCGTAGAGCGTCGTGGTCTTGCCTGAGCCGGTCGGGCCGGTGACGAGGACGAGGCCGTTCGGCCGGCTCGTCATCGCGGCGATCTCCCGGATCGCCGCCGCGTCGAAGCCCAGCGCCGAAAAATCCTCGACCCGGCGGGAGCCGTCGAGGACGCGCAGCACCACGCTCTCGCCATGGGCCGTCGGCAGGGTCGAGACGCGGATATCGACCTCCTGGCCGCGATCGGGGGCCTGCATGCGGCCGTCCTGGGGCAGGCGCCGCTCGGCGATGTTGAGGCCGGCCTGGATCTTGATGCGGGTGGTGAGCGCGAGCTGGACCGATTTCGGCAGCCGCTCGGATTCGACGAGCACGCCATCCACGCGGTAGCGCACCCGCATGTCGGATTCCTCCGCCTCCAGGTGGATGTCGGAGGCGGACAGCTCGAAGGCCTTGCGCACCAGCCGGGCCGAGAGCCGCACGATCGGCGCCTGGCTCGCCACGTCGGCGAGCCGCGCGAGGTCGTCGTCGGACCCCGCCTCGCCCTCCTCGGCGACGTCGCCGTAGACGGTGCGGTGCGCCCGCTCGAAGCTGCCCGGGCCGACGAGGCGGGGGGCGACCGCCCGCTCGACGAGGTGCTCCAGCGCCCGGATGGTGTCGGCGTCGAACGGATCGACCAGGGCGACGACGAGGCGCTCGGCCTCGACCGCCAGCGGCAGCACCCGGGCGCGGGCGCAGTAATCGGGCGACAGGAGATCGGGCAGGACCGGCTCGCCCGGCAGGTCGTCCTGGCGCAGGATCGGCAGGCCGGTCGCCTCCGACAGGGCGGTGACGAGCGTCGCCTCGTGGACGAGGCCGAGCTCGGTGAGCAGCAGGGGGAGGGGGCGCCGGCCGGGCCCGTCGAGGGCGGCGAGCGCCCGCTCGTGACCGGCGGCATCCAGCACGTCGCTCTCGGCGAGGCGATCGACGAAGGTGCGCAGGTCGTCGGCGCGGCCGCGGGCCGCATCGCGCCGGTCCGTTCGCATGCGCCGCGGCCGGGTCTTCCCGCCCCAGATGCTCAGCATCGTCCTGCCCCAGAGAAAGCCGAATGGGCACGACCCACCTGCGGGGCATTCTCGCGCCACGTCCTTAAGCGGACGGAAATGTCGGGGCGCTAGACCGGGCGGCACCGCCCCGTACCGGTCGTCGGGCGCCGGAGCCGACCCGTTGCGCGCGCCCACCGCCTCTTCGCACGCCCTCCTGTCCTCCGCCCGGGCCTCGTTCCGCCAGGGGATCGACGCGGCCGCGCACCTCCTCGGCTTCGCGGAGGTGCGCACCGACCGCGTGCCGGCCCTGCTGACGCTACGGCTCGGGGCCCCGGGGGAGGCCGGCCTGACGGCGACCGACCGGCGCGACGGCCAGGACCGGACCTACCGCCTGGAGGGCGGGGCCGACGACCTCGCCGAACGGCTCTCGGCGATCCGGGGCGGCCGCGCGGAGGCCCGGGCGAAAGTGGTGGTCGATCCCGCGGCCTGCTTCATCCGCACCCTGGAACTGCCGAGCGCCGCCCTGCCGCGGATGCGCGCGGTGCTGGCCCAGGAGCTGGAAGCCGCGACGCCGTTCCGGGCCGACCAGGTCTTCAGCGACTGGTACGTCGAAGGCGAGGATGCCGAGACCCGCACCCTGCGGGTGCGCCACGTCGTGCTCAAGCGCACCCGGCTCGCCCCCGTGCTGGCGGCGCTGGCGGAAGCGGGGCTGAAGGCGAGCGTCGTCGCGGTCGGCCCGGCGGAGGACCGCACGATGCCGGTCGATCTCCTGTCGAGCGGGCACCACGCCCTGCCGGGGCTGTTGCGCGGCTCGGGCAATCTCGTGCTGGCGGCGGCGACCGGGCTCTGTCTCCTCGGCGCCGTCCTGGGTCTGCGCCAGCACCAGGCCGCGACGCTCGCCGCCCTCGACGACGCCTTCGCGACCGCCCGCCGCGCCGCCGCCCAGGGCCACCCGCCCGCGATCCAGGCCGGCATCGCGCAGATCCTGGCCGAGCGCGGACCGCCGCTCGCCCGGACCTGGGATTCGCTCGCCGCCGCCTTGCCGGACACGGTCTCGGCGGAGACTCTCCGCGTCTCCCGGGCGGGGCTGGAGCTGACGCTGCGGGCGCCCGACCCGACCGTCGCGATGGCGGCGCTCGCCGGCCTGCCGGGCTACGGCGCCCCCGCCCTGCAGCGGGTCGAGCCCGTCGAGGGCGGGCAGCGCGTCGTCGTCACGCTGCCGCGGCTGCCCGTCGGGGGCCGGCCATGAGGCCGTCCGACATGAGGCCGTCCGACATGACCCCGCCCACCATGACCCTGCCCGCGGTCCGGCCGCTGCTCGTCGGCCTTCTCGCCCTCGGCGTCGCGATCGTCCTCGGCACCGGTCCGGTGCTCGACGCGCTCGCCGCCGCCGACGACATCGCGGCGGCCCGCGACCGCCTCGCCCGCGCGCAGGCCGCCGCGGCCGCCGCCCCGGCACCGGCCCCGCTCTCGGCCGCCGACGAGGCCGGCCTCGTCATCGCCTTCCGGAGCCGCCTCGCCGCGCTCGCCGCCGGGCGGAGCGCGACGGTGGACGGGGCGGGCCTCCAGCCGGACCCCGCCCGCCCGACCCTGCCGCGCCTCTCGGCATCCCTGCGCGGCACCGCGGCGGGCCTGCACGGGCTGCTGGCGGCCCTCGAGAGCGAGGCGCCCCTGATCGTCCCCGAGGAGGCCGTGCTGAGCGTCGAGCGCCCGGCCGATTCCGAGATCGGCCGGGCCACGGTGATGCGCCTCAACCTGACGGTGCGGGGCGTCCTGCTGCCCGCGCCGACGACCGGCCGGACCGGCCCGGGAGGGACGCCGTGATGCCGGCCCTCCGGACGGTCCGGACCGCGCTCGCCGCGACCGGGCTCAAGGCCCGCCTCGCCTGCGGGGTGTCGGCCGGCCTGATGCTCGCCGCCTTCGCCTGGCCGGTCGATGGCGGGCCGGCGCTCGCGCCGCGGCACGCCCCGGCCGCGCCGCCGCCCCCGGACGAGACGGCCCTGCGGCGCCCGCTCTTCGATCCCGGCCGACGCCCCTGGACCGCCCGGGGGCCCCGCGACATCCTCGACGGCGACCCGCCGCGGCCGGTCCTGGTGGTGCGCGGCATCCTCCTCGACGGACCGACCGCGCGGGCGCTGATCGACGACGGCAGCGGCAGCCGGGCCTGGCTCGCCCGCGGCGAGGGCAGAGGGGATTGGCGGGTCGCGGAGGTCGCCAGCGACCGGGTGACGGTGATCCAGGGCGAGCGCCGCTACGTCGCGACCTTCCTGGGACCCGCCGCGACGCTGCGGCCGGTCGGCGCCCGGCCGATGGCGGAAGTGGGACCGGCCCTGCGGCGGTGAGCCGGCCCGTGCGGTCGCGGGCGCGGGGACCCGAGCCGTTTCGATCCGGCCGGCCTCAGTCCAGCATCCGCCGCAAAATCCCCTGCTGGCCCTCGTAGGCCGCCGGCAGGGGCGGGGGCGGCAGGACCGGGCGCACCGGCATCATGGTGCGGAACTGCTGGCGGAAATCCTCGGCGATGCGATCGGCCTCGACGGTGCCGCGGATCACCCGCGGACGGATGAACACCAGGAGCTCGGTGCGCACCCGCTGGTCGATGCGGTTGCGGAAGGCCGGGCCGATCACCGGCAGCTCGCTCAGGACCGGCAGGTTCTCGTTGGTGATCTGCGCCTTCTCCTGCACCATGCCGCCGATGGCGAGGCTGTGGCCGTCGCTCACCGCGACGCTGGTCGCGACCCGGCGCTGGCGGATCGTCGGCGAGTCGATCGCCGAGGTCGTGGTCGGGACGACGTCGCTGACCTCCTGGTTGATGTCGAGGACGACGAGACCGTTCTTGTTCACCCGCGGCGTGACCGAGAGGATCACGCCGGTATCCTTCATCTCGATCTGGTTGAGGATCGGGGCGCCGGCGGTCAGGGCGCTCTGGCCCGATTGCTTGATGATCGGCACCTGATCGCCGACCTGGAGCTTGGCGGTGCGGTTGTCGAGCACCGTGATGTTGGGCGACGAGATCACGTTGACCCGCGTCACGCCCTGCAGGGCGTTGAGCACCACGTTGAAGTCGGAACCGGCGAGCAGGTAGTTGAAGCCCGGCACGCCGCGGATCGCCGAGGTGATCAGGCCGGCGGTGCCGCTCGTCGCCGAGGCCTTGCTGGTATCGGCGCTGGCGAGGTTGAAGCGGCTGCCCTGCTGCTTGAGGAACCACTGCACGCCGAAGGCGAGGTTGTCGTTGAGGGTGACCTCGGCGATCACGGTCTCGAGCAGAACCTGGGTCGGCATCGCGTCGAGGCGGCCGAGGATGCGCAGGATCTTGTCGTACTGGTTGCGCGTGGCCGAGATGACGAGGCTGTTATTGGCCTCGTCCGCGACGATGCCGATGGCGTCGCGCCGCATCCCGGCGCCGCCGGCATAGCCCGTGTCGAACCCGCCGCCATAGCCCCCGTAGGCGCCGCCACCGCCGTAACCGCCGAGCGCGCCGCCGTAGCCGCCCCCGCCGGCGAGCGGCGAGGAGGGCAGACCGCCCGCGGCCCCGGAGGGCCCGCCGAGCCCGCCGCCGACGCCGGCACCGCCCGTATCCCAGCCCGGGCCCGCCGCGGCACCGGATCCGCCGGCCGCGCCCGGACCGCCGGCAACCGGGTTCGCGCCGCCCGATCCGCCGCCGCCGAGGGCACCGCCCCCGAGCCCGCCGCCCGCGAGCCCGCCCGCGCCGGCATAGCCGCCGTACCCCCCGCCGCCGTAGCCGCCATAACCGCCGCCCATGGCACCGCCCATGGCGCCGCCGATGCCCGACTGGCCGTAGCCGCCGCCCATCTCGGCCATCACCACGCCCTGCAGCACGGCGGCGAGTTCCTTGGCCGAGCGGTTCTGGATCCGGTAGACGAAGAGCTGGCGCTCGCGGTCGGCGGCCAGGGTCTCGAGCTGCTCCAGGAGCGCCCGGGCCCGGTCGAGATAGGCGGCGCGCGAGGTCACCACCAGGATCGCGTTCAGCGCCTCGTTGGGGATGAAGCGGATGACGTCGCCGGTGCCGGCGGTCTCGCCGCCGAAGATCTGGGTCAGGTCTCGGGCGAGCACCACCGGGTTCGTGCTGCGCACCGGCACCATCGCGGTCGACATGCCGCGCATCCAGTCGACGTCGAACACCGCGATGGTCTGGCGCAGCACCCGGATCTGGGCAGCGTCGCCGGAGAGGATCAGGAGGTTGCGCGCCCGGTCGGCCCGCAGCACCACCTCGCGCGGAGCGACCGAGGAGAGGATCGCCTGCATCTCGGCGGCCGAGATCCAACGCAACGGCACCGCGACCGCGCCCGACTCGGCCCCCAGTCCCTGGACCGGCCGGAGCTCCGGCCCGGCGCCCGCCGGCACGATCTGGACGCTGCGGCCGTGGCGGCGCAGCGACAGGCCGCGGCTCGACAGGGCGGCCTCGAACATCCGCAGCAGGGCCTCGCGGCTCACCGGCCCGCCGGTCTGGAGGGTGATGGTGCCGGAGGCGCGCTCGTCGAGGCTGTAGCCCCAGCCGAGGGTGTCGGCGAACACCGCCTTGGCGGCGACCGGCAGCGGCACCTCGACGAGGTTGAGGCTCACCGGCCCGCCCGGCACCGGCGCCTCGGCGGCAACCTCGCCACCGATCAGCCGGTCGTTGCCGCGCAGCACGAGGGCGCCCGGATCCCGCGACCCGGCATGCCCGGTCGGCTCGGCGGCACCGGCCGCGACCGGCCAGACGCAGGCGAGCGCCAGGGCGAGGACAGGCGCACCTCTCGTCATTCCCCGCCGTCCTCGTGCCCATCCGTCGCTGGGCCGGACGTTAGGGGAGTTATGGTTAACGAGGCGTTGAGACGCGCCGTCCGGCCCCTGTCTCACAGTTGCCGTACAGGATGAATGCAGCTTCCGCGTGCGTCGTGCCCGAGTGATCGCGCGGCCGGGAGCGGCGGCGGCGCAAATTGCGGCAATGGAAGCCGCACGGCGACGGGACGCCGCCCAGGCGACATGATCGGAAGATGCCGCCCTCGACGGGGATTTTACTGTAAGGCCGTCGGAATCGTCCGCCGGCCCGAGAGGTCAGTTGCTCGCGACGTCGGCCTGATCGCCGCTGCCGCCGGCCTTGCCGTCGGCGCCGAGGCTGTAGACCTCGAACGGCGTGCCGCCGCTGCCCGGCGCGCGGTACAGGTAGGCGTGGCCCCACGGATCGACGAGGCCGCGGGGGTCGCGCACGTAGGGCCCGCGCCAGGCCGGGCCGCTCGCCTGCACCAGCGCCTGGAGACCCTGCTGGGTCGTCGGGTAGGCGCCGAGGTCGAGGTAGTAGAGCTCGACCGCCTGGGCGATGTTCTTGACCTGGATGCGGGCCGTCTCGCCCTTGGCGCGGCCGAGATAGCCGAGGACCTGCGGGGTCACCATGGTGGCGATCATGCCGATGATCGCCAGGACGACCAGCAACTCGACGAGCGAGAAACCGGCCTGGTTCGCGGGTGGGTTCCGTTGCGGCTCCCGGTTGTCCTCGGTGGTCGTGGTGAGCATCCGGCAGCCTCGGCGCGGGGGATAGTGCGGCCGGCAAGGTGCTGTCTCTTCGTAAAGAAGCCCTCACTGCCTTGCCGGACCGGCGGAGCGGTCCCCGACCGAGTCGCGATTTATTATCGAATCTGTGGACAGGATCGGCCCCGCGATGCGGCGAGGGCGATGGGACGACCGTGAACGGGATGCGCGCGATGAGACGGATGGATCGCATCACCGGACGCCCGCGGCGGCTCGGCCGGCGCGCCCTCACCCTGGCGGGCCTCTCGCTCGCCGGTCTCGTCGCCCTCTGCGGGGCCGCGCTCGCCGCCGCGCCGCTCACGGTGCCGCTGCCGGCGCCGTTCCCGCCGGTGCGGGTGCTGACGCTCCTCGTCGGCCTCCACCTGATCGGCCTCAGCTTCGGGCTCGGCGGCGCCACGATGCTCGATTTCTGGATCCTGCGCTGGATGCGCTGGGGCAGCCTGCCGCCCGAGATCGCCCGCATCTTCCTGTTCGTCGGCAAGGTGGTGACGGTCGGGCTCGGCCTGCTCTGGCTCTCGGGGCTGGGCTTCCTCGCCGTCTACGCGGCCGAATCGCCGGAAAAGCTCGCCAACCCGAAGCTGTGGGCCAAGCTCGTCGTGGTGCTGGCCCTGACTGTGAACGGCCTCGTGATCCACGCGGTCGTGCTGCCGGGCGTGCTGCGCGACATCGGCCGGCCGATGCTCGACGGGGTGTCGGGGGTGCGCACCGGCGTCTTCCTGGTCTCCGGCGCGGTCTCCGGCGTGTCCTGGTACGCGGCCTTCGCGCTCGGGCTGATGCGCGAATGGAACGGCGTCGTCCCGACCGGGCTGCTGCTCTCGCTGTGGCTCGCCGGGGTGCTGGCGGCATCGCTCGCGGCCTATTTCTACTGGCTGCACCTGCGCGAATGGACCCTGCGCCAGGCCGCCCGCAGGGCCCCGGCCGCGGTGCCGGCCACGATGCCCGCACCGGTGGCGGAGGTGCCCACCTCCCTGATCGAGATCGACCGGGTCCCCGAGCCGGAGCCGGCGATCCCGGCCTCTTCCCTGGCAGCCCCTCCGGCGGACTCTCTCGCCGAGCCCGTCGCCCAACCTCTTGCCGGACCCCTTGCCCAACCCCTTGCCACTTCCGCCGGCATTCCCATCGCCGTCCCCGCGCGCATCCCGCAGGACCGCATCCTCGCCCTGACGCCGGCCTCCGCCCGCGCTCGCGCGCCGCGGCGCGCGTGATGTCGGCGGCGCTCTCGGGCCTGCTGCTGGCCCTGCTGCCGCTGCCGCTGACGCTGCCGGCCTGCCTGATCGACCTGCGCTCCCGCATCATCCCGGACGGGCTCAATCTCGGGCTTCTCGGTCTCGGCCTCGCGGTCGCGGCATGGCGGGACGGGAGCGGGGCGGCGCCTCTCGCCCTCGCGCAGGCGATCCTCGCCTACGGGCTGTTCTACGGCCTGCGCGCGCTCCACGCGCGGGCGACCGGGCGGATCGGGCTCGGACTCGGCGACGTCAAGTTCATCGCCGCCGCCACGGCCTGGACCGGGCTCGCGGGCCTGCCGGTCCTGATCCTCGCGGCGAGCCTGTCGGCCCTCGCGGCGGTCGGTGCGCTGGCGCTGGCCGGCCGGCCGGCCGGGCGCGACACCGCCCTGCCGTTCGGCCCGTTCCTCGCGCTGGGCCTGCATGTCGGTCTCGCCGTGATGGCGCTGGGTCTCGACGCGGATCGCGTCGTCGGGGCGATCGGGTGAGGGCGGGCGGGACGCCGCGGGAGGACGGCTTCACCCTCGTCGAGATGCTCGTGACGATGGCGATTCTGGCGCTCGCCGCGGGGATCGCGTTCCAGTCCCTCGGCCCCGGGGCCCTCGACCGGCGCGTCGTGCTGGTCGCCGAGACGGTGGCGGCCGAGATCGGCCGGCTGCGGGCCGAGGCGATCCGTACGGGCCTGTCCGGGCGCCTCGCCTACGAGCCCCAGGCCGCCCGCTTCGTCAGCTCCCGCCCCGGGGCGCCGCCGATCCCGGTCGGGGCGCTCGCGGTCGCGGTCGCGGTCGAGCCGGGCCCGGTCGGCCGGCCGGAGCCCGGAGAGCTGCGGCTCCTGCCCGACGGCAGCTCGACCGGCGGGCGGATCCTGCTCGCCGCCGGTCCGTCGCGCCGGATCCTGTCGGTCAGCGCCCTCACCGGGCGGGTGCGGCGGGAGGACGGGCCGTGAGCCCGCGGCGCGCCCGGGAGGACGGCTTCACCACCGTCGAGGTTCTGGTGGCCTTCGCGATCGCCGCCGCGGCGACCATCATGGCGTTCGAGATCGCCGGCACGGCGGCCGGCGCGGTGCGGCGCCTCGAGGCCCGGCGGATCGCCGCCGACGAGGCGGAGGGCGTCGTCTTGCGCCGCCTCGCCGAGGGCCCGCTGCGGCCGGGCCTGATCCAGGGCCGGTTCTCGGACGGGACGCCCTGGACCCTGGCGATCCTCGACCTGCGCCCGATCCTCGGGCTCGGCCGCGCGCCGCCGCTCTGGCGCGTCCGGGTCACGGCCGGCGGGCCGGACGCGCCCCCGCTCTACGCCACCCTCGTCGCGGGCAAGCCCGGGGAAGGGGCCCCATGAGCCGGCGCCCCATGAGCCGGCGCGCCTCGATCGACGGAGGACAGGCCGGCTTCACCCTGGTCGAGACCCTGGTCTGCCTCGCGCTGGCCGGGCTGATCGGCGTGCTGCTGCTCAATGCCGTGCGGATCGCCGGCGGCGCCTCGGCGGCGGCCTCCCGCGCATCCGCCGCCGAGGAGGTGCAGTCGGTGCGCGACCATCTGCGGCGCACCCTCGGCAGCCTGGCGCAGCGGCGCCGCGACGGGAGCCGGCCGACCCTCGTCGGCGGGTCGGACGGGCTCGTGGCGGTGCTGGCCCCCGACCGCACGCTGGAGCGCCCGACCGAACGCGCCGCGGCCCTGTCCCTCGTGCCGGGGGCACAGGGCGCCCTCGACCTGCAGGAGACCCGGAGCGAGCGGGAGACCGCCGGCGCGACGATCGGCGAGGTCGTCCTGGGGCGGATCGCCGGGCTCGGCATCCGCTACTACGGCGCGCCCTCCGACGGCGCCCGGCCGGTCTGGCTGACGGCCTGGTCGCGGGCCGACCGGGCGCCGCTCCTCGTCGAGATCCAGGTCGCCTTCCCCCCCGGGGACCGCCGCCGTTGGCCGCCGCTCCTGATCGCCCTCGAGGCCGGTCCGTGAGCGCGCCCGACGCGGGATCGCCCGATTCCGGCGAGGCCGGCTTCGTCCTGCTCTCGGTGCTGGCGATCTTCATCGTCGTCGGCGCGGTGCTGGCGGGAGCGCTGCTCCAGGTCCGCTCGGCGACCGGCCTCGCCCAGGCCCGGGCCGACGCGGTGCGGCTCCAGGGAGCGGCGGACGGGATCGCCCGCCTGATCGCCTACGAGCTCGAACTGGGGCGGGTCTACCGCCGCACCGAGGCCGGCCTGCCGGAGGACGGCACCGTCACCGCCTGCCCGCTGGCACCGGGGCGGGTCGCCCTGGTGTCGCTCCAGGACCAGGGCGGCCTGATCGACCTCAACGCCACGCCGCGCCCGGCGATGGAGGAGGCGTTCCGGCTCCTCGGCGTGCCGGACCGGGACGCGATGGCGCTCGGGGCCGAGATCGTCGATTACCGCGACCCGGACGACACGCCCGAGCCGAATGGCGGGGCGGAGCTGCCGCAATACCGCGCCCGCGGCCTCGCCTGGGGGCCCCGCAACGGCCCCTTCGCCAGCGCCGACGAGATCGGCCGCCTGCCCTCGATGACGCCGGCCCTGGCGGCGCGCCTCGCCCCGGTGCTCACGGTCTACAATGCCGGCGGCCGCTTCGACCTCGCGGCGCTGGTGCGGCGGGTCGACCCGGGGGCGATCCGGTCGCTCCCGGGCTCCGCCGGCCCGGTCCCGTCGCCCCGCCAGGCCTTCCGCCTGTCCGTCGTCGTCGCGGAGGGCCGCGCCCGGGCCGGACGCTCGGCGATCCTCGACCTCGGCGGCGGCGGCTTCCTGGTCTGGCAGCAGACCGTGGCGCCCGATCTCGTCGAGGGAGCCGGGCACCCCGCCTGCGCGAGGCTGGCGGCGGCCTTCGCGGCGGGGCCGTGAGGCGTGCCTGCCGCAAAGGAAACCGCAGGCCCGCCGCTCGTCCCGCCTCATCGGGCCGGATCTCTTCGGCCGCCGCCCGAGTTGATCCAAGCTGAGCGATGGGACGCCCTCGCGGGAGACAAGGAGCACGGCGCGATGATGGAGACCCTGACGGTTCCCCGGTGCCCCGACGTGGTGCTGTCGGATTTCGGGAGCTTCTTCGAGGAGCAGCGGCGGCGCCGCGAGGCGAGCCCGGTCGCCGAGGCGCAGCCCGAGGCCGCGCTCTCGGACGAGGACGCCCGGCGCGTGGCGCTGCTGCACGACATTTCCGCCGAGGTGCTGAATGCGGCCTCGGCGCAGCTGGCGCCCCACGGCGTGCTGGTGGAGCGCGGGCCGTCCCTGCGCGGCCGGCCCGATTTCGAGCAGGCCTACACCCAGTTCATGCTGATCAACCGGCAGACCGGCCGGGCCTCGGACGTCTACGTGATGAGCATCACGGATGCCGGCTACTTCCTGGCGAGCGCCTGCGACCCGCGCCTCGACCACGACCACCTCGACCGGCAGGTCACCCACTGCGCGGCGAGCGCGCTCACCTGCGACGTCGTCGCCCGGGTGATGAAGGACGCGATCCTGCACGTCGCCTGACGGCGGGAGCCCGGCCTCCGCGACGCGCGCCTACTCCTTGTGGGCGAACAGGTAGGTGCCGCTCGCCAGCTCCATGTTCTTGTCGTCGCCGAGCTGCGTCACGTAGGGCTCCTTCAGGAGCGAGAGCGGGTCGGCGGTGAAGTCGGAGAGGCGGCGCGACAGGAAGCGCTTGCGCACGTCCGGCGGCAGGCCGGCGGCCCAGGACTGGACGATCCAGGTCAGGGTCCAGATCGGCAGGAGCGAGGTCGGGACGTACTGGTGGTCGACGGCGAGCTGGCCGGCGAACAGGTTGCGCAGGCCCTCGCCGGTCATGTTGTAATAGTGGTGCGGGTAGCCGTGCAGCGGTTGCAGGAACGGCACTGCGCAGACCAGCCTTCCGCCGGGCTTGAGCACCCGGGCGATCTCGCGGGCGCAGGCGAAGGGATCGCGGACATGCTCCAGCACCGCGATCGAGATCACCCCGTCGAAGCTCGCATCGCGGAACGGCAGCACCTCGCCGATGCCCAGCACGTCGGTGGTGTCGTAATCGGCGATCTCGAGGTTGACGACGTTGGCGTAGTAGCGGTCGCGCCGGCCGGCGCCGCAATCGAGGATCAGCCCGTCCGGGTTGGCGTCGATCAGTTCCAGGACGTGGGCGTCGTAGGCGTTCTGCGAGACGTTGGGGCTGTCCTCGGCGCCCGAGAGCGCCCGCAGCTCCTCGCTGAGGTAATCGTATTTCTCGCCGAGGCGGCGATGGGGCAGGTCGTCCCGCATCAGGGGGGCGAGGCGCGCCAGCTTGTCGGCCCGCATGGCCTCCAGCCCCGCGGGCAAGCGGCTCTGGCGCCGGGCCTGGCGCAGACCGTGCTTCTCGAAATGCGCCCGTCCGCTGGCGAGCCGACCCTCGCGCACCGCGAGGTGGATGTCGGGGTTCGCCGCCAGGTAGTCGGCCTCGCGGAAGGTCGCCGCCGTCGCCGGCTCGACCATGTCGAGATGGGGGGTCACGGGAGCGGCCCTACAGGGTGCGCAGGAAGCCGGCGAAGCGCATCAGCCCCTCGGGCCAGGGCCCGTGCCCGCTCTCGGAATTGAGGTGGCCGGACTCGCCGGCATCGACCAGCTCCGCCCCCCAGGCGGCGGCGAACTCGCCCGCGCGGTCGTAGGTCGTGTAGGGGTCGGTCCGGCTCGTCACCAGGACCGCGGGGAAGGGCAGGGGCTCGCGCGGGATCGGCGCGAAGCTGCGCAGCACCGCCGGCGTGTCGGGCCGCTCGATGTCGGGCAAAGCCACCAGGAAGGCGCCGGCGACCGCCCCCTCGGGCAGGTACGGGGCCGCCTGAACGCAGGCGATCACCCCGAGGCTGTGGGCGACCAGCAAAGCGGGCCGGTTCGCCGCCTGCACCGCCGCGATCACGGCGTCGCGCCAGGCCTCGGGCTCGGGATGGTCCCAGCTCGCCTGATCCACCCGGCGGGCGGTCGAGAGCCGCTCCTGCCAGCGGCTCTGCCAGTGGTCGGGCCCGGAATTGGTGTAGCCCGGGACGACGAGGATGTCGCAATCGGCCGATTTCATGCCGCACCGTTACAGGCACGGCGCCCCAGCGTCGAGACCATCCCTACTCGGCCGCCAGAGCCGGCACGGCCGGCGCGGTGCCGAGGAGGATCGGGCCGACCTGCAGCGCCAGCCCGGTGGAGGCGAGGTTCTTGTGCTTGGCCTCGACCTCGATGTCGCACCAGGCGAGGTGGCGGGCGATGTGGTCGTTGAGCGCCCGGTTCCACATCAGGTCGGAATGGGCGGCGAGGTCCCGGCCCTTGAGTCCGGCCTCGGTCAGGGCCGCGAAGTCGGGCAGCGCGTCGGGGTCGTGGCCCGGCAGCACGTCCTCGCGCGAGACGCTGACATGGCCGACCGGGCGCACCCCGCGCCAGGAGTCGATCACCCGGGCGATGCGCGGATCGTCCGGCTCGAGATAGCCGCCGCGGCTATGGATCCAGTGGTGGTGCAGGTCGAGGACCACCGGCACCCGGTCGGCGAGACGCAGCACCTCGTCGAGACCGAAGGCGGATTCGTCGTTCTCCACCGTGACGAGGTCGCGGGCGACCTGAGAGACCTTGTCCAGGTTCTCCCGGTACGCCTCGACGCCGGGATCGCGGGCGCCGACATGGATGTTGATATGGGCGCCGTGCGGGTGCCAGCCGCCGCCATAGCCCATCATCGCCATCACCTCGGCGTGGTAGTCGAGCTCGGCGATGCCGTTCGCGAGCGCCGCCGGGTTGCGGCTGGCCAGGATGCAGAACGGGCCCGGATGCATGCTGAGCCGCACCCCGCCCGCCCGCGCCGCCGCGCCCACCGCCGCGAGGCCGTCCTCGATCGTGCGGCGAAATTCCGGATCGGCGTAGAGGTCGCGCACCTCCGGGTGGGTATAGCCCGGCAGGATCGAGCTCGCGAGGCGCAGCAACCGCTCGAGCGGCGGCCTGTCCGCCACCCAGGCGACCTGGCGCTCCATCGCCGCGAGGTTGTGGGTCACCACCGCGACGAGCTTCTCGCGGGCGGCTGTCGGGGCGAGGCGGCGCAGATGCGCGATCGTCACCGTGGTGACGTTCATCACCAGCGCAGCCTCCTTCGCCGCCTTCAGGGTCTTGTACCGGCCGGGCTCCTCGTCCGGGATGAACTTGCAGCAGAAGCCGAGGCGGGGGCCGGCATCGGGGGAGGGGGCGGTGCTCATGGCCGACAACGCGGTGCCTGCCGCCGCGGGTCCCGGAATACCGTCGGGATGTACGGGAAGCGATCACGAAAAAAGCCGGCCCCGCGGGGCCGGCCGGTTCTTGCGACGAGTCACGGACGGCTCGTGCCCCTAACGAACCCGTGGCATCGTCCCGGACGCGCAGGCCCGGGACGATGCCGACGAAGAACCGTCAATGCGTCTGGCGGCCCGGCTCGCCGGTGCCGGGCTGGGACTCGCCCGCCGGCTGATTCTTGCGCAACTCGTCCGAGGCGGCGTGGGCGGCCGCGACCGCGGCGTCCTGGGCCTGGTCGAGGGCGGTCTCGACGAATTGCCGGCCGCGCTCGGTCGCCTCGTGGGCGTAGCGCAGGCCCTGGTCGCGGACCTCGTCGGCCCAGGGACCGACGACCTTGTCCTCCTGGCGGGTGCGCGGCAGCAGCGCGCCGAGCAGCATGCCGGCGGCGAGGCCGACGACGCCGACGAGGACCGGGTTCTCGGTCACGAAGCGCTCGACGGTGTTCTGGCCCTGGGCCAGCCGGTCGCTGCCGCGGTCGCGCAGGTCGGCGTAGCGGCGCGAGCCGGTCTCGATCCGGTCGTTGGCCCAGTTGCGGGCGCGGTCGATCGTGTCGGAGCTGCGGCCGCCGACGGCGCCGTAGGTGCGGCTCGCCTCGGCATGCGCGCGATCGACCGCGTCGTTGGCGCCGCGCTTCAGCCGGTCGGCCGCCGCGTCGGCCTTGGCGCGCAGCTGGTCGGCGGTCTCGCCGATGCGCTCGCCGATCGACGAGACGGTCTCGCTCACCCGCTCGGACATGCCGGCGGCGGCCTCCTTGGCGGCGTCTCCGGCATGACGGGCCGCATCGCCCGCCGAATCCTGCGCGGCGTCGAGGTTGCGGCGCACGGTGTCGTGGTCCTGATGCAGGTTGCGCTCGGGGCCGGTCGCGGGGGTGTGGGCCGACGGGGCGCCCGGATTGGCCGGGTTGATGGTGTGCTCTGCCATGACTCGGGTACTCCCTGGCAGGCGGAGGACGGGGAAGCCCGTGCCCGCTCCGGCCTGCGGCGAAACGAGGATTCTGTCGGGACGGGACGCCGGCCGCCCGGGCCGGCGCCGGGATCACATCCGCAGGCTGTCGGCGACGCGGTCGGCGGCCGGATGAGCGGTCGGCCGGTCGGGATCGTAGACCCGGGCCGTGCCGGTGTTGAGGACCGGCACCGACTCGGCCCCGGCCATCGTCGCGTCGAGCTCCCGGCGGCGCTCGGATTCCCGGGCGACGCGGTGCACGAGCCAGCCCACCCCGGCCACGATCAGCATGACCGGGACGGGATTGCGCCGCACCGCCGCCAGCGCCCCATCGTAGAGGCCGGCCATCGCGGGCGTCTGCCGCGCGGTGCCGAGCATCTCGTCGACGATGCTCGCCGGGGAGAGCCGGCCCTGGATCTGGTCGATGGTCCGGTCGAGGCGCGCGCGGGTCTGCTCGATGTCGTGCTCGAGATCGTTGATCGACTGGCTCATCCCGACACCCTCTCGGACAGGACCCTGGCATCCTGGCGCACCTGCCGCGTCGTGCGGGTCGGCGTCAGGGTCGACAGGGACATGGCGCTGCGGCCCCACAGGGCGAGCCCGATACCGATGGCGAGGAAGACCGCCCCGACGATCAGGGCGGCGAGCGCCTCGGAATTCACCACCGTGGCGAGCCACTTCACCAGGGCATCGGTGAGCACCAGGAGGGCGACGACGGCGAAGACCGCCGCCCCCACCATCATGCCGAGCCCGAGGAACAGCGACCTCAGGTTGTTCGACATCTCGGTACGGAAGAGGGCGATCTCCTTGCGGGCGAGGTCGGTCGTCTCCCGCAGGGCGTCGCCGAGCAGCCCCTGGATGCTGCCGGGGGCGCCGTTGCCCCCGAGGGGGCGGTGGTCTGTCATGGGATCGGCCATGGCGGCGCCTCCGTCAGGCCGAGTAGCGCGGGCCGGACGCGCCGGTGCGGTAAGGGTCGGGCCGGGCGGTCTCGGGCTCGCTGTGGGCGCCCGGCACCTCGCGGGAGCCGTAGGACGGCGCCCGGTAGGACGAGGACGCGGACCTGGCGGCATCGCGCTCGCGGGACGGGTCGCGGCGGGTCTCCGGACCGCGCCCGAAGGCCTCGCGGCCGTCGAGGACATGGGCGGGATGCGCCGAGGAGCGGATGAAGCGCGCGGCGAGGAAGCCGGTGAGGAAGGTCGCCACCGCGACGGCGGCCGGCCGGCGGCGGGCCACCGACTCGATCTCGCTGTAGAAATCCTCGAAGCTGCGCTCGCGGATCGAGCCCGAGAGCTGCTCGAGGCCGTCGGCGGCGCTGTCGAAGAACGCCTTCACGTTGGGCTGCTGGTCGAGCTTGCCGCCCGAATCGCGCAGGGCCTGGGCGAGGTCGGAGACCGACTGGGCGGCATCGCCCTTGCGCCGGTCGACGTAGCCGTGGACCTGCTCGCGGGCCGAGTCGACCAGGCTGAAGCCGCGCTCCATCGCCACGTCGCCGAGCTGGCGCACGTCGTGGCGCAGGTCGTTCCAGTCCGCCGGCCGCTCGCCGGCGGCACCCCGATCGTCGGCCCGGTGCTGTCCGTTGTCGTAACCCGCGCTCATTGAGGGGAACTCCGTTCTTCGCGGCACGGCCCCCGGCCGCGCCGGTCGCCGCGCCGCACGCATGCGACGTTATTGCGAGTAACAGCAGCCAAGGCGCCCGGTTCCGGTCCCGCCGCGAGCGGTCTTGCCTAAGCCTTGCCCCAAGTGAATCGCGGCAGGATTCCTGTGGAGCGCCGGGCACAGCCGGTCCGGGTGTCGCACGGTCAGGATTCGCCTCGAGGGTTGACCAAACCTCGCGGATCGCGCTTGCTCACCGCGCGTTTTCTCCGTCGGGGGCGGATGGACGCGGCGACGTTCCCGCCCCACAAGGTCCGTGCAGCCGGAGTCCATACCCGCCGTGTCACGCCTCATCATCGTGTCGAATCGCGTCGCCGTCCCGGATGCGGGATCCAAGGCGGTCGCGGCCGGCGGGCTCGCCGTCGCCCTCAAGGAAGCCTTCACGGCCTATAAGGGGCTGTGGTTCGGCTGGAGCGGCAAGATCACCGACAACCCGTCCTCCGAGCCGGTGATCGCCGACCGGGGGCGGGTGCAGTACGCGGTCATGGACCTGTCGCCCCAGGACCACCGCGAGTATTACAGCGGCTTCGCCAACCGGGCGCTCTGGCCGATCATGCATTACCGCCTCGGCCTGGCGGCGTTCTCCCGGGCCGACTACGCGGGCTACCAGCGCGTCAACCGGATCTTCGCCCAGGCGCTCGCCGGGCTGATCGAGCCGGGCGACCTGATCTGGGTCCACGACTACCACCTGATCCCGCTCGCCTCCGAGCTCAGGGGCCTCGGCGTCTCGAACCCGATCGGCTATTTCCACCACATCCCCTGGCCGTCGGGGGAGGTGTTCAACACCCTGCCGGCCTCCACGGAACTCCTGCGCGCCGTCTCCGACTACGACCTGATCGGGCTGCAGACCGACAGCGACGTCCACAACCTGTCGCGCAACCTCGTCGACGAGCTGCGGGCGATCCCGCTCGGCGGCGGCTCGCTGATGGTCGATGGGCGCCGCACCCGCATCCGCAGCTTCCCGATCGGCATCGACGTCGACGGCTTCCGCCAGGCCGCCGAGCGCGCCGGCATGAACCGCACCGTGCGCGACACGGTGGCGGGCCTGCGCACCCGCAAGCTCCTCATCGGCGTCGACCGGCTCGATTATTCCAAGGGCGTGCCGGAGCGGATGGAGGCGGTCGAGCGCTTCTTCGCCTCCAACCCCGACCAGCGCGGCAACGTCGTCTTCCTGCAGATCGCCCCGAAATCCCGCACCGAGGTGCCGGAATACGAGCAGCTCAGCCGCGACGTGAACGAGGTCCTGGGCAACATCAACGGGTCGCTCGGCGAACCGTCCTGGACACCGATCCAGTACGTCACCAAGGCCTATCCCCGCGCGGTGCTCGCCGGCCTCTACCGCGCCGCCCGGGTCGGCGTCGTCACGCCGATGCGCGACGGCATGAACCTCGTCGCCAAGGAATACGTCGCCGCCCAGAGCGAGGACGATCCGGGCGTGCTGGTGCTGTCGAAATTCGCCGGCGCCGCCCGCCAGATGCCCGAGGCGCTGCTGGTCAATCCCTACGACCGGTTCGAGGTGGCGGAGGCGATCCGCGCCGCCCTCTACATGCCCAAGGCCGAGCGGGTCGAGCGCTGGAAGCCGATGTTCGAGCGCATGGCGCGCGAGGACGTGGATTGGTGGGCGCGCAGCTACCTCGGCGAACTCGAAGGGTTCCGCACCGTCGAGCGCGAGCCGCCGGCGGAAGCCGAGGCGGGGTAGGGGCGTCCGGTCCGGGGCGCCCCGCGCCCCTCACGTCGTCCAACACGCGCAGTTTCGACGGCCCGCTTCGGCGGGAGCGACGCGCGGAGAATGAGCCTCGCCCGAGCCTGCCGCCTTACGCCAACCCCGGCAGGCAGCCCTCCGTCACGCGCCAGTCCCGCATGTCCACCGCCGTCCCGGCAGGACCGGCGAGCATCAGGCCGATCGTCGCCTCGCTCTGGCGCTTGCGGGTCCGGGTGGCGGCATAGACCGTCTGCCAGATGCCTCGGCGGGTCGGGTCGGCGTCGCGGCGGGCGTGCAGCGCCGCATCCGCGAAGGCGAGGGCGGCCCGGGTGCCGGAAAAATCCTCGGGCAGGCGGATTTCGGCAGAGACGACGTGGAGACGGTTCGGCCGCAGGCCGGCGACGGGCTGCGGCCCGACGAGGATGCCGGGCTCCGGCGCGGCCGCGGGCAGGACGTGGCGCGTCTCACCGGGTGCCGAGAAGACCGGCGGGCCGGACGGTGCGAGCGGCGGCGGCGCGACGAGGCTGTGGCGCAGCGCGTAGGCCCGGCCGCAGACGGCGAGCCAGCTCGCCAGATCGGCGTCGGTCGCCGCGGCGTAGGGGGCGAAATGCGGCAGCGTGCCCTGCATCAGCCCTTCGCCGCACCAGACGACGCGCCCGGACTCGACCCGGCCGTCCTCCGCGCAGACCCGCAGCAGCGTCGCCGGGCCGATCGCCCGCAGGGCGGCGAGGAGGCGCCGCACCGCGGCCTCGCTCTCCCCCGGCGGTCCCTTGCGCACCAGGATCTTGTCGCCCGCCGCGAGATCGGCGAGCAGCCGCTCCTTCAGGTAGGCGACACGGCGGACCTCCCGGTCGAGGAGGGCGGCCGGCGTCGTGCGCGGGGCCGTGTCGCCGGTATGGTAGGCGAAGCCGTAACGGCGGCTGTGGCAGAAGAGGTAGCCGCCGGCCCCGACCCGGACCTCGATGTCGCCGGGCCCGCCATAGTGCGCGAACCGGGTCTCGACCGCGTGGGTGAGGTCGGCGATCGGCGCCGAGGAGAGGCGGAAGAGCCCGAGCGGATCGATGCCCGCGTAGCGCTGGGCGATGCCGAACTCGCAATTGTCGCCCAGGCTCTCGAAGGCGCCGAGAAGCGCTCCCGCGGTGAGGCCGGCCGGGGCCGGGGACGCCTGGCGAAACAGCGGGATCATGCCGGCGATGCCGCCCTGCCGCCCTTGGCCGGGAACGCCTCCGGTGCGCCCTGCGCCGCCAGCACCTTGCCGGGGTTGAGCAGCCCGTGCGGGTCGAGGGCGCCCTTGAGGCGGCGCATCAGGTCGAGGGCGACCGGGTCCTTGTAGCGGGGCAGCTCGTCGCGCTTGATCAGCCCGACGCCATGCTCGGCGGCGATCGAGCCGTCCATGGCGTGAACGATGTCGTGGACGATGCGGTTGAACCGCGGCCACTCGGCGAGGAAGGCGGCCTTCTCGGCCCCGACCGGCTGGGTCAGGTTGAAGTGGATGTTGCCGTCGCCGAAATGACCGAAGGCGCAGACCCGCACCCCCGGCATCGCCGCCTCGCAGGCCTCGGTCGCCCGCTCCAGAAATTCCGCCACCCGGGAGACCGGCACCGAGACGTCGTGCTTGATCGAGCCGCCCTCGTAGCCCTGCATCTCCGACAGGCTCTCGCGCAGGCGCCACAACGCCGCGCCTTGCGCCTCGCTCCGGGCCAGGGTCGCGTCCGCGACGAGGCCGGATTCGATCAGCTCGGAGAGCCGCGCCTCCAGTTCCTCGTCGGCATCCGGGCCCGGCGAGGAGACCTCGACGAGGGCGTAGGTATCGTGGTCGCCGTCGAGCGGCCGCACGGCGCCGGCCAAGTGGCGCAACACCACCTCCAGGGGGAAGCGCGGTACGTATTCGAAGGCGGTGAGCCGCGGCCCGAGGCGGTCGCGCAGGCGCCCGAAGGCGTCGAGGGCGGCACGGGCCGATTCGAGGCCCAGGAAGGCGGTCGCCTTCGAGACCGGTTTCGGATGCAGCCGCAGCACGGCGGCGGTGATGATGCCGAGCGTCCCCTCCGAGCCGACGAAGAGATTCTTGAGGTCGTAGCCGGAATTGTCCTTGCGCAGCGCGCGCAGCCCGTTCCAGACCTGCCCGTCGGCCAGCACCACCTCGAGCCCGAGCGTCAGCTCGCGGGCATTGCCGTAGGCGAGCACCGCGGTGCCGCCGGCATTGGTGGCGAGGTTGCCGCCGATGCGGCACGAGCCCTCGGAGGCGAGGGAGAGGGGAAACAGCATCCCGGCCGCCTCGGCCGCCGCCTGGACGTTGGCGAGCACGCAGCCCGCCTCGACCGTGATGGTGGAATCGAGCGGATCGACCGCCCGCACCCGGTCGAGCCGGGCGAGCGAGATCACCACGCCGCCGAACGGCACGCCGCCGCCGACGAGCCCGGTATTGCCGCCATGGGCCACCACCGGCACCCGCGCCTCGGCGCAGGCCCGGACCGCGAAGGCGACCTCCGCGGTGTCGCGCGGGCGCACCACGGCGAGGGCCTCCCCGCGATAGAGGCCGCGCGTCTCGGCGAGGTGGGGGGCGACATCGGTCGCGTCGGTGAGGACGTGCGCGGGCCCGAGGCGGGCCGCGAGGGTGGCGATGAGGCTGTGGGTCACGGGGGGGCGCATCACGAAGGAGGGGGTTGCGGCGGGGCGGGATGGCGCACCACGGAACCGCTCTCTAGATAGCGGTCGGCCGGCCATTTTACCAAGATGCGCGGCCCATCGCGAAACTTCGCCCGAGATTGGAGCCCCATGCTCTCCGTGATCCCGAACCCGGCGCGCACCGCGCTCCCGATCCAAGGCACCGACGACCTGTTTCCCGTGCGCCGGGTCTACTGCGTCGGGCGCAACTTCGCCGCCCATGCCCGGGAGATGGGCGCCGACCCGACCCGCGAGCCGCCGTTCTTCTTCATGAAACCCGCCGACGCGCTCCAGGTCGTGCCGGACGGCCGGACGGTCGAGCACCCCTATCCGCCCAAGACCGAGAACTATCACCACGAGGTCGAGCTGGTGGTGGCGCTGGCCAAGGGCGGGCGCGACATCCCGGTGGAGGAGGCCCTGGACCACGTCTACGGCTACGGGGTCGGCCTCGACATGACCCGGCGCGATCTCCAGGATGACGCCAAGGCGTTGCGCCGCTCCTGGGAGCTCGGCAAGGCCTCCGACCTCTCGGGTCCCGTCGGCACCCTGAAGCCGGCCTCGGTCATCGGCCACCCGGCCAAGGGCGCCATCACCCTGTCGGTCGACGGCGTCGTGCGCCAGAAGGGCGACCTCTCCGACATGATCTGGTCGGTGGCCGAGCAGATCGCCTATCTGTCGACCTACTTCGCGCTGGAACCCGGCGACGTGATCTTCGCCGGCACGCCGGAGGGCGTCGGCGCGGTCACCCGCGGCCAGACCATGGTCGGGTCGATCGAGGGCGTCGGCGAGATCCGCCTGACCGTCGTCTAGGACAGGGACATTCCGGGATGACGCGCCGACAGGCCCTGATGATGCGGGCCGCCCACCTCGTCTGGCGCGTCACCCGGGGGATGACCCTCGGCGTGCGCGGGGCGGCGATCGACGCGCAGAACCGCGTCTGCCTCGTGCGCCACACCTACATGCCCGGCTGGCACCTGCCGGGCGGCGGCATCGAGCCCGGCGAGTCGGCCCTCGACGCCGTGGCCCGGGAATTCCGCGAGGAGACCGGCATCGTGCTCGACCCGGGCGTTCCACCGGCCCTGCACGGCTTCTACCTCAACCGGATCGGCGCGGGGCGCGACCACGTCGCGCTCTACGTCGCCCGGGCCTTCACGGTGCCGGAGCCCAAGCGCCCCGACCGCGAGATCGCCGAGACCGGCTTCTTCCCCCTCGACGCCCTGCCGCCGGAGACCACCCCGGCGACGCGTGCCCGCCTCGCCGAGATCCAGAACGGCCTGCCGCCCTCGCCAACCTGGTAGGGAAGGGACCGCTCGGGGACCCCGGGGAGGACACCGCGGAGCCGGCTCCGCAACCTCTTGCGCTCCCCGGCGGAATGGTGTTTATGCCGCTCATCGGCGCCGCCACGGTGACGCCGACGGAAAACAGCGAGCGGGTGTAGCTCAGGGGTAGAGCACAACCTTGCCAAGGTTGGGGTCGAGGGTTCGAATCCCTTCGCCCGCTCCAGTTTTTCCACGAGGCCGAACGAGTTTGGGCGGGTGTAGCTCAGGGGTAGAGCACAACCTTGCCAAGGTTGGGGTCGAGGGTTCGAATCCCTTCGCCCGCTCCAAGTTCGATCAGGCCCGGCACAGTGAGCGGGTGTAGCTCAGGGGTAGAGCACAACCTTGCCAAGGTTGGGGTCGAGGGTTCGAATCCCTTCGCCCGCTCCATTTGCCCATGATAGACCAGCAAGACATATCGCCAAAGATCGATCCGCCTGGTGATGGCCAGCCGGAGGCACGCGAGCGCGTGGCAGGAAACGAGCCCATCGCTTAGGGCGCTGCGCGAAGATGTGGCATCCTTAACGACCTGCGCCGCTCGTCGGCGAGGCGCTCGACCTCGCCCGCATTCGCGCGGAGCCGCGGGGTCGTCGACCTGCGATCCGCTCGGTGCCGGCCGGCAGTTGCTCGATGTGAAAGCTCTCTACGAACCGGCTTGACGGCTCGCGACGGCGCCAACCCTCTCAGGGCCATTCCCGGGCCGCGAAAGCGGAGCCCGGAACTCCGAACCGCAGTTCATGTGAGAAGAGACGGGCCGCATTCCGTTTCGTCCTCTCCCATCTGAGGGTCCGGATTCCGGGCCCCGCTTTCGGGGCCGCGGATTGACGCGGAGGGAGTCAGGCTCGTCGGTTGGGCCGATGGATGCTCACAACGCCGTCAGCAGATTCTCCGCCCCCGACATATCTGCCTTCGACGGCGCATCCTCGACGTTGAGCACCCGCACCACCCCGTCCTCGACCACCATGGCGTAGCGCTTGGAGCGGATGCCCATGCCGAACCCGGTGCCGTCCATGTCGAGGCCGAGCGCCTTGGCGAAGTCGCCGTTGCCGTCGGCCAGGAACTCGATGCTCTCGGCGCCGGCCGACTTCGACCAGGCGTCGAGCACGAACACGTCGTTGACCGAGGTCACCGCGATCGCGTCGATGCCGCGGGCCAGGATCTCGTCGCGCCGGGTGACGTAGCCGGGGAGGTGGTTGCGGTGGCAGGTCGGCGTGAAGGCGCCCGGCACCGCCACCAGCACCACCCGGCGGCCCTTGAACACGTCGTCGGTGGTCTTCGGGACCGGGCCCTCGGGGCCCATGACCCGGAAGGTCGCCTGCGGCAGGTGATCGCCGACCTGGATCGTCATCGTGGCTCTCCTGGAAACGTTCCGGGCCGGCCCCAACGGGACCTCGAGCCCGGCCGGGGTCTAGCGCGGCCGTTCCGGCGAGTCGAGGCGGCGAGTCGAGGCGGCGACTCGAGGCGGCCCGTCGGACAGCCCGCGGCAAGCGGTGCGGGAGCCGCCGGGCCCCGGTGCGCGTTCACCCCCGGCGGCGGGCTATGGACAACGCCGGAGCGGGGGGTAGCATGGACGTCATGCGCAGCAGATTTCCTCAGGACCTTCTGTCCCAAGATCCCTCGCAGGATCCCCCCGGCGGGGCGCCGGATCCGCTTGCCGAGAGCGGGGAGGCCTCGCCCCGCGGCGCACCGAGCTACCTCGACGGGCAGCTGCTCGTCGCGATGCCCGGCATGGCCGACGAGCGGTTCTCGCGCTCGGTGATCTATCTCTGCGCGCATTCGGCCGAAGGGGCGATGGGGATCATCGTCAACAAGCCGGCCTCCGACCTCACCATGCCGGACTTGCTGGTCCAGCTCGACATCATCGAGAAGGACGACGCCATCCGGCTGCCGCATCGCATCGGCCACATGCCGGTGCTGATGGGCGGCCCGGTCGAATCGAGCCGGGGGTTCGTGCTGCACACGCCCGACTTCCATATCGAGCAATCGACCCTGCTGATCGACGAGGGCATCTGCCTCACCGCGACGATCGAGATCCTGCGGGCGATCGCCGACGGCCGCGGCCCGGAAAGCGCCGTGCTGGCGCTCGGCTATGCCGGCTGGCAGGCCGGCCAGCTCGAGAGCGAGATCCAGGCCAATGGCTGGCTGCATTGCCCGGCCGATCCCAACCTGATCTTCAACACCACCCTCGAGACGAAGTACGACCGGGCCCTGCGCGGCATCGGCATCGAGCCGGCCATGCTCTCGACCACCGCCGGCCACGCCTAGAGCAGCGCCCGATCGCCTTGCGACCGGGCACTGCTCCAGGTCATTGAATCTGCCGCATTTTCGATCGACGAAGCGGTGCCCACTTCGTCGAAAAACCGCTCTTGGCGAAACCCGGCAATCAGGGCCGCGGCGCGCTACTGGTCCTGCGCGCCGGCCTCGAAGCCCGGATTCATGCCCTCCACCGCCGGGGCGGGGCGCCGGCGGGCCGCCGGGCGCGGGGCGGCGCTCGCGGTCGGGGCGGCGCCCGAGAGGCCGAGGCGGGTGGCGAGCGACAGGGCGCGAGCCTCGGAGAAGCGCAGGTGGCAGAAGCCGTGCGCGCCCTCGCGGACATAGGCACGGCACATCTGTTCCCGGTCGGCCGAGAAGGCCGCCTGCTCGGTCACGATCGGCCGCACGTCCTCGCGCCGGGCGCGCTGGGTCATCACCTTGTAGTTCTCGCGCACCGCCTTGTCGGCGACGCCGCGGGCCGAATCGAATTCCTGCGCCCGCGGCAGCAGGGTGGCGGCGCCGGGGCCCCACAGGCCCTTCGGGGTCGTGGCGCAATCCGACGCCGTGAAGACGCAGGAGTCGGCCTCGGCCAGCGGCGTGACCATCACGCTGCCCTCCAGGATCTCGAACCGCAGCGGGCAGGCCGGGCCGGAGGAGGCGAGCTGCGTCACGCCGTTGGGCTTGCCCTGGTCGGCGAGCGTCAGCGGCTGGCCGTCGCCGAGCGCGACCTTGCAGCTCTCCGTCGGCTGGGAGACCTTGGTGCCGGCGAGCGTCAGGCGCGCGGTGTAGCCGGCACCGGCGCGGTCGAGGCGCAGCGACCCGGCATTGCCGTTCTGCTGCAGCTCCTGCCCCATCACCGCGTCGTCGTTCGGGGTCTTGAGCACCACGGGCTTCGGGGGCGCGGGCGGCGCCGGAGCCGGCCGGGGCGCGGCCTCGGGGGGCGCCTCGCCCGGCTCGATGGGCCCGCGGCCACCCGGCACCGGAGCCGGGGGCACCGGCGGGCGGGCGGCCCGGCCGATGCCGAACAATTCTTCCAGGAACGACTGGGCCGAGGCCGGGGCCGGCGCCACCATCAGGACCGCCGCGAGGGGCAGGGCCGCCAAAGCGGGCAGGGCCACCGGGCGGAGGAAGGGGCGAACGGGCTGCATCAGGCTCCAGGCACAGGTACGCGGCACGGCGACGGACGTCCCGCAAGGTCCTAGCATGCGGTCCGTGGCACGGGCGTGGCAAGCCCGCAACATTGTCGTGGCGGCTTGACCGTGTCTCCGGCCCTGAAACGCGGCCGGAACCGTTGCCGTGCCCCGGCCCGTCCCCGTGCGGCAGGAGCCGGCAGGCCCCGGGCGGAGCGGGGGGATCACGGCACCGCAAACTGCGCGCGCAGCGCGGCCCGGCTCGCCTTGCGGGCCCGAAATCGCCTTCTTATATCGGGCTCGGCGCGGGAACGCCCCCGCTCGCCGGCCTCCGGCGAGGCGCGGTCCGGTCCGGCCCGCCCAGGCTCAACCCATTCGAGCTCACACCATTCGACAAGTACCGCCATGGGCCGAGCTGCTTCGGGGCTCGGCGGTCTGCTTAAAAAACACCAACGAGGGATCCCACCATGGGTAAAGTGATCGGCATCGACCTTGGCACCACCAACAGCTGCGTGGCCGTGATGGAAGGCACGCAGCCCAAGGTCATCGAGAACGCGGAAGGCGCGCGCACCACCCCGTCGATCGTCGCCTTCACGGACGACGGCGAGCGGCTCGTCGGCCAGCCGGCCAAGCGCCAGGCGGTGACGAACCCCGAGCGCACCTTCTTCGCCATCAAGCGCCTCATCGGCCGTACCTACGACGACCCGATGACGCAGAAGGACAAGGGGCTCGTCCCCTACAAGATCGCCCGCTCGAACGGCGGCGACGCCTGGGTCGAGGCCGACGGCAAGCCCTACTCGCCGTCGCAGATCTCCGCCTTCACCCTGCAGAAGATGAAGGAGACCGCCGAGGCCCATCTCGGCCAGCCGGTGACCCAGGCGGTCATCACCGTCCCGGCCTACTTCAACGACGCCCAGCGCCAGGCCACCAAGGATGCCGGCAAGATCGCCGGCCTCGAGGTGCTGCGCATCATCAACGAGCCGACCGCGGCGGCGCTCGCCTACGGCCTCGACAAGAAGAAGACCGGCCTGATCGCGGTCTACGACCTCGGCGGCGGTACCTTCGACGTCTCGATCCTCGAGATCGGCGACGGCGTGTTCGAGGTGAAGTCGACCAACGGCGATACGTTCCTGGGCGGCGAGGATTTCGACAACCGCATCGTCGAGTACCTGGCGGCCGAGTTCAAGCGTGAGCAGGGCATCGACCTGACCAAGGACAAGCTCGCCCTCCAGCGCCTCAAGGAGGCCGCCGAGAAGGCGAAGATCGAGCTGTCCTCGGCGACCCAGACCGAGATCAACCTGCCCTACATCACGGCGGACGCGAGCGGCCCGAAGCACCTGGCGCTGAAGCTCAGCCGCGCCAAGTACGAGTCGCTGGTCGACGACCTGGTGCAGCGCACGATCGAGCCCTGCCGCAAGGCGCTCAAGGATGCCGGCGTCTCGGCGGCCGAGATCGACGAGGTGGTGCTGGTCGGCGGCATGACCCGCATGCCGAAGGTCCAGGAGCAGGTGAAGACCTTCTTCGGCAAGGAGCCCCACAAGGGCGTCAACCCGGACGAGGTCGTGGCGATCGGCGCCGCGGTGCAGGCCGGCGTGCTCCAGGGCGACGTCAAGGACGTGCTGCTCCTCGACGTGACCCCGCTGTCGCTCGGCATCGAGACGCTCGGCGGCGTGTTCACCCGGCTCATCGACCGCAACACCACCATCCCGACCAAGAAGTCGCAGGTGTTCTCGACGGCCGAGGACAACCAGAACGCGGTCACCATCCGGGTCTTCCAGGGTGAGCGCGAGATGGCGGCCGACAACAAGCTGCTCGGCCAGTTCGACCTCGTCGGCATCCCGCCGGCCCCGCGCGGCCTGCCGCAGATCGAGGTGACCTTCGACATCGACGCCAACGGCATCGTCAACGTGACGGCCAAGGACAAGGCGACGGGCAAGGAGCACCAGATCCGCATCCAGGCCTCGGGCGGCCTGTCCGACGCCGACATCCAGCGCATGGTGCAGGAGGCGGAGGCCAACGCGGCCGACGACAAGAAGCGCCGCGAGCTGGTCGAGGTGAAGAACCAGGGCGAGAGCCTGATCCACGCCACCGAGAAGTCGGTGACCGAGCATGGCGACAAGGTTCCGGCCTCCGACAAGGCCGCGATCACCACCGCCATCGACGCCCTGCGCCAGTCCCTGGCCGGCGAGGACGTCGAGCAGATCAAGGCCCGCACCACCGACCTGATGCAGGCCTCGATGAAGCTCGGCGAGGCGATGTACGCGGCAAGCCAGGCCGCCGGTCCGGACGCCGCCGCGGGCGCCGCTCCGGGTGGAGAGGCCAAGAAGGACGACGTGATCGACGCCGACTTCCAGGAAGTCGACGACAAGGACCAGAAGAAGCGGGCGTAATACGCCTTGAGCTTGCCGCACGGATCTGAGATCCGTGCGGCCCAGTGATGTGAAGCTCGATCCGGTCCCCGGCCGCCCGACGGCGCCGGGGACCGGACTTGTATGGACGATGCCCGACCGGTGAGGCGCGGGACGGGTTTGGGGACCGGGGAATGTCGAAGCGCGACTACTACGAGGTTCTGGGCGTCGCCCGGACCGCGACCGACGGTGAGATGAAGTCGGCCTTCCGCAAGCTGGCGATGGTCTACCACCCCGATCGCAACCCCGGCGACAAGGAGGCCGAGCTCAAGTTCAAGGAGCTCAACGAGGCCTACCAATGCCTGTCCGACGGGCAGAAGCGCGCCGCCTACGACCGTTTCGGCCACGCCGCCTTCTCGCAGGGCGGGCAGGGCGGCCCCGGATTCGGCAACGAGTTCGGCGACTTCATGTCGGACATCTTCGACACCTTCTTCGGCGATGCCCGCGGCGGCGGCGGACCGGGCGGGCGCCCCGGGGCCGGGCCGGGCGGACGCCCCGGCGGGGGCCGCGAGCGCGGCGCCGACCTGCGCTACAACTTGGAGATCAGCCTCGAGGAAGCCTTCACCGGCAAGACCGAGACGATCAAGATGCCGACCTCGGTCACCTGCGAGGTCTGCGCCGGCTCGGGCGCCAAGGCGGGCTCGAAGCCCAAGACCTGCCCGACCTGCGGCGGCTACGGCCGGGTGCGGGCGGCGCAGGGCTTCTTCGCCATCGAGCGGACCTGCCCGGCCTGCCACGGCCGCGGCGAGATCATCGAGGATCCCTGCACGGCCTGCTCGGGCGCCGGGCGCGTCACCCGCGAGCGCACGCTCTCGATCAACGTGCCGGCGGGGGTCGACGACGGATTGCGCATTCGCTTGGCCGGCGAGGGCGAGTCGGGCCTGCGCGGCGGGCCGGCGGGCGACCTCTACATCTTCCTGTCGATCAAGCCGCACCCGTTCTTCCAGCGCGACGGCGCCGACCTGTTCTGCCGCGTGCCGATCTCGATGGTGACGGCGGCGCTCTCGGGCGAGATCACCGTGCCGGTGATCGACGGCTCGCACACCTCGGTCCGGGTCCCGGCCGGCACCCAGACCAACAAGCAGTTCCGCCTCAAGGGCAAGGGCATGCCGGTCCTGCGCTCGCGGGACGTCGGCGACCTCTACATCCAGGTCTTCGTCGAGACGCCGCAGAATCTCACCAAGCGCCAGCGCGAGCTGCTCCAGGAGTTCGACAGCCACGGCAACCAGGCCGACAACCACCCCGAGAGCGCAGGCTTCTTCTCGCGGGTGAAGGAGTTCTTCGACGGCCTGAGCGGCTCCGGCCGGGCCTGACCTCCCGGCGCCGCGAACCGGCGCATCCGTTGCGCGTTCTCCCGCGCGAGCGGGATTGCGGGGTTCGCGGCGCTCGGGCAGGGGTGTCAGGCTTGACGGCGAGGCGCCTTTGAACGACAGCCGTTCACCAATCGACTTTTCGCGTGTTCAAGGGTCTTCGGTCTTGCCTTTGCCTCGCCGATCCAGGGCCAAAGCCATCGCGGTCTCGGGCTCGATGCCTCACCCGAGGCCACCGAAGCGCGACATCCTCGAGGACGAGGCGCGGTTCCTGCGCTCCTGGTTCGAACGCCCCCTGGTCACCGGCGCCGTCACGCCGTCGGGCCGGATGCTCGCCCGCACTATGGCGTCCTATGTCGACCCGCGCCTGACCGGCCCGGTGATCGAGCTCGGGCCGGGCACCGGACCGGTGACCGATGCGCTGGTGCGCCGCGGCATCGCTCAGGAGCGCCTGGTCCTCGTCGAGTACAACCCGGATTTCTGCAAGCTGCTGCGCCGGCGCTTCCCGAAGGCCACGGTGCTCCAGGGCGACGCCTACAACATCCGCGCCACCCTCGAGGGCATCGTGTCGGAGCGGGCCTGCGCGACGATCTCGAGCCTGCCGCTCTTCACCAAGCCCCTCGAGCAGCGCCTCGACCTGCTGACGGCGGTTCACGACCTGATGCACCCCGACGCGCCGTTCGTGCAGTTCACCTACGCGGTGGTGCCGCCGATCCCGGCCAAGTCCACGACCTACACGGCGAGCCGCTCCAACAAGGTCTGGCTCAACCTGCCGCCGGCCCGGGTTTGGGTGTATCGCCGGCCCTGACGGGGCGTTCGATATCGCAGGCCCGCAACGCCGACGCGGCGATTCCGAGCCAGGGCGGGTCGGCGTCGCAATCTCCCCGTGCTGAACGCTCGATGCCGTGCCAGGGAGGCCGGAGCCGTGGTCCTGGAGCGGCGTCCGATCGCGCGGCAACACGGGACGCGATTCTGCCGCGAGAGCGGCAAGGCCGGTTCCTCCGCCCCCGAATCCCGTCCTCACGTACTGCTGCTCGCAGCAGCCCCGAAGGAGGTGTCGAGGGATCGCGCAGGCTTGCGGAGCCTCCTGCGAGACCGACTTCACGGGCACTTCAGGATGAGGGAGCGGGTGGGAAGGGCGGGCCGTCGTCGCGTCCCCGTCTCGCCTGGTGCGGGCGGCTGAACGGACGAACAACTTAAAATTCATGGCCGCGAACGGTCAGCAATTTCTCATGGTTGCCGGATTTTCCTTACGTAATATGTCCTATTGATTCCTGTCGTCTCTACCTCAATTCGGAAGGCATCGAGGTCTTCGGGGAGGAGTCGCTATGGGAATGTTTGACTATCGCCGGTATTCCGCTGCGGAATCGGCCGAGCTGGCGAACACCTCGTTCGGGCTGGCGGTGTTCGGTCAACTCCAGCCGATCTACGAGAGTCAGATCGGATCGCTGGCCAAGGCGCTCGGGCAGGCGATGCCGCCCGGAGTGACCGCCAACCAGATCAACGTCGCATTGCCCGCCGGCTGGTCGGATGTCGGTCCCGCGGCGCTCGGTCTCGGCCCCGATGCGGTAGATCGCGACGGCTACTACATCATCGAGAGCCCACTGACCGGCCGCACCTATTCCGGGGCACAGGCGAAGGTCTACGAGGAGCGCGACGCCCACGGGCAGGTCACCCGTCTCTCGGTGACATTCGCCGGCACCAATTCGCCCGTCGACCTGGCCGATTACACCCAGCTCAACAGCGGTGAGATCGCTCCCAACATGAACCCGCTGCTCACCGCGGTCCGCGACTACGCGCTCGGGAACGGGCTGACGGCCGATGACGTGATCGTCACGGGCTACTCGCTCGGCGCCGCCTACACCAACGTCATGGCGAAGTACGCCAACACGCTCGCCGGCGGCTTTTTCGCCGACAGCAACTACATCGCGCACGCGGTCCCCTATACTTACGAAGGCGACGACCGCGTCCTCAATATCGGCTACGAGAACGACGTCGTGCATCGCACCGCCGGTGATTTCGACTCGCTCGGCGAGGCGGTGCAAGCCTCGTCCGGGATGATGGGTCAGGATTACGCGCTAAAGTCCTCCACCGACAACCTGATCCTGTTCGGCGACGACTACGCCAATCCGGCCTGGCCCTACGGCCCGTTCGCGCTCTACAACATTCCCGGCGGCTGGGCGGCGCATGTCGCGGGCCTCACCACCGACGCCGTGGCGCGGATCACGCAATCGGCCTTCTACGGCGAGACCGCGCGCGACAGCCTGGTGATCGTGTCCAACCTCACCGGCGCGACCCGGGGCGTCACCTGGGTGGAGGACGTGCAGCGCCCGTCGGACCGGCACGACCATGTCGGGGATTCCGCTTTCCTGATCGGATCGCAATACGGCGACCGGCTGCGCGGCAATGTCGGCAACGACTACATCGACGCCATGGCCGGCGACGACACGATCCGCCCGGGCGACGGGCAGAACCGGATCGAGGGCGGCAGCGGGACCGACACGCTCGAAGTGTCGGGCACGATGCGCGACTGGAGCGTGTCGCGCCTGGCGGACGGGACCACCGCCTTCTTCTCCACGTCCTACGGCCTCGACATCGTCTCGGGCGTCGAGCAGGTGACGTTCCTCGACGCCGGCCTCGTCGGGCAGGGACGCAGCTACGCGATCGAATCCGACCGCCTGGAGGACCTGACCTGGAACGGCTCCTTGGCGTTCCTCGACCAGGATGTCGCCTATACGCCCGCCTGGCAGGGCACGGCCGGGAACGACACGCTGACCGGATCGCGGGTCTTCGGCCTGGCGGGGAACGATGTCCTCACCGGGACGAGGTCGAGCGACCTGCTCTCTGGCGGTGCGGGTGACGACCGGCTCGACGGCCGGGGCGGCAACGACGCGATCTATGGCGGCGAGGGCAACGACGTGCTCACCGGCGGCGGCGGCCGCGACCTGCTCAATGGCGGGCTCGGCGACGACCTGTTCGTCGTCGATGCGCGACAATCCGGGCGCGTGACGATCGAGGATTTCCGCCTGAGCGACGTCGAGCAGGACCGGATCAGGATCGTCGGCAGCACGATCCGCAGCGACGCGGAGCTGCGCCGTCACGGTGAGCAGACGGCGGACGGGCTGCTGCTGCATCTGGGGGCGAGCGACCTGCTGATCGAGCACGCGACCTGGAGCACCCTGACGCCGGGCACGGTCTCGTTCGGCTGACCCCTCTGCGCAGGGCTTTGCCGCGGCCGGCCCCTGGGCGATCCCCGGAGCCGGCGTGCCTCACGCCTTCTCCCACTGCGCCTCGATGATCGTGTAGACCTTGTCGCTGAGGTTGATGTCCATCTCGACGAGGCCGATCGTGTTCTTGACCCGGCTCAGGGTCTCGGCGAGTTCGAGCACCGGCTCGGGCACCCGGCGCTCGGCCGGGGCGGGGCCTTCGAGCTTCAGCACGTCGGCCAGCATCGCCGTGTAGGCGCCCCAGAAATGCTGGTGGCCGATGACGTGGAAGCGCGACAGCGCCTCGATCGCCAGCGTCCAGTGGCCGGGCTTCATCGGCTCACCCGGGAAGGTGCAGGAGAGGTCGCGGGTCAGCGGGTTCTCGAGCCAGTTGTAGGTCTCCATGTCGATCCGGTCGAAGCCCTTGCGCAGGGCCGAGACGCTGCCGAGGTCGAGGCCGGCCGCGAAGGCGCAGGGGCCCTGGAGGTGGTCGACGCGCCATTGCTGGACCGGGTCCTTGCCGATCTCGGCCATCCGGCGCAGCCACAGGATCCGCTTGGCGAGTTCCACGTAGGGATCGACCACCAGGATCGTCTTCACGTAGTCGCCGCCCTGAATCACGTCCTCGTAGCGCTTCAGGAGGAGACTACCCTGCAGCAGCATCGAGTCGGCGTACTTGATGTCGATGACGCAGCGCAGCAGGTCGAAGTGCATGTCGTGGATGCCGAAATACGCGAGCGCGAATTCCGGGAAGAGCATGTCGCGGGCGTGGTTGTCCTGGCCGATCGTGTAGTCGAGGGCCAGCACGCGGGCCTGGCGGTAGGCCGCGCCGGCACGGTGCCGGTAGAGCAGGATGTTGGTGTCGCCGTCGAAGATGTCGAACTGCGCCGCCTGATCGAGGCCGGGGCAGCTCTCCGCGTCGAGCTTGAAGCCGCAGATCCCGTGCGCGTGCCAGCCGAAATCCTTGAGCTGCGGGTAGTGGACCCAGGCCTCGATCACGGCTTCCTTCGTCCGGTCGAGGACCACGCGCAGGCGGGGGGTGCGGCGCATGTCGTCGGGCGCGATCCAGAGATCGAAGCTCGCCGGGCCGACGACGTTGAAGTTGAAACGCATGCCGCTTGCTAGGCCGAAGAATGCAGCGCGGCAAGGGAGTCGGGGGCCGCGGGCGCGCCGGTCCGCGCGGCCGGCGGGGCGAACCGCCGCCGCGGGACGGTGGGCGACGCCGTGGGGCCACCGCGCGGCCCCTTGCGGCGGCGCGGCGGAGCGGTGTTGATGCGGGCATGTCCGACCTGTTCGCCTCCGCGGGCCTCGACCGCGACGCTCCCCGCCCCCTCGCCGACACCTTGCGGCCCACGACCCTCGCCGAGGTGGTCGGGCAGGAGCACCTGACCGGGGAGGGGGGTGCGCTGACGCGGCTCCTGCGCGGCCGCAACCTCGGCTCGCTGATCCTCTGGGGACCGCCGGGCACCGGCAAGACCACGGTGGCGCGGCTGCTCGCCGGCGAGACCAACCTGCATTTCGAGCAGATCTCGGCGATCTTCTCCGGCGTCGCGGAACTGCGAAAGGTGTTCGAGGCGGCCCGCGCCCGGCGGGTCGCGGGGCGCGGCACGCTGCTCTTCGTCGACGAGATCCATCGCTTCAACCGGGCCCAGCTCGACGCCTTCCTGCCGGTGGTCGAAGACGGCACCGTGACGCTGGTCGGCGCCACCACCGAGAACCCGTCCTTCGAGCTCAACGCCGCGCTCCTGTCGCGCGCCCGGGTGCTGGTCTTCCGCGCCCTCGACGAGGCGGCGATCGCCCGGCTCCTCGACCGGGCCGAGGCGGTGACGGGCCGCGCGCTGCCGCTCGAGCCTGAGGCCCGCGCGGTGCTGGTGCGGATGGCCGACGGCGACGGGCGGGCGGCGCTGACGCTGGCCGAGGAGGTGTGGCGCTCGGTGGGTCCCGACGAGATCCTGGACGCGGCCCTCCTGCAGGAGCTGATCCAGCGCCGCGCCCCGATCTACGACAAGGCGCAGGAGGGCCACTACAACCTCATCTCGGCCCTGCACAAGACGATCCGCGGCTCGGACCCGGATGCCGCGCTCTACTATCTCTGCCGGATGCTCGATGCCGGCGAGGACCGGCTGTTCATCGCCCGCCGGCTGGTGCGGATGGCGGTGGAGGATATCGGGCTCGCCGACCCCCAGGCCCTGGGGGTGGCCAACGCCGCCAAGGAGGCGTTCGATTTCCTGGGCTCGCCGGAGGGTGAATTGGCCCTGGCGCAGGCGGCGGTCTACCTCGCCACCGCGCCGAAATCGAACGCGGTCTACACCGCCTACAAGGCCGCGACCCGCACCGCCAAGGAGCACGGCTCGCTGCCGCCGCCCCGCACCATCCTCAACGCCCCGACGAAGCTGATGCGCAAGCTCGGCTACGGCGAGGGCTACCGCTACGACCACGACGAGCCCGACGCCTTCTCGGGCCAGGATTACTGGCCCGAGCGCCTCGGGCGGCAGCGCTTCTACGCGCCGACCGACCGCGGCTTCGAGCGCCGCGTCGCCGAGCGCCTGGAGTGGTGGGAGGAGGCCCGTGCCGCCCGGGCGCGCGACGCGTAGGGCGCGGACGCGGCGCCGCCCGGGGGTGTGACGGTTTGGTGACGATCCTGCGCGAAACTACCCGCATCCGTTGACCGCCTGTCGTTCATGGTCATGATGACCGGCATCGCGTCTCATCCGGATCGGGAGCGGTGATGACCACACGCATTCTCTCGGTCGCCAACTGCAAAGGCGGCACCGGCAAGACGACGACCACTGTCAACCTGGCGGCCGAATTCGGCAGCCGGGGCTACCGGGTCCTGGTGATCGACCTCGATCCCCAAGGTCACAGCGGCCTCGGTTTCGGCGCGTTGGCCGAGCTCGGTCTACCGAACGCGCATACGCCGCTGCGGCAGCGCGGCGGCAGCTTCGCCGGAGCGGTGCAGGCGACGGAGGAGGACGGGGTGGCGATCATCCCGGCCGATCGCAGCTTCAACGGGCAGTTGGGCCACGACGACGGCCATTGCCTCGAGACGGCGCTGGCGCCGCTGCTGCCCGACTACGACCTCGTCCTGATCGATGTGCCGCCCTCCGCCCGGGCGGTGATGATCTGTGCGCTCCTGCCGAGCAGCGGCGTGGTGGTGCCCACCACCCTCGATCCCCTCGGCCTCGACGGCGTGCGTCAGTTCGCCCGCTCGTTCCACGACACGATGCTGCGCTTCCGCGCCGCGCCGCTCGGCCTCGCCATCGCGCCGATGCGGATCGACCTGCGCACCAACGTCGAGAAGGACACCCTGGCCCAGCTCCGCACAGGTTTCGGCCCGGGACAGATGGTCCGCGGCGTGCGCACCGACGTGGCGGTGAGCGAGGCCTTCGCCCGGCGTCAGCCGCTGCGCCGCTGCCGTCCGAGCGCCCGCGCCACCGCCGATTTCGCCGCCCTGGCCGACGACCTGATCCAGCGCTTCGGCATCGAGCAGGACGCCTCGGGTACCGCCGAGGGCTACGGCCGCCGCGAGGGGTTTTCGCGGGCCTGCTCGTGGGCGTGAGAATTCCCGGGCGTGAGGGGTCGAGCCGGGCCACGGCGTCGAATCCCGACGAGACGGTGATTCGCCGGGCGTGACGGATGCGCGCGCCGATGGTACGAGCCCGGTCATGACGAAGCCTCCTCATCGCGGCGGTTCCGGGCGGTCGCGGACCGGCCCGGGCGGATCGCCCTCGGGCCGCCCGCCGCGGGCCCGCACCGGACCGCGCAACACCGCGCGCGACGCCGCCGAGCGCGCCGCCGGCCTGGTCGTGTCCAACCGCGCCCCCTTCGGCCGCGACCGCAGCGACGCCGCCCCCTGGGAGCGCGACGAGGCCCCCGCCCGCGCGCCGGCCGGAGCCACGGCTGCCAAGCCGGCTTCATCGAGACCTGCTTCGTCCAAGTCTCCTTCGTCCAAGTCTCTTTCGTTCAAGTCTCCTTCGTCCAAGCCCCGCGCCGAGCGTCCGCGCTCGGGCCCGCCGACCGAGGAGCCCGCCCGCGGCCCGTCGGAGGATCGCCCGCCGCGCCGGCCGCGCCGCGAGGAACGACCGGAGACCGACGGCGCGCCGCGTCCCCGCCGGGCTGCCGGGACCGGCGAGCCGGAGGGCAAGACCCGCTCACCCGAGGCGAAGCCGCCGACCCGGCGGGCGCTCCGCGAGGCGACCGCCGAGGCCTTGGCCACCGGCGTGCAGACCCTCGAGGTGACGGCCGACGAGGCCGGGATGCGGATCGACCGCTTCCTCTCGGCCCGCTTCCCGCAGCTGCCCTTCACCCGCATCCAGAGCCTGGTGCGCAAGGGCGAGCTTCGCGTGAACGGCAAGCGCGCCAAGGCCGCCGACCGGGTCGAGCCCGGCGCCAGCGTGCGCGTGCCCCCCTTGAGCCTGGAGGCCCGCCCGCCGGCCCCGAACTCGCCGCGGGCGGAGGGCGATCTCGCCTTCCTGCGCTCCCTGATCCTCTACGAGGACCAGGACATGATGGTGCTCAACAAGCCCTTCGGCCTCGCGGTGCAGGGCGGCTCGGGCACCACCCGCCACGTCGACGGCCTGCTCGAGGCGATGCGCGACAAGGACGGCCAGAAGCCGCGCCTCGTCCACCGTCTCGACAAGGACACGGCGGGCTGCCTCATCATCGCCAAGACCCGGCTGGCCGCGGCGACGCTCGCCAAGACCTTCCGGTCGCGGGCGGCGCGCAAGATCTACTGGGCGCTGGCCGCCGGGGTGCCGAAGGTGCGCCAGGGCCGGATCTCGACCTACCTCGCCAAGGAGGAGGTCGGCGACGCCGATGCGCGGATGCGGGTCGCCAAGCACGGCGACGAGGGGGCGAGCCACGCGCTGACCTATTACGCGCTGGTCGACCAGGCCGGGCAGAAGCTCGCCTGGCTGTCGCTGAAGCCGGTCACCGGCCGCACGCACCAGCTGCGGGCGCATGCCGCCCATATCGGCCACCCGCTGGTCGGCGACCCGAAATACTTCGACATCGAGAACTGGGAATTGCCCGGCGGCATCCAGAACCGCCTGCACCTGCTCGCCCGGCGCATCGTGATCCCGCATCCGCGCACCGCCAAGCCGGTCGACGTGACGGCACCTCTCCCGCCTCACATGGTGCAGAGCTGGAACCTCCTCGGCTTCGACGCCGCGCGCTACGACCCGATCGTCGAAGCGCCGGAAGCCTGATGCGTCCGGCTTCCCCGCCGACGGGTGGGGCGGCCGGCCTCCGCAAGGGGAGGGTCTCGACCACAGGAGGCCTTGGCAGGCGGCCGGCGTGCCTTATTCTCGGTCACGCCGCGATCACGGCACCAGCGGGGCCCGCGGCCCGTCGGGAGTGAGACCAGTCGCATGAGACCCGCCCGCATGAAGTCAGCCGGCCCGACATCGGTGGCCACGAAGTCGGTCGGCATGAGGCACGCCGCGCTCGCCGGCCTCGGCCTGATCGGATTTCTCGCTTGCGCCGGTGCGGCGCCGGCGCAGCCCGCCCCCACCGCACCGGCGACGGCTCCGGCCGCCGCATCGCCCGTCCCCGGAACCCAGGCCCCCGCGTCGACCGCCCCCGCGGCCCGCCCGGAGGGCAAGACGGCCGCCCCGCGTCAGGATGGCCGTCATGACGGACGGACGGCGCCCGCGGACGGAGCCGCCCCGTCGGCCCGGCCGGCACCGGCGGAGCGCGCCGCGACGCCCCGGCGGCGGCGCCCGACCTACGCCGCCTGCAACCGCGCCTCGCAGCGCCGCAGCCTGAAGGGCGGCGCGCGGCGCCGCTTCCTCATCCGCTGCCGCCTGGGCTATGAGCGGATCCAGCCGGGCCAGCCGGCCCGCACCCGTCCCTGAGGAGCGTCCTCCCGGGGCCCGGGCAGGGCCGTCCCCCGCCGGTCCCGGCTGAGCGAGGCGGCCCCGCACCCATGATTCCTCTGCCATGACCCTGATCGTCTTCGACGTCGACGGCACCCTCGTCGACAGCCAGCACATGATCGTGGCGGCGCAACGCGAGGCCTTCGCGGCGGTCGGGCTGCCGGCGCCGAGCCGGACGCGGTCGCTCTCCGTGGTCGGGCTGTCGCTGCCGCAGGCCTTCACCGCCCTCGTCGGCGCCGACGGGCCGGTCGAGGCCCTGTCCGAGGCCTACAAGCAGAGTTTTGGCCGGCTGCGGGCGATGGCGGAGATCCGCGAGGCGCTGTTTCCCGGCGCCGCCGACCTGCTGGCGCGGCTCAACCGCGAGGCGGCGGTGCAGCTCGGCATCGCCACGGGAAAGTCGCGCCGCGGCGTCGACCACCTCGTGGCCGTGCATGGCTGGGAAGGCTGGTTCTCCACCGTGCAGACCGCCGACGACGCCCCCTCGAAGCCCCATCCGGCCATGCTCACCCAGGCGATGGCCGAGGCCGGGGCCGAGCCGTCCCGCACGGTGATGATCGGCGACACGAGCTACGACATGGCGATGGCCCGGGCGGCCGGCGTCACCGCCCTCGGGGTGACCTGGGGCTACCATACGCCGGACGCCCTGCACGAAGCCGGGGCGCACGGGGTGGTCGACAGCTTCTCCGCCCTCGACGAGGCCCTGCGCCGGCACATCGCCGCCGCGTGAGGCCGTCTCGCAACCACGCCCGACAGCTCCTATCTCTGGCGACATGACGAACGACGACGTGACCCGCGACTGGCTCGGCGACCCGGACGCATCCCCCGATCCGGTGCGCGCCGCCCGCCAGGCCGGCAAGCCGGCTTTGCCGAAGCGCTTCTACAAGGAAGCGGGAATCGCCGAGGCCGAGGACGGCTTCCGCCTCGTCCTCGACGGCCGCCCGGCCCACAGCCCGGCCCGGCGCCGCATCGCCGTGCGGCAGCGGGCGCTGGCGGAGGCCCTGGCCGAGGAATGGGGAGCGCAGGAGGAGGTCATCGATCCGACCCGGATGCCGCTGACCCGCCTCGTCAACTCGGCGATCGACGGCGTGGCCGACCGGCGCGAGGCGGTGATCGACGACCTCGCCGCCTATGCGGGCACCGATCTCCTGGTCTACCGGGCCGGCGACCCGGCCCGCCTCGTCGCCGCCCAGGCCGCAGCCTGGGACCCAGTGCTCGACTGGGCGCACGAGACCCTGGGCGCCCGCTTCGTGCTGAGCGAGGGCGTGATGCACGTCACCCAGCCCGAAACCTCGCTCCAGGCCCTGCGCCGCGGCATCGAGGCGGTGGAGAGCCCGACCGCGCTGGCGGGCCTGCATTCCATGACGACCCTGACCGGCTCGGTGCTGATCGCGCTCGCCGTCCTGCACGGACGCCTGACGCCGGAGGAGGGCTGGAGTGCCGCCCATGTCGACGAGACGTTCCAGGCCGAGGTCTGGGGACGCGACGAGGAGGCGGAGGCGCGCCTTGCCGGCCGGCGGCGCGAGTTCGAGGCGGCGGCGCGGGTCGCCGCGCTGAGCGCGTGATGGTCTGACCGGGGCCGAGGCCCCGGTGTCTGGTCGGTTACGCCTTCGGTTACTTCCGGCGGTTACTTCCGGACCGAGCCGGTGGCGATGTCGGCGTTCGGGTCCATCGCCTGCGGCACCGATGGGGTGAAGGCGACGAGGCCGCTGGTGTCGATGCCGCGCACGTTCACCTCGGCGCCGGGCGCCATGCTGGGCAGGGCGGCGAAGAGCGGCATGCCCGCCGGAACGCTGGCGGAGAAGGTCGGCACGTCGAGGGCCGGGATGCCGGCCTCTGCGAGGGTGGCGCCCTCGGCGTGGGCCGCGAGCGAACCGGCCGAGAGGGAGCCGGCCATGACGAGGCCGGCGGCGATGACGGTCTTGAGGCTCATCTCCGCGTCTCCTGTGCTCGGGAGATCATGCCGTGCGGCAGATCTGCCAAGGTGTGTCTTGACGAGACAATGCGCGAGAGCGCCGGAAGTTCTCAGATCGCGCGTGCGGTGACCCGCCGGCGCGGCGGCGAGACCGCGGCCGGGAGCTGGTGGAACAGGTGGAAGCCGCAGGTCTCGGCGCCGTGCTCGGCCATCTCGGCACGGAAGCCCGGCGGCGGCTCGGACGCGGCGCAGACGCTCCCCGCATAGCTCCAGGCGCCGCCGGCGAGGAAGGCCGGCACCGGGAAGTCGTTCGGCACCGCGCAGACCAGATCCGGCTCCTCGATGCGGCGAAACAGGTTGTAGATCGGCCGGCGCCGCGGGCGGCGCGGCAGGGCGTGCAGGAACCCGCCCCGGGAGATCTCGACACCGGAGAACCCGGCCCGTTTCCGTCTCGTCGTCATCGGTGCTCCCCGGTTCTCGCTGTGGCGCGCGTCGCTGCCGCGTCCCGGATCTTCCATAGCCGCCGCCTCACGACACGCCGATTACATACGATAAACGCCGGTCTTCGACGCGGAGGTACTACCGAATTGGTCATGCTCCGAGAATGCTGCAATGCAACAAGACGAAGCCGGTTACCACTTTAGGCCAAAGCGTGGATGGCTTTCCTTCGTCTTTTCAAAATTTTGAATACCCGCTCAAGTTTTTTCAGTTTTCCTTGCGGCGGGGGCATCCCCATAGTCGCCCTCGACACGGCGACCCGGGCCGGTCGGCGGCGCGCCGCTGCATTCCCCTCCGGGTCCGGTCGTCCAAATATCGCGCCCGCCACCCCCCGGTGGCCGCGGCGCGGGAACCGAGTTCACGAGGCCGGACGAAGGGTCCCGGCTCGAAGCCCGCAGGGCTGGAGGAGACACATGGCTGGATCGAGACGCCCGGGGCGCAACTTCCTCTTCGTTCCGGGGCCGACCAACATCCCCGATCGCGTGCAGCGCGCGATGATCGTGCCGTCCGAGGACCACCGCTCGTCGTCCTTCCCCGAGCTGACCCTGCCGCTGTTCGAGGAGACGAAGAAGATCTTCAAGTCCCGCGAGGGCCAGATCTTCCTCTTCCCGGCGACCGGCACCGGCGCCTGGGAAGCGGCGCTCACCAACACCCTCTCCCCCGGCGACCGGGTGCTGGCGCCGCGCTACGGCCAGTTCAGCACGCTGTGGATCGACCTCGCCCGCCGGGTCGGCCTCGAGGTCGAGGTCCAGGAGGAGGAGTGGGGCACCGGCGCCAACCCGGACCGCATCGAGGAAGCCCTGCGGGCCGACCGCGAGCACCGGATCAAGGCGGTCCTGGTCGTCCACAACGAGACCACCACCGGCGTCACCTCCGACATCGGCGCGGTGCGCAAGGCGATCGACGCGGCGGGCCACCCGGCGATGCTGTTCGTCGACGGCGTCTCGGCGATCGGCAGCATCGACTTCCGGGCCGAGGAATGGCGGGTCGATTGCGCCATCACCGGCTCGCAGAAGGGCCTGATGCTGCCCGCCGGGCTGGGCATCGTCTGTGCCAGCAAGCGGGCGCTCGAGGCCTCCAAGACCGCCGAGTGCCGGCGCGTGTTCTTCGATTTCGGCGACCAGACCAAGGCCAACGCCACCGGCTACTTCCCCTACACGCCGGCCCTGCCGATGCTCTACGGCCTGCGCGAGGCGCTGGCTTGCGTCGAGGACGAGGGACTGGAGAACGTCTTCGCCCGCCATCGCCGGCTGGCCGACAGCGCCCGCGCCGCCGTCAAGGCCTGGGGCCTGACGCTCTGCGCCAAGGAGGAGAAGTGGTACTCCGACACGGTGAGCGCCGTGATGGTGCCCGACGGCGTCAACGGGGCCGAGGTGATCGACATCGCCTACAAGCGCTACAACCTCGCTCTCGGGGCCGGCCTGTCGCAGGTGGCGGGCAAGCTCTTCCGCATCGGCCATATCGGTGACCTCAACGAGCTGATGCTGATGGGCGCCCTCGCCGGCGTCGAGATGGCGATGCTGGATGCGGGCATCCGGATCGAGCCGGGCAGCGGCGTCGCGGCGGCCCAAAAGTCGCTCCGCGGGAGCCAGGAGGCGCGCTGACGGCGCCCCGTCCCGGCGCGCGGGTCTCTCCGGCTCCTCCCTCCGTCGCGGGGAAGGAGCCGGGAGGCGGGGGAAATCCCCGCCTCGATCCGAGATCCGCTGCCGGGAGCCGCTGCCAGGACCCCGCCCGCCATGCCATTGTCCCGCGCCATGCCCCACCGGAAGCCTGACCACCAGGCCGGGGCGCCGGAGATCCCCATGTCCCACCGCATCGTCTTCCTCGACCGCGAGACCCTGGACGCCGAGCTGCGGCGCCCGAGCTTCCCGCACGATTACGCCGAGTACCCGGTGACCGCGCCGGACGAGATCGTCGAGCGGCTCGCGGGCGCCCAGATCGCCATCCTCAACAAGGTGCCGATGCGCGAGGCGACCCTGCGCCAGCTGCCGGACCTGAAGCTGATCGCGGTCGCGGCGACCGGCACCGACGTGATCGACAAGGCCGCCGCCAAGGCGCAGGGCATCACGGTCGTCAACATCCGCAACTACGCCTTCAACACCGTGCCGGAGCACGTGATCGGGCTGATCTTCGCGCTGCGCCGCGCGATCGTGCCCTACGCCAACTCGGTGCGGCGCGGCGACTGGGGCCGGGCGCGCCACTTCTGCTACTTCGACTACCCGATCCGCGACGTCGCCGGCTCGACGCTGGGCATCGTCGGCTACGGGGCGCTCGGCAAGTCGATCGGCAAGCGGGCGGAGGCGCTCGGCATGCGGGTGCTGGCCTACGACGTGATGCCCCAGGACGGCCTCGTCGACCTCGACACGATCCTGCGCGAGAGCGACGTGATCACGCTGCACGCGCCGCTGACGCCGGAGACCCGCAACATGATCGGGCGGGACGAGCTGGCGCGGATGAAGCGCGACGCGATCCTGATCAACACCGCCCGCGGCGGCCTCGTCGACGAGGCGGCGCTCGCCGAGGCCCTCACCGCCGGCACGATCGGCGGGGCCGGGTTCGACGTGCTGACGAGCGAGCCGCCGCGGGACGACAACCCGCTGCTCGCCCTCGACGTCCCGAACCTCATCATCACCCCCCACGTCGCCTGGGCAAGCCAGCAGGCGATGCAGATCCTCGCCGACCAGCTCGTCGACAACATCGAGGCCTTCGTGGCCGGCCGGCCGCAGAACGTGGTGGAGTAGGGCGGGCGCGAGCGCTAACCCCCACACCGTACGCAACCCCCGCGCCGGCCCCGAGCGCCCGCGGCGGAAAGGACGACGATGAAGAAGCTCCTGTTCCAGTTCGATACCGACCCGATGCCCAGCGTGTTCGACGTGGTGGTGGGCTACGACGGCGGCGCCGACATCATCACCGGCTATCCCAACGTGACGCCCGACACCGTCGGGGCGCTGGTCGACGGCACGATCTACACCCGCGGCGGCGCGGAGAAGAAATCGACCGCGATCTTCGTCGGCGGCGGCAGCATGGCGGCCGGCGAGGCGGTGTTCAAGGCGGTGCGCAAGCGCTTCTTCGGCCCGTTCCGCGTCTCCTGCATGCTCGATTCGAACGGGTCGAACACCACGGCGGCGGCCGGCGTGGCGCTGGTCGCCAAGGCGGCGGGCTCGCTTCAGGGCAAGCGCGCCCTGGTGCTGGCCGGCACCGGCCCGGTCGGGATGCGCTCGGCGGCCCTGCTCGCCAAGGAAGGCGCCACCGTGACCCTCGCCGGGCGCCAGCTCGCCAAGGCACAGGAAGCCGCCAAAGCGATCGAGACGCGCTTCAAGGTCGAGATCCGGGCGATCGAGACCCCGGACGCAGAGACCCGCGGCCGGGCGCTGGCGGAGGCCGACGTCGCCTTCGCGGCCGGTGCGATCGGCCTCGAGCTCGCCTCCGAGGCGCAGTGGAGCGAGGCGAAGGACCTCGGCTTCATCGCCGACTACAACGCCCAGCCGCCGCTCGGCTTTGCCGGCATCGAGGCCACCGACAAGGCCAAGGAGCGCCACGGCAAGGTGGTGTTCGGGGCGCTGGGCATCGGCGGCCTGAAGCTCAAGCTGCACCGCGCCTGCATCGCCAAGCTGTTCGAGAGCAGCGAACTGGTCCTCGACGCGGAAGAGATCTACGCGCTCGCGAAAGAGATGGCGTGATGACGGACGCACCCGCTTCCGAGGACACGATCCGCGGCTTCCTCGACGCGCTGGCGAGCGACCGGCCGACGCCGGGCGGCGGCGGCGCGGCGGCGATCTCCGGCGCCATGGGGGCGGCGCTGGTCTCGATGGTCTGCAACCTCACCATCGGCAAGAAGAAGTATGCCGAGGTCGAGGCCGAGATGATCGCGACCCGCGACCGGGCGGAAGGCCTGCGGGCCCAGCTCACCGGCATGATCGCCGAGGACGTGAGCGCCTTCAACGCGGTGATGGGCGCCTACGCCCTGCCGAAGGCGACCGACGAGGACAAGGCGGCCCGGGCCGCCGCGATCCAGGATGCCCTGCGGCTCGCCACCGACGTGCCGCTGGCCTGCGCCCGGACCTGCCGGGCGGTGATCGACCTCTGCGAGGGCGTCGCCGAGCGCGGCAACCTCAACGTGGTCAGCGATGCGGGCGTCGCGGTGCTGGCCGCCCAGGCCGGCCTGCGCAGCGCCGCCCTCAACGTCTACGTCAACGCCAAGGCGATCGAGGACCGGACCTTCGCGGAGGGACGCCTCGCCGACCTGGCCCGGGCCCTCGACGGCGCCGACGCCCTCACCGAGCGGGTCTACGGCCTGGTGAAGGCCAAGCTGACCTGAGCCGAACCGGCCCGGCGCCGCCGGGCCGGACAGGACGATCCAGGCCCGGCCTTGCGCCGGACAGCCGATCCAAGTCCAGCCTCGCTCTGGACGAGACGTTCCAGGTCCAAAAGAAGCCCCGGACCTGATGACCGAAGACCGGCGAACCGCCGGGCGAGACGAACCGAAGCAACGCACCGGGCTGTCGAGCCGGACGCGGGGAACCTCCTCGCGCCCGGGACGGGGAGCCTTTGCCCTAAAACCCAGGAGGACGCCATGGACGTGCACGAGTACCAGGCCAAGGAACTGCTCGCGAGCTTCGGCGTGCCGATCCCGAAGGGCGCCGTGGCCTTCAGCCCCGACCAGGCGGTCTACGCCGCGACCGAGATGGGCGGCGGGCACTGGGCCGTCAAGGCGCAGATCCATGCCGGCGCCCGCGGCAAGGCCGGCGGCATCCGCCTGTGCCGCTCGACCCACGAGGTCCGCGAGGCCGCCAACGACCTGCTCGGGCGCCGCCTCGTCACTCACCAGACCGGCCCCGAGGGCAAGCCGGTGCAGCGCGTCTACATCGAATGCGCCGACGCCTTCGAGCGCGAGCTCTATCTCGGCATCGTGCTCGACCGGAAGGTCGAGCGGGTGCGGGTCGTGGCCTCGAAGTCCGGCGGCATGGACATCGAGGAGATCGCCGCGACCGATCCCGAGGCGCTGCTCCAGGTGGTGGTCGAGCCGGCGGTCGGCCTCCAGGCCTTCGAGGCGCGCGAGCTCGCCTTCCAGCTCGGCCTGACCGTCAAGCAGGTCGGCGCCGCCGTGAAGACGATCATGAGCGCCTACCGGGCGTTCCGCGATTGCGACGCCACGATGCTGGAGGTCAACCCGCTCGTCGTCACCCGGGACGACCGGGTCCTGGCGCTCGACGCCAAGATGTCGTTCGACGACAACGCGATGTTCCGCCGCCGCGCCATCGCGGACATGCACGATCCCTCGCAGAGCGACCCGCGCGAGGCCCAGGCCGCCGAGCACAACCTGAGCTATATTGGCCTCGACGGCGAGATCGGCTGCATCGTCAACGGCGCCGGCCTCGCCATGGCGACCATGGACATGATCAAGCACGCGGGCGGCGAGCCGGCGAACTTCCTCGACGTCGGCGGCGGCGCCTCGCCGCAGCGGGTCGCGACCGCCTTCCGCCTCGTCCTCTCCGACCAGAACGTCCGGGCGATCCTCGTCAACATCTTCGCGGGCATCAACCGCTGCGACTGGATCGCCGAGGGCGTGGTCCAGGCGGCCCGCGAGGTGAAGATCGGGGTACCGCTGGTGGTGCGGCTCGCCGGCACCAACGTCGAGGCCGGCAAGGCGATCCTGGAGAAGAGCGGGCTCGACCTCATCACCGCCGACACCCTGACCGAGGCCGCCGAGAAGGCCGTCGCCGCCGTCCGCGCGGCGCACTGAGCCGGTGGCCGGACGCGCGCGTCCGGCCCCTGTCCCACGGCCCCGCGCGGCACCCGAGCGAACCTGAAATCCGCGTCGCGAGGCAATCCGCCGGATTTCGCACGAGGAGGAATTTCCCGATGAGCATCCTGATCGACGAGAAGACCCCGATCCTGGTCCAGGGCATCACCGGCGACAAGGGCAGCTTCCACGCCCGCGAGATGGTCGAGTACGGCTCCCGGGTCGTGGCCGGCGTCACCCCGGGCAAGGGCGGGCGCAGCGAGCACGGCGTGCCGGTCTTCGACACGGTGCGCCAGGCGGTGCGCGAGACCGGCGCCGAGGCCAGCATCACCTTCGTGGCCCCGCCCTTCGCGGCGGACGCCATCATGGAGGCGGCCGATGCCGGCATCCGGCTGATCTGCTCGATCACCGACGGCATCCCGGCCCAGGACATGATGCGGGTGAAGCGCTACCTGCGCCGCTACCCGAAGGAGCGCCGCCCGATGGTGGTCGGCCCGAACTGCGCCGGCATCATCTCCCCCGGCAAGTCGATGCTCGGCATCATGCCCGGCCACATCTACCTCAAGGGCAATATCGGGGTGATCTCGCGCTCCGGCACCCTCGGCTACGAGGCGGCCGCGCAGATGAAGGCGGTGGGGTTGGGCATCTCGACCTCGGTCGGCATCGGCGGCGACCCGATCAACGGCTCGTCGTTCCTCGATCACCTCGCGCTGTTCGAGGAGGATCCCGACACCGAGGCGGTGCTGATGATCGGCGAGATCGGCGGCCCGCAGGAGGCCGAGGCCGCGGCCTGGATCCAGAAGAACATGTCGAAGCCCGTCGTCGGCTTCGTCGCCGGGCTCACCGCCCCGAAGGGCCGCCGCATGGGCCATGCCGGCGCGATCATCTCGGCGGCCGGCGACAGCGCCGCCGAGAAGGCCGAGATCATGCGCTCCTACGGCCTCACCGTCGCCCCGAGCCCCGGCGCCTTCGGCTCCACCATGGCCGAGGTGATGGCGACCCGGCGCAAGGCGGCGTGAGCCGACACGACGCACGGCTCCCGCGACCGGCGCGGGATCCCCTCTCCCGTGTGGGAGAGGGGTAGGGGCGATCGAAGATCGCGCGAGGGTGACACGCTTCAGTGTGAAACACTGGCGTCGTGCTGCCAGCGGGACGGTCAGGGCCTGACTCAGGACCATGGCACCCTCACGCGCGATCTTCGGTCGCCCGGCCCCTCTCCCATACGGGAGAGGGGAGGCCGCGCGACACTTCGAAAAATCCTCCCTCGACCCCCACCGGGGAGCTCCCGATGATCCACACTCCCGTTCCCGACACGCCCTTCGCCCCGCCGCTGATCACCGGCACCGACGACCGGGTGGCGCTCGACGTGCTCTTCCGCTCGCTGGTGGACGTCTGCCGGCGCCACCAGCCGGAGCTGGAGGCGGTCCTGCGCGGGCAGGCGGACATCGCCGGGCTGACGCCGGAGCTGACGGCCCGGGCGCTGCAGGTGCAGGGCATCTGGTTCCAGCTCATCGCCATCGCGGAACAGAACACCGCGATGCGCCGGCGCCGCCACGTCGAGCGCAATGCCGGCCGCGACCGGCTCAAGAATTCCTTCAGCGCGGTGCTGGCCCGCGCCGCCGCCCAGGGCGTGCCGCCCGAGACCGTGCACGGGGTGCTGTCGTCGCTGCGCGTGCGCCCGACCCTGACGGCGCATCCGACCGAGGCCAAGCGCGTCACGGTGCTGGAAAAATTCCGGCGCATCTACCTGATCCTGAAGGAGCTGGAGATGCCGCGCTGGACCGAGCGCGAGCGCCACGCCCTGATGGACGACCTGCGCGACCAGGTCGAGCTCGTCTGGATGACCGGCGAGCTGCACCTCGAGAAGCCGACCGTCGACCGCGAGGTGGCCTGGGGGCTGCACTTCTTCGACGAGACCCTGTTCGAGATGCTGCCCGAGACCCTGGGCTCGCTGGAGGAGGCCTTCGCGGCCTCCTATCCGGGCGCCCGGTTCGAGGTGCCGGCCTTCTTCCAGTTCGGCTCGTGGATCGGCGGCGACCGGGACGGCAACCCCTTCGTCACCGCCGAGGTGACCCGGCGCACGCTGCGGCGCAACGCGCTGGCGAGCCTGCGGCGCTACCACGACGGCATCACGGCGCTCGCCCGCACCCTCTCGATCAGCGCCCGCTCCCTGCCGGTGCCCGAGGCCTTCGCGGCCGCGCTCGCCGAGCAGCTCGCCCGCCAGCCGGATGGCGAGGCGATCGCCCGGCGCAACCCGGGCGAGCCCTACCGCCAGTTCCTCACCTGCCTGAGCCGGCGCCTCGCGGCGACGGTCGCCGGGCTGGAGGGCGAGCGCGGCGACGGGTCGGAGGGGCCGCAGGTGGCCGGCTACGCCGACGCCGACGAGCTGATCGGCGACCTGCGCGCCCTGGAGGACGGCCTGTCGGAGGCGCATTGCGCGTCGCTGGCCCGGAACATGGTGCGGCCGGTCCGCCGGATGGTCGAGATCTTCCGCTTCTCGACCGTGCGGCTCGACATCCGCGAAAATACCACCCGCACCACCCGGGCGCTGCAGGCGCTGTGGCAGCGCCAGCACGGCGAGGGGGCGGGCGAGCCGCCGGACGTCGATTCGCCGGCCTGGATGACCTGGCTCGAAGCCGAGCTCGCCCGTCCTCTCGACGGCCTGCCCGACCTCGACGGCCTGCCCGAGGAGGCGCGCGAGACGCTAACCACCTTCCGGCTGGTGGCCGAGATGCGCGGCAGCCTCGACCGCGAGGCCTTCGGCGCCTTCGTCCTGTCGATGACCCATTCGGTGCCGGACATCCTGGGCGTCTACCTGCTCGCCAAGACCGCCGGGGTCTTCCTCGACGCGGCCGGCGTCGAGGTCTGCCCGCTGCCGATCGTGCCGCTGTTCGAGACCATCGACGACCTGCGCGCGGCCCCCGCGATCATGCGGGCGCTCCTCAAGGTGCCGGTCGTGCGCCGCTCCGCCCGCCAGCAGGGCGGGGTGCAGGAGGTGATGATCGGCTACTCGGACTCGAACAAGGACGGCGGCTTCGTCGCCTCGAACTGGGAGCTAGCCAAGGCCCAGGGCAAGCTGACCCAGGTCGGCGAGCAGGCCGGCCTTTCCATCGCGTTCTTTCACGGCCGCGGCGGCTCGGTCAGCCGCGGCGGCGCCCCCACCGCCCGGGCCATCGCGGCCCAGCCGGCGGGCTCGATCCGGGGCCGCTTCCGCACCACCGAGCAGGGCGAGGTGGTGTCGTTCAAGTACGCCAACCGCGGCACCGCCGCCTACCAGATGGAACTGCTCGCCTCGGCGGTGCTCGACCACGTCCTCGACGGCGCGGCGCCGCGCTCCGGCGCGGCCCAGGCGGCGGGGGCCGAGTTCGACGATGCCCTGGAGGCGTTCTCCGGCGCCTCGCGGGCGGCCTATGCCCGGCTGATCACACACCCGGATCTCGTGACCTATTTCGGGGCCGCGAGCCCGCTCGACGAGATCGCGCTCCTCAACATCGGCTCGCGGCCGGCCCGGCGCTTCGGCGCCCGGAGCCTGGCCGACCTGCGGGCGATCCCGTGGGTCTTCGCCTGGAGCCAGAACCGGCACGGCATCACCGGCTGGTACGGGGTCGGCAGCGGCCTCAAGAGCCTGCTCGACGTGCGCGGGGAGGGCGGCCGGGCGCTGCTGCGGCGGATGTTCGAGGACTCACCGCTCTTCCGCCTGATCGTCGACGAGGTCGAAAAAACCCTGCTCACCGTCGATCTCGGCATCGCCCGCGACTTCGCCGGGCTCTGCCCGGACGAGGGCGCGCGCGAGACGATCTTCGCGATGATCGAGGCGGAGTATCGCCTCACCTGCGCCATGGTGCTGGAGGTGAGCGGCGCCGCGGGCCTCGCCGAGCGTTTCCCGCTCTATCGCGGCCGGCTCGCCGCGCGGCTGCCGGTGCTCAACCAGGTCAGCCGCGAGCAGGTCGACCTGCTGCGCCGCTTCCGGGCCGAGGCCGACGAGGACAGGCGCGAGACGCTGAAATCGGCCCTGCTGCTCTCGATCAACTGCGTCGCCGCGGGGTTCGGGGCGACGGGGTGAGAGTGTTCCGCCCGGTTACCGGATGAGGCGCCCCTTCTCCTCTCCCCGCGGGCGGGGAGAGGGCTGTGTCCCCCTTGTCGGGGACACAGCAAGCCCGAAGGGCGAGGGGGTGTTTCCGGAGGAGTTTCACTCGTCGAGACCCCCTCACCCTCGCTCCGGCTTTCGCCTCCGCTTGCCGTGTCTCTTGGACAGAGACACGGCCCTCTCCCCGCCCGCGGGGAGAGGGGGAGAGCTCGCGCCTCTCCTTCATCCCACACAGCCCCGCGCCCCCCACCTTCCGCCACGTTGCGTCCGTCCCCGACGGAACGCCAAACTCTTTCCACGGAGGAAACCCAAAATGAGCTTCACCCTCGTCCAGCAAGCCACGCCCCGCCTGCACCGCTCCGAGCTGGCGGTCCCGGGCTCGAACCCGACCTTCATGGAGAAGTCGGCCAAGTCCTCGGCCGACGTGATCTTCCTCGACCTCGAGGACGCCGTCGCCCCCGACGACAAGGAGCAGGCGCGCAAGAACATCGTCCAGGCCCTCAACGAGATCGATTGGGGCACGAAGACGATGATGATCCGCATCAACGGCCTCGATACCCATTACATGTACCGGGACGTGGTCGACATCGTCGAGGCCTGCCCGCGCCTCGACATGATCCTGATCCCGAAGGTCGGCGTGCCGCAGGACGTCTACGCGATCGACGTGCTGGTGACGCAGATCGAGCAGGCGAAGCGCCGCGAGAAGAAGCTCGGCTTCGAGGTGCTGATCGAGACGGCGCTCGGCATGGCCAATGTCGAGGCGATCGCCCAGTCCTCGAAGCGCCTCGAGGCGATGTCCTTCGGCGTCGCCGACTACGCCGCCTCGCTGCGCGCCCGCTCGACCGTGATCGGCGGCGTCAACCCGGACTACTCGGTGCTGACCGACAAGGACGAGACCGGCGGCCGCCAGACCCACTGGCAGGATCCGTGGCTGTTCGCCCAGAACCGCATGCTGGTGGCCTGCCGCGCCTACGGCCTGCGGCCGATCGACGGCCCGTTCGGCGACTTCTCGGACCCGGATGGCTACACCTCGGCGGCCCGGCGCTGCGCGGCTCTGGGCTTCGAGGGCAAGTGGGCGATCCATCCCTCGCAGATCGAGCTGGCCAACGAGGTCTTCACCCCGAGCGAGGCCGAGGTGACCAAGGCGCGCCGCATCCTCTCGGCGATGGAGGAGGCCGCCAAGGCCGGCCGCGGCGCCGTCTCCCTCGACGGGCGCCTCATCGACATCGCGTCGATCCGCATGGCCGAGGCGCTGATCGGCAAGGCCGACGCCATGGCGCGTGCCTGACGGCACGGGCGTGCCTGACGGCACGGGCGTGCCTGACGGCCGAGGGCGCCGACGACCCGAGGGCGTCTGACGGCCCGAAGCCGAGGACGGGAGGCCGGCCGCCGTGCCGGCCCCCGTCACCCCGACACCGCATTTCCCTCCCGCACAGGTTCCGGCGAGCCCCGCGCCGACGATCGGTCAGCCTTGTCCGCCGCGCGGAGACGACGCACGGTTCTCGCACACGCGAGAAACAGTCGAGTGGCATACGCTCGAAGGATGCCGGCCCGCGCAGCCGCCCCGGCGGCCCTGTGACAGGCGTCGCGACCGGCATAGACTGGAGTCTCGCACGCCGTGCGCCATGTCCGGTCTTCGACGTTGCCGCGTCGTCCGGCGGGACACTCTCGTGTTGCCGGACGACGCCCGAGTGGAAGCGTGCGGCCGATGAGATCAGAACAGGGTGCTGACGCACGGAAACGCCGGCGCGGCGGGTGGCTCGTCGCCCTGGCGATCCTGGCCGGCGCCGGCGGCGCCTATGCGTGGCACAACCGGGAGCAGGCGGCCGCGGCGAAGCCGGCCGCCCGCGCCCCCGCCCCGGTGCCGGTGACCCTCGCCCGGGTCGAGCGGGGGCCCCTCGCTGTGGTGCTGTCCGGCCTCGGCACGGTGCAGGCCTACAACACCGTGCAGGTGCGCAGCCGGGTCGACGGCGAGATCCTGAAGATCGGCTTTCGCGAAGGCCAGGTGGTGAAGAAGGGCGACCTCCTCGCCCAGGTCGATCCGCGCCCCTACCAGGCCGCCCTCGACCAGGCCAGGGCGAAGAAGGCCCAGGACGAGGCCAACGTGAAGAACGCGAAGGCCGACCTGGAGCGCTACACCAAGCTCGGCGACTACGCCTCGCGCCAGCAGACCGAGACGCAAGGCGCCACGGTCAACCAGCTCACCGCCCAGATCGCCGGCGACCAGGCGGCGATCGACAACGCGGCGACGCAACTCTCCTACGCGACGATCCAGGCGCCGATCGACGGCGTCACCGGCTTCCGGCTGATCGACGTCGGCAACATCGTCAACGCCGCGCAGCAGACCGCGATCGTCACCATCACCCAGGTCGAGCCGATCTTCGTGGTCTATACCGCGCCCGAGGAGCAGCTCGGCGAGGTGATGCGGGCGCTCGCCGCCGGCCCGGTCCCGGTCGAGGCCTGGAGCACGGACGGGATGGCCCGGCTGTCCGGGGGGCGGCTCGACCTCGTCAACAACCAGGTCGACACGGCGACCGGGACGATCCGGCTCAAGGCCTCCTTCGCCAACAAGGACCACGCCCTGTGGCCGGGGGTCTCGGTCTCGACCAAGATGCGCACCGGCACGATTCCGGACGCCGTCACGGTGCCGGACGACGCGGTGCAGCACGGGCCGAACGGGCTCTACGCCTTCGTGGTCGACGACCAGATGAAGGCCCACATGCAGCCGATCAGCGTCGGCCGCTCCAACGACGGCCGCAGCCAGGTGCTCGAGGGCCTGTCGCCGGGCCAGACCGTGGTCTGGCGCGGCCAGTCGCGGGTGCAGGAGGGCGCGCTCGTCGCCGAGGCGACGCCCGCGACCGGCGCGACGCCCGCACGCCAGGCGGACAACGCCGCCCTGACCCAGAGCGAGGCGCGCTGACATGCAGCTCGGCACCGGGCAGGGGGAGACCGCGCGCGGCGGCATCTCCGGCTACTTCATCCGCTTTCCGATCGCGACCTCGCTGATCATGGCCGGGATCCTGTTCATCGGGATCGTGGCCTATCCGCTGCTCGGCGTCGCGCCCCTGCCGCAGGTCGATTTCCCGACGATCCAGGTCACCGCGCAGCTGCCCGGCGGCAGCCCCGAGACCATGGCCTCGACGGTGGCCCAGCCGCTGGAGCGACAGTTCGCGCAAGTTCCCGGCGTCAGCCAGATGACCTCGACGAGCGCTTTAGGCATCTCGTCGATCACCGTGCAGTTCGACCTCGGCCGCAACATCGACGGGGCGGCGAACGACATCCAGGCGGCGATCAACGCCGCCGGCGGGCAGCTGCCGAAGACCCTGCCGAGCCCGCCGACCTACCGCAAGGTGAACCCGGCCGATTCGCCGATCCTGCTGCTCTCGGCCACCTCCGACACCCTGCCGCTGACCGAGGTCGACGACGCCGCCGACGTGCAACTGGCGCAGCGCATCAGCCAGGTCACGGGCGTCGGCCAGGTGCTGATCGGCGGCCAGCAGAAGCCGGCGGTGCGGGTGCAGATCGACCCGGCGAAGCTCGTCGCCAAGGACCTGTCGCTCGAGGACGTGCGGACCCAGCTGTCGATCACCACGGTCAACAGCCCCAAGGGCAGCTTCGACGGCCAGACCCGCAGCTACACGGTCTACGCCAACGACCAGCTCACCCGCGCCAAGGACTGGAACGACGTCATCATCGCCTACCGCAATGGCGCCCCGTTGCGGGTGCGCGACATCGGCCGGGCGGTGGCGGGGCCGGAGGACGTGAAGCAGGCGGCCTGGGCCAACGGCCAGCGCGGCGTGTTCCTGGTCATCTTCAAGCAGCCCGGCGCCAACGTCATCGACACGGTCGACCGGATCAAGGCGGAGTTGCCGCGCATCACCGCCTCGCTGCCGGCGGGCGTGAAGGTCCAGACGCTGAGCGACCGGACCCAGACCATCCGCGCCGCCGTCGAGGACGTGCAGTTCACGCTGCTCCTCACCATCGCGCTCGTGGTGATGGTGATCTTCGTCTTCCTGCGCTCGGTCTGGGCCACCATCATCCCGAGCGTGACGGTGCCGCTGGCGCTGCTCGGCGCCTGCGCGCTGATGTGGATGGCGGGCTACACCCTCGACAACCTGTCGCTGATGGCGCTCACCATCGCGGTCGGCTTCGTGGTCGACGACGCGATCGTGGTCCTGGAGAACATCGCCCGCCACATTGAGGAGGGGATGAAGCCGATGCAGGCCGCGCTCAAGGGCGCGGGCGAGATCGGCTTCACCATCGTGTCGATCTCGGTCTCGCTGATCGCGGTGCTGATCCCGCTCCTGCTGATGGGCGGCATCATCGGCCGGCTGTTCCGCGAATTCGCCGTGGTGCTGTCGATGACGATCGGCGTCTCGGCCTTCGTGTCGCTGTCGCTGACCCCGATGATGGCCTCGCGCTTCCTGAAGGAGCACACGAACGAGCATCACGGACGCCTCTACCGCTGGAGCGAGCGCGTCTTCGATCGCATGCTGTCGGCTTACGAATCCGCCCTCGACGTGGCGCTCCGCCACCACGTCGTGACGTTCCTGACCTTCCTCGGCACGCTGGCGCTCACCGGCTATCTGTTCGTGGTGATCCCGAAGGGCTTCTTCCCGCAGCAGGATACCGGCCTCATCGTCGGCATCACGGAAGGCGGGCAGGACATCTCGTTTGCCGCCATGGAGGATCGCCAGCACGCGGTCGGCGCGGTGATCCAGGCCGACCCGGATGTCGCGAGCGTCGCGATGTCGATCGGCGGCAGCGGCCAGGCGCTCAATTCCGGCCGGATGTTCATCACCCTCAAAGCCCGGGACGAGCGGGAGGCCGACGCCTTCCAGATCATCGGCCGGCTGCGGCCGAAGCTCGCGAAGATCGAGGGCGTGAAGGTCTTCCTCCAGGCCTCGCAGGACGTGCGCACCGGCGGGCGCGCCTCGCGCACCCAGTTCGAGTACACGCTCCAGGACCCGAACCTCGACGAGCTCAACACCTGGTCGCCGCGCCTCCTGGAGAAGCTGAAGACGCTGCCGGAACTGCGCGACGTCGCCACCGACCAGCAGACCGACGGCACCACCCTGACGCTGACGATCAACCGCGACGCGGCCTCGCGCTACGGCATCACGCCGCAAGCGATCGACGACACGCTCTACGACGCGATCGGGCAGCGCCAGGTGGCGCAGTACTTCACCCAGCTCAACAGCTACCACGTCATCATGGAGATCCTGCCGGCACTGCAGGGCAACCCGGATTCCCTGCGCAACATCTACGTGAAGTCGCCCACGACCGGCGGCCAGGTGCCGCTCGCCGCCTTCGCCACCTGGACCACCGTGCCGGTGCGGCCGCTCTCGATCAGCCACCAGGGCCAGTTCCCCGCGGTGACGATCAGCTTCAACCTCGCCCCCAACGTCGCGCTGGGCACCGCGACCGCGGCGATCGACAAGGCGGCCAAGGATCTCGGTATTCCGGCGACGCTGGCGACCGGCTTCCAGGGCACCGCGCAAGCCTTCCAGCAATCGCTCTCGACGGTGCCGCTGCTCATCGTCGCCGCCCTGGTGGTGGTCTACCTGATCCTCGGCATCCTCTACGAGAGCTACATCCACCCGCTGACCATCCTCTCGACCCTGCCCTCGGCCGGCGTCGGCGCGCTCGCGATGCTCCTGTGGTTCGGCTACGATTTCAGCCTGATCGCGCTGATCGGCATCATCCTGCTGATCGGCATCGTGAAGAAGAACGGCATCATGCTGGTCGATTTCGCGATCGTGGCCGAGCGTCAGGAGGGCATCGGCCCCGAGGAGGCGATCCGCAAGGCCGCGCTCCTGCGCTTCCGCCCGATCCTGATGACCACGATGGCGGCGTTGCTCGGCGGCATCCCGCTGATGTTCGGCACCGGCACCGGCTCGGAGATCCGCCAGCCGCTGGGCTACGCCATGGTCGGCGGGCTGGCCGTGAGCCAGGTGCTGACGCTGTTCACCACGCCGGTGATCTACATCTACCTCGACACCCTCGCGACCTGGCTGTCCGGCCACCGGCACGGGCCGGAGACGAAGGACGAGGCGCCGGAGGACAAGGAGGAGCCGGGACGCCTGCGGGAGGCGGCGGAGTAGGGCTGCAAGAGGTTGCGCCCCCGACGAAACGGGACCGTGAATTAGTTCGTCCATAATGAGACGACCGATTTCGACGTGTCCAGCCTCGTTTGACCAGAAACAGTGGAGCCTAATAGCCAAGAGGGATTTGAGGTATATCTAGCTCTTGTGGCGAGCCAGTGCGTGTCGACGCGTTGGATGCCAAGAAGTATTCTGCGCAGCTATTCTCCGGTGGATTACGTCGAGAGCCTCGACGCGGGAATTAGGGCGAGTGCAAGGCGCGTCTTCGCTATTCTCCAACCTACAAGCTAGCCACCTGGGCTCGGTATTATTCATTACCCAGACACCGACCGAAGACCGGCGGCAGGTGGACGTTTGAGTGGTAACGGCTGCCATGACAGCGGGCCGACGTTGTAGTGGGGAGGGGATTGTCAAGGAAAGGCGCTGCAACATACTCTCCGGACGACCATGCTGGCATAATCGGGGCCATTCGATGAGCGAACTAGCACAGCAAGGTTCCTATCAGCGTGTCCCGATTGTGGAGGCAGATTCGATTATGTCACAGAGAAAAAATCCCCTTGCTAAGCTAGTGCATAATTTTGTAGGCAAAGCTGATAGGGACAAAATTCGCGATAACGAACACGCGATTTCAAATTTCGTTCGCGATCTTGGGCGCCAAAATCAGAAACACAAAGAATCTGTCAGGAAGGAATTAGAAGATGGCGGAAGGCCGAAAGACGGAAGATTCCGTTTATGATTTTCTTTATGTCGACACTCGACGGATCGCTCAATTTTCAAGTCAGTTCAATCAATATGGACATCTTACAAATTTAACGCGATCTGTTTCAGAGACTAGTACGGGCGGCGGTGATATTAACGTTGTAGCTGCTAGAGTAAACAAGTCTGCGTCCGAGCAAACAGGCCAAGTTCGACAATTCGACCCTAAATGGCTTAATCCGCTCACGTTTTTAGATGACGCGGAGCGCAGAGGTCTGATAAAAAGAGACATCAAAAGCTCAGAGATAGGTCAAATTGTTTTGTTTACTGGACAACTTTTGTTGTTTGATGCTGGAATGATGAAGGGCGCGTGGGATAAGCCTATAGTTCAGAAGATGATAAGGGCCGGGATCCCCGCTGCCGCTTCTGGCGTTGATACAAGCGGCTTATCTCGCCATGATCGCAGAATTAGAGCCAAAGAGACAAAAGAATCTGCAAATAACGAATTAGATTTTACGATGTCCATGCTTTCTATTCTCCCGCACATGCTGCAGGTTAGAATGCTTTCCGAGGACACTTCGGTTTGGTCGACGCTCGAAGATGAGTTTGTCATTGGCAGATCGTCTGATTTAGTTTTGAAGCATGGATCGCTGCTCAGCGGCGAATGGAATATGATCGGCATCTATGATGCGCTCCCTTACGACGCAGCATATCGCACTGAAGAAGGCCGGGAAGACGCTGACATCGCAGCTGACGTTGCAGGAACGGTTATTGGTGGGATGGCCGCTCGAATGGGTATCATAGCTAGAAATATGATTGGCAGGCCCGAGCATACTTATGGCATGACTCCCCTGCTTATATTTAGAGAGGTCTCGAGCTGAACGATTGGATGTAGTGCGCGGTAAAAATAACAGAGAGGAGTTGTTCTACCGAGCAACTCACGATGCCCATAGATGGCGACTTGATCCAGTGGAGTCATCTAAAATTCAATATCATGGGAGGGTATAGACCACAAAAACATCGATGAGCTGCATCAGGCTGTCGGTATAATGACATGCCTGGCTCAAGCTACCGTGATAAATTCCCGCAGGGCCGATAAGACGCGCTCCAGATCGTCGCCGAACAGGCCGTGACCGCTTTTCCGCGAAACGCTCGAAGCGGACGCGGTCGGGCGGCAGGGCGGCCGCGTGCGCCTCGAATGGGAGGCAGGCGCGGACGTACTCCGCGCGCCTGTCGGCGGTGGGCCCCGTCCCAGTCGGTCTCGGCGGTGCGGGCGACCTGGGATCCGCCCAATCTTGGCGGCCGTGCTTGCGAGGACGAGCTTGCCGGGATGGTCCAGATGCCGCGTCGCGTAAGCTTGGGCGATGGTGCCGCCCCACGGCATCCCGAGCATGATCGGCCGGACGAGGCCGAGGGCGTCGCACGGGCCCTTTATGTCGTCGCCCCGCTGCGTCAGCATCCAGTCGGCGCAGTCGCCGTCCTCGCCGCGGCCGCGATGGTCACCATCAACCATCTGCGCGATGTCGCTCAGCCCGGAGCAGCAGGGCGTGAAGGCGGCATGGTCGAATCCCGGACCGCCATACAGTAACAGGGTCGGCTTCTCCCGCATCGTGGGGCCCGCTGGGAACGAGCCCCTCCTTCTCGAGGTCGACGAACACGCGAATACCATCGACGGAGACGGACATGGTGCCCTCCGTAGCCGGAGCGGGGGGAGCATGCCGGCTCCCCCCGGGGCCGTGGGTCAGGCCACCGCCGCCTGCGGCTGCACGCTGAGCAGCATGTTGGCGATCTGGCGCACCTGCAATTCGCTGTCCTGGAGCTCCTTCTTGCGGGCGCCGCCATAGGCGAACTCGTCGTGGTCGATACCCGGGACCTGCAGGCCCGCCTCCACGAAGGATTGCTCGAGCCGGGTGAGGAGCTGCCCCCACACGCCGAGGCGCGACCAGCGGATGAAGGTCTGCGCCGCCATCCACCAGGGACCGTAATGGGCCGGGACCGCGCGCCAGTTGGTGTCGTGCCAGTGGCGCCACAGGATCGCGTCCACGGTCCGCTTCAGGTCATGGGGCTGGGTCTTGCCACGGGGCCGGCAGCCTTCGAGCAACGGTGCGAGCAAAGCCCACTGCGCCTCCGTCAACATTAACATCCCCTCGTTCACGTTTCCGCTGACGGGCATGTTACCAAGGGTAATCTGCTTCTTCAATCACTGCATCGACCGGATTCTGCAGTTTGTTTGCCCGTCGCAACCGCGAAAAATCCCCGATCGTTTGTGTTCGAACATGAACAGAGCGAGGACGTTCATGATGTTACTTAAAAGATTAGATGTTTCGGTCTGTAAATTCTTGTTAGTTTTTGCGATACAAATCGAAGTAAAACCCCGCCCATCCTGCGGCGCACGGGTGCATCCCAGGCTCCAGTATCGGTACCGGCCGGGACCGACACGACCACCGCACCGCCGGGACGCGAATGAATTATTCTTCGAAGCCGAAAACCAAACGTACCAGGACGCGAAATACCGTGATGGGCGATTGCATCATTGTCGCTGCGTCGCGGGGTGCGCGGGCCGTCCCGCCATCTGGGGCAGCCGGGATCGGCACCGAGGGCAGGCCCGCCGGGATCCGCGATGCGCGGCAAACCGGGAAAGCACCGGGAACCGAGCGCCACGGGCTCCGGGCCCGGATCGAAGAGGCGGGTTGCCGGCGGCAGGGCGCCACGCGGGAGGCACACCGGTCCGGCCGGACCGATTCCGAGGACGAGGATTTTCGCGACATCCCGGACGGCAAGGAGGCCGCCGGGGCGGCCTTGCATCACGCTGCGATCGATTCCGAGAGGGAGGGGATGGTGGAGCTTAGCGGGATCGAACCGCTGACCTCCTGCATGCCATGCAGGCGCTCTCCCAGCTGAGCTAAAGCCCCATCCTCATCCACGGCACTGGGTGGGCCGCGGGTCGTCTCGATGATCGCGGAGCGATCGTCATCACGTCAGGCTTCGCCCGAAATGATTTGGTGGAGCTTAGCGGGATCGAACCGCTGACCTCCTGCATGCCATGCAGGCGCTCTCCCAGCTGAGCTAAAGCCCCATCACTCATCCGCGGCGCTGGGTAGGGCCACGGGTCGTCTCGATGATCGCGGAGCGATCGTCATCACGTCAGGCTGCGCCCGAAATGATTTGGTGGAGCTTAGCGGGATCGAACCGCTGACCTCCTGCATGCCATGCAGGCGCTCTCCCAGCTGAGCTAAAGCCCCACTCCAAGGACGTTTGGGATCCGTCCGAGAACCGGCCCGCCACCCTCCGGGAGGGCGCCGTCGCCGGTGAGCGGCTGTATATGAGGGTGCGGCGTTCGACACAAGCCCTCGGGGCGGGTCTTCGCGAAGTTTTCGTGACTGCCGCGAATTCCCGAGATCAATCAACGAGTTGGGGCGACAACCGGGCACTTGTCGCCCCCGCGGCGATCAGGATTCCTCGTCGCTCTCGATATCGCTGTCGATGAAGTCGGAGACGTCGTCGCCGCCCTCCTCGTCCTCTTCCAGGAAGGTGTCGTCGTCGCCGCCGGCATCGGCCACGTCGGCATCGTCGTCGCCCGCCACGTCGTCGCCGCCCTCGGCAGCCTCGACCTCGTCGAGGGAGACCATCTCGGGGGCGCCGGCCTCCTCCTCGGTCTCCTCTTCACGCGGGGCGCGGTTGGCGATCGCCGGGGCGGGGACGCGGGTGGAGGTGAGGGCGGCGACCTGATAGACGGTGCCGCATTTCGGGCACACGGCAGGATCCCTGCTGAGGTCGTAGAATTTGGCGCCGCAGCTCATGCACTGGCGCTTCAAGCCGAGTTCCGGTCTGGCCACGGTGGTCACGTTCCTGTCGATGTCGCTAAGAGTGGGTTCGGTTAGTCGCGCCCGCCAGCGCTGTCAAATAGCCGTGTGTCCAGCGGATGACGGGGCGGCGTGCCCGTGGTAACGACCCCGCCGTTTTCCCGCGCGTCCCTCGCGATTCTCGAGAACCAGGCCGTCTGCCCGTGTCGCACGATTCCACTCCGTCCCCGATCACCGCCCAGGCCGGGACGGCCCTCAAGGGCCGGCTGCGGCCGCCCGGCGACAAGTCGATCTCGCACCGCGCGATCATCCTCGGCCTGCTCAGCCTCGGCGAGACCCGGATCGAGGGCCTGCTCGAGGGCGACGACGTGCTGCGCACCGCCGCCGCCGCCAAGGCGCTCGGCGCGGGCATCGACCGGGACGGGGAGGGGCGCTGGCGGGTGCGCGGCGTCGGCGTCGGCGGCCTGTCGGATCCGGCCGGCGTGCTCGATTTCGGCAATGCCGGCACCGGCTCGCGGCTGATGATGGGCGTGGTCGGCGGCCATCCGGTCACCGCGACCTTCGACGGCGACGCCTCGCTGCGCAAGCGGCCGATGCGGCGGATCCTCGATCCCCTGGTGCAGATGGGCGTGAGCGTGGTGGAACAGGCCGAGGGCGGCCGGGTGCCGCTGACCCTGCGCGGCCCCCGCGAGGCGGTGCCGGTCACCTACGAGAGCCCGGTCGCCTCCGCGCAGGTGAAGTCGGCGGTGCTGCTCGCCGGCCTCAACGCGCCTGGCGTCACCACGGTGATCGAGGCCGCCGCGACCCGCGACCACACCGAGCGGATGCTGCGCCTGTTCGGCGCGCATGTCGAGGTCGAGGCGATCGGCCCCGGCGGTCACGGCCGGCGCATCGCGCTCACCGGCCAGCCGACCCTCACCGCCACCGACGTGGTGGTGCCCGCCGACCCGTCCTCGGCGGCCTTCGCGATGGTGGCGGCGCTCGTCGTGCCGGGCTCCGAGGTGGTGATCGAGGGGGTGATGATGAACCCGCTGCGCACCGGCCTCATGACCACGCTGATCGAGATGGGCGGCGACATCGAGCGCCTCAACGAGCGCGAGGAGGGCGGCGATACCGTGGCCGACCTGCGGGTGCGCCACAGCCGCCTGACGGGCGTCGCGGTGCCGCCCGAGCGGGCGCCGGCGATGATCGACGAGTACCCGGTCCTCGCCGTGGCGGCTTCCTGCGCGCAAGGCACCACCCGGATGCAGGGCCTGCACGAGCTCCGGGTCAAGGAATCCGACCGTCTCGCCGCGGTGGCGGCCGGCCTGAAGGCCAACGGCGTCTCCCACATCGTCGAGGGCGACGACCTGATCGTGCACGGCGACGGGTCGGCGCCGCAGGGCGGCGGCACGGTCGAGACCCATCTCGACCACCGCATCGCCATGGCGTTCCTGGTGCTCGGCATGGTCGCAGGCAAGCCGGTGACGGTCGACGACGGCGCCATGATCGCCACGAGCTACCCGGCCTTCCTCGCCGACATGCGGGCGCTCGGCGCCGCGCTCAGCGTGTGAGCGGCCCGATGGTGATCGCGATCGACGGCCCGGCGGCCTCCGGCAAGGGGACGCTGGCCAAGCGCCTGGCGGAGCATTACCGCCTGCCGCACCTCGATACCGGGCTGCTCTACCGGGCGGTGGCGCTGACGCTCCTCGATGCCGGCCAGGACCTGGCCGACGCCGACGCCGCGGCGGCCGCCGCGCGGGGGCTCGAGGCCGGCTTCCTCGCCGATCCGCGCCTGCGCGGCAGCGCCATGGGCGAGGCGGCCTCGATCGTCTCGGCGCAAGGAGCGGTGCGCGCCGCGCTCCTCGACTGGCAGCGGCGCTTCGCCGGGGCGGCCGAAGGTGCGGTGCTCGACGGGCGCGACATCGGCACCGTGGTCTGCCCGGACGCCGCCGTGAAGCTTTTTGTCACCGCCTCGGCGGAGGAGCGCGCGCGGCGCCGTCACCGCGAGCTCGACGGGCGCGGCGAGGCGGTGGCCTACGAGGCGGTCCTGTCCGACATCCTGCGCCGCGACGCCCGCGACGCCGACCGCGCCGCCGCCCCCCTGCGGGTGGCCGAGGACGCGGTGGTGATCGACACCACGACGCTGGACGCCGACGCCGCCTTCCGGGCCGCCACCGACGTGGTCGACGGGCGGGACAGGGCCTAGGGGCCGAGCGCTCCGACGCGCCCATCCCACCTGCGACCTCATCCTGAGGTGTCGGTCCATCACCGATGGACTGGCCTCGAAGGAGACCTCCAGAAAGCACCGCGATCCCTGGAGCCCTCCTTCGAGGTCGGCCGATCTTCGATCGGCCAACGCCTCAGGATGAGGTCGGGGATGGGATGAAGTGCGACGACGGCATCGGCCGGTCGAGAACCCCGCCCGACACCACGCCGCCACGAATCCGTGGCATGCATCTCCAACGACACCGCGCGCGATCCGCTGCGCCCTCCACTTCGGACCCCCGCCTCCCATGATCCGCCTCGACAAGATCGCCAAGCAGAACGGCAACCAGCTCCTCTTCATCGAGGCGTCCGCCGCGCTTCAGCGCGGCGAGAAAGTCGGGCTCGTCGGTCCCAACGGCGCCGGCAAGACGACGCTGTTTCGCATGATCACCGGCGAGGAGCAGCCCGACGAGGGCCAGGTCTCGTCCGATCGCGGCATCACCATCGGCTATTTCAGCCAGGATGTCGGCGAGATGGCGGGCCGCTCCGTCCTGTCCGAGGTGATGGACGGCGCGGGTCCCGTGAGCGCGATCGCCGCCGAGCTGCGCGAGATCGAGACGGCGCTCGCCGATCCCGACAGGGCCGACGAGATGGAGGCGCTCGTCGAGCGCTACGGCGAGGTGCAGGGCCGGTTCGAGGAGCTCGGCGGCTACGCGCTGGAGGGCCGGGCCCACGAGGTGCTGGCGGGCCTGAGCTTTTCCCCCGAGATGGTCGAGGGCGATGTCGGCGCCCTGTCGGGCGGCTGGAAGATGCGCGTCGCGCTCGCCCGCATCCTGCTCATGAACCCCGACGTGATGCTGCTCGACGAGCCGAGCAACCACCTCGACATCGAGAGCCTGATCTGGCTCGAGGACTTCCTCCGGGGCTTCGACGGCGCGCTGCTGATGACCTCGCACGACCGGGCCTTCATGAACCGGATCGTCGGCAAGATCATCGAGATCGATGCCGGTTCGCTCACCACCTATTCGGGCGACTACGCCTTCTACGAGCAGCAGCGGGCCCAGAACGAGGCGCAGCAGCAGGCGCAGTTCGAGCGCCAGCAGGCGATGCTGGCCAAGGAAATCAAGTTCATCGAGCGCTTCAAGGCGCGCGCCTCGCACGCGGCCCAGGTCCAGAGCCGGGTGAAGAAGCTCGACAAGATCGAGCGCGTCGAGCCGCCCCGTCGGCGCCAGAGCGTGGCCTTCGATTTCCCCGCCGCGCCCCGCTCCGGCGACGACGTGATCAGCCTGAAGGCGGTCTCCAAGAGCTACGGCAGCCGCACGATCTACGACGGGCTCGATTTCGGCATCCGCCGCAAGGAGCGCTGGTGCGTGATGGGCGTCAACGGCGCCGGCAAGTCGACGCTGCTCAAGCTCGCCACCGGCACCACGGAGCCGGATTCGGGCAGCGTGACCATCGGCGCCAGCGTCAAGCTCGGCTACTTCGCCCAGCACGCCATGGACACGCTGGTCGGCGAGCAGACGGTGTTCGAGTTCCTGGAGGAGGCGTTCCCCCAGGCCGGCCAGGGCTCGCTGCGCACGCTCGCCGGCTGCTTCGGCTTCTCGGGCGACGACGTCGAGAAGCGCTGCCGGGTGCTGTCGGGCGGCGAGAAGGCCCGCCTCGCCATGGCGAAGATGCTCTACGACCCGCCGAACTTCCTCGTCCTCGACGAGCCGACCAACCACCTCGACGTCGGCACCAAGGACATGCTGATCGCCGCGCTCGCCCAGTACGAGGGCACGATGCTGTTCGTCTCGCACGACCGGCACTTCCTCGCCGCCCTGTCGAACCGGGTGCTGGAGCTGACGCCCGAGGGCATCCACCTTTATGGCGGCGGATACACGGAATACGTCGAGAAGACCGGGCAGGAGGCGCCGGGCCTGCGGCACTAGATCACTTCACGATCGCGCTGCAATCGCGAAGCCCTCCGATTCTTTGTTTTACCGCATTGTATGCGACGAGCCGGCATCCGCTTCGTCGATAGAAAATGCGGCAAAATCGATGACCTGGCGCAGTGTCCGATCGTTACGCGATCGGACACTGCTCGAGATAGGCAGCCCTGCACTGTAATGGTGCATCCTCGGCCCGACACGGCGGCCGGTTGATGCAGGATGGCGGGCCCTCTCCACGATCTGATGGTCTTCTTCGCGGCGCCCGCGCGATGCCGCAATCTGCGCGCCGAGTTCCGAACACGGATGCGCCACCGGGCCCCCAAGGGGGCGCCCAAGGGAACGCCAAGGGGATCGAGGACACCCGGGAGCACAATCCTGGACGCTGGCCGGGAAGACGGGCGCGGCCGCGTTCCGACGGAGGACGCGCATGCCCGTCGACGATGTTCCGGGTGCCGATATGTCTCACGATGCAACATCGGTGACGGCGATGGTGACGGAAAAATATGCGTCGGGGCGTTGGAGTATTTCGGGATCATCAATTGTCAGCGCTTGCGCACCGTAGCGTGCGGTGGCGGGATCGCCGTACGAGGTCTTCTCGAAGTAGCTTGTCTTCACGCCATCGCGCAAAAGCGTCCTCAGCGTGTGGCTCCAGTTGAACCTGGCCCCCGCGGCGACCGCGGAGATTCCCGCGCTGGTCACGTCCCAGCGGCACAGGCCGAGCTTGTAGTAATCCTCGTCCCGCAAGGCATCACGGTAGAAATACCCTTTCCACGTGTGGTCGTCCACACGGGTCATCGCAACGACGACACCCGTGTTTGGCACATCCTGCTGACCGAGAAATGAGTTCATCGGCAGGCAATCTTTGTTGATGACCTCGTAGCCTAGGTTGCCCTCGATCACATCCCACGGTCCCGGTGCGTGCGATGTGGCGGTGATCTCGTAACGCTTGACCGGATGCGGATTCTTCGCGGGTTCTTTCGGATTGCCGTGTGTCATCGAACATCCCACCGTCAGGATCGAGGACAAGGCGAGGGCAGCCAGGACGAGCCGGGTTTGCATGGCGCCAGACTACTCCATCGGCGACAGAGGCGCCGCGCCGGTCGCGTCCCTCGCAACGGCAAAGAAAAGAGGCCGGTGGTATCAGTTCTTCACCGGCTTCGCGGTCCCTGGCGGATGAAACGAGGCGGTGATCGTCTACCCCGTTGCGAGCGTCGAAGGCGATTTTCGTTCTTGCGCGGGTCCCCCTCTCCCGTGTGGGAAAGGGGTGAGGGTGATCCGGTTCTGCGTCTGGCTCTAACCGTAGCGCTGCCAGCACCACGCTCAGCGGTCTACACTGAAGCGTGTCACCCTCGCGCGATCTCCGATCGCCCCTACCCCTCTCCCACACGGGAGAGGGGATCCCGCGCTCAAAAAACGACTGTAGAGTCAATATTTTAGGGCATATTTCCAATTAGCCGCATCGGCGCGTCATCTCCACGCCGTCGCCCGCCAGCATCGGCGCCACCGCCTCCGCCGCCACCGGGCGGCTGACGAGGTAGCCCTGCACCTCGGTGCAGCCGGCGCCCCGCAGATGGGTAAGCTGCTCCTGCGTCTCGACGCCCTCGGCGGTGGTCGTCATGCCGAGGCTGTCGGCCAGCGTCGTCACCGCCCGCACGATGGCGAGCGCGTCGGGGCGCACCGCGAGGTCGGCCACGAAGGCGCGGTCGATCTTGATCTTGTCGAACGGGAACGAGCGCAGGTAGCCGAGCGACGAGTAGCCGGTGCCGAAATCGTCCATGGCGATGCGCACCCCGAGCTCCTTGAGCCGGTGCAGGATCGCGAGGGTCGAGGCGTTGTCCTGCAGGAGCACGCCCTCGGTGATCTCGAGTTCGAGCCGGTGCGGGTCGAGGCCGGTATCGCGCAGGGTCGCGATCACGGTGGCGTCGAGGTCGCCGCCGCGGAACTGCACCGGCGACAGGTTGACCGAGACCCGCACGGAACGCGGCCAGCGCGCCGCCTCGCGGCAGGCCTGGCGCAGGACCCACTCGCCGAGGGGCACGATCATGCCGGTCTCCTCGGCGATCGGCACGAAGGCGGCCGGGCTCACCACGCCGCGCACCGGGTGGTGCCAGCGCACCAGCGCCTCGAAGCCGGCGATCCGGTCGGCGGAGAGGTCGAGGAAGGGCTGGAACGCCAGGGCGAATTGCTGCTCGGCCAAGGCCGTGCGCAGGTCGAGCTCGACGGTGCGGCGGGCCTGGACCTCGACGTCCATGGCGGGCTCGAAGAAGCGGTGCGTGCCCCGCCCCTCGCCCTTGGCGCGGTAGAGCGCCATGTCGGCGGCGCGCAGCAACCCTTCCGGGTCCTGCCCGTCCGCCGGCGCCAGGGCGATGCCGATGCTGAGCCCGACGCTGACCCGCGCGCCGTCGATGTCGTAGTCGCGCTCGACCGCCGCGATCAGCCGTCCGGCGAGGCGGCCGGCCCGGAAGCGCGAGGCCGGCCGCAGGACGAGGGCGAACTCGTCGCCGCCGAGCCGGGCCAGGATCGCGAGCCCGTCGCCCGCCTCGTCCCGGACCTCGGCGGCGAGCCGGGCGGTGACGAGGCGCAGGAGCTTGTCGCCGACGGCGTGGCCGAGGGTGTCGTTCACCGTCTTGAAGCGGTCGAGGTCGAGGCACAGGACCGCCAAGCCTCTGCCCTCGGCGACCCCGCCGCCGGCCGCGAGCGCCTCGGTCAGGCCCTCGTGCAGCAGGGCGCGGTTGGGCAGGCCGGTCAGCGCATCGTGGCGCGCCATGTGGACGATCTGCGCCTCGGCGCGCTTGGCCGCCGTGACGTCCTCGTGCACCGTGACGAAGCCGCCCTCGGGGGTCGGCGCGTAGGTCACCGCGAGCACCCGGCCGTCGACGAGGGTCTGGTCGAGGCGATAGCGGGTGCGGGTCGCCAGCCGCTCTCGCACCTGCTGCCAGGCCTCCTCCGGCTGGAGGCCCGGGAAGTTGCCGGCCTCGGTACGGCGGTGGATCAGCTCCTCGGCGGTGATGCCCGGATGCACCGTCTCGGGCGACAGGCCGTAGAGGTCGAGAAACTGCCGGTTGACGACGGTGATGCGGTGGTCGGCGTCGAACAGCACGAGCCCGTGCGACATGTGGGTCAGGGCGTGGTCGAGCCAGCGGTTCTGCTCGGCGAGCCGCGCATCGGCCCGCGCCCGGTCGGTCGCGTCCTCGTGGATCACCATCGTGCCGCCATCCGGCAGCGGGGTGATGGTGGTCTTCAGGAGGACTCCGTTCGGCAGGTGCCGCTCGCGCTGCAGACGGACCCGCTGGGCGATGCGCTCGGAGACGAAGGCCCAGGCCTCATCGGGGTCCAGGCCCGGATAATTGCCGGCAGCGGCGCTCGTGCGGATCATGCGCTCGAGCGGCGTGCCGAGGCGCAGCAGCTCCTCGGGCAGCCCGAAGATGTCGCGCAGCCGGTCGTTGACGAGGATCAGCCGCAATTCGGGGTCGAACACGCTGATCCCGACGGGCAGGCCGTCCAGCACCGTCTCGCAGCGGCGCGCCCGCTCCGCGAAGCCGGGCTCGGCGCCGGCCGGCTCCGGCACCTCGGCGCAGATCCCGCGCCACCCCGAGAAGGTCCCGTCCGGCCCGACGACCGGCGCGCCGCCGAAGCGAAACCAGCGAGTCCGCCCGTCGGGGTGCCGGTGAGGCAGGACGACGTCCCGGAACGGGCGCCGGCGCGCCAGGATCCCGTCACCCGGTCCATCCCCGTCGAGACCGGGCCACGATCTCCCGATCGGATCGGCCACGCCGGTCAGGGTCGCGTACCGACCGTGCAAAACGGTCAGGCGCAGCGCCGCATCGGTTTGCCAGATCCAATCCGCGGCAACGATATCGAGATCTTCAGGCAGCATGATGCGATCTTGTTCCTGTCATCATCGAATCTCACAAATTTGCTGCGATTTCCTTTCTCGAAATGTAGAAGCGACAACCGGTGCGCGATAGGTCTCGGCGCTGTCGGCCTCGGGCTGCGTCACGTCCCCCGGGGCTTGGCCCGCCGGGTCGGGGGGGCGGTGGTCGGATCCTCGGGCCAGGGGTGGCGGGGATACTGGCCACGCATGTCGGCCCGCACCGCCGCCCAGGAGCCGCGCCAGAAGCCCGGCAGGTCGCGGGTGATCTGGATCGGCCGCTGGGCCGGCGAGAGCAGGTGGAGGACGAGCGGCACCCGGCCGCCGCCGATGGTCGGATGGCGGGCGAGGCCGAACAGCTCCTGGACCCGCACGGCGAGCGCCGGCCCGCCCTCGGCGGCGTAATCGACCGGGATGCGCGAGCCCGTCGGCACGTCGAGATGGGTCGGCGCCTCGGCATCGAGGCGGGCGCGCAGGGACCAGGGCACGAGGTCGTGCAGGGCCTCCGAGAGCCGGTCGGCGCCGATCTCGTCGAGGCGGGTGAGGCCGGTCAGATGCGGTCCGAGCCAGTCGGGCAGGGTCTCGGTGAGATGGGCGTCCGAGAGGTCGGGCCAGGGCTCGCCCTCGGCACCGCGGAGAAACATCACCCGCTCGCGCCATTGCTGGGCCGCCTTCGACCAGGGCAGGGCGGCGACGCCGAGGCCGGCGAGGCCGCGGGCGAGGATCGCGGCGCTGTCGGCGTCCGTCGGGACGGGCAGGATGCGCTCGGCGAGCGAAACCGCGCCGAGGCGGCGCTGCGCCCGAGCCCTGAGGGCGCGGGCTTCGGGGTCGAACTCGACCCGGGTGCGGGCCTCGATCCGGTCGGCAAACAGCGCCTCGATGGCGGGGAGCGCGATCGGCGCCGCGGCCAGGATGCGGGCGGCCGAGGCCTTGCCGACGATCTCCGCCACCGCCAGGAACGGCTCGCGGGCGAGCGCGGCGGCGGGATCGAGGGCGGCGCCGCGGCCGTTGGCCAGCACGTACTCGCCGGCCTTGCCCCGGGCCCGGGCGATCCGGTCGGGATAGGCCAGCGCCAGGAGGGTTCCGGGATCGGGCCTGTCGGCGGCGGCCGGGGGCGAGGCGTGGGCCAGCGCGATCTTCGCCCAGCCGGCGGCGAGGCGGCGCATGTCCTCGGCCCGGGCCGAGCGGTCGCGGCGGAAGCGCTCGGCCCGCTCGCCGAGGTCCACGGAATCGCCGCCGAGGCCGCGCTCCACCAGAACCGCCGCGAGGTCGGCGGCGTCCCGCGCCGCGTCCCGCCCCCGGGCGGCGGCGCTCACCACCATGCGGGCGAGGCGCGGCGGCAGGGGGAGGGCGCGCAGCGCCCGGCCCGCCGGGGTGAGGCGGCCGTCGTGGTCGAGGGCGTCGAGCCCGGTCAGCAGGGTGCGGGCCTCGGCCAGCGCCGGGGCCGGCGGCGGGTCGAGGAAGGGGAGCATGGTCGGGTCGGACACGCCCCAGGCGGCGCAGTCGAGCACCAGCCCGGCGAGATCGGCGGCCAGGATCTCGGGCCGGGTGAACGGTTCGAGCGCGCCGGTGGCGGCCTCCGACCACAGGCGGTAGCAGACACCGGCCTGGGTCCGGCCGGCGCGGCCCCGGCGCTGGTCGACCGAGGCCCGGGAGGCGCGCTGGGTGACGAGGCGGGTGAGCCCGAGATCCGGCTCGTAGACCGGCACCCGGGCGAGGCCGGAATCGACCACCACCCGCACCCCCTCGATGGTGAGCGAGGTCTCGGCGATCGCGGTGGCGAGCACCACCTTGCGGCGCCCCGTCGGGCTCGGCCGCACCGCCCGGTCCTGCTCGGCCCGGTCGAGGGCGCCGTAGAGCGGGGCGAGGTCGACCTCGGGGACATCGGAGAGACGCTCGGCGAGGCGTTCGGCGGTGCGACGGATCTCGGCCTGGCCCGGCAGGAAGGCGAGGACCGAGCCGGGCTCGGCCCGCAAGGCCCGCATCACCGCATCCGTCACCGCGTCCTCGATGCGCTCTCGCGGGTCGCGGTCGAGGTGGCGGGTCTCGACCGGGAAGGCCCGGCCCTCCGAGACGATCGCCGGGGCATCCCCCATCAGCGCGGCGACCCGGGCGCCGTCGATCGTCGCCGACATCGCCAGGAGGCGCAGGTCCTCGCGCAGGGCCCCTTGCGCGTCGAGCGCCAGGGCCAGGCCGAGATCGGCGTCGAGCGAGCGCTCGTGGAACTCGTCGAACAGCACGGCGGCGATGCCGTCGAGCTCGGGATCGTCCAGGATCATCCGGGCGAAGACGCCCTCGGTCACCACCTCGATCCGGGTGCGGGCCGAGACCTTGGAGCCGAGGCGGACCCTGAGGCCGACAGTCTCGCCGACCGGCTCGCCCAGGGTCGCGGCCATGCGCTCGGCGGCGGCCCGGGCGGCGAGGCGGCGCGGCTCCAGCAGGATGATGCGGCGGTCGCCACGCCAGGGCGCCTCCAGGAGGGCGAGCGGCACCCGGGTGGTCTTGCCGGCGCCGGGCGGGGCCACCAGCACCGCGTTGGGCCGGCCGGCGGGCTGCGCCAGGGCGGTCGCGAGGTCGCCGAGGACGGCATCGATCGGCAGGGAGGGGACGGCGCGCATGGGCGCCGGGATGGCGGAGCCGGTCCGTCCGCGCAAGTCCGCAACGCAGGTCTGCAAAACGCAAGTCCGCAAGCCGAGTCCGGGAGGCAAGCCTGCACCGCTCGCGCGGGCCGGGCGCGAGGGCTCGGGGAGGATCGGTTTCGTCCGGCCGGCCCCCTGGGAAGTTTTCCCGATGATTTCCGATGCCGCTGCGGAACCGGTTGCGCGCCAGAGAATTGACGCACGGGTTGGCCGAGGGGCCACCGGCTGGAGTACACCGCGATGAAGTCCCTGTCCCTGGCCCTGGCGGCGAGCGTTCTGCTGGGCGGTCTCGCTCTCACCCCGGCCTCGGCCGCCGTGACCGCCCCCGCCCCCGCCGTGTCCGGCGCGGGATCGACGGTCGAGCACGTCGCCATGCGCCGCCACTACCATCACATGAAGCGGCACGACCGCCACATGCGCCGTCACATGCGCCGCCACCACATGCGCTCCGGCAACCCGAACGCCCGCAACCCGTCGCGCCCGGGCTACCAGCAGCAGCTCGGCAACACCACGGGCGGCCCGCGCTACTGATCGGCCGCGCCGCAAGGCGACAGGCGCGTGTTCTCTCGGCCATCGGGGCGAGGGACACGCGCTTTTTGCGTTGGAGCAGACCGCGCCGCCGGGACGGAGAGGATCGTCGTCGCGAACGAGCCCCGGCCAAGGGGCTTGCGCTGGCCAAGGGGCTTGCGCCGGCCGGCCTGTCGGGCGAGGGGAGCCGGATCGGCATCCATCGCAACCCGGAGGGCCCGCCCGTGTTCGCTTCTCTCTCCCCGTGCGGGTCGGTCCGCCGATGAGCCTCGCTTCCGTCAAGGCCGACCTCGCCGCCCGCGCGCCCGACCTCACGGTGCTGGAGACCGAGGCGAGTTCCGCCACCGTGGCGCTGGCGGCCGCCGCTCACGGGGTCGAGCCGGCCCGCATCGCCAAGACCCTGTCGCTGCGCCTCGGCGAGCGGGTGGTGCTGCTGGTGGCGCGCGGCGACGCGCGCCTCGACAACCGCAAGGCCAAGGCGGCCTTCGGGGTCAAGCCCCGGATGCTCGGCGCGGAGGAGGTCGAGGCGATCACCGGTCACCCCGTCGGCGGGGTCTGCCCGTTCGGCCTCGCCACGCCGCTGCCGGTCTATTGCGACGTCAGCCTGCGGGCCTTCGACGAGGTGGTGCCGGCGGCAGGCTCGCCCCACAGCGCCGTGCGGATCACGCCCGAGCGCATGGCGGCCTTGACCGGGGCCGAGTGGATCGACGTCTGCCAGCCGCCGGCCGGCGAAGGCGACGCCGATACGGCGCCCTGACCCCGCGCGAGCACCAATTTCAGGCGAAAACACCCGGCGGCTGTGGGCCGGGCGGCATCGACAAGCGGGGCGTCCGTGACCTAGCTGTCACGGAGCCTTCAAGCGGCCGGGCCACAAGGCCCCTCCGTCGCGTCACCGTCGTCCGAGACCGCCCTTGATCTTCGTCCATCAGCCGAATGCCTGCGCCAGCACCGGTCAGCCGCTCCTCGAGCGGCGCCTGCTCGAGATGTCGGAGCCGATCCCGCCGGACGCGCTCTGGATCGACCTGATCGAGCCGACCCGCCAGGAGGACCACAAGGTCGAGGCCTTCCTCGGCATCTCGATCCCGACCCGGGAGGAGATGCAGGACATCGAGCCCTCGGAGCTCCTCTACGTCGAGAACGGCGCCCGCTACATGACCGGGCGGCTGCTCTGCCGGGTCGACACCGACGACGCGCGGCTCACCGGCGTCACCTTCATCCTGCGCGACAACAAGCTCGCCACGGTGCGCTACGACGATCCGCAGGCGTTCCGGATGTTCGTCCACCGCGCCGCGCGGCCGGCCGGCGTGATGCTGACCGGCGAGGCGATCCTCGCCGGCCTGATCGAGACCGTGATCGACCGGGCCGCCGACGTGCTCCAGCTCCAGGGCGAGCGGATCGACCGGCTGTCGCGCCAGATCTTCGCCGAGCATACCGACCCGAGCGCCCGCAACGCCGAATTGCAGGACACCCTGCGGGCGCTGGGGCGCCACAACGAGCTGCTGTCGCAGCAGCGCGAGAGCCTGGTCTCCGTCGAGCGCATCCTGCTCTCGCTCTCGGCGAGCTACCGGGCCAGCAAGGCACCGCGCGAGATCCGCGAGGAGGTCCGCTCGACCCTGCGCGACCTGCAGTCGCTCGAGGAGCATGCGAGCTTCCTCTCCGGAAAGATCCAGTTCCTGCTCGACGCGACGCTCGGCCTCGTCAACCTCGAGCAGAACAACATCATCAAGCTGTTCTCGGTCATGGCGGTGGTGTTCATGCCGCCGACCCTGATCGCCTCGATGTACGGCATGAACTTCAAGACGATGCCGGAACTCGACTGGGGCTTCGGCTACCCGATGGCGGTGGTGATGATGGTGGTGGCGGCGATCCTGCCCTATGCCTTCTTCCGCTGGAAGCGCTGGCTGTAGGGGGCCGATCTCGCGATGTGCGGCCGATTCTTCGTCACCTCCTCGCCCGAGACCTTTCGCGAGGCCTACGGCTACGACGACCGGCCGAACTTCCCGGCCCGCCACAACGTGGCGCCGACCCAGCCGGTCGCGGTGGTGACGTCCGAGCACGGAAGGCGGCGCTTCGTGCTGATGCGCTGGGGTTTCCTGCCGGCCTGGGTCAAGGACCCGGACGACTTCCCCCTCGTCATCAATGCCCGGATCGAGACCGCGGCCGAGAAGCCGAGCTTTCGCAACGCGCTGCGCTACCGGCGCTGCATCTTTCTGGCGGACGGCTTCTACGAGTGGCGCCGCGGCGGGCCCCGCGGCCAGGCGCCCTACGCGATCCGCCGGGCCGACGGCCGGCCGATGGCGCTCGCCGGCCTGTGGGAGACCTGGAGCAGCCGCGACGGCTCGGAGATCGACACCGCGGCGATCGTCACCTGCGGCGCCAACGGGCTGTTATCCGCGATCCACGAGCGCATGCCGGCGATCCTCTCGCCGGAGGGCGTCGACCAGTGGCTCGACATGCGGGACGTCGAGGCCGGCCGCGCGGCTGCCCTGTGCCGGCCGGCCCCGGAGGAGTGGCTGGACCTCGCCCCGGCGAGCCGGCGGGTGAACGACGTGCGCCACGACGCGGCGGACCTGCTGCACCCGGACGAAGATACCCTGGCGCCCCCGGCGCCGGAACGGCCGAGCGAGGCGCAGGGCTCGCTGTTCTGAGCCCCGCGGGGGAAAAACACCGTCAGGCCGCCCGCACCGTCGCGAGGAACCGGCCGACCTCGGCCGCGAGATGGGCGGATTGACGCGAGAGGTCCTCGGCGGCGCCGAGGACGTGATCGGCGGCCTCCCCGGTCTCCTCGGCGACGGCAACCACGCCCGCGATGGTGCCCGTCACCTCCAGGGTGCCCTGCGCGGCCTGGCTCACGTTGCGGACGATCTCCTGCATGGCCGCGCCCTGCTCATCGACGGCTGCGGCGATCGAGGTCGAGACGCCGCTGATCTCCTGGATGCGCGCGCCGATCGCACCGATCGCCGAGACGGCCTGGCCGGTCACCGCCTGGATGCGGGCGATCTGCCCGGCGATCTCCCCGGTCGCCTGCGCGGTCTGCCCGGCCAGCGCCTTGACCTCGGCGGCCACCACCGCGAAGCCCCGGCCGGCCGGACCCGCCCGCGCCGCCTCGATGGCGGCGTTGAGGGCGAGCAGGTTGGTCTGGCCGGCGATCGACGCGATCATCGTCGCCACGTCGCCGATATGCGCCACCGCCTGGCTCAGCTCGTGCACCAGGGCGCCGGTCTGACCGGCCTCCGCCACGGCCTGGCGGGCGAGATCGGCCGAGCCGTCGACCTGCCGTCCGATCTCCTGGACGGACAAGCCCATCTCCTCGGCCGCCGCCGCCGTGGTGTTGACGTTCGTGGCCGCCTCCTCGGCCGCCGCCGCGACCGCGACCGAGCGCCCGGCCGTGTCGGAGGCCGCGGCACTCATCCGCTGGGCGGTGGCCTGGAGTTGCGTCGCCGAGGTCGAGACCAGCCGGACGATCCCGCCGACCGCGTGCTCGAAGCCGTCGGCCATCTGCCGCATGCCGGCCTTGCGCTGCGCCTCGGCCGAGGCGCGGGCCAGGGCCGTCTCCGCCTCCAGGGCCCGCGACCGGATCAGGGCCTCCTTGAAGGTCTGCACCGCCTCGGCGATGACGCCGATCTCGTCGCGCCGTCCGCGGCTCGGCACGACCACGTCGACATCGCCGCTCGCGAGCGCCCGCACCGCCCGCGTCATCCCGCGGGTCGGCCGGCTGATGCTGCCGCTCAAGGCCCAGGCCAGCGTCAGGCTGAAGGCGATCGCCACCCCGGCGCTGACGACCGCGACCTCGGTGGCGCTGCGCGCCGTCGCGACCGCCTCGGCCCGGATGGCCGCCATCGCCCCGGTCCTCTGCTGGACGATCGCCCCCAGGGCGGATTTCATCGCGGCATCGACCTCGACCTGCTCGGCGCGCGCCTTGTTCAGCGCCTCGATCGTCGTCCGGAGGTGGCCGAGTCGGGCCGAATAGGCGCCGATGGCCGTCCGGATCGTCCCGATCTCCGGCAGGGCGGTGACCGGGGCCTCGGGAATCGGCAGGGACTTCAGCGCATTGGCGATCGAGGCGATCTGCTGCGTGGCCAGAAAGAGGTCGTCCTCGTCGCCCGTGCGCAGGGCCTGCTCGACGATCGGGCGGCCGCGGGTGAACGAGGCGTTGATGGTCATGACGATCGACCGGCCGACATCGCCCGAGCCCGCCTGCGTGACGAGATCGAGCATCGCCGACGAGATCTTCGCCCCGAGCGGGACCAGCTCCTCGGCGATCTCGTCGCGCCGGGCGATCAGGGCGGGCACGGCCGACGGCCCGGTGACGAGGCCCGAGAACCGCGACCAGAGCGCGACGACCGGCTGCATCGCCGCCTCGTTCTGCGTCGCCGGGCGGTCGCCCAGCATCTCGGCCATGCGCGTGCGGGTTCTCGCCAGTTCCTGCTTGTTGTCCTCGGAATTGGACAACAGGAGACCGCTCAGCGCGGCACTCAGGCTCGCGTAGCGCTCCTGCAGGCCGACGACGTAGAACGACCGCTCGTCGGATCTGCCGAGCTGATCGATCTTGTCCGACAAGGACGATATGGTTCTCGTTTCGTATACGACGATGGATGAGAGGATGACGATCGAAACGAGCGAACAGCCAACGATCTTCGCCCGGATACCAAGCAGAAATCTGCCGAAGCGACGCGATATATTCATCGTCGTGACCATCCGCAAAGAGTTGACGCCGAACCCTGCGTAAGATGTCGAAGGGAAGCGACGCGGGTCACGCGTTCAAACCGAACGCTCCACTGCATTTTTTGCGTGTGATGATTTTTGCAACGCGGTCGGAGATCATTAATCAATTATCGTTAATTTAGACTTAATCAAGCGATTTGCCGGTCGATCTGCGATGCGCCGCACGAGATCTGACAGCTGATGGTCGTTCAATCGGCATCCAATGCGTTGGCGGGCAGCAACGCGCGCGGCGAATGCACTCGGCCGCGTGGGAGTAGCGCTCGAAAATCCAAAGTGGCCCCGATCGGCGTCATCCATGACGACGACGAGCGCGCTTGCTTGGGAGCGACGGCAAAGCCTCCGTTACCCGGAGGCGGTCCCGCGCCTGCGGCAGTCTCGGTCCCGGTACGCGACACTGGCAGGCGCGACGCCGTCAGGCCCGGGTCGACCTCGAGCCGTCCCGTTCCCGGATCTCCTTCCGCCATCGCTTCAGTCGTGCGGGACGGGAGGCGGCTCACGAGGACCTGCATTCGCCAGCACTCGTATCCGCCGCTGTCGTGGACTGCGAGAGCCTGTTTGCCCGATCGATCCCTTCTATTCCACCGGCAACATCATCGGGAGGTGGAGGGCAGGATAGCCCCCTCGCGATCGGGTCGCCGCAAGTCGAATTTGCTGCAAGTCAAAGTCATCACGAGCCAAACAGGCCCTGCGTCTCTGCGCGGACGCCTTCCCGGGGCCGCCGCCGACCGGGAAGGCTCCCGGTCGGACCCAAGCAGATGTCGCCGAAGCGGACACCGGTTCGGCGGCGAAAACCTAGGACGCAACAAGAGCCTGAGCGGGCGAAGCGTCGGCCTGCCAACGCAAGTCTGCTTAGGGTCGGGAGCCCTGTGAGCCGTGTCGACGACCGGATGCCGAACCGGCGGCTCGGCGACACGGGGCGACCGGCATCGACGATCGGCGACCGGCAGGATCACTCCGCCGGCGGACGGGCGCTCTCGCGGAACGGGTGGGCCGGATAGGTCCCGATGATCCGGATCGCACTTGAGAAATAGGCGAGCTCGTCGAGCGCCCGGCGCAGGGACGGCTCCTCCGGGTGGCCGTCGACCTCGGCGTAGAACTGGGTCGCGGTGAACTGGCCCTCGACCATGTAGCTCTCGAGCTTGGTCATGTTGACGCCGTTCGTCGCGAAACCGCCGAGCGCCTTGTAGAGCGCCGCCGGGATGTTGCGGACCCGGAACATGAAGCTCGTCACCGTCGGGCCCGTCCCCACCGGCGGCAGCGCCGGCTCGCGGGAGAGCACCACGAAGCGGGTGGTGTTGTGCTCCTCGTCCTCGACGTTCTCGGCCAGGATGTCGAGGCCGTAGATCTCGGCGGCCAGCCGCGGCGAGAGCGAGGCGCGGGTGCGGTCGCCGGCCTCGGCGACCTGGCGGGCGGCGCCGGCGGTGTCGGGGGCGACCACCGCCTTGAGGCCGAGCCGCCGGATGATCTTGCGGCACTGGCCGAGCGCGTGGACGTGGCTGTGCACGGTGCGGATCTCGTCGAGCGCCACGCCCGGCAGGGCCATGAGCTGGAAGCGGATCGGCAGGAACTGCTCGCCGATGATGTGGAGGCCCGAGGCCGGCAGCATGTGGTGGATGTCGGCGACGCGACCCGCGATCGAGTTCTCGATGGGGATCATGCCCAGCGCCGCCGAGCCGTCCTGCACCGCCGTCAGCGCGTCCTCGAAGGTGGCGCAGGGCAGCGGCGTCCAGTCCGGATAGGCCTCGTTGATGATGATGTGCGAGTTGGCGCCGGGCTCGCCCTGGTAGGAGATCGTCTGGTTCATCGCGACAGCTTTCGGGGAAATCAGTTCAGGCGCCGGGCGGAGAGGACGGCGCGGGCGCGCTCGAGGTCGTGGGGCGTGTCGACGCCGAGGGGCACGTCGTCCACCACCACGGCGTCGATCCGCATCCCGGCCTCGAGCGCCCGCAGCTGCTCCAGCTTCTCGCGCAGCTCGAGCGGGCTCGGCGGCAGGGACACGAAGCGGGCGAGCGCCCGGCGGCGATAGGCGTAGAGCCCGATATGGTGGAGGAGGGGGCCGTCGCCGTAGGGCGCGGTCGCACGGGTGAAGTAGAGCGCCCGCAGCCGCCCCGGGGCGATCTCGGACCCGACGAGCTTGACGACGCTCGGCTCCGTCCGCTCCTCGGGCCGGGTGATGACGGCGCACAGCGTCGCGATGTCGACGGCCCGGTCGGCGAGCGGCACCACGGCGGCCGCGATGGCGGCGGGATCGATGGTCGGCAGGTCGCCCTGGACGTTCACTACCACGTCGTGGCGCCCCTCCGGGTCGATCACCTCCAGGGCCTCGGCGAGGCGGTCGGACCCCGACGGGTGGTCGGGCCGGGTCATCACCGCGAGCCCCCCCACCGCCTCGACCGCCTGCACGATGGCGGGCGTGTCGGTGCAGACCACCACCGGCCCGAGGCCGGCCTCGACCGCCCGGCGCCAGACATGCACGATCATCGGCTCGCCCGCGATGTCGGCCAGCGGCTTCTCGGGCAGGCGGGTCGCGGCGAGGCGGGCGGGGATCAGGACGAGCGGATCGGACATGCGGAGGTTTCGCATCCTGCGGGGCGTCGGTTGCCCGGCGAGCCGCGGCTCTTAGCAGTGCGGGCGGGGCTTGTCATGACGGGCGGCCCCGGCGGGCAGTCCATCCCGGCGGGCGACCATGCAGCCGTCACCGTGGCGCCGTCCACACGCCGGGGCTCTGCGACGAACCGACGATGTTTAGAGCCATTGTCAACGGTGTCGCAGAACGGCTAAGCACCGGCGGACTACCAGTGCGGCGTGGCGCCGGGCCGCGCCTCGAATCGCCCCTGCTCACCGGAGCATCGGAGCTGCCGAGAATGGATTCCTTCGAGCTTAACAAGGTCGCCGGCGCAGTGCTCGGCGCCCTTCTCCTCGCGATGGGGACGGGCTTCCTGGCCGAGCTGATCTACAAGCCGAAGCCGGCGGGTGATCGCGGCTACGCCCTCCCGGCCGCCGAGGAGAATGCCGCCGCCGCGCCCGCCGCCGCCAAGGAGGAGCCGCTCCCCGTGCGCCTCGCCAGCGCCGACGCCACCAAGGGCCAGGCGGCCGCCAAGAAGTGCATGGCGTGCCACAGCTTCGAGAAGGGCGGCCCCAACAAGGTCGGTCCCGACCTCTACGGCGTCGTCGAGCGGCCGAAGGGCAGCCACGAGGGCTTCGGCTACTCCGCCGCCATGAAGGCCAAGGGCGGCAACTGGACCTACGAGGATCTGGACCACTTCCTGCACGGCCCCAAGCAGTACGTGCAGGGCACCATCATGGCCTTCGCGGGCGTGCCCTCGGGCGCCGAGCGGGCCGACATCCTGGCCTATCTGCGCACCCTGTCCGACAAGCCGGTCGATTTCCCGAAGCCCTGACGGGCGGAACGGACCACCGCGGGACGACCGACGAGGCCGGGCGAGAGCCCGGCCTTTCTCGTCCGGGGCCCCTGCGCGGACGCGCCCGGGTTGGCGGAGCGGCACCCCGCGACCTAGAACGGGGGGAGACCTTTTCCACCGGAGGATCGCCCCGCGTGATCGCACGCCCCCTCACTCGCCGCGCCGCCCTCGCCCTCGCGCCCGCTCTCCTCGGCCTCGCCGCCCTCCCGGCCCGGCTTCATGCGCAGGGGGCGACCGCAGGCGGCAGCGCCGCGTCCGCCACGGACGGCTGGCGCCACGGCCTGTCGCTCCTCGGCGAGCCGAAATACCCGGCGGGCTTCACGCATTTCGACTACGCGAATCCCGATGCGCCGAAGGGCGGGCTGGTGCGGTTCGGCTCGCAGGGCTCGTTCGACAACTTCAACATGATCGTCGCCGGGGTGAAGGGCGACCTCGAGAGCCAGATCCCGCTGATCTACGACACCCTGCTGGCCCAGGCGCAGGACGAGGCCTCGACCTATTACGGGTTGCTCGCCGACGGCGTGAAGCCGGCCGCGGATCTCGGCAGCGTGATCTACCGCCTGCGGCCGGAGGCGCGCTGGCACGACGGGAAGCCGGTGACGGCGGACGACGTGGTCTTCTCCTTCGAGGTGCTGAAGGAGAACAGCCCGCAATACGCCGCCTACTACCACAACGTGACGAAGGCCGAGGCGACGGGCCCGCACGAGGTCACCTTCACCTTCTCGGAGAAGGGCAACCGCGAGCTGCCCCAGATCGTCGGCCAGCTGCCGGTGCTGCCCAAGCACTGGTGGCAGGGCAAGGACGCCAGCGGCAAGACCCGCAACCCGACCGAGACGACGCTCGAGATCCCGCTCGGCTCCGGCCCCTACCGCCTCGCCCGCTTCGATGCCGGCCGCTCCGCCACCTACGAGCGGGTGGCGGATTACTGGGGCCGCGACCTTCCCGTGAACCGCGGCTCCAACAACTTCGACACCCAGCGCGCCGAGTATTTTCGCGATGCGACGGTGATGATCGAGGCCTTCAAGGCCGACCAGTTCGACTGGCGCACCGAGAACATCGCCCGCAACTGGGCCACCGCCTATGACGGCTTCCCGGCCGTGCGCGAGGGCCGGATCGTCAAGGAGGAATTCCCGCAGGCCGGCATGGGCATCATGCAGGCCTTCACCCTCAACCTGCGCCGGAAGAAATTCACGGATGCGCGGGTGCGCCGGGCCTTCAACCTCGCCTTCGACTTCGAGGAGATGAACCGCACCCTGTTCTACGGGCTCTACAGCCGTGTCGATTCGTTCTTCTTCGGCACCGAGCTGGCCTCGTCGGGCCTGCCGGAGGGCCGCGAGCGGGCGATCCTGGAGAGCGTCAAGGACAAGGTCCCGGCCTCCGTCTTCACCACGCCCTACAGGAACCCGGTCAACGGCAGCGCGGAAGCGGTGCGGGCGAACCTGCGCGAGGCGGTGAAGCTGTTCCAGGAGGCGGGGTACGAGATCCGCGGCAACCAGATGGTCGAGAAGGCGAGCGGCCAGCCCTTCACGGTCGAGTTCCTCGGCTACGACAACTCGGCCGAGCGGGTGGTGCTGCCCTACCGCGCCGCGCTGGAGCGCATCGGCCTCAAGGTGAGCCTGCGGGTGGTCGATCCGGCCCAGTACCAGAACCTGGTGCGCAGCTTCGACTTCGACGCGCTGGCGCTGAGCAACTGGGTCGAATCGCTCTCGCCCGGCAACGAGCAGCGCGACTTCTGGGGCTCGGCCGCCGCCGACCGGCCGGGCTCACGCAACTTCGCGGGGATCAAGGATCCGGGCGTCGACGCCTTGATCGACAAGGTGATCTATGCCGGCGACCGCGAGGAGCTGGTGGCGGCGACCCGGGCGCTGGACCGGGTGCTCCTCGCCCACGACTACGTGGTCCCGCAATGGTCCTCGCCGGTGTCGCGGACCCTGCGCTGGAACCGCTTCGCCCATCCGGCGGTGCTGCCGAAATACGGTGCCTCGGGCTTCCCGACGACATGGTGGTACGACCAGGCTCTCGCCGCCAAGACCGGGGTGGCGCGCTGATGCGGCGGCGCACCTTCCTCACCGGGAGCGGGGCGGCTCTGCTCGCCGCCCGCCTCCCGGCCCGCGCACAGGGTGCCGAGCGCCACGGCCTGTCGAGCTTCGGCGACCTGAAATATCCGGCCGACTTCAAGAACTTCGACTATGTCGAGCCGCTCGCTCCGAAGGGCGGCACCTTCTCGGCCACACTCTCGACCACCACCGGCAACCAGGCCTTCGAGACCTTCAACACCCTCAACATCTACGTGCTGAAGGGCGACGGCGCCGCCGGCATGGACCTGACCTTCGACAGCCTGATGGTCCGGGCCCTCGACGAGCCCGACGCCCTCTACGGCCTCGTCGCCCGCAGCGTGTCGGTGAGCGCGGACGGGCTGGCCTACCGCTTCGCGTTGCGCCCGCAGGCGCGCTTCCACGACGGCGCGCGGCTCACCGCCCGCGACGTCGCCTTCTCGATCCTGACGCTCAAGGAGAAGGGACACCCGCAGATCGCCGCGCTCCTGCGCGACGTCGCCGGCGTCACCCCGGACGGGGACGACGCGGTTCTGGTGCGATTCGCGCCGGGCCGCAGCCGCGACTTGCCTCTGATCGTCGCCGAGCTGCCGATCTTCTCCGAGGCCTATTACCGGGCCCGAGACTTCGAGGCCTCGACGCTCGAGCCACCGCTCGGCTCCAGCGCCTACCGGGTGGCCCGGTTCGAAGTCGGGCGCTTCATCGCTTTCGAGCGCGTTGCCGATTACTGGGGCGCCGACCTGCCGGTGACCGTCGGCCAGAACAACTTTTCCGAGATCCGCTACGAGTATTTTCGCGATCGCGACGTGGCGTTCGAGGCGTTCAAGGCCGGCACCTTCACCTGGCGCGAGGAGTTCACCTCCCGGGTCTGGGCCACCGGCTACGACTTCCCGGCCGTCCAGGAGGGCCGGGTCAAGCGCGAGACGGTGCCGGACCACACGCCCTCGGCCACGCAAGGCTGGTTCCTGAACACCCGCCGGCCGGTCTTCCGCGATCCCCGCATCCGCGAGGCGATCGGGCTCGCCTTCGACTTCGAATGGTCGAACCAGAACCTGATGTACGGCGCCTATACGCGCACCGCCTCGTTCTTCGAGAAATCCGACCTGAAGGCGGAAGGGATGCCGGCGCCCGAGGAACTGGCGCTCCTCGAACCGTTTCGCGGCAGGGTGCCCGACGAGGTGTTCGGCGAGCCGTGGTCGCCGCCGCGCTCGGACGGGTCGGGTCAGGACCGGGCGCTCCTGCGCCGGGCCGACACCCTGCTGCGGCAGGCCGGCTGCACCCGCGACGGCGGGGTGATGAAGCTGCCGGACGGCCAGCCGCTGGCCTTCGAGTTCCTGGATTCCACGCCGCTTTTCCAGCCGCTGCTGCAATCCTACATCAAGAACCTGAGCCTGCTCGGCATCCGCGCGAGCTCGCGCCTCGTCGATGCGGCACAGTACCAGGCGCGGCTCAAGGAGTTCGACTTCGACGTGGTCTCGACGCGGTTCGGCGGTTCGCCGACGCCGGGCGCCGGCTTGCGCGAGGTCTATGGCAGCCGCGCCGCCAAGGTGCCGGGCTCGCAGAACCTCGCCGGCATCGAGAGCCCGGCCGCTGACGCGATGCTCGACCGCATCGCCGACGCCGCCTCGCGGGCGGACCTCACCACCGCCTGCCGGGCCCTCGACCGGGTGCTGCGGGCCGGCCGGTACTGGGTGCCGATGTGGTACTCGGGCACCCACCGCCTCGCGCTCTGGGACCTGTACGGCCGCCCGCGCGAGCTGCCCCGATACGGCCTCGGCGTGCCCACCCTGTGGTGGCACGACGCCGACAAGGCCAGGAAGATCGGAAGGACCTGATTCGATGGCCGCCTATATCCTGCGCCGGCTCCTCCTGATGATCCCGACGATCCTCGGGATCATGCTGATCTCCTTCGTGATCGTGCAATTCGCCCCGGGCGGGCCGGTGGAGCGGGTGCTGGCCCAGCTCCAGGGCCAGAACACCGCCATGTCCCGGGTCACCGGCGGCGGCGGCGACCTCGCCGGCCGCGGCGGGACCTCCCAGGCCGGGGGAGGGGAATCGAACTCCCGCTATCGCGGCGCGCAAGGCCTCGATCCGGCCTTCATCAAGCGCCTCGAGCAGCAATACGGCTTCGACAAGCCGGCGCCCGAGCGCTTCGTGAAGATGCTGTGGGACTATGCCCGCTTCGACTTCGGAAAGAGCTACTTTCGCGACGTCTCGGTGCTCCAGCTGATCCGCGAGAAGCTGCCGGTCTCGATCAGCCTCGGCCTCTGGATGACGCTGATCTCCTACGCGATCTCGATCCCGCTCGGCATCCGCAAGGCGGTGCGGGACGGCTCGCCCTTCGACGTCTGGACGTCGGGCGTCGTCATCGTCGGCTACGCCATTCCCGGCTTCCTGTTCGCGATCCTGCTGATCGTGCTGTTCGCCGGCGGGTCGTTCTTCCAGATCTTCCCGTTGCGGGGATTGACCAGCGAGGGCTGGTCGCAATTCCCTCTCTGGCAGAAGGTGACGGACTACCTCTGGCACATCACGCTGCCGATCGTCGCCATGGCGATCGGGGCCTTCGCCACCTCGACCCTGCTCACCAAGAACTCGTTCCTCGACGAGATCCGCAAGCAATACGTGCTGACCGCCCGGATGAAGGGCCTGTCCGAGCGCCAGGTGCTGTACGGCCACGTCTTCCGCAACGCGATGCTGATCGTGGTGGCGGGATTTCCGGGTGCCTTCATCTCGGCGTTCTTCGCCGGTTCGCTCCTGATCGAGACCATCTTCAGCCTCGACGGGCTCGGCCTGCTCTCGTTCGAGTCGATCGTGAACCGCGACTACCCGGTGGTGTTCGCCAACCTCTACATCTTCTCGCTGCTGGGCCTGGTGGTGAACCTGATCTCCGACCTGACCTACAGCTGGATCGACCCGCGGATCGATTTCGAGGCCAGGGCGGCGTGAGCTTCCTCGTCGCGACCACCAGGAGGGCGTGAGCCGCCCCCTCCCGAACCGTCACGGTTGGGAGGACGGCTCACGCGGGACCGGCCAGGCGTCAGGTCGCGGTGGGCGCGGCCCATCCGGCTTTCAGCGCGCCGATCAGGAAGGCGATCATCACGTCCAGGTCCGGCACGAAATCGTCCGGGCATTGCACCACCAGGACGGGGTGGCAGAAGCGCACGATCGCCGTGTGGACGCAGCGCGCCGCGACCGCCGGGTCCTCGACCGAGAACTCGCCCCCGGCGGCACCGTCGGCGATGACGCGCTCCAGCACCGCGGTGATCCGGTCGACGTGGTGCCGGCAGACATCCCAGCTCTCGGACATCGCCGCCTCGACCATCTCGTGCATCCGCGGGTGGCCGGTGAAGCGGCCGACGGCGTCGCGGTGCAGGAAGACGATGACCTCGCGCAGGCGCGCCTCGGCGGTGAGCCCGGGCCGGCCGGCGACGGCGGCGATGCGGGCCTCGACCTCGCCGATGATGCGCGCCACCACCGCCTCGTTGATCGCCTTCTTCGAGTCGAAGAAGCGATAGACGTTGGCCGGGCTCATCCGCAGGGTCTTGGCGATGTCAGCGACCGTGGTCTTCTGGTAGCCGATCTCGCGAAAGAACCGCTCCGCCGTCGCGAGGATGCGGCAGCGGGTATCGGGCGGCGATTCCTCGACCGGTGAGGGGGCGGACAGGGCAGGGATCATCCGCGAAGCCTATCGTGCCGATCGGGCCGGGGTCAAAAGGCGCCGACGACCTTCGGGCCGGGTGTGGCATCTGCGTCACCCGACCGGAGCCGTCATCAGGACCCGAACTGGGAGCCCAGCCGCTCCAGGTACTCGGCAAGGTCGATCCCGCCGACCTTCTTGCCGTAATCGAACCGCGCGCCGGGCTGGATCGCCACGCTCGCCCGGGTGGTGGTCAGGGTGACGGGCCGGGTGCAGACCCAGGCGCCGTCGCGGCGATGCTCGAAGTAATTCAGGATCTCGTGCCGGTCCACGTCTGACCTCCCGACCAATCTCGTCGGACAACGTGACAGTCGGCCGGAAGTTCATCGGGAGACGAGACGACCACACGACCTTGTGCAAGCGTGGCCTTGCGCCGCCGCTTGCGCGGCCCGGCCTGCCGCGACACAGTCGGGCGAGTTCATCGAGGAGACGTTCCCCATGCCGCTCGCCCGCCGCGAGGCCCTGGCCCTGATCGGAAGCGCCCTGGCTCTGCCCGCCCGGGCCGCGGCCCCCCAGAGCGCCGTCACCGCCTCGGCCTTCAGCTTCGCCAAACCCGAGGGCGGCCGCCTCGCGCTGGCGGACCTCTCGGCCAAGCCGATCCTGATCGTCAACACCGCGACGGCCTGCGGCTACGCCCCGCAATTCGCCGGCTTGCAGCAGCTCTGGACCCGGTTCGGCCCGCGCGGGCTGACGGTGATCGCGGTGCCCTCCGCCGATTTCGGCCGCCAGGAACCCCTCGACGGGATGGCGATCGCCGAGGCTGCGCGCAAGAACCACGGCGTCACCTTCCCGGTGGTGGGCAAGACCGGCGTGACGGGGCCGCAGGCCCACCCGTTCTACCGCTGGGCCGCGGCCGAGAAGCCGGCCGAGACGCCGCGCTGGAACTTCCACAAGTACCTCGTCGGCCGCGACGGGCATCTCGCCGCCGCCTTCGCCACGCCGGTCGAGCCGACGGACACGCGGGTGATCGCGGCGATCGTCAAGGAACTGGATGCGGCGGGGTGAGGGATTCCGGTTCGCGAGAGCGAAAGCCGGAATTGTCGTCCATCCATCCCACCCACACCCTCATCCTGAGGTGTCAGCCGATTGAACATCGGCTGACCTCGAAGGAGGGCTCCCGAAAGCCTCAGGGCTGACTGGAGTCCTCCTTCGAGGTCGGTCCATCATCGATGGGCTGACACCTCAGGATGAGGTGGGCGGGTGGGAATGGCAGTGGGCTCGGTTGCCTGACGCGCGCGAGCCCACTCCGAACCCATCAGGCCACCGCCTTCTGCGCGCCGGTCTGGACGTGGAAGTCCGGCCCGTTGCCGGTCTTCGCCACGTAGCCGGCCCGGATCACGAAGTCGCCGAAGCGCTCGCCCTTCGTCCGGTCCTTGGCGTAGGCCGCGAAGAGCGGGTCGAGCTTCGGGCGGATGTCGGAGGCGGTGACGTCCTCGGCGTAGAGCTTGCTCAGCCGCGAGCCGTCGAAGGCGGCGCCGAGATAGAGGTTGTAGCGCTCCGGGCCGCGGCCGACGAGGCCGATCTCGGCGATGAACGGCCGGGCGCAGCCGTTCGGGCAGCCGGTCATCCGGATGGTGATGTCATCGTCAGACAGGCCGTGGGAGGCCAGGCTCTCCTCCAGCTCGTCGATCAGGCTCGGCAGGTAGCGCTCGCTCTCGGCGAGAGCCAGGCCGCAGGTCGGCAGCGCCACGCAGGCGAGGCTGTTGCGGCGCAACGCCCCCGCGCCGGTGGTGAGGCCGTATTCCTGCACCAGCGCGTCGATCTCGGCCTTCCGGTCCGCCGGGACGTTGGCGATGATGACGTTCTGGTTGCCGGTGAGGCGGAAATCGCCCTGGTGCACCTCGGCGATGCGGCGCAGGCCGGCCAGGAATTGCGGCCCGCCCTCGACGTCCTTGATCCGGCCCGACGGCACGTAGAGCGTCAGGTGGTGCTTGCCGTCGTCGCCCGCGACCCAGCCGTAACGGTCGCCGTTGCCCGTAAAGGTGAAGGGCTTCGGGTCCTGGAAGGCGCGACCGACCCGCTTCTCGACCTCGGCCCGGAAGGCCTTCAGGCCGTAGCGCTCGATCGTGTACTTCAGGCGGGCGTTCTTGCGGACATTGCGGTTGCCCCAGTCGCGCTGGACAGTCATCACCGCCTCGGCGACCTTGAGGGCGTATTCCGGCTCGGAAAACAGCATCACGTCGGCGGTGCGCGGGAAGGTGTCGGTCTCGCCGTGGGTCATGCCCATGCCGCCGCCGACGGTGACGTTCCAGCCCGTCACCTTGCCCTTCTTGTCGAGGATCGCGATGAAGCCGAGGTCGTGGGCGTAGACGTCGACCTCGTTGGAGGGCGGCACCGCCACGATCGTCTTGAACTTCCGCGGCAGGTAGGTCTTGCCGTAGACCGGTTCGACCTCGGACGCGTCCTCGCCGCCGACCACGCGCTCTCCGTCGAGCCAGATCTCGCGCCAGGCATTGGTCTTCGGCAAGAGGCTGTCGGAGATGTCCTTGGCCAGCTTGTAGGCGGCCTCGTGGGCGCCCTTCTGGGCCGGATTCGTCGCCGCCATCACGTTGCGGTTGACGTCGCCGCAGGCCGCGATCGTGTCGAGCAACGCCGCGTCGATCGCCGCCATCGTGCGCTTGAGGTTCGACTTGATGACGCCGTGATACTGGAAGGTCTGGCGCGTCGTCGCCCGGAGCGTCCCGTTGGCGTAGGTGCGGGCGATCTCGTCGAGGATCAGCCATTGCTTCGGCGTCACGACGCCGCCGGCGATGCGCAGGCGGATCATGAAGGAATAGGCCTTGTCGAGCTTCTTCCTGGTCCGCTCGGCGCGCAGGTCACGGTCGTCCTGAAGGTACATCCCGTGGAACTTCACGAGCTGCCCGTCATCGTCCGAGATCGCACCCGTGGCGTTCTTCAGGAGCCCCTCGGCGAGGGTGCCGCGCAGGTAGCCGCTGGCGATCTTGATGTGCTCGTTCGCCGAGAGCTTGGCGGCTCGGGCCGCTTCAGCTTCGGTGATCGGACGCTCGGTCGGCGGCGTCTCGTAGACGCGCTCGGCGGTGGGGGTGTCGGCGGTCTTATGGTCGGCCATGGGGTGTGTCCGTTCGGGCGCCGGGTACGGCGTAAGATCTACCGGCATCTCCGGCACGTGACAGCACCGAATGAGACGCGGGATCCCCTCTCCCGTGTGGGAGAGGGGTAGGGGCGATCGAAGATCGCGCGAGGGTGGCGCGCTTCCGTGTGAAGCTGCGGCCGTCGTGCTGGTAGCTCGACAATCGAGTTCAATCCTGAACCCGAGCCACCCTCACGCGCGATCTTCGATCCCCCGGCCCCTCTCCCACACGGGAGAGGGGGACAGCGCTAGTACACGTCCTGCTGATAGCGGTGGCTGCGCTCCAGGCCGGCCACCGCCGCTTCCGCGGCCGCGGCATCCAGGCCCTTCACGTCGGCGAAGGCACGCACCAACGCCGCCCGCACGTCCTTGGCCATCGCCTTGGCGTCGCCGCAGACATAGAAGTGGGCGCCGCCGTCGAGCCAGGAGACGAGTTCGCGCCGCTGCTCCCAGATCCGGTCCTGGACGTAGATTTTTTCCGGCTGGTCGCGGGAGAAGGCGACGTCGATGCGGGCGAGCGACCCGTCCTCCAGGGCCTCCTGCCATTCGAGCTGGTACAGGAAGTCGTGGGTGAAGTGACGGTCGCCGAAAAAGAGCCAGTTGCGGCCCGGGGCCTCGGTGGCGCGGCGCTCCTGCACGAAGGCGCGGAACGGCGCCACGCCGGTGCCGGGACCGACCATGATGATGTCGGTGGCGGGGTTCGCGGGCAGGCGGAAATGCTTGTTCGGCTTCACCCGCACCTTCAGCTTGGCGCCGGTGCGGATCCGGTCCGCGACGTGGACCGAGGCGACGCCCGTCCGCGCCCGGTCGTGGGTGGTGTAGCGCACCGCCGCGATGGTCAGGTGAGCCTCGTCGCCGACCTCGGCCCGCGAGGAGGCGATCGAGTAGGCCCGGGGCGGCAGCGGCCGGGTGATGTCGCTGAGGTGCTGCGCCGTCAGCTTGGCCGGGTAGGTCTCGATCAGGTCGACGAGGTGGCGGCCCTCGATCCAGGCCCGGACCTCGTTCGATTCCATCAGGCGGCGGGCCTCCTCGTGGCCCGTGGCCTTGACGAAGCGCTCGACCGTCGCGGCCGACAGGGTGGTGATGTCGCGCTCGGAGAGCAGGGCCTGACGCAGGACCGAATCGCCCTCGAGGCCGGCGGCCTTGAGGATCTGGTCGACCAGCGCCGGGTCGTTCTCGGGATAGAGCTCGAGGGAGTCGCCGGGCTCGTAGGCGGGAGCGGCGTCCTCGAAGGCGAGCGCGAGGTGGATCGTCTCCTTGTCGGAGCGCGACGAGTTGAGGTTGACGTGCTCGATCACCTCGACGACGACCGGCTCGCGGCTGACCTCGGCCTCCTCGTCGGCACCGGTGCCGCGGGCGAAATCCACCGCCACAACGTTGCCGGCGGCCTCGGCCGGGGCCAGCGCCTTGAGGGCGTCCTTGATCCAGGCGGCGGCCTGCTTGTCGAAGTCGAGGTCGCAATCGACCCGCGGCAGCACGCGCTTGGCGCCCAAGGCCTCGAACCGGTCGTCGAGGCGCTTTCCGATGGCGCAGAACTCGGCATAGGACGTGTCGCCCAGCGCCAGCACGCCGAACTCGACCCCGTCGAGGCGGGGCGCACCCTCGCCCATGATCTCGCCATAGGCGCGCACGGCCCGGGCCGGCGGCTCGCCCTCGCCCCAGGTGGCGGCGATGACGATCAGGCGCTTCTCTTTCCCCAAGGCCGCCACGTCGAGGTCGGCGAAGTCGACGACCTTCGGCTTGAAGCCGGTCTTGCGGGCGAGCTTGGCGACGTCGCCGGCGAGCTTTTCGGAATTGCCCGATTCGCTGGCGAAGACGATCGTCAGCGGCTCAGCGGCCCGCGGCGGCGCGGCCGGGGCGGGCGCCTCGGCGGCGGCGGCGCCTCCCGCGGCGTCGAGCCCGGCGAGGAAGCCGGCGAGCCACGCCCGTTGCAGGGCGGTGGTGGAGCCGAGGGCGGCATCGAGATGGGCCCGCTCGGCGTCGCCGAAGGGAGCCGTGCGGGGGAGAAGCGCGGGGCGAGACATGCCCGCACAGATGTGCCCGCGCCGGCCCGGAGTCAACCGAAATGTTCTTTTTGAAGAACGCGTCCGCGGGAGATCGTCGTTATCGTCCGCGGGCGCGTCCGGAGAATATTATTTTCCGTTCGCCGCGACGGCCTGGACGAACGGCGCCGTCGGCAGCGGCAGGGCGGTGGTGCTCTTCACCTTCTCCATGGCGAACCGGGAGGTGACGTTCTTCAGCGGCAGCCCCGCGATGAGGCGCTTGTAGAAGGCGTCGTAGGCCTGCATGTCGGCCACCACGACGCGCAGCATGTAATCCACGTCACCGGCCATGCGGTAGAATTCCAGCACCTCGGGCATCCCCGCCACGGTGGCGGCGAAGCGCTCCAGCCACTCGCGGGAATGGTCGCTGGTCTCGATCGAGACGAAAACCGTTAACCCCAATCCCAACTTCACCGGGTCGAGCACCGCCACCCGGCGGTCGATCACCCCGTCGGCCTCGAGACGCTGGATGCGCTTCCAGCACGGGGTCTGCGACAGGCCGACGCGCTCCCCGATCTGGGCGATCGACAGGGTCGCGTCGTTCTGGAGCAGGGCGAGGATCTTCAAATCGATGGCATCCACTGCGCGGCTCCGATTCTGGAGAAGATTCTTTCAAGACTGACCCTCGGGAAGGGAACGGATTTTCTACCCGGGGGTTGGCCGGATCCCCACTATCCCGAGGCACGGGTGCGAGGAGAACGAAAAACTCCGGGATCGCGGACCAGCCATGCCTTGACAGTGTTCGGTATAGCGAACAGTTACCCCCTCACACAAGCAGCCAATCCCGGGCTCTCCATGACCCTCCCCCTCGACCGCGCGGCGCTGGACGTCCTTGCGGAAGATCTGGCGACGCGTCTGCGTCCCCTCGCCCTACCGGCGCGCCTCGCGCTGATCGACGCGACGGTGGACGGCCGCCTGGTCTTCACCACGAGCTTCGGCCTGGAGGACCAGGCCCTCACCCACGCGTTGCGCATGGCGAAGTCGCGGGCCGAGATCGTGACCCTCGATACCGGCCGGCTCTTTCCCGAGACCTACGACACCTGGGCCGAGACGGAAGCGGCCTACGGCTTCCGCATCCGCGCCTACGCGCCGGAGCGCGAGGCCGAGGAGCGGTTCGTCGAAGAGTCCGGCATCAACGGCTTCCGTCATTCGGTCGCGGCGCGCCAGGCCTGCTGCGGCTTCCGCAAGGTCGAGCCGCTGGGCCGGGCCCTTACCGGCGCCGCCGGCTGGCTCACGGGCCTGCGCGCCGGCCAGTCGGCCAACCGGGCGGAGACGCCGCTGGCGGAGGCCGACCACGCCCGCGGGCTGATCAAGCTCAACCCGCTCGCCGACTGGACCCGCGAGGCTTTGGCCGAGCTGATCCACCAGAACTACGTGCCCTACAACGTCCTGCACGACCGCGGCTTCCCGTCGATCGGCTGTGCGCCCTGTACCCGCGCCGTGAAGGTCGGCGAGCCCGAGCGCGCCGGCCGCTGGTGGTGGGAGCAGGCGGGCAAGCAGGAATGCGGCCTCCATGTCGCCGGCGCGCCCGGCAGCGGGATCACGCCCGGACAGGAACCCGGCGCCTTCGAGCCGGCACAGTCCGACACTAGACCATCGTCCGAATCATCCTCGACCAAGACTAACCCGGAGCTGGCCGCATGAGCGCCGCCCTCAAAGTCCGTACCGACGGCCTCGATCGCCTGACCCACCTCCAGCGCCTGGAGGCCGAGAGCATCCACATCATGCGGGAGACGGTCGCCGAGACCGAGAACCCGGTGATGCTGTACTCGATCGGCAAGGATTCCTCGGTCCTGCTCCACCTGGCGCTCAAGGCCTTCGCGCCGGGCCGGCTGCCGTTCCCGCTGCTCCACGTCGACACGACCTGGAAGTTCCGCGAGATGATCGCCTTCCGCGATCGGCGCGCCAAGGAACTCGGCCTCGACCTCCTGGTCCACACCAACCCGGACGGGCTCGCCCGCGGCATCGGGCCGGTGAGCCATGGCTCCGAGGTCCATACCGACGTGATGAAGACCCAGGCCCTGCGCCAGGCCCTCGACAAGCACAAGTTCGACGCGGCCTTCGGCGGCGCCCGGCGCGACGAGGAGGCCTCGCGGGCCAAGGAGCGCATCGTGAGCTTGCGCACCGCGCAGCACCGCTGGGATCCGAAGCGCCAGCGCGCCGAGCCCTGGCACCTCTACAACATGAAGAAGCAGCGCGGCGAGTCGTTGCGCGTCTTCCCGCTGTCGAACTGGACCGAGCTCGATATCTGGCTCTACATCGAGCAGGAGAACATCCCGATCGTCCCGCTCTACTACGCGGCCGAGCGCCCGGTGGTGCAGCGCGACGGGCAGCTGATCATGGTGGACGACGAGCGGCTTCCGCTGAATCCCGGCGAGACGCCGGAGATGCGTCTCGTGCGGTTCCGGACGCTCGGCTGCTACCCGCTGACCGGGGCGGTGGAGAGCGACGCGGCGACCCTGCCGGAGATCATCGGCGAGACGCTGGCGGCCCGCACCTCCGAACGGCAGGGCCGGGTGATCGACAAGGACGGCGCCGGCGCCATGGAGCGCAAGAAGCAGGAAGGCTACTTCTGATGACCGTGCACCAATCCACCCGCGCCTTCGGCTACGAGGCGTTCCTCGCCGCCCACCAGCGGAAGGAAGTGCTGCGGTTCATCACCTGCGGCTCGGTCGATGACGGCAAGTCGACCCTGATCGGGCGCCTGCTGCACGACACCAAGCAGATCTTCGACGACCAGGTCAGCGCGCTGGAGCGCGATTCGCGCCGCCACGGCACGCGGGGCGGCGAGATCGACCTCGCGCTCCTCGTCGACGGCCTCCAGGCCGAGCGCGAGCAGGGCATCACCATCGACGTCGCCTACCGTTTCTTCTCGACCGAGCGGCGCTCCTTCATCGTCGCCGACACCCCCGGCCACGTCCAGTATACCCGTAACATGGCGACCGGCGCCTCGACCGCCGAGGTCGCGGTGCTGCTGGTCGATGCCCGCAAGGGTCTGAGCCCGCAGACGAGGCGCCACGCGCTCCTGGTCTCGATGCTCGGCATCCGCCGCGTCGTGCTGGCGGTCAACAAGATGGACCTGATCGGCTGGTCGCAGGACCGGTTCGACGCGATCGTCGCCGAGTTCCAGGCCTTCGCCCAGGACCTGCGCTTTGCCGACGTCACCGGCATCCCGCTCTCGGCGGCGAACGGCGACAACGTCGTGCTGCCCGGCACCGCCGCGCCCTGGTATACCGGCGCACCGCTGCTGCAGTACCTCGAAGAGGTGCCCGCGCATGTCGAGGAGGAGGCCGCTCCCTTCCGCATGGCGGTGCAGTGGGTCAACCGCCCGAATTCCGACTTCCGCGGGTTCTCGGGGCTGATCGCCTCGGGGAGCGTCGCGGTCGGCGACGCGGTGGTGGTGGCGCCGTCCGGCACCCCGTCCACGGTCGCCCGGATCTACACCTATGACGGCGACCTGCCGCGCGCCATCGCCGGCCAGTCGGTGACCCTGGTGCTGGCCGACGAGGTCGATGCGTCGCGCGGCAGCGTCATCACGGCGGCCGCGCAGCCGCCGATCGTGAGCGACCGTCTCGATGTCCGGCTGTTCTGGGCCAACGAGGCCGAGCTGACGCCCGGCGCGACCTACCTCGCCAAGGTCGGCACGGTGACGGCGAATGCCGTGGTCGAGGCCGTGCGGGCGCGCATCGACACCGAGACCGGGCAGGGCGTGCCGGCCGGGTCCTTGAGCGCCAACGACATCGGCGACGTGACGCTCAGCCTCGACCGCAAGGTCGCGGTCGACGCCTACCGCCAGAACCGCGACACCGGCAGCCTGATCCTGATCGACCGGGCCACCACCGACACGGCGGCCCTCGGCCTCGTCCAGGCCCTGTCGGCCGCGCCACAGGGCGGGACCAAGGAAGCGGCTCCGAAGACTGAGGCGAAGGCCGAGGCGGCGCCCGCCGGCGGCCTGCTCGGCTCCCTGAAGCGGCTGTTCCGGGGCTCGTCGCTGGCGCTCGCCGCCGGGGCCTCGCTCCTGGCGCTCGCCGGGGCGCCGGCCCCGGTCAAGGCGCAGACGCTGCTGAACGTCTCGTACGACCCGACCCGGGAGCTGTACCGGGCGATCGACGCGGCCTTCGCCAAGGAGTGGAAGGCCAAGACCGGCGAGACCGTGACGGTGCGCGCCTCCCATGGCGGCTCCGGCGCCCAGGCCCGCTCGGTCATCGACGGGCTGCCGGCGGACGTGGTGACGCTGGCGCTCGCCAGCGACATCGACGCCATCGCCGCCCGCTCGAAGAAGCTCCCGGCCGACTGGCAGAAGCGGCTGCCGTTCAACTCGACGCCCTACACCTCGACCATCGTGTTCCTGGTCCGCAAAGGCAACCCGAAGGGTATCAAGGACTGGGACGACCTGGTGAAGCCGGGGATCCAGGTCATCACCCCGAACCCGAAGACCTCGGGCGGGGCGCGCTGGAACTACCTCGCGGCCTATGCCTACGCGCTCGACAAGAACAACAACGACGACGCCAAGGCGAAGGACTTCATCACCGCCCTGTTCAAGAACGTGCCGGTGCTCGATACCGGCGCGCGCGGCGCGACCACCACCTTCGTGCAGCGGGGCCTCGGCGACGTGCTGATCGCCTGGGAGAACGAGGCGTTCCTGGCCGACGAGGAATTCGGCAAGGGCAAGTTCGACATCATCGTGCCGTCGATCTCGATCCTGGCCGAGCCGCCGGTGGCGCTGGTCGACGCCAATGTCGACCAGAAGGGCACCCGCAAGCAGGCCGAGGCCTACCTGCAATTCCTCTACACCCCTGAGGCACAGCGGATCATCGCCAAGAACTTCTACCGCCCGCGCGACGAGGCGGCGGCGGACAAGGCGGACCTCGCCCGCTTCCCCAAGCTGAAGCTCGTCACCATCGACGACACCTTCGGCGGCTGGGCCAAGGCCCAAAAGACCCATTTCGACGATGGCGGCGTGTTCGACGCCATCCTGAAGTCCCGCCAATGAGCGACGCCGCGGCCCTGCCCGCGGGCCGGGCAGCGGCCCGGCCCCGCTTCCGGCGCCCGACGGCGATCCCGGGTTTTCGCCTGACCTTCGGGATCACGGTCACCTACTTGACCCTCATCGTCCTCCTGCCGCTGGCGGTGTTGCTCCTGCGCGCCGCCAGCGTCGGCCCGGCCGGCCTGTGGGCGCTGATCACCGATCCCCGCAACCTCGCGGCGCTCAAGACCTCGTTCGGCCTGTCGCTCGCCGCGGCCGCGATCGACGCGGTGTTCGGGCTCCTGATCGCCTGGGTGCTGACCCGCTACCGGTTTCCCGGCCGGCGGATCATCGATGCGCTCGTCGACCTGCCCTTCGCCCTGCCGACGGCGGTGGCCGGCATCGCGCTCGCCAGCCTCTACGCGCCGAACGGCTGGCTCGGCGAGCCGTTGATGGCTCTCGGCATCAAGGTCGCCTACACGCCGCTCGGCATCCTGGTGGCGCTCGTCTTCGTCGGCCTGCCGTTCTGCGTCCGCACGGTGCAGCCGCTGGTGGCCGAGATCGACAAGTCGAGCGAGGAGGCCGCGGCGATCCTCGGCGCCTCGCGGTTCCGGGCGCTGGTCACCGTGATCCTGCCACCCCTGATCCCCGCGATGCTGACGGGCTTCGCGCTGGCCTTCGCCCGCGCCGTCGGGGAATACGGCTCGGTGATCTTCGTCGCCGGCAACCTGCCCTACGTCTCGGAGATCGCGCCGCTCCTGATCGTGATCAAGCTCGAAGAGTTCAATTATGCCGGCGCCACGGCGATCGCCGCCGTGATGCTGCTGATGTCCTTCACCGCGCTTCTCGCCATCAACCTCTTGCAGGATTTCAGCCGCCGCAGGTTCGGGCATGTCTGAGACCACCGTCCCCTCCATCCGCCCGCCGGCCGGTCCCGTCCCGCGCTTCCCCCACGCGGCGCTGACCGAGCCGCGCGCGGTCCGCATCGCGCTGACGGTTCTCGCCGTCGCCTTCCTGGGATTGTTCCTGCTGCTGCCGCTGGCGGTGGTGTTCGTCGAGGCGCTGAGCAAGGGCCTGGGGCCCTACCTCGCGAGCTTCGCCGAGCCCGATGCGCTCGCGGCGGTCCGCCTGACGCTCCTCGTCGCGATCATCGCGGTGCCGCTCAACGTCGTGTTCGGCCTGTGCGCCTCCTGGGCCATCGCCAAGTTCGACTTCCGCGGCCGTAACCTGCTCGTCACGCTGATCGACCTGCCGTTCTCGGTCTCGCCGGTGGTCGCCGGCCTGATCTACGTGCTGATCTTCGGGGCGCAGGGCCTGCTCGGCCCGTTCCTGCAACGCCACGGGATCGAGATCATCTTCGCGGTGCCGGGCATCGTGCTCGCCACGGTGTTCGTCACCTTCCCGTTCGTGGCCCGCGAACTGATCCCCTTGATGCAGGACCAGGGCACCACCGACGAGGAAGCCGCGTTGACCCTCGGGGCCAGCCCGTGGCGGGTCTTTTACACCGTGACCCTGCCCAACGTGCGCTGGGCGCTGCTCTACGGGGTCCTGCTCTGCAACGCCCGGGCGATGGGCGAGTTCGGGGCGGTCTCGGTCGTGTCTGGCCGCATCCGGGGTCTCACCAACACCATGCCGCTCCATGTCGAGATCCTGTACAACGAGTACAATTACGTGGCGGCGTTCGGAATCGCCTCGCTGCTGGCGCTCCTCGCGCTCGTCACCCTGGCGGGTAAGTCTTTCCTGGAATGGCGCCATGCCGATGCGCTGGCCGGACGCGGAGCCCATTGAGATGACGGCAGGATTCGCTCCCACCGCCCTGTCCCTGCGCCGCGAGGCGTCGGCCCGCCCGGTCGAGGCCTCGTCCGCCGAGCGCCTGCGCCAGGCCGGCACCTCGGTCCGGGTCGATCGCATCGTCAAAAGCTATGGCGGCGCGGGCCCGGCGGCGCTCGAAGGCGTCAGCCTGGCGATCGAGCCGGGCGAGCTCCTGGCGCTTCTCGGCCCTTCGGGCTCGGGCAAGACCACGCTGCTGCGCGTGATCGCCGGGCTGGAGATCCCCGACGGGGGACGGGTGTTCTTCGGCTCGCAGGACACCACCGACATCCCGGTCCAGAGCCGCGGCGTCGGCTTCGTGTTCCAGCACTATGCCCTGTTCCGCCACCTGACGGTGTTCGAGAACATCGCCTACGGGTTGCGCTCGCGCCCCCGGGCCCAGCGTCCGCGGGAGGACGAGATCCGCCGCCGGGTCGAGCGCCTGCTCGAACTCGTGCAGCTGCCCGACCTCGCCAAGCGCTTCCCGGGCCAGCTGTCGGGCGGCCAGCGCCAGCGGGTGGCGCTCGCCCGGGCGCTGGCGGTCGAGCCGTCGGTGCTGCTCCTCGACGAGCCGTTCGGGGCGCTGGACGCCCAGGTGCGCAAGGACCTGCGGCGCTGGCTGCGGGAGATCCACCGCGAAACCGGCCAGACCACGATCTTCGTCACCCACGACCAGGACGAGGCCCTGGAACTCGCCGACCGGATCGCGATCCTCAACAAGGGCCGGATCGAGCAGGTCGGCGCGCCGCACGAGGTCCAGGACCACCCGGCCTCGCGCTTCGTGATGTCCTTCGTCGGCGAGACCGCCCGGCTGCCCGCGGAGGTGTCCGACGGGCAGGTGCGAGTCGCGGGTCGCCCGGTGATCGCGGCGGAACCCGGCTGGCCGCAGGGCCCCGTCGATCTCTGCCTGCGGCCCTGGGACCTCACGGTCGGGCAGGGGGCCGGCACGCTGCCCGGCACCGTGCGCGAATGGCGCCGCACCGGGCGGGGCACCGTGGCGGAGATCCTGCTGGACGGCGCCGAGGCCCCGGTCGAGGTCAAGGTCACGGACGTCTACGAGCCGGGCGACCGGGTGGCGCTCGCGATCGGCGCGGCGCGGGTGTTTCCCCGCGGGTGAGACACCGGCTCCGCCCGGCCTTCGGGCGGCGCGGAGTCGAGGTTCGGGCGGGGCGTTCTCACCCCGCCTCGCCGCCCCGCGCGGCGATCCCGAAGCGCAGGATCTCGCCGGAGATGTGGTCGAGGCCCACGACCTTCTCGGCCGCGCCGCGCTCGATCGCTTCTTTCGGCATCCCGAACACGACCGAGCTCGCCTCGTCCTGCGCGATCGTCCGGGCGCCGGCCCGGCGCATCTCCAGGAGGCCGGCGGCGCCGTCGTCGCCCATGCCGGTCATGATGATCCCGAGGGCGTTGCCGCCCGCGGCCTGCGCGGCGGAGCGAAACAGCACGTCGACGGAGGGGCGGTGGCGCGAGACCGGCGGGCCGTCCTTGATCGCGACCTGATAGCGCCCGCCGGTGCGCTGGAGCAGCATGTGGCGCGCACCCGGCGCGATCAGCGCGAGGCCCGGCCGCACCACGTCGCCGTCCTCGGCCTCCTTGACGGCGATGGCGCAGAGCCCGTCGAGCCGGCGCGCGAAGGCGGCGGTGAAGTGCTCGGGCATGTGCTGCACGATCAGGATGCCGGGGCAGTCCGGCGGCAGCGGCTCGAGCACGTTGCGCAGGGATTCCGTGCCCCCGGTCGAGACGCCGATGCAGATGACGGGCTCGGTCGCGACCACCGGCCGGCGGCTCGCCACCGGGGGCAGCATCGCGTCGGCCGTGAGCTTGGCCTCGACCGGGCGGGCCCGCCCCGCACCCCGGGGCTTCGCCCGGGCGGCGGCCCGGACGGCATCGCAGACCCGCCGGCCGGAATCGATGAGCGCCTGGCGGGTGTCGACCCGGGGCTTGGGCAGGACCGCGACGGCGCCGGCCTCCATCACCTCGGCGACGAGCTGCGAGCCCGGCTCGGCGAGCCCCGAGCAGACGATCACCGGGATCGGCTTCTGCGCCATGATCTTGCGCAGGAAGGTGAGGCCGTCCATCCGCGGCATCTCGAGGTCGAGCAGGATCACGTCGGGGAGGTCGTCGCGGATGCGCCGTGCGGCCACGAACGGGTCGGAGGCGGTGGCGAGCACCACGATGTCCGGCGCCTCGCCCAGGATGCCAGCGAGCGTCTGGCGCACCGAGGCCGAATCGTCGACGATCAGGACGCGGATCGGGTCGCGGCCGCTCACCGGCCGCCCCCCTCGGGACGGCGAAAGATCGACGAGGTCTCCTGGACGAGCCCGGCGGCCCCGATGCCCGCCATCGACTCGGAATGGCCGACCACCAGGAAGCCCCCCGGGACGAGGTGCTGGGCCAGGTGCTCGACGACCTTCTTCTGCGTCGGCTTGTCGAAGTAGATCAGCACGTTGCGGCAGAAGATGACGTGCACGCCGGACTCGACCGGGTAGGTGTCGTCCATCAGGTTGAGGTGGCGGAACCGGACCTGGCGGCGCAGCTCGGGGACGATGCGGCCCTCGCGGCGGGCCGGGTCGCGGGCCTCCATGACGTAGCGGCGGCGATACTCGGGCGGCACCGGCGCCAGCATGTCGGTGGCGTAGATCCCGCGGGCCGCGACGGCGAGCACCTGGGTCGAGATGTCGGTGCCCAGGATGCCGTAGGACATCTCGTGGCCGGCCCGCACCATGTCGTCGAGAACCATCGCCAGGGTGTAGGCCTCGGCCCCGATCGAGGCCGCGGCGCTCCAGACCTTCAGTCGCAGCGGCCGGCCGCGCCCCTGCGCGGCGAGCCGCGGCACCGCCTCCTCGCGCAGGAAGTCGAAGTGGCTCGGCTCGCGGAAGAAGTCGGTCTTGTTCGTCGTCACGCAGTCGATCAGGTGCGTGAGCTCCTGGGCGAGGAAGCCCTCCTCGAACAGGAGACGCCCGTAGGCGTCGAGCGAGTCGAGGTCGAGCGCGCGCACGCGCTTGCGCAGGCGGCCCTCGACCATCGTGCGCTTGACCGCCGGGAGCTGGATGCCGACCCGCTCCTCGATCAGCGCGGCGATCGAGCGGTAATGGCCGTCCTGCAGGACGGAGCCGATCTCAAGCTGCATCGCGGAGCGCCGGGGCGTCGCCCGCCATCAGGCGCGCGAGGTCGAACACCACCACGAAGGCCTCGCCCTTGCGGCCGATCCCGGCGATGTAGTCGGCGCGCCAGCGCCCGCCGACCTCCGGGGCGTCCTCCATCCGGCCGGGATCGAGGGCGGTGACCTCGAAGACCCGGTCGGCGACGACGCCGATCCCGGTCGCGCGCCCGTTCACGGCGACGTCGAGCAGGATGATCCGCGTCGCCGCGGTCGGCTCCACGGGAGCGAGCCCGAGCTTGGTGCGCAGGTCGATCACCGGATAGCTGCGGCCGCGCACGTCGATCATGCCGAGGAGGAAGGCCGGGGCCTGCGGCAGGGCCGAGACCGGCCGGTGGTCGAGGATCTCCTGGACGTGGGCGATCGGAATCCCGAAGGTCTCACGGTCGAGCCCGAGGGTGAGGTACTGCGCGGTGGCGTGGGGCATCGGAGCCGCTCCGGGGGAAGGGGAAGGGGGCCGTCGCCGGCCCCCAGGCGATGGGGTCGAGAGGGGGCGTCGTCTCCCCCCGGCGATCAGGCGCTGCGCTTGAAGGCCGCGTCGTCCTCGTCGTCGTCCATGTCGAAGGCGAAGCCCCCGGACGGGGCACGCCGCGGCTGGGCCGGACGGCCCGCCTTCGCGGCGACCTTGAAGGTCGCCTTGGCCTTCACGGGGGCCGCCATCCGGGCCGCCGTGCTCCGCAACTGGCCGATGCCCGCCTCCATCTCCGCACCAGACTCGCCGATGCGGAAATACGCGATCGTCGCCTGCAACTGCTCGGCCTGCGCCGCCAGCTCCTCCGACGTCGCCGAGACCTGCTCGGACGCCGACGCGTTCTGCTGCGTCACCTTGTCGAGCTGCTGGATCGCCTGGTTGATCTGAGCCGACCCCACATCCTGCTCCCGGCACGCCGCCGTGATCTCCTCCACCAGGCCCGCCGTCCGCTTGATGTCAGGAACCAGACGACCCAGCATCTCGCCCGCTTCCCGCGCCACCTTCACGCTGTCGGCCGACAGGGTCCCGATCTCGGCCGCCGCCGTCTGGCTGCGCTCGGCCAGCTTGCGAACCTCGCTCGCCACCACCGCAAAGCCGCGGCCATGCTCGCCGGCCCGCGCCGCCTCGACCGCGGCGTTCAGCGCCAACAGGTCGGTCTGGCGGGCGATCTCCTGCACGATGGTGATTTTTTGGGCGATCGTCTGCATCGCCTCGACCGCGCGTCCCACCGCCGCCCCGCTGGCCTCCGCGTCGCGGGCCGACTGGCGGGCGATGGTCTCGGTCTGGCTGGCATTCTCGGCGTTCTGGCGCACGTTGGCGGCCATCTCCTCCATCGAGGCCGAGGCCTCTTCGGTGGAGGAGGCCTGCTCGCTCGAGCCCTGCGACAGCTGCTCGGCGGAGGCCGACAGTTCCTGGCTTCCCGCCGACACGTTGCCGGCGGCGGCCAGCGCCTCCGACACGATGCTGCGCAGGCGCGATAGCATGGTCTGGAGGGCGAGCCCCATCGCGTCCTTGTCGGAGACGGGCTTGGCCTCGACCGTAAGGTCACCGGCGGCGATCGCCTCGGCGACGGCGGCGGTGGCGCGCAGGTTCGCGATCATGCGGCCGAGCGCCAGCCCCATCGTGTCCTTGTCGGACATCGGCTTGGCATCGACCGACAGGTTGCCGCGTGCCACCTCGTCGGCGAGGTCGGCGGTGGCCTTCAGGTTGGCCGTCATGCGGGCCATCGCCGCGGTGAGGTCGCCGATCTCGTCGCGCGAGGTCACCACGATCGTCTGATCGAGATCGCCCCGCGCCACGGCGTCGGCGAGGCCGACGGCACGGCCGAGCCCGCGACCGATGCTCAGGGAGATCGCCAGCGCCGCGCCGGCACCGATCAGGCAGGACGACAGCAGGATCGCGACCAGCAGGGTCTTGGCGCCGTCGGCTTCCGCCAGGGCGGCGCGGGCCGCTCCGGTCATCTGGCCCTTGATGATGCCGGCGTAATCGTCGAACGCCTTCACGGTCGCGAGAAGCTGCGTGCGCCCCTCGCCCATCGTGATCGCCTGGGCCTTGAGGTTGCCGCCCTCGGCCGCCACCGCCACCGCGCGGCGCGCGATGGAGAAACCGGTCTCGTACAGGCCGACGATCTCCTGGCCCCGTGCGCCGGCCGCGGCGGCCACCGGCTTCAGCGCCGCGAGGGCGGCCGCGAAGACGGCCTCGTGCCGCGCGGAGGCTTGAACCAGATCCTGAAGCTCGCCCGGCGAGCCGGCCGACAGCATGAAGGCGAAGCTGCGGCTGTAGTTCAGCCACGCCGCGTAGGTCCGGGAGAAGGTCAGGGCCGCCCTGACCTGGGCGTCGGCGGCATCGGGCTTCGCCAGTTCGGCGGTCACGGCATCGTTGAGGGCCGGCAGGCGCTGCTGCAGGTCCGCCGTTTCACGGTCGAACAGCTGGAAGGCCCGGAAGTTCGAGTTGAGCGTGGCGAGCTTGGCCGTCTGCTCCTGGAGCTTGGCATAGGTGGCCAGGCTCTCCCGGGCTTCGTCCAGCTTGCGGCGGTCCTCGCCGGTCGCATTCTGCTCGACCGCGGACTTGGCGCGTTCGAGATCCTTGCGCCGTTGGACAAGCTCCTGGTTATACGCCTCGATCCGCTGCGGATCGGATTCGAGCACCAGGTGCTTCTCGGTACGCGCCGTCGCGTTGAGGATGTTCTGAAGATCGGAGATCTCGCTGATGCGCATCCCGCGCGCGACGAGATCCTGTTCCGTCGCGGCCAGCTCGGACAGCTTGACGTAGCTCAGCACACCCGCACCCGCCGACAGGATCAGCACGAAGCCGAAGGCCCCCCCGAGCTTGGACTTGATGGTGAGTTTCACGGAGCCTCTCAGAAATTTCGCACGAGAACGTCACGTCCGAGATGCGACACGAAGGTTATGATCGTTCCCCCAAGCGGGGCCGCATCGAAGAACCGCAGCGAATTTCCTGTGGATTGCGGGCCCGTCATCCAGGGCCCGCACGACGAAACGCTTCAGGCGCTGCGCTTGAACGCGCCGTCCTCGTCGTCCTCGCCGAGATCGAAGGCGAATCCTCCCGACGGGGCGGGGCGGGACACGGTTGCCTTTGCGGCAACGCGGCCCTGCGGCTTGGCGGGCGTCTTCGCCTGCGTCTTGGCCGGCGCCTTCACGGGGGCCGCCATCCGGGCCGCCGTGCTCCGCAGCTGGCCTACCGCAGCATCCGTCTGCGCCTCGCCCTCGCCGATGCGGAAATACGCGATCGTCGCCTGCAGCTGCTCGGCCTGCGCTGCCAGTTCCTCCGAGGTCGCCGAGACCTGCTCGGATGCCGATGCGTTCTGCTGCGTCACCTTGTCGAGCTGCTGGATCGCCTGGTTGATCTGAGCCGACCCCACATCCTGCTCCCGGCACGCCGCCGTGATCTCCTCCACCAGACCCGCCGTCCGCTTGATGTCGGGCACCAGACGCCCCAGCATCTCGCCCGCTTCCCGCGCCACCTTCACGCTGTCGGCCGACAAGGTCCCGATCTCGGCCGCCGCCGTCTGGCTGCGCTCGGCGAGCTTGCGGACCTCGCTCGCCACCACCGCAAAGCCGCGCCCGTGCTCGCCGGCGCGGGCCGCCTCGACCGCGGCGTTCAGCGCCAACAGGTCGGTCTGGCGGGCGATCTCCTGCACGATGGTGATTTTTTGGGCGATCGTCTGCATCGCCTCGACCGCGCGTCCCACCGCCGCCCCGCTGGCCTCGGCGTCGCGGGCCGACTGGCGGGCGATGGTCTCGGTCTGGCTGGCATTCTCGGCGTTCTGGCGCACGTTGGCGGCCATCTCCTCCATCGAGGCGGACGCCTCTTCGGTCGAGGAGGCCTGCTCGGTCGAACCCTGCGACAGCTGCTCGGCGGAGGCCGACAGCTCCTGGCTTCCCGCCGACACGTTGCCGGCGGCCGAGAGCGCCTCCGACACGATGGCGCGCAGGCGCGACAGCATGGTCTGGAGGGCGAGCCCCATCGCGTCCTTGTCGGAGACGGGCTTGGCCTCGACCGTGAGGTCGCCGGCGGCGATCGCCTCGGCGACGGCGGCGGTGGCACGCAGGTTCGCGATCATGCGGCCGAGCGCCAGCCCCATCGCATCCTTGTCGGACATCGGCTTGGCATCGACCGACAGGTTGCCGCGTGCCACCTCGTCGGCCAGATCCGCCGTCGCCCGCAGGTTCGCGATCATGCGGGAGAGAGCCAGACCCATCATGTCCTTGTCGGACATGGGCTTCGCCTCCACCGACAGGTTGCCGCGCGCCACCTCGTCGGCCAGATCCGCCGTCGCCCGCAGGTTCGCGATCATGCGGGAGAGAGCCAGACCCATCATGTCCTTGTCGGACATGGGCTTCGCCTCCACCGACAGGTTGCCGCGTGCCACCTCGTCGGCCAGATCCGCCGTCGCCCGCAGGTTCGCGATCATGCGGGAGAGAGCGAGGCCCATCGTGTCCTTGTCGGACAGGGGCTTGGCCTCGACCGCGAGGTTGCCGCGTGCCACCTCGTCGGCCAGATCCGCCGTCGCCCGCAGGTTCGTGGTCATCCGCGCCATGGCGCCGACGAGGTCGCCGATCTCGTCGCGCGAGGTCGCCTCGATCCGCTGGCCGAGGTCGCCGAGGGCGACCGCATCGGCGAGGAACACCGCCCGGGTCAGGCCGCGGGAGATCGACAGGGCGAGCCAGCTCGCGAGGCCGAGGCCGAGGAGCAGGGCCGTCGCGACCGTGCCGATGAGGATGGTCTGCGCGTCCGCCGCCTCGGACTTCGTGCGCAGCACGGCCTCCGCCATGCGGCGGTTCTGGAACTCTACCAGGGCGTCGAAGGCCCGGTTCGCCGCCGTGCTGGCGGCGGCGTACTCGCCCGAGGTCAGGTCGGTCGCCCGCAAGGTGCTGCCGGTCTCGACGAGGGCGAGGGCCTTCCGGAACGAGTCGAACCAGGCCTCGGCCCGGGCCCGCAGGGCGTCGCCGGCGACGCCCTGGGCGGCGGCGAGACGCATCACGGCGTCGAGGGTCTTGGCCACCTCGTCGCGCGTGGCGCGGGCGGCGGCGACGCGCTCGTCGAGGATCGCCACCGAGGTGGCGCCGGTGGCGGCCTGCAGCTGGCCCCAGGCCCGCTCGGCCCGGTTCTGAAACCCGAACACCGCCTGCATCAGGTCGCCGGCATTCTGCGCCGCCGCACGCTGCATCAGCCCCTCGGCCTCGCCGCGCAGGCTGTTGAGCGCCGGCCGGCCGGCCCCGTTGATCTCGCCCCAGGCCTTCACGACCACGTTGGCGCGGGTCAGCTCCTGAACCTTCGCCGCCAGCTCGCGCTGGCGATCGTACTTCGCCAGGACGTCGGCCAGCAGGCGCCGGCCCTCCTCGGTCTGGATGAACTCCTTGGCCTTGGCCAGACCGTTCATGGCGTCGGTCCGGTTGTCGGCGGCCCGCTTGGCGAAATCGGCCATCTGGGTCTCATCGGTCGAGACGACCATGGCGCGCACGTTCGAGACGCCGCGGATCGCCTGGGCCTTGGCGTCGAGCACGAGGTTCTGCAGGTCGGCCCGGCTGACGATGAACGCCGTCGCCTCGTTGGACGCACTCAGCCGCTGGTAGCCGACCCCACCGGCGACCCCGACGAGGACCAGGATCGCCCCGAAGCCGGCCGCCAGCTTGAACTTGATCGTAACGCGCATCGTCGTGTCACCGGATTGAATGAGATCGGATCGTATCGGGCGCCCCGCCTCGATCGGGCGCCCGTCCTGGTCAGGCGCTGCGCTTGAAGGCGGCGTCGTCCTCGTCCTCGCCCATGTCGAAGGCAAAGCCCCCGGGCGCGGCCGGCCGCGACTGGACCGGACGGCCCGGCGGCGCCTTCGGGGCGACCTTGGCCAACGTCTTCGTTGCCGTCTTCGCTGCTGTCTTGGCCGCTATCTTGGCTGCCATCTTGGCCTTCGGCGTCACCGGTGCCGCCATCCGGGCCGCCGTGCGCCGCAACTGGCCCACCGCGGCATCCGTCTGCGCCTCGCCCTCGCCGATGCGGAAATACGCGATCGTCGCCTGCAGCTGCTCGGCCTGCGCCGCCAGCTCCTCCGAGGTCGCCGAGACCTGCTCGGACGCCGACGCGTTCTGCTGCGTCACCTTGTCGAGCTGCTGGATCGCCTGGTTGATCTGAGCCGACCCCACATCCTGCTCCCGGCACGCCGCCGTGATCTCCTCCACCAAGCCCGCCGTCCGCTTGATGTCGGGCACCAGACGACCCAGCATCTCGCCCGCTTCCCGCGCCACCTTCACGCTGTCGGCCGACAGGGTCCCGATCTCGGCCGCCGCCGTCTGGCTGCGCTCGGCGAGCTTGCGGACCTCGCTCGCCACCACCGCAAAGCCGCGCCCGTGCTCGCCGGCGCGGGCCGCCTCGACCGCGGCGTTCAGCGCCAACAGGTCGGTCTGGCGGGCGATCTCCTGCACGATGGTGATTTTTTGGGCGATCGTCTGCATCGCCTCCACCGCGCGTCCCACCGCCGCCCCGCTGGCCTCGGCGTCGCGGGCCGACTGGCGGGCGATCGTCTCGGTCTGGCTGGCATTCTCGGCGTTCTGGCGCACGTTGGCGGCCATCTCCTCCATCGAGGCGGACGCCTCTTCGGTGGAGGAGGCCTGCTCGGTCGAGCCCTGCGACAGCTGCTCGGCGGAGGCCGACAGTTCCTGGCTCCCCGCCGACACGTTGCCGGCGGCGGCGAGGGCCTCGGACACGACGCTGCGCAACCGGGCGACGGTGCCGTTGAGGGCGTGAACGAGATCGCCGATCTCGTCGTCGCTGCGCGGAGCGACCTCCTTCGTGAGATCGCCGGCGGCGAGCGAATCGGCAAGGTCGTTCGCCCGGGCGAGGCTGCGGCCGATGCTGAAGGCGATCAGGAGCGAGGAGGCGAGGCCGACCAGGACCGAGGCGGCGACCGCGGCGAGCATCAGGGCCTTGGCGGACTCGGCGCCCTTGAGCGCCGCCCCCGAGACCTCGTCCATGCGGGTGCCGGTGAACTGGGCGTATTGCCGGAAGCCCGCCATCACCTCGCGGCCGACCGTCAGGCCTTCGCCGACGGTGATCGTCCGGGCCCGGATGTCGCCCGCCGCGGCGGCGATCTCAACCACGCGACCGACGAGGCCGGTGACCTGCTCGGCCTTGGCCCGTACCTGCGCCGGCGCGATCCCGAGGGGGGACAGGGCGGCGACGACGTCGCGCAAAGCCGTGCCGGTGGTCTCCGACTCCGTCGCGACCGCGCGCCGCGCCGCCTCGATCTCCGCGAGCGTGGTGGCGCCGACGACCTCGAGGCTGACGCGGGCGAGGCGGGCCGTGCGGTAGCGCAGGGTCTGGAGGTCGAGGCCGGCCCGCTCGCGCTCGGGCGAGGGGGCCGCCTTGGCGATCTCGGCGCCGGCCGCATCGAGGGCCGCGTTGAACGCCGCCACCGCGGTGAGGCCGTCGCCCTTCCACAGGTCGGCGGCGTGGCTCGCCGAGTTGAGCCGGGCAAGGCGGATCATCTCGTCCTGAAGCTGGTTCAGGCGCTTGTAGGCGGCCTCGGCGGAGGCGAGCATGGCGCGGCCCCTCTCGCTCGCGCCGTCCGATACCTCCCGGTAGAGCCGCTGCACATCGGTCCGGCGGGTAAGCAGGCTCTCGATGTGGAACTCGCGGTCCTTGTCGGTCGTCATCAGCAGGATGTTGCGCTCCGAGCGGATCTGCGCCTGGATCTGCTCCTGCAGCTCGCCGGCGCGGATCGCCTGGCGGCCCTGGGCGACGAGCGCGAGCTCGGCCTGGCCCATCTCGGAGAGCTGGGTGTAGGCGAGGCCGCCGGCCCCGAGGGAGAGAAGGATCAGCAGCCCCGAGCTCGCGGCCAGCTTGGTCTTGATCGTCAATCGCACGTGAGATCTCCGGCGGGTCGGCGCCGTCCTGCGACGGCCGTCATCCGTATCGGCGGCGGCGCCCGGGAGCGCCGCCGGTGAGGGGCGTCAGGCGCTGCGCTTGAAGGCGGCGTCGTCCTCGTCCTCGCCCATGTCGAAGGCGAAGCCGCCGCTGCGCGGCTGGGCCGGACGGCCCGTCTTCGCGGCCGGCTTCGACGCGAGCTTGGGGGCCGCCGTGAGGGACGCCTTCGCCTTCACCGGGGCGGCCATCCGGGCCGCGGTGCGCCGCAGCTGGCCCACCGCGGCATCCGTCTGCGCCTCGCCCTCGCCGATACGGAAATACGCGATCGTCGCCTGCAGCTGCTCGGCCTGCGCCGCCAGTTCCTCCGAGGTCGCCGAGACCTGCTCGGACGCCGACGCGTTCTGCTGCGTCACCTTGTCGAGCTGCTGGATCGCCTGGTTGATCTGAGCCGACCCCACATCCTGCTCCCGGCACGCCGCCGTGATCTCTTCCACAAGGCCCGCCGTCCGCTTGATGTCGGGCACCAGACGACCCAGCATCTCGCCCGCTTCCCGCGCCACCTTCACGCTGTCGGCCGACAGGGTCCCGATCTCGGCCGCCGCCGTCTGGCTGCGCTCGGCGAGCTTGCGGACCTCGCTCGCCACCACCGCAAAGCCGCGGCCATGCTCGCCGGCGCGGGCCGCCTCCACCGCGGCGTTCAGCGCCAACAGGTCGGTCTGGCGGGCGATCTCCTGCACGATGGTGATTTTTTGGGCGATCGTCTGCATCGCCTCGACCGCGCGTCCCACCGCCGCCCCGCTGGCCTCGGCGTCGCGGGCCGACTGGCGGGCGATCGTCTCGGTCTGGCTGGCATTCTCGGCGTTCTGGCGCACGTTGGCGGCCATCTCCTCCATCGAGGCCGAGGCCTCTTCGGTCGAGGAGGCCTGCTCGGTCGAACCCTGCGACAGCTGCTCGGCGGAGGCCGACAGTTCCTGGCTCCCCGCCGACACGTTGCCGGCGGCGGCCAGCGCCTCCGACACGACGCTGCGCAGGCGCTGGAGCATGGTGCGCAGGGCGAGGCCGAGGGTGTCACGGTCCGACAGGGGCTGGGCCTCGACCGTGAGGTCGCCGGCGGCGATCGCCTCGGCCACTGCCGCGTTCGCCTGCAGGTTCGCCGTCATGGCGTTGAGCGAGACGACGAGAGCGCCGATCTCGTCCTGCGAGCGCACCGTCAGGGTCCGCGACAGGTCGCCGGCCGCCACCGCATCGGCGAGGCCGACCGCTTCGGTCAGGCCGCGGCTGATCGCCAGGGCGATCCAGGTCGAGGCGCCGATGCCGACGACGAGCGAGCCGAGCAGGATCGCCAGCAGCATCAGCTTGGCGTTCTCCGCATCCGCCGCGCCCTGCGCCGCCGCCCGGTCCATCTCCCGCTTGATGAGCGCCGCAACCTCGTCATACGCCTTGATGGCAGCGTTGAACTGCTCGCGTCCCTCGCCCATGGTGAGCGTCGCGGCGCGCAGGTTGCCGCCCTCGCCGGCGGTCGCCAGCGCCCGCTTCACCAGCGGCGCGGCGGCCTCGTATTGCGCGGCCAGATCGACGGCACCCTGGCCGAGGCCCGGGGCGACGGCCTTGACCCGGCCGAGCTCGGCCCGGAACGCGGCCTCGAGGGCATCCGCCTCCTTGATCGCCCCCTCGAGTTCGGCGAGCGAGCCCGACGAGAGCATGAACGCGAAGGAGCGGGTGTAGCGCAGCCAGTCGCCGCGCAGTCGCTCGAAGGCGACGACGCCGCGGAACGCCTCCTCGCCACCCTCCTTGGCAAGCCGGTCGCGGAACGCATCGGTGGCCGCGGTCAGCTGCCGGACCTGCGGCAGAACCTCGGTCTGGTAGAGCTGGGAGGCCCGGAAGTTCGAGTTGAGCGAACCCCACTTCGCCGTCTCGGCCTGGGTCCGGCCGGCCACGGCGAGCCGCTCGGCCGCCGCCGCGAGCAGTCGCTGCTCCTCGCCGGTCGCGTTGCGCTCGATCTCGGCGCGCAGACGGGCGAGGTCGGCGGTCTGTTGGGCGAGGAGCTGGTTGAACTCGGCGATCCGCTTGGGATCGCTCTCGATGACGATGTTCTTCTCGGTCCGGCCGGCGGCCCCGAGGGCGTTCTGCAGGTCGGAGATCGCCCCGACCCGCTGGCCGCGTGCCGCCAGCACCTGCTGGCTCGCCGCCAGTTCCGTCAGACGCCAGTAGCTCAGGCCGCCGGCCGCCGTGGCGAGCAGCAGCACCAGGCCTGAGGACGCAGCGAGCTTGGCTTTTACCGAGAGCTTCATGGTCTGTGCGGTCCGACGTGATCGAGAGGGCGGGATTCAGGCGAGGATGGCTTCGAGGTCGGGCACGATCACGAACTGGTCGTTCCACTTGATCAGGGTGCGCACGAAGTCGGGGCGGATCGCGAGGCCGACGCGCGGCATCGGCCGGGCCTCCGAGAACCGGATCTCGGTGACCTCGTGGACCTTGTCGGCGGTGAGCCCGACGCAGACCGGATCGCCGTCGATCGTGAGCTCGACCACGACGATGCGGGTATCCGGGCTCGCCGCCCGGGGCGGCAGGCCGAACCGCACCCGCAGGTCGGCGAGCGGAATGATGGCGCCGCGCACGTTGACGACGCTCGGCAGGTGAGGCCTCGCCCCCGCGACGCGGGTGGGGGGCAGGGGATCGATGATCTCGCGCACGAGGCCGGCGTCGATCGCGAAGATCTCGTCGGCGATGCCGACCATCAGCGCCTGGACGCGGGCCGCCTCGGGCGCGGCGGCATCGGGATCGAAGGGAGCCGAATTCTGCGGGCGCTCGGTCTGGACGGAGAGGGACATCACGCGGCCTCGGGCAGGTTGGAACCGTGCGGATCGGTCCCGCCCCGGACCTGGCCGGCGGCCAGGAGCTGGGGCACGTCCAGGATGAGGGCGGCGCTGCCGTCGCCCAGGATGGTGGCGCCGGAGAACATCGTCACGTCGGCATGCAGCTTCGACAGCGACTTGATCACCGTCTGGTGGCTGCCGACGATCTGGTCGGCGACGAAGCCGACCCGCTCGCCGGCGAGCGCCGTGATGATCACCATCTGGTGCGGCTCGGGCAGGGCGTCGGAGCCGAACAGTTCGCGCAGGCGCAGGTACGGCACCAGTTCGCCCCGGATGTTGAGGAGGCTGCGGCCGCGCGCGTCGCGGTCGGCCTCGGGCAGCTCGACGCATTCCTCCACCGCCGAGAGCGGGATGACGTAATGCCCGTCGCCCACCCGGATCAGCAGGCCCTCGATGATCGCGAGGGTCAGCGGCAGCCGCAGGGTGACGGCGGAGCCGGCGCCCTGCCGGGTCGTGAGGTCGATCGAGCCGCGCAGGGACTCGATGGTCTTCTTGACCACGTCCATGCCGACGCCGCGGCCCGACAGGGCCGAGACCTCCCGGGCGGTGGAGAAGCCCGGCGCGAACAGGAACTGGTGGACCTCGTGGTCGCTCAGCGGCGTGCCGGGGGCGAGGAGGCCGTTCTCCTCGGCCTTGGCCCGGATGCGCGCGGTGTCGAGGCCGGCGCCGTCGTCGCGCACCGTGATCAGCACCTGGGCGCCGGCATGCTCGGCCTTGAGCAGGATGCGCCCGGTCGGGGCCTTGCCGGCGGCGGCCCGGCGCTCGGGCGCCTCGATGCCGTGGTCGATCGCGTTGCGGATCAGGTGGACGAGGGGATCGGCCAGGCGCTCGACGACCGTCTTGTCGAGCTCGGTATCCTCGCCTTCGGTGACGAAGGTCACGGGCTTGCCGAGATCGCGGGAGAGGTCGTGCACGAGGCGGCGGAAGCGGCCGAACAGCGAGCCGATCGGCACCATGCGGATGCCCATCGTGGTGTCGCGCAGGGCGGCGGCGAGGCGCTCGATCTCCTCGGCCACCGCCTTCACGGCGGAATCGGAGCGCAGGGCGGCGATCTGGCTCAAGCGCGCCTGGGCGATGACGAGCTCGCCGACCCGGTCCATCAGGGCGTCGAGGCGCTCGGCCTGCACCCGCACGGTGGTGATCGCCTGGTCGTCGGTACGCCGGGCGGCGGGCGCGGGGGCACGGGCCTCGGCCTCGGCGGCAGGCGGGGCGGCGGGCATCGGCTCGTCCGCCGCGGGCCGGACGGGGGCGGGCGAACCCGTCGGCTCGACCGATCCGGTGGGTTCGACCGGCCCGGTCGCCTCGACCGGCCGCATGGTGAGCGTCATCTCGTCCGAGACGAACAGGAAGACGTCGTCGATCGCCTCGCGGGCGACGCTGCCCGGCATCACCACGTCCCAGGCGAGATGGAGCCGCGCCGGATCGAGGGCGGCGAGGTCCGGCACCGCGTCGGTGCGGGCGGCGATCGACCGGGCGCCGAGATCGCGCAGGTCGTCGAGGAGCGCCAGCGGGTTGGTGCCGTTGCGCAGGATGTCGGGATCGAAGGCGAGGGCGAGGTGCCAATCGGGCCGGTCGGCCGCCGTCTCCGGCCCCGGCGCCTCGACGGGGGCCGCCGCCTCCGGCACGGCCGCCCCGGCGCCGGGCCGCACCAGGCGCTGCAGCTCGTCGAGGATCGCCGCGCCGATCACCGCGTCGGTGCCGTCCGGGTTCTCGATCAGGAGGCGGATATAGTCCTTGGCCGAGAGCGACACGTCGATCAGGGCGCGGCTCACGCTGACCTCGCCCTGGCGCACGAGGTCGAACGCGGTCTCGAAATCGTGGGTGAAGGCCGCGACCTGGGCGAAGCCGAACATCGCCCCCGAGCCCTTGATGGTGTGGAGCGCCCGGAACGCGGTGTCGATCAGCGCCCGGTCCTGCGGCCGGTCGCCGAGGTCGAGGAGCGTCGATTCCAGCCGGTCGAGGAGTTCGGTGGCCTCCGTCAGGAAGACCTCGGCGGGATCGATGTGGGTCATGGCAGCACCGGGTCACGCGGACGGTGCGAGGGTGGCGGGCGCCGACGAGGCGAGGCCGCCACCACTGCGCGCCGCCTGTCGCAGGGTTCATGACCGTAGGATGTAGCGGACCTCGATAAATTTCTGTAAATCAAATCCAGGTTTAGCGAAAAACCCGGGAACTTTTCGTCGGACGCAGATCGTAGAAGGACTGTTAACCACCGTCGTGGATAGCCGCAGACGCCGATCGGCGATGCGCGACGTCGATGACCTGCAGTGTATCCGGCCGCCGACATTCCATCGGGACGGCTGTTCGTCGCGGCCGTCCGGGTCTTCGGAGACGGACCGACCGCTTCGACGACGCGAAAAACCCTCCGCCGCCGGCCCGACCCTCACCGACGGCGAGGGCCCGGGACGGCGACGGAGGGCGCGAGGGCCGCCGAAGCCGCGTTCAGGCTCGTTGCGGGCGGCGCGTGGGCGCCGCACCGGACGGGCCTTCAGCGGCGGACGAGCTTCGTCACCACCGAGACCAGCTGCTCGGGCTTGAACGGCTTGGTGATCCAGCCGGTCGCCCCGGCGGCCTTGGCCTGCTGCTTCACGCCGTCGTTCGATTCGGTGCTCAAGAACACGATCGGGAGCCCGGAGAGCGCCGAGACGCCGCGCAGGCGCCGGATCAGCTCGAGCCCGTCCATCACCGGCATGTTCAGGTCGGTGATGACGAGGTCGACCGGCTCGGCCTGAGCCTTCTGCAGGCCCTCGGCGCCGTCCCCGGCCTCGAGGATGGTGTGCCCGGCCGGGCTCAGCGCGACCCGGATCATCTGCCGGATGCTGGGGGAATCGTCGACGGTCAGGATGGTGGCCATGAGAGGTTCGACCGCTTCAGTTTGCGGGCAGGGAAGGGGCGAGGTCGGACAGGGACACGCCCGCCCGATCGAAGGCGGCGCGAGCCGCCACGGAGAGCCCGGTGAGGCGCAAGGACCGACCGGCCCGGCGCGCCGTGCCGGCGGCGGCGAGCACGACCTGCACGAAGGTCACGTCGGCCCGCACCACGCCCGCGCCGTCGACCTCCACCGGGCCCGCCGCCAGGGCGGCGCCGAGCTGCGCCTGGATCCCGGCCGCGGTGCGGAGGTCGCAATCGCTCGGCAAGGTCAGAATGGTCAGATCGGACATTCCACGCCTCGACAACCCGGCAACGTCGACACGAGACAACGTGTCTTGTGCCGTCAGGTACGCGCCCCAGGCGTAAAGATTCGATGTACGCAGCCGGAGTCGCGCAGGTCTAGGAAAAGGCCCGGGCAGTCGCCGCGGCACCGGTGCCGACCGGGAAAACTTTCCGATGATGCACCGAGCGTAAAGGCGACTGACGCCAACGCCCCGCAGGCAAGGACTATTTCGTCCTCTGCGGCACGCGACATAACGCTTCGTTCAGCCCGTCGGGCCTATTCCTCGCTCCGACAGGGGACGACGCGGAGCGGGTGGGCGGCCGGCCGCCGTCCCGCCGTGACAGGATGATGCCGACGATGCAGACCGAGTTTTCCCGGCACCGGGCCGCGGAGCGCCCGCCGATCCTGTCGCCGGAGAACGCGGCCTTCCTCCAGGACTGGCTCGGCCTCTCGGCGGTGCAGCGCCGCGCCCTCGACGCCCTGGTCGGCGAGATCGACGGGGTGACGGCCCATACCGAGAGCCACGTCCAGGACCTGTCCGGGCGCTTCCAGCGCATCGCCGCCGCGAGCCGCGAGCAGGAGGGCATCATCGCCGGGCTCGCCGACGCGGTCCGCTCCGTCACCATCGACGAGCGCAAGCTGTCGCTGTCCGAGGTCTCGGCGGGCTTCGAGGCGACGTTCTCGTCGCTCTCCACCAAGGTCGCGGCCCTGTCGGAGCGGGGCGAGGCGATGGTCTCGACCCTCGACGGGCTGCTCGGCACGCTCGGCCGGATCGAGGCGAGCGTCGTCGAGATCGACAAGATCAACCGCCAGACCAACCTGCTGGCGCTCAACGCCAAGATCGAGGCGGCGCGGGCGGGCGATGCCGGCCGGGCCTTCGCGGTGGTGGCCGACGAGGTGCGCGACCTCGCCAAGTCGATCAGCGCGGTGTCGAGCGGCGTGCGCGAGCAGATCGGCGCCATCGCCGGGGGCCTACGCGGCAGCCACGCCGCCATGCGGGAGATCGCCTCGGTGGATGTCTCCGACGAGAGCCGCGCCGCCACCGCGCGGTTCCGCACCGTGATGGAGACCCTGGCGCAGCAGGGCGACCGCTTCGCGGCGATCCTCGACGGCACCGCCCGCACCACCGGCGCGATCACCGCCGACGTCTCGGCCGCGCTCGTGGCGATGCAGTTCCAGGACCTCGCCAAGCAGCGCCTCGACAACATCGCCCGCTGCCTGACCGCCCTGTCGGCGGCCCTGGCCGAGCAGGAGGGGCACACCCCGCTCGCCGCCGACCCGGACGAGGCCCCGGACGCCGCCTGGGCCGAGCGGATGATCGCCGCCGTGACCCTCTACGAGATCCGCGAGCGCCTCGGCCAGCGGATCCTCGGCCGGCCGGCCGGCGGGCAGGAGCCGGCCGCCGCGAGCGGCGCGGACGACGACGGGATCGAGCTTTTCTGACGGGGCGGGCGCCTGGTCCCCGACCGGGCTGCCGGCCGAGGCCGTCTCGGATGGCACGACGCACCGGAAGCCGCGTCGTCGGATACCGGCCCTACCGCGCCACCCGGCGGCTGCGGGCCTCCCGCACGTTCGCCGCCTCCTGCGCCCGCAGGCGGTCGACGAAGACCGTGGCGGCCCGGGCGATGTGCTGGCGCGACAGCCGGTCGGCGGCCTCGCCGTCGCCGGCCGCGATGGCGGAGAGGATCGCCGCGTGCTCGTCCCAGATGCGGGCCGGCATCGCCTCGTCCTCGCGCAGCACCTCGCCCATGATCCGCTTCAGGTGGTTGAAGTGCGGCGCCGCCGTCTCGACGATGATCGGGTTCTCGGCGATCTCGCCGAGGAAGCGGTGGAAGGCGATGTCGGCGGCGATGAGATCGGCGACCGAGCCTCCCGTCGCCGCCGCCTGCCCGGCGGCGACGAGGGGGGCCCCCTCCCGTGCGGCGCGGGCCGGGTTGCGCTCGGCCGCGAGCCGGGCCGTCAGGCCCTCCAGCACGCCCCGGACCTCGTAGAGGTTCTGCACGAAGGACGCCTCGAGGGGCGCCACCACGAGGCCGCGCCGCGGCGCGTCGCGCACGATGCCGTGGTTGCGCAGGAGCAGCAGCGCCTGCTGCACCGGCTGGCGCGACACCCCATAGGCCTCCGCCAGCTCGTCCTGGATCAGCCGGGTGTTGGGCGCGAGCCGTCCCTCGGTGATCTCGCTGAAGATCGCCCCGTAGACCTGCTCGACCAGCCGGTGGCGCGTCAGGCTGCGGGCGTCCGTCTCGACGGCCATGGCCGGGCTCCTCACGCGGGTATGCTCCACGAACCGTGTTGCGCAAACCGGACGCCCATGCAATACCGAATTCCAAATTCGAATTCCGAATTCAATAATGCCGCGACGCCATCGCGAGCATCGGGATTCCCGAGGGAGAGACGCCATGACCGACAAGAGGCCGACCGATCCGCGCCCAACCGGCCTGCACCGCCGCCGCCTGCTGGCCACCGGGCTGGGAGCGGTCGCCCTCGCGGCCGGCGGTTTCCCGCGGCCCGCCCTGGCGCAGGGCCGGACGCTGGCCTTCAAGCTCGGCACCGACCTGCCGGTGCCGCACCCGGTCAATGTCCGGCTCAAGGAGGCGATCGCGGCGATCGCCAAGGAGACCGACGGGGCCGTCGAGATCAGCCTGTTTCCGTCCAACCAGCTGGGGAGCGACTCGGACATGCTGTCCCAGATCCGCTCCGGGGCGCTGGAACTCGCGACCTTCCCGGGCACCGTGGTCTCGACCCTGGTGCCGGCGACCTCGCTCACCGGCATCGGCTTCGCCTTCACGCGCTACGACACGGTCTGGGCGGCGATGGACGGCGAGGTCGGCGGCTATATCCGCCGCGCGATCGAGAAGGCGAACCTGGTGCCGTTCGAGGCGACCTGGGACAACGGCTTCCGGCAGATCACCACCAGCACCAAGCCGATCCGGACGCCCGACGACCTCAGGAACTTCAAGATCCGCGTGCCGGTGGTGCCGCTCTGGGTCTCGATGTTCTCCGCGCTCGGTGCCGCGCCGGTGAGCATCCCGCTGAGCGAGGCCTATTCGGCGCTCCAGACCCGGATCGCCGACGGCCAGGAGAACCCGCTGGCGCTGATCAACTTCGCCAAGTTCTACGAGGTGCAGAAATTCTGCTCGCTCACCAACCACGCCTGGGACGGGTTCTGGATGATGGCGAGCGGCCGCGTCTGGAAGGGCGTGCCGGCCGACGTGCGGGCCATCATGGAGAAGCACCTCAACGCCGCGGCCCTGCGCGAGCGCGACGACATCGCGACGGCCAACCGCGACGTGCAGAAGGAGCTCGAGGGGCGGGGGCTCGTGTTCAACACCACCGACCCGAACGCCTTCCAGTCCGCGCTCAAGGCGACGAAGTTCTACGGCCAGTGGCGGGAGAAATTCGGGCCCGAAGCCTGGGCGCTGGTACAGAAATACGCCGGCGACATCGGGTGAGCACGATCACGGCAGGATATGCGCCGGCTTGATTTTCACCGCGTCATCCTGGGGCTCGCCGTAGGCGAGAACCCGGGATCCATCATCGCTGCGATGCCTGCTCATGGCGACCGGCGCTCCGCCTGATCCTGAAGGGCTGGCGGTTATGGATCCCGGGTTCCGCTCCGCGGCCCCGGGATGACCTGGAGGGTGGCACGGCCGTCCACAATACCGAACCCATCTCGCGCCGAGAGACCAGACGAGGACGACCACGATGAGGGATGTGCTCACGCCCGGGCAGATGCTCGCCGTCCAGGCGCGCCTGCAGCCCGACCGGATCGGCGCGCGCGACCTCGAGCGTGCGATGACGTTCCGGCAGTGGAACGCCCGCGCCTGCCGCCTCGCCAACGCCTTGCTGGGCCTCGGCCTCACGAAGGGCGAGCGCGTGGCGGTGCTGGCCTATAACTGCGTCGAGTGGCTGGAGATCTACGCCGCCATGGCGAAGGCCGGCCTCGTCGCGGTGCCGATCAACTTCCGGCTCGTCGGTCAGGAGGTGCGCTACATCCTGGAGGATGCCGAGGTCTCGGCCCTGATCCTCCAGGACGAACTGGCCGGCACGATCGAGGAGATCCGCGCCGACCTGCCGGTGGCGGAATCCCGCGTGGTGTGGTTCGGGGCCGCGCCCTGCCCGGCGGGTTTCTCGGCTTACGAGGGCCTGATCGCGCGGGCCCGCGAGGACGAGCCCGGCACGCCCATCGACCCGGCCGATCCGTGGATGCTGATGTACACCTCGGGCACCACCGGCAAGCCGAAGGGGGCGATCCGGTCGCATCGCGGCGCCGCGATGCTGTCGCTGATCACCGAGATCGAGCTCGGCATCCACCGGCGCGACTCGGCGCTCCTGGTCATGCCGCTCTGCCACGCCAACTCGCTCTACTTCTTCGGGGCGTTCAGCTATTGCGGCGGGGTCACCAGCGTCTACTCGCGCAAGAGCTTCGACCCGGAGCATTGCGTGCGGGCGCTCGCGGAGGGGGGGGCGAGCTTCACCTCCCTGGTGCCGACCCACTACGCGATGATGCTGGGCCTGAGCCCGGCCGCCAAGGCGCGCTACGACCTCACCCGCATCACCCGCCTGATGATCTCCTCGGCCCCGGCCCGGCCCGACACCAAGCGGGCGGTGATGGAGTTCTTCCCCAATTCCGGGCTCTACGAGCTCTACGGCGCCACCGAGGTCGGCTGGGCGACGATGCTGCACCCGCCCGAGCAATTCACCAAGCTCGGTTCGGTCGGGCGCGAATGCGTCGGCTCGGCGTCGATCAGGCTCCTCGACGAATCCGGCCACGAGGTGCCGGACGGCGAGGCCGGCGAGCTGTTCTGCTCGAATCCCTACCTGTTCGACGGCTACTGGAAGCTGCCGGAGAAGACCCGGGAAGCGTTCCGCGGCGAGTACTGCACCGTCGGCGACATGGCCCGGCGCGACGCGGACGGCTTCATCCACCTCGTCGACCGCAAGAGCAACATGATCATCTCGGGGGGCGAGAACATCTACCCGTCCGAGGTCGAGGCCCTGCTCGGCGGCCACCCGGCGGTGCACGACGTCGCGGTGGTGGGGCTTCCCGACGAAACCTGGGGCGAGCGCGTCCACGCGGTCGTCGTGCTGCGCGACGGCGCCTCCGCCACCGAAGCCGAGATGCTCGGCTGGTGCAAGGATCGCCTGGCCGGCTTCAAGCGCCCGCGCACAATCTCGTTCCTGGAGGACGGGGCGATGCCCCGGACCGCGACGGGCAAGAACCTGCACCGCAAGCTGAAGGAGAGGCTGGTGCGGGGGGAGGGGTGATCGCTGCCGTTGCCGTGCCGCTCCGAGACCAAATCGCGGGCGTCCCCTCTCCCCGCGGGCGGGGAGAGGGGGGAGGGTGCCCTATCTTGGTGCGGGCAGCGGATCCGGGCTTCGTAACCTGCAAAGATGCTCCCTCATTCGGCACGAATACCTCGGCCAGCACGACGCGCCGAAGGCGCGAACAACGAGACAACGGGAGGAAAAACCCATGAGCCAGCAGGCCACCGTCCAGGACCTCAACGCCGACGCGCAATCCTGCGCCGCCTGGATCGCCCGGTTCCTGAAGGCGCGGGGGGTCGACCGGGTGTTCGGGCTCCAGGGCGGCCACATCCAGCCGATCTGGGACCATTGCGCCCGCCTCGGCATCCGCATCGTCGACGTGCGCGACGAGGGCGCCGCCGTCCACATGGCCCACGCCCATGCCGAGCTGACGGGAACGCTCGGCGTGTGCATGGCGACCGCCGGGCCCGGCGTCACCAACTGCGTCACCGGCATCGCCAACGCCTCGCTCGCCCGCGTGCCGGTGCTGCTGATCGGCGGCTGCACCTCGCGGGCGCAGGCCAATCTCGGCCCGCTCCAGGACATCCCGCACGTCGAGATCCTGCGCCCGGTCACCCGCCAGTCGCGCACCGCCCGGGTCGCCGACCAGGTGATCCGCGAGTTCGACGAGGCGGTGGCCCGCGCCATGGGCGACCTGTCTGAGCCGGGCCCGGTCTACATCGAGATCCCGACCGACGTGCTGCGCGCCCACGTGCCGCCGCAGCTCGTCCTCGACGACTGGATGGCGCCGAAGGCGCCCCGCCTCCTGCCGCCCGATCCGGCGGCGGTGGCGCAGGCCGTCGAGGTGCTGTGGGGGGCGCGTCGCCCACTGGTGGTGAGCGGGCGCGGGGCCAAGCAGGCCGGCCCCGAGCTGATCCGCCTCCTCGACGCGCTCGGCGCGGTCTATCTCGACACCCAGGAGAGCCGCGGCCTCGTGCCGGCCGACCATCCCGCGACCGTCGGCGCGATGCGGGCCGCCGCGATGACCGAGGCCGACGTCGTCCTGGTGATCGGCCGCAAGCTCGACTACCAGCTCGGCTACGGCTCGCCGGCGGTATTTCCCAACGCCCGCTTCGTGCGCATCGCCGACACCGCCGGCGAACTCATCGACAACCGCCGCGGCGAGCCGGAATTGCTCGCGACGCCCGCGCTGGCGCTGGCGGCGATCGTCGAGGCCGCCGGCAACCGGATGCCCGCCCTCGAGCGGGAATGGGCGGAGGGCCTGCGCGCGCGCCACGTCAAGCGCTCGACCGGCGCCACGGTCCCGCAGACCGGAGAGGACGGCCGGGTCCATCCGGCGGCGATCTTCGCGGCGATCCGCGAGGTCGCGGATCCCGACTACATCGCGGTGGCCGACGGCGGCGACCTCCTCAGCTTCGCCCGGGTCGGCCTCGAGGCGCGGACCTACCTCGATGCGGGGGCCTTCGGCTGCCTCGGCGTCGGGGTGCCCTACGCGGCGGCGGCCTCGCTCGCCCATCCGGACCGGCAGGTGATCTGCGTCACCGGCGACGGCGCCTTCGGCATCAACGCGATGGAGATCGACACCGCGGTCCGCCACGGCGCCAAGCCCGTCATCATCGTGTCGAACAACGCCGCCTGGAACATCGAGCGCTACGACCAGGAGTTCAATTACGGCGGCCGGGTCGTCGGCACGCTTCTGGCCGATTCCGACTATGCCGGCCTCGCCCGGGCGCTCGGCGCCCACGGCGAGCGGGTGACGCGGCCGGAGGACCTGGCCCCGGCGATCGCGCGGGCGCTCGCCAACGCCCCGGCGCTGATCGACGTCGCGACCTCGCAGGTCGCGGTGTCGTCGGATGCCCGCAAGGGCCTCGGCTTCGTGCCCGACTACCAGCCGCTCACCGCCTGGGACGACGCCGAGCGGCGCCGGCGCGGCGAGACCGTGTGACGGCTCACCGCGGCGCGCCGGGGGATTCCTCCGGCGCGCCGTCGGCGGCGCCGAGCATGAACCAGACCACGGCCGCCGTCTTGATCGAGAACGGCGAGTCGCTGATCACGAGAAGCAGGCAGGTATAGATCGCCATGGCGCAGCGCAGGCGCCAGGCGTGCCGGTTGCGCGCCGGCATCAGCACGAACAGGCCCCAGGCCACCAGCGCGCCGGGCACCCCGACCTGGGTCAGCGCGTAGGCGTAGCCGGAATCCGACAGGAAGAGCTTGTCGGGCATGATGCCGAACACGCCCTCCGGCGGCAGGGAGGTGATGAGGAGCGCGGCCCAGAGCAGGCGGCCCGCGATGTCGTTCTGCCAGCTCACCTGCATGCTCTCGAAACCGTAGACGGCGAGCGCGAGCAGGATGATGAAGGGCAGGGCGAACCAGAGCAGGCGCGGCAGGCGGTACCCCACCGCCATCGCCCCGGCGATCGCGACGCAGACATAGGCGCCGAAGCGGGCATCGGCCAGGATGACGGTGAGGGCGGCGCAGAGGAAGAGCCAGGCCCGCCCCCGCATGGTGCGGCGGTAGAGCGCCCAGGCGAACAGCACGGCGCCGAAATTGCCGGCCGAGACCGGTTCGAGGAAGACCGACGACACCCGGTGCGGCCCGAGGAACGGCAGGATGGTGCGGGAATCCGGCCGGATGCCACTGGTGAACAGCGAACCGGTCAACTCGTTGATCTCCGAGGCCGACATGCTGCCGCGCGCCACGTAGTAGCGCACGATGTTGAAGTACTGCTGGTAGGTGTCGAACAGGCAATACTCGAACAGGCCCATCGCCACCACGATCACGCCGCAGGTCAGGACCGCCCGGTCGGCGTCGCGCAGGTCGGGATTGCGCATCCCGAGATTGTAGAACACGACGGGGATCAGGAAGTCGCGCACGCCCTTGACGTCGGTCGAGCCGCGCAACGCCAGGAGCAGCAGCCCGTAGGAGACCAGCCCGGCGAGGATCAGCCAGGGCCCGGCCCGCTCGTCGAGGGCAAAACCCAGGGTGAGCGCGATGATCGCCACCTCGGCGCCGATCACCGTGCCGCCGGAGACCGGGAAGCCGGCGGTGTTGAGGAAGCACAGGGCGGCGTTGAAGACGAGGGCGGCGACCAGCAGCAGGGAGGCGGCCCGGGCCTGGTAGGGCGCGCGCCAATCCGCGGCGGGGAGCGCGCGGGCGGCCCCGATGCCGATCCCCATGCCGCCCCCCATGCCGCCCTCCTTGCCGGCGGCGGGGCCCGCCCGGCTCACGCCGCCCGCACCCGGCCGCCGAGGGACACGGGCGTGCGGCGGCGCGCCGCGGAGGCCCGCCGCGGCTCGACCGCCACGAGGCCGAGCAGCCCCTGCGCCCGGAAGCGGCCGGCCCCGTCGAGGGTGGCGAGCAGGCGCTCGAGGCGGCTTCGCGTCATCCGGCCGGGCGCGACGACGAGGAGGATCGCGTCGGAGGTCTCGGGGATCGACAGCCAGCCGTCGCCGTGGCCGACATCCCGCTCGGCCACGATGATCTCGGGCCGGGTCATCCGCTCGACCCCGCGGGCGGGATCGAGCACGGCGAGCCGGCCGCGCACCGGCGCGTCGCCGCGGGGGCCGTCGTCGCGGGGGCCGTCGCCGAAGCCGAGGCGGGCCTGGGCCTGCTCGGGCACCAACAGGGCCGGCTCGCCGAGGCGCATGAGGAGGTCGGCGAGCACCTCGGCCGCATGCAGGCGCTCGGGGCCGAGCCCCTCGGAGACCACCGTGACGACCACCGCCTGGCTGCGGTTGCAAAGCCGCGTGCGCAGCTCCCGGGCGGCGGTGACGAGCGCTTCCTCGGCGCTCGCGCCCCGGCCGGCCCGGCCCGGCCGCGACAGCCGCGCCCAGACCGGCGCGCCGGCCGCCCCGAGGCCCGCGACCGTCGTGATGTTGCCGCGCCAGAGGTCGTAGAGGAAGCCGAGGATCAGCCCGAGGATCGCCCCGAACAGGCCGGCGGCCACCACGACGATCGGGGCCGGCGTGTCCGAGGGCTTGAGCGGCACCGTGGCCCGCGAGACGATCTGCGAGTTGCTCGGGTTGATCGATTGCTGCTGCTCCAGGTCCTTCGTCCGGTCGAGGACGAGGTTGTAGGTGCGCCGGATCGCCTCCGCCTCGCTCTCGAGCTGGCGCAGGCGGATGCCCTCCTGGTTGCTGCTGGTCTGGGTCTGGATCAGTCGCTCGGCGCGGCCGCGCAGCTGGCGCAGCGATTCCTCGCCCCGGCGCAGGTCCTCCTCGATGGTGCGGCGGATCCGGTCGGCCTCGGCGGCGATCAGCCGGGCGGTGGCGGCGCGCTGGGCCGACAGCGCGATCATCTGCGGGTGGTTCGGCCCGAGGCTGCGGGAGAGCTGGGCGATCTCCTGGAGGGTCTGGGCGTACTGGGTGCGCAGGGACACCATCACCTGCGAGGTGTCGGATTCCGGCACCGCCTGGCCCTGGCCGTCGGGGATGCGCAGCTGGCGCACCTGCTCGCGCCGGGCCGAGAGCCGGGCGAGGTTGGTCTCGGCGGCGGTGATCTGGGTGTAGAGGTCCTTGATCTGCTGCGAGACCAGGAGGCCGGCATCGCCGGAGCCGATCAGGCCCTTCTCGGCCCGGTAGCGCTCCACCGCCACGTCGGCCCGGTTGAGCTGGGCGCGCAGGTCCGCGGCCTGGGTCAGCAGCGCCTCGTTGGCCCGGCGCACCGCCGAGACCCGGTCCCGGGCGCCGATCTCGAAGAACTGGGCCGCGATGGTGTTGGCGATCTCGGCGGCGCGCCGGGCATCCGGGTAGGCGACGGTGAGCTGGAAGTTGAACGAGTTCTCGACCCGGCGCACCACGATGCGCTTGCGCAGGGCCTCGAGCGCCACGACCGCCGGGTCGGCGCCGGCCGGCGCGCCGCGGGTGAGGACCGGGTCGTGGTCGAGGCCGAGCTGCGTCACGACCGCGTCGAGGAGCTTGGTCGAGAGCAGGATCAGCGACTGGCTCTCGAGATTGGCGAAATCGAGCTGGGCCGGGGCGTCCTGGCGCGACAGGCCGCGCCCGACGATCTGGAGGGCCTGCGGGTCGATCAGGAGTTCGACGGTGGCGCGGTAGGTCGGCACCTGGCGCAGGGTGAAGAGGCCGCCGAGGAGCCCCATCGCGCAGGCGCCCGCGACGATCCACAGCGCGCGCCGGCGCGCCGAGCCCCACAGGTCCGCGAGGGTGCCGCCGGTCCGGCGGGGACTCGCCGCGGCGGGCTCTGCCGTCGCCATCTCGTAGCCCTGACTCATGCGCGATCCGATCGATGGCTCCGCGACGCGCGACACCGGTTTCGTCCGACGGCGTCGACCACACGTGATCGCCGCCGGCCTCTCTCGTCGAAGTCCCGCCGGGCGATCGCCTCGCCCGGACTGCGCGGGACCAGTCGAGATCGGGTCCGATCCCGGCTTCAAATTGGATCGACCGGTCGCGGCAACATTCCGCCTCGGCGGAATCTTGCCGTATCGACGATATCCTGTGCCTCATCGGCCGAAAACCGAAGGTCTCCGTCCGTCCACCGCCGAACAGGCCTCCGTCGACCGTTCTCCATCCGGCGGGGTGTGGCAGACAACTTAGTCGCGGTTCGGTTACCGATCCCGCCGCCATTCCGGCGCCCGGACCATGCCAATCTGAGACAAGGCGGCGCTCAGGACGGGAGCGCCGCGGCGGGTCCCGGCGCGACGCGCTCCGGCGCCCGGGCCTCGACTTCGGCCTCGGCGAGCCGCGCGTCGTTGCGCCGGAACCAGGCGAGGGACGGGCGCTCGACGAGCCGGTAGGTGAGGGCCGCCAGCGGCACCGTGACGGCGACGAGGCCGGCCGCCACCGCGAGGTTCGCCGCCCCCGAGCCGAAATCGAGGAAGCGGTCGTGCCCGAGGATCACCGTCCGGGGAAAGCCGGTGCGCGCCTCGACGGCGTGCATCGCGGTGGTGAAGACCTGGATCACCGGGACGTGCAGCAAATAGATCGAGAACGACCACAGGCCGAGGCGCTGCAGCGCTCCGGCGCGGGCGGCCTCCGACACGGCGCCGCGCTGATGCGAGAACAGCGCGATGGACGCGGCGAAGACGAGGCTCGCCCCGTAGGCGAGGGGACCGGTAGGCATCGCCGCCACGAGCAGCGCCACGGCGAGGAGCGCCGCCGTCTCGGCGATCGTCGCGCCGCCGCGGGAGAGCCGCACGGCGTCCCGCAGGGTGTAGGCGAGGCAGCCGAGGAACATGTCGAACAAGCAGCGCACGATGCCCCAGTTCTGGATCACGAACAGCGTGCGCGGGCTCAGCCACCACAGCGCCAGCGCGCTCACCCCCGCGAGGCCGGCAAAGACGAGGCGGGCGCGGGGACCCGCCGCCATCACGGCGAGCGCGAGCACCAGCGAGGCGTAGAACTCGACCGCGATGCTCCAGGACGGGAAGTTCCAGCTGTAGTCGCCGAAGGTGCGGAAGTTGTGCAGGAAGGTCAGGTGGGTCAGGATCTCGACCGGCCGGTGCCCGGCTCCGAAGGGCGGCGTCGCCACCGGCAGGCCGGCATGGTGCGAGAGGTAGGCCTGGCGCACCAGCTCGACCCCGATCAGCAGGCCGAGCGTCGCGGCGTGCAGCGGCCAGAGCCGGCCGAAGCGCATCAGCCCGAAGCGCAGCAGCCTCAGGCGCCACGCCGGGCGGTCCGTCGCCAGCCGGTCGCCATAGGCGTGCAGCAGCACGAAACCCGACAGCACGAAGAAGATGTCGACGCAGAATTGCAGGTTCGGGAACCAGGCCTGCGGCTGCAGCGGATGGGCGAGCGGCATGTGGAAGAACGCCACCGCCAGCGCGCAGACGCCCCGGCCCGCATCCAGCGCCTCGAACCGATGTGACCCGTCACGCCCGCGCATCGCCCGCCACCCGTCCCGTTCCCGTACAATCCCGGCCGATCCCGGGACTCCCGGGGCAGGGCATCGCGGCAACTGCGCAGGATCGGTGCCGCAGGATCGGCGCCGAACAGCACCTTATCCCCACGATAGCCGTGGCTTAACCAGGTCGGCATAAGGCATTTGATTTCCGGACTGTAACTCTCTACGCTGCCACACCAGTCGACGGGGACGGGACATGGCTTCTGCGCAGGACATACGGACGATTCTGGCGCGCCACGGCACCCTCGGCAGCACGATCGATCGGCTCTCCGACGATGCCGACCTGTTCGACAATGGCCTCGACTCGTTCGGCGCGGTCCAGGTGATGATGGACCTGGAAGACCACTTCGAGGTCGAGTTCCCGGAACACCTCCTGAACCGCGACGTCTTCTCGACGATCCGCTCGCTGCAGGACCTGGTGGCGTCGCAGGTGTTGCGGAAGGCGGCCTGATCTCGGGTCGACTTGCGGACCAGTGTCCGACGTTCAGAGCCTGCTTGAACGACCCGACCGGATAAAGGCGCCCCCGTCTTTCGGAAGCCGTGTCGCGAAGCCCGGAATCCGGACACGCGGCTGTCCGATGATCAAGCCGAGCGTTGGCTGTCGTCTCATCAACCCTGCGCGGTTCTGGCCTCCGGGATCCGCTTTCGCGGCGCCCAGGACGATCCGGGGACGCTTTCGCGACGAGACGAGCACGGGTTTCCCCTCTCCCCGCCCGCGGGGAGAGGGGAAACCCTGCGCCAGGCGCAGCAGGGCGCTCAGTTGAACTTGCCGCTCGCCGCCGCACCGTCCGGCCCGGTGATCTGGACGACGCCCTTGGGCGCGGCGCCGAGCGCCACCTCGGCCTCGCCGGAGAGTCCCGCCCCGGACGGGGCCAGGACGACGCGGGCGGGCTTGCCGCCGACGACCAGGATCGCCGTGCCCTTGAAGCCGGCCGGGGACACGGCCTTCTCCTTGGCGTCGTAGATCGTCACCTCGACCCGCCGGTCCTTGGTCACGAGCTCGATATGGTAGGGCCCCGCATCGACGATGCGCCCGCCATGGTGGCCGGTCCCCTCGTGGGCGCAGGCGTGGTGGGCGCAGAAGGGCAGGGCGATCGCCAGGGTGCCGGCGGTGACGAAGCGGCGGATCAGCATCGGGTCTCTCCAAGGTGCGGGGAATCGGGGAGAAGGGATCAATAGAGGTCGGCCGACGCGGCGCCCGCGGGCGTAGGCGCCGGAGCGGCCTCCCGCGCCGCCATCAGGCGCTCCAGGGGGCGGCGGCCGAAGCGCAGGATCAGCACCGGCGTCAGCAGCGCGTCGAGGAGGGTGGCGCTGACGAGGCCGCCGAAGATCGTCACCGCCACGGGGTGCAGGATCTCCTTGCCGGGGCTCGCGGCGTCATGGAGCAGCGGCACCAGGGCGACGCCGGCCGAGAGCGCGGTCATCAGCACCGGGGTCAGCCGCTCCAGGCTTGCGCGGACCACGAGGTCCGGCCCGAACGGCACACCCTCGTGCAGAGCCAGGTTCAGGGTGTGGCTGACCTTGAGGATGCCGTTGCGGGCCGCGATGCCGGTGAGCGTGATGAAGCCGATCATCGAGGCGACGGAGAGCGGCTGGCCGGCGAGCCACAGGGCCGCCACCGAGCCGACGAGCGCCAGCGGCACGCTGCCGAGGATGATCAGCGCCAGGGCGGCCGAGCGGTAGCGGCTGTAGAGGAGCGCGAAGATCAGCCCCAGCGAGACCAGCGACAGGGCGCCGATGGTGCGGCTCGCCTCTTCCTGCGCCTGGAAGGTGCCCTCCAGGCTCGCGAACGTCCCCGGCGGCAGGGTCTCGGCGGCCACGACCCGGCGGATCGCCGCGACGATCTCCGCCATGTCGGCGCCGGCGGTGGTGTTCGCCATCACGACGAGGCGGCGTCTGCCGTTCTCGCGCAGGATCTGGTTCGGGCCGTCGGTCTCGCGGATGTCGGCGACCTGGCGCGCCGGCACCCAGCCGGACGGCGTCTCGACCAGGAGGTCGCTCAGGGTCGCGGTGGTGCGCTGCGCCTCGGGCAGGCGGATGACCACGTCGAAGCGGCGATAGCCGTCGACCACCGTCGAGACCAGGCGCCCGTTGGAGAGCCGGCTGATCTGCTCGACCAGGGCCGCCGGCTGCACCCCGTAGAGCGCCGCCCGGCCGTAATCGACCCGGATCTCGAGCTGCGGGATCCGGGTCTGCTTCTCGACCTGGAGGTCGGCGAGGCCGGGGATCGCCCGCATCCGCTCCTGGAGCGAGGCCGCCACGCGCCGTAAGGCATCCAGGTCCTCGCCGAAGATTTTCAAGGCGATCTCGGCCCGGACGCCGGACAGCATGTGGTCGAGCCGGTGCGAGATCGGCTGGCCGACATTGACCGAGACCGGCAGCGCCGCCAGCCGCCGGCGGATCTCCGCCACCAGCTCCGCCTTCGGCCGGCCGCCGCCCGTCAACGCCACTTCGAGGTCGGAGGAATGGACGCCCTCGGCATGCTCGTCGAGCTCGGCCCGGCCGGTGCGCCGGCCGACGGCCGCGACCTCCGGGATCTCCATCAGCAGCCGCTCGGCGATCGCTCCGACCCGGCTGCTCTCGGTGAGCGAGATGCCGGGCGTGAAGGCCATGGTGACGGTGAACGAGCCCTCGTTGAAGGGCGGCAGGAAGGCCCGCGGCAGCTGCGAGGCGGCGAAGCCTGCACCGACCACCAGGGCCGCGACGGTGCCGACGAGCAGCCGCTGGTGGCGGAACACGACCCGAAGCGCGGCGGCGTTGGCGCGCTTGAGCCCGCGGACGAAGCGGCTCTCGTGCTCCTCCAGGCTCTTGAGGCCCGGCAGCAGCCAGGAGGCGAGGACCGGCGTGAGCGTGATCGAGACGACGAGGCTCGCCAGGATCGACACGATGTAGGCTTGTCCCAGCGGCGCGAAGAGCCGCCCCTCGATGCCCGAGAGGGCAAAGAGCGGCACGAAGACGAGCACGATGATCGCCGTGGCGTAGACGATGCCCGACCGCACCTCGTTCGAGGCCGCCACCACCACCGCGAAGACCGAGCGCGGATTGCCGGCGGCCCGGTTCTCGCGAAGCCGCCGAAAGATGTTCTCGACGTCGACCACCGCGTCGTCGACCAGTTCGCCGATCGCGATGGCCAGCCCCCCGAGCGTCATCGTGTTGATCGACAGCCCGAGCAGGTGGAACACGAGCGCCGTCGTCAGGATCGAGACCGGAATCGCGGTGAGCGAGATCAGGGTGGTGCGGACGTTCAGCAGGAAGGCGAACAGCACCAGCGCCACGACGGCGATCGCCTCGACCAGCACCCGCTCGACATTGCCGATCGAGGTCTCGATGAAATCGGCCTGGCGAAACAGGATCTTGTCGGCCGAGATGCCGGCGGGCAGCGAGGGCGCGAGGTCCTTGAGCGCCGCCTCGATGGTGCGCGTCAGCGCCACCGTATCGACGTCCGGCTGCTTCTCGACCGAGACGATCACCGCGGGCCGTCCCTGGTAGCCGCCCTCGCCGCGCTTGGCCTTCGCCGCGAACGAGACATCCGCCACCTGGCGCAGCCGCACCGGGGCGTTGCCGGCGGCCCCGACCACGAGGTCGCGCAGATCCTCCAGGCTCATCGTGCGGGCGATGTTCCGGATCAGGTATTCGCGGGAATACTGGTCGGTGAAGCCGCCGCCGGCATTGGTGCCGAATTGCTGGAGGCTCGAATCGAGCTGGGCGTTGGTGACCCCGAGCGCCCGCATCGCCGCCGGGTTCGGGGCGACGCGGAACTGGCGCACCTCGCCGCCGATCGGGATCACCTGCGCCACGCCCGGCACGGTGAGAAGCCGCGTGCGGAGCACGAAATCGGCGGTCTCGCGCAGCGCCATCGGGCTCGCGGATTCGCCCGTGACCGCGATCAGCAGCACCTGACCCATGATCGAGGAGACCGGGCCCATCTGGGGCGTCACCCCGCGGGGCAGCTGATCCTGGACCAGGGCCAGCCGCTCGGCGACCTGCTGGCGGTTGCGGTAGATGTCGGTGCCCCAGGCGAACTCGACATAGACCACCGCGAGGCCGACGCCCGAGACCGAGCGCACCCGCGTCACCCCGGGCAGGCCGTTGAGGCGGGTCTCTACGGGATAGGTCACCATCTGCTCGACCTCCGGGGGCGCGTAGCCCTCGGCCTCGACCATGATGGTGACGGTCGGCCGGTTGAGGTCGGGGAAGACGTCGACCGGGAGACGGGTGAGGCTGAACGCGCCGTAGAGCACCAGCACGAGGGCCAGCGCCAGGACGAGCAGGCGGTTGCGCAGCGACTGCGTGACGAGGAACGAGAACATCTGCCGCGTCCCCCTTACCGGACCTGGTCCAGGAGCTCAGCGCCCTGGACCACCACGCGGGTGCCGGGCACGATTCCGGCCTCGACCAGGACCCGGGTGCCGTCGAGGGGCGCGATGCGCACCGGCTTCGCCTCGTAGCGCTCGGCGGCACTGTGGGCGTAGACCACGTCCTGGCCGTTGGCGGTGCGCACCACGCTCGCCCGCGGCAGGGCGAGGCCGTGCCGCTCGGCGTCGGTGGCGGCCAGCACGGTGACGAACTGGCCGACCCGCAGGCCCTGCGAGCCGCCTTCGATCGCGAATTGCACGGGGATCGCCTGGTTGCGGTCGGCGAGCCCCGCACCCTGGTAGGCGAGTGGCAGGGTCCGCCCGTCGGCCATCCGGGCGGTGGCATCCGCCGCGGGCGTCAGGGCATCGAAGCTGAGCGCCTCGACCCAGAGCCTCTGCGGATCGACGATCTGGAACACCATCTGGCCGGGCGCGGCCATCTGGCCGGCGACCGCCGCGGCCTCGGCGATCACGCCCGCCACGGGAGCGACCAGCACCTCGGGCTCCTGGCGGATGCGGTCGAGGGCGGTACGGCGGTCCTTGAGGCCCTTCAGCTCGTCCTGCGCCTCGTCGAGCTGGACCTGCGAGACCGCGCCGCTCGGGCTGAGCTTGAGGTAGCGGTCGACCCGGCGCTGCACGATGGCGATCTGCTGGTCGAGCTCGCCCTGGCGCTGGCGCATGTCCGACAAATCGACCCGCTGCACCGGCGGGGTGACCAGCGCCAGCACCTCGCCCGCCCGGACCTTGGTGCCGAGCCGCGGGAAGGTGCCCGATGGCGGCGGCGCCAGGCGCCCGCCGACCGAGGACTGCACCACGCCGCTGGCGTTCGGGTCCGGGATGATCCGGCCGGGGAGGGCGATGGTGCGGCGGAACGCGCCCTCGGCCGCGACCTGGGTGCGCAGGGAGAGCAGGCGCTGGGTGGGTTTCGGCACGAACACCGCGCCGTCGGCGAGGCGCTGGGCGAGGTCGGCGGGCGGCGGGACGAGCGCCGTCCGGGTCTCGGGATGGTCCCCGTCATGCGCGAAGGCGGTGGCGCCGAGCACCAGGGTGGCGGCCAGCACCAGCACGGCGAGGACCGGGGCCCGGCGCCCGGCCCGCATCAGCACCATGGCGGCGAGCCCGAGCACGAAGCCGCCGGCCGCGAAGAGCCCGGCGCCCGGATCGCGGCCGGCGAGTTTTTCGGTCAGGCGCTCCCCGAGCGCCTGGACCCAGCCCTCGTCGTCGTGCCCGGCATGAGACGGGTGCCCGGCCTGCGCCGGCGCCGCGGCCTTGCCGCCCTCGGCCGGGGCCAGGGCCACCGCCAGCGGCAGCACGTCGACATCGGCGCCGGCCGTCACCGTGACGACGAGGTCGAGGTGGTCCCGGCCCGGGTCGCGCGTCGCCAGCCAGGGCGCGGGAAGGCGGTAGCTGCCGTCCGCGGCGGCCTCGGCCGTGGCGGGGCCGGCCGGCGTCTCGACCTCCAGGGTGGCGTCGGTGATCGGCTCGCCCGTCGCGAAGCGGTCGAGCCAGAGTACCAGGGCGTCGCCCCGGGGGATCGCCACCAGCTCGAAGGCGGCGGACGCCGCCTCGCCGCGCGGCGCGATGGTCTTCGAGACCGGCGCCTGCGGGGCACCGTGGTCGTGGCCCTCGTGGGCGCGGGCGACGGTGGGGAGGAACGGCAGCGCCAGCAGGGCGAGCGCCGCGGCCAGCGCGCGCGGCGCGGCCGGCAACCGGAACGGAACCATGGGGGGATGAACCTTCGCGAACGGACGTCGAGGGGCGCCCGCGGGAGCATCCACCCGTCAGGGCGGCGTGCCGGCGCGGGACGCGGGCGTCAGGCGAAGGATCGAGGGGGACGTGCGGGGGAATCCGGCACAATGCCGGGCGGCACCGCCTCCGCGGCGGCCGTGAGCCGGCGGGCTGGAGTGGGGGCCGGGAAGGCCGCCAGGGCGTCGGGCAGCAGGCCCGGCACGCAGCAGGACGCGCCCATCAGGCAGCACAGCCCGTTGCAGGACCGGGCGACCGGCGTCGCGTCCGGGTCGGCGGCGGTCAGGCGCGGCCCCTGCGCGGCGACGCGCGCCTCGGCCAGCGTCAGCGCCGTCGGGGCGGGCGCGTCCAGGGACCTGTCGTGGTGGGCGTGACCCTGATGCGCATGGCCCTGATGGGCCTGCGCCGCCGATGCCCCGACCACGGACGCGCTGACGCACGCGGCGATCATCACGATCACCGCGGCCAGCAGCCGCGCGAGGGGGAGGGGCAGGGTCATGGCGCCAGGATACCAGATTCCCGGGCGCTGGAAAGCCGGGGCCGGGTGCGTCAGCCCGGCCCGGGGGTCTTGTCGGGGAAGCGGCACAGGTCGGCGATCGGGCAGCGCCAGCATTCGGGCTTTCGGGCCTTGCAGACGTAGCGCCCGTGCAGGATCAGCCAGTGGTGGGCGTTGAGGCGGTAGGGCTCGGGCACGATCGCCTCCAGCCCGGCCTGCACCTTGTCGGTGGTCGAGCCGGGCGCGAGCGGCACCCGGTTCGAGACCCGGAAGATGTGGGTGTCGACCGCGATGGTCGGTTCGCCGAAGGCGACGTTGAGCACCACGCTGGCGGTCTTCTTGCCGACGCCGGGCAGCACCTCCAGGTGCGCGCGCTCCCGCGGCACCGCGCCGCCATGCTCCTCGATCAGGATGCGCGAGAGCGCGATGACGTTCTTGGCCTTGGTGTTGAACAGCCCGATCGTGCGGATGTGGTGGCGCACCGTCTCCTCGCCGAGCGCCAGCATCGCTGCCGGGTTGTCGGCTTTGGCGAAGAGCGGCGCGGTGGCGATGTTCACGCTCTTGTCGGTCGCCTGGGCCGACAGCACCACCGCGACGAGCAGCGTGTAGGGGTTGAGGTATTCGAGGTCGGAGCGCGGCTCGGGGTTGGCGGCGCTCAAGCGGGCGAAGATCTCCCTGAGCGTCGCCGCATCGACCGGCTCCGGCGTGGACGTGCGGGCGGTGAGCGGTTTGACGAGCGCCGCCTTGACGGAAGCTCCCTTGGCGGGGGCTCCTTTGGCGGGAGCTGCTTTGGCAGCCGCCGACGCGGCGCGCCTCGCCCCGGCGGGTGCGGTGATTTGGTCGGGGGCGGCCTGCTTTCGGCGAGTCATGGGTGCCTTATATGGGGCACATGGCGAGCGGCAAGGCACCCGACGACGCAAGGACGCGGCACCCCTACGGGCGCGACCCGGACGCGATCGAGCGCCCGGTCTATTCCGCGACCATCCGGCCGCATTGCTCGCTGTCGCGCCTCGGCTTCCGGGTCGTGATGGTGTTCTGCGGCGGCGTCGCCCTGGTGACGGGGATCGCGTTCCTGCAGATGGGAATGTGGCCGGTCACCGGCTTCTTCGGCCTCGACATCGCGGCGCTCTGGCTGGCACTCACCCTCAACGCCCGCCGCGGCCGCTCCTTCGAGGAGGTGGTGATCAGCCAGATTGAGGTGCTGGTCGCCCGGGTCAGCCATCGCGGCGAGCGGGCCGAGTGGCGCTTCAACCCGCTCTGGACCCGCCTGCACAAGGTCGAGGACGACGAGTACGGCCTCATGTCGCTCGCCTTCGTCTCGCGCGGCCAGCGGGTGCTCGTCGCCCGCGACGCCTCGCCGACCGAGCGCCAGGTGGTGGCCGACGGGCTGACGCGGGCGCTCGCCGAGGTGAAGAAGGGGTATTAGCGCCCGGTTTTTTGTGGCGCCCCTTTCCCGGACGACTGGAGCGGCAGCGGAAGGAGATCCGGGATCCAGAGGAGGTGTGCCGCGAAGCGGCTCTGTCTGCTGCACCGTTGCAGACATCCGGACGCTTCGCGAGGTCTCGTGCTGGTTCCCGGATCTCCTTCCGCTGACGCTTCAGTCGTCCGGGAAAGGGGAGGGGCTTGGCAGACCGGGCTGGCGCCGAGCATGACCCGGGCGCTTCTTGACCGGCTGCCGCAGCCACTCCGCCAGCTTGGTGAACCGCGGCTTCACCCCACCCCGCACCGCGATCGCCACCGCGCGGGACTGCGCCACCAGCACCACCAGCCGCTTGCCCCGGGTCACGCCCGTATAGAGCAGGTTGCGGGCGAGCATCGTGTAGTGCTGCATCGCCACCGGGATCACCACGGCGGGGTATTCCGAGCCCTGCGACTTGTGGATCGTGACCGCGTAGGCGGGGCTCAGGGCGTCGAGCTCGCCGAACGGCCAGGCCACCTCGCGCAGGACCACGGCGCGCGACGCCGCATCGCGCTCCTCGAAGCCCGCGACCAGGATTTCCTCCTCGGGATCGACCCGCAGCACCACCCCAAGATCGCCGTTGAAGACCTCGCGGTCGTAGTCGTTCTGGCCCACCATCACCCGGTCGCCGGGAGCGAAGACCCAGCCGAAGCGCTCGACCGAGACCGGGGGGTCGGGGTTCAGCACCCGCTGGAGCGCCTGGTTGAGGTGGCGGCTGCCGAGCGCCCCGCGGGTCATCGGGCAGAGCACCTGCACGTCCTTGACCGGATCGAGGCCGAAGCGGCGCGGGATGCGGCGGGTGACGATCTCGACGAGCGTCTCGGCCCCGGCCTCGGGATCGTCGATCTTCACCACGAAGAAGTCGCCGTCGGGCGTGTCGGCGCCCTCCGGCATCTGCCCGGCATTGATCCGGTGGGCGCCCGTGACGATCCGGCTCTCGGCGGCTTGGCGGAAGACCTCGGTCAGGCGCACCACCGCGACGCGGCCCGAATCGATCACGTCGGCGAGCACCCGGCCGGGCCCGACCGAGGGCAGCTGGTCGACGTCGCCGACGAGCCAGAGCGCGGCGTGGCGCGGCAGGGCCCGGGTCAGCGCGTTCATCAGGGGAACGTCGATCATCGACGCCTCGTCCAGCACCAGGAGGTCGCAGGCGAGGGGGGAATGCTCGTTCCTTTGGAAGCCGCCGTGCTGCGGGTCGATCTCGAGCAGGCGGTGGATGGTCCTGGCCTCGCGCCCGGTCTGCTCGGTCATGCGCTTGGCCGCCCGGCCGGTGGGGGCGGCGAGCAGCACCCCGGCCCCCGCCGCGTCGAGCACGCGCAGGAGTGCGGCGAGCGTGCTGGTCTTGCCGACGCCGGGGCCGCCGGTCATCACCGCGACCTTGGCGGCGAGCAGCGTCGCGGCCGCCGCCCGTTGCGAGGGCGAGAGCGGCCGGCCGGTCTCGGCTTCCACGCTCGCGAGGGCGGCCCCCGCATCGATCTCGTCCCAGGGCAGGGGCGCGTCGTCGAGGGCGATCAGCCGCTCGGCGATCGCGGATTCGGCCGCGTGCAGGCCGCGCAGGAACAGGTGCGGCACGCCGGCAATCGTGTCCATCACCACCGACTCGCCGCCGATCTCCTCGACGAGGGCTGTGCGGAGCAGGCTCGCATCGACCGCCAGCAGTTCGGCGGCGCGGGCGACGAGGTCGGGCACCGGCAGGGCGCAGTGGCCGTCGTCCATCGCCGCCTGGAGCGCGTAGGCGAGGCCGGCGCGCAGGCGCTCGGGCGCCGTCGGCAGGAGGCCGAGCCTGCCCGCGATGGCGTCGGCGGTGCGAAAGCCGATGCCGCGCACGTCGCGGGCGAGCCGGTACGGGTCCTCGGTCATCACCGCGACCGACTCGCTGCCGTAGGTCCTGTAGATCCTGACCGCCCGGGCGGTGCCGACGCCGTGGGCGTGGAGAAACACCATGATCTCCCGCACCGCCTTGTGCTCGGCAAAGGCGGCCGTGATCCGCGCGGCGCGCGTCGGGCCGATGCCGGCGACCTCGGTCAGGCGCTGGGGTGCTTCCTCGATCACCGCGAAGGTCTCGGCCCCGAAGGCCGCGACGATGCGCTTGGCCATCTCCGGGCCGATGCCGCGCATCTGGCCCGAGGCGAGGTAGCGGCCGATGCCCTCGACGCCGGTGGGCGGGGCCGCCGCGAGCGTGTCGGCGCGGAACTGTAGGCCGTGCTCGCGGTCGCTGACCCAGGCGCCGGTCGCGGTCACCCACTCGCCCGCCGCCACCGCGGGCGCGTGCCCGATCACCGCCACGAGGTCGCGCCGCCCCCGCGCCTTGACCTTCAGGACGCAGAACCCGCTCTCGGCATTGTGGAAGGTGACGCGCTCGATCGACCCGGCGAGGGTGTCGGGGGAGCGGGAGGGCGGGGGAGCGGTACGGGCCATCGGCCCTCGTGGGATCGGGACGGGCCGTCGGCCCTCGTGGGATCGGGACGGGCCGTCGGCCCTCGTGGGATCGGGACGGAGCGCGGGGGCCGCTACCCCTCCCGCTCGAAGATCAGGTTCAGGCGGGTCTGGGCGATGCGGCGGTAGCCGTGCTGCGTAAGGAGCGCCGACAGGTCGGTCTGCCACAGGTCGGTGCCGTCCTCGATGACGAGGAGGCGCGGCAGCAGGGACGGGGGCGCCTGGCGCAGGAACGGCTCGAGGATCAGGTCCTCGGCGCCCTCGACGTCGAGCTTGACCGCGTCGATGCGGGTCAGGCCCTCGCCGCGCACGAGGTCGAGGAGCGGCACCGCCGGCACCCGGATCGAGGCGCCCTCGTTGGTGCCGACCACCTTCAGGCTCGACTCGCCGCGGTTGCGCGGATCGACGAACAGGGTCATGTCGCCGGCCTTGTCGGCCACCGCACAGGCCACCGCCTTGATCGAGCCGAACGGGTTCTGGGCGATGTTGAAGGCGAGCTTGTCGAAGATGTCGGGCTGCGGCTCCACCGCCAGGATCCGCGCCCCGGGCCCGGCGAGCGCCGCCACGAACAGCGCGTAGGCGCCGACATTCGCCCCGATGTCGAGGAAGACGCAGTCCGGCCCGATCCGGCCGGCGAGGAGCTTGCGCTCGAGCGGGTCGAAGAACTGCGGGGTGAAGAGCACCTTCTTCTCGCAGTTGTTGTTGTAGGGGTGCAGGCGCATCCGCGCGCCGTAGCGCTCGACGTCGAGGGGCCGGCCGCGCAGGAGCCGGATGGCGGTGCGGCGCAGGAGCAGGGCGAGGCGCCGGGCGCCCCAGTGGTCGTCGGGCAGGCGCTCGGTGCGCGAGAGGATCCAGCGCACGAGCCCGGCGGGCGCGTAGGTGCCGAAGGGGTGGGTTGCCTGTGTCATCGTGCCGGGTTCGGGCCGCGGGCGGCCGCCCCGCGCGGGGCGCGGGGCTGGTGGAAACGGTCGGCGCCCCTCATGCCACCCGGTCGGTCGGGCGGCAATGATCGGGGTCGGGCCGGGATCGGGGTCAGGCGAGAGGGCCGGGGATCGCCCGCTCGGCCTCGAGGGTCAGCCGCTCCTCGTGCCGGCGCACGAACAGCCACAGCGCGATGCCGCCGAACACCACGACGGCGAGGAGCCCGAGGCCGATCGGGCCGGCGATGTGCTCGATCGAGCGGCCGCCCCAGTAGGCGCCGAAACCCATGAGCGAGGCCCAGGCGATGCCCCCGGCGGCGTTGAACAGGAAGAAGCGGCGGGCGTCGAACTGGTTCACTCCGGCGAGCAGGGCCGCGTAGGCGCGCAGCATCGCGGTGAAGCGCCCGAAGAACACGATCTTGCCGCCGTGGCGCCGGAAGAGATACTGGCCGAGCTTGAGCCGGCGGTGGTCGAGGGCGATCTTGGACCCGTGCCGGAGCAGCAGCGGCATGCCCCAGCGCCGGCCGACCCAGTAGCCGACATTGTCGCCGATGATCGCCGCGAGGGACGCCGCCAGCACCACGAGGCCGATGTTCAGCCGGCCGGTGGAGCCCGCATAGACGGCGGCCGAGATCAGGGCGGTCTCGCCCGGCATCGGCACGCCGGCGCTCTCCAGGGTGATGACGACGAAGATCGCCCAGTACCCGTATTGCGAGATCAGGTCGGCGACCGGCAGGTCGTGGAGGAAGTGCATCGTTTCGTAACCGTGGACGATCGGGGCGGCGGCGTGCCGCGCCCCATGATGGAGACATCCGTGGGCGGGTTTAAGCGAGGGGATCGTGGCCCTTCGAGGGCGGTCCCACCGGGGCAACGCTCGGGTGGCGTTCAGCAATCGTGACGCAACATCGCCGTCGTACTGGCGACGCATTGCCGTGCGGACTTGAGCCCGGGGCGTTCGCGAGCGGCGGGCGCACCGCTTCGGAGGCGACGTGCCGCAGGCCGCCGACGCACGGCCCGTACGACATGAAGGGTGTCGGGACAGCGTGCCGCGCAGGTACTGGACAGTCGTGTGTTGGGGTGAGTCCGGGTAATCCAGGTCGATGAACGAATTGTCTCCCATCCGGACCGACGATGCCGTCGAGTCGCCGCGCCGTCGGCGGGGCCGCGGGCCGCTCTGGCTCCTGGTGCTGCTGGCGCTCGCCGCCGGCGGCTACTGGGCCTATCGCACCTATCTCCCCGACGGCTTCCGGAAGGCCGAGACGCAGCAGGCCGGCACCGGCCGGCGCGGCGGGCGCCGCGGCGCGGGCGGGGAGGGGCCGCAGGCGGTCGGTATCGCCACCGTCCAGAAGGGCGACATGCCGGTGGTGCTCTCGGGGCTCGGCACCGTGACGCCGCTCGCCACCGTGACGATCCGCTCGCAGGTGAGCGGTTACCTGACCCAGATCGGCTTTCGCGAGGGCCAGACCGTCAAGGCCGGCGACTTCCTGGCCCAGATCGACGTGCGCCCCTACGAGGCGCTGCTGGCGCAGTATCAGGGCCAGCTCCTGCGCGACCAGGCCTTGTTGCAGAATGCCCGCCTGGATCTGGCCCGCTACCAGACCCTGAACCGGCAGGATTCGATCTCGAAGCAGAACGTCGACACGCAGGCCGCGACCGTCAAGCAGTACGAGGGCATCGTCGCCTCCGACCAGGCCCAGATCGACCAGCAGAAGCTCAACATCAGCTACGGCCGCATCACCGCGCCGGTCGAGGGCCGGGTCGGCCTGCGCCAGATCGACCAGGGCAACTACGTCACCGCCGCCTCGACCGGCATCGTCGTGGTGACGCAGCTCCACCCGATCTCGGTGATCTTCACCCTGCCGGAGACCGTGCTGTCGCGGGTGATGGACCGCCTGCGGGCCGGCGCCACCCTGCCGGTGCGGGTCTTCGACCGCTCGGACACGACCGAGATCGCGCGGGGCAACCTCGACACCGTCGACAACCAGATCGACGTCACCACCGGCACGGTGAAGCTGCGGGCGCTGTTCCCGAACAAGGACGACCGGCTGTTTCCCAACCAGTTCGTCAATGCCCGGCTCGACGTCGACACCGTGCGCGACGCGGCGCTCGTGCCGGCCGCCGCCGTGCTGCGGGGCACGCCGGGCACCTACGTCTATCTGCTGACGGGCGAGGACAAGGTCGCGGTGCGCCCGATCGAGATCGGCGAGAGCGACGGGGTGCGCACCGTCGTCACCAAGGGTCTCGCCGTCGGCGACCGGGTGGTGGTCGACGGGACCGACCGGCTCAAGGACGGGGCGCAGGTGCGGGTGACCGGCGGGCGGCCCGAGACGGCGGCCGGGCCCAAGCCGGAGGCCGCGAAGCCGGCGGACGGGGAGGGCACGGCTGCCCCGGCGCGCCAGGAGGGACAGCGCCAGGAGGGACAGCGTCCCGAGGGCGAACGCCCGCATCGCCGCCGGCAGCAGAGCCAGAACCCGTGATGACGTGGCACGCCGCTATGAATCCTCCCCCCTCTGCGGGGGAGGGTGCCCGGCAGAGCCGGGCGGGAGAGAGGAACCACGTTTCCGAATATGGCGGCACCGTTCTGACGGGCGCCTCCTGGATCAGTGTCGCGCTGCCCCTCTCCCGGCTCACTGCGTTCGCCACCCTCCCCCGCAGAGGGGGGAGGGTTCATAGCGGCGCGCCTTTTGACGAGGCGTTCCGATGAACCCCTCCCGCCTGTTCATCCTGCGCCCGGTCGCGACCACGCTCCTGATGCTGGCGATCCTGCTCGTCGGCATGATCTCCTATTTCAACCTGCCGCTCTCGGCGCTTCCGTCCGTCGATTACCCCACGATCCAGGTCCAGACCTTCTATCCCGGCGCCAGCCCCGAGGTGATGACCTCGGCGGTGACGGCGCCGCTGGAGCGGCAGTTCGGCCAGCTCGCCAACCTCAACCAGATGACGTCGCAGTCCTCGGCCGGGGCCTCCGTCATCACGCTCCAGTTCAACCTCGATCTCGGCATCGACATCGCCACCCAAGAGGTTCAGGCCGCCATCAACGCCGCCGGCAACCTGCTGCCGGGCGACCTGCCGGCCCCGCCGGTCTACGCCAAGGTGAATCCGGCCGACGCGCCGATCCTGACGCTCGCGCTCACCTCCAGGACCCTGGCGCTGACGCAGGTGCGCGACCTCGCCGAGACGCGGCTGGCGCAGAAGATCAGCCAGGTCTCGGGCGTCGGCCTCGTCTCGATGGCGGGCGGGCAGCGGCCGGCGGTGCGGGTGCGGTTCAACGCCTCGGCGCTGGCGGCCTACGGCCTCAACATCGACGATTTGCGCACCACCATCAACAACCTCAACGTCAACACCCCGAAGGGCTCGATCGACGGGCCGACCCAGTCCTTCACCATCAACGCCAACGACCAGATCCGCGATCCCGGCGCCTATCGCGACGCGGTGATCGCGTATCGCAACGGCGCGCCGGTGCGGCTCTCGGCGGTGGCCGAGGTGGTGGAGGGGGCTGAGAACACCCAGCTCGGCGCCTGGATGGACACCACGCCCGCGGTGATCCTCAACATCCAGCGCCAGCCCGGCGCCAACGTCATCGCGGTGGTCGACCGGATCAAGGCGCTGCTGCCCCAGCTCCAGGCGACCCTGCCGGCGGCGATCCAGGTCACCCCGCTCACCGACCGCACGGTGACGATCCGCGCCTCGGTCGAGGACGTGCAGTTCGAATTGCTGCTCGCCATCGCGCTGGTGGTGCTGGTGATCTTCCTCTTTCTGCGCTCGCTGCCCGCCACCCTGATCCCGAGCCTGTCGGTGCCGCTCTCGCTCGTCGGGGCGCTGTCGGTGATGGACCTGTGGGGCTTCTCCCTCGACAACCTGTCGCTGATGGCGCTCACCATCGCGACCGGCTTCGTGGTGGACGATGCGATCGTCGTCATCGAGAACATCGCCCGCCACGTCGAGGAGGGCGACAGCCCGATGGAGGCGGCCCTCAAGGGCTCGCGCGAGATCGGCTTCACCATCATCTCGCTCACCGTGTCGCTGCTGGCGGTGCTGATCCCGCTGCTGTTCATGGGCGAGGTGGTGGGGCGCCTGTTTCACGAATTCGCCATCACGCTCGCCGCCACCATCGTGATCTCGGGAATCGTCTCGCTGACCCTCGTGCCGATGTTGTGCGCGCGGCTGCTCCGCCACGAGGCCCCCCAGGCCCGCGCCGCCGGGCGGATCTCCAATGCCGGGCGCCGGCTGATGGAGGGCGGCATCGCCTTCTACGGCCGGACCTTGCGGGGCGTCCTCGCCCACCAGTGGCTGACGCTGCTGGTCGCGATCGGCACCCTCGTGCTGACCATCTACATGTACGTCGTGATCCCGAAGGGCTTCTTCCCGGTCCAGGATACCGGGCTGATCCAGGGCATCACCCAGGCCGACCAGACCGTCTCGTACAGCGCCATGGCCGAACGCCAGCAGCGCCTGGCGGAAGAAATCCTCAAGGACCCGGACGTGGTCAGCCTGTCGTCGTTCATCGGCGTCGACGGGCAGAACGTGACGCTCAATTCCGGCCGCTTCCTCATCAACCTGCGCCCGCGGGAAGAGCGGGCGGAGAATGCGGGCGCGATCATCCGGCGGATCAATGCCCGGGTGGCCGACGTGCCGGGCATCGCCTTGTTCATGCAGCCGGTCCAGGACCTCACCATCGACACGGCGGTGAGCGCCACCCAGTACCAGTTCATCCTGGAGAATCCGGACCCCGCCGCCTTCGACACCTGGGTCCCGCGCCTCGTCGACCGCTTGAAGCAGATCCCCGACCTTGCCGACGTCGCGAGCGACCGGCAGGCGAGCGGCTTGGCGGCCTACATCACCATCGACCGCGCGACGGCGGGCCGCTACGGCATCACCCCGGCTTCCGTGGACAACGCGCTCTACGACGCCTTCGGCCAGCGCATCATCTCGACGATCTTCACCCAGTCGAACCAGTACCGGGTGATCCTGGAGGCCGATCCGGCGCTGCACCGGACGCTGGACTCGCTCCAGCGGATCTACCTGCCGTCCTCCACGGCCTCGAACGGTCAGGTGCCGCTCACCGCCATCGCCCAGGTGAGCGAGCGCCGCGCGCCGCTGCTCATCAGCCATCTCGGCCAGTTCCCGGCGACCACGATCTCGTTCAACCTCGCGCCCGGCGCCTCGCTGGGTCCGGCGGTGGCGGCGATCAAGGCGGCGGAGCGGGAGATGGGCATGCCCGACAGCTTCCGGCTGATCTTCCAGGGCTCGGCGCTGGCCTTCCAGGCCTCCCTCGACAACACCCTCTTTCTGGTCCTCGCCGCGATCGTCACGGTCTACATCGTGCTGGGCGTGCTCTACGAGAGCTTCGTCCACCCGATCACGATCCTGTCGACCCTGCCCTCGGCCGGCATCGGGGCGCTGGCCGGGCTGATGCTGTTCAACCACGACCTCGACATCATCGGCATCATCGGCATCGTTCTCCTGATCGGCATCGTGAAGAAGAACGCCATCATGATGATCGACTTCGCGCTCCAGGCCGAGCGCGAGGAGGGGATGACTCCGCGGGACGCGATCTACGAGGCCTGCATCCTGCGCTTCCGCCCGATCCTGATGACGACCTTCGCGGCACTGTTCGCCGCGATTCCGCTGATCCTCGGGACGGGGACCGGCTCGGAGCTACGCCAGCCGCTCGGCCTCTCGATCGCCGGCGGCTTGATCGTGAGCCAGATCCTGACGCTCTACACGACACCGGTGATCTACCTCGCCTTCGACCGGCTGGGGCGGCGCCTCTCCGGACGACGCGACAGCGGGCTCGCCCCCGGGGAGGCGGTGCCGTGAGGGTCGCGACGGCCGAACAAATTTCCACTTTCGGTCGCGCGCATCCCCTCTCCCCGCGGGCGGGGAGAGGGCTGCTGACCCCTTGTCGGGTCAGCAGCGAGGCGGTAGCCGAAGGTGAGGGGGTGTCTCCGGATGAGACTCTTCCGGCACCACCCCCTCACCCTCGCTCCGGCTTCGCCTGCGCTCACTTCACCCCCGACGAGGGGGGTGAAGTCCTCTCCCCGCCCGCGGGGAGAGGGGAAAGCCTGCGTCGAGCCCCCGGGGCCCGCCCGTGAACCTCTCCGCCCCCTTCATCCTGCGCCCGGTCGCCACCACGCTCCTCACCCTCGGCGTGCTGCTCGCCGGGCTGTTCGCCTTCGTGCGGCTGCCGGTGGCGCCGCTGCCGCAGATCGATTTCCCGACCATCCTGGTCCAGGCCTCGATGCCCGGCGCCAGCCCCGACACCATGGCGACGACCGTGGCCGCGCCGCTCGAACGGCGGCTCGGCCAGATCGCCGATGTCGACCAGATGACCTCGACGAGTTCCGTCGGGCAGACCCGGATCGTGCTGCAATTCGGGCTCGACCGGGACATCAACGGCGCCGCCCGCGACGTGCAGGCGGCGATCAACGCCGCGCGGGCCGACCTGCCGACCGCGCTCCGCACCAACCCCACTTACCGCAAGTTCAACCCGGCCGATGCGCCGATCCTGATCCTCGGCCTGACCTCGAAGACGCTGAGCCCCGGCGCGCTCTACGATTCCGCCGCGACGGTGCTCGCCCAGAAGCTGTCGCAGCTCGAAGGGATCGGCAACGTCGACATCGGCGGCTCGTCGCTGCCGGCGGTGCGGGTCGAGCTCGATCCGAACGCCCTGTTCCATTACGGCATCGGGCTCGAGGGCATCCGCGCGGCGCTCGCCAGCGCCAACGCCAACTCGCCGAAAGGCGCGATCGAGGCCGGCGAGCGGCGCTACCAGCTCTACGCCAACGACCAGGGCCGCAAGGCCGCCGACTACCAGGACATCGTGGTGGCCTACCGCAACGGGGCCGGCGTGCGCCTGCGCGACGTCGGCCAGGTGGTCGACGGCGTCGAGGACCGGCGCAACCTCGGCCTCGTCAACGGCCGGCGCGGCGTGCTCCTGATCGTCTACAAGCAGCCCGGCGGCAACGTGGTCGAGACCATCGACCGGCTGAAGGAGGCGCTGCCGCAGCTCAAGGCGGCGCTCCCGGGCGATACCGAACTGATCGTCACCGGCGACCGCTCGCTCACCATCCGGGCGTCATTGGCGGAGGCCGAGCGCACGCTGATCATCTCGGTCGGCCTCGTCATCCTGGTGGTGTTCGGCTTCCTGCGCTCCGCCCGCGCGACGCTGATCCCGGCCGTCGCCGTGCCGATCTCGCTGGTGGGCACCTTCGCCGCCATGTGGCTGTGCAGCTACAGCCTCGACAACATCTCGCTGATGGCGCTGATCATCGCGGCGGGCTTCGTCGTCGACGACGCGATCGTGGTGCTGGAAAATATCCAGCGCCACATCGAGGACGGGCGCTCGCGGGTCGAGGCGGCGTTGCTCGGGGCCCGCGAGGTCGGGTTCACGGTCCTGTCGATGAGCCTGTCGCTGATCGCGGTCTTCCTGCCGATCCTGCTGGCAGGCGGCATCATCGGGCGGTTCTTCCAGGAATTCGCCGTCGTCCTGTCGTTGGCGATCCTGATCTCGCTGGTCGTCTCGCTCACCACCACGCCGATGATGTGCGCGCGCTTCCTCAAGCCCGAGATGCACGGCGCCCGGCCGGGCCCGGTGGCGCGGATCCTCGAAGGGGCGTTCTCGGGCCTTCTGTCGGGCTATCGCGTCACCCTCGACTGGGCGCTCCGCCACGGCGTCATCGTGATGCTGGTGCTACTCGGCGCGGTGGTGCTCAACGTCTATCTCTACGTGATCGTGCCGAAGGGGTTCTTTCCCCAGCAGGATACCGGCCAGATGATCGGCGGCATCCAGGCCGACCAGCGCATCTCGTTCCAGGCGATGAGCGCCAAGCTCCGGCGCGCCACCGCCATCGTCCAGGCCGATCCGGCGGTGGAGAGCGTCGTCGGCTTCACCGGCGGGCGCGGCACCAACTCGGCCAACGTGTTCGTGGGCCTCAAACCCCTCGGCCAGCGCGACCCGATCAGCGACGTGATGACCCGCCTGCGGCCGAAGCTCGCCGCGATTCCCGGCGCCCGGCTCTACCTGTTTCCGCGCCAGGACTTTTCCGTCGGCGGGCGCCAGAGCTTCTCGCAGTACCAGTACACGCTGCAGGGCGACACCAGCGAGGAACTCTACACCTGGACCCCGAAACTGCTGGAAGCCTTGCAGAAGGACCCGACCTTCACCGACGTGACCTCGGACCAGCAGCAGGGCGGCCTGGAGACGCGCCTCGTCATCGACCGGCCGACCGCCTTCCGCTACGGCCTGACCCCGGACCAGATCGACAACACCCTCTACGACGCCTTCGGCCAGCGCCAGGTCTCGACGATCTACAACCCGCTGAACCAGTACCACGTCGTGATGGAGATCGCGCCGCGCTACCTCGACAACCCCGAGACGCTGAAGATGATCTACGTCTCGACCTCGGGCGCGCGAGCCCGCGGCTCGGCCACCACCAACGCGGTCGCCGGGACCGTCGCCAGCGCCGCCACGGCGAGCACGGACGCGACCAGCGCCGCCGCGGTGGCGACCGATTCGGCCCGCAACGCCGCCACCAACGCCATCGCGTCGTCCGGCCGCTCCAGCGCCTCGTCGAGCGCGGCCGTCAGCAGCGCCAAGGAGACGATGGTGCCGCTCTCGGCCTTCGCGAGCTTCGACACCGGCTCGACCCCGGTCCAGGTCAGCCACCAGGGGCTGTTCGTCGCCACCACGCTGTCGTTCAATCTGGCTCCCGGCAAGAGCCTGAGCGACGCCACCGCGGCGATCGACGCGCATATGCGCGACCTGCGGATGCCCGCCACCATCCACGGGGAATTCGCCGGTGCGGCCAAGAGCTTCCAGTCCTCGTCCTCGCGCCAGCCGCTGCTGATCCTGGCGGCCCTGCTCGCGGTCTACGCGGTGCTCGGCATCCTGTACGAGAGCTGGGTGCATCCGCTCACCATCCTCTCCACCCTGCCCTCGGCGGGGATCGGGGCGATCCTCGCCCTGATGCTGGCAGGCGAGGAGTTCGGGGTGATCGCGCTCATCGCCGTCATCCTGCTCATCGGCATCGTGAAGAAGAACGCCATCATGATGATCGACTTCGCGCTCGACGCCGAGCGCACCCGGTCCTTGAGCCCGCGGGAGTCGATCCGCGAAGCCTGCCTCTTGCGCTTCCGCCCGATCATGATGACAACCCTGGCCGCGCTGCTCGGCGCGCTGCCGCTGATCTTCGACGGCGGCGAGGGCTCGGAGCTGCGCCGTCCCCTCGGCATCGCCATCGTGGGCGGCCTGATCGTGAGCCAGATCCTGACCCTCTACACCACCCCCGTCGTCTACCTGTACCTCGACCGGTTCCGGCTCTGGGTCGGTCGCCGCCGGGGCTCCGCCACGCGGGCGCTGCCGGCCGAATGACCTTCTCCACCGATTTCATTGCCCAGATCGATGCCGCCTCGCCGAACCCGCCCCCCTCTGCGGGGGAGTGTCCGGGGAACGGAAACGGCGCGGGTTTCCCCTCTCCCCGCGGGCGGGGAGAGGCCTTCACCCCCCTTGTCGGGGGTGAAGGAAGCCCGCAGGGCGAGGGTGAGGGGGTATTTCCGGAGGAGTCTCACTGGTCGAGACCCCCTCACCCTCGCTCCGGCTACGCCTGCGCTCACTTCATCGACGACAAGGTCGATGAAGTCCTCTCCCCGCCCGCGGGGAGAGGAGATTTCTTGCGCTATACTTTTTTTCAAACAGCCCTTCGCAGAGGGGGGAGGGTCATGGGCGGCGCCTCGTACCTCGCGGCGGCGATCGTCCTTCCCCTGGCCCTCGCCGGCTGCCTCGTCGGCCCCGACTATTCCCGCCCCACCGTCGAGACCCCGCCCGCCTTCAAGGAGGGCGGCGCCCGACCGATGCCGCCGCGCAACTGGCGGCCGATCCGGCCCCGGGACGAGATCGACCGCGGCGACTGGTGGCGGGTCTTTCGCGACCCGACCCTCGACCGGCTGATCCGCCTGATCGACGTCGACAACCAGAACCTGCGCGCCCAGGTCGCCGCCTACCGGCAGGCCCGCGCCCTGGTGCAGGAGGCCCGCGCCCAGCTGTTCCCGACGGCGCTCGGCGCCCCCTCGATCAGCCGCGCCAGCACCGGCGGGGTCGAGCGCACGGTCCTGACGCTGCAAGGCTCGGCGACCTGGGAGCCCGACCTGTTCGGCCGCGTCCGCCGCACGATCGAGAGCGACGTCGCCGCCGCCCAGGCCAGCGCCGCCGACATCGCCTCGGTGCGCCTCGCCTTGCAGACGCAGCTCGCGACCGCCTATTACCAGCTGCGCTACCAGGAATCCTTGCAGCGCCTGCTCGAGCGCACCGCCCAGGCCTACCAGCGCTCGCTCGACATCGCGCAGAACCAGTACGCTGCCGGCGTCGCCGCCCGCTCCGACGTCATCACCGCCCAGACCCAGCTCCAGACCACCCAGGCCAACGCCATCGCGGTCGGGCTGCAACGGGCGAACCTCGAACACGCCATCGCGACCCTGATCGGCCGCCCGCCCTCCGAGGTGTCGCTCGCCCGCGGCAGCCTGCCGTCGAGCCCGCCCGCCGTGCCGGTCAAGCTGCCCTCCGACCTGCTGGAGCGCCGGCCCGACGTGGCGCTGGCCGAGCGGACCGTGCAGGCCCAGAGCGCCCAGATCGGCGTGGCGGTCGCGGCGTTCTATCCCACCGTCACCCTGTCGGCGAGCGGCGGCATCGCGGGCGATCCGGCCCGCACCTTCTTCTCGGCCGCCAACACGTTCTGGTCGGTGGCGGCCTCCGGCAGCCAGGTGCTGTTCGACGGCGGCGCCCGCACCGCCGCCCTCCAGGCCGTCGAGGCGGCCTACGACGCGGCGGTCGCCAATTACCGCCAGACCGTGCTCACCGCCTTCCAGCAGGTCGAGAACGGCCTCGCCGGCCAGCGCATCCTCGCCCGCCAGCAGGGCGCGCAGGACCTCGCGGTGCAATCCTCGCGCCGGGCGGTCGAGATCGCGCTCAACGAGTACCGGGCCGGCACCCAGAACTACACCACCGTCGTCACCGCCCAGGCGCTGGAACTCAACAACGAGGTCACGGCGCTCCAGGTCCGGCTCAACCGCTTCACCACCGCGGTGTCGCTGATCGGCGCGATCGGCGGCGGCTGGGACACCCGGAGCCTGCCGTCCGGCGAAGAATTGAAGCAGTTCCAGCCCCTGCCGATCGACAGCGGCCAGGCGCCGCGGGTGGATGAGTGAGAGGGGGTCCGCCCGATCTGTGTCGAGACCAATAAAGCTCGGGTTCTCTCCTCTCCCCGCGGGCGGGGAGAGGCCTTCGCCCCCCTCGTCGGGGGTGAAGGAAGCCCGAAGGGCGAGGGTGAGGGGGTGTTGCCGGAGGAGCCTCATCCTGAGACACCCCCTCACCCTCGCTTCGGCTGCGCCTCCGCTCACTTCATCGACGACAAGGTCGATGAAGTCCTCTCCCCGCCCGCGGGGAGAGGGGTTTCCGGCGATTTACCTTTTCCGGACCGCTCCACCGCCCCGGTTCCCGCCCGCCCGCGAATGGCCTAAACCGGTCCACCGGCGCGCCGCCGCCCTACATCCGAGCCGATGACCGACCCGCTCCTCTCCGTCCAGGACCTCTCCGTCGCCTTCCGCCAGGGCGGGCGCGAGACCCGCGCCGTCGATCGCGTCTCCTTCGCCATCGCGCCCGGGGAGACCGTGGCCCTCGTCGGCGAATCGGGCTCCGGCAAGTCGGTGACCGCGCTCTCGATCCTGCGCCTCGTCGACGGCGCGGTGCCGGAGGGGCGGATCCTGTTCAAGGACCGCGACCTCCTCACCCTCTCCGAGCCGGAGATGCGCGGGATCCGCGGCGCCGACATCACCATGGTGTTCCAGGAGCCGATGACCTCCTTGAACCCGCTCCACCGCATCGCCGAGCAGGTCGGCGAGGTGTTGCGGCTGCACAAGGGCAAGGATCAGCCAATGAGCGGCGAGGCGGCCCGCGCCCGCACCCTCGAGCTTCTGACCCTCGTCGGCATCCGCGACGCCGAGCGGCGGCTCGGCGCCTATCCGCACGAACTCTCCGGCGGGCAGCGCCAGCGGGTGATGATCGCCATGGCGCTCGCCTGCGAGCCCGACCTGCTGGTGGCCGACGAGCCGACGACGGCGCTCGACGTCACCGTCCAGGCCCAGATCCTGTCGCTGCTCGCCGACCTGAAATCGCGGCTCGGCATGGCGATGCTGTTCATCACCCACGATCTCGGCATCGTGCGCCGCGTCGCCGACCGGGTCTGCGTGATGCTGCAAGGCCGCATCGTCGAGACCGGCCCGGTCGCGGAGGTCTTTGCCGATCCGCAGCACGACTACACCAAGCGCCTGCTCGCCGCCGAGCCGCGGGGCCGCGGCAACCCGGTGCCGGACGGGGCGCCGATCCTGGTCGAGGCCGGGCCGATCCGGGTGCATTTCCCGATCAAGACCGGGCTCCTCCGGCGCACCACCGGCCACGTCAAGGCGGTGGACGGGGTGAGCGTGAGCGTGCGCGAGGGCGAGACCGTCGGGGTGGTGGGCGAATCCGGCTCCGGCAAGACCACGCTCGGCCTCGCCATCCTGCGCCTCATCGCCTCGCAGGGGCCGGTGGTCTATCTCGGCCGGCGCATCGACGGGCTCTCGTCGGGCGCGATGCGGCCCCTGCGGCGCGAGATGCAGGTGGTGTTCCAGGACCCCTACGGCTCGCTCTCGCCCCGGATGTCGGTGGCCGAGATCGTCGCCGAGGGGCTCGAGGTCCAGGGCAAGGGCCGCAGCGACGCCGAGCGCCGGGAGATCGTCGCCCGGGCGCTCGCCGATGTCGGGCTCGATCCGGCCGCCATGGACCGCTATCCCCACGAATTCTCCGGCGGCCAGCGCCAGCGCATCGCGATCGCCCGCGCCATGGCGCTCGATCCGCGCTTCGTCGTCCTCGACGAGCCGACCTCGGCGCTGGACATGTCGGTCCAGGCCCAGATCGTCGAGCTCCTGCGCGAGCTCCAGGCCCGGCGCGGCCTCGGCTACCTGTTCATCAGCCACGACCTCAAGGTGGTCCGCGCGCTCGCCAACCGGGTGATGGTGATGCAGGGCGGCCAGGTGGTGGAGGAGGGCGCGGCGGACGAGATCTTTTCCGCGCCCCGCACCGCCTACACCCGGGCCCTGTTCGCCGCCGCCTTCGACCTCGCGGCGGCCCCCGCCGGGGCGGTGAGCGAATGACCCGGGCGCTCCTCATCGTCCTCGATTCCGTCGGCATCGGCGGCGCGCCGGATGCCGCCGCCTTCGGCGACACGGGCGCCGACACGCTCGGCCATATCGCGGAGGCCTGCGCGGCGGGACGCGGCGACCGGGCGCCCTTGCGCGCCGGCCCCCTGCACCTGCCCCACCTCGCCGGCCTCGGCCTCGGCCTCGCCGCGCAAGGCGCGAGCGGCCGGATGCCGCCGGGCCTCGCGCCGGCCGGATCGATCGCGGGCGCTCACGGCCACGCGGTCGAGAGCGCGCAAGGCAAGGACACGGTGTCGGGTCATTGGGAGATCGCCGGCGTGCCGGTGGATTTTTCCTGGGGCCACTTCCCGGCGACGCGGCCGGCCTTCCCGCCCGAGCTGGTGCAGGCGCTGATCGCGGAGGCCGGGCTGCCGGGCATCCTCGGGGATTGCCACGCCGCCGGCACGGCGATCATCGACGAGCTGGGGGCCGAGCACGTCCGGACGGGCAAGCCGATCTGCTACACCTCGGTCGACAGCGTTTTTCAGATCGCCGCCCACGAGGCGGCGTTCGGGCTCGACCGGCTCCATGCCCTCTGCGCCATCGCCCGGCGCCTGTGCGACCCCTACCGGATCGGTCGGGTCATCGCCCGGCCCTTCACCGGCGACGACACCTCGGGCTTCACCCGCACCGCGAACCGGCGCGACTACGCCGTGCCGCCGCCCGCCGACACGCTGCTCGACCGGCTCGACGCCGCCGGACGGACGGTGGTGAGCGTCGGCAAGATCGGCGACATCTTCGCCCACCGGGCGACCGGCCGGGAGGTCAAGCCCGGCGGCAACGATGCCTGCCTGACCGCGGCCCTCGACGCGCTGACCGGCCTGCCCGATGGCGGGTTCGTCTTCGCCAACCTCGTCGAGTTCGACACCGAATACGGCCACCGCCGCGACGTGCCGGGCTACGCCGCCGCGCTCGAACGCTTCGACGCCAGGATCCCGGAGATCCGGGCGGCGCTCGGGCCCGGCGATCTCTGCCTCGTCACCGCCGACCACGGCAACGACCCGACCTGGACCGGCACCGACCACACCCGCGAGCAGGTGCCGGTGCTGCTGTTCGGGCCCGACGTGACGCCCGGCCCCCTCGGCCGGATGGGCTTCGCCGCGATCGGCCAGCGGATCGCGGAGCATCTCGGGCTGCCGGAAGGATTGGCGGAAGCGGGGCCGGTCGCGTAAGCCTCCGGGGAGAGACCACCGGAGACGCCCATCCGTGACCCTGACGGCCGCCCCAGAGGCTCACGCGCCGCCGGTGCCGGACCTCGCCGAGCGGGTCGGCTGGCTCGGGCTTCTCGGCGCGTTCCGGCGCAACACCCTGGAGGCGTTTCCCCGCGCCTGCCTCGACGCGCCGGTGGTGACGATCCCGCTGCCCGGCGGCCGGATGGTGCTGCTCTCGACGCCGGCCGGCGCCCGCCATGTCCTGCTCTCGGCCGCCGACGAGTTCGTGCGCCTGCCCGCCGGCCGGCGGGTGCTCGGGCCGATCGCCGGGCGCGGCCTGGTGCTCGCCGACGGCGAGGCCTGGCGCCACCAGCGCCGGGTGCTGGCCCCCGCCTTCACGCCCCGCACCCTGCCGCTCATGCTGCGCTTCGTCGCCCGCAGCGCCGAGGATTCCTGCCGCCGGCTGGAGGCGGGCCTCGGCGCTTCCGTCGACCTGCGGGGCGAGATGCAGCGCGTCGCCCTCGATATCGCCACGACCTCGATGTTCTCCCTCGAGACCGGTCCCCTCGGGGCGGAGATCCGGGACCTGATCTCGGGCTATCTCGGCCGGCTCGGCCGGCCGACGATCTCTGACTTCCTGCTGCCGCCGGGCTGGCCGACCCCGTCGAGCCCGCGCCGGGCGCTGTTTCGCCGCCGCTGGCTGGCAACCGTGCGGGCGGTGCTGGCGGCGCGGCGCGCGCAAGGGACGCGCCACGACGCGCCGCGGGACCTGTTCGACCTCCTCGACGCGGCGCATGGCGACGCCCCGGGCGGGCTGCTCGCCGACGAGATCGGCACGCTGATCGTCGCCGGCCACGAGACCACCGCCTCGACCCTGTTCTGGGCCTGCACGCTGCTCGCCCGCGCGCCGTCGGTGCAGGATGCGCTCGCCGCGGAGGCGGCAGGCCTCGACCTCACCGAGGCGGGCGCCGCCGATTCCCTGCCGCAGCTTCGCCTCGCCCGCGCCGTGGCGCAGGAGGCGCTGCGGCTCTATCCCCCGGTCTACGTGATCGCGCGCCGCGCCGCGCAGGCGAGCACGGTCGAGGGCGTCACGATCCCGGCCGGCAGCATCGTGATGATCCCGACCTGGATCCTGCACCGCAACCCGCGCTGGTGGGACCGGCCGGCGGCCTTCGATCCCGGCCGCTTCCTCGACCGTCCGGAGCCGGACCGCTTCCTCTACCTGCCCTTCGGCGCCGGTCCCCGGATCTGCATCGGGGCGCAGCTGGCGCTGGCCGAGGCGACCCTGGTCCTGGCGCGGCTGATGCGCGACGTCCGCCTCGCCCTCGACGGCGAGCGGCCGGTCCTGCCGGTGGCGACGACGACCGTGCGGCCGGACCATGTGCCGCTGTTCCGTCTCGGGCGGCGCGCCGGCTGAAAATGCTCTATGGGCTTCTCGGGTCGGCCCCGCGGGAGCCGAAGGCAGAGAGTAACGACACGGTGCGACCCTGGCGCAGCGACCCGTCCGACCGGCGCGGCTACCATCACGGCAACCTCAAGGAGGCGCTGATCGAGGCCGCGCGCCGCTTCATCGCGGAGCGGGGGATCGGCGGGTTCACCCTGGTCGATGCGGCGCGCCTCGTCGGCGTCTCGCCGGCGGCGCTCTACCGCCACTTCCGCGGCCGCGAGGCGCTGCTGGAGGAGGTGGCCGAGCGCGGCTTCACCGAGCTGGCCGCGCGTCTGGCCCGGGCCCTGCGCGGCCCCGGCACGCCGCTCGAGCGCTTCACCCGGATGGGCGAGGCCTACCTGACCTTCGCCGAGGAGGAGCCGGGCTACTACGCGGCGATCTTCGAGGCCCGGCCCGTCGGCCCCGACGGCTGCAAGCCGGCCCCGGCGCCGCGGGACCGCGACGCCTTCGAGCTCCTGGTCGAGGCCCTGCGGACGACCTTCCCGGACGGGTTCTCGGCCGGCGTCGATCCGCGCTTCGTCGCCCTCGAGGTCTGGGCGCTCTCCCACGGCATCGCCACGCTCGCCGCCGCCGGCCGGCTGCCGACGGGCCCCGGCCTGCCGACCAAGCACGACCTCCTGCGCGCCGGCGTCGTCGCCATGGTGCACGGAGCGACCGCGCGGGCGGGGTAGGGGCTCGGGCAAGGTCCTCTTCCGATTCTCTACGGAATCGATACCCACACCGTCATCCCGGGGCTCGTCGAAGACGAGAACCCGGGATGACGGTGGAGGCTGTCGGCCCGGTCGGGCCGACCGAACTCAAGGTCACCCTCGAACCGCCCGGGCGGTCGCCCTCGCCGCGGCGCAGCCGGGAAAGCCCCCGGGCGCCGTCACCGCCCCCAGCGCAGCACCGCCGCATCGAGGCTCCGGGCGATCTCGATCAGGCCGGCCCGGGTCGCCGGGTGGGGCAGCTCGAGCGGGGCGCGCACGGCGTCCGAGCGGATGATGCCGCCCTCCTTCATCAGGATCTTGGCGGCGGCGAGCCCGGTCTGGCGGTTCTCGTAGTTGATGAGCGGCAGCCAGCGGCCATAGGCCTGCACCGCCTCGTCGCGCCGCCCGGCGAGGTAGGGGTCGAGGATCTGGCGGATGCCGTCGGGATAGCCGCCGCCGGTCATCGCCCCGGTGGCGCCGGCATCGAGGTCGGCCAGCAGGGTGATCGCCTCCTCGCCATCCCACGGCCCCTCGATCGCGTCGCCGCCGAGTTCGAGCAGCGTGCGCAGCTTGGCCGCCGCCTGCGCCGTCTCGATCTTGAAGTACGAGACGTTCTCGACCTCGCGGGCGAGCCGCGCCAGGAAGGCCGCCGAGAGGGTGGTGCCCGAGACCGGCGCGTCCTGGATCATGATCGGGATCGAGATCGCGTCGGAGACGGCCTGGAAGAACCGTTCGATGCCGGCCTCCGTCACCCGGATCGTCGCCCCGTGATAGGGCGGCATGATCATCACCATGGCGGCCCCCAGTTCCTGCGCGCGGCGCGAGCGCTCGGCGCAGATGTGGGTGGCGAAATGCGTGGTGGTGACGATCACCGGCACCCGGCCGGCGACGTGCGCGAGCACCGCCGTCATCACCTCGTCGCGCTCGGCATCGGTGAGGACGAACTGCTCGGAGAAGTTGGCGAGGATGCACAGGCCGTGGGAGCCCGCCTCGATCATGAAGTCGATCGCCCGGCGCTGCCCGTCGAGGTCGAGGGTGCCGTCCTCGTGGAAGATCGTCGGGGCGACCGGAAAGACGCCGCGATAGGGGCGGGGCGCGGGAGCCATCTGTGCGGTCGTCATCTGTGCGGTCGTCATGGCGTTTCCTCCGGGGTTCGGTCAGGCCGCGGCGCCGTGGCGGCGCAGGCCGTTATGGATGACGCGGCGGACGGCCTCCGCCGCGCCCGCCGGGTCGCGGTCGGCGATGGCCGCCACGATGGCGGCGTGGGCGGCAAGCGTGGCCTCGCGCTCCGCCGCCTCGACGGGGGCGCTGAGCTGGAACGAGGCGCGCAACGCCACCTCGATCACCCCGCCGATCGAGCGCATGAACGGGTTGCCGGAGGCGACCGCGATCGCGACGTGGAGGGCGAGATCGCCCTCGGCGAAGCCGGCGGAATCCGAGGCCTCGCGGCGCATCCGCGCCAGGCCCGCCTCCAGGGCGGCGAGGTCGTCCGGGCCCCGGCGCTTGGCGGCCAAGGCCGCCGCCGCCGGCTCGACGGCGAGGCGGATCTCCGCGAGGTCGCGCAGGAAGCGCCGGTCGATGCCGGCCTCCAGGTGCCAGGCCAGCACGTCGGCGTCGAACATGTTCCAGGCCGCGCGCTCGCGCACCACCGTGCCGACCCGGGCCTTGGTGGTCAGGAGCCCCTTGGCGGCGAGCGTCTTGACGCTCTCGCGCAGGACCGGCCGCGACACCCCGAAGGCGGCGAGCAGCTCGCCGTCCCCGGGCAGCCGGGCCCCCGCCGGATAGCGGCCGGCGATGATCGCGGTGCCGAGGCTGCGCGCCACCTCGGCGTGGTTCGACCGGGCGCGCCCGGCCGGGATCACCACCAGACCGGTCCCCGCCGGCGCGTCGCCGGCGGCCCGGACGGGATCCGCGGCGCGGGAGGTGGCGAAGGGGGTGCGCATCCGGGACCGGGCTCGTCCGACAGGGCGCCCCCGCGGCGCCGGCCGGCCCGTTACAGCACGGGGCCGCCCGGCTGAAAAGTCATACTGTTTGACTTTTATGACCCGCTAGGACGAGGCGGCTTCGCGCGCCTGCACCACCGCCTCGGTGGCCTCCTGCCGGTCCTCGGCATCGGCCGCCGGAGGCTCCTGCACCGCCTCGGCGCTGGCGTCGCGGCACAGCTCGATCAGGATCGGGAAATGGTCGGAGCCGACATGCTCCAGCCGCTCGAGCCGGGCGAGCAGGAAGTGCTCGGAGAAGAAGACGTGGTCGAGGGGCCAGCGCAGGATCGGCCAGTCGGCGTGGAAGGTCGGGTAGGCGCCGCGCCCGACCCGCGGGTCGAGGAGGCCGCCGATGGCCTGGAAGAGCCCCGTGGTGCGCGACCAGGCGACGTCGTTGAGGTCGCCCGCCACCACCGTGGGCCCGGCCTCGCGCGCGACCTCGCGGGCGACCAGCACCAGTTCGCCGTCCCGCGTCGCGCTGCTGTGGCCCGGATGGGGCGGGCGCGGATGCACGCCGTGGAAGGTGAAGCGCTCGCCCGAGGGCAGGGTGACCCCGGCGCGCACCGAGGGCACGTCGTCCTCGATCAGGAAGCGCACCCGCACGTCGTCGAGGGGCAGGCGCGAATAGAGCATCAGCCCGTAGGTGTTGTCCTGCGCCTGGTCGACCCCGTGGGGGTAGCGCGCCCGCAGCGGCGAGAGCGCGTCGCGCCAGCCCGCATCGGTTTCGAGCGCCAGGACCAGGTCGGGATCGTGGCGCTCCACCACCCGCAGGAGCCGGTCGTAGGCGCGGTTCGATTGCAGCACGTTGACGATCAGGATCGCGACGCGGCGCTCGGGGTCGGCCTCGGCCGGGGCGGCCTTGGCGGTCGGCCGCGCCAGCCGCGTGAACGGCAGGATGTGGCGCAGCTGCAGGCCGAGCGCGGCGAGCAGCCCGGCCCCGAGGGCGAGCGAGACGGGATCGTGCCCGGCGGCCACCAGCAGGACCAGGACCGGCAGGATCGCGCTCGCGATCTGGAAGCGCGGAAAGTCGAAGGTGCGCACCAGCCCGGCGCGGCTGCGCCAGAACGGCAGCAGCGTCGCGGCGACGAGGCACGCCGCCAGGATCTGCGCGACGAGGGACAGGGTCGAGACCGGCACGTACGTTTTCCCCCCGCGGCTTTTCCGCCGCACCGGGGGACGAGATAGGTCGCGCCCGCTCCCGCGTCACCCGGGGCGGGGGGATCAGGCGCTCGCCAGCGGGTGGAGGTCGCGCACCATCTGCTTGAGGCGCTCGTCGAGGACGTGGGTGTAGATCTGCGTCGTCGAGATGTCGGCGTGGCCGAGCAGCTCCTGCACCACCCGGAGGTCGGCGCCGTTCTGCAGGAGGTGGCTGGCGAAGGCGTGGCGCAGGACGTGCGGGCTGATCTTGTCGGTGCGCAGGCCGGCGGCGGCAGCCACGGCCTTCAGGTCCCGGGCGAAGGCCTGGCGGGTCAGGTGGCCGGTCTCGCTGTCGGCGGGAAACAGCCAGGGCCCGGGCGCCGTCAGGGTCGCGAGATGGGCCGCCATGGCGGAGCGCGCCACCTCGGTCAGCGGCACCAGGCGCTCGCGCCCGCCCTTGCCGCGCACCACCAGGAAGCGCTCCTTGGTGGCGCCGGCGGCCCGCGGCAGGGCGACCAGCTCCGAGACGCGCAGGCCCGTGGCGTAGAGAAGCTCGATCAGGCAGTGCATCCGCCCGGCCCGGGCCGCCTCGGCGGGGTTCGGCGCCTTGACGGCGACCTCCTTGGCGACCGCGAGCAGGCGGTCGACCTCGGCCACCGAGAGCACCTTGGGCAGGCCGCGGCCGCGCTTGGGCCCCGAGACCGGCGCGGTGGGATCGCCCTCGGCCAGCCCCTCGGCGTAGAGGAAGCGGTGGAAGCCGCGCACGCAGGAGAGCCGGCGCGCCGCCGAGGTGCTCTTGAGGCCGCGCGCCTCCAGTTCGGCGAGGTAGGCCCGGATGCCGGCGGGCTCGACGGCGCCGGGATCGAGGCGCCGGCCCGCCAGATGGGCGAGGTAGTCGTCGAGGTCGCGCCGGTAGGCCGCGAGCGTGTTGGCGGCGGCGCCCCGCTCGGCGGCCAGCATGTCGAGATAGGCGTGCATCAGGCCCTGGGGGCCCAAGGTGCTCATGCCCCGCCGCTCACTTCGGCTGCAGCTTGGCGTTGGGGATGGTGACGGAGATCTCGCGCGGGGTCGGCTCGACGAAGGTGGCGAGCGCGAACATCGCCGCGAAGGCGATCCCGGCCAGGACGGCCACCACGACGAGGAAACGGAAGAGGGTCGGCACGTCGGACGGATCCCCGCGACTACGCGTGACAACGAGCGGCGCGGAGGAGAGGGCGCCGGCCACCTTGGCCGTCGGTTCGACCACGCGCCGCACCGCGAGGCAAGGCCGGCATCCGCACCGCCGCGCGGAATGCCGGCGCCTGTTGCGCGGGTGCCGAAGCGGACGCAGAGACAACGCAGACGGACCGGCGGCGCGCGTGGTTTTTCCCCGATATCCGCCGTTTCGCCCTGCGCGAAAAACAGGCTAAAGAACGCCGCATGAGCCAGCGTCCCCCTCATGAGCCATCGATCGAGTCGCGCGTGCGCCGAGGCCTCGGCCTGCGCTCGATCGTGCTGGTCGGCCTCATGGGCGCGGGCAAGAGCACCGTCGGCAAGCGCCTGGCGGGCCGCCTCGGCCTGATCTTCAAGGACGCCGACCACGAGATAGAGGCCGCGGCCGGCCTGACCATCCCCGACATCTTCGCCATCTACGGCGAGCCGAGCTTTCGCGACGGCGAGGAGCGGGTGATCGCGCGCCTGCTGCGCGAGGGGCCGATGGTGCTCGCCACCGGCGGCGGCGCCTTCATGCGGCCCGAGACCCGCCAGCGCATCGGCGAGGCCGGGGTCTCGGTCTGGCTCAAGGCCGAGCTCGACGTGCTGATGCGCCGGGTGCGCAAGCGCCCCGGGAGGCCGCTGCTCCAGAACGAGGACCCGGAGGGCACGATGCGTCGCCTGATGGACCTGCGCCATCCCATCTATGGCGGGGCCGACGTGATGGTGGTCTCCCGCGAGGTCTCCCACGACCGTGTGGTGCAGGACGTGCTCGAAGCCCTCGACGCCCACATGCTGGGCGACCCGGGAGACGGCTATGCCGGAGGCGCGGCCGGCGATCCCACGGGCTCCCCGCCCGAGACCGGCGGCGAGCCGGAGACCGCCGGCCACAGCGTCGCCGCCCATTGACCGCTCGACAACGGACGACGCCGTGACCGCGCAGACACAGACCGTTCACGTCCCCCTCGACGGGGGCCGGGCCTACGACATCCTGGTCGGCCGGGGACTCCTCGCCGAGATCGGCACCCGCGTCGCCGCGCTCAGGGCCCGGGCCGTCGCGGTGGTGAGCGACGAGACCGTGGCGGCGGAGTACGGCGAAGCCGTCACCGCCGCGCTCGCCGAGGCGTCCCTGCGCACCGCGCTCATCACGGTGACGCCCGGCGAGGGCTCGAAGAGCTATGCGGGCTTCGCCCAGGTCTGCGACGGGCTGATCGGCCACCGGATCGAGCGCGGCGACCTCGTTCTGGCGCTCGGCGGCGGCGTCGTCGGCGACCTCGCGGGCTTCGCGGCGGCTTCGCTGCGCCGGGGCGTGCGCTTCGTCCAGGCGCCGACCAGCCTGCTCGCCCAGGTCGATTCCTCGGTCGGCGGCAAGACCGGCATCAACTCGCCCCACGGCAAGAACCTCGTCGGCGCCTTCCACCAGCCGAGCCTCGTCATCGCCGATACCGCCACCCTCGACACCCTGGCACCGCGCGAGCTGCGCGCCGGCTACGCCGAGGTGGCGAAGTACGGGCTGATCGACGACCCCGAGTTCTTCGCCTGGTGCGAGGCGAACCTCGCCGAGATCTATGCCGGGGGGCCTGCCCGCGAGACGGCGGTGGCGTCCTGCTGCCGGGCCAAGGCCGGGGTGGTGGTGCGCGACGAGCGCGAGGACGGCGAGCGGGCGCTGCTCAACCTCGGCCACACCTTCGCGCACGCCCTCGAGCGCCTGACCGGCTACCAGGCGGCGCGCCTCGTCCACGGCGAGGCGGTGGCGATCGGCCTGTGCCTCGCCTTCCGGTTCTCCGCCCGGCTCGGCCTGTGCCCGGGCCAGGATGCCGGCCGCGTCGCCAACCACCTGGCGCTCGCCGGCCTGCCGACGCGGCTCGACCAGGTCCCGGGCGGGAGCGGCGACGCCGACCAGCTCCTCGACGCGATGCGCCAGGACAAGAAGGTCCGCGACGGGGCGCTGACCTTCATCCTGGCCCGCGGCATCGGCAAGAGCTTCATCGCCCCCGGCATCGAGGCCGGGGCGGTGCGGGAGTTCCTGGTGGACGAGCTGCGCGGCTGACGGGGCATCGGGTCCCGGCACGGCCCGGGTCATCCCCGGGCCGCGAAGCGGAACCCGGGATCCGGAGCCGCGGATGGCGCAGGGGTGGCCGAACGCCGGTCGCCTCGTCCGGGCCCCGCACCGGGACCCGGGGTGGGGTCGTCAGGCCCGCCGCGCCATCAGCCGCTCGACCAGCGAGCCGCCCTGGTTCAGCTCGTCGAGCTCGTCGGCGAGCACCGTCACGGTCTCGCGGATCTGCTCGGGCGTGTGCTCCGAGGTGATGAAGAAGCGCAGGCGCGATGAGCGCTCCGGCACCGCCGGGTGGATGATCGGCTGCACGTTGATGCCGCGCTGGAACAGCCGGTCCGATAGGGTCACGGCCTTGAGCGAATCGCCGAGGATCACCGGCACCACGGCAAGCCCGAGGCTGGTGCCGACATCGAGGCCGCGCTCGCGGGCGCAGGCGAGGAACAGGGAGCCGTTGCGGCGCAGCCGCGCGACCCGCTCCGGCTCGCGCCGCATCAGCGCCAGCGAGGCGGTGGCGGCGGCGGCGAGCGGCGGCGACAGGCCGACCGAGTAGACGAAGCCGCCCGCGGTGCACTTCAGGAGCTCGATGAGCGCGCCCGCTCCCGCGACGTAGCCGCCGCAGGACGAGAGCGTCTTCGACAGCGTGCCCATCCAGATGTCGACGCTGCCGGGGGGCACGTCGCAATGCTCGTGCAGGCCGTGGCCGTCCTTACCCAGCACGCCGAGGCCGTGGGCGTCGTCCACCATCAGCCAGGCGCCGTAGCGCTCCTTGAGGGCGACGACACCGGCGAGGTCGGGGGCGTCCCCGTCCATGCTGTAGAGGCCCTCGATCACGATCAGCGCCCGGCGGTGCTCGTGGCGGGTCGCGTGCAGCAGCGATTCGAGGGCCTGGAGGTCGTTATGGGCGAAGCTGCGGCGCTGGGCGCCCGACAGCTGCGCGCCGGTGACCACCGAATTGTGGATCAGGGCGTCGTGGTAGATCACGTCGCCGGGTTCGAGCAGGGCCGCGATGGTCGTCACGTTGGTGGCGTGCCCGCTCACCATCACCACGCAGGACTCGGTGCCGTAATGGGCGGCGAGCGCCTTCTCGAGGACGAGGTGGCCGGGGCGCTCGCCGGCGACGATCCGGCTCGCCGAGGCCGAGGTGCCGTAGGTCGACAGCGCGGCTTGCGCCGCCGCGTTCACCTCCGGATGGCCGTTGAGCCCGAGATAGTCGTAGGACGAGAAGTTGGTGAAGGTCCGCCCGTCGATCGTCGTCGTCGCGCCGGCCTTGGCGTCGTGAACGCGGAAGAACGGGTTGCCGAGGCCGATCAGGTCGGCGGCCGAGCGCTGGAGCTTCAGCTCCTTGTAGGCCGGCAGGCTGTCGAAGCTCTGGGCCTGCGCGAGGGCGGGCTTGGGCTCCGGCCTGGCCGGGGCGGGGCGGACGGGAGCCTTGCCGAGGCGGGCGGCGACGAAGCCCGCCAGGGCCTCGCGCCCACCCGCGCCGTGGGAGGATCCGCTGCTCATTGGGTGATGACCTTGATGTCCTGGCTGTTCTGCTCGACCAGCGCCTGGAGGGACTGGAGCGAGGCGGCGTCGACCGACTCGGCCCCGCCGTGGCGCTGCGACAGGCTGACGACCGCCGCCGCGCTCTCGTCGACCGGGGCCGCCACCGACTGGATCAGGGTGTCGGCGAGTTCGGTCACGGTCTGGCCGCTGGACACGCCCGACGGCGGCGCGTCGAGGCCGAACCGCTCCTGCAGGCTGGCGCCGAGCTCGACGCCCATCAGCGAGTCGAGGCCGATCTCCGAGAGCTGGCGCACCCGGCTGATGTCGTCCTTCGGCAGGCGCAGGATGCGGGCGATGTCCTCCACGATGGCGTCGGCCACGGTCTTGCGGACGTCGTCGAGGTCGTGGGCACGCAGGAGACCCGGGATGCTGATCGCGACCGCGCCGCCGGCCTCCGCCTGCTGCTCGGAGCCGAGGCTGGCGTAGCTCGGGGAGCGCAGGGTGGCGAGACGCTCGCGCGCCTTGCCCCAGTGCATCGCCGCGATGGCGATCACCGCGTCGTCGGAGGCGCCGCCCTGCGAACCCAGCGCCTCGGCCATCAGGTCGAGGGACTTGCGGGCATCGACCGGGGTCACGCCGACCCGGCCGGCCAGCGTCTCCATCACCGCCTTGTTGCGGGCGAGGACGCCGACATCGCCGATGGCGCCCCAGGCCACCGCCAGGGCCGGCAGGCCGAGGCGGCGGCGCTGGCGGGCCAGCCCCTCCATGAAGCCGTTGGCGGCGACGTAGGAGCCCTGGCCCGGATTGCCGATGAAGGTCGTGGCCGAGGAGAACAGCACGAAGTAGTCGAGCACCCGGTCGCGGGTCAGCGCGTCGAGGTGGCCGGCGCCGATCACCTTCGGGGCGATCACCGCTTCGAGGGCGGCCGGATCGAGGTTGGCGATCAGGCCGTCCTGCAGCACCATCGCGCCGTGGATGATGCCGGCGAGCTTGACGCCCTTGCTCTCCACCCGATCCAGCAGGCGCTGGACCGAGGCGCGATCGGCGATGTCGCAGGATTCGACCTGGACCGAGACGCCGCGGGCCTCGAGTTCGGCGATGGTCGAGAGCGCCGGCTCGCCGGACGGCGCCTTGCGGCCGACGAGCGCGATGTGGCGCGCGCCCCGGTCGGCGAGCCAGCGCGCCGCCTCGATGCCGAAGCCGCCCAAGCCCCCGGTGACGAGATGGACGCGGTCGGGCGCGACCACGAAGGGTTTCGTCGTCTCGGCCGGGATCGTGCCGGCCTTCGGCGGCGCGATCACGATCTTACCGACGTGACCCGATTGCTGCATCAGCCGGAACGCGTCCGAGACCTCTTCGGCCGCGAAGGGCTGGTAGGGCAGCGCCTTCAGGCTGCCGTCGGTGAAGAGCGCCATCACCTCGCGGAACAGCCGCTTGCCCTCGTCGGGCTGGAACTGGAGCAGCTGGTCGAGGTCGACGCCGAAATACGACAGGTTCCGGCGGAACGGCCGCAGGCCGATATGGGTGTTGGCGACGTAGTCGCGCTTGCCCAGCTCGACGAAGCGCCCGAAGGGCTTCAGCGAGTTGAGGCTGCGCTCCATCGCCTCGCCGAACAGGCTGTTGAGCACCACGTCGACGCCGTCGCCGGTGATGCGGCGGATGTCGTCGACGAAGGCGAGCGAGCGGGAATCGAGCACGTGCTCGGCGCCGAGCGCCTTGACGAGCGCCCGCTTCTCGTTCGAGCCTGCGGTGGCGATGACCCGGGCGCCGCGCATCCGGGCGATCTGGAGCGCCGCGAGGCCGACGCCGCCGGCGCCGCCATGGACCAGCACCCATTCGCCGGCCTTGAGGCGGGCGAGCGTCACGAGGCCGTAGAAGGCGGTGAGGAAGGCGACCGGCGTGGTGGCGGCCGCCTCCGACGACAGCCCCTCGGGGGCCGCCGCCACGACCATCTCGGGCACGACGATGTGGGTGGCGAAGCCCGACTGGGCGAAGGCCACCACCCGGTCGCCGGGCTTGAACGCGGTCACGCCCGCACCGACCGCCGCGACGCGGCCGGCGCATTCGAGGCCGAGGCGCGGACCGGCGAAGCCGTCCTCGAGGATCTCCTCGGGCAGCATCGAGAGCGCCCAGAGCACGTCGCGGAAGTTGAGGCCGGTGGCCTCGACCGCGATCTCGATCTGGCCGACACCGGGGGCGGACCGTTCGGCCGGCCCCCAATGCATCTCGTTGAGGCCGCCGGTGGTGCTGCGCTCGAGCCGGGCGGCGGGCGCCGCGGCACCCGAGCGGCGGACGGGCCGCGCCCCTTGCGCGAAGCGGACCACGCGGGTCGCATCGTCGTCGACCACGATCTCGGTCTCGGGGCTGCCGGACAGGATCAGGTCGCGCAGGCGCTCGGCGGCACGCTTCGAGGAGATCGACGGCGAGAGGTCGATGCGGCGCACGTCGAGGGACGCCACCTCGTTGGCGAGCGTGCGAGTGAAGGCCCACACGCCGGCCTCGACGCTGCAGGCCGGGCCGCCGCGGTCGCGGGTGGCACCGGGGCAGACGACCCAGAGCCGGGTCTGGCGGGTGCCGAGATGCTCGACGCAGCGCTTGAGGCCGAGGCAGCGCTCGCGCAGCCGCTCGGCCGCCTCGCCGCCGCGGTTGAAGGCACCGGCGAGGTAGACCACCGTGTCGGGGGTCTCGCGCTCCAGTTCGCGCAGCGACGCCTCGGAATCGAGGATGATCGAGACGTGGACCCCGCCCGCGACCAGGAGCGTCGCCAAGGAGGAGGCGGTCTCGGCCGCGAACTCGTCCTCGGAGCCGATGACGAAGGCGAAGGTCTGGCCGGCGGCGGCCTTCGGCCGGGGCGGGGCCTCGGCGAGCAGCAGCAGGTCGTTGCCGTTGCGGGTCACCGCCCGGTCGGCCGCGACCTTGACGAGGCCGACGGCGCTCAAGGAGCGCTGCCAGCCCGCCACGTCGTCGAGGCGCCCGACCGGCACGGTGCCGGCCATCTCGAACCAGCCGGCATCGAGACCGAACACCATGTCGCGGAACAGCGAGGCGCCGGGCTCGACCGCCGCGAACAGGCCGCCGGCCGCCAGCGACGCGGCGAGCGGGGTCAGGAGATCGCGGGAGGCGCGGTGGAGCACGTCGCTCGCCAGCACCGCGTCGAAGGCCGCGAGGCCGAGCTGCGCCGGGTCCTCGACGATCGTGACGCCGGCCGGCAGGGCGAGGCGGGCCCGCTCGGCGAGGCGCCGGTCGGCCTCGAACACGGTGAGGCGCGCCTCGTGCAGGCCGGCGAAGGTCGCGACCTGGGCCGAGAGCGGCCCGAACCCGACCTGGAGCAGGCGGAGCGCCCGGTCGCGGGGGAGCGCGGCGGCGCTGTCGTCGAGGAGCCGCATCACCGCATCGGCCGAGGCCCGCACGGTGGCGCCGCGCAAGCAGAAGGCGTCGAGCGCCGCCTGCGGCAGGGAGGGAGCGTCCGACAGCGTGCCGGCGAGGATCCGCGACACCACGGCGCCGAGATCGGCGCAGAGCAGGAGCTCGGCCGACAATTCGGGATGGTCCGCCGCGATCCAGCGCATGATCTCGTCGGTCGCCGGCAGCGTCACGTCGGCGCGCAGGCGCCAGCGGTCGTCGCCCGCGGCCTCGGCCAGGCCGCTGACCTCCAGCGCCGCGAGCTGGTTGACGAGCCACGGGCGCAAGGCCGCCGGCAGCCGGCGCGAGGCCGCGACGTCGACGACGCCGCCGACCGCGAGACCCCGGGCGAGCCGGTCGGCGAGCGAGGTCGCCCAGCCTTCGAGCAGCATGTGGCCGGCGCCGAGCGCCGCGTCGCCCTTGGCGGTGACCGCGCCGGCCTGGCGCCGCACCAGGGCGGCGACCGCCGGCTGCGGCTCCAGGGCGATCGCCGTCGGCTCGGTGGCGAGCTCGGTGAACTGGCGGATCGCGAAGGCGTCGAGGTCGCCCCCGGCCTTCATGCGCAGGGCCTGGAACCGGCCCTCGCGCAAGGTGGCGATCACCTCGCCGGCCTCGTCCACCAGGGTGAAGTCGGCCAGGATGCTGCGCTCGTTGCAGCGCCGGGTGCGGATCACCGCCCGGGCGATGGCCGCGCCGGGGCGCACCAGCCGGATCTCGCCGAAGCGGATCGGCACGTAGGCCCGGCTCGCCGCTTCGCCCAGGAGGTCGGCGAAGAGCAGGATCAGGCCGTGGAAGCAGGAATCGAGCCGTGCCGGCGACAGGCCGTAGCGGGCTTCGGGCCCGGCCGGCTGCAGCTCGGACACGATCGTGGCGTCGTCGAGCCGGGCCGAGCGGGCGACCTGGCGGAAGGACGGGCCGAAGCCGAGGCCCGACGCCCGGGCGCGGGCGTAGAGCGCCTCGCCGTCGATCGTGGTCTCGGAGGGCAGGGCCGCCACGGCGAGGCGCGCCGGGGCCGGGGTCTCGCCCTCGACCAGCTTGGCGACGGCGTGGAGCTGCCAGGGCGCCTGGCTCAGGCGCGGCCGGGACAGGATCTGCACCAGGTTGGCGCCCGGGGAGAACCGGGACAGCACCTCGCGCACGGTCTCCTCGGCAAAGACCATCGGCTGCTGGATCTCGAGATCGGCGAGCGTCACGCTCTCCGAGCGCACGACCTCGCGGCCGACCGCCAGCGCCATCTCGGCGAAGCCGGCACCGGGCAGGATCGCCTGGCCGTCGATGCGGTGGTCGTCGAGTTCCGGCACCGTGGCGACGTCGAGATGGGCCAGCCATTCCAGGCCGTCCGCGCCCTGGCGGGCGCCGATCAGCGGGTGGTAGGGCCGGGCGCTCGCCGGGTTCATCGCCTCGGTGGTCTCCGGCAGGCGGAAGACCTTGCGCTGCCAGGGATAGTGCGGCAGCGCCACGCTGCCGGCCGGGTCGGCCCCGAAGGCGATCGTCTCGTCGACGGCGGCACCCGCCGCGAGGGCCGCGGCCAGCGCGCGCCGGAACGGGTCGGTGGCGAGGGTCTTCTTCGGCAGCACGCCGACGGTGGCGCCATCAAAGCCGAGCGGCTCGAGGCAGTCGCCGATATGCGGCAGCAGGGTCGGCCGCGGGCCGACCTCGACGAAGATCCGGGCGCCTCCTTGCGCCGCGGCCTGGACCGCCGCGCTGAACCGCACCGGCTCGCGGATGTTGCGCCACCAGTAGCCGGCGTCGAAGGCGGTGCCGTCGAGCACGCCGCCGGTCACCGTCGAGGCGAGCGGCACGGTGCCGGCGGAGGGCGCGAGCCCCGCGAGGTCGCGCCGCAGCGGCCCCTCGATCGGGTCCATCAGGCGGCCGTGGAAGGCGTAGTCGAGGTCGAGCTTGCGGCCGCGGCGGCGCTTGCGCGCCAGCGCCTTCATGGCGGCGTCGATCATCGCGACGGGGCCCGCCACCGTCACCGCCTTGGGGCTGTTGAGGGCGGCGATGTCGAGCTCGGGATAGTCGACGAGGAAGGCCTCGACCTCCTCGACGGGGGCGAGCAGCACCGCCATGGTGCCGAGCCCGCGGGTCGCCTCCTGGTGCTTCGAGCGGTAGAAGATGACCTTCACCGCCTGTTCGAGCGTCAGGATGCCGGCGGCCTCCGCGGCGCCGATCTCGCCGACCGAGTGGCCGACGATCGCGGTCGGGGTGAGGCCCACGGCCTTCAGCGCGGCCGTCGAGGCGGTCTCGATGGCGAAGATCAGCGGCTGCGAGACGCTGGTGAGCGCGAGCCGCTGCTCCAGGTCGTCGGCGAACAGCGCGTCCTTCAGCGACCAGCCGGCGAGCGGTCGGAACAGGGCATCGGCCGCGTCGAAGCGGGCGCGGAAGACGGGGTTGAGGGCGTAGGCGTCCCGGCCCATCCCGGCCCACTGGCTGCCATTGCCCGAATACACGAAGGCGACGCCGCCGGCGCGCTCGACCGCGGTGGCGAGGGACGCCGCGGGCGCCTCCTCGCCCTCGGCGACGGCGCGCAGCGCCTCGGTCACGGCCTCGGCGTCGAGGTCGCGCAGCGGGATCGCAGCGCGCACCGGCAGGCGCTCGCGGCGATGCGCGGCAGCGGCGGCGACGCGCGACATCTCGGCCGCATCCGCCCCGTCGAGGCGGGCGGCGTAGTCCTGGGCGAGGTCGGCGAGGGCCGCCTTGGTCTGGGCCGAGACCAGCAGCACCTCCGGCTCGGGAGCCGGCGCGGAGGCCGCGGCCGGGCTGCGCGCCGGGTCGGTCAGGATGACGTGGGCGTTGGTGCCCCCGAAGCCGAACGAGTTGACGCCGGCAAAGCGCGGCTCGCCGGTGCGGGGCAGGGGCAGGAGCGTGCGGTTGACCGCGAGCTTCAGCTCGTCGAACGGGATCGCCGGGTTGAGCTCGGCGCTGTGCAGCGAGGGCGGCAGCAGGTCGTGCTCCAGCGCCAGGCTCGCCTTGAGCAGGCCGGCGAGGCCCGAGACCGGCTCGGTATGGCCGATATTGGTCTTGATCGAGCCGATCGGGAGCGGGGTCGAGCGGCCGCGGCCGAGCTTGCCGCCAATGGCGCCGGCCTCGATCGGATCGCCGACCGGAGTGCCGGTGCCGTGGGCCTCCATGAAGGTGATCGCGTCGAGGGCGACCCCGGCCTCGCGGTAGATCTCTTCCAGCAGCGCGCCCTGCGCGTAGCCCGACGGCAGGGAGATGCCGGTGGTGCGCCCGTCCGAGTTGACCTTCGAGGCGGCGATCACGCTGCGCACGGTCGCGCCGTTGCGGGCGGCGGCCTCAGCCGATTGCAGCACCAGGACGACGCCGCCCTCGGCGCGCACGTAGCCGTCGGCGCTCGCCGAGAAGGCCTGGCACAGGCCGGTGCGCGACAGCATCGAGGCGTTCGAGAACGACACGAAGTTGAACGGGCTGACCAGCAGGTTGACGCCCGCCACCACCGCCGTGTCGATCCGCCCCGAGGCGATCGCCGCGACCGCGGCGTCGAGGGCGACGAGGGACGACGAGCAGGCGGTGTCGAGGGTGAAGCTCGGCCCCTTCAGGTCGAAGATGTAGGAGATGCGGTTCGACAGGATCGACAGCGTGTTGCCGGTCGCCGCGTAGGCGTCGCCCGAGGCGCTGTCGAGGACCCGCAGGTTGCCGTAATCGAGCGAGGAGGCGCCCACGAACACGCCGATCGGGCTGCCGGCCACCGCCGACGGCCGTAGCCCCGCGCTCTCCAGGGCCTCCCAGGTCAGCTCCAGCAGCAGGCGCTGCTGCGGGTCCATCTGCTCGGCCTCGCGGGGCGAGATGCCGAAGACCGACGGGTCGAACGACCACGGATCGTCGATGACGCCGGCCGCCCAGGTGTAGCTCTTGCCGCGCTCCTGCGCCCGGGGGTGACCCATGCGCTCCAGGGACCAGCGGTCCTCCGGGATGCGCGAGACGGCGCACCGTCCCTCGATGAGCATCTGCCACAGGCTGTCGACGCCGGAGGCGCCCGGCAGCCGGCAGGACCGACCGATGATCGCGATGTCAGGACGCTGTATCACGTTCGCTTCGCACACGCTCATTTACGGAGGACGGGACGCGGCGGCGCCGCACCCGGGCAATTCACCCCAACCCATAGTATGAGGCCAGCACCGCGCCAACCCCGGAACGGCGCCACCCATCCCGACACGACAAGACTTGGCCTACCTGTGACATGCCTTCATCAGTCGAAGTCCTGCGACATGGCGGAGCAGAAGCACCGTAGCTGGGCCGCAAAACTGTCATCCGGTAGAAATACCGGATCTCACCGGTAATGCTGTCAAGCTCGAACGCGCCCCGGCCCGGACCGGACGCACGCGACACGTCTTAGACCCGATGAATCGGGTCGCAATGGGGCGGAGCGGCGCACGGGTGCCGGACCCGGCCCCGCGCGGGGTCGCGCTGCCGTCGCGCGCAACGCCAAGCCGTTGACGGCACCGGGATTTTCGCGACGGGCCGGCATCCGTTCCGCCGGACGGCGCTGCCGCCGGTCCCGCTCAGAAGGCCTTGAAGGTGATGATGGTGCGGGTATCCTGGATGTCCGCGATGGTCTGGACGTGCTCGGCCACGAAATGCCCGATATCCACACCGTCATCGACGTGGAACTTGGCGAGCACGTCGTAATGGCCCGCCGTCGAGTAGATCTCGGAGGCGATCTCGCGGTCGGCGAGGGCGCTCGCCACGGTATAGGTCTTGCCCAGGCGGCACTTGATCTCGACGAAGAAGGTCTGCATCGGCTCGCTCCCGGCGATCATCGAACAATCTTTAGGCTGGAACGGGTCTCGAACGATCCTCGAATCCCGCGTCGCGTCGGAGGCGTGCCGCTCAGGGCCGCCCGACGCTGGCATAGGTGAAGCCGTGCTTGCGGGCATCCTCGGGCCGATAGACGTTGCGCAGGTCGACGAGGACCGGCTCGGCCATCGCCTCGCGCAGGCGCTTGAGATCGAGGGCCCGGAACGCGTCCCACTCGGTCACGATCACGAGAGCATGGGCGCGCTCCGCACAGGCATAGGGGTCGGCGGCGTAGTCCACGCCGGCGAGGAGCGGACGGGCCTGCTCGATACCCTCCGGGTCGTAGGCCGTCACCGTGGCGCCGGCATCCTGCAATCCGGCGATGATCGACAGGGACGGGGCGTCGCGCATGTCGTCGGTGTTCGGCTTGAAGGTCAGGCCCAGCACCGCGATCCGCTTGCCCCGCACCGAGCCGCCGCAGGCGGCGATCACCTTGCGGGCCATGGCGCGCTTGCGGCTGTCGTTGACCGCCACCACCGTCTCGACGAGGCGCACCGGGCTGCCCGCATCCTGGGCGGTCTTGACCAGCGCCAGCGTGTCCTTGGGAAAGCAGGAACCGCCGTAGCCCGGGCCGGCATGCAGGAACTTGCGCCCGATGCGGTTGTCGAGGCCGATGCCGCGGGCGACCTCCTGCACGTCGGCGCCGACCTGCTCGCAGAGATCGGCGATCTCGTTGATGAAGGTGATCTTGGTGGCGAGGAACGCATTCGCCGCGTACTTGGTCAGCTCGGCGGTGCGCCGGCTCGTCACCAGGATCGGCGCGTGGTTGAGGTAGAGCGGGCGGTAGAGCTCGCTCACCACGGTGGCCGCGGCGGGATCGTCGGCGCCGACGACGATGCGGTCGGGCCGCTTGAAGTCGGAGATCGCCGCGCCCTCGCGCAGGAATTCGGGGTTGGAGGCGACCGCGATGGCGATCCCGGGCCGCGCTTCGCGGACGATGCGCTCGACCTCGTCGCCGGTGCCGACCGGCACCGTGGACTTGGTGACGACGACGGTGGGCCCGGTGACGGCGGCGGCGATGTCGCGCGCCGCCTGGTAGACGTAAGAGAGGTCGGCAAAGCCGTCGCCGCGCCGCGACGGGGTGCCGACGGCGATGAACACGGCGTCGGCCCCGGCGACCGCCTCGGCGAGGTCGGTGGTGAAGGAGAGCCGGCTCTGGCGCACGTTCTCGGCGACGAGCGCATCGAGGCCGGGCTCGTAGATCGGGATGCGGCCGTCCTTCAGGGCGGCGATCTTCTCCGGCGCCGTGTCGACGCAGGTGACGGTGTGGCCGAAATCGGCGAAGCAGGCTCCGGAGACCAGGCCGACATAGCCCGCCCCCACCATCGCAACGCGCATCTCACGTCCTCCCGGCAGCGGCGCGGCGCGGCGCCCGCGGGCACCGCTGTAGCGTTGCAGTGCAAAACGGGCAACGGCCGCACCGTTACCAGAGGCGGAACAGCGCCTTCGCCCGGGCGAGGTTCGGGTTGTAATAGGGATCGTTGCGCAGCTCCGGCCCCCAGCGCTCGGTCATGGTGGCGACCTCGGCCTCGAAGCGGGCGCGCTTCTCGGGCGTGTCCTCCTTGCCGCGGCTCTTCGATTCGTGGTGCGTCAGGGCGGCGTGCGGCGTCCAGATCACCCGGTAGCCGGCCTTGCGCACCCGCAGGCACAGGTCGATGTCGTTGAAGGCCACCGCCAGGTGCTCCGCGTCGAAGCGACCGACCGCCTCGAACACCGCGCGCCGCATCATCAGGCAGGCCCCGGTGACCGCCGAGACCTCCTGCGCGATCACCATGCGGCCGAAATAGCCGGGATCGTCGGGTCCGATATCCGGGTGGCTGTGGCCGGCGACGCCGCCGACGCCCAGCACCACGCCGCCGTGCTGGAGCGTGCCGTCCGGATAGGACAGCTTGGCGCCGACGGCACCGACCCCGTCCTCGACCGCGATCGAGGCCAGTTCCGTGAGCCAGCCCGGCGCGACGACCTCGATGTCGTTGTTGAGGAACAGGAGCAGCGATCCGCGCGCGGCCGCGGCGCCGTCGTTCGAGAGCCCCGAGAAGTTGAACGGGCCGGGGCGCGACAGCACCCGCACCCGCGGATCGGCGGCGGCCCGCTCCAGGAGCGCCAGGGCCGAGGGCTCGGTGCTGCCGTTGTCGACCACCACGACCTCGATCGCCGGATACTCGGTTCCGGTCAGGAGTCCGTCGAGGACGACGCGCAGCAGCTCGGCCCGGTCCTTGGTCGGGATCACCACCGAGACGAGCGGGGCCGGGTCGGGCAGGGCGCGCACCAGACGGTTGAAGCCCAGCGGCCCGCGCTCGACCCGGTGCGGCCAGCCGCGCCGCGCCACCAGCTCCTCCAGGGCCTGGAGGCGCGCCGCCTCGGCCCGGGCGAGGAAGGCGTCCGAGAAGGTGCCGGAGCCGATCGCGGTGCGCCAGTGGTACAGGATCGCCGGCAGGTGACGCACGCGGGCGGGGTCCAGCCGGTCGCTCAGACGCAGGAGCAGGTCGTGGTCCTGGCTGCCCTCGAAGCCGGGGCGCAGCCCCCCGACCGCCTCGACGAGGCTGCGGCGCACCACCGTCAGGTGGTTGAGGTAGTTCTGGCCGTAGAGGAGCTCGGGGTTCCAGTCGCCCTTGAAGTGCGGCTCGAAGCGCCGCCCGTCGGCGTCGATCTTGTCCTCGTCGCTGTAGATCAGGTCGAGGTCCGGATCGCGCCGGATCGCCCTTACCACCTCGTAGAGGGCGTGCGCCGGCAGCACGTCGTCGTGGTCCATGAAGGCGACGTAGGCGCCGCGGGCGAGGGCGAGCGCGGTGTTGGTGGCCGCCGCGATGTGGCCGTTCTCGGGCCGGCGCTCGACGCGGATGCGCGGGTCCTCGGCCGCCGCCCGGGCGAGCAGGCGCGGCACCGCCGGATCCGTCGAGGCGTCGTCGGCGATGCAGAGTTCCCAATGCGGGTAGAGCTGCCCGCGCACCGAGCGCAGGGCCTCCTCCAGGACCCTGGAGCCGGGGTTGTAGACCGGCATGACCACCGAGATCAGCGGCGGCTCGCGCCACTGCGCCACCTCGGCGCCGATGCGGGCGCGATCGGCCTCGCTCAGCGTGTCGAAGTGACGGACCCAGGCGTCGTAGCCGGTGAGTCCCGCCGGCACGAGGGCGCGGGCGAGGCGGTGCTGCGAGCGCACGCGCTTGCCGACGGAGCGCCAGAACAGGGCCTGGGCGGTGAGGAGAGGCCGGCGCACGGCCGCCCGGCCGACGAGGGCGGCGCGGCGTCGCACCGTGACGGTGAACTCGGCGACGGCGAGCGCCGGCTCGCCGAGCATCGGGGTGAGCCGCAACGAGGTGGTGCCGGCGGGCAGCCGCCCGAGCCAGGTGAAGCGCCCGTGGCCGAAGGCGCGCTCGTCGAGGCTGGTGCCCTGCGGCCCCTCCGGGCCGTCGACGACGGCGGTCAGCTCGACCCGGCTGAAGGCGCCGTGATTCTCGTCCTTGAAGGCGATCGAGACCCAGCGCGCCCCGAGCCCGAGATCCGCCACGTCGAGGCTCAGCCCCTCGGCCCCGAATTCGAGCCGCAGGCGGGTGAAGTCGCGCGCGACGGTGCGACCGCGCCCGAGCCGGAGCGACGCCCGCAGGGGAGAAGGAGCGGGGGACGCGGAAGGGGTCTGGGCCGTCACCTGTCCTCGCGCCTCTCGCTGTCGCGAGGCCGGCGAGCAGTGCCGCGCCTCGTCATTCTCAATGAAATCAATTGGTTATGCCAAGTTGAGCGGTCGGACGTGTAGCAGGGGGCGGGAGCGGCTGGCAAGAGTCGCCGGCGCGGGCGGCCAGCCGGAGCGGCGACCGGCCGGAAGCCGGGTCGCACGGGAAGGACGGGGCCCTGCAAGGGCGAGCCGGCTGCGGCCCCGTCTCCCGCCCGGCATAGTCCCCCTCGGGAGCCGGCAACGGAAAACCGCGCCGACCCACGGAACCGTCTTGTCACCTGCTGCGACTGCCTCTATACGCCCTCTCACACCGGGGCCGCCCACACGGCCTCGAGGGCGCGTAGCTCAGCGGGAGAGCACTACGTTGACATCGTAGGGGTCACAGGTTCGATCCCTGTCGCGCCCACCATCGCACCTCCGGATGTCAGGGGTCATCCCCTCGGAGTGCGAAGAGGCCGAGGCATCTCGGTCGATCGGAGTAGACGAAGGCGACCCGGTTTCGGGACAGCCTCGCAAGACGACCGTCGGCAGGCCATGCCTGCACGGGTCGATGGGCGCGTAGCTCAGCGGGAGAGCACTACGTTGACATCGTAGGGGTCACAGGTTCGATCCCTGTCGCGCCCACCATCGTCCCCCAACTCGTTTCATCGGAACCGCCCGATCCATACCGGATACCGCCCGTGGGCGGCCGGTTTCCCGACGGTACGGAATCCTCTCATGACCGATCAGGATGTAGGCGTCGCCTTCGCCACTTTGGCGACCGCGCTCGCAGTGGCCCTGCACAAGCAGGGCGTCGCCGATGGCGAGGCGCTCCTGGCCGAGACCGTCGGCACCCTCGAGAGCGTCCTGGACGGCGATTACCCGGAGACCGCGCGGGCAATCCTCTCGGCCTGCGCCCGCTCGCTGCGGGCGGCGGAGGGCTGAGCCCCGCTGACACGCGGCCCTGCGCCGTCGCGGCCCGCGGCCACGGCGCGCCGAGGTCGCGGCTGCCGCGCTCGGCCAGGCTTCGAGGACCATACCGCGATGGACCGCATCCCGAAGGGCCTCGCCTTCAGAGCCAGAACCGCCCCGTCATCTTCTCGTCGCTGTCGATCTCGGACGTGCTCACCACCTGAAGCTGCTCGAACAGACGCTCGATCCCGATCTGGCGCAGATCGTACGACAGCATCTCCCTGCGCAGTGCATTGTAGTTGTCCTTCAGGAACGACGAGCCGGGATCGAGGTTCGTGACCAGCAGGAGCCCGGTCGGAGCGGCGTCGAGCGCCAGGATCTCCAGATCGGGCCGGACCGTCTTGAGCAGCAGCGCCGTCCGCCAGACATCGCCCGTCCACCACCCCGTGCGCGACGGCCTGACCGGAACGATCTCCTCCTCGGTGCGCGCCGTCATCGGCAGTTCCACCGGCAGGCAATCATGGATGGCGATCACCGAGTTCGGCGCACACGCCGCCTCCGTGTTGTAGAAATCGCGGAGCAGGAACTCGCACCGGTGCATGCCGTCCAGGAAGGCGAACTGGACGGGCTCGCCGAACAGGTTCCTGGGGTCGAACCTGGCGAAGAAGTCGTCGGACGTCATCTGGTACAGCAGCGACATCCGACGTGTGGACAAGATGCCGGGATCCGCGATGACGAAGGCAGGATCGACCGCGATCGCGTCGCACCGCGACAGGGCCAACGTACCACCATCCCTGGTGCCGATCTCGAAGTAGTTGCGCGGCCGCAAGGTCGCGTGGATCTGCGCCAGAATTTTCCCGTAGTTTGAGCCGGCATGGCCTTCCAGATCGCATTGCGGCGAAGAACCATCCATCCACCTGCCTCCGCCTATTCGATCTTCAAAGATCGCGCTACAGCGCAGAAACGACACCAACGACGGTCAAGCCGAAGGTTGCGTCTCGTTCGGCCCTGACGCGCGATCATTGCTGTCTTGGAGCTTTACGATTCCATTCAAGCCTATGCGTGGATCACCCGCCCGTAGGCATCGAGCACGCTCTCGTGCATCATCTCCGAGAGCGTCGGGTGCGGGAAGACCGTGTGCATCAGCTCTTCCTCGGTGGTCTCGAGGGTCATCGCGACGACGTAGCCCTGGATCAGCTCGGTCACCTCGGCCCCGACCATGTGGGCGCCGAGCAGCTGGCCGGTCTTGCGGTCGAAAATCGTCTTCACCAGGCCGTCGGGCTCGCCGAGAGCGATCGCCTTGCCGTTGCCCGCGAAGGGGAAGCGGCCGACTCGGACATCGAAACCCTGCTCCTTGGCCTTCGCCTCGGTGAGGCCGACGGAGGCGATCTGCGGCTGGCAGTAGGTGCAGCCCGGGATCTTGCCCTTGTCCATCGGGTGGGTGTGCAGGCCCTTGATGGTCTCGACGCAGATGACGCCCTCGTGCTCGGCCTTGTGGGCGAGCATCGGCGGGCCGGCGACGTCGCCGATGGCGTAGATCCCCGGCACGCTGGTGCGCCCGAGCCCGTCGGTGGCGACGATGCCGCGCTCGATCTTCACACCGAGCGTCTCCAGGCCGAGATTCTCGATGTTGCCGACGACGCCGACCGCCGAGATCAGGATCTCGGCCGTGATCTCCTGCGTCTTGCCGCCCTCGGTCTCGATCGTGGCGGTGACCGCCTCGCCCTTCACGACCTTGGTCACCTTGGCGCCGGTGAGGATCCTGATGCCCTGCTTCTCGAAGCGCTTGCGGGCATGCGCGGCGATCTCGTGGTCCTCCACCGGCAGGATCTGCGGCAGCAGTTCCACCACCGTCACCTCGGCGCCCATGGTGCGGTAGAACGAGGCGAACTCGATGCCGATCGCGCCCGAGCCCATGACCAGCAGGCTCCTGGGCATTTTTTCCGGGACCATCGCCTCGTAGTAGGTCCAGATCTGCTTTTTGTCCGGCTCGATGCCGGGAATCGCCCGCGGCCGGGCGCCGGTCGCCACGACGATGTGCTTGGCGCCGTAGGTACCGGCGGCTTTCGCGCCCTTCGGCGCCTCGGCGCGCTTGGTCTCGCGCACCACCACCCGGCCGGCCTCGTTCCCCTTCGGCGCTGCTTCGATCGCGGCCTCGCCCCAGATCACGTCGACCTTGTTCTTCTTGAGCAGCATGCCGACGCCGCCGTTGAGCCGGCCGGATACGCCGCGCGAGCGCTTGACGATGGCGGAGACGTCGAACCCGACATTCTCCGCCGTCAGGCCGTAATCCTTGGCGTGCTGCATGTAGTGGTAGATCTCGGCCGAGCGCAGCAGCGCCTTCGTCGGGATGCAGCCCCAGTTGAGGCAGATGCCGCCCAGATGCTCGCGGTCCACCACCGCGGTCTTGAAGCCGAGCTGCGCGGCCCGGATCGCCGCGACGTAGCCGCCGGGACCGGCGCCGATGATGAGGACGTCGTAGGTGTCGGACATTCAGGTCTCCGGGGAGGGCGGGGCGGCCAGGGCCGCGATGATCGTGTCGAGGGTGTTGTCGATCGCGCGACTGACATCCGCGTTTGAGAAGCGCAGGACCCGGACGCCCCGCGCTTCGAGGGCGGCCGTGGGCGCGACGTCATAGGCTTGCTGGTCGGGGAAGCCGTGCTGGCCGCCATCGACCTCGACGATCAACCGTGCGCCGAGACAGCAGAAGTCCGCCACGTAAGGACCGAGCGCGACCTGTCGTCGGAAGTGCGATCCCTCGACCGGCAGCCTATGGCGCAGGTGCCACCACAGTCGCTTCTCCGCCGGTGTGAGGGCGTGCCGCATGACCTTGGCGTTCGCCCTGGCTCGCGGTGATGCCGATTGATCGGGCGATCCGTTCCAGGGCATCCGGCGATTCCTCCCGCAGATCGGCAACGAAGAAGGCGCCTTCCCCTTCCCCTTGTGGGGAGGGGCTAGGGGTGGGGGTGGTGCAGAAGGCACCGCCGAGCCATACGCGGCACCACCCCCACGCGGGATCTTCGATCCCCATGACCCCTCCCCACAAGGGGGAGGGGAAAAGTGCTAGACCAGCATGCCCATCGGGCTCTCGATCAGGCCCTTGAAGGCCGCGAGCAGTTCGGCCCCGAGCGCTCCGTCGACCACCCGGTGGTCGCAGGAGAGCGTCACGGTCATCGCCTGGACGACCGCCGGGGCGCCGTTCTTCGCCACCACCCGGGCCTCGCCGGCGCCGACCGCCAGGATGGTGCCGTGGGGCGGGTTGATGACCGCGCCGAACGACTTGATGCCGAACATGCCGAGATTCGACACCGCCGTGGTGCCGCCCTGGTACTCCTCGGACTTGAGCTTCTTGGCGCGGGCGCGGGCGGCGAGGTCCTTCATCTCGGCCGAGATGGTCGAGAGCGTCTTCTGCTCCGCCTTGCGGATCACCGGCGTGAACAGCCCGCCGTCGATCGCCACCGCGACGCCGACGTCGGAGTGGCGGAAGCGCAGAATCCGGTCCTCGGCCCAGACGGAATTCGCCGCCGGCACCCGCTGGAGCGCCAGCGCCAGGGCCTTGATGACGAAGTCGTTGACCGAGAGCTTGAAGGCCGGCTTGCCGTCCTTGTCCTTCGTCGCCCCCGCATTGACCTGCTCGCGCAAGGCCAGGAGCGCGTCGAGCTCGACGTCGAGGGAGAGGTAGAAATGCGGGACGGTCTGCTTCGACTCGACGAGGCGCTTGGCGATGGTCTTGCGCATCCCGTCGAGCGGCACCTCCTCGAAGGAGCCCGGCTCGAACAGTCCCATCACCTGCTTGGCCGTGAGGCCGGAGGGTGAGGCCGCGGCGGGCTTCGGGGCTTGCGCAGGCTCGGGCTTCGCGGCGGGGGCCTCCTTGGCGGCGGCTTGCGGCGCGGGCTTGACCGTCCCACTGGCCGTTTCCTTGGCCGTTTCCTTGGCCGTCCCGCCCTCAATGGCGGCGCGCACGTCGCGCTCGATGATCCGGCCGTGCGGGCCCGAACCGGACACCGCACCGAGATCGAGGCCTTCCTGCTTGGCGATGCGGCGGGCGAGCGGCGAGGCGAACCGGCGGCCGCCCTCCGGCTGCCCGGCAGGGGCCCCGTCCGCGGTCTTGCCGCCGGCCGGGCGCGCGCCTTCCGGGGCCGTGTCGACCCGCTCGTACGACATCGTGCCGCCGCCGGGCGTCTCGTTGCCGGCGGGCGCCTGGGTCTTCGCCGCGTCGGGCTTATCCGCCTTGGCGGGCGCGTCCGCCGTCTTGTCCGGCTTGTTGCCGCCGGCCTCGACGCTGCCCGGATCCTCGCCCTCCTCGGCGATGAGCGCGATCAGCTCGTTGACCGGCACGTCGGCGGTGCCCTCCGGTACCACGATCTTGGCGAGCACGCCCTCGTCGACCGCCTCGACCTCCATGGTCGCCTTGTCGGTCTCGATCTCGGCGAGCACGTCGCCCGACTTGATCGCGTCGCCCTCCTTCTTGAGCCACTTGGCGAGGTTGCCCTTCTCCATGGTCGGCGAGAGGGCGGGCATCAGGACGTTGATCGGCATGGATTCAGGTCTCGGCGGGAGGAGGGGCGGCCGGATCGTCAGGAGGCGAAGCCTCAATGGGGAAGAGATCGTCGAGCGGAAACGGGGCGACATCGAAGGGCGGCAGCACGACGTCCCCGCCTCGCGCCACGGTGCCGAGGAGCAACCAATGGTCACCCACGAGCGCAAAGCCTTCGAGGACACCGTTGGTGGGATCGAGTAGCCAGAGGTGACCGACGCCGAACTCGGCATAGATCTGCCGCTTCGGCCCACGGTCGAGCCGAGTGGTGGACGGGGACAGGATCTCGCAGACCCAGTCGGGCGGGGTCTCAATGAAGGCAGTCTTCGGAATAGCCGGCAAGCGTTCGAGGTGCCAGCCAGCCAGATCGGGCACGACCACATGCGGCCCGAGATGAAGCTCGGGCTCGATCATGAAGATCCAGCCGCCGGGGCCACCGCGCCCCCGGGAGAACGGGCGATCCAGCTCACCCGACAGCCGCGCCGACGCGATGCTGTGCAGCGGCCGCGGCCGCGGATGCGTCTCCAGCACACCATCGACGATCTCGGCCACGAGGTGGTCCGGCACCGCCTCGAGATCGGCATAGGTGGCCCAACGCGGCGCAGCCTCGGCCATGGAACGCCTCAGTTGAAGCTCTCGGGATCGAGGCTCTCGGCCTCCATCCCGGCGCGGATGCGCGCGAAGGCCTCCTCCTCGGACAGCTCGGTCTCGCGGGCATAGACCACGGCCGCCTGGCGGGCGAGGTCGATGAACAGGCGCCCCCAGGTGGCGGGGTCGTCGAAGGAGCGGCGCAGCGCGATGCTCACCGCCCCGTCGACCACGGCGGCACGCAGGACCTCGATGCCGCCCTGCTCCAGGGCGTCGGGCGGAACGTCGAGGGCCTCGAAGCGGGGCTCGTCGTCGGTCATGCCGCTCACCGGTAGCAGACGGCCTTGGCCGCCTCGATCACCTCGGCGACGTTCGGCAGCGCGAGCTTCTCGAGATTCGCCGCGTAGGGCATCGGCACGTCCTTGCCGGTGATGCGCAGGACCGGGGCGTCGAGATAGTCGAAGGCGTCGACCATCAGGCGGGCGGCGATCTCGGCGCCGACGCCCGATTGCGGAAAGCCTTCTTCCACGGTGATGCAGCGGCCGGTCTTCTTCACCGAGGCGACCACCGTCTCCGAATCCATCGGCCGGATGGTGCGCAGGTCGATCACCTCGGCCTCGATTCCGGCTTCCGCGAGTTCGTGCGCGGCCTTCAGCGCGTAGGTCATGCCGATGCCGAACGAGACGATCGTCACGTCCTTCCCCTCGCGGTGCACCTTGGCCTTGCCGATCGGCACCGTGAAGTCGTCGAGCTGCGGCACCGGGAAGGACTGGCCGTAGAGAATCTCGTTCTCGAGGAAGACCACCGGGTTCGGATCGCGGATGGCGCTCTTGAGCAAGCCCTTCGCGTCCGAGGCGGTGTAGGGCATCACCACCTTCAGGCCCGGGACGTTGGAGTACCAGGCGGCGTAGTCGTGGCTGTGCTGGGCGCCGACCCGGGCCGCCGCGCCGTTGGGGCCGCGGAACACGATCGGGCAGCCGAGCTGGCCGCCGGACATGTAGAGGGTCTTGGCCGCCGAGTTGATGATCTGGTCGATCGCCTGCATGGCGAAGTTGAAGGTCATGAACTCGACGATGGGCCGCAGGCCCGTGAACGCCGCGCCGACGCCGACGCCGGCAAAGCCGTGCTCGGTGATCGGGGTATCGACGACGCGCTTCGCGCCGAATTCCTGCAGCAGCCCCTGCGTGATCTTGTAGGCGCCCTGGTACTCGGCGACCTCCTCGCCCATGACGAAGACGTTGTCGTCCCGGCGCATCTCCTCGGCCATCGCGTCGCGCAGGGCCTCGCGGACCGTCTGGGTCACCATCTGGGTGCCCTCCGGGATCTCGGCCATCGCCGGATCCTGGCCGCGGTTGGTGATCACCGCCGGGGCGGCGGGCGTCTCGACCGGCTTGTCGTCCCCGGTCTTGGCCGCCGGGGCGGGGCGCTCGGCCTGGCCTTCCGCCTGCATGTCGGGGGCGGGGGCCTTCTGGGCCTCGGCCTCGGCCTTGGGCTTGGCACCGCCGGCCTCGACGCCCGCCGGGTCCTCGCCCTCCTCGGCCAGCACCGCGATCGGGGTGTTGACCGCGACGTTGTCGGTGCCGTCGGCGATCAGGATCTTGGCGAGCACGCCCTCGTCGACCGCCTCGACCTCCATGGTCGCCTTGTCGGTCTCGATCTCGGCCAGGATGTCGCCGGCCTTGACCGGGTCGCCCTCCTTCTTGAGCCACTTCGCCAGCTTGCCCTGCTCCATCGTGGGCGAGAGGGCGGGCATCAGGATGTCGGTCGCCATGGGGTGCTCTGTCGATCCGGAAGAGGGGCGCGCCGGGTCGGGCGCCGGCCAGGGGCGGGGCCGTCCGTGCACCGGACGGCCGGGGGCACGGAAGGGGGCGCTAGAGCAGGATGTCGGTCCAGAGCTCGGACGGATCCGGCTCGGGATCGCTGGTGGCGAAGTCCGCCGATTCGTTGACGATCGCCCGCACCTTGGCGTCGACCGCCTTGATCTCGTCCTCGGGCACCTTGTGGGCGCCGAGCAGGCGCTTGCGGACCTGCTCGATCGGGTCGGATTCCTCGCGCATGCGGGCGACCTCGTCCTTGGTCCGGTACTTGGCCGGGTCGGACATCGAGTGGCCGCGGTAGCGGTAGGTCTGCATCTCGAGGATGTAGGGGCCCTCGCCGTCGCGGGCATGCGCGATGGCGCGGGTCGCGGCCTCGCGCACCGCGCGCACGTCCATGCCGTCGACCTGCTCGCCCGGGATGCCGAAGGAGACGCCGCGCCTGGAAAAGTCGGTCTGGGCCGAGGCCCGCGAGACCGAGGTGCCCATGGCGTAGCGGTTGTTCTCGATCACGTAGACCACGGGCAGCTTCCACAGCTGCGCCATGTTGAAGCTCTCGTAGACCTGGCCCTGGTTGGCGGCGCCGTCGCCCATGTAGGTCAGGCTGACCGCGCCGTCGCCGCGGTACTTGTTGGAGAAGCCGAGCCCGGTGCCGAGGGACACCTGCGCGCCGACGATGCCGTGGCCGCCATAAAAGTTCTTCTCGCGGGAGAACATGTGCATCGAGCCGCCCTTGCCGCGGGAGTAGCCTCCCTTGCGGCCGGTCAGCTCGGCCATCACGCCCTTCGGCTCCATGCCGCAGGCCAGCATGTGGCCGTGGTCGCGGTAGCCGGTGATGACCTGGTCGCCGTCCTTCGAGGCCATCTGGACCCCGATCACCACGGCCTCCTGGCCGATATAGAGGTGGCAGAAGCCGCCGATCAGGCCCATGCCGTAGAGCTGGCCGGCCTTCTCCTCGAAGCGGCGGATCAGCAGCATCTCGCGATAGGCGTGAAGATCCTCGTCCCGGCTGAAGGCCGGCACGTTCGAGGCCGGCGGCAGCGCCGCCATCTCGCGGGCCTCGTCGCTCCCGCGGTGGGCCTCTTTCGCGGCATCCATCGGCACCCTCCCGGCTGCTACCTTTATGGGAGAGCTTTTAGGGCAGGCGGGGGCGCAAATCGAGCGCTTTGGGACCGAAAGCCGCTGGCCTGGGGATGGGTTGGGGACGACGGGCGCGGCGCGTCAGGGGTTGATGATGACGACGTCGTTGGGGTGGACGCGGCCGAGCACCACCCGGGCGCGCTCCTCCAGGAGGTCGCGGTCGATCTGGTCGCTGCGCAGCAGCGCGACGCGGCGCTCCCACTCGGTCCGGTCGGCCTTGGTGGCGTCGAGCTCCTGCTGCAGGCCGTAGGCCTGGATCTTCAGGGCCCGCTTGGCCTCGAGGCCGCGGCTTCCGCTCTCGGCCTCGTGCAGGAAGTAGCCGACCACGAGGATCGACACGGCGTAGAGGCCGAGCGGCAACAGGATGGCACGGGCGCGACGACGGACTACCATGCGGGGGAGAATGGGGCGGGAGGGTTAAGGAAGGCTCAAGGCGTTACGCCGCGCCCCGCCACGCCGCCGGCGTGAGGCCGGTCGCCTGGGCGAAGCGGCGGGTGAAGTGGCTCTGCGAGGCGAAGCCGCAGGCCAGCGCGATCTGGGCGAGGCTGGCGCCTCCTTCCGCCAGCAGGTCCTTGGCCCGGGCGATCCGCCGCTCGGTCACGTAGCGATGCGGCGGGACGCCGAAGCTCGCCTTGAACATCTTGGCGAAGTGGAAGGTGCTCAGGCCCGCCTCGTCCGCCAGCACGTCGAGGCTCAGCGCCTCGGCGAGGCGCGCCTCGACCAGTTCCGCGATCCGGCGCCGGATCGCGGGGGCGAGGCCGCCCGTCACCGCCCGCGCGCCGCCTCCGGCATGGCGCCGCAGCAGGGCGTGGAGCAGGAGGTGGCAGGCGGAGCCGAGCGCCATCCGGTCGGCGCCCGCCGCCCAGTCGAGGGGCAGCACCGCGCCGCGCATCAGCATGGCGGTGGCGGGGTCCTCCGCGAAGGTCAGCTCGTGCAGGGAGACGGTGCGGGGATCGACGTCCAGCGCGCTCACCGCCTGGTAGGCCAGGGTCTCGGGCGCGACGTAGAGGTGGAGCATCCGCAGCGGACCGCCGATCAGCCAGCGGCTCTCGTGGCCGGCCGGCAGCAGGCAGAGCTTGTCCGGCCCTCCGCCCGACACCGCACCGTCCTCCCGCACCACGCCCTCGCCGCCCTCGAGATAGAGGCTCAGCGTGTGGTGGTCCGGCCGGTCGTAGCGGGCGCGGTTGTCGCGGTTCTGCCACTCGGCGAGCGACAGCCCGCGCCCGAGATCGGCGCTGCGCAGGAGCGCCGCGCCGGTGCGGGACAGGGCGTCGCGGACGTCGGGGTTCGGCGCGGTCACGGGTCTTCGGGCCAGGACGATGGTGCGAGGATAGGCTGTAGGGGCCGGCGCCCGTCCTCCGCAACGGGGCGGGGGCCAGGAAACCCCAAGGAAGCCCCAAGGAAACCCCGAGGAAACCCCGAGGAAACCCCAAGAACCGGCAACGCCGCCCGCCGGAACCGGACAGACCGCCGGCCCGGGCCCGGCCTATCCCGGCCCCTCCGAACCCGCTGGAACCCGCCGCCGTGACCGCCCTCCTGTACGCCCTCACCGTGCTCATCTGGGGAACGACCTGGATCGCCATCAAGCACCAGCTCGGTCCCGTCGCCTTCGAGGCCTCGATCGCCTACCGCTTCGCGCTCGCCGGCACCGTGCTCGCCGCCGCGCTGGTCCTCTCCGGGCGGCTCGCGCCGATCCCGCGGCGGCACCTGCCCTTCGTGGTGCTGCAGGCCTTGTGCCTGTTCTCGTGCAACTTCGCCTGCTTCTACCTCGCCACGCGCTCGGTCCCGAGCGGGATCGTCTCGGTGGTGTTTTCCGCCGCCACGATCTTCAACGTCGCCAACGCGTATCTCTTCCACCGCCGCAGGCCGGCACCCCGGATCCTCGCCGGGGCAATGATCGGGCTTCTCGGCATCGCCTGCCTGTTCCGGGACACGCTTCTCGGTACCGCCCTCGACCGGGACACCGCGATCGGTCTCGGCCTGGCGCTCCTCGGCACCTGGTTCTTCTCGGCCGGCAACCTCGTCTCGGCCCGCAACCAGCGCCACGGGCTGCCGGTCGCCACGGTGAACGCCTACGGGATGCTGACCGGGGCCGCCCTGGTGGCGACGGTCGCGTTCTTGCGCGGGGTGCCGTTCGTCTTCGATCCGTCACCGGCCTATGTCGGGGCCTTGCTCTACCTGGCGATCCCCGGCTCGGTGGTCGGCTTCACCGCCTACCTGACGGTGGTGCACCGGATCGGCCCCGAGAAGGCCTCCTACATGACCGTGCTGTTTCCGGTCGTGGCGCTCACGATCTCGGTCTTCGCGGAAGGCTACCGGGTGACGCCGCTCGCCGGCCTCGGCTTCGCCCTGGTGCTCGCCGGCAACGTCGTGGTGTTCGCGCCGCGACGAGGCCTGCCTGCCCAACGAAAAGGCCGCCCGGAGGCGGCCTGCAAGGTGTGATGCCGTCATGAGCGGGGAGGGGCGCGCGAGCCCCTCCACCGGGGACGATCAGCCGATCTTCAGCGCGCCGCGGCCGAGGTAGCGGGCCTGCGAGCCCAGGCCCTCCTCGATGCGGATGAGCTGGTTGTACTTGGCCAGTCTGTCCGAACGGGCGAGCGAGCCGGTCTTGATCTGCCCGCAATTCGTCGCGACGGCGAGGTCGGCGATGGTCGCGTCCTCGGTCTCGCCGGAGCGGTGCGACATCACGGCGGTGTAGCCGGCGCGATGGGCCATGTCGACGGCGGCGAGCGTCTCGGTCAGCGAGCCGATCTGGTTGACCTTCACCAGGATCGAGTTCGCGGTGCCCTTGGAAATCCCCTCCGACAGGCGCGTGACGTTGGTCACGAACAGGTCGTCGCCGACGAGCTGGCAGCGGTTGCCGACCTTGTCGGTCAGCGCCTTCCAGCCGGCCCAGTCGTCCTCGGACATGCCGTCCTCGATCGACAGGATCGGGTAGGCGTCGACGAGCTTCGCCAGGTAGGTCGCCTGGGCCTCGGGGTCGCGGGTCTGGCCCTCGCCCTCGTAGACGTACGAGCCGTTCTTGAAGAACTCGGTGGCGGCGCAGTCCAGCGCCAGCACGATGTCGCGGCCCGGCTCGAAGCCGGCGGCGCGGATCGAATCCATCACGAAGTCGAGCGCCGCCTCGGCCGACGGCAGGTTGGGGGCGAAGCCGCCCTCGTCGCCCACGTTGGTGTTGTGGCCGGCCTTCTTCAGGGCGCCCTTGAGGGTGTGGAACACCTCGGCGCCCCAGCGCACCGCCTCGGCGAGCGACTCGGCGCCCACCGGCATGATCATGAATTCCTGGAAGTCGATCGGGTTGTCGGCGTGGGCCCCGCCGTTGATGATGTTCATCATCGGCACCGGCAGGATCCGGGCCTGGGTGCCGCCGACATAGCGGTAGAGCGGCAGGCCGGAGGCCTCGGCGGCGGCCTTGGCGACGGCGAGCGAGACGCCCAGGATCGCGTTGGCACCGAGGCGGGCCTTGTTCGGCGTGCCGTCGAGCTCGATCATCGCCTCGTCGATGGCGGCCTGCTCCTCGGCGTCCATGCCGCCGATCGCGTCCAGGATCTCGCCGTTGACCGCCTCGACGGCCTTCAGCACGCCCTTGCCGCCGTAGCGGGACTTGTCGCCGTCGCGCAGTTCCACCGCCTCGTGGGCGCCGGTCGAGGCACCGGACGGGACCGCGGCGCGGCCGAAGGAGCCGTCCTCGAGGAGGACGTCGACCTCCACCGTGGGGTTGCCCCGGCTGTCGAGGATCTGGCGGGCGGCGATGTTGGTGATCGCGGTCATGAGAGGATCTCTCGGGCAGGCATCGAGCGTTCGCGCGGCTTATCGGCCAAGATGCCGCCTGCGGCAAGCCGCCCAAGGGTGGGGAATGGCGAGGGGCGGCGGCGGGGAGAGACCGGGTGCCGGAAGGGAAGACGGCCGGTGCCGGAGACGGACCCGCGCCCGGCGGAGGTCGTCGAGGGTCTCCCGTGCGCGCTCGCGCAGGGCCGCCGGTATCGCGCGGGCCCGCGCGGGTCTATTAGGGCGGGCATGACGCACGACATCACCGACCACGCCCGGCAGCTCGGGCAGCCCACCGCCCAGCCGCGCTCGCCGGAAGAGGCCCAGCTCGACCGCGTGCCGAACCCGCACCCGGACACCGATTACTGCGCCCGCTTCACCGCACCGGAATTCACCTCGCTCTGCCCGGTGACCGGCCAGCCCGACTTCGCCATCCTGGTGATCGACTACGTACCGGATCAATGGCTGGTCGAGTCGAAGTCGCTGAAGCTCTACCTGCACAGCTTCCGCGATCACGGCGCCTTCCACGAGGATTGCACCGTCGGCATCGGCCGCCGGCTGACCGCGCTCCTGGAGCCGCGCTACCTGCGGATCGGCGGCTACTGGTACCCGCGCGGCGGCATCCCGATCGACGTGTTCTGGCAGACCGGCACCCCGCCGGCCTCGGTCTGGCTGCCCGACCAGGGCGTGCCGCCCTACCGCGCGCGGGGCTGAACGAGAGAGGGGCGGCCGGGTTCCCCCGGCCGCCCCTCGTCATGTCGGATGGGTTGCGGTCTCAGTAGCCGTAGCCATACCCGTAGGCCGGGGCCGGGGCGCCGTAATAGCCGTAGCCGTTGCGGCGGGCGGCATCGGCGGCGGCGGCCGCACCGATCGCGCCCACGGCGGCACCGGCGATGCCGAGGCCGACGGCGGCGCCCGGCGAGATGCCGCGGCGGCGCCCGCCATAGGCGTAGGGCCGGCCGACGTAACCCCGACCATAGCCGTGGCCGTAATGGTGGCCGTAGCCGTGACCGCGCCAGCCCTGGGCCTGGGCCGGGGAGGGGGCGACGGTGGACACGGCGCCGAGGGCCACCGCGAGGGCCGGGATGATCGCCAGCTTGCGCATCGTTGATCTCCTGCTTTCGTTCAAGCCATATGACCCGGACAACGAGCTCGGCAGGATAGGGTTCCCGCAATCGTTCGGCCCGGGGCCGCCCGCCGTCGCGGCGATGGACCGGTCATCCGGCCCTCGCCACGGGGGGCGTGACTGGGGCTGATCCTGGCGGCCGTCGCCTGAATTTTGGCTGAACTGGCGCTCGACCGGGCTGTCAGCCCGGACGGGCGAGCCGGCGGGCCGTGACGAGGCCGAGAACCAGGATCGCGGCGGCGCAGAGGGCGAGCGCCGGCAGCTGGCCGAGGGTCTCGAGGCCGAGGCCCAGGACCGCCACGCCGATCGCCTGGCCGCAGAAGAACGAGAAGGCGTGGAGCGCCACCGCCGAGGCCCGGGCCTCCGGCACCACCTCGGTCACCTGCACCTGGAAGGTGTTGTGCAGCATGTAGAACCCGAGGCCCAGGGCCACGAGCGCCGCGGCGTCGGTCTGCCAGGCGCCGGCGAGACCGACGACGAGGAGCGCGCCCCCCGAGACCGCGCCGCCCGCCATCAGCATCCGGGTCTGGCCGAGGAGGCGCAGCAGCAGCGCGACGGTGAGCGAGTAGGTCAGGCCTCCGGCGGCGAAGCCCGCCAGCACCAGCCCGGCCTCCCGGGGTCCGCCCTCGCCACGGGCCTCGATCAGGTGGGCGAGATGCGGGAAGATGCCGAACACCGCGATCGCCTCGACGAAGACGGCGGCAAAGAGCACCCGGGCGCGGGGGGTGCGCAGGATCGTGCGGTAGCGCGCCAGCGCCGGGGCCACGGCGAAGCGGCCCCCGGGCGCACGCAGGCGTCGGGCGAAGCCGAGGGCGACCCCGGACAGGCCGACCGCCCCGACCCCGGCGGCGAGGGCGAAGACGCCGCGCCAGCCGATCGCTCCCTCGATCAGCCCGGCGATGGTGGAGCCGGAGAGCTGGCCGAGGATCACCGCGACGAGGAAGCGGCCGATCGCGACCTGGCGCTGGGCCATCGGGATGCGGTCGCCCATCATAGCGAGCGAGAGCGGGATCACCCCGCCGGCCGCCGCGCCCGCGACCATGCGCAGGCCGAACAGGGTGCCGATGTCCCCCGCGACCGTGCAGGCCGCGAGCGCGAGACTCATCACCAGGAGGCAGGTGACCACCACCCGCTCCTTGCCGAGCGCGTCGCCGACCGGGCCGAGGATCGGCTGGATCAGCGCGTAGGGCAGGGCGAAGGCGGTGGAGAGGAGCGCCACGGTAGCGGGCGGGCTCGCGAGGTCGCGGGCGAGCACGCCGACCAGCGGCTCGACCACCCGGCCGGCGAAGGTGCTGGCGAAGCCCCCGGCGGCCAGGACCGCGATCAGGCGGGAGGGCGAATCGCTGGCGGCCTGCATCGCCCCGGCCCCGTCAGACGCCGGTCCCGTCGGCGGATCGGGCCTTGGCGAGCCGGTCGAAGGCCTGGAGCTCGGCGAGCAGGACCGGCATCTGGCGCAGCGGCACCATGTTGGGCCCGTCGGAGGGCGCCCGGTCGGGATCGGCGTGGGTCTCGATGAACACGCCCGCGACCCCCACCGCCACCGCGGCCCGGGCGAGCACCGGCACGAATTCGCGCTGGCCGCCGGAGGTGGCGCCCTGGCCGCCGGGCTGCTGCACCGAGTGGGTGGCGTCGAACACCACCGGCAGGCCGCCGCTCACCCCCGCCATGATCGGCAGGGCGCGCATGTCCGAGACGAGGGTGTTGTAGCCGAAGGAGGCGCCGCGCTCGGTGAGGAGCACGTTGGGATTGCCCGCGCCCGTGATCTTCGCCGCGACATGGGCCATGTCCCAGGGAGCGAGGAACTGCCCCTTCTTGACGTTGACCACCCGGCCGGTGGCGGCCGCCGCGAGCAGCAGGTCGGTCTGCCGGCACAGGAAGGCCGGGATCTGGAGCACGTCCACGGCCTGCGCCGCCGCGGCGCAATGGCCGGCCTCGTGCACGTCGGTGACGACCGGGAGCCCCAAGGTCTCGCGGATCTCGGCGAAGATCGGCAGCGCTTGGGTCAGACCGAGGCCGCGGCTCGACCCGGCCGAGGTGCGGTTGGCCTTGTCGAAGGACGACTTGAACACGAGGCCGATGCCGAGAGCCGCCGTCATCTCCTTGAGGGCGCTCGCGACCTCGAGGGCGTGGGCCCGGCTCTCCAGGGCGCAGGGGCCGGCGATCAGGCTCAGCGGCAGATGGTTGCCGAACCGGACGGAGCCGGCGGCGACGGTGACGGGCGACGGGGCGGTCGAAGGCGATTGGGTCGACATGGTGGGGAGGCGTAGCGGGTTTCCGGGGGCGCGGGAAGGTGGCGGGCCGCAGGGCTCGTCCTCGCGCTTCGCGGACCGCGATCCGGCGGAGGCCGACGATCCATCGCTGCTCTGGCGGGCCGGAGAGAGCCTCGACGGGTCTCGTTCGTGCCCCGGTGACGGACCGGCGGCATCGGCCGGAGCCGTCATCGGCCCGGCGGCACGCCGGCCTCCGCGTTCGTCTCTGGTATTTTACGCTCGTCCATCATAGGAGATGATTGTCATCGACAGGAGCCGTGCCATGCCCTCCCACCCCGCCCCATCCGCCCGTTCCGCGGACGTCGCCCGATGAGCGGCGCGGCGATCCTCTGCCTCGTCGCCGGGGCGGGACTGGTGGTGCAGAACGCGCTGATGGGGGCCATGGCGACGCGGGGCGCCGGCTTGACCGGGGCGCTCCTGTGCAACTCGCTGGTCGGGCTGTCGCTGCTCGGCCTCGTCGAGGCCTGGCGCAGCGGGCCGGGCTTCCCGCTGCGGCTGGTGGAACGGGCGGAGCCCTGGTTCCTGGTGCCGGGGCTGCTCGGCACGCTGTTCGTGGCCGCCTGCCTGTACGGCTACCGCCAGCAGGGCGCGACCGTCACGGTGACCATGGTGGTGGCCGGCCAGCTCGCGGCGGGGATCGCCGCCGATGCCGCCGGCCTGACCGGCCGGCCGGGCGGCACCGCGGCGCCGCTCGGCTGGCAGACCTGGTGCGGGGCCGCGCTGCTCGTCGCCGGCGCGGTGCTGGTCCTGCGGGGACGGGGGGCGGCCTGACGAGGGGGGAGCCGGTGCGGGCCGGCCCCGCTCCGTCAGCCCCGGGCGCCCCGGGGCGCCTCGGTGGCGGTCGCGGCGAGGCCGTCCGGCGAGGCGCCGGGGCCGAGCAGGTTGACGGCCACGTGCAGGCCGATGGCGGGTCCGAAGACCAGCGCCAGCATGAGAAGCAGAACGACCACGACGCTGCGGTCGCGGGTGGCGGCGCCGCCGGAGCGGGCGGTCATCGTCGTCAGGGTCATGGCTCACCTCGTTCGACCGGCCGCATCGGCGCCGGTCGCGGGCGAGCCCGATCAGCGATCAGGCGCGGGTCACGCGAGGCGGCACCGAGGCGGCGCGGTCCGTCGACTACTGTCGCTGGGCATGGGGGATTCAGGATTCCGATGAGGCCGCGCGGCACCGAATCGTCGGACGACGCGCGGACCAGCGCCACATGCGTGCGAACCCCCGCGGCGTCAAGGGGACGGGTCCACTTTTTCCCGCAGCGCATCATGCGGGTGCCGGCGCGATGCCACGCCCGCGTGGAACCTGCCGGGCGATCGCACGATCCCTTTGTTCTCGCCGCATTTCTTTGCCACAAGCCGATCACGACCCCAGCCGGGCGAAAAAGGCCCGTCGCCGCCGATCGTGGGGCGCCTCACCGAGACCTCCCGCCGCACGTCGCCGCCCCGGGCGAGCGATTGGCAGCGGTCCGGCCTTCTCGGGAGACGCCCGACGATCAGACCGTCACGAGACCTGCCTGCCGAAGGCCCACCCGCCGTCCATGTCCGATCCTCTGCCCGATCCCCAGCTTCCGCCCCCCGACGACGCCGCGCCGATCCCGACCGGGGTGCCGGGCCTCGATTCCATCCTGGAGGGCGGCTACGCGGCCAACCGCGCCCACCTGATCGAAGGACGGCCCGGCTCCGGCAAGACCACCCAGGCGCTGCAATTCCTCCTCGACGGGGCGCGGCTCGGCGAGCGCTGCCTCTACATCACCCTGTCGGAGAGCCGGCGCGAGCTCGTCTCGGTCGCGGCCCGCCACGGCTGGTCGCTCGACGGGATCGAGATCTTCGAGCTGGTGCCGCCCGAGCTCAGCCTCGATCCGCGCCAGCAGCAGAGCCTCGTCCATTCCTCCGACCTCGAACTCGGCGAGACCGTCAGGCTCGCCATCGCGGAGATCGACCGGATCAAGCCGCAGCGGGTGGTGTTCGACAGCCTCTCCGAGATCCGGCTCCTGTCGCAGGGGTCTCTGCGCTACCGCCGCCAGGTGCTGGCCCTGCGCAGCTACCTGCTGATCCACGACACCACCGCGCTCCTCCTCGACGACCTCACCGCCGAGCAGGACGACCTCAACCTGCACAGCCTCTGCCACGCGGTGATCCAGCTCGAGCAGCTCGCCCCGGTCTATGGCGGCGAGCGCCGGCGCCTGCGGGTGATCAAGATGCGCGGCACGCATTTCCGCGGCGGCTTCCACGACTTCGTCATCCGCCGCGGCGGCCTCACGGTGTTCCCCCGCCTGATCGCGGCCGAGCACGGCCATGCCTACGAGATCGACCGCCTCGGCAGCGGCAATCCCGGTCTCGATTCGCTGCTGGGAGGGGGCCTCGACCGGGGCACCAGCACGATGCTGCTCGGGCCCTCGGGGGTCGGCAAGTCGTCGACGGCGCTCGCCTACGTCACGGCGGCGCTGGCGCGCGGCGAGCGCGGGCTGATCCTGAGCTTCGACGAGCCGATCGGGATCCTGCGGCGCCGGGCCGCCGGCCTCGGCATGGACATCGCCGCCGCCATGGCCGACGGCCGCCTGCGGGTCGAGCAGATCGACCCGGCCGAGGTCTCGCCGGGCGAGCTCGCCACGATGGTCCGCGACGCCGTCGAGCGCGCGGGCGTCCGCCTGGTGCTGATCGATTCGCTCACCGGCTACCACAACGCGATGCCGGGCGAGCAATATCTGCTGCTGCAGATGCACGAGATCCTGACCTACCTGAACCAGCAGGGGGTGACGACGCTGCTGGTGCTGGCCCAGCACGGCCTCGTCGGCCAGATGTCGGCGGCGGTCGATCTCACCTATCTCAGCGACACCGTCGTGCTCTTTCGGTTCTTCGAGGCGGACGGGCACTTGCGCCGGGCGGTCTCGGTGGTCAAGAAGAGGGTGGGGCCGCACGAAGACACCATCCGGGAACTCCGGATCGACGGCGGCGGTTTGCGTGTCGGCGCGCCGCTGACGGGCTTCCGGGGGGTCCTGACGGGCGTGCCGATCTACGAGGGCCGCCTGCCGGCCGAGGGCGTGGGGCCCGCGCGGGACCTGCCGGTGGGGTCGGGCGATCGGGACAGTCATGAGAGAGAATGATCCCCCGGTCCTGATCCTGGCGCCTGCCGGCCGCGACGCCGAGGTGGCGGGCACCATCCTGGAGGAGGCCGGCCTGCGGGCCGAGGTCTGCGCCGACCTGCCGGCGCTGGTCGCCCGGCTCGACGAGGGCAGCTGCGCGGTCCTGACCGAGGAGGCCCTGCGCGCCTCCGACCGCCACGGGCTCGCCGCCTACCTCGCCGGGCAGGAGCCGTGGTCGGACTATCCCTTCGTGCTGCTCACCCTGCGGGGCACCCCGCCGGAGGCGCGGCTGATGGAGTCGCTGGGCAACGTCACCCTGCTGGAGCGGCCGTTCCACCCCGCCACCCTGGTGACCGCGACCCGCTTCGCCGTGCGGGCGCGCCGGCGCCAGCGCGAGGCCGCGGCCTTCCTGCACGAGCGCCAGCAGACCGCCGAGCGCCAGGCCCTGCTGATCCGCGAGCTGCACCACCGGGTGAAGAACACGCTCGCCACCGTGCAGGCGCTGCTCGGCGCCTCGGCGCGCGGGGCGACCAGCGTCGACGAATTCTACCAGGGCTTCTCGGCCCGGGTGATCTCGCTCGCCAAGACCCACAACCTCCTGACGGAGGATTACTGGCAGATGGCCTCGCTCCAGGAGATGCTGGAGAACGAGCTCGGCCCCTACAACGACGAGGCCGGCAAGCGCATCGCCCTGAAGGGGCCGCTCGTCGAGCTCACCGCCGACCTCGCGGTGCCGACCGGCATGGCGATCCACGAACTGACCACCAACGCCGCCAAGCACGGCGCCCTCTCGGTGCCCGAGGGGCGCATCACCGTGACCTGGGCCGTCGATCAGGGTGAAACCGGCCGGCGCCTGCGCCTCGACTGGACCGAGCGCGGCGGCCCGCGCACCGCGGAGCCGACCCGCAAGGGTTTTGGGTCGACCCTGCTGCAGCGGGTGCTCACCATGCAATGCGGCGCCGACATCCGCTTCGACTTCAAGCCGACGGGCCTGCATTTCCGCATGGAAGCGCCGCTGGTCGAGCACCGGACGGTGCCGCACTACTGAAAGCGCGCCGCGACCGCCTTCAGGCGGCCCGGGCGGCGGGCGGCAGGAGCGCCGCCGCCACCGCCTCGGGGGTCGCGAACAGATGTGCCGGGCCCGCGGCCGCGAGCGCCGGTCCCCGGGTATAGCCCCAGGTCACCGCCCCGAAGGCGAGGCCCGCCCGCGCGGCCGCCGCGTGATCGCGCAGCTCGTCGCCGAGGCACAGCACCCGGCCGGGGGAGACGCCGCTCGCCCGCACCACCGCGGCGAACCGGCGCGCCTTGCCGAACACGCCGGCGCCGCAGGCGTAATGCCCGATCAGGCCGGCGCAGTCGGGGCCGAGCACCCGGCGCACCACGTCTTCGCGGTTCGAACTGACGAGGGCGAGGGCGATGCCGCCCTCCCGCAACCGCCCGAGCAGGGCCGGGATGCCCGGAAACAGCGCCAGCGCGCCGGCATCCCGGGCGGCGAGCCCGTGCATGTGGCGGGCGATGAAGGGCAGCTTCCAGCCGGCGACGCCGAGGCGCCGCATCACGCCCCGCGCGTCGAGCGCCCGCAAGGCCTCGACCTCGTCGGCCGTGGGCCGGCGGAAGCCGTAGCGATCCGCGACGCCGGGCAGGACCCGGGCGAACCACGGGAAGGTGTTGGCGAGCGTGCCGTCGAAGTCGAGGACGACGAGCCGGTACGGCGGGTCGTTCCGACCCGCATCGAGGTCGGCCCGACCCGCATCGAGGTCGTTCCGACCCGCATCGGGGTCGGCCCGACCTGCTTCGGGGCCGGCCCGGCCCGCTACCAGCACACGCGGGGCAGCCGGCGCTTCCAGCGCTGGCCGACGCGCAGGTCCTCGTCGCCGGCGCGGCGCTTGGCCCGCAGGCGGATCTCGCCGGCTTCGGCGGTCTCGGCCTCCGGGGCCTTCGGCGGGGGCGCGGCGGCCTGGACCTTGGGGGCGGCCGGCACGGCGATCGGGGCGGGGGCCTGGATCGGCGCCTCGTCGGGCCAATCCTCGGGCCACACGAAGGCCGGGCGGGGGCCGGCCGTGCGGCGCGGCGCCGGTGCGGCGGTGCGGTAGCGGCGCACCCGCGGCAGCTTCGCCTCGGGCTCCGGCGCCGCCTCGGGCTCCGGCTCGGGCTCCGGCGGGGCGATCAGGCTCGGCAGGACGCGCTTGGCGGACTTGGCGTCGGCGGCGGCCGCCTGCGAAGGCTTGGCGAAGATGTCCTTCGAGAAGACGTCCTTGGCGGACGGCTCCCTGGCCGGAGAAACCTTCGCGGAGGAATCCTTGAAGGGATCCTTGGCGAAGGGATCCTTGTTGAAGGCCGGGGCCGCCGGCGGGTCGAACCGGCCGGACTGGGTGGCCGCGGCGGCCTCCTCGAAGAGGCCTGTCCCGGCCCACAGGTTGCGGCCCGGGGAGGCGGGCCGGCGCTCGGGCTCGCCCGTCGCGGCGGGGCTCGCCGGGGGCTTGCTCGCGGGGCGCTCGCTCTGGGGCCGCTCGCTGTCGGGGGTGGCGATCAGGGGGGAAGTGCGGCTGCGCTTGATCTCGACCGTGAATGACGGTCTCGCGCGGTGGCGCGTCATTGAATGTCCTGAAGCGATCTGTTCGGAATCAGTCGCCCGCGGCCATGCGCGCGGGCACGATCCTCACTTAGGATGGGTCACAGGAATTGTCCATGGCAAGAATTGATAAAGTCTCAACGGAGATCACAGTGACGGCATCCCGATGGACTGACGGGCGCAATGTTCTGCCGGCCGCGAGATTTGGCACAATCGACGCTCAGTCGTGGCGGCTCCGGCCGGAGGGCCGCGCGTGAGCCGGCCGATCCGGCACCCTCCCGTGCGCCGCCTCTTCGTCCTCACCGGGGCCGGGATCTCGGCCGAGAGCGGGCTCGGCACCTTCCGGGATCCGGGCGGGCTGTGGCGCCGCTTCGATCCGATGCGGCTCGCCACCCCGGAGGCCTTCGCCCGCGAACCCGAGGAGGTCCACGCCTTCTACAACCTGCGCCGGCAGGGGGTGCGGGAGGCCGCACCCAACGCCGCCCACGCGGCGCTCGCACGGCTGGAGGCGGGCCTTTCCGCCCGCGGCGGCCATCTGTTCCTGTGCACCCAGAACGTCGACGACCTGCACGAGCGCGCCGGCTCCCGGGCGGTGGTGCACATGCATGGCGAGCTGATGCGGGTGCGCTGCACCGCCTGCGGCGCATCCGAGCCCTGGGCGGGGGATCTCGGCCTCGACACCGCCTGCCCGGCCTGCGGGCGACGGGGCGGGATGCGCCCGGACGTGGTGTGGTTCGGCGAGACGCCGCTCCATCTGGAGGCGATCGGCGACGCGCTCGCGGCGGCCGACCTGTTCGTCGCGATCGGCACGTCCGGCGCGGTCTACCCCGCGGCGGGCTTCGTGGCAAAGGCCCGTGCCGCCGGCATCCCGACCCGGGAGATCAACCTCGCGCCGTCCGATACCGCCGGCCTGTTCGACGAGGCCAGCTACGGCCCGGCCACCCGGGCAGTGCCGGATTTCGTCGCGGAGATCTTGGGCGAAGAAAACCCGGGCGAAGAAAACCCGGGCGGTCAGGGCGCGTAGGCACTGGCGGCGGTCGGCAGGGTCGGGGACGGGAGGGGATCGCGGGCCGCGAGCGGCCGCAGGACCGGGCGCAGCCAGGGACCCTCGATGGCGAAGCGCCCGGCGGGCCGCCCCTCGCCCCCGGCCTCGATCCGGGCCTCGGCGCCGAGGCGGCGCTCGGCCAGGAACACCCGTCCGCCGAGGCTCGCCGTCACGCCCCCGCCGCGGACCTGGCCCTGGCCGATCTCGGCGATCCCGTCGTTCAGCGTCAGGCTGACCCGGGCCCGCTCGAAATGGGTGCGCCCGCCCCGGCGCAGGGCGAGGGCGGCGGTGTCGGGGCGCTGGGCCAGGTCCGCGAGGTTGAGGCCGAGGATCTCGCCGCCCTCGACCGTGGCGACGGCCCGGCCGTCGAGGCGGCCGACGAGGTCGGCGAGGCTCGATCCAGCGGTATCGAGGACGGCCGAGCCCTGGCCGCGGCCGAGGATCCAGCGCGGCCAGCCGAGATCGGCGAACAGGCCGCCGAGATCGACCCGGTCGGCGCTGCCCTGGAGCCGGGCATCGAGGCCGGCCGGCAGGGCGGCGAGCGCCGCCCGGCCCTTGACCGTGCCGCCCTGAACGGTGGCGCGGCCGAGGGTCGCCTCCACGGTGCCGTCACGCACCAGGAGGCCGGCGGCGACGTCCTGCGCCTCCAGGGCGCCGAGACGGGCGGAGGCCGCCGACAGGCGCAGGTCGAGGTCGCCTTGGGTGAGGGCGTCGAGGCCGAGGGGAGCCCGGCTCCAGCCGCCGTCGGGCTCCGCCTCGGGCAGGAGGCCCGACAGGTCGAGCCGTTCGGCGGCCAGGGTGCCGCTGACGGAAAACCGCCCCCGCACCACCGCGAGGGCGGCGGCTCCCTCGAGCCGGCTGTCGCCGAGCTGCACCCGGATCTCGGGCCATTCGACGCCGCCGGGACGGGCGGTGAAGCGCCCCTCGAAGCTGACCGGGCCGGCGAGCGCGGCGGGACCGGGCTCGAGGCCGAGCCAGGCCAGGGTGCGGGGCAGGGCCGGGGTGGCGAAGCGGCCCTGGCCGGACAGGCGCGGGCCGGCCGTCGCCCCGTCCGCGGACGCCGTCGTCCCGGCCCAGACCAGGCTGCCCTCGATCTCGGCGCTGCCCGCGGCACCTCCCTCGGCGCCGGGCCCGGCGGCCCAGGTCAGGGCGGCGGTGAGCGGGGTCTCGGCACCGGCCGCGAGGGCGGGCGGACGCAGGCCCGACACGGTGAGCGTCGCCGGCACGCCGCGCCAGGTGAAGGCGGCCGAGAGATCGAGCCCGGCGCTCGGGCGCGGCCAGGTCGCCACCAGGTTCAGGCCGGTGACCGTCTCGCGGGTCCCGGTGCGGGGATCGCGCCCGGAGAGGGTCGCGTCGACGAGGACGAGGCGGCGCAGGTGCCGGCCGCGCCCGGCGGCGACGCGGGCGGCCAGCCTCGCGGCGGGCTCGGCCCAGTCGGCGGCGGCCCCGTCCGGCAGGGCGATCCGGGCCCGGTCGAGGACGAGGCCGGTGACCTCGGCCCGGCCGGCGAGGAGCCCGGCGAGGCCGAGCTGCACCTGCAGGCCGGCGCTCTCGACGAGGTCGTGATCGCCGCGGCGCAGCCGCACGCGGGAGAAGCTCAGGGACGGGGCCGGCAGCAGCGTCAGGGTGGCGGGCCCGGCGGCCGACAGGCCGAGGCCGTAGCGCCGCGCGAGGTCCCGCTCGGCGAAGGCGACCGCCCGCGGGGCCGCGATCGTCCAGGGCAGGGAGGCGGCCGTGAGCGCGAGGGCCGCGGTGGCGGCGCCGCTCAGGGCCAGGATGGTTCGGCGCGACATCGCTCTCCGGCTGCCGGCGTGGACGAGAAGACGATGCCCCCCCGGGCCGCCGCCCCCGGCGGTCCCTCGGACCTGCCGGCGGCGGGCGCCATCCCAAAACTTCCCTTTGACGGCTCCCGTATAATCCCTCGTGCGCGTCTTGTCTCCCCGGGCGCGCCCGGCCCGTCCGGCCGTCGCTCGCCCGAAGCGGGACATTTTCCAGGTCGCGCCCGGTGGTGCGGCGTCGCAACGATGCTAAACAGGGCGGCGAGGCGCCGCATCCGTGCGGGAGAGGGCATCCGAGCCCCGGCGGCGCCAGAGATTTGGGGAAACGAGGGATGAAGAAGGTATACCCCGACGCCACCGCCGCCCTGGCGGGCGTCCTGCGGGACGGCATGACGATCATGGCCGGCGGCTTCGGCCTATGCGGCATTCCCGACGTCCTCATCGACGCGGTGCGCGAGAGCGGCGCCAAGGACCTGACGGTCATCTCGAACAATGCCGGCATCGACGGCGTCGGTCTCGGCGTCCTGCTCGAAACCCGCCAGATCAAGAAGATGATCTCGTCCTATGTCGGCGAGAACAAGACCTTCGCCAAGCAGTACCTCGCCGGCGAGCTCGAGATCGAGTTCAACCCGCAGGGCACGCTGGCCGAGCGCATCCGCGCCGGCGGCGCCGGCGTCCCGGCCTTCTTCACCAAGACCGGCGTCGGCACCCTGATCGCCGAGGGCAAGGAGACCCGGGAGTTCGACGGCGAGACCTACGTGATGGAGCGCGGCCTGTTCGCCGACGTCTCGCTGGTCCATGCCTGGAAGGGCGACCACGAGGGCAACCTCGTCTACCGGAAGACCGCCCGCAACTTCAACCCGATGATGGCCTCGGCCTCGCGCATGACCATCGCGCAGGTCGAGCACCTGGTGAAGCCGGGTGAGATCGACCCGGACCACATCATCACCCCCGGCGTGTTCGTGAAGCGGATGATCCACGTCCCGAATGCGGAGAAGCGCATCGAGCAGCGCACCACCCGCAAGCGCGCCGACGCCGCCCCCCACGCCGAGCCCGCGCCCGCCCCGACGGGCGGCGGCGCCATCTGAACGAGCGAGACAGGAGACCCCCATGGCTTGGACCCGCGACCAGATGGCGGCCCGCGCCGCCCGCGAGCTCGAGGACGGCTTCTACGTCAATCTCGGCATCGGCATCCCGACGCTGGTGTCGAACTACATCCCCGACGGCATGTCGGTGCAGCTCCAGTCCGAGAACGGGATGCTGGGCATGGGCCCGTTCCCGTACGAGGGCGAGGAGGATCCCGACCTCATCAATGCCGGCAAGCAGACCATTACGGAGCTGCCGACCACGAGCTACTTCTCGTCGGCGGATTCCTTCGGGATGATCCGCGGCGGGCACATCGACCTGTCGATCCTCGGCGCCATGCAGGTGGCCCAGAACGGCGACCTCGCCAACTGGATGATCCCCGGCAAGATGGTGAAGGGGATGGGCGGCGCGATGGACCTCGTCGCCGGGGTCAAGAAGGTCGTCGTGGTGATGGAGCACGTCGCCAAGGCCAAGGACGGCTCGGAATCCCCGAAGCTGCTCGCGGCCTGCGACCTGCCGCTCACCGGCACCCACGTCGTCGACATGGTGATCACCGATCTCGGCGTCTTCACCATCGACAAGAAGGGTGACGGCGGCATGAGCCTGATCGAGCTCGCCGACGGCGTCACCGAGGACGAGGTGCGGGCGAAGACGCAGGGTCAATACCGGGTGGCGTTGAAGAACGGCTGAGGACGGACTGCCTGCGCGAGCAGGCAGACCGAACAACACCGTCGACATCTCACTGAGTCATCCCGGGGCTCGCCGCAGGCGAGAACCCGGGATCCATACCCGCCGACCTTCGAGAATGAGGCGGCGTCCGTCCCGCTTCATCTGCATCGTCAGCGGTTATGGATCCCGGGTTCCGCTGCGCGGCCCCGGGATGACGATGGAGATCGTCAGCTGCGTCGATGGAGAAGCCGGGCGGACTTCATCGGTGCTGCCCCGGATACGCCGCGTCCAGCACGAACGGATACGGCCCGTCGAAGCTCTCGACATAGACCATGTGACTGACGATCCCGCTCTCCGGCGTGTAGCGGTGGAGCAGGTAGGCCGGCGGCTCGAAGACGAGCGCACCCTCGTGCTCCGGCGTGAGATCGAAGGCGACCTGGTGGGTGACGCTCGGGGCGATCTGGGCGATCGTGCCGGCGTAGCGGGTCACGATCGGCCGGTGGTGGTGGCCGCACAGGATCCGCTCGATGCAGGTCTGAGCCCCGATCAGCCGCCGGAACGCCGCCTCGCCGTCGAGGAGCCGGATCTCGTCCATGTGGACGAGGCCGCATTCGAAGGGCGGGTGGTGCATGAACACCAGAGTCGGGCGGCCGTCGCCGTCGGCGAGCACCCGCTCGAGAAAGCCGAGGCGCTCGGTGCAGAGCGCGCCGTGGCTGGCGCCCGCCACCAACGTGTCGAGGGCGATCAGGCGGACCGGGTGATCCTCGACCGTGTACTGGATGAAGCCGTCCGTCGCGCCGGGCAGGTACGAGGCCGGCAGGACATCGCGCAGGGTCTCGCGCCGGTCGTGGTTGCCGGGAATGACATGGACCGGCATCGGCAGGCGAGCCAGCATCCCGCGCAGTTCCTCGTATTCCTCGGGCAGGCCGCAATCGGTGAGGTCGCCGGAGATCAGCACCAGGTCGGGCCGGGGATCGAGGGCGAGGAGGTGGGCGACCGCGCGGGCGACCATCGTGTTAGTCTCGGAGACCCGGTAGGCCGGCAGCCCGCGGGGGCGCACGTGCAGGTCGGTGATCTGGGCGATGAGCATGGTGGGGGTCCGGTTAATTCGGCCAGTTGGCTTGGCACTTCGCCCTTTCCCGGGCGCATGAAGCGCCAGCGGAATGCGACCCGGGATCCAGCACGAGAATTCGCGAAGCGACCGCTTGCTTGCAGCGTTGCGAACAACGAGCCGCTTCGCGGCACTTCCTGTGCTGGATCCCGGATCTCCTTCCGCTTCGCTTCAGTCGTCCGGGAAAGGGGTGAGCGACTGGAGCAGGGTGGCGATCACTCCGCGCCCGGCAGGCGGAGCGCCGTGTCCTCGACATAGGGGCGCATCAGGGCATCGGCGGCCTTCTGGGCGGCGACCAGCGCCTCCTTGGGCTGGCGCTTGCCCGAGAGCACGGCCTGCAGCTCGTCCTCGATCGCCTTGCGCACCGGCACGGTGCGGTAGGTGGCAAACCACGGCTTGGCGTTGGCGAGCTGATCCACCGCGATCTTCGCGTCGGGGTTCTTGTCGAGGAAGGCCTTCATCTCAGCTAAGTCGTAGGCCGCCTTGTTGGGAGCGAAGTAGCCCGTGGCGCGGCTCCACCAGCCGGACTTCTCGGGCGAGGTCAGCCACTGGATCAGGGTCCAGCCGGCGGCGCGCTTCTCGGGCGAGAGGCCGGTCGGCTGCACCAGCGAGGCGCCCCCGATCGGCACCGCCTGGCGCACGTTCATCGGCACGAAGGCGACCTTGAACGGGAACTTGGCGGTGTCGCGGATGAAGGTGAGCGAGCCGGTCGAGATGATCATCATCGAGGCCTGGCCGGCCAGGAAGGCGCCGGTCACCGCCGGGCCCTTCTGCTCGCCGGCCGGGTGCACCTTGGCCTTGTGCACGAGGTCCGACCAGAAGGTGAGGGCGCCGAGCATCGTCGGGGTGTCGTAATAGACCTCGCCGCCGTAATCCTCGTTGTAGTAGCGCCCGCCGTTGGACATGGTCAGGGCTTCGAGGATCCAGCCGCCGTAATCGTAGTTCGAGGGCATCATCAGGCCCCAGCGGGTGGTGCGGTCGCCCTCGCGCTTCGTCAGCTTGCGGGCGGCGTCATACAGCTCGGCCCAGGTCCGCGGCGGCGTGTCCGGGTCGAGGCCCGCTTCCTTGAAGTGATCGGCGTTGATGTAGAGCAAAGGCGTCGAGTTGTGGAACGGCACGCCGTAGACCTTGCGGTCGATGACGGCGTTGGGCAGCAAAGCCGGGAAGAACTGGGCCATGAAGGCCTCCGGCGTCTTGCCATCCTTCTGGATCAGGTCGTCCATCGGCGCGATCTCGCGCTCGATCGACAAATCGGTGAGGAAGTTCGCCGACATGATGACCGCGGCCGGCGGCTTGCCGGCCTTGATCGCCGCGCGGGTCTTCAAGAGCGTGTCGTCGTAGGAGCCGGTGAAGACCGGGACCGCCTTGATGTCGGGATGGGAGTCGTTGAACTCCTTGATCAGCCCCGACATGTTGCGGGCGAGCGCCCCGTCCACCGGGACGGGGAAAAAGAGCTCGATGTCGGTCGCAAACGCGGCGCGCGGCGCGGCGAGGCCGGCCGCTGCCACGAGGGCAAGGGCGGCGCCCTTCCACCAGGAAATCATCTGTGGTCGTCCTCTTTACTTGATGCCGGAGGCGAGGAAGCTGTTCACGAACCGGCGCTGGAAGATCAGGAAGGCGGCGAGCAGCGGCAGGCTGACCAGGAAGGTGCCGGCCGCGATCAGCCCCCAGGCCTGCATGCCCTCGGCGCTGAGCGTGAAGCTCGCGAGACCGAGGGTGAGGGGCCGCCTGTCGGGGGAGTTGATGACCATCAGCGGCCACAGGAACTCGTTCCAGTGGCTGGTGACCGAGACGATCGAGAAGGCGACGAGCGCGGGCTTCGTCAGCGGCAGGTAGATGAGGCGGATGCGCGCCCACCAGCCGGCGCCGTCGATCATCGCGGCGTCTTCCAGCTCGCGCGGCACCTCGCGAAAGCTCTGGCGCATCAGGAAGGTGCCGAAGGCGGTGGCGCAGTAGGGCGCCATCACCCCCGGCAGGGTGTCGTAGAGGCCCAAGGCCGCGATCGTCTTAAGGTTCGGCACCAGCAGCACCACCGGCACCAGCATCAGCTGGACCAGGAACAGGGCGAACAGGATGCCGCGGCCGGGGAACTCGAGGCGGGCGAAGACGTAGCCGGCAAGCGACGCGGTGACGAGCTGCACCGTGAGGATGCCGGCGCAGATCACGAGCGAATTGAGGAAGTAGAGCGGGAAATCGGCCGAGGCCCAGGCCTCGGCGAAGTTGGCGAGCGTCGGCGTCAGCGAGGGCAGGAGCGAGGCATCCGCCCCCGATCCCGCCGGCCGGAACGCCGCGACCAGCATCCACCAGAACGGCACCGCCCAGACGAGGGCCAGGCCGATGACGACGAAGCGGGCGATGTGCGGGGTGACCTCGCGGGTCACCGGGCCGGAGGAGGTGGCGCTCATCGGGCGGCCTCCGGGCCCTGGCTGCGGCTGAGCGAGAGCGCAGTCAGCGCCGCGAGCAGGCCGAGCGTCACCACCGTGGCGGCGGCGGCGCGGCCGGCATCGTAGCGCTCGGCGGCCTGCTCGTAGATGTAGAACAGGAGGAGCTTCGTCGCGTCCGAGGGCCCGCCCTTGGTCAGCACGAAGACGTGGTCGACCTGCGTCACCGCGTTCAGGAGCGCGATCACCCCGACGAAGGCGAAGGTCGGGCGGAGCGCCGGCAGGGTGACGTAGAGCAGGCGCTGCCAGGGACCGGCGCCGTCGAGGAGCGCGGCCTCCTTCGCCTCGTCGGGGATCGCCTGGAGGCCCGCCAGGATGAACAGCATGTAGTAGCCGGCATTCTTCCACACGGTCAGCACCGTGATGGCGGCGAGCGCGAGGTCGGGATCGCCGAGCCAGTTGGCCCCATTGAGCCCGAGCCGGGCGAGGTGGTGGTCGATCAGCCCGATCCCGGGCAGGAACAGGAACAGGAAGAGCGCGGCCGCGGCCACCAGCGGGATCATCACCGGCAGGAAGAACACGGCCCGCATCAAAGCCCGCACCCGGCCGGCGCCGTTGAGCGCGAGCGCGAAGGCGAGCGCCAGGACCAGGCTCGGCACCACCGTGCCGACCGCGTAGAGCGCGTTGTTGAGGAGCGCGCGCTGGAAGGTCGGATCGGCGAAGAGGGCGGCGAAGTTGGCGAGACCCACGAAGCGGGTGCCCCGGCGCGTCACCTCGTGGGTGGCGTCCCACACGACCTCGGCCACCGGCCAGTAGGTGAACAGGGCGAGGAAGACGAGGGACGGGCCGAGGAGGGCCAGCGGCAGAGCCAGGCCGGCCCAGGGCCGCCGGGCCGCGGCGGGTCCGGCCGCCTGCGCCGCCGGAATCGTATCGAGAACGTGGGTCAAGGGGTCCGCCGGTGATGTCGTGACCGGCGCGTCATCGGGTGGTTTCGTGACAGGCGAATGAAATCGTGTGCACCCTCGACCGTGTCTCCGGCGCTCCGGCCGCCACGATCTTCGACCGGCGGCCGTTTCGGACGTATTTCCGACAGTGGCACGCGGTGGCAATCGGTCGGATCAACGACAACCCTTGCTGGCGTCCGCGAAAATCCGACATGCAAGATCTTGCCGGATCGTTCGCGCGCGGCCGGGATGACGTTGCGGAACTGGGAGAGGCCAACGAGTGTCGGCCGGGCTTGCCGGCGCTCGTGCGGGCAGGGATGATCGACGGGAGAGAGGAAGGGGCGCATCATCGTGCAGGGTCGGGCGGTCAGGGCCGTCTCGCGGGAGGTGCTGGTGCCCCTCGGCGGCGTCCCTTCGTCCGGCCGCTCCGGGCCCAGGAACAAAAAACCAACCGTCCATAGTCACTACTTGACGCAAAGTCATTAATGATCGAAAGTGATCTGATATTTTTTATCTAGTAAAAATGAATTGCGGCCCTTCATGATCCTTAGTTAAAAAATTTTCACTGATCATAAAATCGCAATTCGCATTCATCCCGAGAGATAAAATGATTGTTTTTCAATCAAAAATCGATATCGACCCGCAATCTGGCGGAAGCGTCCGATTGAATAAGGGGGATCACGTGCGGGTGATTGATCCAGAAGGCCAGCAGGTCGCAGACCTGTGTGCCATCGCCTGGACCGGAGCAACGATCGACTGGCTCAGCACCTCGCAGACGCGCGACATCACCGAACGACTTTTTCCCAGGCTCGGCGAATGCTTCTACAGCGAACGAGGGCACCCGCTTCTGACACTGGTCGAAGACAACTCTCCATGCCCGCACGACATGCTGTTTCCTGCCTGCAACCGCGGCCTCTACGACCGGGCGGGGCTCCCCGACCACCCGAACTGCCGCGACAACTTTCTGGCGGCGCTTCAGGCGGCCAAGGTCGCTCTGCCGATCGTGCCTGACCCGGTGAACCTGTTTCAGTGCTCGGAGCCGCAATCCGATGGACGGCTGGAGGTTGCGGCGTCGATCAACCCGGCCGGCGGAAACGTCCTCCTGCGCGCGGAGGAAGACCTGCTCCTCGTCGTGACCGCCTGCTCGGTCGACCACCATCCGACGAACGGGGGACGCTGCACCGGGATCACCCTGGAGATCCTGTCGCTCCACCCCTGAACCGCCGACCGGAAAACGGCGGCGCCTCGCCGGTCCGGGGGCCTCAGCGCGGGGTCACCCGCATCGGCATGCCCTCGGACGGGCGCAGGGTGATGCGCTGCTTGAGCACCGGCAGGGTGCCGGGCCGGAGCGAGAAGCGGAGCGAGCGCACCAGCACCGCCAGGATCGCCACCGCCTCGGAGAGCGCGAACCCCATGCCGATGCAGATGCGCGGGCCGGCGGCGAAGGGCAGGTAGGCGTAGCGGTCGCGGGCCTTGGCGGCCTCGGGGGCGAAGCGGGCGGGGTCGAAGCGCTCCGGCTCGTCCCACAAGGCGGCGTGCCGGTGCACGGCGTAGATCGGGATCGTGATCGGGGTGCCGGCCTTGACCGGGATCCCGTCGAGGTCGACGTCGCGGAGGGCCGCCCGCACCACCACCGGCACCGGCGGGTAGAGCCGCATCGCCTCCAGGATCACCTGGCGGGTGTAGGGCAGGGCGTCGACGTGCTCGGGCGCGAGCGGCCCGCCGGCGGTCGCCGCCTCGACCTCGGCGGCGATCAGCGCCTCGCTCTCCGGGTGGTGGGAGAGCAGGTAGAGCGCCCAGGTGAGGGCGAGCGCCGTGGTCTCGTGCCCGGCGGTCACGAAGGTGAGCAGGTTGTCGGCGACGTCGCGGTCGTCCATCGCCTGCCCGGTCTCCGGGTCGCGGGCGGCGAGCAAGAGGCTCAGCAGGTCGTTGCGCCCCTCGGTGCCGGTACGGCGCCCCTCGGCGGCGAGGCGCAGGAGTTCGTCGCGCAGGTAGGTCTTGGCCCGCTCGGCCTTGGCGCGGCCCGGGAACGGCAGCCAGGCCGGGGCCCGCAGCAGCGTGAGGGCGACGACCCAGCTGGTCGATTCGAGGTAGTCGGTGATGCCGCGCTCGACCCGGGCGGCATCGATCCCGCCAGCGCCCGGGAGCATCGTCTCGACGATGATCTCGAAGGTGGTGCGCATCATCGTCTGGGCGATGTCGACCTCGACGCCGGGAGCGGCGGCGAGCGCGTCGCGGGTGCGCTCGGCCGCCGCGATCATCGCCGGCACGAAGCTGCGGATGCGCTCGGCCCGGAAGATCGGCGCCGCGGCCCGGCGCTGCCAGCGCCAGCGCGCCCCGTCGGCGGTCAGGATGGCGTCGCCGAGGGCCGGCGAGAGGGCGCGGCGCAGGACCTCCGACTTCTCGAAGGCGTCGGCCTCGTCCACCATCACCCGGCGGATCAGGTTCGGCGCCATCACGAACAGGCTGGAATTGCCCAGGACGGTCGAGGTGTAGACCGGCTCGCGGTAGATCGTCTCCGGCCAGGCCTCCAGGGGGTTGCGCACCACGGTGCTCAGGAAGCGCCACGGCCCGAGCGGCTGGGCCGGCGGCGTGATCCGGGCGAGGACCGGCCGGGGCCCCTCGGGGGCCGGACGGACGTGGGTCGGATGCGCGTTCATGGCTCGCCTGGGTTCGGTGGTCCCGACGGCACCGGGAGCCCGGAGGTTGTCTACCGCCATCTGGGCGTGAGCGTGACCGGGAAACGCATCCCGGCCGGTGCGCGTTGGCACATCGCGCGGCGCCGCGGGCACGGGAGCACGGGCCCCGCCGAGCCCGACAGGAGACCCGCCGATGCAGGCCGCCTTCGACAGGACCACCCTCGACCGCCTGATCGCGCTGGGCCGCAGCCGGGGCGGGCTCACCCCCGACGACCTGCGCCAGGCCCTGCCGGTCGACCGGATGAGCGCCGAGGACATCGCGCTGGTGCTGATCGAGCTGGAGGAGGCCGGGATCCCGGTCGATCCCGACGAGATCCTGCTCCGGGGCGGCGGAACGCCGTTGCCCGCCGGCGCGGTGCGCCTGCCCGAGCCGCCGGCACCGGGCCCCGACGCGCCCGTGCCGGAACCGCCGCCCGCCGCGGCCGCGGCCGCGACGGCGGCCGCCCCGGACCGAGTATCGGCGCCGCCCGACCGGGGCGGCGCGCACCGGGCGGTGGTGCTGGCGGGGCTCGCCGCCCTCGCGCTCGTCGTCCTCGCCCTGGCGCTGTGGGCCCTGCGCGGCTGAGGGCGTGGCCGGCCGCCGGGCCGCCGCTATATCCCGTCCTCCCTCGACAAGGACCCTGCGCGCATGACCGGCCCCGCCTACCGCTTCGGCATCGAGGAGGAGTTCTTTCTGGCGGATGCCGCCACCCGGGGCACCCCGGGCCCTGGCGTCCGGGGCTTCCACGCCGCCGCGAAGGCGCTGCTGCCGGCAGCCGAGCGCGAATTGCTGCAGAGCCAGATCGAGATCGCGACGCCGCCCGCCACCACGCCCGAGGAGGCGCGCGGCGGCCTGTCGACCCTGCGCCGGGGGCTCGCCGAGATCGGGCGGGCGCACGGCATCCTGGTCTTCGGCGCCGGCACCCATCCGGGCGCGGCCTGGGACGCGCAACGCCCGACCGACGGGGCGCGCTACGACGGCATCCTCGATGCAGTGCGGATGATCGGGCGGCGCACGCTGGTGAGCGGCATGCACGTCCACGTCGAGGTGGCGCGGCCCGACGACCGGGTCGACCTGATGAACCGGCTGCTGCCGTTCCTGCCGGCGCTGCTGGCGCTCTCGGTCTCCTCGCCGTTCTGGGAGGGGCGCGACACCGGCCTGTCCAGCTACCGCCTCAGCGTGTTCGGCGAGATGCCGCGCACCGGGCTGCCGGACCTGTTTTCGAGCACGGCGGAGTTCGAGCGCTACGTCGCGGTGATGCAGGCGGCCGGGGCGATCGAGGATGCGAGCTTCCTGTGGTGGCACCTGCGGCCCTCGATCCGCTATCCGACCCTGGAACTGCGCATCGCCGACAGCTGCACGCGGGTCGAGGACGCGGTGGCGATCGCCGGCCTCTACCGGTGCCTCGTGCGCGTCGCCGAGCGCCGCCCCGACCTGAACGCCGCCCTCGACGGGGTCGCCCGGGCGGTGATCCGCGAGAACCTGTGGCGGGCCCAGCGCGACGGCGTGCGCGCCGCCCTGATCGACCCCGAGGCCGGCCGCGCGGTGCCGTTCGGCGAGGCGATCGAGGGGTTGCTGGCGCTCGTCGCTGAGGATGCGGCGGCGCTCGGCTGCGAAGGCGCCCTCGACGAGGCCCGCCGCATCGCCCGCGAGGGCACCAGCGCCGACCGCCAGCGCGCGGCCTACGCGGCGGCGCGGGAGAGCGGGGGCGAGGACGCGGCGGGCATCGCCGCGGTGGTGGATGCGCTGGCGCGGGAGACCGAGGGGCGGGCGGCGTAGGGCAGGGCGCTCATGCAGGGCAGGAGGCTCATACCCGCCGCGCGGCGACGAAGTCCACGAAGGCCCGCAGCGGCGCCGGCAGGTAGCGCCGGCCCGAATAGTACAGGAACGGCCCGGAGAAGCGCGGCCACCACGGCTCCAGGACCGGCTCCAGGGCGCCGCTGTCGAGGTGCGGCCGCAGCCAGTCCTCGAACAGGCTGACGATGCCGACCCCGGCGAGGGCCGCCTCGACCGCGAGGTCCGTCGCGGTCCCGACCCGCACGGTGAGCGGTCCGCTCGGCTCGATCCGCACCGTCTCGCCGTCGCGCTCGTACTCCCACTCGGTCGAGGCGCCGCTGGCGAAGCGACCGCGCAGGCAGGCATGGTCGAGGAGGTCGCGCGGATGGGCGGGCCGGCCGCGCCGGTCGAGATAGGCCGGCGCCGCCGCGGTGGCGAAGCGCTGCGTGCGCGGGCCGATCGGCACCGCGATCATGTCGGGCTCCAGGCGCTCCTCGTAGCGGATGCCGGCATCGCACCCGGCCGCCAGCACGTCGACGAAGCCGTCCTCCGCGACGACGTCGAGGTGGATCTCCGGATAGGCGGCGAGGAAGGGCGGAACCAGGGCCGGCAGCACCAGCCGGGCCGCGCTCACCGGCACGTTGAGGCGCAGCGTCCCCGCCGGCCGGTCGCGAAACCCGTTGACCACGTCGAGCGCCGCCGCGACCTCGCCGAGGGCGGGCTTGAGGCGCTCGAGCAGCCGCGTCTCGGCCTCGGTCGGCGCGACGCTGCGGGTCGTGCGGTGGAGGAGCCGCACGCCGAACCCCGCCTCCAGCCGGCGCAGGGCCTCGCTCAGGGACGAGGCGCTGGCGCCGCCCGCCCGCGCCGCCTCGCGAAAACCCCCGGCCTCCGCCACCGCCACGAAGGCGGCGAGGTCGCCGAGATTCGCCGCGTCCGGATCAGCCATCGGTCTCCGCCATCGTTCGCGATCCCGCACAACCTGTCCGGATTGCACCGGCTTATCACACAGAAGGCCGGCGGCTAGATCCGGGTCGCCAGCAAGGAGATGAGCAATGAGCGGGATCGGATCGGCGGGAACCTATCGCCTCGGCGACCGGGATGTGACGCGCATGGGCTACGGCGCGATGCAGCTCGCAGGCCCCGGCGTGTTCGGGCCGCCCAGGGACCGGGCCGAGGCGGTGGCGGTGCTGCGCGAGGCGGTGGCGCGCGGCGTCACCCATATCGATACCAGCGACTTCTACGGCCCCCACGTCACGAACGAGCTCATCCGCGAGGCCCTGCATCCCTACCCGGACGACCTCGTGATCGTCACCAAGGTCGGCGCCGTGCGCGGGGCCGATGCCTCGTGGAACCCCGCCTTCTCGGCGCGGGACCTGACGGCGGCGGTGCACGACAACCTGCGCCATCTCGGGCTGGACATGCTCGACGTGGTCAACCTGCGGGCGATGTTCAGCGTGCACGGCCCGGCCGAGGGCTCGCTCGCCGGCCCGCTCGACACGCTCGCCGACCTCCAGCGCCGCGGGCTGATCCGCAGGATCGGGCTCAGCAACGTCACGGCGGCGCAGATCGCCGAGGCACGGCGCGTCGCCGACATCGCCTGCGTGCAGAACCACTACAACCTCGTCCACCGGGCCGACGACGCGCTGGTCGACGACCTCGCGGCGGCCGGGACCGCCTACGTGCCGTTCTTTCCACTCGGCGGCTTCAGCCCGATCCAGTCGCAGGGCCTGTCCGCCATCGCCGCGGGCCTGGGCGCGACGCCGATGCAGGTGGCGCTGGCCTGGCTCCTGCGCCGGTCGCCCAACCTCCTGCTCATTCCCGGCACGTCGGCGCGCGGGCACCTGCGTGAGAACCTCGCCGCGGCGGCGCTGGACCTACCGGAGGCGGCAATGCGGGCGCTCGACGGGCTCGCGGGCGAGGCGGCCCCCGCACAGATCCGCACCGAGCGGGCGGGAGGGCGCTGACGCGACCGCCGAAGCGGCCTATCAGGCAGGGAGGCAATCGCGACCTCGGCACGAGGCGCGGCAGGGATCCACGGATATCGAAGGCCGACATCCTTTCCCATCCCCATACACCATTCGCATAAGCAACATTATGGAACTTAGTAGTGGGTTGGAGGGCCGGGAGGCGCGATCGGGACACCCCCGGTTTCCCTTCATGCCGACGCGAATCGGGTGCATGATGCCACCATGACCGACCTCCTCGAACACGCCATCGAACGCGTCCGCACCCTCTCGCCCGAGGCACAGGACGATGTCGCCCGCGTCATGCTGGCCGTCCTCGACGACGAGCCGGGGCTCGTCGTTCTCGACCCCGGGGAAAAGGCGTCATTCGCCAAGTCCCTGGCGCAGGCCGCCCGGGGCGAATTCGCGAGCGACGAGCGGATACGAGCCATCTGGGCGAAGCACGGCCTGTGAAGCTGCGCTACACGCCCGAGGCGGCGGACGAACTCGAACGGATACTGGACGGGATCGCCGAGAAATCCCCGTACGGCGCCCGCCGCATCCAAGCCCGTATCCAGGCGGCGATTGAGCGCTTGCTCGAACAGCCGGGCAGCGGACCACCGACCGATCTTCGTCCCATGCGCAGGACCTTGGCGAGCCCCTACCTGATCTTCTACGTCGAGAGCGAGATCGTCGTAGTCGGCATCCGGCACGGCGCTCGCGACCCCGCCACGATGCCGAACACGCCATGACGACCCGCATGACGACCCGCATGACGACCGCCAACCTCTTCGCCGGCCTGCCCACTGCGCCGCAATCCGACGAGACGACCGACGTCCTGGCGCGAGCCCCGCACGGCCGCGTCGAGCGGATCGTCTCCACCGGCCAGGCGAGCCCGCCGGGCTTCTGGTACGACCAGCCCTGGGACGAGTGGGTCGTGCTGCTCTCGGGAAGCGCCGGCCTGCACCTGCACGGCGAGCCGGCGCCGCGGCGGCTCGGACCCGGCGATCACCTGACGATCCCGGCCCGCCTGCGCCACCGGGTCGAGTGGACGAGCCCCGACGAGGCGACCGTCTGGCTCGCGGTCCATCTCCGGCCGGAGGATCAGCCGTCGACCGCGACCGAGAGCCCGTCATAGGCCGGCACCACCCCGGGCGGCAGGCGCCGTCGCAGGGTCTCGTAGTCGAGGTCGGTGTGGAGGTTGGTCAGGATGGCGCGGCGCGGCGCCACCTCCTCGATCAGCGCCAGGGCATCCGGCACCGAGAAGTGGGTCGGGTGCGGCGTGTCGCGCAGCGCGTCGATGATCAGGAGGTCGAGGTTGCGCAAACGGGCCTTGGCGGCGTCCGGCATGGTGCTGACGTCGGGCGCGTAGGCGGCGTCGGCGAAGCGGAAGCCGAGCGCCTGCTCGGGGCCGTGCTCCATCGCGAAAGCGGTGGCGGTGACGGGACCGCCCGGCCCCTCGACGGTCACCGGCGCGTCGATGTCGAGGTCGTGCAGGTCGAGGATCGGCGGGTAGAGGCTGCCCGGCCGCGAGGTGAAGCAATAGGCGAAGCGGGCGCGCAGCAGCTCGGCGGTCGTGGCGTCGGCATGGACGGCGATGCGCCGGCGCATGTGGATCACCATCGCGCGGACGTCGTCGATGCCGTGGGTGTGGTCGGCGTGGGAATGGGTGAACAGGATGCCGTCGAGGCGCGTCACCGCGGCATCGAGCAGCTGCTCGCGCAGGTCCGGCGAGGTGTCCACGAGAACGGTGGTCGCCTCGCTCTCGACGTCGCGGCGCTCGACCAGGAGCGAGCAGCGCCGGCGCCGGTTCTTGCGCTCCGCCGGGTCGCAGGCGCCCCAGCCGTAGCCGACCCGCGGCACGCCGCCCGAGGAGCCGCAGCCCAGGATGCGAAGGGTCAGGGTCGGCATGCGGTCAGAGCCCTCAGCGGTATGCGGCGGCCTTGTCGAACAGGCGGTAGAAGTTGGCGGTGGTGAGGGCCGCGAGCGCCTCGGGCGTGAGCCCCACGGTCTCGGCCAGCACCCGGGCGGTGTCGGCGACGAAGGCCGGCTCGTTCGGCCGGCCGCGATGCGGCACCGGCGCGAGATAGGGCGCGTCGGTCTCGACCAGCAGGCGGTCCTTCGGCACGGCGGCGGCGATCGACCGGATCTCGTCCGAGTTGCGGAAGGTCACGATGCCGGAGAACGACACGAACAGGCCGAGCGCGACGCCGGTCTCGGCCAGCCGCCGCCCCGACGAGAAGCAGTGCAGCACCGCCTTGAACGGCCCGCGCGCCATCTCCTCGGCGAGGATACGGCCCACGTCCTCGTCCGCCTCGCGGGCATGGATGACGAGCGGCAGCCCGCTCTCCCGCGACGCCGCGATGTGGGTGCGAAAAACCTTTTGCTGCACGTCCCGCGGGGCGGTGTCGTAATGGTAATCGAGCCCGGCCTCGCCGATGCCGATGCAGCGCGGGTGGCGCGACAGGGCGACGATCTCGTCGGCCGTCACGTCCGGCTCCTCGCCCGCCTGGTGCGGGTGGGTGCCGATCGTGAACAGCACCTCGGGGTGCGCCTCGCTTAAACGCCGGTAGGTCTCGAACCGGGCGACCCGGGTCGAGATCGTCACCATCCGGTCGATCCCGGCGGCCTTCGCCCGGGCCAGCACCTCGGGCAGCCGCTCGGCGAGGCCGGGCGAATCGAGGTGGCAGTGACTGTCGACGAGGCTGACGCCTCGGGGGCTGTCGACCGGGCTCACGCCTCGGGCTCCACGTAGCGCGGGAAGATCGGGCTCGGCGCCGGCAGGGCCGTGCCGGGCGCGAGCCGGTGACCCGGCCCGACAGCGGCGAGGTTGCGCGCCTCGGGCGCCACCGCCAGCAGGTCGAGGAGCCGCGCCGCGGCGCTCGGGATGAAGGGCTGGACCAGGATGCCGACCGCCCGCAGCACCTCGGCGGTGGTATACAGAACCGCCTCCATCCGGGCCGGGTCGGTCTTGCGCAGGGCCCAGGGCTCCTGGCCGGCGAAGTAGCGATTGGCGTCCGCGACGACCGCCCAGATCTCGGCCAAAACCGCGTGCAGGGCGAGGTCCTGCATCAGCCCCCTCGCCTTCTCCGGCAGCGCGTCGGCCATCGCGAGCAGCGCCCGGTCGGCGGCAGCCGGCTCGCCGGGTTTCGGAACCTGGCCGCCGCAATTGCGGGCGATCATGGTCAGCGAGCGCTGGGCGAGGTTGCCGAGGTCGTTGGCGAGGTCGGCGTTGAGACGGTTGACGATCGCCTCGTGCGAGTAGCTGCCGTCCTGGCCGAACGGCACCTCGCGCAGCATGAAGTAGCGCAAGGGATCGACGCCGTAGGCCTCGGCGAGCGCCGTCGGGGCGACGACGTTGCCGAGCGACTTCGACATCTTCTCGCCCTTGTTGAGCAGGAAGCCGTGGCCGAAGACGCGCTGCGGGACCGGGAGACCGGCCGACATCAGGAAGGCCGGCCAGTACACCGCGTGGAAGCGGATGATGTCCTTGCCGATGACGTGGAGCGCCGCCGGCCACTGGCGCCAGCGCGGGGCGCCCTCGTCGGGGAAGCCGCAGGACGTGATGTAGTTCGTCAGGGCGTCGACCCAGACGTACATGACGTGGGCCGGGTTGCCCGGCACCGGCACGCCCCAGTCGAAGGTGGTGCGGCTGACCGACAGGTCCTGCAGGCCCGAGCGCACGAAGCTCGTCACCTCGTTGCGGCGCGAATCGGGGCCGATGAAGTCCGGGTTCGCCTCGTAGAGGGCGAGCAGGCGATCGCCGTAGGCCGAGAGCCGGAAGAAGTAGCTCTCCTCCTCGACCCACTCGACCGGCGTGCCGGTCTTCTCCGCCCGGCGGCTGCCGTCGGGCGCGGTGACGAGCTCGGCCTCGTCGTAATAGGCCTCGTCGCGGACCGAGTACCAGCCGGCATACTTGGCGAGGTAGATGTCGCCGTTCTCCTCCATCCGGCGCCACAGTGCTTGGGCGGAGGCGATGTGGTCGGCGTCGGTGGTGCGGATGAAGCGGTCGAAGGAGCAGTCGAGCTGCTCGGCCATGGCGCGGAAGCGCGGCGCCATCTCGTCCACGAAGGCGCGCGGGCTGATCCCGGCCTTGGCGGCGGTCTGCTGGATCTTGAGGCCGTGCTCGTCGGTGCCGGTGGTGAAGAACACGTCGTAGCCGTCGAGGCGCTTGAAGCGCGCGATGGCGTCGGCGGCGATCACCTCGTAGGCGTGGCCGATATGCGGCACCCCGTTGGGGTACGAGATGGCGGTGGTGATGAAGAACGGCTCGCCCGCCACGGCTGGTTTCCCGGTATGAAGGATTCGGATCGGGCCCGCCCGCGAGGCGGCGCCCGTCCGTGCCTTAGAGCAAATTCGGGCAGCGGTGCCCACCCCCCGCGAGGGCGTTCCCGCCGCTCCACCGCGCGTCAGGCCCCGACGGCCTGGCGGAACGGCTCGTCCATCGGCGCGTCCCGGTGGCGCGCCGCCCGGTCGAGGCGCACCGCGTGGTTGATGATCGCCATGTGGGTGAAGCCTTGCGGAACGTTGCCGCGCTGCTCGCCCGTGCCCGCGTCGATCTCCTCGGCGAACAGCCCGAGATCGTTGCCGCGGGCCAGCAACCGGGCGAAGAGCGGCTCGGCCTCCTCCATGCGCCCGGCGAGCGCCAGGCAGCCGACGCGCCAGAACGCGCAGGCCGCGAAGGTCGCCTCCGGGTGCTCGAAGCCGTCGGCGTTGCGGTAGCGGTAGATCAGGTCGCCGTCGCCGAGCCCGGCGCTCACCGCCTCGAGCGTCGCGGCGACCCGGGGCGAATCGGGCTCGAAGGCGCCGAACAGCACCGTGCGCAGGACCGCGGCGTCGAGGTCGTCGGAGCCGTAGGCCTGGGTGTAGGCGCCGATGCGGGCGTTCCAGCCCTTCTCGTGGTAGTCGGCCCGGATCTCGGCGGCGACGCGCCGCCATTCCTCGACCCGCTCGCGCGGCGCCACGTCCACCTCTTGGGCGATCTGCACCGCCCGGTCGAGGGCGACCCAGAGCATGCCCTTGGTGTGGAGGATCTGGCGCGTCTCGTCGCGCAGTTCCCAGATGCCGTGGTCGGGCGCGTGGCGGCAGCGGATGACGTGGCCGGTCAGGTGCCCGAGCACCTCGGCCAAGTGGTCGTTGACCTTCACCGGCGGGTCGTAGTCGACGGCGTCCAGGAAGGCGTGGAGCGCCACCAGGAACTCGCCGTAGATGTCGTACTGGTGCTGGCTCGACGCCGCGTTGCCGATCCGCACCGGGCTGACCCCGCGCCAGCCGCGCAGATGGTCCAGGATCTCCTCTTCCGGAACGCGCCCGTTGATGCCGTACATCAGCTTCAGATCGCGGCCGCGGGTCCCGTCGGCCTCGCGCAGGAAGCGCAGGAATTCCGCCGCCTCGCGCACGTAGCCGAGATTGACGAAGGCCGTGACGGTGAAGCTCGCATCCCGCATCCAGACGTAGCGGTAATCGAAGTTGCGGGTGCCCGGCACCGCCTCCGGCAGGCTGGTGGTGGAGGCCGCGATGATCCCGCCCGAGGGGGCGTGGGTCAGGAGCTTGAGCACGAGCGCGCTGCGCAGCACGCTCTCGCGGTGCGGGCCGTCATAGGTGCAGCGCCCGGACCATTCGTGCCAGTAGCTCTCCGTCGCCGCGAGGCTCGCCGCGGCGCCCCCGACATCGCCGTCGTCGTCCTCCCGGTGGGCGAGGACCAGGGATGCCCCCTCCCCGGCCTGCAACGCGAACGCCGCCTCGACCCGGTCGCCGACGATCGTCAACGGCACCGTGGCGGCGACCCGCACGCCCTCCGGCTTCGCGAGGCGCCGGCACAGGACCGTCCCGCCCGCCTCGGGCTCGAGGGCGGCGCCGTCCCGGGCGTAGTCGAAGGTCGGGCGCACCCGGAACCGCCCCGAGACCGTGCCGGCCTCGCAGGCGGCGATCCGCACGATCCGGCCGTGGGGCGCACCGTCCGGGCCCTCGTCGGGCACCTCCGCCAGGGGATGGAGCGGCATGAAGTCGGTGAGGCGCAGGGTCCCGGTCGCGGTGACGAACAGCGTCTCCAGGATGGTGGTGCCGGGCCGGTAGGCCCGGCGCGTCTCGCGCAGGTCGTCGAGGAGGATCTCGCAGGCCCCGCCCTTGTCCTCGTCGAGGAGACGCAGGAAGACGGCGGGACTGTCGTGGCAGGGCCAGCACAGCCAGTCGATCGATCCGTCCCGGGCGACGAGCGCCGTCGTGCAGGTATCGCCGATGACGGCGTAGTCCTCGATCGGCCGGTCCGTCACGTCGCCTCGCACCCAACATACGTTAAAGCGCGGGGGTAACGGTCCGCCGGGGAGCGGGTTTCGGGGCGCGACGGTTTGCGCCGCAACCCAGCCCCCCGTGCCCGCTCAGTCGACCCAGGTGCAGGCCACCGCGAGGGACGCGACGCCGAGGATCGCCCGTCTCTCGTCGCGGATCGTGACGAACAGGTTCAGCCGGTCCTGGCGGCGGGCCTCGTCGCGGGCGATGTCGGCCAGGACCCGCATGGCGTGGGCCCGGGCGGCATCGCGGCCCGGCCACTCGCTGCCCTCGTCGTCCCGATGCGACAGGTCGTGGTCGTTGATGTCGAAGAAGTAGTGCGGCACGGGAGGCCCCTGGGGGTGTCGAGAGGGCCTCCGGGCGAATCGTCCCGGTCCCGCCGACCGATCTCGCCGGTCGGAGGTGCCTCGGGGATTCACTAGAACGCAGCGACATCGGCTGCCCTCGCAAATGTTTATTGAATGCTGATTTTTCCGTTAGGCAAACAAGCACTTTAATTACCAGATTTAGGCAGTCTCGACCGGCGCAAATGCCGGTCCGCCGCGATCCGCAGCCGGGGCGCCCTGGCCAAATCCGCTGGCCGGCGATAGGGTTGTGCGGGTGGTTTTCCCCGCCTGCCGGGTGCGCCGGCGATCCGCGGCTCGGTGTCGGCGTCGTCGACGAAGAAGGACAGCGCGCCCTGCGGCTCTCGCTCTACACCGACCTGTCGCTGCGCCTGCTGCTCTATCTCGGGGCGGTGGAGGCCGGCGGCTGGACGACGACGCCCGCCGTCGCGCGCACCTTCGGGGTGTCGCTGAACCACCTGCAGAAGGTGGCGCGCGGGCTCACGGGGGCGGGCTACATCGAGGCCCGGCAGGGTCGCTCCGGCGGTGTGCGACTGGCCCGGCCGCCGGCCGAGGTGCGTCTGGGCGCCGTGGTGGCGGAACTGGAAGGCCTCGGCTGCCTCGTCGAGTGCGCCCGCGGCCCCTGCCCGCTCGCCGGACGCTGCCTCCTGAAGCACGCCCTCGATTCGGCCGAGCGCAGCTTCATCCGCGAGCTCGACCGCTTCACCCTGGCGGACGTGCTGGCCAGCCCGACCGGGGCGACCCTGCGCGACCTGATCGGGCGCGAGGCCGAGGAGGCGGGAGAGCCGGTCCCCTAAGCGGACTTGCGTTGGCAGAGCAATGCTTCGCCCGCTTAGGTTCTTGTTGTATCGCAGATTGTCGGCGCCGGACCGGTAACCACTTCGGCGAAATCTGCTTGGGGACTGCCGTCCGGCCCGGTTCGCCGCGCGGGCGGATCTCCTCGGATCACGCCGCCTCGCGGGCGGCCCGGCGTTCCGCGGCGGCGGCCTGCCAGATCTCCCAGGCGGCATCGGCGTTCAGGACCGCGATGCCGAGGCCGACCACCAGGTCGGGCCAGGGCGCGAAACCGGGCCAGGTCGACAGGGTGGCGGCGGTGACGAGCCCGGCCGCCACGATCGCCACGTTGGCGACCGCGTCGTTGCGGGCCGACAGGAAGGCCGCCCGGGTCAGGCTGCCGCGCCCCTCGCGGTGGCGGGCCAGCATCAAGGCGCAGACGACGTTGACGGCGAGCGCCCCGAGCCCCGTCAGGGTCAGGGGCACCGGGTCCGGGGCCGTGAAGGCGCCGAGCTTCTGCCAGGCGGTCCAGGCCGCGGCGAGCCCCGGCAGCAGCAGGATGCCGGCCATCGCGGCGCCGAGCCGCGCCCGGGCGGCGGGGCGCCAGCCGAGGCCGGCGACGATCAGGAGGTTGAGCGCCGCATCCTCCAGGAAGTCGACGCTGTCGGCCACCAGCGCCACCGAGCCGATCGCCACCGCCACGCTCGCCTCGATCCCGAAATAGCCGAGATTGAGCAGGGCGACGCGGCGCACGGTGGCGCGCAGGCCGGGATCGGTGTCGGACGGGGTCACGGGGCGGGCCTCGCGCGGATGGCGGCGGGTCGTCTATGCCCCGGCCGCGCGGCGCCGGCCAGGGCGCGCCCGCGCCGCACGACGCCGCATCGGTGCCATGCCGGGCCGGCGGTTGCACCGGGCCCCCGCGCCGGCTTCACTGCCCTCATCCGCCGGCCACAGGCGGAGACCCGCCGGGACACGGCGGGCACCCACCGAGACGCGGTGGGCACCCACCGAGACGCGGTGGGCAGCACCCACCGGGAAGCGGTGGGCCAGGAGGAGACGACCATGCCGCATTCATCACCGCCCCCGTCCCCGGGGCGGATGCCCCGCCGCCTCGTCCTCGGCGGGCTCGCGGCGGCACCCGCCGCCTTGGGTGGCACCCTCTCGGGGTCCGCGGCCTCGGCGGCGCCCGCCGGGCCGGCCGCAGCACCCCGTCTGGCGGTGGAGGAATTCCGCCTCCCCGGCCCGGAGGACGGGGTGTCGATCTACCTGCGCAACAAGCGCCCGGCCGGGACCGAGCGGTTCGCGCCCGACCGCATCCTGCTCTACGTCCACGGTGCGACCTATCCGGCCTCGACCGCCTTCGACCTGCCGCTCGGCGGCCTGTCGATGATGGACTACCTCGCGGGGCTGGGCTTCGACGTCTACCTCGTCGACCTGCCGGGCTACGGCCTCTCGGGCCGCCCCGCCGCGATGGGCCGCCAGGCCGCCGACGGCCAGCCCTTCATGCGGACGAAGGACGCCGCCGCGGTGGTCGGCCAGGCCGTCGACTTCATCCGCCGGCGGCGCGGGGTGGACAGGATCGACCTGATGGGCTGGTCCTGGGGCACCTCGACCATGGGGCTCTACACCAGCACCCACACCGACACGGTCAACCGCCTCGTCCTCTACGCGCCGCAATGGCTCTCGCGCACGCCCTCGCTCCTCGGCACGAGCGGCCCGCTCGGCGCCTACCGGAGCGTGAGCCGCGACAGCGCCAAGGAGCGCTGGCTCAAGGGCGTGCCGGCGGACAAGCAGGCGGACCTGATCCCGCCCGGCTGGTTCGAGCAATGGGCCGACGCCACCGTCGCGACCGACGCCGCCGGGGCCGCGCAGACGCCCCCGGTGCTCCGGGCGCCGAACGGCGTCGTGGCCGATTCGCAGGAGTACTGGCAGGCCGGCAAGCCGCTCTACGATCCCGGCGAGATCCGGGTGCCGACCCTCGTCATCCACGCCGAGTGGGACGCCGACCTGCCGAGCGACCAGGCCCAGGAATACTTCGCCCGCCTCACCCGCACGCCCTACAAGCGCTTCGTGGAACTCGGCGAGGGCACCCACACGGTGATGATGGAGAAGAACCGCATGCAGTTCTTCCGCGAGGTCGCCGCCTTCCTGACCGAGGACGACCCGCAGGCGCTGAACTGACCGCACAAACGACGAAGGACCGCCCCGGAGCCCGGGGCGGTCCTTCCGATGTCTCGGTTCCGTACGGGCGTCAGGCCGCCCGCACGGTGTCGAGGAAGCGGGCGACCTCGGCCGAGAGCTGCTCGGACTGGCGCGACAGCTCGGAGGCCGCCGAGAGCACCTGGCTCGCCGCCGCGCCGGTCTCGTCCGCCGCCCGGGCGACGCCGGAGACGCTCGCCGTCACCTCGCCGGTGCCGGCGGCGGCCTCCGAGACGTTGCGGACGATCTCCCGGGTCGCGGCGCCCTGCTCCTCCACCGCCGCGGCGATCGAGGTGGCGACGCCCGCGATCTCCTCGATCCGCGCGGTGATCCCGCCGATCGCGCCGACCGCCTGGCCGGTCGAGGCCTGGATCGCCGCGATCTGGCCGGTGATCTCCTCCGTCGCCTTGGCCGTCTGGCCGGCGAGTTCCTTGACCTCCGCCGCCACCACCGCGAAGCCGCGCCCGGCGGCGCCTGCGCGGGCGGCCTCGATGGTGGCGTTGAGCGCGAGCAGGTTGGTCTGCGCGGCGATCGACGAGATCAGCCCGACCACGTCGCCGATGCGGTGGGTCGCCTCGGTCAGAGCCTGGACCTGGGCCGCGCTCGCGCCGGCCTCCCGGACGGCGGCCCCGGCGAGCCGGGCCGAGCCGTCGACCTGCCGGCCGATCTCGGCCACCGAGGCGCCGAGTTCCTCCGCCGCCGCCGCCACCATGCCGACATTCGAGGCGGCCTGGGCCGCCGCCGCCGCCGCGCCGCCCGACTGGCCGGCGGTCTCCCGGGCGGTGAACGTCATGGTCTGGGCGGTGGCCTGCAGCTCGGTGGCGGCGGCCGTGACCGCGCCGACGATGCCGCCGACCGCCCGCTCGAAGGCATCCGCCAGCGCGCGGGTCGCCTGCCGGCGCTGCGCCTCGGCGCCGGCCCGGGCGAGCGCGGTCTCCTCCTCCAGCGCCCGGGTGCGGACCAGGTTGTCGCGAAACACCGCGAGCGCCCCCGCCATGGCGCCGAGCTCGTCCCGGCGGCCGGCGCCCGGGATCGCGGTCGCGGCATCGCCCTCGGCGAGGCGGCGCATCGCGCCGGTCATGCGGCCGAGCGGCCGGACGACGCGGACGAGGCAGAACAGCACCGCCGCGAGGGTGACGAGGACCGACACCGCGAGCATCGCGACGGCGGTGCGGGTCGCCTCGACCCGCTCGGCCCGGGCGGCCTCGCCGGCGGCGGTGCCGGCGGCGGCGTTGAGGGCGACGAGCTTGCCGGCGGTGTCGATCGTGGCGCGATAGGTCGCGTTCATCGGGCCCCGGAAGAAGGTGTCGATCTCGGCCTGGCTCGGGAGGCCCTTGAGGCGGGCCCAGTCGGTCCGGAAGGCCGCGACCTTGGCGGTCAGGCTCCCGAAGATCTCCCGCTCGGCTTCCGAGCTGATCAGCCCCCGGTAGCGGTCCATCCGCTCGCCGAGTGCCGCGTCGAGCTCGGAAAAGTTCTTGGTCGCGAGGGTCTTCTCGGCCTCGCCGTCGGCGGTGATGAAGCGGAACTGCCAGAGCCGGGCCCGCATCACCAGGGCGTTGATCGCGTGCGCCTCGTTGATCGAGGGCACCGCGTCGTCGGCCAGGGTGGCGATGCGGGTCTCGATCGAGCCGAGCTTCCACAGGGAGAGGCCGCCCTGGGCCAGGGTGAGCAGCAGGAGGATCCCGAACAGGCCGGTCAGGCCGCTCTTCAGGGATAGACGCATGGGACAAGCCGTGGGTGAGCGATCGTCAGACGCCCTTCTTGTCGCACCTGCATCGCTAAAATTTTATTAATGCATCGCAGCGTCGAAATGAAGGAAAAGAAATGGATAGGGAAAGACGAGATCAATTCTTGCTCACTTGATAGCGCCCGACCGAGCGCAATGACCGAACGGAACGCGTCGGACCGCCGAAAGCAGAGCCCCCGGTTCGCCGGGCCTGCCCCTCTCATCCGGCATCTTCCCCTCGGTCAGACGAGGACGCCCGGCCCGGCCGCCTTCGGCCACGGTGCCGCCCCTCCGACCTTTCGCCAGTGGATTTCCGCCCCCGTCCCGTGCGACCCCGTGGGACCCGGCGGGACGGCGCGGAGCCCCGCGCGCCCGGCCGCGGCCCCAGACGTCCACCGGGAGCGACGCCGATGATGCCCGAACTGCGCGTGCTGTACTTCGAGGACCTGAGCGTCGGGCTGTCCGAGACGCTGTCGAAGACCATCGCGACCTCCGACGTGGTGGGCTTTGCCGAGATCACCGGCGACCGCAACCCGATCCATCTCTCCGAGCACTTCGCCGCCCGCACCCCGTTCGGCACCCGCATCGCCCACGGCCTCTACACCGCCGGGCTGATCTCGGCGGTGCTCGGCACCCGCCTGCCCGGCCCGGGCGCGATCTACATCAGCCAGAGCCTCAACTTCCGCGCGCCGGTGCGCATCGGCGACACGGTGGACGTCACCGTCGAGGTGGCCGAGCTGGTGCCGGAGCGCCGCCGCGCCCGCCTGACCTGCACCTGCTCGGTCAACGGCGAGACGGTGCTGGACGGCGAGGCCCTGGTGAAGGTACCGACCAAGGCCGAGGCCGACCCGCTCGCCGCCCGCAAGGGCTGATCCCCATACGTCCTGGCACCCGCCAGGGCCGAAACCCGGACCGCATGACGCCGATCCCCGTCGACGACCCCGCCGACCCGCGGCTGTCCGCCTACACGCAGATGCGCGAGCGCGACCTCGTCGGGCGCGAGGGCCGGTTCATCGCCGAGGGCGAGGTGGTGCTGCGGGTGCTGCTCGCGGGCGCCGCCCGGTTCCGGATCGAGTCGGTGCTCGTCTCGCCCGAGCGGCTGCCCGGGCTGGCGCCGGCGCTCGCCGGCCTCGACGCCCCGGTCTACGTCGCCGCGAAACCCGTGATGGGGGCGGTGACGGGCTTCCCGATCCATCGCGGCGTGCTGGCGGTGGGCCTGCGCGGGCCCGAGCCCGACCCCGACGCCCTGGTGCCGGCGGGTCCGGCCCTGCTCGTCGGCCTCGTGGGCCTTGCCAACCACGACAATGTCGGCGGGCTGTTTCGCAACGCCGCCGCCTTCGGGGCCGACGCGGTGCTGCTCGATGCGGAAACCTGCGACCCGCTCTACCGCAAGGCGATCCGGGTCTCGGCCGGCACCAGCCTGACCGTCCCCTTCGCCCGGCTCCCCACCGGCGACGCCCTCCTCGCTCTGTGCGAGCGCCACCGGCTCACGCCGCTCGCCCTCTCGCCCCGGGGCGAGGATATCGGGCGCTTGCCGCCCCTGCCCCGGGCGCTCCTCCTGCTCGGCACCGAGGGCCCCGGCCTGCCCGAGGCGCTGATGGCCCGCGCCCGCCGCGTGGCGATCCCGATGGCGCCGGGGGTCGATTCGCTCAACGTGGCGGTCGCGGGGGCGGTGGCGTTGCACCGGCTCGGGGGTGAGCGGTTGGCGCCGATCTGACCGGGCGGCAACGCCAAGGACCGCGCAGCAGACCGCCCGTCAACGCTCCGCCACACCCGCCGAAAAACCCCCGCCTTCCCCCGCCGCGACAATGCGCAACCATTGCCGACTCACCGTCGCGCACCACAACTAGGCCGTACGCACGGACATGCGTTTCGGTCTGGCAGGAGGTGGAGCGTTGTTGCAGCCGCGGGATGGGTACCGCACCCTGTCGGGGCGGCGGGCGGTGGTGGTCGGAGCGGGGCCGGGCGGCCTCGCGGTGGCGCTCATGCTCGCGCGCGACGGCGTGCAGGTGACGGTGATCGAGAAGGAGGAGTGCGTCGGCGGGCGCACCCGCACGGTGACCGCGCCGGGCGGCTACAGGTTCGACATCGGGCCGACCTTCTTCCTCTATCCGCGCATCCTGGCCGACATCTTCGAATCCTGCGGCGAGCGGCTGGAGGACCACCTCACCCTCGAGCGGCTCGATCCGCAATACCACCTCGTCTTCGAGGGCGGCGGGGAGATCAAGGCGACGCCGGACGTCGAGCGGCTCGAGGCCGAGATCGCCCGCATCGCCCCCGACGACGCGAAGAACGTCCGCCGCTTCCTCGAGGACAACCGCCACAAGCTCGCGGCCTTCATCCCGGTGCTGCAGCAGGCCTGCGACTCGCTCCGCAGCTTCGCCTCCCCGGCGATGCTGGCGGCCCTGCCCCTCCTGCGCCCGCACGCGACCGTCGACCGCGACCTGGCGCGCTACTTCAAGGACCCGCGGGTCCGCCTCGCCTTCTCGTTCCAGACCAAATATCTCGGGATGTCGCCGTTCCGGTGCCCGAGCCTGTTCACCATCCTGAGCTTCCTCGAATACGAGCACGGGGTCTATCACCCGGTGGGCGGCTGCGGCGCGGTGTCGGAGGCGATGGCGGGGCTCGCCCGCCGCATGGGCGTCGAGATCAGGCTCGGCACCTCGGTCGACCGGGTGCTGTTCGAGGGCAAGCGCGCGGTGGGGGTCGAGGCCGGGGGCGAGCGCATCCATGCCGATGCGGTCGTCATCAACGGCGACTTCGCCAAGGTCGTGCCCGAGCTCGTCCCCGAGGCGCGCCGGCCGCGCTGGCGGGACGCCAAGGTGGCGAAGGCCCGGCTCTCCTGCTCGACCTACATGCTGTATCTCGGCATCGAGGGGCCGATGCCCGAGAGCCTCGGCCACCACACCATCCTGCTGTCGGAGGATTACGCCCGCAACATCCGCGAGGTCTCGGACGGGGTGCTGCCGATGCAGCCCTCGGTCTACGTCCAGCATGCCGGCTACACCGACGGCGGCATGGCGCCCCCCGGCCATACCAGCCTCTACGTGCTGGTGCCGGTGCCGAACCTGCGCGCCGGGATCGACTGGGCGAGCGTCGGCCCGTCCTACCGGGCGCTGGTGCTCAAGCGGCTGGAGAAGCTCGGGCTCACCGACATCGAATCCCGCATCCGCTACGAGCGCGTGGTCGATCCGACCCAGTGGCGCGACGAGTTCGACGTGTACGAGGGCGCGACCTTCAACCTGTCGCACGACCTCCTGCAGATGCTCTACTTCCGGCCCCACAACCGCTTCGGGCCCGGCCTCTACCTCGTCGGCGGCGGCACCCATCCGGGCTCCGGCCTGCCGGTGATCTACGAGGGCGCCCGCATCACCGCGCGGCTGATGGCCGAGGACCTGGCCGTCGGGACGGTGCCCGCCCGCGGCATGCCGCTCGCGGCCTCTCCGAGCCTCGGGGAGGCCTCGTGAGGGGCCCTCTCGCGCTGGTCGCGCTTCTGGCCCTGGCGGGGCCGGTTTCGGCCGCCGATCTCGCGATCGAGGTCGACGGGGTCGAGCCCGGCGCCGGCCGGGTCTTCGTCGCGCTCTGCACCGGGTCGCTCGCCGAGGAGGCCTGCCGCATCGGCCAGAACGGGCCGGCCTCGGCCCCGAGCCTGCGCTTCGGCTTCACCGACGTGCCGCCGGGCAGCTACGCGGTGGCGGCGTTCCAGGACCTCGACGGCGACGGACGCCTCGGCCGGACGCAACTCGGCCTGCCGACCGAACCCTACGGCTTCTCGAACGGCGCCGGCCGGCGCGGCCGGCCGGACTTCGCCGCCGCCGCTTTCCGCCTCGCCGGACCGGGCGCGTCGCTGCGGGTGCGGCTCGCCCGCGCCCTGCCGGCCCGGTAGGGCCCGCTCCGGGTGGCTCTCCCCCGCACCGGCGCGCCTCCCTCGGAATGCCGCAAAGCCCTGCTGTTCTCGGCGTCATGACGGATGACCCCGCGGCGACGCTCCGCGACCTCGCCTTCTCGTACCGCCGCCGGCGGGTCCTCGATCGCGTCGACCTCGATCTCGCGCGCGGCGAGACCGTGGCGCTGCTCGGCCCCAACGGCGCCGGCAAGTCCTCGCTGATGCGGCTGCTCGCCGGCCGCCTCGTCCCGGAGCGCGGCAGCGTGCGGGTCGCGGGCGGCGATCCCGGGCGCGACCCGGCGGTGCGGCGCGCCATCGCCTGGGTGCCGCAGGAGATCGCCCTCTACCCGCGGCTCACCGTGCGGGAGAACCTCGAGGTCTTCGCCCGCCTCCTGGGTCTGCCCCGGGCGGCCCGGGCGCCGGCGGTGGCCCGGGCGCTGGCGCGGACCGGCCTCGAAGACGTCGCCGCCCGCCTCGTCGGCGTGCTCTCGGGCGGCTACCAGCGCCGGGCCAACATCGCGGCCGCCCTCCTCGGCGAGCCCGCCCTCGTCCTCCTCGACGAGCCGACGCAGGGCGTCGACCAGGCCGCCCGGGCGGCGATCCACGCGGTCCTCGAACGCCTGCCGGCGGCCGGCGCCGCGCTGCTCGTCGCCACCCACGACTTCGCCGAGGCCGAGCGCCTGGCCGACCGGGTCCTGGTGCTCCAGGACGGGCGCATCCGCCTCGACGGGCGCCTCGCCGACCTGCTCGCGCGCCTGCGGGCCGGCCCGCCCGAGCACGAGGTGGCGCTCGCCGAGGCCGCCGGGCCCGGGGGGGCGGCCGCCCTGCGCCAGGCCGGCTTCCATCCGGCCTCGCCGCTCGTCTGGCAGACCGGCCGGCGGGCCGGCGACGCGGTGGCGGGCGGGCGCGACGGCGCGGCGCTCCTCGCCCATCTGCGCCGCCACGGCGTGCCGGTGCGGGAGATCCGGGTGCGCGAGCCGGGGCTCGACGTGCTCTATCGCGACGTGACGGCGGGGGACGCTCCCGTGAGCCACCCCCGCCCCCCCGTGGAGGCCGTGGCATGATCGTCGCCGCGTTCCGGGTGATGCTGCTCACCCTCTGGCGCGACCGGGCCGCCCTGGTGATGGCCTTCGTGCTGCCGACCGTGATCTTCTGCGTCTTCGCGGCGATCTTTTCCGGCGCCGTCGGCGAGCGGATCCGCATCCAGGTCGGGCTCCTCGACCAGGCCCGCACCGCCACGACCGGACGGCTCGTCGCCGCCCTCGAGGCCGACCCGGCGCTGCGCACGACGCGCCTCGACGGCGACCCCGTGACGGCGGTGCGCCGGGGCGAGGTCGACGTCGCCCTGGTGCTGCGCGGCGACCTCGCCGCCGGGAGCACGCCGACCGACGCGCCGATCCTCGTCGTCGAGAGCCCGGCTCGGGCGCTTGCCACCCCGATCGCGCTGGGCCAGGTGCAGCGGGTCCTCAACGAGGCCCTGCCCGACGTGGTGCTGTCGCGGGTCGTCGCCGATGTCGAGCGCACCGGCAAGATCGGCCCGGACGAGCGCGCCTTCCTGGATCGTGCCTTCGCGGAGAGCCGCGAGAAGAAGGAAGCCTTCTCCTTCGCCGCCCTGGTCGCCCGGACCTCGACGGCCGACGGGCATGGCGGGCCGGACGGGGGCAACGCCCGCGTCGCCTACTATGCCGGGGCCATCGCCGCGGTGTTCCTGATGTTCGCCGCCATGCAGGGCGCCCTGTCCCTGGTCGAGGAGCGCCAGTCCGGCCTTGCCGACCGCCTCGCCGCCGCCCCCGGCGGCCTGCCGGTGGTGGTGCTCGGCAAGTTCCTGTTCCTGGTGCTCCAGGGCACCGCGCAGGGCGCGCTGATCTTCGCGGCGGCGGCCCTGGTCTACGGCGTCTCGGTCGGCCCGCACGCCCTGGCCTGGCTCGTCACCGGGGTGCTGGTCGCCGCCATGGCGGCGGGCCTGGGGCTCGCCGCCTGCGCGGCGGCGCGGACCCGCCAGCAGGCCCACCTCGTCTCGACCTTCGGGGTGCTGCTGCTCTCGGCGGTCGGCGGCAGCATGGTGCCGCGCTTCCTGATGCCGCCCTGGCTCCAGAGCCTCGGCTGGTTCACCCCGAACGCCTGGGCGATCGAGGCCTACCAGGCGGCCCTGGCGGAGGGCGCCGGCGCCGCCTGGCCGGCCTGGGCGGTGCTGGCGGGGCTCGCCGTGGCGGGTTTGGGCGTAGCCTTGGCCCTCACGGTGCGGCCGTCCCCCGGGCCGGCCCGGGCGTGACGGCGCCTCGGCGCCGGCCCGGCGTTCAGCCCTTCAACCGCTTGGTGCACTCGGAATAGTAGCCGCCGCCCTTCTGGATCCAGTTCAGGCCGCCGTTGCCGGCGCCGCCGGCCGCCTTGTTGGCGTTGTACTGGTCGAGGCAGGTGTGCTGGCGGGCGCTGCCCGGCGGCTCCTTGGCGTATTTCGGTGCGACCGCCGTGGGGTAGACCGCGCCGGCCGCCGGGGCGGCATTGCCGGCCGCCGCCCCGGCGGGCGCCGCGGGCCTGGCCGGGATGGCGGGCGGGTTCGGGGGCAGGTTCGGCTTGGCGGCGCCGGGGCTGAACGGGTTCGGGGCCGTCGTCTGGGCGTGGGCCGGGACGGCGAGCGCGCCGAGAATCAGCAGGGAAGCGAGGGAGAGACGCATCGGGTTTCGTCCGGATTCGGGCGCCGCCAGCTTAGCAGTCCCGCCGCGCCGTTGCGACAGCTGCCGCAGCGGAGATCGGCTTCAGCGCAGGTGAAACGCGAGCCACAGCACCGCGGCGGCGACGAGGAGCGCGACGAGCCCGCGCGCCAGAGGCCGGGCGAGCCGCGCCAGGACCGTCCGGCGGTCCCCCCTCACTCGGAGGAGCGCCGGACGGCCGCGCCGGCGATGATGGTGGCGAGCGCCGCGGCCCCGAGGCCGTCCTGCAGGGCCCGCACCGGCTCGTCCGGCATCGCCAGGAGCCACAGGCCGGCCGTGGCCGCGATGCACACGGCGACGGCGCCGAGAATTCCCCGCTCGATCACGTGACGACCGGCCTCCCTTCGCGGACCGCGTCAGCCCGCGCCGCTCCCCGCCCCTCTACGCCAGGCCGGCGGGCTTGCCCAGCATCCGCGCGCGATCATTCGGCGGGACAATCGGCGAAGGCCGCCCATGCCACATTCCTTAACCCTCCGCGGCCGCCACCGATTGAATTCCCCGCCATCCTGGTAAAATTCAACCGCTGAGAGTCGACGCTGCCGGGGCATGGTGCCCGGATCCGACCCCGCACGGGGCGCGGCGGCCCGTGGAGACGGTGATGGCGAAACCCCTGGTTGTCGTGATTCCCCACCAGCTCGGGCGGAGCGAGGCGCGGCGGCGCATCGATGCCCGCATCGGCCAGGGCCGGGATCTCGTCCAGAAGGCCGGCCTCACCATGGGGGATCCGGTCTGGACCGGCGACACCCTCGGGTTCCAGGTCGGCGCCATGGGCCAGTCGGTCAGCGGCACCATCGCGGTCGAGGACGAGGCGGCGCGCGTCGAGGTCCACCTGCCGCTGCTGCTCGGGGTCTTCTCCGGCAAGGTGCGGCAGGTCATCGCCGAGAAGGGCGGCGAGCTGCTGGCGACCTGACGGTCGCGACTGGCGACCTGACGGTCGCGACTGGCGACCTGACGGTCGCGACTGGCGACCTGACGGTCGCGACTGGCGACCTGACGGTCGCGACTGGCGACCTGACGGTCGCGACTGGCGACCTGACGGTCGCGACTGGCGACCTGACGGTCGCGGACGGTCGGCCGGGGCCCACCCGCGCCTTCCCGGCCTTGATGGAATCTTGATAACCCGGGCCGTCCGCCCGCCTTGTTCCTTTCCCGGAGCCGCTCGCAGAACCCCGCGATGCGTGGCGTCGCCCGGGGTGGTCAGGATGGGATCGAGTCAGAGCCGGCGCGGGCGCCGCCTCCCGCGGGGCGCCGCGCCGTCCGATCCGGCGCTGTGCCGCGTGCAAGCCGCCTGCCGGCTCTGCGGCTTTCCCGTCCGGGGCTTTCGCCACGGCACCACCTGCGTGCTCCGGATCGATCGCCTCGCCCTGCATTCCGCTTGCCGCGGCGCCGAGCACGCCTGTCCCGGCCTGCAGGAGGCGGTCCGCGTCGCCAGATGCTCCGCCGACCAGGCCTGACCCCGCGATCTTTATGCCGCCTTTATGGCGAGCCGCCCCGTCCCCTCTCGAATCCCTACGCGATCGGGAGGATCTCCGGGATCGGGACCGTGGCTCACGGTCCGGTTCGATGCGGCGGCGCCCGTCACCCCGCGCCGCCCGACGGGGATACCCCATGTTCGATCTTTTGATGCTGGCGGGGGGCTTGAGCTTCTTCGCCCTGTCGCTCGGCTACGTCTCCTTGTGCGAACGCCTGTGAGGAGGCCCGCGATGACCCTCGATTACGGGCTCGGCGGCCTGATGACCCTCGGGCTGCTCGCCTATCTCGCCTACGCCCTCGTGCGGCCCGAGCGGTTCTGAGGAGCATCCCCATGACGCTCTCAGGCTGGCTCCAGATCGCGCTGTTTTGCGCGATCGTCCTCGCCCTGGTGAAGCCGCTGGGTCTCTACATGACCCGGGTCTTCACCGGCGCCTCCACCCCCCTCTCGCCCGTGCTGCGCCCGGTCGAGCGCGGCCTCTATCGCCTCGCCGGCATCGACGAGGCCCACGAGCAGCACTGGCTGACTTACGCGGGTGCCATGCTGGTCTTCCACGCCGCCGGCTTCGTGCTGCTCTACGCGATCCTGCGGCTGCAAGCGTTCCTGCCGTTCAACCCCGCCGACCAGGGCGCGGTGGCGCCGGACCTCGCCTTCAACACGGCGGCGAGCTTCGTCACCAACACCAACTGGCAGAATTACGGCGGCGAGAGCACCCTCTCCTACCTGTCGCAGATGCTGGGGCTGACGCACCAGAACTTCCTCTCGGCGGCGACCGGCATCGCGCTCGCCGTGGCGCTGATCCGGGGCTTTGCCCGGGCCTCGGCCCGCACGGTCGGCTCGTTCTGGGTCGACCTGACCCGCTGCACCCTCTACGTGCTGCTGCCGCTCTGCATCGTCTACACCCTGTTCCTGGTCTGGCAGGGCGTGCCGCAGACGCTCGCGCCCTACGCCGAGGCCACGACGCTGGAGGGGGCCAAGCAGACCATCGCCCTCGGCCCCGTGGCGAGCCAGGTGGCGATCAAGATGCTCGGCACCAACGGCGGCGGCTTCTTCAACGCCAACGCCGCCCACCCGTTCGAGAACCCGACCGCGTTGTCGAACCTGATCCAGATGGTGTCGATCTTCGCGCTCGGTGCCGCGCTCACCAACGTGTTCGGCCGCATGGTCGGGGACGAGCGCCAGGGCTGGGCGATCCTCGCCGCGATGGGCGTGCTGTTTCTCGCCGGCACCGCCATCACCTACTGGGCCGAGGGCGCCGGCAACCCGCTGCTGAACGCGCTCGGGCTCCAGGGCGGCAACCTCGAGGGCAAGGAGGTCCGCTTCGGCATCCCCGGCTCGGCTTTGTTCGCGGTCGTGACCACCGCCGCTTCCTGCGGCGCGGTCAATGCCATGCACGACGCGTTCACGGCGCTCGGCGGCCTGATCCCGCTCGTCAACATGCAGCTCGGCGAGATCATCGTCGGCGGCGTCGGCGCGGGCCTCTACGGCATGCTGGTCTTCGTGGTGGTGGCGATCTTCGTCGCCGGGCTGATGGTCGGGCGCACGCCCGAATATCTCGGCAAGAAGATCGAGGCCCGGGAGGTCAAGATGGCGATGCTCGCCATCCTCTGCCTGCCCCTGATGATGCTCGGCTTCACCGCGCTCGCCACCGTGCTGCCGGCGGGGCTGGCGGGTCCCGCGAATGCCGGTCCGCACGGCTTCACCGAGATCCTCTACGCCTTCACCTCGGCGGCGGCGAACAACGGCTCGGCCTTCGGCGGGCTCTCGGGCAACACCCCGTTCTACAACCTGACGCTCGGGGCCGGGATGCTGGTCGGCCGGTTCTTCGTGATCATCCCGGCGCTCGCCATCGCGGGCTCGCTCGCGGCAAAGAAGACCCTGCCGGCCTCCGCCGGGACCTTCCCGACCCATGGCGGGCTGTTCGTCGGCCTCCTCGTCGGGGTGATCCTCATCGTCGGCGGCCTGACCTTCTTCCCGTCCCTGGCGCTCGGCCCGATCGTCGAGCACCTGGCCGGGGCGGCGGGCCAGACCTTCGCGGCGGCGGGGGGCTGAGCCATGACCACCCACGCCGACCGCATCCGCCGGGGCCTGTCCCGGCACCGGCCGCGCCCCGGCCCGCGCCACGACCGGTCCACGTTGCGGCCCTGCGACATCGTCCTGGCGCTCACCGGCCTCGCGCTCCTCGGCTCCGGCGCGATCTGGGCGGCGGTCATGCTCGGGGCCGCGGCGCTCGCGCCGTGAAGCCCGTCCGAGCGAACAGGGCTCACCCCACTCACGACCTCATCCTGAGGTGCGAACGGAGTGAGCCTCGAAGGAGGGCTCAAGAGACCACAGCGATCTCTGGAGCCCTCCTTCGAGGTTAGTCGATCTTCGATCGACTAACGCCTCAGGATGAGGTCGCAGGTGGGAGGCGATGGACTCACTGCCGAGCCATCCGATCTCGGACAAGCGACCTTCTCCACTCGACATTTCATCTCCTGGGTGCTGCGGCCACAGCCGCCTGCCCCCCACCTCCTCGCCTCATCCGGATCCCAGGATCATGGCCCAGACCCAAAAACCCTCCCTCCTCGATGCCGGCCTGATCGGGCCCGCGCTCCTCGGCGCGGTCACCAAGCTCGATCCGCGCCAGATGGTGAAGAACCCCGTGATGTTCGTGGTCGAGGTCGTGGCGGCCTTCACCACCCTGCTGTTCGTCCGCGACCTCGTCACCGGTGGCCAGGACCTGGCCTTCACCGGCCAGATCATCCTCTGGCTGTGGTTCACCGTCCTGTTCGCCAACTTCGCCGAGGCGGTGGCGGAGGGACGCGGCAAGGCGCAGGCCGATTCGCTGCGCCGCACCCGGACCGAGACCACCGCGAAGCTGCTCTCCGGCCCCGCCGCCGCTCCCGGCGGCCCGCGCGGCGGTTACGAGACCGTGCCGGGCGCCGGCCTCAAGGTCGGCGACGTGGTGCTGGTGGAAGCCGGCGACGTGATCCCGTCGGACGGCGAGGTGATCGAGGGCATCGCCTCGGTCAACGAGGCGGCGATCACCGGCGAATCCGCCCCCGTCATCCGCGAATCCGGCGGCGACCGCTCGGCGGTGACCGGCGGCACGCAGGTGCTCTCCGACTGGATCCGGGTGCGGATCACGGCCGCCGCCGGCTCGACCTTCATCGACCGGATGATCGCGCTGGTCGAGGGCGCCTCGCGCCAGAAGACCCCCAACGAGATCGCGCTCAACATCCTGCTTGCCGGCCTCACCATCGTGTTCGTGTTCGCGGTGGGCTCGATCCCGAGCTTCGCGTCCTATGCCGGTGGCGCGATCCCGCTCGCGGTCCTGGTGGCGCTCTTCGTCACCCTGATCCCGACCACCATCGGGGCGCTGCTCTCGGCGATCGGCATCGCCGGCATGGACCGGCTGGTGCGGTTCAACGTGCTGGCCATGTCGGGCCGCGCCGTCGAGGCGGCGGGCGACGTCGACACGCTGCTCCTCGACAAGACCGGCACGATCACGCTCGGCAACCGCCAGGCGACCGAGTTCCGGCCCGTCCGCGGCGTCACCCCGGGCACGCTGGCGGACGCGGCCCAGCTCGCCTCGCTCGCCGACGAGACGCCCGAGGGTCGCTCGATCGTGGTGCTGGCCAAGGAGGCGCACGGCATCCGGGCCCGCGACATGGGAAGCCTGAACGCCACCTTCGTGCCCTTCACCGCGCAGTCGCGGATGTCGGGCATCGACCTCGACGGCTCCTCGATCCGAAAAGGCGCGGTCGAGGCGGTGATCGCCAGCCTGGAGGCGGCCCCCGCGCCGGTCGGGCGCGAGGCCACCGCCCGGATGATCCAGCCCCGCCTCGACGCGATGGCCGCCCAGGAGATCCGGACCATCGCCGAGGAGATCGCCAAGGCCGGCGGCACGCCGCTGGCGGTCGCCCGCGACGGCAAGCTCCTCGGCGTCGTCCACCTCAAGGACATCGTCAAGGGCGGCATCCGGGAGCGCTTCGCGGAGCTGCGCCGGATGGGCATCCGCACGGTGATGATCACCGGCGACAACCCGATGACCGCGGCCGCCATCGCCGCGGAGGCCGGCGTCGACGACTTCCTCGCCCAGGCCACCCCGGAGGACAAGCTGGCGCTGATCCGGCGCGAGCAGGCGCAGGGCAAGCTCGTGGCGATGTGCGGCGACGGCACCAACGACGCGCCCGCGCTCGCCCAGGCCGATGTCGGCGTGGCGATGAACACCGGCACGGTGGCGGCCCGCGAGGCCGGCAACATGGTCGACCTCGATTCCGACCCGACCAAGCTCATCGAGATCGTCGAGATCGGCAAGCAGCTGCTGATGACCCGGGGGGCGCTCACCACCTTCTCGATCGCCAACGACGTGGCGAAGTACTTCGCCATCATCCCGGCGATGTTCGTCGGGCTCTACCCGCAGCTCCAGGCCCTCAACGTGATGGGGCTCGCTTCGCCCCAGAGCGCGATCCTGTCGGCGATCATCTTCAACGCGCTGATCATCGTGGCGCTGATCCCGCTCGCCTTGCGCGGGGTGAGCTACCGCGCCGTCGGCGCCGCCGCGTTGCTGCGGCGCAATCTCCTGATCTATGGTCTCGGCGGGATCCTGGTGCCGTTCGTCGGCATCAAGGTGATCGATCTCGCCGTGAGCGCCCTCCACCTCGCCTGATCGAATTCGGCTCGAACGGACACCAACGCCATGCTCCGGCACCTCCGCCCCGCCCTCGTGCTCCTCACCGGCCTGACCCTCGTCACCGGCCTCGCCTACCCGCTCGCCATGACGGGCATCGCCGGGCGGCTCTTCCCGGCGCAAGCCGAGGGCAGCCTGATCCGCAATGCGGACGGCACGCTCGTCGGCTCCGCGCTCATCGGCCAGAGCTTCACCGGCGCGCGCTACTTCCACGGCCGCCCCTCGGCGACCGTGGCGCCCGATCCGGCCGATTCCACGAAGACCGTGGCGGCGCCCTACAACGCCGCCAATTCCGGCGGCGCCAATCTCGGGCCGACCAACCCGGCGCTGATCGACCGGGTGAAGGCCGACCTCGCGGCTCTCAAGGCCGAGAACCCCGCCGACCCGGTGCCGCAGGACCTCGTCACCACCTCGGGCTCGGGGCTCGATCCCGACGTCTCGCCCGAGGCCGCCCTGTTCCAGGTGCCCCGGGTGGCGAAGGCCCGCGGCATCTCCGAGGATGGCTTGCGCGCCCTCGTCGCCGGGCAGGTGCAGGAGCCGAGCCTCGGTGTCCTCGGCGAGCGGCGGGTCAACGTGCTCGCCCTCAACCGCGCCCTCGACGCCCAGCAGGCCCGATGAGGGACACGTCCCGGCCCTTGCGCGAGGGCCTGCGGCCCTCGCCCGACGCGCTCCTGGCGCAGGCGCGCCGGGAGGCGCCCGGGCGCGGGCGTTTAAAGATCTTCCTGGGAGCCGCGCCGGGGGTCGGCAAGACCTACGAGATGCTGACCACCGCCCATGCGCGCCTGCGCGAGGGCGTCGACGTGGTGGTGGGCGTGGTCGAGACCCATGGACGACCCGAGACCGAGGCCCTGGTCGCCGGGCTCGGGGTGCTGGCGCGCCGCACGGTCGCGTATGGCGGCGGCACGTTCGACGAGATGGACCTCGACGGGCTCTTGGCCCGCAAGCCGCAGCTGGCGCTGGTCGACGAGCTCGCCCACACCAACGCCCCGGGCTCGCGCCACCCCAAGCGCTACCTCGACGTGGAGGAGCTGCTCCAGGCCGGCATCGACGTCCACACCACCCTCAACATCCAGCACGTCGAGAGCCTGAACGACGTGGTGGCGCAGATCACCCGGATCCGGGTGCGCGAGACGGTGCCGGATTCGATCCTCGACCGGGCCGACGACATCGAGGTCATCGACCTCTCCCCCGACGACCTGATCCGGCGCCTGCAGGAGGGCAAGGTCTACCTGCCGCGTCAGGCCGAGCGGGCGCTCAAGCACTACTTCTCCCCCGGCAACCTGACGGCTTTGCGCGAGCTGGCGCTGCGCCGCACCGCCCAGCAGGTCGACGACCAGCTCGTCACCCATATGCGGGCCCACGCCATCCCCGGCCCCTGGGCGGCGGGCGAGCGGGTGCTGGTCTGCGTCAGCGAGGACCCGCGCTCGGCCGGCCTCGTGCGCTATGCCAAGCGCCTCGCCGACCGGCTGCGGGCGCCCTTCACGGCGCTCACCGTCGAGAGCCGGCGCAGCGCGTCCTTGAGCGAGGCCGAGCGCGACCGGATCGCCGACACGCTGCGGCTCGCCGAGCGGCTGGGGGCCGAGACCGCGACCCTGCCGAGCCAGGGCCGCATCGCCGACGACGTGGTGGCCTTCGCCCGCGAGCACAACGTCACCCATGTGGTGATCGGCAAGTCGACCCGCTCGCGCTGGTTCGAGCTGCTGAACGGCTCGGTGGTGCACGACCTCCTGCGCCGCTCGGGCTCGATCAGCGTCCACGTCGTGGCGGGCGAGGAGGCGGCAGGGGCGCCGGCCCCCCACAAGGGCGTGCGCACCGCCGCCCCGCCCCGGCCCGGCCTCCTGCCCTACGGGGCGGCGCTCGGTGCGGTCGCGGGCGCGCTCGGCCTCGGCCTCGCGCTCCAGCCCTCGCTCGGCCACGAGAGCACCGACCTCGTCTTCCTGACCGCCGTGGTGGCGGTGGCGGTGCGCTTCGGGCTCTATCCTTCGCTCGCGACCGTCCTGGCCTCGTCGCTGGCCTACAACTTCTTCTTCCTGCCGCCGCTCTACACCTTCACCATCGCCGACCCGACCAACGTCGTCGCCCTGTTCTTCTTCACCCTGGTGGCGGTGGTGGTCTCGAACCTCGCCGCGCGGGCGCGGGCCGAGGCGACGATCTCGCGCACGCGCAGCAAGGCCACCGAGGCGCTCTACGGCTTCTCGCGCAAGCTCGCCGGCTGCGGCACCCTCGACGACGTGCTCTGGGCCACCGCCTACCAGATCGCCCTGATGCTGCGCCTGCGGGTGGTGCTGCTCCTGCCGCAGGGCGGGTCCGCGGCGCATGGCGGCACCGCGGCGCATAGCGGCGCCGTCACGGTGATGGCCGGCTATCCCCCGGAGGACGAGCTCGACGAGGCCGACCTCGCGGCGGCGAAATGGACCTTCGATCACGGCCGCCCGGCGGGGCGGGGCGCCGACACCCTGCCGGGGGCAAAACGCCTCTTCCTGCCCCTGCGCACCGGGCGCGGCATGGTCGGGGTGGTCGGGCTCGACGGCGACAAGCCGGGGCCGCTCCTCACCCCCGACCAGCGCCGGCTCCTCGACGCGCTCGCCGACCAGGGGGCGCTCGCCATCGAGCGGGTGCACCTCGTCGAGGACCTCGACCGTGCGCGCCGCTCGGCCGAGACCGACCGCCTGCGCCAGGCGCTCTTGTCGTCGCTCTCGCACGACCTCAAGACGCCGCTCGCCGCGGTGCTCGGCTCGGCGACGACGCTGCGCGACCTCGGGGACGCCCTCGACCGCGACGGGCAGGGCGAACTGCTCGCGACCATCATCGACGAGGCCGAGCGGCTGAACCGCTTCATCGCCAACCTCCTCGACATGACGAAGCTCGAATCCGGGGCGCTCGCCCCGAACCTCGCGCCCCACGACCTCGCCGAGATCGTCGCGACGGCGCTCGAGCGGGCGGACAAGATCCTGGCGCATCACCGGGTCGTCCTGGCCCTCGGCACCGGCCTGCCCCCCTTGCGCCTCGACGCGGTGCTGACCGAGCAGGTGCTGTTCAACCTCCTCGACAACGCCGCCAAATACGCCCCCGAGGGCAGCCTGGTGCGGATCGAGGGATGGCAGGAAGCGGATGCCGTGCGGCTACGGATCCTCGACGAGGGCGAGGGGATCCCGGAGGGCGACGAGGAGCGGATCTTCGACACCTTCTACCGGGTGCGCAAGCGCGACCGGGTGCGGGCCGGGACGGGCCTGGGCCTTGCCATCTCGCGCGGCTTCGTCGAGGCGATGGGCGGGCGGATCACCGCCCGCACCCGGGGCGACCGACACGGATCCCCCTGCCCGGGCGCCGCCTTCACCCTGACCTTCCCGGTGCCCCGCGCCGCCCCGGAGGACGCCGCCGCGTGACCAACGACCCCCGCATCCTGGTGATCGACGACGAGCCGCCCATCCGCAAGCTCCTGCGCGTCGGCCTCGGCAGCCAGGGCTACCAGGTCGTGGAGGCGCAGAACGGCCGCACCGCCCTCGACCTCCTCGGCCGGGAGGACGTGGCGCTGGCGATCCTCGATCTCGGCCTGCCGGACATCAAGGGGCACGACCTCCTGGCGCAGATCCGGAGCCTGAAGCCCGACCTGCCGGTGATCGTGCTGTCGAGCCGCGACGACGAGGCCGGCAAGGTCGAGGCGCTCGATCTCGGGGCGGACGACTACGTCACCAAGCCCTTCGGCATGAACGAATTGCTCGCCCGGATGCGCACGGCGCTCCGCCACCAGCTCGCGGTCGGCGGCGAGCGCCCGGTCTTCCGGGCCGGCGAGCTCTCGGTCGACCTCGTGCGCCGCATCGTCCGGGTGGGCGAGCGCGAGGTGAAGCTGTCGCCCAAGGAATACGACGTGCTGCGCCTGCTCGTGCACCATGCCGGCAAGGTGCTCACCCACGCCCACCTGCTGCGGGAGGTCTGGGGGACGGCGGCCGATCCGCAATATCTCCGGGTCTACGTGCGCCAGCTGCGCCAGAAGCTCGAGCCCGAGCCCGAGCGCCCGCGCTACATCCTGACCGAGACCGGGGTGGGCTACCGGATGCGGGCGCCGGATTGAGGCGGTGCGTCGGCCGGGTGCTCCGGCTCGGCGGGCGGCGCGGTTTCGGGCGCGCGGCGCACCCAGGCGTCGAGGGCCCAGCCGATGCCCCGGCCGGCGGCGGCCACGAAGGCCAGGGACCCGGCGAGGTGGAGGAAGAGCGGCGCGTCCGACGCGACGGGCAGCAGGGCGGGGACGGGCATTCGCTCTCCGATCTCGGGCTCGCCACGGGAGAAGACCGCCGGGGCTGCGGCGAACGCCAGTGCTCCGGCGCCACACCGCCCCGGGCGGTGGTGCCCGCCGGAGGGCGGCGGCGGCGATCCGGTTCGCGGGTGTGGCACCGGAGCACGGGTGGCTGGCGCGGTCCGGTGCCTGTCCGGGCCACCCGGCCCGAATCGCCCCCACCCCGAAGCACCCCTGCCCGAATCGCGCCGTCCGCCGGAAAGCCGGTCAGCGCCGGGCGGCGCCCGCCGGCGACCGGGACGTCAGGGTCGCCGCCAGCGTCGCGCAGCAGGGGATCGGCAGCGGGCAATCCTCCCCGACCCCGCGATGGCACCGGCGGCGGGCCGGCGCGGCGCGGCGGTCGACGCGATCGCCTTCCGCCTCGCCGCCGGCCAGCCGCCCCAGCAGCACCGCCTCGTGGTGGTACTCGAGACCCAGGGATACCCGGATGCCGCGCAGGACATTCCGCTCGTGGTCGGTTGACAATCCCTGTCGCTCGCGCGCCGCGATCAATGAAGCCTGCCGGACTGCCCTGTCGCACGTCGCCCCGATGTCGGATTGAACTTGGACGAGCAGTGATCTCGCATCCATCGCGTCCCCCGCTGCCTTTTTTGCATTGCAGCATCGGCGGATCTTCTCGTATCCGCACTGGGGAAAATCTTATCCGAGCCGATCCGGTTGGCGAGGTACATCACGGTTAGGCAAAAGTGGGACGCGTCCGGGTGTGGCAGAAGGGCCGTCCCGCCCGGCTCGGGCTTTCAAGGCCGGACGGACTGCGCGCGGGCGTGAGCAAGGCGGGAATGGGCGAAACGGGAATGAAGGCGGGAATGCGCGACCGGCCGGCCCGCCACCGCGGGGGACGGCACCGAGGCGGTGCGGTCGGCCTCCGCCCGGGCCGCGGCCGCCTCGCGCTGCTCCTGCTGCTCGTGGTCGACCGCCATGAAGCGGTACATGTCCCACTTCGTGGTGCCCTCGCTGAACATGCCGGAGGGGGCCTTGTAGCTGTAGATCTCCTTCGCCGACTGGGCCGAGGCCGCGGTCGCGGCGAGCAGGGTCGCCCCGGCGAGGAGCAGGGTGGTCTTCGTCATCGTCGATCTCGTCGGTCATGCGCGGCCGGTCGCCGGGATTGCGCCGCCGCTCGACGCCGGATCTAGGTTGTGCCTTCGACGATCCCTGTGCGCTCGCGCACATGTACGACGGTCGATGGGCGAATCTTGGGATTAAATACGCTTTGCCGACTTCGGTTTGATTGGCGTTTCGAAAATTCTATTCTCTGCAAGAGCCAGAATGGATGAAATTCTTCCGTTCCCGCCGGTTTCGGTGGGCGACCCGGCCGCCGCCGCGCCGACGCCCCACAAAAAGCCATGCTCGCCTGTCTTTCGTGGCCTGCACGAATCGCAAGGGACCGGAGCGCGAGACCGATGATGCAGATAGCCGCCTTCCTGGTGTTCCTGGCCATGGGCGTGACCAACCTCCTGGCGGTGCAGGCGGGGCTGACCGCGGTGCTCGGCGTGCCGGTCCTGCTCGCCCTCGTGGTCGCGGTGCCGGTGTTCTACTTCCGCTTCGTCGGCTCGGCGGCGGGCATCGTCGGGGCGATCGTCGGCTGGCAGATGTCGGCGCCGATGGCGGTGCTGCTGTTCTGCTGGCCGGTACTGGTCTACGGCTTCCTGCGCGGCGGCGCCGAGGCCCGGACCTTCCTCGCCCGGCGCGCGGCCTGAGCTTGCAGCGCTGCGCGAGCTTTTAGCGCTACCGAAGCTTTCAGCGCTGCCGCACCACGGCGACGAGGTAGCGGCAGGACCGGCCGCTCCGGTTGGCGAAGGTGCAGTCGGCGGGCGCGCCGAGCGCCAGGCAGTCGCCGGCCTCGAGGATGTGGGTGGCCTCGCCCTCCCGGAAGGTCAGGGTGCCGTCGAGCATCCAGATCATCTGCCGCAAGAAGGCGTAGGAGGCCGCCGGATAGGCGATCTCGGCCCCGGCCGGCAGTTCCACCTCGGTCAGGTCGAGAGGGTGCTCCGCCATCAGCGGCGAGAGCTGCCGACGCCGGTAGCCGCTGCCCGGATCGACCCAGACCGGCTGGGAGGCGGCGCGCCGCAACTGGCCCGTCTCTCCCTCCGCCCGGGCGAGCAGGGTCGAGAGGGTGAGCCCGAAGGCGCCCGAGAGCCGGCCGAGCAGCACGGCGGTCGGGCTCGCCTCGGCCCGCTCGACCTTGCTGATCATCGCCTTCGAGACGCCGGAGCGCGCCGCCAGGTCGCCGAGCGACCAACCCCGCGCCTCGCGCTCGAGCCGCAGCCGGCGCGCGAGGCCGTCCGTCGGGTCGGGCGCGGATATCGGCGGCGGCGCCGGGTCGGGCATCTTCGGGTCGGGCGTCGTCATGCGGCCACCATAGGGGCTTTCGCACGGGCCGGCACCCGCCCCGACCGATCGACCGGGTGTCGCAAGGGCATTTGGCAAGGCCTCGCGGCGACCGTCCCCAGGTTTTTCGTCTAAGTCTTTGCCCCGGATGCACTTTCCTCATGATCGGGTGCATAATGGCGGAATCGCGCCCTGGATGCGCGCAGCGGGGCGGGTGGAGCGTGCGGGACGGAAGCGGGCGATGGGGGCTCGGCCTGGCGGCGCTCGCGGCAGTCGCGATCCCGTTCGCGGTGATCGCGGTCCTCGACCCGCGCATCGGCCTCCTGCGCCCGCGCCCGGCGAGCGAGGTGGTGACGGCGCCCGACGCGCCGCCCTCGACAGGGTCGCAAGGTCCCGCGCAAGGCCCGATGCAAGGCTCCGTGCAAGCCCCCAAGAAGGCCCCCGAGGAGGCGCCCAAGCAGGCGCCTGGGCAAGACCTCGCCGGCGGCCGGTCCTCGGCCCCCGCATCGCCGTCGCGGCCCTGGACCGACGAGGCCCGGCCGGCCGCCGAGCGTCCCTGTCCCGTCTGCGCCGCCGCGGCTGCGCCGCCCGCGATCCGCGGCACCCTGGCCGATCCGGAGATCCAGGTCCCGGACGTCGCGGCCGAGCGGACCGCCCAGCGCGACCGGCTCCTCGGCTGGACCGCCCATCCCGACCGGGTCTCGGGCTCGGCCGCCTTCCTCGACCTGATCGGCCTCGTCTACACCGTGCCGCGGGAGGCCGGCGCCGGCTACCGGCCGCTCGCGATCGACCTCGCCGGGGCGCCCGACCGGGCCGTGGTGGCGGTCACCGAGCAGCCCGCGGCCCTCGCGCTGACGACCGTCCCGCCCGACCGGGCGGGCGCCCTCGGCGTCGAATCGAGCGCCGCCTTCACCCTGGCGGAGGGCCGCCCCGGCCTGCTGGCGGGGTTCCGCGCCCTGCCCTACGGCGGCGCCGAGGTGGCGCCGGTGCTCGATCCCGCGCGCTTCGGGCCCGAGACCCGGCGCGGCTTCTGCGAGGCCCTGCGGCTCTGGGCGGTGCAGTTCGGGCTGCCCGTCTGGCGCACCCGCTACACCCTGATCGAGAACCCGACCCGGATCGCACTCGCGGGCGAGGCCCTGCGCACCGACGGCACCACCCTCGGCCGGGTCTCCGGCCGGCGCCTCGCCCGCCTCTGCCGGGCCTGACCGCGCCGCGCGCTTGACCCCGGCCCGCAGCCTCTTTACCGATCGGTACAGAGAAGGAGCCCGCGATGCCCGATCCCGCCATCTCCGAACACCGCCCGCCGCTGCCGCCCTTCACCCGCGAGACCGCCCTCCTGAAGGTCCGCGCCGCCGAGGACGGCTGGAACGGCCGCAACCCCGAGAAGGTCGCGCTGGCCTACACGCCGGACAGCCGGTGGCGGAACCGGGCCGAGATCTTTCGGGGCCGCCCGGCCATCGTGGCGTTCCTGACCCGCAAATGGGCCCGCGAGCACGAATACCGCCTGATCAAGGAGATCTGGGCCTGGTCGGATACCCGCATCGCGGTCCGCTTCGCCTACGAGTTCCACGACGAGGCCGGGGCGTGGTTCCGCGCCTACGGCAACGAGAACTGGGAGTTCGCGGAAAACGGCCTGATGGCGGTGCGGCATGCCAGCATCAACGACCTGGCGATCGGCGAGGGCGAGCGCCTCTTCCGCTGGGACCGCTCGGGCCCGCGCCCGGCCGACCATCCCGGCCTGACGGAGCTGGGGCTCTGAGGAGCCCGCAGGCCCGCGAGGCGATCCTGCCGCTCCTGGCGGAGACGTTCCGCGAGCACGGCTACGAGGGGGCGAGCCTGTCGGTGATCGCCCGCCGCACCGGGCTCGGCAAGGGCAGCCTCTACCACTTCTTTCCCGGCGGGAAGGAGGAGATGGCCGCCGCCGTGCTGACCGAGATCGAGGCGTGGTTCGAGGCGCGGATGTTCCGCCCCCTGCGCGAGGATCCGGATCCGGCGGCGGCGCTGCGCGCCATGCTGGCGCAGACGGATGCCTATTTCCGCTCCGGGCGGCGGATCTGCCTCGTCGGCGCCTTCGCGCTCTCGACGACCCGCGACGCCTTCGCCCGGCGCATCGACGCCTATTTCGCCGCCTGGCGCGACGCGGTCGCCGCCGCGCTCGCCCGGGCCGGGGTGGCGCGAGGCCCTTCCCTCGATCTGGCCGAGGAGACCGTCACGGCGATCCAGGGCGCGCTGGTGACCGCGAGCGCGCTGCAGGATCCCGGCCTGTTCGGGCGCACCCTGGCGCGCCTCGCGGCGCGGCTGGAGGCGGCGATCGCCGCGGCCTGACAAACAGGAAGCGCCGGCCCCTTCCGGGGCCGGCGCCTGAGGCTCCGCTCCTGGAGCCGATCAGCCGTTCTTGCTCGACGAGAGCCCGATCGCCACGAAGCGGCTGCCCTTGTCGTTCTTGATCCGCATCAGCACCGCCTTGCGGCCCTCCGTCTCCGCGGCGCGGATGCGACCGGCGACGTCGGAGAGGCTCGAGACCGACTGGCCGCCGACATCGAGGATGACGTCGCCCTCCTGGATGCCCTTGGCCGCCGCCGGGCCGTCGGGATCGACGCCCACCACCGCGACGCCCTCGCTCCCGGCCCCGACCTGGCTCGCCGGGGCGAGCTCGAGACCGAGCCGCGGCTGGCTGTCGCCGCGGCGGCCGCCGCGGTCGTCGGCGCTCGCCACCTTGGTGTCGTTCGGCAGCGTGCCGAGGGTCACCTGGGCGGTCTCGGTCTTGTTGCCGCGGACATAGGTCAGATCGACCTTGGTGCCGGGCTTCAGCGAGGCGATCTTGCGGGACAGCTCGCGGGCATCGGTCACCGGGTCGCCGTTGACCGCCTGGACCACGTCGCCGGCCTTCAGCCCAGCCTTGGCGGCGGGCGTGCCGTCCTGGGCGCTGTTGACCAGGGCGCCCTTGGCCTTGTCGAGGCCGAGGCTGTCGGCGATGTCCTTCGTCACCGGCTGGATCTGCAGGCCGAGATAGCCGCGGGCCACCTTGCCGTCGGCGCGCAGCTGGTCGACCACCGCCTGCACCGTCTCGGACGGGATCGCGAAGGCCAGGCCCACATTGCCGCCGGACGGCGAGGCGATCGCGGTGTTCACGCCCACCACCTCGCCGGAGACGTTGAAGGTCGGCCCGCCCGAGTTGCCCTTGTTGATCGGCGCGTCGATCTGCAGGAAGTCGTCGTAGGGACCGGCGCCGATGTCGCGGCCACGGGCCGAGACGATGCCGGCGGTGACGGTGCCCCCGAGGCCGAACGGGTTGCCGATCGCCACCACCCAGTCGCCGACCTGCGGCGCGCCGTGGGCGAGCTTCACGTAGGGGAACGGCGCCCCGTCGGTGACCTTGAGGAGCGCCAGGTCGGTCTTCGGATCGGTGCCGATGATCTTGGCCGGCAGGGTACGGCCGTCATCCAGCGTGACCTCGACCGACTTGGCGTTGTTCACGACGTGGTTGTTGGTGACCACGTAGCCGTCGGCCGAGATGAAGAAGCCCGAGCCCTGCGCCGCGCCGCCGCCGTGGCGCTGCGGGCGCTGCATGCCGCCGCCCATGCCACCGCCCTGGCCGCCCTCGCCGAAGCGGCGGAAGAAGTCGCGCAGCTGCGGGGGCACGTTCTGGAGGTTCGGCTGGCCGCCGCCCTCCTCGTCGTCCGCGGCATCGTCCTTCAGCTTCACCTTCACCGAGACGACGCCCGGCTTCACCCGGTTGACGATCGGCGCGAAGCTGCCCGGCGGGTGCTCGGCGCTGGTGATCGGGGTCTGCGGCAGGGCCTGGGCGTAGGCGGGGGTGCTGGGGGGCAGGAACGCGGTGCCGAGCGCCCCGGTGGCCACCAGGGTCACGGCCGCCACGGAGGCGAGGGCCTTGCGGTGGAAGCGGGAGGTCGTGGCGGTGGTCTCGGTGGTCTTGGACGTCGGGGTCATGGGCATCGGGGTCTCTGGCTCCGTGTGGCGAGGGCCGCGCCGGCGGCCGTTCGATGGGGCCATTATGGCCGGCGGGCCTGACGGGCCCGTGGATCGAAGGTTACGGATCGGTCAGGCACCGGACGCCGCGCCGGACCGGTCCCGCGCCGGAACGCCGGGCCGGAACGCCGGGCCGGCCCGCGGCTTGACGAATGACCCGCCCGCCCCGATGCCTCGCGCACCGGCCCACCCGAGGAAACGCCCGAGGAACCCCCATGGACATCGCCGTCTCGGTCATCTCCCTGCTGCTGGTGCTCGTGCTGATCGCCAGGGGCGTGCCGGGCCGCAACCTGCTGGTCGCCCTCGCGATGGCCCTCGCCGTGGTGGTGCTGGTGGTCGGCATCGAGCGGGCCGGGATGTGGCCGGCCTCGTTCCACACCCGCTGAGCGGACCTGCCGATCGGACTTGCCGATCGGATTTGCCGAGCGGGACTTGCGTAAGCCAAGCCCGCGCCTTGTCCGCTCGGGTTCTTGCCTCGCTGCAGATCTTTGCCGCAAACCGGCGTCCACATTCGAGAAATCCGCTCAGGACCCCCGATGCCCGTCCGCCCCCTGGTGCTCTATCCCGATCCGCGCCTGCGCCTCGCCGCGCCCCCGGTCGCGGCCTTCGACGCCGCACTGCGGGCCGTCGCCGACGACCTCCTCGACACCCTGCGGGCGGTCTCGGCGCTCGGCCTCACCGGCCCCCATATCGGCGTGCCGGTGCGGGTGACGGTGATCCGGGCCGGGCTCGACCTGACGCCCCGCACCTATGTCGACCCGGAGCTGGTCTGGGCCTCGCCCGAGACCGCGCGCCACCGCGAGGGCAGCGTCTCGATGCCGGGCGTCGACGAGGAGATCGAGCGCCCCGCCCGGGTGCGGGTGCGCTGGCGCGACCTCGACGGAACGGCGCACGAGGCCGAGGAGGAGGGTTTTGCCGCCGCCTGCCTGCAGCACGAGATCGACCAGCTCGACGGCCTGTTCTGGATCGAGCGCCTGTCGCGCCTCAAGCGCGAGCGGGTGCTCAAGCGCTACGCCAAGCTGCACCGCGGCTGAGGGCGCTCCCGCCGGGAAGCCTCGCCAAGAAACCTCGCCAAGAAACCTCGCCAAGAAACCTTGCCAAGAAACCTTGCCAAGAAACCTTAACCGGAGCGGCCGCAGGGTCGGCGCATCCCGCCCCGCCGGAACGGCGGGGCCAGCCTGGCCGTTATCCCGGCAATCGGGCCGCCCCCGGCGGCCTCCCCACCCCGCGGAAAGGATGCCGATGCGCGCCCTCCGGATTCTCCTGATCCCCGCCACCCTTCTGGCGACGACCCTGGCGGCCTCCGCCCAGCCGGCCCCCTACCGCTATCCCCCGCGCGACATCGACGCCACCGGCACCGTCGGCGGGCGCGCCCCGTGGTCCGCCCCCTGGGTGTACGACACCGGCGGCGACAACGACCGCCGCCCCGAGCTGCCCGCCTACCAGCAGGGCGGCGGCCAGCAGACCGGCGGTCCCGCCCGCAACCTGCTGCCCGACGACGGGCTGCACATCTTCCCGCGGTAGGGGCGCTCCCGCACGCCGCGTCTACCCCTCTCCCGGACCGGAGAGGGGATCCCCCGACAGGTCGGGGGCGGCCGGACCGAACGGCTCGCCCTGGGCGCCGCCCGCCCGCCGCACGCTCGCCCGCTCCCCGGCCTCGGCGGCGCATTTGTCGGCGTGGACCGCCCGGTTGACCACCTGGAGGTTCGGCACGCCCCAATAGCCCAGGAGCTCGGGCCAGGGCCGCCCCCGCTCCTCGCGCCAGATCCGGTAGAGCGGCACCCGGTGATCGACCTCGGCGGTGCGCAGCAGGCGCTTGCCGGACTGGGCGCAGCGATGGCCCTGGCGCCGCTTCAGCGCCTTCACGTGGTCGGCGGGCGCGATCCAGAACTTCCACGCGGCGACGCAGGCGGCGTGCCACGCGGCGTTGCGGTTGGGCGTGCCCGTGCCCCACAGGTCGCGGTGCCAGCCGAAGCGGTAGACCGGCTGGCCGCAGACGCAGCAATGCCCCTTCCCCAGGCCGTGCGGCCCCTCGCGGAACGGCGCCGGCGGCATCCGGAAGCTGAGCGGCAGGCCCTTCCCGGACGCCCCCTGGCCGGACAGGCTCTCCCAGCCCGAATCCTCCCGCGCGCCCGGCGGCCCCTTGCCCGATCCCGCCCCGATCGAGCCGCCCGGACCGAGGCGCCAGCTCCAGCCCTCGGGCTGGCCCGACCGCGCCGCGAGCGCCCGCGCCAGCCGGTCGGCCCGCAGGATGTGGTGGCGCCAGTAGCTCTCGACCGCGAGGCGCGGCGTCGGCGGCACCAGCGGCCGGGCGAGGGCGTGGCGCAGCACCGGGGCCGGGAAGACCGCCGGCAGCGACTTCTCGAGCCGGGCCCGGGCGGCGGCGTTGCGCTCCTCCCGCCACGACAGTGCCGCCGGGGCGGCGTCCGGGCCGCCCCCGGCCTCGTCGACCGGCACCGTGGCGGTGTGCCGGCCCTGCCCCGCCTTCGCCCGCTTCGCCCCCTGCCGCGCCATGCCCCCTCGTCCGAATCGGCCCGTTTGCGGGGGACAGGCATAGCCGCGCCGCGGCGTCCCGCCAAACCGGTCCGGCTCCCGCCGCGATCCCTGCGCGGGCCCGTCGAGCCACCCGGGGTTGCAGCGCGGGGGCCTCGTCTCACCTCAGGTTAACCATACGGCAAGGAGTATTCGGCAAAGGTTTGTGTGAAAGTGGGAGATGTCGCTCGTGAAGACGGGTATTCGCACGCGCCTCTACGGCGGTTTTGGAATTCTGGTGGCGCTGTCGGCGGGCCTGGGGGCCTACGCGCTGAGCAGCAGCAGCGGCACCGGCGCGCGCTACGAGGAGAGGGCCAAGCTGGAGCACGTCGCGCTCCGGGTCTTCTCGGTCAACAGCCTCACCAACCAGCTCGCCAGCCAGGCCCAGAAGTACCGGTTCACGCAGGCCCCCGAGAGCCTGAAGGCGATGGAGGCGGCGCTGTCCCGGATCGACGGGACCAGCGCCGACCTCGAGCGCACCGCCATCTCGCCCGAGCGCAAGGCGCTCTACGCCACCATCCTGGCGAATGCCCGGGGGCTCGCCGGCGACGTGACCCAGCTCGGCCGGCTGGGCACGCTCATCCAGGACAGCAAGGCCAAGCTGTTCACCGGCGGCGACGCGCTGACCAAGGCGACCAACGCCCTCGTCGCCGAGGTGCGGGCGAACGGCACCGGCGCCGAGGTGATCCGCGCCGCCGCGGTCGAATCCGCGATGCTGCTGGTGCGCGTCGCCAACTGGCGCTTCCTCGCGGTGATGGATGCGGCCGGCCCGACGACCTTCGCCACCAACGCCCGCAACGCCGAGGCCGCCCTGAAGGCGCTCGCCGACCAGGACGTGCTGGGCGCCTACACCAAGCAGACCGCGGCGGTGCGCCAGGCGCTGGCCTTCTACAAGGAGCATTTCGAGGCGACCGCGACGGCGCTCACCGGCAGCGCCACGCTCTACGAGCAGGGCTTCCAGCCGAAATTCGCCGCGATCGAGAAGGCCGGCGACGCCGCCCGGGGCTCGATCGAGACCGCCGTGGACGCGATCGCGGCCTCGACGACGACCGCCGCCGCCACCGCGCAGGCGCTGCTCGTCGGGCTGATCGCCGTCGTCGTCGCCCTCGGCTTCGGCCTCGCGGTGCTGATCGCCCGCGGCATCATCGGGCCGATCCGCGGCATGACCGGCGCGATGACCCGGCTGGCGGACGGCGACCTCGCGGTCGACGTGCCCTCCCGCGACGCCGTCGACGAGATGGGCGACATGGCCAAGGCCGTCGACGTGTTCCGGGCCAACGCGGTGGCGCGCCAGGAGATGGAGGCCCGCGCGCTCGCCGACCAGTCCGACCGCGACCGGCGCGTCGCCGCCGTCGACCGTCTGGTGCGCGGCTTCGAGGCCGACATCGTCGCCTCCCTGGACGTCGTGGCCACCGCCGCCACCCAGCTCGACGCCACCGCCCACGCGATGACCGGCGTGGCCGAGGGCACCAACCAGCGCGCCGTCGCGGTGAGCGCGGCCTCCGAGGAGACCGCCACCAACGTCCAGACCGTGGCGGTCGCCGCCGAGGAACTGGTGGCCTCGCTCCAGGAGATCGAGCGGCAGGTGCTGCGCTCCAACGAGGTGGCGGGCCTCGCCCGGCAGGAAGCCGAGTCGACCGGCACCGCGATGGGCGACCTCGCCCGCGCCGCCGACGAGATCGGCACCGCCGTCACCATGATCTCGGCCATCGCCTCGCAGACCAACCTCTTGGCGCTCAACGCCACCATCGAGGCGGCCCGGGCCGGCGAGGCGGGCCGCGGCTTCGCGGTCGTCGCGGCGGAAGTCAAGGAGCTGGCCGGCCAGACCACCCGCGCCACCGACGCGATCGCGAGCCAGATCGCCCGGATCCAGGGTGCGGCCGGCCACGCCGCGGGGGCGATCCGCCAGATCGGCGAGACCATCGTGTCGGTCAACGAGATCTCCGGCGTGATCGCCGCCACGGTGACGGAGCAGACCGCCACCACCAACGAGATCTCCCGCACCATCGGCGAGGCTGCTCGCGGCACCCAGGAGGTCTCGAGCAATATCGGCCAGGTCACGGCCTCGGCGAGCGAGACCGGCCACGCCGCCGGCCAGGTCCTCGACGCCGCCCGGAGCCTCTCCGACCAGTCGATGGCCGTGAAGGGCCAGGTCGACCGCTTCCTGCAGGCGATCCGAGCGGCCTGACGCGCCTTCCGTCCTAAGCCGATGTCGCCGAAGTGGACACCGGTTCGGCGGCAAAAATCTGCGACACGACGAGAACCTCAGCAGACTTGCGTTGGCCTGCCAACGCAAGTCTGCTGAGCGGGATCCGACGGCCCCGGCGCCCGCGCCGGGGCCGTTTCGCGTTCCGGTGCGCTGGATCGCGGCGAGAGACCGCCTATCTGCGACACGGCAACGCTCGCGGCGCCGTGAGGCGCCGCTCCCGGACCAGGAGCCTCGCCGCCGTCATGACCGCCTCCCTCCTCGGCCGCCTGCGCCTCGCCGTCGTGGTGCTCGGCCTCGCCACCTCCCTGTCGGCCTGCGACGCGGTCAACCGGGTGCCGACCCTGGAGGAAGCCGCCAAGTCGCGCTGGGGCGAGGTGCAGAACCAGTACCAGCGCCGCGCCGACCTGATCCCCAACCTCGTCGAGACCGTGAAGGGCTACGCCCAGCAGGAGAAGGACGTCCTGGTGCAGGTCACCGAGGCCCGCGCCAAGGCGAGTTCGGTCAAGGTCGACGCCGCGACGGTGAGCGACCCGCAGAAGTTCCGCGAGTTCCAGGACGCGCAGAACCAGCTCTCCGGGGCGCTCGGCCGGCTCCTCGTCACCGTCGAGCGCTATCCCGACCTGAAGTCGAACGCCAACTTCCTCGCCCTGCAATCGCAGCTCGAGGGCACCGAGAACCGCATCGCGGTGGCGCGGCGCGACTACATCCAGGCGGTGCAGGCCTACAACACCGAGATCCGCACCGTCCCGGGCCGCTGGATCGCCTCCACCCTGTACCCGGAGGCCAAGCCCATGGAGGCCTTCACCGCCACGCCGGACGCCAGCCGCCCGCCGAACGTGAAGTTCTAGGGCGATGCGCCGGGTCCCGGGCACCGGCCCCCTCGCCGTCCTGCCGGTCGTATGGGCGGGGCTCCTCCTGATAGGGCTCCTCTCGGCGGGAGCGGCCTGCGCCCTCGACCTGCCGGCGCTCACCGGCCGGGTGGTCGACGGGGCCGGCCTGCTGCGGCCCGCGGAGCGGGACGCGCTGGCCGCGACGCTCAAGGCGCACGAGGACCGGACCACCGACCAGGTCGTGGTCGCCACCGTGCCCTCGCTCCAGGGCGCCTCGGTCGAGGACTTTTCCAACCGCCTCTTCCGCGCCTGGGGCCTCGGCACCAATGCGCGCAACAACGGCGTGCTGTTCCTGATCGCCCCCACCGAGCGCAAGGTGCGGATCGAGGTCGGCTACGGCCTCGAAGGCGCGCTCACCGACGCGCTGACGAAGGTGATCATCGCGAGCGCGGTGGCGCCGAAGTTCAAGGCCGGGGATTTTCCCGGCGGCATCCGGGCCGGGGTGGACGGGATCCTCGGCATCCTCGCGGGCGACGCCGCCGAGTGGCAGCGCCGGGCCGAGGTGCGCGAGGATTCGGGCGGCGGCCTCGACCCGATCCTGGTCGTGATCCTGCTCGTGCTGGTCGGGTTCGTGCTCGTCCGGCTGCTCGCCGGGGGACGCGGCGGCCCCGGCCGGCCGCATCGCCGCTCCGGCGGCGGCTGGATCGTCGTGCCGGGCCCGCCAGGGGGAGGGTTCGGCGGAGGGTTCGGGGGCGGATTCGGCGGGGGCACCGGAGGGGGCTTCGGGGGCGGGTTCGGAGACGGCGGCGTCTCGGGCGGGGGCGGCTCGTCCGGCGGCGGCGGCGCCTCGGGGGATTGGTGATGGCGGGATCGGCGATGCCGGGGATTCTGAGCGAGGCCGAGCGGGCCCGCATCGCCGCCGCGGTCGCCGCGGCCGAGCGCGGCACGGCGGGCGAGATCGTCGTGATGGTGGCGGCCCGCTCCGGGGCCTATCGCAGCCTGCCCCCGGCACTGGCGCTCGCCGGCGCCCTCATCGTGCCCTGGCCGCTGATCGGGCTCACCGGGTTCTCGGCGACCCGGATCTTCCTGGTCCAGCTCGCCGTGGCCCTGGCGCTCCTCTTGAGCCTCGCCGCGGGTCCCGTCCTGTCGCACCTGCCCCGCGCCCTGCCCCGGCCGCTGCGGCGCGCCCGCGCCCGCGCCGCCGCCCAGCACGAGTTCCGCGCCCGGGGCCTCGCCCGCACCCGCGGCCGCACCGGCGTGCTGATCTACGTCGCGCTCTGCGAACGCTACACCGACGTGGTGACCGATATCGGCGTCGGTACCGCCCCGGACGCCTGGCGGCCGGTGCTGGCCGACCTCGTGGCGGCGCTCCGCCGCGACGCCCTGGCCGACGGCCTGGTGCAGGCGGTGGAGGCCACCGGCGCCATCCTGGCCGAGGCCGCCCCACCCCGGCCCGGCGACACCGACGAATTGCCGAACCGGGTGATCGTGACCGAGTAGGGCGACGGCCCCGGAGCGCTCGACGATGCATCGATCGATGCGGAGGGGGCTTGCGCCGCCACGAGCACGGCGCTAATACCCCGCTCGCCCTCTCGGGGCGTCGGAGCGTAGCGCAGCCCGGTTAGCGCACTAGTCTGGGGGACTAGGGGTCGGAGGTTCGAATCCTCTCGCTCCGACCATTTAAAATCAAGCACTTAGCTGGGAATGCAGGTGCTTATGGCTTCCGGGGATTCGGGTTTAGGAAGCCAATCGGAAGCCACATTACCGTTTCGACATTTGGCAGTCGGCTTGACGCGCGGATCGGTGCAGCCCGGACGGCGTGGTGACCTTTTTGCTAGGGGAGCTCGCGCTCGCGGATCCAAATCGAACAGCGACAGTGATGTACTGCGAGCGCCCCTCATTCGTAATGAGGGGGTCGGGGGTTCGAAGCCCTCTTGCGGCACCATTTTTCTCTAAGAATGTCAGAGACTTGGCTGCCCGCGGTCAGGGCTGTTCCTCGGCTGAGGAACTCAGCGCCCAGCCCATTGTCATGCTACTCTCATAGCTGAGCCAGTCTGTCGCACTGCCCTCGCCGCTACTATCGCCGCATGGGGCTTCAGTCAGTGTTTGCCGCTCCGGCTTGGCTTTCTCCAGGGCTATAAGGGCTTCCCCGATAGTTTGATCGGCCAACGAGGTGTGAGGCTGGATCATCTCAAGGAGTGCCATCCGACCCTTGCACCACGCATGCCGCTACCATCGTGACATGGGGCTACGCAGGGCCAGCCAGGATCCTTATCTCAGCTACAGTTTTCCATATGCACGTACCGAATGAAGCGCCCCCAGATCGTTGGCACTTCATCCTCCATGGCATCCGATTCCCCGGTGCGGCGAGGCCAGACATGGCGCGGAGGATTAGCGATCAATCCCCGAAGCCGGTCGAGTCGGCCTTGAATTTCAGCTGTCGGGCATTGTCGCGAACCACGCCGACATCGGCCTCGGAAAAGCCCGCCGCCGCCTCGACCGCGACATCCAGGGTGAGCGTCACCCTGGCGCCCGGCGTTCGCTGAAGCTCCATCACGACCGCGTTGAGAATGGCGTCGAAGGACTTCACCGGGCGCACCATGTCGATCTCGACCGATCCCCAGAACCGCGTCGGGGCGGCGGGCCCGGATGGCGGGTCAAGCGGACCGGCTTCGGGCTCTTGGAAGCCATCCCCCGGTCCGCCGCCAGTGGGCTGCCCCCGCAGCGCCCGAGGGGCGCTGCGGCCGAGCTGATCGTGCGCCGCCTGCTCGCGGACGAGAACGGCCGACGGCGGCATCTGCTCGGGAGCGGTCTTGGCCCAGATCAGCCCACGATACTCGCCCGAGACGTCGTCGACGGCGTCGGCATAACCGAAGGCGGGATCGAGCTTGCCGACGGCGTCCCGGATCGCCGTCTCCAGAACGACGCGGTCCCGCAGCTTCGGCAGATAGGCGTAGGAGGCGAACCAGTCCGCTATCTCTGCAATCCCCAGATGGGGGCGATCGTCAGGCCAGAGCGGCCTGAGATGGAGCGCGAGCGCATCGGGACCGAGGCGCTCCTTGGCGATCCCGTCGCCGCGCGGCCCGGCCTTCTCGTAGACGGCCGTGGGGATCGCGGCCCGATCCTTCGAGGCGATCGAGAGGTGCTCCAGATCGAACGCCGTCCCGGCGGCGGCCGCCTTGACCGGATACAGGATGTGGCTCCAGGCGAGGCGGACCGCCTTGGCGGCGCCGTCCCGGCTCGTCTTCGCCTTCTCCTTGGTGTCGTCGCTCTGCGCGCGGTTCAGCTGATCCTGGAGGCGCCGGTCGTCGCAGATCGACTGCCAGGCGATCGCCTTGCGCATCACCTCGCGGGCCGTCCCGAGCAGCGCCTCGTCGGCGGCGACGAACAGCGAGGTGTTGCGGTACCGGCGCTGGGCCGAGCGACAGCGCATCAGCGTGTCCGTCACGATCTCCGTCGCCGGCGATGCCGCGGTGCCCTTTCCGACATGCGGCGTCGCCGGACCCAGGATCACGAGCGCCAGCGCGGTGGTCTCGTCGATCGAGACCGGGTCGTCCGGTGCGGCGAAGACGCGGTGGAAGCTCGCCCGCGTGGCGCCGTCGTCGCGAAGCACCTTGACGATCGCCTCATCCACCTCGTGATCGGGCAGCGCCTTCGCCCGATCTTCCGCGAGGCGGTTGAGCGTCGGCTGGGTCGAGAACCAGTACCGGCCGGCCTCGTCGTAGAGATAGGTCGCGCGCTCGGCCAATTCGCGCAGGGCCTCGCCGAAGATCGCGAGCTGGTCGCCGGGCTCGGCGCAGGCGAGCTTCAGCCCCGCCCCGTTCAGCCCGGCATTCGGCCGCCCGACCAAGGGAGCGGAGCAGAGGAAGACGGCCCGGGCGGCGCGGGTCGCGGCGCGCAGCTGCGAGATCCGGCGCGAGGGGTTGGACTCCATGCGGGCCGGGAGCGCGCTGTCGCCGTCGACCTCCTTGTCCACGACCGCGTTGAAGTTGGGATCGAGCGGATAGAGGACGCTCGCGCGGACGCGCTCATGCGCGACCGGCACGCGGGCGGGCGTGATCAGCGGGTCGCCGACCTGGGCCTGCCAGAGCGTGCCGACGACATTCGCCATGAAGCGCAGCACGCCGCGGGTGCGCTGGAACTTCTCGAGGCTGGCCCAGTCCTTCGACAGCCGGTCGAACAGCTCGGGATGGATCGGGTAGGACAGCTTCAGGAGCTCGCGGTAGCGCGCCTCCTTGGCCTCCGGCGGAAACTCGGCCGCGTTCGCCTTGTAGAGATCCGCGAACGCCTTGACGGTCTCGTCCCGCGCCCGCTCGCCCTCGGCGTCGAGGGTCTGGAACAGGCGCCGCCGGATGATCTCGTAGGTCTCGTCGCCCGAGGCCGGCAACCAGGCCGATTGCACGCGACCGAAGATCTTCTCAAGCCGCAGCAGCGCCGCCTCGCCCTTGGGACCGCCGGCCTCGGCCACGCTCTCGGGCAGCGAGCCGAGGATCAAAACTCCGGGCACCATCTTGGCGGCCTCGGTCAGGGACTGGATGAAGGATAGGAACGCCTCGAAACGGTCCTCCGGCAGCTGGCGCGCGAAGGCGACGAGCTCGTCGAGCAGGATCAAGGCCGGGCCCGACAGCCGGAACAGCGCGACCAGGAGATCGGAGCCGGGATTGGTCCGCGCGGCCTCCGCCTCGGCCATCAGGTCGAGGCCCGCCTGCCCGGCGATCCGCCAGGCGATGTAGCCCCACAGCGTGTGGACCTTCGGCCCGTCCCTCAGGATCAGCGAGGTGTCGGTGCCCTTAGACGTGCCGACGAACACCGCCACCTTGGGCGGGACCCAGCCCGTGACGCCGGCCTCGTCGACCAGCGTCCGGACCCCTTCGAGGAGCGTGAGGTCACGGGCCTTGGCGAGGTGGTAGACGGCCAGCATCGTGTGCGTCTTGCCACCGCCGAAGGCCGTCTGGAGGCCGATCACCGGATCACCGCCGCGACCGGACAGCCGCTGCAGGCTGGATGTCAGGATGCGGCGCAGGCCCTCAGTGAGGAAAGTGATACGAAAAAAATTCTCCGGGCTCGCGTAATCCTCGCCGGCATGGCCGGCATCGACCGCGAACAGGTCGGCGGCGAACTCGGCCTCCTTGAAGCGGTTGGCGAGCACGTCGGGATGCGGCAACGCCACCTGGATCCAGGGGCGCAGGCCCTTGGCGGGCTCCTCCTCGACGGGCGCGGCCGGGGCGCCGCCGAGGGTCAGGAGGGGCCGCGCCCGGGTGGCAGTCTCGGGAGCAGCGGCGGGGGCGGGCTGGGCGGGAGCCGCCGGCGCGGCGGCGAGGCCCGAGCGGCGCTGCGCGTCGTACAGGGCTTTGGCCTCGTCCACCTCGACTGCCGGCGCCTTCACGGCCTTCAGCAGGCAGTGGATCGCGTCGAGGTAGCGCAACGCCTCGTCGTCCTGCAGCGGGATCGACAGATGCGCGGTGGCGTTGCGCGCCTCCAGGGCCGTCGAGGCGAAGTTGCGGACCCGGTGCTTGTCAGCGCGCGCGAAGGCCTCGTCGAACGCATCACGCCAATTGTCGATCATGGTCTTCAAGAGACCATACTCGTCGAGCTTGGCGTTGGGCGAGCCGCCCGCGGCGCGGCTGGCATAATGCAGCCAGTTCGCCCCGTGCCGACCCTTCATGCGCGCCTCGACGAACGGCGTGAGGCCGCGGCGCAGGTGGTAGAGGCCGGATTGGACGCGCTGGAGCGTTTCCTTCTCGGTCGACATCAGGCGTTCCCCTCGAAGGCGAAGGCGGACTGGTCCGAGCCGGGCGCGGGGGCTGCGGAGTCGAGCGAGGCCGCCCGATCCTCCAGCTTCGTCCATTCCTGCGCCAGTTCGTTGTAGACGAGCGCTTCCGAGGCCCATCCCTTGTGTGTGGCAATCTCGAACAAGCGGTAGGCGAGCGCTCGCGCCTCCTCGGCCTTCGGCCCCATCTGCGCCACCAGCACCGCCGCCGCCTCGCCGCCGCCATCCGGCGCGTTCAGGACGCGGGCGGTGTGCTGGACGCATTCCCAAACGGTCAGGGTGCGGTCCTGGCGCGGGCTCCAGTCGATGGGAAGCGCGTCGCGGGGTGTCAGGCGGGCTTTTCCGCGCAGGTCGTCGAACACGCCGGATTCGAACAGCGCGCGGTCGGAGGTGTTCTTGGCAGTCGTAAGCGTAATAAGTTCACCGGAGGCCCGCGCTTCGAAGCCATAGGTGGTGAACCAGGCAAGCGCCACTTGGGTTGGAGAATCAAATGCCTGGTCGAGTTCGTTCTCGATTTCTTCCCAAACACGGTTGATCAGTGCCAGCGCGGTCTTCACGCTCATAGCACTATCGTCGTCCTCCAGCACCTTGGCGTGGCGGGAAAAAACGCCCATGCCCGGACCTATGACAGACTGCTGCATATCGACCGGGCCGACGCCAGCTTTACGGATGGCATCGATCGCGGCTGGCATCTCGCGCTTGAGTGCGCGGATGAAATCGGCTCGAGTAATAATCTCAGCATTTGCAGGCCTTTTGCGACAAACAAGAACGACTGAGGATGCGAGAGCATTGGACGCGAGGCCCCGCATGCGATTTGCGAGTTCTGTGCGAAGCGGCCAAGTACCATCAACAAGCAAACTGGAATCAACAATTGCTTGCAGAAACGATGCCCATCCGGCCGAGGTTACGCCGGCATCAGCGAGCTCTGATTGCTTGAATGCATAGTATATTGTAATCGGATCATCAGTCGCGGCGCCGTGCATTGCCGTGAATGCTTTTCCCATGCCCTGCATAAAAAATTTTTCTGCTGCATCCTTACCGCCGTGGCGGTATGGTGTAGCAACAAGCTCAGCTTCCTTAGGTGTCGATAAACGTCGAAATAGATCTGGCCAGACACCAGATAGCGATTTACGCAGCCATACGTAAAAAAATCAGAAAGATCGGCGTATCCGATATTATCGTAATACGGCGGATCCGTAGAAATGTTAATAGTTTTAACGTTGTACGGATTGCTGGTTGCGTCAATAAGAGATACAGTTCCAGTCCCTGTATTATGTGATTTAGCGAGCACTTCATATATAGCGTAAGCCGTCCCGGCGATATCGCCCCCAGCCCCAGAGAGGGGGTTAGTTTCAGCGTAATCCCAGACCATCGGAAGCGCTTGTCGACCGAATGTATTACGCATTCTGTCCATCTTGGATTCCCAAGCGCAGAGCGTCGTATTGCGATCACTTGCCTTATCTACAGCAAATGCAAGGTAGGTCGCAACTACATCTGCGTATGCAGTCGAGCTGGACTCACTCAACCGGCCTAATTCACTATCCGAGAGATTTATGCTTTGATGATTGCCATGGCGGCGAGAAACCGACATTTCAGCGCAATCCGCCAGCACTTGCGTCTTCGCTTCGGCCACTAAATCGGAGAAATTTGTTAATGCTGCAAGCTGGCGCCGTGTAAATAGATCGGCCCACTGGCTTAAGCCATAGGCAGGCACGCGAAAACCTAGTGCCTTATCGTATAAGATACCTTCAGGCTCCCAAGCTGGCGTCGCACTCGCTGCAACTTCCTCGTGCTCTTGATTAGGTGAGATATAAATACGTCCACGCCGCCCTTCCACAACCATTGCAATTAATCTGCTACCTATTTTTTTTGCCTTACCTCGAGATCTATTGTATTCCTCTGAAATTGCGGCGCCAGTCAGAACACAGGCAAAATTGCCGCGCGCTGTTTTTGTTCCTTTTTTAGCCGCTCTTCATCCGCTTTGGATAAAATCCCTGTCCTTACCTCAAACCGCCACCCGTCCATTGCTGCTGGATCTACAATTGGCTCAACCCAGGTCTTACGACCCTCTTTTGTTGACAGCATGAAGGACGAGACCAGCGGCACCATCGCGCCTTTGGCCGCCGGATCAGGCGACCGCACAGTCCTGGCCCACAACCAAGCAATCACCGTCGCCTGCGACCCATCCGGAAGCGTAGCCTTCGGATACAAGTGCCCTATGCGCTTCTCTGCTTCGTCACGCATCCACTGGCCGTAATAGCGCACGTCCTCCGCCAAGCCCTGCGCGCCTTTCCAGTCTCGAAGCTGACCGTTGGCAGCCTCGGCCCGCGCCTTCGGGTTCACCGGCGGCTGGCCGGCGAATTTCGGCGGGATCTCGACCAGCGCCTTGCCGATCAGCACCGCCACCGGGTTCAGGTCCGAGCCGTAGGCCCGCAGGCCCAGACGTTGCGCCTCCAGCGGAATCGAGCCGCCGCCCGAGAACGGGTCGTAGACCGGCGGCGCCTTGGTCTGGAGGTAGTCGAGGATCGCGGGGCCGTCATCCCGCGGCGGCGGCTCCTCGCCACGGCCCCAGGCGACCGAGCGTGCAATCTCCCACCGCGCCTCGTTCAGGATGTGCTCGTCGTTCGAGGCCTCCCACGGCACTAGCCGCTCGATGACCTTGTGCAGCCGCTTGCGCTCGGCCTCGATCTTCTCGTCATCGTGGTCGAACCTGTCCGGCCAGGACGAGGGATCGTCGACGAGCTGCGCGAACAGGACCGCCCGGCAGGCCGCCAGCGGCCGCCGTGCCCACCACAGGTGGAGCGTCGAGGGATGACCGTGCCGGATCGACTTCTCCCGCGCCGAGGCGGCGTTGATCGCCTCCAGCGGGATCGAGACCTCGATGAGCTTCTTGCGGACGGCACTCATACGGCGGATGTCTTCTCAAGTGTCACGGTGTAGCTGTGCGAATTTTCGCGCCGGATGACGAGCGTATCGCCTTCCTGCGCACCTGATCGCGCGAAGAAGTCCTTGATAGGGCTTCGATTACGAAAGAAGTAATGCGACGAACGTTTCTCGGAGTTGGCGCGGTTCTCACCGGCGATGTCGGTTTCCACCGTCGTACCCGGCTGGTAGCGGACGGTTACTGGTCGAGCGGCCCGCTGCGTCTCATCCGATCCGCCGATCCCGTCAGGGGGAAAGAAGTCGAGAATCGAGCGCAGATAGAAGTGGTTGTTCCTAATGTTCCCCTGGGAGAGCGGCAGGTAAGCCACGTCCCCGTCGATCCATCCCTGAATTCGCAAGCGCCGGCCCGAGGCCGGTTGAAGCACTGTTGGAGGCGGCCTTTTGGAGGCAGCTTGATGGATTTGACTCTGCGGCTCCGACTTCGGCTGCGGAGCGCGAGGCACACCGATCTGCGCCGCGACCGCCTCGGCCACCGCCGGATCGAGGTTGACCCAGATCACCGCCCCGGACCGATGGGCGTAGGGGACCGGCCGCTCGAGCGGCTGCGCGTTCCCGAGGAGCCAGGGCCTCCGCCAGCCATCGGCGAAGGCCCGCGCCTGCCGGTCCGCCGGGATGCGGTGCTTCGGCTCCGCGGCGCGATAAGCCTCAGCGCTGTCGAGGGGCGGCAGCGAGCCCGCCAGGTCCGCGACGCCGACGACCTGTTTGCTCCCCTTCCGGATGAGGCCGATCCGCCCTGTCTGGCGGCAGGCGGTCCTGCGCATCTCCCAGGTCTTCTCGCCGCAGAGGATCAGCCCGATCCACGGGTCATCGATGATCAGCGCCTTCACCCCGATGTGCCCCGTATCCCTCAATGCGGCCTGCGGCCCAGCGATAGCAGATCGGCGATATCGAACACCACGGCCGTTTCGGCGAAGCCCGGCTCCCTGTTGACGAAGCGCCGCACGTAGACCGGCTCCTGGGCGAAGCCGGACTCGATGCGCACGATCGCCAGGATGAAGGCCTCCGCGGCGTTCAGCGAGGCGAGGATCTCGTTCTTGGTCAGGATGACGTCGCGGCCCGCGGCCTGCCGGCCCTTCACCTCGATGAAGCGCAGGGGACCGCCCGCGCGGCCGCGGCTCTCGATGTCCCAGCCCTTCTTCTCGGCGGAGACGTCGCGCGGCTCGTGGCCGAGGCCGCGCTCGGCCGCCATCACGGCCTCCATGGCGAGCCGCTCGATCTCCGCCCGGGCGAGCGGATCCTCGCAGAAGCCGTCCGGCTCAGGCTGGGTGTACGGCGGAGCCGGCCTGCGCGACTGGAGCAGCCCGGCCGGGACGACGAGGGCGGCTCCCTTCAGAAGCGGCGCCATGGCCGAGACCTGCCGCTCGCGGTCGAGCTCCGCCTGGCGCCGGTGCAGGCGCTCGACGAGCCGCGTGGCCGTGGCCTCCGCGTTCTGGGCGTTGACGCGCTGCTCCTTGCCCGCCCTCTCCTCCTCGCGCAGGCGCGCGGCCCTGGCGTCCCAGTAGTTGATCTCCCGGGTCAGGCGTGCCCGCACCTCCCGCTCGATCTTGTCGATCTCCGCGAGGCGGCGCGCCTTCACGGCGGCGAGGTGCTCCGGCACGAGGTGGCCGACGGCGTAGCCGAGCGCCCGCGCCTCGACGCCCTCCGTCAGCCAGGGCGCCGTCAGGACGTCGTGGATCGCGGCCCGCTCGTCTTGCGTGGCGGGCCGGCAATCGAGGTAGGGCGCCGGCCCCCCGTCGCGGGCGGACCCGTCTTCCCCGAGAAGGATGAACTGCAACCGCTGCGAGACGATGCGGGGCTCGGCCGTCCGCGTCGCGCGCCCGTCGCGCACGGCGTGCTCCAGGTAGACGAGAAGCCGCGGCGTCACGCCCTCATCCGCCTCGTCGACGAGGACGCTGCCCCGGCCGAGCAGCGGCAGGAAGCGTTCGAGCACGACATCGACCAAAGCATCGAGCAGCGGATGCCCCGGCGCGACCAGCTCGGCCTGCGGCGTGCCGGCGATCAGGGACTTCTCGAAGGTGATGCGGGCGTAGCGGTCGAGCACCGGATCGGACCGCCCGATCTGGCGGTCGCGCTCCTTCAGGATCGCGGGCACGCGCAGGATCTCGAAGCGGCCTCTCTCGCGCTCGGCGAGGCGGCCGCCCAGCATCGCGAAGCCCTCGCGGAAGAACGCACCGATGAAGTGCGGCTGCAGGCGGCGGGCCTGCGCCCGCTCCATTGCCTCGCGGATGGCCGTGACCGCGTGCGGATCCATGCCCTCCGTGGTGAGCTTGCGCTCGGCGACCAGCCGCTCGATGGCACCGACATCGACCGCTCCGTCGACCTTGTGGAACAGCTCGGCCTTCTTCTCGGGGCGATCTCCGTACCGGATGGCCTCGACGAGGAGATCCCGCAGGGCCTGGCCCTCGAACAGCTCGCCCAGCACGTCGTAGACCTTGCCCCCGAGCGCCGCGCGGGCCTCCTCCAGCTTCTCCAGCAGCCGGCGGTAGACCTCGCCCTCCCGGGTATTGGCGGCGCACAGATTCCACAGGTGGCACACCTCGGTCTGGCCGATGCGGTGGATGCGGCCGAACCGCTGCTCGAGCCGGTTCGGGTTCCAGGGCAGGTCGTAGTTGACCATCAGGTGCGCGCCGCGCTGGAGGTTCACGCCCTCGCCGGCCGCGTCGTTGGCGATCATCACCCGCACGAGCGGATCGGAGTTGAACGCCGCGATGGCGGCGCGGCGCGCCTCGCGGGCGACCCCACCATGGATCACGACGACCGCGGCGGAATCCCCGACTCTCGCGGCGATCTTCTGCTGAAGGTAGTCGAGCGTGTCCTTCGGCTCGGTGAAGATCAGGACCTTGCGGCGCAAGCCGGTCGTCGCATCGAGCATCATCGGCTCGTCGAGGATCGCCTCGAGCTGGCGCCACTTCGTGTCCTGCCCCGAGAGCTTGAGGCTCAAAGCACGTTGCTCGAGATCCGACAGGATGGTGATTTCGGCCTCGAGTTCGGCAAGCGTGGCCGCGGCCGTCGCCTGAATGGCGATCTGATCTTCCGCTTCCTCGGCCTCCTGACCCGGCACGTCGTCGATGTCGTCAGGATCGAAGGCCGGGAGAACCGGCGATCGGCCCAGGGGAGCGGAGCCGGCCTGGCGCAGCAATCGCTCCTCCCGCAGACGCTCCTCAAGGCGCTTCCGGCGGCGTTCGAGAGAGCGGTGAATCGCGGCGGGCGAGGAGGCCAGCCGTCGCTGCAGGATCTGGAGCGCGAAGCCGACGCTGGAGCGACGCTTGTCGTCGCCAGTGCGGTCGGCGCGGTTCATCTCCTCGCGGACGTAGGTCGTGACAGCTTGGTAGAGATCAGTCTCGGCGGGCGAGAGCGCGTAGTTTGCCGTATAGGCCCGTCGCTCCGGGAAAAGAGGTGTTCCGTCGAAGCGGTAGAGTTCTTCTTTCGTCAGCCGGCGCATCATGTCGGACACGTCGACCTTGTGGACGCCCTCGCGGAAGCGGCCCTCGAAACGATCGGCGTCGAGCAATCCCATGAAAAGCTGAAAATCCGCCTCCTTGCCATTGTGGGGCGTCGCCGACATGAGGAGAAGATTGCGGGTGCGTTGTCCGAGCAACTTGCCAAGTTTATGACGTTGCGTTTCCTTGACTTCTCCCCCAAAATACGATGCGGCCATGCGGTGGGCCTCATCGCAGATGACGAGATCCCAGTCTGGAGCAGCGTCGAGCTTCGCCTTCAGCGTTTCCGACCGCGCCGCCATGTCGAGGCGCAGGATGAGGCGCGATGTCTCAACGAATGGATTGCCGGTGATCGATGTCTCGATCTGGTCACGGGTCAGGATCTCGAAGGCAAGGCCGAATTTTTCAGCCATCTCCTCCTGCCATTGCTCGACGAGACTGCCCGGTGCGACGATAAGGCAGCGTTCGAGATCACCACGAATGAGAAGCTCTTTGATCAGCAAGCCGGCCATCACGGTCTTGCCAGCCCCTGGATCATCCGCGAGCAGGAAGCGCAGCGGCTGGCGCGGCAACATCTCTCCATAGACCGCTGTGATCTGGTGCGGCAGGGCCTCGATCTGCGAGGCGCTGACGGCCAGATACGGATCGAAGAGATGGGCCAGACGGATTCGATAGGCCTCGGATGCGAGCCGCAGCAGGCCGCCATCCGCATCGAACGCAAATGCGCGGCCTCCTTCGATCATCTCGAAGGCTGCTTCCTCACCGCGGTAGAGGAGTCGTTCACCGACCTTTCCGTTGACGCGAAAGATCAGATTGATCGCGTCTGTGCCGAAGCGGGAGACCTGGACGACCTCAGCGATGCCACTGGGGTCGAGACCGCGTATGCGCGATCCGGGCTTAAGATCATCAAACAGAATCATGCGGCCTCCCCAGCCACAAGTTCCCTGATTGTACGGATGAACGCAACACGGGAAAAATGATGTTGATGGCAGACTCAGTGGGCTGGATCACGCTCTATGAGCTGTACGGCGCTAGCCCTCTCGCTGACGATGATGACCTATTCGTCCCCGACGTCGTTGCACAAGGATGGGCCGACCGTGATCGGGTCGGCGCCGTGGTCCGCATCATGAATGAGGGCCGCAGCGTCGTTGATGGACAGCCGACCGAGCTTGTAGCTGGTCTGCACAGTGGCGCGCCCGCTCCGGCGCCGTGCCTGCGGGACGGGCGTCACGTACCGCGACGGCCGCCGCCCCGCGATAGCCGTTCAGGGAGGCGGATCCGACGGGCATTCGATGGATGACAGGTCCGTCGGGAGGCTAGCCAACGTAACGGCCCATCGATCGGTCAAGTGGCGCGTCCGCCCTCCGAGACCACGACGATGTAAGTCGTGCCGTCGGACGAGCAGAGCAGGTCCACTCCGCTCAGGCGCTTCGCCTGTGCCGGGGCGGGCTCCCGGAAATCGAAGTGCGGCGCCTGGGCGACCGGCCGCAGGAACCCGAAACCTTGGTCCAGGACGATCGAGGCCGTGCCTCCGTCCGCGTAGCCGAGCGTGAGGCGGCGCGAGTGCGAGGCCTGTCCGACCTGTAGATCGAGGTCGAGCCCGGCGCCCTGACAGAGGTGGCGCAGGACCTGCTCGCGGTCGGTCTCGACGCGCCAGTCGTGGGAGAGGCGATAGGGTGCGGCGCCGTCGTGGAACTTCAGCGGAGCCGTTGCCAGGCGGAAGCGCGGCCGCTGCGGACCAGCCAGCGCCGCCGCGAGGCGGGACACGGCGCGGACGACGAGCAGGGCGACGAGTGGCGAGCGTACGTAGCGGTCCGAGTAGCTCACCGAGACCAGCTGCTTCGGACGCCACAGCCCGGCCGCCTCGAGGTCTGGCCGGACGAGCGCTGCGAAGCGGTCTCCCAGGCTGCGGCTCGGCCCGTCGAGTCGCGTCTTGGGCTCGATGTACCGCGCGCCTGGCCGAGGCAGCAGGCGGTCGTGGTCGAACGGCGCGCAGGCCGGCGGTGCGCCCGGGAATGCGACCACGGGGGCGTCCCGGCCCAGACCCCAGCTGTCACCGAACCGTGCCGGGGCCTCGTCCCGCGAGGCCCAGATGCGTCCGCTCGCAAGGGCGGCGACCGCACGCGCGCCGTTCCGGAAGCGCGGCGCCGTCCCGATCGCGAGGCACAGTCCATGCCGGATAGCAGCGTCCCGCAGCCCGAGCCGCTGGGCGGCGTCGAGCCCGCTTAGAATCTCCTCGCTCAGGCAGAGCGTCACCGCATGCCCAGCCTCGTTCAGACGGCCAAGCAGGGTGCGCAGGCGGGGGCGGATCAGAGAGGTGGGATCGAAAGGCGCTGCCGGCCATAGGATCGCCTCTTCGGCACCCCCGCCCACCCGCGCCGCGATCTCGTCGGCGACATCGCGTGCGAGGACGGCGCCCTCAGCGGCCGCGTCCTCCTGCGAAGGCCCCGCGACGGCGGCGAGTTCCACCTCCGCGAAGGCCAGGGCCGCCTGGCGGTCCAGGATCTCGGCCTGGGCGTGGAGGTCGCCCGCGAGCACGCAGGCCGAGCACCCCCCCTCGCATCCGGGCTCGCGGCAATCGAGGATCGCGCGGGCGTCGCGTAGATAGGCGCGCAGGACCGGGGCGACGTGGGCCGTCTCGAAATCGAGGGCGTAATGAGAGCCCTCGCCAGGACGGGCGAGGAGGGGCATCAGGGCGTTCCAGGCCGCGCGGAGCAGGCCGTTGATCTCCTCCCGGTGCTCGGCGTCGCCAACGTCGAGGCCGAGGCCCCGCTCAAGCAGGCGGACGGCGATGGCGGGGCGGCCCACGGGGCGCGCTCGTGGCCACGTGCGGGTGGCGGCTGTGGCGCTGTCGCAGACGAGGCCGTCCGCCGCGACGTGGAGGGGCCTCCCGCCCGGCAGGGCGCGCAGCGCGATGAGGCGCGCGACATCCGGGCGGCGGGCCGCCTCTTCCCCCGGCGCCGCGACTTCCGACTCTGCCGGTTCACCAAATACCACGCGAACGGCAGTGAATCGGCGAGCGCCAGGACGGCCCGACGCTCTGTGTCCTGCGCGTGAAGCGCCAGCCGCGCCGCCGCGCTGGGGCAATGGGCGAGCAGGCGCAGGGTGTCGAGGCTTGCAGGCGGCAGGCCGTTGAGGCTGGCTGACAGCATCGCGAGCCAGCGCATATCGGCGTGCGTGCCGGCTCCTCCGGCTGCGGCCTCGCCCAAGCGGTACAGCACGGCAGTCTCCCGCGCATCCTTGTCGGGGATTAAGACCGCCGCCGCGAGTCCCTCGGTCCCAGCGGTGCGTCCGGCACCAAACCGGACGATCGATGGGCGCGCCACCACTGTGTCGCCGCGCCGACCCTCGCCGGCCTCGCCCAAAATCACCCCCGCCCTTTCCGGGGGGCTTTGCTTTTGGACGAGTTGGGCCGATGGCACTACCCTGGAGGCGGCGACGTTGGCCGCTGGCGCCCGTTGGGGCTCCGGACGCGGGAACACTGCACCGAGCCAGCGCAGGGGCTCCGCGGGCCGTCTGAGCCCTCGCTTTGGCTTGCGAGAAAGCGACGGCGTATTCATCGCCGCCGCCAAGATGTAGACGCTCAGCCACCACAGCGCCGGCTGGCGATCCACTCGTCCAGGTCATCACGCCGAATGCCGATACGGCGCTCGCTGAGACGCAGGATGCGCGGGCCGCGCCCCGCCTTGACCAGCCGACGCATGGTCGAGACGGATAGATTGGCGGCCTCGCACGCGGCATTGAAGTTGATGACGGGGGCGTTCGGGCGCACGTCGCCCGCCGGCACGGTATGCGGCACGGTCTCTCTCCAGGCATGGAAGAAGCTGGGGATCGGCCTGCCGGGATCGGCAGCCTCTAATCTGACCCGCACCCAGCGTGCGCGCCCAAAATGTGATTGCGAGCTTGAACTGTGGTGACACTAAGCAGCCAAAAGAGATCACGCAAGCTCATAAATGGCCGCGAGATTGCACCCCATTTGCAGCAAGATCTTTGCAATGTGCTGGCACTTGAATGGATCGATCGTTGTTTCCAGGCACATCTCTAGTCGTGGACCTTGAGTCCCCGCCGGCACAACCGGAGAAAAAATTTACGCGCTCGCTCGGGGAGGTGCCTCCTCCCGCATCCCGCAAAGGCCGGTCACGTGGGCGGCCCACAGGTCCAGCGCCTCCCGCTTCTCCCTCGCGTAGCTCGCGCGGTTGTAGATGCCGGCCACGCCTGCCTTGTGGCCTGAGACGTGATTCAGGATTGCCTCGATGATGTGCGGCGCGACCCCGAGCCGATCCGCCATCGTCGTCGCGGCCGTCCGGCGCAGATCGTGCAGGGTCCAAGGCGCCAGCGGCGTCCCAGCCTCCGTGAGCCGTCTGTCCAGCGCATTCTTGGCCCGTGACCAGCCGGAGAAGCCACCAGCCCCCTCACCAAAGACGAGAGCGCGGCCCTCGAGGCGCGGCGCCTCCCGAAGGGTTGCCACTGCGGGCGTCGAGAGCGGAACAAGGTGTTCCCGGTGGTTCTTCGCCCGGGCGGCTGGAAGGGTCCACAGGGCGGCGTCCAGATCCAGCTCCGTATCCGCCATGCCGCCCACCTCCTCCCGGCGCTGGGCCGTGAGGATCAACAGTTGGACGATGCGTCCGTAGGCATCGCTGCGGCACGCCTTCCAGATGGCCTTCAGCTCGGCGTCGCTCAGGACACGCTCGCGCGTCTTCTCCTCGGCAGGTTTGTGGGTCCCGACCACCGGGTTGGCTTCCGTCAGCCCCTCCCCGATCGCCCACGCGAAGAGTGCCGAGAGCGCCGACCGGCTCCGGTTCGCGGACACTCCACCGCTGCTGTCGCGCAGCTCGGTGAGCCTGGCGGCCACGTCGGCGCGCCGAACCTTGTGCAGCGGGAGGCCCCGCAGGGGCGCCCAATGCTTCGTCAGGTGGAGCTTGGTCTGATAAAAGGTCCCGGGCTTCTGGCGAGCCTCGCAGCGCTTCAAGTAGGCATCCGCGACGCTGCCAAGCGTGACAGCGGCTGCCTTCTTCGCCGCGGCCTTCTCGGCATGCAGGTCGTTGCCGGTCAGGGCCTTTGCGAGAAGCGTCCGGGCCTGCCGCCGGGCCTCATCGACGGTGAGGGTGTCCACCGCACCGATGCTGAGCTTCTTCGTGGCTCGCTGCCCTGGCACTCGGTACTGGACGACGTAGCGACGGCTTCCCCCTGCGCTGGCGCGGACGCCGAAGCCCTTGACCTCTGCATCCCACAGGAACGCTTCCAGTTTGCCGGGCGGGACAGTCAGAGCGGCGACGGTCTGGCGGGTAAGGCGCTGCGCAGTCATTTTCCGGAAGCCAATGACCCGAATGCCTGTGGAGTCAAGATACCGCTTCTGCGTTATAAAAACTAGAGGTTCAGAGGGAAAATGGCGCCGTTTGATGGCTTCCGGACGCTTTTGAAAGCTCCTCCTCGAAGAACTGTGGGACTAGGGGTCGGAGGTTCGAATCCTCTCGCTCCGACCAAAAATAACTCTGCACCGTCAGAGACTTACGATAGGTGGCCTTGGGGTCGCCTTCGTCGTTTCAGGGCCAGAATTTCGCTAGCCGTTGGCTGCTGCAGCCTGCCTTGAGCCGATCTGCCGTCGTGCACGTCCACCATGGCTGGGTGTTCACGCCCGCGCGTTTCCCCCGAGCATTTTCTCGGCCTCGTCGCGGGCGCGACCGAGCTCGGGCTGTTTCCGTTCGTGCTGAACCGGATCGGCGCCACCGAGGTCGGTGGGTTCGAATTCTCCGTCTCGATGCGGCGTGACGCGGAAGAGGCCCCAGGGCCCTGCGCCGGCGGCAGGACGGGGCGATCGATCACCTCTCCCGGGTCCTGGTGCAGCAGCACCGCACCGCCTCGCTGCGCGCGGGGCGCTGAGCAGGGCGCCGACTTGCGGGCGCCGAAAGGCCGCGCCGGCGGGCCGGAACGCCGCCGATGCGCCGGCCGTTTCGCTCGGTCAGCGAATACGGCAGGAGGCCATCCATGCGTGCCCTCACGATCCAGGCCACGGTCGCGGCCGCCCTCGTTCTCGGGACGACGGCTGCGGCGCTCGCCCGCAACAGCGATTCCGGCAGCGGCCTGTCGCCCTACGCCGCCTTGAACGGCAACGACCGCTCGGCCGGGGTCAACAACGGCAATTTCCGGCAGCCGCGCTACGACCCCTACCTGCGCACCTACGGCCGCCCGCCGGTGGAGTATGAGCGTGCGGCCCCGCCGGCCTACTATTACGGCTACCCGTACTGAAGCCGGTCCCGCCGAGCCGGTCTTGCCAAGCCGGCCTTGCCCGCCTCTTGATCCGGCGGCGTTTCCCGCCAACCACCGGCGCCGGGCGGCGCAAGCGAGGGCCGCCGGGAGATCGAGGATGCCGAGACCCGACCGGGCGAACCCCAACCGGCCCGACCCCAACCGGCCCGACTCCAACCGGCCCCTGCGCGCATGAGCGCCGGGACGGACCCGCACGCGGCGACGGGCCTGCCGCCCGAGACCGCCGCACGCCTCGCTGCCCTACGCCGGGGCGACCTCGCCGGCATCCGGGAATTGCGGCTCCCCGGCGGGCCGGAGGGGCGGCTGACCGCGATGCCGCCCGAGATCCTCGGCCTCGCCGACAGCCTCGAACTCCTCGACCTCGGCGGCCACGCCCTGACCGAACTGCCCGCCGGATTCGGCCGGATGCGCCGCCTGCGGGTCCTCTTCTGCTCGGGCAACCGCTTCACCCGCCTGCCCCCGGTGCTGGGCGACTGCCCGGCCCTGAGCCAGGTCGGCTTTCGCGCCGCCGGCCTCGTCGAGGTGCCGGCGGAATCCTTGAGCCCGGACCTGCGCTGGCTCACCCTCACCGACAACCGCATCGCGGCGCTGCCCCGGGCCCTCGGCGAGCGGCCACGCCTGCAGAAGCTGATGCTGGCGGGCAACCGCCTGGAGGCCCTGCCGGATTCCTTGAGCGGGGCGGAGAACCTCGAACTCCTGCGCATCGCCGCCAACCGCTTCGCGACCTTGCCGGGCTGCATCACCGCCCTGCCCCGCCTCGCCTGGCTGTCCTGGGCCGGCAACCCGTTCGAGGATCGCGCCGCCCCGGGACCGGTCGCGGCGGAGCCGGTCGCCTGGAACGACCTGTCCGTCGGTCCGCTCCTGGGCGAGGGCGCCTCGGGCCGGGTGATGCGGACGGGGTGGCGGCCGGGGGGCGTCGGTGCGGAACGCGCGGTCGCCCTCAAGCTGTTCAAGGGGGCGATGACCAGCGACGGCCTGCCCGAGCGCGAGATGGCGGCCTGCCTGGCGGCGGGCGCCCATCCGCACCTGACCGGCGGCCTCGGCCGCCTCGCCGACCACCCGGACGGCGTTCAGGGCTTGCTGATGCCGCTCCTGCCGCCGGGCTGGCGGGTGCTGGCCGGTCCGCCGAGCCTCGCGAGCTGCAGCCGCGACGTCTACGATCCCGCCTTGCGCCTGACCCGGGCGGCGGCCTTGCGCCTCGCCCGCGGGGTGGCGGCAGGCGCCGCCCACCTGCATGCGAGCGGCTTCGGCCACGGCGACCTCTACGCCCACAACGTGCTGTGGGACGGGCATGACGGCGCGGCGGTGCTGAGCGACCTCGGGGCGGCCTCCGCCCTGCCCGCGGGCCGGGAGGGTGCCATCCTGCAGCGGCTCGACGTGCGGGCCTTCGGGCTCCTGCTCCAGGAGCTGGGCCGCCACGCCCCGCTCGCCGAATCAGGCCTCGACGGGCTGGTCGAGGCCTGCACCGGGCCCGATCCGGCGGCGCGCCCGGCCATGGCGGAGGTGCTCGATACCCTCGACGCGGCCGTCGCGGGCGCGGGGCCGGACTGACCGGCCCCGGCCGGAATCGTCAGCGGCTCTTCTTGTAGAGCTTGCTGGCGATCTCGAAGATCTCCTCCGGCTTGTAGTTCGGCGCGAAGGCGCCGTAATTGCCGTCGAGCTCCGGGATCTTGCCGCCCTCGGGCGCGCCGTCGACCACTTCGAGGTTCCCCGGCGGGTCGCCCGGCAGCGCCACCTCGTCGTTCGACCACACACCGGCCGCTTCGGGATAATCCTGCGAGAAGGTGTAGAGCCGGCGGTGGCTGCCCTCCTGCAGGTATTTCTGGCATTCCGGGATGCGGTCGAGGTTGATGTTGGGGGTCGGCAGCATCTGCTCGATCGCCACGCCCGTCAGCTTCTTGAGCGCCAGGGCGTAGGCGTGGGCATGGACCGAGCCGCGCACCAGCAGGTAGCCGCAGACCTCGCGCCCGGTCGGGTCCTTCAGGGTCTCGTAGACCCGGAGCTTGTGCAGCCGCGCGCCGCATTCCAGATGGAAGTTGTGCAGCAGGTCGATGATGATGTTTCCGGTCGTGGTGACCATGTCCATGTTCCACGACGCGGCGTTCGAGTTCATCGGCATCGCGCCGCCGCCGTTGCTGAGGAAGCTGCCGGCGAGCCGGATGTCCTGCATGTCGTGGAAGGGCGCCTTCGACACGTCGACGTCCGGCGTCGGGTCGCCCGGGCCGTTATTGAGCATCGCCACGCCGGTCGAGACCAGCTCGACGTGGCCGAGTTCCTCCGCGAAGATGCTCGAGACCAGGCTGTAGAACGGGCGCAGCTTGGACTTGTCGCGAAAGTTGAAGCTCTGGAACATGTAGTTGCCGAGCGTCGACATCTCGCCGTACTTGCCGCCGAGCAGCTCCTGCAGGGCGGCGGCGGCATTCGGGTCGGGCCTCTTGGGCTGCGGCAGCTCGGCCTGCAGACGGTCGATCCTCATGAACATGGGCACGGCACCTTGTCTCGCCGGGGTCTCCCCCGGAGCCTGGCGGGCATACTCCCCGCATCCATCGCGGATAGTCCCCGGGAGCATCGATCGGCGGCAGGTTGGGTTCCCGCCCCGCATACCCTCCGGGCGCATCCGTCGCAGGGGTGCGGCCCCACGGGGCGGGGGTAGGGTGACGCACCCGCGCCGCAGGACACGGAGGAATGCGGCCGTGGGCGAGCAAGCGGCGCAATAGTCCTTGACCGCGGCGCGCAGGCGGGCCCCCCTTGAGGGAATCGCCGACCGCTTCCCGGATCCCATGGCCACCCCGATCGACACCGGCACCATCCTGGCCCTGCTGCGGCGCGCGACCGAGCAGGTGCGCGCCTCGACCGCCCGCGCCACCGCCGCCGAGGCCCGGGCCGACCGGCTCGGCCGCGAGGTCGGCGCCCTGCTCGTGCGCGTCGAGGACGCTCTGCAGGCCGCCGCGACCGAGGCCGAGGATGCCCGGCACAAGGCCGCCGCGGCGAACCAGGCTGCCGCCGAGGCAAATCAAGTTGCCGCCGAGGCAAATCACGCCGCCGCCGAGGCCGGTCATGCCGCCGCGGCGGCGAACGTCGTGATCGTCGAGGCGCGGGATGCGGCCGCCGAGGCGGAGGCCCGGATCGGGGCGGCCGAGGCCCTGCTGTCGGCCGAGCGGGCCGCGGTGCGCCGCCTGGAGGCGCGCCTGGCCGAGGCCCAGCGCGCCACCACCGCCGCCGAGGCCGCCCGCGAGGCGGCGGAGCTGCGCCTCGCCCGCATCCGCGAGGCCCTGCTCGACACGGTGGTGCCGCCGGCCGAGGCGGAGCGGCCGGCCCTGCACTGAAACCCGGTCGACGCCTGCGCGGCGGGTCTCCATCGCGGACGCCCTGGGTCGTCATCGGCAGGGACGGATCCGGCGACCGGGCCAGGCTCCCGGACGATCGCGACCGGTGCCCGTCCCGAACCCGCGCGGCATGGACGAGGGAGGCGGACCGCCTCGTCCCTCACCCCGCCTTCGACAACGGATCGGCGATGCTCTCCAGGGACTTGCCCTCCGCATCGACCCCGAGCCGCCACTCCGTCACGGCGGCGATCACCAGGAGTGCCGCCGCCCCGACATAGCCGCCGGCCAGCGCCCATTGCTGGCCGGATTCGATCAGGCGGGTGAACAGCCAGGGGGCCATCACGCCGCCCGCACCCGTGCCGAGGGCGTAGAACACCGCGATGGCGAGCGCCCGGGTCTCGAGGGGAAAGATCTCGCTCGCCGTGAGGTAGGCGGAACTGGCGGCGGCCGAGGCGACGAAGAAGATCGCGATCCAGGCGAAGGTCTGGGTCCAGGCGGTGAACAGGTCGAGGCCGAACGCGACCGCGGTGGCGAGCAGCAGGAGCCCGCTCAAGCCGAAGGTGCCGGCGATCATCCGGCGCCGGCCGATCGTGTCGAAGAAGTGGCCGAGCAGCAGCGGGCCCAGGAAGTTGCCGATGGCGAGCGGCACCAAGAAGATGCCGGCCTTGTTCTCCGGCACGCCGTAGAACTTCGCGAGCACCAGCCCGTAGGTGAAGAACACCGCGTTGAACAGGAAGGCCTGGGCCACCATCAGCACCAGGGCGAGGACGCTGCGGCCGCGGTGCTTGTGCACCATCGAATCGAAGATCTCGCCGAAGCCGAAGCTCTTCTTGGGGTGCACCTCCAGGATGCCCTCCGCCTTCAGGAGCGTTTTGCCGGTCTCGGCCTCGATCCGGCGCTCGATCTCCGCCACCGTGCGCTCGGCCTCCTCCTCGCGGCCGTGGGTGACGAGCCAGCGCGGGCTCTCGGGGACGTGGCGGCGCAGGAACAGGATGCCGAGGCCGAGCACGCCGCCGATGCCGAAGCCGAGGCGCCAGCCGAAATCCGGGTCGAGGAGGTTGGGGTCGAGGAGGAGCAGCGCGGCGCCCGCGCCCGCGGCGGCGCCGAGCCAGAAGCTGCCATTGACGATGAGGTCGACCCGGCCGCGATACTTGGCCGGGATCAGCTCGTCGATGGCCGAGTTGATCGCCGCGTACTCGCCGCCGATGCCGAGCCCGGTGACGAGGCGGAAGAGCGCGAAGCTCCAGAAATCCCAGGCGAGCGCGCTGGCGATGACGCCGCCGACATAGATCAGCAGGGTGGCGTAGAAGACGAGGCGGCGGCCGAACCGGTCGGTGAGCCAGCCGAAGACCAGGGCGCCGACCACCGCGCCGACGACGTAGAACGAGGCCGAGGCGCCGATCTCCTGGAGGGTGAAGCCGAGCGCCCGCTTGTCCTGCAGCACGGGGCCGATCGCCCCGACGATGGTGACCTCGAGCCCGTCGAGCACCCAGGTGACGCCGAGGGCGATCACCAGGATCAGGTGGAAGCGGCTCCAGGGCAGCCGGTCCATCCGCGCCGGCACGTCGGTGCGCACCACGCCGGACCTGGCATCCCGCGCCGTTCCGGCTCCCGCCGCAAGATCGCCTGCCGCCACGTCGTCCTCCCCGGTCATCCGTGGGAGACTCAAACCGCAGCGGAGCCGTTGCGTTCCGCGCCGGACTTGAGAGCCGGACTTGGGAGGTGGAGGGGTCGTCGTCCGCGGAGGCGGGCCTCAGCCCGGGCTGCGGCCGGTCTCGGCGGCGGCGACGCGGCAGACGTTGCGGGCGGGGCCGAGCTCGGCGAGCGGGGTCTGCTGCGCGGCGCGGACGGCGCTGCGGGTCGCCTGCGCGGTCCAGCGGGCGCCGCCGGCGGAGGAGAGCCGGTCCTGGGATACGTGGCCTTGAGCGGCCTGGGCGAGCTGGACGCGGGCGAGGGACTGGCGCGGCGTCGCGCCCTCGCGGTCGTACCACGGGCGCTTCTCGTAGAAGGCGTTGCCGCCGGCGAGGGCCACGTAGTGCATGTTGCGGTAGGAGAAGGTGTAGCCGGCGGTGTGGAAGAACATCGCGCCGCCGACCTTCTCGTGGCGCTCGCCGGCCAGGATCGCGTCGGCGACCTGCTGGGCCTTCTCGCGCTCGCGGTCCCGCATCGGCTTGTGCAGCACGCCGGCGGCGAACTGGCGCTTCTGGCCGACGACGCCGCAGATCGAGTTCGGGTAGGTGGGCGATTCGAGCCGGTTCATCACCACGGTGCCGACCGCGAGCAGGCCCTCCTCGCTCGAGCGGTTGGACTCGAAATACATCGCCCGGGCGAGGCAGTCCCGGTCGGCGGGCGTGACGGCGGCGAGCTGCTTGCGGTCCGGAAGGCTTCCCGTCGTCTCGATCCCGTGGGGGACCAGGCTGCAGCCGCCGAGATGCGGCGCCGCGGCGAGGGCCGCGAGGGCGGCGGTGATGGGGAAAGTCCGGTTCCGCGTCATGCAGGCCCCTCTCGTGCATTGGCCGAGCGGACCGGAACGGCCGCGCTCAAAGCCTAGCTTCGGGCGGAATGTGGCGAAGGCGGGGCACGGATACGCTTCGTAAACCAATCGCCGCGCTTGGCAGCAAGATAGCGGCGACGTGATGCAACGGGGAAACACCGCCCGGGCGTGCCGGAAGCATCGGCGAGCAGCACCCGGGACGGCGGCATGATCACGGCCGGATCATGGCCAGTCGACGGCAGCGTTGCAGTGCAGCGAAATCGCAACGCGTCGGCGTCATGCCGGTTTCGGCCGTCCTCACGACGATGCGGGGCGTCACGACGATCCGCGCGGATCGGCCGAGGACAGGGGGACGAAGTCGATGCCGGCCCTGGTGCCCTCGCGGCGCAGGCCGACGTCCCGCAGCAACCTGTCGTCGAGCCCCTCCAACCTGGCCCGGTCGCGGCGCTGCCGCAGGTGTCGCGCGAGCGCGCCCTCCCCGGGCGGGCCGCTCCCCGGGCATCCGAGGCCGAGCGCGGCGAGGAGGCGGCGAATCAGTCGCGAGGATCGAGGCAAGGATCGACGCAAGGATCGAGGCAAGGATCGAAGCATGGGGGGGGACGGTCCGGCGGTGGCGCTGGACCCGCTGTGGCCGATCCGCCGCCCGCCGCGCTTCGGCGCCGGCCGAAGCATCCGGCGCCCGACCGCGCTACAAGGGAATGCCGTTCGCGGAGACGATCCGGGGAGGCCCTCCGAGGAGACGCTCCATGGTGACCATCGCGGCCTTCGCCCGCACCGCCGCCCTCGTCGGCGATCCGGCCCGCGCCGGGATGCTGGCGGTGCTGATGGACGGCCGCGCGCTGACCGCGGCGGAGCTCGCCCGCGCGGCGAACGTCACGCCCCAGACCGCGAGCGGCCACCTGGCGCAGCTGGTCGAGGCCGGGCTCCTCGCGGTCGAGCGCCAGGGCCGCCACCGCTACCACCGCCTCGCCGCCCCGGCGGTGGCCCGGATGCTCGAGGGCGTGATGGCGGTGGCGGCGGTCCCGGCCGTCGCCGCGCCGCGCCCGCCCGGCCCCCGGGACGCGGCTTTGCGCGAGGCCCGCACCTGCTACGACCACCTCGCCGGGCGCCTCGCCGTGGCGATGACCGACGCGCTCGTCGCCCGCGGCGCCATCGAGCTCGGGGCCGACGGCGGGGCGCTCACGCCGGAGGGCGAGGTGTTCCTGCGCGGCCTCGGGGTCGATCTCGACGGGGCCGCCCGGGGGAGCCGCCGCCGGGTCTTCTGCCGCCCCTGCCTCGACTGGAGCGAGCGCCGGCCCCACCTCGCCGGTGCCCTCGGGGCGGCCCTGCTGACCACCGGCCTCGACCGGGGCTGGCTGCGCCGGAGCGCCGGCAGCCGGGCCGTCGCCGTGACCCCGGGCGGGCGCATCGCCCTGGCGCAGGCCTTCGGGGCGGAGATTTTCGGGGAGGAGATTTTCGGGGAGGAGGGCTGCGCCTGCCGGCGGGTCTGACCGCGGCGGGGGTGGGTTTCCCAAGGCGGCCGATCGCGTCGCCGGCGGACCTTGCGGACGGCTTGGCCCGCCCCCACCTCCCGGCTGCGCCTGCGGTTGGGCGCTCTTCGGAGAAGATCATGCCGCACCACGACACCACCGCCCTTTCGGGCACGATCCAGCACGTCTTCGCGCATCGCTTCACCCTGGAGGCGGACGGCGCGGTCCACCTCGCCGATCTCGGACCCAAGGGTGCCGAGGCCTTTCCCCTCGCGGCGGGCCTGCTTGTGACCCTCGAGGGCGAGCGCCGCCCCTCGGAGATCAAGGTCGCGCGGATCGCCACCCCGGGCCGCGACCCGGTCGAGATCCATCACAAGAAGCCGAACCACCCCGGCAAATCCCGCTCGGAGGCGCCGGTCGATCCCGCCGCCGCCCTCGCCGCCGTGACGGCGGCGGGCTGGACGCCGACGGGCGAGCCCAGGCTCAAGCCCAAGCACGTCGAGGTGCTGGCCCGCCGGGACGACGGCGCCTGGACCGAGCTGCACGTCGACGCCTCCGGGGCGATCTACAAGGAGAAGGCGCCGGACGCCGCCAAATGGGGCGCGGCGCTCGCCTGACACGTATCGGAGGGCCGCGCCCCGGCGCGGTCCTCCTTCAGCGACCGGCGACCGGCTCCATCCCGGTCCGCCGGATCGCCGCCGCGGCCCGGTCCGAGGCGAGGTGGGCGATCAGCCGCCGGGCCGCTCCGACGGCCCCCGAGCCCGCGACGATCGCCGCGGTGAAGGTCTGGACGAGCTGGACCGCGTCGGGCAGCGGCCCGACCACCGTGATGCCCGGCACGTCGACGAGCTCGCTGACCGGTCCCAGGGCGAGGTCGGCCTCGCCCGCCGCCAGGGCGGCCGCCGATTCGGTGCCGCGCGCAAAGATCGTCACCCGCACCGTGTCGGCGAGGCCGAGGCGCGGAAAGACCGTGTCGCGGATGAACAGGCCGCTCGTGCTGCCCGGCATCGCGACGCGGCGGGCCTGCGCCAGGGTACGGGTCAGCGCCGCGACCGTGTCGATCGCGGGCACGGGCGCGCCCGTGCGCATTGCGGCGGCGAGCGGCGCGGTGGCGAGCTCGACCGCCGACCCGGCGAGGATAAGGCCTTCGCGCGTCAGCTCGTGCAGCCCCTCGTTCGAGAGGATCACCACGTCGACGGATGCGCCATGGGCGAGCTGGTGGCGGATGGTCCGCGGTCCCCGGCCCTGCGAGGCGCCGGACAGCGTCCGGACCGCGAGCCCGGTCTCGCGGGTGAAATCCGGCAGCGCCGCCTCGTAGGCCAGCGCGAAGCCGCCCGAGATCATGACGGTGAGGCCGGCTGGGGGATCGTCCGGAGGAGTCATGCCATCATCCACCCGCTGCCCGTGCACCGGCTGCCCGCGGCGATCTCGGGTGTGGAGGGAAGCGTGCGCCGCCCGGGGCTGCCGGAGATCGAGACTGCAACAGATCCCGCACCGGGTCACGCCCGCAAGGGATCGGCGAGGAAGAGGACGGCGAGCGAGGGGACGGGGAGCAAGGGGAGAGCGGACGAGGGAGAGCGGATCCGCAGGTTGGCGGTCCATCCCGCCCGGCGCAGGACCGCACCCATGACGCAAAGGAATGAGACCTGGCCACAAGACATCGACACCCCTTCGACGCATTCGTTCCACGAAATTCCGACACCATGGGACATCTGCGCCGAGCACCGTTGAAATAAAGAAAACCGTTTCATCACGAAGCGTTGCCGTAACGGACGGTCCGGAATAGTCTTCACCTACCACTCACATCATCGACGCTCCGAGCCGGCCGCGGGAGGCCGACCGCGCGCGATCCTGTCGGGACGTTGACGAAGACATGTCGAAACCGTCGCTGAGTCTGGCCGTGCTGGCCTCGCTGCTGCCCTCCCTGTCGCTCGCCACCGCCGCCCACGCGACGGACGGCTACTTTCAGAACGGTCTCGGCGCCAAGGCCAAGGGCCAGGCCGGTGCCGCCATCGCCGATCCGCAGGATTCCCTGTCGATCGGCGCCAATCCGGCGGCCGCCACGGCTCTGGGCCACCGCTTCGACATCGGCGCCGACGTCTTCGTGCCGGACCGTTCCGCGGCCATCTCGGGCAACGGCGCGGGGCTCGACGGCCGCTACAGCGGCAACGGCCTCAACCCCTTCCTCATGCCGGAATTCGGCTATGTCCGCCCCCTCCCCGGCGGCGTCTCCCTCGGCGTCGCCGTCTACGGCAACGGCGGCATGAACACGGTCTACAAGCGCAACCCCTTCGCGGCCTTCGGGGCGACCGGGCATGCCGGGGTCGACCTCAAGCAGGTCTTCGTCGCGCCGACGCTGGCCGTGGAGGTCGCCCCCGGCCAGAGCCTCGGCGTCTCGCCGCTCGGGATGCTCCAGAGCTTCAAGGCGGCGGGCCTGCAGCCCTTCGCGGTCGCTTCCGCCGATCCCGCCCGGTTCACCAACCGCGGCACCGACTGGTCGACGGGCGCGGGCGTGCGGGTCGGCTATCTCGGGCGGTTCGGCCCGGTCAGCCTGGGGGCGTTCTACCAGTCGGAGGTGCTGGCGGGCGCCTTCCACCGCTACGAGGGATTGTTTGCCGAGCGCGGCGGCTTCGACGTGCCGGCCTCCTGGGGGGCGGGCCTGGCGGTCCGGGCGAGCGAGGCGCTGACGGTCGCGGTCGACGTCAAGCGCATCGCCTATTCGAGCATCCGGTCGATCGGGACGCCGCTCGCCCCCCTGCTCGCCGGCCGGCCCTTCGGCGCCGCGGACGGGCCTGGCTTCGGCTGGCGCGACATCTCCGTCGTCAAGGTCGGGCTGCGCTACGCCGTGAGCCCGAGCCTGACCCTGCGGGCGGGCTACGGCTATGCGCAGAACCCGGTCCGCCCCTCGCAGACGCTGCTCAACGTCCTGGCCCCCGGCGTCGTGACCCACCACGTCACCGCCGGCGCGACCTGGACCACCGCCTCGGGAACCGAGATCACCGGGTTCGTGATGCACGCGCCCCGCAACACCGTGAAGGGCCGGGGCTCGATCCCGGTCTCCTATGGCGGCGGCGAGGCCGACATCGCGCTGGCCGAGACCGCCCTCGGCGTCTCGGTCGGCTGGAAGCTGTAGCGGCGCCGGGTCCGGCGCACGGCCGGGTCCGGCGCGAAGCCGGCCTCCCCTCGCGCGAAAAATGCTCTAAGGCGCTCCCCGGACAACGCGATCAAGGGGGGAGACACCATGGAACCGCAGATGCGGGAGCGGGAGGACGCGCGGGGCTTTCCGCGCTGGCGGCTCGCCCGGGGGCCGGTGGTGCTGCCGGACGAGCGCCCGCCGGAGCTCCAGGCGGTGGTGCTGGCGCTCCAGCACGTCGTGGCGATGTTCGGCTCCACGGCGCTCGCCCCGCTGCTGATGGGGTTCGACCCCAACCTGGCGATCCTGTTCTCCGGCCTCGCGACGCTGCTGTTCTTCGTCGTGGTCGGCGGGCGGGTGCCGAGCTATCTCGGCTCCAGCTTCGCCTTCATCGCCGTGGTGGTGGCCGCCACCGGCTATTCCGGCAGCGGCCCCAACCCCAACCTGCCGGTCGCGCTGGGGGGCATCGTGGCGGCGGGCGCGGTCTACGCGGTGATCGGGATCGCGGTGATGCGGGCGGGCGATGCCTGGATCGGCCGGCTGATGCCGCCGGCGGTGACCGGCGCGATCGTCGCGGCGATCGGCCTCAACCTCGCGCCGATCGGCGTGAAGGGCATCTCGGGATCGGGGATCGACACCGGCATCGGGCTGTTCACGATCCTGGCGGTGGGCCTGTCGGCCGCCTACCTGCCGGGCGCGGCAAGGCGCCTGCCGCTCCTCATCGGGGCGGTGGCCGCCACCCTGCTCTACGGGGTGCTCGCCAACGGCTTCGGGCTGGCGAAACCCCTCGATCTCGGGCGGATCGCCGACGCGCCGTGGTTCGGCTGGCCGCACTTCACGACGCCGGTCTTCGAGCCCTCGGCGATCTGGCTCATCGCCCCCGTCGCCCTGGTGCTGGTCGCGGAGAATCTCGGCCACGTGAAGGCGATCGGCGCGATGACCGGGCGCAACCTCGACCCGTATCTCGGCCGGGCCTTTCTCGGCGACGGCCTCGCCACGATGCTGTCGGGATTCTTCGGCGGCACCGGCGTGACCACCTACGCCGAGAACATGGGCGTGATGGCGGTGACCCGGATCTACTCGACCCTGGTCTTCGCGCTGGCCGGCGTGGTGGCGATCCTGTTCGGGCTGTCGCCGAAATTCGGCGCCGCGATCCTGGTGATCCCGGGCCCGGTGATCGGCGGCCTGTCGGTGGTGGTGTTCGGGCTGATCACCGCGGCAGCCGGGCGGATCTTCGTCGAGAACCGGGTCGATTTCTCGCGCACCCGGATCCTGCTCACCGTCGGGACCGCCCTGGTGCTCGGCGCCGGCGACTTCACGGTGCGCCTCGGCAGCTTCACCCTCGGCGGCATCGGCACCGCGACGGCGGCGGCGATCCTGCTCTACCACCTGCTGCGCGACGAGCCGGCCTGACGGCCGGCCGTGTCGGGGTCCGGTCGCGCGGCGCGGCCGGACCAAGCCTCTTCCGAACGCCCAAGACTCTTCCGAGAAATGTCAGTGCCTGATCGACGCGAATGCCAGCATGTCGCCGCCATTCCGGCGGCATCGACCTCCGGCACAGGCCGATCGTCGGTGCGGTTTTCGTCCGAACACTTAACGCTGCCGTAAGGTCGACAGGTCACGATCGGGCCGTGGCATCCGGCGGGAGTTCGGGATCGTGGTGACGACAACAGCGACCCCGTGGACGGCGCAGGCGGCACCCGTCGCGTCCACGAAGACCCCGGCCTCCGGTGGCGCCCCGCTCACGCCGCAGGCGGCGGGCGCGGCGAAGACGGCCAAGGCATCGTCGGCGGCTCCGTCGACCGGGCTCGGGGCCGCCGCCGTCGTCGTTCTCAGCGCCGCCGCCACGGCACGGCTCGCCGAGCCCGGCGGTCCGGCCCTGTCCCGCGCGACGTCGCTCGACGACATCGTACAGGAGCGCACCAAGGCGCTGGCGGACAGGATCGGCGCGGCGATGGGCCGGGCGAACATCGCGGTCGAGGGCCCGATCACGTTCAAGCGCGACGGCAGCGGCACCATCACGACCGACGGCCCGTCCCGGAAGGCCATCGAGAAGCTGTTCAAGGACGACCCGGACCTCGCCAAGGAATTCAAGGACGTCGCCGCGCTCCACGGGATGCAGGCGATGCAGAAGGTCCTCGAGGCCCTTCAGGCGGAGGTGAAGGCGGCCAAGGACGACGACGGCCGGACCGCCGCCTATGGCCGCTACACCGTGCGGCTGGTGAAGCTGCAGGCCGTGTCGGGGACGATGACGCTCGACGCCGGCAACCTGCGGTCGTGGAGCGTCGCCCTCGCCGACGCGATGGTGGGCGAGGACGCGGCGGGCCCCAGGGCGCAGGACGCCGCCGCGCGTCCGGCTTCCCGGACGGCCTGAGGCGCCGCGCGGATCACCGGCCCGCCGGAGGATCCCGCGGCTCCGAGGGATGCAGCCGCACCGCCTGGGCCAGGCGGATCAGCTCGCGCGCCGTCAGGCCGCGGCTGTCCTGCTGCGACCAGATCTCGGCCGCGTCCCGGCGCGGTCCCGGCCTGGCTCCGCCAGGGCTCGGGGCTCCCTGGCCGGGCCGCCCCTCGTCGCGCGCGCCGCCGCGGCGCGCCTCGCAGGACCGGTCCGTCCGGCGAGGCGCCGTGCCCAGGATGCGGTAGGCTCCCGCCGCCGTTCTCATGCGTGCTCCCATGCGAAGGCTCCCGTTGCGAAGGTCGGCGCATGGTTAGCGAAGCGTAGCGGTTTGCGAAATTCTTGAACTTGCGCGGCGGCGCGCTACCCGGCCCGCTCCGCCGGCGCGGGGGCCCGCGAGCGGCGGCGGGAGAGCCGGCGGGGGAAGTGGCGGGGGAAGTGGCGGGGGAAGTGGAATGTGTGGGCCATCAGCCGGCGACGCGGTTCCTGTTCCCCGCTGCGCCGACCCTCCCGCGACCACCCGGCCCACTGAGCCTCACAGGCTGGCGGGGAGAACTGGTCCACCGCCAACTCGTCGTCGCGAGCTCCCTCACGGTCCAGCCTGTCGGCGGAGCCGGAGCGCCACAGGGTACGTCCACGAGGGAGACGAGTCGTCTAACAGGTCGCCGCCGGGGGGCAAGGGCGCTCGGGCGCGCAGGGCGGTTTGCCGCCCCCCGCCCGTGCATCCGGCCCGGCGGCCCGGCCGCATGCGCCGCAAGCATGGCCGTTGTGCGATGCAATCGATTGTCTTGTGCGGCGCAACATGAGACAAGGAGGACGTACCGCAGCGATGGCGTCGCGGCGGTGCAGCCCTCTTTGGGCGTTTCCTCCCTAGACTTCGGGCCGCCTCGCAAGGGCGGCCTTTTTTCTGTTGCGGGACCTCCCGGGCGGCGACACTGTCCGCGGCCGGGCATGGGACGCCCGGCGAGGAGCGAGAGCCATGGATCGTCCGCGAAGCGTCGGCATCGCCTGGTACGAGCCGGGCGACTATCCCCGCCTCCTGAAGGCGATGGCGGAATCCGGCCTGCCGGCGAGCTACGCGACCTGGCTGATGTCGGCGACGCAGGTCGAGCGCGAGGTGGCGCGCAGCGGCGTCGAGGTCCGCCGCGTGCGGGTCGAGCCGGAGGCCTTCCTGGCCTGGTGCCGCGCGCGCGGCGACGCCCCCGACGCGAAGGCGCGGGCCGCCTTCGTGCAGGAGCGCCAAGGACACCAGGCCCCGGACGGCGCCTGAGCGCCCCCGGCGGTCAGGCGGCCGCCCCGGCCGGGGCGGGGTCGTGCGCCGACACCGCCATGGCGGCCGACAGGGCCGCCGCGATCGCGGCCTCGGTCTCGGGCCGTGGCCGCACCAGGGGCAGGCGCAGGTCCGGCGACACGCCCGGGCGCAGGAGCGCGAGGGCGAGCTTGACCGGGCCCGGATCGGTCTCGGCGGACAAGGCCGCGACCAGCGGCATCAGCCCGGCCTGGATGAGCCGGGCGCGGGCGTGGTCGCCCTCGCGCGCGGCCCGCTGCAGGGCGGCGCAGGCCCCCGGCACCAGGTTGGCGAGGACCGAGACGCAGCCCTGCCCGCCCAGCATGGTGAAGGCGGCCGCGGTGGCGTCGTCGCCCGACAGGAGCAGGAGGCCCGGGGCGGCCCGCTCGATCGTCGCCAGCCGGGCGAGATCGCCGGTGGAATCCAGGATCCCCCGCACCCCCGGCAGGGCGGCGAGGCGCGCCAGGGTCGCGGGCGCGAGGTCGATCCCGGTCCGGGCCGGCACGGTCTGGACCAGGAGCGGCAGGTCGACCGCCGTGACGATCGCCGCGTAGTGCCAGTAGAGCCCGTCCTGGGTCGGACGGTTGTAGTAGGGCGTGACCGCCAGGGTCGCGGCGGCGCCGGCCGCGGCGGCGTCCCGGGTGCGGACGACGCTCGTGCGGGTGCAGTTGCTGCCGGTGGCGGCGACCACCGGCACCCGCCCCGCCGCGGCCTCGAGGGCGACGCGCAGGACCCGGGCGCGCTCCGGCTCGGTCAGGGTCGGCCCCTCGCCGGTGGTGCCGGCGACCACCAGGCCTTCGCTGCCCTGCGCCACCTGCCAGGCGACGAGGTCGCCGAGCGCCCGCTCGTCGAGCCGGGTCCCGCCGGCCGCGAACGGCGTGACGAGGGCGGCGAGCGCGCCGCCGAGGCGGCCGGGCAGGCTCGACGTCGGGCGCGGGCGCCTCACGGGACGAGGGCCAGGGGCGCGCTGGCGAGGCGCACCGCGTCGGGCCGGCGGCCGGTCTCGGCGGCGGCGTAGGTCAGCGCGTCCCGGCGGGTGCGGAAGATGCCGCCGCACAGGCCGTGCGTCTCGACGGCGAGCCAGTGGCCCTCGGCGCTCTGGCCGACCAGGAAATCGAGCGGGAGACGGGCCGGGACCGGGGCCGGCGCGGAAACGTCCAGGGATCGGGGCATCGACGGGATCGGGTTCGCGCGGCCGTCCTTGGGCCGCATCCTCAAGGTGTCCCCCGCCCCGTAGGGATTCGAGGCGGACGGCGCGGGCGCCGCATAAGGATCTCGTTGGGATTCGCCCGCCGCGGGACCGGACGGGGTCGTTCGGCCGGCGGCTCAGGGGGCGAGGCCGTAGACCCCGTCGCCGAGCCGGTGGAAGACCGAGCCGCCCTGCGCGCGCTTCCACAGCCGGGTGTTGAGCGCCGCCACGGGATCGTGGCCCGGCAGGGTCAGGCCGCAGGCGGCGAGCCGCTCCCAGATCTCCGCGGCATGCATCGGCCGGCCGGCCGCCGCCAGGATCTCCTCCGCCGCCTCGATCAGCCGCCGCCCCTCGCGGCGCGCCGCGCCGCCGCCGGCCGGACGAGGCTCCGCGGCGGGTTCGGCCCGCGGCGGCGCGGCGGGTGGAACGGGGGCGGCCGTGACCGGTCGGGATGCCGGGGGAACCGGATCCGGGTGCGGCGGGGCGGCCCGGGCCGGCTCCGCGACGGGGGCCGGGACGGGATCCGCGACGCCCGGCCGGGCCAGCCGGCGGCCGAGATCGAGGTAGAGCTCGTGCTCGGCGATGGCCCGGTCGAGGGCGGCGCGCTGGCGCCGCAGGTCGTCCAACCGGGCCTCCGTCTCCGCCTCCGACAGGAACATGCTTGCCTCTTGGAATATTCCATATTCCCAGACTGGAACGACATCCATCCGGAACAGTGAGAATAGGAATATTCCACGAATGAGCAAGCCCGCCGGATCGCCCTCCCCAGGGAATGCCGCTGCGGGCGATGGGACACCCTCCGCCCCCTCCCGCACGCCATCAATCCCGGTTTCGAGACCGAGACCAGGTGGATGGGATAGAATGAATTCGAAACATTCTATTTGCAGAAGGGGCATTCCATTGTTCCTCAGGATCATCGGCCGGCGCGAGGCCGACGAGAGGGGGATCGCCCTCCCCCGCCGGCGCTAGCCCAGTCACACGACCCAGGTCGAACGGCCTCCCGTCGAAGGTCCGTCGCAGGCGATCGCCGGGTCTCGGGCAGCCTCCCTGTACGTCCCGTCATGGACGCCGCAGGGACCGGAACGGCGCCAGCGCCCGGTGCACGACGGCCGCCATGGCGGCGGCGGGCACCGCGAACAGAGCCGCCGGCGACGAGACGAGGGGGCTCAGGAACGTTGCCCGGCGCCAGGCCCGCTGGCGGCGGTCCGCCGCCACGGCGGTCCGGAGCGCGTGCCGGCGCCGTCGATCGCGATCGGCTGCGACAGGGCGAGGAGCCGTCCCCAATCGGACCGGTGATGTCGGCGATGCCCGACCCGTCCGGCGAGGAGCCCGGCCATGCGGTCGAGGATGACCGTCCAGGCCCGAAGCCCGACAGCAGCAGCGCCAGGCCGACCAGACCGGCGGCGGCGAGGCCGATCCTCGCCCGCCCCTGCGCATGGGTGCCGAATCGGGTCCTCGGGCGCGTCAGCTGCCCGCACCGCGAGGGTGGCCAGGAGGCCGACACATGGGCCGGCACACGGGCCGACGCCCCGGGAAGACGGTGGGACGGCATGGGGGCGACAGCGGCGCGCGACCCTGGCAGGCGTCGTCAGGGTGGCGGCGCTTGCTCGCGGTCAGCCCTCAGGCGGCTCCCGCCCCCGCCGCCGCGGCCTTGCGACGGGCGGCCTTCGGCGGCACCAGGAGCAGGCCCGGATCGGTCGGCATCAGCTGCAGGCCGGCCTCGTCGAGGCTGAGCGGGAGCTTCGGAAAGACTTCCTTGACGTGGGCCACGTCGGCCTTGAACGCCTGGCGGAAGCTGCGCAGGGAGGCGTTGTCGGCGCCGAACTGCTTGTGCACCGTGTCCCAGCTCAGGCGGAGGGGGCGCTGCAGGCTGCGCAGGCGGTAGCCGACCCAGAACAGCAGGTCGAGCTTGCGCGCCGAGCCCGAGAAGGCGCGGGCGGCCCGGATGTCGACCGGCAGGGCGTGCTGGACCAGGTTGTCGTAGAAATCCTGGTGGAACTGCACCGTCTTCGACCAGGCGATGCCGTCCTGGCCGTCGGCGCGCCAGAGGTCGAGCTGGCGGAAGGGCGGCATGGTGAGGGTCGAGGAGCGCGACTGCCCGTCCCACAGGCCGATCTGCATCGTGCAGGCGGCCAGCCGGTGCAGCTGCTCCTTGAACTGCCGGATCGTGCCGCGCTCGCCGCCGGTGACGGCGAATCCCATCTCGCGCATGAAGCCCGACAGGCTGTCGGCGACCTCGACGGTCGGGCTGCGCTGGCGCACCGCCTCGGTGCAGAGATGCAGGAGCACCAGCCGGGCCTTGGGGCCGTAGGGCAGCCCCTGCAGTTCCATCTGGCCGGTCGCCGGGTTCTTCAGCCGGCCAGCCAGGAGGCTCAGGGTGTTGCGGCCGTATTCCCGAAAGAATTCCCGCTCGTCGCCGGGGTCGCGGTAGGGCAGTCCGCAGAGCGCCAGCACGGAATGGATGTGCTGGATCGTGTCCGGGGTCACCGGCTCGGCCTCGATCACCAGGCGGACCGCGTCGCGGCGGCGCTGGTCGCGCCCCATCGCGGCGCGGGCATCCTGCTGGCGGCCGGCCTCCGCCCGCTCGGCGTCGCGCAGGGCCTGGCGGTGGGCGATGTGCTCGACGATGACCGCGTACAGGAACCCGCCGCGGGCCGCTTCCAGCTCGGCCAGCAGGTCCTCGTCGTGGATCGCCGCGATCTTGGCCTCGATGCTCATGCCTGACGGTCTTGCCTGACGCCTGCTTCGGGTTCCGCGGCCGTCCTCGCCGGCCCGTGGTCCAAACCGTCATGCACGATTCGGCTCCCGGGATTCCGTGTCCCGGGACGGGTTATCCCAAGATTCCGACGACTCGTCCCCGTTATCCCGCGCCGATTCCGGCACCGGCCTGCCCCGAGGGCGGTCCCAGGGCCGCCAGGAGGGCCGCCGGGAGGACCGCGCAGGCTCGAGCGGAGGCCCCGGGCTCCCCCACTCCCCGGCCCGCCGCGGCCCTGTGGGCCGGCTGTGCACGACCCTGTGCACCGTCCTGGGGACCGGCGGTGGCTGGGCCGGCGCGCAAGCCTGTGGGCGGGGTGGGCAGGCCCCGGTGGAGCACCGGTGGAGGAGCGGCGCAGAGTTCGATACGGGGCCGGATCCCGGATCCGCCGGCCGCGCAGAGTTCGATACGCGAACGCGACTCGAAACCGACCGGATTCCGGGGACTTGGCCGGGCCCCGACGCCGAATCCGATGCGCGGGCACGCAGACTTCGATGCGCGAACCCCCAGAATCCCCGCAGAATCCGATGCGTCTCCACGCAGAGTCCGATGCCGATCCACGCAGAGCAGGATACGCGACCACCCCGCAAAGCCTTGTCATGGAAGGGAAATTAGCTCCTCCATATAATCCACATAACTGACTCTCTGAGAATCCATGACTGATAAGTCACCTATAGGGCCGAGACAGGGTTCGTTTTGAAGAACGATCGAGGGCGCCTTCGGCGCCGATCGGATACAATCCTCGACCGGTACGGAATTTATGGAATAAGCGAGCTTCTTCAGTGCCCTGCCCTCTCGCACCGGGCGCTTCCCCGGGGGCTTGGCGGCGCCTATGAGCGGGGTCGAGGCGCCGCCCGGGGCGGCGCGGACGGATGGCGAGCGACCATGAGCACCACCCCGATCGCGCGGCTTCTCGGGATCATGGCGCGCTTGCGCGACCCGGAGGGCGGCTGCCCGTGGGACCTGGCGCAGAACCATGCCAGCATCGTCCCCTACACGATCGAGGAGGCCTACGAGGTCGCCGAGGCGGTGGAGAACGGCGACCCGGAGGAGCTGCGCGACGAGCTCGGCGACCTCTTGTTCCAGGTCGTGTTCCAGGCCCGGATCGCCGAGGAGGCCGGCGCCTTCGGCTTCGACGAGGTGGCCACCGCCATCGCCGACAAGATGGTGCGCCGCCACCCCCACATCTTCGGCGACGCCAAGGACCTCGATCCGGCGGCGGTGAACGCGCAATGGGCGGCGATCAAGGCCGAGGAGCGGCGCGCCAAGGCGGCCCGCGCGGCGGCGAGCGGGCGCCCGCCCGCCCCGGAGGGCATTCTCGACGGCGTGCCCCTGGCGCTGCCCGCCCTCGCCCGGGCCGAAAAGATCTCGCGCAAGGCGGCGTCCGTCGGCTTCGACTGGCCGGACGCGGCGGAGGTCGTCGCCAAGGTGCGGGAGGAGACCGACGAGGTCGTGCAGGCGCTGGCCGGCGAGGGCCCGGAGGCGGTGGCCGAGGAGATCGGCGACCTCCTGTTCTCGGTCGCCAACCTCGCCCGCCATGCTGGCGTCGATCCGGAGGAGGCCCTGCGGCGGGCCAACCTGAAATTCCAGCGCCGCTTCGCCGCCATGGAGGCGGAGGTGACGAAGGACGGCCGCCCCCTGGCGGGAGCCGGCCTCGCGACGATGGAGGAGGCCTGGGTCACGGTGAAAAGGCGGGAGCGCCAAAACCCACCCTTATAGAGAGCGTCGGGCGATCGGCTTGACGGCCGATCGAATATGGGAAAATCTCTCATTCATGAGAGATGACCTCATGCCCGAGCCCGTGGCCGACTCGCGCGCCGCGCCCGGCGAGGCCGCGGCGATCGACCTGCGGCTGGCCGCCCGGCTCGCGTCCTTGCGCCAGGAGCACGGCCTGTCCCTCGACGCCCTCGCCACCGCGAGCGGCATCAGCCGCCCCACCCTGTCGCGGCTGGAGCGGGCCGAGACCAGCCCGACCGCCTCCCTGCTCGGCCGGCTCTGCACCGTCTACGGCCGGCCGATGTCGCGGCTGCTCGCCGAGATCGAGGCCGACCCGGCGGAGGTCGTGCGCCACGACGCGCAGGCGGTCTGGGTCGATCCCGAGACGGGGTTTCGCCGCCGCGGGGTCTCGCCCCCGGCCCGGGATTTTTCCGTCGAGCTCGTCCACGGCACCCTGCCGGCCGGCGCCAGCATCGCCTACGCGGCCCCTCCCGTCGGCGGGCTCGAGCATCACCTCTGGATGCTGGGGGGCCGGCTCGACCTCGCCCTCGACGGTGTCGTCCATGCCCTGCTGCCCGGCGATTGCCTGCGCTACCGCCTCGCCGGCGCCTCCCGCTTCACCAGCCCGGGCCCGGACGAGGCCCGCTACCTGATCGCGATCGGCCGGCCGTGAGAGGACGCGACACGATGACGAGAATCGAGACCCTGTCGGCCGACGCGGCGGAGGCCGCCCTGCTCGACCTCGCGGCCCTGCTCCATGCCTGCGTCCTCGCCGGGGCCAGCATCGGCTTCGTGCTCCCCTTCACTCTCCCCGAGGCGGAAGCCTTCTGGCGCGACGGGCTGCCGGCTTTGCGCAGCGGCGCCCGCCGGCTGCTGGTGGCCCGCCACGAGGGGCGCGTCGTCGCCAGCACCCAAATCGGCCTCGCCGCACCGCCGAACGGCCGGCACCGGGCCGAGATCACCAAGGTGCTGGTCCATCCGCAGATGCGTCGCCGCGGCCTCGCCCGGGCCCTGATGCGGGAGGCCGAGGCGGTGGCCCGGGCGGAAGGCCGCTCGCTCCTGATCCTCGACACCCGCTCGGACGATGCCGGCGAGGCGCTCTACCGCTCGCTCGGCTACGCCGTCACCGGCGTGGTGCCGGATTACGCCTGCTCGCCGGAGGGCGTGCCGGAGCCCTGCACCTTCATGCACAAGCGTCTCCAGGAGACCGAGCGGGATACCAGGCGCCGATCCGGACCCTGACGAAATTTTGATGCCCTGATCGCTTGCGCACAATCGAATGCTCGGGTCATGTCGCGCCGGGCCGAATCGGCCCCGCGAAGGGACGACCGACCATGACCCCCACCCCGATCCGGCGCACGCTCCTCGGCGCCGCCCTGCTGCTCGCCGCCATCCCGGCCGCCTCGGCGCAGGATGCCTCGTCCACGGCCGAGCAGACCATCGCGGCCATGACCAAGATCTTTGGCGACCATCCCGGCAAGCGCTCGAACCACGCCAAGGGCGTGGTGGTGGAGGGCAGCTTCACCCCGTCGAAGGACGCCAAGACGCTCAGCAAGGCGGGCGTCTTCTCCGGCGCCGCCGTGCCGGTGACCGTGCGCTTCTCCGACGCCACCGGCCTGCCGCAGATTCCCGACGGCGCCCCCGAGGCCAACCCGCACGGCCTGTCGATCAAGTTCAAGCCCGCCGACGGCTCCGAGATGGATGTCGTCACCAACTCGCTCAAATTCTTCCCCGTCGCCACCGGCGAGGAGTTCCGCGACCTTCTGGTGGCGATCACCAAGAGCGGCCCCGGTGCCGCGAAGCCGACCCCGGTCGAGCAGTTCATGGCCGCCCACCCGAACGCCCCGAAGGCGCTCGCCACCGCCAAGACCCCGTCGAGCTTCGGCCGCCAGGTCTATAACGGCGTCAACGCCTTCATCCTGGTCGATGCCGCCGGCAAGCGCACCCCCTTCCGCTACCGCATCGTGCCGGTGGCCGGCGAGGAGCTCCTGAGCGCCGACGACGCCAAGGCCAAGGGCCCGAACTACCTCGTCGAGGAGATGCCGGCCCATCTCGCCAAGGCGCCGGTGGCCTTCCGGATCGAGGCGCAGATCGCCCAACCCGGCGACACGACCAAGGACGCGACCGTGGCCTGGCCGGAGGACCGCCGCTTCGTCGATCTCGGCACGCTCACCCTGACCAAGGCGGTGCCCGACAGCCAGACCGCCGAGAAGGCGCTCCTGTTCATGCCCAACAACCTGCCGGACGGCGTCGAGGTCTCGGACGACCCGCTGATCGACGCCCGGGTCCAGGCCTACGCGATCTCGTTCGGGCGCCGCTCGCAGTGAGGTTTTTTGGCGCGCGGCGCGGCTCCAGGGCCGGCGCCGCGCGCCTCCCTCGGCCGCCTTGCGTCGGCCGGCCGACGCGAGGCGGCCGGGATTGGTCTCGCCGCAGATTTTCGCCGCAAAACCGGCCACCACTTTTGCGAAATCTGCTTATGCCGCTTCCCGCGCCAGGGGCCGGATGCGGTCGATCTCCGCCCCGATCGCCCGCTGGGCGCGCCGAAGTTCGTAATCGCCCTGCAGATTGATCCACACCTGGGGGTTCATCCCGAAGTAGCGCCCGAGCCGGAGCGCGGTATCGGCGGTGATCGGCGTCTCCTCCCGCGCGATCCGCTCGATCCGGGTGCGCGGCACCCCGCAGGCCTTGGCCACCGCGTAGGCCGTCAGCCCGAGCGGCACCATGAACTCCTCGCGCAGGACCTCTCCAGGATGGAGGGGGGGAAGCAGGTCTTCGGTTTCCAGTTCGATCGCCACGGGGCTGTCCCCTCCGATTGGGCCGGGTCGACACCCATGCCCGCGATGCAACTCTTCGCGTCAGTGATCGTCCGCGATCTCGACCGCTTCGGGCCCTTGACCGGTCCAGCGGACGCAGATGCGCCACTGATCGTTGATCCGGATCGCATGCTGCCCCGCTCGATCGTGCAGGATCGGATGCAGCTTGTTACCCGGTGGCAGTTTCAAATCGTCGAGTGACGTTGCGCTGTGAAGGTAGCGCAGCTTGCGACGTGCGACCTTCAGGATACTGGTCGGCAATCCCTTCGGCTGCTGATCGTTGAGCACCGCTTCGGTTCTTTCGTCGGAGAAGCTGCGGATCACGATGAGTCACCCCGACCACCTGATAGTATCATGATGCGATACCAACGACTGGGAAAGGCTTGATTTTTCGCGGTCGAAGCGCTGCCCTCCCTCGGCGTTGCCGGCCACGCTGATTCGCATTGCGTGCCTCCCGGCGGCGTCGCGCAAACCTCGCAGTCCACTCCCTCATGCCCCCCTTCCTCACGGCCAACCTGCGCTGGCTCGCGGCCGGGTTCCTGCTCCTGTTCTGCGGCTGCTTCGGCCAGACCTTCGTGGTCGCCCTGTCGGGCGGGGCGATCCGGCGGGAGTTCGGGCTGTCGGACGGGGCCTTCGGGACGCTCTATGCCGGCGTCACCCTGGCGGCGGCCCTGGCGCTGGCGGGGCTCGGCGGGCTCATCGACCGCTGGCCGGCGACCCGGGTGGTGAGCCTTGCCGCCGGCCTCCTGGCGGCCGGGGCCGCGCTCCTCGCCCTGTCGCCGAACCTCCCCGTCCTCGCCGCCGCTCTCTTCCTGCTGCGCCTCGCCGGCCAGGGGCTGATGCTGCAGACCGCCTACACGCTGCTGGGGCGCTGGTTCTCGGCCGAGCGCGGCCGGGCGGTGTCGCTCGCCGCCCTCGGGCTCAATGCCGGCCAGGCCTGCCTGCCCCTCGCCCTCGTGGCGGCCGCGACAAACCTCGGCTGGCGCGGCGCCTGGCTCGGGATCGCCGTGCTCCTGGTCCTCGTCGCCCTGCCCCTCGCCCGCCGTCTCGTGCGGCGCGAGCGGGTGCCCGTGGCGACGGGCGGCGCCGGGCCGAGCGAGGGCGCGACCCGGGCGCAAGCCCTCGCCGACCCGTTCCTCTACGGGTTGCTGCTGGCGATGCTGCCGCCCTCCTTCATCAGCAACACGATCTTCTTCCATCAGGTGCATCTCGCCGAGAGCCGGGGCTGGCCGCCGGAGGTGCTGGCCGCCGCCTTCCCGCCCTACGCGGTCGCGACCGTCCTGTGCCTGCTGCTCGCCGGCCGCCTGGTCGACCGGTTCTCGGGCCTCGCGCTGCTCCCGTTCTACCTGGTGCCGTTCGGCCTCGCCTGCCTGGTCCTCGGCGGGGTCTCCGCGCCGTGGTCCGCCTTCGCCTTCATGCTGCTCTACGGCGTCACCGACGGGATCTCGCTCACCCTGTTCGGCGCGCTCTGGCCGGAGGTCTACGGGACCCGCCATCTCGGGGCGATCCGCGGCGCCATCGTGGCGATCATGGTGCTGGGTACGGCTTTGGGCCCGTTCCTGGCAGGCAGGCTCATCGATGCCGGCGTGCCGTTCTCCGGCATCGTCACCGGGATGGGCCTCTATTGCCTGGTCGTCTCGGCCGCCTTCTGCCTCGTCCGGCGCCGGCTCGCGGCGCATCTGCGCGGGCGCCGGTTCGCGGCGGCGTGACCCGCGCCATGGACCGGGCCTACCGCTTGGGCCGGGACTATCGTTTGGGCCAGGTCCAGGACGGCGGGTCGTGGTCGGGCGCGAGGGTCTCGCCGAGGCGCTTCTCCAGGGTGATCCGCGCGGCGCCCTCCTGCTCCAGGGCCGCCACCAGGGCGGCGGCGTGCGACACCACCAGGATCTGCGTGTCCCGCGCGGCCCGGGCGATCAGCGCGGCCAGCGGCGCCAGGAGGTCGGCGTGCAGGCTGGTCTCGGGCTCGTTGAGCACCATCAGCGCGGGCGGGCGCGGCGACAGGAGTGCGGCGGCGAGCAGGATGTAGCGCAGCGTCCCGTCGGAGAGTTCCGCGCCGCGCAACGGGCGCAGCAGGCCGTGCTGGCGGAATTCGAGGGTGAAGTGGTCCTCGCCGCTCGCCACCGACAGCGCCGCCCCCGGAAAGGCCTCGGCGATGGTCGCGCCGAGGGCGTCCCGGTCGCCGATCTCCAAGATGGTCCGGATCGCCGCCGCGACGTCGGCCCCGTCGCCGGCGAGCACCGGCGTGCGGGTTCCGATCTGCGGCCGGCGGGCCGGCGCGTCGCGGTCGGTGCGGAAATGGTCGTAGAAGCGCCAGGCCCGCATCCGCTCGCGCAACATCAGCACGTCGAGGGCGTCGCGGGGATCGGCGCCGTGGGTCATCAGGCTGTCGAAGGCGGGCAGATCGTGCAAGGCCTCGGTCCAGGTGCCGGTGCCGTCGCGCAGCCGCACCAGGGGCCCGCGGCGCTCGGCGAAGACGTTGGCCCGCCCGACGATCGGCCCGGTCCAGACGCTCTCGGCCTTGATCTCGGGATCGTGGGAGAAGAACGTGCCGGCAAAGGACGGCGGCGGCAGGCCGAGGGCGATGGCGTAGCCGACCTCGTCGTCCGAGAAGCCGAGCTTCAGCTCGACGGGGCGGCGCCGCACCGTGCCCTCGACCCGTTGCGAGCCGTCGAGGACCCGGCGCCCGAAGGTCTCCGGCCCGGCCCAGAGCGCCGAGGCAAAGCCCCCTTCCCGGGCGAGCGACGGGATCGCCCGCCCCTGCGCCACTTCGGCGAGGAGCCGCAACGCACGGTAGAGACTCGACTTGCCGCTGCCATTGGCCCCCGTCACCACGGTCAGCCGGTCGAGGCCGAGCACGATGTCGCGCAAGGAGCGGTAGCCGGAAATGGCGAGGCGGTGGATCGGCATGGGCCCGCGCGCCTCAGGGCGAAACGGGAGCGAGATCGTCCGCCCCCACCGTGGCCAGGGCGCCCGGCGGCTGCGCGAATTCGACCTCGTAGGCGGCGCCGTCGCGCCAGATGCCGACGATCGTGCCCTCGGTACCGGCGGGGATCGCGTCGCCGTCGTCGGTCGTGACGGGGATGGTCACCAGGACGCTGTCGAGATCACGGAACCGCGATTCTCCCCCACCGCGCCGCGCAACGGATATCGGGTCAGTAGGTGAATGCGAACCTTTCATCGCCGATCATCCCTTCGCCGCGTCCTTTGCTGTGACCCGGGCCGAGAAGGTTTGAGGTCGATACCATCGAGAAGGTCCCGGTCCTGCCGTCGGAGCAGCGCACGGTGCCTTCGCCGCTGGAGGACCAGTGCTGGTACGAACCACGACATTCGAGGCCGTCTCTCGCCTTGAAGTCGATAGAATGGCCATCGAGATAGCCCGAGAGCATCCGGCCGCTCGCGGAGGTGCCCTCCATCCTCGTGAGGAAGCTGCAGGCGCCGGCACTCGCGCACAGACCCGCCATGACGATTAGGAGCGGCCATCGGCCGAGGATGGTCATGCGTGATGCTCGTTTTTCCGAATCGGCAGCGATGGACATTGCCACCGTCCGATTGCGAGCTTACGCGCGTCACGTTCACGAAACATGAATTTCGTTTGCCGTCCGACACTCGAACGTCGTCGGCACGTGAGAGGGCGACCCGTCGCGACCGCCCCGGGAGGCCCTACCCGCTCCCCTTCAACCGCCGCGCCGCCCCGAACCGGTTGAGGAACCGCGGCTCCTTCTCCGGCGCGACCCGGACCACGAGATGCATCGCGCCCTCGGCATCCTCGCGGCGGTCGAGCACCTCGGCATTCTCGTAGAGCCAGTGCAGTTCCGCTCCTTGCGCCGGGTCCAGGATCACCGCGAAGCTCGTGCGGGTCGCGGCGATCCGGGCCTCGATCCGGGCCATCAGGCGGTCGATACCCTCGCCGGTCAGCGCCGAGAGCAGCACGGGCTTCGGCCCCTCTTTCCCATTCGGCCGGCTCAGGTTCATCAGGCGCTCGCGCTCCGCCTCGTCGAGGAGGTCGGCCTTGTTCCAGACCTCGATCACCCGGTCGGTGTTCGGCTCGATGCCGAGCTCGGTCAGCACCTGGGCGACGTCGGCTCCTTGCGCCTCCGCGTCCTCGTGGGCGATGTCGCGGACGTGGAGCAGGATGTCGGCCTCGATCACGTCCTCCAGCGTCGCCCGGAAGGCGGCGATCAGCATGGTGGGCAGGTCGGAGATGAAGCCGACGGTGTCGGACAGGATCGCGGTCTCGCCGTGCGGCAGCTTGATGGCGCGGGCCGTCGGGTCGAGGGTGGCGAACAGCATGTCCTCGGCCAGCACCTCGGCCCGGGTCAGGCGGTTGAACAGGGTCGACTTGCCGGCATTGGTGTAGCCGACGAGCGCGACGATCGGGTACGGCACCCGGCGCCGGGAGCGGCGGTGCAGGCCGCGGGTGCGGGTGACGGTCTCGAGATCGCGCTCGATCCGGGTCATCCGCTCCTGGATCATCCGCCGGTCGGCCTCGATCTGGGTCTCGCCCGGGCCGCCGAGGAAGCCGAAGCCGCCGCGCTGGCGCTCGAGGTGGGTCCAGGACCGCACCAGCCGGCTGCGCTGGTAGGCCAGATGCGCGTGCTCGACCTGCAGCGTGCCCTCGCGGGTCGAGGCGCGCCGCCCGAAGATCTCCAGGATCAGGCCGGTCCGGTCGATGACCTTGACGCCCCAGGCCTTCTCCAGGTTGCGCTGCTGCACCGGCGAGAGCGCGCAATCCATCACCACGAGGCGGATGCCGTCGGCCTCGATCCGCCCGGCGATCTCCTCGACGCGGCCCTTGCCCAGGAAGGTCGAGGGCCGGATCTGCTGGACGGTGACGAGGAGCCGGTCGGCGACGTCGAGCTCGATCGCGGCGGCCAGGCCCACCGCCTCGTCGAGGCGGGCGAGCGGGGCCCGGGGCTCGCCGCCATGGTCGCGCCGGGTCTGGTAGGGGCCGATCACCAGCGTGCGGGTCTCGGCCGCGATCGCGGCTTCCGGCTCGGCCTGGCGTTGCAGGCGGATCTCGCCCGGTGTCCGCGGTTCCATCGTGTCTCCGGCTGCTCCCGAAAACAGGCCGGGAGTCCATCGGATAGAGGTTGGATGGAGCGGGGCCGGAATCAAGCGCCGGAGGGCGTGCGGACGACGAAAAACAGGCCGCACGAGGCGGCCTGGATGAAGTCGACGTGCCGAGGGCGGCACGGATGCGCGCGGCGGGCCGGCGAGGCCCGGCCGCGCGGGGTGCAGGCTGCGAGCGTGCGGCGGATCAGGCCTTCTCGGCCCCCTCCTCGCCCTGCTCGAACAGCTGCACCGGATGGCCCGGCATGATGGTCGAGATCGCGTGCTTGTAGACCAGCTGCGAGTGTCCGTCGCGCCGCAGCAGCACGCAGAAGTTGTCGAACCAGGTCACGACACCTTGCAGCTTCACGCCGTTGACCAGGAAGATCGTCAGCGGAATCTTGTTCTTGCGAACGTGGTTGAGGAAGGTGTCCTGCAGATTCTGAGCGCGTTCGCCCGCCATTCTTCTTGTCCTTTGAACCCGCTGCCAGTCCCTGTTGACGGGTCGGTCCGTGTTGTTGTGCTGCGGGAGGCGCGACGCGCCGCCCCGGGAACCGGCCGCCCCATTACACGGTGAAGCTCGTCCGGGCGCAAGTGCAGACTGGCCGCAGGGAAAGCTCCCCGGACCGTCGCACCCGCCGCAACCGTCCTTTGCCCGCGCTCCGTCGCGTCCCGGCCACAGGCCCGCCTAGCAGAAAGCCCCGGGCGGGGCACCGTCGCAAGCGGGCCGGCGCGACCGCGGCGCCGTCAGGCGCCGTCAGGCGCCGATGCCGAGCGACTTGAGCTTCCGGTGCAGGGCCGAGCGCTCCATGCCGATGAACTCGGCGGTGCGGGAGATGTTGCCGGAGAACCGGGCGATCTGCGCCACCAGGTATTCGCGCTCGAAGATCTCGCGCGCCTCGCGCAAAGCCAGGCTCATCAGCTTCTCGCCGCCCGCCCCGCTCGGGGTGGTGGGCACGAGCGCGCCGACCTCGCTCGGCAGCATCTCGGTCGTGACCTCGGTCTCGGGATCGCCCTGCGTCAGGATCATCAGCCGCTCGACGTTGTTGCGCAGCTGGCGGACGTTGCCGGGCCAGTCGTGCGACTGCAGCACCGCCATGGCGTCGGCGGCGATGCGCCGTTGCGGCAGCCCGGTGGCGGCCGAGATCTGCTCCATGAAGAACGCGATCAGTTCGGGCACGTCCTCGCGCCGCTCGGCGAGCGAGGGCACCCGGATCGGCACGACGCTGAGACGGTGAAAGAGATCCTCGCGGAAGCGCCCGCCGGCGATCTCCTCCGCGAGGTCGCGGGACGAGGACGAGATGATCCGCACGTCGACATGGACCCGCGTGGTGCCGCCGACGCGCTGGAAGTTCTGGTCGACGAGGACCCGCAGGATGCGGTTCTGGGTCTCGCGGGGCATGTCCGCGACCTCGTCGATGTAGAGGCTGCCGCCATGGGCCTCCTCGAGCGCGCCGACCCGGCGCGGCTTGCCGTCGGCGGCCTCGACGCCGAACAGCTCGGCCTCCATCGTCTCGGGCGTGATCGTGGCGGCGTTGATCACCACGAAGGGGCCGTTCGCCCGCGACGAGGCGGCGTGGATGGTGCGGGCCGAGAGCTCCTTGCCGGAGCCCGGCGCGCCCGCGATCATCACCCGGGCGTTGGTGGGCGCCACGCGCTCGACGGTCTGGCGCAGCTGGTTGGCCGCCACCGAGGCGCCGACGATGCGGCTCGCCTGGCCCGACCGCGCCTTGAGGTCGCGGACCTCGCGCTTGAGGCGCGAGGCCTCGAGCGCCCGCTCGGCGACCAGGATCAGCCGGTCGGCCTTGAACGGCTTCTCGATGAAGTCGTAGGCGCCCGCCTTGATCGCCGAGACCGCGGTCTCGATGTTGCCGTGGCCCGAGATCATCACCACCGGCAGGTCCGGGGCCTGGGCCTTGATCACGTCGAGCACCTGGAGCCCGTCGAGGCGCGAGCCCTGGAGCCAGATGTCGAGGAAGACGAGGTGCGGGCGGCGCGCCTCGATCGCCGCCAGCGCCTCGTCGGAGGAGCCGGCGGTGCGGGTGCGGTGGCCCTCGTCGTCGAGGATGCCGGCGACGAGCTCGCGGATGTCGGCCTCGTCATCGACGATCAGAATGTCGGCGCTCATGGCTTCAAGGCCTCCCCCGCGACGCGGGCGGCGGGCCTGAGGCCCCGCACCCGGTGCTGTATCGAATTGGGCTGTCGGATTGGGCGTTCGTGAGGTCCGGCGCTTCCGGCGGCGGGCCGGGGCGTCACGCGGCGGGCTCCGGAGAGGTCGCCGGGGAGGTGGGTGTCTCCGGGGTCTTGACCGGCCGGGCCCGGCCGGCCTCCGCCGGCTCGTCGCGGCGCATCTCCCGCAGGACCCGCATCCGCACCTGGCCGCCGCGCCCGCGCGGGTTGTCGTTCAGCTCGATGCCGCCGCCGTGCTCTTCCAAGACCTTGCTCACGATCGCCAATCCGAGGCCCGTGCCCCCCTCGCGGGTGGTCATATAGGGTTCGAGGAGCCGCTGGCGCCCTTCGGCCGGGAATCCCTTGCCGGTATCGGTGATCTCGATGACGGCGGCCTCGCCCTCCTCGTAGAGCCGCACCGCGACCAGGCTCTCGCCCCGGGTCTCTTCCGGCACCGCCTGCACCGCCTCGACGGCGTTCTTGAGGATGTTGGTGATCGCCTGCGACAGGAGCCGCGTGTCGAAGGCGGCGCTGACGCGGTTCACCCCCTCCTCCAGCGTGAAGGCCACGTCGGGATGGGCCACCCGCATCATGAACAGGTTCTGCTTGACGATCTCGGTCAGGTCGTTGCGGGCGATGGCGGGCTTGGGCATCCGCGCGAAGGACGAGAACTCGTCCACCATCCGCTTGATGTCGTCGACCTGGCGCACGATCGTGGCGACGCACTGCTCGAAGATGTCCTTGTCGACGGTGATGACCTTCCCGTACTTGCGCCGGATGCGCTCGGCCGAGAGCTGGATCGGGGTCAGCGGGTTCTTGATCTCGTGGGCGATGCGGCGGGCGACGTCGGCCCAGGCCGAGGTGCGCTGCGCGGTCACGAGGTCGGTGATGTCGTCCAGCGTGACGACGTAGCCCCGGTCGCCGTCCTGCGACTGCTCGCTCGTGGTGCGCACGTCGATGGTGCGCTCGCGGCCGTTGCGGGCGATCTGGATCTGCTGCTGGGTCGGGCGGGCGCGGGCATCCCCCGGCAGGCCGCCGAGCTCGGGCATCGCCACCGCCAGCGGCTCGCCGACGAGGTCGGCGACGGAGCGCCCGAGCATCCGCTCGACCGACGGGTTGGCGATGGTGATGACGCCGCGCCCGTCGACGCCGATGACCCCGGCCGGCACCCCGGCCAGCACCGCCTCGGTGAAGCGGCGGCGGCTGTCGATTTGCTCGCTCTGCTCGATCAGGGTGGTGCGCTGGCGGCTGAGCTCCTGGGTCATCTTGTTGAAGCTCTCGCCCAGGTGCTGGAGGTCGCCCTCCGTCTTCCGGAACGGAACTTGAGCGTAGTAGTTGCCCGACGCGACCTGGTCGGCGGCGTTGATCAGCCGGCGGATCGGCGCGACGAAGCGGTTGGCGAAGTTGAGCCCGAACCACACCGCCGACAGGAGCGCGATCAGCGCGATGAGCGCGAACATCGTCGCGAAGGCGATCTGCACGCTGCGCCGCCCGGCATCGATGGTCAGGAACTCGGTCGCGGCGGCCCGCGACACGCCCGGGAACTCGACCGCGAGCCGCGTCACCTCGCGCTCGACCAGCAGGAAGGCGTCGTCGTAGGCCGGCAGCTTCATCAGCGTGCCGAAGACCCGCCCCTCCCGGGGCAGCAGGCAGGTGGCGTCGGGGGATTTCGCCGCCTCCTCGAAGTCGCTGGCCGAGGGCAGCGGCGGATCCTTGAGGATGTCGATGTTGGCCCGCGCCACGGTCTCGGTCGGCGAGCGCATGATCCGGGCGATCGGCAGGCCGAGCGAGGCGGCGCGCGCGGTGAGGAAGCTCTCGAACCAGGCCCGCTCGACGTCGAAGGCGGGCCGGGCCCGGGTGAGGTCGTCGGACAGGATGCGCGCCTCGCGGGCGAGGCTCTGGCACTGGTTGGTCAGGTAGGCGTCGGCGACGTCGACCGACATCAGCACGACGTTGCGCATCCGGTCCGAGAACCAGGGCGACAGGCCGCGCTCGAGGGTGATCGACGCCACCACGGCGAGAAGCACCGTCGGCAGGGTCGCGATCAGGCTGAACAGGCCGACGATGCGGGTGTGGAGCCGGGCGGCCGCCGCGTTGGTGCGCCGCGCCCGCAGGAAGACCCGCGCCTCCCAGGCGATGACCACGACGAGCAACAGCACCAGGGCGACGTTGCTGAGGAGTAGCGCCACCACCACCGTATGGGTCGGCGCGATCGCGGTGGCGCCGACCAGGATCAGGAAGGTGACGAGCGCCAGCGCCAGGGCGACGATGACCGCCAGCGCCCCGAACCAGCCCGGACCCCGCGGCGCGGCGTCCGGAACCGACCCGGGCGGGAGCGGCCTGTCGGGATGACCGGCCGGGCCGGAAGCGGGCGCCGGAGCCCGGGGGCGTCGTGTGAACAGCATCCGTGGTGCAAGGCCACTACAGTGTGGCGAAATTAATACGGATGCCGCCGCGGCGGCAATCGGTGCCGCCGGCGGCGATGGGTCGGCGCGGGGTCGGGCCTGGCCGGATCCAGAGTGCCGGGTCGGGGCCCGCGGCGCGTCAGGCCGCCTGGTTCGAGCGCGGGCGGCGGACCACCGGCTTCTGGCCGAGCCCGATGCTCTTGGCGAGCTCGGAGCGCTGGGCGGCGTAGTTGGCGGCGACCATCGGGTAGTCCGGCGGCAGGCCCCACTTCTGGCGGTACTGCTCGGGGGTGAGCCCGCGGCCGGCGAGATGGCGCTTCAGCGTCCGGTACCGGCGCCCATCCTCCAGGCTGATCAGGTAGTCGGGCGAGACGGTCTTCTTGATCGGCACCGGCGGGGTCAGCCGCTCGGGCTCCGCCGGGGCGGCCGTGCCGAGACGGGCGACCGCCTCGTGGACGCTGCGGATCAGGCTCGACAGCTCGCCCACCGGCACGCTGTTGTTCGACACGTAAGCCGACACAATATCGGACACCAGGCCGATCATCTGGGGCGTTTCGACGTGGTCATCTGAACTCATTGTGGTCCTCGAGAAATGCGGCCCCCGGTCCGAGGTGATGGATGTTACGCCGGTCTGCGTCAACTGCAAGCTGTCCCGGTCAACATAAGAGAAGGTTCTGCTTTGGAGGTATTTTCCCGGAGCAGCGGACACCAGGGTGGTCGCCGTCGCGGCGGGCTGCCGTCCGACCCCGCCGGGGCACCGGCCCGCCGATCGATCGACGATGAAAAAACGATTTTTATCAAGGGCTTGTCCATAAGGACGACGCATCGTCAGCGGTCCGAGGCGAGCGCCATCCAGGGGGCTCGGCATACCGGCGCCGCTCCGCCGGTGCCAGTTAACAATCGGTAAAAACTACAAAACAATAGTTCGCGGGCCGGGCAAACTCCGCGCAGAGGCCCAATCCACGCGCCGCTGGGCCGACCGTCGCGACCGCGGCTGATCGCTCGAAACCGTGTCATCCCGCGGAGATTTTGCGCGTGGGCGACGGCGATCACGGTCCGGTGCCGCATTCGATAGATCTAACGGCGCTTCGGTCGCCGATGGCTGGCCGGATCGACTGAAGAATATGCTTGGTTCGAACGATGTTCTATTGTCCAGAGAGCGCCATGCCGCATCGTAAACGCACGGCATACGACGCGCGGCAAGGTTTCGTGCCGGTCGTGCCCAAGAATACGCCTATACTGTGGGCGGCCGATACCGGGTGCGACAGGCTCTCATCGGGCCGTCGGCAGGCCGGCCTTGCCGAATTGTCCCGGATCTTGGTCTTTGGTACCCCCCTCGTCCTACGGGGAGCCAGGATCTGCGTCGGAATGTCGCGCACGAGCGAGGGGGTTTTCCCCTCGCTTCTCCCGTCGATCGTCCCCGTCGCCAGCCTCAGCGCGGGGTGCGGAAGACCTGCAGGTCGAGGTCGCGCACCTTCTTGCGCAGGGTGTTGCGGTTCACGCCCAGCAATTCGGCGGCGCGGATCTGGTTGCCGCGGGTCGCCGCGAGTGCCGCGCCGATCAGCGGGCCCTCGATCTCGCGCAACACGCGGTGGTAGAGGCCGGGCGGCGGCAGCGTGTCGCGGTAATTGGAGAAATACTCCGAGAGGTGCCGCTCCACCGCCGCCGACAGGCCTTCCGCCTCCCCGTTCCCCTTGCGCCCCGTCCCGCCTTGCGCGGGGGCGGCGAGCGGCAGGGTGTCGAGCTCGGCCTCGATCACCGGGCCGGTGATCGTCTCCTGGGGGTAGAGCGCCGCGAGGCGCCGCACCAGGTTCTCGAGCTCGCGCACGTTGCCGGGCCAGCGGTAGCGCTTGAGCTTCTCCATCGCGTCGCCGTCGAGCTGCTTGCGCGTCAGGCCCTCGCGCTCGACCAGCACGAAGAAGTGGCGCACGAGGTCCGGCACGTCCTCGGAGCGCTCGCGCAGGGCCGGCAGGCGCAGCGGCACCACGTTGAGGCGGAAGAACAGATCCTCGCGGAAGATGCCCTGCTGGATCGAGACCCGGAGGTCCTTGTTGGTCGCCGCGATGATGCGGACGTTGGTCTTGATCGGCACCCGGCCGCCGACGGTGGTGTATTCGCCCTGCTGGAGCACCCGCAGCAGCCGGGTCTGAGCCTCCATCGGCATGTCGCCGATCTCGTCGAGGAAGAGCGTCCCGCCCTCGGCCTGCTCGAACCGGCCGGCCGAGCGCGCGGTGGCGCCCGTGAACGCCCCCTTCTCGTGGCCGAACAACTCGGATTCGATGAGGTCGCGGGGGATCGCCGCCATGTTGACCGGCACGAACGGGCCCGAGCGGCGGCGTCCGTAATCGTGGAGCGCGCGGGCCACCAGTTCCTTGCCGGTGCCGGATTCACCCGTGATCATCACCGTGAGGTCGGTCGGCATGAGCCGGGCGAGCGAGCGGTAGATCTCCTGCATCGCCGGCGAGCGGCCGACGAGCGGGATGTCCTCGTTCTCCGGGGGGGCTCCCGGGGACGCGGCGCCGCGCGGGCGCGACAGGGCGCGGCCGACGATCGCGGTCAGCTCCTTCAGGTCGAAGGGCTTGGGCAGGTACTCGTAGGCGCCGCGCTCGGAGGCGCGGATCGCCGTCATGAAGGTGTTCTGCGCGCTCATCACGATGATTGGCAGGTCCGGCCGCACCCGCTTGATGCGCGGCAGGAGGTCGAAGGCGTTCTCGTCGGGCATCACCACGTCGGTGATGACGAGGTCGCCCTCGCCCTGCGCCACCCAGCGCCACAGGGTGGCGGCGTTGCCGGTCGAGCGGACCTCGTAGCCGGCGCGGGACAGGGCCTGGTTGAGCACGGTGCGGATGGCGGCGTCGTCGTCCGCCACGATGATGTGTCCGTTCGGCATGGCGCTCACTCGGTCTCGGCGGAGGATTCGCGCCCGTCGCGCGCGTGCGACATCGGCAGGAGGACGCGGAAGGCGGTGCGGCGGGGGGCGGGATCGCACTCGACGATGCCGCCGTGGTCGCCGACGATCTTGGCGACCAGCGCGAGGCCGAGGCCCGACCCTTGCGCCTTGGTGGTCACGAAGGGGTCGAACAGGTCCGGCAGGAGTTCGGCCGTGACGCCCGGTCCGTTGTCGCGCACCGCCACCTCGATCGGCAGGCTGACCCGCTCGCGCGAGCCCGGCACCTGGAGGCGCAAGCCCGTGCGGAAGGCGGTGGAGAGGACGATCTCGCCGTCGACCGCATCGGCGCCGATCGCTTCCGCCGCGTTCTTGACGAGGTTCAGGATCACCTGGACCAGCTGGTCGCGGTTGCCGAGCACCGGCGGCAGCGAGGGGTCGTAGGTCTCGACGAAGCGGATGTGGCGAGCAAAGCCCGACTGGGCCGAGCGCTTCACCTGGTCGAGCACGCCGTGGACGTTGACCGGCCCGCGCTCGACCGGGCGTTCGTCGCCGAAAAGCTCCATCCGCTCGACGATGCGCACGATCCGGTCGGATTCGTCGCAGATCAGCCGGGTCAGAAGGCGGTCGTCCTCGGCGGCCGACTGCTCGAGGAGCTGGGCGGCGCCGCGGATGCCGGCGAGCGGGTTCTTGATCTCGTGGGCGAGCATCGCGCCGAGCGCCACCATCGAGCGGGCCGCGCCGCGATGGGTGAGCTGGCGGTTCATCTTGTCGGCGATGGTGCGCTCCTGGAGCATCAGCACCACGAGGTCGTCGTCGAGATGGGTCGCGAACACGTCGACGCTGCGCTCGACGCCGGTGCGCGGCGAGGCCAGTTCCACCCGGTACTCGCTGACGCTGGCGCGGCGGCGGCGCACCTCGTTCACGAGCGCGATGATCGGCGAGGAGAACGGGATGATGTCGCGCAGGCGCTGGCGCTGCATCATCCGGCGCGAATAGTCGAAGAAGTGCTCCGCCGCCATGTTGACCCGGAGGATCCGCTCGTCCGGACCGATGGTCAGGACGGGCAGCGGCAGGGCGTTGATGATCATCTCGCTCGTCGGGTCGCTCATGGACGAGGCCTTCCGGGTGCGGGCGGCAGGGGGGGCATCGCTCATCCTTACGCGGCCTGCTGCTCGGGCCGTGCGGCGGGCGGCGCGGCGGGCTGTTCGGACGGGGCCTCGAAGGCGCGCCGCAGGAGCCGCGCCGCCTCCGCCGGGTCGGTGGTGGTGAGAAGCCGGGTCCGCTCGTCGGGGGTGAGCCCGCCGGCATGGTCGGCATAGGCCGCGAGGTGCTTGCGGGCGTGGCGCACGCCCATCCGGGCGCCGTAGAGGGCGATGAGGCCGTCGTAATGCTCGGCTGCCAGCTCGGCCTTTGCCGCGGCGTCCGGCTCCGCCAGGCTCTCGCCGGCGAGGCCCGCCGCCACCGCGGCGACGAGCCAGGGCCGCCCGACCGCCGCCCGGCCGATCATCACCGCGTCGGCGCCCGACGCCTGGAGGCAGGCCCGCGCGTCGTCGAGGCCCGCCACGTCGCCGTTGGCGACGAGCGGGATCGCCACCGCGTCGCGGACCAGGCGGATCGCCGCCCAGTCGGCCCGGCCGGTATAGAATTGCTGCCGGGTGCGGCCGTGCACCGTGACGGCGGCGTAGCCGAGCCGTTCGGCCCGGCGGGCGAGGTCCGGGGCGTTGCGGGTGGCGTCGTCCCAGCCCAGCCGCATCTTGACGGTGACCGGCACCGAGACGGCCTCCCGCACCGCGGCGAGCAGGCGCTCGGCATGGTCGAGGTCGCGCATCAGGGCCGAGCCGGCCTGGCCGCCGGTCACGGCCTTGGCCGGGCAGCCCATGTTGACGTCGATCACGTCGGCGCCGTTCGCCTCGGCCAGCCGCGCGCCCTCCGCCATCCAGCGCGGGTCGCAGCCGGCGAGCTGGACGATGTGGGGCAGCACGCCCTCGCCCTCGGCCCGCAGGCGCGCCTCCTCGGTGCCGCGGGCGAAATCCTCCGCCGCCACCATCTCGGAGACGGTCGCGGTGGCACCCAGCCGACGGGCGATGCGGCGCATGTGCAGGTCGGTGACGCCGGACAGGGGCGCCAAGAGCGCCCCGCGCGCCAGCAGCGGCCCCCGCGCGTCCGGACGCGGCGCCCGCAGCGCGCTCCGCGCGTGCAGCGCAGCGCCGTCCGCTCCCGCCGGTGGCAGCGCTGCCGGCGACGCCCCCGAAGCCGCCCCCGGCCCCTCGACGCTCAAATAATGGTCAGTCGTCATTGTGCTCAGCAAATAGCCAAAACCCGGTCATACGCAAGCGCGTTCGACCCCCGTTCCCCGATTCGCTCCCGATTTACGCGTCGGATGGCCGTTCCTCGCGCCCCGGGGGGCCTTCGCGGGGCCCGGCGGGTGTCCGCGCGATGGCGTGCCGCGTCGATGGGACGGTGTGCGGCAGGATAGCGGGCACGAGCGCGGGAATGGAAGCGCCGGGATCCTGTCTTTGCTGCAGTGCGGGGTAGCGCCCGGCGCCGTCATCGGCCGGCGGCGGCCGCCAAGCCCTGCCCGCCAAGCCCTGCCCGCCAAGCCCTGCCCGCCAAGCCCCGACCTTGACCTGCATGCGCCGCGCGCAACCCCGCGTCCCGGCTCCGGCGGGCCCTCGCGCGCCGGTCCGTCCGCATGACCGTAAGCTGCCCCCTTCCCGCGCGGCACCGCCCTTCCCCCAGTGCATTTGCCTCGAAGGAGGACCGTCGCTAAGGAGCGGGCAATCCCGGGAGCGACCTCTTTGACATTTCCCAAGATCGCCGCGGTGGTCGTCGCCGCGGGGCGCGGCATCCGCGTCGGCGGCGACACGCCCAAGCAGTATCGCCGCGTCGGCGGCCAGGCGGTCCTGACCCGGACCCTGGCGGCGCTCGCCGCCCATCCGGGTATCACGCGGATCCAGGTGGTGATCGCGGCCGATGCCGCCGCCTTCTACGACGAGTGCCTGGGCGACCTGCCGCCCGGGATGCGCGCGAAGCTCGCCCGGCCGGTCGCTGGCGGCGCCACCCGGCAGGCCTCGGTCCGGGCCGGGATCGCGGCCCTCGCCGGCGGCGACGCCCCGGAGCTGGTGCTGGTGCACGACGCCGCCCGCCCCTTCGTCGACGAGGCGCTGATCGACCGGGCGATCGCGGCGGCCGAGACGCACGGCGCCGCGGTGCCGGGCGTGCCGGTGAGCGACACGATCAAGGTGGTCGAGCCGGACGGGCGGGTGCGCGAGACCCCGAAGCGCGAGGACTTGCGCGCCGTGCAGACCCCGCAGGCCTTCCGCTTCGCGCTCCTCGCCGAGGCGCATGCGCGCGCTGCGGCGGAGGGGCACGACGGCTTCACCGACGACGGGGCGCTCGCCGAATGGGCCGGCCTCCCGGTGGCGGTCTTCCCCGGAGACCTGCGCAACCGCAAGATCACCCAGGCCGCCGACCTCGTCGAGGCCGACCGCGCCTTTTCGCCCACCTCCGAGAGCGACCCCGCCATGACCCTTCTGACCCGCCTCGGCACCGGCTTCGACGTGCATGCCTTCACGGAGGGCGACCACGTCTGGCTCGGCGGCGTGCGCATCCCGGCCGATCGCGGCGTGCTCGCCCATTCGGACGGCGACGTGGTGCTGCACGCGCTCACCGACGCGATCCTGGGCGCGCTCGCCGACGGCGATATCGGCGTGCACTTCCCGCCGAGCGATCCCCGCTGGCGCGGCGCCTCCTCCGACCAGTTCCTCGCCGACGCGGTGCGGCGGGTGAGCGAGCGCGGCGGCGTCATCGACCACCTCGACATCACGGTGCTCGCCGAGGCGCCCCGGATCGGCGCCCATCGCGAGGCGATCCGCACCCGGATCGCCGAGATCGCAGGCGTGCCGCTCTCGGCGGTGTCGATCAAGGCGACGACGACGGAGAAGCTCGGCTTCGTCGGCCGGGCCGAGGGCCTCGCCGCCCAGGCGGCGGCCACCATCCGCCTGCCGGAGGCGCGCGCCTGATGTTCGATGCCGCCCTCATCACCCGGGCGAGCGTGCTGATCGCCGCCTATCGCGAGCGCCAGGCCCGCCTCGTCACCGCGGAATCCTGCACCGGCGGCCTCGTCGCCGCCCTGCTCACCGAGGTGGCGGGCTCCTCGCAGGTGGTGGAGCGCGGCTTCGTCACCTATTCCAACGAGGCGAAGGCCGAGATCCTCGGCGTCGACTTCAACCTGATCTCGGCCCACGGCGCGGTGAGCGAGCCGGTGGCGCGGGCGATGGCCGAGGGGGCGCTGGCCCATTCCCGGGCCGACGTGGCGCTCGCCATCACGGGCATCGCCGGCCCGAGCGGCGCGACGCCGACGAAGCCTATCGGCCTCGTCCATTTCGGCCTCGTCGCGGCCGGCCGGGCGACCCGGCACATCGAGCGCCGCTACGGCGATCTCGGCCGCTCCGAGGTCCGCCGCTGCGCCGTCGAGGACGCGCTCGGCTTCCTCGAGATGGCGTTGGAGAAGGTGTGATATGGGATCCGGAAGATTGCTTCCGGATCCAATATCACCAGCCGGCGCGGTGGAGCCGCAGGCTCCACACGCTTGAGCGAAGCCGAAATCCGCATTGCGAAGCAATCGATCGGATTTCGTATGAGGGCGCGCCCTCACAGGTCCAGCATCCAGGTCTCCCCCACGAGGTCCTGCCCGAACGAGCGGTGCGGCGCCGACTCGACCAGGCGGAAGCCCGCATCGCGATAGATCCGCCGGGCGGCGCCCAGCACGTCGTTGGTCCAGAGCGTCAGCTGCCGGTAGCCGCGGTCCCGGGCCCCCGCGATGCAGGCCTCGGTCAGGCGCCGGCCGAGGCCCTGGCCCCGGGCCGAGGGCTCGACGTAGAGCAGGCGCAGCTTGCCCACCCCCTCGGCGCCGCCCGCGGGCACCAGGAAGACGCTGCCCGCCACCGCGCCGTCCCGCTCGGCGATCCAGGACGCGGCCCGGGCCGGGTCGAAGTCCCGCACGAAGCCGGCGAGGATCTCTGCCACCAGGGCCTCGAAGCCCGTGTCGAAGCCGTATTCGGCGGCGTAGAGCAGGCCCTGGCGGTGGGCGATCCAGCCGATATCGCCGGGCTGCAGGGCGCGCAGGACCGCCGGCGCGTCCGGCGACGGATCGCCGAGCAGGCGGCGCACCCGCCCCATCGCGCCGACGAGCGCCGCCCGGTCGGCGGCGGGCAGCCGCGCGAGGAGCGCCCGCACCTCGGCGCGCGAGGCCGCGTCCAGCGGTGCGAAGGCCGCCCGCCCGGCCTCGGTCAGGGCCAGAACCTGGCGCCGTCCATCCTCCGGGGCGGCCCGGCGGATCACCAGCCCCTGGTCCTCGAAGCGCTTGAGCAGGCGGCTGAGATAGCCGGCATCGAGGCCGAGATCCTGGCCCAGGATCGAGGCGGTCAGGCGGTCGCGGTGGGCGAGCTCGTAGAGCACCCGCGCCTCGGTGAGCGAGAAGGCGCTGCGGTGGAGCCCCTCCTCCAGGAGGCCGATCTGCCGGGTGTAGAACCGGCCGAAGGCCCGCACCGCCCCGATCGCGCCCTCGTCGACGTCGCCTTCGGCCTCGTCACGCATCGTCCCGCCTCCGCTCCATCGGCAGGATCGGTCAATCGGTTGACTCCGTCAACCATCTCCGTCGCGGGTCGCGACCAGCGTCGCGACGAGGTCGCGCACCTGCTTGAGCCGGAAGGGCTTGCGCAGGAAGGCGGCGTGGCCGGCGGCGCGCTCGCGCACGGTCTCCTCGGGCATCGAGCTCATCAGCACGACCGGGATGGCCCGCGTGCCGGGATCGCCCGCGAGGGCGGCCAGCATCGCGGGCCCGTCCATCACCGGCATCATGAAGTCGAGGAAGATCAGGTCGGGCGGGTGCGCGGCGACGCGGGCGAGCCCCTGGCGGCCGTTGGCGGCGGTCGCCACGGTGTGGCCGTCGTCGGAGAGGACCGCGTCCAGCAGCTCGGCGATGCCGAATTCATCGTCCACGATGAGCACCGTCGCCACGGGCCTACTCCCCGCCGTGGCGCGGGGCGTCCCGATCGGCCAGGATCGCCTCGGCCCGCTCGGGGCCGTCGTCGATGTCCAGGCCGCCCGGGCGGATGTCGAAGAGGCGCAGGCGGGGATCGATTCGGGCGTCCCGGACCTTGGCGACGGCGATCAGGCGGTGGCGGCCGGAGCGCAGGGCGCAGGAGCGCATCAGCACCACGTTCTCGGCGACGCTGGAGGTCTGCCGCAGGGAGCCGCTGCCGGAGGGTGCTTCCACGAAGGTGCCGCGCAGATCGGTTTCTCGGGTGTACATCGCCGTCACGCCCAGCGCCCTCAGCTCCGCCGTGAGAGCGGCGAAGATGCGGACGATCCGGTCCTGATCCCCTGCGATCCGGCTCATCGCGTCCAGACCGTCGATGAACACGCGCCGGACCCCCCGGTTCCGGATCTGGCTGAGGAGATCGTCGCAGACCTCGTCGATCAGCCCCTCGGTGGCGGGCTGCCACATCACCCCGATCCGGCCCGCCGCGATCAGCCCGGCGACCGGCAGGCCGAGCGCACGCGCTTTGGCGAGGAGCGCGGCCTCGCTCTCGTAGAAGCCGCAGAGCAGGCCCGGCGCGTCCGGATCGGCACCGAGGAACTGGAGGCCCAGCGTGGTCTTGCCGATGCCGGCGGGGCCGCCGACGAGGGTGGTGGAGGCGTGCGGCAGGCCGCCGCCCAGCATCGCGTCGAGGGAGGGCAGCCCGGTGGTGAGCGCCGGGCCCTCGACGTGGTCGTGCCGGCTCGGCAGCCGCAGGCGCGCCTCGATGCGGGGAAAGACCCGCACCCCGTCGTCGGTGATGCGGAAGGCGTGGCGCCCGCGTAGGAAGCCGCCGCCGCGGAACTTGCGCACCTCGAGCTCGCGCTCGGCCCGCCACCCGGTGAGCCGGCTCGACAGGGCGATGAGCCCGTCCACCATCGTGTGCTCGGCGGCCACCAGGTCGGCCCCGGCGGACGCGCTGGTGAGGAGCAGCACGGTGGCGCCGGTGGCGGCGGCCTGGGTCTGCAATTCGTGGATGAAGGTCTTGAACTCGAGGGTCGAGGCGGCGGTCTCCTCCGCCGCCACCAGCCCGTCGAGGACGACGAGGCTCGCCTCGCGGTCGGCGGTCTCCCGGCGCAGCAGGGTCAGGAGACCGGCGAGCCCCTCGTCCTGCAGGGTGCGGAAGGCGCTGAGATAGGTGATCCGGTCGGGGATCAGGTCGGGCCGGAAGAAGCCGAGCGGCGCGATGTGGCCGAGCATCCGCGCATGGCTCTCGGCGAGCAGCGTGACGTAGAGCGCCCGGTGCTCCGGCGAAGCGCCCGCATCACCTTTGGCGGGCGGGGCGCCCGCATCACCTTTGGCGGGCGAGGCGCCCGCATGCGTGTAGCAGGCCTGGTTGCCGAAGATGGTCTTGCCCGAGCCCGGCGTGCCCTGGACGATGTAGACGCCGCCGCGAAACAGCCCGCCGCCGAGGATCTCGTCGAGGCCGGCGATTCCCGTCGGAACCCGCTCCAGCCCGCCATAGGCCCCGGCCCGCCCCATGCTCGGTCCCGCCCCCGTCATCCGCGCTCTCGGCCTCGTCTAGGAATTCGTCGACCCGTGCCGGGATCGTCGAGCCGTGGAAGGATCGCCTACCCGTGAAGGGGAAGCGTTACCGTGAAGGTCGCGCCTTCGCCAGGGCGGCTCTCGAGGGCGACGCCCCCGCCCATCGCCTCGGCGAGGCGGCGCACCAGCCACAGCCCGACCCCGAAGCCGGTCGGCGCCGTCCCGGGATCGGCCACCGCGCGCTCGAACCGCTCGAAGATCCGGGCCTGGTCGGCCTCCGGGATGCCGACGCCGCGGTCGCTCACCCGGATCCGCGCCACCGCGCCGTCCCGCAGGCCCACGACCGCGATGGCGCCGCCGTCGCCGTACTTGATCGCGTTGGTGATCAGGTTGTCGAGGACCTGGTCGAGGGCGAGGCGCTCGCAGGACAGGACGAGGTCGTCCGGCACCGCGACCGCGATCGTGCTGCCGGCATGGGCCGCCATCGGCCGCAGGCTCTCCACCACCTCGTCCACCACCCCGGCCAGCGGCACGGGTGTGGCCAGCAGCGCGAGCTGCCCGGCCTGCGCCCGCGACACGTCGAGCAGGGTCGTCGCCCGGCGCATGTAGCGCTCGACGAGCCAGTGCAGCTGCGCCAGCCCCTGCGCCACCCGGCCCTCGGGCGCCTCGCGCTCGGCGGCGGCGCGCAGGCGCTCGACCTGGCCGAGGATCGGGGTCATCGGGTTGCGCAGCTCGTGCGCCACGCCGGCCAGGAACGCGTCGCGCTCGGACAGGGCGCGCCGCAGGGCGCCGACCTCCCGGCGCAACGCGGCGGCCTCGTCGGCCTGCGCCACCTCGGCCAGGATTCGCTCCGCCCCGCTCATGCGCGCGGCCGCCCGCTCCCGACGGGGGGCGTCCGGCCGGGGGACCGGCAGGCTGTCCGGTTCGACGGCGTGGGGGGCGAGGTCGGCATCACCCGCACGGCATAACAAATCGCGGCCGGGCAGGCGAGCGCCCGCCCCCGCTCCCAAAAGCCCTTCCCGCTCCGGTTCCTGCGAGAGAAGGTCGCGGGTTAGCGCCGCGGCGCGTCGACCGGGATCACCCGGGCCCCCCCGACCCGCCGCTCGCCGCCGTTGATGACGTAGAGCACCGGATCGGCCTTGGGCTGGGGCGGGATGCCGGCGACGGTCGGGATGCCGTAGGTCCCCTCGCCCCAGGCCGACGGGACGAGCTCGCTCGGGCGCGGTAGCTTGAAGTAGGGCTCGGCGACGAGGCCGGGCTCCAGCACGCCGTTGGCGCCGTAGAGCCCGAGAGGACCGGCGAAGGTGGTGCCGCCATAGGCGGCGAACCGTCGACCCGCGAAGCCCCGGCCGGCATGGCCCCTGCCCGCGAAGCCCCGCTCGCGCAGCGCCCCGATGCGCCCGTGCCGCCCGCGCACGTCATAGACCGCGGCGCGGCCGCCCTGCGGCCCGACATGCGGCTGCCCGGCGCCCGCCCGGCCGGCGCCGCCGAGCGGCTGCGCCGCGGCGCCCGTCCCCGCGAGGGCCGCGGCGGCGAGGGTGAGGACGATCAGGTCGCGACGCATGGTGTGTCTTCCCGGCTCCCGGCAACTCGCAGGTTCAATGCCGGGGTGCCATCCTCGTTCCCGCGGGGGAACCGCGCCAGCCGTGGCAGAGTGCGGACGCGGCATGGTCGTTTCCGGTCGGAAGACCCTGGGAAAGTCCGTGTCCGATGGCCGCCGCCAGCTCAATCCGGGCAGCGGTAAATATCCAATCCCGGCCGCAATCCCCGATCGACCAGCATCGACAGCACCTGTGGCTGCAACTCCGCGCCCTCTTTGCTGTCCTGCATGAACAGACCACAGAACATGTCGCACCGGAAGCGCTCGTTCAGGTCGCGCCAGACGGCCGGATCGTGCGGGAGCTTGCCCAGGAGTGCGCCGATTCCCGCGTCGAGGCCGTCGGGCGTATCGGTCGAGAGCACCCATGATCCGACCTGGGCGATCACGTCGCGACCGGACGCGATGCGGCGGACGTCGCCCTTGCAGGTGCATCGCGTGGGTTCGATCCCCAGGAGAAGGGTGATCTCCTCCGGGTCGAGCATGTCCCCGGTGATGCGCAGGCTGACGGTCGTGCGGGCGATGTCGGGCATGCTGCCGATCCTGGCGTGGCTGCCGATATCCGCCAAGTATTTCGCCGCGTCATGTTTCGCAGCGTCATGGGCCATGGAGGCTCTCCAGAACGGCCCCCCGACGGAAGTCTCACGACCTAAGTCTCACGACGAATTGTCGAATGGGCTCCGGGATAAGGCTGGCTTAACGATTCGTGCGAGCGGCGCGGATCACGTGCGAGCGGGCGGTTCCCATCCCCCGCCCGGCATCGACGGCGCCGCCCGAGACCCGGTTCACCTCGAAACGCGACGATCCCGACGCGGCGAAGATTCGCGCGGGCGCGGCGTGCCGTCACCCAGGAAACGCTCCCCAAGGAGGATACACCCCATGGCAAGCTCAGCCGCCCTCGGGTCCGCCGGCGATGCCGCGCGCCCGATGACGCGGGAGGAGAAGAAGGTCATCCTGGCCTCCTCCCTCGGCACCGTGTTCGAGTGGTACGACTTCTACCTCTACGGCTCGCTCGCCGGCATCATCGGCGCGCAGTTCTTCTCGTCCTACCCGCCGGCGACCCGGGACATCTTCGCGCTGCTCGCCTTCGCGGCGGGCTTCCTGGTGCGGCCGTTCGGCGCCCTGGTGTTCGGGCGCGTCGGCGACATCGTCGGGCGCAAGTACACCTTCCTGGTCACCATCCTGATCATGGGCCTGTCGACCTTCATCGTCGGCATCCTGCCCAATGCCGCGCAGATCGGCATCGCGGCGCCGATCATCCTGATCGTGCTGCGCCTCGCCCAGGGCCTGGCGCTCGGCGGCGAGTATGGCGGGGCGGCGACCTACGTCGCCGAGCACGCGCCGCAGGGACGGCGCGGCTTCTACACCAGCTGGATCCAGACCACGGCGACGCTGGGCCTGTTCCTGTCGCTGATCGTGATCCTGGCGGTGCGGAGCATCACCGGCGAGGCCGCCTTCGCCGAGTGGGGCTGGCGCATCCCGTTCCTGGTCTCGGTGCTGCTGCTCGGCATCTCGCTCTGGATCCGCCTGCAGCTCAGCGAGTCGCCGGCCTTCCAGCGGATGAAGGAGGAGGGCAAGACCTCGAAGGCCCCGCTGACCGAGGCCTTCGGCCAGTGGCGCAACGCCAAGATCGCGCTGATCGCGCTGCTCGGCCTCGTCGCCGGTCAGGGCGTGGTCTGGTACACGGGCCAGTTCTACGCGCTGTTCTTCCTGCAATCGATCCTGAAGGTCGACGGCTATACCGCCAACCTCCTGATCGCCTGGGCGCTGCTGCTCGGCACCGGCTTCTTCGTGGTCTTCGGCTGGCTCTCGGACAAGATCGGCCGCAAGCCGATCATCCTGGCCGGCTGCCTGATCGCGGCGCTGAGCTTCTTCCCGGTGTTCAAGCAGATCACCACGCTCGCCAACCCCGCCCTCGAGAAGGCGATCGAAAACGTCAAGGTGACCGTGGTGGCCGATCCGGCCCAGTGCGGCAGCCTGTTCAACCCCGTCGGCACGCGGGTGTTCTCGGCGCCCTGCGATCTCGCCCGCGACTACCTCGCCAAGTCCTCGGTGCGCTACACCACCGAGGCCGCGCCCGCCGGCCAGCCGACTCTGGTGCGGATCAACGGCACCGAGGTCCCGTTCGCGGTCGGAGCCCCGGCGGCGGAGTTCAACAAGGCGGCGGCCTCCGCGCTCCAGGCGGCCGGTTACCCGAAGGCGGGCGACGCGCAGGTCGTCAAGATGGCGAACCCGTTCGACATCTTCCGGCCGCAGGTGGCCGGCGTGATCGGGCTGCTCTTCGTCCTCGTGCTCTTCGTCACGATGGTCTACGGCCCGATCGCCGCGGCCCTGGTCGAGCTCTTCCCGACCCGGATCCGCTACACCTCGATGTCCCTGCCCTACCATATCGGCAACGGCTGGTTCGGAGGCCTCCTGCCGGCCACCGCCTTCGCGATGGTGGCCCAGACCGGCGACATCTATTACGGCCTCTGGTACCCGATCGTCATCGCGCTGATGACCTTCGTGCTCGGCCTGCTGCTGGTGCCCGAGACCAAGGACCGGGACATCTTCGACGAGCGGGACACCGCCGCGCACTGACGTCGCGGATGATGGAATAAGAGGGGCGTCCGCGGCGAAGGCTGCGGGCGCCCCTCTCGTTTTCAGGACATCCCCGCAGGGGGAAGGACGCTGCCCTCGTCCTCGACGTCATCCTGGGGCCCGGCTGCTCCGGAATGACGCGGAGGGGTCCAGGACCGTCGCGCGAGGTCGGGACCGGCGACGGCGAGGGACCGGCCCATCCACGAAAAAAGGCCCGCCTCCCCGAGACGGGCCCCGAACACCGTTCAGGCGCGTACGGTCACCGGCAGGTCGTGATCCGCCGCACGATCCAGCCCTCGCCGTCGACGAAGAGCTTCCGGCGCGCGGTGAAGCACTGGGCGTCGTCGGCCTCCGGGGTGGTGACGCTCGCGGTGGCGGCGACGTCGCGGGTGGTGCCCGGGGCGGCCTTCGGCGCCTTGTCGACCGCCGGCGCGGCGCTGGCGCCGGACGGGGCGACGCCCGCGGCCAGGGCGGCCAGCACGGCGAGCAGGGGCAGTCGGGCGCAGGGGCGCGCACGCATGATCGGTGATCCCATCGGTTGAATGCCGAGCGGCAACGTCCGGCGGAGTGGCTCTGGACCGCTCTCTCTTGCCATGGATAAGTCGCGAGCGCCCGAAGAGTTGCGCCGCCAAGGCGCGTCCATTCGCAAAACGGTAAACACGGGGGTGCGACGCCGCGGTGACATTCCGCACCCGGTCTGGAAATTGACCCCACGGCAGTGGCGGACCGGCCCTCGACTGTCGCGCGGCCGCGGATCGACTGGACTGGACCTCGAACGGCGCAAGTCCCGGCGAGTTCCCTGCCCCGGCGGCGACAGACGAGGCGGCCCTCGACTGTGCCCCGGATCTCGTCCGTCAGGCCGGGACCGGCCGGCCCTGCCCGGCCTGGCGCTGGACCAGCCACAGGGCGATGGCGACGTTGAGCAGGTTCCAGCCGATGCCGTTGGCGAAGGCCGCCGCGTAGGTGCCGCTGAGGTCGAAGATCACGCCCGAGAGCCAGCCGCCGAGCGCCATCCCGAACAGGGTCGCCATCAGGACGACCCCGACCCGGCCGCCGGCCTCGCTCGCCGGGAACAGCTCGCGCACGATGATCGCGTAGGCCGGCACGAGGCCGCCCTGGAAGAGGCCGAACAGGGCCGAGATCACGTAGAGCGAGGTCAGCCCGTCGAAGGCGAGGTAGAGGAGCAGCGCCACGCCCTGCAGCACCGAGCCGACGAGGAGCGTGCGCAGGCCGCCGATCCGGTCGGCGAGGAAGCCGGAGGCGATCCGGCTGACGATGCCGAAGCCGAGCATCAGGGAGAGCATCTCGGCGCCCCGGGCGACGCCGTAGCCGAGGTCGCCGCAATAGGCGACGATGTGGACCTGCGGCATCGACATGGCGACGCAGCAGGCCAGCCCCGCGACGACGAGCAGGCCCTGGAGCAGGTTGGGCGGCAGCCCCAGCGTCCCGCCCGACCCCGCCTCCCCGGCGCGCACGACCGCCGCGACCGGCGGGCGCCGGCGCATCAGGAGCGCCAGCGGCAGCATCGTGGCGAGGCAGAACACCCCGATGCCGGCTTGCGTGGCGCGCCAGCCATAGGCCGACACCGCGTGCTGGACCAGCGGCGGCCAGATCGTGCCGGCGAGGTAGTTGCCCGCGGCGCAGACCGAGACCGCGATGCCGCGCCGGCGCGCGAACCACAGCGAGATGTCGGCCATCAGCGGCCCGAAGGCGGCCGACGAGCCGAGGAGCCCGATCAGCAGCCCGTGCGCCAGGGCGAACTGCCACAGGCTCGTCGAGAGCGCGGTGGCGCCGTAGCCGAGGCAGAGGCAGACCGCGCCGAGCGCCAGCGGCGCCAGGATGCCGAACCGGTCGGCGAGCTTGCCCATCAGCACGCCCCCGAAGGCGAAGCCGATCATGGTCAGCGTGTAGGGCAAGGCGGCGGCACCCCGGGCGGCGCCGAACTCCGCCTGCACGGCGGGCAGCACCACCACCACCGACCACATCCCGACGCCCCCGATGGTGGTGAGAAGGACGGAGACGGTGAGGCGGCGCCAGGCAGCGGCGGAATCGAGCCCGTCGGCGGGCATCGGGCGGGTCACGGGCGTTTCCTCGAATCGCTTATGGCTTTGCCGGGGCTGTAGCAGCTGGGCCGCTTGCCGAGGAGCGATCCGGGTGCAACCCCTGCCCGCTTTGCGAGGTAACGGCCCCGTGTCGCGTGAGCTTAACCGTCTGTATCCGCTCAGGACGGGTATGCCGTCACGAATCTGGCAATGTGCCGAGGATTATCGGTTGGGACATGCCAGACGGACAGGATGAAGGGCCTGGTTCCATTCGGCGTCGAGATCGGCCCCTCAAAGACGAGGTTCCGCCCCAAGGGCACGATCCGTGCGGGCCTGGAATGCTCCGGCTTGGCGTGGCGCCACAGGGCTTGCGCCAGTTCGGTCGGCGCATCCCGATGGAAGCCGTGCTTGATGAAGAACTTCGCCTTCGCCGGAGCCGCCCCTTCCGCGTACAGAAGATAATGGGTGAGCTTTGGGAACGGAATGACGAAATCCAACGGCTCGCAGAGGCCGTGTAGCACCTACCCGACTCGCCGGACCGAGCCGATCTGATGCGGATAGATCGTCGCGAGCGCGTGGATGGGAGCTTCGAACTCGACCCCGAACGCGACCGCGTCACCGTAGACCGCAACGATCGTTCCCGTCGCACCGGCCGGTACCGTCCCCCCGTCATCGCTCGCGGCGGGAGTCTTCAATGTCACCACGTCGAGTTCCGCCGGGCTGACGAGCGCCCGGTCCTCGGAGGCGAAAAGGGTGAAGGCGGGTGCGGGCATGGCGGCTTCGAGGGGCTGTGAGGGAAGAAGATAATCGACTCGCCTTGCCACTCAAGGCCGGGCCCTCCGCAGGGTCACCCTTCCGCGACCGTTCCGGGAAATTTCGCCGCGAGGTCCCGGCGCGTCGCCTCCAGCCAGTCGCGGCCGCGCTCCGCCCGCGGGGTCGGCAGCGCCACCTCTCCCGCGAGTCGCGCCGGCCGGCCGGAGAGCAGCAGCAGCCGGTCGGCCACGGCCAGCGCCTCGGGCACGTTGTGGGTCACCATCAGCACCGCCGCGCCGCGCGAGCCTGCGCTGCCGAACACCGCCGCGCGCAGGGACGCGGCCGCCGCGTCGTCGAGGGAGACGAAGGGCTCGTCGAGGACGAGGAGGCCGGGGGCCAAAGCGAGCGCCCGGGCGAGCGCGACCCGCCGGGCCATGCCGAGGGAGAGCGCCCGCGGGTAGCGGTCGCGCCACTCGGCGAGCCCGAGTTCGTCGAACAGCGCGTCGAGGGGTTGCCCGCGCTCGCGCCGCGGCAGGGACAGGCGCACGTTCTCCTCGACGGTCCGCCAGGGCAGGAGCCGCGGCTCCTGGAACACCATGCCGATGCACAAGTCGGGGCGGGTGACGAGGCGGCCCTCGAAGTCGCGGTCGAGGCCGAGCAGGATGCGCAAGGTCGTGGTCTTGCCCGCCCCCGAGGGGCCGATCAGGCACAGGGTCTCGCCGGGCTCGATCGTGACGGCGAGGTCGCGCACCGCCTCGACCGGCTCGGCACCGGCCGGGCGGTAGACCTTGCGGCGGACCGTCAGGGTGAGGAGCGCGTCGGCGGCGGGCATCTTATCGCCAGCGGCGGGCATGGGCGTCCAGGGGCTGGAGCAGCAGGGCGTCGACCGCCAGCATCACGGCGCTGAACACGAGGCTGTAGCCGATCAGCGCCGCGACGTCGAAGAGCTGGAAGTAGTACGAGATGGCGTAGCCGACGCCGTTCGGCCGCCCGAGCAGCTCGACCACCAGCACGATCTTCCAGGCGAGCGAGATGCCCGAGCGCGTCGCCGCCACCGCGAAGGGCTCGAGCTGGGGCAGGAGGACGTGGCGGATCCAGGTCCGGCGGTCGTACCGGAAGGCCTGCGCCATCTCCTCGAGGCCGGGATCGAGCCCGCGGGCGCCCTCGCGCAGGATCACCGCGACGTTCGGCATCTTGTTGAGCGCCACCGCCAGGATCGCCGCGGTCTCGGTCAGGCCGAGCCAGATATAGGCGAGCACCGTGACGATCAGCGCCGGGGTGTTGAGGAGCACGAGCAGCGGCGTGTCGATGAGCTTGTCGGCGGTCCGCGAGCGCCCGAGCGCGATGCCGAGCACCGCGCCCGTCGCCATGGCGAGGACGAACGAGGCCACGACCCGCCACAGCGTGATGCCGATGTTGCGCAACAGGTCGCCCGAGGCCGCCTCCCGCCCCACGAACGCCGCCACCGCCTCGGGCGACGGCAGGGTGCGGGGATCGACGAACCGGCTCGCCAGCCACCAGCAGGCGAGGAGGATGAGGGCGGAGGCGAGGCGGGCGAGGAGGGCCATCAGGCGGCGGCCGGCCCGCAGGGGCACCGCTCAGCCATTCGGCCCGCCGTCCCAGTACAGCCCCTCCGGCAGGGTCGTGGCGGACCCGACCAGGCGCTCGCCGCCCAGCCGCGCCAGCACCGCGTAGAGGCGTTCGGCGTCCTTGCGCTCGGCGGCGGCGGGCCGGCGCGGGATGCCCTCCAGGAAGGCGCGCTTGAGGGTGGCGTAGGTCGCCTCGTCCTCCGCCGCCATCAGCGGGCGCACGGGTGCCCAGGCGGCGTCGCCGGCCTCCAGGGCGCGCTTGGCCCGCGACGAGGCCCGGGCGAAGCCCGCGATCGTGTGCGGCGCGCGCTGCAGCAGCGCCTCGTCGAAGACGTAGCCGAGGAGCGCGATCGGGCCGGTGACGCCGAAGGCCTCGGCGATGCCGTCGGCGCCGATCAGGCGGCGGAAGCCCCTGGCCTCGAGCCGGGCGCAGAAGGTCCAGTAGAGGAGCGCCGCGTCGAGCTCGCCGGTCTCGAGCTTGCGCATCAGGAGCGGCGGTGCGCCGAAGACCGGCTGCGCCTCGCGCTCGAGGTCGCGCCCGTCCTTCTCGCGGGCCCGGGCCCGCAGGAGCAGCCAGTTCTTGTCGAGCGGGCCCCCCGCCACCCCGAGGCGCTTGCCCGCGAGGTCGGCCACCGAGCGCACCGGGCTGTCGCCCGGCACCATCAGGGCGCCCTCGGTCGAGGAATAGGGCAGGAACTTCACCGCCCGGCCCTCCGCCCGCAGGCGCGCGGCCCAGAGCAGGTCGGAGACGATGGTGTCGACCTGGCCGCCCTGGAAGGCGATGCGGGCGGCGTCGCTCCCGGCCAGCCGCACGCCCTCGAGGCTCAGGCCCTCCGCCGCGTCGATCCCCTCCGCCTTGATCACCGCCGCCTCCCACGAGACGGTGCCGAACGGCAGGAGGCCGACCTTCAGGCTGGCCTGCGCGGAGGTCGTCTGGCCTACGGCCCCCCGGAGGGCGAGCGGCCACAGCCCGGCCGCCGCCATCAATCCGCGCCGTGAGAGCATGGGCCCCCTCCTCCTGTCCGGCCGGTTCGTCCGGCCTTGGTGCCGACCGTTGTCGCCGAGAGAGGTAGGCGGCGCAGGCGGCGGCGTCCACCGCTTGCGCGCGGGGGCGCGAGGCCGCACCCTGGGCGGGTCCGCCGCCGCGGTCACTTGTACTCTCGTCGGGACGATGACGACGCCATGCCGAAAGACCAGGTTCTCGACCCCGACGCGATCGCCGCCCGCCTCGCCGACCTGCCGGGCTGGAGCGAGGCCGACGGCTGGATCACCCGCACCTACCGGACGAACAGCTGGAAGGGCACCCTGATGGTGATCAACACCGTCGGGCACCTCGCCGAGGCGGCCTGGCACCACCCCGACCTCACCGCCTCCTATGCCTGGGTCGAGGTGCGGCTCACCACCCACTCGGCCAAGGGCCTGACCGAGAAGGACTTCGCCCTGGCGAGGAAGATCGAGGAGGTGGTCGGCTGGCAGCCGGGGCTTGAGGGCGGCGCGCTGGAGGGGACGCCCACGGATCCGCGCTTCGCCTACATCAAGCACGACCGCTGAGGGCGGCGCGGCGGGGGCGGCGCGCGGGGTGTTCGTGACGGGCCCGGGCGTCCCGCCCGGCGCGCTTGGCGCCGTAGAGCGCCATGTCGGCGGCGTGGACGAGGTCCTCGAAGGCCATGCCCGGCCGGTGCCCGGCGACGCCGCAGGACATCGAGAGCAGGAGCGGCGTGCCGTCGTCGAGGGCGAGCGGCGCGCGGCGCAGGGCCTCGCGCAGGCGCGCCGCCACGACCTCCGCCCGGTCGGGATCGGTCCCGGGGAGCAGGACCAGGAACTCGTCGCCGCCGACGCGCCCGATCGCGTCGGGCGCGCGCAGGACCGTGCGCAGGACCGCCACCAGGTGGACCAGGGCCCGGTCCCCCACCCGGTGGCCGTGCCGGTCGTTGACCTGCTTGAACAGGTCGAGGTCGATCGCGATCAGGCTCACGGCCGCACGGGGGTCCTGGATCGTCGCCAGGGCCGCCTCGCGGAACGCCGCGCGGTTGAGGACGCCGGTCAGGCCGTCGGTGGCGGCGATCCGCGCCAGCTCGGCCCCCCGTGCCCGCAGGGCCTCGGCGCTCTGCGACAGGGAGTCGAAGCTCGCACCCCGGGCGGCGAGCGCCGCCGCCACCGGCAGGCAGGTGAGCAGCAGGATCGCGAGAAAGCCCTGGAACAGGGCGGCCTGCTCGTGCGGATCCGGCGTGATCGTCACGATCGGCCCGTGGCCGCGCAGGGTCGCGATCGTGCCGATCACCGCGATCACCATCACGGCGGCCTTCGTGCCGAGCCGCCCGACCCGGAACGTCACCAGCATCACCGGACCGAACAACGCGAACAGCAGCGGCCGGACGGCGACGAAGAACGCCCCGTAGGCCGCGGCCGCCACCAGGACCTGGAGCCCGACGGCCTCCGCGCGCTGGCGCCAGTCCTTGCGCGCGAAGCAGCGCCCGTAATCGCCCCGCAGGAGCGCGAAGAAGAACGGCGTGAAGATCAGGAGGCCGAGCCCGTCGCTCAGGACCCAGGTGCCGAACGCGGCCGCCAGGTCCTGCCCGAACAGCAGCCGGGCGGTGGCCGCGCCGCCGAGCCCGCTGAGTACCGGGGCGACGAGGCCGCAGACCACGATGAAGCGGCCGACGACGGCGGGCGTGACCAGGAGGTCGTCGCCCGCGGGGCCTTGGTCCGATAATCCTTGACTTGACGATCCTGCGCCCTTGAGCGCGGGCCGGAGCAGGCTCGCCGCGATGGAGACTTCGAGGAGGTTGCACGCACCATAGAGGAGCGGGCCCGCCCCGAACCCGCGCGTCACCGCATTCGCGGCCACGCCGGCAAAGTAGCCGGCGCCGAGCAGGCCCGTCCACGCTCCGGCGCGGCGGTCGAGCAGGGCGGCGAGGACGACCGCGTTGGCCGGCCACACCGTGGCGATGTCGCGCCCGTCGCTGGTGAGATGGATCGTGCCGGCGGCCAGCATGAAGGACAGGAGGCCGACGATGCACGCAGTCCGTCCGTCCGTCATCGCAGGCCTCATGGGGCGACGTGCGGGTCGCACCCACGGCGTGGGCCAACCTCTCGTCCATAAGATGATAGTGCATCCGTTGAGGGTTATCTAACGATGCCGAAATCTTGATATCGGCCGTATTGTATAGAAATATAACAGTGAAATGGAGAAGGGTGGTACTGTCGTGTCTGTTACAACCGCCGCTCTATAATACGAAGTGCTGATCGTCGCCGCGAGACGGGGCGATGCGGCGGGCGGTGCCGCTCAGCCGCCGGTCTTCACCCGCCGGCACTGCGTCTTGAGATAGGCCGTCTGGCCGATGCCATCGCGGACCTCCGAACGGGCGATGATCTCCTGCCAGCCGGTGGCGCAGCCGATCTCGCTCGCGACCCGGGTCTTGAACACGTCGGTGGCGCTCGCCTCCTCGCAATCCTGCACCGGGATCGCATTGGCGCAGATCAGCACCACCGCCAGGAATCCGTTCATGACCCGCATCCTCCGCCGAGACGGGTCATGATGGGGCGCGGCGGCGCAGAACCAACCCGTACCTTGGCCAACCCGGATCCCGGTCTCAGGCCGGAACCGCCGCCACCCGCTCCGGATCGAAGCTGCGGCCCTCGACCGGGTTGGCGAGGCAGCGCGTGCCGTACAGCGCGAGGTCGTGGGCGGCGTGGAAGTGGCCGGAGATCCAGAGGGCCGGCCTGTGGGATGCCGGCAGATCGGCGAGCAGCGTGGTGGCGTAGAAGGCCGGCACCCACCAGGGCACGCCGGGGGCGTCGCGAAACCGGTCGGCGGCCTCCGCGATCGGCGGGTGGTGGGTGACCGCGACGGTCGGTCCGGGATGCGGCCGGGCGAGCGCCGCCATCAGGGCGGCCCGGTCGGCGTCGTGGGCCCCCATCGCGGCGCGCGGCGACCACGGCGTGCCGTCGGACAGCCGGATCGCCCGGTATTCCCGCGAGCCGGTGGCCGGATCGGTCATGCGGGCGGCGGCATAGGCCACCGGGTCGTCGGGCCGGTCGGGGGTCTCGGGCGACAGCCAGCGCCCGGCGAGGCGCCAGTCGCTCCACAGGGTGGCGCCGACGAAGCGCACGCCGTCGATCACCCGGGCCTCGCCGCTTTCGAGCAGCACCACCCGCTCGCGGGAGGCCTCCCGGTTGATCGCCTCCACCCCGGCCCGGAGCGCCGCCAGCAGGTCCGGGGCGGTGCGGGGATCGCCGGCGGGCGCGTAGCGCTCGTGGTTGCCCGGCACCAGCACGATCGGCCGCTCGCCGGCGAGATGCAGGAGCGCGGCGAGCCCTCGCTCCGGCTCGCCCTCCCAGACGTCGCCGGCACAGACCATCACGTCGAAGGGCTCGGCCGGGACCGGCACGGCAGCGAGGGGCCGGCGCTCGAGATGGAGGTCGGAGAGTGGGAAGAGACGCATCGCTCAGGTGCCGAACAGCGACAGCACCACCGGGCGCCGGTCGAGGTTGTAGACCTGTGCCTCCCGGGCGGCCTTCGCGGCGCGCTCGGCGGCGTCGGCCAGCGCGGCGAGGCGGGCCGGCGGCTCGCCCTGGCGGCGTTCGATCTCGGCGGCGAGCCGGCGCTGCACCGCGTCGAGGGCGGTGGCGTAGAGGGCGTCGGCGTCGCGGCCGGCGAGCCGCTCGGCGAGCTTCAGGGCGCGGCGCCAGTCCGGCCGGTCGCCCTGGTCCATCAGGGCCTCGACCTCGTCCACCACCCCGATCGTGTCGGGATCGAGGAGTTCGATCGCGCGGGCGACCGAGCCCTCGCTCAAGGCGGCGGCCCGCTCGATCAGTTCCGGCGGCCGCGTGGAATGCGGCGCCCCGAGGCCGCGCAGCACCTGCGCCACCGCCCCGGTCGGCAGCGGCCGGAGGGCGAGGCGGCGGCAGCGCGAGCGGATGGTCGGCAGGAGGCGCCCGGGGGCGTGGCTGACGATCAGGAACAGCGAGCGCGGCGGCGGCTCCTCGATCACCTTCAGGAGGGCGTTGGCGCTGGCGAGGTTCAGTTCGTCGGCGCAGTCGACGATGCAGATCCGGTAGCCGGCATCGGCGGAGGTCGCCGAGAAGAGGTGCAGCGCGCGCCGCGCCGCGTCGACGCCGATCTGGGTCGGGATCGTCTTGGCGCCGGGGGCCTTCTGGCGGCGCAGCAGCACGAGGTTGGGATGCGCCAGCCCGGCGACCTGGCGGGCGACCGTGTGGCCGGGGGGCAGCGCCAGGGTGTCGGGCGTGCCGTGACCGTCGCCCCGCGCCAGGAGGTGGCGGGCGACCCGGAAGGCCAGCGTCGCCTTGCCGATGCCCTTCGGGCCGCCGATGAGCCAGGCATGGTGCAGCCGTCCGGCGCCGATCGCCTCGCGGAAGGCGCGCTCCGCCGCCTCCTGGCCGAGCAGGTCCTGGCGGTCGCGCGGGCGCGGCACGCCCGGGACCTCGCCGATCTCGGCCTCGTCGTCCCGGATCTCAGGCGGCATCGGAGACCCCCGGGGCGAGGTGCGGCAGCCGCACCGCGACCGCCGCCCGGACCGCCCGGGCCACGGCGTCGGGCGTGGCTTGCGCGTCGATCACGACGCAGCGACCCGGCTCGGCCTCGGCGATGGCGCGGAAGGCCGCCCGCAGGCGCTGATGGAAGTCCAGGGCCTCGGCCTCGAACCGGTCGGGCGCGCTCGCGGCGGCGCGGTCGCGCTGGCGGGCGCGGGCGAGCCCGATCTCGGGGGCCAGGTCGAGGATCAGGGTCAGGTCCGGCCGGGTCGGGCCGACCACGACCCGCTCCAGGGCGGAGAGCGTCTCGGGCTCGAGGCCCCCGGCCGCGCCCTGGTAGGCCCGGGTCGAGTCGCTGAAGCGGTCGCACACCACCACGGCGCCGCGCGCGAGGCTCGGGCGGATCAGGGTCGAGAGGTGGTCGAGCCGGGCGGCGGCGAAGAGCAGCGCCTCCGCGAAGGGGCCGTGCGGCTTGGCGATGCCGGAGAGCACCGCGGCGCGGATCCGCTCCGCCCGGGGCGAGCCGCCGGGCTCGCGGGTGGTCACCACCTCGCGGGGGCCGCCCTCGGTGCCGGCCCGCAGCCAGGCGGCGAGCCGCGCGATCTGGGTCGACTTGCCGGCGCCCTCGCCGCCCTCGAAGGTGATGAAGCCGCCGGCACGACCGGTCGCGATGGGCGCGTCGGTCACGACTTGCTGGTGATCCGGCTGAGGGCCTGGCGGAACCAGCCGGTACCGACCTCGAGCGCCGCGTCGAGGGCGCGCTGGGTCATGGTGCCGGCGGGCACGGCCTCGGCGGTGTAGAGGGGCATGTCGAGCACCACCTGCTCGCCGCGGGTGACCTTGAGCCGGCCGACCTCGCGGCCTTCCTCCACCGGCGCGGTCAGCGGGCCCTGGTAGACGGCCCGCGCCACCAGCCGGTCGCTGTTGCCCCGCGGCAGCATCAGCCGCACCGGCTTCTTCGTCACGAGGGGCACCCGGCCCTTCTCGGCCCCGAAGGTCTCGGCCTCCGCCACGGTCTCGCCGGCATTGAAGATCTGGCGCGCCTCGAAGGCGCGAAACCCCCACTCGATCAGCTTGCGCGATTCCGCGGCGCGGTCGCGGGCGGTCTTGAGGCCGCTCACCACCAGGACCAGGCGCTGCCCGTTCTGCACCGCCGAGCCGGTCAGGCCGTAGCCCGATTCCTCGAGGTAGCCGGTCTTCAGGCCGTCGGCGCCGATGTCGAGGGTGAGGAGCGGGTTGCGGTTCTGCTGGCGGATCTTGTTCCAGGTGAATTCGCGCTCGGAGAAGAGCTTGTAGTTCTCCGGGTAGGTCTCGATCAGGTGGATGGCGAGCTTCGACAGGTCGCGGGCCGTCACCTTCTGGTCGGGGGCCGAGTAGCCGGTGGCGTTGCGGAAGGTCGAGCGCTCGAGGCCGATCTCCTTCGCGTGCCGGTTCATGATCTGGGAAAAATTGTCCTCGGTGCCGGCGACGCCCTCGGCCGCCGCGATCGCCGCGTCGTTGCCGGACTGCACGATGATGCCGCGCAGGAGGTCGGGCAGCTTCACCTTGCTGTTCAGCTGGGCGAACATCGACGAGCCGCCGCCGCCCGCGCCGCCGCGGCGCCAGGCATTCTCGCTGATCGTGAACTCGGTGTCGGGGCCGAGCTTGCCCTTGCGCATCTCGTCGAAGAGCACCTCGACGGTCATCAGCTTGGCCATGCTGGCGGGCGAGAACGGCTCGTCGGCGCCCTTCTCGAACAGGATCGCGCCGGTATCGGCGTCGATCAGGATGGCGTGCGGCGCCAGCGTCTGGAAGGCGGGAGTCTGGGTGGCCTGCGCCCGCGCGTCGGTGACCGCCAGCGACGTCCCGAGGAGGGCCGCCAGGGCCAAGGCGGCGGCACGGCGCGTAAGCGCCCTGCCCGCTCCGGTGGTCGCTGTCACACGCATGAACCTGCCGCCTTGCCGCTACCGCACGAAACCCGGGCAGATCGGGAGACCTGCCGACCGGGACACCTGCCGCACTGTGCCGCTCCGCTCCGGCACGCGCAACCGCGCCTGTGCCGCAGTGCGGGATGGGGAACCGTTTTGGGTGTGGGCGCCGGCGGGCGAAGCGCAGGCTGCGTCGAGCCGACACGCCTCGCATCCGTCGATTCACGCCACGGCATCCCCCGCACCGCGTCGGTCCGGAGCGGCGCAGCGGACCCGGAACGACGATGGAGGACGGGAGACCGCTCCCGAGACCAAAAACGGCTCTCGCGCCGGTCCGCCCTCAATACATTCCCGCCACCTTCGAGCGCGTCGGCATGCCGGGCTTGCGGCCGGTGTTCTTGGTGTCGGTGTTCTTGGTGTCCTCCCGGTCGCCCTTCTGGGCGCCGGCGAGACGCAGGGGCGGCGCGATCGGCAGCGGTCCGGTCTTGGTGGCGGTCTTGACGGCAGCCTTGGCGATCACGGTCGTCTTCGGCGCGGCCGGGTGCGCGGCGGCGTGCATCGCCTGCGCGAGCGAGGCGCGGTCCGTCGCCGGGTGGCTCGCGAAGGCGAGGGCTTGGCTCGGCGCGGCGGGCTTGTGGGTTGCGGCAACCGCCGGGGCAGCCGCCGCCTTGGGCGTGCGCGGCGCGGAAAGGCCGGGATTCAGGCCCTCGACGGCGGCGACGCGGACGGGAGCCGGCAGGCGGGCGCTCGGCGCCCGGGGCGCCTCGGCGATCCGGACGGGGGCCGGTGCGTGCGGGGCCGCCCGGACGGGCGCCGGACGGCGGGATTCGGGCTCGGCCTCGGCGAGCTGGACCGGGGCGACGACCCGCGGCGTCTCGACGATCGGGCGCACCGGCTCCGGCTCGGGCTGGCGGAACGCGAACGGCTTCGCGTCGTCACCCGCATCCGCCACCATGATGTTGGCGCCAAAGGGCGAGCCCGCGGGCGTGCCGTCGGTGCGCAGGGTCGCCATCAGCTTGCGGTCGTCGCTGCCGCCGACCGAGGCCTTGCCGACATACTCGACCCGGACCTTGGTGGTGCCGCGGCGGCGGAAGTCGAGCGCCTCGGCCACCGCCTGCGACACGTCCATCAGCCGGTCGGCGTGGTAGGGCCCGCGGTCGTTGACCCGCACCACCATCGAGTGGCCGTTCTGGAGGTTGGTGACCCGGGCGTAGCTCGGCAGCGGCAGGGTCGGGTGCGCGGCGGCGACCGAGAAGCGGTCGAAGATCTCGCCGTTGGCGGTCTGGCGGCCGTGGAAGGCGGTGCCGTACCAGGAGGCCAGGCCCTCGCGCACGTAGCCCCGCGCGTCCTGGCGCGGCACGTAGGTGCGGCCGGCCACCACGTAGGGCTTGCCGGTCATCTGCCGGCCGCCGCCCTTGGGGATCTTGTCGTTCTCGCCGTAGAGCCGCGGGCTCGCGGCGACGCCGTATTTCGGGTCGATCTCGCGGCCGCCGCTCCGCACCGCCAGGTTCTTGGGCGTCGGCCCGGCGCAATTGGCCGCCGCGAGCGCGATTCCCGCCACCGCGGCCCACTTGACGACCGGCACAGGCCGGAGGGCCCCCCGCTCCGTCGACGGACGCGGAGAACCGCTCTTCGAAGATCCCGCCATCGATCCCTCGGATCCCGCGCCGCTCCGAGGCTGCCCACCCGGTCCGGGGAGCAGGCCTCAGGGCCGCACGGGGTTACGCTGCACTCGAGCGAAACCCTGCCGGCCCTGCGTAAACGAAAGCGTAACGGTGAGCGTCGCGCGAGTCCCGTCCACACCCATCCACAGGCGGGCGGCCCTACTCCGCCGGATGCGCCACCCCGCGCGGGCCCTCCTCGGCCTTGCGCCCGCGCCGCGCCACCAGACGCTCGGCCGCGACGTAGAAGACCGGGGTGACGAACAGGGTCAGCAGCGTCGCGACGAGGAGCCCGCCGATCACCACCGTGCCCATCGAGATCCGGGCATTGGCGCTGGCGCCCGAGGCGACGGCGAGCGGCACCGAGCCGAGGATGAAGGCGAAGGAGGTCATCAGGATCGGCCGCAGCCGCAGCCGCACCGCGTCCCGGGCCGCCGTCACGGGATCCTCGCCCTTGGCGCTGAGGTCGCGGGCGAAGGAGACGAGCAGGATCGCGTTCTTGGCCGCCAGCCCGACGAGGAGCAGGAGCCCGATCTGCCCGAAGATGTCGAGGGGCAGGTCGCGGAGCGCCAGCGCGCCGACGGCGCCGAACAGGGCGAGCGGCGTCACCAGGATCACCACGAAGGGCAGCCGCAGGCTCTCGTACTGGCCGGCGAGCAGCAGCACGATCATCACCACGCCGAGCCCGAAGATCAGCGGCGCCCAGCCGCCGGCGATCTTCTCCTGGTAGGCGACCTCGGTCCATTCCACCGCGTAGTCGGTCGGCAACGCCGTGTCGGCGAGGCGCTCGATCGCCGCGATCGCCGCGCCGGAGCTCGCGGTCTCGGCGGTGTCGACCGCGATCTCGATCGCCGGGTAGGTGTTGTAGGACAGGACCGCCGTCGGCCCGCTGACGAAATGCGGCGTGACGAGCGCGCCGATCTGCACCGGCTCGCCGTTCTTGTTCGGCACCGTCAGCCGCGCCAGGTCCTGGATCGTGCGCCGCCCCTGCGACTCGCTCTGGACGTAGACCTGGTAGACGAAGCCGAACTTGTTGAAGAGATTGACGAAGGACGAGCCGACATAGGTGCCGAGCGCGTCGAACAGCGATTGGAGGCTGACGCCGAGCTGCTCGGCCTTGGCCCGGTCGATGTCGAGGCGCAGCTGCGGCACGCCGTAGCTCGTGGTGGCGGTGGCGCCGCCGACCTCGGGCAGCCTCTTCAGCTCGGCGATGAAGCCCTCGGCGGTTTTGGCGAGGGTGAGGCCGCCCGCGCCGCTGCGATCCTGCAATTCGAGCGTCAGGCCGCCGCGGGACCCCAGCCCCGGCAGCGGCGACGGATCGACGATGCGCAAGACCCCGTCCGGGTGGTTCTTGAACTGCTTCCTCAGCCGCCCGATCACGTCGGCGACCGTCTCCTCGCGCTGGTCCCAGAGCTTCAGGGTCGGGATCTGGAAGCCGTAGAACGGCGCGGTGACGTCGGCCAGGATGCCGCGCCCGGCGACCCCGATCGTGCCGGCGACGGAGGGCTCGGCCAGAGCCGCACGCCCCACCTCCTCCACCATCGCGGCGGTGCGGGCGACGGAGGCGCCCTTCGGCATCGCGATGTCGGCGAAGAAGTAGCCCTGGTCCTCCTGCGGCACGAAGGCGCTCGGGCGGCTCGTCACCATCCAGGCCGTCAATCCGGCAAAGACCAGGAACACGAGCCCCGTCGCGACGAGGTGGCGCGACAGGCGCCCGACCGAGCCGACCGCGACCCCGGTCGCCCGGTCGAGGCCGGCGTTGAACCAGCGCAGCGGCGCCCGCCAGCGGCTCCGGTGGGCCGCCTTGTCGTGGGGTCGCAGGAGCAGGGCGCACAGGGCCGGCGTGAGGGTGAGCGAGACGAGGGCCGAGATCAGCACCGAGATCGCGATGGTGAGCGCGAACTGGTTGTAGAGCTGGCCGGTCAGCCCCGGGATGAAGGCGACCGGCACGAACAGGGCGGCGAGCACCAGGGTGGTGGCGATGACCGGGCCCGCCACCTCGTTCACCGCCTCCCGGGCGGCCGCGCGGGGCTCCTGGCCCTCCTCCATCAGCCGCTCGGTGTTCTCGACCACGATGATCGCGTCGTCGACCACGAGCCCCACCGCCAGCACCAGCCCGAGCAGGCTCAGGGTGTTGAACGAGAAGCCGAGCGCCGCCATCGGCCCGAAGGTGCCGACGAGCGCCACCGGCACGGCGATCGCCGGGATCAGGGTCGCGCGCCAGCTCTGCAGGAACAGGTAGGTGATCACGACGACCAGCACGATCGCCTCGATCAGGGTCTTGATCACCTCGTGGATCGAGGCGGTGACGAACTCGGTGCGGTCGAGGGCGATGCGGTAGTGCAGGCCCGGGGGAAAGCGCTTGGCGAGGTCCTTCATGGTGGCGTGGACGCCCTTCATGACCTCGACGGCGTTGGCCTCCGGGTTCTGGTACAGGCCGAGCGAGGCGGCGGGCGCGTTGTCGTAGGTCGAGCGGCTGCCGTACTGCTCCGCGCCGAGCTCGACCCGGCCGACGTCGCGGATGCGCACCACCGAGCCGTCGGGATTGGCCCGGATCACCACGTCGGCGAATTCCCTGGGCTCCGTCAGGCGGCCCTTGGTGACGATCTGCAGCTCGAAGGCGGGGGCGTCGCGCACCGGCTCCTTGCCGAGCGAGCCCACGGTGATCTGGGCGTTCTGCTGCTCGACCGCCTGGACGATCTGGCCCGGGCTCAGGCCCAGCGACTCCATCCGGGCCGGGTCGAGCCAGACCCGCATCGCGTAGCGCTTGTTGGAGAAGTTGACGATGCGGCCCATGCCGGCGACCCGGCGCAGGGGCTTGATCACCTGGGTCTCGGCCCAGTTCGACAGGAAGAGCTCGTCGTAGCGGTCGCCGTCGCTGTAGAGCACCACGTTGCCGAGGCGCTGGCGCGACGATTTCACGATCTCCAGGCCCTGGTCGCGCACCGCCTGCGGCAGGCGCGATTCGGCCCGCTGGGCCCGGGTCAGCACGTCGGCGGCGGCGGCGTTGAGGTCGGAGCCGACCTCGAAGGTCGCGTCCATGCCGACGCTGCCGTCGGCGTTGGTGGTCGAGCTGATGTAGATCAGGTTCTGCGCGCCGTTGATCTCCTGCTCGAGCGGGATCGCGATCGCCTCGTAGGCCTGCTGCGCCGTGGCGCCCGGATAGGTCGCCTGGATGTTGATGATCGGCGGCGCGATCTCGGGGAACTGGGCGATCGGCAGGGAAAAGCCCGCCACGGCCCCGATCAGGGTGATGAGCACCGAGATCACGCCCGCCAGGACGGGCCGGTCGACGAAGGTGGCGAACATCCCGTGTCCCGGTGCGCCGCCGACGGCCGGCGGGGCCGCCGCGAGCCGCCGGGCCCTGGAGACGGCCGCCTCGGGGCCCGCGACGGGAATGTGAAAAGCTCTCGTGCAACGCGATCGTGTCCGAGGGTGTTCCCCCCGGCAGGCCGGCGCCCCGCCCCTGCGCCGGCAGGATCGCCGCAGGGCAGCCCCGGATCCGGAACCCGGGACTCGCTCCGGGTCTTCTGGTCCCTGCGGGCCGCCCGTCGGCGGGTCCCGCGCCGGCGGATCGTGCGTCGTCGAAGGAGCCCGGTATCGTGCGCGCAGGTTTTCGCTACGGCCTCGTCGGTCTGGCCGCGCTCGCGGCGGGCGCCGGCCTCTGGTGGGGCCTCGGCCATCCGCTGCCCCGGGGCGTGTCCGGGGCCCTGCCCGGCCCGGTGGCGCAGCTCCTGGCGCCGGCGGCGGCCCCGAAACCCCGTGTGCCCGAGGCGCCCGAATTCGCCGTCGCGGTGGCGCGGGCGGCCACCCAGACCGTGCCGGTCGCCTTCTCGTATACCGGCACGGTGATCTCGCCGAAGGATGCCGCGCTCCAGCCCCGGGTCACCGGCGTGGTGACGGAGCGCCCCTTCGAGCCGGGCGGCCACGTCAAGCAGGGCCAGGTCCTGTTCCGCATCGACCCTCGGCCCTTCGAGGTGGCCCTGCGCACGGCGGAGGCCCAGCGCGCGCAGGCGGCGGCGCAGCTCGACTTCGCGGATGCCGAGGTCGACCGCACCCAGCCTCTCGCCGACAAGGGCTACGCCTCCGAGCAGCGCTTCCAGCAGCTCGAGAGCAACCGCCAGGTCGCCCGCAGCCGGGTGCAGGAGGCCGAGGCCGCCATCGCCCGCGAAAAACTCAACCTCGACTACGCGGTGATCCGCGCGCCCTTCGACGGGCGCTCCAGCCTCTCGGACGTCAATGTCGGCGACCACGTCAACGCGAACACGACCCAGCTCGTCAGCGTGGTCCAGGTCGACCCGATCGAGGTGCAGGTGGCGCTCTCGGCCGAGGATTCGGAGGCGGTGCGCGCCGCCCTCCGGGAAAACCGCGCCTTCATCCAGACCCTCGACGGCCAGGGCAAGCCGGAGCGCAAGGCGACCGTCTACAAGCTCGACAACCGCTTCGACCCCCGCACCGCCCGCCGGCTGATCCGGGCCTGGCTCGCCAATGCCGACGAGCGCTACCTGCCGGGCGAGTTCGTGCGCACGCAGGTGCAGGTGGGCACCGAGGAGCGCCTGCTGGTGCCGACGGTCGCCCTGTCGGCCCAGCTCGACCAGCGCATCGTCTGGCGCGTCGACGACGACGGCAAGGTGGCGATGGTCCCGGTCACGACCGGGGAGGAGTTCGGCGACCGCACGGCGATCCTCAAGGGCCTGAAGGCCGGCGACCGGATCGCCACCGACCACCTCCAGCTCCTGCGCCAGGACCAGCGGGTCGGGATCGGGGAGGAGGACGCGCCCGCGCGTCAAGCCGCGAACGAGCCCGCCGGCCCCCCCGGCCGCGCCGTGCGCTGACGCACGGCGCCGGAGCTTGCCGCGGCGAAAGTCCGGACGCTACGGTTGGCGGGACCCCCCCGCCACGGCACGCGAGCGACCGCCCCCGCATGATCTCGTCCGAGACCGCGTCTCCCGATGCCGCCGATCCCAGGACGCCTCGGGACGAGACGCCCCCTCGCGAGGCTGCGACCGAGGCCCCCCCGCCCCGGACGTCGTTCGGCGCTGCCCCGCGCTTCTCGGTCGTGACCGCCGGGCCGGACGAGGTCGAGCTCGTGGTGGCGTTCGGGCCGCGGGACTACGCGGTGCGCCTCGCCCCCGCGGAGGCCGCCGAGCTCGGCGTGGCCCTGCTCGCCACCGCCTCGGTGGCGGCGGATGCGGCCCAGACCGTGCCGGCGGGCACACGGGTGGAGAACTGCTTCTTCCCGGTCCTCGGCTGGACGGCCGGCGAGGTCGGCCCGGGAATGCCGGCGCTCGCGCTGCGGCTCGCCGAGGGCACCGAGATCGCCGTCCAGTTCGACCGCGCCGCCGCCCGGGCCTGCGGCCGCGACCTCGCCCGCAGCGGCCGGGTGCCGTTCCGCGAGCGCCTGCGGCGCATCCTCCGGCGCCGCGCACCGGCCGGTCCTCAGGGCGCCTGAGCGCCCGCCCGCCAGGCGAGATCGAGGGCGAGGCCCCGCGGCAGGGTATCGAGGAGCGGCGTCACCGGCAGGCCGGCCGCGTGGAGGAGTCCGGCGCTCCAGTGGTTGCAGACGTGGAAGAGGCCGAAACGCCCTTGCGCCTCGTAGAAGAGGCTCGGGCCGTAGAGCCCGGGCCCCGCCTCGACCGGGCGGCCGTCCCGCAGGGTGAAGGCGGCGGCGAGCGCCGCGGCGAGGCGCCCGAACCCCGCCCGCGACAGGTGCAGGGTCACGATTCCGGCGCCCCGAAAGGTGCTCGCGTCCGCGATCCCGACGACGTGCAGCACCGCCGGGCGCCCGCCCGGGGTGAACAGGGCCCTGAGGGCCAGCCGCCAGTCGAGGGCGCCGAGCGTCGGCACGGCGCGGTAGAAGCCGGCATCGCCCCAGCCGATCTCGAGCGCCGGGTAGGCGCCGAAACGCTCGGTCACCCCGACGAGGGCGCCGCTCCCGGCCTGCGCGGCCGCCCGGGCCAGCGCCTCGCGGGGCAGGAGCAGGCCGGAATGCCAGGCATTGGCGACGAGCCGCACCGTGACGGCGTCGTCGCCGGGGGGCGGCGGGTAGAGGGCGGGATCGCCGGCCTTCGCGGTAAGCCAGGCCGCCAGGGCGAGGCCGGCGGCGAGGATGAGGACGAGCGGGGCGGTGCGCCGCAGGGTGCGCAGGAGGAGGCGCAGGCCGCGTCGCATGCGTCAGGCCGCCTCGACGAGCCGCCGCAGCTCGCGGTCGATCGTCGGGCCGCCCGCGGAGGCGGCAAGAATCTCGATCCCCGCGACGGCGCCGGCGGCATCGTAGGCGACGCGCAAGCCCGGCCGGACCTCCCGGCTCGCCACGGCCTCCGCATCGCCGAAGCGGACGGACAGCACGTCGGACCGTGTGTCGTAGCGGCCGGTCACCGGGCGGCGGGAGGGTTCCGGCGAAGACGGAGGGGCGAGCGTCTGGCTCATGCCTGTGCAGGTTTCCGGGGTGGCGGTGATGCTCGCCCTCTTCGTTCGCCGCGCGGACGCCCGATCCCCCGGATCGGGCGCCGCACGGGCGTCTCTCTCCCCCATCGCCTCGTCCGGGCGATCGTCCGGTTCCGGTGCGCGCGAATCGACGGCCCGCACCGGATCGTGCGTCCGATCAGCCCTGCAGCCGCGTCAGGGCGTCCCGCACCTTCTCGCGGCGGGCGATGGCGGCGTCGCGGCGCTCGCGCTGCTCCTCGACCACCTCCTCGGGGGCGCGGGCGAGGAAGTCGGCATTGCCGAGCTTGGCGTCGATCTTCCCGATCTCGCCGTCGAGCTTGGCATCCTCCTTCTTCAGCCGCGCCACCTCGGCGGCGAGGTCGACCACGCCTTCGAGCGGCAGGGCCGCGACCTCGCCGCGCACGATGAGCTGCACCGCGTTGCGCGGGCTCGTCTCGACGGTCTCGATCGAGGCGATGCGGCCGAGCCGCCGCACGGTGTCGCCCCATCGCGAAAGGCGCTCGCGCACCGCCTCGCCCGGGGCCACCAGCACCAGGGGGATCTGGGCGCCGGCCGGCACGTTCGTCTCCGAGCGGGCCGAGCGGATCTCCGACACGAGGTCGACGACCCAGCCGATCTCGGCCTCCGCCTCGGGACGCGCGAGCCCGCCGAGATCCGGCCAGGCGGCGAGCGCCAGCAGCGGACGCGTGAGGCCCGCCTCGCGCGCCTTCGTCGCCCACAGTTCCTCGGTGAGGAACGGCATGAACGGATGCAGCAGCACGCAGATCTGGTCGATGATGAAGGCGATGGTCCGGCGCGTCTCCTCCTTCGCCGGGCCGTCCTCGCCCTGGAGCACGGGCTTGGCCAGTTCCAGGTACCAGTCGCAGAACACGTTCCAGACGAAGCGGTAGGCGGCGTTGGCGGCGTCGTTGAAGCGGTAGGCCTCGATCGCGCCGGTCACCTCGGCGACGGCCCGGGCGGCCTCGCCGAGCGCCCAGGCGTTCAGCGTCTGGGTCACGCTCCCCGGCGCGAAGGCGGAATCGAGCCGGCAGCCATTCATCTCGGCGAAGCGCGCGGCGTTCCAGAGCTTGGTGGCGAAGTTGCGATATCCCTCAACGCGTTGCACCGAGAGCTTGATGTCGCGTCCCTGCGCCGCCATGGCCGCGAGGGTGAAGCGCAGGGCATCGGCGCCGTAGCGATCGACGAGGTCGAGGGGATCGACCACGTTGCCCTTCGACTTCGACATCTTGGCGCCCTTCTCGTCGCGCACGAGGGCGTGGATGTAGATCGTGCGGAACGGCACTTCATCGAGCGCATGAAGGCCGAGCATCATCATCCTGGCAACCCAGAAGAAAATGATGTCGAAGCCCGTCACCAGCGCGCTGGTCGGGTAGTAGCGGGCGAGCTCGGGCGTCGCCTCCGGCCAGCCCAGCGTCGAGAACGGCCACAGGCCGGACGAGAACCAGGTGTCGAGCACGTCCTCGTCGCGGCGCAGGGTCACCGGGCGGCCGTGCTTTTCGGCGGCCTGGGCCAGGGCCTCCTCCTCGCTGCTCGCGACGAAGCAGTTCCCGTCCGCGTCGTACCAGGCCGGGATCTGGTGGCCCCACCAGAGCTGGCGCGAGATGCACCACGGCTCGATGTTCTCGAGCCACTGGAAGTAGGTTTTTTCGTAGGTCTCGGGCACGAAGCGGGTGCGCCCGTCGCGCACCGCCTGCAAGGCCCGCTCGGCCAGCGGCTTGACGTTCACGTACCACTGGTCGGTGAGATACGGCTCGATCACCACGCCCGAGCGGTCGCCGTGCGGGACCGCATGGGTGTTGGGCTCGATCGCGACCAGCCGGCCACGCTCCTCCATCAGCGCCACGACCGTCTCGCGGGCCTTGAAGCGATCGAGGCCGTGGAGCGCCAGGGCCTCGGGCTCCGGGTTCGTGCCGTCCAGGAAATCCGCATTGCCCTCTAAGCTTATGCGGGCTTCCTCATCCAGGATGTTGATTTGCGCCAGCCCGTGCCGGCGGCCGACCTCGAAGTCGTTGAAGTCGTGCGCCGGGGTGATCTTGACCGCGCCGGTGCCCTTCTCGGGATCGGAATACTCGTCGGCCACGATCGGGATCAGGCGGCCGACGAGCGGCAGGCGCAGCCGCTTGCCGACCAGCGCCCGGTAGCGCTCGTCCTCCGGGTGGACCGCGACGGCGGTGTCGCCCAGCATGGTCTCGGGCCGGGTGGTGGCGACCGTGATCGTCTCACCGGTCTCGGTGCCGGCCTCGTCCACCACCGGATAGGCGAAGTGCCAGAGATGGCCCTTCACCTCGACCTGCTGCACCTCGAGGTCGGAGATCGCGGTCTGGAACTTCGGGTCCCAGTTCACCAGGCGCTTGTCGCGGTAGATCAGCCCCTGCGCGTGCAGGTCGACGAAGACCTTCAGGACGGCCTTCGACAGGCCCTCGTCCATGGTGAACCGCTCCCGCGACCAGTCGCAGGAGGCGCCGAGCCGCTTGAGCTGGTTGACGATGGTGCCGCCGGATTCCGCCTTCCACTCCCAGACCCGGCGGACGAATTCCGGCCGGCCCAAGCTGCGCCGGTCGGGCTGCTGCTGCTCGGCGAGGCGGCGCTCCACCACCATCTGGGTGGCGATGCCGGCGTGGTCCGTGCCGGGCTGCCACAGCACGTCCTTGCCGCGCAGGCGCTCGAAGCGGGCGAGCACGTCCTGGAGCGTGTTGTTGAGGGCGTGGCCCATATGCAGCGAGCCCGTCACGTTCGGCGGCGGGATCATGATGCTGTAGGGCTCGGCGCCGGCGCGGTCCGGGCGCCCGGCCCGGAAGGCCTGCGCCTCCTCCCATTCGGCGGCGATGCGCGCCTCGACGGCGGCGGGATCGAAGGTCTTGTCCATCATCGCGGGAAGCAGCCACTCGCCCGGCGCCCGCGGCGCATCCCGTCCGGCGGGACGCGCGCCCGCGGGCGCCGTCTGAAACGAAACAAGGCCGGCCGCGCGAGCGACCGGCCCCCGAGCCCGCTTTCAAGCGGACCCGCGTCGTTCCGTCAACTGCGGGCGTCAGCGCCCGCGGGCGACGCGCTCGATCTCGGCGCGCACCAGGCGCTCGACCATGACCGGCAGGTTGTCGTCGAGCCAGGATTTCAGCATCGGGCGCAGCATGTCCTGCACCAGGTCCTCGATGGTGCGGGCGTTGCGGGTCAGCACCGTGTTGGCGAGAAGATCGAAGGCGTGGCTGACGGTGGCGTCGGTCGCCTGCGACAGGAGCCGCTCCTCGACCGCGGGCGGAACGGCCGGCGCGGGCGGCGGCGGGGCGGCGGCCTTGGGCGGCTCCGGCGGCGGGGGGGCGGGCTCCGGCTCGATCTCGATGGCGTCGAAATCCATCGGCTCGTCGCGGAATTCGATCTCGCTCAGCGAGTCGAAGGCGTCCAGGCTCGGCTCGGGCTCCGGCGCCTTCTCGGGCGCCTTTTCAGGCATCTTGGCGACGGGCTCGGGCTTCGGGGCCGGCATCGCGACCTCGGCGAGGTCGAGCACGTCGTCCTCGTCCTCCGGCTCGGGATCCGGCACGGGGGTCGGCTTCGATCCGGCGGCGGGCGGTTCGCCCGGCTTCTGGTCGTCGGCGATGATGCGGCGGATCGAGGCGAGGATCTCCTCCATCGAGGGTTCCTGCGACTTGTCCTGCGTCTTGGGGCTCGCGGCGCTCATCGGGCTCAACGCTCGAGGTCGGAGTGGGGAGGATCGGGTGGGTCAGAGTACGCAGCGGAGGCCGTCCCGCACAAGCGAAGCGGTCCCCGACTCACACGCAAAAAGGCACCGGCCCGGGGAGGGCCGCGGCGTACCGGGGGCCTTATCGGCCGTCCGGCGTGCGCACACCGTACCAGAGATCCTTGACCTGATCGTAATGCTGCTTGGCGCTGTACTGGGCCACCGGCACCGCGATGAAGCGGGTGGTGAGGCGGCCCACGGTCTGCACCACCTGGTAGGAGCCGATCACCCGGTCGCGCTGGGCGGCGATCAGGCTGACGCGGGCGCTCAAGAGCTCCTGCTGGGCGTTCAGCACGTCGAGGGTCGTGCGCTGGCCGACCCGGGCCTCCTCGCGCACGCCGTTCAGCGCCACCTCGTTGGCCTGGACCTGGGCCTGCGAGGCGATGACGCGGGCCTTGGCGGCCTCGAGCGCGCCCCAGGCGGTGACGATGCCGGCGCGGACCTGGTCGCGGGTCAGCTCGGCCTGGAGCCGGGCCTGGCCGACCTGCTCCTTGGCCTGGCGGATCTGCGCGTATTCGGCGCCGCCCTGGTAGAGCGGGACCGTGAGCTGGCCGACGATCGAGCCCTGGAAGAAGCGGGTATTGGCGATCTGCTGGTCGAACACCTGCGCGGCGTTGCCGGTCACGCTGACCGTCGGATAGAGGGACGATTCCGCGATCTTCACCTGCGCCTCGGCCGCGTCGACCGAGTGGAGGGCCGAGAGGATCGCCGGGTGCTCCATCAGGCCGATCTCGACCGCCGCCGTCAGCGTGCCGGGCACGAAGCGGTCGATCGGGCGACCGGGGGCGAGCTGGCGCGGCTCGACGCCGATCACCTGCCGGTAGGTCGCGATGCTGGTGCGCAGGTTGGCCTCGGCCAGGCTGACCTGGGCCCGGGCGCCGGCGAGCCGCGCCTCGGCCTGGGCGACGTCGGTGCGGGTGACCTCGCCGACGTTGAAGCGGTCGCGGGTCTGGCGGAGCTGCTCCTCCAGCACCTCGACGTTGTTGCGGTTCAGCTCCAGCGTGGCGGTGTCCGCCAGCACGTTCATGTAGGCCTGCGCCGCCGAGAACAGCGTCGTCATCTCGGTGTTGCGCAGGGTCTCGCGGCCGCCCAGCACCTGCGACTCGGCCTGGCGGGTCTGGTTGTCGGTGCGAAAGCCGTTGAACAGCGTCTGGCTCACCGAGAGGCCGGCGGAGCCCGGGACCAGGGTCTGCTCGGATTCGCGCCCGATCCGCCCGCCGCCGGCGCCTTCCGCCAGGGCGGCCGCGCCGAGCTTGCCGGAGACGTGGCTGACGCCGACGCTCGCCGAGGCGCTGACCGTCGGGCGGTAGCCCGCCAGTGCCCGCGGCACGTTCTCGTCGTTGGCGCGCTGGCCGGCGCGCTGCGCGTTGAGCGTCGGGTTGCCCGCATAGGCCCGCGCGAGCGCGCTATCCAGGGTTTCCGCAGTCGCGCCCTGGCCCGCCAGGGCGAGGGCCATGGCGGCGAAGCCGCCCAGCCGAAGCCCGCGGAACGCCCGAGTTCCTGTGTCCGTCACGCCTGTCTACCCTGTGCGGCTAGCTCAAAATGACCGGCCCCGCGCCGTGGGCGACGGAGCCGATTCGTCATCTCGCTATGCCCACCTCGACCGGGACCTTAACCGAGGGCGGTTACCGGGGCACTGCCCCCGCACCGCGGGCAATCCTGTTTGGCCGTCACTGCCGCAAAAAAGCGACAGGTGCCGCAGGGGAAGTCGGGGGTATCGACCGGTCCGGGCAGGCAGCCGCACGCATTCCCCGGCCGGCGCACGGCCGGAGCGATGTCTCGGGCAAGGTTTCGGGGGCCGGCGTGGTGCAGACGGGGCCGCCCGGTAAGCCCGTCGGCTCGGACCGGATCCGGCCGGGCGGGGCCTGCCGCGGACGACCGGTCGCGTCGGCCGGGAGACAACGCGTCGAGGCAGGCCTACGGAACCGGCCCGCGTCGAAGCGGGTCATGCGAGGCCCGACGGATCGCTGCGCGACGTGGAACCCGAGGATGCTCGGGCGCCGCGCGGGCCCGCGGACGGAGCCCGGACGTCACCGTCCGGACCCCGCGTCAGAACGCGAAGCCGGCCTCGACCGCGAAGGCGCGCAGGGGCGGCAGGGTGGCGTCGAAGAGCGGGCGCGAGCCGAAGGCCTCGCCCGAGCGCACCCACAGGGTCGCCTTGGCCGGACGGCCCTGACCCTGGACGCAGGCGAGGCGCCCGCCATCGGCGAGCTGGTCGAGCAGCGCTTGCGGCCGCCGCTCGACCTGGCCCTCGATCAGGATCGCGTCGTAGGGAGCGTGGCCCGGCGCGCCCGTCTCGAGCGGGCCGGCCTCGACGGTGACGCCCTCGCCCAGCCGCTCGCGCGCGGCGGCGGCGAGGCCGGGGAGCGATTCGAGGGCGACCACCTCGACGCCGAGGCGGCGAAGCACCGCGGCGGCGTAGCCGAGGCCCGTGCCGACGTCGAGGACGCGGTCGCCGGGCTTGAGGGCCAGCGCCTGGATCAGCCGCGCCAGCACCATCGGGGCCGGCATGAAGCGGGTCTCGCCGTCCTCGGCGCCGACCGCCTGGGGCTGGTCGATATAGGCGAAGGCTTCCCGATCCGCCGGCATGAACCGCTCGCGCGGGACGGCGTCGAACGCGTCGAGGAGCGCGATGTCGGTCACGTCGAACGTCCGGAGCTGGCAATCGACCATGAGGCGGCGCGCTTGCGCGTAGTCGAGCATGAACGTCTCTGGAGAGCTTGAGCGACGGCCAAGCCGCGACGGTCGAGCCGCCGGGCGACGCGGTTGTGGTGGATCGCCGGCCAAAAGGCAAGGATCCGGGCGGCACGGCGCACGGGGGTGCGCTGTGCCGGGTCGAACGATGTCTCGGAAGAAAAAGGAGAAAGGATGGAGGCCTCGCCCGGAATCGAACCGGGGTGCAAGGATTTGCAGTCCTCTGCGTAACCACTCCGCCACGAGGCCATCCGGGCCGGTTCGCAACCGGCGATCGGGCGGGCCGGATCTGATCCGGTGCGCCGTCTCCCCGGCGTCGGGCGGACAACCCGGGGACGAGGGGTCATTAGCAGGACCCGGCCCGGCTCCGCAACAGGGTTCCTGCCGCAAAACCGCGCCCGGCGGGGCTGAAATGAGCCGGCTCGCGAAAATCCGGCCCGGCCCGGAAAATCCCTTGCGCGCCCTGCCCGGCTTGGGTAGAGGTCCCGCCGCGATCCCCGATAGCTCAGTTGGTAGAGCAGGCGACTGTTAATCGCCTTGTCGCAGGTTCGAGTCCTGCTCGGGGAGCCACTCCCTTCCGCCCCGCGTTGCATGATGAGAGCGCCGCCCGTCCCGGGTCGGCGCCGTCTCGCGTGGTGCGGGTCGCACGGACAGCCACCGGCTTTCATCCGAAAAAATCGACGGAACCTGTCGCCCCGTCCGTCAGTTTCTCGTTCAACTTGCTGCAACGCTTCACAGCACGGCGCCGCGAAGCAATCCAGCAGCCATTGATACGGGAGTTTCCAATGATCGGCTGGGCTATCACCTTCCTCGTCGTCGCCCTCGTCGCCGCTCTGCTGGGTTTCGGCGGCATCGCCGGCACCGCCATGGAGGCGGCCAAGATCGTGTTCTTCGTGGCGATCGTGCTGTTCGCCGTTTCGGCCATCTTCGGCCTGATGCGCGGCCGCTCGCCGCGAATCTGACGCGGGACGAAAGGCGGGCCGGACACGGCCCGCCCCCTCGCGATCGAGGCGGTCCTTCGGGGCCGCCTCTTTTCGTTGGCGCGGGTCCCCGACGATCCGGCGGGCTCTCTCAGGCCTCGGCGACCCGCCGCAGCGCCTCGGCCGGGACGGACCGCGGACGGGCGCGGCGCGGCACCAGCCGGTGCACCGTCGCGGAGGGCGGCTCGGCGGGTGGCTCCCGGCGCATCGCGCGGGCGGCCCGCAGGTCGGCGAACAGGATCGCCGCCGCGAGGTAGCCGCGGGACGACACCGCGATCCCGTCGGGACGGATCTGCGGCTCGAAGCGGGCCGTGGCGTTCATCGCAAACCCTCCCTCGTCGCGCTCCCGCGCGGACGTCGCTTGGACGCGGATCGACCGAGGCGGTGGCGCCGCGGCGGCCGGATCGGCGCGACGACCCGGGGATCGGTACGGCGCAGATCGGTCCGTCGCCCGGGGCGGGCGGGCCAGGCAGCCCTCGGAGTCTCACCGCCTGGCCCGTCGACCACGCCCGGCCGTGCAAGGGAGAGTGGACACGGCGGGTGCAGTGGATGCTTCGCAGCAAACGCCGTGCCAGCTGTGGCGAGGCGGGGAACGTTCCCCTCGCCCGCCCCCTCGCCCGATTCGGTGGCGGCGACGCCTGGAAAGCGAGCACGTTGCCCCGGACGGGTCCGACGCTCTACCTATGGGTGAGACGGGTCTCTTAGGCCCGATCCTGCAGGACCGGGCCCGCGCGGCCCCGCTTCGGAGAGAGACAGGCATGTCGATCGGCCCCTTCGTCACGGTGGACTGGCTCGCAGAGCGGCTCGCGGCGCCCGACATCGTCGTGGTCGACGGCTCCTGGTACCTCCCGGCGATGGGCCGGGACGCCGAGGCCGAGTTCCGCGCCGCGCACATCCCGGGGGCGATCCGCTTCGACATCGACGCCGTGCGCGACGAGGGAAGCGCCCTGCCCCACATGCTGCCCTCGCCGGAGGCTTTTGCCTCCCGAATGCGCCAAATGGGCATCGGCGACGGCATGACGGTCGTGGTCTATGACGGGATGGGCCTCTTCTCCGCCCCGCGGGTGCGCTGGACCCTGAAGGCCTTCGGCGCCCGCGAGGTCGCGGTGCTCGAGGGCGGCCTGCCGGCCTGGGTGGCGGGCGGTCATCCGGTCGAGGAGGGCGAGGCCCGCCCGCGCGACCGGCGCCACTTCACCGCCCGCCTCGACCACTCGGCCGTCGCCAATGTGGGCGACGTGCAGCGGGCGCTCGCCGGCTCGGCCCAGATGGTCGATGCCCGGTCGGCCGCCCGCTTCGCCGGCGAGGAGGCCGAGCCGCGCCCCGGCGTTCGGCCCGGCCACATGCCCGGCGCCCTCAACCTGCATTACGCGGCCTTGCAGGAGAACGGCCGGCTCAAGGACGAGGCCGCCTTGCGCGAGGCGGTCGCCCGGGCCGGGATCGACCTCGACCGCCCGGTGGTGACCACCTGCGGCTCCGGCGTGACCGCGGCGATCGTCGGCATCGCCCTCGAGAGCCTCGGCCGCCCGCCCCGCTCGCTCTACGACGGCTCGTGGTCGGAATGGGGCGCGCGGGAGGACCTGCCGGTCGCGACGGGGCGGTAACCGGCCGCCGGCGCCGGGCCCCGGGGCATCAGGTGCCCCGGGACCGTCCGCCCCGGTCGGTGTCGCGGGGCGGCGGTCCCAGCTGCTGCATCCGGCGCGGCAGCTCGCGCAGGAGCGCGGTGCGCCGGAAGGGCGTGAGCTTCCGCCACGCCTTGATCTCCGGCACGGTCCGGCCGCAGCCCAGGCACCAGCCGGTCTTGCCGTCCCAGGCACAGACCCCCGTGCAGGGATCGTCCTTCTTCATCGCAGGGCCTCTCCGCGCCGCCGCCCAGTCTCGCGCCCAGTCTCGCGGCGGCCGACGGGATGTCCCTACCCCCTCCCGTCGCGCGAAGGCAGCCCCGCCTGCGCCGACGGGAGGGGGCGGGGCCGCTCTCCCGCTCAGTGCAGGATCTGGCTCAGGAACAGCCGGGTCCGCTCGTGCTCGGGCGCGCGGAAGAACGCCTCGGGGGTGTTCGATTCGACGATCTGGCCCTCGTCCATGAAGATCACCCGGTCGGCGACCTGGCGGGCAAAGCCCATCTCGTGGGTGACGCAGAGCATGGTCATCCCCTCGTCGGCGAGCCCCACCATGGTGTCGAGCACCTCCTTGACCATCTCGGGATCGAGGGCCGAGGTCGGCTCGTCGAACAGCATGATCTTGGGCGCCATGCACAGCGAGCGGGCGATCGCCACCCGCTGCTGCTGGCCGCCGGAGAGCTGGCCCGGATATTTGTGCGCCTGGTTGGGGATCTTCACCCGGGTCAGGTACCGCATGGCGACCGCCTCGGCCTCGGCCTTCGGCATCTTCTTCACCCAGATCGGCGCCAGCGTGCAGTTCTCGAGCACGGTCAGATGCGGGAACAGGTTGAAGTGCTGAAACACCATGCCGACCTCGCGGCGGATCTCGTCGATCCGCTTGAGGTCGTTGGTGAGCTCGATCCCGTCGACCACGATGCGGCCGGCCTGGTGCTCCTCCAGGCGGTTGATGCAGCGGATCAGGGTCGACTTGCCGGAGCCCGAGGGGCCGCAGATCACGATCCGCTCGCCCTTGCGCACCGTCAGGTCGACGTCGCGAAGCACATGGAAGGCGCCGTACCACTTGTTGACCCGCTCCAGCGACACCGCGGTCGGCGCGCTGGCGAGCCGCGCCGCCGAGGTGTTGCGCGGCGACAGGTCCGGATCGGTCTCCGGCAGGAGGACGGGGGTGCTGGGGGCGGGAGAGGAAGCCATGGCAGGACTCACCGTGTCTGGCCGGCCGCGAGCCGACGCTCCATGAAGCGGGCGTAGCGGGACATGCCGAAGCAGAAGACGAAGTAGAACAGGGCCGCGAAGGCGTAGCCGGTCATCACCACGGTCGGCGCCGCCCAGGCGGGATCGACCCGGGCCGACTCGATCGTGCGGATGAAGTCGAAGATGCCGACGATCGAGACGAGGCTCGTATCCTTGAACAGCGCGATGAAGCTGTTGACGATGCCCGGGATCACGATGCGCAGGGCCTGGGGCAGGATGATCAGGCGCATCCGGTGCCAGGGGCTCAGGCCCAGCGACATCGCCCCCTCGGTCTGGCCCCGCGGGATCGCCTGCAGGCCGCCGCGCACCGTCTCGGCCATGTAGGCGGCGGAGAACAGGGCGATGCCGACCAGCGGCCGCACCAGCCGGTCCACCGTGACGTCGCCGGGCAGGAACAGCGGCAGCATCACGTTGGCCATGAACAGCACGGTGATCAGCGGCACGCCGCGCCAGAACTCGATGAAGATGACGCAGAACAGCCGCACGATCGGCAGCCGCGAGCGCCGCCCGAGCGCCAGCAGGATGCCGAGGGGCAGCGCGGCGACGATGCCGACGAGCGACACGATCAGGGTCACCAGCATGCCGCCCCACAGGGAGGTCGGCACGGCGGGAAGCCCCAAGGCCGGCACCCCGGCGAGCAGCCCGTAGGAGACGATCGGGAAGACGACGAAGAAGTAGAGCGCGCCCCATGCGCGTTTGGGCGCGTCGAGCCACAGCATCCACCCCACCCCGACCGCCATCAGGGCGAAGAAGACGTTGGGGCGCCAGCGCGCCTCGATCGGGTACGAGCCGTAGATGAAGTAGTTGATCTTGTTCGCCACGAAGGCCCAGCAGGCGCCGACCGGGCGGCCGAGCACCTCGGGCCGGCAGGCGTCGCGGTTGTCGCCGGTCCAGACGGCGTCGATCACGAGGAAGCGCAGCAGCGGCGGCAGCACGAGGGCGACGACGGCGAGCGCCGCCAGCGTCATCACGGCGTTGGCGGGGCTGGAAAACAGGTTCCGGCGCAGCCAGGCGAGCGGCCCGGCGACCAGGGCGGGCGGCGCGGCGGCCGGCACCGCCTCGCGGCGGACGAAAGTGAGTGGCTGGGTTCCGGCGGTCATCGGTTTTCGCCTCACCGCTCGATCAGCGCGACGCGCCGGTTGTAGAGGTTCATCACGAAGGCCGTGACGAGGCTGATCGTCAGGTAGACCGCCATGGTGATCCCCACCACCTCGACCGCCTGGCCGGTCTGGTTCAGCACCGTGCCCATGAAGACCTGGACGAGGTCCGGGTAGCCGATGGCCACCGCCAGCGACGAGTTCTTGGTGAGGTTGAGGTACTGGCTCGTCAGCGGCGGCACGATCACCCGCATCGCCTGCGGGATCACCACCAGCCGCATCGTCGGGCCGGGCTGCAGGCCCAGCGCCCGGGCCGCCTCGGTCTGGCCCTTGTTGACCGCCTGGATGCCGGCCCGCACCACCTCGGCGATGAAGGCCGCGGTGTAGACCGTGAGCCCGACGACGAGCGCGACGAATTCCGGATAGAGCTGCATCCCGCCGCGCAGGTTGAAGGTGCCCTTGACGGGGAAGTCCAGCGCCACCGGGGCGACGCCGATCAGCGCCAGCACCCCGTAGGCCAGGAGCGGCAGGCCGAGGATCAGCGCCAGCCCGACCGCCGGCACCGGCAGGCGCCGGCCGGTGCGCGCCTGCTCGCGCTTGGCATGCGCCCGGAAGACCAGCGTGCCGACGATCCCGACGACGAGGGCGACGGGCAGCGCCCAGGCATCCGCGGCGAGCAGGGGCTTGGGCAGAAAGAGGCCGCGCTGGTTGAGGAAGACCGACGTCCCCAGCGCGTAGGAATCGCGGGCGCCCGGCAGGCTCGCCAGCACCGCGACGTACCAGAACAGGAGCTGCAGCAGCAGCGGGATGTTGCGCAGGACCTCGACATAGACGGTGGCGAGCGTCCGCACGATCCAGTTCGGCGACAGCCGCGCCACGCCGACCGTGAAGCCCAGCACGGTGGCCAGCACGATGCCGATCGCCGCGACCATCAGGGTGTTGGTGAGCCCGACCAGGAAGGCGGTGCCGTAGGTCGAGGTCGCGGCCGCGAACGGGATCACCGTCTGGTTGACGTCGAACCCCGCCGTGTTGCCGAGGAAGCCGAAGCCCGAGGCGACGCGGGCGTTGCGCAGGTTCTCGGCGGCGTTGCCGATCGCGATCCAGGCCACCGCCCCGACCGCGAGGAGCAGCAGGATCTGGTAGGCCGCCCCGCGGAAGCGGGGATCGTAGAGGGGCGAGACCCGGGGCGGACCCGAGCGTGAGTCGGCCGGAAGCTGCGTCGGCAAGGGGGGCGTGCTCGCGCTGGCGGGTGGCGGGGGACGGCGCCCGGCGGATCCGGGCGCCGCGAGGATCAGCGGATCAAGGGATCAGCGGATCGGCGGGCCGTATTGCAGGCCGCCCTTCGACCACAGGGCGTTGAGGCCGCGCTGGATCTTCAGCGGCGAGCCCTGGCCGACGTTCCGCTCGAACACCTCGCCGTAATTGCCCACGAGCTTGATGATCCGGTAGGCCCAGTCGTTGGTGAGCCCGAGATCGGCGCCGTACTTGCCCTCGGTGCCGAGGATGCGCTTGACGTCCGGGTTGTCGGACGATTTCGCCATCTGGTCGACGTTGCCTTGCGTGATGCCGGCCTCCTCGGCGTTCAGCATCGCGTAGTGGGTCCAGCGGACGATGTCGGCCCATTGCGCGTCGCCCTGGCGCACCGCCGGCGCGAGGGGCTCCTTCGAGATGATCTCGGGCAGCACGATGTTGTCGTCGGGGGCCGAGGCGCGCAGGCGCTCGGCGTAGAGGCCCGAGGCGTCGGTGGTGAAGGCGTCGCAGCGCCCGGCATCGTAGGCCTTGAAGGTCTCGTCGGCGCTGGCGAAGGCCACCACCTCGTACTTCATCTTGTTGGCCCGGAAGTAGTCGGCCAGGTTCAGCTCGGTGGTGGTGCCCTGCTGGGTGCAGACCGAGGCACCGTCGAGCTGCTTGGCCGAGGTGACGCCGAGCTTCTTCTTCACCATGAAGCCCTGGCCGTCGTAGAAGTTGACGGCCGGGAAGTCGAGGCCGAGCGCCGTGTCGCGCGACATCGACCAGGTGGTGTTGCGCGAGAGGATGTCGACCTCGCCCGACTGGAGCGCGGTGAAGCGGTCCTTGGCCGAGAGCGGGATGAAGCGGACCTTCGTGACGTCGTTGAAGATCGCCGCGGACAGGGCCCGGCAGAAATCGACGTCGAGACCGGTCCAGCGGCCCTGCGCGTCCGGCACGCCGAAGCCGGCCAGCCCCGGATTCGAGCCGCAGGAGATGTAGCCCTTCTGCTTGATGCTGTTGAGCGTCCCTTGGGCCTGGGCGGCGCCCGCCAGCAGGGTGGCACCGAGCCCGAAGGCCAGGGCGGCGACGATTCTCTTCATGCGGTCCTACGTCTCCCGTTCCGGTTGCGGCCCTGCCGCCGCCCGATTGCTCAAGCGCGAACATTGCCTAAGCAAGAGGCATTCCAAGCGAAGCGGCCTGCCCGGTCAAGAGGTTGGCGCGTGCGACGAACAGCGCAGGCGCCCCTGCCGCCGGGTTTTGGCGGGTACAAGGCTGCCGCGGAGGTCCCGTGCCGCCGAGGCTTGACGGCGGCGGGTGGCGCGGGATGTGCTCGCCCCGGTCGATTTCCCGTTTTCCTCACGCCCGATCCCATCACGCCAGAGGCCCGATGAGCATCACCCCGCCCCGCGACAAGAGCCGCCTCGGCACCCGCACCCGCCTGGTCCATGCCGGCCGCGACCCGTCGCAGCAGCACGGCTTCGTCAACACCCCGATCTATCGCGGCTCGACCGTGCTCTACGAGAGCTACGACGCGCTCAAGAACCGGCGGGCGGAGTACACCTACGGCACCGCCGGCACGCCGACGATCCGCTCCCTCGAGAGCGCCTGGACCGAGCTCGCCGGGGCCGCCGGCACGGTGCTGACGCCCTCGGGGCTCGCCGCCGTCACGGTCGGGCTCCTGTCCTGCCTCAAGGCCGGCGACCACCTGCTGGTGACCGATTCCGCCTACCGGCCGACCCGGGTCTTCTGCGACGGGTTCCTGGCGCGGTTCGGGGTCGAGACCACCTATTACGATCCGACCCTCGGGGCCGGCATCGCGGACCTGATGCGCGGGAACACGGCCGCGGTGCTCACCGAGGCACCGGGCTCGCAGAGCTTCGAGATGCAGGACATCCCGGCCATCGCGCAAGCCGCGCATGCCCGCGGCGCCTGCGTGCTGATGGACAACACCTGGGCGACGCCGCTCCTGTTTCCGCCCCACGAGCGCGGGGTCGACATCGCGATCGAGGCGGGCACCAAGTACCTGTCGGGCGGCTCGGACCTGCTGCTCGGCCTGACCTCCGCCAATGCCCGATACTGGCCGGCCCTGCGGCGGACCTTCGACCAGCTCGCGATGTGCGCCGGCGCCGAGGACGTGTTCCTGGCGCTCCGGGGCCTGCGCACCCTGCCCCTGCGCCTGCGCGAGCACGGCGAGCAGGCGCTCGCCCTCGCCCGCTGGCTCCAGGGCCGGCCCGAGGTCGCCCGGGTGCTGCACCCGGCCCTGCCGGAGGATCCCGGCCACGCGATCTGGTCGCGCGACTTCCTGGGCTCGTCCGGCCTGTTCTCGATCATCCTCAAGCCCTGCCCCGAGGCCGCGGTCGCCGCGATGCTCGACGGGCTGGAGCTGTTCGGGATGGGCTTTTCCTGGGGCGGGTTCGAGAGCCTGGTCATCCCCTTCGACTGCGCGCCCTACCGCACCGCCAACCCATGGGCGCCCGGCGGGCCGGGCCTGCGGTTCCAGGTCGGGCTGGAGGACATGGAGGACCTGACGCGGGACCTCGAAGCCGGGTTCGCGCGGCTGCGGGCGGCGTCGTGAGGGCGCGCCCCCTCGCGTGACCACGCATCGCGGCGGCCGGGCGCCGGTGTCGGTCCCGTGTGCCGCCCGAGATGTCGGACCCGTTCGCGCGTCGAGACGGGAAAGCCTCTACGGGGCCAGCCAGGTCGCCGCGGGCGCCTCACCGTCCCAGGTGAACAGCGCCCGCCGGTGGCCCTGGCGGGCGAGGTACAGGAACTCGAGCCGGGCGGCCGTCAGAACCACGACGCGGAACTCCGCAAAACCCGCCTCCACGCCGTCCTCGTCCTCCGGCGGGGCGTAGGCGCCGCCCGCGGCCAGGGGCGTGCCGGGCCCGGGCGCGGTGGCGTAGCAGACCCGGCTCATCGGCCGCGATGACGCCCAGGCGGCGCGGGCGATCCCGTCCTCCCCGTGCAGGCGGGCGGTACCCTCGATCCGCACCTGGATCTTGGCCTTCGGGTCATAGGCGTGGAGCGAGACCCGGGGATCGGCGGCGATCTCGGCGGCCTTGGCGGAGCGGGCGTCGCAATGGACGCGCAGCGTGCGGGTGGTCGGGTCGACCCCGCGCAGCACCACGGTGCGCAGGCGCGGGGCGCCGTCGCGGCCGATCGTGGCGAGGGCCGGCGTGTGGAAGCCGCTCTGGTGGGCCGCCCCCTCCTCCAGCCGGCGCCAGGCCTCGGCGAGGCAGCCCGCGAGGTCGTCGTAGAACGCAGGCGTCTCGGTCATGGTGTCTCGGTCCTAGCGTCTCGGTCCTGCGGGCTCGCGCGCTCCGGTTCGTTCACCAATCTAGGTCACGATCCGGGGAACCGGGATGCCCCGGTGAAGCTTGTCCGTACGACTGATCCTGCCGAGGTTGTTCGACCCATGACGTTCCGTACGCTGCCGGCCTGGTTCGCCCTCGCGGTCGCCCTCGCCGCCGCGCCGGCGACGGCCGCCGACCTGCCCGCCGGATATGCGGGGCGGGCCGGGGCCGGGTTCTCGGCCGGCTGGGCGCCGCCCCCGCCCCCTCCGCCGGTCGCCCTCGAGGCGGAGGTGCAGGCGGAGGTTGTCGTCGTCGAGCCGCCGCCGCGCCGGCTCCTCGGTTTCGGCTACGCGCCGGTCCTGCCCTATTACGGCGTCTCGACCGGGCCCTACGGCTACCCGCCGCGGCGCGAGCCCGGCGTCGGCGTCGGGCTGTTCTGAGCCGCCAGGGCAGCGCCCGGTCATTGATCGTGCGGCGTTTTCTCTCGGCGAGCCGGTGCCCGTGCCGTCGGCCAATGCGCGAGCCGCTCGGCCACCAGCGCCTGCATGGTCCAGAGGTGGCGGTCGCGCAGACCCACCGCCTCGCAGGCCGCCACCGTGTTGAGCAGGTACTCGGCGCTCGGGCCGGTGGGGCCGCAGGCCGCCGCGATCCGATCGGCGATCGCCGCGTCCGACAGCCGCCCGGCGTAGCGCCCGCCCGCCCGGTCGGCCACGAAGGCCAGGGCCGGGACCGGCCCCTCCGCCGTCTCGGCGGCGACCCAGCGGGACGCGTAGCCGCGCCCGCGCATCTCCCGCCGCCAGACCGGCCGCACCGCCTCGCGCAGATCGTCGCCGACGATCCGGTAGGCGAAGCCGCGGCACTGGCCGCCCCGGTCGAGGGCCAGCATCACGCCGGGCCGCTCCGGCGTGCCGCGAAAGCCGGGCTGCCACAGGCAGAAGCGCCGGTGCCAGCCCCGCACGGTCGCGGCGCGGCGCTCGCAGAACGGAAATTCCGGGCGCCACATCAGGGCGCCGTAGGCGAACAGCCACAGGGCGTCGGGATCGCCGGGCTTCGCCGCCAGGGCCGCGTCCAGGCGGGCATCGGCCTCCGCCTCGCCCATCAGCGCCATGCCGCAGCCGGGGCCGCGTTCGTCCGCGGCGACGGGGTGCGGATGGGTGCGCGCGATCAGCGCGGCGGTGAGCGTGAGGGAGCGTTTCAGCATCGCAACCGTTAGTGCAGGGGGGGCGGCAGCGCGGCCGTGGGCCGATCGGGGACGATCGCGCCTCCGGGCTTTCCCGCCAAGCGTGGCCGCCCCATCTCTGTTAGTGCCGTGCTAAGCCGCGCGGGTCCAGATTGTCCGGAATGGAGGACGCGTCATGGCCATCACGGGTCGCTTCAACTTCCGCAAGACCCTGACGGGCAAGCTCGTCCTGCAGGTCGAGACCGAGCGCCGCTCCTGGTGGCCCTTCGCCCGCGCCGCCTCGCCGGGCCACGTCTGGCGCGACGCCACGCCGAAGGACCTGACCGCGGTGGAGCTGCAGCCGCTGCTCAACCTGCGCCGCAATCCCGGCTACATGCCGCGCAACCCGGTGATCTTCATGATGGGCCGCGAGCCGGCGAGCGAGGCGCCGTCGGCCGAGGTGGTCACCCTCGCGGCCCACCGCGCCGGCCAGCAGCAGGCCGGCTGAGCGTCCCTCGCAGGAGTCTCGCGCACGCCGCCCGGTCGCCGCCCGGTGCGGCGGCGTGGCCCGCCGGGCGTCGTGCGAGGTGTTTGCGGCACCGCCTTCGCCCTGCCGCGTTGGTCCGGCTCGAGAGGACGGGGCACGACCCCGTCGAACGGGAGAGCGCAGCATGGGCATGACCTCCGTGAACCAGGCCGTCATCGAGACCCTGTCGGAGCAGATCGTCGCCGCCTATTGCGAGGCCGGCCTGCCCGAGGGGCCCGCCCGCGGCAAGGCCCGCGCCCGGCTGATGGACGAGGTCGCGCACGCCATCGGGGAATCGGTCGGCAGCCGCACCCTGGCCGAACAGGGCCCGGAGCGGGTCAACGCCGTGCTGGCCGACTGGGAGGCGCAGGAGGGCCGCAGCTTCGGCCTGCGGCTGATCGAGATCGATCCCGGCCGCACCGTGGCGACGATGGGATAGGCCTATCCCCGGCCGAGCTCCACCAGCAGGTCGGCGAGCGGCCCGGGCGCGCTCACCATCGCATCGTGGCCGGTGGCGAGGTCGCGCCAGCCCCAGCCGGGCTGGTCCCGCACCCAGGCCTTGACCCGGTCGAGGGTGGCGTAGGACGGCGTCGTGCAATCGACGTAGGTCCGGGGCAGCCCGTTGCCGACGGGGCCGCGGATCGGCAGCGGGCTCTCGTAGGTGCCCAAAGGGTGCGGGGTCAGGCGCCGCTCGATCCAGGGCACGTCCGCCGGATCGAGGACGCCGAAGGCCGCGGCCGGGGGCGGCGGCAGGCTCAGGCCGCCGCTCGAGTCCGCGGCGGCGCGGCGGCGGGCCGCCACCACCTCGGGGGGAAGCCCGTCGAAGGGCGACCGGCCCGGCTCCACGATCAGCGCGTCGAGATAGACGAGGTGGCGCAGCCGCTCCGGCATCGCCTCGGCGACGCCGCTGATCGCGAGGCCGCCGAAGGAGTGCCCGACCAGCACCACGTCGGTCAGCTCCTCGGCGGCGATCACCCCGGCGACGTCCCGCACGAAGGTGTCGAGGGTGATGGCGCGCGACAGGAGGTGCGCCCGCTCGCCGAGGCCGGTGCAGGTCGGGGTGAAGACCCGGTGGCCTTGCGCCCGCAGCCGGTCCGCGACCCGGGCCCAGCACCAGCCGCCGTGCCAGGCGCCGTGGACCAGCACGAAGGTCAGCCCGTCGCTCATCTCGCAAGCCCTCCCGTGTCAGGGGCGAAACCAAGCGCGAACGGGCGTGGGACGCAAGGGCCTCGGTGCAAGGGCCTTGGCGAAAGGGAGACTCGGCGTGGGGCCCTACTCGTCGGCCTCGTCCCGGTCCGCGCGGTTCGCGTCGAAGCCGGCGATCATCCGTTCGATCGCCTTGAAGCTGCGCACCGCCTCCTGGGTGCGGCCGGCAGCGCACTGGCCCTCGGCCGAGCGGTACCACAGCAGCATGCTGTTGAAGGCGTGCTGGTGGGGCGCCTCGGCGACGCGGGCGCGCCGGGCGGTCTCGGCGTCGAACCACACCCGGGCGACGTGGCCGGCATTGGTGCAGACATCGGCGGAGGGCGGCAGGGCGGCGCGGGAAACGCTCGGGTCGCACAGCATGGCGAACCAGATCGCCCCGGCGACGAAGCCGGAGGCGCCGAGCATGCCGAGGACGCCGCGCCCGCGGCGGCGCCAGTCGGGCCGCACCGGCTCGGCGGCGGGCAGCGCCTCGACGGCCTCGGGCCGGCAATGGGTGTAGTGCACCGAACCGTCGGTGTGATGGTGGGGCCACGGCTGGGTCATCGAGCACCCCCTCGGGTGGGACCCGGGAGCCTCGCATGAGCGATCAAGGGAGCCGGGTCGTCGGAACGGATCGCGGCGGCAGCACGACGAGCCGCGGCCGATCGCCGGACGATCGTGCGGCGGCGTCGGACCCTCGCGAGATGGTGGAAGGGTTACGCCCGCGCGGCGCGGCCCGGCGTGTTCCAGCGCACATTCCGCGCGCAGACGCTGGCGCTCCCGCAGGCGCCATGCTCTGTCTGTCGGCAGGGGCGCGAGGACGCCCGCGACCGGGAGGACGACGATGAGGCGTTGGCACGCGGCGGCCGCGGCCGCTCTCTGTTGCGCGACCCTGTGGGCGGCAGCCCCGGCGGAGGCCCAAGCCCCGGCGGAGGCCCAAGCCCCGGCGGAGGCCCAAGCGCCGCGCCGCTGGACGACCGCCTGGGCCGGCCCGGTCCAGGGCCCCTACCCGGTCGGCAACCCCTCGGCCCAGCCCGACCAGAGCTTCGCCTTTCCCGATCCGGCGGAGGGCGCCCGCGACCAGACCCTGCGGCTGGTGCTGCGCCCGGACGTGTGGGGGCGCGAGGCCCGCTTGCGGATCTCGAACGCCTTCGGCACCCGGCCGCTGACCCTCGACGGCGTCCATGCCGGGCTGCAGCTCGGCGGCGCCGCCCTGGTGCCGGGGACGAACCGCCCGGTGCTGTTTTCCGGGAAGGACCGGGTCACGGTCCCGCCCGGGGGCGAGGCCTGGTCCGACCCGGTCGCCCTGCCCTTCGCGGCCGACCCCGACGCCGCCCTGCTCGCCGGGCGCAAGCTCGCGGTCTCGCTCCACGTCGTGGGGGCGAGCGGGCCGATGACCTGGCACGCCAAGGCGCTCCAGACCTCCTACGCCACCGCGCCCGGCACCGGCGCGCACGGCGCCGACGAGGACGAGGCCGCCTTCCCGTACTCCACCGCCTCGTGGTTCTTCCTCGACGCGCTCGACATGGCGGTGAGCGCGCCGACCCCGGTCGTGGTCGCCTTCGGCGATTCGATCACCGACGGCACCGCCTCGACGATGAATGGCGACGACCGCTGGCCCGACGTGCTGTCGCGCCGCCTGCACACGACGCTCGGCAACCGGGTCGCGGTGGTCAATGCCGGCATCGGCGGCAACCAGGTGGTCGGCCCGGCGGAATACGGCCCCCAAAAGCCCTTCCCGGGTGGGCCCTCGGCGCTGGCCCGGCTCGACCGCGACGTGATCGGCCTGTCGGGCGTCGCCAGCGTGATCTGGCTCGAGGGCACCAACGATTTCAGCCGCAACGGCGGGGCCACCCGGGAGGCGGTCGAGGCCGGGATGCGCGAGGGCGTTGCCCGCCTGCGCGCCGGCATCCCGGGCGTGCGGGTGATCGGCGCCACTCTCACCTCGGCCAAGGGCAGTTCCAGCCCCGCCCACGGCCATCCCGAGCAGGACGAGAAGCGCCGAGGCCTCAACGCCTTCATCCGCGAATCGGGGGTGTTCGACGGCGTGGTGGATTTCGACGCCGCGACCCTCGATCCCTCGACCGGCGGTCTGCGCCCCGAGATGGTCCCAGAGAGCACCACCGGCGGCAAGGGCGACCGGCTGCATCCGAACCGGGCGGGCTACGTGGCGATGGGGAGCGGGATCGATCTCGGGGTGGTCTTGCCGGGGCGCTAAACCCTCAATCGTCCTTCGTCCGGGCGTAGAGCCGGCAATCGCGCGGCTCGGGCTGGAGATTGGGATGGATGGTGTGGCGGCGCAGCACGCCCTCGCACCGCATCCCGGCCTTCTCCATCACCCGGGCCGAGGCGCGGTTCTCCACGTCGCAGGTGGCGACCGCGCGCCAGATCCCCGGTTGCGCCAGCGCCCAGTCGGCGAGCGCCCGCAGGGCCTCCGGCATCAGGCCGCGCCCCCAGGCGGCGCGGGCCAGCACGTAGCCGAAATCCGCGCTCATCTCGTGCAGGCGTAGGTCGATGGCGCCGATCGGCCCGGCTCGATCCAACTCCTCCAGCAGGTAGGTGAACCCGGTCCCGGCCGCCCATCGATCCGCGCAGGCGCGCAGGTAGTCGCGCGTTTCCGCGACGGCCCGGTGCGGCCGCCAGGTCATGAAGCGGGCAACCTCCGGATCGGCCGTGTAGGCAGCAAACAGCGCTTCGGCGTCGTCGGGCCGCGCCGGCCGCAGGACGAGGCGAGCCGTCGTGAGACGGGGCGGCGGGGTCAGGCTTGCGGCAGCCATGGCGTTGCGTAAGATCGTTGGAGCGCGAATCGTCCCGCGGAGGCTGCCACGCCATGCGGTTTCTGAGCCAGCCCGGCCCCATCGATGGTTTCGACGTCCAATTAGCTGATCTGAAACCAACTATGCCGTTCTGGCGCTCTGTTCTGTATCCGCGCGAATCAGGTTGCACCAAGTGAGGGGGGCGATCTCAGCGTGGCGTTGCAGAAACAATCAAGCGAAAAATACTAAAATTATATGAGAAAAATTGGCTGTATTCCTATCGCCGCCTTATTTATATTTTTATTATGGATGATATTGTATATTAGAATGTCTATCTGGCCAACTGGCGAATCTTTCGTTCAGCTCCCGATGGGTGATGCCGTTGCACGCTTCCAAGCGTGGGGCGGATTCGTGAAGTCTCAGCCCTACGCGTTACGGGTCGACACTCCCCACGGAACAGTGTCGAAGGAACTTTGGACCGATTGGGGACCAGCTAGCACTATTAACCTGTATCGGACGCCGGAAGATTGGCTCGTCGGCATAGGTGGTGGCGGCGATACGGTCGTGATCGATGTTGTCGATCGAGCAGGGCCACGCATAGTATACGGCAGTGAACTGGATAAAACTGACGACGAAAAGTGGATATTTCTCGGTTACGCCAGTGCTGGCGGGTTTGTTCCAGCCTCCCGAATGCCCGAATGCGTTGAGTTGTTGGGGGCGGGTTACACTCGGTACAGGAAAAAGTACCAGAATCCTCATTTTTGCACATTTCCGATCGAGCAGTGATAACAACAGCCGAAGATGCTGACGCATCAGGCTGTTGATCGTTCTCGAATTTTCGACACCGAACCGAGGTTTGGTGAAAATTCGAGAGCGGAACGAGAGGTCTTTTTCAACGACCGCTCGTATCAATCTGTTGAAGTGGATCGGGCCATGAATGGTTCTGAAGAGGGCAATCCGCGCTTTCTGATCGGGTGATGTGGATCAGCCCTCCCCACGGGGCGATCCCGGGGCCGCAGAGTGGATCCCGTGATACGAACCACTGACGGTGCAGACCGAAACGGGACGAGGCCTGCCAGCTTCTCCAACGTCAGCGATCGTAGATCCCGAGCTCTCGCCTGCGGCGAGCCTCGGGACGACGACGGAGAATGTCAGGCTGGTGGGAGTGACATTTCACGCCCGCGCGTACAACCGGTCCGCCCGGCTCTCGAACGCATCCGTGAACTTGCGGAACGCCCGGTCGAACATCTTGCCCATGAGGAGCCCGAGCGCCAGGCTCTTGAACTCGTAGGTGATGAAGAACTCGACCGTGCAGCCGCCGTTCGGCGCCTCGCGGAAGGTCCAGCGGTTCTCGAGGTGCCGGAACGGGCCGTCGATATACTCGGCCAGGATCTTCAGGTTCGGCCGGTCGAGGCGGACCCGGGTGGTGAAGTGCTCGGAGATCGCCTTGTAGCCGACGCCCATGTCGGCGACGAGGGTCTCGGTGCCGTCCTCGCCCTCCTGCTTGCGCAGCACCCGGAGCGAGTCGCAGAGCGGCAGGAACTCGGGGTAGCGCTCGACGTCGGCGACGAGGTCGAACATCTCCGTCGGGCTGTGGCGGACGGTGCGGGTGGTGCGGAAGCTCGGCATCGGGTCAGAGGGTCCCCAGCCGGTCGAGCCGGGCCTGCTTGAGCCGGGCGAAATCCTCGCCGGCATGGTGGGAGGAACGGGTGAGCGGCGTCGCCGAGACGAGCAGGAAGCCCTTGGCGTAGGCGGTGGTCTCGTAGGCCTTGAACGCGTCCGGCGTCACGAAGGACAGGACCGGGTGGTGCTTCTTCGTCGGTTGCAGATATTGGCCGATGGTCAGGAAGTCGACCTCGGCCGAGCGCAGGTCGTCCATCAGCTGGAGCACCTCGTTGCGCTCCTCGCCCAACCCCACCATGATTCCCGACTTGGTGAAGATGGTGGCGTCGAGCTCCTTGACCCGCTGCAGCAGGCGGATCGAGTGGAAGTAGCGGGCGCCGGGGCGCACCGTCAGGTACTTCGACGGCACGGTCTCGAGGTTGTGGTTGAACACGTCGGGGCGGGCCGCCACCACGATCTCGAGCGCGCCGTCCTTGCGCAGGAAGTCGGGGGTCAGGATCTCGACGGTGGTCGAGGGGCTCGAGCGCCGGATCGCCGCGATGACGGCGGCGAAATGCGAGGCGCCGCCGTCCTTGAGGTCGTCGCGGTCGACCGAGGTGATGACGACGTGGTGCAGGCCGAGCTTGGCCACGGCCTCCGCCACCCGCTCGGGCTCGGCGGCATCGAGGGCATCCGGCATGCCGGTGCGCACGTTGCAGAACGCGCAGGCCCGGGTGCAGGTATCCCCCATGATCATGAAGGTGGCGTGCTTCTTCTCCCAGCACTCGCCGATATTGGGGCAGCCCGCCTCCTCGCACACCGTGACGAGCTTGTTCTCGCGCACGATGGCCTGGGTCTCGGCCCATTTCGGCGAGCCCGGCGCCTTGACGCGGATCCAGTCCGGCTTGCGCAGGATCGGCTGGTCGGGCCGGTGCGCCTTCTCCGGGTGACGGGGGCGCTGGTCGTTGCGCAGGAGGTCGAGGACGACGGCCATGGGATCCGGGCGGGAAGCGGTCGCGAACCCTTCGCGGCGCGGTCCTGACTTAAGATGTCCGGGCCGCCGGGGCAAATGGGGCGTGACGCGCCGCCGCGCGGCGCGCCATCCCGGGCCTGCCGTCGCGCCGAAGGCGCCACGGTTTCGGGACGGTCAGTAGCGCCGCTCGCCCCGGACCGCCCGCACCACCGCGATGATGATCACCGCGCCGATGGTGGCCGAAAAGAGGTTGCGCCAGAACCCGAAGATCGGGATGTGGAACTGCGCCGCCAGGAAGTTGCCGACGAGGCCGCCGATGATGCCGAGCACGATGTTGCCGAGCAGGCCCATGCTCGAATTCATGAAGCGCTCCGCCAGCCAGCCCGCCAGCGCGCCGATGACGATGGCCATCAGGAAGCCGACGCCCGGCTGCCCGAGCGCTCCGTACACGTGACCGTCCATGCTGTTCCCCTGTCTCGCCGCCGGTTCGCGGCCCGGGCATAGATGGGGTGGCGCGGCCGGGTTGCACCAGGCCGGGCCGGGCGGGGGATGCGAAATCCGACGCTGCGGAACTCTGGTGACCGGGCTTCGCCCGCCGGAGAGCCGCGCGCCGGGCCCCTATCGCCCCTCGGCCTTCCGCTCGCGGAACAGGAGCGCGAGGTTGCGCAGGTAGATCACCGTGCCGAGGCTCTGGCCGAGGATGAAGACCGGGTCGCGCCGGTAGAGCGCGTAGCCGAGCAGCACCGCCGAGCCGCCGAGCGACAGGAACCAGAACGAGAGCGGGATGACGCTGCGCCCCGCCTTCTCGCTGGCGATCCACTGGACGAGGAAGCGGGCGGTGAACAGCCCCTGCCCGACGAGGCCGACGAGCAGCACGAGGTCGACCGGGCCGGTGAACAGCGACCAGAAATAGGCGCTGAGCCCGTGCATGATGTCGGCGACCATCGCCCTACTCCGTCTCGCCCGTCTCGCCCGTCACGACCTGCGGCACCCGGCGCCGGCGGCGGATCAGCCACCATACCCCGGCGAGGTCGAGGATGCCGACCCAGAGCCTGTCGAACAGGCCGTAATTCGAGTGCCCGGTGAGCCGGGGCCGGTCGACCACGTCGCCGTGGACGACGGAGAATCCCTCGCGGGCGACGAGGGCCGGCATGAAGCGGTGCAGCGCGTCGAAATACGGCAGGCGCAGGTACACCGCCCGGCGGAAGACCTTGAGGCCGCAGCCGGTGTCGCGCGTCGCGTCCTTGAGGATGCGGCCGCGCACGCCGTTGGCGATGCGCGACTGGATCATCTTGCGCCGGCCGTCCTTGCGGCCGACGCGCTGGCCCTGCGCCAGCCCCGCCCCCGGCCCGGCCGCGATCAGCGCCGCGGCGAGCGCCGGAATGAAGGCCGGGTCGTTCTGGCCGTCGCCGTCCAGCGTCGCGACGAGCTCGCCGCGCGCCGCGAGCACGCCGCTGCGCACCGCCGCGCTCTGGCCGCAGCTCTCGCGGTGGCGCACCACCCGCAACTCCGGGTGCCGCGCCCGCGCCTCCGCCAGGGCCGCCGGGGTGGCGTCGGTCGACCCGTCGTCGACGTAGACGATCTCGAACGGGCTCAAGGGCGCGCAGGCCGTCGCGATCTCGGCGAGGAGCGGGGCGATGTTGCCGGCCTCGTTCTTCACCGGCACCACCACGCTGAGGCGGATCGCCTCCTGCTCCCGCATGGCCTGATCCGGCATGGCCTTGTCGCTCTTCGTCTGGGTCACGGCGTCACCGCGTAGGCCGACAGGCCGACCGGCTTGCCGCCATTGATGTTGAAGCCCGTCACGCGGCCGACCGGGTGCGGCGGGGTCGCGCCCTCCGCGTCCGCGAACGCCTTGGCGAAGCGATCCTCGACGTAGACGAGGCGGCAGCCGCCCTGGCGCAGGAAGGCGGCGGCCTCCTCGCCGGAATCGAGCATGGCGAGGTCGGTGCCGATCAGGAAGACCAGGCTCGGCTCGCGGTAGCCGAGGGTGCCGACCTTCGGATTCCGGCAGGGCAGCGCGTCGCGGATCGCGGCGAGCCGCGGCGAGACCTTGAGGGCGGCGAGCGCCGGCTGGGTCAGCCCGAACACCGCCGGGCTCAGAAGCAGGCTCGCCAGCACCGCGACGGCGAGCGCACGCTCCGGGAACCCGTCCACGAAGGCGCGCCAGGCGAGGAACGCGACGGCGCTGGCGGCGAGGAGCAGCGGCAGCCCCGCCCAGGGGATCACCCCGTCGAGGCGCCAGGCGGCGAGGCAGAGGCCGATCGTGAGGCCGGCCGGGATGAACGGCACCAAGAGCGCCACGAGCCGCGCCCCCGGCCGGTCGCGGTGGACCGCCCCGCGGGCGACCGCCATCACGGCGAGGATGGCGAGGGCCGTGCAGAGCGGCAGCACGTAATGCGGCAGCTTGGTCGGTACCGCCTCGAAGACCAGCCAGGACGGCAGCACCCAGGCGACCAGGAAGGCGACGCCGTCCTCGCGCCGGTTGGTCCAGGCGAAGGGGATCGCCATCGCGGCGAAGGCGGCGGCGGGCCAGAAGGTGGCGAAGATGACGAGGAGATAGGTGCCCGGCGGCGCCCAGTGCTGGGTCTGGGCGGTGCCGACCTTGCCCAGCATGTCGTGGCCCACCGCCTCGCCGTAGAAGGCGCCGCCGCTCTTCAGCGTGATGGCGACGAACCAGGGCGCGACGAGGACCAGCACCAGGACCAGGCCGAGGCCCGGCCGCAGGCGCTTGAGCCAGGCGCCGGAGCGGACGACGATCGACAGGCAGAGCGCCGCGAGCCCGGCAAAGAGCGGGACCATCGGCCCCTTGATCAGGATGCCGAGCGCCACCGCCAGCCAGAAGGTCAGCACCGTGCCGGTCGGCAGCCGGAGGGCGGCGGCGCGGGTCAGCCAGGCCCGGGCGAGCGCCCCCATGGCGGCGACCGCGCAGGCGGTGAGCAGCGCGTCGGTCTTGGCGAGCCGCGCCTCGGCCGAGAGCATCACGCTGGCTCCCACCAGGGCGGCGGCCAGCAGGGCCTGGCGCCGCGGCAGGAAGGCGAGCGCGGCCCAGTAGCCGAGCAGCACCGTGGCGACGGCGCCGATCAGCGAGGGGATGCGGTAGAGCCAGATGGCGGTGCGGGCGCCCGGCACGCCCAGCGCCTCGCCGGCCGCGACGACCGCGCTCTGGGCCCAGTAGATCCCGACCGGCTTCTTGTGCCGGGCCTCGCCCTGGAAGCGGATGTCGACGAACTCGCCCGATTCGAGCATCTGCTTCGAGGCCTGGGCGAAGCGCGGCTCGTCCCGGTCCATCGGCTGGAGCGAGGCGAATCCCGGCAGGAAGCAGATCAGGGACAGGACGACGAGCAGCGCGCAGGCCGCCCCGTGGCTGCGCGCCCCGAGATCGAGGAGGCGCTCCGCGAGAAGACCCACGGAGGCGGCGCGGCCGGGGCGGCGCCCGGCGGCAAGGCTCGTCAATGCATGGCTCCGAACCGGAAATCCCGACGCGCACGGCGCCTGTCGCGGCGGGCGCCCGTGTCGGTGATCCGGTCCGGAAAGTCAATTTTTCGCGGCCGGAGCGGCGGGGCGTCTCGACCGGTCCGGGAAGCGGGCGGAATCCTGCCGTTACGCCATCTCGAACAGGAACCCGTCCACCGCCGGGATCGGCACCGACAGGCTGACCCCGCGCGAGGCCCGCGACAGGCGCCAGGGGCGCTCGCGGCCGGCGCGCACCGCCTCGGAGGGGCGCAGGCGGCGGGTGGCGCCGTCCTCGCCGACCTCGTCGATGGTGAGGAAGCCGTAGACGAGCAGGCGCGAGGCGAGCAGCTTGGTCTCGCGGTCGCCCGCGGCCACCGGCAGGCTGCCGGCCTCGTAGACCGTGTCCATCAGGCTGCGCTGGTCGCGCCGCGCGGCGGCGACCCGGGGGCTCGGCGCGAGCTCGTGCTCGATCGGCCCGGGACGCTCCCGGCGCCGGAACGCCACCACTTTCCCCCCTTCGAAGGCTCGACCTCCCTCGGGGGCGCCGTCCTGGCCCGACAGGTTACGCATACGCACCACACCCTTCGACGCGCCGCCGACTCGTGCAGGCCGCGGCGATGCGGAGGATTCGATGATTCCGCTTAACGCCCGATTGACCCTGAGCGCGATCGCCCCGTGCCGGATCGGCGCAGGCACCCGCGCCCTCGCCTTGTCCCGGCGCCCTCGCCCGGGGCGAGCATCGCGTGTATGAGCGCCGACGCTTCCCCCTTCTCCCCTCCCTGGTGCACGAGGATCGCCCGCATGACCGAACCGGCCCCCTCGCGCCCGGCCGCCCTGGCGGTGGAGGAGCTGGCCTGCCGGTTCGGCCGGGTGCAGGCCCTCGCCGGCGTCTCGCTCGCCGTGCGCCCGGGCGAGGTGATGGCGCTGCTGGGTGATTCCGGTTGCGGCAAGAGCACGCTGCTGCGGGTCGTGGCCGGGCTCGAGGCGCCGCAGGCCGGCACGGTGCGGCTCGACGGGCGCCTCGTCGCCGGGCCGGGCGCGAGCGTGCCGCCCGAGGCGCGCGGCGTCGGGCTGATGTTCCAGGACTACGCCCTCTTCCCCCACCTCACCGTGCGGGAGAACATCCGTTTCGGCCTCAAGGGCCAGCCGCCTGCGGCCCGCGAGGCGGCCGACGAACTCCTGGAGCAGGTCGGCCTCGCGGCCCATGCCGGCGCCTATCCCCAGACCCTGTCCGGCGGCGAGCAGCAGCGGGTGGCCCTGGTGCGGGCCCTCGCCCCGGGACCGCGGCTGCTGCTCCTCGACGAGCCGTTCTCCAACCTCGACCGGCGGATGCGCGACCGGGTGCGGGAGGACACGGTGGCGCTCCTGCGCCGCACCGGCACCACCGCCCTGATGGTGACGCACGATCCCGAGGAGGCGCTGGCGGTGGCAACCCGCATCGCGCTGATGCGCCGCGGCCGCATCGTCCAGGTCGCCACCGGCGAGGCGCTCTACCGCCGCCCCGAGAGCCTGTTCGCCGCCCGCTTCCTCGCCGACGCCGCCGAGATCCCGACCCGGATCGCCGGGGGCCGGGCCGGCACGCCGCTCGGCGCGGTGCCCGCCCCCCACCTGCCGGAGGGCGCCCCGGTCCGGGTCTGCCTGCGGCCCGAGGCCCTGCGGGTCGGGGCGCCGGGGGACGGCCTGCCCGCCCAGGTCCTGCGCCGCACCTTCCTGGGGGCGGCGAGCGTGCTCCATCTCGGCCTGCCGGGTCTGTCCCTGCCCCTGCGCGCCCGCCTGCCCGGGCCGGGGCCCTACGGTCCGGGCGACGCCGTCGGGGTGACGCTGGTGCCCGACGCCGTGCTGGTCCTGCCGGACGAGGAAGCCGCGTAGCCCACAAGACTTGGTGCACCTCGCAAAACTCCCGCCGCAATGTTGCCGCCACAGCAAGCCGAGGCGGTGATCGGGAGTTTTGTGAGAGACACTGGCGCGCCGGGTCGAGCAGGCTTACATTGAAACAACTAAAATCTATCGCGCTTGCTTTTGTTTCGCGATTGCTTCTCTAGGAGGCGCCACCTTCGGGAGACGCCCCTTGTCCCTGTCACGTATCGCGCTCGGCCTCCTCGGTCTCGTCGCCCTCGCGGGCCCCGCCCGCGCGCAAGGCGCCCCGGAGGGCGCCCGCGAGGTCAACCTCTACACCACCCGCGAGCCCGGCCTGATCCGCCCGTTGCTGGACGCCTTCACCAAGGCGAGCGGCGTCACGGTCAACACGGTGTTCGTGGACAAGGGCCTGACCGAGCGCGTCGCCGCCGAGGGCGCCCGCTCCGCCGCCGACGTGATGATGACGGTCGATATCGGCAACCTGATCGAGCTCGTCGACCGCGACCTCGCCCAGCCGGTGCGCTCCCCCGCCCTCGAGGCGGCGATCCCCGCCGCCCTGCGCGACCCGGAAGGCCGCTGGTTCGCCCTCTCGACCCGCGCCCGGGTGGCCTATGCCGATCCGGACCTGCGCGACCTCGCCGGGCTGACCTACGAGGACCTCGCCGATCCGAAATGGAAGGGCAAGGTCTGCCTGCGCTCGGGCCAGCACCCCTACAACACCGCGCTGATCGCCGCCTATCTGGTCAAGCACGGCGAGGCCAAGACCGAGGCCTGGCTGCGCGGACTCAAGGACAACCTCGCCCGCAAGGCGGCCGGCGGCGACCGCGACGTCGCCCGCGACATCGTCGCCGACCTCTGCGACATCGGGCTCGGCAACTCCTACTATGTCGGCCTGATGCGCAGCGGCCGCGGCGGCCCCGAGCAGCAGAAGTGGGGCGAGGGCATCCAGGTGGTGCTGCCGACGTTCCAGGGCGGCGGCACCCACGTCAACGTCTCGGGCGCCGTGGTGGCGAAGAACGCCCCGCACCGCGACAACGCCGTCAAGCTCCTCGAATACCTCACCTCCGACGAGGCACAGGCGCTCTATGCCAAGGCCGATTACGAGTACCCGGTGAAGCCCGGCGTCGCCGTCGATCCGCTGCTGGCCGCCCTCGGGACCCTGAAGGTCGATGCGACCCCGCTCGCCGAGATCGCCCGCAACCGCAAGGCGGCGAGCCTGCTCGTCGACAAGGTCGGCTTCGATCGCTGATCCGCGATCCGTCTGCGTCATGCGGTGGGGAGAACGACGAAGCTCGGGACACCTCCTCTCCCCGCGGGCGGGGAGAGGAGAAAACCCTGTGCTCTTCTCGTCTCGAACATTTGACCGGAGGGGCTCCCGCCGACGGCGCCGGGGGTGATCCCGGGCCCTCCCCCGGTCTTCCGTTGCCGCTCCCTGCCTTGACGGAACCGGCGGGTTCCTGGACGAGCGGGGCCGAAAGCCGCCGCTCCCGCCTGGACGAATCTCCATGCCCGACACCGCCGTGCCCGACGACCTCCGCCACCCGACCCGACGGACGCTGCTGGGCGGCACCGCCGCCCTGGCGGCCGGCCTCGCCGCGACGGGCGCCGCGGCGCAGACGCCCGCCCCCGCCCCGCGCCGCTCGCGGCTGATCCTGCTCGGGACGGCCGGCGGCCCGACGCCGAAGCCCAACCGCGCCGCGCCGGCCCAGGCCATCGTGGTCGACGGGCACACCTACCTGATCGATGCCGGCAACGGGACCGGCCGGCAGATGGTGCTGGCGAAGCTCAAGCTCGGCTCGCTCGATTCGGTGTTCCTCACCCACCAGCATTCGGACCACAACGCCGATTACGGCAACGTGCTGCTGCTCGCCTGGGCGACCGACCTCGCCCACCGCGTCGACACCTACGGGCCGCCGCCCCTCGCCCGGATGACGCGCCAGTTCCTCGACCTGAACGACGACGACATCAAGACCCGGATGGAGGACGAGGGGCGCCCGGCGCTCGCCGACCTGATCGTGCCGCACGAGATCGCCGGGCCGGGCCCGGTGATGCGCGACGAGCGCGTCACGGTGACGGCGGCCCTGGTCCAGCACCCGCCGGTCGAGCCGGCCTTCGCCTTCCGCTTCGACTGCCCCGACCGCTCGATCGTGATCTCGGGCGACACCCGCTACTCGCCGAACCTGATCGCGCTCGCCAAGGGCGCCGATGTCCTCGTCCACGAGGTCATGTACCTGCCCGAGCTCGACAAGCTCATCGCCACCGAGCCCAACGCCAGGACGCTGCGCGAGCACCTGATCGCCAGCCACACCACCACCGAGGAGGTCGGGCGCGTGGCGACCGAGGCCGGCGTGAAGACGCTGGTCCTCTCGCACTTCGTGCCCGGCGGCTACCCGTTCATCAAGGACGAGGTCTGGCTCGAGGCGGTGCGGCCGCACTTCAAGGGCGAGATCGTCGTCGGCCGCGACCTGATGGAGCTCTGATGCCGCACGCCGTCGCGCCGGCCGTTGCCCCGATGTCCGTCGGCCGGGGCCTCTCGTGACGGATCGCGACGGCGTGATCGAGCAGGAGCTCGGCGGCGTGGCCCCGCTGCGGCGGGCTCCTCGCCCGGGGCGCGGCCTCGCGGAGCGCGGCACCCCCGTGGAGCAGGCGGCCCTCGCGCCGGCTCTCCCGTCGTCCGGGCGCCGCCGGCCGGTCGCGGCCGGGCCGGCGCGGCGCCCCTGGCTCCTGGCCTGGACGCTCGCCGCCGGCCTCACCGCCCTCCTGGTCCTGGCGCCGGTGGCGGCACTCGGGATCGAGGCGCTGCAGGGCTCGGGCGGGCTGTGGCCGCACCTCCTCGCCTACGTGCTGCCCCCGGCTTTGCGCGACACCGCCCTGCTGCTCGCCGGGGTCGGACTCGTCGTGGTGGCGGTCGGTACCGGGGCGGCCTGGCTCGTCGCCGCCTACGACTTTCCGGGGCGGCGCCTCCTCGACTGGGCGCTGCTGCTGCCGCTCGCCGTCCCCACCTACATCGCGGCCTATGCCTATCTCGACCTCCTGCATCCGGTCGGCCCGGTGCAGAGCGCGATCCGGGCGCTCCTCGGCTATGCCCGTCCGCGCGACCTGATCCTGCCGGACCTGCGCTCCCTGCCCGGCTGCATCCTGCTCCTCGGCTTCGTGCTCTACCCCTACGTCTACCTGCCGACCCGGGCGCTGTTCCTGATGCAGTCGGCGACGCTGGTCGAGGCCGGGCGCAGCCTCGGGGCCCGGCCGGCCGCGGTGTTCCTGCGGGTCGCCCTGCCCCTCGCCCGCCCGGCCATCGCGCTCGGCGCCAGCCTGGCGCTGCTCGAAGCCCTCAACGACATCGGGGCGGCGGAATTCCTGGGCGTGCGCACCCTCACGGTCTCGATCTACGACACCTGGGTCAACCGCTCCGACCTGCCCGGCGCCGCCGGCCTGGCGCTGGTGATGCTCGCCGCCTGCCTCGGCCTGATCGCGGTCGAGCGCCGGGCCCGGCGCGGGCGCGGCTATGCCGGGGCGGCCCAGCGCCCGCGCCGGATGAGCCGCACGCCGCTCTCCGGCCCCGCGGCCCTCGCGGCGCTTGCCCTCGGCCTCGTGCCGGTCGCCCTCGGCTTCCTGGCGCCGGCGAGCTACCTCGCGGTCGAGGCATCCCGGCGGCTGCATCGTGCCGGCCTGTCCGGGGCGATCCTGTCGGAGAGCGTCAACACCCTGGTCTATGCCGCCCTCGCGACGGCGGTCGCCACCACCCTCGGCCTCGTCGTGGCGGCGGGGCCCCGGCTTCTCGGCGGGCGCTGGCGCGAGGCGCTCCTGCGCTGCGCCACCTTCGGCTACGCGATCCCCGGCGCGATCCTGGCGATCGGCCTGCTGCCGCCGCTCGCCGCCCTCGACGGGGCCCTCGACGGCGCGAGCCGGGCGCTCACCGGCGCGCCGCTCGCCGCGATGGGCCTCGGCACCGGGGCGGCCCTCGTCTACGCCTACGCGGTGCGCTTCCTCGCGGTCACCGCCGGCAGCAGCGAGGCCGGCCTCGCCCGGGTGCCGCGCTCGCTCGGCGACGCCGCCCGCATCCTCGGCCGCGGCCCGGCCGGCGCGCTGGCGCGGGTCCACCTGCCGCTGACCTGGCCGGCCTTGCTCGGCGGCGCGCTCCTGGTCTTCGTCGACTGCGTCAAGGAGCTGCCCGCGACCCTGATCCTGCGCCCGCTCAACGTCGAGACCCTGGCGACCCATCTCTACGGCGAGGCCGCCCGGGGCACCTACGAGGACGGCGCGGTCGCCGCCCTGCTCATCGTCGCCGTCGGGCTCCTGCCGGTGGCGCTGCTCCTGCGGGTCTCGACCCCGAAGGTGTCCCCCGGGGCATGAGACCCCGGCGTCTTCGAACGAGTCCGCTCGAAGGCGCGAAGGGACAACAGCTCAGCCCGCCCGGGCGTGCCCGCGGAAGAACCGCAGCATCTCCGCGCTGGCATCCGGCCCCCGCGGCTCGGTGTAGGAGCCGTCCGGGCTGCCGCCGGACCAGGCATGGCCGGCCCCGTGCAGCACCCACTTCTCGACGATCCCCCGGCCGGCCGCGTCCGCATGGACGCTGCGGGTCCAGGCGATGCCGCCGGGTGATTCCCCCCGCGTCACGGTCTCGGTCAGGCCCGGGCCCGGCAGCGCCTGGGCGGCCACCCGCTCGCCGTTGAGGGGGTGGACCGTGCGGTCGCCGTCGCCGTGGAAGACGATGGTCGGCACGCTCCCGCCCGCCCGCTTGGGCGCCGCCCCGCCCTGGCCCATCGCGGCGAGCGCGGAGGGCAGGTCCCGGGCCGCCCCGCAGGCGAGCCCCGAATGGATGCCGGCCGCCGCGAACACGTCCGGATAGGCCGCGGCCAGGATCGCCGCCGCCGCCCCGCCGGCCGAGAGCCCGGCGACGTAGACCCGGGCCGGGTCGGCCCCGAACTCCGCCACGACCTCCCGGGCGATGCCGGCGATCAGCGCCGGCTCGCCCGCGCCGCGGCCCTGGTCGCGGGGCTCGAACCAGTTCCAGCATTTCTGGGCGTTCGCCGCCCGCTCCTGGCGCGGATAGACCACGATCGCGCCCTGCTCCTCGGCGAGCGCGTTCATCCGCGTGCCGAGGGCGAAATCGTCCGGATCCTGGGTGCAGCCGTGCAGCATCACCACGACCGGCAGGGCCTCGCCGTTCCGGCCGCTCGGCACGAAGACCTTGTAGCTCAGGCTGCCGGCCGGGCCCGCGAAGCGCCGCTCCTCGAACCGGGCGCCCGGCGGTACCGGAACGGGGCGGCGCGCCCCGAGGCCATGGCCGAGGCCTGCCCCGAGGCCTGCCCCAAGGCCCGCCTTCAGGGTCGCGCCGAGGTCGGCGCCCAGCTTGGCCTCCAGGCCCGCCCCGAGCCCGCCGGAGCGCAGCAGCTCGGCGAGGCCCCCGGCCTGGCCGGCCTTCTGCATCAGGGTCCGCAAGGCCTCCGGCATCTCGGGCGGGCCGGACGGTGCGGCCGCGGCCCGCGCCGGGCCATCCCCCGGAACGGTCCAGGCGCCGCCCGGCTCCGCGGGGGCCTCCAGGTCGACGGCTCCCTCGAGGGCGGGCGCCGCGCCGCGCGGCGACGGAATTGGTTCGGAGACGGGCGGCTCGGCTGCGGCGCGGCCCTGGAGCAGCGCCACCGCCTCGGCGAGGCGGCCGGCGCGGGTGAGGCGGGTCACCTCCGCCATGTCGACGGCGGCGAGGTTCATCGAAGCGAGGCCGGCCGGGTTCGGGCCGCCCCGGGCGAACGGGTCGAAGGCGCTCATGGGTGTCATCCTTGCGAAGCGAGGGAGCCGGTCAGGCGATGCGGTCGGCGAGCGCCGCCTTGACGGCGGCGCTGGCGTGGAAGGCGCCGAGCACGTGGATCGACGCGATCGCGGCCCGGGCGAGCTCCGGCGTGACGTCGTCGGCGATGCTGGCGAGCCCGAGCACCTGGATGCTCAGCCGCGTCCCGGCCTCCCGCGCCGCCTCGAGCTCGGCCCTGGTGATGTGCGTCAGCCCCAGGCTGAGCTGGCGGCGCGCCACCGCCTGGCGCACCGCCTCCTCCTGTCGGTCGAGCTGGTTGCGCACCGCCGTGCGGATGAAGTCGGCGCGATTGGCGTAGAAGCCGTCCCGCACCATCAGGTCGATGCGGCCGAGGTCGACGAAGCCGAGATTGACCGTGACCTTCTCGCTGTCCGGCATCTTGGGCCGCAGCTCGTGAACGGTGCCCGTCATCCTGTCGCCTTCCATAAACCATCCGATTGGATGGTCTGGAGATGGCGATGGTTGGTTCGACCCGCAAGGGGCGCCCCGCCGGAACGGATCGAGCGCCCGCGCGCTTTGGCCCGCGGGTGCGTCGGCGGCACCCGAGGGCCGGACCATCCGGGGGAGAGGCCCGGCCTCGACGCCCCGGCGGCCCGCGCGTAAGGCTTTGCCCCGCATGACCACACCCGATCGGACCCCGCCGGACCGGGACGCGGCGCCGCATCCCGAGGCGGCCCGCGCTGCCGCGCCCCGTCCCGCCGCGGACGAATCCGCCCTCGCCGCGGGCCTCGCGGCCGGCACCGCCACCCGCATGCTGGCGATGCGGCTGGTGATGCTGCTGGTGCTGGCGGTCTCGGCCCATCTCAGCGACGGCGTGCTGCATGCCGGCAGCCACTGGTTCATCCTGGGCGGCTACGCGGTCTCCTCGCTCTGGCTGGCCGCCACGGCGCGGCGGCGGGGCGGGGCGCGGCTCGCCTGGATCGCGACGCTGCTCGACGCGGCGCTCGCCGCCTACATCGTGCTCGAGCACATGGTGGCGGCCGCCGAGGTCGCCGACGAGCCCGGCACGATGGCGAGCCGCCTGCCGGCCTTCCTGCTGCTGCTCGAATCCGGCCTCACGCTCCGGCCGCGCCATACGGCAGTCTTCGCCGCCCTCGTCGCGGGGGTATGGTCGGGCGCCCTCGGCCTCGGGCTCCTCGATCCGCATCTCGGCTTGCCGCCGGCGGCGAACGTCTTCGGGCTCCTGTCCTTCCTGGTCGCCGCCGCCTTCGTGATCGAGGGGGCGCTGCGCCTGCGCCGGGGGGTGGCCACGATGCTGCGCCTCGAGCACGAGCGGGCGACGCTGGCGCGCTTCGTGCCGGCGGGGATCGACCTCGTGCGCCGCGACGGGCCGACGGCGCTCCAGCCGCGCCACGCCTGCCTGCTCGCCCTCGACATCCGGGGTTTTTCGGCGCTGACCCGGCGCTGGGGCGAGGCGCGGGTGCTCGACTGGCTGCTGGCGGTGCGGGCGCTCGCCCACGCGGCGGTGACCGGGCGCGGCGGCCTCGTCGACAAGTATGTCGGCGACGGGGTGCTGGCCCAGTTCGTCGACGGCGCCCCGGCCGAGCAGGCGGCGGCGGCGCTGGCCTGCATGCGCGAGATCGAGGTGCGGATGCACGCGATGAACGAGGCGCGCCGCCGCGAGGGCCTGCCGGCGCTCGCCCTCACCGCCGCGGTGCATGCCGGCGAGGTTCTGGTCGGCGTCCTCGATGACGGCTGGCGGGCCGAGTTCACCGTGCTCGGGCCGGCGATGAACGCCCTCGCCCGGGTCGAGGCCCGGGCCAAGCGCGAGGACCTGGCGGTCGCGGTCTCGAAGCGGGTGATGCGGCTCCTCGGCCCGGCCGCGCCCCCGGGCCGGCGCCTGCCGCGGCGACCGGGCGAGGAGGATTGCCCCGACCTGTTCGGCCTTGATCCCCTGCCCGTCGCTGCCCCGGCCCCTATCTCCCCGGATCTGCCGGTGACGGCGGCGCCGTGAACGCCGCCGGGCCGGCCCCCTCCTGCCCCGAGTCGCGCGTGCCCGAATCGCCCTCCCTGGACTTCCGCTCGCCGCCGCGTCCCCTGCGGGAGGACGGGACGCCGCGCCGGGTCGGCGTCGAGATCGAGTTCACCGGGCCCTCGGCCCGGATCGCCGCCGCGGCGCTCGCTGCCGGCCTCGGCGGGCGCCTCGCCGAGGAGGACCCGCATGCCTTCCGGCTCGAGGGCACGTCGCTCGGCGACCTGCGGGTCGAACTCGACCTGCGCGCCGCCCATCCGCAGCGCCGCATGACCGAGCCCGGCGCGCTGCCCCGCCTGCCGGTCCGCGCCGCCGGCCGCTCGCTCGCCGCCCTCCTCGGCCCGGTCGTGCCCCGCGAGCTGATCACCGGCCCCCTCGCCTTCGATCGGCTGCCGGAGGTCGACCGGCTGGCCGCCCTGCTGCACGGCGCCGGCGGCCGGGGCCGCGGTGCGGTGCTCCTCGGTTCGCTTGGGCTGCACTTCAACGTCGAGCCGTCGGATCTCACCGCCGCGACCCTGACCGGCCTGCTCAAGGCCTATCTCCGCGCCGAGCCGCAACTGCGCCGGGAGACAGCGGCCGGCGGCTTCCTCGCCGCCCGCGGGCTGCCGCCGCCCTTCCCCGCGCCTTACGCCGCCAAGGTGCTCGATCCCGCCTACCGGCCCGACCTCGACGGCCTCGCCCGCGATTATCTGGCGGCCAACCCGACCCGCCACCGCGGCCTCGACCTCCTGCCGCTCCTCGCCCACCGCGACGAGGCCGGCGTGCGGGCCGCCCTGCCGCCGGACGAGAAGGTGAGCCCGCGGCCGGTGCTGCACTACCGGATGCCCCAGGCCCATATCGGCCTGCCCGGCTGGAGCCTGGCCCCCGCCTGGAACCTCTGGGTCGGGGTGGAGGAGATGGCGGAGGGCGGGGCGACGATGCGCCAGGCGGCGTCCGGTCCCGCTTGAGCGCGGCGACGACGCGGCGTAAGCTCATTGTCGATGACCGACCCCCGCTTCCCCCGTCCGACCGTCTGGTGGCGCTTCCCCTAGGGAAGCGGCCGTCGTCATCCTGTTGCGACCGATGCCGCCGTCCGGTGGCATGGTCGATCCTCGTAGGCTCTCGGCACCCGTCGGCGCGGCGGCTGTCTTCGAGAAGAGAGCCCCGATGTCGTCAAAGCCCGTCATCCTCACCGGCGACCGCACCACCGGTCCGCTGCATCTCGGCCATTACGCCGGCTCGCTGCGCAACCGCGTCGCGCTCCAGCACGACCACCGCCAGTACCTGCTGCTCGCCGACGCCCAGGCGCTGACCGACAACGCCCACGATCCGGCCCGCATCGCCCGCAACGTCATCGAGGTCGCGACCGATTACCTCGCGGTCGGCATCGATCCGGCGGTGACGACGCTCTGCGTCCAGTCGGCCCTGCCGGCGCTCGCCGAGCTGACCCTGCTCTACCTCAACCTCGTCACGGTCGCCCGGCTCGAGCGCAACCCGACGATCAAGGACGAGATCCAGGCCCGGGGCTTCGGCCGCGACATCCCGGCGGGTTTCCTGTGCTACCCGGCGGCCCAGGCCGCCGACATCACGGCATTTCGCGCCACCCTGGTCCCGGTCGGCGCGGACCAGGCGCCCCTGATCGAGCAGGCCAACGAGATCGTCCGCCGGATCAACCGGCAGGCCGGGCGCGACCTCCTGCCGGAGGCGACCGCGCTGATCCCGCCGGTCGGGCGCCTGCCCGGGGTCGACGGGCGGGCCAAGATGAGCAAGTCCGGCGGGAACGCCCTGCCGCTCTCGGCCTGCGACGCCGAGATCGCCGCGGCGGTGCAGCGGATGTACACCGATCCCGACCACCTGCGCGCCTCCGATCCCGGCCGGGTCGAGGGCAACGTGGTCTTCACCTATCTCGACGCCTTCGATCCCGACCCGGACGAAGTGGCGGCGCTCAAGGCGCATTACCGCCGCGGCGGCCTGGGCGACGCCGCCCTCAAGCAGCGCCTCGCCGGCATCCTGCGCGACCTCCTCGGGCCGATCCGCGAGCGCCGTGCCGCCATCGCCCGCGACCCCGACCGGGTGCGGGACGTGCTGCGCACCGGCACCGCGCAGGCCCGCCGCCTCACCGAAGAGACCCGCGACGCGGTGCAGGACGCCCTCGGCCTGTTCCGGCTCTGACCCTCCCTGTGCGCGGCTGCAAGCCTGCCCTTGCATTGCCGCGCATTTCAAACCGGCCCCGGCGCGTCCATCTTGGGAGCCATGACACAGACCCTGCAATTCGGCCTCGACACGTTCGGGGATGTCACCGCCCGCGACGGCGAGCCCCTGTCCCACGGCCAGGTCCTCCGCGACGTGGTGGCGGAAGGAGTCTTGGCCGACGAGGTCGGGCTCGACTTCTTCGGCGTCGGCGAGCACCACCGCGAGGACTTCGCCGTGTCCTCGCCCGAGATGGTGCTGGCGGCGATCGCGGCGCGCACGACGCGCATCCGCCTCGGCTCGGCCGTGACGGTGCTCAGCTCCGACGACCCGGTCCGGGTCTACCAGCGCTTCTCGACCCTGCAGGGCCTCTCGAACGGCCGCGCCGAGGTGATCCTCGGCCGCGGCTCGTTCACCGAATCCTTCCCGCTCTTCGGCTACCCCCTCGACCAGTACGAGACCCTGTTCGAGGAGAAGCTCGGGCTCTTCTCGGCGCTGCTGGCCGGCGGGCCGGTGACCTGGCAGGGCACCACCCGGGCGCCGCTTGCGAACCAGTCCGTCTTCCCCACCCCGGAGGCGCCGCCCACGACCTGGATCGGGGTCGGCGGCAGCCCGAACTCGGTGGTGCGGGCGGTCCAGCACGACCTGCCCGTGATGCTCGCCATCATCGGCGGCGATCCGCAGCGCTTCCGCCCCTATGTCGATCTCTACCACCGGGCCTGCGCCCAGCTCGGCCGCCCCGTGCGGCCGATCGGCGTCCACTCGCCGGGCTATGTCGGCGAGACCGATGCGGGCGCACGGGAAGAGTTCTTCGCCGATTACAAGCGGATGCGCGACCGCATCGGCGCCGAGCGCGGCTGGCCGCCGATGACGCGCCAGGAATTCGACCGCGAGGCCGATCACGGCTCGCTCTACATCGGCAGCCCCGAGACGGTGGCCAGAAAGATCGCCGCGACGGTGCGGGGCTTGGGGCTCGGCCGGTTCCAGCTCAAGTACAGCGCCGGCCCGATGCCGCACGAGCGGCTGATGCGCGGCATCGCGCTCTACGGGACCCGGGTGGCGCCCCTGGTGCGCGAGATGCTGGAAGTGGGGTAAGGAGCGCCCGCGCCCGCCGGGCGCGATAACCCGGGATATCCGGCCCGCCGGGCGCGGTATCCGGGGTGCCCGGCACCCCGGGCGTCCGGCCCGCCCGCCACCGCAAGGAGCCCGCCATCTTCCACCTCGTCTTCGCGGCGCCGTGCCTCCTGGTGATCGCCCGCTGGCTCCTGCCGCTCGCGCTGCCGCTCGCCGTCAAGGCGGCGCTCGCGGTGCTGCTGCTCGCCGCCTCGCAGTTCCACCTCTGGAACCGGCTCTCCTCCGGCTCGGTCTTCGCCCCGGAATTTCCCCGCGCGGTCGTCCTCGCGCTCAACGGGGCGTTCGGGGCGATCGCGCTGCTCGCAGTCCTGCAGATCGCCCTCGATCTCGGCGCGCTCGCCGCCGCCCTGGTCCAGCGCGGGTCCGTCGCGATTCCCGACGGCGTGCGGTTTGCCGCCGCCGGGCTCGCGGTGCTGCTCGCCGGGATCGGCGTCGCCCAGGCCGCCCGGGTGCCGCCGGTGGTCGAGCGCGAGGTCGTGATCCCCGGCCTGCCGCCGGCCTTCGAGGGCTACCGGCTGCTCCAGCTCACCGACCTGCATCTGAGCCGCCTCTTCCCCGCCGCCTGGGCCCGCGCCGTGGTCGCCCGCGCCAACGCGGCGGGCGCCGACGCGATCGTCGTCACCGGCGATTTCATCGACGGCTCGGTGGCGATGCGCCGGGACGACGTGGCGCCGCTTGCCGCGCTTCGCGCCCCGGACGGCGTCTTCGGCATTCCCGGCAACCACGAATATTTCTTCGATTACCCCGCCTGGATGGCCCATCTCGCCGGCCTCGGCCTGCGGATGCTGCCGAACGCCCACGCGGTGCTCACCCGCGGCGAGGCCGCCCTGGTGCTCGCCGGCGTCACCGACGCCTCGGCGCCCAACGCCGGCCAGCCCGGCCCCGACCTCGCGGCGGCGCTCACGGGCGCCCCGCCCGGCGCCCCGGTCCTCCTCCTCGACCACCAGCCCCGGAACGCCCGGCAGGCGGCGGCGCGGGGCGTGGCGCTCCAGCTCTCCGGCCACACCCATGGCGGCATGATCCGCGGCCTCGACCGGCTGGTGGCCCGGGGCAACGACGGCTTCGTCTCGGGCGCCTACGCGGTCGGCGGCATGACCCTGTTCGTCGGCAACGGCACCGGGATCTGGCCGGGTTTCGCGCTGCGGCTGGGGCGGGATTCGGAGATGACGCGGTTTGTTTTGCGGCGCTCATCAGTCGCTGCTCGATAGCAAAAACTGATAACATTTTTTCTTGCTATCGAACATAAATCATTTTTGAATGTGAATTATTGCCAGCCTATAGTAAGATTTTTGCAAATCATAATTTAAAGGTTGGTAGTTATCAATATCATGATTTGATGTTTGCGTATGCGCGCACAAGTTAGATTTTATTATGATCACCATAATTGTAATTTAATATTTATTGATTGCACATCAAAAATATACATGAACACTGGTGCGCAAATTCAAATTATTTTCAAAATCATCAGATGGATTGACAATAGATTTTTAGTATATTGTTTGAATCCAAATCTTGGATTGGTCTCGCACGCGATCGGAGAGCTATCTGTCATTGCCTTTGGCATATTATATTATTAAACACATATATATTTTTTAACTTTAATGGCTAGCAATATATATTACACAAAAAATATCAAATCAACGAGCGGGCTTTCCAATAAAAACCCCGAAGCCACATATAGTTTAAACCATAAGTGTTTTTTAATGGCTATTAATTACCTCATCTCCCTAGCCGCAATCGTTTTACAATATATGAGGCTGAATCAACATCTATTTGCAGATCATAAATAAAATATATACAATAAATATCATTATAACGGAAATATCTAGTCGGCATATTGATGCATTGCAATTATTAAATTCAGGGGAATAGTCAATAACGTTTAAACTAATTAGAGTTGAGTGAAAGAGCTATGATCTCTTTCCTTCTTTCAGACGCTAGCTTTGCCAAGCTAATGATCTGTTCCGGCAATAATCGATGAGAATCAATCGGATCGTATGGCAGGTAAATAATTTTTCGTAGTTTTTTATTTATTTCAACTATATTATCTGCAAGTATGCCACCAGAAAAAATATAATGAGGACGCGCCGATGGGAATTTTAGTGCGTACATCTCCATAAGCGAGACTATCGCCGGGTCGTCCATCGAGAAGCCAATGAAAAGGAATGTATAATTTAGAAGCAGACTTTCTAAGAAGCTAGAATAACGAATATTGCCAAACGCTGATTTTATGTATTCAGACCTAGAAAATATTAATGAATCCGGCCTATCAACAGTTCCGTGTATTTTTATGAGAAACTTGTTTGAGTGATCTTTTAATAATCTAAATACGGTCTCGTCTATATTTGTCATAACGATAGGATAGTGGGTCGATACATCGTCAACAGACTCCCATGCCGTCTCTAGCAATTTATCAAAATTTGTAGTTATTATTATTCTCTGTTTCAGTGAAATGATCGCTTTATGCAGTTCGGACGGAATTGCTTTTTGACCAAATTCAACTGCGATAAGATCATTCCAGCTGTCCGAGAGAGAAGATTGTAGTATTTCGCAGGCTAACAGATAATCTTTGCGAGAAAGGAGTCCTTGTACTTGTTTTTGCAAGCCATCTGGAAGTTGAAGACAGGATTTTGATAGAAATTCGTCCCACCCAGCAATTTTTCCACCTTTCACGGTCTCTGCGCTTGACGAAACTCCTGCCCCCAGAAATAGAACAACTTTTTCGCGGGCAAGGTCATCTATTAAATCTCGATTGAACATGGCCTATACCGCAAATGACTCAAGATTTTGGAGGTATCTGACAGCAATATCTCGGTATATCTCGCGCGCCTGCTTTCTTGATTGAATAAATCTACCTGTGCCTCGAACGGAGATCATCGGCGTATGCTGACTTTGCGATTTAGGAGCTATGCTTCCAAGGTGCCTAACATTCCCTAGGAACGGATCGACTGCTGGAGAACCAAAGGCGGCACTAAGGTTTTCTGCGACCTGCTTAGGAAACTTCTCGCTTATTTCCTCATATGCTTGGACTATGCGTTTGCGTCTATTGTCTGCCTGATCATCAGATATTTCAGTATTGACGTCAATTTCTTCTTCGGTTCTTTCTCGATGTTGCTGGGTCACATAGCCTAAAAACCGAAGCGATGTCTGTCCGTCAACAATCCCAAGTTCCGAAGGTTCTTCGGCAAGACCAATACCAGTTTTTAATTCTTTGTGCCAAATTGATATTGTGCTTCCAATATTTCGTATGGCCCACGAGGAAAAAACATCGATAGACATGGGAACGACAAAAAATCCATCGCGAGCAGCACAGATCTATTAATTGCTCCCAATGATGGGCCCATATCAAAAAATACAAAATCATAGCCGCGCTTTTTCGCGCGTGTTACGAGATCTGCAAATACAAATGTCGTGCGAATACCTCTCATTCCACCGCCACGCGCATCTCTCCAGTCATTGGCAAGTAAATCTTCTTGAAGAGCAAGTCTTGGATCGCCAATAATAAGATCAAATCCAAAATTTTCTGCTGATCTAATAGGAAGATTTGTGCCGTAGCCCTTGCCCAACGATAAAGGTCTTATGACTGAAAAGACGCTTTCGGGATCTGCAGACGCGTATGTATTAAGCGCTTCGTCTTCTTTTAAAACATATTGCGTTAGATTGCATTGAGGGTCGGCATCAACCACCAGAACTTTTGCACCAAAATTCAAAGCAAGTTCGGCACCCAAGTTGGCAACCAAGGTAGTTTTTCCTACCCCACCTTTATTGTTGAAAAAACAAACTGCTTTTGAGCCAGAGCCTCTTATATTGGCAAATAGAGATTTTTGTTCGTGGGTGATAGGTATTCCAGGGCTGATTCTGCTGGGTCGAGGGGAAGCTGCCACTCAGCGCTCCTTAGTCTCTTGTAAAACGATACGGTCTCGCGATGATATCGTACACTACAAGAGCAGGAGCGCAAACCATATTATCGAGGGCCATCTCTTCCTTTTTATTAATAATATAGCACTATACGAAAATATTCAAGTTGAATATTTTTTATACTTAAATCCAAAATAAAAATATTGTTACGCAAAAATCTAATTCGACAATTGTAAATAGCACTGCCGTAGAATTCGATTTTAAATCTGGCGGAAGGGGTGGGATTCGAACCCACGGTGGAGTTGCCCCCACGGCGGTTTTCAAGACCGCTGCCTTAAACCACTCGGCCACCCTTCCGGCCGCGGACGCGCGTGGGTCCGGGTGCCCCTTCTGTAGGGCGGCGCGGCGCGGTGCGTCAACCGCGGCCGGCGGTCTGCGGGCCCGGCCCGGGACGCCTATCGCCGGGGCGCCCCGCGCCGTACCGTGCGGGCCGTGACGGCGGGGCGCGATCGGATGCGTCCCGAAGGGAGAGCCGCATGGGCTATCGGTACGACCACCTCCACCTGCGCAGCCGGGACGCCGCGGCGGCGGCGCGGTTCTACGGCGAGGTTCTGGGGGCGCGGGAGACGGGGCGCGAGGGGGCCGAGCGCCCGAGCCGGGTCATCCTCGATCTCGGCGGGATGACGATGTTCATCGAGCAGGCGCCGGAGGGCACCGGGCCGGCCGCGACGCCGCCCAACCTCGGCATCGAGCATATCGGCCTGCGGGTCGAGGACATCGAGGCGACGGTGGCGGACCTCGCGGGGCGCGGCATCCCGCTCGTCTCGGGCATCACCGACGTGCGGCCGGGCCTGCGCATCGCCTTCTTCGAGGGGCCGGACGGCGTGCGCATCGAGGTGCTGCAGCGGGGCTGAACCCCGCCCCGGCGGCCACCCGCGGGACCGGTCCCACCCGGCCCTACTCGGCGACGTGGACGACGATCGGCTGGGCGCGGCCGCGCAGGGTCAGCGGCAGGCTGCGGGTGAAGCGGCCCGCCGCCGCCGGCCCGGCGGCGGTCAGGCAGCCCTCGGAGACGAGGATGCGGCCGCCGACCTCGCGGGTGGCGGATTGCAGGCGGCTCGCCACGTTGACGACGTCGCCGATCACCGTGAACTCGACCCGCTGGTCGGCGCCGATCGTGCCGATCACCACCGGGCCGCAATGCACGCCGACCGCGACCCGTATCGGCTCGGCCCCGCGGGCGATGCGCTTGGCGTTCCAGGCGTCGATCTCGCGCTGGAGGTCGAGGGCGCAGGCGACCGCCCGGGCGGCGCCGTCGCCGCGCCCGTCGAGGCCCCCGAAGGTCGCCATGAAGCCGTCGCCGAGGAACTTGTCGAGGGTGCCGGCATGGCGAAACACCACCTTGCAGCTGCGCTCGCGAAAGCCGCCGAGGAGCGCGAAGGCCCGCTCCGGCCCCAGCTCCTCGCTCATGCCGGTGAAGCCGATCACGTCGGCAAACAGCACCGCCACCACCCGGGTCTGGGGCGCCCCGAAGCCCGCATGGGCCCGGGCGGCGAGCGCGTCGGCGACGTCGGGCGAGACGTAGCGGGCGAGGTCGGCCCGCACCACCTCGGCGCGGACCTGCGCCAGCATCGTGCCCCGGCCGCGCCACACCGCGATGGCGAGCAGCAGCGTGAACAGGCCGGTGACGATCCCTTGCGTCCACAGCGGGGTCAGGCCGACATAGGCCGGGTCGAGGAAGACCTTGAGGCTCTCCTCGCTGCGCAGACCCCCGTCGCGGACGGCGTCGGCGAAGCGCACGGTGTCCTCGCGGGCGTAGACCAGCCAGACGCCGAGCGACCAGATCGCGGCGATCCAGGTTCCGGTCCACAACACCGCCAGCGGCCGGTAGGTCAGCGCCGCCTCGCCGAGCAGCAGCAGCACGTAGAGGAATTCCGGGGTGCGCAGCCGGGTCTGGATCGGCCAGTCGACCCCGAGCCCGGCCGGCGGCGGCACGATGATGACGGCGCTCATCAGCGCCACGTCGAGCACCGTGAAGGCGAGCTTGATCGCCCAGGCGTGGCGGTGACGGCGCAGGCCGTAGGGAATCGTGCCCAGGACGAAGAACAGGCCGGCGGCGGCGAGGTAGTAGAGGCCGCGCGGCCAGGGCACCAGCACGACGAGCCACAGCGCCACCACCGCGATGGCGACGGCGCGGGCCCGGAACGCGAAGGCGAGGCCGGCGAGCTCGGCGTGGCGCACGTTCTCGGCCAGCCGCCCGCGGGCCCGGGGCGGCAGCCTTCCGGCGAGCCAGTGGCGCAGGCGCGCGACCCGCAGGCTGGTGCGGAAGGCGAGCACGCGGGCGAGCCCGGCGCGGGCCAGGCGCGCGGCCCTCGGCTTGGACGACGCCTTGGGCGACGACTTGGACGACGTCTTGGACCACGCCTCGGGCGCGGCCTGCGGCGTCGGAAAGGGATCGGGCGACGGCTCGGCCGCCGCGATGGGCTCGCTCACGGATCCGGTCGCTGGGCTCCCGCTACCCTCCCTATGGTAGGGCGCGGGAGGGCCGGCGCGTAGCCCCGGGCGGGTGACCGGGAGGTGTAACGGTCAGACCGCGACCGCCCGCCCCTCGGCCTCGTCCAGAAACTCCTCGGCGTAGTGGCAGGCCACCGCCCGGCCGGCGAGCGGCCGCGGGACCGGCCGTTCCTGGCGGCAGCGGTCGGTGGCGTGGGGGCAGCGGGTCGAGAACACGCAGCCCTGCGGGGGATTGAGCGGCGAGGGCAATTCGCCCCGCAGGACGATCCGCTCGCGGGTGCGGGCGCCCACGCCCGGCGTCGCCGCCATCAGGGCCCGGGTATAGGGGTGGAGCGGGTTGGCGTAGATCGCGTCCTTCGGCCCCTGCTCCATGGCAAGGCCGAGATACATCACCAGCACGTCGTGGGCGATGTGGCGCACCACGCCGAGGTCGTGGGAGATGAACAGGTAGGCGAGGCCGAGTTCCGCCTGCAGGTCGGCCAGGAGGTTGAGCACCTGGGCCTGGATCGACACGTCGAGGGCCGAGACCGGCTCGTCGGCGACGACGAGCTTGGGCGACAGCATCAGGGCGCGGGCGATGGCGATGCGCTGGCGCTGGCCGCCGGAGAACATGTGGGGGTAGCGCGCGTCGTGCTCCGGGCGCAGGCCGACCTTGGCCATCATCGCCCGCACCCGCTCGCGGCGCTCCGATCCCGACAGGCCGGTATTGATGGCGAGCGGCTGCTCCAGGATCGCCCCGATGCGCTTGCGCGGGTTGAGCGAGCCGTAGGGGTTCTGGAACACCAGCTGCACTGTGCGGCGCAGGCGGCGGCGCTCCGATGACGGGGTATCGACGGCGTCGATCCCGTCGAGAGACAGGTCGCCGTCGGTCGGCGGCTCGATCAGCGTCACCATGCGGGCGAGGGTCGACTTGCCGCAGCCGGATTCGCCGACCACCGCCAGCGTCCGGCCGGGCTCGATCGCAAACGAGATGCCGCCCACCGCCTGGAGCCGGGCGGGCGCGCGAAACAGCCCGCGGCGGATCTCGTAGGTCTGGCGGAGATCGTCCGCGACGACGACGGGGGCGCTCACCGGACGGCCTCCGTGATGGCATCGGCGCTCGCGCCAACATCGGCGCTCGCGCCGACAGGGTGGTCCTGGCGGATGCGGGCGTCGCGGGAGGGGTCGCCGAGGGGGTAGTGGCAGCGGACCGAGCCGCCCTGCCAGGGCCGCAGGGCCGGCCGCTCGTTGCGGGAATGGTCGGTGGCGTAGGTGCAGCGCGGCGAGAACAGGCAGCCGCGGGGCCGGTCGTAGAGGCCCGGCACCACGCCCGGGATGGTGGCGAGCCGCCCGCCCTCGCTGCGCTCGGGCAGGGCCGCCAGCAGCGCCGCGGTGTAGGGGTGCTGGGGCGCGGTAAACAGGGTTTTTGCCGGCTGCTCCTCCATCACCTGGCCGGCATACATCACCATCATCCGGTCGGCGGTCTCGGCGACCACGCCCATGTTGTGGGTGATGAGCACCAGCGCCATGCCGCGCTCGCGCTGGAGCGAGAGCAGGAGGTCGAGGATCTGCGCCTGGATGGTGACGTCGAGCGCCGTGGTCGGCTCGTCGGCGATGAGGAGCTTCGGGTTGCAGGCGATCGCCATGGCGATCATCACCCGCTGGTTCATGCCCCCCGAGAGCTGGTGCGGATAGGACGACAGCCGGCTCTCGGCCGCCGGGATGCCGACCTGCTCCAGGAGTTCGATCGCCCGGCGTTTCGCCGCCTTGCGGTCGAGGCCGAGATGCTGGCGCAGGGACTCGGTGATCTGGAAGCCGATGGTGAAGCAGGGATTGAGGCTGGTGGTCGGCTCCTGGAAGATCATCGCCACGTCGCGGCCGGTGAGGCGGCGGCGCTCGCGGGCCGGCATCCCTGAGAGATCTCGGCCGGCGAAGGCGAGACGGTCGGCGGTGACCCGGCCCGGATAGGCGACGAGGCCCATCAGCGCCATCATGGTCACGCTCTTGCCCGAGCCGGACTCGCCGACGACGCCGAGCACCTCCCCCTCCTCAAGGGTCAGGCTGACGCCGTCGACGGCGCGAAGCGTCCCGCCGGCGGACGGGAAGGCGACGGAGAGGTTTTGGATGTCGAGGAGCGGCATCGGGCGCCTCACCGCTTCAGCTTGGGGTCGAGGGCATCGCGCAACCCGTCCCCGACGAGGTTGAAGGCCAGCACCGTGACCAGGATGATGAGGCCCGGGAAGGTCACCACCCACCAGGCGCGCAGCACGAATTCGCGGGCATCCGCCAGCATCGTGCCCCATTCCGGCGAGGGCGGCTGGGCGCCGAGGCCTAAGAAGCCGAGCGCCGCGGCATCGAGGATCGCGGTCGAGACGCCGAGCGAGGCCTGGACGATGAGGGGTGCGGCGCAGTTCGGCAGCACCTCCGACAGCATGAGGCGCAAGGGGCCGGCGCCGCTGACCCGGGCCGCCGTGACGTAGTCCTTCGATTTTTCCGCGATCACCGCCGCGCGGGCGATGCGGACGTAATGCGGCAGTACCACCACGGCGACCGCCAGCATCGCGTTCATCAGCCCGGGGCCGAGGATCGCCACGATGACGATGGCGAGCAGCAAGGACGGCAGGGTCAGGATGATGTCCATCACCCGCATGATGACGATGCCGGTGGCGCCGCCGACGAAGCCCGCGACCAGACCCAGCATCGTGCCGACGAGGATCGACACCGCCACCACCGCGACGCCGATCGACAGCGACAGCCGGGCGCCGTGGATCAGGCGCGAGAGGATGTCGCGGCCGATCGCGTCGGTGCCGAGCGGGTAGGTGAGCGAGCCGCCCTCCTGCCAGAACGGCGGCTTGAGGAAGGCCGCGTCGTTGGTGAGGTTCGGCGGATGCGGCGCGATCACGTCGGCGAAGACCGCCATCAGGAACACCGCGACGATCAGCGCGAGGCCGATCACCGCGCCCCTGTTGGCGCGAAAGCTCGTCCAGAACTCGGCGAGCGGGTGCGGCGGGCCGGCGGGGGCCGCCGAGGCGGCGGGAGTGTCGAGAAGTTCGGCGCTCATCGTGCGTGCCGGATGCGGGGGTTCACGAGGCCGTAGGCGAGGTCGACGAGGAGGTTCACCGCCATCACCACCGCGCCGATCAGCAGGATGCCGCCCTGGAGGACGGGGTAGTCGCGCCGGCCGATCGCCTCGATCAGCCACTTGCCGATGCCGGGCCAGGAAAAGATCGTCTCGGTCAGGATCGCGCCGGTGAACAGCACGCCGACCTGCAGCCCGATCACCGTGACGACCGGGATGAGCGCGTTGCGGAGCGCATGCAGCCCGACGATGCGCCAGGCCGGCAGGCCCTTGGCCCGGGCGGTACGCATGTAATCCTCGCCCAAGACCTCCAGCATCGCCGAGCGGGTCATGCGGGCGATGACCGCGAGCGGGACCGTGCCGAGCACCACCGCCGGCAGGACCAGGTGAGAGAGCGCGGAGGCAAAGGCGCCGGATTCGTCGGAGAGCAGCGTGTCGATCAGCAGGAAGCCGGTCACCGGCTCGATGAAGTACTGCACGTCGATGCGGCCCGAGACCGGCGTCCAGCCGAGCTGCACCGAGAACAGCAGGATCAGCAGCAGGCCCCACCAGAAGATCGGCATCGAGTAGCCGGTGAGCGACAGCCCCATCACCCCGTGGTCGAAGACCGAGTTGCGGCGGAGCGCCGCCAGGATGCCGGCCGGCAGACCGACGAGGAGCGCGAACAGGATCGCGCAGATTCCGAGCTCGATCGTCGCCGGAAACAGGCTGGCGAATTCGGCGATCACCGGTTCCTTGGTGCTGATCGAGCGGCCGAGATCGCCATGCGCCAGCCGCTCGAGATAGATGCCGTATTGCACGAGCAATGGCTTGTCGAAGCCGTACTCGGCGCGCAGTTCCGCGTGCCGCGCCGGATCGATGCCCCGCTCCCCCGCCATCGTCTCGATCGGGTCGCCGGGCACCAGGCGGATCAGGAAGAACGCCACCAGGGTGATCCCGAGGAAGGTCGGGATCACCAGGGACGCGCGGGTCAGGAGGAAGCGGAGCACGGGAGGACCGTTACTTCAGGCTGACGCCGTAGAAGGTGTGGCGGCCGAACGGCGACAGCTTGAAGTCCACCACCTCCTTGCGCACCGGCTTCAGCTGCACCGCATGCGCGATGGTGAACCACGGCGCCTGCTCCTTGAACACCACCTGCGCCTGTTCGTAGAGCTTGGTGCGCTCGGCCTTGTCGGTGATGGTCTTGGCCTTGGTGACGAGGTCGTCGTAGGTCTTGTCGCACCACTTGGCGGCGTTGCCGCCGCCCTTCTCCGCCGCGGCGCAGCCGAGCAGGGTGTGGAGGAAGTTGTCCGGATCGCCGTTGTCGCCGGTCCAGCCGAACATCGCGGTCTGGTGCTCGCCGTCCTGGATGCGCTTGCGGTACTCGCCCCACTCGTAGGACTTGATCTCGGCCTTCACGCCGATCTTGGCGAGGTCGGCCTGCATCAGCTCGGCGATGCGGCGGGCATTCGGGTTGTAGGGCCGCTGCACCGGCATCGCCCACAGGTCCATCGCGAAGCCGCTGCCGAGGCCGGCCTCGGCCAGAAGCTTCTTCGCCGCGTCCGGATCGTAAGGGTCGTCCTTCACCGCGTCGTTGTAGGACCACAGGGTCGGCGGGATCGGGTTCTTGGCGGCGACGCCGGTCGACAGATAGACCGCGTCGATGATCGCCTTCTTGTTGATCGCCATATTCAACGCCTTGCGCACGCGCACGTCGTCGAACGGCTTCTTCTTGGTGTTGTAGGCCAGGTAGCCGATGTTGAGGCCGGGCTGCTCCAGCACCTGGACGTTGGCGTCCTTGCGCATCGCGTCGACGTCGGCCGGGTTCGGGTAGGGCATGACGTGGCACTCGCCCTTCTGGAGCTTGGCCCAGCGCACCGAGGCATCCGGCGTGATGGCGAAGACCAGGTCGTCGAGGGCGGCCTTGCCGGCGTAGTATTGCGGGAAGGCGCGGTAGCGGACGATCGCGTCCTTTTGATATTGCAGCAGGTAGAACGGACCGGTGCCGATCGGCTCCTGGTCGAGCTTGTCCGGCGTGCCGGCCTTCATCATCGCGTCGGCGTATTCCTTCGACTGGATCGCCGCGAAGGGCATGGCCAGATCGGCGAGGAACGGCGCCTCGGGCCCGGTCAGGGTGAAGCGGACCGTATAGTCGTCCACCTTGTCGAGCGACGAGAGGAGCTTGGGCAGCCCCATGTCGTTGAAATAGGTGTGGTTGGAGCTGGTCACCCGGAAGAACGGGTTGTTCTCCTTCCACTGCCGCTCGAACGAGAAGATCACGTCGTCGGCGTTGAAGTCACGGGTCGGCTTGAAGATCTTGTTGGAGTGCCACTTCACGCCCTTGCGCAAGTGGAAGGTGTAGGTCTTGCCGTCCTCGGAGACGTCCCATTTCTCGGCGAGGTCGGGCACCACGTCGGTGGTGCCGCGCGCGAAATTGACGATGTTGGAGTAGATCTGCGAGCCGGCATCGAACGAGGTGCCGGTGGTGTTCACCGCCGGATAGAAGTTCTCCGGGCTGCCCTCGGAGCAGTAGACCAGCGTCTTGGCGCCGGCGGGCAGGCTTGCCGCCAGGGCGGTCGCGGCACCGAGAACCACCGCCAGGGACGCGCGCTTCATGCTATGATCTCCGATCGAGGGCCTGACGGCCTTGCTTGCGCCACTTCTGGCGGGTTTCCGATCTTTTTCGCAAGGCCCCGGCGGATGGGACGCACAGTCGCGTAACCTTCCGGGTGATTGTGTTCGGGTCGGAAGTCGTGTCTGGTTTCGGACGGATCGTCGGAGCGGACCCCCGCCGTGACGGTCGGTTCGGAGGCCGCGTGGCGCCTGACTCTTCACCCGCGGCGGAGCGCCCGACGGTCGCGCAGGCCTGTCGCGGCATCGCCCGGCAGCTCGCCGTGCTCGACGAGCGCCGGCGTCGGGGACTGCCGACCGGGCGCACCGAGGAGGCCCTGCGCGTCCTGCGGGTCGAGCTCGGCCTCGCCTATGCCCGCGAGGCGATCGGGGTGGCGGAGCTGCGCCACCGGATGACGGGGCAGGCGGAGTGAGCGCGGGCCTGACGCTGTCGAAGACCGGTTCGTGAACCCTCCCCCCTCTCCCCGCCCGCAGGGACAGGAGGAAACCCGTGCGTTCTCGTCTCCGGTCGTTCTTCCGGGCTGTTCTGCCCGCAGAGGCTGGCAGCGGCGCCGTCAGCCCTCCACCGCCATCCCGCAGGCCTGCCCGATCTCGCGCGACAGGGCCCCGCGCAGGGCCAGCACCGCCGGATGCCCGGCGCTGGCATAATCCCGCGCCCCGATCCGCCGCACCGGCGCGACCAGCCGCAGGGAGTTGGTGAGGAAGACCGCCTCGGCTTGCGCCAGATCCTCGGGTGTCACCGTCCGCTCGGCCGCGTCGAGGCCGAGGCCGGGGGCGAGCGCCAGCACCCGGGCGCGCACGATGCCGGCGAGCACCCCCTCGTCCAGGGGCGGCGTCACCACCTCCCGCCCGGACACCGCGAACAGGGTGCCGATGCCCGCGCAGGCGACCCGGCCCTGCATGTTGAGGAAGACCGCCTCGTCGTGGCCTTGGGCCCCGGCGGCCTCGGCGGCCAGCACCGCGTCGAGGTAGCCGAGCGTCTTGTGGCGCGAGGTCGGCGAGGTCTCGTTGCGGCGGATCGCGCTCCAGCCGAGGGAGACCTCCGAGAATGCCGTGCCGGGCCGCCAAGGCGCGGCGCTGGCCCACAGGACCGGCCGGGGCTCCGCCGGCGGGCGCAGGCCCCGCGGGCCGGAGCCGCGGGTCACGGTGGTGCGGATCGCCGCCCGCTCGTACCCGGCGGCCACCGCCCGCATCGCCGTCCTCGCCTCACCCTCGTCGAGCGCGAAGCCGAGGGTGGCGGCGGCGCGGCTCAAGCGGGCCAGATGCGCCTCCTCCTCCACGATCCGGCCACCCAGCGCCAGGGCGGTGTCGAACACCCCGTCGCCGAGCAGCAGGCCGCGATCGGCGAGGTCGAAGGGCTGAACCGTGTCCTCGTGGAGCGCCCCGTCACGCCACAGCACGGGATGCCCCTCCCTCCGCGTGCCAGCGCCGGGCGAGATCGAGAAAATTGCCGAACAGGGCGTGGCCGTGCTCGGTCAGCACCGATTCCGGGTGGAACTGCACCCCGTAGGTCGGGTGGCGGCGGTGCGAGAGCGCCATCACCTCGCCCTCGGGCGAGACCGCATCGACCGTGAGGTGCGGGTCCATCGCGGCCTGCGGCGTCACGATCAGCGAGTGGTAGCGCCCGACGGTGAGCGGCGCCGGCAGGCCGTGGAAGAGGTTGCGGCCCTCATGCGCGATCGCCGTCGCCTGGCCGTGGAGGGGCCGCGCCGCCCGCTCGACCCGGCCGCCGAAGGCCGCCCCGATGCATTGGTGGCCGAGGCAGACCCCGAGCAGCGGCACCGCGCCCGACAGCTCGCGGATCGCCGGCAGCGACACCCCGGCCTCCGTCGGGCTGCAGGGCCCGGGCGAGATCACCACGGCCTGCGGGGCCAGCGCCCGGATCCCCGCGACGTCGAGGGCGTCGTTGCGCGCCACCCGGACCGCTTCGCCCAGTTCCTCGACGTAGCGCACCACGTTGAAGACGAAGGAATCGTAGTTGTCGATGACGAGGATCATGCGCCCTCCCCGGTCGCGAAGGCCGAGAAGACCCGCTCGGCCTTGGTCAGGGTCTCGCGGTACTCGGAATCGGGGTCGGAGAGCAGGGTGACGCCGCCGCCGGCCTGGAGCACGGCGCGGGTGGCGTCGAGCATCACCGTGCGGATCGCGATGCTGGTGTCGAGGCTGCCGTCGAACCCGATCCAGCCGATGGCGCCGCAATAGGCCTCGCGGGCATCGCCCTCGATCTCCGTGATGATGTCCATGGCGCGCAGCTTCGGCGCCCCGGTGATCGATCCGCCCGGGAAGGTCGCGGCGAGGAGGTCGAGCCCGTCCGCCCCGTCCTTGAGCGTGCCGGTCACCGCCGAGACGAGGTGGTGGACCCCGGCATAGGTCTCGATCCCGCACAAGCTCGGCACCGCGACGCTGTGGGGCGCGCAGATCCGCGACAGGTCGTTGCGCAGGAGATCGACGATCATCACGTTCTCGGCCCGCTCCTTGGGGTCGGCGGCGAGCGCCTCGGCCCGGGCCCGGTCCTCCGCCGGGTCGGCGGCGCGGCGCGCCGTACCCTTGATCGGCCGGGTCTCGACCGCGCGGCGATCGAGGCGCAGGAAGCGCTCGGGCGAGGACGAGGCGAGGGTGAGCCCGTCGCCCTCGAGATAGGCCGCGAAGGTCGCGGGGTTCCGCGCGCGGAGCCGCCGGTAGAACGCGAAGGCGTCGAAGCCCGGCGGCAAGGCGGCCTCGAAGCGCTGGGCGATGTTGGCCTGGTAGATGTCCCCGGCCCGGATGTAGTCGCGCACCCGCTCGACCGCCCCGGCATAGGACTCGGCCGTGAAGTTCGAGCGCCAGGCGAGCGGCGCGACCGGGGCCGGCGCGGTGTCCGGCGCCGGGGCCGCCAAGGCCGCCTCCAGGGTGTCGAGGTCGGCAGCGGCCTTGGTCGCGCGGGCGGCCGGATCGGTCTCGGGAAAGCCGGTGGCGATCAGCCGGCAGGTGCCGGCGCGATGGTCGAAGGCGACGACCGTGGCGTAGAGGCTGACCGCGAGGTCGTCGGCGAGGCCGGCGCGCCGGGCCGGCGGCGCCACCCGCTCCAGGCTCGCGCCGAGATCGTAGGCGAAGTAGCCGATCGCCCCGCCCTGGAATGGCGGCAGGTCGGGATCGGCCTCGATCCGGTAGGGCGCCAGCACCGCCCGCAGGGCCTCGAGGGGCGTGCCCGGCACCGCCGCGCCGTTCCAGGTCGCCCGGCCGTCCCGCGCGCGAAAGGTCCCGAACGGCGCGGCGGCGAGGTAGGAGTGGCGCCCGAGCGTGTCGTGCCGCATCGCGCTGTCGAGGAGCGCGAGCCGGCCGAGGCCGGCCCCGCGCAGGCGGGCGGCCGCATCGGCGGGATCGAGCGGGGGAAACGGGCGGCTCCACATGGCGCCGTGATAGCGGAGGCGGGGGGGAGAGCGGAAGCCGTCCGTCGGTCGGAAGGCCCGCCCCGTGACGCCCGCCCTCCCCTGTGCTAGAGCCCTGCCCCAGCACCCTTCCCTAAATCCTTGATCCCGCTTGCTGCCGCCTTGGCCGTGGGCCGGTGTCCCATCCCGCCGTCGCCATGAACGCACCCGCCCCCAAGATCTCCTTCGTGTCGCTCGGCTGCCCCAAGGCGCTGGTCGATTCCGAGCGCATCCTCACCCACCTGCGGGCCGAGGGCTACGAGCTGGCGCGCAAGCACGACGGCGCCGACGTGGTGATCGTCAACACCTGCGGCTTCCTCGATTCGGCCAAGGCCGAGTCGCTGCAGGCGATCGGCGACGCGATGGCGGAGAACGGCCGGGTGATCGTCACCGGCTGCATGGGCGCGCAGCCGGAAGAAATCCGCGAAAAGTACCCGAACCTGCTCGCGGTGACCGGGCCGCAGGCCTACGAATCGGTGGTGGCGGCGGTCCACGAGGCGGTGCCCCCGGCGCACGATCCGTTCCTCGATCTCGTCCCGCCCCAGGGCGTCAAGCTGACGCCGCGGCATTACGCCTATCTGAAGATCTCGGAGGGCTGCAACAACCGCTGCACCTTCTGCATCATCCCGCAACTGCGCGGCGATCTCGTCAGCCGTCCGGCGGCGGACGTGCTGCGCGAGGCCGAGAAGCTGGTGAAGGCCGGCGTCAAGGAATTGCTCGTCGTCTCGCAGGATACCAGCGCCTACGGCATCGACACCCGCTACGCCACGAGCCCGTGGCGCGACCGCGAGGTGCGGGCCCGGTTCTACGACCTCGCCAAGGAACTGGGCGAACTCGGCGCCTGGGTGCGCCTGCACTACGTCTACCCCTACCCGCATGTCGACGAGGTCATCCCGCTGATGGCCGAGGGCAAGGTGCTCCCCTACCTCGACATGCCGCTCCAGCACGCGAGCCCGACGGTGTTGAAGCGCATGCGCCGCCCGGGCAACCAGGAGAAGATGCTGGAGCGCATCCGCTCCTGGCGCACCACCTGCCCGGACCTCGCCATCCGCTCGACCTTCATCGTCGGCTTCCCGGGCGAGACCGAGGAGGAGTTCGAGGAGCTGCTGACCTGGCTCAAGGAAGCCAAGCTCGAGCGCGTCGGCTGCTTCCAGTACGAGCCGGTGCGCGGCGCGCCTGCCAACGCCGTCGCGGAGGCGGTACCGGACGAGGTGAAGGCCGAGCGCCAGCGCCGGTTCATGGAGACGCAACAGGCGGTCTCGCTCAAGCTCCAGAAGGCCAAGGTCGGCAAGCGCCTGCCGGTGATCATCGACGCCGCCGGCCCGACCGTCGCCAAGGGCCGCTCGAAGTACGATGCGCCGGAGATCGACGGCAACGTCCACGTCGCCTTCCGCCGCCCGGTCCGGGTCGGGGATATCGTGACGGTGAAGATCGAGTCGGCGGATGCCTACGACCTGCACGGGGTGGCGGTTTAGTCGGTGGATGAGGCGGCGCGCGTGAACTCGCGGCCGAGCGCGCCGACCAGCGGCTGTACCCCCTTGCAGTCTTTTTCAAGGCTCCGGCGCTCGATAATGTCGGCGCCGGAATAGCGTCATGCTGCCGGATTGCGCATCTGTCAGCAGACGTTCCGGCGTTCTTCCGGCGCGGTTCGCCCGGCCATTCTAGACTAAGAAATATTTTTGATCTCAATAATGAGTCAGGCGCATGCTCATTCAGTTTCTTGCCGTTTCTAATCTGGCAGGACATTATTCGAAATGCCCGACATGCCACAAACTATTTTTATTGCTAGGAGATTATTATGGGAATATTGAGGAATAATTTATTAAGAAAGTATTCTTTATGTCTTGTTTTATTGATGCCCTTATGCGCTTGCCTAGATTTTGACGACGAGCGCGAAGACAATGAAATTTATAAACTATATTCTACAAGACAAGGCTCCTTTGATTTGAAAATTTCAGAATTGTTTCCGGAGGAGTGGGAATTTGTCTGCGTTATGCCTCCAGGTAGCAGCCCTTCGATATTGCTTAAGCACCTTCTTCCTGACAGTTCTGATAAAAATTTAAATGTTGCAGATCCGGAAGATTTTCCTGACCATTTATGGAAATTCATACTTGTTGATAAAACCAGAGAAAAAATTCGGTTATTGCAACTAGATAAAAGAGACTTTACTTTCAGAGAAGAAGTATTTTGCGCCAGCGCGAAAGGCATGAAGCTTTATTTTACTGAGAAAAAAGATAGCTCGTACGGAAGGGAAAGATCGAATTTCTTGGTGGAGGTCAGGTAGCACGTACTCCTGTGAGACGCAGATCGACCTGCCCTACCCCCCGATCGCCCCGCTCCCCACCCGCTCCACCCCGGCCGCCGCCATGGCCTCCCAGGCGCGCGCCAGCGAGCCGCCGAGGTTGATCCCCCGGCAGGCCTCCTCGACCACCACCGCCGCGAACCCCGCCTCCCGCGCGTCGAGGGCGCTCCAAGCGACGCAGTAATCGGTGGCGAGCCCGCACAGGACCACCCGGGTGAGGCCGCGCTCGCGCAGGTAGCCGGCGAGCCCCGTCGGGGTGGTGCGGTCGGCCTCGCGGAAGGCCGAGTAGCTGTCGATCCCCGCCCGGTAGCCCTTGCGCAGGATCAGTTCGGCGTGGGGCAGGTCGAGCTCCGGCGAGAGTTCCGCGCCGGGCGTACCCTGGATGCAGTGCTCCGGCCACAGCACCTGCTCGCCGTAGGGAAGCCGCACGGTCTCGAAGGGCTGCCTGCCCGGATGGCTCGTCGCGAAGGAGGCGTGGCCGGCCGGGTGCCAGTCCTGGGTCAGGACGACGTGCCGGAACCGGCGCCCCAGCGCGTTGATCGGTCCGATCACCGCGTCCCCGTCCGGCACCGCGAGCGCGCCGCCGGGCAGGAAATCGGCCTGGACGTCGATGACGAGGAGGAGGTCGGTCTCGGTCGGGTGCATGGTGCCGCGATCTCCGGGCATCCGGGGCGGGGGCGTCCCGGATGCCGCGGGGTCAGCCTATCAGGGATGCATCACCGTGGCGCCCGTCGTCTGGCGCCCGGCGAGGTCGGCATGGACCCTCTGCGCGTCGGCGAGCTTCGCCCGGGCATGGACTGGGATCTTGACCGCGCCGCTCTTCACCACCTCGAACAGGTCGGCGGCCATCTCGTCCAGCACCGCCCGGTCGGCGGTGTGGGTGAACAGGGTCGGCCGCGTGGCGTAGAGCGAGCCCTTCTGGGCCAGGAGGTTGATGTCGAACTGCGTCACCGGCCCCGAGGCGCTGCCGAAATTCACGAAATAGCCGAAGGGCCGGAGGCAATCGAGCGAGGCCGGGAAGGTCGCCTGGCCGACGCCGTCGTAGACCACCTGGCAGCCCTTGCCGCCGGTGATCTCCTTGACCTTCGCGGCGAAGTCCTCGTCCCGGTACAGGATGACGTGGTCGCAGCCGTGCTCGCGGGCGAGCGCGACCTTGTCGGGCGAGCCAACGGTGCCGATCACAGTGGCGCCGAGGTGCTTGGCCCATTGCGTCGCGATCAGCCCGACGCCGCCGGCGGCGGCGTGGAACAGGATCGTGTCGCCGGGCTGGACCTTGTAGGTGCGGCGCAGCAGGTACTGGGTGGTGAGGCCCTTCAGCATCATCGCGGCGGCGGTGTCGTCGTCGATGCCGTCGGGCACCCGCACCACGGACTTGGCGTCGATCACCACCTCCTCGGCATAGGTGCCGGAGGCCGAGCCGTAGGCGACCCGCTCGCCGGGTGTGAAGCCGGTGACGCCCTCGCCCACCGACACCACGGTGCCGGCGCCCTCGTTGCCCGGGGTGAAGGGCAGCTGGGGCGCCTTGTAGAGGCCGGAGCGGAAGTAGATGTCGATGAAGTTGACGCCGATCGCGCTCTGGCGCACCCGGATCTGGCCGGGGCCGGGCTCGCCCACCGTGACGTCCTCGTAGCGCATCACCTCGGGGCCGCCGTATTCGTGAATCCGGATCGCCTTCGGCATCGTTTCGCTCCCGTTCTGGTCTTGGTCTCCGGCCGGGATCATAGGTGGCGGCCGGGCTGCGGCAATGGCCGCGATGGCGGACCCGCCCTGCATGACCCAGATCTCCCGCACGCATCGATCGAGGATTGCCGTCGTGAGCCAGACCGCCGACCCGCAGACCGAAGGACCCCTCTACGACGTGGCGGTGGTCGGCGCCGGCGCGGTCGGCCTCGCCACCGCCCTGGCGCTCGCCCGCGACGGGGTGCGCACCGCCCTCGTCGGCCGCCACGCGCCCGTGGCCGACGGGCGCACCGTCGCCCTCCTCGACGGCTCGGTGCGGCTCCTGCGGGCGCTCGGCGCCTGGGAGGCGCTGGAGCCGCAGGCGGCGCCGCTCGCCGAGATGCACCTGATCGACGACACCGGCAGCCTGTTTCGTCCGCCGCCGGCCCGCTTCGTCGCCCGCGAGATCGGCCTCGACGCCTTTGGCTGGAACGTCGAGAGCGCCCGCCTCGTCGAGACCCTGCGGGCCCGCGCCCGGGCGGTCCCGGAACTGGTGCCGGTCGAGCACGATTCCGCCGGGTGCACCGTCGCGGCGGACCGGGCCGTGCTGGCATTGGAGGGCGGCGGGCACGTCGCCGCCCGCCTCGTCGTCGCGGCCGATGGCGGCGCCTCGCCCCTGCGCGAGGCGGCGGGTCTCGCGGCACGGCGCTGGACCTACCCGCAGAAGGCGCTGACCACGATCCTGGCGCATGCCCGCGACCACCGCGAGGTCTCGACCGAGTTCCACACCCGCGAAGGACCCTTCACCCTGGTGCCGCTGCCGGGCGGGCGCCGCTCCAGCCTGGTCTGGGTCTCGGCCGAGGCGCGGGCGGAGCGCCTCGCCGCCCTGGACGATGCGGCGCTCGCCGCGGCGATCGAGCGGCAGGCGCAGTCGATGCTGGGTGCGATGCGGATCGATGGGCCTCGCGGCCTCGTGCCGATGCGCGGCCTCTCGGTGCCGCGCCCGGTCGGCCCGCGCCTGGCCCTCGTCGGCGAGGCCGCCCACGTCTTCCCGCCGATCGGCGCCCAGGGGCTGAACCTGGGCCTGCGCGACGCCGCGGCGCTCCGCGACGCCGTGGCGGAGGGCGCGCGCGATCCCGGCTCGGAGGCGGTGCTGGCGGGCTTCGCCCGCGGCCGGGCCCTCGATGCCCGGTTGCGCACCGGCGCGGTCGACACCCTCAACCGCAGCCTGCTCACCGCCTTCCTGCCGAGCGACCTCGCCCGCGGCGCGGGGTTGCTGGCTCTCTCGACCATCGCCCCCTTGCGCCGCCTGGTGATGCGCGAGGGCGTGACCCCGCGGCTGGGGACGCCGACGCTGATGCGCGGGTGAGGGCGATCCGCGGGGGCATTCATCTGAATGGCATGACAAAGGCGTTGGCCCGGACGTTGAAGCGCGCCTGCGTCCGCGTCTTTCCGATCTCAGTTACCGAGGCAATTCTCCGCCAGCTTCACGCCCGGCTCGACCACGACAACCGGGTTCACCGATACAGCGCGCTCGGATACCGTTCCCCGTGCGAGCTTATCGCCCGATCGATCCACGAGCCCTGGTCCAGCCTTCAGAGGTAGCAGCGGTGATGGAACGGACGCTCGACCTTCGTCTGCGCACGATCGTCGAAGCTTATCGCTGGCAGCGGGGCCTCGGCCATCAGACCGTGGAGACGCAGTACGCCCGCGTGGTGAGGAACCCCGATCACCCGGAGGTCTGGGACGCGAACCACATCGATACAGTGACGGCTGAAACGCCCGAACAGATCGATGGCGTGTTCCAGGCCATGAGCGATCATTTGGGCCATTCTCCGTGGGGCGTGATCCATACCGATCCCTTCACCCCCGAACCTTTCACCGCGCGGCTCGCGTTGGACGGCTTCAAGGAGCAGCCGGCGGTCATCCAGATGCGGCTGGAGGGACAGGTTCGCGCGCGTTCCATTACCGACCTGAACCCGGTCGAAAACGAGTCTGATTGGGAGGCGTTGGCGGCCCTCGTGCGCCGGGACCATGAGGAGGGAGCGAGGACCGGTGGCGCAGTCCTCGCTCCAGAAGTGACGGATGGCATCGTCGCCGGCTACCGCGCCAAGCAGGGGGCTTACCGATTCCACCTCGCCTGCGTCGACGGCCAGCCCGTCGCCTACGGGGCTTCAGCCACCGCTCCCAGTGGAGCGGGCATCATCGAAGATCTGTTCACTCTGCCCGCTTACCGAAGGCAGGGCATCGCATCCGGTATGATCGCAGCCTTTGCGGGGGAACTTCGGGCCTGCGGCTGCAGCAGCGTTTTCCTCGGAGCCGTGGTCGGAGGACAAGCACGGTATCTCTATGCCAAGCTCGGCTTTCGACCTCTGCTGCTCACGCGCTGTTGGGTCAGGTCGCGCGCTCATGAACCCGAAAAGACCGAAGGCAGAACAACCCGTCTCACGCGCGATACCTGAGCCGTAGCGAGAGAGAGAACGCTGCCGACGCCGGGCGCCGATTCATGCTCTAGCTTGCTCCCTCGACATTCCGGGGTCTCGCCTGCGGCGGGACCCCGGAATGTCGGTTGGCCTGTACACCGATCCTGCTTTGTCGGACCTCCGACGAAGCTTCGCAGTGACTTCTACGGCGCGTTGCTGGCGCTGCGCCGGGTCGAGCTGGTCGCCATCGTGTCGAGCGAACAGTCGAAGGCGGTGCCGGCCCGCCCCAGCCGTTCGCCGTGCGCGAACAGGGCCCGCATATAGCCTTGCTCGAACGGCGCCTGCGAGACTTGGCCGAAGCGCTGGTCGATGGTGGCGACGTGGATCGGCGTGCCCGTGCGGGCGGCAAAGGCCTTCGTCACCGCGATGGCGCCGGCGGTCTGGGCCTTGATCATCGCCGAGAGCGAGCGGCCGAGGATGCTCAGCATCGAGCGCTGGGCGACCTGGAAGTCGGGCGCCTGCGAGGTGTTGACGACGACGTAGATCGCCGGCGCCGGCAGCTTGTCGTCTGCCGGCGATGCGCCCTCGACCTGCTCCAGCAACGAGCGGCCCGGCGCGACGAAGAACGGCGCGGTGGCGCCGCCATCGGCGTGCATCTCCTGGAAGCGCTTCCCGTCCGGGCCGGTCGCGTCGATCATCACCGGCGGGAAGATGCCGGGGATCGCCGCCGAGGCCAGCATCACCTCGCGGAAGAGCTTGAGCCCGGCGGGTCCGCCCGCCGTCGCGATGGCGCCCATGTCCCACAGGGTCGGGCGCAGGGAATCGAGCTCGGTGGTGACGACGAGGAGGCGCCGTCCCTTGCGGTGCTCGGCCGCCACGGCGGCGAGCAGCGCGGGCGTGACGCTGCGCTCGATGCCGCGCTTGAGCGGCCAGGTGTCGGTCAGGCTCTCCTGCCCGCCGCCGAACTCGAACACGTCCGCCGCGGAGGTGTCGGTATAGGCCTTCTCCAGGGCGCCGTCCTGCGAGGCACCCACGAAGGCGAAGGGCGCGATCAGCGCGCCGGTCGAGACTCCGGTGACCACGCCGAAATCCGGGCGCGTGCCCGCCTGGGTCCAGCCCTTGAGGAGACCCGCCGCGAAGGCGCCGTTCTCCCCGCCGCCCGACAGGGCGAGCCAGGGCGCGCGCGAGGCCATCGTGGCGCCGTCGAGAAAGCTCTTGAACGCCGCCGGGTCGTCGCCCGGCAGCCGCACCGTCGCGGGCAGGCCCTCGGGCCGGCCCGCCGCCAGTTGCTCCGCCGTGAAGCTCGCCCGAACGGTCGAGCGCTGCCGGTCCGCCACCGTGCCGGCCCGGGCCGGTCCCGCCGCCACCAGGGCGAGCGTCGCCATTGCCGCGCCGGCCAGCCGGCGTCGGCTCATCTCTTGCGACATGAGTGTCGATCCTCCGCCGCCCGCCTCGATCGGTGAACGCCGGGACCCCACGCCCGTTCCATCACGCACGTGCGAAAGGGCACGCGCGTCCAGGTTTCGCCCGGGTACCCGCCAGGTCACGGCGCGGATGTCCTCGGCCGTCGCTCAGTCCGGCCGCCGCACCGTCCGGGATCTTCTGTCCCTTCCCGCGCGGATGATGCTAACACTGAAATCAAACATCGCAAGTCTTCACGGGGTGACTTGAGGAGGTCGGTGGGGGGTCAATCGTGACGGGCCGCAGGCGGCGCGCGTCGCCGTTTCGGTCGCGAGGGCGGCCCGATCATCACGGCTCGTCTCACTCAGGACGCCCCGACCTTCTGCCGAGACGCGGGGCCCTTTACGGCCGCGGCGCCCCTGCACTAACCCTCGGGCACGGCCGGGCTTGCGCGAGAACGGGCTCGCGCCCCGAGCCGGCCGTGCCCGGGGTTGGAGACGATACGCCCATGAAACTGCCGCGCCGCTTCTTCCAGCCCCTGGCCACCGGGGCCCCGGCCCCGTTCCGCGAGCTACCGGTGCGCCTGGAGCGCATGATCCACTTCGTGCCGCCGCACAACGACAAGGTCCGGGCCCGGGTGCCGGAGCTGGCGCGACAGGTCGACGTGGTGCTGGGCAACCTCGAGGACGCGGTCCCGGCCGACCAGAAGCTGAACGCCCGCAAGGGCTTCATCGCCATGGCCCGCGACGTGGACTTCGCCCGGCACGGCACCGGCCTGTGGACCCGCGTCAACGCCCTCAACAGCCCGTGGCTGCTCGACGACCTGATCGAGATCGTGGCCGAGGTCGGCAGCAAGCTCGACGTCGTGATGGTGCCCAAGGTCGAGGGGCCGTGGGACATCCACTACGTCGACCAGCTGCTGGCCCAGCTCGAGGCGAAGGCCGGGGTCGCGAAGCCGATCCTGATCCACGCGATCCTGGAGACGGCGGAGGGTGTCGCCAACGTCGACGCCATCGCCTGCGCGTCGCCGCGCATGCACGGCATGAGCCTGGGCCCCGCGGATCTGGCGGCGTCGCGCGGCATGAAGACGACCCGGGTCGGCGGCGGCCACCCCGACTACAAGGTCATCGCCGACCCGACGCCCGGCGCCTCCGAGCGGGCGAGCGTGCAGCAGGACCTCTGGCACTACACCATCGCCCGGATGGTCGATGCCTGCCAGGCCAACGGCCTCAAGGCGTTCTACGGCCCGTTCGGCGATTTTTCCGATGCCGCCGCCTGCGAGGTCCAGTTCCGCAACGCCTTCCTGATGGGCTGTGCCGGCGCCTGGACCCTGCATCCGAGCCAGGTTGCCATCGCCAAGAGCGTCTTTGCCCCCGACACCGCCGAGGTCGCCTTCGCCAGGCGGATCCTGGAGGCGATGCCCGACGGCACCGGCGCGGTGATGCTCGACGGCAAGATGCAGGACGACGCCACCTGGAAGCAGGCCAGCGTGATCGTCGACCTCGCCAAGCTCGTCGCCGCCAAGGACCCCGACCTCGCCCGGGCCTACGGCCTGGACGCGTGACGCTCCCGGCATCGTGAGACCAGGGGGGCGGGACCTGCCTTGCGCGCGACCGGCGCGCCGGTGCAATCCCGCCCCCGTCATCCTATGTTGATGCCCATGCCCTTCGGACAGACCACCTCCGCCATGCCCGCCCCGCAGCCCGACGCCGCGCCGTCCGGCGCGGTCATCCGCCTCGCCCGGTTCAACATCGGCGACGTCGTGCGCCACCGGATCTACCCGTTCCGCGGCATCATCTTCGATGTCGACCCGGTCTTCGCCAACACCGAGGAATGGTGGCAGGCGATCCCCGAGGAGGTGCGGCCGTCCAAGGACCAGCCGTTCTACCACCTGCTCGCCGAGAACCAGGAGACCGAGTACGTCGCCTACGTCTCGGAGCAGAACCTGGTGCCGGACGAGTCCGGCGAGGCCCTGCGCCACGCCCGCATCGCCGAGATGTTCGAGCGCGACGCACGGGGCGGCTACCGCATGCGGAGCGACACGGCGAACTGAGCATCGCGATCCGTTCTTCGGACGGGATCGTCCGGGAACCGCACCAGGCGAACGAGAAAGGGCCGGGCGTCGCCGCCCGGCCCTTTCTCGTCTCCGGTCGCGGGCCGTGAGCCCGCGACGATGACGTCAGCCTTACTTGGCCGGAGCCGCCGCGGGGGCCGCGGCGCCCTTCTGCTCGAGCTGCTTGCGCATGTCCTCGGAGCGCTTCTCGAGCTCGGCCTGGAGCTTCTTCTGCTGCTCCTCGAGCACCTTCGGGTCGATCGGGGCGCCGTCGAAGGCCTTGCCGAAGCCGGCCAGCGGCACCGCGAAGGTGACCTCGCGCTGCATCTGGTTCTGCACGCTGACGTTCAGGGTCGTGCCCTTCTTCATCGCGGCGACGACGTCGTCCTTCAGGCCCGGGGCCTCGGCGAAGCAGCCGTTCGGGAAGCAGACGGCGTAGCGGCCGGCGGTCGGCTGGCCGTTATCGACCGTGAAGCGGATGCCGGGCTGCAGCAGCAGGCCGAGCGGCATCAGGAAGCGCACCACCTTCGAGCCCTGCGGGCCCTTCATGTCGTAGACCGCCACCGCCAGCACCGCCTGGCCCTGGTCGGAGACGAAGTCGCGGGTGGTGTAGCAGACCTCGTTGCCGCTGCCCTGGTCCTTGCCGCAGACCTTGGTCCAATCGGCCTGGGACGGCTCGGCCTTCACCTGCACGACCATCGGGCCGGTCTGCTGCTGGCCCTGCGCGGCGGGCGCCGCCGGGGCGGGGGCGGCCGGTGCCGGGGCGGCGGGCTTCTTCGGCTGGGCGAGCGCCGGGGCGGCCGCGAGACCGAGCCCGAGGCCGGCCAGGGCGAAAGCGGTGGCGACCTGGTGCGGGCGCGCGGGACGATTCGCGAAGAACATCAGGAGTGGACCCCTCAAACGGCAGGAAAGCCGAACGGCAAGAACGTCGGTGGCCGATGGCGCACGGACCCGCTGGGACGGGTGCGCCGGCGGCAGCGGAGCGCGACCGCAGGGCTCCGCCCGGCCTCCGGGGCGCCTGCTTTCCCCCGGATTGAGGCGAAGGCAAGGCCTGCCGGCTGCCGGCCGAGGGCCCCTTAGCCCATACGGCTGCCGACCGCGAGGGGGCCGGCCGGCTTAAAGCGGCCTTAACCATGCGGCGGCAGGATGCCGGGTGGGCCGGGATGCCCCTCGGGCCAGCGTGCCCGATGGGCTCAGGATGCCCGGCAGGCCTTGAGTGCGGACGGGGTGACGGCGGTGGCGGCTCAGGCGATGATGAGACGAGACGACGCGTCGTTCCCCTGCGTCACGGCGCCCGACCACGCCCCCGACCATGCGCCCTCCTCGGCCCCGATGGGCCTCGGCGCGCTGCTCGCCGCCGTCGCCGACCGGCATCCGGCCCGCATCGCCTTCGTCGATCAGGCGAGCAAGCCGGATTGGTGCGGCCGCCCCGCCATCGCCTGGACCTATGCCGCCGCCCGCGAGATCGTCGCGCGCCTGGCGGAGGGCCTCCAGCAGCTCCGGTTGCCGCCGAGGAGCCCCGTCGGCCTGTGCATGGCCGGCATGGCCGAGGCGCATCTCGCCTTCCTGGCGATCGAGCAGGCCGGCCACGTCCCCTGCCTGCTGCCCGTCACCTGGGACGAGGACCGGCTGCTCCAGGCCGTCGAGGCGGCGCAGATCCTCGCCATCCTGACCCAGGGCGTGCTCGGGGCCGAGCGGCCCGCCGAGACGATGTGCCGGGTCGCGATGCGCTACTTCCCGCTGCGCTTCGTCGCCGCCTTCGGTCCGCACGTCCCGGACGGCGTCATCAGCCTCGATCAGGTCGTCCTGGACCACCGCGGCGACGCCGCCGCCCTCGGCACCGGGCCGGCCGCCGGCCTCGTGACCTTCGCGCTGCCCGGCGCCGCCCCGGCCCGGCCCGCCGGCCCTCCCCCCGAGCCCGAGGGCGCCCCCCTGCCGGTGCGGCGCGAGGCCGAGGCGCTGACCGCCGCCGCCGCCGGCTGCCTGGCGCCGATGCGGGTCGAGCCGGGCGACCGGATCCTCAGCCTCCTGCCGCCGAGCGACCTCAAGGGCCTCGCCACCGGGCTCGCCGCCGCCCTGCTCGCCGGCGCCACCCTCGAATGCCATCCGGTCTTCGAGACCGGCGCCCTCTCGGCCGCCCTCGACCAGCCGGTGCCGACGCATCTCGTCGCCCCGGCCTGGATGGAGGCGGGTTTCGCCCGGACCACCGTGGCGGGCCGGCTGCGCACCCTCGCCTACGTCCATCGGGCGCCCTGCCGGCTCAGCGGCCGCCTGCCCGGGCGGGCCGGCGTGGTCGATATCCTGGCCTTCGACGAGACCGCGCTGCTCTGCGGCCGCCGTGACGCGCAGGATGTGGGCCTCGTCCTGGCGGCCCCGGAGCGGGCCGCATCGCCACGGGAGCAGGCCGCCGACCGGACCGGCCTGATGCAGCTCCGCCGCGACCCGGACGGGCGCCTGAGCTTCCGGGGAGCGGCCTGCACCGCCAGGATGTTGCATCGCGGTATCACGCTGGAAGAAAATCAGGATGGGTGGATGCCCTCCCGCTTCCGGCCGTCGCTCTTCGCCGGCGTCGCCACGGCGGTCGCGGAGGTCTAACGCGGCGCCGGCAAAATTCCGGCTCCGCTTCCGATCCAGAAAAGCCTCATTCCGGCAAGGGTTTGACCGATAGTCCAAAGGGTCTCTCCGGCCCCGGCTCGCCGGCCGACCGTCCCCCGGATGGTGAACCTTTGTCGGCTCACGGCGTTACTGCCCCGGTGCCTTCACGAAAGGCGCGCGATCGGCTAACGCTTGAACATGGGTGCGCTGCAAAAAGTTCTCGTCGTGGACGATGGCCATCGCGCCATCGACCGGGCCCTCTCCGCGGAGCTGGCCGAGCTGGGCTATGCCAGCGTCACCGCCTCCCTCGAGGCGGCGGACGATGTCCTGGCGATGATGCCGAACCCCGCGGCCGTGCTGCTGCACGTCCCGCGCCGCGATGCCGGCGGCACCTTCCGGCTCCAGTCCGAGCGCCTGCGCGAGCGTCTGCGCGGCGCCGGCGTCCCGGTGATCGAGGTCGACGCCGCCGGCCAGCAAACCGGCGCCCCGATCGACCTGCAGAGCCGCATCGGCACGCGGGTGCTGAACGAGCCGGAATTCTGACGAGCCCTTCGGATCTCCGATCCACGGCATCGTCCTGAGGCGGTCGGCGATCACCTCGGGACGATGCCGCGCATGAGGTGCGGGGAGTCCCGCGCCGTCGCGGTTCCCACCCGATCTCCTCACCCCGCCTGCAGCAGCTTCACCGCCGCGTCGCGCTCGAACAGGTAGAGCAGCGCCCGCAGGGCTTGCCCCCGCTCTGACTTCAATCCCGGATCACGCTCGACGACGAGCTTCGCGTCGTCGCGGGCCGCCACGATCAGGTCGCCGTCGGCTTCCGGCCGGGCGAGGCGGAAATTGGCCAATCCCGACTGGCGGGTGCCCAAAACCTCGCCCTCGCCGCGCAGGCGCAGATCCTCCTCGGCGATGCGAAAGCCGTCCTCGGTCTCGCGCATCATCTCGAGCCGGGCGCGGGAGACCTGGCCGAGGGGCCCCTTGAACAGGAGGAGGCAGGTCGAGGCGCCCGCGCCCCGCCCGACCCGGCCGCGCAGCTGGTGCAGCTGAGCGAGGCCGAAGCGCTCGGCATGCTCGATCACCATGACGGTGGCCTGCGGCACGTCCACGCCGACCTCCACCACCGTGGTGGAGACCAGGATCTTGGTGTCGCCGGCGGCGAAGCGCTCCATCGCCTCGTCCTTGTCCTTGCCCGGCATCTTGCCGTGAACGAGGCCGACATCCGCACCGAAGCGCTCGCGGAGCGCCGAAAACCGCTCCTCGGCGGCGGCGAGGTCGACGTACTCGGATTCGGCGACCAGCGGGCAGATCCAGTAGACCCGGTCGCCCTTGGCGAGCGCCCGCTCGAGGCCCAAAGTCACCTCCTCGATCCGATCGGTCGAGACCAGCACCGTCTTGATCGGCTGGCGGCCCGCCGGCTTCTCGTCGAGGACCGAAACCTCCATGTCGCCGAAATAGGTCAGCGCGAGGGTGCGGGGGATCGGCGTCGCGGTCATCACCAGGATGTCGACCGCCTCGCCCTTCCCCCCCAGCGCCAGGCGCTGGTGCACCCCGAAGCGGTGCTGCTCGTCCACCACCGCGAGGCCGAGATCGTGGAACGCCACGTCGTCCTGGAACAGGGCGTGGGTGCCGACCACGATGTGAATGCTGCCGTCGGCAAGTCCCGCGAGCGTCGCCCGGCGCTCCGCCACCCGGTCGCGGCCGGTGAGCAGCGCAAGCTTCAAGCCGACAGCCTCCACCATCGGCCGCAGGCGCTCGGCATGCTGGCGGGCCAGGATCTCGGTCGGTGCCATCATGGCCGCCTGGCGGCCGGCCTCGATCGCGGAGGCCATGGCGAGCAGTGCCACCGCGGTCTTGCCCGAGCCGACATCGCCCTGGAGCAGGCGCAGCATGCGCCGGTCCGAGCCCATGTCGCCGCGGATCTCGGCGAGCGCCCGGGTCTGCGCGCCGGTGAGCCCGAACGGCAGGCCCTCCTCGATCCGCCGCGACAGGGCACCGTCGCCGACATTGGTGCGGCCGTGCGGGCGATGCATGCGGCTGCGCACCAGCGCCAGTGCCAGCTGCGAGGCCAGAAGCTCGTCGTAGGCCAGCCGCCGCCGGGCCGGAGTCTTCAGATCCTCCTCGGTCTCGGCGGCCTCCGCCGGGCGGTGCTCGGTGCGCAACGCCTCGGCGAAGGCCGGCCAGCCCTGGCGGTCGAGGAAGGAGCGGTCCTGCCATTCGGGCAAGGTCGGCAGCCGGTCGAGGGCGGAGACCGCCAGCTTGCCGATCGCCCGCGAGGTCAGCCCCTCGGTGGCGCCGTAGATCGGCTCCACCGCCGGCAGGTCGGCCAGGCCCTTCTCGTCGAGGATGCGCGAGGGATGCACCATCTGGCGAAAACCGTCCCACAGCTCGATCCGGCCCGACACGTAGCGGTGGCTGCCGAGCGGCAGCATCTTCTCGATGCGGGCGCGCGGCAGGTTGAAGAACACCAGGGTGATGTCGCCGGTCTGGTCCTCGACCAGAACCCGGAAGGGTTTGCGGCCCGCACTCTGCGGCGGGCGATGGGCCACCACCGTGACCCCGAGCGTCACCGGCTCGCCGGGCGGCGCCTCGGCGATCGAGCCGCGCAGCTGCCGGGCGATGCCGCGCTGGGGCAGGTGAAAGAGCAGGTCGACCACCCGGGCCGGGCGCTCCGGCGTGCCGACGAGCTTGTCGATCAGCACGGCGACCTTGGGACCGGCCCCCGGCAGCACGGTCGCGGGGGCGAACAGGGGATCGAGCAGGGAGGGACGCAGCGACATCGGGGCGGAAGCGGAAGGGAGTCGGGGGCTCTATACACCACGGCGGCGCGGCTGCGGGACGCTCCATGTCGCATCGCGCGCCTCACGCCCCATATGGGCGGGGAAGGGTTTCGCACCCGCGCCCCGGGCGGTAAAGCCGTCCGGACCAGCCCGAGGATTTGTCTCAAGCGATGACCGGCACCACCCGCACCAGCGCCGACCTCGATCCGCGCCGCCGCCGCACGCTCTACCGCTCCTGGCACCGGGGCACCCGGGAGATGGACCTGATCATGGGCCGCTTCGCGGATGCCGAGATCGGGACCCTCACGGAGGAGGAGCTGGCCGATTTCGAGCTGCTGATCGAGGTGCCGGACCGCGACCTCTTCCGCTGGATCACCGACGAGGCCGAGGCGCCGTCGAACTACGACACCGCGGTCTATCGCCGGATGAAGGCGTTCCACCAGCACGGGGCGCCGGTGGATCTGTGAGGCGGTGCTCACGAGCGCGAGTTCTCATGGTGTGGCGCGGGTCAACCCTCCCCCCTCTGCGGGGGAGGGTGGCGAACGCAGTGAGCCGGGAGAGGGACAGCGCGACGCTGATCTAGAGGGCGCCCGCCACCACGGTCGCGACCTCTCCGGAAGCGGCGCCCCCTCTCCCGCCCCACTCCGTGGGGCACCCTCCCCCGCAGAGGGGGGAGGGTTCAAGGCCTGCGCATCGTCCTGATGCGTTGATCGTGCCAACGAACCACTGTTTACGACCCCTGCCCGCCTGACCTGCCCGCCTGAAAAGACCCGCTCAGACCCGATGGCCAAGCCCACCCCCAAAGGCTCCTTCCAGCCCCCCGCCCCGCCCGCAACTCCGAAAAAGCCCGCGGTCGCCCGTTTCGCCCTGCCGAAATCCGCGGCGCTGACCAGGGCCGTGGAGGCGCTGAAGGCCGGAGACAGCGCGACGCTGGCTCGCGTGCCGGACGGGTTCGACGCCCTGGTGGTGGCCGACCTCGCCCGCGCCCTGTCGCAGGTCTCCGAGGGGCCGGCGGTGCTGGTCCACGTCGCCCGCGACGGCACCCGCTCGGCGGCCTTCGCCAGCGCGCTCGCCTTCGTGGCGCCCGAGATCGAGGTGATGAGCGTCCCGGCCTGGGACTGCCAGCCCTACGACCGGATCTCGCCGAACGCCGCCATCGCGGCGCAGCGGATGACCGCTCTGTCGCGGCTTTCCCGCACCCGCTCCTCGGCCGAGAAGCCGCGCATCCTCACCACCACGGTCAACGCCCTGGTGCAAAGGGTGCCGCCCAAATCCCGCATCGCCGTCGAGACGTTTTCCGCCGCCCCCGGCAACGCGCTCGACACCGACCAGATCGTCGCCTGGCTCGAGGCCAACGGCTTCCTGCGCACCGGCACCGTGCGCGATACCGGCGAATACGCGGTGCGCGGCGGCATCATCGACCTGTCGCCGCCCGGCCTCCCCAACCCGGTCCGCCTCGACTTCTTCGGCGACACCCTCGAATCGATCCGCGCCTTCGATCCCGAGACCCAGCGCACCATCGGGCAATTGCGCTCCCTCGACCTCGTGCCGATGAGCGAGGTGCAGCTCACCACCGAGACGATCCGGCGTTTCCGCCAGGGCTACGTCACGACCTTCGGCGCCGCGACCCGGGACGACCGGCTCTACGAGACGATCAGCGAGGGAAGGCGCTATGCCGGCCTCGAGCACTGGATGCCGCTGTTCTACGACCACCTCGACACGCTGTTCGACTACGTCGCCGGCGTGCCCCTCATCCTCGACAACCAAGTCGACGACGCGGTGGCCGAGCGCCTGTCCCAGGTGCAGGAATACTACGACGCCCGCTGCGAGGCCTTGAAGGAGCGTCAGAGCGGCACCGCGCCCTACAAGCCGCTCAAACCCGACGCGCTCTATCTCTCGCCGAACGAGTGGGCGAAACGGATCGAGGGCGCGACGGTCGCGCGGCTTGCCCCCTTCGACGTGCCGGAGGTCTCGGGCCGCAAGCTGATCGACTGCGAGGGCGTGCCCGGCCGCAACTTCGCACCGGAGCGCGCCCAGGAGGGCGTCAACGTCTTCGACGCGGCGGTCGGCCACGTTCGCGACCTCCAGGCCTCGGGCCATCACGTCGTCCTGGCGGCGTGGTCGGAGGGCTCCCGCGACCGGCTCTGTGGCGTGCTGACCGAGCACGGGTTGCCGAAGCCCAGGACCATCACGCGCCTCTCCGACATCCTGGCGATGAAGCGCGGCCAGGACATCGGCGTCGCGGTCTGGGGCCTGGAGGGCGGGTTCTCGGCGGGCCAGCTCGCCGTGGTGGCGGAGGGCGACATCCTCGGCGACCGGCTGGTGCGGCCCAAGCGCAAGGCCAAGCGCCCCCAGGACGTGATCCTGGAGGTGCAGGCGCTCGCGCCGGGCGACCTCGTGGTCCATGCCGATCACGGCATCGGGCGGTTCGTCGGCCTCAAGACGGTTACGGCGGCGGGCGCACCGCACGACTGCCTGGAGATCCAGTATAGCGGCGGCCTGCTGCTCCTGCCGGTCGAGAACATCGAGCTTCTGACCCGCTACGGCTCGGAGGATGCCGACGTCGCCCTCGACAAGCTCGGCGGCGGCGCCTGGCAGGCGCGCAAGGCCAAGCTCAAGCGCCGGATCATGGAGATGGCCGGCGCCCTCATCAAGGTCGCGGCGGAGCGCTTCCTGAAGTCGGCGCCGAAGATGGCCCCGCCGGAAGGCACCTACGGCGAGTTCGCCGCCCGCTTCCCCTACGAGGAGACCGAGGACCAGGAGGCGGCGATCGCCGCCACCCTCGGCGACCTCACCTCCGGCCGGCCGATGGACCGGCTGGTCTGCGGCGATGTCGGCTTCGGCAAGACCGAGGTGGCGCTGCGCGCCGCCTTCGTCACCGCCTTGTCGGGCAAGCAGGTCGCCGTGGTGGTACCCACCACCCTGCTGGCGCGCCAGCACGCCCGCACCTTCGAGGCCCGGTTCAAGGGCCTGCCGGTGAACGTGGCGCAGGCCTCCCGCTTCGTCAGCAACACTGAGCTGAAGAAGGTCCGCGAGGGCCTGGCCGACGGCTCGGTCGACATCGTGGTCGGCACCCACGCGCTCTTGGCCAAGACCATCGCCTTCAAGGATCTCGGCCTCATCATCATCGACGAGGAGCAGCATTTCGGCGTCTCCCACAAGGAGCGGCTGAAGGCGCTGAAGGCGGAGGTCCACGTCCTGACGCTCTCCGCCACGCCGATCCCCCGCACGCTCCAGCTCGCGATGACCGGGGTGCGCGAACTCTCGATCATCGCGACGCCGCCGGTCGATCGCCTGGCGGTGCGCACCTTCGTGATGCCGTTCGATCCGCTCTCGATCCGCGAGGCGCTCCTGCGCGAGCGCTATCGCGGCGGCCAGGCCTTCTACGTCGTGCCGCGCATCGAGCACCTGGAGGAGGTCAAGCGCTTCCTCGACCGCGAGGTGCCGGAGGCCAAGGTGGCGGTGGCCCACGGCCAGATGGCGGCGGGCCAGCTCGAGGACGTGATGACGGCCTTCTACGAGGGCCAGTACGACATCCTGCTCGCCACCACGATCGTCGAATCGGGCCTCGACATCCCGACCGCCAACACCTTGATCGTCCACCGCGCCGACATGTTCGGCCTCGCCCAGCTCTACCAGCTGCGCGGGCGCGTCGGCCGCTCCAAGGCCCGGGCCTACGCCCTGTTCACCACGCCGGAGGGCAAGCCCCTGACGGTGCAGGCGGAGCGCCGCCTCTCGGTGCTGCAATCCCTCGACACGCTGGGTGCCGGCTTCCAGCTCGCCAGCCACGACCTCGACATCCGCGGCGCCGGCAACCTCTTGGGCGACGAGCAGTCCGGCCACGTCAAGGAAGTCGGCTACGAGCTCTACCAGCAGATGCTGGAGAGCGCGGTGGCGGCGCTCAAGTCCGGCAACGCGCTGCCGACCGACGAGCAATGGTCGCCGACCATCGCACTCGGCGCCCCCGTCACGATGCCGGAGCACTACGTCGCCGATCTCTCGGTGCGGCTCGGCCTCTATCGCCGCCTCGCCACGCTCGAGAACGACCGGGAACTGGAGAGCTTCGGCGCCGAGCTGATCGACCGCTTCGGCCCGATGCCGCCGGAGGTGGAAGAGCTCCTGAAGATCGTGACGATCAAGATCCTGTGCCGCGAGACCAATGTCGAGAAGGTCGAGGCCGGCCCGAAGGGCATCGTCATGCACTTCCGCGACCGCGCCTTCGCCAACCCGGCCAAGCTCGCCGGCTACATCGCCGATCAGCGCTCCTTCGCCAAGGTGCGGCCGGACATGAGCGTGGTGTTCATCCGTGATCTGGCAACGGTGGCGGAGCGGCTGAAGGAGACGACGGCGATCCTGCGGGACCTGGTGAAGCTGATCACGCGGAAGAAGGCGGCGTGAGGGGGCGTGGGGGCGGCCTTGAGGCCGCCTCCTACTTCTGGACCGATCGACCCAACGACCAGAAGGCGAGAAGCTCAGCAGAACGTCAGGCAGGGGAGTGGCTCTAGTGTGAAGTGCAGTCCTAATTATGTTTCAGTAAAAGGGCTGATTTCGTGATTTTGGGATATGTCGTAGGCGCAGGCAATCTCAATATCTGCCTGCGTGTCGTATTTTAAGTACGACTTTAGATAATATTAAATGGCGATTTATTGTGATCGTAATATGCATTTATTTGTGCATTAACGCGCAGGTTTGGGGCGTGTGAAGGAGTATCAAGCGGCACAAAACCTTCTGGAGTGGGTGCTGCGACCTCACATAGAAGCTTCAATTGCTCAGGAGCATCGCTATTATTTCTCGAAACACAGATTTCCGCATGCTCGGCACATTTCTCATCTGACAAAATTAATTTGAGATCGCGGGCATAAAACGCGGGGATATATCCAACAATAATATTTTCTTTTGGGCATTTCAAGGCGACAGCATTTGGATCGACTGGGTTCTGCACGTCCAATAGGGGGAAAAGCTTCGTTCCTGGTGTTGCCATTGAGCACCATGACTTGGCATCTTCGTGCATGTATTTGATTGCGTGAATAAAAAAGCTAAGTTTATACTTTCCATGAGATACGTCGGGCGCTGCATAAAAAAGCATGGAGTCAGAACCAGGAATTAATCCTAACTTGCAAAGTTGTTCGAATTCAGTATCTTCTGCTGTTACCCCAACCCATTGGGCTACTTTTTTATAGTCCGATCTATGTGTGGAAAGCATTCGACTGCGAAAGAGCGGAATAAGATTTTCAAAGCGATAAATATCGCCGCTGTCCATATTAAAAAGCTGTCTAGTTAGATTTGGTAACCCTGCAACGCCTTTGGTAAAAACGAATTCATATGAACCCCCTTGCTTCTGCAGACGGGCAATAGTATGCCATCTCCGAGTTGCTTCGTCTTGCCAAGCTACGTAAAGCGTGTCAGGCACAACCCACCTCCTGGATCATCTGACGATTAAAGCGTAGCATCCGAACGGCAAACTCCACTGCCTGCTGACTTACCCAATCAGCTGGCATTCTCGCGAAGATATCATGAAATTGCCCATCTGTCAGTGAGGCAATTCGATCCGACCACAGTTTCGTAGCGTCCGGGAAGGCTGCCGAAAGCTCGGCCATTAGCTCGCGCGTTTTCAGCACGCCGCCCTCAGGCAGCGGTCCGTAGAATGCAGTCTTTGTGCGCCCTGCATATGCCTCTACTGTCGCGCGCCGGTCTGTTGTTTGCAGCCGCAGCAATCTCTTTGTATCGGTTTCATTTCTTCCCAAGCACGAAGCGTGATCAAAGGTCGGTGCCAAATGCAAATCATGACGATCTCCGATTCTATTTAATATTATTCCCCAATTTTCATGATGTCGATCTGTGTTTCCAATCAAACAATCAAACACAAGATATCCTATAAAATAATCCACGCCTTCCATCCCGTAAGCGCAGTTATTTATCATGACAGGAGGACGTAAATCGAGATTTTTAATCACCTGCATGACAGTGGATAATTTATAATTGAGCTGATTATATGTTTTTGTGTTATCATAATTATCTAGAATTTGCGATAAGATATAATTTCCAGGTATCCAAGTCCCCGAACTGGAAAAAAATCGTTCGGTTAGAACCCCTCGGCGCCCTTCGTAAATTGCTAAATCATAGTCAGCGCAAGGCAAATGTATAGTCTTCGCTATTTCGCAGCTTGCTTTCTCAGACCAGTTTTCCCCTGTATTTTCCCGGCCAATTTTAAAAAGGTGCGGCGTTTCTCTTAATGAAGCCCCAGGTCGAGGTACGACCCAAAATTTTTCTTTGGTGCCGAGCGCCTCCGGGCGACTCTGGATATAATCAGCTAAGTTGATAATATCGTACATTCGGCGACTGGGTCCGGGAGAATCGCAGAGCGCTTAGATACTCTAGATAGCAATTTGTTTGTCGCCTGTCTCTCTCGCGTTTTCGATATAAATAAAAATGATAATTGCCGTTGGCAACACTCGTCCCACTTGCGCGACACTAGATACCCGAGTGCAGGCCCGCTACCATAGGGTACTGAACGCCGTTGCTTTCTCACCGGTAGCCCTAGCGCCAAGCCATCTCACCAACTGAAGCGCCGAGGTGCGTCCCGACGATGCGGTGGTGGATGTGTACGGTCCCGGAATGCAGGTATGCGGGTCGACCTTGACTCGGTTTGGCTCGCCGACACCGCCCCTCCCGGCGACTCGAACGCCCGCCCCCTGAAGCCTACCGCCCCACCCCCTGCGGCATCTTCACGATCTTCCCGTCCGGCAAAATGATGTCCCCGGGGCTCTGTCCCGCCTCGCAGGGGCCGAGATAGGTGGCGTCGATCGCCATCTTGCGCCGGACGGGCTCCTTCATGCCCGGGATGCCGGTGAGCGTCGTGTCCACGTCGAGATGGATCTTGCTGGTGAAGTCGCCGGTGATCACGCTGGTGCCGGAGGCCGAGATCGCTCCCATCTTGCACTCGGTCTCGCCCGTATAGCCGGTGCTCGTCCTGGTGAAGACGCGCTTGGCGCATTGCCCGGCCCCGAGGGCGCCCTGCGCCAGCTGGTCGGTCTTGTCGTCGATGCACTGGCGGGCCGTCGTGCTGCCCTCGGACGAGACGGTCTTGCTCTCCCACAGGCCGGCCTTGCGCGTCGGCAGGGTGTCGGCGGCGGCCACCGTGCTTGCCGCGACGAGGGTGAGTCCGACGAGTCCGCCACCGATCAGACGCACGGGCATGGAGCCTCCCTGGGATCCGCACGGCACTCCAGGCCGCATCGGTGCGGAGGGTTAGCCCAGACGGCCTAGGCGCTCAAGGCCGGGCCGGGTCGCGCCCGGCCAGGCCCCTTCACCCCGCTCCCGATCACGCTCCCTGCGCCGCCGCGTCCCGCAGGCCCGAGAACCCGATCAGCTTGCGGGCCTCCTCGTCCCACAGGGCGAGCCCGAGGCAGCGCAGGCTGTCGCGGAGCGTCAGGCGGCCGACCTCGCCCAGCGTCGCGTGGCCGTCGAGGCATTCCTGCAGGCGGTAGTTCGGGATGCGGCTGTTGACGTGGTGGACGTGGTGCAGGCCGACATTGCCGGTGAACCATTGCAGCACCCGCGGCAGGACGTAGTACGAGCTGCCGCCGAGCGCCGCGCGGTGGAAGTCCCAGGATTCGGGGCCCTCCCAGACCGTCTCCTCGTACTGGTGCTGGACGTAGAACAGCCAGCCGCCGATCCAGGCGGCGACGCTGACGACCGGCAGCAGGACCCACAGCACCGGCCCGATCCCGCCGGTGGCAAGCGCCAGCAGCGCGACCAGCCCGGCGAGCGCGAGGTCGAGGGCGAGCACGTCCCGCCACGCGGTCCGCCACGGCAGGCCGACGCCGGAGGGAAACCGCTGCAGGACCAGGAAGTTGAGCGGCGAGCCGAGGACGATCAGGATGAACGGGTTGCGGTAGAGCCGGTAGCGCAGCCTCTGCCAGCGCGACAGGGCCAGGTATTCGCGCACGGTCAGCGTGTGGATGTCGCCGGTGCCGCGGCGGCTGAGGTCGCCGGTCGAGGCGTGGTGGAGGGCATGCGCCCGCTTCCAGCTGTCGTAGGGCGTCACCGTCAGGAGGCTCAGGGCCCGGCCGAGCCGGTCGTTGGCGGCGCGGGAGGGCAGGAACGAGCCGTGCCCGCAATCGTGCTGGATGATGAACAGCCGGACCAGGAGGCCGCCGGCCGGCACGGCGAGCGGCAGCACCCAGGGCTCGAAGCCGTTCGCGGCCGCCCACAGCATCAAGGCGCAGAGGGCGAGGTAGGGCAGCAGGGTGTTGGCGACCTGTCGGAGCGCCAGCCGCGGGACGGGATCGCGGTAGGCCGCGCAGTGGCGGGCGACCTCGCGGGCGAGGGCCGCGACGTCGGGCCGAGAGGTCTCGGCCCCGGCCCAGCTGGACGCGGCGGGGTTCGATGCATGGTCGGTCACGGGAGCGGGACGATCCTGTCTGTCGGGCGGTCGGTCGCACGGGGCCGCGATCGGGGCCGGAGCGACGGGTGGGACGAAGGTGGGCGCAAGACCCGCCGGTGCCGGGCGAAGAGCTTTGGGCGCGACGATGGGACGATCGACGGCTTGGGGGCCGAGTCGGGCCGACGCCCGAGCTGGTCCCATAGCATTGTTCGCGCCGGGCGGAAGCGAGACCCGCCCGACCGGCGCCGCGGCACGATCGCCCGTGCGGGGGCCGTGCCGTCCTTCCCCTGGGGCCGCTGCGCACTCCAGGTCCGCCGCCCCGCCACGAGGGCATCGGCCGCACCGTCCGGGTCGCGCTCGCCGGGGCGATCCGGAATCGGCGCGATGGCGCCGAGCGGCAGGTCAGGCGTCCATGCGGTCCCGGGCCGGCATCGCCGCAGAAGACCCGGCCTGAATCGGCCCGACCTGGGCGACGCGCAGGCCCGCCGCCATCGCCTGGAGCCGGCTCTGCGGGTCCTCGGGCTGGATCACGCCCGCCGACATGACGAGCTTGGCGGCGTCGTCGACGCTGATCGACAATTCGATCACCTCGGCGCGGGGCAGGTAGAAGAAGAAGCCGGTGGTCGGGTTCGGGGCGCAGGGCAGGAACACGCCGACATGGTCGTGCCCGGAGCCGAGGGCATTCTGCACGTCGGGCCCCGCCGGGGCCGACAGGAACACGATCGACCAGGTGCCCTTCACCGGGAACTCGACCAGGCCGACGGTGCGGAACGAGGTGCCGCTGGTGGAGAACAGCGTCTCGAAGACCTGGCGCAGGCCGCGATAGAGGCCCGAGATCACCGGCGTGCGGGCGAGCAGCACCTCGCCGAACTCCACCACCGAGCGGCCGACGAGGTTGGCGGTGAGCGCGCCGAGCGTGGTCAGCGCCACGAAGGCGATGACGAGGCCGAGGCCCGGCACGCTGAAGGGCAGGTAATGGTCCGGCAGGTAGGCCGAGGGGACCAGCGGCTTGACCCAGCCGTCGATCAGGCTGATGCACCACCAGGTGATGTAGATCGTGATCGCGAGCGGGCCGGCGACGATCACGCCGGTGAAGAAGTAGTTTCGCAGCCGTCCGCGGACGCTGACCCGCTTGCGGGCGAGCGCGGGATCCGGATCGGCGAGCGACGGCGACGGTTCCGACACGATGTGCGATTCTCGACCCGGGCGGGCGCCCCCTGCCCGCGAAGAGGTAGCGGTTTGCTGCGTTGCGCTCAAGGCGGGGAAGACCCTTTGTCGGCTCCTGCCGGCCTGCGGGCCGTGCTCGACCGGGCGCTGGCCGAGCCCGCCGCGGGCTGGAGCCTCGGCGGCTACGGGGCGGGCGCCACCTTCCGGCGCGCTCCCGGCGAGCCCGCATGTCCGCCCTGCGGCGGACGGCCCGGCCTCGTCACGCCCCGCGGCGCCCTGGTGCTGGGGGAGGCCGACACCCTCGTGCCGGTCGCCTACGAGACCGCGCTCGGCGGCGGGTCCTGGAGCCAGGCCCTCGCCCTGTGCCGGCCGCTCCGCCTCCTGCCGCCCTGCCCCGCCCCGGTGGTGAGCGAGATCGGCCCCGACGGGGCGGCGGCGCGGGCCGAGGATCGCGACGCGGTACTGTTCTGCCTCGGCCTGACCCTGCGCCAGGCCCGGCTGCTCGCCCGGGTTCGGGGGAAGGCCGTCTCGCGGCTGCGCGCCGCCTGCGGCCGACCGGCCGATGCCGCCCTCTGGGCCGCCCTGCCGGGGCTCGGCGCCGTGCTGGTGGCGCAGAGCGGCCGCGACCGCATCGAGGTCGTGCTGCCGGACGCCCATCCGGGCCCGCGGGCGCTCTGGTTCGACAAGCTCCTGCGTCTCGGCCGGCTCCACGCCGCGACGGCGCCGATCCCGCCGGGCCTCGCGCCGGTGATCCACCTCCACCCGCCCCATCCCCTCGACGGGACTGGCTACGATCGCGCGCGCCACGCGGCGTTCGAGGCGCTGCTGGCGCGCTTCGGCGATCCGGACCTGGTGGCGCTCAAGCGGCGCATCCTGGCCGGCGAGGCCGTGGCGGAGCCGCGGACCCGGGCGGCCCGGGCGGCGGCACGGGTGGCGCGGGCGCAACGCCGCCATCTCGCCCCTGCCTGACGTCACTCCCTCCCGGTCGCGGCAGGGTCGCGGCGGGCGTTCGATGCCCCAAGAAAAAAAGGCCGCCCTTGCGAGGCGGCCCGAAGTCTAGGGAGGAAACGCCCAAAGAGGGCTGCAGGGCCGCGACGCCATCGCGACCGTGCATTGCACAAGATAGCGACGGGATCGCCCTTCGCAAGTGCGAAAACGCACGATGGTGGATTTTCCGCTAACCGATCGTGCCCGTACCAAACGGCGACACCCCCGCCGGGGCCGGCGGGGGTGTCGTTGGGAGTCATACGGCGTGGTGCGTCGCTGACGGTGCCCGTTGCGTCAGCGACGCAGGATCTTGGTCACCAGGCGGCCGACGAGGTTGCCCGAATCGTTGTAGGCGACCCGGTCGTCGTAGGGGCTGCGTCCGTCCGGGCGGATGCGGGGATCGTCGTTGCCCAGGATCTTGGTGACGATTCGGCCGATCAGGCTCATCGTGTCCTCCGAGTGGTCTGACGTTGCGGTCTCGGAGCATCAACGGCCGAACAGCCTCGGCCGTTCCGAAGCCGGACGCGCTCGCGCCCTCCGTCACGCCCGCTCGGCCATCGCCTCGAACACCAGGGCGTGGCGGGCGGCCAGCGCCGCGACGTCGGTGGCGTAGCCGCCCCCGATCACCGCCGCGAGGGGGATGCCGCGCCGACGCACCTCGCCGACGACATAGGCCTCGCGCCGGCGCAGGCCGTCGTCGGTGAGCGCCAGCCGGCCGAGGCGGTCGTCGCGGTGGGGGTCGACGCCGGCATTGTAGAACACGAGGTCGGGCCGAAGATCGTCGAGGAGGCGCGGCACATGGCGGGCGAGCGCCGCCAGATAGTCGTCGTCGTCCATCCCGTCGGGCAGGCCGACATCCAGATCCCCCGGCACCTTGTCGGTGGGGTAGTTCTTCTCGGCATGCATCGAGAAGGTGAACAGGTCGGGTTCGTGCGTCAGGCAATCGGCGGTGCCGTCGCCCTGGTGCACGTCGAGGTCGAGGACGAGCGCCCGGCGGATCGTGCCCTCGCGCTTGAGCGCGAGCGCCGCCACCGCGACGTCGTTGAAGACGCAGAAGCCGCCGCCCGCCGCCCGTCTTCCGTGATGGCTGCCGCCCGCGGTGCTGCCGGCGAGCCCGCCCTCGAGGGCCAGCCGGGCGGCGAGCAGGGTGCCGCCCGCCGAGGCCAGCGAGCGGCGCGCCACCCCGTCGTCGACCGGCAGGCCGATCGCCCGCTCGATCGCCCGGGGCACGGTCGCAGTGATCACCTGCTCGACGTAGGTCGCGTCGTGGGCGAGCCGGATCAGTTCCGGGCCCGCGGGCTCGGGCGTCACGAAGCCCCCGGGCACGAGGCCGCGCTCGCGGAGGGTCTCGGCGAGGCGCCCGTACTTGCCCATCGGGAAGCGGTGCCCCTCCGGCAGCGGCGCCTCGTAGGCCGGATGGAACACGACGGGGAGCATGGCGGTCGGCCCTGTGGACAATGGGGATGGCACGGACCCGCTCAACGCGCCGGCCGGCCCGGGGGCGGGCGCGACCGCGCGCCGCGGGCACCGGCGATCCTGTCGTGCCCAGCGCGGGTTGGCGCAGGGCGCCGTGTCGTCCGCCGCCACGGTTTCGAGGCCCGTCGCCTCCCCTTCGGCCCGCTTATGCTCTAGCTTGTCACGGGATCGCGCCCGGCAACGGACACGGTTTGGACACGAATTCCCCCGACCCTCGGACCTGTTCCTTGGGGCAGGGAGCCGTCGCGGAAGGCCGTATTGCGGAGGGAGTGACTTGCCGATCGTGGCATTCCACGGGCGGGTTTTCAATCGGGCGCGCCGCGGGCGTGAATGGGTTTTTTTCGGCGCCGTCCCCGTCGGGCGGCGCCGGCAGCACGGCCGGGGGGCATGCGGAGTCGGGTCGAACGTCGTGGCGCTTCACAGGGGCGCCCGTCCAGGTGTCGTCGCGGAGTGGGTCGCGCCGGAGCGGCAGGGCTCGCGCTCGCCCTCGGCCTCGGGACGTCGGAGCCCGCCCGGGCCTTCGACCTGTTCGGGCTGTTCGGCGCCGAGGAGGCGCCGCCGGCCCCGAGCCCGGCCGCCCTGCCCTATTCGGTCCGCTTCCAGGGCGTCGAGGACGAGGACCTGCTCCAGGCGCTCAAGGACACGTCCGGCCTCTACCGCCTGCGCAACGACGCGCCGCCCGACGGCGAGGGCCTGCTGCACCGGGCCGAGGCCGACGCGCCGCGGATCGTCGCCGCGCTGTCGGGCTTCGGCTACTATGCCGGCACGGCGACCTTCCGCATCGAGGACGTGGTGCTGGGCGGCGACGCGGCCGCGCTCCGCGCCGTGCGGGCCGCCGAGGCGGCGCGCAACCGCAGCCTCGTCGCCGTGCGCATCGCCGTCGACCAGGGCCCGCTCTACCACCTGCGCCGGATCACGGTGCTCGATCCCTCGGGCGTGCCCTTCGGCCCCGAGGCGGTGCCGGAGCGGCTGACCCGCATCGACGGCGACGTGCCGGCCCGCTCCGCCGCGGTGCTCGCCCGCGAGGCGGCCCTGGTCGATGCGTTCCGCCGCGAGGGCCACCCCTTCGCCAAGGTGGTGCGGCGCGAGCCGGTGGTCGACGACACCGCCCACGTCATGGACGTCACCTTCGTGGTCGATCCGGGGCCGAAGGCGGCGCTCGGCACGGTGACGGTGCGGGGCACCAAGACCCTCGACCCCGCGGTGGTGCGCTCGTTCATCTATGCCGAGCCGGGCGATCCCTACTCGCCCCAGGCGCTCTCCGACATCCGCCGCTCGGTCTCGCGGATCGAGGCGCTGGGCGGCGTGCGGGTGCGCGAGGGCACGGCGCTCGATCCCGACGGCACGCTGCCGGTCTTCGTCGACGTGACGGAGCGGGCGCGCCACATCGTCGGCGTCTCGGCGCGCTACTCCACCGTCGACGGGCCGGGCGTGCGCGCCTACTGGGCCGACCGCAACCTGTTCGGCGGCGGCGAGACCCTGCGGATCGACGCCGACCTGTCCTATCTCGGCCTCGGCACCGACTATTACGCCCGTCGCCGCAAGCTCGCGGGCATCGAGACCAACGGGCTCGGCGGCCGGCTCGCCGCCACCTTCGTCAAGCCCGCCCTGTTCGGCACCCGCAACGACCTCTTGGCCAGCGCCTTCGTCAGCCGCGAGGTGCAGCAATCCTATCTCAGCGACGCGACCGGCGGCACGGTGGCGATCCGGCGCCGCTTCGCCGACGCCTTCTCGGCCCAGATCGGGCTCGACGGCCGCTTCGGCTCGGACCGGGATGCCCTGGGCAAAGTCGATTACGGCCTCCTCGGGCTGAATGCCGGCGTCACCTACGATTCGACCGACAGCCTGCTCGACCCGACGAAGGGCTTTCGCGTCACCGCCTCGCTCACGCCCTATGCGGGCCTCGGCGGCAGCCCGGACCTGCTCCTCGCCAAGGCGCAGGGCTCGACCTACTATTCCTTCGACGACGAGGGCCGCTATATCCTCGCCGCGCGCCTCGGCTTCGGCTCGATCAGCGGCGCGAACCTCGCCGACGTGCCGGCCTCCCTGCGCTTCTTTGCCGGCGGCGGCGGCTCGATCCGCGGCTACTCGTACCGCACCGTCGGGCCGATCGGTCCCTACCAGCTGCCGATCGGCGGGCGCTCGCTGCTCGAAGGCTCGGTCGAGGGCCGGATCAAGATCACCGACACGATCGGCATCGTGCCCTTCGTCGATGCCGGCACGGCGTTCGCCGGCACCCTGCCGGATTTCGACGAGCGCATCCGCATCGCGGCGGGCCTCGGCCTTCGCTACTACACCGGCATCGGCCCGATCCGGGTCGATCTCGCGGTGCCGCTCAATCCCGACAAGCAGCTCAAGCAGCCGCCGGTCGCCCTCTACATCAGCCTCGGTCAGGCGTTCTGATGATGCAGCTGCGAGGACGTGCGCGGGACTTGTCCGCCTCCCCCCTTTCCCGGACGACTGAAGCGTCAGCGGAAGGAGATCCGGGATCCAGCATGAAAAGTCGCGAAGCGTCCGCCTGCCTGCAAGGATGCAGCATCAGGAGCCGCTTCGCGGCACATCTCCCCTGGTTCCCGGATCTCCTGTCGCTTCGCTCTCGTCGTCCGGGAAGGGGCGGGGCAGCATCCCGCCTCCTCACCGCCGCCTTCGCCGCCGTTCTGCTGGGCCTCGCCTGGCTCGGCCACGCCGCCATCGGCGAGGCGGCCGAGGGCGAGACCACGATCCTCGGCGACCTCCTGTCGCGCGCCCTCTCGACCCCGGCCTCCCGGGTCTCGATCGGCGCCGTCGACGGGGCGCTCTCCTCCGATGCCACGATCCGCGACGTCGCCATCGCCGACCGCGACGGGGTCTGGCTGCGCCTCGACAAGGCGCGGCTGATCTGGCGGCGCACGGCGCTCCTCTCCCGCCGCCTGGAGATCGACCGGCTCGAGATCGGGCGCCTGGAGGTGCTGCGCCGGCCGGTGCCCTCCGCCCGCCCGCCCGCGCAGGACAAGGAGGCGCTGCTGCCCGACCTGCCGGTCAAGGTGGTGGTCAAGGCCTTCGCCCTCACCGATCTCGTCCTGGGCGAGCCGGTCCTCGGCGAGGCGGCCCGCATCGGCGGGGCCGGCCAGGCCACCCTCGGCGACCCGCGCGAGGGCCTCGATCTCGGCGTCGGCCTGCGCCGGCTCGACAAGCCCGGCACCCTCACCCTCAAGCTCGCCTACGTGCCGGACACCGCGCGCCTCGACCTCAAGGTCGCCCAGGACGAGCCGGCGGGCGGCCTCGCGGCGCGGCTGATGAACCTGCCCGGCCTGCCGCCGGTCACCCTCGACCTCGAAGGCTCCGGCCCCCTCGACGCCTGGAACGCCACCCTGGCCTTCAAGGCCGGCGACGGCATCGGCGCCGACGGCCGCGCCCGCATCGACCGGGCGGGTCCCGAGCGCCGCATGACCCTCGACCTCGCCTCGCGGGTCGAGGGGCTGATGCCCGGCCCGCTCGCGGCGGTCTTCTCCGGCACCACCCGGCTCGACGGGGCGCTGCGCTTCGCCGATGACGGGGCGGTGCGGGTCGACCGGTTCGACCTCACCTCGCGCACCGCCCGGCTGGCGCTGGCCGGCGCCGTCGACGCCGCCCGCACCGCCGACCTGACCCTCCAGGCCCGGGCGCTGCCGACCGAGGGCGGCGTCACCAAGGCCGGCGAGTCGACCCTCGAATCCCTGATGCTCGACGCGAGCCTCAAAGGGCCCCTCGATGCGCCCGCCCTGCGCGGCACCCTGAAGGCCGCCGGCCTCTCGGCCGCGGGCAGCCGCCTCGGCCGCGCCAGCGCCGACCTCACGGTCGCGCCCCTGCCCCGCACGCAGGAGGGCCAGTCGTTCCGGCTCGCCGCCGAGGCCGAGGTCGACGGCCTCCACCTCGCCGATCCCGCCTTGCGCCGCGCGGTCGGCCCCAAGGCGTCGTTCCGCCTCGTCGGCCGCCTCGACCCGAACGGCGTCGCCGATCTCGACGCGGTGACGATCGAGGCCCCGACCGCGCAGGCCCGCTATACCGGCCGGATCGGCCGCGACGTGGTGGCGGGCACGCTCACGGCGGAACTCCCCGACCTCGCGGCGTTCTCGCTGGCGGCCGGGCGGCCGATGGGTGGCCGCGTCGCCGCCAAGGCGCTGCTCTCCGGCGATCCGGGCCGGGCCGGCGTCACCGCCGATGTCGAGGCGAGCACCGACAAGCTCTCTCTCGGCACCCCCGCCCTCGACCGGACCCTGGGCCGCGACCTGCGCTTTGCCGGCCGCCTGACGCGGCTGCCCGACGGCTACGCCGTCCAGGCCGCGCGGCTCACCGGACAGGCGCTCACCGCGACGCTGGAGGGCCGCGCCACCGAGGCCAAGGCCGACATGACCGGCCGGATCGATCTGTCCGACCTCGCCACCCTCGATTCCGAGCTCGCCGGCAAGGCCGGGCTTGACGCCCGCCTCACCGGCTCGCTGGAGCACCCGGACCTCGCCCTGACGCTCGTGGCGCCGGAGGCCCGCGCCATGGGCCGGCCGGTCCGCGACCTCGCCGCCAGGGCGAGCGTGACCGACGCCACCGGCGCCCTCGACGGGACGGTCACCCTCACCGGCCGGGTCGACGGCAAGCCGCTCACCGGCGACCTCCACCTCGCCCGACGCGGCGCCGACTGGCTGCTCGACCGGCTGAGCTTCGGCCTCGGCTCGGTCTCGCTCACCGGCCATGCCGCCGTCGATCCGGCCTCGCGCCTCGCCGAAGGCGAGGTGGCGCTGAAGGCCGGCAATCTCGACGACCTCTCGGCCCTGGCGCTCACCCGCCTCTCCGGCCGCCTCGACGCGGCCATCACCCTGAGCCGCGCCGGCGGCCGCCAGGATGCCCGGATGCGGGCGACCGGCGAGGGCGTGCGCGCCGCCTCCCTGGCGGTGTCGCGCCTCGACACGGACCTCGCCGGCACCGACCTGTGGGCGAGCCCGCGGGTCTCGGGCAGGCTCAACGCCGACCGGCTCGTCGCCGGCTCGGAGACGATCGAGGCGATCCGCCTCGACGCCAAGCCGGCCTCCGACGGCAGCGACCTCCTGCTCCAGGCCCGGGCCCGGGGCTTCGCCCTCGACGGCGCCGCCCGGCTTGTTCCCGCCGATCATCCGCGCCTCGACCTCGCGCGCCTCTCCGCCATCCGCGGGGCCGACCGGCTGGCGCTCGCCGGCCCGGCCCGGATCACCTTCGGCGACGACGGCGTGACCGTCTCCGGGCTCGCCCTCGCGGCCGGCGCCGGCCGGGCCAGCCTCGACGGGACGTTGGGCAAGCGCCTCGATCTGCGCCTCGGCCTCAAGGCCGTGCCGCTGTCGCTCGCCCGCATCGCCGCGCCGAGCCTCGCGCTTTCCGGCACCCTCGACGGCGAGGCCGCGCTCACCGGCCCGGCCGGGAGCCCGGAGGGGCGCTATGCCGTGAGCGTGTCGCGCCTCGTGACGCCCGAGACCCGCTCCGCCGGCCTGCCGCCGATCGACGCCCGAGCCGCGGGCCGGATCGAGGACGGCCGCGCCGGCCTCGACGGCACGGTGACGGCGGGCAAGGGCGTGCAGCTCGCGCTCTCCGGCTCGGTGCCGGTCGAGCCCGGCGGTTCCCTCGCCCTGCGCATCCGCGGCGCCCTCGACGCGGCTTTGGCCAACACCCTGCTGGCGACGGGCGGCCAGCGGGTGACCGGCCGGGTCGCCCTCGATGCCGGCGTCGCCGGCACGCTCCAGGCCCCGCGGATCGACGGCTCGGCGGTTCTCACCGGCGGCAGCTTCACCGATCCGCTGAACGGCGTGCGCCTCACCGACATCCAGGGCCGGGTCGCCGGCCGCGGCGACACCCTGGTGATCGAGCGCCTGACCGCGGCGACGCGCAACGGCGGCACGCTCCAGGTCCAGGGCCGCGTCGCGGTCGAGCCGGCCGCCGGCTTCCCCGGAAACCTGACCATCCGGGCCGACCGGGCCGAGCTGGTCGCGAGCCCGCTGATGACCCTGGTCTCCGGCCTCAACCTGTCGCTCACCGGGCCGCTCGCCCGCACGCCGCGGGTGAGCGGCCAGGTCGACGTCGTCTCCCTCGACGTCTCGGTGCCCGACCGCCTGCCCGCGACGGTGCAGCCCCTCCCCGGCATCCGCCACGTCAACACCCCGCCGCAGATGCGCGCCCGCCTCGACGCGCGGGCCAAGCGCGCCGCGGCGGCGCGGCGCGGCCGCAAGGCGCCGCCCTTCCTCGCCGCCCTCGACCTGACGCTGAACGCGCCCGGCCGCATCACCGTGCGGGGCCGCGGCATCGACGCGGAGCTCGGCGGCTCCCTGCGCCTCACCGGCACCTCGGCGGCGCCGGTGGCGAACGGCGCCTTCGCGATGCGCCGCGGCCGGATCCAGATCGTCGGCCAGCGCCTCGACTTCACCCGCGGCCGCCTGACCTTCGCGGGCGACCTGACGGCGCCGGAGCTCGACTTCCAGGCCCAGTCCCAGGCCGGCGACGTCACCGCCAAGATCGCCGTCACCGGCCCGGCCAACCAGCCCGACTTCTCGCTGACCTCCGAGCCGCCCCTGCCCCAGGACGAGGTCCTGTCGCGCCTGCTGTTCAAGAAGGCGTCGGGCGGCCTCTCGCCGTTCCAGGCGCTGCAGCTCGCCCAGGCCGTCGCCCAGCTCTCCGGCGGCGCCGGCGGGCCCGACGTGTTCGAGAGCGCCCGCAAGGGCCTTGGCCTCGACAGCCTCGACATCCAGGCCGGAGCGAAGGGCGGCGCCGCGGTCGGCCTGTCGCGGTCGCTCGGCGACCGGGTGAGCGTCGGCGTGCGCGCCGGCGCCCGCCCGGAGGATACCGAGGCGACCATCACCTACGACGTGACCGGACGGATCAAGGTGAAGGGCGAGGCCGGCGCCGATGGGCGCACGGCGGTGGGCGTGGGGGCGGAGTGGGAGTATTGAGGCGCGCTGCCGCGCAGCCGGCGTGACGCCTCACCGCGGCCGATCGGAACCCCCCGGCAGCGCGCCGCAGGCGCAGAGCCCGATCAGGCCCGCGGTGGCCGCGAAGGCGAAGCTGGCGGCGTATCCGGCGCCGCCCGGACTCGTCGGCGCCAGGACCCCGAGCGCCGCCACGCCGAGCGCGAACCCGCCCTGACGCGCCACCATCGTGAGGGCCGAGGCCATGCCGGCCGCCCCGGAGGGAGCCAGCGCCACGATGGCTCCCGTGAGCTGGGAATGGGCGAGCGCCGCCCCGGCGCCGATGGCGGTCATGCCGACGAGGGCGCCGGCCGGAGAACCGGCGAGGGCCGTTGCCGTCAGGATCGCGTTTCCGATGGTGATCAATCCCAGCGCGCTCCCGAACGCGCGCCGCCAGCCGGCCTGCCGGACCATGCGGCTGCCCACCGGAGGCAGCACCAGCATCGGCAGCGTCGCCGCGAGCAGCGCGAATCCCGCCCTCTGCGCGTCGATCCCGAAGGCCGCCATCAGGAAGGCCGGGAGGGAGACCAGGACCGCCCAGTAGCCGGCCGAGATCGCCAGCAGCAGGACGATGACGGCTTTCACGGCACGATCCGACGCGAGGGCCGGATCGATCAGCGGATGCGCCCGCCGGCGCTGCCGGCGCGCGAAGGCGATCGCGAGCGCGAGGCCGGCCGCGACGCCGATCAGGCCCATCGACGGAGCGGCCTGGGCCTGCAGGACGCCCTCGACCGCGAGACCGAGCGCGCCGGTGAGAACCAGCAATCCAGCCCAGTCGACCGGGTGCCCCGCCTCCCTCCGGCCTTCGCCGACGAAGCGGGGCACGGCGCGCGCGATCAGTCCGCAGGGCAGGATGTTGGCGAGGAAGATCGCGGGCCAGCCGAGCCAGGCGGCGAGCAGGCCGCCCAGCGTCGGGCCGAGCGCCATCGCGATACCCGACAGGATCCCGATGACGGCCAGGGCCCGGGCCCGCAGGACGGGATCCGGGAAGCTGCCGGCGATCGACGCGATGGCCCCGGTGATCAGGAAGGCCGCGCCGATACCCTGCGCGGCGCGGGCGACGCACAAAGCGGGCGCGGTCCCGGCGAGGGCGCAGGCGACGGATGCGGCGGCGAACAGCGCGTTGCCGAGCAGCAGAACGCCTCGCCGGCCGTGGCGATCCGCCAGGGCCCCGGCGGCCAGCAGGGCGGCCGTGAAGGCGAGGCTGTAGGCATCGATGACCCAGGCGAGGCCCGGCATGCCGAGGCCGAGGTCGCGCCCGATCGCCGGCATGACGACGACGAGCGCCGTCACGTCGAACTGGGTCAGGAAGGCGCCCAGGCCGAGCACGCCCGCGGTGAGGCGGGCGCGCCGGTCCCAGGTGACGGAAGGATCGTCGGTGAGGATCATGGCCGCGATCAGCGCGACTCTGCGGGATCAAGGCAAATGAGAGTTGCGGCGGCGCCGATGAGCCCGTTTCATGGGCGTTCATCCATCGTCGGGGTCATGGGAGATGCCGATGCGCCGATTGCCTCCCTTCCCCGGCCTCGTGGCGTTCGATGCCGTGCTGCGGCACGGGAGCGTGACGCGGGCCGCCGCCGAGCTCGGCCTGACCCAGAGCGCCGTCAGCCACCGGTTGCGGGCCTTGGAAGAGTATTTCGGCACCCCGCTGCTGGAGCGGCTGAACCCGGGCCTGCGGCCGACGCCGGCGGGCGAGCGCCTGGCGCGGGACGTCGCCCCGCTGCTCGGGACGCTGGCGGGGCTGCGGGAGCGGGTCGCGGGCGAGCGGGCCTCGCGGCCGTTCCGGATCGGGGTCAGCAACGCCCTGCTCGCCTGGTGGCTCTCGCCGCGCCTGCCCGATCTGGCCGCGGCCTTTCCGGCCGTCGCGATCGAGGTGACGACCCGGGAAAGCAATCCCTGGGACGGCAAGCCGGGCACGGTGCCGGAGGAGACCGACCTGGCGCTGCTCTGGATCCCGCGCGAGGCGCAGGCGAGCCACCGGTGCGAGGTGGCCTTTCCGGCCGAGAGCGTCTTTCCGGTCGTCGCGCCCGTGCTGCGCCGTTCCCGTCAGGATGGCGACTGGCGCCGGCTGCCGCGGCTCGGCAAGGGGCGGGCCGCCGACGGGATCGGCAACGAATGGTCCTGGGCGACGTGGCTCGGCGCTGACGGGGATAACCCGCCCGCGATGCGCTTTCGCGATATCGGCGCGGCCTTGCAGGCGGCGCAGGACGGCAACGGCATCGTCCTCGCGCGCTCGCTCCTCGTCGCCGATGCGCTCCGGCGCCGCCGTCTGACCCGGCTGGTGCGGGTGGCGGAGATGCGGCCCTCCTCGAAGATCCAGGTCGCGCGCTGGCGCGATCAGGCCGACACGGTCGCCCCCACCATGGCGGCGTGGCTCGTCGCGGCGGCAGAAACGACCCTCGGACGGTGAGCGGTCACCCCGGCGGCGCCGCGAGGTGATGCCCGGTCTCCCGCTGAAACACCGCCCCCAGCCCCAGGCACAAGGCGTCGTCGTAGGGCTTGCCCACCACCTGCGCGGCGACCGGCAGCCCGTTCCGCCCGAAGCCGGTCGGCAGCATCAGGGCGGGCAGGCCCGTATAGTCGAACAGCATGGTGTTGCGCGGCAGCACCGCCTGGAGCGGGTGGGCCGCGCCGTTCACCGCCACCGTCAGGGTGTCGAGGGACGGCGCCTCGCCGCCGAGGCCCGGGGTCACCAGCACGTCGACATCGGCGAGCGCATCGAGCACCTGCGCCAGCACCACGGGCCGGCGGCGGAGCGCCCGCAGATAATCGGCGGCGGTGAAGAGCCGGCCCTGCTCCAGCCGGGCGCGGGTGCCGGGATCGAGGGCCGCGGCGCGGTCGAAATCGGGCTCCTGGAGCGCGGCGAGTTCCGCCATCACGATCGTGTAGCCGTCCTGGTGCGCGGTCGCGACAGGGCCGAGATCGACCGGCACGAGGCGCGCGCCGTGGCGCTCCAGCACCCGCAGCATCGCCTCCCAGGCGGTGAGCACCGCGTCGTCCTGCATCGCCGTGAACCAGCCCTCCGGCACGCCGACGCGCAGGCCCGGAAGGTCCCGGGCGCGGGTGGCGTCGTAGCGGCCGGCGGCGTGCGGGTCGGCGCCGTCGGGGCCGGCGATCCAGGGCATCGCCCGGGCGAGGTCCGCGGCCGAGCGGGCCATCGGGCCGACATGGTCGAGGGTCCAGGACAGGGGCGCGACGCCGGTGCGCGGCACCAGCCCCCGGGTGGCTTTGAGGCCGGTGATGCCGCACCAGGCCGCCGGCACCCGGATCGAGCCGCCCGTGTCGGTGCCGAGCGCCAGCGGCATCAGCCGGGCGGCGAGCGCGGCGCCGGAGCCGGTCGAGGAGCCGCCGGTCCAGCGCGTCCGGTCCCACGGATTGGCCACCGCGCCGTAGCGCGGGTTGTGGGCCGAGCCGCAGGCGAATTCGGTGGTGGCGAGCATCGCGAGGGGAATCGCGCCCGCCGCGCGCAGGCGGGCCACCACGGTCGCGTCGGCCGCCGCCACCCGGTCGCCGGTGAGGCGCGAGCCGCAGGTCACCGGCGCGCCGGCGCAGTCGATGATGTCCTTGATGCCGAACGGGATGCCGTCGAGGGGACGGGCCTCCCCGGCCCGGATCCGCCGGGCGCTCGCCTCGGCCGCGTCGCGCGCGCCCGGGACCGGGGCCAGCACCGCGTCGCGCCCGGAGGGGTGGCGGTCGATGCGCGCCTGAAGCGCCGCGAGGAGCGCCACCGGATCGGTCGTCCCCGCCGCGAAGGCGGCCTGGAGCGCGCCGATCCCGAGGCCGTGCAGCGGCCCGTCCTCCACCGCCGGCAGGGGCGGCATGACAGGTGCCGCCTCCCCGGTCGCCTCGGCGGCCTGCCGCAGGCGCCGCTCGGCATGGGCCGGTTCGGGGGCGTCCCGCTCCCAGGACGAGGGCAGGTCCCGGGCCGGGGCCGCCTCCCCGACCGTGCCGGCCAGGATGGTGCGGGCGATGAGCGCGTCGGAGACCGTCACGCGGCGACCTCCAAACGGTCCTGCCGGCAGGCCATCAGGGGCTGGATCTCTGTCCCGAAGGCGTCGAGGCCGTCGAGGAAATCGTCGAAGGTCAGCATGATGCCCTTCACCCCCGGCACCGTCGCCGCCTCGTCGAGCATCCGCGCCACGTTCGCATAGGAGCCGACCAGCGTGCCCATGTTGAAGTTCACCGCCCCCTCGGGGAGGTTCATCCAGGTCGCGGTCGAATCGGCGGAGGCGTTCTTGTCCTGGTTGCTCTGGTCGAGCATCCAGGCGAGCGCCTGGACGTCGGCGCCCTGGCGGTAGGCCATCCAGCGATCCTCGGCCGCCGCGTCGGTCTCGTCGGCGATCACCATCATCAGGACGTAGGAGCCGACGTCGCGCCCGGTCCTGGCGGCGGCCTCGATCAGCCGGGCGCAGGTCGGCGCGCAGGCCGTCGGCGTGTTGAGGCCGGTGCCCAGCACGAAGTTGTAATCGGCGTATTGGGCGGCGAATTCCATGCCGCGCCCGCTCTGGCCGGCGGCGACGATCGGGATCGGGCCGGAGGGCGTGGGCTTCATCATGCAGCCCTCCATCCGGAAATGCGCGCCCTGGAAGTCCGAGGTGCCGGTCTCCCACAGCTCCTTCATCACCCGGACGTATTCGGTGGAATAGTCGTAGCGGTAGCCGAAATAGTCGTCGCCGGGCCACAGGCCCATCTGGGAATACTCGGCCTTCTGCCAGCCCGAGACGACGTTCACCCCGAACCGGCCGGGGGCGATCGAGTCGATCGTGGTCGCCATCCGGGCGACGAGGGCCGGCGGCAGGGTCAGCACCGCGGTCGAGGCGAAGAGCCTGATCCGCTCGGTCACAGCCGCGAGGCCCGCCATCAGCGTGAAGGATTCGAGGTTGTAGTCCCAGAACTCGGTTTTGCCGCCGAAGCCGTGCAGCTTGATCATCGAGAGGGCGAAATCGAGCCCGTACCCTTCCGCCTTCTGCACGATCGCCTTGTTGAGGGCAAAGCTCGGCTTGTATTGCGGGGCCGCTTCCGAGATCAGCCAGCCGTTGTTGCCGATCGGGATGAACACGCCGACATCCATGCGCGAAGCTCCGGTGTTCCGGGCGGCGGCGGAAACGCCGTCCGGAGGGGCTTTGCAGGATCGGGGCCGTTTCAGGTCACGCTTTGCGCATTCGTGATGTCGGTACGGGCGAAATCGTCGCCGACGAAGAGCAAGGGGCAGTTGCGCGCCTTGGCCAGCGCGTAGGCGAAGCAATCGCCCCTATTCAAGCCGGCCGGATGCACGCCCTTGCCCCACTGCGCGTAGGCCGCTGCGCAATCATAGGCCACAGCGGCCGTGACGGGGATCACCTCGAAGGCGAGATCATCGACCAGGGCTCTCACACCCTCGGCGATGTTCCGCCGTCCGGACACGATCATGGCTTCGGCCAAAGTCCCGGCCGAGATGAGGATGTCGGGTTCGGCGATGAGCACGGCCATGCAGTCTGCGGCCCGCGCTTCGCCTTATGCGATGGCGATCAGCGCGGAGGTATCGACCACGATCACTGCGGCAGACCCTCATCGTCGTAGAGGAAATCCTGGCTTCGAGCGGCGGATGGCCCCGGCGTCGCCTTGGCACGGCCGGCTTCCCGGACCGCCATGATGATCCGCTCCCGCTCGGCCGCCGATTGTGGTGCCTTGACCGGCACCAGCCGGACGGCGGCCCGACCCTGGCGGGTAAGGATCACCTCGTCGCCGGTCTCTGCACGCCGCACGAGATCGGCCAATTGCCCTTCCGCGTCCGCGACGGAAACCTTCATCACGCCGTCCCGATTCGTCTTCGGACAAGAAAGTGGACTGCGCTGCGGCCTGATTCAACAGGCTCCCTGCCCCGATGCGATCCCGGTCGGGTGCCGTGCCCGGGTGTTGCCGATCGTCACGGGCTAACGCCCCCGCCGCGCCGTCAGCACGGACGCCCCCAGCACCGCCAGGCTCACTGCCCCGATCAGCAGGGTCGAGATCGCGTTGATCTCCGGGGTCACGCCGAGACGGACCTGGCTGTAGAGGCGCATCGGCAGCGTGGTGGCGCCCGGCCCCGAGACGAAGCTCGCGATCACGAGGTCGTCCATCGAGAGGGTGAAGGCCAGCAGGAAGCCGGCGATCACCGCGGGCGCGATCAGCGGCAGGGTCACGGTGCGAAACACCGTGACGGGCGCGGCGCCGAGATCCGCGGCGGCGTCGAGGAGCGCGCGGTCGAGGAGGCGCAGGCGGGCCTGCACCACGACGGCGACGAAGCAGAGCGTGAAGGTCGCGTGCGCGATCACGATGGTCCAGAAGCCGCGCGGAATGCCGAGGCCCACGAACAGCAGCAGCAGGGACAGGCCGGTGATCACCTCCGGCATCACCATCGGGGCGTAGACGAGGCCGGTGAGCAGCGGCCGCCCGGGGAAGCGCCGGCGCCCGTCCAGCGCCAGCGCGGCCAGCGTGCCGAGCACGGTCGCGAGGCTCGCCGAGGCGAAGGCGACCTTCAGGGTGACGAGGGCGGAAGCGACCAGCGGGCCGTTGTCGAGGAGGCCCGCATACCAGCGGGTCGAGAACCCGGCCCAGACCGTGACGAGGCGCGAGGCGTTGAACGAGTAGACGACGAGGAGCAGGATCGGCCCGTACAGGAAGGCCAGCCCGAGGGCGAGCGCGGCCCAGGCGAGGGGATGGGCGCGCTGCATCTCAGGGGCGCTCCAGCCGGCGCGCCTCGGCCTCGCGAAACAGCACCACCGGGCCGGCGACGATCACGAGCAGCACCACCGCGACGCTTGAGGCGAGCGGCCAGTCGCGGTTGGAGAAGAACTCGCTCCACAGGACCCGCCCGAGCATCAGGGTGTCGGTGCCGCCGAGCAGGTCCGGGATGATGAACTCGCCGGTGATCGGGATGAAGCACAGGAGCGCCCCGGCGACGAGGCCGGGCCACGACAGCGGCAGGGTCACGGTGCGGAAGGCGGCGAGCCGGCTCGCCCCGAGGTCGCGGGCGGCCTCGATGAGCCCGCGGTCGAGGCGCTCCAGCACCGCGTAGAGCGGCAGAACCATGAAGGGCAGGTAGGCGTAGACCATCCCGATCATCACCGCCGCCGGGGTGTTGAGGATCTCGACCGGCTGACGTACCAGCCCGAGCGCCATCAGCGCCTGGTTGAGGAGCCCATCGGATTTCAGGATCGCGATCCAGGCATAGACCCGGATCAGGAAGCTCGTCCAGAACGGGATCACCATCAGGGCGACGAGGAGAGGCTGCCAGGCCTTCGGCGCCCGCGCCATCGCGTAGGCGATCGGGTACCCGACGAGGACCAGCAGCAGGGTCGCGCAGAGCGCGACCGTCAGCGAGGTCAGCCCCGCGTCGAGGTAGAGCGGGTCGGCGAGGAGCGTGCGGTAGTTCTCGAAGTCGAGGGCGGCGAGCACGTCGGCCCAGCCGGCCAGGCCCGCATCCCAGTCGAGCACCGGCGTGTAGGGCGGCAGGGCGGTCGCCGGGTCCGACAGGCTGATCTTCAGCACCACCGCGAAGGGCAGGCCGAAGAAGGCGAGGAGCCACAGGAGCGGGACCGCCGGCAGCGCCAGCCGCCGCAGGGCGTCGCGCAGCCGCCCGGTCATGCGGGGACCTGGGACGAGGCAAGGACCTGGGGCGCGGCGGGCTCGCCCGGCAGCAGTGAGGCCGCCTCGGGTGCGAAGGCGAGGTGCACCGGAGCCCCCGGCGCCGGGCCGGTGCCGGGCGGGGTCGCGGCCCGCAGCACCCGCCCGTCCGCCATCCCGACCCGGCAGACGATCCTGTCGCCGAGATAGGTCGCGTCGAGGAGCGTGCCGGCCAGGCCCTCCGTCGCGAGCGTCAGCCGCTCGGGCCGGAGCGCCAGGAGGCCGGGCGATCCGGCGTCACCGGCGCCGTGATGGTCGAAGGCGTGAAGCGTCCCGAGCGGCGTGTCGAGGCCGCGCAAGCGCCCGGCCCCGCCCTCCCCGAGCCGGCCCTCGATCAGGTTGACGTCGCCGAGGAGCCCTGCGACGTAGCGGGTGGCCGGACGCTCGTAGAGATCGGCCGCCACGCCGACCTGGACCAGCCGGCCCGCCGCCATCACGCCGATGCGGTCGGCCAGCACCATCGCCTCGGCGGGATCGTGGGTGACGACCACGAAGGTGGTGCCGAGCCGGCGTTGCAGCGCCCGCAGCTCGGCTTGCGTCTCCTCCCGCAGGGCCCGGTCGAGGGCGCCGAGCGGCTCGTCGAGGAGCAGCACCCGGGGCCGCTTGGCCAGCGCCCGGGCGAGCGCGACCCGCTGGCGCTGGCCGCCGGAGAGCTGGTCGGGCCGGCGGGCGCCCAAATGGTCGAGCTGGACGAGGCGCAGCATCTCGGCGACCCGGGCGGCGACCTCGGGACGGCCCAGGCCCTCCCGCTCCAGCCCGTAGGCGACGTTCCCCGCCACGTCCCGGTGCGGGAACAGGGCGTAGGACTGGAACATCATGTTGACCGGTCGGCGGTGCGGCGGCACCCCGGTGAGGTCTCGTCCGTCGAGAAGGATTTTTCCGGAGTTCGGCGCCTCGAAGCCGGCCACCATGCGCAGCAGCGTGGACTTGCCGCAGCCGGAGGGCCCCAGCAGGCCGAAGACCTGGCCCGGCGCGAGGTCGAGGTCGACCCCGTCGACGGCGGGATGGGCACCGAAGCGCTTCGAGACTGCCTCGACGCGGAGGTGTCCGGAGGCGGGCGGAGTCGCGGGGGAATGAGGCGTCGTCACGTCGTCCGGGCGGCGCGGGCTGGCGGGAACCCGATCCTTATCGCGGGTCGGGCCCGCCTGGAAAGGACCGTCGGCCGCAGGTGGGCGGCCGGAGTCCCGCAGCGATGGGCCGGGCAGGCCCCGGTCCGCGGCCGAAACGGCGGCGGAATCAGAGATTTGGCGCCTCGCCCGACGGGGCGCGACGGAGCGATTGCCGGCCGGCGCGGCGCAGCTGACGCAGATGTAACCCCCGCTCACCCGTCTCGGACCAAGGTCGAGGGCCGCGGAGACTTGTGGGAACCCGAGAAGGGGGTGTAGTTTTCTCGGCGACACGCGTTGATTCCGCCCGCCGCGTCCTTCGACCCGGGCGGCCTCCGCATCTCCTCCCGAGACGTGTCATAGACTTGGCGCTCCTGCCCCGATCCGGGCAGGGGCGCCTTTTCTCGTGCGCCGTCTCCCGCGCCTAGAGCATTTTCCGACGAAGTGGATGCCGGTTCGTCGAAGAAAAGAGATGAAACAAAGACTTGGAGCGCTTCGCGATGGCAGTGCGATCGTGAAGCGCTCTAATGCGCGTCCGCTCCCGCCCCGCCCGGGCGCGGCCGGCGGATCATCGGCGTGGCGCAGGCCATCAGCACGAACAACACGGTCAGCATCAGAAAGACGTCGGAGAAGCTCATCAGCAGCCCCTGCATCCGCACCGTGTTCATCATCGCCTTCAGCGCCATGGCGTCCGGGTTGCCGGCGAGCCCCGCAAAGCCCTTGGCCATGCTGTCGAGGCGTTCCAGCACCATCGGGTTGGTCCAGGTGAAGCGCTCGTGCAGGCGGGCGAGGTGCAGGTCCCAGCGGTCGTTGAGCGCGGTGTTGATCAGCGCCAGCCCGACCGCGCCGCCGAGGTTGCGGGTGAGGTTGTAGAGGCCGGACGCGTTCTTCATCCGGGCCGGCGGCAGGGTGCCGAGCGCGATGTTGTTGATCGGGATCATGCACAGCATCAGCGAGCAGCCGCGCAAAACCTGGGGCCACAGCAGCTCGTCGAAATCCCAGTCCTTGGTGATGCCGGTGACGATCCAGGTGCCGGCGGCGAAGCCCGTGAACCCGATCGCCATCATGATCCGCGGATCGACCTTGGCCGAGAGGCGCCCGGCGATCGGTGCGGTGGCGAACATGCATAAGCCCGAGACGAACATCGTCTCGCCGATCTGGAGCGCCGAGTAGCCGCGCACCCGGCCGAGATAGACCGGATAGAGGTAGGTCAGGCCGTAGAGGCCGATGCCCATGACGAAGCTGAACAGGCAGCCGCCGGCGAAGTTGCGGTCCGAGAAGGCGCGAAGATCCACGATCGGCTGCTCGGCGGTGAGCGCGCGCCAGAAGAACCCGATGCAGGCGATGCCGCAGACGATCGCGGCGGCGAAGATCGCCTCCTCCTGGAACCAGTCGTGGGTGGGGCCCTCCTCCAGCACGTATTCGAGGCAGCCGAGGAAGGCCGCCATCAGGCCGAGGCCGGCCCAGTCGAAGCGCTTGAGGAGGTCGAGGTTCGGCTTGTCGAAATCGACCAGCAGGTAGGTCGAGACCGTGACGAAGATGCCCGGCACGATGTTGACGAGGAAGAGCCAGTGCCAGTTGAACAGGTCGGTGAGGTAGCCGCCGACGGTGGGGCCGATGGTCGGGGCGAGCGTCGCCACGAGGCCGATCATCGGCGAGACGATGCTGCGCTTTGAGGCCGGGAAGATGGTGAAGGCCGAGGCGAACACCGTCGGGATCATGCCGCCGCCGATGAAGCCCTGGAGGGCGCGCCAGAGGATCATCTCGCCGATCGTCGACGAGGTGGCGCACATCAGGCTCATCAGGGTGAAGCCGCCGGCCGAGATCACGAACATCCAGCGGGTCGAGAGCACCCGCGACAGGGTGCCCGACAGCGGGATCGAGATCACCTCGGCGATGAGGTAGCTCGTCTGCACCCACGGGATCTCGTCGGCCGAGGCCGAGAGGCCGGCCTGGATCTCGGCGAGCGAGGCCGAGACGATCTGGATGTCCAGGATCGCCATGAACATCCCGAACACCATGCAGACGAACGCCACCATGCGGCGGCGGTCGATCGGTGCGTCGGCGGGCGCGGGGGTCGCGGCCATGTCGGATAAGCCTGCTGGATTGTAGTTTGAGGGGAGTCCGTTCGACTCGACCTGACGATGCTAAGGCGCGTCTCCCCTCTCCCGTGTGGGAGAGGGGTCGGGGGATCGAAGATCCCGCGTGAGGGTGATACGGTCCTGAGTCGGGCTCGTAACGTTGTGCTCGCCGCGTGACGCTCAGTGTTTAATCCTGAAGCGTGTCACCCTGCGCGATCTTCGATCGCCCCTACCCCTCTCCCATACGGGAGAGGGGATCCCGCGCTCGACGATTGTCTTTCTTGGCTCACCGCCCCGCCGTCCGAACCGACGCCGCCGCAGCCTTCTCCGACACCGCCTGATGCGGCTCGATCGGGGCCGGCGGCTTGGTCTCGTCGAGGCCCCGCGTATCGACCCGCACCACCACCGAGAGGCCCGGCCGCAGGAGGCCCTCGCGGGCGACCTCTTCCGGCACCCGCACCCGGACCGGCAGGCGCTGGACGATCTTGGTGAAGTTGCCGGTGGCGTTGTCGGGAGGCAGCAGGCTGAACACCGAGCCGGAGGCCGGCGACAGGCTCTCGACGGTGCCGAGGATGTCGCGGTCGGGCCAGGCATCGACCCGGATGTGGACCGGCTGGCCGACCCGGACCCGGCCGAGCTGGGTCTCCTTGAAGTTGGCGTCGACCCGGGCGCTCTGGAGCGGCACGAGCGCGGCGATGCGCGAGCCCGGCCCGACATAGGCCCCGGCCTCCGTCGCCTTGTTGCCGATCACTCCGTCGAAGGGCGCGCGGAGCACCGTGAAGGACAGGTCGCGCTTCGCGCGGTCGACGGCGGTGCGCAATTCGGCGGCGAGGTTCTCGGCCTCGAGGGTCTGCGCCTCCAGCACCGCCACGTTGGCCTGGAGCGCGATCAGGTTGGCCTCGGCGCCCTTGACGGTGGCGTCGGACCGGTCGCGGTCGGCCCGGGACTGCTCCAGGCGCGACTTGGCGGCGAACTCGGAGAGAGCGAGCTGGGTCTGGCGCTGGTAGTCGGCGGCGGCCCGGACCTGGTCGGCCTTGGCGGCGTCGATCTGGGCCCGGCCCTGCAGCACCTGGGCCCGGGCGGCCTCGGCCTGGCGGGCGATGCGGGTAATCACGCTCCCTTGCGTCGCCAGCTTGTCCTCGGCGGCCTTCAGCGCCAGGCGGTAGTCGCCGTCCTCGATCCGCGCGACGACGTCGCCGGCCTTGACCGCCTGGCCGTTCACCACCGGTACCGCCTCGAGGTAGCCCGAGACCTTGGCGGCGAGCGTCGAGATGTCGGCCTGGACGTAGGCGTCGTCGGTGGTGACGAAGAAGCGGCCGGTGGTCCACCACTCGTGCCCCGCATAGGCGCCGTAGGCGCCGCCGCCGAGAAGCAGCGCGAGCAGGACCAGGCGGCGCAAGGGGCGCTTGCGCTTCGCGGGCGCACCGGCGGGCGGCGCGGGGGCGGCCTCGACAGGGGGCGCGGCTTGAGGAGCCGCCTTGGAGGGCGCCTCGCCGGCGGGCCGGCCCTGCGCGTAATCGTCTCGGAACGCCATCGTCGTCTTCCGTCCCCGCCGCGCCGACCCGAATCGCACGATTCGAGTCGATTGACGGCTCTCGAACGGTCACGATAGTACGTTGACCGAACCGTTCGGTCAATCGATACCGTGTGCAGTGCACACGTCCGGTTGACCCCGGCCTCCGCGCCCCCACAATGGCTCCGATCATGAGCACCGACTCCACGACCGCCGCTACCGCCGCCGAGGCGGGCCCCGCCGAGACCGACAAGCGCCGCCAGATCCTGGACGGGGCCCGCGAGGTGTTTCTCGCCAGCGGCTTCGACGGCGCCAGCATGGGGGCGATCGCCAAGGCGGCCGGGGTCTCGAAGGGCACGCTCTACGTTTATTTCGAGAGCAAGGAATCGCTGTTCGAGGCGCTGACGATCGAGGAGAAGCGGAGCCTCGCGGAAAACATCTGCCGGCTCGATCACGACGACCCCGACATCGCCGCCGTCCTGCGCCGCCTCGGCACCAGCCTGATGGAGGCGATGGTGCGGCCCGACCACATCGCCTCGGTGCGGATGGTGATCGGCGCGGCGGAAAAATTCCCCCGCTTCGGCCGGGCCTTCTACGAGGCCGGACCGCTGCTCGGCCGCACCCGCCTGCGCGCCTATCTCGACGCCCAGGTCGCCGCCGGCCGCCTGCGGGCGATGGATTCCGACCTCGCCGCCCGCCACTTCTTCGACCTCTGCGCCGCCACCACGATGCGCCGCCTGCTCTTCGCCGTCGGCGACCCGCCGACCGAGGCCGAGACGACCTACTGGGTGGCGGAAGCCGTGCGGGTCTTCCTGGCGGCTTACGGACCGGAGGAGCGGTAGCCCCGCTCTGCGTGCCGGGCGGCCAGCAGGGCCGCCTCCTCGTCCGCGGTCAGGCCGGTGACCGGGCCGCCGGTCGTCTCCAGCCAGCCAAGCGTGTCGCGGGCGGTCTCCTCCAGGGGCCGCACGCTCAGGCCCGCCGCCAGCGTCGCCGAGACGTCGCGCGACGCGTCGCCGATCGTGTCCGGCAGCGGGAGCGGCAGGGAAAACGGGCCGGATTCGCGCTCCACCCCGTGGCGGTCGAGGAAGGCCCGATCCACCCACGCATAGGTGCAGGCCGAGCCGAGGGCAGCGGCGCAGCTGTCGAGGAAGGCGCGGCGGGTGCAAGGCGGCGCGACCGCGTCGAACGGCCCGGCGAGCCCCCGTTCCGCCGCGTGGACGATCCAGGCGGCGAGGTCGCGGACGTCGATCCACTGGACCGGATCCTCCGGCTCTGCCGGCGCCAGCACCTCCCCGCCGCGCGCAAGCCGTGCGACCCAGTACGAGAACCGCCCGGTCGGATCGCCGGGGCCGACGATCAGCCCGGCCCGGCAGATCAGGGCGCCACCGCCGAAGGCCCGCTCGCACGCGACCTTGGCGGCCCCGTAGGGCCCGACGTCGGACGGCGCCAGGAGCGGCGCCGTGCGGGCCGTCTGCCCGCGCGTGGCGGTGTCGGCGTAGACGCTCGTCGTCGACACGAAGGTCCAGTGCCCGACCCGGCCCGCGAGCGCCGCCAGCGCCCGCCGGACCCGGCCCGGGTCGCGCGCCACGTCCACGGCGGCATCGAAGGTCGCTCCCCTCAGGGCGTCGAGCCCGTCCGCCCGGTCGCGCTCGATCGCGACGAAGCGGGCCCCCGGCGGGGCGGCGCCCGCGCGCCCCCGCGCGGCGCAGGTCACGGCGTGGCCGCGCCCGACCGCCTGCGCGGCGATCGCCCGACCCAGGAATCGCGTGCCGCCGAGCACCACGATGCGCATGCGTCGCCCCCGCCCCGCTCCGCGCACGGCTACGGCTCCAACTCGCCGTAATCGTGCGTGTAGGCCCCCTCCTCGAACCGGGAAAAGCCCTGGCGCCAGCGATGGCCGGGCCAGAGATAGTCCACGCGCCCCTCGGCCGGCCGGTAGACCGCCGTGTAGGCTGTGGTGAAGGCCGCCTTGCGCGAGTAGAGCGGCGGATCGAAGAACCGCGCGGTCAGGCCGGCGAGCGTGGTCGAGGGGGCGTCGAGGGCCTCGTCCAGCACCCGTTGGCGCAGGGCCGAGCGCGAGGCGGGCGAGGCCCGCTCCTGGTGGTTGGTGCAGGTGCGCTGGCGCGTCACCGCCGCCGCCCGCCGCGGCCCGAGGAAGAGTGTGGCGTGGTCGCCGGTCCGGTCGAGGAGCGTGACGTTGTGGAGCTGCGTCGGCGGCAGGCCGCACAAGGCTTCGGTCGCCTCGGCCACCGAGCCGCAGGTCTCCAGGAGGTAGCGCAGGATCAGGATGATGGCGAAGCCCTCGCCGCGCCGGGCGATGCCGCCGAGGGTGCAGCTGACGACGAGCCCGTCGTCGTTCATCCCGTCGAGGCAGCCGCCCCAGGGGCGCTGGCCCATCCCGATCACCCGCCGGCCCGACCAGGCGGAGAGCTCGATCCGCCCGGTGATCGAGGTCAGCGGGTAATCGTAGTTGCGCACAAGGGCCGGGCCGTCCTCGCCGAGCCATACCGCCTGGCTGCAGCCCTGCCGGTGGGCGGCCGGACGGTAATGGCTGAGGATGCTGTGGGCGAGATGGTCGTCGCCGACGAGCCCGCAGGCCGCGTCGTAATGCCGGACGAGCTCGGGCATGTGCCGGACGAGGGCGGCACGGCAGGCCTCCGGCGGGAGCGGGGCGGCCGTGTCGCCGAGGTACCACCGCGCGGCCTCGTCCCGCCCGGCCCGGAAGCGGGCGAGCCACGCCGCGCCGGGGCGGTCCTCGCGGTGGGCGGTGAAGGTCTTGTGCATGGAGGGTCTTGTGAAGGGGGCGCCTCAGGAATCCTCCCGCAACGCCTCCGCCACCCGCGCCTCCAGAATGTCGGGCCGGCGCAGGATCAGGGCGCCGCGGGTCCGGTCGACGAGACCTTCCTGGGCCATCACGGTGAATTCCCGCGTCACCTGCTCGCGGCGGCAGCCGATGCGGGCGGCGAGCACGTGGTGGTAGGGCGGCGGGCTCACTGCGCGCTCGCCCTCGGTGCCGGGCCGGGGGGTCGAGAGGCGCAGGAGTTCGGCATAGAGGCGATGGCGCAGGTCGAGGACCGCGTGCTCCATCAGCCGGGCGTTGAGCATCCGCACGCGCTTGGCCAGCAGCCGCAGCAGCTTGTCGGCGATCGGCGGGGCCGCGAAGACGATCTCGCGGAAGACCGCGGCCGGCACCACGCACAATTCGCCCCGGGTGAGCGCCGTGACGTTGGCCGAGCGGCTGACCCCGTCGATGGCGGCGAGCTCGCCAAAAAACTCGCCGGCCCGCATCTCGCCCAGGATCACCTCCTTGCCGGATTGCGTCCGGTTGAGGATCCGCACCTCGCCGGCGGCGAGCAGGTAGACGTCGGTCGAGGCGTCGTCGAAATCGACCAGGATCTCGTTGGCGTCGAACCGCCGCCAGATGCAGCGCGATTCGTAGGAGGTCAGGTCGACGCCCGCGTCCTTGAAGAACGGAAACCCTGCGAGCCGACCCATCTGGTACCCTCGACCCCGCGGAGGCTTCGCGGGTGCTGCCCCCGCGTTCTTAGCCCGGCGCGGCTCCGCTTGCCAGGGTGCGGGGGCGCCCGCCGGGGTCATGTACCGGGGAGGCCGGGGTTTTTCCCAACATTACGCCTTCACGATCGTCGCACCTGTGAGTCCATGACGCGCCATGACGTTGCGGGTGTCGACGACGAGGCGGGCATGCTCGGCGACCAATGCGTAGTCGACGCCGTCGTGGTCGGTGGCGATCAGCACCGCGTCGACGGTGCGCAGGGTCTCGGGCGTCAGGGGCTGCGAGCATCGCCCGGCGAGCTCCGGGTGCTCGCGGGTCGCCGGCAGGATCGGCACCAGGGGGTCGTGGTAGAGCGCGACCGCGCCGCGCCCCTCGATCAGCCGGATCAGCTTCAGGGCCGGGCTCTCGCGCGTATCCTCGACGTTGCGCTTGTAGGCGAGCCCGAGCACCAGCACGCTCGCGCCCGAGAAGGCGCGGCCGGTGCGGTCGACGGCCGCCGCTAGGCGCTCGACGACGTGATAGGGCATCCGGGTGTTGACCTCGCCGGCCAGTTCCACGAACCGGGCCGGCACGTCGAATTCCCGCGCCTTCCAGGCGAGGTAGAACGGGTCGATCGGGATGCAGTGGCCGCCCAGTCCCGGCCCGGGCTGGAACGGCATGAAGCCGAACGGCTTGGTGGCCGCGGCCTGGATCACCTCCCAGACGTCGATCCCCATCGCGTCGTAGACGAGCTTCAATTCGTTCACGAGGGCGATGTTGACCGACCGGAAGATGTTCTCGGTGAGCTTCACCGCCTCCGCCGCGGCGGCCGAGGAGACCGGCACGGTGCGGACCACCAGCGCGCCGTAGAGCGCCTCCGCGAGCGTACGCGCGGCATCGTCGTCCGCCCCCACCACCTTAGGGATGCGGGCGGTGTCGAACTCGCCGTTGCCCGGGTCCTCGCGCTCCGGCGAGTAGGCGAGGAAGAAGTCGTGGCCCGAGCGCAGACCCCCTGCCTCCAGGATCGGCCGCATCACCTCCTCGGTGGTGCCCGGATAGGTGGTCGATTCGAGCACCACGAGCTGGCCGGGGCGCAAGCGCGCGGCGATGGCCCGGGCGGTGGCCTCGACGTAGGACAGGTCCGGCTCGCGATGGCGGGTGAGCGGCGTCGGCACGCAGATCAGCACCGCGTCGGGCTCGGACAAACGCGCCATGTCGCCGGTGGCCGCGAAGGTGCCGGCGGCCAGCGCCGGGCCCAGCGCCTCGCCCGGGATGTGGTGGAACGCCCCCTCGCCCCGGTTCAGCGCCGCGACGCGCCCCGGATCGACGTCGAAGCCGAGCACGGAGAAGCCGGCCCGGAGGGCGGCGAGCGCCAGCGGCAGCCCGACATAGCCGAGGCCGACGATGCCGATCAGGGCTCGGCGCTCCGAGAGGAGTGCGCGCATCCGCGCCTCGTTCGCGTTCATGTCCGCCGCTCCAGCGTTCCCTGGCGCCGACACTCGATCGAGATGCCCGGCGTCGGGCTCAAAGCCACGCTGTTGACCGTGGTCGCGTGGCTGTCAAACCTGGCAGGGGCCCCAGGGGGGCGCCCTTCCTGGCGTGTTGGGCTCGAAGTCTCGGATCGATGGATGCTATCGGCAGGCGACCGGGGGAGGGCCTGACCGAGGCAGCCGGGAACGTGCAAGCCCATGCCTGGTCTAGACGATTTTCCCCGACAGCCTTCCGACGCGTGCAGCGCCCCTCAGGCGCTCAGCCGCGTGGCGCCTTGGTTCTCGTCTGCGCCGGCTCGCAGCGTCGGCCCGGTCGCCGGTGCCAGCCAAGCCTGCAGAGTGCCGCGGTCGGGCGCGGTCTCGATCACCAGCGTCACGATGCCGGTGCTTCCTGCCCAGAGCACGGCGGGAAGAGCCGCGGCGCCCACAGTCCAGCGCCACGGGTTCGTTTCGCAATCCTGAATGAACGAGAACCCGGTCTCGAATAGACTGCTGCCGATCGGCAGGGAGCGGATCACGCCGTGGCCGTCGATCACCGAGACGCCCCGCACCGGCACGCCGAGGCGGCGCCCGTCGCCCGCGCCCACCCGCACCCGCTCGGGCACGAAGCTGCGCGAGGTCAATCGCACCGAGCCGGCCCCAGCCGGCAGGGAAAAGCGCGCCGTCGTTCCATCGCGCTCCGGACGGATCGCCACGCCGTCGGCGACGAGGTGGAGATCGTCCTCGTCGGTCAGGGTCCAGCCCAGCGCCTGGGCGCGGGCGATCAACCGGGTGCGGACCGCGTCGACGATCGGTCCGTCCTGCACCAGCGGCAGGGAGAAATCGTCCAAGGTGAGCGGGCTGAAGTCGGGATGCAGCACCGTGTGCTCCGACCCGTTCTCGAAGCCGGCGCGCACGCCGGTATCGAGGAAGCTTTCCGCTGGCAGGCTCTCGGCGAGGAGAACGTCGTGGCTGTCGAGCTCGACGTGCCAATAGGTGATCTCCGCGACCGGCATCTGGGCGATGGTGGCGTCGTTGAGGAGATGCTTGACCGGGATCAGCACATCGTCGAGCACCGTGACGCGCACAGCGTGGTCGGGGGAGAGAACGAGGTCGCGGGCCGGGAGGCTTGGTCCGAAGGCATCCGCAAGGATCCGGACCGGCCAGACCGCTTCGGGCGTAGCATGGCGGGAGCAGTCCAGTGTGCGGCGCCCGATCCAGCGGATCGGGCGGGCCTCGCCAGCGGCGGTAACGACATGCTGGCCGACACTGAGGTGCTCGACCGGGATGTCACCCCTCGTCGTCCGTATCAGTGTACCGCCAGCGAAGCATGGAACCGTATTCGTAATCGCGCTGGTCGTCGAGAGATTGGTCGACCCGAACGTTAAAGTTTTAGTTGTGGCCGGAATCGTTGTGTAGTCCGTAACTACCTTCGTGTATTGAACTGTGTCGAATTTACTAAACAATCTTTGATTTGAATCAAATGTAAATGATAATGAAACATTTTCATTGGAAAATTGACTATTGCCAATGTATTCAACTCTATAATCAGTGGATCCGTCCAAATTTCTTATCAGATTGATCGTTCCGCGCTCTGGAAAGCTGTACTGATCAGCCTTCAAATTGCTGGAAACGGTCGCTATGCGTTGTTGTCCAGGTAGATCATACAATACAAAGATAGAACCTTCAGTAGTTATTTGATTCCCGCCGCTTAATGAAGATAGCGGCCCGCTAAAATCATAACGAACATATTCAGTCATGGCTTTCTCTCAACCGCCCGTAAAAATATTGGTTCTCTTCATATACTTCACAAGCATATCCTAGAAATCGGCTGGAAATGTTGTAAAATTACAACTTTCGGAAGTTTCTCGCACGTCAAAAGAGGGAGCAGCGCGGCGCACGGACCGGGCGCACACAGTCTCGGCGCCCGGGCCATGTCTCCACCGGTGGCAGGTGGACATCGTCGATCGGCGCTTCAGTGACGGCGTGGGTCAATCACGGCCGATGCTGGAGAACCTGCCGTCCCGACTGGACGATCTCCCGCCCCCTTGCCTCCCACGCCTGCCGCCCCCACAACGCCGCCATGCTCCGCGTGAACGACCTCACCTACCGGATCGGCGACCGCCTGATCCTCGACCAAGCCAGCTTCGCCCTGCCCGAGCGGGCGCGGGTCGGGATCGTCGGGCGCAACGGCGCCGGCAAGACCACCCTGTTCCGCATCATCCAGGGCGAGATCCCGACGGAAGGCGGCTCGATCGGCCTGCCGAAGGGCACCCGGATCGGCGGCGTGGCGCAGGAGGCCCCGGCCGGGCCAGAGACCCTGCACGCCGTGGTGCTCGCCGCCGATACCGAGCGCATGCGCCTGATGGCCGAGGCCGAGACCGCCGACGGGCTGCGCCGGGCCGAGATCGAGACCCGGCTCGTCGACATCGACGCCCATTCGGCGCCGGCCCGGGCCGCCGCGATCCTGCACGGCCTCGGCTTCGATGCGGAGGCTCAAGCCCGGCCCTGCTCCGACTTCTCCGGCGGCTGGCGGATGCGGGTGGCGCTCGCCGCCGTGCTCTTTTCCGAGCCGGACCTGCTGCTCCTCGACGAGCCGACCAACTACCTCGACATCGAGGGCACGCTCTGGCTCTACGACTACCTCGAGCGCTATCCGCGCACCGCGGTGATCATCAGCCACGACCGCGACCTCCTCGACACCTCCGTCGACCACATCCTCCACCTCGATCGCGGCAAGCTCACGCTCTATCGCGGCGGCTACACCTCCTTCGCCCGCCAGCTCGCCGAGAAGCGCACCCTCCAGGCCAAGGCCCGGGTGAAGCAGGAGGCCGAGCGCGCCCACCTCCAGAGCTTCGTCGACCGCTTCAAGGCGAAGGCGACCAAGGCGCGCCAGGCCCAGTCGCGGATGAAGCGGCTCGCCAAGATGGAGCCGATCGCGGCGCTCATCGAGGACGACGTGCCGGTGATCCACCTGCCGAGCCCCGAGCGCGCCCTGTCCCCGCCGCTCGTCGCGATGGAGCGGGTCCAGGCCGGCTATCCCGACCGCACGGTGCTGACCGGCCTCAACCTGACGCTCGCCCCCGACGACCGGGTGGCCTTGCTCGGCGCCAACGGCAACGGCAAGTCGACCTTCTGCAAGCTCATCGGCGGCCGGCTCGATCCGCTGTCCGGCGAGGTGCGGCGCTGGGGCAAGATGAACGTCGCCTATTTCGCCCAGCACCAGCTCGACGAACTCAGGCCCGCCGAGAGCGCCTACGCCCATGTCCGCGACCTGATGCCGGACGTGCCCGAGGCGAAGGCGCGGGCCGCGGCGGCCCGCCTCGGATTCCCCGGCCACAAGGCCGACACCCCGGTCTCGCAGCTGTCGGGCGGCGAGAAGGCGCGGCTCTTGATGGGGCTCTCCGCCTTCCACGGCCCCCATCTTCTGATCCTCGACGAGCCGACCAACCACCTCGACATCGAGAGCCGCCAGGCGCTGGTCGAGGCAATCAACGACTACGAGGGCGCGGTGATCCTGGTGAGCCACGACCGCTTCCTGGTCGAGGCCTGCGCCGACCGGCTGTGGCTCGTGCGCAACGGCACCGTGAAGCCCTTCGACGGCGACATGGACGATTACCGCCGCCTGGTGCTGGCCGGCCCCGAGGCCGAGACCGCCAAGGCCCAGGAGCCGACCGGCGGCGCCAGGGCGGTGGAGCGCCGCTCCAATGCCGAGCGCCGGGCGGCGCTCGCCCCCTTGCGCCGCAAGCTCGAGGCGGTGGAGGCCAGGATGGCCAAGCTCTCCGCCGCCATCGCCAAGATCGACACGGCGCTCGCCGACGGCACCGCCTTCCGCACCGACGCCGCCAAGGCCGGCGAACTCGCCCGCATGCGGGCCGAGGCCGCCGCGGCTCTCGGCAGCGCCGAGGAGGAGTGGCTGGAGGTGAGCGGGGAGCTGGAGGCGGAGGCGTGACGGACGGGAGCGCTCCCCGGGGCATTGCCGGCTACGCCGCCGAGGCCGAGCGGCTGGTCTCGCAATACGAGAGCATCGCCTTCTCGGAGATCCACGCGGCGATCCTGCCGCTCCTGCCCGCGCCGCCGGCCCATGTCCTCGATATCGGGGCCGGGACCGGGCGCGATGCGGCGGGCTTCGCCGCCCTCGGCTATCGCGTCACCGCCGTCGAGCCGACGCTCGAACTGCGCCGGCAGGCGGTCCTCCTGCACCCGTCCCCGTCGATCGACTGGCTGGACGACGGCCTGCCTGACCTCGCCGCCCTCTCCGGGCGTGGCGACCGCTTCGACGTCGTGATGCTCACCGCCGTCTGGATGCATCTCGACGAGGCCGAGCGGCGGTGCGCGATGCCGCGCCTCGCCGCCCTGATGCGGATCGGCGGCGTAATGGCCTTGTCGCTGCGCCACGGTCCCGTGCCGGAGGGGCGGCGGATGTTCGACGTGTCGGCGGCCGAGACGATCGACCTCGCGCGCGGGTGCGGCCTACGCTGCCTCCTCTGCCGCACCGACGCGGATGCCCAGCTCGGCCGGCCCGGCGTGACCTGGGACCGGGTCGCCTTCGTCCGGGACGACGCGTAAGGGGCTTCACGCGCCCGAGACGATCGCCTAGGGCGTGGGCCGATTCTCGTTTCCGGCCCGGGTACCCATGACCACCCCCTCCTACGTCCTCTCCCTCTCCTGCACCAACGTCCCGGGCATCGTCGCCGGCGTGTCGGCCTACCTGTTCGAGGCCGGCTGCAACATCCTCGACGCGCAGCAATTCGACGACGTCGAGACCGGCCGCTTCTTCATGCGCATCGTGTTCAACCCGGTACAGGGCGCGCCGGGGCGGGACGCGCTGGCGCAGGGCTTCGAGGCGGTGGCCCGGCGCTTCGGCATGGACTGGACCCTGCGCGACCGGGCCGAGCGCCGCCGCGTGATGCTGCTCGTCTCCCGCTTCGACCATTGCCTCAACGACCTCCTCTACCGCTGGCGCATCGGCGAATTGCCGATGGAGGTCTGCGCCGTGGTCTCGAACTATCCGCGGGAGATCTACGGCGCGGCGGATCTCGCCGGCGTCCCGTTCCATCACCTGCCGATCACGCCGGACACCAAGCCCCAGCAGGAGGCCGCCCTGTGGCGCCTCGTCGAGGAGACCGGCGCCGAGTTGGTGGTGCTCGCCCGCTACATGCAGATCCTGTCGGACGACCTCTCGCACAAGCTCGCGGGCCGCTGCATCAACATCCACCACTCGTTCCTGCCCGGCTTCAAGGGCGCCAAGCCCTACCACCAGGCCCACGTGCGCGGCGTGAAGCTGATCGGCGCCACCTCGCACCTCGTCACCGGCGACCTCGACGAGGGGCCGATCATCGAGCAGGACGTCGAGCGCATCTCGCACCGCGACACCCCCGAGGATCTGGTGCGCAAGGGCCGGGACATCGAGCGCCGGGTGCTCGCCCGCGCCGTGCGCTACGTGCTGGAGGACCGGGTGATCGCCAACGGCCGCAAGACCGTGGTGTTCACCGACTGATACCAACGGTCGTTGAAAACGACCTTTGGTTCCGTTCTCGAATTTTCGCCAAGCCTCTGGCTTGGTGTCGAAAATTTGAGATGGTTCAACGGCCCGATGCGTCAGCATCTTGGGCCGTTGGTATGAGCCCGGGATTCTCCGCGAGCAGCCGGGCGATCTTCTCGTCCTCGTAGCGCCCGACGTCGAAGCCGTCGTCGTCGGGCAGCCGGGCCATGTAGCGCTCGGCGGATTCGGTGAGCAGGATCGCCGGGCGCAGCCGCGCGACGAGGCCCCAATCGATCTCCGCCGACCAGACGAAATCGACCCGCCGGAAGGTCTCGGCGAGCATGCTGGTGAGCCCCAGGCCCCCGTAGCCCGAATAGGACGAGCCGAACACGAGCAGCGAGCGCGGGTCGGCCGCCGGGTCGTCGGTGCGGAACCCGACCCGCACGCCGGTATGGAGGGCAAGCTCCGGGTGGCGCTCGGCCAGTGCGTGGAGGCGGCCCTCCTCGGCGATCCCGGCGGTCCGGCGGATCGCCCGGTAGGTCGAGGTCTCGCTCACCGGAAATTGCAGCTTCTCGCCGAGATCCATGCGGCGGGTGACTTCGTGGGCCGGCCGCGTCTCCAGGAGGTCGGGAATCGCCGCCGCGCCGCAGGCCGCGCAGATCGCCCGGTAGGCGACGAAGGTGCCCTGCGAGGTCCAGTGCGTGTCGGTCCGGTAGTACAGTTCCGCCGCGTCGCGCCGGGCCCTGAGCGGCGTCAGGGCGTCGACCCACAGCCGGCGCCCCGCGGGCGTGAGACGCAGCAACTGCCCCAGCCGGCGCGTCGGCGAGCGCGAGGCCCGGACCGGGCCGTCGCCGTGGAACTTGTGGTCGTAGACGCTCAGCTTCTCGGGCGAGGACAGATGCAGGTAGCGGGCGTGGAGCCGCGCGGCCTTGTCGGCACGGGCGAGCAGCAGCCGGCGCCAGCCCCGCAGCATGCGCCAGACCTCCGGGGTGTTGGCGTAGAGGTCCGCCGCCCGGTTGGTGCCGACGGTCAGAAACAGCCAGCCGTCCTGCCCGATATGGAACATTCCCGTCCTTCTCAGATCGCCGCGTGGTTCGCCTGCGTCCGGCGGCCGACCACGGCGTAGAGCGTGCGCATCCGGCCGGCGAGCGGGCGGCGGTGATAGGCGATCCGCGTCTCGCCAAAGCCGATGATCTGAAGCCAGCGCACGATCGTCCGCGGCGGGATCTGCCACCAGGTCGCGAACGGGTTGCCCTGGCCGGTGCGGGGCAGGAAGACCAGGGGGGCGTCGGCGCGCCGGTCCGCCCACCGCTCGCGTGCGAACGGCCCGTGCCGGGGGTCGCCGAGCCAGCCGTCGTCGACGAGCCGGCCCGGATCGTACCACGGCCGGCGCGGCAGCGTGCCGGTGACCACGGCGGTCTCCTGGACGAGGCGCAGCGCGCTGTGCAGCGCCCGGAACGGGTCGCGGACCTGCGCCAGCGCCCCCAGAACCGCGAGATCGACCGGGCCGATCGCCTCGGGCACGGCATGGAGGTCGCCCTCCACCCGCTCGGCCCGCGAGCCCAGGGCGGCGTGGCAGTGGCGATAGGCGCGGGCGATCCGGGCTTGGTGTTCGTCGAGGAGCGGTACCAGGTGGGAGGCCGGCGCGCCGTCGCAGAACGGCACCAGGTCCCAGTGCCGGCCCTCGGCCCGGTCGTAGGACACGACCTCGGCGCCCAGGGCCTCCATGGCGAAGCTGGTGAAGCCGCTGAGCGCGCAGGCATCGAGCACGCGTCGGCCGCGCAGCGGCACGTCGCCGAGGCAGGCGGAGAAGTTCTCCCGCAGGTCGATCTCGCCCGCCAGCGTGCCGTGGCCGGGCAGGTCGATCGTGTGCGTGAGGTGCAGGCCCTCGGAGAGGCCCGCGGCAGCGGGGTCGCGGTCCGACATGTCCCTCAAGGCGCCGATGGTGCGCGGGGCCGGTATCACGACGGTCGCGCTGCGGCAACGCGGGGCCCCGGCGGTCGATGCCCCGACCCTGGCATCCCCCGGCCCGTCAGGGTAAGCCCCGGGGACCCGAGGAGAGCGGCCCGCCCGCGCGGCCCGCCGACCCGACGACCCGGAGTTCCCGATCCCATGTCCGACCTCACCCTCGACGCCGCCTCGACCCTCGTGACCGCCGCCCTCAAGGCCGGCCGCGACCTCGGGCTCAAGCCCCTGGCGGTGGTGGTGCTCGACGCCCGCGGCGCCCTCAAGGCGGCCTCCGTCGAGGACGGCACCAGCCTGAAGCGGGCCGAGATCGCCCTCGGCAAGGCCAACGGCGCGCTGGCGCTCGGCATCGGCTCGCGCGCCATCGCCAAGCGGGCCGAGGAGCAGGCCTACTTCGTCGCCGCGGTGACCCACGTGGCGGGCCCCGCCGGGCTGATCCCGGTCCCGGGCGGCGTGCTGATCAAGCGCGACGGCGTGCTCCTCGGCGCCGTCGGCATCTCGGGCGACACCTCGGACAACGACGAGAAGGCGGCGCTCGCCGGAATCGAGGCCGCCGGCCTCCAGGCCCAGACCGGCGCCTGAGCCCGGCGATGCGGCGCCGGGACGTCCTCGCGGGCTTCGGTGCCGCATCCTTGGGCGCCGCGCCCTTCGGCGCGGCGGTCCCCGCCCGCGCGGCCGGTCCCGCCGCCTACCGGCGCGGCAACGGCGCCGACCCCGAGACCCTCGACCCGCACAAGACCTCGACCGTGGCCGAGGCGACGATCCTCCTCGACCTCTACGAGGGCCTGAGCACCTACGGCCCCGACGGCGCCCTGATGCCGGGGGCGGCCGCGGGCTGGACCACCTCCGCCGACGGCCTGACCTGGACCTTCGCGTTGCGCCCCGACGGGCGCTGGTCGAACGGCGATCCGGTCGTCGCCGACGACGTCGTGCACGGCTTCCGCCGCATGCTCGACCCGGCGACGGGGGCGAAATACGCCAGCGTGCTGGCGCCGATCCTGAACGCCGAGGCGGTCAACCGCGGGGCGATGCCGGCGGACGCCGTCGGGGTGTCGGCGCCCGCTCCGCTCACGGTGGTGATCCGGCTCGCCCAGCCGACCCCCTACTTCGCCGAGCTGATGGCCCACCAGGCGAGCACGCCGCTCCACCGGCCCTCGCTCGCCCGCTTCGGCGACGCCTTCACCCGGCCCGGCAACCTCGTGTCGAACGGCGCCTACGTGCTGAAGGACTTCTCGCCCAACGACCGCATCGTGGCGATCCGCAACCCGCATCACCGCGACGCCGCCGCGATCGCGATCCCCCGGGTCGAGTACATCCCGACCCCCGATCTCGCCGCCGCGGTGCGCCGCTTCGCCGCCGGCGAGATCGATTCCCTCGAGGACCTGCCCGCCGACCAGGTGAAGGCGCTCAAGGCCCGGTTCGGCGCGGGCGTGATCCTCAACCCGGCCCTCGGCGTGCTGGCGCTGATGGTGAACGTGCGCAAAGCCCCCCTCGGGGATGCCCGGGTACGCCGGGCCCTGTCGCTTGCCCTCGACCGCGAGTTCCTGGCGGACGCCGTGTGGGGCGAGACGATGCTGCCGGCCTATTCCCTGACGCCGGCCGGCCTCGACAACGCGCTTCTCCCGCCCACGATGCCGGGCCGGGACCTGTCGCCGCTCGAGCGCGAGGACGCGGCGGGCGCGCTCCTGCGCGAGGCCGGCTACGGACCGGGCGGCACCCCGCTCGCGGTCGAGCTGCGCTACAACATCACCGACAACAACCGGAACACCATGGTGGCGATCGCCGACATGTGGCGGCCGCTCAACGTCGCGACGTCCTTCGCCGCCACCGACGCCAAGACCCATTTCGCCTATCTGCGCGACGGCGGCCCGTTCGACCTCGCCCGGATGAGCTGGATCGCCGATTACGCCGACCCGCAGAACTTCCTGTTCCTGGTCGAGAGCGGGAACGACGGCTTCAATTCCGGGCACTACGCCAACCCGGCCTACGACGCCCTGATGCGCGAGGCCGCCCGCGAGACCGACCTTCAGGCCCGCGCCCGGATCCTCTACCGTGCGGAAGAACTCTTTCTCGCCGACCTGCCCTGGATCCCGCTGCTGCATTACCGGCACAAGCACCTGATCGGCCCGCGCCTGCGCGGCTTCCAGCCCAACCTGCGCGGCGTCTCGCCGACGCGCTGGCTGTCGCTCGCATGAGGCCCCGACCATGATGCCCCGCGCATGATCGCCTACGTGCTGCGCCGCCTCGCCCAGGCCGTCCCGACGCTGTTCATCGTCGTCACCCTGTCGTTCTTCCTGGTGCGGCTGGCGCCGGGCGGCCCCTTCGACCTGGAGCGGCCCCTGCCGGCCGCCGCGATGGAGAACCTGCGCCGGGTCTACGGCCTCGACCAGCCGCTGCTGGTCCAGTACGGGCGCTACCTCGCGGCTTTGGCGCGGGGCGATCTCGGGCCGTCCTTCTCGGTGCGCGACCTCTCGGTGGCCGAGCTGTTCGCCCGCGGCCTGCCGGTCTCGATGACGCTGGGGGCGCTCGCCCTCCTCGTCTCGCTCGTCCTCGGCACCCTGCTCGGGGGCCTCTCGGCCCTGCGGCGGGGCTCGGCCCTCGACCATGCGGTGACGACGCTCGGCACCTTCGCGCTGACCGTGCCGGGCTTCGTGGTGGCGCCGCTGCTCCAGATCGCCTTCGGGCTGACCCTGCGCTGGCTCCCCGTCGGCGGCTGGGACGACGGATCGCCGAGAAACCTCGTCCTGCCGGTCGTCACCCTGGCGCTGCCGCAGGTCGCCGTGGTGGCGCGGCTCTTCCGGGCCGGCCTCGTCGAGGTGTTCGACCGGCCGCATTGGCGCACCCTGCGGGCGCTGGGGCTTGCGCCCCGCACCCTGGCGCTCCACGGCCTGCGCGGCGCGGCGCTCCCCGTCGTGTCCTATCTCGGCCCGGCGGCGGCGGGGCTCCTCACCGGCTCGGTGGTGGTCGAGACGGTGTTCGGCCTGCCCGGCGTCGGGCGCTACTTCGTCGACGGGGCGATCAACCGCGACTACACGCTGGTGCTCGGCACGGTGGTGCTGATCGCGGTCTTCGTCCTCGTGCTCAACCTCCTGTCCGACCTCGCCTGCGCGCTGATCGATCCCCGCCTGAGGGATTTCGGGTGATCTCGTCCCCGTCCGTCCTCGCCTTCGCCGAGGCCTCGCTCCTCGCCCGCGCCCGGCGCCGCCTCCTCGGTGATGGGCTCGCGCGGGCCTGCGCGGCGCTCCTCGCCGTGGTGGCGCTCGCCTGCCTTCTCGGGCCCTTCGTCACCGGCCACCCCTACGACCGGCTCTACTACGATTATCCGGGCGTCCCGCCGTCGCTCGCGCTCTACCCCAGGCCCGAGGCCGTGGGCCCGGCCCTCGATCGGCTCGCCCTCCGCATGCGGGTGCGGGCCGAGGACGTCGCGGTCACCGGGGAGGCGGTACGCCTGACGCTCGCCTCCGACCGGCCGATCGACGACCGGGTGCTCACCTTCTTCTCCCGCTCCGACACCTTCGGCGAGGCCCGCCTCCTCGGGCGCTCCGAGGACGGGCGGCGGCTCGCCGTCGAGGCGCCGTTGCGCGCCCTGCGCTTCCTCGCCGGCACCGACGCGCTCGGGCGCGACCTCCTCACCCGCACGCTCACCGCCGGCCGCCTGTCCCTGGCGCTCGGCCTGATGGCGACCGCGGTGGCCCTCGGCATCGGGGTGGCCTACGGGGCGCTGGCCGGCACGCTCGGCGGGCGGGTCGACGCGGCGATGATGCGCCTCGTCGACATCCTGTACTCCCTGCCCTTCGTGTTCTTCGTCATCATGCTGGTGGTGTTCTTCGGCCGCTCGGTGGCGCTGATCTTCGTCGCGGTCGGCGCCGTGGAATGGCTCGACATGGCCCGCATCGTCCGGGCGGAGGCGCAAGCCATCCGCCGGCGCGACTACGTGCGGGCGGCCGAGGCGCTGGGCCTCTCCACGAGCGCGATCCTGCGCCGGCACGTCGTGCCGAACCTGCTCGGCCCCGTCGTCGCCTTCGCGGCCCTGATGGTGCCGCGGGTGATCCTGCTCGAGAGCTTCCTCTCGTTCCTCGGCCTCGGCGTGCAGGAGCCGGCGACGAGCTGGGGCGTGCTGATCGCCGACGGCGCCCGCTCCCTCGAGACCGCGCCCTGGATGCTGATCGTGCCGGCCTCGTTCCTCGTCGCCACCCTGCTCGCCCTGACGCTGCTCGGCGAGCGCCTGCGCGACGCCCTCGACGTGCGGGGGTGAGCGCATGACCCTCCTGCAGCTGCGCGGGCTGACCGTGCGCTACCCCGAGGCCGGCGTGACGGCGTTGGAGAGCCTCGACCTCGACCTCGCCCGGGGCGAGACCCTGGCCCTCGTCGGCGAATCGGGTTCGGGCAAGAGCCAGGTGGCGCTCGCCGTCATGGGCCTGCTGCCGCCCCAGGCGCGGGTCTCGGGCTCGGTGCGCGTCGACGGGACCGAGCTGACGGCGCTGGACCGCCCCGCCCTCGACCGGATCCGCGGCGCCCGCATCGGCCTGGTGTTCCAGGAGCCGATGACGGCTTTGGATCCGCTCTTCACCGTCGGCCACCAGATCGCCCTGCCGCTGCGCGCCCATCGCGGCATGGGCCGGCGCCAGGCGGCGGCGCGGGCGCGCGAGCTGCTCGATCTCGTCGGCATCCGCGATGCGGCCTCGCGCCTCTCGGCCCATCCCCACGAGCTCTCCGGCGGCGAGCGCCAGCGGGTGATGATCGCCATGGCGCTCGCCGGCGAGCCCGACCTCCTGATCGCCGACGAGCCGACGACGGCCCTCGACGTCACCGTCCAGGCCCAGATCCTGGCGCTGCTCGCCGATCTCAAGCGGCGCCTCGGGCTTGCCCTCCTGTTCATCACCCACGACCTGCGGCTGGTGCGGCGCATCGCCGACCGCACGGCGGTCCTGCGGGCCGGCCGCCTCGTCGAGACCGGGCCGACCGGAGAGCTGTTCCGGAACCCGCGGGCTTCCGAGACCCGCGGTCTGCTGGCCGCCGAGCCCGCGGGCCGCAAGGACCCGGTGCCGGAGGAGGCCCCGGTGGTGCTGGAGGCGCGCGGCGTGTCGGTCGGCTATCCGGGCCGGCGGCGCTTCCTGCGGGCGGAGCCGCCGCGCCTCGCGGTCTGCGGCATCGATCTCACCGTGCGGGCCGGCCAGACGATCGGGGTCGTGGGCGAATCGGGCTCGGGCAAGTCGAGCCTCGGCCGGGCGCTCATCCGCCTCGAGCCCGCCGCCCACGGCCTGGTGCGGTTCGAGGACCGTGACCTGACGGCCCTCGACCGGAGGGCGCTCCGCCCCCTGCGCCGGGGCTTCCAGCCGGTGTTCCAGGATCCGATGGGCTCGCTCTCGCCGCGCCTCACCGCGGGCGAGATCGTGGCCGAGGGCCTGCGGGTCCACAGCCCCCATCTGAGCGCCGCCGACCGCGACGCCCGGGCGGCGGAGGCGTTTTCCGAGGTGCGGCTCGATCCCACCTGGCGCCACCGCTTCCCGCACGCCTTCTCGGGCGGCCAGCGCCAGCGCATCGCCATCGCCCGGGCGATGATCCTGCGGCCGCGCCTCGTCGTCCTCGACGAGCCGACCTCGGCCCTCGACCGCACGGTGCAGCGCGACATCGTCGCCCTGCTGCGCGACTTCCAGGCGGCGCACGGCCTCGCCTACCTGTTCATCTCCCACGACCTCGCGGTGGTCCGCGCCCTCGCCGACACCGTGCTGGTCCTGCGCGCCGGACGCGAGGTCGAGCGCGGCCCGACCGACGCGGTGCTGGCGCGCCCGCGCGAGGCCTATACGCGGGCGCTCGTGGCCGCGGCCGATCTCGACGGCGATCTCTCGCAGGCGTGAGGCGTCCCCGACCGCCCCGCCCTTGAACCTCCGGCGGCGGCGCGCCACTTCGCGCCTTCCGATAGGGCATCACCTGGAGAACGAGACTGATGCGCTCCGCGCTCGCCCTCACGCTGCTCGCGCTCGCCGCCGTTCCGGCCGCCGCCCAGCCCGCCCCCAAGGGCCCGCCCAAGCCCCCGCCGCCGCCCAAGGATGCCCCCAAGGAGGCGCCCCAGCCCGATCCCGTGGCGGCGATGCTGTTTCCGTGCCGGACGCCGGAGGAGACCTGCTACGTCGGCGTGGTCAAGGACGGCAAGGTCACGGTGCTGTTCACCAACGACCGCAAGGCCGACGAGATCGCCGGCAAGCCGATGGCCGTTTCCGGAGACGGCCTCGACCTCGCCAAGGCCGAGAACCGCACCGTGATGCTGGTCGGCAGCTACGACCCGAAGGACGGCCTGACCAAGGCCGAGGTGGTCGACGTGGCGAGCCCGCTGGTCGCCTTCGCGCTCAAGACCACGATCGGCGGCGGCGAGGCCGACGAGGGCGGCGACGAGCCCCCGGCGCCCCCGCCACCGGCGCCGCGCAAGAAGTAGGGGGCGCCTCCGCCCGGACCCTGCCCCCCTCCGCGCAGGACTGTCTGGGGGAAACAATGGCGCGTCTCCCCTCTCCCACATCTTGCAGCGATACCGGGCAAGCCCGGCATCGCCTGGAGAGGGGATCCCGCGCTCGATCTCCAAAAGGACGTTTTCCCGGACAGCCCTGCGCCGCGGGGAAGGGCTTCCGCTCGGATCGTGCCCTGGCAAACTGGTTGATGTACTAAAACATTAGTGCTTCAATGGCATGTCACAGGCTGCCGGACCGGCGGCCGCGGAGCGGCGAAGTCGTCCGGGTGGCGGGGAGGATCGGTGGCGGCACGGCGTCCCACGGGCTTTCCGCCGCCCGCGGCCTTCGCTCCCGACCGGAGAGCCCCGATGCCCTTGAGCCCCGAGACCCGCGCGACGTTGAAGACCGTCAGCACCGCGACCCTGGCCACCGCCCTGTTCAAGCGCGGCCTGCGCAACCAGTTCATCCAGGACGTGCGCCCCCTCAACCCGCAGGCCGGGACGATGGTCGGCGAGGCCTATACGCTGCGCTACATCCCGGCCCGGGAGGACCTGAACACGCTCGCGGTCTTTCGCGATCCCGGCCACCCACAGCGCGTCGCCGTCGACCAGTGCCCCGAGGGTGCGGTGCTGGTGATGGACAGCCGCAAGAATCCGCGGGCGGCCTCCGCCGGGGCGATCCTGGTGACGCGGCTGATGAAGCGGGGCGCGGCCGGCGTCGTCACCGACGGCGGCTTTCGCGATTCGCCCGAGATCGGCGCCCTGCCCTTCCCGGCCTACCACAACCGGCCGTCGGCTCCGACCAACCTGACCCTGCACCAGGCGCTCGACATCAACGTGCCGATCGGCTGCGGCGACGTCGCGGTGTTTCCCGGCGACGTGGTGGTGGGCGACGGCGAGGGCGTGATCGTGATCCCGGCGGAGATCGCCGACGAGATCGCCGCGGAGGCCGCCGAGATGACGGTGTTCGAGGATTTCGTGCTGGAGGAGGTCCAGGGCGGCCGCGGCGTAATCGGGCTCTACCCGCTGATCGACGAGCAGGCGAAGGCCGATTTCGCGGCCTGGCGGCAGAGAACCGGGCGCTGAGCCGGAAGCCCCGGCGAAGCAGACTTGCGTCGGCAGGCCAACGCTTCGCCCGCTCAGGTTCTTGTCGTGTCGCAGATTTTTGCCGCCGAACCGGTGTCCACTTCGGCGAAATCTGCTCAAGGCTTGGCGCCGGCCTACAGCATCATCCCGACCATCAGCACCGCCACCATGGTGGCGGTGGCGCCGAGCGCCGCGGCCCACAGGCCGGCTTCCGCGCTATAGCCGGCTCGGCCGTTGTCGTTGGCCGCCTGCGGCAGCACGCTGGGGAAGCGGCGCCACTTGCGCAGGTGCGACGGCGCGGTCGCGATCAGATGCGGCTGGGGCGCGACGGCGTTGTGGCGGCACGACATGGGTTGGCGCTCCACGGGGAAGCTCGCACGACGGTGTTCATCGGGTCTGCCGGCCAAGCTTGGCGGCGGCGGTCAGGGAGAGAACGCCGATCTCCGCGCAACGATCCGTGCCCGGCGTAAATTCGGCGGCGGTCGCCTTGGGGGCGGGCCGCCGCCTCGTCGCGAATCCTGGCCCGCCGATGGGCGAAGGCGGAACCGCGTCCCGCCCCGCCCGCGACGGCCGTCGGGCGCTGGGTATCAGAACAGCGAGTCGGCGTTCGAGTAGCGGTCGGCCAGGCGGTCGGCCTCGCCGGCCTCCTCGCGCAGCATCGGCGCCGCCTCGTTGGCGAAGGTGCGGCCGACCCGGCTGTCGCCGTAGCGCGAATAGGTCTCGTAGAGCTGCACGCTGTTGCCCTGGGCCCGGGCCTGGTCGGCGGTGTAGAGCGCGTCGAAGCGCTTGCCGCTCGGGGCCGCCTGCAGGCGCGCCAGGCGCTGCTCGCGGGCGGGGTCGAGGGCGACGCGGCGGCCCGGGGTGCCCGGATCGGCATCGACGAGCGAGCGGCCGAAGGCCGGCTGGCCCTGGAGCACGTTGCCGACCACCGCGATCGGCGCGGTGGCGATGGCGAGCGGCGCCGTGAGGATGTTGCCCGCGCCGAGGAGGCCGGTGCCGGAATCGCCCACCACGGTCCCGGAGGGGCTGAGCGAGGTGCCGCGGGGCAGGAGCGCGTCGGTGGTGGCCTGGCGGTTGACGATCGTCTGCTCGGCGTAGCCGCGCACCGCGCGGTTGTTGGACTTCTGGAGCGCCAGGCGGCTCGCCTCGATGGTGTAGGCGTCGCTGCGCAGGGCCTCGGCGCGGAACGCCTCGGTCGATTCGGCCGCCGGACGGTCGCTCGGGAAGATCACGAGGTTCTGGGCCGCGGCCGGCAGGCTGCCGGCGATCGTCACGCCGATCGCGGCCAGAAGAGCAGTACGAGACATGGGATGAGATCCACTTGGATAGAGCTTTGCCGTACGGATCGCCGCACTGCGAAAGCCTGACGCCCCTTCGGCCCCACAACCTGCCCCCCGCGTGAAAGTTCCGCAGCGGGAGCCGGCCTCCGTTAGGGCCTGTCCGCGGCATCACGCTCCCGGTCGAGCAGGGCCTGCTTGCGCGCGATGCCCCAGCGATAGCCCGACAGGCTGCCGTCCTGGCGCACCACCCGGTGGCACGGCACCGCCACGGCGATCGGGTTGGCGCCGCAGGCGAGCGCCACCGCCCGGGCGGCGCTCGGGGCGCCGATCGCCCGGGCGATCTCCGCGTAGGTCGCGGTGCGCCCCGGCGGGATCGCCCGCAGGGCCTGCCACACCCGCTGCTGGAAGGCGGTGCCGCCGATGTCGAGCGGCAGGGCCGCGGCGGCGCCCGGGGCCTCGACGAGGCCGATCGCCAGGGCCACCGTCGCGTCGAACGCCGCGTCGCCCCCTGTCAGCGCCGCCTTCGGGAAGCGGTCCTGGAGGTCGCGCAGCAGGGCGTCGGGATCGTCGCCGAGCAGGATCGCGCAGACGCCCCGCTCGGTTGCCGCCACCAGGACGTGGCCGAGCGAGCAGGCACCGACCGCGAAGCGGATCGCCGCGCCCTCCCCACCCCGGCGATAGGCGGTGGGCGTCATGCCGAGGCGCTCGGGCGCCGCGTCGTAGAACCGGCTCGCCGCGCCGTAGCCGGCCTCGTAGATCGCCTCCGTCACCGTCCTGTCCTCCTGCCGCAGGCTCGCCGCCGCCCGCGCCGCCCGCCGGCCCGCCCCGTAGGCCTGCGGCGTCACCCCGGTGATCCGCTTGAACACCCGGTGGAAGTGATAGGGGCTCGAGCCCGCCGCCGCCGCGAGGTCGGCGAGCGCCGGCGGGCTCTCCGCCGCCTCGATCAGCCGGCAGGCCCGGGCCACCGCCTCCGCCTGGCGCTCGGCCAGGCTCGCCTCGTTCGGGCGGCAGCGCCGGCAGGGCCGGAAGCCCGCCTCTTCCGCCGCCGCGCAGGTGGGGTGGAAGCTGACGTTCTTCGGGAGCGCCGGCCGGGCGGCGCAGCTCGGCCGGCAATAGACCCCGGTCGTCCGCACCGCGTAGACGAACAGGCCGTCCGCCGCCCGGTCGCGCCGCGCCACCGCGGCGAAGCACGCGGCGTCGTCGAGGGGCGGGGGGGGCCCCGCGGCGGCATCGAGATCCGGGTTGCGCATGGCCGTCCTGCCTTCCTGTCCGGGCGATGGCGCCATCCTGGCTCCTCCGCCCGCCCGCCGCATCCCGGCGCTTGCTCCCGAATTCCGGCCTCGCGCACGGCTCCGCTCGATCGAAGTCTACCCCGACGACGGTTCCTCCGCTGCCCCCGAAACCGGGGAAGCGGCGGCAGGTTGGGGACGGGTCGGACCGGCGCGAGCGGGCCCGGCGCCCCGCCCGCCGCGCTTCCTCCCCGGCCGGCGGGGGCCTGCTCCTCGGATCTCCTCCACCTGCCCCGCGGCCCACCGGGTCGCGGGGCTTTGTTCGGCCGGAGCGCGATTGCGGTGGAGCGTGGCGGCCGGGCTCTTGGCCGGACGGCCGGCCCGGGGGTAAGCCTTGCCTCAAGCAACGACATGCGCCGCCGCCGCGCGGCCGCTGGGCTTCGGGGTGACCGCCGCTTGACCGACGCGCTCGACGACATCGCCGCCATCCTGGAGCGCACCGGCGACTACCGCGTGCTGCGCCGGCTCGGCCCCTTCGTGCCCCCGGACGGGGAGCCGGACGAGCCGACCTTCGTCGGGCTGATCCTCGACACCGAGACGACCGGCATCGACGTCACGGCCGACGAGGTGATCGAGCTCGGCATCATCAAGTTCGAGTACGGTGCCAGCGGGCGGATCTACCGGGTGCTGGAGCGGTTCAACCAGCTCCACCAGCCCTCCGGCCCGATCCCCGAGGCGGTGGTGCGCCTCACCGGCATCACCGACGCCGACGTCGCCGGCCAGCGCATCGACGACGCGGCGGTCGAGGCCCTGGCGGCGGAGGCGCGGGTCGTCATCGCCCACAATGCCCGCTTCGACCGGCAGATGTGCGAGCGCCGCTGGCCGATCTTCGTGTCGCGCAACTGGGCCTGCTCCTGCCACCAGATCCCCTGGCGGGCGGAGGGCCACGAGGGGATGCGGCTCGGCCATCTGCTCGCCGATCACGGCCATTTCCACAACGGCCACCGGGCGATCGACGATTGCGAGGCGTTGCTGGCGATCCTCGCCCGGCCGCTGCGCGCCTCCGGCCGCCTCGCCTTCACGGCGCTGCTCGAGGCGGCGCGCCGCCCCACCGTACGGCTCTGGGCCTCCGACGCCCCGATCGCCCTCAAGGACCGGCTCAAGGACCGCAACTACCGCTGGTCGCCCCGGCGCCGCTGCTGGTACGTCGACCTCGACGAGGAGCAGATCGAGATCGAGCGCACGTTCCTGTCGCGCGAGATCTACCGCGGCACCCTGCCCTCCGGCCTGCCCGCCGACCGCTTCACCGCCCGCGACCGGTTCTCGAACCGGGCGGATCCGGAGGCGTAGGCAGCACGGCTGCCGCCGGATCCAGCCGCCCGTCCGGTCGCCGGAAGCCGCCCGAGATGATCCAGCTCGAGACCCGTCTTCCGCCATTGGCCATTGCGGTCCCCGACGGCTTGCCGATATGCCAATCCTCATCGCGGATGTGTCTCGCGAGACGGGAGGACCCATGGTGGCCGTGCCTGCCGACGATCGATCCGATGCCGTAACCGCGCCTCGCACGGCCGAAGCCCGACCGACGCCCATCGAGCGGATGATCCCGGCGATCATGGACCGCGCGGCCGAGATGGGTCTGCTGAATGCGGAGACCCATCAGGTCGGCGCGCGGCTTCCGGTGAGGCTGCTCGAGCAGGCCAAGCGGCGGACCGGCATCGGGTCCACCAACGACCTTCTGGCCTTCGCCCTCGCCAACGTGGCGGTCGACGACGATTTCGCGGCAGTCTTCGCGCGCGCCCGCGGCACGCTCGATCCGGATCTCGATATCGGCGTCTGAACGTGCCCCTGCTCTCGAAGCGCGCGGAGCGGGTTTGCGCGCGCCTCGATCTCCCGCGGCTCGCCCCGCGCCCGCGAACCGAACTCTCCTACCTCGAGGACGATCTTCCCTCGATCGGCGGACCGCTGCCGCTCGATACCGGAGTCTACATCCACCAGCTCAAGGGTCGGACGCCCCTCGCGCTGGACGACCTTCTCGGCTTGCGCCGCATCAATCACAGCGTCGTCGCCGTCCAGGAGATGCTGCATGCGATCGGCGTCCTCGACCCCGCCGATCCTCGGACGACCGCGAATGTCACGGCCATTCGCGGCGTCCTCGATGGCATCCCCTCATACCGCTTGCATACGCCCACGCAGGACGTGCTGACCGACGCCGCGGTCTATGCGGGCGTCCTGTGCCGGCTCCAAGGCTACGCGAGGGACAGGCGCATGAAGGCCCTGCACGATTGCACGCTGTTCTTCCAGGCACGCCAGCTCGGCTGTACCCTGCTGACCGCGAACGTCGTCGATTTCGACTGCCTGCAGCAATTGCGGCCCGAGGGGCGCGTCCTGTTCTACCAGGCCGCGTGATGCCTTCACCCTCCCCGTGTCACCAGCGCCACACGCTCGCCCCGCGCGCTCTGGTATGGCAGAGCTTCATCCCCACTCCCCATCGAGCCTCCCCGAGCCCCGCATGACCGTCGTCGAGGACACCACCGGCCCGAACGGGCCCCATCCCGTGCTCGCCGTCACGGGCCTCGCCCGCGAGGCGCGGCTCGCCGCGGGGCCCGGCGTGGCGACGGTGGGGGCCGGGGGCAACCCGGAGCGGCTGCGGGATCTGTTGCGCGCGCGCGTGGCCCCGGGCTGCCGGGCCGTGATGAGCATCGGCATCGCCGGCGGACTCGATCCCGACCTGGTGCCGGGCGACGTCGTGGTGGCGACGGGGGTCAGCGCCGGCGGCGTCCGGCACCCGGCGCACCCGCAGGTCGTCGCGGCCCTCGCCCGCCGGCTCGCGGACGCGCCGGTACGGGTGGTGCTCGCCGATGTCGTGGGGGTGGAGGCGGCGGTGCTGTCGCCGCACGCCAAGGCGCGGCTGCGCGACGAGACCGGCGCGGCGGCGGTCGACATGGAATCCCACGTCGCGGCCGCCTTCGCGGAGGCGCACGGGCTGCCGTTCTGCGCCGTGCGGGTGGTGTGCGACCCGGCCGACCGCGCCCTGCCGGCGGCGATCGCCAAGGCCCTCAAGCCGGACGGCGAGCCCGATCTCCTCGCCGTCCTGTCGGCTCTGGCGCGCCGGTCGGCGAGCGTGGGCGGGCTCGTTCGCCTCGCCCGCGACTCGTCGGCGGCCTTCGCCGCGTTAGGCCGCTGTCGCGCGCTTCTTGGCGTCGGCCTTGGCGTCCCGGATCTCGGAGAGCTTCTGCGCGACGTTGCGTGAGAACACGAACTCGGCCGGGCGCTGGTTCTCGAGGGAGATCTCGGGGGCCATCTCGCCCTCGGTCTTGATCCCGCGGAGCGCGTAGATCACCGGCTTCCACGGCTTCTTCACCGAGTCGACCACCGAGGAGGCCTCGTAGCCCGAATGCACCATGCAGTCGGCGCACTTCTCGTAGTTGCCGGTGCCGTAGGAATCCCAGTCCGTGGTCTCCATCAGCTCCTTGAAGGTCTTGGCGTAGCCCTCGCCGAGCAGGTAGCACGGCTTCTGCCAGCCGAAGACCGTCCGGGTCGGGTTGCCCCACGGCGTGCAATGGTAGGTCTGGTTGCCGGCCAGGAAGTCGAGGAACAGGCCCGACTGCTGGAAGGTCCACTTCTCGCGGCCCTTCTCCTTGCCGAGGCGGAACACGCCGCGAAAGAGGTCCTTGGTCGCCCGGCGGTTGAGGAAGTGCTGCTGGTCGGGGGCGCGCTCGTAGGCGTAGCCGGGGGAGACGGTGATGCCGTCGATGCCCATCCGGGTCACGCTGTCGAAGAAGTCCGCGATCTTGTCGGCCGAGGAGTTGTTGAAGAAGGTGCAGTTGATCGTGACCCGGAAGCCCATCTCCTTGGCCTTCTGGATCGCCGCCACGGCCTTGTCGTAGACGCCGCGCTGGCACACCGACTGGTCGTGCATCTCCTTGTCGCCATCGAGATGGATCGACCAGGTGAAGTACGGGCTCGGCTTGTACTGCGCAATCTTCTTCTCGAGGAGAAGCGCGTTGGTGCAGACGATCGCGAACTTCTTCTGGGCGATGATGCCCTCGACGATCTGCGGCAGGTCCTTGTGCAGCAGCGGCTCGCCGCCCGCGATGACGACGACGGGTGCGCCGCACTCGCGGACCGACTCGAGAGCCTCGTCGACCGGGAGACGCTTGTTGAGGATCTCGTCCGGATAGTCGATCTTGCCGCAGCCCGCGCAGGCGAGATTGCACCGGAACAACGGCTCCATCATCATGACAAGCGGGTAGCGCTTGCGGCCGGTGAGGTGCTGCTTGAGAATGTAGCCGCCGATCTTCGCGACGTACCGGAGAGGAATGCCCAAGACCAAGGCTCCTTGTGTCGTGGTTCGTGTCGGGTGCTGTGCCAAGCGGGCTGATTAGCCCGAAAAGTGGCGGATTTCCAGCAAGCTAGGTTCGAAAGGGTCCAGCCTGCGTGCGTATCGGCCTAACTGTGGCCCAAACTCGACGGGAGCGGGAAGCTCACGCCCTCGACGATGCCCGGCAACGTGGAGATCCGCACGGGGGTGCGACGCTGCAGCGCAGCAATCACCTCGGCGATCGAGGCCTCCGGCGTCGAGGCGCCGGCGGTGAGGCCGAGGGTGCGGATCCCGTCGAGGTCGAGGCCGTCCAGGTCCTCCGCTCCCGCGACGAGGCGGCTCGGGCGCCCGGCCTCGGCGGCGACCTCGCGCAGGCGGTTGCAGTTCGAGGAGGTCTTCGCCCCCACCACCAGGATCAGGTCGGCGACCGCGGCGAGCGCCCGCACGGCGGCCTGGCGGTTCTGCGTGGCGTAGCAGATGTCCCTGGTCTCGGGCCCGACGAGGTCGGGGAAGCGCCGCTGCAGGACCGCGAGGATCGCCCGCGTGTCGTCGACGCTGAGCGTCGTCTGGGTGATGTAGGCGAGCCGCGTGTCGGCGGGGAGATCGAGGGTTTCGGCCTGCGCGACGCTGCCGACGAGGCGGACCGCGCCGTCGATCCGCCCGAGCGTCCCCTCGACCTCGGCGTGGCCGGCATGGCCGACCAGCACCACGGTCCGCCCTTGCGCGGCGTAGCGCTGCCCCTGCATGTGGACCTTGGCGACCAGCGGGCAGGTGGCATCGATCACCGGCAGCCCGCGGCGGGCGGCCTCCGCCTCCACCGCCCGCGAGACGCCGTGGGCCGAGAAGACCGTGACGGCGCCGTCCGGCACCTCGTCGAGGCTCTCGACGAAGCGGGCGCCCTTGGCTTCGAGGTCGGCGACGACCCGGTCGTTATGGACGATGGCGTGCCGCACGTAGACCGGGCGGCCGTCGTGTCGAGCAAGGTTTCGAGCAAGCGCCCGCTCGACCGTCTCCACCGCCCGCACCACCCCGGCGCAGAAGCCCCTGGGCTGGGCCAGCACGAGGTCGAGCCCGTTCTCCCGCGTCCCCGCCACCTGTCCTCCGTCGTGCCGCGCCTCCGGTCCGGGACCCGTCCGTACCGGGCGGATTCCCTTGGGCCGTCGAGGTGTAGGGCGGGGCCGGCGGCCCGGTAAAGGCGGGGGCGCTCGGCCGAACTCCGCCCGGAGGACCGCCCCGGCCGGGGATCCGTTTGCCTCCAATGCGTTGCAATCGGGCTTGCGGGTCATTACCTAGCGCGCCACGGACGTGCTTCCGGTATGGGAGCGGCGTGGGTCCGGGCCGTGACCGCGGGACGCCCGCCGGCTTCGACCATGGGCGCCGCCGGCTCGCGCGCTATACTGGTCCCGGACGGCGCGGGACCGCGGGGCATCGCCAGCGGGGTACCGCCCTGCCGGCGGGGCCGCCGGACCGATCCAGGGGATTTTGCCGGGCCGCCGCGACACGCCGCGCGGCCCGCGAGCTAGAGGCAGGCTTCGCATCGTGATCGAACGGCTCGTGGCGTTTTCCGTACACCGGCGCTGGCTCGTCCTCGTGGCCGCGCTGCTGCTCACCGTCGCGAGCGCCGCCACGGCGGCGCACCTCTTCCGCATCAACACCGACGTCGAGCGCCTGATCACCCCGGACGTGCCCTGGCGCCAGGACGAGATCCAGTTCGAAAAGACGTTTCCGCAGCGCAGCAACCTGCTCGTCGCGGTGGTCGACGGGCAGACCCCGGAACAGGCCGAGGAGGCGGCGACCCGCCTGGTCCAGGCCCTCTCGACCCACAAGGACCTGCTGCCGATCGTCTACCGGCCCGACGGCGGCCCGTTCTTCGACAAGAACGGCCTGCTGCTGATGCCCCAGAAGGAGCTGGAGCAGACCACCGAGAGGCTGATCCAGCAGCAGGGCCTCCTCGGGCCTCTCGCCGCCGACCCGTCCCTGCGCGGCATCATGCAGGCGATGGTGATGGGGGCGCAAGGCGTGAAGGCCGGCCAGGCCAAGCCCGAGGATCTCGTCGGCCCGATGGGGCAGATGAAGGAGGTCTTCGACCGCGTCCTGAAGGGCGAGCGGGCCCAGCTGTCCTGGCAGCTCCTCCTCTCCGGCGGCAAGGCCGAGCCGGGCGACCTGCGCCGCTTCGTCATCGCCCAGCCGGTCCTCGACTACGACGCCCTCCAGCCCGGCGAGAAGGCGAGCCAGCTGATCCGCGAAACCGCCCGCACTCTCGGCCTGACCGAGGCCAACGGCGTGCGGGTGCGCCTGACCGGCCAAGTCGCGGTGGCGGACGACGAGTTCGCGACTTTGGCCGACGATGCGGGGCTGAACTACTCGGTCACCGGCGGCGCTATCGTGCTGTTTCTGTGGCTGGCCCTGCGCTCGGGCAGCCTCGTCGTCGCCGTCCTCATCACCACCTTCGCGGGCCTCATCGTCACCGCGGCGCTGGGTCTCGTGATGGTCGGGGAACTGAACCCGATCTCGGTCGCCTTCGCGGCCCTGTTCGTCGGCTTGGGCATCGATTTCGGCATCCAGTTCGCCGTGCGCTACCGCGCCGACCGCTTCGCCGAGGGGGACCTGGAACGGGCGATCCGCTCCGCCGCCCGCGGCGTCGGCTGGTCGCTGACGCTCGCCGCGGTGTCGCTGCTCGCCGGCTTCTTCTCCTTCCTGCCGACCGACTTCCGCGGCGTGTCCGAGCTCGGCCTGATCGCCGGCGTCGGCATGATCGTCGCTTATCTCTTCTCGCTCACCATGCTGCCGGCGCTGATCGCCGTGCTGCGGCCGCCGGGCGAGAAGCAGGAGGTCGGCACCGCCAGCATGGCCTCGGTCGATCACTGGATCCTCGAGCACCGCAAGCTCGTCCTGGTGCTCACCGGCCTCGTCACGGTGGCGGGCCTGCCCCTTCTCTACTGGTTGCCCTTCGACTCGAACCCGATGCACCTGCGCAGCGCCAAGGTGGAATCGGTCGCGACCTATCTCGACCTCGCCAAGGACCCGAAGACCAGCCCGAACTCGATCGACGTCGTGGTGCCGAGCCGCGACGCCATCGACCCGATGGTGAAGAAGCTCACGAGCCTGCCGGGCGTCGCCGGGGTGGTGGACATCAACACCTTCGTGCCCGCCGACCAGGACCAGAAGCTCGCGACCATCGAGGACGCCGCGCAGGTGCTGGGCCCGGTGCTCAACCCGCCCCGCGTCGCGCCCGCGCCGACCGACCGCGAGGTGGTGACGGCGATCCGCAACGCGGTCACGGCGCTCCGCGGCCTCTCGCAGGGCGCGAAGCCGGACGCGGCCTCCGGCCCGCTCGCCACGATCCAGGGCTTCACCGACACGCTCGATCGCCTGGCCAATGCCGAGCCGCCGGTGCGCGAGGCCGCCGCCGCCGCGGTGGTGCCGAACCTCAAGGCCCTGCTCACCCGCCTGCGCAGCCTGCTCGCCCCGGAGAAGATCACTCTCGAGAACCTGCCCAGGCAGATTCGCTCCGAGTGGATCGCCGCCGACGGCAAGGCCCGGATCGAGGTCCAGCCCAAGGGCAACTCGAACGACAACCTGGTGCAGCGCCGCTTCGCCAAGGAAGTCCTGAGCGTCGCCCCCCACGCCACCGGCGCGCCGGTCGCCACCACCCTGTCGAGCCACACGATTCTCGGCGCCTTCATCGAGGCGGGCCTGCTGGCGCTGCTCTCGATCTTCATCATCCTCTCGGTGGCCCTGCGCCGCCCCTGGGACGTCGCGATGGCACTCGGCCCGCTGGTGCTCGCCACCCTGTGGACGCTGGAGGCGCTCTACCTGATCGGCATGCCGCTGAACTTCGCCAACATCATCGCGCTGCCCTTGATGCTGGCGGTGGGCGTGGCGTTCCACATCTACTACGTGATCGCCTGGCGGGCCGGCGTCGCCGACATGCTGGCCTCGAGCCTGACCCGGGCGATCTTCTTCTCGGCGCTGACCACCGGCACCGCCTTCGGCTCGCTGGTCCTGTCGAGCCATCCGGGCACCGCCAGCATGGGCAAGCTCCTCGCCCTGTCGCTGTTCTTCACCCTCATCGCCGCCTTCTTCATCGTCCCGGCCTTCCTCGGGCCGCCGCCGAAGCAGAAGGCCAAGGACGGGGCGCCGGAGACTGCCGCGCGGCGCGATCCGCTGATCCCGGCCTGAGGGTCGGACGGCGCTCCGCAACGACAAGGCCCGTCCCTCCGCCGAGGGGCGGGCCTTTTTCTCGAAGGGCGCGGGTTTGCCCCTCTCCCCGCGGGCGGGGAGAGGGCTGTGTTCCTGTTCAAGGAACACAGCGAGGCGGCAGCCGAGGGTGAGGGGGTGTTTCCGGACGAGCCTCGTTCGTCGAGACCCCCTCACCCTCGCTCCGGCTGCGCCTGTGCTCGCCGCTGACCCGACAAGGGGTCAGCGGCCCTCTCCCCGCCCGCGGGGAGAGGAGAAGGCCCGCGTCATGCTCGTCTTGGTTGCTTCGTCCGCGGGCCGTGAGTTTATTCCCGCCTTCCGGTTGCGGCGCAGCAAGAACCCGTGCTACGCACGACCCCATGATGCAGGATCGAGCCATATTGGTCTCGCGGCCCACGCCGCCGTAGCGCCCCGCTCTCCCGCGTCCTCTCCTCAACGCCTGCCCTCTCGTGCCCGTCCGCCTCGCGGCCGGCCGTCCTCGCGCGCCTTACCGCGCCCCGTCTCGAAAGCTCACACTCCATGAATCTCGTCCGCCTCCGGCGCGAATGGGCGCCCGACGTCACGCGCGAAATCCTGGCCGGCACCGTCGTGGCGCTCGCCCTCATCCCCGAGGCGATCGCGTTCTCGATCATCGCCGGGGTCGACCCGAAGGTCGGGCTCTACGCTTCGTTCTGCATCGCGGTCGTCACCGCCATCGCGGGCGGGCGCCCGGCGATGATCTCGGCCGCCACCGGCGCGATGGCGCTGGTGATGACGACGCTGGTGAAGGACCACGGCCTCGGCTACCTCTTCGCCGCGACGATCCTGACCGGCCTGATCCAGCTCGCCGCCGGCGCGCTCCGGCTCGGCAACCTGATGCGCTTCGTCTCGCGCTCGGTCGTCACCGGCTTCGTCAACGCCCTCGCCATCCTGATCTTCATGGCCCAGATGCCCGAGCTGCTCGGCCGCGGGCCGATCGTCTACGCGATGACCGCCGCCGGCCTCGCGCTGATCTACGGCCTGCCCTACCTCACCAAGGCCGTGCCCTCGGCGCTCGTCACCATCGTGCTCCTCACCGCGCTCTCGATGAGCCTCGGCCTCGGCATCCGCACCGTCGGCGACATGGGGGCGCTGCCGAGCGAATTGCCGAGCTTCGCCCTGCCCCAGGTGCCGCTGACCCTCGAGACGCTGCGGATCATCCTGCCCTACGCGCTGACGCTGTCGATGGTCGGCCTGCTCGAGAGCCTGATGACGGCGGCGATCGTCGACGAGCGCACCGACACGACCTCGAACAAGAACCGCGAATGCGCCGGCCAGGGGCTGGCCAACGTCACCGCCGGCCTGTTCGGCGGCATGGCCGGCTGCGCGATGATCGGCCAGTCGGTGATCAACGTCTCGTCGGGCGGCCGCGGCCGGCTCTCGACCCTGTGGGCCGGCGCCTTCCTGCTCTTTCTGATCGTGGTGCTCGGCCCCTACGTGGCGCAGATCCCGATGGCGGCTTTGGTCGCCGTGATGATCATGGTGTCGATCAACACCTTCCAGTGGCGCTCGATCCGGACCCTGCTCACCCATCCGACGACGTCGAGCATCGTGATGCTCGGCACCGTGGCGGTGGTGGTCGCCACCCACGACCTCGCCAAGGGCGTGCTGTTCGGCGTGGTGCTGAGCGGGCTGTTCTTCGCCCACAAGGTCACGCGGTTCTTCGCCGTCGCCTCCGCGCGCGAGGGCGCCGTCCGCACCTACCGGGTGACGGGCCAGATCTTCTTCGCCACGGCCGAGGCCTTCCATGGCGGCTTCGACTTTCGCGAGGACGACCTGCAGCGCGTCGTCATCGACCTGACGGACGCCCATTTCTGGGACCTCACCGCCGTCAATGCGCTGGACCGCGTCGTCCTGAAGTTCCGTCACCACGACGTGCCGGTGGAGATCGTCGGCCTCAATGCCGCCTCGGCGACGCTGGTCGAGCGGCTCGGCACCCACGACAAGCCGGGGGCGGCCCTCGCCTCGGGGCATTGAGCGGCTGTCTGATCGGTCATCACGGAGTTGAGATCCTCCGTGTCATCCCGCCGAGGCGGAACAGGATCACCCTACGCCCAAACCAACAGACCATTCCGGGCTCCGCTGCGCGGACCCGGAATGACGAAGAGGGTACGAAGACTGTCGATCGGGTCAAACAGGCTCTGACACGGGGATTGCCCCTCGATGAGCGCGCGATGCTGCGAGCACGATCGTGCCGCCCGCGGGGCACCGGCGCGCATCCGCGCCTGCTCCGGCGGGACGGCCAACCTTCACAACGCTGTCGCACAACGCCCCTACAGACCGAAACCAGCCTGAAACAAACTGCAACAGGGCCGCTTCACCTGTTCGGCCCGCTCCATCGAACGCATGGGAGCGCGCCTCCCGTCGCCGCGTCTGTTCCCGCCCCTTCACGTCCTCAACCGCTCCGCGCGGAACGGCGGCGCTCGCCTCGCAATCGCCCCCCCGTGCGCCGGAGACATGCATCCGGAGACATACGCCTGGAGACATCGGAACCCATGGCCATGACGGTCTCCGACGCCGCCCAGGTCGCGATCAGCGGCGACGCCGTGACGATCGACCCGCGCGCCGACCTCGCGCGGGCACCGCCTACGGCGTGATCGTGCCGAAGGGCGCCCTCACCGACCGCCGGCAACGCCTTCGCGGGCCTGGCGCAGGACCAGCTCGACCTCACCAACCCAGCAGGCCGCCCCGATGACCTACACGCTCCAGATCCTGCACGCGTCCGACTGGGAGGCCGGCCTCCTGGCGACCCAGCGGGCGCCGAACTTCGCGGCGATCGTCGACAAGCTCGAGGACGCGACCCCGAACTCGATCACGCTCTCGACCGGCGACGGCTGGATCCCGAGCCCGTTCTTCATCGCCGGCGCCGACCCGCAGCTGAACGCGACCTATAACGGCATCTACAACCAGGTTTACGGGCTGTCGGGCGCCAATGCCTACGGCAAGCTCACCGCCTCGCCGGGCCGGGCCGACATCACGATCCAGAACATCATCGGCGTCCAGGCCGCGGTGTTCGGCAACCACGAGTTCGATTCCGGCCCCAACGAGGTGGCCAACATCATCGGCGCCAATCTCGGCACGGCGCCGGGCGCTTCCGACGACACCTGGGTCGGGTCGCAATTCCCCTACCTCTCGACCAACCTGAATTTTTCGAAGGACACGGCGCTGTCGGGCCTCGTCCACAAGGACGGCGACGCCGCGACCTTCGCCGAGACCGGCCCGACCTCGACCCAGACCGGCACCGGCGCCGACAAGATCGCCAAGTCGGTGGTCATCACCGAGAACGGCGAGAAGATCGCCTTCATCGGCGCCACCACCCAGCTCGAGCCGCTGCTGACGACGCTCGGCAACGTCACCCTCGACGGCTTCACCGGCCGCGACGAGATCGCGCTGCTCGCCCAGCAGATCAATGCCGAGGTCGACCGGGTGCTCGCGGCCAATCCGGGCCTCGACAAGGTCATCGTCGGCACCCACCTGCAGCAGCTGTCGAACGAGCAGGCGCTGGCCCCGCTCCTGCGCAATGTCGACGTGCTGATCGGCGGCGGCTCGCACACGCTGCTCTCCGATTCCAACGACCGGCTGCTGCCGGGCGACGTGTCGGGCGGCGCCTACCCGCAATTCTTCACCAACGCCTCGGGCCAGACCCTGGCGCTGGTCAACACCGCCTCCGAGTACTCGTATGTCGGCCGCCTGACCGTCACCTTCGACGACAAGGGCACCATCATCCGCGACTCGATCACGCCGCAGAATTCCGGTGCGGTCGCGGTCGACGACACATCCGTGGCGCAGCTCTGGGGCTCGACGGCAGCGGCCTTCGCGCCCGGCACCAAGGGCTTCCTCGTCAAGGAAATGATCGAGGGTCTCGACGTCAACAACGACGGCATCCAGGAAACCGCCGGCGTCGCCGACATCATCCGCCAGCAGGACGGCAACATCCTCGGCCGCACCAGCGTCTACCTCGAAGGGCGCCGCGGCGAGGTCCGTACCGAGGAGACCAACCTCGGCGATCTCTCCGCCGACGCCAACCTCTGGTACGCCAAGCAGTACGATGCCTCGGTCGCGGTCTCGATCAAGAACGGCGGCGGCATCCGCGACTCGATCGGCTCGTTCTCGACCGCGGGCGGCGGCACCGCCGAATTGCCCCCGGCGGCCAACCCCTCCGCCGGCAAGCGATCGGGCGACATCTCGCAGCTCGACGTCACCAACTCGCTGCGCTTCAACAACGCGCTCGCCGTCACCACGGTGTCGGCGCTGGAGATGAAGCGGATCCTGGAGCACGCCGTCTCGGCGAGCAATGCCGGCGCGACGCCCGGCCAGTTCCCGCAGATCGGGGGCCTGAGCTTCTCCTTCGACGCCAGCAAGACCGCCCAGACCCTCGACGCCAACGGCACCGTCACCCGCGAGGGCCAGCGGATCCTCAACGCCGCGATCGTCGACGAGAACGGCCGGATCACCGACACCCTGGTCCAGAACGGCCAGATCGTCGGCGACCCGAACCGGGGCATCCGCACCGTCACCCTCGACTTCCTGGCGACCGGCACCTCGACCGCACCGGGCCTCGGCGGCGACAACTACCCGTTCCCGGCCTATGGCGAGAACAAGGTGGCGCTCGCCTCCGCCACGCCCGGCGCCTCGCTGCCGAACACCGCGACCTTCGCGGCGCAGGGCACCGAGCAGGACGCGATGGCCGAGTACCTGCGCGCCCACTACGCCACCACGCCCTACGGCACCGCCGACACCACGCCCGCCGGCGATACCCGGATCCAGAACCTCGCCGCCCGCGCCGACACGGTGCTCGCCCGCGGCGTCACCCGGATCGGCACGGACGGCGCCGACCGGCTCGACGGCACGGCCTATGACGACCTGATCAGCGGCGGCGCCGGCGACGACATCATCTTCAACACGCCCGGCAACGACATCCTGCTCGGCGGCAGGACCCCGACCGGCCCGACCGGCACCGACACCCTGGTGTTCAATTCCCGGCTCGCCGACACCACCGTCACCCGCGACGGTGCCTACACCCTCATCACCGGACCCGAGGGCCAGGACCGGGTCACCGGCTTCGAGCGCTACCTGTTCGGCGATGCCACCGTCGTCACCGGCGACGGCGCACCCCTCGTCGACGACCTGTTCTACCTCGCCGCCAACAAGGACGTGCTCGCCGCCGGCCAGGACGCCGACGCCCACTACGCCCAGTACGGCTGGACCGAGGGCCGCGACCCCAACGCGCTGTTCTCCACCTCCGGCTATCTCGCCGCCAACGCGGATATCCGCGCCGCGGGCCGCAACCCGCTGGAGCAGTACGACCAGGCCGGCTGGAAGGAGGGCCGCGACCCCTCCGCCGCCTTCGACAACGAGCTGTATCTGGCCCGCAACCCGGACGTGAAGGCGGCCGGCCTCGACCCGCTCAAGCACTATATCGAGTACGGCCAGGGCGAGGGCCGCGGGATCTACGCCGCCATCGGGCGGACCGCCGACCTCGCGGTGCATCCGGGCTTCGACGCCGAGTACTATCTTCTCGCCAACGCCGACGTGGCGCGGGCCGCGACAGGGTCGGGCAAGGACCCGTTCGCCTACGCCTACGAGCACTACCAGACCTATGGCTGGAAGGAGGGGCGCAACCCGAACGCGGTGTTCGACACCCGCGGCTACCTGGCGGCCTATGGCGACGTGAAGGCGGCGGGGATCGATCCCCTGATGCATTACGACCAGTACGGCTGGAAGGAAGGCCGCGACCCGTCGAAGGGGTTCGACACGACGGCGTATCTGGCGGCGAACGGCGACGTGGCGCAGGCGAAGATCGACCCGATGCAGCACTACCTGCAATACGGCGCGGTCGAGGGCCGGGCGGCCCCCGGCGACGCCACCTTCGGCTACGGCACCGTCGGGTAGTCTCGCGAGCGCGCCGATCCACGGAAAAGGCCCGCGCGGCGAACGCCGCGCGGGCCTTTCTCGTCGCCGGAACGACGGTTACGCCGCCGCGCGGTCGTGACGGCCTTCCTGGACCTCCTCGATGATCTTGGCCGAGAAGGCGTCGAGGTCGCCCGGGTTGCGGCTCGTCACGATGCCCTTGTCGGTGACCACCGGCTCGTCGCGCCACTCGGCGCCGGCATTGATCACGTCGGTCTTGATCGAGGAGAACGAGGTCATCTTGCGGCCCTTGGCGGCGCCGGCCTCGACCAGGAGCCAGGGCGCGTGGCAGATCGCGGCGACGACCTTGCCGCTCGCCACGAAGCTCCGCACGATCTCGAGCGCCTTCGGCTCGAGCCGCAGCTTGTCCGGGTTGATCTGGCCGCCCGGGAGCACCAGGGCGTCGTAGGCCGAGATGTCGAGGCTCTCGATGTCGGCATCGACCTTGACCGGGCGGCCCCAGTCGGTCTCGTCCCAGCCGCGGATGCTGTCCGGTGTCTGGCGGGACTTCGGCGCGGCCACGGTCACCTGGGCGCCGGCCTGCGCGAGCTTGGCCTTCGGCACTTCGAGCTCGCTCTGCTCGAAGCCGTCGGTCGCCATGATGAGGATCTTCGCCTGCGTGATGCTCGGCATCGGGGTGTCTCCGGATGATGCGGGATTCCCGTGCAACATCCCGGCCCTGGGCCGGTTCCAGCCCCCGCCCGCCATCTGCCGCCGCGGAACCCCGCCTGCCCGGGCCGGTTGACCCGCATACCCAGACGGACAGGAGGAACGACCATGGCCAATCCAGGCCTGCCCGGCCACGAGCCGGTTCCCGGCGGCATCCCGGGCGATATCCCGCCGCCGATCGCCCCCGACGAGGTGCCGGATACGGGCCCGACCGGGCCGCGCTCGCCCTACCCCGTCAACGATCCGGGCATCACCGACCCGAAGGGTCCCGGCTCCGAGCCCGATTACCTTCCGGGCGGGCCGAGCAATCCCGGCACGCGGTTCTGAACAAACACGAAGGGCGCCCGTCGGGCGCCCTTTTCGTTTCAGCCGCCGGCTCCGGCCAACCGCCGTCGATGCCCGCGGTCAATGCCCGCCATGCGAGCTGCGCACGTCCCGCGGCGCGTTCAGGATCTCGTTGAGGGAGGTGGCGACGTGCCGCGCCTCCTCGTCGGTGAGGCGAAGCTGGAACGGCGGCAGGCCGCCGGCCTGGAGCGCCACCACCGCCTGGCCCTGCTCGTCGGTGCCGACCTCGATCGCCGGCGAGGTCACGTCGAGCATCGCCGCCTCGTCCTCGCCGAGGTCGTCCATCTCGGCCTCGTCCGGCTCGTGCATGACCGTGAGAAGCTGACCCACCGCGCGCACGAGGGCGCGGGCCGCGCTGGCATCCATGATGACCGCGGTCGACTGGTCGTCCTTCTGGAACGAGAGCTGGATGTTAGAGCCTTCGAGGGAAACCGAGATACCCGCCATTGAGAGTCCGACACCGTAGAACGTCGCCGGTATATGGGAGCCCTCCGCCCGAGGCGACAGGGAATTGTGCGCAGGGCCGGCCTGCATCGCTCGAAACACCCCGACATCGACCGCGTTGATCGATCGCAAGGGGCGCCTCCGCGCCCGGACGAGCGGATGACGATCATGGCCGCACGCAAGACGTCTGACGGCAAGACCACCGACGGCAAGACCACCGATGCCCAGAAGGGCACGATCGCCCGGGTGATGCACGAGTTCAAGGAAGGCGAACTGGAGCGCAACGACGGCGAGCCGGTCACCGACCGGCGCCAGGCCATCGCCATCGCGCTGCGGGAGGCCGGCGCCTCGAACCGGGAGAGCCCGTCCGACAACCGGGCGAATTTTCGCAGCACTCGGGCCAAGGAGCGCGACACGCGGTCCCACGCCACCCGCGCAGCCCTCTACGACGAGGCGAAGCGCCGCGACATCAAGGGCCGCTCGCGCATGACCCGCGGCGAACTCGAGCGGGCGCTCAACCGTTAGGCGCGCTCATCGACAGGAGTCCCGCATGACCTCGAAGCAGCCGAAGACCACGACCCCGACCGATGCCGACCTGAAGGGCAATCCCGGCATCGGCACCTCGAAGGGGATGACCATGTCCGGCGGCGATCCGGAGGATCTCGCCGGGGCCAACACCGACGAGGGCGACGTCGCCAACGACACCACGCCTCAGGGCGGCGTCGACCCCAACCAGCGCGGGCGCACCAACCGCTGACACGCGGCGTGCGCGTTGTCGCGGCCGTCCTGCCTTGTTCCGGACAGACTGCGCCCCTACATGGGGATCAGCGGCAACGGGCGGGCGGCCTCGGGCATCGTGCCCGGCAGGGACCCTACGGGCCCCGGCCATCGAAGCTCCCACCCGGACAATTGGCGCTGTCGCACTGTTACGCTCTCATGCGAGGGCGGAACGTGACGGCTTCTAACGAGACGAGGACGACCGCGTGAATACTGGTACTGTGAAGTGGTTCAACGACCAGAAGGGCTTCGGCTTCATCCAGCCGGATAACGGGGGCAAGGACGTGTTCGTCCACATCTCCGCGGTGGAGCGGGCTGGCCTGCGCGGCCTCGTCGAGGGCCAGAAGGTCTCCTACGAGCTGCAGGCCGACCGGCGCGACAGCACCAAGATGTCGGCCGTGAACCTGCAGGTCGCCTAAAGGCGGCCCTCGGCCCGGGTTAACGTGATCTTAACGCTAATTCCGTTAAGGTTACGGAACCTAGGCCGCACTGGAGCGTTGAGAGCCTGCGGGCTCTTCACGCGCTCCGCCGGCGGCCCTCTGGCCGCCCGCCACGCACAGTCGCTCCCTCGCGGAGCGCCGAAAAGATAGAAGAAAAGACATCCATGTTGTTCGAGTTCATCCGGCGCGACGGCGCGCCCACCGTCTTCAACGACGGCCATACTTTCCATGTCGACCGGATCAATCGCTTCGGCGAGGGCGGCTCCACCGATGTGAGCCACCTGATCGACAAGAGCTACGGTTATCATTCGTCCCGCGAGCTGCGCTGGCACCTCGCCGAGCGGTTCGGCCTCGTGCCGAGCGCCGTGGCCCTGCGCGAAGCTCACTGAGGTTTCGCGGGTCTCAACCCAGACCGCCGTCAATCGTACGAGGCGGGCCGCGCGCGAGCGCGGACCCGCCTTTGTCGTGTCCAAGGGCCGCTCGTTCTCGTCGGTCTCCGCTCGCTCCGGATCCGGAGCGGGGTTCGACGGAGGGACCGTCCCCCCTCACCCCAGCGGCAGCAGCCCCGCCAGCGCCGCCACGTCTCCCGGATTGTCCGACAGGAGCGCATCGATCTCCCCGGCGGCGAGGGCCCGGACGTGCCGGCAATCCGGCCGGAACCGCGCACCGGCGCAGGAGCAGCGCAGCCGCAGCCCGTCGCGGCCCTCGATCAGCCGCACGTCGTAGGGCGTGCCGCTGCTGCCGCGGACGACGAAGTGCAGCAGCGGCGCGCGGGTCTGCCGCGGCGCCCCGATGCCGCGCAGCGCCCGCGCCGCGATGCCGTCGGGCGCCCGCGCACCCTCCCCGGCCCGCTCGCGGGCGAGCCCGAGGCGCCGGGCGAGGCTCGCGACGTCCGGCGCGCCGGCCTCCCGCATCACCGCGAGCGCGATCTCCGCACAGGCATAGGCGTCCTCGCCGGCATCGTGGTGGCGAAACGTCACGCCGACCCGCGCGGCCAGCGACGACAGCCGATAGGTCCCCTGCCCCTGGCCGCCCTCGCCCGGCCAGTGCCGGCGGGCGAGCTGCACCGTGCAGAGCGAGGTATAGGCCGGCTGCGGCAGGCCGTAGGCCCGCAGGGTGGCCGCCAGCACCCCGACGTCGAAGCTCGCATTGTGGGCGAGCACCAGGCTGCCGGCGATCTCCGGCAGGAACGGCGCCATCGCCTCGGGGAAGGACGGCGCCCCCTCGACGTCCCGCGGCCGGATGCCGTGGACCCGGATGTTGCCCGGCGAGAAGCGCATCTCGGCCGGGCGGATCAGCCGCGCCTCGCGCCGCACCACCCGGCCGCCCTCGATCCAGGCGAGGCCGACGGCGCAGGGGCTGTCGCGGCGCTCGTTGGCGGTCTCGAAATCGATCGCGAGGGTGCGGGGAAAGCTCATCCCCGCGCTCTTCCCGGCGAAGACGCCGAATTTCAGGCGGAGGCCACCATCGCCAGCCACTCGTCCTCCGAGATCACCTTGACCCCGTGCTTCTCGGCATCCTTGAGCTTGCTGCCCGCGCCCGGCCCCGCCACCACGAGGTCGGTCTTGGCCGAGACCGAGCCCGAGACCTTGGCGCCCAGCCGCTCGGCCGTCGCCTTGGCCTCGCTGCGGGTCATCTTCTCCAGGGTGCCGGTGAACACCACGGTCTTGCCGGCGAAGGCCGCTCCTTGCGCCACCGGGGCCGCCCGTTCGGTCTCGACCTCGGCGAGCAGGGCCTCCACCGCCGCGACGTTGTGCGCCTCGGAGAAGAACTGGATCAGCGAGGCGGTGGTCACCGCGCCGACCTCGCCGTCGTCGGCGAGCGCCCGGTAGGCGTCGCCGGGCACCTGCCCCGCCGCCCGCTCCACCGCCGCCCGCACCCCGGCCGCGTCGCCGTAGGCCTCGGCCAGGGCGGCGCGCTGCGGCGCGGAGAGCCGCGCCACCGCGCCGCCGGCCAGGAGGTCGGCGTCGGGGGATTCGGCCGCCGCGGCGAGCAGCCGGTCGCGGGTCGTGGCCCCGACCCGGTCGAGGCTCGCGAGCGCGATCCAGTCCGGCCCGGGCTGGCAGGCGGCGGCCGCCGCCACCCCCGCCATCAGGGCCGGCATGTCCGAAAAATGCTTGGCCAGGGCCTTGGCGGTCGCCTCGCCGACCTGCTCGATGCCGAGCCCGAAGATGAACCGGTTGAGCGGGATTCTTCGGCGCGCCTCGACCCCGGCGAGCAGGTTCTTGATCGCCTTGTCCTCGTCGTCCTTCTTCTTTGCCGCCTTCTTGACCTCCTTGCCGGCAGCCGCGGCGCGCTCGGCCGAGAGCGCCTGGCGCCGCGCCACCACGGCGGCCTTCAGGGGCTCGAAATCGAGGCGGAAGAGGTCGGCGGGCTGGCGCACCAGGCCGGCCTCGAACAGGGTCTCGATATAGGTCTCGCCGAACCCCTCGATGTCGAAGGCGTTGCGCGAGACGAAGTGCTTCAGCCGCTCCTGGCCTTGCGCCGGGCAGATCAGGCCGCCGGTGCAGCGGCGCACCGCGTCGAGCTTGCCGGTGCGCGGGTTGAGGCCCCGCACCGCGTGGCTGCCGCAGGCCGGGCAGGTCTCGGGGAAGCGGTAGGGCACGGCGTCCGCGGGGCGGCGCTCCAGCACCACGTCGGCGACCTTCGGGATCACGTCGCCGGCGCGCAAGACCACCACCGTGTCGCCGACGCGCACGTCCGACCCTTGCGCGAGGTCGGCATCGTGCCGCAGGGACTGCCCGTGCCAGATCGCCACGCCGCTGCGGATCGGCTGCCCGTCGGCATCGACGCCGTGGACGTAATCCTCGTTGTGGAGCGTCGCGTTCGACACCACCACGCCGCCCACCGTGACGGGCTTCAGGCGCGCCAGCGGGTTGAGCGAGCCGGTGCGCCCGACATTGATGTCGATCGCCTCGACCACCGTGGTGGCGCGCTGGGCCGGGAACTTGTGGGCGAGCGCCCAGCGCGGGGCGCGGGCGACGAAGCCGAGGCGGCGCTGGAGCGCGAAGTCGTCGACCTTGTAGACGACGCCGTCGATGTCGTAGCCGAGATCGGCGCGCCGGGCCTCGATCATCCGGTAATGCGCCAGCATCGCGGCCGCGTCGGCGCACAGCACCGTCAGCGGGTTCACGGGCAGGCCCCAGCCCTTGAAGGCCTCGATCATCTCGAACTGCGACTCGGCCGGCTGGTCCGACATCTCGCCGGCCGCGTAGGCGAAGAAGCGCAAGGGCCGCGAGGCGGTGATGCCGGCATCGAGCTGGCGCAGCGAGCCGGCGGCGGCGTTGCGCGGATTGGCGAAGAGCGGCTTGCCGGCCGCCTCCTGGCGGGCGTTGATGCCGGCGAAATCGGCATGCGACAGGTAGACCTCGCCGCGCACCTCGCACACGTCCGGCCAGTCCGCGCCGGCCAGCTCTTCCGGAATCTCCCGGATCGTCCGCACGTTGGCGGTCACGTCCTCGCCGACCTCGCCGTCGCCGCGCGTCGCCGCGGTGACGAGGCGCCCGTTCTCGTAGCGCAACGACAGGGACAGGCCGTCGATCTTCGGCTCCGCCGTGAAGGCGACGGGCTCCCCGCCCAAGAGACCGAGGAAGCGGCGCACCCGCTCGACGAAGTCGCCGATCTCCTCGTCCGAGAAGGCGTTGCCGAGGGAGAGCATCGGCACCGCGTGCCGCACCTTGGCGAACTTGTCCGACGCCTTGGCGCCGACGCTGGCCGAGGCCTCGCCGGTGCCGGCGAGATCGGGAAACCGCGCCTCGATGCTCTCGAGCCGGCGGCGCAGGGCGTCGTACTCGGCATCCGAGATCGTCGGCGCATCCTCGCAGTGGTAGCGCCGGTCGTGCTCCGCGATCTCCGCCGAGAGGGCGGCGTGGAGGCTCTGCGCGCTCTTGGGGTCGAGGTCGTCGAGGGCGGGGTCGCGGGTGGGGGGCATGGACGCTCGTGACGTGGACGATGTTCGGGCATGAGCTTGGGCGCCCGGCACCGGAGCGGCGGGCCTCTCTGCGTCGTGCCTGACGAAATCTCCCATTTCGTTAACTGTGGCGCCACCCTGGCTCTGTACATACGTTTGTGTGCATCATGGGCGGAGCAGCCTGTGTCGATGGTCAGGATCGAGTGGGACCATGGCAATCGCGAGAAATGCCAGAAGCATGGTGTCACGATCGCGGAGATCGAGGACGCCTTGCGCGGGCAGCCACGGATCGCGCCGGATCTGAAGCATTCGGCGACGGAGCAGCGCCTGATTGCCATCGGACGGACACCCGCCGGTCGATCTTCGTTGCCTTCACGATCAGGCAGTATGGCGACGAGACGTCGATCCGGCCGATCAGCGCTCGCTACATGCACCGCAAGGAGGCTGCATCCTATGAGCATCAAGATTCCTGAATTCGCCACCGATGAGGAGGCCGAAGCTTTTCTCGATCAGGATCTGTCCGGTCTGGATTTTTCGCAATTCAAGCCGGCCCATTTCGAGTTTGCGCCCAAAACGGAGCGCGTCAACATGCGCTTGCCCAAGGACCTGCTCGATGCCGTCAAGGCGTCGGCCTCACAGGAGGGGATGCCGTACCAGCGGTTCATCCGCCGTGCGCTCGAACTAGCCGTGTCCCGGCCGCAAGAAGCCAAGCCCGAGCGCTGAGCCGCGATCTGGGGCCGACGTCGGAAAATTCGAACCGTCGATCGCTCGATATGCGTCCTCGGGCGCGGATGGAGGCTGTCGCGAGTAGTGGCGTCGAGCGCAGCCCCGAGTTGGTGCTCCGGGAAGTGCTCGATGCCGACAGGGTCGAGGCACCCGAAGCGACCCTTGAGGCTGCCACCATGGCGAGATCACGATCGTGTTGTGTTCAATTTGATCGGCAGTATATGACTGAATCATTCAGTCTCTATGATATTATCTGAAATAAAACGTATTTCTGCCCATGTCCAACAATCGCTCCATTCAGTTGCAACGACTTTTCCACATTTGCAAGCTCGATTCGGCCCATCGCACCCGGAGGAACCGCAGCATCCGAAATCTTTTCCGCAAGATACGAGTGAATTTTCAACTACATATTTTGGATTTAAGGCTAATTCATCAATCGCGGTAAGTCGAATGATGCTTGTTTGATGGCCGCCCCCATGAAACATGGTCGATGATCGTTCTTTCATCCGAATTATTAATCCGGGCGGAACGGGTGACTGCTCGTCGCCGACGGACTCATCTCGCTGGCCTACGTCGCCCCACTCACACGAGAGAGTCAAGATTCTCCCGCACGATCTGCATGCAAGGCGCGTCATGCTTCCTCCAGAGTTGCCGACGAGGACTATCGCACTACATAATTACATATAATAGCCCTAGGATATACATTCTAGTGTGCATGGCTGACGTAATGCTGTCGGGTCAATCGAAAGCCCTCAGGCCGCCGCCGCGCGCTTCCCGATCAGCCGCGCCTTCCACCCCAGCGCCGGCCGCTCGACGAAGTGCCAGGACAGGGCCGCCACCGCCAGCGTGAGGACCAGCGACGGCCCGAGCAGCGCCCAGGCCGAGGCGGCGGGCATCAGCGCGTGCAGGCTCTGCTGCACCGGCCACCCGTACAGGTAGGTGCCGTAGGAGAGGTCCGCCCGCGGGTCGAGGGCCGGGTGGCGCACCGGAGGGACGAGGCCCAGGCAGAGCACCGCATAGGCCTCGGCGAGGAACAGCACCGGCGGGTAGAGGGGGGTGCCGTGCAGGAGCGCGGCCAGCCCGAGGCCGCCCAGCGCCAGCGGCCAGCTCAAGGGGGCCCGCTCGGCGTAGAGGAAGAACGCCGCGCCGGTGGCGAAGATCAGCGGCAGGCGCAGGGAAGTCTCGAGGCCCTTCGGCATCTCGCCCGTCCGCAGGCCGGCGAGCGCGAGGCCTACGACGAGGCCGGCCACCAGCAGCGGGCACAGCCAGCGCCAGCGCAGCGTCCCGAGGAGCCCCGCCGCCAGCAGGCCGAGATAGCACAGGACCTCGTATTTGAGCGTCCAGACCGTCCCCATCGGGAAACGAAAGGGATTCTCCGAAAACACCCCCGGCAGGGCGGCGTTGCTCTTGAATGTGGTGAGCGTTCCTTCCACGAACCGCCACAAGCCCGGATCGCTCCAGTAGGCGGAGAGGGACAGGCTCGTCATCAGGCTGCCGAGGCCGAGCGAGACGGCGAGCGTCGCTGCCACGAGCCCTGGGGCGATGCGCAGGGCCCGGGCGACGACGTAGTCGCGCGGGCCCCGCCGCAGGAGGCTCATGGTGACGAGGAAACCCGAGACGGCGAAGAAGCCGTTCACCGCGTGCTCGCCGAGGGTGTAGCCGGTGAGATGCGCCAGCGGCTCGTCGAGGACGGCGCCGGTGGTGACGCTGAAGGCGTGCGAGACCACGACGAGGAGCGCCAGCGCCAGCCGGACCGCCCCGAAGGCGTTGTGCGGCTTGGCCAGGCCGGCGGCGACCGTCACCACGGCGCGGCCTCCTGCGGCGTTTCCGTCAGGCCCTCCTGCGCCAGCGCGGAGCGGCCCTTGCGGGCCGCCCAGGCTCCGGCGACCGAACCGCCGTAGCGCTCCAACCCCGAGCGGCGGAAGACGAGCGCGGCGAGCAGCGCCTTGATCCCGTTCGTCGCGAGCATCGCACCCGTGGGGTCGGGCAGGCCGTATTTTCGCGAGACGTAAGATCGCGACCAGGCCTGATGCCAGCGCGAGCGGCGCACCCGGCCGCGCTCCGGCGCACTCGACGCGCCGCGGCCGTGCAGCGCCACCGCGCCGTGGACGTGGACGAGCGCCCGGCCCGCATCGGCGATGCGCCGGCAGAGGTCGTCGTCCTCGTAGAACAGGAAGATGTTCGGATCGAACCCGCCGAGCGCCAGGAAGAGGTCGCGGCGCACCATCAGGCAGGCGCCGGACAGGAACGGCGCGCAGGCGTCGCCCTCCGGCGGGTGGAGCCGCCCGCCCGGATTGGTGAGGTAGGGCGCGAGCAGCGAGCGCGGCTGGAAGAAGAAGCGCCCGTCCGGCTCGACGATGCGGGGCGCGAACAGCCCCGCATCGGGATAGGCCTCGGCCGCCGCCAGCAGGGCGTCGGCCGCACCCGGCTGCAACTCGACGTCCGGGTTGACGACGAGCGCGTATTCGGCGCGGCCCGCCGCCCAGATGCCGGCATTGTTGGCCCGGCCGTAGCCCTCGTTGCGGGGCAGCCGCAGCACCCGCGCGCCCAAGGACGCGGCGAGGTCCGCCGAGCCGTCGCGGCTGGCATTGTCGACGACGAGCGCCGGGACGTGCTCGCGGGCGAGCGCCGCGAGGCAGGCCGGCAGCACGCCGGCACTGTCATGCGCGACGACGACCGCGACGAGACCGGGCACCGGCTCCGATCAGCCCTGCTTCTGCGGCAGGTTGAGGCGGATATGCAGCTCGCGCAGCTGCTTCGTGGTCACCTCGGACGGCGCGTTCATCATCAGGTCCTCGGCGCGCTGGTTCATCGGGAACAGCACCACCTCGCGGATGTTCGGCTCGTTGCAGAGCAGCATCACGATGCGGTCGACACCCGGGGCGATGCCGCCGTGCGGCGGGGCGCCGAGCTTGAGCGCGTTCAGCATGCCGCCGAACTTCGCCTCCAGGACCTCCTTGGGGTAGCCGGCGAGGCCGAAGGCCTTCTCCATCACCTCGGGGCGGTGGTTGCGGATCGCGCCCGACGACAATTCGATGCCGTTGCAGACGATGTCGTACTGGAACGCCTTGATGCCGAGGATCGTCGCGTGGTCCTCGGGGTCGAGGGCCATGAAGGCCTCGTGGTCGAAATTCGGCATCGAGAACGGGTTGTGCGAGAAATCGACCCGCTTCTCGTCCTCGTTCCACTCGTACATCGGGAAGTCGGTGATCCAGCAGAAGGCGAACTGGTCCTTGTCGGACAGGGCCAATTCGTCGCCGACGCGGATGCGCGCCTTGCCGGCGAGCCCGGCCGCCTTGGCCTCGGGGCCGGCGGAGAAGAACACCGCGTCGCCGGCCTTGAGGCCGGCCTTGGCGGCGATCGCCGCCTGCGCTTCCGCCGGCACGAACTTGGCGATCGGGCCGCGGCCGGTGAGCGCGCCGTTCTCTTCCTCGAACACGATGTAGCCGAGGCCGGGCGCGCCCTCGGAGCGGGCCCAGTCGTTGAGCTTGTCGAAGAACGAGCGCGGCTGGGACGCGGCCCCCGGGGCCGGCACGGCGCGGACCACGCCGCCGGCCTTGATGGCGTTCTTGAACGCGTTGAAGGTCACGTCCTCGCGCAGGAATTCCTGCGTCACGTCGGCGATGACGAGCGGGTTGCGCAGGTCCGGCTTGTCGACGCCGTATTTCAGCATCGCCTCGGCGTAGGGGATGCGCACGAAGCTCGGCGAGACGCGCTTGCCGTCGGCGAATTCCTCGAACACCGAGCGCAGGACCGGCTCCACCGCCTGGAAGACGTCTTCCTGGGTGACGAAGCTCATCTCGATGTCGAGCTGGTAGAACTCGCCCGGCGAGCGGTCGGCGCGGGCGTCCTCGTCGCGAAAGCACGGCGCGATCTGGAAGTACCGGTCGAAGCCGGCGATCATCGTCAGCTGCTTGAACTGCTGCGGGGCCTGCGGCAGGGCGTAGAACTTGCCCGGATGCAGGCGCGACGGCACCAGGAAGTCGCGCGCACCTTCCGGCGACGAGGCGGTGAGGATCGGGGTCTGGAACTCGAAGAACCCGCCCTCGCGCATCCGCCGGCGCAGCGAATCGATGATCGCCCCGCGGCGCATGATGTTGGCGTGCAGCTTCTCGCGGCGCAGGTCGAGAAAGCGGTACTTGAGCCGGGTCTCCTCCGGGTAGTCCTGGTCGCCGAAGACCGGCATCGGCAGCTCGGCGGCGGCGCCCAGCACCTCGAGGTCGGTGATGTAGACCTCGACCGCGCCGGTCGGCAGCTCCGCGTTCTCGGTGCCGGCCGGCCGCTGGCGCACCCGGCCGTCGATGCGGATCACCCACTCGGAGCGCACGGCTTCCGCCGCCTTGAAGGCCGCGGAATCGGCGTCGATCACGCATTGCGTGATGCCGTAATGGTCGCGCAGGTCGATGAACAGCACGCCGCCATGGTCGCGGACGCGGTGGCACCAGCCGGAGAGGCGGACGGTCGCGCCGATTTCGGACGGGCGGAGCGCCCCGCAGGTATGGGAACGATAGCGGTGCATGGGCGTGTCTTCGCTGTCCAGGATTCTTGCCAGAATTCTTGCCGGAATCCCGGCCGTCTCGGCCGGGCCGGCAGGCCGGGCGCGCGAGCCGTTCACCCGCACGCTAAAACGTGCGGCACCCATTCGCGAAGGGGGGAGCGAAGTCAAGCGCGGGACCGCGGCAAGGGCGCGTCCGCGCTTGTGGAACAAAGCGCGAACTCTTATTTTATCCCCATGGATCAGCACAGCTTTTTCGGCTCGTTCGAGCCCCACCCGGACCCCTTGCCCGACACCCTGCCGGACCCGCCGCGGGACGCGCCCGCGGTGGCCCGGACGACGCCACCGGAGGACCGCGCCATGCCCGCCGACCATCGCGACGCCATCGTCCAACGCCAGGCTGCGTTCGTGGAACGCCGGTCCACATTCGTGGAACGCCAGGACGGCGCCTGGCGCGTCCTGCCGATCGAGGGCCGGTTCGAGCTCGTCTACGAGGACGGCAACGGCGCCTGGAGCGTGCGCCGGCTCCAGGCGCACGAACTGAAGATCGGCCCGGGCCGGGTGCTGGTCGGCGGCACCGACCGGGACCGGGACGGCTACCGGGGCTTTCGCGCCGACCGCATCCACCGCCTGACCGACCGCGACACCGGCGAGCGGGTCGAGCGCAACATCCTCGACTGGCTCACCCGCCGGGCGGAAGCGGCGCGGCGGGCCCGCGCGGCGGCCCTGCGCCAGAAGACCCTGCCCGAGGCGGCCCGCCCCGCCGGGAAAGCCCGCGCCGCGTGATTCTTGGTCACCGCGCCGCCCAATCCCCATAACCCACGGGGCCGGCCTCTCGCGGCGTCTCGCCCTCGACGGCGGGCTCCGCTATAGCCGGAGCCATGAAGCTGATTACTTCGACGGAAGAACTCGCCTCGGCCTGCTCGCGCTTTGCCACGCAACCCTTCGTGACCGTCGACACGGAGTTCATGCGCGAGACGACCTACTATCCGAAGCTGTGCCTGATTCAGATCGCGGCACCGGACGGATCGACCGCGCTCGTCGACCCGCTGGCGCCCGACATCGACCTCGCGCCGTTCTTCGCGCTGATGGGCGACGAGGGCGTGCTGAAGGTCTTCCACTCGGCGCGCCAGGATCTCGAGATCATCTGGCTGCTCGGCGGGCTGCTGCCGCAGCCGTTCTTCGACACGCAGGTCGCCGCGATGGTCTGCGGCTACGGCGACTCGGTCTCGTACGAGCAGCTGGTCAACGACGTCGCCAAGGCGAAGATCGACAAGTCCTCGCGCTTCACCGACTGGTCGCGCCGGCCGCTCTCGGACGCGCAGCTGAGCTACGCGCTCTCGGACGTCACCCACCTGATCAAGGTGTACGAGGCTCTGGGCAAGGAGCTGGTCGCGACCGACCGCGGGGCCTGGCTCGACGAGGAGATGGCGGTCCTCACCTCCCCCGACACCTACCGGGCCGACCCGGACCAGGCCTGGAAGCGCCTGAGCAGCCGGATGCGCAAGGCCCGCGAGATCGCGGTGCTGATGGAGGTCGCGGCCTGGCGCGAGCGCGAGGCGCAGTCCCGCAACGTGCCGCGCGGGCGCATCCTGAAGGACGAGGCGGTGATCGACATCGCCACCTCGGCGCCCCGCAGCGTCGAGGCGTTGGGGCGCCTGCGCACGATTCCCGCCGGGTTCGAGCGCTCGCGCACCGGCACCGACATCCTGGCCGCCGTCGAGCGCGGCCTGTCGCGCGATCCCGCCTCGGTGCCGACCCCCGAGCGCGGCCGCGCCCGCAGCGGCGGTAACGGCGCGCTGGTCGAGCTCCTCAAGGTGCTGCTCAAGGCGGTCTGCGAGGAGGAGCGCGTCGCGCCCAAGATCATCGCCACCGTGGACGACCTCGAGGCCCTGGCCGAGGACGGCGCCGCCGACGTGCCGGTGCTGCACGGCTGGCGCCGCGGCCTGTTCGGCGAGAAGGCGCTGGCCCTCAAGGCTGGCCGCCTGGCCCTGTCGGCCGAGGGCGGCCGCGTGGTGGTGCGCGAGCTGCCGGACGCCTGAGCGGGAGCCTCGCGGAACCGGTTCCGCGAGGCCGTTCTTCCCATGCTGCGTCAGCGGGCGGCGATGCGGGTCTCCCGCTGCCCGCTCCGCCGCGCCGCCGCGAGCGCCGTCCCGCCGATCAGCCCCGCCGCGGCGATCAGGCCGAGATGCAGCCATAGCGGGTCGGCGGCGACGACCCGGCCCTTCGCCTGCGCGTCGAACCGGCCGTGGGCGCCGTGGTCGCGCTTGGCGTCGATCGGCTCGAACAGGTTGTCGGGCCGGCCCTTCCGGGCGGCCTGCGACGTCATCTCGCCCCGGTAGCCGTGGCGGGCGAGGTAATGGTCGGTGAGGGCGGGCGCGGCCTGCGCCCCGAAGATCGCCAGCCAGGACGGGGTGCCGATCCAGAGCTCGCGCGGCGCGTCGTGGGCGGCACGCACGATCTCCTCGGCGATCGCCTCGGGCTGGAAGATCGGCGGCACCGGCTCGAGCTTGCGCGGCAGGCGCGAGCGGGCCCAGTCGAATTGCGGCGTGTTCACCGCCGGCAGCTGCACCATGGTGAGGCGGATGCGGCTGCGGTGATGCAGCAACTCGGTGCGCAGGCTGTCGACGAAGCCGCGCACCGCCGCCTTGGCGGCGCAATAGGCCGATTGCAGCGGGATCGACCGGTAGGCGAGCGCCGAGCCGACATGCACGATGGTGCCCCGGTCCGACGCCTTCATGTGGCGCAGCGCCGCCAGCGTGCCGTGGACCTGGCCGAGATAGGTGACGTCGGTGACGCGCTGGAATTCCTCCGCGGTCATCTGCTCGACCTCGGCATAGACCGTCACCATCGCGTTGTTGACCCAGACGTCGATGCCGCCGAACTCCTCCGCGAAGGCGTCCGCCGCCCGCTCCACCGCCTTCGGGTCGGCGACGTCGGCCCGGTAGCCGAGCGCCCGGCCGCCCGCCGCCTCGACCTCCTCGACCGCCGCCGCGATCCCCGCCCGGCCCCGCGCCACGATGCCGACGTTCCAGCCCCGGCGCCCGAAGGCGACCGCGACGGCACGCCCGACCCCGGCGCTGCCGCCGGTCACCACCACGGTGGGGCGCGTTGTTCCGCTCATCCGACTGCTCCCGATGACACTGCGTCAGCCCCGACAACGCGTTCGCGGGGTTTCGGGTGCAGGGCCTCGTGACGAAGGGCGTGCCGGATCGGCGGGCAGGCTGCCCGCTATTATGTCTATACACAAAGGCCGGGCGCCGGTACGACAGGCTCGACCGGAAGGCCCGAGCGGGAGGGGACGATGAAGGCGGTTGCGGCAGGATTGCTGGGAGCGGTCGCGCTGGCGTGGCCGGCGCTCGCCCAGGAGACGAAGGTGACCGTCGGCCTCTCGGGCTGGACGGGCTTCGCGCCCCTGACCCTCGCCAAGGAGGCCGGCATCTTCAAGAAGAACGGCCTCGACGTCTCGCTGAAGAAGATCCCGCAGGCGAGCCGCCACCTCGCCATCCGCTCCGGCGACGTGCAATGCGCCGCCACCACGGTCGAGACCTGGGTGGTGTGGAACGCCAACGGCGTGCCGACGAAGCAGATCTTCCAGCTCGACAAGTCCTACGGCGCCGACGGCCTGGCCGTGCGCAACGACGTGTCGTCGATCAAGGACCTGAAGGGCAAGACGGTCGCGGCCTCGGTGCCCGGTACCGCGCCGTATTTCGGGCTGGCCTGGATCCTCAAGGCCAACGGCCTGTCGCTCAAGGACGTGAAGGTCGTCAACCTGGAGCCGGGCCCGGCCGCGCAAGCGTTCATCGCCGGCCAGAACGACGCCGCGATGACCTACGAGCCCTACCTGTCCTCGGTGCGCGCCGCGCCGCAATCGGGCAAGATCATCGCCACCACCCTCGACTACCCGATGGTGATGGACACCTTCGGCTGCACGCCCGAGTTCCTCGACCAGAACCCGAAGGCCGCCAAGGCGCTCGCCGACAGCTACTTCGAGGCGCTCGACATGATCGCCAAGGATCCGCAAAAATCCTACGAGATCATGGGCGCCGACGTGAAGCAGACCGGCGAGGCCTTCGGCAAGTCGGCGCAATTCCTGCGCTGGCAGGACCGCGCCGCCAACAAGGCGTTCTTCGCCGGCGAGATCCAGACATTCTCCGAGCAGGCGGCCGACCTGCTGCTCGAGATCGGCGTGATCCGGCAGAAGCCCGACATCGCCGCCCTCGCCGATCCGCGCTTCGTGCAGTGACCGGCTTGCGCCCGCTGCAGCCGGTCGGCGGCCCGGCGAAGGTTCTTCTGGGCCTGAGCTTCTTCGTGCTGTTCGTGGCGGCCTGGGCCGCCGCGACGCTCGGCGGGCTGGTGCCGAAGACCTTCCTGGCCGATCCGATCACCATGGTCCAGGACGGCTGGCTGCTGCTGACCCGGTTCGACTTCCTGTCGGATATCGGCATCACGGTGTACCGGGTGGTCGGCGGCTTCCTGCTGGCTTCCCTGATCGCGGTGCCGCTCGGGGTGATGATGGGGGCCTACAAGCCGGTCGAGGCGTTCTTCGAGCCCTTCGTCTCCTTCGCCCGCTACCTGCCGGCCTCCGCCTTCGTGCCGCTCCTGATCCTCTGGGCCGGCATCGGCGAGACGCAGAAGCTGCTCGTCATCTTCATCGGCTCGGTGTTCCAGCTGATCCTGATGATCGCGGTCGCGGTCGGCAACGTCCGGCGCGACCTCGTCGAGGCGGCCTACACGCTGGGAGCGAGCGACGCCGGCATCATCCGCCGGGTGCTGCTGCCGGCGACCGCGCCGGAGATCGCCGAGATCCTGCGCCTCGTGCTCGGCTGGGCCTGGACCTACGTCATCGTCGCCGAGCTGATCGGCTCGTCCTCGGGCATCGGCCACATGATCATCGAGAGCCAGGCGTTGCTCGCCACCGGCCAGATCATCTTCGGCATCATCGTCATCGGGCTGATCGGCCTCGTCTCGGACTTCCTGTTCAAGGCGGCCAACCGGCTCCTGTTTCCCTGGAAGCTCGCCTGATGCGGGACAGTCTCGAAGTCGCGGTCGAGGGCGTGGCGCGGGTCTTCCCCGGCCACCGCGGCGCCAAGCCCGTCCAGGCCCTCTCCCCCACCGACCTCACGGTCGCCAAGAACGACTTCATCACCATCCTGGGGCCCTCGGGCTGCGGGAAGTCGACGCTGCTGCGCATCATCGCCGGGCTCGACCGGCCGAGCGCCGGCCGGGTCAGGGTCGCCGGCCGCGAGGTGCGCGGCCCCGGCCCCGACCGGGGCATGGTTTTCCAGTCCTACACCCTGTTCCCGTGGCTCACGGTCGAGGAGAATATCGGCTTCGGCCTGCGCGAGCGCGGGGTGCCGACGCCTCAGCGCCGCGAGATCGTCGCGGCCTATATCGACAAGGTGGGGCTTCGCGGCTTCGAAGGGCATTACCCCAAGCAGCTCTCCGGCGGCATGCAGCAGCGCACCGCCATCGCCCGGGCGCTCGCCAACGACCCCGCCATCCTGCTCCTCGACGAGCCGTTCGGCGCGCTCGACAACCAGACCCGCGGTCTGATGCAGGAACTGCTGCTCGGCATCTGGGAGCGCGAGCGCAAGACCGTGATCTTCGTCACCCACGACATCGAGGAGGCGATCTTCATGGCCTCGCGGGTGATCGTGATGACGGCCCGGCCCGGCCGCATCAAGGCCGACGTCCCGGTCGATCTCGGCCATCCGCGCCACTACACGGTGAAGACCAGCCCCGAATTCTCGCGGCTGAAGGCGCAGCTCACCGAGGAGATCCGGGCCGAGGCGGTGCTGGCGGCGACGGCGCATTGAGCACGGTACACGACACCGGCGAACGTGGATGCCGGGTTCCAGGAAGGCTCGCCCCCTTTCCGGGCCCGTTACGGGCCCGGAAAGGGGTTGGCCGACGATGAGCCGGGGAGCCCGGCCAGGGCCAGTGTCGTGGTCCGTGAGCATTGAGGACGGGGCCGGTCGAAATCCGTTCCGCCCCGCTCGAATCCGCCGAGCCATGAACTAGCTGCGTCCCCCTGGCTCGAACCCAGGTCCCGTCCCCGCGGCGGCGACCGGTCAGGAGGACAGCATGAAGGCCTTCGTCGTCCGCACCCCCGGCGGCCTCGACCGCCTGGAGATCGCCGAGCGGCCCGATCCCGGGCAGCCCGGCCCCGGCGAGATCCGGGTCGCGATCCGGGCGACCTCGCTCAACTTCCACGACCTGCTGGTGGCGAGCGGGCGCTCCCCCGCCGCGGACGGCCGCGTGCTGATGTCGGACGGGGCCGGTACCGTCGAGGCGGTCGGCGCGGGCGTGACCGAGTTCGCGCCCGGCGACCGGGTCGTCTCCTGCTTCTTCCCGCACTGGCCGGACGGGCCGCCCCAGGCGCCGGTCGGCAACTTCGCACAGGTGCCGGGCGACGGGGTCGACGGCTTCGCGCTGACCCATGCGGTCCGCCCCGCGGGCGCCTTCACCCACGCGCCGCGCGGCTGGAGCTTTTCGGAATCCGCCACCATCACCACCGCGGGCCTGACGGCCTGGCGGGCGCTGGTCGGCGACGGGGGTCTCAAGGCCGGCGACACGGTGCTGGCCCTCGGCACCGGCGGCGTCTCGGTTGCGGCGCTCCAGATCGCCAAGGCGATGGGGGCGGCGGTCATCGTCACCTCCTCGTCCGACGCCAAGCTCGAACGGGTGCGGGCGCTCGGCGCCGACCATACGGTCAACTACCGCACGCAGCCCGACTGGGGCCGGCAGGTGCGCGACTGGACCGGCGGGCGCGGCGTCGATCACGTCGTCGAGGTCGGCGGACCCGGCACCCTGGCGCAGTCGATCGAGGCGGTCCGCGTCGGCGGCCACATCGCCCTCATCGGCGTGCTCACCGGGCGGGCCGGCGAGGTGCCGACCTCCGCACTGATGGCCAAGCAGGCCCGGCTCCAGGGTTTGATCGTCGGCAGCCGGCGCCAGCAGCAGGATTACGTCGCGGCCCTCGAGCGGACCGGGATCCGCCCGGTGATCGACCGCACCTACGCCTTCGCCGACTTGCCCGAGGCCTTCCGCCACCAGGAGGGCGGAAGCCATTTCGGCAAGCTCTGCGTCGCCTGGTAGACTTGCGTCGCCTGGTAGACCTGCGGCGGCTGGCAGGCCTGCGGCGACGGGACGTCCCCGTGGCCGCACAGCCCCAAGCTCGACGGCACCGGGATGTCCGGGATAAGAGCGTGTGATGAACGGAATCGTGGTGGTCGGCGCCGGCCAGGCCGGCTTTCAGCTCGGGGCCTCCCTGCGGGAGGGCGGCTATGCCGGCCCGGTGACCCTGGTCGGCGACGAGCCGGGCCTGCCCTACGGCCGCCCGCCCCTGTCGAAGGCCTACATGCTCGGCAAGACCGACGCGGCGGGCCTCGCCCTGCGGCCGGATGCCTATTTCGCCGAGCATCGGCTGACCCTGCGCGGCGGCGAGCGGGCGGCCGGGATCGACCGGGCGGATCGCCGCCTCCGCCTCGCCTCGGGGGAGTCGCTGCCCTACGACCACCTCGTCCTGGCGACCGGCGCGCGCAACCGCCCGCTGCCGGTGCCCGGCGCCGACCTGCCCGGCGTCCACCAGCTGCGCACGCTCGCGGAAGCCGACGCCCTCAAGGCGGCGCTCGCCGAGGTGCGGTCGGTCGCGGTGGTGGGGGCCGGTTTCATCGGGCTCGAATTCGCGGCGATCTGCGCCCAGACGGGGATCGCCGTCACGGTGATCGAGGGGCTGGACCGTCCCCTCGCCCGCGCGGTCTCCGCCGAGATGGCGGCGCTGATCGAGGCGTCACATGTCGAGGCCGGCGTGCGGTTCCTATTCGGCCACGCGGTCGCGCGCATCGTCGGGCCGGACCGCGCCCGCGCCGTGGCGCTGGCGGATGGGCGCGAGGTCGCCGCCGACCTGGTCCTCGTCGGCATCGGGGTGATTCCCAACGACGCTCTGGCCTCCTCGGCCGGCCTGCGGGTCGAGAACGGGGTCGCGGTCGACGCGATGCTCGCCACCGAGGATCCCGCCATCTCGGCGATCGGCGACTGCGCCAGCTTCCCCTCGCCGCATGCCGAGGGCGCCCGGGTGCGGATCGAATCGGTGCAGAACGCCGTCGACGGGGCCCGCTGCGTCGCCGCCCGCCTCGCCGGCCGGCCCGCCGCCTTTACGGCGGTGCCGTGGTTCTGGAGCGACCAGGGCCCTCTCAAGCTCCAGATCGCCGGCCTGTCCCGGCCGCAGGACGAGACGGTGCGCCGGGGCACACCCGGTTCGGGCGTCTCGGTCTTCCGCTACCGGGACGGGCGGCTGACGAGCGTCGAATCGCTCAACCGCCCGGCCGACCACATGGTCGCCCGGCGCCTGCTCCAGGCGGGCCGGAGCCCCACCCCCGACCAGGCGGCGGATCCCGGCTTCGACCTCAAGGCGCTGGCGTTGGGCTGACGCCGCGCGCGGCAGGCCTGTCGGTCGTCGCCTACCGGTCGTTCTCGGTCGTCAGTTCGCTCGGCGGGATGCCCTTGTCGGGCGCGTCGTCCGGGCGCAGGCGCGCATCGGGGGCCGCGCCGTCCGTCAGCTCCACGCCCGCGGCGACGAGGGCGCCGCGGATCGCCGCGCGCTGCTGCGCCGAGGGCGGGTACTGGCCCGCCTCGAACTGCCGGATGCTCTGCGCGTCGACGTTGGCACGCAGGGCCAGATCGTCCTCCGACCAGCCCAGCAGGTCCCGCCCCCGGCGCAGCTGCGCCGCCGTGATGTCGTCTCCGCCGCTCACTGAACGCCCGTCCTTGGCTCGATGTGGATCCTCCGCGGCCCCGTGCCCCGGGGCCGCGCCGTCCTGGCTAACGGCGGCGCCCCGCTTTCGTTGCCACACCCACAAGCTTTCGCGAGACGTGCCATATTACGGCCAAGCTTGCCGCATAATTGCAACAGTCGTCGGCAAGATGCCGATCCGGGCCATCCGCGCCGGCGCCCAGGGTTGCAGGCGCGGGGTGCCCTCTCTACGGTCCGCGATCAACACGACAATGCAATGGGGAATGCGATGAAGGCGATGCAGGTTGCGCTGGCCGCCGGTGCCGTCGCGCTGTTGGCGTCCGCCACGCAGGCTTCGGCCCAGAACATGCTCGGCTACGGTCAGAAGAACCGGGACAAGGCGGCACAACCGCAATACATCCCGCCGATGAAGGCGCAGGAAAAGGTCTTCCCGCTCGATTCGACCTGGACCGCGGTCAGCCTCAACGGCAAGCCCTTCGCCGGGGCCGACCGTCCGAGCTTCATCATCGACAAGCAGTACCGCGCCCGCGGCTTCGGCGGCTGCAACACCTTCGCGGCGACCGCCTTCCCGCTCAAGGAGCAGCACCTCGCGGTCGGCCCGCTCGCGCTGACCAAGCGCAGCTGCGACAAGGCGGTCGGCGCCTCCGAGATGCAGTTCCTCACCGCGCTGCGCACCTCGGGCCAGTGGGACCTCGTCGGCTCGCAGCTGGTGATCAAGAGCCAGGCCGGCGAGCTGCGCTTCGACCGCGCGCTCTGAGAATCATCCTTTCGCCGCATGCCACGACGGCCTCGCCCCTCGGCGGGGCCGTTCGCGCATGGGAAGGCCGCCGGAAACGATTTACCTCCGTGGTCCAGTGCTTTAAGGCGCTCTCGTCCGTCCGGCGCGACGGTCCGGGCCTCGGCTCCCGCCGCGGGCGCGGCGCCGATGCGGCCTAAACCAGAAGAGCGGGTGCGAGGAGGAACCGGGATGCGGTCGATGTCGAGGAGAGTGCTGCTCGCGGCGGCTTTGCTGGGAAGCGGCCTGACCGGCGCGGTGGCGCAGGACAAGACGCCGGTGAAGCTCGGCGCGATCGAGATCCTGACCGGGCCGAACAGCCGCTACGGGATCGCGATCCAGCGCGGCTTCGACCTCGCGCTCGCCGACATCAACAAGGCCGGCGGCGTGCTCGGCGGCCGTCCGCTGGCCCTCGCCTACGAGGATTCGGCCGGCGCCAAGGAGCAGGCGCTCAACGCCGCCCGCAAGCTGATCGGCCGCGACAAGGTCCCGCTGATCCTCGGCCCCACCCTGTCGAACGAGATGTTCGCCGCCGGTCCCGTCGCCAACGAGCGCAAGGTGCCGATCGTCGGCACCTCGACCACCGCCAACGGCATCACGGCGATCGGCCCCTACGTCTTCCGCACCTCGCTGCCGGAATCCGACGTCATCCCGGTCACGCTGAAGACCGCGCAGGCGAAGTTCGGCATCAAGCGCGTCGCCGTGATGTACGGCAACGACGACGCCTTCACCAAGTCGGCCTACGACGTGATGAAGGCCTCGCTCGAGAAGCTCGGCATCGAGACCCTGACCACCGAGACCTTCGGCGCCAAGGATTCGGATTTTTCGGCCCAGCTCACCAAGATCAAGGCGCTGAACCCCGACGCGATCGTGCTGTCGGCGCTGGTCGAGGCGGCCTCGGGCATCGAGCTCCAGGCGCGCCAGCTCGGCATCCCCGACAAGGTGTTCTTCATCGGCGGCAACGGCCTGAACTCGCCCAAGCTCGGCGACATCGCCGGCAAGGCGGCGGACGGCACGCTGGTCGGCAGCCCGTGGTTCATCGGCAAGCCGGACGCGGCCAACCAGGCCTTCGTCAACGCCTTCAAGGACAAGTACGGCGGCGACCTGCCCGACCAGTTCGCGGCCCAGGCCTTCGACACCCTGCACATCGTCGCCAAGGCGATCGATGCGGCCGGCGCGCCCGACTCCGAGAAGATCAAGGATGCGCTGATCAAGGTGAAGTATACCGGCGTGATGGGCCCCTTCGCCTTCTCGGAGAGCCGCGACCCGGCCGATACCTCGGGCGTGGTGGTGCTGGTGATGAAGGACGGCAAGTTCCAGCTGCTGCAGTAAGCGCCCGCTATGCAACGATCTTTATAAGAATGGAGCGCGGGATCCCCTCTCCAGGCGATGCCGGGCTTGCCCGGTATCGCTGCAAGGTGTGGGAGAGGGGTAGGGGCGATCGAAGATCGCGCGAGGGTGACACGGTCCTGAGTAGAACTCGATCGTTGAGCTGCCAGCACCACAGTCAGTGCTCCACACTGAAGCGTGTCACCCTCACCCCTGACCCCTCTCCCACACGGGAGAGGGGGACCGCGCTTTACCTTCTAAGCGGCACCCTGCTGCCACCCCTCCCCCACCGATTGACCCGCCGCCCATTATCGGCCACGTCGCACCCTCGTCATCCTGTTCGGCCCTGAAGCCGGACCGCAGCGGGCGCCGGGCGCCCATCGAACTCCCAGCAGCCCCATGCTTGAGCAGCAGCTCGTCAACGGCGTCGTGCTCGGCGCGACCTATGCCCTCTTCGCCATCGGCTTCACGCTGATGTTCGGGGTGATGGGCGTCATCAACCTCACCTACGGGGTCTACTTCGCGCTCGGCGCCTTCGCGGCGCTCTGGAGCACGCAAGCGCTCGGCCTGCCGATCTGGGCGGCGCTGCCCGTCGGCGCGCTGATCGCGGGCCTCGTTGCGGTCGTCCTCGACACGCTGCTCCTCACCCGCCTGCGCAAGGCCAAGGCGCCCGAGCTCTCGTCCCTGATGGTGACGCTGGGGGCCACGCTCTTCCTCTATGCCGGCATGGCGGCGGCGCTGGGCACCGAGATCCGGCGCTTTCCGGCGGAAGTGTTTTCGGGCGGCGCCTACAGCCTCGGCGACGTGCGGGTCGGCACGACCCAGATCCTGATCCTCGCCGCCGCCATCGTGCTGATGCTGGCGCTGCTGGCGCTGGTGCGCGGCTCGCGGATCGGTCTCGCCATCCGGGCGGTGGCCGAGAACCCGGATGCCGCCGCGCTCATGGGCATCAACGGCGCCCTGATGCTGCGGGTGGTGTCGTTCCTGTCCGGCGCCATCGGGGGTGCGGCGGGGGTGCTCGTCGGGCTCAACTTCAACGCCATCCAGCCCTTCATGGGCGAGCACATGATGCTGCGCGGCTTTGCCGTCATCATCGTGGGCGGGCTCGGCGACCTGCGCGGCGCCCTTCTCGCCGGCCTCATCCTCGGCCTCGCCGAGGTGCTCACCGCCGCCTACCTCTCCTCGACCCTCAAGGACATGATCGCCTTCGCGCTCCTCGTCGCCACCCTGTGGTTCCGTCCGCTCGGCCTGTTCGGCCGCGCCGCCGCCAAGCGGGCCTGACCGTCATGTGGGAAGCCCTCGACGACTTCTACTGGACCTACCAGAGCCTGATTCACGCGATCGGGGTGAACGGCATCCTGGCGCTGTCGGTCTACGTGGTGCTGGCGGTGGGCCAGCTCTCCCTCGGCCAGGCCGCCTTCATGGGCGTCGGCGCCTATACCGGCGCCCTGCTCTCGGTGAAGTTCGGCGTGCCGTTCGGCGTCGCCATGCTGGCCTCCGCCGTGGTGCCGGCCCTGCTGGCGCTGGTCGTCGGCGGGCCGACGCTCCGGCTCACCGGCGTCTACCTCGCCATCGCGACGATCGGGCTCGGCGAGATCACCCGCATCGTGTTCCTCAACTGGGACTATGCCGGCGGCGCGCTCGGCCTCTCCAGCATCCCGGAGCGCGGCGGCGTCGTGGCGATCTACGGCACGCTCGCCGTGCTGCTCGTCGGCCTGACGCTGGTGGCGCGCTCCCGCGTCGGCCGCGCCATGGAGGCGATGCGCGAGGACGAGGCGGCGGCCGGCGTGATGGGGGTGAACCTGCCGCGCTACCGGCTGGTGGCGCTGGTCGTCTCCTCGGCGATGGCCGGGGTGGCAGGCTGCCTGTCCGCCCACGTCTCCTCGTTCATCGGCCCCAACGAGTACGGCTTCGAGGCCGCGGTGACGATCCTGAGCTACGCGCTGCTGGGCGGCATCGGCTCGCCGCTGGCGCCGGTGCTCGGCTCGACCATCCTCACCCTGCTGCCCGAGGTGCTGCGTCCGCTCGCCGATTTCCGCCTGATGGTGAACGGCCTCATCATCGTGCTCGCCGTCCTCTTCATGCCCCGGGGCATCCTGCCCTGGCGCATCGCCCGGACGGGCTGACCCGCCATGACGCTCCTCACCGTCCAGGGTCTCACCCGCCGCTTCCAGGGCCTCGTCGCGGTCGATTCCGTCGACTTCGCGGTCCAGCCCGGTACCGTCCACGGCCTCATCGGGCCGAACGGTGCCGGCAAGACCACCCTGTTCAACCTCGTCTCCGGGGTTCTCGCCCCCAGCGCCGGCAGCGTTCGCCTCGGCGACCAGCCCCTCGACGGGCTGCCGCCCTACCGTCGTACTGCGCTCGGCCTCGCCCGCACCTTCCAGAACATCCGCATCTTCTCCGAGATGACGGTGCTGGAGAACGTGATGACCGGCCTGCATACGCGCCTGTCGGCGACCTGGGGCATCCTGCTGCGCGGCCCCGGCTTCCGGGCCGAGGAGCGCCGGGCCAAGGCCAAGGCGCGCGATCTCCTGGCCTTCGTCGGCCTGATCGACGCCGCCGACACCCGCGCCGGCGACCTGCCCTATGGCGACCAGCGCCGGCTCGAGATCGCCCGGGCGCTCGCCTGCGAGCCGCGCCTCGTCCTCCTCGACGAGCCCGCCGCCGGCATGAACCCGGCCGAGACCCACGCGCTTCTCGGCCTCCTGCGCCGCCTGCGCGACGAGCGCGGCCTGACCCTGCTGCTCGTCGAGCACGACATGCCTCTGGTGATGAGCCTGTGCGACCGCCTGACGGTCCTGAATTTCGGCCGCCGGATCGCCGACGGCACGCCGGCCGAGGTGCGCGCCCACCCGGCGGTGATCGAGGCCTATCTCGGCACCGGCAGCCACGAGGTCAGCGTGAGCCGGGGAGCGGTGTCGTGAGCGAACTTCTGGCGGTCGAGGGCCTGCGCCTCGGCTACGGCCGGGCCGACGTGGTCCACGGCATCGGCCTCTCGGTCCGGCGCGGCAGCATCGTGTCGCTGATCGGCTCGAACGGCGCCGGCAAGACCACGATCCTGCGCAGCCTGTCGGGCCTGACGAAGCCCCGGGCCGGCACGGTGATGTTCGGCGACGAGGCTCCGGTCGACATCGCCGGCGAGGCGGCGCACCGCATCGCGCGCCGCGGCATCGTCCAGGTGCCGGAAGGCCGGCAGGTCTTCGCCAACATGACGGTGGCCGAGAACCTGCGGCTCGGCGCCTACCACGTCCCGGGCCCGGAGGCTGCGCGACGCCAGCAGGCGGTCGAGGCGCGGTTCCCGCGCCTCGCCGAGCGCCTGCGCCAGCAGGCGGGCTACCTCTCGGGCGGCGAGCAGCAGATGCTGGCGATGGGCCGGGCGCTCATGGCCGAGCCGGTGCTGCTGCTGCTGGACGAGCCCTCGATGGGCCTCGCCCCCCTCATCGTCGACGAGATTTTTTCCATCATCGCCTCGTTGCGGGCCGAGGGGCGCACGATCCTGCTCGTCGAGCAGAATGCCAGCGCGGCGCTCGCCATCGCCGACTACGCCTACGTGCTCGAGACCGGCCGCATCCGCCTCCAGGGCCGGGCGGCGGAGATCGCCCGCAACCCGGAGGTCACGGCGGCGTATCTCGGGGTGTGAGGATCGGACCCCTCCCGGAATCAGCTCCGTGCGGGTCGGTTCATGCCGGTTCCAGCGCCCGTTGCACGGCGCCGGGATCGCGGCTGATCACCGTGAGGTAAGCTCGCGTCGAGCTATCTGGCCGGGCGCGACCCTGCTCGAGGTCGCGCAGGGTGCCGAGCGGGAAGCCGAAGCGCTGCGCGAACTCGGCTTGCGTCAGTCCGGTCGCCTTGCGGATCGCCCGCACGTCGACCTCCGCCGGTACATGCACCCGGTAGGTCGTCGGATCGGCCTCCCCCTGGGCGATGGCGACCGCCTCATGGGCGGATTGGATCAGGCGGTGTCCCAGTGTGGTCATGGCGGGTCCCTCCACAGGCCGTGAAAAGATCAGGTCGAGCGCGGCGAGTGCACCCGCGCGGCGACACCCTGGCGATAGGATTCCGCAAGGCTCCCGAGGACCGTGCGCAGCGCGTTGCGCTCCGCTTGGCTGAGATCCACCCTCTGCCCCTTCGAGACGAGGGCCAGCAGGAACACGGGAACGTCCTCGGCGGCATAGAAGGTGATCACACGGTAGCCACCCGACTTGCCCTTGCCTCGGCCGGCGATCCGCACCTTGCGGGCTCCGCCGGTGCCCGGGATCAGGTCGCCGGCTTGCGGATCGGCCGCGATGATCGCCACGATCGCCTCGCGCTCCTCGTCCTCGACCCCGGCCGCCTTGGCATCGGCCAGGAAGGTCGGAGTCTGAATGACGGTCTGCATGCCCGGATACTACGGGCAGCCCGTACGTCGTTCAAGCAGAAGGAGCGGGCGGGCTCGCATCGCCCCTTACTGCCACACCCCCGCCTTGCGGGCCTTGGCGTTCGCCTCCGCGGCCTGCAGTTCCGGCGAGGCGCCCGGGGTGGCGCGGCCGGCGCCGTTGAACAGCACCACCTCGGACAGGTCCTGGTCGCCCGCGCGGCAGCGGTAGAGGTCGGGACCGCCCGCCGGCTGGCACGTCACCTCGCGCCGGCGCAGGTACTGGCGGAACTCGCGGGCGTAGCTCCCGCCCTGCCCCTCGACGCCGACGAGGCGCAGAGCCTGCCCGTCGAGGCGAAGCCGCCCGGTATCGATCACCCGCGGCACGCCGTGCAGCACCGGGGCTGCGCGCTCGCCGGGATTCTGCCAGGCCGGGCGCGCCGTGCCGCGGGGCATGCTGCCGGTCTCGCGTGCGCTCTCGCGGGCCTCGCGGGGCTCGGGGGCGGGGTGGGCCTTGGCCCATTGCGCGGCGACATCCTGAAAAAGGGCCTCGGGCCCGTCCCCGGCGCCGTTCTCGGCCGCCGCGCTCGACACCGTCGTTCCGGCGAGGAGGTCGCCGATCGTGCCGACGAAGAGGCCGTCCCGGCTCGCCGCGTCCTCCGCTCCCGCGGGCGGACGGGCGAGGCCGGCGAGCAGCGCCAGGAGGGCGGTGCGCCGTTCCGCCTCCGGCACCGGTCCGGCGACGAGGCGGTCGTAGACCGGGCGGCCGTCGCGCCCGAGATGGCGCAGGCTCGCCGACGCCGCCCGGCGGGCCTTCGGCGTGTCGGGAAGCGGCGTCCCGCCGGCCACCGCCGCCCGTACCGAGCCGTCGGGCCCGAGAATCAGGAGGCTCGCCCGCGCCCCGCCCCGGCCGGCAGCCTCGAGACGGCGCTCGGCGGCCGCCTCGGCCATCGCCTGGAGGTCGCGGTCGAGGGTGGTGCGGATCGTGGCGTCCTGCGGCAGGTCGGGGCCGAGGCGGTCGGCAGCCTCCGCCAGGACGAGGTCGGGAAATCCGCTGCGGGTCACCGGGGTGGTCCAGACCGGGGCGATCCCGTCGAGGCTGCGTCCCGCCTCCGCCGCCTTGGCGGCCGACAGGTCGCCCCGCATCACCATGCCGTCGAGGACGTCGCGGGCGAGCGCCCGGATCGCCGTCACGTCGCGGTCGGGCTGCAGGCCGGGCGCCCGGGCGAGCGCCGCGAGATAGGCCGCCTCCGCGGTGCCGAGGGCGGCGGCCTCCTTGCCGAACAGGGTACGGGCGGCGGCGTCGATGCCGATGAGCCCGGGGCCGAACCGCGCGAGGTCGAGGGCGCGGGCGAGGATCCGCGCCCGGTCCTCGCCGGCCTGGAGCCGCAGCACCAGCATCGCCTCGCGCACCCGGTCGGCGAGGCTGCGCGGCGCGCCCGGCGGGGCGCCGATGAGGTCGCGGCGCACGAGGCGCTGGGTCAGGCGCGGGCTGCCGCGCCGCGGGCCGTCGCTGATCGTGTCGCGAAACGCCTGGCCGATCACCGCGGCGATGCCCGCCGCGTCGAGCCGGTAGCCGTCCTCGAACCACGGGTCCTGCGCGGAGAGGAAGGCGGCGCGCATCGCCGGGGCTACCGCATCCGCCGGAAGGTTGCGTCCGCGGGTCGTGCCGCGCCGGGCGATCGGCGTGCCGTCCTCCGCCTGCACGGTCAGCGTCCGGGTGACGGAGGCCGGTCCCGACAGGGGCGGCAGGGTCGCGGCGCACCAGATGAGGAAGAGCGCGGCGAGCGCCGCCGCCCCCAGGGCCGCGAGGACGAGGACGCGCGCCCAGGGCAGGGTCGAGGCCCGCTGCGCCGCCCCGGCGGCCCGGGCCGCGAGGGGATGGGCGCCCACGCGCGCCGCCGCCCCCTGCCAGGCCGGCGCGACCCGGCGCATCGGCACGGCGGCGGCCGCCATCACCGGCGAGAGGACCGCCCGTGCCGCCCCGGCGGCACCGGTCCGGACCCGGGCGAGGCGGTCGGAGACCTCGCGCTGCGCGGTGGAGAAGCGGGAGGGTGCGGGCCTGGAACCGGGAAGGTCGGGGCCGGCGAGGTTGGGGCTCGCAAGATCGAGCCAATCCCGCCCGGACTGCGTCGTCATCGGCTCCGCCACCATCCTGCCTGATCACCTCCGGGACGCGCCGTGTCCCGCCCCGGCCGCGCGAGGACGGCCGGAGACGCAAAACGGCTACGGTCCCCCGGAAACGTTGGCCCTGGGGAAACAGTTCCGCCATCGGGCCCTCTCGCGTCGTGCGGGCGCCAGGTGACGCCAGTCCGCGCCGCGTGCGGACCCATCTCGACAAGTGTTGTCGGCCAAACTTGGCCATTCGACCGTGTCCGTTGCAGTGCGAATTCAGAAAAGCCGGAACGATAATCAGAAGTCGGCGTTTTGAAGCATCTTCGAGGCGCCGCTGCATCGCTGAGCCGGCGCGCAGGGAGGCAAGCAATCATGAACAGACTGACTGTTGGACTGGCCGCGCTGCTGCTGAGCACCTCGGCCTACGCCCAGACCGCCGCGAGCCCGGGCGCCGGCGGCGCCCCCGGCCGCGGCGGCGAGATGAGCCAGTCCGGTCCCAAGGCCGGCCCTGACGCGAAGGCCGGCCCTGACGCGAAGGCGGGTGCCGGCGCCCAGGCCCGCGGCGAGATGGGCAAGGGCGGCATGGACAAGGCCGGTATGGACAAGGCCGAGGCCGCACGGCCGGGCGCCGGCCGGGACGGCATGGACAAGGCCGACAAGCGCGGCGACACGGCCGACCGCAAGGGCGGTATGGACCGCGACGGGACCCGCGACCGGGCCGAGCGCGGGCCCGAGGGCCGCGACGGCCGCGACGGCCGCCGGGCGATGGACGACCGCCGTGACCGCGACGGCGACCGCCGGGCGGAGCGCCGCGGCGACCGTGCCGAGCGGTTCGAGCACCGCGAGGGCCGGGCCGGCTTCCGCAGCGAGGCCCGCGAGGACCGCATCACCACCGTGGGCGGCCGCCGCTACGTGACGATCGCCGGCCAGCGGGTGATCTACGGCTCGCCCGAATACCGCCGCCTCGTCGTGGTCGAGCGGCGCGAGAACCGGGTCGTGCGCCCGGGCCGGGTCGAGTTCGTCACGATCCAGGGCCGCCGGGTGCGGGTCGGCTCGCCCGAGTACCGCCGCCTCGTCATCCGCGAGAAGAGCGGGCCGGGCCGTTACGTCATGGTCCGCGGCCAGCGGGTGATCTACGGCTCGCCGGAATACCGCCGCCTGATCGTGTCCGAGCGCACCGGTACCGACCGCTACGTGACGATCTCCGGCCGCCGCGTGCTCTACGGGTCGCCCGAGTACCGCCGCCTGGTGGTCAGCGAGCGCAGCAGCGTCACCGGCAGCGTGCGCGGCCGTGACCGCGTCGATGTCCGCGGCGAGCGCCGCGAGGACCGGCTGAGCCGCAGCGAGGAGCGTCGCAACGGCACGATGGACCGCGAGCGCAACCGCGAGATGTCGCGCGGCGAGATGAAGGACGGCAAGGACCGCCGCGAGATGGGCGAGCGCAACGGCGCCCGGCCGGAGCAGGCGGCGGGCAACCAGCCGGGCCGCAACGGCACCGAGCGCTCCATGAACGGCGGCAAGGATGCCGGCATGGCCGAGCGTCAGCAGGCCGGCGAGCGGCAGATGGGCAATCGCGGCGGCGCCGGCCCCGAGACCACCGGCAGCACGCAGCGCGGCGGCCGCCCCGGCGGCCAGCCGAACGAGGCCGGGAAGCCCGCCGGCGCGGGCCAGCCGGGCGCCGGCGGCCGGATGTAATCCCCGCCCCGATTCCCGTCGCAACCGTGATGGAGGCCGGCCCCGGATCGCCCGGGGCCGGCCTTCGTGCGTGCGGGCCGCGCGTGCGGGGCGCCCGCCGAGGGGGGGCGGCCCGCGAGGTTGCGGCAATGGAGCGCCCGCCCCCCGGCGCGATTGTATCGGTCCGGGTCATGCGCTACCGCCGATGGGCCGCCGCCCCTTTCCCGCCCGGTTGACGCGGCAAGCAGGCGGGACATGTCGGGAGGAGCCGGGGCCGGAAGGGACCAGGATGCCGATGCGACCGCCCACGTCCAGCCTCGGCCCGGGCGAGCCCCCCGCCCCCACCGCCCTGCCCGGCCGGGTCGCCCCGGCCGTCGCACCCCTTCATCCCAGCCGAGCAGATTCGACGCGCAGATGCTGAAAACCGCCATCGTCGCGGCGCGCGACCGCCAGCGCCTCCAGGAAATCGCCGGCATCCTGATCGGCTTCGGCGTCAACAAGGTCGTCGACCGCCTCGGCCTGCGGGCGATTCCCCGCCTCGCCTGGCGCAGCGCTCCCGCCGTCGACCTCGCGCGCCTGTCCCAGCCCGAGCGCCTGCGCCGGGCGATCGAGGCCCTGGGGCCGACCTTCATCAAGCTCGGCCAGGTTCTGGCGAGCCGCGCCGACCTCCTGGCGCCGCAATGGACGGAAGAGCTCGGCAAGCTGCACGACAAGGTCGCGCCCCTGCCCTGGGAGGTGATCCGGCCCCAGCTCGAGGCCGATCTCGGCGCCCCGCCCGCCGAGATCTTTTCGGAATTCGACACCAACCCGATCGCCTCGGCGTCGATCGCCCAGGTCTACCGCGCCCGGCTCGAGACCGGCGAGGACGTGATCGTCAAGGTCCGGCGCCCGGGGCTCCAAAAGATCATCGAGGCGGACCTGCGGCTCCTGTCGCACGCCTCGCGCATCGTCGAGACCGAGTGGCCCGAGATGGCCCGCTACCGGCCGACCGAGCAGATGCGCCACATCGCCAACGGCCTGCGCGAGGAGCTGGACCTCGCCAACGAGGGCCGCAACTGCGAGATGCTGGCGGCGCTCTTCCCCGACCGCGACGACGTCGTCTTCCCGAAGGTCTACTGGGAATACACCTCCGAGCGGGTGCTGGTTCAGGAATTCATCCACGGCATCCCGCCGACGGACACCAAGCGCCTGGAGGAGGCCGGGCTCGACCGCAAGGTGCTGGCCCAGCGCGGCGTCGACGCCTTCCTGCAGATGGCGATGATCGAGGGCCTCTTCCACGCCGATCCGCATCCGGGCAACCTGTTGGCGATGCCCGGCAACCGCATCGCCTTCATCGATTTCGGCATCGTCGGGCGGCTGTCGCAGCGCCGCCGCTCGCAGCTCCTGATGCTGATCGGCGCGATGCTGCAGGAGGATGCCGACGGGCTGATGGCGGTGCTGCTCGACTGGACCGGCGCGAGCAACCCCGACCTGACCAAGCTCGAAGCCGCCTCGCAATCCTTCGTCACCCGCCACAACGGCGCGACGCTCAATCTCGGCCTCGTGCTCACCGACTTCATGACCATGGCGCGCGAGAACGACCTCGCGATGCCGACCGACCTCGCGATCCTGTTCAAGGGCCTCGTCACGGCGGACGGCGTGATGCGCCAGCTCGACCCGGCCTTCGACCTGTTCGCGGCCGCCGGCCCGACGGTCAGCCGCCACATGCGGCAGCAATTCTCGGTCAAGGACCTGAAGGGCCGGTTCCAGGGACTGGCGACCGGGCTCTACGGCGCCGCCTCCGAGCTGCCGACGCTGATCCACCTGATGCTGGTGCGCCTCAAGCAGGGCCGCGTCACGGTGGAGATCGAGCTCAAGGGCATGGACAAGCTGACCCGCGGCATCGAGCGGGCCGCCGCCCGGGTCGCGGTCGGCCTCGTGGTGGCGGCCTTCGCCACCCAGCTCGCCCCCCGCCTGATGGAGCACGGCACCCCGGCCTTCGCCACCATCGGCATCCTGGTCCTGACGATCGGGATCGGCTGGATCCTGCTGCTCGCCCGCAACCGCTGAAACGGGAAGGGGCCGCCCCGGCGGGACGGCCCCTTCCCTCGTCCGGGATCGCCGCGCCGTCGAACGCTCCGTTCGACGGCGCGGCGAGGCACGCCCGAAGGGCGTCGGCGCCGAGGCGCGAGATTATGATCCGTCCGATCCCCGCTCAGGCGGCGAGGCGGCGGCTGCGCTTGCGGGCGTGCAGGTCCTGCGCCGCCCGGGTGGCGTGGCGCGGGCTGCGGAAGATCCGGCCCTCGAGGGTGTGGAAGTCCGGGTGGGCGGAGAAGAAGCGGAATCCGTCGGTCTCGGGAACGACGATCCCGGCCGAGGTCTCGCCGACCTCGACGATGCGGGCGGGCTGCATGGGCAACGATCTCCAGTCGCGGCCGCCGCTCGGGCGCCGCGCAAAAACGTCTTGCGAATGGGGTGATGCAGGGATCGGGCCGGTTCAGCGGCCCGGGCGGGCGGCGCGAACGAGGTCGCGGCGCACGCCGCATCGACAGAGGGCGGCGGAGGCCGGAACGGCGCGGTCGGCGCAGGGCATGCGGCAGAGCAGCATCGCGTCATGTCTCCGGGTTGGCCCACCGGCGCCGTCCGGCGCCGGGGTGCTTTAGCGTTTGGTCTCGCGGCGCAATCGCCTCAAATCACCGCGGCGAGAGGCCGGTCGCCGGCCTCGAATGCCAGGACAGCATCGGTCGATCGGGCCGGCCTGTCAACGAGAATGTTCTTTTTATGGAACAACTCGAAAGACAAGAAGCTTCTGGCGCCGCGCTGTTTCGGAGCAGATCGCGTGTTCCTCCGCCATCTTCGGCCCGAGACACTCGCGGGCAACCGAGATTTGTTCTTTATATCAAACAAGCTCGAAGGGCCATCACCCTGGCGCGGGCCTGCGCCGTGGCGCAGGATGCGGGCTCTCGCCCAGCTGGAGCCCGCCATGTCGCAAGACCACGATCATTCCCACGACCATTCCCATGACCCTGCGGTGGAGGCGACTGCCTGGAAGCACGACGGCGTCCGGGTGATCACCGGCGACAAGCTCGACCCCAACACCGCCCAGACGCCCGGCATGTTCCGCCAGGCGGCGATCAACCATGCCCGGGTCGGGGCACAGAAGATCTGGGCCGGCACCGTGGCGATCGAGCCCGATGCCAAGACCGGCGTGCACCATCACGGGGCGCTGGAGAGCGTGATCTACGTCGTGCGGGGCCGCGCCCGGATGCGGTGGGGCGAGCGGCTCGAATTCGTCGCCGAGGCCGGCCCCGGCGACTTCATCTACGTCCCGCCTTACGTGCCGCACCAGGAGATCAACGCCTCGCCGGACGAGGTGCTGGAATGCGTGCTGGTGCGCTCCGACAACGAGGCGGTGGTGGTCAACATCACCGATATCGAGCCCGTCGAGCGGCCCGAGGCGGTCTACTGGATCGACCCGATCCACCGGCACCCGTGACCGCCCCCGGCCTCCAGGCGGTGTGGTCAACGCGGGAAAGTAATTGCGGTTCCCTGCCGGCGGCGTCCAGACGCCGCCAGTCACCGCGGGGCGATGTCGCAGGTTTCACCCCGATCTCACGTTCTCTCCATTGCGCCGGCAGCCGTTCGGGCGGGGCGGGTCCGGGACAGCCCGACACCAGGACGGTGGCCCCGGTGCATCAGGTCTGGGGAGGACTTGGATTTCCGGGTTTTTACGGCCACGCTTAACCTTCTGTTAATCACGAGGGGGGACCCTGGGGGCAATCCAAGATCTCTTGTTGTCCTCCCCGAGGTTCCCATGCCCGCGCCGCAGGCTCGCCCGTCCGCCCCCGACGATTGTCCGGTCTCCCTCGACGTGCTCGGCACGCTCTATCGCGGCGATTCCGAGGTGGTGGAGACGGTGCTGGCCGACATCCCGTCGGGCACCCGCGCCCGTCTCGCCGCCTATCTGTACGGCAAGAGCCACCTCCACGCCCTCGGCCTGCGCGTCGCCTCGGCCTGTACCGAGACCGACCTGGTGCGCGTCGCCGGCCATGCCGGCGCGGTGCTGTTCGCCCAGTCCCGCACCGAGCGCCGCCCCGCCGAGACCCGCATCCCCGGCCAGCGCCGCATCAGCCTCGCGGGCAGCCGCGCGATCGCCTGATCGCGGATTTCTCGCCGTCCCCGCTTGTGGTCCGGCGAGAACCCATGCTAATGCCCCGCCTGCGCTGGCGACGGCGCCCGCGGAGAGGTGGCAGAGCGGTTGAATGCACCGCACTCGAAATGCGGCATGGGCGCAAGTCCATCGGGGGTTCGAATCCCTCCCTCTCCGCCAAATCGACTGACCTTGAGGCGCAGCTGCTTCGGTCGTCTGGTATCTAAATAATACATTTATTTCGGATGGCTTGAGCGGCGAGCATGATGCTCGATCGTCTGGGCGGATCGTGTTGGGGATCGATCACCCGAGCAGGCCCCCTGAAGTACTGCTGGCAGGGTCCGAGCCGGTATCCCGCCGGGAGACAGGACGCCCTACTCCTCTCACGAGCGCTTCGGCCTCAGCCGCCAGAGCGCCGCTTCATGGTGATATGGCGGTTGTTGCGATGCTGTCGGGATCGCCCGATCCAGGCACATGAATCTGCGAGACACGTCTTTTATAAGATAATACAATATATTTAGCGAAGATATTTGCAATATATTCTAAAAATTACCCCATGGCAGGCGAAATTACCATAAAATACGTCGTCGTCGCAGATTATTTTCGATTCATATAAATGAATTGATTAGTAAACAAATATAATCATCGCCCTTTTGACCGTCTGCGTGCATATGCGACATGTCGCATCATTCGATCTTGTCTCGCGGATCGGGTCGTCGTGAATCGAAGCGACATCGGATATGAGCTGGAGCCGGGAGGTGCGCGATGGACTGGTTCGAGCGGCTGACCGGATTTCGGGAGATGGATTACGCGGAGACCCAGGCACGGCTGCGCATCAGCGAGGCTCGCCTCGTGCAGGAGCGGACCGGCGATCGCTTCGCGATCGGCACGCTGACGCTGCCATCGGTGGCGGAGCTGCGCGCGTCGGCCCTCGGTCTATGTCGGCCGGGCCGGCCGCGGTTGTCCATCGCCGAGGGCGACGTGCGGGCCATGCACCGCCTGCCCGAGAACCGGGGCGCGCTGTTCCAGGTCGCCTCGCAGTTCAACATGCTGGAGATGGTCGGGCCCGACGTCGCCCCGGAGGATGGCGTCGCCCGCTACGCCCACGATCGGACCCAGGGTCCGGCCTGCGCCATGGCGGCCGGCGCCGCCACGATCTACCGCAACTACCTCGTGCCCGTCGGCGACGGGACCGGCCAGGCCGCCGGGCGGCAGCTCGACGGGCTCGCCGATTTCGGTGACGCCCTCGCCTGGCGCCTCGGTACCGTGCGGACGGCGTTGTGGAGCATGCGCAACGGATACGCGCTCCCGACGCGAGAGGGGCTCGCGGCCATCGCCGCCAACCTGGACCAAGCGGACGAGGAGGCGCTGGACGACCTGCGCGGCCGGCTGAGGCTCGGCCTGCACACGGATGTCGAGGTCACCGATGGGCCGGCGCCGCGTCCGCGCGTCAGCCAGATCTTCTGCTCGGCGCTGCCGGTCGCCTATGCGGGCCTGCCGCAGGCGGACTGGGCGCCCTTCGCCCGCCTGGTGCTGGAGGCCGCCTACGAGGGGACGCTGCTCGCCGGTGTGATCAACGCGGCCCGCGGGGCGTCCGACCGCGTGCTGCTGACGCGGCTCGGCGGCGGGGCCTTCGGCAACGCGGAGGCGTGGATCGACGCGGCCCTGTTGCGGGCGCTGCGTGTGGTCGGGACCTGCGATCTCGACGTCACGATCGTCAGCTACGGGCCGCCCGCCCCGGCCTTGCGCGACCTCGTGCGACGCTACGCCGATCCGAGCGGATGATCGGGCCGAGGGTTCGTCGTGCGGTCCGACGGAGCGGCGTCCTGCATCGTGCCGTCCAAGATCATGCCGCCGCTGTCGGTCCGGGCACGCCTGGGCGAGAGCGTCTCCATCGACGGCCTCCCTCAGGGTAGCATCCTGGCCTCGACCGGCGATTTCACCATCGGCACCATGACGGCCGTCGCGGGGTCGGGCGCCGCCATGCCGAGATCCGGATCTCGGCACCGGTCCACCAGGGCAGCAGCGGCGCGGCGCCGGTCACCGTGCGCACCGCCGACGCCCTGGACGGCGGCGCCCGCCGAGAGGGCCCGCGACGTCATGGTCCAGGTCGTGTGCGCGTGAGCCGCCCTCGCTGCGCTCACGGATAGCGGACGGGCGGCGGGTCCTCGGGCAGCGGGATGAACTCGGCGTCGTTCGGCACCGTGTCGAACCGGCCCTGGCGCCAATCCTCCTTGGCCTGGGCGATCCGCTCGGGCCGCGAGGAGACGAAGTTCCACCACAGGTGGCGCGGGCCATCCATCGGCTCGCCGCCCAGCACCATGAAGCGGGAATCTTCCGTCGCCCGCACGCTGATCCGGTCGCCGGGTCGGAAGACCAGGAGCTGGCCCGGGCCGAAGCCGTCGCCGGCGATCTCGATCGCTCCCGACACCGTGTAGATCGCCCGCTCGTCGTATTCCGCGTCGAGGGGCAGGACGGATCCGGCCTGGAGCGTCACGTCGGCATAGACCATCGGGCTCGAGGTCCGCACGGGCGAGCGCGCGCCGTAGGCCTCGCCGGCGATCAGCCGCACGGTCTTGCCCTCGCCCGAGACGATCGGCAGGGCGCCGGCGTCGTAATGCTCGAAGGCCGGGGCGGTCTCCTCGTCCCGCGCCGACAGGGCGACCCAGCTCTGGAGGCCGAACAGCCGCGAGCCCGTCTGCCGCAGGGCGCTGCCAGTGCGCTCCGAATGGGTGATGCCGCGCCCCGCCGTCATCCAGTTCAGCTCGCCCGGGCGGATCGGCAATTCGGTGCCGAGGCTGTCGCGGTGCATGATCTCGCCGTCGAACAGATAGGTGACGGTGGACAGCCCGATATGCGGGTGCGGCCGCACGTCCATGCCCTGCCCGAGCACGAACTCGGACGGGCCCATCTGGTCGAAGAACACGAACGGACCCACCATCCGGCACTCGGTCGAGGGCAGCGCCCGCCGGACCGCGAAGGAGCCGAGGTCGCGCGAGCGCGGCACGATCAGGGTTTGGATCGCGTCGCAGCTGAAGGCATTGCCCGGAACGGGGTCGTCGGCACCGTGCCAGCTCATCGCATCTGCTCCTTCCGAAGGGGCCCCGAGGGGGTTTGCGTCGCCCGCCGGGCGGCCGTCCCGTGAGCCCGCATCCTGGCCCCACCGGATCGACCTGAAAACAGAAACGATCGAAACGCATCGTTTCGATTTGCGGGCTCGGGCCGGACAGGGAGCCATCGGGCGCAAGCTTCGCGCAATCCAGCTCCCGCACGCTGCGCGCTCCGGTGAAGGGAAGGCGGGCCATGGGCGACGAAGCACTGACGGAGGAGCAGGCCGCCGAGCGCCTGTCCCATTACCTCCTGAAGGAGGCCTATCACGACCTCGCCGCGGTGCTGCTCAGCGCCAACGCCAAGGCGGCCGAGAGCCTGTTCTACGCCATCGAGAAGCGCACCGCCGACGCATTGCGCGCCATCGTCTCCGACCGGACCGAGGGCGCCGCCTCGACCCGCATCGCCCGGACCGTCGGCGGCGAGCTGCACGAGCTGTTCGCCGGCGCGCATGGCCGCACCGCCGCGGCGCCGCAGCAGGTCGCGTAAGCTCGACAGCGGCAGGGCTGTCGCCTTACGCTGGGAGAGAACGACGCTCTCTCGCCCCGACGGTCCGCCATGCGCAGGCTCCTCGTCACCGCGCTCCTCTTCCTGTGCACGGCGGAAGGCCGCGCGGAGGAGCATCGGGCGGAGGAGCACCCGGGAGAGGAGCCGCGGACGCTCTGGCTGCGGGAGCCGGCCCTGTCGCCGGACGGGAGCCGCATCGCCTTCCGGTCCCGCGGCCGGATCTGGACCGTGCCGGCCGCCGGCGGCGAGGCCCGGGCGCTGACCGGCGCCGGCGCCCACGCGGAGACGCCGGTCTGGGCGCCCGACGGGCGGAGCCTCGCCTTCGCCTCCGACCGCTCCGGCGCCCTCAACCTCTACGGCGTCCCGGCCGGCGGCGGCGAGGCGCGGCGCCTGACCTGGTACTCCCTCGACGAGCGCCCGATGAGCGTGACGCCCGACGGTCGGTCGGTGCTGTTCGCCTCGGCGCGCCTGGGCGATGCGACCCGCACCTTCGCGCCCCCGCTCCGCTCCGAACTCGCGAGTCAGGTCTACGCCGTGCCGCTCGCGGGCGGGCGCGAGACCCTCGTCCTGCCCAACGCCGCCCTCGACGCGGCCTGGGATCCGGAGGGACGGCGCCTCCTCTATACCAGCCCCAACATCGAGCAGCGCTTCCGCCAGCATCAGGTGTCGCAGGCGGTGCGCCAGGTCTGGCTCTACGACGCCGCCACCGGGCGCCACGAGCGGCTCACCGACGGCACCCGCGAGAACCGCGGCGCGGTCTGGCTGCCCGGCGGCGAGATCGCCTATCTCGGCGAGGCCTCGGGCACGCTCAACGTCTGGCGCCTGTCCCTGGCCGACCGGGTGCCGCGCCAGGTCACGCGGTTCGACGGTGCGCCGGTGCGCTCCCTCTCCGCCTCCCGCACCGGCGACCTCGCCTTCGCCCGCGACGGGCAGGTCTACCGGCTTCGCGCGGGCGGCGAGACGCCCGAGCCCGTGCCGATCACCGCGCCGGAGGCGACCTTTCCCGACGAGGTCCAGGCCCGCACCTCCGAGTTCAGCGACCTCGCCCTGTCGCCGTCCGGGCACGAGGTCGCCCTGGTGGCGCAGGGCGAGATCTACGTCGCCGCCCGCGACGGGAGGTCGGTCAAGCGGATCACCCGCACGGCGGGCGAGGAGCGCAGCCCCGCCTTCTCGCCCGACGGCCGCCGCCTCGCCTACGCGGCCGAGCGCGACGGGCATTGGGGCCTCTACGAGGCGGTGCCGGCGGAGCCCGACGAGCGCGGCTTCGCGCAGGCGACCCGCCTCGTCGAGCGGGCGCTGCCGACCCCGCCGGGCGACGCCTTCCTGCCGACTTGGTCGCCGGACGGACGGCGGCTGGCCTACATCCTCGACCGCGGCGCGGTCCACGTCCTCGATCCCGCGACCGGCGCCGACCGCGAGGTGGTGCCGCCGGGCCGGTTCTATCCCTACCGCGACGGATCGTGGTGGCTGTCCTGGTCGCCGGACGGGCGCTGGCTGGCGCTGCCGGTCCAGCTCGACCGCGGCTTCACCGACAACGTGGCGGTGGTGCCGGCGGACGGCACGCGGCCGGCCGAGCGGGTGGCGCCTGCGGGCGAGGGCCAGAGCGAGGCGCAGTGGAGCCCCGACGGCGGCATGCTGGTCTGGCGCAGCGAGCCGGAGGACCTGCACTCCGCCTCCGGCGCCACCGAGCCGGCCGACATCGACGCGGTCTTCGCCTCGCGCCGGGCCCGGGACGCCTACGAGGCGCGCCTTCGCGTGCCGGTCGAGCCCGAGGCGCCCCGCCCGGCCGATCCGCCCCGGGGAACGGAGCCCGACACCGCCGAGACCAGAACCGCCGAGCCCGGGGCCTCGCCGCCGCGGGCCGCCGCCCGCCCACCCGCCCCGCTCCAGCCCTTCGATCCGGACGGCCTCGAGGACCGGCAGCACCGGCTGTCGCAGGGCCATGTCGACGTGGTCCTGGCCGCGATGCTGCGCGACGGGATGAGCCTGCTCGTGGTCGAGCGCAGCGAGCGGCCGAAGGGCGAGGGCTACGCCCTGACCGGCACGGTCCGCGACCTGCGCCGGGGCACGCGACGCACGGTCTTCTCGGATCTGCCCTATCGGAGTCCCTTGCCGGTGCGGCTGAGCCGCGACCAGAAGGTCCTGGTGGTCCTCTTCGGGACCGGCTTCACCGAGATCGACCTCGCCAAGGGCACCCCGCGCCACGTCCGGGTCGAGGCCGATGCGAGCCACGACCCGGCGGCGCGCCTCGCGGCGGGCTTCGAGCAATATTGGCGCCTGACGCGGGCGAAGTTCCTCGATCCCGGCATGCACGGGGTCGATTGGGACGCGGTGCGGACCCGCTACGCCCGCTTCCTGCCGGCGCTCGCCGACGCGCGCGACCTCGCCGAGCTCCTGTCCGAGATGGCGGGCGAGCTCGACGCCTCGCATACCCGGGCCTTCGTCGCCCCGAGCGTGCCGGCGGGCGAGCAGACCGCCTCCCTCGGCCTCTACTACGACGAGACCTTTGCCGGCCCCGGCATGCGCGTCGCCGCGATCCTGCCCGCCGGGCCGTTCGATGCCGGCGACACCCGGCTCGCCCCCGGCGACGTGATCACGGCGATCGACGGCGAGGCCGTACCCGAGGCGGGCGGCCTGCGCCGCCTCCTGCGCGGCGCCAAGGACCGGCGGGTCGAGGTGGCCTTCGCCAAGCCGGACGGGACGGTCCTGCGCGAGCGCCGGGTGCCGGTGAGCCTGGAGCGCGAGCGCGACCTCGCCTTCGAGCGCTGGCGGCGCCGGCGCCGGGACGCGGTGGCGGCGCGCTCCTGCGGGCGTCTCGGCTACGTCCACGTCCGGGCGATGAACGCCGCCTCCTACCGCAGTACCTTCGCGGAGGTTTTCGGGCGCTTCGGCCGCGCCGAGGGGCTGGTGGTGGACGTGCGCTTCAACGGCGGCGGCAACCTGCACAACCAATTGCTGACGATGCTGTCGGGCCGGCCCTACCTCACCTTCGCGCCCCGGACCGGCCCGGTCCAGAGCGACCCGCGCGACCGCTGGAGCCGTCCCTCCGCCGTGCTCATGAACGGGGCGAGCTATTCCGACGCCTCGATCTTCCCGCAGGGCTACCGCGACCTCGGCATCGGTCCCCTGGTCGGCGAGCCGGTGGCCGGCACCGGCACCTTCGTCTGGTGGGTGCCCTCCCCGATCGTGCCGCGCCTCACCTACGGGTTGCCGCAGGTCCCGCTCTACCGCACCGACGGTACGCGGCTCGAGAATACCGACGTGCTGCCGGACCTCGCGATCCCCTCCGACCCCGCCGCCTGGGCGGAGGGCCGCGACCCGCAGCTCGACGCGGCGGTGGACCGGCTGCTCGGCGGGACGGGCGGGGCCTGCCGAGCGGTAGGGGCTGCGGCGCCGGGGTAACCCGAGGACAGGATAGGATCAGTCTGGCGATATGAGTGGCTCACTTCGATCTCTTGCGGGCAATACGAATTTGCTGAGCCAAGATGGCAGTGGAGATCAGGATGGCTTCGCCAAGCAAAATGGATCTCGTGAGGGGCTTGGAAGAACGTCTGCATGATCCCGCCATTCGTAGCTCGCCGGATAAGGTGGCCGCGCTCCTGGCAGATGATTTTCTTGAATTCGGAAGATCTGGCGCGGCATACGGGAAAGATGAAATCGTTCGCAGACTGGCCACGGAGCAGGGTCGCGAGCGATCGGAGCTGATCGCCTACGGATACGAGCTGAGGATCCTCTCTGCGGGCGTCGTGCTTTTAACCTATAGAACCGTTCGGAAGGTGGAAGGAGCGCCGGACCTGCACACGCTGCGCAGTTCAGTTTGGAAGCTGATCGACGGCAACTGGCAGATGGCATTCCATCAGGGAACGCCAACCGTTGCCAAAATCTAACGTCTGCCCACCACCCCAAGTGGTCCTCCGCGCGGTCAGAGTGTTTGGGTTTCCACGCTACAGAAAACTCTGCGGATCGACGTCGATCCCGACCCTGAGATTCCCCCGCGGCTTCGGCCCGCGGGCGAGCCAATCGCGCAGATAGCTCTGGAGGTCGATCTCGCGCTCGGTCTTGACGAGCAGGCGGAAGCGGTAGCGGCCGCGCACCAGCGCCAGCGGCGCTTCCGCCGGGCCGAGCACCATCACGCCGGGCGGCGGCTCGGCGACGCGGGCCAGCGCCCGGCCATGGGCCTCGGCCGCCTCGCGGTCGGTGCAGGAGATGACCAGCGCCGCGAGCCGGCCGAAGGGCGGCAGGCCGGCGACCTCGCGGGCGGCGGTCTCCTCGGAATAGAAGCGCTCGGCATCGCCCGAGATCAGCGCCGAGATCACCGGGTGCTCGGGCTGGTAGGTCTGGACGAGCGCCCGGCCCGGCTTCTCGCCGCGGCCGGCGCGGCCCGTCACCTGCTGGAGCAGCTGGAAGGTGCGCTCCGCGGCGCGGGGATCGCCGGAGGTGAGTCCGATATCGGCATCGAGCACGCCCACCAGCGTCAGATGCGGGAAGTTGTGGCCCTTGGCGACGAGCTGGGTGCCCACCACGATGTCGCAACCGCCTTCGGCCACGGTCTGGAGCTCGGCCCGCAGGCGCTCGGCCCCGCCGGGAAAGTCGCTCGACAGCACGATCACCCGCTTGTCCGGGAAGGTGGCGGCGACCTCCTCGGCGATGCGCTCGACGCCGGGGCCGCAGGCGGTGAGGTTGTCGAAGGTGCCGCACTCGGTGCAGGCCTCGGGCCGGCGCTCGGCATGGCCGCAATGGTGGCAGACCAGCGCCCGGCGGAAGCGGTGCTCGACGAGCCAGGTCGAGCAGTTCGGGCATTGGTAGCGGTGGCCGCAGGCCCGGCAGAGCGTCAGCGGTGCGTAGCCGCGCCGGTTGAGGAAGAGCAGCGCCTGCTCGCCGCGCGCATTGGTCTCGGCGATGGCTGAGACCAGGCTCGGCGACAGGTAATGCCCGCGCGGCACCTTCTCGCGCCGCATGTCGATGGCCTGGATCTCCGGCAGGCGCCGGCCGCCGAAGCGCTCGGGCATCACCACCCGGCGGTAGCGGCCGCGCTCGGCATTGACCCGGGTCTCGATCGCAGGCGTCGCCGAGGCCAGCACCACGGCGGCGTGTTCGAGCTTGCCGCGCACCACCGCCATGTCGCGGGCGTGGTAGCACACGCCGTCATCCTGCTTGTAGGCGCCCTCGTGCTCCTCATCGACCACGATGAGCCCGAGGGTGCGGAACGGCAGGAAGAGGGCCGAGCGGGCCCCGACCACCACCTGCACCTCACCCGACGACACGCCCGCCCGGATCTTTTCGCGACGGCGCCCGCCGACGCCGGAATGCCACGCGGCGGGACGCACGCCGAAGCGCTTGGCGAAGCGGTCGAGGAACTGCGCGGTGAGCGCGATCTCGGGCATCAGCACGAGCGACTGCACGCCCCGGCGCAGGGCCTCGGCCACCACCTCGAAATACACCTCCGTCTTGCCCGAGCCGGTCACGCCCTCGAGCAGCGTCACCCCGCCCTCGCCCGCCGCCCCGCCGTCTCGCGGCGGCGCGGTGAGCGTGGCGATGAGCGCCCGGGCCGCCTCGGCCTGGGGTCCCGAGAGGGGATCGTGCGGGTGGTCGGGGTCCGGCGGCTCGGCGACCCGCTCGGGCGCCAGCGCCACGGTCTCGAGTACGCCGTCGTCGATCAGGCCGTCGACCACGCTGGCGCTGACGCCGGCCTCCAGGCTCAGCGCGCGCTTGCCGCGCACCGCGCCGTCGGCCGCCACCGCCACCACCTTGCCCCGGGCCGGGGTCATCCGGCTCGGCGGCATCCCGGTCGCCCGCACGCCGACCTTGGCGGTCTCGGTGCGGCTCTCCTCCGGCAGGCGCAGGGTCATGGCGAGCGCCAGGCCCTTCGGCGCCAGGGTGTAGCGGGCGATCCACTCGACGAGGCGGCGCAGCGCCGGGCTCAAGCCCTCGACGCCGACCCGTCCGCTGACGCGGCGCAGGTTCGAGCCCGCCCCGTCGCGCAGGGACCAGACCACGCCGACGGTCTCCCGCGGCCCGAGCGGCACCTGCACCACGTCGCCCTCCTGGAGGACGAGCTCGGGCGGCACGGCGTAGCTGTAGGCCTGGTCGAGGGCGAGCGGGATCAGGACGTCGGCGATCGGGGCGGTCATCGGGCTTCGAAGGTCGGGCGGGGCTGCCTCGTCATATAGGAACGGTCACGCCGGCTCGCCCCCAGAGGTTCCGGATCAAGAGATGCCGGATCAGGAGACGCCGGATCCTGCGGTCTCCTCGTCCTCGCCGATCCGCCGCCGCACGCCCCACTCGGCCAGCACGGCGTTGAGGTCGTCGAGGACGAAGTGGCGGGCGCTGTCCTGGTCGTAGCCCTCCTCCAGCAGGGAATCGTACTCGGTGAAGACGTGGCGGGCGTAAGCCACCATGCCGAGCCAGGCGGCGGTCTCGGGCGCGGCATTGCGCAGGCCGGTGCTCGCCAGCGCCCGATCGACGATCGCCTCCGATTCGAATTCCGGCACCCGGGGCGCGAGGCGGGCGAGCGCCGCCTCCACCGCCTCGCGTCGGGTGGGGAGCGCCCGTGGCGCGGGATCGGGACGGCGGGTCATCGGGGCCTCCGGCGCGGGCGAGCGGGCGACCCTGCCGGAGCGGGCCGGTCCTGTCACTCCCACGCCGCCGCGCTGCGAACAGGGCACGCGGATGCGCCGATCGGCGCCGGTGTCGCGCGCTGCGGAAACCGCATAAGGTGGGACGTCCGTTCTTCTTCACCGGCCTCCCGCGACGCGGCGGGCGGCCCCGAGACCCCGCCATGCGCCTCTTCCTCGCCAGCACCCTCCTCGCGCTCGCCGCCGGCACCGCCGCGGCGCAGACCGAGGTCCCCGCCCCGGCCGGCACGGCACCCCTGGGCGTGACCGCGCCGGCGGCGAGCCCCGCCACGCCGGCAGGCCGGCGCCAGCCCCGCCGGGGCGACGCCGCCCAGGCGGCGGCGAGGCCCGAGGGGGTCAAGCCGGACGTGGCGGATTCCGCCCGCAAGGCGCAGGCCGCGACCGCCGCCCGCGACAAGGCCTGGGACGCCCGGATGAAGCGCACCCTCGGGTCGATCTGCCACGGCTGCTGAAGAATCCGGCGATCACCCCGATGATCCGCTTCGAGGGCGCGGCCAAGACCTATCCCGGGCAGGCCCGGCCGGCGCTCGACGCCTTCGACCTCACGGTCGAGGCCGGCACGACCTGCGTGCTGATCGGCCCTTCGGGTTGCGGCAAGTCGACGGCCCTGCAGATGGTCAACCGCCTGGTGGCGCCGAGCGCCGGCCGGGTGTGGGTCGAAGGTCGCGACGTCGCCGGGCTCGACCCGATCTCCTTGCGCCGGCGCATCGGCTACGTGCTCCAGGGCGTCGGGCTGTTTCCCCACCGCACGGTCGCCCAGAATGTCGCGACGGTGCCGGGCCTCCTCGGCTGGGACGCCCGGCGGATCGCCGAGCGGGTCGACGCGATGCTCGACCTCGTCGGCCTCGATCCCGGCGAGGTCCGCGACCGGCGGCCGGACGCGCTCTCGGGCGGCCAGCGCCAGCGGGTCGGCGTCGCCCGGGCGCTCGCCGCCGACCCGCCGGTCCTGCTGATGGACGAGCCCTTCGGCGCCGTCGATCCCGTGGCCCGCGCCCGTCTCCAGGACGAGGTCCGGGGTATCCTCGTCCGGCTCGGGAAGACCGTGCTGATGGTCACCCACGACCTCGACGAGGCGGTGCGGATGGGCGACACGGTGGCGCTGATGCGCGAGGGGCGCCTCGTCCAGGTCGACGCGCCCGAGCGCCTGCTCGCCCGGCCGGCCGACGCCTTCGCGGAGCGTTTCATGGGCTCCGATCGATGGCTCCGGCGCCTCGCCCTGCTGCCGGCTACGGCGGCCCAGCTGGCGGAGCGGGTACCGGACGACGCCCCATGCCTGCCCGGCGGGGCAAACCTCAAGGACGCTCTCGGGCTGCTGCTTGCGGGTGATGCGGAGCGCATCGGTCTTGGAGAAGACGGAAGCATCACGCTCGCATCCCTGCGCGCCGCTGCAGCCGGCGCCGCCGATCGAACCTCCTGAAGCGGGTGCCCGACCCGGCGCCGCGACCGGGGAGCAAATGGCTTGCAGCTCGAGTGCCGGTCGTGCTTTTCTATGGATACCCAAGTTTTGTTTAGTTCGCGAGATCGGGATTGCCAGCCCATTCCCTAAGGAATGAAGCGTGCGTCTGATTTAGCCGCCATCGGGGAGACTTCATAGCCATGACCGCGCTCCGGATTCGAACCTTCAGGCCCGAGGACGCGCGGGACGTCATCGGGATTATCCTGCCGATCCAGCGGGACGAATTCGGGTTCGCGATCACGGAGGACGACCAGCCCGATCTGCACGACATCCCGGGATTCTATCAGGTTGGGCACGGCGCCTTCCTGGTCGCGGAGGTCGACGGTCGACTCGTTGGTACCCTCGGCCTGAAGGATATCGGTGCGCGGCAGGGCGCCCTTCGCAAGATGTTCGTGGAGGCCGGTTTTCGCGGGCGCGAGCACGGTGTCGCTCAGGCCCTGCTGCATCGCTTGATCGAGGACGCCAGGGTGCAAGGCCTGCGCGAGATCTATCTCGGCACGACCGAGCAGTTCCTGGCCGCGCACCGCTTCTACGAGAAGAACGGCTTTCGTGCCGTCGCGGCGGACACCCTGCCATCCGCCTTTCCCAGGATGGCCATCGACACCCGGTTCTACCGCCTGGCCCTCGCCTGAGGCACGTGCGCGCTGGTCGGCCCGATGGCCCATGCGGTCGCGCAGCCGCGCCGGGCCGGCTTCACCTCGGCTCCCCAATGGTGTAGCGCGACGGCTTCGCCCCGCCCCGAGCCCGCGCGTGATCGACACGCTGGCCGCCGCTCCCGGAGGCCTGAGAGATCGCATGACCACCCGTCTCGCCGATACCTTCGCCCGCTGCCGCGCGGAAGGCCGCGCCGCCCTCGTCACCTACGTGATGGCGGGCGATCCCGACCCCGAGACCTCGCTGCAGGTGCTGCGCGCCCTGCCGGAGGCCGGCGCCGACATCGTCGAGTTCGGTCTGCCCTTCACCGACCCGATGGCCGACGGCCCGGCGATCCAGGCGGCGGGCCTGCGCGCCCTGAAGATCGGCCAGACGCTCGCCGGCACCCTGGAGCTGGTGCGCCGCTTCCGGGCCGAGAACGCCGGCACGCCGGTGATCCTGATGGGCTACTACAACCCGATCTACACCTACGGCGTCGCCCGCTTCCTCGACGACGCCAAGGCGGCCGGCATCGACGGGCTGATCGTGGTCGACCTGCCGCCGGAGGAGGACGACGAGCTCTGCCTGCCGACGCTCGAGGCCGGCCTCGCCTTCATCCGCCTCGCCACCCCCACCACCGACGAGGCGCGCCTGCCCGCCGTGCTCGCGAACACCTCGGGCTTCGTCTACTACGTCTCGATCACCGGCATCACCGGCACGGCGACCCCGGATTTCGGCGTCGTGGGCAGCGCGGTCGAGCGCATCCGCCGCCACACCGACCTGCCGGTGGTGGTCGGCTTCGGCGTCAAGACCGGCGCGCATGCCGCGGCGCTCGCCCGCTCCGCCGACGGCGTGGTGGTGGGCTCGGCGATCGTCGACACCCTCGCCCGCTCCCTCGACGGCGAGGGCAAGGCCGGGGCGGGCTCGGTCGAGGCGGTGACGGCGCTGGTGCGCGAACTGGCGGCCGGCGTGCGCGCCGGTCGCGCGGGCTGAGCCGCATCCCCATCTAGAACCGTTACGATTCCGACGACCGAGGAGCGATCATGGTCGAGGCGATGAACTGGATCTCCGAGGTCGTGCGCCCGAAGATCAAGACGCTGTTCAAGCGCGAGACGCCGGAGAACCTCTGGGTGAAGTGCCCGGAGACCGGCCAGATGGTCTTTCACAAGGAGGTGGAGGCCAACGGCTGGGTGATTCCCGGCTCGGAGCACCACCTGCGCATCACCGCGCAGCAGCGCCTGAAGCTGATGTTCGACCAGGGCACCTGGCTCGACGTGCCGCTGCCCGACGCGCCGGCCGATCCCCTGAAGTTCCGCGACGAGAAGCGCTACGCCGACCGGCTCAAGGACGCCCGCGCCAAGACCGGCATGACCGACGCCTTCAAGGTCGGGTACGGCCGCGTCGCCGGCCTGCCGATGACGCTGGCGGTGCAGGATTTCGGCTTCATGGGCGGCTCGCTCGGCATGGCGGCCGGCGAGGCCTTCGTGCGCGGCGCCGAGACGGCGCTCGAGAAGCGCACCCCCTACGTGCTGTTCGCGGCCTCCGGCGGGGCGCGGATGCAGGAGGGCATCCTGTCGCTGATGCAGATGCCCCGCACCACCGTGGCGGTGCGCCGCCTCAACAACGCCCGCCTGCCCTACGTCGTGGTGCTGACGAACCCGACCACCGGCGGCGTCACCGCCTCCTACGCCATGCTCGGCGACGTGCACCTCGCCGAACCCGGGGCGCTCATCGGCTTTGCCGGCCCGCGGGTGATCGAGCAAACCATCCGCGAGAAGCTGCCGGACGGCTTCCAGCGCGCCGAGTACCTGAAGGAGCACGGCATGGTGGACCAGGTGGTCCACCGCCGCGAGATGAAGACCACCATCGCGCGCCTGTGCGGCCTCCTGATGCAGGTGCCGGCTGCGTCCCTGGCCGAGGCGGTCCCCGAGCCCAAGGCCGAGGCCAGGCCCGAACCGAAGGTCGAGCCGAAGCCCGAGCCCCGCGCCGTCCCGGCCTGATCCGGGCGCATCGCAGGATCGCGCCCCGCTTCGTGCCGCGGGAGCCGATTTCGGCCTTGCCGTCCGCTCGCCCGGCCGTCGTATGATCCCCTCTCGCGCCCGCCGCACCGGCGGCGGGCCGGATGGAAGACCCCGCGGAAGACCCCGATGGAATCCTCCGACGCCTTGATGGCGCGCTTCCTGGCCCTGCACCCGCGCACCATCGATTTGTCGCTCGGACGGATCGAGCGCCTGCTCGCGGCGCTCGGCCACCCGGAGCGGCGGCTGCCGCCGGTGATCCACGTCGCGGGGACCAACGGCAAGGGCTCGACCATCGCCACGATGCGGGCGATCCTGGAGGCCGGCGGCCTCGCCGCCCACGTCTACACCTCGCCCCACCTCGTGCGCTTCCACGAGCGCATCCGCCTCGGCGCCGTCGGCGGTGGCCGCTTCGTGCCCGAGGACCGGCTGGCGGAAGCCTTCGCCCGCTGCGAGGCGGTGAATGCCGGCGCGCCGATCACGGTGTTCGAGATCACCACCGCGGCGGCCCTGCTGCTGTTCTCCGAAGCGCCCGCCGACGTGCTCCTGCTCGAGGTGGGTCTCGGCGGCCGGGTCGACGCCACCAACGTCATCGACCGGCCGGCCTGCGCCGTGGTGACGCCGATCGGCCGCGACCACGCGGAATATCTCGGCGACACCGTCGAGGCGGTGGCCGGCGAGAAGGCCGGCATCTTCAAGCGCGGCTGCCCGGCGGTGATCGCCCCCCAGGACTACGCCCAGGCCGACGCGGTGCTCTGCGCCCGGGCCGAGGCGGTGGGCGCGACGCCGATCCTCGTCGGCAACCAGGATTTCTCGGCCCACGAGGAGCGCGGCCGGCTGGTCTACCAGGACGAGGACGGGCTCCTCGACCTGCCGCGGCCGCGGCTCGCCGGGCGCCACCAGATCGTCAATGCCGGCACGGCGATCGCGGCCCTGCGCGCCGCCGGCTTCGGCGACATCGGCACCGAGGCCTTCGAGGCCGGGCTCGCCGCCGTCGAGTGGCCGGGCCGGCTCCAGCGCCTGCGCCAGGGCCGCCTCGCCGGCCTGCTCCCGCCGGGCTCGGAGCTCTGGCTCGACGGCGGCCACAACGTCGATGGCGGGCGCATCCTCGCCGCCGCGATGGCCGACCTGCAGGAGCGGGGCGACGCCCCCCTCGTCCTCGTCTCGGCGCTCCTCGGCACCAAGGACGCCGAGGGGTTCCTGGCCAATTTCAGCGGGCTCGCCCGCTTCCTGGTGGCGGTGCCGCTCGCCGGCCAGATGGCGGCGCGGCCGCCCGAGGAGGTCGCCGAGATCGCCGGCCGGGCGGGCCTCACGGCCGCGACGGCGCCGAGCCTGGAGGCGGCCCTGGCCTCGCTCGGCGACCGGGCCTGGGAGCGCCCGCCCCGGGTGCTGATCTGCGGCTCGCTCTACCTCGCGGGGGCGGTGCTCGCGGCGAACGGCACCCCGCCGGTCTGAATCCGGGATCCCCGTCCGGCGGACGGGCCTCTGCCCGAATTCGCGCCACCGGCGCCCGGTGGATCCCCTGGATGGTTTGCCGGCAGGCTTGACATTTCCCTCGGAAGCCCGGCCGCCGGCCGTGTCGTTGCCTGTCCGATGTGACCTAACTGCTACATCGTGCGCCACGGAAATGGTCTAGCTTGGTGTCGATAGGGGAACCTGCTGGGGACCATCATGAAGAAACTCCTGAGTGCTTTCGCTGCCTTCACCGCGCTGACCGCCGCTGCCTCGGCCGCGGACCTGCCGCGTCGCGTTGCCCCGCCGCCGGTCTTCACCCCGGTGCCGGTCTTCACCTGGACGGGCTTCTACGCCGGTTTCAACGCCGGTTACGGCTTCAACACCGCTGACACCCGCGCCCCGACCGTCGTCGGCGTGCCGGCCGGCGCCACCGCCGCCAGCAGCGTGTTCGTGACCGCCGCCGGCGTCCCGACCACCGGCGTCCTCGCCTTCGGCAACCGCAACAGCAACGACGGCTTCGTCGGCGGCGGCCAGATCGGCTACAACTACCAGTTCACCCCGGGCTCGGGCGTGGTCGTGGGTATCGAGGCCGACGCCCAGTACGTCGACTTCGGCCGCAGCCGCAACCAGTATGCCTTCGCCACCGTCGCCGGCGGCGCCATCAACCCGGGCACCCTGGTCTTCAACCCGAACGGCATCTCGGGCCTCGACTTCTTCGGCACCGTCCGTGGCCGCCTCGGCTACGCCTGGGACCGCACCCTCGTGTACGCCACCGGCGGTTTCGCCTACGGCTCGGGCGGCGGTCGCGACTTCGGCCTGCCGAACAGCTCGCGCGACAACTTCCAGACCGGCTGGGCCGTCGGCGGCGGCGTCGAGTACGCTCTGCCCACCGACTCGTTCCTGAACTTCTTCCGTTCGTCGGCCGTGACCCTCAAGGTCGAAGGCCTGTACGTGAACCTGGATCAGGGCAACCGCAACAACGGCGTGTTCGCTCAGACCGTCAACGGCACGCAGTACTCGGTGTTCTCGCCGGGCGTCGTGTCGGTCGGCCCGGCCAACCTGTACCGTCGCGAGACCGAGTTCGCGGTCGTCCGCGCCGGCCTGAACTACAAGTTCGGCTCGTACTAAGACCCGACTTTCCGTCATCGCGACGGAGCGGAGCCCGGCCTCACGGCCGGGCTCTTCGCGTTTTCGACGCCCTTGGCAGTGGATCCTGGCAGTGGATCCTGCCGGCGGATCGCGGGTGGGGAAGCCGGCACGCATGCGGGACGAGCGGCACAGGGCGCGGCAGCACCGCAGCGGCCTGCCCGGCCTCGAGGCGGTCTCTGTCTCGTCCGACCGTGCCTTTCCGCGCCACGCTCACGACCAGCTCGGCTTCGGCGTCGTGGTGGCCGGCGCTCACCGCTCCTGGAGCGGCCTCGGCGCCGTCGAGGCGGCGGCCGGCGACCTCATCACCGTCAATCCGGGCGAGATCCACGACGGCGTGCCGGTCCGCTCGGCCGTCCGAACCTGGCGGATGGTCTATCTCGACCCGTCCCGCCTCGCCGACCTTCTCCCGGAGGAGCGACGCAAGGGTGTCGAACTCGCCCGTCCGGCGCTTCGCGATCCGGCCCTCGCCACGGGCGTCATCGGGCTCTTCGGACTGTTCGCGATGGACCGGCCCGATCCCCTCGCGGTCGAGCAGGACCTCGTCCGGGTCCTCGTGCCGCTGTTTGCCCGCTACGGCAGCCGCCCGGCTCCGCGCCGCGGTCCGCCGCCGCCCGTCGCCCGGGCGTTGCGGCGGCTGGAGGAGGCGCCCGCAGAGGCCGTGACCCTCGCCGAACTCGCCGGGCTGTCGGGGGTCAGCCGCTTCCAGCTGCTCCGCGGCTTTGCCCGGTCGGTGGGGACGACGCCGCACGCCTACCTGATCCAGCAGCGCGTCCGCCTGGCGCGCCGCCTCCTCGCGGCGGGATCCGGGCCCGCGGCGGCCGCGGCGGAGGCGGGCTTTGCCGACCAGAGCCACATGACCCGCGCCTTCGTCCGCCAGTACGGGGTCACGCCGGCCCGCTACCGCGCCGCCCTCGCCTGAAGCCGCAATCGCGTTCAAGACCCCCGTCGCCGCTCCGGGCGAGGATCGTCCCCGACCGGGAGGATGCGGATGGGACGGGACCACGACTACGTTCACGGCTACGCGGCGGCGGAACAGGCGCGCCTGTGCGACCAGGCAGCGACGCTGGAGTCGCGGCTGCATCGCGGCGCCCGCTATCCCGCCGGCGGCACGGTGCTGGAGGCGGGCAGCGGCGTCGGCGCCCAGACGATCCCGCTCCTGCGGCAGAATCCCGACGCGGTTCTCACCTGCGTCGACATCGCGGCGGCCTCTCTCGCGGAGGCGCAGACGCGTATCCGGGCCGCCGGCCTGCCCGTGCCGGCGCTGCGGCAGGCCGATCTCAAGGCCCTGCCCTTCCCGCGGGCGAGCTTCGATCATGCCTTCGTCTGCTTCGTGCTGGAGCACCTTCCCGATCCCCCGGCGGTCCTGGCCGAGTTGCGCCGCGTGGTGCGGCCGGGCGGGAGCCTGACGGTGATCGAGGGCGATCACGGATCGATCCTGCTGCATCCGGAGGACGCGGCGGCGCGGGCCGCCATCGCCTGCCAGGCGGCGCTGCAGCGCAGGGCGGGCGGCGATCCGGAGATCGGGCGGCGGCTCTCGCCGCTCCTGCGGCAGGCCGGCTTCGCCGATATTCGTGTTCTGCCGCACCTCGTCTACGCCGATGGCACCCGGCCGGACCTTGCCGAGGGCTTCGTGCGTCGCACCTTCGCGGCGATGGTGGCGGGCATCCGCGACGAGGCGATCCGGGCCGGGCTCACCGACGGGCCGGCCTTCGATGCGGGCCTCGCCGCTCTCGACCGCGCGGCGTGGCCGGAGGGCAGCTTCGCCTATACCTTCTTCGAGGTCACGGCTTTCGTGCCGCCGGCCTGACGAGCTTGCCTCAGCGGTAGTCGTTCGGGTCGAGGCCGTGGCGGGCGATCTTGTCGTAGAGGGTCTTTCGCGGGGTGCCGAGCGCTTCCGCCGCCACCCGCACGTCGCCGCCGGCCATGATCAGCTCGTCGCGGATCAGGCCACGCTCGTGGCGGTCCATCTGCTCGGCCAGCGTCGCGGGCTTTGCCGGCTCGGTCTGGGCCGGGCCGGTCGGGTTGAGACCCAGCGCGCAGCGCTCGGCGAAGTGGCCGAGCTCGCGCACGTTGCCGGGCCAGTCGTGCCGGCTCAGGTGCTCGCGGATCGACGGGGTGACCGGCGGCGGCTCGCGGTTGAAGCGGGCGGCGGCCCTGCGCAGGAAATGCTCGAACAGGAGCGCCACGTCCTCGCGCCGCTCGCGCAAGGGCGGGATCGCCACGGAGACGACGTTCAGGCGGTAGTAGAGGTCGTCCCGGAACGTCCCTTGCGCGGCCGCCTGGCCGAGGTCGATCTTGGTGGCGGCCACCACCCGCATGTCGACGGGCTGGACCGCGTTGGTGCCGAGGGGCTCCACCACCCGCTCCTGCAGCACCCGCAGGAGCTTGACCTGGATGGTGAGCGCCATGCTCTCGATCTCGTCGAGGAACAGCGTGCCGCCGTCGGCATGCGCGATGCGCCCGACCCGCTTCTTGAGCGCCCCCGTGAAGGCGCCGGCCTCGTGGCCGAACAATTCGCTCTCGACCACGGTGTCGGGGAGCGCGCCGCAATTCATCGCCACGAAGTTGCCCTTGGCGCGCCGGCTCCAGCGGTGGAGCGCGCTCGCCACCACCTCCTTGCCCGAGCCGGTCTCGCCCAGCACCATCACGTCGACATCGGCCTCGGCCACCTCGCGCACGAACTGGCGCAGGCGGGTGATCGCCGGGGAGACGCCGAGGAAGGCCGGGTCCTCCGCCACCGCGGCGTCGAGGCGGGAGCGCAGGGAGCGGTTCTCGATCACCAGCTTGCGGCGCTCGAGGGCGCGGCGCACCGAGGCGACCAGCGTCTCGGCCGGGTAGGGCTTGGCCAGGAAGTCGTAGGCGCCGGCCCGCATCGCCCGGACCGCCATGGTGATGTCGCCGTGGCCGGTGATCAGGATCACCGGCAGCTCGGGATCGGCCTCCTGCAGGGCGGAGAAGAGCCCGAGCCCGTCGAGCCCCGGCAGGCGCACGTCGGTGACGACGACGCCCGGCGGATCGGCGAGGACCGCCCGCAGGGCCGATTCGGCGTCGGCATGGGTCTCGACGGAGAAGCCCGCGAGGTCGAGGCTCTGGCCGTTGGCCCGGCGCACCTCCTCCTCGTCGTCGACGAAGACCACGCGGTCGGACGGTGCGCTCATGCGGCGGCTCCCTCGGTTCCGGGTTTCTGGTGGTGGCCGGGCACGGCCGCGGCGGGGGCGAGCGGCAATTCGACCCGGAACAGCGCGCCGCCCTCCGGCGAGGCGCCGGCCGAGAGGGTGCCGCCGCATTCCTCGACGATGCCGCGCGAGATCGCGAGGCCGAGGCCGAGGCCGCCGGTCTTGGTGGTGAAGAAGGCGTCGAACACCTGGGCGCCCCCCTCGGGCAGCCCGCCGCCGTTGTCGCCCACCTCCAGCACCGCGCGCTCCCCCGCGACCCGCACCGTCACGGCGATGCGCGGCGCGTCGACGCCCGCGACCGCGTCGAGGGCGTTCTGCACCAGGTTGACCACGACCTGCTCCAGCCGCGGTCCTTCCCCAAGGACATAAGGCGACGGCGCGGGCAGCGCGAGGGCGAGATCGATCCCTCCGAGACGCCCCTCCACCACTTCGAGGCTCGTGCGCACCACGCCGGCGAGCGCCACGGGATCGCGCCGGCCCGAGGCCTTGCGGGCGAAGCCCTTGAGCTGGCGGGTCAGGACCGCGATGCGCTCGGTCAGGCGGCCCACCGCCGCGAGGTTCTCGGTCGCCTCCGGCAGCCGCTCGCGCTGGATCAGGATGCCGGCATTGTCGGCGTAGGAGCGGATCGCCGCGAGCGGCTGGTTGATCTCGTGCGCCATGCTGGCGGCGAACTGGCCGAGCGCGGCGAGGCGCCCCGCATGGGCGAGCTCGCGCCCGAGGCGCTGGCGCTCGGCTTCGGCGCGCTGCCGCTCGGCGATCTCGGCCTTGAGCTTCCGGTTGGCCTCGGTGAGGGCTTGCGTGCGCACCCGCACCCGCTCCTCGAGCTCGGTGCGCCGGGTCGCCGCCTCGGCGAGGCTCGCCCGCACGCGCCGGCGCCGCCCGACGATCTCGGCGAGGCCGAGGCAGGCGAGCCCGACCGCGAGGCCGGCGATGACCTGGGCCTGGATCCGCTCGCGCGCCACCGCGACCCCGATCCGGGTCAGGGTGTGGAGCCGCCAGGTGGTGCCCGGGATCGCGGCGTCGAGCGGCATGGCGAGCCGCGCCGGCTCGGCCCCGTGGCCGACCCGGACCAGGGTCCCGTCCGCCGCCGGGTAGAGCGGCAGGGGCTTGAGCGGCGCCTCGCCGAATTCGAGCCGCTCGCGGATCAGCCGGCGCTCGTCGTCGGGCACTGGGCGCAGGGTGCCGAAGCGCCAGGCCGGCTCGCTCGCCACCAGCACGATGCCGCGGGGATCGGTGACCATCACGGTCTCGCCGCCGGCCTCGGCCCCTTTTCGCCAGGCGGCCTCGATGCCGTCGAACTCGACCTTGACCACCACGACCCCGGTCTGCCCGCCGGGGCCCGCGACCCGGCGGCTGAGATAGAGGCCCGGCCGGCCGCTGACCGTGCCGAGCGCGAATTGGCGGCCCGCGCCCTCGGCCAGCGCCTGCTGGAAGTAGGGCCGGAAGGCGTACATCGCCCCCACGAAGCTGCCCGGCTCGCCGGCATTGCTCGCCGCGACCGCGCGCCCGTCCTGGCGGATGACGTAGACCACCGCCGCGCCCGACGCCCGGGCGATCTCGGCGAGCCGGTCGTCGACCCGGGCGATCAGGCCCGGATCCGGCGAGGCGCCCACCACCGCGGCGATCTCCGGGTCGCTGGCGAGGGCCAGCGGCAGGGAGCCCTGCTTCTGCATCTCGGTGCGGAAGGCGGCGACGTGGAGCGCCAGTGTGGCCGAGGCCGAGCGCCGCAGGTCCGCGAGCGCCGCCCGCTCGGCCTGGCGGCCGGCGAGCAGGGCCGCGGCCACCACCGCCGCGAGCCCCAGGAGCCACGGCAGGGCCGGCGAGCGCGGCAGGGCGCGCCAGCCGGTCACGGCCGCCCCGCGCGGCGCGGCCGGGCGGTTGCGGATTTCCGCACGGTTTCCCGGCCGGCGTTGCGGCAGGCCGGACGGCTGCCGCGGGCGGTTTCCCCCTGTGTCATGAAAAGCCTTTTATTCTGTTGGGCTTAACAAAAAATTTCGGATTTTCGCCGGCTGGCACGCCGGTTGCCATGATGTGTCCGTCCGCGGCCTGCCGGTGCGCGGCAGGCCTGTCGCAGGCCGAAGTTCAGGCCGCAAGGCCAAGTCGCCCGCCGCAAGGCCAACAGCAAGAGCATCCCGCGGTCCGCCGCCAACGCCGTCCTGCAACGAGCCATTATAGGGAGAACGTCCGATGGCTACGATCCCGTCCCCGCTGACCGCGCCCCACGCGCCGCCGGCTCCCAAGCCGATCTACAAGACCCTCTATTTCCAGGTCCTGGTCGCCGTCGCGATCGGCATCACGCTCGGGCATTTCTACCCGCAGCTCGGCGCCGACATGAAGCCGCTCGGCGACGCCTTCATCAAGCTCGTCAAGATGATCATCGCCCCGGTGATCTTCCTCACCGTGGTCTCCGGCATCGCCGGCATGACCAACCTCGAGAAGGTCGGCCGGGTCGGCGGCAAGGCGCTGATCTACTTCCTCACCTTCTCGACGCTGGCGCTGATCGTCGGCCTGATCATCGCAAACCTCGTCCAGCCGGGCGCAGGGATGCATATCGATCCGAAGTCGCTCGATCCCAAGCAGATCGCGATGTACGCCGAGAAGGCGAAGTCGCAGACGATCACCGACTTCCTGATGAACATCATCCCGTCGACGGCGGTGGGTGCGTTCTCGGGCGGCGAGATCCTCCAGGTCCTGTTCTTCTCGGTGCTGTTCGGCTTCGGCCTCGCCTTCCTGGGCGAGCGCGGCAAGCCGGTGCTCGACTTCATCAAGATCCTGTCCGAGGCGATCTTCGGCGTCGTCCACATCATCATGAAGGTCGCCCCCATCGGCGCCTTCGGCGCGATGGCCTTCACCATCGGCAAGTACGGCATCGCCTCGCTCGCCAACCTCGCCTACCTGGTCGGCGCGTTCTACCTGACCTCGGCGATCTTCGTCTTCGGCGTCCTCGGCCTCGTCGCCCGCTACAACGGCTTCTCGATCGTCAAGCTGGTCCGCTACATCAAGGAGGAGCTGCTCCTGGTGCTCGGCACCTCGTCCTCCGAGTCGGCCCTGCCCTCGCTGCTCGAGAAGATGGAGCGCGCCGGCTGCTCGAAGCCCGTCGTCGGCCTGGTGGTCCCGACCGGCTACTCGTTCAACCTCGACGGCACCAACATCTACATGACCATGGCGGCCCTGTTCATCGCCCAGGCGACGGACACGCCCCTCACCTACGGCGAGCAGGCCCTGCTGCTCCTCGTCGCCATGCTGTCCTCGAAGGGCGCGGCCGGCGTCACCGGCTCGGGCTTCATCACGCTGGCCGCGACGCTGGCGGTGGTCCCCTCCGTGCCGGTCGTCGGCATGGCGCTGATCCTCGGCATCGACCGCTTCATGTCGGAGTGCCGGGCGCTCACCAACTTCATCGGCAACGCGGTGGCCTGCATCGTGGTCGCCCGCTGGGAGGGTGAGGTCGACATGGACCGCCTGAAGGCCGCCCTCGACGGCAACCCGATGCCGCTGGAGGAGGTCCTCCCGCCTCTGCAGCCGACCCTGCAGCCGGCCGAGTAAGCGACGCTCCCGGGGTCATCGCGACCCCGGGCCCGAGCAAGGGGCGGCCCTGCGCGCGGCGCGGGGCCGCCCCTTCGCGTTTCCGGGTATCGTCACGCCAGGACCTTGTCCGACCGGAACGACGTGCGTCCTCCCACCCACGACCTCATCCTGAGGTGCGACCAACAGGAGCCTCGAAGGAGGGCTCCAGAGAGCGATGAGACCTCTGGAGCCCTCCTTCGAGGTCGGTCCATCTTTGATGGACCGACACCTCAGGATGAGGTCGTGGGTGGGGGGGAAAAGACACGTGTTCTGCCGGTTCGATAAGTTCTGAAATTCTCTCGGAGGGCGACGATGGCGGGCGGCGACTGGCGCGGGATGGACCGTGCGACACTCAGCAAGGCCTACGACAATTCCGGTGCGGTCGCCGGCAGCAGCGCCACCATGGCGGCCTTGCGCGCGCGCAGCGCGGCGTTCCGCGAGAGGCAGGCCGGCGCCCTCGACCTCCCCTACGGCGAGGGCGAGCGTCAGCGTTTCGACCTCTTCCGTTGCGGACGGGCCGGGGCGCCGCTCCTCGCCTTCATTCACGGCGGCTACTGGCAGCGCAACGACAAGCACGGCTTCTCGGCGCTGGCCGAAGGGCCGCTCGCCCGCGGCCTCGACGTGGCGATGATCGGCTACACGCTCTGCCCCGGGGCGACGATGACGGCGCTCTGCGCCGAGATTCCGGCGGCGCTCTCCGCCTTGCGCGCCCACGCGAACCCGCCGCGCCTCGTCGTGTCGGGCTGGTCGGCCGGCGGGCATCTGGCGGCGCTCGCCATGACCTGCCCGGAGGTCGATGCGGGATTGGCGGTCTCCGGTATCTTCGATCTCGCGCCGATCCGGCGCACCGCCCTCGACGACGCGCTCCACCTCACCGAGGACGAGGTCGCGGCGCTGTCGCCGATCCGGCACCTGCCGCGTCGCGCCGGACCGCTCACGGTGGCCTACGGCGCCGGCGAATTGCCGGAGCTGTGCCGGCAATCGCAGGTCTACCAGGCGGCCTGGGCCGGGACCGGCCTCCCCGGCGACCTCCTGGCCCTGCCGGGCGACGACCATTTCACGGTGCTCGACCAGATGATCCGGCCGGACGGGGCGCTGACCGAGGCGGCGTTGCGTCTCGCGACCGGGTGACCGGGGCGGGGTCTCGCCGCCCCGCCCCGCCCGCCCTAAAGCTAACGGCGCCGCGACGACCGCGCGGGCCCGCGAGCGGCCCGGGCGAGGAACCAGGAACCGGGCATGGGCCAGCACCACGCACACGATCACCACGACCATGGGCACGATCACGGGCAAGATCACGATCACGCCCACGGACATGGGCATCATCACGGCCCCGGCCACGTCCACGCCCCGGCGAGCTTCGGCCGCGCCTTCGCGATCGGCATCGCGCTCAACACCGGCTTCGTGCTGATCGAGGGCGGCTACGGCTTCCTCACCGATTCGGTGGCGCTGCTCGCCGATGCCGGCCACAACCTGTCGGACGTGCTCGGCCTCGTCGTCGCCTGGGCGGCGGCGACGCTCGGCCAGCGCCGGCCGACGGCGCGGTTCACCTACGGCCTGCGCTCGTCCTCGATCCTCGCCGCCCTGTTCAACGCGGTGTTCCTGCTGGTCGCGGTCGGCGCCATCGCGCTCGAGGCGGTGCAGCGCTTCAGCGCCCCCGCGCCGGTCCCGGGCCTCACCGTGACGATCGTGGCGCTGGTCGGCATCGCGGTGAACGGCATCACCGCCTGGCTGTTCGCGTCGGGTCGCAAGGGCGACCTCAACATCCGCGGCGCCTACCTGCACATGCTGGCGGATGCCGCGGTGTCGGCCGGCGTGGTGGTGGCGGGCCTCGTCATCCTGTGGACCGGCTGGACCTGGGTCGACCCGCTGACGAGCCTCGTCATCGTGGCGGTGATCGTCGCCGGCACCTGGGGGCTCCTGCGCGACAGCGTCGTGCTCTCGCTCGACGCCGTACCCCCGGGCCTCGATCCGGCCGACGTGCGCCGCTGCCTCGCCGAGCGGCCGGGCGTTTCGGAGGTCCACGACCTCCACGTCTGGCCGATGAGCACCACCGAGACGGCGCTCACCGCCCATCTGGTGATGCCGGCGGGCCACCCCGGCAACGCGTTCCTCAACGACTGCGCCGCCACCCTGCGCCGCCGCTTCGGCATCGCCCACGTCACGCTCCAGGTGGAACTCGCCGGGGGCCCGGCCTGCGCACTCGCCCCCGACCACGTCGTGTAGCGGCCTCACCCCGCCTTGCGCAGCGGCGGGCGGCCCAGCGCCGCGTCGGCGGCGCGGCCCGTCACCTCGGCGTGGTGGTCGAACCGCGCCGTGAAGGTGCCGATCCCGGCGGTGGCGGAGCGCAGCTCGACGATCAGGTCGGTCATCTCGGCCTCGGGGATCAGCGCCTCGACCATATCCCAGCCCGACCAGCCGGGCCGGGCGTCGAAGCCGAGGATCTGGCCGCGCCGGGCCGTGACGAGGCCGGTGGCCTTCGCGGTGGCGCCGCTCGGCACCGCCAGGGTGACGGCGAGGATCGGCTCCAGCAGCACCGGCCCGGCCTTGGCGAGCGCTTCCTCCAGCGCCAGCCGCGTCGCGGCCTGGAAGGCGGCATCCGAGGAATCGACCGCATGGGCCGCGCCGTCCTTGAGCGTCACCGCGATGTCGACCACGGGAAAGCCGAGCGGCCCCTTCGCGGTGAAGGCCCGGGCGCCGGCCTCGACGGAGGCGATGTAGGCGCGCGGCACTGCCCCGCCCACCACCTCGTCCTCGAACGAAAACCCCTCGCCGCGCGGCAGCGGCCGCACCGCGAGCGCCACGTCGGCGAACTGGCCGTGGCCGCCGGTCTGCTTCTTGTGCCGGGCCCGCGCCTCGGCCGGGCCGCGGATCGTCTCGCGGTAGGCGACCCGCGCCCGCTCGGTCTCGACCGCGATGCCGAAGCGCGAGGCCAGCCGCTCCACCGCGACCCGCAGGTGCATCTCGCCCTGGCCCGACAGGCGCAGATCGCCGAGCTCGGCCCGGTGCTCGACGAGCAGCGCCGGATCCTCGTCGGCGAGCTTGGCGAGCGCCGCCGAGAGCCGCACGTCGTCCTTGCGGTCGCGCACCCGCAGCGCCAGCGCGTGCACCGGTTCCGGCGCCGGCAGCGCCGCGAGGGCGTCGGGCGCCGCCTGCCCGGTGCTCAGGGTCTCGGCGGTGGCGATCGGATCGAGCCGGGCGAAGCCCGCGACCTCCCCCGCCCGTGCCTCCGGCACGCGGGTGCTGCCCGCGCCGGCGAGCCGCGTCAGCGCCGCCACCCGGGCGGTGCCGCCGCCCGATCCCGTCACGGTCTCGCCCTCGTGCACGGCGCCGCGCAGCACCCGCCCGACCGAGAGCTTGCCGCTGACGCCGCCATGCAGGGTCTTCATCACCTGCACGAGGGGCGCCCCTTCCTCGGCGATGCCGAGGCGGGCGCGGGTCTCGGCCAAGCCCGGCGCCTCGTGCCGCAGCGCCTTCAGGAGGCGGGTGATCCCGTGTCCGTGCTCGGCCGAGCCGAACAGCACCGAGACGGCCCGGCCCTCGCGCAGCTCGCGGGCGAGGTCGGAAAAAACCCGGTCGGCCTGCGGCTCGACCTCGGCGATCAGGTCCTCCATCAGGGCGTCGTCGTGGTCGGCCAGGCGCTCCAGCATCGTGTAGCGCTCGGCCTTTTCCCGCGCCCGCTCGCCGTCGGGCAGGGCCACCACGTCGCTTTGCGCCTGCTCGCGCCACACGAAGGCGCGCTCGAGCGCGAGATCGATGACGCCGACCGCCGCCTCGCCCTCGATCAGCGGGATCTGGCGCATCAGCAGCGGCACCCGGGAGGCGGGCTGCAGCAGCGCGAGCGCGTCGCGCAGCGAGCCCGCCGCGGTCTCGGCCTTGTTGATGAACAGGAGGCGCGGGATCCCGGCGGCCTCGAGGTCGCGCAGGATCAGCTCCAGGGCCGGCAGCTTGCGGGCGTCGGCCTCGCAGACCACGATCGCCGCGTCGCAGGCCGGCAGCACCGCCCGCAGGTCGTGCGCGAACTCGATCGAGCCGGGACAATCGACGAAGGTGAAGGCCTCGCCGAGAAACCGCGTCGTGGCGAAGGCGGGCTCCACGCTCATGCCGTGGGACCTGGCCTCCGGCGAGGTGTCGCCGAGGCGGGCGCCGGTGCGCCCGGGCCGGTCGATCGCGCCGGTGCGATGGAGGATGGCCTCGAGCAGGGCGGTCTTGCCGCCCTGGAACGGACCGACGATCGCGATGCACCTGTGCTGGGCAGCCACGTGACGTCTCCCATCTTGGTCGTTGTCGACGGGAAGTGAAGCACCAGGCGGGGGCGGGGTCCAGCCGGCAGACGTGCGGGCGCGAAGAGATGTGCGGGCGCGAAGGACAGGCCGGCGCGCGGTCTGTGCAGGTGCGGAGACGGGCCGCTATAAGCCCGAACAGGCCCGAGACGCCGGGCGACGGATGGGACAACGCCGGATGCCCGAGATCGACATCGACCACCTGCGCGGCTGGATCGGGCGCACCCGCGAGGTCGAGGACCTCGTGACGCCGCGCCTCGTCGCCGAGTACCGGGCGACGCTCGCCCCGCACCTCGCCCCGGTCCGGGAGGGCGAGGCGCCGCTGGCCCTGCACTGGTGCCTCGCCCCCGAGACCCCGGCGGCCGACGCCCTCGGGCCCGACGGCCACGCGGCGAAGGGCGGGTTCCTGCCGCCGGTGCCGCTGCCGCGGCGGATGTGGGCCGGCGGCGAGATCGAGACGCTGGCTCCCCTGCGAATCGGCGACCGGGTGGTGCGGCGCGAGACGGTCTCGGACGTGGCGGTGAAGCACGGGCGCACCGGCACCCTGTGCTTCGTCACGGTGCGGCACGACTACGAGACCGAGCGCGGCCCGGCGATCCGCGACCGGCAGGACATCGTCTACCGCGAGGCGAGCCGGCCGGGCGATGCCGCGCCGGCGGTCAGGCCCGTTCCGGCGCAGGACGACGCCGCCTGGTCGGTCCAGGCGAATTCCGTGCTGCTGTTTCGCTACTCGGCGATGACCTTCAACGGCCACCGCTTCCACTACGACCACCCCTACGCCACGCAGGTCGAGGGCTATCCCGGCCTGGTGGTGCACGGGCCGATGCAGGCGAGCCTGCTTCTCAACCTCGCGGCCATCCGCCTCGGCCGGGTGCCGGCGCGGTTCCGCTACCGCGGCGTCTCGCCGATGATCGCCGGCTCGCGCTTCGCGGTGGCGGGGCGACGCGAGGGCGAGGCGTTCCACGGCTGGACCGCCGTCGACGGCGCGGTGTGCATGGAGGCGGACGCCGAGGGCTGAGGATGGAGGCGGAGGCTTTCGGGGGTTAGGCGATCGGCGCATTGCGCCGCGGGGCCCGAACTGTCAGCCTTGCGACCAAACCAGAACGCGACACGAGGAAACGCCATGACGACCCTGACCCGCCGCGCCCTCGCGGCCGGCACCGCCCTGCTGCTCCTGTCGGGCGCTGCCCTGGCCCAGGCGCCGATCGTGATCAAGTTCAGCCACGTCGTCGCGCCCGATACGCCGAAGGGCCGCGGCGCCGACAAGTTCAAGGAACTGGCGGAAAAGTACACGAACGGCAAGGTGAAGGTGGAGGTCTACCCCAACTCGCAGCTGTTCAAGGACAAGGAGGAGGTCGAGGCGCTCCAGCTCGGCGCGGTGCAGATGCTGGCGCCGTCGCTGGCGAAGTTCGGGCCGCTCGGCGCCAAGGAGTTCGAGGTCTTCGACCTGCCCTACATCCTGCCCGACAAGGCGGCCCTGCGCCGGGTCACCGACGGGGCGCTCGGCAAGCGGCTGTTCGACAAGCTGCAATCGAAGGGCATCACCGGGCTCGCTTACTGGGACAACGGCTTCAAGGTGATGAGCGCCAACAAGCCGTTGCGGATGCCGGCCGATTTCCGCGGCCTGAAGATGCGGATCCAGTCCTCGAAGGTGCTGGAGGCCCAGTTCCGCGCGCTCGGCGCGATCCCGCAGGTGATGGCCTTCTCGGAGGTCTACCAGGGCATGCAGACCGGCGTGGTCGACGGCTCGGAGAATACCCCCTCGAACATGTTCACCCAGAAGCACCACGAGGTGCAGAAGTACATCACCCTGTCCGATCACGGCTATATCGGCTACGCGGTGATCACCAACAAGAAATTCTGGGACGGGCTGCCGGCCGAGATCCGCACCGAGCTCGACAAGGCGATGACGGAGGCGACGTCTTACGCCAACCAGGTCGCCGACAAGGACAATGCCGACGCCCTGGAGGAGATGAAGAAGTCGGGCAAGACCACCTTCATCACCCTCACCCCCGACGAGAAGGCGGCCTGGAAGACGGCCCTGGAGCCGGTCACCGCCGACATGGCCAAGCGCGTCGGCAAGGACGTGATCGAGGAGTTCCAGAAGGAGGCGAAGGGCGGGACGCAGTAGGTCCGGGACCGGCCTGACGGGATGACGACTTTGCCCCCTGTGGCACTTCCGTCTTGGCCTGCGGGGGGCAAGTCACAGGCGAGGCCGGTCCGACGGCGTCGATCATCGGCAATCGAAGCGTGCTCGACGCCTGCGGACGGGTGATCCACGCCAGGCCCCTCCCCGGCCTTTCCCGCAACGCAACCCAGCCGTGCCGCGAACCGGAAGGCCGGGCTCGGTGTTGACGCCTCGGAATGAGCCGGAGACGTCGAATGTCGATGCCGTTGACCCGCGTCCTCAGCCTGGCGGCAGCGGTTGGGGCCGGTGCGCTCCTGATGCCCGCCCTGGCAAACGCCCAGGGCACCGAACGGCAGCGCCTGGCCTGCATGACGGACGCGATGACGCTGTGCTCGCGTGACGTGCCGGACACGCGGCGCATCGAGCGCTGCCTGCGCCGCAACTACGACCGCATCAGCGCTCCCTGCCAGGGCGAGCTCGATGCCGCCAACGCCGCGGCCAGTCCGGGTGTGCCCCAGTACGGCCGCTGAGCGCGGCCGGGACTCCCTCTCCCGTTCGACCCGGCGCGATGGCCATCGCCCGGGCCCGGCGCTAAGCTCGAACAGCGCGAGACGGCGCGGCGCCGGCGGGTTCGACCGCCCGGCGACCGGATGAGCGGGAGGACGATCATGGTGCGGACCGAAATGTGCTCGCGGCGGGTGCTGCTGGCGGGCGTCACCCTGGGTGCGGCGGCGCCGATGCTCGCCGCCGGGTCGAGCCGGGCGCTTGCCGCCGACGAGAGCGAGGCGGTGAGCCGCCGGCTCGAGGCCCTGCGTGTCGCGATCGTGGAGGGCGACGCCAAGGCGCTCGACGCGCTGACCCACCCGCAGCTCAGCTACGGCCATTCGAGCGGGCGCAAGATCGAGACCAAGGCGCAGTTCGTCGCCAGCCTCGCCGGCAAGACCAACTACAAGTCGCTGACCTTCTCGGAGCCGTGGATCCAGGTCGTCGGCGACAACGCCATGGTCCGTCACGTCTGGGACGGGGCCGACATCCTGCCGAACGGCGAGACCGGTCGCTCCTACATCGCGGTGTTGCAGGTCTGGCTCAAGGATGGCGGCGAGTGGCGGCTGCTCGCGCGGCAGAGCTGCCCGCTCAAGCCGGCCTGACCGATCGCGGGGAACGACGCGCAAGCTCGGGCGTTCTCGCTCGCCGCGGCGATGTCCGGATGCGGCGTGAGCGGGGGCGTCGAGCGGTGCGGTCCGACCGGCAGGTGAGCACGATCAGGTTGGTCGCCGAGGCCGTGCGCCTCGCCAGCAACCTGGCCGTCAAGGAGATCACGCTGTTCTCCAGCGAGGTCGACCGGATCGCCAAGGTCGTCTCGGGCTACGCCCTGTGGGGCGGCCTGATCGTGCTGCTGGCCTGCGTCAGCGGCTTCCTGCTGCTGATGGCCCTGGTGAAGGGCCTCGGTGCGCTGATCGGCTCGGAAGCCATCGCCGCCGTGATCGGGGCGGCGCCCTTCGCCCTGGCGGCCGTGCTCCTGGCGGCCTGGGGTCTGCGCAAGATGGATGTGCGGCGGTAGGGATCGACGGGCCATGCCCCCGGATCGGTCCTTCGACGGTCCGTTCTCCGCAATCGACTGCGAATGTGAAGAAGCCCGGAGTCGCTCTTGTCCGCGCTCAACGGGCGCCCACGGGCGAGCCCCCGTGGCTCTCCGATGCCGCGGAGATATGCTTGAGCACGGCCATGCGCCGCGAGCATGGCCGTTGTGCGGTGCAATCGATTGTCTTGTGCGCCGCAACATGAGACAAGGAGGCGTACCGCAGCGATGGCGTCGCGGCGGTGCAGCCCTCTTTGGGCGTTTCCTCCCTAGACTTCGGGCCGCCTCGCAAGGGCGGCCTTTTTTCTTGGAATGCGTGTCTCGGGCGGCCCGGTCATAGCCGACCGCCCCCAGCGCCGACAAGCACAATCCTGCATGCGTGGGCGGGATTCGGCACGATCGCGCGGGAGCCACGCCGATGCGGCTCCGCGACAATCATCAGGAGGCGCGACTCGCTACGCTGCGAGATAGGCCGCGATGTTGCGGCGGATGCGCTCGAGCGGCGCCTCGCGCGTGTCCGGCAGGGGAAAGCGTTCGCCCGTGATGGCCTCGAAGGCGCTGACATAGGTGGCGGCGGTCTGCAGCACGACCTCGGGCGGGATGGCCGGCACGGCGTCCCGGTACGGATCGCAGCGGGCCGCAACCCAGTTGCGGACCACGTCCTTGTCAAAACTCTCCGGCAGGGTACCGGCCTCGAAGCGCGCGGCGTAGCTCTGAGCGAACCAGTACCGGCTGCTGTCCGGGGTGTGGATCTCGTCGGCGAGCACGATCCGGCCGTCGGCATCGGTGCCGAACTCGTACTTGGTGTCGGCGAGGATCAGGCCGCGTTCCGCCGCGAGCGCCTGGCCGCGGGCGAAGAGCGCGAGCGCCACCTCCGACAGGGTGTGCCACTGCGCCTCCGTCAGGAGACCCCGTTCCAGGATCTCCGCGGCGGAGAGCGGCGCGTCGTGGTCGCCGTGGCCGGCCTTGGTGGTCGGCGTGATGATCGGCTGCGGTAACGCCTCGTGCGGGCGCATCCCGTCCGGCAGGCGGTGGCCGTACATCTCGCGCTGCCCGGCCTTGTACAGGGTCAGGACCGAGGTGCCGGTGCTGCCGGCCAGATAGCCGCGCACCACGATCTCGACCGGCAGGATGGTGAGCCGCCGCCCCACCACCACGTTCGGGTCGGGATAGGCGAGCACGTGGTTGTCGCAGATGTCCCGCGTCTTCTCGAACCAGTAGCGCGCGGTCTGGGTCAGCACCTGACCCTTCAGCGGAATCGCCGCCAGTTCCCGGTCGAAGGCGCTCAGGCGGTCCGAGGTGATCAGGATCCGCCGCCCGTCGGGCAGGTCGTAATTGTCCCGCACCTTGCCGCGGTAGTGACCCGGCAGTTCCGGCAGGGTCGCTTCCGGCAGGACGTAGTCGGAAAAGGGCGCGAGCGTGGCCGTGTCCATCAGCTTCACCATCACACGTCGAGATTGGCCACGTTGAGCGCGTTCTCCTGGATGAACTCCCGGCGCGGCTCGACCACGTCGCCCATCAGCTTGACGAACAGATCGTCGGCGTCGGTCGTGTCCTTGACCTTCACCTGGAGCAGCGAGCGCACGTCGCGGTCGAGCGTCGTCTCCCAGAGCTGCTGGGCGGTCATCTCGCCCAGGCCCTTGTAGCGCTGGAGCTGCAACCCCTTGCGGCCGAGCGCCATCATGCCCTCGAACAGGGCGACCGGGCCGTACAGCATGGTCTGGTCGCCGCGGCGCACCAGGGTGACGGGGGCGCCGTAGATCTCGCTCAAGGTTTCAGCCCGCTCGTCGAGGCGACGCGCCTCCTGCGAGTGGATCAGCGCTTCGTCGAGCACCGCGACCTGGCGCACGCCGCGGAGCGTGCGCGACAGCACGTAGCCGCCGTCCTTCGCCTCGCCCTCCCAGCCCTGCTCGATCTCGTCCGCGATCGCGTTGAGGCGCCGGGCGATCTCGTCGGCCACCACCTCGGCCTCGGCCGGGTTGCCGGCGACCGAGGGACGGAGCGCCCCGGCGATCGCCGCCTGCTCGACCACGACGCGGTCGTAGCGCGAATGCATCCCGTGCAGCACCTGGCGCACGCCGCGCGCCTCGTCGACGAGCGCCTTGAGCTGGGCGCCGCCGAACTCGGTGCCGGTGGCGAGCTTGAGCACCGCCCCGTCGACGCCGCCGTCGATCAGGTAATCCTCGAGCGCCCGGTCGTCCTTCAAGTAGATCGCGGTCTTGCCCTTCTGCGCCTTGTAGAGCGGCGGCTGGGCGATGTAGAGATGGCCGCGGTCGATCAGTTCCGGCATCTGGCGGAAGAAGAACGTCAGCAGCAGCGTGCGGATATGCGACCCGTCGACATCCGCATCGGTCATGATGATGATGCGGTGGTAGCGCAGCTTGTCGGGGTTGAAGGCGTGGGCGCCGTCCCGGCCGATTCCCGTCCCGAGCGCGGTGATCAGCGTGCCGATCTCCTGGCTCGACAGCATCTTGTCGAGCCGCGCCCGCTCGACGTTGAGGATTTTTCCGCGCAGCGGCAGAACAGCTTGGAACGTTCTGTCACGGCCCTGCTTGGCCGAGCCGCCGGCCGAATCGCCCTCGACCAGCAGGATCTCGCATTTCGACGGGTCGCGCTCCTGGCAGTCGGCGAGCTTGCCGGGCAGCGAGGCGATGTCGAGGGCGCCCTTGCGAGTGGTGAGGTCGCGGGCCTTGCGGGCGGCTTCGCGGGCGGCCGCCGCCAGGGCCACCTTGGCGGCGATGGTGCGGGCCTCGCTCGGATGCTCCTCGAGCCAGCTGCCCAGGGTCTCGTTCAGCACGCCCTCGACGGCGGGACGCACCTCCGAGGAGACGAGCTTGTCCTTGGTCTGGGACGAGAATTTCGGGTCCGGCACCTTGACCGAGACCACCGCGGTCAGCCCCTCGCGGCAATCGTCGCCGGTGAGGGAGACTTTTTCGCGCTTCGTCACCCCGCTCGATTCGGCGTAGCCGGTGATCTGCCGGGTGAGCGCGGCCCGGAACCCGGCGAGGTGGGTGCCGCCGTCGCGCTGCGGGATGTTGTTGGTGAAGCAGAGCACGTTCTCGTGGTAGCTGTCGTTCCACCACAGGGCGACCTCGACACCGATGCCGTCGCGCTCCTGGCGCAGGACGATCGGCGCCTCGATCAGGGCGGGCTTCGCCCGATCGAGGTAGCGCACGAAGGCCTCGACGCCGCCGTCATAGACCAGCTCGTCGCGCTTGTGCTCGGCGTGGCGGGCATCGGTCAGCACGATGCGCACGCCGGAATTGAGGAAGGCCAGCTCGCGCAGGCGCTTCTCGAGGGTCGCGTAGTCGAACTCGACCTGCGTGAAGGTCTCGGTCGAGGGCAGGAAGCTGACCTCGGTGCCGCGCCGGTCGCCGGCCGGGCCGACGACGGCGAGGGGTGCCACGGCGTCGCCGTGGCGGAATTCCATCGTGTGCTCCTGGCCGGCGCGCCAGATGCGCAGGCGCAGCCAGGACGACAGGGCGTTCACCACCGAGACGCCGACGCCGTGCAGGCCGCCCGAGACCTTGTAGGAGTTCTGGTCGAACTTACCGCCGGCATGCAGCTGGGTCATGATGACCTCGGCCGCGGACACGCCCTCCTCCGGGTGGATGTCGGTCGGGATGCCGCGGCCGTTGTCGGAGACCGTGCAGGAGCCGTCCGCGTTGAGGGTGACGGTGACGTGGGTCGCGTGGCCGGCCAGCGCCTCGTCGATGGCGTTGTCGACGACCTCGTACACCATGTGGTGCAGGCCCGAGCCGTCGTCGGTGTCGCCGATATACATGCCCGGCCGCTTGCGCACCGCGTCCAGGCCCTTGAGGACCTTGATCGAGTCGGCGCCGTAGGTGTCGGGGGTCAGATCGCGGGCGGGTTCGGCCATGTCGGTTCCTGGTGCGGGCGGGCGCGCGTCGCGGGGTGGCGCGGCCGGCGCGGGCGCCGGGTCTCGCCCCGGCGCCGTCTGGGTCTCGTGTCTCAAGGGTCGGGGGCCGCCGAGGGGGCAGTCCCGCATCTGCCTGATGTAAGCATTCCGCCTTGAAATTGCATCGGTTTCCGGCGCCGTACGGGCGCTTTTCCAGGGTCCGGCGAGGGCTGGACCGAGCCCTCGCGTCCCTCCCCCGGCCGACCATACCGGAGGTCATCTTTCGCCGCACCCCGTTAAGGATCCGCGAACGGGCGGCGTCTCGCCGATGGTCAGCCTTTGAGCGAGCCCCGGCTCGCCTCGTCGAGGCGCGCGATCGCCGCCGGATCGAGGGCGAGCCGCACCCCGCCCAGGAGCTCGTCGAGCTGCGCCACCGAGGTCGCGCTGGCGATCGGCGCGGTGAGGCCCGGCCGGGCGATCAGCCAGGCGAGGGAGACCTGCGCCGGCGTGGCGCCGTGGTCGCGGGCGACCGCGTCGAGGAGATCGAGGAAGGCGAGGCCGCGCGGGTTGAGGTAGGGCGAGACCCGGGACTCGCGGGCGCGGCCGGCGGCGGCCCCGGCCTGCCGGTACTTGCCGGTGAGGAAGCCCGCCGCGAGGGAGAAGTAGGAGATCACCCCGATCCCCTCCTCCCGGCACAGCGGCTCCAGCTCGGCCTCGTAATCCTCGCGGTCGGCCAGGCTGTAGCCGGGCTGCAGGCTCTCGTAGCGCGGGAGGTTCTCCCTCGCGGCGACGGCCAGCGCCTCGCGCAGGCGGGCGGCGGAGTAGTTCGATGCGCCGATCGCCCGCACCTTGCCGGCGCGGATCAGCCGGTCGTAGGCCGAGAGCGTCTCCTGCAGCGGCGTGGCGGCATCGTCGGTGTGGGACTGGTAGAGGTCGATCCGGTCGGTCCCGAGCCGGCGCAGGGAGGCCTCCACGGCCTCCTCGATGTAGGCCGCCCGCAAGCCCTTGCGGCCCTCTCCCATGTCCATGCCGACCTTGGTGGCGATCGTCATCCGGTCGCGGGCGCCACGGTCCTTCATCCAGCGCCCGATCACCGCCTCCGACTCGCCGCCCCGGTGGCCCGGCGCCCAAGCCGAATAGACGTCGGCGGTGTCGACGAAGGTGAAGCCGGTCTCGAGCAGCCGGTCGAGCAGGGCGAAGGAGGTCGCCTCGTCGGCGGTCCAGCCGAAGACGTTGCCGCCGAAGCAGAAGGGCGGGACCGAGAGGCCGGAACGGCCGAGGGGGCGCAGATCCATGGGGGGCTCCTACCGAAGGAAGGGGTTCGACAGCCGCTCCTGGCCGATCGTGCTCGTCGGGCCGTGGCCGGGGATGAAGGCGACGTCGTCGCCGAGCGGCAGCAGCTTCTCCTTGATCGACGCGATCAGGGCGGCGTGGTCGCCGCCCGGCAGGTCGGTGCGGCCGACCGAGCCGCGAAACAGCACGTCGCCGACCTGGGCGAAGCGGGCGTCCCGGCTCACCAGCACGACGCTGCCCGGGGAATGGCCGGGGCAGTGCAGCACGTCGAAGGTGAGTTCGCCCACCGTCACCGTGTCGCCCTCGGACAGCCAGCGGTCGGGGGTGATCACCTTGGCGCCGTCGATGCCGTAGGCCGCCCCGGTCTCGGGCAGGCAGTCGAGGAGCGGCTTGTCGGCCCGGTGCGGCCCCTCGACGGGGACCTTGAGCACGTCGCGCAGGTCGGCCGCGCCACCGGCGTGGTCGATATGGCCGTGGGTGAGCAGGATCTTCTCGACCGTGACGCCGGCCTCCGCGATTGCCGCCCGGATCCGGTCGAGGTCGCCGCCCGGATCGACCACCGCGGCCCGCTTGGTCGCCTCGCACCACAGCAGGGTGCAGTTCTGCTGGAACGGGGTGACCGGGATGATCGCGGCGCGGGGCGTGCTCGGCATGGTCGGCCTTGGATGAAGAACGGATGGGATCCTTGTAGCGTGGAAGCAGGCGCTGCGGCACCCCGGGTGGCGCGCGCCCCAGGGGGCCGTCAGGACGGGAGCGGACCATGGCCGTGAAGCGGATCGTGACCAACATCCCGGCGACGCGGCTCGATGCGGCGCGCGGCTTCTACGGAGGGGTTCTCGGCCTCGACCTCGTCATGGATCACGGCTGGATCCTGACCTTCGCGGCTCCGGCCGCGTCGGCGCCGCCGCAGGTCAGCGTGGCGCTCGAAGGCGGATCGGGGACGCCGGTCCCCGACCTCTCGGTCGAGGTCGACGACCTGGAGGCCGTGCTCCGGCGCGCGACGGAAGCCGGCCATCCGATCGAGTACGGTCCCGTGGACGAGCCGTGGGGCGTGCGGCGGTTCTACGTCCGAGACCCGTTCGGGCGGCTCCTCAACATCCTGGCCCATCCCGGCTGAGCGGACCCGATCTCTGACCCGGGCCCGGGGCCCGTCGCGCGATCGTGTGCGGTCCGCCCTTGGCGCCCGGCCAGGGCCCGGGCTACCGTCCGGTGACGCGGCGGACCTCTTCCGCCCGGTGTGAGTGATCCAGCTTTGATGCGACCGATCTGTCCGGCGCCCGTGCGGGCCGGACCGGGCGCCTGAAGGACCGCCGACACGACGGCCCGAGACGCGGCCCGGCCCTCCCGTCGCGGGTGCCTCCCCCCGGAGGACACGCGATGTCGAGTTCGTTCCCCCTCTCCCACGGCTTTGCCGCCGCCCGCCCCGCCGTGCGGCGGATCGGCGTTCAGGATCTCAAGGCCGCCCTGTCGCGCGGCGTCGACGATTTCCTGGCGATGCCGACCCACGTCCTGTTCGTGGTGCTGATCTATCCGGTCGCCGGCGTGCTCGTCGCGGCGGCGACCTTCGAGCAGAACCTGATCCCGATCCTGTTTCCCCTCGCCGCCGGCTTCGCGCTGATCGGGCCGTTCGCGGCGCTCGGCCTCTACGAGCTGAGCCGGCGCCGGGAATGGGGCCTGCCCGCCGCCTGGACCGACGCCTTCGCGCCGCTCCACGGGCGCTCGGCCCGGGCGGTGATGGCGGTCGGCGTGGTGCTGGCGCTGATCTTCGCGGCCTGGCTCTGCGCCGCCATGGGGCTCTATTGGTCGCTCTACGGCGGGGTCACCGAGCCGTCGGTCTCCGCCTTCCTCGGCGACGTGCTGACGACGCCCCGGGGCTGGACGCTGATCCTCGCCGGCAACCTCGTCGGCGCCGCCTTCTCGCTCCTGGCACTCGCGGTCAGCGCCGTCTCGATCCCGCTCATCATCGACAGGGACGTGGAGGCCGGCACCGCCATCGAGACCTCGCTGGCGCTGATGCGCGAGAATCCCGGCCCGATGCTCGCGTGGGGCGCCATCGTGGCCGGACTGCTCGTGCTGGGCATGGTGTCGCTGTTCGTCGGCCTCGCGGTGGTGCTGCCGGTGCTCGGCCACGCCACCTGGCACCTCTACCGCCGGGCTGTCGGATGATGCCCGGCGCCGCGATCACCCGGTGATCGCCGCGTAGGTGAGCACCCGCAGCTCGCGCCGGATCGGCCAGGTCGAGGACGGCATGAGCTGCGTCAGCATGATGACGAACAGGTCCTCGGCGGGGTCGATCCAGAACGCCGTCGAGGCCGCCCCGCCCCAGGCCACCTCGCCCGGGGTGCCGAGGATCTGGGCCTTGGCCGGATCGAGCATCACCGAGAAGCCGAGGCCGAAGCCGATGCCGCTGTAGCTCGATTCCGAAAAACGCGGCTGGCCCATATCGGCGAGGTCGCCGCGCAGGTGGTTGGCCGTCATCAGGGCGACGGTCTTGCGGCCGAGAAGCCGCACGCCGTCGAGCGCGCCCCCGCCGAGGATGAAGCGGCAGAACCGGGCATAGTCGGCCGCCGTGGAGACGAGGCCACCGCCGCCCGACGGCACGGTGCGGGCCTTCGCGTAGCGGCCGTCCCGCGCGTCGTCGATCAGGGTCAGCCGGCCGCCCTCGCCGAGCGCGTAGTTCGAGGCGAACCGGGCGAGCTTCTCCGCGGGCACGTGGAAGTCGGTATCGACCATCCCGAGGGGCCGGATGATCCGCTCGCGCAGGAAATCGTCGAAGGGTTTTCCCGATATCACCGCCACGAGGTGGCCGAGCACGTCGGTGGCGATGCTGTAGTTCCACTCGGCCCCCGGCTGGGCGAGCAGCGGCAGGCGGGCGGCCTTCCCCACCACCTCGGCGAGCGAGGTCTCGGCGGTCTGGAAGTCGACGCCCTCCTCCCGGTACATCCGGTCGACCAGCGTCGCGTCCATGAAGCCGTAGCTCAGCCCCGACGTATGCGTGAGGAGATCGCGAAACGTGATGTCGCGCTCCGCCGGCACGGTCTCGGGCTTGCCCCGGCTGCCGCCGACCAGCACCCGCATGTCCCGGAACTCAGGCAGGAAGCGGGTAATGGGATCGTCGAGCTGAAAACGGCCCTCCTCGTACAGCATCAGGATCGCCGTCGAGGTCAGCGGCTTCGTCATCGAGTAGATGCGCACGATGGTGTCGGCGTCCATCGGCAGGTCTCGGGCAAGGTCGCGCAGGCCCTCCTGGCGGGAAAACACCACCCGGCCGCGCCGGGCCACCGTCACCGACAGGCCCGGCAGCTTGCCGGCCTCGACGTAGCCCCGCATCCAGGGGACGATCCGCTCCAGCCGCTCCGACGAGAGGCCGACCGCCTCCGGGGTTCCGATGTCAGCCTGCACGCGGGCTCTCCTGGTGATGGGCGTCGGGAGGTTCTAACGCAGGATCGCCCGCGAGGACGAGTTCCATCAGCACCTCGTCGTGGTAGCGGTCCCCGATCTTCAGGGCCCGGCGCTCGCGGCCATAGGGGCGAAAGCCCAGCCTCTCGTAGAGCCGCAGCGCCGCGTGGTTCTCGGCCTCGACGGTCAGCCGCAGGGCCTCGACCCGGGGGCGGGCCTCGGCGACGAGGCGGTCGAGGAGCGCGGCGCCCAGGCCCAGCCCCCGCGCCTCGCCCCGGATGTAGACCCCGGTCACGTCGCCCTTGTGCCGCAGCTTCGCGCCCTCCTGCAGCGCCAGGGTGGCGGCACCGAGGAGCGCGTCGCTCCGGAACGCCCCGAAGGTCAGGGACTGCTCCAGCCGTAGGCCGAACCAGTCCGGCCCGTGCCCGGCCACATCCTCCAGGGCCGTGCCGAAGGAGGCGGGGTGCCGCTCCAGGGCCTCCAGGCGCAGGGAGCGGTAGGCCGGGCCGTCGACGGCTCCCAGGCGGCGGATCGTGATCGCGTCCATGCGCGGAGGGAGCCGATGGCCCGGGCTCCCGTCAAGCCTCCCGTTGACCGCACCCGGCGCCCGATGCGATGCGAGAGGACAACAAGATCCCCGGGAGCCACGCCGCCGATGTCCCTGCCCGACAGCCTCCGCCACGCCCTCGCCCTGCCGGTGATCGCCTCGCCGATGTTCATCGTCTCGGGGCCGGAACTGGTCATCGCCCAGTGCGTCAACGGCATCGTCGGCTCGTTCCCGGCCCTCAACGCCCGGCCGAAGGAAGCCCTCGACGAGTGGCTGACCCGGATCACGGGAGCGCTCGCCGAGGCCAAGGCGGCCGATCCCGACCGCATCGTCGCGCCCTACGCCGTCAACCAGATCGTCCACGCCTCGAACGACCGGCTCGAGCACGACCTCATGGTCTGCGGCAAGCACCGGGTGCCGATCATCATCACGTCGCTGCGGGCGCCCGACGCGGTGGTCTCGGCGGTGCACGGCTGGGGCGGCGTCGTCTTCCACGACGTCACCACCGTGCGTCACGCCGAGAAGGCGCTGGAGGCCGGCGTCGACGGGCTGATCCTGGTCTGCGCCGGGGCCGGGGGCCATGCCGGCACGCTCTCGCCCTTCGCGCTGGTGAGCGAGGTGCGGCGCTTCTTCAAGGGGCCGCTGATCCTGTCGGGTGCCATCACCACCGGCGATGCGATCCTGGCCGCCCAGGCGATGGGCGCGGATCTGGCCTATATGGGCACCCGCTTCATCGCCACGCAGGAGGCCAACGCCGCGCCGGCCTACAAGGAGATGATCGTCGGCACGACGGCCGCCGACGTGATGTACACCCCCTACTTCACCGGCGTGCCGGGCAACTACCTCAAGCCCAGCGTCACCGCCGCCGGCCTCGACCCCAACGCGCTGCCGGAGGTCGACAAGACCAAGATGAACTTCGGGTCCGGCACCACCAAGGCCTGGCGCGACATCTGGGGCGCCGGCCAGGGCGTCGGCACCATCGACGACGCGCCGGCCACCGCCGTGGTGATCGACCGGCTGAAGGCGGAATACGCGGCGGCCCGCGCGCGGCTCGGGTAGCGCGCACCCCACCCCCGCGCCCGGCGCCGGGCCGTCCGGCACGGCCCTCGCATCCCGGCGCACGCACACTCCCCCGCGTAGCGTGAGGCCTTCCGCGATGACCACCAACCTCTCCGTGAACGGCAGCCGGCTCTGGGACACCCTGATGGTGTCGGCCGGCATCGGCACCGGGCCCCGGGGCGGTCTGCGCCGCCTCACCCTGACCGAGCCCGACCGGGTGATGCGCGACCAGCTGAAAGCCTGGGCCGGGGAAGGCGGCTATCCGCTCACCATCGACGGGCTCGGCAACATGGTGCTGCGGCGCGAAGGCACCGAGCCCGACCTGCCGCCGGTGGTGATCGGCAGCCATCTCGACACCCAATGGGCCGGCGGGCGCTTCGACGGCATCCTGGGCGTGCTCGCCGGGCTCGAGGTCCTGCGCACTCTCGACGATCTCGGGATCGCGACGAAGCGCGCGATCGAGGTGGTGAACTGGACCAACGAGGAGGGGGCGCGGTTCTCGCCGCCGATGCTCTGCTCGCTGGCCTGGTCCGGCCAGGCGACGCCGGACTGGGTCGAGAACCGGCGCGACCGCGACGGCATCCGCTTCGGCGATGCGCTGGACGGCATCGGCTATCGCGGTCCCGAACCGGTCGGCGGTCGCAGCATCGACGCCTATTTCGAATTGCACATCGAGCAGGGCCCGGCCCTCGACCGGGCGGGCGTGCCGGTCGGCATCGTCACAGGCGGCTATCCGAGCTGCGGCATGCGCATCGCCGTCGAGGGCGCCACCGCTCATACCGGCCCGACCCCGATGGGCGAGCGCCACAACGCGCTGGTGGGCGCCGCCATGGTGGCGGTGGCGGTCAACGACATCGGCTGGGCCCATGCCGACACCGACGCCAAGGCCACCGCCGCCCGCCTCGACCTGGTGCCGAACCTCCCCGGGACGCTCTCGGAATACGCCGAACTCTTCATCGACATGCGGGCGCCCAAGCTCGAGACCCTCGAGACCATGAAGGCATCCTTGCGCGCCGCCCTGCCCGACTGCGCCGCCCGCTCGCTGACGCAGATCTCCATCGCCGAGGAATGGGGTTTCGGGGTCTTCTCGTTCGACGACGGGTTGATCGGCACCCTGCGCGAGACCGCCGCGCGCCTGGGCATCCCGACCATGGACCTGCGCTCCCAGGCCGGCCACGACGCCTACCACGTCGCCCGGGTCGCCCCTTCCTGCATGATCTTCACCCCCTGCCGGGACGGCATCACCCACAACGAGGCCGAGGATATTTCCCTGGAGCCGACCCTGCCGGGCGTGAATCTGCTGCTCCACGCCGCCCTGGCGCGCGCCAACCGCTGAGACGCGACCGGGCGGCGCGGGGCGCCGCCCGAATCCCCTTGCGGGACTTTGCGCATTCGCGTACTTTGCATCAGAAAGTTGATGCGGGTTCCCCGATGCGCGATCTCGACAGGGCCGATCTCGACCGGGTGCTGGCCGACATCACGGCGATCCGCAGCCAGGTCGCCGCCGGCACCGCCTTCCAGGGCTACGGCCCCACCGCGCTGGCGGTCACCGGCGCCCTGGCGCTTGCCGCCGCGGTGGCGCAGGCCGCCCTCCTCGACGATCCGACCGGCCGGCCCCTGACCTTCCTCGCCGGCTGGATCGCCGTCGCGGTCGTCTCGATCCTGGTGATCGGCGCCGAGATGCTGGCGCGCAGCCGCCGGCACCATTCCGGGCTCGCCGACGCGATGATCCTCAACGCGGTCGAGGCCTTTCTGCCGGCGGGCGCCGCCGGGGCGCTGCTGCTCCTGGTGCTGGCGCGCCTCGCGCCGGAATCCCTGTGGCTGCTGCCGGGCCTGTGGCAGATCCTCGTCGGCCTCGGGCTGTTCGCCTCCCTGCGGGCCCTGCCGCGGCCGGTCGCCCTGGCGGCGGGCTGGTACGTGGTCGCGGGCCTCGGCACCATCGCGGCCTCGGCCGAGGGGCATGCCCTCTCGCCCTGGACCATGGGCCTGCCCTTCGCCCTCGGCCAGGGGCTGCTGGCGTTCATCCTCCACCGTGCCCCGGGAGGCGACGATGTCTAAACCTGCCCCTTACGCGTATGACGGGCTCGACCGGGTGCTGCACGAGCGGGCGCGGCTGAGCCTCCTCACCTCGCTCGCCGCCCACCCGAAGCCCCTGGCCTTCTCCGACCTCAAGCAGCTCTGCGGCCTGACCGACGGCAATCTCAGCCGCCACCTCGGCGTGCTGGAGGAGGCCGGGCTCGTCGAGATCCACAAGGGCTACGAGGGACGGCGCCCGCTCACCACCTGCCGCCTCACCCCCACCGGGCGGCAGCGCTTCGTCGACTACCTCGCGGTGCTGGAGCGCGTGGTCCGCGATGCCGCCGAGGCGGCCCGTCAGGGCGACGGCCGGAACGACGCCGGTCCCGAGCCAGTCCCCGCCTGACCTCCCTCCCTTTTTTGTCTGGAGACTTTGCAATGCAAAGCGGTTCAATCCAGGAAGCCGAGCTGCAAGCGCCCAACCTGCAAGAGTTCAACCTGCAAGAGCCCGAGCTTCGGGAGCCCCGGCTTCATGTCGGCCTCATCATGGACGGCAACGGCCGCTGGGCGACGACCCGCGGCCTGCCCCGGGTCGTCGGCCACGAGGCGGGGGTCGGCACGGTGCGGCGGGTGGCGCGGGCGGCACCCGGCCAGGGCATCGGCACGCTGACGCTCTACGCCTTCTCCTCCGACAACTGGCGCCGTCCGGCCGCCGAGGTGGCCGGGCTGATGGGCCTGCTCCGCCTCTATCTCGCCCGCGAGGTCGAGGTCTTGCGGCGCGACGGCGTGCGCCTCACCGTGATCGGCCGGCGCGACCGCCTGCCCGACGGCCTCGCGGAGGCCATCGCGGCCGCCGAGGCCGCGACCCGCGCGGGCACCCGCTTGCACCTGCGCATCGCCCTCGACTACTCGGCCCGCGACGCGATCCTGGCGGCCGCCCGCGCGGCCGCTCCCGACGCCACCCGCGAGGACTTCGCCCGCCTCGTCACCGGCGACGGCGCCCCGGAGGTCGACCTCGTGATCCGCACGAGCGGGGAGCAGCGCCTGTCCGACTTCCTGCTCTGGGAGAGCGCCTATGCCGAGCTGCACTTCACGCCCTGCGCCTGGCCGGATTTCGGCGAGGCGGAACTCGCCGCGGCGATGACCGCGTTCCGGAGCCGCCAGCGCCGCTTCGGCGGGTTGCCGGCGGCGGCGTGAGGAGCGGAGCGCGCCCGCCATCCAGGCTTTCGGCGGGCGACAGGTGCGGTCGCGGAAGGCACGCCTCTTGTACGGGACGTATGCCGCGAAAGCGCCGAGCTGGCAGTTGGTGAGCTTACCTTTCCTCGATGGTCAGCTTCTGAAAACCCTTCGCCGCCAGCTTCGGCCGCTTGGCGCTGAGGATGCGGGAATTCACCCCCGTCCAGCCGATCTCCCCCGAGAGGCGGCCGTACTCGATCTTCGGGCAGCGGTTCATCACCACGGTGACGCCTCGGGCCTCGGCCCGGGCCGCCGCCTCGTCGTTGCGCACGCCGAGCTGCATCCAGATCACGCCCGGCAGCGGATCGAGAGCGAGCGCCTCGTCGACGAGGGGCCCGGCGGCCTCGGAATTGCGGAAGATCTCCACCATGTCGACCGGCTGGGCGAGGTCGGCGAGCCGCGCCACCACGGGCCGGCCCAGAAGGTCGGTCCCGGCGAGGCCCGGATTGACCGGGATCACCTGATAGCCGCGCTCCAGGAGGTACTTGGTGACGATCCAGCTCGGCCGGGCCGGGTTGGCGGAGGCGCCGACCAGCGCGATGCTGCGCACCCGCTGCAGGATCTTGCGCAGAGCCTCGTCGTCGTAACGGTCGTGGGTCATCGGGCGGCCTTCCGGTCGAGGAACGCCGCGATGCCGTCCTCGGCCGCACGCGCCAGCATGTTCTCGGTCATCACCCGGCCCGCATGGGCGTAGGCCTCGGCCAGCGGCATCTCCAGCTGCTCGTAGAAGGCGCGCTTGCCGACCCGCACCGTGTAGGCGCTGCGCGCCGCGATGCCGGCCGCGAGATCCTGCGCCTGGCCGAGCGCCGTGCCGGCGGGCACGACCCGATTGACGAGGCCGAGGGCCTTCGCCTCCTCGGCCTCCGCCATCTCGGCGGTGAGCAGCATCGCCATCGCGGCCTTGCGCGACAGGTTGCGCGAGAGCGCCACCATCGGGGTCGAGCAGAACAGGCCGATCTGCACGCCCGGCGTCGCGAAGCGGGCCTCCGTTCCGGCCACCGCGAGGTCGCAGGAGGCCACCAGCTGGCAGCCGGCCGCGGTCGCGACGCCCTCGACCGCGGCGATCACCGGCTGCGGCAGGGCGGGAATCGCCATCATCACCGACGAGCAGAGGTCGAACAGCGCCCTGAAGCGGGCCGCGCCGCGATCGGCCTCCGCCCGATAGGCGGTCATCTCCTTGAGGTCGTGGCCGGCACAGAAGGCGGGCCCTTCCGCGGCCAGCACCACGGCGCGCACGGATTCGTCCGCGGCGAGCCGCGCGAATTCTTCCGCCAGGGCGGTCAGCATCGCGTGCGACAGGGCGTTGCGGGCCCGCGGCCGGTTCAGCGTCAGCGTCGCGACGCCGTCGCGGTCGTCGCGGAGGAGGAGAAGGTCTGACATGCGCGCTCGGCTTGGTGGGCTCGGCTTGGTGGGCTCGCCTTGGCGGTCCCGGATCGGGGACGACACGGATGGCCTATTGTCCGGTGCCGGGCGCCATGCTGCAAGATCGTGCAACACGATCACCGGAACCACCCTGCGCATGCCTTCCGCCCCCGCGTCCCCCGCCCCGATGATGGACCGCGCCGCGGTCTCGGCCTTTCTCGACGAGGTGTTTCCGCAGATCCATCACGGCGGCCCCGGTCCGGTGGTCGAGAGCGTCGGGCCGATGACCGCGACGATGCGCCTGCCCTACCACGAGCGCCACCTGCGCCCCGGCGGCACGATCTCCGGCCCGGCGATGATGGGGCTCGCCGACGTGGCGCTCTACGTGGCGATCCTGGCCCAGATCGGCCCGGTGGCGCTCGCGGTGACCACCAACCTGTCGTTCAACTTCATGCGCAAGCCCGCGCAACGCGACCTCCTCGCCGAGGCGCGCCTGCTCAAGCTCGGGCGCTCCCTCGCCGTGGGCGAGGTCCTGATCCGCAGCCTCGATCAGGAGGAGCTGGTCTGCCACGCCACCGGCACCTACGCGATCCCGCCAAAATAGCGGTATCATGATACCGCTATCGCGAAGCTGCTAGAAACGCTCGGGTTTTTGCCGTTTCGGGTTTTTCGGTTCGCTTGACGCCGACGCGATCCTCGGTTACTGAGCCGGCCATCGCCGCTGCGCGCTCGTCACTGACCGCGGCGGCGTCCTGTTTTTTTCGTCAAGACTTCCGGGACTTATCCGCGATGAAGACCTTTTCGCTGAAGCCCGCCGACGTCGACAAGAAGTGGGTGGTTATCGACGCGGAGGGCCTCGTGGTCGGCCGCCTGGCGTCGATCATCGCGATGCGTCTGCGGGGCAAGCACAAGCCCCAGTACACGCCCCACGTCGATTGCGGCGATAACGTCATCGTCATCAACGCGGAGAAGGTGAAGTTCACCGGCCGCAAATATAACCAGAAGGTGTACTACCACCATACTGGTTACGCCGGTGGCATCAAGGAGCGCTCGGCCAAGTTCATCCTCGAGGGGCGCTTCCCCGAGCGCATCGTCGAGAAGGCCGTGGAGCGCATGCTGCCGCGCGGCCCGCTGTTCCGGCAGATCCTGGGCAACCTCCGGGTCTACAAGGGCAACGAGCACCCCCACACCGCCCAGCAGCCGGAGACGCTCGACGTCGCCGCTCTCAACCGCAAGAACGTGAGCGCGTAAGATGGCGACCCTTCAGTCCCTCTCCGACCTCGGCCAGGCCAGCAAGGCCCAGAACTCGTCGCAGGGCGAGAACGAGGCCCCGGTCCACGTCCAGAAGCTGGACTCCCTCGGCCGCGCCTATGCCACCGGCAAGCGCAAGGACGCGATCGCCCGCGTCTGGATCAAGCCCGGTGCCGGCAAGATCACGGTGAACGACCGCCCGGTCGACACCTACTTCGCCCGTCCGGTGCTGCGCATGATCCTGCAGCAGCCGCTCCAGATCGTCGACCGCGTCGACCAGTACGACATCGTCGTGACGGTGGCCGGCGGCGGCCTCTCCGGCCAGGCCGGCGCTGTGCGCCACGGCTTGTCCAAGGCCCTGACCTACTTCGAGCCCGAGCTGCGCTCGCCGCTGAAGCGCGAGGGTTTCCTGACCCGCGACCCGCGCGTCGTCGAGCGCAAGAAGTACGGCCGCAAGAAGGCTCGCCGCAGCTTCCAGTTCTCGAAGCGCTAAGGCGACATTTTCGGTCACTGCAAAAAAGAGGGCGGGCCCGCGAGGGCCCGCCCTTTTTTCGTGGCCGTCCGGACGATCGGGACTCGTCATACCCGGCCTGAGATGCTGACGCATCGATCAGTCGCCGCGGCTCCGGTCGGTATCCCGTATCTGCGCGACGAGGAACGTCTCGGCGCGCTGCCACGCCTCGTCCGTGTCGCCGCGGAAGTTGAGGTCGCGCGAGAACACATCCCGACCGGTGTGGACATCGGCGAGCCGCGCCCAGATCTGCAGGATCAGGGTGCTGCTCTTGTGGACGACGCCAACGAAGACCAGCGCGGCCCCCTGCCGGCGGGCGGCCTCCAGCAGGCAGGCGGCCTTGCCGGTGGGACAATCCCGTTCCAGTACCGCGGCTGGGAGGACCATCGCCCGGTATCGGCCCGTGCGCGTCAGGTCCGCCGCGAGGTCGTCGGCCATGCGTGCCAACCGGACGCCATGCTGCGGTGCCTGATCAGTCGGCTCGCCCGATGTGTCGAGCAGCTTGATCGGCAAGACCGCGATCGTTGGCGGCGTTTCGGCGGCGTGCCCGTCGAGGGCGGCGGCAGCACCGAGGAGAAGCCCGAGCGCGCCGCTTCGCAGGCGGGACCAGATCGCCCTACGCCGGCTCCTGCACCGGCGGATTCCGTGCGGACGGGGACTGGCCATCGGCATCACGCGACGGCCTCCGCCTGCGCGTTGTAGAGCGCCTGGAACTCCGGCAGGCCGAAGGTCGCCACGACGGTGTGATCCTCGTCGAGGATCTCGTAGATCGGGCCATCGATGTTGCGGTTGGTGAAGTAGACGATCGCGTCCTGGTCGCCGCCGCCCTCCGTATGGGGCTCGCCTCCCGCCCGACCCGCGACGTAGCTACCGACCGGCCGTACCTCCTTCAGCGTCCCGTCGGGCCGGTAGATCCGCAACTCGCCTTGCAGGACCAGCGTCCGGTAATCGGCGCCGTGCCGGTGCAGCGCGACCCTTTCGTTCGCCGCAAACTTCAGCAGGAGGTCGACGATCCGCGCGTGCTCGTCGACGCTCAAAATCGCATACGAGGCGTGGTCGAAGCCGTCGATGGTCCGCCATGCGATGGCGCGGTCGTCGAACGGATAGGTCTTCATGAGGCTCTCCGGGTTCGTCTGCCGCGATCGGGAGCGACCCGGACCCCGTGCCGGGTGGTTGCCGTCCCCTGCGGGCCCCGAGGCTTAGGCGTCGCTCGCGGCTGAGGCTTGCCATTCGGCGCCAGTCGGAGAACCCTGTCGTCCGGGGAGGCTCGAATGTCGTCTTACGGCATGACCAGGGCGCGGACCGTCGGGGCGATCGCCCAGGCGGTGACGGAAGCCGGAGGCTCGCTCGGGCGCTTGTTCGGACGGGCCGGGATGCCGCTGACGCTGCTGGATACGCCCGATCGCCTGATCCTGCTGCGTGACCAACTCGCGCTCGTTGCCGCCGCCTTGCGGGAAATCGGTGATCCGGCCTTGCCCGCTCGCCTGTCCATGCAAACGGGGATCGTCGGCCTCGGGCCGATCGGCGCCCAGGTCCGCTCCGCCGAGACGTTGGGCGCGGCCCTGCACCGGGTGGAGGTCGTCACGCCGCTTTTGCTGCAGACCGCCACCTGGACGGGCCAGCGCCGGCAGGGCGACGACGCGTTCTACGGCTACGGCATCACCGAGCGGATCGAGAGAGGGCGCCAGGCCAACGAGGTCCTGGCCCTCGGCTATCTGCTCGGCACCGTCCGCCATTTCCTCGGACCGGCTTGGCGGCCCGAACGGGCGGTGGTGACGGGAGCGACCCTGGCGGGTCGCGCCGAGATCGAGGCGTGCCTCGGCTGCACGGTTTCCTTCGGGCCGCGGGCGGGCCTGGCCTTCCCCGCCCGCCACCTCGACGCGGCAAATCCGAGCCGCCTCGATCCGACGGAACTGTCGCCGGCGGAGACAAAGCCGATCGGCGAGGACCTCCCGGCCTGCGTTTGCCACCTCATCGAACTCGGCCTCGACGAGGCTCGTCCCTCAATCGATGCTGTCGCCCGCCGTCTCGGGCTCTCGCGCAGGACCCTTCAACGCCGTCTGGAGCAGGCGGGCACCGGCTTCGCCGATCTGCGGCGCGACGTGACGCGCCGCCGCGCCGAAGCTCTTCTCTCGACGAGCACGCAATCCATCGGGCGGATCGCGATCGATCTCGGCTACTCCGATACCGCCCACTTCACGCGGGCTTTCCTGGAATGGACCGGTGCGACGCCGAGCCAGTGGCGCCGGAGCGTCCATGCCGCGGCCGATGCGCGGTCACGCCGTTGAAGGCGCGCCGACCGCGATCCGACCCGAGGAACAGGGAATGGATCGCCCTCGCGCCGGTGCTCGCCGCCGGTCAGGCGCCCAACGCCCGCTCCAGCTCGCCCTTCGACATGGTGGAGCGGCCCGGAATGTTCTTCGCCCGGGCCTTCTGCATCAGCTCGGCCTTGGTCGGGCCGCCGTCCCGGCTGCCGGTCTTGTGCGAGGCCTTGCGCGCGGCGGCCGCCTTCTTCGCCACGTCCTTCGGCTGCTTCGAGTGCTGCCGGCCCTTGGCGCTGTCGGCCCGCTTCTTGGCCGTCGAGCGCTTGTACTCGTCGTCGGACAGCTCCTCGCGGGCCTTCTTCGGCAAGTAGCGCTCGCCGGTCTTGCCGCTCTCCTTGCCCGACTTGGTGCCCCACTCCTCGTCGGTCCATTGCTTGAGGCGGTTGTCGGACGACTTCTTGCCCTCGTAGCCGCCGCCCTCCTCCTTGTATTCCTGCACCGCCATCTGCGCCTTGCGGGCCGACCATTGGCCGGGCTTGCCGCCCTTCGCTGAGCGGGTGACGTCCTTCTTCACCTTCTCCCACAGCTTCGGGTCGGTCTTCTTGGCGGTACCGGCCATGATGGGCTCCTCAGGTCGTCTGCTTCGATCTGGCAGCACAACCGGGCGGCGAGGGCCGGGTTCCTCTGGGGCGGGGTCTCCGGCTGTGGACGGGCCTGCGACATGAGACCGTCGCGAATCACGCGGCACAGTTCCTGCCCTCACGGGCCGTCATTGCCGATTGACTCGACGGCCCCCCGCCCCCCATCACGACGCGCGTCGTTCGGCATCGGCCGGTCCGCGCCACGGAGACTTCGCCCATGACCCGCAAGCACAGCCCGAGCGTCTTCATCGACGGCGAGGCCGGCACGACCGGTCTCGGCATCCGCGAGCGCCTGGAGGCCTTCGACGACATCACCCTGCGATCGATCCCGCATGAGAGCCGCAAGGACCCGGAGGCCAAGCGTGCCCTCCTGTCCGAGGTCGACCTCGTGGTCCTCTGCCTGCCCGACGACGCCTCGCGCGAGACGGCGGCGCTCGCCGATTCCCTGCCCGGCGGCGGCCCGCGGCTGCTCGATGCGAGCACCGCCTACCGGGTCGATCCGGCCTGGACCTACGGCTTCGCCGAGCTGGCGCCCGCGCAGGAATCCGCCATCCGGGCGTCGCGCCGCGTCTCCAACCCGGGCTGCTACCCGACCGGCGCCATCGCGCTGCTGCGCCCGCTGGTCGATGCCGGCCTGATCCCGGCCGACCACCCCATCAGCATCAACGCGGTGTCGGGCTATAGCGGCGGCGGCCGCAAGATGATCGAGGCCTACGAGGCCGGCGAGGCCCCGGCCTTCCAGCTCTACGGCCTCGGCTTCGGCCACAAGCACCTGCCCGAGACGCAGAAATATGCCGGCCTGACCCGCCGGCCGATCTTCGTGCCGTCGGTGGGCAATTTCCGCCAGGGCATGCTGGTGTCGATCCCGCTCCACCTCGATCTGCTGCCCGGCACACCGCGCGTCGCCGATCTCGAAGCCGCGCTCGCCGCCCGCTATGCCGGCGCCAAGCTCGTCAAGGTCGTGGACGCGGCCGAGGACGGCGCCGACCGCGAGCGCATCGAGCCCGAGGCGCTGAACGACACCGACACGCTCGAACTCCGGGTGTTCGGCTCCGACACGCATCGCCAGGCGGTGCTGGTCGCGCGCCTCGACAATCTCGGCAAGGGCGCGTCCGGTGCCGCGGTGCAGAACCTGCGCCTGATGCTCGACCTCGACTGACCCGGGTCGCCGGAGGGCGAAAGACCCCTCCGGCTGCCGCCGGGGTCACCCCCGCGGCGGGATCTCCAGCCCGCGCTGCACCGCCGGCCGGGCGAGCCCCCGCTTCAGCCAGGCCGGGACGGCTGCGAGCGCGTCGTACTCCACCAGTTCCCGCGCCTCGTAGAAGCCGATCAGGTTGCGCACCCAGCCGAGCATCGCGATGTCGGCGATGGTGTAGTCCGCGCCCATGATCCAGTCGCGGCCGGTGAGCCGGGTCTCCAGCACGCCGAGCAGGCGCTTCGACTCGTCGCGGTAGCGGTGCAGCGGCCGCTTGTCCTCGATCTCCCGGCCGGCGAACTTGTGGAAGTAGCCGAGCTGGCCGAACATCGGCCCGACCGCCGCCATCTGGAAGAAGAGCCACTGCGTGGTCTCGGTGCGCCCGGCCGGATCGGCCGGGATCAGCCGCCCGGTCTTCTCGGCGAGGTAGAGCAGGATCGCGCCCGACTCGAACAGGGCGAGGGGTTGTCCACCCGGCCCGTCCGGATCGATGATCGCCGGGATCTTGCCGTTCGGGTTGAGCGACAGGAATTCCGGGTTCCAGGTCTCGTTCTTGCCGATCTGGACGGTGTGGGCCTCGTAGGGCAGGCCGAGTTCCTCCAGGGCGATCGACACCTTCACGCCGTTCGGGGTCGGGAAGGAATAGAGCTGGATCCGGTCCGGGTGCCGGGCCGGCCAGCGCGCGGTGATCGGAAAGGCGGAGAGGTCGGGCATCGCGGGGAAGCTCCCTGAGGACGCCGCGACGATACTCGACCCCGCCGGCCTGCGTCAGTCCTTGGCCGCGAAGTGCGAGACGATCCGCGGCAGGTGGTCGGTCCCGTGCCCCGCCTCGACCACGCGATCGAGATCGGCCAGCACCCCGGCGGCGACGGCCCGCTCGGCGCCCAGCCCCTCGGCCATCGCCACGTAGTAATTCAAGTCCTTGCGGGCATTGGCGATCGAGAACTGCATCGGCGAGGAATCGCCCGAGATGAGGAACGGCGACAGCCGGTCGAGCGCCGCGCCGTGGCCGCCGCCCTTCCTCAGCACCTCGACCAGCACCTCCGGGGCGATGCCGGCGCGCCCGGCGCAGGCCGCGGATTCGGCGAGCAGGGTGACGAAGCCGAGCGAGACGTAGTTGTGCAGGAGCTTGAGGGTGTGGCCGGCCCCGGCCTCCGCGCCGGCATGGAAGATGTTCTCGGCGAAGGCCGAAAGCAGCGGGTGCATCGCCTCGAACAGCTCCGGCTCGGCCCCGACCAGGAGGTTGAGCCGCCCCTCCGCCGCCTCCTTCGGCGTGCGGGTCATCGGCGCGTCGAGGAAGCGCCCTCCGGCCTCGCGCACCGCCGCCGCGACTTTCGCCGTCGAGGCGGGCACCGCGGTCGAGCAATCGACCACCACCGTGCCGGGGCGCAAGGAGGCGAGCACGCCGCCGTCGCCGAGAAGGACGTCCTCGACCTGCGGCGTCCCGGTGACGCAGAGGATGACGACCTCGCTCGCCTTCGCCAGCGCCGTCCGGTCGGGGTGGCGGGCCGCGCCGAGGGCGTCGAGGTCGTCCGTCGGCTGGTTGCCCGGATGGTCGAGATAGCCGAGCGGCCAGCCCTTGCGGGCGAGGTTGAGGGCGATGCCGTGCCCCATCAGCCCGACGCCGACGATTCCGACGCGCTGCTTGCTCATGACGATGTCTCCATGGGGAAGAAGGGAAATCAGGCGAGGGCGCGACGCACGGCGTCGGTCACCTCGGTGCAGCTCGCGGCCCCGCCGAGGTCGCGGGGCACCGCGCGGCCCTCAGCGAGCACCGTGCCGACCGCCGCCTCGATCCGGTCCGCCGCGGAGGCGAGAGCCGCATCGCCGTTCCGCTGGCCGAGCCAGCGCAGCATCATCACCCCCGACAGGACGGTGGCGATCGGGCTCGCGGCGTTCTGTCCGGCGATGTCCGGCGCCGAGCCGTGGGCGCCCTGGAACAGGGCGTGGCCGTCGCCGATCTCGCCCGAGGGCGAGATGCCCATCCCGCCGACGGTGGCGGCGCCGAGATCCGAGATGATATCGCCGAACATGTTCTCGGCCACGATCACGTCGTAGCTGTCGGGCCGCTTGAGCATATGGACGGTGATGGCGTCGGCATAGGCGTAGTCGATGGCGATGTCCGGATAGCCGGCATGGACCTCGTCGCAGATTCGGCGGAAGAAGGCGTAAGACCGCAGGATGTTGGCCTTGTCGCAGACCGTGACCCGCCGCTGCCCGTCCCGCGGCGCGCCCTGGCGCCGGGCGGCGAGGTCGAAGGCAAAGCGCGCCACCCGCTCGGTGCCCTTGCGCGTCACGACCAGACTGTCGGAGGCGATCTCGTCGCGCAACACCACCCCGGCGCCGCGGCTGGCATAAAGCCCCTCGGTGTTCTCGCGCACGATGACGTAGTCGATGCCGCCGCCCTCGAAGGCGCGCAGCGGCGAGAGCACGCCGGGCAGGAGCTTGATCGGCC
>NZ_AP024145.1:1515000-2600000 GCF_017347565.1 Methylobacterium indicum | reverse complement strand
AATACGCCCGCTCCAGTCGCTCGTGGAGATCGGGTGCGCCCGCCTCGGTGGCGAGCACGATCCGCCCCTGCGCGAGCGCATAGACCCGATCGGAGACGGCCCGCGCCTTCTCGACCAGCTGCTCGACCAGCAGCACCGCGGTGCCCTGCCGGCGCAGGCGAGAGACCACCTCCAGCACCCGGTCGACGAGCACCGGCGAGAGGCCGGCGGACGGCTCGTCGAGCATCAGGAGGCGGGGACGCTGCACCAGGCCTTGCGCTACCGCGAGCATCTGCTGCTGGCCCCCCGAGAGCGAGGCGCCCTTGTCGTGGCTCTTCGCGGCGATCTCGGGGAAGTGGGCCAGGGCCTCGTCGATCCGCGCCTCGCGCTCGGCCCGGGGCAGGTCGTAGGCGGCGAGCAGCAGGTTCTCGCGGACGCTCTGTCCGGTGAAGACGCGGTGGCCCTCGATGACGTGGGACAGCCCGGCCCGGACGGCGGCCCGGGGCCCGGCGCCGGAGAGCAGCGTATCTCCGAGCCGGACGCTGCCGGCCTGGACCGGCAGCAGGCCGGACAGCGCCCTCAGCAATGTCGACTTGCCGGCGCCGTTGGGGCCGAGGAGCGTCACGACCTCGCCCTCCCGCACCACGAGGTCGACGCCGTGGAGCACCCGGATCTTGCCGTAGCCCGCCTCCAGGCTCTGTACCTCGAGGAGCGGCGGGACCGTCGAATCAGGCGCCGAGATAGGCACTGACAACCTCCCTGTGGTTGCGGATGTCCGAAGGCGAGCCGGCGGCGAGCACCCGGCCGAGATTGAGCACCGTGATCTCGTCGCAGATCGCGAAGATCAGGTCGGCGTGATGCTCGACGAGGAGCACGCCGATCCCGGCATCCGCCACCGCCCGGATCAGGCCGCCGAGGCGCTGGATCTCCAGCGCCGAGAGGCCCGCCGCCGGCTCGTCGAGGAGCAGGAAGGCCGGGCGCAGCATCAGCGCGCGGGCGATCTCGAGGAAGCGCAGCTCGCTGTGCTGGAGCCGTCCGGCCCGGACCTCGTCGAGGCCGTCGAGCCCGACCGCCCGCAGCGCGAGGCGGGCGGCCTCGCGCAGGGACCGCTCGTCCTCGCGGTGGCGCGGGAGCGCGAGCAGCGCCTCGGCCAGGGTGGCGCGGCCCTCGACGCTGCCGCCGAGCATCACGTTCTCGATGACGCTCGCCTCGCCGACGATCCGCGGGGTCTGGAAGGTGCGGGCGATGCGCAGCAGCGCCCTCGCCTCCCGGGACTCGGCGAGGAGCGAGCGGCTCCCCAGCATCACCCGGCCCCCTTGCGGCCGGTAATACCCCGAGATGACGTTGAGCGTCGTGGTCTTGCCCGAACCGTTCGGGCCGATCAGGCCGTGGACGCCCCCGGGGCGCAGGGTGAGGTCGAGCCCGTCGATCGCCTTCACGGCGCCGAAGCTCAGGCGCACGCCCGAGAGGGTGATCGCCTCGCGGGTCGACGCCCCGGCGGCGATCTCCTGCAGGGCGGCCGCCCGCGGCGCGATGCTGCGCTCGGCCGGCAGCGGCCGGTTCTTGCCCCGATCGAGGAGGTCGGCGATGCCGCCGGGCAGCACCACCACGATGACGAGGAGAAGGAACGCGTACAGGAAGGTCGACCAGGCGGCGAGCGGAGCGGCCACCTCCGGCAGGATGGTGAGCACGATCGTACCGATGAGCGGCCCCAGCACCGAGCCGCGCCCGCCGATCAGCACCGCGATGAAGAACAGGAGCGAGAGATCGAACGTGAAGGCGTCCGGCGTGATGTAGGTCTGGAGCGAGGCGAAGAGCCCGCCGGCGATCGCCGCGACGCAGCCGGCGAACAGGAACACCGCGACGAGCAGGCGCGGCTTCGAGATGCCGACGGCCTCCGCCGCCACCTCGGCGTCGCGGACCGCGACGAGGGCCCGGCCGTAGCGGCTGCCCGCGACGTTGAGGGTCATCCAGGTGCACAAGCAGGCACCGGCGAGGCAGAACCCGTAGAAGCCGAGGCGCGACTCGAAGGGCGAGGGCATCTCCGGTCCGGTGATGCCGATCCCGCCGCCGGTCACGTCCTGCCAGGCGAGCGCGATCTGCGTGACGATGGTGGCGAAGCCCAACGTCGTCATCGCGAAGTAGAAGGTGCGCAGGCGCAGGGCCGGCAGGCCGACGATCACCCCGACCACGGCGCCGACGACGCCCGCACAGGCCAGCGCCGCGACGACCGGGAAGGCCGGCAGGACGGTGCCGGCGGCGAGCACGCTGGTGGTGTAGGCGCCCACCAGCAGCAGGGCGACGTACCCGATGGCGAGCTGCCCGGCGAAGCCGACGACGAGGTTGAGGCCCGAGACCAGGATCCAGTAGATCGCCGCCCGGGTGGCGATCAACGTCCAGTAATCGTTGCCGAACAGCGGCACCGCCAGCGCCAGGCCGAGGATCAGCAGGAAGGGGGCGGCCCCGGCGAGACGGGCGCCGGCGCTCGGACGGGCGGGGGCGTCCGAGGCCGCGAGGGCGGAAGGGTGACTCATACGCGCCTCGCCTGGCTCGCGCCGAGCAGCCCCTGCGGGGCCGCGAGCAGCACGACGATGAACAGGGTGAACACCGCCACGGAGGCGAAGATGCCGCCGACGACGAAGTTCGCGGTCTGCTGGAAGAGCCCGAGGACGAGCCCGCCGACCAGCGCGCCGCGGTTGTTGCCCAGCCCCCCGAGCGCCACCGGGATGAAGCCGTAGAAGTTGAGGTGCGGCCCGTTGGCGAAGAAGGCGAGCAGCAACTCGCCGCCGGCATAGCCCGCGAGCGCCCCGATCGCCCCGGCCAGCGCGTAGCTCATCACCCTGAGGCGCCGCTCGGGGAGGCCGAGCGCCCGGGCGGCGAAGTTGTCCTCCGCCACCGCCAGGAAGGCGTGGCCGAGGAGGGTGCGCCGGTAGAGGAGTTCGAGCCCCACCACGACGATCAGGCAGGCCGCCACCGGCAGCCAGAACTTCTCGTCGAGGACGGTTTCCCCGAAGCCGCCGAGCAGCCGCGGGAAGGGTTGCGGCTCGGTGCTCCAGGTGATCGCCGTGACCTGCTGGATCATCAGGGCGAGCGCCAGCGTCGAGAGCACGTAGAGGTGCTGCTCGAGGCTCTTGAGGACCGGACGCACCGCCACGAACTCGGTGACGATGCCGACGAGCGCCCCGCAGGCGAGCGTCGCGAGGAGCCCGAGCGGCCAGGGCAACCCAAGGCGCAGCGAGAAAAGCGAGCCGAGCACGCCGCCCAGCATCCCGAGCTGCCCGGCGGTGAAGCTCATCACCCGGGAGGTCGAGAACATCGTGTTGTAGGTGATGCCGATCAGCGCGTAGATCGCGCCGACGGCGAGGCCCGAGGCCAGGATCGAGACGAGCATGGCGGCGCTCCCCTCCCCGATGCTCAGGAATAGCCCGGGGCGAGGCGGAAGCTGCCGTCGCGGCCGGAATTGGCCGCCGACATCACCACCTCGTCGGTCGGGTAGCCGTTGTGGTCCTTGGGCGTATAGGTGTAGTCGCCGAAGATGCCCGGATAGTTCGTCAGTCCGTTCCAGTGCTTGACGATCGCGTCGGGCGCGCTCGATCCGGTCTCCTCCACCGCCTTGGCGATCAGGCTCACCGCGTCGTAGCCGGCCGCCACCCACCACAGCAGGGTGTCGGAGAGCGGGACCTTGCCCTTGAGCCGCGCGACGAACTCCTCGCTGCGGGCGTTGAGCTTGCCGGATTCGTCGTAGGAGCAGCTGCGGTAGCCGACCGCGTAGACCTTCTCCCAGTTCGCCGGCTTCTCCAGGAGGCCGCCGATCTCGCCCGAGGCCATCGAGGGGTGGCCGACGATAGCGACGTCCCAGCCCATCTGGGCGCGGGTGTTGAACAGCCGGGCATCCATGCCGGTCGAGACGCTCCAGACCACCAGGGCTTCGGCACCGGCGTTGCGGGCGCGCAGCAGGTCGGGGGTCATGTCGGGCTGGGTCGAATCGATGTTGCCGAGATAGACCACCTCGGCCCCGTCCTGCTTGAACGCGGCGGCGGACGCCTTGGCGGCGGTGACGCCGTAGCCGGTGGTGTCGCCGATCACCGCGACCCGCTTCACCTTCAGGACCTTGAGGCAGTAGCTGCGCACCGCGTCGTCCCACTGGGTGTTCGACGGGGCGATGCGGAAGGCGTTGGGGTACTTCGCCGGGTCGATCAGGGTATCGATCACGCAGGGGTGGATGTTCGGCATCTTGGCCCGCGCCATGATCGGGGTCGTCGCCAGGGCCTCGCCGGAATTGGTCGGGCCCCAGATCGCGTGGACCTTGGCCTGGCTGATCATCTCCTGGACGGCGTTGACCGCCTTGGTGGGGTCGCCTTGCGAGTCGCGGGTGACGATCTCGATCCTGCGGCCCTTGACCCCGCCGGCGCCGTTGATCGCCTCGGTGGCGAAGACCACGCCGCGGTTGAACCCGACCGTCGGGGCCGAACTCGGCCCGGTCATGGCGGCGAGCCAGCCGATGCGCAGGGGCTCGCCCTGCGCCAGAGCCGGCCGGGGAAAGCCGAGGGCCGCCGCCCCCGCGAGGCCGGCAGCATTCATCACGAGCGCACGACGGTTCGTCGTCACCATGGCGTCCTCCCGTTGTCTAATTGTCGTTTTATACTTTTAGTTGGTGTTTCGGCCGGCGCGGTTGTTCCAGAGGGCTTCACGGTCGCACTGCGATCGCGAGGTTCTCTAGGTCTTTGATCTGGTCGCATTTTCTGCGACGAACCGGCATCCACTTCGCCGGAAAATGCTCTAGGCGCCTTGTCGTTCCAGGTGCCGGATTCGATCCTCGTCGAAGGTGAACCCGAATCCCGGCCGCTCCGGTACGATGGCGTATCCGTCGGCGAAGTCCAGTCTCTCGCAGTAGAGATCGGAGAACCACGGCATGACTTCGAGCGAATGCGCGTTCGCGAGCGCCCCGAGCACGCTCAGGCTCTGCTCCGGGAAGAGGTGGCTCGAGACCGGCAGGTCGTGCGCCGCGGCGAGGTGGCCGACCCGCATGAACTCGGTGACGCCGCCGACCCGCTGCAGGTCGGGCATCAGGATGTCGGCGGAGCGCAGCTCGATCATCCGGCGAAAGCCGTAGCGGGTATAGTCGGTCTCGCCGCTGGCGATCGGCGTGTCGAGGGCGGCGGCGACGCGGGCGAGCCCCTCGACGTCCCAGGCCGGCAGCGGCTCCTCGAACCAGGTGAGACCGAACTCCTCCAGCCGCCGCCCGAGCCGGATGGCGTCGTTCTCCGTCAGTCCCTGGTTGGCATCGGCCATCAGGCGGATGCCGGGGCCGATCGCCTCGCGCACGGCCCGCACCCGGGCGATGTTCCAGTCCGGATCGCCGGCCGAGAGCCGCATCTTCATCGCCGTGAAGCCCGCCGCCTTGAAGCGCGCGGCTTCCGCGACGAGCTCGTCGGTCGAGCGGTCGAGCCACAACCCGCCGGAATGGTAGGCCGGGACGCGGGCGCTGGCGCCGCCGAGCATGCGGTAGAGCGGCAGCCCGGCGCGCTTGCCCGCGAGGTCCCACAGGGCCCCGTCGAGGGCCGAGATGCCCATCACCGGCATGCCCTTGTGGCCCATGAAGTTCACGTCGCGCCAAGCCCGCGACCAGAAGCCGGCGATGTGGCCGGCATCCTGGCCGACCACCAGGTCGGCCATCTCGTCGATCAGCGCGCGCAGCACCTTGGTGCGGCGGTCGTTGAGCGTGAACAGGATGTTCTCGCCGGCGAGCCCGTCGGCGTGGACCGTGACCAGGATGCAGCCGAAGCTGTGCAGCTGGCCCAGCGCCGAGCCGATCGGCCGCTCCGGCCGCAGGGTGATGGCGCGCGTCGTGACGCGGTCGACCTTCATGGCGTCTCCTCCCATTGTTATGCCGTGCGGACGATGTCGCCGACCCGGTAGCGGTCGAGGACGCCCGGGTCCGGGTCGCAGCCGAGGCCGGGGCCGGCCGGCAGCCGCACGTGGCCGTTCTCGGCCCGGACCCAAGGATCGAACGGGTTCGCTTCCATGTCGAGCCACAGAACCTCGACCAGCGGGTCCTCGACGCGCGCCGCGATGACGTGCATCGTGGCGATGAGGCCGGAGCCGAAATACGGGCTGTGGGGCGCGGGCCTGACCCCGTGCGCCTCGCACAGGGTGATCACCCGCAGCATCTCGCCGATGCCGCCGATCTTGGTCACGCTCGGCTGGGCGACGTCGATCGCGCCCGCCTCGATCAGGGCCTTGAAGCCGAACAGCCCGGCGGTGTTCTCGCCGGCGGCGATCGGGATGCCGCGGGCCCGCACCTGGGCGAGCCCCTGCACGTCCTCCGGCGGCCAGACCGGCTCCTCGAACCAGAGGAGGTCGTGGGGCGCGAAGGCATCCGCCATCCGGAGGGCCGCCGGCACGCTCCAGGCGCAGTTGACGTCGACCATCAGGGCGGCGCCGTGCGCGCGGGTCACCTCCGCGGCGGCCGCGACCGCATCCTCCGTCACCTCGTGCAGCTTGATGTGGCGATAGCCGGCCTCGCACGCCGCCTCGACGTTGCGGCGCACCAGCGCCGGATCGTGGTAGGCGAGCAGCGAGGCGTAGGCCGGCAGCCGCTCGCGGACGGCGCCTCCGAGGAGGCGGGCCAGGGGCTGCCCGGCGCGCTTGCCGGCGAGGTCCCACAGGGCCGTCTCGACGCCTGAGTAGGCGAAGACGAACGCGCCGTTGCGGCCGAGGAGATGCGTGGCGTGGAGCACGGCGCGCGTCAGCCCCGCGATATCGTCCGACGGGCGTCCCAGCACCAGGGGCGCCACGATGCTGTCGAGGGCGGCCCGCGTCGCCGCGATGCCGGCATGGCCGAAGGCCTCGCCCCAGCCGACCAGGCCCTCGTCGGTCTCGACCCGCACCAGCAGGATGTCGAGATGGGTCCAGGCCTTGCCGGCGAAGCGGGCCGGCGGGCCGCCCATGTCGAAGGGCAGCGAGACGATCTGGGACTGGATGTCGACGATGGTCAATCGTGTCTCCGTGGGTCTGGAGTGGTCGATCGGCGCGACTGGCGTCGAGTCCGTGGCGCTATTCCAGTCTCGCTCCGCCCCTTTCCCGGACGATTGAAGCGAAGTGGAACGAGATCCGGGATCCAGCGGAGGACGTGCCGCGGAGCGGCTCTGCCTGGTGTGCCGTTGCAGAGATGAGGACGCTTCGCGAAATCCTGTGCTGGATCCCGGATCTCCTTCCGCTGTCGCTCCAGTCGTCCGGGAAAGGGGCGGAGATGGAAACGGATGGGTCGACCGTTCGGCCTCACCGGCGGATTCCAAGGTGTCCCCGGGGACGATCGCCAGGGATTTTTCTCACCCCGGTCCTCCCTGCCCCGCCGGGATCCGCTCCCGCTCCATCAGGTCGGCCTCGCGGCCCAACGCTTCCGCCAGCTCCGCCTCGCGCGCCCGGATGCGGGTGGTCAGCGCCGCGATGCTGAGGGCCGCGACGGTGCGGCCGGCCTCGTCGCGCACCGGCACGCCGATCGCCCCCATCGTGTCGACGACCTGATCGAGAAGCACCACGTAGCCCCGCGCCCGCGATTCCGACACGCGGCTGCGGATCTCGGCCTGGCTCAGGCGCGGATAGGGCCCGAGGCGCTGGACCACGATGCCGAGGATCGCGTCGACCTCCCGGTCGGGCAGCCAGGCCAGCAGCGCCATGGCGCCGGCCCCGACCCCGAGCGGGCGCCGGCTGCCGATGTCGAGGTAGTTCGCCCGGATCGGGTAGGAGCCGATCTCGCGCTCGACGCAGACCGCCTCGACGCCGCTCCTGACGGAGAGCAGCACCGTGTCGCCGGAGAGCTCGGCGAGCCGCACCAGGCTCGGCCGGGCGAGCGCCCGCAGGTCGTCGGGCCGCCCGGCGCTGGCGGCCAGCGCCATCAGCTCCGGCCCCGGACGCCAGCGCCGGCCGTCGGCCGCACGGGCGGCGAAGCCCTCCTGCGCCAGGGTGTCGAGGATGCGCAGGGCCGTCACCTTGTTGAGCCCGGTCTCGGCCGAGAGCTCGGTCAGGCGGCGCGGGGTCGGCGCGGCGAGGGCCCGCAGCACGGCGCAGACCTTCTGGGCGGCGTTGGGCTCGGGCGCGGCGGGGGCCGGAGCCGGGGTCTCCTCGGCCGGGTCGGGGGTCATGCAGCCTCGCGGGATTGGAGACGCACGGGTCGCCCGACCGGGAGACGCGGCTCCATCGATCCGAGCCGCGACCTCGTCCCGAGGTGCGAGGCGATCTTCGATCGCCGAGCCGCGACGGAGGGCTCCAGGGATCGTGGAGAGATCCGGAGCGCTCCTGCGAGATCGGTCGATCGCCGATCGACCGACACCTCGGAACGAGGTCGTGGGTGGGAAAGACGAAGCCTGTCGCGCAGCATGGCCCTCACGGCTCCTCCAGCACCACCGCCGGCCGGGCGGCGACCGCGCGGGCCGGATCCTGCGGCACCCGCGCCTTGCGGGCGAGATAGATCTGCGCGCCCACCAGCACCACGGCGAGCCCGACGAAGGTCGCGCTGATCGGGCTGTCGACGAAGGTCGCGAGGTCGCCGCGCGAGAGCATCAGGGCGCGCCGGAAATTCTCCTCGAGCCGCGGTCCGAGCACGAAGCCCAGCAGCACCGGCGCCGGATGGAAGCCGAGCCGCATCAGCCCGTAGCCGACGACGCCGATCACCAGGGTCTGGATCACCCCCGCCATCTCGTTGTTGGTCGAGTAGACGCCGACGCAGATGAAGAACAGCGCGCAGGGATAGAGGAAGCGGAACGGGATCCGCAATAGCTTCACCCACACCCCGATGAGGGGCACGTTGAGGAGGACGAGCAGGATGTTGCCGATCCAGAAGCTCGCGATCAGGCCCCAGAACATGTCCGGGTGCTCGGTCATCAGCTGCGGGCCCGGGGTGATGCCCTGGATGATGAGGGCCCCGAGGATCAGCGCCATCACGGCGTCGCCCGGGATGCCGAGGCTCATCGTCGGCACGAAATCGCCCTGGACCGAGGAATGGGTCGAGGCCTCGGGGCTCGCGACGCCGCCGATCGCGCCGCGCCCGAACTTGTCCGGGTTGCGGCTCACCCGCTTCTCGGCCGCGTAGGCGATGAAGGAGGCGATGGTCGGCCCGGTGCCGGGGATGAGCGAGCACAGGCTGCCGACGAGGGTGCCGCGCAGGATCGGCATCGCGGCCTCGCGCAGGTCGGCCCGGCTCGGCCGCATGTCGCGCATCCGCACCTTCACGCCCGACAAATCACCGACCGAGATGGTGTTGATGCTCTTCAGGAACTCGGCGATGCCGAAGAAGCCGAGCGCCACCGCCACGAGGTCGATGCCGTTGTAGAGCGACATCGACCCGAAGGTGAACCGGCTGGTCCCCGTGTCGAGGTCGCTGCCGACGCTGCCGAGCACGATCCCGACGAGCGTCATCGCCACGCCCTTGAGCGCCGAGCCGCGGGCGAGGGTGGCGCCGGCCAGCAGCCCGAGCAGCATCAGGGTGCAGATCTCGGCCGGGCCGAACTTGAAGGCGATCTGCACCAGGAACGGCGCGAACAGGATCATCTGCACGATGCCGAAGGCCGCGCCGAAGAACGCCGCCAGCATGGTGATGCCGAGCGCGACGCCGCCCCGCCCCTGGCGGGTCATCGGGTAGCCGTCGAGGCAGGTGACGGCGTGGGAGGGGTGGCAGGGCAGGTTGAGCAGGATCGAGCAGATCGCGCCGCCGTACTGCGCCCCGTAATAGATGCCGGCCAGCATCAGGATCGCGGCGACCGGCGGCATGCCGAAGGTGAGCGGCAGGAGGATCGAGATCGTCGCCATGATGCCCATGCCGGGCAGCACGCCGATGAGGTTGCCGATCAGCACGCCGACGAGGCTGAACAGGAAGTTGTGCGGCTGCAGCGCGATGCCGAAGCCGTGGACGAGGTTGGCGAACGTGTTGTCCATCACCACCCCCGCCAGAACGGCATCTGGAACTTGAGCGCCAGCGTGAAGACGATGCCCGCCACCGCCGTCATGGCGAGCGCCAGCAGGAGGGCTGCGCGGGGATTGCCCTGCCGGTCGCCGAGCGCCGACACGAACACGCAGGCGAAGGTCGCGGGCCCGAGGCCGAGATGCTCGCCGAGCACCACGAAGGCCAGGATGCCGAGCACGATGCAGGCCCAGCCGCGCCAGTCCGGCCGTCCGGCCTCCTCGTGCTCGGACCCCGCCTCCGGCGTCAGGGCGATCAGCGCCCCGACGAGGACGAGGGCGCCGCCGACGATCATCGGAAACAGCCCGGGCCCGACGCGGGCGAGGCTGCCGAGGCCGAAGGTGCGGGCCTCGAGCACGACGGCGAGGCCGAACAGCGCCATCAGGCCGCCGGCGGCGTAGCGCCGGGCGTGCGGGCCCGGGACGGACACGGGTCCTCCGGCGGACTTGCTCGCGGGACGGAACATGGTGCTCATCCCCGCGGGTTCAGGTGGTGGAGGGGCAGCCCTGGCCCGTCCCAGGGCAGGGAGACGAGGCGCCCGGTCGAGGACAGGGTGACGTAGGCGGTGCGCAGGTCCGGCCCGCCGAAGCAGATGTTGGTGGCCCAGCGCTCCGGCATCGGGACGTGGCGGACCGAGGCCCCGTCCGGCGACACCACGGTGATGCCGCCCTCGACGAGCGTCGCGACGCAGATGTTGCCGGCTGCGTCCACGGCAAGCGAATCGAACCGGCGGTAGCCCGGCAGGCCGACGACGAGCCGGCCGCCATGCGGCGAGGGGAAGGCCTCGCGGGCGATCTCCCCCGGTCCCGTCAGGGTGAAGGCCCACAGCCGCGCGGTCTCGGTCTCGGCGACGTAGAGGGTGCCGCCGTCGGGCGACAGGCCGACGCCGTTGGGGGTGAAGATCGGGAAGACGACCTCGCGGATCGCGCTGCCGTCGGCCCGCGCATAGTACACCGCGCCGCGATCCTGCTCGCGCTCGCGCACCTTGCCGAGGTCGGTGAAGTAGAAGCCGCCGAGCCCGTCGAAGACGAGGTCGTTGGGGCCCTTGAGCGGCCGCCCGCCGCAATCCCGGTAGAGCACCTCGACCTGCCCGGTCGCGAGGTCGACGGCCTCGATCCGGCCGCCGGAATAGTCCTCGGCCTGGCCGACAGGCCGCAAGCCACTCGGGTCGTCGTCCGGCGTCCAGCGGAAGCCGCCGTTGTTGCACAGGTAGCAGCGCCCGTCGGGACCGATCGCCGCTCCGTTCGGCCCGCCGCCGGGCCGGGCCGGATAGCTGACAGTGCCGTCCGGCGCCACGCGGGTCAGGGTGCCCCGGGCGATCTCGACGAGCAGGACCGAGCCGTCCGGCATCGCGATCGGGCCTTCGGGAAAGCGCAGGCCCGTCGCCAGCTCGGTGAGGGGCGGGGTCGCGGGATTGGCAATCATGGCGCTGCCTCCAGGCGGGTCGGACCGGGGGAATGGTTGCGCAGGAGGTTGGCGAGGCTGTCGGGCACCTCGATCTCGAAGCCCAGCACGGCCGCCGAGAGCGCCTTGCCGTAATTGTCGAGGCAGAGCGAACGCGACACGCCCCCGCCGAGGGCGCCTTCGGCCACGAAGTTCAGGACGCCGAGCGGGTCCACCGCGTAGCGGGTGACCGGGCCGGTCACGAGGCCGGCATAGAACGCCTTGAAGCGCTCGGCGGTCAGCTGGTCCTTGAGGTAGGGGTAGAGGTCCGGCTCGTAGGCGATCACCGTGACGTTCGAGGTGTTGCCCTTGTCGCCGGAGCGGACATGGGCGACGTGCTGCAGCATCAGGCGCATGGCGATCAGCTCTCGTACATCGTGACGACGGGGCGCAGGGCCTCGCGCGGCACCAGCGACGACCAGACGCCGATCACCTCGCGGGTGCGGTCCTGGTGCGGCACGCGCTTGCCGGTCATGCCGACGCCGGACACCGCCATGCCGTCGACCTCGCGCCCGACCTTCAGGGCCTCCTCGCGGGTCGCCGTGCGCGCCGCGACCCGCACGGCGATCTCGTAGGGCTCCGCCGGGGCCGCCCGTGCGGCGATCGCCCCGCCGTGGATGGCGTTGAGGCCGACGAAGTCGATCCGGATCTCCTCGGCCCGCAGGCCCACGATCCGGAAGCGCTCCTCGAGGATGCGCTTGGCGAGTTCCGCCCGCCGCAGGGCGCCCGGCCCGGCATAGAAGAACATGTCCTCGCCGATGAAGCCTTCCTGGCAGGCGATCGAGACCTTGAGCGTCGGCGTGCGCGGCTTGCCGGCGATGCGCGACACCCGCACCCGGTCGGGGCCGACCTCCTCCAGTTCCGTCGTGGTGAAGTCCACCACCACGTCGGGCGTGATGTAGTGTCCCGGGTCGTGCACCTCGTAGAACAGCTGCTCCTTGAGGGTGCGGAGCGTCACGGCGCCGCCGGAGTTGCGCACCTTGGTGATGACGGCCGAGCCGTCGCTCTCGACCTCGGCGATCGGGAAGGCGAGGTCCCAGGGGTCGGGCACGTCCTTGAAGCCGGGATCGCAGAAATAGCCGCCGGTGACCTGTGCGCCGCATTCGAGCACGTGGCCGATGCCGCTGCCGGGCCCGAGGCGGGCGTGGTCGAGGGCGTCCCAGCCGAATTCGTGCATCATCGGCGCCATGAAGATCGACGGATCGGCGACGCGGCTGGTGACGACGATCCGGGCGCCCTCGCGCAGCGCCTGGACGATCGGTTCGGCGCCCATATAGGCCTCGGCCGAGACGATCGAGCCGTCGAGGGCGGCGCTCGGGCGCCCGTCCTCCATCAGGGTGCCGGTGAGCTCGAGGACGCGGTCGGTGATCAGGCTGCCGGAGACCGCCGCGACCTTGGTGCCCTTGGGCGCGCCGCATTCGCGCAGCCAGTGGACGATGCGCTCGGCGGCGCCCTCCGGGTTGATCCAGCCCTGGTTGCTGATGATCTTGGTGCCGCGCCGCAGGCAGCCGGGCAGCACCCGCTGCATCCGGTCGTCGAGATAGGTGTCGTAGCCCGGGAAGGACGGGTCGCGGCGCTTGCGCACCTGCGCGGCCGAGATCGTCGCCTCCGCCATGGTCTCGAAGCACAGGTAGTCGAGGTCGCCCTCCTCCGCGTTGGTCCTCGCCGGCTCCAGCCGGTCGCCCCACCAGGCCGAGCCCGATCCGATCCGCAGCGCCATCGCCCCCTCCCCCTACTCGATCGTCACGCCGGTGCGGGCGACGACGGCCGGCCAGCGGGCCACCTCGCGCCGCACGATCTCCGCGAAGGCGTCCGGGCTCGCGCCGCCCGGCGTCGCCCCGAGGTCGAGGAGCCGCGTGCGGGTCTCGGGTTCGGCGAGCACGGCGGCGATCCGCGATTGCAGCAGGTCGACGACCGGCCGGGGCGTGCCGGCGGGCGCCAGCAGGCCGAACCAGGCCGGCACGTCGAAGCCCGGCACCCCGGCCTCCGCCAGGGTCGGTACGTCGGGCAGCCCGGGGAAGCGCTCGGCGGTGGTGACCGCCAGCGCCCGCAGGGTGCCGGCGCGGACATGGCCGATCGCCGAGGGCAGGTTGTCGAAGCCGATCCGGATGTGACCGGCGATGAGGTCGTTCAGCATCGGCCCGCCGCCCCGGTAGGGGACGTGGGTCAGGTCGATCTCCGCCATGACCTTCAGCAGTTCGCCCGCCATGTGCGGCGAGCCGCCGGTCGAGGTCGAGCCGAAGGCGAGCGTGCCGGGCTTCTCCTTGGCGAGGCGGATCAGGCCGGCGAGATCGGCGATGCCGGCGGCGGGGTTGACCAGGAGCACGTTCGGGGTCGAGGCGACCACCGTGACCGGCGCGAAGTCGCGGACCGGATCGTAGGGCAGGCTCTTGAACACCGCGGCGTTGATGCCGTGGGTGTTGATGGTCGCCATCACCAGCGTGTAGCCGTCGGGCGCCGCCCCGGCGACCGCCTTGGTGCCGATATTGCCCGACGCGCCGGGCCGGTTGTCGATGATCGCGTGCTGGCCGAAGCGCTTGTCGAGCCGGTCGGCGACGAGGCGGGCGAGGATGTCGGTGGTCCCGCCCGGCGGGAACGGCACGACGATGCGGATGATCCGGTCCGGATAGGCCGCGCGGGCCGGCCCCGGCAGGGCCAGCGACGCGAGCACACCCAGGCACAGCCGACGGTGCATGGCGCCTCTCACAAGCGTTCCCGACACCGCCGCCCTTGATGGGTCAGTTCCGTATAGCGGAACTAATTCGGTCGATCTCGGCTCTCCCGGCCGGATGACGACCTCGATCGTTACCCGGCATGGAACAGTGTTGACAGGCTATTCGACGAAAGGCAACCATCTTCCGACAACAGCCGACGGCGTGGTCCGCACGGCCCACCTTGGAGGATGCCCGATGTCATGTTCCGCGTGGCGGAATAATGCTTGCGCCGGTTGCCGCGCGGCGCCCGCCCGATGAGCGTCGTCACCGGCATCGGCCTCACCCCGTTCGGGCGCCTGTCCGGCGCCTCCACCCTCGACCTGATGAGCCGCGCCGCCGCCGAGGCCCTGGCCGATGCCGGGCTGGAGCGGCGCGAGGTCGACGGGCTGATCACCGGCTACTCGACCACCCACCCGCACCTGATGCTCTCGACGGTGTTCGCCGAGCATTTCGGGTTGCGGCCGGCCTACGCCCACGCGGTGCAGCTCGGCGGCGCCACGGGCTTCGCCCTGGTGATGCTGGCGCACCTGCTCATCGAGGCGGGGGCGGCGCGGCGCATCCTGGTGGTGGCGGGCGAGAACCGGCTCTCGGGCCAGTCCCGCGACGCGGCGATCCAGACCCTCGCGCAGGTCGGACACCCGACCTACGAGGTGCCGCTCGGGCCGACGATCCCCGCCTATTACGGCCTCGTCGCGTCCCGCTACGCCCACGAGCACGGCATCGCCGACATCGCCGAACTGGCGGTGCTGATGCGGGCGAACGCGGCCCGGACTCCCGGCGCGCACCTGACGGACCCCATCACCGCCGCGATGGTGGGCGAATCGAAGCCGATCGCCGCCCCCTTGCGACTCCTCGATTGCTGCCCGGTCTCGGATGGCGGCGCGGCCTTCGTGATCGAGCGGGCCGATTCCGCGCGGCCCGGGCCGGCGATCCGGGGCGCCGCGCAGGCCCATACCCACCAGCACGTCACCGCCGCGCCCTCGCTGACCGCCTTCGGGGCGGGCGACAGCGCGGCCCGCGCGCTGAGGCAGGCCCGCGTCGGGCTCGCCGACATCCGCTTTGCCGCGATCTACGACAGCTTCACCATCACGCTCGCCATCCTGCTGGAGGAGATCGGCCTGGCGCCGCGGGGCGCCGCCGGGCGGCTCGCCCGCGAGGGGCACTTCTCGGCCGGCGGCGCGATGCCGCTCAACACCCATGGCGGCCTCCTCAGCTACGGCCATTGCGGCGTCGGCGGCGCCATGGCCCATCTCGCCGAGACCGTGCGGCAGATGCGCGGGCAGGCCGGTCCGCGCCAGGTTCCTCCCCCGGCGCTGGCGCTGCTCCACGGCGATGGCGGCGTGCTCTCCTCCCATGTCAGCCTCGTCCTGGAGACCAGCCGATGAGCGCGGAGATTCCCGACTGGACCAGGGGTGCGGAGGGCCTGGCGCTCGCCCGCTGCCGGGCCTGCGGCCACGTCCAGTATGTCCGGCGCCCGTTCTGCCCGGAATGCGGGAGCGAGGATCTGGGCGTCGAGCGGGCGTCGGGCCGCGGCACGGTCTACGCCGTCACGGCGGTGGCCCGTGCGCCCTCGCCGGACCTCCAGGCCTTCGCGCCCTACGGCCTCGCGCTGGTCGATGCCCCGGAGGGCTTCCGCTTCATGGCGCATTGCCCGGCCGAGGGCGTCGCCATCGGGGCTCCCGTCCGCACGACGTTCCGCGCCTTCGGGGCCGGCCTCGTCCCGTTCGTCACCCCGGAGGATCAGCCATGACGTCGAGCCTGCAGGCGGCCCTCGATCCGCGCTCGATCGCGGTGATCGGCGCGTCCGAGAATCCCGACAAGATCGGCGGCCGGCCGCTCCTCTACCTGTCGCAGTTCGGGTTTCGCGGCGAGGTCTGGCCGGTCAACCCGCGGCGCGACGAGGTCCAGGGCCGGCGCACCGTGCCGCGCCTCTCGGCCCTGTCGCGGGCGCCCGACCTCGCGATCATCGCGGTCCCGGGCGAGGCGGCGGTGGCGGCCCTCGACGAATGCGCCGAGATCGGCGTCAAGGTCGCCATCATGATGGCCTCGGGCTTCGGCGAGACCGCGGACCCCGCCGCGCGGGCCGCCGAGCGGGCGATGGTGGCCCGCGCCCGGGCCCGGGGCCTGCGGATGATCGGCCCGAACTCGCAGGGGCTCGCCAATTTCGGCACCGGCGCGGTGGCGAGCTTCTCCAGCATGTTCCTGGAGGTCGAGCCCCGGGACGGGCCGGTCGGCATCGTCAGCCAGAGCGGGGCGATGAGCGTCGTGCCCTACGGGCTGCTGCGCGGCCGCGGCATCGGCGTGCGCCACACCCACGCCACCGGCAACGACGCCGACGTGACGGTGTGCGAACTCGCCGCCGCGGTGGCGGCCGATCCGGGGTTGAAGCTCCTGCTCCTCTACCTCGAGAGCATCCCCGACCCCCACCACCTGGCCGAGGCCGCGGCGATCGCCCGCGCGCGCGGCCTGCCGATCGTGGCGCTCAAGTCCGGTCGCACCGCCGCCGGCCAGGCGGCGGCCCAGTCGCATACCGGGGCGCTCGCCAACGAGGACCGGCTGGTCGACGCCTTCCTGGAGCAGCACGGGATCTGGCGGGCGCGCGACACCACCGACCTCGTCGCGGCGGCCGAACTCTACCTGAAGGGCTGGCGCCCGGCGGGCCGCCGCATGGTGGCGATCAGCAATTCGGGCGCGACCTGCGTGATGGCGGCGGACGCGGCCTCGCAGGCGGGGCTCGAGCTGGCGCCCCTGGAAGAGGGCACGCAGGCACGCCTGCGGGCGATCCTGCCGAGCTTCGCCGCGACCCGCAATCCGGTCGACATCACGGCGGCGCTGATGACGAACTCCGCCCTGTTCAGCCAGATCCTGCCGGTGATCGCCGAGGATCCGAGCGCCGACGCCTTCCTGGTCGGGGTGCCGGTGGCGGGCCGGGCCTACGCGGTCGACGATTTCGGCCGCGACACCGCCGCCTTCGCGCAGGCGACCGGCAAGCCGGTGGTGATCGTCGCCCCCCAGGAGCTGGTGGCGGCGCCGTTCCGCTCGCGCGGCCTGCCGGTCTTCTCCGGCGAGGGCGAGGCGGTGCGGGCGCTGGCGCAGTTCATCGCGCATCACGAGCGCATGGCGGCGGCCGGGGAACGGACGCCGCATCCGGCGCCGTCGTCGTCCTCCGCCTCTCCGGTGCCGCGCCTCCTCGACGAGGCCGAGAGCCTGGCGCTCCTGTCGCGGGCCGGTATCCCGGTCGTGCGCCACCGCCTCTGCCGCACCGCCGACGAGGCGGTGGCAGCGGCCGCCGGGATCGGCGGGCCGGTCGCCGTCAAGGGCTGCTCGGCGGGCGTGGCGCACAAGAGCGAACTCGGCCTCGTCCATCTCGGGGTCGCTGGGGAGGCGGCGGTGCGGGCCGCCTTCGAGGCCTGCCGGGCGGGACTCGCCGGGGCCGGCCACCCGTTCGCCGGCGCGATCGTCGCCGCGATGGCGCGGGGACGGCGCGAACTGGTGCTCGGCGCCCATCGCGACCCGTTCTTCGGCCCGGTCGTGGTGGTGGGCGACGGCGGCAAGTACGTCGAGGCGATGCCGGACGTCGCCGTGCTGCTGCCGCCCTTCTCGGAGGCGCAGGTCCGGCGCGCCCTCGACGGCCTGCGCCTCGCCCCGCTGATCGCGGGCGTGCGCGGCGAGCCGCCGCTCGCGATCGAGCCCTACCTGGCCGCCGCCGTCGCGGTCGGGCGGCTGATGGTCGAGCGGCCGGCGATCGCCAGCCTCGACGTCAACCCAATGATGATCGGCACCGCGCCCGGCGAGTGCCTGGCGCTCGACGCCGTCGTGTTCGAGGAAGGAAGCGCGCCATGATCCGCCGCCGTGACGTCGTCACCGGTCTTGTCGGGACCCTTGCCGGGACCCTTGCCGCCGGCCCCCTCGCGCTCGGGAGCCGGCCGGCCCGCGCCGCCGCCTGGCCGGCCCGGCCGATCTCCGTCGTGGTGCCCTACCCGCCCGGCGGCTCGACCGACATCACCGCGCGGATCGTCGGCGAGCGGCTGTCGATCGCCCTCGGCCAGCCCCTGGTGATGGACAACAGGCCGGGGGCCGGCGGCAATCTCGGCCTCGAGATCGTCGCCCGCGCGGCGGCCGACGGCCACACGCTCGGCGTCGCCACCACGGCGCACGCCATCAACATGACGCTGTTTCGAAAGCTCAACTACGACACGCTGAAGAGCTTCGCGCCGGTGGCGCTCCTGACCGAGAACCCGCTGGTGCTGGTGGTGCCGGCGCAATCCGCGCCCCGCTCGGTCGCCGACCTGATCGCCGCCGCCAAGGCCAAGCCCGGGGCCCTGAACTACGCCTCGTCTGGCATCGGCCAATCGACCCACCTCGCCGCCGAGCTGTTCGCGTCCATGGCGGGCATCAAGCTCACCCACATCCCGTATCGGGGCAGCGCCCCGGCGATCACCGACGTCATCGCCGGACGCTGCGACCTGATGTTCGACACCACCCAGTCGGTGCTCGCCCATGTCGAGGGCGGCCGGGTGCGGGCGCTCGGCATCACCGCGGCCGAGCGGCTGCCGCTGGCGCGCGACATCCCGACCATCGCCGAGGCCGCCCTGCCCGGCTACGTCGCCATCGCGTGGAACGGCCTCGTCGCGCCGAAGGGCACACCGCCCGAGATCGTCGCGCGCCTCAACGCCGAGACGGTGCGGGCGATGCAGGAGCCGGCGGTGGCGGCGAAGTTCGCCGGCCTCGGCGCCACCTCCCGCCCGCTCTCGCCCGAGGCCTTCGGGGCCTTCATGGCGGCCGAGATCGCCAAGTGGGGCGCCGTGGTGAAGCAATCGGGGACGACGCTGGATTGAGGGGAGCGAGGGGGGCTTCCCTGGAGCATTGTCCGACGAAGTGGATGCCGGTTCGTCGAAGAAAACGTGGCAAAACAAAGACTTGGAGCACTTCACGATTGCAGCGCGATCGTGAAGTGCTCGAGCGTGTCAGGCGCGCAGGGTCGCGAGGGCGTGGTAGGCCTGCTTGTAGCGCTCGTAGACCGGACGGTACCGGGCGTGGGCCTCCCTGCTCGGCTCGATGCGGCGGGCGACCTTGACCATCGCGGAGGCCGCCTCCTCGATCGAGCCGTAATGCCCGGCGGCCTTTGCCGCCAGGACGGCGCTGCCCAGCGCCGGCGCCTCCGCCACCTCGGTCACGGTCAGGGGCTGGCCGCAGACGTCGGCATGGATCTGCATCCACAGGTCCGAGCGCGTCGCGCCCCCGCAGATCACGATCTCGTCCGGCCGGTAGCCGCCGGCCCGCATCGTCTCGAAGATGAGCTCGGTCCCGCACGCGACCCCCTCCATCGCGGCGCGGAACAGGTGGGCGCGGCCATGCGCGAGGGTGAGCCCGGTGATCGCGCCGCGCGAGGCCGCATCGGTGTGCGGCGTGCGGTTGCCCTGGAAATGGTCCTGCACCAGCACGCCGTCCGAACCCGGCGGCAGCGCCGCGGCCTCCGCGTTGAGCGCGTCGTAGGACCAGTCGCTGCCGACGATCCCCCGCAGCCAGTTGACGACCGAACCCGTCGAGGTCTGGCCGCCCTCGACCAGATGCAGGCCGGGGATCACCGCGTCGGCGTAGGTGCCCCAGATGCCGCGGCCGTGGAACGGCGCGGCCGAGAGCCCGAGATGCAGGTGCGATGAGCCGGTGATGAAGGCGAGCTTGCCGGGGGTCGTGACGCCGAGCCCGATCATCGCGATCTCGGCATCCGAGCCGCCCTGCGCCACGGTGAGCCCGACCGGCAATCCGAAATGCTCGGCGGCCTCCGGGGTCAGTCCGCCCACGATCTCCCCGAGGGGCAGCACCTCCGCGGGCCACTTGTCGGCGAGTTCCGGGATGCCGAGGCGCTCGACCAGGCTGCGGGCGTAGCCGCCCTCGCGCGCCCGGTAGTGCCAGCGGATCGCCGCGTTGGTGATCGAGGCGGCGCGCCGCCCCGTCATGCGCAGGTTCATGTAGTCCTGGTACTCGCAGATCGTCGCCGCGCGCGCGAAGAGCGCGGGCTCGTGCCGGGCGAGCCAGAGCGCCTTCGGGATCATCCACTCGGCCGAGACCGGCCCGGCGCCGCCGGAATTGACGATCAGCGCCGGATCGCCGGTAGCGAGCACCAGGGCGGCCTCGTCGGTCGCGCGCACGTCCATCCAGATCAGCGCCGGCCGCACCGGGATGCCGTCGCGGTCGAGGGCGACGACGGAGCAGTTGGTGGTGTCGGCACAGAGGGCCGAGACGTCCCGGGGATCGATGCCGGCCCTGTGCACCGCCTCGCGCACCGCCCGCCCGGCCGCCTCCCACCAATCCTGCGGGTTCTGCTCGGCCCAGGACGGGCGCGGGAAGGTGGTGGGGTAGGATTGCGCCGCGAAGGCGAGCGGCCGGCCGGCGAGGTCGAACACCCCGGCCCGGATACCCTCCGTGCCCCCGTCGAGACCGATGACGACGCTCATGGCGCTCCTGTCCTCCCGGGCGGCCTCACCGCGGCCGCCGTCGGAGCCCCGCATAGCATGATGGCGCCGCCCCCGCCCGGCCCGATCGGTGCGGCAACGGCACAAGCGGCCGGTCGTCCCGAACCGTCGTGGATGGGCCCGTGGTCGCGCCTCGCGGGAGCCCGGCGCTGCAGCGGATCGGCCTGAACGGATTGCGCGAAAGCGGCATCCGGCTTTGCGACCAAGATCGGCGAAGAAACAGGGCGTGAGGGGACGAAGCGCTGGCTTGCCGATGGGAGTCGGCTCAGCGGTGCGATGCCCCTCCGCGCCCGTAGAGCGCGCGCGAGATCGTCGCCGCCGTCTCGCGCAGCTCCCGGGCGAGCGCGTCAAGCTCGCCGTCCGACACCTGCCCGGCGACCGCGATGCCGCTCACCCCGAAGCGGGGCTGCCCGGCATGGTCCAGGATCAGGCTCGCCGCGATGTCGACGCCGCGAAACAGGTGGCCCCGGTCGAAGGCGAAGCCCGCGCCGCGTGCCGCCGCGACCTCGGCCGCGTAGGTCTCGAAGGTCGGGGCGTTCTCCCAGCGCAACGTCGCGAACGTCCGCCGCAGCTCGGCCTCCGGCAGGTCGCGGCGCGCGGCGATGCACCGGCCGACCGCGCCGACCAGCGCCGGGAGCCGGGCGCCCAGCGCCATGTCGACATGGACGACGTTGCCGGCGACCAGCCGGTCGACGAGGACGATGCGGTCCTGCGGCGTGATCTTCCACAGCCCGATCAGCGCCCGGTGGTGCCGCGACAGCGCCTCCAGGGCGGGCCGGATGATGTCGACCTGGTCGAGCCCGACCAGCGGCATCGAGATCTCGAGGATCCCCATGGCGAGCCGGTACTCCTTCGACCGGGTGTCGAAGCTCGCCAGGCCCTCCTTGGTCAGGGTCCGCAGGATGTTGAACGTCGTCGAGAGGTTGATCCCGGTCTCCCGCGCGATGTGGGCGACCCCGGCGGCCCCCGGGGCATGGGCGAGGAAGCGCAGGATCGCCACGGCGTTCTCGACCGCGCCGACATACTTGCGCGGGCCCGCCTCGGCCTCCGGGCGATCCGATGGCTCCGTCATGACCCCTGTCGTCCCGGCTTCCGTCATCCCGATCGCCTCCGAACGGGTGTGTCGCCCGGCGGGCCCGGAAACTCAACGGGCCGGCGCCCGGTCTTTCTCGTTGACAAAAGCCTTTCGCCATCGAAAATTATCGGCAAGGCCCGCCGCGCTCGCGTACCGGCTTCCGACGACGGCCGAGCGGCCGGTCGGGAGCCGGATGCGACCGCAGGACGACGCGTCACCGGGGGAACGCCATGGACGAGGCAGCGGGCCCGCAGCGGGCCTACGAGGAGTTTCTCCGCGCCGGCCGCTTCATGATCCAGCGCGCGCGGCGGACCGGCGAATACGTCTTCTACCCCAGGACCCTGTCCCCCTCCGGCGAGGTCGACCTCGACTGGGTCGAGGCCTCGGGTCTCGGCACCGTCTACGCCATCACGGTCAACCGTCGCCGGGACGGCGCGGTGAACGTCGCCCTCGTCGACCTCGACGAGGGACCGCGGATGATGACGACGATCGCCGGCGTCGAGACCGTGCCGATCGGCACGCGGGTGAAGGCCCGCGTCGAGGCCGGGGAGACGCCCCGCGTCGTGTTCGATCCGGTGGAGGAGCCGCGATGAGACACCCGTTGCGCGGCCGCACCGCCATCGTCGGCCTCGGGCTCGCCGGGCTCGGCGCGGCGCCGGGCTTCTCGGCGATGGAGCTGCTCGGCCTGTCCGTGCGCGCGGCCCTCGACGATGCCGGGATGCGGCTCGCCGACATCGACGCGGTGTTCGCGGCGACCAGCAGCCACGCCTTCGCGTCGATGAGCGTCGTCGAGTATCTCGGCTTGCGGCCCCGATATTTCGACAGCACCAATGTCGGCGGCTCGAGCTTCGAGATGCATCTGCTCCAGGCCACGCTCGCCCTCGAGGCCGGGCTCTGCGACGCGGCGCTGATCTGCTACGGCTCGAACCAGCGCACGGCGGGCGGACGCCTCGTCTCGATGTCGGAGCCGCAATGGCACGAGGTGCCCTACGGGCCCCGCCACCCGATCACCGCCTACGCCCTCGCCGCCGCCCGGCACATCCACCAGTACGGGACCAGCCGGGAGATGCTCGCCGACGTCGCGGTCGCGGCGCGACAATGGGCCAACCTCAATCCGGATGCCTTCGCCCGTGGCCCCCTGACCCGCGAGGACGTCCTGGCGGCCAGGATGGTCAGCGATCCCCTCACCACCGCCGATTGCTGCCTCGTCACCGACGGCGCGGCGGCCTGCATCCTGGTGCGGGCCGAGCGGGCGAAGGACTTCGCCAAACCGCCCGCCTACTTCCTCGGTGCCGCCGGGGCGAACTGGCACCGCTCGATCCAGGCGATGCCCGACCTGACGGTGACCGCCGCCAGCGAGAGCGGCCCCCGCGCCTTCGCGATGGCGGGTGTCGCGCGGGAGGACGTCGACCTCCTGATGCTCTACGACGCCTTCACCATCAACACGATCCTGTTCCTCGAGGATCTCGGCTTCTGCCCGAAGGGCGAGGGCGGTCGCTTCGTGCAGGACGGGCGCATCGCGCCGGGCGGGGGGCTGGCCGTCAACACCAATGGCGGCGGCCTGTCCTGCGTGCATCCGGGCATGTACGGGATGTTCCTGATCGCGGAGGCCGTCACCCAGATCCGCCGGGAGGCCGGCGCGCGGCAGCTCGCCCGCGCCGACGTCGCGCTCCTGCACGGCAACGGCGGCACGCTGTCGAGCCAGGTCACGGCCTTCCTGGGCTCCGAGGCGACGCTGTGACGGCGCTCGCCGCGGAGGACTTCTCCGCCCTCGACGCCCTGATGGCGCCGCGCTCCGTCGCGATCGTCGGCGCCTCCGACGACCCGACGCGGATCGGCGGCCGGCCGATCGCCGCGATGCAGGCGGCCGGGTTCCGGGGCCGGATCTTTCCCGTCAATCCGGGTCGGAGCGCGGTGCAGGGCCTGCCGTGCTTTGCCACCGTCGCCGACCTGCCCGAGGCGCCGGAGGTCGGCATCGTGGCGGTCGCGGCGCGCCACGCCGTCGAGGCGGTGGCGGCTCTGGGCGCGAAGGGGTGCCGGGCCGTCACGCTGTTCTCGGCGGGCTTTGCCGAGACCGGGGACGAGGGCGGGCGGGCGCAGGCCGAGATCCTGGGCATCGCCCGGCGCCACGGCATGCGGGTGCTCGGTCCCAACACGCTGGGCGTCTACAATGCCGGGATCGGCTATTACGGCACCTTCTCGTCCTCGCTCGATTCCGGTTTCCCGCGGCCGGGGCCGATCGGCATCGCCAGCCAGTCCGGGGCCTACGGCGCCCACCTCGCCGCCGCGGCGCGCGACCGCGGGCTCGGCGCCTCCGTCCTCGTCACCACCGGCAACGAGGCCGACGTCACCGTCGCCGACGCGATCGGCTGGATGGCGCGGAGCGAGACCGTGGAAGTCGTCTGCGCCTACCAGGAGGGCTTTCGCGACGGCCCCCGCATGGTCGCGGCGCTCGAGGCCGCGCGGGCGGCCGGCAAGCCGGTCTTCCTGCTGAAGGCCGGGCGCAGCCGCCTCGGCGCGGCGGCGGCGGCCTCGCACACCGCCTCGCTCACGGGGGACGACGCCGTCGCGGAGGCGGTGCTGGCCGAGCACGGGGCGATCCGGGTGCGCGATACCGAGCAGATGCTCGACTTCGCCTCCGCGGCGCGGCTGCGCATCTACCCGGTGGGCAACACGCTCGGGGTCATCACGATCAGCGGCGGGGCCGGCATCGTCGCCACCGACGAGGCCGAGGCGGTCGGCCTGCCGATGCCGCCGATGCCGGCGGACGCCCAGGCCCGCCTCAAGGCGCTCCTGCCCTATGCCTCGCCGGTCAACCCCCTCGACTGCACCGCCCAGGCGCTCAACGACCTCTCGCTGTTCGAATCCTACGCCCGGGCGGCCCTGGCGGAGGGCGGCTACCGCTCGGTCCTCCTGTTCCTCACCTACGTGGCGGGAAGTCCCGCGCTCGCGCCGCGGTTGCGCGATTCCCTGAGGCGGCTGCGCGCCGAGTTCCCCGACCGGCTCCTCGCCCTGTGCCTCCTCGCCTCGCCGGACATCGTCGCGGCGGCCGAGGAGGCGGGCCTTCTCACCTTCGCCGATCCGAGCCGGGCGGTGCGCGCGCTCGCCGCGATGGGGCGGGTGGGCGAGCAGCTCGCCGCCGCCCCGGCCCGCCCGCCCTCCCCGCCCCCGGTGATGCTCCCGCCCGCCACGCCCGACGAGCCGACGGCCAAGCGCCTGCTGGCGGAGGCCGGCATCGCGGCGGCGCCGGAGCGGGTCGTGCACGACGCCGAGGCGGCGGTGGCGGCGGCCGAGGCGCTGGGGTTTCCGGTCGTCCTCAAGGTCGTCTCGCCGGACATCGTCCACAAATCCGACATCGGCGGCGTGCGGCTGAACCTCGCCGGGGCCGCCGCGGTGCGGGAGGCTTGCGACGGGATCCTGGCGGCCGTCCGCGAGGCCGCCCCGGCGGCGCGGATCACCGGCCTGCTCGTCGCCCGCCAGCTCTCCGGCGGGGTGGAGTGCCTGATGGGGATCAGCCGCGACCCGGCCTTCGGCGCCGTCGCGGTCTTCGGTCTCGGCGGGATCTTCGTCGAGATCCTGTCCGACGTCGCGATCCGCGCCTGCCCGTTCGACGAGGCGACGGCCCGCGCGATGATCCTGTCGATCCGGGCCGCTCCGGTCCTGACCGGCGCGCGGGGGCGTCCGCCGGCGGATCTCGACGCGCTGGCGCGGATTCTTTCGCGGCTCTCGCTGTTTGCGGCCGCCGCCGGCCCGCGCCTGCGCGCCGTCGACCTCAACCCGGTCCTGGCCCTGCCGGAGGGCGCCTACGCCCTCGACGCCGTGATCGAGATCGACCCCGAGCCGGGGCCATCCCCCCGGGACGACGAAGCCGGGACCTGATCCGGCGGCGACACGCGAGGAGGAGCGCATGAGCGCGGAGATCGATCTCGGCCTGGACGGCAAGGTCGTGGTGGTGACGGGAGCCGGCGGCGGGATCGGCCGTGCCGTCGCCCTGGACTTCGCCCGGGCGGGCGCGAAGGTCGTCGTCAACGACATCGGCACCTCGCTCGGCGGCACCGGCGAGACCTCCGCGACGCCGGCGGACGAGACCAGGGCCCTGATCGAGGCGATCGGCGGCGAGGCGGTGATCTCCCGCGAGAGCGTCGCCGAATGGGCGGCCGCCAAGCGCACCGTCGAGATGGCGCTCGACACGTTCGGCCGGCTCGACGCGGTGGTGAACAATGCCGGCATCCTGCGGGACGTCATCTTCCACAAGATGGACCCGGCCGACTGGGAGGCGGTGGTCGCCGTCCACCTCAACGGCAGCTTCTACATGAGCCGGGCCGCCGCCGATCCGTTCCGCGCGCAGGGCAGCGGCGCCTACGTCCACATGACCAGCACGTCGGGGCTGATCGGCAATTTCGGGCAGGCGAACTACGCGGCGGCCAAGCTCGGCCTCGTCGGCCTCTCGAAGTCGATCGCCCTCGACATGGCCCGGTTCGGCGTCCGCTCGAACTGCGTGGCGCCCTTCGCCTGGAGCCGGATGACCGATTCGATCCCCGCCACCACCCCCGAGGAGCAGCGGCGGGTCGCCCGCATGAAGCGCATGACGCCGCAGACCAACGCCCCGCTCGTCGTCTACCTGGCCTCGCCGGCCGCCGCGGGCGTGACCGGGCAGGTCTTCGCCACCCGGGTCAACGAGGTCTTCCTGTTCAACCCGATGCGGCCGGTCCGCAGCGTGCACGCCGCCGAGGGCTGGACCCCGGCCTCCGTCGCCGCCCACGCGATGCCCGCCCTGCGGGCGAGCTTCGCGCCCCTCGACCGCTCCGGCGACGTCTTCAGCTGGGACCCGGTCTGATGGCGGGGCTTTGCACGACCACGAAAGCCCGCACGGCGCATCGCCGCCGATCGCGCCGTCGCGCGGTCCCGTCCCGCCTGATCCTCGCCGGGTCCCTGGGGCTTGCCGCCTGCGGCGCGGCCCGGGCGCAGGTCTCCGACGGCGTCGTGAAGTTCGGCGTCCTGACCGACATGTCGAGCCTCTACGCCGACGCCACGGGGCGCGGCTCGGTGGTCGCCGCCCAGATGGCGGCCCGGGATTTCGGCGGCACCGTGCTGGGCCGGCCGATCGAGGTGGTCTTCGCCGACAACCAGAACAAGGCGGATGTCGGCAGCGCCATCGCCCGGCGCTGGTACGACGTCGAGAAGGTGGACGTGATCCTCGACGCGCCGCCCTCCTCGGTGGCGCTGGCGGTGCAGCAGATCGCCAAGGAAAAGAACCGGATCCTGATCGTCTCGGGCGGCGGCACCTCCGACCTCACCGGCAAGGCCTGCACCGAGACGACGGCGCACTGGAACTACGACACCTACGCGCTCGCCCACGTCTCGACCGCGGCCGCCGTGAAGCGGGGTCTCGACACCTGGTCGATCGTCACCGCCGACTACGCCTTCGGGCAGGCCCTGGAGCGCGACGCCGCGGCCGAGCTCGACCGCTCCGGCGGCAAGCTGATCCGGGCGATCCGGGCGCCCTTCGGCACCTCGGACTTCTCGTCCTTCCTGCTCCAGGCCCAGGCGACGGGATCGAAGGTCGTCGCCTTCGCCAATGCGGGCGGCGACATGATGAACGCGGTCAAGCAGGCCCACGAATTCGGCCTCACCGAGGGCGGCCAGTCCCTCGTCACCCTGCTCATGAACATCGCCGACGTCCACGCCCTCGGGCTGAAGACCGCCCAGGGCCTGATCACGACGGAGGGCTTCTACTGGGACCGGGACGAGGAGACCCGCGCCTTCTCGACGCGCTTCCACGCCGAGATGAAGATGATGCCGACGATGCACCACGCCGGAATCTACTCCGCCGTCCTGCATCACCTGAAGGCCGTCGCGGCGACCGGAACCGACGAGGCCAGGGCCGTGATGGCGAAGATGCGCGAGATGCCGGTCAACGACATGTACGCCCGCAACGGCACGCTGCGCGTCGACGGTCGCATGGTCCACGACATGTACCTGATGCAGGTGAAGACGCCCGGGGAATCGACCGGCGAGTGGGACGTCTACCACCAGCTCGCCACCGTGCCGGGCGACGAGGCGTTTCGCCCCCTCGACCAGGGCGGCTGCCCGCTGGCGAAGGCCGCGCCGTAGCCGATCCGACGGCCGATCCGGCCCGGCTGCGGATCCGCAGCCGGGAGCCGCCTCTTGTCCCCTCCCCGGCCTTGTGTTGTCTCGAGACGACAGCCCCCCTCGAGGGGGGCAACGCGCCGCACGGCCGCGAGGTCGTGGCGTCGCGCGCCTCCGATCGATGCCGAGAGACTTGCCTGATGACCAGTTTGAAGTTCGGGACGTCCGGTCTGCGCGGCCTCGTCACGGACCTCGTGGGGCGCCCCACCTTCACCTACGCGTCCGCGTTCTTCGCCTCCGTCGGCGCGCATGCGGGCGGGCGCCGCGAGGTGGTGATCGGGCGCGACCTGCGGGCCAGCAGCGCGGGGATCGCCGCCACGGTCGCCACCGCGGCCGCCGCCGCCGGAATGACGGCGATCGATTGCGGCGCGCTGCCGACCCCGGCCCTCGCGCTCGAAGCCCGCAAGCGCGACTGCCTCGCCGTCATGGTCACCGGCAGCCACATCCCGGACGACCGCAACGGCCTGAAATTCTACCGCTCCGGCGGAGAGATCACCAAGGCGGACGAGGCCGCGATCCTCGCCGCCCTCGGCGACATCGCCGACGACGCGCCCCTCCCCCCGGCGGTCCCGGCCGCCCCGGAGCCGGACGCGATCGCGCGCTACCGCGACCGCTACCGCGACGTGTTCGCCCCCGACCTCCTGGCCGGCCTGCGGATCGCGGTCTACCAGCAGAGCTCGGTCGCCCGCGACGTGCTCGTCGAGGTGCTCGCCGCGCTCGGCGCCGAGGCGGTGCCGATCGGCCGGTCCGAGACCTTCGTGCCGATCGATACCGAGGCCCATCGTCCGCAGGACGTCGCGTTCATCCGCGACGCGATGGCCGCGGGCGGCTTCGACGCGCTCGTGACCACCGACGGCGACGCGGACCGCCCCCTGGTCGCGGAGGCCGCCGGCCGCATCCTGCGGGGCGACGTGCTCGGCCTGATCACGGCCCGGTATCTCGGCGCCGACGCCGTCGTCGTACCGGTCACGGCGGGCTCCGCCATCGAGCGCGCGGGCGGCTTCGGCCGCGTCCTGCGCACCAAGGTCGGGTCGCCCTTCGTGATCGCCGGCATGGAGCAGGCGGCGCGGGACGGGGCGCGGATCGTCTGCGGTTTCGAGGCCAATGGCGGCTTCCTCGCCGGGTCGGACGGCCCGGTCGGCGACAAGATCCTGCCGGCCCTGCCGACGCGGGACGCGGTGCTGCCGATCCTCGCGACGCTCGCCGCGGCGCGGGCGGCCGCCCTGCCGCTTGCCGATCTCGTCGCGGCCCTCGATGTCGGCGAGACGGCGAGCGACCGGCTGCCCGACACGCCGGCCGCGCGGAGCGGGCCCTTCCTGCGGCGGCTCGCCGACGACACGTTCCGCCGGGAGTTCCTTCGTCCGGTCGGCCGCCCGCAGGCCGTCGACGAGCAGGACGGGGTCAGGATCGAGCTCGACGGCGGGCGCACCATCCATTTCCGCGCCTCGGGCAACGCCCCCGAGCTGCGGTGCTACGCGGAGGCGAAATCGGCGAAGGACGCCGAGGATCTGGTGCGGTGGGGCCTCGCGGCCGCCGGCACGACGATGGCCGAGGGCGCCTGACCGCGCGGAGGGGTGCGCGCGCCCGGCGCGCGGCCCCTCACCCCGGCACCGCGACGGCGGCGGACCACGGCGAGGCGACGTCGCTGCATCCGGTCGCCACGTCGCCGTCGAGCCGGATCAGGTTCGGGCAGGCGAAGTTGATCGGCATCACGCCGTGCTCCACCACGTCGACGGGACCCGCACCGGCGAGGGCCTCCCGCACCTCGGGCCCGAGCCTCGCATCCGCGCTCGTCCCCTCCGGCCCCGACACGTCGATGCGCGGAAGGTGGGCCGCCCGCCCCGGCTCCATGCCGAAATCGAGCAGGAAGGCGAGGGTCTGGTAGACGCTCGCCAGGATGCGCCGGCCGCCGGAGGCCCCGGCGGCGAGGCGAGGCCCCTCGCCGCTGCGCGGCGTCACGATCACCGGGCACATGTTGCAGAGCGGGCGCGTTCCCGGCGCGATCGGGTTGGCGCTGCCGGGCCGCGGATCGAACCACATCATCCCGTTGTTCATGAGGATGCCGGTCTTCGGCAGCACGACCCGGCTCCCCATCGAGGACAGGAGCGTCGTCGTCATCGACACCATCAGGCCGTCCCGGTCGACGACGGTGAGATGGGTGGTGCAGGTGTCGCCGGGCTCGGTGGCGGCCCCAAGCCCCGCCAGGCGCCGCGCATAGGCCTCCCGCATCACGGTGGAGAGGGCTGCGAACCACCCCGCATCGGGTCCCTCCGGCGGGCACGGGACCGCCGCCATGCCGGACACGACCTCGGCCAGCGTCGGCGCGGCGGTGAGCCCGCCCGCCGTGTGGACCACATGGCCGTCGCGCCAGGCGATCGTCGGCGCCTCGCGCAGCACCGCCCGGCAGCCGGCCAGATCCTCCCGGTCCACGACGCCGCCGAGCGCCGCGATGTCGGCGGCGAGATCGCGGGCGATTCCGCCCTCGTAGAAATCCCGCAGGCCCGCCTCCGCCAGCCGCTCCAGCGTCTCGGCGAGACGCCCGAGCGGCAGGAAGCCCGGCACGCCCTGGTAGGGCGGGACCGGCGGCAGGCCGCCCGGCAGGTAGAGGCGGGCGCTCTCCTCGTAGAGCCGCAGCACGGAGGCCGAGGAGGCGATCTTGAGGGTGGCGAACCAGTCCTGGGCGAGGCCCCGGCGCGCGAGCCGCAGGGCCGGCGCGAGGAGATCCGCCACCGGAGTGCCGGTCCCGAACGCCTCGTGCAGCCGCGCGTAGCCCGCCACCGCGGAGGGGATGCAGAACGAGAGCGGGCCGTGGACGTTGCGGTCGCCCTCGACCTCCGGCCAGGTGAACAGGTCGCGCTTCGTCCGCCCCGTGAGGGGGTAGTCGGCGGCCCGCGTGTTGCGGCTCGAGACCGGCCCGAAATCGACGACCGTGGCCCGGTTCGCGCCGGGCGGCAGCACGAGCGCGAAGCCGATGCCGCCGAGCCCACTGTTCCAGGGCTCGACCGCCGCCAGCGCCAGCGCCGTGGCGACGGCCGCGTCGGCGGCGTTTCCGCCCGCCTGAAGGATCGCGGCCCCGGCCTCGGCGGCCTCGCGGTTCTGGGCGACGACGAGCCCGTGACGGCCCGACGCGCCCGGCTTCTCCAGGATCCAGTTCTGCGTCCGGTAGGGTGCGTGATCGTGGGCCGGCATCCGTCTCCCCAGGCCTGAGCCGCTAACAACGGCAGTGTGGCGGCTCGACCGCGCCGGGCCAAGGGCGAGCACCGCCGAGATCGCGGATCCACCGCTTGACGGATTTGCAACGTTATAACATATCGAAGCGATGGTCGACGTTTCCTCGCTCCGGCGCCTTCCCGTCACGGTCCTGTCCGGCTTCCTCGGAGCCGGCAAGACCACGCTGCTCAATCACATCCTCAACAATCGCGAGGGCCGTCGCGTCGCCGTGATCGTCAACGACATGAGCGAGGTGAACATCGATGCCGATCTCGTCCGCGCCGGCGGCGGCGAGATGTCCCGGACCGAGGAGCGGCTGGTCGAGATGACCAACGGCTGCATCTGCTGCACCCTGCGCGACGATCTCCTGGCCGAGGTGCGCCGCCTCGCCGAGGACGGACGCTTCGACTATCTCCTGATCGAGGGAACCGGCATCGCCGAGCCCCTGCCCATCGCGGCGACTTTCGACTTCCGCGGCGAGGACGGCGCGAGCCTGTCGGATGTCGCGCGGCTCGACACGATGGTGACGGTGGTCGACGCCGTGAACCTGCTGACGGATTACGACTCGCGCGACTTCCTGCGCGACCGCGGCGAGACGGCCGGCGAGGAGGATGCCCGCACCCTGGTCGATCTCCTCGTCGAGCAGATCGAGTTCGCCGACGTCGTGGTGGTCAATAAGGTGGACGACGTCACGGCGGAGGAGCGGGCCCGGGTGATCCGGGTCGTGCGCGGCCTCAATGCCGATGCGCGCATCGTCCCGGCGAGCCATGGCCGCGTCCCCCTGGCGGAGGTGCTGGAGACCGGCCTCTACAGCGAGGAGCGGTCGCAGACCCATCCGCTCTGGTACCGCGAGCTGTTCGACTTCGCCAAGCACGTGCCGGAGACCGAGGAATACGGCATCCGCAGCTTCGTCTTCCGGGCCCGCCGCCCCCTGCATCCGCGCAAGTTCCACGACCTCGTCGCGCGCGGCTTCCCGGGCGTGATCCGGGCCAAGGGTCATTTCTGGATCGCCTCGCGCCCGGACTGGATCGGCGAGCTCTCGATCGCCGGACGGATCACCCGCACCGAGGGGCTCGGCGCCTGGTGGGCCGCGGTGCCCAAGGCGCGCTGGCCCACCAGCGAGGAATTCGCATCCCTGATGCGCCGGCACTGGACCCCGAGCTGGGGCGACCGGCGCCAGGAGATCGTGTTCATCGGCGGCCCCGACATGGACGAGGCGGCGATCCGGGCCGCCCTCGATCCCTGCCTCGTCGGCAGCGTCACGACCGGGCTGACGAAGTCCCAGAAATGGCTCGACGATCCGTTCCCGGTCTGGGGGCAGTGAGCCGAGGGACCTCCGATCGCCGGGCGGCCTTGCCGGGCGGGGCCGAGACGCGAAAGCAAGACGCGCGACTCCGGGCCGGCCCGGGACGGAGACGATCCGTTACACGATCGCAACGGACGAAACCTGTCCGAGCCTGCTCCCTCGGGGGACGTTCCGGGCGGTTGACAGCGGGGTGAACGATCCCCGACGACGGTGACCGGTCAAGGTTCCCGTCATCTCCGGATGGCGGGCTAAGAGGGAATCCGGTGCGGCGCGTCCTCGCGCCCAGGCCGGAGCTGTCCCCGCAACTGTAAGCGGCGAGCCATCCGTCGATCGGGGTCACTGGTGCGCGAGCGCCGGGAAGGCCGGACGGATGGCGGCGACCCGCGAGCCAGGAGACCTGCCCTGACCCTGTTTCGTCTCGTGGGCGGGGAGTCCCGGCGGGTCGCGCGTCCTGCGCTGCCGGTGTCCGGCCGCGCGTGTCTCGCGTCCACGGTCGCCCCCCCACGATCCTCTCTCAAGACGGTTCGGGGAAGGACCATCGGACGTGGAAAACATCTCAGGGCCCCCCGGCGGGCCGCTTCGCGCCGCCGATGCCGAGGGCGGGGTCAATCCGCTCGCCCTCTACGCCTCCGGCATCGACGGCTCCGATTACGTCGCCCGCCTCGCCCCGCTGCTGCGGGCGGCCCTGCCGCGGGTCGGCGACCTCCTCGATGTCGGCGCCGGCGGCGGGCAGCTCGGCGCGGCCCTGCGCGACCCCGGCGCGGCCTGGATCGCGGTCGAGCCGGCGCCGGTCATGCAGGCCCGCCTGCGGGCGCTCGCGCCGCCGCCGGCCCTCGTGCCGGCAGGCTGGCAGGAGGCCGATCTGCCGGACGGATGCGCCGACACGGTGCTCGCCGCCAACATGGCCGGGCCGCTCGCCGAGCCGGTCCCGTTCCTCGCACGCTGCCGCGCCTGGGCGCGCCGCGACGTCGCCTGGGTGGTCCCGGCGCAGGCCGGTCCCCGCGGCCTCTGCCTCGCGGGCTGCCTGCCCCGCGAATGGCACGGCGAGGATGAGACCCCGGGGGTCGAGATCGTCCTGGGGAGCCTGCCCGCCGGCGACCGACCGGCGATCGTCGCCCGGGTCGACTGGACCTTCCGGGCGACCGTACCGAGCGTGCCGGGCATCGCCGCCCATCTCGCCGACCGGCTCGGGTGGCTGGCCGGCGACGCGCGCCGTGCCGCCCTGTCCGACCATCTCTCGCCCCAGGCCGAGGCGGTTCCCGGCGGCCACCGCCTCAGCGTGCCGCGCAGCTCGGCCGTTCTCGTATGGAGGAAGGCGTCGTGATGTCCCGTCGTTTCCGGGCGGTCGCGCTGGCTTTCGGTTGCGCGCTGCCGGCGCCGGCCGTCGCACAGGACCGGGCCGACCTCCGCCTCGACGAGATCGTCGTCACGGCGACCGGCCGGCCGGAGCCGCGCTCCGCGATCGCCGGCACCGTGCAGGTCATCGACCACACGACGATCGAGAACTCCACGGGGAAGTCCGTCACCGACGTCCTGGCCGAGAATGCCGTTGGCTTCTTCTCGGAATGGACCCCGGGCCAGACCTCGATCAACATCCGGGGCGGGGCCACGGACGGCCAGGGCAAGGATTTCCGCAGCCAGGTCCTGGTCCTGATGAACGGCCGGCGCGCCGGCACCGCCAACCTCTCCAAGCTCTCGATCGCCGATGTCGAGCGCATCGAGATCGTGCGCGGTCCCTCCTCGGTGATCTACGGCAGCCAGAATATCGGCGGCGTGATCAACATCATCCTGAAGACCGGGCGGACCGCGCCCGGGACCCTGGTCGAGGGGATCGGCGGCGTCTGGGGCCTCGCCCAGGGCCGGGCCCAGACCGGCGGCGTGGTCGGGCCGTTCGACTATTATCTCGGCGTCTCGGGCGGCAAGCGCGACGATTACGTCGCCGGTTCCGGCGACCGCATGGCCAACACCCAGTGGAACCGCATGGGGATCGCCGGGGCTCTGGGCCTCCAGATCGACCCGAACCAGCGCGTCGAATTCACTTTGCGCACGGACGGGATCTACGGCGTCGGGTTCCGCGGTTCCGGCGGCAACCTCTACAGCCGGGACGACCGGATCAACGGCTCCTTCGACGCGAGCTATACCGGACGAACCGAGGACGGCCGGGCGAGCCTTTTTGCCCAGGTCTACAGCGTCACCGACGAGGACCGCTTCAAGTGGGCCTCGCCGATCCAGCGCGGCGGCACCGGGCTGCCGGTGCCGGGCACTCGCGCGGATTTCAACACCCGCGACCTCGACATCCTCGGCACCCGCTTCCAGCCGCGCTTCACCCTGTTTTCCGGCAACGACGTGCTGCTCGGCTGGGATTGGGAAACGAGCCGGCTCCGCTCGGACCGCTTCCGGGCCGGCGTGCCGGGCAATCCTCTCGCCCAGGTCTCGCCGCAGGACAACAACCAGACCGACCAGTTCCACGCCCTCTACCTGGAGGACACGCAGCGCCTGCTCGACGACCGGCTGGTGCTGCGCGCCGGCGTGCGCCAGACCTACGGCACGACGCGCTTCGATTTCACCCCCTACCTGACCGGCCAGATCAACGGCGCGCGGCCTTACGAAGCCACGACCACCTCGGTCGGCGCCACCTACAAGGCGACCGACTGGGCCGCGTTCCGGGTCGGGGCCTCCTCGGGTTTCCGGGCGCCGACGGCGACGGAGATCGCGGCGGACTACAACACCTTCGGCGGCGGCCGGATCTTCGGCAACCCGGCCATCCGCCCCGAGACGAGTGAGCAGGTCGAGGTCGGCACGACGCTGACCCGCGGCGCGTCGCGGCTCGACGTGGCCTTGTTTCAGAACATCATCTCGGACCGCATCACCACGCGCTCGCGCGGCGCGAATTCCAATACCTCGGACTACATCAACAATCCGGGCGACGTCGTCATCCGCGGCATCGAGGTCCAGTCCGAGACCGACATGATCCGGACCTTCGGCTGGGAGCCGGGGGTGTGGCACTGGCGGGCTTATGCCAATGGCAACTACAACTTCGACATGAAGGACGAGGGCGCGCGTGCCGTGCCGAGCGCCAATACGGATCGGGTCGAGCGGGTCTACGAGTACCAGCTCGCGCTCGGCACCCGCTTCGGGCAGGCCGGTATCCGGTATCCCTGGACGATCCAGGTCCAGGGCGTGCTGAACGGCCCGGTCTGGTACAACACCGAGGAGAACCTGCGCGTGCCGGCGGCGGAGCCCTCCCGCGACTACATCTGGCGCAAGGACCCGTTCGTGCTGGTCAACTTGCGCGGCGAGGTCGACGTGATGCCGGGGGTGAAGCTGTTCGCGCAGGTGCGCAACCTGTTCGACGTGAACTACCACCCGCTCTTCATCGCCATCGCCGGGCAGCAGCCGACGCTGGCCGACCTGCGCTTCTACAATGGCGGCGGCGGCACCTCCGCGCCGGGACGCGACGTGCAGATCGGCCTCCAGGCCCGGTTCTGACCGTGCGCGCCGCGATCCTCTGGGCTGCCGCCCTCCTCGGTCTCGCCGCCCCGCTCGTCGCGGCGCGCCCCGCCCGGCCCGAGCCGATCCGCCTCGTCGACGCGTTGGGGCGGCACGTCGTCCTGCCGGCGGCACCGCGGCGGATCGTGACGATCTTCTCCTCGAACACCGAGCTGGTGGCGGCCCTCGGGCTGACCGATCGCATCGTCGGCATCGACGCGCTCACCCGCTACCCGCCCGAGGCGGCGGAGAAACCCGTCGTCGGCGGCCGGCTCGGCATCTCGGTGGATGCCGTGGTGGGCCAGGAGCCCGACCTCGTGCTCATCACCCCGGCGCGCCAGGCGGCCCATCTCCTGCTCGCCCCGATGGAGCGGCTCGGCGTGCCGACCCTCGTCCTGACGAGCCGCAGCCTCGGCGAGGTGCTCGACAACCTGCGCCTCGTCGGCCGGGCGACGGGGGAGCCGGCACGCGGGATCGCCGTCGCGGACGCTCTGGCGGCTCGCCTCGCGCGGGTCGCCCGGGTCGTCGCGGGGCGGCCCTGCCCGCGGCTCGTCCTGGTGACGGGGCGGCTCGGGAACGGGCTCGTCCTCGCCGTGCGGGCGGGCACCTACACGGCCGATGCCGTCGCCCGGGCCGGCGGCTGCCTGGCGCTGACCGGAGCCGGTAGCCTCGCCCAGGTCTCGCCGGAGGCCCTGCTCGCCGCCGATCCGGACGTCCTGCTCCTGGCGGGGAGCGAGGCGGAGCTGCGCGAATTGACGGCCCGGCCCGGCTTTCGCGACATGCGCGCGGTCCGCGAGGGCCGGGCGCATGTCGTGGCCCGCGCCGCGTTCCTGATCCCCGGGCCGCGCACCGTGGACGGGATCGAGCGCCTCGCGGCCCTCCTGCACCCGAATCCCGAAGGGCATCCATGAGCGCGCCCCACCCATGACATCGCCCGACTCATGAGCATGCCCTTGCGCGTCGCGAGCCGGCTCCTGCCGCTCCTCGTCCTGGCGCTCGCCTTCGGCATCGCGGCCGGCCACGATTGGGCCGGGCCGGACCGGATCCTCCGGGCGCTCGGCGGCGCCGACGATCTGCGCTCGCGCCTGCTCATCGCGTGGCGGTTGCCCCGCGTGCTCGCCGCCGCCCTGGTCGGTGGCCTGCTCGGGCTCGGCGGAGCGATCTTCCAGGGCGTGTTCCGCAATCCCCTCGCCGAGCCCTACCTGCTCGGCTCGGCCGGCGGCGCGGCGATCGGGGCGACGGTGGCGCTGCTCGTTCCCCTCGGCCTGCCCTCGGCCCTGGCGCTGGGTGGGTTTTCCTTCCTGGGGGCCTGGGGGGCGACGCTGATGGTCCTCGCCGTCGCCCGGGGGGCCGGCACGCGCGACGCCGCCGGCCTTCTCCTCGCCGGCGTCGCCGTCGCGGCGATGCTCGGGGCGGTCCGCTCCTTCCTGATGCTCGCCCTCTCCGACGAGAGCGTCAGCCTCCAGGTCGTGCTGAGCTGGACGCTGGGGGGCGTCCAGACGCCGACATGGGAGGGGCTGGCCTGGCTCGGCGGCCTCTCGGGCCTCGCCCTCGGGGCGAGCCTGCGGCTCGCGCACGGCCTCGATCTCCTCGGTCTCGGCGAGGATCAGGCGCAGGCTTTCGGCCTCGACACGGCGCGCTTCGTCGCCCGGGCGATCCTGGTCGGCGCCCTCGTCGTCGCCCTGGCGGTGGCCTATGGCGGCCTCGTCGCCTTCGTGGGATTGACCGCCCCGCATCTGGCGCGCTGGTGGGTCGGGCCGCGCCACCGCGGGCTGCTGCCGGTCTCGGCCGCCCTCGGCGCCCTCATCGTCATCATGTGCGACGGACTCGCCCGCTCGGCGCTGCCGCCGGCGGAGATCCCGCTCGGGCTCGTGACGGCCGCGGTCGGCGGCCCATTCTTCCTGTTCCTCCTGCGTCGGCGGATGCGCGCATGACCCGCCTTTCCGCGGAGGGCCTCGTCGCGACCGCCGGTCCCCGCCGCCTGCTGGACGGCGTCTCGGTCGATCTCGTCCCGGGGGCCCTCGTCGGGCTGATCGGTCCGAACGGGGCCGGGAAGTCGACGCTGCTGCGTACGCTCGCCGGCCTGCTGCGCCCCGCCGCCGGCCGCGTCACGCTCGACGGCGTTCCGCTGGCGGACCTCCCGTCCTCGGAGCGGGGCCGACGCATCGGCTATCTGCCCCAGAGCTTCCAGCCGGCCTGGGACTACACCCTGCGGGAGGTGATCGAGCTCGGGGCGAGCCGCCGGCCGGGCGCGGCGCTCGCGATCCCGGACCTGCTGCACGACCACGCCCTCGCCGATCTCGCCGAGCGGCGCTGGTTGCAGGTCTCCGGCGGCGAGCGGGCGAGGGCGCTCCTCGCCGCCACCCTCGTCGCCGAGCCCGACGTCGTCCTCGCCGACGAGCCCGGCGCGAGCCTCGATATCGGCCATCGCCTCGACCTGATGCGCCGTTTGCGAGCCTGGGCCCGGCACGGGATCGTGGTCGTCGTGCTCCACGACCTCGACCGCGCCGTCGTCGATTGCGACCGGCTCGTCCTCCTGGAGCGCGGCCGCATCGTCCGCGACGCCGCCGCCGCGGCGGTCGCGGCCTCGCAGGACCTCGACCGGGTGTTCGGCGTGCGTTTCGAGCGGACGACGCTCGCCGAGGCGGGCGCTGTCGTCCTGCCGGTCGCGCACCGCACCGATGCCGGCCCGTGATCGGCGCAAGGATCAGCGTGCCCGCGGCGGAGGCCGGCCGGCGCCCGTTCGGGGTTGCGGAATCAGGGACCTGCCGCGGACCCGGCCTTCCGGATCCACCGCCGGAGAAAGCCGAGGAACGTCCCCAGCAGTTCCGACCGGTTGCCCCGCTCCCAGACGGCCGTGATCGGCAGCGTGGTCGACAGATCGCTCAACGGGCGGACCGCCACCCCCTGCCGCGGTAGGTTCCCGATGCAGCTCGAATACACGGCCACGCCCGCCCCCGCGATCACGAGCCCGAAGATGCCGTCGGAGTTCGTGGCCTCGAGGGCGATGTCGGGGAAGAAGCCACGGGTACGACACTCGGCGATGACGTCGCTGCGAAAGATCGACCAGCTCTCCCCTGTGCCGAAGACGAACTTCTGATCCTTGAGTTCCGACAAGGCCAGGACCTCTCTCGCCGCCAGGGGATGGCTCGCCGGGAGGACGGCGACATAGGCGCCCTCGTCGAAGCGCAGCGACTGGACGGCCCGGTGGCTCGACTCGCCGTAGAGAAAGCCGATGTCGATCGTCTGCTTGAGGATCGCGACACGCTGATGCACCGTCGGCATGAAGACCAGGTCGAGATGAATGTCGCGGTGCGCGATGTTGAAGTCGCGCAGGACGTGGGGAAGGCGACCGTTGATGGCGAAATCGGTGTAGGCCACCCGCAGGTCGCCCCGAAGGCCCCGGGCGGCCCGGCGCGTCCGTTCGACGGCTCGCCCGATCTGCGTCGCCAGGCTCGTCGTCTCGGCGAGGAAGACCTTTCCAGCCTCCGTGAGCTCGACGCGACGCGTCGTCCGCACGAGCAGGGGCACGCCGACTTCATCTTCGAGTTGCTTGATGGTCTTGGTCAGGGCGGGCTGGGTCAATTGCAGGCCGTCCGCCGCCCGCCCGAAATGCAGCTCCTTGCCGAGAGCGTCGAACGCTCTGAGATGGCGCAGTTCGATGCCCATGCGTCCCCGCCGATCGATAACTCCCAGATATCAATAAAGACCGATTCGATATTTCACAACGGCAATCGGACCGCGCATGCTTCAGCGTCACCAGGCAAAAACAAATAATAACACAGGCGATCATCTGCCTTTTTCGCGAGCAATCTGCGCTGCGATGAGGCTCGAACGCTAAGACATCGACAAAATCGGCACAAGGAGCAATCGGCAATGCGCGATGTGACGGATGTTCCGCCCGAACGACTGAGAAAGGTGATCAGCGCGGCGGCATTGGGCAATTTCGTCGAGTGGTTCGACTTTGCAGTCTACGGGTTCCTGGCGACGACGATCGCGAACCTGTTCTTTCCCGGAACCGATCCCAGCCTCTCGCTGCTCAAGACGTTCGGGGTGTTCGCCGTGGCCTTCGCGATGCGCCCCCTGGGGGGCCTCGTCTTCGGGGTCCTGGGCGACAAGACCGGACGGCGGGCGATCCTCTCGATCACCATCCTGCTCATGGCATCGGCGACGACGCTGATCGGTCTGCTGCCGACCTATGCCAGCATCGGGATCATGGCGCTGATCCTGCTGACGCTGCTGCGGTGCATCCAGGGCTTCTCGGCGGGCGGCGAGTATGCCGGCGCGGTCGCCTACGTGATGGAGCATGCGCCTCGCCACCGTCGCGGCTGGTACGGCAGCTTCATCCCGGTCTCCACCTTCACGGCCTTCGCCGCGGCGGCGCTGATCGCGTTCTCGATGGAGAATCTGCTTTCGAGCGAGGCGATGTCGGCCTGGGGCTGGCGCGTGCCGTTCCTGGTCGCCGCTCCCCTGGGCATCATCGGGCTGTACCTGCGGTGGCGGATGGACGAGACCCCGGCCTTCCAGGCGCTGGCGGCCGAGGCCGCGACCCACGCCCATTCGCCGCTGTCGGAGACCTTGCGCACGCAAGGGTCGGCGATGTGCCGGCTGGGCGCCTTCATCGCGCTCACCGCCCTCTCGTTCTACACCTTCACCACGTATTTCGCGACGTTCCTCCAGGTGGCGGGCGGCCTGACCCGTCCGCAATCGCTCCTGGTCTCGACCGTGGCGCTCGTCTTCTCCGCCGCCGCCTGCCCGCTCGCCGGCATGGCCTCCGACCGGATCGGTCGGCGCAAGACGATCGCCGCCGTCTGCGTCTGGACGCTGGTCGCGGTGCTGCCGGCCTTCTGGCTGGCGAGTTCGGGATCGGTGGTGAACGCGATCGGCGGCGTCCTGCTGCTGGCCGTCGGCGCCCTGGTCTGCAACGTGGTGACGGCGGCCCTGCTGTCCGAGACGTTCTCGACGCGCAATCGCTACACCGCGTCGGCCTTCACCTACAACGTCTCCTACACCGTGTTCGGGGGAACGGCGCCGCTCCTGGCGACCTGGCTCATCTCGACGACCGGCAGTTCCCTCTCCCCCGCCTTCTACCTCATGGCGATCGCCGTTCTGGCGATGGCGGGCGGCCTCGCGCTCCCGGAAACCTACCGCCGGTCCTTGTCCGACGACACCCTCCGGGACCGGTCCCACGGCGGCACGGCGGGGACGATCCGCTCCGCCGCCTGATGCCGTCCCATCCGCCCCGACGGCAAGCGCCGTTCCCGACGATCCATCCGTGACGATACACGTGGAGAAAGCCCATGAGACCGGCCGTGGAAATCGAGGTCGACGGCGAAACGGGCGTCTGGACGACGGACGGCCTCCCGATGCTCTACATCCCCCGGCATTTCATGCTCGGGATCCACGATACGGTGGAGCAGGCGCTCGGTCGCGAACGCTACAAGGATCTGTTGAGCCAATCGGGAGCGGCCTCCGCGTACTTCTGGTGCAAGCAACAGGCCGAAGCGCGGCAGTTGGACGGCGTCGATGTCTTCCGGCATTACCTCTCGCGCCTGTCGGATCGGGGTTGGGGCCAGTTCCATTTGGAGAACGCGTCCTTCGAACACGGGACCGCGACGATCAGGCTCGAGAACTCCGTCTACGTCCTCGGCCGCAAGACGGAAGCGGAGCAGCCGGTCTGCTACATGTTCGAGGGGTTCATCGTGGGCGGCCTCACCTATCTCGCCGAGAGCAAGGGTCTGGGCTTCACGTCCGTGACCTGTCGGGAAGTGCAGTGCCAGGCGCAGGGCCACGGGTTCTGCCGCTTCGAGGCCGGCATGACGCCCTGACCACCTCCCTCGAACCGAGACATCGAGACCTCGTGCAGCCTCACGCCCGACAGGCGCAAAAAAGAATGGATGCCATGACACGCGAACGGCATGAGACATACGTCCGATCCCTCGTCGTCGACGGCCTCATCATCTCCAAATGGAGCGAAGATGTCTTTCGGGAGATGTGCGAGTCGGGGCTGAGCGCGGCCAACTGTACGTGCAGCGTCTGGGAGAATTTCGAGGACACCGTCCGCAATCTGGTCGCATGGAACGAGTGGTTTCGGGCGTTTCCGCACTACATCGTCCGCGCCGAATCGACGGCCGACATCCGCGCCGCCAAGGCGGCAGGCAAGACCGCCATCGTCCTGGGCATGCAGAATACGTCGGCCTTCGAGGACAGGATCGGCTACGTCGAGATCTTGAAGAAACTCGGCGTCGGCATCGCCCAGCTGACCTACAATACCCAGAACTGGGTCGGAAGCGGTTGTTACGAGAGCCGCGACAGCGGCCTGTCCGATTTCGGCCGCGAGGTCGTCCTGGAGATGAACCGCGTCGGGATGCTGTGCGATCTCAGCCATGTCGGCCCGGCCACGTCGCGCGACGCGATCGATACCTCGACGAGGCCGGTCGCCTATTCGCACTGCCTGCCCTCCGGCCTGAAAGCCCATCCCCGCAACAAGTCCGACGAGGAGCTCCGCTACATCGTCGACAGGGGCGGCTTCGTCGGCGTGACGATGTTCCCGCCGTTCCTCGCCAAGGGGATCGACGCGACCATCGACGATTACGTCGCCGCCATGGACTACGTCATCAACCTCGTCGGGGACGAGGCCGTCGGCATCGGCACCGACTTCACGCAAGGATACGGCCAGGACTTCTTCGACTGGATCACCCACGACAAGGGGTTCGGTCGCCGGTTGACCCGCTTCGGCGAGATCGTGAACCCGGCCGGGATCCGGACGATCGCCGATTTTCCGAACATCGCGGAGGCCATGGATCGCGCCGGCTGGAGCGACCGGAAGATCGAGAACGTGCTGGGCCGCAACTGGATCGACCTGCTCGATCGGGTCTGGGCCGGCTGAGGTCCCGGTTCGATGCCGGACCGACGGCTTCGCCTCAGCCTGACCGGGCGAGGCCGTCGTCCGACAGCCCGTAGACGCGTGTCGCGTTGCCGCCGAAGATCTTGGCCATCGCCGCCGGGCCGAAGCGGGTGCCGAGCAGCGCCCGGGCGGCATGCGCGACCTCGCCGTAGGTCGCAGCCAGCGTCGCCACCGGCCAATCCGAGCCGAACAGCAGACGATCCTCGCCGAAGCACGCCGCCACATGGTCGATATAGGGGGCGAGATCCGCCAGCGACCAGTCCGCCCGCGCCTCGGTGACGAGGCCCGACACCTTGCAGGACACGTCCGGGAACGCCGCCAGGGCCGCGATGTCGGTGCGCCAGGGATCGAGGTCGCCCGTCGCGACCGGGGGTTTGGCCATGTGGTCGATCACGGCCCGCAAGGCGGGCACCCGGGCCAGCGCCTCGGCGACGTGCGGCAGGTGGCGCGGCAGGGCCAGGATGTCGAAGGCGAGCCCGCTCTCGGCCACGCGCCGCAGATTGGCGAGCACGCGCGGGCGCAGGAGGAAGCGGTCGTCGGCGTGATCCTGCAGCATCGGGCGCAGGCCCACGAGAAGCGGGTTCTTCCGGTAATGCGCCAGGCGCTCCGGGAAGGCCTCGGAGTCCATGTCGAGCCAGCCGACGACCCCGGCGACGAACCCGGTTCGGGCGGCGATCTCGAGCAGGAAGTCGGTCTCCGCCTCGGTCTCGGCCGCCTGGACCAGGATGGTGCGGGCGATGCCGGCCCGGCGCAGCAGGGGCGCGAGGTCGTCCGGCATGAAGTCGCGCAGGAGGGGCGCGACGTGCTCGCCGATCCAGCCGTAATCGCCGCGCGCCACGCGCCAGAAGTGCTGGTGGCTGTCGATCGCCCCGTTCACGGGTAGATCACGCCCTTGCGCAGGAGGAAGTTGGCGTAGAGCCGCCGCTCGCCGCTGCGGATCACCGCGTAGGCGGTGCGGGTACGGGCGTAGAAATCGGGGATCGGCATCTCGGTGATCGTGATCGGCCGCCCCTCGGCGCGGTCGGCGCTCGCCTGGTAGCCGTCATAGAGCGGCCGGGTCTCGGGCGGGGCCTGCATCACCGCCATCGGGCTCGCGACGAAGTCGTCGAGGGGCAGGAGCGACAGGATCGCGTCGAGCAGGGCCGGCGCCGTCGTGCCCGGCATGTCGACGAGGCGCCGGGCGTTGCTCGCCGAGGGGAAATTGGCATCGGCGACGACGATCTCGTCGCCGTGCCCCATGTCGTCCAGGATGGCGAGGAGTTGCCCGTTGAGCAGCGGGTCGATGGTCTTCAGCATGGCGTTTCCTCGCACCGGTTTCCGTCCAGGGGCCGGCATCGACGCCGCTTGTATCGCCCCATGGACCGGTTTCCCAACGGCATTCTTCGCGGGCGGAACCGGCCCCCGTCGCTTGTCCCCGAGCACGATCCGCCTGCCCGGCGGTCCTGTCCTGCCGCCGCTTCCCGGCGAGCGCCGGCGCGGCGGGCCGGCGCTTTCCCGGGCGGGACCGGCCCGCTCACGCGGATCCGCGGCGGTCACGGCGACGCGATCAATCCCTTGTCGTCCAGGCTCCGCCACAGCGCGTCGGGGATCGGCTGCTCGAACCACGCCACGTTCTGCTGCAGCTGGGAGGCGGTCTTGGCACCGATGACGACGTTCGCGGTCGCCGGATGACGGAAGGGGAACTGGATCGCGGCGGCCTGCAGGGGCACCCCGAACGCCCGGCACTCCGCCTCGAGCGCCTCGGCCTTGGCGAGGATGCCGGGCGGCGCGTCGACGTAGTTGTACTTCTTGCGGCCCGACGTGGAGGCCAGGATGCCGGAATTGAACACGCCGCCCATGATGAGGGCGACGTCCCGGGCGAGCGCCTTGGGAAGAAGCGCGTCCGCCGCCGAGCCGTCGAGCAGCGTGTAGCGGCCGGCCAGGAGGCAGACATCGAGGTCGGCCTCCTCCATCGCCTCGAGGATCGCGTCGTTCTCGTTCACGCCGAGGCCGAAGCCGGCGATCAGCCCGGCCGATCGCAGCTCGGCCAGGGCCCGGAAGCCGCCGCCCCTGGTGAGCGCGGTCCAATGATGCGCATGCGCGTCGCCGTGGGTGACGCGGCCGATATCGTGGACGAACAGGATGTCGAGCGCCGACAGGCCGGTGCGCTGGCGCGAATCGTCGTAGGACCGCAGGATCGCGTCGTAGGAATAGTCGAAGACCTCCCGGAACGAGAGGCCGTTGTGCCAGCCGGAATCGAACGCGTTGCGGGCCGCCTCCGGAGGCAGCGGCCGGCCGGGCCGGTCGAAGCTCATCAGGCGCCCGACCTTGGTCGAGACGACGAAGCCCCCGGGCTCCTCCTCGCGCAGGCGCTCGCCGACGAGGTGCTCCGCGCGCCCGAGCCCGTACATCGGCGCGGTGTCGAAATGGCGTATGCCCGCCGCGAAGGCCGCCTCGATCGTGGCGCGGGCATCCGCCAGCGCCACCGGCGCATAGAGCCCGCCGAGCGGCGCGGTGCCGAGGCCGAGCGCCGTCAGTTCGAGGCCGGCCCGCTTGAGCGGGCGCTTGTCGGATACCTTCATCGATCCATCCCCAAAGGCCGAACGGTTTGACGGTCAGGGTGCTGGCGGAGGGCGAAGGGTCTCGGGCCAGGGCAACGTTCGGGCCCGCCGCTTCGCCTCGCCGCGGCATGGGAACGGATGCGGGCTCCTGCCGGCTGCATCGGCCTCATGGTTCCTCCTCGGACCGGATGCCCCGTTCACGTCCCTGCCCCGCCCGTGTCCGATCGAGATCCCGAGACGCGGTCCCATCGCGGCGTGTCGGAGAATCCTTAGTGATTGACAGACTAACATGTCAATGAGAGACGGGTGACATGAGACAGCGGGACCAAGCCTACGACGCCTTCGTCCAGCAATTGCTCGACGGGCGTCTGGCACCGGGCAGCTTCGTGACGCAGCGCGAGCTGGTGGCGCTCACCAGCCTGCCGCTCGGCGCCGTGCGCGAGATGATCCCGCGGCTCGAAGCCGACGGGCTGATCTCGACCCTGCCGCAGCGCGGGCTCCAGGTCGCGGCCGTCGACCTGCGGCTGGTGCACGAGGCGTTCCAGCTGCGGGAGATCATCGAGACCGCGGCGGTGGCGCATTTCGCCCGCACCGCACCGGCCTCCCTGGTGGCCGGCCTGCGGGCCGCGCACGCGCGGATCAGCGCGGAGGCGGCGGACGGCGTCACCGACGCGCTGATCCGGGAGGCACAGGCGACGGATTGGGGGTTTCACGACGCGGTCGTCGCGCATCTCGGCAACGGCCTCGTCTCGGAGATCCACCGGGTGAACCTCATCCGCATCCGGGTCATCATGCAGAGCCGCATCGCGCTCTCGCCCGAGGTGCTGCCGCCGGCCTTCGCCGAGCACGCGGCGATCCTCGCGGCGGTCGAGGAGCGCGATGCCGAGGCGGCGGTCGCGGCCCTGCGCCGGCACCTCGAGACCTCGCGCCGCCGGGCACTCGGGCTCGAGACCGGGCGCGAGGCCGATCGCCACGCCGCGGCCGGCGAAAGCCGGGCCTCCGCTCCCCTCGATCCCAACGGGCCGGACAGGCCGGCCGCCCTCGACGTCACGGGGCGCAAGGCGCCCACTCGGAGGACCGCATGAACGACGCCATCACCGGCCTGTGGGTCGCCCTCGCCACGCCGCTCACCGAGGCCGGCGCGGTCGATCACGGCGCCATGCTGCGCCACGTCCGGTTCCTGCTGGAGCGGGGTTGCGACGGGGTCGTGCCGTTCGGCACCACCGGCGAGGGCACCTCGTTCTCCGCGCACGAGCGCCTCGCCGCGGTCGAGGCCCTGCTCGCCGGGGGAATCCCGGCCGCGAAGATCGGGCTCGGCGCGGGCTATCCGGCGATCCCGGACGCGATCGCGCTGACGAAGGCGGCGCTGAGCCTCGGGCTCGTCCACGTCCTCGTGCTGCCGCCCTACTTCTACCGCGACGTGAGCGAGGCCGGGATCGTCGACGCCTTCGCGGCGATCCTCGACGGCGTCGGCGACGACCGCCTGCGGGCGACGCTCTACCACATCCCGCAGACCTCCGGCGTCGCCCTGCCGCCCGCGGCGGTCGCGGCTCTGCGGGGGCGCTACGGCCGGCTCGTCGCCGGCGTGAAGGACAGCTCGGGCGACTTCGCCCAGTTCCGGGCCTTCCGGGCGGCGGCCCCGGAGGTCGCGGTCTGCGTCGGCAACGAGGCCGATATCGGCCGGGCGCTCGCCGAGGGCGGCGTCGGGACGATCTGCGGCATGGCCAACCTCGTTCCCGGCCTGGTGCGGGCGATGTTCGCCGATCCCGCCGCTGCCGAGCCGATGCGGGCAGCGATCGGCCTGATCCGCGGGCCGTTCGTGCCGGTGCTGAAATCCGCGATGGCGGCGATGACCGGCGAGGCCGCCTTCGGCCGGGTGCGCCCCCCGCTGGTCGCGGCGGAGGCCGGCATCGGGCCGCGTATCGCGGCCGAGCTCGCCGGTCTGTCGCACGCTGCGGCGGCGTGAGGCCTGCAAGAGCCTGTTTGATGATCCCCGGCGGGACCGATACGCTCCGGTCCATCCCGGGGCCGCGCAGCGGAGCCCGGAATCGGGAATCGGGGAGCATCACCCGAGCGTCGCGAATCCGGGATCCGCTCGCACGGCCCCGGACCGACGCGGTGGAGGTCGCGTCTGCCGCCCGATCCGACACATCGCGAAGACCACGCGGACGAGCGGCGATCCACGCGGCCTCGAGGGAGGGAAACAGGATGACGGCGATGCCGGACGCGTCCCGCGACGGGGCGGTCGTCGACGCCCTCGTGGCGGAACTGGGTGAGAAAACGGTGCTCGCCGGCGCCGACCGGCCGGCCCGCAACGCCTCCGACTGGAGCACGCTCGGGCCCCAGGCCCCCCTGGCGGTGGTCCGGCCCGCGACCACCGAGGCCGTCGCCGCCGCGATGCGGATCTGCGCGGCCCATGGGGTGCCGGTGGTGCCCCAGGGCGGCCTCACCGGCCTGTGCGGCGGCGCCCGCCCGCTGCCCGGCTCCGTCGCCCTGTCCCTGGAGCGCATGACCGGAATCGAGGCGATCGACCCGGCCTCCGCCACCATGACGGTCCGGGCGGGCACGCCGCTCCAGGCGGTCCAGGAGGCCGCCGACGCCGCGGGCTTCCTGATCCCGCTCGATCTCGGAGCCCGGGGCTCCTGCGCCATCGGCGGCAACGCGTCCACCAATGCCGGCGGCAACCGGGTCATCCGCTACGGCATGACCCGCGAGATGATCCTCGGCCTCGAGGTGGTGCTGCCCGACGGGAGCATCGTCACCAACCTCAACCGGATGATCAAGAACAACGCCGGCTACGACCTCAAGCACCTGTTCATCGGCTCGGAGGGCACGCTCGGCATCATCACCCGGCTGGTGCTGCGGCTGTTTCCCAAACCGGCCTGCACCTTCGCGGCGCTCTGCGCCCTGCCGGACTACGAGTCCGTCGTCGGCCTCCTCGCGGCGGCCCGGCGGGGCCTCGGCCCGATGCTGTCGGCGTTCGAGGTGATGTGGCCGGATTACTGGGACACGATCCACGCGATGCCGGGGATGCGGGTGCCGCTCGCGCCGGGGCACGCCGTCTATTGCCTGATCGAGGCGCAGGGCACCGACGAGACCTTCGACGCGCCGCGCTTCGAGGCCTGGCTCGAACGCCAGGCCGAGGCGGGGCTCCTCTCCGACGCGGTCCTGTCCCGCTCTCTGTCCGACGTGAAGACCTTCTGGGGCGTGCGCGACGCCTGCTCGGAATTCCCGCAGGTGCTCGGGCCGCACGAGCCGTTCGACATCGGCCTGCCGGTGGCGGCGATGGACGATTACGTGCGCGCCTGCAAGGCGGCGCTGGACCGGCGCCTGCCCGGCATCACGGCCTTGTTCTACGGCCATATCGGCGACGGCAACCTGCACATCGTCGCCGGGCTGAAGGGCGCGAGCCCCCAGCCCAAGGATGCGATCCAGGAGGTGGTCTACGACTTGGTGCGCGAGTTCGGCGGCACGGTCTCGGCCGAGCACGGCATCGGGCTGACCAAGAAGCCCTGGCTCGGCCACGTCCGCTCGGATGCCGAGATCGCCCTGATGCGGCGTGTCAAGGCGGCGCTGGACCCCGCCGGACTGCTCAATCCGGGCAAGGTGTTGGCCACCGAGGTCTTGGCCACCGAGGTCTCGCCCACCGAGATCTCATAGAGCCCGCTCGGCGCTCTCGGCACCCTGCTCGTCGTCCCGGGTCCGCGAATGCCGGCCTGTTCGTCGAACTGTTCGGTTCGAGGGCGCTGGGCGACGCCCGAACGGGCGTCGGCGCCGATGCCACGGCGCAAGGTCATGAAGCCCTCGCGCCGCTCGAGCCGCGCTCGATGAGCCGGCCGCGCAGGGAGATCGTCTCGTCGGGCAGGCCCTTGTCGCGCATGCGCGCCTGCAGGAGATCGAGGCCCCGGCCGATCATCGCGACGACCGGCTGCTCGACCGTGGTCAGGTCGTAGACCGGCCGCGCCGATTGCGGCAGCCCGTCGAAGCCCACGACCGCGATGTCCCGCCCGACCGCGACGCCGGCGAGGCGCAGGGCGTCGAGCACGCCCCAGGCCATGATGTCGCTGACGGCGTAGACCGAATCCGGCCGCTCCGGCGCCGGCAGGGCCGCGATGTGCCGGCCCGCCTCGAAGCCGCCCTCGTAGGTCGAGCGGCCGTCGAGGCGGAGCGCCGGCGGATGACCGGCGGATTGCATGAAGTTCGTGAAGCCGGCATCGCGCTCGCGGGCCGTCGACGAGGCGGCGGAGGTCCGCACCAGCGCGGTCCGCCGCCGGCCCGAGCGCAGCAGCAGGTCTCCCAACTGGACCGAGCCGAAGGCGTTGTCGCAGACGACCGCGCAGGTATCGGCCTGCGCCACCCGGTTGACCATCACCACCGGCACGCCGTTCGCCGCGCACACCGCGCCGACATGCGAGGGCAGGTCGACGGAGCTGATGAGGCAGCCGTCGACCTGATACTGCAGCAGGGCGTCCGCCATGCTGTTCTCCATCGGTCCCGGCCCGGCATGGATGACGAGGAGCCGCAAGCCCCGCTCGCCGATCTGGCGCACCGCCTCGTAGAGCAGCTCGGTGTAGAACGGATTGGTGGCCGGCCCGATGACGATCCCGACGAGGCCGCTCCGGCCCGAGGACAGGGCCCGCGCCGAGGCGTAGGGCGTGTAGCCGAGCTCCTGCGCCACCCGGGCGATCCGTGCCCGCGTCTCCGGCGAGATGCGTTTGTCCCCCTTGAGCGCGCGCGAGATCGTCGACGCCGCCACCCCGGCCGCCTCCGCCACGGTGACGATCGTGGGTCTCTTCTCGCTCATCGACGGCCTCGTCTCGTCATCGAAACTATGCAAAAATTTGCGCATTCAGTTGCACTGCAAAACAACAAAACCCGCGCAATTGCCAGCGAAATCTGATCGTCGACGTTGACGTTCCCGAATTAGGGCGTTAGCTCTTGTCGAGAGTTGAGCAAACGTTTGCGCAAATGCGGACCTGTCCCACCACGGCGGAACGGGTCGGCGACGTCGCAACGAACAGGGAGTGCGCCGGGTGAGCGACAAGCGCCAGATCAAGATGGTCGGATTCATGCAAGCGCAGAACTGCTCGATCGCGCCAGGCTCCTGGCGGCATCCGGGCAGCGCCGCGGACTTCACGACCCCGGAGTACTTCCAGCGCCTGGCCCGGGTCATGGAGGAGGGCAAGTTCCACCTCACCTTCTTCGACGACCGGCTGGCCATGCCGGACATCTACGCCGACGACTACCGGGACGCTGTCGCCAACGGGGTGCGCGTCGTCAAGATGGACCCGTCCTGCATCCTCACGATGATGGCCGCGGTCACGACCCGGCTCGGCGTCGGCGTCACCTATTCCACGACCTATTACGAGCCGTTCCACGTCGCGCGCCTGTTCGGCACCCTCGACCTGATGAGCAAGGGCCGGGCGGCCTGGAACGTCGTGACCTCGCTCAACAATTCGGAGGCCGCGAATTTCGGCCGCACCGAGCACCTGCCGCACGACCTGCGCTACGACCGCGCCGACGAGTTCATGGAGGTCGTGCTCGGCCTCTGGGACAGCTGGGAGGACGGCGCTCTCTTGGTCGACAAGGAGAGCGGCCGCTTCGCCGATCCGGCCAAGGTCCACGCCCTGCGCCACGAGGGGCGGTACTTCTCGGCCAAGGGCCCCCTGCCGGTGCCGCGCTCGCCGCAGGGGCATCCGGTCCTGATCCAGGCCGGGCAGAGCGGTCGCGGGCGCTCCTTCGCGGGCCGCTGGGGCGAATTGATCTTCGTCGTCTACCCCAACCTCGCCGCCGGTCAGAAGCAGTACCGGGACCTCAAGGGCGCGGTCGCGGCGGCGGGACGGAATCCCGACAGCGTCAGCGTGTGCCCGGCCTGCTACGTCGTCGTCGGCGACAGCCAGGCCGCCGCGGAGGAGCAGCGCGAGTACCTGCGGGCGCTCGCCAAGCCCGTCGACGCGGTGGTGCTGCTCTCCGAGGCGCTGAACTTCGACTTCGCCTCCAAGGACCCGGATTCCGAGTTCACCGACGAGGACCTGACGCGGCTGTCCTGGAGCGGCTTTCGCGACCGCGTCGTGACGCTCAGCGGCAAGCCGAACCCGACGGTCCGCGACTTCGTCCACTTCTCGGGCCGCGGCACGATCGGCGAGTTCCCGATCTTCTGCGGCACGGCGAAATCCGTCGCCGACCAGATGGAGGAGTGGTTCGAGGGCGGCGCCTGCGACGGCTTCGTGCTCGCCGCCACCCACACGCCGGGCGCCTTCGAGGACTTCACCCGCTACGTCGTGCCCGAACTGCAGCGGCGCGGCCTCTACCACAAGGACTACGCCGGCACGACGCTCAGGGAGAATCTCGGGCTCGAGCGTCCCCTCGCCGGCGACTGGCGCAAGGAGGGCCGTCCGTCGTGAATGCACTGCTCAAGCCGAACCGGTTCGAGGGCACGCCGCTCGTCGACCCCGCGGAGTTCCGCCGCTGCATGCGCACCGTGCCCGGGGCCGTCGCGGTCATCACCTGCGGCGAGCCGGGGGACCGCACCGGGCTCACCGCGACGGCTTTCTGCTCGCTCACCGACGCGCCGCCGACGCTGCTCGTCTGCGTGAACGGCTCGGCCAGCGCGCATCCGGTGATCCGCCGAACCGGGCGCTTTGCCGTCAACATCCTGTCCGAGGCCGACCTCGACGTCGCCGGGCGGTTCGCGGGCCGGGACGGCCTCAAGGGCGAGGACCGCTTCGAGGGGCTGGCCTGCACCCAGGCGCCGGGCGGCGCGCCGATCCTCGCCGAGGCCCTGGCGAGCTTCGACTGCGTCCTCGAGGCCGAGCACCGCTACGGCACCCATTCGGTCTTCATCGGCCGCGTCCTGTCGGCCGCGACCGACCCGACGCGGCCCCCCCTCCTCTATCTCGACGGCCGCTTCGGCCGCTTCGCCGAGGACGCCGCGCGCGCCGCGTCACGATGATTCGGCCAAGACGATTTGAATCCGCCAAGACGATTTCGGCCCTGCCCCGCATCGCATAAGTCCAGGAGCGCCTCGTGAACGAATTCCGGATGCTCTCGACCAGCGGCATCCTCGGCTACGGCTTCGCCGAGGAATCGCTCAAGATCGGCATGACCTGGGAGCCGCACGTCATCGGTTGCGATGGCGGCAGCACCGATCCCGGTCCCTACTATCTCGGTGCGGGCAAGTCCTTCACCTCGCGCCTGTCGGTGAAGCGCGACCTGCGCCTGATGCTGCTCGCGGCGGTCGCGGCGCGAATCCCGTGCATCATCGGCACTTCGGGGGGTGCCGGCGGCGAGCCCCACCTCCAGGACACGGCCGCCCTGGTGCGCGAGATCGCCCGGGAGGAGGGCCTGTCGTTCAAGATGGCCCTCATCCATTCCGAGCAGCCCAAGGACTGGCTGCTCGACCGCATCGCCGGGGAGAAGGTCCGGCCCCTCGGCAAGATGCCGCCCCTCGACCCGGCGACCGTCGCGCGGGCCGAGCGCATCGTCGGCATGATGGGCCCCGAGCCCTTCGCCCGTGCGCTGGACGAGGGCGCGCAGGTGATCCTCGCCGGCCGCTCGAGCGATCCCGCGCAATGGGCCGCCCCGGCGATGCGGGCCGGCATCCCGCCGGCCCCGGCCTGGTACGCCGGCAAGATGCTCGAATGCGGCGCGGAGCCGACCGTGCCGAAGGAGCCGGACAACATCTTCCTGCGCGTGCGCGACGACCACATCGTCTGCGAGCCGCCGAACCCGATCCGCCGCTCGACCCCGCTCGCCGTGGCGAACTTCGCCCTGCACGAGAATGCGAGCCCGATCCACCATACCGAGCCCGGCGGCCTCCTCGACACCAGCGCCTGCACCTTCGAGGCGGTGAGCGACCGGGCGGTCCGGGTCGGCGGCATGACCTGGACGCCGGCCCCGACCTACACGGTGAAGCTCGAGGGCGTGGAGCGCGTCGGCTACCGGGCGATCACGATCTGCGGCACCCGCGATCCCGTGCTCATCGGGCAGATCGAGGGCTACCTCGCCACCCATCGCGACAAGGTCGCCGCCAAGGCCGCTTCCTTCGGGGTGCCACCGTCGGACTACACGATGGTGGTGCGGACCTACGGCAAGGACGGCGTGATGGCCGCCTGGGAGCCGCAGAGAGCGATCACCTCGCACGAGCTCGGCTTCGTGGTCGAGATCGTGGCCAAGACCCAGGACATCGCCAACGCCGTCGTGGCGATGGCCCGCACCTCGATGCTGCACGCCGACTTCCCCGGGCGCCTCTGCAAGGAGGGCAACATGGCCTTCCCGTTCAGCCCGTCCGACATCGAGCTTGGCCCGATGTACCGCTTCAGCGTCTTCCATGTCGTCGCGCCGAACGATCCCTACGAGATGTTCCCGATCGAATACGAGACGGTGAGAGGATAGCCATGCCGCGCATCCGCGATATCGCCCAGATCTGCAAGAGCAAGAACGCCGGCCCCTTCCTGGTCACGATCGATGTCCTGTTCGAGGACCATGCGGTCTACCGGGAGGTGAAGGCGACGGGGGTGCTCAACGCGGCCCTCTTCGCGCGCCTCTACGGCGTGCCCGAGGAGGACGTGCTGTTCACGCCCTACGACACCGCCGCGGCTTTCAAGGCCACCCTGCCGCGCCTCGTGCCGGCCGGCGACATCGGCGACACCGACGTCTACGGCGCCCAGCAGCACGCGCCGCTCCTCGACGTCGAGATTCCGATCGACCGCCCGGTCCCCTGAGGCCGGAGGCCCGCCCGGCCCCCTGAGGCCGGAGGCCCGCCCGGAGGACCCGCGTCGGGGCGGGCTTCCGGTCCTGCCTGGCGGCGTCCTGCGCCTCGTCGGCATCGTCATCCGGCGCCGCCTCGCCGAATCGCCGAGCATCCGGCGCCCGAAGCCAACGGGCCTCGATCCCGCCGCGGCGACGCGGGCTCGGCGACGCGTCCTCGCCGAGGTGGCGCGGACGGAGGGCGGCTCCTGGAGCCGCTTCATGGCGCCCCACGCGGTCCGCATCGCGGAAGACGAAGGCGGCTTCGCCGTCCGCCTCCCGTGCGAGGACGCGGGTCCGGCCTGAGGACCCGCCTGCGAGACCCCGCCTGCGAAGATCTGCGCCCGAGCGGCGCGGGACGACACCAACGACCCTGCGCCGATGCGGCGCTGCGGCGAGGAGGAGACGCCCATGACGAGGTCATCCATCGGCCACCGGCTCGACCGGTTGCCGCGCGGCAAGTTCCACACCCGCATGCTGTTCCTCGTCGGAGCCGGCATGTTCTTCGACGGCTTCGACATCTACCTCGCGGCCGGCGTCCTCGGCGCCCTGGTGCGCGAGGGACTGTCGGACGTCGACCGCAACGCCTGGTTCATCTCGGCGACCTTCGCCGGCATGACCGTCGGCGCCTGGCTCGCCGGAGTCCTGGGCGACCGCTACGGGCGGCGCTTCACCTACCAGTTCAACCTCGCGGTCTTCGGAATCGCGTCGCTGGCCGCGGCCTTCGCCCCCGACATCGTCTGGCTCACCGCCTTCCGGTTCGTCATGGGGCTCGGCCTCGGGGCCGAGATCGTCGTCGGCTACGGCACCCTGTCGGAATTCATGCCCCCGGCGATCCGCGGCCGCTACGCGGCCCTGCTCGCGGTGTTCACGAACTCGGCCCTGTTCGTCGCGACCTTCGGCGGGTTCCTGATCATCCCGTATCTCGGCTGGCGCTGGATGTTCGCCATCGCGGGGATCGGCGCCGGCATCGTCTGGCTGATGCGCAAGAACATGCCGGAATCGCCCCGCTGGCTCGAGGCGAAGGGCCGCCACGCCGAGGCCGAGGCGATCACGCGCCGGATCGAGGAAGAGGCCTACGGAGCCGATTCCGTGCCCCCTGCTCCCGTCCAGCGCACCGCCCCCGCGGCGGTCGCGGAGGTCTCCCTCGCGACCCTGTTCCGGGGCCAGCTCCTCGTCCGTACGATCACCGGCATCGTCATCAACGTCGTCAACAACCTCATCACCCACGGCTTCATCACCTGGATGCCGACCTTCTTCCTGGCGCAGGGGCTGACGGTGACGCGCTCCCTGGGCTTCACCGCCGTGATGACGCTGGGGGCCCCCCTCGGCGCCTTCCTCGGCTGCCTGATGGCCGAGAGCATCGGGCGCAAGCGCGGGATCGTCCTGTTCTCCTTCGTGGCGCTCGCCATCGGGCTGGCCTACCCGCAGGCGTCGGATCCGATCCTGGTGATGGCGCTCGGCTTCTGCCTCGTCGCCTGCGTGTTCATCCTCGGCGCCCTGAGCATCGCCGCCTACGTGCCCGAACTCTTCCCGACCGAGATCCGGCTGCGCGGCGTCGGCCTGTGCAGCACGACCGGGCGGCTCGCCAATATCGGTATCCCGTTCCTGATCGCGTTCCTCTACACCAGGGGCGGGATCGGCGCCGTGCTCGGGCTGATCTCGGCCGGGCTGTTCGTCCAGGGCGTCGTCGTCGCCGTGCTCGGCGTCGAGACGAAGGGCATGGCGCTCGAGGCGGTCAGCGCGGAACCCGACGAGGGTCCTGTGGCCGCCGCCGCCCGCAGGCCCGCCTGAGGCCATCCGGGCCCGCGCTCGCGCGACGCCCGGCCGGCGGCCATCGACATGAGGACCACAGGATGACCCCGTTCACCTTCCAGACGACCCCGAACGTCCTGTTCGAGCCCGGAGCCGTCCGCAAGCTCGCGTCGATCGTCTCCGGCCTCGGCGCGTCCCGGGTGATGCTCGTGACCGACCGGGGCGTGCGGGGTGCCGGGCTCACGCGCGACGCGGAGGCCGGCCTCGCCGAGGCCGGCCTCGCGCTCACCGTCTTCGAGGACGTCGCCGCCGATCCGCCCTCGCAGGTCGTCGAGGCGGCGGTCGCGCGGGCGCGGGACGCCGGCGTGGAACTGGTGCTCGCGATCGGCGGCGGCTCGGCCCTCGATACCGCCAAGCTCGTGGCGTATCTGGTCCCGAACGACGAGCCCCTGGAGGCCCTCTACGGGGTCGGGCTCGCGACGCGGGCCCGGCTGCCGCTCGTCCTCGTGCCGACGACCGCCGGGACCGGATCGGAGGTGACGCCGATCGCGATCGTCACCACCCCGTCGACCGAGAAGAAGGGGGTCGTCTCGCCCCGCCTCCTGCCCGACTGGGCCGTCCTCGATCCCGAGCTGACGCTCGGCCTGCCGCCGGCCGTGACCGCGGCGACCGGCATCGACGCGATGGTGCATGCCATCGAGGCCTATACCAGCCGCCACCGCAAGAACCCGTTGTCGGACCAGCTTGCCCGACAGGCCCTGGCACTCCTGGCCGGGAGCATCCGGACGGCGTGCCGCGACGGCCGCGATCTCGACGCCCGGGCGAACATGCTGCTCGGCTCGATGCTCGCCGGCATGGCGTTCGCGAACGCGCCGGTCGCGGCCGTCCATGCTCTCGCCTACCCCATCGGCGCGCTCTTCCACGTGCCGCACGGATTGTCGAACGCCCTCGTGCTCACCGGCGTCGTCCGCTTCAACCTGCCCGAGGCCCGGAGCCTCTATGCCGAGCTCGCCCCGCTCCTCGATCCCGCGGCCGCCGGTCTCGCCGAGGACGAGGCGGCCGAGCGGTTTCTCGCGGCCCTCGAGCGCCTCTGCCGGGATTGCGGGGTACCGGCCTCCCTCGCCGAAGTCGGGATCACGGCCGGCGATCTCGACCGGTTGGCGCAGGACGCCATGAAGCAGACGCGCCTCCTGGTGAACAATCCCCGGGAGGCGACCTACGGCGACGTCCGGGCGATCTACGAAGCCGCTCTGCTTCGAAACTGGACGAGCGTCGACTGACATTCGACGTGCCGGGACCGGTGCCGCTCACCTCCCGGCACCGGCGCCCGATGACGGGCTGCCCCGGTCGCAGACGGCGCCCGAGGCAGGCCAGGTCGGGAGGACGGCCGGATCCAGCTGTCTGCTGCGGGCACCAATCCGGCGAGGCGTCCCGGTATCACGACATCGCCCGAACGATCCGCGATGCCGCGACCGAGCGACACTCGATATCGCCCTTCGACTGTTCCTTCGGCTCGGCGGTGATGGCGGACAGGATCACGGCGGCATCCCGACGCAAGGAGGCAAGATCGATCGCAGAAGCGGCCGGATCATCGGCGTGGCAATATTGCAATATTCCCATTTTTCGCGAATCCGTCACGGCTGCGCTGTCGATGTAAGAAAAAGCTGGCAATCCCGGAGGATCGACCAACGCTTTTAGGCGGCGGTAAGCACTTGCCGGACAACACTGACGGCGGAGGATGCTCGCCTTGCCGCTCTTGAGCCGTCACATCGCTGCACGAGGCCTGGCCTGGACGCGATCCCTGCTGGGCAGGATCACGATCTTCGTGCTGGCCTCCGTCATGCTGGCTTACGCCCTGGGGGCGGGTACGGCGCTGTTCATCATGGTCCGGGGCCAGTCCCGGCAATGGGAACACGATGCGGGTCTCTACGCGCAGGTGGCCAGCACGACGTTGCGCGGCATCTACACCTTCGTGTCGGTTCACGTCGATCGCGACGGGCGCGTGGACTGGATCGAAGCCGGCCGGCCGGTGGGAGACGATCAGTCGGTCGTGACCACCGGCTTCATGCCGGCGGACGTGCTCGCCCTCGCCTCGGCGCAGACGGGGCAGGACGTGTGGCTGGTGACGGCGGACGAGGCCGGCCGGCTCGTCAGCCTCAGCGACAGCCAGGGCCAGGGGTCGGGCTTGCGCTTCGCCTTTCCCGGCAGCGCGAACCAAACCCCCAGGCGCCTGTTCACCGGCTGGATCGAGGCCGGATCCAAGACCCATTTCGCCGGCTTCATGCCGATCCTGTCCAAGACCGGGCAGCTGATGGGAGGGCTGGTGGCCAGCGTCGGTTCGGCCGAGGTGCTGCTGGCGGCCCGCAACCAGGCGCTGTGGATGCTGACGCTGCTGATGCTGGTGACCTTGGCTGCCTCGGCGCTGGTGGTCGCGATCGCCCTGCGCCGCGCGTTCCGGCCGATCCCGGCCCTGACCGGCGTCCTGACCGCCCTGGCCGGCAACGACACGGGCGTCCGGATCCCGTTCCAGGAGCGGACCGACGAGCTGGGACGGCTCGCCGTCGCCATCGAGACGCTGCGCTGCGCGGTGGTGGAGCGGGGCCGGCTGCGCCGGATCGGCGAGCATGCGGCCGCGATGGAGCATCGCGCCCATCACGACAGCCTGACCGGGCTTCCCAATCGGGCCCGCTTCACCGCCTTGCTGGATGCGGCGCTGGAACGGACGACCGCCGGTCTCGCTGCCTACAACCTGATGCTGCTGGACCTCGATCGCTTCAAGGCGGTGAACGACACCCTGGGGCATGCGGCGGGCGATGCGGTGCTGGTCGAGGTGGGCCGGCGCATCGCACCGCTCCTGGCGCCCGACGACGTGGTGGCCCGGCTGGGGGGAGACGAATTCGCGCTGCTGCAGCGTGTGGACGGGAATGACGGCGTCCCGCGGGCCGAGCGCCTCGCCCACGCCATCGTGGCGTCGTTGGCGCGTCCCCTGGCCCATGGCGGCGCACCGGTGAGCATCGGCGTGAGCATCGGGATCGCCGGCGCACCGGAAGACGGCGTGGAGCGCAGCGTTCTCCTCGAGCGGGCCGATCTCGCCCTCTACGTCGCCAAGAAAGCCGGGCGCGGGCGCTTCGCGCGGTACCGGCCGGGCATGACGATGCCGGCGGAGGGCGACGGAGCGGCGCAAGCGGCCTGAGCGGATTTCGCCGAAGCGGTGACCGGCCGGCGCCGAAAATCGTCGACAAAACAATGACTTGAGCGGGCGAAGCGTTGGCCCGCCGACGCAAGTCCGCTGAGGATCGGCCGAGCGGGGACATGACGAGGGCGACGACCATGGAGCGCGGGGCGATGCGAGGCGTGCGAGGGCGGGTCGCGCGCGGGCTGCGGCTCTCGCTGATGCTGGCGATGGCGGTGGCGGTTGGCCGCGTCGGACCCTCGATGGCCGACGACCGACCGTCCGTGCTGCAGAAGATCGCGGCCACCAAGCGGATCACGATCGGCTTCCGGACCGGGTATCCCCCGTACTCGGACATGCTGGACGGCAAGCCTGCGGGTTACGTGATCGATCTCTGCCGGCACGTGGTGGACAACCTCCGCCAGACGCTCGGCGTCGATCGGCTCGATATCGACTTCGTGCCGATTCCCATGGCGGCCCGCTTCGTGATGATGCGCGAGGGGCGCATGGACATGGAATGCGCCGCGACCACCATCACGGCGGAACGCCAGCGGCAGGTCGGCTTCAGCAGACCGATCTTCTTCACCGCGACGCGCTTCGTGGCGCTGCGGCGCAACGGCTACAGGACCTTTGCCGATCTCGCCGGGCGGACCGTGGCCTCGCTGGCCGGCACCAGCGAGACCGGCGAGCTGAACGCGGCCAACAGACAGCGCAAGCTCAACATCGCGATCCTGCTCTGCCGGGAGGATGTCGAGGCCTTCGCGGCCGTCAAGACCGAGCGCGCCGCCGCCTACGTGATGGACGACGTGCTGCTGGCCGGGGTGATGGCGAACTGGGGCAAGTCGGATGACCTCGTCATGTCCGACGACACGCTCCGTGCCGCAGAAGCGTACGGCATCATGCTGCCGTTGGGCGATGAGGCGTTCGCCCGGGACGTGAACGCGGCGCTGGAGGCCACCGCCGCGAATGGTCGCTGGAGGGCGATCTACAATGCGTGGTTCCTGAGCCCGAATCCCTTCACGGGCCGGAGCCTGAATCTTCCCCTCTCGCCGGAACTGGAGGCCAGCCTTGCCCGCTTGGGCGGGTGACCCCGGTATCGCCGGGAACGCCCGATCTCGGGCTCCTGCTCGCATCGCATCAGTGGCGACGCGTCGGGTCGGGCTGATGGGGAGACGGCTCCTCCTCGCCGTCCGGATGGCGGGCATACGGCCGGAGAGGGCGAGGCTCGGATCCCGGGAGATTCACGGTCGACGCCGGGTTCCATCGCGCGTGTTCCCGATGATCGGGCCTGCGGCAGGGATCTCCTCGACCCGCTCCCGCGCCAGAAGCCCCTCGACCGAGCTCTCCACCAGCGTGACGTGCCGCAGCATGGCGGCATGGGCCTCGGCCGCGCGACCGTCGAGGATCGCGGCGACCACCGTGCCGTGCTCCATGTGCGACCGCGCGAGGCGTCCCGTCACGCGGAACTGCACCTCGCGATAGGGCTGGAGGCGCCGTCGCAAGGAGAGCGCGAAGTCGGCCAGCACGGCGTTGTGGGCGCCGGCATAGATCGATCCGTGAAAGGCGGTGTTGGCCCGCGCATAGGCCTCCGGGTCGCCGGCCCGGGCGAGATCGGCCATGGATTCGTGCAGGGCGTCGAGGCGGCGGCGCTCGAGCGGGCTCATCGACTGAGCGGCGAGCCGGGCGCAGGTTGCCTCGATCTCCGCCATCGCGACGAAGAGTTCGGCGAGCTTGCCCGCCGTGACCTCCGCCACCACCGCGCCGCGGCGCGGCCGCACCTCGACGAGGCCCGAGGTGCCGAGCTGGCGCAGGGCCTCGCGCACCGGCGTGCGCGACACCCCGTACTGATCCGCCAGAGCCTGCTCGTCGAGACGGCTGCCCGGTGCGAGCACCCCGGTGACGATCGCCTCGGCGATCGCGCCCGCCAGCCGCTCGGTCTGCGTGCGTCCCGACCTCTCGCCCGACCGCTCGTCCATCTCGCCCCCCCGAACGGCCCGACCCTGCCGCATCGTCACGCGGCTGGCCTGCCCGAAATTGCGGCGTCTACGCTCAAACTACATGCGTGCAAGATGCGACGAATGCATGCAGTCTAATCGCGTTGCATGCAATTTTTGGGACTGGGCCTGGTCCGGTCCGTGCCTCGCCGCGGTTCGCCGCCGGTCGCGGGCGCTCGCCTCCTCTCGCCAGACAAGGTTCGGGCCGCATGATCACCCGTCGCACCGCCCTCGCCGCCGGTCTGGCCGCGCCGTTCGTGGCGCGGTCGGGCGCGCAAGCTCAGAACCCGACCCGCAACGAGACCCTGCTCCTGGTGCAGGAATACGGGCCGAACTCCCTCGACATGCAGGGCATCGGCGCCTCGCAGCCGGTGAACGGGGTGGCGCTGAACTGCTACGACCGGTTGCTGCGCTTCAAGCCGGTGCCGATCCCGGGCGGCGGCGGCAACGCCGTGACGATGGGCGAGATGGAGGGCGAACTGGCCGAGAGCTGGCAGGTCGCCTCCGACGGGATGAGCTGCACCTTCAAGCTTCGCGACGCCAAGTTCCATTCCGGCCGGCCGGTCACCGCCAAGGACGTGAAGTGGTCGCTCGACCGGGCGGTCTCGATCGGGGGCTTCGCCACCACGCAGATGAATGCCGGCTCGCTGGAGAAGCCCGAGCAGTTCGTCGCCCTCGACGACAAGACGTTCCGCATCGACTTCGTCCGCAAGGACAAGATGACGATGTCGAATCTCGCGGTCACGATTCCCTTCGTGATCGATGCGGAACTGGCGAAAGCCAATGGCGGCGGCGACCCCTGGGCCAAGGACTGGCTCAAGAACAACGTCGCGGGGTCCGGCGCCTACCGGGTCGAGAGCTGGAAGCCCGGCGTCGAGACGATCTATGCCCGCAACGATGCCTGGGCGTCCGGCAAGCTGCCGCAGCTGCGCCGGGTCATCGCCCGCGACATCGCCTCGCCCTCGACCCGCCGGGCGCTGATCGAGAAGGGCGACGCCGACATCTCGTACGGGCTGCCGCCGAAGGACTTCAAGGACCTGATCGACGCCGGCAAGATCAAGGTCGTCGGCGTGCCGATCCCGAACGGGGTCTGGTCGGTCTATCTCAACACCGCGGTCGGGCCGTTCACCGATGTGCGCCTGCGCCAGGCGGTCGCCTGGGTGCTGCCCTACGAGAAGATCCTCCAGGCCTCCCTGTTCGGCCGCGGCCTCGACATGTCGGGCGGGCCGGAGACGCCGCGCGTCGCCTGGCCGCAACCCTTCCCCTACCGGACCGATCCGGCGAAGGCCAAGGCCCTGGTCCAGGCGGCAGCCCCCGGCGGTCTCACGACGACGCTGCTGTTCGATGCCGGCAACGCCACGGTGGCCGAGCCGATGGCGGTGCTGATCAAGGAGGCGCTCGCCGGGATCGGCATCACCGTCGAGATCGGAAAAATTCCGGGCGCGAATTTTCGGGGTGAGATCTCGAAAAAAACCAACCCGATGGTGCTGAACCGCTTCGCCGGCTGGCTCGACTACCCCGACTATTACCTGTTCTGGACCCTGCACGGGGCGAACTCGATCTTCAACATCGCCTCGTACCAGAACCCGGCTCTGGACAAGCTCATCGACACCGCCCGCTTCACCGAGGATCCGGCGATCTATCAGCGGAGCGTGATCGACTTCGTGTCGCTCGCCGAGCGCGAGGTGCCGATGGTGCCGATCGCCCAGCCGACCCATGACGTCGCGATGCAGCGGACGATCAACGGCTACCAGTTCCAGCCCTGCCGCGAGCCGGACTTTCGGTATCTGACCAAGGGGACGGCGTCGTAGGGCGCGTCGCTGCCCCTTTCTCTTTGTCTGAACTGTCCTGGGAAAGAAGAGGCGCGGATTTCCCCCTCCCCCCTCTGCGGGGGAGGGTGGCCCCCGGAGGGGGCCGGGAGAGGGGACGCCGCTTCCGGAAAAGACTGAACCGTTCTGAAGGGCGCGCCCTGGACCAGCGTCGCGCTGCCCCTCTCCCACCCCGCGCACGAGTGCTTCGCACTCGCCGCGGGGCACCCTCCCCCGCAGAGGGGGGAGGGTTCAAGACCCGCGCCTCGTATTTTCGCAAGACCCGCGACACCCACACCCAGGAGGGCCACACGATGCTGCGCACGCTCCTCGACCGCCTCTTGACCACCCTTCCGGCCCTCGCCGGAGTCGTCGTGGTGTCGTTCCTGCTGACCCGGGTGTTGCCCGGCGACACCGCGGCCTATTTCGCCGGCCCCGCCGCCACCCCGCAGGCCATCGCGCAGATCCGCACCGAGCTCGGCCTCGACCGGTCGCTGCCCGAGCAGTTCGCCCGCTACGTCGCCGACCTCGCCCGGGGCGATCTCGGGCGCTCGCTCACCACCGGCCAGCCGGTGACGACGGATCTCGGCAGCCGGCTGCCGGCGTCGGCCGAGCTGACCCTGGTCGGCCTCGTCCTCTCGCTGCTCGTGGCGATCCCGCTCGGCGTCGCGGCGGCGCTCAAACAGGGCTCGCTCGTCGATCATGCCTGCCGGGTGGTGGCGACGGCGGGTGTGTCGCTGCCGGTGTTCTTCACCGGCCTCCTCCTGGTCTACGTCTTCTACTTCGTCCTCGGCTGGGCCCCGGCGCCTTTGGGTCGCCTCGACGCCTTCGCCTCACCGCCGCCGACGCGCACCGGGTTCTTCCTCATCGACAGCCTCGCGGCCGGCGATGCCGAGACCTTCCGGGCGGCGCTCAGCCAGATCGCCCTGCCGGGCCTGACGCTGGCGATCTTTGCCCTCGCCCCCATCGCCCGCATCACCCGGGCGGCGATGCTGGCGGTGCTCGCCGCCGATTTCGTGCGCACCGCCCGGGCCGCCGGCCTGTCGCGCCGCCGGGTCGTCGTCACCTATGCGCTCCGCAACGCCCTTCTGCCGGTGGTCACGACGTTGGGCATGGTCTTCTCCTTCCTGCTCGGTGCCAACGTGCTGGTCGAGAAGGTCTTTGCCTGGCCGGGCGTCGGCTCCTACGCGGTCGAGGCGCTGATCGCCTCCGACTTCGCCCCGGTCCAGGGCTTCGTCCTGGCGATGGCGCTGCTCTACACGGTGCTGAACCTGATGATCGACCTCGCCTACGGGCTGATCGACCCGCGCGTCCGGGGGGCCGCATGAGCGCCACCGGCTCGCCCGCCCTCACCCCCGCCCGTCCCCGCAGCGGAGTCTCGGCGACGCTGGCGCATGCCGGCACCGTCGTCGCCGGCAACCCGGTCACGGGCTTTGCCGTCGCGCTGCTCCTCGGCCTCGTCGCCTGCGCGGTGCTCGGGCCGTCGCTGGTGCCCTACGATCCGCTCGCCTCCGACACAGGCTCGGCGCTCCGGGCCCCGTCGCTGGCGCACCCCTTCGGCACCGACCAGCTCGGGCGCGACATCCTCTCGCGGGTGGTGGTGGCCGCCCGGCTCGACCTCGCCATCGCGGTCTTCTCGGTGGCGCTCGTCTTCGTCGCAGGCGGGCTCGCCGGGATCATGGCCGGGTTCTTCGGCGGCTGGACCGACCGGATCGTGGGACGGCTCGCCGACACCATCATGGCCTTCCCGCTCTTCGTCCTCGCCATGGGGATCGTGGCGGCGCTCGGCAACACGGTCGGCAACATCGTGCTCGCCACCGCCATCATCAACTTCCCGCTCTACGCGCGGCTGGCCCGGGCCGAGGCCGCGCAGCGGCGCAATGCCGGCTTCGTGATGGCGGCGCGGCTCACCGGCAATACCGACCTGCGCATCGTTCTCACCGCGATCCTGCCCAACATCCTGCCGCTGATGATGGTGCAGATGTCGCTCACCATGGGCTACGCGATCCTGAACGCGGCGGGCCTCTCCTTCATCGGGCTCGGCGTGCGCCCGCCGACCCCGGAATGGGGGATCATGGTGGCGGAGGGCGCCGGCTTCATCGTCTCGGGCGAGTGGTGGATCGCGCTCTTTCCGGGCCTCGCCCTGATGCTCGCGGTGTTCTGCTTCAACCTCATCGGCGACGGCCTTCGCGACATCGTCGACCCCCAGAGGCGGACATGACCGCGCTCCCGCTGCTTGCCATCCGCGACCTCACGGTCGAGTTCGCCACCCGCCGCGGGCCGGTCCAGGCGGTGCGCCAGGTCGACGTCTCGGTCGCCAAGGGTGAGACCGTCGGCATCGTCGGTGAATCCGGCTCGGGCAAGTCGGTCACCTCCTACGCGGTGATGCGGATCCTCGACCGGGCCGGCCGCATCGCCGGCGGCGAGGTCGGCTTCTCGGGCATCGACCTGCGCGCCGCGACCGAGCGCCAGATGCGCGACCTGCGCGGGCGGGAGATCTCGATGATCTTCCAGAATCCCCGTGCCGCGCTCAACCCGATCCGCAAGGTCGGCCACCAGATCGAGGACGTGCTGCGCCAGCACGCCGAGGCCGGCTCGGGCGATGCCAAGGCGAAAGCCATCGCGGCGCTCGAACAGGTGAAGATCGCCCGGGCGGCCGAGCGCTACCACGCCTACCCGTTCGAATTGTCCGGCGGCATGTGCCAGCGGGTGGTGATCGCGCTCGCGCTCGCGTGCCGGCCGCAGCTCCTCATCGCCGACGAGCCGACCACCGGCCTCGACGTGACGACCCAGAAGGCGGTGATGGACCTCGTCACCGACCTGACCCGGGAGCGCGGCATGGCGACCGTGCTCATCACCCACGATCTCGGGCTGGCCGCGACCTATTGCGACCGGATCGTGGTGATGGAGCAGGGCCGGGTCGTCGAGACGGCACCCGCCGCGACGATCTTCCGGGCGCCCGCCCACGCCTATACCCGCAAGCTGATGCAGGCGACGCCGCGCCCGGGTGTCGCCTTGCGCGACCTCCTGCCCGAGGGCGCGCCGGCCGCACCTGTGGTGCATGCCGAGGCCGCGGGGGCGCCGCTGCTGGCGGTCTCCGGGCTGGTGAAGGCCTATCCGAAGCCCAAGCCCCTGCTGGCGCGCAAGGCGGCGGAGGCGCCGTTCCGGGCGGTCGATTCCCTGAACTTCACGGTCGCCCGCGGCGAGAGCGTCGGCCTCGTCGGCGAATCGGGCTGCGGCAAGTCCACCACCTCGACGATGGTGATGCGCCTCCTCGACCCGACCGAGGGCTCGATCGTGTTTTCCGGCGAGGAGATCGGCCGGGTGCCGGCGGCGCGCTTCGCCACGCATCCGTTACGACCGAAGATTCAGATGGTCTTCCAGGACCCGACCGAATCGCTCAACCCGCGCTGGACCGCGGCGCGCGCCATCGCCGACCCGCTCCTGCGCTTTCGCACCGTGACCGGCGCCGCCGCGATCCGGGCGCGGTGCGAGGAACTGGCCCGGCTCGTCGGCCTGCCGGTCGAGCTGCTCGACCGTTTCCCGCACCAGCTTTCCGGCGGCCAGAAGGCGCGGGTCGGCATCGCCCGGGCCATCGCCCCCGCCCCCGACCTCGTCATCCTCGACGAGCCGACCGCGGCCCTCGACGTCTCGGTGCAGGCGGTGGTGCTGAACCTTCTCGCAGACCTCAAGCAGGCGCTCGGCATGAGCTACCTCTTCGTCAGCCACGACCTCCAGGTGGTGCGGATGCTCTGCGACCGGGTGATCGTGATGCGCTCCGGGCGCATCGTCGAGGAGGGCCCGACCGAGGCGGTGCTGGAGGCGCCGCAAGCCGAGTACACCCGCGCGCTGCTCGCGGCGATTCCAAGGCCGCCGGTGTGAGGAGGCCGCTCATCGTCGTTCCTACGTTTCCCGACAACGACCTCATCCTGAGGTGGTGGGTGGGAATGACAGACCCTCGAACACTTCACGTCACAGCATCAACCGATCCCCGAGGCCCGCCCATGACGACACCATCTTCGCTTCCCGCCCCCTCCCGTCCCCTGCCGCTCGACGACGAATCCGCCGGCGCGATCGTCGACGCGATGATGCCGCTCGTCGGCATCCCGATGGCGCCCGAGTGGCGCGGGACGGTGACGGCCGCCGTCCAGGCGACGGCGGCAGCCGCCGCACTCCTGCTCGACTTCCCCCTCGACGACACCGTCGAGCCGGCGCCGGTCTTCCGGGCATGAGAGGTGGCAGCATGAGCGCGCCCGATACCGCTTCCGGGATCGCCGCAGCCGTGGCGGCGGGCCGGCTCACCGCCGCTTCCGCCGTCGAGACGGCTCTGACGCGGATCGCCGCCCTCGACCCGGACCTCAACGCCTTCACGGACGTGACGGCGGAGCGCGCCCGTGCCCGGGCCGCGGCGATCGATGCCGAGCGGGCCGCCGGCCGGAGCGTGGGGCCGCTCGCCGGCGTGCCCTTCGCGGTCAAGAACCTGTTCGACGTCGCCGGCCTGCCGACCCGCGCCGGCTCCATGATCAACCGCGAGCGGGCGCCGGCCACCCGCGACGGCGCCCTGGTCCGGCGGCTCGAGGCGGCCGGCGCGGTGCTGGTCGGCGCCCTCAACATGGGGGAATACGCCTACGACTTCACCGGCGAGAACGCCCATGACGGCCCCTCGCGCAACCCGCACGACCGCACGCGGATGACCGGCGGGTCGTCGGGCGGGTCCGGCGGAGCGGTGGCGGCCGGCATGGTGCCTCTCGCGCTCGGTTCGGACACCAACGGGTCGATCCGGGTGCCTTCGGCCTTCTGCGGCACCTTCGGGCTCAAGCCCACCTTCGGCCGGCTGTCGCGGGCGGGCTCCTTTCCGTTCGTCGGGAGCTTCGACCATCTGGGACCGCTCGCGCGCTCGGTCGCCGACCTGGCGCTGTCCTACGACGCGATGCAGGGCACCGATCCCGACGATCCCTGGCAGGCGCCGCGCGCGATCGAGCCCGTCGCGGACGCGCTGGCGCAGGGCGCCACGTCCTTGCGGATCGCGGTCGCCGGCGGATACTTCGCCCGCGGCGGCGAGGCGGATTGCTTCACGGCGGTGAGGCTCGCCGCCGAGGCTTCGGGCGCCTCCCGCACCGTCGAGATCCCGGAAGCGGCCCGCGCTCGGGCCGCCGCCTTCATCATCACGGCGGCGGAAGCCGCCGGTCTGCATCTCGACCGCCTGCGGGAGCGGCCGGGCGACTACGACCCGGCGGTGCGCGACCGGCTGATCGCCGGCACGACGATCCCCGCCGCCTGGGTCCACCGGGCCCAGCGCTTCCGCAGCTGGTACCGGGAGCGGGTGCTGGCGCTCTTCGACGACGTCGACGTGATCCTCGCCCCCTGCACGCCGTGCCGGGCGCTCCGGATCGGCCAGGCGACGATGGAGCTCGACGGCGTCACCGTCCCCGCGCGGCCCAATATCGGCGTGTTCACCCAGCCGATCTCGTTCATCGGCCTGCCGGTCGTCGCGGTGCCGGTGCGGGTCGGAGGTGGATTGCCCCTCGCCGTGCAGGTGATCGCGGCACCGTGGCGGGAGGACCTGGCCTTGCGGGTCGCCGGGGCGATCGAGGCGGCGGGGGTGGCGGCGGCGCCGGTGGCGGGGTGAGGCCGCGTGCCTCGCAACAGCACCGACCCCTCGAACAACTCCGACCTCTCGAAGTCGAGCACGTCCCCCCTCTCCCGTGTGGGAGAGGGGTCGGGGGTGAGGGTGACACGGTCCTTATTCAAGCACTCAACGTCGTGCTGATAGCTCGACGCTTCGTGCCAGACTCAGAACCGTAGCACCCTCGCGCGATCTTCGATCGCCCCTACCCCTCTCCCGCACCTTGCAGCGATACCGGGCAAGGATCTCTGGCAAGCCCGGCATCGCCTGGAGAGGGGATCCCGCGACTTCTCGTCCAGGCCATGATCGGCCCACTCGAAAACTGCGTGAGGAAACTCCATGGATATCGACATCCCCGACGTCAAAGCCGAGGTCGAGGCGGCCTTCGCCGCGTACGAAACCGCTCTCGTCACCAACGACGTGCCGACCCTCGAGGCTCTGTTCTGGGACGATCCCCGCACCATCCGGTACGGCATCGGAGAGAACCTCTACGGCATGGACGCGATCCGGGCGTTTCGGCGGGCGCGTTCGCCGGTCGGGGTCGAGCGGCGCATCGACGAGACGGTCATCACCACCTTCGGGCGCGACTTCGCCACCGCCTCGACCCTGTTCTGGCGCGAGGCGCATCCCGGCAAGGTCGGGCGCCAGATGCAGTCCTGGGCCCGGCTCCCCGAGGGCTGGCGGGTGGTCGCGGCGCATGTGAGCCTGATCGACGAGGTGTCGGCGTGAGCGAGTTTCCCCTCACCGTCGCCCAGTACCGCGAGGCCTACGCCTCGGGAGCCCTCACGCCGATGGAGGCCGTGCGCGAGGTCTACCGGCGCATCGCGGCGCTCGCCGATCCGGCGGTCTTCCTCACCCTGCGGCCGGAGGCCGAGGTGGCGGCAGAGGCCCGGGACCTGCCGGCGGGCCCGCTCCACGGCATCCCGGTCGCCGTCAAGGACAACATCGACGTCGCGGGCCTCCCCACGACCTGCGCCTGCCCGGACTACGCGCGGCCCGCGGCGCAGGACGCCGGGGTGGTGACGCGGCTCCGGCAGGCCGGGGCGCTGATCATCGGCAAGACCAATCTCGACCAGTTCGCCACCGGCCTCGTCGGCATGCGCTCGCCCTACGGCGTGCCGCGCAACACCCTCGACCCGGCGCTCGTGCCCGGCGGATCGTCCTCGGGCTCCGCGGTCGCGGTGGCGGCGGGGCTGGTGCCGCTGGCGCTCGGCACCGACACCGCCGGCTCCGGCCGGGTGCCGGCGGGGCTCAACAACATCGTCGGGCTCAAGCCCACGCTCGGGGCGCTCTCCACGCGCGGCGTGGTGCCGGCCTGCCGCACCCTCGATTGCGTGTCGATCTTCGCGCTGACCGCGGCGGACGCTTTCGAGGGCCTTTCGGCCCTTGCCGGGTTCGACGCCGCCGACCCGTTCTCGCGCGTCGTTCCGGTCGGGCGGCCGGGGCCGCTGCCGCGGCGCATCGGCGTGCCGGATGCGCAGAGCCGGCGATTTGCGGGCGACGCGATGTCGGAGGCCGCCTTCGATGCCGGCCTCGGCGATCTCGAGGCGCTCGGCGCGACCCTGGTGCCGGTCGATCTGACCCCGTTCCTCGCCGCCGCCGCGCTCCTCTACGACGGTCCGTGGGTGGCCGAGCGCTGGGAGGCGATCCGGGACGTCATCGCCGCGACCCCCGAGGCGCTGCACCCGGTCACCCGCGCCATCACGGAACGTGCGACCGCCTTCTCGGCCGCCGACGCCTTCGCGGGCCGCTACCGGCTGGCGGAACTGCGCCGCGCCACCGAGCCGGTCTGGCAAGGCATCGATGCGCTCTGCGTGCCGACCTTCCCGCGGCCGCAGACCGTCGCGGCGCTGGAGGCCGACCCGATCGGCCCCAACGCCGAGCTCGGCACCTACACCAACTTCGTCAACCTGCTCGATCTCTGCGCCCTGGCGATCCCGAGCCGTCCCCGCGCCGATGGCTGGCCGGCCGGTCTCACCCTGATCGCACCGGCGGGCCGCGACGCGGCGCTGATTTCCCTCGGCGACGCCCTCCACCGCGCCGGCGGTTGCTCGATGGGCTCGACCGGCGTCGCGCCGCCGCAGGCCTCCGTGCCGGACACGCCGCGGGCGGCGGACGACGAGATCGAGCTGGCCGTGGTCGGCGCGCATCTCTCCGGCTTGCCCCTCAACGGCGAGCTGACCGCGCTCGGTGGGCGGCTCCTGCGGGCGGTCGCGACCACGCCCGATTACCGTCTCTTCGCCCTGCCGGGCGCGGGCCCGCGTCGTCCCGGCCTGATTCGGGTGACCGACGGCGCCGGTACGGCGATCGCCACCGAGGTCTGGGCTCTCACGCCCGAGGCCTTCGGGCGCTTCGTCGCGGCGATCCCCGCCCCCCTCGGCATCGGCACCCTGCGGCTGTCCGACGGCACCACGCCGAAGGGATTCCTCTGCGAGCCGCAGGGCGTGCGCGACGCCGAGGACGTCTCCGCTCACGGGGGATGGCGGGCCTATCTGGCTGCGGGGCAGGCTCGCGCGCGGATCTGACGACGGCAGGCTGCAACACGGAGAGGCCCGCGTGCGGCCCCGGGTGAGCCGGGCACGCGGGATTTGAGCAAGATTACCCGGCGCGGCATCGCCAGGTGGTCGAGCATCGCCAGGTAGTCGAGCATCGCCAAGCCGGATTCGATCGCACCCGCCGTCCACCCGCTCGCGATGGACGGCGCGCCGACATCCACGAGGTCTTCCCGCTCCGGCAGGCCAGCGTCATCACCCTCCACACGATCGAGCGGACTGCTTGACCGCTCTTCGTGCCGGCTCACGCACCCCGCTCTCGCGTTGCGAGAGCCCTTATCTCACGGACGCGACGGGCCTTCAGAGACGAACGGCGGCAAGCCGTCGCGGAACGTAGCGGCCGGTGCCGATGGCGTCGTCCTGGAGCGAACGATCTCGCAGCACCATCCGGCCGCGCACGACCGTGTGGAGCACGCGCCCCCGGAACCGTCGCCCCTCGTAGATCGAGTAGCCGGCGCTCGAGCGAACGTCCGCGCGCGTGAGGGTCCACTCGGCGTCGAGGTCGACGAGGGCGAAATCCGCATCGAGGCCCGGCGCGATCGCGCCTTTTCGATGGGCGAGGCCCATGATCTGCGCCGGCCGGGTCGAGACCAGATCGACCACCCGGGCGAGGTCGAGGCCGCGGGCGTGATGGCCCTCGGTCAGTAGCACCGGCAGCAGGGTCTCGAGGCCGGGGCAGCCCGGCGAGGCGGACCAGATGCCGCCGGCCTTGGCGTCGAGGCCGCGATGGACGTGGTCGGTGGCCACGGTGTCGATGGCGCCCGACAGGATGCCGGCCCACAGAGCTTCCCGGTCGGCGGCCTCGCGCAAGGGGGGATTGATCTTGGCCGTGTCGCTCCCGCCGGTCTCGCCCCCGTCCCAGCCGATATCGTGGGTCAGGTAGTGCGGGCAGGTCTCGAGGAAGAGCTGCGCGCCCGCCTCGCGCTGGCGCAGGCCCGCCGCCAGGGCTTCGCCCGAGGAGGTGTGCACGACGTAGAGCGGCGCGCCGGCCGTGCGGGCGATGAAGCCGGCGCGCTGCACCGCGTCGGCCTCGACGAAGGGTGGACGGCTGGCGTTCCAGGTGGCCAGTCCCCCGGTGCCGTCCGGGTCCGCCGCCTTGGCGCGCTCGCGGGTGACCCAGGCGAGCTCGATCGTCTCGGGGTGCGGGCAGACCATGCCGCCGGCCCGCGCCGCCGCCTCGCACAGGCGCAGGAGGAAGCCGTCGTCGATGTCCGGCAGGCCGAGGCGGGCGCCCTCCCCGCCCCGGTTGTTCATGAAGATCTTGAAGGTCGGCGCGCCGTGGTCCCGGGCGCAGGCCTCGACCTCGGCGAGCTGCGCCTCGGTCGAGATGATCGGGTGATAGCCGAAATCGATCCGCGATCCGGCCTCGGTGACCCCGATCACCTCCGGCAGCACGCTCGCGAAGGGGTCGCTCGTCATCAGGTAGGGGATGAAGCAGGTGATGCCGCCGACGGCCGCCGCCGCGCTCTCCTGCGCGGCATCCGCCGGCACGCGCGGCCGGGCGATGTCGCGGCCGTGGCCGAGATGGAGGTGAACGTCGATGGCGCCGGGCAGGACGACGAGGCCGCGGGCGTCGAGCGCGGTCGCGGCCGAGGCCAGCGCGCCGGGGGCGAGGATCGCGGCGATCCGGCCGTCGCTGACGGCGATGTCGCACGCGGTGCGCCCGCGCCCCGGCAGGACGGCGTCGCCGCCGCGGATGAGGAGGTCGTATTCCGTGCTCATGCGTCGCTCCGGACGGAGTGGGACAGGGACAGGGTGAGGGCGTCGATGCGCGGGGCCTCGGCGAGCGCGTCGATGGCGGCCTCCAGGGAGGCGACGCCGTCCGGCGCGAGGCTGCGGGCGGCGTTGCGGCGGAACTTCTCCCGTACCGCGTCGTCGCCGGCAGGCCGTCCGGCATTGCCGTAGACGTCGTCGACCCGGATCTCGTGCCGGGCACCATCGCGGGTCTCGGCGACGATCTCGGCTTCGAAGACCTGCGGGAAGCGGGCGCCGGCGAGCGGCTCCCAGGCGATGCGGCGGGCGAGCGTCAGCACCGCCGCGCTCGCCGGCGCCTCGAAGGTCGCCAGATCGACCCGGCCCTCGACGAGGCACGCCGCCACCGCGACCGGCAGGCTCCAGCGCGCCGCGTGCCCGCTGGCGGGGGCCTGCTTGGCGTCCCAGGGCTCGCAGATGATCGGCGCCGCGCCCGCAGGCACCCGGCAGGTCAGTGCGGCGACGTCGTCGGGCTTCACGCCCCGCTCGGCCAGGATTCCGGCGGCCTCGATGAAGGGGTGCAGGTAGTGGCAGCAGGGGTGGAACTTGAACGCCGCCTGCGGCAGGTGCCACTCCGTGCCGAGCCCGTCGAGGGCGGCCGCGAACGCCCCGGCGAGGCGCGCGTCCCCGGCGAAGGCCGAAAACAGCCCGCAGCGCCCCTCGAAGGCGGTCTCCGGCCCGGTAAGGCCGGCCCGCGCCAGGTCGGCGGCATTCAGACCGGCTTGGGCGGCAAGCCCGGGATGCAGCGACTTGACCGAGGCGCCGTTGGTCAGGAACTCGAACACGCCGGAGGCACCGCTGAGGCCGATCCCCATCGCCGCCACCGCCTCGTCCTCGGTGAGGCCGACGAGCTCCGCCGCGACGAGAGCCGCCACCAGGGCGCCCCCGACCGAGGTGACCTGAAAGCCCCGTGCCTGGAAGGCCCCGGGCGCGGCGAGGCCGATGCGGATCAGCACCTCCCAGCCCAGCGCGTAGGCCGTGCTCAGCGCCGGCCCGGAGGCGCCGGCGGCCTGGGCGGCGGCGAGAGCCGCGGGAGCGAGCACCGCCGAGCCGTGGACGATCGAGCCGGTATGGGTGTCGTCGAATTCGAGCCCGTGCATCAATCCGCCGTTGACGAGGGCCGCCGCGGCCGGCGCGACACGGCCGGGGATCCCGATCAGGCTGGCGCTCCCCGGCCCGAGCCCTGCGGCGTAGCGCCGGTAGGGCGCACCGGCCTCCGAGCCCGCCGAGGCGAGACCGACCCCGATCGCGTCGAGGAGGTGGAGGCGCGCGGTGGCCGCCACCTCCGGCGGCAGGCCGTTGCGGGAGAGCGCCCGGACGCGCCGGGCGAGGTCGCGGGCGAGCGTCACGGCGTGCTCGCGAGTTCGCGGGCGGCGGCGAGCGCCGCGAGGCGTCCGAGCGCGATCGCCGACAGGAGCCCGTTGCCGGAGGCGTAGCCGAGCGCGCCGGCCCGGCCGCTGATCCCGGCCGCCGCGCCGCCGCCGGCGAAGAGGTTCGGCACCGGGGCTCCATCCTGCCGCAGCACGCGTGCGTCGGCATCGACCCGCAACCCGCCCTGGGTGTGGAACAGCCCGGGCACGACGCGGCCGATGTAGTAGGGTGGCGCCAGGGGCCCGAGGCCGAAATCCCGCCGTCCGTGCGGGTCGGGCACGGTCCCGGCCGCCGCTGCGTTGCGTTGCGCGATCTCCCCGGCGAGCACTTGCGGATCGAGACCGAAGGGTCGGGCGATCTCCTCGGCGGTGTCGCCGCGCTTGAGGCCGCCGTAGTTCCAGAGCTCCATGAACTCCTCCTCCGCGGCGGCGACGTTGAAGATTTTTTGGTCGAACACCGTGTAGGCGTGCCCGCCCCGGGCCAGAACCTCCCGGGCATAGCCGGAATAGCCCAGGCTCTCGTCCCCGAACCGGCGGGCATCGTCGCCGACGATGATCCCGCCCTTCTCGACCGTGGTCCAGGACAGGAGGCTGCCCTGCGGATAGGCGACGGCGGCGTAGCCCTGGTAGGCCGCCATGTTGGCGAGCGCGGCGCCGATCCGCTCGCCCCACAGAACCGCCTCGCCGGTGGAACCGCGGGCGCCGAAATACTCCGCCCCGGCGATCTCGGGGCAGAAGCGCCGGACGAGCTCAGGGTTCGCCGCGAAGCCGTTGAGGGCGAGGATCGTCTTGCCGGCCCGAATCTCGACCGTCTCGCCGGCGGCCTCGACGACGGCGCCGCACACGGTTCCGTCCTCGACGATCAGCGCGCGGGCGCCGTTGCCGACCGCGATCGGGATGCCGCGCCGCTCGGCCGCCGCCACGAGGTCGTCGACGAGATCCTGGCCGCGGCGCGAGACCGGGGCGTGCAGGCGGGGCACCGAATGCCCGATATGCTTGTAGGCGGTGATGAGGGTGAGTTTCGCCTCCACCGTGTCGACGAGCCACTCCACGGTCTCGGCCGAGACGCTCGCGAGGCGCTCGACCAGGGCGTGGTCGTCGGTCTCGCCGCCGGCGATCGCCATCAGGTCGGCGACCATGCGGGCCGGCTCGTCCGCGATGCCCGCCTCGCGCTGGAACCGGCTGCCCGCCGCCGGCACCGAGCCGGTCGAGAGCGAGGAATTACCGCCGGGCCGCTCCTGCTTCTCGATCACCGCCACGCTCGCTCCGGCATCGTGCGCGGCGATGGCCGCCGCGAGGCCACAGGCTCCGGCGCCGATCACCAGGATGTCGAGTTCGTCGCTCACCGTTCCACCCCGCCCGTCATCTCGGTCACGCAATCCCGCCACGGTCTCTGCAAATCCCGCTCGTCGTCCTCGGCCCTGCGCACGATCCGTTCGAGGACGGCAGCCATCCGGGGGTACGCCCGGCTGGTCTCGGCGAGCTTGGCGAGCATCGTGTCGGTGTCGAAGGGCTGATCGGCACCGCCGCGGGCGCTCTCGCAGAGCGCGCTCAAGGCGGTCCCGTCGCGCATTCGCCAGGTCACCCGCGAGGGCCGGTCGTTCGGCGGCGGACCGATCTCGGGCAGGGGCGCCAGCCGGACCCGGCGGCGCAAGTCCGCGATCCGCGGCTCGTGCAGCGTCGATTGATCGAAGGCCCCCTGCCCGCCCGTCCCGGTGACCGCGGCGGCGGCGAGCGCGTGCGGCATCGAGAACTTCGCCGCCAGCACCGTCGCCGGCTCGACGGTGGTGAGGGTCAGGCCGCGGGGATGGGTCTCGACCAGGATCTCGTCGATCTCATCCTCCCGGCCGGGAGCCTCCGCGCGCAAGCGCAGGGAGGCCTCGATCGCCCCGTGGGCGTACTGGCAGCAGGCGAAGACCTTGTGGTAGCCACCACGGATCGCCCAGTCGGTGCCGAGGCCGTCCGTCAGGGCCTCCGGTAGGCAGGCCGTGCCGAGGCCGCCGACGAAGACGTCATGGAAGGTCTCGGGCAGGCCGGCGATCCCGGCCTCCGCCCCGTCGGCGGCGCGCAGGCCGATCCAGGCGCCCGCCGAGGTCCAGGCGTTGCGCACCAGCGCACCCTCGATCGCGTGGCCGTAGGGGCCGGCAAAGGTCATGCTGGCGGCGGCCGACACCGCGTCGAGGAGGAGCTTGCCGGAGAAGCCGCGCAGGAGCCCGATGCCGGCCGCCGCCCCGATCGTCGCAAAGGCGGCGTGCGGGTGGACCGTCATGGTGGCGAACGGAAACGCGCGGGCGCAGCGCACGGTGATCTCGTAGGCCAGCGCCAGCGCCTCCAGCACCCGCGCGACGCTCGCCCCCTCGGCCTCGGCCTCGGCCAGCAGTGCCGGCAGGATGTAGGCCCCGGCGTGGCAGGGCACGCCGCGATAGCCCTCGTCGAGTTCGCACCAGGTCGCCGCAAGGCCGTTGGCCGCTGCCGCCGAGGCCCGGTCGAGGGGCGGGCTGCCGGGGGCGAACACCGTCGCCTCGGCGCGGCCCGAGGATCGCGCCAGCACGGCGCGTATCCGCGCCACCGGCGGCTCGCCGGCGGCGGCCACGATCGCCCCGAGATCGTCGGCGAGGACCAGCGCCGCACGGGCTCGGACGGTTCCGGGCAGCGCGTCGTGGGAGTACGCGGCAGCCCAGGTCATCAGCGACTGCACGGCGGCGGCGCTGGAGGCCCGCAGGGCGGGATCGGAATCGGGTGCCATGGTCTAGAACCACTCCCAGAGGTCGGGCTTGGCCGCGAGCGTCGCGGCCTCGCCCGAGAACACGGTCCGGCCGGACTTCAGGATCAGCCCGTGCTCGACGACCTTCAGGGTCGCCGGCACGTTCTGCTCGACGATGATGAGGCCGGTGCCGAAGGCCGCGTTGACCTTGGCGAGCTGGCTCATCACGTTGCGTACGATCACCGGCGCGAGGCCCGTGGACGGCTCGTCGAGGAGCAACCATTTCGGCTGGGTCATCAGGGCCATGCCGAGCGCCAGCATCTGCTGCTCGCCGCCTGAGAGCGAGCCGGCGCGCTGACCGCGACGCTCCTCGAGCAGCGGAAAGATCTTCAGCACCTCGCCGGCGAACTTGCCGTCGAACAGGAGACCTGCCGTGGCGAGGTTGTCCGCCACGGTGAGGTTGGGGAAGACGTTGTGGCCCTGCGGCACGAAGGCGATGCCGCGCCGGATCGTGGCCGGGACGTTGCCGGGCAGCACCGGCTTGCCGTCAAAGACGACTTCGCCGGCATGGGCGGCATGGGCGCCGACGATGCAGCGCAGCAGCGTCGTCTTGCCGGCGCCGTTATGGCCGAAGACGCCGAGCCGGCCGCCCGGCTCCAACCGGGCCGAGACGGCGTCGAGGGCAGTGAGCGTGCCGTAGCCGGCCGAGAGCGAGCGGATCTCCAGCATCGGATCAGGTCCCGAAATACAGTTCGGTGAGACGAGGATCGGCGATCAGGTCGGCGACCGGCCCGCGGGCCAGGACCTTGCCGGCGAACATGAACACGCCCTCGTCGCAGAGGTCGCGAATGAACGCGACGTTGTGCTCGACGACGCAGACCGCGACGCCCCCTTCGGCGACCTCGCGCACCACCTGCTGCATGATCTCGTAGGCCTGGCCCTCGACGCCGGCCATCGGCTCGTCGAGGAGCAGGCAGCGGGCGTCGTTCATCAGCGCACGGGCGACGCCGACGAGCTTCTGCTGGCCGAATGTCAGGTCGGCCGCCGGAGTCGCGGCGACGCCCGAGAGACGTGTGCGCTCCAGTACCTCCTCGGCCCGCCGTCGCGTCCCCGCCTCCTGCGCCCGGACCCCGGCCGGGTCGAGAGCGAGGCGCAGGAGCCGGTCGCCGAGGTAGCGGCGCGGCCCGACCATCAGATTATCGAGCACCGACAGCGACGGAAACAACCGCAGGTTCTGCCAGGTACGAGCGAGGCCCAGGGACGCCCGGCGGTGCATCGCCAACCCGTCGAGGCGCTGCCCGTCGAGCCGGATCGTGCCGGCGTCGGAGGGGAACACCCCGGAGATCAAGTTGAACAGCGAGGTCTTGCCGGCGCCGTTCGGCCCGATCAGCCCGACCACTCGGCCTGGATTGAGCGTCAGGTCGATGCCGTCCGCGACCACGATGCCGCCGAAACGCTTGTCGAGGCCGGCGATCTCGAGGACCGGGGTCATCACGCTTCTCCCCGGGTCTTGGCGAAATACGTCTTGGCGGAATACTTCTTGGCTGGATGCCAGGCCTCGCCCGCCGCGATCAGGCCCTGCGGCCGCAGGACCATGAAGACGAGGACGAGGCCGGTGAACAGCAAGCCCTGGAGCGGCCCGAGGATGGCGGGCGGCAGGTCGACGAAGGTGATGGCCTGCGGCAGCGCCTGGAGCAGCACGGCGCCCAGCACCGGGCCCCAGGTCGTCCGCACCCCGCCGACCACCACCATGGTCAGGAGGGCGGCCGATTGCAGGATCTCGAACTGCTCCGGCGTGACGAAGCGGAAGTAGTGGGCGTAGAGGGCCCCCGCGAGGCCGGCGATGCCGGAGCCGAACGCGAAGACCGCGACCTTCATGGCGACCGCGTTGCGGCCCAAGCCCGCGAAGGCGGTCTCGTCGTCGCGCATCGCCGAGAGGGCGCGGCCGTAGGGCCCATGGGCGATGCGCCAGTTGAGCCACACCGTGAGACCCGCGAAGGCGATCACCAGGGCCGCGTAGGCGCCCCTGCCGCCGTCCTGGACCAGGAAGGCCGGGATGTTGGTGAGCCCGCCCGCGCCGCCCGTGACGGAGATATTCTTGATGGCCTCGAGCACCCCGAGCTGGAAGCCGATCGAGGCGATCAGCAGGTAGTCGCCCGAGACCCGCAAGGACGGCAGTGCGACCGCGGCAGAGGCCGCCGCCGCGGCGAGCGCCCCGCACAGCATCGCGAGTGGCACCGGCAGGCCGAGGTCGCGGGCGAGCAGCGCCGAGACGTAAGCGCCGATGGCGTAGAAGACCGGGTGGGCGATCGAGACCAGGCCGGCATAGCCGATGATGAGGTTGAAGCTCGAGGCGAGCGCGACGCTCAACCCGATCAGGATTGCGAGGGTGATCAGGTAGTCCATGTCTTACGCCTCTCTGCTGGCAGGCGCCGGATCGGGAGCGGGATCGCCAAGATCGACACTGGCGACCCGGCGCGCCAAGCCCCGCTTGCGCTCCGGCAGGCGGATGCCGTTCGGCAGGAACACGATGGCGAGGAACAGGAAGACGTAGAGCAGGAAGCCCTGCCACTCGGCCGGGATGAACAGGACGCTGGCGTTCTGCACGACCCCGAGCGCCACCGCGGTGAGAGCCGCGCCCCAGAGGTTGCCGATACCGCCGATGATGGTGGCCGCGACCGCAAACAGCATCAGCTCGATGGAGGTCGTCGGCTGGACCTGGGCCCGGGCGCCGTAGAGGCACATGCCGACGCCGACGAGAAGGCCGGCGATCACCACGGTGGCGAGATAAACCCGGTCCTTCTCGATGCCGTAGAGCTCGGCGAGATCGGGGTTGTCGGCGACCGCGATCATGAACCGGCCGGTCCGGGCGCGGCGAAGGTAGGTGAAGAGGAGCGCGAGCGAGACGAGCATCGCCCCGATCGCCGGCCCGTCCCAGGCGCTGATTGCCACGTTGCCGACCAGCGTCACCGGCCAGAACAGCGACGGGAACACCGTGGTAGGCCAGGTGCCGAACACGAGCATCGCCAGATAGGCGATCAGCTCGGACACGATCAGGGTGAAGATGAAGATGAACATCGGCGTCGCGCGCCGCCGCCGCAGCGGTCGGAACCCAACCCGTTCGAGGAGCGCGCTCGCTCCCGCGGAAGCCGCGAGCGCGAGCGGGCAGCCGACCCAGCCGGGCAAGCCCGCCATCGAGACGGCGGAGTGGGCGGCGTAGAACGCCACCGTCATCACGCCGGCCTGGGCGAAGTTGAAGATGCGGTTGACCTTCAGCACCAGCGCGAAGGCGACCGCGAACAGCACCAGCGGCGCGGAGGTCGCGAGCGACGTCCACAGCACCTGCGCGAGGATGTCGAAGGTTAGCATGGTGTCGCCTCCCAATTCGGTGCCCGCGCCCTATTCGACCACCGCCTTCTTGACCCAGGCGCCGTTCCTCACTTCCATCAGGTAGACGGTCTTGTTCACCGTGTGGTCGTCGTTGATCGTCAGCTTGCCGGTGAGCGGCAGGTCGAAGGTGCGTATCGCCAGCATTTCCTTGCGGAAGTTTTCGCCGGTGAGCGGCATCTTCTTGTCGATCAGGCCGGAATAGACGGCGGCGACGAGATAGGGCGCGTCGTAGAGGTACTGGGTGTAGGGCAGGCCGTTCGGCTCGCGGCCGACTTCCTTCTTCCAGCGCGCCAAGTATGCGGCGACCGCCGGGTCGTCGGCGGCGCCGGGGGCGAGCGAGGTGGCGATGACGCCCTCGGAGGCCTTGCCGAGCTGCTCGATCAGCTTCGGGTTGTAGACCGCCGAGTAGGACGAGACCGGCATCGTCAGGCCGAGCTGGCGCATCTGGGCGATGACCTGCGGCGTGTCGGCGACGAGGCCCTGGATGTGGACGATGTCGGGCTGGGCCGCACGGACCTTGAGGAGCGGCCCGGTCCAGTCCGAGGCGCGCGGGTCGTATGCTTCGTAGGCCACGACCTGACCGCCGGCCTTGCTGAAGACGTCGCGGTAGATCTGCGCCGCGACCGTGCCGGTCTCGTTGTTGATGTAGAGGACCGCCGCCCGCTTCTTGCCCATCTCCTTGGCCGCGTAGTTCGCCACCGCCGTGATGTCGACGGCAGCGAGCGGGAAGGTGGTGTAGGTGTAATCGCCGAGTCGGGCGATCTCGGCCGAGTTCGCACCGACCGAGAGCTGCACCGTGCGGGTGTCGTTCGCCACCGGGGCGATCGCCTTGACCACCGCCGACCAGGCGCTGACGAAGGCCGGAACCTTGTCGACCGAGATCAGACGATTGGCCGCCTGGATGCCGGCCTGCGGATCCGCCCGGGTGTCGAGCACGATCATCTCGAGCTTGCGGCCGGCGACCCCGCCCTTGGCGTTGATCTCCGCCACAGCCCATTCGGCGGCCTTGACCTGGTCCTGGCCGTAGGTCGCCTGCCCGCCCGAGAGCGGCATCGCCATGCCGAAGCGAAGCGGCTCCTCGGCGCGCGCCGCCCCGGCAAGGCTGAGGGACATCGCCAGGGTGCCGGCCACCAGGGCCCGGCGGCTCAAAGGTGCTGCTGCGCGCGCTCTCATCGGTCCCACTCTGATTGCAGGGTTCATCGGCAAGGTTCGTCGGGGCTCTCGACCCGGGCGCGAGGCGCGCCCGGGACACGTCCCGGGGGCGGCTCACGCGAGGGCGCGCAGGGCGTCCAGGGCCTCGTCGGTCGACATCACGTCCGCGTATTTCGAGGCCATGTCGAAGAGGTTGACCGCGTGCGAGGTCGCGCTGCGGTCGTAGACGGCATCGTGCGGGACCAGGACCCGGAAATTGTACGCAAAGGCGTCGACGACGCTGCCGCGCACGCAGCCGCTGGTCGAGCATCCGGTCACCACCAGGCTGTCGGCCTGGAGGTTGATGAGGTAGCTCGCGAGCGGCGTACCGAAGAAGGCGCTCGGATGCTTCTTCGGCAGCAGGATGTCGCCGTCCCGCGGCGCGACCTGGGCCGGGAACTCGTAGCCCTTGGCGGCGACGTTCATGATCGCCGGCACCTTGTCCGATAGCCGGCCTTGATCGAAGCCGGCCTTCGGCGCGACGAGGGGATAGAGGACCGGCCAGCCGCGCTCGCGGAACAGGCCGATCAGGCGCTCGATCCGCGCCACCGCCGCCCAGGCGACCTCGCCGCAGGAGGTCGGATATTCCTCGATCGCCTGCCAGAACGGCATCGGCACCGTGCCGGTCGTGCGGTACTGCACGTCGATCACGAGGAGTGCCGGACGTTGGCCGAGGCCCGTGGTCCGGCCGAAGCCGGCGGCGTTGTAGGCCCGCTGCTCCTCCTCGGAGATCAGGCCGTCCCAGGGTTTCGGGTTGGAGGGTTGGCTGCTCATCGATGATCTCGCTCAGGCGATCCGGTAGCGGGCTTCGCGGGCATCCCAGGCATCCTTGTCGACAGCCCGCTGGCGTTCCTCGAACGAGGCGAGCCGGTCGGCCACCGCCTCGAGCGAGCCGTCGCGCTTGAGTGCGCCGAGCACGTCGAAGGACGCCTTGAGCGCCGCCTGGAGCGCCGCGTTAGCGTAGAGGACGATCGAGAAACCCATCCCGGCGAGCGCCTGCCGGCCCGGATCGGGCGTGCGGCCGCCGAACACGATGTTGGCGACCTGCGGCACCGGCAGGTCGCGGGCGATGCGCGCCAGCTCCTCGGCGGAGACCGGCGCCTCGACGAAGGTCGCGTCGGCGCCCGCCTCGATATAGGCCCGCGCCCGCTCGATCGCCCGGTCGAGGTCTTCGATCGCCCGGGCGTCGGTGCGGGCGATGATCTGGAGGTCGCCGTCGCGCCGCGCGTCGACCGCGGCCTTGACCTTCTGCACCATCTCGCCGGCCGGGATGACATCCTTGCCGGTGAAGTGGCCGCACTTCTTGGGGAAGACCTGATCCTCGATCTGGATGCCGGCGGCGCCCGCCCGCTCGAGCAGGCGCACGGTGCGGACCATGTTGACGGCGTTGCCGAAGCCCGTATCGGCATCGACGATGATCGGCAGAGTCACGGCGTCCGCGATCGCGGCGACCGCGCCCGCCACCTCGGTGACGGTGGTGAGCCCGATATCCGGCGCGCCGAGATGCATGTTCGCGACGCCGGCTCCCGTCACGTAGACCGCCTCGTAGCCGAGATCCTCGATGACGCGGGCGAACAGCGCGTTGGCGGCGCCGGGAACGCTCACCGCCTCGCGGCGCGCCAGGATCGATTTCAGGGTCTGGGTGGCTCGCATCGCTCGGCGTGGTCCTCGAAGGCCTCTGGAAGGCGCGTCGCGCCCCCGGGAGGGCGCCGTCCCGGGCGTCATGGCCCGATTGATGCCACAGGGTTCCGCATGACCGGCAAACTGTCAACAGTTTGCCGATAAAAATGGCTGCGTCGTTGTCCAGGGGGTGGAGGGCGGAAGCTCCGTGCCAAGCCGCGGCTCGATCGGTGAGAGAGCGAGCGAGGGACGATGACCCGGTCGACAGACCGGCTCTCGCCTCGCCGATGCGGGATGTCGGAGGCAGTCGTGGTGTCGGCATGGGCGCCGATCGCCGGCCTGGCTCGAGGCTGGAGCGACGCCTGATCCGGTCTGCCGGCGCCCATTCCCGAGCGCCGCTGCCCGTCTGGTTGACAGTTTGCACAGAACATGAGTTCGTGATCCGGCATTCCGGTGACCGAATGAGCAATCTCGATCCGATCTCGTCCACCTCCCTCGTCGACGAGGCGTTCGCCAAGCTCGTCGGGGCCATCACGTCGGGCGAGTTCTCCCCGGGTGAGCGCCTTTCCGAGGCGAAGCTGGCGCGCGAGCTCGGGATCAGCCGCGGGCCGCTGCGCGAGGCCCTGCACCGGCTCGAGGGCCGGCTCGTCGTGCGCACCCCGCGGATCGGCGTGCGGGTGGTCGCCTTCGACCGGGACACCCTCGAGCAGCTCTTCCTCGTCCGCGAAGCGCTCGAGGGCATGGCGGCACGTCTCGCCGCCGAACGGATGACGGGGCGGGAGCAGGACGAGCTCGCCGACCTGCTCGACCGGCATGCCGGGCAACCGGACGTCGCCTCCGGCCGGAGCTACGTTCAGGGTCGCACCGACGAGGACTTCCATTTCGCCATCGTGCGCGGCGCGCGCAACCCGCGTCTGGAACAGCTTCTCCTCGACGAAGTGTACTACCAGCTGCGGCTCCAGCGCCTGCGGTCGAGCACCCGTCCCGGGCGGGCCCAGGCCGCCCTGTCGGAGCACCGGGAGATCCTCGCGGGTCTGCAATCCCGGGATCCCGACCGGGCCGAGAGCGCCATGCGCAAGCACATCCGCAGCGCCCGTTTCAGCGCCCTGGCGGATATCGATGCGACCCGCTCCGCAACCGCGAAGACGGCCTGACCGCCGACGCGCGCCCGGTGACGATCCGGTCGCGCCTTTGCCGAGGGTCAGGATTCCGGTCTGCTGTCGACAGTCGGCGCTCGGCCTTCCCCGCCCGCCCCGCCGACCGACCACGCCGGCCGGGCGTGTCGTCGCCATACGGCCGGCCGCGCCGGTGCCGTCCTCGCGGGATGATGAACCAGGCGCGGGCGCGCCGGTTGCGCGCCGCGGCGCCGGGAGCGGCGGGCGTCAGCGCTCGACCGGGGCGAGGGCCGGATCGTGGCCCGGCCGCAGCTCCTCGAGGCTGCGGTTGCGGGTCTCGATGCCGAACAGGCCGACGCAGGCGGCTTGCAGCAGCAGCGCACCCACCAGCATGATCAGGACAGGCACGATCCCGCCAGAGGCGTAGAGCCAGACCACCCCTTGCGGGATGAAGATGCCGGCGATCCGCCCCGCGGTGCTCGCCACCCCCGTGCCGCGGAGCCGGTACTCGGTCGGAAAGAGTTCCGGGATATAGGCCGCGATGCCGAGGGCCACCATCAGATAGATGCAGGTGAAGAGCCCGAAGCCGACCGCCGTGGCGATCTCGATCGATGGCGCCAGAGTATAGGCGACGCCGAGAAGTGCGGCGACGAGCGACGTGACGGTGAGGCCGTTGCGCCGGCCCAGGCGCTCGGCGATCAGAGCGCCGAGGCAGGCGCCGACCGGGCCGCCGAGGGACATGAACGTCGTGTATCCGAGCGACGAGCCGACGCTGAGCCCCTGCTTGACCAGGAAGGTCGGCACCCAGGCGACGAAGCCGTAGATCGAGACGTTGATCATCACGTTGATCACCGTCGCGAGCAGCGTGCGGCGGATGACGGGGCGGCCGAACAGGACCTTGAGGCCCGGATCGGCATGGGTCGCCACAGGTTCGTGGCGCGGCGTCGGCAGCCCCGCGCCGTAGGTCGCCTCGATCCGGCCGAGAACCCGGTCGGCGTCGTCGGTGCGGCCGACGGATTCGAGCCAGCGCGGGCTCTCCGGCATGCTCTTGCGGGCGTACCAGACGGCGAGCGCCCCGGTGCCGGCGATCGCGAACATCGCGCGCCAGCCGAAGGTCGGGATCACCAGGTAGCCGACCAGCGTCGCGGCAAAGAGCGCGGTGTTGGTGATGATCGACAGGTAGGCCGCCCAGCGGCCGCGCTGCGCCGGCGGGATGAACTCGCCGATCGTCGCGTAGCCGATCACGATCTCGGCCCCCAAGCCCACGCCCATGAAGAAGCGCAGGACGATCAGGCTCCACATGTCGGGGGCGAACACGGCGGCGAGGGAGGCGAGCCCGAAGATCATCAGGTTCGCCTGGTAGGTGAACCGGCGCCCGAACCGGTCGCCGAGGATCCCGGCCGAGAAACTTCCGATCACCATCCCGATGAACGTCGCCGAGATGAAGGCGGCGTTGAGCCGGAGGTCCGACCAGCCATCCTTGACCAGGGCGCCGAGGATGCCGCCCGCCAGGTAGATGTCGAAGCTGTCGAAGAACATCCCGGCGCCGATCAGCCACAGGATCCGGCGATGGAAGCCGGAGATCGGCAGGCGGTCGAGACGCGCCCCGGCGGAGTACGTTGGCACCATCGTCAAGGTTCCCTTCCCTCCCCCGGCCGCTCCCTCGCTGGCGGCGTCGGCGGCGCCCGTCGGGCGGGCATTGCTGTGGGGTCTAGGCCGCCGGCACCGCCGGCCAGGGCGTGACGTGGGCGGCGTGGCCCGGCAGGCGCCGCCCCATCTCGCCCTCGAGCCAGCGGGTCGCGTCGCGCAGGGCCTCCAGCGAGATCCCGGACGCGACGCGATCCCGCTCCAGCATCGAGACGAGATCCTCCGTGGCGATATTGCCGGTGGCGCCGGGCGCGAACGGGCAGCCGCCCAGGCCTCCCAGGCTCGCATCCAGCACGGTGACGCCGGAGCGGAGCGCCGCATCCGCGTTGGCGTAGCCGGTGTTGCGCGTGTTGTGGAAATGCGCCCGCATCGGCACGCCGGGCACGGCCCGCGCCAAGGCGGCGAAACGCTCCTCGACCATCCGCGGCGTCGCGACGCCGATCGTGTCGGCCAGGGAGATCTCGTCGACGCCGCTCTCGGCCACTGCACGGGCGATGTCGATCACGCGGTCGAGCGCCACCTCGCCCTCGAACGGGCAGCCGAAGGCGACCGCGATCGTGACCGACCGGAACAGGCCGGCGTCCTTCGCGCGCACCGCCAAGTCGGACCAGGTCTCGACCAGTCCACGCGCGGTCGTGCCCTGATTACGCGCCGCCATCGTGTCCGTCGCGACCGCCACGAAGCTGATCTCGCGCAGCTTCGCCGTAAGCGCACGCTCGAAGCCGCGCGCGTTGAGAACGAGGCCGGAGACGCTGACCCCCGGCAGGTCGACGACGCGCGCCAGTACCGCCTCGGCATCGGCCATCTGAGGCACGCGCTTGGGGTTGACGAAGCTCGCGGCCTCGATCCGCCGCAGGCCCGCCTCCGCGAGGCGCCGGATCATCTCGACCTTGGCGTCGGTCGAGAGCAGACGGCTGTCGTTCTGCAGGCCGTCGCGGGGGCCGACCTCGACGATCTCGACGGATGTCGGGCGCTGTGCGGTCATGGTCGTCGTCTCCATCCATCGTCCGAGCCCGGGGGAAGGCTCACGCCGCGTCCCGCGCCGACCCGCCGATCACCCGTGCCTCGATCAGGCGCGCACGCTCCGCCTCGCTCAAGCCGAGCAGCTCGCCGAAAATCTCGGCATTGTGCTGGCCGAGCTCCGGCCCGGCGGTGACCACCCGGCCCGGATTGGCCGACAGGCGCGGCGCGACGTTCTGCATCTTGAGCGTGCCGAACAGCGGGTGGGCGACGTCGACGATGGTCCGCCGCGCCCTGAAATGCGCGTCCTCCAGCATCTCGGGCGCACGATAGATGTCGCCGCGGGGCACGCCGGCCTCGTCGAGGAGACGGCCGAGCTCTTCCCGCTCGAAACCGCCGGTCCAGGCGGCGATCAGGGCGTCGAGCTCGGCCTGGCGCTTGCCGCGCTCGGTATGGCTGGCGTAGCGCGGGTCGGTGGCGAGCTCCGGCCGTCCCATCGCGGCGGCGAGGCGTCGGAACACGCTGTCCTGGTTGGCGGCGATCAGCACGTAGACGCCGCTCTTCGTCGGATAGACGTTCGAGGGGGCGATGTTGGGCAGGATCGCGCCGGTGCGCTCGCGGATGTAGCCGGTCTTGTCGTACTCGGTGACGAGATTCTCCATCACGGCGAGCACGGCCTCGTAGATCGCGCTGTCGACCACCTGGCCGCGGCCGGTGCGGGTCCGGGCGTGGAGCGCCATCAATCCTCCGACGCAGGCGAAGGTGGCCGCGAGCGTATCGCCGATCGAGATGCCGGCGCGGGACGGGGGGTGCGAGGGATCGCCGGCGACGTAGCGCATTCCGCCCATCGCTTCGCCGATCGCGCCGTAGCCGGCCTTCTGGGAATAGGGTCCGGTCTGGCCGTAGCCGGACACGCGGATCATGATCAGCCGCGGATTGATCGCGCAGAGCGCGTCGTAGCCGAGCCCCCACTTCTCCATCGTACCGGGCCGAAAATTCTCGATCAGGATGTCCGACTTCGCGACGAGCTGCCGGATCAGGTCCTGACCGGGGGCTTCGCGGGCGTTGATCTCGATCGATTTCTTGTTGCGGGCGATGACCGGCCACCACAGCGACTGGCCATGCGGCTTCTCGCGGCCCCATTCGCGCATCGGGTCGCCGGTACCGGGCTGCTCGATCTTGATCACCTCGGCACCGAAATCGGCCAGGAGCTGGCCGCAGAACGGCCCGGCGAGCAGCTGACCCATCTCGAGGACGCGCAGGTCCGACAGGGCTGGCGCAGCGGCAGGGTCTATGGTCTGGATCATCGGGCGTTCCTCTTGTCCGTCAGAGCCTAATCGGGCAAATTTGTCTGGACAAGTGGCCGGCCGCAGAATCGGAGGGGATCTTGTCCGGCAGGGCATCGGGAATGCGGGAGCGCGGCGCGGAGGCGGGCCCCCTCAACGAACGGATCGCGCGGGCGCTGCAGGAGGAGATCCGGACCGGCCTGCACCCGGTGGGGGCGACCCTGCCGACCGAGACGGCCTTGTGCGCGCGCTTCGAGGCGAGCCGGTTCACAATCCGCGAGGCCCTGCGCAAGCTCGTCGACAAAGGGCTGGTCGAGCGGCGCCAGGGCGCCGGCTCGACGGTCGTCGCCACCACCGCGCAGCCGGGCTTCGCCCAGGTCTTCGACGACCTCGCCGACATGTTCGAATACGCCCGCGACACGCATCTCGATGTGGCGGCGCTCGGGATGATCCAGATCGATCCGGAGGTCGCCGGTTTCGTGCAGGCCCCGGTCGGGTCGTCCTGGCTCAGGGCGGAGGGCGTGCGCTGGACGGCGGCCCGGGACGCGATGATCTGCTTTGTCAGCGTCTACGTGCACGCCCGGTTCGCGCCGCTCCTCACCGATCTGCGCGAGGTCGGCGGCGCGGTCTACGGCCTCGTCGAGGCGCGCTCGGGCGAAGTGATCGCCGAGGCGTCGCAGGAGATCTCGGCCCAGCCGATGCCGCCGGCGGTCGCCCGCTCCCTCAAGCGCCCCCGCGGCGCCCCGGCGATGCGCTTCGTGCGCCGCTACTACGACGTCAGCGGCGGCATCATGCTGGCCTCGGTGAACTGGCATCCGGGCGAGCAGTGCCGCTACACGACGCGGATCCGGCGTGGGGAATGGCGGGCGTGAGATCGCTGCGCCGGGAGGCGCTCGGGCGTCGCCGGCCAGCCCCGCAATCCGCGACCTCGGCGCGACCGGCTGGCGATCCCCGCTCGCCGGGCACCCCGGGATGGTGGCGAGAGCGAAGGGACCGGAGACGGACCCGCCGCACCGTCGGCGGCGCCCATGATCTAACATCGCGCCGAATCGCCATTGACAGACCGGCAACAGGGAGTAGCCTGTCCGGACAAATACAACAAAGCAGAGCGCGGCGATGCCGTGCCCCCCCCGCGACGGGGCGACGGGCGGCGACGCCCGGCCAGGGAGGAACGGATGGGTCAGGCCCGCCAGATGCGCGCGCTCCTCGCGCGCCCGGAGATGATCGTCGCGCCCGGCGCCTATGACGGCATCACCGCCAAGTTCATCGAGCAGGCGGGCTTTCCGGCGGTCTACATGACCGGTGCCGGAACCGCGGCCGCCCTCGGCTACCCGGATTTCGGTCTCGTGACGGCGAGCGAGATGGCGGCCAATGCCGGCACCCTCGCGCGCGCCGTCGAGATCCCGGTCATCGCCGACGCCGATACCGGCTACGGCAACGAGCTCAACGTCACCCGCACCGTGCGCGAATACGAGATGCGCGGCGTCGCCGGCCTGCATATCGAGGACCAGGTCAGCCCGAAGCGCTGCGGCCACCTCGACGGCAAGGAGATCGTGCCGCGCGAGGAATTCGTGGCCAAGATCCGCGCCGCGGTGGCGGCAAGGCAGAACCCGGACTTCGTCATCGTCGCGCGCACCGATTCCCGGGCCGTCGCCGGCTTCGACGAGGCGGTGGCCCGCGCCAATCTGGCGCTCGCGGCCGGCGCCGACATGGCCTTCGTCGAGGCGACACAGAGCCTGGAGGAGATGCAGGCGGTGCCGCGCCTGGTCACGGGGCCGTGCCTGCTCAACGTGGTGCGCGGCGGCAAGACGCCCGACATCGACATGCCGGCCGCGCAAGCGATGGGGTACCGGCTGGCCATCCTGCCGAGCTTGCTGTTCGGCGCGGCGATGGAGGCGTTCGACGCCGCGCTCGCGACGTTGAGGGAGACCCAGGCACCGCCGAGCTCGGCCGGCGCGCCGGCAATCCGCGAGCGCTTCCGCCGCCTCGGCGCCGACCGCTGGGAGAGCCTGCGGACGCAATTTCGCGACGACCCCGCCCGCGCCGCGGCGGCCGAGTAGGCGCCATGGGCCGCACCCTCCTCGACAAGCTGTGGGACGCGCACGTCGTCGCCGATCTCGGGGACGGCTGGTCGCTGCTCCACATCGACCGCCACCTGCTGCACGACCTGTCCGGGACCGCCGGGCTCGAGGCCCTCGCCGCCCGCGGCCTGACCGTCCGCAACCCGGACCTCGCTTTCGCGACCGCCGACCATGCGGTGTCGAGCGCACCCGGCCGGACCGGGGAGAGCTACGCTCCCGGGGCGCCGCTCTGGTCCGGGCTCAAGGCGCGCTCCGCGCAGGCCGGCCTGCACTACTTCGAGCTCGGCGAGGTGGGTCAGGGTATCGTCCACGTCATGGGGCCGGAACTCGGCATCACCCTGCCGGGCGTCAGCCTGATCTGCGGCGACAGCCACACCTGCACCCATGGCGGGCTCGGCGCGCTCGCCTTCGGCGTCGGCTCGTCGGAACTGACCCATGCGCTGGCAACCCAGACCCTGCGCCAGCAGAAGCCCAAGCGCCTCCGGGTGCGGTTCGAGGGCACCTTGAGCCAGGGCCTCGCACCGAAGGACCTGATCCTGCACCTGATCGGCCGCCTCGGTGCGGCCGCCGGCACCGGCCACGCGGTCGAGTATGCCGGCTCGGCGATCCGGTCGCTCGGCATCGAGGGCCGGATGACGGTCTGCAACCTGTCGATCGAACTCGGCGCCAAGATCGGCATGGTGGCGCCCGACGACACCACGTTCGCCTATGTCGAGAACCGCCGCTTCGCGCCGAAGGGGGCGTTGTTCGACCGGGCCGTGGCGCAGTGGAGGAGCCTCGCCGGCGATCCCGACGCGCTGTTCGACCGCGAGGAGGTGATCGACGTCGCCGAGGTCAAGCCCACCGTCACCTGGGGCACCAGCCCCGAGCACGCGATCCCGATCGACGCCGCGATCCCCGATCCGCGGGCGGCGCCCGACCCCGAGCGCCGTGAGGCCTGGCGGGCGGCGCTCGCCTATATGGGCCTCGAGCCGGGCCAGCCGCTCGCCGGCACGCCGGTCGACTGGGTGTTCATCGGCTCGTGTACGAATTCGCGGCTCTCGGACCTGCGCGAGGCCGCCGCCCTGGCCCGTGGACGCCGCGTCGCGCCGGGTGTCACCGCCTGGGTGGTGCCGGGTTCCGAGCGGGTCAAGCGCGACGCCGAGGCCGAGGGCCTCGACCGGGTGTTTCGCGATGCGGGCTTTGCCTGGCGCGAGCCGGGATGCAGCCTCTGCGTCGCGGCCAACGGCGAGCGCGTGCCGCCCGGCGCCCGCGCCGTCTCGACCTCGAACCGCAACTTCGTCGGGCGCCAGGGCCCGGGCGCGCGCACCCACCTCGCCAGCCCCGCAATGGCTGTCGCGGCGGCGGTCACGGGCGCGCTCACCGACGTGAGGCGGATCTGATGCAGCCCTTCACGACCGTCTCCGGCCCGGCCGCGCCGCTCCTCGAACCGAACGTCAACACCGACATCATCATCCGCATCGAGCGGCTGACGGGCATGCCCCGGTCCGAACTCGGCGCCTACGCCTTCGAGGTTTGGCGCACCCCGTCCGAGGGCCTGCCGAAGCCGGATCTCGTCCTCGACCGGCCCCCCTTCCGGGGCGCACCGATCCTGATCGCAGGACGCAATTTCGGGTGCGGCTCGTCCCGCGAGGCGGCTGTCTGGGCGCTGATGGGGTTGGGCCTGCGCGCGGTGATCGCCGAGAGCTTCGGCGACATCTTTCTCAACAACTGCTTCCAGAACGGCCTGCTCCCGGTCGTGTTGCCGAAGGAGAGCGTCGATCGGCTCGCCGGTGAAGCCGCCACCGGCGCCTCCGTCACGGTCGACCTCGTCGCCTGCGAGGTCCGCACGCCGTCCGGCGAGGCGATCCCCTTCACCGTCGATCCCCAGCGCCGGCAGGCCCTGCTGGAGGGGCTGGACGAGATCGGCGCCACCCTCAAGCGCGATTCCGAGATCGCGGCTTGGCAGTCGCGCGACCGCGCCGCGCGGCCGTGGATCTGGGCCACCGGGTAGGCCCACCGGAACGAGACCGAAGCCGGCGAGACGGGGGAGAGACACGATGTTCAAGAATGTGTTGCGCGCCGGAACCCTGGGATTGTTCCTGGCGGGCGCGGGTCTCGCCGGGACGGCGGCCCGTGCGGAGACCATCACCGTCACCCACTGGGGCTCGGCCTTCTACGGCGCGCCCTATGCGGTCGCCCTCGAGAAGGGCTTCTTCAGACAGCGCGGGCTCGACATCACCGGCTTCCTCACCTCGGCCGGCGGCGGCACCTCGGTGCGCAACACGCTCGCCGGCGAGGTCCCGTTCGGCGAGGTCGCGCTGCCGGCCGCCATCCTGGCGATCCAGTCCGGCCAGCCGATCAAGATCATCAGCGGCGGTGTCGAGAGTGTCGAGGACATCCTCTGGATCACGCAACCCGACGGCAAGGTCGGCTCACTGGCCGACCTGAAGGGCAAGAAGATCGCCTACACGGCGCCCGGCTCCGTCACCAACATGATCATCCTCAACTGCCTGCAGAAGGCCGGCCTGGAGCAGAAGGACCTGCAGCTCGTGGCGGCGGGCGATCTCGGCGCCAACCTGTCGGCGGTCCTCAACCGCGCCGTCGACGCGGCGATGTCGGGGGAGCCGCTGTGGTCGGCCAACCAGGGCAAGGTCAAGGCGGCGTTCTGGGCCAAGGACTGCATGAACCCGGCGCTGACCCAGACGGTCGGTATCACCACGACCGAGTTCGCCAGGACCGGCGGCGACAAGCTGCGCGCGCTGATCGAGGCGCGGCGCGAGGGCGTCGCCTACATCAAGGCGCATCCGGACGAATCCGCCGACATCGTCGCCAAGGCCTATGGCGGCGATCCGAAGACCTTCCGTGAGGTGTTCAAGCACTTCATCGGCTTTACCTATTTCGGCGACGGCCGCCTGCACTACGACAACATGAACCGGATGCTCGACGGCATGAAGCTCGTCGGTCGCCTGAAGGGGCCGGTCGACTGGAAGCAGGTCGTCGACACCTCCTTCCTGCCGAAAGACCTCCAGGCCTCGCAGTAAGGAAGCCGACATGGGTGCCAACATGGCCGTCGCCGCCTTCGCCGATCCGGGGGGGGGGATGCCCGCGACCACGCGCGCGATCCATGCCGAGCTGCGCGGCGTCACCCGGGTCTACGGCCGGCTCGCCGCCCTCGGTCCCCTCGACCTCGACCTCGTCCAAGGCGAGTTCTTCTCGGTCGTCGGCCCATCCGGCTGCGGCAAGTCCACCCTGCTCGACGTCCTGTCCGGCCTCGGGCGACCGAATGCCGGCACCGTGTCGTTCGAGGGGGCGCCGGTCGAGGGCGTGCCCGACGGCGTCGGCATCGTCTTCCAGGAGGACGCCTCGTTCCCCTGGCTGACGGTTCGCGACAACGTCGCCTTCGGCTTGCGCCGGGCCGGCACCGACGCGGCCGAGATCGCCCGCCGGGTCGATTACGCCCTGGGCTTCATGGGACTCTCCGACTTCGCCGGGGCCTACCCGGCCCAGCTCTCCGGCGGCATGCGCCAGCGGGTCTGCATCGCCCGCACGCTGGTGACGCAGCCGCGGCTGATCCTGCTCGACGAGCCGTTCGGGGCGCTCGACCAGCAGACCCGCCTGTTGATGGGCGACGAGCTCCTGCGTTTGTGGCGCGAGACGGGCGCCACGGTGCTCCTCATCACCCACGCGCTCGACGAGGCCGCGATGCTCTCCGACCGCATCGGCGTGATGTCCTCGCGGCCGGGCCGCTTCATCGAGATCGTCGAGACCGGCTGGCCGCGCGAGCGCGACAGCCGCATCGTCGCCGACGAACGCTTCGGCCCGGTGACCGCCCGGCTGTGGTCGCACCTGCGCGAGGAATCGCTGAAGGCCATCGGCAAGAAGAGCCTGCCATGACGCGGACGATGACGCGGACGATGACGCGGGAGCGCGCGATCGCCCTGACCCGGATCGGCTGTATCGCCGGCTTCGTGCTGCTGCTCGAAGCGGCCTGCCGCCTGCACCTCATCGATCCGCTGACCCTGATCCCGCCGAGCGAGATGATCGCCACGCTCGGAACCATGCTCGCCTCGGGCGAGATCGCCGGCGACATCGCCCGCACCTTCTCGACCGTCGCGACAGCGCTCGTGCTCTCGGTCGCGATCGGGTTTTGCCTCGGCATCGCGATCCACGCCCTGCCGCGCCTGCGGCGCGGCCTCGACCCGCTGCTCGCCTCCTACTACTCGATCCCGACCTTCGTCTTCTACCCGCTCTTCGTCGCCATCTTCGGTCTCAACAGCGCGCCGCTGATCGTGCTCGGCATGGCGTTCGGGGTACCGGCGATGATCCTCTCGACCCTCAACGGCCTCGACCGCGTGCCGCGGGTGCTGGTGCGCGCCGCCAAGGCTCACCGGCTCGGGCGGCTGTCGACCCTCGTCCACGTGGTGATGCCGAGCGCCCTGCCCTACCTGCTGACCGGCGTGAAGCTGGCGCTCGCCTACGCCTTCATCGGCATCATCGCCGGCGAGTTCATCCTGGCCGATGCCGGGCTCGGCCACGCCATCGCGTATGCCTATGACGGGTTCGAGAACCGCACGATGTACGCGCTGATGCTGTTCGTGCTCGTCGTGGTGACCGGTCTCAACATGACCCTGCATGCCTGGGAGGGCCGCGTGATGCGCCGCCGCGTCCGTTCGTGAGCGCTCCCGCCGCGCTCGGTCCCGCCGGTCCGGACCGCTCGGGCCTCGTCGACGGGCTCGTGACCCTCGTCGTCCTCGTCGCACTCTGGCAGGCGCTGCACGCTTACGCCGGCGACGCGGCGATCGCCTCGCCGCTGACGGCCGTGCGACACCTCGCGAGCCTCGCCGCCACCGCGGGGTTCTGGTCGCACGTGAGTGCGACGCTCGCCGCCTTCGCGGGGGCGCTGGCGATCTCGGCCGTGCTCGGCATCGGACTCGGTCTCGTGCTCGGTCTGCGCCGCTTCGCCGGCGAGGTCGCCGAGCCGATCCTCGCTGGCCTGTACTCGATCCCCAAGGTCACGCTCTACCCGGTCATCCTGCTGACCTTCGGCCTCGGCCTCGGCGCCAAGGTGGCGTTCGGGGTGATCCACGGCGTGATCCCGATCACCCTCTTCACCCTGACGGCGGTCAAGGGCATCAACCCGGTGCTGATCCGCACGGCCCGCGCGATGCGACTGAGCCAGGCCGAGACGATCCGCACGATCCTCGCCCCCGCGGTGCTCCCCGAGATCGTCACCGGCCTGCGGGTTGGCTTCTCGCTCACGCTGCTCGGTGTTCTGGTCGGTGAGATGTTCGCCTCGCAGAAAGGGCTCGGCTTTCTCATCGTGAACGGGATCAGCCTGCACAACGTGAAGCAGACAACGGCCGTGATCCTGATGCTGGTGATCGTCGCGCTATCGGCCAACGGCGTGTTGCTATGGCTGGACCGGAAATTTATCCATCGGACGTGAGGGCGCAGGTCCAGTCGGAATCCTTGTTTTTCTGACACGCCCGCATCCGGTCCACCAGAGCGTGTGTGGGATTGCCCCGAACTGGTGGTTCCTGCTCGTTTTGCGTGGATCATGCGGCGCCTCAGGAGATCGAGGCCTGCGCGTCCGCAGCATTGGCGCTTGATGAGCTTGAGCCGGTTGATCCGGCCTTCGGCCCGGCCGCTGTTCCAGGGCTCCGTCGGAGCGGCCCGAACGGCGGCGAGATCTGCGTCCAATCCCGAGGCGAACGGTGCGATGGCAGGAGCGTTGCGACTCCGTGCCTGCGTGATCCAGGTGTCGAGGTCCGCTGCGGCGTCCCGATCGCCGGCGACGGCCTTGTCCTTCCCGGCGGCGCGCATGAGTGCGGTCAAGCAGCGGGCCAAGCCCGTGACGGCCCGCGCGGTATCATCCTGCTCGACGCGGCTCACCATGCCGGCTCCGCCCTCGTCCAAAACCGGGCTCGGCTGCACGATCCACCGGCGTGGCCCCTGGCGCTCCTTCGAGGCGGTCGAGTACGCCACCCTGGAGTGGGTCGACTGGTACAACCACCGTCGCCTCCTCGCGCCGATCGGCAACGTCCCTCCGCGAGGCCGAAGCGCGCTATCATACCCACGTCGGCGACCAGGCCCTGGCCGCCTGAGCCAAGCCAATCAGCCTCCGACAACCCCGGAGCGGTTCATCTCGACCGCCCGCACGCGCCCGAAGGCGGCCTGGTTGCGCGGGTGGATCTCCAGACGTTCTCGAGCGTCCACTTGACGTCCGCTGCGGTGAAGGGCTGGCTGTCGTGCCACTTCACGCCGCGGCGCAGCTGGAGAGCGCGTGCGGGCCGACCTCCCAGCTCTCGGCGAGCGCCGGCCGCGGCTTGAGGTCGAGGTCGAAGTCGACGAGGCCGTCGAAGACGTTGCCGCTGATGAAGCCGGTCGGCGCCGCGGTATTGATCGTCGAGGCCGGCGTCACCGGCATCGTCGTCGAATGGGTGCGGGGCAGCCACGTCGTCCTTCGCCGCAACCCGGATTACTGGCAGCCCGGCCGGCCGTTCCTCGACCGGATCGCGGTCCGCTTCGTCGCCGACGCGATGGCGGTCTCGACGGCGCTGGAGGCCGGCGAGGCCGATGTCAGCTACAGCGTGGCGCTGCCGGAACTGGAGCGGCTGCGGGCGAACCCGCGCCTTTCGGTGACGACGGCCTCCGACAACTACCTCAACAACGCGCAGGTGCTGGAATTCAACCTCGACCGGCCGATCCTGGCACGCCGGGAGGTCCGCCACGCCCTCGCGGCGGCCATCGACCGCCGGATCATCACCGGGGCGATCTTCTACGGCCATGCGCAGGCCGCCGGCTCGACGATCCCCGCGGCGCTCAAAGCCTATAACGACGAGGCGCCGTTCGCCCACCCGTTCGACCTCGCCCGGGCAAACCGCCTGCTCGACGAGGCCGGGCTGCCGCGCGGGCCGGATGGCACGCGCTTCGCACTCCGGCTCACCTTCCACCCTGGGCCGGCCTTCAAGAACACCGCCGAGTACCTGCGCGCCGCGTTCACCCGCGTCGGAGTCAAGGTCGAGATCGCTGACGGCGACCTCGCCACCTTCATCCGCCGCGTCTAAACGGAGCGCGATTTCGACTTCAACCTCAACGGCATCAGCCGCCTGTTCGATCCGACCGTCGGCGTGCAGCGGCTCTACTGGTCGGACGGGATCAAGCGCCCCCTGCCCTACCTGAACGCCGCCCATTACAACAATCCGGCGGTCGACGAGCTCTTCCGCCAGGCGGCGACGGAGGTCGACGAGACGCGTCGGTGCGAGGCCTTCCGGCAGATCCAGGCCATCGTCGGTGCCGACCTGCCGGCCGTGGCCCTGGTGACGATCCCGACGGTCGCGGTGCAGAACGCCCGGGTGAGGCGCCTGTTCAACAGCATCGACCTCGCCGCCGGCGACTTCTCGGAGACCTGGCTCGCGGCGTGACGGGCTACCGGGATGACAGCCTGCGGCGCAGGGCGCCGTGCAGCGCCATCCCGACGAGCATCGCGGCGACGAATACGATGACCGGTATTAGCCCGGTGGAGAGTGCCGCCACCGCCGGCCCGGGGCAGAATCCCGACAGGCCCCAGCCGATGCCGAAAAGAACGGCGCCGAGGACGAGCGGCCGGTCGATCCGGGTCCGGGTCGGCCAGTCGAACGCATACGCCAGGAGCGGCCGGCGCAAGGAGCGCGCCAGCGCGGTGCCGAGGCTCGAGGCCATGACGGCTCCCGCGAGCACGAAGGCGAGGGTCGGGTCCCAGGCGCCGGTCACGTCGAGGAAGCCACGCACCCGGGCGGGATCGAGCAGGCCGGACATGGCGAGCCCGATCCCGGACAGCAGGCCGGACAGAAGGGCGGCGAGGCGGAGCATCGGCCTCACGCCAGCACCCGCCCGAGGGCGACCGGCCGGGCGAGACCGGCGACGAGACCGCTGATCCCGGCGATGCGGCCGTCGAGGAGGAGGAACAGGGTGGCCGAGAGGCCGATCGGGAGCCCGCCCGCGAAGGCGGAGGCGAAACTGCTCATCAGGGGATCCGGGGTCGGGACGACGGCGCTGCCGGACCTCCGGCGGCAGCACGCCTGCCGTCGCGGAGGGAAAACAGCTGAACAAGGCTTGCGGCCCACGGTATTTTCGTAGAATATCGATTGAAATCAACAGCTTAGCGAAGCAAATGCTCTTGTCTGCGCCGTTCGCGATCATGGCCTTCTCCGGCCTGGCCGGAAACGAGGGAGGTTCTTCCCATCCGGTGGCCCGCGGCGCACGGCAGGCCTCTTTGCAAGACCCATCGGAGGATCACGCCATGGCTTCAGCGACGATGGCCCGGGGCGACGAGGTGGTGTTCGACCGGCTCGACCTCGCGGATGCGTTGGGGATCTGGCGCAACGCCAAGGGGCGGGTCGTCGGCATCCACGGCCAGAACGGCCGCACACCGACCATCGACGTCGCGTTCGACGGCCACGAGACCCTTCGGCGCTACCTGCCGGACCTCTTCCGGCGCGTACAGTAACTTTTCCTGATGGAGTTCCCCTCGGCATGGATTCGGCCCTGCCGCCCGCCCTGCGGGCGAGCGCTTCCGCGTTGCGCCAGCCTCCCTTGCGCGCGACGAGCCACAGTACGGCGGAGGCCGATGTCTGGGCCGAGCTGCGCGCCGAGGCGGAGGCGGCCCTGATCGAGGAGCCGCTCTATGCCGGGATCATCCAGGCGACGATCCTCGACCAGCGGGGTCTCGCCCAGGCGCTGGCCTACCGCCTCGCCCACCGGCTCGGGGACGGCGACCTCGCCCGGCTGTCGATGCGCGACCTGTGCCTCGCCGCCTTCGAGGCCGACCCGCAAGCCGGCGTCCACGCGGTGCGCGACCTGATCGCGATCCGCGAGCGCGACCCGACCTGCCGGCGCTATCTCGACCCGTTCCTGTTCTACAAGGGCTTTGCCGCCCTCGAAGGCTACAGGGTGGCCCACTGGCTGTGGCACCAGGGCCGGATGACGCTGGCCCTCCACGTCCAGAGCCGGATCTCGGAGGTGTTCGGCTGCGACATCCACCCGGCGGCGCGGATCGGCTCGGGGGTGTTCATCGACCACGCCACCGGCGTCGTCATCGGCGAGACCACGGTGGTCGCCGACGACGTGTCGATCCTGCAAGCGGTGACGCTCGGCGGCAATGGCAAGGAGAGCGGCGACCGGCACCCCAAGATCGAACGCGGGGTGCTGCTCAGCGTCGGCGCCAAGGTGCTCGGCAATATCCGGGTCGGGGAAGGCGCCAAGGTCGCGGCCGCGGCGGTGGTGCTCCACGAGGTTCCGCCCCACACCACCGTGGCGGGCGTGCCGGCCCGGGTGGTCTCGCGCATCCCACGCAACGAGGAGCCGGCCCTGACCATGGACCAGTTTTTCGGCGACGGGATCTGACCGGCGTCGAGAAGGCTGTTCCGGAGACGGTTCGTCGCGCGGGCGCGGCAAGACCACGATCGTCTAGAATTAGATTCTCCATCCGTTGCAAAAAGAAGATTATTTTTATTTTTTAGATTACGATAGGAAAATCTGAATACATTTGTACATAAATAAACAGAAAAATATTCTATTGACCCCCGCGCCCGACAGCCGGTATCGCTACGTCAGCGAGACGGCAGAACGGTTTGGCACTCCTCAGTGACCGCCGCGCTCGCTGATGTAGAGATGCTGCGCCGGGCAAGACCGTCGACCGACGATGTCTTGCTACGACTTGCCGTCCTGTGAGGGTGGCGATGATTGCCGGCGTCTCTCTGTGCGCAATGCCGGGCCGCGATCAGGTCCTACGGCAACACGGAGACGAAACACGATGAGCGGACCGGGTTTGAGCGTCAGCGCCTCAGCCGCACGCAACCTTGCCACCGCGACCGTCACCTCGGTCCAGAATGCGGCCAACACGCCGCGCTTCCTGCTGCGGCTCCTGCCCTTCGTCGACGTCGCCGGCGGCGTCTACCGGGTCAACCGCCGCGCCGTCGTGCTGGCGAAGGCCGGCCGCATCGACCTCGCGACCGAGGGCGAAGCCCGCACGGTCAAGGCCGGATCCCTGCGCGCCGTGCCGCTGTTCAGCCGTCTCGGGGACGCCGAACTGGCGGCTTTGGCGGGCAAGTTCACGCAGAGCCGCCACCAGGCCGGCGAGGTCATCGCCGAGGAGGGCTCGACCGGGCGCAGCCTCGTCGTGGTCGCCGACGGCACCGTCGAGCTGACCCTGTCGGGCCCCTACAAGGGCCGCCTGCGCCAGGGGCTCGCCACCCGCGGTGACCATTTCGGCGACGGCGACCTCGTCGGCGAGCCCGGCCCCGCCCCGGCCGTCAAGGCGCTCTCGGCGGTGACCCTGCTCACCCTCGACCGCGCCGCGATCGAGGACGAGGCCATCGCCGCGCGCATCGCCCAGCACCGCGAGGAGCGCGACCGGCTGAAGGGCCACACCAATTCCCACGGCGAGCAGGGCATCGAATTGCTGGCGGTCCATGCCGGCGAGCCGCGCCTGCCGACCACCTTCGTCGATTACGAGATCGATCCGCGCGAGTACCACCTCTCGACGATCCAGACGATCCTCAACACCCATACCCGCGTCACCGACCTCTACTCCAACGAGATCGACCAGCTGCGCGAGCAGATCCGCCTCACGGTCGATGCCGTGAAGGAGCGCGAGGAGTGGGAACTGCTGAACAACTCGCAGTTCGGCCTGCTCCACGAGGTCGCGCCGCGCCAGCGCATCCCGACCCGCGGCGGTCCGCCGACCCCGGACGACCTCGACGAGCTCCTGACCCTGGTCTGGAAGAAGCCCGCCTTCTTCGTCGCGCATCCCCGCGCCATCGCCGCCTTCGGCCGGGAGGCGACCCGGCGCGGCGTGCCGCCGGTGGTGGTCCACCTGTTCGGCGCGCCCTTCATCACCTGGCGCGGCGTGCCGCTCGTCCCCAGCGACAAGCTGCCGATCGACATCGACCCGGTGACCGGCGCCCAGACCACGTCGATCCTGCTGCTCCGTGTCGGCGAGGGCGAGCAGGGCGTGGTCGGCCTGCACAAGTCGGGCGTGACCGGCGAGATCGAGCCCGGCCTGTCGGTGCGCTACATGGGCACCAACGACCACTCGATCGCCTCGCACCTCGTGACCCGCTACTTCTCGGCCGCGGTGCTGGTCGAGGACGCGATCGCCCGTCTCGATAACGTGCTGCTCGGCAACTACCATGACTACGCCTGAGGTCGGCTTCCCCTCCGGGACGCCGGCCGAGCTCGCCCATGCGGATCTCGTCGGGCGCCTCGCCCGCGAGATCTACGGGCAGGGCCAGGCCGCCAGCGCTCCCTTCGCGCCGGCTTTGCCGGCGGGACCTCAGGTCCCGCAGGCGCTCGACGCGTTCCCCTCCGCTCCAGCTTCGGCCGGGGCCACCCCGTCGGGCCTCGAGCCTGGCCTGTCCGCGATCGGCGCCCGCTCCTTCGGGGCGCCGCCGGTCGGCTTGCCGGGCGTGAGCGGTCCGTCAGTCGCCAAGCCGCTCGGCGCCAATTCAGGCCCGACCAGCGCGAACGTCCTCGATCTCAGCGCCATCGCCCCGGTGCATCCGCTGAGCGACCCGCTGCGGCCCAAAAGCCTGCCGGAATACGCGGTGCCGAGCCTCGCCGAGGTCGCCGCCGGCCTGCCCGGCGGCACCGACCTCTACCGGCAGATCGCCGCCGACCATCCGCGCGCCACCGCCTTCGCGCAGGCGGTGGCACCGGCGCTGTTTCCGGCGGACCCGGCGCGGGCCGGCGGGACCGTGGTGCCGTCCGCCCCCTCGGCGGAGTCCGATTACTACTTCCTGAACCCAGCCCCGGCGCGCGGCGGCAAGCCCGCGGCCCGGCCGCGGGTCGAGCCGTCGCGGCACGACGGCCCGGCCCCGCGGGCGCTCGCCCTCGGTTCGAGCCCGGTCGCGGCGCCCTTCGACGTCGAGCGCGTGCGCCGGGACTTCCCGGCGCTGCACCAGAGCGTCAACGGCCACCGGCTGGTCTGGCTCGACAACGCCGCCACCACCCACAAGCCGCAGAGCGTCATCGACGCGACATCCGAGTTCTACGGCCGCCACAACTCGAACATCCACCGGGCCGCCCACACGCTGGCGGCCCGCGCCACCGACCTGTTCGAGGGCGGCCGCGAGAAGACCCGCCGCTTCCTCAACGCGCCGAGCAAGGACGACATCGTCTTCCTGCGCGGCACCACCGAGGGCATCAACCTCGTCGCCAACTCGTATGGCCGGGCCCATATCGGCCCGGGCGACGAGATCATCGTCTCGACGATCGAGCACCACGCCAACATCGTGCCCTGGCAGCTGCTGGCGCAAGCCACCGGGGCGACGATCCGGGTGATCCCGGTCAACGACCGCGGCGAGATCATCTTCGAACAATATGCGGCGCTGCTCTCGGGTCGGACCAAGATCGTCTCGGTGACCCACGTCGCCAACGCGCTCGGCACGGTGAACCCGATCGCTGAGATCATCGCGCTCGCCCACGCCTACGGCGTGCCGGTGCTGGTCGATGCCGCGCAATCGACGCCGCACATCCCCATCGACGTGCAGGCGCTCGACGCCGACTTCCTGGTCTTCTCCGGCCACAAGGTGTTCGGGCCGACCGGCATCGGCGCGCTCTACGGCAAGAGCCACCTGCTCGAACAGATGCCGCCCTGGCAGGGTGGCGGCCACATGATCGAGGACGTCACCTTCACGCGGACCGTCTACAAGGGCGCGCCGGAAAAGTTCGAGGCCGGCACCCCGGACATCGCCGGCGCGGTCGGTCTCGGGGCCGCCCTCGACTACCTCGAGGGCGTCGGTCTTCCCGGCATCGCGGCCTACGAGCACGATCTGCTGGATTATGCCCAGGAGGGGCTCGCCGAGGTGAAGGGCCTGCGCCTGATCGGGACGGCGTGGGAGAAGGCGAGCGTGATGTCGTTCGTGATCGACGGGTACGAGAACGAGACGGTCGCCCACCATCTCGACCGGCACGGCATCGCGGTGCGCTCGGGCCATCACTGCGCCCTGCCGGCGCTTCGCCGCTTCGGCGTCGACCAGTCGATCCGGGCCTCGCTCGCCTTCTACAACACCCGCGAGGACGTCGACGTGTTCCTCAAGGCGCTCCACACCCTGCCGCGGCGCTGAGGCGTCGCGTCGCCCGGTCGCTCGCGCGGCGACCGGGCGATGCTCCGGGGCGCGATGCGAGACCATCGCCGATCCTCGACAGCGAAAGGTGCGATCATGACCGGGAATCTCTACCGCAGCCCGATGTATCGCCGTGTGAACGACACGCGGGGCAGGCCGACCCGCACCTTGATCCGCGTGTTCGTTTCGCCGGGATCCCTCCCGGCCACGATCGCATACTACGAGCGGCTGCAGGGGCTCAAGCACGATGCCTTCTTCCCGTTTCCGCAAGTCGGCCTCTACCTCGCGATGGTCGGCTCGTTCCTGATCATCGAAGGCTCCGACGAAGACCTCGCCCCGTTCCGGCAGACGACGGGAACGCTTTTGGTCGATGACGCCGAGCCGTACTACGCCAGGTTCCTGGCCGAGGGCGCGGAGATCCTTTGGCCGATTCGCGACGTTCCCACCGGCCGGGCGTTCAATGTCCGCCATCCCGACGGCAGCGTCATCGAGTACGTCCACCACCGGCCCGATCGCGAGGGGCGCTGACGCAAACGGGCCAGCTGTCGCGGGCTCGCCGGGCGGCAACTCGTCGCTCCACGATGCCAAAGGCCGATCTCTCCCCTCGCTTTTAGTTTACAAAATCGATCTACTAAGTTACAAGGACGCCATGTTCGGGTGCGGCCGACAGGCCGCAAGCCGCGCCGGTCGCCGAGGGCGCAGGCGCGAAGCGAGGTTCCATGGCAATCGACTTGTCCACCCGGGCGCCTCGGACCGTGCCGAGCGGATATCGGGTAGGACACCTCGCAAGGGGCCCACGGTCCTGGAGCGCGCGCGAGCTGCTCGTCCTGTCCTGGCTCGCGCCCCTCCTGTTCGCCCTGGCCTGGGAGGCCGTGTGCCGGTTCGGCGGCGTGAACGAGCAGGTCATGCCGGCCCCGAGCGCGGTGCTCGCCACCGCCTGGACCCTCGTCAAGGACGGCTCACTGTTCGTGCATCTCGGCTACAGCCTGCTGCGCGCCGCGACCGGCTTCCTCATCGGCGGCGGCATCGGCTTCGGGCTCGGCCTCATCGTCGGCTTCTCGCGCCTCGCCGAGGCGCTGCTCGACCGCTCGATCCAGATGATCCGGGCGATCCCCTTCCTCGCGCTGCTGCCCCTCGTCATCGTGTGGTTCGGCGTCGACGAGGCCGGCAAGATCTTCCTCGTCTCGCTCGGCGTACTCTTCCCGATCTACATCAACACCGTGCTCGGCATCCGCCAGGTCGACCCGAAGCTGCTCGAGGTCGCGAAGGTCACGGGGCTCAGCCTGCGCGGGCGCATCACCAAGATCATCCTGCCCGGCGCGATGCCGTCGATCCTGACCGGCGTGCGCTACGCGCTCGCCGTCGCCTGGCTGGCCCTCGTCATCGCCGAGACCATCGCCACCACGAAGGGCATCGGCTTCCTGGCGATGGATGCCCGCGAGTTCCTGCAGACCAACGTCATCGTGCTGACCATCGTCATCTATGCGGCGATCGGCGTGATCGCCGACGGGATCGCCCGCGCCCTGGAACGCCGGCTGCTCGCCTGGCACCCGAACTACGCCAAGGAGGAGCGCCGATGAGCGCCGCCGTCACCGTCCGGGCCTTGCGCCGCCGCTACGGCGAGCGGGTCGTCATCGAGGGCCTGGATCTGCGGATCGAGACCGGCGAGTTCGTCGCCATGCTGGGCGAGAGCGGCTGCGGCAAGACCACGTTGCTGCGGGCGCTCGCCGGCCTCGACCCGGTCGACGGGGGACGGATCGACGGCCCGGCCCAGCCGGCGGTGGTGTTCCAGGAGCACCGGCTGCTGCCCTGGGCCCCGCTCTGGCAGAACGTCGCCCTCGGGATCGAGACGCCGGAGGCGAAGGCCCAGGCGGTCGCGGCCCTGCGCGAGGTGGGGCTGGCCGGGCGCGAGAACGACTGGCCGCGCAACCTCTCGGGCGGGCAGTCCCAGCGGGTGGCGCTCGCCCGCGCCCTGGTGCGCGAGCCGCGGCTCCTGCTCCTCGACGAGCCCTTCGCAGCCCTCGACGCGCTGACCCGAATCAAGATGCACGCGCTGATCAAGGACCTGGTGGCCCGCCACCGTCCCGGCGTCCTCCTCGTCACCCACGACGTCGACGAGGCCATCGCCATCGCCGACCGCATCCTGGTGATGCGCGACGGCCGGATCGGCGCGTCCTACGACGTCGCGGCCGAGACCGAGGCCGAACCCGGTCGCCTCCGCGGCAAGCTCCTCGGCGAACTCGGCGTCACGCTCCACGACCGGGCCGCCTGATCCCCAGAACATACAGGACTTCCTCGTCATGACCCGCTCAGACGTTCCCGGTCTCGACCGGCGCCGGCTCATCCAGGGCGCCGGGCTGGCGCTCGGAGCCGCCGCCCTCGGCCTCGACCCGGCCCGGGCGCAGGGCCCCGGCTCTCCCGGGACCCGCAACACCGACACCGTCCGCCTCGGCTGGGGACGCGGCGGCCTGCCGCTGATCGCCCGCGAGCGCGGCGAGTTCGAGAAGAGCCTCGCCGACCAGGGCATCACGGTGAAGTGGGTCGGCCCGTTTCCCAACCACGCTCCCTCGCTGCAGGCCGTGGTCGGCGGCAGCGCCGATTTCGGCTTCTGGGGCAGCACCACCCCGGCGCTCGCCGCCATCATCGCCGGCTCGCCCCTCGTCTTCACCAACTACAACGTCTACGCGCCGCGCTCGACCGCGATCATCGTCAAGAAGAATTCCGGCATCGACTCGGTCAAGGACCTCGCCGGCAAGAAGGTCGCGGTGAACCGCTCGGGTCTCGGCGAATTCCTGCTGGTCGCGGCGCTGGAGAAGCACGGCGTCGACCGCAAGAGTGTCGAGGTCGTGTACCTCAACCCGCCGGACGCCTCGCCGGCCTTCGGCCAGGGCCGGGTCGATGCCTGGTCGATGTGGACCCCCGCGGTCGACATCGCCCGCGACCTCTACGACGCCAAAAACATCTTCTTCGAGGGCACCGACCTCGATTTCCTGATCGACTACTCGTCCCTCGTCAGCTTGCGCGACTTCACCACCAAGAATTCCGCCCTCGTGCGCGCGGTGATCGACGCCTATGGCCGCGAGGGACGGTGGATCAGCGACAACCCGGTCGAGGCCGAGACCATCGCCCAGAAGGAGGGCAAGTACGGCGACGCGGTGCGCGACCACCTCGCCGGGCTCAAGCGCCAGAACCGCTTCTACGAGGCCGACGACGCCGTCTTCCTCGCCGGCTTCCAGAAGGCGGCCGACTGGCTCGCCGACCGGGCGATCCTGCCGAAGCGGGTCAAGGTCGCCGACCATTCCGTCCGGGTCTGACCCAACTCCTCCCCTTCTCCGCCCGGAGCGCGCCCATGCCCTCTCCAAAACCCGTCCGCCTCGGCGTCAACGTCCTCGCCTCCGGGCGCCACGACGCCGCCTGGAAGACGTTTTCGGACCCGGCCTCGTTGTCCACCGACATCGACGCCTTCCTGCGCATCGCCAGGGTGGCGGAGAAGGGCAAGATCGACGCGCTCTTCCTCGCCGACGGGCCCGGCGGCCTCGTCGACGAGGCCTTGCACCGGCCCTGGCGCGCCCTCGACCCGGTAACGCTGCTCGCCGCCCTGTCGCAGGCCACCAGCCATATCGGCCTCGTCGCCACGACCTCGACGATCTTCGGCCATCCTTACGCGGTCGCCCGCCAGATCGCCTCGCTCGACCACATCAGCAAGGGCCGGGCGGCCTGGAACATCATCACCAGCCAGACCCCGGTGGCGCTCGCCGCCTACGGGCTTCCGCACGGCTTCGACCAGGACGAGCGCTACCGGCGCGCCACCGAGTTCGTCGAGATCGTCACCGGCCTGTGGGATTCCCTGCCCCGGGAGGCGGTCGTCGCCGATCGCGACCGTCACGTCTTCGTGGACAAGGCGCGGGTTCGACCCATCGCCATCGAGGGCCGCCACTTCAGCGCCCGCGGCGCGTTGTCGGCCCCGGTCGGGCCGCAGGGGCGGCCGGTGATCTTCCAGGCCGGCCAGTCGGAGGACAGCAAGGCCTTCGGGGCGCGGTATGCCGACGCCCTGTTCACCGGCCAGCGCCTGATCGGGCCCGCGAAGAAATTCTACGCCGACGTGAAGGCGCTCGCCCGCAGCCACGGCCGCGATCCCGACCAGCTCCTCGTCATGCCGGGCCTGTTTCCGATCGTCGGCAGCACGGAAGCGGAGGCGCTGCGGCGCAAGGCCGATCTCGATGCCGGCCTCGACATCGCGTTCCTGCGGGCCGAGCTCGCCCGGCACTTCGCCCTCGATCCCGACGACCTGCCCCTCGACGCCCCCCTGCCCTACGCGCTCATCGAGGCGGCGGAGCCGCGCGTGCCGATCGCCTCGCGCTGGCCGCGCAAGCAGATCCTCGCCGAGGCGGTCGAGCACGGCTGGACGGTGCGCCAGGCCGCGCTCAGCAACATCGTCGGCGGCCACCGGATGATCGTCGGCCCGCCGGAGGTCATCGCCGCCGACATCCTGCACTGGCTCGATAGCGGCGCGGCCGACGGGTTCAACCTCAACATCGACGTCCAGACGAGCGGGCTCGAGGACATCGTCGACGCGGTGCTGCCGCTGCTGCGCAAGGCCGGGCGGTTCCGCGACGAGTATACCGGCCGGACCCTGCGCCACCATCTCGGCCTCGATCCCTACCTCGACCCGCGCGACGCCGCGCCCCTGCCCCGCACCGGCACCGGCCGATAGGAGTTCCGCGATGATCCAGGGACGGACCCTCGATCCGGCCGCCGCCACGCGGCCGGACTGGAGCCCCATCACGCGCCGCCTCGACCTCGACGCGCTCTTCTCAGTGTTCGCCGAGGGCGCGGCCGCCCGCGACGTCGCGCGCCGCCCGATCGTCGCCGAGACGGCGGCGCTGAAGGCGCGCGGCTTCGGCGCGGTGCGGCTCTCCCGCGAGGCGGGGGGCGCCGGCGTGAGCCTGCCCGAATTGTTCGCGCTCGCCCGCGACCTCGCCAGCGCCGATCCCAACATCGCCCACGTCTTCCGCAACCACTTCTTCGCTATCGAGCAGCACCGCAAGACGCCCGACGCCCCCTTCTCGGCCCGCATCCTGGCGCTGGCGGGCGAGGGCCGGATGTTCGGCAACGCCGTCTCCGAGGCCGGCGGAGGACCGGCCGGCAGTCGCAACCAGGTGCCGGGCGCGCGGCTCACGCGCGACGGCAACGGCTACCGGGTCTCAGGCCGCAAGATCTACTCGACGGGCAACCTCTACGCCGATCACCTCTTCGCCTCGGCTTTGGACGAGACGAGCGGGCGGACCGTGCAGTTCCTGGTCTCGACCAAGGCGCCGGGCGTGACCCTCGACGACGACTGGACCGGCTTCGGCCAGAAGCTCACCGGCTCGGGGACCACGGTGTTCGAGGACGTGGCGGTGTCGCCAGGGGATCTGTTCGCGCTGCCGGAGCGGGCCGAGGGCGGGCCGCATCTCTACGGCTTCACCTTCCACCAGGTCTACCTGACGGTGGTGATCTCCGGCATCGTCACCCGCATCCTCCAGGACGCCCTGGCGCTGGTCCGGGGCCGGTCGCGCAACTACTACCACGCGCTCGCCGAGCACCCCTCGCACGAGCCCGAGATCCAGGCGGTGATCGGCCGCATCGCCGCGCATCGGGCCGCGATCCTCGCTGTGACCGACCGGGCGGTCGACGCGCTCGATCGTGCCTGGGCGCGGGCGGCGGAGCCCGACGCCGAAGCCCTCTCGATCGCCGCCAGCATCGCGGCGGCCGAGGCCAAGATCGTGACCGACGAGGTCGCGGCGACGCTGGCGAGCCTGCTCCTCGACGTCGGCAGCGGCAGCGCCGTCGCGACCGAGCGGGCGCTGGACCGCCACTGGCGCAACCTGAAGGTCATCGCCGCGCACAACCCGCGGATCTACAAGGAGCGGGTGGTCGGCGACCACTACCTCAACGGTGCCCTGCCCCCGACCGGGGCGTTCTTCTGAAGTTTCAGTATTCCCCTCACCGAAAACTGCACCCGGCATCCTACCCGCGCACCTCATCCTGAGGTGTTAGCCGATCAAGGATCGGCCGACCTCGAAGGAGGGCCCCAGAAGTCTCGCGATTCCTGGAGCCCTCCTTCGAGGCCTACTGATGTGGGCACCTCAGGATGAGGCCGTGGGCGGGTTCGGGATCGAAACCGCGTACAGACCGCTCACGTTGCTCGCCCGGACGATGCCAGTCCCGCCGGACGGCCTGGATCGCCGTCGATCACGCCACCACGAGACCCCGCCTCCATGACCAGGACCATCACCGCGCGAGAGCTTCGCGCCCACTGGGCCGAGGGCCGCGAGATCGCTCTCCTCGACGTGCGCGAGGAGGGTCCGTTCGCCGAGGCGCATCCGCTCTTCGCCCTCAGCGTGCCGGTGAGCGAGATCGAGACGAGCCTGCCGGCCCTGGTGCCTCGCCTCTCGGCCCCGATCGTGGTCTACGATGCCGGTGAGGGCTACGCCGCGCGGGCAGCCAGGCGCATCACGGCGCTCGGCTACCGCGACGTCGCGGTCCTGGAAGGCGGGCTCCAGGCCTATGCTCGCATCGGCGAGGTCTATCGCGACGTCAACGTGCCCTCGAAGGCCTTCGGCGAACTGGTCGAGGCGATCCGGCACACGCCCTCCCTGCCGGCGGCCGAGGTCCGGCGCCTCCTCGACGAGGAGACGGACGTGGTGGTGGTCGATGCCCGCCGCTTCGAGGAATTCTCGACCATGAGCATCCCGGGCGGGCGCAGCCTGCCGGGCGGCGAGCTGGTCTACCGCATCCGCGAGGCCGCTTCCTCCCCCGACACCCTGGTGGTCGTCAATTGCGCCGGGCGGACCCGCAGCATCATCGGCACCCAGAGCCTGGTGAATGCCGGCCTGCCGAACCGCGTCGTGGCGTTGCGCAACGGCACGATCGGCTGGACCCTGGAAGGGTTTTCCCTGGCGACGCGCCGCACCGAGCAGGTCGCACCGCCGTCCGAGGAGACGCGCGCCTGGGCCCGCGAGCGCGCGGCAGCATGGGCCACCCATGTCGGGGTGACGGTGATCGGGGCGGAGGATCTGGCCCGGTTCCGCGCCGAGGCCGAGACGCGCACGCTCTACACCCTCGACGTGCGCGACCCCGCCGAGCACGCAATCGGCCACCCGGCGGGCTTCGCCTCGGCACCGGGCGGGCAGCTCGTCCAGGCGACCGACGAGTGGCTCGGCGTGCGCGGCGCCCGCGTCGTGCTCTACGACGACGACGGCGTGCGCGCCCGGATGGCGGCGTCCTGGCTCGTCCAGATGGGGTGGGACGCCAGCGTCCTGGCCGAGGGTGTGGCACTTCCCGATGCCTTCCCGGTGCCGGCCTCCCCCCGAGTGCTCCCTCCGGCGGAAGCCGCGCTGACGCCGGACGACCTCGCGGGCCTGACCGACGCGACCATCGTCGATCTCGCCCGCAGCCCGGCCTATCGCCGCGGCCACGTCCCGGGCGCCTGGCACGTTTCCGGGCCGGCGCTGGCCCGCGATCTCGCCGCCCTGCCGGGCGACGGCCCGATCGTCCTGACCTCGCCCGACGGGCGGGTCGCCGCGGCCAATCTCACTGACGCGCGCAGAGCGACGGCGCGCCCAGTGCTAATCCTGTCCGGCGGAACTCGGGCCTGGACGGAAGCAGGCCGGCCGCTCGAGACGGACGAGCGCTTCGTGTCGGAGCCGATCGACGTCTACAAGCGGCCCTACGAGGGCACCGACAACGCCCGGGCCGCCATGCAGGGCTACATCGACTGGGAGTTGCAGCTCGTGGCCCAGCTCGCCAATGACGGGATTGCGCGGTTCCACGTCGCCCGCGCGCCCGACGCGCCGCGGGCGTAACCAACCGGGCCCGCTCCCGCAGCCCGTCGCGCCCGTGACCGGGCGCGACGGCGGGCGTCTCACGCCTCGCCGACGCGGTACTGCCGCGGCGGGGCCGCGCCGTTGACGGCGAAGTCGCCGACGGTGCGGTCGCGGTAGATGCGGGGGTTGTGCGTCGCGATGGTGCGGGCGTTGCGCCAGTGCCGGTCGAGGGCGAGACCGCGCCGAGTCGACGACGCACCGAGCGCGTCGAAGAGCTGCGTCGTGGCGTCGAGCACCAGCCCGGTCACCACCGTTACCGCCTGGTTGACCTCGACATCGGCCACCGTCGCGGCGACGGCCGCCCCCTCCGCGTCGCCGGACCGGTCGGCCTCCCACACGCGCCCGACCGCCTCCGCCGCCTTGAGGACGATCGCGCCGGCAGCATAAGCCGCCCCACGCACCCGGCCGACCACCTGGAGGACCTGCGGGTCGTCGGCGGTGCGGGCGGCATTGCCGTGGCTGTAGACACGGGTGCGCTCGGCGACGAGCCGGGCGACGTCGCCGGCCGCAGCCCGGCCGATTCCGGCCAGCGTCGCGAGGTGGACGAGCTGGTAGAACGCCACTGCGTAGCGGAACCGGCCGGGATCCGGGTTCACCCAGGCCGCCTCTACGGCGACGCCGGTGAACCTGGCCGTACCGCTCGCGGTCAGCGCCTGGCCGAAGCCGTCCCAGTCGTCCAGCACCTCGACCCCGGCGGCGCGCCGCGGCACCGCGGCGCTGATCGGCTGGCCGGCCTCGTCCACTGCCGCGAGGTGGATCCAGTCGGCGAAGAGCGAGCCGGTGGTGTAGAACTTGGAGCCGTCGAGCACGTAGGCGTCGCCGCACCGCTTGAGCACGGTGTCGAAGCTACCGACCTTGGCGGTACCGGTCTCAGAGACACCGCTGCCGACCGTCTCGCGCGCGGCGATCCGTGGCAGCCACTGGCGGCGCCAGTCCGGATGGGGTGAGTTCAGCACGTCCTCGGTGAACCCGAAATGCGCGCGCAGCGCGTTCGTGACGTTGGGATCGCCCTCGGACAGTTCGATCAGGAGCCCGAACAGCTCAGGCAGGCTCGCGCCGTGCCCGCCCTCCTCGGGCGGCAGCCGGAGGGTGGTGAAGCCCGCCTCCTTCAGCGCCGCGAGCTCGGCGTGGGGCAGGCGTCGGTCGTGGTCGCGCGCGGGCGCTCCCGCTCGGATCTCGCGAATAACCGGCCGGAAGCGCTCGGCCAGATCCTCGTAGCGGGCGCTCGGGCCTGCACCCCACCCGGCCTGGATCTGCGTCATGACGGTCGTCCCATCCTCTCGGCCGGCGCTTCCCATTCGGGGCCCCGTCACGCCGAACTCTGTGCCGACGCCCTCCACATCCGTTCTTTTAAGAGAACGAACTGCGGGCGATCGGCCCTGCGATAGGGACCTTTTCGCCGGAAGTGGCGCGCCAGACAAGCATTCATGGCCGATTGCCCGCGCATTCTGGTGTATTCGAAACAATCATGCTGCGTCTGGGCGACTACGAAGAAGCCTTCCTCCGATCCTGTTGTTCTACAAAAAGAACATTCTCGTTGACAGGGACCGGGGCACGGCCGAGCCTATCGCCTCTCCCCCCACCGGACCTCACGATGACCGCCGATCCGCCCTCACACCGTCCGAGCGGCCGTCCCCTCGTTGCCGCCCTGCTCGGGCTTGTCGCCCTGCTCGCGACCGCCGCAGCTCCGGCCCTCGCCCAATCGGGCACCCCCATCAAGGCGTCCATCGAGAAGCGCGACCTGCGGGTCGGCTTCACGCCGGGGCCCTACGAGGACGCGTTCAAGGCCGGCGCCGCGCCTGTCCTCGGCGCACAGGGCTACCGCATCGCCTACGCCCATTTCAGCACCGGGCTCGAGGTCAACAAGGCGGTGGCCTTCGCCGATCCGGAAAAGATCCGCCGCATCGAGCATACGGGCGAGCATTTCCGGATGGAGGGCATCCACCTCGTCGATCCCTCGCCGCAGCGCACGCCGTTCCTGTTCCAGGCCGGCGCCTCGAAGCGCGGCCGCGACTTCGCCGCCGTGCAGGCCGAGGCTGTGTTCCTGAGCGACCCGTCGAAGGCCGCCATCGCCGCGACGGTGGTCGACACCCGCCGCCGCGGCGCTGCCGCCGGCGAAGGGCCGGTTGTCGGTCCCGATCGACGCGAAGCCGAAGCGGATCGTCACCGGCTCGGCCCGGGCGGCGACCGGACCGAGGGCGAGGGCGAGGGCGAGCGTGACGGCCGCGAGGACGCGGCGGGTGAGGCGGATGGTGAGCGGACCGGCCGCCGCCGGCAGCGCGGCGAGGAGCCGGAATGCGAGGCAGGCGAGGAGACGCATCGCCGTCACTCCGCCGCCTGGCGGGCCGGAGCGCGCGGCGCCCGGTGGACGGGCTTGGGCAGCCCGAGATGGTCGCGCAGGGTCCGGCCCTCGTAGGCTTCGCGAAAGAGGCCGCGCCGGCGCAGTTCGGGCACGACGTGGGCGACGAAGTCCTCGAGCCCGCCGGGCAAATAGGGCGCCATCACGTTGAAGCCGTCGGCGCCGCCGCTCCGAAAACGCTCCTCGATCTGGTCGGCGATCTGGGCGGCGGTGCCGACCACCTGCCAGTGGCCCCGCGCCCCCGCGATGGCGAGGGAGAGCTGCCGGATCGTCAGGTTGTCGCGCCGCGCCCGCTCGATGAGGAGCTTCTGGCGGCTCTTCGGCCCGTTGGTCTCGGGCAGGTCCGGCAGCGGCCCGTCGAGGTCGTACCCGGTGAGGTCGGCGCCGCCGAGCGTGGTCGAGAGGAGGTTGAGGCCCACCACCGGGTGGATGCGCTCCTGCAGCACCGCGAATTTCTCGCGCGCCTCCTCCTCGGTGCGGCCGACCACGGGGAAGATGCCCGGCATGATCTTGAGGTGGTCGGGGTCGCGGCCGTAGCGCGACAGGCGCCCCTTCACGTCGGCGTAGAAATCCTGTGCTTCCTTGAGCGTCACCTGCGCGGTGAAGATCGCCTCGGCGGTGGCGGCGGCAAGTTCCCTGCCATCCTCCGAGGAACCGGCCTGGACGACGACCGGATGCCCCTGGGCCGAGCGCGCCACGTTGAGGGGGCCGCGCACCCGGAAGTGCCGGCCGTGATGGTGGAGGGCGTGGAGCTTGTCCGGATCGAAGAACCGGCCGGATTCGGGATCGTGCAGGAAGGCGTCGTCCTCCCAGGAGTTCCATAAGCCCGTGACCACCTCGGCGAATTCCCGCGCCCGGTCGTAGCGGTCGGCATGCGCCGCATGGCGCTCGAAGTTGAAGTTCTGCGCCTCCGATTCGCTCGACGAGGTGACGAGGTTCCAGCCCGCCCGGCCGCCGCTGAGGAGGTCGAGGGAGGCGAACTTGCGGGCGAGATTGAACGGCTCGTTGAAGCTCGTGGACGCCGTGGCGATGAGGCCGATGCGCTCGGTCACCACCGAGAGGGCCGAGAGCAGGGTCAGGGGCTCGAAGCTCGCCGCCCGCGAGGTGAAGCTCAGCGAGGCGGGGTCGGTGTTCCGCACGCCAGAGGAATCGGCGAGGAACACGGCGTCGAAGGCGGCCGACTCGGCGAGGCGCGCCAGCCGCACGAAATGGTCGAGGCTGACATGGGCGTCTGGCCGCCCGTCCGGATGCCGCCAGGCCGCCACGTGGTGGCCGTCGGTCATCAGGAAGGCGCCGAGCTTCATCTGTCGAGGTTGGGCCATGGCACGAGGCTCCGGGAGGGAAGGATCACGCCGAGCGGGCGGCGAGCGGCAGGGTGGTGGCGGGATGGCGCCCCGCCTCCCGGGCGGTCGCGGCCTGGGGCTGCGCGCCCTGCGTCGCCTCCAGCCGGTCGAGGATCGTGTGGCACAGGCCCGCCAGAACGGGATCGCGCCGGTCCCGGGGCTTCGAGGCCGGGACGTCCAGGATCTCGGCGATCCGGCCGGGGCGCGGGGCCATCACCATCACCCGGTCGAGGCGGTGGCCACGAGGCCGATGCGCTCGGTCACCACCGAGAGGGCCGAGAGCAGGGTCAGCGGCTCGAATTGGCCGACGGAGCGGGTCGCCGTGCGGCTGAGCGCGTCGATGTCGTCGCCCCGGATGCTGACGCCATCGGCGAGGAAGATGAGATCGAACTTCGCGGCTTCCGCGACCTGCGCGAGGCGCCGGTAATGGCCCGGGTCGATGCCGGCATCGGCCTTGGCGTCCGGGTGGCGCCAGGCGGCGACGTGGTGGCCGCCTGGATACAGGAAGGCGCCCAGATGCAGGGTGTCGTCGCGACGCGCCATGTCGTGAGCCTCGTAAGCCGTCAGCTTCGCTCGGAAGGGGCGGATCGCACCCGCCGGTCGTACCGGTCTCGCGGTTTCAGTCTATTTAGTCAATAGATTTTATGTACTATAGATGAAAGGGAAGACCGCTGTCATCCTCCACCCTGCCGCACCGACCTCACTCTGAGAGGAAGTCTACCGAGCCAGTCGACAAATCCCCATCTCTCCGGCACCGCTTGCCGGCCCGACTCTTCCGCAGCCCCCCGCCACATGCAGGACGACGATGCTGACCAACAAGGGCAAGTACGGGCTCAAGGCGATGGTCCACCTCGCAGGCCTGCCCCCGGGTGCCCGCATCGGCGTCGCCGAGATCGCCGAGGCGCACCGGATCCCGAAAAAATTCCTCGACGCGATCCTGGGCGACCTGCGCAATGCCGGCTTCGTGCACAGCAAGAAGGGGCCGGGGGGCGGCTACGCCCTGGCGCGCCCGGCCGAGGAGATCCGCATCGGCCACGTCGTGCGCGCCCTCGACGGCCCGCTGGCGCCGCTTCCCTGTGCCAGCCGCACGGCCTATCGCCCGTGCGAGGATTGCGCCGACGAGGCGGCGTGCTCAGTGCGCCTCACGATGCTGGCGGTGCGCAACAGCATCGCGGGCATCCTCGACAACCTGACGCTCGAACAGATGCGGTCGCTGCCGCAGGCGGAGGCCGAGGCGAGCCTCACCTACCACATCTGAGCGCCGCGTCCTCGCGCCCCGGGCTCGACTGCGCCTCCGCCGATGCAATGGCCCCCTCCCCGACGCGCCCGGCGAGCCAGGCGCAGGCCGCGTCGAGATCGAGGAGGCGGGGTGCCGCGTAGGGCATCAGGTCCGCCGGATGACCGGCGAAGAGCCGGTCGGCCGCCCCCGGTGCGATGGAAAGGCCGCTGGCGCGGGGCAGCAGCAGCCCACGCCCGACGAGGTCGCGCAGGAGGGCGCTCGCCCTCAGGCCGTCGCGGCTTGTGACCGGGCCGTCCGTCCCGCCGCCGAGAACCCGGTCCCACACCCGTCGGCCATGACGCAGAAGGCGCTCGCGCGCCTCGTCGGGCAGATCATGCCAGAGGGCGGGGGCGCTCAGGCGCAGGCCCGCCACCGCCTCGTCGAGGCCGACCCCGCGGTCTCCCGCCTCCCGTACCAGCGCCCGTAAGGAACGCACCAGGGCGGCGGCGCCGGTCCCGAGGGGCAGATCGGCGGGGTCGAGACGGAGCGCGCGGATCGCGGCGTTCCTCTCCCGCGGCGGAGCCCCCGCAGCCGGCGGTTGCAGGGCAAAGGCCAGCACCGCGGCGCGCCCGAGATAGGTGGTCCCGTCGGCCGTCCGTGCCGCCACGCCTCGCGGCGTGGATGCGACCGACAGGCAGGTCGTCTCGGCGACGTGGAGACGCCCCGCATGCTGCCGCAAAGCCTCGACGAGGTGCAGGGGCTCGGCCGGCAGCGGTCCGGTCTCTTCGGCCAGAAGGGTCGCGAACTCGGCCCGGCGCAGGCGGCGACAGCGGGAGCCTTGCGCCTCGATCACGGTGACCTGCACCCGCGCCTCGCGGCGCAGCAGGTGGGAGGCCAGCCCCAGGCCGCTCGCGCTCGCCCCGATCACCAGGACATGGCGGCCGCACGACGCCAGTGCGGGCCCGGCATTCGGACGACCGGCTCCTGATTGCTGCGTATCCGGCATCGATCGCTCCCCGCGCGGGTTGGGCAGGCTCTGATGGCTGTCAGTCTCTCCGCACCGCGCCGGCCAGTCAACGAGAATGTTCTTTTTGTCGAACGGGCGGCAAGGGAATTATCTGCTGCCCTATGCGCTCAGTCTAGGAAGCAACGGTCCATATCGTCAAGAACGGCTCGTTAGAGCAAGCGAATTGATTGCCTACAACTCAACATGGTGCTGGCCTGCTGTATATCGTTTGTTTAAAAGAACAAATCATAGCTTCCCCCTCATCCTGGAGCGCCCGCGTCATGTCTCTCACGCGCCGCCATGCGACCCGCCTGCTCCTGAGCGCCGCCGCGGGCGCCGCCCTGCCGGCCATCCCGTCCGGCTCCCCGCTCCTCGCGGCCCCGGCCGAGACGCCGGTCCGCGGCGGCACCCTGAACTGGGTGTTCTTTCCCGAGCCGCAGGCGATCATCGCCATCAACACCACCTCGGGCACCGGTCAGACCATCGGCAGCAAGATCAACGAGGGGCTGCTGCGCTACGCCACCGACATGACCCCGCTGCCGAACCTCGCGACGGAGTGGGCGATCAGCCCGGACGGGCTGCGCTACCGCTTCGTCCTGCGGCGCGGGGTGACCTGGCACGACGGCCAGCCGTTCACCGCCGCCGACGTGGCGTTCTCGCTCCTGCGCCTGCGCGAGGCGCATCCCCGAGGGCGCATCACCTTCGCCAACGTCGCCGAGGTGCGCACGCCCGATTCCCATAGCGTCGAGATCGTGCTGTCGCGGCCGGCCCCGTTCCTGATCAGTGCCTTCGTGGGGGCGGAATCCCCCATCTTCCCGCGGCACGTCTACGAGGCGATCCGGCCGGAGGCGAGCGCGAGCCTCGCCCAGACCATCGGCACCGGGCCGTTCCTGCTCAAGGAATGGGTGCCGGGCAGCCACCTGCTGTTCGAGCGGAACCCGAACTACTGGGACGAGGGCAAACCCTGTCTCGACCGGATCGTGATGCGGATCATCACCGATCCGGGCGCCCGGGCGGCAGCGTTCGAGGCCGGCGAGGTCGATCTCGGCGGCAACCCGGTCCCGCTTGCGGACCTCGCCGCCTGCGCGCCCTGCCGAAGCTCGTGGTCTACACCACGACCTACGCCTATTCCGGGCCGCAGACCCAGCTCTTCTTCAACCTCGACACCGGCGTGCTGCAAGACCTGCGGGTGCGCCGGGCGGTGGCGCACACCATCGACCTCAAGGCACTGCTGGCGGCGGTGTATTTCGGGCACAGCGCGGTCTCGCCGACCCCCGTCAGCGTCGTGCATCCGACGTTTCACGATTCGAGTCTCGGGCCGGTGCCGTTCGACGTGAAGCGGGCCGAGGCTCTGCTCGACGAGGCCGGCCACCGCCGCGGTCCCGGCGGCACCCGCTTCCCGCTCCGGCTCACCCTCAACCCGTTCCTGGAGGGGCGCTACGGCGACTTCATCCGCCAGGCGCTGACGCGGATCGGCATCGCGGTCGACTTCCAGCGCCTGGATCTCGCGACCTACCTCACCCGGGTCTACCGCGACCGCGCCTTCGACGTGACCATCGAGTCCCTGTCGAACACCTTCGATCCGACGATCGGGGTGCAGCGCGCCTAGGGTCAAAACCCAATCAGCTTGGCCATGTGAGGGTCTGCTTTCGACCGAGGCTGTGTGAAAACGCCCTGATCTGCTAAGCTTGCACCGATCTGAGGAGGTCGGGATGTCCCGCTTCATCGCCGGTGATGATCGTCGTCAGAGCACGCTCCTGCCCGACTGCCTCGATGATTATGTGGCGGCGGACAACCCGGTCCGCCTCGTCGAAGTCTTCGTCGACGAGCTTGATCTCGCCACCCTCGGGTTTGTCAGAGCCGTGCCCGAGGCGACCGGTCGTCCAGCCTACGATCCGGCGACGCTGCTCAAGATCTACCTCTACGGCTACCTCAACCGCGTACCCTCGAGCCGCCGCCTCGAACGCGAGACCCAGCGCAACATCGAGTTGATGTGGCTGACTGGCCGGCTGATGCCCGACTTCAAGACCCTGGCCGACTTCCGCAAGAACAATGGACCTGCGATCCAGGCCACCTGCGCACAGTTCGTCGTCCTGTGCCGTCGCCTGAACCTGTTCAGCAAGGCAGTGGTCGCGATCGACGGCAGCAGGTTCAAGGCGGTCAACAATCGCGACAAGAACTTCACGGTCGCCAAGGTCGAGGCACGCCCGGCTCAGGTCGAGACGAGCGTCGCCCGCTATCTCGCGGCCTTGGACCGGGCCGACCGCCAGCCGAGCGACGTCGCCGAGGCGCGAACAACACGGCTCACCGAGAAGATCACGGCTCTGCGCGAGCAGATGAAGGACTTGCAGGCGATGCGCCAGCAGGTCGAGGAGGCACCCGAACAGCAGGTCTCGTTGACTGATCCTGATGCTCGCTCGATGGCCACCAGCGGCAAGGGAACCGGGATCGTCGGCTACAACGTTCAGGCGGCGGTCGATGCCGAGCATCACTTGATCGTCGCCCACGCCGTGACCAACGTCGGCAGCGACCGCGCCCAGCTCGTTCCGATGGGGCTCCTGGCCCAAGAGGCGACGGGATGCACCACGCTCACGGTGCTGGCTGACCGGGGCTACCTCAACGGGGATCAAGTTCTGGCGTGCGAAGGCACTGGCCTGCTGCCGTGCGTACCCAAGACCCTCACCTCGGGCCACGCCAAGCTCGGCCTCTTTACAGGACAAGACTTCATCTACGACGCCGAGAAGGACCACTACACCTGCCCCGCCGGCCAGCACCTGACCAAGGGGTTGGCCCGGTCCGACCGCCGGGCCGAGGATGACGCGATGGACCACTACCGTAACCCGGCGGCTTGCGCGGGCTGCACGCTCAAACCCCGCTGCACACCTGCGAAGACGAGACGGGTCAAGCGCTGGGTGCACGATCGTGCTGGCGCAGGCCGCCGAACGCCTCGGCTACGCACGCTTCTGGGTGGCGGAACACCACGCCAATCCGGGCCTCGCCGGCACCGCGCCCGAGATTCTGATCGCGCATCTCGCCGCGCGCACGCAGCGCATCCGGCTCGGCTCCGGCGGCGTGCTCCTGCCGCATTACAGCCCCTACAAGGTCGCCGAGACCTTCAACCTGCTCGCCGCCCTGGCACCGAACCGGATCGACCTCGGCATCGGCAAGGCCCCGGGCGGCCTGCCCGACGCGACCCGCGCCCTGCGGTGGCGGCACGCTCTGGCTGAGAGCGTCGCCTTCGACCTCCTCGCCGAACTCGACCGCTACCTTGCAGCCCCGGAAACGGGCTCCTTACGCGCCCTGCCGACGCCGCCTGCGCCTCCGGAGCGATTCCTGCTGGGTGCCAGCCCCGACAGCGCGCGCACGGCCGCAGCGCTTGGCTGGCGCTTCGTCTAAGCCGGACAGATCAACGGCGATCCGCGGGCGATCGAGGCGAGCCTGGAGGCCTACGCGCAGGCCGGCGCCCCGGCCCCGCCCCTCCTCGCCGTCACCGCGCTCGCGGCCGCGACCACCGAGGAGGCCCGGGCGCTGACCGACCCGCTCCAGGTGGTGCGGGTCACGCTGCCGGACGGCCAGAGCGTCAATCTCGGCAGCGAGGCGCAAGCCGCGGAGTTCGCCCGGCAGTCCGGCGTCGCCTCCTACCGAACCGAGATCCGCCGGCCGCACGTGCTGTCGGGCACCGCTGGGCAAGTCCGTGCCGAGCTCGACCAACTCCACGCCCGCTTCGGCATCAAGGAATTCGTGATCGACACGCCGCCTTCCGCGACCGGCCGACGCCTCGCCTCAGTGGCCCTGCTCGCGGGCGGCGCCCCGGCGCTGGCGGCCTGACAATTCGAGAGTCCCACGATGACCCAGACCCGTCTCACCTTCGGCCTGATGCTCCAGGGCGGCGGCAGCCACATGAATGCGTGGCGCCACCCGAGCAACCCGGTCGACGCCAGCGTCAACCTCGACTTCTTCGTCCGCAACGCCCGCAAGGCGGAAGCGAACGGCATCGCCTTCGCGTTCGTGGCCGACGGGCTCTACATCAACGAGAAGTCGATCCCGCACTTCCTCAACCGCTTCGAGCCGCTGACCATCCTGTCGGCGCTGGCGGCGAGCACCGAAAAGCTCGGACTCGTCGGCACGGTCTCGACCTCCTACAGCGACCCCTTCACCATCGCCCGGCAATTCGCCTCGCTCGACCTGATCAGCGGCGGCCGGGCCGGCTGGAACGCCGTGACCTCGCCCCTCGAAGGCTCGGGGCGGAACTACAGCCGGCCGCATCCCGAGCACGGCTTGCGCTACGAGATCGCGGGCGAACACCTCGACGTCGTGAAGGGCCTGTGGGATTCCTGGGACGACGACGCCTTCCCGCGCGACCGCGAGACCGGCCGGTTCTTCGATCCCGACAAGCTGCACCGCCTCGACCACAAGGAACGCTTCTTCCAGGTCGAGGGCCCGCTCAACATCCAGCGCTCGGCCCAAGGCCAGCCGGTGGTGTTCCAGGCCGGCTCGTCGGAGGCCGGCATCGGGCTCGCCGGGCGCCACGCCGACGCGGTCTTTGCCAACCACGTGCCGCTCCCCGAGGCGCAGAGCCTGTACCGCAGCCTCAAGGCGAGCGCGGTCGCCCATGGCCGCCGGGCCGACGACCTCAAGGTCTTTCCCGGCGCCGGCCCGATCGTCGGGCGGACCAGGGCCGAGGCGGAAGAGAAGTACCGGGCGATCCGTGACCTGATCTCGATCGACGATGCGCTCGCCTATCTCGGCCGCTTCTTCGACCACCACGATTTTTCCGCCTACCCGCTCGACGCGCCCTTCCCCGACCTCGGCGAGATTGGCCGCAACAGCTTCCGCTCGACCACCGACCGCATCAAGCGCAACGCCGCCGAGAAGGGCCAGACCCTGCGCGAGGCGGCGCTCGAGGCGGCGACCCCGCGCACCGACCTGATCGGCTCGGCCGAGGAGGTCGCAGGCGAACTGATCGCCCGCGTCGAGCAGGGGGCGGCGGACGGCTTCGTGCTGGGCTTTCCCGTGATCGGTCAGGGCCTCGACGACTTCGTCGACCTCGTGATCCCGGTGCTGGAGGCGCGCGGCGTCTACGACCGCACGCTTCCCGGACAAACCCTGCGCGACCATCTCGGTCTGCCCCGCCGCGACAGCCGCTACGCCGCCGAGGATGCGGCGCCCGCGCGTCGGGCGGGCGGGCGATGACGATCCGGACGGGTGTCCTTGAGCGGGGAATCGACCCCGGCATCCTCGCGACGCTCCCCGAGTTCACGGCCTTGCGCCGCGACCTGCACCGGCATCCGGAACTCGCCTTCCGGGAGACCCGCACGAGCGGCCTCGTGGCGGAGCGGTTGACCGCCTGGGGCTACGCGGTGACCACTGGGCTCGGCGGCACCGGGGTGGTGGGAGTGCTGCGGAAGGGTGAGGGCGTGCGCCGGCTCGGCCTGCGGGCGGACATGGACGCGCTTCCCATCCGCGAGCGGACCGGCCTGCCCTATGCCAGCGCTACGGACGGCGCGATGCATGCCTGCGGCCATGACGGCCACACCACGATCCTGCTCGCCGCCGCCCGGCGCCTCGCCGACACCAAGTTCTCCGGTACGCTGACGCTGATCTTCCAGCCGGCCGAGGAGATCGGCGCCGGGGCGCGCACGTTGCTCGGCGAGGGCCTGTTCGAGCGCTTCCCGGTCGACGCGGTGTTCGGCCTGCACAACTGGCCGGGCGTCCCGCGAGGCCAGTTCGGCTTCGTCGCCGGGCCGGCGATGGCGGCGGTGGACAAGGCGACGATCCGGATCGTCGGCCGCGGTGGCCACGGCGCCTCGCCCCACGAGACCGTCGATCCGGTGGTGGCGGCGTGCTCCCTCGTGCTTGCACTCCAGAGCGTGGTGTCGCGCAACGTCGATCCGCGCGAGGCGGCGGTGGTCAGCGTCGGCGCCATCCACGGCGGGGAGGCGTCGAACGTGATCCCCGACAGCGTCGATCTCACGCTCACCATCCGCAGCTTCGAGCCGTCGGTCCGCGACCGGCTGGAAGAGCGGGTCACCGCGATCGCACGCGCCCAGGCCGAGAGCTACGGCGCCCAGGCAGAGGTCGACTACCGCCGCGGCCTGCCACCCCTGCGCAACCACTCGGCGGAGACCGCCTTCGCCCGCGACGTCGCGCTCGCGACCTTCGGGCCGGAGCGCGTGGCGGACGAGTTCCGCCCGCGGATGGCGAGCGAGGATTTCGCCCACCTGGTGGCGGCGCGTCCGGGCAGCTTCCTCTTCGTCGGTAACGGCGACGGGCCGCCGCTGCACAGCCCGGACTACGACTTTGACGACGCCCTGATCGCGCCCGCCGCGACCTACTGGGTCCGCCTCGCCGAAACCTTCCTCGCCTGACCCCGCGACCGGAGCGGCCCATGCCCGACCAGTTCGTCTCGACCACACCCTTCGACCCGCGGGCCAGGCCCCTCGCCGACCAGCTGACGCAGGAATACGTCACCCGCTACGGCAGCTACTTCGGCGACCCGCCGGGCGCCGAGATGACCCGCTACCCGCCCGAGGTCTTCGCAGGCCCGGACGGCCACTTCCTGCTCCTCCTGCGCGACGGCGTCGCGATCGCCGGAGGCGCGTTCAAGCGCCTCGACGCGCGGACCGCCGAGCTGAAGCGAGTCTGGACCGACACAGCCTTCCGCCGCCAGGGCCTGGCGCGCCGGGTCGTCGCGGAACTGGAGGCGCAGGCCGTGCGGCAGGGCTATGGGCGGGCTTATCTCACGACGGGCTTTCGCCAGCCCGAGGCCAAGGGGCTCTATCTCGGTCTCGGCTACACGCCCCTGTTCGACATCGACGTCGATCCCGAGACCTACGGCATCCTGCCCTTCGAGAAGGCGCTGCCGGGCGCCGCGCTGACGCAGACCGGCCCGCAGCGCACAGCCGCTTGATCGAACGATCCCTGAAAGCATCCGAGCCCGATCCCCCATGCCCCTCGCTGCCAACGTGGCGGACCTGCCCGCGCAGGCCCGCGCCGCCTCCCCCGGTCGCGACTTCAGCGGCCTTCGCGTCGTCCCGGCTCGCTACCCGGCCCGCAAAGCCGGCACGATCTTCGCCGGTCTCGTCATCGCGGGCGGCTGTACTCGGTCCTCACCAACCCGCGCTGGGGCTGGGACGTGTTCGCCGAGTGGTTCTTCGCCGAGCCGGTCCTGGTCGGGCTCGGGCGCACCCTGCTGCTGACGGCGCTCGGCACGGTCCTCGGCTTCCTGTTCGGCACACTGCTCGCGCTCGCCCGGATCTCCGGCTCGCCGCTGCTCTCGGGGCTCGCCTGGGGCTACGTCTGGCTCTTTCGCTCGATCCCGTTGATCGTGCTGCTCCTGATCCTCAACAACCTCGGCTACCTCTACGACACGATCTGGCTCGGCGTGCCGTTCACCGGGATCACGCTCGCCTCCTGGCAGACGACGCAAGCGATCACGCCGTTCCTCGCCGCGGTGATCGGGCTGACCCTCAACGCCTCCGCCTTCTCCAGCGAGATCGTCCGCGGCGGCATCCTGGCGGTCGACCAGGGCCAGCACGAGGCGGCCGCGGCGCTCGGGCTGCCGCGTCGCCGGCAGGTCTCCCGCATCGTCCTGCCGCAGGCGATGCGGACCATCCTGCCGACCGCCTTCAACGAGGTCATCAGCATCGCCACGGGCACCTCGCAGGTCTACATCCTGGCCCTGCCCGAGCTGTTCTACACGATCCAGGTCATCTACCGGCGCAACCTCGAGGTCATCCCGCTCCTGATGGTGGCGACCGTCTGGTACCTGGTGATCCTCAGCGTCCTGTCCTTCGTCCAGCGCCACGTCGAGCGCTACTACGCCCGCGGCGCGCTGCGGAACCCGCCGCCCTCGCTGCCGTCACTGCGTTCTGGTGCTGATTGAGTCTCAGCCTTAGCATTACAGTTGCAGGTTTGAGTACCTATCTGACGGCGAGCGATGGGAGGTTTTTATGCCGACTGCCTCGCTTGAAGCGATGCTGGAGCTCTGGTCGAGGAGCCTGCGTGACGTCAAGCATCAGATCCGACCGCTGTTTGCCGCGCCGAGCGTCGCCCGCTCGGCTGGTGCCTTCCTGGACGGCCTGCTCGGGGCAGAACGGCGCAAGACTGGCTGGATGCGAGCCGAAGCCGCCGGCGATCCCGGACCCTGGCGTCAGCAGGCAGTGCTCGGGCGTAGCCAGTGGGACGCGGACGCCCTGCGCGATATCGTGCGCGAGCACGTCGTCGAGACCCTGGCAGAGCCGGACGCCGTCCTGGTCCTCGACGAGACCGGCTTTCTCAAGCAGGGTAAATCTTCCTGCGGCGTTCATCGTCAGTATACGGGCTCGGCGGGCAAGATCACTAACTGCCAGATCGGCGTGTTCGCAGCTTACGTCTCGATCAAGGGGCATGCTTTCCTCGACCGCGCCCTCTACCTGCCGAAGGCTTGGACCGACGACCCGCGCCGCCGGGCGGCCACGCACGTGCCGGAGAAACTGGCCTTCGCGACCAAGCCGCAACTGGCGCTCACGATGATCCGGCGGGCGATCGCGGCGGATGTGCCGTTTGCCTGGGTGGCGGCCGACAGCGTGTACGGGGTCGGCGAGATCGAGATGGCGCTGCGGCGGGAGGCCAAGGGCTACGTCCTCGGGGTCGCCGCGAGCCACCGCTTCAATTCCTGGATCGACAAGCCCGACGTGGCCGGCACGGCCGAAGCGATTGCCGACGCGCTCGATCCTGGCGCATGGCAGCGTCTGTCGGCCGGGCGGGGCACCAAGGGCGAGCGCCTCTACGACTGGGCCTACTGCGAACTCGCAGACCTCGAGGTAAGCAAGAAGACCGACGGGCGTTCAGAGTTATGGACGCGTGGGCTGCTGGTCCGCCGCAGCATCAGCGATGGTCAGCGTGCCTATTTCACAACCTGGTGCCCGGCTGGCACGTCGCTCCACACCCTGGTTCAGGTCGAGGGGCGACGCTGGGCGATCGAGGAAGCGTTCGAGACCGGCAAGACCGAACTGGGTCTGGACCACAACGAGACCCGCTCCTGGCATGGCTGGCACCGGCACGTCAGCCTGGTGATGCTGGCCTTCGCGGTGCTGGCGCGGGTGCGCCAGCGGGCCAACGGCCCGCCCCCAAAAACCGAGCGAACGGCCAAGCTCACCCGTGCCCTGGTCGCTCCAGGAGATCCGGCGGGTCGCGACCCGGCTCGCGCAGCGGCGCATTGAACCGGCTCTCGTGATCGCTTGGTCAGCGTGGCGGCGCGCTCACCAAGCCGCCGCCCGCCAAGCTCACACCATGAGAAACATGCAACTGTAATGTTAGGGCTCTTAGGTGCGTCAGCGCGTGAAATGCAACGACACAGACTCGATCAGCGCGTCCTCGAATTCCACGGTGCCGACGCGGTTCCCGTCCCCGAAGACCACGTCGGAGCGGATCGCCCCGATGACGCCTCTCATCATGATGAACTCGGCCGCAGGCGACGGGTGGTGCGTGCAGTCGAGGGCCTTGGTCGTCACGGCGACCACCAGGGCGCGGCTGATCGCCGTGATCATCTGCTCGTAGCGCTCGCCCATCCCCGGAATGCCGAGGGCGGCCCGCACCAGCTTCGCCCGCACGATCGTGCGTCCCTTAAAGGCCCCCAGCGCCGGCCGGACGGCGAGCCGCACGATGTCGGCGACCGTATCGGCCCGAGTGTCGGCCAGCGCCGCGCAGACCTCGCGCTCCTGACGATCCATCTCGTGGATCGCCATCGCCGTGAACAGCGAGGGCTTGCCGGAGAAGTAGCGATAGAGCGTGCCGATCGAGAACCCCGCCCGCTCTGCGATGCGGTTGGTGGTGACCGCGCTGTCGGGGCCGCCGTTCAGAAGCTGAGCCGTAGCCTCGAAAAAGGCCTCGACCGTCCGGCGCGCCCGGTCCTGCCTCGGGATATTCCTTTGCGGATCAGGGGGTTTGGCCATGCGCGTCGGGTGCCCCGGCATCAATGCGGAAATGAGTAGCGACGCTTCGGAAATATGAGGATCATGACGTTAAGTCACCTCGCGAAGGGCCGCCTCGAGATGAAAAAATTTGACGCGCTCCTCTGACGACCGTCTCTTTTCATCAGGGATTCGATAGAGAAATATAGGGAAAGCAATTAGTATTTCCGATTATATCTCCAAATAGATAGATGAATACATAGATTTTATTGTGTTATAGCAGTATATTTTGTGAATTCATATAAAATATACAAATAAAAATCCCACCATACGAATATATGAAATACAAATCATATATCTCCGATACGCCGTCCGTCAGATGACAGACGGCGTGTATTCGACATGTCGAATCTCGATGTCATCCCCTCGCAGATCGCCCGCGGTGGGAATTTTTTCTCTGCGCTCACGCACATCGTGATGAGATGAATCGATCATGCGTAAGAACCTTCTGTCCTCGGCCTCCACCCTTGCGCTGACGATCCACGTTTTTGCGCCTTTCGGCATGATGGCCGGAGCGCAAGCCCAGAGCATGGTGACGTTCGGACCACACCAGTTCCAGATCAATCGCCAGCAGGGCGCATCGGGGACAGCCGGGCCCGACAACGTCCAGCCCGCCTGCAACAACCATCAGGCCCCTCCGAAGGACAATACCCTGATCCCGGGCCGCTCCGGCCAGAGAACGGCGCCCATCAACCAGACGGTCACGTACGGCCCGGCCAACCCGACGCAGGTCTATGACGGCGATCTCGTCGTCGTCGGGACCACCGGCGGCTAAGGCGGTAAGGGCGGTTCGGATCCATACGACAGGGGCTGCGTCTACAATGGCGGTTGGGGCGGCCGAGGCGGTCAGGCGGGCGATGTCAGCCTGACGGTGATACCGGGAGTGCCGACACCGCTCGGTGGCTTCGCGGCCGGTAATACCGCCATCGTGGCCTACAGCCACGGCGGCAACGGCGGGACCGGCGGAGATACGACCCGCAAGGAACTCGTCGGCGGCTATGGCGGCGAGGGCGGCGCCATCACGATCGACAACGCGCTCGCCCTCAACGTCACCGGCACGTCGACCTCGACGAGTTCGAGCGCGGCGACGGCGGCGGCCTTCGGCATCGTGGCACAAAGCGGCGGCGGGCAAGGCGGGGCCGGTGGGGATGCCGACGACGGCGACAAGAAGTCGGCAGGAGGCAGCGGCGTCGCCGGCGGACGCGGCGGGTCGGTCGGCATCACCAACAGGGCCGACATCAAGACCGCGGGCGGCGGTGCCATCGTCGCCCAGAGCATCGGTGGCTTCGGCGGCGATGCCGGCACGAGCGTCTCGGGCTATGGCGGCTTCGGCGGCAGCGGCGGTGCCATCGCCATCACCAACAGCGGCAGGCTGACGATCGGCTCGGCGACCGCTGCGGCCTGCGAGGGCGGCACCACTCCCCAATGCAATCCGGCGGGCATAGCCGGCATCGCCGCGCAGTCGGTCGGCGGCGGCGGCGGCGACAGCGGGGCGACATCGGGCCGGCGCGCGCTCGGCGCCAGCGGCGGGTTCGCGGGCGACGGCGGCACGGTCGGCATCACCAATGCGGGCGCCGTCACCATTCACGACGTGGCCTCGGCGGGCCTGTTCGCGCAGTCGGTGGGCGGCGGCGGCGGCAAGGGCGGCATGGCCTTCTCCAGCGGTGAAAGGACGACCGCGATCGGCGGGAGCGGCGGCGGTGGCGGCGGCGGCGCTGCGGTCAGCGTCAGCAATGCCGGCGCGATCTGCACCGGCGGCGCCTGCACCAGCCCGACGCTCGCGGTCACCGACACGGCCGGCGGCGGCTTCGGCATCTTCGCCCAGTCGGTCGGCGGCGGCGGAGGTGCCGGCGGCTTCGCGAGAGCCCGTTCCACGACGGCCTTCGGCGGCTCGGCGCATGCCGTGGGCGGCAGCGGCGGAGCGGGCGGCTCGGGCGGCAAGATCACCGTCCTCAACAGCGGCTCGATCGGCACCGTGGAGATCAACTCGGCCGGCATCCTGGCCCAGTCGGTCGGCGGCGGCGGGTCGGGCGGCGGCGCGCTGTCCTTGGCGAGCGCCGCATTCGGCGACGCGGTGTCGGTCTCGCAGGGCGGATCGGGCGGGGGCGGCGGCAACGGCGGCGACGTCTCGCTCAACTGCAACAGCTTCTCCGGCCTCTCGGCGAGCCGGGGCACCTGTCAGAGTGTGTCAGGCGCGATGAGGGCGGCAGCCCCGGCGACGAACGCGCTCGTCAGGACCGCCGGAGACGCATCGCCGGGCATGATCGCCCAGTCGATCGGCGGCGGCGGGGGCAATGGCGGCTATGCCATCGCGCTCTCGGCCAGCATGACCGGCGCCATGGCGCTGTCATTCGGCGGGTCGGGCGGCGCCGGTGGTCGCGGCGGCGAGGTCTTCGCCGGGACCAACGGCGTCGCGATCACCACCTTGGGCAACGACGCCCCCGGCGTGCTGGCGCAATCGATCGGCGGCGGCGGCGGCGGCGGCTCGGGCGGTGCGTCGATCGCGGCGGCGCTCTCGGCGGTCGAATCGCTGAGCCTGTCCATCGGCGGCAGGGGCGGGTCGGGCAACGACAGCAACTGGGTCACCATTCACAGTGCCGGCAGCGAGATCAACACCAGCGGACTGAACTCCGCTGGCCTGATGGCGCAGACGGTCGGCGGCGGCGGCGGCGGCGGCGGCTCGGGCGGCGCCTCGATCACGCTGTCCGCCACGACCAACAGGGCGGTGGGCCTGTCGCTCGGCGGGAGCGGCGGTTCGGGCGGCCGGTCGAGCGGCATCATCCTCTTCAACGGCTCGTCGGCGATGGACAGCCGCTACGGGACCGGAGCCATCACCACCACCGGCTACAACAGCAGCGCGATCCTGGCGCAATCGATCGGCGGCGGCGGCGGCGGCGGCGGCAATGGCGGCTTCGCGCTCAGCGGCGCGCTGGCCCTCGGCAATACCGGAGAGGCGGGCGCGATCAGCATCGGCGGATCGGGCGGGTCGGGCGGCGATGCCGGGAACGTCTCCGTCACCAATTACGGGACGCTGACGACGCAGGGCGGCGGCGCGGCGGCCCTGCTGGCGCAGTCGATCGGCGGCGGCGGCGGCAATGGCGGTGGCGCCATCTCGGGGGCGATCGGGGGTGCCGGCGGCATCGCGGTCGGCGCGGGCGGTTCCGGCGGCTCCGGCGCGATCGGCAGCCGGGTCGATGTCGACAACCGGGGTGCCATCACGGTCGTGGCCCCGAACAACGGCCTGGCGGGCCACGCGCCGGGCATCATGGCGCAGTCGATCGGCGGCGGCGGCGGCACGGGCGGCTTCGCGGCGGCGGGCGCGCTCGGCTTCACCGGCGCCGTCAGCGTCGCGGTCGGCGGCGGCGGCGGCCATGGCGGGTTCTCCTCGCCCGTCTCGATCACCAACTGGGCCGACATCTCGGTCGCGGGGCCGATGTCGTCGGCGATCGTCGGGCAGAGTCTCGGCGGCAATGGCGGCGCGGGGGGCTTCGCCCTCGCGGGAGCGGGCGCCATCGGCCTCGGCGTCGCGGCCTCGATCGGCGGCGGCGGCGGCAATGGCGGCCGGGCGGACACGGTTCACATCGCGCTCGCCGACCGGAACGCCGATCTCGAGGCGAACGGTACGCAATCCTCGGCCCTGGTCGCGCAGTCGATCGGCGGCAGCGGCGGCATGGGCGGCTGGGCGTTCTCGGGGGCGCTCGCCGGGGTGGCGGCTCCCGCGATCAGCTTAGGGGGATCCGGCGGCAGGGGCGGCAATGCCGGGGCGGTGACGATCGACACGTTGACGGGCCAGACGCTGACGACCCGGCAATTGCTGTCGCCGGCCATCCTGGCCCAGTCGATCGGCGGATCGGGCGGTGCGGGCGGCTTCAGCGCCTCGGCCGCGGGCTCGCTCGGGGTGTCCCCGACCTTGGCCATCGGCGGCGGCGGCGGCGATGGCAGTGCGGCGGGCTCTGTCTATGTGGACGGCGCCGCGACCATCCAGACCCAGGCGGCGCAATCCGCGGGCATCGTCGCCCAGTCGATCGGCGGCAGCGGCGGCAATGGCGGCTCGGCGGTGTCGGCGGCGGCCTCGATCGCCAATCCCGTCTCCAGGGTGTCGGTCAGCGCGGCCGGCGCGCATGGCGGCAATGGCGGCAAGGGCCAATCGGCCGGCACCGTCACCGTCGCCACGCGGGGCACGATCACCACGGAGGGCGCCCTCTCGCTCGGCATCGTCGCGCAGTCGATCGGCGGCGGCGGCGGCAATGGCGGGTCGAGCATGGCCTTCAGCGCCTCGGCCTCCTTCGGCGACAACAAGAGCGGCGCGGCCTCCGTGGCGGTCGGCGGCAAGGGCGCGGCGGGCGGCACCGGCCAGTCGGTGGCGGTCGCCCAATACGGCGCGATCAGCACCTTCGGGGCGCTGTCGATCGGCATCCTGGCGCAATCGATCGGCGGCAGCGGCGGCAATGGCGGGTCGGCGACCTCCAACGCCATCTCCCAGACGGGGTCCGCCGCGGTCTCGGTCGGCGGCGGCGGCGGCGAGGGCAGCCAGGGCGGCAAGGTCGCGGTGGGGTTCGACCCCTACGAGTATCTCGCGTCCTATCCCGACCTGATCCAGGCCTATGGCGACAATCCCAACGGCGCCATGGAGCATTACACCACGTATCCGGGACGGGCGCCGAACCGGTTCAACGCGGCGCAATACCTCGCCAATTACGGCGACCTCCGCGCGGCCTACGGCGACGACCTGACCGCCGCGGCACGGCATTATGTCGCCGGCGGCTATCGCGAAGGCCGCACCGACGCGGCGTCCGCCGGCGTTCCGGTCGTCGCCATGCCCCGGACCGGCGACATCACGACGGCGGGTGCCCATGCGACGGCGATCATCGCCCAGTCGATCGGCGGCGGCGGCGGCGGCGGCAATGGCGGCGCGGCCTCGGCGAGCGCCACCAGCAACAAGCACGCCGCCTCGGTCGCCATCGGCGGCTTCGGCGCGGCCGGCGCCGACGGCGCGGTGCAGGATGCGGGGGCGGCGGCCTGGACCGGCCTCGTCGGCCAGAAGGTCGGCAACGCGACGCTCGCGATCGCCGGCAAGCTCACCGAGGGATCCGGCGGGGAAGCGGAGGACGACGAGGAGGCGGATAACGGCGCGGCGGCCGGCATCAGCATCGGCGGTGCGGGCGGCAGGGGCGGCCATGGCGGGCCGGTGCGCGTCGAGACCGCCGCCACGATCACCACCAGCGGCAGCCTCTCGCACGGCGTGTTCGCGCAATCGGTCGGCGGCGGCGGCGGCAATGGCGGATCGGCGACCTCCGAATCGAAGGGCGGCAACGCCTCCGCGGCGGTCTCCCTGGGCGGCGGCGGTGGCGCGGGCGGCAATGGCCGAAGCGTCGACGTGGTCAATTCCGGCGTGATCAGCACCGGCGGCAGCCAGTCGATCGGCGTCTACGCGCAATCGGTCGGCGGCGGCGGCGGCAATGGCGGCGCGGCCAACGCGACGACGGAATCGAGCGGTTCAGCCGCCGCGTCGCTCGGCATCGGCGGCATGGGCGGCGGTGGCGGCACGGGCGGCAACGTGTCGGTTCGCAACAGCAACCGGATCGAGGCGACGGGCAGCAACGCGGCCGGCGTGTTCGCGCAGTCGGTCGGCGGCGGCGGCGGCAATGGCGGCGCGGCGACGAGCGGCGCGAAGGCGGCGGAGGCGCAAGACAAAGGGGACACGAAGACGAACGCTTCCGCCGGGCGGGGCCCAGCCGCGCCGTCGACCGGCAGCAATTCCGCGACCGCCGGCGATAGCGAGAGCACGAGAGACAAGAGGTCCAGCAAGGAAGCCGGCGCGGAGGCGGATGGCGGCTATGCGGCGGGTCTCGCCATCGGCGGCGCCGGCGGCGCGGGCAGCAATGCCGGCGACGTCCTCGTCCAGAACAGCGGCACGATCGTCACGGGTAGGGAAGGTCGGGTCGATTCCGGCGCCAACGCCCAGGCTATCTTCGCCCAGTCGGTCGGCGGCGGCGGCGGCAATGGCGGCTCGGCCAGTTCCGACGCCAATGCCGGCAAGGCCAGCGTCGCGCTGTCGATGGGCGGCTTCGGCGGCGGCGCCGGCGCGGGTGGCCTGGTGCGCGCCGGCTCCACCGGCACGCTGACGACCCATGCGGCCAACTCGGCGGCGATCTTCGCCCAGTCGGTCGGCGGCGGCGGCGGCGGCGGCGGTGCGGCCGGCTCGGTGAGCGCCACCAGCGCCGATAGCGGCCGCGCCGACGGCGCCATGACCCTGGGCGGCGCGGGCGGCCGGAACCAGCACGGCGGCAACGTCACCGTCTGGAACGACGGCACGGTCGCGACCAGCGGCGTCGGCGCCAGCGCGATCATGGCGCAGTCGGTCGGCGGCGGCGGCGGCGGCAACGCCGTGTCACGCTTGGCGACGATGAGCGGCGGCCAGACGAATATGGGGTTCAGGCTGGGCGGCGGCGGCAGCGCGGGCGACGGCGGCGCCGTCACCATCAAGTCCAGCTTCGATCCGGCGGTCTACACAGCCGGGTGGATCGACCTCATCAACAGCTATGGTACCGACAATGCCCGGGCGCCGAACGATTATAACGCCGCGGGCACCGGCCTTTGGTCGCCCACTCGGTTCAACGTCGCGCAATATCTGGCCAATTACGAAGATTTGCGGCGCGCCTTCGGCGGCAATTACGCCGGTGCCGCCAATCATTACATCAGCTCCGGCCGGCGGGAGGGGCGCACCGACGCGCATCTGCCCGGTGCCGCCGACTTTACCGGCGCCGAGTGGGGCCGCATCAGCACCACCGGCAACCAATCGACCGCGATCGTCGCGCAATCGATCGGTTCCGGCGGCGGTGTCGCGATCGCCGAGGATTCGCGCGGTCAAGGTAGCGGCGGCGTCTATGTCCCGATGGATCTGGGGGCCAGCAACCGCTGGGCCGGCGGACGCGGATCGTCCGTCACGGTCCTGACCGGAGACGGAACCGGCGGCAGCCGCGCCACCCTGGTCACCACCGGCGTGAACAGCAGCGGCATCGTCGCGCAGTTTTCGAGGGGACGGTCTCGCTGGGCAAGAGCCGCCTGAAAGGGGGCCAGAATGCCGGCGACGTCGATGTCGTCAATTACGGTGCCATCACCACCTACGAGAGCGTGTCGCCCGCGCTGATCGCCCAGAGCGTCGCTGGCGGCGGCGGCCTGTCGCTGACCCGCCAGCGCGCCGTCGAGCTGGGAGACGGCCGCAACGGCTACGGCGGCGTCGTCTCGGTGATCAACGGCGCGCCGATCATCACCCATGGCACCACCTCTCCCGGCCTCATCGCCCAATCCGTCAGCGGCGGCGGCGGCCTCATTTCCAATGGCGCCACCATGATCGCCCAGACCTCGGGAGGCGGGGGGCGGTCCGGAAACGTGAACCTCGGTTTCGCCGCGCCCATTCGGGCCTACGGTGAGGGCTCGGTGGCGGTCATCGCCAGATCGACCCACGACCCGATCATCGACATCGCCCAGGGAGTCGACATCGTCGGCGGCCCGGGCGGGTCGGCGCTGCTGCTCGACAGCCCGATCAACCAGATCACCAATGCCGGCCACCTCACGACGATGGACGGCGCGGCGGGGCAGACCGTCCGCACGCTCTCGGGCGATACGACCTTCACCAACAAGGGCGTGCTGACCGGATCGGTGACGCTGGCCCAGGGCGGCGCCAACACACTGCGCAACCTGGCCGAGGGCACCATCAACGCCGGCACGTCGCTCGACCTGGGCGGCGGCACGCTGCACAATGCCGGCCTGCTGGGCAATGGCGGCGCGTTGGGCAAGACCGTCATCACCGGATCGCTGATCCAGTCCGACACGGCCTCGCTCCAGATCCGGCTCGACCAGAAGACGGGGGCCGCCGACAGCTTCGCGGTCACCGGCACCGGCAAGCTCGCCGGTCAATTACGGCCGACGATCCTCGACCTCACGACGATCAAGCCCGGCACGGTCGTCAGGACGATCCTGACCGCGGCCGAGAACCTCGACGTCTCGGGGCTGCGGATCGGCAGCAGCGCGATCCTGGGCCACGCCTTGAACGCCCGCGACGGCAAGCTGTCGCTCGCCACCACCATCGACTTCGCCCCCCAGGCGCTGTCGCGGAGCGGCCGGGTCATCGGCCAGGTGATCGCCAACGCTCAAACTGCCGGCCAGGGCCATTTCCGGGACATGCTGCCCAGGCTGGTGGGGCCCGTCCAGCACGGCGATCTCGATCAGGCCTACTACAACCTGAGCGGCGCCGGGACCTCCGCGGTCTCGACCGTGGGCACGCAGATGTCGAACGCCTTCATGACCTCGCTCGTCCGCCAGCCCGGCGGCAGCGACAGGAACCAGACCTGGAACCTGTGGGGCCAGGATCTCGGCGGGCTCAGCCAGACCTCGAATCGAGGCGTCGGCATGGGGACCCTCTCGACGCGTCTCGGCGGGCAGGCTCTGGGCATCGATGCCCGGCCGGACAAGGACACGCTCGCCGGGCTCGCTGTCAGCGTCGGCTCGACCAGCTTCTCGACCAGCAACTGGGTGAACTGACGCAGCGACGTCTATCAGTTCGGCCTCTACGGCGTGAAGCGCGTCGAGGCGGCCTATGTCGCCGGGGCCTTGTCCTTCGGCAGTCACGACACCGTGCTCGACCGCATGCTGCCGCTGACCGGCGCGCGCTACTCTTCGCGGTTCCGCGGCTGGCATTACGGCGCGCGGCTGGAGACCGGATACCGCCTGGAGACGGAGGTCGCCGGCCTCACGCCCTATGGCGCGTTGCAGGTGCAGGACTTCCGGACGCCCGCCTCCACGGAGACCGCAGCCGACCCGCAACTCTCGGCGGCCGGGCTCCGGTTCGACCGGCGCTCGACCTGGGACACGCGGTTCGAACTCGGCGCGGCGCTCGACCGGACCTTCACGCTCGACGGCAACCGGGACCTGACGCTCCGCGCCAGCGCGGCCTGGCTTCACCGGGCCTCGTCCAACCCGGACGTGGTCGCGGGCTTCCAGGCGGCGAAGGCGAACCGCTTCAGCGTCGGCGCGACGGCCCCCGCGTCCGATCTCGCGCTGCTGTCGGCCGATCTCGGGCTGAACCTGACGCCCAACCTCTTCGTCGGCGTCAGGGTCGAGAGCGAGTTGGCGGACCGGTCGCACGTCTTCAGCGGCACCGGCCGGGTGAACTATCGCTGGTGAGCCTTTCGTTCGGGCAAAAGCGGGACCGTGGTTCGCATCGAGGTGAACGGGTCTCTTGCCTCGATGCGACCGGCCGATGCCGGGCTTTCGCCGAGACGCCTGCGAACCTCCCCTTGCCCGGCGCAACCGGCGGCCTGGGGGAGACGCAGGCCAAACCGGCCTCTCTTGCGGTCCTGACACTTCAGAGCCGACTGCCCTCCCCCGCACGGGGCATAGGGGCGAACTGATCCCTGGAATGCCGCAGGCTGGGAGTTCCCAGGGCATTTCGGTGCACCCACCGCTCATCGCAGCAGCGAAGCCCCGAAAGGCTCCGCTGCTGGCGTCCAAGTCGATCAGCGTAGCAGCTGCAATATGTCCTGGCTGGCCTGGCTCGCCAGGGACAGCGAGGACACCGCGAATGGCTATCGGGTCAAGGCCTGCGAGTTCACCGCCTCCTCGTTCACATCAGCGTTCGTGAGGATGATCAACCGGCGGGTCAGCGCCAGGCCCGAGCCGGCACGCGACGTGCCCCAGATCATTGAGCGCTGGTCCTCCGTCCCAACAGGGCCTCCCCGCCCCTTGGCTTGATCCGGCGCGGGAGCCTCTTTCAATCCACGACCTTGAGGTCGTTCACATTCACGTCGCCATTCTGAGTGGTGAAGCTCGGTGCGCGGCCGTTCGACTGGGAGACGCCGCTGATGCGATGGTCGCTACTGTCGTAGGTGACCAGCTTGCCGTCGGTCTCGACGAGGAGCCGCCGCTTATCGGGGAAGAATGCGTAGCGCATGCCGTCCTGGCCACCGCTGCTCGACGGCTGGCCCAGCTCCTGCGGCCACCAGGGCTCAGAGCCCTTCATGGGTTCCATCGGCTTCATGGGTTCTATGGGCTTCATCGGTTCCATTGCGCTCGGTCCTCTGGCTGGATGTCTGAAGCCAACGCTACGCTCGAAGCGCCGGAAGGTTTCCGGAAAAATCGGAACCACGAAGTCTGCTGTAGAGCTTGTCTTTTGACGACGTCGAGATAGGCGCCGGGATCACTGCGGAGCGGCGATTTGCGGACCTGCGCTTTTTCAACCAGCCGATCAGGGGCGGCCACTTCGCCGCAATGGAGAACCCGGCTGCGTTCGTCGACGACGTACGAGCAACCCTCAGCCCCATCCAGTCAGCGCGCCTCCCCAAAATAGGTGGATCCGGCACCGTCGATCGCTCTGCCGGTTCGGGTTCCAGTCGGAAGGCCCGGCTTGCCGGGCCGTCTTGCGAGCAGCCGCCATCACCGGGACAAAACGAGGGTTCGTCAGCCCGTTGATGGTGCAGGATTGCAGCCTCTGCCCAGTGCTCGTGACGAAGGCATCGTCGGCAGGCGATGCCACGGGAACTCTCGGCTATTCGGCCGCGGACCGGACCGGCAGCCGCCAATTCGGTCGGACGAAGTGGCAGGTATAGCCGTTGGGATGGCGCTCCAGATAATCTTGATGCTCCGGCTCGGCCTCCCAAAACGGTCCGGCGGGTGCCAGCTCGGTGACCACCCGTCCAGGCCAGAGGCCGGAGGCCTCGACGTCGGCGATGGTCTCCTCCGCTACGCGGCGCTGCTCGTCGTCGACGTAGAAGATGGCAGAGCGATAGCTCAGGCCACGGTCGTTGCCCTGGCGGTTCGGGGTTGTTGGATCATGAATCTGGAAGAAGAACTCGAGGATCCGGCGGAAGCTCGTACGCGCCGGATCGTAGGTGATTTCGATGGCCTCCGCGTGGGTGCCGTGATTGCGGTAGGTCGCGTTCGCTACGTCGCCGCCGGTATAACCTACTCGGGTCGCGACAACCCCTTCCTGACGGCGGATAAGGTCCTGCATGCCCCAGAAACACCCGCCCGCCAGCACCGCTCTCTCGTAGACCATCGTACTCTCCTCGTGCAGACCGGACCCCATCGTTCCAGATAGATAGGTAGCGGGGCCAGCGATCCGAGGCCTTGCGCGGATCATGAGGCTGCCCATGCCACACCCACTCATGTGTGCGATGGAGCTTCGCCGGGCGAAATCGGGAATTCAGCTCGGAAATGACCAGCGGACCAAATGCCAGCCGCCTCCGCGCACTGGTCAGGGTCCAGGATCGCGCTACCTCACAAGGGCCGATGCTCATCGTGAAGCATGTCATGCTGGAATGGGACGCGGTCTTGATCCAACCTCTTTCAACCGGCGATGCCTTGTTCGCGCCAGCCGTGGCTCGGAACAGAGAGCCGATCCTCGATGTCCTGCACCGTCTGCTCCCGGTGTCCGGCTTGGTTCTAGAGGTGGCCAGTGGGTCGGGCGAGCACATCATTCACTTTGCGTCCGCGTTACCCCGCCTGCGCTGGCAACCGACTGATGCTGATCCAAGAGCACTGAGAAGTATCGCGGCACACGCACATGACACCGGCTTGGACAATGTCCTTGCTCCGCAATTCCTCGATGCCCGCGCGCAGCCTTGGCCGGTGGCGTGCGCCGATCCGGTGCTGGCAATCAACATGACCCATATCGCGCCGTGGTCGGCAACGGTGGGGTTGATGGCGGGAGCCGGCGGCATCCTTCCTGAAGGTGGCCTGCTCTACCTGTACGGCCCGTTCAGGGTCGCGGGAGCCCACACGGCTCCCAGCAACGCGACCTTTGATGCGGACCTGCGTGCTCGCGACCCCGCGTGGGGCGTGCGGGATGTCGAAGCGATTTCTGAAGCTGGCCTGGCTCAGGGCTTGAGCCTCGTCGAGCGTATTCCGATGCCGGCCAACAATTTCAGCTTGGTCTATCGGAGAGGCCGCTACCGCAATCCTTGAGAATCTGCCGTGCGTCGCCGACCCTGCCGCGTTTGTCCGCTCGTGGTCGGCTTGAACATGCGCTGTATCGGTCTGATCAGCCCCCACGGGGTGGCCCGAGTGGAATGTTAGTGAACCGTGGGCCTTTGCACCACGGGTAGCTTGGCCGGCGGAGCCGGTCGGGCGAGCGCAGCCGGCCAAGCGGTGAAAGCTGGCACGAACACCTCCGGGGCCGGCGGGCGGTAGCCGAGCGAGGCGTGCGGCCGAACCCCGTTGTAGTGTCTCCTCCATCTCTCGATCAGGATCTGTGCATCCCGCAGAGAGTAGAAGATCTCCCCGTTCAGCAACTCATCCCGTAGCCTCGCGTTGAAGCTCTCGATGTAGCCGTTCTCCCACGGTGAGCCTGGCGTGATGTAGGCTGTCTTTGCGCCCACGGCGGCGATCCACTTCTGCACAGATTGGGTGACGAACTCCGGTCCATCGTCAGAGCGAACGTGCGCAGGCACGCCGCGCAGGATGAACAAGTCCGAGAGCACATCGATCACATCCGGTGCCTTGAGCTTGCGCGCCACCCGGATGGCCAAGCACTCGCGGGTAAACTCGTTGATGACGTTCAGCAGGCGGACCTTACGCCCGTCATGCGTGCACGCCTCGACGAAGTCGTAGGACCAGACATGATCGCGGTGCTCGGGCCGCAGCCGGACACAGGAGCCGTCCCCGTCCCACAACCGGCCCTTCTCGGGCTGACGGGCCGGCACCTTCAGCCCCTCCTGCCGCCAAAGCCGCTCCACCCGCTTGTCGTTGACCAGCCAGCCCGCCGCCCGCAGCAGGGCGGCGATCTTGCGATAGCCGTAGCGGCCATACCGGCGCGCCAACTCGACCAGGTCGGCCAGCAGCGCCGCCTCGTCGTCTCTCCCCCGCGGCACCTTGCGACGCGTCAAGCGATGCCGCCCGAGGGCGCGACAGGCGCGCCGCTCGGAGACCGTCAGCACAGTCCGGACATGCTCGATGCAGGCGCGCCGGCGCGCGGGGCTCAGAAGTTTCCCCGGGCGGCCTCCTGCAGGATCAGCGTGTCGAGCGTGAGATCCGCGATCGCCTTGCGCAGCCACTGGTTCTCGGTCTCCAGCTCCTTCATCCGGCGCACCTGGTCGGACTTCAGCCCGCCGAACTCCTTGCGCCAGCGGTAATACGTGACCTCGGTCACGCCGATACCCCGGATCGCGTCAGCCACGCTCTGACCCTGCGAGACCAGCACGTCCACCTGCCGCAGCTTGGCCACGACCTCTCCCGGCTTGTGCGTCTTCGTTCCCATCGCGTCCGTCCTCCGTCGGCTCAAAGCCATACTTCAGCGCGGACCACTCCGATGGGGGCTGACCACCTGCGCCTTCATCCTCCTGTCGTCCAACGCATACGCCATCGATCCGTTTGAGACCCAATGCAGCAAGGCATTCGACGAGAATGCTGATAGCCGGGCCGGCGCATCCTGGGCCGGCGCGAACAAGGCGAGATACTGCAAGTGCATGCACCACGTGTTCGCGGGATCCGCTGATGATCTCCGGGATTACAATAATATTCCGGTAAAATCCGGGCCGATAGCTCGAATGGAATGGAAGTGCTACGTCGACAGCGACCGTACGACCAAGAGCAAGTTCCGGCCCTGACGCCTGACGATCGCTGCACGCTGCGCATTCCGGCAATCACGCCCGGTAGGTGCCGCAGCAGATCAGCAGCACGCACACCACGCCCCAAGGCAGCGAGACCTGCGTGCTTGATCCGGAGGGCGAGTGCGTCGAGACGGAGGAGCGCGACAGCCTCGTCGACGGCCGCCTCGATCCCGACGCGCAGCAGCCCGGCAACGAGCGCCCCAAGCCTTTTGATCTGAACAAGAACAAGCCGACCTGACCATCGCCACGATCGCCTTGTTATGAGAGCCGCAGCGTTGCCCCAGTTGCCCAATCAGGGCTTCGACCCTCACGGCGTCGCGATTTCACGAATTCGTGCGGGTGGTTCCGAATCACCCTTATGATGAAGAGAGTGTCCCTCCCCTTGAAGGAGGGAAAGTCATGACCAATTTGCAAAACAGGCAGTGCGCATGCGGTAAAGAATTTGCTCCCATCGACGGTCGGCAAATATTCTGCTGTCGCAGGTGTGCAAATCGCATATATAGACGCGAAACCCAGGCTAGAATTCGAAGCGGCGCAACTCTTCGCCCTATTCCTAGGCTTTATACAGCCGATGAGATTGCGCTATTGAAGCGCGATCCTCATGCTGTCTTGCCAAATAGAGATAAGCTAGCAGTATATCGATACTGCATGGTTCATAAGATTATCAGACCCTTCTCCACGGTCTCTGAACGCACAGGCGAAGAAGGCAGAGAGCCAAAAGAGCTCCTCGGTCACAACTGGAAGCGAGATCTCGCCCGCCATCAAGAGCGCATACGTCGTGACGGCGGAAAATCTCTAAACGAACGCTTCAAGCAAATCGTGCCGCACTCGTCAAGACGATCAGAGATCATATCCGAAGCATTCCTCTACATCATGGATCACCGCTGCGCGCCAGAGGAGGCTGTGAAGGAAGCATCCAAGACGGCCTCCCGTTTCTATGCCGAAGAGCTCTGCACGTGCGAGTTCAACGACGCCTGGATGCAAATGCCCGACCCCGAATAGACGGCACCTTCACGCGCTCAGGATGACCCAGGCTCGATGACGCCCTGTCGCCCCGAAGCGATAGTAAGGCATCACCGATAGTCGCCGGCAGAAAGAGTGAGCCCCGCTGGCCGGGAGGCGCAGCGGGGCGGGAGCCGATACGCGACAAGGCTCGTGCCCCGAATAATGGGCAGTGGTTACCCGGCTCTCAACCCGCTGCGGCATCGGCGTCCGCCAGGGCCAACTTCAGGATCCAGCGCGTCCGCATCGCCCTGCGCCAGCATGATTACCAAGTGCCGCAAGAGCCACGTCCCGAAGGCGTCCTTGTCGAGATCGGCCGACACTTCGGCGAAGTAGACCGTGAGCGTGCGCGTCTCCTCGGCGCCGGCCGGCGCAAGGGCTACCAGAGCGTTGAGCGCGGCGGCCTCGACCTCGCTGGCGCCATCGGCCACGGCAAGAAGATGAGCCTCGTCCGGGGCGCTGCTGGCCTCCGCATCGACGTAGTCGCGCACGGCCTGTGTCATTGCGAGGTTGGCGCTGCGGTGCTCCTGAATCGCCGCCAGCAGCGGGCTCAGCTCCTTCGCCGAAGGCAGGGCGATGACAGCCGGCGGCGAGGCCTCCGGGACGAACAGCACCAGTTCGGCGAGACGGGCACGCACGAGATCGCCTCGCTCGCAGCCACCGATGCCGCTGGTCAGCAGGTTCGTGCCCTCCTCAGCCACGTACCAGCGAAGGTGCGCGATCAGGGCATGCGCGCCGGCCCGAGAGGCGCAGGCGGTGCCGAGGAGCTGCATCGAAGCCTCGTGCTCGGCTTCCTCAGCCGCGGCCGCCTCGTCATCGGGCGCGATCTGGAAGAGCGCCCAGGCGCGCCGGTGTGCCCGGATGGCCGGCAGGATCGGATCAGCGCTGGCCGCGGGCGCCAGCAGACCTTCGCGAGCAGGATGTCGTGGCTGTCCAGCTCGACGTGCCAGTAGGTGACCGACGAGACTGGCTCGCGGGCGATGCTGGTGCCACGACCCGGCTGGGTGAAATGCCGTAGGTGAGCGCGGCGATACAGTAAGGCCGCCAACACCCTTTGCCGCTCAACCGGTGCTATGGAAGAGGCAGGTCGTTGCGGCGGTAAAGCTCGCGGAGGACGGCACTGTGGTCGAGATCACCATCGCCGTGCGCGACCATGTCTGAAAACATCTGATCGACGAGGGACAAGACGGGCAGCGTCAGGCCCAGCGTCTCCGCGTGGGCGAGCGCCGTTCCGGTGTCTTTGACCTGGTACTTCGCCGGGCCGCCAGGCGCGAAATCGCGTTCGATCATCCGCAGGGCGTGCTGCTTGAGGATTGTCGAGTCGGCGAAGCCCCCGAGCAGAGCCTCGCGGACCTTGGCGGGGTCGGCACCGCCGCTCTCGACGAAGGTGATCGCCTCGGCCACCGTGACGATCGTCGACGCGACGATCGCCTGATTGGCGAGCTTGGCCAGCTGTCCGCAGCCCGCAGGGCCGACATGGGTCGGGCGCCCCATCGCGGCGAGGACGGGCTCGGCCTGTCCGACCGCTTCCGGGCTACCGCCGGCCATGATCGCCAGGGTGCCGGCGATCGCGCCGCGCTCACCGCCGGAAACCGGAGCATCGACGTAGTGGATACCGGCCTGCGCCGCCGCGGCGGCCTGGCGCTGCGCGGTCTCGACCGGAATCGAGCTCATCACCACGAGCAGGCTGCCGGGCGCCATCGCGGCGAGCGCGCCGTCGGGCCCGAGCAGGATCTCATCGCAGACTGGACCGGAGCTGAGCATGCAGATCACCGCGTCGGCGCCGCGCACCGCCTCGGCCGGATCGGCCGCGAGACCGACCCCGGCCCCCGCGAGGGCGGCGGCCTTGTCGGGCGAGCGGTTCCAGGCGCGCACGGCGTGGCCGGCCCGGCACAGGTTGCGCGCCATCGGGCCGCCCATGATGCCGGTGCCGAGGAAGCCGATCGTCAGCGGTGCCATCAGCGGGCGTCCGCCCCGCTCGCGGTGCGGGCGAGGAAGCGGACCGGACGTTCCTCCTCGATCAGCGCCGGGAAGCCAGCCCGGAACCGGGCGAGATGCGGGGTCTCGAGATGAGCGTGGAAGGCGGCGCGGTCGTCGTAGACCTCGTAGAACACCACCGTGAGCGGGTCGCTCTCGCTGACCGCCACGTCGAAGGCGCGGCAGCCGGGCTCGCCAGCCACGGAGGAGCGGGCGTCGTCATGGGCGAGGTCGAGGAAGGCGTCGAGGGAGCCGGGCTTCACCCGGAACTCGGCGATGACCACGAAGGGCCGGGACGGGGAAGGCATGGCGGAACTCGCGGGAGGGAGAAGCACGCGCGGCGCCGGATCAGTCCGGCGCCGCCGATCGTCGGGCGTCAGGCCGCCTTGGGGGCCGCCATCTGCCGGGTCGTGTCCTCCATCTGGCGGCGCAGGGCGACCACGTCGAGATCGTTGACCAGCTCGACGTCGTCGACGCTCACGATCGTGTCGCGGGCGACCGGCCGCTTGAGCTTGACGTTGTGGGCAAGACCGATCGGCAGGGCGCCGAGCGCGAGGCTCTTCGAGGCGGGGATCGCGTTCGCCCACACCGCGTAGCCGCCCTCGCCGTCGAGCATCTCGCCAGGCTTCAGGTCGCGCTTGGCGGTCGCCACCGCGTCGCCGCGGAACTCCTTCGAGCAGCCGGTCGGCTCGTTACGCAGCACCGCCGACAGCACGCTGACGCTGGTCTCGAGACCGATCATGTGGAACGGCCGCCACATCGAGCCGTACCAGCCGGACGGATCGGTGAGCAGGCCGTACTGCTTGAAGCAGGCCCTGGTGTACTCGCTCGTCGCCTTGAATGTGACGAACACGCCGTAGCGGATGTTGTTGAACACCTCGCGCCCGTCCGGCTCCTGGCTCGCCGCGATGTCGACGAGGCCCGAGCGCGGCAGGCGCCCGCCGTCGGCGACCGGGCGGAAGACCCGGGCGAGGTCCTGCAGGCCGGCCGGCGGGAAGGCGAGGCCGTCATCGGGGCAGTCGAGCCCGGTGCCGTTGGCCACCGCCGCCATCTCGATCGCGGCCTTGGTACCGTCGGTGAACGAATTGTACATCTTCGGGTTGAAGTCGCCCTTCTTCACCTCCTCCTCGGACCAGCCGAAGAAGCCCCACACCGTGTCGGGGGTGGAGTAGCGGTAGCGCGGCTCGAAGTTCATGCCCTTGCCGGCCGAGGTCAGCTCGAAGCCGCAGGAGCGGGCCCAGTCGACGAGCTCGCAGATGATCGCCGGCTGGTCGCCGTAGGCCATCGAGTAGACGACGCCCTGGCGCCTCGCTCGCTCGGCCAGCAGCGGACCGCAGAGCACGTCGGCCTCGACGTTGACCATCACGACGTGCTTGCGGGCGTCGATCGCCTGGATGGCGTGGCGGATGCCGGCGATCGGGTGGCCGGTCGCCTCGATGATGCACTCGATCTCGTCGCAGGCGGCCACCGCCCCGGCATCCTCGGTGACGAAGGTGCGGCCGCTCCTGACGGCATCCCCCATCGAGGTCGCGGCGTAGCGCTCCTCGGGCCAGCCGACGCGGGCGAGCGAGGCACGGGCGCGGCCGGCGTCGAGGTCGGCGACGGCGACGACGTGCATGCCCTCGATGCGCTGGGCCTGGGCCAGCACCATCGAGCCGAACTTGCCGGCGCCGATCAGCCCGACGCGGACGGGCTTGCCGGCGGAGGCACGGGCGAGGAGCAGGGTGGAGAGATTCATCGGTGTCCTCCAACGGGTCGCTTCTTTTGCCGACCGGCCTCTCGCCGCGGGCTTCCTCGGGGGAAGGGCGGGCCGGTCTTGGCGCGGCCTCGGCGGGTCCGCGAAGCGGCTCGGCGAGGTCTGACGTGCAAACGCTAGAAGCGCGCTCCGTGAAGGACAATCCAGATTTCCGAGCCGACCGTGAAGCGTGCCTAAAGCGTTGCGGCGTCCCGCTCCGCGACCGACGCATCCCGCTTCATCGTCCACGCGTCCCGCTCTTGGGTCCACCCGTCGCGCTCGCGGCGGATCCAGTCGAGGAAGGCTCGCACCTTGCGCTGGCGCAGGTAGTCGGGCGGGCACGTCACCCACTGGGTGACGAGGGTGATCCGCGGCGGCTCCGCGAGCGGGCAGGCGACGCGCCCGGCCTTCAGGTCGCCCCACAACATCAGGTCGCTCTCGAGCGCGATGCCGAGGCCGCCGGCCGCCGCGTCGATCGCCATGTGGGTCCGGTCGAACAGGAGGCGGCGCCAGCGCGCGGCCGGTATCACCCCGGCGCGCTCGAACCAGTAGGCCCACTGCACCTGCGACTTCACCGAATGGATCAGCAGGTGCCTGGGCAGATCCTCCGCCGCGAGGCTGCCGGGGGCAGCGAGGGACGGGGCGCAGACCGGGCGGAAGCTCTCCTCCGCCAGCCCCTCGGCGAAGAGACCGGGCCAGCCGCCGGTGCCGTGGCGGATCTCGACGTCGACGCTCTCCTTCAGGAACGTCGTCGGCTCGTTGGTGCCGTCGAGGCGCAGTTCGATGTCGGGATGCGCCGAGAGGAAGCCGGCGAGGCGCGGCAGCAGCCACTTCGTCGACAGGCTCGGGGTCGCCCGCACGGTGAGCGTCGTCACCGAGCGGAAGCCCTGGATACGCTGCGTCGCCTCCACGATCCGGTCGATCTCGGGCCCAATCATCTCGAAGTAGCGCTCGCCGGCCTCGGTCAGCACCACGTTGCGGCCGGCCTTGCCGATCAGCGCGGTGCCGAGGCTGAGCTCCAGCGCCTGGACCTGCTGGCTCACCGCCGAGGGCGTGACGCCGAGATCCTCCGCCGCCCGGGTGATGCTGCCGGAGCGGGCGACGGCGTGGAAGACCGTGATGGCACGAAGCGGGACCGACATCGCGACAGTTTAGCGGCGCTTCACGGATGTGCAATTAATCTGGATTGTCCTTCACGGACGCCTCTCCGTAGTGTCGCCCCCAGCGAGACGAGACGCCCCGACAACAGGGGCGCCGACCGGGGAGGATGACGAGCGCCAACCTCGCGCCTCCTTCCGTCTCGGCCTGAACGATGCCGCACCGCGAGCCCCGCGGATGCCGGCGCGCCGGAGGAAGCCCATGACGTCCAAACCCGAATCCGGACCCTCGCGCCGCCTGTTCCTGGCCGGCGCCGCGGCGATGCCGCTCGTCGCGATCCGCACCCGGCCGGCGCAGGCCGCGGAATTCAACTACAAGCTCGCCACCGGCCAGTCCCTGACCCAGCCGATCAACGCCCGGCTCGACCAGGCCTGCCAGCGCATCCGCGAGGCCTCGGGCGGGCGGATCGAGCTGAAGTTCTTCCCGGCAAGCCAGCTCGGCTCCGACACGGACCTGATCACCCAGGTGCGCAGCGGAGGCATCGAGTTCCTCAACATCGCCGGCTCGGTGATCTCGACGGTGGCCTCGGGCGCGGCGATCACCAATGTGGGCTTCGCCTTCTCCGACTACGACCACGTCTGGCGCGGAGTCGACGGGCCGGTGGGCGCCTATGTCCGCACCCAGATCGAGAAGGCGGGCCTGATCGTCGCCGCCAAGGCCGCCGACAACGGCTTCCGCCAGATCACCTCGAACGCCAAGCCGATCAAGACGCCCGAGGACCTCAAGGGCTACCGCATCCGCGTGCCGGTGGCGCCGATCTTCACCTCGCTGTTCTCGAGCCTCGGGGCGAGCCCGACCTCGATCAACTTCAACGAGCTCTACACCGCGCTGCAGACCCGGCTGGTCGACGGCGAGGAGAACGGCCTCGTCACGATCGAGGCCGGCAAGCTCTACGAGGTGCAGAAGTACCTCACCGAGACCAACCACATCTGGGACCCCTTCTGGATCGTCGCCAACCGGCGCGCCTTCGGGAAGCTGCCCGACGCGCTCCAGGAGATCGTCCGGCGCGAGCTCGACCGTGCCGCGATGGAGGAGCGCGAGGACGTCGTACGCCTGACCGGCACCCTCAAGGGCCAGCTCACCGCCCGCGGCCTCACCTTCGAGACCGCCGACAAGGCCGCCTTCCGCAAGAGCCTGACCCAGGCCGGCTTCTACCGCGACTGGAAGGAGAAGTTCGGGGCCGAGGCGTGGAAGGCGCTCGAAGCCGTGACGGGGGAGCTGGCATGAGCGCGGTGGCCGACCTCCACGGGCGGCCCGCCGCCGCCCTTCCGGCCGACTGGCTCTCCTCGGCCGAGCGGGCCTTGCGCCTCGCCGTCGAGGTGCCGGCCGCAATCCTGGTCGCCGCCGAGGCGGCGATCCTGTTCGCCGGCATCGTCTCGCGGGCGATCGGGCATTCGATCATCTGGAGCGACGAGCTCGCCTCGATCCTGTTCCTGTGGCTCGCGATGCTCGGCAGCGTCGTGGCGGTGCAGCGGGGCGAGCACATGCGGCTGACCTTCGTGGTCGGCGCGCTCTCGCCCCGGGCCAGGGCCTGGTGCGACGCGCTTGCCATCGGGGCGGTCTTCGCTTTCCTGGCGCTCCTGATGCACGCGGCCTACGACTACACCGAGGACCAGTCCTTCGTGGAGACGCCGGCGCTCGGCTGGTCGGGCACGGTACGGGCGCTCGCCGTGCCGGTCGGCTTCGTGCTGGCACTCCTGTCCTGCGCCTTGCGGCTTGCCCGGCACCGCCCGGCCGACCTGATCGGGGTCGGCGCCGTGCTCTTCGGGATCGTCGCGCTCCTCAGCCTCGGCGCGCCCTGGCTCGCCGGGATGGGCAATTTGGCGCTCCTCGTGTTCTTCGTCGGGCTCCTTGGGGTCGGGATCCTGGCCGGCGTACCGATCGCGTTCTCGTTCGCTCTCGCCACCTCGGCCTACCTGCTCACCACCACCTCGACGCCGCTCACCATCGTGGTCGGGCGGATGGACGAGGGGATGAGCAGCCTGATCCTGCTCGCGATCCCGCTCTTCGTGCTGCTCGGCCAGCTCGTCGACGCGACCGGGATGGCGCGGGTGATGGTGGCGTTCCTCGCCTCGCTGCTCGGCCACGTGAAGGCCGGCATGTCCTACGTGCTGCTCGGCGCGATGCTGCTGGTGTCGGGCATCTCCGGCTCGAAGACCGCCGACATGGCGGCGGTGGCGCCCGTCCTGTTTCCCGAGATGCGCAAGCGCGGGATGAAGGACGGTGAGCTCCTGTCAATCCTCGCCGCCTCGGGGGCGATGAGCGAGACGATCCCGCCCTCGATCGTGCTGATCGCCATCGCCTCGGCGACGGGGGTGTCGATCGCCGCCCTGTTCACCGCCGGCATCCTGCCGGCCCTGCTGCTCGCCCTGGTGCTGGCCGTCGTCGCCCGCTACCGCGCCGGGCGCGAGGAGGACGCGGTCGCGATCCCGCGCGCGCCGATGTCGGTGGTGGGCAAGACCCTGCTCGTCGCGCTGCCGGCCCTGCTGCTGCCGTTCCTGATCCGCACCGCGGTGGTGGAGGGCGTGGCCACCGCCACCGAGGTCTCGACGATCGGCATCGCCTACTCGCTGGTGCTCGGGCTCGTGATCTATCGCGGCGGGCTCAAGCGCCGCGAGATCATCCCGATGCTGGCGCGGACTGCATCGCTGTCGGGGGCGATCCTGTTCATCGTGGGGGCGGCGAGCGCGATGGCCTGGGCGCTGACCCAGTCCGGTTTCTCGCACGACCTCGCCCGGGCGATGGCGGCGGTGCCGGGTGGCAAGACCGGGTTCCTGCTGATCTCGGTGGTGGCCTTCATCGTGCTCGGCAGCCTGCTCGAAGGCATCCCGGCGATCGTGCTGTTCGGCCCGTTGCTGTTCCCGATCGCGCACCAGTTCGGGATCCACGAGGTCCATTACAGCATGATCGTGATCCTGGCGATGGGACTGGGCCTCTTCGCCCCGCCCTTCGGCCTCTGCTACTACGCCGCCTGCATCATCGGCGGGGTGGCGCCCGAGGCCGGGATGCGCCGGATCTGGATCTATCTCGGCGCGCTGTTCCTCGGGCTCTTGGTGCTCACCTTCGTGCCGTGGTTCTCGATCGGGTTCCTCTGAAAGACCTAGCAGGTTGCTGAAAAAGGCCAACGAGGTCGCAAAATCATCTCCGGCTCCCTTCCGGAGCCGGTGAAATACGCTGCATCGCTCCTAAAACAGCGGCTTGGCTTGCGTAGGAACGCAACAGAGGTTGATGGAAGAAGAAAAAATTTTCTCCATCTCGGGACTCTTTCAGCAGCCTGCTCGAGGAATTCGAGGAAGTGGATACCGGCTCGGCGCAGAAACCGCGGCAAAATCTAAGAGCTATAGAACTTCGCAATTGCAACGTGATCGCGAAGTTCTCTTATTTAGCGATCACCTGAAGTCAATGACTGCGCTTACTGACTTTGTTGTATTTCTCTTTGCAGCGCGTCCTGTAGGGTATTTCATGGCGCTGAGCGCAAACCGGATCGCGACGCTCTTGGCCGAAGCGTTTGGCGCGAGAGCACCGCGTGATGGTCAGCGTGAGGGTATTGGGTGAAGGAAACCAAATGACCGGAACGCACTCGGAACCGGTCATTATGGTCACAGGTCATGAGGGGCCGCTTCGGGTCAGCAGCGTGGATTCCACCCGCGCGTTCAGAATGCCCGAGTGGGGTCGTTTCAGACACCGACACGTTGGGGCTATGGACGCTTTGAACCTCGTTGTTGAGCGAGCATCGCTGGCGTGACGTCCGCCCCGAAGCAAATCGGCTTGGCACCGCGCGGATGGCTGTGGGCGCTGCGCCGCCCGCAGGATCGGCCAGCACGGTCGCTTTGATAGGGGCAAGCGCAGGAGCCGCGGTAGCGTGCAATCGACTCGGCGATAAGGCGTTTGGCGATGTCAGCGTTGGTTCGTCCGGCTGGCGCTTTACGCGGCCGCTCGGGCGCCGGCCAACTCGGCGGGGCGCCTCGCTCGAACGGGTTCTGGACTGATGGCTGTGTGACCGGCTGCGCCATCGCCTGCCTGATGCAGCGGACCACACCGAACAGGATGACGGCCTAGAACAAGGCCGTAAGCACGATGACCATCACATCGGAGAGTTGCCGTCGGTGCGCGCTGGGCCGGTCGTACTTCCGCGGCTGGGGCCGAGCGCCTGCTGAGCGGCCCAGGCCTGAAATCGCTCCTCGGCCTCGTCCCGCTCGCCCATGTCAACCGCCTGCGATGCTCGTTCGCCTTGGCCGTTGTTTTGGGGTGTCCGGTCGTCAGCAAGAGACCGGCAGGAGCCGATCGACTACGATCCCTGCCATGTGCAACCTCTACAGCTCCGCTCGCTCCCAGGACGAAATCCGGCGTACCTTCGCGGTCGACCGCGACGAAACCGGCAACCTTCCGCCGCTGCCCGGGATCTTCCCCGACCAGATGGCGCCCGTCGTCCAAGCTGTCGACGGCGAGCGGGTGCTGACGATGATGCGCTGGGGCTTCCCGCCGCCCCCGAAGGTCGGCACGCAGCCGGTCACCAACGTGCGCAACGTCGCCTCTCCCTACTGGCGGCCCTGGCTCAAGCCGGCACACCGCTGCTTGGTGCCGGTGACCTCGTTCAGCGAGTACGCCGACACGAAGCCCCGCAAGACGCCGGTGTGGTTCGCCCTCAACGAGAGCCGTCCGCTCTTCGCCTTCGCGGGGATCTGGCGGCCGTGGACCGGCGTGCGCGGCCCGAAGCGGGAGGAGCCTGTCGAGGAGGAGCACTGGCTGTTCTCGTTCCTGACGACGGAGGCGAACGGCGTGGTCGGGCCAGTGCATCCGAAGGCGATGCCGGTGCTGCTCACATGTGCGGAGGAATGGCGTACCTGGCTCGAGGCGCCGGCCGAGGAGGCCCTGCAGCTACAGCGGCCGCTCCCAGGCGAGATGATGGCCGAGGTGGCACGAGGCGAGCGCCAGGACATGATCTAGGGGGCAGGCTGCCGATCGAGACGACCGACCGTGGCAGCCCTGCAGTGACGGCAGCGGTGTCGCCCTGGAGCCGCATACTGCCGATGGTCGGCGCCCCGATCCCCCGGCTGGTCTCGTTTGAAGCGTGGCGCGGGTTGCGTTTGCAGCTCACTCCGCGATCCCACCACTCATGGCGATGAAGTCATGCGCCCTGTCATAGGCGACCCGAATCAGTCCGGCGTGCCACGGGTCCGTCATGTCCAGGCAATCCCACGCACGGCATTCCGGGATGCGCTCACGTGCACGCTCGTGCATGGAGCGAGCGATGAGTTCGAGAGGCTGGCGATCGATATCCATGTGGGCCATTATTAGGCGCCCCACGCCCTACATTTCCACACTGTAGGGGCCATAGGCTACTTCGATCTATCTTGTCTTATCTTGAGGTCCCATTCTCTTGTCGGGGCGTCTCAAAGTGAAACCAGCGCTCATCCGACCGGCGCAAGCAGGATCGCCGTCTTGACCGCGTTCCGCTGCTGCAGCCCGGTCACGCCCTCCCGCGCCAGCACCTCGACCGCGTAGGCGTGCGCCAGGACGGCCGCGGTGACGTCGATGCTGCCCTTCCCGACCTCGAACACCGGCGGCGCCGGCGCCGACGGGGCGGCGAGGTAGGTGGAGATTGCCGCGCTCAGTTGCTCGCGTGTCAGGAGTTACGCTCGGTAGGGCTCGCCACTCATCATCGCTTCGTCTCATAGATTGGGATGATGCTGGGTTCCCGCGTCGGCGGCTACTGCCAAGTGACGACGATCCTGCGTGACAGCATGACTACGAAGGTGTTGCAACGTTGGTCAACTCCACTCGATCCGGTAGAACCGAGGCGCTAAGCGACCTCCCAGGCAGGCAGATAACCTCGTCATGTCCAATCAATCACCTAGAGCGTTTTCCGACGACGTGGAGGCCGGTTCGTCGAAGAAAATGCGGCAAGACAACGACTTAGAGAGCTTCGCGATTGCAGCGCGATCGTGAAGTGCTCTAGATGTATCACCTTCGACCGAACTTGGGAGGGGATATGCGCTTCTTGGCAGGTGAGCAGTTGCATGAAGCCGTGCGACGCGTGCTGCAAGGTTCAGATGCTCGATGTGCGGTGGCGTTCTGGGGAAATGGCGCAGAATCAACCGGTCTCTTCGTAGATGCAAACACAGCGAAAATCGTCTGCAATCTAAGTATGGGTGGCACGAATCCGGGGGTTATTCGTACGCTAAAGAAGCGCGGCGCTGACGTGCGGCAACTCGATGTGCTGCATGCGAAAGTTTATATAGGACGTAGCGCCGCGGTTGTAGCCTCTGCCAACGCATCTTCAAACGGGCTGGCTCTTGAAGGGCTAGAGCAGACACATTGGTCGGAAGCTGGTGTGGAAATCGAACTAAACAACGCAGCTGACGTGATCAGTTGGTTCGACCACACCTGGAGCCAGTCACGCGAGATTACAGAGCGAGACCTACGCCGCGCCGAGATTTTATGGAGAGCCCGCCGCAGGCTAAAACCAACGGTGTCCTTCGCCAATTATGATGTTGATGCTGAAGCCCGCGATGGAACGCTTCCAGTTCCTTGCTGGTGGTCCGGCACCGGTATCTGGAAAGCAGATCCGGAGAGGACCAAGGAAGTCATGGGCTATTATGAAGAGGGTATGTTCACCCTTGAGTTCCAAGACGAGCAGGACACCGCTGTGGTTAGTCCGGGAACCTGGCTGCTCTGGTGGCACCGCGGTGCGACTGGCATTCCCCGTAAAGACAAACTTACTTTCGCCCAGGTCGGAAAATACGTCCCTGGTGTAATGCGTCACCTAGAAGGCGAGCTAGAGAATATTGGCGCGCTTCTTTCGGCTGCGGAGCCGGGACAGGAACCATTCGACGCATCAGATGATCGATTCGTCAAGGCATTTAAGGAGGTGATCTGCAGACCACAGTTTGAAGCTTACAGAAGCGACGAGGGCCCGCCGTGGTTTATCACACTTGCCCTTGAGCTAACTAACTTCTGGCAGCAGTTGAAACAGCGCTATCTTGAGCTACCTGACAGCTGATTTCTGAGCCTGCCCGCGGAGGCAGGGCATTTCCAGCATCAGGAGCCAGTTTGGCCCCTTGCAGCCTTCCGAGACAGCCTGAACTCTTCCCATGTCTCCCGGCGCGTTTGCTCCGCTTCAGCATCAATCTCGCCAAGGGTCTTCGTTCGCCCCCTCGACGCTATCCACTCCTGTCGGCGCTTCTGCTCGGCTTCATAGGCGATCTCACCGAGATCCCGCGCCGGAGCCGGGAGCGCTGGCGTCTGCATGGCACCGAGCGCCACCAGCTCGGGGAAGAGGCTCGGATGGCGCAGGTGCCGCCAGCGGTCGATCGCCTCGAGGTCGTACATGCCGGTGTCCGGATCGGGCCGCGGGAAGCCCCGCATGAAGAGCCGCGGCCGGACGGCGTCGAACTGCGCCAGCGTCAGATGGAGCCGGAGCGCCGCCTTCTCGGCCGGGATGTCGCCTGGCTCGACCCAGAAACGGACAGAGGGGGCTCTGGGTGGTTGTGGCACGGCTCTTCCCCTTGCGGGCTGCAGTGCGCCCTACAGCGCAGCGCATCGCTCAGATGGCGCCCCTGGGCCTAGTCGGTTTGCTGGGCCAGCCACTCTTCGAACGATTGCCCGGCCGCTTCTGGCGGTAGCAGGCCCGAACGGCGGTCGAGAGCTCGGTCGATCGCCTTGCGGTCCCAACGCCGCGTTCCGATCATCGGCCCAGGCACGATCCCACGCCGGACCCAGTCGTCGAAAGCGTCGGTCGTTTCGCAGCCGCAGTACTCGGCCGCTTGATCACGAGTGAGCCCGCGGGGCAGCATTCCGATCGGGAGCTTGGTCATAGCGCGCTCCAGGCCTCGGGACGGGCCGCAGCCAGCCTACGCACCGGAGGCGAAGCCCGCCCGTATGCTCCTTACCGAGCCCGTTTCCGTGTTGCGACCGTGTTGCGTGGAGCAGCCTACGCCACGCCGTAACCGGTTGTAAAACCTGCACCCGTGTTGCAGGCAATCGCAACACGTTCCGACAGACTAGCGGGCACGAAAAAGCCCGCTAAGTCGTTGACCAAGCGGGCTAAACGGGTGGTAGCGGAGGAGGGATTTGAACCCCCGACACAAGGATTATGATTCCGCGTAACGGGGGTTTTGGACGCTGTTCGAAACCTTTTCGGGCGGATCGGCACGCACCCTTTCATGACGATACAGGGGGATTTCGCGTGTTCAATCAAGGATCTGGCAACGGGACCTCGGTACGGATGGTGGCAAGCCCGGGCGGCGATCCGCCCGAATGCCTCCGCCCGAGTTCCGCCCGAGAGCGCCGCATGCCCGTGAAGCTCAACGAGACGCTGGTCAAGAAGGCGCTCGCCGACGTCGAGGCCAAGGCAAAGGCCTATGACCTCATCGACGCCGCGTGCCCTGGCCTGCTGCTGCGCGTCGGCCCGAAGGGGGCCCGGTTCGCGTATAAGTACGAGACCGGACACAAGACCTACAGGCTCACGTTCGGCAGCCCCGAGCAGATCCGCCTCTCCGACGCGCGGCTGATCGCCAGCGACGCGCGGCGCCGGCTGACGAACGGGCTCGGCCGTCCCGACGAACGGTGGCTGATCGCCAAGCTGCGCGACATGGGCAAGCTACCGCCCAGGCCGCCGAAGCGGGAGCCGGATCCCGCCGAGATCGAGCGCGTCCAGGACATACTGCGCTCGGGCGAGTGGACGTGGGAGGAGGCTCGCGCCGCCTATCTCGCGGAAGTCGCGCGCGTCAGGCGCGCCGACACGCACACGGACTATCGCAAGATGCTGCACATGCCCGAGCTCTCCATCTTCGAGGGGAAGCGGGTCCGGCGCATCACGATCGAGGACCTCGCCACCATCGTCTATGTGGTCCACGCCTCCGGCCGGGAGCGCCACGCCGAGCATTTGGCGAGCGTGCTCAGGCCGATGTGGACGTTCCTCTCGCTCCACGGCAACAAGAAGCTGAGCGGCGTCGAGACCGGCATGTCCATGCTCAAGGCCCCCGAGCGCACGCCGGGCGACAAGCCGCGCGCGAACGGGAAGGTCCCCGGCGAGTATTTCGCCTCGGCGCAGGAGATCGGCTACACGCTCGCGGTCGCCCGATGCGGCGTGCTGGAGCCCTCCCTCGGGGTCGCCCTTGAGCTGATGGTCCTGACCGGCCAGCGGCGTCGACCGATCGCCTCGGCCGAGGTCGCCGACTTCTGCGACTTCGCCGAGCAGCCCGGCTGGGGGGTGTGGTCGATGCGCCCGATCCACCGCAAGACCGCGGCCAAGCGCGGGGATAAGACGCTGCACTGCATCCCTCTTCCCCCTGAGCTCTGGAGGCGCCTCCGGGTGCAGATCGAGCGCGCCGGCGACAGCCGGTTCCTGTTCCCGCAGGTCAGGCCGCGCAGGGCGGGGGCCTCCGCCGACGGGCACCTCTCCCCCGCTGCCATCAACCACAGGCTCCTCGACATGGGGGTCCGGGCATCGCCGCACGACCTGCGTCGCGGCCTTTCCTCCCTCTGTCAGACTGCGCTTCGGATCCTTCCGGCCACCGTCGAGCTCATCCTCGACCACAACGAGGGCGTTCCTACGGACAACGTCCTGGAGAGGCACTACACGATGGACAGGCGCCTCGATTTGAAGGTCCCGGTGATGGAGGCGTGGAGTGCCTTCGCCTACCGACAGGCCGATACCGAGGCGGCGAAGCTCCCCTCGATCGAGACGCTCGGGACCGAGCTCGCCCGCCGGCGCCGGGAGCGCGAGCTCGCCGGAAAGGGGAAGCGCGCCAAGCCGGGGCCGGCCGAGGGCGGCGAGGACAGCAAACCGGAAGAGGCCCTGGCCGCATAGCCCAGGGACAACCTCTGATCTGTGAGCCCTCCCCTCTTGCGGGACGCCCCGAAACGACCGAGTCTCCCACGATGAAGACGCTTCCTCTCGATCCGAAACGCCGCCTGGCCTGAGGGCCAGCCACCCGCCGCCGGGGACCCCAGGCGGCTTGCGTTCTCGTACGATGGGGGCCAGCCCCGATGACCACCTTCTTCACCGGCGACACCCATTTCGGCCATGGCGGCATCCTGTCGAACAGGATGACCCGGCCCCGCCCGTTCGCATCGGTCGAGGCGCACGACGAGGCAATCGTGGCGCACTGGAACAACCGCGTGCGCCCCGGCGACCGCGTCTACCACCTGGGCGACTTCGCCTACGGGTGCTCACTGGCGCACGCGCGCTCGATCTTCGACCGGTTGAACGGCCGCAAGGTGCTGATCCGAGGGAACCACGAGGAGCGCGGCGAGAGGCTGCCGTGGGAGGCGATCCACGACGTCCTGCGCCTGAGCGTGCAGGACCAAGGGATGCCGGATGCAGTCCCCGTGTGGCTGTCGCATTACGCGCACCTGGCGTGGCCGGATAGCCACCGTGGCAGGCTCCACCTCTACGGGCACAGCCACGGCGCGATCCCGTCCACCTCGCGCTCCTGCGACGTCGGCGTCGACTGCTGGGGGTTCCGGCCGGTGACCGTGCCGGAGATCCAGGAGCTCCTGGCCGACGTCGCCGCCCGGGAAGCCGGAGGGGCCGCGTGCGCGGCCCTCGCGGAGGCGGCCTGACCCCGGCCCCTCAGGGGACCAGGGCGCCGAGCGCGTCCAGGTCCTCCTCGGGTACCCAGGGCTTCCGGCGCTCCTGGGCCGTGGGAGGCCTCGTCCCGCAAATTGCATCAGCGACGAGGCCGAATGCGAAGGTCTTGGATGGCCCCATCCCGGTGCAGACAAATCCAGATGTGACGACGATCATCCTGTCCGTGCGCAAAAAATTGACGTGCTCTGGAGATCTGGAGATCAGGCCGAGCCACGCAGGAGACGTAATATTCACAACGAGGGCGAGCGGCTCCTCGCGGTGGCTCATGCGGATCCTCCACCCTCTCCTGAAAAGACGTGGGATTTCCTCCCGTCCGAATTTCGTAAGAGGGGCAGCCTGCCAGACCGGGTCCGTGACGAGATCAAGCTCGTTGGCAACCCGGCTCGTCTGGACGACAAGCCGCGGATCGTAAGTCACGCCGTCGGGACCTACCGGCATGTGCATCGGCCTGATTTGTCGATCGATCCAGCGCATGTTCTCCTGTCCCTAATATGCGGTGACGGCTGCAGCTTCGCGCTGCCGGCGAAGCTCCCGACGCCGCAGTGCGAGTGGCGTCAATGGAATGATCACCCCGGCGTAATGCCGCGCGAGTAAATCCTCGGTGCGCTCCCCTCGGCGCGGCGTCGTCGACGGCGGGAGTGCGGCGTCCAGGAGAGCAAGGAGGCCCGGCTCCAGCGCTGCCGGCGAGGTCGGCTTCGGCCGCGGGTGCGTCAGCCGAGGCAGCCGGCGCGGCGTGTGAAAGGGGGCCTCAATCGCCTCTCGCAAGTAGGCGGCCTGGGCTGCAAAATCATGTGCGGGGATCGATCGTACGGTCACCTGACAAATCTCCGAACTAATTTCTCGACAAGTGCTTGGCCGATCGGGACGTACACGACGCCCCCGCCGAGCTCGGCGCATCTGTAGACTTGTGGGATCTCGGGGCCCTCGGCCGCATCGCGGACAAGCGCCCCCTCGCGATCGGCCGCCCCCCGAAGGGGCAGGCGGGACACTGCGGCCCGGACGGGTCCTCTCATCGGGCGCACCTCAGAACGGGATGCTGTCGTCGTCGAGGGGCGGCGGGCTCGCGCAAACCGTGCACCGGATCTGCCGCTCGTCCTCCCATCCGCAGCCGCCTGGGCACGCGTCGGCCTCCGAGCAGCCGCAGGATAGGCAGACCGGCCCGAGGTCCGCCGGGATCCGCCACGCCGGTCCGCGCAGGGCGGCCATCGCGCTTTCCGGCGTCGGCAGCGTGCCGAGCGCGTCGAGGCAGGCGTGGTAGTGGGCGGTGTACGCCCGTGTCGCGGCGGGCGCGGTGAGCTCGGCCCGGCTCGCCATCCCCCCGGAAACGAGGAGCCCGAGCCCGAGGACGCCGATAGCCTCCCGCTCCTCGTCGGACAGCCCGCGCCAGAGCGCCACCACGTCCAGGCGCTCTGGTGCGATCTCGCGGCGCCTGCGCGTGGGATCCGGCACGGGCAGGCCAGCTTCGCGGAGGGGACGCTCGATCTCGTCTTGGAACGCCAGCTCTCGCTCGGCATCCTCGCGCATGGCCTCCCAGTCGGGGGCGTCCTCAAATCCGATGCTGCTCATCATGCCCTCCCGTTGGCGTATGTGGCTTCGGCGACGTCGGCGCGGACCCATTCGAGGGCGTCCTGCGCGTCGAGGCCGGCCCGCCGGGCGAGCGCTACCGCGAGGGCGAGGTCTTCGACGGTGAGGCGCCCCCGGTGGATCGGATAGCCTGGGCGCGGGGGCGCCGGCAGCGAGTGGACGGGCTCCTCGACGATCGCGGGGGCGTGCGAATCGGTCGAGGCGTTTGCGTCGACGACCGGGTGCGCGGCGAACGGGACGACATTCGTCTGCGAGGGCGCGGGCGCATGGGGCGCGACCGGGGCCTGGGTGGGCGACGCGGGGACCGGCACGGCCTCGGTCGATGAGGGCTTGGTCTTGCCGTATGGCTTCGTCAGGCCCAATCGGCAGAGATGGTAATAGACGGTTCCCTCTCTGACGCCCCATAGATCTGCGAGGTCAGGGGCCCGAGGCGTCACGGCGTAGGCGCGGAGGATCTCGGCGTCGCTGGCAGGGATGAGGCGCTTGGCGCCCCCGCGAGGCAGTGTCGAGGTCTCGGACATCGGGGTGGGCTCCTGCGAAGGGATGGGGACTGGGACGGAGGGGGGACCGGCGAGGCTGGGTAACACGCGCTCGACCGCGGCGCGCTCGCACCCGGCGAGTGCGGTGGCGAGCGCGGGGGACGGCTCGGGTAGGCGGAAGCGGCCGGTCGCGGGCTGCTCCGGGACCAGGGCGAGGGCGAGCTCCAGCACGCGGCCGACCGCGAGCTCGAAGGCGCGGGCGGCCTCGCGTGCCTCCGCGGCGCCGGGCTCGCCCCGCTCGGCGGCGCGCGACAAGGAGACAGTCCGCCCGCGCTCGGCGTAGTCGGCGCGCGGGAGGTCGGTGAGCCCGCGCGCTTGCTCGATATACATCAGCAAGTTCTTGCCCATGCCCGCGGCGCGCTCGCCGGCGGCGCGCGAGCGAAGGGCGTATGCGGCCTCAATGCCGACGGCCTCCTGCAAGGGCGACGTCGACCTCGGGCGCTTCACGCCGGGGCTCTGTCCCAGGAGCGCTCGGCCGGTCCTTGCGAAGCCCCCGAGCGTCCTGGGATCGATCCAATGCCACCGCTTTTCGCAGGCCTCGGAGCCGTGGCTCGCCATCAGCGTCGCGACCGCCTGTGGCGATGGTGTGATGTAAACGTTTCTGTCTATGCTTGCGAAGCTCTCCCTCACGACTGAGCCTCCACGAGGCTGACCTCAACGTCGAGGCCCAGAGCAGCCAGCATTTCTACGCCTGCCCATCGGCGATCGCTCAGAACATCCCAGACATACTGCCGAGAGATCTGATGCCGCCGCCCCCACGCGGCGGCCGACCCCGCCTCCGCGACGGCGGCTCGCAGGCGTTCGAGCACAAGTGTCCGATCGCGAAGATCGCGCAAAGCCACGGCTATTCTCCTGGCAGGTTGGTATTTGCCCAGGCTACTCGTCTGCGCGACCGCATACAAGAAGAAAAATGGACTAGATGTGGGTCTTTCGTGTTTCCCAATTCTTTCAACCACAGTTTCACCAACAGCGTGTGGTGGAAACTGTGGTGAATGACGCGCTTTTTGTGGTGGAAACCCTGCGCCCTGGAATTCGGCATGCCGGAGTGCTTTGCTGTCTGCATCCCCGCTGACAGAGAGCCCCCCCGCCATGACCGACGCCGTCGAAGCCCTCCGCGCCGCCCTCTCGATCCCTCAGCCGCCCGCGTTCTGCGAGCTAGAGTGGCTGCCGGAGGGCCGCGTCTATGACCCGAAGAGTGCGTACCGCTGGAGCGCCCGGAAGACCCCGCTCTACGAGAAGGCCGTCCTCGCGGCTCACAGGGGGATGACCGCCCACGGCTTCCATCTCGACCGCGGCCGGGTCGTCCTCGACATGCCGTTCGACGCTGATCTGGCGCTGCTGGAGCGGCGGTTCGGGCAATGGGAGAGGGTCGCCCGGGAAAACCTCGCCCGCGAGGAGGCCTCCGCGGCTCGGCGCGCCGCTCTGCCGGCGGCCGTCACCGCCCCGACGCAGGAGGCCCTCAAGGTGCTGCTGCGGGACCACGAATGGGCTTTCCGGCGTCTCGATGAGGCGCACCGATTCGCGACCGAGGAACGCCTCACGGAGGGGCAACACCGTTTCGCGACAGATCTCCTGTCCGATGCGCAGACCGTGGTCCGCCGGGTCGAGGAGAGGCTGGCGACCCCAGCCGGCGAGGCCGACCTCGCGCGGGCGCAGGATCCTGCTGTGCGCAGGGACGTCCATGCCGCGTGTCGGTATCTCACAGAGCTCGATCAGGACCGGGCCCGGGACGCGAACGGGGTGGGATGGGGTCAGGATACGAGCCTCGTCGGGCACCGGCTCGCGGAGGAGCAGGAGCTCACCGTGCTCCAGGCGGCGCATGCTCTGAAGGTCGTCCACAAGCACCGGCGGCAGCTGCCGGTGGCGCTGAAGGAGCGGCTCTACGGCTGGGAGCCGGCATTCTGGCGCACCCTCCCTCCGCCCCTGCCGCGGGCGCCGTGACGGGTCACGCTGGCGACTTGCATCTTGCCGCTGCAGCATCTCACTGCGGCACCTCCCGACCGCATCGCCCTCTCTCCTCGGAGACCTTCCGTGCTGACACCCGCCGCCCGCCTCGCAGCGATGCTGCAGGCATTCTTCGAGGCGCTCGTGCGCTTCTTCCGTCGCCTCCTCGGGATCGCCGGCGAGGCGGGCTCCATGCTCGCCGAGGACGCCAAGACCGCCTGGTGCGGAGTGACCGCGGTCAACGAGGGCGTCGGCCGCGGCCTCGACTTCGCCGTCGCGAAGCCCGGCATGGCGCTCGCCCGGGGCCTGGGCGGCGCGGCCCTGAGCACCGCCGGGGCCGTCGGCAGCCTCCTCGGCGCGCTCGCCCCCTCGCGACCGACGACCCCGGCGGACCTGGCGCGCCAGGCGGTGGCGGCCGACGACGCGCCGATGCCGTCCCTCCGCCCTGCGGTCAGCACCCGCCCGCGGCTCGGCGACGGCCGGACGCAGCCCTATCTACTGCAGGGCAACGCTCTGGGCAGCGCCGTCCAAGACATCGCCCGCGCTCGGGCGATGGGCGATGCATCGGTGGGTCGCATCCATGCGGACGTGCCCAAGGAAGTCCTGCAGTGGATTTTCGATCTGTCGCACACGCAGCTCGCCGCGGTCTCCCGCCTGCCTGCCGCACACGTCCACGCCCACATCACAGGGCAGACCCCGGCGCCGGGCTTGCCGCCCGCCCCGCCGGCGCAGTCGATCGCAGCCCTCCCGCTCTACTCGCCGGACGAGCTGACCGCGATGTCGCGCCAGGCCATGGCCTACATGCGCCGCGAGACCGCCGAGGTCGGGCGGATCGCCGAGGCGGCAGGGCGGCGGCGCCTCGTCGGCGAGCCAGGGGGACCGGGTCCCGCCCTCGCCCTCTAAGCGGGATGCCAGAACGACGAAGGGCCCGCCGATCCCCCGGCGGGCCCTTCTCGTGTCCGGGTGGCTTAGGCGCGGCCGGTGATCTCGGCGCACAGCCCGGCGAACAGGGTCTGCGTCTGAGCGTGAGCCTGCCGCTCGCCGCTCAAGGCATCCCGCAAGGCCGCGATCTGGGCGCGGAGGTCGACGTTCTCGTCGTGCAGCGCCTCGGCTGCGGCGATCGCGTCGGCCTCGACCGCGCGGCTCTCCTGGAGGCGCAAGGCGAGCTCGCCGACGGATGCGATCCCGTCCAAGCGCTGCCCGGCCGCCCTGAGCCGGGCGTCCGCCACGGCGTGCCGGAGGACCGCGAAGGCCTGCAACCCGCGGCTGGCGCAGTCGAGGCCGATGTGGGCGACATGGTGCGTCATCGAGGCCTCCTCCGGTCGGTGAGTCCCCAAAATGGGCCTGGGCGGGCCGCGTCGGCAAGGCTCCCGAGCCGAAATCCCCAGAATGCGGTGAACGGGGCGTTACCGGTGCGCCTTGGGAGCCTGAAACGCGCTTCTCAAACTCGAAGGCGTCGGGATTCCTGCGATTTTTGGCGTTCTGACAGGGGGTTGGGCCTGTTTAGAACCTCTCTAAGTGGTAACTCGCGGTGAGTGCAGGTCGCGTCGCGCCGAGTGCATGCCGAGTTTGCGGGGTGACTGGTCACGCGGTGGTCGCGTGACGCGTCCTGGTGCCTTGCGAGCCGAGGCTGCATCCTCGCGTGGTCCAACCCGGAGGCCGATATGTCCGACACCCCCGCCGCCGCCCGCCTCACCGGCGCCGCACGAACGTCACGCCGCCGCGCCGTCGCACGCGACCGCAAGCGGCGCCAGCGCGCCTCGGAGGCCGAGCGCGGCCGGCCGGACCTGATGGTCCTCGACCGGGCGATCGTGGACGCCTTGCGCGCGCTGCTGCTGTCCGCCCCCGGGGGCGAGCGGTACACGCGGGCCATCCGCCCCGAGGCCCTGATCCTGGCGGTCGGGGCCCATCTCGTGAAGCGGTCGATCCAGGATCGGGCTGCCGGCCGGGCCGTCGTCGCCTACAAGCGCGAGGAAGTCGCGGCCGCGATCGAGAGCCGGCTGTTCTCGACGCCCCGCGGCCGCCGTGAGGGCGCCATGCCGGACGTGTGACGCGTCACGCGGAAGCGCGTTTCAGTCCCTAGGAGTAACGGGGGGAGCAGGTTCGTCCAAGCAATCCATTCGATCAGGCCGGCTCCAGGACGATGCGTGCTCGGAGGCCTAGCGAGGCAGCTACGGCGAGCTGTCGATCGAGGTCCCAGGCGGCGATGTCCCCGCTGCGGAGGGCCATCCGGACTTTCGGGCTCGCCATCCCGATCGGGTAGCGACGGATGGAGGGGGCCTACTCGAACGCCCGGGAGATCGCCTTGGAGGAAGCCGCATTCAGGGCCGGGAGGAGTTGCCCAGCGAGGTCGGGTCTGCAAGCCTAGGCTGCTTGTGTCTGCAACGCCCAGAGATCGGCTTCGCGCCAGTTGCAGACATTTAATCGGGATCGCCCGAATGGCTGCTCGTCGCCCAATAGCGGACCTTCGGACTTTTCAGGCTTCACCTTAGCCTATCGACTTACTCACGCAAGCTTGGCGCATGAAATCTGCCATCATCTTCTCACCTTATAATCCGGAGCGAATTGCCGGATCTTTAAGATATTTGACGTCGCACGCTAATACATATAAAGCACTTTACACCAAATAAAAATTCGTACTTACCTAAAAATCTGTGTTGCTGCAGCTCCCAATGACCGGAAATTTTTGACCAGAACGAAGCAATGAAGATCGCATCGCCTCTTCTACGGGTGTTGCCGCCCATGTTGTCCAAGTGGCGTAAGCGCTCGGTGAAGGCCGCCTTGTGCCTGTAGTGCTTTGCTCTGGATACAGTGTCTGGCGTCAGATGGCGCTGTATCGGCCCTGTGTCTGGACCTATGACCAACTCTCCTCACGTTGTCGTTGCGGGCACCCGCCGCGTCTGGTCGCTCGAGCAGAAGCGCGCCATCCTGGCCGAGGCGGACGATCCCGCCACGACCGCCTCGGAGGTAGCCCGCCGGCACGGCCTGCACTCCAGCCTGCTGTTCCGATGGCGGCGCGCCTTGCTGGCCGAACAGCAGGCCTCGGTTGCGGCCGCCCCGCCGAGCTTCATCCCGCTCGCCCTGCCGCCCCCAGCCACGACGGCAGACGACGTGCCGGACGGGCCGGGCCTGATCGAGATCGAGCTGTCGGGCGGGCACCGGGTGCGGGCCGCAGCGGGGGCGGACCTGACGCTCCTGCAGGGCGCGATCGCCGCGCTGCTGGGTCGATGATCCCCGTCCCGTCCGGCTCCCGCGTCTGGCTGGCCACCGGGCACACCGACATGCGCAAGGGCTTCGACGGGCTGGCCGCCCTCGTCCAGGACCATCTGGCGCGCGATCCGTTCTCGGGCCAGGCCTTCGTGTTCCGCGGGCGGCAGGGCCACCTGATCAAGGTGCTGTGGTGGGACGGCCAGGGCCTGTGCCTGTTCGCCAAGCGCCTGGAGAAGGGCCGCTTCGTCTGGCCGTCCACCGCCGGTGCCGCTGCCGCGTTGACGCCGGCCCAGCTCGCCATGCTGCTGGAAGGCATCGACTGGCGCACGCCGCTGCGCACCGACCGGCCGACGATCGCAGGCTGAGAGCGGCAGACTACCGAGGTGGCTGCGTCCGTGGTCAGGGCCGGTGGCGACGGCCCTCGGCAAGGGCTAAGCTGTTGGCATGGCTCTCGATCCTGCCTCGCTGCCCGACGACGTCGACGCGCTCAAGCGCCTGATCGTCGGCCTGACGCGCGAGGCGGTCCACGCCAGCACCCTGATCGAGAAGCTGCGCGGCGAGCTCGCCCGGATGAAGCGGACGCGGTTCGGCACCTCGTCCGAGAAGCTCGGCACGCGCCTCGAGCAACTCGAACTGGCCATCGAGGCGCTGGAGGTCGACGAGGCCGAGCGCCTGGCCGGCACGCCGGTCGTCGCCGAGGCGAGGGAGACCGCACGGCTCAAGCCCGCCCGGCGGGACCTGCCGGCGCACCTGCCGCGCGAGAGCGTGGTCCACGCCGGTCCCTGCGCCTGCCCGGCCTGCGGCGGGAGCTTGCGCCGGATCGGCGAGGACGTCACCGAGAGCCTCGACTACGTGCCGGGCCGGTTCAAGGTCGTGCGCCACGTCCGCGAGGCGTTCGCCTGCCGTGCCTGCGAGCAGGTGGTGCAGGCACCGGCTCCCCACCATGCGGTTCCCCGCGGGCGGGCCGGTCCGGGGCTCCTGGCCCACATCGCGGTGGCGAAGTTCGACGACCACTTGCCGCTGTATCGCCAGGCCGAGATCTACGCGCGCGACGGCGTCGAACTGGCGACCTCGACGCTCTCGGGCTGGCTCGGCGCGACTGCGGCCACGCTGCAGCCGCTGACCGAGCTTCTGCGCCGGGAGGTGATCGGCGCCTCGGACGTCCTGCACGGCGACGACACGCCGATCCCGGTGCTGGCGCCCGGCACGGGCAAGACGAGCACCGGGCGGCTGTGGACCTACGTGCGGGATGAGCGTCCCCATGGCGGCGCCCGTCCGCCGGCGGCCGTGTTCTTCGCCTCGCCCGACCGTCGAGGCGAGCGACCGCTCGCGCACCTGGCGGCCTTCTCCGGCGTGTTGGTGGCCGACGGCTATGCCGGCTTCAACGGGCTGTACGAGGCCGGGCGAGTGGGCGGCGGCCTGACCGAGGCGGGGTGCTGGGCGCACGTGCGCCGCAAGATCTTCGACGTGCACGCCGCGACGGGCTCGGCTCTCGCGGCGGAGGCGCTGGAGCGGATCGGGGCGCTCTACGGGGTCGAGCGCGACCTGTACGGCAAGCCGCCCGATGCCCGCACCCGCGAGCGGCAGACCCGCTCGAAGCCGCTGGCCGAGGCGCTGAAGGCGTTTGCCGAGACGAGCCTGGCCCAGGTGCCGGGCCGCTCCGACCTGGCCAAGGCTTTGCGCTACATGCTGGCACGCTGGCCGGCGCTCATGCGGGCCTTCGACGACGGGCGTCTCGCCCTCGACAACAACGCGGCCGAGCGGGCGCTGCGCTGTGTGGCGGTCGGGCGCAAGAACTACCTGTTCGCGGGATCCGAGCTGGGCGCCGAGCGTGCGGCGGCGTTCTACACGCTGATCGAGACGGCCAAGATGAACGGGCTCGATCCCGAGGGTTACCTGCGCGACGTGCTCACGCGCATCGCCGATCACCCGGCCAAGCGACTGGCCGATCTGCTGCCTTGGAACTGGATGCCAACCAGTGAGGCCGAGCAGGCCGCCTGACCAGTGGCTCCGTCACCGAGCGCTTACCAAGTGGCCATTGAAACGTTCGAGATCTCGGCCTTACACGAATGGCATGTCCTAACGGCGCCTTTCGTGACCTCACGTCCGATCGCCTCAGCCGACGATCCTTCGGACTACCTAGTCGTGGACCGAGCCCCGCGTTCGGCCTCCGCGGTACCGGGCACCAAGCCCTTGGTCGCGACGTGGCTGACGAAGGCGTCGATCCATGCATCGAAGCAGGCCATCGCCTCGTCCTCCTGCATCATGCCGTCGGCCTGATCGTCCGCGTAGGACCGTCCGAGCCCGACATGCGCGTGGCGCCAGAGCGCGTCCGGCACCTCGATGCCGCTGTAGCGACATTGCCAGACCAGACCCTGATAGGCCTTGCGCTCCTCGCCGCCATAGGGCTCGGATTCGGGATCGAACCACACCTTGTGCTGCAGGATGCGCGGGCGGCGGTCGGCGTCGAGCTCATTGCCGCCCTCGTTGCCATAGCAGAAGAAGGCGGCGGTGCGGCCCTCAAGGTGGTTCCGGGTCAGCTCGTGCCAGAGCGGTGAACGCTCAAGGGCCTGGGCCTTCAGGGTGCTCTTCTTGTCGATGAGGTCTGGCCGCGGGTTGCCACCGCTCATACAGACCAGGCGGTCGAACATCGCCTTCAGGTTGGTTGTCGGCCCGTACCACCAGACCGGCCCGATGATCGCCCAGGCATCCGCCCGCGCCAGGCGTTGATAGAGCTTCTCGTTCCACATCAGGTCGGGCTGATGGTCGCTGTCAGGGCCGTAGCAGTTGCAGGGCCAGACGCAGAGCGCCATCGAGGAGCCGACGCAACCGTTGCAACCCTGGATCTTGGGCTTGCCGTGCTCGTTGCCGATATCGATGTGGTCGACCTGCCAGCCCGCCGGCAGGCGTCCGAGCATATGGTGCATCAGAGCCCTTGCCTTGCCGTCGAGGCCAGGGCAGCCGTCCAGCCGCCGCGCCGAACCGGCGACGATCAGCGCCTGCAACGGTCGAGGCTCCAGCGGCAATCGATCAATGTCTGCCTTGAGGTCGTCCACGGCGCCGGTCGTCATCTGTGGCTGTGAGGAAAAGGTGTGACGCGCTCCTGACCCGTGAACGCGACTCGTCGATCTGTGCGGATGAGAACGAGCCCGGCGGTCATCACAGCAGGTCCTCGATCCGGATCGGCAATTCCCGGATGCGCCTGCCGGTGGCATGATGGACTGCGTTCGCGATCGCCGCGTTCATGCCGACGATGCCGATCTCGCCGAGGCCCTTGATGCCGAGGGGGTTGGCGCAGGTATCGTCCTCCGGCAGCATCACCACCTCGACGCCGCGCACGTCGGCGCAGACCGGAATGTGGTACTCTGAGAGATTGTCGTTGACGTAGCGCGCAGCAGCCTCGTCGATTTCTGTTTTTTCGAGAAGAGCCGCCGATAGGCCCCAGATCATCCCGCCCATGTACTGGCTGTGGGCGGCGATCGGGTTGACGATCCGCCCGGACGCAAAGGCCCCGAGCATCCGCGGCACTCGGATCTCTCGGGTGCGGGCATGGACCCGCACCTCCACGAACTGCGCCCCGAAGGCGTAGGCCGCCACGTCCGGCCGCTTGTAGCCGCGGAGGATCGGGTTGGTGCCGGCATGCAGCTTGCCCATCGCACCCGGCAGTGCGCCGTCCGGGATGTTCTCGGCGAAGGCCTCGACCACGCCGGGCGAGAGCCGCGAGACGGCGTCGCTCAGCGGCTCGGCCGCGCCGTCTTCGGCGGTGAGGCGGCCCTCTGTAAGGCGTAAGCTCCCTGGGTCACGGCCGGCGAGCGGGCCGGCATCGTGGGTCGTCGCGGCGCGGGCGAGGCGGTCGCGAACCATCTCGCAGGCCGCCGCCACCGCGTTGGCGAGGCTCGCGGTGTGGCTCGATCCGGCCGCGAGGGGCGCGGCCGGCAGGGTGGTGTCGCCCATGGCGACGTCGATCGACGAAGCGTCGAGGCCGAGCCGGTCGGCGGCGGTGATCGCCACCACCGTGTAGGCGCCGGTGCCGATGTCGTGGCCGGCCGCCTCGACCCGGGCGGTGCCGTTCGGGCGCAAGGATACTCGGGCGGCGCAGGCCGCGATGTTGGTCTCGTAGACCGCGCTGGCGCAGCCGAGGCCAACCAGCCACTCGCCGTCCCGCATCGACCCCGCCCGCGGGTTGCGGTCCGCCCAGCCGAAGCGGGCCGCGCCTTCGTCGAAGCAGGCCATCAGCCGGCGGCCAGCGAAGGGCAAGCCGCTCACCGGGTCTGTCTTCGCGTCGTTGCGGCGCCTCAGCTCGATCGGGTCTAGCCTGAGCTTCTCGGCGAGCTCGTCCATCGCGCTCTCCAGCGCGAACATGTATGGCGTCTCCGGCGGCGCCCGCATGAAGCCCGGGGTGTTGCGGTCGGCATGCACGATGTCGACCCGGGTCAGGATGTTCGGGCAGGCATAGAGCCGTGCCGTCGATTCGTTGCCCGAGACGTTGTATCGGCTCGGCCGCGAGGTCACCTCGGCGCCCTCGTGCACCAGCGCCGTCAGGCTCCCATCACGCGTCGCACCCAGCCGGATGCGGTGGCGCGTCTCAGCCCGGTAGGTGGCGATGGTGAAGCCCTGGTCGCGGGTCGCCACGAGCTTGACCGGTCGGCCAAGACGACGGGCCGCCACCGCGATCCAGGCGGTGCGGGCGGTCGCTCCCCCCTTCGAGCCGAAGGCACCGCCGACATACTTCGAGACCACCCGCACCCGCTCGGGCGGGATCCCAAGCTGGCCCGCCACATTGGCGCGCAGCCCGTAGACGAACTGGCTCGGCTCCCAGATCGTCAGGTTGCCGTTCTCCCAGGCGCAGGTGGTGGTGAACAGCTCGATCGGGTTGTGGTGCTGGGGCGGCGTGGCGTAGGCCTCATCCAGCGTCACCTCGGCGATTTTGAGTGCGCCCTCCGCGTCGCCGATCGCGTAATCCTGGTGCTCGCCGTCGTCGCGCCGCTCGCGCTCGGCGCCGACCGCGTCGAAGCTCGCCGCCGGGGTCTCGGCGGCGTAATACACCCGCACCCGGAAGGCGGCCTCGCGGGCGGCCTCGTAGGTGTCGGCGAGCACGATGCCGATGATCTGGCCGTCGTGCCAGACCTGGTCGTCCTCCATCGTGGTGGTGGTCGGCCCGCCGCTCGCCTGCTTCGGGGGCCTGGCCTCGGATCCGACGGTCTCGTGGGTCAGGATGTCGATCACGCCCGGCACGGCCCGCGCTTCGTCGAGGTCGAAGCCCGTGATCCGTCCGCGGGCGATGAAGCTGGTCAGCAGGAAGGCGTGGGCAGGATGCGCGACAGGCTCGTCGGAGGCGTAGACGGCGCGGCCCGTCACCTTGGCGCGGCCGTCGATGCGCGGGGTCGGCTGCCCGATCAGGGTCGGCATCGTTCAGATCTCCATCGCGGCGGCGTCGAGGAGGGCGCGCACCAGGGTGCGGCGGCCGAGCTCGGGCTTGAAGGCGTTCTCGCCGTGGGTGACGGCGCCCGCGAAGGCCGCCTGCGCGGCGGTGACGGCCGTCGCCTCGTCGAGGCGCTGCCCGCGCAAGGAGTCCTCCGCCTCGCGCGCGCGCCACGGCCGGGCGGCGAGCCCGCCGAGACCGACCCGCGCCTCGCGCACGGTCCCGTCCGGCGCGAGGTCGAGGGCGATGGCCGCCGAGGCGAGGGCGAAGTCGTAGGACTCGCGGTCGCGCACCTTGCGGTAGAGCGAGCGGCGGTACCAGGGCGCGGCCGGAACCCGGATCGCCGTGATCAGCTCGCCGGGCCTCAAGGTGGTCTCGATATGGGGCGTGTCGCCCCAGGGCCGGTGCAGCCCTTCGAGCGGCAGGGTGCGGGTGCTCCCGTCCGGGGCGACGAGATCGAGGCTCGCGTCAAAGGCCACCAAAGCCACCGCGAGGTCGCCGGGATAATGGGCGATGCAGTGGTCGCTCACACCGAGCACTGCGAGCCGGCGGTTGACGCCTGGAATGGCTGCGCAGCCGCTGCCGGGCTCGCGCTTGTTGCAGGCGTGCCAGCTGCGGTCGCGGAAGTAGAGGCAGCGGGTGCGCTGCAGCAGGTTGCCGACCAGCGTCGCCATGTTGCGCAGCTGCGCGCTCGCCGCCTGGACGAGCGCGTCGCGGATCGCCGGGTAGTCCCGGCCGATGACCGGATGGTCGGCCGCCTCGCTCATCCGGGCGAGGCCGCCGAGCACCAGGCCCGATCCATCCGCCGCGATGCCGCCATACTCACGCCGAAGCGGATTGATGTCGACGAGGCGCTCGGGGCGCAGCACGTCGAGCTTCATCAGGTCGAGGAGCGTCGTGCCGCCGGCGAAATAGGCGGCCTCTCGGCCCGCGAGGCTCAGTGCCGTCGCGGTGTCGCCGGCGCGGGAATAGTCGAACGGCCGCATCAGGCCCCCTCCCCTCGCATCAGGGCTGCGGCTTGGCTCACCGCCTCGACGATCTTCGGGTAGGCGGCGCAGCGGCACAGGTTGCCGCTCATGGTTTCGCGGATCTCGTCGGGGCTGCCGGCGTGCCCCTCCGTGACGCAGGCGATGGCGCTCATGACCTGGCCGGGGGTGCAGTAGCCGCACTGGTAGGCGTCGCGATCGAGAAAGGCCTGCTGCATCGGATGCAGAGGGGCCCCCTCGCCGGAGAGACCCTCGATGGTCGTCACCTCGCCCTCGACCGCGGCGACGAGGCAGAAGCAGGACAGGACGCTGCGGCCCTCGATCAGCACCGTGCAGGCGCCGCACTGGCCCTGGTCGCAGCCCTTCTTGGTGCCGGTGAGCCCGAACCGCTCGCGCAAGGCGTCGAGCAGGGTGACCCGGGGATCGTGGTCGAGGCGGGCCTCGCGCCCGTTGATGCGCAAGGTCGTCTGCATCAGGCGCCACCCCACTGCATGCTCAGGCCGCCGTCGATGGTCCAGGTCTGGCCGGTGACGTAGTCGCCGGCCTCTGAGGCGAGGAACAGTGCCAGCCGCGCGATCTCCTCCGGCTGTCCGGCCCGGTGCCAGGGGATGCGCTCCATCGACTGCCGGCTTTTGTCCGGATCGTCGAGGCGGCCCTGCGTCATCGGGGTCTGGATCAGCCCCGGCGCGATGTTGTTGACGTTGATCCTGTCCGGGGCGAGCTCGCGCGACAGGCTGCGGGTGAGCGAGCCGAGACCGGCCTTGGCCATGCCGTAAGGCGCACTCGAAGGCGTCGGAAGGTGCTGTGCCACCGACGAGATCGTCACGATCCGCCCGCGCCCGCCATGTTGACGGCGCAGCCGTACGAAGGCGCGGCAGCAGAAGACCGGGCCCATCAGGTTGACCCGCAAGACCCGCTCCAGGTCCTCGTCCTTCAACTCCGCGACCTCTGCGCCGTCCGAGCCGATGCCGGCATTGTTGACGAGGAGGTCGAGGGGGCCGAGCCGGTCGACGGCCTCGGCGAAGAACGCCTCGACAGAGACCGGATCGCCGACATCGCCCTGCATGACGTGGGCGTGCCGTCCCGCGGCCTCGACCCGCCGCTTCGTCTCGGACGCCCCGTCGACGTCGGTGTGGTAGACGATCGCGACGTCGGCGCCGGCCTCCGCGAACGCGACCGCGATCGCCTGGCCGATGCCTGAATCCGCCCCCGTGATCAGGACGCGATTCCCTCCGAGCTTCATGATCCGTCTCCCGTCAGTCGATGGTGTTCGTTCGGAGCCGGTCCCGGACCGGCTGCAGTCCTCGGCCGCGGTGAAGACCGGCCCATTCGAGAGGAACGGTATGTCGGCGATGGGCGACACCCCGCCTTTGCTGGACCCTACTTGGCCGCCTGCGGTGACAGCTCGACCTTCAGCCATCCAGGCCGCCGTGCGTCGAAGGCTTCGTAGGCCGCGATGGCGCCCTGCATCGGCTCGACGACGGTCAGGAGCTTCACCGGATCGATCGTCCCGGATGCGACCAGGTCGAGAAGGTGGGGTATGTACTTGCGGTGGTGGCAGTTCCCCATCCGCAGCGTCAGGTTCTTGTTCATCGCCTCGCCGATCGGGAAGTCGCGCAGGCTCGGCGGATAGACGCCGACGATCGCCAGCGTCCCGGCCTTGGCCAGGGCCGCCACCGCCCAGTCGAGGGCCCGCGATGGCGCATCGCCCGGCTTCCAGGCGTGCTCATGAGCGTGGCTGGCACCGACCGCCTGCTTGAGCCTGTCCACCACCCCGCCGGCCGCCTCACCGGCCTTGTCGCCCACGGAAGCGGCCGGGCCGTGATGCGCGTGCTCGGCATCGACCCCGACCGCGTCGATCGCCCGGTCGACGCCGATGCCGCCGGTGAGCGCCACGATGGTCTCGACCGGATCCTCGCGGTCGAAGTCGACAATCTCGGCGCCCTGCGCCCGGGCCATCTCCAGCCGGTCGGCGTGGTGGTCGACCGCCAGGATGCGGCCGGCCCCCATCAGGCGGGCGCTCGCGATGGCGAATTGCCCGACCGGGCCGCAGCCGAACACCGCCACCGTATGGCCCTCCTCGATCTCGGCGAGGTCGGCTCCGAACCAGCCGGTCGGGAAGATGTCCGAGCACATCAGCGCCTGGTCGTCGGTCACGCCGTCCGGCACCTTGACGAGGCCGACATGCGCGAAAGGAACGCGCGCCTTCTCGGCCTGAAGGCCGTTCACCGCCCCGGCAGGCCCGGGGCCGCCGAAGAACGCCGTGCCGGCACGTCTGCCACCCGGATTGGCATTGTCGCACTGGGCGAAGTAGCCGGCGCGGCAATAGGCGCAGGAGCCACAGGCGATCGTCGAGCAGACCACCACCCGGTCGCCGGGCCGGACGTTGCGCACCATCGGGCCCACCGTCTCGACGATGCCGACGCCTTCGTGCCCGAGGATGGTGCCTGTCTCCATGCCTTCGAAGGAGCCGCGCACGAAGTGCAGGTCCGTGCCGCAGATCGCCGAGGCGGTGAGCCGCACGATCGCATCCGTCGGGTCATTGATTGTCGGCTCGGGCGCCTCGTCGAGACGGATGTCGCCGACGCCGTGGAACACGACCGCCTTCATGAAGAAATCTCCTGGCCGATATGCTGACGCAACCAGCGACCATGACCGATGTTCCAGAGCTAGATCACCCTAATGCGCTCAAGATTGATCCATGCTCAAAGCAAATGCCTCCAGATATATTGATCCACGTTAAGGCGATCTGTCCGCACTGTCGCGCATCTGCGGGCCGTCATCGAAGACGAGGATTTCGTATCACGGCCGGCAGACCATCGATCCGGCAATGCTCTACCCTCGTATTCTTCCGGGTTGGGCCCGTCACACCGGATGCGTCGCGTGTCCCGACGGCTCGCGCCTGTCCGTCCCGTCTCCCCGCTCATCCGACGTCCGGATCCGCACCGGCACCGACTTGGCGGCCGGCGTCTTCGACGGCCCGTCATGGTGGGAGAGCGGCATCAGCGGGTTCATCTCGGGATAGTAGGCGCCGAGGCAGCCGTCGGGCAGGGCGAACGGCACCACCTTGAGGCCGAACACCGCGCGCTCGACCCCGTCCTCGGCGTCGCCGACGAGGGAGACGACCTGGCCCTCGCTCAGGTTCGCTCGCCGCATCTCGTCGGGGTTGATGAGGAGCACGTCGCGCGTGCCCTCGATGCCCCGCATACGGTCGCTGTAGCCGTAGATCGTGGTGTTGAACTGGTCGTTCGAGCGCATCGTAATCAGGCGGTACCGGCCGGGCGCGTCCGGCCAGCCGGTCGCCGACAGCGTCTCGGGCGTCGTGAACTCGGCCTTGCCGCTCTCCGTCTTCCAGATCCGCTCGCGGGCCGAGTTACCCCGGTAGAACCCGCCGGGCGTCCACATCCGCTCGTTGAAGCCGTGGAACTGCTCGGGATAGGTCTCGGCGATCTGGTCGCGGATCAGCGCGTAATCGCCGACCCACTCGTCCCAGCGAACCTTCGGGTTGGGGGCGAGCGTCGCCTTGGCGAAGCCCGCCACGATGTCGACCTCGGACTTGAGGTGCTCGCTGGCGGGCGTGCGTCGTCCCAGCGAGCCGTAGATGCAGCTGAAGGTGTCCTCCATGCTGACGGCCTGCGGTCCAGTCGCCTGCACGTCCTCCTCGGTGCGGCCGCGGCAAGGCAGCAGGTAGGCGATCTCCCCGTTCACGAGGTGGGAGCGGTTGAGCTTCGTGGCGACCTGCACGGTGAGGCGCATCGTCGTCCAGGCGTTCTCCATGCGGTCGCGGTCGGGAATGGCGCGCACGAAGTTGCCGCCGAGGCCGAAGAAACTCCGGACCTTGCCGGACAGGATGCCCTCGCAGGCCTCGACCGTGTTCATGCCCTTGTCGCGCGGCGGCTCGAAGCCGAACTGGGCCGCGTAGCGGTCGAGCGGCACCAACTCGGGCTTTTCGGTGATACCGACCGTGCGCTGCCCCTGGACGTTGGAATGGCCGCGCACCGGAGAGATGCCGGTGCCGTCGCGGCCGATATTGCCCTTCAGGAGCAGCATGTTCACGAATAGCGCGACGTTCTCGAACCCGTGCATGTGCTGGGTCAGGCCCATGCCGTAGATACCGATGACGCGATCCGCCTCGACGTAGACTTGGGCGGCAGCCTCGATGTCCTGCCGGCTCAGGCCGGATTCACGCTCGATCTCGGCCCAGGCGGTCGCCCGCACCTTCGCCTCGAAGGCCGCGAGCCCGCTCGTGTGCTGCTCGATGAAATCGACGTCGAGCACCCGACGGCCCTCCCGGCGCGCCGCGTCGTCGGCGGCGAAGACGTGCTTGCAGATCCCCATCAGCACGGCGATGTCGCCGCCGGCGCGGACCTGGTGGTACTGCGTGCTGATGCGGGTCTCCTTGCCCGTCAGCATCTCGACCGGGCTCTGCGGGTTGGTGAAGAATTCGAGGCCGCGCTCGCGCACGGGATTGAACGTGACGATCTTCACGCCGCGCTTCGCGGCCTCCTGGAGCGGGTGCAGGAAGCGCGGGCTGTTCGACCCGGTGTTCTGGCCGAAGAAGAACATCGCGTCGCAGTTCTGGAGATCGTCGAACACGACCGTGCCGACGCCGGCGCCGATGACCTTCTTGAGCGCCACCGAGGTGGTCTCGTGGCACATGTTCGAAGAGTCGGGCAGGTTGTTGCAGCCGTAGAGCCGGGCGAACAGCGCGTAGAGGTAGGACGTCTCTAGGCTCGCGCGCCCCGACGAGTAGAACACGACAGACTTTGGATCGAGGAGCCTCAGCTCCGATCCGATCTCCCAGAACGCCTCGTCCCAGTTGCAGGGTACGTATTTGTCGCTCGCCCGGTCGTACCGCATCGGGTGGGTCAGGCGGCCCTGCTGTTCGAGGTCGTAATCCGTCCACTCCCGCAATTCCGTGAGCGTGTGCTTGGCGAAGAAATCCGGGGTGCAACGCCGGGTCGTCAGCTCCCACAGGGTCGCCTTGGCGCCGTTCTCGCAGAACTCGAACGGATGATAATTGGCCGGCTTCGCCCATGAGCACGACACGCACATGAAGCCCTTGGGCTTGTTCTGGCGAAACAGGGTCTCGGTGGCGAGCGGCGTCGCCCATTCCTTGCCGAAGATCCGCGAGATGCCCCGCACCGAACCCCAGCCGCCGGACGGACCGTCGTAATGGGCGGTGTCTTCTTCGCCGTGCATCCGCATTCCTCCGTCTGCGATCGACAGGCCGACGAGGCGCCCGCCCCCGCCGACCGGGGCGGCTCCGGCATCCGCCCAGATGTCCGCGGCACCGGAAATCGTCGACGCAAGCCTCGCGAGGCGACGTCCCGCGTCATGGCTTGGCTGCCGTCATGGTGCGGCCTTCCTGCCTGATGCGGCCAACAGCTTCAGGCTTGTCTCGTTCCGGCCCTCTGAACGGGAAACCTCGCAGCTTTAAAGCAGTTTAATTGTCTAATACGGACATGCCATGCCATGCCATGCGCGAGGCGCACGCGTCCAAGTTTGCAGACAAGCGAGAGGATTGCCAGGACGACGGGGATATGCGAGGTCGCGGACGCCGCGACGGCTCCTCGCCCCGCCGACGGAACCTACATACATATACTGAGTATAATGACATGGCGCGGCTCGCGAACGCCGCCCGGGGATCGAGGAGCGAGACCACAAGCGGAATGGCGCAGATCTTTCGTCCGGGCGCCGACACCCTGGCGCGCGTGGTCCTCGCAGGCATCGCCGTGGTTCCGGTCCTTGCGGTCGGGATGGTCACCACCCTGTGGCGCTCGCCCTACGCCACCGCCCAGGACGTGACCCGCGAGCAGCCGGTGCCGTTCAGCCACGAGCACCATGTCGGCGGGCTCGGGATCGACTGCCGCTACTGCCACACCTCGGTCGAGAAGGCCGCCTTCGCGGGCATCCCGCCGACGGAGACCTGCATGAGCTGCCATTCGCAGATCTGGACCAACGCGCCGATGCTGGCCCCCGTCCGCACCAGCCTCGCCGAGGGGCGGCCGCTGGTCTGGCGCCGGGTCCACGCCCTGCCGGACTACGTCTACTTCAATCACTCGGTGCACGTCGCCAAGGGGGTCGGGTGCTCGACCTGCCATGGCGCGATCCAGACCATGAAGCTGGTGCGGCAGGTCGCCCCCCTGAACATGGGCTGGTGCCTCGACTGCCACCGCAATCCCGGGCCGAACCTGCGTCCGCGCGAGGCGGTGTTCGACATGACCTGGACGCCGCCCGACGACCAGGCCGAGCAGGGCGCCCGCCTCGCCGCGGCTTACCACGTGAAGTCGTCGGCGCGCTTGAGCGAGTGCTCGATATGCCACCGCTGACCGGCCTCCACCGCCGCGAAGCGCTGCGGCTGCTCGGCGCCGGCATCGTGCTCGCCGCCGGGGGCTGCTCCCGGCCGGACGAGGAGATCTTGCCCTACGTGCGCCAGCCCGAGCAGCTCCTGCCCGGGGTGCCGGCGCGCTACGCCACGGCACTTTCCCTCGCCGGCTTCGCCCGTGGCGTCCAGGCCATCGCGGTCGACGGCCGGCCGATCAAGATCGAGGGCAATCCGCTCCATCCCGGCAGCCGCGGTGCCACGGACGTCTTCCTTGAAGCCGCAATCCTCGATCTCTACGACCCCGACCGCTCCCGCGCGCCGAGCGAGCGGACGAGCGGCATCGCCTCCTGGGAGGCGTTCGGCAAGGCCTATGCCCGGCCGCTCTCCGAGGCGCGGGCACGACGCGGGGCGGGCTTCCGGTTGCTGACCGGCCGGGTCACCTCGCCGACGCTGCTGCGCCAGATCGCGGCCTTTCGAGAGGCGATGCCGGAGGCGGCCTGGCACGTCCACGAGCCGCTCGACGAGGCGAACGCCCGGGCCGGCGCCGTCCTGGCCTTCGGGCGCCCGTTGCGCGCCCTGCCCCACCTCGACCGGGCCGAGATCGTGGTCTGCCTGGAGGCCGATCCCCTCGGGCCGGGGCCGGACCAGATCCGCCTGTCCTCCGCCCTGGTGGAGCGCCGCCGCGATCCCTCCCGGTTCGGCCGGCTCTTCGTGGCGGAAGGCCTGCCGACGCTGACTGGCATCAAGGCCGACGCGCGCCGCGCCCTGCCGCCGGCGGCGACCGCCGCCCTCCTCGTCCACCTCGCCAACGGCTTCGGCGCCGGCCTGCCCGAGCCCAGCCTGCGGGATGACGAGCGCCGCTTCGCGACGAGCATCCTGGACGATCTGCGCGCGCATCACGGCCGCGCCGTGGTGCTCGTGGGCGAGGCGCTGGAGCCTCCCTTCCACACCCTCGCCCATTGGCTCAACGCCCGGCTCGCCGCGCCCATCGACTGGATCGAACCGCCGGACGCGCTGCCGGACCATCCGCCGGACGATCTCGCAGGCCTGTGCGAGGACATCGCGGCGGGCAAGGTCTCCTGCCTGGCAATCCTCGGCACGAACCCGGTCCAGACCGCGCCGGCCGGTCTCGATTTCCCTGAGTTGCTGGGCCAAGTGGGATTCAGCGTCCAAATCGGCACCCATGCCGACGAGACCGCGGGCGCGACGCACTGGCACCTGCCCCTCACCCACGACCTCGAATCCTGGTCCGACCTGCGGGCGGCCGACGGGACCGCGAGCCTGGTCCAGCCTCTGGTGCGCCCGCTGTATGGCGGCCGCTCGGCGCACGAGATCCTGAACCTGCTCACCGGCACGGAGGCGCGGCGCGGCTACGACATCGTGCGGGAGACCTGGCAGGGAGCCTGGGAGCCGCACCGGCGTCCGGACGACCGCGAGTTCGAGGGCTGGTGGCGCCGCTGCCTGCACGACGGGACGATCCCGGCAAGCGCCGCCGCACCGGTCGCAGGTCCCGAGCCTGCCCTGCCGGTGCTGCCGCCGGCGCCCGCCCCGGCCGACCTCGCCCTCCTCCTCACGCCCGACCCGGCCCTGTGGGACGGGCGCTTCGCCAACAACGCCTGGCTTCAGGAATGCCCGCACCCGGTGACGAAGCAGGTCTGGGGCAACGCGCTCCTCCTCTCGCACCGCGAGGCGGCGCGGCGCGGCCTTGACGACGGCCAGGGCGTGAGCATCACCGTGCGCGGCATCTCGGTCGTCGCCCCGGTGGCGGTGGTGTCGGGCGTCGCCGACGGGGTGGCGGGGTTGAGCCTCGGCCACGGCCGTCCCCGAGCCGGGCAGATCGGCAACGGCATCGGGACCGACGGCTACCGGCTCATGCGGGAGGGTGCCGGGCGGCTCATCCGCGACGCGAGCCTCACGCCCCTCGACGAACGACACGCGATCCTGCGGACGCAGAACTACACCCAGATTGAGGGCGAGACCGAAAAACTCTTTCCGCACATCGACCTCGCGGCTTTGGCCTCCTCCGCGCCCAAGGGCAACGGGTCAGACCAGCCCACGCTGCTCGCCCCCTGGACCGGCGACGCCGACGGCCACGCCTGGGGCATGGTGATCGACACGATGGCGTGCATCGGCTGCAACGCCTGCGTGATCGCCTGCCAGTCCGAGAACAACGTGCCGGTGGTCGGGCCGGAAGAGATCGCCCGCGGCCGGATGATGCACTGGCTGCGCATCGATATCTACGACGCCGGGAAACCGGAGCGGATCGAGGCCGGGTTTCAGCCGGTGCCATGCATGCATTGCGAGCACGCGCCCTGCGAGCCGGTCTGCCCGGTGGCGGCCTCCGTCCATGACGGCGAGGGGCTGAACCTCCAGGTCTACAATCGCTGCGTCGGCACCCGCTTCTGCGAGGCGAACTGCCCCTACAAGGTCCGCCGCTTCAACTTCTTCGGCTACGCCGACGGACAGGAATACGCGAATCTCGGTGCCGCGCCGGTGCGGGCGCAACGCAACCCCAACGTCACGGTGCGGGCCCGTGGCGTGATGGAGAAGTGCACCTACTGCGTCCAGCGCATCGCGAACGAGCGCCAGGCGGCCGAGCGCGACGGGCGCCCGATGGGCGACGTCTCGACCGCTTGCCAGTCCGCCTGCCCGACCCGCGCCATCCGCTTCGGCGACCTGAACGCGCCGAACAGCCCGGTGGCGGCGCAGCGCGCCGATCCGCGCCACTACGCGCTCATGGCGGAGCTGAACACCCGGCCGCGCACCACCTACCTCGCCGACATGCGCAACCCCGCGCCGGAGGACCGGACGTGAGCGGGCAGCCCCACCCGCTGATCGACGCCGAGCGCCTCGGCTACGGGGCGATCGCGGCCGCGGTCGCCGATCCGATCCAGCGGACGGGCTTCGGCCGAGCCTGGGCGATCGCGCTCCTCTGCACCCTGCCCTTCGTCGTGCTCACGCTCGGCGCCATCGGGGCGGTGCTGACCGTCGGGATCGGGCTGTCGGGGGTGAACACCACCGTGGTCTGGGGCTTCTCGATCGCCAACTACGTCTGGTGGATCGGCATCGGGAATGCCGGCACGTTGATCTCCTCGATGCTGCTGCTGACGCGCCAGCGTTGGCGCGCCTCGATCAACCGCTTCGCCGAGGCGATGACCCTGTTCGCCGCCGCCATCGCCGGGCTGTTCCCGATCATCCATCTCGGCCGGCCGCTCTACGCCTACTGGCTCGCGCCCTACCCGAACACCATGGATCTCTGGCCGCAATGGCGCTCGGCCCTGGTCTGGGACTTCTGGGCGATCCTGAGCTACCTGCTCTTCTCCGCCCTGTTCTGGTTCACCGGCCTGCTGCCGGACCTCGCCACCATGCGCGACCGGGCGCAAACGCGGGCCGGCCGGGTGATCTACGGGGCGCTGGCGCTCGGCTGGCGCAACTCCGCCCGGCACTGGCGCGCCTACGAGACCTACCACCTCACCATGGCGGCGCTGGCCGTGCCGCTGGTCTGCTCGGTCCACTCGATCGTCGGGCTCGACTTCGCCGCGAGCCTGATGCCCGGCTGGCAGGAAAGTATTTTCCCGCCCTACTTCGTCGTCGGGGCGATGTTCTCGGGCTTCGCCATGGTTGTCGTGTTGGCGATCCTGATCCGCTGGGGCCTCAACCTCCAGGCGGTGATCACGCCGGCGCATTTCGACGCCATGGCGAAGGTGATGCTGTTTGCCAGCGTCGTCATGGCATTCTCCTACGCCACCGAGTGGTTCACGGCCTGGTATGGCGGCGAGCATGCTGACCGCACGGTCATCGGCACCTTCTTCACGGGCGACTACGCCCCGCTCTACGGCGCGCTCCTGTTCTGCAATTGCCTGGCGCCTCAAGCCCTGTGGTGGCGTCGGGTACGGCGGAACCTGTGGTGGCTCGCCGGGATCTCGGTGCTGATCAACGTCGGCATGTGGCTCGAGCGGATCCTGATCGTCTGGAACACGCTCTCGCATGGCCACGCGATCACCCTCTGGCGGACCTACCACACCAGCCTCTACGACCTCGCAATCCTGGTGGGGCCGCTCGGGCTGTTCGCCTTCCTGTTCCTGGTGCTGGCGCGCCTTCTGCCGATCGTCTCGATGCACGAGGTCCGGCAGCTGGCGCGGGACGAGGGGGTGGCGCAGCCATGACCACGCCCCTCCTCGCCGAGTTCGACACCCCCGACGCCCTCGTCTCCGCCCTCCGTCGCGCCCGCAGCGAAGGCCACCGCGCCGTCGATGCCTTCACGCCGTTCCCGCTCGAGGAACTCGCCGAGGCCTTCGATCCCGCCCCGCGCTGGATCCGGCCCGCCATGGCGCTCGCCGGATTCGGCACGGCGGCCGCGATGTACGCCCTGCAATGGTGGAGCGCCGTCCACGACTACCCGCTAAATTCCGGTGGCCGTCCGCTGCACAGCTGGCAAGTCTTCGTGCTGGTGCCGTTCGAGGTCGGGGTATTGGCCGCCGCCATCGCGGGCTTCGCGGCCTTCCTCGTCACCTGCGGGCTGCCGCAGCTGCACTACCCGTTGTTCGTGATGCCGCAATTCGAGCGGGCGAGCCAGGACCGCTTCCTGCTCCTCGTCGCCCCGAAGGGCGATCCCGAACCCTTGCGTCGGCTCCTTGAGGAGGCCGGGGCCGGGCTGGTGGCGGAGACGCATCCGTGACCGGCCGGCTCCTGCCCTCCATCCTCCTCCCGTCGCTCCTGCTGCTGACCGCCTGCGACGACCTCTCGATGACGCAGCAGAAGCGCTACGACGTCTACCGCCGCGCCGATCTCTGGGCCGACGGGGCCGAGGCCCGCACGCCGCCTGAGGGTACCGTGCAGCAGGGGGCGCTCGCCGACGACGCGGCCCTCGACGACCCGCCCGCCGTTGATGCCGCCCTGCTCCAGCGCGGGCGCGAACGCTACGAGGCGATCTGCACCCCCTGTCACGGGCTCACCGGCCACGGCGACGGCATGATCGTCGCCCGCGGCTTCCCCAATCCCCCTTCCTACCACGAGGACCGCCTGCGGGCGGCGCCGGCCCGCTACTTCGTCGACGTCATCACGAACGGCTACGGCGTGATGTACCGCTACGCCAACCGGGTCGCGCCGCGGGACCGCTGGGCGATTGCCGCCTATATCCGCGCCCTCCAGCTCTCCCAGGGTGCCCGCGTCGCCGAGGTGCCGGGGTTGGCGGACGCGATCCCCGCAGAGGCGAACCCGGGGGCGCGCCCGTGACCGAGGCCCTCGCCCGCGGCTGGCTCCTCGCCTGGATCGCCTTCGGCGCCGCCCCCGCAGGCAGCCTCGTGCTGCTGCTCGTCCACCGCATCACCGGCGGGCGCTGGGGCGAGGCGCTGGCCCCGGTCCTGCGGCCGACTGCGGCGCTCCTGCCGCTCGTCGCCCTCGGCTTTCTCGGCGTCGCGGTGGCGCTCCCGGCGCTCTATCCGTGGGCGGCCGATCCGGGCGTGGTGAAGCCGGGCGTCGCCTCCCTCTATCTCAACCCACCGCTCTTCATCGTCCGCAGCGCGGTCGCGCTCCTCGGCTGGTCGGTGCTGGCTGGGCTGGTGCTCACGGGGCGCGGCTCCCGGCTCGTCACCGGCCTCGGCCTCGCCTTCTACGGCCTGACCATCAGCCTCGTGCCGGTGGACTGGATCCTATCACTGGAGCCGCGCTTCACCTCCTCGGCCTTCGGAGCCGGCCTTGCCCTGCACCAGGTTCTCGCTGCACTGGCGCTAGCGGCCGTCGCGAGCCCGCGTGGGCTCGGCGGCAGGACCGCCCCCGACCTCGCCAACCTGCTCCTCGCGACGCTGCTCGGCGTGCTCTATGTCGGCCTGATGTCCTACGTGGTCGCCTGGTACGGCGACCTGCCGCCGAAGGCCGCCTACTACCTGCGGCGCGAGGTCGGGCCCTACCCGGCCCTGATAGGCGCGGCCGTGGCCGCCGGCGGCCTCGTCCCGTTCCTGTTCCTGCTCGTCGGGGCGGTGCGCCGCAGCCCCGGGGCCCTGCGGCTCGTCGGCGTGCTGGTCCTCGTCGGGCTCGCCTTGCGCGTCTGCTGGCTGGTGCTGCCGGCCTGGGGGGCCGGCGCCGGCGGGGCGGCCGTCGCCGCCGGCCTGTGGCTCACGGGCCTCATCGTCCTCGCGCGCCTGGCCTTGCGCCTCGCCGGCCGGCTCGGAGGGACGCTCCGGCATGCCTGACGCCTCCGCACCGGTGCGCGACGATGCGGTCGGGCACGCCGAGGGGCCGCCGGAAGCGCCCGACATCCGTTTGAAGCCGGTACTGCTCACCGGCCTGTTCATCGTGATCTTCGTCGCCGTCACCCTGGCGGCCCTGCGTTTCTACCGCGACACGGTGATCACCAGCCCTAATACCGAGCCGGCCCGCACCTTCGCCGGCCCCGCCCTGCAGCGCGACCCGGAAGGCGATCTCTCCCGCCTCTTCGCCGACCAGCGCCGGCGCCTCGACACCTATGGGTGGGTCGACCAAGCCCACGGCATCGCCCGCATGCCGGTGACCGAGGCGATGCGGCGCCTCGGTCAGCGCGGGGCGGAGGCCTACGCCGCCCCGCTCCAGCCGGAGCGCGTCCCACCCTTGGGCAGCCGCGGAGGCGCCGCGAGCCCCCTGCCCCCGCCCGGCACGGTCGCCGCCTCGCCGAAAGAGGTGCGCTGATGTTCGGCCGCCTCATGCCGGAAACCGCCTCCGTCCAGGCCGTGGTGACCGACAGGATCTTCATCGGGCTCACCATCGCCTCGGCCCTGATCCTCGCCCTCGTGGTCGGCCTCATCCTGGTCTTCTCGATCCGCTTCCGCCGCGGCTCGAAGGCGAACCGCCATCCGCTGCCCGAGATCGTCTCGCGCGAGTTCGAGATCGGCTGGACCGCCGCGACGATCTTCCTGTTCGTGTTCATCTTCTGGTGGGCGGCCTCGGCGGAGATCGGAGCCTACTCGGCACCGCCGAACGCCATCGAGATCCACGTCGTCGCCAAGCAGTGGATGTGGAAGACGCAAGCCTCGAACGGAGCGCGCGAAATCAACGAGCTGCACGTGCCGGTGAACGCGCCGGTCAAGCTCATCATGACCTCGCAGGACGTGATCCATTCGTTCTTCATCCCGGCCTTCCGGTTGAAGCGCGACGTGCTGCCCGACCAGCAGACCGAGGCGTGGTTCCAGGCGACCAAGACCGGCACCTTCCACCTTCTCTGCACCGAGTATTGCGGCACCGACCACGCCCGGATGATCGGCCGCGTCATCGTGATGGAGCCCGAGGCCTATGCAAGCTGGCTGTCGGCTCAGCCGGAGGGCGACGACCTCGCCCACCAGGGCGAACGGCTGTTCTCGGAGCGCGGCTGCGCCGGGTGCCACGCCCCAGGCTCGGCGGTGCACGCGCCGAGCCTCGCGGGGATCTGGGAGCGCCCGGTGCCGCTCGAAGGCGGCCGTTTCGCCACTGCCGACGCCGCCTACATCCGCGACTCGATCCTCCAGCCGAAGCGCGACGTCGTGGCGGGCTACGCCCCCGTGATGCCGAGCTATGCCGGCCTCCTCGACGACGGCGAGATCCAGGCAATCACCGCCTACATCCGCGCCCTCGGCTCCGAGCCGGCGGTGGTGCGGGCGCTCGGGACGCCGGAGCTTCGCTCCAACGTGCCGGGCGGGGTGCGGGAGCGCAGTCCCGCTCTGGTACCCGGCGCCCCGGTGCTCGATCAGCCCGCTCCGGCGGGTCCGGCGTTACGGCCATGAGCGCCGCCGCCACCCACCCTCCCCCATCCCAAGTCGGGCTTGCCCGACTCGGGCACGAGGATTCGGGACTCGGGCAAGCCCGAGTTCCGTGGGGGCAAGGACGTGAAGTCGGAGGCTCCCGATGAGCACCACCGCCAGTCCCACCGGCCTCGCCGACCCGGACGAACTCGACCTGCGCCTGCCGGTGAGCTACCTCGCCGAGGGGCACAGCGTCCGCTCGTGGCTCCTCACCACCGACCACAAGCGGATCGCGATCCTCTACGCGGTCACCATCACGGTGTTCTTCTTCATCGGCGGCGCAGCGGCCACGCTGGTGCGGCTCGAACTCGCCACGCCCGAGGCCGACCTGCTGCGGGCCGACACCTACAACAAGCTGTTCACGCTGCACGGCGTGGTGATGGTGTGGTTCTTCCTGATCCCCAGTATCCCCAACACGCTGGGCAACTTCCTCGTCCCGCTGATGATCGGGGCCCGGGACGTGGCGTACCCGAAGCTGAACCTCGTGAGCTGGTACCTCAACGTCGGCGGTGGAATGCTCGCCGTCGCGGCCTTGCTGCTCGGCGGGGTCGATACCGGCTGGACCTTCTACGTCCCCTATTCCACGGTGTTCTCCAACACCTGGGTCTCGCTCACCGTGCTCGGGGTGTTCACCACCGGCTTCTCGTCGATCGCCACGGGGGTGAACTTCATCGCGACGATCCACCTCCTGCGGGCGCCGGGCATGACCTGGTTCCGGCTGCCGCTCTTCGTCTGGGCGATGTACACGACGAGCCTGATGTTCGTGCTGGCGACCCCCGTGCTCGCCGTCACCCTGCTCCTGGTCTTCGCCGAGCGCACCTTCGGGCTGCCGATCTTCGATCCGGCCCGCGGCGGCGACCCGATCCTGTTCCAGCATCTGTTCTGGTTCTACTCGCACCCGGCGGTCTACATCATGGTGCTGCCGGCGATGGGCGTGGTCTCCGAGCTGATCACCTGCTTCGCGCGTCGAAAAGTGTTCGGCTACACCTTCATGGTCTACGCCCTGGTGGCGATCGCGGTGATCGGGTTCTTCACCTGGGGCCACCACATGTTCACCTCCGGCATGTCTCCTTTCGCCGCCCTGGTGTTCTCGTTCCTGTCGTTCATCGTGGCGGTGCCCTCGGCCATCAAGGTGTTCAACTGGACCGGCACGCTCTATCGCGGCCAGGTCGGGTTCGAATCGCCGATGCTCTATGCCCTCGGCTTCGTCGGGCTGTTCACGCTGGGCGGCCTCACCGGCCTGTTCCTCGCCTCGATCCCGATCGACGTCCACGTCCAGGACACCTACTTCGTCGTGGCCCACTTCCACTACATCATGGTCGGCGCCTCGGTCTCGGCCTATTTCGGCGGCCTGCACTTCTGGTGGCCGAAGATCACCGGCCGGACCTACCCCGAGACCTGGGCCCGGTTCGCCGCGATCCTGATGTTCTTCGGCTTCAACCTGACCTTCTTCCCGCAATTCGTCGCCGGCTATCTCGGGATGCCGCGGCGCTACCACGTCTACCCGCCGGAATTCCAGATCTGGAACGTACTCTCCTCCGCCGGCGCCGCCGTGCTCGCCGTGGCCTACCTGATGCCGCTCGGCTACCTGACCTGGTCTCTGCTGTTCGGGAAGCGCGCCACGAACAACCCGTGGGACGCGAGCGGGCTCGAATGGCGCACCACCTCGCCGCCACCACGGCAGAACTTCTTCGGCTCTCCTCAGGTTCAGGGCGGGCCGTACAATTACCATCCGGAAGGCGTCGCCCCGGTCCACGACCAGCCGCGGCTTCCCTCGCAGGGGTCGCTGACATGAGCGGCGCCGACGTCGAGGCCCGCCTTCGGGAACCGTGGAGTGACTTGGAGACCGATGACGCGACAGCCTTCGCGCGCCAGCGCGACGGCGCCACCTTGGGGATCTGGGTCTTCCTGGCGAGCGAAGTGCTGTTCTTCGGGGCCCTGTTCCTGACCTACACGGCGGCCCGGCTCGCCAACCAAGAGGCCTTCGCGGCCGCCGGCCGCGAGACCAACATCATCTACGGCACCCTCAACACCGCGATCTTGCTCACCAGCAGCCTCACCATGGCGGTCGCCTCGCAAGCCGCCGAGAAAGGGCTGTTCCGCCGCCTGACGCTCGGGTGCCTCGCGGCCACCGCGGCGCTCGGCCTCGCCTTCCTTGTCGTCAAGGGCTTCGAGTATCGCGAGGACATCGAGAAGCATCTGGTGCCGGGCGCGCATTTCGCGCTGAGCCAGGCTCCGGCCCAAATCTTTTTCGGCTTCTACTGGCTCGTCACGGTGGTGCACGCGATCCACCTCAGCATCGGCATCGCCCTGGTGACGCGCCTCACGATCAAGGGCTGGCGCGACGCCGACTTCCTGAAAGAGAACCCGCAGGTCGAGGTGACGGCCCTCTACTGGCACCTTGTCGACGTGGTGTGGATTTTCCTTTATCCGATGCTCTATCTGCCAGGACGGTCGGGATGAGCGCTGAGACCGAATCGTCGAGCACCGAGACTCCCGGCACCCTGTGGCTCCGCAACCTGTGGGTCTGGACCGCCCTGATGGCGCTCCTGGCCTTCAGCGCCTGGGCCGCCTACTGGCCGTACGGACGCATCGACACCGCCGTTGGGTTCGGGATCGCCGGTGCCAAGACGGCGCTCGTCGCCCTGGTCTTCATGCGCCTGAAGCACGCCAGCGGTCTCGTGCGCGTCGTCGCCGCCTGCGGCCTGTTCTGGGCCGCGATCCTGTTCACCTTGACGCTCGCCGACGTGCTGAGCCGGATGGTGAACCGGTGATGTCGTCGCGCCTCCGCGTCAGTGCCGGTCTCGAACGGTGTGTTCGCTTCTCGCCGTTTCCGCGCTGCCGCCCGTCAGCCCTGCCGTTTCCGTCGCTTCTCGACGTCGTGGGGGCTCGGATCGGGCTTGTCCGTCACGGTCATGTGCGGCCGGGCCGGCGGCCCGCCACGCCGCTGCTCCGCCTTTCGCGAGCGTTCTTCCCGTGCCTTCTCGTCAAGTGGCGTGCCGTCGTGATGCGTCTCTGTCATGGGACCTCCTTCGAGGACAATCCCGTAGCGGCTCGATAGTTCAGCAGCGCGCAAGTGCGCAATCGACGTAATTTTCGACCGATCATCATCGATGTGATCCTATGTCTACGCCGCAATCGATCTTTGCTGCTACGCGGGTTTGTCTCGCTGTCCCGAACCCCCTTCAGCGGGGCCGGCGGGCCGGGTCTCCAATCGAAGGGAACGCCCCGGCCCGCCGTTCCGACGCCACCAGCTGAACGATCGAGAGCACACCACCACAAGGATCGAGCAGCTAAGCGTCGAAGCGAAGGGTCCAGACGGGGCCGTCGCGGCGTACAGGCCGGCCTACATCCGCTCCTTGATGCCGGACCGCACCAGCCACCAGTTCACCGGATAGCTCGTGAGGAAGCCGGCGATCATCGCGCCCTGCATGGCAAACCAGAACTCGGCCGTGTTCACCGGCGCGCGGTGCCCGAGGAGGTGCTCGAACACATAGAACTGCGCGAAGGCCATGAAGCCGTACATGCCGACCTGCCAGGCGACCAGCGAGGCGGTATCGGCCTTGAGCGCCGCGATGATCCCTTCGCCCGGCGAGAGATCGCGCATCGGCACGATGGCGGAGTACTGAAACACGATCCCGAGCCCGAAGGCGAACAGGAAGTCGAGGATCCAGACGGCATACATCTTCTCGGAGAAGAGCGATTGCCAGCCGAACCAGACAGCCGCCGCCGGCACCAGGAAGGCCAGCCACTCGGCGGCGACGTCTCCCAGCATGCAGCCGCTTCCGCAATGCAGCGCGCCCTTGCCGACCATCACCGGGAAGGGCGTCTCGGTCTTACTTGAAGGCGTCTCGTGCCGCGCCTGCGCCGCGTGATGCGCCGCCATGCTCGCCAGCCGGCCGTAGCGAAAATACGTCCAGACGACCGCCACGGTGCCGAACAGCGCCGTAACCGGCCAGACGACGTTCATGACGGTCATGTGCTGCGGGTGCCGGATCACGTCGATGGAGACGATCAGCGCGCAGGCCGCCCCGACCAGCAGGGCGGCGAGGGAGAGGGCATCGAGCCAGGCTGGAAACACGCGAGCCCTTTCGGTGGTCAGGGGCGCAACGGAAGGCCGCTGTCCTTGTTCCGAAGCACGAACAACACCAGTCGGCGACTGTTGTCGCCTGCGAGGCCGCCATGGAACGCTCCTCCGTGGCGCGCCCGCCGAGAGACGCGAGTCGCGGAGGAGTCATGAGCGCCGAACCCGCCTCGAACCTGCTGCGCCGGCCCGGTCCGCCGGATCCCGTCCCCGATAGCGATCCGCCGAAGGCGTTCGACCCGCGCTTCACCGAAGTGGTTCGGCCCCAGGCCCGCCTCGTCTCGCTCTACGATCAGGCGGTCTTCAGCGAGGGACCGGTCTGGTGGCCCGCCCGGAACATCCTGGTGTGGTCGGACATCGAGGGCCGTCGCGTGCTCGGCTGGCATCCGGACGGTTGCGTGCGGGTCGTAATCGACGCGGCGCCCTTCATCAACGGCAACACGGTCGACCGGAACGGCGACCTGATCCACTGCGAGCACGGCAACCGTCGCCTGTCCCGCACCACGCCTGACGGACGCTCGTCGCCTGTGGTCGAGACCTACGAGGGTCGACGCTTCAACGCGCCGAACGACGTGGTCTGCGCCGCCGACGGCGCCTTGTGGTTCACCGACCCGGCCTACGGCCTGCGGCTACCCAGGCAGGGTGCGCTGGCAGAATCGGATCTCGGGCACCACAGCGTCTACCGGTTCGACCCGGGCACGGGCCGCGTGCGGCGGATCGTCGATCTCGGCCAGCCGAACGGGCTCGCCTTCGCGCCGGACGAGCGCACGCTCTATGTCAGCGACACCTCGCGCACCGAGGGCGGCGACGAGCACTCCATCCATGCCTACCCGGTGGGCAGCGATCACAGTCTCGGCGAGCCGCGCATCTTTGCCGAGATCGAGCCCGGCGTACCCGACGGCTTTCGCGTCGACCACCGTGGATGGATCTGGACGAGTTCCGGGTCCGGGGTGCAGGTCTTCTCGGCGGATGGCCACCGGCTCGGGCTGATCCCGACACCACAGACGTGCTCGAATTGCTGCTTCGGCCCGGGCGAACGGCGGCTGTTCATCACCGCGCAGGCGCATCTCTACGCCGTCGATCTCGCTGGCGGCTGAGGCGGATTCCGGAACGGCCCGTGCAGGCTGGATACACCTGACACGAGCCGGAAACATCTTGGCCAGGAACATCCCCAGAGTATGCCGGTTGGCCCAGCGACCGAGGCAATGCCCAAAGGACATGGGTCCAAGGGGCATGGTGAAGAGCCGCCGCCGCATCTGCCACAGGACCCGGATCGTGTCCGCGATGCCGCACGGCTTACGAGGAGCAGCCATGGCCGACGCCGTCGCCGATTTCTTCTGGAAGCGTCTCGCCGAGTGGGGGGTGAAGACGATCTTCGGCTACCCGGGCGATGGCATCAACGGCCTGCTCGGCGCGCTCCAGCGCAACGACCTGCCGTTCGAGTTCATCCAGGTCCGCCACGAGGAGATGGCGGCCTTCATGGCCACCGCCTACGCCAAGTTCACCGGCGAGGTCGGCGTCTGCCTCGCCACCTCCGGCCCCGGGGCGACGCACCTGCTGACGGGCATGTACGACGCCTATTCCGACCACGTGCCGCTGCTCGCCATCGCCGGCCAGCAGGCGCGCAACGTCAACGGCGCCCACTACCAGCAGGAACTCGACCTCACGAGCGTCTACAAGGACGTCTCGGCCTACGTGCAGCAGGCCGCCTCCCCGGCCGCGGTGCGCCACATCGTCGACCGGGCGATGCGCATCGCCAAGGCCGAGCGCAAGGTCGCAGCCATCATCCTACCGAACGACCTACAGGACGTTCCCTACGAGGCCCCGATCCGCAAGCACGGCAATACCTTCTCCGGCGTCGGCTGGACCGCCCCGAAGATCGTGCCGTTCGAGGCCGACCTGAAGCGCGCCGCCGACGTGCTGAACGCCGGCGAGAAGGTCGCGATCCTGGTCGGCGCCGGGGCCCTCCACGCCACAGACGAGGTGATCGCGGTCGCCAACAAGCTCCAGGCGGGTGTCGCCAAGGCGCTGCTCGGCAAGGCGGCCGTGCCGGACGACCTCCCCTTCGTCACCGGCACGATCGGGCTTCTCGGATCGAAGCCCTCCTCCAACATGATGGCCGAGTGCGACACCCTGCTGATGATCGGCTCGGGCTTCCCCTGGGCCGAGTTCCTCCCCGAGGAGGGCCAGGCGCGCGGCGTGCAGATCGACCTCGCGCCCGAGATGCTGTCCCTGCGCTATCCCATGGAGGTGCCGCTCCAGGGCGAGTCGGCCGAGACCCTGCGCGCGCTGCTGCCGCTCCTGGAGCAGAAGCCGGAGGGCGGCTCCTGGCGGGCAGGCATCGAGAGCGGCGTCGCCTCCTGGTGGAAGGAGGCCGAGGACCGGGCGATGGCCAAGGCCAACCCGGTCAACCCGCAGCGGGTGACCTGGGAACTCTCGCCGCGGATGCCCGACCGGGTGATCGTCACCTCGGATTCCGGCTCCTGCGCCAACTGGTACGCTCGCGACCTGAAGATGCGGTGCGGCCAGATGTGCTCGCTCTCGGGCGGGCTCGCCTCGATGGGCGCGGCGGTGCCCTACGCCATCGCCGCCAAGGTGGCGCATCCCGACAGGCCGGTGATCGCGCTGGTCGGGGATGGCGCGATGCAGATGAACAACATGGCCGAGCTGATCACGGTGTCGAAGTACATGCACCGCTGGCCGAACAAGACCTGGATCTGCTGCGTCTTCAACAACGAGGACCTGAACCAGGTGACCTGGGAGCAGCGGGTGATGGAGGGCAATCCGAAATTCGAGGCGAGCCAGACGATCCCGAACGTGCCTTACCACCAGTTCGCCGAGATGATCGGGCTGCGCGGCATCTTCGTCGACGACCCCGCGCGCATGGGCACGGCCTGGGACGAGGCGCTGGCGAGCCCGGTGCCGGTCGTGCTGGAGGTGAAGACCGACCCGGAGGTGCCGCCGCTGCCGCCGTTCTTCACCTTCGAGCAGGTGAAGAACTACATGTCGATGCTGGGCAAGGGCGACCCGAAGGAGCGCCACCTGCTCGTCGATACGGCCCGACAGGTGCTGAGCTCGGTCCTGCCCGGCAGCAAGTCGTAAGATCCGGCCCGGGTCACGACCATGCGCGACGATCCGATCATCCGGACGGTTCGGGCACGGGCCTACACCGTTCCCACCGACGCGCCCGAGGCCGACGGGACCTATGCCTGGGACAGGACGACGATCGTCGTCGTCCATATCGAGGCCGGGGGCGAGACCGGCCTCGGCTACAGCTACACCGATGCCAGCGCCGCGTCCCTGATTGAGCGGACGCTGGCATCGCGGCTCGCCGGCCTCTCAGTCTTCGACATCTCGCGGGCCAACGACATTCTTTGGGGCACGGTGCGCAACATCGGCCGCTCCGGCCTGGCGGCGAGCGCGATCTCGGCCCTAGACACCGCCCTGTGGGACCTGAAGGCGCGCCTCCTCGGGCTGCCGCTGGCGACGCTGTTCGGCCGGGTCCGGGAGCGCGCCGAGATCTACGGCAGCGGCGGCTTCACCGCTTACGACGACCGGCACCTCTGCGAGCAGTTCGGGGCTTTCGTCGCGCGCGACGGCTGCCGGGCGGTGAAGATGAAGATCGGGAGCGAGCCGGAGCGCGATCCCGCCCGGATGGCAGCGGCGAAGGGAGTGATCGGTTCCGCGGCGCTGTTCATCGACGCCAACGGCGCCTTCACGGCGAAGCGCGCGCTGGCGATGGCGCGGGCCGCCGAACGTTTTAGCGTGGCGTGGTTCGAGGAGCCGGTGACCAGCGACGATCCCCAGGGGATGGCCGCGGTTCGCGCCGCGGCTCCGGCCGGCATGGAAGTCGCCGCGGGCGAGTACGCCTACACCCTGGACGCCATGCAGCGGCTGCTGACGTCCGGCGCGGTCGACGTGGCGCAGGCGGACGTCACCCGCTGCGGCGGCTATAGCGGCTTCCTGAAGATGACGACGCTCTGCGAGGCGGCGCACACTGATCTCTCCGGTCACTGCGCCCCTGCCCTGCACATGCCCGTCGCGGTGGCAGCGCCCCGCTTCCGGCACCTCGAATGGTTCCACGACCACGTCCGCATCGAGCGGATGCTGTTCGACGGAGCGCCGGTGCCGCGGGACGGCGCGATCGCCCCCGACCTGACCCGGCCGGGCCACGGTCTCACCCTGAAGTCGACGGTCGCCGATGCCTACGCTGCCTGATAGGGCCCCCTGCCCGCCCGAGCGCCGGCACGGCGGCCCCGGGACGATCCTGAAGCGGCGCGTCGCCCCGGTACGGGTCGAGGCGGTACTCCATCCGGTCGTTGTCCTCGCGGCGGTCGCGGCCGGCGCCGGCCTGCTGACCTGGTTCGCCGCCGGGCGCTCGAAGCGCCTCGGGCCGGCCCCGTCGGAGGGGCGCCGCTACGCCCCGCGCGGCAGCGCCGTGACCGCGAGCGCCGCGCAGCGCCTCAATCACGCCTCTTCGATGCTCGCCGCCTCGGTGCTGTTCGATTCCGGCCTTGAGCATTACCGCGGCCAGTTCTTCAACCGGGCGATGTACACGCCGGTCATCGTGTCGAGCGTCACACTCGCCTCGTCGCTGCACGGCGCCGGCGACACCGATCCCGGCAGTTCCCAGGTCCGGCACGCGGCGCAGGCACTCGCCGGCCTCACCGGGCTGATCGGCTTCTGCTTCCACGCCTACAATGTCGGCAAGCGCGAGGGCGGGTACTCCCTCCAGAACCTATTCTACGCGGCCCCGATCGGCGCCCCGATGGCGCTGACGCTGGCTGGGCTGCTCGGCCTCGCCGCCGAGCGCGTGCGCGACGCCGATCCCGACAAGCCCCGGCTCGGCGGCTGGCCAGCTGGGCGGATGCTGGCGCTCGCCACCGCCGGCATGCTCGTCGGCACGACCCTGGAGGCCGGGCTGCTGCATTTCCGCGGCGCCTTCCAGAATCCGGCGATGCTCGTCCCCGTCACCCTGCCGCCGCTCGCCGCCGCGCTCCTCGTCCGCGCTGCCGGGCAGCCGGAGGGCGCGAGCCAGGTCGGTGCCAAGTGGGGGATGTGGGCGGTCTCGTCCATGGGCGTCGGCGGCGTCGCCTTCCACGCCTACGGCGTCGCCCGGATGATGGGCGGCTGGGACAATTGGCGCCAGAACCTGATCGACGGGCCGCCGCTGCCGGCTCCGCCCTCCTTCTCCGGCGTGGCGCTCGGGGGCCTCGCCGCCCTCGAACTCATCGAGCGCCGCCGTTTTCGCCTCTGACCCGAGGTCCGCATGCGACCGAGACAAGACCTGTACCCAGGCTACGACGTGCTCGCGAAGCGCGAGAGCCCATCCTGGAATGCCAAGACCCGGGCCGTCCTCGACGAGCGGCTCGCAATCGGGCCGGAGACGCACCGCTTCTTCGACGAGGCCGAGTGGCCGACGATGAAAGCCATTGCTACACGCATCGTGCCGCAGCCGGCCGACCGGACGACGCCGGTCCCGGTCGCGGCGCTCGTCGACCACAAGCTCGCGATCGGCGAGCATGACGGCTACCGCGATGCGGCGATGCCGGACGAGCGCGAGGCGTGGCGGCAAGGCCTGCGGGCGCTCGACGCCGAGGCGCGGGCGCGGTTCGGCGCACGCTTCCACCAACTCGGCGCCTGGGCGCAGGACCAGCTTCTGAGGCTCGCCGAGGCGGGCGGGCTCATGGACCCGGCGTGGCAGGGCATGCCGTCGAAGCTGTTCTTCAAGCATCGCATCCTCGGCGACGTGGTGAAGGCCTACTACGCCCACCCGACCGCCTGGAACGAGATCGGCTGGGGCGGCCCGGCGAGCCCGCGGGGCTACGTGCGGATGGATTTCGACCGCCGCGATCCCTGGGAGGCCGCCGAGGCGAAGCCCGGCCGCGAGGATGAGGCGTACGCGGAGAACCTCCGGGTCGGCGATTGAGGACGAGGTCACGGACATGCGCATCCCCGGCCTCGGCAACGCCGCCGACAACCCGAAGCACGGCACGCCCGGCGACGATCCCGAGCATCATCCCCGCGCCCGTGACGGCCGTGCCCCGAACGTCATGCGGATCGGCGAATGGGTGCCGATGCGCCAGCACCGCGACACGGACGAGGTCGATTTCGCGATCGTCGGCACCGGCGCGGGCGGCGGCACGCTGGCCTGCCGGCTCGCCGAGTACGGCTTCTCGGTCGTGGCCTTCGATGCCGGCCCGTATTTCCGACCATTGGAGGACTTCGCGTCGGACGAGAGCCACCAATCCAAGCTCTATTGGACCGACGAGCGCGTCGTCGACGGCGAGAACCCGCTGCAGATGGGCTCGAACAATTCCGGCAAGGCGGTCGGCGGCTCGACCGTGCATTACGCCATGGTCGCGCTGCGCTTCCGGCCGGACTGGTTCAAGGCGCGCACGCTGATGGGCTACGGCGCCGACTGGCCGATCGACTGGCGCGAGATGTGGCACTACTACGATCAGGTCGAGGACGACCTGAAGATCTCGGGGCCGGTCACCTATCCGTGGGGACCGCATCGCCGCCGCTATCATCGCCGCGCGCACGAAATGAACGCCGCCGCCAAGGTGCTGGCCCGCGGCGCCGAGGCGATGGGCATCGATTGGACGCCGACGCCGCTCGCCACGCTCTCGGCCCCGCGGGGGGACGCGCCGCCCTGCGTCTATCGCGGGTTCTGCACGCTCGGCTGCTCGACCAACGCCAAGCAGAGCGTGCTCGTCACCTACCTGCCCCGCGCCCTGAAAGCGGGCGCCGAGATCCGCGACCTCGCCATGGTGGGGCGGATCGAGACCAGGAACGGGCGCGCCACCGGCGTGCATTACCACCGCGAGGGCCGCTGGCGGTTCCAGCGAGCGAGGAACGTCGTGGTAGCGGGCTACGCCATCGAGACGCCGCGGCTGCTCCTGATGTCGGCCACCCCCGAATTCCCGGACGGGCTCGCCAATTCCTCAGGCCTCGTCGGCCGGAACCTGACGGTCCAGGGCAACCAGGCGGTCTGGGGCGTCTTCGACGAGGAGATCCGCAGCTACAAGGGACCGCCTTCGCTGGCCATCTCCGAGCACTGGAACTACGACGACAAGGGCAGCGGCCCCTTCGCGAAAGACTTCTTCGGCGGTTACTCCTACATGAGCCAGGGCCCGCTGCCGCAGCTCTGGGCCAGCACGCAGGCCTCGGCGCACGGCCTGTGGGGCGAGGCGCTGGTCGCCGAGATGCAGCGCTACAACCATGTCGCCGGCTTGAAGGTCGTGTCCGAGTACATGCCGCAGGAGCGCAACCGGGTGACGCTCTCGGACGTCAAGGACCGGTACGGGCTGCCCGTCGCCCGTATCACCTATTCGTGGTGCGACAACGACAAGGCGCTCAACCGGCACGCGCTGAAATTCCTGCGCCAAGCGCTTGAGGCCGCCGGCGGGCGCGAGGTCTGGGACCAGGGCGACGATACCTGCCACCTCAACGGCACCGCCCGGATGGGCGATGACCCGAGCACCTCCGTGGTCGATGCCGATTGCCGCTCCTGGGACATCCCGAACCTGTGGGTTTGCGACGGTTCGGTCTTCCCGACGGTGGGCGGGGTCAATCCATCGCTGACGATCCAGGCAGTCGCCCTGCGCACGGCAGACCGGATCTTCGCAACCCGGAGTGCGTGACGGCAGCATTCGTGCCGACATCGTGCCGCGCCAACGCCGACGGGCTCGACGGGCTTGAAGCGCGGCCGACATCTCGTCACCGAGGATGACCGATGTCGGAGACTGCGCTCGACCCATCGCGTCTCATGCTGGAACGCTTCGGACCTCGGACGTGCCGTCGGCTGGGCGCTCACGTTGCGTCGCCCTCCGGCAAGTCCTTCAGCGTCCGACGCGCGACGGCGCCCAGGGTGAGGCCTTGGACGATGATGGTGAACAGGACGACCGCGTAGGTCGCGGCCAGCACCACGGACTTGGCGTCGCTCTCCGGCAACGACAGCGCCAGGGCCACGGAGATGCCGCCGCGCACCCCGGCCCATGTCAGGAACGGCACGTTGCGAGGGCTGAGATGGCCGCCCCACCGGAACGCCAGAAGCGGCGCGGACACGGCGACGAGGCGGGCGACGAGGACGATGGGCACGGCGCAGGCGGCGAGCATGAGCCCGCTCGCCTGGAAGCGCAGAACCAGCACCTCCAGGCCGATGAGCAGGAACAGAACCGAGTTCAGCACCTCGTCGATGAGCGTCCAGAGCGACTCGACGTAGCCCTGCGTGCGCTCGCTCATCGCGTCGCGCGGCGCGCGATCGCCCACCAGCAGCCCGGCCGCGACGACCGCGAGCGGGCCGCTGGCATGCAGCTTCTGGGCGAGCGCGTAAGTGCCGGCGACCAGCGCCAGGGTGATCAGCACCTCGACGGGGAAGTCGTCGATGGCCCGCATGGCCCGGTAGGCGAGGTAGCCGGTCACGACACCAAGCAGCAGGCCGCCACCCGCCTCCTGCAGGAGGAGCTTGGCAACGCCGCCGGCGGTCGTCGCCTCTCCGCCGGAGCCGGCTGCGAAGGCGACGAGCACCGTGAACAGCACGATGCCGATGCCGTCGTTGAACAGGGCCTCGCCCTGCATCTCGATCTCCAGGGCCTCGGGGACCCGCACGTTCTTGAGGGTCGCCAGCACCGCCACCGGGTCAGTCGGGCTGATCAGGGCGCCGAACACCAGCGCCCAGGCGAGGGGTAGCGGCTGGCCGAGCGCGCTCGCCGCCACCCAGAAGGCGCCGCCGACGACGGCGGTGGAGATGAGGGTGCCGACGAGCGCCAGCGTCGCAACGGCCCCTGCCCGGTTGCGCAGGGCCCCGAGGTCGAGGCTCATGGCACCGGCAAACAGCAGGAAGGCCAGCATGCCGTCCATCACCACTTTGGTGAAGTCAACCTGCCCGAGCACGCGGGTGAGGTCCTCGTAGAGGTGCTGCTCGGGGAAGGCGATGTCGAGGACGACGAGGGCGACCGAGGCGGCGAGGCCCATGACGAGCAGGCCGACGGAATGCGGCAGATGCAGCAGCTTCCGGTTGAGCCAACCGAACAGGGCCGAGAGCGTCAGCAGCAGGGCCGCGAGATCGAGGATGGAGATCACGGTCGTCCCCTGACGAAGAGCGGTCAAGTGGCCGCCGCGGGCTCGCCGAAGGTCAGCGCCTATCCCGCGGCAGGTGCTTCAGCGGGTCGGTCCGGCCCCCATCGTCCTTGCCTTGCACGGAGCCCTCGAACCGCATCACGTCCGTGGACGCCTGGATCGCGCTCGGAGGCGCCACTTGGCCGGTGGCCCGGTCGCGCGGCCCGGCATTGCTCTCGACCGTCGACGTGCCCGGGGGCAGGGTCCCGGCGGTCGGCTGGTCGATGGCGCTGGCTGCCGATTGAGCTACCGCCCGACCGACCGTGACGGTCGTCGCGCCGAGACCGGCGACGGCGCCGACGAGGAGGGTGGCGATGCTCCGCATGCGGCGGACACGTCGGTGGTCGGTCATCGGTTCGCGGAACTCCCGGTCGGATACCCGCGCTCGGGCCCGTCGTCCAGCAAGCCCCTCGCGTGGCCTTGGTTCCTGACCGGGCCCGGTGCCATCCGCACAGGCCGTGTCACAGCCGGCACCGGGCGAAAATCCGAGGCGACGAGATGCATGGCGCCGCCCGTCGGGCCATGCTGCCCCCGACGATGGTCGAATCCCCCTGAACGCATTCGGGCCTCGGGCGTTGCCGAGCGCGATCCGAAGTTCGCACGGACGTATCCTGGCCCCGTCACCCGAATGATCGGGTGCCCCTATCCAGGCCGGACCGAAGGAGCATCACCTTGCAGAAGACCATCCTCGCATCGGCGTTTCTCGCCGGCCTCGGCTTGGCCGCGTCCGCCCTGCCGTCCGCGGCGCTGCCCGTGAGCACCACCGGCGTGGCGCCCACGGCCAACGCCGATGTCGTGCAGGTGCGCATGAACCGGCGCTACCGGATGCGGCAGGGCTCCGCCAGCCGCGGCAACGCCGGAATGCCGTCGCGGGGCGCCCGGGGGCAGCAATACGGCGGGACGAGCGGCGGCCCGCGCCGCTGACGGCACGTGATGGGGGCTCCTCGCCCCGCGGGTGACAACGCGCCGCCGTGGGGCATCACCGCCTCCGGCGGCTTTTCCTTGGGATGGGAGCAGAAATGATCTTCGCGGAAGCCCTCGGACGCCTCGAAGGGCTGGGTCGGTCGGCGGCGGCACTGCTGCCGGGGCTCGCCGTCGCTCTCGTTCTGTTCGGCCTCGGCCTCCTCGTTGACCGCCTGGTGCGCGCTGCCGTGCGCCGGGCGGCGTCGATGCGCGACGCCTCGCCGGGATCGGCCGCGGTACTCGGGCGCATCGCCGGGGGGATGACCATCCTGGTGTCGTTCCTGGTCGCCGCCTCGGTGGCCTTCCCGTCGGTCTCGGCCGCCGACCTGTTCAACCTGCTCGGCATCGGCGGCGTCGCCATCGGTTTCGCCTTCCGCGATGTGCTTCAGAACCTGCTCGCCGGCATCCTGATCCTGCTGACACGGCCCTTCGTCATCGGCGACCAGATCCGCGCCGGCTCCCACGAGGGCACGGTCGAGGACGTCTGGGTGCGCGCCACGGTGCTGCGCACCTACGACAACCAGCGGGTGCTGATCCCGAACGCCACCCTGTTCGTCGACAAGATCACGGTCATCACCGCGCACGACAAGCGCCGCCTCGCCTTCCCGCTCACCATCGGCAACGGCGACGACATCCGCGAGGCGCGCCGCGTCATCGTCGAGGCACTCAAGGGCACCGCGGGCGTGCTGGCCGACCCGCCGCCCGAGGCCCTGGTCACGGGCCTGGGTGCGGCGGGCGTCGACATGACGGCCCGGCTGTGGATCGACCCGCCCCGGCGGCGCGACGCGGTCGACGCCCTCGACCACGCCATCGCCAACGTGAAGGACGCGCTCATCGCGGCCGGCATCGACCTGCCGTACCCGACCAGCCAGGTGCTGTTCCACGACCAGACCGAGGAGACCGACGGCGACCGGGCCCACCAGCGCGAGGGCTGGCCCGCCGGCCGGAATCCCCCGCGAGCGCGCTGGCAGGCCGCGCGGGAGCGGAAGGAGGCCGACGAGGAGGAACGTGCGTAAAGACCCGCCTCAATCGGCGCCCTCGTCGGGGATGTTGAGGCCGGTGCCGCAGGCCTTGCAATGCACGGCGTCGGTCTCATGCCGCTGCAGGCCGCAGGTCGGGCACGGGAAGCGCACCTTGTACGGCCGGAACAGCACCTGGGCGAGGCGCAGGAACAGCGTCACCCCGCAGATCATCACCACGACCGAGACGAGGCGACCGCTGGTCCCCTGCAGGGTGACGTCGCCGTAGCCGGTCGTCGTCAGCGACGTGACCGTGAAGTAGAGCGCGTCGACGTAGTTGCCGATGGCGGGATTGCGCCCGTGCTGCGTGGCGAAGACGATCCCGGTCATCACGAACACGAACACAGCGAGGTTCACCGCCGCGATGATCACCTCCTCGTTGCGCCGGAAGAACGAGAAGTCGGCTCGCAGGCGGTCGAGCAACTGGTAGGTGCGCAGCAACCGCAGGATGCGCAGGAAGCCCGCGCCCTCGCCGACGATGGGCGCGAGGAACGACGCGATGGCGGCGAGGTCGGCCCAGGTGGTCGGGCGCAGGAACTCGCGGCCCGGCCGCGGGCAGATGGCGAGCCGGGATAAAATGTCCGCGGTCACCGCCGCCCCGATCAGGACGTCGACGCCCTCGACCAGCGGCTCCCGGGGCATGAACGAGGAGACGACGATGAACAGGAGCGTGGCGAGGTCGAAGGCGAGCAAGCCGTAGCGGAAGCGGTGGGGACGGTCGCTGTCGCCCTCGTAGAGGGTCCGAAGCCTCTCAGTCAGGTCTGTCATGTCAGGATGCGGTCGCTCGCGGGGTTCCGAGGCGAAACCTGTACCGTGAACAAGGCGACGGCAATCTGAACGGTGCCTCGGCCTAAAGCATGCCTCGTGAGCCTTAGGACGAAAAGGTCGTCGGCTTTGCCTTGCGAGAGTCTGTCCACGACCCAACTCGGACATTTGAGTTCCCACGTCGCAGCGGTCGGAATTGAACGAAAAGCGGCCCTTTGGCGATGCATCAGCAGCCTCTTCGAAACTCATGGGTTGGCACCTCGGCGACCGGCTCAGGCATCAGTGCTGGGTCTCGGGAAAGAAGATCCCCTCGACGAGAAATTTGCCTCGTGCACAATTATGTTACGCCTCAGTCAAAAACGATTTCTGCATAAGCTACTTAGAATTCAATGATAAACTGAAGCCAAGGTGTCATTTGTGATATCAATGGCATAATTTATGTGGGATAGTGCTCTTATCATTAGCGATCGCCACAGGTGCTAATGGCCGGGAGAGACATGTGCTTCCACCTGCAACGCAAGGGGAAGCCATGACAGCTACACCCCATTCCGCATCAATACTCCTGCGCAAGCTTGAGCGTTTCGGAACGTTCTCTGAGGTGGAGCGCCGCGCCATCACGGAACTTCCTGTGACCATCCGGTCATTAGGCGCAGGTCAGGATATCGTGCGCGATCACGAACGGCAGTCGCACTGCTGTCTGATGCTTGACGGATGGGCCAGTCGATATCAAGTGTGCAGCAGAGGTAAGCGCCAGATTTTCTCATTTCATATTCCGGGTGATCTGACAGATTATCAGAGCTTACATCTACCAGCTAATGACTATAGTGTATGCACCCTGACATCCGCCATAGTGGCCTTTATACCACATGAGCGATTGCATGAACTGATATCTATATTTCCCCAGATTGCAGTAGCGCTTTGGCGTGACGCCCACGTAGATGCTGCGATTTCCCGTTCGTGGTTGGTCGGCATGGGCGTTCGCACAGCCTGCGAAGCGCTCGCACACCTGTTATGCGAACTTTATGTTAAATTGGAAGCCGCTGGATTGGCAGCAAATCTCCGATATCACCTTCCAATCACGCAGGGGGTATTGGCAGATGCTCTTGGCCTTTCAAATGTGCATGTAAATCGTGTGCTTTCAGAATTAAGAACAAGGGGGATTTTTACCTTGAGTAATCATGTTTTACAAATCCATAATTGGAATGATCTAACTCGGTACTGCGATTTCGATCCGTCTTATCTTCATCTAGTGCCACAAATAGCGGAAGCGTGACCAAGTCTTAAATTGCGAAATCCTGGACGGATTGCCGGACTGTCTGCTTCCGCTTTCAATCCGGGCATTCGTCCAGCGGCTTGCGAATTTCTGCTATCCACCCCAAGCAGACGGCCCAGCCCAGCAGCGGAAAAGTGACGACTGCGTGGTCCGAGCGTCACGTCGATGATGAGGCTCGCGGCAACGCCGCGAGTGGTTAAACCTGCCGTCGTACAGCCACGATCGCATTCGAGCCTCGGCGAGGCTCTTGGGGTTGGAGCGGCGCATGTCGGACAATCAGCGAGAAACGCTTCGCCAAGAAGCGTTGGCCGAGATCGCGCTCCTCGACACTCCGCCAGAACGCGAGTTCGACGTGCTGGCGAAGCTCGCGCAACGCATGCTTGGCACAGGCATGTCATCGATCACGCTGGTCGATCCGGAAAGGCAGTGGTTCAAGGCGCGATGCGGACCGCTAGCACCCGAAACGCCGCGGGCAGGGGCGTTCTGCCCTATCGTGGTGGAAACCGAAGTACCGCTCACCGTGGCCGATGCCCGTCTCGACCCACGCTTCGCCGAAAGCCCGTTCGTCACAGGAGCACCACACATCCGCTACTACGCGGGTGTCCCGGTTCGTGTCCGGCGGCCTACTGGTGACGTGGTGACAATCGGCACGCTCTGCGTGCTCGACGAACGGCCGCGCGAGCCGTCGCCGGCCGATCTGGAAGTCTTGGAGGAACTGGCCTGCCTCGCCGAAGCTCTGATCGAAGCGCGAGCCGTCGCCCTTCGCGCGGCAAGGACCACTGAAGAGCACCGTCTGACCGTTGAGAGGCTGGAGCGCGAACGTCGCCAGTTCAAGCAGGCCGAGCGTATGGCCGAAATGGGGTCTTACCGGTACGATATCGAGAAGCAGTCTACTGCTTGGTCGGACGGTGTCTTCGCCATCCATGAACATCCCGTCAGCAGTGGCGTGCCGAACGAAAAAATCATGGACCATTTTCCTGAACCCGACCGCACCAGATTCATCGCCGCGGTGATGCGCACGATGGATACAGGCGAGCCGTTCGAGATGGATGCCGACTTCGTAACTGCAAAAGGCAACGCACGGCGGGTGCGATGCTCCTGTGAGATCGAGTTGGCCAAGGGTAGGCCCGTCGCCCTCATCGGCCTGATCCAGGACATCACCGACCGGCACAGCCTGGAACAGCGTCTGCGCTACCAAGCCCGCACCGACGACCTGACCCAACTTGCCAACCGAGTCGAGTTTCACCGCGTTCTCGATGCACGGCTGCGCGAGGCACGCACTGCGGACGACGACGTGGCAGTGCTTCTGATTGACCTCGACGGCTTCAAGGGCGTCAACGATACCCTCGGCCATGCAGCGGGCGACGCAGTATTGCGACAGGTCGCCGACCGGCTGCGCGCGTCATGCGATAGCCGATCCTTTCCAGCGCGGCTGGGTGGCGACGAGTTCGCGGTCCTGATGTCGGCCGATTTCGATCGCATTGGACTTGACCGGAAGGTGCAGCGGCTCCTGCACGACCTTGAGATCGTTGTAGACGGACATGGTCATATCGCCCGAGTGACGGGGACAATCGGTATCGCGTGGTCGAGAGCGGCTGGGCAGGACCGCGATATGCTCCTGCGTCAGGCCGATGCCGCGCTCTACGCCGCCAAACGCAACCGGAAGGGAACGGCGCAGACCTACCGGGTTGATGGGAACCACCGGCAGGCTAGTTGAACGTGCCCTCGGATGACCGGGAATCGATGCTTCATGACCCAGGCTGAACCAGCGAACTTCTCAGCATCCGCGGATGGATGATGGATAGGCAGCCAAGGGTCCACTTCCCACGCTCGAACGCCATTCTGTTGGTCAAGCTGTTCGAGTTTTGACCTTGGCAGTGCTGGTTGTGCCAGCCGCGCTTCAGTGCGATAGCGTGCACGAGGGTGCGCGGTCCATCTGTCGGACCGGCAGGACGAGCGCTGGTCGGGCCGCCAGTGCCGGAGACCCGCGCCCGTGCCATCCTCCTCGCATGCCGCACCGCGGCTTCGCCGCCGTCCCCTGTCGGCCCTACGCGACATGCTCGTCAGCGAGGCCGGTGGCGGGCTCGTCCTGATGGCATCCGCGGCGCTCGCGCTGGTGGTAGCCAACTCGCCGCTGGCGGACACCTACTTCACCGCGCTCAAGGCCTATCTCGGCCCGCTCTCGGTGCTGCACTGGATCAACGACGCCCTGATGGCGGTGTTCTTCCTGCTCGTCGGGCTGGAGATCAAGCGCGAGGTGCTCGACGGGCGCCTGCGCACCTGGCCCGACCGGGTGCTGCCGGGATTGGCCGCCCTGGGCGGGATGGCCGCTCCGGCCCTCGTCTACGTCGCCGTGAACTGGTCCTCGCCCGAGACGCTGCGGGGCTGGGCGATCCCGGCGGCCACCGACATCGCCTTCGCGCTCGGCGTGCTGGCGCTGCTGGGCTCGCGGGTGCCGGTCTCGCTCAAGGTGTTCCTGACGGCGCTCGCCATCATCGACGACCTCGGTGCGGTGCTCATCATCGCGGTGTTCTACACCGCCGACCTGTCGCCCCCGATGCTGGGCGGGGCCGCAGTGACGTTCGCGGTACTGTACGGGCTGAACAAGGCCGGCGTGGCCAAGCTCTGGCCCTACCTGCTGCTCGGCGTCGTGCTCTGGGTCTTCGTGCTGAAGTCGGGCGTGCACGCGACGGTGGCCGGCGTGCTGCTCGCCATGACGATCCCGTTGCGGCTGAGCGTGGGCAAGCCGGACGACCCCACCTCGCCGCTGCACATTCTCGAACACGCGGTCCATCCCTGGTCGGCCTACCTGATCCTGCCGGTCTTCGGCTTCGCGAACGCGGGCGTGTCGCTCGTCGGGTTCACCCCGCACATACTGCTCGATCAGGTGACACTCGGGGTGGCGCTCGGCCTGTTCATCGGCAAGCAGGCCGGCGTGTTCGGCCTCGTGCTGGCCGCGGTGCGGCTCGGGCTGGCGCAGCGTCCGGCCCACGCGACCTGGGCGCAGGTCTACGGGGTCTCCCTGCTTTGCGGGGTCGGCTTCACCATGAGCCTGTTCATCGGCCTGCTCGCCTTCGCGGACGCGCCAGCCCTGGAGGCCGAGGTCAAGATCGGCGTTCTCGCCGGTTCCGTCGCCTGCATGATCGCCGGGGCGCTCGTCCTCCTGATCGCCGCCCTGAGGGAACGCCGCGCGCGGCCGGTCCCGGCCTGAGCCGAGCGGGCCGATTCGGGAAAGGGGAGCGGCCGGTGCGTGTTGACCCTCGACACCTCGCCAGACCTCCCGGGAGCCGGACCCGCTCATGCCTCTCGACGCCACCACCCTCTCGTTGACGGACATCCTGCTGCGACTTGGCGCGGCCACGGCCTGCGGCCTGGCACTCGGCTTCGAGCGGGAGCGCAAGGGCAAGGATGCCGGCATCCGCACCCATGCGCTCGTCGCCCTGAGCTCCGCAGTCATCACCACCTCGGCGCTGAGCCTCTACGCCGACGTGCAGGCCCGCGGCGGCGACGCCGATCCTCTGCGCGTCATCCAGGGGCTTGCGCAGGCCATCGGCTTCATCGCCGCCGGTACGATCTTCGTCGCCAAGGGCGACGCCGAGCGGACCGTCCGGAACCTCACGACGGCCGCCAGCGTCTGGCTCGCGGCCTCGGCCGGCATCGTGGCCGGCGCGGCGCAGTTCACGCTGCTTGCCGTGGCGATGGGCTTCGGGCTGGCCATCCTGGTGCTGATCACCGCGCTCAAGCGGTTCGGTCTCGCGCGGGCGGAAGCGGAGGAGTGAGAGCGATGTCGGTCGACGGGACGGTGCCACCCGCTCGGGTCCGGGCGGCGGAACGAGGGGATCGCCGGTGAGGGCGAGGATACGGGCCTGGATCGAGTTCCTGGGCGACCAGTTCTGGCTACGGCCGGCGCTGGTCGTGCTCGCCTGCATCGGCTTGGCGCAGGGCGCGATCTGGCTGGAGACCGCCCGCATCGCCGGGTACGACCCGTCCTCCCCGGACGCCAGCTGGGGCTGGGCCGGTGGTGCCGAGGGAGCCCGGGCCCTGCTCAGCGCGGTGGCGTCGTCTACCATCGGGGTTGCGGGCACCACCTTCTCCATCACCATCGCGGCACTGACCCTGGCCTCGAACCAGATGGGGCCGCGGCTCCTGCGCAACTTCGTGCGCGACGCTCGCAACCAACTCGTGCTCGGCGTCTTCCTCGGCACCTTCGCCTACGCGCTGATGGTGCTGCGCACGGTGCGCACCGTCCAGGAGGAGACCTTCGTCCCGCACCTCGCCATCTCGGGCGCTGTGCTGCTGGCGCTGGTCTGCCTCGGAACGCTGGTCTGGTTCGTCCACCACGTCGCCACCAGCATCAACGTCGAGACGGTAGTCGATGCCGTCCATCGCGACCTGTGCAGGGCGGTCGAGGCGCGGACCCGCGACGAGGCCGATAGCCAGCCGCCGGTGGGGTCGCCGCGCGGCGCCCCGGTCGCGCCGGCGGAGGGCGGATACCTGCAGGCGGTCGATACGGAGGGGCTCGCCGACTGGGCGCACGAGCACCGCATCGTCCTCGCCCTGCGGGTGAGGCCGGGCGATTTCGTGCCGAGGGGATTCCCGGTCGTCGTGCCGTCCGCGGGCGTCGAGGGCACCGGCGATGCGGTGGCCCGCTCGCTCACCTTCGGACGCCGCCCGGCGGCGCTGCAGGACCTGGAATACTCGGTGCGGCAGCTCGTCGAGATCGCGGTGCGGGCGCTGTCGCCCGGCATCAACGACCCGATGACGGCGGGGAGCGTGCTCGACCATCTGGGGGACGCCCTGTGCCGCATCGCCCCGCGCCACCTGCCCACCAGCGCCGTCGCCCGCGAGGGCCGCGTCGTGCTCGTCCATCCGGTGACCGATTACGACGGGCTTTGCGACGCGATGTTCCACATGATCCGCCAGAACGCCGCCGGGTCGGTGCATGTGCTCGCCCGGATGCTCGACGTGCTGGCTCGGGTCGCGGAGGTCGAACGGCTGACCTCGCGACTGGCGGAGCTCGGACGCCATGCCGACCTCGTGCTCGCCGCCGCGCGGCGGGACGTCTCCGACCCGAGCGACCTCGCCGACCTGGAGGAGCGGCACGCCCGTTTCGTTCGGGTGTGCGCCGGGATCGGACCGGGCTGATCCCCACGACCACGACCAAGCCCGCTCCAGCCATCGCCGGGCGGGTCGGTGATGGGCGGAGGCCGGACCCCGGTGCCGCGAGGCGATGAGGATGCCGCTACCGCAGGGCGAGCGCGTCGAACCAGCCATGGGCGGCGCCGTAGCGGATGATCTCCGCCCGGGTCTTCAGCCCGAGCTTCTCGGCGGCCCGCGCCTTGTAGGTCTCGACCGACTTCACGCTGACGTCGATGCGCCGCGCGATCTCCTTATTGCTGAACCCTTGCGCGATGAGCCGCAAGGTCTCGGTCTCGCGCGGGCTCAGCGGCTCGCGCCCCTCCGCCATGCCCGGGCGCCCGTCCGCCCCGGAGGGCTCCGCCAGGGCGTGGCCGGCGATCGAGGGGTCGAGATAGACGCCTCCGGAGGCCACGGCCCGGACCGCGCGGAGCAGGTCGTCGGCCGCCGAGCGCTTGAGGAGGTACCCGCGCGCACCGGCCCTCATCAGTGGCTGCACGTAGGCGGCATCCTCGTGGACCGTCAGCACCAGCACCCGGGTCCCCGGGCACTCGCCCGTCACCCGCTCCGTCAGTTCGAGGCCGTTCAGGCCGGGCATCGAGACGTCGACCACGGCGATGTCGGGCGCGATGGTGCGGATCATCGGCAGCGCCTCGCCGCCGTCGGTGGCCTCGCCGACGAGTTCGATCTCGGGGTCGGCGTTGAGGAGCGCCCGGATGCCCGCGAGGACTACGGGATGGTCGTCGGCAAGGACGACGCGGATACGATCCATGACGGCTCCTCTCGTGCGTCAGGCGGCCGGCGCCACCGGGATGCGGACGAAGAGCGTGGTGCCGACGCCCGGGGAGGTTTCCAGGGCGAGCGTGCCGCCCAGTAGGGTCAAACGCTCGCGGATGCCCGAAAGGCCAAGCCGCGGCTCGGCCGGCCTGCGCCCGTCGGACGGGGAGGTGCCGGAGGCGGGCTCGCAACCGACGCCGTCATCCTCGATGATCACCTGGACCTCGTCCGGGCGGTGGTCGAGACAGACGCTGACGGTGGCCGCCCGCGCGTGCTTCAGGACGTTGGTGAATGCCTCCTGCACGATCCGGTAGATCGCACTCTCGACGGCCGCCGGCAGGCGCGACGCCTTGCCGATGATTTCCAGGTCGGACCGGATGCCGTGGCGCTGGCTCCATTCGCGCAGGAGCGTCGCCAGCGCCTCGCGCAGGCCGAGGTCGTCGAGGGCGGTCGGGCGCAGGTCGACGGCGGCGCGGTGGATGTCGCGCCCGACCTCGCCGGCGAGCCGCTGCAGCCACTCGATCTGCCGTCCGGCTTCGGTCGAGGTCCCATCCGCGGCGAGCAGCCGTTCCAGCCCCTTGAGGCCGAGCGACAGGCCGGTCACCGTCTGCCCGACCTGGTCGTGCAGTTCGCGGGCGATCCGGCGCTGCTCGTTCTCCTGCGCTTCGCCGAGGCGGCGCAGCAGGTCGAGGCGCTCCGCCTCGGCGCGTTTGCGTGGCCCGACATCCGAGACGACGCCGTAGACGAGGTCGGCGGGGTCATTCTTCCGAAGCCGGGGCGCACGCCCGGTCAAGCGCACCCACCGCGGCTCCGGGCTCCGTTGCGAGACCCGGAACTCCACGTCGAGGGGCACGCCCTCGGCGAGGCTTCGCCGCAGTTCCGTGACCAACCGCTCGCGGTCGGCGGCGTCGACCGCCAGCAGGGCGATGTCGGCATCCGCCGTCATCTCGCGCCCCTCCGGCACCTGCGCCTCCCAGCCCAGGAGCTCGGCGGCGCGTCGGGAGGCCGTCACGGTCTCCTCCACCGTATCCCATCGCAAGGTGCCGAGTTCCGCCGCCTCGGCGGCGACCGCGCCCTGCTCCTCGCTCGACCGCAGGGCGAGGGCGAAGCGCGCCTGTTCGCCCGCCCGGCGCTGGGCCATGTCGTGGCCGACAAGGGCGACCAGCGCGAGGCCGAGGCCGATGCTGAGCACGCTGCCGCCGGCCAGCACGAGGTAGGAGCGCGAGACCGGCGCGTTCAGCGTGGCGGCCGGCAGGCCGAAATGCACCGACCAACCGCCCGTCTCCGTCAGCGTGCGGTAGACGACCTCGACGTCCGGTCCCTCCAAGGTGGAACCGGTGTAGAAGCCCTGCGGCGCCCGCCGGATGGCGGCCCGCAGGGCGGCGTTGGCCGGGTGGCCGAGTTCCTCCGCCTCGGCCCGGGTGCGGGCGATGGTGTTGCCCTGCGCGTCCACGATGGTCCCGACCCAGCCCTCTGGCGCGCCCGCATCGCGGAGGATCGAGCTGACCGCGTTCGTCGCGAGGCCGACCGAGAGGACGTGGCGGAGCGTTCCGTCGCGGACGACCGGGACCCGCAGCGCAACGAGGCGCTTGCCCGAGATCCGTCCGACCGGTCCGATCCCGCCGACCACCGGCCACTTCGTCCGTACCACCGCGTCGAAGCTCACGCGGTCGGCGGTGGGGCCGAGCTCGTCGTCGAGGGAGCGGAGTAGGTTGACGACCTGGGCCCCGTCAGGGCCGGCGAGCTCGACAGTCTCCCAGAGCGGGTGCTCCTGCCTCAGACGCTCGGCCTCGGCGTAGAAGGCGGCGAGGTCCGGCCGGTCCAGGCTCGCCGAGGCAGCCTCGGCCCGGAGGACCGCGACCTGGGTCGCGATGTCGGAGGCGACGCGCTCGGCGACGCGGGCCGCGCTCGCCACCGCGGCGCTGCGGGTCAGCCCGCGCTGCTGCTGCGCCATGAGCGTCGCTACCCAACCGCTGAGGAGCAACACCGGGATGGCGGCCGCCACGGCGAGCGCGACGACGGTGCGTCCATTTCCACGATGGATCTCGGGGCGGCCGGCGTCGCCGTCGTCAAGCCTTGGGATCATACAGGGGCTATCGGGTGGGCTCGTTCGCGGCAGTCGTCCCGGTCGAGGAAGCGGGCCTTTCCGCGTCGGGACCATCGGCCGAGATCGTCGCATCCTGCAAGGGCGCCCCGGCCGAGGGCGCCTGGACCGTCTCTGGGTCGGTCGGTGCGCCCGGGCCGGTCAGGGCCTGCCCATCGCCGAGCAGGCGCCGGCCCGACGCGATGACCTGGAGGATCTGGCGGTCGCCCCCTGCGGCCATCGTAGTCCGCTGCAGGTGCCGTAGCCGTTCGATGAGGTTCGGCGGCGCCGCCGCAGGGTCCTGCAGGCCTGCCTCGACCAGGGTGGTCACCACCCGTTCCAGGCGACTGAGGGTCCGGCCCTCGACACAGTGGGTTCGCTTCCGTCCCATCGCCCTCTCCGCTGCCGTCCGGACCGGCGCCGAAGCCCCGCAGGCTCGAGGGCGACGTCCACGATTTAGATCGAGGTCGGGTTGGCCGCCGCGTCCCGGGTCGTGCGGCTCCGGGACGCGACTGCCGGATGGGTGACCCGCTCGGCGAAATCCCAGGTCGAACCGTCGTAGCCCTCGTACCAGGCCCGGCGCTCGCGGGAATCCAACGGGTAGTTGCAGGCATCCCGCGGGCGCCCGAGGGCCCTGGCGCGCGCGCCCTGCTTGATGATGTCCATGATCATCGCCGCTCTTTCCGCTGTCTCGATGTTGATGACGCAGTTCAGAGTAGCGTCCGGATCCTGGCAGGCGACAAGAGGTTTCGCTGAGCCTCGCCGTTCTCACCGACGCCTGTAAGGTTCATCCCGACAGGACCCGCGCGTGGAAGTTCTTGAGCGTGGCTCCGCGGTCACGGAGCCACGCGCGACGATCAGGTGTTCCGGTTGTACTTGAACTCGGGTGCGTTCTTGAGGGCGTCCTTGTCGGTGTCGACCATCGCCTTGAGCTTGCCGTCCGTCTTGTGCAGGAAGATCGACGAGGGGTCGACCACCACGTAGCGCTCGCCCATGCCGAGGAAGCCGCCGACGCTGACGACGACGCCGGTGACCGTCTTGCCGTTGTCGATGACGAGGTCCTCGATCTCCCCGACGGTTTCGTTCTTGTTATTGTAGAGGTTCTTACCGACGAGCCTGGACGAGGTCACCTCGGCTGGCTTGGCGGTGACGAACTTGATCTTGGCGGTCGCGGTGTCGGCCATGGTCATGCCGCCCGTGTTGCCGGCCGGGGCCGGCATCGCGGCGCCGGCCGGCGGCGACGTCATCGGTGCGGTCTGAGCACCGGCGGGCGGCTGCGCCGCCTTGTCCTGGGCGAGCGCGGGGCCGGCGAGCAGGGCAGCGGCGAGGGTGGTCGCGAGAAGCGTCTTCATGGGTTCGCCTCGGTCATGTGGGAAGGGAGCTCCCGGCGGGACGGGACCGCCAGGATCCGGGTGCGGGTCCGATGGACGAAGGGACTCAGTAGCCGCAGCTGCAGGCGGGCTGGCCGTAGCCGTACCCGTAGCCCACCGGGGCGTAGCGGTAGCCGTATCCGTAGCCGCCGTAATAGGCAGGCCTGGCTGCGGCCGCGGCGAGGCCGAGACCAAGGCCGGCCGCCAGCCCGAGGCCGCGATGGCCGCGACGGTACCCATAGCCGTAGCGTCCGTAGGGGCGCCCATAGCCGTACCGGGCCTGCGAGAGGCCGTAGCGGCGGTACCCGCCGAAGCGCCGGGTGTGGGGGCGCAAGCCGATCGAACGGTGCCCGCGGAAACCGTGGCGGAGCCCGCCGTGATGGCCGACGAAGCCGCCATGGTGGAAGCCGTGCCCATGGCTGCGCCCGAAGGGCCGGGCCTCGCTCGCTGACGAGAACAGCATCAGGCTCGATGCGGCCGCGAGGGCCAGTGCGAGACGTTTCATCGGTTTCAACTCCGTGATGGTGGTGGCTGACCCTTGCGGGCCACGACCGTGACGGGTTCGACGGGGTGGCCTGTGGCTTGGCCCGCGGGTGGCAGGGTTCTCTCGCGCCGGTCCCTGCAGCGACCGAGCTCGGTGCCTCGGTCTCCCCGCTCACCGAGTGATCTGTGGCGCCGGGGGTGGAGGCGCAGTCGGAGAAGACCGCAATCCTGTCGGGACAAACCTGACACGCCCCTGGACGCGCCTTCGCGGGCGGCTTGCGCCGACCGGGTTGGTTTACGAAAGCTTAGGCTCGAACCTCCGACCCTTGCTGCGCCAAGGCACGGTCGGCGGTTCCGGGTCCGCCTCAGCCACCGAGACGGGAAAGCGACATGAAGAAGGCCATCGTTCGGACGGCGCGGTTCGCTTGGGGCGGCTGGGCGGGGCCAGGCCCCGTGGCCGGAACGGCCGACGCATCGGTCCCCACCCTCCCGACGGACGGGTCGATCGAGGATTGGGCACGCCTCGGCGGCGGCCTGGCCTCGACCCATCCCGATCTTCTGTCCGGCCATGGCGGCACCGCCACGGATGAGTACGGCACCGGATATCCCGGTCATGTCGTGCCGCCATCACCCTGACGCCGGCTCGGTCTCGTCGGTCCTGCAGGCCCCGTCGACCTGTCGACGAGGGCGGCGCGGGCCGAGCGCGCTGCCGCATGCTCAAGGCCGCTGCTGCCCGCATCTGCCGGAATGTTCGCCGGGACCTCATCGGCGGAAGGTGTTGCATCCGAGGCGGAACGCTGCCGTCATGACTGGCACGACTTCCGGACGATGACGCCCGGCGCTTGTCTCAGGGGAAGAGAAACATCCCGCGATGCGAAGACGGAGTATTTCCGCTCCACTCCCAGTCGAGTTCCGAGCTGACATCGACGAGATATGACGCGATCCGTCGGAGCGCCCCGGGATCCCGGCCGGCGACCGTGAACCCGATCCCGGGGGAATGTCCCCCGTGGCGGCGCAGCACCGACTCCGCCATCAGCGCGACCTCACGCTCTGCCTGAGCCGTCAGGACGCGCAGGCCTGCCGGCGTAGCCAGCGTCACCTCGTAGTCGAAAGCAACCGTCACGGATCAATCTCGTCGGCGCAGCGGTCCGGGACTGCCCCGGATCGAAGGCCCGGTAACGGTCGAAGTCCGGATATCGATCCATTGTCGCCCACCGCGCTCAAACTACAGCCTAGCCCGACAAGACCCTGTGGCGGGCCGTTGAACCTTAAATTCCCTGTCATTCAGGAACGTCGGGTGGGCCTCGTTCGTCCTTTTCGACCGGGCAGGACCTTCGGCCTGCTTCATCCGGCATGATGCTCACCCAAGGTTCCCCATGACCCGCTCGATCCCGTCCCTTGCGTTCGGACTTTTGCTCGTCTCGACGGTCCTGTCGCCCGCGCTGGCCCGTGATGCCGCCCTCGCCCAGGCCACGGGGACCGCCCCCTCGGCCAGCCAGATCCTCGCCCGCGTTCAGGTCGCCCAGGCCGACCGGACCGCACCCGCGGCGGACCCACAGGCCTCGGGAGCGCGGACCGACGGCGTCCGCCAGTCCTCCCAGACCCAGGTCGGCAGCCGCCAGCCGACCGGCGCCTTCCCGACGAACGAGATCAGCCGTCAGCCGGTCATCGACCTCGGCGCCGGCGAGGACGGGATGAAGAAGGACGTCGCCGCCCTGCAGCAGACGCTCACCGAGCTGCAGCAACTCCAGCTCCAGACCAAACAGGCGCACTGGAACGCGTCCGGCACGCTGTACTACCCGCTGCACCTCCTTCTTCAGGAGCACTACGAGGGGCTATCGAAATATGCCGACACCATCGCGGAGCGGCTGCTCGCCGTCGGCGCCTCGGCGGACGGGCGGGCCAACACCATCGTGAGGACGTCGGGCGTCCCGGAAATCCCGGGCGGCTTCCTCGACGACGCCCAGATCCTCGCCTGGTTCACCAACGCCTACAAGCGCGTCGGGGAGGAGGTGAACGCCGCGATCAAGGCGACCGAAAAGGTCGACCCGACCACCTCCAACCTGCTCCAGGAAGTCGAGCACGGCATCGCAAAGTACCAGTGGCAGATGCGCGCTCAGCTCCAGCGCACCGGCACCGATCCGAATACCGGGTGGGACCTCAACGACAACAAGCCCGTCGACCTCCAGGGACAACCGGGCACGGGCCAGAGCCCGAACCCGGGGCAGAGCAAGCCGTGACGAAGCCCCCGGACCGTCGCGCCGCCGGCCCGTCCCTTCCGTTGGCCGTGGCCCTGCTTCATGCTGCCGTGACACGGATGCATCATGACACGCGGCGCGATGCGGTTTCCCGCGCCTGCCCCCGGAGATCCCGACCCCGATGCGCCCCGTCCACGCCGAGAGGCACCTCATCGACCGTATCGGCTGGCTGCGCGCCGCCGTGCTCGGGGCCAATGACGGTCTCGTCTCGACCGCCAGCCTGATCGTGGGCGTCGCCGCCTCCGCGGCCGGGACCGGGGATGTCCTGGTCGCCGGCTGTGCCGGGCTCGTGGCCGGCGCGATGTCGATGGCGGCGGGAGAATACGTCTCGGTCAGTTCCCAGGCCGATACCGAGCAAGCCGACCTCGCTCGCGAGCGCCGGGAACTCGCCGACGATCCAGCGGCCGAGACGGAGGAACTGGCGCGGATCTACGTCGACCGCGGGCTCGACCACGCGTTGGCGGTGCAGGTCGCCGAGCAGCTCATGGCCAAGGATGCCCTCGGCGCCCATGCCCGCGATGAACTCGGCCTCTCGGATTTCACCACGGCCCGGCCGGTCCAGGCCGCCCTGACCTCGGCCGCCACCTTCTCGGCGGGGGCGGCGCTGCCGCTCCTCGTGGCGGTCGTCTCGCCGGCGAACCTCGCCGTCTACACCGTGTCGGGCGCCTCGCTCGTCTTCCTGGCCGTCCTCGGTGCCCTCGGTGCGCGCGCCGGCGGAGCGGCAGTGCCGAAGGCGACGGCGCGTGTCGCCTTCTGGGGTGCCCTCGCCATGGCGGTCACCGCCGGCATCGGGAGCTTGGTCGGCAAGGCCGTGTGAGGCGACGTGGCACGCAGTCGACGGGCTGTGTCGTCCAGCAAAGGACCGGTCCGATCTCGGTTGCGCTCATCGGAACCGGCACGCCGGGGATGTCCCGTCGGGAGGTAGGACGCGGGCGGGGCTTCGGCGGTCGTCAGGCCGGCTCGACCACCCCGCCGGCCTTCTCAAGCGCGGCGAAGCCCCCGGCGACGTGAGCAACCGGAGCAAGCCCCATCTCCTGGAGCGCCTTGGCGGCGAGCGCCGAGCGATTGCCCGAGGCGCAGTAGAGGATCAGGCTCCGGCCGCCCCCGAGCTCGGCCTTGTGGGTCGGGCTCGCCGGGTCGGCCTGGAATTCTAGCACGCCGCGCGGCACGTGGACCGCGCCGGCGATCCGGCCGGTCTTGGCCAGTTCCTCGCTCTCGCGCACGTCGATGAGCACCGTATCCGTCCGGGCGAGGCGGGCCAGCGCCTCCTCGGCCGACAGGGTCGTCACCTCGCGGCTGGCCTCGGCCACCAGGTCCTTGGCGCTCTTCGTCGTCATGCTCGCCTCCATCGCTCGCCCCATGCCGCGCCCTCGACGGCGTCGCGCGGGGTCTTCGGGTAACGCCGACCGTCCGCTTCGGGCCCGGTCACGCGCCTCGCGCCTCAGGACGGACGCCGCCACGGCCGGCGTCTCGATCGGTTGCGGGTTCGGGCACGAGGCGGACCAGCAGCATGCCGGCGACCATGGCGGCCACGAAGGTCGCGGCCTGGTCCGGCGCCACCGTCAGGAGGGTGAGGGCCGGCCCCGGGCACAGGCCGGCGAGGCCCCAGCCGAGGCCGAAGATTGCGGCGCCGGCGACCAGGGGCAGGTCGAGGTCGCGCCGGGTCGGGATCTCCAGCCTGGGCGCGAGGAGCGGCCGGCTGCGCCGCCGCGCCGCCAGGGTGCCCAGGGCCGAGACCGCGACGGCTCCCGCCATCACGAAGGCGAGGCTCGGGTCCCAGTGGCCGGCGAGGTCGAGGAAACCGAGGACCTTGGCCGGGTCGCTCATCCCGGAGACGAGGAGGCCGAGGCCGAACAGGAGGCCGGCGGCGAAGGCGGAGACGGTTCTCACGGCTCAGGCTCCGATCAGGTGACAGGTGACGAGGACGGTGAGGATGGCCACAGTCATGAAGGTGACGGTCGCGGCCATCGAGCGGGGCGACAGGCGGCCGAGGCCGCAGACGCCGTGGCCGCTGGTGCAGCCGGAGCCGAGGCGCGAACCGAACCCGACCAGCAGGCCCGCCACCGCCAGGAGGGGGAGCGAGGCGCCGACCGTCACGGCAGGCAGGCGCGCGACGAGGCCGTAGGCCAGCGGCGCCAGGACGAGACCCGCGAGGAAGGCGACCCGCCAGCCGGTCTCGCGCGAGGGCGCGGCCAGAAGCCCGCCGAGGATGCCGCTGATGCCGGCGATGCGCCCGTTGAGAATGAGGAACAGGGCGGCGGAGGTGCCGATCATGGCGCCGCCGATGAGGGCGCTGACAGGCGTGAAGCCATCCATCGTGGTCGCTCCCGAGCGTCGGTCCGGGCGATGCCCGGATGCTTCGCGGAGGACGCCGTCCCCCGCGAAGTCATAACATTAGGCGATACTCAATTAGCATATCCTAATGCTTTGGCAAGAGCGGCTGCGGCTCTCCGGCCTGGAAGGCGTGCGCCGGTGCGCGAGCGGCGCTCATCCACCCTCGGTGCCGGATCAAGGGTGGATGTAGGAGAAGCCCATGCCCTGCAGGCGCGCCAGTTCGGCGACGCCGCTCGGCACCACGTCGTCCTCGGTCACGCCGTAGAGCGTCCCGCGGTCGATCCTGCGCTCCCGCAGGGTGTTGGCGCAGACCAGGAACCGGACGCCCATCGCCTTGAGGGCGTCGATCCGCCCGGCGAGGTCTTTGTCGGTCGCGGCCGCCTGGAACAGCGCGACCCCGTCGCCGTGGCTCACCACGCGGATCTCGACATGCGTCCGGCCGACGGCCTCGACGTGGTTGCGCAGGTTGCCGAGCAGGCGCCGGACATAGGCGGGGCCGTCGGGGCCGCCGTCGTTGTGGTAGACGACCTTCTGGTCGGCGTAGTACCCGGCGGGCGCCTCCGAGCCGGCCTGGACCGGCCCCGCGCCCAGGGCTGCGAGGACGATCGCGAGCACCAGCCCCTTAAAGACCTTCATCATTCGCCACTCCCTCTGGTATCGGCGCTTCCGTGGCCTCGCGCGACAGGCCGTCGAGCCCGGCATGATCGAGACCGTCATCCGGTTGCAGCCCGGCGGGCACGCCCCGCCCGAGGCTGCCGGTCGTCACCGGCCCGGCCGGCCGCGCCGCATGGGCGGTGCCCCGCGATCCCAGCACCACGACCCTGGTGCCGGTGGGCACGCGGCGATGCAGGTCGATGACGTCTTGGTTCAGCATGCGGATGCATCCCGAGGAGACCGCCTCGCCAATGCTCCACGGCTCCGTCGTGCCGTGGATGCGGTAGAGCGTGTCCTTGCCGTCTTTGAACAGGTAGAGCGCCCGCGCGCCGAGCGGGTTCCTCGCCCCGCCCGGCATGCCGCCGGCCCAGCGCCCGTTCCGCTCCGGGTCGCGCCGGAGCATGTCGGGGGTCGGCGTCCAGCGCGGCCACGACGCCTTGCGGGCGACCGTGGCCTCGCCGGTGAACTCGAAGCCGGCCTTGCCGACGCCGACCCCGTAGCGCATCGCCTTGCCGCCCTCCATCACGAGGTAGAGGAAGCGCCGCTGGGGGTCGACCACCAGGGTGCCGGGCGGCTCCCGCGTCGGGTACGCGACGACCTGGCGGACGTTGCGGGCCTTGAGGTCGTGCGGGTCGACCGCCTCGACGGGAAAGGGCTCGTCGGTGATCGCCGCGTAGCGGCGCGACACGTCAGGGGGCACCTGCGGCCGGGCCTCCGCGACCGGGCCTTGTGCCCCCATCGAGGTGGTGCAGGCGCCGAGCATGGCGGCGAGCGCGACCGGCGCCGGGAGACGGAGGAGCCGCCGCCTCACGAACGGCCTCCGTTGGGGGCCTTGGCGCGGGCCTGGGCGGCCGCCTGCCGGAAGCCGTCGTAGTCGAGGGCCGCCGCGACTTTCAGCTGGCCGATCAGGAAGACCGGCGTCCCCTGCAGGCCCAGCGCATCGGCCTGGTCGAGGTTGCGCTGGAGCAGGGCCGCGATCTCGGCCCGATGCGCCGTCGCGTCCTCGTCCAGGCGGGCCATGTCGATGCCCGCGGCGGCCACCGCGTCCCGCATCCGCTCCTTGGGGATCTTGCGGCCCGGAATGGCCATGAGGGCGCGGTGCACGATGTCGTAGCGGTCCTGGTAGCGCGCCGCGAGGGCGAGCTGGGCGCCGTAGACCGAGGCGTCGCCGAGGATCGGCCAGTCCTTGTGGACGAGGCGGATGCGCCCGTCCGTCTTCACCAAGCGGAGTAGGTCGGGCTCGGCCTTCTTGCAGAACGGGCAGTTGTAATCGAGGAAGGCGACGATGGTCAGGTCGCCCTTCGGGTTGCCGGAGACCGGCGCCTCGGGGTCGTTGAGGATCGCGTTCGTGTCGATCCCTTGGGCGAAGGCCACCTCGGTCCGCAGACCGGGCGAGAGCAGGGCGGGCGCGAGCGTGGCGGCGGGCAGAAGGGCGAGCAGGGTCCTGCGGTCCATGACAATCTCCATGGCTGGTGGTGGGTCGAAGGGGCGGATCAGGCGCCGACGAGGGCGAGGCGGCGCGTCAGGTCCTCGACCGTGAGCTCGCCCTCGGTGCGGGCTTCGCGGACCTCGCCGCCGTCGGGGCGCAGCAGGATCAGGGTCGGCGGTCCGACGACCGCGAAACGCTGCATCAGGGCGCGGGCGTCGGTGTCGTCCCGCGTGACGTCGGCCCGGATGACCGAGACGGATCGCAGCCGCTCGCGGATGCCTGCATCGGCCATGACGGTCCGCTCGTTCGTCCGGCAGACCGTGCACCACGCGGCGGCGAATTCGACGAGCGCCGGCTTGCCCTCGGCCCGCGCCGCCGCGAGGGCCGCCTCGAGCGCCGGGACGGAGGTGATCGTCCGGGCCTCCGCGACGCGAACCTCCTGCCCTTGGCCGAGGCCGGCGAGCGGCCGCAGCGGGTCTGTCCCGCCCGAAGCGGCGCCGACGAGGAGGGCGCAGCCATAGGTCACCGCGACGATGCCGGCGGTCTTCGCGAGACGGGACGCGACCCCGACCCCGATCGGGTCGAAGGCGCCGACGAACACGCCGGTGCCGACCGCCAGCAGGCCCCAGAGCGCGAGCGTCGCCTCGGGCGGTGCGAGGCGGGACACCATGGTAACCGCCAGGCCGAGGAAGACGACGCCGAAGGCCTGCTTGGCGGCGACGAGCCAGGGGCCGGAGCGCGGCAGTATCCCCGCCCCGAACGTGCCGACCAGGATCAGCGGCAGGCCCATGCCGAGGCCGAGCGCGAACAGGGCGGCGGCGCCGCGGGCCACGTCCCCGGTCCGGGCGACGTACAGGAGGGCCGCGGCGAGCGGCGGGGTCACGCAGGGGCCGACGATCAGCGCGGAGGTGAAACCCAGGATTGCGGCACCGCCGAGCGCACCGAACCGGCGTCCGCTCAGGCGGGACAGGCGGGCGGCGACGCCCGAAGGCAGCGCGAGGTCGAACGCGCCGAACATCGACAGGGCCAGCGCGGCGAAGGCCGCGGCGAGCAGCCCGAGGGCCGCGGGCGTCTGGAGCGCGACCTGAAGGTTGCGTCCGGACCAGGACGCCGCCACGCCGAGCGTCCCGTAGGCCAGCGCCATCGCGAGCACGTAGGTGCCGGACAGGACGAAGCCGCGCCCGGCCGAGAGACGCTCCCCGGAGCGGGCCAGCATGCCGGCCAGCACCGGCACCATCGGCAGCACGCACGGGGTGAAGGCCAGGAGCAGGCCGAGCCCGAGGAAGGTCGCGAGGACCCCCGCGAGCGGGCCCGCGAGCCATCCGCTCCCCGCCCCGGGGGGCTCCGCCGGCGCGGGCGCATCGGCAGGGGGAACCGCCGTCACGGCCGCGCTCTCCGGGCCGGGCGCGGGCACCGCGACGACCCGGGTGACCGGCGGGTAGCAGATGCCCTTCTCGGCGCAGCCCTGGTAGGTGACGCGCAGGCCCGCTACCCCGGCGAGTGACGCGGCCGGCACGACGGCTTCGGCCGTGCCGTGGTAGATCTCGGTCGGCCCGAAATTCGGGTCGTCCTTGGTCTCGCCGGGCGTCGTGCGCAGGGGAAGCTCGCGTCCGTCGGCATCGGCGGCGGCGAGCTTGTCGCGGTAGAGGTAGGTGCCGGGGGCGATGGTCCAGCGCAGGCGCAGCGACAGGTCGGCGTCGCGGGTCGCCGCGAGGGTGAACGGCATCGGCCGTGCGGCCGGCTCGCCGCACTGCCCCGGCGACCACAAGGCGGATCCTGCCCAGAGCAGGGCGGCGAGGACGAGGTGGGCGAGAATGGTCGGCATCGGCGGGGCCCGGGTTCGGATCGGCCCGCCGCAGGTCGAAAACGCACCTTAAGCCAGGCTTAAGGTCAGGCCGGAGGATGCGGGGCGGGACGGAGGGACACGCATGCGCATCCTCGTCGTCGAGGACGACACCATTCTGGCGGACGGGCTCCGGGCGGGCCTGAGCCTCGGCGGGGCGACCGTCGATTGCGTCGCGACCTGTGCCGATGCCGAGGCGGCGCTCGCCACGAGCACCTTTTCGGCGGTCGTCCTCGACCTGATGCTGCCCGACGGCTCCGGCCTCGGCGTGCTGCGCGGCCTGCGGCGTCGGGCGGACCGGACGCCCGTCGTCCTGCTGACCGCCCGCGACGCGGTGGCCGACCGGATCGCCGGGCTCGATGGCGGCGCCGACGACTACCTCGGCAAGCCCTTCGACCTCGACGAACTCTCGGCCCGCATCCGCGCCGTCGTCCGGCGGGCTTCGGGGCGGGCGGCGGGTATCCTGGAGCATGGCGGCATCCGGCTCGATCCCGGCAGCCTTGCCGTCACCGTCCACGGGACGCCCGTCATCATCTCCCGGCGCGAGGTCATGGTGCTGGCGGCCCTGATGGAGCGCCCCGACGTGCTGCGCTCGAAGGCGGAGCTGGAAGAGCGCCTCTACGGCTGGCAGGAGGAGGTCGCGAGCAATGCGGTCGAGGTCCACGTGCACAACCTGCGCGCCAAGATCGGCCGGCACGCCATCGAGACGGTGCGCGGCCTCGGCTATCGCATGAGGGCCCTGGCATGAGGTCGCTTCGCGTCAGGCTGTTCACCATCCTGCTCCTCGCCACCGGCCTGATCTGGCTCAGCGCGGTCGCCTGGATCTATCTCGGCTCGAAGCGCGAGGTGGAGCAGGTCCTCGACAACCGCCTGCAGGAAGCGGCCCGCATGGTCGGCTCCCTGGTCGGCGCGATCGGCGGCACGGGTCCCGGCGAGGCGCCCGGCGCCATCCCGGCGCCGATGTCGTACGAGCGGCAGCTCTCCTGCCAGATCTGGTCCCTCGACGGCCGGATGGTCGCACGGTCGAGCGGAGCCCCCGAGCGGCGCCTGACCGACGCCCCGGCCGGCTTCTCGCAGCGCGAGGTCGACGGCGAGGCCTGGCGGGTCTTCACGCTGGAGGATGCCGGCAAGGGCGTGCGCGTGATGGTCGGCGACCGGCTCGGCCTGCGCGAGCGCCTCGTCACCGACCTCATCATGGGCCTCGTTGCTCCCACGCTCCTGGTGGTGCCGCTGCTCGGGATGCTGATCTGGGCGAGCCTCGGGCGGGGTCTGCGCCCGTTGCGGCGGATGGCGCGCGACCTCGCGGGACGCGACGCCGACGACATGAGCGCCATCGACGCCGGACGCGCCCCCGCGGAGGTGCGTCCCCTGGCCGACGCCCTCAACGGACTCTTCCTCAAGGTCGAAGCGGCCCGCCGGCACGAACGGGAGGTGACGGCGTTCGCCGCGCACGAGCTGCGCACCCCGCTCGCCGGCCTCAAGCTCCAGGCCCAGGTCGCCATGGCCGCCACCGACCCGGACGTGGCGAAGGCGGCCTTGCGCCAGATCCTGGCGGCCGTCGACCGGACCACCCGCCTCGTCCGCCAGCTGCTCGACGCCGCCCGGCTCGATGCTGCGGGAGAAACGCCGCCCCTCGCGGAGGTCGATGTCGGCGCGCTGGTGGCCGAGACCGTGGACGGCATGCGGACGCCGACCGGCGTGCGAACCCAGATCGATCCTGGGCTTCGCGGCTACAGGCTGCTGGCCGACCCGGAGGGCTTGCGTCTCGCCGTCCGGAACCTGCACGAGAACGCCGTGCAGCACATGCAGACCGGCACGGTGGCCTGGAGCGTGCGGCCGGATGGCGGGGGCATCGTCGTTCGCGACGAGGGACCGGGCATTCCCGAGGACGAGCTGCCCCACGTCACGACACGGTTCTTCCGGGGGCGCCACAAGAGCGCGACGGGAAGCGGCCTCGGCCTTGCCATCGCCGAGATGGCGTCCCGCCGGAGCGGCCTGAGCCTTCGGCTGCGCAACCGGACGGATCGTCCCGGCATCGAGGCGGAGATCGCCCGGGGCTGAAGCCGATCAATCGAGATCCGGGCAGAAGATGTCCTTGAGGGTCGCCAGCACGCGCGCAGCCCGGGGGTCTTCGAGCCGGTAGTAGATCGACTGGCTCTCGCGCCGGAACGCGACGAGCCCGTCCTCGCGCAGCTTGGCGAGATGCTGCGACAGGGCCGACTGGCTGAGCTCGACTTCCCCGGCGAGGCTGGTCACGTCCATCTCGCCGCGGGCGACCAGCAGGCACAGGATCAGCAAGCGCTTCTCGTTGGCGAGCAGGCGGAGCAGGCGGGCTGCATCGGCGGCCTTGTCCTGGAACCGTGTCAGGTCGGTCGGTGTCGGCGCGTCCATCGGCTCCTGTCCCGGACTGTCGGATTCCGGTTTTTTAGCTTCCCCTAATATAGCGCCGTGGGACGTATCTGTCTCCCTCCCGACCGCGCCGAGGCCACGAGCGTCGCCGGAATGCCCCGGTCCCCTGCAGCCGCCCGTTCCGCGATTTGAGGCGACTGGACCGACGGGTGAGGCCGCCGTCAAGTCTCCCGATGTTCGAGACGTCAGGCAGAGCGAAGCAGCCAGCGGAGCGGCAAGGCGATCGCCGTCAGGCTGGCGACGCCGAGCGACCAGAGCAGGAGAAACCATCCGAGCCGGCGCAGGCCCGGGGCCCCCTGCGGGAGGCGGCCGGTGCGGTCCCGGGCGCCTCCCGTCGTGGTGTCGGGGTCGGCGCGCATCAATGGTACCCCGCTCCGGCCGTCACCTTGCCGCGGAACAGCCAGTAGACGTAGGCCGTGTAAGCCAGCACCAGCGGCACCAGCACCGCTGCCCCGTAGAGCAGGAAGGCCTGCGACTTCGGATGGGTCGCCGCCTGCCAGATCGTGATGTCCGGCGGCACGATGTACGGCCACATGCTGATCCCGAGCCCGACATAGGACAGCAGGAAGATCCCGAGCGCGCAGAGGAACGGCATGACCTCCTCCCGCCGCTCCAGGGCTACGGCGAAGCGCCAGGCCAGGAGGCCGACGAGCACCGGCACCGGGGCGCCGACCGCCATGCCCGGCAGGCCGAGCCAGCGCTCGCGGAACGGCGCACTCACCGCGAGCATGGTCGCCGAGACCACCGCGATGGCGACGAGGGTGGCGAGCCCGAGGGGCCGGGCGAGCGCGTAGGCGCGCCGCTGCAGGTCGCCTTCGGTCTTCCAGATGAGCCAGCAGGCGCCGAGAAGGCCATAGCCGACGACGAGGGCGAACCCGGTCAGGAGCGAGAACGGCGTCAGCCAGTCCCACCAGCCGCCCGCATAGGCGCGGCCCTCGACCCGGATCCCCTGCACGAAGGCGCCGAGCGCGATGCCCTGGCAGAACGCCGCGACGTAGCTGCCCCAGGAGAAGGCCCGGTCCCAGGCGCGCTGCCCGCGCGGCGTGACGACCCGGAACCGCATCTCGAAGGCGACGCCGCGGAACACGAGGGCCAGCAGCATCAGGATCAGCGGCATGTAGAGGGCCGGCAGGATGGTGACGTAGGCGAGCGGGAAGGCCGCGAACAGCCCGCCGCCGCCGAGCACCAGCCAGGTCTCGTTCCCGTCCCAGACCGGGGCGACCGAGTTCACCATCACGTCCCGGTCGACCTTGTGGGGCAGCGCCGGGAACAGGATACCGATGCCGAGGTCGAACCCGTCCATCGCCACGTAGAGGAACACCGCCGTCGCGATCAGGACGGCCCAGATCAGGGTGAGGTCGACGCTCATCGGATCCTCCTCATTCGGCCGGCATCGGACGGGGATCGGCGGCGAGCGCCGGGGCGGGGGTGATGCCGGCGGTCCGCACCGGCTGGCCGACCGGCGGTCCCGGCTCGTGCGGGCGCGGCGCCTGGTTGAAGAGGTGCATCAGGTACCAGATGCCGGCCCCGAACACCGCGAAGTAGACGACCGCGAAGGCGGCGAGCGAGGTCGCCACCGCGGGCGCGGCGACCGGAGACAGGCTGTCGGCGGTCCGCAGCAGGCCGTAGACCGTGAAGGGCTGGCGGCCGGCCTCCGTCACCACCCAGCCGGCGGTGACCGCGACGAGCCCCGAGGGCCCCATCGCCACCGCGAAGCGGTGCAGCCAGGGCGTCTCGTAGAGCCGGTCCTTCCAGCGCAGGTAGAGCGACCACAGGCCGAGGCCGATCATCAGGAGGCCGAGGCCGACCATGACCCGGAAGGCCCAGAACACCAGCGGCAGGTTGGTCGGCCAGGTGTCGCGCGGCAAAGCCTTGAGGCCCGTCACCTCGGCATCGAGGTCGTGGGCGAGGTAGAGGCTGGCGAGACCGGGGATCCCGATCTGCCACCTGGTCGATCCACTCTCGGCATCGGGCCAGCCGAAGAGGATCGAGGGGGCCCGGCGCTCGCTCTCGAAATGCCCCTCCATCGCCGCCACCTTGGCCGGCTGATGGTGATAGGTATTGCCGCCATGCAGGTCGCCGAGGACGAGCTGTACTGGGGCGACGAAAGCCGCCATCCACATCGCCATCGAGAACATCAGCCGGGCGCGGGGATTGAAGCGGTCGCGCAGTAGGTGCCAGGCGCCGACCGCGCCGACGATCATCGCGGTCGTCAGGTAGGCGGCGGTGACGGTATGGGCGAAGCGGTAGGGGAAGGACGGGTTGAAGATCACCGCCCACCAGCTCTCGGGCACGAAGCGGCCATCGGCGTCGAGGACGTGGCCGGCCGGGGTCTGCATCCAGGAATTGGCGGACAGGATCCAGAAGGCCGAGAGCAGCGTGCCGCCGGCCACGAGCGCGGTAGCGAGGAAGTGCAGGCGCCGCCCCACCCGCTCGAGCCCGAACAGCATCACCCCGAGGAAGCCGGCTTCGAGGAAGAAGGCGGTGAGCACCTCGTAGCCGAGGAGCGGGCCCAGCACCGGCGCGGTCTTGTCCGAGAAGACCGACCAGTTGGTGCCGAACTGGTAGCTCATCACCAGCCCCGAGACGACGCCCATGGCGAAGGCGACGGCGAAGATCTTGAGCCAGTAGCGGTAGATGTCGAGGTAGACGTCCCGGCCGGTGGCGAGCCAGAACGCCTCCAGCACGGCGAGGTAGCTCGCCAGCCCGATGGTGAAGGCCGGGAACAGGAAGTGCCAGACGACTGTGAAGGCGAACTGGCTGCGGGCGAGGTCGAGTGCGCTCGGGAGATGGTCGGCCAGCATGGGATCGATCCGAGGGGACAAGCCGGGAGAAGGGGCCGGATCCGAAGGTGGGCCGGCCCTTTGCGAGGCGACGCGACCTTCCTCGACCCTCGCCGCACCCCTGTCAATCCACGTTTCGCGGCGTAATCTGTTACAAAATATGAAACCACATATTGACGTTCCAACCGCTCGGCGGCAGTTGGTCGTTCAGCGCCCTAACCATGCCCGTCGGAGCCTCGCTTCATGACCGCCGAAACCGACGCTCCTCCCCTTCCGCCGCCATCCTGCCCGCCGATCATCGGGGACGTCGCGCCGAATTTCCGGGCCCGCACCACCTTGGGCCCTCGCACCCTCGCGTCCTACCGGGGCCGCTGGCTGGTGTTCTTCTCGCACCCGGCCGATTTCACCCCGGTCTGCACCAGCGAGTTCGTCGCCTTCGCCGAGGCCCATGCGGCGTTCCAGGCGCTCGATTGCGAACTCCTGGCCCTCTCCGTCGACAGCCTGTCCTCGCATCTCGCCTGGGTCCACAGCATCGCGCAGCGTTTCGGCGTCGCGATCCCGTTTCCCATCGTCGAGGACCCGACGATGGGCATCGCCCGAGCCTACGGGATGCTGCCTTCGGGTGCGACCTCCAGCGCCACGGTGCGGACGACCTTCGTCATCGATCCGGACGGCATCGTGCGCGCCCTCGTCGCCTATCCGCTCAGCGTCGGGCGCAGCGTCGCCGAACTCCTGCGCCTGGTGAAGGCGCTCCAGACCTGCGATGCGGCGGAGGTCTCGACGCCGGAGGGGTGGCAGCCCGGCGAACCGGTCCTGGCCAATCCGCCGGTCACCGCCGACGGCCTCGCGGAGGCCGGAGCGAACGGAACCGATTGGTATTATCGACTGGGCAGCGTCTGATGGGGCCCGGCACCGACGAGGCGAACGCCGCCCGGATCGCGGACCTACTCAAGGTGGCGGCCAATCCCAACCGGCTGCGCATCCTGTATCTGCTCGCCGAAGGCGAATGCGCGGTCTCGGAGGTCGAGCAGCGGCTCGGCATCCGCCAGCCGACCCTGTCGCAGCAGCTCGGCGAGTTGCGAAACGCCGAGGTCGTGGCCACCCGGCGCGAGCACAAGGTCGTCTTCTACAGCCTGAGCGATCCGCGGATGCGCGCCCTGCTGGAGGCGCTCGACGACATCCTGATCGCCGAGCGCCCACGGCGGGCCCCGTCCCGTTCTCCGGACGCGCGGCTGCGCGCCCTCGGGCAGGCCGCCCAATTCGCGAAGGTCGGCGACGAGCCCTGAGCACCGGCCCCTCGCCGGAGGCCGCAACCGCCCCGACGACCGGGCTAGGGCCTGCGGGAAGCGGCCCCAGCTTTCCGGGGGGGGCTCAGGCCGCCCGCCTGCCGGCTCCCTGCGGCCCGGGACGAGGCGTTGCCATCCACTCGCGGCCCTTCAGCATCGCCTTCCAGTAGATCGGCGGCAGCATTCGCTCCTTGAGGAGCCAGGCCATGTGGCTGGGCTTCGTCCCGTCGATGAGCCAGGCCGGAAAGCTCGGCAGCAGCTTGCCGCCATAGCCGAACTCGGCGAGCAGGATCTTGCCGCGCTCGACCGTCAACGGACACGAGCCGTAGCCGTCATAGGCGACCTCGTCTCCGCGCAGGTATCCCATGTCGAGGAGCAGGTTGTGGGCCAACACGGGAGCCTGCTTGCGGGCCGCCGCGGCGGTCTTGGCGTTCGGGGCATTGGTGACGTCGCCGAGCGCGTAGATCCCGGGATGGCGCGCGTGGCGCAGGCTCGCCGGATCGACCTCGACCCAGCCGCCGGCATCGACGAGCGGTGAGGCCCTCACGAAGTTCGGTGCCCGCTGCGGGGGAACGACGTGGATCATGTCGAAGTCGGTCTCGACCGTCTCGGTTCCGCCATCGCCGGTCGTGCGAGTGAACCAGGCGCGACGGCCCGGGCCATCGATCCGCGTCAGCCTGTGCTGGAAATGGAGCTGCGCGTCGTAGCGCGTGACATACTCCATCAACGGCGCGACGTAGTCCTTGACGCCGAACAGGACCGCGCCCGCATTGTAGAACGCAATGTCGATGTCCTTGAGCCGTCTCTGGCGCAGCCAGTGATCGGCGGACAGATACATCGCCTTCTGCGGCGCGCCCGCGCATTTGATCGGCATCGGCGGCTGCGTGAACACGGCGCGGCCGGTGCGCAGGTTCTGCACCAGATCCCAGGTATAGGGAGCAAGATCGTAGCGGTAGTTCGAGGTCACGCCGTTCCGCCCGAGCGTCTCGGGGAGGCCCTCGATGCCCGCCCAGTCGAGACTGAGGCCCGGCGCCACGACGAGGCGGTCGTAGCGGACCACCCGGCAGCCCTCCAGGACGACGGCCTTGCGCTCCGGCTCGAAAGCCGCCACGGCCGCCTTGATCCAGCGCACGCCCGCCGGGATCAGCGAGGCCATGGTCCTGGCCGTCTCGGCCGGCGAGAAGATGCCGCCGCCGACCATCGTCCAGCCCGGCTGGTAGTAATGCATGTCGGCGGGGTCGATCAGCGCGATGTCGAGGTCGGGCTTGCGCGCCTTGAGGCTCGCCGCCGCCGCGATGCCGCCGGCCCCGCCACCGACGACGACGACGCTGTGGAAGAGGTCGGCGGCGTCCCCGGGGGCCCGGCCGCCCGTGGCGACGCGCCGGACCGCTCCGGTCATGTCGTAGCCCGCCGCCTCGGCCGCCGAGAGGATGTCCGGCAGCGGCCGCCCGCGGGCCGCTTCGCTGAGCGACCACAGCGTCGTCGAGCGGGTGCCTGTCCGGCAATAGGCGAGAACGGGCCCGGGCAGGCCGGCCAGCAGCACGCCGAAGGCGGCCGCATCGCCGTCCGAGACCCGGCCCGACACGACCGGCAGATAGCGGGCCTCGATCCCAGCTGCGCGCGCCGCCGCCTCGATCTCTGGAAAACCCGGCTGGTCCGCTCCCTCCCCATCGGGCCGGTTGCAGATGACCGACCGGAACCCGGCCCGTGCCAGGGCCGCCAGGTCGGCGGGCCGGATCTGGCCGGCGACCGACAGGTCGGGGGCGAGACGCTTGACGTTCATCACCACGCTCCTTGGTATATAAATATATATTTTGATGTCGCATAATCATCAAAACGCATATTGACAACGCGGTCAAGCGGCGCGATGTGTCTGCCATCAAGCCGGTTCGGCATCATTATATATAGTTTGCAATCTATATCCCGGATGCACGGCCGTGCCTGCGTCGGGCTTCGCGGAGGAGAGACGTCCATGAGCGCATTGCCTGCCCTCCTGTCCGGCTCAGGGGTCGGCTTCACCCTCGGCCTGATCGGCGGGGGCGGCTCGATCCTCGCGACGCCCCTCCTGCTCTACGCCGTCGGCGTCGCGCAGCCGCATCTCGCCATCGGCACCGGGGCGCTGGCGGTGGCCGCCAACGCCTTCCTGACGCTCGCGGGGCATGCCCGGGCCGGCAACGTGCGGTGGCGCTGCGCCCTGGTCTTCGCCCTTATCGGCATCCTTGGCGCCTTCATCGGCTCCTCGCTCGGCAAGGCGGTGGACGGGCAGCGCCTGCTGTTCCTGTTCGCGCTCCTGATGGTCGTCGTCGGCCTTCACATGCTGCGCGGCCGGCGCGGGACGGGCGGCACCGCCGAGCCGGTCGGATGCGGGCCGGTGCCGAGCCGCACGGTGGTCGGTGTCGCCTTTGGGGTCGGGATGCTGTCGGGCTTCTTCGGCATCGGCGGCGGCTTCCTGATCGTCCCGGGCCTGGTTTTCGCCACCGGCATGCCGCTCATCACCGCGGTCGGCACCTCGCTCTTCGCTGTGGGTGCGTTCGGCCTCGCCACGGCGCTCAACTACGCCCTGTCGGGAATGGTCGACTGGGTCGTCGCCGGGCAGTTCATCGCCGGGGGGCTGGTCGGGGGCTTTCTCGGCATGCGGCTCGCCAACCGGCTCGCCGGCTTCAAGGGCGCTCTCAACACGGTGTTCGCCACCGTCATCTTCGCGGTTGCCGGATACATGCTCTACCGCAACGCCGGCGCCTTCGCGGCGACGCCGTGACCGGGAACGCGGCCAGGCAGTCGGTGCCACGCCTGGTCGGGCTCCTCCCCGGCACCGTTCGGGAGACCATGATGAACGTCAATATCGGAACCCTGGACCGCATCCTCCGCCTAGTCGCCGGCCTCCTGCTCGCTGGGATCGGCGCAGCCATGGCCTCCGGCGGATGGGCGATCGCCGCCTTGGCCATCGGCGCCGTGATGATCCTGACCGCTGTCGTCGGGTTCTGTCCCGCCTATACGCTGCTCGGTATCGACACGCGCAGCCGCCGCCCTCGCGCCTCCTGATCAACGCCTCTCGCATTCGGAGACATGCCATGTCTGCCTCGACCCAGTCCGAGCCGATCATCCGCGCCTTCTTTGACGAGCCCACCAACACGGTGAGCTACATCGTCGCCGACCCCGAGACTCGGCAGGCCGCCTTCATCGATCCCGTGCTCGACTACGACCACAATAGCGGCAGCGTCGACACCCGCTCAGTCGAGGCGATGCTGAAAGCCGCCGACGAGGCCGGCTACACCGTGGTCTGGACGCTCGAGACCCACGCCCATGCCGATCACCTCTCGGGTTCCCCCTACGTGAAGGCGAAGACGGGTGCAAAAATCGGCATTGGCGAGCATATCCGTGAGGTCCAGAAGATATTCCGGCCGGTCTTCAACGCCGTCGACCTCAAGACCGACGGCAGCGACTTCGACCACCTCTTCGTCGATGGCGAGACCTTCGCGATCGGCAACCTCGCCGTCGAGGTGATGTACACGCCGGGCCATACTCCGGCCGACATCTGCTACCGGATCGACCACCACGTCTTCGTCGGCGACACCCTGTTCATGCCCGATTTCGGCACCGCCCGGGCGGACTTTCCCGGTGGCGACGTGCATGCGCTCTACCGTTCGATCCGTCGCCTGCTGTCGCTGCCGCCCAAGACGGTCCTTCACATGTGCCACGACTACAAGGCGCCCGGGCGGGACGCCTATGCCTGGGAGACGACGGTGGCCGCGCAACGGGCCGGCAATGTCCACGTCAAAGAGGGTGTGAGCGAGGAGGCGTTCACGGCGATGCGCACGGCACGCGACGCCACCCTGGCCGCGCCCCGGCTGCTGCTCCCCTCGATCCAGGTCAACATCCGGGCCGGCAAGTTCCCGCCCGCCGAGGCCAACGGCGTGCGCTACCTCACCATCCCCGTTACCTTAAGAGGTGGCGCAGGCATCGGCCTGTGATGGCGGAGGCCCCCTCGGGAAGAGCTTCGCAAATTACAGGATGCGAATGCCGCCACTTACGTTTCGCCGGGCCTATGGGCCCATGGCCGGGGGGGGCGGGCCCGGCGGCCGCCGCGGGCCGGACGGGCCGACGCAGGGCGGCAGGAAGGGCCGCGATCGCGGCCCCTGCGGGCGCGGTGGTGGTGGCGGGGCAGGCCCTGGGTGCCGTGATGGCCCCGCCCCGATCGAGGGGGCGGCCGCATGGCCGGGGTCGGGCGTCGCCTCGGCCGTCCACCACGTGCCCCGCTACATCACCTCCCCCGGGTTCGAGGTTGCCGCCCTGCGCTGGCTCACTCCCGTGGCACCGTGGCGTCGGCATCTGTTAGCCCGTCGAGGGTGCGGCCCGACCCGTCACGCGTTCTAGATCAAAGCCAGGGCGGAGAGCAGGGCCCACCAAGCGACCTGGAAGGCGATGTGGAGGGCCTGGTCCTGGCTGTAGGTCGGGAGGCCCGCGCACTTGGCGGCATCGATCCCGGCATGGGCGACGACCCCACCGGGGAGGTTTCCGTAAGCGTTGCGGTGATGCCCTGCGTCAGCAGGAGGTTGCGCCAGTTGGACACGAGGATCCGGTTCTGCGCCAGGCCAACGTCGCCGGGACGGCGGATCTGGGGACCGTCGCCCATCTCATATTTGAGGACGATGCTCTGGGACGGCTTCGTGTGGAAGTCGGCAGAGACCACGTCGCCAATTCTGGTCAAGGCGCGGGTGTAGCCGAAGGCCCGCGACATCCATGGCGTCGGGTTCGAGAAGGCTCGGTCGATCCCCGAGGTCGCATCCACGGAAGCGCTCTTGGCGACCTCGGAGGCAGTCCAAGCGCAGGCGCGGCGGTAGCGGTCGAGGGACGCCTCGGAGATGAACGCGTCCTGCCAGGCGGCCACGGCGTCGCACACGTCGGTGAGGAGGTCGATGCTCATGGGGCGACGGTAGGACCCGTTCCGTCACCCCTTCCAGGCCACGGGGTCATGAACGAGAGAGAGGCCCGCACCGGTTCGCCGGGGCGGGCTCCTGAACCGCGGGCGTGTCCCGGTCAGCCCTACGGCACCCCGGAAAAACGGAGGGCCCCGAGATCGCTCTCGGAGCCCTACAACGTGTGGTGCACGTGTCCTCGGCCCTTCGCCAGGTGACAGTATTCTAGGACACCCGCCCGCCCGTCACAAGGGCGATTGGGTCACCAGCCCTGCTTCATGCGGCGATACTGGTTTTCCGAGGTCGAGGCGGAAAGGAAGGCGGCGGCCGGCGAGTAGGCAGGAGGACGGCGCCGCTTGACCGGAGGGGAGTAACAGTCGGGCACCTTCACGTCCTCGCAACCGCCGAAGGGGATGACGAGACGGCCCCAGAACTTGTCCTCAAGGATCGTCACCCCGACCCCCGGGGAGAACTCGATGGAGGTCGAGATCGACGAGTTCCGACGGATGCGGGGCGTAGGGAACGGGATCACGCGGTCCTCGGCCGGTGGGGTCGGGGTCTGAGCCACGGCCCGATCCGGGGTCTGAGCCGGGGGCGGGGCTTCGCCCCCGATAAAGCGTCCCGAAGACCGAACTGCCGGGATAGCGGACTTCCGGGGGGCGACGGCGGGTGCCGGGGTCTCGACGGCGGCCTCAGCCGCCGCCGCCTTCATCGCCTCGATCGCCCACGTCCGCCCGCGCCCGGTGGAGGCCTGGATCGCCGCCACCGCCTCGGCGAGGCTCTTCCCCTCGGCCCTCAGCGCGAGGCCCTGGCGACCGGCCGCGAGCTTCGCATCGGCTCGATCCGAGCGCGGCACCGCGCCGTCGCGAGCCCTCTTGGCCGCCTTGCGCTCGACCGCGGTCAGCGCGACGGCCTTGCCGGGGCGGAGGATCCTCAGGCCAGCCGCGTTCGCCTCGGCCTCGGTCACGCCGAGGATGTCGGCCATCCGGGATCCGCTGTAGTGATAGAGCGGGTTCCAGGCGCGATCGCCGTGCTCGATGGTCTCACCGGCCTCGTGGCGCTTCTGGCGACGGCCGAGCGTCCCAAGGCAGTCGAGGGCCTCGACTGTGGTCAGGCCGGCCAGCGGTGCGAGCAGCTCAGCCCACGTCTCGGGCGAGCCACCCTTGGCCTGGGCGTACGCGTTGGCGGTCAGGAACGTCCAAGCGTGCCGCTGCCCGATGGCGATCCGTCCGCGGTGCTCACGCAGGCGGAGGAGCTCGCCGAGCCGCGTCTCCCACGAGGCGATCTTGCCGGCATAGGCACGGGCCGCGGGCGGCTTGTTCGAATTCGCAGGGGCCGGCATCGAGGCCTTCTCAGCCAACCTCGCACGGAATGCGGCCCCGGTGAGCGGCAGGACCGCGTCGGCGAGCGCGTCGAGCCGGCAGCGCTGGATGTCCTCGATTGCGGACGGCCACGCCCTCCTGCACAGGGTGCCCGACTTCGGGTTCACGGATCCCCAGATCCGGAGAATGCGGGTCGCGTCCTGCGTCCCACGATCCAGGCCTGCGTCGCGGAAGGTCCGCCACATCGGAGCGAGGCGGGCCTCCTGCGCGTCGCGGTCGGGATCGGCGCGGCGGCGGGCGGGCACCGAGCCATCGGCGTTCAGCGTCGGGCCGTAGAGCGCGTCGAGGATCTTGCGCAGCTTCGGCGCGGCACGCCCAGGCAGGGCCTCGCAAATCCACACGGCATGAAGGCCGCGGCCCGAGGCGGTCCAATACGAGGGAGCCGGCAGACCCGCCGCCGCGATCGCCGCGGCGAGGAGGACGCGCAGGTCCTCGATCGGCAGGTCACGGTAGGGCAGCGCCTGCCCGCGTGCGTCCTCGGCGTAGGGATCGAACTCCAGCCAGACGTGACCCACGGCGGCGAGGAGCGAGCCCGACCGGTGGCGCATGAAGCGGTTCATCGACGCGAACTGCATGCCCTGGAGCTCGGCTCGGCCGAGGGCATGCCGGCAGTCGTAGGAGGCCTCTCGGTACGCGCCGCCCTGCTTGGTCGCCAAGACGAACACGCCGTCTCTGCCGCGCGGGTGAAGCAGAGCGATGTGCTCTCGCATCTCGCCGAGGTCCGCGACGGGACCGGCGGGCAGCGCGGCGAGGCGTGCCCTGAGCGTCGGATCGTCGAGGAAGGCAGGGCGGACTGCGGGCATGGACCTGGCGTGAAACTGAAGGGACATCCGCGGGCACCACACCGCGAATACCCACAGGTTACCCCCGACCTTGGCCAACTCCAAATGGCCCAGCCCCACGGCTGCCCTCCATGGGGCCTGCGCTACGGTGACGCTATCCCCGAGGTGTCGCGGGCCCGGCCCCTGAGGCCTCGGGAGCGTGCGAATCGGTACGCGCGCGCGAGGGCGACCGTGCCCCTGACGGCGAGGGGAACGACTGCGACCCGCATGCCTCCCCAAATCAGTCGACCCGCCTGAGGCTCTCCTGACCACCACAGGAGATCCCGCCGTGTCCGCAGTCCCCGCCGTCAAGCCGGCCTCGCCCCCGCCGCCCTGCTGCGAGCACGACCACTCGGACGGCGTGAGGGCCAAGGTGACCCTGCATGCGATCCGCAGGTACGGCGACAGGATCCTCGGACTGGAGGAGACCCTCGAAGGCCTGGACGACGCCGAGGCGGTGGACGCCATGGTGGGGATGCGCCTCGACGTCCCGGCGATCCGCGAGTGGCTCTCCTTCTATGGGGGCGTGGGCAAGCGGCATGGGGCCGTAGGCGTCTGCCGGGACGGCGTCGGGCTGGTTCTGCAGGGCGGCCGGGTCGTCACGGTCATCTCGAAGCGCGGGGAGCGCCGCCACCGCGCGTGACCTGGAACGCGTGACGGGCGACGCGGGAGGCTCCGAGCGTCCGGCCGCGTGAGGCGGCCCTGCCCGCAGGCCTCCCGTGTACCGCGCCACCGCCACCTTCCGCGAGCTTCACGACGACGGCTTCATTGCCGCCGTGGCGATCGATCCGCCCGCCGAGCCTACCCTGACCGTACGCCTGTCCGACGGCTCGACCCGGCAGTGCCCGGCAACCGGCCAGCGCTTCGCCGCCCTGCTCGCCGAGCTCAAGGCGCAGCAGGACGCCATCCCGCTGCCCGCGGTCACGGGGCGATCCCTCATCGTCGACGAGCTCGACACCACGAAGGCCGCTCCCAATGGGTAAGCTCCCCGCCGCCTACGCCTGGCTCGCCGCCGAGACCGCCCCGCGCGTCCTCGTCGAGGCCCTCGCCCTGTTCGAGACCAAGGAGACGCCCGGCGCCGCCTCCAACCCCGCGATCCTCGCCTGGGCGAAGGAGGTTGGCGTCGGCCGCGACTACGTGAATGACGGCATCGCATGGTGCGGGCTGTTTTCGCCACGGTGACGAAGCGCGCCGGCTTCGATCCGGTCGCCAACCCATTGTGGGCCCGCAACTGGGGCTCCTGGGGTCAGAAGGCCGACAAGCCGAGCCTCGGCGACATCCTCGTGTTCGAGCGCGCCGGCGGCGGCGGCCATAACGGCCTGTACGTCGGCGAGGACGCCACCGCCTACCACGTGCTCGGGGGCAACCAGAGCGACCAGGTCTCCATCACGCGGATCCTGAAGTCCCGCTGCCTCGCGGTCCGCCGCTGCCCTTGGAAGCTCGCCCAACCCGCCAACGTCTGCCCGGTCCGGCTCGCCGCCGGCGGCGCCCTCTCGACGAACGAGGCCTGAGCCGTGACCGAGCTCCTCGGCCTCTTGGGATCCGGGCTCGGTCCCGCCGGCATCGTCGCCGCCCTCGTGGCCGCGACCGTCGCTGCGTGGGTCTACCTCGGGAAGGCCGGGGCGCTCGCCGTCGGGCTCGGGGGGCTGCTCATCGTCGCCTACGTCGCCGGATCGCACAGGCGACCGCCGCGGCGGACCTCACGACCGCGAGGGCGGCCGCCGCACGCGCCACGGCCGCCCTCGCCGAGGAGCGCCGGCAGGTCCTCGCAGCCGCCGGGATCGCCGCGGCCGACGCCAGCCGCGCGCAGGCCGCGGAGGATCAGGCCGCGGAGGCCGCCTCGCGGATCCGGGACCTGGAAACCGCGCTCGCGGCCAACCCGGCCGGCGACTGCGCCACGGCCGACGACGCCCGCCGGCTCAGGGGGCTGTGATGCGCATCGCCGCCGCCCTCTCGATCGCAGTCCTCGGCATCGCCCTCGGCGGGTGCCCGAGGGAGGCCCCCGACCTCGCCGCCCTGCCGGCGATCCCCCAGCCGCCCGCGGATCTCGCCGCGTGCTTCGCCCGCACCTTCCCGGAGATACTGGACCGCGCCTTCGGTCGCGCCGAGGCCGTCCGGATCATCGCCAACGCCAAGCACCTCGATCGCGCCAAGACAGCTTGCGGCGAGCGTGCCCTCACATGGATCGACGGCGTCCGCGCCGCCTACGGGAGACACTGACGTGGACGCCGTTCTCACCACCCTCATGGGCGACGCGAAGCCGATCGGCCTCGTCGCCATGCTCGTCGCCGGGCTCGTCTTCGCCTACCCCTGGATCCGGAAGAGCTTCCGCGAGATCTCGGACGCCGAGGCCATCCGGGTCGCCTCCGACGCCTTGCGGAAGGAGCTCGGCGAGCTCCTCGACAAGGAGCAGGCCAAGGTCGCGACCCTCACCGCAAGCCTGGACGAGGCCTCGACCCAGGTCCGCGCTCTGCGGGACGAGAATGGGGGGCTCAAGGCCGACATCGCCTCCCTGCGCCGTGAGGTCCGCGCCATGCTGCGGATGTGCACCTCGATGCGGTCCGCGATGCAGAGGGCGGTCGACACCGGCGACTGCAGCCCCCTGCGCCTCTGGCTGGAGCTCAACCCGGCCGAGGAGCAGGTCGACGCGCGGCCGGCAGCGTGAGCCCCGAGCTCATCGCCTTGCTGGCCGTCGCGGCCTGCCTCGCCCCGCCCACCGAGCCTGCCCGCCCGGACCCCGCGCTGGGGGCCGCGATCGCGGCCCTTCTGGGTGCGCCCGTCCCGGCAGGACCGACCCGAGCCGACGTCGCCGCGGCGATCGCGGCCGTCACACCTCATCACCGGAGATCCCGCCCGTGACCGTCACGCTGGCCGCCTGGTGCCTGCCGCTCGCCGCGAGCCTCATCCTGTTCGCCTGGGCGCTCCTCACGCCGGCCAGCGGGACGTGGGATTTCGCGCCCGTGTTCCGGCTCGCCGGAGCCGTCGTCGGGTCGCTCGTGGCCTGGCTCGTGTGGGCGCTCCTTCGGTGACCCCGGAGGTCCAGGCCGTCCTCTCGGCCGCGGCCCGGGCTCGGACGGCCGATCCCGAGCCCCGGCTCGACGGGATCTGACCTCGCAGCGGGGCCGGATCCACGCCGGCCCCGCCCCTGCATCGAAACGATACCGAAGCCGCGTTCGATTGCATCAAGCGGAAAACATGAGCAATTCCAACGGCGGCCCCAGGATGCCATCCCCCGAGGCCGAGGCGATCGCCTCCCTTGGGCAGGCGATGTACGGCTCAAGGTGGCAGGCCGAGCTCGCGGCCGACATTGGGGAGAACGTCCGCACGGTCCGGTTCTGGCTCGCCGGCGAGCGCACCCCGCCGGCGATCGCCCTGAAGCGCACCAGGCTCGCGGCGCAGCGGCAGGTCGCCCGGATCCAGCGCGTCCTAGCCCAGCAGGAGCCCCCGGCGGCCTAGCGGACCTGGCGGATGAGGACGGCCCTGCCGTTCGCCGGGCATCCCTGCAGCCAAATCTGGAGGTAGGGCGAGAGGCCACGCGTCGCGAGGACGAACCGGCCGGGCACGGCGACGTCATCGGCTCGCCCTTCGACGAAGCCGACCTCGGCCGGCGCGGTCCCCCGGTACGTGAAGAGCTCGTCCGGCTTGCGCGGATCCGACGTGTCGAGGCAGCTGAGGCTCCATCGCACGCCGCCGGTCCCGGGCTCCCAGCGGAGCCACGCCTTCCGCCCCTGCCCGTCGTCCAGGGATGTGACGAAGGCGGCCGCGGCGGGGACGGACGCCCCGATGAGGAGGGCGGCCGCGAGGATGGTGCTGCGCATCGTCAGAGCTCCAGTATCAGGCCAGGGTCGAAGGCGGGGTTCTCCAGCTCCTGGACCCAGACCCCATCCCGGCGCCGGTGGGAGGTGTCGTGACCCCTCGGGTTCGCGATGATCCTCGTCCGGCCAACTGTGTAGTCGACGCTCCGGTGGATGTGGCCGTGTATCCACAGGTCCGGCGCATGCGGTCCTTCGAGTATATCGGTCAAATCCGAAGCATAGGCGGCATCGATCATCTCGCGAACCTCCCCGTGCAACAACGACCGCGGATGCGGGGCGTGGTGGGTGACGACGATGCGGGGCCCGTCCCACGGCTCCGCCAGGGCGCGCTCGATCCGCCCCCGGTGCTGCAGGTGGAGCGCCTCGGCCGCGAGCGGCCTGAAGGGCGCGGGAGTCCCCCGGGCATCGCGGCCCTGGATCAGCCGATGGTCCCGCATACCGCCTTGGCGATCCCCTGCAGTAGAGAGCGCCATGGATCGGTTGCCGGTGATCCGGTAGTCAGTCCACAGGGTCGCACCGATGACCTGGATGCCCTCGAAGCTGACGGCCTGCCCGCAGTCGAGCATGCGAATACCCGCGATGATCGAGGCTTCACGCGCGGCTGCGATCTCGTCGGGGAGCCTAGTCCTCCAGAAATCGTGGTTGCCCGGGACGTAGACCGTGCCCCGGGCGCGAGGGACGACGTTTTCGGCGAGCCACGGGATCGCCCGTCGGCACAGGCCGTCGGCGACGTCGCCGGCGACGAGCGCGAGGTCGCAGGTCAGCCCCGCCGGGGGCGTCCAGGGGGACGCGTCGACGTGGAGGTCAGACAAGATCCAGATCCGCATGCCCACCTCCCTCAGATCGCTGCGCCCGTGCACTTCAGGCACCGGGACCGCATCCAGCCCCTGATCTCGATGATCTCTCCAGGCGCTCCGCATTTCTCGCAGATGAAACCTGACAGAAAGTCAACGCAATCGATGTGTTCTTCAATGTCGGACGAGAATTCGCTCGTCGAGATCTGCCACCTAAGCGTGCCGTACTTCTCCTTGATCTCGTGCGTGGTGATCTTCACGCCGCCCGAGAACTGCGTCAGGTAGTCGGCCGCGCCCGCGAGAAGCCATGACCACCCGGGGCCGACGGCCGGGAGCCCGGAGACCAGGTCGGGGTAGCCGCGGTGCAGCCGCATCGCCCAATCGACCGGGCAGAGCGGCATCCCGGTGCTCCAGCGCAGCGCCAGCGTCCGCGCGAGGATGTTGAGGACCGTGCTCGCGCGGGGATGGTAGAAGCCGTCGTTGTCCTGGGTCTTGACGTCCAAGGCGCGCGACGACGTCCACTCGATCATGGGGCCCAAGCCAGTTGGGGAGATCCTCTCGATCTGGATAGTCTTGGCGAAGCGGTTCTCGCTCAGGGCGCGGCCCGCGATGCTGTAGAACTCGTCATCGATCACAGGTCGTCTCCCACAGGAAGAGGCAAGAAGCAGAGGGCCAGCGCCTCCGCCTCGCGGGCCATCTGAAGGGCCTCCACCGGCGACAGGCGCCCGGCGGCGGCGAGGCGACCGATGCGGACGACCCTGGCCCGGCAGCCCCGGCCGACGAGCGCGCAGACCCGGCCGGCCTCCCACGTGGCCTGGATCCTGGCTGCGATCGCATCAAGAGTGTCGCGCTCCATCGAGGCCTCCATCAGTGCCGGGGGGCCAGGCGGTCGCGCCCGGCGACCAGGGTCTCCACGAGCCTCCTGAGAGGGCGGAGGCTCCCGCCCTTCCAGTGCCGCGCCAGGAGGGCGAGCTCGTCCTCGTCGAGGTCCGGCACCCACGCCTCGTCCAGGCCCCGTTCGGCGCGGATCTCGGCGACGAGGTTCGCCGCCACGATCGGCAGGTGCTCCGGCCGGGGGGACGGGACTTCAAGGATCCTCAGGCGGTCCCGGAGGGGGCCCGGGACGCCATCCAGAGTATTCGCGGTGACGATGAAGCTCACGGCCGACAGGTTCACGTTGGCCTCGATGAACGTGTCGAAGATCTGCCTGGCGCTCTCCCGCTCCAGGAACGGCAGCAAGGCGTCTTGGAGCGAGCCGTTCCTGCGGTCAGGCGACGACTTCTCGATCTCGTCGATCCCGACGACGAAATTCGCGACGCCCTCTGCCAGTGCGGTCTGGAGCGGGATTGACCCCCTGCCGGTCGACCATTGCCTGGACGTGGACCCGAACGAACCGTCGGCCGCCCCGGCGGCGTTGTAGACGCGCAGCGCCAGGCCGAGGCCCTGCGCGACCGCGCGGATCGCCGCCGTCTTGCCGGTGCCGGGGCGGCTGACGAACGCGGTCGGCCGGATCCGGGCGTACGGCGCGCCGACGAGGTCCTGCGCCAGCACCTCGAACACGGGCCGCAGCCAGGGGGCCCGGGCCGCGCCAGCCTCCGCGAACGCGTGCGGGTCGGGCGCCGGGAGGAGCGGCAGCGGCTTGTTCTCGATCCGCTCGAACTCGGCGCGCGGGCTGTCCCGCCGGTCCCGCGTCGACTTGGCCGGCTCGGGCAGGTGCGCGAGCGATGGGACAACGACGAGCCCCGGCGCCGGCCGGGAAGCCAGGGCCGACGGCCGCGCAGCGTCGAGGATCGCCCCGAGCGTCGGCAGGTCCTCGTCCAGGCCCGGGAGGTCACCCGCCCGCGCCATGTCGCTTGCCGACGCCCCGGCGCCCCCGCGCAGGATCGCGTCCTCGTCGGAGATCATCTCCTCCGCCTTCGCGATTGCTGCGAACGATCTCGCGAAAGTCATCGCTTGCAGGTCGAATGCTGTCAGCCTGTCAAACAACGGCCTTGGCTTGTACTTGACGTCCGAAAGGTCTTCCTGCGCGTCACTCGCCCACAGCAGAGCTGCCCTCAGCGCGAGCCAACCTCGCCCGACGTCGGAGCCGCGCAGGTACGTCCAAGCGACGTCCAGGCTTCGGGCCGAGATGCGAGCCGCAGCCTCGGCCGATCCGAGGGCCGCGGCGTGGTACGGCAGCAGCCTGGCGGCTTCGAAGAGCGCCGTGGGCAGCCCGTCGGGCAAGCCCTCTCGGTTGCAGGCCGCGAGCAGCGCCCGCTCGGCCCGGGTCGCGGTGGCCGCGCTCGGCTTCGTGATCGCCGCCTGCAGGGCGTGCTTGCACTCGCCCGGCAGCCCGTCGCGTCGGGCCAGCGGTCGCAGGACGGCGTCCATGTCCACCATGGCGTCCCACTGCATGTGCTCGCCCCCGAACACGCGATTGATCGCGGCGAGGGGCGCTCTCGGCTCTCGGGGGCCGGCGACGAGGACGGGGTTGAGGATCAGCGCGCGGATCTCCGCGGCCGCCTTGTAGGCAGTGCTCGACATCGGGGGCACTCTCTGAAACGGGGACGCAGCGAGGCGCGCCGAGCGGGTGGCTCAGGCGGCGGCGGTCGGTTTCCGTTTCAGCGAGGCAAGCATCGGCGGGGGCTTTCCCGTTCGAGTGGACGCCCAACCTGCCGGCGATCGGGCGCCCCGGCAAGCGGCCTCTCTCCGACTGGTGAACTTTTCCCTGGCCGGATTGCCGATTTTCGGAAACAGAATAAGACACTTGGGCGGATCTGTCTTAATCCGTTTCCGAAATCCCTGGACCCTCCTGGCGATCCCTCTCGACGAGGTCCTCCCCGGGGCCGGGCGGCTGCCCCTCCAATTCGTCTATCGAGGCGTCCAGGCGACCTCGCTCGGCGAGGAGCTCCTCCAGCCGGGCGTCCAACTCGGCGAGCGACTTCCGCATTCGCCTGAGCGTTCCCTGCCGGACCTGCTCCCTCAGCTCGCTCATGCCGCCCTCCGTGAGGGAGGCATCCTCGGGCCGGCCGGGGCCCGGGGCAAGCCCGGGCGGGTGCGGATGGCTAAGGCTTCTCGTCCCGTATCCCGATTTCGCGATCGTAATCCCCGTAGAACACCTCGACCGCGTTCTCGATATACCGCTTGACGACCTGCTTGTCCTTGAACTTTGCCGCATATCGCGAGACCGCGATCAGAGCTTCCGCGAGCTCCTCGCCGTCGTCCGCGCTTGAAACGTAGGCGATGATCGCGAGGACCCGGGGCGGCAGGAGGGCCTTCGCGACCCTGTCCCGCTGGACGGTGCGGCGGTTGAGCGCGAAGATCTCCCCGATCGACGAGTTCCAGGAGTGCCCCCACAGGCGTTCGCAGGCGTCCTCCATCGCCTGGAAGATCGCGGGCCCGACCTCCTCCCTGTCTAGGGGCGTCGCCTTGTCCCCGTCCACCATGAAGGCGCCTCGCCGGTCGTCGAGGGCGAGGGCGTGCCAGTCGTCGTCCTCGTCCCTCCTCACGATCCCGATCGGCATGAGGCCCATGCCCTCCCAGTCCCGGTCGCCGTCCGGGAACGCGAAGTTGTCCTGGTGCATCATCCTGGCCTCCATCTCACGCGTCCTCGTCGGCGAGGGCGAGCGAGGGATCCGCGGCCTCGCCTTCGACGGCGACCCACGAGCGCGAGAACGGCTGGTTCGCGAACAGCGCCGCGATGCCGGTTTGCGCCTTGAGCCGGATGAGCTCGTCCGCCGTCAGCCCGAGCTGGCGGGCGATGGCCTGATCAGATTGGCCGAGGTTGACGAGCTTCACCACCATCTCGCTCATGAGATCCACCTGATGCTTGCCGCGGGCGCGGTTGTGACGGACGGTCGAGGCCATGCGCGCCGCTAGCGGCTTGTCGATCCCTACGACCGGCAGATACCCATGGACGCGCTCGCGCACATCCGCCTTCTCCTTGCCGACCCGGTGCCGGTGGAAGCCGTCGACGACGACGGCAGCCTCGCCGGCGAGGAACGTGACGATCGGCTGCGTGTAGCCGTCCTCTTTGATCGAGCGGTGCAGCAGCGCCATCTCAGGCGAGGCGACCTTGTTGGGGTTGTACTCGTTCGCCGTCACCCGGTCGTTCGGGATCCACGTCACGAGGTCCACCGGCTCGGACCGGAACGGGGAAACCTCGTGCAGCGCCCGGCGGGCGGCGTTGAGGGCCTCGATCTTCTCGGCCAGCGGGAGCGCCGAGATCTCGGCGGCGAGGGCGGCGGAAAGGGTTTCGATGCGGGTCATCACAGGAGTTCCATCCACTTGGCGAGCGAGGCCCGCGGATCCTTCACGGTGGTGTCGATGGTCAGGTTGCCCTCGTGGTCGTTGAGGAGGAGCGCCCGGCACTGCGAGCGCGCCACGTTCTCCGCCTCGGGCTGCCGAGCGAAGCGGGTACGGAACTTCCCTACGTCGACCGGCAAGGTGCCGAGGAGGAATTCGCGATAGGCGCGCCAGGTCTTGTAGGCCTTGGGCCGCGTGAGGGTCTGGTAGACCGATTGCTCCCCGGCGTAGAGCGCGGCCGCGTGGACACCGGCGATGCGGCGCTGCAGGGCCTCGAACGTGTCGTGCTCGAACTCCTGGAGGGTCGAGAGGCTGTGGAAGGCCTGCTCGTGGATCAGGTTCGAGACACGCATCTCCTGGATGCCGTGCCCCTTGGCCCACATCCAGTCGTATGCCCGGTTGTAGGGGACGCCGAACTTGCCGAGGTAGGTCCAGATGTCCTCGAACGTGAAGTCGTAGAGCGGATAAAGCTTCACGGCCGCGCCCTTGGTCCGGCTTGACCACGGCACGCCGGGGACCGCCTCGTGCTTCGTGACGGCGCGGTACCGGTTGAGCGCCTCCTCGGCCCGCAGGCCGACGAGGAAGCAGGTGTCGGCGCCGCACTGCGCCTCGATCCACTCGAAGAAGGCGTGGAACCGGTCGGGCGCGCCGGGAGCCTCGTGGATCGCGTCCGCCTCCTTCGGGCGCATCCACTCCGCGCCGGGCTCCCACGCGTGCAGCCAGGCCTCCTCGAAGGACGTGGCGTTGGTCATCTTCAGGGGCACCTGGTACCAGGCCGGCAGGACCCCCGGCAGGCCCATGATGTGGCGGACGTGCTCGATGGTGGCGGCATACTCCGCCTCCTGATCGAGGAAGAAGGCGGTCACGTTCGTGCCCCGGCGCAGGGCCTCACGGCGGGCGGCGTCGAGCAGCACGGTGCTATCCTTGCCGCCCGAGATCGAGACGACGACCGTCGGGTAGGTGTCGAAGATCCAGGCCATGCGCTCTTCGAGGGCGGCGTCGACCGTCTTGGGGAGGTACATCTTACGCGGCATGGCGGACCTCCAGCAGGGCGGCGGTGAGGGCGGAGATGGCGCCGGTCTCCCGGCCCCACCGGTCGTGGAGGAAGGCGTCGACGCGGGTGTCGCCCCGCACGTCGGTGACCGTCGCGTCCCGGCGCATCGCCGCCTTGACGTCGAGCGCGAGGTAGCTCTTCACGATTGGCGCCTCGGCGTAGACGAGATGGTCGAACCCGCCGAGGTCGTCGCGCTCGACCGCAAGGGAGAACGAGGTCGCGACCGCGTCGCGAGCTCCGGCCTTCGCCAGGGCCTTGCCGAGACGATCGGCATAGGAGCCCAGGTTCGTCAGCACCAGTGCCCGGCCCGGCAGGCCACGGACGTGGGAGACGACGGCGCCCGTGCGCGACTTGAAGGCGTGGGCGTGGTCGGCGAGCCGGGTGACGATCTTCGTCGGGTTCGTGTGCTCGGCGAACAGCGCCGCCTTCCGCTCAGCGTAGCCGGCGTGCTCCCCGGCGTCGGACACCACGTCCAGGGCTGACCGAGAAGCCAGCAGGGCCGAGCCGTCGCAGGTCGTCACCGGCGCGATCTTGCGGGCGACGACAGCCGGGTCGTGCGCCGACACCGTCTCGCCGTCAGGCCCCTGCTCCAGGTTGTTCTCCCGAAACGCATACCAGTGCGCGTAGCCGAGGATCCCGCGGTCGAGGTAGCTGTAGGGCGTGTAGACGAACTCCATGCCAAGGGTCAGCGGGACGACGTCCACGAGGCACCGGTGGCCGCAGAGCTTCGACAGCCTCTGCAGGTTCACGAACTTGCCCGAGGAGATCTTCGGGTAGCGGGCGACGCCTTCCATCACGAGGGCAGTGTCCGGGCCCGCCATGCTGTTGAGGGTCAGCCAGGTGTCCCGGTCCTCCAGGCGCTCGAACGGGACGACGAGGGCGCGGGGCGCGATCCACGTGGCCCGGGCGGCGTAGGCCTCCGGGCAGACATAGGCGACCTGGCGGGCGCCGCAGGCAGCCAGGAATCCCTCGACGGCCCGGCGCCGGGAGGCGGCGTCGGGGGAGATGTGGGCGCTGACCATCTCAGGCGACTTTCGGGAGCTTGCGCTCCAGGACGACGTAGGAGCCGCGCTTGGCGACCTGCTTCAGCCCCTTGTCGGCGTAGAGCCCGGCCGAGGCGGGGGCGCAGACCACGCGGATGACGCGGGCCAGGGAGACCATGTCGAGGCGCTTCTCGACGAGGGCCTCGGCGATGCCGCGGGAGCGGAACTCCGGGATCACGAACAGCGAGCAGAGCTCGGACACGCCGTTGCGGTGCGGGATGATGCCGGCGAACCCGACGACGCGGCCGGCCTCGTCCCTTGCCAGGAGCCACACCTTGCTCGGCAAATCCTTCAGGTACGGGAGCTCGCGGCGCACGGCCCCGTCCATGAAGAACGGGCCGATGTCGGCATAGAAGTCTCGCGTGCGCCCGGCAGGGGCGACGACCTCGATTGCGATCGATTTCGACATGACGGTCTCCAGCAGAGCGGCCCATGCCTGCCCCTGCATGTCTACTAATGTGGGACATCGACCGGCTTCCGTCAAGGGAGCTAGAGCGTCATGACGAGCTCCCGGATGCGATTGCGCATGCCCTTCCGCTTGCATGCGTCAAGCTCATCCCGGAATGCGGTGAGGGTGGCGCCCTTGCTCTCCACGGCGGAGATGATCCGGCGATCGATACCACAGTCAACTGCGACGTCGAGGTACGTACAGGGGCGATTTTGTCCTATCCGGTGGATGCGATCCTCCGCCTGCGCCCTCTCCGAATACTTGAAGCTGGTGCTGTAGAAGATGGCGTGACTGGCCTCGACGAGCGTCAAGCCGTGTCCTCCGGATTGCTGAGTGGCGACAAGAAAGCGCGCCTCCCGGCGCCAGGCATCGATCTCACGGTTGCGCGCCCGCTCGTCGAGGCCCCCGTGGAACTCCCGGCACGAATCGGTGCCGTATGAATCCCGGATCGCGCGCGCGAGGTCGCCGAGGCCCTGCCGGTACTTCGTCCAGACGACGACCTTCTCGCCCTCCGGGATCCGCTCGATGGCATCGATCAAGCCGTCGATGCGGCGGTGCGGGACAGGGCACCCGCCGGCGAAGCCGCAGGCGATCGCTTGGAGGCGCGAGAACAGCCGGAAGATTGCGATGTGCGGACTATCGTACAGCCCCTCGTCGGCGAGGACCTCCTCCTTGGCGGTCCGCGCCGCCTCCATCTGCTCCAGCGTCTGCGGGACCCAGCGTTGCTCGTAGAGCTTTCCCGGCAGGTCCAGGCACTCGTCCTTACGGATCTGGTAGACGTAGGGCGCGATTTTGGCGGCGAGGTAGCCGGTGTTGTGGGAGCGAATGATCCTTCCTGTGACCCGGCCCGTCTTGCGGTCGGTATCGTATTCGAGGTGGTTGTTGGCGAAGGACCAGAACGAGTTGTATCCGAGGATCTTTGGGCTGAGAAACGACATCTGCGCGTAGAGATCGACGACGCCCTGCGTGAATGGCGTGCCGGTCAGCACCGCGCGGTACCGAGCCCGGCGCGACATGTCCGTGATCCGCCGGGTCCGCGTCGAGTGCGGCCCCTTGATGAATGTGCTCTCGTCCACCGCGACGAACGTTCGCTCGTCGAGGAGGGCGTCTAAGGCGGAGACCACGCGCACGCTCGATGACAGGCTCTCGATGCCGACGACGTACCAGGGCCTGTCGAGCGGGATGGTCTCCGCGTCGGTCTTGTCGTCGAACACGTACACGTCGTCCTCGCCGCATGTCGTGTGCTTGAGGATCTCTTTCCGCACGGTCTCCTTGATCGAGACCGGGCAGAACCAGACCACCCGGTCGATCTTGGCCCGCCGCCGCGCGGCGAGCTCGATGAGGCACCGGGATTTCCCAGTGCCCATCTCCGCGAAGAGGCCCCCCACACGGGAGGGCAGGAGCTTCGCGACGGCGTCCGCCTGGTGCGGCAGGAGCTCAGTCGTGGTCGACCAGGGCATCGTGCAGGCTCACGACCTCGGGAGCGGCGAGGTGGGCGGGGGCGCTTCCCCGGCGCGTCGTCTCGGCCTTCCGGCTGGCCTTGGCGTCGACGACGAGACCTCGCTCGCGCCGCTCCAGTACCTCGGCCGCCCTGGCCTCGGCCCCTGTCGTGAGGCGGAAGCCGTGCGCCTCGGCGAAGTCGAGGACCTCGTCGCGGGACGTCGCCGGGACCGTGCACGCCTTGCCCCTGTACGACGCGCCCTTCAGACCCCGGAACTCGCGGTAGAAATCCTCGCCGCGCCCCCACGTCAGCCGGAACCGGCCCTTGTGCTCGCCATCGGTGACGAGGCTGACCCAGCGGCGGTGCTCGGGCTCGTAGGACCGGTCGATCGCCTTGGCGCGGGCCTCGGGGTCGTGGAGCGCAACGACGATCCCCGCCGCCACAAGCTCGTGTGCCGTCTCGGCGAGGCGGTCGATGGCCGCCCCCATCATCGCCGGCTGGTACGTGCGGCACCAGCAGCGGGCCGCCGGGTCCCAGCGATAGCCGAGGTCCTTCACGAGGGCGTTGAACGCCTCGGACCGCTCATCGTAGCTCGCCTTGATCAGGCCGTCCCGGAACGAGAGCTCGGCGATCGTCTCCGACACCGGGACGGCCGGGCGGAGCGTCGCCTCCGTCATGGCCTCGTGCTCGGCCGCCGCCTCCGCCTTGCCCTCCGGAGACAGGGCACGGTCCTCCGCAGCGATGCGCTCGACGACGGCGCGCAGCCGCGCGTCCATCGCGTCTTCCCGCCCGTCGATCCAGAACCGTGCGTCTGTCTCGGCCCGCATCGCATCGATGGCGCGATCGACCGCCGGTTTGCCGACGTCGCGGATGAGGACCGCCATGGCGACGGCGTCGGCGTTGTAGCCGAAGGCGTCGCCAACCAGGGACCGGATCCATCGCGCGCTCTGCACGAGCTGATCGATCCGACGGAGCGTCGAGTTCCGAAGCCCATTCGCCCAAGCGACCTGCTTCTCGGTGCCCTCAAGCGCGGGCAGCCCGGCCGCCGCCGCGGAGGCGGCCGTCTCGCGATTGTCGCATTCGCGGCAGGTCCAGCCGCGCTCGACCAGTTTTTTCGCCCGGTAGTCGGCGTCCCGGCGGTTGTTGCCTTGCACGTCCATCTCGCCCGCGCACCCTTCGGTCGCGCAGCTGATCGTCGTCCTCGCCATTTCAGGTCTGCCCTTGGGAACCCCGGTGGCCCATGCCGACCGGAATTGACGGCCCCCATCGAGGCGCCCCACGGAGGCGCCTCGATGGGGGCCGGGGCGCACGCGCCCCGACCGGATCGGTCGTCGTTTAGGAGCGGGCGAACCCGGCGACGTAGCGGCGCAGCGCCATGGGGGCCGGGCGGTCCCGCACGATCTCGCGCTCGTACCAGTCCCAGTCCCTCAGCGCGTCGTCTTCGAGGTAGACGCCACGCGCGAGGCAGTTGCAGATCCAGGATAGACGCTGCGGGGAGATGCCGGCGGCACGCAGGCGCCCGAGGTTCTCCCGGCGCTCGGCCTCCTCGCGCTCGTCTCTGGCGACGCCGACGGCGGCGAGCCTGGCGCGGAACGCCCTGGTGTCAACGAGGTGCGCCTGGTGCTGCGCCGTCGTCTGCCGGAGGGCGTGAAGCACCCGTCCGATAGAGTAGGTTCCGTCGAGCTCGCCCTGGGCGCAGTCGACGACCTTGACGCGGATCGTCGGGCGACCCGACTGGTCGCGCCCCGCGTATTCGGCCAGGCTCACCCTGACGTCGCCGCGCATCTCCTGGATCGCCAGGGCGACCTCATCGTCGGTCACCGTCTCGGCGCGTTTGTCCGCCAGCAAAAATACTGTGCCGCTCATCATGGCAGTCGGTCTCCCCGGTACGGAGCGGCCCATGCCGCCTCTCGTGTCCGATTAAGTGAGGCACCGCCGCCCTACCTTCAAGGGGCGAAATGCAGCGTGGTTAACGTGGCGAGCCAGGGCTTGGCTCTGTCAACGCGGGATGAGAGCCTGGCCTCTCACGCCCGCCCGAGCGTCGAATTCGGGCGGCGCGGACGGCAAGCGTGCAGAAAAGTCCGCCCGAGTTCCGCCCGAACAGCAAAAAGCCCCGGACGGGAAGTCCAGGGCCTCGGCTCTAAGTGCCTGTTCAGGCAGAAGGATTTTGGTAGCGGAGGAGGGATTTGAACCCCCGACACAAGGATTATGATTCCTCTGCTCTGACCAACTGAGCTACTCCGCCCCGCTGCGGCCGGTCCGTGTGCGCCGCTGCGATGGCCGCGGTATAGGGGGAGGCCGGCGGGGCTGTCAAGGAACCGTCGCAGGCCTTTTTGCGCCGCGCCATCCTGGGCGCGGCGCGCGGGGATCAGAGGGTGTCGCCCAGGATCTCGGCGACCTGGGGGATGTCCTTGTCGCCGCGGCCCGAGAGGTTGACGACCATCAGGTGGTCGCGCGGCAGGCTCGGGGCGAGCTCGGCGACCTTGGCCAGCGCGTGGGCGGGCTCGAGGGCCGGGATGATGCCCTCCATCAGCGAGCAGAGCCGGAAGGCCTCCAGGGTCTCGGTATCGGTCGCCGACAGGTAGGTGACGCGGCCCATCTCGTGCAGCCAGGCATGCTCGGGGCCGATGCCCGGATAGTCGAGGCCGGCGGAGATCGAGTGGGCGTCGGCGATCTGGCCGTCGCCGTCCATCAGCAGGTAGGTGCGGTTGCCGTGCAGCACGCCGGGCTTGCCGCCGGTGAGGGACGCCGCATGCAGGCCGCTCGAGACGCCGTGGCCGGCCGCCTCGACGCCGTAGATCGCGACCTCGCGGTCGTCGAGGAAGGGGTGGAACAGCCCCATCGCGTTCGAGCCGCCGCCGATGCAGGCGACGAGCGAATCCGGCAGCCGGCCTTCCATCTCCAGCATCTGCGCCTTGGTCTCGGTGCCGATGATCGACTGGAAGTCGCGCACCATCGCCGGGTAGGGATGCGGCCCCGCCACCGTGCCGATGCAGTAGAAGGTGTCGGCGACGTTGGTGACCCAGTCGCGCAGGGCCTCGTTCATCGCGTCCTTGAGGGTGCGGGTACCGGATTCGACCGGCACCACCTCGGCGCCGAGCATCTTCATCCGGAAGACGTTCGGCTTCTGCCGCTCGACGTCGACCGCGCCCATGTAGACGACGCATTTGAGGCCGAAGCGGGCGCAGAGGGTCGCGGTGGCGACGCCGTGCTGGCCCGCTCCCGTCTCGGCGATGATCCGCGGCTTGCCCATGCGCCGGGCGAGCATGATCTGGCCCAGGACGTTGTTCACCTTGTGCGAGCCGGTGTGATTCAGCTCCTCGCGCTTGAAGTAGATCTTGGCGCCGCCGAGGTGCTGGGACAGGCGCTCCGCGTAATAGAGCGGGCTCGGCCGACCAACGTAATGGGTGAGGTAGCCGTTCATTTCGGCCTGGAAGGCCGGGTCGGCCTTGGCGGCGGCGTAGGCCTGCTCAAGGGCGAGGATGTTCGGCATCAGGGTCTCGGCCACGAAACGGCCGCCGAAGATGCCGAAGCGGCCGCGCTCGTCGGGGCCGGTGCGGAACGAGTTCGGATTCTGGGGAGCGGTCACGGCGGGAGCTCTGCCTCTGGACGGGATCGTGAAAAAAATGTGTCGGCGGGGCTTACGCCCTTCGCGCCGCAGGGGCAATTTCCGGCGCGGTCGCACCCCCGACGGCACGGGCGGCGGACCCGTCCGCGCCTGCGACGGCTCTGGCGGCCGCCACGAAGGCGGCGATGCGCTCCGGGTCCTTGCGGCCGGGCGCGGTCTCGACCCCCGACGACACGTCGACCGCCTGGGCGGCCGTCATTGCCACGGCGTCGGCCACCGTCTCGGGCGTCAGGCCGCCCGACAGCATGAACGGGTCGGTCCGGCCGGCCCCGGCGAGCAGCGACCAGTCGAAGGCGTGGCCGTTGCCCCCGGGCAGGACCGCGCCGGGCGCCGGCTTGGCGTCGAAGAGCAGCCGGTCGGCGACGCTGCGGTAGGGGGCGGCGCGGGCGAGATCGTCGGCGGTGGCGATGCCGAGCGCCTTCATCACCGGCAACCCGGTCCGGGCGCGCAACTCCGCCACCCGCTCCGGGGGTTCGCTGCCGTGGAGCTGGAGCCAGTCGGGGCGGAACGCCGCCACCACCGCCGCGACGAGGGCGTCGTCGGGATCGACCAGCAGCACCACCCGCTCTGTCCGGCCGAGGGCCTGGCGCGACAGGGCGGCGCCGTGGTCGAGGTCGACGTGGCGCGGGCTCCTGGGAAAATGGACGAGGCCGATCTGGTCGGCCCCGGCCGCGATGGCGGCCTCGAGCGTCTCGGGCGTGCCGAGACCACAGATCTTGACGAGGAAGGGTGCGGGCGACATGGGCCGTTTATAGGGCGTCGGATGCCGGACCGCACGGGTTTCGCGGCTCAAGCCGACGGCGTCAGGCTCTCCCAGACCGCGATGGCCGCAGCCAGATCCTCGATCGCGGCCCCGACCGACTTGAACACCGTGATCTCGTCCGGTCCCTGCCGCCCGGGCGCCTCGCCCCGGCACAGTGAGGCGAGGTCGCCCGTCACCGCCTCGGGCGTCAGCGCGCCGGCGGCGATCGCCACCGCCACGTCGCCGCCCTTCTTGAGGGCGTCGGGCGTGTCGACGTAGAGCGGCCCGCGCCGCAGGGCGGCGTCGTCGGCCTCGCGCATCGCCGGCGTGAAGGCGCCGACGAGGTCGAGATGGGTGCCCGGCCGCAGCCAGTCGCCCCGCACCAGCGGTTCGGTCGACAAGGTGGCGCAGGAGACGAGATCCGCCTCCCCCACCGCGGATGCCAGGTCGGTCACCGGCTCGGCGTCGAACCCCTCGGCGGCGAGCGTCGCGGCGAGCTGCGCCGCGCCCTCCGGCCGGCGGTTCCAGATTGCGACGTGGCGGATCGGCCGTGCGGCGGCATGTGCCCGCACCAGGAACGGCGCGAGGGCACCCGCCCCCACCATCACCATCCGGGCCGCGTCGGGTCGGGCGAGGTGGCGGGCGGCCAGCGCAGAGGCGGCGGCGGTGCGCCACAGGGTCAGGCGGGCGCCGTCGAGGAGGGCGAGCGGCCGGCCGTCGCGGCCGCCGCAGAGCAGGACCCCGCCCTGGATCGTGTCGAGGCCGTTCGCACGGTTGCCCGGGAACAGGGTCAGGATCTTGATGCCGACATAATCGAGCGTCCAGGCCGGCATCAGCAGCAGCGAGGCGCCGTCGGGGGCGGTCTCGATCGCGTGATGGTGGCGCGTCGGCACCGTGGCGCCGGCCCGGAAGGCGGCGGCGAGGGCATCGGCCAGGCGGGCGTGGTCGAGCGCCGCGTCGATCTCGCCCTCGCCGATCCACCGCATGGTCAGGCGCGGCCGACCGGGGCCGGCAGGGCGGTGCGGCCGATCGTGGCGGGGGCCGGCGCGGCCTGGCGCAGGCGCTCGGCCTCGTGGCGCAGGCGGGCGAGCTCGCGGCCCTTGGCGCGGCGGTCGCGGCGGTTGTCGCCCTGGCCGAGCCAGGAGCCGACACCGCCGACCACGATGCCGAGCGCCACCGCGGCGAAGATCAGCGCGTAGAGCGGCATCGCCATGCTGAAGGCCGGCGTGCCGTTGGTGAACGGATCGAAGGACAGCATCACCGGCTGGCGGTTGGCCACCGCCAGCAGCACGACCACGATCGCGATGGGCAGCAGGATCAGGCCCTTGAGGAAGCGGATCATCGGGAAACCCGGTCTTTCGTCGGTGATGCGGGAGGGGATCGGGACCGCCGGACGGAGTCCCGCGGAGGAAATTGTAACGCGCGGGCGCGCGGGCGCCAGGGTCGCGGCGTCCGCCTTCAGCTCAAGGCGGCCTCGGCCCGGCTCGGCTCGTCGGCGCCGATCCCGGCGGCGTTCAGGCGCAGGCGCATCTCCTTGCCGGTCTTGAAGACCGGGATCGCCTTCTCGGCCACCGCCACGGCGGCGCCGGTGCGCGGGTTGCGGCCCCGCCGCGCCTCCCGCCGCTTGACCGAGAAGGCGCCGAAGCCCCGCAGCTCGACCCGGTCGCCCCGCGCCAGGGCGTCGGCGATCGTGTCGAGGATCGCGTTGACGATGTTCTCGACGTCGCGCTGGTAGAGGTGCGGGTTCTGCTCGGCGATCTTGAGGACCAGCTCTGACTTGATCATGGAGTATCGTCTCGACTGAGGCGGGGCCGGCCGGGGATGCGTGGGGCGGATGCGTCTCGCGGGGAGGCGGGTCGGCGCCTTACGGGCGCCAGACCGCGAGCAGCCCGCCCTGGGTCAGGGCGGCGGTCTCGGGGGCGGCCTGCCGCAGCCGGGCGGCCAGATCGTCGTAGCCGAGGAGGCCGGCGCCGAAGGCGGCGGCCGAGAACAGGCCGAAGCGGTTGTCGGAGCGCGGTTTCCAGTCCCGCACCGGCAGGTTCTTGGCCACGCCCTTCTCGCGCTCGAGCCAGGCGACGGCCTGGCGCTCGCTGCCGGTCTCGTCGATCAGGCCGAGGGGCACGCTCTGGCGCCCGCTGAAGACCCGGCCGTCCGCCACCGCCTTGAGCTGGTCGGGATTCATCTTGCGGCGCTCGGCCACCAGGTCCTTGAACCAGCCGAAGGTGTCGCCGACGATCGCCTGAAGGGCCTCGCGGGCGGCCGGCGGGGTCGGGTGGAAGCCGCTCGGCTCGGCCTTGAGCGGCGAGGACTTCACCTCCTCGACCTTCACCCCGACCTTGTCGAGGAGGCCGGACACCTCGGGATACTGGAACAGCACGCCGATCGAGCCGACGAGGGAGGTCTCGCGGGCGACGATGTGGTCGGCGGCGATCGCCGTGATGTAGGCCCCCGAGGCCGCCGTGCCGTCCACGAAGGCGACGATCGGCTTCTTCTCGGCGAGCGCGCGGAGATTGCGAAACAGCTCTTCCGAGCCGGTGGTGGTGCCGCCCGGCGAGTTGATCGAGACGACGACGCCCGAGACCGCGCTCGACTCACCGACGCGCTTCATCAGCTCGCGGGTCTTCTCGCTGCCGGCGATGAAGCCGTCGATGCTGATGCGGGCGATCTGCGGCGTGACGGCGGAGAACCCCGTGCCCCCGGCCGCCCGCCAGCCGACGGCGCCGGCGGCGACGATCAGCGCCCCGATCCCGACCGCGCGCCAGACAGACAGCTTCCGGCGCAAGGAACGCCGGTCGAGGAGAAGTTCAGCATCGATGGCCATGCGGCGCCCGTATCCTGGTCCGACCTCCGGGTGCGCCCGTCCGGCAGGGGCGTCCCCTGCAAGTCCTTGGCGCACCTCGCTCCCGGCGTGTTCTACCCCCGCCCGTCGCGCAGCGGCAAGACCGGTTTGGGGCCATCCCCCTCCCCGATCGGGAGAATACGGATACGAGAACGCCCGCGCGGAGGGGTCTCTCCGCGCGGGCGTCCGGATCGTGGAGGGGTGCCCGGGCCTTCGCGGCCCGGGCGGATCCCTTACTTCTTGTCGGCCTGGCGGGCCTTGAGGGCCGCGCCGAGGATGTCGCCGAGCGAGGCGCCCGAATCGGCGGAGCCGAACTGGGCGATCGCCTCCTTCTCCTCGGCCATCTCGAGGGCCTTGATGGAGAGCTGGACGCGGCGGGCCTTGCGGTCGAACTGCGTCACGCGGGCGTCGAGCTTCTCGCCGGCGGCGAAGCGCTCGGGGCGCTGGTCGTTGCGCTCGCGGGCGAGGTCCGCGCGGCGGATGAAGGCCTGGAGATCGGAATCGACGATCTTGACCTCGATGCCCGAGTCCTTGACCTCGAGCACCTCGCAGGTGACGACCTGGTTCTTGCGGATGCCGTCACCGGCATCGGCGAAGGGGTCGCCGGCGAGCTGCTTGATGCCAAGCGAGATGCGCTCCTTCTCGACGTCGACGTCGAGAACCTGGGCGCGCACCACGTCGCCCTTCTTGAACTCGTCGATGACCTGCTCGCCCGGACGGTTCCAGTCGAGGTCCGAGAGGTGGACCATGCCGTCGACGTCGCCCTCGAGGCCAATGAACAGACCGAACTCGGTCTTGTTCTTGACCTCGCCCTCGACCTCGGTGCCGGCAGGGTGCTTCTCGGAGAAGGCCTCCCACGGGTTCTGCAGGGTCTGCTTGAGACCGAGCGAGATGCGGCGCTTGACCGGATCGACTTCCAGGATCTGGACCTCGACCTCCTGGGAGGTGGAGACGATCTTGCCCGGATGGACGTTCTTCTTGGTCCAGCTCATCTCCGAGACGTGGATCAGGCCCTCGATCCCCGGCTCCAGCTCCACGAAGGCGCCGTAATCGGTGATGTTGGTCACGCGGCCCTTGAGCTTGGCGTCGACCGGGTAGCGGGCGGCGATGCCCTCCCACGGATCGGCGAGCAGCTGCTTGATGCCGAGCGAGATGCGGTGCGTCTCGTGGTTGATCTTGATGATCTTGACCTTGACGGTCTGACCGATGTTGACCACCTCGGACGGGTGGTTGACGCGACGCCATGCCATGTCGGTGACGTGCAGCAGGCCGTCGATGCCGCCGAGGTCGACGAACGCACCGTACTCGGTGATGTTCTTGACCACGCCGTCGATGACCTGACCCTCTTCGAGGTTGGCCACCAGCTCGGAGCGCTGTTCGGCCCGGCTCTCCTCGAGCACGGTGCGGCGCGACACCACGATGTTGCCGCGGCGGCGGTCCATCTTGAGGATCTGGAACGGCTGCGGCGTGCCCATCAGCGGGGTGACGTCGCGGACCGGACGGATGTCGACCTGCGAGCGCGGCAGGAACGCCACGGCGCCGTCGAGGTCGACGGTGTAGCCGCCCTTGACCTGGTTGAAGATCGTGCCGCTGACGCGCTCGTTGTTCTCGAACGCCTTCTCGAGCTTGACCCAGCTCTCCTCGCGGCGCGCCTTGTCGCGCGAGATGACGGCTTCGCCGAGGGCGTTCTCGATGCGGTCGACGTAGACCTCGACCTCGTCGCCGACGCCGATCGGCTGGTCACGGCCGGGGCCCGTGAACTCCTTGAGGGCGACGCGGCCCTCGGTCTTCGCCCCGATGTCGATGACGGCGACGTCCTTCTCGATCGCCACCACGCGGCCCTTGACCACGGAACCTTCCGTGATCTCGTGCTCGCGGAACGACTCTTCCAGAAGGGCGGCGAAATCTTCGCGGCTCGACGAGGCGCCTTGCAAACCTGCGGACATCTATGCTCCTTTTCGCCCCGCTCTCTCCGAGGGGACGGCGCCGGCGGCTCGTATCGACGGGCCGCTTCCGCCCGCCGGAGTCCCAAAGCGGCCCCGCCTCGGGGCTTCTCCAGAACCGCCGCCCCCGAAACGGGAAGCGGGCCGGCGCGTGATCGACGGGCAGAAACGTGTGCTCCGAAGGTCCCGGCCGGGGCGCGGTGCGGACGGGCGAGGGCCCGGCACGCGGCATCCCGGCATGGGACGACCGGAGTTGCGGCCGATACACGAAAACGGAACTCGCGGCAAGGCGTTGCAGCGGCCCGGCGCGGCAACCTGACGGTGAACTGGCGGCTTGCCGACACGCGGGGGTCCGGGTTACCCATCCCTAGCCTTAAATCATTCTCATGTTCGGGCGTGGTGCGGGGCTCCGACGATCGGCTCGCGGGACGTGTCCCGGGGCGGCGACGTCCACGATGCATGAATGCACGCCGCATGCACGGCGTGAGGGAGGAGAGCGGCGCCGTCCGGTCCGGGGGGCCGGGGCGCCGAGACCGCAATCGACGAGAGGGAGGTGGCGCCGCGACCGGAAGCGTGTCCGCGGGGCGCCGGAAGAGCCTCCCGAAGCCGGAGGGCGACGATGATCAAGCTCAACGTGAACGGGGAGGAGCGCCGCTTCGACGGCGACCCCGAGATGCCGCTGCTGTGGTACCTGCGGGACGAGCTCGGCCTGACGGGCACCAAGTTCGGCTGCGGCGTCGCGGCCTGCGGCGCCTGTACCATCCATGTCGGCGGCACCGCGATGCGGGCCTGCCAAACCCCGGTCTCGGCCGCCGACGGCCAGCCGGTGGTGACGATCGAGGGCCTGTCGCCGGACGGCAATCACCCGGTCCAGGCGGCCTGGCGCGAGCTGAACGTGGCGCAGTGCGGCTACTGCCAGACCGGGCAGATCATGCAGGCGGCGGCCCTCCTCAAGGAGACCCCGAAGCCGACCGATGCCGACATCGACAACCAGATGAGCGGCAACCTGTGTCGCTGCGGCACCTATCCGCGCATCCGCGCCGCCATCAAGCAGGCGGCGGGGCTGACCCCGAAGGCCGGCCAGGGAGATCGCCTGTGATTCACGACCTCTCCTCCTTCCTCAAATCCGCCCCGGCCGACGAGCCGGAATCCGCGATCGACAAGGTCTCGCCCGGCCAGCTCAGCCGCCGCGGCCTCATCGCCGGGGCCGGCGCCCTGGTGCTCGCCCTGTCGCTGAAGCCGCAAGGCGCGCTCGCCGCCGATCCGCCGAAATTCGGCGCCGACGGCATGCCGCATGGCTGGCGCGACGACCCGACCCTGTTCGTGGCGATCGGGCCCGACGGCACCGTGACGGTGACCTGCACCCGCTCGGAGATGGGCCAGGGCGTGCGCACCTCGGTGGCCTTCGTGGTCGCCGACGAGCTCGATGCCGACTGGGCCAAGGTCAAGGTCGCCCAGGCGCACGGCGACGAGGAGCGCTTCGGCAACCAGGACACCGACGGCTCCCGCTCGCTCCGGCACTTCTTCATGCCGCTGCGCCGCGCCGGCGCCGCCGCGCGCGCCATGCTGGTCGCGGCCGCCGCCAAGCAGTGGAACGTCCCGGCCTCCGAGGTGACGACGGAGAACCACGCCCTCGTTCACGCCAAGTCCGGCCGCCGGATCGGCTTCGGCGAGGTCGCGCAGGCCGCGGCCTCCATGCCGGTGCCCGACCGCGCGACGGTGACGCTCAAGGACCCGTCGGCCTTCCGCTACATCGGCAAGGGCCGCGTCGGCCTCATCGATAATGTCGGCATCACCACCGGCAAGGCGCAGTACGGGCTCGACACCCGCGTCGAGGGGATGCTCTACGCCGTCGTCGCCCGGCCGCCGGTCTTCGGCGGCAAGGTCAAGAGCTTCGACGAAGCCGCTGCCATGAAGGTGCCGGGCGTCGTCAAGGTCGTGACCATCGATCCGCCGGCCCCGCCCTACGAGTTCATGCCGACCGGCGGCGTCGCGGTCATCGCCCGCAACACCTGGGCGGCGATCAAGGGCCGCGAGGCCTTGAACGCCTCCTTCGAGGACGGGCCGAACGCGAGTTACGACTCCGACGCCTACCGGGCCACCCTGGAACAGGCCGTGCGTAAGCCCGGCAAGGTGGTGCGCCAGGAAGGCGACGTCGACGCGGCAATGAAGAAGGCGGCCAAGCGCCTTGAGGCCGAGTACTACATCCCCCACCTCGTCCAGGCCCCGATGGAGCCGCCGGCCGCGACCGTCAGGATCGCCAAGGACGGCACGATCGAGGCGTGGGGCTGCGTGCAGTCGCCCCAGGCCGCCCGCGACCGGATCGCCAAGCGCCTCGGCGTCGACCCGAAGACCGTCACGGTGAACGTGACGCTGCTCGGCGGCGGCTTCGGCCGCAAGTCGAAGCCCGACTACTTCGTCGAGGCGGCGCTCTGCTCGAAGGCGATGGACGGCGCCCCGGTCAAGATGACCTGGACCCGCGAGGACGACCTCCACAACGGCTACTACCACACGGTCTCGGTGGAGCGGCTGGAGGCCGGCCTCGACGACAAGGGCATGCCGATCGCCTGGCTGCACCGCAGCGCGGCCCCGACCATCGGCTCGACCTTCGTGGCCGGCGCCAACGAGCAGATCCCGATCGAGCTCGGGATGGGCCTCGTCAACGTGCCGTTCGCCATCCCCAACATGCGGATGGAGAACCCGCCGGCCGACGCCCATGTCCGCATCGGCTGGTTCCGCTCGGTGTCGAACATCCCGCGGGCCTTCGCGGTGCAGTCCTTCATCGACGAGCTGGCCCAGATGGCCGGCCGCGACCCGAAGGACTACCTCCTCGACGTGATCGGCCCGGCCCGGATCATCGATCCGGTCAAGATCGGCGATGCCTGGAACTACGGCGAGGATCCCTCGCGCTATCCCATCGATACCGGGCGCCTGCGCAACGTGATCGAGGCGGTGGCCAAGGGCGCCGGCTGGGGCCGCAAGGTGGACAAGGGCCGCGGGCTGGGCATCGCGGCGCATTACAGCTTCGTGACCTACACGGCGGCCGTGGCGGAGGTCTCGGTCGGGCCGAAGGGCGAGGTCACCGTCGAACGGGTCGACATCGCCATCGACAGCGGCCAGCAGGTCAACCCGGAGCGGGTGCGCTCGCAGCTCGAGGGCGCGGTGGTGATGGGCATGGGCCTCGCGCTCACCGCCCAGATCACCTTCAAGAACGGCCGCGCCGTCCAGGACAACTACGACACCTACGAGCTGACCCGGATCAACGAGGCGCCCAAGATCATCAACGTGCACCTCGTACAGGGTGGGTCCTGGGACAAGCCGCTCGGCGGCGTCGGCGAGCCCGGCGTGCCGCCGGTGGCGCCGGCCATCGCCAACGCGATCTTCGCGGCGACCGGCCGGCGCATCCGCCAGCTGCCGATGCGCGACAAGCTGAGTGCGTGAGCCGAGATTCCGCGGGGCGTTCAGCCCCGCGGATCTCGACGAGACGAGGGGCCGCCTCCCGCCGGGGGCGGCCCCTTTTTTCTGAGCCGTCTCTTACTTTCGCCGGAACCCCCGCCCCCGGGCCGGTGTTCGCGGACCGAAGCCCTTCGCGCCAAGGTTCGGGAACGGGCGCGATTCAACGACAGGGAGAGACGCCATGAAGCTCATCCTCGCCGCCGGCCTCATCGCCGGTCTCGCCGGTCCGGCCTTCGCCGGCGCCTGCGGCACCGAGATCTCCTCCCTGGAGCCGCGCCTCGACGCGAAGGGCCGCGAGACCATCGCGGCCTCGAGCGGCGGCAAGGAGGTGGCGTCGCGCCGCGAGGCCCAGGCCGAGGCGGCGACCGAGAAAGGCACCAGCCCCTCCGCGCTCCCGAAGGGCCCCGCCCCGGGCTCGGCCGAGACGCAGGCCACCGCCGAGGTCGCCAAGGCGAGCGGCGGCGGCACCGGCGTGATGGAGGCCCGCGCCAGCCTCAACCGCGCCCGCGAGCTCGACAAGAAGGGCGACGAGGCCGGGTGCATGAAGGCGGTGTCGGACGCCAGGGAGCAGATGGACAAGTCGTGACCCGCGGCCCGCTTTCATCCCTCTCGTGAGGTGAGGCAGCGCACATCGCGGGACGCGGCCGCAGGGTTCGCCCCTGGTCTGCTGCGCTGCACCACCCACATCCCACCCGCATCGCCCGGCCCTTGAAGCCGGGCTCGATCCGGAGATTGTCCTTCCGTGCCTTCCCTGTTCGACCCGATCCAGCTCGGCGCCATCCAGGCGCCGAACCGCATCCTGATGGCGCCGCTGACCCGCGGCCGCGCCTCGCGGACCCACGTCCCAACCCCGATCATGGCGGAGTATTACCGCCAGCGCGCCGGCGCCGGCCTGATCATCAGCGAAGCCACCGGCATCTCGCAGGAAGGCACCGGCTGGCCCTTCGCGCCGGGCCTGTGGGCGCCGGAGCAGGTCGAGGCCTGGAAGCCGGTGGTCGCCGCGGTCCACGAGGCCGGCGGGCGCATCGTCGCCCAGCTCTGGCACATGGGCCGGGTGGTCCATCCGGACTTCCTCGGCGGGCAGGCGCCGGTCTCGGCCTCCGCCACCACGGCGCCCGACCAGGCCCACACCTACGAGGGCAAGAAGCCCTATGCCGAGGCGCGGCCCCTGCGCGAGGACGAGATCCCGCGGCTGCTCGCCGACTACGCCAAGGCCGCTCGCAACGCGATCGAGGCCGGGTTCGACGGGGTGCAGATCCACGCCGCGAACGGCTACCTGATCGACCAGTTCCTGCGTTCGGGCACCAACCTGCGCCAGGACCGCTACGGCGGCCCGGTCGAGAACCGCATACGGCTGCTGTCCGAGGTCGCCCGCACCGTCGCCGATACGGTCGGGGCCGACCGCACCGGCGTGCGCCTGTCGCCGAACGAGCCGATCCAGGGTGTCGACGATCCCGAGCCCGAGACCCTGTTCCCGGCCGCCGCCGCCGCGCTCTCGCAGATCGGCGTCGCCTTCCTCGAACTGCGCGAGCCCGGCCCGAACGGCACCTTCGGCAAGGCCGCCCGCCCGGCCGTGGCGCCCGCGATCAAGGCCGCCTTCCGGGGCCCGCTGGTGCTGAACTCCGACTACGATGGTCCGAAGGCGCAGGCCGCCCTCGACGAGGGCCGCGCCGACGCGATCGCCTTCGGCCGCACCTTCATCGCCAATCCGGACCTGCCGGAGCGGATCGCCAAGGGCGCGCCCCTCAACAAGGACAACTACAAGACCTGGTACAGCCAGGGCCCCGAGGGCTACATCGACTATCCGACCCTCGACGCCGCCTGACGGCCTTCCCTCCACGCTCGCCGCCGCCCTGACGGCGGCGTGCCTTCGATCGCCGCCTGACACGGCGGATTGCCCTGGATCGCCGCCTGACGGCGGCCTGCCCGGATCATGGCGCGCACGAGGCCCGGCCGCGTGCACCGCACCATGATCCGGCTTGACGCGCGGTCCCGCGTTTGCGACGCCGCTCGGCGCCTGCCCACCACCGGGCAGGCGCCGTCCGCCGGATCGGACGGGCGGCATCATCGCGGCACGCGGAGTCGATGCGCATGAGCAACCCGGGCAACACTCCCGCCAGCTCCCAGGAGCCCAAGCAGCTCCTCCACCTCGTGTTCGGGGGCGAGCTGACCGACCTCGACAGCGTCACCTTCCGCGACCTCTCGAAGCTCGACGTGGTCGGCATCTTCCCCGACTATGCCAGCGCCGCCATGGCCTGGAAGGCCAAGGCCCAGCAGACGGTCGACAGCGCGCAGACGCGCTACTTCATCGTGCATCTGCACAAGCTTCTGCAGCCCTGAAGCGAATTTCCGCCGCCAGGTATGACGTCCCCGCGCATGTGAAACGCGGGGACTTGTGAAACGCGGGGACTTGCGCATTCCGGCGCACATGAAAGCATTGTGACGATATCCCGGCGCTGGTAAGAGCCTCGCCCGTCACACATGAGAGCATCGCCGCGCGAGGGGCCCGCAATCGCGCGCCGCGCGATGCGATCCCCTCCCCTCGCACCGGCGCGCGCGGTTCCCCAAGGGCATCGTGCGGCAGCGCCGGGGCTCTCGGCGCGGGCCACGATGGAAGCACGATGAAATCCTCGATCAAGATCGTCGCCGGCAATGCGAGCCGCCCGCTGGCCGAGGCGATCGCGGCCTATCTCGAAAAGCCGCTGGCGGTCTGCTCCGTGCGCCGCTTCGCCGACATGGAGATCTTCGTCGAGCTCCAGGAGAACGTGCGCGGCGAGGACGTGTACATCGTCCAATCGACCTCGTTCCCGGCGAACGATCACCTGATGGAACTTCTCATCATGATCGACGCGGCGCGGCGCTCCTCGGCGCGGCGCATCACGGCGGTGATTCCGTATTTCGGCTATGCCCGCCAGGACCGGCGCACCTCGGGCCGGACCCCGATCTCGGCCAAGCTAGTGGCCAACCTCATCACCGAGGCCGGCGCCGACCGGGTGATGACCCTCGACCTGCATGCCGGCCAGATCCAGGGCTTCTTCGACATCCCGACCGACAACCTGTTCGCCGCGCCCGTGATGGTGCGCGACATCAAGGAGCGGCTCGACCCCGCCGACATGATGGTGGTGTCGCCCGACGTCGGCGGCGTGGTGCGGGCCCGCGCGCTCGCCAAGCGCATCGACGCACCGCTCGCCATCGTCGACAAGCGCCGCGACCGGCCGGGCGAATCCGAGGTGATGAACATCATCGGCGAGGTCGAGGGCCGCTCCTGCATCCTCGTCGACGACATCGTCGATTCCGGCGGCACCCTCGTCAACGCCGCCGAGGCGCTGCTCGCCAAGGGCGCCAAGGACGTCTCGGCCTACATCACCCACGGCGTGCTCTCGGGGGGCGCGGTGTCGCGCATCGCCTCCTCGAAGCTCAAGGAGCTGGTGATCACCGACTCGATCCAGCCGACCGCCGCGGTCAAGCTCGCCCGCAACATCCGGGTCGTCACCATCGCGCCGCTCCTCGGCGAAGCGATCGGGCGCACCGCCGACGAGTCGAGCGTGTCGAGCCTGTTCGCCTGATCGCGCCGCGACGCCCGCCGGCCTCGTCCGGCGGGCGCAAGATGATCCGGACCCGAAAGCCGGTCCGAATGCCCGCACGTCCCCCGCGAAACCGGTTTGCACCGGGCCGGCGACGCGCCTATATATCGGACGATTCCCTCACAGCGTGAGACAGGCCGTCCCGATCATCCCGGGACGCCGGCGGGGCCGAAAGGCTCCGCCCCGGGCGCCCTGTCGCCGCCGAGGGGCCCGTGTCGCAAGGCCGCTTCCCGAGTAGCGGCCGCCGCGCTTCCGCCGGGCGGGAGCGCCCCGAGGAGGTGTGTATGTCCCAGGGTCCGTTGATGCCGAAGGCGACGGCCGTCTGGCTCGTCGAGAACACGTCGCTGTCCTTCGATCAGATCGCCGATTTCTGCAAGCTCCACCCCCTCGAGGTGAAGGGCATCGCCGACGGCGAGGTGGCGGCCGGCATCAAGGGCCTCGACCCGGTCTCGACCGGCCAGCTCACCCGCGAGGAGATCGAGCGGGCGCAGACCAATCCGAACCACCGCATGAAGGTGGCGGTGTCCAAGGTGAAGCTGCCAGAGGTGAAGCGCACCAAGGGCCCTCGCTATACCCCGCTGTCGCGGCGCCAGGACCGGCCGAACGCCATCCTGTGGCTGCTGCGCAACCACCCGGAGCTGAAGGATGCCCAGGTGATGCGCCTCGTCGGCACCACCAAGTCGACGATCCAGCAGATCCGCGAGCGCACCCACTGGAATTCCGGCTCGCTGCAGCCGATGGATCCGGTGACCCTCGGCCTGTGCTCGCAGATCGACCTCGACTTCGAGGTCCAGCGCTCCGCCAAGGACCGCCCGCTGGTCGATCCCGCCGAGGGCGGCGCTACCCTGATGCCGCCCGAGTTGTCGGTGCTGCCCGAGCCCGAGGATCACGACGAGCGTCGCCCCGGCCGCGGCGACGAGCGCCTCGACGCCGATTCGGTCTTCGCCCGCCTCAAGCCGATGCGCAAGGGCGAGCAGGACGAGGACGACGACGAGTATTGAGCGGCGGACCGGCAGCCTTTCGAGGCGAACGCGAGGCGTCCGCGCCCGAACCCTCCCCCCGCGGGGGGAGGGTTCGGGTGTGAGCCTTCGGAGCCGGTCAGCTCTCGAACAGCGACCCCTGCACGGCGCCCTCCACGGGCGCCTTTTTCGTCTCCGCCGCCGGCTCCTTGCGCTTGGCCGCCCGACGCGGCGCCGGGCGCGCCGGCAACGGCGGGGTCTCGGGGGCGGCTGCTCCCTCCACCGCAGCCGCCACCCGCCCGTCGGCGAACTCCACCGTGAGGCGGCCCGCCACCCGCGCGGCTTTTGCCGAGCCGACCGGCGTGCCGGCGGGATCGAGCACCAGCGCGTAGCCGCGGGCCAGCACCGAGCGGTAGTTGAGGCTGGAAAACAGGGCGGTCGCCCGCGACAGGCGCCCGGCGAGGCGCTCCAGCCCCTGCCCCGGCGCCCGGTCGAGCCGGCGCGACAGCCCGTTCAGCCGCTCGCCCTGCACCGCCAGCACGCGCTCCAGGGCGTGGCGCGGGCGGTGGTCGATCGCCGCCAGCCGCTCGCGGGCCCGCGCCAGCCGCAGGGAGGGCGGGTTGCGGGCGAGCCCCTGGAGCGCCCGGTTGAGGCGGCCTTGCGCGTCGCGCGCATTGGCGGCGAGCGCGGGCGCCAGGCGGGCCTCCGCGAGGTCGAGGCGCTGGCGCTTCTGGGCCAGCAGCGCCTCCGGGCCCGGCAGGGCCCGGGCGAGGCCGCGCAACTCGCCCCGGCGCTGGTCGACGAGGCGCGACAGGGCGCCGGCATGGCGCCGGCTCAGGGAATCGAGATCGGCGAGCAGCTCGTGCAGCACCGGCACCGCCATCTCGGCGGCCCCGGTCGGGGTCGGGGCGCGCCGGTCGGCGGCGTGGTCGATCAGCGTGACGTCGGTCTCGTGCCCGACGGCGGAGATCAGCGGGATCGTGCTGGCGGCGGCGGCCCGCACCACGATCTCCTCGTTGAAGCACCACAGGTCCTCGATCGAGCCGCCGCCGCGGGCGACGATCAGGACGTCCGGCCGCGGGATCGCGCCGCCGGGTTCGAGCGCGTTGAAGCCGTGGATCGCCGCCGCGATCTCCTCCGCGGCGCCCTCTCCCTGCACCCGCACCGGCCAGACCAGGACGGGGCGCGGGAAGCGGTCGGCCAGCCGATGCAGGATGTCGCGGATCACCGCGCCGGTCGGCGAGGTGACGACGCCGACGACCGTGGGCAGGTACGGCACCGGCCGCTTGCGGGCGGCGTCGAACAGCCCTTCGGCGGCCAGCAGCCGGCGGCGCTCCTCCAGGAGCGCCATCCAGGCCCCGGCCCCGGCGGGCTCCAGCGAATCGACCACGATCTGATAGGCGGACTTGCCCGGATAGGTCGTGATCCGCCCGGTGACCACGACCTCCAGGCCCTCCTTGGGCTTGTGGCGCAGCCGCAGCATCGTGCCCTTCCAGATCACGGCATCGATCTTGGCGCCGCCGTCCTTGAGGCTGAAATAGGCGTGGCCGGAGCCGTGCGGGCCGCGATAGCCCGAGATCTCGCCCTTGAGGCGCACATGCCCGAACGCATCCTCGAGGGTGCGCTTGAGGGCGGTCGCCAGTTCGGTGACCGACCATTCGGGCACGTTGGCGATCGGGGCGGAGAAGGCGGAGGCGGACATCGGGCGGGACGCTAGCGGCTTGGCCCGAGTCGCGGAAGGCCGCCCCGCCGCTTGCGGCCGTCCAGTGTCCCCCGCGCATCAGTCCCGGTTGCCGCGCCGCGCCCGCACCCCTAAACGTCTCGCGCTAAGACTGACCTTCCGTTCCGGGACCGGCGATGCGCGACCAGCACCCCCTCACCCTCCTGCTGATCGGCTCCGGCGGGCGCGAGCACGCGCTCGCCTGGAAGCTCGCCCAGAGCCCGCTCTGCCGGCGCCTGCTCATCGCCCCCGGCAACCCCGGTACGGCCGCCCACGGCACCAACCTGTCCCTCGACGTCACCGACCACGCCGCGGTGATCGCGGCCTGCCGGCAGGAGGGCGTCGATTTCGTCGTCGTCGGCCCCGAGGCGCCCCTGGTGGCGGGCCTCGTCGACGCGCTCTCGGAGGCCGGGATCCGGGCCTTCGGCCCGAACGCGGCCGCGGCCCAGCTCGAAGGCTCGAAGGCCTTCACCAAGGAACTCTGCCGGGACTTCGCGATCCCGACCGCCGCCTTCGCGCGCTTCCGCGCGGTCGAGCCGGCGCTCGCTCATCTCCGTGCCGGCCGCATTCCGGTCGTCGTCAAGGCCGATGGCCTTGCCGCCGGCAAGGGCGTGGTGGTGGCCGAGACGCTGGAACAAGCGGAGGCCGCGGTCGAAAACATGCTCGGCGGCGGGATGGGCGCCGCCGGCGCCGAGGTGGTGATCGAGGCGTGCATGGTCGGCGAGGAGGCGAGCCTGTTCGCGCTGTGCGACGGCACCCGCGCCGTGCTGCTCGGCACCGCGCAGGACCACAAGCGCGTCCACGACGGCGACCTCGGCCCGAATACCGGCGGCATGGGCGCCTACTCGCCCGCCCCCGTCCTGACGCCGGAGCTCGAAGCCGAGGTGATGGAGCGGATCATCCGCCCGACCCTCGACGGCATGCGGGCGCGGGGTACGCCGTTCTCGGGCATCCTCTACGCCGGCCTGATGCTGACGGACGAGGGCCCGATGCTGATCGAGTACAACACCCGCTTCGGCGATCCCGAATGCGAGGTGCTGATGCCGCGCCTCGCCTCCGATCTGGTGCCGCTGCTGCTCGCGGCCGCCGAGGGCGACCTCTCGGGCGTCGTGCCGGAGTGGCGCGACGAGGTAGCGCTGACCGTCATCATGGCCGCCCCCGGCTATCCCGGCACCGTCGCCAAGGGTTCGGAGATCCGCGGGCTCGCGCAGGCCGAGGCGGCCGGCGCCCTGGTGTTCCAGGCCGGCACGAAGCGCGACGGCGCGCGGCTCGTCGCCGATGGCGGCCGGGTGCTGGCGGTGACGGCGCTGGGCCGCGACGTGCGGGAGGCGCAGAGCCGGGCCTACGCGGCCCTCGACAGGATCGACTGGCCGGAGGGGTTTTGCCGCCGCGACATCGGCTGGCGCGCGGTGGCCCGCGAGACCTGAGCCTTCCTCGTGCGTTAGCCCCGACGAGGGCCCGTGTCCCGGCGCGGGCCCGACGACCCTTGGGGAGCGCCCGATGCCCGCCGACCTGTTTCCCGGCTTCACCTCGCACTGGATCGACCTGCCCGACGGGCGCTTCTTCGCCCGGGCCGGCGGCGCCGAGGGCGCGCCGCCGCTCGTGCTGCTGCACGGCTTTCCCCAGACCCATGCCTGCTGGCACCGGATCGCCCCGGCGCTCGCCCGCACCCACCGGGTGATCTGCCTCGACCTCAAGGGCTACGGCTGGTCGGCGGCGCCGAAGGGCGATCCCGCCCACCAGGACTATTCCAAGCGCCAGATGGGCCGCGAGGTGGTGGCGGTGATGGAGCGGCTGGGCCATGTCCGCTTCGGGCTCGTCGGCCACGACCGCGGCGCCCGGGTCGGCTACCGCCTCGCCCTCGACGAGCCGGGCCGCATCGACCGCCTCGCCCTCCTCGACATCGTGCCGACGGTCTCGCAATGGCGGACGATGGAGCGGGAGCCCGACGCCTACCCGCATTGGCGCTTCCTGGCGCAACCCGCGCCCATCCCCGAGACGGAGATCGGCAAGGCGCCGATCCCCTACTACGAGGACCTGCTGCGCCTCTGGACAGGCTCCGGCACCCTCGACGCCTTCTCGCCCGGCGCCCTCGACCTCTACCGCCAGAGCTGGAACGTGCCCGAGCGCATCCACGCCAGCTGCGAGGATTATCGCGCCGGGGCCGGACCCGACCGGGCCGCCGACGAGGCCGATCTCGCCGAAGGACGACGCCTCGCCGGTCCTCTCCTGGTCCTGGTCGCCGACCGTTTCGTCGGCAGGAACGGCCTCGACCCGGTGCGCCAGGCCTGGACCGGCACCTTCGCGCCGGAGGACACGACCTTCGAGATCGTCCCCTCGGGCCATTTCGTCGCCGAGGAGAATCCGGGGGCGACGCTGCCGCTCCTGGAGCGGTTCTTCGGCGCGTGATCTGCGAGGCGACACGGTATGGGAGGACGCGCGGGTTTTTCCTCTCCCCGCGGGCGGTCGGCGGTAGGGCTGTCCGGGAAGAAAATAGAGCGGCTCCCCTCTCCCGTGTGGGAGAGGGGCCGGGGGATCGAAGATCCCGCGTGAGGGTGACACGCTTCCGAGTCAGGCTCTGACCGTCCCGCTGTCAGCACGACGTTCAGTGCTTGGATAAGAACCGTATCTCCCTCGCGCGATCTTCGATCGCCCCTACCCCTCTCTCACACGGGAGAGGGGATCCCGCGCTTGATTTTTGAAGGGCTTTTCCCCGAACAGCCCTTTGCCACCGGGAAGAGGCGAGAACCCGCGCCGATCTCGTGCTGTAGTCGGGCGTCCCGTCCCGCCCCAGACCCGCGCCGGGCGGATGACCGCTCCCCGCCCGGGACCGTAGCGGGCGCGCGGCCCCTGCGGCACAACCCGGGCGGGCGGATGATCGCATTCGCCCGGGGGAAACATCCGTGGGTCTGATCTACGCGCTCGGCGCCTTCCTGAGCTGGGGCCTCGTCGTCCCGGTTCACTTCCGCCTGCTCGACGGGGTGCCGGCCTGGGGCATCCTCGCCCACCGCATTCTCTGGTCGAGCGTGTTCGTGACCCTGCTGCTCGTCGGTCTGCGGCTGATGCGGCGGGGGCCGGTGATCGGCTTCCAGCGCCGCCACCTCTTCCTGCTGCTCTCCGCCCTGATCGTCGCGGGCAACTGGTCGTTGTACCTGTGGGCGGTGCAGAACGGCCGGATGCTCGACGCGAGCCTGGGCTACTTCATCAACCCCCTCGTCAACGTCGCGCTCGGCGCCCTGGTCCTGCGCGAATCCCTGCGTCCGCTCCAGCTCGCCGCGGTGGCGCTCGCGGCCATCGGCGTCGTCGCGGCGGTGGTGGCGGCGGGCGCGCTGCCCTGGATCGCGCTCGCGCTCGCGGTCAGCTTCGCGGTCTATGCCCTGATCCGCAAGCTGGTGCCGATCGACCCGATCCTCGGGCTCGGCGCCGAGACCTTCGCGCTCCTGCCGCTGGCGCTCGCCTACCTCGCCCTCACCCCGACGCCGCCCGGGCTCGGGACCGGGCAATGGCTGCTCCTGATGCTCACCGGCGTCACCACGGCCGTCCCGCTGATGTGGTTCGCGGCCGCCGCCTCGCGTCTCAAGCTCTCGACCATCGGCCTGCTGCAATACCTCTCGCCGTCCTGCCTGCTGGGCCTGAGCGTGCTGGTCTACGGCGAGTCCCTCCCGCTCTCCCGGGTGCTGGTCTTCGGGCTGATCTGGGCGGGACTGGCGCTCTACGCGCTCGACGCGGCGCGCCCACGCCGCGTGGTCGCGCCGGCTCCCGAGAACAGGCCAGCCTGACGCAAGCCTCACCGGTCAAGCTTCCCCCGTCCAACCATAATCGCCGGGCTTTGTCGCCTCACGCGACGAATCGGCGGGGGCCGCGATGATCCTGGGCGATGTGAATGTGGGCGACGTGCACCTGGGTGACGCGAACCTGGACGACGTGAAGACGAGGGGCGGGACGGGGCCCCATCCGGTCTGGCTGGTGGTCGGGCCCTGGGCGATGTTCGCCGTGGTGGTGGGCGGCTTCCTCGCCCGCTGGTGGCCGTGACCGGCAGCCGCCGCGGCGGGACCCGATGCAGGCCGGAGACCGGACAATCCGGGGCACGGGAGCAGCGCCCGATCGCGGTGCAACCGGGCGCCGCTCCAGATCTCCGATTTCAAGGCTCGAGGCGACCGCTCTACGTGAGCATCTGCAGGTCGCCATCCACCGCCAGCGCCTGGCCCGAGATGGTCTTGCCGCGCGCCGAGGCGAGGAACAGGATCTGGTCGGCGAGCTGGCGGGCCGTGACGTAATCCTTGATCGAGGCCGCCGCGAAGGCCGCGCTCTCCATCTCGGAGAAGCTGATCCCGCGCTGCTGCGCCTTGGCCTCCAGCACCCGGCGTTGGCGGTCGCCGGCGACGATGCCGGGGAGCACCGCGTTGACCCGGATGCCGTCAGGCCCGAGCTCCCGCGACAGCGACTTGGTGAAGCCGATCACCGCCCATTTCGCCGCCGCGTAGGGCGTGCGCAGCGGGAAGCCGAAGCGGCCCGCCGCCGAGGACAGGTTGACGATCGACGGGTTGGCGCTCCGGCGCAGCTGCGGCACCGCCAGGCGCACGCAGTTGAACTGCCCGGTGATGCAGATGTCGAGGGTGCGGTCCCAGTCCTCCGGGTTGATCTCCTCGACACGGCCCGTCGGCCCGGCGATGCCGGCATTGTTGACGAGGCAATCGAGGCCGCCGAGCGCCGCGTCGGCTTCCGCGAACAGCCGGGCGACGTCCTCGCGCGCGGCGACGTCGGCATGGGTGCCGGTGATCCCCGTCGGCAGGGCCGCCAGGGCGTCGCGGTCGACGTCGCAGATATGGACCTGCGCGCCCTCCTCCCGGAAGGCCTGCGCCACCTCGAGCCCGATGCCGCCGGCCCCCGCGGTGACCAGCACCTTCAGGCCGCCCAGTCCCATCTCCATGATGATCCTCCGTTGTGGGGCGCCGGGCTCAGGAGGCCAGGCGACCGGTCGCTTCGATGAAGGCGGCGCTGCCGGCGATGTCGGCGGCGAGCGCGGCGCGGGCGCCCTCGGGGTCTCCCGTCGCGAGGGCTGCCACGAGGCGCGCGTGGTGCGCCTCGGCCCCGCCCTCGGCGAGGCGGCGGGGCGAGGAGCGCATGTCGAGGTTGAGCACCGGGCCGATGCGCAGCCACAGCCCCTCGATGATCGCGACGAGCGAGGGCAGGCCGCCGGCGGCATAGACGGCGAAGTGCAGGTCGCGGTTCGCCCGCATCGCCCGCTCCAGATCGGGCGCGTCGGCCCGGACCTCGCTGCGGAACGCCGCGTCGTGGGCCCGGATCGCCGCGAGGTCGCCTGGTCCGCAGGCCTGGGCGGCCTCTGCCGCCGCGAATCCTTCGACGGCGATCCGCACCCGGGTCAGCTCCCGGAATTTTTTGAGCGTGATCACCGGCACCCGGACCGCGCGATTCGGCAGCACCTCCAGCGCCTCGTCGGCGACGAGGCGCGACACCGCCTCGCGGGCCGGCATCATCGAGGTGCCGAGCCGCTCCGCCACCGTGCGCAGGGACAGCCGCTCGCCGGGCGCCAGCTCGCCGGCGATCAGGAGATCGCGCAGCGCGTCGTAGACCTGGGTGCCCAGTGTGATCCGCCCGGGAGGCGGGAGAGCCTCCGGGTCGGGCCGAGCGCGCGCCTCCACGGCAGCGCCATGCAAGTCCCGCCTCTGCAAGCGCGGACCTCCTCCCTGCGTTTCCCTCCGGCGCTCCGGCGGCTTCAAGACCGTCTCGACAGGCGCGCCGTTTGATGCCAGCCTAAGTGTGATCACAGATCACGGCAACCCAAACGACCGTGATCGATCTCGGGCAGGATACGCACCATGACGCAGGGCTTCACCCCCACGCGCCACGCGATCACGCGCCGCCGCCTCGTGCAGGGCGGTCTCGCGGTCGGCGCCACGCTCGCGATGCCGGGCCTCGTGCGGGCGCAAGGCGCGCAGCCGATCCGCATCGGCCACCTCACGCCGCGCACCGGCTTCCTCGGGCCGCTCGGCGAATACGCCGTGATGGCGGCACAGCTCGCCGTCGAGGAGATCAACGCCGCCGGCGGCATCGACGGCCGCAAGGTCGAGCTGCTGACCGAAGACTCGGTCAACCCCCAGACCGCGTCGAGCAAGGCCGAGCGCTACATCGAGCGCGACAAGGTCGCGGCGATCGTCGGCGAGATCTCGTCGGCCTCGGCCCTCGCCATCGGCCAGGTCGCGCAGCGGGGCAAGACGATCTTCCTCAATACCGGCGCCAACTCGGACGCCCTGCGCGGCCAGGATTGCAAGCGCTACATGTTCCACGTCGAGGGTGCGAACTCGATGTACGTCAAGGCGGTCGGCCGCTCCTTGACCGAGCAGGGCCTCGTCAAGGGCAAGCGCTGGTACTCGCTTACCGCCGATTACGCCTTCGGCCACGACCTCCTGCGGGTCGCCAAGGGGTTCATGCAGGGGAACGGCGGCACCTTCGCGGCCGACGAATTGGTGCCGACCGACGCCACCGATTTTTCCGCCTACCTGATCAAGATCCGGCAGGCGAAGCCCGACCTCGTGATCTCGAACCTCGCCGGCAACCAGATCACCAATTTCCTCAAGCAATACGCCGAGTACGGCCTGCCCTTCCCGGTCGCCGGCTTCGGCTTCGACACGGCTTTGGCCTGGGGCGCCGGCCCCGGCAACTTCGCCGGCACCTGGCCGTGCCTGTGGCACCACAAGATCGATACGCCGTCGTCCAAGGCCTTCGTCGCCGCCTTCACCAAGAAATACGGCAAGCCGCCGGAGAACCAGGCCTGGGGCGACTACAACGCGGTCAAGATCGTCGCCAAGGCGATGGCCGATACCCGCTCCACCGAGGGGCCGAAGCTGGTCTCGTATCTGGAGGGCGGCGCCAAGTTCGACGTGCAGAAGCCCCGCCCCGGCTATTTCCGCGCCCGCGACCACCAGTTCATCAGCGAGATGTACGCGATCACCGCACTCCCCGCCGACAAGGTGAAGAACAAGTGGGACCTCTTCACCTCGACCCCGGCGATCCCGGGACCCAACGAGGACATGGAAGTGCTGGCGCCGACGGAGGAAGAGGCGGCGTGCCGGATGGAGGGGTGACCTCTGCCGTTGCACCGAGGCTGGCAAGGTAAGACGCACCTCCCCTCTCCCGTGTGGGAGAGGGGCTGGGGGTGAGGGTGCTACGGGACTGAGTCGGGCTCGAACTGCCGTGCTGGCAGCTCAACGCCCAACGTCTCATTCGGAAGCGTGTCACCCTCACCCCTACCCCTCTCCCACACGGGAGAGGGGATCCCGCGATCTCTGTCGAAGCGGGTGGCGATCTGAAAATGACGCGAGTCCTTTTGAATCGGAACTAACCCCGTGCTCCTCCTCACCCTCGCCGTCGAGCAGGTCGTGAACGGCCTGTTCCTGGGCGCGATCTACCTGCTGATCGCGCTCGGCCTGTCGCTGATCTTCAGCTTGGGCGGCATCGTCAATCTGGCCCACGGCGCGTTCTACGCGATCGGCGCCTACCTGACGATCCTGCTCTCGCCCGCACTCGGCTTCGGCGGCTCCCTCGTCGTCGCGCCCGTCCTCGTCGCGGTGATCGGCCTCCTGGTCGAGCGGTTCCTCTTCCGGCGCTTCTACCGCTCCGACCCGATCCTCTCGCTGCTCCTCACCTTCGGCCTCGCCATGGTGGCCGAGCAGGCCTTGCGGATGATCTTCGGAGCGCCGCCCCTGCCCTATGCGATCCCGCAGACCCTGCGCGGACAGGTCTTCCTCGGCGACTTCGTGCTGTCGCGCTACCGGCTCACCATCGTGGCGGCGGTGGTCGTGGCGGTGGCGGGCGTGTGGGTCCTGCTCCAGCGCACCACCTTCGGGCGGGTGGTCCGGGCGGGCGTCCAGAACCCCGACATGGTGGCGGCGCTCGGCATCTCGCTGAAACCCTACATGGCGACCGTGGTGGGCCTGAGCGTCGGCCTCGCGGCGCTGGCCGGGGTGATGCTGGCGCCGATCTCCGGCGTGCATCCGGCGATGGGCGCCGAGGTGCTCACCGGCGCCTTTGTGGTGGTGGTGATCGGCGGGCTCGGCTCGTTCTGGGGCGTGGTGCTCGCCGCCCTCATCGTCGGCATCGTCCGCGGCCTGATGGTGCTGGTCTATCCCGGTTTCGCCGAGGCCGCGATCTACGCCCTGATGGCGGTCATCCTGCTCGTGCGGCCCCGCGGCCTGCTCGGCGAGCGCATCCTGCGGTTCGAGTGACGACCATGACCGATCGCAGCGAGAGACTGACCCTGCCGCTGATGGCGCTCGCCCTCGTGGCCCTGCCGCTCGGCCTGTCGGCGCTGGGCCTCACCCTCACCTCGGCCACCGACGTGGTGGTGTTCGCGGTGGCCTGCCTGGGCCTCAACATCCTGGTCGGGCAGACCGGCCTCGTCTCCTTCGGCCACGGCGCCTTCTTCGGTCTCGGCGCCTACGCGGCGGCGATCGGCCAGCGCCAGCTCTTCCCCGGCACCCTGCTGCCGCCGGTCCTGTTCGCCCTCGTCGTGGTGGCTCTCGTCGCCGCGCTCCTCGGCCTGCTGATCCTGCGGCGGCGCGGCGTCTACTTCTCGCTGCTGACGCTCGCGCTCTCCGCCCTCTCCTTCACGGTGGCGTTCCGCTGGACCGCGCTCACCGGCGGCGAGAGCGGCTATGGCGGCGTCGAGCGGACGCGTGTCCTCGGGCTCGACCTCGACGAGGCCTGGACCTGGTACGGACTCGTGGCCCTCGTCGGGTTCGTGGTGGTCTACGGGCTCGCGCGCTTCCGCCGCTCCACGCTCGGCACCGTGCTCGAGGCGATCCGCGAGAACGAGCAGCGGGCGCGCTTCCTCGGCTATCCGACCAAGCGCTACAAGCTCGCCGCCTTCACGGTCTCGGCCACCGTGACGGGGCTCGCCGGCACGTTGAGCGTCTTCACCCACCGCTTCGCCTCGGCCGAACCGCTCGGCACCGCCTTCTCGGGCGAATTGCTCGCCATGGTGGTGATCGGCGGCATGCGGGGCTTTGCCGGGCCGGCGATCGGCGCCCTGTTCTTCATCCTGTTTCGCGAGATGCTGTCGATCTGGACCGCGAACTGGCTGTTCTGGTTCGGCCTCCTGTTCGTCGGCTTCATCCTGTTCTCGCCCGACGGGCTCGTCGGCATCGGCCGGCGCGTGTGGCGCATGGTGCGCCCGCCCGCCACCGAGGATGCCGCGATGGCGGGCCGCAAGGCCGGGCTGCCGGAGAACCTGCCGGCCTTCCTGCGGCCGGAGGGGATCGTGGACGGCGTGATCCTGGCAGCACGCGGCATCGCCAAGCGCTTCGGCGGCCTCAAGGCGGTGGACGGCGTCACCATCGTGGTGCGCGACCGGACGCTGCATGCCCTGATCGGCCCCAACGGCGCCGGCAAGACCACCGCCTTCAACCTGATCTCCGGGATGTACAAGCCCGATTCCGGCACCGTGACCCTCGCCGACCGGTCGATCGCGGGCTTCGCGCCGGAGCGGATCTGCGAGGCCGGGATCGGCCGCTCGTTCCAGATCACCAACCTGTTTCCGGCCCTCACCGTCGAGGACAACATCCGGCTCGCCGTGCAGGGGCGGCGGCCCGGCCGGTTCGACCCGTGGCGCGACGCCCGGACCGACCGGGAGGTGGCGGCCGAGACCGCCGAGATCCTGCGCTGGCTCGGCCTCGCGGGGTTGGAGCGGGCGGAGGCCGGCTCGCTCTCCTATGGCGGCCAGCGCCTCCTCGACATGGGGGTGGCTCTGGCCACCAAGCCCCGGGTGCTGCTCCTCGACGAGCCGCTGGCCGGCCTCGCGGCAGCCGAGCGCACCCGCATCGGCGACATCATCAAGCGGGTCTCGACCGAGGTCCCGGTCCTGATGGTCGAGCACGACATCGACCGGGTCTTCCAGATCGCCGACGCCGTGACGGTGATGAACGAGGGCACGGTGCTGGTCGACGGCACGGTCGAGGATGCCCGCACCTCGCCGCGCGTGCAGGAGGTCTATATCGGCTCCGGCACCGCCGCGATGGCGGCGCGGGCCCGGCCGAGCGCCGCCGAGCCGCAGGTGCTGCTGTCGCTTCAGGGTGTCGACACCTTCTACGGCAAGAGCCACATCCTCTCGGGCGTCACCTTCGACGTGCATGCCCACGAGATCGTGGCGCTCCTCGGCCGCAACGGCGCCGGCAAGTCGACCTGCCTCAAGACCATCACGGGGCTCGCCCCCCACGCCGCCGGGCATCTCCGGCTCGGGGACGACATCCTCGACGGCCGCTCGGCGGCCTCCATCGCCCGGGCCGGCATCGGCTACGTGCCGCAGGGCCGCGGGCTCTTCGCCGGGATGAGCGTCGCCGAGAACCTGGAACTCGGCCGGCTCAAGCGCCGCACCGGCAACGGCGTGCACTGGGACGAGGAGCGGGTGCTCTCGTACTTCCCGCGCCTGCGCGAGCGCTGGCGCACCCCCGCCGACTACCTGTCGGGCGGCGAGCAGCAGATGGTGGCGGTGGCCCGCGCGCTCTCCGGCGACGTGCGGGTGCTGCTCCTCGACGAGCCGTTCGAGGGGCTGGCCCCGGCGGTGGTCGAGAGCCTGTTCGAGACCTTCGATGCCTTACGCCGCGAGGTCGCGATCGTCATCGTCGACCACAACCTCGACCTCGCGCTCGCCCTCTCCGACCGCACCGTGGCCCTGGAGCGGGGGCGCGTGATGCATGCCGGGCCCTCGCAGGCCCTGCGCGACGATCTTAGCCTTCGCCGTCAGGTGCTGTGGCTGTGAGTTCTTGTCTATGATCCGCCCCGAGGGAGAGTCGCCAACAATGCCGACCGTCGCAATCGTCGGGGCCGGGCTGATCGGCCGGTCCTGGGCCGTGGTCTTCGCCCGGTCCGGCTTCACCGTCCGCCTGACCGACATTCACCACGCGGCGCTCGACGCCGCGCCGGGGCATATCGCGGAGGCCCTGCGCCAGCTCGAGATCCACGGCCTCGTGGCGGACATCCCGGCGATCCTCGCCCGGATCCGGACCTGCCCGACCCTCGCCGAGGCGGTGGAAGGGGTCGACCTCGTGCAGGAGAACGGCCCCGAGACGGTGGAGGCCAAGCGCGCGCTCTTTGCCGAGCTCGACGCGCTGTGCGGGCCCGACACGATCCTCGCCTCGTCGACCTCGGCCATCGTCGCCTCGCTGTTCACCGAGGGGCTGGCGGGGCGGGCCCGCTGCCTCGTCGGCCACCCGGTCAACCCGCCCCATCTCGTGCCGGTGGTGGAACTCTGCGGCGCGCCCTGGACCGATCCGGCCGTGATCGAGCGCGCCCGCGCCCTCTACGAGGCCGCCGGCCAGGCGCCGGTGACGGTGAACCGGGAGGTCGAGGGCTTCGTGCTCAACCGCCTCCAGGGCGCCCTGCTCTCGGAGGCCTTCCGCCTCGTCGCCGAGGGCGTGGTGAGCCCCGCCGACCTCGACCGGACGGTGGCCGAGGGGTTGGGCCTGCGCTGGTCCTTCCTCGGCCCCTTCGCCACCATCGATCTCAACGCGCCGGGCGGCGTCGCCGATTACGCCGCGCGCTATGGCGGCTTCTACGGCCGGCTCGCCGCCGATCCGGCCCCCGCCTCGGTGTGGTCGCCCGAGAGCGCCGCCCGCATCAATGCCGCCTGGGGCGGCGGCCCCGATCCCGCTTCACCGGCGGAGCGCAGCCGCCGCCGCGACGCGCGCCTCGCGGCGCTCATGGCGCACAAGCGCGCCCAATCCTAGGAGGAATTCCCATGGCCAAACGGAAAGTCGTCATCACCTGCGCCGTCACCGGCGCGATCCACACCCCCTCGATGTCGCCGCACCTGCCGGTGACTCCCGACGAGATCGCCGAGGCCGCGATCGGCGCGGCGGAAGCCGGCGCGGCGATCGTCCACCTGCACGCCCGCGATCCGAAGACCGGCAAGCCCGACCAGTCGCCGGAGGCCTTCGAGCCGTTCCTGAAGGTCATCAAGCAGCGCTCGAACTGCGTGGTGAATCTCACCACCGGCGGCGCGCCGACGATGGGCATCGACGAGCGCCTCGGGCCCGCAGCCCATTTCAAGCCGGAGGTCGCCTCGCTCAACATGGGGTCGATGAATTTCGGCCTCTACCCGATGCTGGAGCGTTTCAAGACCTTCCAGCACGACTGGGAGCAGCCCTACCTGGAGGGCTCGCGCGACCGGATCTTCAAGAACACCTTCGCCGACATCGAGCACATCCTGACCACCTGCGCCGAGAACGGCACCCGGTTCGAGGTCGAGTGCTACGATATCGGCCATCTCTACACGCTGTCCCACTTCGCCGATCGCGGCGTGATCAAGCCGCCCTTCTTCGTCCAGAGCGTGTTCGGCATCCTCGGCGGCATCGGCCAGCACCCGGAGGACGTCCAGCACATGAAGCGCACCGCCGACCGGCTGTTCGGCGCCGATTACCGCTGGTCGGTGCTGGGGGCGGGCCGCAACCAGATGACCATCGCCGCCCAGGCGATCGCGCTCGGCGGCAACGTCCGGGTGGGGCTGGAGGATTCGCTGTGGATCGGGCCGGGTCGGATGGCCGAGTCGAACGCCCAGCAGGTCTTGAAGGCGCGCCAGATCATCGAGGGCCTGGGGCTCGACGTCGCGACGCCGGACGATGCGCGGGAGATTCTTGGATTGAAGGGCGGGGATCGGGTGAATTTCTAGCCACCGCTCCCGCATTTTGATTCTCACCTCCGGCTATTGGAGCACCGCACCGATAGCCGGAGTGGGGCGACCTGCGTGATGGCGCGGAGGATTCGTCGACCGGGCGTTCCCCTGCCCGGCCGCCGACCGGGCGGTGGTGGCCGAAGCCCAACGCCATGACTACCGTTTTCGATCGCCCCGAGAGAGCGGCGCGGTCACCCTGGTCCGAGATCGCAAGGGCTTTGGACGGTGCCCGGACGATCGTCTCGCTCCGACATGCGAGCGGTCTTCAGATCATCGGCTTGCCGCCGGTCACCGCCACCGTGGCACCCGAGACGTAGCTCGCCTCCTCGCTCGCCAGCATCACGTAGACGGGCGCGAGCTCGACCGGCTGGCCGGGGCGCTTCATCGGCACCTGGGAGCCGAACTGGCGCACCTTCTCCTCGGGCATGGTCGAGGGGATCAGCGGCGTCCAGACCGGGCCGGGGGCGACGCAGTTCACCCGGATCTCCTTCTCGGCGAGCAACTGGGCCAGCCCGCCGGTGAAGTTCTGGATCGCCCCCTTGGTGGTGGCGTAGGCGAGCAATTGCGGGCTCGGCGCGTCGGCGTTGATCGACGTCGTGTTGATGATCGCCGCGCCCGGCCGCATGTGCGGCACCGCCGCCTTCGTCAGGTAGAACATCGCGTGGATGTTGGTGCGGAAGGTGACGTCCCACTCCTCGTCGCTCAGCTCCTCGATCGAAGACACGCTGGCCTGATGGGCGGCGTTGTTGACCAGCACGTCGACCCGCCCGAACGCCGCCACCGCCTTCTCGACGATGGCGCGGCAATGGGCCGGGTCCTTGATGTCGCCCGGAACCAGTACCGCTCGGCGGCCGGCGGATTCGACGAGCTTGGCGGTCTCGCGGGCATCCTCGTGCTCGTCGTAATAGGCGATCAGCACGTCGGCTCCCTCGCGGGCGAAGGCCAGCGCCACCGCCTTGCCGATGCCGCTGTCGCCACCGGTGATGATTGCCTTGCGGTCGGCAAGCCGCCCCGAGCCTCGGTAGCGGGTCTCGCCGTAATCCGGCCTTGGATCCATGTCGGCATCGCGGCCCGGCATCGGGATCGGCTTCTGGCGCCCGAACGGGGGCTTCGGGAAATCGGTCATCGTCGGGCTCCGTCAGGTCCGGGAACGTCCAGCCAACTGGTGGGGAGTATCAGTGTTCCGGTCCCGCGCCTGCCTCGTGCACGAGCATCTTGCCCAATGGGCAACCAAGTCGGGGGAGCGGCGTTTCCGGTGTCCCTGATGGATGGCCTCACACGCCCCCGGAGACCACGATGCTGACCCGTTTCCTCGCCACCGCCGGCGCCCTCGCCCTCACCACCGGCCTTGCCCTGGCCCAGACCACGGCCCCGACCGCCCCGACGGCGCCGGGCACCGCCCCGATGGCCACGACCGCCGCGCCCGATGCGACGAAGGACATGAAGGAGTGGCAGGCCGTCAAGCTCGCCAAGATCAGCCTGGCCGACGCCATCGCTACCGCCGAGAAGAAGGACGGCAACGGCCGCGCCATCGACGCCGACTTCGAGAAGGCCGACAGCAAGAACCCGATGCACTGGTCGATCAAGGTCGTCTATCCGGACGGCAAGCTGGTCGAGCACGGCATCAACGCCGAGACCGGCGCGCTCTACAAGAGCGAGAACCAGCCGATCGAGCGCTACTTCACCCGCCTGAAGGTCGCCGACTTCAACAACGCCAAGGTCTCGCTGAAGGACGCCCTGGCGATCGCCGAGAAGCAGGCCGGCGGCGGCAAGGCCTACGAGGCCGAGGTCGAGCGCGAAGGCTCGGCCGTCGCCTACGAGATCAAGGTGGCGCTGGCCGACAAGGAGCAGGAAGTGAAGGTCGGGCCGGACGGTCAGATCATGAAGGACTAAACGGATCGGTCTCGGCGCCCCGGCCCAGCGACGGGGCGCCGGCCTGTCCCGAGGCCGTCGCGCCGCAGCCGTGAAGGTGGGTGCGACGGCCCCCCGGCCCCCATGCTAGGAAGCCGCAACGGCCCTGAAGGGCCGAAGGGCCAAGGGGGAAATCATGAGCGTCTTCTTCGGCGAGAGCCATCGCCGCCTTCAGGACGAGCATGGCACGCGCCGCCTCGCCGACCGGCTGGAAGCGCACGCGCACGACGCCTTCGAGGCACCCGAGCGCGACTTCATCGCCGGCGCCACGATGGTCTTCCTCAGCACCGTCGACGGCAACGGCCAGCCCACCGTGTCCTACAAGGGCGGCCCCCCGGGCTTCGTGCGCATCACCGGCCCGAGCGAACTGGTCCTTCCGAGCTACGACGGGAACGGCATGTTCCTGACCCTCGGCAATCTCGGGCAGAATCCCCGCATCGGCCTGCTGTTCATCGATTTCGAGAACCCGCACCGCCTGCGGCTGCACGGTACCGCGGCGCTCGCCGACGATCCCGACCTGCTCGCGCTCTATCCCGGCGCCGACCACGTCGTGCGGGTCTCGGTCGAAAGAATCTTCGTCAATTGCGGCCGCTACATCCACCGGAGCCGGGCCACCGAGCTGTCGCCCCACCTGCCCGACGCGGACGGGCGCCAGCCCTTCCCGGCCTGGAAGCGGATCGACCTCTTCGAGGGGGCCCTGCCGGCGGGCGACGAGCAAAAGGTCGCCCGCACGGGCGGGACGATCCCGCTCGAGGCCTATCGCGGCGAGGCCGATCCGGGCTGAGGCGTCAGGCTCCGCCGACGACGCTGCCGCCGGCCTCGGCAAGCGCCCCCTCGCGCAGCTCGAGACCCAGGAACCGGCCCGGATCGACCGGGCCCGGCAGGATGAGCTTGCGCGGCGGCAGCACCCGGAAGCCGAAGCGGGCGTAGTAGGGCGCGTCGCCGACCAGGATGACGAGGCCGTGCCCGCCCTCGCGCGCCGCATCGAGGGAGGCGCGCATCAGGGCGCCGCCGATGCCGCGGCTGCCGAAGGCCGGATCGACGGTGAGCGGCCCGAGCACCAGGAGCGGGCTCGATCCCGCCCGGGCCGGCGAGACCCGGATCGAGCCGACGAGCAGCGTGCCGACGAGGGCGGTGAACGAGAGGTCGGGGAGGTGGGGCACGCCCTCGCGCAGCCGGAAGGCGGTGCGGGCGTAGCGGCCGGGGCCGAAGGCGCGCTCGTGCAGGCGCTCGATGGCGTCGCTGTCGCGCGGGGATTCGGGCCGGATGACGAGGGGAAGCGTGGTCACGGGCACACTCTGGGCGGGGCGTCGATGAGGAAGGGCGGATCGGTCAGCCGATCCGTCGTCGCGCCTCTGCCCTCGGGGCCATCGTTCTCACTCCTGGCGAGCGGCGCGCCCGCGGCGGGCGCATCGCCCGCGGGGGCGCCATAGCAGCGCTTTCCTGTGAGTGCAAACCGCCGGTGGCATGCCGCTCGCATGCCACAAGCCTGCAAGCGCTTGCCTTGAGGGTCGCCTTGCGGGTTAGCTGCGTGTGGGAACGCCTCAACGGTCCGGGAACGACGCCACAATGACAATCAGGTCTGCTCTCGCCCTCGTCCTCTCGCTCGCCCTCGGCACCGCCGGGGCGGCCAGGGCCGACGACACGGTGCCGGAGACGGTGCGGATCGCCACCGAGGGGGCCTATGCGCCCTACAACTTCACCAAGCCCGACGGCACCCTCGACGGCTACGAGATCGAGCTCGGCCGCGAGATCTGCGCCCGCGCCAAGCTGAAATGCGAGTTCGTGGCCCAGGACTGGGACGGCGTGGTGCCGGGCCTCAACGCCAAGAAGTTCGACGCCATCATGTCGGGCATGACCATCACCGATGCCCGTCTGAAGGTGGTGGATTTCACCAAGCCCTATAGCGGCGATTCCTCGGGCTTCGCCGTCGACCGCAACGGGCCGCTCGCCAAGCTTCCCCTGGGCGGCCAGAAGTTCAGCCTGACGAACGAGGCCGAGGCGCAGAAGGCCCTCGATACGATCAAGCCGCTCCTCAAGGGCAAGACCGTCGGCGTCCAGGTCTCGACCATCCACGCCGCCTTCATGGACAAGTACCTCAAGGGCACCGTCGAGGTGCGCGAGTACAAGACCACCGAGCAGCACGACCTCGACCTCGCCGCCGGCCGCATCGACGCGATCTTCGCCAACGACGCGCCGCTCCGGGCCACCGCCGAGAAGCCGGAATTCGCCGGCACGGTGATGCTGGCCGGTCCCCGCTTTCGCGGCGGCATCCTCGGCCGCGGCGTGGCGATGGGCCTGCGCAAGGGCGAGGCGAAGCTGAAGGCCAAGCTCGACGAGGGCATCGACGCGGTGATCGCCGACGGCACCCTGAAGAAGCTCTCGCTCAAGTGGTTCAAGGCCGATATGACCCCGCAGGGCTGAGGGTGCGGTCCGCGTGAGCGCCTTCACCCTTCTCGGCTTCGGCCCCGGCGGCTGGGGCGGCGCGCTGCTCGTCGCCGCCGGCACCACCCTGGGCCTCGCCCTGTGCGGCTTCCTCCTCGGGGCCGTGCTCGGTGGCCTCGCCGCGAGCGCCAAGCTCTCCGGCCTCCTGCCCCTGCGGGCGCTCGCCGAGGGCTACACCACGCTCCTGCGCGGCGTGCCGGACCTGCTCGTCATCTACCTGATGTATTTCGGCGGCAGCGCGGCCCTCGGCGTGGTCGGGGGCTGGTTCGGCGCCGAGGGCTTCATCGGCGTGCCGGCCTTCGGGGTCGGCGTGGTGGCGCTCGGGGTGATCTCCGGCGCCTACCAGGCGGAGGTCTTCCGCGGCGCCTACCTCGCCCTCGACCGCGGGCAGATCGAGGCGGCCCGGGCGGTGGGCATGCATCGCGGGCTGATCCTGCGCCGGGTCGTGGCGCCGCTCGTCGCCCGCGACGCCCTGCCCGGCCTCGGCAACGTCTGGCAGATCCTGCTCAAGGATTCGGCCCTGGTCTCGGTCACGGGCCTCGTCGAGCTGCTGCGCCAGGCCCAGGTCGGCGCCGGCTCGACCCGCCAGCCCTTCACCTTCTACCTCGCGGCCGGCGCCCTCTATCTGGCCATCACCTCGCTCTCGACCTGGGGTTTTTCCCGGGCCGAATCCCATGCGAGACGGGGGACCCGATGATCGACGTCGCGTTCCTCGATGCCACCGTCCGGACGCTGCTCGGCGGCGTGCCCCTCACCTTGAGCCTCACCGCCGGCTCGGTGGCGCTCGGCGGCGTGCTGGCGGCTCTCGCCGCCTGGGGCCGGCTCTCGGGCATCGTCCCGCTCGACTGGATCGCCCGGCTCTACATCTTCGTGTTCCGCGGCACGCCGCTGCTCGTGCAGATCTTCCTGATCTATTACGGGCTCGGCCAGTTCCGGCCGGCGCTCCAGGCCTGGGGCCTGTGGACCTTCTTCCGCGAGCCGTATTGGTGCGCGCTGCTGGCGCTGGCGTTGAATACCGGCGCCTATACGGCCGAGATTTTTCGGGGTGCGGTCCTCTCCGTGCCCTACGGGGCCCTGGTGGCGGGGCGGGCCTGCGGCATGCCGCGCCTCCTGCTGTTTCGCCGGGTCACCCTGCCGCTCGCGACCCGCCAGGCCCTGCCGGCCTACGGCAACGAGGTGATCTCGGTGGTCAAGGCGACCTCGCTCGCCTCCACCATCACGCTGATGGAGATCACCGGCCTCGCCCAGAAGCTCATTGCCCAGAGCTTCCGGGCGCTCGAGGTCTTCGTCTGCGCCGGCGCCTTCTACCTCGCCCTCACCTTCGTGATCATCGGCGCCTTACGGCTCGCCGAGGCCTGGCTGTCGCCGGACCTGCGCCCGCGACCGGCAGCCCGCCCCGCCTGACCCCGGACCCGACCATGCTCGCCCCCTCCCCCATCCGTCCCGAGGCCGTCGCGGTCCGCGACCTGCACAAGCATTTCGGCCAGCTCGAAGTCCTGCGCGGCGTCTCGCTCTCGGCCCGCGAGGGCGAGGTGGTGGCGATCCTCGGCTCGTCCGGCTCCGGCAAGTCGACGTTGCTCCGCTGCATCAACCTGCTGGAGGTGCCGGAGGCCGGCGAGGTCGTGGTCGGCGACGAGGCGGTGGCCTGGCGCGCCCGCCGCGGCGGCCGGGTACCGGCGGATACCCGACAGGTCGACCGCATCCGCGCCCGGGTCGGCATGGTCTTCCAGAGCTTCAATCTCTGGTCGCATCGCACGGTGCTGGAGAACGTGATCGAGGCGCCGGTCCACGTCCTGGGGCGCAACAAGGCGGACTGCATCGCCGAGGCCGAGGGATTGCTCGCCAAGGTCGGCATCGCCGACAAGCGCGACCATTACCCCGCCCACCTCTCCGGCGGCCAGCAGCAGCGCGCCGCCATCGCCCGGGCGCTGGCCATGCACCCCCGCGTCCTGCTCTTCGACGAGCCGACCTCCGCCCTCGATCCCGAGCGGGTCGCCGAGGTGCTGCGGGTGATGCGGGCGCTCGCCGAGGAGGGCCGCACCATGCTGGTCGTCACCCACGAGATGGCGTTCGCCCGCGACGTCGCCCACCGGGTCGTCTTCCTGCACGAGGGACGGATCCTGGAGGACGGCCCCTCCGAGCAGGTGTTTTCCGCGCCGACATCGGACAGGTTCCGGCAGTTCCTGGCCCGGGGGGAGTGAGCCGGCGCCGGATGCGCCCTCAGCGCGCGGCGAGGTCCCGGCGCAGGGTCGGCAGGCCGATGCCGGCGGCGTCGAAGCCGCCATCCACCGCCAGGGTCTGGCCGGTGACGTAGCTCGCGCGCGCGCCGCACAGGTACACGATGGCGTCGGCGATCTCGCGCTCCAACCCGTAGCGGTTGAGCGGCACCGCGTCGTGGTAGTCGGCCCGGATCGCCGCGCTGTGGACCTTCTTGGCCATCGCGGTGTCGACGGGGCCCGGCGCCACGGCGTTCACCCGGATGCCGAGATGCGCGAGCTCGACTGCCTGCTGCTTCGTGAGGTGCTTGAGCGCCGCCTTGCTGGTGCCGTAGGCGACCCGCAGGGTCGAGGCGCGCTGGCCCGAGATCGACGTGATGTTGACGATCGCCCCGCCGCCGCCCCGCGCCATCACGGGGGCGGCCGCCTGCACGCACAGGAACGGGCCGGTCAGGTTGACGGCGAGCACCCGGGCCCACTCGGCCGGGGTGGTGTCGAGGAGCGGCTTGAACACCGCGGTGCCGGCATTGTTGACCAGCGCGTCGAGGCGGCCGAACCGGGCCTCGACGGCCGCCACCGCCGCCGCGACGGCCTCCGGGTCGGCGACGTCGCCGGTGAGCGCGAGGGTGTCGTCCGGCCGGGCGATCTCGGCGACGGCCGCCTCCTGGGCCGGGCCGTCGATGTCGAGCAGCGCGACGCGCCAGCCCTCATCCAGGAAGAGCCGCGCCGCCGAAAGCCCGATGCCCCGCGCCGCTCCGGTGACCAGGGCCACCCGGCCCGCGCCCGTCCCGCTCACGCCCGTCATGCCGCGTCCTCCTGCGTTTTTGTGCTCCGTGCATCGCGGCAGGAGCCCGGGAGGTCAAGCCGGATCGGGGTTGGCCGCGTTGCGCGCCATGAAGGTCTCCGCCGAGCCAGCCGCGGCATCGACGAAGATCACGTCGGTCGGCGCACGGCGCGGCGTGTCGACGGACAGGAAGACCACCGGCTCCTCGATCAGCCGCGGCAGGGCGTGGATGACGCCGCGCTCGAAGAACAGGAGCTGGCCCGGCCCGAACTCGGCCTCGTCCGAGGCGTCGCCGATCCAGAACGTGCCGCGGCCCGAGAGCACGTAGAGGTACTCGTCGCACCCCTCGTGGTAATGCGCCGGCGTCGGCCGGTAGACGCGAAACACCCGCGCGCTCGCCGCCGGGCGGTCGGTCAGGTAGGTGTCGACCAGCATCGTGGCGGCGCTCGCCGGCAGGGCGTCGGCGATCGCCTGGACGTCGAAGCGGCCCCGGGTCGGCGGTACGGTCGGATCGGGCTCGGCCATCGCGAAACTCCCTTTGTCGATCGGGACGTGCCTTGCGGGGCGCCGCGCTCCCGGCACCCTGGGCATCGTTCGACAGCTAGGGCGGTTCGGCTGCTCCCGCGAGAGGTCGCCCACCCGGCCGATCCGTCGCGGGCAATTTTTATGCGAGCCTTATAATAAGACCTTGACGACGCGACCCCGACGGCTACCCTCACCGACAAGTCGCCGCCAAAAGGCGAAGCTGACACGAGAGGGAGGATAATGGATGTCGCCATCCATGTCGCGCCTTGACGCCGGGACGGCTACGCCATGCCGTCGATGAAACCGTCTCTCGATTGCCGGACGCCCGCGCTCAGCGTGGCCTTTGCTGTGTTGCTGGGCTGTATCCCGGCCCTGGCTGGCGAGATCGACGTGCTGCACGCCTCCGTCGCCCCCACCGAGAAGGTCGGGTCCGACGTCCCCCTGCACCTGACGGTGATGAACCGCGCCGCCGAGGCCGATTCGCTGCTGCGCTTCCGCTGCCCGTTCGCGAATTTCAGCGAGCGCGTGACCGTCGACAAGGGCGGCGAGGGTCCGCCCTCCAAGCGTCCGATCCAGGCCATCGCCCTCAAGGCCTCCGGCGAGACCGCGCTGACGCCCGAGGGCATGCACGTGATGCTGCTGCAGACCCGCCAGCCGCTGGTCGCCGGCGAGCGCTTCACCTGCTCGGCGAGCTTCCGCAAGGCCGGCTCGGTCGAGGTGCCGGTCGAGGTCCGCGCCGCGAAATAGGATTTATTTCTTAAACGAATACGCCGGTCGCGAGGCTGCCCGCGTCGCGGCGACATATCCCAAAAGACGGCGGCCCGGAGGAGACCCCCATGACGACGTCCCGGACGGTGCGGCGCATCCTTGCCGCGACCTCTCTCGCCGCCCTGACGGCCGGCGCCGCGCCCCTCGCCCCGGCGCTCGCCGCCGATGGCGGCGTCACGCAGGAGCGCCTGCTCAATGCCGACAAGGAAGAGGGCAACTGGATCCAGCACCACAAGAACTTCGCCGGCCACCGCTACTCGACGCTGAACCAGATCAACAAGGACAACGTCAAGAACCTCAAGGTCGCCTGGACGATGGCGCTCGGCGGCATCGAGTCCGGCGGCATCTGGAGCCACGGCGGGCTCGAAGGCACGCCGATCGTCGAGAACGGCATGATGTACGTCACCGACGGGTGGGGCTCGGTCTACAAGATCGACACCCGCGGCGGCGAGGGCAAGCTCCTCTGGAAGATGGACCCGAAGACCGACCGCGAATGGGCCGGCGCGGTCGCCTGCTGCGGCGTCAACAACCGCGGCGTCGCGCTCTGGGGCGACCTCGTGGTCAGCCACACCCTCGACGGGCGCCTGATCGCCACCAACAAGGAGACCGGCCAGGTCGCCTGGCAGCGCCAGGTCGCCGATCCCGACAAGGGCGAGACCATCACCGGCGCTCCGCTGATCGTGAAGGGCATGGCGATCTCCGGCGTCGGCGGCGCCGAGTACGGCATCCGCGGCTGGATCGCCGCCACCGACCTGAAGACCGAGAAGGAGGTCTGGCGCACCCACACCATCCCGGGCAAGGGCGAGCCGGGCTCCGAGACCTGGAAGGGCCCGAACAACGCCGCCGTCAGCGGCGGCGGCTCGACCTGGGTGACCGGCACCTACGATCCCGAGACCGACACGATCGTCTGGGGCGTCGGCAATCCGGGCCCGGACTGGGACAACGCCTACCGGCCGGGCGACAACCTCTACACCGACTCGACACTGGCGCTCGATGCGACGACCGGCAAGATCAAGTGGCACTTCCAGCACACGCCGAACGACCCTTACGACTATGACAGCGTGTCGGAGAACCTGCTGGTCGACGCCAACGGCCGCAAGCTCGCCATCGAGGCCGACCGCAACGGCCACGCCTACGCGGTCGACCGCACCAACGGCCAGTTCGTCTGGGCGACGCCCTTCGTCAAGAAGGTGACCTGGACCAAGGGCATCAACCCCGATACCGGCAAGCCGTTCGAGTACGACCCGACCAAGGACGTGCAGCGCTACAACCCGGCGGCGACTCCGAGCGCCGAGAACAAGAACGCCGATTTCTGCCCGGGCAACATGGGCGGCAAGAACTGGCCACCGACCGCCTACAACCCGAACCTGCAATACTGGTACATCCCGGTCATCGAGAGCTGCAACCGCGTCACCCACGAGGCGATGACGCAGGCCAACCTGAAACCCCGCGAGTTCTTCACCGGCGGCGGGCCGAGCCAGCCGTTCCGGATCACCGGCAGCGTGACGGCGATCGACGTGAAGACCGGCAAGGTCGCCGGCAAGCACGAGACCCAGTTCCCGCTGCTCGGCGGCATGCTGGCCACGCCCGACCTCGTCTTCACCGGCGAGCCGGGCGGCGGGGTGATGGCGCTCGACGCCAAGAGCCTCGACAAGCTGTGGGAGTTCCGCACCGGCAGCGGCGTCAACGCCCCCCCGATGACCTTCACGGTCGACGGCAAGCAGTACGTCGCCATCCTGGTCGGCCTCGGCGGCGCCTGGGACAAGTGGTTCATCGATTCGACCCCGGAGCTGAAGAACATCCAGACCGGCTCGATGCTCTACGTCTTCGCGCTCTGAAGCGAGATCCTTCCAGGCGGGGCGCAGCGGCGCCCCGCCGCGCACGAGGTTTTGACGGATGCGGAAATCGATGCTGCCGGTGGTGCTCGCCGGCCTCGCGCTCGCCTCTCCGGCCTGGGCGCAGGGCGCCCGGACCGCCGCGGGCGAGGGCGATCTCGCGGTGTTCAAGAAGGCCTGCTCGGGTTGCCACAAATGGCATGGCGGCGGTGGCGGCGGCTATGGCGGCGACGCGCTGTCGCTGCGCAAGACGCAGCTCGACAAGGACCAGGTCGCCGAGGTGGTGCGCTGCGGCCGGCCCGGGACCGGCATGCCCTACCACCTGCGCGGCGCCTACGATTCGGTGAAGTGCTACGACTCGCTCAAGGCCGACATGGCCGGCAACATGCCGCCGGAGACGGCGGTTTTCTTACGCCCGGCGGAGATCGACGCGGTGGCGACCTACGTCGCGACCCAGCTCAAGGGCAAGGGCGATCCGACCTTCGAGGAATGCACCGCCTTCTTCGGCACCACCTCCCGGGCCTGCGACGTCTACCGCAAGAAGGAGGGCTCCGATGCGCCGACCGTCTCGCACTGACCTGGCAATCCTCGCCGCCCTCTTCTGCGCCGGCCCGGCCCTGGCCGCCGGCCCGGAGGCGGCGGACCTGCGCGACATCAGGGTCGGGATGCCGGTCTCGGAGATCGCATCCGGGAGCTACGGCGACCTCGCCTGCCGCGAGGGTCCGGCCAGGAGCCTTAATGGCTGGACCGATTGGCGCGCCTGCCCGGCCGATGCGAAGGGGCTGCACGCCATCGGCTTCGCGTATGCCGACGGCACCACGCGCAACGGCACCCGCGTCGCCGGCCATCCGGCCCGCCTCACGCTCCTCGTCGGGGACGACGCCCGGGTGGACGGTCTGGTGATCGAGACCGACGACGCGGTGCCGCTCTACCTGCGCAAGAAGGGCCACCTCCTCGGTCTCCAGGCCCGCAGCCACTGGGGCGACGACGGCTGGACCTGCGCCGAGGGCAAGCCCACCGGCGACGAGACGCCGCTCGGCGAGACCTTCGTCAAGGAGGAGTGCCGCAAGGCGCTCGGCCCCAAGAGCGTGACGGTCACCCGCGACCTCTACGGCCACCAGGGCGCCGACCCGCGCGCCTTCATCAGCCGAACCCGGATCGTGGTGGCGGCGACGAAGTAGAGCGGGCGGGAGCCGGTCCTCCCGCCCCGAAACCTGACGGTTCGACAACACCCGCTTCAGCCCTGGTTCAACGCCACGGCGCGACAGTGGCGACATGCCGGCGGTGACCACCGCCCGAGCGTTGCCCCGCTGAAGAGTCGCCCGCCATGTCCGCGCGCTCCCTGATTCTCGCTACCCTGGCGCTCCTCGCCCTCGCGGGCCCGGTCGCCGCGGCCGATCTCGACGACGATCCGCCGCCGCGCTTCGAAGGCCGGGGCGAGTGGCGCCCGACCCCGCCGCCGCCTCCCGAGCCGCCCCGCTTCGAGAGCCGAGGCGAGTGGCGCCCGGCGCCCCCTCCTCCGCCGCGCTTCGCGCAGGGGCCGGGACCGTGCCGGGTCTTCGTCAAGCGCCGCATCGATCCGGATGGCGAGGAGGTCGTGCGCCGGATCCGGGTCTGCGACGAAGGCCCCGGATACCGGGAGGGCGGCTATCGCGACGGCTCGCGCTGGGGCGGCCCGCCGCCCTGGCACCGCCACCGGCACTGGGACGACGAGCCCGGCCCCGGACGCTGGTAGACCGTTCACCCGACGATCGGGATCTCGTTCCCGATCGTCACCTCGCTGCGATCGATCCGGCACGTGAAGGCGTGCGCGCCCACCCCGGCGTCCCGGGCGCGCCGGAACGCGGCGGCGAAGCCGGGATCGAGGTCGCCGGCCACCGCGAAGCGCTCGGCCCGCATCTGCACCACCCAGATCACCAGGGCGCGCCCGCCGAGCCGCACCACCTCGGCGAGCTCGTCCATGTGGCGGGCGCTGCGGGCGGCGACGCAGTCCGGGAACTCGGCGAGGCCGGGCTCCCGCATCAGGTGGCAGTTCTTGACCTCGACGTGGATCGGGCCGTCCGCGTCGCCGGCGAGGAAGTCGACCCGGCTCGCCTTGCCGTAGGGCACCTCCGCCCGCCAGGAGGTCGCGCCGGCGAGCGGCGGGAGGCGCCCCTCGTGAAAAGCCTCCGCCACCAGGGCATTCGGGCGGGCGGTGTTGATGCCGATCCATTGCGGTCCGCCCGGCAGGTCCGCCTCGACCAGCTCCCACGACCAGGCGAGCTTGCGGGCCGGGTTGGTCGAGGCCGAGAGCAGCACCGGCCGGCCGGGCGCGACGAGCCCGAGCATCGCACCCGGATTGGCGCAATGCGCGGTCACGAGGCGGCCGTCGGACAGTTCGACGTCGGCGAGGAAGCGCTTGTAGCGGCGCACCAGCCGCCCCTCGGTCAGCGGGCCGGGGAAACGCATCGGATCGCGTGCATGGGCGAGGAGATTCCGGTGGACATGCCCGGCGCTTAACCCGGTGGGCGCCGGGGTGTCACGCTTGAGCCCCGCGAGGCGCCGCGATAAGGCGGGCGTAACCCTGTGGCCGTCGCCGGGCGGCGGGCCGTCGAGAGAGCCTCCGAGATGTCTGACGCCAGCCCCGCCCCGGTCACCGCCGCCATCCTGGTGATCGGCGACGAGATCCTGTCCGGACGCACCAAGGACAAGAATATCGGCTACATCGCCGAGTACCTGACCAATTCCGGCATCGACCTGCGCGAGGTGCGGGTGGTGCCCGACGTTGCCGAGGAGATCGTGGCGGCGGTGAACGCGCTTCGCGGCCGCTACACCTACCTGTTCACGACCGGTGGGATCGGCCCGACCCACGACGACATCACGGCCGATTGCGTCGCGCAGGCCGTCGGCGTCGGGATCGACGTCGATCCGCGGGCGAAGGCGATGCTGCTCGAGCGGATCAAGCCCGAGGACCTGAACGAGGCCCGCCTGCGCATGGCCCGGATCCCGTTCGGGGCCGAGCTGATCGAGAACCCGATCTCGAAGGCGCCGGGCTTCATGATCGAGAACGTGATCGTGATGGCGGGCGTACCCTCGATCATGCAGGCGATGATGGATTCGGTCGCCCCGCGGCTGAAGACCGGCGCGCGGGTGACCGCCGAGACGATCGAGGCCGGCAACCTGCCGGAGGGCGGCTACGCCGAGGGGCTCGCCGTCATCGCCAAGGCGCATCCGGGCGTCTCGATCGGCTCCTACCCGTCGATGACGCCTGCGGGCTTTCGCAACCAGATCGTGGTGCGCGGCCGCGAGCCCGAGGCGCTGGCCGCCGCGCGCACCGAGATCGAGGCGCTGCTGGCGCGCCTCCAAGCAGAGCGGACCTGAGAGACACAATGGCTGCCCCGAGCGACAAGGCGTTTCCCGTTTCCTGGGACCAGTTCCACCGCGATGCCCGGGCCCTGGCCTGGCGGCTTGCCGGCGCCGGCCCGTTCGAGGCCATCGTGTGCATCACCCGCGGCGGGCTGGTGCCGGCCGCGATCGTGGCGCGCGAGCTCGGCATCCGGCTCATCGAGACCGTGTGCGTGGCGAGCTACCACGACTACCAGGAGCAGGGATCGCTCCAGGTGCTCAAGGACGTGGCGCCGAGCATCCGCGCCATCGGCGACGGCTCGGGCCGCGGCGTGCTCGTCCTCGACGACCTGACCGACACCGGCAAGACTGCCCAGGTGGTCCGCGCCATGCTGCCGGACGCGCACTTCGCCACGGTCTACGCCAAGCCCGCCGGCCGGCCCCTGATCGACACCTTCGTGACGGAGGTGAGCCAGGACACCTGGATCTACTTCCCGTGGGACATGGGCCTGTCCTACCAGGCGCCGATCCAGCCGGGAACCTCCGGTTAAGCTCACCGACCGGTGAACGCGAATGTTCGCTTTCACCGGATCAGTTGAGCGGGGTCTTGGTCCTGTCGCCGCGCCGGTCTTTCCGGCGGCCGATTCGATAAAATTGCGCGGATCGATTTCAGCGCGGGCCAGCAGGTCGGGCGGCACTCTCCTTCCTAACGAAGGGGATGGCTCAGATGACCACGGGTTTCGGGCGCAACGTGAAGCGGGTTCTGGTCGGCGCGGCCCTCGTCGCGGCGGCCTCGTGCGGGGCCGCCTCGGCCCAGACCCTGGCCGCCCTGCCGGTGCCGAGCGTCGGCGCCCCCGAGCTCGGCCATGCCCGGCCGATCGTCGGCTGGATCGAGTTCTGCGCCCGCTACGCCTCGGAATGCGCCGTGGATGCGAGCGAGCCGGCGCAGGTCACCCTGACCCCGCGGCTGTGGCAGACGGTCACGACCGTCAACCGCCAGGTCAACACCTCGCTCCGCGCCGTCACCGACCAGGAGCACTGGGGCGTGCCCGACCGCTGGGACCTCGCCGAGGATGGCTCGGGCGATTGCGAGGACTTCCAGCTCCTCAAGCGCAAGCTCCTGGCCCAGGCCGGCCTGCCCCGCCGCGCCATGCGCATGACCGTCGTCATCGACGAGAAGGGCGAGGGCCACGCCGTCCTGATGCTTCGCACCGACCGCGGCGACTTCGTCCTCGACAACAAGACCAGCGCCGTGCTCCCCTGGCACAAGACCGGCTACACCTACATCAAGCGCGAATCTCAGGACGCCACCGCCTGGGTGTCCCTCGGCGGCGCCACCGCCCCGACCGTCACCGCCAACCGCTGAGCTGGCGAATCACCGAAAAAATTCTGCGTTCCGAATTGGAACCAAAGTGCGGCAGGACCGTTTACCAGGGTTTAAATTTTTCGGTTGAGCCCCGCCCGGCCCCGTGGCAGCTTGGATGCAAGAACCAAGCTCAACGAAGCGATGGGGCAATGCGGGCAGTGTTGGACGGCCTGGGCCGGGCGAGCCATGTCGATTTCCGGATCGACCGCCAGGGCCTCCTGATGCGCGGCGCCCGTGCGGCGCAGCTCGGACTTCTCGGTGCCCTGCTGCTCGTCGGCGGTGCCACCACCCAGGGTCAGACCCAGACCCTCGCGGCCCTGCCCGATGCCAGCGCGGCGATCGAGCGCGGCGGTTCCGCCAAGCCGGTCAGCGCCTGGAACGACTTCTGCAACCGCTATCCGGCGGAATGCGCCGTCGATCTCAAGGAGCCGACGACGCTGGCGATGACGCCGGCCCTATGGCGTACGCTCACCGCCGTGAACCGTCGGGTCAATGGCCGCATCCGCCCGATGATCGACCAGGACCATTGGGGCGTGGTCGACCGCTGGGATTTCCCCGACGACGGCATGGGCGATTGCGAGGATTACCAACTGCTCAAGCGCCGCATGCTGGTCGAGCGCGGCATCGCCCGCCGGGCCCTGCGCATGACCGTCGTCATCGACGAGATCGGCGAAGGCCACGCCGTTCTGATGGTCCGCACCGACCGGGGCGACTACATCCTCGACAACAAGACCAACGCGATCCTGCCCTGGCAGCGCACCGGCTACACCTACGTGAAGCGCGAGGGCCAGGACGGCCTCGCCTGGGTGGCGCTGAACGGCGTCGCCTCGCCGGTCACCACCGCGAATCGCTGACGGCCGGCTTCGACCACCCGGTCAGGCCCGGCGCAGAACCTCCTCGGCGAGGTGGCCCCACTCCGCCTGCAGCTTGCGGACGTGGGCCGGCGCCCGGCGCAGCCGCTCCCGAATCTCCCCGGCGATCCGGCGCGCCTCGTCGGGCCGGTCCGCGGCGGCGAGGACGGCCGCGAGCCGGGCCCGCGCCTCGTAGCTGTCGTGGTGCCGCGAGATCGTCTCGAAGGCGTCGCACGCCTCGGCGGTGCGGCCGACGGCCGCGAGCGCCCGGGCCCGGAGCAGCTCCGCGCGGGCGCTGCCGTAATCGGGTTCCCGTTGCTGGAGCGCTTCGAGAACCGCCAGCGCCTCGGTGGGCCGGCCCAGTTCGAGATCGGCCTCGGCCCGTCCGAGATGGAAGAGCGGCTCGTCGCCGTTCGGCCGGCGCAGGATCTCGTCGTACTGCTCCCTCGCCTCCTGCCACCGGCCGAGCACCGCGCATTCCTCGGCGAGGGCGGCCCGATTGGCGACCGTATCGACGTCGAGGAGCTGTTGGCGCAGGGCCCGGTAGGTCTTCTCGGGGTTCACCTGCCGGGCGATCCTGCGCCCCGCGACGCGGGCGCGTGGCGAGCCGAGCAGCTCCGGCAGGACCTCGATCAGCAGGTAGGCGATGCCGCCCAGCGGCGGCAGGAAGATCACGATCCAGCCCCAGGGAGAAAAGCGCCCGGTCCTGGCGGCATGGACCGCGAGACCGACGGTGAAGCACAGGGTGAGAAAGGCGATCGGCATCGTGCGCGTCCCGGAACCGCGAGATCACGAACGAAGTGGGACCTTGCTTCCCTTGGGTCAAGAATGGGACGTCGGCACACCGATGGGTCGGGCCCGGCGTCAGGCACCCGAGACGAGATGCGCGAGGTCGAGCACGACCCGGCCGGAGACCAGGCTCCAGCCGCAGGCGAGCATCGTCGCCAGCATCACGAACGGGATCGGGCGCCCTTCCACCCGCCGGCCCCGCACGGTGTTGCGCAGGATGATGAACGGGGCCCCGAAGGCCAGGAGCGGCAGGGAGGCTACCGCCACGAGGCCGCCCTTCGCCAGGAGCCCGAAGCTCGCCCGCCGCGCCGTCGCCCACTCGAAGGCGCTCGCCAGCAGGCCCGCGAAGGCAAGGCCGAGCACCAGCGTCTGGATGTTCTCGAGGGCAGAGGGCGAGAGGTTCATGGATCGTTAAATCCCCGGTGGCGTGGTTGTCCCACCCTGCGCCAGTCGCGATTTTCGGTTATGGTTAATATTGAGTTATCCACAGATCTCTTTGCGGCGTCCTAATGTGGGACTTGCGCCGGCATCGCGATCGTGGGGCGCGGAAATCGGGTGAGGCCCGATGCGGCGGTAAGCAGCGGTTAAGGACAGTGGCCGAACGTTCGCGAGAGCCCCGTCCGGGGGCATCGTTCGAACGAATCGGAGGCGGGCGCCATGGGGCCTGCACTGAGCGCCGCGACGGCGGGTCTGGATCGCGACGGCGCGCGGCCGGGCCGGGCGTTTCCGGAACGGCACGGCGCGCGTCACGCCGCTCCCCGCGCCCTCGTCCATCTCGACCGCCCCTTGATGCTCGGGGCCGTCCTCGGCCTGGCCGGCGCCCTCGCGCTCACCGGGCTCGCGGCGGCCTGGCTCGCGCGCCCGTCCAAGCCGGCCGGCCCGGTGGTCGTGGGCATGCTGGCGCCCCGGCCGGTAGTGCTGCCGGCGGCGTGGTTCGTGCGGCCGGGCGCCGGCGCCGAGACCGGGGGCGACCGCATCGACCTCGCCATTCCATGGAGCGATTTGACCGGCGGCGCCCTGCCCGGCCTGATGCGGGTGACCGCGACCCGCGCGCCGGAGACCGAGGCGCCGCTGAGCCCGGCCCGGCGCTACGCCCGCTTCCTCACCGCGGAAGCGCAGCCGCTGCCCGAGGGGCTGATGCGCCGGCGCTTCCGCGCCGGGACGCCGTTCGAGGGCGAGGATCTCTACCTCGCCGAGGGCGAGGGCGGCCGGTTCGCGGCGCGTTGCGCCACCGGCCCCAGCCCGGAGCCGGAGGCCGCCTGCCTCAGCGAGGTGCGGATCGGCGCGCTGAGCCTGCGCCTGCGCTTCGCGGCCGAACGGCTCCCGTCCTGGAGCGCCGGCCTCGCCGGGCTGGAGCGGCTGTTCGGCTCCGAGCCCTGACGGGCCCTGGACGGGGCCCGCGCGTCCAAGGACTACTCGTCCAAGAACTACTCGTCCGAAAACTACTCGTCCAAGTCGGTGTCGAGGATCGCCATCGAGAAGTTGAACGAGCGGTCGCCGTCCTCGTCGTCGACCGACAGGACCCCGACGAACTCCTCGCCGATATAGACCTCGGCCGAGTCCGTCTTCTTGGGACGGGCGACCAGACGGATGTTGTGGTTCGCGAAGGTCCGGCGAAGGTAGCCTTCGACCTTCGTCATCTCGGTCTTGTTCACGCTGGCCTCTTCAGGTGCTTGCAGTCGGCGTCCGCGCCCGGAGCGATCCGGCGCGGCTGCGTTCCGCCTTGATCGAGGATCCCGAAGCCGCGGGCCGGGCTCGGGACACGACAACGCCTCCTCCCCGCCGGGCGTGCCGCGGGGGCGGTGCAGGGGCGGTAGGCCCCCGCCTTGCCACGACGGGACCGGGCGGGCAAGGCGGCGCGGCGATGACCCGGTCAGATCCCGTCCATCAGGTGGATGAACTGGTCCATCGCGCGGGCCGGATCCGAGCAACCGGCCGAGCCGACGACGCGGGCGGGCACCCCCACCACGGTGGTGCAGGGCGGTACCGCCTGGAGCACGACCGAGCCCGCGGCGACCCGCGCGCAGGCGCCGACCTCGATATTGCCGAGGATCTTGGCACCGGCGCCGATCATCACGCCGTGGCGGATCTTCGGGTGCCGGTCGCCCCCCTGCTTGCCGGTGCCGCCGAGCGTCACGTCGTGCAGCATCGAGACCTCGTCCTCGATCACCGCGGTCGAGCCGACGACGAGGCCGGTGGCGTGGTCGAGGAAGATGCCGCGGCCGATCCGGGCTGCCGGGTGGATGTCGGTCTGGAAGACCTCGGAGGAGCGGCTCTGGAGGTAGAGCGCGAGGTCGCGCCGGCCGCGGGTCCAGAGCCAATGGCTCAGGCGGTGGGCCTGGATGGCGTGGAAACCCTTGAAGTACAGGACCGGCTCGATCGCCCGGCCGGCGGCCGGGTCGCGGTCGATCACCGCGCCGATATCGGCCCGGAAGGCCTGGCCGATGCCGGGATCGTCCGCCACCGCCTCGCCGAAGCTCTGGGCGATCAGGTCGGCGGTGAGCGCCGGGTGGCCGAGCCGCGAGGCGACCCGGTGCGCCACCGCCGATTCGAGGGTGGCGTGGTTCAGCACGCTGGCGAACAGGAACGAGGCGAGGCGCGGTTCGTCGCGCATCACCGTCTCGGCCTCCTGGCGCAACCGCCACCAGACCGGGTCGACGGTGCCGGCGACCGGATCGGCGGCGGTGATGGCGGGACTGGACGACAAGGGCCTTCTCCGAAGCTGCGGGGGCAGGGCGAACGAGTCTCGCGCCCGCCGCTCCGATGCGCGACGATCTTCTCTCCGATAGCCTGGAGAGGCCGGCCCGGTTCATCAAGCCCCTGCGACGCAGGCCCGCCCCTCAATCGCCGTCGGGACGGAAGACGTAGCCGAGGCCGCGCACGGTCCGGATGAAGCGCGGATGAGCCGGATCGGGCTCGACCTTCTTGCGGATCCGGTTGATCCGCACGTCGATCGCCCGGTCGAAGGCCTCCGGGTCGCGGGCATCCGCGAGGTCGAGCAGCCGCTCGCGAGTCAGCACCCGCCGGGGATTGTCGAGGAACGCCTTGAGCAGGGCGCATTCCGAGCGGGTCAGGATCTGCTCGGATCCGGTCTCGTCGCGCAGCCGCAGGGTCTCGGTGTCGACCGTCACCCGGCCGAAGCGCAGGCCGCTGGCGGGCCGGGGCGGCTCGGGAGGGGCCGTGCGCGCCTGCGCTGCCCGGCGCAGCACCGAGCGGATGCGGGCCACCAGCTCGCGCAATTCGCAGGGCTTGGGGAGGTAATCGTCGGCGCCGAGCTCGAGGCCGACCACCCGGTCGATCGGACTCGCGGTCGCGGTGAGCATGATGATGGGCACGCTCGACCGGCCCTTGAGGTCGCGCACGATCGAGAGACCGTCCTCCTCCGGCATGTTGAGGTCGAGGACGATCAGGTCCGGCGTCACCTCGTCGAGGCGCCGCCGCAACGCGCGGCCGCCGTCGCACAGGCTGACCTCGAAGCCGTGCATCCGCAGGTAGTCGCCCACCATCGCCCGGGCATCGGCCTCGTCGTCCACCACCACGACGTGGGAAACGGGGCCCGTCACGGCGCCACCCATCGACGGCGGGCCACCCCCTTCGCGCCGCGCCACTCCCTCATCCCGCGCCCCCGTGCCGGAGCGGCGCCGACAGGCGGGCGCCGCCCGCCGACAATGCCGTGCCGGGCGCCGTCCGTCCACGGACTGTGCGGCAACAGTCCGGAGGGGCAGTGAGGAGTGTCAATCCAAGAGGATCAGTCCAAAAAACTCAGTCCATGAGGGCGGCGAGCCGTCCGGCGATCCGGGCCCGGGCGGCGGGCGAAAGGGCGCCGGGCGCCTCGGCCTCGATCAGGGCGGCGATCTCGGCGCGGCTCGGGCCGCGGGAGCGCGACGCCTGCAGCAGGGTGTCGAGGGCGGCGAGATCGTTCCGCCAGGGCGCGTCGTCGGACAGTGGAACGGCGCGGGCGCCGGTTCGTCCCGGGACAACGTGAAGCATCGTCTGTCTCCCTCTTCCGCGGGCGGGACGCTTATCGACGCGCTCTGCTGCCCGGATACCGGTCCGTTCCGGATGGCCGAAGCGTCGCCCGTGCGATGTGCTCTCGCGCACAGGGCGGACCGCCGCGTACTCCGTCCGTCGCGGGTCCAGCGGCCGCGTCCCGTCCGGTGTGTCGACCGCGATCTTGCCGGGACACTCCGGCCCGGCCAGGATACCGGCCCGACGACTTGCGGACTGCCGCCGCTGTCGCGGACTGGTCTACGGACGGTCGATGAGCGACGACGACACCCTCTTCCTCCTGCCGGACGACGAACCCGGCGAGGATCTGCCCGCCGCGCCCTGGCCGGTGCTCCTGGTGGACGACGACCCGGCGGTGCACGAAGGCACCCGCTTCGCGCTGTCCGGCTACAGCCTCGACGGGGCGCGGCTCGATCTCGTCTCCGCCTATTCCGCGTCCGAGGCCCGGACCCTGCTGGCGTCCCGGCCCGGCATGGCGGTGATCCTGCTCGATGTGGTGATGGAGACGGACGATGCGGGCCTGCGGCTCGTCGACCACATCCGGCACGAACTGAAAGACGAGACCGTGCGCATCATCCTGCGCACCGGCCAGCCCGGCCAGGCGCCGGAGCGGCGCGTCATCGTCGATTACGACATCAACGACTACAAGGCGAAGACCGAACTCACCGCCGACAAGCTGTTCACCAGCCTGACCGCGGCCCTGCGGGCCTACCAGCAGCTCAAGCGCCTGGAGGAGACGCGGCGCGGGCTCGAGATCATCATCGACGCGGCCCCGATGCTGCTCGACTACAAGTCGATGCAGCGCCTGGCCGAGGGCGTTCTGACCCAGGTCGCCTCGCTGCTCAACGCGACCTGCGCCGGCATCCTGGTGCTGCGCGAGCAGGCCGGGCCGCAGGACGCGCTCAGCGTGCTCGCCGGTTCGGGCTGCTACCAACACCTCGTCGGGACGGATGCGGGGCGTCCCCTCGACGACGACGTGCGGGTGATCGTGGCCGGTGCCCTCGCGGAGCGGCGCCACACCTTCGGCGACCAGTGGTCGACGCTCTACGTCCACACCGCGAGCGGCAGCGAGATCGTCGCCCTGCTCAAGACCGACCGCCCGCTCTCGGAGACCGACCGCGCCCTGATCGGGCTGTTCACCTCGCGCCTCTCCGTCGCCTTCGACAACGTGATCCTCTACGAGCAATTGCAGCGGGCCAATGTCGGACTGGAGCAGCGCGTGGTGGAGCGCACCGGCGAATTGATGCGCGCCAACCGCCGTCTCGCCATGCAGCGCTCGGACCTGCGCCGGGCCAACCAGCTCAAGACCGAGATCCTGGGCACGGTCGCCCACGACCTGAAGAACCCGCTCGCCGTCATCCTGGGCCGGGCCGAGATGCTGCGCGACATGATCGAGGCGCAACCGCAGCCGATCGAGGCGATGCACGCCCAGATCGGGCATATCCGCGAGACGGCGCGCCGCCTCACCGGCATGATCGAGACCCTGATCGCCGATGCGATGAACGACGCCCACGACATCGCGGTGCGGCGCGAGCCGATCGACGTCGCGGCCCTCGCCCGGGAGGTGTCGCAGGCCAACGCGCCGCTGGCCGAGACCAAGGGGCAGAGCCTGCGCTCCGAGATCCCCGCCTCCCTGATGCTGCACGGCGATGCCGAGCGGCTGCGCGAGGCGATGGACAACCTGATCTCGAACGCCATCAAGTACTCGCCGCCCGGCGGCGAGATCACCGTCACGGTGGCCCGCGACGGAACCGAGACGGTCTACGCCGTGCGCGACCGCGGCCCCGGCCTGTCGCCGGAGGATCTCGGACGCCTGTTCGGCCGCTTCCAGCGCCTCTCGGCCAAGCCCACCGGCGGCGAGGGCTCGACGGGCCTCGGCCTCTCGATCGTCAAGCGCATCGCCGAGCTGCATGGCGGGCGGGCCACCGCCGAGATGCATGGGGAGGAGCCGGGATCGACCTTCGCGATCCGCCTACCGAACGGCGACGGCGAGGCGGTGTAAGCGGACTGCGTCGATCGACGGCCGAGGAGTCGTCGAGGTGGTAGTCGTCGAGCTGGTACCTGGCACGCGCCGCCCTACCCCGCGTCGCTCGCGCCCAGCCCCTGCTCGTGCGGATCCGTCACCGCGTCCGGGATCGGGCTGCGCGCCTTCGGGGTGACCTCCAGGGCAGTGAGCGCCAGCGGATCGAGGCCGTGGTCGCCGTCCGCGCAGTAGGCCACGAGCTGCTCGCGCATGCGCGGGGTCCAGAACGCCACGATGTGCTTGTGGATGCCCGCGACCGCCTCGTCGTCCGGATAGGAGCGGAAGAAGGCGGCGATCTGGTTCGCCATGCGGACGAGTTTTTCGGCGGGATCGGCGGCGCTCATCGGGAAACACTCACGCGTTGGTCAGGCGCTCGGGGGCGGTGAACAGGGTGACGGTGTCGTGGCGGGCGATCGCCGCCAGGGTGAGGCCGTGGAGCGCGGCGCGCTCGACGGCGAGCGAGGTCGGGGCGGAGATCGCCACCAGGATCGCGGCGCCGAAGCTCGCGGCCTTCTCGACCATCTCGAACGAGCACCGGCTGGTGATGACGAGGAAGCCCGCGGCCGGATCGGTGCCCGCCCGCAGGAGCGCGCCGATCAGCTTGTCGAGAGCGTTGTGGCGCCCGACATCCTCGCGCACCGCCAGGACGGCGCCGTCGCGGTCGGCCCAGGCGGCGGCATGGACCGCCCGGGTCTCGCGCCCGAGCACCTGGAGGTCATCGAGAGCCTGGAGCGCCCGTTCGACCGCGGACAGCCGGACCGTGACGCCGTCCGCCGCGCGCCGCTCGGCGCGGGGAATGTCCTTCAGGTCGTCAATGCCGCAGACGCCGCAGCCGGTGCGGCCCGACAGAGCCCGCTTGCGGGCGAGGTGCTCGCGCAGCCGCCCGGGGGCGAGATCGACGACGAGGCGAAGGCCCCCTTCGCCGTCCTCGACTGCGGCGCCCCGGATCTCGTCGGCTCGCGCCACGATGCCCTCGGTCAGGCTGAAGCCGTAGGCGAAGTCTTCCAGGTCGGCCGGCGTCGTCATCATGACGGCGTAGGGCACGTCGCCGTAGATCACGTTCACCGGCATCTCGACGGCGAGCGGGCGCATCCCGTCCCGCTCCTCGCCGCGCCCGTAGGCGACGACGCGGGTCGGGACGGTGGCGCTCGTCGCGACGCCGCTACTCGGCGGCATCGAGGGTTTGGGCGATGCGGGTGAGGGAGATGTCTTCCTCATAGAACCGGGCCTGCCAATCGGAGGGCCGGTTCGTACGCCGCACCTGCACCGCCGTCACCTTGTATTCCGGGCAGTTGGTGGCCCAGTCCGAATAGTCGGTGGTGATGACGTTGGCGCCCGTCTTGGCATGGTGGAAGGTGGTGTAGACCACCCCCGGCTGCATCCGCTCGGTGACCCGGGCCTTGAGGGCGATGTCGCCCGACCGGCTCTCGAGGCTGATGAGGTCGCCGTCGACGATGCCGCGGCTCTCGGCGTCGAAGGGATGGATCTCCAGCACGTCCTCCGGGTGCCACAGCGAGTTCGCGGTGCGCCGGGTCTGCGCCCCGACATTGTACTGCGACAGGATGCGGCCGGTGGTGAGGATGAGCGGGAACTTGCGCGTCGTGCGCTCGTCGGAAGCCACGAACTCGGTGAGCATGAACCGGCCGAGGCCGCGCACGAAGCGGTCGACATGCATCATCGGCGTGCCCTGCGGCGCCTTGTCGTTGCAGGGCCACTGGATCGAGCCGAGCTCCTCGAGCTTGGCGTAGGACACGCCGGCGAAGCTCGGGGTGAGCGACGCGATCTCGTCCATGATCTGCGACGGATGCGTATAGTCCATCTTGTAGCCGAGCGCGTTGGCGAGCAGCACCGTGCCCTCCCAGTCGCCGTAGCCGCCCATCGGCGCCATCACCTGGCGCACCCGGCTGATCCGCCGCTCCGCGTTGGTGAAGGTGCCGTCCTTCTCCAGGAACGAGGCGCCCGGCAGGAAGACGTGGGCGTATTTCGCCGTCTCGTTCAGGAACAGGTCCTGGACGACGATGCACTCCATCGCCCTGAGGCCGGCGGTGACGTGGTGCGTGTCGGGGTCGGACTGGGCGATGTCCTCGCCCTGGATGTAGAGGCCCTTGAACGTGCCGGCGACGGCCTCGTCCAGCATGTTGGTGATGCGCAGGCCCGGATTCGGCGAGAGCTGGGCGCCCCACAGCGCCTCGAAGGTCTCGCGGGTCGCGTCGTCCGAGACGTGGCGGTAGCCGGTGAGCTCGTGCGGGAACGAGCCCATGTCGCAGGAGCCCTGGACGTTGTTCTGGCCCCGCAGCGGGTTCACGCCGGCGCCCGGCTTGCCGATGTTGCCGGTGGCCATGGCGAGGTTCGCCATGCCCATCACCATGGTCGAGCCCTGGCTGTGCTCGGTGACGCCGAGCCCGTAATAGATCGCCGCGGCGCCGCCCTTGGCGTAGAGCCGGGCGGCGGCCCGCACCTCGGCCGGGTCGCAGCCGGTCAGCTCCTGCACCGCTTCCGGCGCGTGGCGCTCGTCGGCGATGAAGCGGGCCCAGATCTCGAAGTCCTTGAGGTCGCAGCGCTCGCGGACATAAGCCTCGTCGATCAGCCCCTCGGTGACGATGACATGGGCCAGCGCGTTGACGAGGGCGACGTTGGAGCCCGGCTTCACCGGCAGGTGATGGGTCGCCTTGATGTGGGGAGACTTGACGAGGTCGATCCGGCGCGGGTCGGCGACGATGAGCTTGGCGCCCTGGCGCAGGCGCTTCTTCATCCGCGAGCCGAAGACCGGGTGGCCGTCGGTCGGGTTGGCGCCGATCACCAGGATCACGTCGGCATCCTCGACCGACTTGAAGTCCTGGGTCCCGGCCGACGTGCCGAGCGTCGACATCAGGCCGTAGCCGGTCGGCGAGTGGCAGACCCGGGCGCAGGTATCGACGTTGTTGTTGCCGAAGCCCGCGCGGACCAGCTTCTGGACGAGGTAGGCCTCCTCGTTGGTGCAGCGCGACGAGGTGATGCCGCCGATCGAGTCACGCCCGTACTGGGCCTGGATCCGCTTGAACGCGGAGGCCGCGTGCTGGATCGCCTCCTCCCAGGACACCTCGCGCCAGGGATCGGTGATCTTGTCACGCACCATCGGCTTGGTGATGCGGTCCTGGTGGGTGGCGTAGCCGTAGGCGAAGCGGCCCTTGACGCAGGAATGGCCCTCGTTGGCCTTGCCGTCCTTGTAGGGCACCATGCGGACGATCCGGTCGCCCTGCATCTCGGCCTTGAAGGCGCAGCCGACGCCGCAATAGGCGCAGGTCGTGACCTTGGAATGCTCGGGCTGGCCCATCGCGATGACGGACTTCTCCTGGAGCGTCGCCGTCGGGCAGGCCTGCACGCAGGCGCCGCAGGACACGCATTCGGAGTTGAAGAAGTCGGTCGGCCCGGCCGCCACCCGCGAATCGAAGCCGCGACCGGCGATGGTCAGCGCGAAGGTGCCCTGCACCTCCTCGCAGGCGCGGACGCAGCGGTTGCAGACGATGCACTTCGACGGGTCGTAGGCGAAGTACGGGTTCGACTCGTCCTTCGGGAGATACAGCTCGGAATTCTTCGAGACGTGGTTGGCGCCGTCGTAGCCGTAGCGCACCTCGCGCAGGCCCACCGTGCCGGCCTGGGTCTGCAGCTCGCAATCGCCGTTCGCCGAGCAGGTCAGGCAGTCGAGCGGGTGGTCGGAGATGTAGAGCTCCATCACCCCCTTGCGCAGGCGCGCGAGCTTGTCGCTCTGGGTGTGCACCACCATGCCGTTCTCGGCCGGCGTCGTGCAGGAGGCCGGCGTGCCGCGCCGCCCGTCGATCTCGACGAGGCAGAGGCGGCAGGAGCCGAACGGCTCGAGGGAGTCGGTGGCGCAGAGCTTCGGGATCTGCGTCCCGGCATGCATCGCCGCCGCCATCACCGAGGTGCCGGCGGGCACGGTCACGGATTGGCCGTCGATCGTCAGCGTCACCGACTGGTCGGAGACGCGGATCGGGGTGCCGTAGTCGATTTCCTTGATGAGGGCCATCGGACGCGTCCTCACTCGGCAGCCAGCGGCAGCTTGGCGCCGCGGCCGGAAAAATCTTCCGGGAAATGGGTGAGCGCGCTCATCACCGGGACGGGCGTGAGCCCGCCCATGGCGCAGAGCGAACCGTCGGTCATGACCTCGCAGAGGTCGGTGACGAGGGCGAGGTTTTCGCGCGGCGACTCGCCGGCGAGCACCTTGTCGATCGTCTCCATGCCGCGCACCGCGCCGATGCGGCAGGGGGTGCACTTGCCGCAGGACTCGGCGGCGCAGAACTCGAAGGCGAAGCGGGCCTGGCGGGCGAGGTCGACGGTGTCGTCGAACACCACGATGCCGCCGTGGCCGAGCAGGCCCTTCTTGGCCGCGAAGGCCTCGTAGTCGAGGGGCGTGTCGAGGAGCGATTCGGGGAAGTAGGCCCCGAGCGGCCCGCCGACCTGCACGGCGCGGAGCGGCCGGCCCGAGGCGGTGCCGCCGCCAAACTCCTCGATCACCTCGCGGAGCGTGAGGCCGAAGGCGGTCTCGATCAGGCCGCCGCGCTTCACGTTGCCGGCGAGCTGAATCGGCAGGGTGCCGAGCGAACGGCCCATGCCGTAGGCGGCGTAGGCCGGGCCGCCATGCTCCAGGATCCACGGCACGGCGGCGAAGGACAGCACGTTGTTGACCAGCGTCGGCTGGCCGAACAGGCCCTTGAGCGCCGGGATCGGGGGCTTGGCCCGCACGAGGCCGCGCTTGCCCTCCAGGCTCTCCAGCAGCGAGGTCTCCTCGCCGCAGATATAGGCGCCGGCCCCGAGCCGTGCTTCGAGGTGGAAGGCGTGGCCGGAGCCCATCACGTCCGCGCCGAGATACCCGGCACGCTCGGCCGCCGCGATGGCGGTTTCCAGCGCCGCGAAGGCGTGCGGGTACTCGGACCGGCAATAGATGTAGCCGCGGGTGGCACCCACCGCGACCGCCGCGATCGTCATGCCCTCGATGAGGGTGAGCGGATCGCCCTCCATCAGCATCCGGTCGGCGAAGGTGCCGGAATCGCCCTCGTCGGCGTTGCAGACCACGTATTTCTGCGGCGCTTGCGCCAGCATCACCGTGTTCCACTTGATGCCGGTCGGGAAGCCGGCGCCCCCGCGACCGCGCAAGCCCGAGGCCTTCACCGCCTCGACGGTGCCGGCCGGACCGGCCGCGAGCGCCGCCTCGAGGCCGCGATAGCCGCCATGCGCCCGATAGGACTCGACCGAGGCCGGATCGATCACGCCGCAGCGGCCGAAGGTCAGGCGCTGCTGGCGGGCGAAATACGGCTGGTCCTCCGGCCGGCCGATGCGCAGGCGATGCGCCCCGCCCTCCGGCAATCCGGCATCGAGCAGGGATTCGACGTCGCCGGGCCGTACCGGGCCGTAGGCGATGCGCCCCTCCGGCGTCTCGACCTCGAGCATCGGCTCGAGCCACAGCATGCCGCGCGAGCCGGTCCGGACCAGGGTGACGTCGAGGCCGCGAGCCTGGGCCGAGCGCTGGAGCGCCCTGGCGACGCGATCCGCACCGAGCGCGAGGCTGGCGGCGTCCTTGGGGAGATAGAGGGTGATGCTCACGCGGCCCGCTCCGTCAGCGCATCCGCCAGGGTGTCGAGATCGAGGCGGCCGACGGGCTCGCCATCGACGAGGGCGGCGGGGCCGCAGGCGCAGAGCCCGAGGCAGAAGACCGGCTCGACCGTCACTTGCCCGTCCCGGGTCGTGCCGTGCCAGGCGACGTCGTAGCGGCGCAGCACGTCCTCGTGGAGCGCATCGGCGCCGACCGCCTGGCAGGCCTCGGCCCGGCACAGCTTCACGGTGTGGCGGCCCGCCGGCTCCTTGCGGAAGTCGTGGTAGAAGGTGAGGCAGCCATGCACCTCGGCCCGCGACAGGTTCAGCGCCTCGGCGATCAGCGGCACCGCGGCGCCGTCGACGTAGCCGAACGTCTCCTGGAGCGCGTGCAGGATCGGCAGGGTCGCGCCTTCGCGGTGGGCGTGTTCGGCGATGATCCCGGTCGCCCGGTCGGCGTCCCAGGGTTCGTATCCCGGCATGGTTTCCAGCCCAGATCGTTGTCGTTCTAATCTCCAACCTGATCCCCGCCCGACGGAGAATCAATCGTGCGGTTCGGTGGTCCGACAAGGAATTTTTGTTGAACGCGGCCGCAGCGACATCGTTTCGCCGAATGACGACAGACGCGGACGTTGCGCCGGACTGCGCGGGTACAACTTTCAAGACATTGGGACAGCGTCGGTTTTCGGCCGTTCACGGCCTGCCGGCGGTATGGGTCGAGAGGATCTCACAACGCCGCCACTTCGGCGGCCAGGTCCGGGGCGATCGTCCGCGCCTCGGCCAGGAAGGCGGCGACGAGGGGGGTCATCGGATCGCGCTCGGGCACCACGAGGCCGATCGTGTGGCTGACGTCGGGGTCGGTGATCGGCACCGCCCGGACCCGCTCGGTCAGCCGGAAGGTCTCGGCGAGGGCCGCCGGCATGATGCTCGCCCATTTGGCGGTGCGCACATGGGTGACGAGCACGATCATCGAGTTCGATTCGAGCAGCGGTGCCGGCTCGGCCCCGGCGGCGCGCAGGTGGCGGTCGATGATGCGGCGGTTCTGCATCGCCGGGGTGAGCAGGCAGAGCGGGATGCGCCCGACCTCAGCCCAGGTCACGCTCGCCCGCCCGCCATAGATCCCGTCCGCCGCGGTGAGCAGCCGGTAATGCTCGCGGTAGAGCGGCAGCGCGGTGACGCGTCCCAGCGGCTCGTCCTCGATGTAGGTGAGGCCGGCATCGAGCTCGAGATTGGCGATCTGCCGGACGATCTCGTGGGAGGTCGAGGATTGCACCGAGAACCGGACCGCCGGGTGGCGGGCGCGGAACGGCGTGGTCAGCGCCGCGACCATCGGGGTCGCGGTCGGCACCGCCGCCATCCGGAGCGTGCCCGAGAGGCCGCGCCGCAAGGCCGCCACCTCCTGGCGCATGGCGCGGGCGTCGCCGACGATGCGCCGCGCCCAGTCGAGCACCCGCTCGCCCTCCGGCGTGAAGCCCTGGAAGCGCGAGCCGCGTTGCACCAGAAGCACACCGAGGCGTTCCTCGAGTTGCTTGACCCCCGCCGAGAGGGTCTGCTGCGACACCCCGCAGGCCTGGGCGGCCCGGCCGAAATGCTGCTCCCGGGCCAGTGCCAGGATGAATTCGAGACGGTCGATCATCGGAAAATCGCGGTTCTGCCGGCCGATGCGGCTGGGCGCCGGAGGTCATCCAGACGGGCACGGCGGGATCGCGCACGTTTCGCGGAATCATTCGAGCATCACGACGAATGTCCAGTGCCTACAGGCGAATTCCCGGCGTCGATGCGACGCCAACGCCGTTGCGCTTGCGGCGGCATTGTGGTGAGAGACGGCATCCGGGTCTCGGCCGGTTTCCGGCCGCAGGGCAGCGGGCCGGCATCGCGCGGCCGAAACGAGGACGGCGCTCCGCCCCGCGGGCAGCCGTTGCCGGCAGACAGCCTGTTGGGGAGCATCGAGGGCACCATGGGGATGGCGAGGGCGCAGATACGGCCGACTTCGGGCCGGGGCATCGGGGGACGCGCCGCGGCGCTGGCGACGACCGGGCTCCTCGGGCTCGCGGCGACGGCCACGGCCGCCAGCGCGGCCGGCATAGGCCAGCCGGTGCCGTGGCAGATGGACCTGCAGCGGCCGGTGACCGAGGTGGCGACGGAAATCTACAATTTCCACCACCTCCTGAACTGGATCATGCTCGGCGTCGTCCTGTTCGTGCTCGCCCTGCTGATCGCGGTGGTGGTCAAGTTCAACGAGAAGAAGAACCCGACCCCGTCGCGCACCACCCACAACACGATGCTGGAGGTCGCCTGGACGATCGTCCCGGTGCTGATCCTGGTGGCGATCGCGATCCCGTCCTTCCGGGTGCTGCGCACCCAGCTCTCCGACCCGAAGGCCGACCTGATGGTCAAGGTCATCGGGCATGCCTGGTACTGGTCCTACGAGTACCCGGAGGCCGTCGGCGGCTTCAAGTTCGACGCCAACCTGCTCGAGGGCGAGGACCAGGAGAAGTCCGGCCAGCCCAAGCTCCTCGCCACCGACAACGAGATGGTGGTGCCGGTGAACAAGATCGTGAAGATCCAGGTCACCGCGGCCGACGTGATGCATTCCTGGGCGATGCCGTCCTTCGGCTTCAAGATCGACGCGATCCCCGGGCGCCTCAACCAGTTCTGGTTCAAGGCGGACCGCGAAGGCACCTATCACGGCCAGTGCTCCGAGCTGTGCGGCCAGCGCCACGCCTACATGCCGATCACCGTGAAGGTGGTGAGCGACCAGGCCTTCCAGGCCTGGACCGCCGAGGCCAAGACCAAGTTCGCCCGCACCGACGGCGGCGCCAAGTTCGCCGAGGCCAACCGGTAAGCTTCGCGGGCGCGCGGTCACGCGCGCCGACCTCATGACGCGGGACGCCGCCGGCGGCGCGCCCCGCACCTCCCGACAGACCGACCGAGACATACCTCGAAGAGGCTGACCATGGCTCAAGCCGTCACGGCAGGGCACGACCACGCCCACGACCATACCCCACCGTTCTTCCAGCGCTGGTTCAACTCGACCAACCACAAGGACATCGGCACGCTCTACCTGCTGTTCGCCTTCTCGGCGGGCATCGTCGGCGCGTTCCTGTCCTTCGGCATCCGGATGGAGATGGAGGCCCCCGGGCTCCAGTACTTCTCCAACCCGCAGACCTACAACGTGTTCGTGACCGGACACGGCCTCATCATGGTGTTCTTCATGGTGATGCCGGCGCTGATCGGCGGCTTCGGCAACTGGTTCGTGCCGCTGATGATCGGGGCGCCCGACATGGCGTTCCCGCGCATGAACAACATCTCGTTCTGGCTGACGGTCGCGGGCTTCATGAGCCTCGTCTGCTCGCTGTTCGTCGAGGGCGCCCCGGGCGCCACCGGCGCCGGCACCGGCTGGACCGTCTACCCGCCGCTCTCCACCGCCGGCCATCCCGGCCCGGCCGTCGACTTCGCGATCTTCGCCCTGCACCTGTCGGGCGCCGGCTCGATCCTCGGCGCGATCAACTTCATCACCACCATCCTGAACATGCGCGCGCCGGGCATGACCCTGCACAAGATGCCGCTGTTCGCCTGGTCGATGCTGGTGACCGCGTTCCTGCTGCTCCTGTCGCTTCCGGTGCTCGCCGGCGCGATCACGATGCTGCTGACCGACCGCAACTTCGGCACGACCTTCTTCGATCCGGCCGGCGGCGGCGACCCGATCCTGTACCAGCACCTGTTCTGGTTCTTCGGCCACCCCGAAGTCTACATCATGATCCTGCCGGCCTTCGGCATCGTCTCCCACATCATCTCGACCTTCTCGCGCAAGCCGGTCTTCGGCTACCTCGCGATGGCCTACGCGATGGTGGCGATCGGCGTCGTCGGCTTCGTGGTGTGGGCGCACCACATGTACACCGTGGGCCTGACGCTCCAGACCCAGTCCTACTTCGTGTTCGCCACCATGGTGATCGCGGTTCCCACCGGCGTGAAGATCTTCTCCTGGATCGCCACGATGTGGGGCGGCTCGATCCGCTTCACCGCCGCCATGCACTGGGCCGTCGGCTTCGTGTTCCTGTTCACCGTCGGCGGCGTCACCGGCGTGATCCTGGCCAACGCCGCCGTCGACCGCTACCTGCACGACACCTACTACGTCGTCGCGCACTTCCACTACGTGCTGTCGCTCGGCGCGGTGTTCATCATCTTCGCCGGTGTCTACTACTGGTTCCCGAAGATGACCGGCCGCATCATCCCCGAATGGGCCGGCAAGCTGCACTTCTGGCTCGCCTTCATCGGCGCCAACGTGCTGTTCTTCCCGATGCACTTCCTCGGTCTGGCCGGCATGCCGCGTCGCTATGCCGACTACCCGGAGGCCTTCGCGGGCTGGCATTGGGTGGCGACCATGGGCGGCCACATCTTCGCGCTCGGCATGGTCGTGTTCGTGATCGGCGTGGTGCTCGCCTTCCGCTCCAAGGAGCGGGCCGCGGACAACCCGTGGGGCGAGGGTGCCACCACCCTCGAGTGGACCCTGTCCTCGCCCCCGCCCTTCCACCAGTACGAGACCCTGCCGGTGATCGTGGACGAGCCGTCCCACGCCCACTGACCGAGACGAGAGGGGGCCGCCCGTAGGCGGCCCCCGCTCTTCCCCCGAGCGCCCGCGAGCGGGCGTTCCGGCGAGGAGCGCGACACCTCAGAACCCCTTCAGACGATGGCCGCGACACCCAGCATGACCACCCTGTCGAACACCGCGATTCCCGACCGTCCCTTCGTCGAGGCCAGCACCTCCGGCGGCGAGGTCGCGGATTACTTCGCGCTCCTGAAGCCGCGGGTGATGGCGCTGGTGATCTTCACCGCCCTCGTCGGCATGACGGTGTCGCCCTCGCACGTGAACCCGGTGATCGGGGCGATCTCGCTGCTGATGATCGCCGTCGGGGCCGGCGCCTCGGGCTGCCTCAACATGTGGTGGGACGCCGACGTCGACGCGGTGATGACCCGCACCCGCACCCGGCCGATCCCGGCCGGGCGGATCCAGCCGGGCGAGGCCCTGTCCTTCGGGCTCACCCTCTCGGTCGGCTCGGTGCTGGTGCTCGGGCTCGCGGCGAACTGGCTGTCGGCCGGGCTTCTCGCCTTCACCATCGTGTTCTACGCCGTCATCTACTCGATGTGGCTGAAGCGCTCGACGGCGCAGAACATCGTGATCGGCGGCGCCGCCGGCGCCCTGCCGCCGATGATCGGCCAGGCCGTCGTCACCGGCTCGATCGGGATCGAGGGCACGGTCCTGTTCCTGATCATCTTCATCTGGACCCCACCGCATTTCTGGGCGCTGGCGCTGGTCAAGGCCGGCGAGTATGCCCGCGCCGGCATCCCGATGATGCCGAACACGGCGGGCCCCGATTCGACCCGCCGCCAGATCCTCGCCTATTCGGTGCTGCTCGCGCCGCTCGGCCTCGCCCCGGTCTTCCTCGGCTTCGGCGGCCTGATCTACGGTCTCGTCGGCCTCGTCGGCGGCCTGGCGATGGTGGGGCTGAGCGTCCAGGTGCTGCGCCGGCGCGAGGGCGAGGCGGCCAACAAGGCGGCCATGAGCCTGTTCGGCTTCTCGATCCTCTACCTGTTCCTGCTCTTCTCCGCCCTGCTGGCGGAGCAGGGCCTCGGGCTGTTCCGGCCGGTCCTCGGCTGAAAGCGCCCTCCCCTCAGGTCGACCCGGTGATGAGTACGGTGCCCCAGCAACTGACCCCCGAAGAGATCCAGCGCCGACGCAAGCGCTCCGTCGCCATCGCGATGGTGCTCGCCGCCCTGGTGCTGATCTTCTACGTGCTGACGATCGCCAAGCTCGGCCCCCAGGTCCTCAACCGGCCGCTGTGACGCGAGGAGGCGACCCGCCATGACCGACCCCCGCATCGCCGATCCGCGCTCGCGCCAGCGGCAGGCCCGCAATACGGCGCTCGCCTGCCTCGGCATCGTGGTCGGCATGACGGCGCTCGCCTTCGCGTTCGTGCCGCTCTACGACCTCTTCTGCAAGGCGACCGGCTTCGACGGCACGCCGCTGCGGGGTGCGGCCGCCTCCGGCCCGGTGAGCCAGGACAAGATGGTGGTGCATTTCGACACCAACGTCGCGCCCGGCCTCCCCTGGCGCTTCGTGGCGGAGAGCCCCCAGGTGGAGGCGCAGCTCGGCGCCACCCAGACGGTGTTCTTCCGGGTCACCAATACCGGCACCACGCCGAGCACCGGCATCGCCACCTTCAACCTGCAGCCGGCGCTGACCGGCAGCTACTTCGTCAAGGTGCAGTGCTTCTGCTTCAACGAGCAGACGCTGAAGCCCGGCGAGACCATGGACTTCCCGGTGGTGTTCTACGTCGAGCCCGGCATCAAGGCCGATTCGAACACGCGCGACCTCACCGAGATGACGTTGTCCTACACCTACTTCGCGTCGAAGAACGGCCAGCCGCAGGCCGCGCTTGCGACGCCGACGGGGACCCGCGCCAATTGATGGGGCTGGGCCAATTGACGAGGTGACAATCGCGGCGGGGCGGCTTTAAAGCGTGACCGTACGAGGCCGGCGTCGAATCCGCCGGCAGCGGGCCCGCCCCGCGCGAGAACGAGATCCACGGCCGGCGCGGGGCGCGACCGGTCCGAGACGATAGGCAGGAGACCCGACACGATGGCCGAGGCGCACGGGAAGCACCACGACTACCACCTCGTCAATCCGAGCCCGTGGCCGCTCGTCGGCTCGATGAGCGGCTTCGTGATGACGTCGGGCGCCGTTCTGTGGATGAAGAGCCTGACGATCGCGAACCTCGCGCTCGGGCCCTACATCTTCTTCGCCGGCCTGATCGGCATCCTCTACACCATGCTCAGCTGGTGGCGGGACGTCGCGCACGAGGCCAATACCGGCGACCATACCCGCGTGGTGCAGCTCTCGCACCGCTACGGCATGATCATGTTCATCGCCTCCGAGGTGATGTTCTTCGTCGCCTGGTTCTGGGCCTATTTCGAGGCGGCGCTCTACACCTCCGACCCGATCCAGGCCTCGCGCGTCGAGTTCACCGGGGGCCTGTGGCCGCCGAAGGGCGTCGAGGCGTTCGATCCCTGGCACCTGCCGCTGCTCAACACCCTGATCCTGCTCACCTCGGGCACCACGATCACCTGGGCGCACCACGCGCTGCTGAACAACGACCGCAAGGGGATGAAGTACGGCCTCTGGCTGACCATCGCCCTCGGCGTCCTGTTCTCCTTCGTCCAGGCCTACGAGTACGGCCACGCCCATTTCGGATTCTCGGGCAGCATCTACTCGGCCACCTTCTTCATGGCGACCGGGTTCCACGGCGCCCACGTCATCATCGGCACGATCTTCCTCGCGGTCTGCCTCTACCGTCTCTATCTCGGCCAGTTCACCGCCAAGCAGCACCTCGGCTTCGAGTTCGCCGCCTGGTACTGGCACTTCGTCGACGTGGTGTGGCTGTTCCTGTTCGCCGCCATCTACGTCTGGGGTTCGGGCGTCGGGCACGCCGCCGCGCATTGATCCGTGACGCATCCGCGTCGGGAACATGAGAGGGCGGCGCAAGCCGCCCTTTTTCTTATGGCGCGCAGGGTCCAGATCGGGTCCATCGCGCGGACCATCTCGAGGAGCAGGGCCATGGAATCCAACCGCACCGTCGATTCACCGGCGACCGTGGGTCTCCGCGGCCGCTGCCCGCGCTGCGGCGAGGGGCACCTGTTCAAGGGCTTCCTCAGCTTCCGTCCCTCCTGCGAGATCTGCGGCCTCGATTACCGCTTCATCGATTCTGCCGACGGGCCGGCCTTCTTCGTGATGTCGATCGTCGGCATCGTCGTGGTGGCGCTGGCGATGTGGGTCGAGTTCGCCTACGAGCCGCCGATGTGGGTCCATGCCGCGCTCTGGGTCCCGCTCTCGATCGGCCTGAGCCTGATCCTGGTCCGCCCGCTCAAGGGCATGATGGCGGCGCTGCAATATTCCAACAAGGCCGCGGAGGGACGCTTCCGGTGACGGCGCCCGCCCCTGGGGCCGGCGCGGCGGAGCGGCGCGCGGCCCTGCGCGACCTCGTGGCGCCGGCCCTCGCCAGCCTCGTCTGCTTGGCCATCCTGATCGGTCTCGGGGTCTGGCAGCTCGAGCGCAAGGCCTGGAAGGAAGCCTTGATCGACCGGATCGTCGCCCGCTCGCGGATCGATCCGCCCGCCCCCCTTCCGGCCTTCGACGCCTTCGATCCGGCGCGGGACGAGTTCGAGCGGGTGCGGGTCCACGGCCGGTTCCTGAACGACAAGGAGACGCTGGTCCACGGCCTCGCGCCCGGCGACACGCCGGGTCGGGCGCTCCAGGGCTATTACGTGATCACGCCGCTGCGCCTCGACGACGGTCGCATCGTGCTCGTCAATCGCGGCTTCGTGCCGACCGAGCTCAAGGAGGTCGCCCGCCGGGCCGCCGGTCAGGTCGAGGGCGAGGCCACCGTCACCGGCATGCTGCGCCAGAGCGAGGTGCGGGCGATGTTCGTGCCCGCGCCGAACCCGCAGACCGGCGAGTGGTTCAACCGCGACGTGCCGGGCATCGCCGCCGCCAAGGGGCTCGCCACGGCCGGGCCGTCGGGTGTCGCCCCCTACCTGATCGAGGCCGACCAGACGCCCAATCCCGGCGGCTGGCCGAAGGGCGGGCAGCTCCGGGTCGACCTGCCGAACAACCACCTGCAATACGCCTTCACCTGGTTCGGCCTCGCGCTCTGCCTCGTCGGCGTCTTCACCGCCTTCGCCCTGCGGCGGCTGCGCGGTGAAACCGGCAACGGGGAGACCGGGGAGAACCCCGCTTCCGCCACCGCGACCCCGCCCCGTCCTTAAAACAGCCGCGTTGTCGATGTCCGGCTGGGTCAAGTCCGGTTCAGGCCGCCGGGCGCGTCCTGCCCCCGGCCCTCCCCGGCTCTCTGGTCATCGATGAACGCGATCCTCATCAAGCTGTTCGCCACGGCCCTGACGCTGAGCCAGGTCACCACCCGGCCGGACGCGATCCGCACGCAGTTCGATCCGGCCAAGGACGGGCCGGAGGTGGTGCAGCTCCTGCGCGACGGCTGCGCCCACATGCGCAAGGCCTTCGACATCGAGGACATCAACCTCGACGACCTGATCTCGACCGCGATGGAGGACCCCAAGGCGGTCGCCGGCGAGTCGAAGCTCCTGCACGGCCTCGACATCGGCGAGCTCAACACGAGCTACAAGCAGTTCTGCAAGGGCGAGAACCCGGCGAACTCGCCCTTCGTGGCGCGGGACGTGATCGAGTTCTACAACAAGGCGGTCACCGACCTGCCGGACGCCAACGCCCTCAAGACCCTGCGGCTGCCCGGCGCCACCACGATCCTCGACGAGCGCGGCAAGCGCTTCTCCGAGACCTTCGAGCCGAACGGCCGGCGCATCGCGGTGCCGATCGGCGAGGTCCCGGCGCTGGTCCAGAAGGCGTTCATCGCGGCCGAGGACAAGCGCTTCCTCACCCATCACGGCATCGACGAGCGCGGGGTGATCCGCGCGTTCATCGGCAATCTCGCCTCGCCGGGCCGGCCCCAGGGCGGCTCGACGATCACCCAGCAGGTGGTCAAGAATCTCTCGGTCGGCGACGACGTCACCTACGAGCGCAAGATCCGCGAGATGATCGTCGCGGCCCGCGCCGAGCGGGTGATGACGAAACCCGAGATCCTCGGCCTCTACCTCAACGGGATCTATCTCGGCCGCGGCGCCTACGGCGTCGAGATGGCGGCGCGCAGCTATTTCGGCAAATCCGTGCGCGACCTGAGCGTCGCCGAGGCGGCTCTGCTCGGCGGCATGCCGAAGGGCCCGAACTTCTACAATCCCGACCGCTATCCCGAGCGGGCGCGGGAGCGCCGCGCCTACGTGCTCACCCGCATGAAGGAAGAGGGCGCGATCACCGAGGCCGAGATGAATACGGCGCTCGCCGCGCCCCTCGGCCTCGCCCCCCTGGAGCGCCTGCGCCAGGATGCCGGTTTCCACTTCGTCGATCACCTGACCCGCGAGGCGCGCACGCTCGCCGGCCTCGATTCGCTGACCGCCGGTGCCTACACGGTACGCTCGACCCTCAATGCCGGCCTCCAGGAGGCCACCGAGGGCATCCTGCAGGAGAGCCTGTCGCGCTACGAGGCCTCCACGGGCCGCGCCCGCTACGAGGGACCGGAGGCGAATCTCGCCGACGCGGTGCGCCGCATCGAGGCCGCGGCGCCCGCCCCCGAGCCGGCGCCCGCTCCTGCTCCGGAGCCCGCGCCGAAGGGCAGGAAGGGGTCGAGGCAGGCGAAGGCGGTCAAGCCCCCCGGCCCGAAGCCCGCCTGGCAGCGGGCCCTCGAGACCGCGCGCCTGTCGCTCTACGACGTGCACTGGCCGGCGGCCGTGGTGCTCTCCACCGGCGGCCAGGCCGGCATGCGCGTCGGCCTCGCCGACGGGCGGGTCGCGAGCCTGAACCCGGGCGCCGCCCGCGGCCGGCTCAGCCCCTACGACGTGGTGCGGGTCAAGCTCTCGGAGGGCAAGGGCGCTCCCCGCGCCGACCTGCGCATCCGCCCGCAGGTCCAGGGCGCGGTGCTGGTCATGGAGAACCGTACCGGGCGCATCCTCGCCATGGCGGGCGGCTTCTCCTATCCGCTGAGCCAGCTCAACCGGGTGACCCAGAGCGTGCGCCAGCCCGGCTCGACGCTCAAGCCCGTCACCTACCTCGCCGCGCTCAATGCCGGCCTCCAGCCCAACACCCTGGTGATGGATGCCCGCGTGACCCTGCCGCCGATCGGCGGAGTGGGCGATTCGTGGTCGCCGAAGAACTACGAGGGCGGTGGCTCCGGCCCCACCACCCTGCGGCGCGGCCTCGAACACTCGAAGAACCTCGTCACCGCCCAGCTCCTCAAGGGCGGCATCGCCGAGAAGGCCCCGGCGAGCCTCCAGAAGGTCTGCGACATCGCGCTGGAGGCCCAGCTCTACGCCGAGTGCGAGCGCTACTATCCCTTCGTGCTCGGGGCCCAGCCGGTGCGGATGATCGACCTCGCGGCCTTCTACGCGGCGATCGCCAACGAGGGCCAGCGCCCCTCGCCCTACGGGCTCGAGAGCGTGACCCAGGGCGAGAAGGTGCTCTACCAGCATGCCGACCGGCCGCCGGCGCGCATCGGCTCGGCCGACCGGGTGGCGTTCTACCAGCTGAAGAGCCTGCTCCAGGGCGTGACCCAGCGCGGCACCGCGGCGGCGCTCGCCCGGTTCTCGCCCTTCGTCGCCGGCAAGACCGGTACCTCGGAGGACGAGAACGACGCCTGGTTCTCCGGCTTCACCAACGAAATCACCATCGTGGCCTGGGTCGGCTACGACAATGCCGACGGAAAGCGCCGGACGCTCGGCCGCGGTCAGACCGGCGGCCATCTCGGGGTGCCCATCTTCGCCCAGGTGCTCCAGGCCGCCTGGGCCAACGGGGTGGCCAAGACGCCGCTCTCGGGCCCGAGCCCGGAGGCCAAGCCCCTGATCGCCGATGCGGCGATCGACCTGCGCTCGGGCAACCGGGTGTCCGGCGGCGGCTTCATCGAGCATTTCCGCCTCTCGGTCGACGGGCGCCTCGCCGATACCCGCTTCCGCCTCGTGCCGCAGGAGCAGATCTACGCGATGCGGCCCGACGGCGACCAGGACGGCGACGCGATGGAGGGGGGGCTCCCTGGCGAGAATCCGGGCCGCGCCCCCGACGAGGCGCCGGATTCCGACCGCTTCGACCCGTTCGGCAACCTGTTCGGCCAGCCCGAGCCGCGTCCCTATATCCGGCGCGCCCAGCCGATCCAGCCGCCCGATCCGGTCTGGCCCGGCGCCCGCAGCCGCTCGCCCTTCGGCGACGACGACGAGTATGTCCGCCGGCCGCGCCGGCGCGATCCCGACTACCCGTTCGGCGACGACCCGACCTACTGACCCTCAGACAGGACCTACCCCCGTGCGTGACAGCCTCACGGCGCGCCTGCGCCCCGTTCCGCTCGTGCTCGCCGCGGCGCTCGCGGCCTCCCCCGCCCTCGCCGAGTACCGCACCAAGGACGTGCCGGCGGTGACCGGGCTCGACCCGGGGACGATCGCCCCGAACACGATCGCCTTCACCGATCACCGCGACAATCCGGCGAGCCCGGAGAGCGGCCTCGTGCCGTTCACCGAATGGGGCAAGCGCAGCCCGGCCCAGAAGGCCCTGCTCTCCCCTCACCCGGCCTATGTCGAGCCGGATTACGTGCAGACCGTGAACGGGGTGGCCAAGCCCCGGCACGAGGCCTTGAAGGTCTACGTCGCCGAGGCGCGGTTCATCGTGCCGCGCCCGGCCGACCGGATCGACCTCAAGCGCTTCGCCACGATCCCGTTCGTGTCGCGGATGGACCCGGCGATCAAGCACAAGCCCCTGAGCCCCGCGGACGCCACCCCGACCAAGGACCCGGCCGCCGCCTTCGCCCGCCGGCCCGACCGGCCGTGGTGCGAGGCGCCCGACACGACCTGCATCGAGTCGCGCTACGATCTCGAGGGCAAGCTGCCGCTCGGCGTGAAGCTCGCCAACAAGCTCGAGGACGGCGCCAAGAAGATCGCGGAGTTCGTCTCGTTCCAGAGCGAGCTGCGGGTCCTCCCGCCCGACGAGGCCGCCAAGCTCGTCCAGCTCACCAAGATCGAGGCGCCGGTGGCCGGCGCGATGGAGCAGAACATCTTTTGGGTCAACCAGATCCTGCGGTTCGGCAAGTTCCTGGCGGTACTCCAGCCGGTGGCGAACGACCCGAACAGGACGGTGGTCACCGCCTACATGACGCTCGGCATCAAGGCGGACGTGCTCGACCGCAAGAAGGAGTACGAACGGGTCCCTGTGCTGCGCAACCTGCTGCCGGCCCAGGTGCTGATGGGCAATTCCTCGTTCAACACCGGCACTTCGATCAGCGCCGGCCTGCCGACCTACGCCCGCAACCGCATCGCCGCCTTCGCGGACGCGCTGGCGAAGGAGTGAGGCGGGGGGCGCCGGTAGGGTGGCCGGTCCGGTGACGGCCGCGACCTCGGGCTGAATTCTCCCAGCCTCCGACGGATCGGGCGCCTCCGGGGCGGTCCCGGCATCGCCGGGCCGCCGCATCCGACGGCGAACGCGCATCACTGTCGCGTTCGCCGGACCCGGTGATGCCCGAATCGTCGGACGGCGGTCCGCGAGCGGCTCCTCCGACGGGATCGCGCGGGAACGCAGCTTTCCCGTCCCGCCGGGTGCGATGCGTCGACGGGCCAATGGGCGACGCCCCGACGGGCAACAGCGCCAATCGGCCATCGGCCTACCACTTACGGCTTGTCTGCGTTGGCGACGGGCCAAATCGTACGTCTTTTGATATTACTTGACTGTTAAATCCTGATATTTCGCCCGCTATTCACCGTCTTTGCAAGACTTTAACCAAAAATTAACTAATTTGGGCAATAGATCGAGTCGGGTAGGAGACTAATATCGTGACGAACATGCTTGCCGTTCATGCGTGCGCTACGAGGGATCAGGCTTTCATGAGCCCGATGGACCACTGCACCGTTTCCCGCTTTTTCCTCGATCTCGAAGGAAAGGATACGACCATCTCCGACGAGGATGGTGTCGAAGCGCAAGATGTCGATTATGTCGTCGCGGAAATCCAGGCAGTGATTGGCGAGAAGGATAGCGTATCCTTTATCGATCCCCAAGAGTGCTGGAATATTGCGATCCGTAACGAGAGTGGGATGATCGTCAAACGTATTCCGATCATAAAATAGTTCAATATAACATACATATGAAAGATTTTATTAAACAATACAATAATCACCATGATCTTCCATCGACATAGCTCGTCGTTGCGTCGCGCCAGTGCCGTATCCGCGGTGCGATACGGGCAACGATCGTCGCGATGACATGGCGATCCACGGACGGACACGGCGGCGGCCTGCCGACGAAGATCTGGTCTGTCCACCGGCTTGCAGCATCAACCTCAGGCAGGCCGGCTCGTGCGGGCGGAGGGATGCGGTGCCGCGAGGGGAGCGGGCTCCGATTTGAAGAGACCGGCAGGCCGGATCGATCATGCCGGATCGATCTCCCTGGCGCCGCGGCCACCGACGAGGTGTCGCCCGACGCAGGAATCGGACGTATCCGCAGCTGGGCCCGGCCCTTTCAGCCTGCCTGGGCGGAGCCGGACGATCGTAAGGGGCGGCTGGACGGTTCGTTGGATCGGTGCCCCGGTGACGGGCCGGGCGGATATCCTCGACGCGCGCTGTCGCGCGATACCCCGTCGGGTGATCGTGAGGAAGCGGGCTGTGCGCGTTCCGCTTCAGCCCGTCGCCGCCATCTCGGTCGCCTTGAAGGCGAGCTCGGTGCGATTGCGGGCATTGAGCTTCTTCATGACGTTGCGGATGTGCACCTTCACGGTGCTTTCGCACATGTTGAGTTCATAGGCGATGATCTTGTTGGGCTTGCCCATTCGGATCCCCTCGATGACGGCGACCTGCTTGGCCGTGAAGTTGTCCTGCCAGCAGGCATCCGGGGGGCGCGCGATCTCGGGATCCTTGGCGCCGAACAGGCAGTTGGGCGGAATGTAGACTTCTCCCGACAGGACCAGCCGCATCGCCGCGACGACCTGGCTCACGGTCGAGGCGGTCGGGACGTAGCCGCGGGCGCCGTGCTCGATCGTCGCCATCATCGACTTCAGGCTGCCGACCGGCGAGATCACGATGACCTGCGTCGCCCCGACTTGGTGGAGGCCGTCGAGCATGCGGCGCCGTTCCTCGATCGTCCGGTCGCAGTACAGCAGGACCAGGGCCACGGCCGGCCGATCCTCGGTCTGGCGCCAGGCTTCGACACTGGAGAGACAGATCACGCGAAATCCCGCCATCGCCAGACGAAGTGCAAGGCATTCCCGCTCGAGTGCCCGTCCGTCGATCAGCAGGATTGGCGTCCCGGCGCCCGGGTCGCCGGCGCTGAAAGTGCCCTCGGGGGAGTTCCAGGCAACTCCGTGGGCGGCTCCATCAGCCATTTCCGCTCTCCATGCGACTAGACTGTTCGGATTATGCGGTACGATCCTGCTGCCGTGAAGTGGTAATTTTCCGACATAGACTGCTGAGGCAGCTTGATCTGGATTTATCCAGGACCGAGTGAGAGCGGTGATTAAGTCAAATTAACTCATGATCAGCAATTCCTAGATACGATACTTGTCAGAATTGATGCGAATCGGCACGCTGACGTCACGTATCGCGCCAGCATGTATGTAACGATCCAGAAACATTGGGAAAAAAGACTGCATTTATTAGTTCGAAATTTACATTCTGGTCCGGACGCCTCGGTCGAGCATCCCTATCTACACTCAAGAAGATCTACGGGGAAAATAAAAGGCACCTCCATATTTGGTAAAATTGTATCATGGATAGGAAATACTGACCCTATTCATGTAAATATGGCATCAATTATTTTGATAATCAGATGTCGAAGCGGCATAAGGCCATCCTGAAAAGACAGGAAAATCTTCTTCATAAGTCAATCGAAGAATACATAGATGCAAGTTTATCCCGGCACCGTCCGGTCTATCGCCCGTCGTCGCATCAGTCGCGAGTGCATGCGACCATGCGACGCAAGTCGTGGAAGCGCAGTCCCGTACCAGCATGACGTGCCGAAGTGGTCGAAAGTTCCCGCTCCACTCCGTCCACGGGGGCATCGGCGGACGGTTTTCACAACCAGTGTTTTTATATGTTTCGCATAATGGTTGCATGATTGCTCGGGGTGGGCGTGCTGGTCCGTCCCGCGCGATCCTTCACTGGGACGTTCGGCCGGGGATCGTGGCGGTCTCCCCGTTCACCTGGGGCAAATCCCGCGATCGTTCGGGCCGTCGTCTCTACGACCGCTGTGTCGGTGCTGCGCGCATCTGCGGGTTACCCTCGAGCCGCGCGGTCTCAAGCCACGCGGTCTCTCGGGGCCGCAGTGCGCTGGTCGCCGATGCGCGGGTCGGGTTGCATCGATCGCGGATGGCGCTGGCGCCGATCGCACCGGCGGCGCTCCTGATGTCCGGCCAGGGAGGCGCGCCGGCTCGACGGACATGGCGCCTCGCGGCAAGGCTTCGTCGCAGCGCCGCTCCTCGGGGACCGGCAAAGCCGAGCCGAGTTCGGGTTTCGCAGCCGTCGCCAACTCGCCGGAGACGCCGAGGGGCGCGGGCGGCCCGAGAGTCTCGGGCCGCCCGGACGATCGCTCCTGGACCCGTGCCCGATCGCGTTGCAACGGGCGCTGAGGTCTAGAGCGCTTCACGATCGCGTTGCCATCGCGAAGCTCTCTAAGTCTTTGTTTTGCCGCATTTTCCGACGAACTGGCGTCCACTTCGTCGGAAAATGCTCTAGATCTCCAAATCAGACGGAAATTTCCCCGACGAAGCGGTCCCCGCTCGGTCGGACAAGGCTCTAGACGACGAGGATGTCGGACGCCGCGAGGGTCGTCGCCTTGGCGAAGGCGGTGATCTCGACCGCCCCCGTGCTTCCGGTGCCGTCCGCGTCCCAGGACAGGATCCGGGTCGTCGCGTCGTAGAGGAACTGCCCGTGATCTCCGGTGGTCGCCACTTTGCCGGAGACCAGCCAGTCCGCCGCCAGGGCGCCGGGAGCCACGCCGCCGAATCCGGAGCCCGTGATCCCGATCTTGTCGCCCTGGCTGCGGGCGAAGTCGGTGATCAGGTCGGCGCCCTCGCCGGGGGCGGAGAACAGAAAAAGGTCGGCCCCCTGCCCGCCCGTGAGCGTGTCGCGGCCGAGTCCGCCCGACAGGGTGTCGTTGCCGGCGCCGGTGACCAGGACGTTGTCGAGCCCGTTGCCCGTCGCCCGGAACGCCGCCGTGCCCGAATAGGTGAGCTTCTCGACGAACGGGGCCGCGGCGAGGTCGTAGGCGGTCAGGCCCGTCTTGATCTGGATCGTGTCGATGCCGCCGGCATCGCCGCTCGTCGGATCGCCCGGGATGCGGAATTCCGAGACGGTGTCGCCGGACGCGTCGAGGATGTAGGTGTCGTTGCCGGCCCCGCCCACCAAGAGGTCGTTGCCGGTGCCGCCGTCGAGAGTGTCGTCGCCGGTGCCGCCGACGATCAGGTTGTTCGAGGCGTTGCCCGTCCCCTTGAAGGCGCCGGTCCCGGTGAAGATCAGGTCCTCGACCTCCGTCGCGAGCTTGTAGGTCGCGAGCGCCGTCTGCACCGTGTCGTGGCCACCCCCCGCGGCCTCCGTCACGGTGTCGCCGATCCGCACCACGTAGACGTCGTCGCCCGCCCCGCCGCGCAGGGAATCCTTCACGAGGTCGTCGCCCCCGTCGAGCCGGTCGGCCCCGGCGCCCCCCGTGATGGTGTTGGCCAGCTCGTTGCCGGTGCCGGTGAACGCGCCGGTGCCGGTATAGGTCAGGTTCTCGACGTTGCTGCCGGTCAACAGGACGTAGCTCGCCAGGGCGGTCTTGATCGTGTCGGTGCCCGCATCGGCCTCCTCGATCACGACGTCGCCCGCATCGTCGACGAGATAGGTGTCGTTGCCGAGGCCCCCCCGCATCGTGTCGTGGCCGAGGCCGCCGTCGAGGATGTTGTTGCGGGCGTTGCCGACCAGCAGGTTGTCGACGGCGTTGCCGGTGGCGTTGGAGGCGGTACCGACCAAAATCAAGGCTTCGAGATGGGCGCCGAGGGTGAAACTGACGCTGCTCTCGACGGTGTCGAAGCCGCCGTTCGGCCCCTCCACCGGCAGGTCGCGGGCGTTGTCGACGATGTAGCGGTCGTCGCCGAGCCCCCCGGTCATCGTGTCGGCCCCGGCGAGCCCGTCGAGGACGTCGTTCTCGGTCGTGCCCGTCAGCGCGTCGGCCGACGGCGTGCCGGTGACGGTGAGGCCGCCGACGTCCTCGATCGCGATGGTGAGCGCCTTGGCGAAGACGTGCCCGGCGGCGTCGGTGACCCGCACGGTGACGGTCCGGGTCGGGGTCGCCTCGTAGTCGAGGGCGGCGCCGGGGGCCACCACGAGGTCGGCGCCGCGCAGCGCGAAGGCGCCGCCGGAATCGTCGTCGAGGGCGAAGGTGAAGAGGTCGCCGGCATCCGGGTCCACGGCCGACAGGGTGCCGACCGGGGTCTCGCCGGGGCTGTTCTCGGCCACCGCCGCGTGGCTGAGGGCGAGGTCGGTCGGGGCGCTGCCGAGCGGGACCAGGATGCTGCCGTCGGCGAATTTCAGGACCTCGACGCCGACGAGGGTGTCGGTGCCCTCGTCGCCGTCCGAGGCGTCGATGTCGGTGATCGAGGCGCGCCCCGCGCTCAAGGTGAGCCGGTAGCCGGATTTCAGCCCGGCGAAGACCGCCGTGTCGGTGCCGAGGCCGCCGTCGATCAGGTCGTTGCCGAGGCCGCCGGTCAGGCTGTCGTTGCCGAGCCCGCCGAGGAGGGTGTCGTTGCCCGCGTCCCCCTTCAGGGAGTTGTTGCCGTCGTTGCCGGTGATCGCGTTCGCCAGCTCGTTGCCGAAGCCGGCGATATCCGCGGAGCCGGTGAGGATCAGGTTCTCGACGTTGCTCTTGAGGGTGAAGGTCACCGGGCTGACGACGGTGTCGATGCCCTCGTTCGCCTTCTCGATCACGAGGTCGCCGGTGAGGCCGACCGCCGTGGTGTCGACGTAGTAGGTATCGTTGCCCGCGCCTCCTTCCAGCCGGTCGGAGCCCGCACCGCCGTCGAGGACGTCGTCGCCCGCGCCGCCCTTGATCCAGTCGTCGAGGGCACCGCCGTAGACCGTGTCGTTGCCCGCCCCGGCATCGAAGGCGCGGGCCGGGTCGAATCCGGCGGCGGCCGCCGCCGCCGTGGTCCCGGCGAGCCGGACGACGTCGTCGCCGAGCTGGCCGTCGTACTGCGTGCCGTCGAGGTAGTCGCCCGCCCGCACGGTCGAGAAGTCGATGGTGTCGGCGCTGTTGATGAACAGGCCGTTGGGAATGTTGACGATGTAGGTCCCGTCGAGGAACTTCAGCACCTCGACGTTGTGGAGGAGGTCGGTGCCCTCGTCGGTGCCGTCGGCGACGTTGAGATCCGTGATGGTGACGGTGCCGCCGACATCGCTGATCCGGTAATCCGCCATCCGCCCGGCATAGAGCGCGGTGTCGCGCCCGAGCCCGCCGTCGAGGGTGTCGTTGCCGAGCCCGCCCCGCATCTGGTCGTCGCCCCCCATGCCGATGAGGACGTCGTCCCCCGCATTGGCGTTGAGGATGTTGGCGGCGTCGTTGCCGGTCAGGACGTTGGCGAGCTCGTTGCCGGTCCCGTTGATCGCGTCGGGGCCGACGAGCGTCAGGTTCTCCACGTTGCTCTTGAGGGTGAAGGTCACCGTGCTGATCACGGTGTCGATGCCCTCGTTCGGCTTCTCGACCACGAGGTCGCCGGTGGTGCCGACCGCCGTGGTGTCGACGTAGTAGGTGTCGTTGCCCAGCCCCCCTTCCATCCGGTCGGAGCCGCCGCCGCCGTTGATGATGTCGTTGCCGGCCCCGCCCCGGATCGTGTCGTTCAGGCTGCCGCCGATGACGACGTCGTCGCCCGCCCCGGCATCGAAGATCGCCGTGACGTCGTAGCCGGCGGCCTGGGCGGCCGCGGCGTCCTTGGGCAGGTAGACCTCGTCGTTGCCGGCAAGCGCGGCGTAGAGCGAGGTCGGGGCGTAGGTGCCGGCCGTGATGGTGGCGAAGTCGGCGAAGTCGTCGCTGCCGGAGAAGAGCGGCGGCAGGCCGGTGCCCTTGGTGTCGTAGATCCGGTCGGAGAAGCTCAGGAACTCGAAGCCGTCGAGGAAATCCGTCCCGTCGTCGCCGTTGGCCGGGTTGAGGTCGCGCACCGTGGCGGTGGTGCCCGAGATGACGATGCTGTAGTCCGAGAAGGCCCCGGCGAAGACCGCGGTGTCGATGCCGCCCCCGCCATACAGCACGTCGTTGCCCGCGCCGCCGATGACGAGGTCGTCGCCGGCATCGGCCCAGATCTCGTCGTTGCCGGCCCCGCCGGCGATCGTGTCCTCGCCGTCGCCGCCCGAGATGACGTCGTCGTCCTCGCCGCCGTCGATGCTGTCGTTGCCGGCGTCGCCCCGGATGAGGTCGATCCCCGCCCCGCCCACGATCGTGTCGGCGCCCCCGCCCCCGAGGAGCACGTCACTGCCGGCCCCGCCCACCAGGCTGTCGGCCCCGTCCTGGCCGCGCAGCTCGTCGCGGCCCGAGCCGCCGGTGAGCGTGCCGCTGCCGGTCTTCACCGTGCGGGAGACGTCGATGCCCTGCAGGGCCAGGGCGGCCTCGAGCAGGCGGTCGGCCGCCATCACCCGCGAGGCGCCCGAGAGGTGGATGCCATCCTCGATGGTGTTGAGGTCGGTGGTGATCGCCCCGATCTCGACGCCCGCCATGGCGTCGGCGACCTGATGCTGGGCGAGGCGGACCGCGTCGTACTTGCCGTCGTTGCTGCCGCGGGGGCCGAGCTCCTGGATCAGCACCCGGTCGACGCCGAAATCGCCCAGCACCCGGGTCATGAAGGTCGTCAGCGCCTGGGCGTAGGCGGCGGTGCCGATGCCCCCCGAGGCGTCGGTCTCGCCCTGCGCCCACAGGACGACCTCCGCCGACCCGCCGACGGCCGACAGCAGCGACAGCGCCTTGCTGTAGAGCGAGCCCGCCGAGGTATCGAGCCAGTAGCCGTTGCCCTTGTCGGCCTCCCGGGTCAGCGCGGTGCCGCCCTTGGCGGCGGCGACGATCAGCACCGGCACGCCGGTCGCGGCGGCGTAGGAATTGGCGAAATAGGTCGAGGCGCCGCCGTCGATCTGCGGGCTGATCGAGCCGTCCGCCTCCATCATGTAGGTGCTGGCATTGCCGTCCGGCACCGCGGTCGGGGTGTTGAACCAGCGCTCGATGTTCGACTGGCCGATGGTGAACACCACGGCGCCGACCGCCAGCCGGTCCGACCTCACCGTCGATCCGGTCTGGATCTGGACGGTGTAGCCGTCGCCCTGCGGGATGTCCCGCAGGGTGCCGCCGGCGGTCCAGTCGATGACGACGTTGCCGTTCGCGTCGAGGATGCGGGCGCGGTCGCCCGTGAAGGCCAGGTTGCCCGTGGTGCCGTCGCGCTGAACGAAGATCATGATCCGAGCCTTCCTGACGACGGCTGTCGGTTCGCGCCGTCTGGTTCCATCCCGTCCGGCCCGCTCCCCGCGGGCCGGGTCGTTCGCCGGATCCGGCCCGCCGGGGCGGGCCGGGGCCCCGTCACCGCAGGTGGTCGCGGATGCCGAGGACGATGAGCAGGGCGGTGAGCCAGGCCAGCAGGGCGAAGCCGGCGACCAGCGCGATGGCGGCCGGGCGGCTCGGATACTGCGCGCTCTCGGCCAGGGCCGGGCGGGCGAAGGTGGCGAGGTAGACCTGCTGCCGGTCGGCGAGGCTGCGGGCGCTGCGCAGGGCCTCGACCGCGACGCCGTAGCTCTTCTCGGCGAAGCCCTGCTCGGCCTCGAGCGCGGCGTAGCGGGAGACGAGGCTGCCCATGTCGGTGCCCTCGCCGCCGCCCTCGCGCCGGCCCTCGGCCTCGACCAGGCGCAGCTGCCGCTCGGTCGCCTTGATGCGGCTCGTGAGGGCCTGGAGCACCGGGGCGTTCGGCTGCAGGGCGCTCGCGAGCGCGGTCGCCTCGGCCTGCATCGAGGATAGGTCGGAGCGCAGCTTCGCCAGGAGGTCGGCGTTGCTGGTGGCGAGCCTGACCGGGTCGAAGGTCCCCTCCTGCCGGCGGAAGTCGCCCAGCGCCTTCCGGGCATTCCCGAGCCGGGCTTCGGCCCGGACGAGCTCCGCCTCGGCAAAGCGCACGAAGTCGCGCCGGCCGCGCTCGGTCATCTCGTTGGCGAGGCGTTCCGAGCCTTCGAGCACCGCCTCGGCGAGGCGGACGCTGTCCTGCGCGGTGTAGGCCCGCACCTTGACGGTCAGGATGCCGGTCGAGAGGTCGTAGCGCGACACCACCACCGAGCGCCAATGGTTGACCAGCGCCTCGACCGGGGCCTTCGGGTCGAACCGGGACCAGAAGTCGGCGGCGGGATCCGAGAAGATCCGGCGCAGGTCGAGCTGGCGGTCGATCTCGTCGACGAACTGCCGGGTGGTCACGTAGTCGGCGAGGATGAACGAGTCGGTGTTGCCCGCCACCGCGTTCGGCGGGCCGTTGACCACGTTGATGGCGTCGTGGCCGGTGTTGCGCTCGACGGCGCGCACCGCGAACTTGACCTCGGAGACGTACTGGTCGCTCGCGAGGAACAGGTAGTAGATCGCCGCGGCCAGTACCGGCAGGGCCACCATCACCAGGAACGAGGCGACCACGCCGCGCCGTCCCCGCCGCCGCGCCCGCCGCCGCTCCTCGAGCCGGGCGGCGGCCTCGCCCGACAGGGGCGGGATCGGGGCCGGCATCGGCAGGACGGCCGGCGCCTCGGCGACCCGCAGCAGGCCCGGTGCCTCGGCGCCGGACTCGCCCCCCCTCGCCTCGCCGCCCTTGACCTCGCGGAGCCGCGGCCGGCGCTCGGCCGGCTCCTCCTCGTCCTCGGGATCGAGGGGCGCGATCCCGGCCGGGACCGGCCGGCGCTGCTTGAGGACGCTGAGCAGCGGCGAGATCCGCGGGCCAGCCTGTCGTGACGGGTCGCTCATGACACCTCCGCCATCCGCAGCCCGGATCCCTCGATCTCGGTGCGGTAGATCTGATTCTGGTAGACGGCGATCGCGTCCTCGATCCGGTCGAACATCAGGATCCGGCCGCCGTCGAGGATCGCCCCCCGGTCGCAATACTGGCGGATCATCTTGACGTTGTTCGAGGTCATGATGATCCGCGCCGCGCGCCGGCGCTCGGCGAAGAGCTGGTTGCACTTGCGCTTGAACTCGACGTCCCCGGCCGCCGTGACCTCGTCCACCAGGTAGACGTCGAAATCGATCGCCATGCAGAGGCTGAAGTACAGCCGCGCCCGCATCCCGTTGGAATAGTTGCGCATCGGCTCGTCGAGGTAGACGCCGAGCTCGGCGAAGTCGTCGACGAAATCGACCACCCGGCCGACCTCCTCGCCGTAGGCCCGGGCGATGAAGGCGACGTTCTCGCGCCCGGTCATCATGGTGCTGACGCCGATGGAATGGCCGACCGGGAACGACACCCGGGCGTCGCGGTAGATCCGCCCGCGATCGGGCAGCTCCGAGCCCGCCAGCATCCGCATCAGGGCGGTCTTGCCCGAACCGTTCCGGCCGAGGATGCCGAGGTTCATGTCGGTGGGCAGGCCCCCGTCGAACCCGTGCAGGATGCGCTTGAGGCCGAGCGCCGTGCGGTAGCTCTTCGAGACGTCGTCGAACAGGATCATATCGCCTCCGCCTTCCTGCGGCCCAGCCGCTCCAGGGCGAGGCCGAGCACGAACGCGACGACGGCGCACTGGACGAGGTAGGCCTTGTCCAGGGTGACGGCGCCGTAGGACGGGTAGAAGGACATCCGCACCCACTCGATGCCGTGGACCAGCGGATTCCAGACCAGGAAGCGCTGCGCCGTCGCCGGCACCTGGTCGACGAGGTAGAAGATGCCGGAGGACAGGTAGAGCGGCCGGGTGACGATGCCGAAGACGTTGTGCCAGGATTGCAGCAGCGCACTCATCGTCGCGTTGATCATCCCGACCCCGACGGCGAGCAGGAACAGCGCGCCGATGGCGCCGCAGAGCGAGCCGAGGTCGTCCGGCCAGGGGCCGAAGCCGATGGCGACGAGCAGCGCGATCAGGATGCTCGAGACCACGAGCCAGGTCGCGCCTTCGAGGAGCGCGCGGGCGATCAGGATGTCGAGATGCGTCACCACCGGCACGTTGAGGAGCGGCCGGTCGGAGGTGAAGGCCGAGACGAGGCGGGAGGAGACCTTGCTCCAGAGGAAGAACGGCAGCAGCCCGGTCATGAAGAACAGGGCCATGCTGCCGCCCAGGGGCGAGCGCCGGCCCAGGGCGTAGTGCACGAGCGAGAGGCCGACCGCGTGGGCGATGGGCTCGATCAGGACCCACAGGTAGCCGAGCCGCGTGCGTCCGAAGCGGATATGGGTGTCGCGCAGGATCAGGGCGCCGACGACTTCGGCCTGGAGCCTCAGGGCGTCGCGCATGCCGGAGGCGGGCGGGGTGGGCCGGGAATCGGCAGGCAGGGAACGGGCGGGCATGGTGGGGGTCGTCGCTCCTCGTCCGTCCGGCGGCTCACGGCCGCGCTTCGGTGAGCTGGGTGGAGGAGAAGGGGCCTTGGACGGCCCCCTGCGCCGCCCCCTGCGGGCTCCAGGGACGGGCGGCGGAGGGGACGGCCTCGGCCGGGGGCGGCGGGAGCTGGCCCCGCCCGGCCATCACCACCCGGACGATGTCGCCGGGCGCGACCGGGGCGGTCTCGGCCACCGCGCGCTCGCGCATCCGGTCGCCCTCGCGGCGCAGGATGGCGTAGGCGGGCTGCGCCTCGCCGGTGCGCCGCGCCACCTCCCCGGTCGCGTGCTCGACGACCCGGCCGTTGCTGGCGATCTTCTGGCGCACCTGCTCGAGGTTGCCCTGCGCCTCCTTGATCTGGTCGAGGATCTCGGTGCGCCGCGTGGTCTTCAGCTCGACGGCGGTCTGCTCGGCGCGGGTGACGTCCTGCGCGTTCTTGAGCATGTCGGAGTGGAGCTGGCGCTTCTTGCCCTCCGCCTCCGCGAGGCGCGATTCGATCGGGAACAGGACCGGCCGGCGCGACAGGCCGCGGGAGACGAGGTCGGTCTGGTCCTCGAGTTCCTTCTTCGCCACGGCGATCTGCCGGTCGATCGCGGCGGACTGCCCCTCGATCGCCTTGTTCTGGTTCTCCGCCAGGACCTTGATCTGCTGCTGGTTGGCGACCGCCGCGGCGAGCGCCGCCTGGCGCTGCTTCAAAAACTTGGTCTCGTCGGCCATCGCCCGCACGACCCCCGGGTCGCCCTTGCGGGCCGCGAGCTCGTCGGGGAGCGCGACCGCGTCCCGGCCGGCGAGCTCGGCCTCGAGCCGGGCGATCCGCGCGAGCAGGATGTCGCGGTTGACCGCCTGGACGGCGGTGTCGCCGGTGGCGCTCATCAGGTCGCGCTGGTAGCGGCCGAGCTCCATGTCGGGCCGCCGGTAGAGCCCGCCGGCGATGCTCAGCGCATGCAAGACCGTCATCCCGGGGCGGAACGGATAGCTGCCCGGCCGGTCGACCACCCCGACGATGTAGAACGGCCGGTACTCGATGATCTCGACCGAGGCGCTCGGCGCCGTGAGCGTGCCGAACTTGCCCTGGAACAGGGCGGCGATCGCCGCGCCCAGCTCCGCGGTGCTGCGCCCTTCCGCCGGCACGTCGCCGACCATCGGCAGCGAGACGCGGCCGTCCGTGTCGATCGCGAAGGTGCCGTCGAGCCTTGTCTGGAAGTCGCCCCCGGGCGAGGCCCACGACTGGCTTCCCCCCGGGGCGGGCGGCGCCGCCGACCATTGCGAGACCGTGACCCGCACCTTGTCGGCCGGCCCGAGGGCATAGGGTTCGGCGGCGCCGGCCGCATCGGGGACGGTGCCCGCGCACAGGGCCGCGAGGCACGAAGCCGCGAGGGCCGTGGCTCGGAGAGGGGCGCGGAGCGGCATCGGGCATCCCTTTTGGTTCTGGCGGCAGGATTCCGTGGGCGCGCCCCATCGGCGCGCCGTCCGAAGGCGCGGGGCCTTCCCGGAGCCGTGTCGATTGTCTGATGCTTGGGATCCGATCGTTTCGTCTTCGGCGACGAGGCGAAGACTGTCGGATGATTGAGCCGGATGGTGGAAGCGAGGCGTTGCGCGGGCAATATGACCAAACGAGGTAGCCGGTGCGCGCCTCAGGGCAGGTCGGCGTCGAAGACGATGCCGCTGTCGTGCAGGGCCTGTCCGCATCCCGTCGCCATCGCCGGGTGAAGCTGGAACCGGGCGCTGCCGCCGCCCGGCAGGTCGAGCATCAGGACGACGAGGCGGTGGTCCCGCACCAGCCCGGTGCGCCAGGCGGCGACGGGCAGGTCGCAGGGCTCCACGGTCCCCTCGCCGTCCGGGGCGACGGCGAGCCGGACGCTCGCGGCCAGCAGAGCGCGTCCCAGGAGGGCCGCCTGCTCGCCCGAGATCGGGACCGGGATGCTCTTCGTGGCGATCTCGAGCCGCAGGCGCAGCGCGCCGTTCTCGATCTCGACCCGGTAGTCGATCGGCGTCGCGGCGGCCGGTGGCGTCTCCGACATGGCGGCTCCTGTCCTGATGGTCGCCGGGGTCCGGGCGCCGCGGCGGCATCCCCCGCGCGGGTCCGGCCGGCCCCTCGACCGCTCCCACGGCGCAGCCTGCCCCGCCCGGCCGGTCGACGGGAACACGCCTCTCGGCCGGGGCGGCGTCGCGAATGGCCGATGCCGTTACGCCTTTCGGGCTCGCCGGGCCCCGAAAGGCGAGGTCGCCCCGGCGCGGCCAGCGTGGCGATATGGCGGGGCAGGAGACGGCCGGGAGGCGGGACCGAGACCTCGAGGCCGCATCCCTTCCGCTCTCCTGCGACGCCTCGAGCCCGGTGCCCGGGCCTCCAGAAAGGATCTCGCAGGTGCGCATCCTCGTCACCGGCACCGCCGGCTTCATCGGCTTCCACGTCGCCAAGCGCCTGCTCGCCGGGCACGAGGTCGTCGGCGTCGACGGCATGACGCCGTACTACGACGTGAGCTACAAGCGCCGCCGCCACGCCAGCCTGCTCCAGTCCCCCGGCTTCACCGCCCACGAGACGATGCTCGAGGACGTCGAGGTCCTGGGCCGGATCTGGGAGGAGACCGCGCCCGACGTGGTGATCCACCTCGCCGCGCAGGCGGGCGTCCGCTACAGCCTCGAGAACCCGCGCAGCTACGTCGAGTCGAACCTCGTCGGGACCTTCAACATCCTGGAGCTGGCGCGCCGGATGCCGCCCCGGCACCTGCTGCTGGCCTCGACCAGCTCGGTCTACGGCGCGGCCGACAAGGTCCCGTTCTCCGAGACCGACCGCGCCGACGAGCCGATGACGCTCTACGCCGCCACCAAGAAGGCGACCGAGCTGATGGCGCATTCCTACGCCCACCTGTTCGGGATCCCGACCACCGCCTTCCGGTTCTTCACCGTCTACGGCCCGTTCGGCCGGCCCGACATGGCCCTGTTCAAGTTCGTCGACGCCCTGCTCAAGGGGCGGCCGATCGACATCTACAACCATGGCCGGATGGAGCGCGACTTCACCTATATCGACGACCTCGTCGAGGGGATCGTCCGTCTCGTCGACACGCCCCCGGTCCTCGGCGAGGCCGGGCGCCACGAGGGCGACACGCTGTCCCCGGTCGCGCCCTACCGGACGGTCAATATCGGCAATTCCGATCCCGTGCCGCTGATGCGCTTCGTCGAGGCGATCGAGGACGCGGTCGGCCGCAAGGGCCGGCACAACTACCTCGACATGCAGCCCGGCGACGTGCCCCGCACCTTCGCCGACACGCGCCTCCTGCGCAGTCTCACCGGCTACCAGCCCTCGACGCCGGTCCGCGAGGGCGTCGGCCGCTTCGTCGGCTGGTACCGCGACTATCACGGGGTCTGATCCGGGCGGCGTCGCCCGCTCTCGAACCCCTCCCCCTCCCTCTCCCCCCTCCCGACCCTGACCCCTGGAGACCGGGATGCTCGACGCGAGAGCCGACCTGAGCCGATCCGCCCCACCCGCCGGCCTCCCCGCCCGGCCGGGCGCGGTTCCAGCGCCGCTCCGCTCCGATCCGGTGAGCGCGGCGGTCCGGCTCGGCCTGCGGGCGGGCCGGGGCGGAGCGCCGGCCGAGGCCGCCCTGCTCGCCCGCGCCGCCGGGGTCGCGGCGCTCGCCCGCGGCAGCGGCGAGGCCGAGATGGCCCTCAAGATGATGCTGCGGCTCGTCGCCGACCATCCGGGCAGCGAGCGCCTCCAGGTCCTGGCCGCCCGGATGGTCGAAACCGAGGCCCAGGCGGCGGGCCCGCTGGCCCTGCACGGAGCCGCCGGCGCCGGGGCGGCCGCGGTCTGGGACGGCCTGCACGAGCGCTTTCCCGACGCCGTCGAGCCGTTCCGCCTGTCCCTGCGCTGGACGATGCGCCGGACCGGCCGCGAGGCGGCCCTGCGCGCCCTGCGGGACCGCTTCCCCGCCCCGCCCGACGAGGCGGCCGCGCTCCTTCTCTACGCCTGGGGCCAGGACGAGCTGCGGGCCCATGCCGAGGCGGATGCGGCCTTCGTGCGCCTTCTCGCGCTCCACCCGCGCGAGGATGTCTGCCTGCACTTCGCCCAATCGCTGCTCCGGCGCGGCGAGGTCTGGCGCGCCTGCGCGGTGCTGCAGGACGGGATCGCCCGGCTGGGCGCCGGCCCGCGCCTGGCGCGCCTCGCCGGCGAGGCGGAGGCCGAGCGGGCGCGGCTCGCGCGCCTCGCCCCCCGCGCCCGGTCGGGCCGCGCCGCCGACGCGGTCCTCACCGAGCTCTTCGGACGCATCGGGCCCGAGCGCCGCGCCCCGCGGCGGACCCGCCGCGCCGGCCGGGTGATGATGGTCACCGGCTCCCTCGGCGCGGGGGGCGCCGAGCGGCAATTCGCCCTCACCGCCCGGGAGCTGCAGGGGGCCTTCGCGCGCGGGGCGCGGATCGGCGGCGTCGCGGTGGCCGGGCCGGTCGAGGTCGTGTGCCGCTCCCTCTCGGCGCGGCCCGGCGGCGACTTCTTCGCCCCCGACCTGCGCGCCGCCGGGGTGCCGATCCACGAATTCGCCGTCGCTCCCCCCGAGGCCGGCCTCGCCGGGGTGCCGGCACTGGCCGGCCTCGACGGAGCCCTGCGCTTCCTGCCCGAGCCGATGGTCGAGGGGGCGACGCGGCTGTCCGGGCTGCTGCGGGCGGCCCGGCCCGACGTGGTCCAGATCTGGCAGGACGGCAGCGTCTATGCGGCCGGCCTCGCCGCCGTGCTGGCGGGGGTGCCGCGCATCGTCCTCAACGTGCGCAGCCTGCCGCCGGTCGACCGGCCGGAGCGATTCAAGCCCGAATACGAGGTTCTCTACCGGGCTCTGCTCGCCGCCCCCGGGGTGCGGCTGACCGCCAATTCCCACGCCGCGGCGAGGCGCTACGCGGACTGGCTCGGCGTGCCGGCGCGGCGCATCCGGGTGATCTACAACGGCGTCGATCCCCTGCCGGAGGACGGCGCCCCGGACGACGAGGCCCTGGCCGCGCGCTTCCGGGCGGCGACGGGCGAGAGCGACTTCACCCTCGGCACGGTCATGCGCCTCGATGAGAACAAGCGCCCGCTCCTGTGGCTGGAGGTCGCCGCGCGGCTCCTGCGCCGCGCGCCCCGGGCGCGTTTCGTGATCGTCGGCGACGGCCCGCTGCGGGAGGCCTGCCAGGCCCGGGCGCGCCAGCTCGGCATCGCCCAGCGGGTCCTGTTCGTCGGCCGCTCGCACCGGGTCGGGTTCTGGCTCAGGCAGATGGAGGCCTTCCTGCTCCTCTCCCTCGTCGAGGGCCTGCCCAACGTCCTCGTCGAGGCGCAGGGCGCGGGCCTGCCGGTGATCACCACCGATGCCGGCGGCGCCGCCGAGACGATCCGGCCCGCCACGACCGGCCTCCTGCTGCCCGGAGGCCCCGACCTCGACCCGGAGGCGGTCGCCGGCGCGATCGCCTCCCTGCGCGCCGACCCCGCCCGCCGCGCCGCGATGGGCACGGCCGCCCGCCTGTGGGCGCGGGAGACGTTCTCGGTCGAAGCGATGCTGGCCCGGACGGTGCGGACGTTCACGGCGTGATCCCGACCTGCGCACCGACACCCGGCTCGCACGCCGCACGATCGTCGGATGCCGCCCGTTACACCGAGTGCCGAGAGGGAAGGGAAACGGGATGGCCGATCCGTCGAAGTCGCCACGCTGCCGAACCGCCGTCGTTCAATGGTGGTCGCAGCATGATCGACGGTCTCTTGTTTATCGTGCGCAACATAGATGCCCTCGATAAAATCAAGTTAGAAATAAAATGACGTGTTGATCTGCGATGCTTTGCGTGTCGCGGGGAGCTGACCTATAGAGATGCGGCGCAGCCGCACCTGCTCGAACGGACGCTCCACGCCCTTGTCGGTTCCCATCGATCCTCTGTGCGACGGAGAAGCCGAGCGGTCAGCGGCCCTTCATGCCTACAGGCTGCTCGACGCCCCGCGCGAGCAGGATTTCGACGACATCGCCCATATGGCCTCGCGGGTCTGCGAGGCCCCGATGGCGGTCGTGAATCTCGTCGACACCCGCCGGCAGTTCTTCCTGGCCGAGGTCGGGCTCGGGGTGCGCGAAACGCCGCTCGACACGTCGTTCTGCGGCCACGCGATCCTCGAAGAGGACGTTCTCGTCGTCCCGGATGCCCGCCGCGATCCCCGCTTCGACGGGAACCCGCTCGTCCATGGCACGGCGGGCCTGCAATTCTACGCCGGCGCGGTGCTGAAGACCCCCGACGGTCAGCCCGTCGGGACGATGTGCGTGCTCGATACCAAGCCGCGCCAGCTCACTGCGCTGCAGATCGACATGCTGCGCTTCCTCGCCCGCCAGGCGATGACGCAGATGGAGCTGCGGCGGTCCCTCGCCGTGCGGGACCGTCTCCTCGTCGAGGCCCGCGCCGCGGAGGCCCGCCGCCGGGATCTCGCCCACGAGATGGCGCATCGGATGAAGAACCTGCTCTCCATGGTCCAGGCCGTCGCGACGCAGACGCTGCGGCAATCGACCTCGATGGAGGAAGGACGGCTCGCGATCTCGCAGCGCCTGACGGCCCTGGCCCGGGCGCAGGACATCCTGATCCTGTCGGATTACGAGGAAGCGACGATCTGCGAGGTCGTCGCCGCCACGATCGCCCCCCACCAGACGGCCGACCGGCGCATCCGCTTATGCGGCCCGGACATGCTGCTGACCTCGCAGCAGGCGCTCGGCCTGTCCCTGGCCATCCACGAACTCGCGACCAACGCGGCGAAGTACGGCGCCCTCTCGAACGGCAGCGGCACGGTCGACGTCGGCTGGACGAACGAGCATGGCACCTTCGTGTTCGACTGGATCGAGCGCGGCGGCCCCGCCGTCGCGGCACCGCAACGACGCGGCTTCGGCTCGAAACTCATCGAGCGGATCGTGGCATCCTACTTCAACGGGGAGGGCCGCATCGACTTCGCCCCGGGTGGAATCGCGTTCAGGCTGGTCGGGAAGCCGGATGCCCGTCCGGTGGGCCGCGTGAAGGCCGGCGATCCGTGATGGGGCAGTCTTCCCGGCATTCGCATTTCGCCGTCCTGATCGTCGAGGACGATGCCCTCGGCCGCGCGGAAGCGGTCGACCTGTGCGAGGAAGCCGGTTTCACGACCCACGAGGCTCGCGATGCCGACGAGGCGCTTCTGCAACTCGAACGCCATCCCGAGATCCGCGTCCTGTTCACGGATATCGAGATGCCCGGCACGATGGACGGATTGACGCTGGCCCACGGCATGCAGGGTCGCCGCCCTCCCCTCTCCATCATCGTCACGTCGGGACGCATCATGGTGGCTGAGAAGGACCTGCCCCGGAACGGCCTGTTCGTCGCCAAGCCCTACCCGCCGGACGCGATCCTTCGTGCCCTCCACGACATCGCCGCCGGCCTGGGCGACGAGGCGGGGCGATAGACCCCGCGGCGGCGTCCCTCACCGGCATGCCTGCGGCCATGCCGCCGTCGCTCCCTGCGGCCCGGCGATCCGCAGGAGGCAGGTGGCGAGGGCCTCGGGGCCCTTGTCGGAGACCCGCAGCACCGCCCCGGCCTGGATCGGGACCGCGCGGGCGATCTCGGGCCGGTTCTCGACCACCCGGATGTTGCCGACCGTGACGTTGTCGCCCGCGGCCACGACCCCGTCGGCCTCGTGCCCGCCGCCGGTCGAGGCGCGGACCACCGAGATCGGCCCGGCGCCGATCCGGCCGGCCCGGTCCGGGTTGACGAAGATGTTGCCCTCCGCGACCAGCACGCCGCCGGTGCCGGTGGCCGAGCCGTAGACGGCGCTGTCGGCCCCGTTGGAATAGGCGGTCGGGCTCAGCGCGAACAGGTTGTTGGTCAGGTGGACGGCGGCGTTCGAGACCACCTTGGGGTGGCGCTGGCTCGTGCCCGCAAAGACGTTGCCGGCGACCGTGACGAGGACCCGGGGCTCCATGACGTCGCCGAGATGCGCGAGCGGGTCGGCGCAGCCCTCCGCCGCCGCGTCCTTGTAGCAGGTCAGCGTGCCGATCAGCATGACCTTGTTGTGCTGTGCGAAGTGGTTGAACGCGACGGTCGCCCGGGCGCCGGAGGCGAAGCGCTCCTTGCGCACGATGTCGACGCAGCCGTCGCCGCAGCGGTGGAAGGCGTTGTGCAGGATCGCGACCTGGTCGAACTGGTCGGTGAGCGCGATGGCGTCGCCGGTCTTGTCGGCCTTGTCGTCGTAGGCGTCCTTGGTGAAGGTCAGGCCGCTGACGATGACGTTGCGTGCATCGGTCAGCGTCAGCTGCGTCGTGCGCGGCGCCGCCGTGAGGGTGATCCCGCCGCAGCCCCCGTCGAGGGTGGTGTCGGAGGGCAGGTGCAGGCCGGCCTCGAGGTGCAGGGTTCCGGTCAGGCCCGGCGCGAAGGCGATCCAGCCCCCGCCTTGGCGCGCCGCCTCGACGGCCCAGCGCAGTGTGCCCTCCGGGCTCGGCCGGCTGCGCGAGGCCTTGGCGTCGTCGAGGCGCGTCACCGTGTAGAGGCGCCGGCCGAGCCCACCGGTGGTGCCGGCGGCGGCGCCCTGGATCATGGCCGGCAGGGGGCTCTCCGTCACGCGCCCGTCGGCGCCCGTCCGCGCCGTGGCCGCGCAGGCCGGCGGGGCGCGGTCGGCCGCCTCCCGGGCGGCCGCGAGGAAGCGGTCGGGCGGGACCGGCGACTGGGCCGCCCGCGCGTCGGACGCGAGGAAGGCGGCGAAGGGCGCGGCGAGCCCGAGCAGCGCAGCAGCGGCCAGCGGGAGCGACGGGATCGGGCGGCGGGAGATCGGGGCCGGCATCGCGCGGGGTTCCTTTCAGGTCTGGCGAGCGCTCGCATCCGCCAGCCTAGCGGAGCGGTCCTCCAGCTCCGCCCGTCCGTGCGGGCACGGACTCTCCCCCAGCCGACGGGGCCTCCCCCTTTCGGCAGCCTCGCGGCTACGCCTTTCGGCCCCGTCCGCCGCCCCGCCTGCCCCCGCCTACTGATAATGGGCAGTTTGATCGCACCGGACCTCAAAAATACGTTCGATGACAGTAAAGGATCCGTAAATCGGCATCGACTGATTTAGATTTGATCTGGATCTGAGGAGTGCGGCTTTGTCCCAGAAAGATATCGTCTACACCACGATCGGCACCTGCCGCGTGGCCGAGCCGTTGGGAGCAGCCGTGCAGATCCGCCATCTGCGGCGCAACACCACCAACATCTACGGGTTCATCCATACCGCCCGCGAGGCGTTGCAGCAGATCGACTACCTCGACGGGCGCGAGATCCCGGCCGAGCTCGGCCGTTTCCTGTCGCAGGACGGCGTGCTCATGCGCAGCCCGCGCCCGCGCACCGACGTCTTCGTGGTCGAGATCTCCTCGGCCAAGGAGATCGTGTTCGACCAGTGGCTGCTCCAGATCAATCACCTGGAGAAGAACTTTCGCGATCGGCCCGGGCTGATCGACGCCTTCTTCCGGCTGAAGGGCGAGCGCGACCCCGACCTCCGCCTGCAGCGGCTCTCGGCGCTGCCCGGCTTCGCGCAGGTCGACGACCTCGAGCGGCGCATTCTCCTCGAGGGTTACGTGCGCACCACCACCCGCGACGAGCTCGAGGCCGAGATGGCCGAGATCGTCGCGCGGCTGAAGCCGACCCCGGTGGTGTTCGTCAACCACATCAACGTGCCGGATGCGCAGGGGCACCCGATCGAGAGCCGCGCCCGCCTGTGCGGCTGGGTGCAGGAGATCTGCGCCGAGGCCGGCTATCCGAATTTCGACCCGACCCCTCACGTGACGGCGCATGGCCAGGCGCGGGCTCTCGCCGAGGCGGGCCGCGACCTCAACCACTACGAGGCGTCGTTCAAGCCGGTCCTCGGCGGCATCCTGGTCGACGAGGTACTGGCCCCGCTCCTCGGCCGCGCGGCGGCCGCCGGCCGCGTGACGCTCGACATCCTGTCCTCCACGCCGGTCCAGGCCCCGGCCGGGCAGTTTCCGTCCGGGTCCGCCGTGCCGGCCCAGATGGCGCCGGCCCAGATCGTGGCCGGTCTCAACGAGGCGAAGAAGCGCATCGCCGACGGCGATCTCGACGAGGCCGAGGTGATCCTGCACGGGCTCGCCGCCGAGGACGGCCGACACGCGGGCCTGCACACCCTGCTCGGCACCGTCGCGTTCCACCGCGGCGACACCACGGCGGCGACGGCCGAGTTCCGCGAGGCGGTCGAGCTCGACCCGGCGGCGCTGGAGCCCCGCGCGATGCTGGTCAAGAGCGCCCTGCGGATGGGCAAGGTCGAGGAGGCCTGCAGCATCGCCGCCGACCTGGTGCGGCGCTCGCCCGACGACCTGCGCATCCTCCTCGTCTCGGCCAAGGCGATGATGCGCGGCAGGTTCTTTCCCGAGGCGATCGCGATCTGGCGCCGCATCGCGCTGATTCGGCCGGAACTGGTGCTGCCGCTGATCGAGACCGCGCGCTGCGAGATGAAGGCGCGCAACTTCGAGGCGGCGCTCGCGGCCGCCGACGAGGCGCTGGCCCGCGACGCCCAGGAGGCCGGCGCCCTCGTCATCAAGGCCGACGCCCTGCTCAAGCTGCGCCGGATGCGCGAGCTGGCCGCGGTCTCCCTCGACCTCGCGGGGATCGAGCCGAAGGCCGCGATGGCGGCGATCCCCGCCCTGATCTCGGCCCGCTACCCCGAGGAGGCCGCCGCCATCGTCGCCACCGCCCGCGACACCGGCGAGGTCGATATCGATGCGGTGATGCGCGCGGCCCTGATCCGCACCCTCGAGCAGCGCGGCAAGGTGGCGAGCGAGCGCGAGGACACCCCGGCGGCGGCCGCCGCCTGGAAGGCGATCCTGCTGATCGATCCCGACAGCGCCCGCGCCGCGCAAGGCCTGCGCCGGCTGTTCAGCCCGCTCATCGCCGCCGCCCGCGCCCGCGCCGCCGAGGGCGACGTGCCGGGCGCCGTGGCGGCCTACGAGGCCGCCCTGGCGATCCAGGGCGACAACGTCCGCATCCTGCGCGAGCTGGCGCTCACCCACGACAAGGCCGGGCAGTGGCTGCGGGCGAGCCAGCGCTGGGCCCAGCTCGCCCGGCTCTCGCCCGACACGACCGATTACGAGAAGCGAGCCGGCCGGGCCGCGATGCGGGCCGAGCGCTACGACCTCGCGGTGCGGATCTACCACGAGCTCGACGCGGCGGGCGACGAGCAGGGAGCGAGGCTCCTCACCTCCGCCCTGCGCCGCCTGGTGCGGGCGATGCGCGAGGATTTCGCCGCCGGGCACCTCGAGGTCGCCGCCTTCAAGGCCGCGATCGTCCTCGAGGTCTCGCCCGGGAGCGAGGTCGGCCAGCGCACCTTCCGGCGCGTGATGTCGAGCTATTCGCGCCGGCTGCGCGAGGCCGTGGCGACCGAGGACGCGGCGCTCCAGGAGGAGATCTGCCGCAAGATGCTGGAGCTGGAGCCGAACCGCCCCGACGCCCTGAAGGTGCTCTCGCGGCTCTACCGGACGGCGAAGCGTCACCGCGACGGCATCGAGGTGCTCCAGCGCCTGACCGAGATCGAGCCCGACGACACCCGCCACTGGGTGAAGCTCGCCCGCTCGTGCCGGGCGATCCGGCTCTACGACCGGGGCGTGCCCGCGGCCCTGCGGGCGCTCGAGATCGAGCCGGGCGATGCCGCCACGGTGAGCCTCCTCAGCGACATGCTCAACCGCCAGGCCGCGGCCTGACGCCGGACGGCGCGCCCGCCTCTGCCCGGGCGCGCCTCCCCTCCTCCCGCCCTCCCTCTCGTCTCGCCAAGGAACGACACGCGATGCCTGGCCTCGCCGGAATCCTGCTGACGGGCGACGGTGCGCTGTGCGGCGACGACCTGCGGGCCGCCGCGCGGGTGCGGGCCGGTCTGGCGCGCGGGGGACGCGGCACCGGCATCCTGCGCCAGGCCCGCGCGCTCCTGCTGGGAGAAATCCCGGCCGGCCCCGCCGCGCTGGGCGGCGCGGCGCTGGGGGTGGTCCTGGCCGGCCGGATCGACAACGCCCGGGCGCTGCGCGACGAGCTCGCCGGCCGCGGCGAGAGGCCCGACGAAACCGACCAGGCCGGGCTCCTCCGGCTCGCCTATCGGCGCTGGGGCACGGAGGTCGCGGCCCGGCTGGAGGGCCGCTTCGCCTTCGCGATCCACGACGCCGCCGACGGGACCCTCCTGTGCGGGCGCGACCGCTTCGGCGTCGAGCCGCTGCACTACGCGGTCCTGCGCGACCGCGTCGTCTTCGCCTCCGACCTCTCCGCGCTCCTGTCCTGGCCCGGGATGCGGCGCGTCCCCGATGCCGACGTACTCGCCCACTACCTCGCCTTCGGCTTCTGCCCGGTCGAGCGGTCGCCCCTGAAGGGCGTGCTGCGCCTGCCGCCCGGCCACTGGCTCCGGGCCGGACCCGGCGCCGCGCTCCGCTGCGAGCGCTACTGGTCGCTCCCCGCCCCGGGGCCGGGCCGGCGCCCGGCGGCGCCCGGCGAGGCGGCGGTCCGGCTGCGCGCCCGCCTCGCGGACATCGCCGCCCGGGCCGTGGCGGATTCTCCCTCCGTCGCGGTGCTCGCCACCGGGGACGCCGCATCCGCGGCCCTGGCCGGCGCCGTCGCCCGGGCGGCAGGGGCGGCCGGGCGGGACGGGATCGCCGTGCTGGGCCTCGGCCCGGCGCCCCGCGGGGTGCCGCACTGGTGCGAGGTCACCCCGACGGCGGCGGCCGCCGCCGATGCGCTCAGCACGATCCCGCTCGGCGGCGAACTCGTGGCCGACCCCGACCTGCTCGGGCTCCACGCCCTGCTGGCGGCGGCCTGGGACCGGGCCGGGCATGGTCTCGTCGCCACGGGAGGGCCTGAGCTGTTCCTCGACCGGCCGCGCTACGCCGCCTTCGAGGCGGCGGTGAAGCGCCGGCGGGACGGGCGGATCCAGCCCGCGGTCCGGCAGGGGTTCCACGCCACGATGCCGTTCGTGCGCGACCTCTACGGCGACATCGTCGGCGTCGCCAGCGACGCCCAGCGCCTCGCCCTGTGCGGTCCGGCGCTGATCGGCTCGCTGCTGTTCTCCCCCGTCGACGATCTCGGCACCTCGCTGGAGCGGGCGGACGAGTCCAGCGCCCGCGACCTCGCCGCCCGGCTCGACCTCACCCACGGGGCGCCGCGCCTGCTCGCCGGGCTCGAGGCCGCGCGCCTGCGCGACGGGCCGGCCCTGGACGCGCCGTTCCTCGGGCGGGACTTCGCGGAATGGTGCCTGTCCGTGCCGGCCGAGCAACGGACCGGCAGCTGGACCCGGCCGGGGCTCCTCCAGGCGGCCATTCCGGAGGCCAGCGCCGCGGCGATGCCGCCGGCCGCCGGTTGCCTCGACCACTGGCTGCGCACGAGCCTGCGCGAGCTGCTGGAGGACACGGTGGCAAGCAGCGCCTTCCGCGGCCGCGGCCTCTTCCGGATGTCCTGGGTCGATCGCCTGGTCGCGCTCCATCTCGACGGCAAGCAGGCGGGGGGAACCCTGATCTGGACCCTGCTCTGCCTGGAGACCTGGTTCGCCGGCGTGATCGACGCCGCCCCGCCGCTGCGGGTCGAATGCGGCCTGGACCCCGCGGGCGACGCGCATCTCGCCCAGGGAGCCGCCGCATGATCCCGGCCCGCGACCACCCGCCGGTCCCGACCGCGCCCGGGCGCCGGCGCGCCGGCGTCAAGGACCGTGCCGGCCCCTCGACCGCTCCGCGCGCCGGTGCCGCGACTCCCCGACCCGACCCCGCGGCGGAACGTGCCCTGGCCCTGGAGAATGCCGGCGACCGCCACGGCGCCGGCCTGATCTGGCTCGAGGTCGCGGCCTCGGCGGGGCCCGCGACGCTGCGGCGCTACGGGGTCCATCGCCGCCTGGCCAAGGCCGCCGAGGCGCGGGGCGACCGCGTTCAGGCGACGGTGCTGCTCGAGCGCCACCTCGCCCTGGCGCCCCGGGATGCCGGCGCCGCCGAGCGCCTGCTCAAGCTTCGCCTCGCCGCGGCCGCGCCCGGCGAGGAGGCCGAGGCCTACGCCGCCCACGTCGCCCGCTTCGGCGAGACGGCCGCCGCCCTCGTCCTGCGGGCGACGCGGATCGAGGCACCGCACGATCCCGACGCGGCGCTGGCGACCCTGGCGACGGTCGAGGCGCGGTGGCTCGACGCCGACGGCACCCGGCTGCGCCTCGCCGGGGCCTACGAGCGCCTTGGCGATCCGGCCCGGGCGCTCGCCCTCCTCGACGGGGTGCGCGGGCCGGAGGCCGCCTCGCCGCAGGCCGTCAAGACCCGGCTGCGCCTGGCCCAGGCGGTCGGCGAGTCGAAGGACCACAGCGCCGCCCTCGCCCGGCGCCTGATCGAGGCCGAGCCGGACGTGGCCGCCCATCACGCGCTCCTCGGCCGCACCCTGAAGCGGTTCAACGACTGGGCCGGCGCCGCCGCCGCCTTCGAGGCGGCGCTCGCCCTCGATCCCGGCGATCTCGCGCATTGGGAGGGCGCCCTCAGGGCGCTCGGCGCCCTGGAGCGCGACGAGCGCATCGCCGAGCTCACCGCCAGGGCGCGCCGGGTCTTCGGGGCCGGCGGCGGCGAGGGCCTGCTGGCGCTCGCCCGCATCGAGCTCGCCGGGGGCGATGCCCGGGAGGCGATCGGCGTCGCCCGCCGGGCCCTCGCCCACCCGATCCTGCGCACCAGGACCCGCCCCGTCCTGGCCGAGGCGCTCATGGAGGTCGGCGCCTACGCGGAGGCCTGGACGCACCTCGCCGCCTCCCTGGAGGCGCCGGACGCCGAGGCGGACCTGCAGCGGGCGGCGGCCCGTTGCGCAGCGGCCTTCGCGGTCGGCGCGCCGGCCGGCGGCGCGCTCCCGGTCTTCCCCGGGGCCCTCTTTCTGCGTGCGCTCGGGAGCCCGCCGCCCCGCCCGCTGCTGACGCCGACCGACACCGTGATGCTGGTCTCCTCCTCGCTCGGCGCCGGCGGGGCCGAGCGCCAGGTCGCCCTCACGGCGGCCGGGGTGTCCCGGGCCCGGGGCGGGACCGGGCGCACCGTCCTCGTCGGCCTCGATCTCACCCCCGCCCGCGGCCGCTCGATGATGCGCAGCCTCGCCGAGACCGAGTTCCTGACCATCGAGGACCTCGCGCATGTCAACGAGGCGCAGGTGTTCCGCACCCTGGCGGCGGAGGAGCCGGCCCTGCGCGAGACCCTGCGGCTGATCGGCTCGTTCCCGCGCAACCTCTCCCGCGACATCCTCAAGCTCTTCGACAGCTTCCGCCGCCACCGCCCGTCCTGCGTCCACCTGTGGCAGGACGGGGTCATCTCCACCGGCGCCGTCGCGGCGGTGCTGGCGGGCGTGCCGGCGATCGTCTGCTCCATGCGCAACGTCGTGGCCGGCGAGGGCGACCGGCGCCGCTACCGGGCCTATCTCGCCACGATGTACCGGGCGCTGGCCGAGCGGCCGGAGGTGCGCTTCACCGCCAATTCGGCGGCCGGCGCCCGGGACTACGAGGCCTGGCTCGGCTTCGAGCCCGGCCGCATCCGGGTGCTGCGCAACGGCGTCGACGTCGCGAGCATCCGCGCCCGGGCGCCGGCCGGCGCCCGCGAGGCGGTGCGGGCGCGCCTGAACCTGCCCGAGGGGGCGCTCCTGATCGGCGGGGTCTTCCGCCTCGCCCCGGCCAAGCGGCCGCATCTGTGGCTCGACGTCGTGGCGCGGATCGCGGGCGCCGACCCGCGGGTCCACGGCGTCATCGTCGGCGACGGCGCCCTGCGGGCCGAGCTGCAGGAGGCGATCGACGCCCGGGGCCTCTCGGGGCGCATCACGCTCGCCGGCCGCCAGAGCCCGGTCGAGCCCTGGATGGCGGCGATGGACGTCCTGCTCCTCGCCTCCGAGGTCGAGGGATTGCCCAACGTCCTCCTGGAGGCCGAATCCCTCGGCGTGCCGGTGGTCACCACCGAGGCCGGCGGCTCGGGCGAGGCCCTGCTCCAGGGCGTCACCGGGATGCTGGTCAAGGACGACGCGCCCGAGACCCTCGCGGCCGCCCTCGTCTCGGTCGTGCGCGCCAAGAGCCTGCGCCACCGCGCCCGCGTCGGCGCCCCCGTCTTCATCGAGCAGCGCTTCGGCATCGAGCGGATGATCCGCGAGACGCTGGCCGTGTTCGGCGAAACCGACCCCACCCGCGGGGATGCCGCCCGCATCAGGAGTGCGTCATGAAGATCGCGATCATCGGTTCCGGCTATGTCGGCCTCGTCTCGGGGGCGTGCTTCGCCGATTTCGGCCACGACGTGACCTGCGTCGACAAGGATCCGCGCAAGATCGCGGCCCTGAACGAGGGGCGGATCCCGATCTACGAGCCCGGCCTCGACGCCCTGGTGGCGAGCAACGTCCGCTGGGGCCGGCTCACCTTCACCACCGAGATCGGCCCGGCGGTGCGGGACGCCGACGCGGTGTTCATCGCGGTCGGCACCCCGTCGCGGCGCGGCGACGGCTTCGCCGACATGACCTACGTCTTCGGGGCCGCCCGGGACATCGCCCGCAACCTCGCCGGCTACACCGTGGTGGTGACCAAGTCGACGGTGCCGGTCGGCACCGGCGACGAGGTCGAGCGGATCATCCGCGAGGCCAACCCGGAGGCCGAGGTCGACGTCGTGTCGAACCCCGAATTCCTGCGCGAGGGCGCGGCGATCGAGGACTTCAAGCGGCCCGACCGCATCGTCATCGGCCTCGACGACCCGCGGGCCGACGCGGTGATGCGGGAGATCTATCGCCCGCTCTACCTCAACCAGGCGCCGATCCTGGTCACCGGCCGGCGCACCGCCGAGCTGACCAAGTATGCCGGCAATGCGTTCCTCGCCACCAAGATCACCTTCATCAACGAGATCGCCGATCTCTGCGAGCAGGTCGGCGCCGACGTGCAGGAGGTCGCCCGCGGCATCGGCCTCGACAACCGCATCGGGGCGAAGTTCCTGCATGCCGGCCCGGGCTATGGCGGCTCCTGCTTCCCGAAGGACACGCTGGCGCTGGTCAAGACCGCCCAGGATGCGGGCAGCCCGGTGCGGCTCGTCGAGACGGTGGTGGCGGTCAACGACCAGAGGAAGCGCGCCATGGCCCGCAAGGTGATCACCGCCTGCGGCGGTTCGGTGCGGGGCAAGCGGATCGCGGTGCTGGGCCTGACCTTCAAGCCGAATACCGACGACATGCGCGACGCCCCGTCCCTGTCGATCATCACCGGGCTCCAGGATGCCGGCGCCACGGTGACGGCCTACGACCCGGAGGGTATCGAGCAGGCCCGTCCGCTCCTCGCCGACGTGGACTACGCCGCCGACGCCTATGCCTGCGCGGAGGGCGCCCACGCGGTGGTGATCGTGACCGAGTGGAACGCCTTCCGGGCCCTCGACCTCGAGCGGATGGGCGCCCTCATGGCCGCCCGGGTCATGGTCGACCTGCGCAACGTCTACGGGCCCGAGGAGGCGACGCGGTACGGGTTCCGCTATCTCGGCGTCGGCCGCCGGCGCGCGGCGGCGACCGCTCCCGCCGCTCCCGCCCGGGAGAGCGTCGATGCTTGACCACGGTCGGCACGACATCGCCATCGAGGCCGGGCCGTCCGACGGGACGGCCCCCACCCTCGCCCCCGCCCGGGCCCGGGCGGGGGCACCGGCCCATGGCCGCCGGATCGCGGTGATCGGCCTCGGCTATGTCGGCCTGCCGGTGGCGGTGGCCTTCGCGGCCTCCGGGGCCCCGACGGTCGGCTTCGACATCGATGCCGGCCGGATCGCCGAATTGCGGCGGGGCCGCGACCGCTGCGGCGCCGTCGACCGGCGCGCCCTGCGGGAGGCGCCCCTGCGCCTCACCGCCCGGCCGGAGGTCCTGCGGGGCGCCGACTTCTTCGTCGTCGCGGTGCCGACGCCGATCGACGCGGCCTGCCGGCCGGATCTCGGGGCGCTCCTCGCCGCCTCGGCCTGCGTCGGCGCCGCGCTCCGTCCGGGTGCGATCGTGGTCTACGAATCGACGGTCTATCCGGGCGCGACCGAGGAGGATTGCGTGCCGGTGCTCGAGGCCGCCTCCGGCCTCGTCTGCGGGCGCGACTTCACGGTCGGCTACAGCCCCGAGCGGATCAATCCGGGCGACGTCGTCCACACCTTCGAGGCGGTCGCCAAGGTGGTGGCCGGGCAGGACGCCCGCACCCTCGACGTCGTGGCGGAGGTCTACGGCTCGGTGGTGAGCGCGGGCGTCCACCGCGCCCCCTCGATCCGGGTCGCCGAGGCCGCCAAGGTGATCGAGAACACGCAGCGCGACCTCAACATCGCGCTGATGAACGAGCTCGCCATCATCTGCCACCGGCTGGCGATCGACACCGCCGACGTGCTGGAGGCCGCCCGCACCAAGTGGAACTTCCTGCCCTTCACTCCGGGGCTCGTCGGCGGCCACTGCATCGGGGTCGATCCCTACTACCTGACCCACCGGGCGCAGCGCTGCGACTACCACCCGGAGGTGATCCTCGCCGGGCGGCGCATCAACGACCGGATGGCCGAGCACGTCGCCCGCGAATGCATCCAGCGCCTCGCCGCCCGCGGCATCGCCCGGCCGCGCGTCACGGTGCTGGGCCTCACCTTCAAGGAGAACGTCCCGGACCTGCGCAATTCCAAGGTCGCCGACCTCGTCGAGACCCTGCGCCGGCACGGCTGCGAGGTGCGCGTCCACGATCCCCTCGCCGATCCGGCGGCGGCCGAGCACGAATACGGCATCGCGCTCCAGCCCCTCGACGGCCTGCGGGACGCCGACGCCGTCGTCCTGGCGGTCGCCCACCAGGCCTACCTCTCGGCCGGCTGGGACCTCGTGCGGGGCTGCCTGCGCGACGGGACCGGCCTCGTCCTCGACGTCCGCTCCAGCCTCGACCGCGCCACCCGGCCCGAGGGGATCGTCCTGTGGCGGCTGTGACGGTCCCGGGCCTCGCCCGGACCGAGGCGGCGCGGCTCCCGTACCCGGCCCGGCCTCCCGTCTGAGCGGGCCCGTACCGCCTGCCGGCCCGGGACGCCTCCGCCAGAGAAGCCTCCACGAGAGGCCTCCGCGAGAGGCCTCCACGAGAAACCTTCACGAGAAGAAACGCCGAGGGACCTCCACCATGATCGAGCCGTTGAGTGTCACCGCCCTCGGCAGCTGCCGGGTCGTCAACCCGATGCGCCTCGCGACGCAGAACGGCCAGGCCCGGCTCTGCAACGGCGACGTCTACGGCTACGTCCACACCGCCCGCGAGGTGCTCCAGCTCCTCGACATCCGCGACGGCCTGGACCTGCCGGACGGGCTCGTGCCCTACCTCGCCGGGAGCCGTGCCCTGCCGTTCCCCGCCCGCGACCTGCGGGCCGCGGCGAGCGCGCCCGGCGCCTACCTGGTCGAGATCTCCTCGCTCAAGACGGTCGTGCTCGGCGAGTGGGTGCTCCAGCTCAACTACTTCGCCGAGCGGTTCCGCACCGCGCCGGAGGTCCTGCGGACCTTCCTCGCCGCGGCTTTGCCCGAGCAGCGCGACGTCCGCGCGGCCGAGCTCGCCCGCCTGCCCGCCTACCATGCCCTCGCGCCCTTCGACCGCCATGTCCTCGCCGAGGCCTTCATCCTGGCGACGACGCGCCAGGATCTCGAGCGCGACGTCCTGGCGATCGCCGGGCGCCTCGCCCGGCCGACGGTGTTCGTGACCCACTGCAACATCCCGGACGCGCGCGGGCTCGAGATCGAGAGCCGCGCCCGGATCGCGGACTGGCTGCAGGAGATCGGCGTCCGGCACGGGCTGCCGGTCTACGACCCGACCCTGAGGGTCCTGGCCTTCGGCATCACCGCCGCGATGGCCGAGGGCGGCGAGAGCCGGGCGCACTACACGCCGGAATTCGAGGCGGTGCTGACCGAGGACCTCCTGTGGGCGCTCTGTCGCGCCGCGGAGGCGGGCCCGGCGCCGGAGACGCGCGCGGCGCCCCCGGTGCCGCAGCCGCGCATGCCCCCGCTGCCGGAGGCGAGCGCCGGCTCGACGCGGGCCGGGGCCGCGGCCCTGCTCCAGGTCGGGGACCTGCCCGGCGCGGCCGCCCTCGCCCGGGCCGCGATCGCGGCCGAGCCCGCGGGCGGCGCGGGGCTGGCGGTGCTGGCCCAGATCGCCATGCGCCGGGGCGATCCCGCCGCGGCCCTGGATTTCGCCGGCCAGGCCCGCGCCGCGGCCCCGTCCGATTCCGCCGCCATCGCGGTCGCCGCCAAGGCTCTGACCAAGCTCAAGCGGTTCGAGGAGGCGGCCGCGGCCTGGCGCGACATGGCGGCCTGCCGTCCGGCCGCGGGCTGGGCCCTGGTCGAGGCGGCGCGCTGCCTCCTGCGCGCCCGGCAGCCGGAGGGCAGCCTGGCGCTCGCCGAGGCGGTGCTCGCCCGCGAGCCCGGCGACCCGGTGGCCCTGGCGGTGAAGGCCGAGGCCCTGCGCATGCTCGGCCGCCTGGAATCCCTGCCGGCGGTAGCCGAGGCCCTGGCCGCGACGACGCCGGAGGCCGCGCTCGCGGTGATGCAGTGGATCATCGCGGCCGGGCGCGGCGACGGACTCGCCCGCATCGCCCGCACGGTCTGCGCCGCGCCGGGCGGCGTGCCCGAGCCGTACCGGGACGACGTCTGCCGCCAGCTCAGGGCGGCGGCGGAGCACACCCTGGCGCAGCAGGAATGGGAGACCGGGGCCGAGGCCCTGCGGGCGCTGCTGGCCTTCGCCCCCGGCGACCGGGAGGCGGCGCGGGCGCTCTCCCGGCTGAAGAGCCGCTGGCTGGCGCCGGCCCGGTCCGCCCTCCAGGCCGGCGACGTCGCGGGCGCGGCCGAGGCCTACGAGCGCGCCCTGCGGATCGATCCCGACGAGATCCGCACCCTGCGCGAGGCGGCCTCCGCCGCCGAGAAGTGCGGCGCCTGGGACCGGGCCGTCGATCTGTGGCGCCAGGTCGACCGGGCCGGGGGCGCCGATTCGTCCACGCTGGCCCGCGGCGCCCGCGCCGCCGAGCTCGCCGGCCGCGAGGAGCAGGCCCTGGCCTGGTTCCGCCGCGCCCTCGACGCCGACCCGGGCAACGCCAAGGCCCGCGCGTCCACCGCCTCCCTCGCCCGGCGCCTGGCCAAGCGCGCCCGGGCGCTGGAGGCCGGGGGCGAGGTCGACGAGGCCCTGCGGCTCGCCGGGATCGTGCTGGCGGCCGAGCCGCAGGACGCGGTCTGCACCCGCCTCGTCCGCCGGGGCGGCGCGCACCTCGCCGGGCAGCTCCGGCAGGCGGTGGCGCTCGGCGATGCCGGCCGCCAGGAGGTTCTGGCGACCCGCCTCCTCACCCTCGATCCGCAGCGCTTCGACGCCCTGCGGGTGCTCTCCAAGGCCCGCCTCGCCGACGGGCGCTTCGGCGAGGCCGCGGACCTGCTGCGGCGGCTCACCGCCGTCCAGTCCGACGTCGCCGCCCACTGGATCAAGCTCGGGCGCTGCCTGCGGATGATGAAGAGCTACGACGCGGCCCGCGACGCCGCCGAGGAGGCCCTGCGGCGCGATCCCCACAGCCCGGCGGCCCACAAGATCCTCGCCGATCTCGGCGAGCGGCGGGCGAGCTGACGCGGCGCGAGCCGCCCCACGGGCGAGGACGAGGCGGGCCGGGTCGACGAGAGCGGGTGGAGCGGGATGGCGCAGCGGCAGGAAGGGAGCAGGCCCGTGACCGAACGGTCGCCGCATCGGCCCCGGGGCGCGGGCGACCCCGCGCATTTCGTGCTCAAGCGCGGCCATCACGGCCGGTTCCGCTTCACGCTCCGCAATGCCCTCGGGGGAATCGGCGGCGAGGTGTTCGTGCGCGGCGAGGACGGCCCCCGCGACGAGAGGGAGCGAGAGGCCCTGCGCCGCATCGAGCGCCTCGCCCGCGACCTCCTGGCCGAGATAGACCAGCTCGGCGGCAGTTCATGATTGCTGTCGCTTGAAAGCGACAGTAAATCGATCTTGGCTGTGCGCCGGATTTATTCACTCTTATTTCTGCCTCACTGCGGTAGGATCACCTTGTTCGGCGTCCGGACCGGGCGCGAATGCTTGATCCTCCTGTCCGCCCGACTGCACGACGCTGCGCAGTTCGGCGGGCGATTGCGCGAAGGCGAACCCGAAGTGAGCAACCGAGAAGGGAGGCGATCCCCGACCGGCGGACGCGTGCCGTCCCGGCGGGATCGTCGGAGCCAGGACCTTGCGACGCCGGCAGGCCGTCCGCCTCCGGTACCGGGGCCCGTCTGCTGACCGGGTGCCGGCCCCCGGGGCCGGCCGCGTCCCGCTAGGATCCGGCCCCCGGCCGGCCTCGTCTCACCTGATCCGGAACCCGAACGGGGCCGACCCGGCACGCCGGCGGAGCGCCCGTGCCGCGGGAGCGCGACCGCGCGGGCTCCCCCCGGACGACCACCACCCCATCCACGATCACGGCTCGCGTTCCGCGAGGTCGGCCGCCGATGGCCGGCTTCCACCCGGGACGCGCCACATCCCCTCAGACAGGTCTCTCTATGGCACAGAACCTCGCGCACGGCTTCGCGGCGATGAACGGCGGCACCTCCGGCGGCAGCGGCGGTCCCACCGTCCACGTCTCGACCGGGGCCGAACTCCAGAAGGCGATCGACGGCGTTTCGGCGACGTCCGGCCCCCTGACCATCGTGGTCGACGGCAAGATCACGCCTGCCAACAGCGGCGTCGACGCCATCTCGATCGCCGGCCGCAACAACATCTCGGTGATCGGCGGCGGGTCCGGCGCCGAGTTCGACGGCATCGGCATCCGCATCAGCGGCGGCTCGTCGAACCTCATCATCCAGAACCTCAAGATCCACAACGTCGCCACCGGCCCGAAGGACGCGATCGGGATCGAGGGGCCGTCGCGCAACATCATGATCGACCACAACGAGCTCTACAGCTCGATGGCGGTCGACAAGGATTATTACGACGGCCTGCTCGACATCAAGCGTGGCGCTGAGTACATCACGGTCTCGAACAATTACATCCATGATCACCACAAGGCGTCGCTGGTCGGCTATGCCGACGAGGATACCGGCGCCCGCTTCGTGACCTACGATCACAACGTGTTCGAGAATCTCGGCTCGCGCACGCCGAGCGTGCGCGACGGCCACGTCCACATCTACGACAACTACTTCAAGGATATCAGCGCCTCGGCCATCAACCTGCGGATGGGGGCGGTCGGGCTGATCGAGAACAACGTGTTCGAGAACGTCCGCGACCCGATCGTGAGCCTCGACAGCACGGCGCCGGGCTACTGGGACCTGCGCGGCAACGTGATGAGCGGTGTGACCTGGAGCCAGACCGGTGCGGGCGAGGCGAGCGCCCAGGACGGTCGCTCGACGGCCTCCTACAGCGTGCCCTACGCCTACGGCCTCGACGCGGCCGCCGCCGTGAAGGGCGAGGCCCTGGCCCAGGCCGGGGTCGGCCGGCTCGACGGAGCCGCCCCCGCCACCGGGGCCCCGGCGCCGGTTCCCGCTCCCGCGCCGGAGCCGTCTCCGGCCGTCACGCCCGCGCCGACTCCGAGCGAGCCCGCCCCGATCCCGGTGCCGCCCGCCCCCGAGCCCGCGCCGGCCCCGACGGCGGGCAGGCCGGGCGATGGCGGCGACCTCCTGACCGGTACGGACGGCGACGATACCCTCGACGGGGGGGCCGGACGCGACGTGATCCACGGGGCGGCCGGGGCCGATACGATCCTGGGCGGCGCCGGCCGCGACACCCTGTTCGGCGAGGGCGGCAACGACGTCCTGTCGGGTGGTGCGGGCAACGATTCCCTCGACGGGGGAGCCGGCGACGACAGCCTGTCGGGCGGAACCGGCAGCGACACGCTCGTCGGCGGGATCGGCAACGACACGCTGGAGGGCGGGGCGAGCGCCGACACCCTGATCGGCGGCGACGGCGACGACTGGCTCGACGGCGGCAGCAACGCCGACGCGATGAGCGGCGGCGCCGGGAACGACACCTACGTCGTCGACATCGCCCGCGACACGATCGTCGAACTCACCGGCGAGGGCATTGATACCGTCCGGGCCTCGACGAGCTACAGCCTCGGCGCCAACCTCGAGAACCTGGTCCTGACCGGAGCCGGCAAGCTCAACGGGACCGGCAACGAGCTCGCCAACCTCCTCGTCGGCAACGACGGCGACAACCGCCTCGACGGCGGAGCCGGGGACGACACCCTCGTCGGCGGCGCCGGCAAGGACACGTTCGCGTTCACGGCGGGCCAGGGCGGCCACGACCGGATCGACGACTTCCGCTTCGGCGAGGACATGCTGCTCCTCAAGGGCTACGCCCCCGCGCAGGTCATCCTGACCGACGGCGCGGCCGGCACCACGCTGCACATGCAGAACGAGACCGTCGACCTGCTCGGCGTCCACCTCGACGCCCTCGGCAAGGACTGGATCAAGTTCGCCTGACGAGGCGCGGTGCCGCCCGGCGGTCCACCGAGGCCGTCACCGCCACCGGACGGCGAGACCGTCGGGGCGACCTCTCGGTCGCCCCGACTTCCCTGCCCTCACCCGCGGGCCGAGACGGTCTCCGGTATGCGGCGGACGGTCTCGCGTCGAATGACGCTCTCGCGCAACGCCGCCGCGCCAGGCCCGGTCTCGACGCGGGCCGCCGCATGGCCCGCCTCGCACTCGCCGTTCGACATGTACGTGTCGAACGGCTTCAGCACGTCGCGAAACAGCCCACCGACGCCGAGGGCGTCCGTGATTTCATGGAGCAGCATGACGGTTGATCCGGATAAGGGGTGTGGGCCGTGGATCGCACGGGCCCGGTCTGCCCGGATGACGGGCGAGGGCTCGATCCGTTCCAGCGCTCACGGAAACGTTGCCTGCCGATGCTGCCGTCGCCGGTATCACCGCGGGCGCGCAGGCGCCGGGACCCGGCGGCTCTCGTCGCTCTGTCGCGGCAGGGTGTTCCTGTCGGCGCTCCGAGTCGGTCCGATGTCTCGACGTCGCGCCATGGCGACCCTGCAGCTTCGATGTCGGGCGCGACGGACCGGGACCTGACCTGAACGGCACAGCGTGCAGAGGGCGGGGCAATCCAAACCCGGGCGGCATGGGCCCGAAAGGCTGGAGCGGGTGAAGGGAATCGAACCCTCGTATTCAGCTTGGAAGGCTTGTTGACCACCTAGCGCCCACGCCGGCGCGCGGCCATCAGTCGTTAACCACCCATTGAATCCATTGAGGTTTTCCCGCTTACCGGCCTACGTCGGGCTTGCGGGGGCTCTCGGGACCCGCGTTGTATCGATGTTGTATCGCGGGGGACGGGCATGGCGGCGTGCGCGGCGACGAAGAAGGCGAAGCAGGGGTACACGCGCGAGACGGTGAAGATCACGATGACCCACGTGAACAGGGCCGAGCGGCTGCTGCTCAGGGGCGAGGTCCCCGGCCGGGGCATGGAATGGGGCGACACCGAGGAGCGCGGGCTGACGCTGCGCCTCACGCCTCAGGCGCTGACCTGGTACCTGCGCACGCGGACCGACACGGTGAAGCTCGGCGCCTACCACACGCTCGACGTCGCCCAGGCGCGGTTCGCCGCCGAGAAGGCGAAGGTGGGCCTGCGGCAGGGCGAGAACATGAAGGCCGAGATGGCCGTCTTCCATAGCATCCTGCAGCGGACCGGCGGCGACCTCAACGCCGTCGGCGACGTCGCCTTCCCGGACCGCTCGGAACCGCCGCCGGTGCCGAGCATGATCCGGCGCCGGAACGGCCCCTGGCTATGGGAGGACCTGATCGAGGAGTTCCTCGACTACAAGGCTACCAAGGTCGAGGCAAGCTATCTACCCAAGTATGCCAAGTATCTGCGGCACCCAGGCTACGAATGCCTGGTGGGCATGCCGCTCTTCAGCGTCACGGTCGCGAGGCTGCAGGAAATCCGGGACGAAATCATCGCCAACTATTCCCTGTCGACCGCCGCCCGGTGCGTGAACCAGGCCAAGGACGCCTTCGATTGGGCCTGGCGGACGCACAGCGGCAAGAGCGGCTTGGCCAGGGCCGAGGAGAAGTGGCCGATGTGGCGCGAGCAGTGGAGCGTCGAGTACCAGTCGGGCAAGCGTAAGCACACGCCGACGCTCACGGAACTTGCCCGCACGCTCGCCCTCGCCGAACGGCACCGCTCCCTCGGGCAGACGGAACACGGGACGTCGGCCGGCACGCTGGGGTTGCTCTGGTTCACGGTCCTGACGGGCCAGCGCACGGGCCAGGTCGCCAAGACAGAGCTCTCGCAGGTCGGCAACATCTCGCAGGACACCGGCGTCCCGGGGGACAATTGGTTCGCGGTGACGTGGCAAGGCCCCCAGATGAAGTCGCGGCGTCAGCACGTCCTGCCACTGCCCCCCGCGGCTTGGCGGGAGCTCGAAGGGTTGCTCGCGCCGGCCCGCGCCAAGTCGAACCAGTGGCTCTTCCCGCCGAAGCGGGGCGCGGGCCATGCGAGCGCCGGGTCGATGAACCAGCTCCTCTTCCGCCTCGCTGGTAAGCGCCACAAGCGGAAGCCCGATCCGAAGCGGGTCTCGCCAGAGGTACCCCTCCCGGACCTCCTGACCGAGCACGGCATCCGCAAGTGGACCCTCCATGATGTGCGGCGGTCGATCACGGAGTTCCTCGTCGACCGGAGGCTGGGCGGCGCGGCCTCGGCCATCCTCGACCACGAGATCGCCGGCGCGAAGGACCTGCGGGAACAGACGGCTTCCGTGACGCGGCTGCACTACGACACGGCGCAGCGGATCGCGCTAAAGGCCGAGGGCATGGCGCTCTGGTGCGCCGCGGTCCTGGAGGCGGTCGAGCGGGAGCGGGCCGAGCTCGCCCTGCAGCCGCTGCCGGCGCCGCGGCCGCGCCCGAAGCGGAAGCCTGCCAAGCGCAACCCCGGCCGCCCCCGGAAGATCGCGGCCTAACCGGCCAGCCGCCGCAGCCGGCGTTCGCGCCGGTCCCGGCCGAGCGTCCTCGCCAGGTCGGCCGGGCGCTCGGCCGGGAGGAATCCCCTCCCTCCCCTACTGCGTCGGGCCGTCTCCAGGTCCTCCGCCATCGCCCGCCGGAAGGCGTCCCGCTCCTCGCCGGCGGCCGCGGCCACGATGTCGTCTAGGCTTGGCATTGACCGTCTCCCCATTAAGAACAGATAGGGAACGAGCGAGGCGGTTCAACGGAGGGGAAGCGATGCGGATACCGCGGACGCTGGGCGAGTTCCCCTACCGGCGCGTGCGCCTGGTCTGCCCCTGGTGCCCGGGGCGCCGGGGGGACTACTGCGTCGAGCGTCTGACTGCGCGCCTCGGGCCCCGGGCGACCCCGGAGGACGTCCTCGCCGCCCTCGTCCGGTGCCGGTGGCCGGCTCCGTGGCACGTCAGGCGCCCGGGAAAATATCTGCCCTGGTGCCGGGCGCGGTTCGCAGAGCTCGGGGGCCGCAGGGCCCCCGACCGCCCAGGGTTTCCGTTAACCGTGCCCGACGACCCCGCTTGACCGGGGGAATCTGGAGCTGCGATCCCTGGCCCGTCACCCGCGAGGTCACCGTGAAACGAATAGCGCGCCCCACCCGACCAGAGACCCATCCCGGGGCGTAACCGCGCGGCGGCAGCCCCTGCTACGGAGGCCGCCTTCATGACCAACCGAACCTTCTTCACCGCCGACACTCACTTCGGCCACCGCGGCGTCCTCGGCATGTGCCAGCGCCCCTTCACCGACATCGAGGAGCACGACGCCGCCCTGGTGGCCGCGTGGAACGCCGTCGTCGGTCCGTGCGACACCGTCTGGCACCTCGGCGACTTTGCGCTGGGCGCCAGCTCGGAGCGGTGCGCAGACCTGTTTCGGCGCCTGCGGGGGCGCAAGCGGCTAGTCCGGGGGAACCACGACCGGAAGCGGGTTCTCGAATTGGCGTGGGAATCCCAGGACGACATCGCGTCGGTCGTCGTCGAGGGGCAGCGGCTGATCCTCTGCCACTACGGCATGCGGGCCTGGCCGGGGGCGTTCCGGGGCGCGCTTCATCTCTATGGGCACACGCACGGGCTCCTGCCCGACACGGCGCAAAGCTGCGACGTCGGCGTCGACCGGTGGGGCTACCGGCCGGCCAGCCTGGAGGAGATCAGGGAGCGCATGGCGGCGACGCCCGACGTGCCGGAGGAGATCCGGCTCGGGCGCGCCATGGAGGCGGAGGGCGGGGACGACTAGCCCCGCCTCGTGCACCTGCGGTTCGGTTTCGACCGCGCCGCAGGGCCTCCCGGCGGGCAGCGCGTTTGTGGCCACGTTGACCCGTGTGTGGCCGTCACGGAGAGTAATCGGGCCCTGCAGAGCCCTATATGTATCCGTGCTCAGAGGCACGGGGCATAGAGGTGCGTATTGCCAACTCCATGCTCAGGTTAATCCGTGCCATGGGCACGGCAGAGAAGCACAGTCAGATGATCGGGCGCACCGAGGTTCATCCGAGCCGGAGCTCGGTCGTCAAAACTTACTTGCCGTCGATGCCCAGTTCTAGCTGCTCGCCCCCGTTGTCCACAGGGATCGGCCCGCCCTCCGCGGCCCACCGTTCAAGCGCAGGGCGCGCCGGGAGGGCCGGCTCCTCGAACGCGCCGAGACGGCCGAGCGCGCGTAGCCGCTCGCACTGTCGCGTCCACTCGGCGATGAAGTCGGACCGCTCGTCCTCGTCGAAGGCCTCCTCGTCGTCGATCCCGCTGGCCTCCTCGAAGAGCCGCGCGAGGTGGGCTGCGCTCTCGTCCGAGTCCGTCGCTAGCGCGAGGATGTGACGCCATTCTCCCTCGTCCGTCGGCACGTCGAGGAGGCGGGCGTAGGCCATGCTCTCCATCAGGCTCTTGACGTGCCAGTCCTCGACCGGCTCGTCCTCACCCATCGGGCGACCGATGCCGGCATTGCCGAGGGCGCAGTAGACCGGGTCGTAGCGGTGTTCCTCGGCAGTGAGAGCCGTGAATTCGCGGAGACGCTCGCGCTCCGCCTCCGTCACGTGCTCCCAGACGTAGTCCCCGACCGGGTAGCGCTCCCGGCGCAGTCCATACTCCGACATGCAAAAACTCCCACGCGAGGCTGTTTGCCCCATGCGTAGGAAGAAGGGCCAAGCGGCCTAGACAGTCGAGTCGATCTTGACGTCGTGGTTACCGTTGACGCCGGACCACTAGATGCCTCAAAACGGCGCCGCCCCGCAAGTCTTGAGCGGTCCGGCGACCGTCCGGTGCTTGAACGCGGTTAACGACTGGTTAACTCGCCAGCGCCACGTGCTCGTCGTAGACGTCAAGGAACTCCGCCGCCCCGCCGTCCCCGGCGACCACGTGGAGATAGGCCGAGAGCTCGCTGTGCCGCGTCTCGTGCTCGCGGCCCTGCAGGGCCTCCCGCAGGACCAGGTGCCGCTCCCCCGGCTCGATGACGCGCCTCGTCCAATGGTCCCTCACGGCGGTGCCGCAGGTGACGACGCGGCGCGAGAGCTCCGTGATCTCCTCTCCATCGAAGGGGTCCATCTTCAGCATCTCGGCGTCCGTCATGGCGGCGGCGCGGACCTCCAGCCATTCGATATCGACCTCGTCGTAGGACCCGAGGCGGATGCGGGCCACGATGCGGGAACGGCGTGTCTCCTCGCGCTCGGCCTCGGACAGCACCCGGTCGGACAGGATGGCCTCGACGGTCTCCATCATGCTCTCGATGGCGTCGGGGTCGTCGTAGGCGCCGCCCGCCACCGACGCGGCGTAGAGGACGCGGTGCGGGCCGGCATGCCGCTCCATCCCCTCGGCCACGCGCACCAGGGCCTCCGCCGGCGTCAGTCCCTCCAGTTGCAGGCGCAGGCCCCATGCCGCGGCGCGGGCGTAGCCGTCCTCGGCGGATAGGGCCGCCAGCCACTCACGGAAGTGCTCGGCCGCGCCGTCGCGGAGTTCGTCGATGTAGTCCATGGTCCGCTCGCGGAAACCGGGGTTGCGGGGGAATCGGCGCCCCTGCCGCCGGGCGCGTCGACGGGGGAGCGTCAGGTCCGGCGCCGGCCGGAGACCGTCCACCAGTGCCTCTCCTCGGAGGCCAGGCGCTCCATGAGCTCGGCGGCCTGCCCCTGCCAGGGATGGTCCATGCGGAGATGGGGCCGAATCCGCGCCTGCAGGCCCGCGAGCCCCGCGGCGCGGAGGCCTGCGTAGCGCTCGACTTCATGGGCGACGACCGGCTTGCCGAGGCCGTCACGGAGCTCGCGCCCCTGCGCGAGGCGCTCCAGGGCGATGATGACGCCCTGCTCGAAATCCAGGTCGTCCATGCTGCACGTGACATGGGCGCGGCCGCCGGGCGGGACCGGGACGCGGTCGTCGTTCTTCCTCGGCGCGAGCCGGGATTCGTGCGCCCCGAACGCGGACGTCGGGACGGGGAGCTCGCGCTGCACCGGCGGAGGCGCGTACGGGCGCGGCATGGCGGGCTCGGGCGCCGGCGGGGCGGAATCGGAGACGAGGCGAAGATGGGACATGCGGAGGCTCCTGGTGGGGTGGTGTCAGGCGACTTGGCGGTAGATCGGCCCGTGCTCCGTGACCTCGACGGTCTCCGGTCCGTCGAGCAGAGCCGCGCGGAGCGTGGGCCCGATGCGGGGCCGTCCGGCGGTGACAGGCGCCCACTCCGACACCGTCGTCTCCCGACCGCGGTGCCTGAGCGTCGAGAGATCCAAATGCGGAATCTCGCTGGCGTAGGCGAAGACGCGCACCCCGATGACGGTGCCCTGGGGCCGCGCGACGTTGACCATGGCCCACATGAGCGCCCCCTCTCCGATGGGGATGCCGTCGGCGGGGATGACGCGGACCGGGACTTCGGGAAACTCGACCGTAGTGCGGACGCTGTTGGTGCTGATCATGGCGAGGTCCTGGGAGTGAGGCGTGGAAGGCGGGCGTAGCGAACCGGCGGTGGCGTCGGCTCCGCAGCCGGGGTGTCCGGCGGCGGGCCGCGGTCGCGCTCGTGCAGCGCGAGCTCCGTCGCGAGCGTCTCCACGGCGCGCTGCGCGGCGTAGAGAAGATCGGCGTCGACGCGAGCGAGCGCGGCATCGAGTTCCTTGTCCCCGCCGGCCTCGATGGAAGCGGCCCGGCAGGCGGCCCGGACGAGGGCGAGGCGGCGCTTGGTCTCGACGAGATCGAGACGCCAGAGAGCGTCGACGAAAACCCCGCGGGGCTGGACGGCGGTCACGGGTAGCTCCTCCCGCCGACGCCGGGATAGGTGGCGCAGACCCAGCACAGCGTCGGCATCTCGGGGTGCGCCCCCAGGACGACGCGGTCTTCCACGTCATGCTCCTCGGCGCATCCCTGGCAGACGAAAGTCGTCGCCGCGTGCAGATCGTCCTCGTGCGCCTGCTCGGTGGAACGCTGGCGGGAATCGAAGTCGAAGTCGTCGGAGGCGCGCCGGGTCATGCCGCGGCCCTCGCCGCGCGGGCCTTGGCCATCCCCGCCGCGCGCTGGCGGAGGCGCTCCTCGGCGGATAGCCGGGGCATCTCCGTGACGCCGCGCTCGCGCAGGAGCGTGTAGACCTGCGTCGACCGGAGGCCGTGCGCCAGGGAAGCGCGGTGGACGCCCTCGCGCATGGCGAGGGCGCAGATCTCGTTCTCCTGCTCGACAGTCGTCTTGCGGCGGGCGTTGCGGACGGGGACCTCGCCGGCCTTGGCGCGCATGACGCGGCGCCCGTCGGACGCCATCCTTTCAAGGGCCCACCGCCCGAGCCAGGACCAGCGCTCCGTGCAGGCTTCCCAGCCGTGCGAATCCCAGAGACGGGCGACGGTCTCGACGGACGGGCGGACGTAGCAAGCGGCGTCGAGATCGGAGACGGCGACCGTGCCGACATCGTCGAGGGTCGCGCGGGTGCGGACAGGGCGGGGCATCAGAGCATCTCAGCCGTCAGAAGCGTGACACCGTGCTCGTCGTAGATCGCGACCTCGACCGGACGGCGGGCGACGTAGCGCACGTCTCGCTCCAGGCCGAGCGGCCTCAGGACGGCGTCGCCGGGAGCGCGCCGTCCGAGCAGCACATCGGACACGTACTGGGGCGTGACGCCAGCGGCGGAAGCCCAGCGAGCCTGGCCCCCGGCTTCTTTACACGCCGCCCGCAGACGCGAGACGACGTCAGTCTCTCGAAGTGCCCGTGCCACCCGCCACCCCCAAATCCTGCTGTACGCGGATAAAGGTAGGCCTCGTCCCGATATATGCAAGAGCTTCTTTCGAGGTTGATCTCAGAAAATCAAGTCGGCCGATTAAGTGGTATCATTAAACTGTTTAATGGTGTCATTTAATGCTCAACATGCCGCAGGTCATGCCCCTTGGATACTTTCCGGCACGGGTGGCAGGATACCCCTGTCAGCGGATTTCGGGAGCATGCCGATGAGAGAGACACGCCTATGGACCGTGAGGATGGAGGGTGGCGTTTTCGGACGCCTCCGTCGCGTCGAGCTCCTCGAATCGGTGCCGTCCAACGGCACGGTCGTCGACACGCGCCGCGGCCACGCCGTCGTCCGGGATGGCGTGTTGGTGCCGGTGTCCGAGCAGGCGGCGGAGGACCTCGTCGACCCGGCCGGCGCCCCGGAGCGCCGGTACCGCGCGGCATGCCTCGCCGCCGGATGGACCGACCGCCTCAAGCGAATCGTGACCGCGCCCGGCGACGATTGGGAGGCGGGCACGGCCTACCCGACCGGCGACGGCCCCGCCCTCGTCTACTGCGAGCGCGTCCGCGGCAGGCACGTCTGGGTCCGTCGCGCGACATACGCCGAGGCCGTGGCCCTCGGCGTCACCGCCTAGTCGATTTCGACCGCCCCCAGCAGCATCCCCAACACGTCAAGGAGACACCGATGTCCGTTCGTTCGTTCTTCGCTTCCGTCATGCGGGCCGTGGCCGCCGCCCTCGCCCGCGCCCCCCGCCTCGTCTGGGACGGCACGCGCTTCGTCCTGCGCGCCGCGGCCGCGCTCGTGCCGACGCCCCCGCAGGAGGAGGCGCTCGCCGAGGAGGAGCTGATGGCCGAGCTCAACCGTCCGCGCCAGCTCGTGAAGGCCGACGTCGCCGAGGTCGATCCCCGCGAGGAGTGGGGTTACGCGGCCGGCAACCATCTCGTGTCGTGCGGCGAGCCGACGAAGGGCGTCCTCGACGAGCGCGCCATGGCCTACCTCGACAGCCTCGACATCGAGGAGCGGGCCGCGCTCCTCGCCTACGAGGCCCGCCACATCGGCGCGTTCCTCCTCGGCGAACGCAAGCTGAAGGGCCTGCCGCCGGTGCCGACGGCGGCGCAGTGGACGGACGCCGAGAAGGCCCGCCTCGCCGCGCTGGCCGGCCCCGTCCGCGAAGGCCGCGCCCTGATCCAGGCCAAGGTCGACGAGGTCGCGGCGGTGATGCGCGAGCACGGCTACGAGCCCGTCCCGGCGCCACGCCCCCGGGCCGCCTGACGCCCGCAGCCCCCACCGGAACGAAGAAGGCCGCCCCATCCCGGGCGGCCTTCTTTATTTGCGCTGGCGGCCCGCCGGGCCTGGACTCTTGCTGCGTGCGCACGATTCGTGCGCAGCGCGATACGTGTTAGCCCCGGGCGCGCTTGGCCGCCAACGCCGCCAGAGCCCGCTGCATCCGGAAGCGCTCGGCGCGCTCGGCCTGCTCGGCGCGGGCGGCCTCGGCGCGATGGGCGGCCAACTCCTCGGCGAAGACGCGGTCGTAGACGAGGCGCGCCGTCTGGGCGCGGATGGCGTTCGCGGCCTGGCGGTCGGCCTGGCGCGCCATGCGCTGCTCGATGAGGACGGTGCCGAGGCTCATGGCCATGCCCTGCATGCCGCGGTCGAATGCGCCGGCGACGTCGTGGGCGGTGCGGTGATAGCTCATGACGGGCCTCCTCGGTGCGGCGTGTGCATTGGAGATCGCAGCTCGCGAATCCGGGCTCAAGAGTCCCCGGCCGAAAGGCTGTGGTCTCGGTAAAAGAACCCCTGGGCCCAAGGGGAAAACGTGCCCCCAGAGGGCGAAATCTCCCTGCAAGGACACTCCCGTTACTTCGGCGTACGGCACGCCCTGCGGCCCGGAGCGCACGTCACGGGGCCGCCGCGAACGTCACGGCGGCGGGCATGTGTTGGCCGGTGCAGCCCTGCGCGCGAGGCTGCTGGGATGGCCACCGAGATCCGCTTCGCCTTCGACGGCGCCTCATTCTCCAGGCGGGCCCGCGAGTATGTCCGCGGCATCCTACGCCCGGCCCTGCAGCAGGCCGCCGACTATCTCGGCGCCTACGCCAGGCTGCGCCTCATGGCGGCGACCCAGGTCTACCTCGACGACCCCATCCAATGGACCGTCAACGCCTTCGCCTACCGCCGTGGCGACGGGGGGCAGCCCTCGACGGTGGTGTTCGTGCGCGAGAGCCAGGCGGCCTACCTGGGCCTGGAGGTGCGCGGGGGCGTACGTCACGCCGGGGACTACGCGACGACACGTGACGGACCGCTCGTCCCGGGGCGTGACGCGACGCTCGACGAGAACGGCAACCTCCCGCGCGACGCCGTCGCCGAGGCCCTAGCGGCCGGGGCCCGGTGGGCGCGCCTCACGCCCGGCAAGCCCGCGGCCCTGGTGCTGCCCGGGCGCGACCGCCTGCAGGTCCTCGCCGTCATCGTCGAGGAGACGACCTATAGGCCGCGGTTCCCGTTCAACGACATCGTCCGCGACGCGGTGCTGGCCAAGGCGCCCGAGGCGCTGGCGAAGCACCTGCCCCGCTAGGGCAGCAGGGGCTCCAACGGGCTCGGCGGCACGTTCACCACGGCCAGCGCCCCGCCGACCGTCTGGTTCTCGTAGAACGTCACCGTCGACCAGGACGCCCCGCGGTCGAGGCTAATGTAGCCCGTGCCGCTCGATGACGCTCGGGCCACGAGCGCATCCAGGCCGTGCAGCCCGAAGATTGTCGATTGGTTGAGGGTGAAGGGCAGCGTCCTGGCCTGGACGACGTTGCCGTCGCTCCAAGCATACCCGCCCCCGGTGCGGGCGGAGAACAGGCCGGTGCGCGTCAAGGCTAAGGGCGAGAGGCCTGCGGCCGGGCGCGCGACATCGAAGCTGACGCCCGTCGAATGGAAACCGGAATCCGCGGGTGCGACACGGTTGGTGTATCGCGTCGGGTCGCCGTCGAGGAAGGCGATGTAGTCGTAGGTCCTCCGGTTGACCGCGATGGCGTGGATCTCCAGCCCCACGCTGCCGCCCTGGATGTTGAGAACCCCGACGAAGTCGGTGCGCGCGATGCGCACCGTGCGGTAGCCGAGCGGACTGGGCGGGCCGCCGGCGGATTTGTCGGACAGGCCATTCGGCCCGTCGTCGACGACCTCGACGGTGGAGCCGTAGACCGCGACCCGAAGCGCCCCCGGCAGGTGCGCGACGCCGGGAAGCCACTGGTTCGAGATCGGCTGGCCGACGCTCAGGTTGAAGGCTCGCGCGAGCGTGGTCCCGCCCGTCAACTGGAAGGGGATGTTGGCGAGGGGCGCGACCAGGCCCTCCGACGAGGCGATGTGGGCGACGGCGGTACCGGCGTTGTCGCCGGCCGTGAACGTGTCGTAGCTCCGCCCGGTGTTGTCGGTCACGAAGGCGGTCCGGACCGGGTCGGCGGCGACGACGGCGGGTAGGGTCACTACGTGGTCGCCGTCGAGCAGGTACTCCGCCGCCCTGCCCGCACCCCCTTGGGGAATCTGGATTTCGCTGCCGAGGGCACCGGTAAGGCCGTTGGCGAACCGGAGCCCGAGCACGCCCCGGGCCGGGCTCCGGTAGAACGCCATGTCGCCGCCGGGCAGGCTTTCGCCGACGGTGAAGCCGGACGGCGTGGCGGGGCGGACGTACGTATCGACCGGCGAGCCGGTGATGCCGCGGTTCGTCACGCGATAGCGCCGGGTCGTGTACCTGTTCGAGGCGAAGGTCTCGACCGCCGCGAGACGGCCGGACGACACGAGGCCCGGCGCGCCGGCGCCGCGGCGGATGAACTCAAGGCGCCCGCGAGCCGCGTCGTGGTTGACGTCGTAGGCGTCGAACTTGGTCGTGTACGAACCGATGGCGGGCTGGAGCCGCGACCGCCTCGGGTTCGTCATGAGGGACTGGAGGACGTGCACGTCACGACCCCGACTGCTGCGTCCCGGAGCGCGACGAGAGGAATCCCCACGTCGCGATGCCGGGGACGACGATGAACGAGAGGACGTCCCACGTCGCCTTCGTGGCGTTGCCGAGCAGGCTGTCGGTCTGGGTGCCGTCGCCGTCCGGGTCGACGACGTCCTCGGACCAGAGCACCGCCGGCCACGTGACCTTGGCCCCCACCGTGCGGAGGACCCAGACCTTCACGCCGTAGAGGAACGTCTGCGCCGGCGCGTACGGGTCGGTCGAGGCGGCCGCCTCCGCCGCGGCGAACTTGATGGTCAGCGCGCCCGAGGTCCTGACGAAGAAGTTCGAGGCTTGGTTCGGGTCGAGGGTGACGGTCTCGCCGGCGGCCGCCGTCCCCATATCGACGAAGCCCTCCCGGTGCGCCTTGACGGTGAACTGGTCTAGGTCGGCCCAGGCGAAGGCGTTCGGCTGCCCGCGCATGGCGGGGCCGGTCGCGTCCCGGTCGAGGCGGCCGGTCGACCCGGCCTCGGTGCGGTTCGAGCCGGTGCCGAAGCCGGTGTCGTACGCGCCCGGCGCCTGGCTCTGCTTGTCGGCCGGGGGCGTCAGCCCGGCGTCGCGCTCGGTCCCCGCCATGTAGCTGCGGACGAGGCGCGCGAAATCGAAGTCTGCCATGTGGGTGCCTCAGACGCTCGGCGGGACGCACTGCCGCGGCCCCTGCCACGGCGAGCAAAGCGCGGGGATGTAGTGCTGGAGGGGCGGCCCCCCGTTGATCGGCGCGGCCGCGAAGCCGACCCGGGTGGGCACCTGGCGGAGCAAGGCCTTCGGGTCGTTCTTGGTTTTGTCGCCACGGACCGGGTCGCCGCGGCGGTAGTCGTTGGCCTGGACGAATGCCAACTGCTCGGCGACGTTGTTCTCGACGCTCGCCGTCACGCCGATGACCGGGTCGTCCGGCGGCGGCACCGCGAATCCCGACACCGCGACGACGTCCCAGGGCTCGTCGAGGTAGCCCACGCGGACCTCGCCGCCCGCCGCGCCCGCAGCGCCGGTGCCGTCGCAGGACGCGATCCGGATCGAGGCCCGCGGCCAGCCGTCCCCGTCGGCGCGGTCGCGCACGCGGAAGGAGGTCACCTTGCCTTCGGCGAATCCCCCCGGCAGGTCGAGGTCGTCGGCCTCGACGCGGGCGTGCCAGGCGGTCGACATGCCGACCACGTCCTCGAAGGGCACGTCCCAGCCGACCGCGACGCGGCGCTGGCTCAGGGCGATGATCTTCAGGGCCTTGAGGATGCCGGCGATGAAGGTCGCGTTGCCGCCCGGCGACGGGAAGAAGGTGTTGCCGCTCGGGCCGCCGATGTAGCTGCCGTCGGTCTGGGCGACCTTCCAGTTTCCGGCGTCGACGTCGGCCCGGAAGCTGGTCGATGACTTGTGGGCCTTGAGCGCGATCCACGAGTACCAGCCGAACCGGCGCACGTCCCCGGCCGCGTACTGCGTCGCGGGCAGCCACGGGGTCGTGGTCCGGTCGACGGTCGGGTCCTCGCAGCGCAGCGTGAGCGTGCGAACCGGCGCGTCGTCGTCGGTGCACGCGCCGTTCGGCACGAAGACGGAAAAGGTCTCCTCGCGGCTCTGGCGGCACGTGAACGCCAGGACGAGCTGCGCCACCAAGTAGGTGATGTCGAGCGCGAACTCGGTCGGGTCGTCGGGATTGTTCTTCGGCTTGGTGTAGTCCGGGTACCGCTGGTGCGAGCCATGGACGGGCCCCGCCTGCTTCGGTTGGTTCGGCTGCGCCAGGCCGGTGAAGGAAGCCGCGGAAGCCTTGTCGATGGTCGACGCCACGACGACGTAGCCGGACTGCCCGCCTACGGACGAGCCCAGCTTGGGCCAGCCGGCGATGAGCTCGTCCGGCGTCAGCGTCGCGATGAGGCCCTTGCCGACGATGACGTCGGGCGGCGTCGACAGGCCGGTCGCGACCTGGTCCGGGGACCACTCGCCTGGCGCCATCTCGTACCGGAAAAGCTGGTCGACGGTCGTGGGCTGGCCGGGCGCCCGCAGGTTGAGCTCGGGGAACAGGTCCGCGATGGAACCCGACATCTCGAACAGGCCTTCGAGAAGCTGCATCCATGCGGTCGAGATGGTGAGCTGCACGCCCGCGATGGGCTCGCCGGTGCTCTCGTACGAGATGCCGCCGCCGCTCTCCCAGCCGACCCAGTCGTCGGGCGTGAACGTCCGCGACGGCAGCCCCTGTCCGAGGAGCTCGGGGGTCGAGTATTCCCCGGTGACGCGGTCGAAGTGGCCGATCACGCGGTGCCCGTCGAGGATCTCGGTCGGGTCGCCCTGGCGGGTCGGCGACACCAGGATGGCCGCGTAGGCGCCCTGCGTCTTCAGTTCCGCCAAGCCGGCGTCGCGCAGGTCCTTCCAGCCAGGCAGCAGGCCGGCCTCGAACCGGAGCGTCGTCACGCCGTCGCGGGCGCCCGCCGGGACCGGCAGGCGCTTCATCCGCGCGACCGGGTAGAGCGTGCCGTTCGGGTGCTGGAACGAGAGCATGGCCCACGTCTTCCCGACGAGGTCGGACGAGGGCATGCGGGCCGTGACGATGGTCACCGACGTCGCGTCGGCGCCCTCGCTCTCCGTCAGGTCGAGCTCGGCCCACGGCAGGTCGGCCCGCTTATGGGCGACGGGGTCGAACGGCTCGGTGGGGGTCGCCAGCCAGGCGATGTACCAGTCGCGCGCGCCCACGGTCACACCTCCTCCCAGGGGAACGACCATTTCACGCTCGCGGCCCACGGGTCGTGCCGCATCTCCCAGCCCTCGGCGGTGATCATGAGCTCGAACCGGGGCTGGTAGCGGCGCTGGACACCCTGCGCCTGCGGGACCTCGAATCCCGCGGCGTCGAGGAAGTGCAGGCTCCCGGGGACGTGCGGCCGGACCTGCGGCTGGTTGATGGGCTCCTCGACGAAGTCGAGGTAGTCGACCGTCAGGCGGGACCCGATCCACAGACCGAACAGCGGGGCGCCGCGCAGGTCCTCGCACTCGATGATGCCCTTGAACTTGCGGGCGCTCTCGCGCGTCATGTCCCGCAGCACGCCGCCGCCCATGCGGACGACGACGCCGTTCTTCACGAGCCCGATGGTGCCCTGGACCCCGCGGGCGGAGCCGGCGGGAAGCCCCCGGCCGGCGATGTTGAACTCGGCGAGGCGCATCGGTCAGGTCTCCCTTGGGCGCGGCGTCTTCACCGCCACCCCGGCCTCGATGGCTTTCTTGATGACGTTCTCGACGGCCTCGGGCGTGCCGTAGAGGGTGTCGGGGGCGGGCGTGAAGTTCGGCGCGAACGGCACCAGGCCGCCGGCCCCGCCCTGCGGCAGGGCGAGCGGCGCCTGCGCGAACGGGGTCGTCAGCGACAGCCCGCCGCCCAGCGCCCGCAGGGAGTTCAGGAAGTCGCCGAACGTGCCCTGCGCCATGCCGGGCGTCACGCGGTCGGCGCCGATCTCGCCCTCCTCGCGGCCGCCGCGCAGGCTCGCCATCATGGAGGCCAGGGTGCTGGCGCGCATGGCCTCGGTCTCGGCGCGGGTGCGCGCGGATTCCTCCTCCATCCGCCGGCGGCCGGCGGCGCCCGTCCCGGTGCGCTCCTCCTCGTCCTCCATCTCGCGCCAGGTGCCGTCGGTCCCGAGCACGATCTGCCCGGAGCGCTGCGGCGCGGCGGGCGCGGCCGGTTGCTCGGGCATCGGGACGTCGGCCACGGGAGACTTCTTCTCGCCGATGCCGAAAGCCGGAAGCACCTCGCCGGTGAACCAGGCCTTCAGCCGGGTCCACTTGTCCCTGACCCAGTCGGCGGCGTTGCCGAGCGCGGTCTTGATCTCGTCGCGGTACTTGATGGCCAGCAGGCCGAGCCCGGTCAGGCCCGCCGCGATGGCCGCGCCCATGAGGCCCGGCAGGCCGACGAAGGCGAGGAAGGCACCCGCGAGCGCGACCACGCCATAGATGAGCAGCCCGAGCGCCAGGGCGCCGATGGCACCAACCTTGAGCAGCGCGTCGGCGGTCTGGCCGATGGCGCTCACGACGTTGCCGATGCCGATGACCTGGCTGATGAGCCACGTCACGAACAGGACGATGCCGAGCTCCTTCCAGTCCTTGAACCCGAGCGCCTTGGCGACGCGGTCGAGCACGCCGATGAGGAACCCGACCACGGCCTCGATGCGCGAGTAGGCCGACATCACCGTCCGGACGACGGTCTCCCAGGCCTCGGCGACGCCGGCCTTGAAGCTCTCCAAGCTGACGCCCTCGAACAAGGTCGCCAGCTTGGCCCGGACGAATCCGTAGAGGGCCGTCACGACGCCGGCGACCGCGTCGAAGGCGGCCTTCGCGTCGGGAAGGAAGCGGTTGATCCAGGCGAAGGCGTTCTCCGGGGCGACGGCGCCCTCGAAGAATACGTCGCGCATCGCCTTGAAGGCGTCGGCGACGAACGCGAACGCCGTCGCCAGGTAGGGCCCGACGAACCGGCCGACCCGCACCGCGACCTCGCCGACCGCCACCAGGGCGGAGCCAAGCTGGCCGAGCACGGAGCCGAGGGTCCGCGCCCACGGCACCGCGGCCTCGCCCTCCTTGCCCGCGAGCCCGGCGCGGAAGCTGGCGTAGGTCCGCTGCACCGCGCGCATGGCGCCGTCGAGCGTCGGCAGGTCGGCGGCGGTCAGGCCGAACAGGGCCAGCGCGGCATCGCGCGCCGAGATGGCCGCGTCCCCGACGGCGTTGAACGCGCCCTGTATCCACTGCACCGTCATCGAGCGGGCGCCCAGGCCCTTGCCCGAGAGCGCGTCCCAGACGTCGAGGCCGAGGCGGCGGAGTTCCTGCGCCGGCTCGTACAACGCCGCGATGAAGCCGTTCGAGAACCGAAGCGCCTTGGCGTCCTGCGAGGTCACGCCGTCGAGGGCGGTCGATACCGCGTCGGACAGGTAGGCGAGGATCTTGGCCGCGTTCGACTTGGCGACCTCGACGCGCTTGCCGTCTATCTCGATATACTTCTTCTGCAGCTTCTCGTCGTAGACGATCTTCTGGTTGCCGACTTTGATGAAGGATTCGAGCTCCTCCTCGTCGAGGTCGATGCGGCGCATAGCCGAGTCCTCGGCCGCCTCCTCGCCGTCCTCGGCCGCCTCCTCCATGGCCTCGCCGGCCTCGCGCCCGATGCTGACGAGGTTGCGCAGGCGCTCCTTCGTGAGGTCGATCTCCTTGCCGTCGACGGAGAGCTTCGTGACGCGCTCGGATAGCGGGGCGTTGAACAGGCGCGTCACGTCGTTGAACAGGGTCGTCACCGTCTCGGCGGCGCCCTCGGCGAACTCCTGGATTGCCTCGGACTTGCCGTTGATCCACGCGGCGATCTTGTCCGACCCGTCGGCGACGAAAGGGAAGAACGCGTCGACGATGGTGTCCTTGATGCTGCCGATGGCCGTGTTCAGCCGGCGGATGTCCTCCAGGCGCTTGGTGTTGTCGGTGAGGTCCGAGGTCGAGGTCTCGCCGAGCTTCTTGGCCTCCTCCTGGAGCGCCTTGAGGTCGCCGGTGCTCTTGGTGAAGACGGGCAGCAAGTCACCGGCGCCGGCGCCGAGCAGGTCGAACGCGGCCTTCGCCCGGCGAGTGTCGTCGGGGATCTTCTTCAACTGCTCGCCCAGCCGCGCGAACACCTGCTCTGCGGTCCGCAGCTTGCCGGTCTCGACCTCCTTGCCGAGGCCGACCTGGGTGAACAGGCCGAGGCTCGCCTCGTCGCCGGTGTCCTGGAACTTGATCAGGGCGTCCGACACGCGCTTGAAGGCGCCGGCGACGCCGTCGCTTTTCCCGGCCGCGATGTCGGCGGCGTACTGGTAGCGGGTCAGGGCCTCGACGCTGACGCCCGACGCACGGGATAGCTGGAGGAGCTCCTCGCCCTCGCGGGCCGACTTCTGCGACAGGGTGCTGAGGACGCCGTAGCCCGCGGCGACCGCGGCCACGAGGCCGGCGCCGGCGATGGCCGCGCCCTTGGCGATGGCGCCGACCTTGTCCGCCACGTAGCCGGCGGAATCCCCCAGCGCCTGCGCGACGCGCTGCAGGGTGCCGATTTGCTGCTCGCTCGTCTGCACGACCGCGGCGGTCTCGACGGTCGCGACCTTGGCCTGGTTCTGCACCGTGACGGCGGTCTGGCGCGCGGCGGTGTCGATGCGCCCGAACGACTGCTCCGCCTTGACGCGCATGCGGTCGAAGGCCGCCTCGATCTCGTCCGAGCCCGAGAGGGTGATCTTGGTCTGGATCTCGGGCGCGTCGTCGCTCACCGCTTCCTCCAGAGGCCATCGGTCTCCGCCAACAGGGCGGCGACATGGGCCTGCTCACTCGTGTCGAGGGGCTTGGGCTTCTCCGCCGGGGGCTCGGCGCCGGAACCGGCTCGGCCGGCCCGGGAACCGCGCGGGCGCTCGGCCTTGGCCAAGGCCTCGTCCATCGCCTCGAAGGCCTTGCCCTTGTCGACCGTAACCGCAGCGGCGGTCACGAGGACGTGGAGCTGCTCCCGAAGCCTGGACGTCCGCTTGCGCAGAAGCATGTCGTAGTAGTGCCAGAGGTCGCGCGGGCAGAGGCTGTCCACCCACTCGCGGTCCCCGGTATCCATCAGGAGCTCGAAGGCGGCCTCGTCCACCGCGGGCCAGAATCCGCGGTAGACCGGCCGTTCGGCCTCTACGCTGCGAGAGGCGCCGGCTCCGGAACCGGCTCCATCGCGGTAAGGGTTCCGACCGGCTCGGGCTCGGGCGATTGCGGCTGCTCGGTCGGGGCGTCCTTCGCGCCCGCCGACATCCCGTCGAGCGCCATCCGCCCCTTCACCAGCCACTTCGCCGTCAGGTCGACGAAAGGGCCATGGAGCTCCGGCAGGTTCAGGCGCACCCAGCCGCTGACGGCATCGAGGATGCCGCGCGGGCCGAGGGTGTCGAGCCACGCCCGGTAAGGGCCGCGCTCGTCCTCGGACGCGAGGATGGTGTCGTCGGCGATGAGGTCGAGCAGGGCCGGGATGAGCTTGGGCGCCAGGTTGCGGGCGACCTTGCCCGGCGACGAACCGCCGACCGAGGCCGCGGCCTTGAGCGCGCCCTTGATGGCCGCCTCGACCGCGGAGCTCCGCTTCTCGGGGTCGGTCTCCTTCATGGCGGCATCGACCACCGCCTCGAAGAGCTCGCCCAGACCCGGGGTGCCCCAGATCGTCTTGTTGAGGTTTCCGATGCCGCGCTTGCCGATAGTGACGTTGACGCCGTCCACCGGCACCAGCGCCACCCGCCTCTGCGCACCCCAGTCCATCGCCTCGACCATGGTCCCGTCCCCTTGCTGTCCCTAGACCTGGCCCGCGCTCACGCCGCCCGGCGGATGAGCGGCACGTGGTAGCCGATGCCGAGCTGCGTGATGGCGGCGCGGCCTTTCAGGGTGACCCCCTCGAAGTCGTCGTTGCCCGAGATGAATCCGAGCTCGCCGTCGCCGGCCGCGTTGAACTGGTGGAGGTGCAGCACGGCGTGCGTGCCCACGTCCGACAGGTTGCGGACCATGATCTCCATCGCGATCTGCGGCTCGGTGCCGATGTCGACCTTCCGGATGCCGTCAGCCTCGGTGATGGCCGTCGGCACGACCGTGATCTCGCCCTTGAGCAGACCCTCGTCGTTGACCACGGCGTCGTTCGGCAGGTCGACGATCTTCACGACCCCGAGGGGGGCGTCGGTGATGCGGAGGTACTTCGGGTCGAGCGGCTTCAGGCCGTTCGCCGTGGTGTACTTGGCGGTCGCCGAGACGATGCCGTAGCGCCCGATGGGGTAGAGGTCGCCGGGCACCAGGTTGACCGGGAGGGTGAAGGGGTCGGCCGACTGCGTGAATAGGACGGCCTCGCCGTACAGCGACGCGGCACGGATGTAGTCCGTCTTCTGCATCGCCTTCATGGTGAACTCGGTGTCGAGCCTGGTCGTAGCCTCCAGCGCCAGGTACGAGACGGCGCCGTTCTTGGCGTACCTTTGCTTCCTGGTTGCGGTGACCTTGAGGTTGGCCATCTCGACGTCACCGAACGTGCGCCAGCCGCCCGAGTAGTTCAGGAGCTTGTAGAGCACCTCGCCGTACGGGATCTCGTAGGTCCCGGGGCCGATGCGGTCGTAGGAAGGTGCGGCGAAGGCTGCGCCCATGGTGCTCTCCGTCAGAACTGCTCTTGGGGAAGGGTGACGTCCGGCGCGCCCTCGACGTGATGGGCGACGGCGACGATGGAGACGGCCGCGAGGGCCAGCGTGGCGCCGCGGCTCTCGGGGTCGAACCCGGTGCCAGCCTGCGTCACGTAAGAGTCGGAGAGCAGCGGGATGCCGCTGCGGCTCAGGTGCGGGTCGGCGGCGAGGAGGCGCTCGACGACGGCCAGGGCCTCGCCCTGCTGGGCGGAGAGCGTGTTGACGGTGGTGACCGGCTTCACCGCCACGTGGGTGACGATGAAGTTCATGAGGCGCTGCACGATCCGCTGCCCGGGGATCTTGCCGCTCTTCCGGGTGACGACCTCGTTGGCGAAGTAGATGCCGAGGATCGGCTCGTCCCGCTCGTCGAGGATCCACACCGCCGACTGCACCACCTCCGTGACGCCGCCCACGCCGACGACCCCGCCGAAGGTCTCGGCGAGCCGGTCGAGGGTCGTGTTACGGCAGTGGTTCACGCGGAATGGGCCCCTGCAGAGGCAGGATCACCCAGACCGCACCGTCGTCATCCGGAGGCTGCGCGACGGTCCAGGAGTGCCCTGCGACGTCGACGGTGTCCCCCTGCCGTGCATCCGCCAACACATGCCGGGGCACGCGGACGAAGGGTCCGCTCACCTTCGCCTTCTCGGTGCGCCCGTTCGCGGTCGCGGTGGCGGTCCGCCGCGGTCCCCGGAAGATGACGGTGATGTCGAGGGGCGCGCCCCCGGCCTTCGGCCTGTACCGGGCCTCGGTCCCGTAGACCTCCAGGAGCGCCTCGGCGACCTCGGCGGTCGGCCCCGAATCGCCGTACGTGAAACCGCTCATGTCAGGCCGCCATGGCTGCGGCGAGGGCGGCGTCGACCTGCTCAGCCGTCGTCACGGTCCCGGCGGCGATGCCGGCGCCAACGGCATAGAGGGCGCCGAAGCTGCGCTTGACGTGGGCCCTCATGGCGACCGCCACAGCCTGCATGTCCGCGTTCGACAGGGGCCGGAAGACGCCGTCAGCAAATTTGAAGGGCTCGCCGTCCTTCCGCTCGGCGAGGTCAATGGCCTGGAGTTCACCGCTGACGAGCGTCTTACTCCGGTCGTCCGTGGCGACCGGGAAGCCGTTCCACGTCGTCCCGCCGACCTCGATCCGCCAGCGTGCATCTGCCGCGTAGGCGATGAGGTCGACGGCCGGCACCCGCGGGTCGACGAAGGCGCCGCCCTGCCACCGCCAGCCGAGCCAGACGCCCTGGGCCACAAGGGCGGCATCTAGGGGCACCGCGACAGCGCCAGCTGGGTACCGGTCGAGGTGAGGCTCGCCGACGACGACGGCGCCGTCGGCGGCGAGGACGAGATTATCCGAGCTCATTGGGCCACCGACTTGTAGATGAAGAGGTCCACGCAGCCGTTGCCGCCAGCGCCGGGAGATGAGTTGTAGTTCGAGTAGTTTGCGTAAGCGGAGGCATTGCCGCCGCCGCCGCCGCCCGGGAATCCGCCCTTGCCGCCGGCCGTAGCGTAAGGCCCGCTAGCAATGACCGCACCGCCCCCACCTCCGCCACCGAAAGAGCCGGGACCACCGTTCGCGCCGGCGGCGCCGTCGCCGGGATAGCCTCCGGCACCGCCCGCAGTCTGCGCGCCGGCAAGGTCGCCAACCCCGCCAGCGCCACCGCCGGCGGGATTGGCGCCTGAGCTCCAAGCCCCGCCCCCGCCGGCGCCAGGGCCAAGCGAAGGCGTGGCCCCGTAGCCATAGGAGGTATTGGGCGCGCCCCACCCTCGCAGCCTATCCGTACCGCCCGGCTGCCCGGCCTCGTAATCGCTGCTGGCAGGCTGGAGCATATAGGTGAAGAACGCGGATCCCTGCAGGCTGTAGGCGTTGAAGCTCACGCCCGCCGCCGACCGCACATAGCTCCCGAAGCTCGATCCTGCCCCGCCATTGGTCTTGGCGTTACTGTCCACGCCTGGCGCGGCGCCACCGGCACCGACGGTCACGGGGACGGAGCCGCCGGCCGAGACGAGATCGGCGCGTCTCAGGCCGAGGCGGGAGGCGACGGCGCCGGGCGCGCCACCGAAAGCGCCGCCGCCGCTCGCCACGGGCTGGGCCCAGCCCGAGGAGCCACCGCTGATGCAGCGCGCGTCGAGCTCGTCCCATCCCGGATACGCCGCGTCGGTGTCGGCGACGGTCCACGTGCCGGACGCAGAGATGCGGAGGATGCCGAGAAGCATTCGCCGGGTGACTGTGGAGGGGGCGCTCGATCCGGACGCACCGGCCGGGATGCCGAGGTCGATGGCGTAGGCGCCGGTACCAACGGCGCGCACCGCGGCGGACGCGGCGGCGCCGGCGGCCAAGGATGTGACGTTGCCGATTTGCAGGGTCGGGGCGTCCCCCTTGGCGCCGGCGGCACCGACCGGCAGGCCCAGGTCGATGGCGTAGACACCACCCCCGAGGGCGCGCACGGCGGCGGTTGGCGCGGCGTTCGACGCGAGCGCGGTGACGTTTCCAGCCTGGAGCGTTGGGGTCGCACCGGGGGCACCGTCCTTCGCCAGCGGCCAGGAAACGTCGAGTGCGTAGGTGTTGGCCGCCGTCTGCCGCAGGGCGACCTGCGGGGGCGAGCCGTACGGGAGGGCCGCGGCGTTGCCGGCCTGCAGGACGGGCGTGGCGCCGGGGGCGCCGGGCTTCCCGGGCCTGCCTGCGCCTCCGGTTGAGGGAGAGAATCCCACGGGTCAGGCCCCCTTGAAGATGCGGAACTGGGTGGCGGCGGTACCGCCATCGGTTCGAGGACGCCGGCGAACCGCGATCCGTTCGTCGGCGCGGACGCCCCACTCGGAGTAGGGTCCGTCGTGGGCCTTCGCGGCCCCGGCGCTCATCACGGCCGGGTCGACCGAGCCGCCGTCATCGCCGGCGTTCAGCCAGAGGGGACCGTCGGACCAGACCACGTAGATGCCCTCGCCGAGGGGCGCGGTGACGAAGGGGGCGTCGGTCGCGAGCTCGCCGACGGCGACGGTCGGATTCGAGAGCCACGAAACCTCAAGCGGCGTCCGCTCCGAGGTGCCGCCGTCGGTGATGGGAGGGTAGATGCCGGGCTTCATGCCGCCTCACTCGGCGGGAGGCTTCGCCCCGCCCTTCTTGGCCTTGGGCTCGACGGCGGGCGCGGCCGCGGGGGCCGGCGCCGCATCGTCGTCGACAATGGTCAGGTATCGGCCGCGCTGCAGGGCGACGGCGTCGGTGCGGGGAAGGAGGAACTCCTCCCCCGCCGCCTTCCAGCCCTCGTCCGTCTTCACGGCGCGGAGGGCACGGCAGATGACCTCGGCGGCCATCTCAGAACACCTTGAGCGACCAGGAGGCGTTCTCGCGCAGGACCACCGGCAGCGGGGCGCACTGGCCCTGCATGTACTTCACGCCGCTCTCCTGGTCGTACCAGACCTTCACGAAGAGCTCGGTGGCGGCCATGCCCATGTCGATGGCGAGCTGGTCCTCCAGGGCGCCGAACAGGCGGAAGCCCTGAAGCTGCGGGCCGACGCCGATCACGGTGCCGGGCTCCAGGACGGGGACGCCCTCCTCGACCGTGTACTGGCCGGTGATGGGGTCGATGTGGATGACGTCCTTGAAGTCGGAGTAGACCCAGATGCGGTAGTCGCCGAGCTCGGCCACGAGCACCGCGTCGGTGGCGTTGTAGTTCTTCGGGCCGATGTCGGCGGTGTTGCCGCCGGTCGCGCGCCTGAGCTTGATGATCTCGCGGAGCTCCGGGTCCTTGCGGCAGAACGCCCAGGCCTCGGGATCCATGATGACGTCGGTGATGGTCGCACCGTCGATCTTCGAGACCAGCTTGCCGCGGGACTCGATGTCAGCGAGCGGCGAGGCCATCTCCTTGTTCCACTGCGCCGTGCCGACGAGGGCGCCGGTCAGGTCGGGGTGACGGCCGAAGTCGATGACGACGGGCTCGTCATAGCCCTCGCCGGTCACCGTGATGGAGCCCTGCACGGCGCCTTCGATGGCCATGTGCTCCTGCGAGCGCGTGGTCAGCGTGCGGATCTCGTTCAGGGTCTCGACCTGGATGGCCGCGGCGCGGGCCTGGGGCGTGAGGGCACCACCGATGGGCTCGCCGGCCATGCGCGCCAGCGAGGCCCTCGGGTTGAGGTCGCTCGTGAGCTTGATGGTCGGCGGGGTGAAGGTCTTGGTCCGGTTGCCGGGCAGGCGGATCGAACGGGCCTTCGAGCGCGGCGCGACGAAGGGCGCCGACTTGCGGTGGCCCTTCTTGACGTCGAACTTGATGTCGGTCGTCGGCTCGACGATCTTCATGGGGTAGAACCGGTCCATGAAGAAGGTCTTGAGCGGCTTGGCCTGGTCGAGCACCCCCATGATCCGCTGGGTGTCGTTCAGGTTCACTTGGGGCTCGGTGGCCATGAGGGGCTCCCTGCTGTCGGCTGTCTGCTAAGGGGTGGGGTCGGCGTCAGGCGGGAGCCCGGCTCAGGTGACCGGGAAGCCGTAGAAGATGTTGTTGGCGCGCAGGGCGTCCTTGACGCTCGGGAACGTGTGCCCGCGGCCCAGCTTCAGGAACGTCGTCAGGAAATGCCCGGTCAGGTAGACGGCCGGCTGCTTGTCGCCGTCGGTCGCGTCGCAGTCCCGGAGCAGGACCACGCTCGGCTTCTCGGAGCCGTCGGTGACCAGGTCACCGTTCTCCTTGGTCCTGCAGGAGAGGACGTACTCGCCGGTCGCCGTGACCTTGCCGAGGACGGAACCCTCCTTGAGGTTCTGCCCGGCCGAGAGCGGCACGACGCCCTCCATGTGCGGGTACGGGCTGGCGAAGCGGTAGTCGCTGTTGTCCCAGTCGACGGTGCTGCTCTTGGGGTACGGCATGAGGGGCTATCCTAGCGTCAGGTGCTACGGGCGGGGCGAAGGCGGCGGCCGGTCAGTCCTTGCTGTCCCGGTGGAGGCCCGCGGCGCGCAGCGCCTTGACGAGCTCGTCCTCCTCGGCGGCCGGGCCGCCGCCGGCGCCGAGCTTCGGGTTAGGGGCCTCGGCGTTCATCGCCTTCCGGAAGGCGTCGCCCTTCGGCGAATCGGCCGCCTCGCGCGCCGCCGGGGCCTCGACGGCCGAGGTGTCGACGTCCTGCAGCACGGCCTCGAAGAGGCTCGCGGCGCCCTCGGCCGACAGGTCGGTGCTGTAGGCGATGGCGGCGGCGAGGTTCGGGAACACCTTGCCATTGGCGGACTGGGTGATGGCCCACATGCGGGCCTTCTCGCCGGACGCGCCGACGGGCGGCTTGGCGGCGGAGGCGCCGGTCTCATCCTTTTTGTCCTGCTCGCCCTCGTCGGCCTTGCCCTTGCCGTCCTTCTTCTCCTCGGTCGGCTGGCCCTCGGCCTTGCCCTTCCCGTCCTTCTTCTCCTCGGTCGGGCTGGGCTCGGACGCCGTGGGGGCCGCGGTGGCCAGCTTGGCGCGGAGTCGGGGGGCGGACATGGGCTTCTCCGGGGTGCGAGGAGGCCCGTTTCGGGGGCCGGAATCCTGCTGTCCCGGTCAGGCTCAACCCCCGCCGTGCATCCGCCAACACATGCCGGGCGAGGAAATCTCCGAGGAAAACGGTCGCTTGGCACACCCACGCGCGGCTAGGCCCGCCCAAGGCGCAGGCGTTACAGGCGCGCTCAGCGGTCGGATATCCAACCGCGGCCGACGCCATCAAACGCCGCCTGACGCCGATAGACAGCACTCTTCGGGGCTTGACATGCCACCGGCAAAATTCCCGGCGCTGGGTATAACCGGCGTTTGAAGGGGCTTTCGGGCTTGCGCTTCTATCCGCCGTGTGCCCTTATGAACGGACTATGGACGCGCTCGATAAACTAATCGCCGAGAAGCGGCAGGCCATATCGGCCGTAGAAGCGGAAATCGCTTCTCACGAGGCTAAGGTCGCCTCCCTGCGCGAGAGCATCCTTCTCGCCACCGTGGAGTTGGCTGCCTTCGAGAGGGCAGCCGCCCTTCGACCGTTTTACTTGACGGGCGGCGACGAGGATTCCTCCGACGCACACGACAGCGACGGGAAGCGCCGCGGGCGCCAGAAAGGCGCCATCTCGCTCTCGTGGCGGACGGCCCTCGGCTACCTCTACATGATGGATGAGCCCTTCGACCACGAGAAGATGCTCGAAGTCGCTCAGGGCTGCGGTATCACAACCAGCTTGGCGTCCATTCGCGACCGCGCGCGCGACTACGTCGACCGTGGCTTGCTCGACCGATCTGGCGACGCCAGCTTTGTCGTGACTGAAAAGGCCGCGAAGCAGTTCAAGTTCGATCAGGCGCCGGTTGCCGGCCACGGGGGGACCGCCCCCGAGATGCCTGAGATCGAGGAAGAGGATAACGACGGCTCGGACGCCGAGACCCTGCGCGAGCAGGGCGCGTCAGGCGACGCGTCGTTCCTCGGGGATTCCGATGGAGGCGGTATGGCCTCATAGAAGATGCTTCGACGGCTGAGGTCCTGCCGGTCGAAGTAACGGAGCCGGGCGCTACCAACACCCGGCTCCGTATGGACCATCCACGATAGCCGCTTCCGGGGGGAAGCTGCGCTGAAAGTCGACGGCTCCGCAGCCCCAAAGTCGCACTTTCAGCCGCAGTTTTCAACTCGGAAGCCCATCAATCCTGTATATCAACAGGAGGGCTTGCCTTGCGCGGCCGCTTCCCCTGCACGTTCGAGATGGCGTGCCACGTTCTCTACCTCGTTGAAGTTCTGGGCCTCACCCAGACCGAGGCCGCCCTCGTCGTCGGTCTCAACGTCGGCTCGGTGAACCACGTCGTTCACCGCCGCCGCCACCCTGGGGCCTATCCGGTCCCGATCCCCATGTGAGCATGTCGGACCGGGGTGGCGCACATCTCGGCTCCCTAAGCGACATGGAGCAGGCCCTCGTTGGCCTGCTCCATGTCGGTGACAATTTCCGCCATGACTTCGTCGAAGGTTGCGACTTCGTCGGCGAGCCCGGCGTCGACCGCTTTCGCGCCGATGAAGACCGCGCCCTGGCCGAACTGCTCGGACGAGACGACCTCCAGGCTGAGGCCGCGGTACTGGGCGACCTGCGCCAGGAAGACGGCGGCAGTGTCGTCGGCGATGCGCTGGATGGCGGCCCGCCCCGAATCGGTCGCAACGTCCGGCCGCTTGTTCGGGGTCTGGCTGGAGATGATCTCCCAGGTCTTGATGCCGGCCTTCTCGTCGGCCGCCCGGCGGTCGACGATGCTGCAGCAGCACCCGAGCGACCCGATGGCCGAGGTCGGCGTGACCGCGATATGGTCGGACGCGGACACGACCCAGAGGGCCGCGCTGCAGGCGTCGCCGACCACCATGGAGACGACGGGCAGGAACTCGGTCGCGGCCTTCACCGCAGCCGCCGCCTCGCTGCAGCCGGCGACCTGGCCGCCGGGGCTGTCGACCTCCAGGATGACGGCGGCGACCGAGGCATGGCTGACCGCCGCGGCGAGGTCGGCCTTGAGGCTCTGGTACGAGGTCATGCCGCAGCTCTCAAGCCACGACGCGTAGGCGATGAGCGGCCCGATGACGGGGATGACCGCAACCCCGTTCCGGATGACGGCCCGGCCGTACTCGCGCAGGTACTCGTCCCCGCCCGAAAGCGCCGCGCGCTTCGGGGGGCCGTCGCCCTCGTCGTCGGACATCCCGGCGGAGACGCCACCGGTGACGTGGCCCTGCGCGCGGGGCGCGAGGGCGCTGATCTCGACGGTCTCGCGGCGCGCCAGGGCGACGAGCTCGTCGAGTCCCTCGCTGGTGATGGCCCACGGCCGGCTCAGCGCGGTGGCGATGTGGGCGAGGTCGCGCGCCATCTCAGTGCTCCCTGTCAGAGTTTCCGTCGCCCTCGCGCGGGTCGCCGGCGGCGCCCGCCAGGGCGCGCGGGTTCCGGGCCGCGACGTCGAGCGGGTATTCCATCTTCTTCGAGTGGTAGTAGGCCCGCTCGATCTCCTGCTGGTCGGCGGTCTCCATCCAGTCCTCGCCCGTGTCGCCGCACTCGGACAGCATGGTGGTGGTGTAGTTCCCCATGCGCGTCGTCTGCGCCTGGGCTTCCTTGAGGGGGTCGATCCAGCCCTTGCCGCTGCCGAGCCAACGGCACGCCGTCCAGGCCGTCGCCATGCCCGGGGCGTAGAGGAGCTCCGGCGTGCAGTCGGGAATCAAACCCAAATGGACCGCCTCCTCGAACCAGCACTGGAACACGGGGTCGAAGAAGCGCTGACCCATCCAGGTCCGCTTCGTGTAGAAGGTGCGCCAGGCGTCGAGCAGGATGGTGCGGGCGTTCGAGTAGTTCAGGCCTCCGTAGTCCCTGGCCCCGATCTCGTAGGGGATGTCCAGGCCGGCCATGACTTGGCGCCAGGACGCCTTGAGGAAGGCCTCGAAGTTCTGGGCGTTGCGCTGGGCGTTGAGGGTGGTGACCTCCGTTCCCGGAGGTGCGACGACGGTGGCGCCGTCGTCGGTGACCTGGGGGCGGAACTCCTTGTCGTAGTACATCTGCCAGTACCCGTAATTGGGACTGGACTTGAACATCTGCATGACCTGTTCGGGGTTCAGGCTCGACTTGACGATAAGCGCGAGGGCGCTCGTCACCACCTGGTTCCTGAGCTCGGCCCGGCGGATCTTGCCGATGTCCCGGACCTCGCCGCCGACGGACGCGAGCTGCGAGATGCCGAAGGACTGCTCCGGCCGGCGCCGGGGATAGACGTGCACCAGGCGACGGCGCCCCCACGACGTGAAGGCGGGGATGTAGGTCCACTCGCGCTTCACCCCCTGCGCGAGCATGCCGAGGGCGTCCCCGGGATGGGCCGAGCAGATCCAGTACCCCTTGGGCGCGCCGGTCTCGGGGTCGAGCTCGATGCCCCGGCGGCGGGTCGCCGTGTCGGGCAGGAAGTCCGGGTTCGACAGGCGGTCGGCCTCGACCACCCTGAAGCAGGTTCCGAACCGGGTGAGCCCGTTGTCGGGGAGGTAGTACGGGACGGCCACGCCGGATCCCGACACGATGGTCGAGGTCAGGAGTTCCGACCCCATGAAGCCCAGGGTCTCGGTGCGGGAGGCGTCGCAGTCGGTGGTGCGGGCCCAGTTGCGGAACAGGCCGCGGACGACGCGCGACCACTGCTCCGCCCAGAGCTTGTCCTTGCCGAGGGTCTTCCAGTCGGGGGTCGGGACGGCGTCGAGTCCCTCGCCGACGATGGCGAGAACCTGCTGCTGGATGGCCGAGTAGACCTGCCCCTCGTGCCGCTCCAGGTCGCGGCCGCGCCAGGCTGCGATGTCGGCCTCGGGCCCGTTGTCGCCGTCGGCGCTGCCGCGCGAGACGCGCCAGTCCCGCATGCCGCGGGCGAACGAGGCGCCGGGCCAGTTGCTGTCGACGGCGGCGTCGCGCCGGAGGGGCGTGAGCCCGTCGGCCTTGACGAGGGCGGGGACGCGAGGCTGCATGCCGGGCCTCAGCGGATGTAGATCGTGCCGAAGCCGCCGGGCTCCGACAGGCGCACGCGGGTCTCCAGGTCGGAGATGATGTCGCGGAGTTCGGTCACCGTGGCCTTGGCGTAGGCCACGGTCTCGCCGCCGGTCCCGGCGGACTGGATGTCCTTGCCGAGGCGCCGGCGCAGGGCGGCCTTCGCGAGGGCGAGGTCGGACTTGGCCTCGTCGAGTTCCTGAGCGTTCATGGCGGGTCCCGGGCTGTGGACCCCAGGCTCCCGGCCGGACGTGCATCCGCCAACACATGCCCCGGGCGGGTCAGTCCTCGTCGTAGGCGGAGGAGCGACCGAGGCCCGCGCCACGCATCAGGGCGCGCATGTCGACCTTCGCGGACGGGCCCGCGAGGCCTGGCGCGTCGTCGCCCGGGGTGGCCTCGCCCCGACCCTGCCAAGGGGTGCGCAGCCCCGGCGGGACGCGGATGGCGTCCGCCGTCGGCGCGGGCGGGACGGGCGGGCGGACCACGCGGCGGACGATGCGGTCCTCGGGCGCGGCCTCGACCGACGGCGTGGCGGCGGGCTCGGGGGTCTCGTCCATCGGCGCGCCCTCCTCGGCGGCATCGTCCTCGCGGGCGTCCTCGGAATCCCCCGCCTCGACCGGGAGCGCGAGGAAGGGGTGGATGTCGCCGACGCCGACCGGCACGGGGTTGCCGGCCGAGGTCCGCTCATGCTGCCGGCGGACGATGGCCTGGCGAAGCTCCTCGGCGGCCTTCTCCAGCGCGACCTCCTCGCGCCGGAACTCGGCGTCGGCCCATTCGTCCCAGCCCTCGTCGTAGGCCAGGGCCCGGGCGTAGACGGCGCAGTCGAGGGACTCGTGACGCCGGCTCTCGATGCCGACGTAGACCCCCTTCATGCGACCGTCCCGGCCGGCGCGATAGACCATGCGCTCGGACACGAGCTGGCGGCAGAACTCGGCCGACACGTCCGCCGGCAGCCCGACCCAGCCGTAGGGCTCGCCGTCCTCGCGGCGCTCCAGGTTGAGCGCGCCGAAGAGCTCGCCCTTGATCATGGTGGTGCCGACGGCGAGGTAGACGAAGGCGCTCTTCGGGTCGAAGGTCCCGGCCTTGTTCGCCTCGCGCCGGGTCGCCCAGGTCGCCAGGCCGTCGAGGTTCCAGCGGCCGCGCACGGCGCAGACGCGGTTCTGGTCGCAGGTCTGCACGAAGGCGTCGACGACCTCGGGAAGGTGGCCGCGGTCGATGCCGGTCCGGCGGATGGGGAGCACCGCGCCGCACTTGTGGAGGTAGCGCCGGTTCAGGGCGTCGCGCACCCGGTCCCAGGTCGACGGCTCGGTCGCCCGGCCGGAGATGCGCACCCACTCGATCAGCCAGCGCTTGTTGTCCCGGCCCCATCCCCAGACGTGGAGCTCGACGTGATCGACGCCGACGTCGCCGCCGCAGGTCAGGAACAGGACGCCCGGCGGAAGCTGGCGGCGGCGGTACCCCTTCGAGCGCCGGCCGTAGACGTATTCCCAGTCTGGCGCCTGGCCGGCGTCCTCCCAGGGCATGCCGTCGATGGAGTTGCAGACCGTCTTCGAGCGCGAGTAGTTGCCCGCCGCGCGGTCCTTCTGGGACGCGATCTGCGGCCACGACAGCCACCCAATGGGGCTGAGGTAGGAGGGCATGTAGTAGGAGCGGTGCTCGTGCTCGTCATGGTTCTCGGCGGTCGGTATCCACCGGCCCTCGGCGAGCATGTCGGTCTTGTGCTGGTCCTCCCAGATCTCGCCCTCGCAGTTGCGGCAGACCATGTGCGCGCTGCGCGGCTTGCCCTGCTCCCACCGGAACTGCGAGGGGTGGTAGACCGTGCCCTTGCCCTCGAACCGCGATCCGGCCGCACCCCATCCGCAGTGCGGGCACGGCATGCACCAGTGCCGTTGGTCTCCCCGCAGGTACTCCGCGTAGACGACGCTGGTGGCCTTCAGGCCCGGCGTCGACAGCACCACCTTCTTGCGGCGGAAACCGAACGTGCGCGAGCGGGCGTCGGCCTTGTCGAGGGGCGAGCCCTCGCCCGAGACGTCGACCGGGTACTTGTCGACCTCGTCGAGGACGAGGAAGCGCATGGGCGAGGAATCGAGCGAGGCCGCCGACCCGGCCCAGCCGAACCGGAACACGCCGCCCTTGAACCGCTTCGACAGCTTCGTGTTGCCGCCGCCCCGCTTGCCCGCCGGGGGGACCTTCGCCCGCAGCGAGGGGCAGGCGTCGATCATGGTGTCGATGCGCTGCTTCGAGAACTCGCCCGCGGTCGCGCGGTCCGGCAGCACGTAGAGGATGGCGCACGGCGAGGCGTCCATGTGGAAGCCGACGGCGTTCAGGGCGCTCTCGCTGGCCCCGATCTGCGCACCCTTGAGCTCGGTCGTCTGCACGCACGACGAGCTCGGGGACAGGTTGTCCGACGGCTCGATCAGGTACGGGGTCTTCGAGGACCGGTACTTGTCCGGCGCCGCCGACGCCTCGGGCGAGAGGTAGCGGTTCCCGTCGGCCCACTGGGTGACTGTGATGTCGGGGTCGGGCTGCAGGCCTGCGCGGAAGGCCGCGAGGACCTCCTCCATCCCCTCGTAGGCGAAGACGCCCTCGGGCAGCGGGAACGGGTCGTCCGGCGTCTGGAAAGGGGCTCCCATCAGGCCAGCCCGCCGCCGTACCGGGTGTCGGCCATGCGCTCGAACATCATGCGCACCCGCTTGTCGAGGACGCGGTGCACGTCATGGACGCGGTCGCTCAGGCCGAGCTCGGCGGCCATCTCGGCGGCGTTGCCGTCGACGAACGCCTTCCACTGGTCCTGGAAGGCGCGGGCCATCGCGTGCACGTGTGAGAGGTGCGGGTCCTTCATGATCCACTCGCCGCGGTCGCGGGCGAACTCCCACTCCTCCCGCTTGTACTTCTGCATCTCGCGGGCGGTCTGGATCTTGAGCCGGTTCGCCGTCATGGGGGTCGCGCCCCCGGCGCCGTCGACCGGGGCGGGAGGCTCAACCTCGTCGACCGGCGGGGGCGGCCGCACCGCCGCGGGCTTGCCCCGGGACGCGAGGACGCCGTCGCCGACGGCGGCGCCGTCCCGCTGCAGGGCGGGGTTGGTGTTGCCGAGCCAGAGGGAATCCGCCTTGGCGACGTCGATGGTCCCGTCCCCGTTGACGGCGCCGTGCAGGCGCCCGTCCCGGATGGCCTTGCGGACCGCCGCGTCGGACCCGCCGACGAGCCCGCGAGCCTTCCGCTGCCGGGCGTATTCCCTGATGCTGACGCCAGCCATCGTCACCCGGCCTTAGTGCGGGCCCGCTGCGACTTCGTCGCCGGCCGGGTGAACTCGATGCCGCGCGCCGCGGCGGCCGCCTTGAACGCCATGCCGGAGGACGCGAGCGTCGCCTCCTCCTTGGTCTCGCGCTCCCACATGCGGACGATGAGGTCGGCGTCTCGGGCGGCCTCGCCCCCGCCGACGGTCAGGCGGTGGTTGCCGAGGCACCAGGTCTCGCCCTGCTGGCAAACCGCGGGCTCGTCCTCCATCTCGACCTGCCGCGGCCCCTCGGGCTCGGGTACCGGCTCCAGGAGCTTGTCGAGCCCGGCGAGGTCGGCGGCCGAGAACCCGATGACGCCGATGTCGAGGTCGAGCTCGCCGACGTCGGCGAGGGCGCGGAGGTCCGCGATCTCGCGCGCGACCATCGCCTCGTCCCAGGTGGCGTTGAGGGCGATCTTGTTGTCGGCGAGGATGAGGGCGCGCTTCTCGGCGTGGGACAGGCCGGTGACGCGGAGGCAAGGCACCTCCTTCAGGCCGAGCCGGGTGGTCGCGGCCTCGACCCGGCCGTGCCCGGCGAGGATCATGTCGGCCTCGTCGACGAGGACCGGGTTGGTCCAGCCGAAGGTGCGAACCGCACCGGCGATCTGGTCGAGTTGCTGGGCGCTGTGCTGGCGTGCGTTGCGCTCGTAGGGGCGCAAGTTCGCAGTCGGGCGGAGTGCGAACTCCATGTGGAAGAGGGCGTTAGCCGTCATCGGTGCGAACCTGCGAACCTGGTGCGAACCCCGATTTCAGGCCTGGGATCAGCCGAGGCCCGGAATCGCGAAACCTGCCGCTCAGGCCCCCCGCCCGGAAGGACCCGTGACCCCACCCCCCGGCGGTCCCCGGGCACCCACGCGTCCGCGTCCACCTCGTCGGCGGCCACCGTGCGCCCGGTCATCTCGGACAGGGGACGGGATGCGGTCGGCGCCATGGTCGCGAGGCGACGGGCCAGCAGGGCCGCAGGGTCGCCCTGACCCTCGAAGCCGACGTAGCGGGCGCGGCCATCACGGACGGCCTGAGCGACGTCGGCGGGGACGGTGCGGGCCCTCAGGTCCGACGGGCGGACGATGACGGGGATGGAGCGGTAGCCGGCCATGGGATGCGACCTGAAAAGGGAGAGGCCGCCCCCGCATGAGGACGGCCTCCCAGGCAGGAAGGACGGCCTCAGCGTCGAGCCCGCCCGTGCATCCGCCAACACATGCCCCGGCCGGGCGCCCGTCCCCGGCTACGGCTTGGCGGCCGGGGGCTGGGCGGGCCTCAGGAGCTTCATCGTCAGGGCCTTGCTGGCCAGCTTCCGGTCCCAGCCGCAGAGTTCCACGAGGTAGCGCATGGCCTCGCCGAACACGGGCTCGACCCTCACGGCGATGCCGCTGAACTCCTCGCCGTCCTTCATGCGCTCGTAGACCCGACGCGCCCTCATGATGGACCGCAGACCTTGCACGATGGCGGCGTCGAGCTCGTGCAAGCGCTTGGCCTTGGCTCGGGCACGCTGGGCGCGCTTCCTCGCGTTCTCCTGGCTCTGGGTCAGGCGCGTCGCCGGGGACAGGGGCATGCCCGCCCCCTCGTCCTCGGCGACGTAGGGGCCGGGCTCGAACCCGGCCAAGGTGTCAGCGAAAGCGGCGGCCCAGCGGGCCCTATCGGCGATGGCGTCGGTCATGGCGACAGGATGCCGGGACGGGACGCAAGGGACCAGAACGCAGAACCCCCGCCGGCGCGAACGCAGCAGCGGGGGTTCGAGGCGTGGTGCGCCTACCGGGTCACCGGATGCCGCCAGTGTAGGGCTATGCCCCGCGAGGGACAATGCCGGAGGGCAGGCCGGGCGCGACTTTCGGAGGGGGCGCGGCGGGACGGGCGTAGGGGTCGTGCCCCTGCGCGATCAGGTCCTCCGCCATGGGCCTGAGCATGACGGGCGCGCCGCGGACCTCGGAACCGTCGACGTCCCAGATGCGGTGGGGGTGCGGGTCGGGGATGGTGACGACGACTGGACGAGAAGCGGTCATGTCGAGCCTCATGGCGCAGGGGCGGTCAGGGACGGCAAGAGAACGGGTGAACGGGTCTGGGAAGGGCGGCGAGGTTGAGGGCGCTGTACGGCGCTCCCAGGACGAACGGTGGAGATCAGGTGCGGAGACTGACGAGGACGGTCCGGGAGGGACGTCCTGAGGGGACCAGGCAGCGGCAAGGACGGCAGGTGCGAGGGACGGGGTAGAGACACGAGGGAGCGCGGTAGAGCCCTCGTACGAGCCCGGCAGGACCGCTCCAGGGCCTTCTATTAGGGGCGCGGGTACGAGGACCGGACGGGAGACCGCGAGGGCCGCCGGAGGGCCTTCTACAACGGGCGCGGGTACGAGGACCGGCGGGGAGGCAGGGGGGACGGACGACCCCTCTCCGGCAGGGGCGGCGACCTCCACCGAGGGACGGGAAAGGGACGGGTCCACGAGGGGGGCGTTATGAAGGAACGGGAGAGCCGAACTCACTGAAGTCTTTGGGGAAATCGTGACACGGGTTTTGTCCAGCACCTCGCCCATGATGGCGCGGACCTGCCCGGCCTTGCCGCCCGGGGCCATGAAGCTGTCGTGGACCGGGAGGGCGGGGATGTCGGCCTTGCGGCAGGCCTTCAGCACGTCCAACGCCATCCGGCTGTCTATAGCCATGAGCCGCACCCCGGCGTCGCTCCCGAGGAACTCGCGGATGGGTTCGTTGCGCTTAGCCACCTCATCGACGAGCTTCCGGGTATAGGTCCAGCTCTCGGTCCAGTCCGGCTTGGCCATGAGCGCGTCGACAGCCCCCTTGAGCCCGCCGTCGGCGTTGACGCCGATGTTGAGGGCCCACTTGCCGTGCTGCCGAGGGAAGCCCCAGACGTCGTAGGGGTCGAAATCGAGCCGGATGCCCTTCATGGCGTAGAGCAGCGTCGGGTGGAGGCTGGCGAAATCCTCCTCGATGAGCACCTCGCCATTCAGCAAGAGCTCACCGCGGCGGTCCTTGGGTAGGCCCTGCCACCATCCATAGAGGCGCCCGTGCCGGTCGAGGCGCCCCCGACCGAAGATGCGGACGACCTGCGGGACGGGCGTCGGGACCGTGCAGGCCCAAGTCTCGGAGCCGTCCTTGCGCACCTTACGCCCGTGCAGGTGATAAGCGGTGCGCTTCCAGTTTGCCGGGTCAGCCCCGGGGTCCACCTCGACGTCGAATCCCGCGAACCAGGTGTTCAGGTCCTCGACCTCGCGGGTGGCGCGCGCCCCGCGCTCCGTCCGGGGGAAGGCGATCCGATTGCCGGCCTCGTCCTTCATGATGACGGGCGGGCGCTTGACCGGGTCGAGGCGCAGGCCGCCGAGGCGGTTGACGAGCGCAGGCCACGCTCGGAAGGCGCTCTGCACGCGCTCCGCCTCGTTGGAGAGAAGGTGGGCACCGGGCATCTGCACGAAGCTCTCGACGAGCCCCGCCCTGGCCAGTCCCTCGACCGCGTTGATGACGCGCTTCATGGTCACCGGGGTGCCCTCGTAGCGGCCGGCGGCCCACCAGTCGTGCGACCGGGAATAGCTGATCCAGCGCCCCTCGCCGTCGTGCTCGATGGCGGCGGCCGCGATGACGGCGGCCTGGACGGCGCGGTCCGCCTTGGTCCGACCCGGCTCCAGGCCGAGGGCCTCGATGGCCGCCTCGGGGGCGGCGTAGCGGAACGAGAATGGGGCGTCGGCGCCCCTCTGAAGCTGCATGGAGATGTACCCGGCTGACCCGATCTCGCGGCTCGTCGAGGCACCACACCCGACGCGCGAACACCGCTAAGGTCCGCGCGTCGCTGGCTTTTTTGAAGCCCCCCTCCAGGGGCGGCGCGGGGCCTCAAGTGCCCTGAATCCGACGAGGGGCAGGCCACTGGCGGGCCGGTCGAAACGGAGCAGCGGGCCTCGCCGGCTGGGGTTCAGACTGGCAGGGAGAGTGATTTCCCAAGCGCCCCCGCCAAAACGGCCAGCGGGCTTCCCTGGGCCTCGAAATTTATTTTCGGGGGGTGCCGGGTCGGGGCAAGGACCGGATGGCCAGTCCTCGGAACAGGCCCACGACTCAACCGGAAGCCGGGGCGGCTGGCACAGTCACGCTCCCGCGTCAACCCGCGCCGCTTGAATTTCGCCACCTTCCAGGCACCCTGGGGTCACGCCGGCGCAGATCGGCGATTCGTGTTCCGCCGGCGGGGCTTACGCGCATGTACCAGGAAGACACCAGCGGCCAGGGCCGTTCGCACGACGCTTTCGACGACCTCCCCGACGCCGGGGTCGAACGCCGGCCGGACAACCGGCCCATCCTCCTGCCGCACGTCACCTCGCATAACACCGAGGAGTACAAGAGCGACCGCGGCGACATCCTCGACCTGGTGCGCGCCCGCATCAAGGAACGGGGCCTGAAGCCCATGGACCTGCGCCGGGCCGGCATCTCGAACTGGAACGCGCAGAAGCACTGGCGCCTGCAGGAAGGGTCCTACGACGACATCTCCCCGCGCGTCATGTACCAGCTCTGCACCGCGGTGCGGCTGCGGCGGACCAAGCAGCTTCCGTGGTCGCTGTGACCGGCGCCTCCCCCGAGACCGAGGAGGCGCTGGCGAGCTCGACGCGCCTCGTCATGATGCTCGCCCGCATCCTGGGGGAATCCCTGCACGCCATCGACGAGGTCCTGGAGCGCGAGGCCGGTACCGCGCACTGACGCGGCCGGCATGTGTTGGCGGATGCACGCGGCAGCGGTCCCCTCAACGTAGCCGCCCCCGGCGCCCGGTGACGCCCCGACACGTCCCCCCGCTGGCTGACGTCCCCCGAACCCGGGGGCGGTCCCAGCCAAGGGGACGTCATGAATCTCGCCAACACCATCATCGCGGCCATCCTGGCCGCCGCGCCCGCGCAGGGCGTCGAGCCGGCCGGGTTGCTCGCCGTCGTCCAGACCGAGACCGGCGGCCGCCCTTTCGAGACCGCGGACCTCGACCCGTCCGACGGCATCGAGCCGTGCATGCTCTACGAGCGCCACGTCGCCTACCGCCTGTTCAAGGCCAAGGGCGCGGCCGCGCTGAAGGAGGCCAAGCGCCAGGGACTCGTGGTGCCGAAGTGGCAGGGCCCCGGCAGCCCGCAGTATGCCGACCAGAAGACCTCGGCCGGCCGGCTCGCGCTGATCGCCCGCGCCGCGGCGCTCGACCCCGAGATCGCCTACGCCTCGTGCAGCATCGGCCTGTTCCAGGTCATGGGCGGCAACCACGCCGCGGCCGGCTTCGGCTCCGCCAAGGAGATGCACGACGTCCTGACCCGCGGCGGCATCGAGGCCCACATCGCCTGCGGCATCGCCTTCATGCGGTCGAAGGGCCTGCTCAAGCACCTCGCGGCGCGGGACTGGGCGGCCTTCGCGAAGGGGTACAACGGCACCGCCTACAAGAAGAACGCCTACGACCGGAAGCTGGCCGACGCCTACGCCTACTGGTCCACCAAGCTCCGGGCGAAGCCGGCCGGACCCAAAGCCAACGTCGCCGGCGACGTCAGCACCCTGAAGCTCGGCGACCGCGGGCCCCGCGTCCGCGCCCTGCAGGAGAGCCTCGCGGCCTTCGGCGTGGCGGTGAAGGCGGATGCCGTCTATGGGCCCGCCACCCGCCGGGCGGTCGCCGCGGCGCAGGTCGAGCTCGGGCAGGCCGGCGACGGCGTCGCGTCCCCTACCTTCGTGGCCGCGCTGGAATCGGCGCCCGCCCTCGCCAAGGGCGCTCGCGAGGTCGCGACCAAGGCCGAGGTCAAGCAGGTCTCGTTCGCCGCCCGGCTGGGCGACCGCATCCGGAAGGGCGGGCTCGCCGGCCTCGGCGCCGTCGGCACCTACCAGGCGTCGCTCGCCTCGTTCCAGTCGACCGCCGACACGGTGAAGGGCGGCGTCGACCAGGTCCGGGCCGCCCGGGACACCGTCACCGGCATCGTCGGCGAGACCGTCGCTTCCGCGGCGACGTCCTGGCTCCTCGACCATTGGCAGGCCATCGCGCTCGCTGGGGGATGCGCCACCGCGGTCGTCGTCGGGGGCACGCTCCTCAAGAGCGCGGTCTGCGCCTACCGCGAGGGGAGGCTCGTCGCCTGATGTCGGCCTGGCTCCTCTTCTCCGCCGGCGTCCCGGCCGCGGTCCTCGTGGCCCTCATCTTCACCCCGTGGGGGCCGGCGCTGCTGACCCTCCTCGCCCGGAGCAAGGCCGCCCGCGCCGTCGGCGTCGCCCTGGCGGTCGCGTGGGCCCTGTTCGTCGCCGCGACCCGCCTCAAGCGCGCCGGCCGGGCCGAGGCCCTCGCCGAGGTCGCCCGGGCCAACGCCGCGGCGCGCGCCGACCGCGAGCGGATCGAGCGTCAGGTCGGGCGGCTATCCGACGCCGATCTCGACCGCGAGCTCGCCAGGTGGGAGGCCAAGCCTTGAAGACCGTCATCATCCTGGTGGCCGCGCTGGCCGCCCTATCGGTCGGGGGCTGCGCCAGCCCCGGCGACTTCTGCACGGTGGCACAGCCCCGACGCGCGACCGCGGCTCAGCGCCAGGTCATGACGCGCGAGCAGAAGGAGCAGGACCTCACCTTCAACCGCTACGGCGCCGAGCACTGCGGGTGGCGGCCATGAGGACGATCCGCGTCATCCCGACCGTCTACACCCCGGCCCGCGACCTCGAATGGTGCGCGGCCGCCATGGCGTTCGCCTTCGGGCTGGTGCTCGCCCTGCCGGGCAACACCTTCTCGACCGGGGCGCACTGGCTCCGTTTTGCCGCCATCATGCCCGAGGGCGGATGGGCGTTCATGATGGTGTCGCTCGCCCTGGTGCGGATGGCGGCGCTGACCATCAACGGCCGCTGGCGCAGGACGCCGTTGCTGCGCGCGATCTGCGCCGTCCTCGGCGCCGCGGTCTGGGGCTACGTCGCGCTCCTCATGTACGCGCCCTTCGCCGGCGGCATCCAGACCGGCGTCGGCGTCTACACCGTCGCCGCGCTCGCCGACATCTGGTCCGCCTACCGCTCGGGCCGTGACATCCCCGTTGCCGCACGCGTCCATGCCTGGATGCGAGACAACCCGCCCGCACCGCTTCCGAGGGGTTTCGTGCCGTGAACGCCATCATCGCCGGCGTCGTCGAGGCGCTCACCCCCTGGAAGGAAGTCATCGGCTCCGCGTTCGCCGCGCTCGCCGCCGTCGGCGCGCTTGTGAGCGGCGTCCTGAAGCAACGCGGCCGGACCGACACGACCTTCGCCCCGCCGGTTCCGGCGCCGGCCGGCACGGTGCGGCTGCATGCCGACGACCGGGAATCTCTCACCGACTTCCGGTCGACCCTCGGCGACCTGCGCGAGGCCGTCGAGGACCTCACGCGGGTGACGAGGCAGAACACGAAGGCCACCGAGGACCACCAGGAGGCCATCGAGCGCATGCCGCGCGGCGGCGGGGGGCGTCGGTGAGCCTGCCCCCGCTCAGCCTCCGGGAGCAGATCGAGCTCCTCCGGCGCGGCCGGTCGGAGGATGAGCGGGCCCGGTCTGATGCCGCCATCGCCCAGGTGCTCGCCAGGGTCACGGCCCGCCTCATGGCGGAATCCTACGGGAAGCCGAACCGGTGAGCGCCTTCCACGTCACGCCCCGGCCGGCGGTCGTGGCGGAGATCTGGGACACCTGCGGCGGGCATGCCGCCTTCGAGAGGTGGGGCTGGCTTCACCCCCACTTCATCAACGACCTCGCCCGCAAGGGCCGCGGCGGCCGCGGTCCCGTCCGGGGCGACCTCCACCATCTCGGCGCCTATCGCGAACGCCTCCTCGACCGGGGCTGGGACGGCGCCCCTCCCATCGGGCCCGCCGCCGCGGCCGCGCTCGGAATCCCCCTCTCGCACCTTCAGGGACCGTGACGTGCCCCAGGCCGCACCCCGCTTCTCCGACGCCGATCTTGCCGCCGCCGTCGACGCCGGCGAGGACCTCGACGCCTTCGCCGCGCGCCATGGGCAGACAAGCGGTTGGGTTCGCGCCCGTCTACGGAAGCTGCGCATCGCGCGGGGCGAGGCCGTCAAGGAGAGCGGGGATTTCCCGTGGGAGGAGAAGCTGAGATTTCAGCCCACCCGCCAGGCGGTCGAGCGGCTCTACTTGACGCACGGGCGCGAGGCGGTCGAGGAGCGATGGGGCCGGGGCATCAGCCGGATGAGGGGGCTCAAGCTGGCCTGAGGCACGGAGACCAGGCGAACGAAATGCGAATCGCTAGAATCGCAGTTAACGCGCCGCCGGCGCGCGGCCCCCGGAGGTGGTGGAACACCTCGACGGGGGCCTGACCCGAACACGGATGGACCCCGTGAATCAGGCTGCTCTCCTTTCTACCACGACCACCCTTCCCGCCGTCACCCTGGCCGGCGACAAGGCTGTGGCCGACACCCGCGACATCGCCGCCTACTTCAAGCGGACCCACAAGGCCGTCCTCGTGGCGGTGCGCACCGCCCTGGCTCGCAGCCCCGAGATGCTTGGGCACAAAATTGTGCCGATGTTCGACGAGGTCGGGACGGGCAACGGCGCATCCCGGGAGGTCATGGCCTACCGGCTCGACCGCGACGCCTTCAGCCTCATCGTCATGGGCTTCACCGGCGAGAAGGCCTTCCAGTGGAAGCTCGCCTACATCGACGCCTTCAACGCCATGGAGGCCGAGCTCCGGCGCCGGCAGTCCCCGGCCGTCGACCTCAACGACCCCGCCAGCCTCCGGACCCTGCTGCTCGGCTACTCGGAGCAGCTCATCGCCGCCCGGGCCGAGGTCGCCGAGACCAAGCAGGCGCTGGTGGTGACCGAGAAGCGCGCGGCGTTCGCCGAGGCGGTCATCGAGGAAGTCCGCCCCAAGATCGAGGCCTACGAGGCGTTCCTCGACGCGGACGGGCTCTGCACACTGTCGACCGCGGCCCGGGCCATCGACGCGCCCCAGAAGCTGTTCTTCGCCTGGCTCCGCGAGAAGGGATACCTGTTCGACGCCGACGGGTTCGCTCAGCCCCGCGCCGACCTGCGCAAGGCGGGGTACATGAAGATCCGCTGGCACGACGTGACGCCGACGAGGCGGGAGTGGCGGACCTACGCGACGAAGCCGGGCCTCGAATGGCTCCGGCAGCGCTGGTACGTCGGCCCCGGGCAGGCCCTCCGGCTCCAGGCGGCGGTCGCGAACCGCCAGGGCGAACTGCCGGGATTCGAGCGCACGAAATAAGTAGCCAAGTCGGCTTGGCTACCTGGAAGGCCCGGTTTCCCTAGAGGGGACCGGGCCTTCCCATGCGAGCCGCCGGAACCGTGACGAGCGGCTCGCCGGCATGCGCGGTGGTGACGCCGGCGGGCGCCGGGCGGGCCGCGGCGACGCCGGCGACCGCCAGGCCGAGGGCGCATAGCGCGAGCGCGGCGGCGAGCTCGCGGTCGATCATGGGGCCGGCCTCCGGACGGGACGGCCCAGCTTGCCCCGGTCAGTCGCCAGACGAAAGGTCGCCCGGTCCGGAGGCGCACCGCTTGTCCGTGAACTGGCTCCGCTTAGCCTCGGTCCTCTCGTCGATGAGGAAGCTGCCGCCGGGCCGGGGGGAATCCCAGCCCCCTCCGATGGCGATCATGCGCCCGCGGCCGGCCTCGCCGCGGGCGGTGAGCACTGTCGTCTCGCGTCCCGTGCGCGTGTCGACGAGGCCGCACGTCACGGTCACGCGCCAGCCCTGCGCCTGCCCGGGGACCGCGTCGACCCGGCTGAACCGCTGCCGACCGGGCCCCGCCGGAACGCGCACGTCGTAGAGCCACCGGTCCGTCGGTGTCGGGAAACGGTCGGGCTCCACGGCGGCGGCCGGGGCCGCGGCGAGCACCAGGACAAGGGTCAAAGCACGGCCCAGCATGTGGCATCCTCCAGGAAGTGAACGAGGCTGGCTCGGAGGACGACGGTGCCGTCCGGGGTGGTGAAGTTGGGACCCGCGTAGGGGTCGAAGCGAACCCGCACGGCAGACGGGTACCGGGGCGCCTCGCAGGGCGTCCCCCGGGCATAGGCACAGACCGCGCGCTGGCGCAGGCGCTGCACGCGGGCGACGGCGGCGGCATGGACCACGAAGGTCACGTCCATGAGGGCGATGGCGCGCACGTGCCGGCTGACGCGGCCGCCCTCGCGGACGGACCACGCCCGAGGGCGGATGCGCCTGTTCCAGTAGACGTCGACCTCACTCATGCGGCGGCTCCGGAAGCGGGGCGAAGGAAGTCGCGACGCCCTCGGCCTCCCGCGCGACCTGGCGAGCCTCCGCGGGCGTCAGGCGCCCGGCCTCGACGAGGCGACCGGCCCGCAGGACCCGGGCGCGCATGCCGCGCCCGACAAGGCTGCAGATGCGGCCGGCTTCCCACATGGCCTGGATGCGGTCGGCGACCGCGGCGAGGTCGTCACGAACGGGGGGCATGGCGGTCCTCCGGAATCTCGGGCAGCGACAGGGCCAGCGACAGCGCGCGGTTCGCGGCGACGAGCGCCTCGGGACCGGAGAGGATGCGCGCGTCGGCCAGCCGGATGACGTTCTGCATGTAGCCGTCGACGCCGTTGGCGACGTCGGCATGGATGCGGCCCGACGCACGGTGGGCCCGGAGGGCGGAGAGGAGGTAGTCGAGGACGGGAGCGTGCATGGTCGGCCTCCCCATCACATGCGGGTCGCGAGGGCGTCGCGCGCGGCGACAATGCCCTCGACGAGCTGACGCAGGGTCCGCACGCTGCCGTCCCGCCAATGGGCGGCCAGGACGGCCTCTTCCTCCGGATCAGGCCCGGGAAGCCACGCGTCGTCGAGGCTGCGCTCGGCACGAATGTCGGCGAAGACCGAGCGCGTCAGGGCCGGGAGCGAGGCCAGCGTCCTCGGCCCCATCTCCAGCACGCGGAACCGCGAGAGCAAGGCGGGGTCGAGGCCCGCGCGGCTGTTCGCCGTCGCGATGTAGCTGACCGCCGACAGGTCGACCGGGCATTCCAGGTAGGGATCCTGGTACGCCCGCGCGGTCTCTCCTTCGGTCAGTGCCAAAATTCCGTCGGTGAGCAGGCCATTGTCGCGGCGCGTCCCGGCGCGGGAGAGCTCGTCGAGGACGACGAGGACCGAGGCCGCATCCGCGCGCCGGATGGCCTGCAAGGGCACGCAAGCCCGGCCTGTCGACCACTGGCGCGACGTGCCGATGAAGCTCGAATCCGAGACGCCCGCGCAGCCGTAGACCGTCACGGCCAGCCCGAGCACCTCGCCGAGCCGACGGGCAAAACGGCTCTTGCCGGTGCCGGGCGGCCCGAGCAGAAGCGTCGGCGGGATGGCGACGTACGCCCGCCCGGCCAGCGGCGCGAGGATGGCGTCGATGACCGCCGTGTCGTCCGGGAACTCTGCGGCGAGCGTGGCGCGCGCCGCGGCGAGGTCCGGGACGGTGACGAGGCGGAGCCGCCGGCCGGCAATGGGCGCCCACTCCGCCCGCGGCGTCGCTCCGACGGAACCGCCGGGCTTGCCCTCGCCCGCCTTCGCCAGCCCGGGCAGGTGGTCGACGCCGGCCAAAACCATCAGGCTCGGCCCGCTCTCCACGGCCGTCTTGGCCGCCTTCTCCGCGGCGGCCTTCTCCCGGGCCGCGGTCGCCCACGCGGGCGACGGCGCCGGCGCGCCCACGTAGGCGTCTTCGAGAAGCCGGGCGCCACGAGCGAGCGCGGTCTGAAGGCTGCCGAGAGCCCCGCGGCCGGGCCTCCAGTCCAGCGCGACGTGCACGTCCTCCGCCAGGCCGATGCTCGCCCGGACGTAGCGCCAGCCATCGGGCCCGCCGAGGAGCTCCGGCATCAGGCCGCGGACATACTCGCGGGCCGGGACGTAACCGGCCTCCCAGAGGCACAAGGCCAGCACCCCGGCGACGAGGCGCATGTGCTCGTCGGCATCCTGCTGCTCGTCCGTGAAGTCGAAGCTGAAGTCGGCGCGGAAGCCGCCCTCGCGCAGCCACACGAGCGTCTGATCGAACGCGGCCGCGAACTGCACGGCAAGCGTCTGCTCGGCCTCCCGGCGGTCACGCTTCACTTCGTGCGCGTAGCCGTCAAAGGCGAGCTTGAGGCTGCGATAGATGCCGACGACGCGGACGTCCTCGCCGGCCCCGGCGGCGGTCCGGAGCGAGGGAATCGACCGACCGTAGCGAGCCGTCAGCAGCAGGGCGGCGGGCGCGAAGGGGAAGGCGCCGCGGCGGGGAGGCTCGGCCTGACCCGAGAGGTAGCGTTCGAGCGCGCAGCAACGCGCGCCCTCGTCGAGGGGTGCGGTCATCTCTGGTGTTCCCTTCCGGGGTATCCAGCGCGCCGCTGAAAAACGGAGCGCACGTGCCTCGACCATAAGGCCGAGGCGTTAAGGGTTCGTTACTTGATCTTGCTGCTGGGGTGGGGAGCGATCTTTCCGCGCTCACTGCTGACGTAGCGGATCATGTCGATGCCGTCTTCGAGGATCTGCGTCGCGAGCCTCTGCATGGAATCCCTCTCGCGCGCCTCGTCCCGGCCGGCGGAATCCCGCAAGCCGACCAGGGACAGCAGGATGAAACCCAGGCTGCGGGGATGTCGGTGAGCGGCGGCCTTGCCGACCAGGGCCAGAACCCAGGGAGCGAGGCCGTAGCGCATGATGCGGTCGTGCGTGACCGTGCGGCGATTGATGCCGGTCACCCTCGACAGGTCACCGTTCCACTCGCCGCCGAAGACCCGGGTCGCCGCGGCGTCCATGGCGTCGGCGAGGGGCTCGGCGATCTCGGCGTGCGTCGTCGGCTCCGTCCCGATGTACGGCGTCCGCTCGACGTACGACAGCGGGAGGCCGTCGGCGGTCCCGACGCAAAGGGCGCCGGGGACGGGGGAATCGATGCCGGGGCGGAGCTCGATGCGCACGGGGTCAGGTCCTCGTCTAGGGGGGCGGGACCCGTAGGCCCCGGCAGGGTAGCCGGCTTAGACGTCGGTGCCGATGGTGCCGATCTCGCGCCGCACTTCGAGGAAGTGCTCGTTGTCGAACTGCGGGATCGCGCCGCTCGGCCGACGCACAGCGCCGACGACGATGAGCGCCTCGACGTGCTCGCGGTAGGCGCTGTCCGTCAGGCTGCGGAGATGCCCGGCATGGCGGGAAACAGTAACCCATTCAGAGCCATTCCCGGCAGGTTCGATGAAGTACGTGGCCCTGTCGCGGAGGAGTCCCAGGATCTTGAGGGTCTTCGCGGGCAGGTCTGCTTCCCGCGTCGTGGCCGTGGCAATCGGCGTCGAGCTTCGCCAGACGCGGCCGAAGTCCTCGCCGAGCGGCCGGTAGAGGCCCCTGTGCGTCAGCTCCTCGACGCACTCGCCGTACAGGCCCTTTGAGATCCCTGACGGTGGGCGCCCGAGCATGACCTCCGCCCAGCGGTAGCCGTCCTGATCACCGTCCTCGGGCCACGAATCGGCGGTGCGACGGAGCGCAGCGAGGACGCGGACCGCCTCGGACGAAAGGCGGGCCTCGGCGGCGAGACGCTCGGCGGGAGAAAGGCCGAGGTCGACCTGGAGGGGGGTGGATGCTGTCATGTGTCTAGTGTCCTCTCGGGGTCCAGCGACCCGATGAAGACCGGGTTCGCGTTATCTCGGGACCGGTGCCGTAGCCCCGGGGTCTCAGAGTCCGAGGCGCTCCCGCATCTCGGCGACGGTCTCGTCCCGGTGCGAGAGGAACCGCTCGACGCCCCTGTAGGCGGTGTCGAGAGCGGCCCGGGCTGTCCGCTCCCTCTCGGCGCAGTCGCTCCGAAAGGCATGGGCCGCCTGGGCGTCGGGGCTGTTGTCCCCGGTCGGGATCTCGCTGCACCGCTCGATGGCCATTTCGAGCTCGTCGTCGGCCGTGTCGTGGGCTGCGCGAGCGGCGTCGTAGGCGGCGAGAGCGGCGGTGGGGGTGGCTACCTTGCGCTTGGTCATGACGCCCTCTCTCAGGCGGCTTCGGACTGGAGGGAGCGGAGCTCGGCGCGCAGGTCCTCGCGCTCGTCCCAGAATCCTTCCATGCGGGCGACGGCGTCGAGGTTGCCGCGCGTATCCCCGGAATCGAAGCGGGCCTGGGCGATGCCCGTCCAGAAGTCGACGTCCCACGTGAGGCCTTCGATGCGGGCCTGCAGGGCGGCGGTGGCGGTGGTCATGGCGCCCTCCCTTAGGCCCAGAGGACGCTGCGGCGATTGTCGATCCAGTAGCTCGCCGTGGTCGCTGTCTTGAGCGCCCGGTCGGACGGCGTCTTGGCCTGGACGGCGGCGCGAATCTTGAGGGCGTACGCGACTTGCTTCGGCGAGCCGGTGAGCGACGGCAGCCCCTCGACGGCCGGCTGGCCGTCGCGCTCGATGCGGGCCGCTTCGTCGGCGAGGGCGGCCTTGCGCGCCTCGGCCTCCGCCTTGAGGCGCTCGACCTCGCGACGCTCTGCCTCGATCCGGGCCGCCTCGACCTCGGCGCGGCGGGCTTCTTCCTCGCCGGCCCGGTGGGCTTCGAGGGGCCATAGGCGGGCACAGGCGGCGCGGTACTCGTCGAGCGTGAGCTCCGTCAGCGTGCCGTCGAACGTCGAGAGATAGTAGTCGGCGGAGCGCGACGAGTTGTAGGCGACGCGGGCCAGCGAATAGAGGCGGTCGGGCTTGAGGGTCCACACCACCGAACCAGAGCGGCCCGAGCCGGAGCGGCGGTCGTCGGTCCAGCGCATGCGGTCGCTCGACTTGAACCCCGTCGCGACGGAGACAATGCCGGGGCCGTGCGCGCCGCCGCCGGTGACCTGCCCGTAGAACCGCAGTCCCTTCTCGTCGAGGACGGCGCGACCGCGTCCGAGGTCCAGATGGAGCGGCTCGGGGGTCGTCGGCTCGGGCTCGGACTGCTGCGGCGCAGGCGTCTCGGCCGGCGGCGTCGCGTCGGAACCCTCGCTGTGGCCGATGACGCGCAGTGCCTCCGCGAGGACGGCCTGCGGACCATCGTAGTCCTCGGAGTAGATCAGCACCGAGCCGAGCGTGCGCATGGTGCCGTCAGAGAACGTGAGCAGCACCGTAACCTCGTCTTCGCCGTCGGCGCCGGGGGTCGTGACGGTCGTGTAGGCACCCGTTTCGAATCGGCGCGGGGCAGGGGCCACGGGCGGAAGCGCGGCGATGAACTCGACGAGGTCGAGTTGCACCGGGGCGGGCGCGGGCGGCGTGGCGAGGACGCCTTTGGCGGCGGCCCAGGCGGCGCGCATGCCGGCGCCGATGAACTGGCGGACGGGCTCGGCGGCCTTGGCGGCGGCCTGGCGGGCGCGGGCCCAGGCGTCGCGGAATATGGCGGGGCGGTCGTAGGTGGCGGCTGTGGCCATGGTGTCTGGTCTCCTCGCGGGTTCCAGCGACTCGCTGAAAAACGAGTTCGCGTGTCTCAAATATGTAGACACTGTTAACGGCCTGTCAAGCTCCCTCCAGCTGCCGTGTAGGTCCCTCGCATCCGCTGTCCGTACGCTGTCCCAATCAACGATTCGCGGGGACGGACATGGGTATGGGCAAGGCCATTCAGGTGTCGGAAGGCGCCATCAGGGAAGCGCTCATCAAGGCGGAGGACGATCTCCTCGCCAAGACGGGGCACCGTTTTTTCTTCCGGCTCGACCGGACCGACGAGGCTGGCCTCGAACTTTCGGTGGCCCGCGATGACGGCGCCGAAGCCGAGTTCGAGGTGCCCTATCCCCGGCTCAAGAGGGGAGACGTCTGGCAGGCGCGACCCTGGCTCCGGGGTGAGATGGACAAGATCGTCGAGCGCCTCGCCCTCGGCCTCGACGAGGACGAGCCCCCGCCGCCCGAGCAGCGCTTCGCCGTCGCCATCGTCTTCGGCGGCCGCCCCGACGTCGTCCTGACGCCAGAGCGCGGCGTGCCGGCCGACGAGGCCGTGCGGGTCTACTCGGCCTTCCTCGCCGGGGCCGCGGCCATCGGCGGCCGCCCCGCTCTCCTGCCGCTGGGGGCCTGAGCATGGGCACGTACTGGCACAAGCCCGCCTACGTCGCCGCCGACCGCGACGAGGCCGGCGAGATCCGCGCCGACGCCCTGCGGCCGGGCATCTACTGCGAGGACGAGGCGGCCCTCGCGCAGCTTCGCCGCGGCGCTCACGAGCACAGCCGCATGATGATTGCCACGCAGTTCGGGTGGTCCCTCGAAGGGCGGCCGTCTACCTCTGCACCTCGGCGCAGGCCGAGTTCTTCCGCGCGACCGCGACGAAGGGACCGCCCCCGGAGCCGGAGCCCGATCCGCTCGCCGAGGTCGTGCGGAAGGCCGCCGAGATGCGGCGCCTGATGGAGGCGGCCGAGCGGGCGAAGGACAGCGTCTACGGCCCCGACGGCAAGGTCCACATCGGGGACAGGCGAGGCCGCGTGCGGAGCGTCAGCCTGCCGGAGTTCGGCAAGCGCATGGCGCGGCACACGGAGACCGATGTCGAGCTCGCCATGACGAACCTGCAGATGACGCCCGCCGTCCGTGCGCTGGCCGGGCTTGGGAAGCCGCTGGGGCCGAACCGAGCCGCCCGGCGCGCCGCGGCCGCGCAGGCACGGAGGGGCACATGAGCGCCATAGTGACCATCGAAGACCTGGAGCGCATTCGCGGGGCGGACATGACGGTCGTCGCCTTCCCCGCCTTCGAGCAGATCCGCTCTCTCGTCGCCCGCACGAATCCCGCCGTCGCCCGGGGCGCCGCCCAAGACCGTCTCTTCGCCGACCTCGCCCTTGCCGCCGGCGACCCGGCCGCGACCGCGCGCGCTTGCCGCCGGGCCGACCTCCGCCGCGTCGAGATCGAGCTCATCGCCCCGGCGAGCGACGAGACCCCCGCTTTCGTCCTCGACGCCGTCCTGGATCTCCTCGCCCATGGGGGGTGCATCCGGGACGAGGCGGCCGCCCTGCGGGACGTGCCCGCCTACACGACGTCCCTCGACGCCGCCCGGGCCTACGTCGCCCGCGTGCTCCCCGGCTTCTACCTCGTGTCGGGTTCCTGCGGCGCCACCGGGCACGCGTCCGTCGGCCCCGACTACGACGGCCCGGACGGCGAGCGCCTCCTGCGGGAGTGGCCCCGTGACGGCGTGGCCGAGGTCGGCTGGCACGAGGAGCTCTCCCACAGCGACGGCCCTCACAGGGAGCCGAGGGCCATCCTGGCGGCCGCTGTCCGGGCGCTCGCCCACGCCAACGAGAGGACCTGAGGGCTAATTGGACTTTGCTAGGAGTCCGGGAGGGAATCAGATACGGCCGCTAGGTTGCCCCTTGTCCCAGGACGCCTATGCCGAAGCAATCAGCTGAATCGAAGCCGCAGAAGCAAACGAGCTTCTTAGCGCCGATGCCCTTGTTGAAAATTGATGTCGACGCTCTAAAAATTTGGGGCGAAACGTGGAAAGGTTCCGAAAATTCATCGCCCAGCGACGATATAAAGAAGTCAAAGTCTGATGATCGGTTCGCGATATTTAATGCCGCACAAAAAATCAGGAAAAAAAGCAGAACCACATCACCGGATGCCGAACCGAAGAAGAAGAAGAGTGTCGCAAGTTTTAATAAACAACAAGGCATGCGATTTGGGTTGATTTTTGACGAAGCATTTTCGCTGGCGCTGTCCGATATGCTTGGGGAAATACCTCTTGTTCCTCCGGTAAACAACAGTCTACTGCCTCCGCCACTTTATCCCAATTCCGTTGAATTGGGTAAAACTCGTATCGTAGGTGGGATTCGTCCGCAGAACTATGATGCTGCCTATAGGCCAGACGGACCTCGCATTGTCTATGATAGCAAAACATTAAACGATGCAGAAAGCATTCGCAAGAATTGGCAAAATATGGTCAACGACCTTGCAACTGAGGCATCAACGGTACATACGAGATTTCCCTACTGCATCGTTGCATTCATTGTTGTACTTCCCGAGCCGGCGCTGCACGATCCACAAAAGATGGCCATTATAAGGACGTTGGAGCGTCTCGGGTCACGCGACAATGAGTTGGATCAACATCACCTAGCCGAATCGATTGCACTATGCGTTTGGAATCCAGACACCGGCCAGATAAATCCAAATATTCCGCTTCCAACCAGCAGCCTTCGCATTGAGAACATGCCAAAGAGAATTTATGAATCCTATCTTGATCGCTATCGCAACTTGCCGCCCCACGAGGCGGAGGATGCCGTCGTCTCCGGCGAAGACGAATAAGAGGGCACCATTCTAAAGCAGCAAATCTTTTAGGCTTTGGCCCGGGCCGCTTTGCCGCGTGAAAAGCGGCGGCCTCGCATCCGGTCCCACGCGCCCTTGAGCGTAGCGACGTCACCTTCAGAGAGGCCCATAGCGTCCCGGAGGATCAGGCGGTCGTTCTCGGCGAGCACATCGTTGAGTTTGCCTGCCCGAACGAGCTTATCGCACTCCGCCAGGGGCAGCGCAGCCGCGAGCGCCTGGGCGTCCGGGACGAGCAGTCGCTCGGCTTCGGTGGGTTCGAGTTCAAGCACGCCGCCGCCATAGCTACGACCCTCGATCTCAGCAGAGGCCGCGGTCAGGTGAGTGTAGCTACCGGCCACCAGGACTGCGGCATCGACTGCCCGAGCACGTACGCGGTGGATGGTGTCGGTTGCGGTCGCGTTGGCGCCGTTGAGAACCAGCCGTGGGAAGTCGTGGATCTGGCGGAAAAGGAAAGCGTCCGGGGACCAGATGGCCGGGACGTGGAACCAGGGCTTCCTGATGCTGCACTTGTAGCCGCGGTGGACGTCGTCCGCCTCGCCTTGGGCCACATACGCCGCAGCCGCTGACCCGGGCGTTAGCCCAGCCACGCCCGCCCGGATATCCAGCAGCGTGACCCGCTCGTCGCCGGCTTCGAGCGCAACCCAGTCCTCGTTTGAGAGGCTGGCGCCGCGCAGGTGCGCCGAACGGGATACCAGCCGGCGGGCGAACTTCTTCAGGCGGCGCTGCTCGATCTCGCTGCGCCGGAGGACGAAGAAGGCGTTCGCCCCCGTGACGATTCCTACGTCGACGTCCGCGAGCGTCCCCAGGGGGACGACCCGGCCGTGCTCGCGCAACTCCCGTAGCAGCCCGATCTCGCGTCCGCTTAGGAAATACTTGAGCCACTTCTCCTTGTCGCCTCGGACGTCCTTCTCCTCGGACCGGGACAGCAGGTCGGTCGGTTCCGAGACGAGCAGGTCCCCCACCGTCGCGACCTCGGTCACGGCGACGCGGCAGACGTTGTTCGGCAGCCGCTCCGGCAGGGCGCCGTCGGCCATGAGGAGGACGACCTCCTGCTCGGCCCCCTCGAAGAAGAGCTCGTTGCAGGCGACGATGTCGATGTGCCGGAACTTAGCAGTCAGATAGCTTCGCAACTGCGCGGCGTAGGTCACCTGCAGGAGCTCGGCAGGGATGACCATCGCGAGGCGGCCTCCGGGGCGAAGGGCCTCCGCGGCAGCCACTACGAAGGGCACCCAGATGTTTGTGAGCCTGTTCGGCTTGAACCCGAGCCGCTCCATCATCGCCATAGCGCGGCTGCGGGCCGGTTCCGGAAACGACTGGTACCGGATGAAGGGGGGATTCCCGACGACGGCGTCGAACGCCTCGCCCTCGCGGTTGTCCCACCATGCGAAGAAATCGCCTTCGACGACGGCCTTCGATGCCGCCTTGCCCAAGCTCTCCGCAAGGCCATCCCGTGCCTTGGCGGCTTCGGCCTCGACGAGCTCGACCGCGGTGAGTTGCCGAGCGGATGCTGCAGCGGTTGCCTTGAGCGCCCTCAGACGGCGAGCAGCAGCCGTCGCGAAGGCGCCAGCGCCGCAACTCGGTTCCAGGACCTCGTCGCCCTTCTCGCGGATGGCCCAGGCGCACAGCCACTCCGCCACGCGCGGCGGCGTGTAGTAACCCCCTCGGAGCTTGTCCGCGCTGAGCGCCGCGTACCGACCCTTCGGGTCCGCGGGCTCCGCAACGGGGAACATGAAGTTCATCGGTTGTTCCTGGCCGGGGCGGCACCCGGCGGTGTGCATGCTGATCCCTGGGCTGCCACGATCCGCGTTCCCGATGAAGAAACCTTAACCCACGCGACAGAAGGGCCACGCTGCGGGACTCCGGTCAATCCGGAACCAAGACGCACCTTCGGGATCCAAAGCTTTGTAGCGCGGCCGCCGCATATCGACCCCCGCCGCGATTCGTTCACGCGCTGCGCGGGGCGGCCCCTATCAGGAAGGGCCGCCCCGCGATGCCGCCGAGGTGGGCGCCCGCTACGCCCGGCGGGATGCCGAGCGGTGGGCGGGGAAGGCCGGGCCTACCGGTCGGTGGTCAGGTGCTCGCTGAGGAGGTGGCCCGGACGCTGGTTCTGAGCCCGCCCGTCGCCGAACTGCTCCCAGTGCATCTCCGCGACATCGTAGTCGAGGAGCCGGATGTGGATCATGCGCAGCGCCTGCGACCGCTTGGCCTGCGACATGAGCTGGAGCTTGCCGGCCCCCTTAATGATGCCGAAGTCGGCTCCCCGCCAGGTGCTGGGCTCGCGCCAGACCGCAAAGATCACGTCCGTCTGAGGAGCGATCCGCTTCATGGCGTCGAGCCACGGCTCGCCGCTCGCGTTGACCGCGTCGGTAAATTCGTTCGCCTTGTCGGCGAACTCCTGCACCTGGGCTACAGTCCAGTTGTCCGTGTCGATGATGTACACCATTGCCGCTCTCCCCTGTCTCTCGATGGGGCCACGATGCAGGTGCGCCGTTCGCATTTACCTGAATCGAATTCTTAAAATTCTACTCGTTACTCAAGAATCTGCGTTCACTATTTGGAAAGCTTAACGCCTTCCCGAACAGCGGACGATGACCGTCGACCGGTCCGGGCCGACCATGACGCGGACCACGACCTCGACGAAGCGCCCGGCGCCGGCTCTCCCACGCCCGGGGTCCGGCTGACGGCTTCGACGGGCTCGCGAACGTCCCCGGGCGCCACCGCGGCGCTCCCGCCCTTGAGGTGCCCCGGCCGGACTAGGCGGCTGCCGGGGACCCTGACGCTGGCGGTCGACGGGCCGAGGATCGACCTCGAATCGGCGCACCGCAAAGGGCGCCGCCGACGGGGTAAGACGAGCTATCCCCATGAATTGCGCGGTCGCAGCAGCATGGGCCGCGTGTTGTATCGATGTTGTATAGCGGGGTTTCGGGCCAGAGACGGAGCCATGCGGGGACGGCGGCTAAGCACCTGTCCAGGCTTCAGTAAACGGCTCTGGGGAGAGTGGAGCGGGTGAAGGGAATCGAACCCTCGTATTCAGCTTGGAAGGCTGCTGCTCTACCATTGAGCTACACCCGCGGCCGCCGCTGAGGTAGCACGGCGGATCCGGTTTGAGAAGCGCGGCGGCCGAGGGAATTCCGGCTCCCGACCGCGTCGCGCTCCCCTACTCCACCACCAGCTTGTAGGGCTGGCCGGCGCGCAGGGGGCCGCCCTTGTCGAGGCCGTTGAGGACCTGGAAGCGTTCGAGCGGGCGGTCGACCGCCGTCATGCGCTGGGCCAGGCTCTCGGCGGTGTCGCCGGGGGCGGCGGTGACGATCTGGATGCGCAGGGGCTTGAGGCTGCGCGCCTCGTCCGGCGTCACCAGGGCGATGCTGGACAGCCAGCGGCCGAAGGCCGGCTCCGGGTCGGTGGTGCCCTTGGCGGCCATGATCATCCGGAAGGTGTTGGTGCCGACCCGGATCGCCGCGAGGCGGAAGAACCACTCCTTCCCCTTCGAGACCGCGGTGACGGTCGGGAAACCGTTCACGATCCGGTTCTCGATGCTGCCGGTCTCGATCGCGTCGCTCCAGGTCGCCTTCAGCACCTCCTCGAGCCCCTGGCCGGCATTGGTCTCGACGGCGTCGAACAGGAGGCGGCGGGAGCCGTCCGGCGTGGTGCCGAGTACGGCGCGCGCGGTGTTGTCGAGCCCGAACCCGTCCGGCGCCTCGAAGGCGACGCCGAGGCGCGGGTGGATGAACCGGCGGCCGCGGATCAGGCCGTCGGCCGGGTTGTCGCCATAGGCGATGCCGTCGATCGCCGCGAGGTAGCGGTTGCGGTCGTCGGTGCCGAGGCCCGGGGCGCCGATGCGGCGGGCGGCCTGGGTCACCTGGGTGATGCGCTCGGGCGTGCTCGGATGGGTCGCCAGCATGTCGGGCTCGGCGTTGAGCCCGCCCCCGGCGCGGAGCGCCGTGGTGCGGTTGAGCGCGGTGAGGAAGCGGGCGGCGCCGAACGGGTCGTAGCCCGCGCGGGCGAGCGTGCGCACGCCGGTCTGGTCGGCCTCGAATTCCTGGCTCCGCGAGAAGCGCGCCAGCACGAACCGGGACTGGTCCTGCAGCAGGGCGCCGGTCGCCGGATCGTTGAGCACGTCCGCCACGACCTTGCTGACGAGCTCGGAGCGCAGCGCCATCTCGGTCCGTGCGCTGGCATGGCGCAGGGTCACGTGGGCGATCTCGTGCGCCAGCACCGCGGCGAGCTCCGAGGTGTCGTCGGCGAGGGCCAGCAGGCCGCGGGTGACGTAGATCCGCCCCGTCGGCAGCGCGAAGGCGTTCACCACCGGCGAATCGAGCAGCGTCACCGCGTAGGTCTCGTCCGGGCGCTCGGTCGCCTTGACCAGGCGGTCGGTGACGTCGCTGACGAGGCGGAACGCCGAAGGCGCCCGGTACTCGCCGCCGAACGAGGCGACGAGCTTGGCGTGATCGGCATCGTTGGCCGGCCGGTCGCGCCCGGTGGTGCGCGGCGCCTCCGCCGGCACGACGGCCGCCACCGGCGCCAGCGCCCCGGTCTGGTCCGCGGTGCAGGCGGCGACGAGCAGGGCGAGCGCCGTCGCAGGTCCTGCGACCGCCGCCTGCCCGGCCGGGTTCGTTCGCGTGAAAAGCCACCCCATGGCGTCAGCGCCGCGGCGCCTGCTCCTCGTCCAGCATCTCGATCATCTCGGCCGCGCCGACATCCAGGGTCGGCCCGCGCCAGAGCTCGACGATGCCGCGAGCCCGCACGCGCCGCCCCCGAAGCGCAGCCACAGAGAAACCACGTTCGAGCATGGTCCGCCAAGTGCGTTTCGACACCGTGACCGTCGCACCCTCAGTCCCGAAAGGGGCGAAGTTGAGGTAGGTGCGCCGCGCGCGCTCGCCGACGTTGCGGACGCGGCCCTCCACGACCACAAATCGACCGGCCAAACCGGCGAGACGCGCGCCCTCCTCGGCCGGCACCGGCGGCGCCCCGGCCCAGAGGCCGCGGCCGGCGCGCCGCGCCGTCTCCTCGATCGCCAGGAGGCCCGGGCGGCACAGGCTGTCGCCCTCCCCGGCATCGACCGGCACGAGTCCCATCGCGACCAGCCCGCCCGCGAGGTCGACCGGCGAATCGTCACCGACGGCGTCCTGCGTCACGGCATCGAGGGTGATTCGGCCCCAGCGGTCGGCCTCCGGCGCCTCGCGGGTGGAGAGCGGCCGCCCGACGAGGCGCGACAGCCACGCCCGCGCCGCTTCGGCCGCCGCCGGGTCGTCGGGCCAGCGCACGCCGTCGAGGCGGGCCCGCCGGCCGGAGGCGAGGACGAGCTCGCCCCGGGCGACGACCGAAACGAGCCGATCCTGCCCGGAGACCCGCCCCCGGCAGGCCGGCGGCTCGCGCCCGCGCGGGGCCGCCGCCTGCGCGGCGCCGGCGAGGAGCAACAGGAGACCGGCCATCCCTCCCCGCATGATTCGACCGCCCGCTCCTGGTGGATGCCCGCCCCGTGGCGCGCGCGGCGAGGTTGGCGGAAGCCGGCCGGGATGGTAAGAGGCTCCCCGTGGGTCTCCGTAGCTCAGCTGGACAGAGCACAGGTTTCCTAGGTTCAAATTGGGCGTCGCGCCGGGAAACCGCGCGGCGGATCCGCTCAAAGTCGGGGAAAGCGTCGAGCCGCCTTGGCCTCACGCCGATCCCGAGCCAAGCCCGGACCGCCAGGCCGGGAAGGTGTAGAGACTAGACGGGCGGCACCTAAGGGCATGCAGGCGGACCTGCGGGCCTACGGTGAAGGGATAGTCCAGACCACGAACGCCTCGCGGCGGCGGCGAAAGCCGAAGTGGTATGAAACCTGGGGTCGCAGGTTCGAGCCCTGCCGGGGACGCCACATCCCGCCAAGCCGTCGTGCCGGCTGAGAGTCTGCTGAAATCGGTGCCTTGCGGGCTGCCGGTCCTGCTATCGGTTGGTGCAGACGGGCCATGGGCCTGTTGAACGACATCCTGCGAGACAGGCACGGCACCTGCTATTTCCGGCGGGTGATCCCGGCCGAGCTGTGTCCCTTCATGCCCGCCTCGTAGAGCGGGCAGGCCAGCCTTCGGATCAAGGACCCGGCTGCCGCCAACCGAACTCACGCCCGCCCCCTCCCCCGCTGCGTGGCAGACTTCGAGGACGCCGAGAAGATCAAGCGCGAGGGTCCGGCACGGCCCGGAATGAGGCAGTGGGCCGCTCTCTCCACGGTGGCGGAGATCGAAGTGGACTTCCTCTTCGGGTTCACGGGGCGGAACTGCTCGAAGGCACTCCGCGGCAAGTTTCAGGGCGGTATCCCATGCGACCTCGTCAACGTCCCCGCGTCTAGGAGAGGCTGCTTCCAAACGCTCGGGATAAGGTGCTTGCCGTGGTCAAGCTGCACGAGGATGAGACCTCGGCGGCCTTCAAGCTTTACAAGCCCGACGCCTAGCCCTCCCCCGGGCCTGCACTCACCACCAGCCTCCATGCGCGTCGCTTATCCCAAAGGTCCCACCCGCAGCGATCTCTCCCCCTGCACCCCGGGCCCATCAGGTCTGCGCCGGCTCGGTGGCAGCCTGGTGCCCGCGGCCCCTTCGGGTGCAGGGCTGTCGTCTCTTCGCCCTAGCCCTCATGCCGCTTCCAAACCCTGGATCAGCAGTCCTAACTGTTAACCCGACAGAGGCGCTATACCTTGCCCATGAGTTTGGATTATGGTCAAGTTCGGGGTCAGGATAATCATAAATCATGCTTCCAAATAAAATAGATAATTTGCGTATCGATCTTGAAGAAATCGCGCCTGGAGAGTTTGTAATATTTGCGCATTTTCAGAATAGAAAGATTGCTAGTTTATATCTCAAAGGGGGTCGGCAATATGCTATCGACTGCCTAGAGCTGGCCAGACGGCGCATCTTGTTGACTGTCACCGGAGAGGATGTGGGTGATCTAGGCGAAAAGGTATCGCTGGAACTCGTACGCCTGAGTGCAAACGACTCATAGCTTGCAGGTAAGTTGGTATCGCCTCAATTCTCCCACCGCGCCAGGACCGCCTCTGCCTCCCGTCGGGTTCCCTTTATGCGATAGACCGTCTGCCTGCGATGAACCGTCTGCCGGCCGAGGTCGGTTGCGATGGCGACCTCCGAGACCCCGTACCCCTGGTCTACGCCCTTGCACGGCCTCGAACTGTTCCCGGGTGAAGCTGGGCTTCACCAGTGGCCTGCGCCTGGACCTGTGTCCCGGCTGCCATGACGCCGATCAGGCATCCCTCGTGGATTGCGGCACCGGGTCACACGATCTGTGTACGGAGTTGAGTCCGCAGAGCATTGCTTCATAAGCAAGATTTCAGCCGGACGTCGCTCCCTGGCGGAAAACCACGCATCGCCAAGTCGTTGTTCGGGGTGACATCCTGCCGAGAACCGGCGGGCTGGCACCCTCCGGTCGTGCGTCGGTGGCTGCCTTCGCATCGTGCTTGAAGAGCGAATCGCAGCGCGGCAGGTACCGCACCTGCCATTTTGGTCCCGCCTTCCAGCTGATGCAGGTCCCTGGATGCCTCTCATGGCGCGGGCCAGGCGCTCAAATGCAAGACCTGAGGACGGGGAGTTCTGACGGCCGCCCCGCGATCTCACGCCGCCGGTGCGCAGCCGCGAGCGGGAGGCGCGACAGATGTGCCGTGCTCGATGTGCCTCACCTGCGTCCCGTGCGGGACGGCCGGCATCGCTTGGCTCGCATTGGCCATGTCCGGTCGTCCGGCTTGGGCTCCCTGCCGGTAAACCAAGTTTTCGCATGCAAACGTCTTTTTTAATTGTCCACAGCCAAGGCTCATGTTTTGGAGGATCTAAGTTCAATTAAATGGCCGGCAATAGACCATAAAATTCCTTATCTGGAATTTAATTGTGCAATAAAAAAGGTTATTATACGGGATGACGGCAGTGATATATTTTGCATATAATTAAAAACTTGAGTAGATATTTCATTTTTGGATAATATACTTTCAGATTTCGCGCAGAAGAACTTAGAGCGCGGGGTGTCGAGTCCGAGTCGGTGGCGGCCGCGGCATAGCCGAGCGTTCTGTCATACGTTGCGTGCGGGGTCCCGGCGTGAGTTGTGGCCGCGATGGCCGCACCTGTGGTGCTGCCGCTCGTGGTTCCGGCTGCATCGGTCGTCGGCGCGCAGGCTCTGAAGGGCGCCGTCGTCCCTGCGCTCCTGGCGTGGCTCAGGGCCGGCGATCGGCATTTTGAACTCTACCGGGTGTGGGCGGCAGGCGGACAAAGCAGGCTGCCCCGCTCATCACGAGGCACCGGCCATCGACCTGACGACCGGCCCCTCACTCCTCGCCGAAATCGTCCTCCCCCTCGTTCCCCAATCCGTCCAGCACGTCCAGGCAGCCCTGCAGGATGTAGGCGGCCGCCAGCTTGTCGACGAGCGCGCCGCGGCGCGCCCGGGAGGCGTCGGCCTCCAGCAGGGTGCGGGTGACGGCGGCGGTCGACAGGCGCTCGTCCCAGAAGAGCACCGGCAGGGGCAGGATCGGCTTCAGGTTGCGCACGAAGGCGCGGGTCGATTGCACCCGGGGGCCCTCGCTGCCATCCATGTTGAGGGGCAGGCCGATCACCAGCCCGCCGACGGCATGCTTCGTGGCGATGGCCGCGAGCGCGGCGGCGTCGGGGGTGAACTTGACCCGCTTGATCGTCTCCAGCGGCGAGGCGATCCGGCGCTGCACGTCCGAGAGGGCGAGCCCAATGGTCTTGGTGCCGAGGTCGAGCCCGAGCAGGCGGGCGCCGCCGCGGGATTCGGCCGCGAAGGCTTCGATCGTCTCCCGGTTCACGGACGGCCTCCGCGCCTTAGGTAAGGGGTGCCGGCCCCGCCCCGATGCAGCGCCCGGGCGGTCGGCCGCCGATTCCCGTTCCGACAACATTTTTGCCCGGAGCTCGTCCGATGCGCATCACCTGGTTCGGCCATTCCGCCTTCCGCCTCGATTTCGGGTCCGCCCACGTGTTGATCGATCCGTTCTTCACCGGCAACCCGGCCTTCGAGGGCGACCGCAAGGCGGCGACCGAGGGCGCGACCCACATCCTGGTCACCCACGGCCACGGCGACCATGTCGGCGACACGGTCGAGATCGCCGCCGAGACCGGCGCCAAGGTCGTCACCAACTACGACCTGTGCATGTGGCTCGGCTCGAAGGGGGTCAAGCAGCTCGAGCCGATGAACACCGGCGGCACCGTCGATGTCGGCGGTTTCCGGGTCAGCCTGGTGCGGGCCGACCACTCGGCCGGGATGAGCGAGGCCGGGGTCACGGTGCCGCTCGGGCTGCCCAACGGCGTGATCGTGCGGGCCGAGGGCGAGCCCACCATCTACCACATGGGCGACACCGACATTTTCGGCGACATGGCGCTGATCCAGGAGATCTACCGCCCCGACGTGCTGATGGTCCCGGTCGGCGACCGCTTCACCATGGGGGCCGACACGGCGGCGCTCGCGGTCACGCGCTTCTTCCGGCCGAAGGCGGTCTTCCCCTGCCATTACGGCTCCTTCCCGATCGTCGACCAGAGCGCCGACCGCTTCGTCGCCGCCCTCGACGGCAGCGGCGTGCAGGTGATCGTGCCCCACAAGGGCACCGCCGTCACGGTGCAGTAGGCCGCGTCCGCGGCCGCCCTCCCCCGGGGGCGGCCGGTTCCGATGCGGCGGGCACCGTTAAGGTTAACGAAAGGTTGACGTGGCGGGACCGGACCGGTTGAGATTAACAAACCGTTAATCCGCCGTGTCCCCGCTTCGAGGTCGCCTTGGCCGCCGTCATCCTCCCCTTCGCGCTCTCCTCCGGTCCTCCTCCCGCGCAGGAGGCCGTCCCGCCGGCACGGGGCGCGATGACCCTCGATCTCGACGGGACGGTGAGCCCGCTGCGGGGCCCCCTGCCGGCGGCCAACGGGCGCTTCGGCCACGAGCCCGCCCCGGCCCGCCGGGTGCCCGCCGAGGCGATCCTCGCCATCGGCCGGCGCATCCGCCGGGCGGCCGCCCCGCCGGCGACGGCGCCGGCCGTGGCGGCCGCCCGCTCCGGCATGCCGCGCAAGCACAAGCTGATGCTGCTCACCGCCGCCGCGATCCTGTATACCGGCAGCATGGAGGCGCGCCGGCACTTCAAGCCGCGGGCGGTGCTGATCGAGGTCCCGTCGACCCGGGCGCATGCCATCGCGGCCCTGCCGCTGCGGATGCCGGCCGCCTGAGGCCGGGTGCGCCCGTTGCGGCGGCGCGAAGCCCGGTGCTATAGCGCCGGGCGACCGGGACCCGTGCCCGGATAACGGAATTCCCCCCGAACGGAGTGCCCATGTCGGTCGACGCCAAGACGGTCCGGCGCATCGCGCACCTGGCGCGGATCGCGGTCACCGACGAGGAGGTGGCCCCGCTCCAGGACGAGCTCAACGCCATCCTGTCCTTCGTCGAGCAGCTCGATGCGGTCGACGTGTCGGGCGTCGAGCCGATGACCTCGGTGACCCCGATGGCGATGAAGAGCCGCGAGGACGTGATCACCGATGGCGGCCATGCCCGCGAGATCGTCTTCAACGCGCCTTTGACCGAGGACAACTACTTCGTGGTGCCGAAGGTCGTCGAGTAACCCTCGGGCGTCCCCGCGAGATTCAGGCATCCAGGCGGCCCGCACGGGCCCGCGACAGGACGAAACGATCGTGACCACCAAGCCGGCAGAGCTGACCGACCTCACCCTGGCGCAGGCCCGCGACGGCCTGCGGGCGAAGGAGTTCTCCGCCCGCGAGCTGGCCCAGGCCCATATCGACGCGATCGAGAAGGCCCGCGTGCTGAACGCCTACCTGCTCGAGACGCCCGACCGGGCGCTGGCCATGGCCGACGTCGCCGATCAGAAGCTCGCCGCCGGCGAGGCCCGGCCGCTCGAGGGCCTGCCGCTCGGCATCAAGGACCTCTTCTGCACCCACGGGGTCACCACCACGGCGGCCTCGAAGATCCTCGAGGGCTTCCAGCCGCACTACGAATCCACCGTCACCCACAACCTGTGGCGCGATGGCGCGGTGATGCTCGGCAAGCTCAACCTCGACGAGTTCGCCATGGGCTCGTCGAACGAGACCAGCGCCTATGGCCCGGTGATCTCGCCCTGGCGGCGCAAGGATTCCGACACCAAGCTGGTGCCCGGCGGCTCGTCCGGCGGCTCGGCGGCAGCCGTCGCCGCCCGCCTCTGCCTGGGCGCCACCGCGACGGATACCGGCGGGTCGATCCGCCAGCCGGCGGCCTTCACCGGCACGGTCGGCATCAAGCCGACCTATGGCCGCTGCTCGCGCTGGGGCACCGTCGCCTTCGCGTCGTCCCTCGACCAGGCCGGGCCGATCGCCCGCACGGTGCGCGACACCGCGATCCTGCTCTCCTCGATGTCCGGCCACGACGACAAGGACACCACGTCGGTGAACCTGCCGGTGCCCGATTTCGAGGCGGCGGTGAGCCGCGGCGTCAAGGGCCTGACCATCGGCATCCCGAAGGAGTACCGGGTCGAGGGCATGCCGGCCGAGATCGAGCGGCTGTGGCAGCAGGGCGCCGACTGGCTGCGCGATGCCGGCGCCAAGGTGGTCGAGGTCTCGCTGCCCCATACCCAGTATGCGCTTCCGGCCTACTACATCGTCGCCCCGGCCGAGGCGTCCTCGAACCTCGCCCGCTACGACGGCGTCCGCTACGGCCTGCGCGTGCCCGGCAAGGACATCGCCGGCATGTACGAGGCGACCCGCGCCGCGGGCTTCGGCCGCGAGGTCAAGCGCCGGATCATGATCGGCACCTACGTGCTCTCGGCCGGCTACTACGACGCCTACTACGTCCGGGCCCAGAAGATCCGCTCGCTGATCAAGCGCGACTTCGAGGAGGTCTACGCCTCGGGCGTCGACGCGATCCTCACCCCCACCACCCCGTCGTCGGCCTTCGGGTTCGGCGAGAAGGCCAAGGCCGACCCGGTCGAGATGTACCTCCTCGACGTATTCACCGTGACGGTGAACATGGCCGGTCTCCCGGGCCTCGCGGTGCCGGCGGGCCTCGACGCGCAAGGCCTGCCCCTCGGCCTCCAGCTCATCGGCCGGCCCTTCGACGAGGAGACGCTGTTTGCCGCCGGTCAGGTGATCGAGGAGGCGGCGGGCCGCATCGCCCTGCCGCAGGCGTGGTGGGCGTGAACCACCCCACCGTCCCCTATTACCCGCCCGCCGTCTGGATCATGGCGGCGTTCGATCCGGTGCTGATCGGGCTCGCGCTCTATCTCGGCTGGAAGGCGGACCAGTTCGGCAAGGTCGTTCTTGTCGCGATCATCGCGCTCGTCGCCTCCGTGCTGGTGTCGTGGGTGCTGACCGGGATCGGCGTGCCGTGGCCGGCGCCGATCGGACGCGAACTCCCGACCTTCTTTCCCGTCCGCACCGGCGCGGCGCTGATCTACGCGATCATCGGCTACTCCGCCCGGCGGGTGATCGCGCCGCGCGCTTGACCGGGTGGCATCGCCCTTTCTACTAGGCGCGACCTACCCCTCTCCCGTGTGGGAGAGGGGTAGGGGTGAGGGTGACACGCTTCAGTGTCAATCGCCGAGCGTGGTGCTGGCAGCGGAACGGTTGGAGCCTGCCTTAGAACCGTAGCACCCTCACCCCCTGCCCCTCTCCCACACGGGAGAGGGGGGAATCGCTTGAGAGACCTGACCCTCATGAACGCTCCCGTGAACCCCAAGAAGCTGATCAAGGGCGCGCTGGGCGACTGGGAGGTGGTGATCGGCATGGAGATCCATGCTCAGGTCACCAGCCGCTCGAAGCTGTTTTCCGGCGCGCCGACCGCCTTCGGGGCCGAGCCGAACGACAACGTCTCGCTGGTCGACGCCGCGATGCCCGGCATGCTGCCGGTGATCAACCGCGAATGCGTCGCGCAGGCGGTGCGCACGGGTCTGGGCCTCAAGGCGCAGATCAACCACCGCTCGGTGTTCGACCGGAAGAACTACTTCTACCCGGACCTGCCCCAGGGCTACCAGATCAGCCAGTACAAGAGCCCGATCGTCGGCGAGGGCGAGGTGCTGGTCGATCTGCCCGACGGCGAGAGCATCACGGTCGGGATCGAGCGCCTGCACCTCGAGCAGGATGCCGGCAAGTCCCTGCACGACCAGTCCCCCACCATGAGCTTCGTCGACCTCAACCGGTCGGGCGTGGCGCTGATGGAGATCGTCTCGAAGCCGGACCTGCGCTCGTCGGAGGAGGCCAAGGCCTACGTGACGAAGCTGCGCACCATCCTGCGCTACCTCGGCACCTGCGACGGCGACATGGAGAAGGGCAACTTGCGCGCCGACGTGAACGTCTCGGTGCGCAAGCCCGGCGAGCCCTTAGGCACCCGCTGCGAGATCAAGAACGTCAACTCGATCCGCTTCATCGGCCAGGCGATCGAGGTCGAGGCCCGGCGCCAGATCGCCATCATCGAGGATGGCGGCACGATCGACCAGGAGACCCGCCTGTTCGACCCGACCAAGGGCGAGACGCGCTCGATGCGCTCGAAGGAAGAGGCGCACGATTACCGCTACTTCCCCGACCCGGACCTGCTGCCGCTCGAATTCGACCAGGCCTTCGTGGACGGGCTCGCCGCCGGCCTGCCGGAACTGCCCGACGCCAAGAAGGCCCGCTTCATCGACGCTTACGGCCTGTCGCCCTACGACGCGACGGTGCTGGTGGCCGAGCGCGCCTCCGCCAACTATTTCGAGGCCGTCGCCAAGGGCCGCGACGGCAAGATCGCGGCGAACTGGGTCATCAACGAGCTGTTCGGCCGCCTGAACAAGGAAGGCAAGTCGATCGAGGACAGCCCGGTCTCGGCCGACCAGCTCGGCGCCATCGTCGACCTCATCGGCGACAACACCATCTCGGGCAAGATCGCCAAGGACGTGTTCGAGATCGTCTGGAGCGAGGGCGGCGAGCCGCGCCAGATCGTCGAGAGCCGGGGCCTGCGCCAGGTCACCAATACCGGCGCGATCGAGGCGGCGATCGACCAGATCATCGCGGCCAACCCCGACAAGGTCGAGCAGGCCAAGGCCAAGCCCACCCTGCTCGGCTGGTTCGTCGGCCAGACCATGAAGGCGACGGGCGGCAAGGCCAACCCGGCGGCGGTGAACGCGCTGCTGAAGGCGAAGCTCGGGATCGAGTAGCGCAAGCTCGACGGTGCCCGCTTGAACCCTCCCCCCTCTGCGGGGGAGGGTGGCGCGCGGATGCGAGCGCAGCGGGATCGAAGTCCCGCCGAGAGGGGCAGCGCGACGCTGATCCAGCGAGAGCCCTTCAGAACGGTTCAGTCAATTCTGGAGGCGGTGTCCCCTCTCCCGCCCCGCAGAGGGGGGAGGGTTCGGAGCGTCGCGCCTCGTCCCGCGGCGGATCGCCCCCAGCGCCGACGCTCCCTTGCCGGCCCCCGCCCCGGCTCCATACCCTCGCGGGCGGCCTCCCGGCGGGACGGTCCGCACCTCCCGCGAGGCCGCATGCCCGACCTGTTCAGCCCCTTCACCCTGAAGGACGTCACGCTCCGCAACCGGATCGCGATGTCGCCGATGACCATGCATCGCTCGGTCGACGGGGCGGTGGGCGACTACCACGTCATGCTGTACGGCTCGCGGGCGGCGGGCGGGTTCGGCCTCGTCTTCCCCGAGCAGATCGCCATCACGCCGGAGGGCCGCACCACCAGCGCCTGCGCGGGTCTCTGGGACGACCGGCACGTCGAGGGGCTGGCCCGCGTCACCCGCATCATCAAGGAGATGGGCGGGGTCCCGGCGATCCAGCTCGGGCATACCGGGCGGAAGGGCAGCGAGCAGAAGCCCTGGGAGGGCAAGCTGCAATTGCCGCCCGACCACCCGGACGGTTGGCAGCTCAAGGCCCCCTCCCCGATCTCGTATGGCGGCCGCTACACCTACCCGGTCGAGGCTTTGAGCGTCGCAGAGATCGCCGGCATCCACCGGGCCTACGCGGACGCCGCGCGCCGGGCGGTCGCGGCCGGGTTCGAGTGGCTCGAGATGCATTTCGCCCACGGCTATCTCGGCGCCAGCTTCTTCTCGCCGCTCGCCAACCAGCGCGACGACCGTTACGGCGGCTCCTTCGACAACCGGCTGCGCTTCCACCTGGAGGCGCTCGACGCCGTGCGGGCGGTGTGGCCGGAGCGCCTGCCGCTGACGATGCGGCTCGGCTCCGACGACCTCCACCCCGACGGCGTGCAGTTCGACGAGGCGGTGGCGGCGGTCGCCCGGATGACGGCGCACGGCCTCGACCTCGCCGACCTCTCGATCGGCTTCAACACCGATGCGATGACCGATCCCCCCTTCGCCCGGATGGCCTTCATGGTCGAGCGCGGCGCGCGGGTGCGGCGCGAGGTCGGGATCCCGGTCGGCGTGAGCTGGAATCTCGGCCTGCCGGCTGTCGCCGACCGGGTGATCCGCGACGAACTGATCGACCTCGTCTTTCTCGGCCGTCCGGCCCTCTCGAACCCGCACTGGCCGGTCTGGGCGGCGCGGGAACTCGCGCATCCCGATCCGTTCGCCCTGGTGCCGGAGGATTGGGGCTGGTGGCTGCGCAACTTCCGCGCCCACGAGGCCTGCATCGGCTGGCCTGCCCCGGGCACCGGCGCCGCCTGACCGACCCCGTCCGGGCGAGGCTCGAATCGCCAGCGTCGGCAGCGCCTTGAGCGATAAAATCTCGCGATCGACCGCCGGTTTTTCGGAGATTGTCCGATCATTCCGGCGGTGATGCCAAATATTTTTGGCCATGGCTTGCTATCTGATCTCGCATCAATTATTGATGATAGATCGATTGTTGGCCTGATTACCGAGCCTCTCCGCCGCCTTCCTGCTGGCGCAAGCTCTGCCATTCGCTCCAAATCCGTCGATTGAACCGAGCCTTGGCGCCGCCCGACGGCGTGCCGAGCTCTCTCCTACGCTTGCAGATCATGGATACGACAATGACGACCGGCACCGTGAAGTGGTTCAACGTCCAGAAGGGTTTCGGCTTCATCCAGCCGGATGACGGCGGCAAGGACGTGTTCGTGCACATCTCCGCCGTCGAGCGGTCGGGCATGCAGACCCTCAACGAAGGCCAGAAGATCTCCTACGAGATGGAGACCGACCGTCGCAGCGGCAAGCAGTCCGCCGGCAACCTGCGCGCCGCGTAAGGTCCATCGCTATCGGGATGCGGGTGGCTTCAGCCGCATCTCTCGTCCCGCGCCGCGGCGCGGGCCCGACCTCCAGCAGATTGTTCCTGAGTGAATTTCACGTTCAGTTCCCATTCCCGTCCCGACCAGGCGCGCATCGAGCCCGCCACGTTTCAGGTCCAGCAGATCTGGCAGCATGTCGGCGGCTCGCCGCGCGACGTCAGCCACCTGATCGACCGGACCTACCGCTACCACTCGGTCCGGGAGCTGCATTGGCACCTCGCCGACCGGTTCTCGCGCCCGATCCGCTCCCTCGCCCTCAGCCGGGTCTGAGCGATGGGCAAGTTCAAGGAAGCCCCCCTGGGCGATCGCCTCGGTACCGCCGCGGCGGCCCGGCGGGCGATGCTCGGCCGATTCCAGTCCCGCAGCACCGCCGACGATCCGGCCCTCATCGCCCGCCGCGCCGAGCGCCAGGCCGTCGCGGAGGCACGGGCCACCCGCCAGGCCGAGCGCGACGCCGAGCGCGCGGTCCAGGAGGCCGAGCGGCTCATCCGCGAAACCGAGGCCCGGGCCGAGGAGGCCCGTCAGCGCGAGATCGCTGCAGCTGACGAGATCCGGCTCGCCGCCGAAGCCGCGGTCGCAGCCGAGCAACGCGAGATCGACCAGAAGGCGGCACGCGACGCCCGCTACGCCGCACGCAAGGCGCGCAAGGCGCGCAAGCGGGGCTGATCCCCGGCACCGGGGGCTGCCCCGGCCCCACGTCAATCAGGAAGGGACCGGCCCGATGCCGTACAAGTTCAAGCTTCACCAGCAGGTGCGGATGGTGCGCTCCGGGATCTCCGACGCGCTCGCCAGCGACATCGACGTGTTCGAGGTCGTGCGGCTGATGCCGGAGGATCGCAGCGGCGAGGCCGCCTACCGCATCCGGTCGATGAAGGGCGAGCGCGCCGTGCGCGAGAGCGAGATCGTCGCGCTGCACTGACGGTCGGCACATGGGCGGGGGCAGGCGTCGAGCCTGCGCCTACAGGTAGCTCAGCGCCGGGTGGCGCCCGCCTCGCTTCACCCCCACCATCCACCGGCAGGCCCCGTAGAGCGGCACGGCGAGGAGCGCCGCGATCAGCCAGAGCTGCCACGGCGAACCCGCCGAGACCCGGCCCCCCGCCCCGAAGCCGAGGGCGACGAGGAGGTCGTGGAGCCCGCGCAGCAGCCAGAGATGCGCCAGGTAGAAGAACAAGGGCGCGCCGCCGAACACCGTGAGCCAGGCCAGCCGCCAAGCCGGCAGCGCTTCGAGCAGCACGAGCAGCACGAGGCCGATGCCCAGGGTCGCGAGCAGGAAGTCGGCCGAGGGCGGGTACTTGGTGAGGTTCAGGAACGACAGGATGGTCGCGCCGAGATCCGTCCCGGCCCGCCACGGCGTCGGATCGCCGTAGCCGTTGAGGCCCCGCAGCACGAGGAACGACGCCATCGCGGCGGCCCCGAGGGCAAGCAGCCGGCGTCGGCGAGCCCCCGCCTCCAGGGCGTAGTACGGCCCGAGCGCGAAGCCCGCGGCTGCGACGCCGATCCACGGCAGGACCGGGTAGGAGGTGCGGGCGACGCCCCAGGGCAGCGGGATGAAGCCGCGCTGGTGGAGGATCGACCACGGGATGATGCCGGGGTGGTCGGGCGGGAGCACGATTCCGTCGAGGAGGTTGTGCCCGAGCATCAGGACGAGCGCGACCGCGATCAGGACCGGGCGGGGCAGCCGGATCAGACCGGCGAGCGCGATCATGCTGAGCCCGATCGCCCAGATCACCTGCAGGTAGAGGATCGGCGGCAGCAGGCTCCGGGTCCAGGCGAGGTTCACGAGCGTGAGCTCGAGCACGATCAGGAACAGGCCGCGGGTGAGGAGGAAGCGCTCGGTCGCCCCCGGCCCGTGGCGGCCGGCATGGAGGTGGGCCGACAGCCCGGTGAGCAGCAGGAAGACCGGCGCGCACAGATGCGCGGTGAGCCGCGTCGCGGCGAGGCCCGGCGGCGTCACGGCGAGGTCCATCGGATCGCGGACCTGGGCGTGCAGGAAGAAGAACTCCCGGACGTGGTCGACCAGCATTAGCAGCATGACGAGGCCGCGCAGGGCGTCGATCGCGGCGATGCGCGGCGGGCGGAGTCCCGTGGTCACGAGGCGGTCTCGTCGGCGAGGCGCGACAGGAGCCGGCGCACGTCCGGCGGCGTCCAGACCCGGCCGCCGCGGGGCTTGGGGATGCCCCGCCGGGTCAGGGACGCGGCGATGCCCTCGGGCGTCGCCCCGGCCTCCGCCGTGATGGCGGCGAGCACCGGGGCGAGGCGCTGGCGGTAGTGCCGGGCGCGGGCGGCGGCGGCGTCCCGGCCGGCATCGCCCCGGCGGGCGGGCGCGCCCACATCGCCCCGGCGGACGGGCATGCCCATCAGAACCGCACCGACAGGGTGCCGGTGAAGCGGCGCGGCGTACCCGGAAACACCCGGAAGACGTTGAGCGAGCTCGCGTAATAGGTGGTGTCGAAGACGTTCTCGACGTTCAGGCCGAAGCGAAAGTTCTCCCACTTGTAATAGGCCAGCGCATCGACGGCGATGTAGCCCGGAAGCCGGAACGCGCCGCCATTCGCGTCGCCGGCCCGCTCGCCGACCGCCCGCGCGCCGCCGCCGATGCCGAACCCCTTCCAGGGGCCCTCCTGCGCCTCGTAGACCGCGAGCAGGCTGCCGGAATGGCGCGGCACGTTGATGAGGGGAGCGCCGACCGGCAGCACGTTGTCCTTGGTGACCACAGCGTCGGCGAAGACGTAGCCGGCCAGGACCTTGACCGAGGGCGAGAGCTGGCCGGCCGCCGTGAACTCGAAGCCCTGGCTGCGCACCGCGCCGGCGGCGATCGAGAAGCCGCTGTTGTTGGGATCGGCGGTGAGCACGTTCTGGCGCTCGACCCGGAAGGCGGCGCCGGTCAGGCTCAAGGCGCCGCCGAAGAGGTCGAGCTTGGTGCCGACCTCGTAGCCGAGGCCGGTCTCCGGCGCGAACGGGCCGTTGAACGACGAGGCCGCGGCGTCCGGCCCGATATTCGGCCGGAAGCTCGTGCCGACATTGGCGTAGAGCGACAGCTCCGGCAGCGGCTGGTAGACGAGGCCGGCGCGGGGCGTGGCGGCAAAGTAGGTCTGGTCGTTCCGGACCCCGGTGGTGCGCTCGCGGAACGCCTGCTCGAAGAAATCGAACCGCACGCCGACCATCGCCTTCCACTCGGGCGACAGCGCGATCTGGTCCTGGGCGTAGAGCGCGGTGTTGGTGACCTGCTCGAAGCCGTTGGTCTGGCGCGTGTAGTTCGGAAGCGGCCGGCCGTAGACCGGGGCGTAGATGTCGAGCGAATACGGGTTCTGGCGGGTATTGGAGCGGATCTGCTGGTAGGTGCCGTCGGTGCTCTCGCGCTCGAAGCCGAGCAGCAAAGTATGGCCGATCCCGGCGGTGTCGAAGCGCCCGACCAGTTCGGCCTGGCCGAGCGCGATGTCGGCGCGGTAGTTGCGGTAGTTGCGGTCGCGCAGGACGGTGCGGTTGTCGGCGGCGATGCCCCGCACCTCGACCGCCTCGCCGGTGAGCGAGTTGGAGTTGAGATAGGTGGCAAGCCGCATCTGCCAGTCGGCGTCGAAGCGGTGGTCGACCCGGATCTGCATCGAGTCGTTGGTCTGGTAGATGCTCTGGCCCGGCTCGCCGAGGAAGCGCGAGATCGGCAGGAAGCCGAGCCGGTTGTCGATCGCGATGACGCCGCGGTCGAACACCGTGCGGTTGCGCAGGAACTCGGTCTCGACCGTCACTTTCGTGTCGGGCGTGATCTGCCAGCTCACGACGGGAGCGACGAACAGCCGGTCGCCGTCGACGAAATCGCGGAAGCTGTTCTGGCGCCCGGCCGCGAGGTTGAAGCGGTAGAGGAGCGTGCCGTCCTCGTTGAGCGCACCGCCGGAATCGACCGTGCCGCGGACCTCCTCGAACGAGCCCCACAGCCCGCCCATCTCGACGAAGCGTTCGCGCGTCGGCTGCTTGGTGATGATGTTGACGAGGCCGCCCGGGTCGCTGCGCCCGAACAGGCCGCCGCCGGGACCCTTCAGCACCTCGATCCGCTCGACGTTCTGGGTGTCGGGCGGCGGCGGGAAGCCGCGGTTGAGCGGGAATCCGTTCTTGTACAGTTCCGAGGTGGTCACGCCCCGGATGGCGTAGCTGAAGATAGTCAGCCCGCCGAAATTGTTCTGCAGGGCGACGCCCGGCGTGTAGGTCAGGACCCGATCGACGCGGGTGGCGGCGAGATCGGTGATGACCTCCCGCGGCGCCACGGTGACGACCTGCGGCACGTCGCGCTGGGGCGTGTCGGTCTTGGTGCTGCTGACCGCCCGGTCGGCCCGGAAGCCCGCACTCGGACCGATGAGGCCGATCGTGCCGGCGGCGGTGCTCGCGGGTATCGGCCGGCCCGGCGCCGGGGCGGCCCCCTCCACCACCACCTCGTCGAGGGCGATGCTCTCCTGGGCGCCCGCCGGCTGTGCCGCGAGGCCGAATGCCATCGCGCCCGCCAGGGCGGCGCCGGGATGACGACGGCGGGAGCGTGCGGGGGTGGGGAGACGCGAACGGGTTCTCACGAAACACACTCGAAGTTGCCGTGCCGTACGGTTCGAGCGAGCGACGGGCCCTGCCCCGCACCTGTCGCGCGGCAGCCGGATCCGGGCGCTCCCCCGGGCCGCACCGCCCGCAGGACGTGACCGCGCCGAAACGCGGCGCGTACCGAAGGCAGGTCTCCTGGCTCGCGGATCGTCGCTCCCGCCTGGCCTTCCCGGTGCAGCGCACCAGTGACCGTCGGCGGCGGGATCTCTCCGCTCACAGTTGCGGGGGCAGCCTCGGCATCGCTCGCGACGAGCTCACCGAGTTCCCTCTTAGCCCGCGGGCATGACGCCCGGGGAACCTTGGCGGCAACAGCCATGCCATGACAGTCCGGCGGCAGCAATATGCCAGATGCGAATTGTAATAACGTTGCGCGCTTTGTGTCCGTGGAAACACACGGGGTTGCGCGCCGTCGGGGTCAGGGCTGGTCGGTCTGTCGCAGGTAGGAGGCCGTGGCCGGGTGGAGCCACTCCGCCGGGACGGCGGCCGCGAGGTCCCGGGGATCGCTCGGCCGCTCGTTCGGCAGGCGCCGGGCGAGCGCCGGCTTCGCCTTGTCGATCGCCGCGACGAGACGGGCGACGGCCGCCGGATCGAGGCCGGGCTTGCCCAGGACGAAGCTCCAGGACCCCACCGTGTCGATCGCCTCGGTCTGGCCCGGGAAGGTGGCGGGCGGCACGGTCATGCGGCGCAGGGACGGGCTCGCGGCCAGGATCGCCGGAATCGCGCCGGCCGGCGGACCGAGGAAGCGGGCCCCGCCCGGGGCTTGCGCGACCGCCCGGAAGCCCGGCCAGCCGGTGCCGCCGCCGAACAGCGCCGCGGCGCGCCCGTCGCGGAGCATCGCCGGGCCGTCTCCGGCATGGTCGAGGAGGATCGGGCGGATGTCCTGCTCCGGGTCGAGCCCGGCGCCGCGCAGGATGGTGCGGGCCATGGCGGTGAGGCCGGAGCTGCGGGTCCCGAGCGCCACCGGCCGGCCGCGCAGATCGGTAAAGGCCGTGACCGGCCCGTCCGCCGGCACCACGAACAGGCCGGGCGCCGCGTAGACCGGGGCGACCACGGCGATCGCCGGCGCGGCACCCTGCCCGGCCAGGGCCTCGTAGGCGTACTCGCCCTGGACGAGGCCGAGATCGACCTGCCCGCTCCGCAGGAGGTCGAGGTTCTCGGTCGAGCCCTTGCTCGCCCGCAGATCGAGGGTGATGTCCGGGTTCACCTCCCGGATCGCCGCCGCCAGCGCCTCGCCATAGGCCGGAAACCCGCCACCCGGCGTGGCGGTCGCGAGGACGAGATGCAGGTTTTCGCCGGCCCGATGCTTCTCGGCGAGAGGTTCCTCGGCATGAGCGGGCGGGCCGGCGAGGCCGAGCAGGGCCAGGACCGCGATCACGCGACCTCGCGACGGGCGCCTCGACCTCCGGGCGGCGCGGCGATGCTCACTCATCCGAGACCTCGTCCCACGCCCCGGAGATCGGCGGCGTCGAGACGAGTCATAGATCCCTCACCAACCGCCGACCAACCGATTCGGTGCCCGGCGCGACGGCTGTCCTCAGGCGCTGAGCCGGCGCGTCGTGAACGGATCGGCGGCCACGAGGTTGCGGGTCATGGCCTCCTGCTCGGCATCAAGGATCGCCTGGGCGATGCGGCTCACGAGGTCGCAGCTCGCGGCCTCGAGGGCGGCATCGTCGCCCGCCCGCGCGGCCACGGCGATCGCGGAGCCTTCCTGCATGACGATCGAGCGGGCGGTGCGGATCGCATCCGCGACGGCTTCGTAGGGGCGGGGCATCGGCCAACTCCACGGGTTGACGGACAGCGCCGCACGGCTGCCGTCGGGTCATCGAAACCCCGAGGCCTGGGAAAGTGTTCCAGGGTGCGGCGTCCCGGCCCGCCGCCCCGGACGATCGCCGCGCGGTGGCGGCCGCCTGAAGCTCCCAGCCGGGCGTCCCGGGTCACGAATGACCCATCGCCGCCAGCGTCGCACCGTCGCTGCCGATATCGTCCGGGCCGGTCATCCCGAGCAGCTCGATCAGCCGGCCGCGCGCCCGGCTCACCCGGCTCTTGATCGTCCCGACCGCGACGCCGCAGATCTCGGCCGCCTCCTCGTAGGTGAAGTTCTGGGCGCCCACCAGCACCAGCGCCTCGCGCTGGCTCGCCGGCAGGGTGCTCAGGGCCGCCTGGAAGGCCGACAGCTCGACCCGCGCCTCCTGGTCCGGCAGCGCCGTGAGGCGGCCGGCCATCACCCCGTCGGCATCCTCGACCTCGCGACGGCGCTTGCGCTGCTCGGAATAAAAGAGGTTGCGCAGGATGGTGAACAGCCAGGCATAGAGGTTGGTGCCGGGGGTGAAGCTGTCGGCCTTGGTCCAGGCCCGCACCAGGGTGTCCTGCACCAGGTCGTCGCTGCGGTCGAGGTCGCGGGTCAGCGAGAACGCGAAGGCGCGCAGGGCGGGGATCGCGCCGAGCAGGAGCGCGCGCATCTCGGGATCGACCTGTGTCATCGCGGATGTCATCGCGCGTCCTCCTGGCCGGTGGGCTCGACGGCGGGCGCGTCCGGCGGGGCCGGGCCTCCCGCGGCGGCGGCTTCGAGCCCGGCGAGCAGAGCGGCGAACCGATCCGGCACCGGGGCGTTGAGCAGGTCGGCATAGTGGGCTCGCAGCGCCCGCCCGAGGCGGCGCTGGGTCTCGGTGTCGAGTTCGCCCCGTCCGTCGGGCCGGCCGCGCGATCGCGGCGTCGGTCCGGCCGGAGCTTCGGTGTCGGTCTCGTCGTCGCGCATCGCCGCCTCAGCCTCGCGGCTGACGGTGGCCGAGCCCGCGGCGGACGGGCTTGTCCACCGAGGCCCGGGCGCGCCGATCGAGAGCCGCCTCTTGCTTCGTTGGCGCCGCAATAAAGCCGTGGATTTTAATGCGATCTGAAAACGGTATTCAGCCAATCTTAATCAAGGCTTGGCTGTAGAGCGACGGATCGTCTGGAATTCGACGTGCGGTTCGACCTGAGCAATATGACGGCGACCTGAGTCAAACCTGGGCCGGACGGTGCGGCGCGGGACGGACAACGGCGCGGTGCGGCAGCCGGTCCGGGGGCCGTTGCACATCGGCACCGGGGAGCGACGCCGCACGAGGGTGTGACCTGACAGCGCTTGCCGGGCGGCTCGCGGCATCTACCCTAGGGAGCCATGATCTCCATCGGGAATGCCACCTTGACCCCGACGTCGTTTCGTCTGCCCGCCGCCGCGGCCCTCCTCACGCTCCTGGTCGCCACGCCCGCGCTCGCCCAGCGAGACGATCAGGGCCTGCAGATGAATTGCGCCGGCGACTACTTCAAACTCTGCGCCGGGGCCGATCCGGACAGCCCCGAGGTCGAGCGCTGCTTCGCCCGCAACCGCGCGAAGCTCTCGGCCCAGTGCCGCGCGGCGATCACCGCCTATGACCGCAAGACCGGCGGCAAGGGCGACGAGCAGTAAGAGGAGCCGAGCCGCGAACTGCCGCGGCGACGGGGGATCCGCGAGGTCCCCCGATCTCCCGGCCGGCTCACCGGCCGCTAGAGCGTCCGGTCGAGCCGCAGGATGCGGCACGGGTCGCCCGCCCGGGCGGCCGGCGCGTGGGGCTCGCGGATCAGCAGCGCCTCGGAGCGCGCGAGCACCGAGAGCATCGAAGAATCCTGGCGCTCGGCCGGGTGCACCACCGGCAGCCGGTCCGGCGCGGTATCGAGGGCGGCGCGCATGTAGTCCTGGCGGCCGTCATTGGCCGGCAGGTCGCGGCCGAGCAGCGCCGGCTCGCTGCGGTCGGCCCCGGCTTCCGGATCGCCGACGAGCGCCCGGATCAGCGGGTGAACGAAGAGCAGCCCGCACACCACCGACGAGACCGGGTTGCCCGGCAGCCCCAGCACCGCCATCGGGCCGAGGCGCCCATGCATCAGCGGCTTGCCGGGCCGCAGCGCGATGCGCCAGAAACCGAGATCGAGCCCCTGGCGGGTGAGCGCCGACTGCACGAGGTCGTGGTCGCCGACGGAGGCGCCGCCGAGCGTCACCAGGAGGTCGGCCCGCGCGTCGCGGGCGCGGGCGATCGCGGCCTCCAGGGCGGCGAAGCTGTCGCCGGCGATGCCGAGGTCGATCGCCTCGGCGCCCGCGGTCTCGGCCATCGCGGCGAGCGCCAGCCCGTTCGAGGCGACGATCTGGTCCCATTCCGCCGGCTCGCCCGGCCGCACCAGCTCGTCGCCGGTGGCGAGCACCGCGACCCGGGGCCGCCTTCGAACCCGCAAGCTCGGGTGACCGCCGGCGGCGGCGAGCGCCACCCGCCAACCGTCGAGGCGCTCCCCGGCCGCGAGCAGCCGGTCGCCCTCGCGGAAATCGAGGCCGCTGCCGCGGATGTGGCGGCCGGGCGGGTTACCGGCCCGCGCCAACACGGCGTCGCCTTGCGTCTCCGTATCCTCCTGGATCACCACCGTGTCGGCGCCGGCCGGCAGGGGCGCGCCGGTGAAGATGCGGATCGCCTCGCCCTCCCCCACCGGGCCCCGGGCGCCGTGGCCGGCGGCGCTGGTGGCGGTCACCCGCAGCCGGACCGGCGCCTCGGGCGAGGCGCCCGCCACGTCCGCGGCCCGCACGGCGTAGCCGTCCATGGCGGAGGTCGAGAATGGCGGCTGGGTGCGGAGCGCCCGGACGTCCTCGGCCAGGGTGCGGCCGGCGGCCTGGGTGATCGGGACCGCCTCGGCCTCGACCGGACGGGCGCCGGCGAGGATGCGCGCCAGGGCTTCGGCGACGGGCAGGAGGGCGCTCATTCGCCGGCCTCGCGGCCGGAGGAGGCTTCCCAGACGCCGGAACGACCGCCGCTCTTGTGCAGCAACCGCACCCCCTCGACCCGCATGCCCCGGTCGGCGGCCTTCACCATGTCGTAGACGGTGAGGCAGGCGACCGACACGGCGGTCAGCGCCTCCATCTCGACCCCGGTCGGCCCCTGGACCCGCACCTCCGCGATGATCCGGATGCCCGGCAGCGCCTCGTCGGGCTCGCACTCGACCCGGACCTTGGTCAGCAGCAGCGGGTGGCAGAGCGGGATCAGCTCGTGGGTGCGCTTGGCCGCCATGATGCCGGCGAGGCGCGCGGTGCCGAGCACGTCGCCCTTCTTGGCGTCGCCCTCGCGGATCAGCCGGAGGGTCTCGGGATTCATCACCACCAGGCCCTCGGCACGGGCGGCGCGGTCGGTCGCCGCCTTGTCGGTGACGTCGACCATGTTGGCGGCGCCGGCGGCGTCGAGATGGGTCAGGGTCGGCATGGCCGGGCTCCGCGGTAACGTCCCCCGCGCTTAGCACGGGCGAAGCCGGCCCCGCCACTTGCGCGGCGGCCGGGCGTCAGCCGTTCAGGGCCTCGCTCTCGGCATCGTCGAACAGGCGCGAGCGCAGGAGGAAGCGTTGTCCGGTGCCGTTCTCGAGCGAGAACATGCCGCCGCGGCCCGGCACCACGTCGATGATGAGCTGGGTGTGCTTCCAGTAGGCGAACTGGGGGGCGCTGATGAAGAACTCGGCCCCGCCGATCGCGCCGAGATGCACGTCGCTGTCGCCGGTGAGAAAATCGCCGACGGCGTAGCACATCGGCGCCGAGCCGTCGCAACAGCCGCCGGATTGGTGAAAGAGAATCGGCCCGTGCTCCCGGCGCAGGGTCTCGATGAGGTCGAGGGCCGCCGGGGTCGCGACGACGCGGGGCGGCAAGGTGATCGCGGGATCGGTCATGGCGCGTATCCTTCCAGGAGCGGGGCCGGTTGAGCCCCTCCGTCGTCCCGCCTTCGTCCCGGGCGGATTCGTGGATCGGGGCGGCGCCCGAACGAGCGCCGCCCCGTTTCGTCATAGGGGGAGTTCCGGCTCAGAAGAAGCCGAGCTTCTTCGGCGAGTAGCTGACCAGCAGGTTCTTGGTCTGCTGGTAGTGGTCGAGCATCATCTTGTGGGTCTCGCGGCCGATGCCGGACTGCTTGTAGCCGCCGAAGGCCGCGTGGGCCGGGTAGGCGTGGTAGCAGTTGGTCCAGACGCGGCCGGCCTGGATCGCGCGGCCGAAGCGGTAGGCGCGGGTGCCGTCGCGGGTCCAGACGCCGGCGCCGAGGCCGTAGAGGGTGTCGTTGGCGATGGCCAGCGCCTCCTCGTCGTCCTTGAACGTCGTGACCGACAGGACGGGCCCGAAGATTTCCTCCTGGAAGATCCGCATCTTGTTGTGGCCGCGCAGGACCGTGGGCTCGACGTAGAAGCCGCCGGCCATCTCGCCGTCGCGCATCGAGCGGCCGCCGCCGGTGAGCACCTCGGCGCCCTCCTGGCGGCCGATGTCGATGTAGGACAGGATCTTTTCGAGCTGCTCGCTCGAGGCCTGCGCGCCGATCATGGTCGAGGGGTCGAGGGGCGAGCCCTGCTTGATCGCCTTCACCCGGGCGACCGCCTTCTCGATGAAGCGGTCGTAGATCGATTCGTGCACCAGAGCCCGGCTCGGGCAGGTGCAGACCTCGCCCTGGTTGAGGGCGAACATCGCGAAGCCCTCGAGCGCCTTGTCGAGGAAGTCGTCGTCCTGCGCCATCACGTCGGCGAAGAAGATGTTCGGCGACTTGCCGCCCAGTTCCAGCGTCACCGGAATCAGGTTCTGCGAGGCGTACTGCATGATCAGCCGCCCGGTCGTGGTCTCGCCCGTGAACGCGATCTTGGCGATGCGGGGCGAGGAGGCGAGCGGCTTGCCGGCCTCAAGACCGAAGCCGTTGACGATGTTGAGCACGCCCGGGGGCAGGAGGTCGCCGATCAGCTCGGCGAGCAGCAGCACCGAGGCCGGGGTCTGCTCGGCGGGCTTGAGCACCACGCAGTTGCCGGCGGCGAGCGCGGGCGCGAGCTTCCAGACCGCCATCAGGATCGGGAAGTTCCACGGGATGATCTGGCCGACGACGCCGAGCGGCTCGTGGAAGTGGTAGGCGACCGTGTCGTGGTCGATCTCGGAGAGCGAGCCTTCCTGCGCCCGGACGCAGCCGGCGAAGTAGCGGAAATGGTCGATGGCGAGCGGGATGTCGGCGTGGGTGGTCTCGCGGATCGGCTTGCCGTTGTCCCAGGTCTCGGCCAGCGCGATGAGGTCGAGGTTCTCCTGCATCCGGTCGGCGATGCGGGTGAGGATCAGGGCGCGCTCGGCCGGCGCGGTGCGGCCCCAGGCCTCCTTGGCGGCATGGGCGGCATCGAGCGCGCGCTCGATGTCCTGCGCGTCGGAGCGGGCGACCTCGCAGATCACGCCGCCGGTGATCGGCGAGGTGTTCTCGAAGTAGCGGCCCGCCACCGGGGCCACCCACTGGCCGCCGATGAAGTTGTCGTAGCGGGCCGAGAACGGGGACTTCGTCTTGGCGTCGGCGAAGAATTCCGGCTTGTTCATGCTTTCCTCCCAGTCACCCCGGTGACGAGGTGCGGCGAGATCGTCATGGCAGGCCGCATGCCAGGGCGCGGACACGGGCCGTCCGGCGCACGCGACATCTCGGCAATCTCTTGAAATAGAAAACATTTTTCCTCTGCCGCGTGCGCCCTACGACCAAAATCCACCCTCGCCTCACCCCCGCCGTCCTGGACCGGACGCGCGACACCTGCGACACCTGTCGCAAACAGCGACACCTCGTGCGTCGTCCGACAAACCGGGAGGAGGCCGGGCATGCAGAGCCGCGTGAGCACCCCCCGCACCCTGCTGGCCGCCCGGCGGCAGGCCTTCGGGCCCGGGGTGGCGGAGCCGCCGCCGCCGATCCTGCGCTCCTGGGAGCGCTGCGCCGCCCTCGGCCTCGATTTCGGGGCGCGCCCCCGGGTCGAGCCCCTGAGCTCCGCCGAGATGCGCGCCGCCTTCGACCGCAACGAGGCTTTGCGCCAGCGCTGCCGGCCGGAGATCGAGGCCCTGCACGCCGATGCCCGGGCGACCGGCGGGCTGGTGATCCTGACCGATGCCGACGGGCTGATCCTCGATACGCTGGGCAACGACAGCTTCGCCGGCCGGGCCGCCCAGGTGGCGCTTCGCCCCGGCGTGCCCTGGAGCGAGAGCCTGACCGGCACCAACGCCATCGGCACCGCCCTCATCGAGCGCCGCGCCGTCGAGGTGCGGGGCGCCGAGCATTATTTCGAGCCGCACCGCATCCTGAGCTGCGCCGCGATGCCGATCCTCGGCCCGGACGGCGCGGTCCTGGGCATCCTCGACCTCACCGGACCGTCGGGCATCCACCAGGGCCACGCGCTCGGTCTCGTCGGGCTCGCGGTCGACGCGATCGAGCACCGCGTCCTCGACGCGGTGCCGGCGGGCTGCGAGGTCCTGCGCCTGCACCGCGACCCGGCGCTGCTGGGCACCCCGCGCGAGGGCGTGCTGGTCTTCGAGGGGCGGCGGATCGTCGGCGCCAACCGGCACGGGCTCGCGCTCTTGGGCCTCGGCTGGGACGCGATCGGGGCCGAGGCGGCCGATCGCCACGGCGGCGACCTCGCACCCGGTCCGCTGGCGCTCCGCGACGCGCACGGCGCCCCGCTCTACGGCCGCCTCCAGGGCGCATCGGCCCCGGTCCGGCGGCGTTCGACGGCCGAACCCCCGCGGCCCGGCCTCCCCATACCGGGCCCCGAGGCGCCGATTCTCGATCCCGCCACGCAAAAACTCCTCGCCCGCGCCGTGCGGCTGATCGAGGCCGGCATCCCGGTGGTGGTCGAGGGCGAGACCGGGACCGGCAAGGAGGTGTTTGCCCGCGCCGCCCACGCGGCCTGCGCGCGATCGCAGAAGCCGTTCGTGGCGGTGAATTGCGCGGCTTTGCCCGAGACGCTGATCGAGGCCGAATTGTTCGGCTACGAGCCCGGCGCCTTCACGGGCGCGGCGCGCCACGGCGCCAAGGGCCTGCTGCGCCAAGCGGAGGGCGGCCTGCTCTTGCTCGACGAGATCGGCGACATGCCGCTCGCCCTGCAATCGCGCCTGCTGCGGGCGCTGCAGGAGCGCGAGGTCCTGCCGGTCGGCGGTACCCGTCCGGTCCCGGTCGATTTCGCGCTGATCTGCGCCACCCACCGCGACCTGTCCCGGATGGTCGAGGACGGCGCCTTCCGGGCCGATCTCTTCTACCGCATCGCCCCCTACCGGGTGCGCCTGGCCCCCTTGCGCGACCGGCCCGACCGCCTCGCCCTGGTGCGCGACCTCTGGGCCCGGACCGATGGCCCGGCCCGCGGCGTGAGCCTGTCGCCGCCCTGCGAGGCGGCGCTCGCCGACGCGTCCTGGCCCGGCAACCTGCGCCAGCTCGCGGCCTGCCTCAAGGCGCTGGCTGCCTTGGCCGAACCCGGCGAGGTGCTGGGTCTCGACGCCCTGCCCGAAGGGGTGACGGTCCCGGTCGCACCCGCGGCAACGCCGATGCCCGAGCCGGAGCCGGCGACCGGCCGCCTCGACACCCTGGCGCAGGACGCGATGCGCGCGGCGCTCGCGGCCCATGGCGGCAATGTCAGCAAGGCCGCGCGCAGCCTCGGCATCAGCCGGAGCACCCTCTACCGGCGGTGCTTGGGGCAGCGCGTCGAGCCGTAGACCGGCGCGCTTCCTCTCGGATGCCTCCCGACGATCGACGTCCGCAGCCGGTCGCCGGCGCGCAGCAAAGCGTACGCTGGGATTCTTAAAGCTGCGGATCCTCCGCCGCCTCCAGCCGCCCCGACGCGATGGCGTCGAGGAAGAGCCGGTGATCCTCGGCATTGCGCTCGCCATAGGCCCGCGCCCAGTCGGCCACGGCCTCCCGGAGGTCGCCGTGGCGGTCGCGGCCGCAATAGCCGGCGATGGCCGCCGCGTCGCCGGTGCGGGCGTGCGCGCGGGCCAGCAGCGCGCCGTAGGCCCAGGAGAAGTAGACCAGCGGCTGCCCGCGCATGCAGCTGATCGGGATCTCGCCCTTCATGTTCTTCATCTGGCGGACGTAGAACGGACGGTCGTGGATGGTGGTCCAGCCGAGCAGCGGGTCGCCCACCGCCTGGAGCAGGCGCTGGCCGTAGATCACCCGCTCGCCCTCGTGCGAGGCGTAGGGCTCGGGCATCCCGGCGACGTAGGGGGCGTGGGCGGGGCGCACCGCCTCCTTGACCTGGAGGAAGAGCACGTCCTGGTCCGAATTGCCGCAGAGCAGCGCGACGTAGGCCCGGGTGCCGACGCTGCCCACGCCGACGACCCGGTGGGCGACGTCGACGACGTGGTAGCGGTTGAGCATGAACCGGCGCTCCGGCGGCAGGGTCTCGGCGTAGCGCTCGAGCCCGGCGGTGACCGCCTCGCGGGTGTCGTCGTCGACCCAGGTCAGGATCGGCGGCTCGTCGCGGAAGCGCCACCCGCCATCGACCCGGCGCTCGCCGAGCTGGCCGAGCAGGCTCTTGTTGTGGCGCTTGCGCGCCTTCTCGACCGCCCGGTGCACCACGTCGCGGGATTCGTTGTCGATGGCGATGCCGCTGAAATCGAGCTCCTCCGCCTTGGCGGCCCGGTGCCAGACGTCGAGGGAGCCCTGGGGGGCGAGGTCGGTCATCGTGTGCTGGTAGCCGTGGGCCGCCGCGATCACCGCCTCCCGCCGCTCGGCCGGCGGCACGTCGAGGTCGCGGGCGGCGACTTCGATGCTGGCGCAGAGCCGCTTCAGGTCCCACTCCCACGGGCCGATCGTGACCTCGTCGAAGTCGTTGAGATCGAGCACGATGTCGCGCTGCGGCGTGCCGAACAGGCCGAAATTCGAGATGTGGGCGTCGCCGTTCATCACGACGTCGATGCCGCTCGTCGGCGTCTGCGCCAGGTCCCAGGCCATCACGGTCGCGGCCCCGCGCAGGAACGCGAAGGGCGAACTCGCCATCCGGGCGACGCGCAGGGGGATGAGGTGGTCCTGGCGGCCCTCTTGCGCCTCCTCGATCAGCCGCACCGGGTCGGGGCGGTCCTCCGGCACCGGCGCCGGGCCGTGGCCGTCGTGCGGGACCTTGGCGCGCAGGCATTTGCCGGCGGCGCGGCGCTTCTCCCACGGTTCGCCGGGCGTGCGCAGGTCGATATGCGGAAAGTCGGCGAGCGGCTCGAGGACGATGTCCTCGGCCGGCCCATCCACCCGCGCGCAGGATTCCATGACGCTCTCGTTCGCCACGGCGTCCGGCAAATGGGACGACGGCAGATCGGACGAGGAGATGTCGGGATGTCTGTCCATGGGATCGGTCCGCGGGCGGCCCCGAAGCTGCGGGGTCGGGGAGTCAACCTTGGCCATGTGCGATCGTTCCGGCCCCGGGGGATGAAACCCCGGCGCCGAACGTATCATCCTCAGCCCTGGTGGTCGCGGGCCTCCTGGATCAGGTGCAGGAACTCGCCCGCCTGCTCGCCGCGCCGGTCCTGGTCGTCGCAGGGACGGCGCAGGATCAGCCGACCCTCGCGGGCGGTCAATTCCTCGCCGAGCGGCATCGCCGCCGGGGCGCAGCCGGGCCGGAAGTCGACCGCCAGCCCCTGCGGCCCGCCGGTGAGACGGGCGATGCCGAGCCGCAGGCAGGCGACCCGCAGATGCGCCAGCGCGAACAGCGCCCGCACCCCGGCGGGCGGCGGCCCGAACCGGTCCTCGACCTCGCCGCGCAGAGCCTCGACCTCCTCGGCCGCGCCGAGGCGCAGGAGCCGGGTGTAGAGACTCAGGCGCACCTCGGGTTCGGGCACGTAATCCTCCGGCACGTCGCCCGAGAGACCGAGATGGATCTCGGGGGCCCAGTCCTCCGCTGGCTCGCCCTTGGCGGCGCGGAGCGCCAGGTGCAGCAGGTGCTGGTAGAGGCCGAGCCCGATCAGCTTGACGTGGCCGGCCTGGTTCTCGCCGACGAGGTCGCCGGCGCCGCGCAGGTCGAGGTCGCGGGCGCTGATGGCGAAGCCCGCACCGAGCCGGTCGAGGGCCTCCAGGGTCCGCAGGCGCTTCTCGGCGGCCGGGGGCAGGTCGCGGTCGGGCCGGGTCAGCAGGTAGGCGACGCCCCGGCGCTGGCCGCGCCCGACCCGGCCGCGCAGCTGGTGCAGCTGCGCCAGGCCGAAGCGTTCCGCATCGTGGACCAGCATGGTGTTGGCCCGCGGCACGTCGAGGCCGCTCTCGATGATCGAGGTGGCGAGCAGCACGTCACCCTCGCCGTCGGCGAAGCGCACCATGATCTCGTCGAGCTCCGCCGGCTTCATCTCGCCGTGGGCCACGACGGTGGCGAGCTCCGGCACCAGGGCCTTCAGCCGCTCGGCCATCGGGCCGATCTCCTCGATGCGCGGGCAGACGACGAAGCTCTGGCCGCCGCGGCCCTTCTCGCGCATCAGCGCCGCCCGCACGGTGTCGTCGTGGAGCGGGGTCAGCAGGGTGCGGATCGGCTGGCGCACCGCGGGCGGGGTGGCGATGACGCTCAGCGACTTCAGGCCGACGAGCGCCGATTGCAGGGTGCGGGGGATCGGCGTCGCGGTCAGCGTCAGGACGTGGGCGTCGCCCGCCATGCCGCGCAGGCTCTCCTTGAGGGCGGCGCCGAAGCGCTGCTCCTCGTCGATCACCACGAGGCCGAGATCCGCGAAGGCGACACCGCGCCCGGCGAGCGCCTGGGTGCCGACGACGAGGCGGATCGCGCCGTCGGCGAGGCCCTGGCGGACCTTCTTGGCCTCGGCCGGCGGAACGAGGCGCGAGAGCTGCGCCACCTCGATTCCGAACCGGGCGAAGCGCCGCGCGAAGGTGCGCAGGTGCTGGCGCACCAGCACGGTGGTGGGCGCGACCACCGCCACCTGCTTGCCGGCGAGCAGCGCCGCGGCGGCGGCGCGCAGCGCCACCTCAGTCTTGCCGAAACCGACATCGCCGCAGACGAGGCGGTCCATCGGCCGCGCCGAGGCGAGGTCGGCCAGCGCCCCGTCGACGGCGCGGGCCTGGTCGGGGGTGAGCGGGAAGCCGAAGCCGGCGCCGAAGCGCTCCATCTCGCGCTCCGGCGGGACGAGAGCCGGGGCTTTCGCCTTCGCGCGCAGCCCCGCGGCCTCCAGCATGGCCCGGGCCGCCCGGGCGAGGCCGGCCTCCGTCGTCAGCCGGCGCCGGGCCCAGGTGCCGCCCTCGAGCTTGTCGAGGGTCACCGCCTCCTCCTCCGAGCCGTAGCGCCAGATCCGGTCGGCCTGGGCCACCGGCACCATCAGGATGGCATCGCCGGCAAAGCGCAGGCGCAGGGCCTCGGTGGCGCCGCCGTCGCCGGTCGTGATGCGCTCCAGCCCCTCGAACACGCACAGGCCGTGGTCGCGGTCCACCGCCACGTCGCCGACCCGGAGATCGACCTCGCCCATCGGCAGGATCACCGGCTGCCCGGTGCCGGGCTTCGCCGAGGCGCCGCCATGGACGTCGGGAGCCGCGATCACCGTCGCGGCGAGTTCCGGCACCCGGAATCCCGCGTCGAGGGGGGCGGGCAGCGCCACGATCTCGCCGGGCTTGGCGGCCACCGCCTGCGCCCAGTCGGCGACCGGCCTCACGCTGCGCTCCGCCGCCCGGGCCGCCTGGCGCGACAGCCGCTTGAGCGCCGCCGCGTCGCCGGCCAGCACCACCCGCTCGCCGGCCTTCAGGCGCTCGCGAAGATAGGCCGAGAAGGCCGAGCCGGGCCGGCGCTCGCGCAGGAAGGCCGGGACCGCGATCGCGTCCCCCTCCTCCTTGGTCGCCACCGCCACCTCGCGGGCCTCGCGGGCCTCGTGCCACTCCTCGGGGGCGAGGTAGAGCGGCGCCGCCTTGCCGCGGGCGCTCGTCGCGGCGCCGCGCCCGTCGGCGATCTGCTCGAAGAAGGCGTCGGCGCGGGCCTCCGCGCCGGCCTCGACCACCAGGCGGGCCTCCGGCACGTAGTCGAGCACGGTGGCGAGCCGCCCGTAGAGAGTCGGCAATTGGTGTTCCTGGCCGCTGAACGGCTTGAGCCGCACCGGCGCGTCCGGGGCGAGCACGATCTCGGTCGCCGGATCGACCACCAGGGTCCCGACCTCGTCGAGGGAGCGCTGCGACACCGGATCGTAGCTGCGGATCGCCGTGACCTTGCCGCCGTCATGCTCGATGCGGCAGGGCCGTGGCGCGGCGGCTGGGAAGACGTCGACCGTGCGCCCCCGCACCGCGACCTCGCCGGGCTCGTCGACCCGGTCGTCGAGGATGTAGCCGAGGCGCTGGAGTTCCGCGGTGAGCCGCCCGGGATCGAGGGGATCGCCGGCCTTCAGCTCGACCCGGGCCCCGGCCCAGGTCTCGGGCGGCGGCACCCGCTGGATCAGCGCCGGGGCGGTGGTGAGCAGGATGTCGGGCAGGTTCGCGGCATCGGTGAGCCAGCGCAGCACGCCGGCCCGCGCTCCCATCGTGCCGCGCGACGGCGAGGCGCGGTCGAAGGGCAGGCAGTCCCATTCCGGGTAGACCGCGACGCCGATCCCCGGCGCGAGCGCGCGCAGGAGGGCGGCGATCTCCTCCAGCCGGCGGGTGTCGCGGGCGACGTGGACCAGCGGACGGCCCCGGTCGCGCAGGCCGAGGAGCGCCACCGCGAGGGCGCCGGGCGGCACCAGCGGCGCCACGCTCTCCTCGGTTCCCGCCTGTGCGCGCCGTTCCACCCTGCGCTTCGCCATCTGGCCCCGCTCCTTGTTCGCAGCGGGAAACGTCCGGAGGCTTGAGCGGGTCCGGTGCGGGCTGTCGCATGCACAGGAATACCGTGGGGGTGTTCGCTGGGACACGGCCGTGGGCCGTCCGCGGCATCGTCCCGGGGCAGCATCGCAGCCCCGGGACGATGGGGTCGCCGCTCAGGCTCGCGGTCGCTCTCTCACTTCGCCGGGTCGATCAGCGTCAGCTTGCCGGTGAACGGCTTGTCCTGCTTCGAAGTGGCGGTGCAGCCATAGGTGTACTCGCCGGCCGCGATGGTGCGCAGGCGGATCTCGCCCTTGCCGTTGGCCTTGACCAGGTAGGCGTCGTTGCTCGCGACGTGCACCACGTCGCCGTCGTGGTGCAGCACGTTCTTGTTCTGGAAGATCTGCGGCGCGGTGAGCGACACCTGCTCGTTCGACTGGTTGACGACGTGGAGATCGACGTTGCTCTGCGCCGGCAGGCGCAGCTCGGCCGGCGCGCAGGCCGGCACGCCGTTCTCGGCGGTGATCGTCACCTCGACCGGCGGCATCGCGTCGGTCTTGGGCGGCGGCAGGTCGTTGGCCGCATGGACACTCCCGGTCAGGAGGGCGAGGGCGGCGGCGGCGAGCGTCGTGCGGGTGAGGGACGGCATCGGGGGCTTCTCTCGGAGAGGTTGAACGAGGTCGAGGCCAGAACGCCAGGTGGTGCCCGATGTTTCACCGCCGGCCCCGCTCCCACCTGCGACCCGATGCCGGCCCGCCTTTCGACGGCGTTGCGCGGGCCTTCGGCGAGCCCCGTCGCGGAGCCCTTCGCCGAAACCCCTCACCGAAACCCCTTGCCGAAACCCCCGCCGCGGCCAAGTGACGACACGAATTCTCCGGATCGCGCCGCCGGGAGACGAATCCTCTCCGGGCAACCTGGAAATTGCCACGCTTCGTCCATTGCGCCGGCGCTGCGTTGCAGCAAGGATGGCGCCCGAACGACGACAGGGATGCCCCGATGATCATCGACCGCCGCGACGCCCTCAAGCGGGCCGGCCTCCTCGCGCTCGGCACCGCGGCCTGGAGCCCGGCGGCCCTGACGCAAGCGCTGGCGCAAGCGGCGGGTCCCAAGGGCGCCGCCCCCCGGCGCGGCGGCGTGCTGACGGTGCAGCTCAACGGCGAGCAGCGGGTGCTGAACCCGTCGATCCGCGCCTCGACCGGCGTCTACGTCATCACCTCGAAGATCGTCGAGCCGCTGGTCGACCTCGACCAGGACGGCAGGCCGGCCGGTGTCCTCGCCACCGCCTGGGAGGCCGCGCCGGACGGCAAGACCGTGACCTTCAGGCTGCGCCAGGGCGTGACCTGGCACGACGGCAAGCCCTTCACCTCCGCGGACGTGCAGTACACCGCGATGGAGATGTGGAAGAAGTACCTGAACTACGGCACCCAGCTCCAGCTCTACCTGGAGGCCGTCGACACCCCCGACGCCCACACGGCGGTGTTCCGGTACTCCCGGCCGATGCCCCTCGACCTGCTGCTGCGGGCGCTCTGCGACCTCGGCTACGTCGCGCCCCGGCACGTCTTCGAGGGCACGAACGTGCTCGAGAACCCGGCCAACACCGCGCCGATCGGCACCGGGCCGTTCAAGTTCGTGTCCTACGAGCGCGGCCAGCACGTCATCGCGGAGCGCAACCCGACCTACTGGCGCGAGGGTTTTCCCTATCTCGACCGGATCGTCTGGCGCTTCATCACCGACAAGGCGGCGGCCTCCGCGGCGCTCGAGACCGGCCAGGTCCAGCTCTCGACCTACAACGCGCTGGCGCTCGCCGACCTCGACCGGCTGAAAACCGATCCGCGCTTCACCGTGTCGAGCAAGGGGCTCGAGGCCAACGCCTTCAACAACACGCTCGAATTCAACACCCGCCGCAAGGAGCTCGCCGACGTGCGGGTGCGCCGGGCGATCGCGCACGCCATCGACGTGCCGTTCTTCATCGAGAACTTCATCTACGGTCTCGGCAAGCCGGCCACCGGGCCGATCCCGTCCTCCTCGACGGCGTTCTACCCGGACAACCCGGTCCCCTACCCGTTCGACCCCAAGAAATCCGCGGCACTCCTCGACGAGGCCGGGTTCAAGCGCGGCGCAGGCGGCACCCGCTTCTCGCTGAAGCTCGTGCCGATCATGAACGGCGAGGACGTGCCGCTGCTGGCCACCTTCATCCAGCAATCGCTCCAGGCGGTCGGGATCAAGGTCGAGATCGTCAACCTCGACACGGCCGGCGCCCTCTCCACCGTCTACCGCGACTGGAACTTCGACCTCGCCACCGGCTGGCACCAGTACCGCGGCGATCCCGCGGTCTCGACCACCGTGTGGTACCGCTCCGGCTCGCCGAAGGGCGCGCCCTGGACCAACCAGTACGGCTGGCAATCCGACCTCGTCGACCGTCTCACCGACGAGGCGGCGAGCGAACTCGACCCGGTGAAGCGCAAGGCGCTCTACGCCCGGTGGGTGCAGGCGGTGAACGACGAGATCCCGGTCTGGATGATGACCGAGCGCACCTTCCTGTCGGCGACGAGCAAGCGCGTGCACGGCGATCACAACACCCCGCGCTGGGGCTCGGGCGATTGGCACGACACGTGGATCGAGGCGTGACGACCCCGTTCGCGAGGCACGCCGCCCCGACCCAGGCCATCGCATGACGATCCTTCTCCTGGCGCTGCGCCGCCTCGCCGCCAGCCTGCCGACGCTCCTCGTCATCCTGGCGGGGCTCTTCCTGCTGCTCCAGCTCGCCCCCGGCGACACCGTGGACGCCCTGATGGCCCAGATGGGCGGCGGCGACCCGGCGACCGCCGAGGAGCTGCGCCGTTACTACGGGCTCGACCTGCCGGCGGCGGCGCAACTCGGGCGCTACCTGTGGCGGCTGGTGCAGCTCGACCTCGGCCAGTCGGCGATCTACGGCAAGCCGGTCGCGATGGTGATCGCCGAGCGGCTGCCCGTGACCCTGCTGCTGATGGGCGCGTCCCTCACCCTCGCGTTCCTCGGCGGGACGTTCCTCGGCGTGCTGGCGGCGCGGCGGATCGGGCAATGGCCCGATACCCTGATCTCGACGCTCGGGCTGATGTTCTACGCCACGCCCTCGTTCTGGTTCGGCCTGATGGGGATCGTGCTGTTCGCGATCCATCTCGGCTGGCTGCCGGCCGGCGGTTTCGAGGAGGTCGGCGCCGGCTATACCGGTCTCGCCCACGTCCTCGACGTCGCCCGCCACCTCGTGTTGCCGACCCTGACGCTCGCGCTCGTCTTCCTCGCCACGTATCTGCGGATCATGCGCGCCTCGATGCTGGAGGTGATGAGCCTCGACTACGTCCGCACCGCCCGCGCCAAGGGGCTGGGCGAGACCGGGATCATCGTGCGCCACGCCCTGCGCAACGCGTTGCTCCCCATGGTGACCCTGGTGGGTCTCCAGGCCGGGACGATGCTGGGCGGCTCGGTGGTGGTCGAGAGCGTGTTCGCGCTGCCCGGCCTCGGGCGGCTCGCCTACGAATCGGTGGTGCAGCGCGACCTCAACACCCTGCTCGGCATCGTGTTCGTGTCGGCGCTCCTCGTCATCACGGTGAACTTCTTGGTCGATCTGATCTACGGCCGGCTCGATCCGCGCATCGCGGCGGGGCGCTGACGCGATGGCGGCCCTCCGGCGCTACGCGCGCAACCCGGCGGCCCTCCTGGGCGCCGTGCTCCTCCTCCTCGTGATCGCGGTGGCGTTGTCCGCGCCCCTGCTGTTTCCCAAGGACCCGCTCGGCCTCGCCGGCCGGCCGCTGCAATGGCCCTTCGTGAATCCGAAGGTCTGGCTCGGGACGGACGCGAGCGGGCGCGACATCGCCGCCCAGATCTTCCACGGCGCCCGGGTCTCGCTCCTGATCGGCCTCGTCGCGACGGTGATCGCGATCGCGATCGGCATCGCGGTCGGCGCGGTGGCGGGCTTCTACGGCGGCCTCGTCGACGACGTCCTGATGCGGGTGACGGAAGCGTTCCAGACCCTGCCGAACTTCCTGCTGCTCCTCGTGCTCGTCGCGGTGTTCGGCTCGGACATCACCACCGTCACGGTGGCGATCGGCCTCGTCTCCTGGCCGGCCCCGGCGCGGCTGACGCGGGCGGAGTTCCTGACCCTGCGCAACCGCGAATTCGTCCAGGCCTGCCGGGTGCTCGGCATGGGCGATGCCCGCATCATCGCCCGGGAGATCCTGCCCAACGCCCTGCCGCCGGTGATCGTCTATGCCAGCGTGGTGATGGCGGTGGCGATCCTGCTCGAGAGCGCGCTCGCCTTCCTCAACCTCTCGGACCCGAACGTCGCCTCCTGGGGCAACCTGATCGGTGCCGGGCGCGGCGTGCTGCGCACCCAATGGTACGTCTCGGCGATTCCGGGCGTCGCGATCCTGGTGACGGTGCTCGCCGTATCCCTGGTCGGCCAGGGCCTCAACGACGCCCTCAACCCCCGCCTGCGCGGCCCCGCGCCCGTGAAGGCCCCGGCATGAGCGAACTTCTCTCGGTCAAGAACCTCTCGGTCCGCCTGCCGCCGGGGGCCGACCGGAGCCACGCGCTTTCCGACGTTTCCCTCACGCTCGCGGCCAACGAGATCCTGTGCGTCGTCGGCGAATCGGGTTCGGGCAAGTCGGTGCTCGCCAACACGGTGATGCGGCTCCTGCCCCCCGGCGTGCGGCCCGATGCCGGCGCGGTGCTGTTTCAGGGCCGCGACCTCGTCGGCGCGTCGGAAGCCGAGATGCGGCGCCTGCGGGGGGCGAAGATCGGCATGATCTTCCAGGAGCCGATGACGGCCCTGAACCCGCTGCGCCGGGCCGGCGACCAGATCGCCGAGACCTTCCGCATCCACACGAGACTCGGGGCCCGGGCGATCCGGGACAAGACCCTGGCGCTGCTCGACGAGGTGCGGATGCCGGACCCGCGCGCCGCGCTCCGGGCCTATCCGCACGAGCTCTCGGGCGGCCAGCGCCAGCGGGTGATGATCGCCATGGCGCTCGCCCTGGAGCCCGCGCTCCTCATCGCCGACGAGCCGACCACCGCGCTCGACGTGACGACGCAGGGGCGCATCCTGGCGCTGATCCGCGAGATCCAGGCGCGGCGCGGCATGGGCGTGCTGTTCATCACCCACGATTTCGGGGTGGTGGCGGAGATCGCCGACCGGGTCGCCGTGATGCAGGCCGGACGCCTCGTCGAGGAGGGCCCGGCTGACGCCGTGCTGAACCGGCCGCAGGCGCCCTACACGCGGGCGCTGATCGGCGCGGTGCCGCCGCTCCTGCCCCGCGCCCCGCGCCCCGGCACCGACGCCGCGCCGATCCTGACGATCGAGGGCGTCTCGAAGACCTACCGCAAGGGCGGCGGCTTCCTCTCCGGCCGTCCCCGGGTGACCCACGCCGTGCGGGACGTGAGCCTGTCGCTGCCCCGGGGCACGACGCTCGGCATCGTCGGCGAATCGGGTTCCGGCAAGTCGACGCTCGCCCGCTGCATCGTCCGCCTGCTTGATCCCGAGACCGGCACGATCCGGCTCGGCGATACCGGCGCCGGTCCCGTGGACCTGGCCTCGCTCTCGCGCCGGGCGATGCGTGCCGAGGCCCGCCGGGTGCAGATGGTCTTCCAGGACCCCTTCGCCTCGCTCAACCCGCGCCGCCGCGCCGGCGAACTGGTGGCGCAGGGGCCGATGCTGCACGGCGTCTCCCGCGCCGACGCCATGGCGAAGGCCCGCGAGCTCTTTAGCCTCGTCGGGCTCGATCCCGCGGCGATGGACCGCCTGCCGCATGAATTCTCCGGCGGCCAGCGCCAGCGGATCGGGCTCGCCCGGGCGCTGGCGCTGGAACCGGATCTCCTGGTCGCCGACGAGCCGGTCTCGGCCCTCGACGTGTCGGTCCAGGCCCAGGTGCTGGCGCTGCTCGACGGTTTGCGCGACCGCCTCGGCCTGTCGATGCTGTTCATCACCCACGACCTGCGCGTCGCCGGCCAGATCTGCGACCGGATCGCCGTGATGAAGGACGGTGCCGTCGTCGAGGCCGGCCCGACCGCGGAGGTCTTCTCCGCCCCGCAGGCCGCCTATACCCGCGCCCTCCTGGATGCGGTGCCCGGCCGCGGCTGGATCCCCGGCCGTGCTCCGATTCCCGCCGCCGTGTCGGCCGTCTGAAGAGGAAACCCGATGTCCCTCACCCTCGACCACCTGGTGATCGCGGTCGCCGACCTCGACGCGGCCTTCGCGGATTACTCCAGCCTCGGCTTCACGGTGATCCGCGGCGGCGAGCACCAGAACGGCGTCACCCACAACGTGCTGGTGGTGCTGGAGGACGGCGCCTACCTGGAGCTGATCGCCTTCAAGAAACCCGAGCCCGGCAACCGCTGGTCGGAGGTCTACCACCGCGCCGGCGAGGGCTTCCTCGACCACGCGCTCCTGCCCGGCGACATCGACGCCGACGTGAAGGCGGCGCAGGGGCGCGGGCTCGACATCGCGGATCCGGTGGCGGGCGGCCGCTTCCGGCCGGACGGCGCGCGGCTCGACTGGAAGACCGCCCGCGCGCCGGGCTCCGACGTGCCGTTCCTGTGCGGCGACGTCACGCCCCGCTCCTTGCGCGTGCAGGAGGGCGACGTGCGCCGGCACGACAACGGCGTCACCGGCGTCGCCTCCGTCACGGTGGCGGTGCGCGACGTCGAGGCCTCCCGCGCCCGCTACGCCGCGCTGCTGGGCACCGGGGCCGACGCGCCGGTGGTGGAGGCCGAGATCCTGGGCGGCCCGGCCCGCACCGCGACCCTGCCGCTCGGCCCCCGCACCACCGTCACCCTGGCGAGCCCGTCGGGCACGGATGGCGCCCTGGCCCAGGCGCTGGCGAGCCGCGGCGAAGGCCCGGTGGCCGCCGTGTTCCGGGGCAAGACGACCGGCAACCTCGATCCGCGCCTCGCCCACGGCGCGCAGCTCGCCATCACGACGGCCTGACGACTCCCTGCGCCGAGCCGGCCGCTTCGGCGGCACCGGCGACGCGGGCACATCCGGCGGAGCGCGTGCCGCCCGTCAGTACGTCCGGCGGCTCTCCGGTGCCCGAGGCACCTCGTCGGCCGCGAGGTGGCGGCCGATCTCCATCAGCAGCATGTCGGCGAGGCGCCGCAGGAACGGATCGTGCCAGTCGTCGACCGCGCGGCGGACGGCGAGGCCGTGCTCCGCGGCGCGTTCGAGGGGATGCGCTTCGGCGCCGGTCAGGTCGATCACGACGCCCCGCCCTTCCGTCGGCCGACCCGCCGCATCGTGGGCGCAGCGGCCGCAGGACAGGACCCAGCGGATCCGACCCCCGGGTGCGAGCAGGCGATAGGGCACGACGTAGGACCCGCCCTCCTCCGCCGCCCGGCGGATGCGGGCCGCTACCGTCCCGCGGTCGTCCGGATGGATGCAGTCGAAGAGGACCGGGACCGGCGTGCCGCCGCGCAGGCGAGCGGGATCGACTCCGTAGAGAGCCGCCATGCGGTCGTCGCCCCACAGGATGTCGGTACCGATGTCCCATTGCCAGGTCGCGACCGCGTCCGACGCCGCGGAGGCCGCCGCCAGTGCACCCGGCGGAGGCTCGTTCCATTCCGTCCCTCGTCCCCGCACGCACGACCTCCGCCGATTTCGCGATCACGGGCGGGCGTTGTCCGCACCGGACCTTGCAACCTCAGCGAGTGCAAATATTATTATAATAATCTATCGTCAAGCGTCGATGGACTCATGGTTGGCTGAACCAATCCATCACCCGCAACCTTGACGGGCAGGTCAGAGTTGTCAGGTTTCGTACGCGTGGGACCCGACCGGCAATAGGCTGGATCTTTCTTGCGGCGCCCGCCTTACATTCTGGCAGGTCGACCCAAGACTGCTCTGTTGAAAGAGTGCTTTCCCAAACGTCAGGACCGTGCGATCCAGGTCCGTCCCGGCCCATTCCTCCCGAGTTGCATGATTCCCTCCGCCGATCCGTCCCAGGTCGATTCGACCGCCCACATCATCCAGGTCGCCCTGACCCCGGTGTTCCTGCTCTCCGGCATCGCGACGCTGCTGAACGTCTTCTCGACCCGCCACGCCCGCATCGCCGACCAGGTCGAGAAGCTCGCCGACCGCATCGCCGAGCGGCCCGGCGACCAGGCGAGGCTGCGCGACCTGCGCCGACGCAGCCTCGCCCTCGACGTGGCGGTGGTGATCGCGGCGCTCGGCGGGGTGGCGATCTGCGGCGCGGTGCTCACCCTGTTCCTCGGCACCCTGCGCGACGCCGCGGTGGCGAGCCTGCTGTTCAGCCTGTTCGGGGCCGCCATCGTCTGCACCCTGGCCTCCCTCACCGCCTTCGCGGTCGAGATGATGCTGGCGAGCCGGACCGTGCGCTCCGAAGTGGCCGAACGACAGGACGAGGAGGGCGAGCGGTCCCGTTGAGCGCGGAACCCTCGTCGGGCCGGACGGTTCCCCGAAGACTGGTTTGACTGCGTCACGGAGCCCGCCATGCCGACCGAACTCCCCAACGAGCGCGCCCTGCGCGAGCCCGGCACGATGGAGCTCGACCCGTCCGGCGACGGCCTCGCCCTCGACGAGACCCGCCGGTTGATCGCCTCGAACAAGGTCGAGGGCACGGCGGTCTACGACCGCAAGGGCGAGCATCTCGGCAGCGTCTACAACTTCATGGTCGACAAGGTGACGGGCCAGGTCGCCTACGCGGTCCTGTCCTTCGGCGGTTTCCTGGGCTTCGGCGAGCACCATCACCCGGTGCCCTGGAAGGCCCTGACCTACGACGTGCGCCTGGGCGGCTACGTCATCGACATCGATCCCGGCACGCTGGCCGAGGCGCCGCGCCACGGCCCGGACGAGGATCCGTTCACGGACCCGGCCTATGGCGGGCGCCTCGACGACTATTACGGCGGCCGCGCGCCGACGATCTGAAGGAGCGATCTGAGGGCTGGCATGTCCGAGGGCGGGCAGGACGAGGATCGACCGGGCGACGCGAGCGCCCCCGAGGGCGAGGTCGCCCGCGGGGCGGGCTTCGCGGTGGCGCCCGGCACCGCCAAGCGCCCCGGCGTGCTCGTGGCGATGCCGTTCGACCGTGCGCTCCTCGCCCGCTTCAAGGAGAGCTTTCCGACCGCCCGCTGGCGGCGCAAGCTGCGGCGCTGGTTCGTGCCCGGCACCACCGCCGAGCAGCGGGCCGATGCCTGGATTGCCCGCGAGATCTCGGCGCTCGACGCCTACGGCGACGACAAGGGCCGGGACGCCTACGCCTTCGAGCCGCTGGAGAGCCGCTATCTCGACGCCGCTCCCGAGGCGCTGCTGGTCCGCACGCCCTATTCCCGCAGGGTGGTCGACACCCTGCGCACCATCCCGTTCGCCGCCTGGGCGCCGGAGATCCGGGCCTGGCGGGTGCCCTGGCGTTCCTACGAGGCGTTGAAGGCCGCCTGGGGGGCGATCGAGGAAGCGGCCGCCGCGAACGAGCCCGAGGCGAGGCGCGCCCGGCGCGAGGCGACCCGCGATCCCGCCGCCGAGGCGGAGCGCCGCCGCCGGCGCCATCCGGTGCCGCGCGGCGATCCCCCGCCCCTCGGGGCGGCGGTCGAGGCGGCCGGCGCCGGGGTGGTGGTGTTCGAGGCGCTGGACGACGCCCCCCTGGCCGAGACGGAGGCCCTGGCCCATTATCCCGCCATCACCGCGCCGGGACCGCTGGTCTGGGCCTGGTGGCGAATGCCGACCTTCGGGGAACTCACCGAGACGGTACCGGCTGCCGCCGCCGACGCTCCCGACCGCGGCTGGTGGCCGGCGACCCGGGCCGGTCTCGAGGAGCGCCGGCGGCGCCTGCGGGAAAACACCCGGGCCCGGGAAACGAGGGTGAAGAAGGACGCCCGGGCGAAGCGGGCCGTCATGCAGGCCGGGATGGATCCCGGCGATCCGTGACGCTGCCGCGCCTCGCAAGGCACGTGTCCGTGTGGACCAGTCGAGAGGCCGTGCCCGACGTCAGTTGTCGCCCTTGACGCCGTCGCAGCTGGTTTCCTGGGCGGCGCATATGCCGCGCACCCACATCCGCTTCTCGTCCTGCGGCGTGCCGTAGCCGATCTGCGCCCATTCACCGAGGCAATCGGTGACGGCCAGCCAGTCCCTCGGATGGGAGAGTTCGCCGAACCTGTAGACGACCTCGGACGTGGGATCGGGCTTCGCGAAGCCCTTATAGGTCTGGAGGCCGAAATAGATGGCCCGGCCCGGGATCCAGCCCGTCACGTTCAGGGGCACCTCCTCGACGTCGTCCTCCTTGACGGTCTGCACGTAGACGTTCGCGATCCGGAACCAGCCGCCATCGGCTTCGACGATCGAGAATTCCGGCCCGCGCCCGGAAAAGAGGCCGCCCTCGTAATCGACCGCGGGCGGCAGCCGGCCGACGATCGGGGCCCCGGGCGACGGGCCGGCCCGCACCGGCACTCCCCCCGCCTCCGTGACGATCGACCATCCGCCGATCGTGCAGCCGTTGGGTGCTGCCGCAGCGACGGCGGGCATCATCCCGATCGTCAGGACCGAAATCGCAAGCAGAGATCGGGTCATCGAGCGCAGTCCGGGGCGTGGCGCAGCCGTCGCGCGACACCCTATGGGACGCGCCGAGCAACGCAATCCACCGTTCCGGCGGAGATCGTCGTCCGGCGCGAAGTCGTCGTCCCGTGTGCGGACGGGCCCCGGACACCCGGATTCCCGTGCGCGCGGGGCATCGCATCGTCGCCGGGCGCGGGCGCCGCCCGGCGGGGCGGTCCGGGGACTTCGCGCGAGGCGGGCTCCCCCGAAGCCGTGCCCGATCGCATCGCAACCGGGCACGGCTTCAGAACTTCGACTTGAAAGTCTTTGGCTTCAAAGTCTTCGGCTTCGAAGCTTTTTCCCTCGACGAGCCGGTGCCCGCCTCGCCGGAAGAGGCTCTAAGCAGACTTGCGTTGGCAGGCCAACGCTTCGCCCGCTTAGGTTCTTGTTTTGTCGCAGATTTTTGGCGCCGAACCGGTAACCACTTCGGCGAAATCTGCTTAGAACTTGCCGCCGAGGCCGACCGAGCCGCCCGAGCCGATGGTCGGCGAGAAGCCGCCGTTGCTGCCGCTGGGGCCGCCCTCGCCCTCGATCTCGTCGCGGCGGATGCGGCGGGGCGGAGCGCTCAGGGTGTCGCCGGACGCGCGGGTGCTCGTCGGGACGTTGAGACGGCGGGTCGGCTCGGTCGCGGCCTGCGCGAGGTCGCCGTTGCTGCGGGCCGGCAGCTTCACGTCGCCGCGCAGGGAGGGCGGCGGACCGACATCGCCCGCCGGCAGCACGCCGCCGACCTGGCCGAGGGGATTGTTGATGCAGCCGCCCGCGAGCGCGGCCACGGCCGCGACGAGGCAGGCTCTGGACAGGACGGACATCGGCACTTCCCACATCTGACGTCAGGGGCGCTCCCGCATCGAACGGGGCGCGGCGTTGCAGGAAGCTCTAATGGCCGGGGCCCCCGAAGGCCAGCGGCCCCGCTCGTCCGCCGGGGAACTCCGGCGCTTTGCCGGGCTTTCGTGCCTGGCGGCAACAGACGAAGGGCGTTTCCCCGTGATCCGAAACCTGATCTTCGACATCGACGGGACCCTGCTCGACAGCGTCGACCTGCATGCCGCGGCCTGGGCGGAGGCCTTTCGCCACTTCGGAATCGCGGTCTCGCCGGACGAGGTCCGCGGCCAGATCGGCAAGGGCGGCGACCAGCTGATGCCGGTCTTCGTGCCGAAGGAGCGCCTGGAGCGCGACCGCGAGACCATCGAGACGTTCCGTTCGACGTTGTTCACCGACGAGTACCTGCCGAAGGTCCGGCCCTTTCCCGGCGTGCGCGCCCTGTTCGAGCGCCTGAAGGCGGAGGGACACGTCCTGGCGCTCGCCTCCTCGGGCAAGGCCGACGAGGTCGAGCGCTACCAGGAGATCGCCGGCATCCGCGACCTCGTCGACGTCGCGACCAATTCCGACGAAGCCGACCGCTCGAAGCCGCATCCGGACATCTTCGAGGCCGCCCTCGGGAAACTCGGCCATCCCGCCAAGGGCCAGGCCGTGGTGATCGGCGATTCGCCCTACGATGCCGAGGCCGCGGTGAAGGCCGGGCTGCCGGTGATCGGCGTCCTGTGCGGCGGCTTCCCGGAGGCGCAGCTCGGCGAGGCCGGCTGCATGGCGATCTATCGCGACCCGCAGGACCTGCTGGACGGCTACGACAGCTCCATCCTGAGGCGCGGATTGCCGTAGGGGCGCCGGCGGGGGGATGTCTTGCCGGATGGGATCCATCGTGCGAATCGTGCGGATCTCGTGCCGACAGGATACGGTTCATTGCCCGGCCCGCGCCGCCTCGCCGCCCTGCCCCTGGTCTCCCTGGCCGTCGGCCTGCCGACGTCCGTCCTCGCGCAGCAGCCGGCGCCCCCGAGCGCCGACGCCTCGGACTTTGCCCGGATGGAGGCGGCCCAGAATGCCGCCAACGCCGTCGCGGGCCCCCGCACGGTGCCGGGCCGGCGCATTCCGGTGCCGGGCACGGTGAGCCCCGAATTCCAGGCCGCGATCGCGGCGCCCTACCGGGTGCCGGCCTGGAACGCCGATCCGGGCAGCGCCGCGGAGTGGAAGGCGCTGGTGGCCAAGCTCGCGGCCCAGACCGCCGCGCCGCTTCCGGCCCTGCGCGAGCGCCTCGGCGTCGTCTCGACCCCCGAGGTGATCGGCGGGGTCAAGGCCTGGATCGTCGCCCCCAGGGAAGTGCCGGAGCGCAACCGCCACCGGCTGCTCGTCCACATCCATGGCGGCGGCTATGTCTACAACCCGGGCGAGGCCGGCACCCTCGAGGCGGTGCTGATGGCGGCCTTCGGCGGCTTCACGGTGATCTCGTTCGATTACCGCATGCCCCCGGACGCCCCCTACCCGGCGGCGATGGACGACGCCATGGCGGTGTGGAAGGCCGCGCTCGCCCTGCAGCCCGCCGCCAACATGGCGGTGTTCGGCACCTCGACCGGCGGCGGCATGGCGCTGGCGCTGATGCTGCGGGCCAAGCGCGAGGGGGTGCCGCTCCCGGCCGCCATCGCGCCGGGCACGCCGTGGTCCGACCTGACCGAGACCGGCGACAGCTACAAGGCCAACGAGTGGCTGGACAACGTGCTGGTCTCCTACGACGGCGTCCTGACCCGGGCGGCGAAGCTCTACGCCGCCGGCCGCGACCTGCGCGACCCGCAGCTCTCGCCGATCTACGGAGACCTGCGCGGCCTGCCGCCCACCATCCTGACCACCGGCACCCGCGACCTCTTCCTGTCGAACACCGTGCGCACCCACCGCAAGCTGCGCCAGGCCGGGGTCGAGGCGTCGCTTCAGGTGTTCGAGGGCATGAGCCATGCCCAGTACCTGTTCAACCCGGACGCGCCGGAGACCCGCGAGGCCTTCGGCGAGATCGCGGCCTTCCTCGACAAGCATCTCGGGACCGAGCCCAGAAAACCGTGAGGACGGCGTGAGGGGCGCCCTGCGCGCGCCTCACGTCCGCCGAGACGGACTCACGCGGCCCGCACATTGTCCAGGAAGCGGTGCACCTCGGCCGAGAGGTGCTCGGACTGGCGCGACAGCTCGGAGGCTGCCGACAGAACCTGGCTCGCCGCCGCGCCGGTCTCCTCGGAGGCGTGGGCGACGCCCGTGATGTTGTGGGTGACCTCGCTCGTGCCGGAGGCGGCCTGGCTGACGTTGCGGACGATCTCCTGCGTCGCCGCGCCCTGCTGCTCCACCGCCGAGGCGATCGAGACCGCGACCGTGCTGATCTCGCGGATCCGCCCGGTGATCGCCCCGATGGCCGAGACCGCCTGATCGGTCACGCCCTGGATCTCGCCGATCTGGCCGGCGATCTCCTCCGTCGCCTTGGCGGTCTGGTTGGCCAGTTCCTTCACCTCCGCGGCCACCACCGCGAAGCCCCGCCCCGCCTCGCCGGCCCGGGCCGCCTCGATGGTGGCGTTCAGCGCCAGCAGGTTGGTCTGGCTCGCGATGTTCGAGATCAGCCCGACCATGTCGCCGATCCGGGCCGACGTGGTGCGCAGCGCCTGGACGAGCTGGCCGGTCTTGTCCGCCTCGCCGACCGCCGCCTGGGCCAGACCGGCCGAGCCCTGCACCTGGCGGCCGATCTCCTGCACCGAGGCGCCGAGTTCCTCGGCCGCCGCCGCCACCGTGCCGACATTCGAGGCCGCCTCCTCGGCCGCGGCCGCGACCGCGGTCGATTGCGAGGCGGTCTGCGTCGCGGTCGCGGTCATCGTGCCGGCGGTTGCCTGAAGCTCGGTGGCCGAGGAAGAGACCAGGCCGACGATCCCGCCGACGGCCCGCTCGAACCCGTCCGCCAGCTCCACCATCGTGCGCTTGCGCTCGGCGGCGGCGGCCGCGTCGGCCACGCGGCGGATCTCCGCCTGCTCGGCCGCCTTCTGGGCGACCATGGCCTTGATGCCGTCCACCGCGCGCCCGACGGCGCCGATCTCGTCGCCGCGGGCGGCCTCCTTGATCTCGGCATTGGTCTCGCCCGTCGCCATGCGCTGGAGCACCCCGACGAGGCGCCCGAGGGGCCGCGTGATGCCGAAGACCACGATCAGGATCGCGACCGACAGCGAAGCCAGCAGGGCCAAGACCGCGGATGCGGCCAGGACCAGCCCGGCAGAGGCCGCGGCCTGGTCGGCCTTGTCGCTCGCCTGCTGGAACTCCACGGTCAGCAGGTTGATGCGCGTCTGCACGAAGTCGCGGACCTTCCGCCGCAACGGCGAGGCATCGACCAGCAGGATCTTGCCGGCCGCGTCGTTCTGGTTCTTCAAGCCCAAGGCGTTCGCCCGCTCGGAGATCGCGAAGAACTCGTTCAAGGTCTCACGCAGCCCCGTATTCGCGGCCTTGCGCTCCGGCGTATCGGACAGGGCGATCAGCGTGTCGGCGCTGGCGAGAGCGGATTTCTTCGCGGCATCGTAGCGCTGGACGTAGCCGGCCATCTCCTCCTGGCGGAACTCCATGGCCAGGTTCCGGCTCAGGACGCTGGCCTCGGTCGCCGTGATCTGCACGTTCATGATGTTCTGGAGACGGGCGGCCTGCACCTCGACCAGCTGGCGCGTCTGCACGGCCATCTGCGCCAAGTTACTCCGAGCATAGACGACGAGTCCGCCGGCGACGCCCGCGACGATGACGAGTGGCAACGTGGCCTTGATCAGGATGCGCGTATTGCCGAGGAGGTTCATCGACATGGCCCGGGTAAAGACTAAGGATTAGAAACACATCAGAAACGGGTTAATAAATTCTGAGACTCTGCGACAATTCGATGACTGCGGCGGCTTAACAAGTTAAGCGCAAATCGACTCTGAGAATAAATACCGTTTCGATTGGAGAGAATGGAGATGGAGGTGGGCCATGGCGGATGCCGCTCCCCGCCTCGGGAGACGCCGCTCACGGCCGGGCAGGCTGCCTGTCGCGGATCCACGCCGAGGCGTCCGCCGCCACCCCTTCCCGCGCCTCGGCCACCGTCATGGCCCGATAGGCCTGGACGGCGGCGCCCGCATGCTCGGGCGTGAGGGCGGCGCCGGCGCGGGCGCGCAGGAGGGCGCCCAGGGTCGCGAGCCGCAAGCCCGCCGCGCGGACGACCAGGGCTAGGGCCGCCGGGTTCGCGGCGCGATACGCGGCCTGTGCCCGCTCCGGCGAACAGCCGGCGAGGTGGGCGAGACCCAGGATCGCCTCGGCGATCCGGCCTTCGGCGAGCCAGAGGCGGATGTCGGGTTCCTCGAGCCCGAGGCGGACCCGCAGGGCGACCGCCTCGACGGCGCGGCGGGGCGGCCCCTGGCGCTCGGATGGGCGAGGCCGCACCAGGGCGTCGCGTTGGGCCGGACGCAGGCCGGGACGCGCCGCGAGCCCACGGGCGAGGCCGTCGCGGTCCTCCATCCGCTCCGACAGCAGCGAGAGCGCGGCGAGCGAGAGCCGCGCGCCGGCATTGCGCAGCAGCGTGCCCATCACCGCCTCGTCGCCCCGGTCGGCCAGGATGTCGGCGACCCGGGCCGCCACGGTCTCGCGCCGGGCGATGGCCGCGAGATGCACCGGCCCCCGGCTGCGGGCGACCTGCATCAGCACGGTGTCGGGCAGCGCGGCGCAGCGCGCGAGCACCGGCACCGCCACGCTGGGCTCGGGATCGCAGGCAAGGAGCCGCGCGAGCCGGCGCGGCGGGCGGGGCAGCGGGCCGAGCCGCCGGGCGAGGCGCCCGCGCGCCTTCGTGCCGGCGCCCGCCGCCAGCACCGTCATCACCTCGTCGAAGGCCCCGACCTGCGGGATCGAGAGCTGGCCGGCCCGGGCCACCAGGAGGTCGGCGACGCCGTCGAGGACCTGGGCCGCGTCGCCGACACGCTCGGCGGCGTCGACGAGATCGGCGAGCGCCGCGGCGGCGGATGCTCGCGGCGGGGTCGTCACGGGTCGGGGGAGAGCGGCCGACGCCATCGGGCGAAACAATCCTGTCGCGAACGCTGCGGCAACCTTAAGGGGCCGATGGTTACCCGCGGCTTATACCCTCGGCCTCGGCATCGACGCATCAGCGCCGACCCCCGTTCGAAGGCGCTGCGGTCCTGGCGCGTCGCGGCGTTCGGGAATCCCGCCCTTGCCCTTTCCCCGAAACCTGCTATAGGCGGCGCCTCGCGTTCGCTCCGGCCGGGGGCTGAACGGACGGCGGCGGGTCTCCCACCCGCCGCAGGGGCTCGCCCCGTCGTCCCGTGTCTCCGCCTTCGAACAACCGCTCGGGCCTTTGCAGGCTCGAAGGGCTTGGCGCCGTGCGACGCGAGGACGAACCGGCCCGACACCCGACACCGCTTTGCCGCGTTATCAGGTCGAGGGCCTAGTCTCCCTGAGAAAGGCCCATCATGGCTCTGTACGAGCATGTGTTCCTGGCTCGCCAGGACGTGACCTCGCAGCAGGTCGAAACGATGATCGAGACCTACAAGTCCGTCATCGAGCAGAACGGCGGCAAGGTCGAGAAGACCGAGATGTGGGGCGTGAAGTCCCTCGCCTACCGCATCCGCAAGAACCGCAAGGCGCACTTCACCCTCCTGAACATCGACGCTCCCCCGGCGGCCCTCGCCGAGATGGAGCGCCAGATGCGCATCTCCGAGGACGTGCTGCGCTTCATGACCGTGCGCGTCGAGGAGCTCGAGTCCGAGCCGTCCGCGATGATGCAGAAGCGCGACCGCGACGAGCGCAAGGACCGTGAGCGCGGCCGTCGCCGTGACGACGACGGCTTCGGCGGCGGCTTCGGCGGCGGTGACCGCCCCGAGCGTGGCGATCGCCCGGACCGCGGCGACCGTCCGGAGCGCGCCGAGCGCGCCGAGCGCAACACGAACGAGGAGCAGTAAGCCATGGCTTTCGGTGCTGGTGGCGGCGGTGGCCGTCGTCCGTTCTTCCGTCGGCGCAAGACCTGCCCGTTCTCGGGCCCCAACGCCCCGAAGATCGACTACAAGGACGTGAAGCTGCTCTCGCGCTACGTGTCCGAGCGCGGCAAGATCGTGCCCTCGCGCATCACCGCGGTGTCGGCCAAGAAGCAGCGCGAGCTCGCCCAGGCGATCAAGCGCGCCCGCTTCCTGGGCTTCCTGCCCTACGTGATCCGCTGATCATTTGACCAATCAACCCGGCGGCAGCGCGCCGCCGGGTCGCTGGGGCGAAAAAAGTCGCCTCTAACCCCGCCCTGACCGGGCGGCGGGACAGCGGACAGGGTTTCATGCTTCGTCACACCGGCATCGGCGTCGTCGCCGGCCTCGCCTCGGCGCTCCTGATCGGGGTCGTCGTCCAGGCGACGCCGCTCGCGCTCGCCCTTTACCTGCTCGCTCCGCTGCCGATCCTGATCGTGGCGATGGGCTGGAGCCACCGGACCGGCCTCGTCGCCGCGGCGTCCGGCACGCTCGCCCTCGCCCTCGCCGCCTCTCCCCTGCGCGGCCTCGCCTTCCTGGTCTCCACCGCCCTCCCCGCCTGGTGGCTCGGCTACCTCGCCCTCCTCGGCCGCACGCGGGCCGACGGCGGCATGGAATGGTACCCGACCGGGCGGCTGCTGGCCTGGGTCGCCGTCACCGCCGCCATCGCCCTCGTCGTCGTGGTGATGCTCTCGTCCGGCGACCATGCCGCCTACCAGGAGCGGGTCCAGCGCCTCGCCCGGGGGATGCTGCAGCTCCAGCTGCAGGAAACCCCCTCCCGCGGGGCCGGCCTCGACGAGGACGACCTCGCCCGGATCGCCGAGCGGGTCGCCGGCCTCGCCCCCGCCATCATGGCGACGACCTTCACGTTGCTCCTGACCTTCTATCTCTGGGCCGGCGCCCGTGTGGTGCAGATCTCCGGCCGCCTCGCCCGGCCCTGGCCGGACCTCGCCGCGACCGCTTTGCCGCGGCGCGCCCTGTGGGGCCTCGCCGCCGGGGCGATCCTGGCGGTGGCGCCGGGCTATGCCGGCGCCTTCGGGGTCGCGCTCGTCGGCGCCTTCGCGGCCGCCCTGGCGCTCCAGGGCCTCGCGGCGATCCACGACCGCAGCCGCGACAAGCCCGGCCGCACGCCGCTCCTGATCGGCCTCTACGTCCTGGTTTTCCTCACGCAGGGGGTGGCTCTCGCCGCCCTCGCCCTGTTCGGCCTCGTCGACGCCCTCACGGGCCGGCGCCGGCCCGCCCAGCCCCCGGCCGGTGACCCGACCCCCCGCCGGTGACCTGAGCGACGACGCGAATCCCCGGGCCGCCCAGGCGGTCCGGATCCCCGACGGCGGAGCGAGTTCCGCCATCACCACCCCGGAGGCCCGCGCGGCCTCCCCAGACGAAGGACGACGACGATGGACGTGATCCTGCTCGAGCGCGTGGCCAAGCTCGGCCAGATGGGCGAGACCGTGAAGGTGCGCCCGGGCTTCGCCCGCAACTACCTGCTCGCCCGCGGCAAGGCCCTGCGCGCCACGGAAGGCAACAAGAAGCGCTTCGAGGACCAGCGCGCCCAGCTCGAGGCCCGCAACCTCGAGCGTCGCGCCGAGGCCGAGAAGGTCGGCGAGACCCTGAACGGCAAGAGCTTCGTGCTCATCCGCCAGGCCGGCGAGACCGGCGTGCTGTACGGCTCGGTCTCCCCGCGCGACCTCGCCGAGGTGGTGACCCAGGAGGGCTTCACCATCAACCGCGACCAGTTCAGCATCGCCCAGCCGATCAAGACGCTCGGCCTGCACACCGTCCCGGTCGTGCTGCACCCCGAGGTCGAGGTCTCGGTGACCGTCAACATCGCCCGCAGCCCCGAGGAGGCCGAGCGCCAGGCCCGCGGCGAGTCGGCCACGACCCGCGAGGAGTTCAACCTCGACGATCTCGGCCTCGAGGTCGGTGCCGCCCTGGCCGAGGCCGGCCCGGACGCCGACGATCGCTGATATCCCCATTCTCTCTCCCGCCCACGGGCGGGAGAACCGGGACAGCGGGGACAAGCCCGGCCCTCGGGCTTGACTTGTTCCTACTTTGTTCCAGCATGGCGGGGTCCGCGACGCGAGTCGCGGGCCCCGCCTTCGTTTCGGGAGCCGGCAACGGTTCTCCGGGCAAGGCGCGGTTCAGCAAGGTTTGGTCAAGGATGCCGGTGCGATGGTCGCCGCAGCGGCTATGATCTGACACTCGGACCCCGCGTCACCCCTCTCGCCCGGAGCCCCGCCGGATGGCCATCCCCAGCACCCTGACGGCGAACCTCGAGCCGGTGCAGCAGGAATACCGCGTCGCCCCCCACAACATCGACGCCGAGCAGGCGCTCCTCGGCGCGATCCTGGTCAACAACGACGCGTTCTACCGGGTCTCGGACTTCCTGCTCCCCGAGCACTTCATGGAGGAGGTGCACCGGCGGATCTACGAGGTGTCGATCACGCTGATCAAGGCCGGCAAGCTCGCGAGCCCGATCACCCTCAAGACCTATCTGGGCGACGCCGACCTCGGCGGCCTCACCGTCGGCCAGTACCTCGCGCGCCTCGCCGCCGAGGCCTCGACGGTCATCAATTCCGAGCATTACGGCCGGACGATCTACGACCTGGCGCTCCGCCGCCGGCTCATCACCATCGGCGAGGACCTGGTCAACGGCGCCTACGAGGCCCCGGTCGAGACCTCGCCGCGCGAGCAGATCGAGGCGACCGAGCGCCGGCTCTACGAACTCGCCGAGACCGGCAAGTACGACGGCGGCTTCCAAAAATTCTCCGACGCCCTGACGGCGGCGGTCGACATGGCGGCCAAGGCCTACCAGCGCGAAGGCCGCCTCTCGGGCATCGCCACCGGGCTGTCCGACCTCGACGCCAAGATGGGCGGTCTCCAGGCCTCGGACCTGATCATCCTGGCCGGGCGCCCCGGCATGGGCAAGACCTCGCTCGCCACCAACATCGCGTTCAACATCGCCAAGGCCTATGTCGGCGAGAAGCAGCCGGACGGATCGATCGCGACCAAGAACGGCGGCATCGTCGGCTTCTTCTCCCTCGAAATGTCGGCCGAGCAGCTCGCGACCCGCATCATCGCCGAGCAATCGGGCGTCGCCTCCTACAAGATCCGCCGCGGCGACATCCGGCCCGAGGAGTTCTACAAGATCACCGACGCCGCCCGGGACATGCAGACGATCCCGTTCTACATCGACCAGACCGGCGGCATCTCCATCGCCCAGCTCGCGGCGCGGGCCCGCCGGCTCAAGCGCCAGCGCGGCCTCGACCTGCTCGTCGTCGACTACCTCCAGCTCCTGTCGGGCTCGTCCAAGAAGGGCGACAACCGGGTGCAGGAGATGACCGAGATCACCACCGGCATGAAGGCCCTGGCCAAGGAACTGGCGGTGCCGATCATCGCCCTGTCGCAGCTCTCGCGCCAGGTCGAGGCCCGCGACGACAAGCGGCCTCAGCTCTCGGACCTGCGCGAATCGGGCTCGATCGAGCAGGACGCCGACGTGGTGATGTTCGTGTTCCGCGAGGAATACTACGTGAAGAACAAGAAGCCGCGCGAGGGCACGGAAGAGTTCTTCACCTGGGAGGCCGAGATGAACCGCGTCTACGGCAAGGCCGAGGTGATCCTGGGCAAGCAGCGCCACGGCCCCACCGGCATGGTCGAGCTGCAATTCGACGCCGAGATCACCCGATTCTCGAACCTCGCCCAGTCCGACCGGCTGCCCGACAACCACTGACCTCCGGGCGACGCCTGCCGCAACGGCGCCGACACCCGCCGCGTCGTCCCGGGCCCGCGCAAGCGGAGCCCGGGCCGACACGGTGAGCGGTCGAACGGAAAGCCGAGACGATCGGCAGCCTGACTTTCGGTCACTCGGGCCCCCTCTCGCCCCTTGGCTCCTCCCCCTTGCGGGGGGTAGACCGGGCGCATGCGCGATTCGAGCCCCATCGGCCATGGCGGCCGCCTCACCATCGACCTCTCGGCCCTTCGGGCGAACTGGCGGATTCTCGCCGACGCCGCCGCGTGCCCGGAAACGGCGGCCGTCATCAAGGCCGATGCCTATGGCTGCGGGATCGCCGAGGCCGGCCCGGCCCTATGGCGGGAAGGCTGCCGCACCTTCTTCGTCGCGCACCTGTCCGAGGGCTTGAGCGCACGGGCCGCCCTGCCCGAGGCCGCGATCTACGTGCTGAACGGCTTTCCGCCGGGCAGCGCACCGGCCTACCGGGAGGCCGGCCTGCGCCCCGTGCTCGGCTCGCGCGAGGAAGTGGCCGAGTGGGCGGGTGCGAACCGCGCCGAGGGGACGATCCGCCCGGCGGCGCTCCATGTCGATACCGGCATGAACCGCCTCGGCCTGTCGGTGCCGGAGGGTCTGGCCCTCGCCGGCGACCCGGTCGTCGCCGAGGCCGGCATCGACCTCCTGATGAGCCACCTCGTCAGCGCCGAGGTCGAGCACGATCCCCTCACCGACCATCAGGCCGCCGAGTTCGCCCGGGTGCGCGCCGCCTATCCGGGGATCCGGGCCTCGTTGGCCAATTCCTCCGGCGATTTCCTGGCCTCCTGCCGCACCGACCTGGCGCGTCCGGGCTACGCCCTCTACGGCGGCAATCCGCGGCCGGGGCGCGACAACCCGATGCGGCCGGTGGTGCGGCTCGAGGCCGGCATCCTCCAGGTCCGCGAGGTCGCCTCCGGCGACACCGCCGGCTACAACGCCCGCTGGACCGCCCCGGGACCGCGGCGCCTCGCCACCCTGTCGCTGGGCTACGCCGACGGCTATCCGCGCGCCTCGACCGGCCGCGGCGAGGCGGTGGTCGGCGGCGTGCGCTGCCCCTTCGTCGGCAACGTCTCGATGGACCTGATCATCCTCGACGTCACCGAGGCGCCCGCCGACGCCGTGCGCCGGGGTGCACCCGCGACGCTGATCGGCGACGGGCTCGACCTCGACACGGTAGGGCTCCATGCCGGCACGATCGGCTACGAGATCCTGACCGGGCTCGGGCGGCGCTATGCGCGGGTCTACCGGGACTGACATTCTCCGGGCCATCCCGGGGCTCGCCGAGCGGACACGGGATGCCATCGAGGGTATGAGCCACCTCGAGCGGACGGGGGCACCTTCGAAACTCCGGTACGGCTTCGCTGCGGCCCAGGCATTCCGCCTCTTTCGAAAAGGCGGTTTTGCTCGAGCCCGGTTGGCGCTAGGCTCCCGCCCGGGAATGCCGGGGCCGAAGACCCCGGCGACGGGAGGTTTCGCGCATGGACTTCACCCTCTCCGAGCAGCAGCGCCACTGGCGCGACCGGGTCCGGGCCTTCATGGACGAGCATGTCCGTCCGGCGGTGCCGACCTACAAGGCCGAGACGGAGGCCTTCGGCGCCGATCGCTGGCAGCCGGTGCCGGTGATCGAGCGGCTGAAGCCCAAGGCCCGCGAGGCCGGGCTGTGGAACCTCTTCCTGCCGCCCTCGGCCGAGCACGACGACGGCGATTTCCGCGGCGCTGGCCTCACCAACCTCGATTACGCGCTCTGCGCCGAGGAGATGGGCCGGATCCAGTGGGCCTCCGAGGTGTTCAACTGCTCGGCGCCGGATACCGGCAACATGGAGGTGCTGCACCGCTACGGCACCAAGGCGCAGAAGGAACGCTGGCTCACCCCCCTCATGGCCGGCGAGATCCGCTCGGCCTTCCTGATGACCGAGCCGGACGTGGCCTCGTCGGACGCCACCAACATCGAGACCAAGATCCACCGCGATGGCGACCATTACGTCATCAGCGGCCGCAAATGGTGGTCGTCCGGCGTCGGCGATCCGCGCTGCGCCGTCGCCATCGTGATGGGCAAGACCGACACCAGCGCCCCCCTGCACCAGCAGCAATCGCAGATCCTGGTGCCCCTCGACACCCCCGGGATCGAGGTGGTGCGGATGCTGCCGGTCTTCGGCTACGACGACGCGCCGCACGGCCATGCCGAGGTGGTCCTCAACGACGTCCGGGTGCCGGCCGAGAATCTTTTGCTCGGCGAGGGCCGCGGCTTCGAGATCGCGCAAGGCCGCCTCGGGCCGGGGCGGATCCACCATTGCATGCGGACCATCGGCGTCGCCGAGGAGGCGCTGGAGAAGATGGCCAAGCGCCTGCTGACCCGCGTCGCCTTCGGCAAGCGCATCGCCGACCATTCGGTCTGGGAGCAGCGCATCGGTGAGGCCCGCACCGACATCGAGATGACCCGCCTCCTCTGCCTCAAGGCGGCGGACATGATGGACAAGGTCGGCAACAAGGGCGCCAAGCTCGAGATCGCGATGATCAAGGTCGCGGCCCCCCGCATGGCGCTGAAGATCATCGACGACGCGATCCAGGCCCATGGCGGCGCGGGCGTCAGCAGCGATGCCGGCCTCGCCTATTCCTATGCCCGCATCCGCACGCTCCGCCTCGCCGACGGGCCGGACGAGGTCCATAACCGCTCGATCGCCCGGCTGGAGCTGGCGCAATACGGCAACCGCGAGCGCCCGAAGGCGTAGCGGAAGATCGTCCGCGCGAAGGCCGCGTTCGGGAGAACGGGCTCCCCGCGGAGGCGATAAAAAAGCACGACGATGCTTTTGACGGCGCGGAAGCGGCCTCCGATACTTGGGGTCGACCGCGCCGTTTTCTTGAATGGCGCCGGCTCTTCTTCACCATGGACGAGCGAGGATCCGCCATGACGCAGCACAATCCCGAGCCGATCCGCTTCGCCTATTGGGTGCCGAACGTCTCCGGCGGCCTCGTCATCAGCAAGATCCCTCAGCGCACGAGCTGGGACGCCGACTACAACCGCGAGCTGGCGCGGATCGCCGAGCGGGCCGGCTTCGATTACGCCCTGACCCAGATCCGGTTCACCGCCGGCTACGGCGCCGAATACCAGCACGAATCGGTCGCGTTCAGCCACGCGCTGCTCGCCGCCACCGACCGGTTGAAGGTCATCGCCGCGCTCCTGCCCGGGCCGTGGAACCCGACGCTGGCGGCCAAGCAGGTGGCGACGATCTCGCAGCTCACCGGAGGGCGCATCGCCGTCAACATCGTCAGCGGCTGGTTCTCGGGCGAGTTCCGGGCGATCGGCGAGCCCTGGCTCGATCACGACGAGCGCTACCGCCGCTCGGAGGAGTTCATCCGCAGCCTGCGCGGGATCTGGACGCAGGACAACTTCACCTTCCGGGGCGATTTCTACCGCTACTCCGATTACACGCTGAAGCCGAAGCCGGCCGAGCCTCTCCCCGAGATTTTCCAGGGCGGCTCCTCGCGGGCGGCGCGGGACATGGCGGCCCGGGTCTCCGACTGGTACTTCACCAACGGCAACACCCCGGAGAACATCCGCGCCCAGGTCGACGACATTCGCCACAAGGCGAGCGCCGAAGGCCGGAGCGTCAAGATCGGCGTCAACGCCTTCGTGATCGCCCGCGACACCGAGGAGGAGGCCCGGGCCGTCCTCGCGGACATCATCGCGCAGGCCGATCCGGACGCGGTGCGCGCCTTCGGCCACGAGGTCAAGAATGCCGGCGCCGCCTCGCCGGAGCGCGAGGGCAACTGGGCGAAGTCGAGCTTCGAGGATCTCGTCCAGTACAATGACGGCTTCCGCTCGAACCTGATCGGCACGCCGGACCAGATCGCCGAGCGTATCCTGGCGCTCAAGGAGGCCGGCGCCGATCTGGCGCTTCTCGGCTTCCTGCACTTCCAGGAGGACGTGAAATATTTCGGCGACGAGGTGATCCCGCGGGTGCGGGCCCTGGAGGCGGCGCGGGCCGAACGGAAGGCGGCCGCCTGACGGGCCGCCGCGTCGCGACGATGAAGTGCAATTTAATCGACCCGTCGCGCCGTTGAACCGATCATCGGGCCGCTCGACATGGCGGCCCGGTGATGATCGTCCTTCGCTCCTTTACGGTACTCCTCCTCGCGTTCGCCGCCATGCCCGCCCCGGCCATGCCCGGCGCGGAGCGGACGCGGGTGCTGACCGAACCGGTCTACATCCGGCCGATCTACGGCTCCTACCGCCAGTGCGGCGGCGCCTGCCTCAAGAGCGGCAGCCTGTCGTGGTTCTGCGGCGCGCGCCAGCAATGCAGCCTCGATTGCGCGATCGCACCACCTGTCCGGCGCTGCGCCTCGCCATAGATCGGCAGCACGAGGCAGCCGGAGGCGGACATGACCGAGGCGGATGCAGGACCGATCCACGCCTTTCTCGCCGGTCGCGGCCGGGACGGCAGCGGGCGCGACCTCGCCACGGTGCTGGCCTTCGACGACCCCCGGATCGAGGGCGTGCACGATTTCATCCAGTGGCTGTTTCCGCTCACCGAGCCGAGCCGGGCGGTGCCGGGCGCCCCGGTGCTCCGGCCGGCGGAGGCGGCGGTGATCCGGGCCGATCCGGCAGCACGGGCCGGGCTGCTCGCCGCCCGCGACCGGATGCTGCGCTTCTACGCCGGGACGACGGGCTGGCGGCGGGCCTTCGACCATAACCACCTGCGCATCACCCGCATCCTCACCGCATTGCGCGACCTGGCCGGGATCGACGAGGCGCGGGCCTTTCACGAGGCCGTTCTGCGCCTCGACGACGAGGCGGGCTCCCCGGTGAACCCGGAGAGCCGCGAGTATTGGCGACGCGCCTTGGCCTAGGGAGCGTCACGATCGCGCTGCAATCGCGAAGCTCTCTAAGTCGTTGTTCTGTCGCATTTTCTTCGACGAACCGGCATCCGCTTCGTCGGAAAATGCTCTAGAAGAACGCCTGCAGCCCGGTCTGGGCCCGACCCAGGATCAGGGCGTGGACGTCGTGGGTACCCTCGTAGGTGTTGACCGTCTCGAGGTTCTGGGCGTGGCGCATGACGTGGTACTCGCCCATGATGCCGTTGCCGCCGTGCATGTCGCGCGCCTCGCGGGCAATCGCCAGCGCCTTGCCGCAATTGTTACGCTTGACGAGCGAGATCATCTCCGGGGCCATCCGACCCTCGTCGAACAGCCGGCCGACTCGCAACGAGCCCTGAAGGCCCAGCGCGATCTCGGTCTGCATGTCGGCGAGCTTCTTCTGCACCAGCTGGGTCTGAGCCAGCGGCCGGTCGAACTGCTTGCGGTCGAGGGTGTATTGCCGCGCCCGGTGCCAGCAATCCTCGGCCGCGCCGAGCGCCCCCCAGGAGATGCCGTAGCGCGCCCGATTGAGGCAGCCGAACGGCCCCTTCAGCCCGGAAACGTTGGGCAGGAGCGCCGATTCCGGCACCTCGACGCCGTCCATCACGATCTCGCCGGTGACCGAGGCGCGCAACGAGAGCTTGCCCTTGATCTTGGGCGCCGACAGCCCCTTCATCCCCTTCTCCAGGATGAAGCCGCGGATCTGGTTGTCGTGGGACGGCGACTTCGCCCAGACCACGAACACGTCGGCGATCGGGGAGTTGGAGATCCAGGTCTTGGCGCCCGACAGGCGGTAGCCGCCGTCGATCTTGTCGGCCCGGGTCTTCATGCCGGCGGGATCGGAGCCGGCATCCGGCTCGGTCAGGCCGAAGCAGCCGACGAACTCGCCCGAGGCGAGCTTCGGCAGGTACTTTTTCCGCTGGGTCTCGTCGCCATAGGCGTAGATCGGGTACATGACGAGCGAGGATTGCACGCTCATCATCGAGCGGTAGCCGGAATCGACCCGCTCGACCTCGCGGGCGACGAGGCCGTAGGCGACGTAGGACGCACCGGCGCAGCCGTATTCCTCCGGCAGGGTGACGCCGAGCAGGCCCAGCTCACCCATGGCGTTGAACAGTGAGCGGTCGGTCTTCTCCTCGGCATAGGCCTCGACGATGCCGGGCAGCAGGCGCTCCTGGGCGAAGCTGCGGGCCGAATCGCGGATCAGGCGCTCGTCGTCGGTGAGCTGATCGTCGAGCAGGAAGGGGTCGTCCCACCGGAACGCGCCGCGGGTTCCCTCATGGGGCTTCACCGGGCTGAGGTTGGTCTGGGTCGCGACCGCGGCGGACGGGGGGGTCATGGCGTCTCCTCCTTGCATTTCGGGCGGGACGTTACCGCGGGTGCGCCGCCTCCGCCAGGATGCGAAACCGCATTCCGCACGCCCCAGCCATGCGGGATTGTTCAGGCGCGGCGGGCCTACTTGACCTGCTGCTTGTCGAGCTTGCGGGCGAGCGTGCGCCGGTGCATCCCGAGCCGGCGCGCGGTTTCCGAGATGTTGAAGTCGGTCTCGACCAGGGTCTGGTGGATGCGCTCCCATTCGAGCGTCTTGATCGAGGTCGGTCGCCCGTCGAGGGAGACGTCGACGTCTCCCGCCGCCTTGGAGAACGCCGCCTCGATGTCGTCGGTGTTGGCGGGCTTCGCCAGGTAGTGGCAGGCGCCGAGCTTGATCGCCTCGACGGCGGTGGCGATGCTGGCATAGCCCGTGAGCACGACCGTCAGGATTTCCGGGTCGTGGTCGTGGAGCGCCTTGACGCAGGCCAGACCCGATTCGCCGTTGAGCTTCAGGTCGACCACCGCGTAGGCCGGGGTGCGCTCGGCGAGCAGCGCCTCCAGGGGGGCGAGGCCGGGAAGGCTCACCACCGTGTAGCCGCGGCGCTCGAACGAGCGGGTCAGGGTGGCGGCGAAGCGGTCGTCGTCCTCGACGATGACGAGCAGGCGATCCTCGTCGGCCATCTCACACCGTCAGGCTCGCGAGCGGCAGGCTGATGGTCACGACGGCGCCTCCATAGCTGCGGTTGCGGGCCTCCACGGTGCCGCCGAGCTTGCGCACGACGTTCACGACGAGGAAGAGCCCGAGCCCGCCGCCCAGGCGGCCCTTGCTCGATGTATAGGGCTGGCCGAGGCGCGCCAGCATCTCGGGCGCGAAACCCGGGCCGCGATCGGTGACCGAGAGCCGCAGGGTATCGCCGTCGCGCAGGAGCACCAGTTCGACGAAGGTCGGCGACATGTCGAGGGCGTTGTCGAGGACGTTGAACAACACCTGCTTCAAGGCCGTGTCGGAGACGATCTCCTGGTCCTCGCCGAACTCGTCGCGGACCTGGAGGCAGAAGCAGGAGCGCATCCGGCGCCAGTCGCCGGCAAGCTCGGTGACGAAGCTCCGCACGGTGGTGAGGTGCGGCGCCTCCCCGCGGGCCGCGCCGGCGGCGAGCAGGATGCCGGTGACGATCGCCTTGCAGCGCCCGACCGCCTCCTGCATCTCCTCGATCTCGCGGGCGATATCGGCCGAGGCGGTGAGTTCCGGCATCCGGCGCCAGTCGCCGAGGATCACCGAGAGCGAGGAGAGCGGCGTGCCGAGCTCGTGCGCGGCGCCCGAGGCCAGAAGCCCCATCCGGACGATGTGGTCCTCCTCGGCCGCCCGCTGGCGTAGGTCAGCCAGACGCGCGTCCTGGCGGCGCAAATTGCGCGAGATCCGGGTGACGAACACCGCGATCAGGGCCGCGTCGATCACGAAGCTCACCAGCATCCCGACGAGGTAGAGCCGAAACAGCTCGGTCTCACCCTCGCCCTGGGGCAGTACCAGCGGCCGGTAGGCCAGCATCAGGACGCCGAGCGCACCGGTGGTGAGCGCCACGAGGGCGATCGTCGCCCGACTGCTCAGGAGCACCGCCGCCAGGGTGAGCTGGAGCAGAAACAGCGAGGTGAACGGGTTGGTGGCCCCGCCGCTGAGCGAGAGCTGCACCGTGAGCGCCACCACGTCGAGGAGGAGCGCCACGAACAGCGCCCCCTCGGTGACCGGGCCGCCGCGGGCGATCCAGCCGAGGCTGACGAGGTTGAGGAGGACGAGGCCGGCGAGCACCACCGCCATGGCCCCGAGCGGCAGGGCGATGCCGAGGCCGCCTTGCGCCACCGCGATGGTGACGACCTGACCCGCCACGGCGATCCAGCGCAGCTGCACTAGGAGCAGCAGATTCTGGCGGCCCCCATCCTGGTCGTCGTCGGAGGGCCCCGCCTCGCCGAGACCCGCGAGCGAGCCGATGCCGAGGTGCCGGGCGGTCGCGATCAGCGTGGCGCGGGCGGTGCGGTGCAAGTCAGCCCAGTCGGTCACGAGCGTACAGCCCGCGCGGCCGACCCCCCTCCCCGCTCTGCGGGAGAGGGCTGTACGGGGAGACTTTCGAGACGAGAAGAGCGCGGGCTTCTCCTCTCCCCGCGGGCGGGGAGAGGGCCGCGTGTCCGTTCAGGAGACGCGGCAAGCGCAGGCGCAGCCGAAGCGGGGGTGAGGGGGTCTCGACGCGTGAGGCTCCTTCGGCAGCACCCCCTCACCCTCGCGGCGAACCTGCGGTTCGCTGCTCCCTTCGCCCCCGACAAGGGGGGCGAAGGCCTCTCCCCGCCCGCGGGGAGAGGGGAAACCCGCGCATTTTCCTTCCCTCGGACAGCCCTGGGCGAAGAGGGGAAGGTTCTCACGCGCACGTCCCGTCTCGAACTCATCACGTCGGAAAGACCCGCCTCACCGCTCGCGCAGCAGCCGATAGACCGCATACCCCGCCATCAGGGCGAGCCCGAACCAAGTCAGCGCGTAGATCAGGTGATGGTTGCGGAACGTGACCACGGTCAAGCCGGCGACCGGCGCGCCGGGGGCGTTGGCGGAGGCATCGGCGTCGATGAAGTAGGGCGCCACGTCCGTCAGCCCCTTGGCCGCGGCGATCGCCGCGACGTCGCGGGAGTACCAGCGGTCGTGGGCGGGGTCGTTGCCGCGCAGGAAGCCGCCGCCCGGCTCGGTCATCCGCAGGAGGCCCGTCACCGTGACGGTCCCCTCCCCGTCTCCGGCCGGCGCGCTCCAGTCGGGCGGCACGAAGCCGCGATTGATCAGGATCGTCTCGCCGGCCCGCGTGACGAGAGGCTCGACGAGCCAGGAGCCGGCGCCCTTCTCGGTCAGGGCCATGGTGCGCACGGCGCGGTCCGGCAGGAGATGGCCGGTCGCCGTCACGCGCCGATACTCGTCGGCGTCGCGGGTGATCCTCGGCCAGTCGGCCCGGCCCGGCGCCGGAACCGGGGGGGCGGCGAGCCGGGCCTCGACGCGGGCGATGAGATCGAGCTTCCAGGACCGACGCTCGACCTGCCAGATCCCGAGGGCGACGAATGCCGTCGTCGCCAGGAGGCAGAGCGCCACCAGCAGGAGGCGCTTCGACCGGGGCGGCGGTGCCGTCCCGGCGGGGTTCGTCAGGTCTCGGCCCGTCACCGTCACGGCATGTTGCGCATGTCGCCCGGCGACATCGGCATCATGTTGGTGTTGAGGTGGTACATCACCCAGAGCGAGCCCGAGAGCGCGATCACCACGAGCACGACCGTGAAGATCAGCGCCATCATGGTCCAGCCGCCTTCCGAGCGGGCGTTCATGTGCAGGAAGTAGATCATGTGAACTACGATCTGCGCCACCGCGAAGGCCATGATGACGAGCGAGGTGACGCGGGAATCCGAAAAGACCTCCGCCATCACCAGCCAGAACGGGATCGCCGTCAGGATCACCGACAGGACGAAGCCGGTGATGTATTCCCGCCGGCTGCCGTGGCCGGCCTCGTGGTGGTCGTGGACGACCTCGACGTGCACGTTGTCGGAGACGGGAGCGCGGGCGCTCATTTCAGGGACCCCATCAGGTAGACGAAGGTGAAGACGCCGATCCAGATCACGTCGAGGAAGTGCCAGAACATGCTCAGGCACATCAGCCGGCGGCGGTTGGCCGGGATCAGGCCGCGCTGGTGCACCTGCACCATCAGGGTCACGAGCCAGATCAACCCGAAGGTGACGTGGACGCCGTGCGTCCCGACCAGGGTGAAGAACGAGGACAGGAAGGCGCTGCGCTGGGGCGTGGCGCCCTCGTGGATCAGGTGGGCGAACTCGTAGAGTTCGAGGCCGATGAAGCAGAGGCCGAAGGCTCCCGTGATCGCCAGCCAGCGCTGGGTCATGCGCTGGTCGCCCTTCTCCATCTCCAGCATGGCGAAGCCGTAGGTGATGGAGGAGAACAGGAGCATGGAGGTGTTCACCGCCACGAGCTTGAGGTCGAACAGGTCCGCGCCGGACGGGCCCGCCGCGTAGTTCCGTCCGAGCACGCCGTACGTCGCGAACAGGATCGCGAAGATCAGGCAGTCGCTCATCAGGTAGAGCCAGAACCCGAGCATGGTCCCGCCCTCGGCGTGACCGTGCTCGTCGGCGACGTAGAAGTGCAGCTCGCCGTCGTCCGCTGCGGCCGTGTGTGACTGTGCCATGTCGGGGTCCTCAGGCCTTCACGAGGGCGAGGGTGCGGGTGCGCTCGGCCTCTGTCCGCGCGACCTCGTCGGCCGGGATGTAGTAGTCGCGGTCGTAGTTGAAGGTATGGATGATGGTCGCCGCGATCGCGCCCACGAAGGCCAGGGCCGCGAGCCACCAGACGTACCACACCATGGCGATGCCGAAGACGGTGGCGATGGCCGAGATGATCACGCCCGCGCCGGTGTTCTTGGGCATGTGGATCGCCTTGTAGCCGTCCACCGGACGCTGGTAGCCGCGGCTCTTCATGTCCCACCAGGCGTCGCCGTCATGCACCATTGGCGTGAAGGCGAAGTTGTAGTCCGGCGGCGGCGAGGAGGTCGCCCATTCGAGGGTGCGGCCGCCCCAGGGATCGCCGGTGAGGTCGCGCAGCTGCTCGCGGCGCAGGATGCTGACGGCGAACTGGACGATCATCGCGCCGATGCCGCAGGCGACGAGTGCCGCGCCGAAGGCCGCGATGACGAAGAGCGGCTGGTACTCGGTGCCCGAGAACGAGCTCATCCGCCGGGTCACGCCCATCAGGCCGAGGATGTAGAGCGGCGTGAAGGCGACCCAGAAGCCGACGACCCAGCACCAGAACGAGACCTTGCCCCAGAACGGGTCGAGGCGGAAGCCGAAGGCCTTCGGCCACCAGTAGTAGATGCCGGCGAAGAGGCCGAACAGCACGCCGCCGATGATCACGTTGTGGAAGTGCGCGACCAGGAACAGCGAGTTGTGCAGCACGAAGTCGGCCGGGGGCACGGCGAGCAGCACGCCGGTCATGCCGCCGACGACGAAGGTCAGCATGAAGGCGACGGTCCACATCATCGGCAGATCGAAGCGGATCCGGCCGCGATACATCGTGAACAGCCAGTTGAAGATCTTCGCGCCCGTCGGGATCGAGATGATCATCGTGGTGATGCCGAAGAACGAGTTGACGCTCGCCCCCGACCCCATGGTGAAGAAGTGGTGCAGCCAGACCAGGTAGGACAGGATGGTGATGACGACCGTGGCGTAGACCATCGAGGCGTAGCCGAACAGGCGCTTGCCGGAGAAGGTCGAGGTCACCTCGGAGAAGATGCCGAAGGCCGGCAGCACCAGGATGTAGACCTCGGGGTGACCCCAGATCCAGATCAGGTTCACGTACATCATCGGGTTGCCGCCGAGATCGTTCGTGAAGAAGTTGGTGCCGACGTAGCGGTCGAGGGTGAGGAGCGCCAGCACCGCGCCGAGGACCGGGAAGGACGCGACGATCAGGATGTTGGTGCAGAGCGAGGTCCAGGTGAAGACCGGCATCTTCATCATCGACATGCCGGGCGCCCGCATCTTGACGATGGTGGCGATCAGGTTGACGCCCGATAATGTCGTGCCGATGCCGGCGATCTGGAGCGCCCAGATGTAGTAGTCGACGCCGGTGCTCGGCGAGTAGGCGATGTTCGACAGCGGCGGATAGGCCAGCCAGCCGGTCGCCGCGAACTCGCCGATGAACAGCGACATCATCGTCAGCACGACGCCGCCGGTGGTCATCCAGAAGCTGAAGTTGTTCAGGAACGGGAAGGCGACGTCACGCGCGCCGATCTGCAGCGGCACGACGTAGTTCATCAGCCCGGTGACCAGCGGCATCGCCACGAAGAAGATCATGATCACGCCGTGGGCGGTGAAGATCTGGTCGTAGTGATGCGGCGGCAGGAAGCCGTCGGAGCCGCCATGCGCGATCGCCTGCTGCGAGCGCATCAGCACCGCGTCGGCGAAGCCCCGCAGCAGCATGACGAGCCCCAGGACCATGTACATGATCCCGATCTTCTTGTGGTCGACGCTGGTGAACCAGTCGCGCCAGAGCACGCCCCACAGCTTGTAGCGGGTGACGAGGCCGAGGACGGCGAGGCCGCCGACGGCGACCGCCAGGAAGGTCACCACCACGATCGGCTCGTGGAGCGGCAGGGATTCGAGGGTGAAGCGGCCGAACAGCAGCCGCCACCAATGCGGATAGGTGTCGATCGGGTTGGGTTCGGAATTCATGGCTCAGCCTGGAGTGCAGGTAGCGTCGTCGGGGTCCGGGCCGGCGGACCCGCACGGGGCGGCTCCGGACGGCTCGTCGTTCCCGCGTCGGTGTCGCCGCCGGACCGGTGACCGGCCCGGCGGAAGCGGCTCAGTTCACGCGCGGCGTCGCGTTCGCGGCGGCCGTCTTGGCGGCGTTGCCGAGACCGTAGGCGTCGGCGGGGGTGCAGAGCGCGGTGACGAAGGTCGCCTGCTGGGTCGCCCCGGTGCCGCGGCGGACGGCCTTGTCGTAGGTGAGGCTCATCACGCTGTGCAGGCCCTCGCGGCCGCCGCCGCCGCGGGCATCGATCGCCGCCATGTCGTGCATGCACATCTTGGCGCGGTCGACGCACATGTTGAGGATCGCGTCGTAGAGGTCGGCGTCGACGGTCTTGTAGTAGCGCACCGGCTCCTTCTCGCTCGGGCGCTCGAGCTTCAGGTAGTCGGCCCGGTCGAGGCCGCCGCCCTCCTGCTTGACCTTGGCGACCCAGGCGCTGAACGCGCCCTCGTCGACGCCCTTGAAGGTGAAGCGCATGTGCGAGAACCCGGCGCCGCTGTAATTGGCCGAGAAGCCCTCGTAGTCGCCGGCCTTGTTGATCACGGCGTTCAGCCGCGTCTGCATGCCCGGCATGGCGTAGATCTGGCCGGCGAGCGCCGGGATGAAGAGCGAGTTCATCACCGACGAGGAGGTGATGCGGAACTCGATCGGCCGGTCGACGGGGGCGGCGACCTCGTTGAGCGAGGCGATGCCCTGCTCGGGGTAGAGGAACAGCCACTTCCAGTCGAGGGCGACGACCTGGATCACCAGGGGCTTGCCCGAGACCATCGGATCGCCGACGCTCGACACGATCGGCTTCGAGGCGCTGATGCGGGTGACCGGCCGGTAGGGATCGAGCAGGTGGGTGCCGAGCCAGGTCAGCGCGCCGAGGGCGACGATGATCAGGAGCGGCGCCGACCAGATCACCACCTCGAGACCGGTCGAGTGATGGAAGTCCGGGTCGTAGACCGCCTTCTTGTTGCCCTCGCGATAGTGCCAGGCGAAGGCGATGGTGAGCGCCATCACCGGGACGATGATGAGGAGCATCAGCACCGTGGAGGCGATCAGCAGGTTACGCTGTTGCAGCGCCACGTCGCCCGACGGCGAGAGCAGCACCATATTGCATCCTCCGGTGAGGAGGATGAACGGAAGTACGAGGAGGAGGCGCAAGTGTTTCACGGGCAGCCCGGACGATCAGCTTTCGGCTCCTGTCGTGTACGCCCGCCGGCCCCCTTGCGGGATTGGACGTTTTGTCCAGGCCCCCAGAGGGCCGGTTCTCCTCTAAGGAAGGGACCTTCGTAGAGTGACGAAGCAGGATTCCGATATGGCCACGATCACGGCGGATCCCGCCGCCGCCTCCTCCTCCAAGCCGGAACGGGACGCCCGCCTGGTCTCGTCGGAGCCGGGACACGTCGCCCCCGGCGAGATCGCCCTCGGGGTCATCATCGGCCGCACGTCCGAGTTCTTCGACTTCTTCGTGTTCGGCCTCGCCTGCGTGCTGGTCTTCCCGCGCCTCGTGTTCCCGTGGGCCGACGCGGTGACCGGCACGCTGTATGCGTTCGGGCTCTTCGCCCTCGCCTTCGTGGCGCGCCCGATCGGCTCGGTGCTGTTCATGGCGATCGACCGGCGCTACGGCCGGGCCACCAAGCTCACCATCGCGCTGTTCCTGCTCGGCCTCTCGACCTGCCTCATCGCCTTCCTGCCGGGCTACGAGACGATCGGGCACTGGTCGGCGGTGCTGCTGGCGGCCTGCCGCATCGGCCAGGGCCTCGCGCTCGGCGGCGCCTGGGACGGGCTCGCCTCGCTGCTCGCCCTCAACGCCCCGAAGAACCGCCGCGGCTGGTACGCGATGCTGCCCCAGCTCGGAGCCCCAGTCGGCTTCATGCTGGCGAGCGGGCTGTTCGCGTTCTTCCAGCTCCAGCTGTCGGATGCCGACTTCATGGGCTTCGGCTGGCGCTACCCGTTCTTCGTCGCCTTCACGATCAACGTCGTGGCCCTGTTCGCGCGGCTGCGCCTCGTGGCGACCGAAGAATTCCGCCGCCTGCTCGAGGCCGACGAGCTCGAGCCCGAGCCGGTCGTCGACACGGTGCGGGCCACCGGCCGCAACATCGTGGTCGGCGCCTTCGTGCCGCTGGCCTGCTACGCCCTGTTCCACCTCGTGACGGTGTTCCCGGTCAGCTGGATCAACCTGTTCACCGGCCGCTCGGTCGGCGAGTTCCTGATGGTGCAGTTCGCCGGCGCCGTCATTTGCACGATGACGATCGTCATGTCGGGCCTGATCGCCGACCAGATCGGGCGTCGCTCCACCATCGCCCTCGCCGCCGCGCTGATCGGCCTGTTCGCGCTCGGCAGCATCATCGCCCCGCTGCTGTTCGGCGACAGCATGCCCGGCCAGACGATCTTCGTGGTGGTCGGCTTCGCGCTGCTCGGCCTCGCCTACGGCCAGAGCTCGGGCGCCATCGCGGAGAATTTCGGCACCAAGTACCGCTATACCGGCTCGGCGCTGACCTCGGACCTCGCCTGGCTCGTCGGCGCGGGCTTCGCGCCGCTGGTCGCGCTCTACGCGTCGAGCCATCTCGGGCTGCCGTGGGTCGGGGTGTACCTGCTGTCGGGTGCGGTCTGCACGCTGGCGGCGCTGGGGCTCAACCGGCGGCTGGGTACGACGGCTTAACGCAAGGTAAGTCGATCGGAGCGCGGGATCCCCTCTCCCGAGTGGGAGAGGGGTAGGGGCGATCGAAGATCGCGCAGGGTGGCTCGGCTTCCACAATGACCCTGAACAGTCGAGCTGCCAGCACGACGGTCACAGCTTCATACGGAAGCGTATCACCCTCACCCCTGACCCCTCTCCCACACGGGAGAGGGGATCGCGCTTTTTCTTGAAACGTTGCTTCAAGACCTGATTATGGTCTACCCCTCCCCCACCCGGAACCGCGCCGCGTGGCTGCCGATCTCCTCGAAGGCCCCCGGCGTCGCCCCGGCCTTCGCCAGCGCCGCCTGCGCCTCCTCCGGGCTCACGCTCCCGGGCAGCGCCAGGAGCTGGCTCAGGCCCCCGCCGATTCCGGCGCTCGCCACCACCTCGCCTCCCAGCTCCGCCACCGCGTCGGCCGCCTCGTCGCGCCAGCGCTCGAACCTCGCGGCGTAGAGCACCCAGTCGCGCTGGGCCGCGCTCGGGTCGTCGAGAGGCTTGGCGACGCAGAAGACGGGCGTGCCGGCCGGATGGCCGGGCCGCTCGATGAAGGGCAGCCGGGCGATCACCTTCGGGCGGCCGGGGCCCGCGAGCTGGCGCCACCAGGCCCCGGCGGTCACGCCCTGGTCGAGGCGAAAGACCCCGAGATCGCCCCGCGAGGCGGCGACCGCGGCGATGACCGCCGCCGCGCTCGGATGGGGCCGGTACGGCACCGTGAAGCCGAAATGGAACCGGGCCGAATCGCGCATCGGCGCGTCGCCGCCCGAGACGTCGGCATGGACCGCGAACGGGGCCTGCACGTAGGTGAAGGTCGCGATGATGACGCGCCAGATCCCCTCCACGGTGTCGAGCGGCAGGAGCCCCTGGTGGCGCTCGGCGATCATGCGCATCATCGAGGCCTCGCGGCCGGGCCGGAAGGCCGAGCCGGAGGCGGAGGTCTTCTTGACGGCGATCAGCCGGTCGATGATTCGGCCGCGCTCCATCAGGAGGTCGTGCATCGCCGAATCGATGCGGTCGATATCGGCCCGGAGGGCGGCGAGGTCGGTGGGCGGGGGCGACGTCATGGCTTCGCGGGATGAGGCGGCGGGAAGATCCGTCTTACGACCGCCGCCGCCCGCGGGCCAGGGCCGGCATCGTGCGGGCCTCCGGAGATCGTTCTTCCGTCGATTGACGGCGCGACAGCGAAGCCCTACCTCTTTCGTCCGTTGAAGCGGAAATTTCGGACGCTTTAACGGCCGGTCCGGTTTGGAGAACGAACGACTTCCGGATTTTTCGTTAACGCCCGCCATCCGGCGCCAGCCCCGTGAGAAGCATGGCCACACCTCTCCTGAAGCCCGGGACCGAGGCCGCCTCCCAGGCGGTCGAGCCGACGAGCCCCGTCGCCCAGTTCGGGCCCGACGCGCCGCTGATGATGGATGCCGGGGTGGAACTGGCGCCCTGGCAGATCGCCTACCAGACGGCCGGGACGCTCAATGCCGAGCGCAGCAACGCGGTGCTGGTCTGCCACGCGCTGACCGGCGACCAGCACGTCGCCAACACCCACCCGGTCACCGGCAAGCCCGGCTGGTGGGAGCGCCTGGTCGGCCCCGGCAAGCCGGTCGACACCGACCGCTACTTCGTGATCTGCGCCAACGTCGTCGGCTCCTGCATGGGCACGACGGGACCGGCCTCCCTCGACCCGGCGACCGGCCGGGCCTACGGCCTCGACTTCCCGCTGGTGACGATCCGCGACATGGTCCGCGGCCAGGCGATGCTGCTCGACCGGCTCGGCATCAAGGACCTTTTTCTGTGCATCGGCGGCTCGATGGGCGGGATGCAGGTGCTGCAATGGGCAGCGAGCTACCCCGACCGGGTCTTCGCCGCCATGCCGATCGCCACGGGTGCCCGCCACTCGGCCCAGAACATCGCCTTCCACGAGGTCGGCCGGCAGGCGATCCTGGCCGATCCGAACTGGCATGGCGGGCGCTACCTCGATGTCGGCACGCGCCCCGCCAAGGGCCTCGGCGTCGCCCGGATGGGCGCCCACATCACCTACCTGTCGGAACCGGCGCTGCACCGGAAGTTCGGCCGCCGCCTGCAGGACCGGGACGCCCCGACCTTCTCGTTCGACGCCGATTTCCAGATCGAGAGCTACCTGCGCCACCAGGGCATCACCTTCGTCGAGCGCTTCGACGCCAACGCCTACCTCTACCTGACCCGGGCCATGGATTACTTCGACCTCGCCGCCGACCACGGCGGCGTGCTCGCCAACGCCTTCCGGGGCACCAGGACGCGGTTCTGCATCATGTCCTTCACCTCCGACTGGCTGTTTCCGACCGCCGATTCGCGGGCGATCGTCCACGCGCTCAACGCGGCGGCGGCGCCGGTCGCCTTCGTCGAGGTCGAGAGCGACAAGGGCCACGACGCCTTCCTGCTCGACGAGCCGGCGATGACCTCGGCGGCCAGGGGCTTCATCGCGGCGGCGGCCCGGGAGCGCGGCCTGTGAACGCCTCCGCGCCCCTCGCCCCCGCCATCCTGCCCCAGGACGCCACCGGCTCCTCGCGCATCGACCACCTGGTGATGCTCAACCTCGTCGAGCCCGGCTCCCGGGTCCTCGACGTCGGCTGCGGCGACGGCTCGCTGCTCGCGCTCCTGCGCGACCGGCGCGGCGTCGACGGCCGGGGCATCGAACTCTCGCGCGAGGGCGTCAATGCCTGCCTCGCCCACGGCCTGCCGGTGATCCAGGGCGACGCCGACACCGACCTCGCGGCCTACCCGGACGACGCCTTCGACTACGTGATCCTGTCGCAGACCATCCAGGCGACGCGCCAGCCCAAGGAGGTCCTGGAGCACCTGCTGCGCATCGGCCGGCATGCCATCGTGTCGTTCCCGAATTTCGGCCATTGGCGGGTGCGCAGCGAGCTGATGCTGCGCGGGCGGATGCCGGTGACCGACACCCTACCGGATCCCTGGTACGCGACGCCGAACATCCACCATTGCACGATCCGCGACTTCGTGGGCCTGTGTCGCCTCGTCGGCGCCCGGATCGAGCGCGCCTCGGCGCTCGACGCCTCGGGCCACCCGATGCGCTTCGCCCTGCCCTGGTGGGTGTGGAACCTCGTCGGCACGCAAGGCGTGTTCCTGCTCCGGCGGGAGTGACGGCCCCTTGCCGACCGGCGGGCTGCCGTCGCCAGGGCGAGCGGCACCAGGGCGAACGGCACCAGGGGACTCACGTCGGCCGTCCGGCCTCCCGGGGGCCGATCCCGGCTCGCTTCAGCGTTCCGGCAAGAAGCTCCACCTGCGCGGCGATGCGGCCGAACACCGCCGAGTCCGCCCCCTCGGGCTTCGGCGGCAGCCTCTCGCCGGCGGCGGTGGCGGCGAGCGCCCGGGACAGCCAGTCGCGCCAGGCCCGCCACGTCGCGGCCTCGGCGCCCGCGGGCTCCGGTTCGTGGCGCAGGATCGCCAAACGCCCGGCCATGCGGCGGAGCGTGGCGTCGGCGACCATCGCGGCCTCGATGCGGGAATGCCCGCGGCGGCGCGGCTCCTGCAGGGCGCGGGAGAGCGCCGCCTCCAGGTTGTTGCTCGCGAGCCCCGCCGCCCGGGCGGCGGCCTCGGCGTCGGCCGTCGTCGCCTCGCCGAGATGCTCGGCCACCACCGCCTCGGCGTAGCGGGCATGGGTCTGGAGCGCGCTGCGGAGCGCGTCGCGCACGCGGCCCGGCTCCCAGAGCGGCCACAGCAGCAGGCCGGCCAAGACCGCCACGGCACCGCCCAGCACCGTGAACAGGGCCCGCATCCCGACGATCTCCCAGGACGAGTGCCCGGGCTCGACGAGCTCCACCAGCACCACGACCAGCGGCGTCAGGCAGGCGATGAAGGTGCCGTAGCTGACGCCGCGGGCGGCGAAGCCGAGGACGCTGAGCGGCACCATCATGGCGGCGAGGACCGGCGGCGACGTGGCGTAGAACGCCAGCACCGCCCCGATCAGCCCGCCCAGCACCGTGCCGCCGACGCGCTCCAGCGCCCGCTGCCAGGTGGCGGCGTAGAAGGGCTGCATCGTCAGCACCACCGTGATGGTGAGCCAGTGGGTGAACGGGCCCGGCCACCAGACGGTGACGGCGAGCGCCGGCAGGGCCACCACGGTCGCCCGCACGGCGTGGCGCAGGTTGGCGGAGGACCAGGTGAGGTTGGCACGCATAGGGGCCAGCACGATCTCGCGCCAGGGCGGGGCCGGCGCCCCGGCGAGCCCGCCGCCGCCGGCCAGGTCCTCCGGCCCCGACAGCTTGGCGCCGATCCGCACCCGGTCGAGGATGCGCTCGGCCATCCGCCGCAGGGCCGGATCGGCATCGGGGCCGGGCTTGGCCCGGACGAGCGCCCGCTTGATGCGCGCGAGGTCGACCGGCCGGTCGCGGCGGATCGCCCGCGACAGCACCTTCAGCATCGGCGGCAGCAGCCGCAGGAGCCGGGCAGCCTCCGCCCGCTGCGCCGGGGTGGCGCGTTCGAGATAGTCCGAGAGGGCGATCATCACGCCGAAGAGCTGCTCGGCGGCCTCCAGCCGGATCAGCGCCCGGGCGTTGCGCTCCGACAGGCGCGCCCGGCTGCGGGCGAGGTCCAGCACCAGGGTGCGGGCGGCCTCGATCGCGTCCCGCACCGCCCGGCGATGGCCGCGGGCATGGGCCTCCCACACGGTGGGGTCGGTGCCGTGAGGGTCGGCCGAGAGCCGGCGCAGGTCGCGGGCGAGGCGTGACAGGCCGCGCCACACGCCCCCGATCGCCGTGTGGGCCGGCCGGTACGGGTGGAGCCGCCACACCACGAGTGCCAGGAAAGCGGCCCAGAGCCCGCCGGCCCAGAACATCGCGGCGACGATCGCCCCCTGCTCAATAGTGAGCGCCCGGTCGAGGGCGAGGCAGAGTACCACCACCAGGACGTTGCCGACGGTCTGGGCGGGCACGCCCCAGACCCGCGCGAAGGTGCAGCAGAAGATGACGAGAAGCGCCACCGGCAGCACCAGGGCCGGGCCGTAGCCCTCCATCACCCCGAAGGCGCCCCAGAACAGACCGCCGAGGCCCGCGAAGGCGAGGAGCGCCCGCAGGCGCGGCCGGATCGGCCCGCCGATGTCGCAGAAGCAGGTGAGGTTGGCTGCGAGCGCCATGGTGAGGAGCGGCGGCCAGGCGATCCAGGTATGCAGCAGGATGATCGACCCGAAGGCCAGGGCCGCCCGCAACCCCTCGATCATGCTGATGCCGGTGAGGTCGGGCGCGACCGGCAGCCGGGCGAGGTCGGGGCCGGGCTCGCGTAGGGTCCCGCGGCGGATCGGGACGGGCTTCATCGGGCGGGACGGGGCACGGCGGGGGCGCTCGGGTCGCGAAGGCGGACAGGGTCTCGCGGTCCGCGCCGGAGCAAGCCGCATGCCCCGCAAGGCAGGCGACCCTCGGCGCAAGGCGGGTCCCGTCCCCGTTATAGGATTCCGGGCGGCGGCGTGAACCGGACCCGGTCGGCGGTAAGGCCGGGGCACCGGCATCGCGATGGTCGAAGCGGCCTTGAGGCCCGGACTCGATGGGGAACGGGGATCGGCGATCTCGGCGCGGGGGCGACGCTGTCCAGATCGCCCGCCGGATCGCCGATGGTCCGCCCGGGTGCGCCCGGCTGGGGGCGTTCCGGGAGAGAGCAGTCCCGGGATGAGGCGGCAATCCCTCCGAGCGTCGCCCTGGCGTCCGGGAGGGTTCGCGCTATGTCGCGTCGGGTCAGCGAGCCCGGCCTTAGACCGGGCCGTTCCTGTCGGAGGATCTGTCTGCCGATGCGCCCGTCCCGCCTCCCCGCCCTCTCGGGAATCCTCCTCGCGCTCGCCTGCGGCGGGGCCGCCGCCCAGGGCATCCGCAACGCGCCGCCGCCGCGGGCCCTGGAGACGGCAGCCTACGTGTTCGCGGCGGCCAATGTCTGCGGCTATCGCATCGGCACGGAGGCGTTCGAGGCGCTGCTCGCCCGCTACCAGGTGACGATCGACGACGTGCGCCCGCCCCGCGGGCCGTTCGGCGCCAAGGTCCAGACGATCTTCACCCTGATGTCGAACCAGATGATGCAGAACCGCGAGGCCGCCTGCCTGGCGGTGGCCGGCGAATACGGCCCCGAGGGCAAGGTCGTTCCGGGCATCCTCCTGCTCGCCGCCCCGGCGGAGGCACCGGCCGCCCCGAAGCAGCCTTGAGTCGAACAACCCCGAATACGGAGACACGAATGAGCGACGAGACCCGCCCGCACGGGCGCTACGGCTACAGCCCCCTGCCGCGCCGGCCGGTCTACGACTGGCCCGGGGGGAAGCGGCTCGCGGTCTACGTCGCCCTCAACGTCGAGTGCTTCGCGTTCGGCGGCGGCCTCGGGGCCGAGCTGGCCCCGGGCGGGCCGCAACCCGACGTGCTGAACTACGCCTGGCGCGACTGGGGCAACCGCGTCGGGGTCTTTCGCCTCGCGGCGCTGTTCGACGAATTGTCCCTGCCGGCCTCGGTTCTGGTCAACAGCCGGATCTACGCCGAGTGCCCCGGCCTGATGGAGGTGTTTCGCGCCCGCGGCGACGAGGTGGTGGGGCACGGCCGCAGCAATGCCGAGCGCCAGGGCACCTTGGCCGAGGACGAGGAGCGGGCGCTGATCGCGGAGGCGACCGCAGTCCTGGCGCATGCCGAGGGCAAGGCGCCGGCCGGCTGGCTCGGCCCCTGGATCTCGCAGAGCCGCGCGACCCCGGACCTGCTCGCCGAGGCCGGCTACCGCTACCTCCTCGACTGGTGCCACGACGACCAGCCGACCTGGTTCCGGACCCGCGGCGGCGGCCGCATCCTCTCGGTGCCCTACCCGCAGGAATTGAACGACATCCCGTCGATCGTCGGGCGCAAGGATTCGGGGTCGCAATTCGCCGAGATGATCGTCGATACCTTCGAGGAGATGCGCGCCGCCTCCGAGGCCGCCCCGCTGGTGATGGGCATCGCGCTCCATCCCTACCTGGTCGGCCAGCCGCACCGGCTGCGGCCCCTGCGCCGGGCGCTGGCGCATATCGCCGAGGCCCGGGACGCGGTGTGGATCACCCGCGCCGGGGACATCGCCGATCATGCGATGACGCTGCCGGACGGGATGGTGCCCGGATAGGCGCTCCTCGCGAAGGGGTCAGCGCCCGGTCCAGCGCGGCGGGCGCTTGCCCAGGAACGCCTCCATGCCCTCGCGGAAATCGGCGCTCGTGTAGCAACTGAGGATCAGGTCGTCCCCGGCCTCGGACGGCGCCGCGTCGCGGACGCGGCGCAGCCCCTCCTTGGTGGCGGCGAGCGTCAGCGGGGCGTGGCCCGCCACCAGATGCGCCAGGGCGGTCGCCCGCTCGGCCAAAGCCGCGGCATCCTCCACCACCTCGCTCACCAGCCCGATCGCCCGGGCCTCCTCGGCCTCGACCAGGCGGGCGGTGAAGATCATCTCCTTGACCCGGGCGGCGCCGACGAGGGCGGAGAGCCGGCGCAGGTTGGCGACCGACAGGCAGTTGCCGAGGGTGCGGGCGATGGGAAAGCCGAACCGGGCGTCCCGGGTGGCGATGCGCAGGTCGCAGGTCGCGGCGATCGCCGCGCCGCCCCCGGTACAGGCCCCGGCGATCGCCGCGATGGTCGGCTTGGCGCAGCGCTCGAGCGCGCCGAGCACCCGGTCCATGAAGCGCTCGTAGCCGAGCGCGTCCTCGGGCGTCGAGAAGGCGCGGAACTGGGCGATGTCCGTACCGGCCGCGAAGGCGCGGCCCCCCGCCCCCTGGATCACCACCGCGCGCACCGCCGGGTCGGCGTCGATCGCCTCGGCGAGGCCGTGCAGGCGCTCGTACATCGCGAAGGTGAGGGCGTTGCGCGCCTGCGGCCGGTTGAGGGTGATGCGGGCGATGCCCGCCTCGTCGACCTCGTGCAGCAGTTCGTCGGTATCGGTCATGGCGGACGCATCCGGGTGGGCGGGTGCGCGACCCTAAGCAGACTTGCGTTGGTAGGCCAACGCTTCGCCCGCTCAGGTTGTTGTTTCGTCGCAGATTCTTGCCGCCGAACCGGTGTCCATTTCGACGAAATCTGCTGAGCGCCTGCACGCCCCACCGTCTGCCGCGAATCCACAAGGCAACGACGAACGCCCGGGCGCCAGTGGCGTTGATGCGCGACTGGATCGAGGACGAGGCGAGACATGAGCAAGCAGGCGGCATCGCGGACGAGCGACGACGGGAAGACCGACCACGGGAAGACCGACCATGAGGAGACCGGCCATGAGGAGACCGGCCATGAGGAGACCTGGCAGGCCTTCCGCGAGGCGGTGAACATGAGTCCGGGCGAGCTGGAGAAATGGCTCGACAGCGAGGAGAGCCGTTCGGTCGGCTGGAGCGACGGCGCCAAGAAGGAGAGCGCCAAGGGCGGCGAATCGGTCGGCCATCACCAGGGACGCCGGATCGTCGAGATCAAGCACACCAAGAAGGCGGATCTCACCGACGACGATTATGCCGACATGCGCAAGGTCGCGGCTTACGTCAAACGCCACCTTGCTCAGGGCGGACCGAAGGAGGACGCCGAGACCTCGCGCTGGCGCTACTCTCTCATGAACTGGGGCCACGATCCGCTGAAGGATTGAGGCAAACCCGCCACAGCGACATGGTGGCGCGGGCCGGAGCGCAAGTTTCTCCCGCGCCGCCACATTCCGACAACTCTGTCCGCTCTCGGGCCGCACTGAAGGGACGGACCCCACTCTGGCCCCAGTTCGGCCCGGATCTTGCTGATCCTTGCCCATACCTCAAGGTCTTCGCATCGCCGCGGCGATGTGGCTGACTTGGGGGTCAAGCCGTAAGGCAACGCGACAAGCGGGTCATGGGGGTCCGGGATGACGGGAGCGGATGTGCGGCGGCGCCGGGCATGGTCCGGCGTGCGGGTGGGCCTGTGGGCGGGCGTGCTGGGTCTCGTCCTCGCCGGTCTCGGTGTGGCGGGTCACGGGCTCCCGACCCTCGCCGCCCTGCCCCGCCCCGCCGCGGCGCCCCCCGACACCGCGGCCGAGGGGTCGTCGACCCGGATCACGCTCGGCCCCGGGGGGCGCGACGTGCGCCTGTGGGGCGACCTCGACGACGGCGCCGCCGACCGCCTGCGCCGGCTCCTCGATGCCCATCCGGGGGTGGTGCGGCTGCACCTCACCAGCGACGGCGGCCTCGTCGACGAGGGAACGGCGATCGGCGAGCTCGTGGCCGAGCGGGGCCTCGTCACCTACGTGCCGGATTACTGCGTCTCGGCCTGCACGCTCGCCTTCGTACGCGGCCGCGAGCGCCTGATCATGGAAGACAGCCGCCTCGGCTTCCACGCCCCCTACGAGCCGGGCGCGTTCGGCGCCATGATCCCGGTCGATGCGAGCGAGGAGCGCGGCCGCTACCTCGCCGCCGGCCTGGAGCCGGCCTTCGTCGATCAGGCGCTCGCCACCCCCTCCCGCGACATCTGGATTCCCGACGCGGCGCGACTGCGCGCTGCCGGGGCCGTCACCCGGGTGGTCGGTCCCGGCGACCTGCCGGATTCGACCCTCGACGACGACGATTCCCTCGCCGGCGCCCGGGCGGCCGTGATCCGGGCCGTCGACCTTCTCGCACCGCTCGCGTCGCGCCGGCCGGGAGCGCTCGACGGAATCGCCGCCCGCTACCGGAACTCCTACCGCCAGGGTCGCAGCGAGAGCGACGGCCTCGACCTCATCCGGGCCGAGGCGGTGGGGGCGATGCGCGCGGCCTTCGTCGGCGCCGACGACGCCACCCTGGCGGATCTCGGCCGCCTTGTCCTCGACGCCATGGCGGCGAGAGGGGGCGAGGAGACCTGCCGCGCCATCGGGCGGGACGGCGATCTCGTGACGGCGGCCGAGGCCCTGCCGGATCGGCAGGGCGGCCGCGCCCGGATGCGGGACCTGCTCGATCGGGCCCTCGCCGGGTCGGCGCCCCTCGTCGCGTCGTCCGTTGCGACGCCGCCGCTGCTGGCCTCCGCCTCGTCCCTGCACGCGTCCGGCTGCGCCGCGCTGCGCCATCGCCTCTCCGGGATTCTCTCGCGGGGCGACGCGCTCCGGCTGCGGGAGGCCCTGCTCGGCCGGACGGCCCGGCGGCTGGAGGCCTCGGCGCTGCCGGGAGAGCCGTGAGTTCGGCGGGTTGCGGCCGATCCGCCCAGTTCCGCGCCAGCATTCGGACCGAACGCTGCCGCGCCGGTGCGGCGGCCTAGATCTCGGGTCATGCCTCACCCCGTCATGACCCGGGCCGCCGGCCTCGACGCCCTCGCTTCCTTCCTCGCCGGTTCCGGTGCGGATTACGCCGCCACCCGCAACACCGATCCCGGCCGGGACGACGCGCCGACGACCTCCTGCCTCTCGCCCTACCTGAGCCGCCGTCTCCTGACCGAGGAGGAGGTCGCCCGGGCGGCGCTCTCGGTCTTCGGCGAGCGCGGAGCGGACAAGTTCGTCTCGGAGGTCTTCTGGCGCACCTACTTCAAGGGCCATCTCGAGACCCATCCGGAAGCCTGGGCCCGCTATCGGGCCGGGCGCGACGCGGCGCGGGCGCGCCTCGCCGACGAGCCGGGCCTGCACCGGACCCATGACCGGGCGGTGGCGGGCGAGACCGGCCTCGACGGGTTCGACGCCTGGGCGACGCAGCTCGTCGAGCAGGGTTTCCTGCACAATCACGCCCGGATGTGGTTCGCCTCGATCTGGATTTTTACGCTGCGCCTGCCCTGGGAGCTCGGCGCAGCGTTCTTCCTGCGCCACCTCCTCGACGGCGACCCGGCGAGCAACACCCTGTCCTGGCGCTGGGTCGCCGGCCTGCACACGCGGGGCAAGCCGTATCTCGCCCGGCGCGACAACATCCGCGAGTTCACGCAGGGACGTCACGATCCGGCCGGCCTGAACGAGGACGCCGCCTCCCTGGCGGAGGAGATCCCGCCCCGGGAGGTGCCGCTGGCACATGCCGATACCGCCCCCGACGGGCCGGTCGCCCTGCTCCTCCACCTCGACGACCTCGCGCCCGAGACCCTGCCTCTCGGCAATGCCCGGGTGACGCGCGTCGCCGGCCTCCTCGCCTCCGACGAGGAAGCCTCCGACACGGTGCGGGCGGCGGATGCGGCGGGAATGGCGGATGCCCTGGCCCGGGCGGCGGCGCATTTCGGCTGCCCGGCCGAGCCGATGCGGGACGGCTGGGCCGGCGGCCTGCCGGTCGTGACGCCGTGGGCCCCCGTCGGCCCCTCCGCCGACGCCCTGCCGGCAGGCTGCCGCCGAATTCGGCGCGCCTGGGACGAGCGGGCCTGGCCGCTGTCGAACCGGGGCTATTCGCGCCTGCGCGGCGCGATCCCGAAGGTGATGGCACCCTGACGGTGCGGGGTCCCCTCTCCCGGGTGGGAGAGGGGGTGCTGCTTCACGGGAACGACGCTCCGCTCACGCGGCCTTCGGCGTCCCGGCGTCGGTGCGCTTCACGTCGTAGCGGTCGAGCATCATCAGCTTGTGCCAGACCTTGACGAAGTCGCGCACGAACCGCTCCTGACCGTCGCGGCCGGCATAGATCTCGACCACCGCCCGGAGCTGCGCGTTCGCGCCGAAGACGAGGTCGCAGCGGGTCGCCGTGAACTTCGTCTCGCCGGTCTGCCGGTCGTCGAGGGTGAAGGCGTGGCCTGCCGCATCCGCCTTCTTCCACTCGTAGTCCATGCTGGTCAGCACGGTGAAGAAGTCGTTGGTCAGCACGCCGACGCGGTCGGTGAAGATCCCGTGCCGCGAGCCGTCGTGGTTGAGGTTGAGCGCCCGCAGGCCCCCGGTCAGCACCACCCATTCCGGCGCGGTGAGCGCCAGGAGGTTGGCCTTGTCCAAGAAGACCTCCTCGGGCGCGACGCGGCCCTTGGCGATCTCGGCGAAGGACGGGTCGACATAGTTGCGGAACCCGTCGACCAGGGGCTTCAGCCACTCGAAGCTGTCGGCGTCGGTGAGCGCGTCGGTGGTGTCCATCCGGCCCGGCACGAAGGGCACCGGCGTCGCCGCACCCGCCGCCTTCGCGGCCTCCTCGACGGCGGCGCAGCCGCCGAGCACGATGAGGTCGGCGAGCGAGACCTTCTTGCCCCCGGCGGCCTTGCCGTTGAACCCGGCCATGATCGTGCGCAGGCGCTCGATCACCGGCAGGGTGCGCCGGTTGACGGTCCAGCCCGATTGCGGCGCCAGCGCCAGCCGCGCGCCGTTGGCGCCGCCGCGCTTGTCGCTGTTGCGGTAGGTCGCGACCGACGAGAAGGCCGTGAAGGCGAGATCGGAGACCGACAATCCGGTACCCAGGATCTCCGCCTTCAGGGCGGCGATGTCGGCCTCGTCGATCAGCGGATGGTCGACCGGCGGGATCGGATCCTGCCAGATCAGGTCGTCCTCGATCTTGGTCTCCGGTCCGACGTAGCGCTCCTTCGGGCCCATGTCGCGGTGGGTGAGCTTGTACCAGGCCTTCGAGAATTGCAGCGTGAAGTAGTCGAAGTCAGACAGGAATTTTTCGCAGATCTCGCGGTAGACCGGGTCGGTCTTGAGCGCGATGTCGCTCGTCATCATCATCAGAGGATGCGACTTGCCCGGGATATGGGCGTCGGGCGTGCGCGGCGCGTCCGGGTCGGTCGGCTCCCATTGCAGCGCGCCGGCGGGGCTGCGGGTCTGCTTCCACTCGAACTTGAACAGGTTCTCCAGGTAGCTGTTGTCCCAGGTCGTCGGATTCTGCGTCCACGAGCCCTCGATGCCGTTCGTCATCGTGTTCTCGGCCGCGCCGGTGCCCTCCGGGTTGTGCCAGCCCAGGCCCATCGCCTCGATCGGGGCGATCTCCGGCGGCGGGCCGATCCGGTCGGCCTTGACCATGCCGTGGCTCTTGCCGAAGGCGTGGCCGCCGGCGATCAGCGCCACGGTCTCCTCGTCGTTCATCGCCATGCGGGTGAAGGTCACCCGGATGTCGCGGGCCGAGCCCATCGGGTCGCCGTTGGCGTAGGGGCCTTCCGGGTTGACGTAGATCAGCGCCTGGTGCGAGGCCGCGAGCGGATTCTCGAGGTCGTAATCGGCGTCGCCGTTCTTGCCCTGCCAGCGCTTGTCGCGGTTGACCATCTCGTCGAAGGACTTGACGTTGGTCGGGTCCCACAGCTCGGGGCCCCAATAGGTTGCGTTGTCGGCCTCCCAGGCATCCTCGCGGCCGCCGGCGAAGCCGTAGGTCGGGAAGTTCATGATCTCGAGGGCGCAGGTGCCGGTCAGCACCATCAGGTCGGCCCAGGAGAGGGCGCTGCCGTATTTCTGCTTGATCGGCCAGAGCAGGCGGCGCGACTTGTCGGTGTTGCCGTTGTCCCACCAGCTGCTGATCGGCGCGAAGCGCTGCAGGCCCTGGCCGGCGCCGCCGCGCCCGTCGGCGATGCGGTAGGTGCCGGCGGAGTGCCAGGCCATGCGGATCATCTGCGGGCCGTAATTGCCGTAATCGGACGGCCACCACGACACCGAGCTGGTCAGGAACTGCTTGATGTCCCGCTTCAGCCCCTCGTAGTCGAGGGCCGCGAAGGCCGCGCGGTAATCGAAGTCCGGGCCGAGCGGGTTCGCCTGAGGGCCGTTCTGGTGCAGCGTCTCGACGCGCAGGCGGTCGGGATACCACTCCTCCAGGGTGGGCGGCGTCGCGAGGGCGCCGCCGACGCGGTCGCCGCCGAAGGGGCACTTGCCGGACAGGACGTCTTTATAGGTTTCCACGCCGTCGATCCTTCTGTGCCGACCGCGCCTGAGCGATCGGGAGGGGCGAGCGGGCGGCCTTCCCCACGGAAGCCGTCCCGCCCGGAAATCGTGCGATGAACCGTCTGGCGATCATACTAGTATGGGGTATGCGAAGGAGGCTGCCCCGCCGGGCGATGGACGAACCCGTCCTCGGCATCGACTCTGGACAACGATCCCTCATCCCGGCCCCGGACCGACCATACGGTGCGCGGACGCAGATAGGCGCCGCTTCCGTTGCGGCCACTAAATTCGCGTTCACCGCGGCACGCGGTCTCGGGCCGCTTCCCGGACGTCGCGGGCTTTCGGGGTTCGGCGCCTTTTGGCTACCGGCCAGCGCGCGCGCAGGCCCATGCCCCGCGCTCCCGCAGGCCGGCCGACGCCCAGCAGATTTCGCCGAAGTGGACACCGGTTCGGCGGCAAAAATCAGCGACAAAACAAGAACCCGAGTGTCTGTCCGGGATCATGTTGATTCCTGGCAGAGCTTTCCGAGCATGATGCGGACCGAGGCAAGGCGCAGGAAAACCCGCGCCTTGCGGGTGCGGCACGCCCAATCCTTTGCCAGCCGTCGGCATCGCTCGAGCCGGCCGATCGTCCGCTCGACGATCCGACGCCCGGGCAGGACCTCGAACCCGACCGCCCGATCCGAACGTTTGACGATCTCCACCGTCACGGACCGGCATACCCGTTCCAGAGCCTCCCGGAACGCTGGCCCCCGGCAACCGCCCTCCGCATACGGCGTCGGCAGGAACGGGCAGAGGCTCGCCCGACTCGGACCAACTGCCCTCACATCGCTGCGACACCCAGTGCTAGAGATCAAGAATCCTCGGCGTGTCGCAGGCGGGTTCGACGGAGGATCCGCTCAGAACGGGCTCACCGGAAAGAACCGCAGGTACAATTCAGCGTACTTGCCCTCGTCCCACAGGCGCTGGAGCGCGTCGTCGAGGGCGCGGGCCAGCGCCTCGTCCTCCTTGCGGGTGACGAAGCCGATACCCTCGCCGAAGTAGCGGTTCTCCAGGTAGTCGCCGCCCGAGAAGGCGCAGCAGCCGGCGGCATCGGTACCGCCGATCCAGAGCGCCAGCGCCAGCCCGTCGCCGAACAGGTAGTCGATCTCGCCCCGGCGCAACGCCGCCTCGGCGGTGCCGAGGTCGGGATAGGTCTTCGGGGTGACGTGGAAGAAGGCGCGCAGATACGCCTCGTGGGCGGTACCGGAGATCACCCCGGTCGGGTGCTCGGCCAGCCCCTTCGGGTCCGGGGCCGGCAGCCCCTTGTCGCCGCGCACGGCGAAGCGGGCGGGCCAGCGGAAATACGGCCGGGTCGTTTGGTGGCCGGCGCGGAGCGAGGCGGTGAGCGGGATCGCGGCCGCCACCACGTCGCCCTGGTTGGCCTGGAGCGCGTCGAGCAGGGTGTCGAAGCGGCGCGCCTGCACGGTGCAGGTCAGGCCGAGCTTCTCGCAGGCGGCCCGGGCGAGCTCGACCGCGAAACCGGTCGGGTTGCCGTCGGGCCCGGCGAAGTGCAGCGGCGGGTACTCGTCGTCGGTGAGGAAACGGATCGGCCGGGTGGCCTGCGGCGGATCGGGCCGTTCCAGCCGGGCGCGGGGATTCCAGAAGTTCGGAATCGTCACCGGCTCGGCCGCCGCGGCCGGACCCGCCGCGAGCATCAGCAGGACCGCCGCTTGCAGCAGGGCTGCCATTTGGACGCGCCACTGACGCTGCGGCATACGCGCCACGATTGCGAAAAAACCGCCGGTCGGGCGGCGGGGCGCTGTTGCGGGAACGGGACGAGCCATAGGCTCCCGATACCACGAACCTCCGCCGGAGGGAGTCGGCAAGTTCGGAGCCCGCATGTTCGTCGAGGTCCGCTCTCCCCACGGCGCGACCGCCATCGTCCTGCCGGGCGAGCTGGCCTTCCTGCTTGGCCAGGGAGTCGACCTCGCGGTCGTCCGGGAGGCCGCCATCCTGGCGCGGCAGGAGGGGACGGAGCCCGCGGCGGCCCTGCTGCGCGCCGGCCTGATGAGCGAGGCCGCCTACTATGCCGCCCTCGCCCGCGCACTCGGGCGGCCGTTCCGCGACACCGGGCTCGCCCTGGACCCCGGGGCGCGATTCCCCGAGGACGTCCGCCAGGGTGCGACGCGCGGGGCCGGCGGGGAGTGGCTGCTCGCGCCGCCCCCCGGCGCGGTCGCCGCCCTGCTCGCCACCGGCGCCCCGCCGAACGCGGTATTCACGACGCCGGCGGCCCTCGCCGCCGCGGTGCTCGCCAGAGCCGGACCCCGCGCGGCAGCCCGGGCCGCCGAGGCGCTGGAGGTCCGCGCCCCCGACTGGGCCTACCGCCCCGGCCTTCATCCGGGCCAGATCCTCGCCCTGATGCTCGCGGGGGCCGCGTCCCTGCTCCTCCTCGACGCCGCGCCCTGGATCCAGCTCGCCGTCCTGTCGCTCCTCAACCTGACTTTCCTGGCGGTGATCGTGTTTCGCCTCGCCGCCCCGCTCCTCGTGCCCGATCCGCCGCCGGATTTCGGCCAAGTGCCGGACGCGGAGCTTCCGGTCTACACCGTGCTGGTGGCGCTCTACCGCGAGGCCGAGGTGGTGCCGCGCCTGGTCGCGGCGCTGAAGCGCCTGGACTATCCGGCCTCCAAGCTGGACCTCAAATTCGTCATCGAGGCCGACGACACCGCCACCGCGGCGGCGCTCGCCGCGCAATCGCTGCCGGCGCGGTTCGAGATCGTGACGGCACCGGCCGGCCTGCCCCGCACCAAGCCGCGGGCCCTCAACGTCGCCCTGCGGCTCGCCCGCGGCGAACATCTCGTGGTCTACGATGCCGAGGACGTCCCCGATCCCGGCCAGCTCAAGGCGGCGGCCGCCCTGTTTCGCGCCGGTCCCGCCCGCCTCGCCTGCCTCCAGGGGCGGCTGGTGATCGACAACACCGCCGATTCCTGGCTCACGCGCTGCTTCACCCTCGAATATTCCGCACTGTTCGACGTGCTGCTGCCCCTCCTGAGCGCGGCACACCTGCCGGTGCCGCTCGGGGGCACGACGACGCATTTCCGCACGCGGGTGCTGCGCGAGGTCCACGGCTGGGACGCCTGGAACGTCACCGAGGATGCCGATCTCGGCATGCGGCTGGCGCTCGCCGGCTACCGGGTCGGCGACCTGCCGCTCGCGACCCTCGAGGAGGCGCCCGCCGACCTGTATCCCTGGCTGCGCCAGCGCGTCCGCTGGATGAAGGGTTTCGTCCAGACGGCGATCACCCACAGCCGGCACCCGGTCCGGGCGCTCCGGTGCCTCGGCCCCCTCGGCCTGCTCTGCGCGGTGGCGATGGTGCCCGGCACGGTGGTCTCGGCGCTCGCCTACCCGTTCGGGATCCTGCTGGCGGTCTGGTTCCTCGCCGCAGGTCCGCTGCCGGATGCGCCCGACTTCCTCGCCAACCTCGTCACGGCGACGGGCGCCACGGTCTTCCTCGCCGGCCTCGGCGCGATGTGGCTGCCGGCGCTCGCCGGCTGCCTGCGCCGGGGCTGGTGGAGCCTCGCGCCCTGGGCGATCACCCTGCCGGCCTACTATCTCCTCGTCAGCCTCGCCGCCTGGCTCGGCCTCGTCGAGCTGCTGCTCGCGCCCTATCGCTGGAACAAGACCGCGCATGGGCGCGCCGTCACCTCTCGCAGCGGGGCGATGCAGCGCGACGGGCCTTAGAGCTGGCGCGCCACCTCGGCGGCGGCATCCGCGGCCGGACGCATCAGGTTGAGCGAGCCGGCGAAGTGGCCGCGTCCATCCATGATGTAGACGAGCGCGGTATGCTCCATCGTGTAGTCGCCGTCCTTCAGCGGCACCTTGCGGCTGTAGGCGCGGTAGGCCTTCACGGTAGCGGCGACAGCCTCGGGCGAGCCGGTCAGCCCGACGATGCGGGGATCGAAGCTCGACAGGTACTCCTTGAGCGCCGCGGGCGTGTCGCGCTCGGGATCGACGCTGACGAACAGCGCCTTCACGTCGCGGCCCTTGGGGCCGAGCGCCACCAGCACGTCGGAGATCTGCTGCAGGGTGGTCGGGCAGATGTCCGGGCAGTGGGTGAAGCCGAAGAACACCAGGTGCGGCGTGCCGGAAAAGTCGCGGTCGGTGACGGTGCGGCCGTCCTGGTTCACCAGGGTGAACGGTCCGCCGACCGCGCTGGTGCCGGTGGCCGGGCGGCCGAGCATCAGGCTGGCGGCGAGCCCGAGCACCGCGAGGCCGAGGGCGAAGACGAGGAGCGGGATCGCGGCGCTGCGCATCCGGGGCGTGAGGGGCATCGGCGGTCTCTTCCTGGCTTGCCGAGAGCGGACGGCGCCGGTGGACCACCGCCGGACCGCGGCGGCAAGGGGGCACGGGGTCGCCCCGGGAGAAAGTCGGCACGGGGTCGCCCCCGGAAATGGCGGCACGAGCTTGGGCCGTGGGGCGTGACACGCAGCGGATGCCCGCGCGATGGGCGCAGCACTGCCCTGCGTATGGGCAGTCCTCCGCGGCCGGCCCCCATGTTGCGTTGCGGCGCGGCCTCTCCTATCGCTCGCGCTCCGCGGTGCCGCGTCTGACGTGGTGTCCGACCCCGTTTCCAAGACGACCTGCCAAGAAGACCGCCATGGCCGACAAACTCTCGCTGCCCAAGGACAAGATTCGCGTCCTGCTGCTCGAAGGCATCAACGACAGCGCGGTCGCGCTGCTCGAGGCCTCGGGCTACGTGACGGTGACCCGGCTGGCCAAGGCGCTCGATCCCGCCGACCTGCGCCAGGCGATCAAGGGCGTCCACATCGTCGGCATCCGCTCGCGCACCCAGCTCGACGAGGCCGCCTTCGAGGCTGCCGACCGGCTGATGGCGGTGGGCTGCTTCTCGGTCGGCACCAACCAGGTCGATCTCGAGGCGGCGCGCCGGCGCGGCATCCCGGTCTTCAACGCGCCGTTCTCCAACACCCGCTCGGTGGCCGAGCTCGTGATCGGCGAGATCGTGATGCTGCTCCGCCGCATCGTGCCGCGCTCGGTCTCGGCCCATGTCGGCGGCTGGGACAAGTCGGCCAACGGCTCGTTCGAGGTGCGCGGCAAGACGCTCGGCATCGTCGGCTACGGCAATATCGGCTCGCAGCTCTCGAACCTCGCCGAGGCGATGGGCATGCGGGTGATCTTCCACGATCTCACCGACCGCCTGCGCCACGGCAACACCGAGCCGGTCGACAGCCTGAACGCCCTGCTGTCGCAGAGCGACGTGGTCTCGCTGCACGTCCCCGAGACCGCCTCGACGCACAACATGATCGGCGAGGCCGAGATCCGGGCGATGAAGCCGGGCTCGTACCTGATCAACAATTCCCGCGGCACGGTGGTCGATCTCGACGCCCTGGCCTCGGCCCTCAAGGACGGCCACCTGCGCGGTGCGGCCGTCGACGTCTTCCCCGTGGAGCCGAAATCGAACCAGGACCGCTTCGTCTCGCCGCTCCAGGGCCTCGAGAACGTGATCCTGACCCCGCATATCGGCGGCTCGACCGAGGAGGCGCAGGAGCGCATCGGCGCCGAGGTGGCGCGCAAGCTCGTCGATTACTCGGATATCGGTTCGACGGTCGGCGCGGTGAACTTCCCGCAGGTGCAGCTGCCGGCCCGCCCGACGGGCCTGCGCTTCATCCACGTCCAGCGCAACCTGCCGGGCATGCTCGGACGCCTCAACGACACCTTCGCCCGCAAGCAGATCAACATCGCGGCGCAGTTCTACCAGACCGACGGCGAGGTCGGTTACGTCGTGGTCGAGACCGACGCCACCGACGTCGACCCGGAGGCCCTGCTCGAGGAGCTGCGCGCCATCGACGGAACGATCCGGGCCCGGCTGCTCTACGAGCGCCGCTGACCAGGCAGCGGCGCCCGGCCGAAAAGCCGGGCGCCGCTCTCACGGAGACACCGTTCGCAACGCCCCGGCCCGCCGGGGCTTTTTTTTTAGTGTGCGGCCGAGGCCAGCGCCTCGGTCATCACCGCCTCGCGCTCGCCGCGGCCGAGCGCATCGCCCACCATCACGATCGCCGGTCCCTCCAGCCCCGCCGCCTCGACCCGGTCGGCGAGGTCGTGGGCCGTGGCCTGCACCACCGCCTGATCGGGCCGGGTGGCGTTGAACACCACGAGCGCCGGGGTCGCCGGCGGCAGGCCCTGGGCGACCGCCTGCGCCAGCAGCGCGCGCATCGTGCGCTTGGGCATGTAGATCACGGTGGTCACGGTGGGGTCGGCGAGCGCCGCCCAGTTGAGGTCGTCCGGCAGGGTGCCGCGGCGGTCGTGGCCGGTGACGTATTGCAGGCGCCGCGCGGCGTCGCGGTGGGTGAGCGAGATGCCGAGCGAGGCCGCCGCCCCTTGCGCCGCCGTGACGCCGGGCACCACCGTGACCGGGATGCCGGCCTCGCGGCAGGCATCGATCTCCTCGCCGGCCCGGCCGAAGACCAGAGGATCGCCGGACTTGAGCCGCACCACCCTTTTGCCGCCCTTGGCGAGCGACACCATCAGGGCGTTGATGTCGTCCTGGCGGCAGGACGGGCCGTGGCCGGTCTTGCCGACCAGCATCGTGCGGGCCTCGCGCCGGGCGTAATCCAGAATCTCGGGCGCCACGAGATCGTCGTACAGGATCACGTCGGCGCTGCGGAGCGCCCGCAGGGCCTTGAGGGTGAGGAGTTCGGCGTCGCCCGGGCCGGCACCGACCAGGACCACGCTGCCGCCGGTCGGCGCGGCGTCGCTCTCGGCGATCAGCGCGTCGAGGTCGGCGCGGACCGGCGCCCGCTCCGGGTTGGCGAAGGCGAGGTCGGTGAAGCGCTCCCAGAACGCCCGGCGCTCGCCGAACACATGGTAGCGGGCGCTCACCTCGGCGCGCCAGTCGCGGGCGGCGGCGACCCAGGTCTTGAAGCCCGCCGGCAGCATCGCCTCGATGCGGGCCCGCACGGTCTGTCCGAAGACCGGGACCGCGCCCTCGGTCGAGATGCCGACGACCAGCGGCGAGCGGTTGACGATGGCGCCGAACGACACGTCGCAGAGATGCGGCCGGTCGATGGCGTTGACGATCGCGCCCGCGGCGCGCGCCGCGCCGACGAAGCATTCGCACTCGCACTCATCCTCGAAGGCCGCGATGGCGAAGGCGGCGCCGTCGAGATCGGCCGGCGACCAGTCGCGCTCGTGCAGCACCACCGTGCCGGCGACGGCTTCCGCCGGGGCGCCGCGCATCTCCTCGGTGGGTTCGGGGGCGAACACGTCGACATGCGCCCCGGCGGCGGCGAGCAGCTTCACCTTCCAGGCCGCGCCGCCATTGGCGCCGGCCAGCACCGCGCGCTTGCCCGTGAGCGTCACGAAGACCGGCAGCACGGCCAGGGGCTCGAGACCCGGGGAGCGGGTCTCGCGGGGAGCACGGGGGGTACGCATGGGAGGGTGAGCTTCTGCAACCAGTCTCGGGAAATCCGGTTTCATCAGATGCGCCTATGCGGAAGCCGGTGCAAGTTCCGAGGCCAGCAGCTTGCGGATCTCGGGGATGCACGAGCCGCAATTGGTGCCGGCCTTGCATGCCGCGCCGACCGCCTCGACCCCGTGCGCCCCACCCTTGATCGCCGCCCGGATCGTGTCGAGCCCGACGGTGTGGCAGGCGCAGACCAGCGGGCCGGTGCCGGCGCTCTCGGCGCGCCCCGAGATCAGCGCCCGGCGGGCGGAGGGCTCCAGGAGTTCCTGGGTGCGGAAGAACGCCTTGGCGGCGTCCCAGGTCGGGCGCTCCGAGGCGGGCGCCAGCGCCAGCACGCCGAGGAGCCGCCCGTCCCGGAAGGCGGCGGCGCGGTAGCGGCCGCGGGCTGGATCGGCGTACTCGCTGAACGTCGCGCCGGGGAAGAGGTCGCGCATCAGGGCGCCCGCCTCCTGGGCACCGTCTTGGGCGGCGAAGATCAGGCCGGTCGCGCCCTCCAGGCTCGCCCGCGCCCACCACCAGCCGAAGGGTGCTGCCACCGTGTCGCGGGTGATGAGGTAGCCGCGGGAGCGGTAGGGCTCGGGGGCGATCGAGGCCGGGGTCGCCTTGAGTTCGGGCTGGCCCGAGACCGGGTCCACCGCGCCTTGGGCCAGGGCACCGACGCGGCCATCCGAGGTGTTCGCCTCGCTCCAGTGCATGGGCGCGAACAGCATTCCGGGTTGGGCGCCGGGCGTCACCATGACCTCCAGCACCGCGGCGGCGTGGGCGGTGCGGACCCGGGCGAGGTCGCCGTCGGTGAGACCAGCCGTTGCCGCATCGTCGGGATGGATCTCGACGAAGGGCACGGCCCGGTGGGCCGAGAGGCGCGGGCTCTTTCCGGTGCGGGTCAGCGTGTGCCAGTGGTCGCGCACCCGCCCGGTATTGAGGCGCAAGGGCAGCGCGTCGCTGGTGGCTTGCGCCAGCGCCGGCTTCTGCACCGCGACGAAGCGGGCCTTGCGGTCCCGGGTGAAGAAGCCGCCCTGGGCGAAGAAGCGGGCCTGCGGCGCCTTGGCCTTGCGGGTCAGGGGCCATTGCACCGGCGCGGCGGCGTCGTAGGCGGCGTCCGTGATGTCGGAAAGCCCGCCGAGGTCGAAATCGCGGCTGCCGCGATTCTCGAACTCCGACAGGGCGGCGTGCTCGCGAAAGACCGCGGCCGCGCTGCCCCAGGCGAAGGCCTTGGCATGGCCGAGCCTCTTGCCGACCTGCGCCATGATCCACCAATCGGCCCGCGCCTCGCCGGGGGCCGCCAGGAAGGCGCGCTGGCGCGAGATGCGGCGCTCGGAATTGGTCACCGTGCCGTCCTTCTCGCCCCAGGCGAGGGCCGGCAGCAGGATCGCGTTGCGGGCCCGCACCGTGTCGGTGTTCGCCACCACCTCGGAGACCACGTAGGTGTCGAGTTTGGCGAGCGCCGCCCGCACCCGGTCGGCCCGGGGCATCGAGACGGCGGGGTTGGTGCCCATCACCCAGAGCGCCTTGATCTTGCCCCGCTCGATCGCTTCGAACAGCGCCACGGCCTTCATGCCCTCGCCCGTGATGATGGTCGGCGCGTTCCAGAACCGACGCACCAGATCCACCTCCTCCGGGGTGAAGTGCATATGGGCGGCCAGCATGTTGGCGAGCCCGCCGACCTCGCGTCCGCCCATCGCGTTGGGCTGGCCGGTGAGCGAGAACGGGCCCATGCCGGGCCGGCCGATGCGGCCGGTGGCGAGGTGGCAGTTGATGATCGCGTTGGCCTTGTCGGTCCCTTGCGCCGACTGGTTCACCCCCTGGGAGGTGGCGGTCACCACCCGTGGCGTGCTGCGGAACAGCGTGAAGAAGGTCTCGACCTCGGCCTCGGTCAGGCCGGTGGCGGCGGCGGTCGCCGCGACGCTCGGGGCGATCTGGCGGGCGCGCTCGAGCGCCGGCTCGAAGCCGGCGGTGTGCTCGGCGATGTAGCGCGGATCGAGGGCGTCGTTGTCCGCGAGATGGACCAGGAGGCCGGAGAACAGGGCCGTGTCGGTGCCGGGCCGGATACCGAGGAAGAGGTCGGCCTCCTCGCCGGTCTGGGTGCAGCGGGGATCGATGGCGACGATCTTGGTGCCGCGCTTCTCCCTCGCGTCGAGCATGCGCCGAAAGAGGATCGGGTGGCACCAGGCGGTGTTCGAGCCGACGAGTACCAGCAGGTCGGCCTCGTCCAGGTCCTCGTAGCAGCCCGGCACGGTGTCGGAGCCGAAGGCGCGGCGGTGCGCCGCCACCGAGGACGACATGCAGAGCCGCGAATTGGTGTCGACGTGGGGCGTGCCGATGAAGCCCTTCGCCAGCTTGTTGGCGACGTAGTAATCCTCGGTGAGCAGCTGGCCCGAGAGGTAGAACGCCACCGAATCCGGCCCATGCGCCGCGATGGTGCGCTTGAAGCCCTCGGCCACCGCGTCGAGCGCTTCGTCCCAGGTCGCCCGCCGCCCAGCAATCTCCGGGTGCAGCACCCGATCGTCGAGGGAGAGGGTTTCGCCGAGCGCCGAGCCCTTCGAGCATAGCCGGCCGAAATTCGCCGGGTGCTGCGGATCGCCCGCGACGCTCGCGCCCCCCTGCCCGTCCGGCCGGGCGAGCACGCCGCAGCCGACGCCGCAATACGGGCAGGTGGTGCGGACGGGGGCGGCCTCGGGAGCGAGGGCCGGCACGTGCAGGTTCATCGCGGGAGCCTTTCGCCGGGCGTGGGGTGGGGCCGGTGGGTTGGGGCAAGCAAGGGGTAGGCCGCCGGGGTCACCAGCCTACTCGACGGAACTGCCGCCCTCTGCGTCATCCCGGGGCTCGTCGACGACGAGAACCCGGGATCCATAACCGCGGACGGTGCCGAACCTGGCGGATCGCGTCCCGATTCATCCTGAAACCAGCGGTTATGGATCCCGGGTTCCGCTGCGCGGCCCCGGGATGACATCGAGGGTTTCAAAACTGTCGAGAGGGTCGAACAGGGCCGTAGACGCCCTCAATACACGTCCGCCTGATACCGGTCCGCCTTCTTGAGCGCGGCCAGATACGCCACTGCCTCCTCGGGGCTCTTGCCGCCGTGGGTCGCCGCCACGTCGATGATCGCGCGCTCGACGTCCTTGGCCATGCGCTTGGCGTCGCCGCAGACGTAGAAATGGGCGCCCTCCTCCAGCCAGCGCCACAGCTCGCGGCCGTTCTCGCGCATCCGGTCCTGGACGTAGGTCTTCTCGGCTCCGTCCCGCGACCAGGCCAGCGACAGGCGGGTCAGCACGCCCTGGTCCTTCAGGCCGTTCAACTCGTCGCGGTAGAAGAAGTCCGAGGCCTGGCGCTGGTGGCCGTAGAACAGCCAGTTCCTGCCCGGCGCCGCGGTGGCGGCGCGCTCGCGCAGGAAGGCGCGGAACGGCGCGATGCCGGTGCCCGGCCCGACCATGATGACCGGGGTCTCGGGCGTGGACGGCAGGCCGAAGCCGTGGGCCTTCTGGAGGTAGACCTTCACCTTCGCGGTCTCGGCCAGGCGCTCGCCGAGATGGGTCGAGGCGACGCCGAGCCGCAGGCGCGAACGATGGCTGTAGCGCACCGCGTCGACGGTGAGCGAGACCCGGCCCGGATCGGCCTTCGGCGAGGACGAGATCGAGTAGAGCCGCGGCTGCAACTCGTCGAGGGCCTCCAGGAAGACCTCGGCATCGGGCCGGGCGCCCGGGAACTTGTGCAGGGCCCCGAGCACGTCGAGATAGGCGGCATCGCCGTCCGGATCCTCGCCGGCGCTGAGCGCCTGGGCCTTCTTGCGCTGCGCGCCGGAGGTGAGGAGCGACAGGAGCTGGAACAGCCCGTCGGGGGCACCGCCCAGCGAGTAGTTGGTCAGCAGGTGATCGCGCAGCGTCTTCTCGCCGAGCTTCGTCGCGATGACCCGCTCCGGCCGGGCGCCGAGCTCGGCGATGACCGCATCCGCCAGGGCCGGGGCGTTGGCGGGAAACAGGCCGAGCGAATCGCCGACGACGTACTCGATGCCGGTGCCGGCGAGATCGATCTCGACGTGCCAGGTCTCCTTCTCGCCGCCCGGCGCGTTGAGGCGGCGGCGCGACAGGAAGACCGCCTCGGCCGGGTTCTCGCGGCAGAGGCCGTAGGGACCGACCGGGGCGTCGGCCTTCGGGGCATCGTCGGAAGCCGGCGCCGCGCCGGCCGGTGCCGTCGTGCCGAACTCCGCCTCCAGCTTCTTCAGCATCCGGAGCGTCTCCTTGCCGCCGGGCTGGCAGAGGTTCAGGCGCTCCTCGGTCTTGAGGAAGAGGGCGTTGGCATAGTCGGCGCAGTTGTAGCCGCACTGGCCGCAATCCTGCTGGGCCATGGCGGCCATCAGCTTCTGCGGTTCGGAGCGGTCCTTGGCCAGCACCATGCGGTCGTCGAGGGGCATCGACGGGTCGTGCCAGGGCGCGTCGCCATTGTCGGCCAGAGCCGGCCCGCCGGGCGCCGCCCCGGCCGGCAACGCCGTCGCGCCCTCGACCGCCGGCCCGAGCAGGGCCGCAAAATAGCCCGACAGCCAGGCGCGCTGGTCGGTGGTGAAGGGGGCGGATTCGGGGATCAGGACGAGCGGGGGAGCGACGTGCTGGGTCATCGGGGGTTACCGGAGAAGAGTGGCAGTCGACATCGGTCGGTAAGGCGCTGGCTTCTCCTCTCCCCGCGGGCGGGGAGAGGGCCGCGGCGACCTTGTCGTCGGCGCGGCGAGGCGTCAGCCGAGGGTGAGGGGGTGCTTCCGGAAGAGCCTCATCCGGCACGTCCCCCTCACCCTCGCGGCGAACCTGCGGTTCGCAGCTCGCTGCATCCCCTGAACGGGGACGCAGCCCTCTCCCCGCCCGCGGGGAGAGGAGAAGGGTGCCTTACTCGGCCGCCTCCAGCAGCCGGGCGTCGGCGAGGCCCTTCAGGGCCTCCGGCCCGCGGCGGGCGGTGTAGGCCTGGAAGCTCTCCTGCGGGCCGGTGCGGTTGGCGAGGTAGTCGGTGAGCAGGGCCTCGACCCGGCCGGGGCAGTCCTCGGCCTTCACGGCCTTCCAGATCTCGGTGCCGATCCTGGCCGCCTCGCCGAAGCCGCCGCCGACGACGATGTCGTAGCCCTCGACGGTGTCGCCCTCCTCGCTCACCGTCACCTTGGCGCCGATGAGGCCGATATCGCCGATATAGTGCTGGGCGCAGGAATGGTGGCAGCCGGTGAGGTGGACGTTCACCGGCACGTCGAGCCCCGGCACCGCCGCCTCGACGTGGTCGGCGATGAGGAGGGCGTGGCCCTTGGTGTCGGCGGCGGCGAACTTGCAGCCGCGGTTGCCCGTGCAGGCGACGAGGCCGGCGCGGATGCTCGACGCCTTGGTGGAGAGCCCGAGGGCCGCCACGCGGGACTCGACCTCGGCCACCTTGTCGTCAGGCACGCCGGAAAAGAGGAAGTTCTGCCAGACGGTGAGCCGGATCTGACCGTCGCCGCACTCGCGGGAAATCTCGGCGAGGGCCCGCATCTGGTCGGTGGTCATCTTGCCGACCGGCAGCACCACGCCGATCCAGTTCAGGCCCGGCTGCACCTGCTTGTGGACGCCGACATGGGCGTAGCGGTCGAAGCCGCCGCGGGGCTTCACATGGGAGGGATCGACCCGCTCCAGCTTGCGGCCGAGTTTTTCCTCGACGGCGGCGAGGTACTTGTCGTAGCCCCAGGCGTCGAGGACGTATTTCATCCGCGCCTTGCTGCGGTTGGTGCGGTCGCCGTTCTCGATGAAGACCCGCAGGATCGCGTCGGCGATGGCGTTGCACTCCTTCGGCCGCAGCACCACGCCGGTGTCGCGGGCGATGTCGCGGTGGCCGGTGATGCCGCCGAGCACGAGCCGCATCCAGATGCCCGGCTCGACCGCGGCGCCCTCCATCACCTCGACGGCCTGGAAGCCGATGTCGTTGGTCTCCTCCAGCACCGGCAGCACGCCGCCGCCGTCGAAGGCGACGTTGAACTTGCGCGGCAGGCCAAACAGCGAGCGGTCGTTGAGGATGTGGTTGTGCCAGGACTTGGCGAGCGGCCGCGTGTCGAGGAGTTCCTGGGCGTCGATGCCCGCCGTCGGCGAGCCGGTGACGTTGCGGATGTTGTCGGCCCCCGCGCCCCGCGCCGTCAGGCCGAGATCGACGAGTCCGTCGAGGAAGGGCTGGCCGTGCTCAGGGCTGATCTCCCGCACCTGGAGGTTCGCCCGCGTCGTGACGTGGCTGTAGCCGCCGCCATGGGCATCGGCGAGATCGGCGATGCCGGCGAACTGCCAGTGGTGCAGGATGCCGTTGGGGATCCGCAGGCGGCACATGTAGGAGTTCTGGGCCGGCGCGACCCAGAACAGCCCGTGATAGCGCCAGCGGAAATTGTCCTCGGGCTTCGGGGCCTTGCCGGTCTCGGCCTCGGCGATCAGCCGGTTGTGGCCGTCGAAGGGGCTCTCGGCCCGCTTCCACTTCTCCTGGTCGGCGAGCTTGCCGCCGTTCTTCACGGTGCGGTCCTGCGCCTTGATGTGGATCGCATCCGGCCCGGTCGGCTCGGCGGCGGGCGCAGGCGCAGTTCCGCCGCCGGCGAGGCCGCCGGTCATGCGGATCGCGGCGATGCCGTGGGAGAAGCCTTCGAGGTAGCGCTTCTGCTCGGCGTCGAAGTCGTCGGCCATTGCGGGCTCCTTCACGCTGCGAGGGGTTGGGGGGCGGGAAGCTCGGGGGAGACCGGGCGCCCGAACATCAGGTCGTCCCGGTCGTCGGACGTGATCGTCTCGCCGGTGCGGATCAGGGCCTTGCACCAGCCCTGCTCGGCGACGTCGCCGACGAAGACCGCGCCGATCAGCCGGTCGCCGTCGATCACGAGCTTGCGGTATAGGCCCGTCGCCGGGTCGCTCCAGGTCACGGCCTCGGCGCCGTCGGGCACGTCGACGGCTCCGGCGGAGAAGACCGGCAGGCCCGACACCTTGAGGCTGGTCGCGAGCGAGGTGCCGGCGTAAGTTGCCTCGACGCCGCAGAGATGGCGGGCCAGCACCTCGGCCTGCTCGTAGGCCGGCTCGACGAGGCCGTAGGTCTGGCCGCGATGCTCGGCGCATTCGCCGAGCGCGTAGATGCCCGGCACCGAGGTCGCCATCGTGTCGTCGACCCGGATGCCGCGGCCGACCGCGAGGCCGGCACTGGCCGCCAAAGCCGTCGAGGGACGCACGCCGACCGACATCACCACGAGATCGGCCGGCAGCACCGTGCCATCCGAGAGAACCAGGCGCTCGACACGGCCGTCGCCCTCGACCGCCATGGTGTCGGCCTTCAGGATCACCCGGACGCCGCGGGCCTCCATCGCCTCGCGCACGAGGCCTGCGGCGGCGTGGTCGAGCTGGCGCTCCATCAAGCGGTCCATGACGTGCAGCAGCGTGGTGTCGACGCCGAGCCGCGCCAGCCCGACCGCCGCCTCGAGCCCGAGGAGCCCGCCGCCGATCACGACCGCCCGGGCCCCCGCCACCGCCGCCCGGCGGATCGCCGCCACGTCGGCGAGATCCCGGAAGGTGATGACGCCGGGCAGATCCATCCCGGGCTTCGGCAGCCGGATCGGCACCGAGCCGACCGCCAGGACCAGCTTGTCGTAGGGCAGCACCAGCCCCTCGCCGACGCGGACGAGGCGCTCGGCGGTGTCGATCGCGGTGGCGGGCGCGCCGGTAACGAGGGTGATGCCGTGCTCGGCGTACCAGTCGAGCCCGCGGAAGGTGCAGGCCGCCTCGTCGACCTCGCCACCGAGGAGCGACGACAAGAGCACCCGGTTATAGGCCGCCACCGGCTCGGCGCCGATGCAGGTGACGGCGTAGCGCCCGGGGGCGGCCTCGCTCAGCCGCTCCAGGAAGCGGAGCGAGGCCATGCCGTTGCCGATGACGACGAGGCGATCGGTCATGCGCGTCAGGCCGCGATCGCGGGTTTGGCGTGGCGGGCGTAGAGGAATTCCAGCACCTCGGCCCGGGCATGGGTGTAGGTCGGGTCCTCGACGAGCTCCAGGCGCTTGCGCGGCCGGGCGAGCGGCACCGTCAGGACCTCGCCGATCGTCGCCGAGGGGCCGTTCGTCATCATGACGATCCGGTCGGAGAGCAGAACCGCCTCGTCGACGTCGTGGGTGATCATGATGACGGTGTTCTTCAGCCGCAGGTGGATCTCCATCAGCTGATCTTGCAGATGCGCCCGGGTCAGAGCGTCCAGCGCACCGAAGGGCTCGTCCATCAGCAGCACCTTCGGCTCCATCGCGAGCGCCCGGGCGATGCCGACGCGCTGCTTCATGCCGCCGGAGATCTCGTGCGGGCGCTTCTCGGCCGCGTGGGTCATGTTGACGAGCGCGAGGTTGTGCTCGATCCAGTCGCGCCGTTCGGCCTTGCTCTTCCTCGACTTCAGCACCTTGTCGACGGCGAGCGCCACGTTCTCGCGCACGGTCAGCCAGGGCAGGAGCGAGTGGTTCTGGAAGACCACGGCGCGCTCGGGGCCGGGGCTGTTGACCTCCTTGCCGTCGAGGAGGACGCCGCCGGTGGAGGCCTTGAGCAGGCCCGCCACGATGTTGAGCACGGTCGACTTGCCGCAACCGGAATGGCCGATCAGCGAGACGAACTCGCCCTTCTCGATCTTCAGGTTCACGTCGCGCAGCACTTCCGTGGTGCGCCCGCCGCGGGTGAAGCTGATGCCGACCTGTTCGAGGCTGAGATGGGTCATGATGGGCCTCCTCAGGCCGTGGCGGTGCCGCGGGTGACGAGGTGGCCGAGGCCGGCGACGAGGCGGTCGAGCACGAAGCCGATCACCCCGACATAGACCAGGGCCACGATGATCTCGCTGATATGCGAGGAGTTCCAGGCGTCCCAGATGAAGAAGCCGATGCCGACGCCGCCGATCAGCATCTCGGCGGCCACGATGGCGAGCCAGGACAGGCCGACGCCGATGCGAAGGCCGGTGAAGATGTAGGGAGCGGCGGAAGGCAGCATCACCTTGGCGAAGAACTCGAAGGCGTTGAGGCGGAGCACCGCGGCGACGTTGCGATAGTCCTGCGGAATGTTGCGGATGCCGACCGCGGTGTTGATGATGATCGGCCAGATCGACGTGATGAAGATCACGAAGATCGCCGAGGGCTGGCCGTCCCGGAAGGCGGCGAGCGACAAGGGCAGCCAGGCGAGCGGCGGAATGGTGCGCAAGACCTGGAAGATCGGGTCGAGCCCGCGCATCGCCCATTCCGACTGGCCGACCAGCGTCCCGAGCAGCACGCCGGCGATCACCGCCAGGGTGAAGCCCAAGGCCACGCGCTGGAGGCTGGCGGCGATGTGCCAGAAGAGCCCCTTGTCGGTGCCGCCATTGTCGTAGAACGGGTGGACGATGATGTCCCAGGCATCGGTGACCACCCGCGAGGGCGGCGGCAGGCCGGCGCCGGGGCGCCCGCACAGGACTTCCCAGACGAGCAGGAAGACCGCCAGCACAACGAGCGGCGGCACGATCCGGAGCGCCAGGCCCTTGAGGACGGCGCGGGTGACGAGGGGAGCCCGCGCCCCCTCCCGCTTGGCGGCGACGACGCGCCCGAGGGTGGTTCCGAGAGCCATCACGCCACCTTCTTGATGCCGAGGCTGTTGAGGTAGGCGGCGGGATCCGCCGGATCGAAGACCTTGCCGTCGAAGAAGGTTTCCTGGCCGCGCGAGGTCGACGCCGGCGCCGTGACGCCCATGCCCTTGGCCACCTCGCGCCAGATGTCCTCGCGGTTGACCTTGTCGATCAGGGCCTTGGTGTCGGTCTGGGGATCGAACTTGCCCCAGCGGATGTCCTCGGTGAGGAACCAGAGGTCGTGCGACTTGTACGGATACGAGGCGTTGTCGGCCCAGTACTTCATGATGTGCGGGCTATTCGACACCTTGCGGCCGTCGCCGTAATCGAACTCGCCCTTCATCCGCTTGACGACGTCGCTCGCCGGGACGTTGATCCACTGGCGCTTGGCGACGATGCCGGCGAGCTCGTCGCGGTTCTCCGGCTTGTCGCACCATTGTTGCGCCTCCATCACGGCGGCGAGCAGGGCTTTCGCGGCGTTCGGGTACTTGTCGACCCAGGCGGCGCGCATGCCGAGCGCCTTTTCCGGGTGGTCCTTCCACAATTCGCCGGTGGTCAGCGCGGTGTAGCCGATGCCTTGCGTGATCAGCTGCTCGTTCCACGGCTCGCAGACGCAGAAGCAATCCATCGTGCCGACCTTCATGTTCGCCACCATCTGGGCCGGCGGCACGACGATGGTCTCGATGTCCTTGTCGGGATCGATGCCGCCGGCGGCGAGCCAGTAGCGGATCCAGAGGTCGTGGGTGCCGCCCGGGAAGGTCATGGCGGCCTTCACCGACTTGCCCGACGCCTTCTTGCGCTCCAGAGCCGCCTTGAAGGGCTTCGTATCGAGGGCGACCTTGTCGCCCATATGCTCCTTGGCGACCGAGATGCACTGGCCGGCGAGGTTGAGCCGGGCCAGGATGTACATCGGCACGGGCACGTTGTTCTGCGTCACCCGGCCGGCACTGATCAGGTAGGGCATCGGGGTCAGGATGTGGGCCCCGTCGATGCCGTTGCCCTCCGAGCCCAGCACCAGGTTGTCGCGGGTGGTGCCCCAGGAGGCCTGCTTCAGCACCTCGACGTCGGGCATGCCATGCTTGGCGAAGATGCCCTTCTCCTTGGCGACGAAGAGGGGGGCGGCATCGGTGAGCGCGATGAAGCCGAGCTTGGCGCCCTTCACCTCGGGTCCGGCTCCTTGCGCGAAGGCGCCGCCCGGCAGGGCGACGCGGCCGGCCGCCGCCAGCGACAGGGCGCCGGCCGCCCCCTTGAGGAGACCGCGACGCGTGGTGTGCTCAACGCTGCTCATCGATGACTCGCCCTCAAGTCCTAGCGCCGCCCAGGCGCTCGATCCGGTTCGGAACGCAAAAAGCCGCCGCCCAAGGTCTTCCGCCGGCCACGCGATGCGGGGCCCACAGGGGAACTCGGGTCAGCGGCTTTGCTGACGGTCGGTGCCCGTCGACGCTGACGGACGAGGGGAAGAGAGCAGGTTTCGTGCCAATCGCCTCGGGGGCGATTCAAGTGATTGAAATCGGATCGATTCCGAGCTTGGCCGGACAGGGCGCCAGGCCGGCCTGGCGGATGGATGCGATGCACAAACGGCAGGCTGCGGGCTATGGAAACAGGCAGCAGATGCAGCAGCCGAAAAATTGAGCAGAGAGGGGAGCGGCGTCACGCCGCCGTCAGCAGGTCCGGCCGGTACAGGCCCGCCGCCTCCGTCCGCACCGCCCCGGCCGCGACCTGCCCCGCCGCCGCCATCTCGTCGGCGAGCCAGTCGAGGGAGGCCGGGTCGGGGGTCAGTTCCCGCTCGCCGAGCACGAGGTAATCGGGCGCCGGAACCAGCGGCCCGCCGGGCGCGAGGCGCAGGCGGCCCGAGAGGCCGCGGGCGATGAGCGCCGGGTCGAGGCCGAGATGGCGCCGGCTGCCGAGGAGCGCGGCCAGGTCCTCGCGGTTCTCCGGGTCGCCACACCAGCGGGCGCTGCGCTTCAGGGCGCGCAGGAGCGGGGCGGCGCGGTCCGCCATGTCGGCGGTCAGGGCCAGCACCTTTTCCGGGCAATCCGGCGCGATGTGGGCGCCGAGCGCCGCGATGCGGCCGACCCCGGCCTCGACCGCGACGGTGCTCCAGGGCGCGCCGACGCAGAACCCGTCGATCAGCCCGCGCTCCAGCGCCTCGACGGTGCGGGGCGGCGGCACCACGATGAGGCGCACGGCCGAGAGGGAGCCGCCGCCGAGCGCCAGCAGGCGCCGCAGCTGGTAGGTGTGGCTGGAATAGGGATGGACGGTGCCCAGCGTCAGCGGGCACCCCTCCCCGGCCCGGGCCTCGGCCACCCGGGCGAAGGCGCGGGCGACATCCGCCAAGGCGTCCGATCGGGCATCGAGTGCCTGCCAGAGCGGCAGCGACAGGGTCACGGCGTTGCCGTTGCGGGCGAGCGCCGCAGGCGCGATCAGGCGGGCCTGCGGTCCGCTCAAGCCCAAGTGGCAGGCGAGCGCCAGCGGCGCCAGCATGTGGGCGCCGTCGAGGAGACCGAGCGCCAGGTGGTCGCGCAGGGTGGCCCAGGACGGCGCCGGGGCGAGATCGACGCCGAGCCCCTCCTCCTCCGTGAAGCCGCGCTCCACCGCGGCGATGAGCACCGCGGCGTCGGTGAGCGGGACGTAGCCGAGCTGGAGCCTCATCCGAGCAGGTCCGCGGCGGTGACGATGGCGCGGGCGATGTCGACGATCTTGCGCTTCTCGTTCATGGCCTTGCGCCGGAGCTGCTTGTAGGCCTCGTCCTCGGTCAGGCCCTTGGCGCTCATCAGGATGCCCTTGGCGCGCTCGATCAGCTTGCGGTCGGCCAGCTCGCCCTTGGCCTCGCTGAGCTCGCGCTGGAGCCGCGCGAAGGCGTTGAAGCGCAGGATCGCGATCTCGATGATCGGCTTGATCCGCTCGGCGCGCAGGCCGTCGACGATGTAGGCCGAGATGCCGGCATCCACCGCCGCCTGCATCATCGGCGTGTCGGAGCGGTCGACGAACATCGCCACCGGCCGCTCGACGAGGCGCGAGACCCCGAACATCTGCTCCAGGAGGTCGCGGCTCGGGCTCTCGAGATGGATCACCACCACGTCGGGCGAGACGGCCGACAGCCGGTCGAGGAGATCGGCGGTGTCGGGAATGACGACCACCCGGGCGCCCTCGACGGCGCGCAGGCCCTCTTCCAGGATCGCGGCCCGGGCGCGGCTCGGGTCGACGACGGCGATGGTCAGGGGGTCGCCCGGGGACGGGGCGGGGGTCGCGCGGTCGGGCATGTCGGCGTCGGATCACGCAAGTGTCGGGCCGTGCGGACGGTGCTTCGCCCGGGGCCCGGGAATGGGGCGGTCTCGCCCGCTCCCTACCGCAAGGACTGCGCCCTGGCATCCCCGCCCTCCGTCCTGGCCGGCCTCGATCCCATCCAACCGACCGGCGGACACGAAAGCGCAAAGAAACGGCCCCGCTTCGGCCCGAAACCCGCGCTTCACTGCGGCATCGATCGGCCAGGAGGTTCGGATGCGGGACAAGGGGCGGATGCGCGAGACGGCGGCGATCGGCGCCATCGGAAGCCTGCCCGGCGCCTCGCGGGGCTACCTGCCGCTGCTCCCCACCGCCTGCGTGGCGATCTGCCTGGCGGCGGGCTCGCTGTACTGGCGCGAGCCGGAAGCGCGGGCGCCGGAGGGCCAGGTCGTGGCGATGCAGCCGCTGCCGCCAGGGTCCGACCTGTTTCGCGGCGCCCCCGAGGGCGACGGACGGGTGCGCGCCCCCTACCCGCTCGAGTTCGAGCGGCAATTCCCCCTGGTCGCGACACTCCCGCCCGAGGCCGCCATGCCGGTGCTGCCGGTGCTCGCGGAGGCCAAGGCCGTCGAGAAGACCGCGGAGGACAAGCCGGAGGGCAAGGCGCCCCGCCGTCTCGCCGCGCCCCACCGCACCCGCGCGGTGCCGGCGCTCGCGGGCCTGCGCCCGCCGGCCCGGCCCGAGATGCCGCGGGCGGGCAAGACCCAGCCCGAGACCGCGACGGAATCCGGGCGCATGCCCGCGACCCGCACGGCGAGCACCGACTCGGAGACCGGGCGGTCCTCGCCCTGGCTGCCCTTCATGCCGACCGGCCGGGTGGTGACGCAGACGGTGGCGGCGGTCGGTGACGGCGTGGTGAATGCCGGCGCCGCGATGATCGACCTGATCGACCGCCGGCGATAGAGCGGAGGCCGGGCGCGGGGCGATCCGACGCGGCGGCCCTCGGCACGCCGCATTGCCACGGGATCACGATGTCCACCCTTGTCGTCAGGCCCGCGGATCGGTCCGATCTGCCGCGCCTCCTCGATCTCTACGTCCATCTCGACCCGGACGATGCGCGCTGCCAGCCCGAGGAGGCCGCGGCGATCCTCGATCGCCTGTCGCGCCTTGAGGGCAGCGCGGTCCTCGTCGGGGCCGTCGGGGACAGGCTGGTCACGACCTGCACGCTGGTCGTCATCCCGAACCTGACCCGAGGCGGCCAGCCCTACGCGCTCATCGAGAACGTCGTCACCCACGCGGACCATCGGGGCGCCGGGTTCGGTCGGGCCATCCTGGGCGCGGCCGTCGAGCGGGCCTGGGCGGCCGGTTGCTACAAGGTCATGCTGATGACGGGATTGAGGAAGCCCTCCACGCTCGCGTTCTACGAGGCGGCCGGGTTCGCGCCGTCGAAGACCGGATTCCAGGTCCGGCGGATCGCCGTCCGGCCCGAGTGAGGTCGCGCGGCCGAGCCGCGAGCGCCGAGCCGCCAGCCATGGTGCAGCGCCGTCGATAGCGCCGAACCCCCGGGTTGGCCCAAGGGGAGGCCGCTCTAGCTACGGGCGTCACAGCTCTGTTCGGGACGCATCATGGCGTTGCTCATCGAGGATTACGCGCTCGTCGGGGACGGGCGCAGCGCGGCGCTGATCGGGCGCGACGGCAGCGTCGACTGGCTGTGCTGGCCGCGCTTCGACGCGTCGGCCTGCTTCGCGGCCCTGCTCGGCACCCGCGAGGATCACGGCCACTGGCGCATCGCACCCGCGGGCGCGGCCACCACCACCCGGCGCTACCTGGAGGACACCCTGGTCCTCGAGACCACCCACGAGACCCCCGAGGGCGTGGTGCGGGTGCTCGACTACATGCCGGTCGAGGACGGTACCCACTTGGTGCGCCTCGTCGAGGGCGTGCGCGGCCGGGTGGCGATGCGCATGGACCTGGTGGTCCGCTTCGATTACGGCTCCGCCGTCCCCTGGGTGTCGCGCAGCGAGAACGACGACCTGCGCGCCATCGCCGGGCCGAACAAGCTGGTCCTGCGCACCCGCGCAGCCCTCAAGGGCGTCGGGCAGTCGACGGTCTCGGACTTCACGATCGAGGAAGGGCGCAGCACCGCCTTCGTCCTCAGCTACGGCCTCTCCCACGAGGAGGACCCGCCGCCGATCGAGCCGCGCAAGGTGCTCTCCGGCACCGTCGATTACTGGCGCTCATGGTGCCGGCGCTGCCGCGGCGGCACGCCCTGGGACGCGGTGTTGACGCGCTCGCTCCTGACCCTCAAGGCGCTGATCTACCGGCCGACCGGCGGCATCGTGGCGGCGCCCACCACCTCGCTGCCCGAAGAGATCGGCGGCGTGCGCAACTGGGACTACCGGTTCTGCTGGCTGCGCGACTCGACCTTCACGCTGCTGGCGCTGATGGATGCGGGCTATATCGACGAGGCCCGGGCCTGGCGCGACTGGCTCACCCGGGCGGTGGCGGGCAGCCCCGCCCAGGCCCACATCCTCTACGGCATCGCCGGCGAGCGCCTGCTGCCCGAGATCGAGCTCGACTGGCTGCCGGGCTACGAGGGCTCGCGCCCGGTGCGGGTCGGCAACGCCGCCGCCCAGCAATTCCAGCTCGACGTCTACGGCGAGCTGTTCGACGCCCTCTATCAGGCCCACCAGCGCGGCATGCGGGCCGACGAATCCGGCGTCCGGGTCGGACGCGCCCTCCTCGACCACTTAGAGCGGGTCTGGCGCGAGCCGGACGAGGGCATCTGGGAGGTGCGCGGCGGGCGCAAGCACTTCGTCCACTCGAAGGTGATGGCCTGGGTCGCCTTCGACCGGGCGATCAAGTTCTACGAGGAGCACGTCTCCGACAACGAGCCGACCGCCGGGGACGAGGCCTCGGTGGCGCGCTGGCGCGCCACCCGCGACGAGATCCACCGCGAGGTCTGCGACAAGGGCTTCGATAAGGAGCGCAACAGCTTCGTGCAGTTCTACGGCTCGAAGGACTTGGACGCGAGCCTGCTGCTCATCGCCCATATGGGCTTCCTGCCCCAGGACGACCCGCGGGTCGTCGGCACCGTCGAGGCGATCGGCCGCGACCTGATGCATGACGGCTTCGTGCTGCGCTACGACACCAGCGGCCAGAGCACCGACGGCCTGCCCGCCGGCGAGGGCGCGTTCCTGCCGTGCAGCTTCTGGTACGCCGACAACCTGATCGGGCTCGGCCGCTGCGAGGAGGCCCGCGCCCTGATCGAGCGGCTGCTGGCGCTCTGCAACGACGTCGGGCTGCTCGCCGAGGAGTACGACCCCGTGCGCAAGCGCCAGGTCGGGAATTTTCCGCAGGCGTTCAGCCATGTCGCGCTCGTCAACACGCTTCTGAACTTCAGTCGCGCCGTCGGACCCGCTAAGGAGCGCGGCGGAGACCCTGACGCGGCGGCGGAGCAGGCGGGCGAGCGCCCGGTGATGCTGGCGCAGGCGGCCCAGGGCGCGGCGTCGTAAGACGGCGCATCCCGACACCCCATTTGGACGAGGCCCAGACATGAGCGCAGCCGACACCAAGGCGAAGGCCGGCACCAGCGAGATCGACCAGCGCAGCATCGACACGATCCGCACGCTGACGATCGATGCCGTGCAGAAGGCCAATTCCGGCCATGCCGGCGCGCCGATGGGCCTCGCCCCGGTCGCCTTCACCCTGTGGAACCACTACCTCCGCTACGACCCGGCGAACCCGCACTGGCCCAACCGCGACCGCTTCGTGCTGTCGGTCGGCCACGCCTCGATGCTGCTCTACAGCCTGCTCCACCTCGCCGAGGTGGCGGAGAAGGACGGGGGCAACGCCCCGGCGGTGAGCCTGGAGGACATCAAGAAGTTCCGCCAGCTCGACAGCCGCACCCCGGGCCACCCGGAATACCACTTCACCACCGGCGTCGAGGTGACCACCGGGCCGCTCGGCCAGGGCGTCGCCAACTCCGTCGGCATGGCGATGGGCGGCCGCTTCCTCGGCGAGCGCCTGGCCCATGGCGACCGGCCGCTCTTCGACTACAACGTCTACGCGCTGTGCAGCGACGGCGACCTGATGGAGGGCGTCTCCGCCGAGGCCGCCTCGATCGCCGGGCACCTGCGCCTGTCGAACCTGTGCTGGATCTACGACAACAACACCATCACCATCGAGGGACACACCGACCTCGCCTTCAGCGAGGAGGTCGCCGCCCGCTTCCTGGCCTATGGCTGGCAGGTTTTGCGCGTCGCCGACGCCAACGACACGGTGGCGGTGTCCCACGCCCTCGAGACCTTCCTGCAATCGGGCGACCGCCCCACGCTCATCATCGTCAACTCGGTGATCGGCTACGGCGCACCGACGAAGCAGGGCACCCCGAAGGCCCACTCGGACGCGCTCGGCCCCGACGAGGTCAAGGGCGCCAAGCGCGCCTATGGCTGGCCGGAGGATTCGCAGTTCCTGGTGCCGGACGGCGTCTACGACAACTTCCGCAATGGCATCGGCGCCCGCGGCAAGGCCCTTCGCGAGGAGTGGCTGGCGCTGGTCGAGGCGGTGAAGGCCGATGATGCGGGCCTCGCCCAGGACCTCGCCACCTATCTCGCCGGCGGCCTGCCGGAGGACTGGGATGCCGACATCCCGGTCTTCCCGGCGGACCCCAAGGGCCTCGCCACCCGCGAATCCTCGGGCAAGGTGCTCAACGCCATCGCCAACCGGGTGCCGTGGCTGCTCGGCGGCTCGGCCGACCTCGCGCCCTCGAACAAGACCAAGCTCGAGAGCCCGGAGGCCGGCACCCTCGGCCCGTTCACGCCCGGCGGGCGCAACATCCATTTCGGCGTGCGCGAGCACGCGATGGGCTCGATCGTGAACGGCCTCGGGCTCGTGGGCCTGCGCGCCTACGGGGCGACCTTCCTGGTCTTCTCCGACTACATGCGCCCGCCGATCCGGCTCGCTGCCCTGATGGAGGTGCCGGTCTTCCACGTCTTCACCCACGATTCGATCGGGGTGGGCGAGGACGGGCCGACCCACCAGCCGGTGGAGCACCTGCTGGCGCTGCGCGCGATTCCCGGCCTCGTCACCTTCCGGCCGGCGGACGCCAACGAGGTGGCGGAAGCCTATCGCGTCATCATGCAGCTCAAGCACCAGCCGGCCGTGCTGGCGCTCAGCCGCCAGCCCCTGCCGACCGTCGACCGGGAGAAGTATGCCCCGGCCTCCGGCACCGCGAAGGGCGCCTACGTGCTGGCCGGGGCCGAGGAGGCGAAGCCCGACGTGATCCTGATCGGCACCGGCTCCGAGGTGCAGCTCTGCCTTGGCGCCTACGAGACGCTGAAGGCCGAGGGCGTGAAGGCCCGGGTGGTGTCGATGCCGTCCTGGGACCTGTTCGAGCAGCAGGACGAGGCCTACCGCAACAGCGTGCTGCCGCCCGAGGTGACGGCCCGCGTCGCGGTCGAGCAGGGCTCGGTGATCGGCTGGGACCGCTACACCGGCAGCACCGGCACGATCCTGGGCATGCACACCTTCGGCTCCTCGGCGCCGATCAAGGACCTCCAGACCAAGTTCGGCTTCACGCCGGAGAAGGTGCTGGAGGCGGCGCGCGCCCAGCTGGCCAAGACGAAGAGCTGAGACGACAGGGAGCCCGCCGGGTCTCTCCGGCGGGCGTCACGCCCTCCCCGTCATGCCGGAGCTGCGAAGCGGCGTGCGGGACGACCGGGTGGGCGTGAGACAGTCCGGCGCAGAATCATCGAATATCTTGCTTCGCCGCCAGGACCACAACAGCACGGTCGAACCGGCCATGACCGGAATCGAGGGGTTGGGGGCTCTGGCGGATCCGGATGGGTGGCAGTTCGCCCCAGCCGCCTTTCCGTCCAGGCGGCGTCCGGTCAGGCGACGGCCTGCACCCGGTGGGGCGCCCGCGCCGCCTCGGCATCGAGGTAGTCCAGGGTGTCGGAGAAGCCCATCGGCCGGTGGAAGTGATAGCCCTGCATCTGGACGCAGCCGAGGCTTTCGAGGAGACGGGCCTGCTCGGCGGTCTCGATGCCCTCGACCACGCAGCAGAGCTTCAGGTTCCGGGCCAGCGCCAGGATCGACGTGACGATGTCGCGGCTCGCCGGGTCGGTGGTGATCTCGCTGATGAAGCTGCGATCGATCTTGAGCTTGTCGAGCGGCAAGCGGTGAACGTAGCTCAGGGACGAGTAGCCGGTCCCGAAATCGTCCAGCGCGATGGCGATGCCGTTCGCCCTCAGGGTCCTCAGCACCTTCTGGGCCTGGTCCACGTCCTGGATCAGGGCCGTCTCGGTCGCCTCCAGGACCACCCGGCCGGGGGCGAGGCCGCTCGCCTTGACGGTCGCGACGATGTTGGCCGCGGCCTGGGGCGAGGCGATGTCCGCCATCGACAGGTTGAAGGACAGGGCGATCGAGTCCGGCCAGGCCCGCGCCGCGGCGAGCGCCTGCCCGAACAGCACCGCGGTGATGCGGGTGATGAGGCCGGACCGCTCGGCGATCGGCACGAACACCGCTGGGGAGATCTGGCCCAGTTCCGGGCTCTTCCACCGCGCCAGCGCCTCGAACGCGATCGTGCGGCCGTTCCGCACGTCGACGATCGGCTGGTAGACGAGGCTCATCTCCCGCGCGAGATCGGCATGGCGCAGGGCCTGCTCGATTACGCTCTGGGTGCGCAGCAGCCGCTCGTGCTCCTCGGTGAACAGAACGGCGGAGCCCCGGCTGTTCGCCTTGGCATAGTACAGGGCGTAATCCGCACGCTCGACGAGGATCGCCGACTTGTACCCGGCCTCCGGGCAGGAGGCGAAGCCGATCGAGGCGGCGATCTGCGCGCTGCCGCCGTTCGGTAGCCGGAACGGCGCCGCCAGGGCACCGCAGAGCGCCTCGCCGGTCTTGGCCAGGGCGGTCGCGCCGTGCGCGCTGGACAGGATCAGGCCGAACTCGTCGCCGCCGAGGCGAGCCACCACGCCGCTTTCGCCCAGGACTGCCTGGAGACGCCCGGCGGTTTCCTGGAGAACGGCATCGCCGGCACCGTGACCGTGGGCGTCGTTCACCGGTTTGAAGCCGTCGAGGTCGACGAGACCGACGACGAAGCCGTCTCCGCGGGCCTCCGCCGCCTGCGTCGCCGCCTCCAGGGAGGTAAAGAAGCTGCGCCGGTTGGGCAGGCCGGTCAGGGTGTCGATATTGGCCAGCCGCAGGTTGTCCCGGCTCAACCGTTCGAGCTCCACCTGCTGGCCGATGAGCCGGGTGAAGTCGCGGTGATACGTGAGCAGCACGAAGGCGAGGGCACCGCTCACCACCAGCAGGTTGAGGGCGATCGCCCGCATCACGTGGTTGTCGAGGTAGCCGACATACAGGCAGAACGGGACGACGACGATCGCGATCACCAGGAGCGACGCCGCCCGCAGATGTGCGAGGCAGAAGGCGCAGGCGATCATCGTGTTGCCGACGTAGAACAGCACGTGGGCCTGCGCGTAGACGTCGCCGTACCGCAGCAGCGCGACGCCCCAGGCCATGAAGGAAGCCGCCAGGAGCCCGGCGAGCGCTATCGTGGCGCGCAGCTTGGCCGGGGTCGCCTGCGCGTCGAGGGGCCGTTGGCGCCGACGCAGCCACAGCCCGAGTCGCAGGGCGCAGACCGACAGCAATCCGACAAGCGGATAGACGGTGATCCAGTTCGGGGCGACGCCGAGATGGGTGACGGCCACCGCCGTCGAGTTGATCGCCAGGATCAGGTAAAGCAGAGGGACATGGTTGTGCAGGGCGCGCATCTGCGCCTGCATCAGGTCCGGGTTCGAGGTATCGACCCGGAAGAGGTCGAGGATCGTCAGAATCCGCCGCACTGCGTATCCACCCCGCTCGGCCGAGCCGACCACCGTATCCACGTCACTCCTATCAGTAATCAGAAGCGGTTGAATCAAAAGTTACGCGGGTCATCGAGTTCTCCGTGCGACAGTAAGATATGGGTAAGCCGGTGGATCGAACCGACCCGGGACGCCGAAGCCCCGCAATCCGGCAGCCCTCCGCGACGCCTCGTGCAACCTTCCCCAACGGAGACCGCTCGCGCCAGCTTGCCCGGCCGTCGTCGCGCGTCGCTCGAAATTATCGCGCATTTTAGGAATACCGTCCGCCCAGGAGCATGCACGCCGGGCGGCACCCGGCTCGCCCCCTGACCGCGACATGATGTCTCCTCCCCACCCCGGTTTTGGCGCCTCGCCGCGGTTGCGATTCGGGGCTGCCTCGCCAATTCCCGTCGCAGGACGAGGCGCCGGCCCGCACCCACGGCGCCGGGGCTTCGCTCGGCGCAACGAAGCGGGATGCGGGCCGGTCGTGGCGTCGCGACGGCCCCTGACACCGACGGGAGACCCGATCCCTTGACCGACACCGCCTACGCCCTCTTCCTCGACTTCGACGGCACCCTGGTGGAGATCGCGTCCCGGCCCGACGGCGTGGTCGTCCCCCCCGCCCTGCCCGCCGGACTCGCGCGGTTGCGCGGCCGCCTCGGCGGTGCGCTCGCCCTGGTGACCGGGCGGCCGGTCGCCACCATCGACGGCTTCCTCGACCCGGAGCGCTTCGACGTCGCCGGCCTGCACGGCGTCGAGCAGCGGCGCGACGGCCGGCTCACGGGTGGCGACCCGGCGGCGCATCCCGCCCTGCGGGCCGGCGTCGCGACCCTGCAACGGGCGGTGGCCGATCTCGACGGCGTGCTGATCGAGGACAAGGGCTGCTCGGTCGCGGTGCATTGGCGCCTCGCGACCGAGGCCGATGCCGTCCGGGCGCAATCGGCCGCGTCGTCCGTCGCCGGCATCCTCGGCGAGGCCTACCGGCTGCAACAGGGCAAGGCGGTGGCCGAGATCCTGCCCGCCAGCGCCACCAAGGGCCACGCCATCCGGGCCTTCCTGGCCGAGGCGCCCTATGCGGGCCGGCGCGCGGTGTTCATCGGCGACGACCTCACCGACGAGAAGGCCTTCGTGCCGGTGAACGAGGATGGCGGGATCACCATCCGGGTCGGGCCCGGCGAGACCGTGGCCCGCCACCGGGTGGCCGATCCGGCGGCGGTGCGGGACCTGCTCCTGGGCTGGGCCGCGGGCGGGGCGATCGACCCGGAATCCCTGCCCCCGGCCTGAGGCCGATGCGGCGCGGCCTATCCGCCGGCGCCGCGATGCCCTAACTCACCTCCGACGTCACGCACAGGACCGATCCCGTCGATGCGCCGTTCCCTCTTCCTCGCCGGAGCCCTCACGATCGCCATGACCGCCTCAGCCTCCGCCGCCTCGTTCTCCACCACCCCGTCCGGCCTCCAGGTCAAGGACGACGTGGTCGGCACCGGTCCGCAGCCCAAGGCCGGCCAGACCGTCAGCGTCCACTATACCGGCTGGCTCTACCAGGACGGCAAGAAGGGCGCGAAGTTCGACAGTTCCCTCGACCGCAAGCAGCCGCTGAACTTCGCGGTCGGCACCGGCCAGGTGATCAAGGGCTGGGACGAGGGCCTGTCGACCATGAAGGTTGGCGGCAAGCGCACCCTGATCATCCCGCCGGAGCTCGGCTACGGCGCCCGCGGCGCCGGCGGCGTGATCCCGCCGAACGCCACGCTGATGTTCGACGTGGAACTGCTCGGCGTGCGCTGAGCCCGATGCCCCGGGCGCAGAGCGCCCGGGGTCATTTGCTACACCTCCAGCCACTCCCGCCGCACCGCCTCGTTGGCGGAGAGTGCCGCGGGGCTGCCTTCGAACACGACGTGGCCGTGGCCCATGACGTAGAGGCGCTGCGACAGCTTCAACGCGATGGTCAGCTTCTGCTCGACGAGCAGCACCGAGACGCCCCGCGCGGCGATCTCGCCGATCATCTCGGCGACGCGGGCGACCATCTGGGGCGACAGGCCTTCCGTCGGCTCGTCGATCATGATGAGGTCGGGATCGCCCATCAGGGTACGGCAGATCGTGAGCATCTGCTGCTCGCCGCCCGAGAGCACGCCGCCTGGCGTGTCGATCCGCTCCTCCAGCCGCGGAAACAGCCGGAAGATGTCGGCGTAGGACCAGCGCCCGCCGCGCTTACCGCTCTTCTCGCCGAGCGCCAGGTTCTGCCGCACCGTGAGCTTGGGGAAGATCGCCCGCTCCTCCGGCACGTAGCCGAGGCCCCTTCGGGCGACCGCGTAGGGCTTGAGGCCGGCGATGGCTTGGCCCTTGAAGCGGATCTGGCCGCGGGGCGGCACGTCGCCCATGATCGCCTTGAGGGTGGTGGAGCGGCCCACCCCGTTGCGGCCGAGGATCGACACGATCTCGCCGGCCCCGACCGAAAAACTCACCCCCTGGAGGATGTGGCTCTTGCCGTAATAGGCGTGCAGGTCCTCGACCTCGAGGAGCGCGGGTGCGGTGCCGGCAGCCGGCATGGCCGGGGCGGCGCTCACGCGGCCTCCTCCCCGGTGGCGACGCCGAGATAGGCTTCCTGCACGGCGCGGTTCTCCCGGATGCGGGCTGGCGTGTCGGTGGCGATGATCCGGCCGTAGACCAGCACGGAGATGCGGTCGGCGAGCCCGAACACCACCGCCATGTCGTGCTCGACCATCAGGAGCGTGCGGCCCGTCGTAACCTCGCGGATCAGCTGGGTCGCGTGCTCGCTCTCGCTGTGGCTCATCCCGGCCATCGGCTCGTCGAGGAGGATGACCTTGGCGTCGCTGGCGATGGCGATGCCGATCTCGAGCGCCCGCTGATCGGCATAGGCCAGGAGCCCCGCCGCCACCGAGGCGCGATGGCCGAGGCGGATGCGGGCGAGAATTTCTTCCGTGCGCTCGGCGACGCCCGGCAGCCCCTCGACCCCGCGCCAGAAGGACGGGCCATGGCCCATGGCGCGGAGCACCGCGCAGCGCACGTTCTCCCACACGCTGAGCTTGGGGAAGATGTTGGTGACCTGGAAGCTGCGGGCGAGCCCGGCCTTGTTGATCGCCGCCGGGCGCCAGCCGGTGATGTCCCGGCCCTCCAGCTTGATCGTGCCGCTCGTCGGCGCGAACCGGCCGCTGATCAGGTGGAACAGCGTCGACTTGCCGGCACCGTTCGGCCCGATGATGGCGTGGCGCTCGCCCGCCGGGACGGCGAGGTCGACGCCGTTGATGATCTTGGCCGGGCCGAAGCTCTTGTGGACGCCGGACAATTCGATCGCGGGGGCGGTCATGCCGGGGGCCTTCATGCCAGCGTCTCCTTGGCGGCGTCGGAGGCGTCGTGCCAGGCGGCGTTCACCCGCGGCAGGACGGCGCGCAACGCCAGCCCGCCGCCCACCGCCATCGCGCCGGCGATGATCCAGGGCAGGAGATGGGCGGCGTCGAAGGAGATGCCGACGAGGCTCATCTCGGTGCCGTCGGAGGCCTTGACCAGCACCCGGAACGCCATCTCGATCAGCGCGATGGCGCCGGCCAGCAGCAGCAGGAACGGCCCGAGCGCCAGGAGATAGGCCGGCAGCAGCCGGTGCGCGGTGCCGGCGCGGATCAGCGGGCCGTGCATGAGGGCGAGGCCCGCGATGCCGCCGGGAGCGAACATCACGATGGCGATGAACAGGAGCCCGAAATAGAGCTGCCAGACCTCCGTGAGGTCGCTGAGCGAGACCTGGAGCAGCGTCACCACGACCGCGCCGACCACCGGGCCGACGAAGGTGCCGATGCCGCCGATGAAGGTCGCGAGCAGCACCACGCCGGACTGGTGCACACCGAGATAGGCCGAGTTGGCGATCTCGAAGTTGATCGCCGCCAGCGCACCGGCGACGCCGGCGAACATCGCGGACAGGCAGAAGGCGGTGATGCGGATCGCCTGCGGCTCGTAGCCGAGGAACTCGACCCGCTCCGGGTTCTCCCGCACGGCATTGCACAGGCGGCCGAGCGGCGTGCGGGTGATCGCGTACATCGCCACCGCGCAGATCAGGCACCAGGCGGCGATCAGGTAGTAGACATGGATCTGCGGCCCGAAGCTGAGATCGAAGACCCGCAGCATCTTGGTCCGGTTGGCGGTGATGCCCTCCTCGCCGCCGAAGAAGCTGTGCAGGATGTGTGAGCCCGACGAGACCAGTTCGGCGATGCCGAGCGAGATCATGGCGAAGACGGTGCCGGCCCGCCTCGTCGAGATCGCCCCGAACAGGATGCCGAAGGCGAGGCCGGCGAGCCCGCCCACCACCGGCATCAGCGGCAGGGGCACCGGCAGGCGCAAACCGGCCACGAGGTTCATCGCGTGGACGGTGAAGAAGGCGCCGAGGCCGTAATAGACCGCGTGGCCGAAGGACAGGAGCCCGGTCTGGCCGAGCAGCATGTTGTAGGACAGGGAGAACACCACCATGATGCCCATCAGGCTCATCATGGTCAGCGCCGTGCCGCTGGTGAAGACGAGGGGCGCCGCGACCAGGATCGCCGCGGCCGCGAGCCACGGCAGGACCTGCGCGGCGACGCTGGCGCCCTTGGGCCGGATCGACGGGCGGGCGCCGGCCTGCGCGAGGGCCCCGGACGGCGCGATGTCGGCGAGGTCGCTCATGCTTCGCGGTTCCCGAGCAGGCCGGTCGGCCGCGCGATCAGCACGAGGACCAGCAGGAGATAGGGGATGATCGGCCCGATCTGGGCGATCGTCACGGTCCAGAGGTCGCCCAGCACCCCGCCCGAGGGCGCGGCGTCGATGCCGATGGCCTGGAACACGGTGGCGACCGAGACGTCGAGGGAGATGGCGAAAGTCTGGACCAGCCCGATCAGCAGCGAGGCCACGAAGGCGCCGGTAAGGGAGCCCAAGCCCCCGACGACGACGACGACGAACAGGATCGGCCCGAGCAGGCCCGCCATGTTGGCCTGGGTGACGAGCGCCGGCCCGGCGATGACGCCCGCGACCGCGGCCAAGCCCGTGCCGACACCGAAGACCAGCATGAACACCTTCGGCACGTCGTGGCCGAGCATCGCCACCATGTTGGGATGCGTCAGCGCCGCCTGGATGATCAGCCCGACCCGGGTGCGGGTCAGGGCCACCAGGAGGGCGATGAAGATCGCCACCGAGATCACCAGCATGAACAGCTTGTAGGCCGGGTAGTTGGTGCCGAACACCGTGAAGGCCGGGAAGTCGAGCACCGCCGGCACCCGGTAATCGACCGGCAGCTTGCCCCAGACCATCTGCACCACCTCCTCGATCACGTAGGCGAGGCCGAAGGTGAAGAGCAGTTCCGGGACGTGGCCGTGGCGGTGGACGTTGCGCAGGCCGTAGCGCTCGACGAGCGCGCCGATGCCGCCGACGACGACCGGGGCGGCGACGAGGCCGACCCAGAACCCGGTGAACTTGCTGATCTGGTAGCCGAAGAACGCCCCCAGCATGTAAAAGCTGGCATGGGCGAAATTGAGCACGCCCATCATGCTGAAGATCAGGGTCAGGCCGCTCGCCATCAGGAAGAGCAGCATCCCGTAGAGCACGCCGTTCAGCGTCGAGATGATGAGGAGTTCGAGCACGCGGGGGTCTCCTGCCGGTGCGGGGTGCCGGAATGGCGGGGGCCGTGCAGAAAACACCCGTCTCGGCTTTGAGTTTTGATCAACCCCGCCCTTTCCCGGACGACTGCAGCGTCAGCGGAAGGAGATCCGGGATCCAGCGTTAAAATTCGCGAAGCGTCCGTTTGTCTGCAACGTTGCAAAGATAGAGCCGCTTCGCGGCACTTCTTGTGCTGGATCCCGGATCTCATTCCGCTTCGCTGCAGTCGTCCGGGAAAGGGCCGTTCAGCTCAGATCGTTCGCAACGCGTGAAGCGGCACCCCATTCTCTTGAGACGCCGCCCGATTCGGCCTCAGCTCGGCCGGTCCATCTTGCAGGTGGTCGGGAGGATGGTGTCCTTCGCCTCGACCACGCCGTCGCCGGTCCAGCCCCAGCCGGTATTCTCGCTGTCGAGGACCGTCTTGGTGTCGACCGGCCCGAAACGCGAGATGTAGATCGGCTGGAAGATCTGGTGATCGTCCGGACGCATGAAGCTGTCCTTGCCGTAGAGCGTGTCGTTGTGGATCGCATCCATCGCCTTGGCGACGGCCTTCGGGTCGGTCGACTTCGCCGCGAGCGTCGCCTTGGCGAGGATGTTCATCAGGTTGACGACCCGCGGATAGGTCAGCTCCTGGCCCGTCTTGGCGCGGAAGGCGATCTCGAAGTCGTGGCCGGCCTTCGAGTCGATGTTCGGATAGCCCTCCGAGATCTGGTAGACGTGGTCGGGCAGGTTCGCCTGCTTGATCGCGGTCGGACCGCCGGCGCCGCCGCCGTAATAGGTGTAGAACTTGGCCTGGAGACCGGCATCGCCGGCGGCCTTGAGCAGCAGCGCCATGTCCTGCGCCCAGTTGCCGGTGATCACGGTGTCGGCGCCCGAGGCCTTGATCTTGGCGATGTAGGGCGAGAAGTCGTTGACCTTCTGCAGCGGTGCCACCTCGTCGCCGACGATCTGGATGTCGGGCCGCTTCTCCTTCAGCATCGCCCGGGCGGCGGCGCGCACCGCCTGACCGTGCGAGTAGTCCTGATTGATCAGATAGACTTTTTTGATCTCCGGCTTGCCCTTGATGTAGTTCGTCAGGGCCGCCATCTTGATGTCGGAATTGGCGTCGAACCGGAAGTGCCAGTAATTGCACTTGGCGTTGGTCAGCGCCGGATCGACCGCGGCGTAGTTGAGATACAGGATCTCCTTGCCGGGATTACGGTCGTTGTATTTGCCGACGAAGTCGATCAGCGCGGCACCGACCGAGGAGCCGTTGCCCTGCACCACCACGCGGGCGCCGGAATCGATCGCCTTCTGAAGCTGGACGATGCTTTCCTGCGGGTTGAGCTTGTTGTCGTAGCCCGTCACCTCGAGCTTCAGGTCGGGGTTCTTGGCATTGAGCTGGTCGGCCATGAACTGAAAGGTCTTCAGCCCGGCCTCGCCGGTGCTGGCGCCGCCGCCGGAGAGCGGATCGACGAAGGCGATCTTCAGGCTCATCGGCGCGGCGAGCGCGGTCGAGGCCGCCAGGGCCATGAGGCCGGCGGCCGTGATGCGCGCGAGGGTCTTGACCAAGGCGTCCTCCTGGAATGGCGTTCCGGATATTCTTGGTGACGCGCCGTGTTCGGCGTCGCCCGGGGGTCGATGCCCCCTTGTCGTCACGACACTGCCTCCCCGTCTCGGACCGGTCAAGTCGCGAAATGTCGATCCGCATCGCGAAACAGGTTGCCGATTCGGTGTCCGCCGGTCACCCTGGGCTGCAATCCGGGGCGCGCCGACAAGCCCCGGGGCGAGAGGGAGGCGGCAGCATGGCACAGGCGATGGCGGCGCGCGCCGGCACGGTCACCCGGAGCGCGGCCAAGGACGGTGTGGCCAAGGACGCGCCGGCCAATGACGCGGCGGCCAAGGATTCCCTGGTCGAGGACCCTTCGGTCAAGCACGCCGCGGTGGATATCGTGAAGGAGGAGGCGGCGGAGCCCGAGGACGGCGATCGCCAGTTCGTCACCGCGCTGGCCCGCGGCCTTCAGGTGCTGCGCGCCTTCCGGGACGCCGCCGAGATGCTGGGCAACCGCGAGATCGCGTCCCGCACCGGCCTGCCCAAGCCCACGGTCTCGCGCCTGACCCATACGCTCCTGTCGCTGGGCTACCTCGTCCACGATTCGGAGGGCGAACGGTACGGGCTGGGTCCCGCGGTCCTGGCGCTCAGCTCGGCCTTCCTGCGCCAGAACTCCTTCCCGCAGATGGTGAAGCCGTTCCTGCAGGACCTCGCCACCGCGGTGCAGGCCCACGTGGCGCTGGGGCTGCTCGACGGGCTGTCCAGCGTCTACGTCCAGCTCTGGCGGGGCCAGGGCCAACGCATCGTCTTGTCGAGCGAGGTCGGCTACCGTCTGCCGCTCGCCCGCAGCGCCATGGGCATGGCGACGCTGTCGAGCCTCGACGAGACGGAACGGGCGGCCCTGATGCTCCGCCTGCGTCGCGACGGCGCCGACGGCGCCCGCCTGGACGAGACCTACCGGCGCTGCGCCGACGAGATCGCCACGCACGGATTCTGCGTCGGAATCGGCATCTGGCACCAGGACATCAATGCCGTCGCGGCACCGATCCAGGCCCCTGGCGGGCGCGGCCAGTTCGCCCTCAACATCAGCGGTCCGGCCTTCCTGCTCACCGAGGAGGTGCTGCGCACGGATACCGGTCCGCGGCTGATGGAGACGATCGGGCGCATGCGCGCGCTGGGCATCGTCGATTGAGGGCGCCCTACCCCTCGCCTGCCTCCCCCTCGATCGCGGCGAACCACGCCGCATAGGGCGTGTTGCGGGCGAGGTGCCGGTTGTAGTCCGGCGTCCCGTCGGTCCACCACGGGGGGCCGCGCTCCCCGAGGCCGTGCTTGGCGGCATCGACCGCGGCGCGCGCCTCGGCGAGCGCCGCGCCGCCCTCCGCCTTGGCGTCGCTCACCGCCCGGCGGGCCCGCATCAGGGCGGCCACCAGGGCCTCGCGCTCCGCCGGCGCGAGGCCCGGATCGCTGCGCCGCCACAGCCGCCCGCGCACCACGATGTAGCGCCCGTCCGGCGTGACCGGGGGGGAGGACGGAGCCGTGGCCGTCGTCGACGGGGCGTGGCGCTGCGTCACCGTAAGCTCCACGATTGTGCGGGCCGCCTTGAGGCGACGTTAAACCTTCGGGCGCAACCTTTTCGCGGGATGCGGGGGCCTTTCCTCCTGCCCGGGGGCGTCATGCACATCGTCGTCGTCGATCCGAGCCGGGTCGTGCTCAAGGTCATCAGCGGGCTCCTGACGCCGCGCGGCCACACCGTGGACACCTTCACGGATTCGCGCGAGGCGCTGGACTTCGTCACCGACAACGCCTCGGTGACCGCCCTGATCACCAGCCTCGAGGTGCGGCCGATCGGCGGTCTCGAACTGTGCTGGTCGGCCCGGCTGCTCGCGGATGCGCATCGCCCGCTCTACATCATCACCATGTCGTCGGCCCGCAACGCCCGCAACCTGGCGGAGGCGCTCGACAGCGGCTCGGACGACTTCATCGACAAGCCGCCGAGCCCGGAGGAGCTCTACGCCCGCCTGCGCGCCGCCGAGCGGATGACCGGGATGCAGCGGGAGCTGATCCGCCTCGCCGAGACCGATTCCCTCACGGGGCTCCTCAACCGGCGCGCCTTCCTGCAGCGGGCCGGCGAGGCGGCGGACCGGGCCGGCGCCCACGGGCGGATCTCGATGATCCTGGCCGATATCGACCAGTTCAAGTCGGTCAACGACCAGCACGGCCACGATGTCGGCGATACGGTGATCCGCGGCGTCGCCCAGGAACTTTTGACGGAGGCCGGCGGCCTCGCCGGGCGCCTCGGCGGCGAGGAATTCGCCCTCGCCCTCCCCGGCCGCACCCTGGAGGAGGCCGAGGCCGCCGCGGGCCGGCTGCGGCTGCGCTGCACGCAGCTGCGCTTCAAGGGCCAGCGCGGCCCGGTGCAGATCACCGCGAGCTTCGGCGTCAGCACCTGGTCGGAGGGCGAGACGATCGGCGGCCTGCTCAAGCGCGCCGACATCGCGCTCTACGAGGCCAAGACCACCGGCCGCAACCGGGTCGTCTCGGCCGCCACCGACCTGATCCTGGCGCGGGCGGGGTAACGCCCCGCGCAACCGGTCCGGCCGGGAGGCGGCGCGCCCGAGAGCCGGCGGCGCCCCGGCCGGGCGCAGTGCGGGTCCGACCCTGCGACGGGCCCCGATCCGGGATCGATCACCCTCGGCGGAGCTGTACGGCGCAACCCTGCCGAGTTTGTCTTCGCTCCCTTAGTCGCCGCGCCGAGCCGGCGACCGCTTGCGAGACTGTGGCTCAGGGTGGCGCGTCATTCGCGCTCTGCTGCCCGCATGGCCGCACCCGTTACGATCGGCGTCGAGACGCCCCTGCAAGCCGAGGTGTCGGCCCTCCTGTCGGAGGCGGGCGACGTGGCGGCACGCCTCTATCCGGCCGGAGAGCATCGCCCCATCGCACCGGAAAGCCTGGCCGTCCCGGGCACCCGTCTCCTCGTCGCGCGCATCGCCGGCGAGGCGGTCGGCCTCTGCGCCCTGATCGCGCGCGGCGGGGGCACGATCGAGCTGAAGCGCCTGATCGTGAGCGCCGCCGCCCGCGGGGCCGGCGTCGGATCCGCCCTGGTGCGGGAGGCCGAGACCGAGGCGCGCCGGCGCGGCGCCCGGATCGTCGTGCTCGAAGTCGGGACCCGCAACGTCGAGGCCCGAAGGCTCTACCGCCGGGCGGGCTTCGCACCTCGCGACCCGTTTCCCCCGTACCGGGCGCCGCCGGCCAGCCTGTTCCTGGAAAAGGTTCTCTGACGGCCGGCGACGCCGTGCCGGCCCGGCCTGATCCAATGCGGGAAAGTACCGAGGCCGACGTTCCAAACCGGGGCGGTGCGGCGGCCCCTGCCGGACCGGTCACCGACGCTCCGAACCGCTCCATTCGCGACATCCTGCCGCGGAGTCGGTCTACCTAGGCACTCTTCCCCTCGGCGCCAGCGTCCCGACGCCGCTCGCCCGCCCGAACGCGGCCCGTCCCGGCCCGGGTGGAACGCCGCTTGAACAGTCTCCGGCATGGACACCGCGCCTGTATCGCGCTGGAACGGAGGCAAGCGGCATGAGTGACGCCGTCAAGGTTCTGATGATCAACGAGCCGTCGGATCTCGGCGCCGCCTTCCGGGCGACGCTGGAGCACGACCCGGCCCTGCGGACCATCGGCGAGGAGGAGCTGGCGGAGGCGGATGCGCCCTGCATCGTCCTGGCCTTCGCGCCGGAGGTCGGCCCGGCGGCGGTGGCGGCGCTACGCGAGCGGGCCCCGCAGGCCCGGATCCTGGTGGCGTTCCAGGCCGCCGACGCGGCGGAGATCGGCCGGTTCGCGGCCTCGGGGGCCGATGCCTTCGTGGCCCGCTGCGCCCCCGCGCGCGAGATCTGCGCGGCGATCCTGGCGCTCGCCCGCGGCCTGCCGCTGCACGCGGGCGAGCCGGAGGTCCCGGCCTCGGAGGCGATGGACGCCGAGAGCCTGGGTCTCACCCCCCGGGAGGCCGAGGTGCTGCGCTTCCTCAGCGCCGGCTTCAGCAACAAGGAGGTGGCCCGCCGCCTCACGGTCAGCGTCCGCACCGTCGAGACCCATCGGCTCAACCTGCGGCGCAAGACCAAGACCGGCCGGTTGAAGGACCTGGTGCAACTCGCCCGCCAGATCGGCCTGGCACCGGTCCTCGACAGCGAGGCACGCCCCCTGCGGCGCATCGCCCACGAGGCGCACCGGGCCGCCTCTCATTGAGACGCGGCCCGGGATCCGGCGATCCGTTCGGGATCGCCGTCGCTCTAAGGCCGGCCTGGTGGCCCCGGTCGGATGCGTGGAAGTCGGGAGGCGACATGCGATCGACGCGCCCGCCGGCCCGGGCAGGGGATCAGAGGTGAGCAATCGGCCGCCAAACTTGTCCGTTCGTCGCCCGGCAAGCTCGTCGACTCGCATCAAGGCAAGACACGAGCGACGGCCGAGCGTTGCGCACATCGGATTGCCGACAATAGGGCGCACCGTCGAGTGCTATATTTGACGTTCGATCTTTAGAATATGGACCCATCCGCGGGTAAGCAGGATGAATGTGGTGCCGCGCCTGCCGGACGGTGACGCTCGACGAGGCGGAGCGACCGAGATCAGCGTGCCGGCTTCTCCCACTCCATCATCAGGAACCACGGCACGCGCATGTAGCGGGCGACCTTCGCCGGATCGCCGCCTTGCGGCATCGGCTCGTCGAAGTGCCGCAGGACCAGTCCCTCCCCCAACAGGAGACCCATGGAGAGCGAGAGCGGCCGGTGCCAGTTGTGGACGCGGATGCCGTGCCACTCCGCCCATTCCGCCCGCTCCTCCAGGTAGCGGTCGATCCGGAAGTGCCGGTCGCCGTCGGGATCCTCGGTCCAGCGGCCGGCGGTGGCAAAGCTGTTCAGGTTGGCGATCAGGAGGGTCCCGCCGGGGGCGAGCACACGGGCCATCTCGGGGATCGCCGCGCGGATGTCAGGGATGTCGATCAGCGTCAGGTAGCTCACCACGAGATCGAAGGCCCCGTCGGCGAAGGGCAAGGCCTCGGCGCGGCCCGGGAGGTAGGTGCCGGCGGGATTGCGGTCGCGGGCCCGGCGCAGCAGGGCGTCGGTCGGGTCGATCCCGACGCTGGCGATCCCGAGTTCCTGCATCCGGCGGCAGAAGCGGCCCTCGCCGCAGCCGACATCGAGCGCCCGGCGAAAGCCCCGTCCCCGGAGGCGGTCGAGCATCGGGGCATCGAGCACGCAGGCGCGGCCGAAATCACCCGTCTCGCCCATATCGGCGATCCAGGCGGCGGCGGACTCGTTCCAGCCATCGCTCATCGTCTGCCTCGCTGATTCCCCGACGGCAGAGGTTCGCATGCCCCGGCCTCGCGGGCCATGGCCCGGGTGACGTGGGGTCCATGCTTGATTATCGATAATTCCATGACGACAGCCAAAGACGAACCGATCGCCGTGCGGATCAGCCGGGCCCTGGCCGAGCGCATCATCTCCGGAGGCCTGGCGGCGGGGTCGCGCCTGCGGCAGGACGCGATCGCAGAGGAATTCGGCGCCAGCCACGTCCCGGTCAGGGAGGCGTTCCGGCGCCTCGAGGCGCAAGGGCTGGTGGCGAGCGAGCCGCGCCGCGGCGTGCGCGTCGCCGGCTTCAGCCCCGACGAGGTGCGCGAGGTGGCCGAGATGCGCGCCGCCCTCGAAGTGCTGGCCCTGCGCCACGCCGCCCCGCACCTCACCCCGGCGATCCTCGACCGGGCCGAGGCCGCGACCCGGGCCGGTGACCGGGCCGGGGGCGACGTCCAGGCCTGGGAAGAGGCCAACCGCGCCTTCCACCGCCTCCTCCTCGCGCCCTGCGGCATGCCGCGCCTGCTGAAGACGATCGACGACCTCCAGGCCGCCAGCGCCCGTTTCCTGTTCGCCGGCTGGCGCGCCGAATGGGAGGCGCCGACCGACCGCGACCATCGGGTGATCCTGGTCGCCCTGCGGGCCGGCGATATCGACACGGCGGCGGCCGTGCTGGGCCGGCACGTCCAATGGGTCGGGAACCGGCCCGCCCCGGCAGCGAACCGCCACGGCGGCTGATCGGTAATTATCTATTATCCGAAGTCGATATTGCGTTTGAATCGCGGCTGTGGATCTCTCGCGTCGTCTCGACACGAAAATTATCTATGAAATGGAGATCCCGATGAGTGCCCTCGCCGTCGGCGTCGCGCCCCTGCGCGTCGCCCGCACCCTTGCCGTCGTCGTCGCCGGCGTGCTGCTCGTCACGCTCGCCGCCAAGGTTCAGATCCCGTTCTGGCCGGTGCCGATGACGCTGCACACCCTCGCCATCATGGCGCTGGCCGTGGGGCTGGGGCCGCGCCTCGCCGTCGCGACGATGCTCGGCTACCTCGCGGCGGGTTCCATCGGCCTGCCGGTCTTCTCCGGCACGCCCGAGCGCGGGATCGGGCTCGCCTACATGGCCGGGCCGACCGGCGGCTACCTCGCGGGTTATCTCGTCGCGGCCGGACTGACCGGGGCGCTGAGCACCGGGCGCGGCCTCTTCGGGCGGATCGCCGCCATGCTGGCCGGCCTCGCGGTGATCTACGCCCTCGGCCTCGCCTGGCTGGCGCTGTTCGTGCCGGCCGACCGGGTCGTCGCCCTCGGCCTCCTGCCCTTCCTCCTCGGCGACCTCGTCAAGGTCAGCCTCGTCGCCGCCGGGGTCTCGGTCCTGCCGGGCCTGCGCCGGGCCCTCGCCCGATGAGTGCGACCACCGGCACTCCGGAGGACGGGGCGATCCGGCACGACTGGCGCACCGACGAGATCGTGGCGCTCCACGACCTGCCGCTCCTGGAGCTCATCGGCCGCGCCAACGCCGTCCACCGCCGCCACCACGACCCGAACCGGATCCAGCGGGCGAGCCTCCTGTCGGTGAAGACCGGCGGCTGCCCGGAGGACTGCGCCTATTGCCCGCAATCGGCCCATCACCGCGAGGTCGACCTGACCCGCGACCGGCTGATGGACCCCGCCGTCGTCCTGGCCCAGGCGGCCCGGGCCAAGGCGGCGGGGGCCGACCGCTTCTGCATGGGGGCGGCCTGGCGCCAGGTGCGCGACGGCGCGGAATTCGACGCCGTGGTCGCGATGGTCGAGGGCGTCCGGGCGCTCGGCCTGGAGGCCTGCGTCACCCTCGGCATGCTGAAGGCCCACCAGGCGGCGCGGCTCGCCGAGGCCGGGCTCACCGCCTACAACCACAACCTCGATACCGGCCCCGACTTCTACGACCGGATCATCACCACCCGCACCTACCAGGACCGGCTCGACACCCTGGCGACGGTGCGGGAGGCGGGAATCGGCCTGTGCTGCGGCGGTATTGTCGGCATGGGCGAGGCGGTCACGGACCGGGCCGGCCTGCTGCGGGTGCTCGCCGGGATGACGCCCCATCCCGAGAGCGTACCGATCAACGCCCTGGTGCCGGTGGAGGGGACGCCGCTCGCCCGGCGCCCGCGCATCGATCCCCTCGACCTCGTGCGCATGGTGGCGACGGCGCGCCTCGTCCTGCCGGCCTCGATCGTCCGGCTGTCGGCGGGCCGTGCGCAGCTCGGGCGCGAGGCGCAGATCCTGTGCTTCCTCGCCGGCGCGAACTCGATCTTTGCCGGCGACACCCTGCTGACGACCCCGAACGCCGAGCCGGACGAGGACGCGCTCCTGTTCGCCGCCCTGGCACCCCGGACCGGGGCCGAGGCGATGCCGGCCTGACGAAGTCCCGGCGGCGTCCCACGATCGGCGCCGCCGTCGTCATCCCGCTCTCGACACGACGATGTTTGCCGCGCCCGGCTTGCGGCCCGGGCGCGGCGCATCGTAATCTTGATCCGATCTTGATTCGCGAGGCTTCGATGAGCGTCACCGCCCATTTCATCCCGCCGATTCATCCCGACACCGTGACGATGTCTCTCGCCGGCTACCTCGCCGCCGCGGTGCTCTGTGCCGACCGCAGGGCGGTCGCTCAGGCGGCGAGCCGCGGGCGGTCCTGACGGTAGCTCTCCATCAGGGCAGCGGGAATCGTCTCCAGCACCGCATCGACCGCGGCCTCGCTCGCGAGCGCACGGGCGAGGCCGCGGGCCTCCTCCCGCGCCGCCTCGGCATCGAAGCGGTTGAGCAGGGCGACGATGGCGTGCGCCTCCGCGAAGGGCAGGCGCTCGCAGGCCGTCACGGCGCGCTCGATCATCCGGCGCGACAGGCCGGCGGTGCCGCTCTCGCTCAGGCCCGTCGCCTCCTCGTGCCAGGCCGACATCGCCGCCGCGAAGGCGGGTTCGAGGGCGGGCGGCAGGCCGGCCCGGCGATAGAGCGCCGCCATGCCGCTGCCGCGGGGATCGTGCAGCAGCCCGGCGACCCGCGCGGCCGCCAAGCCCGAGAGGTCGGTCAGCGCCGCCTCGGTGAAGGCCATCCGGCCCGAGAGCATCGCCCGCAGGATCAGGCCCGGGGTGAGTTGGCCGGCCTGGCGCAGATAGGCGACGAGACGGGCGAGGTCGGTGCGGTCCGAGCCCTCGGCGAGGCCGAGCGTCGTGCGTTCCCGCGCCTCCCGGGTGACCCGCTCGCTGCGCTCGGCCGAGAGCCAGCCGCAGCCGGTGACGAAGGCCGAGAGCGTGCTGGCGAGGCGCGCGGTCACCGCCTGACGCACGTCGACCGGCAGGTCGGCCCGGGCGAGCAGGGCCTCGCGCAACGCGGCGTCGTCGCCGTGGCGGTCGACGATCCGCATCAGGCTGTTGCGGGTGATCTGCGCGCCGGGATTGTCGGCGAGCGCCCGCAACGCCGTCGCGCCGGCGATCTCGGAGAGCGCCCCGCACAGCATGGGCGAAACGGTGGGCCGGTTGGCGATGGCGATCCGGCCGGATTCGTCGCCGACGGCGGCGCAGTCGACGAGATCGGCATCCGACAGGACCGGCGAGCGGGCGAGCACGAGGCCCGCGATCTCGGCCTGGTCCTGGGCCAGAGCCACCACCAGGGTGCGGGGCGCCTCGGCGGCATTGGCGCAGGCCTCGGCGAGCGCCCGGCGCACCAGGGGCGAGGGATCGTCGAGCAGCGCCGTGATGGCGGTCTTGGCCTCCCAGCGGGCGGCGGCGTCGAGATTGGCGTAGAGGTAGGCGCGGGCGAGCGACGAGGCCGCCTCGGCCCGCCGGCCGGCGGATTCGTGCTGCGTCCAGAGCAGGAACTGGCGGATGATCATCGGCGCGGCCCCATGGTGACGGTCAGGACTGGGACGGAAGGTCAGGATTCGATCGATGTCGGCGCGAGGGCGGCGGACCGGCCGCGCCCGCCATATTCCGGCGGTCGCGGCGGCGGCAGCGGCACGCCGTCGGCGGGAGCGTCAGGCACCGCGGGCGCGGAGGCCGGCAGGGTGACGGAGACGGAGGCCGCGGCGACCAGCGGCCGTTCGGAGGAGCGCGGGAAGTAGCTTGGCGCGGGGCTGCCCCCGCCCCCGCCGCCCCGGTTGCCCCACAGCCGGGCGACGCTGTCGGAGACCGGGCCGCGGCGGGCATCGGTCTGGAAGAGGGTGCCGATGCCGCTGCCGGCTTCGGCCGTGTAGGCGGTCGGCGCGTCGGCCTGGGCGACCCGCGTGGCGGCCGGGGTCGGGCTGCCGGGGCTGGTACCGAGCACGGCGTAGAGTTCGGAGGCGCTGCGGGCCCGGCCGGCGCGGTCGTAGAACAGGCCGCGGTTGCCCGACGCCGCCTCTGGCAGGTCGGCGGCGGCCGAGCGCCCCGGAGCGGTTTCGGCGTTGCGGATCAGGGTCAGCGCCCCGCGCACCCCGAGGAGGTGGGCGGCGTAGAGGTCGGCCTTGTTGGGCTCGCGCCCGAGCGCCGCCGAGAGCGCCTCGGCGTTGCGGCGGGTGAGCGCGCCGGCCATCGCGGAAGCGACCTCCGGGTCCCGGCGCAGGTCGAGGATCGCCTGCCGGGCGGCCGGGTCGCTCACCGTGTAGCCGCCCGAGCCCCGGGCCGTGATGGCGTCGGCGTAGGAGCCGAGCCCGAGGGACGGACCGTCCTGCTTCATCACCCCGAGCCAAGTCTGCTCGATGAACTGGAACAGGCCGGTGGCCGAGGACGAGCCGGCCTTGGCGCTCGGGTTGAGGCTCGATTCGCGCTGCGCGGTCGAGAGGAGGTAGTCGAAGGCGGCCCCGGTCTTCTCGGCGCCCTGGCGGATCGCGTCGATCACCGGGTTGCCCGCCCCCGTGCGGCCGGCGCCCGAGGCTCCCGGGCCGGTCGATCCCTGCGAAGGCGTGCTGCTGAACAGGAACATGGCGGCCCGCTGGAGCGGCACCGCGACGCGCGGGCCGGCTCTCTCATGGGCCGCAGGATGCTGGGGTTATGGTAAAGAAAGGTTGAAGCGGGCGCATCGGCGTCAGTCCCGCATAAACCGTTCCCGAAGCTGGCGTCCCATCGGTCGAAAGCGGTACGGGACTTCGACGTTCCGGCCGCCAGGGGACACGGTCGGCGGCGGCCCCGCGCCAAGCGGCACGGGGCCCCAGCCTCACCGCCGCGGCACGTCGCCCCCGCCGGCCGGGCGGCGCATCTCGAAGCGGTTCTCGGATTCGACCGTGAAATAGTCGAAGTAGCCGCCGCGCATGATCGGCCGCATCGCCCCGGTATCGACCCGGCCCTCCGGCGTGACGAAGCGGTCGTCGATGTACATCGACACCACCTGGCCGATCACCATGAAATAGGCCGCCTCGCCCCCGCCCGCCGGCACGAGCGGGATGGTCTGGAGCCATTTGCATTCGAGGGCGGCCGGGGCGTCCGCGACCCGCGGCGGACGCACCTTGCGCGAGGGAGCGGTGGCGAGATGGGCGAAATCGAACTCGCTCTCGCCCCGCGGCAGCGGCGCCGAGGACTGGTTCATCCCCTCGCGGGTGTCGAAGGTGGCGAGGCTGCACACGAACTCGCCGCCCTCCTCCGCGAAGGTGAGCGCGTCCTTGCGGCCGAAGGACGAGAACATCACCATCTCGGGGTTGTCGCCGATGCCGTTGAAGAACGAGTAGGGCGAGAGGTTCAGCGCCCCGGAGGCGCCGATCGCGCTGACCCAGCCGATCGGGCGGGGCGCGACGAGCGCCTTGAACGGGTTGTGCGGCAGGGTGCGGGTCTCGGCGTCGTAATGCATCGGCGGCCTCTCTCGGCGGCGGCCCGTCGCTCGCGGGCCCGCCGCCGCCAGTTAGAGCATCCCGGGGCCCGGCGTCAGTACCGGGCGACGATCTCGGCGAGCGCCGGACGCGGCCGGTCGGGCGGCACCTGCTCGGCCCGGCCGACATGGACGAAGCCCGCCAGGCGCTCGGTCGGGGCGAGGCCGAGCGCGTCGAGGATGCGGCGGTCGTAGGCCATCCACTCGGTGAGCCACGCCGTGCGGAAGCCGAGGGCGTTCGCCGCCACGATCAGGTTCATCGCCACGGCGCCGGCCGAGAGCACCTGCTCCCAGTCGGGAATCTTGGCGTGGGGGCCGGCCCGCGACACGACCGCGATCACGAGGGGCGCGTGGGCGAGGCGCTTGGCCTCGAGGGCGAGCCGGGCCTCGTCGGCCTCGGGGTGGTCGGCCCGGTAGGTGTCGGCGATCACCCGTCCGATGCGCTCCCGGCCCTCGCCCTCGATCAGGACGAAGCGCCAGGGCGCGAGCTTGCCGTGGTCCGGCACCCGGGCGGCCGCCGCCAGGATGGCGTCCAGCTCCTCGGGGGACGGGCCGGGGCCGGCGAGCTGGATCGGCGGGACCGAGCGGCGGGTGTGGAGAAGGTCGAGGGTCGCGTTCATCTCGGCTTCAGTGGCTTGAGCTACATCGTGCGGGACGGTGGAGGACAGGCTGCCATCCTGGCGCCCCGATGCTCCCTTTAAGCACCATTCCGCCCCGGCCGCACGGCCGGGCCGTCCCGAGACGCCCCGGGCCCCTCCGGTGCCCAGGATGCCGACTGCCCCCATGCCGATCGCCCCCATGACGCGCTCCGCCCTCCCTTCCCCCCATCCGCGCCACGCCTGGACCGCCCGGGACTTCTGGCTGGCGCTCGCCGCCGTCATGCTGTTCTGGGCCGCGGCGGCCGCGGTCTGGCCGCTCACCGGCGCGGTGGTGCCGTGGGATTCCAAGAACCACTTCTACCCGATGCTGCGCTACCTCGGCGCGGCGCTGGCGAACGGCGAACTGCCGCTGTGGAACCCCTACCACTTCGCCGGCCACCCCTCGGTGGCGGATCCGCAATCGCTCCTCTTCACCCCGACCATGCTGTTCTTCGCGTGGCTCGACCCGTCCCCGTCGATGGAGCTGTTCGACGCGGTGGTGTTCGCCCACCTGATCCCCGGCGCGGTCGCAACGCTGCTGCTGTTTCGCCGCCGCGGCTGGCACCCGGTCGGCGCCGTGGCGGCCGCGATGGTGTTCGTGCTCGGCGGCTCGGCCTCGGCCCGGCTGCAGCATACCGGCATGATCATCTCGTACGGCTTCGTGCCGCTGGCCTGGTGGCTGCTGGAGGAGGCGCTGGCGCACCGCTCCTACGCCTTCGGGCTCGCCTTCGCGGTGGTGGCCGCCGTGATGACGGTGGGGCGCGACCAGGTGGCGTTCCTGTGCGGCCTGAGCCTGATCGGCGTCGCCGTCCACGCGATCCTGACCGCGCCGGCGCCGCTGTCCTACCTGCGCGCCCGGATCGGTGTGCTCGCCGCGATGGGCGTGGTCGGGGGCGCGCTGCTCGCCGTGCCCTCGCTCCTCACCATGCAGTTCCTGATGACCTCGACCCGGCCGTCCTTCGGCTACGGCGCGGCCATCATGGGCTCGCTGCCGCCCTCGAGCTTCGCCACCGCCCTCTTCGCCGACGTGTTCGGCTCGCTGCGCTGGACCTACGATTACTGGGGTCCCGACTGGCAGTCGATGGACGGCAACACCTGGACCGACCGGGCGGTGAACTACCTCTTCGCCGGCACCCTGCCGGCGGTGCTGATCCTCTGGCACGGCATCGCCGGCGGTCGCCTCGCCGCCCGCGAGGTCCGCTATCCGGTCATCGTGCTCGCGGCCGCGATCCTGTACGCGCTCGGGCGCTACACCCCGGTCTTCGCGCCGATCTTCGACCACTTCCCCGGCGTCGATCTCTACCGCCGGCCCGCGGATGCGACCTTCGTCATCAATATCGGACTCGCGCTCACCGCCGGATACCTCGTCCACCGCTACGTCATGGAGGGCGCGCCCCGGCTGCGCTCCACCCTCCCCGCCCTCCGCGTCGCCCTGCCTGCCCTGGCGGTCGCGGGCCTCGGCGGCATCCTGTTCGTGTCCTACGCCTATGCGGCGAAGGCCCACCACCTGCCCGACGCGCTGCGCGACGGCCTGATCGGCACCGGGATCGCGCTGGCCGCCGTGGCGGCGATGCTGTGGGCGGGCCCGCGCCGCCGGGCGCTCGCCGCCGCCGGCCTCGTCGCGCTGCTCGGCGCCGAGCTCGTCTGGCGCAACGCCGGCAACTCGCTCAACGCCGAGCCGGCGGGGCGCTACGCGGTGTTCCAGCAATTGCCGCCCGAGCAGCTCCAGGGGCTGACGCTTCTCAAGGCCGAGCTCGACGCGCGCCACGCCAAGGGCGAGCATCCGCGGGTCGAGATCCTGGGCCTCGGCGGCGCCTGGCAGAACGCCTCGATGGTGCTCGGGCTCGAGGACACGATCGGCTACAACCCGCTGCGCCTCGCCGATTACGAGCGCGCCGTCGGCCCGGGCGAGAACGCCGCCGACCCGAACCTGCGCCAGTTCCCCGGCCTCTTTCGCGGCTACCGCTCGCGGCTCGCGAGCCTGCTCGGCCTCGAATACCTCGTCCTCGACCGGCCGGCCGACCGCCTGCCGAAGCACTTCCCGCAGCTGACCGGCGCCAAGCTCCTCTACGGCTCGGGCCAGATGTGGATCTACCGCCTCGATCCGGCCAAGCCCCGGGCCTATCTGGCGACCCGCCTCGTCCCGGTCGATTCCGAGAGCGTCCTCGACCAGGACGAGCTGCCCGAGTTCGAGGGCAGCGAGACCGCCCTCGTCGACCGCGACAGCGTGCCGAAGATCACGGGCGAGTTCGGCCTCAAGGACCCGGCGGCGCCGGTCGTCGCGGCCAAGGGCACGGCGACGATCCTGGCCTATCGCCGCAATGTCGTCACCGTGGAGGTCGAGACCGACCGCGACAGCGTGCTGGTGCTGCACGACATCTTCTATCCGGGCTGGCAGGCCCGGGTCGACGGTGCCCGCCGCCCGATCCTGCGCACCAACCTGCTCTTCCGCGGGGTGGAGGTGCCGGCGGGCAAGCACGTGGTCGAGTTCAAGTTCCGCCCGCTCTCGGTCGGCAACCTGATGGCGGCGGCGAGCGAGCTCCTGACGAGGAACGACGATGAGACGGGCGAGACGGCGGTTCGGTGAGGCCCTGGCGCTGGCCGTCCTCTGGGGCGGTGCCGCCGCGGCCCAAAGCCCTGCCGTCCCCCCGGCGCCCACCGCGGCACCCGGGCAGGCGCCCGCGCTGCCGGCCGGCGTGGCTCCCCAGGGGGTCGCGCCCCAGGGCGTGACGCAGGGGCCGCCCCCGGCCCCGGCGCCCGCCGAGGCCAGCCTGTCCTTGCGGGCGGTGCTGACCAGCGAGGCCAAGCCCCTGCGCGGCGGCCTGACCTGGCGCATCTACGAGGACCGGCCGGAGGGCGGCAAGCCCGTGGTGCTCGCCCGCTCCGAGGAGGCGCAGCCGACCTTCCGGCTGCCGCCCGGCAGCTACCTCGCCAACGTCACCTACGGTTTCGTCAGCACCTCGAAGCGCGTGACCCTGAATCCGGGGGCGGCGAGCGACCAGCTCACCGTCAATGCCGGCGCGCTGCGCCTCTCGGGTGCAGTCGGCGAGGCGAAGATCCAGCCGGGCCAGCTCGCCTTCGCGGTCTTCGTGCCGATCGGCAACAACCCGGAGGGGCGGCTCGTGCGCGACGGCGTCAAGGCCGGCGAGATCGTGCGCCTGCCCGAGGGCACCTATCACGTCGTCTCGACCTGGGGCGATTCGAACGCGATCCAGCGCGCCGACCTGAAGGTCGAGAACGGCCGGCTCACCGACGCGACCCTCAACCACCGCGCCGCCACCGTGACCCTGAAGCTCGTCGCCGCCCCGGGCACCGAGGCCTTCGCGGGTACCGCCTTCAGCGTGCTGACGCCGGGCGGCGACACGATCCGCGAGGCGATCGGCGCCTTCCCGCAGGTGACGCTCGCGGAGGGCGAGTACCAGCTCATCGCCCGCCACGACGGCAAGGTCTACACCCAGGACTTCAAGGTCGAGAGCGGCGTCGACCGCGACATCGAGGCGATCGCCAAGGACCCCTGACCCGGGATGGCCGGCGCGAAGACGGTCCCCTCGCCGGCGCAGGAATTAGGCCGTTCGGCGCACTAACGGTTAAGCCGAACGAGGTGCGCCTCCGTCGCACCGGCAATGCGGCGGGGGAACCCCCGTGTTTAGACGGGCCGGTTATCCCGCCTTTAACGGCCTGACCCTACGGTCCGGCCATGCGACGCGCGCTTGGCATCATCCGTGACGAGAGGGGGTCGACCGCGGTCGAGTTCGCCCTGGTCGGCATGATGTTCCTGTCCGTGATCCTGTTCACGATGATCGTGGCGGAGATCCTGTACTTCGGCCAGAAGCTCGACTTCGCCACCGAGCAGGCGTCCCGGCAGGTGATCGTCGGCAAGGCGCAGACGCAGACGACGCCGCCCACCCTGGCGGACTTCACCCAGTCCCTGTGCGGCAAGCTCCCCGCCGCGATGTCCTGCAGCGACGTGATCGTGAACCTCTACGTCGTGCCGAAAGCGACGGCGCCGGGCTACTACGCCTACGTCAAGTCCGACCAGAGCGGCCTGACGTTGCCGGCGCTGACGCCGGGAAGCGGCCAGTTCACCCTCGGCAGCCAGGGCGACTACCAGTACCTGCAGGTCATCTACCCGGTGACCTTCCTGCCGTCGTTCATGACCGCCTGGCTCGACGGCTCGACGAAATACAACGGCAAGCCGGCCTACCTGATCATCTCGACGGCCGCCTTCCGCGTCGAGAGCTTTTGATGCGGCCCGGTCCCATGTCCCGCATCCGGCGCTTCCGAGCCGCCGAGGACGGCCTCGCGGCCGTCGAGCTGGCGCTGATCATGCCGGTCGTCCTGGTGATCATGCTCGGCGGCATCCAGGTCGTGTCGTACATCAACGCCGTGCGCAAGGTCGAGCTGGTGGTCCGCTCGATCAGCCAGATGATCTCCCAGACCCAGCCGCCGAGCGGCTCGACCGTCGCGATGGTCAACGCGGGCGACCTGCATTTCAGCTACGATTCCTCGCTGGTGCTGTTTCCCTACCTGATGGCCGAGGGACGACGCCGGGGCCAGGCGTGGTGGCAGGTCATCACGATCAACTACGCCAGCATCAAGTTCACCCAGACGGCGACGACCTGCACGGATTCGAGCGACCTGTCGGCCTGCTACCGCGCCGACGTGGTCTGGACCAGCACGGGCACGACCCAGCCCGCGACCGGGGTCGCCTACCGGCCCTGCGGCACGCCGCAGATCGCGGCGTCGAACACCGCCCCCCCGAGCCGCACCGCCCTGCCGCGCTCCCTGTTCGGGCCCGCGGCGGCGGTGGTGATCGACGTGGCCTTCACCTTCACGCCGACCTTCGGCGCCAACTACCTGCCCTCGCTGCGGATCGCCCGCACGGCCTACATCCAGCCGCGCTACGCGACGCTCGTCGATTTCGACACCACCAACAACGACGGAATCGCCTCGAAATGCTGACCTCCGCATCCCGGTTCGCCGCCGCGGCGGCATCGTTCCGCCGCTGCCGCCACGGCGGCATCAACATGCTGTTCGGGCTCAGCCTGATCCCGATGGTCGGCCTGATCGGGCTCGGGGTCGATTACGGCGTCGCGGTGACGAACCGCTCGCGGCTCGACCGGGCGGCCGATGCCGCCGCCCTCGCCGCGATCGTGACCGCCAAGAGCTACATCGCCGCCAACTCGTCGCAGAGCGGCGTGCTCGACGCCGCCAAGGCGGCGGGTCGGACCCAGGCGGTCAACAGCTTCAACATCAACGTCGGCAACGTGCCCCTCGGCAGCGCGAACCTGCAGACGCCGGATGTCCAGATCGTTGGCCAGACCATCACCGCCAAGATCACCTACACGGCAACGATCCAGAACAGCTTCTCGAAACTCTTCCTGGTACCGACCACGACGGTGGGCAACACGGTGACCGCCTCGGTCGACCTGCCGAGCTATTTCGATTTCTACCTGATGGTCGACGTGTCGGGATCGATGGGCCTGCCCACGACGGCGAGCGGCATGACGCAGCTCGCCAAAGACAACGACGACATGTACAGCGACTACAAGCAGGGCTGCCAGTTCGCCTGTCATTTCCCCGGCTACAAGGGCTGGGGCCTGGCGGCGGGCAAGATCCAGCTGCGCTCCGACGCGGTGAACAACGCGGTCTGCGCGCTCCTGCAGCGGGCCACCTTTCCGGTGGTGCCGAACCAGTACCGGATCGGCATCTACCCGTTCATCAACCAGCTCGCGACCCTGGCCGGCATCACCGGCGACGTGAATGCGCTGAAGACGTCCGCCCAGTGCGCCAATTCCTGGCCGCTCGCCTTCACCAACCTCCTCGATACCGGCGCGACCCAGCTCAACAGCCCCGGCGACCCGACCACCGGCGTCGGCTCGGGCGGCACGCATTTCGAGGTCGCCTTCCCGCAGATGAAGGCGATCGTCGGCCAGAACGGCTACGGCGACGGATCGACGAGCACGAGCCGCAAGCCGTTCGTCTTCCTCGTCACCGACGGCATGCAGAACGGCCAGCACTTCTTCGTCAAGCCGGGCACGCAATACGCCTATCCGGGCAACCCGTCGAAGTTCACGGGCTGGGGCAATGCCAATTGGGACGGCTCGCAGCCGTCGCAGATCGACGCGAAGAACTGCGACGCCCTGAAGGCCGCCGGGGCGACGATCTCGGTCCTCTACATTCCGTACAACCAGATCTCGTTCACCGACAAGGGCGGTGGCATCGCCTGGGAGAACAACCGGGTCAACGGCTTCAGCCCGACGCTGGCGGCACCGCTCCAGGCCTGTGCCTCTGGGACGAACTACTTCAGGACCGCCAATTCTCCCGACGACATCACCGCCGCCCTCAAGGCGATGTTCGACCAGGCGCTCAAGGTCGCCCGCCTGACGCAGTGACGGGCCGCATGCCCGCGAGGAACAACGCCACCGCCGCCCGGCGGCGCGCCTCCTGCGCCTCCGGGTCGATGGCGATGCCGTAGAGCGCCTGCCGCGAGGCCTTGCCGAGCACCAGGTTGAGGAAGAGGTCGGCGGCGATCTCCGGATCCTCGACGGCGATCTGGCCCTGCTCGGCCAGGACCGCGAGCAGGCGCGCCACCGCCCGCACGCCGCGCAGCCAGCCCTCCTCGTAGGCGAGCCGCGCGAGGTCGGGGAAGTGCAGCGCCTGCGCGACGATGCAGCGGTTGAGCGCGGCCGCTCCCGGCGCCTGGGCCCGGGCGAGCAGGACCCGGCTCAGTTCGTCCAGGACCTCCCCGGCCGGCCGGGACGCGCCCTGCGCCCCTTGCGCCTCTGCCGCCGCGGAGAGCGGGGCCAGCCAGTCCCGGATCCGCTCCTCCAGCACCGCCGCGAACAGGGCACGCTTGTCGCGGTAGCGGGCGTAGAGCGTCGGCTTGCTCACGCCCGCCGCTTGCGCGACCGCGTCGATCGAGGTCGCGTCGAAGCCCTGCTCCATGAACAGCTGCGTCGCGACGGCGACGAGCCGCGCGTCGCGGCGCGCCGCCTCCTCGCGGGTCGGGCGCCCACCGCCGCGCCGACCTGCATCCCTCGCATCGGCGAGCGTCGCGGGATTCATGGGTCGTCTCCTTGCTCGATCGCCGAGGTCGGCCTATCACAACGATACCGTATCGTTTCATTAACGGCCAGCCGCCATGCAGCATGATCCCGCGCCCTCCCCGGCGCCCTCCAAGCGGCGCAAGGGACGGCTCGTCCTCGGCCTCGTCCTTCTCGCGGCCCTGGGCGGCGGCGGCAGCTATGGCTGGCACTGGTGGACGATCGGGCGCTTCCTCGAGACGACGGAGGATGCCTACCTCCAGGCCGACAAGGTCACGGTCGCGCCCCGCATCGCCGGCACCGTCGCCGCGGTGCTCGTCGGCGACAACCAGGCGGTGAAGGCCGGCGCGATCCTGGCCCGCCTCGACGACCGCGAGTACCGGGTAGCGTTGAAGCAGTCCGAGGCCGAGGTCGAGAAGGCCCGGGCCCAGATCCTCGGGACCGCGGCGGCGATCACCCAGGCCCAGGCCCAGGTCGAATCCGCCAAGGCCGAGATCGAGAACACCGAGGCCGGGCTCGATTTCTCGACCAAGGAGTACGACCGCTACAAGAACCTGCTCCAGACCGGCTCCGGCACGGTGCAGCGCCAGCAGCAGGCCGATGCGGACCTGCGCCAGAAGCGGGCGGCGCGCGACAAGGCGGTGGCCTCGCTGCAAGCCTCGAAGAAGCAGGTCGAGAGCCTGCGCGCCCTGGAGGCCAGCGCCCGCGCCACCCTGGAGGGCGCGCAGGCCAAGGTCGAGCAGGCCCGGCTCAATCTCAGCTACACGACCGTGACCGCCCCGATCGACGGCACGGTCGGCGACCGCTCGCTGCGGGTCGGGCAGTTCGTCTCGGCCGGTACCGGGCTCCTCACCGTGGTGCCGATGGGCCGGGACATCTACCTGGTGGCGAACTTCAAGGAGACCCAGACCGGCCGCATGATCGAGGGCCAGCCGGTCACCTTCACGGTCGATGCGCTGGGCGAGCACGAATTCGGCGGCCGGATCGAGAGTTTTTCGCCCGGCACCGGCGCGCAATTCGCCCTGCTGCCCCCGGAGAACGCCACCGGCAATTTCACCAAGGTGGTGCAGCGCGTGCCCGTGCGCATCGCGCTCGACGCCGATGATCCCCTGCTGCCCCGCCTGCGCCCGGGTCTCTCGGTCGAGGCGACCGTGCATACCCACGGCCGGGTCGAGCCCGCCCCGGTGGACCGCCCGGCCGCCGCGCTCGTCAGCGAGGCGCTGCCGCGATGAGCGCCCCCGCGGTCAAGGCCAGCGGGCGCGACTGGCTCGCGGTGTTCGGGGCGATCCTCGGCGCCTTCACGGCGATCCTCGACATCCAGATCACCAACGCCTCGCTCTCCGACATCCAGGGCGCGCTCGGCGCCTCGACGGAAGAGGGCAGCTGGATCTCGACCGCCTACCTGATGGCCGAGATCATCGTGATCCCGCTCACCGGCTGGCTCTCCTCGGTGATCGGCCTGCGCCGCTACCTCGCAGTCAACACCATCCTGTTCACCGGCTTCTCGCTCGCCTGCGCGCTCTCGACGTCGTTGAGCCAGATGATTTTTTTTCGCGCCGGCCAGGGCTTCACCGGCGGGGTGCTGATCCCGACCGCGATCGTCATCGTGCGCACCCGCCTGCCGAAGAGCCAGCAGCCGGTCGGCATCGCGCTGTTCGGCCTCACCGCCACCTTCGCGCCGGCCATCGGCCCGACGGTCGGCGGCTGGCTCACCGACAACCTGTCCTGGCACTACATCTTCTACCTGAACCTGATCTTCGGGCCGCTCGCCGCCGCGATCCAGCTCGGCGCCTTCGAATCGGTGCCGGCGCGTTGGGGCGAGCTCCTGAAGGGCGACTGGATCGGCATCGGCCTGATGGCGACCGGGCTGCCGGCCCTGACCTTCGTGCTGGAGGAAGGCCAGCGCAAGGACTGGTTCGGCTCGCCGATCATCGTCAAGGCGAGCCTGCTGGCGGTTCTCGGCATCTCCGGCTTCGTCATCCGCGAACTGACCGCCGCGCGGCCCTTCATCAACCTCAGGGTGCTGGCCAACCGCTCGGTCGGCGGCGCCTGCGTGCTGATGACGGTGCTGGGCGCGGTCTCGTTCGGGTCGATCTACATCATCCCGGTCTATTGCGCCCAGATCCAGGGCTACAACGCCCAGCAGATCGGCTACGTGGTGATGTGGTCGGGCCTGCCGCAGCTCGTGCTGTTCCCGATGATGCCGCTGATCATGCGGGCGGTCGACGCGCGGCTCCTCGTCATCACCGGGACGCTGTTCTTCATCGCGAGCTGCTGGATCAACGTGGGTCTCACCCACGATGTCGGCGCCGACCAGCTGATCCTGCCGCAGCTGATGCGCGCCATCGGCCAGCCGCTCTTCACCATCCCGCTGTCCCAGCTCTCGACCGCGGGGCTGGCGCCGCGCGACACCGCGGACGCCTCGGCGCTCTCCAACATGATGCGCAACCTCGGCGGCTCGATCGGCATCGCCATGCTGTCGACGATGATCGACCGGCGCGAGCACATGCACTTCTCGGTGCTGGCCGAGGCGATCACCGTCAACGCCACCCGGACGCAGGCGCGGCTCGCGACCCTGGCGGCCGGCCTGCACGGCCACATCGCCGACCCGCTCGCCGCCAAGGCGGCGGCGGTGGGCATGCTGGCGCAACAGGTGCGGCGCGAGGCCTATGTCATGGCCTATGCGGACGGGTTCTGGCTCGTCGGGGTGAGCCTGGTTCTGAGCCTCGCGGTGGTGGCGGTGCTGAAGAAGCCGCCGAAGGTATCGGGGCCGGTCGAGGCGCATTGAGGAAGTCGATATCACGCGCCACTCCGCGCGCGTGAACCCTCCCCCGAAGAGGGGGGAGGGTTCCGAGGGCGCGCTACGGCACCGGCGTTTCCCCGTGCTGCCCGTCGAGCGCCACGCCCTCGCTCGGCACGCTGTCGGCGACGGCCTGCACCCGGCGCAAATCCGGAAAACTCGCCTCGGCGACGAGTTCGGCCAGCGCCTGGTCGAGCGGCAGGGTGCGGCTCTGCGGGCTGCCCAGGCGGCGGATCGAGACGGTGCGCTCCTCGCCCTCCTTGCGGCCGACGACCAGCATCACCGGCACCTTGGCGTGGGAATGCTCGCGGACCTTGTAGTTGATCTTCTCGTTGCGAAGATCGGCCTCGGCCCGCAGGCCCGCCGCATCCGCCGCCCTCAACACCTCGCGGGCATAGGGGTCGGCCTCGCCGGTGATCGTCGCGACGACCACCTGGAGCGGCGCCAGCCAGAGCGGGAAGTGGCCGGCGAAATGCTCGATCAGGATGCCGGTGAAGCGCTCCATCGAGCCGCAGATCGCCCGGTGGACCATGACCGGGGTCTTCTTCTGCCCGTCGGCATCGACGAAGAAGGCGCCGAACCGCTCCGGCAGGTTGAAGTCGACCTGCGTCGTGCCGCATTGCCAGTCGCGGCCGATGGCGTCGCGCAGCACGTACTCGAATTTGGGCCCGTAGAAGGCGCCCTCCCCTGGGTTGATCGCGGTCTTGATCCGGCCGCCGGACTGCTCCTCGATCTGGGCGAGCACCCGGGTCATCACCTCCTCGGCGTGGTCCCACAGGGCGTCCGAGCCGACGCGCTTCTCCGGCCGGGTCGAGAGCTTCACCACGATCTCGTCGAAGCCGAAATCGGCGTAGGTGGAGAGGATCAGGTCGTTGATCTTCAAGCACTCGGCGGCGAGCTGATCCTCGGTGCAGAAGACGTGGGCGTCGTCCTGCGTGAAGGCGCGCACCCGCATCAGCCCGTGCAGCGCGCCCGAGGGCTCGTAGCGCGAGACCGCGCCGAACTCGGCCATGCGCAGCGGCAGGTCGCGGTACGACTTGAGCCCGTGCTTGAAGATCTGGACGTGGCCGGGGCAGTTCATCGGCTTGATCGCGAAGACGCGGTCGTCCTCGGTCTTCGTGACGAACATGTTCTCCCGGTACCAGTCCCAGTGGCCGGAGGTCTCCCACAGCGCCTTGTCGAGGATCTGCGGCGCGTTCACCTCGGCATAGTCGCCCTTCAGGCGCCGGCGCATATAGGCGATCAGCGACTGGAACAGGGTCCAGCCCTTCGGATGCCAGAACACCACGCCCGGCCCCTCCTCCTGGAAGTGGAAGAGGTCCATCTCGCGGCCGAGCTTGCGGTGGTCGCGGCGCTCGGCCTCGGCCAGGCGGTTCAGGTAGGCGTCGAGGTCCGCCTGGTTGGCCCAGGCCGTGCCGTAGATCCGGCTCAGCATCGGCTTCGTCGAATCGCCGCGCCAATAGGCGCCCGCCACCTTCATCAGCTTGAAGGCGCTGCCGATCTTGGCGGTCGAGGTCATGTGCGGGCCGCGGCAGAGGTCGAACCACTCGCCCTGGCGGTAGATCCGCAGGTCCTCGCCCGGCGGGATCGCGTCGACGAGCTCGACCTTGAAGTTTTCGCCCTTCTGCTCGAACAGCGTGCGCACGTCGTCGCGGGCCCAGACCTCCTTGGTGAAGGGGGCGTCGCGGGCGATGATCTCGCGCATCCGCGCCTCGATCGCCGGGAAATCGTCCGGCGAGAACGGGGTCTCGCGGTGGAAGTCGTAGTAGAAGCCGTTCTCGATCACCGGGCCGATCGTGACCTGCGTCTCCGGCCACAGCGACTGCACGGCCTCCGCCAGCACGTGGGCGCAATCGTGACGGATCAGCTCGAGCGCCCGCGGGTCGGTGCGGTCGAGAAATTCGATGCGGGCATCCTGGGCGATCGTGTCGTCGAGGTCGCGGACGGTCCCGTCGAGGGCCATCGCGACGGTGCGCTTGGCGAGCGACTTGGCGATGCCCTCGACGACGGCGCGGCCGGTGACGGCGCCGTCGAACGAACGGGTGGCGCCATCGGGGAATGTCAGGATCGGCATGGTCTTCAAAGGGCTCCTCGGGGCTCACTCCTGCGCACGGTGCAGGTAAGCCGGGGGGTGGACACGAAGTCCGGCGGGCTCGATTCGGCCGCGCACCGGACCGGCGCCCTATACCAGCGATGACGGGACATGTCAGACACAGTTCCGCGCCTTCGCGCCCCTGGCTACCGTTAGCCCTCGACGCTCTCGCAGATCGGCGGCGGGGCGTTGACCCCGCGCCAGCGGGCATAGGCCCAGGGGCGGTGCCAGGCTCCGGGCGGGAGCGTCTCGGGCACGAGGTCGATGCCGTGGGTGCCGAGCGGGCCGCAGCGGCAGATCCGGGCGAACCCCATCCAGCCGCCGGCCCACAGGCCGTGGCGCTGGATCGCCTCGTCGGTGTAGGCCGAGCAGGACGGCCAGTGCCGGCACTGGCGCCCGACGAGGCCCGACAGCGAGAGCTGGTAGCCGCGGATGGCGAGGTGGGCCGCGCGGCGGGCCGGGCTCACGCCGGCACCGCCTCTTTCCCGGCGGCGATCTGGTCGAGCGCATCGACCACGGCGTCGAAGGTGAGCAGCGTCGAGGCGTGGCGGGCCTTGAAGTCCCGCACCGGCTCCAGCACGGCGAAGTCGGCGAACTTGCCCTCGGGCGCCGGTCCGCCCTCCTTGAGCATCCGCCGCACGGTCTCGCGCAACGCGCGCAGCTCGTCGGCGCTCGCCCCGACGGCATGGCGGGCCATCAGCGAGGAGGCGGCCTGGCCGAGCGCGCAGGCCTTCACGTCGTGGGCGAAGTCGGTGACCGTATCGCCCTCGGTGGCGAGGTCGACGGTCACGGTCGAGCCGCACAGCTTCGAATGCTTGGACGCGCTCGCTCCCGGCGCCGGCAACCGGCCGAGGCGGGGGATGTCCGCCGCGAGGGCAAGGATGCGGGCGTTGTAGATGTCGTCGAGCATGGCAGTCGTACTTTGGGCGAGAGGGGCCACCGGACTGACGAATCGGGCTTGACCGGACGGGTCCGACTTTGGCTTGACGGGCGGATGCATCGGGGCGCAAGGACCTGCCGCGCCCCCGGCGCATTGCGCGGCCGAGCCGGACCCGTGATATAGGCGGCGATGCCCGGTTCCGCGAGACGCGGCCGGGTCGCGGTGCGAATGACGCGACGGCAGGACGACCCCGACGAGCCGGATTTTCGGGTCGACACGATCTTGCCCACGATCTTGGAGGCGTGATGGACGCGGTGCTGAAGTCCTTGTCGGTCCGGGCCCCGGAGGCGGCCGACAAGCGCAGCGACGCCCCCCGGCCGGCGCCGGTCACCGAGCGGCCGACCCGCCAGGAGGCCGAGGCCGCCGTGCGCACCCTGCTGCGCTGGGCCGGCGACGACCCGGACCGCGAGGGCCTGATCGAGACGCCCAAGCGCGTGGTGAAGGCCTACGAGCAGATCTTCGGCGGCTACCGCCAGGACGCCGACGCCATCCTCGACCGGGTGTTCGAGGAGGTCGAGGGCTATTCCGACATCGTGCTGGTGCGCGACATCCCGTTCCACTCCCATTGCGAGCACCACATGGTGCCGTTCATGGGGCACGCCCACATCGCCTACTATCCCCGCCGCGGCGTCGTCGGCCTGTCCAAGCTCGCCCGGGTGGTCGACACCTTCGCGCGCCGCCTCCAGACCCAGGAGACGATGACCGCCCAGATCGCCGACGTCATCGATTCGGTGCTGCATCCCCGCGGCGTCGCCGTGATGGTGGAGGCCGAGCACCTGTGCATGGCGATGCGCGGCGTGCAGAAATCCGGCGTCTCGACCATCACCACCCAGTTCACCGGCGTCTTCAAGCAGGACCCGACCGAACAGGTCCGCTTCCTCACCCTCGTGCGCGACCGGCGATGACCCTGCTCCCCACCTTCGCCCCGCCCGGCTCCAAGCGCGAGCTGGAAGAAGGCGAGACCTTCACGCCGCGTTTCGGCCCGGACGGCCTGATCACTGCGGTCGCGGTCGATGCCGATACCGGCGAGATGCTGATGCTCGCCCACATGAACGCCGAGTCGCTGGCGCGCACGCTCGCCACCGGCGAAGCCTGGTACTGGTCGCGCTCGCGCGGGGAGCTCTGGCACAAGGGCGCCACCAGCGGGCAGATCCAGACGCTGGTCGAGATGCGGGTCGATTGCGACCAGGACGCGCTCTTGCTGCGGGTGCGCGTCGGCGGCGATGGCGGGTGCTGCCATACCGGGCGGCGGTCCTGCTTCTATCGCGGCGTGAGCTACAATCCCGAAAGCGGGGCGGTGACGCTGGCTCCCCGCGCCTCGTAGGGCACTGCGGCTCAACCCTCCCCCGCAGAGGGGGGAGGGTTTTTGGCGCTCACCGCTTCAGCGCCGCCAGGCCCTTCAGATAGATCTCCGGCAACCCGTTCTCCCGGCCCGCCGCGATCACGCCCTCGAGGTAGCCCGGTCGCGGCACGCCGCCATTGCCGCGCCCGAGATAGACCAGTGCCCGCCGCACCCCGCCCTCGGTCGAGACCGGCTGCTGCGCCTTGACGTAGAGCCCGCTCGCCACGCCCTCGTAGCGGTCGAGGGCGGGCACGTCGCTGAGCGCCAGATCCCACAGCACGCCCCAGACCGTGCCCGAGGGCCAGCGCTCCACCGAGGCGTAGCCCTCGCGCATGATGACCAGGCGGTGGCGGTTGAGCCGGCCGAGGCCGAGCACCCGCGAGGCGGGGCAGCGCCGGGCCATCGCGGCCCGGTCCATGTTGGAGCCGTAGGCGAAGTAGAGCGGCACGACCAACCGGTCAGGCGAATTCGAGGATCACCGCGTCGACCGCGAGGCTGTCGCCTTCCTTGGCCTGGATGGTCTGGACGGTGCCGTCGCGCTCGGCGCGCAGCACGTTCTCCATCTTCATCGCCTCGACGATCGCCAGCGGCTCGCCGGCCTTCACCTCCTGGCCGGGGATGACCATGATGCTCTTCACCAGCCCCGGCATCGGGCAGAGCAGCTGCTTGCCCGAGCCGCCGACCTCCTTGACCGGCATCAGGGCGGCGAGTTCCGCCTCGCGCTTGGTATAGACTCGGGCCTCGGCGGCAGCGCCCGCGTGGTGCAGCAGCACGCCGTTCAGGAGGGACCGGACCTGGACCGCCGCCATCTCGCCGTCGATCAGGCCGGTCCAGACCGGCTCGCCCGGCAGCCAGTCGCTGTCGACCTGCCACTCGGTCCCGTCGGCGAAGGCGACCGAGACCCCGTCGTTGGTGGTCTCGACGATCGCCTCGAAGCGCTGGTCGCCGAGCATCACCACCCGCTCATGCTCGAAGCGCAGCAGGTAGGGCTCGCGCATCTGGCCCGAGATGCCGCGCTTGCGCTCGTTCTGCAGGTGGTCGATCGCAGCCGCCACCGCCGCCATCCGGCGCGCCACCTCGCCCTCGGGCCTCGGGGCCTCGAACCCGTTCGGAAACTCCTCGGCGATGAAGCCGGTGGAGAGCCGGCCCTCCTGCCAGCGCGGATGGTGCATCAGCGCCGAGAGGAACGGGATGTTGTGGCGGATGCCGTCGATCGCGAAGGCGTCGAGGGCCTGGGCCTGCGAAGCAATCGCCTCGGCGCGGGTCGGCGCCCAGGTGACGAGCTTGGCGATCATCGGGTCGTAGTGGATCGCGATCTCGCTCCCCTCCTCGACGCCGGTGTCGTTGCGCACGATCGCCTCGCCGAACTCGCCCTCCTCCGGCGGCCGGTAGGTGGTGAGCCGGCCGATCGAGGGCAGGAAGTTGCGGGTCGGATCCTCGGCGTAGACCCGGCTCTCCACCGCCCAGCCGTTGAGCTTCACGTCGTTCTGGGTGACCGGCAGCGTCTCGCCGGCGGCGACCCGGATCATCAGCTCGACGAGGTCGAGGCCGGTGATCATCTCGGTCACCGGGTGCTCGACCTGGAGCCGGGTGTTCATCTCGAGGAAGTAGAACGACTTGTCCTGGCCGGCGACGAACTCGACGGTGCCGGCGGAATCGTAGCTCACCGCCTTGGCCAGCGCCACGGCCTGCTCGCCCATCTTGCGGCGGGTGGCCTCGTCGATGAGCGGCGAGGGCGCCTCCTCGATGACCTTCTGGTTGCGGCGCTGGATCGAGCACTCGCGCTCGCCGAGATAGACGACGTTGCCGTGCTTGTCGCCGATGACCTGGATCTCGATGTGGCGCGGGTCGGTGATGAACTTTTCCACGAAGACCCGGTCGTCGCCGAAGGACGAGGCGGCCTCGGAGCGGGCGCGGGCAAAGCCCTCCGCGACTTCATCCGCCGAATGCGCGATGCGCATGCCCTTGCCGCCGCCGCCGGCCGAGGCCTTGATCATGACCGGATAGCCGATCTCGTCGGCGATGGTGACGGCGTGCTCCGGGCTCTCGATCACACCGAGGAAGCCCGGCACGGTCGAGACCTGGGCCGCGGAGGCCGCCTTCTTCGATTCGATCTTGTCGCCCATGGCGGCGATGGCGCCCGGGTTGGGGCCGATGAACACGATGCCGGCGGCTTCGAGCGCCTTCGGGAAGGCCTCGCGCTCGGAGAGGAAGCCGTAGCCGGGATGCACCGCCTGCGCGCCGGTCTGCTTGCAGGCCTCCACGATCTTGTCGATGACGAGGTAGGACTGCGCCGCGGCGGCCGGGCCGATATGCACCGCCTCGTCGGCCATGGCGACGTGCAGCGCGTCGCGGTCGGCGTCGGAATAGACCGCCACCGTCTTGATCCCCATCCGGCGCGCCGTCTTGATGATGCGGCAGGCAATCTCGCCGCGGTTGGCGATCAGGATCTTGTCGAACATCGGAGCGCGCACTCGAGCCTTGAGGAGAAGCCGGGCCGGGGTGGATCACACCCAAGCTCATCCCCGTTAAAGCATGGCGCGCGCGGCGCAAAGCCGGCTGTTCTCGGCCAAAGGGGCGAACCCCTTCACGCGGCCCAGCAGGGCGAAGCCCGTCGTCACGCGGCGCAGAAGGGCGGAGTCCGTCTTCATGCAGCAATGGCGTAGGCCAGGATCTCCTCCGCCTCGTCGCCCCCGGCCCGCGCCCGGTTGGCCTTGAGGGCAAAGCCGATCAGCACCGCGTCGTTGGTCTCGGCCTCGCGCACCACCTCGACGGCGATGCGGGCGCCGGTCGCGGTCGGCCCGCGGCCGCAGCCCAGCGAGGCGGCGAGCCAGTGGGCGGTATCGGCGTCGATGTGCCCGGTCGGGCGCTCGCCCCAGACCGCGAAATCGACCACCGCGGCGACCAGCCAGTCGGCGAAGGCGGCGTCGGCCACCGGGACCGCCCGGTCGAGACCGAACAGCATGTCGGCCTCGTCGCGGCAGGTCAGCCCGTCGGGCAGTACGGTCCGGCCGAGCTCGCGCACGTCCTCCAGGCCGAGGGTGCCGGCCGCGAGGATACGGTTGCAGAAGTGTTGCAGCGAAGCGTTGATCATCTGCCTATGCCTCCCCGGCCTTTGTTGTGCCGGTGCTTGTCCCTGTGTGAGGAGGACTATGCGGGGCGGGAGGGCTTCGACAGGTTAACGGCGGGATCTGAATCCCTGTTCAGGTTAAAGCCCGGCAACGGGACGGCGTTTCCAAAGCGTTGCGCGGGTGGATCGACGGGAGCTGCGGGTCGCATGACCCCACGCGAAAGCTCTGGAGGCCGACGAGCGGGAGGTATATGCTTGGCATATGCCATTTCGAGGTGCCAGCATGGCGAGACCGACCCCGATACCGCAGGCGCGGGAGGTGAAGCTGTTCCGCAACAATCGCAGCCAGGCCGTGCGCATCCCGGCCGAATTCGCCTTGCCCGGGGACCGGGTCCGCATCAGCCGCGATGGCGACCGCCTCATCCTGGAGCCGATCGGCAAGAAGGACCTTCTGGAGGTCCTGGCGACCCTGGAGCCGATCGAGGAGGATTTCCCGGACTTCGACAAGACGCTGCCGCCCCTGGACGATGATCCGCTATGAGCGGCCCGCGCTTCCTGCTCGATACGAACATCCTCTCCGATCTGATCCGCAACCCGTCCGGTGCCGTGGCCCGGCAGATCGCACGGGTCGGCAGCAAAGGCATCGCGACGAGCATCGTCTCGGTCGCGGAACTCCGCTACGGCTGCGCGAAGCGGGGGTCGGCTCGCCTTCTCCGTCAGGTCGAAGCCGTGCTGGAAGCGATCGACGTGGTTCCGTTCGAGACTCCCGCCGATGTCATCTATGGAAGAATTCGCGCCGATCTCGAGGCTGCGGGTCGGCCGATCGGACCGAACGATCTCCTCATCGCGGCTCAGGCGCTCGCGCTCGAGGTTCCGCTCGTGACGGCGAACGAGGCGGAGTTTCGGCGTATCGGCGGGCTGTCGGTCGAGAACTGGCTCTGACGCAGCCCTGTGCCGTCACGCGGCGCGAAAGGGCGAAAGCCTGTCGTCACGCAGCGCAGCAGGGCGAAAGCCCGTCATCACGCGGCAATGGCGTAGGCCAGGATCTCCTCCGCCTCGTCGCCCCCGGCCCGCGCCCGGTTGGCCTTGAGGGCAAAGCCGATCAGCACCGCGTCGTTGGTCTCGGCCTCGCGCACCACCTCGACGGCGATGCGGGCGCCGGTCGCGGTCGGCCCGCGGCCGCAGCCCAGCGAGGCGGCGAGCCAGTGGGCGGTATCGGCGTCGATGTGCCCGGTCGGGCGCTCGCCCCAGACCGCGAAATCGACCACCGCGGCGACCAGCCAGTCGGCGAAGGCAGCGTCGGCCACCGGGACCGCCCGGTCGAGGGCGAACAGCATGTCGGCCTCGTCGCGGCAAGTCAGCCCGTCGGGCAGCACGGTCCGGCCGAGCTCGCGCACGTCCTCGAGGCCGAGGGTGCCGGCCGCGAGGATACGGTTGCAGAAGTGTTGCAGCGAAGCGTTGATCATCTGCCTATGCCTCCCCGGCCTTTGTTGTGCCGGTGCTTGTCCCTGTGTGAGAAGGACTATGCGGGGCGGGAGGGCTTCGACAGGTTAACGGCGGGATCTGAATCCTTGTTCAGGTTAAAGCCCGGCAACGGGATGGCGTTGCCAAAGCGTTGCGAGGAACGGGCGATTGCGATCCGGCATGGTCCCCGGCAGACCGGATCGTCTGCCGGGAAGCGGCCCCATACGAGGCCTGATCAAGAGGAGCCGTCCTACCGCACGATCACCTTCGCGTCCGCGCCGACCCGGTTGTACAGGTCGACCACGTCGATGTTGCGCATGCGGATGCAGCCGGAGGAGGCCGCCTGGCCGATCCGCTCCGGCTCGTTGGTGCCGTGGATGCGGTAGAGCGTGTCCTTGCCGGTACCGTCCGCCAGGTAGAGGGCGCGGGCGCCGAGAGGGTTGGCGGGACCGCCCTGCATCGCGTGGACGTGGGGCCAGCGCTTGATCATCTCGGCCGGCGGGTGCCAGTCCGGCCAAGCGGCCTTGCGGAAGATCCGCGCCGTGCCGGACCAGCCATAGGCCTCGTCGCCCACGGTGACGCCGTAGCGGATCGCCTTGCGGTCGGGCAGGACGTAGTAGAGTTGGCGCTCCTTCGTCTCGACCACGATGGTGCCGGGGGCCTCGGCCGTAGGATCCTCGATCATGTAGCGGGCGAAGCGCCGGTCGACCTCGGGCTCCGGCACCATCGCCATCCACTCCTTGTCCCGGGCCGACAATTCGGGATCGGGCGTGGCGCGATACATGCAGCCCGGCAGCGCCAGGAGGGCCCCCGTCAGAACGAGCGCGAGGGCGGGGCGGGGGCGGCGCATCGGGGAAAAACCTTGTCGAGCAGGCGAATCGGTCGTCCTCGACGGTAAAGCGTGGCCGTTGGCGCGCGAAGCGGAGAGGTGCGCCGCTGTGCACGATGCCGGCCGTGTGTTGCGTCGGGGCCATGGCCCTGCCACGGTGCTCCCCAGGGATGGGCCGTCGCACGACCGGCCCGGGGGAACGCGCGAAGCGGGCACGATGACGACGCTCTATCTCTGCCATCCGGCTTCCCTCGACCACGACACGCCGCCGGGCCACCCCGAGCGGGCCGACCGCATCCGGGTGATCGAGCGGGCCCTGGAGGACGAGCGCTTCGCGGCTCTCGTGCGCGAGCAGGCGCCGCTCGCCGACCTCTCGGTCGCGGGGCTCGCCCACCCGGAGAACTACGTCGCGGCCATCGCCGCCGTGGCGCCGGACGAGGGGCTGGTCGGCATCGATTCCGACACCGTGATGTCCCCGGGCTCGCTGGAGGCGGCGCGCCGGGCGCTCGGGGCCGCGGTGCGGGCGGTCGACGAGGTGATGGAGGGCCGCGTCGCCAACGCCTTCGCGGCGATGCGCCCGCCCGGCCACCACGCCGAGCGCGAGCGCGCCATGGGCTTCTGCCTGTTCAACACCGCCGCGGTGGCGGCCCGCCACGCGCGCCGGCACCACGGCGCCGCCCGGGTGGCGCTGGTCGATTGGGACGTCCACCACGGCAACGGCTCGCAGGACATCTTTTGGGACGATCCGAGCGTGCTCTACGCCTCGACCCACCAGATGCCGCTGTTTCCCGGCACCGGCGCGCCCTCCGAGCGCGGCGAGCACGACACCATCGTCAACGTGGCGCTGCATGCGGGGGACGACGGCGACACCTTCCGGGAGGCCTTCAGCCACGGCGTGCTGCCGCGCCTCGAGGCGTTCCGCCCCGACCTGATCGTGATCTCGGCCGGGTTCGACGCCCATTGGCGCGATCCTCTCGCCAACCTGAAGCTCACCGAGGCCGACTTCGCCTGGGCGACCCGGGCCGTGATGGAGATCGCCGACCGCCGCTGCGGCGGCCGGGTCGTCTCGCTGCTCGAAGGCGGCTACGATCTCATCGGCCTGTCGAAGTCGGTCGCCGCCCATGTCGAGACCCTGATGGGGCGGTGAGAGCGGGGGCGATCCGCGCCGCCCGTCGGATCGGCCCGGTCTCGACGACGCACCGCGACAGCCGGGGCTCGCCACGGACCGGAATCCCGGTCGCCCGAACACGAATGTCGCGAATCGACTGCAGCGTCCGCTCCTCCCTCCCCCGTGCCGTCGTCAGCCGGGAGTTTCGAACCCCCTTGAAACGGGCCCGGGAGGATACCGAGGACGGCCATAGGCCGGATCGTGCCGACGGGCACGCTCCGCTCGGCGCCGGTTCAGACCAGCAGCGCGTGGACCCCTCCGGCCAATCCCACCACAAGCCCGAAGCACACGAGCGTGACCAGCGCCGCGGCGGGCCCCGGCAGGTCGAGGATCGCCCGGGCGGCGCGACCGTGCAGCCATAGCGCTACCATCACGAAGGCGGCGGCATACAGTTCCGCGAGACCCGGCGTGGCGAGACCGAGGAGCAGCAGGCTGCCCGGCAGGGTCAGCACCACCAGCCCCGCCGCCAGGCACCAGTTGGTGACGACCACGAAGGGCACGTAGACCCGGGTCCGGCCGAGACGGCGCAGGACCGCGATCATGGCGAGCGGCACCGCGAGGAAGCCCGCGGCGATCCCGGCGATCGCCGCCAGGGTGACGTGGTCGAGCCGAAAGAGCGCCGTGCCGGTCCCGCGCTCCAGGGCGAGCGCCACCGTGAGGGCCGGGGCGGTCAGCCAGACGGCCCCGAAGGAGCGCCAGAAGCCGCGCTCGCTCATGTCGAAATGGCGCAGGGCATCGGGCCGTCGGCCCATCAGCCCGGCGGTGCCGCGCAGCGAGCGGGCCACATCGTCGGCATTCAGGAACATCGGCGACCTCCGGGATCGAGGCCGCCAGATTCAACTTTCGTCTAAGATCGGTCAAGCCTGACGCTGCGTCGCAGCATTCTGCGGAAAGTACGCGTCGAGCACGCGCCCGACGATCGCCGCCAGCCGGTCGAGGTCGGCGACCGCCACCCGCTCGTCGATCTGGTGCATCGTCCGCCCGACGAGGCCGAACTCGATCACCGGGCAGGCATCCTTGATGAAGCGCGCATCCGAGGTGCCGCCGGTGGTCGAGAGGGCGGGCCGGCGGCCGGTCTCGGCCTCGATCGCGTCCGCCACCTGCTCCACGAAGGCGTCGGGCTGCGTCAGGAAGGCGACGGAGTTGGTCGGGCGGATATCGAGGCTGTAGCGCACCGTGTTGCCGGCGGCGGCGGCCAGGCGCCGCTCCAGCTCGGCGGCCAGGGTTTCGGGCGTCCAGAGGTCGTTGAAGCGGATGTTGAAGGTCGCCCGCGCCTCGGCCGGGATCACGTTGGTCGCCGGATTGCCGACATCCATCGTGGTGAATTCGAGGTTCGAGGCGTCGAAATGCGCGGTTCCCGCATCGAGCGGCTCGGCCAGCAGCCCCTGGGCCAGGCGCAGGAGGCCGGGGATCGGGTTCTCGGCCCGGTGCGGATAGGCGACGTGGCCCTGGACCCCGTGAACGACGAGGTTGGCCGTCAGCGAGCCGCGCCGGCCGATCTTGATCATCTCGCCCAGCATGTCGGGGTTGGTCGGCTCGCCGAGCAGGCAATGGGCGAACCGCTCGCCCCGCGCCCGCGCCCAGTCGAGGAGCTTGACGGTGCCGTTCACCGCCGGCCCCTCCTCGTCACCGGTGATCAGGAACGCGATGGCGCCGCCGAAATCCGGCCCGCGCCGGCCGAGGAAGGCCAGCACCGCCGCCAGCATGCAGGCGATGCCGCCCTTCATGTCGACCGCGCCGCGGCCGAACAGCTCGCCGCCCTCGATGGCGCCGGCGAACGGGTCGTGGCGCCAGGCCGCGGCGTCGCCCGGCGGCACCACGTCGGTATGGCCGGCAAACAGCAGGCACGGCCCCTCGCCGAGGCGGGCATAGAGGTTCTCGATGTTGGGCGTGCCCGGCTCCGAGAAGACCGGCCGCTCGACCGTGAATCCGGCCGCGGCCAGGATCTCGGCCAGGTAGGCGAGCGCCCCGCCCTCCTGCGGCGTCACCGAGGGACAGCGGATCAGCCCCTGGGCCAGGGCCAGCGGGGAATGGGCGGAGGATGGGGCGTCGGTCACGGGGCGGGTCCGCGGGCTCGAGGATCGGTCGCCGCGAGCCGTAGCGCCGAACGCCGCGCAAGAGAACCTGGCAAGAGAACCTGACAAGACGACTGCGCAACGGAACCGTGCATCCCGAGGGCCTTCCCCGCGCCCGGCCTCTCGCTTAATCAACCCGGATGACCCCGCTCAGCCCCGACGAGATCGAACGCTACGCCCGCCACATCGTGCTGCGGGAGGTCGGCGGCCCCGGCCAGGTCCGGCTCAAGGCCGCCCGCGTGCTGGTGATCGGGGCCGGCGGCCTCGGCGCGCCGCTGATCCAGTACCTGGCCGCCGCCGGCATCGGCACGATCGGCATCGTCGACGACGACACCGTCTCGCTCTCGAACCTCCAGCGCCAGGTGATCCACGGCACGCCGGATATCGGCCGGCCGAAGGTCGAGAGCGCGGCGGAGGCGATCGCGCGCCTCAACCCGAACGTGCATGTCGAGATCCACGCCACCCGGCTGAACCCTGAGAATGCCGAGGGGCTGATCGCCGGTTACGACCTCGTCGCCGACGGCTCGGACAATTTTTCGACCCGCTACGCCGTCTCGGATGCCTGCTACCGCGCCCGCCGGCCGCTGGTGACCGCGGCGCTCGGCCAGTTCGACGGCTCGCTCACCACGATCCGGGCCCACGAGACCGGCGCCGACGGCCGGCCGAACCCGACCTATCGCTGCCTCTTCCCGAGCCCGCCGCCCGCCGGCTCGGTGCCGACCTGCGCCGAGGCCGGGGTGCTCGGCGCGCTCGCCGGCCTGATGGGCTCGCTGATGGCGCTGGAGGTGATCCGCGCCGTCGCGGGCTTCGGCGAGCCGTTGGTCGGGCGCCTGCTGATGGTCGATGCCCGGTCGCTACGCTTCGAGACCCTGTCCTATGCCTGGGACCCGGGCAACCCGCTGAGCGGGACGGACCGGTAGGTCCGCCCGGCCTCCGTCCTTACGCCGCCCGGATCTCGCCCAGGAAGCCGTCGACCTCCTGCTTGACGGTCAGCGACTGCGTCGCCAGTTCGGCGGCCGCCGCGAGCACCTGGGAGGCAGCGCCCCCGGTCTGGTCGGCCAGCGACAGCACGCGGGACACGCTCGACGAGACGTCCTGGGTCCCGCGGGCCGCCTCGGTGGCGTTGCGGGAGATCTCGGCCGTCGCCGCGGTCTGCTCCACCACCGTCGCCGCGATGGCGCTGCTGATCTCGTTGAGCGCCGCGATCGTACCGCCGATCTGCCGGATGGCGGCCCCCGCCTGACCGGTGGCGGCCTGGATCGCCGCGATCTGCCCGCCGATCTCCTCGGTCGCCCGCGCCGTCTGGCCGGCGAGTTCCTTGACCTCGGCGGCCACCACCGCGAAGCCGCGGCCGGCTGCTCCGGCCCGGGCCGCCTCGATGGTGGCGTTCAAGGCCAGCAGGTTCGTCTGGTCGGCGATGGCCGAGATCGTGGTGACGGCGGCGCCGATCTGGGTCGCCGCGGTGCCGAGGCTCGCCATGGCGCCGTTCGTGGCCTCGGCCTCCTTCGCGGCATGGCCGGCAATCTCGCGCGACTGGATCACCTGGCGCTCGATCTCGCGCAAGGAGGCCACCATCTCCTCCGCCGCGGAGGCGACGGTCTGGACGTTGGCGGAGGTCTCCTCGGCGGCGGCGCTGGAGGCGACCGCCTGGGCGTTGGTGCCGTCGGCGACCTGGTTCATCGAGCGGGCGGTGGCGTCGAGCTCGGTGGCCGCCGAGGTCACGATCCCGAGCGAGCCGGCGACCCGCTGCTGGAACGCGAGCACGAGGGCGTCGACCCGGTCGGCCCGGCGCTGGCGGGCGGAGGCCTGCGCCGCCTGGTCGGCCTCGAGCGCGAGCCGCGTGATCGCGTTCTGGCGAAACACCTCCACGGCGCGGGCCATCTCGCCCATCTCGTCGGTGGCGTCCTGGGACGGGATCGCGACGGCGGTCTCGCCCGCGGCCAGGCGGCTCATCGCGCGGGTCATGCCGGAGATCGGGCGGGTGATGCCGCGGGCGATCAGGATCGCCAGGGTGAGGCTGATCGCCAGGATCACCGCCAGGAGTCCGGCCTGCACCCCCTTGGCGGAGTCCATCGTAGCGAGGCTGTGATCGCTGATCGTCTCGAGCGCCGCGTCGAGCTTGCCGCGCACCAGCGTGCCGGCGGCGGCGATGGCCTCGGCCTGGGGCTTCAGGTTTCGGTCGTAGAGGGCCTCGCTCTCCAGCATCGCGGCGGCCGCCGCCGTGATGTGGCCGTTGAGGCGATGCAGCGTCTCCTCCAGGGTGCCGAGGTCGCGCTTCTGCGCCGGGCTCAGGTTCAGGGTCTTCAGCTTGCCGATCGTCGCCTCGGCGCTGGTGAAGTGTCCGGCCGAGAGCGTGCGGGTCTTCGGATCGGTGGTGGCGAGGAAGCGCCAGTTCATCACCCGGAACAGCAGCAGGATCCGCTCGATCTCGACCGCCTGGGCCAGGATCTCCTCGTCGCCACCCACACGCAGCTGGGCGACGAGGGCCCCCGAGGCCTTTGTCAGGTCGTCGCCCGCGGTGTAGACGCCGGCCTTGTTGTCGCGGATCTGCACGCCGAGCGCGACGAATTTCGGCACCTCCGCGGCGAGGCGGTTCGACCTCTCGCGCAGGTCGGCGTAAAGCGCCCGCCGCTCGTCCGACAAGGCGCGCTTCATCAGCCCGTCGGCGAGCTGCGAGGCCTCGGACAGGCTCGCCTGCATCCCGGCGGCCATCTCGGCGGTCTGCGTCGTCCGGTACTTGAGGCTCTGGGCCGCGAAGCGCTCGGTCAGGCCGTTCAGCGTGTAGAGCTCCCGCGCCGCCTGCTCGAGCTGCGCTTTCTGTGTGAACAAATCGTCGAGCTGGCCGGTCTGCCGGTACGAGAAGCCACCCATCACCGCGACCAGCACCGCCAGGATCGCGAAGCCGCCATACAGCCGCGCACGCAAGGGAACTCTCATCGGACCGTCCGTCACTATCGATCGCCAACGTGGACCGGACGCTACGACAGGTTCCGGAACGTTTCGTAAATTCAGCAATATTTTTTTGATCAAGTCCAATATTACTGGCGGCATGATCAATTCGGTACGTGGGATCGTCGAGACGCCTGTTTCCTCTCATGAGGCTGGGAACGCCCGAAGCGAAAACCAAGCATCGGCAGGATCAGGGCGTGTGGCTGACAGACTTGGCACTGCCTCATATGAAGGCAGAATGCGCAAATTTTGGCTCTACGCGAGAGCGGGCGCGTCGCGCATTGGTTGCCATGACTTCGAACGATTGCTCGGCGTGAGATAGGTGGACGGCGCACTGACGCCGGCTCACGGCGCATCCAGCAGTGTCCCATCGATCGCTCGGCGATCGCTGCGCGATGCGGAAACCGGCCCCGCTCGGGCATGCGGGACTTGCGGGTCCGCCGCGGGGGCTGGTGATCCCGTTGTCGGAAGGGATATTCCGAAAATCCGATCGTACCGCCGCTGGATCCTCAGCGCCCCCGCGGCAGCGGCGGCAGGGCCGCGAATCCCTGCTCGACCTTGTCGAGGCAGCACTTCTTGAACTTCTTGCCGCTGCCGCAGGGACAGGGATCGTTGCGGCCGACATCACGATAGGGATTGCGCTCGGGGATCGGGAAACCGTCCTCGTCGAGGTCGGGCCGATGAGCGTCGGCGCCCTCGCGGGTGTGCTCCAGCGCGCCGATCGGGTCGTCGAGATAGTCGATCAGCAGGTCGTCGAAGCGCTGGCGGCTCTTCGGGCGCAGGCGGGCCTCCTTCAGGGTCTCCTGCACCGTCTCCCAATCGACGACGTTGCCGGCGTTGCGGCCGTCCTTACGCGCGGCCTTGAGGCGGGGGACGAGGTCGTCGAAGCCCAAGAGCGAGACCGCGTCCTCCCAGCCCTGCCAGACTTCCTCGTCCTCGGGCGAGGCCAGCCGCTCGGTATCGAACCGGACCAGGAATGCCTTCGCCGCCTCGCGGTCGATGCGCCCGTCGGCGGTGAGCAGTGCCAGCGCGTGGAAGAGCTGCATCCGGGCGATGCCGACCGGCGCCTCGCCGGCGATGGCCCCGAGCAGGCGCGCGGCGTCGCCGTCGAAGCTGGCGGCGACGAGGCCCGACAGCGTGTTCGGATAATCCTCGCCGAGCGCCGCCGCGATCGCGTCGTCGTCACGGCGCAGGAGGCGCATCAGCGGCGCGTGGATCCGGGTGTCCCGGGCCGAGGCCAGGACGTGGATGCCCCAGAACAGCAGGGTCCGCTCGGGCTCGGTCAGGCTCTCGCCCTGGCCGTCGGCGGCCCGGTCGAGGATCGCCAGGACCGGCTCGGCGATCGTCTCCGGCGCCGCGAGCGCCCGCCGGAGGGCCTCCTCCGGCAGGTAGGTCGCCGCCGAGAGTTCCCGGACCGGATCGGGCGCCGCCATGTCCGTCCCTGCCATGCCCGTCTCCTCCTCGTCCGTCCCCGCCGGCGGCGCGCGACGCGCCGCCGGACGCCTCGCTCAGCCCCGCAGGGTCGCGCCGGTCTTGCGCGTCACCTCGGCGACGATCTTTTGGCTCACCGCCTCGATCTCGGCATCGGTGAGGGTGCGGTCGGTCGGCTGGAGCCGCACCGCCACGGCGACGGACTTCTGGTCCTCGCCGATCCCCGCGCCCTCGTAGACGTCGAACACCTCGATGCCGGTCACGAGGGTGCGCTCGGCGCCTTGCGCCGCCTTCAGGATGTCGCCGGCCGCGACCTGGCGCGAGACCACGAAGGCGAAGTCGCGGGCGAGCGGCTGGAAGTCCGGCAGGCTGGCAGCCGGCTTCATCTTGGTCGGCCGGTGCTTCGGGAGCGGCAAGGCGTCCAGCGTGATCTCGCACACCACCACCGGGCCCTTGATGTCGAGGGCCTTCAGCACCCGCGGATGCAGCTCGCCGAAGAACCCGACCGGGTTGCGCGGCCCGAATTGCAGCGTGCCGGAGCGGCCGGGATGCAGCCAGTCCGGCCCGCCGGCGACGACCTGGAGGCCGCCGGTCGGCACGCCGAGGGAGGTCAGCAGCGCCAGCGCGTCGGCCTTGGCCTCGAAGGCGTCGACGGGCTTGACCGCGCCGTCCCAGTGCCGGCCGGCGCCGCCATGGCGGGCGGAGCCGCGGCGGAGCGCCGTCGCCTTGGTGGTCTGGCCCTCGGGCTGGTCGGAGGCGAAGCACTGCCCGACCTCGAACAGGGCGACGTCGCCGTATCCGCGGTCGGCGTTGCGCTGCGCAGCGCGGGCGAGACCCGGGACCAGGCTCGGGCGCATGTCCGACAGGTCGGCGGCGATGGGGTTCGCCAGCGCCAGTTCCGGCTTGCCGCCGCCGAACAGGGTGGCGTCGTCATGCGCGATGAACGACCAGGTCACCGCCTCGACGAGGCCGCGGGCGGCGAATTCGCGCTTGGCCTGCCGGGTGCGCTTCTGCATCACCGTCAGGACCGGGCGGATCACCGTCGCCTCGATCCGCGGCAGGGGCTTGGGCTCGATCCGGTCGAGGCCGGCGATGCGCACGATCTCCTCGACGAGGTCGGCCTTGCCCTCCACGTCGGGCCGCCAGGACGGCGAGAGCACCTTCACCCGGTCGCCCGAGCCGGCGACGTGGAAGCCGAGCGATTCCAGCGTCACCTTCATCTCGGGCCGCGGCAGGTCGAGGCCGGACAGCCGGCGCACCTCGGTCCACGGGAAGTCGATGATGCGATCGGTATCCGGCACCTCGCCCGACACGGTGGCCTGGCTCGGGGTGCCGCCGCACAGGTCGAGCACGAGCTTCGTCGCGAGATCGAGACCCGGCAGGGCGAAGGCCGGATCGACCCCGCGCTCGAAGCGATAGCGAGCATCCGTCACGATGCCGAGGCGGCGCCCCGTGCGGGCGATGGTGAGCGGGTCCCACAGGGCCGATTCGATCAGCACGTCGGTCGTGCCCTCGTCGCAGCCCGAATGCTCGCCGCCCATGATGCCGGCGATCGACTCGACGCCGGCCTCGTCGGCGATGACGATCGCACCGTCGTCGAGCCGGTAGGTCCGCCCGTCGAGGGCCACGATCTCTTCGCCCTCGCGGGCGCGGCGCACGGTGAGGGCGCCCTTCACCTTGGCGGCGTCGAAGACGTGGAGCGGCCGGCCGCGGTCGAAGGTGACGTAGTTAGTGATGTCGACGAGCGCATTGATCGGCCGCAGGCCGATGGCGGTCAGGCGCCGGCGCATCCATTCGGGCGACGGCCCGTTCTTGACGCCGCGCACCAGCCGCAACCCGAAGAGCGGGCAGAGATGCGCGTCCTCCGGCGCGAAGTCGCGGGTGACGGCGACCGGGCAGGCCCCCTCCCCCCGCACCGGCGCCAGCTGCTCGCGCTTGAGGGTGCCGATGCCGGCGGCCGCGAGGTCCCGGGCGATGCCGGAGATGCCGGTGCAGTCGGGCCGGTTCGGCGTCAGGTTGATCTCGATCACCGGATCGTCGAGGCCGGCGAAGGCCGCATAGGCCTGGCCAACCGGCGCATCGGCCGGAAGGTCCAGGATGCCGTCATGGTCGTCCGACAGGCCGAGCTCGGAGCCCGAGCACAGCATGCCCCGGCTCTCGACGCCACGGATCACGCCGACCGACAGGGTGATGTTCTTGCCCGGCACGTAGGTACCGGGGGGCGCGAACACCGTCTTCATGCCGGCCCGCGCGTTCGGCGCGCCGCAGACCACCTGGACGGGGGCGCCCTCGCCGGTGTCGACGGAGCAGACCCGCAGGCGGTCGGCGTTCGGGTGCTGCTCGGCGGTGAGCACTGCGGCGATGCGGTAGGCCGAGAGATCCGCGGCCTTGTCCTCGACGCGCTCGACCTCCAGCCCGATGCGGGTCAGCGTCTCGACGATCACGTCGAGGGAGGCATCGGTGTCGAGGTGGTCCTTGAGCCAGGAGAGGGTGAATTTCATCGGGATAAAACCTCTCGGCTCAGACGAGCCGGGCCTTGGTGATGAGAAGGACGGCCAGGCGGCGGCACTGGTCGTCGTCGAGGGATTCGAGGTCGGCGACGGTCTTGCGGGCGCGGGCGACCACCGTGCGGGTCACGTCGCGGCTGACCTCCAGACTCGGCGGGCTGTAATCCGCCAAGTGCCGGCGCTCCTGAAGGTCGACAAAGGCGGTTCCGATGCCGGCAATCACCGAGCCGAGCTCGGCCGCCTCGCGCCCGGACAGGCGCCGCTTGACCTGACCGTGATCGAGCAGCCGGTAGATCGGCTCCGTCACCGAGACGTCGCGCCGCCATAGGCCGAGCGAACGGGTGCAGACAAAGCAGAGACCGTGGAACACCGCGTAATAGGCGCTGCTGACGGCGCGCCGCATCGCCGTCCTCTCCAGATTGCGGCGCCCGCGCTGCTCGGCCAGCGCTTCGGCGATGTCGAGGAGATCATAGACGAGGGGATTGCCCAAGCGCGGCATCAGGCGTTCTCTTCCTCGTCCCGATAATCCTCTTCCTCGTCGCCCAAGATTTCGTCGCCGGGAAATCGGAAATCGAGATAGGGGAATCGCTCCTCGCCTTTTCCCCATAGCGCGATCCGCAGCGCCGCGTGTGCGGCGTTGACTTCGCCCCCCCCGGGCAGGCCCGATTCGGGCTTGAAATGAGCGGTCACGAACAACGATGGCTCGTCGGCATGGTTGTAGCCGGCGCGCAGTTCGGCCCGCTCATAGCCGGAGGCGGCAAGGTATTGAGTCAGGACCTCGTCGGTGACCGCCAGGATCTCGCTCTCGGTCATGGTGTGTCTCTCAGCGCAAGCCGTCTCTCAGCGCAAGCCGTCTCTCGGCAGCGACGTCAGCCGGTCAGGCCGCCGACCAGGCTCGGGATGTCGAGGGGCCGGAAGCCGTAATGCTCGAGCCAGCGGACATCCGCCTCGAAGAACGGGCGCAGGTCCGGCATGCCGTATTTGAGCATCGCGATCCGGTCGATGCCCATGCCCCAGGCGAAGCCCTGCACGCTGTCCGGGTCGAGGCCGCAATTGCGCAGCACGTTGGGGTGGACCATGCCGCAGCCGAGGATCTCGAGCCAGTCGTCGCCCTCGCCGAAGCGGATCTCGCCGCCCTTGCGCGAGCACTGGATGTCGACCTCGGCCGAGGGCTCGGTGAAGGGGAAGAACGACGGCCGGAAGCGCATCTTCACGCTGTCGACCTCGAAGAACGCCTTGCAAAACTCTTCCAGGATCCACTTCAGATGGGCGATGTTGGCCTGCTTGTCGATCACCAGGCCCTCGACCTGGTGGAACATCGGGGTGTGGGTCTGGTCGGAATCGTGCCGGTAGGTGCGGCCCGGACAGATCACCCGGATCGGCGGCTGCACGTTGCGCATGGTGCGGACCTGCACCGGCGAGGTGTGGGTGCGCAGGAGCTTGCGCTTCCCGTCCCGGTCGGGCCGCAGGAAGAAGGTGTCGTGCATCTCCCGGGCCGGATGGCCCTCGGGGAAGTTGAGCGCCGTGAAGTTGAGGTCGTCGGTCTCGACGTCGGGCCCTTCCGCGATCGAGAAGCCCATATCGCCGAAGATCGCCGTGATCTCGTCCATCACCTGGGTGATCGGGTGGATGCGGCCGCGGGTCTCGGGCCCCTCGCGCACCGGCAGGGTCACGTCGATCCGCTCGGCGGACAGCCGCGCCGTCAGCGCGGCTTCCGCCAGCGTCTCGCGCCGCGACTGGATCGCACCCTGGACGCGGTCGCGCAGGCCGTTGATCAGCGGCCCCTGCTCCTTGCGGGCCTCGGGGCTCATGCCGCCTAGCGTCTTCAGCAGCTCGGAGACGGCGCCCTTCTTGCCGAGGGCGGCGACGCGCACACCCTCGAGCGCGGCCTCGTCGGCGGCGCCGGTGACCTGGGCGAGGAGATCGGTTTCGAGGCTGGTGAGATCGGTCATGGTCTGCTCAATCGGGCTCGCGGATGCCCTGCAACGCGCCGCCCCGCCCCGTCAACCCGGAGCGCCGGAAACGACCCGCGCAACGCAAAACGGCCCGCGCGGGCGGGCCGTGATGGTGGTCTCTTCGAAGGGCCCGCGCGAGGGTGCGGACCCGGACGCGACCGGTGTTAGGCCGCCTTGACGAGCTCGGCCGGCAGAGCGGACTTCGCCTTCTCGACCACGGCGACGAAGGCCGCCGGCTCGTGGATGGCGAGCTCGGAGAGCGCCTTGCGGTCGACCTGCACGCCGGCCTTGGCCAGGCCGTCGATGAAGCGCGAGTAGGTCAGGCCGTGCGGGCGGACCGCGGCGTTGATGCGCTGGATCCACAGGGCGCGGAAGTTGCGCTTCTTGTTCTTACGATCGCGGTAGGCATATTGCATGCCCTTCTCGACCGCCTGCTTGGCGATCCGGATCGTATTCTTGCGCCGGCCGTAATAGCCCTTGGCGGCCTTGAAAACCTTCTTGTGCTTGGCGTGGCTGGTCACGCCGCGCTTGACGCGGGCCATGGTGATCTCCTGGGATTTCTACGAAACAGATGCGGGACGAAGCGTCTTCTTTGGCGAAGCCGGTTCTTAGCGGGCGTTCGGCAGGAAGTACTTCTTCACGTTGGCGGCGTCGCCCTCGAACAGGGTGGTCGTGCCGCGCAGGTTGCGGATCTGCTTCGTGGTCCGCTTGATCATGCCGTGGCGCTTGCCGGCCTGGGCGTACATGACCTTGCCGGTCCCGGTGATCTTGAAGCGCTTCTTGGCGCCCGACTTGGTCTTCAGCTTGGGCATTTTGCTCTCCTGACGCGAACTCCACCTCCCGAGTCCCGCCACGGGGCGGATCCCGACGATCGTCGATCGATCGATGGTGGAGCGACACGAACCGCCACGGCAGCCCTCACGGCCGGGCGGTTCAGCGAGGCGCGTGCCATAGCAGGGACCTGGGCTTCACGCAATCGTCGCATCGTCGTGCGCTTCGCCCCTGTGGGAGGCGGGAACGATCGTCCGCTCGCCCTGGCGTTGTGCGCTGCACCGGAACAATAAGCGCGGGTACGCGGTTTCGTTCATGTCCCGCTCAGGCCCCATCCTGCTTAGTCCCCGCCAACGTTGATCCGCCCCCGTTTGGCGTCTCAGGAGATTTCCTCGTGCGCATTGCCCAGGTAGCCCCCCTCGCGGAGGCCGTTCCGCCGAAATTCTACGGCGGCACCGAGCGTGTCGTCTCGTGGCTCACCGAGGAACTGGTCCGCCAGGGCCACGACGTCACGCTGTTCGCGAGCGGCGACTCGGAGACGAGCGCCAAGCTGGTCGCCTGCTGCCCCGAGGGCCTGCGGCTGGCCGGCATTCGCGACCACGTCGCCAGCCACCTCGCCATGCTCTATCACCTGCGCCGGCGGGCGGACGAGTTCGACGTCATCCACTTCCACATCGACCTCCTGCAGTATCCGCTGTTCGAGGAGTTCAACCACAAGTGCGTCACCACCCTGCACGGGCGGCTCGACGTGCCGGACTTCATGCCGGTCTACCGGACCTTCACGGGCATGCCGCTCGTGTCGATCTCCGACCACCAGCGCGGCCCGATGCCCGGGAACGCGAACTGGCTCCAGACGATCCATCACGGCCTGCCGGCGGAGAATTGCCGCTTCTCGCCCAATCCGAAGGACGGTGGCTACCTCGCCTTCCTCGGCCGCATCTCGCCCGAGAAACGCCCCGACCGCGCGATCGAGATCGCCAAGGCCTCCGGCGTGAAGCTGAAGATCGCCGCCAAGGTCGACAAGGCCGACCAGGAATACTGGGATGAGGTCATCGAGCCGATGACCCACCACCCGCTGATCGAGTATATCGGCGAGATCAACGAGGATCAGAAGCACGATTTCCTCGGCAACGCCCTGGCGCTCGCCTTCCCGATCGACTGGCCGGAGCCCTTCGGCCTGGTGATGATCGAGGCGATGTCGGCCGGCACGCCGGTGATCGCGTGGCGCAACGGCTCCGTGCCGGAGGTCATCAAGGACGGCGTGTCGGGCGTCGTCGTCGAGTCGATGGACGAGGCGATCGCCGCGGTCGAGACCTGCAAGGCGATGAGCCGCGAGGGCGTGCGCCGCTACTTCGAGACCCGCTTCACCGCGAGCGTCATGGCCCGCTCCTACGTCGCCGCCTACGAGTCGCTGCTCGCCGGCGACCTCGACGCGATCAAGATCCCGGGCCTGACCCTCGGCGCCCCGGCGACCCTGAACGGCGCGACCAACGGCGTCGCGCATCCGGTGCTGCGCGCGGTCTGATCCGCCCCATCATCCCGTGATCGAACGGAAGGCCCGGTCCCCGTGAGGGGGCCGGGCCTTCTGTTTGCGCCGTACCTGCCCAAAATCCGAGCCTGCCCGATCGCAGCTCCCCCCTGGCGCCCGCCGCACGATGGCCCACTTTCGCTCTAGCGTGGGGTCCGACCCGCGAATCGCCGCGGGTTCCGCCCCCGCCGCCGTCCGGGCGCCCCGCCCGGAGTCCCGAGACCTCGCCCAGATCCCCGTGACGCCCCGCCCCGTGTCACGAAGCGAAGACCCCAGGAGTGAAGCCGTGCCGATGGTCGCGACCGCCCCCGACGACGAGACGCTGCCGCAGTACCACATCGAGGCCCAGACCTCGCTGGTGGAACGCCAGCTGCGCTCGCTCAAGCACGGCGACGCCTTCGCGGTGCTCGACAGCTACGGCGATATCGGCGTCTTCCCGGGTCCCGAGGGGCTGTACTTTCAGGATACGCGCTTCCTGTCGCGGCTGGAGCTGACCGTCGAGGGCCAGCGGCCGATGCTGCTCGGCTCGGTGGTGCAGGACGACAACGGCGCCCTCTCGGTCGACATGACGACGCCGGACATCCGGCTGGATGCCGGCGACGAGACCAGCATTCCGCGCGAGATCATCGCGCTGGAGCGGACCAAATTCCTGTTCCGTGGCACCTGCTACGACCGCATCGGCCTGCGCAACTACGACACCAAGCCGCGCCATCTACGCGTCTCCCTGAGCTTCGACGCCGACTTTCGCGATCTGTTCGAGGTCCGCGGCAGCGACCGGGCGCATCGCGGCAAGCGCAGCGTCGAGGTGACGGCCCCCAACGAGGTGACGTTCACCTATGACGGGCTCGACGCGCGGCGCCGCACCACCCGCCTGCGCTTCGGCCCGAAGCCCGCCCGGCTCGAGGCGAACAAGGCGGAGTTCGAGGTCAAGCTCGCCCCCGGCGGGCGCGCCTCGCTGTTCGTGCGGGCGATCTGCGACACGGTGGATCTCGGCCGCGAGGGCGTGGCGGTGATCGGCAGCGCCCTGCCGTTCACCCACGCGGCCTATCCGAATCCGCGCCGCGAGGAGGGCCACCCGAAGGGCGAGGGCATGACCTTCGCGCTCGCCTATCGCGACGCGCGGCGCGACCTGCGCAAGGCCACCGCCAACATCACCACGATCGAGAGCTCGAACGACCAGTTCAACGAGGCCGCCTGCCGGGCGACGGCCGACCTCTACATGCTGCTCAGCCGCACGCCGAACGGCGTGTACCCCTATGCCGGCATCCCCTGGTACAGCACAGTCTTCGGGCGCGACGGCATCATCACCGCCATGATGACGCTGTGGATCGACCCCGAGATCGCCAAGGGCGTGCTGCGCCACCTCGCGGCGACGCAGGCCACCACCGTGGATCCGGCCGCCGACGCCCAGCCCGGCAAGGTCCTGCACGAGACCCGCAACGGCGAGATGGCGATCCTCGGCGAGGTGCCGTTCAAGCTCTATTACGGCACGATCGACGCGACCCCGCTCTTCGTGATGCTGGCCGGCCAGTATTACGAGCAGACCGGCGACAAGGCGACGATCGAGAAGATCTGGCCGAACGTCCTGGCGGCGCTCGACTGGATCGACGAGTACGGCGACCGGGACAAGGACGGCTTCGTCGAGTACGCCCGCGAGACCGAGAAGGGCCTGGCCAACCAGGGCTGGAAGGACAGCCACGATTCGATCTTTCACGCCGACGGCCGGATGGCGCAGGGCCCGATCGCGCTCTGCGAGGTCCAGGGCTACGTCTACGCCGCCAAGAAGGGTGCCGCGAAGCTCGCTGCGCTCATGGGCGACGAGGCGCTGTCCGAGCGGCTGAAGGGCGAGGCCGAGCGGCTGCGCAAGGCCTTCGACGAGAAGTTCTGGCTGCCGGAGATCGGCACCTACGCCATCGCGCTCGACGGCGAGAAGCGCCCCTGCGCCGTGCGCTCCTCGAATGCCGGCCACGCGCTGTTCACCGGCATCGCCTATCCGGAGCGGGCCGAGAGCGTCGCCGCGGTGCTGATGTCGAAGGACGGGTTTAACGGCTGGGGCGTGCGCACGATCGCGGTCGGCGAGGCGCGCTACAACCCGATGTCGTACCACAACGGCTCGATCTGGCCGCACGACAACGCGCTCGTCGCGCTCGGCCTCGCCCGCTACGGCCTGAAGGCGGAGGCCGCGCGGGTGTTCGAGGGGCAGCACGGTGCCTCGCTCTACCAGGAGGGGCGGCGTCTGCCGGAGCTGTTCTGCGGCTTCATCCAGCGCAAGCAGCGCGGGCCGACGAACTATCCCGTCGCCTGCAGCCCGCAGGCCTGGGCGGCGGCGGCACCCTTCGCGTTCCTGGCGGCCTGCCTCGGATTGGAGCTGCGCCACGACCGCAACCGGATCCGCTTCCGCGACCCGATCCTGCCATCCTTCCTCGACGACGTGCTGATCCGCAACCTGAAGCTCGGCGACAGCCACGTCGACCTGCTGCTGCATCGCCACGGCCAGGACGTGACCGTCAACGTGGTCCGCCGGACCGGCGACGCGCAGGTGGTGCTGCTGAAGTAGGCCGAAAAAAGCGATGGGCCGGGACATGCCCGGCCCTTCGATGCTCCCCGCGCGGGTTCTCGGAAGGAGATACCCGCGCCCGGAGCGGTCAATCGATCCTAGCCGCGCAGCCACGCGGCGAGGCGCCGTGCGCTGGATTAGCGCGGCGCCAGGATCATGATCATCTGGCGGCCTTCGAGCTGCGGCTCGCTCTCCACCTTGGCGATCTCCTGCGTCTCGGACTTGACGCGCTCGAGCAGGCGCAGGCCCAGATCCTGGTGCGCCATCTCGCGACCGCGGAAGCGGAGCGTCACCTTGACCTTGTCGCCTTCCTCGAAGAACCGCTGCACGGCCTTCATTTTGACTTCGTAGTCGTGCTTGTCGATGCCCGGCCGGAGCTTGATCTCCTTGACCTCGACGGTCTTCTGCCGCTTGCGCGCCTCGGCCTGCTTCTTCTGCTCGTTGAAGCGGAAGCGGCCATAGTCGAGAAGCTTGCAGACCGGAGGCACGGAGTTCGGCGCGATCTCGACGAGGTCGAGGCCCGCCTCTTCGGCGACCTGCAGCGCTTCGAAGAAGCCCATGACACCGCGGTTCTGGCCGGTATCGTCGATGAGCTGGACCTCGCGGACGCCGCGGATGTCCCGGTTCGCGCGCGGCCCGTCCTTCTGCGGGGCCGGCATGGCTCTCATAGGTCTGCGAATGGCTTCAATCTCCTCAATCACGTATTCCGGCGGCGGCCCGCGGGCCGCATCCCTGTGAGGGCCGGCCCCGAACCACCGCGCGGGCATACTCGGGTGTACGATATCACCTTGGCGAGATCGCCCGATTTGTCAACTCGCGGAAGGCGGACTTGGTTGCGGGCCGGCTCCCCGGCCCCCGCAACTACCTCCCCTCCCCCGCCGGCGGCGCACCGAGGAGATCGGCGTAGATCGCCAGGGTGTCGGCGAGCATCAGCTCGAGGGAGAAATGCGCCTCGACGTGGCGGCGGGCGCGGCGCACCAGGGCGTCGCGGGCGCTGGCGCCGAGGCGCAGCGCGTCGGCCAGGGCGTCGGCGAGCGCCTCCGCGTCGCCGGCCGGCACGCGCCAGCCGGTGCGCTCGGAGGCCTGAACCTCCGGGGGAGCGAGCACCGTCTCGGGCACGGCACCGAGATCCGAGACGACGACCGGCGTGCCGAGCGCCTGGGCCTCGACCGCGGCGCGGCCGAAGGCCTCGGGCTCGGTCGAGGGCACCGCCACCACCGAGGCGGCCCGGTAGGCCGCCGGCATGTCGCTGCAATGGCCGACGCGCTTGACCTGGCCCGAGAGGCCGTGGGCGGCGATCATCGCGTCGATCTCGCGCAGGTAGGCGGTGCGGCCCTGGGGATCGCCGGCGAGCACCACCGTGAAGTCGCCGAGCCCCTGCGCGCGCATCGCGGCGGCGGCCTCGATCAGCACGCGATGCCCCTTCCAGGGGGTGAGGCGGGCGGCGAGCAGCACCACCCGCTCGTGCGGGGCGACCCCCCAGGCCCGGCGCAGGGCCTCGACCCGCTGCGGCGCGACCTGGCCGGGCGTGAAGGCGCCGAGATCGGTGCCGCGGTGGATCACCCGCACCCGGTCGCCGGCCACCTGCGGGAAGAGGCGGCGGATGGCGTCGGCGGTGAAGTGCGAGTTGGCGATCACCACGTCGCCCCGCGCCATCACCGAATTGTAGAGGAGCTTCGCCGGCGAGCGGCCGGCATAGCTGCCGTGATAGGTGGTGACGAAGGGCAGGCCAAGGCGCCGGGCCGCCCCGAGCCCGACCCAGGCCGGGGCGCGGGAGCGGGCATGGATCAGATCGACCCGCTCCGCCCGGCAGATGCGGGCGAGCCGCCCGACATTGAGCGCCATCCTGACGGGGTTCTTGCTGCGGGCCGGGAACGGCACCCAGGCGCCGCCCTTGGCCTGCAGCTCCCCGACGAGGCGGCCGCCCTCGGTGGCGACGAGGGCGCGGGCGCCCGCCGCGGCCAGGGCCGCCGCCACGTCGACGGCGGTGCGCTCGGCGCCGCCGGCGTCGAGCTCCGGGATGATCTGCAGCACGGTGCGGCCGGCCAGCGGGTGGCTCGCGGCCGGGAACGGCGTGGCCTGGCTCGACGGCATGGGACTCCGGGTCAGGGTTCTGATCGCAGCGCTCGCGGCATGACGGTGCCTGCTCGACGCAGGAAGTGGGGGTGCGCCGACGGCCGCCGGTGTAGAAGCCGCCGGACACGATCCGCACCGGGACGATGGATCAAAGTCGCCCGGCCTCGTTGCGGATCGGTAAACCTTGGGCGCCGCCGGCCTACGACCAGGGCCGGCACCGGAATAACGGGGATAACCCGCATGGCAGACACGATGGAGGATCCGATGGACGACACGGCACGCCCCCCCGCCACGATGCTGACCGTGCGGGGCCGCCGCCTCGCCACCCTGGTGCGCCCCGGCGCCGGACCGCCGGTGGTCTGGCTCGGCGGCTTCCGGTCGGACATGCGCGCCACCAAGGCCGAGGCGCTGGACCGGTGGGCGGCGCGGCAGGGCCGCGCCTTCGTGCGCTTCGACTATACGGGGCACGGCGAATCGGACGGCGCCTTCGCGGCGTGCACGATCTCGGACTGGCTCGCCGACGCGGAGGGCGTCGTCGCCGCCCTGGCGCCCGAGCGACCGATCCTGGTCGGCTCCTCGATGGGCGGCTGGATCGCGCTGCTCGCCGCCGCCCGGGTGAGACCGTCGGGCCTCGTACTGATCGCACCGGCCACCGACTTCACCGAGGCGCTGATGTGGGCGCAGTTCCCGGAGGCGATCCGCCGGCAGGTGATGGAGGACGGGGTGTGGCAGCGCGAATCGCAATACGCGCCGGAGCCGACGCCGGTGACCCGGGCCCTGATCGAGGACGGGCGGCGCCACCTGATGCTCGACCGGCCGATCGATCCCGGGTGCCCGGTCCACATCCTGCAGGGCATGGCCGACCCGGACGTGCCCTGGGCCCACGCGATGCGGCTCGTCGAGCGGCTGCCGGAGACGGGGGTGGTGGTCACCCTGATCAAGGAGGGCGACCACCGCCTCTCGGGACCGGCCGATCTCGACCGCCTGGTCGCAGCGGTCGAGGGCATCGCGCCGCGGACCGCGTAGGTCCCGCGGGTGGCCGTCGCACCCGCGACGGCCACCGCCTCGCTCAGCAGACTTGCGTTGGCCGGCCAACGCTTCGCCCGCTCAGGTTCTTGTCTGGTCGCAGATTTTTGCCGCCGAACCGGTATCCACTTCGGCGAAATCTGCTTAGTGGACGCTCATCGCCTGGAGGTCGTGTGCCCAGGCGTTGGCGAAGGCCGCGTCGCGGCTGTCGGTGAGCAGGATCGGCGCACCGCTGGCGGACAGCAGGGCGAACAGGTCGAGGCCGGGAGTGAGGTCCGGGGCCTCGGGGAAGAGGCGCTTGACCTCCTCCGAGCGCATGGCGCGGACATAGGCCACGTGGCCCTCGCCGAGGGCGGCGAGCGCGGAGGGATCGAGGTCGAGGGTCTGGGTGGTATCGGACATGATGCGCCCTCCTCTGAAAGGCAGCAGGCGGAGGCCGGGTTGCGCCCCGAAGCGGCGGGCCGGCCGGTGTGACAAACATATGGGGACGGTCAGTCGCCGTCGCGCGAGCCGATGTCGATCCGTCGCACGATGCGCTCCGGCTCGGGCCGGGCGAGGTCGATCGACAGCAGGCCGTTCGACAGGTCCGCGCCCAGCACCTCCATCCCGTCGGCGAGCAGGAAGGCGCGCTGGAACTGCCGCGCGGCGATGCCCCGATGCAGGAAGGTCCGGCTCTTGTCGTCGGCTTGGCGGCCACGGACGATGAGCTGGCTTTCCTCCAGGGTCACGTCGAGCTGGTCGCGGGTGAAGCCCGCCACCGCGAGCGTGATCCTCAGCCGCTCCGGCTCGCGCTCGGTGCGGGGCAGGCGCTCGATGTTGTAGGGCGGGTAGCCGTCATTGGCCGCCTTGGCGACGCGGTCGAGGGCCTGCTCGATCTCGTCGAAGCCCAGCAGGAACGGATGCCCGAACGGCGAAGGACGCGTCATGGTCTCGGCGAAGCCCTGTTGCGAGAGGCACTTCGGTCAGTCCGGGCCCGCCAGCGCAGCACCCGTCGAGGCCGACCGCAACTCCGCCGGCCCGGGATCAGATATGAGGAGGGGCCTCCGGCGCATCAAGGGGACGCGCCGGCCGCGACGCTCAGCGCTGCATCGCGCCGGTGAGCCGCTGGCTGATGCGCTCGCGCAGGGCCGAGGGCAGTTCGAGGTCGACGAGGCGCCAGGTCCAGCCGCGCAGGCGCAGGCGCAGGCGGAAGCGGTTCTCCAGCGGCCGGTCGGGGGGATAGCTCACCACCATCCCGCGGAACCCCCGCGGCTCGGCCGAGCGGAAGAGGGCGAAGAGCTGCGACAGGGTCGAGGCGTGCAGGCCCAGCCCCTCGCTCCGCCGTCCGGCCTCACCGGTCGTCGCGGGCACGTCCGGGTCGTGGGTATTCGGAGCTTGAGTGGCTTGGGTGTTCGGGGCTTGCGCGGCCCCGCCGGCGGAGGGCGCATCGGGCGGAGAGGTGTCGGGCGAGGGCGTCACGGAGCCGGGCTGGCGCGCGAGGCCGGCGCGCACCGGCCAGCCGTCGTCGAGGAGGTCGATCAGGGTCTCGGGCGTGACGAGGGATTCGACCAGAGGCTCGGCCAGGGCCCCGCTCGCCTCGGTCAGGATGGCGCGGTCCCGGGCCGAGAGGTCGCGGCGGGCCGTGATGGCGTCGAGGACCGCCGCGGTCGCCTGACGGGTCAGAGAGAGCCGCAGGGTGCGGAAATTGACCCGCTGGGCCACGGCCTGCGGGTCGTGCGCCTGCACCGCCTGCGACAGGCGGTAGAGCGCGACGTAGGGCGAGAGGCCGTAGGCGAACCACAGGAGCAGGGCCACCAGGCCCGCGAGCCACCAGCGCGTCATGCCGGCCGACCCGTGGGGCGGTCGCTCTCGAACCGGCCGCTCAATCGCGCGCGACCCGTCACGCCGGACGCGCGAGGTGGGCGAAGGCGGCGATGACCTGCTCGTAGACCGGGCGCTTGAACGGGATCACGAGGTCGGCGAGGTTCGCCAGCGGCTCCCAGCGCCAGCCGTCGAACTCCGCCTTGTGGGCGCCGCCGCCCGGCCGCAGGATGTCGATCTCGCGCTCGTCGCCCTCGAACCCGAAGGCGAACCATTTCTGGGTCTGGCCGCGATAGCGCCCCTTCCAGGGCTTGCCCGAGGCGAAGGTCGGCAGGTCGTAGGAGTACCAGCCCGGCGCCTCGGCGAGGAAGCGCACCGAGGACGGCGCGACGCTGGTCTCCTCGTAGAGCTCGCGCAGGGCGGCCTCCCGGGGGGCCTCGCCCTCGTCGATGCCGCCCTGCGGCATCTGCCAGGCATGGGCGCCGAGATCGGCCGAGTCGTGCCGCCGGTGCCCGGCGAAGACCAAGCCGTCGCGGTTGAACAGGGCGATGCCGACGCACGGGCGGTAGGGAAGTCCGGCGAGCGCGGTCTCGGGGCGGTGGAGCGGTGCCATGGGAAACGACCTTAGAGCAATTTCCCGCCCTGTGGACCGTGCCGGCGCGGAAAATACGGGAAGCACCCGGGCGGGGCAGCCATGCGGCGGCGGCCGGGGCCCCCAAGCGGGTGTCGCAGACCGGTTTGCCGGTTTTGCGACAGGATCGCTCGGTGGCGCGAAAATCCGGGCCGGCTCGCCGGCCGCGGGGCTGCCCGGCCGCAAGGCCGGCGGCCTCAGGACGGCTGGCGCAGGGCCCGGCTCGCCGGCACGAGGAGGATGCCGCGGGATTCGAGGTCGCGCGCCCAGCGGGCGATGCGGTCGATCGAGAGCGGCAGGGCGGTGGCGGAGCCGAGCACGAAGCCCGTCTTGCGCGCGACCTCCTCCAGGCGGGCGAGCTCGCGGTCGATCGCGTCGGGCCGCGGCACCGCGTCGACGACGATCTCGGCCCGGGCCACCGGCACCTTGGCCTTGCGGCCGACCTCGCGGGCGAGGGAGCGCGGCGAGGTGCCGTCGTCGAGGAAGCCGAGGCCGCGGCCGCCGATCTCCCGCAGGACCGGATCGAGGGCGGCGGCGTCGCCGGTGAGGCGTGCGCCCATGAAGTTCATCACCCCGATCGCGCCGGGCACCCGGGCGAGCACGAAAGCCAGGCGATCGACGTTCTCGGCGGGCTTCGACCCCGCCAGCAGGGTCTGGGGGCCCGGATCGTTGTCGGGATAGTCGAAGGGCTCCATCGGCGCCTGCACCATCACCTCGTGGCCGGCCTCGCGGGCGCGGGCGGCAAGCCGCGTGACGTCGGCGCCGTAGGGCGCGAAGGCGAGCGTGACCGCCGGCGGCAGCCGCTGCACCGCGTCCTGGGTCGCCGCCTGGCCGATGCCGAGGCCCGAGACCACGAGCGCGATGCGGCCCGCCACCGCCCCGCCCCGCTCCAGGCCGGCGGCCTCGGGGCGGGCATAGACGTCGAGGGCGCGGGCGCCGTCGGGCCCGATCTTCGGCAGCACGCCGCCGTAGCGGCCGCGCTCGCTCAGGCGCGGATCGGGGGCGGGCTTCAGCTGGATCGGGCCGGTTCCCGGCACCCGGATCACCACCGAATCGGGCGCGGAGGTGCCGTCGGGCCGGCTCACCACGACGCCGGAGGCGCGCTCGACCTCGTCGGCGCCGCGGCTCGCCGGGTCGGCGCGCGCGGAATCGGGGCGGCCCGGGACGACGGGCTCGGGCGGGGGCGCGACCGGGGCGCGGACCTCGATCGTGGCGACCGCGAAGGGCTCGCCGGCGAGCGGATCGTCGCCGAGGACCAGAAAGGCGGCGAGGCCCAGGCCGCCGAGGCCGAGGAGCGCGGCCGCGAGGGTGCGGGGCGTGAGGGCGGCGCGCCAGCGCGCGGCGCGGGCAGTCGCCTCGTCCCGCAGCCCGAGGGGACGGGTCAGGATGGTGTCGGACGCGAGCGGCACAGGCGTTACAGTCCCGCGACCGGGCGGCTGCATGAAAGCGGAAGGCCCGCAGCACCGGTCGTTCGACCGGTATTGCGGGCCTTCGTGGTAAACGCTGCGTTAAGACGGGCCCGGCGGAACTCCGAACCCGCCCGTGATCGCGGCGATCAGTTCTGGGTCGGGGCGGCCGGGGCCGGGGTCGTGGACTTCACGGTGTTCGCCGCGCCCTTCTGCACGCCGTGCAGGAGGTCGACCGCGGCGATCAGCTGCTTGTCCTTGGCCGGGTCCGGCGGGACGTAGGCCGACGAGCCGCCGCGCTCCTCGGTATCCTTCTGCTTCAGGTGGCCCTTCAGGCCGGCCTCGCCCTTGGTCTCGTCCTTGCCCTTCAGGTCGTCGGGCACGTCCTGCAGGACCTCCTGGTCGGGCTCGATGCCCTTGGCCTGGATCGAGCGGCCGGACGGGGTGTAGTAGCGCGCGGTGGTGAGACGCAGGGCGCCGTTGCCGCCGAGCGGGATGATCGACTGCACCGAGCCCTTGCCGAACGAGCGGGTGCCGAGCACCGTCGCCCGCTTGTGGTCCTGGAGCGCGCCGGCGACGATCTCGGAGGCCGAGGCCGAGCCGCCGTTGACCAGCACCACGATCGGCTTGCCCTTGGTCAGGTCGCCGGACTTGGCCGAGAAGCGCTGGGTCTCGTCCGGGTTGCGGCCGCGGGTCGAGACGATCTCGCCGCGGTCGAGGAAGGCGTCGGAGACCATCACCGCCTGGTCGAGCAGGCCGCCCGGGTTGTTGCGCAGGTCGATGACGAAGCCCTTGAGCTTGTCGCCCGGGATCTCGGTCGAGAGCTTGTCGACGGCGGCCTTGAGGCCGTCGTAGGTCTGCTCGTTGAACTGGGTCAGGCGGATGTAGCCGACATCGCCGCCCTCGACGCGCGAGCGCACGGGCTTGATGCGGATGAGGTCGCGGTTGAGCGTGACCTCGAGGGGCTCCTTGGCCTCCTTGCGGGTGATCTTGAGCTTCACCGGCGAGTTGACCGGCCCACGCATCTTGTCGACGGCCTGGTTGAGGGTCAGGCCCTGCACCTGGTCGCCGTCGATCTGGGTGATGACGTCGTTGGCCAAGAGGCCCGCGCGGGCGGCCGGGGTGTCGTCGATCGGGGTCACGACCTTGATCAGGCCGTCCTCCATCGTGACCTCGATGCCGAGGCCGCCGAACTCGCCCTTGGTCTGCACCTGCATGTCACGGAAGCTCTTGGCGTCCATGTAGCTCGAATGTGGGTCGAGCGAGGTCAGCATGCCGTTGACGGCCGCCTCGATCAGCTTCCCCTCGTCGGGCTTCTCGACGTAGTCGGTGCGGATCTTCTCGAACACGTCGCCGAACAGGCTCAGCTGACGGTACGTCTCCGCCGACGCGGCGACGGCGCTCGTGCTCGAGAGCAGGTGGGTCTGGGTCGCTACCGTGGCCGTCCCGGCGCCCAGGACGGCTCCGAACAGGACGAGGGAAACTTTGCGCATTATCCGCGAACCTTCTCGCTTGACCCTTTGGCCCACCAAGGATCCGGGTCGATGGAGCCACCGTCTTTCTTGAACTCGACGTACAGGACGGGATCGTTCCGCCCACCGGCTCCAGCCGAAGGTGCGGAGCCCGTGTCTCCCATCACGGCGACCGGCTCCCCCGCGAGCACGAACTGACCGACCTCGACGTTGATCTGGTCCATGCCCGCCAGGAGCAGATAGTAGCCGTCGCCCGCGTTGATGATCAAGAGACGACCGTAGGACCGGAACGCCCCTGCATAGGCCACCCACCCGTCCGCCGGAGAGGAAACGACGCCCCGCGGGCGCGTCATGAGCGATATGCCGCGGCTCGTGCCCCCCGCCCCGTCGGGGCTGCCGAAGGTCCGCACCACCTCGCCGCTCACCGGGCGCGGCACCAGGCCGCGCACCTGGGGGAACGGGACCTTGGGGCCGAGGCGAGCGGGATCGCGCAGGGCCGCCGCCGCGAAGCGCTCGCGGGTCTCCCGGGTCTCGGCCTCCGCCGCCTCCTTGGCGGCGTTGGCGGCGCGCCGCGCGCTGGCGAGATCGCCGTCGAGGCGGTCGACCAGGTCCTTGAGGGTGCGGGCCTGGCCGGCGAGGCCGGTGGCGCGCTCGCGCTCGGCGGCGATGCCCGTCTCCGCCTCGCCGAGGCGGGACTGGCGCGCGGCGATGAGGGCGGTGAGGCGCTGGCGCTCGGCGGCCCAGCCCTTGATGTCGCCGCGCAGGGTCTCCTGGTCGGTGGCGATCAGGCCGCGCAGGCGCACCAGCTCGGCGAGGTCGCCCGCCAGGGTCTCGGCCTCGCCCTGCAATTCGGGCACCACGGCGCCGAGCAGCATCGAGGTGCGGATCGCCGCCAGCACGTCCTCGGGCCGCACCAGCACCGCCGGGGGCGGGCGCCGGCCCATGCGCTGGAGCGCCGCCAGCACCTCCGCGATGACGCCGCGGCGGGCTTCCAGCGAGCGGCGCAGGGCCGTCTCGCTGCCCGCCATGGTCTGGAGCCGTCCTTCGAGGTCGGAGATGCGCCCCTCCGCCTCCTGCGCCTTGCGGGCGGCGTCGATCAGCGCCTGGTTGAGGCGGGCACCGTCGCCCTTGATCTCGGCCACCTCGCGCTCGAGCTTGGCCTTCGTCTCGGCGCTGGCCTGGAGCGCGGTCTCGATCGCCCGCAGGCTCTCGGCGCGGCGCTCCTTCTCGGCCTGGGCCTTCGCCACCGGGTCGAGGCCGGGATCGGCCGCCGGCTGCTGGGCGAGAGCCGGCAGCGCGCCGAGCGCCAGGGCGGCCGCGAGGGCGAGGATCGGGGAGAGGATCCGGGTCACGGGGCGCCGCGGTGGTAGGGGTGGCCGGAGAGAATCGTCATCGCCCGGTAGAGCTGCTCGAAGGCGAGGACCCGGACGAGACCGTGCGGCAGGGTGGCGGCGCCGAAGGCGAAGACCAGGTCCGCCCGCGCCCGGACTCCCGGATCGAGGCCGTCGGCGCCCCCGATCACGATCGCGAGACCGGGCCGGCCGCCGTCGCGCCAGGCACCGACCTGGGCGGCGAAATCGAGGCTCGTCACCGCCTTGCCGCCCTCGTCGAGGACCACCGCGGCGGCACCCGGCGGGATCGCCGCCAGGATGGCGCCGGCCTCCTCGGCGCAGCGGTCGGGCGCGCGACGCGCCCGGCTCTCCGGGATCTCGGTCATCTGCACGGCGGAGAAGCCGAGGCCGCGGCCCAGCGCATCGGCGCGGCCGCGATACTCCTCGGCGAGGTCGCGCTCGGGACCGCGCTTGAGGCGGCCCACCGCGACGAGGGCGAGCCGCATGGCGGCGTGTCCGTTCCCTGAGCTGCAGCCTCAGCCCGCGAGCCGGTGGGCCGTCTGATCCTTCGGCCGGTCGGCGCCCCAAATCTTCTCGAGGTTGTAGAAGTGGCGCACCTCGGGCCGGAAGATGTGGACCAGGATGTCGCCGGCATCGATCAGCACCCAGTCGCAGGCCGGCATGCCCTCGACGCGGGGAGCGCCGAAGCCGCGGGTCTTGAACTCCTGGATCACCTTGTCGGCGATCGAGCCGACATGGCGCTGCGAGCGGCCGGAGGTGATGATCATGGCGTCGGCGATGGAGGTCTTGCCGAGAAGGTCGATCTCGACCGTCTCCTCGGCCTTCATGTCCTCGAGGCAGGCGAGGGCAACCGACCTCATATCCGCGGCCTCGGGCGCGACGGTGCCGGACCCTTGCCCGGATTCCTGCGCCTGGACGTCAGCGGGAAGCTCGTTGTCCTGAGCTTCGTGAGAGATTGCGTCGTTCAGTGCCGGCCCCTGTCGATGAAGGCACCCGGTGGCGCCACGAGACGATATCGCCCGCGGCATGCGCGGTGCCGATGCCATTGAACGACGACAGTGGCGAACCGATGGCGGATTTTCAAGCGCGACGGCGGGAAATCCCGGGCAAGCGCCGCGATCAGGAGCGGATCGTTCCCGCACGGAGCGCCGTCGAGGACAGGCCGTTGCGCGGCCCGTGCAGAAAAACCCAGGCCGGCGGCGCCCGGTCGGCCAAGGTCGTGGCCGCGCCCTCGTCGATGCGTGACGAGGCCAGCGCACGAGCGGCGGGCGAGGCCATCGCCTTCAGGGTGTAGCCCGGCCGATCGATCACCGCGAAGGGCATCCGGGCGGCGATCTCGCGAAAGCCCTTCCAGCGGTGGAACGTGGCAAGGCTGTCGGCGCCCATGATCCAGACGAAGCGGACATCCGGGTGCCGAAGCGTCAGCCAACGCAGGGTGTCGACGGTATAGCGGATCCCGAGGCGGCCCTCCCCCAGCCCGGCCTCGAAATCGGTGACGGCGATCCTCGGGTCGGCCGCGACCGCGCGGGCGCCCGCGGCGCGGGCCGCCGCCTCGGGCAGGTGGCTGCGGTCCTTCAGCGGGTTGCCGGGGCTCACCAGCCACCACACCCGGTCGAGGGCGAGGCGGCGCAAAGCCAGCCGGCTGACATGCCGGTGGCCGGCATGGGCCGGGTTGAACGAGCCGCCGTAGAGGCCGACCCGCAGGCCCGGCGCGAGGGGCGGCAGGCGCAGCGTCACGGGCCTACCTCTCGCACAGGTGCATCCGAATTCGCCGCCCCTCGTCTCAGGCCGTCACGGCCGGATCTGCCCGGTGCCGCGGATGCGGTACTTGAAGGTGGTGAGCTGCTCGACCCCGACCGGGCCGCGGGCATGCATCCGCCCCGTGGCGATGCCGATCTCGGCGCCGAAGCCGAACTCGCCGCCATCGGCGAACTGCGTCGAGGCGTTGTGCGCGACGATCGCCGAATCGACCTCGGCGAGGAAACGATCGGCCGCAGCCTGATCCTCGGTCAGGATCGAATCGGTGTGGTGCGAGCCGTAGGTCTCGATGTGGTCGATCGCGGCGTCGAGGCCGTCCACCACCCGCACGGCGATGATCGCGTCGAGATACTCGGTGCGCCAGTCGGCCTCGGTGGCCGGCGTCACCCGCGGGTCGGCCGCCTGCACGGTCTCGTCGCCCCGCACGGCGCAGCCGGCCCCGAGGAGGTCGGTCACCAGGGGCGCGAGATGGGTGCCCGCGCAGGCCCGGTCGACCAGCAGGGTCTCGGCGGCACCGCAGACGCCGGTGCGGCGCAGCTTGCTGTTGCGCACCACCGCGCGGGCCATCCCGAGATCGGCCGCCGCGTGGACGAAGACGTGGCAGATCCCCTCCAGGTGGGCGAAGACCGGCACCCGCGCCTCGTCCTGCACCCGGGCGACCAGGCTCTTGCCGCCGCGGGGCACGATCACGTCGATGGCGCCGTCGAGGCCGGTGAGCATGGCACCCACCGCCGCGCGGTCGCGCGTCGGCACGAGCTGGATCGCCTCGGCCGGCAGGCCGTGGCGGGAGAGCCCCTCGCTCATCGCCTGCGCGATGGCGGTGGCGCTGCGGTGGCTCTCCGAGCCGGCGCGCAGGATCGCGGCGTTGCCGGCCTTGAGGCAGAGCGCGCCGGCATCCGCCGTGACGTTGGGACGGCTCTCGAAGATCACCCCGACGACGCCCAGCGGGGTCGCCACCCGGTCGATTCTGAGGCCGTTTGGCCGCACGTAGGTTTCCATCGCGCGCCCGACGGGATCGGGCAGGCCGGCGATGCTCTCGATCGCCTCCGCGATCGCCTCGACCCGGGCGGGGTTCAGCGCCAGGCGGTCGAGGGAGGCGGCGGTCAGGCCCTTGGCCCGGCCCTCGTCGAGGTCGGCCGCGTTGGCCGCCAGGATGGCCGGGGTGGCCCGGCGCAGGGCGGCGGCCGCCTCCCGCAGGGCCGCGTCCTTCACCGGGCCTGGGACCAGCGCCATCCGACGGGCGGCGGCGCGGGCGCGCCGGCCGATCTCGCGCATCAGCGCGTCGACGTCCTCGGGGCGGGGCTTCAGGCTGGTCACGGACACGGTCGTCATCCTGGCCGCCCTTCCGGGCGGCGATCCGGCCGCCATCGCGGGCGGCGTGTGGGCGGGTCCCCGTCATGCCACGGCCCAGCGAGCCGCGACAAGCCGCGCAACGACGCCTCCCCGCACGAGCCCGAACTCTATCGGGCAAGCCCGAACTCTATCGGGCAAGCCCGAACTCTATCGGGCAAGCCCGACTTGGCCGCTGCGCGAGCCGAGGCCCTGGGGCACCGGCACGTCGGTGTCGCCGTAGCGGGCGTTGATGACGAGGCGGGGCTGGCGGCTCAGGGCGATCCGGTGGGCAACGATGGCGGTGTACTCGGACTGGTCGGCCACGACCTGCATCGCCCGGACCGAGAAGGTCCCGCGCGGCAGGTAGACCGTTCCGACGAGGCGCCGGGCCCCGTCGCTCAGGATGTCGAAGCTGCGCCCGTCCGGCGAGCCGCGGTCCTCGAAGAACAGGAGCCCGGCCATGTCCCCGGTCCGCGGCGCCGTCAGCTCGACGAGCGAGCGCGGCAGGAAGACCATCGGCTGGACGCCGCCGGCCTTGTTGCGGGGGACGTTGCCGGTGAAATAGAATCCGACGCCCTCTCCCTTGAGCGAGCCGATCAGGTGGATCGACATCGCCTTGTGGCACGCGTCCTTGGTGGCCTTGTCCGGCGGGTGCAGGCAATCCGTCTTGAGGAAGATCAGGTCGGTGTCGGGCCCGACGACCAGGGCGCCGTCCTTGATCACGTAGATGCCCGGCATTATCTTGACCTGTGCGGTCTCCTCGATCCTGATCCCACCGCAATACGTGCCCGGATGGAGCGTGAACGACCCGTCGCGCAGCACGAGGTCCCGTTCGAGGCAGGCGCCCACCGGCGGCGCCGGCCGGGCCGCCAGTGGGTCCTTCAGCGTCGGGCAGCCGGTGATCGGCTGGGGCCGGAAGTTGAAGACCTGCCCAATGAAGCCGCCGACCGCACAGGTCGTCGCCGCCGACACGAAGCTCTGGTCGGCACCTTCGAGGCTGCCCGCGCTCGACGACATGGAATAGACCGCGCAATCCCCGGCCTCGATCCGTGCCTGGTCCTCCAGGCGGATCCCCTGCCGGCCCGAGGGGGCGAGGCCGACGACGCAGAGCCGCGCGCCGCCGACCGCCTCGGCGGTCGCCGTCACCGTCATGTCGGTGAGGTGCGGCGTGACGAGCCGGCTCATGATGGCGGCCTTGCGCTGCGTCAGGGTCACGGTGACGCCGGTCGGCGTCCGCCCGGTCGTGCCGCCGGCCTCGACGAAGCGGCCGCCGGGCCGCTCGCGGGCCACGGGCTTCGTCGCCACGGCGACAGGCCCGTCGCCGAAGCGCAGCGTCACGCCGCCCTTCATGTAGGCCTCCGCCAGCGACTCCATGCGCCGGGCATCGGCGCCGGAGACCTGCATGTCGGACACGACCGCGAGGGCGGCGGCATCCGCGGCCCGCTGCAGCGTCGCGAGCTGCAGGGTCCAGGTCCCGTAATCGACCGCGACCCCGACGAGGCCGAACAGCACCGGCGCCAGGAGAGCGACGAGGATCGCGACGTTTCCCGCTTCGTCGTTCCGCCACGCGATCCGACGCCACCACCCTTGTCCGATCATCGTCCCGGCGAGCCCTGCGTCATGGCACGAGAAAGCATCATTGATCGTTAAAGAGATCCTTGCGTCAGACATCCGATCTGATCGAGAGATCCACCAGTGTCGTTGGGACAACGAAAGATGAACAGCTTTCCTTTGTGTCCACGACCTTGCGACTGAACGGCGAGATTCCCGGCTGGGCCGCAGTCGCGCGCCGATCGGGCCCGCTCCCCCGCAGACCGTCCATCCCCGCGACCATCACAGCAACGATCATCTCCCTTGATGACCAGTATTGTTATAGCTTGAACATTGGTGAATGTGCCAAAAATACAACTTGTGCAGAGCATAATGGAAAACATCCGACCTACGCTTGATTGCACCCTCCGGTTCATGCCTAGAAATCGCCATCGTCCAACGAGGCGACGCGGGGGCATCCATGTCAGTCAAGTCTATCTCGACCGCGATCCTGATTGCGGCCAGTGTCGGCGCATGCGGCAGCATCGTGCGCGGCACAACGGAACCCGTCTCGTTCGTCTCGGTGCCGTCGGGCGCCGCGATGACCACGGACAAGAAGTATGCCTGCCCGACGACGCCGTGCACCCTCGAAGTCGAGCGCTCGGACGAGTTCGTGGCGACTTTCACCAAGCCCGGTTTCCATCCGCAGTCGATCCCGGTCCGGACCAAGGTGGTCGGCAAGGGTGCGGCGGGCTTCGCCGGCAACGTGCTGGCCGGCGGCCTGATCGGCATGGGCGTCGACGCCTATACGGGCGCCGCCATGGATCACGAGCCGAACCCGGTGATCGCCACGATGCGGCCCGCGGGCGGAGCCGCTCCGCAATCCCGCCGCCGCGGTCCGGGCCCGGGCGAGGCGGGCATGTAGAGAGACGCGGGAGGGGACGGCATCGGCCGTCCCCGAACGAAGAAGGCGCGCCGCCCGGGCCGGGCGGCGCGCCTTCCTGCTCTGGCGGGAGGGCCGAGGGCCGGCCTCAGCTGTCCATCTTGAGGGCGGCGATGAACGCCTCCTGCGGGATCTCGACCTTGCCGAACTGGCGCATGCGCTTCTTGCCCTCCTTCTGCTTGTCGAGGAGCTTGCGCTTGCGGGAGATGTCGCCGCCGTAGCACTTGGCGGTCACGTCCTTCGACAGCGCCCGGATGGTCTCGCGGGCGATGATCTTGCCGCCGATCGCCGCCTGGACCGGGATCTGGAACAGGTGGCGGGGGATCAGGTCCTTCAGCTTCTCGCACATCGCGCGGCCGCGGTGCTCGGCGCGGGTGCGGTGCACGAGCATCGAGAGCGCGTCGACCGGCTCGGCATTGACGAGGATCGACATCTTCACGAGGTCGCCCTCGCGGTAATCCGAGATGTGGTAGTCGAACGAGGCGTAGCCCTTCGAGATCGACTTCAGGCGGTCGTAGAAGTCGAACACCACCTCGTTGAGCGGCAGATCGTACACCACCATCGCGCGCTTGCCGACGTAGTTCAGGTCGATCTGGGTGCCGCGCCGGTCCTGGCAGAGCTTCAGCACGCCGCCGAGATACTCGTCCGGCGTGAGGATCGTGGCGCGGATCCACGGCTCCTCGATGGAGGCGATCTTCATCACGTCGGGCATGTCGGCCGGGTTGTGCAGCTCCTTCTGCTCCCCGTCGGACATGTTGAGGTGGTAGACCACGCTCGGCGCGGTCGAGATCAGGTCGAGGTTGAACTCGCGCTCCAGCCGCTCCTGGATGATCTCGAGGTGGAGGAGACCGAGGAAGCCGCAGCGGAACCCGAAGCCGAGCGCGGCGGAGGTCTCCATCTCGTAGGAGAACGAGGCGTCGTTGAGGCGCAGCTTGCCCATCGCGCCGCGCAGGTTCTCGAAGTCCGCGGCATCGACCGGGAAGAGGCCGCAGAACACCACCGGCTGCACCGGCTTGAAGCCCGGCATCGCCTCCTTGGTCTGGCGCTTGTCCTCGGTGATGGTGTCGCCGACGCGGGTATCGGCCACTTCCTTGATCGAGCCGGTGAAGAAGCCGACCTCGCCGGGGCCGAGCTCGGCCTTGTCCTGCATCTTGGGCCGGAACACGCCGAGGCGCTCGACGCCGTAGGCCGCGTCCGCGCCCATCATGCGGATCGTCATGCCCTTCTTGAGCACGCCGTCGACGATGCGCACCAGCACGACGACGCCGAGATAGACGTCGTACCAGGAATCGACCAGCAGCGCCTTGAGCGGCGCGCTCCGGTCGCCCTTCGGCGGCGGCAGGCGGGTGACGATCGCCTCCAGCACCGCCTCGATGTTGATGCCGGTCTTGGCCGAGATCGGCACCGCGTCCTTGGCGTCGATGCCGATCACCTCCTCGATCTGGTCCTTGACCCGGTCGGGCTCGGCCGCCGGCAGGTCGATCTTGTTGAGGACCGGGACGATCTCGTGGTTGGCGTCGAGCGCCTGGTAGACGTTGGCGAGCGTCTGCGCCTCGACGCCCTGCGAGGCGTCGACGACGAGGAGCGAGCCCTCGCAGGCGGCGAGCGAACGCGACACCTCGTAGGCGAAATCGACGTGGCCGGGCGTGTCCATCAGGTTCAGGACGTAGTCGCGCCCGTCCTGGGCCCGGTATTCCAGGCGCACGGTCTGCGCCTTGATGGTGATGCCGCGCTCCTTCTCGATGTCCATCGAGTCGAGCATCTGCTCGCTCATGTCGCGCGCCGCGACCGCCCCGGTGATCTGGATCAGCCGGTCGGCAAGGGTCGATTTGCCGTGGTCGATATGGGCGACGATCGAGAAGTTGCGGATGTTGTCGATGGGGGACGCGGTCATCGTGGGGCTGTCTCCGGCGCGCAGGCGCGGCGATGCGCGTGGCGCACGGCGGTGAAGGAAAGGGTCGAGGGGAGATAGCAGCGGCACCCCGCCGCGCCAAGACGGCGGCCGGACGCACGCGATTCTTGGTGGGGGTGGTCGGATCGGCGATCGATCGTCAGATCGGGGAGATACGCCAATCACGTGCTCTGGACGGCGTGCCACCCTCCGCGTCATCCCGGGGCCGCGGAGCGGAACCCGGGATCCATAACCGCTGACGATGCAGAATGAAGCGGAACGCTGCCGTCCTATCCTGTACCGTCAGCGGTCATGGATCCCGGGTTCTCGCCTTCGGCAAGCCCCAGGATGACATCGAGGGTTCGCGTCCATTCCGCTCCACTACGGGAACGCGGGATAAGGTCTACGCCCCCAACCGGTCCGCCACGTCCTGCGCCAGCGACAGGCTCGACGTCAGCCCCGGGCTCTCGATGCCGAAGAGATGCACGAGCCCCGGCAGGCCGTGCTCGGCCGGGCCGTCGATCAGGAAGTCGGCGGCCCCCTCCCCCGGCCCGGACAGTTTCGGGCGGATGCCGGCATAGTCCGGCACTAGCGCCCCGTCGGGGAGCGCGGGCCAGTAGCGGCGGATCGCGGCGTAGAACAGGCCGCCGCGGCCCGGATCGACCTCGTAGTCGGGCGCGTCGATCCACTCGACGTCGGGGCCGAAGCGCATCCGCCCGGCGAGGTCCAGGGTGAGGTGGATGCCCAATCCCCCCTCGACGGGGGCCGGGTAGATCAGCCGCGAGAAGGCCGGCCGGCCGGTGCAGCCGAAGTAATTGCCCTTGGCGAGAACGAGCCGCGGCACGCGCGCTTCCGGGTAGCCCTCGGTCGCCCGGGCGAGGCCCTGCGCCCCGAAGCTCGCGGCGTTGACCACGGCGTCGACCGTGATCTCCTCGGCCTCGCCGAAGCGGGCGGTCCAGCCCTCGGTCGAGCGGGCGAGGCGGGTGATCGGGGTGTTGAAGGCGAGCGCGCCGCCCGCCCCCTCGATGTCGCCCTGCAGCGCCAGCATCAGGGCGTGGCTATCGACGATGCCGGTCTCGGTCGAGAGGAGCGCGGCGTGGCAGGTCAGGTTCGGCTCCAGCCGCCGAGCCGCCGCGCCGTCGAGGAGCGACAGGCCCTCGACCCCGTTCTCGACCCCTTGCGCGTGGATCGCCGCGATCTTGGCGCCTTCGAGCTCCGTCGTCGCGACGATGAGCTTGCCGACCTTCGCGTGCGGCACCCCGTGGCTCTCGCAGAAGGCGTAGAGCCGGCGCCGCCCCTCGACGCAGTGGCGCGCCCGGGACGAGCCGGTCGGGTAGTACATCCCGGCATGGATCACCTCGGAATTGCGCGACGACACGCCGGTCCCGATGCCGCCCTCCGCCTCCGCCACGATCACCTCGTGGCCGCGCAGAGCCAGTTCCCGACCGATCGCGAGGCCGACCACGCCGGCACCGACGACGAGCACCATCATCGGCCGCTCCTCCCTTGGTTCTTCGCCCGATTCTTGCGGCACGACCCTACAACGAAAAAGGGCCCCTCTCCGGGGAGAAGGGCCCTCTGACGGTCAGAGCCTGAAATCAGGCGGCGATCGACATGGTCGGCTCGGCGGCCCGCACGTCGGCGTCGACATGGGCCTCGAAGCGCTTGAAGTTGTTGCGGAACATCTCGACCAGGCTCTTGGCGGTCTCGGCGAAGGCCGCTTTGTCCTGCCAGGTCTTGACCGGGTACAGGATGTGCGGCTCGACGCCCGGCACCGAGGTCGGCACCGCGAAGCCGAAATACGGGTCGCGGCGGAAATCGGCCTTGGCGAGCGAGCCGTCCAGCGCCGCGGTCAGCAGACGGCGGGTGACCCGGATCGGCATGCGGCGGCCGGTGCCGACGCCGCCGCCGGTCCAGCCGGTGTTGACGAGCCAGCAATCGACGTGGTGGCGGGCGATCAGGTCGCGCAGCAGGTTGCCGTAGACCGACGGGTGGCGCGGCATGAACGGCGCGCCGAAACAGGTCGAGAAGGTCGCCTCCGGGCCCTTCAGCCCCTTCTCGGTGCCGGCCACCTTGGCGGTGTAGCCCGACAGGAAGTGGTACATCGCCTCGGCGCCGGTCAGCTTGGCGATCGGGGGCAGCACCCCGAAGGCGTCGCAGGTCAGCATGACGATGTTCTTCGGGTGCCCGGCCTGGCCGGTGGTGCTCGAATTGCTGATGAACGGCAGCGGGTAGGCGCAGCGGGTGTTCTCGGTGCGCGAGGCGTCGTCGAAGTCCGGCAGGCGGGTGATCGGATCGATGACGACGTTCTCCATCACGGTGCCGAAGCGCTCGGTGGTGGAGTAGATCTCGGGCTCGGCCTCCTTCGACAGGCGGATCGTCTTGGCGTAGCAGCCGCCCTCGAAGTTGAAGATGCCCTTCGGGCTCCAGCCGTGCTCGTCGTCGCCGAGCAGCACCCGGTTCGGGTCGGAGGACAGGGTGGTCTTGCCGGTGCCCGACAGGCCGAAGAACAGCGCCGAGTCGCCCTCGCTGCCGACGTTGGCCGAGCAGTGCATCGGCATCACGCCCGCGCGGGGGAGCGCGTAGTTCAGGTAGGTGAAGACCGACTTCTTCATCTCGCCGGCGTAGGAGGTGCCGCCGATCAGCACGATCTTGCGCGAGAAGTCGACGGCGATGACCGTCTCGGTGCGGCAGCCGTGCCGGGCCGGGTCGGCGCGGAAGCTCGGCAGGTCGATGATGGTCAGCTCGGGCTCGAAGCCGGCCAGCGCCTCACGCTCGGGGCGGATCAGCAGGTTGCGGATGAACAGCGAGTGCCAGGCATACTCGGTGAAGACGCGGGCGCGGACCCGGTGGCCGACCTCGGCGCCGCCGAACAGGTCCTGGGCGAACAGCTCACGCCCCTCGGCATGGGCCAGGAAATCCTCGAGCAGGGTCTCGAATTGCGGGCGGGTGATGCCGCCGTTGTTCTCCCACCACACCTCGTTCTCGGTGTCGGCGTCGCGGACGACGAACTTGTCCTTGGGGGAGCGGCCGGTGTGGATGCCGGTCTCGGCGACCAGGGCGCCGCCGGCGGCGAGCTGGGCCTCGCCCCGCTGGAGGGCGTGCTCGTAGAGGCTCGGGGCCTCCAGGTTCCAGTTGACGCGCTTGAGGTTGCGGAAGCCGATCTTGTCGGCGCCGAACGCCTCGTTGAATACGCCGATGTCGTTCACGCCCGATCCTCCTGGCGCCGACCCGGGCAAAGCCGGATGGCTGCCGGTCCGAATCGGGCCGAATGACTGTTCAAGTCCGGCGCGACGACCGTGCTTGTACTTGCAAGCCGGTCCAGCGCGACGGGCCGCGACCGTTCTCCGACGGCCTCGGTGGGCAGCTGTAGTAGGCGGCGAAACTTCGCGGTTCAATCGAATTCACGGTATCCAACGGTGACAAGCTCGACTTTATGTCAGGTCCCGGGGAGCGCGCGGGCCTGGGCGGCCAGCGCCACCAGGGTCGGGCGCAGGGCGGCCGGACCCGCCAGCCGCTCCGGGAAGAGGATCCGGGCGGTGCGCTCGCCGGCGACGAGGTCGAGCCCGTCCGGGTCGATCCCGGTCAGGCGCCAGGGGCCCGGCTCCTCGCCGGCGAGCCGCGTGGCGTAGAGGGCGATGGCGTCGAGGTGATCCTCGTTCATGTGGGCGACCGCGCCGGGCTCGGAGTCTGCGAGGGTGTCGTGGCCGGAAAGATCGGTGAGGAGTTCCGCCCCGGTGAGCGTCGCGGCCCGGGCGAAGCCCCCGTTGAGGTGGCCGGCCCGGGCGACGAGACGGAAGAAGGCGAAGTCCGGGAAGTCGGCGTAGAGCGCGGCCTTCGGGTGGCGGGCGAGGAAGCGCGCCCGTATCCGGGGCTCTTCGCTGCGTTCCGCGATGCCGGTCACGGTCAGGCGCGGATGGGCCAGCGGGTCGCCCTTGCCACCCTGGGAGAGGAGCAGCGAGCAGCGCGGATCGACCTCGAGGTTGAGGGTGTGGGCCGAGAGGCGCGAGAGCAGAAGGAGCGGCGTGCCGTCGAGATCGGTCGCGACGGTGACCAGGGAGGCGAAGGGCGCGGCCCCGTCCCGCTCCAGCGTGGCGAGGGCGGCCGAGCGGGTCCGGCGCAGGAGCGCGCGGGCGAGCCCGATCGCGTCGAAGGGCGCCTCGGCGGCCGGCAGCGGCGCGGCCTGCTTCCTGTCTCCATCCGCCATGGTCTAACCCCCCTCGGCGATCGTCCCGCACCCCACCTTGGCGAGGTCCCGCGGGTCCGTCCAGGCTGCGCGACGCCGCGGCGTCGGTCCCGGGACCGGTCGCGCGAGATGGCGGCCTTCTCCCCCGGGATTCACCGCACGCGCGGCGTGCGCGTCGCGGATGCTCGCTTTTTCGGCGGGATGGCCTTAAGGGTGTCGGAATCGTGGCGCGACAGCCACTGTCCAGTCTTTTCGGCGAGAGTGGGACTGGTCGGGAGGTCGTGCCACCCGAGATCGACCGGATCGAGGTCCGCCGAGCCCGAAACGGTTTTCAGTCGGGCGTCGTTCAGCAGGACCATCGTGTTCTTGCGGACGACGCTTGCCCCCAGGGAATGCCCATGCCGACCATCGCCCTCGTCGATGACGACCGCAACATCCTGACCTCCGTGTCGATCGCGCTGGAGACCGAAGGCTACCGGATCCAGACCTACACGGACGGTGCGTCGGCCCTCGACGGCCTGAAGCACTCGCCGCCCGACCTCGCGATCTTCGACATCAAGATGCCGCGCATGGACGGGATGGAGCTCCTGCGCCGCCTGCGCCAGAAATCCGACCTGCCGGTGATCTTCCTGACCTCGAAGGACGAGGAGATCGACGAGCTGTTCGGCCTCAAGATGGGCGCCGACGACTTCATCCGGAAGCCGTTCTCGCAGCGCCTGCTGGTCGAGCGGGTCAAGGCGGTGCTGCGCCGCTTCGCCGCCAAGGAGGCGGGGCCCGGCGCCTCGGCCCGGGAGGCGGAGGCCGCCGCCGCCCGCTCGCTGGAGCGCGGCCAGCTGATGATGGATCCGGAGCGCCACACCTGCACCTGGAAGGGCGAGCCGGTGACGCTGACCGTCACCGAGTTCCTGATCCTGCAGGCGCTCGCCCAGCGCCCCGGCGTCGTGAAGAGCCGCAACGCGCTGATGGACGCGGCCTACGACGACCAGGTCTATGTCGACGACCGCACCATCGACAGCCACATCAAGCGGCTGCGCAAGAAGTTCAAGGTCACCGACAACAGCTTCGACATGATCGAGACGCTGTACGGCGTCGGCTACCGTTTCAAGGAAATGTGAGCGACTTGACCGCCAGAGTGACGATCGCGTGAGCGAGGGCTCGCCTTCCGGCGCCGTGCGCCGCCTCCTGGGCGGCCCCGGCCGCCTCCTCCAGGGCACGGGCCGCCTCCTGCGCAGCCCGGGCCGCGCCCGGGTCCGAGACCGGGTCCAAGACCGGTCCCAAGAGAAGACGGCGGATCTCAGAACCTCCGGCGAGATCGATCCGGATGCCGAAGCCGCGCGCGAGCCGTTCGGCTGGCGCTCGGTCCGGCGCTGGGTGGCACAGCGCTTCGCCTCGAGCCTGACCCGGCGCATCGTGGTCCTGAACCTCGCCGGGCTGATCGCGCTGCTGATCGGCTTCCTCTACCTCAACCAGTTCCGCCAGGGCCTGATCGAGGCCCGGGTGCAGAGCCTGCTGACCCAGGGCGACATCATCGCGGGGGCCATCGCGGCGTCCGCCACCGTCGATACCGATGCGATCACCATCGACCCCGACCGCCTGCTCCAGCTCCAGGCCGGCGAGGGCGGGTCCTTCGCCGACGAGGCGCCCTCGGGCCTCGAATTCTCCCTCAACCCCGAGCGGGTGGCGCCGCTCCTGCGCCGCCTGATCACCCCGACCGGCACCCGCGCCCGGGTCTACGACCGCGACGGCACGATGCTGATCGATTCCCGGGGCCTCTACATCCGGGGCGACCTCAGCCGGGACCCGCCGCCGCTGCGCAAGGACCGGTCGAGCTTCGTCGAGCAGGCCTGGAACGCCGTGCGCGGCTACGTGCCCTGGCTCGGCCGCTCCTCGGCGGCCGACGAGCCGGGCCCGGCGGACGGGCGCACCCTGCCGGAGGTGCAGCGGGCGCTCACGGGGGCCCGCGGCACGCTGGTGCGCCGCAACGGCCCGGGCGAGACCATCGTGTCGGTGGCGGTGCCGATCCAGCGCGGCCGCACCGTCCGGGGCGCCCTGCTGCTCTCGACGCAGGAAGGCGACATCGACAAGATCATCGCCGCCGAGCGGTTCTCGCTGCTGCAGGTCTTCATCATCGCGGCCCTCGTCATGGTGGTGCTCTCGATGCTGGTCGCCGGCCAGATCGTCGGCCCGGTCGGGCGCCTGGCGGAGGCCGCCGAGCGGGTGCGCACCGGCATCAAGTCGCGCCAGGAGATCCCCGACTTCACCCGGCGCACCGACGAGATCGGCCACCTCTCGGGGGCGCTGCGGGACATGACCCAGGCGCTCTACCGCCGCCTCGACGCGATCGAGAACTTCGCGGCCGACGTCTCGCACGAGCTGAAGAACCCGCTGACCTCGCTGCGCAGCGCCGTCGAGACCCTGCCGCTCGCCAAGACCGACGAATCGCGCGGCCGGCTGATGCAGGTCATCCAGCACGACGTGAAGCGCCTCGACCGGCTGATCAGCGACATCGCCGACGCGTCGCGCCTCGACGCCGAGCTCGCCCGGGCCGAGGCCGGCCGGGTCGATCTGAGGAAGCTCATCACCACGGTGGTGTCGGTCGCCAACGAGCGCCGGCGCCGGGGCGACGCGGCGATCGACCTCGCGGTCGAGCCGGCTCCGGCTAATGTCGAGGACCCGTTCGCGATCCTCGGCCACGACAGCCGGCTCGGCCAGGTGGTCAACAACCTCCTCGACAACGCCCGCTCGTTCTCGCCCAAGGGCGCCAGCGTCCGGGTGGCCCTGCGGCGTCGCCGCAACGCGGTCGAGCTGACCGTGGAGGATGACGGCCCCGGCATCCCGCCGCACGCCCTGGAGCGGATCTTCGAGCGCTTCTACACCGACCGGCCGGAGCAGGGCTTTGGTCAGAATTCGGGGCTCGGCCTCTCGATCTCGCGCCAGATCGTCCAGGCCCACCGGGGCACGATCCGGGCCGAGAACCGGCTCGGCCCCGCCGGGGAGGACGGCGAGCCGGCGCTGCTCGGTGCCCGCTTCATCGTCCGCATCCCGGCCCAGAGCCGGTGACCGGGGGGGAGGCGGCCACCGGCACCGTGCACGCGAGCTGCGTCGTCGTCGGCGAGGCCGGGATCCTGGTGCGCGGGGCGGCGGGGAGCGGCAAATCGACCCTGGCCCGTGACCTTCTCGGCCTCGGCGCCAGGTATGGGACGTTCGCTGCGCTGGTGGGCGACGACCGGGTCGTCCTAACCCAGCGTCACGGGCGGGTCGTGGCGCGCCCGCACCCGGTGCTCGCCGGGCTCGTCGAGGTTCGCGGTCTCGGCCTGCAAGCCGTTGACGCGACGGTGCCTTCGGCGATCCTGCGCCTCGTCGTCGACCTCGAGGACGCCGCGCCGCGGATGCCCGAGGAGGGAACGGAGACGGTCCTTCTCCGCGGGGTCCGGCTCCCCAGGATGATCCTGTCGCGAGGCCCCGGCCGCGCCGAAACGGTGTTGTGGCATTGGCGCCGCCTCCGTGTCATGATGATGACCGATTGATGCGGATTTCGCCGCATTGCTCTTGCGCTCGCCTTTGCGCTGCACAAAATGGCGGCTCGGCTCCAACGGGGCGTCGGAACTCGTGTCGATGATTGGAATGGTGCTCGTCACCCACGGCCTGCTCGCGACGGAATTCAAAGCCGCGCTGGAGCACGTCGTCGGGCCGCAAGAGCAGCTCGAGACGATCACCATCGGCCCCGAGGACGACATGGAGGTCCGTCGCAAGGACATCATGTCGGCGGTGTGCCGGGTGAATTCCGGCGAGGGCGTGGTCGTGCTGACAGACATGTTCGGGGGCACGCCCTCGAACCTCGCCCTCTCCTGCATGAACGGCGGCTCGGTCGAGGTGGTCGCCGGCATCAACCTGCCGATGCTGATCAAGCTCGCCAGCGTCCGCGACGAGGAGAGCCTCGGCGAGGCGGTGCTCCACGCTCAGGAAGCGGGGCGCAAGTACATCAACGTCGCCTCGCGGGTGCTCGCCGGCAAGTAGAGTCCGCCGGGGACCCATCGACGGGATCGACCCGAGGCCGGCCGCAACAGGCCGGAGCAGGGTGGCCCACGCGGGCCTGGCATCCTAGAGCATTTCCGACGAAGTGGATGCCGGTTCGTCGAAGAAAATGCGGCGAAACAAAGACTTAGAGAGCTTCGCGATTGCAACGCGATCGTGAAGCGCTCTAGAACGGCACGGCCGCCCCCGTTCCAGGCGGCGCCGATGCCGGGAGGCTCCGTGACTCAGGCCATCAACGACGACCGGCTGTCTCTCGACGCCGTGCCGGTCGAGGATTTGAACGCCGCCCTGCGGGTCTTTCGCCGGCTGCCGCTGGAACTCCTGGGCTTCCTGATCCTGCTGCCGGTCATCGGCATCGGCCTGTCCCGCCTCGGGACGGCCCTGTCGCCGCCCTACGGACTCTATCTCTTCGGGCAGAGCCTCGTGACCTGGGGCCTGCTCCTGATGCTCGTTCTGCTGTACGGGCTGCTGTGGTGGCGGGGACGGCAGGTCGGACGCCTCCTCAACGAGCCGAGCATCCTGGCCTCTCCGGTCGCGAGCCTGCTGTCGGTGCCCGGCGTGCTGGCCGAGCGCGCCCGGGCCCTGGGCATGGAATGGAGCGGCTTCTACGGGCCGCTCCGCCCGAGCCGGAAATAGCAGCATCGGTCGCCGCCTCGGCTCCGCCTCCGACCCTCGGTCGATCCCGGGCCCTCGCCGTCCCGATCCCGCGCTCTAGCTTTCTGCGCCGGCCCCGTTACCCTGGCGGAACCGACTTCCTCGAGACGTGCGAGAGCCGGACGACGGGCCTTTTGAGCCGGTCCCACCGGTTCCGAGCAGGTACCCCCGACCGATGACGCCCTTTGCCGACACGAACGACGAGGACGGCGAGCTGCCGCCGGTCCCCGAGGGCGCCAGCGCCCGCGACCTTCCGATCATCAACCGGCGCGGCCTGCACGCCCGGGCCTCCGCCAAGTTCGTCCAGACGGTGGAAAAATTCGGCTCGGACGTGACGGTGAGCCGGGGCGGCGAGACCGTGGGCGGGCGCTCGATCATGGGCCTTCTGACCCTCGGCGCCGCCCAGGGCACCAGCATCCGTGTCACGGCCCTCGGCCCCGACCAGGATTCCTGCATGGAGGCGATCACCGCCCTCCTCGCCAACCGGTTCGGCGAGGACGAGTAGCGGCAAGGCCTCACGTCAGGCGCGCAGGCGCAAGAGCCGCCGCAGGTCCGTCCGCTGCCGCGGCGCCCGGACGGTCCCGGCCCGCTCCACCGTCACCACCGCCTCGATACGGGCGGGCTCGGCGGCCGAGACCGGCGCCTGCGCGAGGCACAGGCCGGCCTGGCGCCAGATCGTATCGTGCCGTCCGGTCGCAAGATGGATGGCGGCCGCCACCACCTCGCCGTCGCGCCGCACGAGATCGACGCAGGCCTGCCGCCGATGGGCGAAGCGCCGCGTCACCACCCGGAAGGCCGTGGCGGTCGCCGGGTCGGCAAGGAGGCTGTCCGCGCCGCGCCGCGCGTCGAGGACCAGGAAATGCTCGACCGCGTCGCGCAGCCGCGCCGGATCCCGCACCCGCTCCAGGGAGGTCCGGCCCGCCGGCAGGGTCAGGGGCGCCGGCACGGCCGCGCGCGGGGCGGCCTGCTCGGCGAGCGTGAGACGCCGCCCGGTGCCGCCCGCCGCCTCGCCCAGCGCGACCGCCAGGGCCGAATCGGGCCGCAGGTCCGGCCACAGCAGGTCGACGAGATGGAGCGGCGAGCCGCGCAGGTGGTCGAGGGCGGCGCGCAGGACGACATTGGCGTATCCGGCATCAATCGCCGCTTCGGCGCTGCCGGCGAGCGGCAGGCGCCAGAGCCGGGCCCGTCCGGCCATCGCCTGGTGAGCGGGCAGCCGCAGCGGCAGTGCCCCGCGCAGGATCGGCGTCCGCAGCCCGTCCTGCCAGACCAGCAGCACCGCGAGGGTCTGCCCGTTGGCGAGGTGCTGAGCCATCGTCAGGGCGAAGTCGGGATCGGCGTAGACGCTCGGATCGAGCGCCCGCGCCATCAGGCTGCGCCAGGCCTCCACCTCCGGTTCCCGCAGCGAGGCGGGATGGCGCAGTTCCGCCCGCAGGCTCACCGCACCGGCCGCGGGAGCACCCTGGGTCAGCCCGCCCTGGATCAGCGTGAAGGGAGTGCTCATCGCAGCCTCGTTCCGGATCATCCGTCCCGAAACGGGACGCGGGCGCTGCCCCTGCGGCCGTGCCGGGCGGAGCGCTTCAAGACCCGTGCCGGAGCCGCGGGGCTCAACCCCCCGGGATCGCCAGCGGGTTGTCGGTCAGCGCCGCGGCGTCCGGCGCATCCACCGCCGGCCGGCCCAGGAAGGCATCCCAGAGCCGGCGCACGAAGGCCGGATCGAGGTCGCGCACGATCAGCACCAGCCGCGAGCGGGTGTCGTCGTCCGGCCAGGCCGGCAGCACCGCCGGGGTGTGGACGACGTGCTGCACCCCGTGCACCACCACCGGCCGCCCCGGATCGTCGGCGAGCGCCACCAGCCCCTTGAGCCGCAGGAGCTTCGGCCCGTGGGCGGAGCGCAGCAGGTCGAGGAACATCTCGAAGGTGCCCCGCGGCACCGGCGCGTCGCTCACCAGATGGAAGGCCCGGATCGCCGCGTCGTGCCGGTTGACGTCGTGGTGGTGGTGGCCGTGATGATGATGGTGGTGGTGATCCTGCGCCTCGGCGCCGAGCCACGCCCGCACGTCGGCGACCTTGCCGTCGAGGTCGAACAGGCCGCCCAGGAAGTCGTCCGCCGGCGCGTCCGGCGCCAGGATCGGCGCAGCCGGATTGATCGCCGACAGGCGCGCGCGCAGGGCCGCGGCCTCCGCGCCCGGAAGGTCGGCCTTCGTCAGCACCAGCCGGTCCGCGACCGCGACCTGGCGCAGGGCCTCCGGGTGGGCATCGAGCGTGCCGGGACCGTTGACCGCGTCCACCACCGTGACCACGCCCTGGAGCGCGTACCGCATCGCCACGTAGGGGTGGTAGAGGATCGCGTGCAGGATCGGCGCCGGGTCGGCGAGGCCGGTGGTCTCGATCACCACCCGGCGGAACGGCTGGATCCGGCCGTTGTCGCGCTTGCGCAGCAGATCCTCGAGGGTCGCGATCAGGTCGCCCCGCACGGTGCAGCACAGGCAGCCCGCGCCGAGCAGGATCATCCCCTCGTCCACCGTCTCGATCAGCAGGTGGTCGAGCCCGACCTCGCCGAACTCGTTGACGATGACCACGGTGTCGGCGAGTTCCGGCGCCCGCAGCAGCCGGTTGAGCAGGGTGGTCTTCCCGGCGCCGAGGAAGCCGGTGAGGATCGTGAGCGGGATCGGCGTCGGGCGGCCGGGGGCGTCGGTCATGAGGTGCGGTCTCGGGTGAGGTCGTGAGGGCGTCGCGCCCTGCAGATGGGAAGCGGAATGGCCATGCGGGATGGGTACGCCGCCTGTCGAGGGCCGGCGGCCGTCAGCCCCGGCCACGCGGCCGGAACCGGATGCCCCTCACGGGAGGTCGCGCCGCATCAGCGCGTAGGGCTTGTCCCGGTACGCGAACCGCTCGACCGTCCGCCATCCGATCCGGGCATAGAGCGGCTCGGCGGTGCGGGTGTAGAGCCACAGCGTCGCGACACCCGACGCCGCCGCCTCGACCTCGATCGCGGCGACGAGCCGGACGGCGTGGCCGCGGCCGCGAGCGTGGGGCGGAACGTAGACGCCGGCGAGCCAGGGGGTGAGGTCGGGCCGCGGGTCGAGGTCGTGGGCGACCAGGCTCGCCATGCCGACGGGCTCGCCGCCGGCGAGCAGGACCAGCGTGCGGGGCATCGGGCCCGGTCCGGCAGCGGTCGCGGCCTCGGCGGCGGCGACCTCGGACAGGCTGCGGCCCTGGCCCCGCGCAAACGCCTCCCAGCGCCAGCGCGCGGTGACGGCGGCGAGGTCGGGCCGCTCGGACGTGGCGACGATCATCGGCATCGCCAGTACGCGGGCCCGCTCCACGGCGCGAGCCGGGGTCGGAGGCCGCCCCATACCAGCCTTCGATTCAATGCCAGCCCTGGCCGAAGCGGCCGGTCGAATGCAGCAGGGTATGCCCGCAATCGAGGCAGAGGTAGCGGGTCTCGACACCGCCGCCGAAGGCTTCGACCACCGGCGTCGAGGCCACGACCATCAGGCGGGCATGGGGCCGCTCCTGCCAATGCGCGCGCATCTGGCCGCAGCAGGCGCGGCAGGCCGCGTCGTCCTCGCTCATCCGCGGTGGCCCGGGGCGGGCCTGGAAACTCTGCTGGGCCATGAAATTCTGACGGGCCATGAGATTCTGCTGGGCCATGAAATGCTGCCGAGCCGTACGGCGTCGGCCTCGTGCGGGGACGCCGCATCCGGACACGACCCCGGAGAGAATCGCCCGTCGGCCCCGCGGGATCGGCAAGATCGGGACCGGCAGGCCGGGCGGGCGAGGGATCGTCCGCACGACGGGACCGCGGCGCGGCTCCGCCGCCGGTCCATGACGGCCGAGCCTCACGGGGACCGCCGCAACAGCCCGGACGATAGCATTGTTTCGCAGGATTGCGGCAAGACCTTGCGGCAGACCGTGCGGTTCACCCCGGCGCTCATTCCGCCCGCGTCACCGCCGCCGCGGCGCGGGCGGGCCTGTCGCGGAACCTCGACGGGAGGCCCCGGTTGTCCCGCGTGCCGGAGGGCCCGCCCTCCATCGGAATCCTGTCGCGGGAAGGGCCGTGAGGCGTCGCCGGATCGCCGTCTGGCTGGGAGCGGCGGTCCTCGCCGGGGTCGCGGGCTTCGGGATTATCGCGTGGCGTTCCGCCATCGCGCCGGGCGGCCCCGCCGCGGGCGAGGTCGCGGCCGAGCCGGTGGCCCGGGGCGCGGTCCTCGCCGCGCTGGGCTACTGCGCCTCCTGCCACACGGCGGAGGGAGGCCGGCCCTACGCCGGCGGGCGCGGGGTCGCGACACCGTTCGGCACGATCTATTCCACCAACATCACGCCGGACGCCGAGACCGGGCTCGGCCGCTACACGCTCCCCGCCTTCGCCCGGGCGATGCGCGAGGGGGTCGACCGCGAGGGGCGCCACCTCTACCCGGCCTTTCCCTACACCCACTATGCCGGCCTGGCCGACGCCGACATCGCCGCCCTATACGCCTTCGTGATGACCCGCGAGCCGGTGCGGCAGGCGGCGACGCCGAACGCGTTGCCGGCACCGCTGTCGTGGCGCCCGCTGATCGCCGGCTGGAAGCTGCTCTTCGCAAGCGCCCCGGCGAGTCCGGTCGACCCGCGCCGCTCGCCGGACTGGAACCGCGGCGCCTACCTCGCCGAGGCGCTGAGCCATTGCGGCGCCTGCCACACCCCGCGCAACCTCCTGGGCGCCGAGATCCGCTCCAAGGCCTATGCGGGCGGCGAGGCCGACGGCTGGTGGGTCCCGCCGCTGGACCGCTCCTCGCCCTCGCCGCTCGCCTGGAGCGAGGACGACCTCGCCCGCTACCTCGCCGAGTGGGACCCGCAGCACGGCGGCGCCGGCGGGCCGATGCGGCCGGTGGTCGAGGCGCACCGTACCGTGCCGGCGGGCGAGATCCGGGCGCTCGCCGCCTACGCGGCGACGCTCTACGGCCCGGGCCCGGCCGGCAGCCGCACCGGCCCGGTCGACCGGGCGGTCCCGGAGAACGATCCGGCGCTGGCGCGCGGGGCCGCGACCTATGCGGGCGCCTGCGCGACCTGCCACGAGAGCGGCGGCGGCGCGGCCGGCGGCGTGCCCTACACCACCCCCTCTCTCGGTCACCGCACGACCCTGCGAGCGCCCGACCCGCGCAACCTGATCCTGACCCTGCGCGATGGAATTTCACCGCGAGAGCATGCGCCGGGGCCGATCATGCCGGCCTACGGGACGATGCTGACGCCGGCCCAGATGACCGACCTCGCCGCCTACCTGCGGGCCCGCTTCAGCCCGGACGGGCCGTGGCCCGATCTCGACGGGACGGTGCGGCGGCTGATGCGTGAGACGGCCCGGCCGGACGTCCGCAGGCCGGGCGCCAGAGCGGAGGCGACGCCGTGAGGAGATACCGCCGATGCCGACCCTGACGGTGAACGGCCGGGTCCGGACGGTCGCGGCCGAGCCCGACACCCCGCTGCTCTACGTCCTGCGCGACGAGCTGGGGCTCAACGGCGCCAAGTTCGGCTGCGGGCTCGGCCAGTGCGGCGCCTGCACGGTGGAGGTCGAGGGCCGGGCGGTCCTCTCCTGCCTCACCCCGATCGGCGTGCTGGAGGGGCGCCCGGTCACCACCGTCGAGGGCCTGGGCTCGCCGGAGGCGCCGGGCCCGCTCCAGGCCGCCTTCATCGCCGAGAACGCGGCGCAATGCGGCTACTGCATCGCCGGCATGGTGATGCGGGCCCACGCCCTGCTGCGGGCGAACCCGCATCCGAGCGAGGACGAGATCCGGGCGGCCCTGCGGCTCAACCTGTGCCGCTGCGGGACGCATATGCGGATCCTCGCCGCGGTGCGGCGGGCCGCCGGGGAACCCGGCCCGGCCGCGGGAGGCGGGTCGTGACAGCGCTCACCCGCCGGGCGCTGCTCGTCGGCGGCGCGCTCCTCGTCGGGGTCGGCCCGGCCCGGGCGGCGCTGCCCGGCAGCCTGGCCGAGGCGCCGCGGATCGACGCCTGGATCCGCCTCGACCCGGACGGCAGCGTCACGGTGCTCACCGGCAAGGCCGAGCTCGGCCAGGGGATCAAGACGGCGCTGATCCAGGTCGCCGCGGAGGAACTCGGGCTCGATCCGGCGGCCCTCCGCCTCGTCACCGCCGACACCGAGCTGACCCCGGACGAGGGCTACACCGCCGGCAGCCACTCGATGCAGGATTCCGCGACCGCGATCCGGCTCGCCGCCGCCGCCGCGCGGGCGCTCCTCGTGCAGGCGGCCGCGCTCCGGCTGGGCCTGCCGGCGGAATCCATGAGCGTGGCGGACGGGATGGCGGCAGCGCCGGACGGACGCCGGCTGCGCTTCAGCGAGCTGGCCGCCGAGGTCGATCTCGACGCGCCGGTGCCCGAGGCGACGGCGTTGCGCGTGCCTGCGGCCCATACGGTCGTCGGCCGGCCGCTGCCCCGGGTCGACATCCCCGCCAAGGTCGCGGGCGGACCGGCCTACGTCCAGGACATCCGCGCGCCCGGCATGGTGCATGCCCGGATCCTGCGGCCGCCCCGCCCGGGCGCCCGCCTCGTCGCGCTCGACGCCGATTCGGTAGAGTCCCGGCCCGGGGTGATCCGGGTCCACCGCGACGGCGACTTTCTGGCGGTGCTGGCCGAGCGGGAATACGCGGCCGTGACCGCGGTGCGGGCGCTCGCGGCGCACGCCGTCTGGCAGGGCGGCACCCCGGTGCCGGAGCCCGACGCGCTGTTTGCCGACCTCGCGGGGCGGGAGGCCAAGCGCACGATCATCCACGAGGCCGACGCCGGCACGCCGGTGCCGGCGGGGCGCACGATCACCGCGCGATACCGCCGACGCTACCAGATGCACGGCTCGATCGGCCCGTCCTGCGCGGTGGCGGAGTTCGACGGCACCCGCCTCACCGTCTGGTCGCACGCGCAAGGGATGTTCCCCCTGCGCAAGGCGCTGGCCGAGATGCTGGCGCTGCCCGAGGCACAGGTGCGCTGCATCCACGTCGAGGGCTCGGGCTGCTACGGCCATAACGGCGCCGACGATGCGGCGGGCGACGCGGCGTTGCTGGCCCGCGCCCTGCCGGGCCGGCCGGTGCGGGTGCAGTACACCCGCGAGCAGGAGCACCTGTGGGAGCCCTATGGCGGCGCCATGATGACGGAGGCCTCCGCCGTGCTGGGACCGGACGGGCGCATCGCCGACTGGGTCTACGCGGTGCGCAGCCCGACCCACCTCACCCGCCCGCCCGGCGCCGGCCAGCTGCTCTCGGCCCGGATGCTGGAGAGGCCGTTCCCGGCCCCGCCCCCGAAGGCGCTGCCGCAGCCCGAGGGCGGCGGCGACCGCAACGCCATCCCGCTCTACCGCTTCGCCCGGGCCCGGGTGGCGCACGATTTCGTCGCCGCGATGCCGCTCCGGGTCTCGGCCCTGCGCAGCCTCGGCGCCTACATGAACGTCTTCTCGATCGAGAGCCTGATGGACGAGGCGGCGGAGGCGGCGGGCGCCGATCCGGTCGCTTTCCGGCTCGCCCATCTCGACGACCCCCGTGCCCGTGCCGTGATCGAGGCGGCGGCCGAGCGGTTCGGCTGGGGAGCGGCGCTGCCCAAGGGCCGCGGCGCCGGCTTCGCCTTCGCCCGCTACAAGAACCTCGCCGGCTATTGCGCGGTCGCGGTCGAGGTGGCGGTGGAGCGCGAGAGCGGGCGGGTCCGGCTGGTGCGGGCGCAGGCGGCGCTCGATGCCGGCGAGATCGTCAACCCGCACGGGCTTCGCGACCAGATCGAGGGCGGGATCATCCAGGCGATGAGCTGGAGCCTGTTCGAGGCGGTGGCGCACGATGCGACGGGCCCGACGAGCCGCGACTGGAGCACCTACCCGATCGCCCGCTTCCCCGACATTCCCGAGCGCCTGGAGGTCCACCTGATCGACCGCCCGGGAGCGCCGTTCCTCGGCGCCGGCGAGGTCGCCCAGGGCCCGACCGCCGCGGCCCTGGCCAACGCGATCCGGCAGGCCGCGGGCGTGCGCCTGCGCGAATTGCCGATGCGGCCGGAACTGGTGAAGGCGGCGATCGGGGTGTGAGGCCGCCGCGTCGTCGAGCGGATTCGTTCGAAGGCGCCGGGCCAAGCCCGAACGGGCGCCGCCGCTAAGGCACGATGGAATAAAAGGGCCGGCCCGTCCCCGGGCCGGCCGCTCTGCCTTACCGCTGCGGATCGATCAGCGGCGACCAGGTCGGGTCGGAGGCGTAGGACGGGGTCGGGACCGGCTGCTCGACCTTGCCGGTGATGTCGACCATGTAGAGCTTGCCGCCGGCCTGGCCGCCGGGATCGCGGAAGAAGATCAGGTACTGGCCGTTCGGTGCCCAGGTCGGACCCTCGTTGTGGAAGCCCTCGGTCAGCACCCGCTCGCCGGTGCCGTCCGGTTTCATGACGCAGATCGCGAACGAGCCCTTCCGCTGGCGGGTGAAGGCGATGTAGTCGCCCCGCGGCGACCAGGCCGGCTGCGAGGCCGAGCCGTCGCCGAAGGTCAGGCGGCGCGGGTTCGAGCCGTCGGCGCCCATGACGTAGACCTGCTGCTGGCCGCCGCGGTCGGATTCGAACACGATCTCGCGTCCGTCCGGCGAGAAGGACGGCGAGGTGTCGATGGCGTTGGCGTTGGTGATCCGGGTCTGGGCCTTGGAGGCGAGGTCCATCACGTAGATGCTGGCATTGCCGCCATCCTGGTCGCTCATCACCAGGCGGCGCCCGTCCGGCGAGAAGCGCGGGCTGGTGCTCATCTCGGCGTTGGTGGGGATCACCTGCCGGGCGCCGGTCGCGAGGTTGATCACCTGCACCCGCGGCTGCTGGCCGGTGACCTGGGCCATGTAGGTGATGTCTTGCGTCGAGGGCGAGTAGCGCGGCGCCACCACCGAGGCCTCGCCGCTCGTCAGGTAGCGCACGTTGGCGCCGTCCTGGTCCATGATGGCGAGGCGCTTGCGGCGGTGCTCCTTCGAGCCCGACTCGTCGACGAAGGCGACGCGGGTGTCGAAGAAGCCGCCGATGCCGGTGATCTTGGTGTAGACCGCGTCCGAGATCAGGTGGCCCATCCGGCGGGCGTTGGCGCCGTCGCCCGCATATTGCTGGCCGACCATCTGCTGGCCCGACAGCACGTCCCAGAGCCGGAACTCGGCCTTGAGCTTGCCGGTGCCGTCGCGGGTGACGCGGCCCGTCACGAGGCCCTGCACGCCGATGTCCTTCCAGGCGGAGAAGTTCGGCGCGGCGTCGAAGTTCGGGCTCTCGGGGAAGCGGGCCTTCTCGACCGGCGTGAAGTAGCCCGAGCGCTTCAGGTTGTTGGTCACGATGCCCGAGAGCGTCGGGCCGAGGCTCGGATCGCCGGAAAAGTCCGCGATGGCGATCGGCATCGGCTGGAAGGCGCCGCCGGGGCCGATGCGCAGGTTGAGCTGGGCCTGGGCCGGCGTGGCGAAGCCGGGCATCAGGCCGGCGGCGAGGCACAGCCACAGGAGCGCGGCGAGCGCGGGACGCAGTCGCGAGGGGGAGTGCATGCAGGGGACGTCCGTCGTGTGGTGAGGCAGGCGGCCGGTGGGGTCTTTTCAAGCCCGCGGCAGCTCGAACTCCGCGTTGATGACCCGCCAGTCGTTGTAGAACGGCGCGAACTGGGCCGGGATGCGGAAGGGCGCGCAGCGCCGCACCGCCCGCACCGCGGCCTCGGCGATCGACCGGTCGACCGCGCTGCCGCCGGCGCGCAGGATGCGCGGATCGGTGGTGAGCGAGCCGTCCGGATTCAGGCGGATGTCGAGCTGGGGCAGCACGATGCCCTGCGCGGCGCCGGGCGGCGCCGAGTAGCAGCGCTCGATCTGCTGCTGCAGCAGGCCGACCAGGGCGTCGCGCTGGCTCGGGTTGAGCCGCTGCGAGGTGCCGGTGGCGGCGCCGAGCGCCGCCGTACGCTGGACCTCGCGGCCGGTGGCCCCGGTCGATTGCGACGGCCCGTGCGCCGCCAGCATGTCGCGGATCGAGCCCGAATTGAACTTGGCGGCGAGCTCGGCCTGGCGCTTGGCCTTGGCCTCCGCGGCGGCCTTGGCACGGGCATCCGCCACCGCCTTGGCCTTTGCGGCGGCCTCGGCCTTCGCCTTGGCTTCCGCGGCGGCGTGGGCCTTGGCTTCGGCTTCCGCCTTGGCTTCGGCCTTGGCCTTCGCGTCGGCCTCGGCGCGGGCCTTGGCTTCGGCCTTCGCCTTCGCGGCGGCCTTGTCCGCCGCGGCCTTCTCGGCAGCGGCCTTCGCTTCGGCCAGTTCCTCGCGCCGGATCGCCTCGGCCTCGGCCTTCTCGGCAGCCGCCTTCTCGGCGGCGGCCTTGGCGGCGGTCGCAGCGGCCTTCTCGGCCGCAGCCTTCGCAGCTTCCTTGGCGGCTTCCCTGGCGGCGGCTTTCGCGGCCTCCTTTGCTGCCTCCTTGGCGGCTTCCTTGGCCTCGCGCTCGGCTTCCGCCTTGGCCTCGCGCGCCTCGGCGTCGGCCTTGGCCTTCGCGGCGGCGGCCGCAGCCGCGGCGGCAGCCTTCTCGGCATCGGCCTTGGCGGTGTCCGGGCGGGCCGGCGGCATCGGGGCGGGCTCGGGCTGCTCGAGGGCCGGGCGCAGGGGCGGCGTCGGCATCTCCTCGGCGTTGGCGACCTTCATCTCGGGCGGGCGCGTCGGCGGGGTCGGCACGTCGGCCTTGGCCTCGCCGGGATCGTTCTCCCGCTGCTTGTCGGCGACGCGGTCGGCCCGCGGGCTCTTGGCCGGGGCGTCGCCGTCGCGCTGGCCCTTGGTCAGTTCGGAGAACTGGTTCTCGGTGATGACCTCGACCGGCACGCCCTCCTCGGCCTGCGGCAGCACGTGCGAGGCGGCGGCGAACAGCGCCAGCCCGATCAGCACCACGTGCGCGCCGGCCGACACCCAGACGCCGGGCTCGGACCTGTCGAAGGGAAACACCACGGCGAACCCCGCCCTACTAACGCTGGTCGGGCTCGGTCACGAGGGCGACTTTCTTGAAGCCGCCGCCCGTCACGATCGCCATCACCTGGGCGACGCGGCCGTAATCGACCCGCTTGTCGCCGCGCACGAAGACCCGTTCCTCGAAGCCGTCCTTGGCGGTGGCCGAGAGCTTGGCCACGATCGTATCGTCGGTCAGTTCGTCCTCGCCGAGGAAGACCTGGCCGGTCTGGCGGATCGAGAGGGTGACCGGCTTCGAGTCCTGGTTGAGCGGCGCGGCCTTGGTCTGCGGCAGGTCGAGGGGCACGCCGACCGTCATCATCGGCGCGGCCACCATGAAGATGATCAGGAGCACCAGCACGACGTCGATGAACGGCGTCATGTTGATCTCGTTGATCGCGCCGCCGCCCCGCCGGCCGCGCCGACGGCGCCCGCCGCCCTGGGCCGCTCCGGTGGCCATGCTCATTGGGTTCGATCCCTGTCCGAGAGGGGGGACGCGCGCCGGCTCAGGCCGCCAGCGCCATGCGCTCGTCGATCTGCCGCGACAGGATCGCCGAGAACTCGTCGGCGAAGCCCTCGAGGCGCCCCTGCGCCTTGGCGACCGAGGCCTGGAGCTTGTTGTAGGCGAGCACCGCGGGAATCGCCGCGAACAGGCCGATCGCGGTGGCGAACAGCGCCTCGGCGATGCCCGGCGCCACGACCGCGAGCGAGGTGTTCTTCGAGGCGGCGATCGACGTGAAGGCGGTCATGATGCCGAAGACCGTGCCGAACAGGCCGATATAGGGGCCCGCCGAGCCGATCGAGGCGAGGAACAGCAGGCGCGATTCCAGCCGCTCGACCTCGCGCTGGATCGTCACGTCGAGCACCTTGTCGATGCGCTGGCCGAGGCTGCGGATCGAGCGGCCCGAGCCCTCGTAGGAGCGGCGCCACTCGCGCATCGCGGCGACGAACAGGGCGGCGAGCCCGCTCGCCGGCTTGTCGTTGTAGGCGCGGTAGAGCTCCTCCAGCGGCCGGCCGGACCAGAACTCCTCCTCGAAGGCGTCCATCTCCGCCTTGGTGCGGCGAAACAGCAGCGTCTTGTCGACGATGATCGACCAGCACCAGATCGAGGAGCCGAGGAGGCCGAGCATCACCACCTTGACGACGAAATGGGCCTGCCAGAACAGGCCGAACATCGTGATCTCGGCCACGGGCATCGCCTGGGCGGCGTCGGCGGGATTCATGCGGCTTTCCTCGCGTCGCGGGCCGAGGGACGGACCGCTGGCACTCCAACCGGGATCGGGGCTTGTCGTATCGTGTCTCGATCGCGCCCGAATCTGTCGAAAGTATGGGCCGGCGCCCCGCGAGGGAGCGTTCGCCCGCCGCGAGTTAAGCCCCCGGCAGGGTTAAGGAATGGTGAGCGGGATCCCGTCGGCTCGCCTCAGGGCCGGCCGAGGCGCCGGCGCAGGGCCTCCGGCAGGCGCACCGCCCGGCCGTCGCGCACGCAGGCCACCACCACCTCGGCCCGCACCAGCACCTCGTCGCCGCGGCGCACCTCCTGGTCGAGATGCATCGAGGCGCCGCGCAGCTCGCGGGTGGCGGTCAGCACCGTGAGCGCGTCGTCCATGAGGGCGGGCTTGAGGTAGTCGAGGGTCATGCGCCGCACCACGAAGACGAGGCCGTCCGCCTCCCGGTGCAGGTCCGACTGGTCGCCGGCGAGCCCGCGCAAGAGCTCGGTCCGGCCCCGCTCCATGAAGCGCAGGTAGCTCGCATGGTAGACGAAGCCGGAGAAATCCGTGTCCTCGTAGTAGACGCGCACGGGAAGGGCGTGGGCATCCGGGGGCAGGGTTTCGGTCACGCGGGGTTCGTCCTCAGTCTCATCCATTCGCGCTTGAGGTGTCTCAGCCGAACTGAGGCCGACAAGTCGCGCGCTTCCCCTCTCCCGTGTGGGAGAGGGGTCAGGGGTGAGGGTGGCTCGGCTTCCGTGTGAAGCACCGAACGTCGTGCTGGCGGCGGTACGGTCGAGTTCCGTTCGGAAGCGTGTCACCCTCGTGCGATCTTCGATCGCCCCTACCCCTCTCCCACACGGGAGAGGGGATCCCGCGCTTTTTACTTCAAACGGGATCAGGGGAAAAATGCATCAGACGGTGGCATCCGCCCCCAGCTCCACCACCACGATCTCCGGCGGTACCCCGAACCGGATCGGCGCGACGCTGAGGCCGAGCCCCCCGGAGATCACGAGGTCGCTCGCCTCGCGGACATGGCCGTAGACGAAGCGGCGGGGGTAGCGCGACGGCACCACCGGCGACCAGCCGAAGAGCCGCACTTGGCCGCCATGGGTGTGGCCCGACAGGGTGAGCGCCACCCGGGCCGGAACGTGGGCGAAGATGTCGGGCTCGTGGGCGAGCAGGATCATCGGGGCGCCGTCCGGCACCGCCGCCAGGGTGGCGGGCAGGTCGTCCAGGCCGACCCGACCGCGGCTGCCGCGGCGCCGAACCGGATGCAGAGCGAGCTGATCCTCGAGCCCGGCGAGCCAGACCGGGCCGGCCCTGGTCGCGAGCGGCACCGCCTCGTTCGACAGGAGCCGGATGCCGTTGCGCATCAACGCCGTGCCGGCGGCGGTCGGGCCGCCGCCGCGGCGCAACGCCTCCGGATCCTCCCACCAATCGTGGTTGCCGAGCACCGCGTAGACGCCGAGCGGCGCCGCGAGCCGGCCCAGCACCGGCGCCCATTCGGCCGCCGGGATGACGCGGGTGACGTAGCGCTGGCCCACCATGAAGTCGCCGACGAGCACCACGAGGTCGGCCCCGAGTGCGTTGGTCGCGTCCACGATCCCGGCGATGCGCTCCAGGCTCATCCAGGGGTCGCAGGCGTGGATGTCGGTCAGAACCGCGATGCGTAAGGAGAGCCCCGCCGGCCAGGGTGCGGCGGGGTTCGGCCTGATCGCGTAGCGGGTCACGATCTGGCGGAACGGCTCGATCCCGGTGGCGTAGGCGCCGGTCGTCGCGCCCGAGAGCGCGACGAGGCCCGCCCCCTGGAGCACCCGGCGACGGGTGAAGAGGCGGTACCCCCTCCCCTGCTCACGCATCCTCGTCCCCGGTGAAGAGGCCGAACTGCACGGTGGGGTCGCGGTTCGGCTCCGGCAGGCCGAGATGGCGGAAGGCGTGGGCGGTGAGCACCCGGCCGCGCGGCGTGCGCTGCACGAAGCCCTTCTGGATCAGGTAGGGCTCGATGATCTCCTCGATCGCGTCGCGCGGCTCGGAGAGCGCCGCCGCGATGGTCTCGACCCCGACCGGCCCGCCGCTGAACGAATGGGCGATGACGGTGAGGTACTTGCGGTCCATCGTGTCGAGCCCGGCGGGATCGACGTCGAGCAGGCGCAGCGCCCGGTCGGCGATGGCGCGGGTGATGGTGGGGGCGTCCTCCACGATGGCGAAGTCGCGCACCCGGCGCAGCAGCCGCCCGGCGATGCGCGGCGTGCCGCGTGCCCGCTTGGCGATCTCGTTGGCCCCGTCCGGCGCCATGCCGATGCCGAGCACCCGGGCGCCGCGGCTGACGATGAGTTCAAGTTCGTCGATGTCGTAGAATTCGAGCCGGACCGGGATGCCGAAGCGGTCGCGCAACGGCGTGGTCAAGAGCCCCGCCCGGGTGGTGGCGGCGACCAGCGTGAACTTCGGCAGCTCGATCTTCACCGAACGGGCGGCCGGGCCCTCGCCGATGATGAGGTCGAGCTGGTAATCCTCCATTGCCGGATAGAGGATCTCCTCCACCGCCGGGTTGAGGCGGTGGATCTCGTCGATGAACAGGACGTCGCGCTCTTCGAGGTTGGTGAGCTGCGCCGCGAGATCCCCGGCCTTGGCGATCACCGGACCGGAGGTCGAGCGAAAATTCACGCCGAGTTCGCGGGCGACGATCTGGGCGAGCGTGGTCTTGCCGAGGCCGGGCGGGCCGACGAACAGGACGTGGTCGAGGGCCTGGCCGGTCTTCTTCGCCGCGTCGATGAACACCTGGAGGTTGGCGCGGGCCGCCTTCTGACCGGTGAAGTCGGCGAGGCTGAGCGGCCGGATCGAGGCGTCGGTGTCGTCCTCGCGGCGCTCGGGGGTGAGGAGGGCTTTGGGCTGCTTGCTCAAGCGGGACCTGGCGCGTGGCTCGTGTCGGCGGCGCGAGGCCGGCAGCCCCGTTCGCCGGATGTACTCGCCGGGTTCTGTCGCACAACGCGACCGATCGCGCTACTTTCCGGCTCCCCTGACCCGGAGAACCGACGCCCGTGACGACGACCGAGCCGGCCGCGCGCGACCGGGCCGCCCCTGCCCCCGTGACCCTGGCCGAGGCCCTGCCGGTCTGGGCCCGGATCGCCGCCCTGTCCTTCGGCGGGCCGGCCGGGCAGATCGCCGTGATGCACCGGGTGCTGGTGGACGAGAAACGCTGGATCTCCGAGAACCGCTTCCTGCACGCCCTCAACTTCTGCACCCTGCTCCCCGGGCCGGAGGCGCAGCAGCTCGCCACCTATGTCGGCTGGCTGATGCACGGGACCCGGGGCGGGCTTCTCGCCGGCGGGCTGTTCGTGCTGCCGGGGCTCCTCGCCATCATGGGCCTCAGCTGGATCTACGTGCTGTACGGCGAGGCCGGGCCGGTGGCCGGGCTGTTCTTCGGCCTCAAGGCCGCGGTGCTCGCCATCGTGCTCGAAGCGGTGCAGCGCATCGGCCGGCGGGCCCTGCGCGGCCCGGCGATGACCGGGCTCGCGGCCGCCGCCTTCGCCGCCCTGTTCCTCTTCGACGTGCCGTTCCCGCTCGTCGTAGTGGCGGCGGGCCTCGTCGGCTTCCTCGGCGGCCGGGCCGGGCATCCGGCCTTCCGCCCCGGGGGCGGCCACGCGGCGGGGGCGGGAGGCGGGCCCTACCTGTTCGGCGACGATGCCGGGCCGCGGGAGCGGGCGTCCTGGCGCGACACCCTCGTCACCCTGGCGGTCTGGGCGGGGGTCTGGCTCGTCCCGGTCGCCGCGCTCCTCCTCGTGCTCGGGCCCGACGACGTCTTTTCGCGCATCGCGGTGTTCTTCTCCAAGATGGCGATGGTCACCTTCGGCGGCGCCTACGCGGCCCTCGCCTACGTGGCGCAGGCGGCGGTGGAGCAGTACGGCTGGATGAAGCCCGGCGAGATGCTCGACGGGCTCGGCATGGCCGAGACCACGCCCGGCCCGCTCATCATGGTGACGCAGTTCGTCGGCTTCCTCGCCGCCTACCGGGCGCCCGGGGCGCTCTCGCCGCTCGCGGCAGGCACCCTGGGCGGCTTGCTCACCACCTGGGTCACCTTCGCGCCCTGCTTCCTCTGGATCTTCGTCGGCGCGCCCTTCGTCGAGCGGCTGCGCGGCAACGCCGCGCTCGCCGGGGCGCTCTCGGCGATCACCGCGGCGGTGGTGGGGGTCATCCTCAACCTCGCGGTCTGGTTTTCGCTCCACACGCTGTTTCGCGCGGTGCGTCCGGTGGCCTTCGGGCCGCTCCGGCTCGACGTGCCGGTTCCCGCGAGCCTCGACCCTTATGCGCTCGCCCTGGCGCTGGCGGCGGTCGTGGCGATCTTCCGCTTCCGGGCCGGGATGATCCCGGTGCTGGGCGCCTGCGCGGCGGCGGGGGTGGGGTTGCGGCTGGCGGGGCTAATCTGACGGGGGCGATCTGACGGGGCGGATCCTCGCGCGAACGGATCCGGCGCTCCATCCTGCCCCTCGCCACGGTACACGACATTGAAGAAAGTGGAGGCCACCACGCGGGCGTTCCACCCCCTTTCCCGGACGACTGGAGCGTCAGCGGAAGGAGATCCGGGATCCAGCACAGGAAATGCCGCGAAGCGGCTCAACTTGTTGCACCGTCGCAGACAATGAGACGCTTCGCGGCTTTTCGTGCTGGATTCCGGATCTCCTTCCGCTTCGCTTCAGTCGTCCGGAAAAGGGGTTGGTTTGCAATGGGTCATGAAGCCTGGCTGCACGGTTCCAGGCCAGGGTCGTGTACCGTGGCCCCTCGCAGGGTCATCCCGGGGCTCGCCGCAGGCGAGAGCCCGGGATCCGGAACCTCAGATGGTGCCGGACGCAGAGGAACGCGCCCCGCTCGCTTCCGAATGTCCTGCGGTTCTGGAGTCCGGGCTCCGCTTCGCGGCGCCGGACCGACGATGAGGCGGTGAACTACGGCGGCGAGAGGCTGTTTGATTGGCTGCTCGAGTCGATCTTGCACAGAAATCGCCACCTCACCTCGTCATCCTGGGGCCGCGCAGCGGAACCCGGGATCCATAACCGCTGACGGAGGAGAATCAGGCGATCAGCGTTCCGTCTCTTTCTGCTTCATCGGCGGTTATGGATCCCGGGTTCCCGTCTACGCCGGGCCCCAGGATGACGATGGAGGGTTTTGGGTCCGTTCTCGCAATCAAACAGCCTCGGACATTGAGGAACGTCTTCGAAAATCCAACAGGTCAGAACTCCATGTCCAGCTCCTCGATCTCCTCCGGCTCGTCCTTCGCCGCGGCGATCCAGTCCCGCATCAGGTCCCAGTCCATGATGGTGTCGCGGTAGGCGGCGCAGTCCGGCGGGAGATCGACGCCGTAGGTGACGAAGCGCGTGCAGACCGGGGCGTACATCGCGTCCGCCACCACCGGCCGGTCGCCGAACAGGTAAGGCCCCCCGTGGGCGCGCAGCGCCTCCTGCCAGATCTCGACCACCCGGGCGATGTCGGCCCGGGCGCCGCCCCAGAGCGTGAAGTCGGTGTAGCGGGCGCGCAGGTTCATCGGCAGGGCCGAACGCAGGTTGATGAAGCCGCCATGCATCTCGCCCGAGATCGAGCGCGACCAGGAGCGGGTGGCGAGGTCGTCGGGCAGAAGGCCGGCCTGGGGCCGCACCTCGGTGAGGTACTGGGCGATGGCGAGCACGTCCCAGACCCGCACGGCCCCGTGGGTGAGGCGCGGCACCAGGAACGAGGGCGAGAGGTGCAGGAGCTCGGCCCGGCTCGCCGGATCGCCCGACAGCACCTCGACCGCGAGGTCGAGCCCCGCCATGCGGCAGAGCAGCCAGCCCCGCAGCGACCAGGACGAGTAGTTGCGGCTCGAAATCGTCAGCGTCGCCTCGGCCATCCGATCCTCCCCCGGGCCGGGGGTGCCGGCCCGCCTTCTCCTTGCGGTCCGGACCGTGATCCAAGACTCGTGCCGGCCGCCGGCCGCTCCGCCGAAGGTCGAGCGCGCAAGAAACGCCAAGCTTTCGCCGGGCGCCGCCGCGGTTCGCCAAGACCAAGGGCTGCGCCGGATTGGCACGACCATCGCATCGCGCGGGCTCGGAGCGGCGGAGGCCGCCCTTCACCGAAAGTCCGGTCGCCGGGGACGAAGCCTTGCCATACGCTCGACGAAAGGGCCGCTTCCCGCGCGTGTCCGTGAGGGAGAGCGAGCGCCGATGCTCTACGATGCCTTCGAGGTCCAGTCGGACATGGCGAGCGCCACCCGCGCCTGGGGCCGGGCGCTGCATGCGGGCATGGCGCCGTGGATGCGGAGCGGCACCGGCGCGCCGGCGAGCTGGGTGTCGGCTGCCGCCCGGATGATGATGCGGGCCGGCCTGACCCATGCCCGGCCGGCCTACGGGATCGAGTCGGTGCGGGTCGGCAACCGCGAGACGCCGGTGACCGAGGAGCGGGTGCTCACGACGCCGTTCGGCACGCTGCTGCGCTTCCGCAAGGACATCGCCAGCGAGCAGCCCCGGGTGCTGGTGGTGGCTCCCCTCTCGGGCCACTTCGCCACGCTCCTGCGTGGCACCGTGCGAACCCTGCTGGCCGACCACGACGTCTACATCACCGACTGGCACAACGCCCGCGACGTGCCGCTGAGCGCCGGCCGCTTCGGGTTCGACGACTACGTCGCCCATCTGGTGCAGTTCCTGGAGGCGATGGGGCCCGGCGCGCACGTCGTGGCGGTGTGCCAGCCTGCCGTGCAGGCGCTCGCCGCCGCCGCCGTGATGGCGGAGAGCCGCAATGCGGCGCACCCGGCGAGCATGACCCTGATGGCCGGCCCGGTCGACACCCGGGTCAACCCGACCAAGGTCAACGAGCTCGCCACGTCCCGCCCGATCGAGTGGTTCGAGAAGAACCTGATCGCCACGGTGCCGCGCCGCCATGCCGGCGCCGGGCGGCGGGTCTATCCCGGCTTCATGCAGGTCACGGCCTTCATGTCGATGAACGCCGCGCGCCACATGCACGGCCACCTCGACCTCTACTGGCACCTCGCCGAGGGCGACGGCGACGGGACGGCGCGCGCCAAGGCCGAGCAGATCGAAAGCTTCTACGACGAGTATTTCGCGGTGCTCGACCTGCCGGCGGAGTTCTACCTCGAGACGGTCAAGACCGTCTTCCAGGACGCGACCCTGGCACAGAACCGCCTGACCTACCGGGGCGCCCCGATCGACATGCGGGCGATCCGCAGGACCGCCCTGATGACGGTGGAGGGCGAGCGCGACGACATCTGCTCCGTCGGCCAGACGGTGGCGGCCCACGACCTGTGCAGCGGCCTGAAGCCCTTCCGCAAGCGCCACCACCTCCAGGCCGGCGTCGGCCATTACGGCGTCTTCTCGGGCCGCAAGTGGGAGAACCAGACCTACCCGCTGGTGCGCAGCTTCATCCAGGCCAACGCTTGATCCCGCCGGTCCCCGGCCTAGCTACGGTGGCCGGCGATGCCCCGCGGAATGCCCGTGTCCGGGCCCCGCACCCGCTCAAATTTCGGTCAGGCGGCCACTCCGCGGTTGGAAGTCCTGGCGGAGTGGTGTAAGGCCGCGATCAGGCGCATACCGTGCGTCGACAGCTTGCGCCGGGCTCCGGTGCGACCGCGATGTAGCTCTAGCCCCTCCCGGTCCGTCAGGTCCGGGCCGTGGGGCGCATTTCGGTTGGTCGGGCAGGCAGCCATCCGGGCGCGTTCCGCGCAAGGTCGGCCACGTTTTCGGATTTAGACAAAAAGGACATACACCCTTGCAGGTACTCGTTCGGGACAACAACGTCGATCAGGCCCTCCGCGTCCTCAAGAAGAAGATGCAGCGTGAGGGCATCTTCCGCGAGATGAAGCAGCGCAAGGCCTACGAGAAGCCGTCGGTGCGCAAGGCTCGCGAGAAGGCGGAGGCCGTGCGCCGCGCCCGCAAGCAGGCCCGCAAGACCGCCATCCGCGAGGGCCTGATCGCCGCTCCGAAGCCGAAGCCCCGCGTCGGCGGCCCGCGCCGTCCGGGCATGGCCCCGTCGGCTGCCGCCCCGGCCGCCGCTCCGGCCGCCTCGGCCTAAGGGCCTGCCGGCCTCCCCGGAGGCCGCGTGAAACAAGCCCCACCCGCCGGGTGGGGCCACCCCGGGAGCCCGACGCCGCGAGGCGTGCGGGCTCTTCTTCGTTGATCAGCGTGCCGCCGGATCAGGCCGACGCATAGGCCGCCCGCTCCGCCTCGACGAGCACGTCGAGGGGCCGCCAGGGCTTCTGCATGTAGACGGCGTGGTCGGGCACGGTCTGGGCCGCGCCGGGCCGGGAGGTCACGACCAGGCGCACGTCGGGCCAGTCCCGCTCCACCGTGCGGGCGAGCGCCGCTCCGTCCATCTCGCCGGCGAGCTGCATCTCGGTGAACAGCAGCGCGACCTCCGAGCCGTGCTCGCGCATCACCGCCAGCGCGTCGGCGGCGCTGCGACACGCGATGACGTCGAGATCGGTCTCCTCGAGGATCGCCGCGGCGAAATCCCGAACGGATTCGTCGTCCTCCACCACGACGGCGATCGGAGCGACGGGTGCTGCTCTGCCCATAAGGCCTCCTGCTCGTTTTCGATGACTCTTGTCGGGGGTCCCGGGTCCTCGCGAGTGCTCGGGAGATTGCGGAATCGATCGGCCGTCCGACGACGCGCGGGCCGGCCCGGCGAAGGGGCAGACCAGACCAGCGGAACGGGGATCGAACCCAGCACGGCGGCCGGGGGAACGCGGGCGCAAGCCGGTGACGCGAACACGCCTGCGCGACCATCAACGACTCAATCCTGACATTGATCCCGGCGAGACGTCCAGTTCGGATCGTCGGTCGATGCGCCCCGCGCATGCCGGCTCCTTACGTTGCGCCATTGCCTGCTGCTTGGGCAGGTGGGGGAACCTTGGGCATGCTGCATCGCATTAACGGGCTGTTCACCGTCCGGCGCCGAATGTTACCGTTCCATGAAGGCGGCGGACGAGGCACGGCCCGGGGTGGGACCGGCACACGCCGCGGGAGGTGAAGAGCCGATGTGCCGCTTCCTCGCCTACCACGGCGACCCGGTCTATCTCGACGAGCTGGTCTGCGCGCCGACCCACTCCCTCGTGCACCAGTCGCTGCACGCCACGGAGGCCCAGACCGAGACCAACGGCGACGGGTTCGGCATCGGCTGGTACGGTGATCGGCCGGAGCCGGGCCTCTACCGCGACGTGCGGCCGGCCTGGTCCGACGAGAACCTGCGCAGCCTCTCCCGGCAGATCCGCGCCCGGACCTTCTTCGCCCATGTCCGCGCCTCGACCGGCACCGCGACCACCCGGGCGAACTGCCACCCCTTCGCCCATGGGCGCCACCTGTTCATGCATAACGGCCAGATCGGCGGCTACGCGCGCATCCGCCGGCGGCTCGAGGCGCTGATCCCGGACGCGCTCTACGAGGCGCGCCAGGGCTCGACCGATTCGGAGGCGCTCTTCCTGCTGGCTCTCGCGCACGGCCTCGACCGGGATCCCGTCGGCGCCATGGCGGCGAGCCTGTCGGCCGCCCGCGGCCTGATGCACGAGGCCGGCATCGACGAGCCCCTGCGCTTCACCGCCGTGCTCACCGACGGCGAGAGCCTGACCGCCTATCGCTGGGCCTGCGACGGCCGCCCGCCGAGCCTGTACTGGCGCGAGACCGCGACCGGCCTCGCGGTCGTCTCGGAGCCGATCGACGGCCTGCGCACCGGCTGGTCGGAGGTGCCGAAGGGCGGCACGCTCATCGCCCGGCCGGGCCAGCCGGTGCAGGTGCTCGGCGCGGACGCGGCGGGGTTCAAGAAGGCGGCCTGAGGGTCGCGCGCCCGGGCGGTCCGCGCCCCGGCGCGCGATGCACGGCACCCGCTTCCCGTCGCGACATGGCCGTGCGACATGGCCGTGCGACATGGCCGTCACGGTCGGGGATGCCGCGACTCCGCGCCCGGTGCCGGGGAGGAGAACGGATCCAGGCGCCGATAGATCTCGATCTCGAGCGCATCGAACACCGCCATGACGGCCACGGACGATAGGCCGACAGCAAGTGCGACCACGCCGGACGGAAGCTGTCCCAGGGCCGACCCGAGGCCCCAGCCCGCGACCAGGCCGAACAAGACGACGGGGAGTGCCGGGAGCATCGCGAGCAATCCTGCGAGGAGGATTTCCCAGACCTGCCCCCGCGTCGCGGAGACGACGGCCCGGAGGTCGATCGGCATGCCGTACAGGGCCAAAGCCGGGCCGACCAGGCAGAGCCGCACCTTCACCCAGATCGACAACGCGGCAATGCCCATCCGCACGAGCAGGAATGACGGCGACGCCGCCCAGCCCGCCTGGGTCCGGGCCTGGAGCCATTCGACGAGGACGCCGAGAAGCGTCCACCCGGCCAAGGCCAGGACGCGCGAAGGCCAGGCACGGCGACGAAGGCCCGTCTCATGCGCCGGCCAAGCGACCCGGGCCCAAGCGACCCGGTTCAGGGCAATGTCGTAAAACGCGACGCGATACGGCACGGTGAGGAGAGCGAGGCCGATCGCTGCGAGCAACGCCGGTGGTGGGATCGTCGTCACGTCGCCCGGGCCGGTCTTCGCGATATCCAGAAGCTCGCAGGCGACGAAGACCAGGAACAGGGCGAGGGTGGCCGGCCAGAGCGTCCGCGCCGTGTGCAGAGCCGTGCGGTAGACCGCAGGGACGATGCTCAGGGCATCGAGGGATGTCGTCACGTCCTCGCGGTTCCCTCGGACGCGGCACCGTCCGCGCTCGCTTGCTAACGTAGGGTCATGAAGCCACGACGGCAAGGCTGGGCCGGCTCACGCCGCCCGCACCTCGCCGAGGAACGCCGTCACCGATTCGGCGAGCAAGGCCGAGTTCTGGGCCAGTACCCCGGCCACCGCCCTCACCTGGTCCGACTGGGCCGCGCTCGCCAGCGAGGCGGCGCGGACCTGCTCGATGCTCTCGGCGACGCTGCGGGCCTCCGCCCCGGCCCGGTCGATGTTGCGGCCGATGCCGGCGCTCGTCACCGTCTGGTCCTGCATCGCGCCGCGGATCTCCTCGGCCAGCCGGCTCGTCTCCGCCACCGCATCGGTGATCGCGCCGATCTCCTCCGCGGTATGCCGGGTCGCGCCCTGGATCGCGGCGATCTGGGCGCCGATCCGGTCGGTGGCGGCCGCCGTCTGGCCGGCGAGCGCCTTCACCTCCGAGGCCACCACCGCGAAGCCGCGGCCGGCCACCCCCGCCCGTGCCGCCTCGATGGTGGCGTTGAGCGCCAGAAGATTGGTCTGGTCGGCGATGGTGCGGATCAGGTCGGCGGCCTCGCCGATCTCCGCCGAGGCCGCGACCAGCCGCTCCACCGTCGCGGCCGTGGCCCGGCTGCGGGCGAGCGTCGCGTTCGCCATCTCGCTCGTCCGGCCGACCCGGTCGCCGACGCCGGCAGCCGAGTCCGAAAAATGCCGGAAGGCGCCGTCCACTTCGGCGACCGCCTGCGCGGCGACGCCGGAGGCGCCGGTGACCGCGCCGGATTGCTGCTCGACCTCGTGGGCGGCCCGCGACAGCACGTCGGCGGTCAACTCCATCTCGCGGGTCGAGGCGTCGAGGGCCTCGACCGCCTGGCCCGCCCGCGCCTCGAAGGCCCGGCAGGCCTCCTCCAGCCGCTCGGCCCGCTGCAGCTCGATGCCGGCCCGGGCCCGCTCCGCGGCCTGCGCCGCCCCCTGCGCGCGGAGCGCCGCCTGGAACACCGCGATCGAGGAGGCCATCTCGCCGATCTCGTCGCGCCGCCGGGTGAACGGCACCGCCACTGCGAGGTCGCCGGCGGTCAGCGCCTGCATCGTGCGGCGCAGGGCATGGAGCGGGCGCTGCACCTGGGTCAGGCTCATCCAGACGGCACCCGCGACCGCGGCGAGGAGCGCCAGGGCCGGCACGGCGACGAGGGCGACCGCCTCGCGGTGGCGGGCCGCGTCCACCGCCTCGCGCTCCTCCTGGAGGCGCTCCAGCACGGTGTCGCCGAGCTTCAGGATCCGCGCCACCATCCGCTCGCGGCTCTTGATCGTCGCCTCGTCGGCGGCCTGGATCTGCGCGGCCTTCGGCGAGAGCGTCTGGCCGAGCTCCGCCGTGTCGCGCTGGTAGGCCAGGAACTCCTGAAGCGTGAGCGAGAGCTTTCGGGCCTCGTCCTCGTCGAGATAGGGCTGGAGGGAGGCGAAGAAGGCCGGCCGCTCCGCCTCGACCGCCTCCAGGGCCGTGCGCAGGGCGCCGAACTTCTGCCGGGCCTCGGCGACGTCCTCGGCCGCCACCAGGGTCTGCACCGTCACCACGACGTGCTCGACGGCCTGCGCCAGGTTGCGGGTGTGGAGCGCCGCTTCCCAGGCCGCCTCCACGGCCCCCGCGCGGCGCTGCTCGTTGTGGGAGAGCGAGATCGCGAAGGCCGCGATGCCGGCGGCGACGAGGATCGGCAGCCCGACCAGGAGGCCGAGCTTCTTGCCCAGGGTGAAACGCATGGGACGCACCAACACAGGTTCGGATGGCGAGCCCATACGTCGCGAGAGCCTTACACAGTCTTAAATTTAACCTTCAAAATAATCATTTCTTATTTTTATGACGATCCAGTGACATCGAAGCGTCGACCCACCGCCGATACGGATATTTTATCTCATGACTTGGCTCGATTGGTCAAGAACGACGTCAAAGCCTCGATCGAACACATGGCGCGGTCGCTCAGGCATCGAGGTACCGGCGGCGCAGATGGCCGAGAAATACCCCCGCATCGAGCGGCCGCCCGGTCGCGGCGGCGAGGATCTCCTGCGTGCCGGCGACGCTGCCCTTCGCGTGGACGTGGGTGCGCAGCCAGCCGACGAGAGGCGAAAAGTCGCCCCGGGCGAGGCCGGGGCGCAGGTCCGGCTCGGCCGTGCAGGCGGCGTCGAAGAGCTGGGCCGCCATCATCGCCCCGAGCGTATAGGTCGGGAAGTAGCCCCAGGCGCCGCCGGGCCAGTGGATGTCCTGCAGGCAGCCCCGGGCGTCGTCCGGCACGGTCAGCCCGAGGAGCCGGTGCAGGCCCTCGTCGAAGGCGCCCGGCAGGTCGCCGATCTCCATCTCGCCGCGGATCAGCGCCCGCTCCAGGCGATAGCGCAGCAGGATATGGGCCGGGTAGGTGCACTCGTCGGCATCGACCCGGATGAAGCCCGGCGCGACCCGGGTGTAGTTCCGGTGGAGCGCATCGGCCTCCCAGGCCGGGCCGGTGCCGCCGAAGGCCTCGCGCACCAGGGGCGCCAGGTAGGCGACGAACTCGCGGCTGCGGCCGGCCTGCATCTCCAGGGTGAGCGACTGGCTCTCGTGCAGGCTCATGCCGCGGGCCGCGCCCACGGGCTGGCGGCGCCAGGCGGCGGGACGGCCCTGCTCGTAGAGGGCGTGGCCGGTCTCGTGCAGCACGCCCATCAGGGCGCGGGCGAAATCCGCCTCGTCGTAACGCGTGGTGATGCGGACATCGTCGGTGGCGCCGCCGCAGAACGGGTGCAGGCTGACGTCGAGGCGCCCCCTGGCGAAGTCGAACCCCGCTGCCCGCATCAGCGCGAGCCCGACCTGGCGCTGGATCTCGACCGGGAACGGCCCCTCGGCGATCGGCGCCGGTCCCGCCGCCTCCTGGCGCGCCCGTGCCGCGGCGATCAGGCCCGGCAACTCCGCCTCCAGCACCGAGAAGAGCGGATCGATCGCCGCCTGCCGCAGGCCCGGATCGTAGCTGTCGAGGAGGGCATCGTAGGGAGAGAGCCCCAGGGCCTCGCCCTTCGCCCGGCCGATCTCGCGCTGGAGCGCCAGGACCTCGGCGAGGTCGGGCCGCAGAAGCGCGAAATCGGCGGTGCGGCGGGCCTCGCGCCAGGTCATCTCGGCCCGCGACACGGCGCGGGAACTCGCCTCGACGAGGTCGCGCGGCACCGCCGCGGCATGGGTGTGGGCCCGGCGCATCTCGGCGAGGTTCGCGCGGCTCCAGTCGTCGAGCCCGCCCGCCTCCTCGGCCGCGGCGAGACGGTCGGCGGTGGCGGGCTCGGTCAGGAGGTCGTGGGCGAGGCCGCGCAGCACCGCGATCTGGTCGCCCCGCCCCTCCGCCGCCCCGTCCGGCATCAGCGTCTGCGCGTCCCAGCCGAGGATGCCGGAGGCGTCCTCGAGGGCGCCGATGCGGGCGAAGGTGGCTTCGAGGGCGCGGTAGGCCTGCATGGGATGGTCCGTCGCTGTGGCTGGTCGCCCGATTGTCCGACGGCGGCCGAGCCCAGGCAAGAACCCGGGAGGGCGGATCCAACTCTTGACGCGAGGCGGATTCGCCGCAACCTATCAGCAAGCTGCGTATAGGATCAGGGACGTGGCGGTCTGCAAGGTCAGCATCGTGGTCGATCACGCCGCCAGCGACGATCCGATCTTCACCGTCGAACTGCGGACGCCGTGGGGAACGCTCGACGTGATGGCGCAAGTCACGCTCGAGGGACGCTCGCTCCGGTTGGACGGGATGCATATCGGCGGCGACGCATCGAAACGATGGGGCGCGGCAGCGCTTCGAGACGTCGCACAGGGCGTCGTGGAGGAACTGGATGTCGACGAGATCCAGCTTGTTGGCGGAGTTCGGACCACGGGTGCTCATCCGGGACGCGAACCCCGTCCCCGACGGCTCCGCCGAGCGCCTCAGCCTCAAGCGACGGCCGGACGCCCTCCTCGACACGGTGGCGGCGGCCCGCCTCCTGATCCGTAGGCACCTTCCGCCGAAGGCCGCGCACGCGGTCATGACCGAGCTGTTCGACGTGGGCGAGGCCTATGTCGAAGTTCCGAAGGTCGAGAACCTGGGCCGGCTGCAGGCGGAACTCGGCGCAGTCGGCATCGAGGCCCGCCGGCACGGACCGGACCCGATCTCCGTGCGGGCGGTGCGGGAGGCCCTGCACCTCTCGCAGGCCCAGTTCGCGCTGCGGTTCGGGTTGGAAGAGGCCACGGTCAAGAACTGGGAGCAGGGCAAGTCGAAGCCGAACGCCACGGCGATGACTCTGATCTGGACGATCCATCGCCATCCCGAGGCGGTCGTCGACGCCCTGGCGGCCGAAGCCGCGCGGGCCGAGCCGGCCCCCGCCGACGATCCCTGCCGGCCGGCAAGGTCGACCGATCGGGACTGAAGGCGGCCTCCCGGTGCCCGGATAGCCGTCGGCCTATCCGGGCCCGACGAGCGGCAGCCAAGCCGCCAGCGCGACGAGCGCCGCCAGCAGCACCGGCGGCGTGACGACGAGGCCGATCCGCATGTACTGGCCCCAGGTGATCCGCTGGCCCTTGGCGGCCAGCACGTGCAGCCACAGCAGGGTCGCGAGGCTGCCGATCGGGGTGAGCTTGGGGCCGAGGTCGCAGCCGATGACGTTGGCATAGATCATCAGCTCGCGGGTGAGCGGCGGTAGGTCCGGGGCCTGCTGGATCGCCAGCGCGCCGACGAGCACGCCCGGCATGTTGTTCATCACCGAGGACAGGATCGCCGCGGAAAAACCCGTGCCCAGGGTGGCGATCCAGGGCCCGTAGCCGGCGAGCCACACGAGGCCTCGCGCCAGCCCGTCGGTGAGGCCGGCATTCCGCAGGCCGTAGACCACTAGGTACATGCCGAGGCTGAACAGCACGATCTGCCAGGGTGCCCCGGCCAGCACCCTGCGGACCGGGACGACCCGGCCGCGGACGGCGAGGGCGAGCAGCAGCACCGCCCCCGTCCCGGTGACGGCCGAGACCGGCACGCCGAACGGGGCGGTGACGCAATAGGCGGCGAGCAGCAGGCCGAGGAGCGGAAAGGCGGCGCGGAACACCGCCGGGTCGCGGATCGCCCCGGCCGGGGGCTCCAGCACGTCGACCGGATAGGCGGCCGGCACCACCCGCCGGAAGCACAACCCCAGCACGAGGAGCGTGGCGGCGAGCGACACCAGGTTCACCGGCACCATCACGGCGGCGTAGCGGGCAAAGCCGATGGAGAAGACGTTGGCCGAGACGATGTTGACGAGGTTCGAGATCACCAGCGGCAGGGAGGTCGAATCCGCCACGAAGCCGCAGGCGACGACGAAGGCGAGGGCCGCCGCGGGCTCGACGTCGAGGCGGGTGAGGATCGCCAGCACGATCGGGGTCAGCAGGAGCGCCGCGCCGTCATTGGCGAACAAGGCCGCGATGGCGGCGCCGAGCAGGATCACCAGGGGAAACAGCCGCCGGCCCGACCCGCCGCCCCAGCGGGCGACGTGCAGGGCCGCCCAGTGGAAGAACCCGGCCTCGTCCAGGATGAGCGAGATGACGATCAGCGCGACGAAGGTGAAGGTGGCGTCCCAGACGATGTGCCAGACGACCGGGATGTCGCCGGGCTGGATCACGCCGGTGGCGAGCGCGACGGCGGCGCCGGCGAGCGCGCTCCAGCCGATCCCGAGCCCGTTCGGCTGCCAGATGACGAGGACGAGGGTGACGAGGAAGATGGCGAGCGCGAGCATCGGAAGGCGTATCGCGGGGTCAGGCGCCGGCGACGCGGCGGCCGCGCGCGTCGACGACCTCCTCGCCGTCCTCCTTGGCGAAGGCGCCCTGCTGCGCCGGCAGGAGGTCCAGCACCGCCTCGGACGGCCGGCACAGGCGCACGCCCTTCGGGCTCGCCACCAGCGGGCGATTGAGCAGGACCGGATGCGCCGCCACGGCATCGAGCAGCCGGTCGTCGCTCAGGGCCGGATCGCCGAGACCGAGCTCGGCGAAGGGGGTGCCCTTCTCGCGCAGCAGCGCCCGGATGGGGAGCCCGGCCCGCCGCGCCAGCGCCCGGATCATCTCCCGGGCCGGCGGGGTCTTGAGGTACTCCACGACGTGCGGCTCGATCCCGGCATTGCGGATCATCGCCAGGGCGTTGCGGGAGGTGCCGCAGGCCGGGTTGTGGTAGATCACGACGTCGATGGCTTCGGTCACGGGCGGTCTCCGGCGGGGCAGCAGGCGGCGAGGGCGAGGGCTTCGACCGCCGGGGCGCAAACCTCCGGCCGGCCCTGGCAGCAATCGCGCATCAGGAAGCGGATCAGGTCGGACAGCCCGGCATAGGCGGCCGTGTAGATCACCGACCGTCCCTCGCGCCGGGAGGCGACCAGCCCGGCATGCGACAGCTCCTTCAGGTGGAAGGACAGGGTGTTGCCGGCGATGCCCACCGCGTCGGCGAGGGCACCGGCCGCCACTCCGTCCGGCCCGGCGGCGACCAGGGCCCGCACCACCCGCAGGCGATGCTCCTGACCGAGGGCCGCGAAGGCCGCGAGGGCTTGTCGTTCGTCCATCGCTCCGCCAATACATCGATATTCGTTGAAATGTAGAAGGAAAAACCCGCATGGACAAGCCCCCGCCCGTCCCGTCCGCCCGCGACGGGTTCCCGAACCTGAGCGCCGCGCATGCCGAGAGGCCCAGTACCGCGCGCCTCGCGGTGGCCGAGCCCTTCGCCCATCCGCCGCGCTTCCTGATCCTGTACGGCTCGCTGCGCGACCGCTCGTTCAGCCGCTTCCTCGCCTACGAGGCGGCCCGGCTCCTGGAGGCGATGGGCGGCGAGGTGCGGATCTTCCACGCCGACGGGCTGCCGCTTCCCGACGACACGACCGCCGACCACCCGAAGGTGCGCGAGCTGCGCGAACTCTCGATCTGGTCCGAGGGCCAGGTCTGGGTCTCGCCGGAGCGGCACGGCACCCTGACCGGGGTGATGAAGAGCCAGATCGACTGGCTGCCGCTCAGCGAGGGCAGCGTGCGCCCGACGCAGGGGCGCACGCTCGCGGTGATGCAGGTCTCGGGCGGCTCGCAGAGCTTCAACGCCGTCAACGCCCTGCGGGTGCTGGGGCGCTGGATGCGGATGGTGACGATCCCCAACCAGTCCTCGGTGCCGATGGCCTTCAAGGAGTTCGACGAGGCCGGCCGGATGAAGCCCGGGCCGCTCTACGACCGGGTGGTGGACGTGTGCGAGGAGCTGATGAAGTTCACGCTGCTGGTGCGCGAGCGGTCGGACTACCTCGTCGACCGCTACAGCGAGCGCAAGGAACGCGCCCCCGACCGCCTGACGGCGATCGGCGCCGATGCCGGGTTCGGGGCGCGATAGGCCGGACGCGTTCCGGCACGGCCGGGCCTCACGGCTCCACCCGCCGCAGCACGAAGGTGGTGCCGATCTCGGGGTCGCGGCGCCAGCGCCCCTCCCCCACCGGGATCAGCTCGACGCTGTGGCCGCGCCGGGCGACGAGGGTGAGGCGGCCGGCCTCGTAGTGCCAGGCGGTCGGATCGAACAGGGCGAGGCCGGGATCGCGGCAGCCCTCCTGTACCTGCGCGGTCACCTGGGCGGTGTCGGCCCTGAGCACCACCCGGCAGACGTCCTTCTCGACGAAGCGATCGAGGGTGTAGAGGCCGGTCACCGCGGCGGCGGTCGAGGGTGCGCCGGCCCAGCTCTCCGGGGCGGCCCCGCGCAGGCTCGGCGGGGTCGTCAGCGCGGCCTGCGTCACCAGCGGCGCGGCCGGCCGCGAGCCGGCCTGGGTCATGCCCGCCTGAGCCAGGCTGTAGCGCTCGCCGCCCGGGGTCTCGGCGCTGCGCGGGCCGTCGCCCTCGGGGGTCGCGAAGGCCAGCACGGGCTGGCCCTCGCGGTCGAGGAGCTGGATCATCTCCCCCTCCTGGCGCCAGCCGACGATGCCGTTGATCATCGGCAGCGCCCGGCGGCAGCCGGCGGGGAAGCGCAGGACCCGGCCCACGCTCCCGGGCTCGGCTCCCAGCATCAGGCCGCAGCGGCGAAAGCTGCCGTCCAGCGCCAGCTCCCACGGCCCCGCGGCGTTCGGGGGCGGGCTCGCCTCCTGCGCCGCCGCGCATCCCGTCCAGGTCATCCATCCCACCGAGGCGAGACCGAGCAGGGGCAGGAGGCGGCGCAGGCGCATGGCGTGGCTCTCGGGTTCGTCAGGCCTTCCAGGGTGTCTCGGCCACCGGCGTCACCGGACCGTTGCCCTGGAACCAGGAGGTCAGGTTATCAACGACGAGTTGGCCCATCGCGTTGCGCGTGTGGTGCGACGCCGACCCGACATGTGGCAGCAGAACCGCATGCTCCTGGGCGATCAGGGCGTCGGGCACCTTCGGCTCCTCGGCGAAGACGTCGAGGCCGGCGCTCTGGATCGTGCCGTCGGCGAGCGCCGCGGCGAGCGCGTCCTCGTCCACCAGCGTGCCGCGGGCGACGTTGACCAGCACGCCCTGCGGCCCCAGAGCCTCCAGCACCTCGCGGCCTACGATGTTCTTGGTCTCCGGGCCGCCGGGCGCCACCACCATCAGCACGTCGCAGGCCTTCGCCATCTCGATGAGCGACGGGAAGTATTCGTAGGGAACGTCCGCCTGCCGGTTACGGCCGTGATAGGCGATCGGCAGCCCAAAGGCGACGAGGCGGTGGGCGATCGCCCGGCCGATGCGGCCGAGGCCGAGGATGCCGACCTTGCGCCCGCGCAGGGTGCCGGTGAGCGGATAGGGTTTCTCCATCCACTTGCCCTGACGCAGGTAGCGGTCGACCTGCGGGATCTGCCGCACGGTGGCGAGCAGCAGGCCGACGGCCAGATCCGCGACCTCGTCGGTCAGGACGTCGGGCGTATTCGTCACCATCACGCCGCGCCGGCCGCAGGCCGCGGCGTCGATCGTGTCGTATCCGACGCCGAAATTGGCGACGATCTCGAGCTTCGGCAGCCGGTCGAGCAGCGCGTCGTTCACGTGGACATGGCTCACCGCCATGCCGCGGATCCTGGGCCCGATCTCGTCGAGGAAACGCTCCTTGTCCTCGGCCTGATCGCCGCGATGCAGGGTGAAATGCCTCTCCAGGCTCTCGGTCACGAGCGGCATCATCGGCCGCATGATCAGCACATCTGTGGACTTCAAGCCCGTCTCCCGGTCGTTTCTGGTGCATCCGACGATGGACGCATGGCGAGGACGCTTGATCTTGCGCCCCGCGCGCCCGATGATGGCCGCCAACACGAGAGGCGGCAAGACAGGCTGCCCCGTTCGAGACGGGTCGAGGAAACCCCCATGAGCGCCAGACACCCCGATCGGGGCCCGCCTGTCGTGTGTTCGTCGTCTGCCTGTGGCAGCGCTGCCGTTTCGGTCCGCGCGCCGCGCGCGACCGTACTCTCATAGACACGACCACGAGGAGCCGATGGCCGGGCTGGAAATCAGGAACGTGCGCAAGTCGTTCGGGGCCACCCCGATCCTGCACGGCGTGTCGATCGACATTCAGGACGGGGAATTCGTGATCCTCGTCGGCCCGTCGGGCTGCGGGAAATCGACCCTGCTGCGCATGATCGCGGGCCTGGAGAACATCACGGCGGGCGAGATCCGGATCGGCTCGCGCGTCGTCAACGCGGTGCCGCCCAAGGAGCGCGACATCGCCATGGTGTTCCAGAACTACGCGCTCTACCCGCACATGACCGTGCGGGACAACATGGCCTTCTCGCTCAAGCTGAGGAAGGCCGCCAAGGAGGAGATCGACAGCCGGGTCGGCCGCGCCGCGGCGATCCTCGGCCTCGAGAAGCTCCTCGACCGCTACCCGCGCCAGCTCTCGGGCGGCCAGCGCCAGCGCGTCGCCATGGGGCGGGCGATCGTGCGCGACCCGCAGGTCTTCCTGTTCGACGAGCCGCTCTCCAACCTCGACGCCAAGCTGCGCGTGGCGATGCGGGCCGAGATCAAGGAGCTGCACCAGCGGCTTCGCACCACCACGGTCTACGTCACCCACGACCAGATCGAGGCCATGACCATGGCCGACAAGATCGTGGTGATGCATGACGGGGTGGTCGAGCAGGTCGGCGCCCCGCTCGAGCTCTACGACCGGCCCGACAACATCTTCGTGGCCGGCTTCATCGGCTCGCCGTCGATGAACTTCCTCAAGGGCAAGGTGGCGGGCCAGTCGTTCCGCACCGACAGCGGCCTGACGTTGCCGCTGCCGACCCGCGGGGCGCGCCCCGCCGACGGGATGCCGGCGGTGTACGGCCTGCGGCCCGAGCACGTGCGGCTGGCCGAGGGCGGCGTGCCGGTGGAGGTCGCGGTGGTGGAGCCGACCGGCTCCGAGACGATGGTGCTGGTCCGCCCGCCGGGCGGCGGCGCCCAGGACGTCGCCAACGAGGTCGCCCGCGACATCGCCTGCGTGTTCCGCGACCGGATCGGCGCCGGCCCGGGCGAGCGCATCAGCATCACGGCCGATCCGGCCCTCGTCCACCTGTTCGACGCCGAGAACGGCCGCCGGCTGAACTGAGCCGACGACCTCCGGCCGGCGGCGGGACGCCATCCCGCCGCCGGCCGAGACCGATCGACAACCACAAGGTCCCGGGAGAGACGCCACGATGTCAGCCTTCGATCGTCGCCAGATCCTCAAGGGGGGCGCCGCCCTCGGCCTCGCCTCCGCCGCGGGCCTGGAGGGCTTCGCCCGCGCCTGGGCGCAGGAGAACCAGTGGAAGCCGGAGGCCGGCGCCTCGCTCAAGCTCCTGCGCTGGAAGCGCTTCATCCCCTCCGAGGACGAGGCCTTCATGCGCCTCGTCGACGCCTTCACCAAGGCGACCGGCGTGCCGGTGAGCGTGACGAGCGAGTCCTTCGACGACATCCAGCCCAAGGCGTCGGTGGCGGCCAATACCGGCCAGGGCCCGGACATGGTCTGGGGCCTCTACTCCTTCCCAGCCCTCTTCCCGTCGAAATGCATGGAGGTCGGCGACGTCGCCGACTATCTCGGCAAGAAATACGGCGGCTGGCTGCCGGCGGCCGAGGCCTACGGCAAGGTCAAGGGCAAGTGGATCGCCATCCCGATGGCGTTCAACGGCGGCTACATCAACTACCGCATCTCGGCCATGAACAAGGCCGGATTCCAGAAATTCCCGGAGGATCATGCCGGCTTCCTGGAACTGTGCCGGGCGATGAAGAAGAACAATACGCCGGCCGGCTTCGCCCTCGGCCACGCCACCGGCGACGCCAATTCGTGGATCCACTGGGCCCTGTGGTCGCACGACGCCTACTTGGTCGACGCCAACGAGAAGATCGTCATCAACTCGCCGGAGACCGCCAAGGCGCTCGACTACGTCAAGGCGCTCTACGAGACCTTCGTGCCCGGCACGGCGTCGTGGAACGATTCCTCGAACAACAAGGCGTTCCTGTCCGGCGACCTCTACCTCACCGGCAACGGCATCTCGGTCTACGCCGCGGCCAAGAACGAGAAGAAGGATATCGCGGCGGACATGGACCACGCGGTCTGGCCGGTCGGCAAGTCCGGCAAGCCGACCGAGTTCCAGCTCGCCTTCCCGATCCTCGCCTACACCTACACCAAGGCGCCGAACGCCTGTAAGGCGTTCATGGCCTTCGCGCTGGAAGCCCAGAACTACAATTCCTGGCTCGAGGCGTCGCAGGGCTATCTCTGCCATCCGCTCCAGGCCTATGCCAACAACCCGATCTGGACCGCCGATCCGAAGAACAAGGTGTTCGGCGAGGCCTCGAGCCGGACGCTGGCCGCCGGCGGCCTCGCCCCGGTGAGCGAGAAGGTGGCCGCCGTCCTCGCCGACTTCGTCGTCGTCGACATGTTCGCCTCCTACTGCACCGGCCGCGAGGACCTGAAGGGCGCGATCAAGACCGCCGAGCGCCAGGCGCAGCGGATCTTCCGGTCGGCGTAGAAAGGGTCCCGCGCCCGTTTCGTGCACATCTCCCCCTCTCCCCGCGGGCGGGGAGAGGGCTGTGTCCCTGTCCAGGGGACACGGCGAGGCGGCAGCCGAGGGTGAGGGGGAGGCGCCGAAAGAGGCTCCTCCGGGAACACCCCCTCACCCTCGCTTCGGCTTTCGCCTGCGCTTGCCGCTCGCACGGCAAGGTGCAAGCGGCCCTCTCCCCGCCCGCGGGGAGAGGAGAAACCCGCGCCTCATGCGGCAGCGCAGGGCTGGAGCAGTCCAATCGTTCTGCCCTCATCCGCCCAGAGGCGCCCCCCAACCAAGAACACACCCGGAGGAGGCTCCCCGTGGCCGACATCGCCCTCGCCCGCCCCGCCGCGGCGGCGCCCACGACCGGCTCGGCCTGGAGCCGGCTGCGGACGAGCCGCGGCTGGCTGGGCTTCTGGTTCATGCTGCCGGCAGCCGCGATCCTGCTGCTGTTCCTGGCCTATCCCCTGGGCAAGGGCGTCTGGCTGTCGCTCACCGACACCCGCATCGGCCGCGGCGGCAGCTTCGTCGGAATCGAGAACTACGAGTGGCTGTGGGACGACAACGTCTTCTGGCTCTCGGTGTTCAACACCCTGGTCTATACGGGCTTCGCCTCGGTGGCGAAGTTCGCCATCGGCCTCTACCTGGCGCTGCTCCTCAACAAGCGGCTGCCGTTCAAGGCGCTGATCCGCTCGATCGTGCTGATCCCGTTCGTCGTGCCGACGGTGCTGTCGGCGCTGGCGTTCTGGTGGATCTTCGACAGCCAATTCTCGATCATCTCGTGGTCGCTGCGCCATCTCGGGCTGCTCGACCACAACATCGACTTCCTGGGCGATCCGACCATGGCGCGGATCTGCGTGACCTTCGCCAACATCTGGCGCGGCGTGCCGTTCATCGCCATCACGCTGCTCGCAGGGCTCCAGACCGTGTCGCCCTCGCTCTACGAGGCGGCGACGATCGACGGCGCGACGCCGTGGCAGAATTTTCGCCATATCACCCTGCCGCTGCTCACCCCGATCATCGCCGTGGTGATGACCTTCTCGGTGCTGTTCACCTTCACCGACTTCCAGCTGATCTGGGCGATGACCCGCGGCGGCCCGGTGAACACGACCCACCTGATGGCGACCCTGTCCTACCAGCGCGGCATCCTGTCGGGGAATCTCGGCGAGGGCGCGGCCATCGCCACCGCGATGGTGCCGTTCCTGATCTTCGCCATCGGGATCTCGTGGTTCGGCCTCCAGAACCGCAAGTGGCAGACCGGCTAGAGCATTTTCCGACGAAGTGGATGCCGGTTCGTCGAAGAAAATGCGGCAAAACAAAGACTTAGAGAGCTTCGCGATTGCAACGCGATCGTGAAGCGCTCTAACGAGAAGGATCGAGCACCCATGGCCGCGACCACGACCGCCGATACCCCCGACAACAGCGAAGGCATGGCCTATCTCGACACGCTGCCCAAGCGCGTCGTCACGGTCTACCTGCCGCTCTTCGTCATCCTGGTGGTGCTGCTCTTCCCGTTCTACTGGATGGCCCTGACCGCCATCAAACCGGACGACCAGCTCATCGACATGGAGACCTACAACCCGTTCTGGGTGGTCTCGCCGACGCTCAAGCACATCGCGAAGCTCCTGTTCCAGACCAACTATCCCCTGTGGCTCTGGAACACGATGATGATCTCGGTGGCGGCCACCGTGCTGTCGCTGTTCGCCAGCGTGCTCGCGGCCTACGCGATCGTCCGCATCCGCTACAAGGGCGCGGTGGCGGTCGGGGCGGCGATCTTCCTCGCCTATCTCGTTCCGCCCTCGATCCTGTTCATCCCGCTCGCCACCATCATCCAGGCCTACGGGCTCTACGATTCGCCCTTCGCCCTGGTGCTGGTCTACCCGACCATCCTCATCCCGTTCTCGACCTGGCTCCTGATGGGGTACTTCAAGACCATCCCCTACGAGCTGGAGGAATGCGCGCTGATCGACGGCGCGAGCCGCTGGCAGATCCTCGTCAAGATCATCCTGCCGCTGGCCGTGCCGGGGCTGATCTCGGCCGGCATTTTTTCGCTGACGCTGTGCTGGAACGAGTTCATCTACGCGCTGACCTTCCTGTCCTCGACCCAGAACAAGACCGTGCCGGTGGCGGTGGTGAGCGAGTTCGTCGACGGCGACATCTACCGCTGGGGTTCGCTGATGGCCGGCGCCCTCGTCGGTTCGTTGCCGCTGGTGATCCTGTACTCGTTCTTCGTCGAGCACTACGTCTCGGCGATGACCGGGGCGGTGAAGGAATAGCAATCGGCTTCGCTCGATCCGCTCGAACGGAGGTAGAGCGCACCTCCCCTCTCCCGTGTGGGAGAGGGGCCTGGGGATCGAAGATCCCGCGTGAGGGTGGCTCGGCTTCAGGATTGAACTCAACCGTTGAGCCGCCAGCACGACGGCCACAGCTTCACACTGAAGCGCGGCACCCTCACCCCTACCCCTCTCCCACACCTTGCAGCGATACCGGGCAAGGATCTCTGGCAAGCCCGGCATCGCCTGGAGAGGGGATCCCGCGACTTGCTGGTGTCGGGAAAAAGATCAGGCGGAAGGCGAGTCAGGGCCCCCGCACGCCCAGACGTCTGCGATTCGCGGACGCCGCTCACGCTGTGTTCTGGTACGCCGTGCGACCCCTGCATCCCCTTGCGGCGCCGCGGGGTCTACCCGTCGGCGGTTCAGGCGGTTACATGACGGGTCCGCCGCGTGCGCACGCCACGCGCCCGGCCCTACCGTCAGGTCTTCGTGACAAGGCAAACACCCCGATGACTGCCCCGCGCACCCTCTACGACAAGATCTGGGACGACCACGTCGTCGATCGTCAGCCGGACGGCACCTGCCTCCTCTACATCGACCGGCACCTCGTCCACGAGGTCACCTCGCCCCAGGCCTTCGAGGGGCTTCGTCTCGCCGGGCGCCGGGTGCGCCACCCGGAGAAGACGCTGGCGGTCGTCGACCACAACGTCCAGACCTCGGACCGCAGCCTCGGCATCGAGGATCCGGAGAGCCGCACGCAGATCGACACGCTGGCCGAGAACGTCCGCGAGTTCGGCATCGAGTATTACGACGCGCTGGATAAGCGCCAGGGCATCGTCCACATCATCGGGCCGGAGCAGGGCTTCACCCTGCCGGGCCAGACGATCGTCTGCGGCGATTCCCACACCTCGACCCATGGCGCCTTCGGGGCGCTCGCCCACGGCATCGGCACCTCGGAGGTCGAGCACGTGCTGGCCACCCAGACGCTGATCCAGAAGAAGGCGAAGAACATGCGCGCCGTCGTCGACGGGCGCCTGCCCGCCGGCGTGGGGGCCAAGGACATCATCCTGGCGATCATCGGCGAGATCGGCACCGCCGGCGGCACCGGCCACGTGCTGGAATATGCCGGCGAGGCGATCCGCGGGCTCTCGATGGAGGGCCGGATGACGATCTGCAACATGTCGATCGAGGGCGGTGCCCGCGCTGGCATGGTCGCCCCCGACGAGACCACCTTCGCCTACATCAAGGACCGGCCGAAGGCGCCGAAGGGCGAGGCCTTCGAGCGCGCCCTCGCCTACTGGCGCACCCTCGTCTCCGACGAGGGCGCGCATTTCGACCGCGAGATCCGGCTCGACGCCGCCAACCTCCCGCCGATCGTGACCTGGGGCACGAGCCCTGAGGACGTGATCTCGATCCAGGGCCGGGTGCCGGATCCGTCCTCGATCGAGGACGAGAACCTGCGCTCGTCCAAGGAGAAGGCCCTGTCCTATATGGGCCTGACCCCGGGCCAGAAGATCACCGACATCGCCCTCGACAAGGTGTTCATCGGCTCCTGCACCAACGGCCGGATCGAGGATCTGCGGATCGTCGCCCGGATGGTCGAGGGCAAGAAGATCCACCCGAACGTCAGCGGCATGGTGGTGCCGGGTTCCGGCCTCGTGAAGCAGCAAGCGGAAGAGGAGGGCCTGGCCCAGATCCTGATCGCCGCCGGCTTCGACTGGCGCGAGCCGGGCTGCTCGATGTGCCTCGGCATGAATGCCGACCGTCTCAAGCCACACGAGCGCTGCGCCTCGACCTCGAACCGCAACTTCGAGGGCCGCCAGGGCCACAAGGGCCGCACGCACCTCGTCTCCCCGGCGATGGCGGCGGCCGCGGCGATCGCGGGCCACTTCGTCGACATCCGCGAGTGGCCGGCGGGTCTCTGAGCGCGTCTGACGAAGCGGCGGAGTTCGGCGTTGACGCCGGCTCCGCCGCCGACTAAACGACTGACACCGGGGCGCCGCCAAGGCGACGCTCTAGGGCCCAGGTGGCGGAATTGGTAGACGCGCTGGTTTCAGGTACCAGTGGTGCAAGCCGTGGAGGTTCGAGTCCTCTCCTGGGCACCAACACCCTCCGATGGTGTTGATGCCGACCGCGATACGGTGGTATTGCGGATAACTATCCCTTGAACGATCATACTTTCGGCTGAGCGGTGCAGCGCGCTAGCAGATGGCGCAGTTCAGCGAGACGATCTTCGTCGAGCGCTCGCTTTGGGATCACCAGCATTGCGCTGAGCGGCAACAGCAGGCCGACGTGATCGCGGCACTCCAGGACAGCCTGGACGGAACTCCAGGTGTAGCGGATCCACGTGCCGGGCACCGCCACCGTTACGTTAGCCTCTCCGAGCGCGAGATCGACGGGAACGTCCGGGCGCGACCGTGCCCGAGCCTCGGCCTGCCGCCGCAGGAACCACGGCCATGTCAGCCAGACGATCAATCCGAAGCCCGCCGCCCAGAGAGAGATCCACAGGTAGCCTGCAGCCCCGTCGAGCATAATGGCTGTGAATGGTTCATCGAACGGCTCGTTCCGGCCCGCTGCGAGCCATGCCAGGCAGAACCGGGCTGCGTCGAAAGAGGACATGCCCAGCGCCACGACGAGCGCGGATCCCAGCGCGCTCAGCGCACGACGCCGTCGTCCCGAGGTCATCGCCCAGAGAAGTAGGTCACCCGCGATTTGGTCTTCCACCGTGCGCTCGTAGTGCAGATGCACGCCAGCCTCACGCGTCGCCTCCTGTGGCAGCACGGCCGTGAGGGGCTCGGGATCGTCTCCGAGGCGGAGCAGCCTTTCGCGCACGAACGCGCGGATGCGAGCTTGTTCGGCATCGGACATGTCGCGCTTGGGCACGATGGCGACACCGCAATCCGCGTCGGTCAGGAAGAAATGCCGCTCGGTCTCCTCGAGGTCCACCACGCTCGCCCAGGACCGGAACAGGGTGCCGTACCTGTCGGTCGCGGTCATTCCCCGCGCGGTGAGCTGGCAATGCACCGAGATCGGCTCGGTCCCATGCCGTCGGGCAGCCCAGCGGCGCAGGCGCCATTGCACCGACCGATCGTGGACGGCGTAGGACCCGGCGACGAACAACGTGCAGACGACGAACCACAGCAGGATTGTCTCGTGCATGCCGGCCGGCGCGTCGAGAAGGACGATGTCTTCAGGGGCCGCTTGCCTCCCGCCGGTCTTCCAGAAGACCAGCGCGATGAACAACAGGCCGATGGGGAGGAGGGCGAGATTACCGAAGAGTGCCACCCTCCGCCGCGACGCGAGGTGGCCGCGGGCGTTGCGCATGGATGCCTCCGTCCAGTCGTCGGATGTGATCACGGCGGTGATCTCGATCACATCCTCCGCCTCGCCGGGCGCTTCGTGCGATTCGGTTGTCATGACGCAGAGTTATATCGGATGCTGCACCGATCAACGACGGGCTGCTGCCGCCGCGATCCGGCCGGCCGGATTGTCCATGGCTCGGACGGGCACGCCCGGCATCCCGATCGAAATCCGACATCGGCCCGCCGAGGCGCTGGAACGCCCCCTCCCCTCCCGAAGGCCGCTCAAGCCCGTTGACGCCACCGCCGCCAGGCTCTACACGACTGGCACCGGGGCGCCGCCAAGGCGACGCTCTAGGGCCCAGGTGGCGGAATTGGTAGACGCGCTGGTTTCAGGTACCAGTGGTGCAAGCCGTGGAGGTTCGAGTCCTCTCCTGGGCACCAACACCTTACAGGTGTTGATGCCGTCCCCGCAGCGGACGAGAACGTAGCCTTTTCGGCCTCATCCGGTCTTCGTTGATCCTACCGTTGCGGCGTTCGTTCCGCTGCACGCGATCGAACTTGTTCGACTTGCTCCGCGTTGGACACCGCCGACCGGAGGATCATCAATGCCCGACAGAAGCGAAGACCTGCTCACCGCCCGCCCGCACCTGACCCGTCGCGACGAGGACAGGGCCGCCGCCAAGGCCGGGGTGACACCGGCCGACCACGACGCTGCCCGCAAACCCGACGCTCTCGATCCCGGCACCAGCACCACCGGCGAGGAGCCGCGTCGCCGCTCCGCCCCGGCGGGCGAGGGCGAGGTCTGATCCAGGTCGCGACGGTGCGAGGGATCGGGTGAACCCGTTCGGGCGCCGACCGTGCCGGACCGGCCGGCACCATTCGTCCTGCTGCGGGTCACATCGTGGTAAAAGACGCCTCGACCCGAACCCCGATCCTCACAAGGCCGTTCGGCGAACCCGCGCGCAAGCCCGCCTGCGTGTCCGGGTGAACGGCCGCAGGCGCCCCAGCATGACCGCGATCACCCCCCTGCCCTGCCAGAGGCACCTGTTCGAAATCCCCGACGACGTCAGCTACCTCGATGCGGCGGCGTGGTCGCCGCTGCCCCTGGTGGTCCGCGAGGCCGGGGAAGCGGGTCTGCTGGTGAAGAGCCGGCCCTGGACTCACCCGCGCGAGGCGGTCCCGGCCCAGGCCGAGCGGGCGCGGACGGCCGCCGCCCGGCTCGTCGGCGCGGCCACGGACGACATGGCGATCGTCGGGTCGGTCAGCCACGCGATGGCGACGGCCGCCGCGAACCTGACCGTCGCGCCGGGCGGGCGCGTGCTGCGGGTCGCCGACGAGTTTCCGTCGCTGCGCTACGCCTTCGACCGGCTTGCCGCCGCCCGCGGCCTGATCGTCGAGGAGGTTGCCCGCCCGGGGGACGACGACTGGACGGCCGCTCTGCTGGCCGCGATCGAGCGCCCCGGGGCACCGCCCCTGGCGATCGCGACCCTGACCCCGTCGCATTGGACCGATGGTGGGCTGATCGACCTCGACCGTCTCGCACCGGCCGTCCATGCCGCGGGAGCCGCCCTGGTGATCGACGCGACCCAGGCGGCCGGCGCCGTGCCGGTGGATGTGGGCCGCTGGCGCCCCGACTTCCTGGCCTTCCCGACCTACAAATGGACCCTCGGTCCCTACGCACTCGCCTTCCTGTATGCCGCGCCGCACCGGCAGGACGGGGCACCGATCGAGGAGAACAACGGCAACCGCCCGCCCGCGTCCGGCGCCCGGCGCTACGACCGCGGCGAACTGAACGACCCGGTCCTGCTGCCGATGGCGGCGACCGGATTGGAGCTGGTCCTGTCCTTCGAGGCATCGGCGGTGGCGGCCCGGCTGCGGCACCTCACCGATCGATTGGAGGACGGCGTCGCCGGGCTCGGGCTTGCCGCAGCACCGCGGCATCTGCGGGTACCGGGTGTCCTCGGGCTCCGCGCTCCGGGCGGCCTGTCCTCCGGCCTGCTCGATCGCCTGCGCGAACACGGCGTCTACGCGAGCGAGCGATCCGGGGGCTTGCGCCTCAGCCCGCATGTCTGGGCCGACGAGGGCGACATCGACCGCTGCATCGCGGCCTTGCACCGCGTCCTCTAAGCAGACTTGCGTTGGCAGGCCAACGCTTCGCCCGCTTAGGTTCTTGTTTTGCCGCAGATCTTCGGCGCCGAACCGGTAACCACTTCGGCGAAATCTGCTTAGCGCGAGCGCGCAAGCGCGGGCTCACGGATGGCGGGCCGGCCCGACGCCGCGGGGTAAAGGCCTGGCCCGGGCCCTCAGCCCGGCGCCGGCCCGCCGGCGCCGCGGGCTTCCGGCCCCGTCCCCGCCGGAGCGCCGTCGGGACCCGGCTTCGGCCGCTCGGGCGCGGCGCTCTCGGGGTAGCGGGCGCGGTAGGCGCGCAGGAACTCGGTCAGGGTCTCGGCGCTGGTCGCCTGGCGCACGAGGCTGCGGAAGGCCGCGGTGGCGGAGGCGTTGGGCGCCGCGACGAGGCCGAAGGTGCGGGCATCCGGGCTGTCGGCCATCTTCGGCGTGTACTTGGTGCGCAGGCGGTCGAGGCTCAGGGTATCCTCGGCGAGCGCGTAGCTGATCGCCGCCCGCATCACGTCGTTGCGCTCGGCGTCGGAGAGCGGGCCGGGATCGCGCCAGCGGGTGCCGAGCAGCGTCTCGTGCGCCTCCCCGGCCTCGCGCCAGCGCCGCGCGCCCCACAGGATGTCGCCGCGCAGATGCGCCGCCTCCGGGGTGGCATTGCCGTCGAGGAGTTCGAGGGCGAGGTCGGTGCGCGACAGGTCGGAGAGGGCCCGGGCCTCGAGGAGCAGGCGCGCGTCGCGGATCGGCGCCGGCAATTCCGGCAGGCGGGTGTTCTGGATCACCTTGAGGGCCTTGAGCGGCTCGCCCTCCATCAGCCGCACGGTCGCGAGCCGGGCCGCCACGCTCGCCCGCGCCGCGCCGGTGAGGCGATTGTCGACCTGGTGCTGCAGGAGGTCGCCGGCCGCGTCGAGGAGGTCGAGGGCGACGAGGCGATCGGCCAGCCGCCGCACGATCTCGTCGCCCTGGCGGCCGACCGGCGTGAACTCCTTGAAGTCGTAGAACAGGGCCAGGGCCTCGATCCGGCCGAGGCTGGCGCCCTTGTCCGACAGGAACAGGGCGGAGAACAACGCCACCGTGTCGTCGTGCAGGCCGCGGGTCGCCGGGTGATCGGGATAGAGGCGGTTGGCCTTGCGGGCGGTCGCGAAGGCGTCGCGCCAGCGGCCGGCGCCGGCATAGAGCCGGCCGAGCCGGGCCAGGGCCTCGGCCTCGGTGTCGCCGTGCCAGATGAGGGTCAGGCGTTCGAGCCGATCGATCGCCGCCTCGGGCGTCATCGTGCCGGTGGCCCGTCCGAGATCGACCAGCCGCAGGGTCGCCTCGGCGGCGATCTGCGGCACGCCGGTCTCGGAGAGCTGCTGGTAGGCGCGGCGGGCCTCGCCCTCCTGGCCGATCGCCTCGGCGAAGCGGGCCTTGAGGAAGGCCAGCCGGTCGCGGGGCAGCGGCGCCTCGGCCAGCGGCGTCGCGGCGGTGAGCGCCCGCTGGGCGAAGGCCGGATCCTTGACCTCGAGGGCGGCTTCCGCCCCCGCGAGATAGAGCGGCAGCTGGAGGTCGTCCGGGTAGGCCTCGATCACCGGGAGCGCGGCCTTGAAGGCGGCGAGCGCCGGGGCGCTGCGCCGGGCGCGGGCGTCGAGGTAGCCGCGCCACAGGCGCATCTCGGGGTCGATCGCCTGCCGGCCGTCGGGGTTGAGGAAACCGGCCGCCCGGGCATCCTGGCCCATCCGCAGGGCCGCGATCGCCGAGAGCAGCCGCACCGGCGGCTGCGAGGCCAGGGCCGGGTCCTCGCGGGTCGCGTAGTTCAGCACGCCGGACGCCTCGGCCGAGAAACCGTTGGCGAGGAGCACCCGGGCGAGCTCGACCCGGGCGGCCGAGCGGGCCGGCCGCTCGGCGGAGGCCGCGGCGGCTTCCGCCGCGCGGATGCGCGTGCGCACGTCGCCGCGCTGGTCCTCGTCCCAGCGGGCGGGCTGCACCATCAGGGTGGAGGCGGCCTTCGGGCCGGCCTCCGGCGCCTCGACCACCGCCGGGGAGACCGACAGGCCGCCCGGCCGGGTGATCGTCACCTCGGCGAGGCCGGGCCGCACCGCGAGGTCGTCGGCCGCCGCCAGCACCGCGACGCCCTGGCGGCTCGGCAGCACCTCGAACTCGACGAAGCGGCCGCGCTTCGGGACGCCGGCGATGCGGGGCCCCCGAGCGGTCACCACGGCGATGCGCTCGCCGTCGCGCTCGAGCCAGAGCGCGCCGCCGGGCCGGGCGAGCGGCACCGATACCCCGGGCTTGCCCGACGAGTCGGCGCTGCGCTGGGGGGCGAGCAGGTCGCCGCTCGGCGCGGACCCGTCGCCGAGCACCAGGTCCCAGCCCTGCCCCTCCCCGGGAGCGAGCTGGGCGAGCGTGCCGGTTTCGAGGCGAAGCCGCATCACCGTGAAGGCTCCGTCCACCCGCGGCGCCTCGTCGACGCTCGCCGGTGCCCCCGCCGCGAGGGCGGGCAGGCCGACCGGCGTGGTCGTCTCGAACACCAGCGTGGCGACCCCGCCGCGCTCGAACAGGGCGGCGGGCGGCCGGCTCGCGAACGGGAAGGCGATGCGCAGGCCGGGCCATCCCCGGACGATCCGGCCTTGGACCGGGAGGGTGGAGGCGGCCGGGTCCAGGGGCGGCGGAGCGAACGAATCGGGCCCGGCCTCGCCGCGGGCGGCGAGCGGCGGGGCGGCCGGCGGCTCGACCGCCGGCTTGACCTCCGCGGTCCTGGACTCCGCGACCTTGGCGTCGGGTGCTTTTGCATCCGATGCCTTCGCATCCTGGGCCTTGGCCTTGTCGGCCGGCTTGATCAGGTCGAGGACGTAGGACTCTTCCTCGCGGTAGCCCTCGGCGGTGTAGCCCTCGGCGAGCGTCACGGTGAGCCCGGCGGCGTCCGTACCGGCCTCGGTCGCCAGAGCCGTCACCGCCGGGCGCGCGCCGGAGCGGGCCTCGGAGGCGTCGATCGTGTAGGCGCCGGGCACCCGCAGGCGGATCTCGCCGCCGGAGCGGGTGAGCCCGACCTCGGCCTGTCGCGGCAGGCGCATCGTGAGCCGGGTCAGGGTCGGCAGGTTGGCAACCTCCAGGCGCAGGGGCACCGGGCGCGGGGCGCGAGCGGCGGCCTCGCGGCGCAGGCGGGCGCTCAGCTCCTCGGCCCGGCGGGTGAGGTCGGCCAGCACGTCGGGCGGCAGGCTCGGCGGCAGGCCGGTCCAGCCCTCGGGCATCAGGTCGATGAAGACCCGCTCGCCGGCCTCGAGCACGTTGACCTTGTAGGGGGCCTGGAGGGCGACGCGCAGGCCGGAGCCGTCCGGGTCGCGCCGGACCTGCGCCACGTAGGCCGGCATCTCGCTCGCCAGGCGCTCGCGCTGGCCCGTCACCGGCTCGCGAAAGCCCACCACCAGCACGCCGCCGACGACCTTGGCGGTCACCTTGACGCCATGGTCGAAGGTGAGCGCGATGCGACCGAAATTCTTCTGCTCGCTGCCCTGGATCGCCGTCAGCTGCGCCGCGGCGGCCGCGCTCGCTCCGGCGGTCCAACCCGCCAGCGCGATCAGCGCCGCAGCACTGCGGCTCCTGCCCGTCGAACCCATCGCGATCCGCCCGTAAACCCCGAGCCGGCACCATGCCGGCATACGGCTAACGGGGGCTTAATTCAGTGCCGATCCGGCTCATGACCCTGGGTCAGCGCACCGCGTCGATCGCCGGAAGCTCCCCCGGGGGCAGGCCCGGCGCGGCGGCGGCGGATTTCGGCCCGCCGACCCCGCGGGCGCGCTGGGCGAGCGCCACCGTGAGCCGCTCGGCCGCCTCCGGCTGCATCACCGCCAGCACCTCGGCCATCTTGCGCGGGTTCATGGCGACCACCACCGGCACCAGCACGTCGAGCTTCAGCCGGTCGAAGACCCGGGCCGCCTCCTTGGGCTTCATCGTCTCGTACATCGTCACCAGGGACTTGAGCCCGGCGGCCTCGGCCTCGGCGCGCTTGGCCGCGGCGTCGTCGCCCTTCTGCTCCAGGTTCTTGAGATCGTTGATGCGGCTCTCGAGCTTGCGCTCGGCATTCTCGATCAGCTGCTCGCGGGTCTCGAGGTCGCGCGAGCGCTGCTGGAGCGCGTCGCGCCGGGCGCCGAGCTTCTCCAGGATCGCCCGCTCGGAGGAGGAGACCGGCTCGCCCGCCGGCCGCGGCGGCTCCGCGGGCGGGGCCGACGCCGCGGGGGCGGCCGGCGCCTCCTTCGGCGAGACCGAGCCGGTCACCGTCGGATCGACCGGCTCCCAGCCGGAGCGGGCATGGGCCAGCACCTCGGCGAAGCGGCTGCCGGTGGAGGGCGCGGCGTCGAGGAAGGCCAGGACCTTGAGGAGCAGCAGGCCGGAGGCCGCCACCGCCACCGCATCGACGAGGCGCAGCCGGATCACCGGCCCGCGCCAGGTCGGCGTCGCGGTCAGGCGGCGCAGCAGCGCCGACAGGGAGACGGGCGCCGGGGGCAGCTTCGCCGGCAGGCCGCCGACGGATTTCGCGGCGGGCTTCGCGGCGGCGGCAGGGTTGCCGGCCACGGGATTGCCGGCGGCCGGCTTGCCCGCGCTCGGCGCGGCGGCGGCTCCCGCGGCTGTCCGCGGCGCGGCCTCGGGGGTCGCGGGGGCGGCCGGGGACGGGCCGCCGGCCGGAACCGGAACGTCCGGCAGCCCGGCGAAGCGGCGCAGGAGCAGCGCGAGGGTCATGCGGCCTGGGCCTGGAGACGGCTCAGGGCGCGCTCGCTGAGGGCGCGGGCGGCGGCGGCGGCGGCGCCGAGGCGCTCGCCGGTGGAGACCGGCCGGGGCTCGGGAGCGAAGGAGGGCACGGCTTGCGGCGATGCGGCTTGAGGCGGCGCGGCCTGGGGCACGACGGGCGGCGTGGCTTGCGCGGCGGGCGCGAAGGCGGCCTGCACCATGGCGGCCTGGGCGGCGGGCGTCATGGGCGCGGGGGCCGCCTCGCCGGGCACCGAGGCGCGGGCCTGGGCCAGGATGCTGCCGATGCGCGAGAGCACCTCGTCGCCGGCCTGGAGCTGGAAGGCGAGGTCGGCGTTGGTGCGCTCGGCGACGCGCAGGCGCTCGGCCAGGGTGCGGTCGCATTCGGCGAGGGTGCTGCGCAGGCCGGCGATCGCCCGCTCGGCGGATTCCGTCGCCATCATCAGGTCGCCGATGGTCTGGCGCATCGCCGCCTCGTCGCCCTTGAGGCGGGTGATGCGGCGGCCGAGGCCCACCGACGTACTGATGCAGGCGACGAGGAGGACCGCGACCAGGAGGTCGGCCAGGATGCTGACGATCAGGCTCACGACGCGGCCTCGCTCCGGGTTGTCGGCGACGGGATGGACGGGATGGCGGGGACGGACATCGGCCTAGCCGTCCTTGCGGTTCTGCATCGAGGCCTCGAAGGCCGCGAAGGTGGTGCGCGAGCGGCGCAGGGGCCGCGTCACCTGCACGGCGATCGAGTCGTCGAGCCGGCCGATCCGGCCCTGCGTCGTCGCCCAGTCGCCGCAGCGCAGGGTGATGAGGTCGGCGGGCTTGGCATCGAACATGATGGTGTCGCCGACCTCCAGCGACAGGACCCGGCGCAGCGGCAGCGACATCTCGTGCAGCACCGCCTCGACCGCGACGTCGGCCTGGAAGATCTCGGTGGCGAGGTGGCCTTCCCAGATGTGGTCGCGGCCGAGCTTCTCGCCCATGAAGCTCTGGAGCAGCAGGTCGCGGATCGGCTCGATCGTGGCGTAGGGGAACAGGATCTGGAGGAGGCCGCCGCGGCCTTCCATGTCGAGCTTGAGGTCGATCAGGATCGCGGCGTTGGCCGGCCGGGTGATGGTGGCGAAGCGCGGGTTGGTCTCGATCCGGTCGATGAGGAAGCGCACCGGCGAGAGCGGCTGGAACGAGGCTTCGAGGTCGCCCAGGATGATCTCGACCATCCGGCGCACGAGCTGCATCTCGATCGGCGTGAACGGCCGCCCGTCGAGGCGGATGCTGGTGCCGCCGCGCTTGCCGCCGAGCAGCAGGTCGAGGGTCGAGTAGGCGAGGTTCGACTCGACAGTCACGAGGCCCGAATTCTCCCAGGTATCGGCCCGGAAGACGCCGAGCAGGGTCGGCAGCGGGATCGCGTTCAGGTAGTCGCCGAAGCGCACCGAGGTGATGTTGTCGAGGGTGACCTCGACGTTGTCCTGGAAGAAGTTGCGCAGGCTCGTCGACAGCAACCGGATCATCCGGTCGAAGACGATCTCGAGCATCGGCAGGCGCTCGTACGAGACGACGCCCGAATCGACGATGGCCCGGATGCCGCCCGCGCCCGAGGCCGAGAGCTCGCGCAGCGAGAACCCGAGGACCTGGTCGATCTCCTCCTGGTTCAGGATGCGGTCGTTGCCGGCGAGCTCGGGGAGGTTCTCGCTCTCCCCCTCGTCGATCATGTTGGCCCATTCGGCCGCCATGTCGCTCGCCTGGGTGGCGGTGCCCTGCTCGGCGAGCGCCGCGCCCCATTCGTCGGCGAGCGAAGCATCGCCGCCGCCGCCCTGCTCGATCAGAGCGGCGGCCCAGTCGTCGTCGTCGATCGTGTCGTCGGGTCCGGCCACGGAAGCACCAAATCCTGCGAGTGAGGCCTACTGGATGATGAAGTCCTTGAAGAGCACCGCGTCGACCTTGGCGGGATAGACCGCCACGTTGACCCGGCGCAGCAGTTCCTCGCGCAGGCGGTAGGTGCCGCCGGCGGCCTCGAAGTCGCCGACGCGCAGCTCGCGCACGAAGACCTGGAACGTGTCCTCGACCCGCGGCATCAGGGGCTGGACCTCGGCCGCGACCTTGGAATCACGCACCTCGAGGGCGACCTTCAGGCGCACGAAGCGCGGCTGGGTCTGCCCGGGCTCGGGCATCAGGTTCACGTTCATCTCGCGCACGTCCATGAACGCGACCGGGAGCTTCTGCTCGGCGGCCGGCTTCTCGGCATGCGCGGCGCGGCTGCGCATCACCATGAAGCCGCCGCCGGCGCCCGCCAGCACCAGCACCGCGGCGCCGATCATGATCAGCTTCTTCTTGCCGCCGCCGGGGGCCGCGGCCTCCTGGCCCTCGGCCTCGCCTTCGCCCGCCGGCGCCTTCTTCGGCTTCTTGGCCATCGCCCGCCGCCCAAACCCTTGGAGAGACCCGTTGCCGGGACAGGGCGGCAGAATGCGAGAAGACGGTTAACGTGCCGTTAAGGCGGCAAATTCTGCCGGGTCGAACCTGCCGGGTCGGCACGAAACGACCCGTCCGGGCCGACCCAGCAATTAACCAAGCATTTGCCTTAACAGCAGAAATCCCGGCGGCACGGCCTGGCACGGCCCCTGCGATCGTCCCTCCGGGTCCGCCGCTGGGGAGCGGGGTGGCCCGCCACCACGCATCGTCGGGGAGTAGCCGGTGCAGAATGCTCAGTTGATCGGGCTCTCGTCCCAGATGGCCCTTGGGCGCGAGCTCGAGGTCATCGCCAACAACATGGCCAACGTCACCACGACGGGCTTCAAGGCGCGCTCGACGCGCTTCCAGGAATACCTGATGCCGAAGGCGAGCGCGGAGACCTTCCAGCGCCCCGACCGGCGTCTGTCCTACGTCATCGATTCCGGCACGCCGCTCGACCTGTCGCAGGGGCCGATCGAGGCGACCGGCAACCCGCTCAACGCGGCGATCCGCGGGGATGCGTTCTTCGCGGTGCAGACGCCGCAGGGCGAGCGCTACACCCGCAACGGCGCCTTCGAGCTGAACGCGCAGGGCCAGATCGTGACGAGCGACGGCTATCCCGTCCTCGGCGAGGGCGGTCCGATCCAGATCGGCCAGCAGGAGACCGGCCTCGGCCTCGGGCCGGACGGCACCGTGTCCACCAACCAGGGCACCCGCGGTAAGCTGCGCCTCGTCACCTTCGCCAACCCGCAAGGCCTGACGAATGCCGGGTCGAACCTCTATTCCTCGACCACGCCGGCCCAGCCTGCTGGCCCGCAGGGGCGGATCGAGCCCGGCGCGCTCGAGCGCTCGAACGTCCGCCCGGTGCTCGCGATGAGCCGGATGCTGGAGGTGAACCGCACCTACCAGCTCGTCTCCGACACGGTGTCGCGGCTCGATTCCCTGCGCGGCCAGGCGATCCAGCGCCTCGCCGACGTCGGCAACGCGTAAACGGGAGCCTGAACGATGCGCGCGCTCTACGCCGCCGCCACCGGCATGGCGGCCCAGGAACTCAACGTCCAGGTCATCTCGAACAACATCGCGAACCTGCGCACCACCGGCTACAAGCGCCAGCAGGCGCATTTCCAGGATCTGCTCTACCAGAACCTGCGCCGGGCCGGCACCGCGACCTCGGACCAGAACAACCAGCTGCCGGCGGGCCTCGCCATCGGCTCGGGCGTGAAGACCACCTCGACCGCCCGGGTGATGTCGCAGGGCACCCTCACCTCGACCGAGAAGACCTACGACATCGCCGTGCGCGGCGAGGGCTTCTTCCAGGTCACGATGCCGGACGGGCGGACCTCGTATACCCGCGACGGGTCGTTCGACCTCGATGCGCAGGGACAGATCGTGACCCGCGAGGGTTACCTGATGAACCCGAACATCACGGTGCCCAACAACGCCACCGCCGTCACGATCAGCGCCTCGGGCATCGTGCAGGCGCAGATCCCGGGCCAGACCGCGCCGCAGAACCTCGGCCAGATCCAGATGGCACGGTTCGTCAACAAGGTCGGTCTCGAATCAATCGGCGACAACCTGTTCGTCGAGACCCTGGCCTCGGGGCCGGCGATCACCGGCAATCCCGGCACCGACGGGTTCGGCAACCTGCAGCAGAGCTACCTCGAAGAGGCCAACGTCAACGCGGTCTCGGAGATTTCATCCCTGATCGCCGCGCAGCGCGCCTACGAGATGAACTCGAAGGTCGTGACCGCCGCCGACCAGATGCTCTCCACCACCTCGCAGATGTTCCGCGGATGAGCGCCCCGATGATTCCCGCCCTGACCCGCGCCGCTCTTCCCGCCCCCGCGGCCCGCCGGGCGCTTTTGGGCCCCGGCATCCTGTCACGCACCGCGCTCACGCTGGTGGCCTTCGGCCTCCTCACCCTGCCGGTCCTGGCCGTCGAGGCCCCGCGCCTCGCCATCAAGGGCGACATCACCGCCGAGCGCGACGTGATCACGCTGGGCGACCTCGTCTCCGGCGCCCCCCCGGCGCTCGCCCAGAAGGCGCTGTTCCGGGCTCCCGCCCTCGGCACCTCCGGCACCATCCAGGTCCGGCGCATCGTCGAGGCCACCGCCGGCCTCGGGCTCGACGCGCCGGAGAGCGGCGGCCGGCTCCAGATCTCGGTCCAGCGCGCGGCCCGCCGCATCGGCGCCCCGGAGATCGAGGGCGCCGTGAAGGCGGTGCTCGCCAAGCAGCGCGGCTTCGACATCGGCTTCGTCACCATCGCGTTCGACGGCGAGGCGCCGGTCCTGACCGTGCCGCCGGACCTCGCGAGCCCGGTGACCGCGCAGGAGGTGACCTACGATCCCCGCAGCCGCCGCGTCACCGCGCTGGTGGTGGTGGGCGAGCGCCAGTCCTCGCTGCGCGTCGCCGGCTCGCTCGTCGAGATGGCCGACGTCGCGGTGCTGACCCGCGCCGTCGCCCGCGGCGAGACCCTGAACGCCGCCGACGTCGCGGTGGAGCGCCGCCCGCGCGACGGCCTGCCGGCCGACGTCGCGGCCGACCCGGCCGCCTTCCTGGGCCAGGTGGCGCAGAAGGCCCTCGGCGCCGGCACGGCCCTGCGCGCCGGCGAACTCACCCGGCCCGACCTCGTCGCCCGCGGCGAGGCGGTGACCATCGTGTACGAGACCCCGGGCGTCGCCCTGGCCCTGCGCGGCCAGGCCCGCGAGGGCGGTCCCCTCGGGGCGGTGATCGGGGTGGTGAACCCGGTCTCCAAGAAGGTGATCCAGGCCACCGTGATCGGCCCGGGCCGCGTCACCGTGGCGCCGATCGTGCCGGTGACGGCGGCGGCTCCGGCCGCCCCGGCCCGGCTCGCCGCGGCCCAGCCGTGAGGAGGGATTGAGATGATCGCTCTCCGCCTCGCCCTGGTCGGCCTCGCCGGCGCGCTGCTCGCCGGCTGCAACACCGTCGACCGCCTCCAGAACATCGGCGCGCAGCCGGTGCTCTCGGCGATCGAGGATCCGACCGCCCAGCCGGGCTACCGCCCGGTGCGGCTGCCGATGCCGGACGTCCAGCCGGTCTCCTACGCGTCGAACTCGCTGTGGCGCACCGGCTCGCGCGCCTTCTTCAAGGACCAGCGCGCCGCCAAGGTCGGCGACCTCGTCACGGTGAAGATCAACGTCACCGACAAGGCCAACCTCAACAACGAGACCAAGCGCTCGCGCTCGAACAGCGAATCGTTCGGGATGCCCAACGCCTTCGGCCTCGAGACCAAGACCAAGCTCCTCGCCGGCCTGGACCCGGCGAAGATGCTCACCACCGACGCCACCACCACCAACGACGGCGCCGGCTCGGTGCAGCGGGCCGAGACGGTGACCACCAACGTGGCGGCGATCGTCACGCAGGTGCTGCCGAACGGCAACCTGGTGCTGGAAGGCCGCCAGGAGATCCGCATCAACTTCGAGGTGCGCGAGCTGATCGTCGGCGGCGTGGTGCGGCCGGAGGACATCGAGTCCGACAACACGATCGATTCGAGCAAGATCGCCCAGGCCCGCATCGCCTATGGCGGCCGCGGCCAGATCACCGACGTCCAGCAGCCCCGCTACGGCCAGCAGTTCCTGGATATCGTGCTGCCGTTCTAGAGCATTTTCCGACGAAGTGGATGCCGGTTCGTCGCAGAAAATGCGCTGAAACAAAGACTGAGAGAGCTTCGCGATTGCAACGCGATCGTGACGCGCTCGAGCGAACGGTTGCCGTTCTGAGGAACGATGCCGTTCGCGAGAACGGCAACCCAGAGGATCCCGCACCGGGGGGCACGCTCCCCCCTTGAGTCTCCCGGTCGCGGCGCGGCCCCGGCACTTCCCGCCGGGGCCGCTCTCGTTTCGCGAGGCCGATCGAGCCGTGGCCACAACGCGAACGGCCGGGAAACCGGCTCACGCCGTCCCGGCCGTTACGTCTTCGTTCTTGAAGAAAAACGCTCCACGGCCTGCCCCTCACCCTCCCGCTTCCCGGGGAGGGCTCACGGGCGTGCCGCCCTCAATCGTCCCGGTAGACCCGCTCGCGCCGCTCGTGGCGCTCCTGGGCCTCCAGCGACAGGGTCGCGATCGGGCGCGCCTCCAGGCGCTTGAGCGAGATCGGCTCGCCGGTCTCCTCGCAGTAACCGTAGGACCCGTCCTCGATGCGGGAGAGCGCGGCGTCGATCTTGGCGATCAGCTTGCGCTGCCGGTCGCGGGCACGCAGCTCGATCGCCCGATCGGTCTCGGACGAGGCGCGGTCGGTCAGATCGGGATGATTCTCGTTCTCGCTCTGCAACGCCACCAGGGTATCCTGGGCTTCGCGCAGAATGTCCTGCTTCCAACCCTGAAGCTTGCGGCGGAAATACTCCCGCTGGCGCTCGTTCATGAAGGGCTCGGCGTCACTGGGGGCATAGCCCTCCTCGATCACGATCTTCGCCATCGCGCCCCTCGATAACAAATGTTGTCAAGACCGCGGCCGATGTCCTGGCCGTGGCCCACTTGGCGCTGCCCTATAATAGAGGCTGCACGCCACCACAATCTCTGAAGGGAGATACGCAAGGAGCGGACCAGGGACGGCGGCGCCCTGCGGCAAACGTGTCACGGTCGTGGAGCTTCTGTTCCCCTCTCCGGCGACGCCCGGAGTGCGGCAGCGATATCGGCCTCGATCCGCCGGGCGAGCGGCTGACGGTAATGGGTAGCGTCGAAGAACAGGGCGGGGTCGCGCGATTCGGGCCGGTCGCCGGACCAGTCGACGACGCGGCCCCGCGGCGCCACGGCTGCCGCGAGGGCCGCGCGGCAGGCGGCGCTCGCGGCAGCCCGGGGCGTGCCCGGCCGGTCCCGGGCCGGAGCGTGGACGGGCGGGAAGAGCACGACGAGCCGGGTCGCGGGATCGAGGCCCCGCGCCAGGGCGCGCAGGCGTTCGGCCGCCGGGAAGGCGGGTCCGCCCGAGCCGGGGTCGGGGTCGTCCGGGGCGCGCCGGGTGCGGAACCCCTCCCAGCCCGGTCCGTCGGGAGCGCCGAGGGCGAGGTAGTCCGGCTCGTAATCCCAGTAGCCGTCCGGCACCGCCCGGCGGGGGGCCTTGCGCAGGGCCCAGCCGATGCGGTTGACCACCTCGGCGGCGACGCGGATGCGCAGGAGCCCGCGCAGGTAGCCCATCTCGCCGTCGGCGAGCAGCCAGGACGGGAAGGGCTTCAGGGGCGGCAAGGCCGGATCGCCCGTGCACCAGGCCGAATCGACCCCGAGCACCAGGGCCCGCGCGTGCGGATGGTGGCGCAGGAAGTACTCGGCGACGAGGAGCTGCTCGCCCGGACCGGTGCCCGGCACCGCGAGCTGCACGAACGGGAGGCCGGTGGCCTCGCGCAGGCGCGACGGCGAGACGAGCTGGATGTGCGAGTTGCCGACGATCGCCGCCGTGAAGGCCGGGTCGCGGCCCCGGCTCGCCGTCGCGGTGCGCGGTCCCTGCGGGCGCACGCCGTCGCGGGCGAGGAGCCGCGGGCGGCCGGTGTCGTAGGGATCGACCGCCAGCGCCAGGGCGAGATAGCCGGCGAGCAGGAGGCCGGTCGCCGCCACGAGGGTGACGGCGAAGCGGCGCCAGGCGGCTGGCGCGGGATCGGCGACCGAGGGGTCAGCGCGCATCGGATCGGCCCCTCAGAACTGGAAGTAGATGAACTCGTAATTGGCGTCGTCGCCGATGCGCAGCAGCACCGCGACGAGGAGCACCGCGAAGGCGATCGCCAGGGCCGGCCGGGGCGGCAGGCGGTGGACCGCCGCCCAGGTCGTCGGGCCGACGACCGCCACCAGGGCGCCCGGCAGGAGCGCCCGCCACTTGAAGCCGTGGCCGACCGGCGCGAGGCCGACGAGCCCCTTGAACACCGCGACCGCCGCCTCGAAGCTGGTGGCGCGAAACAGCACCCAGGTCAGGGCCACGAAGACGAAGGTCAGGGCCCAGCCCAGCAGCGCCGGCATCGGCAGCCCGGCCCGGCGCCACAGCAGGCCGATCCCGAGCCCGGCGCCGTGCGCCGCCCCCCAGGCGACGAAGGTGAGGCCGGCGCCGTGCCACAGGCCGCCGAGCGTCATGGTGGCGAAGAGCGCGGCGAGCTGGACCGCGAGGCCGTGGCGGTTGCCGCCGAGCGGGATGTAGAGGTAGTCGCGCAGGAAGCGCGACAGGGTCATGTGCCAGCGCCGCCAGAAATCCTGCAGCGACGTGGCGCGGTAGGGCACGTCGAAGTTCTGCGGCAGCACGATCCCGAACAGCAGCGCCAGCCCGAGCGCCATGTCGGTGTAGCCCGAGAAGTCGAAGTAGATCTGGAACGTGAAGGCGAGCGTGCCCTGCCAGGCCTCGACGACGCTCACCACCTTGCCCTCGGCGGCGGCCTGGAACACCGGATTGGCGTAGGCCGCCAGCGGATCGCCGAGAAACACCTTCTTGGCGAGCCCGAGGCAGAGCAGCATCAGCCCGCGGCCGAACCGCTCGGCGGCGTCCGGCCGGGCATAGGGCTTCTCGTCGAACTGATGGAGGATCTCGCTCCAGCGCACCAGCGGACCGGCGAGCACCTGGGGGAAGAACGCGATGTAGAGGGCGTAGCGCGTGAGGGTCATCTGCGGCGCCCGGCCGGCGCGCAGGTCGGTGAGGTACATCACGTGGTGGAAGGTGAAGAACGAGATGCCGAGCGGCAGCGCGAGGCTCGGCCGCGGCAGGTCGTGCAGCCCCGGCAGGACCGACGCGAGGCCGGCCAGGAATCCGGCATACTTGAACAGGGCCAGCACCGCGAGGTTGGCGGCGATGGCGAGCGGGATCAGCAGCGCCGCGCGGCTCTGCCCGAACCGGCGCGCCACGAGCCAGTTCAGCCCGATCGAGGCGGCGAGCAGCGGCACGAAGCGCGGGTCCCACCAGCCGTAGAAGACCAGCGACAGCACGACGAGGAGCGGCAGCCGCCAGGCCGGACGGTGCAGCGCGACGAGCCCGTGCAGCGCGAGCGCGACCGGCAGGAAGCCGAACAGGAACGGGAAGGAATTGAACAGCATCGCAGCCGGTGTGTCGCCGACATCACGGCGACAAGACGGCCGCCTGTCTTCAAGCGGGCGCCGTTGTGGGAGATCGGGGGAGGTGCGTCAACGGCCGGGCCGGCACGGACCCTGCCCGCGCCTCCGCCGCGGCGCGGTGTCCCGGAAGCGCGCGCGGCCGGCCCGCCACGCAAGCGACGGCTTCCCTCAGCGGGACGCCACCTCGAGCTTGGCCAGTTCGACCTGCGCCCGCAGTTCGATATGGCCGATGAGGTCGTCGAGGCGCGGGTCGCCGGTGTTGCCGCTGCGCTCGGCGAGGCGGCCGGCGATGGCCCGCAGCTCGCTCGTCTCGACCCGGCCGCCGAGCAGCGCCGCCCTGAGACGGTCGAGGGCGTCGAGGATGTCGTGGCCGCGCTTCGTCGCCCGGCGGCGACGGTCGGCGGAGATCTCGTCCTGGCACTGGAGGGTCAGGATCGCGCTCAGGCCCGCGAGCGGCACCGCGCCGCCGGCGCTGGTGGGGCCGCGCGCCGCTTCCATCCCGAGGGAGAACACGCCGCCTGCCGGCAGGGAGCGCGGCCCGGCTCCCGACAGGGGAGCGGCCGCAAGGCGGGTGTCGACACGCATGGGATGGGGTCCGGGTCACGGGTCTTCGGTGTGCGGCATGAACCTCGCCCGGGTATGGTGAACGCGCCGTAAACGAGGCGGCAGAACTTGCCGCCGGGCGAAAACGACCGGGCCCGGATCGCCCCCCCGGCGCCTCGGACGGCAACGGATCGGTAACCTTACCAAAGACTTACGCCTGGGATCGACGCTGGCACGGTCCTGGCAACGGCGGGTTCCGAGTTTCGGGACACCGTCATGCGCCTCCGCCTTCTCGCCCTCGCCTGCCTCTCCTGCCTCCTGCCGGGCCTGCTGCTCGCGGCCGGCCCCGCCCTCGCCCTGTCGCGGGTGAAGGACCTCGCCAGCGTCGAGGGGATGCGGACCAACCAGCTCATCGGCTACGGCATCGTCGTCGGCCTCAACGGCACCGGCGACACGCTGAACAACGCGCCCTTCACCAAGCAATCGGTGCAGGCGATGCTGGAGCGGCTGGGCGTCAACACCCGGGGCGCCACCATGCGCACCGCCAACCTCGCCGCCGTGATGGTGACGGCGAACCTGCCGCCCTTCGCCGCCCAAGGCACGCGGATCGACGTCACCGTGTCCTCGCTCGGCGACGCCAAGTCGCTCCAGGGCGGCACGCTGCTGGTGACGCCGCTGCTCGCCGCCGACGGGGAGGCCTATGCGGTGGCGCAGGGCTCGCTCGCCATCGCGGGCTTCCAGGCCGAGGGCGACGCGGCCAAGATCACCCGCGGCGTGCCGACCAACGGCCGCATCGCCAACGGCGCGGTGATCGAGCGCGAGATCGCCTTCAAGCTCAACGAGCAGAAGTGCCTGCGGCTGTCCCTGCGCAACCCGGACTTCACCACCTCGAAGCGGATCGCCGCGGCGATCAACGACTTCATGGGTGCCGACACCGCCGAGCCGACCGACCCCTCCACCGTCACCCTGCAGGTCCCGCCGCGCTACCAGGGCAACATGATCCGGCTGCTGACCGAGGTCGAGCAGCTGAAGGTGGAGCCCGACCAGACCGCCCGGGTGGTGATCGACGAGCGCTCCGGCATCATCGTGATGGGCCGCGACGTGCGGGTCTCCACCGTGGCGGTGGCGCAGGGCAACCTCACCGTCACCATCACCGAGCAGCCGCAGGTGAGCCAGCCGGCCCCGTTCTCCAACGGCGAGACCGTGGTGGTGCCGCGCACCGCCCTCAAGGTCGATGCCGGCGAGAAGAACAAGCTCGCCCTGGTCAAGGAGGGCGTGACCCTGCGCGAACTCGTCGACGGGCTCAACGCGCTCGGCATCGGCCCGCGCGACCTGATCTCGATCCTCCAGGCGATCAAGGCCTCCGGCGCGCTCCAGGCCGACATCGAGGTGATGTGAGCCTGCGCCCCTCCTCTCCCGTTCCTGCCCTTCCCTCCCGACACGAGGTCTGAACGCCGATGCTTCCCCTCGCTTCCCTCGCCGCCTCCGCGGGCCTCGCGGTCGGCCAGGCCCTCGCCGGGGCCGCCGGCTCCGCCCTGCAGGGGGCCAACGCCGACAAGGCGAAGATCCAGAAGACCGCCAAGGACTTCGAATCGATGTTCCTGGAGCAGAGCCTCGACGTGCTCAACCGCTCGCAGGGCACCGACGGCCCGCTCGGCGAGAACGGCACCGGCGGCGGCGTCTACCGCTCGATGCTCAACAAGGAATACGCCCAGTCGATCGTGCAGAGCGGCGGCATCGGCATCGGCGACCAGGTGATGCGCGAGATGCTGCGGATGCAGGGAGGCGCGAATGTCTGAGGCCGTCCGCCCCGCCCCGGTCCGCATCGCCGACCCGGAGGCCGCCGCGCGCCTCGTCGCCGAGACGCTCACCGCCATGCAGGCCCTCGAAGCGCTGCTCGCCCGCGAGAGCGACCACATCCGGGTCGGGCGCCTCGCCGAGGGCCTGGCCGAGGCGCCGCAGAAGACCGCGCTGGCCGGCGCCTACCTGCAGGGCCTCCAGGCGGTGAAGGCCAACGCCGTGGCGCTCGCCCGCTTCGCCCCCGAGGGCGTCGCGGCCCTGCGCGAGGCCCATGGCCGCTTCTCGGACGCGGTGGCGGCCAACCAGGCGGTGCTGGCGACCGCCCGCTCCGTCTCGGAGGGGCTGCTGCGCACCCTGTCGACCGAGCTCAACCGCCACGCCGAGCCGAGCGGCTACGGCAGCCGCCAGGCCCCCTCCCCCTACGGGCATCGCCGCAGCGCGCCGCTGGTGCTCTCGCGCAGCCTGTGAGGGTGCCTCAGCGCCCGGTGCCGAGGCGGAGATAGGCCCGGGCCGGGCCGTACTCGGTCTGCGTGCGGGTATCGATCGCGACCTGGCCGGCGCCGCTGACGACGCCCCGGGCCATCCCGTCGAGGCCGGCCCCGGGCCGCGCCGGCACCGGCGTGCCGACCTCGGCCCGCACCCGGCCGCTGATCCGCGTGCAGGGACCGCCGGGGACGAACCGCACGAAGCCCGGGCCCTCGTGCGGGCAGGTCTCGGGCGCCCTGGCGATGGGCAGGTCGCGGATGTCGAGGGCGTGGGCCGGCAGGGCCGCGACGAGAGCGGCGGCCGCCAGGATCAACGATGTCGCGCGCATGAGCCGGGCCTCCCGTTCGGGGGTCAGAGAAGCATGGGGCGGGCCGGTGCGCCAGGGCATGGGGGCCACAGGACCGGACGCGGGCTTTCTCCTCTCCCCGCGGGCGGGGAGAGGGTCGTGTCCCCGTTCAGGGGATGCGACGAGCCCGAAGGGCAAGGGTGAGGGGGTGTCGACGAGGGAGGCTCCTCCGGAAACACCCCCTCACCCTCGCGGCGAACCTGCGGTTCGCAGCTCCCCGAGCCCCTTCGGAGCTCAGGCCTCTCCCCGCCCGCGGGGAGAGGAGACCTCGCGCCTTGCCGGACACCGGTCGACCCAAGAAAGCCTCGAAAGGCCTACCCCACGCAAAGCCCGAAGATCTCCTCCGCCTGCCTCACCGTCATCTTGCGCGCTGACGGGCAGGCGATGAGCGTGCGGTCGTTGGCGCTCGCCGGGTCGAAATCCTTGGCGGCGATGCCGGCATAGAGGCCCGGCACGGCGCGCTGCGCCATCTCGCGTACCCGGTCGCGGGGGAGCTGCTCGGGGGTGAAGCGGGTGGGGAAGCCGATATCGGCGTAGAGCGCCCGGATCGCGTCGGCACACGCTTCGATCATCTCCTGGCGTGAGAGGCCCGCGGTCTCGACCTCCAGAGCCTCGGCGAGGGGGCGCACCTTGGCGGGCAGCACCGCGAGGTTGAAGGTGACGACGTGCGGCAGCAGCACCCCGACGCCGTAGGGGTGGGGCAGGTCGAGATGCCCTTCGAGCGGCAGCGACAGGGCGTGGCCGTGGCCGAGCCGGGCGTTGCCGCAGGCGATGTTGGCCATGCAGGAGGCCACGAGGTTGTCCTCGCGCGCGCGGTCGTCGTCGGAATTGATCGAGGCGCGCAGGGATGCCGCCTGGAGCCGCACGGCGGCGAGCGCCACCGCGTCGGTCAGCGGCGAGGCGATGCCGCTGAGATACGCTTCCACGCCGTGGGTCAGCGCGTCGACCGCCGGCAGGGCCGCGACGTGCATCGGCAGCGAACGCAGGGTTGCGGGGTCGAGGATCGCGGCGTCGGGGAAGCTCAAGGGACCGCCGCCGAGGAGCTTGAGGTGGCGCACCTCGTCCTTGACGATGGTCCATTGCGACACCTCCGAGCCGGAGCCGGCGGTGGTCGGCACCATGATCATCGGCAGGGCCTTGCGGTCGAACTGCCCGACGCCGGTGCATTCCGCCATCGGCTTGTGGTTGGTCGCCACGATGGCGATGCCCTTGCCGGTGCACATCACCGAGCCGCCGCCGATGCACACCACGCCGTCGATGCGATCGCGCCGCACCCGCTCGCCCTGATCGTCGATGTGGGAGCAGCGCGCGTCGATCCCGCATTCGTCGAAGCGCGAGACGGCGAGGCCGGCCTCGGCGAGGGCTGCGAGCGCGTCGGCGTGGAAGCCCTGCGCCGAGATCACGGGATCGGAGACGACCAGCACCCGGCTCATCGTCAGGTCGCGGGCGAGCGTGCCGAGGGTGGCGAGCGCGCCGCTCCCCGAGACGATCCGGGTCGGCATGTAGAAGCTGGTGATCATGGGCGTCTCCTCAGGCGGGCGGGGCGCCTGTCTCCTCGGGCCCTCGCGAAACGTGCCGGCGGTGTCGCCCGGGGACGAGGACGCCGTCCAATACAAAGATCGCGCGCGAGCCATAGCCGGCGACGATGGCGGAGCGTCACACCCGAGGTCGGGACTTGCCATATCGCGAAACGATGGCGGGGCGTCGCGCAAACTATTGGACGGCGATCGATCGGACCCGCGATACCGTTGCGATCAACACGCATCGCCCCGACGCCCGAGAACGGGCGCGAGACCGGCCGATGCCACCTGCCGAGGAAACGCCATGCCCCGTACGCCCTGGACACGCCGCCTCGCCGTCGCCGGCCTGTTGGCCACGGCGCTCACCGCTCCGGCTCTCTCCGCCGAGACGCCGCTGCGCATCGGGGTGATCGAGGATTTGTCGGGGATGTATTCCGGCAACGGAGGCCCGAACATGGTGCTGGCCGCCACGATGGCGGCGGAGGATTTCGGCGGCAAGGTGCTGGGGCGGCCGATCGAGGTGATCGGCGTCGACCACCAGAACAAGCCCGATATCGGGTCGGGCCTCGCCCGCCAGCTCGTCGACCAGCGCGGCGTCACGGCCTTCGTGCTCGGCGGCGCCAGCTCGGTGGGGCTGGGCGTCCAGGCCTACGCCAAGGAGCGCAAGATCACCACGATGGTGACGGGCGGCTACGCCTCGCAGTTCTCCGGCCCCGGCTGCTCGCCCTACGGCACGCAGTGGGTGCCCTCGACCGGCGAGCTCGCCAACGCGGTGGCGGGCGCCGTGGTGCAGAGCGGCGGCAAGACCTGGACCTTCATCACCGCCGACTACGTGTTCGGCCACGGGCTCGCGGCGGATGCCGGCAAGGCCGTGAAGGCCGCCGGCGGCAAGGTGCTCGGCGAGATCCGCCATCCGCTCGGGGCCACCGACCTGTCCTCGCAGCTGATCCAGGCGCAGTCGTCGGGCGCCGACGTGATCGGGCTGGCCAATGCCGGGCCGGACCTCGTCAACACCATCAAGCAGGCGCGGGAATTCGGCATCACCTCCAAGGTGGTGGCGATGCTGGTCTTCACCAACAACACCGTGGCGCTCGGCCTCGACGTGGCGCAGGGCATCCGCATGGCGGTGAACTTCTACTGGGACGCCAACGACGCCAGCCGCGCCTGGGCCAAGCGCCTGATGGCCCGCAACGGCAACGTGGTGCCGACCATGGGCCACGCCGCCGCCTATTCCTCGGTGCGCCACTATCTGCGGGCCGTCGAGAAGGCCGGCACCGACGAGGCCGGCGCCGTCAACAAGGCGATGAAGGAGCTGCCGATCGACGACGGCTTCTACGGCAACCCGCGGATCCAGGCGAACGGCCGGGTGGTGATGGACATGATGCTGGTGGAAGTGAAGAGCCCGAAGGATTCGAAGAGCAAGGCCGATCTCTACCGCGTCGTCGAAACGATCCCCGGGGACAAACTGTTCACTCCCGCCGACAAGAGCGGCTGCCCCCTGACCACCGCCGGCTGACCGGAAGGCTCCCCGATGAAGCTCTACGCCAACCCGACCTCGCCCTTCGTGCGCATCGTCCGCATGGCGCTGATCGAGAAGGGCCTGAACGAGACGGTCGACACCACCTTCGTCGATGCCTGGGCCGACGACCCGGCCTTCCTCGACGCCAACCCGGCGGGCCGCGTCCCGACGCTGGTGACCGACGACGGCGCGCGCCTGACCGAGGCGCTCCTGATCCTCGCCCACCTGGACGCCGTCGGCACGACGCCGGCCGTGCTGGCGGGCGGGCCCGCCGCGCTCTCGGCCGCCGGGGTCGCGATCGGGGTGTTCGACGCCGCGGTGGCGGTGATCATCGGCCGCAAGTCGGCGCCGGACTTCGACACCGGCCTCGTCGGCCAGAAGCGCTTCCGCACCATGCAGGAGGGCTTGCGGCGCCTCGATGCGGCCTTCCCGGAGAGCGGCGGGTCCTTCGGCCTGCCGGCGATCGCCGCGATCACGGCGCTCGACTACCTGGTGTTCCGCTTCCCCGACCGGGACTGGCGCGGGCTCTGCCCCACGGTCGCGGCCTTCCGGGATGCGCAAGCCGACCGCCCGTCGGTGCGGGACACCGTGCCGCGCGGATAACCCTTAAGCCATCCGCGCCCCATGCCATCCCCCCGGACCTCGGCTATCGTAGGGCTGACGGACACGAGTCCGGCAGTGTCGGCGAAGGCCGGGAGTCAGGGGGAAACCGGCGCGATGGAGCTTCGCCATCTTCGCTACTTCGTCGCGGTGGCCGACGATCTCAGCATCACCCGGGCGGCGGAGCGGCTGAACATCGCGCAGCCGGCGTTGAGCCACCAGATCAAGAGCCTCGAGACCGAGATCGGTACCGCGCTCCTCCAGCGCCTGTCGCGCGGCGTGGCGCTGACCGAGCCGGGCCGCGCCTTCGCGGACGATGCCCGGGCGGTGCTCGCCGCCGTCGACGCCGCGAAGACCCGGGCCCTGCGCATCGCGACCGGCGACGTCGGAGAGATCCGCATCGGCTTCACCTCCTCGGCCTCGTTCCACCCGCTCGTGACCCGGACGATCCGCGACTACCGCAGCGCCTATCCGGACGTGCAGGTCGAGCTTCTCGAGGAGACGACCGCGAGCCTGCTCGCCGCCTTCCGGGCCGGCCGGGTCGACGTCGCCTTCATGCGCCCCGGCGAGGGCGAGGTGGATGAATTGTGGGCCCGCCACCTGTTCGACGAGCCGATGGTGGTGGCTTTGCCCGCGACCCACCGGCTCGCCGCCGAGACCGGCCCGGTGAACCTAGCGACCCTCTCGACGGAGGGCTTCATCGTCTATCCGCGCCGCAACGGCCGGGCGCTCTACGACGGCATCATGGCGGCCTGCGCGGCGGCGGGCTTCTCGCCCCGCATCGCCCAGAACGCGCCGCAGCTCGCCTCGGTGGTCAACCTCGTCGCCACCGGCATCGCGCTCGCCATCGTGCCGCGCTCAATGGCGCGGCTGGCCACCGAGGGCGTGCGCTACCGCGCCATCTCGGGCCCGGCCCCGCTCGCCCCGATGACCCTGGTGCGCCAGCCGGCCCCGGAGATGCCGCACGCGCGGATCTTCACGGATCTGGTCCTCGCGCGGGCGCGGGAGGAGAGGGACGAGGTGTGATAGCCTGTTGGTTTACATTTTAGAGCCGGTTTGATTTGCGACGACACAATGAAAACGGGATTTTTACATCCCATTCTCCTACCTCATCCTGAGGTGCGAACGGAGTGAGCCTCGAAGGAGGGCTCCAGGGATCTCGGAGATTTCTGGAGCCCTCCTTCAAGGTCAGTCGATTTTCGATCGCCTAACACCTCAAGATGAGGTTGCGTGTGGGATAAATTATGCCGATCAGGTCGAACGGGTTCTGCGTCGCTACAGGTAGTTCGTCAGCGACAGCTTCGAGAGCATCGAGGTCGCCTGGTAGCTCGCCTGGAGCTGGTTCTGCAGGCTGAGGAGCTTGGCCGCCGTCTCCTCGGTCGAGACCGTCTCGACGCCGTCGACCGTCTTCTCCAGCATCGACTTGGTGGCGGTGTTCTGGGTCTTCTGGGTGGCGATCTGCACCGAGGCGAGGCTCAGCTCGGAGGCGATGCCCTGCACCGAGGGCTGGCCGTCGCCGGGCCGCAGCTGGGCCTGCACCCGGGCCGAATAGGCGTCGAACCGGGGGGTGTCCGTCTCGGTGCCGCCGAACGACGTGGTGGCGAGGACCGCGAGGCCGCTCAGCGTCGCGCGGAAGGCCGCCTCGTTGGCCTGGACGCCGATCCCCACCGACTGGTCGCGGGAGACCGGCACGGTCGCGGTCCGACGCGGATCGGCGGAGGTGTCGTCGCCCTTGTACCAGATCACGGTGCGGCCGCTCGGGTCGGCGACGAAGCCGGTGGCGTTGCCGTCGGCATCGGTCGCGACCCGGCGCGGGTTCAGGCCCGGCGAGGAGGAGCCGGCGAAGAAATCGTTCGCCGCCCGCACGGCGGAGCTCGCCGCGAGGTCGGTCCGGGCGGTGGAATCGAGCGCGGTCGCGAGCGCCGCCGACAGGTTGGCGGCGGTGGCGGCGGGGGTCGCCCCGATCGCGAAGGAGCCGGCCTTGGTGCCGTCGCCGGCCGTCAGGCTCAGGGTCTTGCTGGTGCCGTCGCGCAGGCCCACCGTGACCTGGAGGCTGTCGCCGGCCGCGAGCCCGGTCCCGACCGTGACGCTGGCCGAGGCCGGGGTGCCACCCGAGAGCGCTACGGCCGCACCCGGCGGGTTCGCGCTCTGGGCACCGACCACGGCCTTGCCGGTGAAGGACTTGCCATCGAAGGACTTGCCGGCGAGCGCCGCGGTGAGGTTCTGGGCGCTTGTTGCCGCATCGGCGCCGATCGCGAAGGTGTCGTCCCCCACGGCTCCCGCCGTCCGGGCGGTGAGGTCGACGAAGCCCTGGCTGCCGTCGGCGTTGCGGACCGTCACCCGCACGATGTCGCCGTCCCGCGGCTGGCTCGTGAAGGACAGGGTCGCGGTCGAGGGCTGGGCCGCCGTGAGGGCGACCGAGAGGCCGCCCGGGTTCGAGCTGACGACGCGGCCGAGGGTGAAGCCGAAATTCTCCCGCACCCCGGCGCTGGCGCTCTCCGACAGGCTCACGGCCGCGCCCGCGGCCGAGAGGTCGAGCCGCCCGGTCTTCGTCGTGCCGGCGCCGAGATCGGCGGATTGGCGCTCGGCGATCACCGCCTTGACCCCGTCGAGGCCGGCCTCGGAATCGCCGTCGAGGAGGCGGCTCTCGGTCTCGACCGGGGGCCGGTCGGTGACCCGGCCGCCCAGGATGTACTGGCGGCCGTCGCTCTGGTTGAGGGCGTCGAGGACGCCGCCGAGCTGTCCCGCCGCGCTCTGCTGCAGGAGGGGACGGCCCGCGGCGCCGGAGCTCGCCTGGGCGCCGACGAGGCCGCTATAGGCGGTGGAGCCCAGTGTCGCGACCTGCTGCACGCTGGCGGTCGCGAGCGCGACCCGGTTCGCACCGGTGCCGGCCGCCGCGATGTAGCCGTCGAGGGCGCCGATCTGGGCGCGGGCGGCGAGGCTCTGGGTGCGCCCGCTGCCGAGGCCCCCGTAGGTCTCGGCGGTCCGGCCGGTGGAGAGCTGGTTCGAGAGCGTGCCGAGCGACGCCTTCATGGCGACGAGGCGGCGGGTGTTGAGGTCGGCGGCGGCGCTGCCGGCCGCGAAGGGGGCGATGGTCATCGCGGGCGTTCCTCGTCAGATCCGGAGCAGGGTATCGAGCATGTCGCGGGCGGCCGTCAGCACCCGGGCATTGGCGCTGTAGGCGGTCTGGAGCTGGATCAGCTTGGACATCTCCTCGTCCACGCTGACCCCGGATTCCTTGCCGAAGCGGCTCTGGGCCGAGGACAGGGCGATCTGCTGCCCTTCGTCGAGCTGCTGGGCCTCGGCGCTGGCGGCACCGCGGGCATCGATCACCGACTGGGTGAACCCGACCACCGTGGCCGCCCGCGGGGCGCTGACGCCGCCGACGCCGCTCGCCGCCGAGAAGGTCAGGGTCCGGGTGGTCAGCGCGTCCGCGAGGGCGCGGGGCCGGGCGGTGTCGCCCGCCGCGGTCGAGGCGGCGTAGTCCACCATCGTGGCGGAATCCGCCGCGACCGCCGGGTTGACGGCGAGGCGCTGGGCGAAGCCCGTCAGGTGCGAGCTGCCCTCGAAGGAGCCGGTGAACACGCCGCCGCCGGTCCCGGCATCGACGAACAGCGCGAGCTGGCCGCTGCCGGCCTTCGTGTCGGCGGCGCTCGTCGGCACGGTGACGGAGGCGCTCGCTCCCGTGAGCGCCAGGGCGGACGGGTCCGACAGGATGCGCACCGCGCCGGCCGTGCCGCCGGGCGTGCCCGACACGCTGAAGCCGGCGCCGAGCGCCGCGCCGATCTGGGCCGCGAAGGTCGAGGACCCGCCCGAGATGTCGACCGGGACGACGAGGGCGGTCGGATCGTCGGTGAGCCCCGGGTCGATCGGGTCGGGCGCCGCGCCGTTCGTCGGCATCAGGATCAGGTTGCGGCCGACCCCGGCGGCGTTGCGCACGCCGAGGGTCACGGCGTTGCCGGCCTGGAGCCCGGTGAGGTCGATGTCGAAGCCCGAGAGCCCGTTCGCGGAGGCCGCGGTCCCCGTCGCCGGACGGTCGCTCAGCGCCCGCGACAGGCCGCCCGCGAGGTCGTCGAGCTGGCGCTGGGCCTGGACCAGGGTGTCGTCGCGCAAGGAGACCGCGGCGGCGATCGAGCCGGAGCGGATCGCCCCGGTGGCGACGAGGTCGATCGTGGCGCCGGCCGGCGTCGTCGCCGTCACGGTGCCGACGCCGCGGGTCTTCGGATCGGCCGCATACTGCGCTTGAGGCGTCAGGGCGCCGCGGCCGTCGAAGGCGAGGCTCGCGGCGGCGCCGTGGTCGACGAGGGTCGCGCCCGAGGCGGTGAGCAGGGAGACCGAGCCGTCGGACTGCGCGTTCACCTTGACGTCGAGGTATTGCGACAGCGTGTTGATCGCCTGGTCGCGCTGGTCGAGAAGATCGGCGGTGGCGGGCTCGGTCTTCGAGGCCCCGGCGATCTTGCCGTTGAGCGAGGCGACCCGGGCGAGCAGCGTGCTGGCGGCCGACACGTCGTTGCCGAGCTGCGATTCGAGGCCGCTGCGCAGGTCCTGCACGCCCTGCGCGATGCCCGAGACGGTGGTGGCGACGGTCTTGGCCGCGCTCACTGCGCTCGCCCGGGAGGCGGCGGAGGTCGGGTCGGTCGCCAGCGCCTGGAGCGACTGGGCGAAGGCGTTCATCACCCCGTCGAGGGCGGAGGGGGTCCCGGGCGTGCCGTACAGCGCGTCGAGCTGGCCCTGCACCTTGGCCGAGAGCCCGGTATAGGCCGCCCCGGCGGTCTCGAGCCGCAGCTGCTTGAGCGAGACCGCGTCGAGGGTCCGGCCGATCGTCCCCGTCGCGACGCCGGAATTCCCGAGGGTCGAGACCGACGCGAGGCTGCGCTTGACGTAGCCGGCGGTGCCCGCATTGGCGACGTTCTGCGAGACGAGGCCGATCGCCGCCTGCGTCACCTGCAGTCCGGCGGTCGCGGTGTTGAGGGCGTTGAGGGACATCGGTCTGATCCGGGTAGGCGGGAGAAGGGCCGGGATGCCGCGCCCCCGATCGGGACCGCGCCGCGCTCCGGCCGCTCGCGGGCGGGTCGGCCCCGGCCGGGCCGCGTCGTGCGGCCGGCCGGGGCCGGTACGGAACCGAGGTGAGCCGCCGTCAGCGGATCACGTTGATGAGGTCGGACATCATCTGCTGGGCGGTCGACATCACCCGGGTGTTGGCCGAGTAGGCCTGCTGGGTGACGATGAGCTTCGAGAACTCGCCCGCGGTGTCGGTGTTCGACTGCTCGACGTTGCCGCCGATGATCGTGCCGCCGGCGAGCCCGGCGAGCGGGCCGCCGGATTCCGCCGTCTCGGCGTAGTTGCCGCCCGAGACCGCCTTGAGGCTGTTGGGCGCGTTGAAGCGGGCCACCCCGACCTGGGCCAGCGCCACGCTGTTGCCGTTGGAATAGGTGCCGGTGAGCTTGCCGTCGCTCGTCACCGCCAGCGAATTCAGGGTGCCGGCGGCGTAGCCGTTCTGCTGCAGGGTGTTGGTGGTGACCTCGCCGGCCGCCGCGCCGTACTGGGTGAGGCCGCCGGTGCCGAAATCGAGCGCGACCGCGCCGAGCTTGGTGCCGTTCACCGTCACGTCCGGGATGCTGAGGCTGGTCCCGGTCGGCGCGGTGAGCTGGCCGCTGCCGTTGAAGGTGAAGGCGGTGCCGACGTTCTTCCAGGTGCCGGCCGAGGCCCCGGTGGCGGTCTGGTCGGCGTAGTACAGGTTCCAGGTGCCGCTGGTGCCGGCCGCGGCGTCGGCATCAGCGACCTTGGCCCAGCGCATCTGCAGGCTCACCGGGGAGCCGGTGCCCGAATAGGCCGTGAGCTCGCCGCCGGCAACGCTGGACTTGACGAAGGCGGCGGTGTCGGAGGCCGCCACCGACGGAGCGGTCGCCGCGGTGCCGGAGAGCACCCGGGCGTCGCCACCCGGCAGCGTGCCCAGCAGCGCCGAGCCCGAGGCGGTGGCCGGGGTGCTCGGCAGGTTGGCGGCGTAGGAGATGCTCGTCGTGGCCTTGGCCGGCAGGGAGGTGCCGGCGATCTTGATCGGGCCGCTGCCGGTCGAGACGCCGGTCGCCGGGTCGAGGCTCTGGCCCGTCAGGTAGGCCCCGGCGCCGTTGACGAGGTAGCCGTCGCGGTCCACCGCGAAGTCGCCGCGGCGGGTATAGAGGTTGTTGGCCGAGAAGACCGGGCTGCCGCCCGCGTCGCTGCCCTTGGTCTGCACCGTGAAGAAGCCGTCGCCGCTGAGCGCCATGTTGGTGGCGACGCCGGTCGACGCCACGCCGCCCTGCAGGTTGTTGGTCAGCTGCGAGAACGCCGCGACGCCGCCGGCGGCCTGCTGCTTGGTCGGCCGCTCGGTCAGCATGTCGACGAAGTCGGTGTCGATCCGCTTGTAGCCGACGGTCTGGGAATTCGCGATGTTGCCCGAGATGTTCTCGAGGCTGAAGGCCTGGGCCTTGAGGCCCGACACCGAGGTCTGAAGCGCGCCGAAAACGTCCATCTTACCCAGGGCTCCATCCCGCCAAGGTCATTCGAGGGATGATCCGCAAGCCGCGTGCCACGGCTAAGTCCTTGATTTCTCTAGAATGCAGAGGGGTGGGGCGGCAAAACCCGCCGGGCCCGGCCGGCGCCGTCCGGCAAAATCTGCCGTGGGACAGGGGGCATGACGTTTACGTGCTGTTGAACCTCTTGCCCTTAGCTGCATGTCTGGACGGTGCTGGGCCCCAGAATATGCGAACGAGCAAGCGAAGCAGCCTCATTCACCTGATCTACTTCTCGCGGGCTCAGCTCTCCGCCGATCCGGCCGCGCGCCTGCGCCAGATCAACGAGATCGCCCGGCACGCACAGAAGAAGAACGAGTTCTCGGTGATCACCAGCCTGCTGATCGTGGATCAGGGCTACTTCATCCAGATCCTCGAGGGGGAACGGATGTCGGTGCAGGACACCTTCCAGCGGATCGGCGGGGATTCCCGCCACCGCGACGTGCACATCGTCGAGTGGCGCGAGATCGCCAAGCGCGAGTTCGTGACGTCGTTCGCCTACGTCCTGCGCACCGCGACCAACGACGCCCTGTTCCAGAAGGCCAACCTGGCGCCGATGCTCCAGCGCGGCACCCCGAAGGCGAGCACGATCCACGCGCTGGCCCAGGCTCTCCAGGCCGACACGATGGCCAAGCAGGGTATCGACCACCTGTTCGTCTAAGCGCCGCCGGGAGCCCCCGACGGCCCGTCATGAAACCCAACCCGCTGGCTGATCCCGATGAGCGAAGCACCCCCGATCCTGATCGTCGACGACCAGGCCAAACTCGTCCGCCTCGTCACCGAGCTGATGAACCGCCTCGGCTTCCCGGAGGTCGAGGGCGTGACCGACGGGCCGCAGGCGCTGGAGCAGCTGCGCACCAAGCGCTACGGCCTGGTGATCTCCGACCTCGACATGGAGCCGATGGACGGGATCCAGCTCCTGCGCGAGATCCGGGCCGACGACACGCTGCACAACACGCCGTTCATCCTGACCGAGACCTCGTTCAGCTTCGAGGACATCAACGTCGCCCACCTCGCCGGGGCGGACGCCTTCATCCTCAAGCCGTTCGACCTCTCGCTCCTGAAGACCAAGCTCAAGCAGGTGCTCAACGGCCGGCCGCGCAAGCGCGAGACCCCGGTCGGCCCGCTCTCCAGCCTCAACGTCGACTTCCCGCTGCTCGGCAAGTTCTGAACCCGGCGCCGCCCCGCCCGGGGCCGCGCCGGACCATCCTCACGCCCGCCGCTTCTGGTAGTCCTTGACGTCGGTGAAGCGGATCGCCGGCGCGCGGTCTTCCTCGTATTTGAGCGAGAAGCCCGTGGTCGCCATGTAGACCGGTGCCCCGTCGAGGTCGCTCGCCATCGACGAGCCGTGCGAACCGATGAACTTGTCGAGCTCGGCCTGGTCCTCCGCCTCGATCCAGCGGCAGATGGTGAAGCGGGTCGGCTCGTAGTCGATCGGCAGGCCGTACTCCGCCTGGAGCCGCTCCTTCAGCACGTCGAGCTGCAGCGCGCCGACGACGCCGACGATGGCGCCCGATCCGTCCTGGGGCAGGAAGAGCTGCACCACGCCCTCCTCGGCCATCTGCTGCAAGGCCTCGCGCAGCTTCTTGGCCTTCATCGCGTCGGTGAGCTTGATCCGGCGCAGGATCTCGGGGGCGAAGCTCGGCACGCCGCGGAAGACCAGCTCCTCGCCCTCGGTGAGCGTGTCGCCGATGCGCAGGGTGCCGTGGTTGGGGATGCCGACGACGTCGCCCGCATAGGCCTCGTCCGCGATCGCCCGGTCCTGGGCGAAGAAGAATTGCGGCGAGGAGAGCGAGATCGGCTTGCCGGTGCGCACCAGCCTCGCCTTCATGCCGCGGCTGAGCTTGCCGGAGCAGACCCGCATGAAGGCGATGCGGTCCCGGTGGTTCGGGTCCATGTTCGCCTGGATCTTGAACACGAACCCGGTCATCTTCGGCTCGGTCGGGGCGACCGCCCGGGTGTCGGCGTCCTGGCCGCGGGGCGGGGGGGCCACCTCGGCGAGCCCGTCGATCAGGTCGCGCACGCCGAAATTGCGCAGGGCGCTGCCGAAGAACACCGGGGTCAGGTGACCCTCGCGGAACGCCTCGAGGTCGAACGGCTTGCAGCCGCCCTCGGCCAGTTCCGCCTCCTCGCGCCAGGTCGCGGCGTCGCCGGCCTCCGGCAGCAAGTCGTCGAAGAGCGGGTCGTCGATCCCGGAGACCGGCACGGTGCCGGCATCGTCGGCCGCGTCGAGCCGGCGGACGCGCCGCCGCAGCAGGTCGTAGGTGCCGGCAAAGCTCCGGCCGCGGCCGATCGGCCAGGTCACCGGCGCGACGTCGAGGGCGAGCGTCTTCTCGATCTCGTCGAGGAGGTCGAAGGGGTCGCGGGATTCCCGGTCGAGCTTGTTGACGAAGGTGACGATCGGGATATCGCGCAGGCGGCAGACCTCGAACAGCTTGCGGGTGCGCGCCTCGATGCCCTTGGCCGCGTCGATCACCATCACGGCGGAATCGACCGCGGTCAGCGTCCGGTAGGTATCCTCCGAGAAGTCCTCGTGGCCCGGCGTGTCGAGCAGGTTGAAGACGCAGTCGCCGTACTCGAAGGTCATCACCGAGGTGACGACCGAGATGCCGCGCTCCTTCTCGATGCCCATCCAGTCCGAGCGGGTCGAGACGCGGTTGCGCTTGGCCTTGACCTCGCCGGCGAGCTGGATCGCGCCGCCGAACAAGAGCAGCTTCTCGGTCAGCGTGGTCTTGCCGGCATCCGGGTGCGAGATGATCGCGAAAGTGCGGCGCCGGGCGACCGGATCGGCGGGGGCGCGCGGGGCGTCTGTCTGCATCAGCATGGGAGGTGTCTAGCCCGGACCCGGGGATCTGTCGCGGGTCCGCCAGCGGCCCGGTCGTCGGTGAGGGAGGATGATCCCCGTACGGGGATGCACGGGCGCCTTTCGTCGGCGCCCGCGCCGCCTCTCTACCCCAAGCCGGCGTCGCAGGGCCAGAGGCCGCGGGTGCGGAAGCCCCCCGTTCCGGAAGCCCCTGCCCTCGCCTCAGCCGCGGCCGATGAACGGCATCTTGGTCGCCATCACGGTCATGAACTGCACGTTGGCGTCGAGCGGCAGGCTCGCCATGTAGACCACCGCGTCGGCGACGTGCTTGGCGTCCATGGTCGGCTCGGGCCGGGTCGAGCCGTCGGGCTGGGGCACGCCGGCCTGCATCCGCACGGTCATGTCGGTGGCGGCGTTGCCGATATCGACCTGGCCGCAGGCGATGTCGTGGGCGCGCCCGTCCAGCGAGGTCGAGCGGGTGAGGCCCGTGATCGCGTGCTTGGTGGCGGTGTAGGGCGCGGAGAACGGCCGCGGGACATGGGCCGAGATCGAGCCGTTGTTGATGATGCGCCCGCCGCGCGGCTGCTGCTTCTTCATCAGCCGGAACGCGCCCTGGGTGCACAGGAAGGCGCCGGTGAGGTTGGTGTCGACCACCGCCTTCCAGGTCGCGACGGGCAGTTCGTCGAGCTCGACCGGCGGCGCGCCGATGCCGGCATTGTTGAACAGCACGTCGAGGCGGCCGAACGTCTCCTCGACGCGGCGAAACAATTCGATCACCGAGGCCTCGTCTCCGATATCGGTCGGCTGCGCCAGCGCGCGTCGGCCCTTGGCCTCGATCTCGCCCGCCACCGCCTGCAGCGGCTCGGGGCGGCGCCCCGACAGCACCACGTCGTAGCCGGCCTCCGCGAGCCCGAGCGCCACCGCGCGCCCCACCCCCGAGCCGGCCCCGGTCACCAGCGCGACCTTCTGCGTGCTCATCTGGCCTCTCCTCCCCTTCGTCGTTGATGGTTGCGGCGCTTCCACGCCGTAGGCAGGCCCGGCATACACGAGCCCGAAAGCCCCTCCAACCGCCGCCCGGGCACCGAACTGCAACGCCCCCGGTTGCCAGCACCGCCCCGCCCGGCTATGGAAGCGCCAGCCGCGCGTTGGGGCGTCGCCAAGCGGTAAGGCAGCGGTTTTTGGTACCGCCATTCCCAGGTTCGAATCCTGGCGCCCCAGCCATTCCGCGTATTTTCCAAAAATTCAGGTGTGACAGATCGAAGAACAGGATCTTCGAAATCTCGCACCCGCGACGGCCGCTCAACGACTTTGCGACCTCCGGTAGACAAAACTCGGCCGCGAGTTCGTGTCTCCAACTGTGCCTTGGGTAGCGAGTTTCTATGTGCTCGGCCGTACGCCGTGGCCGGAGGTCTCGAGCGTCGTCACCCTTATGCGATGACATCGCAGTGGCAGCTCCGCTCCGATGCGAAACGAGTGTCGCTCCGGGTCCGCTAGTTCTGGAACTCAACAGGGTTGGGGGAGGCCTCGGGCGGATGCCCGCTGCTCGTCTTTGCCGGAACCGTCACCATCGTGGCGGGGACGATGCACCTGTCGCTCGGGGCGGCCTACGGACCACTCACAGGATTCTCCCGGCGCGGTGATGACGCTCCGCATGCCGCTCGCTAACCCCGGACGGATGAAGACGCTCGCAATCCTGCCTCTCGTGCTGCCGCTGCTGGCCGGTACGGCGATCGCCCAGCCGGCTCCGCTTTTTGCCGTTCCGATCACCGGGCAGCTCGCGAACGGTCTTGCCGCGGCCGGGCAGGCCACCGGCTACGACAACGGGGTGGGCGAGGTCTGGGTCGCGTTCCCGGGATCGATGCGGTGTACCGGCACATGGTCGGTGCGCGACCCCAACCCCACGATCGTGATCCCGGTGACCTGCGGCGCCCGGGTGCGAGGCGAGGCGATCGTCACGCGGCAGGCCGGCTTCATGACCGGGTCGGCGATCGTCGCGCTCAGCAATGGCCAGCGCGGGCAGTTCGTGTTCGGGTCGCTCACCTATGAGCAGGCGTTCGGCCAGGGGCGTGTGCGGACCCGCTGACGAGCAACCGGGAGGCCGGACGGCAACACGGGCACTCGCGGAGGAACGCCGTGGGGCTTCGCCGATCCGGTCGCTCGATGCGAGGGAGCGGCGCGCAATCGGGGACGGGATTGCCCTGGGGGGCATCCGGAACGCCATGGCGGCCGCCGCTCGCCCGCCCCCTCTCCGGTCGCTCGGACGAGAGCCGGACGACGGGAATGCCTGCGCTCAGGTGCGAAAGTCCAGCAGCATCGCGCCGGTGCTGGCCGTGCTGGAGCGACTGCCGTTCGCGCCGTAGCTCGCGCTGCTGTTCTGCGATGCCTGAAGCTGCTGCATGAACTGCGACAGGGTCTCGTCGATGGATGACCCGGACGACGCCCCGGTGGCAGTCGAGGAGAGATCGTCCGACGGACCGCCGGCTCCGGGACCGCCGGGAGGAGGACCGGGCGGCGGGCCGTCCGGAGCGCGGCCTGCCGCCGTCGACGCGGTCGTGCTGCGGCCATGGCTCGCGAAGAGGGTTTTCAGCTCGGAAGCCTGGTCGCTCGTGAGCGCGCCGCTGCTGACCTGATCCGCGATCAGGCTGTCGATGCGGCTCCGCATCGATGCCGGGTCGCGCCGCGAGCCCGTCGGGTTCGTGCCGTCGGCATTCGCGGTCGATGACGTACGGTCCGAGGAGAGGCTCGAGCGGATCGCGCCGAGGGCGCTCGTCAGGGCGGTCGCGTCCGCGCTGCCGAGAGCGCCGGACGACACGTCGTTGCTGATCGCCTCGGCCATCCTGTCGTTGTCGGGACCCCGCGGTGAGGTCGGGAGACGCTGCGCGTAAGGCTGGGGGGTCGACGCGCCGGAGATGGTACTCATGGGGGGTCTCGCGAATGGGATCTTGCGACAAGGACCTGCAAGAGGTCCGTGTGAAATTTGCCCACGCAATTGTTAAGGCGCCGTTATGGACGGCTGCGCCTCCCAGTTCCGACGCAGGATCGTGTTGCTGATTGTTGCCCACATACAAGCAGACATGCAGCGCCCGAGAAACAAATCAATATCGAATGAGATATATTCTCCGATAGTTCGAAGTCGATCCGCCATCCTCCCGGGAGATCATCCCTCTGCCATGAGGCATGTCGACCCGATCCTCGGGACCGGAGCTTGGAGAGATCAGAAGGAGGATCGAATCGTCCGGTCAGCGACGCAGGGGACGGATCGTCGACCCGGCCGAGACTATCGGCGGAGCGGCGATCACGCATCGTCCCGGGATCGCCGATATGAAAGCCGACGAAGCGTTCGAGAAAAATTCAAGGTCCCCACGAGCCCGTGCGACCGGCTCGACAGAACAAATACGCTTCGCGCCGCTCCGGGGCCGCGGAGTGTAAGCGGAATTCGGACATTCGGCCGTTCGATGGTGAAACTGGAACTTGGCCGTTCCGTCCTCGACCCTCCGCGGTTCTGGAGTCCGGGCTCCGCTGTCGCGGACCCGGAAAGACGCGGAGGATGGGACATCCTTCGATGCCACCCGGGGCGATCCGCCGCCATCCGGGCGAACCGCGAGGGGCCGGACCGAGCGGGGGACGGGATCCCGCCCCCAGCCTCACGCCGCCAGGGCGTAATCCGCCTCGGGCTCGGCCGCGGCCATGAACTGGGCCCGGGCGAGGGCGGCGAAGCGGCCGCCCTCGGCTACCAGTTCGTCGAAGGTGCCGCTCTCGACGATGCGGCCCTCGTGGAAGACCAGGATGCGGTCGGCGTCGCGGATCGTCGCGAGGCGGTGGGCGATCACGAAGGTGGTGCGCCCCTCCATCACGGCGTCCAGCGCGCCCTGGAGCTTGCGCTCGGTGGTGGCGTCGAGGGCGCTCGTCGCCTCGTCGAGGATCAGGACCGGCGGGTTCTTCAGGAGCGCCCGGGCGATCGAGAGGCGCTGACGCTCGCCGCCGGACAGCGAGCGGCCGCGCTCGCCGATGACCGTGTCGAGCCCGTCGGGCTGGCGCGCCATGAACTCGGAGGCCTGGGCACGCTCCAGCGCGTCGAGCATCTCGGCGTCGGTGGCGTCGGGCCGGCCGACCTGGAGGTTCTCGCGGATCGAGCGGGCGAACAGCATCGGCTCCTGGAAGACGACGCCGATGTTGTGGCGCAGCGACGAGAGGCCGATGTCGCGCAGATCCTCGCCGTCGATGCGGATCGTGCCGGCATCGGGGTCGAAGGCGCGGTGGAGAAGCCCCAGGGTCGTCGACTTGCCCGAGCCGGTGGTGCCGACGAGCGCCACGGTCTCGCCGGCGCGGGCCGTGAACGACACCCCGTCCAGCGCCGGGCGGCGGCCGTCATAGGAGAAGCGCACGTTCTCGAACGCCACGTCGCCGTCGAGCCGCGCCACTGACCTAGCGCCGGGCCGGTCGTGGACGGCCGGCACCGTGTCGAGGATCTCGAAGAATTCCTGCATCTTCGGCGCCTGCAAGAAGAGGCTGTTGACGAAGGCGACGACCTGATCGAGCCGGGCGACCAGCATGGTGGCGAGGCTCATGAACGACACCACGTCGCCGACGGTGGCCAGCCCATGGCCGTGCAGCACGATGCCGGTGACGAAGATCGCCGTCATGGTCAGGGTCGCCGAGGCGCGGGTGGCGACCGAGGCGAGCGCCCACCAGGACAGGACCGGGATCTGGGCCGCGAGGAGATCGCGGATGATGCCGTGCATCGCCTCCTTCTCGGCCTTGGCGCGGGTGAAGGACTGGATCACCGCGACGTTGCCGAGCGCGTCGGAGGCATGCGCCGCGAGGCCCGAATGATAGGCCTCGACCTCGCCCTGCAGGGTCTCGGTGCGGCGCAGGACGAAGGTGGTGAGCGCGGTGAACACCACCATCAGGGCGACCAGGATCGAGCCGAGCTGCCAGTTGAGGAAGAGCGTCATCGGCAGGAGCACGACGAGGGAGACGAGCGCCGCGCAATGGTCGCGGAAGAAGCCGAGCCAGGTCGCCGCCATGCCGCTCGTCCCCTCCAGCATCGCCTTCAGCACCCGGCCGGAATGGTTGGCCGAGTGGAAGGCGAGCGGCAGGTCGAGGACGTGCTCGAAGTAGTTCGCCATCGCCGTGAGCCGGCTGCGGTGGGTGAGCCGGTCGGCATGGAGCGCGATCAGCACCCCGGCCCCGATCGAGAACAGCCCGAACCCGACCCAGAGGGCGACGAGGCCGAGCAGGCTCGACGTGCCGGCGCCGCCGGCCGGCATGTGGGTGAGGCGGTCGATGATGCGGCCGAACAAGACCGGCTCGGCGAAGGCCGCCACCGCCAGGGCGACGTTGGCGGCGGTGAGCAGCGCGCCGAGGCGCAGATCGGACCCGAGCTGGCCCATGACCCGAACGTAGAGCCTGATCAACCGCATGGACGGTGAACCCTGATGAAATGACCCTGTCCGCGGCCCTGGCCCTCGCCCGCCGCCTGCCCCGCGCGCGGCCTTGTTGTGGCGGCCGTTCGATCGCATGGACGATGTCATAACGGGTTCTCGCTGAACGGCGCATGACGGCGCAGGGTCGCGGCGGCGGGCACCTTTACGCTTCGTTGAGCCTGTTGGACGTAATCTGACGCCAGGACACACGCGACGTCCGGCCCACGCCCTGCGACCGGGGACGTGCGGCGGCGCATGAAGAGGCCGAACCCAGATGGATATCGCAACCGGCGCCGGCCTCGTCGGCGGCATCGCGGTCGTGTTCGTGCTGATCATGATCGACGGCGGCAACTTCGCCGCCTATTTCGACAAGCACGCGGTGATCGTGATCTTCGGCGGCGCCACCGCCGCCACCATGCTGCGCTTCCCGTTCTCGGTCATCGTCCACGGCGTGCCGATGGGCCTGCGCTACGCCTTCAACATGCGGGCGATCCGCCCGCGCGACCTGATCGACGAGATCACCAAGATCGCCGACGTGGTCAAGCGCCAGGGCCCGATGGCGCTGGAGAGCCTCGAGATCTCGGACCCGTTCCTGGCGCAGGGCGTGCGCTACATCGCCGACGGCTACGACCGCGAGTTCATCCGCGACACGATGGAGCGCGACCGCGACAACTTCCTGATGCATCTCGACGAAGGCTCGAAGGTCTACCGCGCCTTCGGCGACTGCGCCCCGGCCTGGGGCATGATCGGCACGATTCTCGGCATGGTGACGATGTTCGCCAACATGTCGGACCCCTCGAAGCTCGGCCCCGCCATGGCGACCGCGCTGCTCGCCACGCTCTACGGCGCGCTCATCGCCAACATGATCACCCTGCCGATCGCCGACAAGCTCCACGTCAAGCTCGAGGAAGAGGACGTGTCGCGCTCCCTCATCATCGACGGGGTGCTGCTGATCCGCGACGCCAAGAGCGCGTCGCTCGTGCGCGAGATGCTGATCGCCTACCTGCCGCACAATCATCGTGAGGACATGGCCGCCGAGGCGGCCTGACGCACTGTGAGGACATGGCCGCCGAGGCGGCCTGACGCACCGCGCGGACGGGGCCGGCAGGCGGCCTGCACCACGGGCATTCGCCCTTCGAGGAGACCTGAGCGGTGGCCAGAAAGAAGCGGGGCGGGGCCCATGGCGGTCACGGCTGGTTCGTGACCTTCGCGGACCTGATGGCGCTGTTGATGAGCTTCTTCGTCATGATCGCCGCCTACTCGACCCAGGACCAGAAGAAGCTCCAGGCGGTGGCGGGCTCGATGCGCGACGCCTTCGGCACCAACCGGGAATCGCGCTTCAACGGCATCATCGAGAAGAACGGCCTGCCCTCGGCCACCAAGCTGCGCGACGTCCGCGACATCCCGCCCGAGAAGGCTTCCGACCGGGCCGAGCCGCCGACCGACGACGAGGTGCTGGCCGACGGCATCTCGCATAACGGCTACAAGGACGGCTTCGGCCTCGCCATGACGTCCCTGCGCCAGGCGCTGCAGGACCTGCCGGAGATCGCCGAATTGTCGAAGAGCATCGTCATCGAGGTGACGGCGCGGGGCCTCGACATCTCGCTCGTCGACCAGGACAACCGCTCGATGTTCCCCGAGGGCTCGACCCGGCCGAACGACCGGACCCGCCAGGTGCTGGAACGGATCGTCCCGACCCTGCGCCGGCTGCCCAACCGCATCGCGGTGACCGGCTACACCGCCGCCGACCGTCCCGGCCGCCGCTCCGCCGCCCCGCCCTGGGAGCTGTCCGCCGGCCGCGCCGTCAGCGTGCGGGAGATCCTGGCGAGCAACGGCCTGCCCGCCGACCGCTTCGCCTCGGTCTCCGGCAAGGCCGACACCGAGCCGCTGTTTCCCGACAATCCCTACCTGCCGGCGAACCGCCGGGTGACCGTGACGCTGATGAACGAGGCGCCGCCGACCCCGCGGGGCCTGGGGTTCCCGTAAGCGGGCTCTGCCCGGAGGCGCCCGCGGGAATCGCGGCGCGCCCTCCCCTCCCGCCACCCCGCGACAGACGAGATGCGCCCGTGACCCCGGACCGCCTTGATCCCACCGCGCCGGCCGCGCTCCTCGACGGGCTCACGGGCCGCGACTGTCCGGTCTGCGGCGCGCCGGAGCGCGGCGCGCATCCCTTCCTGTCGGCCTCGATCGATCCGGCCCGGATCGGCACGCTGAGCTTCGCCTCCCGCAAGCCGCCCGAATACATGTCGTTCCGCCTCGTGCGCTGCGGCACGTGCGAGACCGTGTTCGCCGCCGAGGCCCCGAGCGCCGAGGCCCTCGCCCACGCCTACCGGGAGGCCGGCTACGACAGCGCCGAGGAGGCGCGCTTCGCCGCCCGCACCTACGCCGAGGCCCTGGCGCCGTATCTGCGCCCGGCGCATCGCGGCGGCACCGCCCTCGAGATCGGCGCCGGGAGCGGGATCTTTCTGCGCGACCTGCAGCGGCTGGGCTTTGCCGAGGTGATCGGGATCGAGCCCTCGCACGCCGCGGCGGAAGCCGCCCCGGCCGGCCTCCGCCCGCATCTGCGGATCGGGGTGTTCGAGCCCGGCGAGCACGCCCCCGGCAGCCTGTCCCTGATCTGCTGCTTCCAGACCCTGGAGCACGTCCCCGATCCCCGCGCCCTGACCCGGGCCGCCTACGACCTCCTGCGGCCCGGCGGGCTGATCGCCTTCGTGACCCACGATTACCGGGCGCCGATCAACCGGCTGCTCGGCCGCCGCTCGCCGATCATCGACATCGAGCACATGCAGCTCTTCTGCCCGGCGAGCCTGCGCCGGCTGCTCGGCGAGGCGGGATTTGGCGACATCGCCATCGGGGCGATCCGCAACCGCTACCCGCTGCGCTACTGGCTGCGCCTGCTGCCCCTGCCCGGCCGGCTCAAACCCGCCACACTCGCCGCGGCGGAGGCGCTCGGCCTCGGCGGGCGGGGGGTGGCGCTCAACGTCGGCAACCTCATGAGCGTGGCGCGAAAGCCGGAGTGAGGCGCGCGCGGACCGGCCGAGCCCGTCGACCGTCTTGGCGGGTGCCTACTTCGCCACCAGCAGCGCCCAATACACCTTGTACTTCGAGCCCGGCGCGTAGGCCGTCGCGATGCCCATCCGGGTCGCGGTCGGATCGAGCATCACGGCGTTGTGGGACGGGCTCTCGCGCCAGCCGGAAAACGCCTCGGCGAGGGTGTGGTAGCCGGCCGAGAGGTTGGCGCCGGGCTCGGGGAAGCCCATCCGGGCCGCCACGGTCTTGACGATGTCGGCCTGGCTCGGGCGGCCGGCGGCCGCCATGGCGGCGCTCTCGGTCTCGGCGAGGCGCTGGAGGCCGGGATCGAGGGCGAGCGGCGGGAGGCCCTTGTTGCTGCGGTAGGCCGCGATCATGTCGCGGGCGGCGCCCGCATCGATCTGGGCGCCCGTCGCCGCCATCGGCCAGTACAGGCTCGGTCCCGCCCCCGCCGCGCTCGGCACCCGCGTCGCCTCGGTCGCCGAGCAGGCGGCGAGGCCGGCCGGGAGGACCAGGAGGGCGAGGCGCCTCAGCGCGGCGGGGATGGCGGTCACGGCACGGTCTCGGGGGTTCTGCGGCGCTCGGCCTCGGGGTCCGGGCGAGTCTCGGGACGGCTCTCGGGGCGGACGGCGCCGGGCAGGGTCATGCGGGCGATCTGCCCCATGGCGTCCTGCATCGCGTCGAGCCCCTGAACCGTGACGATGCTCGATCCGGGTCCGAGATTGGGGATGAGACCGCCTTCCGACAAGGTCTTGAACACCGCGAAGTTGAGGTCGCTCTGCACTTTCGCCTGCGAGCCGACGTCGGTGATCATCGCGATCAGCTCGAATTCGAGGAACGGATCGCCGATCTTGCGGAAGACCACCCGGGGCGGCGGCTCCTTGAGCACGTCGGCATGGGCCTTGGCGCAGCCGACGATCAGCTCGGCGGCATGGACCGGGTCCTGGTTGCGCAGGACGCTGACCGTGATCGTGACCCGCCCGGTGCGGTCGCCCCGCACCCGGTTCTTCACCACGCCGGAGATCAGGTTCGAATTCGGCACGATCACCGCCGAGCGGTCGAAGGTCTGGATCTCGGTCGAGCGCACGCTGATGCGGCGGACATAGCCCTCGTTGTCGCCGATCACCACGAGGTCGCCGACCCGGATCGGCCGCTCCCAAAGCAGCAGGAGGCCGGAGACGAAGTTGTTGACGATCGATTGCAGGCCGAAACCGATACCGACCGACAGGGCGCCGGCCACGATGGTGAGCTTCTCGAGGCTCAGGCCCAGATACGAGAAGGCCAGCGCCAGGGTGAGCAGGAAGCCGACATAGCCGCTCACCGTCGAGATCGAGTTGCGCAGGCCCGGATCGAGGTCGGTGGCCGGCAGGTAGGTGTTTTCGAGCCAGCGCTGGATCGCCTTGGTGATGACGAGGCCCAGCGTAAACAGCCCGATCGCGATGGCGATGGTCGAGAGCGAGATCGTGACCCCGCCGACCGTGAAGCCGAAGAACGCGGCCTGCGCCCAGCTGAACAGGTCGGTCGAATCGACGCCCCAGGAGGCCAGCAGCAGCACGCCGGCGGCGGTGAGCAGCACCACCCGGACGAAGCCCGAGATCAGCACCGCGATCTGGTTGAGCGAGCGCTTGCGCAGGCCGGTATTGGCCTGGAGCGTCGTGGCGATGCGGGAATCGTCCTGGAGGGCGGAGGCCACCACGGCGTCGACGCTCGCGATCGCCAGGTAGAGCATCGCCGCCGCGATCGCGGTCCACATCAGCTGGTCGATCAGGAACGACGACAGGGCGATGTAGCCGACGAGCGCCGAGACGCCGATCGCCGCCACCACGATCCAGCCGAGGATGCGGAGCGGTCCGCCGATGCCGGTGGTCGATTCGGCGGCGATGTAGGGGCCGAGGCAGGCCTCGTCGGCCTCCTCGGCCCGGGCCGCGAAGCGGCGCAGGCCCTCGGCCAGCACCACCGCGACGACGGCGGCGAACACGCCCTTGGTGACGATGGTGATCGGCAGGCTGAGCGAGATGCCCTCGTTCAGCCCCTCGATCGTGCGCCCGACCGCGATCACCGAGGCGATGGCGAGGATCAGGCGGTTCAGCCGCTCGGCGGTGGCGTCGGTCATCGCCACGAGGCGCCAGGCCGGGCGGTCGGGCGAGAGCAGCGCGTCGGCCATCGCCTCGACCACCGCCACGAAGGCGAGCGAGGCGACGATCCGGTGCGCGGCGGGCAGGAGGCGCACCGGCAGCAGCTCGGTGACGTCGAGGGTGTAGCCGACGAGGAAGCTGCCGAGCACCGCCGGCACGGCGCCGACGAGGAAGACCCGCCAGGCCGCCATCACCCGGGCGAACCGGGTCGGCTGCCCGTCGGTCGCCGAGCGGTGGCCGACCCGCGGGGCGATGTGCCGGCGCCCGACATAGAGCGCCACCGAGATGCCGATCGCGAGCGCGAGCAGGACGAGGTTGAGGGCGGTCCCGCGGCGCTGGACCTGGACGACCGAGTCGTCGAGGGAGGATTTCAGCGCCCGCAGGTCGCGGCCGTAATCGCTCGTGGCGCGCAGCCACAGGCTCGGGCTCACCAGGCCGTCGGTGCGCTCGAACAGGGCGCGGGTGAAGGCGGCCCGGCGGCGGTTGCTGATCTGGTCGGTGATCTGGTCGCTCTGGACCAGGAGCGAGCGGGCGAGCCGCAGGGTGTCGTCGATCTCGGCGACGCCGGCCTCGCGCTGGGCCCGCTCCTGCGCCACGTCGGCGCCCTCGGGCTCCTTGGGCTTGGGCCCGAGCTGGTTCAGCCGCTCCTTGGCCGCATCGAGCCGGGGGCCGAGCTGGTCGACGACCTGGCGCAGCCGGTCGGCCACCGGCGGGATGCCCTCGCGCAGGAGGGCGAGGTCGTCCTTGTTCAGCTCGCGATGGGTCAGGGCCTGCTCGCGCTGGTCGAGGTCGGCCTTCTCGGCGTCGAGCTGGGCGCGGATCTGCTTGATCTGCTCGGAGATCGGGGTCTGGGGCGGCGGGGTCGCGGGCTTGGCGGGTTCCGCAGGCGCGGCGGGCGGAGCCGCCGCGGGCTGGGCGGCCTTCGGATCACTCTTCCCGGTCGGCGCCTGGGCGACGACGGCCCGCTCCGGTTTCGCCGCGGGCCCCTGCGCGGCCGCGAGCCCGGGGCTCAGCAGGGCCGCAGCCAGGGCGATCGTCCATCGGCGAAGCTGTCTCATGCGCATTCCTTCTCACCGGCGTCTCGTCATCCACATCGCTCGCCCCGTCCCTGCCCCGCCACGCCGTCCTGGCGGACGAGGGTGGCGCGGCAGCGCGGCCCGTCGTCGGCCCGCTCCGGGGCGGCCCGGCCAGCCCCCGCCCAACTAGGTCATCGGGGCCGGACGGTCGAACGCGACGGGCCCGGCCCATCGCGGATCAATGGGGCGAAAATCGGTGCCGGGCGGTCCCTGCCGCAACGGAACAGGACCGGGCGTCGCGCAAGGCACCGACCAAGGCCCCGACGGGGGAGCGGGCGGGAGGCCGTCCCTGTGGAGCGCGAAACCGGTGGGGCGTGACGAGACGCCCCGAGCCGAAACCTTCACAACCCTGTCATGCTGCTATTAGACTAAGCCCTCGATGGACACGGCCTTTTCGTTCTGCTGCGGGAGGATGGCGGTGATCGCGCCTCATCGGCAGCCCAGACGGCGACCGGCTCGCAACCCGGCCGCGCCGCACGGCGCGCGCTCCCCGAGCGGCCGTGGCGGCCATCCGGCGTGTCCTCCGACACTTCCCCCCACTCTTCCCGACCGGCTCGGAGGGTAGGCGATGGTCCCCATCTCCTCTCCTGGCGAGCACCGCGAGGACCGGCATCGCGCCGGCCCCCTTCGCTGCGGTCGGCCCGTCGCCAGGGCAGGATGATGCTGGATCTTCAAACCCTCGTGCTCAACGCGGACTATCGGCCGCTCTCCTACAATCCGCTCTCGCTGTGGTCGTGGAAGGATGCGTTCACGGCCCTGTTCCTCGACCGCGTCACCCTGGTGGCGAGCTACGACGTCGAGGCACGCTCGCCGAGCCGCTCCCTGCGGGTGCCGAGCGTGGTGGCGCTCAAGAGCTACGTCGCGATGGCGCGCAGCCCCGCCTTCACGCGCTACAACATCTACCTGCGCGACACGTTCTCGTGCCAGTATTGCGGCCTGCGCCTGCCCTCGGGCGGCCTGACCTTCGACCACGTGGTGCCGCGCTCCCGCGGCGGCCTGTCGAGCTGGGAGAACGTCGTCGCGGCCTGCAGCCCTTGCAACCTGCGCAAGGCCAACCGCACGCCCGAGGAGGCCGAGATGCCCCTCCTCAACGAGCCGCGCCGGCCGAGCCGCCACGAGCTGCACCGCCGCCAGCCGGAATTCGACCACCGCCAGTACCACCACACCTGGATCGACTACCTGTACTGGGACAGCGAGCTCGAGACCTGAGGCGAGGGTGAGTCCGGCGGGATCGGCTGGTCGCCGGCCCCCTCCCGTACGGACACCCTGGAGGGAGCCGCCCGGTTTGGGCTACACGCTGGTGGCTTGATCCGCCCCGGCCGCGACGCGCGGCCCGCCAGCGCCGAAAGCCGCATGCCGCACACGACCGTGACCGACGCGCCCGCCGCCCCCGCCACCGCCCGTCGCCGCGACTGGCCGGGGCTCTTCCTGCGCGCCGTGCTCTCGCTTTTTCTCGGATTGCCCCTGGGCGGGGTGCTCTTCGCCCTGACCGGGCTCGGGATCGCCGTCGTCAACGACGACCCGATCCTGCAGCATCCGTGGCTGCTGGCCTTCCGCACCCTGTCGGCGGCCGTCTCCTACGTGTTCCTCGGCGGCTTCGCCTGGACGCAGGAAGGCGGCTACGTCAGCCTGCACGGCTGGTACGGCGCCGGCGTCGTGCTGGCCTTCGCGCTGATGAGCCGGCCGTGGCGGCGCTGGACGCGGCGGGCCGAGCCGGAGGCGTGGCCGCGCCGGGCGTGAGGACGCGCGCCGCGTGATAGTGCCGCGGTCGCCGCGTCGGGTTCCGGCGCGGCGGAACGCCGGCATGGCGAGAAAATTACTCCCCCCGAGCATCCGGGGCCGAGAGCGCCGGGTTGCGCGTCCCGACCCGGAGCCCCGTTCATGCACCGTCGCCACCTTCTCGCCGGCCTCGTCTCCGCCACAGCCGCCCTGGCGGTCACCCGTACCGCCGTCGCCCAGCCGGTCGCGGCGGGCGCCATGCCGACCCCCGCCTACCTGGCGATGGCCACCAAGGGCGGCCTCTTCCTCGAGAACTCCGCCCGGGACGCCTATGCCAAGACCGGCAACCCGCGGGTGAAGCGCTTCGCGCGGGCGGAGGTGACCGAGCAGGTCAACCTCGCCAACAAGATCGATGCGGTCACCGGCGGCACCGTGGCGGTGCCGGTCGGCGGCGGCCGACCGGGCGGCGGCCTGGCAGGCCCCGACGGCCTCGTCGGCGGCCTGGTGGCGGCGCCCCTCGCGGTGGCGGGCGGCGTGGCCGGGGCGGCCGGGGCGGCCGCCGGCACCGTCGGCGGAGTTCTGGGCGTTCCGGGTCCCGGCGGCGGGGCACCCGGCGGAATGACCTCGGACGAGCAGAAGTCGCAGATCCTCGGCCGGCTCTCCGGCCTCCAGGGCGGTCCGCAATACGACGCGGCCTTCGTCGATGCCTCGCTCCAAGGACACCGCGAGGCGCTGATGCTCCACGGCTCCTACGCCCAGAACGGCGAGGACCCGGCGCTGCGCCGCATCGCCCGCAGCGCCGTGCCGCTGATCCGGCTGCACATCTCGCAGCTCTCCCAGATGCAGCGGATGATGGGCGGCGCCGCCGAGGGCTGAGCCGCAGCCAGTCAGAGCCTGATGGCGGACGTGTCGGATGCAGCGTGTCCGCCATCGCTTCGTCCGCCATCGCTTGCCCGTCTCGGATCCACGACGGGCAGGCCCGACGAAGATGGCACGAGACGCCGCGAGCCGGGGCCTCGCATTGAGAACTGTTTGATCGACTTACCCTGTCGATCTGGCGCCGGCATTACCGCTTCACTGCGTCATCCTGGGGCCGCGCAGCGGAACCCAGGATCCATAATCGCTGACGGTGGAGAATCAGGCGATCAGCGTCCCGTCTCTTCCTGATTCGTCAGCGGTTCTGGATCCCGGGTTCCCGGCTACGCCGGACCCAGGATGACGATGGAGGGTTTTGGGTCCACTCTCGCAATCAAAAAGGCTCCGGGAGAGAACGGACGCCTTCAGACAGGGTGCCGCTGCCGACAACGCCGGTGTCGAACGCCGATACCGCCGCACCGGGCGAGCGGCCCCGGCAGCCGGAGGCTGCCCGCGACGGCTGGAAGACGGGCGATCACGCGCGGCGTTCGTCACGCCGCACGCGAACCGTCACGCGCCCTCGAACGCGACCGTTCGAGGGCGCAGTCGCCGTCAGTCCTTGAGGGCCTTCTCGATCTCGGTCAGCAGCGCCAGATGCTCTCGGATCTGGCCGCGGGCGAGCTTGGCGACGCCGAGATTCTCCCGGTCCCTGCCGGAGGCGAGGTAGGTCTCCTGGATCTTCAGGAGCGCCTGGTGGCCCTCGATCTGGCCGCGGAGATACTCGCGGTCGAAGGCCTTGCCGGACTTGGCCTGGTCGAGCTTGTCGAGCATCGCCTTGCCCTTGGGATCGAGCTGGCCGGTGACCTCGGGCTCGGCGGGCGGCTTCACCTGGCCGGTGGCGACCTGGGCGGGATCGCGCATCGCCTTGAGCACGTCGGCGATGGTCTCCTGCTCGGCGACCTCCAGGCGGGCGAACTGCTTGACGTGCTCGTCAGAGGCCTTGGTCAGGGCGACGCGGCTCGCCGCCAGGGACGCCGAGCCGGCCGCCAGGGTGTCGGCGGCGTGCTTGGCCTCGGCCTCGCCCATCCGGGCCCCGGTATTGCCGGTCGCCGCGGCAGTGGGACCGCCCTGCGGCTGCGCGAAGGCGACGCCGGCGAGGGACGGTATCGCCACCGCCGAGACGATGGCGGAGACGACGAGGCGGCGGTGAAGGGAAGGAGCGTGCATGGGAATACCTCGGCTGTGGTGCCAATAAACACCCTGGGAGTATTGGGCTCGCGAGCCAACGAACCGATCGTGATCCGGTTTCAGCGTGACCTGACGTGAAACGCGTCCCGGCGCTCCGCACGGTCGGGCGCCGCATGACGAAACCGTCATCCTCCGGCGAGGTGGAGGTCATGGGGCGAAATCCATTCTGCGACCTCGGCGGCCTGTCGGGCCGCCAGGCGAGGACCGTGTCATGCGACGCACTGTGACCATCGGGGCCTTGGCGGGGCTCCTGAGCGCCGGGATGCTCGACGGCGTCCTGGCGCAGACCATGGACGGGACGCAGCCGATCCGGGTCGCCCATGCCGGCAGCCGGGCGGACGGCCCGGACGGGCGGCGCAGTCCCCGCGGCGAGGACGCGAAGGCCTTCGCCGAGGCCCGCGTGGCGGCTCTGCATGCCGGCCTGGCGCTCACCCCGGACCAGGAGAAGCTATGGCCTCCGGTGGCGGAGGCCCTGCGCGACCTCGCCACGCTCAACCGGACGCAGCGCGAGGCCCGGCGCGAGCGCGGGCACGACCCCGCCGCGCAGGATGCTCCCGATGCCATCCGGGCCCGGGCGGACGCCCTGAATGCCCGGGCCGACGCGCTCCGCAAGCTCGCCGATGCCTCGCAGCCGCTCTACGCCACCCTCGACGAGGCGCAGAAGCAGCGCGCCGCCCTGCTGAGCCGGCCGATCGGCGGGCCGCACGGCCCGCATCGGCACCACCGCGACGACTGATCCATCCCCCCGTCCCCGCGTCTCCCACGCCGCCCCGGCTCCCGCCGCGGGCGGCATCTCCGCATGCGCTCGCAACATTCGGCGCAATCCGCACGCAATCCAGTTGTGCCATACAGGTGGGCACGGCGAATCGGGGGCAGTCCCGGGACGTCGCGGAGGAGATGCGCCGCGCCGAGGCTCGCGCGACCGCCCCGGGTCCCGGACGGGCCGGGTCGGACCGAGGAGCAGCCACGGCGGACCGATCGGCGACCAGCGGGAGAGGCAGATGGGCAACGTCATCCGTCCGGATTTCCAGCGTGCGGCCAAGGACCCGGCCAAAAGGGATCCGGATCGGGCCCGGGGCGAGGCACGCAAGCCGGGCCGCGCCGGCAGCCCGGCGCAGTATGTCCGGTGCTACGGCGAGATCGGCGCCCACGCGGTGTCGCTGGTGCGCGACAGGGCGAGCCCGGAGGGCGACGTCTACGCGGTCGTGATCGACACGCCCGACGGGCAGATCGGCCCGGTCGGCGTCGAGCCGGCGACCCCGGACGGCCTGTTCGACGCCGACCGCATCGGCCTGGCGGTGGTGCGCACCCTCGAACTTCTGGCCCGACGCCCCGGCGACTTCGACGTCGCGTAGACCCTCGATCCGGTTTCCCGGCACGAACGGGCGGCCCGACCTGCGGCCGGGTCGCCCCTCCCCTTCCCGGGCCGAAGATCTCCCGGCGTGGACAGCCGGCGCCACCCCGCGCCATCATGCCGGGGACGGGAACGGGAGCGCGACATGGCCGGGACGGCACGGGAAGAGACCTGGACCTATTTCGAGGGTGCCTGGCACCCGGGCAACGTGCGGATGATGGGGCCGCGCACCCACGCCGCCTGGCTCGCCTCGATGGTGTTCGACGGCGCCCGCGCCTTCGAGGGCGTGACGCCGGACCTCGACCTCCACCTCGCGCGGGTCAACCGCTCGGCCACGGCGCTCGGCCTCGAGCCGGTGGTGACACAGGAGACCTGGGCCGCCCTGGTGCGCGAGGGCCTGGCGCGGTTCGCCCCCGATGCCGCGCTCTACATCCGGCCGATGTACTGGGCCGAGTCCGGGCTCGGCGGCGCCGTGCGGATCGACCCGGCCTCGACCGCCTGGTGCCTGTGCCTCTACGAGGCGCCGATGCCGCCGCCGACCGGCTTCACCGCCACCCTGTCGCCGTTCCGGCGCCCGACCGCCGATTCCGCACCCCTCGACGCCAAGGCCGGCTGCCTCTACCCGAACGGCGCCCGGGCGATCGCGGAAGCCGCCTCCCGCGGCTTCGGCAACGCCCTGATGCGCGACGCGCTGGGCAACGTCGCCGAGTTCGCCACCGCCAACGTGATGATGGCGCGCGACGGCGTGGTCTACACGCCCGTCGCGAACGGCACGTTCCTGGCCGGCATCACCCGCGGCCGGGTGATCGCGCTCCTGCGCGAGGCCGGGGTCACGGTGGTCGAGACGACGTTGACGGTGGACGACCTGATGGGCGCCGACGAGGTGTTTTCGGTCGGCAACTACGCCAAGGTCGTGCCGGTGACGGCCCTCGACGACCGGACCTTCGCGCCCGGCCCGCTCTTTTCCAAGGCCCGCGAGTTGTACTGGGCCTTCGCGCACCGGCAATGAACGAGCAACATTAAGCCTTGACGCCGGGCCTCGCGCGACCCTTGTGGCGGGCAGGGCAGTCGGAGGGCGTTCGGGACGATGATGGTCGTGCGGTTGGGAGTGGCGTGGGCGACGGTGGCGGCCTTCGCGGTGTTCGGCGGCGGCTGGCTCGGCGGGCTCGACGCGCCGCTGGTGGCCGCCGGGCTGTTCGCCTGGCTGTTCGCCGTCATCCTGTGGTCGGCCTTCGGGGTGGTGCACGAAGCCGAGGAGCTGGCCGACCGCCTGGGCGAGCCCTACGGCACCCTGATCCTGACCCTCTCGATCGTGGTGATCGAGGTGGCGCTGGTCGCCGCCGTGATGCTGGGCGCCAAGGCCGCGCCGACCCTCGGGCGCGACACGATGTTCGCCGTCATCATGATCGTGATGAACGGCCTCGTCGGCCTCGGCCTGATCCTCGGCGGCCTGCGCCACCACCGCCAGAACTACAACCTCGACGGGGCGGGCGCGTATCTCGCGGCGATCATCCCGCTCACCACGATCGCCCTCATCATCCCGAACTTCACCACCTCGACCCCCGACGGGTCGCTGACGGTGGTGCAGGCGGTGGCGTTCTCGGTGCTGACGGTGGTGCTCTACGGCATCTTCCTGCTGCTCCAGACCGGGCGCCACAGCGACTTCTTCCTCGACTTCGTGAAGCCCGGCGCCGACGCTCCGGAGGCCCGCGCCGCCCATCCGGATGCCGGCAGAGGCGCGATCCTGCGCCATGCCGGCCTGCTCCTCGTCAGCCTGCTGCCGATCGTGCTCCTGTCGAAGAGCCTGGCGGCGATCCTCGACCACGGCATCAAGGCGCTGGGCGCACCCTCGGCGCTCGGCGGCGTCATCATCGCCGCCATCGTGTTCACCCCGGAGGGCATCAGCGCCGTCAAGGCGATCCGCCGCGACCAGCTCCAGCGGGCGATCAACCTGTGCCTCGGCGCCGTCACCTCGACGGTCGGCCTCACCGTGCCGGCGGTGCTCGCCATCGGGCTGATCTCGGGCCAGCGGGTGGTGCTGGGCCTGGCCCCGGCCGAGATGGCGGTGCTGGCGATGACGCTGCTCCTCAGCGTCATCACCTTCTCGCGCCAGGGCACCACGGTGCTGGAGGGCGCCGTCCACCTCGTGGTGTTCCTCGCCTACCTGACGCTGATCTTCAGCCCGTGACGCCGGTCCGGCGCGGCGGTCAGCGCCGTGCCGCCAGGAGGTCGCGGATCTCGGCGAGCAGCCTCACCTCGGCGGGGTCTTCCTTCTTCACCTCCTCGCGCCGCTGCAGCTGGTTCATGGCGCGGATCACCATGAACAGCACGAAGGCGACGATCAGGAAGTTCAGCGCCACGGTGATGAACTGGCCGTAGCCGATCACCGCGCCCTGCTTCTTGGCCTCCGCGTAGGACAGCCCGGTCTGCACCTTCGAGGACAGCGGCAGGTAGTAGTTCGAGAAATCGAGCCCGCCGGTGATCGCGCCGACCGCCGGCATGATGACGTCCTGGACGAGCGAGGTGACGATGGCGCCGAAGGCCGCGCCGATCACCACGCCGACCGCGAGGTCGACGACATTGCCCCGCAGGGCGAACTTCTTGAATTCCTCGAGCATGTCCGTCGGATCTCCGCGGGGGCTGCCGCCCGGGCAGGCCTGCCGCGCACGGCACGGCGTCGCGCGGGCGGACCGATCCCGGTTAAGCTGGAGCGGAAGACGAATCCGGGGAGTGTCGCGATGACGGATTGGGATGCGGGCCGGTACCTGGCCTTCGCCGACGAGCGGACCCGGGCGGCCGCCGACCTCCTGGCGCGGGTGCCGCTGACCTCGCCCGCCCGGGTAGCCGATCTCGGCTGCGGGCCCGGCAACAGCACGGCGCTCCTGGCGGCGCGCTACCCCGATGCCGCGATCACCGGCCTCGATTCCTCGCCGGCCATGCTGGCCGAGGCGCGCCGGACGCTGCCGGACCGCACCTTCGTCGAGGCCGACCTCGCCGCCTGGGAGCCCGAGACCCCGCCCGACCTGATCTACGCCAACGCCGTGCTGCAATGGCTGCCCGACCACGCCGCCCTGCTTCCGCGCCTCGCGGGGTTCCTGGCGCCGGGCGGCTGCCTCGCCGTGCAGATGCCCGACAACCTCGACGAGCCCTCGCACCGGCTGATGCGGGAGGTCGCCGCCGAGGCGCCGTTCCGCGACAGGCTGGCCGGTGCGGCCGGCGCCCGCACCACGCTGGGCCGCGTGCAGGACTACGACACCTGGCTGTCGCGGGCGGGCTGCGGCGTCGATCTGTGGCGCACCACCTACATCCACCCGCTCCCCGGCCATCGCGGCATCGTCGAGTGGGTGCGATCGACCGGCCTGCGGCCGTTCCTGGCGCCCCTCGCCCCGGACGAACAGGCCGCCTACCTCGCCCGCTACGAGGCCGCCCTGCGGGACGCCTATCCGGCGCAGGAGGACGGGCGGGTGCTGCTGCCGTTCCCGCGGCTCTTCCTGGTGGCGCGGCGGCGCTGAGCGCCGCGACCGGAGAGCGATCATCACATCGTCGTCATGCCGTCGACGCCATGGCGAAAGCGGTGGCGCCAGTCCGGGGGACCACCTAAACCGCTCGCCGGGGGCGGCGTAGAGATCGCGTGCGAGCGGTCGCCGTTCCGGCGCGTGCCCCTCCACCGGCCGGACTTGCCAGGGATATCGATCGTCGATGCAGATCCACCTGTATTGCATGTGCCTCAACGAGGCGAAGATCATCCCGTATTTCCTGTCGCATTATCGCGATATCGCCACCAGGATCCACGTCATGGACAACGGGTCCAGCGACGACAGCCTGCATCTCCTGGCGGGCGACGAGCGGATCACGGTTGCGCAGGTGAAGACCCAGCACGAGTCCTTCGCCGACACCTACACGTCGCTGATGAACAACGCCTGGAAACCGTCGCGGACGAGCGCGGACTGGGTGATCACGGCGGAGATGGACGAGCACCTCCATCATCCGGACCTGCCGGAATATCTCCGGCAATGCCGGGCGGACGGGGTCACGCTGCTGACCTGCGTCGGCTACAACATGATTGCCGAGGCGTTCCCCACCGATCCGCGGCCCCTCTGGCGCCAGATCGTGCGCGGAGCCCGCGCCCCGGATTACGACAAGCCGGCGGTGTTCGACCCGCAGGCGATCGCCGAGATCAATTACCGCCACGGCCGCCACGCCGCCGACCCGACGGGCCGCATCAGACCCGAGGCGCGACGGCAGGTGAAGCTCCTGCACTACAAGAGCCTCGGGCTCGACTACGTCTGCGAGCGCAACGATACGCTCGCGGTCGGCCTCAAGGCGGTCGACATCCAGAACCGGCGCGGCGCGCATTACCTGCGCGACCGCGCCCAGACCCGGGCCGACTTCGAGACGATCCGCGCCCAGGCCCGCCGGGTGCCGGGCCTGCGCCTCGACGGCGGGGTGCCGGAGCCGACCTTCGAGGACGAGATCGACCTGCTGGACCGTTCAGGCCTGTTCGACCCGGTTCATTACCTCGCCCACAACCGCGACGTCGCCTCGGCGGGCATCGATCCCCTGGTGCATTTCTGCACCTTCGGGTGGCGCGAGGACCGGAGCCCCAACACGCACTTCAAGCCGCACTGGTACCACAGGATCTACGGGAACGAGGTTTCGGGGGAGGTCAACCCGCTGCTGGACTACATCGTCGAGGGGGAGCGACTCGGCCGCTTTCCGGCCCCGGACTTCGACCCGGAGCTCTACCGGTTGGCGCAGCGTCTGGCCCCGGGCGAGAGTCCGCTGCGCCACCTGCTGGCATCCGAGCGCCGGTCGAAGGCCTGACCGCCGGAAGGTCAGGCCGGGTCGCGGTAGCCCCAGGCCAGGATGTGCTTGCCCGCATCCGTCAGCGCGGGCACCTCCTGCAGGCGGCGCTCCAGGGCGAGCACACCCTCCTCGTCGGCGCGGATCGCGGCGGCGCAGCCCTCGCGCCCCTGGGCGCTCGCCGTGACCAGGATCCCGCAGGCCTCGACCCGCGCGAGGCCCGCCTCCCGCAGGAGCGCCGTGATGCGCCCGGCATCGAACAGGTGGACGCCGGAGCGTCGTCCGGCATGGGCGAAGACGCCGCAGCCCTCATCGAGGCGTACCAGCGCCTCCTCGCCCCGGCCGAGGCGCAGGAGCTCGAAGGTCAGGGCAATGCTCGAATCGACGAGGACGCAGACGGGGGCACCGGGCCGGGCCCAGCGCACGAAGCGCGCCAACGCCCCCCGCGGGTCGGCGGCGTATTGCAGCGATCCCATGGCCAGGACCGCATCGGCCCCGGCCTCCGGGAGCGGAGCGTCCTCCATGGTCTCCGGCCGCAGGATGAAGCCGTCGGCGAGGGCGGACTTGCCCGAGAGAACCGCCCGCATCTCCGGCGAGGGCTCGATGCCGACGACCTCATGTCCGAGGGCGCGCAGCCGCTCGGCATTGCGGCCGGTGCCGCAGCCGACATCGACGACCCGGCCGGGCGTCGGCGGCAAGAGGGCGGCCACCCGTTCCCAGGCGAGGCGCTCGTAGACCCGGCGCATCGGCTCGGTGTCGAAGCTGCGGTCGTAATCGCGGGCGAAGGCGTCGTAGAGCGCCACCGCCTCGGCCGCGGTCGGGCGATGGGTCATCGGTCGATCTCTCGCCAGATTGCCCGCAGCGTGGCCGCGATGCGCTGCACGTCCGTGACCGTCATCGTGTCGTGCAGGGGCAGCGACAGCATCCGGTCCGCCACGGCGTCGGTCACAGGGAGCGGGCCGGACCGGCAGGTCTGCCGGAAATACGGCTGGGCGCCGAGATGCGGATCGTAATAGGCCCCGATCTCGATCCCCGCCGCCGCGGCGCGGCGGATCACCGCGTCGCGCCCGGCACGGCCCCGCGCCGGAACGAGAGCCGGCAGAAAGACGTGCGCCTGGACCGCGATGGCGGCGCGCTGGAACGAAAAATCCGGCAGCATCGCCCGATAGGCCGCGGCCAGCGCCTCCCGGTGCGCCACGATCGCCGCCAGCCGGTCGAGCTGGACGAGGCCCATCGCCGCCGTCACCTCGTTCAGCTTGGCATTGAGTCCCGGCATTGCCGCCGATCGGCCCGACGCGAAGCCGAAATTCGCCATGACGCGCAGGTCGCGGATCCGGTCCGGGTCCGCGGAATAGACGAAACCGCCCTCGAGCGTGGCAAAGGGCTTCGTGGCGTGCATCGAGAAGACGCTGGGCCAAGCCTGCCCGGTGCCGAGGTTCAGTCCCGCGCAATCGCGGCTGCCAACCGCCGCCGCCGCATCGACCACGACGGCGGCCCCCGTTGCGCGGGCCATGCGGTCGTAATGCGCGAAGTCGACCGGGGCGCCGAACGTCGTGCACGGCACCATCACGGCGATCTCCTCGCCGTAGCGAGCGACCAGTTCCTGCTCGGCGCCGGGCGCGGCAAGCCAGGTCTCGGGGTCGATGTCGCAGAGCAGCGGGGTGAGGCCGCACCACAGGGCGGCCTGCGCGGTGGCGGCGAAGGTGAAGGCCGGCATCAGGGCGTAGCGCCGCCGCGGATCCGGCGCGCCCACCGCCTGCCGGATCGCCAGCATCAGCCCGAGTGTCGCGTTGCAGACGGTGACGCAGACCCCGACGTCCCCGAACATCTCCCGGACCAGCGCTCGCTCGAGCCGTTGGTTGATCGGGCCAAAATTGGAGAATCGGCCGATGGCCTCGATCTCCTGGAACAGTCCCGTCAGTTCGCTCAACCGTGGCGGATTGGGATTGATGAGACGGACCTGCCCGGCCTCCTGCTCCGCACGGGAATGGACGGCAACCGTCGGTACAGCGAAGTCCGGCGGATCACCGGGAATCGGGGCAGGTTCCTCTGGTTGCATCGACGCCCATTATTCTCGGCCTGATTCCAGACAAAACTGAAAATCGATCACTTGGAACAGCTAAATTCCCTTACCGCAGATCCCGCAGAGGCTCCAAATCAAATTTCTCGGCCGTATCCGTTCACTATTTAGAGATCACGGCCGGGAGAGGTACTGCGACCCGAGTTCCGATGACCTGAACGAATTCGCTGCTCGCCCCGAGACTAGAGCATCGAACGCCAATAGGAAAAACAGGACCATGGGACGGGGCGCCCTGCTTCCGATCCCTGCCGCCAAGGTCTCGCAGCACCGTCACGGTCGGATGCCACGCTCAGGACACGGACCAGAGTGTTGGGCAGGACCAAGCCTGGACGGTGAGACCTTGCGGTTGGGCACAATGCGCAAGCAGCAACTCGTCGTGACGCGATCGATCGACGCGGCAGTGCCGGCGACTCCGCGGAAAAATCGCGGGGGCGAGACGCAAGATTCGGCCCGGGGCGAGCGGGAAGGCCGGACGTTCCAGCACGCCGGCCCGCGATGCGACGTCGGGCCACGGGTGTTCGGTGACGTGCATTCGGTGGCGTGGGCTGCCCCGCGCAGCGTCGGGGATGGAGCCCGAGTGGATTCGGCCCCGCCCCGGCGCGATCGAACCGCTGCGGAACTACACCGCCGACGCGTCCTCGCCCGCCGCCTCGGCCTTGAGCCGGCGCCGGTACTGGTTGGCGCCGATCGGGATCGCGCAGAGGTAGCCGAGGCTCAGGAGCGCCAGGATCTCGAACGGGAAGCTGATCAGGAGCCCGAACGCCGCCACCGTCACGACGAAGATCGGCAGCACGTATTCCCGCGGCACCCGCTTGCCGATGGTCTTGCCCGAGAAGGTCGGCACCGTGGAGATCACCATGAGGGCGATCACCAGCATGTAGATCAGCGCGACGGGCGCGAGGCTCGGCGCCATCTCGAAGCCGAGGAAGTGCAGGTAGAGCGGCAGCATCACGGTCAGCGCGCCGGCCGGAGCCGGCATGCCGACGAAGAAGTTCTTCTTCCATTCCGGCCGGTGAGGATCGTCCAGCATCACGTTGAAGCGGGCGAGCCGCAACGCCATCGCGATGGCGAAGATCAGGGCGACGATCCAGCCCAGCGACTTCAGGTTGTGCAGCACGAAGCTGTAGAGGATCAGCGCCGGGGCGCAGCCGAAATTGACGAAATCGGCGAGCGAGTCGAGCTCGGCGCCGAAGCGCGAGGTGCCCTTGAGCAGGCGCGCCACCCGCCCGTCGACCCCGTCGAGCACCGCGGCGGCGACGATCGCGATCACCGCCGGCTCGAACTTGCCCTCGAAGCCGAAGCGCACGGCGGTGAGCCCGAGGCACACCGCCATCAGGGTGATCATGTTGGGGATGATCATCCGCACCGGCACCGGCTTGAACCGGCGCGACTTCGGTTCGACCGACTTCGAATCGGTCGATTTGGGCTCGTTCGGCTCGGGCGCGAAGGGCGGGAAGAGGTCGTCCATCTCGGGTCCCTCCCCTGTCAGGTCCGGCGGAACTGCCGCACCGGGCCGGTCCCGCGCAGGTCGGCGAGCACGGTCTCGCCCGCCACCGCCTTCTGGCCGAGGCCGACGAGCACCCGGGTCCCGGCCGGCAGGTAGACGTCGACCCGCGAGCCGAACCGGATCAGGCCGAAGCGGTCGCCGACCGTGAGGTCGTCGCCGGGCTTCACCCAGTCGACGATGCGGCGCGCGACGAGGCCGGCGATCTGCACGACGCCGATCCGCACCGTTTCGCCGTTCTGGCGGGTCTCGATCACGAGGCCGTTGCGCTCGTTGTCCTCGCTCGCCTTGTCGAGCTCGGCATTGAGGAAGAGGCCCGGGGTGTAGTGGACCTGGTCGATGCGCCCCGTCACCGGCACCCGGTTCACGTGGCAGTCGAACACGTTCATGAACACCGAGATCCGCAGCATCGGCACCGAGGGCAGGTCGAGCTCGGAGGGCGGCAGCACGGTGCTGATCAGGTTCACCCGGCCGTCGGCCGGCGAGATCACCAGCCCGTCGCCGACCGGCACGATCCGCTCGGGGTCGCGGAAGAAATAGCAGACCCACAGGGTCAGCAGCAGGAAGATCCAGCCGAGGAACTGCACGAAGGTGCCGGCGAGCACCGTCAGCACGATGCCGATCGCGATGAAGGGGTAGCCCTCCTTGTGGATCGGCACGAGCACGCGGCGGATCGTCTCGAACAGGTCGGTCATAAGTCCTCGGGTCGGTCCTCGGGCCGTCGTCCCGGCCGCGAACGGCCGGTCCAGCGCCCGCGGATGGCAGGCGCGTGGCTTCGCGTCAATCGTTCGATCGGCGCGGGAGCGCGTGCTTGTCGGCCATCGCCTGGAGGATGTTGGAGAAATCGTCGGTCCAGGGGCGCCGCGCCCGGTCGGGGCCGATCCGCTCCCAGGCCGGATCGGCCGCGAGCGTGCCGAGATGGGCGGGATCGCGGGCGAGCACCGCGACCGTGCCCGCGGCACGGAACCGCACCGGATCGAAGGCGAAGGCTTCGCGGGCGACGAAGGTCGACAGGTCGAACTCCGCACCGACCCGGGCCACGATGCGGCCGAGGTCGAGGTGGCGGTTGGTGATGTGCATCGCCAGCACGCCGGTGGGCGACAGCTTGGCGAGGTAGAGCGCCAGGGCTTCCCGGGTGAGGAGGTGGGCCGGGATCGCGTCGGACGAGAAGGCGTCGATCATCAGGAGCCCGAACCCGCCCGGATTCTCGCCGCCCGGCGCCTCGGCGAGGGTCAGGCGGGCGTCGCCCAGCACCACCGGCATGTCGGGGCCGCAGGCCGAGAGGAAGCGGAATTTCTCCGGATCGCGGGCGATGCGGGCGACCGCCGGGTCGATCTCGTAGAAGCGCCAGGCTTCGTCCCCGACCCGGTGGCAGGCGAGGCTGCCGGTCCCGAGACCGACCACCGCGACGGCGCCGAGCGAGCCGCCCCGCGCCGCCCGCACGCTTCGGATCGCCCTGCCGAGCGGCCCTTCGGGCGTGTAGTAGACCAGGGGCTCCGGCGGCCCGTCGGGGGCGGTGCCGTCCGGGTTCACGAGCCGCATCGCCCCGTGGATCGTGGTGCCGTGCATGAGCAGGCGCATCGTCCCGTCCGGCGTCTCGGCGATGCGGTGGATGCCGAAGAACGAGCGCATGCTCACCGCCGCGTCCGCCCGCATCACCGAGAGGCCGGCCACGAGGGCGAGCAATGCCGCCACGGCGAGGCGCTGCGGATCGCGCCAGCTCGCCGCCAGCAGGCCCGCCCCCGCGAGGGCGAGGAGCTGCGGCAGGGCCGACACGCCGAGGGCCCGCCCGGCCAGCACCATGAGCGCCGCCGCGGCCATCGCCGCGAGACCGCCCTGCGCAGCCCGGACGAGCGAGGCGCGGCCGCCGGCAGCGAAGCCCGGCTGGCAGGCCAGGGCGGCGACGATCAGCAGCGGGTACTCGACCACCCGCGAGAACACGAGCGGCGCGACCAGCCCGCAGGCGATGCCGCCGAGCACGCCCCCGAGCGAGACGCACACGTAGAACTCCGTCAGCCGGTCGGAAGCCGGACGCAGGTGGTAGAGCCTCGCGTGGCCGATCAGGGCGCTGACGAAGAACAGGCCGAGATGGAGCGCGAGCCCGCCCCACAGCCCGACGCCGACGACGAAGCTCGCGAGCGCGAGCGCGGTGCCCCAGACCTGGAGGCGCAGGAGCGTCGGGCCGGGCCGGCCCATCCCGTCCCGGAAGGCGATCACGAAGGTGAGGAGGAAGAGCGCGAGGGGCGCCACCCAGAGGAGGGGCGCCGCCGCGACATCGGTCGAGATGTGGGCGGTGACCGAGACCAGGAGGGCGGAGGGCACGAAGGCGAAACCGATCCAGGCCCAACGCCGTGGCCAGCCCGGTGCGGGGGAAGCCAGGGCCGGTGCCGGCGTCCCCGGTGACGCCGGCAGAGCGGTACCGGAGACGAGGCCCGAGGCCAGGATGAGGAGGCCGAGGACCGCGAAGCCCGCAACCCACGCCTCGGCCTGCACCCGCAACGTCAGGAGGGGCTCGATCAGCAGCGGGTAGGCGAGGAGCGCGGCGAAGGAGCCGACATTCGAGGCGGCGTAGAGGAAGTAGGGGTCGCCGGCCCGCGGATGGCCCGAGCGGGCGAACCAGGCCTGGAGCAGCGGCCCGTTCGCCGAAAGGGCGAAGAACGGCAGCCCGACCGCGGTCGCGAAGAGGCCGACGAGCCAGAGCGCCTCGTTCTCTCCCGGCGGCCGGTCGAAGCCTGCCGGCAGGCCGATCGGCAGCGCCAGCGCGGCGACCAGCATCAGCCCGAGATGGACTGCGAGCGCCGCGCGGGTGCCGAGATGCCGAGCGAGCAGGTGGGCGTAGAGATAGCCGCCGAGCAGCAGGGCCTGGAACACCACCAGGGCGACCGACCACGTCGCCGGGCTGCCGCCGAGGCGCGGCAGCACCATCTTGGTGAACATCGGCTGGACCGAGAACAGCAGGAAGGCGGAGAGCAGCAGGGCGATCGCGGCGGCCGAAACCTGCAAACGGACGAGGAAGGGGCCGGAGCGAGGGACGGCCGCCGTCGCGGGCGGGATGGCCGAAGTGGGCAGGTCGGTCGACATGGATGGGTCCGGCGGGTTCGGGCCCATTCTCGCCCGGTGCCGTTTAAGACGAGGTGCAGGGGAGCGCCGATGCACGCTCCCCGTCCCTCACGAGACCGCGGCCGGCTCGGGCGCCTTGGCGACCGTCCCGGGGATCTCGCCCGGCTCCAGATGCGTCCGCAGGCTCTCGCCCTCCTGGGATTCCGCCCGCTTCAGGGCCTCGCGGGCGGCCTCCGCCTCGCGCTGGCGGTTCCACATCGCCGCGTAGACGCCGCCCTGGTCCAGCAGCGCCAGGTGGGTGCCGCGCTCGGCGATGCGGCCCTGGTCGAGGACGATGATCTCGTCGGCGCCGACCACCGTCGAGAGGCGGTGGGCGATGACGAGCGTCGTGCGGCCCCGGCTCACCCGGTCGAGGGCATCCTGGATCTCGCGCTCGGTGAAGGAATCGAGGGCCGAGGTCGCCTCGTCGAGGACGAGGATCGGCGGACCCTTCAGGATGGTGCGGGCGATGGCGACGCGCTGCTTCTCGCCACCCGAGAGCTTCAGGCCGCGCTCGCCCACCGGCGTGTCGTAGCCCTCCGGCAAGGCGGCGATGAAGCGGTCGATCTGGGCGAGACGGGCCGCCTCCCGCACCTCCCCCTCGGAAGCCTCCCAGCGGCCGTAGCGGACATTGTACCCGATCGTGTCGTTGAACAGCACGGTGTCCTGCGGCACCATGCCGATCGCGGCGCGCAAACTGTCCTGCTGCACCGACGCGATGTCCTGGCCGTCGACCGTGATGCGGCCTCCTTGCGGCTCGTAGAACCGGAACAGCAGGCGCGACAGCGTCGACTTGCCGGCCCCCGACGGACCGACGATCGCGACGGTGCGCCCCGCCGGCACCGTGAAGCTGATGCCGCGCAGGATCGGCCGCTCCGGCACGTAGGAGAAGTGCACGTCCTCGAACCGCACCACCGCGTCCGAGACCGCGAGCGGGGCCGCGCCCGGCCGGTCGGCGATCTCCGGGTTGCGGTGCAGGATCTTGAACATGTCGTCGATGTCGATCAGGGCCTGCTTGATCTCGCGATAGATCATGCCCATGAAGTTGAGCGGCATCGAGAGCTGCACCAGCATCGTGTTGACGAGCACGAAGCTGCCGATCGTCGCCCGTCCGGCCATGATGTCGCGGGCGGCAAGCCACATCACCACGCCCATGCCGATCGTGAAGATCACCGCCTGGCCGGCGTTGAGCACGGCGAGCGAGACGTAGGTCTGGGTCGAGGCCTTCTCGTAGCGGGCCATCGACTGGTCGTAGCGGGAGGTCTCGCGCGCTTCCGCGCCGAAATACTTCACCGTCTCGTAGTTGAGCAGCGAATCGACCGCCTTGGTGTTGGCGTCGGTGTCGGAATCGTTCATCCGCCGGCGGATGGCGATGCGCCATTCCGTGGCCTTGTAGGTGTAGCCGAGATAGGCCGCCACTATCACGAGCACCACCACCGAGTAGAGGATGTCGAACTCGTAGGCGAGCGTGCCGAGGACGAGCAGGAACTCGACGATGGTCGGCACCAGCGTCAGCACCATCAGGCGCGACAATTCCTCGATGCCGTTGCGGCCGCGCTCGAGCACCCGGGTCAGCCCGCCGGTCTTGCGCTCGAGATGGAAGCGCAGCGACAGCTGGTGCATGTGCCGGAAGGTCTGGAGCGCCAGGCGCCGCACCGCGTGCATCGCCACCTTGGCGAAGAGCCCGTCGCGCACCTGCGTCAGCAGCGCCATGGCGATCCGGGTGGCACCGTAGAGCAGGATCATCAGGGCGGGCGCCGCCCAGATCCCGGTCGGCACCGCGGCCTCCTTGCCGAGGCCGTCGCGGCCGCCCACCAGAGCCACCAGGGCGTCGGTCGCCCACTTGAAGGTGAACGGCATCGCCAGGGTGACCACCTTGGCGACGAGCAGAAGTCCGAAGGCGATGAAGACGCGCCGCTGCAGGTCGGGCCGGCCATGGGGCCAGAGATACGGCCACAGGCGGCGGTAGGTCGCGACGAGGCCGGGCCGCTCGGGCTCGGCCGGGGGGGTCTGTTGACTGGACAAGGGACCGGTTCCGGGCGGGATCGGCGCCGGATATAGGCCAGGACGATCCGGCAAGACAGCGCGTCCGGCGCGGCCCGGACCTGCGGCGGCGGGGTTGCGGGACGGCCGGGCGGCGGAAACCCGGGCGACACGCCCGCGAAACCCGCTTCAGCCGATTTCGCCGAAGCGGGCACCGGTTCGGCGGCTAAAATCTGCGACGAAACAAGAATGTAAGCGGGCGAAGCGTTGGCCTGCCAACGCAAGTCTGCTTAGAACGCCGTCAACGCAGACCGCCCCGACCGCGGCGTCCCTGCCTCCTGCCCGCTTCCCGGATCGTCCATGCTGCTCCCGTCACCCCGCGATGTCCGGCGTCCGCGCACCGGGCAAGCCCTGCTGCCCGTGCACGCGCCTCCGTCCTGGGGCGGGGAATCGACGACCGCGGTGCTCGAACGCTGCCTCGGCCGCTGGCGCCGCTACGAGGCGGGCCGCGTCGACATGACGGTGTCGCCGCACGACGACATGCTGGTCGATACGCCGGAGGGCCGGGCGCATTACCGGGGGGTGGGCCTCTCGGCCCTGCGGCTCGCCACCGAGGCGATGCTGCTGACCGGCCGCACCGAGCCGCGGCGCATCCTCGACCTGCCCTGCGGCGGGGGCCGCGTGACGCGCCACCTCGTCACGTTCTTCCCCGAGGCCGAGGTGTTCGTCGCCGACCTCGACGCCCGCAAGGTCGCGGACGTGGTGGCGCAGTTCGACGTCACCGAGATCGCGAGCAGCAAGGATTTTTCCCAGCCGCTGCCGGGCGCCTACGACCTGATCTTCGTCGGATCGCTGGTGACGCATTTCGACGCCGGGCTCTTCGCCCGGGCGGTCAACGCGATGATCGACGCGCTCGCGCCCGGCGGCGTGCTGATCCTGACCTCGGCGGGGCGCAACTGGGCGGCCCTGGCGGGCGTGCAGGACCGCGACGCGGGGCTCGTGCCCTTGCGCTGGTGGCGGGCGGCCCTGTCGCTCGTCGGCGGGAAGAAGGTCTCCGACCGTCTGCGCGTGCTGGAGAGCGACTATGCCCGGCACGGCTTCGCCTACACCGAGGTGCGCAGCTGGACCCGGCTCTACGGCCAGAGCTACGGCGGCAGCTTCGCGGCGCCGTCCTGGCTGATGCGGGTGGTCGAGGAGCGGCCCGACGCCCAGGTGATCGGCCTCAAGGAGCGCGGCTTCGACAACCTGCTCGACGCGACGCTGATCCAGCGGGCCGGCTGAGCGGCGGGGCCGTCAGCCCCGCCCCTCCGGCCCGGACGGCCGCCCTTGCGGCTGCCCCTGGCCCTGCTGCTGCGTCTCGGCCGGCAGCACGAAGACCTGGCCGGGATAGATCCGGTCCGGGTCGCGGATCTGCGGCTGGTTGGCGTCGAAGATCACGGTGTAGCGCAGGCCGCGGCCATAGGTCCGGCGGCTGATGCTCCAGAGATTGTCGCCGCGCGCGACCTTCGCGGTGCTGATGCCGGGCACGAACACCGCACCGGGATCGGCGGGCGCGAGAGCCGCCTCCGCGCCCGGCGCCGGGGTGGCCGGGGAGGCGGGCGGAGCCGCCGCGACGACGGGCGCCTCCCCGGGCGAGGGCCCGGCGGGACGGACCGCCATCGGCCCGGGCACCGGCGGGGCGGGAGCGACCTTGGCGGCCATGGACGGGGCGGGGACGGGTTGAACCGGAGCGGCCCTGACCGGAGCGGCCGGCGCCGGCTCCCCGAGGGCCCGCTCGCCAAAAGACCTCTCGCCAAGAGACTTCCCGCCAAAAGACCCCTCGCCGAGGGCCTTGGGCATCGCGAAGGCGGTCTCGGCCCGGGTCTCGACCTTGCCGGAGGCGGGATCGACCTGATCGACCCGCACCCGGTAGTCGCCGGGCTTGACCCCGCCGCCGATCGTGAAGGCGATGCGGCCGTCCGGCCCCGCCTGGCCGGGGGCCACCAGCGTGTCGTTGAGGTAGAGCCGCAGGGCGGCCTTCGGGGCGCCCCGCGCCGTGACGTAGAGCCGGCCGCCCGCCTCGGCATCGACGCCGACGACCTTGACCGGCGCGGGCCGGGCTTCGTCCTTCGCCACCCGCTCGGCCGCGCCCTTGCCGTTCGGAGCACCGCTCCTCGCCTCGGCCTTCGGGGGTGCCTTCGACTCGGGTGAGGCTGAAGCCCCGGGCGACGGTTTGGCCTCCGACGCGACCTTGGCCTCGGCCGGGCCCGGCGGCGCGGTCTCCGGCAGCGACAGCACCGCAGTCGGCTGCCCGGGCGCCGTCACGGCGACGAGGGGCTTGGCGCGCCGGTCGGGCGCGACCACCACCACGGCGCTGTCGCGGCCGGTCAGCCGGGTGCCGTCCGGCGCGGTGCTCTGCAGCGTGATCTCGCTGGTGCCGGGCGGCAGGGTCGGCGGCACCAGGGCGAAGTTCCCGGCGGCATCGGCCCTGGTGCTGGCGAAGGGCCGGCCGTCGCGCAGCAACGCGACCTCGGCCCCCGGCCGGGTCCGGCCGGCGACGACGCTCGACCCGTCGGGCTCGACCCGCACGATGTCGAAGGCGGGGGTGCCCTCCGGCGCGGCGGGCGCGGGAGCGGCCGGCACGGGGGCGACGGGGGCAGAGATAGCGGGAGAAGGGGCCGGCAGCGCCGCGACAGGCGCGGGCGTCGAGACCGGCGGCTCCGCGTCGGGCGAGACCAGCGAGAACAGGCGCGTGCCGCTCGCCGCGACGCCGATCAGCACGAACCCCGCCACGAGGCCGACGGCCCCGAGGACGAGGCCGCGCCGCAGCTCGGTCGTCGGCCGTCCGCTGGTCCTTCCGCTGGTCATGGCGCGATACTCCCGGTCACGCATCCTCCCCGCCGACGGCGCTCCGGGGACCCCGGACCCCCGCGCGACCTTTCGCCGTCCGATCGACATGCCGGCGCCATCGACCCCATAGTAACAGGAGAGGCCGGGCGAGACCACGCGGCGGGCCGGTCCGGCCGGAAACTTGCGTGGGACGCGACGGCGTAGGGACGGCCGGAGAGCGGCCCAGAACGGTGCGGAGACTCGATGCGGACGGTTTGCGTGTATTGCGGCTCGGGGTTCGGCACCGATCCGGTCTTCGAGGCGGCGGCCCGGGCGCTGGGGCGCCACCTGGCGGAGGCCGGCATCGCGCTGGTCTATGGCGGCGGCAATGTCGGGCTGATGGGCACGGTGGCGCGGGCGGTGCTCGACCATGGCGGCCACGTCACCGGCATCATCCCGGACTTCCTGAAGTCGCGCGAGCGGATGCTCGACGACGTGCAGGAGACCATCGTGGTCTCCGACATGCACACCCGCAAGAAGCTGATGTTCGACCGCTCGGACGCCTTCGTGGCGATGCCCGGCGGCATCGGCACCCTGGAGGAGCTGGTCGAGCAGATGACCTGGTCGCAGCTCGGCCAGCACGCCAAGCCGATCCTGCTGCTCTCGGTGGCCGACTTCTGGGCGCCGTTCCTCGGCCTCCTCGACCACATGCGCCGCACCGGCTTCATCCGCGAGGGGCTGGACCTCAGCTACCTCGTCGCCGAGGCGCCCGAGCAGGTGGTGCCGATGCTGACCGCCGCGGTCGGCCGGACGGAGCCGCGGCCGGAGGCCGAGGCGCTGATCGAGGAGAAATTCTGAGGCGATGCCCCGGCTGCGCCCGCGGCCGGGTTCATGTCGCGCGGCGCGACCGGCATCGCGCCACGAGCCGGGGGGCAGGATCCGGGATCGCCGTCAGGGGATGTCGGCGACGCGGAGCCCGATGCCGCGAACGGCTCGGCGGAGACGAACCCCGGCCGGCTCGTCGGCGAGGATCCGCGCGATCTTTCGCGTGCGCCCCGTGATCATGCATCACCCGATCGATGATGCCGTCGAAATCGATCGCTGCACCCGTGACGATCTGAAGAACGAGAGATCTTCGATTGAGGCATGCTGTCTGCGACATGGCATGCTTGGATATTTCTCAATCATTATTATGTATTGTGTTATTTGAAAAACAGTTTTCTACGCCTTTCGAATATTGACTCGACGCTCGCAACAAATCCAATCATAAAACAATCTGTAATATCGCGCATCCGTGCCGAAAGCACGGAGGGAGAGAGCAATTGGCAAGAGAGTCGGATCGCCGCGCCTACGTCAGGGAGCAAATCGAGTTCATTCGTCGAAACAACGACGAGGACGTTCACGAAGTGATCATCAAGGCGGGCCTGCCAGATAGTAACGATCAGCAACTCGTGACCACGGTCGCGCAGGCACTTCAAAGGCGCAGCCTGTCGACCTCGCCCCGGGACGTCTTGCCGATCCGGCGGGAGTTGCTGGAGGAGGCATCGAATCGGACCGCAGCGAGGGGACGGCGGGCCAGTGCCGCCCTGAAACGATCCCAGCTGGAGGATCAGAGCCTCGCGGCGCAGGTGGCCCGTCGCACCGAACGTCCACAGGCCCTGAGAAATCTGCGGGAGCACAATCTCAATGCCATGCGCCCGCTGATGCAATCCGCGGTCATCCAGGACAGCCTCACCACCGAGTCCGGCCGGCGACGCAAGCCGGTAGACCCACAGCCACGGGCGTTCTGGACGTCCGGCAGCTTCCTGGTCCGCATGAAGGACAAGGAGCTTCCGAAACTGATCGACGCGGATGCAGCCGACGGCATCGAAGGCGTCTACCTCAACCGGAAGCTCCTGGTGCCGCCGATGGTGACGCCCAAGCAGCTGCCGCAATCGGTCGAGGACAACAAGGTCAGCGCCTGGGGCATCCGCATGATCGGCGCGCTCGCGGTCTGGGGGGCGTTCGGATGCCGCGGCCAGGGCATCAAGGTCGGCCTCCTCGACACGGGCGTCGACGCCAACCACCCGGATCTCGCCGGCAAGATCGCCGCATGGGCCGAGTTCGACGCCAAGGGCGCGCAGATCCTCAAGTCCACCCCCCACGATCCCGACGGCCACGGGACGCATTGTGCGGGCACGATCGTCGGCGGCAACGCGAGCGGCCGGTGGATCGGCGTGGCGCCGGAGGCCGAGATCGCCGCGGCCCTGGTCATCAGCGGCGCGAAGGGCGGGACGGACGCTCAGGTGCTGGCCGGAATCGACTGGGCGATCGACCAGGGCGTCGACGTGATCAACATGTCGCTCGGCGGCCTGATCTGGGGGCCCGACGTACCGAGCACGTATACGAGCGCGATCCTGAACGCGTTGCGCGTCGGCATCCCGGTGGTCACGGCGATCGGCAACGAGGGCAGCCAGACCAGCGGCTCGCCCGGAAACGACCTGTTCGCCTTCGCGGTCGGCGCGACCGACTACCGGAGCTGGGCCGCCGGCTTCAGCGGCGGCCGGACGCAGGCGATCCGCAAGTCCCCGTTCTTCCCGGTCGACACCCTGCCGCTGGTCTACTCCAAGCCCGACATCTCGGCGCCCGGGGTCGCCGTCCTGTCGGCGGCCCCCAACGGGGAGTGGCGACACCTGAACGGCACCTCGATGGCGGCTCCGCACGTCGCGGGTGCCGTTGCACTTCTCCTGAGCGCGACTGATATCAAGGACGCCGTCAAGGATCACGAACGCGCATTCGTCATACAAGATCTCCTGACGGGCTCGGCCGAAGAACTCGGCGAGGCAGGACAGGATCATCGCTTCGGATTCGGCCGGCTCGATGTCTTGCGGGCGATCGGATTCGCGAAAGACCTCGGCTATTGACGGGCGGAACCGGGCCGTGATTCAAGGTTTGTTCATCGAACGGGAGCAAAACCGTGTGACGCGCGAAATTTGTTCTCGACGGAGATCGCACATGCAGATGAATTCCAAGGCGATGCCGATCAGTCTGGGCAAGATCCGCTCGGACGAGTTGCGCGATCACGCCCTGCATTCCGATGTAGAACCAACGACGGTGATCGTTGAAGTCGACCTGCCTGTACCTCAAGTTGCGGTGTCTGGTGGCGGCCGCATGGGTACACAACAGGCACGTTTCAGCATCGTGCCATCCTCCGCAGCCGGCTCGACCATGGAAGCGAAAGTCGCGGAGATCCGGCGCGCCTTGACGGACGCGCTCGGACGGCAGCCGGACAGGTTCCTGGCGTCGTCCCGGTCCTTCATCCTGGATGCGACGGGAACCGAGCTGAGCAGGATCGCCGCACTTCCGACCGTGCTCGCCATCTGGCCGAACGTGCACCGCTAGAGCGGTGTCCGACGGGACGGATGCCGGATCGTCGGGACATTCCGCGACATCAAAAACCCGCATCATCGCCCGATCGTACCGCGATCGGGCGATGGCGCCGAACGGCCCCTGATCTCTCACCGGACGAAGGGCAGCGCAGCCCGAGGCGAGTTGCTCCCGCTCTACGGCACGACCGGGCTTGGGAGGGCGGCTCGGCCGGCGAGGCAGCCGCATCCGTGCCTCGGCGCCGGATCCTGGGTACCGATCCATGGCTGCCATGCGGTCTATCGTCATCATGCCGTGATCGCGTCGCCGCACGGGCGTCGCGACCCGGGACGCGACCGCATGGTACGGGGGCGGAGCGGAGCGGCCCGCTCGGCGCACGGATCACGAGGAGCGCATCTTGGACTCGAAGCCCCCCAACGACATGCTGCCCTACCGCCTGATCACGGGGAAGGACGACGCCAACTTCTGCCGCCGGATCTCGGAGGCGCTGGCGCTCGGCTACCGGCTCCACGGCTCGCCCGCCTGCACCTTCAACGGCACGGACGTGATCGTGGCGCAAGCCGTGGTCTGGCCGTCCGCGGCCGATGCGCCGCGAGACGCCACCCCGCACGCCTGATGGGCAGGGGCCGGCCGGAGGCCGGCCGAGCCGGACAGTGTCGGCCTACTGGCCCACCGTCCAGCTCGTCGTCCCGTCCTTGTTGTCCTTCACGGTCACGCCGAGGGCCGTCAGCGCCCCGCGGATCCGGTCGGATTCCGCCCAGTCCTTGCGGGTCCGGGCCTCCTTGCGCTCGGCGATCAGGCGCTCGACCTCGGCCGCGTCGACGCCGGAGGCCGCCACCGCCGCCTGCGCACGGGCGGATTTCGTCTGCCCGAGGAGGCCGAGGAGGCCGGCGCCGGCCTTGAGCGCGGCCGGGTCGGCGAGGCGGTGGACCTCGCCGAGCGCGGCCGGGGTGTTGAGGTCGTCGAGCAGCGGCTGGAGCACGCTGTCGGGAGCGGGCCCGGGCTCCGCGTCGCCGGCGGCCTCGTACCAGCGGTCGAGGGTGCGGCTCGCGTCTTCGAGGCCGCGGACGGTCCAGTCGATCGGCTGGCGGTAATGGGTGCGCAGCATCGCGAGGCGCACGACCTCGCCGGGCCAGTCCGCCAGCACCTCGCGCAACGTCACGAAGTTGCCGAGCGACTTCGACATCTTCTCCCCCTCGACCTGCAGGAAGCCGTTGTGGAGCCAGATATTGGCCATCACCGGCGTGCCGAAGCAGCAGCGGGTCTGCGCCACCTCGTTCTCGTGATGGGGAAACACCAGGTCGATGCCGCCGGCATGGATGTCGAAGGTCTCGCCGAGATGCTTCCAGGCCATCGCCGAGCACTCGATGTGCCAGCCCGGGCGGCCCGGAACCGCGATCCCGCCGGGCGAGGGCCAGGACGGCTCGCCGGGCTTCGAGGGCTTCCACAGCACGAAGTCGAGGGGCGAGCGCTTGTAGGGCGCCACGTCGACCCGGGCGCCGGCCTCCATCTCGTCGAGGGGGCGGCGCGACAGGGCGCCGTAATCGGGCATCGAGGGCACGTCGAACAGCACGTGGTCCTCGGCCACGTAGGCGTGACCGGCGGTCACGAGCCGGTCGATCAGCATCGTCATCTCGACGATGTGGTCGGTCGCCCGCGGCTCGATCATCGCGGGCGGGCGGCCCGGCACGTTCACGTCGTCCGGCAGCAGGATGCCGAGGCGGCGGATGTCGTCGTGGAACTGCGCCAGGGTGCCGTCGGTGAGTTCGCGGATGGTGATGCCGCGCTCCGCCGCCCGGGCGTTGATCTTGTCGTCGACGTCCGTGACGTTGCGGGCATACGTGACCGTCTCCGCCCCGTAGAGGTGGCGCAGCAGCCGAAACAGCAGGTCGAAGACGATCAGCGGCCGGGCGTTGCCGATATGGGCCGCGTCGTAGACGGTCGGGCCGCAGGCATACATCCGCACCCGGCCCGAATCGATCGGCCGGAGCGGCTCCTTGGCCCGGGAGAGCGTGTTGTAGAGGCGCAACAGCGAGGCCATGAAACACCTGCGGGAGGAGAGCGGGCCGGGGCGCTGCGGGGCGCGCCGGCCGAGGTTCTAAGTCGTTGCCGGATCGGGCTTCGGGCCCGACCAAACCCCTCCGGGGGCCGCCGCGTGCCGGCGACCGAGGCGGCCGCCTGTTGCACGGGTGAGACGCCCGGACGAGCGGATCCGGGTTAGCCCAATTCCGTGAGCAATTCGAGAAGGCAGACACCGCGGGGGCGAAGCCCCGGACGGACCCTGCGTAATCGTCCCGCTCGCACGATGCGTAGAGAGATTGTTTACCACCCCCGCCCAGTGTCGGGCCGGATCCGGATGCCGACGGCTCCGTTCAGAAGGTTTGCCCCATGCGTCGCACCCTCGCCGTCCTCAGCGCCCTCGGTGTCCTGGCCGCCGCCCTCCCGGCGCACGCCGCATCGCAGACGCCCGGCGTGGAGAAGACCTTCCTGATCCCCTCGAGCGACGGCTACGGCGTCGCCGAGTGCCTGACCACCGGCGGCGAGTGCGGCCAGGTGGTGGCGGATGCCTGGTGCGAGTCGCAGGGCTACGCCAAGTCGGCCTCGTTCGGTATCGCCGCCCAGGACGATTACACCGGCGCGATCGAGGCGGCCCCGGCCGTGAAGGCCTCCGACCGGCCGATCCGGATCACCTGCCGCGACTGATTCCTTTCGGAGAGGCGGGCCAGGCAAGGGACGGAAGGCAAGGGACGGAAGGCAGGGGACGGAAGGCCGCCGTCGGGACGCGCCGGCATCTCGTCGCCCGCCTCGGCGGACGCATTGCGGCCCGTTCTCTGGAAGCGACGCGGAATACCGATCAGACGATCCTGCGGCATCCGCAGCCCCGGAACGACGTGGTGGCCGCAAGCATCGTCGAGCCGGACATGCGCGTCGTTCGGCACCGCCACGATCCGCTGGCACGCCGCCCGGATCGGCCTATCTCGGACCTCGAAGACCGACGGCCGGGACGGCGGAGGGACCGGGGCATGATCCGAAGCATCGTCATCGTCGCGACCCTGCTGCCGAGCCTGGCGATCGCCGCCCCGCGGGATCGCGTCCCCGTCGGTCCGCTCGTCCCCGGCCTGCCCGGCTACGATTGCCGGCTCTGGACCCCCTTCGACCACGACGTCGTCGGTCCCTATCCGCGCCCCGGCGCCCGGCCGGTGCGGGCCGCGAGCGGCTGGGGCCGCACCGCCTACGGCTACGGCACCGGCGGCGCCTCGGCCTCCGGTGCCGTCGCGTTTCCGGTTAACAGCGTGGCCGAGTGCGACCTCGGCGCAACGACCCTCGGCCGCGGCGGGATCGACATCCTGCCGCGCTGACGCCCCGAGCATGTTGTCGACGACGCGGGAGCCGGCTCGTCGGAAGAAGACGCGCCCGAACCCGGGATCCGGTGCAGCGCCCGGTCGCAACCGCGATCGGGCGCCGCCCCTCTCTCAGGTGCCCGGCTGGCCGTGCACCGCCTTGTAGAAGAACTCCTTCCACTCCTTCGGGCGGTTCTTCAGCACGCCCGCCTTCGCCAGGTGGTCGGCCTGCAGCATCGTGCCGTAGGGCGTCGTCGAGAAGACGACGCCCGGCTGCTTCATCATGGCGACGAGCTCGTCGGGCTCGAACTTCTCCTTGGTGGCGGCGAGGTAGATCTCCGCCGCCTTCTTCGGATCGTCGCGGATCAGCGCGTTGGCCTCGTCGATCGCGGCGAGGACCGCGGCGGTCGTCTTCGGGTTCTGCTCCATGAACTTGCCGCGGCCGAACACGATGGCGTTGCTCAAGGGTCCGCCGACCACGTCGTAGGAGTTGAGCACGACGTGGATCTTGGGGTCCTTCAGCTCGATCTGCTGGTAGGGCGGCAGCGAGAAGTGGCTGTTGACCTCGCTGGTGCCGCCCAGCAGCGCGCCGACCGCATCGGGATGGCCGAGCTGGATCGTGATCGGGTCGAGCTTGTTGCGGCCGGCCTCGCCGAACTGGCGCTCGGCGGCGATCTGCAGCATCACGGCCTGGGCCGAGACCTTCACGGTCGGCACCGCGATCCGGTCCTTGGCCGAGAAGTCGGCCAGGGTCTTCACCGCCGGGTTGCGGGTGACGAGCATCATCGGCGCGCCGGCTGAGGCCGCGAGCCCCTTCACCTCGCCCCGGGTGCGGTCCCAGGCGAGCAGCAGGTTGGTGGCGCCGCTGGTGACGAAATCGACGTTGCCGGAGATCAGCGCGTCGACGGAGGCGCCGCCGCTCGTCAGCGTGACCCAGCTCACCTTCACGTCGCCGAGGCCGGCCGACGCGACGTGCTTCTCGACCAGGCGCTGCTGCTCGGCCAGCACCATCGGCATGTAGATCAGGCCGGGCTGGCGGGTGAAGCGGACCTCGCCGGTCTCGGCCTGCGCAACGCAGGTGGCGAGGCCGAGCGCGACGGCCAGCGCGCCGACGGCGCGCCTGAGGAACGGCATGAGCGGATGCTCCCTGGTTCCGGCCCCTGTCCGGACGCTCGGGGCCGAGCGTCCGCCGGTGCCGTGTCGGGAGCCAGGGTCCGGAAATGTCCGGGAAACGTCAAGCCGCGACGAACGGAGGCGCCGTCAGGCCGAGACGGCGGAGCCGGCCTCGGAGCGGTGCTGGGCGGCGCGGGTGCGGTTCGCCACCATGCGGTCGTGCAGCCGCACGATGGTGCGCGAGCCGGTGCTGGTGAAGGCGAAGGGCAGGAGCCCGTGGACCAGGCAGGCGAGGCCGCCGGCGATCATCCGCACGCCGAAGCCGGTCGCGACGCCCATGTGCTCGAAATAGGTCTCGCCGACGGCGGCGGGATGCTCGGAGAACGACAGCTTCGACATCGGGTTCGACTTCGACTTCGACATGGGAATCCTCGGGGGCTCGGTTCGGGGTCTCGACGGGCAGCCCGAGACTCGCACGGGAACCGCGAAGCCGGATTGCGAATTCTGCCTCCTTTTCGTAGTTAGGCGCAAACTGGTTGCGCGAGAGCGCGGACGCTTGAAAGATTTTCGCGTGGACGAGTTCGACCGGAAAATCCTGTTGTGCCTGCAGGAGAACGCGGCCGAATCGCTCGAGGCGATCGCCGCCCGGGTCGGCCTGTCCGCCTCGCCGTGCTGGCGGCGAATCCAGAAGCTCGAGGCGCAGGGGGTGATCCAGCGACGGGTGGCGCTGCTCGATCCCGACCGGATGCGGGTGGGCGTCACGGTGTTCGTCTCGGTGCGCACCAACCGCCACACCGCCGACTGGGCCGAGCGCTTCTGCGCCGCCGTCACGAGCATCCCCGAGGTGGTCGAGTTCTACCGCATGAGCGGCGAGACCGATTACCTCCTGCGCATCGTCGTGCCGGACATCGCGGCCTACGACCGGGTCTACAAGCGGTTGATCCAGTCGGTCGACCTGTACGACGTCAGTTCCGCCTTCGCGATGGAGCGGATCAAGTACACGACGGCATTGCCGGTGACTTACGCCGAGTGAGCGGCGGCCGGGCCGGCACTGCGCGGGTCTGGCCTGCGCCCGGCGCCGGTTGCTTTCCGGGTCGATCGGTTTAGCTGCGACGCGCAAGGCGCGCCTTGGCCCCTCCCCTGCCGAAGCGCCGCCCAAGAAACCACGACAAGACGCCCCGTCCAAGGCGCCTCATCCAAGACGCCCCATCCAAGACGCCCCGCCGACAAGAGCCCCGGAAAGAGCCAGCATGACGCCCCCCCGGACGACGCGCCGTCCCCTCGTGATCGCCGCCGTGATGGCCGCGATGGCGATGGTGGCGATCGAGGCCACGATCGTCTCGACGGCGATGCCGGGGATCGTCGGCGAGCTCGGCGGGCTGTCGATCTACGCCTGGGTCTTCTCCGGTTTCCTGCTGACCCAGACCGCCGCCACGATCGTGTTCGGCAAGCTCGCCGACATCCACGGGCGCAAGCCCGTGCTGCTCGCCGGCATCGCGGTCTTCCTCGTCGCGTCCTTCCTGTGCGGCCTCGCCTGGTCGATGCCGGCGATGATCGCCTTCCGGCTGATCCAGGGCATCGGCGCGGGCGCGATCCAGCCGGTCTCGCTCACCATCGTGGGCGACCTCTACACCGCGCAGGAGCGCGGGCGGATCCAGGGCTTCCTCGCCAGCGTCTGGGCGGTCTCGGCGGTGGCCGGGCCGCTGGCGGGCGGCTTCATCATCGCGCACGCCTCCTGGTCGTGGATCTTCTGGATCAACCTGCCGGTCGGCGTCGTCGCCTCGGGCCTGTTCCTGGCCTTCCTGCACGAGGGCGAGCGGCGCGAGCGCCGACCGGTCGACGCGCCGGGCGCCGCCCTGTTCACGCTCACGGTCGCGGCCCTGATGGTCGGGCTGACCGAGGCCGGCGAGGGGCGCTGGTCGATCGTGGGCATCGCCGCCGGGATCGGCGTCGTGGCGGCCCTGCTGCTGGCCGTCCAGGAGCGCCGGGCGCCGGAGCCGGTCATCGCCGTCTCGCTCTGGCGCCGCCGGCCGATCGCCGCCGCCAACGGCGCCTCGCTGCTCGCCGGCATGGCCTTGATCGGGCTCACCACCTTCCTGCCGATGTACGTGCAGGGCGTGCTCGGCCAGACGCCGATCGTCGCCGGCATGGCGCTCACCGTGATGGTGCTCGGCTGGCCGATGGGCGCGACGCTGGCGGCGCGCAACCTGCACCGCTTCGGCCTGCGCCGCATCCTGATCTGCGGCAGTCTGCTCCTGCCGCTCGGCGCCGTCGCCTTCGTGACGCTGGAGCCCGGCAGCTCGCCGGTGCGGGCCGGCCTCGGCTCGCTGGTGATGGGCTTCGGCATGGGGCTCTTGAGCAACGCCGCCCTGATGCTGATCCAGGAGATCGTGCCCTGGACCCAGCGCGGCAGCGCCACCGCCTCGAACATCTTCTCGCGCAACCTCGGCAGCACGCTCGGCGCCACGGTGTTCGGCGCGGTGCTCAACCACGGCCTGGCGGCGGCGGGCGGTACCGTCACGGCCGACAGCCTGCAGCAGGCGCTGGCGGCGGGCGGCCTGCCGGGGGATGCCGAGACGGTCAGGCTGGTGCTGCAGCACGCCCTGCACCAGACCTTCTGGGCGGTGCTGCTGATCTCCGGGCTCGCCTTCGCCACCGCGCTCCTGGTGCCGCACGTCGCGCTCGGCCGCGCCCGCGAGGTCCCGGCGGAGTGACGCAGCCCAGGCGCCTCAGGCCATCCGGGAGGCGGGCTGGGCCGGCAGGGCCTCGGTGATGGCGTTGAGCAGGTAGGGCCGGCGCAGGCCCAGCACGTGGTAGAGCACCCGGTCGACGTCGCGGGCGAAGAACGGCTTTCTCAGCACGTAGTCGATGCCGAAATGGCGCGAGGCCTGCGCCATGGTGGCGGCGTCGCCCCCGGTCATCAGCACCAGCGGCGTCTCGGGCGCCACCTCGCGGATCTGGCAGGCGAGTTCGAGGCCGCCGCCGCCGCCGCGCAGGCCGAGATCGATGAGCGCAACGTCGCAGGCCGCCTGCCGGGCGAGCTTCAGCGCGTGCGGCGCGCTCTCGATCTCGTCGACGGTGAGGCGGAACCCGCAGGTCGCCAGGATGCGCCGCACCAGGGCCCGGCTCTGCGGGGCGCTGTCGACGAGGAGCAGGCGGGTCGGCTGCCGGCGCCGGGCATGGGCCTGGAGCAGGCCGGCGACGTGGCCCTCGTCGAGGGGCAGGCGCAGGAACTCGTGGGCGTCGAGGTGCTGGGCGACCTCGGTCCAGCGCGGGAAGATCTGCGAGGCGACCAGGATCAGGCAGGGCACGACGTAGCCCTGCGCCTTGAACCTGGCGACGGCCTCCGGGCCGGTCGCGTCCTCGAATTGCAGGCCGACGAAGGCGAGGACCGGACGATGCAGGAGGCAGAATTCGCAGGTCTCGCGGCTCGTCTCCGCCTCGATGATCCGCAGCGAGGGATCGTGCGCCCGGATCAGTTCCACCAGCCTGCCGCGCAGGGCGGGGTCGCGGTCGGCGACGAGGGCCGAGGCCGGTCCGCCGGCGCGGGCATCACTGTGGCTCACCGGCATCGTGCTTCGTCCGCGTGGATGAGGTCCGTCTCGGGGTGGCCCGGACCCGGAGTTTCTCCGGGGCTCGGGCTACCCTGAGGTTATACTCGTAAGGCCGAAAGCTTAGCGGCAGATTACGAGGCGTCCGTCCTCCGGCACCGCGCGACGCCGCCGCCTCACGAGGCGCGGGCCCGTGGATGGGCGGCATCGAACGCCTCGAGCAGGCGGGCGGCGTCGACCTTGGTATAGACCTGGGTCGTCGCCAGGGAGGCGTGGCCGAGCAGTTCCTGGATCGCCCGCAGGTCGCCCTGGCGGGCCAGCAGATGGGTGGCGAAGGAATGGCGCAGGGCGTGCGGGGTCGCGCTCTCGGGCAGGCCGAGCGCCCCCCGCATCGAGGCGACCGCGAGTTGCACGATGCGCGGCGAGAGCGGACCGCCCTTGACGCCGACGAAGAGCGGCCCTTCGGGCGGCAGGGCGTAGGGGCACAGGCGCAGATACTCCTCCACCGCGGCCTGGACCTGGGCGATCACCGGCACGCTGCGGGTCTTCTGGCCCTTGCCGACCACCGTCACGGAATCCGCGCCCGCGATCGGCGCATCGCGACGCGTCAGGCCGAGAGCCTCCGAGATGCGCAGGCCCGAGCCGTAGAGGAGCGCCAGCACGGCGGCGTCCCGGGCCAGCACCCAGGCCGGACGCTCGTCGCCGGCCCGGATGTCGGGGCTCGCCATCGCCACCGCGGCGGCGACGGGGAGCGGGCGGGGCAGGCGCCGCTCGACCTTGGGCGAGCGCACGGCGGCCAGCGCCGCGACGCTGCCATGCCCCTCCCGGTCGAGGTGGCGGGCGAACGAGCGCAGGCCCGCGAGCGCCCGCATCAGGCTGCGCCCGCCGACCCCCTCCTGGCGCCGCATCGCCATGAAGGCGCGCACGTCGCGCGGCTTCAGGCGGATCAGGGCCGGAATGTCGGGATTGGCGCCCTGGCGGACGAGATGGGCCAGGAACTGGCGCAGGTCGCGCCGGTAGGCCTCGACGGTGTTGGGCGACAGCCGCCGCTCCGAGACCAGTCCGTCGAGCCAGGCGATCGCCGCCGCCCGCACGTCGGGCGCGCCGGGCAGGAGCAGGTCGGCGGGCTCGGAGGTGGATTCGGTCATCGGGGCCGGGCTCCGCTCGCGGGGTCGAGCCCGCGAGTAGGCCCGATCCCGGTTGACGGCGGGTTGACGGGCGGGCCCGGTCAGGCCGGGGTGAAGCGCAGGGTCACGCCGTGGCGCGCGCTCGCCCCGGGGGCCAACAGGCGCTGCGAATCGCGCTCCGCCAGCTCGCCGGAAAAGCCCATCCAGTCGGCGTGGCCGGTCCAGCATTCGAGGGAGAGGAACGGCGCGGTCGGCTTCGTCCACACCGCCAGGTGGGGGAAGTCCTCGGCTTCGAGCGCGATGGCCGCCCCCGACGGGGCGGTGAAGCGCATCGTCCGGCTGCGGGCGTTCAGGAATACCAGCGCCTCGGTGAACAGCTCGGGATCGAGGGGCAGGGTGTCGCCGTCGAGGGGCAGCGCCCGCTCGGTGCGCACCAGAAGCCCGCCGGGCCCGACCTCCGGCACCGCCGGCCGCTCGGGCACGTCGAAGCGCACCGCGTAGCCGCCTGCGGCCGCGCGTTCGCCGCCGGCGAAGGGCCACGGAAAGGCCGGGTGGAAGCCGAGGCCGTAGGGCAGCGGATCGGAGCCGGGATTGTGGACCTCGCACGCGAAGGCGAGCGCGCCGTCGGTCAGCGTGGCGGTGATGTCGAGCCGGAAGGCGAACGGGTAGTGCGTCCGGGATTCCGGGGTATCGGCGAGGCGCAGCGTGACGCTGTCCTCGGCCTGCGTCACCACGCCGAAGCGGCTGTCGCGGGCAAAGCCGTGCTGGGCCATCGGATAGGCGCGGCCCGCGACCGTGACGGCGCCCCCGGCCGAGGCGCCGACGACCGGGAAGAGCCAGGGTGCGTGCCGGTTCCAGTGCGCCGGATCGCCCCCCCACAGGTACTCGGTGCCCCCCACCCGCCAGGAGACCGGCTCGGCGCCGGTGAGGGCGAGGCGGGCCATGGTGTCGCGGTGGCGGATCTCGACGGTGTCGGTCATCGGGGCCTCGTATCTGACGAGACCCCTGTTACCGGCTCGATGCCGATCCGGGAATGGCCGTCAGCCGCGCCGGGCGGTGTTGCGCCGGGGCTGGCGCGGGCGCGGCGGGACATCGGCCTCGCCGCCCGCCAGGGCCTCGACCTGGAGGTCGGCCGGGCCGGTGCGCGGGAAGGTGTGGGCGAAGCGCTCGGCGGCGCCGCCACGGACCTCGAACTTGGTCTCGCGGTCGAAGATGCGGATCGCGCCGATCTCCTCGCGGGTCACGTCGCCGCGGCGGCACAGCATCGGCAGCAGGCGGCGCGGGTCGGCGTTGTCGCGCCGGCCGACATTGAGGCGGAACCACACGCTCGACCCGAACGGCGCCCGCGGCCCGTCCCGCGTCGTCGTCTCGCGCCTGGCCGCCGCGGTGCCGCGGCCGGTGGCGAAGCCCGGATCGGTGACCTCCTCCGGCGAGGGCATGCGGGCGCGGTAGGCCCGCACCAGGGCGGCGGCGATGTCCTCGGCCGAGCGCTGCGCGAGCAGCGACTGGGCCATGGCGCGGTCCTCGTCGCTGACCTCGTCGGTGACCAGCGGGTCCTGAAGCAGGCGCTCGTGGTCGAGGGCGCGGATCTCGTCGGCCGGCGGCGGGCCGGACCAGACCGGCACGACGTTCGCCCGCACCATCAGCTCCTCGGCCCGGCGGCGGCGGGACGGCGGCACCAGCAGCACGCTGATGCCCTTGCGCCCGGCCCGGCCGGTGCGGCCGGAGCGGTGCTGCATCACCTCCGCGTCGTTGGGCAGCTCGGCGTGGATGACGAGGCCCAGGCCCGGCAGGTCGATGCCGCGGGCGGCGACGTCGGTGGCGACGCAGACCCGGGCGCGGCCGTCGCGCAGGGCCTGGAGGGCGGCGTTGCGCTCGCCCTGGCCGAGCTCGCCCGAGAGCGCCACGGCCTGGAAGCCGCGCTCGGTCAGCACCGCCTGGAGGTGGCGCACCGAGTTGCGGGTGTTGCAGAAGACGATCGCGGTCCGCGCCTCGATCTGGCGCAGGGTGTTGACGACGACGAGCTCGGTCTCCCGCGGCAGGATGCGGAAGGCGCGGTACTCGATGTCGGCATGCGCCTTGGTCTCGCCGGCGACCGCGATGCGCATCGCGTCGCGCTGGTAGGCCTCGGCGAGCGCCACGATGGCCTTCGGCAGGGTGGCGGAGAACAGCAGCGTGCGCCGCTCGGCCGGGGTGGCGCCGAGGATGAATTCCAGGTCCTCGCGGAAGCCGAGATCGAGCATCTCGTCGGCCTCGTCGAGCACCGCGGCGCGCAGCGCCGACGGGTCGAGGTTGCGACGCTCGAGGTGGTCGCGCAGGCGGCCCGGGGTGCCGACCACGATGTGGACGCCGTCGGCGAGCCAGCGGCTCTCGCGCCGCGGGTCCATGCCGCCGACGCAGGAGACGACGCGGGCGCCGGCCGGGCCGTAGAGCCAGGACAGTTCGCGATGGACCTGGAGCGCGAGCTCGCGGGTCGGCGCGATCACCAGCGCGAGCGGGGCGCCGGGCGCGGGCAGCATCTCGGCATCGCCCAGCAGCGTCCGGGCGAGCGCGAGGCCGTAGGCGACGGTCTTGCCGGAGCCGGTCTGGGCCGAGACGACGAGGTCGCGGCCTTCCGTCTCGGGCTCGAGGACGGCGGCCTGGACCGGCGTCGGGTCTTCGTAGCCGCGGTCGGCGAGGGCCTTGGCGAGGGGGGCGGGCAGGGCAGGAAACGGCACGTGGATTCGATCCCGGGTAGAGGCGACGCGCGGGGATCGAATCGGCTCCGGAGGCGCCAGGCTTGGTAGCACATGGCCTCGACAGAGGGCCGGCCGCGGCTTGCGGCGGGCGCTCGCGGCGCGCGGGGAATCCCTACGGTCTTTTCGTGGAGGAGCGAGCTGTTACAGGGGTTCGGGTCCGAGGTCCACCCCGGGGGCCTTGCCGGCGCGCCATCGCATGGCTGAGACGGCGTCCGGCGCATGGGTGGCGAGGCATCGGGCGACGGCGGGCGGGACGGACCGGCCTCGTCGATCGCGCAGTCCAAGAAGAGGCACGAAATCCCCCGCCCCTCCCCCCATACGGGAGGGGGATCCTACGCCTCCTCGCCGGAACTCTACGGAATCCTCGGTGGATCGCGCGGCGCGCCTTCGCCCGTGCCACCGACGAGAGTCTCACCCCTCGATCATCGCCCGGATGCGCTGGGCCAGGAGGTCGATCGGGAAGGGCTTGGTGATCATCTGCATGCCCGGCGCCAGGAACCCCGCCATGGCGGCGTTCTCGGCGTAGCCGGTGATGAACAGCACCTTGAGGTCGGGGCGGTGCTCGCGGGCGGCATCGGCGAGCTGGCGGCCGTTGAGGCCCGGCAGCCCGACATCGGTGACGAGCAGATCGACCCGGGCGGCCGCCTGCAGGGCTGCGAGGCCGGCCGGCCCGTCCTCGGCCTCGAGCGCCCGGTAGCCGAGGTCGCGCAGCACGTCGACGATGAGGCTGCGCACCGCCGGTTCGTCCTCCACCACCAGCACGGTCTCGCCGCTGCCGGCGAGCGGGGGCGCGGCCGAGTCCCGGGACGGGGCCTCGTCCTCGGCGGGCGGGCCGGCCCGGAGGGGGTGGTCCTCACGGAGGCGAGGATCATGGCGCGGCAGGAAGAGTGCCACGGTGGTGCCGCGGCCGACCTCCGAGGCGATGACCGCGTGGCCGCCGGACTGGCGGGCGAAGCCGTAGATCATCGACAGGCCGAGACCCGTGCCCTGGCCGATGGGCTTCGTCGTGAAGAACGGGTCGAAGGCGCGGCGCACCACCTCGGGCGGCATGCCGGTGCCGGTATCGGTCACGGCGAGGCGGATGTAGGGGCCCGGCTCCATGCCGGCATGGGCCGCCGCGAAGATGCCGTCGAGCTCGACGTTGCGGGTGTCGATGGCGAGCCGCCCGCCTTCGGGCATCGCGTCGCGGGCGTTGATCGCGAGGTTGAGGAGCGCGCTCTCGAGCTGGTTGGCGTCGCACAGCGCCGGCCACAGCCCGTCGGCGAGGCGGGTCTCGAGGGTGACGGTCTCGCCGAGCGTCCGGCGGATCAGGTCTTCCAGGGAGACGACCAGGGCGTTGGCATCCACCGGGCGCGGATCGAGGGGCTGGCGCCGGGCGAAAGCCAGCAGCCGGTGGGTCAGCGCGGCGGCACGCTGGGCCGAGGCGAGCGCGGTGGCGATGTAGCGCTCGGCGACGTCGGTGCGCCCCTGCGCCAGCCGGGTCGAGAGCAGGTCGAGGGAGCCGACGATGCCGGTGAGCAGATTGTTGAAGTCGTGGGCGATGCCCCCCGTCAGCTGGCCCACCGCCTCCATCTTCTGGGCCTGGCGGAAGGCATCCTCCAGTTCGCGCTGCTCGGTGACGTCGCGCCCGACGGCGTGGAGGTGCTCCTCGCCCGGCGCCGCGGTCCAGGACAGGGTACGGTAGGAGCCGTCGGCGTGGCGGTAGCGGTTCTCGAACAGCCGCGTCGTCTGCCCGCTTTCCAAGCGTTGCGCCTCCGCGGCGGTGCGCGCCCGGTCCTCGGGATGGACGAGATCGAGGAAGGAGCGACCGACCACCGCCTCGGCCTCCCAGCCGAGCACCGTGCGCCACGCCGGGTTGACGGCGGTGACGGTGCCGTCGAAGCGCGCGACGAGCATCACGTCCTTCGACAGGCGCCACATCCGGTCGCGCTCGCGGGTGCGCTCGGCGACCTCGGCCTCCAGGGTCTCGTTGACCCGCCGCAGGGCGTCCGCGGCCTCGCGCCGGACCCGGGCGAGGCGCAGGTTGGTCTCGACCCGGGCCAGCAGCTCGCGGGACGAGAACGGCTTGACGAGGTAGTCGTCGGCCCCCGCGCCCAGGCCCTCGATCCGCGCCTCCTCGCCGGCCCGGGCCGAGAGCAGAATCACCGGGATGCCCCGCAAACCCGGATCGGCCCGGAGTGCGGCGAGCAGCCCGAACCCGTCGAGGCCCGGCATCATCACGTCGGAGAGAACGAGATCGGGCGCGTGGCGGCGGGCCGCGCTCAGCGCCGCGTGCCCGTCGCCCACCGCCTCGACCGCATGGCCGGCATCCCCGAGGAGGCGCCGGACATAGGCGCGCATGTCGGTGTTGTCGTCGGCGAGCAGCACCCGGCCGGTCAGGCCGGGCACGGCCGGGCGCGGGGCCGCATCGAGATCGGGTCCGGTCTCGTCACCGAGCCAGCGCGTCGCCTCCTCCACGAAGACGTGCGAGCGGGTGGCGGTCGAGGCGGCGACCCGGACGGCCCGCACCCGGTCCGGCGGGAGATGGGCGGAGCCGAGCGGCAGGCTCACCGTGAAGGTGCTGCCCTCCCCCGGACGGCTCTCGACCCCGACCGTGCCACCATGCAGCCGGACGAGCTCCTGCACCAGGGCGAGGCCGATGCCGGACCCCTCGACGCTGCGCCCCTGTGCGCCCTCGACCCGGTGGAACCGCTCGAACAGCCGCGGCAGCTCGGTCTCCGGGATGCCGAGGCCGGTATCTGCCACGGTCAGCAGAGCCCGCCCGCCCTCCGCCCGCAGCCGCACGGCGATGCGGCCTTGAAGCGTGAACTTGAAGGCGTTGGAGACGAGGTTGAGGACGACCTTCTCCCACATCTCCGGGTCGACGAAGGCCGGCTCGGCCGCGGGCGGCCCCGGCAGGTCCGGGCAATCGACGTCGAGGACGAGGCCGGCCTTGTCGGTGGCCGAGCGGAAGCTCGAGGCGAGGTCCGCGGTCAGCCGGGCGAGGTCGAGGGGCTCGAAGGCGGCCTGGGCGCGGCCGGCCTCGATGCGCGAGAAGTCGAGGAGCGCGTTGACGAGCTTGAGGAGACGCTGGCCGTTGCGGTGGGCCAGCGCCACCAGCCGGCGGGTGTCCGGGTCGAGGGTCGCGGGCGCGGAATCCAGGACCTCGCTCAGCGGCCCGAGCATCAGGGTGAGCGGCGTGCGGAACTCGTGGCTGACGTTGGAGAAGAACTCGGTCTTCTGCCGGTCGAGCGCGGCGAAGGCCTCGGCGCGCCGCCGCTCGGCCTCGTAGGCGGTGGCGGTGGCGAGCCCCGTGGCGATCTGGCCGACGAACAGCGCGAGGAAGCCGCGATAGGCCTCGTCGAGGGGCCGGCAGGGGTTGAGCCCGGCGAGGAACACCCCGGCCGGGCGGCTCTGCCCCTGCCGGGCGATGGGCAGCACCAGGGCGTGGGTCGGGGCCCGGTTCCAGGAACCGGCCGGCCAGCCGGCGAAGAGGGGACCGAGCGCGGCGACCGGCACCGGTTCCCCGCCGGTGCGATCGAGGAGCGCCAGCGCCGCCTCCGCGGCTTCGTCGGCCCGCGCGACCGCCGGATGCTCCGGCCCGAGGCCCATCCGGGCGAGGAGGGCCGGCCCCGACGTCCCGTCGCCGGCGAGATAGGCGAGAGCCACCGGCAGGTCGCGGGTGACCTCGCCCGTCCCGTCGTCTCCCAGGCAGCCGGAGGCGACGGCGCCGACCTGCGGCACGGTGCGGGCCGCCGCCATGCCGGCGCCGAGATCGCGCAGGGCACGCAGGCGCCGCTCGCCGATGACGCGCTCGGTCTCCTCGGAGACGACGCAGAGCATGCCGGTGACGGCGCCGGAATCGTCGGCAAGCGGACTGTACGAGAAGGTGTGATAGCTTTCCTCGGTGAAGCCGCGCCGTTCGAGGAACAGCAGCAGGTCCTCGTCCCAGGTCGCCTGGCCGGTGCTCAGCACCTGGGCGATGCGGGGTCCGATATCGGGCCAGATCTCGGCCCAGACCACGTCCGATCGTGCGCCGAGGGCCCAGGCTTCCTTGACGCCGAGGGTGGGCTTGTAGGCGTCGTTGCAGAAGAAGGTCAGTTCCGGGCCCCACGCCATCCACATGGCGAAGCGGGAGCCGAGCATGATCCGCACCGCCGTGGTCAGCGAGGGCGGCCAGCCCGAGACCGGCCCGAGCGGGGTCGCCGCCCAGTCGCGGGCGCGCAGGCGCGCGCCCATCTCGCCCCCGCCGGGGAAAGGTGTGTCGTGCGAGGGGTCCGCATTACCGGGCATGGGTATTGTCCAGCATGCCCTGGCGATGGCACGGGCACCCCGCACTGTCAAAAACCAGACGTGAAGGAATCCTGATCCCGATTGCTCGATGATAAGATTTCCGCTCGAATTCTTTCGGTCAGGCGCCCGGCGTCGGGCCTCTCAGGGTCCCGACGATCTCGGCGACGATCGCCTGCGGGGTGGCACCGACCGAGACCACCAGGGGGTTCTCGTCGGGCCCCGGCTCTTCGAGCGTGCGGAACTGGCTGTCGAGCAGGCTCGTGGGCATGAAGTGGCCGTGGCGGGCGGCCATGCGCCGGCCGATCAGCTCCCGGTCGCCCTTGAGGTAGACGAGGCGCACATCCGGCCGTCCGCCCACCAGCACGTCGCGATAGGCCCGCTTGAGGCCCGAGCAGGTCACGACCCCGTGCCGCCCTTCCGCCCGAACCTTGTCGATCCAGGCCGCGATCGCGGCGAGCCAGGGCCAGCGGTCCTCGTCGGTGAGCGGCGAGCCGGACTGCATCTTCTCGACATTGGCGGCGGGGTGGAAATCGTCCCCGTCCTCGAACTCCCAGCCGAGCCGGCCGGCGAGCAGGCTCGCCACCGTGGTCTTGCCGGAGCCGGAGACGCCCATCACCACGACGACGGACGGGGAAGTCGCGTGTCTTGCCGCATCGTCCATCGTGGCGTGTCCTCCGGCTTTTCTTTGGTAGTCTGGAACAGACGATACCGATCCTGCCGCCCAACCCTCCCCCCTTTGCGGGGGAGGGCGGCCCCTGCGTCAGCAGGGGCCGGGAGAGGGGCGGCGCGACGATGCAGGATGTGGCGTCCTTCATCGCGGTCGCGACCTCTCCGGAAGCGGCGTCCCCTCTCCCGCCCCACTCCGTGGGGCACCCTCCCCCGCAGAGGGGGGAGGGGTATAGCCGTCGCGCTCACATGTGCAGCGCGCGCTTCTCCACCGCCAGCGCGGCTTCCTTCACCGCCTCGGTCAGGGTCGGATGGGCGTGGCAGGTGCGGGCGATGTCCTCGGACGAAGCACCGAACTCCATCGCCACCGCGACCTCCATGATGAGGTTGCCGGCATCGGGCCCGACGATGTGGACGCCGAGCACCCGGTCGGTCGACGCGTCGGCCAGCACCTTCACGAAGCCGTCGGTGGTGTGGTTCACCTTGGCGCGACCGTTGGCGGTGAACGGGAACTTGCCGATGTTGTAGGCGATCCCGTCCTTCTTCAGCTCCTCCTCGGACTTGCCGACCGAGGCGACCTCCGGCGTGGTGTAGACCACGTTCGGGATCACGCCGTAATTCACGTGGCCGGCCTTGCCGGCCAGGATCTCCGCCACCGCGACGCCCTCGTCCTCGGCCTTGTGGGCGAGCATCGGGCCGGCGATCACGTCGCCGATGGCGTAGATGCCGGTGACGTTGGTGGCGTAGCGGTCGTCGGTCTGGATCCGGCCCTTGTTGTCGAGCTGGACGCCGACCGTGTCGAGGCCGAGGCCCGCGGTGTAGGGCGTCCGGCCGATGGCGACGAGCACGACGTCGGCCTCCAGCACCTCCGCGGCGCCGCCCGCGGCCGGCTCGACCGTGACCTTGGCGCCCTCACCGGTGCGCTCGACGCCGGTGACCTTCTGCGACAGGCGGAACGTGATGCCCTGCTTGGCGAGGATGCGCTGGAACTGCTTGCCGACCTCGCCGTCCATGCCCGGCAGGATCCGGTCGAGATACTCGACGACGGTCACCTCGGCGCCCAGACGCCGCCAGACCGAGCCGAGTTCGAGGCCGATGACGCCGGCGCCGATGACGACGAGCTTGCCCGGGACCTTGGTCAGGTCGAGGGCGCCGGTCGAGGAGACCACGACCTCCTCGTCGATGGTGACGCCCGGCAGGTTGGCGACATCCGAGCCCGTCGCGATCACGACGTTCTTGGCCTCGAGGATCTGGTTGCCGCCGTCCTCCGACTTGACCTCGACCCGGCCGGCGCCGGCGAGCCGACCGGTGCCCTGGAAGGCGTCGATGCCGTTCTTCTTGAGCAGGAACGCGACGCCCTTGGTGTTGCCGTCGACGCCGTCCTGCTTGAACGCCATCATCTTGGCCAGGTCGAGCTTCGGCTCGCCGACGGTGATGCCCAGCACCGGGAAGTGCTTGGTCGCCTCCTCGAACGCCTCGGAGGCGTGCAGCAGGGCCTTCGAGGGGATGCAGCCGACATTGAGGCAGGTGCCGCCATGGGCCGGGCGCTTCTCGACCACGGCGGTCTTCAGGCCGAGCTGGGCGGCGCGCAGGGCGCAGACGTAGCCGCCGGGGCCGGTGCCGATGACGACGAGATCGTAGGAGGGCATGCGGAACTCGCGAGGTTGGGAGCGGCCGGCCGAAGGAGCGCCGCCGCTGCGATGATGGGCAGGTGGAAGGACGGCTAGCGGCCGCCCGAGATCGTCAGGGTCGCGCCGGTAGCGTAGGAGGCCTCGTCGGAGAGGAGCCACAGCACCGCCGCGGCGATCTCGTCGGCGGTGCCGGCGCGCTTCATCGGCACCGTGGGACCGAGCCGCGCCAGCCGGTCGGGCTGGCCGCCGCTGGCATGGATCTCGGTCTCGATCAGGCCGGGGGCCACGCCGTTCACGCGGATGCCCTCACCGGCGACCTCGCCGGCGAGGCCCGTGGTGAGGGTGTCGATGGCCCCCTTCGAGGCCGCGTAGTCGACGTACTGGTTCGGTGCGCCGAGGCGCGCCGCGACCGACGAGACGTTGACGATGACGCCGCCCTGCCCGCCGTGGCGGGTCGACATCCGCCGCACCGCCTCACCGGCGCACAGGAACGGGCCGATGACGTTGGTGGTCATCATGCGGTCCAGGCGCGCGAAGGTCATCTCCTCGACCCGGGCCGCGTGGTCGACGACGCCCGCATTGTTGACGAGGCCGCCGAGCGGACCCAGGCCGTCGGCCGCCTGGAACAGGGCCGGGATGTCGGCCTCGACCGCGACGTCGCTGCGGACGGCGAGCGCCGTCCCGCCCGCCGCTTCGATCTCCCGCACCAGGGACTCGGCGGCGTCCTTGGCGGCGACGTAGGAGAAGCAGACGCGCCAACCGGCCCGCGCGGCGCGCAAGGCAACGGCGCGACCGATGCCGCGGCTGCCGCCGGTGACCACCAGGACCTTGTCCGTCATAGCCGTGCTCCCTGATGACGAGAGACTTCCACCCTCGGACGGGCAGGCTGTCCGCGGAACTTCACGGGGAAGAAAAAGGCGCGGGATCCCCTCTCCCGTGTGGGAGAGGGGTAGGGGTGAGGGTGACACGCTTCAGTCTGAATCACCGAGCGTGGTGCTGGCAGCGGGACGGTTGGAGTTTTACTCAGAACCGTAGCACCCTCACCCCTACCCCTCTCCCACACGGGAGAGGGGATCCCGCGCCCTGATCTTATCCCGGCGTGGCCTCTCCCAGGGGGAGAGGCCGTTTGTCTTGCCTCAGAGGTCGAGCACGAGGCGCGCCGGGTCCTCCAGGGCCTCCTTGACCCGCACCAGGAAGGTCACGGCCTCCTTCCCGTCGACGATCCGGTGATCGTAGGACAGGGCGAGGTACATCATCGGCCGCGCCTCGATCTTGCCGTTGCGCACGACCGGGCGCTCCTCGATGCGGTGCATGCCGAGGATGCCCGATTGCGGCGCGTTGAGGATCGGGGTCGACATCAGCGAGCCGTAGATGCCGCCGTTGGTGATCGTGAACGTGCCGCCCTGCATGTCCTCGATCGACAGCTTGCCGTCGCGGGCCTTGCGGCCGAAGCCGGTGATGGCCTTCTCGATGCCCGAGATCGACAGCTGGTCGGCGTCGCGCACCACCGGCACGACGAGGCCCTTGTCGGTGCCCACCGCGATGCCGACGTGGTAGTAGTTCTTGTAGACGATGTCCTGGCCGTCGATCTCGGCGTTCACCGCCGGCACGTCCTTCAGGGCGCCGATCACCGCCTTGGTGAAGAAGCCCATGAAGCCGAGCTTGGCGCCGTGCTTCTTCTCGAACACGTCCTTGTATTGCTGGCGCAGGGCCATCACCGCGCCCATGTCGACGTCGTTGAACGTCGTCAGCATCGCGGCGGTGTTCTGCGCGTCCTTGAGGCGCCGGGCGATGGTCTGGCGCAGCTTGGTCATGCGCACCCGCTCCTCGCGGGAGGCATCGTCCGGGGCGGACGGGGCGCGGGCCATCTGCGGGGCCGCCGGGGCGGGCGCGGAGGCGCCCGACGAGATCGCCGAGAGCATGTCGCCCTTGGTGACGCGGCCGTCCTTGCCGCTGCCCTTCACCGACGACGGATCGACGCCGGATTCCTGGGCGAGACGCGCGACGGCCGGGCCGTTGTCGCCGGCCGAATGACCCTTCGGAGCGGCGTCGCCGTGGCTGCCGTAGGAGGCGGAGGACGACTTGGCGGGCGCCTCGGCGGCGGCCTTCGGAGCCTCGGCCTTCGGAGCCTCGGCCTTGGGGGCTTCCGCCTTCGGAGCGGCCGCGCCGTTGCCGGCGGAGGCGCCGCCCTCGACGATCGAGCCGAGGAGCGCGCCGGGCTCGACCGTCTCGCCGTCCTTGGCGACGATCTCGCCGAGCTGGCCGGCAGCCGGGGCGTTGACCTCGAGGGTGACCTTGTCGGTCTCGAGCTCGACCAGCGGCTCGTCGGCCTTCACGGTGTCGCCGGGCTTCTTGAACCAGCGGCCGATCGTGGCCTCGCTCACGGACTCGCCGAGCGTCGGGACGCGGATTTCGGTGGCCATGTCTTCCGTCAGGGTTGGGGCGGTGGGGATGCGCCCGGAAAAATTTTTAGGCGGCGCCCCTCGCGGGGCGCCGGCGACGTGGGAGGTAACCTCGGATCAGACCGCCAGGGCCTCGTTGAGGAAGGCCTGGAGCTGGTCGAGGTGCTTCGACATCAGGCCGACGGCGGTCGAGGCCGAGGCCGGACGGCCGACATAGCGCGGGCGCTTGGAGGCGGAGCCGGCCTGGTTGAGCACCCATTCGAGGTAGGGCTCGACGAAGGCCCACGAGCCCATGTTCTTGGGCTCCTCCTGGCACCACACCACCTCGGCGTTGCGGAAGCGCGAGATCTCGGTGGCGAGCGACTTCAGCGGGAACGGGTAGAGCTGCTCGACGCGCATCAGGTACACGTCGGAGATGCCGCGCTTCTCGCGCTCCTCGAACAGGTCGTAATAGACCTTGCCCGAGCAGAGCACCACGCGCCGGACCTTGTCGTCCTTCGACAGCTTCACGCCGTCCTGCGCCTTCTCGGCGTCGTCCCACAGCACGCGGTGGAAGGTCGAGCCCTCGGCGATGTCCGAGAGGGCCGAGACCGCCCGCTTGTGGCGCAGGAGCGACTTCGGGGTCATCAGCACCAGCGGCTTGCGGAAGTCCCGCTTCAGCTGGCGACGCAGGATGTGGAAGTAGTTCGAGGGCGTCGTGCAGTTGGCGACCTGCATGTTGTCCTCGGCGCACATCTGGAGATAGCGCTCCAGGCGGGCCGAGGAATGCTCCGGGCCCTGGCCCTCGTAGCCGTGGGGCAGGAGCATCACCAGGCCCGACATGCGCAGCCACTTGCGCTCGCCGGACGAGATGAACTGGTCGACCACGACCTGCGCGCCGTTGGCGAAGTCGCCGAACTGCGCCTCCCACAGCACCAGGGAGTTCGGCTCGGCGAGCGAGTAGCCGTACTCGAAGCCGAGCACCGCCTCCTCCGAGAGCATCGAGTTGATGACCTCGTAGCGGCTCTGGCCGTCCTTGATGTGGTTGAGGGGCGTGTAGCGCTCCTCGTTCTCCTGGTCGATCACCACCGAGTGGCGCTGCGAGAAGGTGCCGCGCTCGACGTCCTGGCCCGACAGGCGGACCCGGTGGCCCTCCGTGAGGAGCGAGCCGAAGGCCAGCGCCTCGGCGGTAGCCCAGTCCAGGCCCTCGCCGGTCTCGATCGCCTTGGCGCGGTTGTCGAGGAAGCGCCGGATGGTGCGGTGCAGGTGGAAGTCCTGCGGCACGGTGGTGATGGCCGTCCCGATCTCCCGCAGGGTATCGGCCGGCACGCCGGTGCGGCCGCGGCGCGGGTCGTCCTCGTCCTCGCGCACCGCCTTCAGGCCCGACCAGCGACCATCCAGCCAGTCGGCCTTGTTGGCCTTGTAGGCGGTGGCGATGTCGAACTCGCTGTCGAGAGTGGCGCGGAACTCGGCCTTGCGGTCCTCCAGCTCCTTCTCGCTCACCACGCCGCTCTCGGTCAGCTTCTTGCCGTAGGTCTCGAGCGTCGAGGGGTGCTTGCGGATGATCTGGTACATCTTCGGCTGGGTGAACGCGGGCTCGTCGCCCTCGTTGTGGCCGAAGCGGCGGTAGCAGAGCATGTCGATCACGACAGGCTTGTGGAACTTCTGCCGGTACTCGGTGGCGATCTTGGCCGCGAAGGTGACGGCCTCGGGGTCGTCGCCGTTGCAGTGGAAGATCGGAGCCTCGACCATCTTCGCCACGTCGGACGGGTAGGGCGAGGAGCGCGAGAAGCGCGGATCGGTGGTGAAGCCGATCTGGTTGTTGATGATGAAGTGGATCGAGCCGCCGGTGCGGTGGCCCTTCAGGCCCGACAGGCCGAAGCACTCCGCCACCACGCCCTGGCCGGCGAAGGCGGCGTCGCCGTGGATGAGGAGCGGCAACACGGTGGTGCGCTGCTCGTCGCCGGTCTGGTCCTGCTTGGCGCGCACCTTGCCGAGCACCACCGGATCGACGATCTCGAGGTGCGACGGGTTGGCGGTCAGCGAGAGGTGGACGGTGTTGCCGTCGAAGGCCCGGTCGCTCGAAGCGCCGAGGTGGTACTTCACGTCACCCGAGCCCTCGACCTCGGCCGGCGACGACGAGCCGCCCTTGAACTCGTGGAAGATCGCCCGGAAGGGCTTCGACATCACGTTGGCGAGCACGTTGAGGCGGCCGCGATGGGCCATGCCCAGCACGATGTCGGTGACGCCGAGCGCGCCGCCGCGCTTGATGATCTGCTCGAGCGCCGGGACCATCGCCTCCGAGCCGTCGAGGCCGAAGCGCTTGGTGCCGGTGTACTTCAGGTCCAAGAACTTCTCGAAGCCCTCGGCCTCGATCATCTTGTTGAGGATCGCCCGCCGGCCCTGCTCGGTGAACGAGATCTCCTTGTCCTTGCCCTCGATGCGCTCCTGGATCCAGGCCTTCTCCTCCGGATCGGAGATGTGCATGAACTCGACGCCGAGCGTCTGGCAGTAGGTCCGCTCCAGGATCGCGACGATCTCCCGGATGGTGCCGAATTCGAGGCCGAGCACGTTGTCGAGGAAGATCGGGCGGTCCCAATCGGATTCGGCGAAGCCGTAATGCTGCGGATGCAGCTCCTCGTGGTCGCCGCGCGGCTGGAGGCCCAGTGGATCGAGCTTGGCATGCAGGTGGCCGCGCATGCGGTAGGCGCGGATCAGCATGATCGCGCGGACCGAATCCTTGGTGGCCTGCTGCACGTCGGCCGGCGAGACGGGCTGGCCCTTGGCCTCCTGCTTCGCCTTGATCTTCTCGCCGACCGCCTTCTCGACCTGGGCCCAGTTGCCGTCGAGCGCCGAGACGATCTCGCCGTTGGCGGCGAGCGGCCAGTTCGGCTTGGTCCAGGACGCGCCTTCCGCGTTCTTGACCACGATCGCGCTCTCCTCCTTGAGACCGGAGAAGAAGCTGCGCCACTCGGGATCGACCGCGTTGGGATCCCGGGTGTAGGTCGCGTAGAGCTCCTCGATGTAGTCGGCGTTGCCTCCGTAGAGGAACGAGGTTCCGAGGAGGGCGTCGTTCGCGTCCTGGCGTGCCATGGCGATCTGTCTATCCGCGCTGGTCGATCAATGCGCCGGCTTCTCGGACCCAGTTGGGGCGGGAGAATGGCATTCCATCGACGGTGGAGGCGCCCGGGTTGTCCGGGCGCCAGGATGTCTTACGCACTCAAGAGAGTTGACGTTTGCTTGCGATGTGGGTGCGGAACCGTGATTCCGCACGCCACGCCTGCCATGCGCGTGGCGAAGGGCGAGGGTCCGACGGGCAATCAGCCCTTCAGGACCTCGACCAGGGTCTTGCCGAGGCGGGCCGGCGACGGCGAGACGCGGATGCCGGCCTCCTCCATCGCGGCGATCTTGTCCTCGGCGCCGCCCTTGCCGCCCGAGATGATCGCGCCGGCGTGCCCCATGCGGCGGCCGGGAGGGGCGGTACGGCCGGCGATGAAGCCGACCATCGGCTTCTTGCGGCCGCGCTTGGCCTCATCCTTGATGAACTGCGCCGCCTCTTCCTCGGCCGAGCCGCCGATCTCGCCGATCATCACGATCGACTCGGTCTTGTCGTCGGCGAGGAACAGTTCCAGCATGGCGATGAACTCGGTGCCCTTGACCGGGTCGCCGCCGATGCCGACCGCGGTGGTCTGGCCGAGGCCCTCGTTGGTGGTCTGGAACACCGCCTCGTAGGTCAGGGTGCCGGAGCGCGACACGATGCCGACCGAGCCCGGACGGAAGATGTTGGCCGGCATGATGCCGATCTTCGACTCGCCGGCCGTCACGATGCCGGGGCAGTTCGGGCCGATGAGGCGCGACTTCGAGCCTTCGAGCGAGCGCTTGACGCGCACCATGTCGAGGACCGGGATGCCCTCGGTGATGCAGACGATCAGCGGGATCTCGGCGTCGATCGCCTCGCAGATCGCGTCGGCGGCGCCCGGCGGCGGCACGTAGACCACCGAGGCGTCGGCGCCGGTGGCGTGGCGGGCTTCCTTCACGGTGTCGAACACCGGCAGGCCGAGATGGGTCGCGCCGCCCTTCCCCGGCGAGGTGCCGCCGACCATCTTGGTGCCGTAGGCGATCGCCTGCTCGGAGTGGAAGGTCCCGTTCTTGCCGGTGAAGCCCTGGCAGATGACCTTGGTGTTCTTGTCGATGAGGATGGACACGTGCGATCTCCGGAGATCTGCATTCGGGGATGGGCGGTGCGGCTCAAGGCGACCGAGCGCGGTGCACCGCCTCTGAGAAAGCTGCGCTGACGGGGAACCCGGTCGCCCGGGCTCCGCTCACGAGAAGGGCACCCGCGCGGGCGCCCCGCCCTCCTCAGCCCTTGCGGACCGCCGCGACGATCTTCTGGGCGGCGTCGTCGAGGTCGTCGGCCGGGATCACGTTGAGGCCCGAGGAGCGGATGATCTCCTTGCCCTTCTCGACGTTGGTGCCCTCGAGGCGCACCACCAGCGGGACCTGCAGGCCCACCGCCTTGACGGCCGCGATCACCCCGTTGGCGATCACGTCGCACTTCATGATGCCGCCGAAGATGTTGACGAGGATGCCCTTCACGTTCGGGTCGGCGGTGATGATCTTGAAGGCCGCGGTGACCTTCTCCTCCGAGGCGCCGCCGCCGACATCGAGGAAGTTCGCCGGCTCCTCGCCGTAGAGCTTGATGATGTCGAGGGTCGCCATGGCCAGACCCGCGCCGTTCACCATGCAGCCGATGGTGCCATCGAGCGCGATGTAGGCCAGGTCGTACTTCGAGGCCTCGATCTCCTTCTCGTCCTCCTCGGTGATGTCGCGCAGCTGCACGATCTCCGGGTGGCGGTAGAGGCTGTTCGAATCGAACGAGATCTTGGCGTCCAGGCACTTCAGGTGCCCGTCCGTGGTGACGATGAGCGGGTTGATCTCCAGCATGCTCATGTCCTTGGCGGTGAACGCCCGGTAGAGCTTGGTGGTCAGATCCTCCGCCTCCTTGGCGAGCGGGCCGGTCAGCCCGAGCGCCTTGGCGACCGCGCGGCCGTGGTGGGGCAGCACGCCGGTGGCCGGGTCGACCGAGAAGGTGATGATCTTCTCGGGCGTGTCGTGGGCGACCTGCTCGATGTCCATGCCGCCCTCGGTCGAGACCACGAAGGCGACCTTGCCGGTCTCGCGGTCGACGAGCATCGACAGGTAGAACTCAGTCTCGATGTCCGAGCCGTCCTCGATGTAGAGGCGGTTGACCTGCTTGCCGGCCTCGCCGGTCTGCACCGTCACGAGGGTGCGGCCGAGCATCTGCTCGGAGAAGGCCTTGACCTCCTCGACCGACTTGGCGAGGCGCACGCCGCCCTTCTCGCCGGCCTCGGCCTCCTTGAACTTGCCCTTGCCGCGCCCGCCGGCGTGGATCTGGGACTTCACGACCCAGAGCGGGCCGCCGAGCTCCTTGGCGGCGGCCTCGGCCTCGGAGGCCTTGAAGATGGCGCGGCCGTTCGAGACCGGCAGGCCGAACTCCTTGAGGACGGCCTTGGCTTGATACTCGTGGATGTTCATGGGGCGACAAGCTTTCTGAAAGTCAGGCGGGGCGTGCGTGCAGAGGCGGCGCAGGGTTCCCCCGCGCCGCCGGTCGGGCGGTTACGCCAGCGCGCCGTTGATGCCCTTGCAGGCCTCGACCAGGCCCTTCACGGAATTGACCGACTTCTCGAACATCGCCTTCTCCTCCCCGGAGAACTCGACCTCGACGATGCGCTCGACGCCGTTCTCGCCGATCACGATCGGCACGCCGATGAACAGGCCGTCGACGCCGTACTGGCCGGTGAGGTGGGCCGCGCAGGGCAGGACCCGCTTCTTGTCCTTGAGGTAGCTCTCGGCCATCGCGATGGCGGAGGCCGCCGGCGCGTAGAAGGCCGAGCCGGTCTTGAGCAGGTTGACGATCTCGCCGCCCCCTTTACGGGTCCGCTCGACCATGGCGTCGAGCTTCTCCTGGGTGGTCCAGCCCATCTTCACGAGGTCGGGCAGCGGCACGCCGGCCACCGTCGAGTAGCGCACCAGCGGCACCATATCGTCGCCGTGGCCGCCGAGCACGAAGGCGGTGACGTCCTCGACCGAGACCTGGAACTCCTCGGCCAGGAAGTGGCGGAAGCGGGCCGAGTCGAGCACGCCGGCCATGCCGACGATCTTCTTCGGGTCGAGGCCGGAGAACTTCTGGAGCGCCCACACCATCGCGTCGAGCGGGTTGGTGATGCAGATCACGAAGGCGTTCGGGGCATGGGTCTTGATGCCGGTGCCGACCGCTTCCATCACCTTCAGGTTGATGCCGATCAGGTCGTCGCGGCTCATGCCGGGCTTGCGCGGCACGCCGGCGGTGACGATCACCACGTCGGCCCCGGCGATGGCGCTGTAATCGCTCGCGCCCGAGTACTTGGCGTCGAAGCCGTCGACCGGGGCCGACTCGGCGATGTCGAGGCCCTTGCCCTGCGGCACGCCGTCGGCGATGTCGAACAGCACGACGTCGCCCAGCTCCTTGAGGCCGGCGAGGTGCGCGAGCGTGCCGCCGATCTGTCCAGCGCCGATGAGCGCGATCTTCTTGCGTGCCATGTCAGAACCGATCCTTCGCGGTGTGATGGAACCGTCGTGGGCCGGGGTCCGCTCGCGAGGAGCCCGCGCCGGCGGGTGCCTCTTTGGCGAAAAAAGCCGGAGCCGACAACCCGAGGGCCCGGCGCAGGGCCCGCAGCCACGGCCGCGATGACGCCTGCAGCGCGTCACACGATGCGGATTCGCGTTTTTTTGCAATGCGATACGACGGCGTCCGGGCGATCGTTACATTCCGGCCGCTTTGTCAGCGCGTCTAGAGCGTGCCGAGGCGCAGGATGCGCAGCATCGCCCGGATGATCGCCCCGAGGCGGGCTTCGATCAGGTCCCGGGGCACCTCGGCGTCGAGCTGGATCGAGACCGGGTGCAGGAAGCGGTGGCTGGTGTCGAAGATGAAGGCGATGCCGCGCTCGCGGTCGCGCAGCGAGAAGGTGCCGGCATTCATCCCCTCCTCGATCACCCGCTCGACGAGCTGGCGCAGGCGGCCACGGTGGCGCCGGGCGATCGGCCGGGACTCGACGGTGGCGTCGCGGTGGACGGCGAAGAGGTGCGGATCGCGCGCCAGCACCTCGCGCTGCATCGAGGCGAGCGCCAGCAGCAGGCGTTCGAGCTTGTCGTCGGCGGGATCGGGCGCGTCCGCGATGGCGCCGAGCTCGGCCTCGACCTCCCGCAGCCAGCGGCCCGCCACCGCATCGACGAGGGCGGTCTTCGACGGGAAGTAGCGGTAGACGTTGGCATGCGTCATGCCCGCCTCGGCGGCGACCCCCACCACCGTGACCTGCCGGTGACCGAGCCGGCGCAGGTGGTCCGCCGCGATGGCGAGCAGCCGCGCATCGGCCGAGAGCGGCGCAGCACGGGACCGGGCCCCGAGCCCCGTCGAAGCGAGGCCGGTGGAGGCGAACCCCGAGGAAGCGAGGCCGGCGGCCGGCCCGGGGGAAAACGGCGCGTCCGTCGGATGCGGCTCGTCGCGGGGCTGGGCGCCGGGGCGGCTGCGGGGCATGGAACTCGGGAACGCTCGGGATCGGTTGGCGCGACGATTCCGACAGGTTAGCGCCCGGCCGCCCGCAGGAGAAGCCCCGCGCAACAGTCGTGAGGCCGCAGTATTATACCCGGTAGCGCCGGTGCAGGCTCGACACCACGTCCTCCGCCAGTCCCAGGCGCTCGGCCAGGTAGGCGAGATAGAGCTGGTTGACCCGGCGGCGCTGATCGACGGCGAGCAGCGAGGCGACGTAGGCGTAGGCGCCGAGATCGGCATCGAGGATCGCGTCGAGGAGGTCGCCGAGCGCCAGCGGCGCGGCGAGCGCCTTGTCGAGGCGCTGGCGCTCGGCCTCCGCGGCACTGATCCGGGCGAGCGCGTCGCGCACCGGGGCAGGGTCCTGCCGGCGCCCCTGCGCCAGGAACGCCGCCGCCATCGCCTGGATCACGAGGTCGCGCTGGGCCGGCTCCAGCACCCGGAGGTTGAGGGTGAGCGGCACCAGGGTCTGGTGGCGGTTCTGCAGGAAGGCGTGCAGCACCTTCTGGCCCAGCGCCTCGGTCACCACCGCGTCCGCCCGCCCCGCCCGCCGGTCGCGCCGCGAGGCCCGGGCCGGGGCGGTCCCCGGCTCCTCGACCTCCCCGGCCGGGTCGTCGCGCCCGAAGGCGCGGGTGAGGAAGGCGAAGCTCATGCGGGGCGGGTCCGTGACGGGCGGTCCCGCACCAACGTGCGGCGATGCGCCGGGCTCCGCGGCGGGATCAGCCGCCGACGATCGGGCGCAGGACCGGCACGTCGAAAGAGATCCGCCCGAGATCGATCGCGAAATCCACGGCCTCGAGCCGCAGGACGTCGTCCGGCGCGGTGAGGACGTCGCAGACCCAGCCATCCGCCTCGCGCCGGTAATGCTCCACCCGCATCTGGTCCTGGTAGGCAAGGACGATGTGCCGGAGCGTCGGCAACGACTTGTAGAAGGACAGCTTGGGCCCGCGATCGCGGTCCATGGTGCTCGGCGACAGCACCTCGACGATGACGAGCGGGTCGGTGACGAAGGTGCGGTTCTGGCGCGGTCCGCACCGCACGACGATGTCGGGCTTCGGCTTGTCCCGGCCGCGGCCGTCCTCGTCGCGCTGCACCCGCATCCCGCCCTGGTAGCTGCGGCAGCCGGCAGCATCCATGGCGAGCTTCAGCGGCGCGCCGATATTGCCGGCGATCTGCTCGTGGTTCTCCGTCGGGTTCGTCATCATGACGACCTCACCGTCGACCAGCTCCCAGTCGCTCTCGTCCCGCTGCGCATCGACGAAGCGGTCGAATTCGGAGACGGTGAGCCCGTGGTGGCGACGGACGCGGTCTTCCATGGCGCGCTCCCCTGTGGCGCTTCCCGGCTGCCCCCGGGAGCCTATCCGCTCGCGACGGGGGCGAGAAGGCACCGTCCCACGCAAACTCTTCGCCCCGCCGCCCTGGGCGCGGCCGCCCGCCACCCAATCTAGGGGGGCTCGATACCCCGCAGCAGGATCACCCACCCGGCATGACACGCCCCCGATCGTCCGACCGGCAGGCCGGCGCATGACCCTCGACCAGGGCCTCGCCTTCGGCCTCATCGGCGTCACCGTCCTGCTCTTCATCTGGGGCCGGCTGCCCTACGACCTCGTGGCGCTGCTCTCGCTGGTCGCCGGGGTGGCGCTGGGGCTGGTGCCGGCCTCCAAGGCCTTCGACGGCTTCGCCGACGACGTGGTGATCATCGTGGCGAGCGCGCTCGTCATCTCGTCGGCGGTGTCGCGCTCGGGCGTCGTCGAGAACGCGATGCGCCCGCTCCTGCCCTACCTGCGAAAGCCCAGCCGGCAGGTGCCGGCGCTGGCCGGCGCCGTGATGGGCCTGTCGGTCTTCACCAAGAACATCGGCGCGCTCGCGATCTTCATGCCGGTGGCGCTCCAGCTCGGGCGCAAGACCGGCACGCCGGCCTCGCTCCTTCTGATGCCGATGTCCTTCGCCTCGCTGATCGGCGGCCTCGTCACGCTCGTCGGCACCTCGACCAACATCATCGTCTCCAAGGTGCGGGCCGACATCACCGGCCAGCCCTTCGGCATGTTCGACTTCACGCCCGTCGGCCTGGGCCTCGCGGTGGCGGGCCTCGCCTTCCTGACGGTCGGCTACCGGCTGCTGCCGCGGGACCGGCGCCCGGCGGGCTCGCTCGCCGCCTCGTTCCGGATCGAGGCCTACACGACGGAAGCCTGCCTGCCCGAGGATTCTCCCCTCGTCGGCGCCACGGTGGGCGAGCTCGAGGCCTTGGGCGACGGCGACGTGACGGTGGCGACATTGATCCGCGAGCGCTTCCGCCGCTTCGTGCCGGGTCCGGACTGGCGGCTTGCCGCCGGCGACGTCCTGCTCCTCGACGGCGAGCCCGAGGATCTGGAGCGCCTGGTGGCGCGGGCCAAGCTCACGCTCGTCGGCACGCTGCCCGCCGGCGGCGAGGCGACGGTGATCGAGGCGGTGATCCCGGACGGCTCGGCCCTCGTCGGCACCACCGCGGCGGGGGCCGACCTCGCCGGGCGACACGGCACCACGCTTCTGGCGGTCAGCCGCTCCGGCGCGGCGATCACCCGGCGCATCGGCAGCGTGCGGCTGCGCGCCGGCGACGTGGTGGTGCTGCGCGCCGCCCCCGAGCGGCTCGGCGACATGCTGTCCGAGTTCGGCCTGCTGCCGCTCGCCGAGCGCAAGCTGGCGCTCGGCCACAGCCGCCGCAGCTACATCCCGATCGCGGTGCTGGCCGGCGCGATGGCGCTGATCGCGCTCCACGTCGTGCCGGTGGCGATGGCGTTCTTCGGCGCCGCCGTGCTGCTGCTGGTCCTGCGGGTCCTGACCATGCACGAGGCCTACGAGACGATCGAGTGGCCGGTGATCGTGCTGCTCGGCGCGCTCATCCCGGTCAGCGACGCGGTGCGCACCACCGGCGGCACCGACCTGATCGCCGGGGCCCTGTCGAACGTCATGCACACCGTGCCGCCGATGCTGGCGATCGGCCTCCTGCTGATCGCCGCGATGGCGGTGACGCCGTTCCTCAACAACGCCGCGACGGTGCTGGTGATGGGCCCGATCGGCGCCAGCCTCGCCCAGAAGCTCGGGCTCAACCCGGACCCGTTCCTGATGGCGGTGTCGGTGGGCGCGGCCTGCGACTTCCTCACCCCGATCGGCCACCAGTGCAACACCCTGGTGATGGGCCCGGGCGGCTACCGCTTCGGCGACTACGCCCGCCTCGGCCTGCCGCTCTCGATCATGGTGATCGTGGTCGGCACGCTGCTCATCAGCCTGTTCTGGCCGGTGGCGCCGCGCTGAGGCAGGGAGACGATCCTCGGGGCGGTCCCGCGCGGGATTGCCCGTACGTGACACCGTGTCGCCATTCTGTCGAATCGTACCCCTCCGCCCCGGGGGATACAGAGGGGCATGACAGCGATCTGGTTCATCTTCGCGCTCATGACCGGCCTGGCGGTGCTCGCCCTGCTCTGGCCGATGTCGCGCCGTCCCGCCCTCGTCGTTCCCGAGGGCGAGGCGCGGATCGCCACCGAGACCGGCTTCTACCGCGACCAGCTGCGCGAGATCGACCGCGACGCCGCCCGTGGCCTCCTGGCCGCGCCCGAGGCCGAGGCCGCGAAGGCGGAGGCCGCGCGCCGGCTGCTGCGCGCGAGCCGCGATCCGGGCCAGGGCACGGGCGCGGTCGGCGAGCCGGCCCTGCGCCGGCGCCGCGCGGCCTCCGCCTTCGCCCTCTCGACGGTGCCGCTGGTCGCGCTGCTGATCTACGGCATCTACGGCTCGCCGGACCTGCCGGCCCAGCCCCAGGCCGAGCGACTGGCCCACGCGAAATCCGCCGGCAACGACCTCGCGGCGGCGGTGGCGCAGATCGAGGCGCATCTCGCCAAGGCGCCGGAGGACGGCCGCGGCTGGGCGGTGCTCGCCCCGGTCTACCTGCGGGTCGGGCGCGTCGAGGACGCGATCAAGGCCTACGAGAATGCGCTCCGCCTCCTCGGCGACGATGCCGGCCGCCTGGCCGATTACGGCGAGGCCCTGGTGGCGGCCGAGGACGGCGTCGTCTCGTCGAAGGCCCGCGACGCCTTCGAGCGGGCGCTCAGGCAGGACCCGAAGGCGGTCAAGCCGCAATTCTACCTCGCCCGCGCCGCCGAGCAGGACGGCGACCGCGACAAGGCCCGCACCCGCTACGCCGCCCTCGTCGCCGCCTCCCCGGCCGAGGCGCCCTGGCTGCCGATGGTGCGCGAGAGCCTGGCCCGCCTCGACGGCACGGCCCCGCCTCCCGCCGCCCAATCCGCGGCACGCTCGGTCCCCGCCATGACCGAGGAGCAGCGCGGGATGGTCCGCGGCATGGTCGAGGGGCTGGCCCAGCGCCTCGCCGAGAAGGGCGGCTCGCCGGAGGAATGGGCCCGGCTGGTGCGCTCCTACGGGGTGCTGGGCGACCGGGCGAAGGCGGACGAGACGCTGGAGAAGGCGCGGGGCGCGCTCGGGAGCGATCCCGGCAAGCTCGCGCCGGTGGAGGAGGTGGCCCGCGAGATGGGATTGGGTGCCAGGACGCCGTGAGACCCGCGAGGCCCGGTCTCTCCCCTCTCTGCGGGAAACGATCCGGCGAGAGAAGAGGCGCGGGTTCCCCCTCTCTCCGCGCTTCTCCTTCCCTGGACGGCGGAGGCTCGAGGATCATCCTCCGGTGCCCACCGGACTTTTTTCATCTCGCCGGACAAGCCCGGCCGGTGCACAACACGCCACAAGAGCCGCCGCCCCACGCCGGCCCCCCGGGAGACGCCCCTGATGACGCCCGCGACCCCCCTCCCCCACCGCTGGCCGTGAGACCCCCACCATGACGCGCCGGCGCCGCCGCTCCGTCCTCATCCTCGTCTGCGGCGCCGTGCTGGCGGCGGCCCTCGGGCTCGTCCTCACGGCGATGCGCGACACGATCGTGTTCTTCCGCTCCCCCACCGAAGTCGCGAGCCAGAAGGTCGCGCCCGGGACCCGGTTCCGCCTCGGCGGGCTGGTCGAGGCCGGCTCGCTCAAGCGCGAGGCGGACGGGCATGTGGAGTTCGCCGTCACCGATACCGGCTCGACCGTGGCGGTGCGCTACCGCGGCCTCCTGCCCGATCTGTTCCGCGAGGGCCAGGGCGTGGTGACCGAGGGCGTGCTGCAGGCCGACGGGACGTTCCGGGCCGACACCGTGCTGGCCAAGCACGACGAGACCTACATGCCGCGCGAAGTCGCCGACGCCCTCAAGGCGCAGGGGCGCTGGCAGGAGGGCGGCGCGGACGGCCCGGTGAAGCCCGCAGAGGCCAAGCCCGCAGAGGTCAAGCCCCGGCAGGCCCGAGCCGACGAGAACAGGGCCGACGAGAGCCGGGCCGACGAGAATCGCGCCGGCGAGGACCAGCCCGGTTCGGTCCCGCGCACCGCCGTGAAATAGCTCCGTCCCGTGCGGCGGAAGGTCTTGGCGGCTCGGCCCGGGAAGCGGATTAAGGTGACGCCCGCGTCCTGCCGCACCGGGACGCCGGGTCGGGAGACCCGTCGGCCGATCGTCCGCCCCGCTCGACACCCGCTTACCGAAAGGTCGCCCCGTTGCTGATCGAGGTTGGTCATTACGCCCTCGCCCTCGCGCTCGCCCTGTCGCTGACGCAGATGGTGATGCCGGTCTGGGCGAGCCGCGCCGGCGACCCGGTCCTGCGCAGCATCACGGTGCCGGCGGCGCTCGCCACCTTCGCGTGCATCGCCTTCGCGTTCGGGGCGCTGACCTACGCCCACGTCACCTCGGACTTCTCGGTCCAGAACGTCGTCGAGAACTCGCACTCGATGAAGCCGCTGATCTACAAGATCTCCGGCGTCTGGGGGAACCACGAGGGCTCGATGCTGCTCTGGGTGCTGATCCTGGCACTGTTCGGGGCCGTGGTGGCGCTCGCCCGCAACTCCGTGCCGCCGACCCTGCGGGCCAACACGCTCGGCGTCCAGGCCGCCATCACGGCGGTCTTTCTGCTCTTCATCCTCACGACCTCGAACCCGTTCGCGCGCCTGAACCCGGCCCCGATGGAGGGGCGCGACCTCAACCCGCTGCTGCAGGATCCCGGCCTCGCGATCCATCCGCCGCTGCTCTATCTCGGCTATGTCGGCTTCTCGATCACCTTCGCCTTCGCCATCGCGGCCTTGATCGAGGGGCGGATCGACGCCGCCTGGGCGCGTGCCGTGCGGCCCTGGACGCTGGCGGCCTGGTGCTTCCTCACCGTCGGCATCGCCATGGGGTCGTACTGGGCCTATTACGAGCTCGGCTGGGGCGGCTGGTGGTTCTGGGACCCGGTCGAGAACGCCTCGCTGATGCCCTGGCTCGCCGGCACGGCGCTGATCCACTCCACCGTCGTCATGGAGAAGCGCGACGCCCTCAAGGTCTGGACGGTGCTGCTCGCCATCCTGACCTTCTCGCTGTCGCTGCTCGGCACCTTCCTGGTGCGCTCGGGCGTGCTCACCTCGGTCCACACCTTCGCGACCGACCCGGCGCGCGGCACCTTCATCCTCGGCATCCTGGTCCTGTTCATCGGCGGCTCGCTGGCGCTCTACGCCTGGCGGGCACCCACCTTGCGCCAGGGCGGCCTGTTCGCGCCGATCTCCCGCGAGGGCGCCCTGGTGATGAACAACCTCTTCCTGTCGGCGGCCTGCGCCACGGTGCTGGTCGGCACGCTCTATCCCCTGGCGCTCGAATCGCTGACGGGGGAAAAAATCTCGGTCGGGCCGCCCTTCTTCAACCTGACCTTCGTGCCGCTCGCGGTGCCGCTGCTCCTCGTGGTGCCGTTCGGCCAGACGCTCGCCTGGAAGCGCGGCGACCTCGCGGCGGCGAGCCAGCGGCTGTTCGTCGGCTTCGCCCTCGCCATCGCGGTCACGCTGGCGGCCATCGCGGTGACCTGGGGCGGGCCGGTCGGGGCGCCGCTCGGCATCGGGCTCGGCGCCTACCTGATCCTCGGCGCCGCCTTCGAGATCGTCACCCGGGCGAAGGCCAAGACCGTCGGCGTCTCGCTGCGCCGCGCCGCCGGCCTGCCGCGCTCCGCCTGGGGCACGGCCTTGGCCCATGCCGGCGTCGGCGTCACGGTGATCGGCATCGCCGCCCAGGCCTGGAGCGTCGAGGCCCTCGCCACCCTGCCGCGCGGCGGGGAACTCCGCGCCGGTCCCTACGTCGCGGTGCTGGAGGGCGTCCTGCCCCGCACCGGTCCGAACTACACCGAGACGGTGGCCCACCTCACCATCCGGGAGGGCGGCGATCCGGTCGGCGTGATCGAGCCGGGCAAGCGCTTCTACGCCTCGCGCAACATGTCGGTGAGCGAGGCCGGCCTGCTCACGCGCGGGGTGAGCCAGGTCTATGCCAGCGTCGGCGAGACCGGTACCGACGGCCGCGTCGGCATCCGCCTCTACTACAAGCCCCTGGTGCTGCTGATCTGGCTCGGCGCCGTGGTGATGGCGCTCGGCGGCGGCCTCGCCCTCACCGACCGGCGCTTCCGGGTCGGCGCCCCGGCCTTGAAGCCGGCGATCCGCGACGCCGCCGGGCCGGTGCCGCCCCATTCCGTCCCGGCGGAGTAGACCCATGCCCGCCCTGCGCGCCCTCCTCCTCGCCCTCCTCCTGCTCGTGCCGGTCGCGGCCGGCGCGGTGCAGCCCGAGGAGGTGATGAAAGACCCCGCCCTCGAGGCGCGGGCCCGGACGATCTCGGCGGAGCTGCGCTGCCTCGTCTGCCAGAACCAGTCGATCGACGATTCCGACGCGCCGCTCGCCCGCGACCTGCGGCTGATCGTGCGCGAGCGCCTGCGCCAGGGCGACGGCGACGACGCGGTGCTGAGCTACATCGTGCAGCGCTACGGCGAGTTCGTGCTGCTGCGTCCGGTTCTGGCCTGGCACACCGCCCTTCTCTGGCTCACCCCGGTCCTGGTGGTCGGCCTCGGCGGCCTCGCCCTGTGGGCCGCCGCCCGCCGGCGCCGGCCGGCCCCGCCGCGGGGCCTCACCGCCGCCGAGGAGGCGGCCGTCGCCGAGCTGGTGCGCCGGGCCGAGCCGCGATGAGCGGCAGCCTCACCGATATCGCGGGCATCCGGGTCGGCCATGCCGAGGATCCCCGCGCGCTGTCCGGCGTCACCGCGATCGTGTTCGATGCCCCCACGGTAGCAGGCGTCGACATCCGCGGCGGCGGGCCGGGGACGCGGGAGACCGACCTCCTCGATCCCGAGCGCACGGTGCCGGGGGTCGATGCCCTGGTCCTGTCCGGCGGCTCGGTCTTCGGGCTCGACGCGGCCTCGGGCGTCACCGCCTGGCTCGCCGAGACCGGCCGCGGCTTCACGGTCGGCCCGGCCCGGGTGCCGATCGTCCCGGCGGCGATCCTGTTCGACCTCCTCAACGGCGGCGACAAGGCGTGGGGCCGCTATCCCCCCTACCGCGACCTCGGCTTTGCCGCTGCGGCGAAGGCCGGCACCGGCCCGGTGGCGATGGGCTCGGTCGGGGCCGGGCTCGGCGCCCGGACCGCGAACCTGAAGGGCGGTCTCGGCAGCGCCTCCGCCACGGTCGAGGGCACGGACCTGCGCGTCGCCGCTTTGGTCGCGGTGAACGCGCTCGGGCGGGTCACGGTCGGGGACGGCCCGCATTTCTGGGCCGCACCGTTCGAGATCGGCGCCGAATTCGGGGGGCTCGGCTCGCCCGCGACCCCGCCGCCCGGCGCCTTCGCCTGGCCGATGAAGCCGATGCCGGGCGCCAACACCACGATCGCCGTGGTCGCGACGGATGCCCGCCTGACCAAAGCCGAGGCCCGCCGCCTCGCGGTGATGGCCCAGGACGGCCTCGCCCGGGCGATCGTGCCCGCCCACACGCCCCTCGACGGCGATCTGGTCTTTGCCGCCGCCACCGGCGCGGTGCCGCTCGCCGATCCGGTCGGGGATCTGGCGCGGCTCGGCGACGCGGCAGCGCGGGTGCTGGCCCGGGCGGTGGCGCTGGGTGTCTACCACGCCACCGCTCTGCCGGTGGCGGGGGCGCAAGCGGCGTGGCAGGATCGGTTCGGGGGTGAGGGTGCAGCGGCTTCCGATTGAACCCGCCCCCTTTCCCGGACGACTGGAGCGTCAGCGGAAGGAGATCCGGGGAGGGCGGCGGATCCCATGGAGTGGCGGGCACCCGTTCCCGAGCGCCCGCCCCACCCCTCAGAACTGGTACCGGAGCCCTGCCGTCACCCCGTGCGCGACCCCGGCCCGGGTGCCGATCGCCGCCTGGTAATCCACCCGCCAGCCGAGGCGCTCGGTCAGGCTGCCCTGGAGGCCGGCGCCGGCGGTGACATAGTCGGCTTGCAGGAACGGTACCGCCGCGGTCGCGGTCGCCATCGGGTTCTGGACGCTGGCGAGACGGAAGAGCCCGGCGCTCTGCTGCGGGCCGAGGCCGGCATTGTAGGCCACCCGCACCGAGGGGACGATGCCGGGAAACCCGTAATAGGCCACCTCGGCGCCGAAGCGGGCGGTGGTCTGGAGCACGGTGAGGCCGCCATACCCCACGTTGTTGCCGGCCGCGCCCTGCTCGGTGAAGCTGTCGATCCGGGCCGAGTAATGGCTCAGGCCCGCGAAGGGCATCAGCCGAAACGCGGCGTGGTCGAAGACGAGGCCGGCCTCGCCGTCGAGCGCCAGCGCGGAACCGGAGGTCCGGCCCTCGGCGGTGAGCCCGTAGGCGGCCGGGCGGCGCAAGCCCGAGAAGTCGACGATCGGGGCGCCGCCGACGATGCCCTGCGCGTAGAAGCTCGGGCCGTAATAGCCGCCATAGGCCGCGACCGTGAAGGCGCTCTGCTCCTGCCTGAAGCCTTGCTGGTAGGCTCCTTGCGGCCGCGACAGCGACCCGCCGCCCCCGCCGACCGCGAGGCCGGCCCGCCACGGGCCGGTGAGCGGCAGGTCGAGGCCGGCCGAGCCCTGCGCGATGGTGCGGTCGAGGCCGAGGCCGCCGTTGCGCGGCTGGTCGGCGAACACGACGTCGCCACCGATCCAGAGCGCCGGGCCGGCCGTGCCCCAGGCGCTTTGGCCGGCGCTTTGGCCGGCGCCCGCCGGCAGGTTGGCTCCGCGGCGCAGGGCCGAGAGGTGATCCTGGACGCTGCGCGTCGCCGAGGACGCGGCGGTGATCGCGCCGGCCCCCAAGCCCTGCAGCACCGTCGGCGCCGTCTCCTTCATCACCGCGAGCGAGAGCGGGTCGACATAGGTCGGCAGGGTCAGCCGGTAGGCGAGCAGGATGTTGTCGTTGTTGATGCCGGCATCGTAGGGCTGGCCGTTGATGACGCCCTGGCGGGTCAGGAAGTCGTTGTCGTTGCCGACGAGCAGGAAGTAGTCGCGGGGCGCCCGCTCGCTCAGCACCGGCACGAGGCCCATCGCCTCGATCTTCTCCGGCAGGGTGGTCTGGGTCGCCGGGTTCGTGGTGAGGTTCATCCCGAAGCGGTTGAGCTGCACCGGGTTGAGGATGTCGACGACCTCCGTGGTCTTCACCGGCGTCAGGCCGGCCCGCAGGGTCCCGTTCGGGGAGATCGGCGTCGTGCCGTCATAGGGGCTGCCGGCGATGTTGGTGGCCCCGGCCGTGTCGACGAAGAGGACGCTCTTGTAGACGATCGGCGTGGTGTTGCCGGTGCCGAGCCCGTTCGAATCCCGCGACAGCACCAGGAACTGGGTGTCGTTGAGCGCCACCATCTCGCTCTGGGCCGCGGTGCGGTTCGGCGCGCCGCCATTGCCGTTCTGCTGGTAGACCGGCAGCTGCAGCACGTATTCGCGGCTCGGCGCCGCCGGGGTCGGGGTGCCGGAGATGTCGTAGTAGAGGATGCGGGTATTGGCCCGCTGCTGCTGGCTCGAACCCGAATCCTGGAGCGTCGCGCTCTGCAGGATGGTGACGAGGCCGCGCCCGTCCGGGGTCAGCGCCAGGGCCTCGAGGCCCTGGTTGTTGCGCCGGCCCGTATCGGGCGGGCTCACCGAGTTGAAGTTGGGCTGGCCGTTCGTCACCGGCTGGAGCGCCGCCGGGATGCCGAGCACGCCCTGCAGCTGCCCGCTGCGGTTGAAGTAGTAGACGTTCGGGCCGTACTCGTCGCTGACATAGAACGAGCCGTCGAGGCGGCGCGCCAGCCCCTCGGCGTCGAGGCTGATGCGCCCGGCGCTCGGGCCGGTGGCGGCGGAGGGCAGGACGGCGCCGAACTGCGTGGTGGTACCGGCGGCCGGGTCGAGGCCGCTGAAGCGCTGGCCCTTGGCATCGGTGAGCACGATGCCGCCGTCCGGCATCAGGGTGACCTGGCGCTGCGAGGTCGTGGCCTGCGGCAGGGCCGTGCCCGTATAGGGCGTGAAGCTCAGGGTGAAGCGGTTGAGCCGCCCCGCATAGTCGCTGAACAGCCCGCCGTCGGGATTGTTGTAGCCGCGGTCGGGCAGCGTGTAGAGCGTGCCCGTGTAGGTGTCGCCGCTGCGCCGCCAGGTCGCGAGATCGACGGCGAGCGAGGAGAACGAGCCCAGGGAATCGCCGAGGAAGTCGCGGGTGGTGGCCGGCAGCCGGCCGACGCCCTGAAGGCCCTGGTTGACCACCACGGTGCCGCCGGCCGCGACCGAGACCGGATCGTCGGTGCGCTGCAGGTTCGGCACCCGCACGTCGAGCGACTGGGCCTGCGCGAGCCCCGCGCTCGCCAGAAGGCCGCCCGCCGCGACGGCGGCACGGATGGAGATGGTGGTCACGATTCGCCCCCGGGATCACGTTGCGGCAGCGATGGGGCGGTTGCGTGACACTCGCGTGACGAAGTGTGGCGGTTTCGCACCGAATGGAACCTTGTGCGGCCAGCGGGCCGCAGTCGCGCGGGCGAGCCCCGCCCGTCCGGCCTCTCGCCCTCGGCGGCGGAGCATGGCAGAAGCCGCGCGGAATCGACGGAGGCGTCGCGGCGATGAGCTACCTGGTGGTCTTTCTCGGTGCCGGCCTCGGCGGGGCGTTGCGCCACGGCGTCAACCTGTGGGCGGCGCGGGCGGGCAGCGGCTTCCCGTTCGGGACGATGGTCATCAACGTCGTCGGCTCGATCATGATGGGAGTGCTCACCGGCTGGTTCGCCGCCCGGGGCGGAGGACCGCAGGCGCTGCGCCTCTTCCTTACCACCGGCGTACTCGGCGGCTTCACCACCTTCTCGACCTTCTCGCTCGAGGCCTTCCTGCTCTGGGAGCGCGGCGCCCACGGGGCGGCCCTGGCCTACGTCGCGGTGTCGGTCGCGGCCGGCATCGCGGGCGTGGCGGTGAGCCTCCTGGTGCTGCGCCAGCTCGCGTGAGCTCGTCGGCCGGATCGCGCGGCGCGGAGACCCGGTTGACAACCGGGGGTATCGGGGGCGGAGTCTTGCACGAGATGAGCGACACAGCCCCGAGCCGACAGGCCCCGAGCCAAGAGACCCCAGGCCCACAGGCCGCAAAACCCCGCATCGCCATCACCTATTGCACGCAATGCAACTGGCTGCTGCGGGCCGGCTGGATGGCACAGGAACTGCTCTCGACCTTCCGGGATGCGGTCGGTGAGGTGGCGCTGATTCCCGGGAGCGGCGGCGCCTTCGCGATCACCTGCGACGACGCCCTGATCTGGGAGCGCAAGCGCGACGGGGGATTTCCCGACATCAAGGCCCTCAAGCAGCGGGTACGCGACCGGATCGACCCCGGCCGCGACCTCGGCCATATCGACCGGGCCAATGTCGACCAGGCGAGCGTCGGCACGGCCAGCGAGGTCGATACGACGGGTCGACAGCAGGGCACGACACCTTGAGCCTTCCGCGCCGCCCGGGCGCCGCCGGGCCGATGCCATGATCCGCCGCCTGAAGGCCCTGCGCCGGGACGGGCTGTCGACACAGGTCTACCTTGTCGCCTTCGTGATCGCCCTGATCGGGCCGGGGCTGCTGTTCACCGCGATCCTGCTCGGCCGCTACGCCGCCCTGGACCGGGTCCGCTTCGAGCAGGACGCGCGCGAGAGCGTGCGCGGCATCGCGCTCACCATCGACCGGGACATGGCCGGGCTGGTCTCGGTGCTCCAGACCCTCGCGGCCTCGCCGCGCCTGCGCAAGAGCGGGCTCGACGGCTTCGAGATGCAGGCCCGGGCGGTGCGGGAGACGACGGGGCTCGACCTGTCCCTGCGCCGGCCGGACGGGACGCAGCTCCTCAACACTGCGCTGGCGCCCGGCGCGCCGGTCCCGCAGGACCCGCACAAGGAGGATGCCGAGGTCCTGGCGACGCGCCGGCCGGTGGTCGGCGGCGTCAGGATGGGCGCCCCCGGGCGGCCACCGACCTTCGACGTGGCGGTGCCGGTGATGGTCGATGGAGCGCCGGCCTACGTGCTCAGCGTCACCGTGCCGGTGGAGCGGCTGCGCCAGATCCTGGTCCAGGACCTCGCCCCGGGCTGGACCACCGGCATCGTCGACCGCGCGGGCCTCCTGCTCGCCCGCTCGGAGGATCACGCGGCCCTGGCGGGCCAGCCGATGCTGGCCGCCTTGCGCGGGCGCCCGACGGCCGCCGACGGCATCTGGGAGGGCGTCGACCGGCGCCGGCAGCCGGTGCTCTACGTCGAGACCCCGGTCCGGGCCACGGGCTGGGCCGTCGGCGCCAGCATCCTGCGGGAGCGGGTCGAGGCGCCGTTGCGCCACTGGATCCTCGCCTTCGGCGGGTTCGGGCTCCTGGCGCTGGCCGCCTCCTCGTTCCTGGCGGTGCGGCTCTGGACGCGGGTCGCCGGGCCCTTGCGCCAGCTCGCCACGGCCGGCGGGGCGCTGGCCGCCGGCCATCCGGTGCCCCGGGTCTCGACCCCGATCCGCGAGATCCGCCAGCTCGCCGACGTGCTGGCCGACGCCTCGCAGAGCCTGCGCCGGCGCATCGCCGAGCGCGACCAGGCGCTGGCCGAGCAGAGCCGCAGCCTCGTCGCCCTGCGCGAGAGCGAGGCGCGCTTCCGCCACATGGCCGATTCCGCCCCGGCCCTGATCTGGATGACCGACGCCGAGGGCGAAATCGTCTTCGCCAACATGCATTACGAGTACCAGTTCGGTCGCTCGGTCGAGGCGCTGACGCGGGGACGCTGGCGCGAGATCCTGCACCCGGACGATCTCGCCGGCTTCGAGGAGGCGTTCGTCCGGGCCTTCACGGCCCGCACGCCGTTCCGGCACGCGACCCGGGTGATCGACCGGCACGGGGCGACACGCTGGATCCTGTGCGAGGGCGTGGCGCGCCTCGACGACCACGGCCGCTTCCTCGGCTATACCGGCTGCAACGTCGACATCACCGAGGCCAAGGGGGCGGAGCTCGCCCTGCGCGAGGGCGAGGAGCGCCTGCGGCTGGCGCTGGCCGCCGGGCGGCTCGGCACCTGGGAGATCGACCTCGCGACCGGGCAGCACCGCCTCTCGGCCCGCTCGGCCGAGATCTTCGGCCAGGCCCCGCTCTCGCACGAGGGCTGGACCCGTGCGGTGCATCCGGAGGACCGGGCCCGCATCGAGGCGGCGCTGTCCGCCCTTCTGGCCGAGGAAGCTCCGTACCGGACCGAGTTCCGGATCCGGCCCGAGGCGGAGACGCCGCACGGCAACGGCACCCGCTGGGTCAGCGCCCAGGCGATCGTCCAGCGCGATGCCGGCGGCCGGCCGCGCCGGGTGATCGGCATCCACCAGGAGGTGACCGAGCGCAAGCGAGCCGAGGAGCACCTGCGCCTCCTGGTGCACGAGCTGAATCACCGGGTGAAGAACACGCTCGCCACCGTGCAGTCGATCGCGATGCAGAGCCTGCGCGGCATCCGGGGAGCATCCGCCGACGCGGCGAAGGCCGCCTTCGAGGCCCGCCTGATCGCCCTGGCGCGGGTCCACGACGTGCTCACCCGCGAGAGCTGGGAGGGGGCGGAACTCGCCGAGGTGGTCAAGGACGCGCTCGCGCCCCATGACGGCCCCCAGTCCCGCTTCGCCGCCGAGGGTCCGGCCGTGCGCCTGCCGCCCCGCATCGCCCTCTCGATCGCCATGGCGCTGCACGAGCTCGCCACCAACGCGGTCAAGTACGGCGCCCTCTCGGTGCCGGCGGGCCGGGTCGCCCTGTCGTGGCGCGTCGCCGAGGGGCGGCTCGCCCTGCACTGGCGGGAGAGCGGCGGCCCGCCGGTCGACCCTCCGGTCCGCACCGGCTTCGGCTCCCGGCTGATCGAGCGCAGCCTCGCCCGCGAGCTCGACGGCACGGTGGACCTGAGCTTCCCGCGCGAGGGCGTGACCTGCACCATCGTGGCGCCGCTCTCCGACCCGACGCCGCCGCTCGCCGCGCCGGCGGCGGGCCCGGCCGGACCGGATGCGGCGCAGCCGGAGAGCGGGGGCGGCGAGATGCCGGCCCCGGCGCGGGCCCGGAGGTAGGCCGGCCGGTCGATTGCGGCCGGCGCCGGTCTCCCCATATCGGTCGGAGCCGAGGGCCCGTCCCGCGCCCGGCGCCGGACCCGCCCCGCCGATGACGCCAGACGCGCCCCCCTCCCCCGCCCCGGCCCGCCCGCGCGTCCTGCCGCGGGTCGGTCCGGTGCGCAGCCGGGCCGGGATGACCTTCGTGGGGGCGGTGCTGCTGCTGCTCGTCGGCTCGGCGAACGGGCTGCTGCTCGCCTGGCAGAGCACCGTGCAGCACCGCATCACCCACACGTTGTCGATCGACCGCGCCCTGATGCAGGTGCTGGCCGACCTTCTCGACAGCGAGACCGGGCAGCGCGGCTACCTGCTGACCGGCGACGCGGCCTTCCTGGTCCCCTACACCCAGGGCCTCGGCCGGGTGGCCGCCGAGATGCCCCGGCTCGCGGCGGAACTGCGCGGCAACACCGAGCAGGAGACCCGGCTCGCCGCCCTGCGCCCCGCCATCGACCGCAAGTTCGCCGAACTCGACCGCACGATCGCCCTCGACCGCGCGGGCGATCGCACCGGCGCGCTCGCCCTGGTCCGGGCCGGCGAGGGCAAGGCCGAGATGGACGAGATCCGTCGGATCGTCGAGACGATGAGGAGCCGGGAGGACGAGCTGCTGATCGGCTACCAGCGGCACGCCCACCAGATCGAGACCTGGGTCGGCCTCGGCAGCGTCGTGTCGGTCGGGATCATGGCGCTCCTGGCGGTGCTGGCCCTGCGCGAGGCGGCGCGGCGGGCGGCCCTGTCGCGCTTCCTGCCGGCGGAGCTGGCGCCGCTCCTGGAGCACGGCGGCAGCATGGAGCAGGGCGGCGGCCTGCGCCTCGGCGAGCGGCGGCACGCCGGCATCGCCTTCGTCGACATGCGCGGCTCGACCACCATCGCCGAGCGGGCCGACCCCGAGACGGTGGCGATCCTGATCACGGGCTTTCGCCGCTGCGTCGTCCAGGCCGCCCGGGAGACCGGCGGCATGATCGACAAGTTTATGGGCGACGGCGCGCTGGTGGTGTTCGGGGTGCCGGAGGTCCGGGCGGACGCCGCGGCGGGCGCCCTCGCCTTCGCGGAGCGGCTGGAGGCCCTGGTCGAGGCCTGGAATGCCGGCTCGACCCACGACCCGGTGCGGATCGGCATCGGGGTGCATTGCGGCGAGGTGTTCGTCGGCGTGGTCGGCGACGACGACCGGCTCGAATTCACCGTGCTCGGCGACGCGGTCAACGTCGCGGCTCGGCTGGAGCAGGCGACCAAGACCTTCGGGGTCACCACGCTGGTATCGCAGGCGGCCCTCGACGCGGCGCGGCCGGGAGAAGGCCCGCACGGCGCCGCATGGCGCGAGGTCAGCCGGACGGCGTTGCGCGGGCGCCGCGAGGGCTTCCCGATCTACGGCCGCGCAGCGTGAGCGCCGCCCCCGCGGGCGCCCGACGAAAACAGGCGCCGGACGGGTAGCGGAGCCGGCCGGCCTCTGCTATCGCAGCCGCCCCGGACGGGTCGGCTCGAAGACGATCCGGCGGTGGAAGGCGCACCAGCTCTTTCCGTCCTGCACCGGCGCGCCGCAACAGACCGCTCGGTCGTTGGGTTCGCCGATGATGAATTTGCACACGAAGGCGCCCGATTGGGCGAAGGGAACCCGGAGGCTCGGGGAGGGCTCCTCGACGGCGTCTGCGGTCACGATATGCGACATGCGCACGAGCTGGTTCATCGGGTACTGACTCGCTGGCCTTCCGTCACCCTCGACCAGAAGGGCATCGGGCCGGTTCGTTGAAGGCAACGGCCTCGCCGCCCGTGAAGGCGCCGGACTCGTTGCCCGTGGGGAGCCGCGCCTCCATGACCCGTGCGCACACGCATCGCAGCGGCAGCGGTGATCCGTTGAATTTGGGGTTGCGTTTTGCAGAACGCAAGCCCCTTAGGCATTTACACATGGTTTTCGCACGTCCGGCCGCCTCCGCGGCGGTCCGCGGCGACAACCGACCTTGCCGTCGACTTGACCCGGCGTCGATGTGGCCCGCCGACTTGCCGCGTCATCGACTTGCCATCCGGGCGCCCTATTCCTTGAGGGGCAGCCCCGCCGGAGCGAGTCCCTCATGTCCGACGCCGCCCTCGCCCGACGCCCCGCCGGGGCGGCGCCCGGTCCCGCCGGCCCGGGATCTGGAGAGGAACCCCGCACGGGGCCCCGCTTCGGCCACCGCATCCACCCGGCCGCCACGGTCGGGTTCCTGGCGGTGCTGGCCGCGGGGCTCGCCTATGCGGGCTACAACCTCGTCGCCGACATGCGGCAGGCCGGCCAGCCGCCGCTCGCCGTCGGGGCCTTCGCGCTGCTGGGCCTCGCCCTGCTGATCGCGCTGGCCTTCGAGTTCGTGAACGGCTTCCACGACACCGCCAACGCGGTGGCGACCGTGATCTACACCCACTCGATGCCGCCGCTCGCGGCGGTGATCTGGTCGGGCGCGTTCAACTTCCTCGGCGTGATGGCCTCGACCGGTGCGGTGGCCTACAGCGTCGTGACCCTGCTGCCGGTGGAGCTGATCCTCCAGGTCGGCTCGGGGGCCGGCTACGCGATGATCTTCGCGCTCCTCGTCGCGGCGATCGTCTGGAACCTCGGCACCTGGGCGCTCGGCCTGCCGAACTCCTCCTCGCACGCCCTGATCGGCTCGGTGATCGGCGTCGGCCTCGCCAACCAGCTGATGGCCCCCGACCACGCCGCCTCGGGCGTCGCCTGGGGCCAGGCGCTCGGCGTGCTCGAATCGCTCCTGTTCAGCCCCCTCGTCGGGTTCGTCTGCGCCGCGGGGCTGCTGTTCCTGCTCAAGCGCGTGGTGCGCCGGCCCGAGCTCTACCGGGCGCCGGAGGGCGAGGCGCCGCCCCCGCTCTGGATCCGCGGCCTCCTGATCCTGACCTGCACCGGCGTGTCCTTCGCCCATGGCGGCAACGACGGCCAGAAGGGCATGGGCCTGATCATGCTGATCCTGATCGGCGCCGCCCCGACCGCCTACGCGCTCAACCGCACCATGCCGGATTCGAGCACGCCGGCCTTCGTGCAGGGCTCGCAGGGCGCGAGCCGGGTGTTTCGCGCCCATGCGGGCGGGACTCATGCCGGCGGGACTCACGCCGGCGGGACTCACGCCGGCGGGACGGCGGTGCCCGACGCGGCCGGCGCCCGCGCCAAGGTCGGCGAGGCCCTGAAGGCGAAGGCGCCGGCCGAGGCCCTCGCCGCTCCCGAGGTCCAGGCGGCGCTCGCCGCCCTGTCCGACGACATCGCCGCCCAGGTGCAGAATTACGGCGCCATCCGGCACGTCCCCGCCGAGGCGACCCAGAACCTGCGCGCCGACATGTACCTCGCGGGCGACGCGGTGCGCCTGCTCACCGGCGAGCACTCGCCCTTCACCGGTGACGAGACGCGGACGCTCCAGGAGTACCGCCGCACCCTCGACGACGGCACCCGCTACATCCCGACCTGGGTGAAGGTGGTGGTCGCCCTGGCCCTCGGCCTCGGCACAATGGTGGGCTGGAAGCGGATCGTCGTCACGGTCGGCGAACGCATCGGCAAGCAGCACCTCACCTACGCGCAGGGCGCGTCCGCCGAGGCGGTGGCCGCCGGCACGATCGGGCTCGCCGAGGCCTACGGTCTTCCGGTCTCGACCACCCACATCCTGTCGAGCGGCGTCGCCGGCACGATGTGGGCCAACGGCACCGGCCTGCAGATGGCGACGGTGCGCAACCTGGCGCTCGCCTGGATCATGACGCTGCCGGCGGCGATCACGCTCGCCGGCGGGCTGTACTGGGCGCTGCGGCAGGTGTTCTGAAGGCGCGGGTTCCGAGACGGGCCGGGCTGGCAACCCGCCCCGCGCCGGTGTAACCGCCCCGGGCGGGCGCGTGTCCGGCCCGCGCCAGGGACCCGCCATGCGCTTCCTCGTGACAGGCACGGCCGGCTTCATCGGCTTCCACCTCGCCCATCGCCTGCTCGAGGCCGGCCACGAGGTCGTGGGGGTCGACGGGCTGACCGACTACTACGACGTCGCCCTGAAGCGGGCCCGGCTGGCGCGGCTCGAGGCCCTGCCGGGCTTCGCGTCGCACGAATTCCTGCTGGAGGAGCCCGGCGCCTTCATGGCCCTGATGGGCGAGGCGCGGCCGGACGTGGTGGTGCACCTCGCGGCGCAGGCCGGGGTCCGCTACAGCCTGGAGCACCCGGAGGCCTATGTCGCCGGCAACGTCGTGGGCACCTTCCAGGTGCTGGAGGGCTGCCGGGCGCATCCGGTGCGCCACCTCCTCTTCGCCTCGACCTCCTCGGCCTATGGCGGCAACCCGACGGTGCCGTTCCGCGAGACCGACCGGGCGGTGTGGCCGCTCACCATCTACGCCGCCTCGAAGCTCGCCGGCGAGGCGATGGCGCATTCCTACGCCCACCTGTGGAAGATCCCCACCACCGCGTTCCGGTTCTTCACCGTCTACGGGCCGTGGGGCCGGCCCGACATGGCGTTGTTCCTGTTCACCCGGAAGATCCTGGCCGGCGAGCTGATCGAGGTCTACGACCACGGCCGCGCCGTGCGGGACTTCACCTATATCGACGACCTCGTCGAGAGCATCAGTCGGCTGATCGACCTGCCGCCTCCCCCGCCGGGCGCCGACCCGGTCTCGCCCGCCGACACCCTGAGCCCGGTCGCGCCGTTCCGGATGGTCAATATCGGCGGGGGCCGTCCGGTGAGCGTCGCGGCGATGCTCGACGCGCTCGAAGCCGCGCTCGGCGTGCGGGCGGTGCGCCACCTGCGCGACCTGCCGCCCGGCGACGTCGAGCGCACCGAGGCCAGCCCCGACCTCCTGCGCGACCTCGTCGGCTACGTGCCCTCGACCCCGCTGGATTCCGGCATCCCGGCCTTCGTCGCCTGGTACCGCGCGCATTACGGCATCGGTTGCTGAGGTCCGATCCCGTCGCGCATCAGCACCGACGCCCGTTCGGGCTTGCCCTGCGCCTTCGAACGGGTCCGTTCGAAGATGAGGCGGCATGATTCCAGGGTTTGCCGGTACCGGCGTCCGTCATTGGCGCATGGATGCGCAGCATGGCAGACCCGCCACGGCAGGGGCGCCTTCATCACGGTCGAGATGGATCGGCCACCTTTCGAAAACGCCCGGTCGCCGTCATCGCCCGCCGTGATGGCGTCGGCGTAGCGGGCGTTTCGCGAGGCACCCTCACAGCACGGCGTAGACGTCGTAGTTCGGCCCTTCCGGCCGCCGCTGTCCCACCCCGACGGCGATCGTCCGGTCGAGCCAGGCGAGATCCGGGGCGCCGGTCTCGAAACGCAGAGCCGTGCGAAAGTAGTAGTCCTCGGGGTCCACCGCCTCGCCGCGGCCGAGCCGGGCCAGCACCTCCGGCGGGCCGGCGCGCAGGCCCGTATACCGGCAGTAGACGAGGCCGCCCGTCGTCGTCCGGAGCGTCAGGCGCACGTCGAGATGCGTCGTGCCGTCGGGCTCGACCCGCAGCCAGTCGCCGGCCGGGCCGGGCAGCACCTCGGCGGTGAGGCGCGGCCCCGCCACCGTACCGCCGGTGACCGGCACGACGCGCAGCTCGGCGCCGCGGGACGGGCCGATGCCCTGCGGCGGGCCGACCGTCAGGCTCATGCGGAACAGGAACGCGGTGCGGAGCGGCAGCGGCTCGGGCGTGTCCATGGGTCTCCTCCGAGGTTGCTCTTATCGCGCGATCTCCTCCACCGCCCGGCGCGCCGCGTCGAGGTCCGGCGGGTCGATGTGGCGGTAGCGGGCCTGGACGAGGCCGAACATCCCGAACGCCGCGAGGCCGGCCGCCGTGAGGCCCAGCAGCACCCAGCCGTAGGGTTCGCCACGCAGCGCCTGGAGGGCGCCGCCGAGGCCCTTCACGTCGCTCGACCGGCTCTCGATCGCCGCCGCGATCAGGAATCCGCCGATCAGCCCAAAGGTCAGGGCCCGGGCGGCGTAGCCGAAGCGGCCGACATGCCGCACCCAGTCGCGGGCATCGTGCGGCACCGAGAGGCGCTTGCAGACGTCGCCCTTCCAGGCCTTCAGCGCGAAGGCGAGGCCGGCCCCGATCACCACGAGGCCGACCGCACCGACGAGCCACTGGCCGAAGGGCTGCTGCAGCAACCAGGCGGTCCAGTCCCGCGCGCCCTGGTCCTCGGCCTGGCGCGCCGTTCCGCGGCCGAGCGCCGCCGCCATCATCGAGAGGCCGAGACCGCCATAGGTCACGCCGCTGACGAGGTGGCCGGCCCGGGTCGCCAGCCCCTTGGCCGAGCGGCCGTAGCGGTCGGCGTCGGTCACCGCTTCGACCACGCGCCAGAGCGCGAAGGCGGCGAGACCCAGCGCGACGAGACCGAGCAGGATCCAGCCGAACGGCCGCTCCAGCAGGATCAGGAGGGCGCTGCGGCTGCCCCCGGTCTGCCCGCCGACGCCGATCGCGGCGAGCACCGCGAGGCCGCCGACGAGGCAGTAGGTGACCCCGCGGGCGCCGTAGCCGAGGCGAGCGAGCAGTTCGAGGGCTTGCCGGCCATCGGGAGGGCGCATCGGTGGCTCCGGTCAGGCCGCGAGGCCGGATTCGACCCGCGCGACCGCGTCGTCGTCGAGGTCGAGGGCCTCGGCCAGCATGCGCAGGAAGGTGCGCTCCTGCATCGTGTCGGGATCGATGGCGAGGCGGGCCGCGGCGTAGACCCGGGCGCCGGCCTCGGGGTTGGCGACCCGATCGGCGATCTCGTCGATCGTCGCCGGGTCCTCCAGCTCGCGGGCGAGCCATTGGCGGCCTGCGAGGTCGAGGCCGGATTCGGCGACCGCCGCGTCGAGCCGCTCGCGCTCGCGGGCGTCGATCACCCCGTCGGCAGCGGACGCCGCCACCATGATCCGCAGGCAGAGCGTCGCCTCGTCGTCGCTGAGCGCACCCGCATCGAAGGGCATCGCGGCCGTGCCTTGTGCCGTCCCTCGGGTCGCCCCCCGGACCGGCCCGGCCTCGGGCTCCCCGCGCTGCGTCGCTCGCACGGCGAGGCCGGCGATCAGCGCCAGCCCGCCGAGGGCCGCGGAGGCCGCGAGCCCGCCGCGGCGGCTGCGCACCAGGGCGTCCAGCACCCGTTTCACCTCGGCCATCGCGTCCTCCCGTACCCGTCCGCAGTACTCGTTGCAGGCCAACAACGGTCTCGCCCGGCCGCGGTTGCGCCGCCACGCTCCGACGACCATCTTCACCACCATGCTGATCGCCCTGGCCTGGCTCGCCCGCACCCTGGTGCTGGCGCTCGTCCTCCTGTTCCTGCTGCCGCTCGCCGCCCACGCCCTGTGGTGGTGGAGCCGCGACGACCTCGCCCCCGACTGGGCCACCGCCGACTGGTCGAGCGCCCGGCTCCTGCCCGCCCCCGCGGCGGCCCCGGATGCCCTGGTCCGGATCTACGCCGCCCGGGTCGGGCGCTGGCGGGGCATCTTCGCGCATCACACCTGGATCGTGGTCAAGGAGGCCGGCGCCCCGCGCTACACCCGCTACGACGTGGTCGGCTGGGGCCTGCCGGTGCGCAAGGACGCCTACGCGGCCGATGCGCGCTGGTTCGGCAACCCGCCGCAGGTCGTGCTCGCCCTCGACGGCGAGGCCGCCGCCCGCGTCGTGCCGCGGATCCACGCTGCGGTCGCGACCTACCCGCACCGGGCGGCCGGCAGCTACAGCGCCTGGCCGGGGCCGAACTCCAACACCTTCGTGGCCCACGTCCTGCGCGCCGTGCCCGACCTCGCCGTCGCGCTGCCGCCGACGGCCCTCGGCAAGGACTTTTCGGAGCGCGTCGTCGCCTGGACGCCGAGCCGCACCGGCGTGCAGCTCTCGGCCCGGGGCTATCTCGGCCTCGCCCTCGGCTGGGTCGAGGGGATCGAGGTCAACGTGCTGGGTGCGGTGGCGGGGCTGGACCTGCGCCGCCCGGCCCTGAAGCTGCCCGGCTGGGGCCGCATCGGCATGGATCCGGCCGGCGCCACCGAGACGCTGATCGCCCCGACGCCGAGCCGCTGAGTCCGGCTCCCTGCGCCACGCCACCCACGCCACCGGGCCGGCAATCTTTCGACACGCGTTCGTGAACCAAATCATGGTGCGGCGCGTTATCGCTGGCCCAGAGATTTGCAGTGCGACATGCCCGATTCCCGCTTCGTCAAGGCCGATACGGCCCCCCCGCCGTTCGCCGGCCCCTTCGCCCCGGTTCTCGCCGGCGTCTCGCGCGGGTTGCAGGATCTGTTTCCGCTGGTCGAGCCGCCCCGGGCCGCACAGCGTGGCCCGGTGGACGCGGAACGGGAAGCCGTCGCCCCGGTCTTGCGGCCGCGCCCGGCGCCGACGCCGCACCTGATCTGATCCGTCACGCTACCCCGTGGTCTCCCGCAGGAGCAGGCTGAACCCGAGATCGATCACCGTCGGCTGCTCCGCCTCGCCGTCCAGAAGCCGGAGAAGCAGGTCACCGGTGCGCCGGCCGATCTCGACGGGATCGACCGCGATGGTCGAGAGGCGCGGCACGCATTGGCGGCCGATCTCGAAATCGCCGAAGCCCAGGATCATGAGATCCTGCGGCACCCGGACGCCGCGGCGCTGGCACTCCATCAGGGCTCCGAAGGCCGAGATGTCGGAGACGAGGAAGACCGCCTCGGCCCCGCCGCGAGCCAGCAACTCCGTCATGGCCTCGGCCCCGTGCGCGAAGGCGCCCGCCGCGCGGCCGTGATGCAGGATCAGGCCGTCGGAAAGGCCCGCTGCCGCGAGGCCGTCCCGCAGGCCCCGCAGGCGCTCCTCTCCACGGAAATCCCGGGCCTCACCGGTGCGCTCCGGCCCGAGGCCGGCGATGCGGGCGGCACCGAGGCCCGCGAGGGTTCGTGCCGCCAGCCGTCCGACCTCGTAGTTCGAGAATCCGACCGCCCGGTCGATCGGCGCCTCCGGCCGGTCCCAGATCTCCACCACCGGCACCCCGGCCCGGGCGAGGAGGTCGCGGGTACCCTCGGGGCGATGCATCCCCGCCACCACGATCGCGTCCGGGCGGCGCGACAGCATCGCGCGCACCACCGTCGCCTCCTCGGTGGCCGAGTAGCCGGTGAGGCCGATCAGGGGCTGATAGCCGCGCGGGCCCAGCACCGCGGTGAGCCCGGCGGCGGTATCGGCGAAGTTCGGGTTGGTCAGGGTCGGGACGATCAGGGCGACGAAGCCGGTGCGCCGCGACGACAGGCTCCCGGCCCCGCGATCCGGCACGTAGCCGAGCCGGTCCACCGCGGCGAGCACCCGCGCCCGCGTCTCCTGCGAGACGCGGCCGGGCGCGGCCAGCGTACGCGAGACCGTCATCGGCGAGACGCCGGCGAGGCGCGACACGTCGCGCATCGTCGGCACCCGGCGCGGGGGCGTGGACTCGTCGGCCATGGTGGGGCGCCCAAGCAGACTTCGCCGAAGCGGACACCGGTTCGGCGGCAAAAATCTGCGACACGACAACAACCTAAGCGGGCGAAGCGTTGGCCTGCCAACGCAAGTCTGCTCAGAAGGCGAGGTGGACCTTGATCGCCCGGCTGCGGTCGGCGGCGAGCGCGAAGGCCTCGTCGGCCCGGGACATCGGCATCTCGGCCGACAGGATCGGCGCGACGTCGATCCGCCCGGCAGCCAGCAGCGCGATGGCCGTGCGGTACTCCTCGTGGAAGCGGAAGGCGCCGACGAAGTCGATCTCCCGGGCCATCAGGAGGTTGGCCGGCACCGGCACGTCCCCCGGCGGCATCATGCCGAGCTGCACCACCCGGCCGCCGGGCCGCACCACCCGGAACAGCGAGGCCAAAGCCGCCGGGGCGCCGGTCGCCTCCAGGGCGACATCGAAGGTACCCTTGTCGGCCTCGTAGGCCGCGAGCCGCTCGGGCTCGGAGGCGACGTTGATGGTCTCGGTCGCGCCGATCTCGCGGGCGATGGCCAGCGGCGCCTCGGACAGGTCGGTGCAGACGATCCGCCGCGCGCCGGCGAGCCTCGCCGCCATCAGGCACAGGAGCCCGATCGGCCCGGCTCCGGCGATGAGGACGTGGCGGCCCAGGAGTTCGCCCGCCCGCCGGATCCCGTGGAGCGCCACCGCCAGGGGCTCGCCGCAGGCGGCGACCCGCATCGGCATCGTGTCGGGAATCGGCACGCATTGGTCGGCGCGGGCGAGGAAGAGCTCGCTGAAGCCGCCCTGGACATGCGGGAAGATCGCCGCCGAGCCGAAGAACCGCATGTTGCGGCACAGGTTCGAGCGGCCGGCGCGGCAATAGTCGCAGGAGAGGCATGGCCGGCTCGGATCGACCGCGACCCGGTCGCCGGGCTTCACGCTCGTGACCGCGGCCCCTACCCGGGTTACCGTGCCGGCGACCTCGTGGCCGAGCACCATCGGCTCGCGCAGGGAGAAGTCTCCGACCCGGCCCTTGCCGTAATAGGACAGGTCCGAGCCACAGATGCCGCCGGCGCCGAGCGCCACCACGACCTCGTCCGCCTCCGGCTCGCGCAGCGAGATCGTTTCGACCCGCAGGTCCTTGGCGGCGTGGATGCGCGCGGCGAGCGTCATGGCGAAACCTCTCCTCCCGGTCGGGCTTCGGGGCGGCCGGTCCGGCGCCGAGAAGCCGCTTGCTTTGGTACCGGTACCATGCTTCCCTTTGGGCACGAGCGCAACCGCAAGGAGCGGCCCCGAAGGCTGCCGGCACGGAGCGCATCCGGGAGGAAATCGCCGGTGTCGACCGCCTTGTTCGATCTGTCGGGCCGCCGCGCCCTGGTGACCGGCTCCAGCCAGGGCATCGGCCTGTCGCTGGCGCTCGGCCTCGGCCGCGCCGGTGCGGCGATCGTGCTCAACGGCCGCGATGCGGCAAAGCTCGACGGCGCCGTCACGGAACTGCGGAACGAGGGCATCACGGCCGAGGCCGCGGCCTTCGACGTGACGGATGCGGGCGCCGTGAGGGCGGGCATCGACCGGATCGAGGCCGAGATCGGCCCCCTCGACATCCTCGTCAACAATGCGGGCATCCAGCGCCGCGCGCCGCTCGAGGAGTATTCGATCGAGACCTGGCACGAGCTGATGCGGACCAACCTCGACAGCGTGTTCTATGTCGGCCAGGCGGTGGCCCGGCACATGATCGGGCGCAAGCGCGGCAAGATCATCAACATCGCCAGCCTCCAGAGCGAGGCGGCACGCTACTCGATCGCGCCCTACACCGCCTCGAAGGGCGCGGTGAAGAACCTGACCAAGGGCATGTGCACCGACTGGGCCCGCCACGGCCTGCAGGTGAACGGCATCGGCCCGGGCTACTTCGCGACGCCGCTGAACCAGGCCCTGATCGAGAACCCGGACTTCGACGCCTGGCTGAAGAACCGCACGCCGGCCGGGCGCTGGGGCCGGGTGGAGGAATTGCAGGGCGCGGCGATCTTCCTCGCCTCGGCGGCGTCGGACTTCGTCAACGGGCAGATCCTGTACGTGGACGGGGGTGTGCTGGCGACGTTGTGAGGGATGGTCCTCGTCCTGCAGCGGCGTGCCTCCATCGCCCGTTCCTCGGATGAGGGGGCGGGCCGTATGGCCTCGCTCTACAAGTCCAGTCTCAGCGACAATGACGTCGCCAAGTTCTCAAGGCCGAGCCCGGCGCGTCGAGCGCGACAGGCCGCCGGCCGCGCAGCCGGCGAGGTAGACCGTCAGCATGGCGGCGGCGCTCTCGACCCAAAAGCCCTCGCGCCCCGGTACGAGGCCGGCGAGCGCCGTCGCGAGGCAGGCGAGCGCGAGAAGCGCGACGAGGGCGGCGGCGACCCGCGGCAGGCGGCCGGCGGGGGGCCCGGCCCAGAAGCCGGTGCCGAGGCCGATCAGGAGCGCGGCGAGACAGCCCGGCCAGGCGACGGAAGCAAGGAGCAGCACGGGACGAGGCCTCAGGAGCGGAGCGCGAAGGCGACCGCCCGGCGGTCGGACGCCTCGGCGGGCGCCGGGGCGATCCGGTCGGCGGGGATGCCGGCCTTGAGCAGGTAATCGACGATCGCGGCGGCGCGCCGCTGCGGCAGGCCGGGATCGGGCATGGCGGCGGTCTCGACGGGCTTCGGCGCCGGCTTCTCGGCCGGCCGGCCGGGCTTCGCCGCGGGCTTGGACTTGCCGGAGGCTTCCTTGAGAGGGGCCTCCTTGGGCGCGGCCTCCTTGGGCGCGGCCTCCTTGGCGACGGGGGCCGGGGCGCTGCCGGGCGGGTCGTCGTGGCCGGCGACCTCGATCCGGGCCTGCGGGCAGGCGCGGGCGAGGCCCGCCACCTCGTCGAGCACGGGGTAGAAGGCCGGCTTCAGATCGGCGCTGCCGGGGTCGAAGCGCAGGGCCTGCCCGCTCGCCAGCGTCGCGAAGGTCTCGCGGCACTCCGCCGGGTCACGCTTCGGCGGCGCGCCGCGGGCGCCGACCGCGACCTCGATGCGCCATCCCGCCGGGGCGAGACGCCCGGCCTCGGCGGCGACGCGGCGGGCGCTCTCGGGATAGAGGCCCTCGCCGGCGATCCGCAGGCTCTGGTCGCGCACGCTCACCTCGCCCTCGGCGAGCTGGACGAGGGCGCCGATTCCGGCGGTCAGGCCCTCGACGAGGGCGGGCGGCGCGCCCTCGGCGATCCGGGTGCGGTCGATCACGCGCTCGCCGTAGAGGTGCGGCCGCAGGGCGGCGCGCAGGGCGGTGCGGGCCTCGGCATCCGGCAGGTGGCCGGTGAGGGTGAAGGCGTCGGGCCCGCGCCGGATCGCGACGAGGTAGGGCGAGACCGGGCTCGCCGTCAGGGCGAAGGCGCCGCGGGAGATCCCCGCCGGCAGGGTGGCGGCGGCCGCCTCGGCCTCGCGCACGGCCTGGACGTCGATGGCGCTGCCGCGCACAGACAGGGTCGATCCGTCGAGGGCGACGCTGCCCTCCCGCACCAGGGCCAGGATCGCGAAGGCGCGGTCGACCAGCGCCCGGGCATCGATGCCCGCCGGCAGGCCGCGGGCGGTGCGCATCGCGTCGCTCACCGGGGCGCCGTCGGCGAGGAGCCGGGCGGCGGCCAGGATCGCGGCCCGGTCGGCCTCCGACGTCGCGTAGCCGTCGAGGCGGATCCCCGCGGGCCCGCGGCTCGCCGACCAGACGAAGGGCGAGACCAGGGCCGGCTCGACCGCGACCTCGCCGACCGTGTAGCCGGCGGGCGGGTGGGCGAGGTCGGACCGCAGGGCCGCGTAGGCCTCGACGCTCGCCGCCTCGCCGCGGACCGACAGGACGCGGTCGCTCAGGGCCGCGGTGGCGCCGGGCTTCAGGTGCTGCACCTGGGCGACGAGGAAGCGGGCGGCCTCGGAGAAGTTCTCCGGCGCGCCGCGGGCGGCCCGGGCGGTGTCGCGCAGGACGAGCCCGGCGGGCAGCCCGGCGCCCAAGAATTCCGCCAGGGCGGCGCGGCCGGTCTCGGCCGGGCGGTGCCCGATCAGGTCGAGGCGGTCGGGCGCACGGGAGGCGACCGCCCAGGTGAAGGGCGAGACCTCGGCGACGAGGCCGGTCCGGTCGACGATCCGGCGCCAACCAGGCAGGGCCGCGAGCGCCGCGCGGGCCTGATCGCGGGCGCCCTCGCCCGGGGCCTCGCCGCTCGCCACGAGGTCACGGCCCCGCGCCTCGACCCGCAGCCACGGCTCCGCCGCGTCGCGTCCGGTCGCCGTCGCGACCGCCTCGGCTGGTGCCTCGAGAGCCGCCTCGAGCCGCGGCTCGGCGAAGGCCGTGGCGGCCACCCAGGCACCGGCCAGGAGGGGAAGGCCGGACAGCCAGCCGATCGAGCGAATGGCCACGGGGGAACCTCGTCGCGGAAAGACAGCGCGCGGCGGGGGCTTCGCGCGTGCGGGCCACCCTGGCGGCGGTTTCCGGCATCAGCAAGGCGTGGCGCGCGCAACGAAAAAGGGCCCCAGCGCGAACCGGGGCCCTTAAAGGGGCGTCCGAGGACGCGGCTCCCCGGAGGGAGCCGCGGGTCGCGACTTAGAAGTCGCGCTGGACGCGCATGCGGACCTGGAACGTGTCCGCGTAGTTGGTGGTCGGCAGCAGGGCACCGTTGGCGGCCACCGGCAGGCCGGCGGCGTTCACGGCGGCAGCGACGCCACCCGGAGCCTTGTTCTGGTCGATGACGCGGCCGTTCTTGATGTCGACGCGGTTGTAGAGACCCTCGACGCCGATATCGAGATCCTTGACCGGCGACCAGATGATGCTCGCACCGGCAACGAGCTGGCTGGTGTCGCGCAGGGACGCGCTGAACAGCGAGACGCCGGGGCTGTTGACCGGATTGCCGAGGCCGTTGAAGTTCAGGCCGCCGAGGAGCGCGCGGCTGGTCTTGCCGAACGACATCTCGCCGTAGCTGCCGATGAGCGCCGACCGCCACTCGGGCGCCCAGTAGTGCAGGTACGAACCGACCACCGTCCAGCTGGTCGACAGCTCCATCTTCCCGGTGATCGGGTTGACGGCGGCGTCGGCGAAGAAGGTCGGGAACGGCGCGCCCTGGGTGTTGCCGGCGCTGACGGTGTAGCCGCCGATATACGAGGAGTAGCCGGTATAGAGCTGGGCTCCCTCGCCGTACGAACCCTGCAGGTACAGGGAGTCGCCCGGAGCGATGAACGGCAGGTTGAACTTCAGGCCGCCCTGGACCGCCCAGCCGTATTCGGTGCCGATGCGGGGCGTCACGACCGAGCCGGGGGCGATCGTCGCGCCGCCGAAGGTCAGGACCGTCGAGGCGTTGCCGGCGTTAAGCTCATGCACGGCGGCCGAGAGCTGGGCCGAGCCCCAGGCCGCGTCGTAGCGCAGCGCGCCGACGAAGTCGGGCATGCGCGAGGCCTGGCGCACGTCGTAGAACGCCTCGCCGATCGGCACGCCGGCCGCGTTGTTGACCAGGACCGGGGTCAGGTTGGCGGAGGCCGCGGTGAAGATCTGGAACTGGCTCGCCGCGTTGCCGGCGGTGGCCGTGCCGAACAGCGGGGTCTTGCGGAAGATCGGGTCTTCGACCGAGATCGTCGCCGAGAAGCCCTGGCCGAAGGTGGCGGTGTAGGCGAGCAGGTTGGTCGAGGCGACGTCCGAGCCCAGCGAGGTGCCGATGATCTCGAAGTCGTGGGCGTAGAAGTCGTAGAACGAGGCCGCGCGACCGGCGGTGAGGCCGGCGAACTGGATGAAGGCCTTGTCGACGTTCACGAACTGCTGGGCGCGGGAGAACGTGTCGACGCCGGTCGCCGTGTAGGCGCGGGCGATGCGCTCCTGGGTACCCGACTTCAGGTAGGCGCCGGTGCGGCTCGACATGTCGAAGCGCACGAAGGCACGCAGCGTGCCGTAGGCCGTCTGGGTGCGGGCGTCGATGTTGAGACGACCCAGGCCCTGATAGCCCATCAGGTCGCCGTTGTTGCTCGACCGCGAGTAGCCCTGCGAGTAGCCGGCCTCGAAGCGGGCGCGGCCGGACACGCGCATGCAGGTGTCGGTACCGGGAATGAAGAAGAAGCCGGCCCCGTAGGCCGAGCAGACACGAACGTATTCGACAGGCGCCGCCTTCTTGATCGGCAGATCGGCAGCGTGCGCACCGGCAACGACGGTCAGGCCAGCGGCCGAACCGAGCAGAAGGCTCTTCACGAGCTTCATCGAGACCTCCAAAGTTTCGAGACCCTGGGGGTGAACGACTGTGTCCCGACGATCCTACTGGAGCCGAACCACGCCACTCTTTTCCCCTTGCGAACCGGCGCCCCCTGCATGGGGTGTCTGCCGGCCCCACCGGGTTGTTCCCGGTGCAGGGGCACCATGTGCTAGGCGCTAACAGCGATCAACCGAGATCCGCACCCACCATGGCCAAGTCGCCGGCTTTCCGCCCGAATGTTGCACGATCGCCACGAAACCTTACGCGGGTCAGCTAATTCCAGACGTTCCCGACGGAGAAACAGAAGAGCGGCGTGTCGTTCTGTCGTCTCTTGGGCCGCCCGGCGCCACCCGGGGCGCCGGGCGGCGGATCAGCCCTCGAGCTCCTCGCGCATCATCTCGAGTTCGAGCCAGCGCTCCTCGGCGCCCGCGAGGTCGGCCTCGGTGGTCGCGAGCGTACGGGAGATCGCCTCGAAGCGGGCGGGATCGCGGGCATAGAGCGTCGGGTCGTCGAGGGCGGCCCGGAGCTTGGCCCGGTTGCCTTCGAGGGCCTTCATGCGGGCCGGCAGGGTCTTGAGCTCGTGCTGCTCGTTGAAGCCGAGGCGCTTCCTGGCATCGGGACGAGCGGCGGGCTTGGCGGGATTCTTGACCGCATCCTTGGCCGCATCCTTGGCCGTGCCCTTCGGCGCCACCACCCCGCGCGCCTGCACGCCGACCCCGCGCTGGGCGACCATGTCGGAATAGCCGCCGGCATAGGCGATCCAGCGCCCCTCCCCTTCCGAGACCAGTACGGTGTCGACCACCCGGTCGAGGAAATCGCGGTCGTGGCTGACGAGGATCAGGGTGCCGGCATAGTCGCCGAGCATCTCCTGGAGCAGGTCGAGGGTCTCGAGATCGAGGTCGTTGGTCGGCTCGTCGAGCACCAGCAGGTTGCCGGCTTCCGCCAGAGCGCGGGCGAGCAGCAGGCGGTTGCGCTCGCCGCCCGAGAGCACGCCCACCGGCGTGCGCGCCTGCTCGGGCGAGAACAGGAAGTCCTTCATGTAGCCGATGACGTGCCGGCTCTGGCCGCCGACCTGCACGGTGTCGCTGCCGCCCCCGGTCAGCACGTCGGCGACGGTGCGCTCGGGATCGAGGGCGCTGCGGCGCTGGTCGAGGAGGTTGAGGGTGACGTTGGCGCCGACCTTCACCTCGCCGGAATCCGGCGGGAGGCGGCCGGTCAGGAGGTTGACGAGCGTCGTCTTTCCGGTGCCGTTGGCCCCGACGATGCCGAGCCGGTCGCGCCGGGCGATGCGCAAGCTGAGGTCGCGGACGATCGGGCGCTCGCCGTAGGATTTGGCGACGTCGCGCGCCTCGACCACCAGGGCGCCGGAGGCCTCGGTCTCGCTCACCGTCAGGGTCGCGGCGCCGACGGGCCCGCGATGCTCGCGGGCCTGGCGGCGCAGGTCGTGCAGGCCGGCGAGCCGCTTGACGTTGCGCTTGCGCCGCGCCGTCACGCCGTAGCGCAGCCAGTCCTCTTCCGCGGCGATCTTGCGATCGAGCTTGTGGCGGTCGCGCTCCTCCTCCTCGAACACCTGGTCGCGCCAGCCCTCGAAGGCGGAAAAACCCTGGTCGAGGCGGCGCGTCGTGCCGCGGTCGAGCCAGACGGTCGAGCGCGACAAGGCCTCGAGGAAGCGCCGGTCGTGGCTGATGAGCACGAGCGCCGACCGGCTGCCCTTCAGCTCGGCCTCCAGCCATTCGATCGCCGGGAGGTCGAGATGGTTGGTCGGCTCGTCGAGGAGCAGGATGTCGGGCTCCGGCGCCAGCGCCTGGGCGAGGGCCGCGCGGCGCGATTCGCCGCCCGAGAGCCGGCTCGGATCCTCCTCGCCGGTCAAGCCTAAGCTCTCCAGCAGGTAGCGCGCCCGGTAGAGTTCGTCGCCCGGCCCCATCCCGGCCTCGACGAAGGACAGGGTGGTGGCGTGCCCGGAAAAATCCGGCTCCTGCGCGAGGTAGCGCACCGTCGTGCCGGGCTGCAGGAAGCGCACGCCCTTGTCGGGCTCGACCAGCCCGGCGGCGACCTTGAGCAGGGTCGACTTGCCCGAGCCGTTGCGGCCGACGAGGCAGGTGCGGTCGCCGGGCGCGAGCGCGAGGTCGGCGCCGGACAGGAGCGGCGTGCCGCCGAAGGTGAGCGCGATGCCCTGGAGGGTGAGGAGCGGAGGAGCGGCCATGGCCGGGGGATACGGCAGCCGTTCGGGAAAGGCGAGCCCGGGCGGGGGCGTCTTGTGCGCCGTGCAGCCTTGACCTAGCAGGAGACGACTGCACGGCTTCGATTTCGCGGGGATGCATGGCGGATCGCAAGATCAGGACCCGCGAGCACGTCATCGCGGCCATGAGCCTGCACCATGTTGGCTACATCGTTGCGAAGGCCGGCTATGTTCTCGATGTTCCAGCGGCCGATTACGGCATCGACGGCCTGATCACGACCTTCGACGCCGATGGCAGCATCGAGAGCGGCTATATCTCGTTGCAACTGAAGGCGACAGACCACCTCACGGTCCGGAGGGATGGATGCATCGCTGTCCGGATCGATCTGCGCGACATCGATTTCTGGCTGGCAGATTTCTTCCCGGTGATCATCGTGATTTTCGATGCCTGCATGGAGATCGGCTACTATCTGGTCGTGCAAGATTACTTCAAGGCGCATCCGCTCACGGCAGCCCAACGACGGCGTGCCACGTTGACCGTCCAGATCGACCCGGAGGCGATCGTGAGCGATAGTGTGGTCTGGTCGTGGCGTGACCTGAAAACCGGGCACAGGAAGGCGCGGGCATGACGGACGTCCGGACGCAGACGGTCATTGACGCTCTGACGGGACTCGGCTTCGAGCGGAGAATGGCCAATGACAGCCATGCACTCTATGATCATCCGGCCGGCGCGAGCGTATCGCTTCCCCACAGCCGGCCTCACGTGTCCGGTGCGCTCCTGAAGGCGATCGAGCGTCAGGTGGCGGGGTTCGGCATCGCTCCGGCTCATGTCTTCGGTGAGAAAATCCACGCCCCGCACCGGGTTGCTCCGGTAGCCGGCGACGGTTCGGCCGACACAGCCGGTTCCGAGACCGCGCCGGCACGGCCCGCATTCGATCGCGAGACCGGCGGGCACAAGGCCGCGAGCCCGCCGAAATTGCGCCGACGCCGCGCCGCCGCGCAATAGCTTTCGGGTCGCATGATCCTCTCCCGGCTCCCGGCACGATTCACGATGAGCGCAAGCAAGCCCGCTACGCCCACCTTTTCCCCCTGACGCCTATGGGGGCGACCGACTTCGCCAAGGTCGACGCCCACACCATCACGGCCGAGGAATACGGCGAACTGCCGGAACTCACCGAAGCGGATCTCGAGGCGGCCGACACCTATCGGGGTGCGACCCTGATCCGCCGCGGACGGGGCCGACCTCCCGTGACACAGACCAAGGAGGTCGTCACGCTGCGACTCGATCCCGACGTCGTCGAGCGCTGGAAGGCGAGCGGCTCAAGGGGCAGACCCGGATGAATGCTGTGCTGCGCGAGACGATGCCATAGGCGTCGGCAAGGCGCGGCATCGCATCGCCGACCCCGGTGGATTGCATCGGTCTCGCTGCCGGTTAGAGCCTAATATCGCGGCCCCGATGCCGCGAAACCCTGCGCCTGAGCCACCTAAAATCCTGGGCCGCCTAATATCCTCGGCCACCTAAAAAAGGACCCCCGATGAGCGTCGCCAAACCCGATCCCTTCACCACCCGCCCCGAGATCGACGGGACCTTCGGGGTCGTCGCCTCGACGCACTGGATCGCCACCGCGGTCGGGATGGGCGTGCTGGAGCGGGGCGGCAACGCGTTCGACGCCGGGGTGGCCACCGCCTTCGTGCTCCAGGTCGTCGAGCCGCATCTCAACGGGCCGGGCGGCGACGTGCCGGTGATCCTGCACGACGTCCGGGTCGGGCACCCGCAGGTGATCTGCGGGCAGGGCCCGGCGCCGCAGGCCGCCACCATCGCGCGCTTACGCGACGATCTCGGCCTCGACCTCGTGCCGGGCACCGGGCTGCTGGCGCCCTGCGTGCCGGGCAGCTTCGACGCCTACATGCTGATCCTGCGCGATCACGGCACCTGGCGCCTCGCCGACGTCCTGGAGGCGGCGATCGGCTATGCCCGGGACGGCTACCCGCTGGTCGAGCGGGTCTCGGCCACCATCGCCACCGTCGAGGGGCTGTTTCGCGAGCACTGGCCGAGCTCGGCGGCGACCTACCTGAAGGACGGCGGCGTGCCCGCCCCCGGCAGCCTGTTCACCAACCCGGCTCTCGCCGAGACCTATGCGCGGATCGTGCGCGAGAGCGCCGGCGGCACCCGCGAGCAGGAGATCGAACGCGCCCGCCGGATCTGGTCGCAGGGCTTCGTCGCCGAGGCGATCGACGCGTTCTGCCGCGGTGAGCCGGTGATGGACGTGACCGGCACGCCCCATCGCGGCCTCCTCACCGGGGCCGACATGGCGGCCTGGCAGGCGAGCGTCGAGGCGCCGATCTCCTACGAGTATGGCCGCTACACCGTGCTGAAGGCCGGTCCCTGGACGCAAGGCCTCGCGACCCTGCAACAGCTCGCCCTCCTCAAGGGCTTCGACCTCGATTCCCTCGATCCGGCGGGGCCCGATTTCATCCACCTCCAGGTCGAGTGCGCCAAGCTGGCATTTGCCGACCGCGACACGTTCTACGGCGATCCCGCCTTCGTCGGGGTGCCGGTCGAGACCCTCCTGTCGGATTCCTACAACGCCGAGCGCCGCCGGCTCGTCGGCGAGACCGCCTCGCTGGAGCAGCGGCCGGGCACGATCCCCGGATACGGCAAGGCCCTCGACGCCCGGGTGAGCGAGGGCGCCCGCACGGCGGTGGGCTCGTCCGGCGCCGGGGAGCCGACGGTGGGCAAGATCGAGGCGACGGTTCCGCCGGACGATGCCCGCTCCGGCGTCGTGCGCGGCGACACGGTGCATTTCGACATCATCGACCGGCACGGCAACATGATCGCGGCGACGCCGTCGGGCGGCTGGCTGCAATCCTCGCCGGTGATCCCGGCCCTCGGCTTCTGCCTCGGCACGCGGGCGCAGATGTTCGTGCTCGACGAGGGCCATCCGGCGGCGCTCGCACCCGGCAAGCGGCCGCGCTCGACCCTCTCGCCGACCATGGCGCTGCGCGACGGCGCGCCCTACCTCGCCTGGGGCTCGCCGGGGGGCGACCAGCAGGACCAGTGGATCCCGCAATTCTTCCTGCGCCACGTCCATGCGGGCATGAACCTGCAGGAATCGATCGACGCGCCGGCCTGGCACACCGAGCACTTCCCGTCGTCGTTCTGGCCCCGCACGGCGCGGCCGGGGGTCGTGGTGGTGGAGAACCGGGTCAGCCCGCAAACGGTCGCCGAGCTGCGCCGGCGCGGGCACATCGTCGAGATCGGGTCCGACTGGTCGGAGGGGCGGCTCACCGCGGCGAGCCGCGACGGGCGACGCCTGCGCGCCGCCGCCAATCCCCGCGGCATGCAAGCCTACGCCGCGGGGCGCTGACGGGCCGGCCGCCGCGATCACGACGGGGCGGAGGTGCGCCGGGCACCTCCGCGCAAGCCGTCACATCGTCGGGTTGGCGGGGCCGGTCGGGGACGGATCGGGAGTGATCGCCGGGGAGTTGCCGGGATCGTTCACCGGAATCTCGACCGGCCGCTCGCCCGGCGCCTCGCTCGGCAGTTCGGGGCCGCCGGGATTGGGCGTGTCCGGACCGGGGGTCGGCGGCACCGGATCATAGGGCTGGTCCGGGATCGGGCCGGGATTCGACATCGGGGGCTCCTTCATGTCCTCCGAGTCCAAACCGGGGCGCCCGGCCCCGGTTCCGCGGCGTCCGGCCTACTGCTTGGTCAGCAGCTTGGCGCCGTTCTGGCTGACGATCTGCTGCACCTTGTGGGCGAAGAGCGACAGGAGCAGCGGCATCCGCACCTCGACCCGCACCACGTCGTCCTCGACGTCGATGTCGCCGTCGACCTTCTGGTTCATGGCGCCGACGAGGAAGGAGAGCCGGTCGCCGCTCCAGGTCGCGTCGGCCATGCTGAGGCCGGCCTTCTGGAGCATCTCCTTGGCCTGGCCGATCCCGTTCTCGAGCCGGCGGCGGGCCTCGGCCCGGCCGAGCTGATGGGGAATCACGACAACCAGGGGCTTTGCCATCACGTCACGCTCCGCTCGCACGAGTGAGCCTGATGTGGGGAGGCTTGGCCCAACGGCAACGCCGGGGGGCCTGATCGAAGGATGTCGGTCAGTCCACCACCGCGACGGCGACGCGGGCGACGCCGTTCATGCCGATGGCCCGGCCCGCACCGCGGGCGAGATCGATGATGCGGCCATGCGCGAAGGGCCCGCGATCGTTGATCCGCACCACCACCGAGCGGCCGTTGGACTGGTTGGTGACCCGCACCCGGGTGCCGAAGGGCAGGCTGCGATGGGCCGCCGTGAGACCGTTGGGATTGAAGCGCTCGCCGCTCGCGGTGCGGTGGCCGGACGCGTACCAGGAGGCCTTGCCGCTCTGGGCCTGCGCCGTCGACGACAGGGCGAGGCTCCCCAATCCGGCGAGGACCACCCCGCCCGCGAGAGCCACGATCGACCGACGCACAGGCTTGCCGCTGTTCATTCCACTGTCCTTGGCAGTTGCTGACGGCGGAGCCAATCGAGCCCAAACAGGACGAAACTATGACCGCCCGAAATGTGGCCGATCACGCCGCATTCTCGGCCGACATCTTGCCGATCGTTAAGGATCGACCGTTCAAGTCATGACCGGCCGCGAAACCTGACTGTCGACTTGGGCACCGGGACGAAAGCATTCCGGTTTTCAGCATTCGAAAGAAGCGGCATCGGCGCGCCGGCGGCTGCGTGGCAGTGCCTGGACAGACGGCCTCGGCCGTTCCGGCCGGGCTGTCGAGGTCGAACGGGGCGCGGGGTCGGGGGCTCCCGCGGGCAGGGGATCGTTCGGGCACGGGATCGTTCGGGCACAGACGCGGCGCCGAGGTTCGCCCTCCCCCACCCGCGCGGCGACGAACGAGCCCGCGCCTCGTCCTGGTCCCAACCGTCTCACCGCGATGGACGACGGCTAGGCTCAACGACAGCGGCGTCCTCGTCCTGTGATCAGTAGCGTTTCATTAACGGATAGGCCTATCCGTTCGACGACTAGGCAAGAAGTGCAGCCCCATTTCGAGACGTCATTCGTGTCCGCGGGAAACGTGACCTTTACCGTAGCGGCGGCAATGTCTGGTGGTCAGTCGCGTAACCGGTGTTTGCCATGGCTTCCCCGCGTACCGCGGTCGCCGGCGCCGCCGCCCGGAATCAAGTCTCGCGTACCGGGCGAGTGGTGTCGGCGCCGCGGATGGGTCTCGTTACCCCCGCACAGCGCCTTCCCCTGGACGAAGTCATCCTCGGGGATTGCCTCAGCGCCCTCGACCGGCTCCCGCCGGCCAGCGTCGACCTGGTCTTCGCGGATCCGCCCTACAACCTCCAGCTCGGCGCCGGCGCCCTGCTGCGTCCGGACCAGAGCGCCGTCGACGCCGTCGACGACGACTGGGACCAGTTCGCCAGCTTCGAGGCCTACGACACCTTCACCCGCGCCTGGCTCTCCGCCTGCCGCCGGGTGATGAAGCCGACCGCGACCCTCTGGGTGATCGGGTCGTACCACAACATCTTCCGCGTCGGCAGCGCGTTGCAGGATCTTGGTTTCTGGATCCTCAACGACATCGTGTGGCGCAAGGCCAACCCGATGCCGAACTTCCGCGGCAAGCGGTTCACCAACGCCCACGAGACCCTGATCTGGGCCTCGCGCAGCGAGCAGAAGGGCTACACCTTCCACTACGAGGCGCTGAAGGGCGGCAACGACGACGTCCAGATGCGCTCGGACTGGTTCATCCCGCTCTGCACCGGCGACGAACGCCTGAAGGGCGAGGACGGGCGGAAACTGCACCCGACCCAGAAGCCCGAGGCGCTGCTCGCCCGCACCATCCTGTCCTCGTCCAACCCCGGCGACGTGGTGCTCGACCCGTTCTTCGGCACCGGCACCACCGGGGCGGTCGCCAAGCGGCTCGGCCGGCACTTCATCGGCATCGAGCAGGAGCCGGCCTACGCGGCCGCCGCCCGCGAGCGCATCGCCGGCATTGAGCCCCTGTCGCGCGCCGCCCTCCTCACCGCGCCGACGAAGCGCGCCGAGCCGCGGGTGCCGTTCCTGAGCCTGCTGGAGGCCGGCCACGTCCGGGCCGGCGAGACGCTCACCGACGAGCGCCGCCGCCACAAGGCCCTGGTGCGCCCCGACGGCACGCTGGGGGTCGGCCCCGCCTCGGGCTCGATCCACAAGATCGGCGCCCTGGTCCAGGGCCTGCCGGCCTGCAACGGCTGGACCTTCTGGCACGCCGAGCGCAATGGACGCCTCGTCTGCATCGACGATTTCCGCGGCACGATGCGGGCCGGGATGGGCACGGCCGCCTGACGACCAGCCTGTGGCCCCGGGGCCACGGGCCTTCGCGACAGCTACAATCGCGAAACATGTCGCTTGTCGATTGACCTTGCGTCAGACACTTCTGGTTCTCCGCGACCGCCACGGGCGGCGCGAAGAACCGGGAGGGTCCGACGATGGGTCGATGGTCGTGGGCGGTCGCCGTGCTGGCGGCCCTGTGCGTGGCAGCGTGCAACACCGTCGCCCCCAACCGGCTGTCCTTGGCCGACACGGCGCAACTGCGCTTCACCGCGATCGAGGTCCGGAGCACCGGCGCGGCCATCAACTGGACGTCCGCCGAGGACGACTACTTGCGCAGCCGCAACCTGTCGCTGACCGATCCGGCCCTGGTGCGGACGCCGGAGGCGCAGGGATTCATCCGCGATCTGGCGGCGCGGCGCCTCCAGGCGGCCCTGGAACGGGCGCTGGCTGCCCGGCCCGAGGGCGCCCGACCGGCCCGCCTCGTCGTCACCCTGATCGCGGCCGACATCCCGTCGGCGGCGCAGCGCATCCTCATCGGCGGCTCCCCGACGATCCGCGCCACCATCGAGATCGTCGACGCCCGCACCGGCACGGTCCTGACCACCTATTCCGGCGATCGGGGCATCCAGCCGGCGGGCCATGGCGTGATCGGCGTGATGGTCGACGGGGCGCTCACGGCCGGCGGCATGGACGACCTCTACGACCGCGCCGCCAACGACCTCGCCCGGCGTTTCCGGACCTGGCTCGCGGCCGGGGCGTGACCCGCCCGGCGGCACCAGGCCTGCGTGTGGACGCGATGATCGCGTCGTTCGGGTTTACGCGCAGCCCTCGATGACGGTGCCGGGCGACGGGGCCGAGTGCGTCGCCCGCGTTCGGCCGGGACGGCGAACGCGTCACATCCTCCCCGGGCGACGCGAACGCGAATGACGGCGATGCCGATCCTGCAAGCGCCTCGACGAACTGGTGCAGGCTTTCATGGAAGCCCCGGCCCGACGCATCGTATCGGCCCCGCTCGAACGTGCCGGCATGGTTCGTCCCATCGACAACGAACTGGACGGAGGCCGTCCCGGGTGCAGGGATCGGGCCGGCGCCGATCGTGACGAGCATGCCGACGAGCGAGTCGGCCGCCCCGAACCGCACTGAGCAGACTTGCGTTGGCGGGCCAACGCTTTGCCCGCTTAGATTCTCGTTTCGTCGCAGGCTCTTGCCGCCGAACCGGGGGCCACTTCGGCGAAATCTGCTTAGGGCAAACCGGACGCGTCAACCGGGCGTCGGACGAAGCCGTTGCGGAGCAACCGACGTCCGGGGGCGCCGCGATGGTCCGAAGGGATCCAGGACCCTCCTTGCGGGTCCCAGCGTCGCTCCGGAGCGAGGCCGCGACCGGACCCCATCGATCGGATCGCGCCGGCTCTCAGTTCACGAAGGTCCGGCTGCGGCTGTCGCGGGCGCGCACGCTCGTCAGCGGCAGGCGCAGGATGCGGCGGTGGTGCTGGTCCTCGACCCGGACGGCACTGTGGGTCCAGTCGCAGGTGATCTCGCCATCGTCGAGCAGGCCGGACGCGAGCTTCGCCGCCATCTCCAGGGCGTCGGCCGGGCCGCACAGGTCGACCCCTTCGGGGTCCAGGATCAGGCGACGTCCCTTCTGGACGTGAAAGTAATAGACGGTCATGGCGACCCCGGCGGCGATTCGTCTCATCCTATGACATATCGGATGAGGCCGGGCGATTGGACCTGTGTCATAAGCGGTGCTGCATATGCAGCTTTGAAGATGTCGCGCGGCCCGGGCTCGGCGCAGCCCGAACCGAAACTTCTTATGAACCTCAAAGATCTTGCGTCAGGACCGGACACCACTTCGTACGTGTACGAACCTTTCGCTTCCGGCCAAAAAGAAAGCCGCCCGGAGGCGGCTCTCGTCGGCACAGGTCGTGGCAACCGTGTCCGGGTCAGGCCCGCAGGCGGGTGCGGACCTCGCCGAGGCTGCGGCGCACCAGGTCCTGGGCGGCGTCGCCGCTGACCTTCTCCCGCAGGATGGTCTCGGAGACCCGCACGGCGGCCTCCGCCGCGGCGGCCCGCACCTCGGCGGTGGCCTGGGCCTCGGCCTGGGCGATCTTGGTCTCGGCCGCCTTGGTGCGGCGGGCGACGAACTCGTTCAGCCGGGCATGGCCCTCGGCGGCGGCGGCTTCGGCCTCCGCACGGGCATTGGCGACGATCTCGGCGGCCTCGCGCTCGGCGTCCGAGCGACGGCGCTTGTAATCCGCCAGGACGGCCTCGGCCTCCTCGCGCAGGCGACGGGCCTCGTCGAGCTCCTTGCGCACGCGGGCGCCGCGCTTGTCGAGCCCGCCGATGATCTGGTCGAACAGACCCATCTTCCAGGCGATGCCGCAGAACACCACGAAGGCGACCGCGACCCAGAACTCCGCATCGAACAGCATGTCGGTGATCTCCTGCGGCTCAGTGCGCGGTCTGAGGCCGGGTGCGGTCGTAGGCCGCCTCGACGGCGGCGCGCTCGGGCGCCTGGCCGGTCAGGCGCTCGACGATCGCGGTCGCGGCGTCGGTGGCCACCTCGCGCACGCTGCCCATCGCGGTCGCGGTGCGGCTGCGGATCTGGCCCTCGGCCTCGGCGAGCTTGGTCGACAGGTCGGCCTCGAGGGACTTGCGGCGCGTCTCGGCCTCGGCGGCGAGCTGCTCGCGGGTGGTCTGGGCGATGCCCTTCGCCTTGTCCTGGGCGTCCTTGAGGGCGCGCTCGTAGGTGTCGCGGGCACCGTCGGCCTCGGACTTGGCGCGGGCGGCCTGGTCGAGGTCGCCGGAGAGCCGGGCCTGCCGGTCGTGCAGGATGCCGGCGATCTGCGGCAGGGCGATCTTCGACATCAGGTAGTAGAGCAGGCCGAACGAGAGCGCGAGCCAGAGGGTCTGCGCGACGAACGTGCTGCTCTCGAACGGCGGGAAGCCGCCGCCATGCTCGGAGGCCGGCTCGTGAATCAGCCCCTCCTTGAGGGGGGCGGGTGCATGTGGCTGCGCCATGGTGTCGTCCGGGTGTGGGGGAGACGAAGCGCTCCCGCCGAGCGCTCGGCCGGGCCGGCCGTCGCGCCGCCACACCTCAGCAGGGGCGGCGGCTGCACGAAATCGTCCGAGGCGGTCCCTCCATCACGCGCGCGCACCGGAGCCTCGTGTGAAGCCCGGTGCGCGGGTGGACCACCTCGTTGAGGGTAATCCTCGCCGGATCAGACGGCGAACAGCAGCAGCAGCGCGACGAGCAGCGAGAAGATGCCCAGCGCCTCGGTCAGCGCGAAGCCGAGGAGCAGGTTGGCGCGCTGGCCGTCGGCCGCGGAGGGGTTGCGCAGGGCGCCGGCGAAGAACTGGCCGAACAGGTTGCCGAGGCCCATGGCGGCGCCCGCCATGCCGAGGCAGGCGAGGCCGGCGCCGATGTACTTCGCAGCAACGGGATCCATCGTGATGCTCCTAAGGTCGTCTAGTCGTCTGGCGGGTGGTATCCGGCCGCGACACGGCGAACCGGGGTGGGAAGCTCGGGGGTTGCGTGTCCGGGGGGCGAGGCCTCGCGCGGAGGCCTCGTGCCCTTAGTGGCCCGGATGCAGGGCGTCGCTGAGGTAGATCGAGGTCAGCGTCGCGAAGACGTAGGCCTGCAGCACCGCGACCAGCATCTCCAGCGCCGTGACGGCGACCGAGAGGGCGAGGGGCAGGGGCGAGAGGATGCCCCAGACGCCGGCGGCGAGCAGGGCCGGGACGAAGCCCGCGAAGATCTTCAGCGCGATGTGGCCCGCCAGCATGTTGGCGAAGAGACGGACCGAGAGGCTGATCGGCCGCGAGATGAACGACACGACCTCGATCACCACGATCAGGGGCTTGAGCCAGCCGGGCACGCCGGGGGGCACGAACAGGCCGAGGAAGTGGGTGCCGTGGGCCATGAAGCCGTAGATCACCACGGTCAGGATCACCACCAGCGCCAGCATGAAGGTGACGATGATGTGGCTGGTCACCGCGAAGGCGTAGGGGATCATCCCGAACAGGTTCAGCAGGAGCACGAACATGAACAGGGAGAAGACCAGCGGCACGAAACGCTCGCTGCCGTGGCCGGCCGACTGGTGCACCGTCTGGCCGATGAACTCGTAGAACACCTCGGCCAGGGACTGCGCCCGGCCCGGCACCACCGCCCGGCTCTTCGTCGCCCAGATCGTCAGGAGCGCGATCAGCCCCACCGCCAGGAACATGTACAGCGCCGACTGGGTGAAGGCGATGTTCTGGTGTCCGATATGCCCGAACGAAACCAGCGGCTTCAGCTCGAACTGGTGGATCGGATCCATCTTGACGGCCATGCCGGTCCCGCCCCCTCGTGTGTCGCTGCCGCGGGTCTTCCCGCCGCGCTGCCAATCCGTGCAGGCGGATGCACGGCATCCACCGGATGATCAAGACCCTGGCGGGCCTTTCTTCGTGTCCGCGACCGGAAAAAATCCGGAAACGCGCATCACGTTGTAGATTCCGGCTCCGAAGCCCAGGACGAGCAGGACGATCAGGCCCCAGGGCTTGGTGCCGAGGAGTCGATCGCAGCCCCAGCCGAGGAGGCCGCCCGCCAGGACGCCGGCCACGAATTCCGTGGACAGCCGCATGGCGACGCCGAGGGACGAGGGCTGGCCGCGATCGTGACGCGACGAAGGATCGGGAGCCGCCGCGGGGCGCTTCCGGTCGATCTGCATCTCGAGACGCTTGAGCCTCGCGGAGAGGTCGTCGTCGGGGGTGGAGCCCTCACCGGCACCGTCCTTCCCCCGCGTGTCGTTGCCGCTCATGGCGAAACCTCGCGCGTGAAGGACTGAGGCGGTCCGGTCCGGTTACCCCCGTCGAGCGGGCGCACCATAGTTTCGCCCACCTTGGGAGTCAAGGCGCCCAAGACCGACGTTAAGTCATTGGACTTTCGGTGTATTTTGCACCGCACGCACGCCCCCCGTCAAACCGTCTCGGCCAGCCGCTCGGCGGTCGCGAGATCGACCGAGACGAGCTGCGAGACGCCCCGTTCGACCATGGTCACGCCGAACAGCCGATCCATCCGCGCCATGGTGATCGGGTTGTGGGTGATGACGATGAAGCGGGTGTCGGTGTCGCGCGCCATCGCGGCGAGGAGGTCGCAGTAGCGCTCGACGTTGGCGTCGTCGAGGGGGGCGTCGACCTCGTCGAGGACGCAGACCGGCGACGGGTTGGTCAGGAACACCGCGAAGATCAGCGCGGTCGCCGTCAGCGCCTGCTCGCCGCCCGAGAGCAGCGTCATCGTCTGGGGCTTCTTGCCCGGCGGCCGGGCCAGGATGTCGAGGCCGGCCTCCAGCGGATCGTCGGAATCGACCAGCGTCAGCTCGGCGGTGCCGCCGTTGAACAGCGTCGTGAACAGGCGCTCGAAATGCCCGTTCACCGCCGTGAAGGCGGCGAGCAGCCGCTCGCGCCCCTCGCGGTTGAGGCTCTGGATCGCCCCGCGCAGGCGCCGGATCGCCTCGATCAGCTCGTCGCGCTCGCGCCCCAGCTCGTCGCGACGCCCCTCCGTCTCGCGCAGCTCCTCCTCGGCCCGCAGGTTCACGGCGCCGAGCCGGTCGCGGTCGGCCTTGAGGGCGGCGAGCTTACCTTCGATCGTCGCGGGTTCCGGCAGGGGATCGCCCGGGGTCGCGCCGGCGAGGCCGTAGAGCCCTTCGGGCGTGGTCTCCAGCCCGTCGGCGATGGCCCGCACGACCTCGGCGAGGCGGCGCGTCAGGGCCTCGTGGGCGGCGGCCGCCGCGCCCCGCGCCTCGCGGGCCGCCGCGAAGGCATCGAGGGCCCGGCGCGCCCGGCCCTCGGCCTCGGCGAGGGTCGTCTCCCCGGCGACTAGGCGCTGGCCGGCCCTTTCCCGGGCCGCCTGCGCGGCGGCGGTCGCGGCGGCGAGGCGGCGGCGCTCCTCGGCAAAGGTTTCGGGGGCTTCGGCCAGATCGGCCTGCTCCTCCTCCGCAGTAGCCAGCCGTTCCTCGAGCTCGTCGAGGATCGCCTCGGCCCGCTCGCCCCGCTCCTGCCAGCGCGCCCGGTCGGCCGCCAGGGCGCCGCGGCGGGCGGCCGCCTCCTCGGCGGCGCGGGCGAGCGACAGGCGGGCGGCCCGGGCCTCGGCGGCGGCGAGGCGACGATCCTCCGCCTCGCGGCGGGCCCCCTCCAGGCGGACGGCGAGATCCTCCGGCTCGTCGAGGGCGGCGATCGCCGCCTCGGCGGCCTCGACCCGGGCCGCCGCTTCCTCGGCCTCCAGGGCGATGCGGCCTTCCGCTTCGGCCAGCGCCATCCGGCGGGCGCCGGATTCGGCCACCCGGCGCTCGGCCTGGGCCAGGGTCTCACGCGCGCCGTCGAGAGTGCGCCGGGCGAGCCGTGCGCCGTCGGCCGCCCGGGCCTCGGCCGCCGTCGCCTCCTGCACCCGCGCCTGGAGCGCGTCGTGGGTCTCGCGCGCGGCCTCCGCCGCCTCGCGGGCGAGGGCGGCGGCCTCGTTCAGGGCCTCCAGCCGGTTGCGCTCGGACAGGCGCCGCGCCGCCGGCCGCGGGGCTTCCGCGGCGGCTTTCAGCCCGTCCCAGCGCCAGAGGTCGCCCTGCCGGGTGACCAGACGCTGGCCCGGGGCGAGCGTCCCGTGGACGGCGGCCGCCTCCTCCCGCGTGACCACGCCGACCTGGCGCAGGCGGCGCGTCAGCGCCGCGGGCCCGGCGACGAAGGCCAGCAGCGGTCGCGCCCCGCCGGGCAGGGGCGCGTCGGTCCCGGGATCGGGCGGCTCGGCCCAGTGGGTCGGCGCCCCGGGGTCGGTGGCGGCGTCGAGGTCATCGCCCAGCGCCGCCGCCAGGGCGGCCTCGTAGCCCGGCTCCACCGCCAGGGCGTCGAGGACCGGGGGGAAGCGCGCCTCCGCCACCGGCGCCACCAGCCGGGCGAGGGTGCGGGCCTCGGTGTCGAGCCGCGCCGCCTCGCGCTCCGCCGCCGCCAGGACCGGCCGGCCCCGGCTCTCGGCGTCGCGGGCTTCCGTCACGGCGTCGCGGGCGGCCGCCGCCGCCTCCTCGGCGCTCTCGGCCACCTCCCGCGCCTCGTCGAACAGCGCGCGGAGGCCGGCGAGTCGTTCGGTCTCCGCGTCGCCGGCCGCCATGGCCTCGCGGGAGAGGCGCGCGCGCTCCGCCGCCAGACGCCCGGCCCGGGCGCGCTCGTCGGCGACCGCCCGCGTCAGGGCGCCGCGTCGCGCCGCGTGCTCGGCCTGCGCGCCCTGCGCGGCCGACAGCGCCGCCTCCGCGCCCGCGAGGCGGGAATCGGCCTCGGCGGCCAGAGCGTCCGCCTCCTTCCGCGCGGCCTCTCCGTCATCGGCCTCCGCCAGGGCCGCCGCCTCGCCGTCGAGCCGTTCCAGGGTCGCCCGTGCGTCGTCCCGGGAGGCGGCCTCGCGGGCGAGGTCGCGGCGCAGGTCGGCGATCCGGCGAGCGAGGTCGCGCAGGCGCTCGGCGCTGCGGCGCTCCTGCGCCTCCAGCTCGGCGGCGGCCAGCACCAGGCGCTGCAACGCGGCCGCCGCCTCGCCTTCCGCCTCGCGCAGCCGCGGCAGGGCGGCGGCCGCGATGCCCTGCGCGGTGGCCGATTCGACCTGCTCGGCTTCCGCCTGCGCCAGCTGCGCCAGGGCCCGAGCCAGGGCGGCCTCCGCGGCCAGGGCCTCGCGGCGGGCCCCCGCATGGGCGATGAGGAGGAGCAAAGCCTCGTGCCGACGGATCTCGGCGGCGATCGCGCGGTAGCGCTGGGCCGAGCGGGCCTGGCGGCGCAGCGAATCGACGCCCGCGGTGATCGCCGTCAGCACGTCCTCGACGCGCGACAGGTTCTCCTCCGCGCCGCGCAGGCGCAACTCGGCCTCGTGCCGGCGGGCATGCAGGCCGCCGATGCCGGCGGCATCCTCCAGGATGCGGCGCCGCGCCTGGGGCTTGGCCGCGATCAGCTCCGCCACCTGGCCCTGGCGCACCATGGCGGGGGAGCGGGCCCCGGTCGCCGCGTCGGCGAACATGAGCTGCACGTCCCGGGCCCGGACCTCGCGGCCGTTGACCCGGTAGGTCGAGCCGGCGCCCCGGTCGATCCGGCGCGAGACCTCCAGGGCGTCGGCGGCATTGAAGGCGGCGGGCGCGGTGCGGGCGCTGTTGTCGAGCGCCAGCGTCACCTCGGCGTGGGAGCGCCCGGCGCGTCCCCCGGAGCCGGAGAAGATCACGTCGTCCATACCGGAGGCCCGCATGCTCTTGTGCGAGCTCTCCCCCATCACCCAACGCAGGGCCTCGACGAGGTTCGACTTGCCGCAGCCGTTCGGCCCGATCACCCCGGTCAGCCCGGGCTCGATCAGGAACTCGCTCGGCTCGACGAAGGTCTTGAAGCCGACGATGCGCAGGCGCGTGAATTTCATGGGATGGCGCGGTGCGCGGATCGTGTGGGTCGCCCGTCCCCGCAAGCGCAGGGCCGTCCGGGGAAGTTTCGAGACAAGAAGAGCGCGGGTGTCCCCTCTCCCCGCGGGCGGGGAGAGGCTTTCGTCCTCCTCGTCGGGGACGAAAGGAGCGCGAAGCGCGAGGGTGAGGGGGTGTTTCCGGAGGAGTCTCATCCGTCGAGACCCCCTCACCCTCGCCCTGCGGGCTTCCTGAGCCCCTTCGGAGCTCAGGCCTCTCCCCGCCCGCGGGGAGAGGAGGGACCCGCGATCGAGTTAAGCATCGTGCGTATTGGTGCGGCGTTCAAGCGAAACGCCCTGCCTCACGCCCCCACGATCGGCTTGATCACCTTCTCCATGCCCTCGATCGTCATCTCGCCCTGGTACTTCTGGCCGTTGATGAAGAAGGTCGGCGTGGCGTTGACCTTGAAGGTCGTCATCGCCTTCTCCTTCACGGCATTCACCGCGTCGTAGAGGGTCTGGTCCTTCAGGGTGGCCTCGAACTTCTCCTTCGAGAAGCCGGCCTGGCGCATCATCTGCTCGAGGGCGTCGAGGGGCTTGGGGACGAAGGCCCAGTTCGCCTGCTGGTCGAACAGCATGTCGGTGATCGGGTAGTAGCGTGCGCCGTTGTCGGCCCGGGCCAGCATGAAGGCCGCGGTGGCGAGCGGATCGAGGGGGAACTCGCGCAGGGTGAAGCGGACCTTGCCGGTATCGACCCAGCGCTCCTTCAGCGCCGGCCAGGTGGTCTTGTGGAAGGCGGCACAGTGCGAGCAGGTCATCGAGGCGTACTCGATGATCGTGCAGCGGGCATTGTCGGGCCCGAGCCAGAGGTCGCCGAGGGGGCCGGGCTGCATCAGGCCGTCCACCACCGGGCCCTGGGCGAGAGCGCGGAACGGCAGGGCCGGCGCGAGCAGCGCCGCGCCGAGGGCCGAGCCGGTGAGTGTCAGGGCCTCGCGACGGGTGAGCATGGCAGGCGTCCTCGTAGGGCGGATGCGGAAGGGTCCGCGGTCGTCAGTGCGGTAGAATCCCGGCCGCCTCGTGGCAAGCAGCCGCCGCATCAACTTCCTTTGTGCCGTCGCGTGCCGCGGCGGCGTCCGGTCGGGCTTGCGGCGGACCGGACGCCCGCGGAACACGCAGGAGGCGGTCTGGTCAGCGCGGGCGCTGCGCGCCCAGTACCGCGAGGCCGAGGCGGTCGAGGGCGTCGCGCAAGGCGGCCTCGCTCACGCTCGACACCGCGAGCGCGACCTCGCCGCGGCGCACCGGGTCGAGGGGCGGGGGAGCGGCCTTGCGGCGCTGGGCCTGGGCGACCCGGTCCTGGCGCATCCGGATCTTGCCGACGCAGGCCCAGCCGTAATGGCGGTTGATGCGCTCGATCACCAGGGGCACGAGGTGCTGCAATTCGAGGGCGAAGGCGCCCTCGACCCGCACCGTCAGGGTGCCGGGCTCCGGCCTTTGCTCGCGCGACGCCCCGCGCCGGCGCGACCATTCGAGCTTCTCCGGCTGGCAGGCCCGGGCCAGCCGCTCGCCGACGATCTCGCTCCAGGACGCCAGGATGTCGGTCGAGGCGAAGCCCTGGGCCGCGAAGACGGGGCCGAGGGACCGCTCGATCAGCTCGCTCAAGGGTTTGGGCCGTGCCATCGCCCGTCCGTCCTGGTGGATCGCCGCGTCCGGCGTGAAGCCCCGACCGATAGGGTTTTCGTGTGAGGGAACCCTTAACCCTCGGGCCGTCGGCCGCCAGGGCGGTCGTTCGGCGATTGCTCCCGAAATCCCGCTCCCGCCACGGCCGAAAACCCGCTAAGGCGGGCCGCATGGTAGCGCCCGCCGCGTCGCACTCAAGGCCGGAAGCCGCCGACCTCCTGGTCTGGTACGACCGCCATCGCCGCGCGCTGCCCTGGCGCGCGCTGCCCGGCGTCGCGCCCGATCCATACCGGGTCTGGCTGTCCGAGATCATGCTGCAGCAGACCACCGTCGCTGCGGTGAAGCCCTATTTCGCCCGCTTCCTGGAGCGCTTCCCGACCGTGGCGGCGCTCGCGGCGGCCCCGGAGGAGGCGGTGATGGGGGCCTGGGCGGGCCTCGGCTACTATTCCCGCGCCCGCAACCTGCATGCCTGCGCGAAGGCGGTCGCGGAGGCGGGCCGCTTTCCCGACACGGTGGAGGGCCTGCGCAAGCTCCCGGGTATCGGCGCCTACACGGCCGGGGCCATCGCGGCGATCGCCTTCGACCGGCCGGCGGCGGCGGTGGACGGCAACGTCGAGCGGGTGGTCTCGCGGCTCTACGCGATCGAGACCCCGATCCCGGCGGCGCGCCCCGAGATCCGCCGCCTCGCGGAAAGCCTGGTGCCGCAGACGCGGCCCGGCGACTTCGCCCAGGCCGTGATGGATCTCGGCGCGACGCTCTGCACCCCGAAGCGGCCGGCCTGCGCGCTCTGCCCCTGGATGCAGCCCTGCCGCGCCCGGGCCGAGGGCCTGCAGGAGACCTTTCCGCGCAAGGTGAAGAAGGTGGCGGGCGCGCTGCGGCGCGGCGCCGCCTTCGTGGTGCTGCGGGCCGGCGACGAGGCGGTGCTGCTGCGCACCCGGCCGCCGGAAGGGCTCCTCGGTTCCATGGCCGAGCCGCCGACGAGCGAGTGGCGGGCCGATTACGATCCGGCCCAGGCTCTCCTCGACGCGCCCCTCGATGCGCGCTGGAAGCGCCTGCCGGGGATCGTGCGCCACGTCTTCACGCATTTCCCGCTCGAACTGACGGTCTTCCTCGCCCGGGTCGGCGCCGGGACCCCGGCGCCCGAGGGCATGCGCTTCACCCCCCGGGCCGGCCTCGAGGCCGAGCCCCTGCCCGGCGCGATGAAGAAGGTGCTGGCCCACGCCCTGGAGCAGAAGCTGGCCGCCGCTCCGCCCGCCCCCGCTCCCCCGCCGGAGCCCGACCTCGCGACGCTTCCCGAGCCCGTGCCGCCGCCGCGTCGCGCCCCGCTGCCGAAGGTGCTGTCGCGCCGCCCGGCCGCCGCGGCACCGGTGACCAAGGGCCCCGGCCGGCCCAAGGCCCGTTAGGAGACCGGCCCGGCCGGCGAGCCCCTCGGCGGCCGGGCCGGTTCGGTCACCCCGGGGCCGCCTCCGCCACGTTCTCGAGGAACCACCCGTAGACCGAGCGGATCCCGTCCGGCAGCGGGATGCGCGGGCTCCACCCCATGCCCCGGAGCGTCGCCGCGCTCATCAGCTTGCGGGGCGTCCCATCGGGCTTGCTCGTGTCCCGGGCGATCCGCCCGCGGAAGCCCACGACCTCGGCCACCATCTCGGCGAGGTCGTAGATCGCGATGTCGGTGCCCGACCCGACATTGACGTGCTCCTCGCCCGAGTAGCGCTGGAGCAGGAACACCAGGGCGTCGGCGCAATCGTCGACGTGCAGGAACTCGCGCCGGGGCGTGCCGGTGCCCCAGATGACGAGTTCGTCGTCGCCGCGCCGCTTGGCCTCGTGCGCCTTGCGGATGAGCGCCGGCAGGACGTGGCTCCCGGCGAGGTCGAAATTGTCCTCCGGCCCGTAGAGGTTCGTCGGCATCGCCGAGACGAAGTCGCAGCCGTGCTGGCGGCGATAGGCCTGGGCGAGCTTGATCCCGGCGATCTTGGCGATCGCGTACCACTCGTTCGTCGGTTCGAGCGGACCGGTCAGCAGGGCGTCCTCGGCGATCGGCTGGGGGGCGAATTTCGGATAGATGCAGCTCGACCCGAGGACGAGCAGCTTCCCGACGCCGCTGCGGCGGGCCGCCTCGACGACGTTCGCCTGGATCATCAGGTTGTCGTAGAGAAAATCCGCCGGGTAGGTGGCGTTGGCCAGGATGCCGCCGACGCGGGCGGCCGCCAGCACGACGGCGTCGGGACGCGCCGTCGCCATCCAGGCCTCGGTCTCGGCCTGGCGCGTGAGGTCGACCGTGCGGCGGTCGGCGGTCAGGATCTCGCAGCCCTCGCGGGCAAGGCGCCGCACCACCGCGCTCCCGACCATGCCCCGGTGCCCGGCGACCCAGACGCGCTTGCCGGCGAGCGGGTAGAGGATCTCACTCGGCGAGGTCTCACGCGGCAAGATCTCACGCGGCAGGGTTTCATTCGGCATGGCGCGGCTGCTCCCGGGCGAGGGTCGCGAGGTCGTGGCGCACCATCTCGGCGCAGAGCTCGCGCCACGTGGTGTCGTGGGTCCAGCCGAGCTTCTCGTGCGCCTTGGTCGGATCGCCGATCAGGAGGTCGACCTCGGTCGGCCGGAAGTAGCGCGGGTCGACCTCGACGAGGACGCGGCCGGTGCGGGTGCAACGCGCCGTCTCCTCGACCCCGCGGCCCGACCACTCGAGCCCGATCCCGGCCTCCGCGAAGGCGGCGGTCACGAAGTCGCGCACCAGGGTCGTCTCGCCGGTCGCCAGCACGTAGTCGTCGGGCTGCTCCTGCTGCAGCATCAGCCACATGCCGCGGGCGTATTCGCGGGCGTGGCCCCAGTCGCGGCGGGCGTCGAGATTGCCGAGATAGAGCGTGTCCTGCCGGCCGTGCTTGATCGCGGCCACCGCCCGGGTGATCTTGCGGGTGACGAAGGTCTCGCCGCGCAGCGGGCTCTCGTGGTTGAACAGGATGCCGTTCGAGGCGTGCATCCCGTAGGCCTCGCGGTAGTTCACGGTGATCCAGTAGGCGTAGAGCTTGGCCGCCGCGTAGGGGCTGCGCGGATAGAACGGCGTCGTCTCGCTCTGCGGCACCTGCTGGACGAGCCCGTAGAGCTCGGAGGTCGAGGCCTGGTAGAACCGCGTGTGCTGGGTCAAGCCCAGGATGCGGATCGCCTCCAGGATCCGCAACGTGCCGAGGCCGTCGGCGTTGGCGGTATATTCCGGCGTCTCGAAGCTGACCTGGACGTGGCTCTGCGCCGCGAGGTTGTAGATCTCGTGCGGCTGGACCTGCTGGATCACGCGGATCAGGTTCGTCGAATCGGTCATGTCGCCGTAGTGGAGCACGAACCGCTGATCGAGGACGTGCGGATCCTGATAGAGGTGCTCGATGCGTCCGGTGTTGAACGACGACGACCGTCGTTTGATGCCGTGGACGATGTAGCCCTTCTGCAGCAGGAGTTCCGACAGGTAGGCGCCGTCCTGCCCCGTCACGCCGGTGATCAGGGCGACCTTCCTCGCATTCTCGATCGTCATCGTTCACCACAAATTACTTAGGTATTTCTGAAATTATATTTTAAAAATATTTTCTGATCAAGATGGAACCTGCGCATACCGCGCATTCGACAGACCGGCCCGCCGAGAGGGTCAACGATCGGCAAAGACCGGGCGCGACACTCCCGGGTAGCGCCGTCGCGCCCGACACCCGGACCGCCCCAGGACCCTGCCGGGGCCCGCACCCCGGGGAACCGCGCCGGAGAGCGGTGGTGGCCGGCGGCGACCGTGACGAGACCGGAGCATTGTCCGACGTGGCGGATGCCGGCTCGTCGCAGAAAACGTGGCAAAATCAGAGATTGGAGTGCTTCGCGACGGCAGCGCCACGGTACACGACATTGAAGAAAGTGGAGGCCACCACGCGGGCGTTCCACCCCCTTTCCCGGACGACTGGAGCGTCAGCGGAAGGAGATCCGGGATCCAGCCGAGGACATGCCGCGAAGCGGCTCAACCTGTTGCACGGTCGCAGCCAATGAGACGCTTCGCGGGCTTTTCGTGCTGGATTCCGGATCTCTTTCCGCTTCGCTTCAGTCGTCCGGAAAAGGGGGTGGTTTGCAATGGGTCATTGCAATGGTTCATGGAGCCTGGCTGCACGGTTCCCGGCCAGGGTCGTGTACCGTGTGGCAGCGCGACCGTGACGTCCTCTCGCGGATGTCTCCGCCACCCTCGCCCCAGGGCCTGGGTCGGCGCCCGGGAGCGATCACCGCGGGCGGCGCCCGGCGGACGTCAGAGGCGGTAGCGGATCTGGTCGGTCCAGAAGCGCTCGAGCCGGGCGAGCGCCACGTTGAGGCGGCCGAAATCGTCCTCCGAGATGCCGCCGATCGGCTGGATCGTCTTGGCGTGCTTGTCGTAGAGCCCGCGGACGATCTCGTGGACCTCGCGGCCCTTGTCGGTGAGGCTGATGCGGACCGAGCGGCGGTCGGTCTTCGAGCGGGCGTGGTGCAGGTAGCCGGTCTCGACCAGCTTCTTGACGTTGTACGAGACGTTGGAGCCCAGGTAGTAGCCGCGGGTGCGCAGCTCGCTCGCGGTCAGCTCCTTGTCGCCGATGTTGTAGAGCAGCAGCGCCTGGACGCTGTTGACGTCCTCGCGGCCGCGGCGCTCGAACTCGTCCTTGATCACGTCGAGGAGGCGGCGGTGCAGGCGCTCCACGAGGTGCAGCGCCTCGAGGTAGTGGGGGCGCACCGCGGTCTCGACCTCGGTCTCGGGAGCGGAGATCGTCTGAGCCGCCTTCATCGCCTGGGACTTCATGGAAACGCCTCACTCTGTACGGGGGTGCTCGGCGGTGTCTCCCGCTCCGCTTATGGGTTCAAATTAGGCGCACCCCGTGAATGTGAGTTTAAACGACAGGATAAATTCTCGATTTACCTCTGTCGGTAAACCGAAGATGAACCGGATCATTCACTTTCGAGAAAGGTTGAGGATCAGCGTAGTTCGCGCGAAGCCAGCCAGGATACGGTGAAGTAGACCAGGATGATCATGCCGTCGAAGGCGAGGCTCGGGAGCGACATCGGCAGGAGCTGCGGCGTCAGCAGGGCGAGCACGATCGCCGAGGTGGCGGCGAGCAGCCAGACCACCCCGCCCCAGGCGGTGGCGAGCCACAACCCCACCGCGGCCAGCAGGTTGATGACGCCGAAATAGACGATCACCGCCTGCCGGCCGATCGGAGCGGTCTCGAACGGTGCGGCGTTGGGGCGGGCGCCCAGGATCTCGGCCCAGGCGCTCAGGCCCTTGACCATCCAGACCACCGCCACGATCCGCATCAGCCAGACCAGGACCACGTCCCAGCGCGTCTCGGGCCGCGGCGCCCGGCGCTCGATGCGGTCGGCCGTCTCCTCGGGACCCGCCCGCCGGGGACCGCCCCGGACCTTGCTGAGCGAGCGCATGGCCTAAGTGAAGCTCGGCTCGCCGGGCATCGGCGCGAGATGGGCGTCGACGTCCGCGGCCGTGACGGCCTCCAGGGTGGCGGGCCGCCAGTCCGGCTTGCCGTCCCGGTCGATCAGCACCGAGCGGACGCCCTCGTAGAAATCGTGCCCGCGCAGGATCCGGCACAGGATGCGGTATTCGAGCCGCATCGCCTCCGGGAAGGACAGGGAGGCGCCGCGGCGCATCTGCGCCAGCGCCAAGTGCAGGCTGGTGGGCGAGCGGGTGCGAATCGTCGCGGCGGCCTTTTTCGCGAAGTCGGAGCCGGCGGCGTCGAGGCGGGTGAGCACCCCGGCCACGGTGTCGGCCGAGAAGCAGGACGCGACCAGGGCCCGCTCGGCGTGGACCGGGCCGGCGGCCGGCGCCTCGTGGGAGCCGATCGCCGTCTCGACCGGCCGGCCCTCCGCGAGCGCGTCGCGAATCGCCGGAAAGGCCGAAGCCGGAGCGGCGTGGGTCGCGAGCCCGAAGGCGACGACGTCGCCCTGCCCGATCCGCTCGCCGGTGAGCGCCAGGTAGGTGCCGACGAAGCCCGGCAGGCGCGGCAGCGCGTAGGTGGCGCCGACATCGGGGAAGAAGCCGATCCCGGTCTCCGGCATCGCGAAGGCGGTGCGCTCCGCCGCGACCCGGTGCGAGCCGTGCAGCGACACGCCGACGCCGCCGCCCATCACGATGCCGTCGATCAAGGCGACGTAGGGCTTGGGGTAGCGCTGGATCAGCGCGTTGAGCTCGTATTCCTCGCGAAAGAAGGTCTCGGCCTCGGCATGGCGCCCGGCGCTCCCCTCCTCGTGGATGCGGCGGATGTCGCCGCCGGCGCAGAAGGCGCGCTCGCCGGCGCCCTGGATCACCACCCGGGTCACCGCCGGGTCCGCCGCCCAGGCGTCGAGGGCACGGCGCAAGGCCCGCACCATCTCGAGGGTGAGCGCGTTGAGCGCCTTCGGCCGATTGAGGGTGAGGAAGCCCGCCGCCCCCCGCCGCTCGACGAGCACCGTGTCGTCCGCCGTCCCGCCCGCGTCGCCCATGGTGCCTCGCTCCCCCGGTTAAGGGCGGTTAACCGCCCTGGGCCCGTCGCGTCAACGCCGCCACCCGTCTCCGCGTCCTGCCGGGCGCCCGCGGACCTGCCTGGCGCCTGCGGACCTGCCTGGCGCCCGCGGCCCTGCCATGCGGCCGCGCCCGGGTTCTGGCGCCGCCCGGAACGTGCTACCTGCGGATTGGACGAATTCGACGAAGATCAGGCCCGACCTGGAGCGGGCCGCGAGGAGGCCCGACCCCGGATGTCGCAGATCCAGCCGATGCCCCGGCCGCTCGCCCGGGAAGCTGCCCGGACCGAGCCGGCCTCCCTGGGACTGACCCAGCGCCCGCGGCGCAACCGCAAGGCCGAGTGGTCGCGCCGCCTGGTGCGCGAGACGACGCTGACCGTCGACGACCTGATCTGGCCGATCTTCCTGATCGAGGGCGAGGGCCGGCGCGATCCGGTCGCCTCGATGCCGGGCGTCGAGCGCCTGACCGTCGACGAGGCGGTGCGGGCGGCCGAGAAGGCCGCCTCCTTGCGCATCCCGGCGATCTCGTTCTTCCCCTTCGTCGAACCGTCTTTGCGCGACGCCACCGGCTCCGAGGCGCTCAACCGCAACAACCTCGTCTGCCGCGCGGTACGGGCGGTGAAGAAGGCGGTGCCGGAGATCGGCGTCATCACCGACGTCGCCCTCGACCCCTATACCAGCCACGGCCATGACGGCCTCCTGGAGGACGGGGTGATCGTCAACGACGAGACGGTGGCGCTCCTCGTCGAGCAGAGCCTGATCCAGGCCGAGGCCGGCACCGACGTGATCGCCCCCTCCGACATGATGGACGGCCGCGTCGGCGCGATCCGGGCCGGGCTCGACCGGGCGGGTTTTCGCGATGTCCAGATCATGACCTACGCGGCGAAGTATGCCAGCGCCTTCTACGGCCCGTTCCGGGACGCGATCGGCACCAGCGCCACGCTGGTCGGCGACAAGCGCACCTACCAGATGGATGCGGGCAACACCGACGAGGCCCTGCGCGAGGTCGCCCTCGACCTCGACGAGGGGGCCGACTCGGTCATGGTCAAGCCCGGGATGCCCTATCTCGACGTGATCCGCCGGGTGAAGGAGACCTTCTCGGTCCCGACCTTCGCCTACCAGGTGTCGGGCGAGTACGCGATGATCGCGGCCGCCGCCCAGAACGGCTGGCTCGACGGCGAGCGCGCCATGATGGAGAGCCTGGCTGCCTTCAAGCGCGCCGGCGCCGACGGCATCTTCACCTACTTCGCCCCGCGGGTCGCCGAGCGGCTGCGGCAGGGGTGATTGCGAAGAGGGTGATCGCGGCGAGGGTGATCGCGGCGAGGGTGATCGCGGCGGGAGTGAGACCGAGGCTCGCGGCGCTCGCGGCGCTCGCGAGCCTGGCCGCCTGCGCCGGCAGCCCGGATGCCGAGCAGGCCCGGATCTGCCGGCGGGCCCTGCCCACCCTGGTGCCGGCGGGGACCCGCATCACCGTCCTGCGCACCGCGACGGGCCCGCAGGAGCGCAGCATCCGGGTCGACTTCGCGCAGGAGCGCGAGGGCCGCAGCCCGCTGCCGCGCTACGCGGTCTGCGAGTTCTCGGGGATGAGCCGTACCGACCTCTCGGGGCTGACGAGCGACCGCGGCCCGGTCGGCGGCGCGGCGCTCTACCTGCTCAAGCACTACTACCTCGACACGCCGGACGCGGCGCTGGCCGATCCGGGGCCGGGCTGACGCCGGCGCGGCCGGGCCCTATGGTGCCGCCACCCCGGAGAGCCCCCGCGTGAGCCAGCCCTACGCCATCACCCCGGACGACGTCGTCCGGGCCTCCCACACCATCCGCGGCCATGTGCTGCGCACGCCCCTGGTGCCGGCGCCGCGCCTGTCGGAACTCACCGGGGCGCGGGTGCTGGTCAAGCACGAGAACATGCAGGCGACCGGGGCCTTCAAGGAGCGCGGCGCGGTCAACCGCCTCAGCGCCCTCACCCCGGACGAGCGCCGCCGCGGGGTGGTGGCGATGTCCGCCGGCAATCACGCGCAGGCCGTGGCCTATCACGCCCGGCGCCTCGGCATCCCGGCCACCATCGTGATGCCGGCGACGACCCCACTGGTGAAAGTGGAAAACACCCGGGCCCACGGCGCCACCGTGGTCCTGGAGGGCGAGACCCTGGTCGAATCGGCGGCGGCCGTCGATCGCCTCGTCGCGGCGCACGGCTTCGTGCTGGTCCACCCCTACGACGATCCCCTGGTGATGGCCGGCCAGGGCACCATCGCGCTCGAGATGCTGGAGGACGCCCCCGACCTCGATTGCCTGGTGGTGCCGATCGGCGGCGGCGGGCTGATGAGCGGCATCGCCGTGGGCGCGAGCCTGCGGCCGCGGGTGGCGCTCTACGGCGTCGAGGCCGCGCTCTACCCCTCCTTCCTCAACGCCATCGACGGCGTGGACCGGCCGATCGGCGGCCCGACGCTGGCCGAGGGCATCGCCGTCAAGACCGTCGGCCGCCTGACCCTGCCCATCATCCGCGACCGCGTGCGCGAGATCGTCCTCGTCGACGAGCCGCAGATCGAGCGGGCGGTGCACGACTACGCCACGCTCCAGCGCAGCCTCGCCGAGGGCGCGGGCGCCGCCGGCCTCGCCGCGCTCCTCGCCCGCCCCGACCTGTTCGCCGGCCGCACCGTCGGGCTGGTGCTGTGCGGCGGCAACATCGACGCGCGGTTGCTCGCCTCCGTGATGGTGCGCGAATTGGAGCGCGCGGACCGGATCATCTCGTTCCGCATGACCGCGAGCGACCGGCCCGGCGTGCTCGGCCAGGTCGCGGGGCGCCTCGGCGACCTGGGTGCCAACATCCTGGAGGTCTCGCATGGCCGCCTGCATCTCGACGTGCCGGCCAAGAGCGTCTCGATCGACGTGACCATCGAGACCCGCGGGCCCGGCCACACCGCCGAGATCCTCCAGACCCTGCGCGAGGAGGGGCTGGAGCCGCGGCGGATCGGCCCGCTCGGGACCGCGGCGACGGGAGGCTGACCCGCCGCCGCGTCAGGCTCAGCGCGCCTGCTCGCGGGTGACCAGGGTGCGGCCGGGCGCGGCCTCCTGCTTGTCCTGGTAGAGCGGGACCACCGCCCGCAGCCACGCCCGGGTGTCGCGGCCGCCGTAGTTGCGGTCGATCAGGTCGCGGGTGACGTAGGCCTGAAGGTTCACCGGGCCGAAATTGTAGCCGATCAGCCCGCCGACCGCGATCTGCCCCTGCGGGCGGGACCCCGCCACGCCGGTCGGCAGGTCGGTGGAGGCGAAGGCGACGCCGCCGACCTGCCACTTGCCGAACTTCTTCGTCGCGGTCAGGTCGAGGTTCATGTAGTCGGGATAGACGACGCCCGACTTCGACGTGGTGTCGAGGAACTGGCCGTAGAACAGATGGCCGGTCAGGTTCCAGTCGTTGCCGACGTAGCTCAGCGCGAAACGGTGGGTCAGGGACGAGGTCTGGGTCGCGAAGCCCGTCTGGCTCGGCAGGTAGCCGCCGAGCAGGTAGCTGAAGCCGAAATCGTTGCCGAGGTCCCAGGCGAGCTGGGCGGCGAGCAGCGGCTGGCCGAGGCCGCTCTGCCAGTCGCTGTCCTGCGGCCTGACCGCCGAGTACGAGCCGGCGGCGAAGAGCTGCAGCCGCCCGCCGAGGATGTCCCAGGGCGTGGCCCAGGCCAGGGTCGTGGCATTGACGTTGAGCGGCGTCACCCCGGGGCCGGTGTCGCGGACGCCGAAATTCGTCGTGGTGATCCAGTACACGCCGTGCGGGATCTGCGCACCGACCGGCAGCCCGAGCGACTGGCCGGGCTGCGCCGCGGAGCCGGCCCGGGCGGGCTCGGCCGCCGCGACGAGGCCGGAGGTCGCAAGGACCGCCCCGCCCAGCGCGGCACGGGCCCGTTCCCATCCGCTCCGACGCGCTCTCCCGTTGGGGTCTGCTGCCACGGATCGTCCTCCCGTTCGTTTGATTCATCGACGAGCGACGGCGTGTTTTTCTGTCTGGCGTCGTGGCGCCGTCGCTGCTCCGTCCTGTCCCCGCGTCGCGCCGAGGCGGACCCGCCCCGGCCGGACGCGTCAGCGGCGTCCCGGCTGGACCGCCCAGCTCCGCATCCCCGGCGCCTGCAGCGCCGGCCCCGTCCCCGGCCGCTCGGCCACCATCGGCGCACCGAGGATCTGCCCCGTGCCGCGCATCTGGGAGTGGGACGAGCGCGGGTCGTGGTAGGGGTGGTGGACGTAGCTGCTCATGTGGGCGCCGCCCGCCGGCATGCGCCCGCCCCCGCCGCCATCGGCCAGGGCCGCGCCGGCGAGAAGGGGCACCGCCAGCGTGGCGGCGAGCGTCGAGAGGACGAGCGTCTTCATGGGGCGATCCTCGATGCCGGAGCGGTTTCCCCCGTGACAGGATATCCTGCCGCTGCCGGAAGCCGCCGTCTGCGATATCGAGATCTTGTAAGAGGATATATTTTACTGATGTGCGTCCGCACACATCAGTAAAATCCCAAGTTAATCCCTCGTCATCTACGGCAATGTGCGCAGCGGCACGCCGAGCGTCGCCGTCCGGGATTTTTTCGGGATGACGCGGCTGCGAGACCGCGCGCCACCGTCGCCCTTGAGACGGAGACGAGCCGCGCCCACCTTATCGCGAGGTGCAGAACGGAGACGGGTGCGATGGCGAATTCCTGGCAGACGGGCCCGCAAGGGGCGCCCTATGGCGGGCCCTACCAGGGCGCCTATCCGCCGGCCGGGCCGGGCTGGGGCGGGCCGCCGGTGCGGGTGGCGCACGGCTCGCTGTCGCGGCGCTTCATGGCCTACCTGCTCGACATCGTATTCATCTTCGGCTTCAGCTGCCTGCTGTGGCTGGCGATCTCGTTCCTCGGGGTCATCACCTTCGGGGTGGCGTGGGTGCTCTACGCGATCCTGCCGGCGAGCGGCATCCTCTACAGCGCCATCACGGTCGGCGGTCCGCGCCAGAGCACGCTCGGCATGCGGATGCTCGGGTTGCGGGCGGTGCGGGCGACGACCGGCGGGCCGGTGGACTGGATCACCGCCTCGGTCCACGCGCTGCTGTTCTACCTCGCGCTGTCGACCTTCCTGCTCTGGCTCCTCGACATCGGCATCGGCGTGGTGCGGGCCGACCGGCGGATGGGCCACGACCTCGTCATCGACCTCGCGGTGGTGCGCGACATCTGAGGCCACCACCGCCCGGAGGCTGCAACCTTCTGGCGCCTGCCGCGCTTAAATCCCGGGAATCGGCGCCGGCGCGCCACCCGCCTGTTGAGGCGGGCCGCGCCGGTGCTATCCTGGCCTTCCCGGCGGCGCAGATGCCGGCCCCTGCCTGCGAGCACGACGAAGCGTGACCAGCCATCCGCGGGACGCACCGCAGTTCTACCTCACGGCGCCCTCGCCCTGCCCCTACCTGCCGGGGCAGCAGGAGCGGAAGGTCTTTACGCATCTCGTCGGCCGGCGCGCCCGCGACCTCAACGAGATCCTGACGCAGGGGGGCTTCCGCCGCTCGCAGACCATCGCCTACCGGCCGGCCTGCGAGACCTGCCGCGCCTGCATCTCGGTGCGGGTGGTGGTGGACGACTTCCGGCCGAGCGACAGCCAGCGCCGGGTGCTGAAGCGCAGCCGCGACCTCGTCGGCCAGGTCCAGCCCAACCGGCCGGCCTCGGAGCAGTACGCGCTGTTTCGCCGCTACCTCGATGCCCGCCATGGCGACGGCGGCATGGTCGACATGACCGTGCTCGACTACGCCATGATGATCGAGGACAGCCACGTCGACACCCATCTGGTGGTCTACCGCAAGCGCGGGCCCGACACCGCCATCAACGGCCGCGGCGTCGGCGGGCCGGTCGCGGTCTGCCTCACCGACGTGCTCTCCGACGGGCTGTCGATGGTCTACTCGTTCTACGACCCCGTGGAGGCCGAGCGCTCGCTCGGCACCTACATGATCCTCGACCACATCGAGCGCGCCCGCAGCCTCGGCCTGCCGTATCTCTATCTGGGCTACTGGGTCGAGGGCTCGCGCAAGATGCAGTACAAGGCCAAGTTCACCCCCCAGGAACGGCTGATGCCGAACGGCTGGGCCCGGGTCGAGGAGACCTGAGCGGCCCAGACCTGTCGCCGCCCGGCCACAGGACCGGGCCTTTTCCTTTTCGCCTCCGTAACCCGGCCGGACGAAGCTTGACCGGACGCGCCCGGCCCTGCCCCATCCTTGGGCCGAAGCGGTGCCGCGACGCCGCAGGCCCCGGGGGAGACGACGGATGGGCAAGGATTTCGGGCGGCTGCGCCGGACAGGTCTGATCGCCGTGTGGCTCGCCGGCACGGCGCTCGCGGGCGTCGAGGGCGCGGCCGCGCAGGGCGTGACCGGGCTCACGGTCTTCGGCGACAGCTACGCCGATACCGGCAACGTGGTGCGCCTCACCGGCCGGCCCCTCGGCTTTCCCTACGTGAACGGCCGCTACTCCAACGGCGCCAACTTCGTCGACGGGCTGCAGGCGATCTACGGCCTGCCGGATGCCGCGGTGACGAACTACGCCGTCGGCGGCGCCCAGACCGGCACCGGCAATGTCGGCTCGGCCCTGCTGCCCGGCCTCACCCAGGAGGTGGCGGCGTTCCTGGCCCGCGGCCAGCGCCTCGGCGCCGGCGACCTCGTCGCGATCAACATCGGCGGCAACGACGGCATCGGCGCGGCTTTGTCGGGGCTCACCGCCGCCCAGGCGCCGCTGCTCGGCCGGATCTCGGCGGCGAACGCCGTCGGCAATGTCGGGCAGATCGTCGGCGCCGGCGCGCGGACGATCGTGTTCAACGGCTTCACCACCCTGAACGGCCTGCCGCGGGTCGCCGCCTCCGGCAACGCCCCGGCGGCCGACCTCTTCGCCCGCACCTATTTCGACGGGCTGCAGGCCGGCCTCGCGCCGTATTCCGCCGCCGGCACCCGGATCTTCCTCCTCGACAACGGCCAGATCTTCCAGCGCATCATCGCCGATCCGGGCCGCTACGGCTTTGCCAACACCACCACGCCCTGCGCCCTCGCCGCCGCCTGCATCGGCGCCCCGAAGGCGGTGCAGAACACGTATCTCTCCCTCGACGGCGTCCATCTGACCGAGGGCGGCTACCTCGTCCTGTCGCGCTACATGGCGAACGCGCTCGCCGCGCCGAACGGCATCGCCGCCCAGGCCGAGCTCGGCCAGATCGGCACGACGAGCTTCGCCGGATCCCTGCTCCAGCGCCTCGACGCCTACCGGCTCTTCGCCCCCGCTCCCGGCGCGACGACCGGCGCGCTCGGCACCACCGGCGTCGCCCCGCTCGGCGCCCCGTCGAGCCCGCTGATCGTGTGGGGACAGGGCGGATACGCCGGCGGCAGCCGCGCCAGCCGCGGGTTCGCCACCGGCTACGATTACGACAGCCCGAGCGGCACGATCGGGCTCGAGGCCACGCCGATGCCGGGCGTGCGCTTCGGCTTCGCCTTCAACTACGCCAACCCGCACGCGTCCTTGCGGGGCGGCGCCGGCGCGATCGACGTCGACAGCTACGGCTTTGCCGCCTACGGCTCGTTCACCGGCACGAACCTCTTCGCCGACGCGGTGCTGGCCTATGGCCGCCACGACTACGCGGTCACCCGCCCCGGCGTGGTCGATCCGCTGAACGGCGCCACCAGTGGCGACAGCGTCGCGGTGGCGGCGAAGGCCGGCTACCTGTTCGACGCGTTCGGTCCCGTGCGCCTCGGCCCGATCGTCGGCCTGACCTACGCCACCACCCGGGTCGGCGCCTATACCGAGCGGGGCGACCCGGTGCTGACGCAGGCCGTCGGCGCCACCGGCCTCGAATCGCTCGTCGGCCGCGCCGGATTGCAGGTCCGCGCCGCGCCCTTCCCCCTCGTCGGCCTGCCGGTGCGCGCCTTCGTCAACGTCACCGCCGAGCACGAATTCCTGGATGGCGGCCGCACGCTGACGACCTCCTTCACCTCGACGCCGCTCCTGCCGATCCTCACCCCGCTCGGCCGCGGCGCGCGGGGCACCTACGGCCTCGTCGAGGCGGGCCTTGCCGCCGACGTGACGCCGGGCGTGAGCCTGACGCTCACCGGCGGCACCACCTTCGCCCGGACGGGTGGGGACGGGTATGCGGTGAATGGCGGGCTGACGATGCGGTTCTGAGGTGGCGCGGGCTGCGACCGGTCCGCACCACCGGTCACCTACTCGTCTGGGAAGTCGTTGAGGCGGCGGGTGAGGTCGTCCAGCATCCAGGCATCGACTGGCGCGAGACGGTTGGTTTCGTAGAGGTCGCGCACGATCTGAAGGGCGCGTTCGAGATAGGCGCGTTTTCCTGTCTTGACGACCTCCGACAAGTTGACGTTGGAAACCACGAGGTCGCGCTGCCACTGAGTGTTGGCCGGATCGCGCTGAGCGAGGCTCCGGGCAATGTCCAGCCCCGCTTGGTGCGCCGCCAGGGCTCCGGCTCCATCACCCTGCGCCATCAGAACGTCGCCGATCTTGTTGTGACTGACCGACAGATCGCGCTGCCACTCCGTGTTGGCCGGATCGCGCTGAGCGAGGCTCCGGGCAATGTCCAGCCCGGCTTGGTACGCCGCCAGGGCTCCGGCTCCATCACCCTGCACCACCAGAACGTCGCCGATCTTACTGTGACTGACCAATAGATCGCGCTGCCACTGCGTGTTGGCCGGATCGCGCTGAGCGAGAGCGGTGCGGAGCGCGAGCGAAGCCTGGTACGCCGCCAGGGCTCCGGCTCCATCGCCCTGCGCCACCAGAACATTGCCGATACGATCGTGACTGACCGACAGGTCGCGCTGCCACTCCGTGTTGGCCGGATCGCGCCGAGCGAGGCTCCGGGCAATGTCCAGCCCCGCTTGGTGCGCCGCCAGGGCTCCGGCTCCATCACCCTGCGCCACCAGAACATTGCCGATACGTTCGTGACTGGCCGACAGGTCGCGCTGCCACTCCGTGTTGGCCGGATCGCGCTGAGCGAGGCTCCGGGCAATGTCCAGCCCGGCTTGGTACGCCGCCAGGGCTCCGGCTCCATCACCCTGCACCACCAGAACGTCGCCGATCTTACTGTGACTGACCACTAGATCGCGCTGCCACTGCGTGTTGGCCGGATCGCGCTGAGCGAGAGCGGTGCGGAGCGCGAGCGAAGCCTGGTACGCCGCCAGGGCTCCGGCTCCATCACCCTGCGCCACCAGAATGTCGCCGATCCGGTCGTGACTGACCGACAGGTCGCGCTCCCACTCCGTGTTGGCCGGATCGCGCTGAGCGAGAGCGGTGCGGAGCGCGAGCGAAGCCTGGTACGCCGCCAGGGCTCCGGCTCCATCGCCCTGCGCCACCAGAACGTCGCCGATCTTATTGTGACTGACCGACAAATCGCGCTGCCACTCCGTGTTGGCCGGATCGCGCTGAGCGAGAGCGGTGCGGAGCGCGAGCGACGCCTGGTACGCCGCCAGAGCTTCGGCTCCATCACCCTGCGCCACCAGAACGTCGCCGATCCGCTCGTGACTGTTCGAGATATTGCGTTCGTCTTGATCCGCCATCGCTGCAGAACGAGCGCGGTAATAAGCTCCTAGCGCATCCTGGCTGTTTCCCAGCAAGATTTGGATATCGCCGATCTCGCCCCACAAAGCTGCATCGGAACCGCCAATCCGCGCGATTTCCTCAAGTATCGCCAACCTGCCGGTATGATCGGACACGATGCGCTGCACCTCGGCCTTCTCCTTCAGGAGCGGAATCAGGCGCCGTGCATGCGCTTCGTTCTCCTCGGCGATGCGTGCGGTCAGGACGCTCAGGGCTTCGCTCGGCTTGAGATCCCGAACCAGGCTTCGCGACCGCTCGACGGTGGCAGCGATGTCGACATCGTTCGACGGGGCCGGCGGCTTTCGGCCATGGGCCCGGGACGCCTTGATGTACTCCCGCAGCAGCCTCGGAATGTCGGCGACCGCCATATTCTGAGCTCCAAGTCTTTCGAGAATGGTCTTTCAAGAATGTCCTGCAAATCGGCAAACGGAATATGATTCTCCCTCGCGACCGGAAGGGCCTGGAACGCGATGAGATGCTCCCGGACGACCGTACCGGGCACCACGTAGGCTTCCCGGAGATGGGCCTCGCCGGCATTCGCCTGGAAGGTCGCGAGGCTGAGGATGCCGGCGAGCTGCTGGCCCCTGGTCAGGAAGACGGGTGAGCCGCTGGAGCCGCGCTTCGGCCATTAGCCGGCGGAATTCGCGCCGATGAACTGGCGCAGTCCATCCGCACCGATCATCTCGGCGAGCTTCCCCATGATCTCGACCTGGAACGATCCGCCCGGACGCCCGGGATCGACCAACCCGGCCAAGGCCTGTGCCTCCCCCGTCTCCCTGGCCGTGTCGGCGGCGGCCTGCAAGGCAACGATGTCGGGCGGGACCGCACTGGGCGACAGGAGCACCAGGTCCGGCGCAGGTCCCCGGCCGAGATCACAGTCGCTCAAGAGCGATCCGACGATGGCCGACGCGGCGGGATCGCGATGATCAGGAAAGACGTTTTCGACCTGCTTCTCGGTGCCTCCGTCTTTTGCCGTCGCCGTCGTCCAGACATGACGGCATGTCGCGACGTAGCCACCCTTGATGAACGCGCCGCAGCAGACGAAAGTCCGCCGTGGATGAGTCGCGTAGATGTGGACGAGGCTCTTCTGAATCATCGAGCGGCGGAGATCCAGATCATGACGGCCCGGATGATAGTCGAATTGCCGGACGGGCACCAAGTCCTGATCGGCGCGCCCGAGGGCGGGGCGATGGGGGAAATCGGCATCGCCGACGACGTCGCGCGCAAGACCAAGGACAGTTCGAGGCGGCGCTCGGCTCGCTCGCCGGCCTGAAGGCGGTGGAGGAGACGGTCGGCGCCCTGCCGAACCGGCCGGACGGGATCTAGATGGAGTTCGGCGCCTCGCTCACCGGCGAGTGCGACCTGTGGATCGTCTCGGGCGACACCGAGGCCGAGTTCAAGGTCACGCTGACCTGGGGAAACGGCAAATAGCCGGGGCAAGTCGCCGGGACGAGGGAAAGGCATGCACCGGTGGGCGGCGCGGGCACCCGCCCTCCCCTTCCTTGCCTTCTCGACCCGCTTCCCCTAGCCGTCGCGGCATCACCCCCGCCCCGACGAGCAGGAGCCCCGACGATGATCCCCCGCTACAGCCGGCCCGAGATGACGGCGATCTGGTCGCCGGAGACGCGTTTCCGGATCTGGTTCGAGATCGAGGCCCATGCCACGACCGCGCTCGCCGAACTCGGCGTCGTGCCGAAGGAGGCCGCCGCGACGGTGTGGGAGAAGGGCCGCGACGCGGTGTTCGACGTCGCGCGCATCGACGAGATCGAGCGCGTCACCAAGCACGACGTGATCGCGTTCCTGACCCATCTCGCCGAGATCGTCGGGCCAGAGGCGCGCTTCGTCCACCAGGGCATGACCTCGTCGGACGTGCTCGATACCTGCCTCAACGTGCAGCTCGCCCGCGCCGCCGACTTGCTCATTGCCGACATCGACGGGCTCTTGGCCGCGCTCAAGCGCCGGGCCTTCGAGCACAAGCTCACCCCGACCATCGGCCGCTCGCACGGCATCCACGCCGAGCCGGTCACCTTCGGGCTCAAACTCGCCCAGGCCTATGCCGAGTTCGAGCGGGCGCGCGCCCGTCTCGTCGCGGCCCGCGCCGAGATCGCCACCTGCGCCATCTCGGGGGCGGTCGGCACCTTCGCCAATATCGACCCGCGGGTGGAAGAGTACGTCGCCGCCCAGATGGGCCTCACGGTCGAGCCGGTCTCGACCCAGGTGATCCCGCGCGACCGCCACGCGATGTTCTTCGCGGTGCTCGGCGTCGTCGCCTCGTCGATCGAGCGGCTGTCGATCGAGGTGCGCCACCTCCAGCGCACCGAGGTGCTGGAGGCGGAAGAATACTTCTCCGAGGGCCAGAAGGGCTCCTCGGCGATGCCGCACAAGCGCAACCCGGTGCTGACCGAGAACCTGACCGGCCTCGCCCGCATGGTCCGGTCCTACGCGCTGCCGGCGATGGAGAACGTGGCGCTCTGGCACGAGCGCGACATCTCGCATTCCTCGGTCGAGCGGATGATCGGCCCGGACGCCACCGTCACCCTGGACTTTGCGCTCGCCCGCCTCACCGGCGTGGTCGACAAGCTGCTGGTCTATCCCGAGCAGATGCAGCGCAACCTCGACCGGCTCGGCGGCCTCGTCCACTCGCAGCGGGTGCTCCTGGCGCTCACGCAAGCCGGCGTGTCGCGCGAGGACGCCTATCGGCTGGTCCAGCGCAACGCGATGCCGGTCTGGCGCGGCGAGGGCGACTTCCTCACCCTGCTCCAGGCCGACCAGGAGGTGACCGCGGCGCTGAAGCCCGAGGCGATCGCCGAGTGCTTCGACCTCGGCTACCACCTCAAGCACGTCGACACGATCTTCCGACGGGTGTTCGGCTCGGAGAAGTAAGTGGACGGGCCGGACGCTCCAATGCGCCGGGCCACACCACGCGCAGGCTGAATTGAAACCTCCGCGTCATCCCGGGGCCGCGAAAGCGGAACCCGGGATCCATAACCGCTGACGTCGCAAGACGAAGCGGAACGCGATCTGTCTCGTCTTGAAATCTCAGCGGCTATGGATCCCGGGTTCTCGCCTTCGGCGAGCCCCGGGATGACGCGGAGAGTTTGGCTTTTCTCGATCAGACCCGACCAAGAGTCGGCGTTACACCCGCGCCCGCGGGTCGTGCCGCCCCAGGCGCTCCAGCAAGAAGTCCACCTCGGCGCGGGCCGCCGCCGACAGGCCGCCGGCGGGCTTGCGCTGGGCGTCCGAGGCGAGGATGCCCCGGCGCATCAGCACGTATTTGCGCACCGCGAGGCCGACGCCGGGCTGCTGCTCGTAGCGCAGGAGCGGCAGGTGGGCGTCGAAGATGTCGTGGGCCTGCGCCCGCTCGCCGGCCGCCGAGAGGCGGACGACATCCACCAGCATCTCCGGGAAGGCGTAGCCGGTATTGGCCCCGTCGGCGCCGCGCTCGCACTCGAAGTCGAGGAAGAGGCCGCCATTGCCGCACAGGATCGAGATCGGCCGCATCGACCCGTCGCGCTGGAAGGCGCGCAGCGCGGAGATCTTCTCGAGGCCCGGCCAGTCCTCGTGCTTGAGCATCACGCAATTGGCGTTGTCGGCGACGATGCGGCGGATCACGCCCGGCGTCATCACCACGCTCAGGGTCAGCGGGTAGTCCTGGATCACGAACGGCACGTCCGGCCCGATCACCTCGGCGGCCTGGGCGTAGTAGCCGACGATCTGGTCGTCGGTGCGCAAGGACGGCGGCGGCGCGATCATCACGCCGGCCGCGCCCGCCTCCATGACGGCGCGGGTGAGCGAGCCCATGGCGGCGAAACCCGGGGCCGAGACGCCGATGATGACGGGAAGCTTGGTGCGCCGGATCACCCGGGAGGCGACCGCGATCGCCTCGGCGCCGTCGAGCTTGGGCGCCTCGCCCATCATGCCAAGCACGGTGAGGCCGGTCGCGCCGATCTCGCCGTAGAAATCGGTCATCCGGTCGATCGAGGCCTCGTCGATGCGGCCGTCCGGGTGGAACGGGGTCGGGGCGATGGGGAAGACGCCCTTCGCGTCGGGGGTGAGCCGCATGTCGTGTCCTCTCCGTGTCGGCGAACGATAGGTCGCGCGCGCAACGGAGCGCAACCGCCCCGCGCGCCGGGGGCCCGCCGGATTCGCGCAGGGCGGGGCGGCCGGAATCGCGCTTGCCGCCGGGCGCCGCGTGGTGCTTGAAGGGCGGCTTGTTCGTGTATGGCCGCGCCGCCGGCCCCGCGAGAGGAAGACCCGCCATGTCCCGCATCGTCTACGTCAACGGCCGCTTCGTGCCCTTCGAGGAGGCGACGATCCCGATCATGGACCGCGGGTTCCTGTTCGCCGACGGGATCTACGAGGTGAGCGCGGTGCTCGACAGGCGCCTCGTCGACAACGAGGCCCATCTCGCGCGCCTCGACCGGTCGCTCTCCGAGATCGGCATCCGCAACCCCCACAGCATCGCCGAGTGGACGAGGCTCGAGGAGGAGCTGGTCACCCGCAACGGCCTCAAGGAAGGCCTCGTCTACATGGAGGTGACCCGCGGCGTCGCCGAGCGCGACTTCGCCTTCCCGCCCGAGGGCACGCCGCCGACCGTGGTGATGTTCACGCAAGCGAAGACCGTCTCGGCCAACCCCCTCGCCGAGCGCGGCGCCAAGGTCATTACCGTCGAGGACCTGCGCTGGAAGCGCCGGGACATCAAGTCGGTGGCCTTGCTCGCCCAGGTGCTGGCCAAGCAGCAGGCCGCCGCCGCCGGCGTCGCCGAGGCCTGGATGCACGAGGACGGCTTCGTGACCGAGGGCGGCTCCTCCACCGCCTTCATCATCACCGAGGACAACCGCATCGTCACCCGCCCGCTCTCGACGGCCCTGCTCCCCGGCATCACCCGCCGCGCGGTGATGCGGCTCGCCGAGGAGAACGGGCTCACGGTCGAGGAGCGCGCCTTTACGGTGGCGGAGGCGGAGGCCGCCGCCGAGGCGTTCTTCACCTCGGCCTCGGCCTTCGTGATGCCGGTGATCGAGATCGACGGGAAGCGCGTCGGCGGCGGCCAGCCCGGACCGATGACCCGGCGCCTGCGCGACCTCTATCTGGAGATGGCCAGGGCCGGCTGACGGCAAGGACGGCTGCGCGTCGTTCCGCCTGCCGCGGACGGCCGGCTCGCTCGCGGATTGCCCCGGAAAGTCCCGGGCATGTCCGCGGCGACCGACGGAGACCGCGACGCGCTCGTATCGGGCACCGATACGTCTCACTTGATCAGACCGTATCGGCGTGCGATACCAAATGCCGATGAGGGGGCCGCCTCGTGATCCGCAGCTTCGCCGATGAGCGGACCCGCCACGTCTTCGAGGGACGGCATCCGAAGGGTATCCCGGCCGACATTCTCAAGACGGCCCGGCGCAAGCTCGACTATCTGGACGCGGCAACCTCCCTCGACGCCCTGAAGGTTCCGCCGGGCAACACGCCATCCGGATCAACGATCAGTTCCGCGTGTGCTTTCGCTGGACGGAAATCGGACCGGAGGACGTGGAGATCGTCGACTATCACTGACGACCACCGTTCCGGGCAGCGCCCTGCTCCGTGGGAGACGACCGGCATGAGCACCGAGTACGAGAGCGATACCGTCCTGCCGCCGATGCACCCGGGCGAGGTTCTGCGGGAAGAGTTCATGGTTCCGCTGAACCTGACGGCCTACGCCATCGCGAAGGCGTGTCGCGTGCCGCGGACGCGGATCGAGCGCATCGCCCGCGAGGAGATCGGCATCACCGCCGATACCGCCCTGCGGCTCGGACGCTATTTCGGAATGGACCCGCAGGTCTGGGTGAACCTGCAGAGCCGTTTCGACCTGCTGACCGCCCGCGCGGCGATCGGTGCGGCGATGGACGACATCCGCCCCCTGCAGCGCGAGGCGGCCTGAGCGGGGCCGGAACCCTCGGGAGCCGGCCCGGTTTCCTTCGGGAGACTCCACTCGCAGGAGAAACCCGATGTCCAAGCTGATGCGTGGCGGGCTCGCCGCGCTGGCGATCGTCGCCGGCGCCACCGCCGCCCTCGCCCAGTCGCCCGAGGTACCCCTGAAGGGGCGCGACCGCGATCCGAACCTGCCGCCCCTGAACCAGACCATCCCCGAGAAGGTCCGGCCCGGCGATGCGACCACGAACGCCGACAAGTCCGACACCACCGGCTCGACGCTGAGCGACAAGCTCCAGCGCTCCGACGGCGTGATCAAGCCGCCGGCCACCGGAACGCCCGACATGGCGGTGCAGCCCCCGGAGCCGACCCCGAACTCGACCCCGGTGATCAAGCCCGGCGAGCTGCCGGGCCAGGGTCCCGGCACCGAGGCGAAGTAGGCCCCTGTCCCCGCGCGCCTGACGCATCTCCCGGGCCCAGCTTGATTTCCAGGCCCGGATCGCCGAAGAGCGCATACGCGTGACACCATTCGCAGCCGATCAGCCCCGCGCCTCGTGCGCCGGGGCTTTTCGCGCGGCGGGCAGGGACGGGTATTAGTGATATGGCGAACGTCGTCGTCGTGGGCGCCCAATGGGGCGACGAGGGCAAGGGCAAGATCGTCGACTGGCTCTCCGAGCAGGCCGATGTCGTGGTGCGCTTCCAGGGCGGGCACAATGCCGGCCACACCCTCGTCATCGACGGCGTGACCTACAAGCTGTCGCTCCTGCCCTCGGGCGTGGTGCGCGGCGGCACCCTGTCGGTCATCGGCAACGGCGTGGTGGTCGATCCCTGGCACCTCGTGGAGGAAATCGCCCGGATCGGCCAGCAGGGCGTGACCATCACCCCCGAGAACCTGCGCATCGCCGACAACGCGACGCTGATCCTGCCGCTGCACCGCGAGCTCGACCACTTCCGCGAGACCTCGAACGCGGTGCTCAAGATCGGCACCACCAAGCGCGGCATCGGCCCGGCCTACGAGGACAAGGTCGGCCGCCGGGCGATCCGCGTCGTCGACCTCGCCGATGCCGAGATGCTCGATGCCAAGATCGGCCGGCTGCTCGCCCACCACAACGCCCTGCGCCGGGGACTGGGCATCGACGAGATCGACGGCGCGGCGCTGAAGGCCGAGCTGCTCGCCATCGCCCCCAAGATCCTGCCCTTCGCCGACACGGTGTGGTCGCTCCTCGACGACGCCCGCCGCTCGGGCAAGCGCATCCTGTTCGAGGGCGCGCAGGGCGCCCTTCTCGACGTCGACCACGGCACCTACCCGTACGTGACCTCGTCCAACATCGTGGCCGCGCAGGCGGCGACGGGGTCGGGCCTCGGCCCGGGCGCGATCGGCTACGTGCTCGGCATCGTCAAGGCCTACACCACCCGGGTCGGCGAGGGGCCGTTCCCGACCGAGCTCACCGACGCGATCGGCGAGCGGATCGGCGAGCGCGGCCGCGAGTTCGGCGTCGTGACCGGCCGCAAGCGCCGCTGCGGCTGGTTCGACGCCGCCCTGGTGCGCCAGACCGTGCGGACCTCGGGGATCGACGGCATCGCGCTCACGAAGCTCGACATCCTGGACGGCTTCGAGACGATCCAGATCTGCACCGGCTACCGCCTCGACGGCCGCGAGATCGACCACCTGCCGGCGAGCCAGGCCGACCAGGCCCGGGTCGAGCCGATCTACGAGGCCTTCGAGGGCTGGAGCGAGACCACCGCGGGCGGCCGTTCCTGGGCCGATCTGCCGGCCCAGGCGATCAAGTACGTGCGCCGGATCGAGGAACTGATCGGCGCGCCGGTCGCCCTGCTCTCGACCTCGCCGGAGCGGGACGACACCATCCTGGTCCACAACCCCTTCGAGGATTGAGCGGATCCCTGCGCGCATCCCGGCGGGCGAAGCTTGACGCCCGCCGCCCCGCACGACAAGGCATGCGGCGACCATGGCCGATTATTACCCCCTGCTCGCCCGTGCCCTCGAGGCCCTGCCCGACCGCTCGCCCGACCTGCGCCACACGGTCTACGAGCGCGCCCGCGCGGCACTGATCGGCCAGCTCCGCTCCCTCGATCCGCCCCTGTCGGAGGCCGATATCGAGGCGGAGCGGGTCTCCCTCGACCGGGCGATCGCCCGGCTCGAGATCGAGCATGGCGGCCAGCCGGATCCCGCGGCCCGGGAGGCGCATCCGGAACCGTCACCACCGGCGCCGGCCGCCGATGCGACGCCCGCGCCTTCCCCGGCCGAGCCGGAGGCGAAGCCCGGACTGCCCCGGGCCACCCCGCCCGCCCCCCTCCCCGACCCCGCGCCCCACACCGCCGACGCCCTACCGGAGGCCGGTCCCCCGGTCGAGCTGAAGCTGCCCCCGGCCCGCCCCCGCACGCCGGAGCCGGCCGCCGAGGAACCGGGGACGGAGACGGCCGCCGGCGGCCCGCAGCGTCCGCGCCTCGACGTGGTGGCGCCGAAGCGCGACCGCTCGCGGCTGGTGCGCAACGGCATCGTGGCGGCGGTGCTGGCATCGATCGTCGGCGCCATCGCGGTCACCGCCTGGTCCCTGCGCGACAACCCGGCCGCTCTGCCGACGGGGTTTGCCGAGAACGGTCCCAACCGGCCGGCGGAGGCCCAGGATTCGAAATTCGCCGACCGGGTCGGTGGCGAGCGGGCGCCCCAGGCCCCGGCGCCCGCGCCGGCACCCGCCGCGCCCCAGGGCGGCACGGCCCGTCCCGCGCCGACGCCCGATCTCGCGGTGGCACAGCGCGGCACGCTCTACGAGGAGAACGGCCCGCAGGGCTCGGCCCCGAAGGCGACCCAGGCCCGGGTGGTCTGGCGCCTCGACGCGGTGAATGCCGGCCAGGGCCAGCCGCTCCAGACCGTGGTGCGGGCAACCGTCGACGTGCCGGATGCGGGCCTCAGCCTCGCGATGGTCCTGCGCCGCAACACCGACGCGACCCTGCCGGCCTCGCACATCATCGAGCTGACCTTCACCTCGACCGACGCGAACCGCACGGTGCGCGACGTCGGCCTGATCCAGTTCAAGGACGACGAATCCAGCCGCGGCTCGCCGGTCTCCGGCCTGCCGGTGCCGGTGCGCGACAACCTGTTCCTGATCGGCCTCTCGAACCTGAAGGCCGATATCGAACGCAACACCGACCTCCTGCTCAAGCGCAACTGGATCGACCTGCCGATCCGCTACGCCAACGGCAACCGGGCGATCCTGACCTTCGAGAAGGGCAATGCCGGCGAGAAGGTGCTGCGGGAAGCCTTCGAGCAGTGGCAGCCGTAAGGGCCCGGCACGGCTGACCGGCCCGCCGGCACGAGACGCGATCATGCCCGAACCTGCGGCGGGCCGGCCTCACCCGTCCCGGAATTCGTCCGATATCATTGTGCATGTCGGGCGGCGCGGATCGAGCATTGTGCGACGAAGTGGAGGCTGGTTCGTCGAAGAAAATGCGGCAAGACAACGACTTAGAGAGCTTCGCGATTGCAAGGCGATCGTGAAGTGCTCTAGAAGCCCGCCCCTGGGGCGGGCATGGCGGGTGGGGACGTGCTGACAACTCTTTCGCGCGACGAGCTCGAGGCGGAAGTCCTGCGCCTGCGCGCCATCCTGGACAGGGCGGGAATCGAGCCCGGCTCCGTCGGCACGCCGGTGGATGCGGCGTCGCCGGACGGCGCGCGGGATCTGGCGGCGGCCCTCGACGCCAGCCGGACGGCCCTGGCCCAGAGCGAGGCGCGCCAGCGGGCGATCTTCGACAGCGCGGTCGACGTCGCCATGATCGTCACCGACCTCGACGGCACCGTCACCAACTGGAATTCGGGCGCCGAGCGGGCGATGGGCTGGACGGGCGCGGAGATGCGCGGCCAGGGGGTCGACCGCATCTTCGCGCCTGAGGACCGGGCCCGGGGCTGCGTCCCGCGGGAGATGCGGCAGGCCCTGCGGGACGGACGGGCCTCCGACGACCGCTGGCACCTGCGCAAGGATGGCGAGCGGTTCTGGGCCTCGGGCGAGCTGATGCCGCTGCGCGACGGGGGCGGCGGGCCGATCGGCTTCGTGAAGATCCTGCGCGACCGCACCGGCGAGCATCTGGCCGGCATCGCCCTGCGCGCGGTCGAGGATCGTTACCGTCTCGCCGCCCGCGCGACCAACGACGCGATCTGGGATTGGGATCTGGCGACCGACGCCGTGCTCTGGAACGAGGCCCTGGCCCGGTCCTACGGCTACGCCCTCGCCGGCGTCGCGCCGACCGGCGCGTGGTGGATCGCCCGGATCCATCCGGACGACCGGGACCGCATCGAGCGCTCCATCCACGCGGTCATCGACGGGACCGCCACCTCCTGGACCGACGAGTACCGCTTCTGCCGTGCGGACGGCTCCTACGCGCCGGTGCTCGACCGCGGCCACGTGATCCGCGATGCCGAGGGCCGCGCCGTGCGCATGATCGGCGCCATGCTCGACCTGACCGGCCTGCGCGAAGCCGAGACCGCGTTACGCGCCAGCGAGGAGCGCTTCCGCACGATCCTCGACACGGTGGAGGCGGCCTTCGCCATCGTCGAGGTCAAGTTCGATGCCGACGACCGGCCGGTGGATTACCGCTTCGTCGAAGCGAACCCCGCCTTCGAGCGGGAGGCCGGGGTCAACCTGCGCGGCAAGTGGGTGACCGAATTCGCCCCGGACCTGGAGCCGTTCTGGTTCGAGACCTACGGGCGCGTCGCCCGGACCCGGGAGCCGACGACCTTCGAGAGCTACGCCGAGGCGTTCAAGCGCTGGTTCGACGTCCGGGCGGTCCCGGTCGGGCAGCCCGACGACCGGCAGATCGCCATCATCTTCAACGACGTGACCGCGCGGCGCGACGCCGAGGAGCGCCTGCGCGCCAGCGAGGCGCTCGCCCGCGAGAACGTCGAGCGCGTCCAGCTCGCCCTGGCGGCGGGCGCGATCATCGGCACCTGGCATTGGGACATCCCCGCCGACCGGTTCACCGTCGACGAGGGCTTCGCCCGGGCCTTCGGCCTCGATCCCGCCCTGGGTCGCGAGGGCATTCCCCTCGCCCAGATCGTCGCCCCCGTCCACCCGGACGACCAGGCAGCCCTGGCCGCGGCGATGAACGAAGCGATCGAGCGAGGCGGCGCCTATGCCCACCAGTACCGGGTGCGCCGCGCCGACGGCCATTATTCCTGGATCGAGGCCAATGGCCGCGTCGATCACGGGCCGGACGGGACGCCGCTGAGCTTTCCCGGCGTGCTCCTCGACGTCGAGGAGCGCCGCACCGTCGAGCAGGAGCGCGACCGCGCCATCGCCCAGCTGCGGGCGCTCGCCGGCACCCTGGAGCAGCGCGTGAGCGAGCGCACCGCCGAGCTGATGCAGGCGGAGGAGCAGCTGCGCCAGTCGCAGAAGATGGAGGCGGTGGGCCAGCTCACCGGGGGCCTCGCCCACGACTTCAACAACCTGCTCGCCGGCATCTCCGGCAGCCTGGAACTGATGAACGCCCGCATCGGCCAGGGCCGGCTCGCGGAGATCGACAAGTACATGGTCGCGGCGCAGGGGGCGACCCGGCGGGCGGCGGCCCTGACCCACCGCCTGCTGGCCTTCTCGCGCCGCCAGACGCTCGACCCCAAGGCCACCGACGTCAATGCCCTGATCGGCGGCATGACCGAGCTGATCCAGCGCACGGTCGGCCCCAGCGTGCAGATCGACACGGTGTGCCTGCCCGACCTGTGGCCGGCGCTGGTCGACCCGTCGCAGCTCGAGAACGCGCTCCTCAACCTCTGCATCAATGCCCGCGATGCGATGCCCGACGGCGGCCGGATCACGATCGAGACCGGCCACCGCCGGATCGACCGTCCGGCGGCGCAGCGCCAGGACATGCCGGAGGGCCATTACCTCGCGCTCGCCGTCTCCGACACCGGAACCGGGATGCCGCCGGAGGTGATCGCCAAGGCGTTCGACCCGTTCTTCACGACGAAGCCGCTGGGCCAGGGGACGGGCCTGGGCCTGTCGATGATCTACGGCTTCGCCAAGCAGTCCGGCGGGCAGGTGCGCATCCACTCCAAGGAGGGCGAAGGCACGACCGTCAGCATCTACCTGCCGCGCCATCGCGGCGCGGCGGAGCGGGACGAGGCACCGGTGGAGCAGGGCCTGCGCCCCATCGCGGAGGCCGGCGAGACCGTGCTGGTGGTGGACGACGAGCCGACCGTGCGCATGCTGGTCGCGGACGTGCTCGGCGACCTCGGCTACACGGCGATCGAGGCGGCGGATGGCGGCGGCGGCCTGTCGGTCCTGCAATCCGACGCGCGGATCGACCTGCTCGTCACCGATGTCGGCCTGCCCGGGGGCCTGAACGGCCGCCAGATGGCGGATGCGGCCCGGGTGAGCCGCCCCCACCTCAAGGTGCTGTTCATCACCGGTTTCGCGGAGAACGCGCTTCTGAGCAACGGCCAGCTCGAACCGGGCATGGCGGTGCTGACGAAGCCCTTCGCGGTGGATGTGCTGGCAACCCGCATCCGCGAGCTGATCGGCGCGTGAGCGGTGCCGGGCGCCCCGAGAGGAATGCGGTGCCGCGCCCCGTCGGCGCGGCACCGGACCGTTCGGCTCCGTCTCGCCCGGAGGATTACCGGATGGACGACCCGACCTCGGCCCGCTTCTGCGGCACCGTCTCGTCCTCGACCGCGAAGACCCAGACCGTGCCGCCCTGCGGGATGTCCTTCTCCCAGCCGTGCTCGTCGGCCATGATGCCCTGGACCAGGGCGGAATCGACGCCCCAGCCCGACACGACCGCGATGTACTGCTTGCCGTCGATGGCGTAGCTGATCGGCGGCGAGATGATCCCCGAATTGGTCTTGAAGCTCCACAGCTCCTTGCCGGACTTGGCGTCGTAGGCCCGAAACATCCGGTCGCTGGTGCCGCCGGTGAAGATCAGGTCGGTGGCCGTCGACAGGATCGAGCCCCACATCCACGACTTGGCGTAGGTGTCGCGCCACACCTCCTTGTTGGTGTTGACGTCGATAGCCTGGATGCCGCCGATATATTTCACGTCCTTGTCGATCAGGAGCTTGATGTCGGTGATGTCGACGCCGGCGGACCATTGGCCGGGGACCCGCTCCTGGATCTTGCCCTCGTAGGTCATGCAGTGATTGTCGTTGAACGGGACGTACAGCATCCCGGTCTTCGGGTTGAAGGATTCGTAGGGCCAGTCCTTGCCGCCCCACACGCTCGGGCAGTAGGTGCCGGCCCGGCCGGTGCCGGGCACGCCGGCCTGGTTGTAGGTCGGCCGACCGGTCTTCGGATCGACGCTCGAAAAGACCGTGTTCTTCACGAAGGGCCGGGCGTCGAGGAAGCTGATCTGGCCGCCATCGGTGCGGCCGAGCCGGTAGAGATACCCGTTGCGCTGGGCGCTGATCATCGCCGGCACCTTCTTGCCGTCGCGGTCGAGCTCGATCAGGGTCGGGGCGTTCATCGCGGCCCAGTCCCAGGAATCGTTCCAGTGGTACTGGAAGTGGCTCTTGATCGTGCCGTCCGCCGGGTTCAGCGCGACGACCGAGGCGACGTACAGGTTGTCGCCGGGCCGCTGGTCGCCGAGCCAGGGCGAGCCGTTGCCGACGCCCCAGTAGAGCACCCCGTTCTTGGCGTCGTAGTTGCCCGGCATCCACATCGTGCCGCCGCCGATCTTCCAGGCATCCTTCCAGCGGCCCTCCTTCGGCCAGGTCTCGGAGCCCGGTTGGCCGGGAGCCGGCACGGCCCAGAAGGTCCAGTCCTCCTTGCCGGTCTCGGCGTCGAAGGCCTTCAGGAAGCCGCGCACGCCGAACTCGCCCCCGGACGGGCCGATCATGATCCGGCCGTTCACCGCGACCGGGGCCGAGGTGATGTAGGCCCCCTGCGTCCAGTCGCAGACCTCGGCCTCCCACGCTACCTTGCCGGTCTTGGCGTCGAGGGCGACGAGCCGGCAGTCGAGGCCGGCGACGTAGACCTTGTCGCCCCACAGGGCGACGCCGCGATTGGTGTAGTGGAAGGCGCTGAACCCCTCGGGGAAGTCGCGCTTGTAGCGCCAGACCGACTCCCCGGTCTTCGCATCCATGGCGATGACCTGGTTGTAGGGCGTGGCGACATACATGACGCCGTTGTTGACGATCGGCGGCGCCTCGTGGCCGGAGGTCACGCCGGTGGCATAGCTCCAGACCGGCCTCAGCGACTTGACGTTGCCGGCGTTGACCTGCTCGAGCGGCGTGTAGCTCCAGCCGGCATAGTTGCCCTTGGCCATCAGCCAGTTCTCGGGCTCCGGGTTGGAGAGCCGCTCCTGGGTGACCGTCGCGTAGGTCTTCAGCGGCGCCGCCGCGGCGAGGGCGGGCACGAGGACGGAGCCGAGCAGGGCCGCGGACAGGGTCTTGATCATGGCGTTGACCTCCCAGAAGCGTCGTGTGGCGAAAGCGTCTTTCCGGTTCTCGCGACCGGTTATTGCTGCGACGGGGCCGCGCCGAGGGCGCCGACGAACGCGCCCGCCACCGTGACCGCCCCGTCGGTCACGGCGATCGGCAGCCCGGCGAGGCGGCGCGTGGCCGGGCCGGTCAGGACGGTGCCGTTGTCGGCGAGGTCGAAGCGCGAGCCGTGGCAGGTGCAGACCACCGAGCGGTGGTCCTCGTTGAGGAGCGTGATCGGGCAGCCGTTATGGGTGCAGATCGCCGAATAGGCGACGAGGCCGTCCGCCGCTCGCGGCGCCGTGGCCGCGGTCAGGGCGGCGGGGTCGGTGCGGATCAGCAGGATCTGGTTGACCCGCGAGCCGCTGCGGACCGTCCCGGTCGCCGGATCGACCGGATAGACGAGACGCGGCGGATCGCCGGCCTTGAGGTCGGCCGCCATGACCTTCTGGTCCTTGGCCTCGCCGCTGAGATACGCGAAGGTGTCGCCGGGCTGCGGGCGCATCGATTTGGGATTCGGCGCCTTGACGGTCGATGCGTTGGCGGCCGGGACTTGACCGCCGGCCGGCTCTGCGGCGGCGAGGGCGTCGGCGGGGGCGAGAAGCAGCGCGAGCCCCGCCGTGAGAAGGCCTCGGCGCGGCAACGGCGCCCCGGTGCATCCGCCCGCGCACGGCTCCTGCGTCGTCTCGTCGGTCATGGGCACTCTCTCCGCGAAGGACCTATCGGGGAAGGGCTTCGGCCCCGGCCCCGGAGCAGCGTGCGGCCGCCCGGGACGGCGCGCGTCAATGGACGCACGGTCGTCGCGGCCTCGACGCCGCAGCGCAGCATGGTGATGTCAAGAAATGTGTGCGTCGCACACGCGGTCATGACCGACTTATGCCGGTCTCTCGCATCCTTATCCTCCCTGTCGTCTCGTCGGTCGGACGTGTCTCCGCCGGATGGCACTGCTAAAGGCGCCTTGGACAGACGATATCACCGTGATTTTCTCTCTTGCAACAATTCTAGACACAACAGAGACGACAATATTATCATAATAAGATTATGATAAATCTATAATATCATAATAAAAATCAGGGACGCACTTTCCATTTGCGGGACGTCTCGCCGCCCGGCAGGCTCGCGACGACGCGCGCCGGTACCTCGGCGGCGCCTCTGCGAAGGACCGGGCATGACGATGCGACTCGCGCTGGGCAGCCTCGCCCTCGTGCTCCAGGCCGCTGCGGCCCAGGCCGTCGAGTGGAGCCGGCACGACATCCTGACGGAAGCGGGCCGACCGCTGCTGGTCGCGGGCGCCGGCGCGACGGTGGAGGTCGGCGAGACGCCCGCCTTCTTTCGGCGCGTCGCGGCCGGCGGCGCGGAGTGCGAGGCCAAGGACGGCAAGACGGGCCGCATCCGCATCGTCTGCACCGGCGCGGGCGGCCATCCGGTCACCGTCTATATCGGCGCGATCGTCGACGCCGGGAAGTTCCTGATCCAGCAGGTCGCCATCGACACGCGGATGCTTCCGGCCGCGGAGCGCGTGGCGCATATGCGAACGCTGACGCGATGACGGGCCGGTCGTCGGACCGGCCCGTCATCGCGTCGATTCGACGTGCGGGGCGACGAACGCCTCAGGCCGCCCGCACGGTGTCGAGGAAGCGGTGGACTTCCGCCGAGAGCTGCTCGGACTGGCGCGACAGCTCGGAGGCCGAGGCGAGGACCTGGCTGGCCGCCGCGCCCGTATCCTCGGAGGCGCGGGCGACGCCCGCGATGTTGCCGGTCACCTCGGCGGTGCCGTTCGCGGCCTGGGAGACGTTGCGGACGATCTCCTGCGTGGCCGCACCCTGCTGCTCCACCGCCGCGGCGATCGAGGCCGCGACCCCGGAGATCTCCTGGATCCGCCCGGCGATGCTGCCGATGGCGCCGACGGCCTGCGCCGTCACGCCCTGCACCTGACCGATGCGCTGGCCGATCTCCTCGGTGGCGCGTGCCGTCTGGCCGGCGAGCTCCTTCACCTCCGCGGCGACGACCGCGAAGCCCCGTCCCGCCTCGCCGGCCCGGGCCGCCTCGATCGTCGCGTTCAGCGCCAGGAGGTTGGTCTGGCCGGCGATGCCCGAGATCATGCCCACCATGGCGCCGATCTGTTCGGCCGCCCGGCTGAGCTCCTGCACCAGCTGCGAGGTCCGGTCGGCCTCGGCCACCGCCGATTGGGCGAGGTCGGCCGAGCCGGCGACCTGCCGGCCGATCTCCTGCACGGCGGCACCCAGCTCCTCGGCCGCGGCGGCCACGGTGTTGACGTTGGCGGCGGCCTCCTCGGCGGCCGCCGCGACCGTCGTCGATTGGGACGCGGTCTCGGCGGCGGTCGAGGTCATCTGCTGGGCGGTCGCCTGCAACTCGGTGGCGGACGACGAGACGACGCCGACGATGCCGCCCACCGCGCGCTCGAACCCGTCCGCCATCTCCACCATGGTGCGCTTGCGCTCGCTGGCAGCCGCCTCCTCGGCGATGCGCTCGATCTCGGCCTGCTCGGCCGCCTTGCGGGCCACCATGGCCTTGATGTCCTGGACGGCGCGGCCGACGGCGCCGATCTCGTCGCCGCGTGCCGCCTCCTTGATCTCCGCCTCGGCGTCGCCGCCGGCCATGCGCTGCAGCACCGCCACGAGGCGGCCGAGCGGGCGCGTGATGCCGAGCACGCTGACCAGCATCGCCGCGAGGAGCCCGAAGAGCACGCCCGCCGTGCTGAAGGCAATCAGGCTGTAGCGCGTGGCGTTGGTCTGGTCGGTCAGGTCGTCCGAGCTCTTCTCCATGTAGACCCGGATATCGTCGGAGAGCTTGGCGGCCTCAGCGACCATCGTCCGGAAGGTCGGATCGACCTCCCGGTGCACCAGGGACAGGGCCTCGGCGTTCCGCTTGGCGAGGCCGAGGCGGCGCACCTCGGCGACGGCCTCGACGAAGCGGGCGATGCGCGCGGCCTGCTCGTCGGTGCGAGTCGCGAAGCCCGGCGCCTCGCGGCGCAGGTCGGCGAGCATCTGGGTGATCTCGGGCAGGGCCGCCTCGAAGGCCGTATCGGCCCGCCGCATCACCTGCTCGTCGTTCTCGGCGATGATACGGTAAACGTGGTAGTTGAGCTCGAACACGACGCGGTTGATGCGCCGGGCGGTGGCGACGGCCCGGGCCTCCCGCACGAGGAACCGGCTGTAGGCGTCGTCGATGTCGGTCATCCGCGCCTGCGCGTACCAGATGCAGCCGCCGACGATGATGCCGATCAACGCGATCACCCCCATCAGCTTATGCAGGATCTTGACGTTGTTCAGGCCGGACATGATGCAACTCCTCGGGGTGTGTCCCGGTTAGGTCCGATCGTCTAAAAAATCCCTAATGCTCGACCGCCGGCGATGGAAACGCTCGCCTCCGATGCCACGGACCGGCGAATTCGCTGACCTGGGGGAACAAATCTCAAAAGGACGATTTTTGGCCAAATGTAGTTCGACGATGATCGTTCGAGGACCGCCGCGCACGCCCCGCTGGCGACGTGGGACGGCGAGACCGGCCAAGGCGCGGCCGCGATCCCGGCAACGCCCTCGATGGATGAGGATTCGCCCGCGCATGGCCGGGCTCCGTCCACCCGGCTAGGAGACGTCCGCGGCTTGGGCCGGCGCATGGCCCGGCGATGCGCGCGCCGGTTCGTCGCGAGAAACGCGGCCCCATCAAGGACCTAGAGCAGCGCCCGGTTGCAACGCGATCGGGCGCTGCTCTAAGCGTGGATCGCAGCCGGATCGCCGGCCGCCCCTCCCGCTCGAAGGCCATCCCGCGTTGACCACCTCTCCATGACCGGCGCCGTCCTGCTGGCGCTCCTGCCGATCGTGTTCCTGACCACCCTGGGGCTGGTTCTGCGGCGGCGGCGCTTCCTCGCCGAGAGCTTCTGGCCGCAGGCCGAGCGGCTCGGCTACTTCGTGCTGCTGCCGAGCCTGTTCTTCCACGGCCTCGCCACCGCGCGGGTCGAGGCGGTGCCGGTGGGCACCCTCGCCCTGACCCTGATCCTCGCGACGCTCCTCGTCGCCGGGCTCGTCGTCGCGATGCGGCCATTGTTCCGGGTCGACGGGCCGGCCTTCACCTCGGTGTTCCAGGGCAGCGTGCGCTTCAACAACTATGTCGGGGTCACGCTCGCCGTCGGGCTGTTCGGCCCGAAGGGCATCGCGCTCGCGGCGATCTGCAACGCGGCGATCGTGCCGACGGTCAACGTCCTGTGCGTGCTGGTCTTCGCCCGCCACGGCGCGGCGCGGCTGACGCCGCGGGGCGTCGCCCGGCAGCTCGCCACCAATCCGCTGATCGTCTCGTCGCTCGCCGGCCTGGCCTTCCATCTCCTCGGCTGGAGGCTGCCACCGGGGCTGGAGCCGGCGCTCCGCACCCTGGGCGCCGCCTCGCTGCCGATCGGCCTACTCTGTGTCGGCGCCGCGCTCGAATTCACCGGGGCGCGGACCTGGCTATGGCCGGTCCTCTCGGCCTCCGCGATGAAGTTCCTGGCGATGCCGGCGGCGACGCTCCTCGTCGCCTCGCAGCTCGGCCTGGGCGGGCCGGCGCTGACGACGGCCCTGTTGTTCCAGGTGCTGCCGACCGCCTCCTCGGCCTACATCCTGGCTCGCCAGCTCGGCGGCGACGCCGCCCTGATGGCCGGCATCACCGCGGTGCAGACCGTGCTGGCGCTGGTGGCGATGCCGCTGGTGCTGATCGGTCTCTCGGCCTTCGTGCCGATGGGATGAGGCTGATGCTCACGGGCCGGTGCCGGGGCTGCGGATCCGGGGCCGATCCTTGCGAGCCGAGGGCCCGGCCCTCAGGCCGGCACCCCCGCCCGCGGCGCCTCGCGGGTGGCGAGGTTGCGCTTGACCGCGTCCTGCACCTTCTCGAAGGCCCGTACCTCGATCTGCCGCACCCGTTCGCGGGAGACGCCGAACTCGCTCGACAGATCCTCCAGCGTGATCGGGTCGTCGGCCAGCCGGCGGGCTTCGAAGATCCGGCGCTCGCGCGGGTTGAGCACGCCGAGCGCGTCCTTGAGGGCGGCGAGGCGGTTCTGCCCCTCCTGCTCTCGGGCGAGCACGGTCTCCTGGGTCGGGCTGTCGTCGACGAGCCAGTCCTGCCACTCGCCCTCGCCCTCCTCGCGCAAGGGAGAGTTGAGCGACGCGTCGCCGCCGAGGCGGCGGTTCATGTCGATCACGTCCTGCTCGGGCACGCCCAGGCGGGTGGCGATCTGCTTGACCTGATCGGGGCGCAGGTCGCCCTCGTCGAGGGCGGAGATGCGGCCCTTGGCCTTGCGCAGGTTGAAGAACAGCTTCTTCTGGTTCGCGGTCGTGCCCATCTTCACGAGCGACCACGAGCGCAGGATGTATTCTTGAATCGCGGCCTTGATCCACCACATCGCATAGGTGGCGAGGCGAAAACCCTTGTCGGGATCGAAGCGCTTGACCGCCTGCATCAGGCCGACATTGCCCTCGGACACCACCTCGCCGATCGGCAGGCCGTAGCCGCGATAGCCCATGGCGATCTTGGCCACGAGCCGCAGGTGGGAGGTCACGAGCTTGTGGGCCGCGTCGCGGTCGCCGTGTTCGCGCCAGCTCTTGGCGAGCATGTACTCCTCCGTCGGCTCCAGCATCGGGAACCGGCGGATCTCGTCCAAGTAGCGCGACAGGCCCCCTTCATTGGCGAGCACGGGAAGTGCAGCAGCCATACCTACCTCCTCAAAGCTCCCCTCGGTCAGGCGAGCACGAACGACCTCCCGTTGGCCGGCCGCTCGATCCGCTTTCATAGCAGAACGCGGCGCAGCCCGGTAGCGACGGGTGTCGCCACTAACGCGCGAGAGGCCGCTTGGTGCGGCCGTGGCGGTTCGCCGCGTGCGGTGCCGCACGCTCCGGGCGAAGGTCCGCCCGCGGCAGCCGCGTCCCTCCGAGAAGAACGGTCAGGGCGGAGGTTTTCGTCCCGCCGCCCTCGCTGCGTCGCGCCCGGGGCGGTCCTACGGCGTCAGCGCCGCGATCAGCCGGGCCATGTCGGCAGGGGGCGGGCTCTCGAAGCGCAGAGTCTCGCCGCTGCGGGGATGGCGGAAGCCCAGCAGCGCGGCGTGCAGCGCCTGGCGCCCGAGATCGTCGAGGGCCTGGCGCGCCTCCGGCTCCAGGCGGTTCGCCTTGGTGCGGAACGCCGCGCCATAGACCACGTCGCCGAGCAGCGGGTGGCCGCGATGGGCGAGGTGGACGCGGATCTGGTGGGTGCGCCCGGTCTCGAGCCGGCAGCGCACCAGCCCGACGGGCTCGCGCGCGCCCAGCACGTCCTCGGTGCGGTAATGGGTGATCGCGTGGCGCCCGCGGCCCTCGCGCACCACCGCGATCTTCTCCCGGTTGCGCTCCGACCGGGCGAGCGCCGCGTCGATCGTGCCGTTGGCGGGGTCCGGCACGCCCCAGACGAGCGCGAGATAGGCCCGCTCCAGGGGGCCGGTGCGGCCGTGATCGGCGAACTGCGCCGAGAGATCCTGGTGGGCGAGATCGGTCTTGGCCACCACCATCAGGCCGGTCGTGTCCTTGTCGAGGCGATGGACGATGCCCGGCCGCGCGACCCCGCCGATGCCCGACAGGCTGGCGCCGCAATGGGCCAGCAGCGCGTTGACCAGAGTGCCGCTGTCGTTGCCCGCCCCGGGATGCACCACGAGGCCGGCCGGCTTGTCGATGACGATCAGGTCGTCGTCCTCGTGGACGACGGCGAGGTCGCGGGCCTCCGGCTCCGGCTCGGCCGGGCGCGGCGCCGGCACCGTCACGGCGACGCGCTGGCCGCTCACGACCTTGGCGGAGGGATCGCCCGCGGGGGCCGCATCCAGCGTCACTTGGCCCTCGCGGATCAGCGCCTGCAGGCGGCTGCGCGACAGATCCGGCCACAGCCGCGCCAGGGCCCGGTCCAGGCGCTCGCTCCCCTCCCCCGGCGGGATCACGTCCTCCCGCACTTCGCCGTCGCTCAAACCCATCTCTCCCGTCGCGTCACCGGAAACGCCGCCGGGATACGATTTCGGGCTTGTGCCCGTCCAGGCCCGTCGCTATACCCCCGCCATCCCGCCGGCAAGCTCCCATCGTCTAGCGGTCCAGGACGTCGCCCTCTCACGGCGAAAACAGGGGTTCGAGTCCCCTTGGGAGCGCCACGGGTTTCTGGACGACGGAGGATGGGTCCGGGCTTCTCTCTCGAGGATCTCGCGGGTCTTCTTCCGGTGTCCGGCATGTCAGCTCCCATCGTCTAGCGGTCTAGGACGTCGCCCTCTCACGGCGAAAACAGGGGTTCGAGTCCCCTTGGGAGCGCCATTCCACCCCTCCGGGGTGTCGGCGGCCGTATCACCAGCCATCCTCGTCATCACCAGCCATCCTCGTCGTTTCATAGCTGATGCTCTGCGGATCGCGGGGTTTTAGCGCGAACGAGGCGCGTTTCGGCCAGATTTCTTCGGACATGCAGCCCGTCCCGCGGCCAGTCCGTCCCGCGGCGCCGGTGGCCGACCGATAGGATTTTCGTTCGATCCCTTCGAATGAAGGGGGGGCGCATCTCCCCGCCCCCGTGTGGTCGGACCTGCCCCGGTGCAAGAGAAGCGGGCCGTCTCCCCTCCCCGCCGGCGGGGAGAGTGAGTTTCCCGCTCTCGACCGGTCCTGGGCCGCGCCGAGCGGCAATCCTCCCCGCGATCGCCGCCCGCCTCTCGGACCCGCGCCGGGCCCTCAGCGCCGGTTCCGCTCCAGGAACGCCCCGATCCGCTCCAGCGCGCGAGAAATATTCTCCGCCGAGTTGGCGTAGGACAGGCGCAGGTAGCCTTCGCCGTGGATGCCGAAATCCGGCCCGCCGATCGTCGCGACGCCGGCGTCCTCTAGGAGCGCCGAGGCGAGCGCCTTGGCCTTCCAGCCCGTCTCGGAGATGTTCGGGAAGGCGTAGAAGGCGCCCTTCGGGGTGATGCAGGAGACGCCCGGCAGGCGGTTCAGCCCCTCGACCACCAGGAGGCGGCGGCGGTCGAACTCGGCCATCATCGCGGCGACGCAATCCTGCGGCCCGTCGAGGGCGGCGATCCCGGCCCATTGCGTCGCGGCGTTGACGCAGGAGAACGAGTTCACAGCGAGCTTGCGGGCGGCGTCGTAGAGCGGCGCCGGCCAGACCGACCAGCCGAGGCGCCAGCCGGTCATCGCGTAGGTCTTCGACGCACCGTCGAGGTAGATCAGGCGGTCGCGGATCTCCGGATAGGCGAGCAGCGTGTGGTGGCGCTCGCCGTCATAAGTCATCGTGCCGTAGATCTCGTCCGACATGATCGTCACGTCGGGATGCGCGGCGAGGCCGGCGACGAGCTTGTCGATCTCGGCCTTCGGGGTCACGCCGCCGGTCGGGTTGGCGGGAGAGTTCAGGATCAGCAGGCGGGTGCGCGGGGTGATCAGCCCCAGCGTCTCCTCCGCCGAGAAGGCGAAGCCGTTCGCCTCGCGGATCGGCACCGGCACGGGCGTCGCGCCGGTGAACTCGATCATCGAGCGGTAGATCGGGAAACCCGGATCCGGGTACAGGATCTCGGCGCCCGGCTCGCCGAACATCAGGATCGCCATGAACATGGTGACCTTGCCGCCCGGCACGATCATCACGCTGTCGGGCGAGACCTGGACGCCGAGCCGCCGGTCGAGGTCGCGGGAGACCGCCTCGCGCAAGGGCAGGATGCCGGTCGCCGGGGTGTAGCCGTGGTGCCCGTCCTGCAGGGCCTTCACCGCCGCCTCGACGACGTGGGGCGGGGTCGGCATGTCGGGCTGGCCGATGCCGAGATTGATCACGTCGCGGCCGGCCTGGGCGAGAGCCGTGGCGCGGGCGAGGACCGCGAAGGCGTTCTCCTCCCCGATGCGCGAGAAGGCGGGGACGATCACGGGCATGCGATTCTCTCGTTTCCTCGAGGGACGTCCGGCGCGACGGGGGTCTGCCCCGCCTCGCCGCGGCGTCGTCAGGATCCCGCGGCCTTCCTGTGCCGTCGGGACGGGTCGTCCGGGCTCAGCGCGAGCCGTTGCGCTCGGCGAGCCGGCTGACGCCGAACGAGATCGCGCCGCCGAGCACGATCAGGATGATGCCGGTCTTGATCGCCGCCCAGAGCAGCGAGCGCTCGATGCCGGTATCGGTCAGCATCAGGATCAGGCAGACGAGGACCGGAATCGCCACCACGATGGCGATCGGCACGAGCGGGTTGGACGGCGTCTCTTGGCTCATCGGCGGCTCCCCCTGGAGAAGTCGAGCGGTATGGTTCAGCCGGCCTCATAGCATCGCTCGGCGGCCTTGCGACAGCGCCCGCGCGATAAACTTTGGGCGCGGGCCGCCCCTCGCCGGCACGGCCCCGGTCATGCGCCGCGCGGTGTTGCCTTCCTGCACCGGCCGGGTCCATAGCTTCCCGAGAACGGTTCTCGACAAGAACGAACTCGGGAAGGACGACCCCGCCATGGCCCAGACGCCGCGCCCCCGCATCGACGCCAGCCGCCTGCGTTCGCGCCTCTGGTTCGACAACCCGGACAATCCGGGCATGACCGCGCTCTACCTCGAGCGCTACCTCAATTTCGGCCTCACCGTCGGCGAGCTGCGCGGCGGCAAGCCGCTGATCGGCATCGCCCAGACCGGCTCCGACCTGTCGCCGTGCAACCGCCACCACCTCGAGCTGGCTAAGCGCGTGCGCGAGGGCATCACGGCGGCCGGGGGCGTCGCCTTCGAGTTCCCGTGCCACCCGATCCAGGAGACCGGCAAGCGGCCGACCGCCTCGCTCGACCGCAACCTCGCCTACCTGTCCCTCGTCGAGGTCCTGTACGGCTACCCCCTCGACGGCGTCGTGCTGCTCACCGGCTGCGACAAGACCATGCCGGCCTGCCTGATGGCGGCCGCCACCGTGAACATCCCGACCATCTCGCTGAACGTCGGCCCGATGCTGAACGGCTGGAGCCGCGGCGAGCGCACGGGTTCGGGCACCGTGGTGTGGAAGGCCCGCGAGCGCCACGCCGCCGGCGACATCGACTACCAGCAATTCCTCGACATCGTGGCCTCCTCGGCGCCCTCGGACGGGCACTGCAACACGATGGGCACCGCCTCGACCATGAACGCCCTGGCGGAGGCGCTCGGCATGGCGCTGCCGGGCTCGGCGGCGATCCCCGCCCCCTACCGCGAGCGCGGCCAGGCGGCCTACGCCACCGGCCAGCGCATCGTCGACATGGTGTGGGAGGACCTGAAGCCCTCCGACATCCTGACCCGCGAGGCGTTCGAGAACGCGATCGTCGCCAACACCGCCATCGGCGGCTCGACCAACGCGCCGATCCACATCAACGCCATCGCCAAGCTGATCGGCGTGCCGCTCACCTGCGACGACTGGGAGCGCGTCGGCTACGACATCCCGCTCTTGGTCAACATGCAGCCCGCCGGCCAGTATCTTGGCGAGGAATATTATCGCGCCGGCGGCCTGCCGGCGGTGATGTCGGAGCTGCTGGAGGCCGGCAAGCTCCACGCCGACGTCCTCACCTGCAACGGCAAGACGGTTGCCGAGAACTGCGCGGGCGCCCACACCTGGGACCGCGACGTCATCAAGCCCTACGGCGAGCCGATGCGCGAGCGCGCCGGCTTCCTCAACCTCAAGGGCTCGCTGTTCGATTCGGCGATCATGAAGACCAGCGTGATCAGCCGCGAGTTCTACGACCGCTATCTCGCCAACCCGGACGATCCCTACGCCTTCGAGGGTAAGGTCGTGGTGTTCGACGGGCCGGAGGACTACCACCACCGCATCGACGACCCGGCGCTCGAGATCGACGAGCACACGGTGCTGATCATGCGCGGCGCCGGCCCGATCGGCTATCCGGGCGCGGCGGAGGTCGTGAACATGCAGCCCCCGGGCGAGCTGATCCGCAGGGGCGTTCTGTCGCTGCCCTGCATCGGCGACGGGCGCCAGTCCGGCACCTCGGGCACGCCCTCGATCCTCAACGCTTCGCCGGAGGCGGCGGCCGGCGGCGGCCTCGCCTTGCTCCAGAACGGCGACCGGGTCCGCATCGACCTCAACAAGCGCACCGCCGACATCCTCCTTCCCGCGGAGGAGATCGCGCGCCGCCGCGAGGACCTGACCGCCCGGGGCGGCTACCCCTACCCGGCGAGCCAGACCCCCTGGCAGGCGATCCAGCGCGCGATGGTCGACCAGCTCTCCGAGGGCATGATCCTCAAGGGCTCCGAGGCCTTCCAGCGCATCGCGCAGACCCACGGCGTGCCGCGCGACAACCACTGACGTCCATGCACTGACGCCCGTGCACTGACGCTCAAGCCCCGTCCGGCCGCCCGGACGGGGCACCCGCGGCCTCGGGCGGCGATCAGGGGTCGCGCGCACGACCGGAACAAGATCTTACAATGTCGCAACACCCCGCCGACGCGCGAAGACTTGCGACATCAGTCCTCGGGCGCGCGGCATCGGATCTTAACGCTTTCCCGGCTAATAAGACCGTCATTCCTCCGGGAGGGCGGTCACGTGATGTTCGGGTTTCCCAACGTCGGGTTGCGTGCACAAATCGCGGCGTTGGGCGTCGGCGGCGTCCTTCTCGTCGGCCTCATCTTCGGCCTCGGCGCGCATAATCAGGAACGTCTCCAGGACGAGGCCGACCGCGCCGCCGCCCTCGCGGGCCTCGTCGCGGCGATGGCCGAGGAGGTGCAGCAGGCCCACCAGATCGAGACCGACTTCCTGCTGAACCGGCGCGACGCGCTCATCGCCGCGCGTCACGACCGGCTCGCCCGGGCAGCCACGCACCTGGACGAGATCGAGCGCCGGGTCGCCCTCCTGCCGGCGGAGGCGCCGCTCAGGGCGGCCGACGGGCTGCGGGCGGGCCTGAACGTCTATGCCACGCGCTTCGAGAACGTGGCGGCGGCCCAGCGCACCCTCGGCTTCACCGAGAAGGAGGGGCTCCAGGGACGGTTGCGCCAGGCGGTGCACGCCATCGAGCGGCGCCTGGCGCGGGTCCAGGAGACGCGCCTGACCACGCTGATGCTGATGATGCGGCGGCACGAGAAGGACTTCATGCTGCGCGGCGAGGACACCTACGGCGACGAGCTGCGGGCGCGGGCCGCCGAGTTCGAGGCGGCCCTGGCGGCATCGGCCCTGCCGCAGGTGGACAAGGCCGAGATCGCGGGCCTGCTCGGCACCTACCGGGACGGCTTCATGGCCTATCTCGTCGGCGCCGGCAGCCTGAAGGAAGAGGCCGACGACCTCCGGACGATCCACGCGCGCCTCGCGCCACGGCTGGCCGAGGTGGGGCAGCTCGCCGAGGAAGAGCGGCGACAGGCCCAGGCCGCGGTGACGACCTCGCGAACGCAGACCGGCCGCGTGATGCTCGGCTGCATTGCCTTCGTGGTCCTGTGCGCCGGCGCCCTGTCCTGGTGGGTCGGCCGGCGCATCACGATCCCGCTCCGGCATCTGGCCGGGGCGATGGGCCGGGTCGCCGGCGGCGACCTCTCGGTCGGCGTGCCGCCATCCCGGCGCCAGGACGAGATCGGCGCCATCGGCCGGGCCTTCGCGGTCTTCCATGCCGGGATGACGGAGAATGCCCGGCTGGTCGTTGAGCAGGCGGCCCAGCGATCCCGCGGCGAGGCGGAGCGCAGGGCCGCGTTCCGGGAGATGGCCGACCGCTTCGAACGGGCCGTCGGCGGGGTCGCGGCGTCGGTCGCCGTCTCGGCGGACGCGCTGCAGGACACCGCCCGCACGATGAGCGCCATCGCCACCGGAACCGCGGGGCGCTCCGTGACCGTGGCGGCGGCCGCCGAGGAGACGGCGCAGAACGTGGCCGCCGTCTCCTCGGCGACGGAGCAGTTCGGCGCCTCGGTGGCGGTGATCGGGCGGCAGGTGGCGGGCTCGGCCGACCTCGCCCGCCGCGCCGTGGCCGAGACCGACGAGACCGGGGCGCTGGTCCAGGCCCTGAACGGGACGGTGGCACGGGTCGGCGATGTCGTCGGAGTGATCGCCTCGATCGCGGCCCAGACCAATCTCCTGGCGCTGAACGCTACGATCGAGGCGGCCCGCGCCGGCGAGGCGGGACGCGGCTTCGCGGTCGTGGCGGCGGAGGTGAAGGCGCTCGCCACCCAGACCGCCCGGGCCACCGACGAGATCGGCGAGCAGATCGACCGGATCCAGGCCGTGGCGGGCCGGGCGGTCGCGGCGATCGGCACGATCACGGCGCGCATCCGCGAGATCGATGCCGGGGCCGGCGAGATCGCGGCGGCGGTCGCCCAACAGGGCGATGCCGTGCAGGAGATCGTCCGCAACGTGACCCAGGCCTCCTCCGGTACCGGCGAGGTGACCCGCACCATCACCGGCGTGGCCCAGGATTCCGAGGAGACCGGCGCGGCGGCCGCCGAGGTCCTGGCGGCGGCTTCCGCGCTCGCGCGCCAGTCCGAGCATCTCGGGGCCGAGGTCGCGGGCTTCATCGCCTCGATCCGGGCGGCCTGAGACCCACGCGCGGGGCGGGAGCCCGGTCGGCGGCGGTTTACAGCGGCCGGCGCCCTATGGAACTGTGGGACACCGATTCCCGCGAGACGTCCCCGATGACCGACTTCGCCGCGCGCCGCGCCGCCTTCCGGCGGCTCCACGAGGGCGGCTGCTTCGTGATGCCGAACCCCTGGGACATCGGCACCAGCCGCTACCTCGCGGCGATGGGGTTTCCGGCGCTCGCCACCACCAGTTCCGGCTTCGCCTTCACCCGGGCGCTGCCGGACACCGACTGGGCGGTCCCCCTCGACGCGATGCTCGCCCATATCGCCGAGATCGTCGCCGCCACCGACCTGCCGGTGAACGCCGATTTCGAATCCGGCTACGCGCACGATCCCGAGGGCGTCGCCCGCAACGTCCGTTCCTGCGTCGCCACCGGGGTCGCCGGCCTGTCGATCGAGGACGCCACCGGCGATCCCGCCCGGCCGCTCTACGACATCGCCGAGGGCGCGGAGCGCATCCGCGCCGCCCGCGCGGCGATCGACGCCGCGGGCGGCGGCGTTCTGCTGACCGGCCGGGCCGAATGCTACCTCACCGGCCATGCCGAGCCGCTGCCGGAGGCGATCCGCCGGCTCCAGGCCTATGCCGAGGCCGGAGCCGACGTGGTCTACGCGCCGGGCCCGAAGCGGCGCGAAGAAATCCGGACGCTCGTCGAGGCCCTGGCGCCGGTGCCGGTCAACATCCTGATGAGCACCAATCCCGGCCTCAAGGTCGCGGATCTCGAAGCGCTCGGCGTGCGCCGGATCAGCGTCGGCTCGTCGCTGGCGCGGGCGGCCTGGACCGGCTTCATCCGCGCCGCCCGGCGCATCCACGACGAGGGCAGCTTCGGCGGCTTCGACGGCTCGGTCAGCTTCTCGGAGATCAACGGCTTCTTCCGACAGGACCTGAAGGAGCGAGGAGGCGCATGAATCCCGATCGCGATCCCGTCACCGGCCAGCCGATCGGCCACCCCGTCGCCGAGACCAGCCCGGCGCCCGGGCCGGAGCAGATCCGCCTGAACGGTCGCCACGTCCTGGTCGTCCCGCTGAACGCGGACGTCCACGGCGCCGACCTCGCCGAAGGGGCGGTCGGCCCCGGCAAGGAAGCGCTCTGGCAATACATGGCCGCTGGTCCGTTCGACGACCGCGAGAGCTTCCAGGCCTATCTCGTGGCCTGTGAGGCTTCCAGCGATCCCCTGTTCTACGCCATCCTCGATGCCGGGAGCCGCAAGGCGATCGGCCACGCCTCGCTGATGCGGATCGACCGGGCCAACCGGGTGATCGAGGTCGGCAACATCCTCTACACCCCGGCCTTGCAGCGCACGGCCGGCGCCACCGAGGCGATGCGGCTCCTCGCCGGATACGTCTTCGACCTCGGCTATCGCCGCTACGAGTGGAAGTGCAACGCCCTCAACGCGCCGTCGCGAAGCGCCGCCGCGCGCCTCGGCTTCTCCTACGAGGGGCTGTTTCGCCAGGCGGTGATCGTGAAGGGCCGCAACCGCGACACGACGTGGTTCTCGATGCTCGACGGCGAGTGGCCGCAGATCCGCCAGGGCTTCGACCGCTGGCTCTCGCCCAAAAACCTCGAGGGCGGCCAGTCCCTGCGCCTCGGCGCGCTGACCCGGGCGACGATCCCGGGGCACGCCTTGCGCCGGGCGACGACCGCCGACGCGCCCGCCCTCGCGGCCCTGCAGAACGCCGCCTACGCGCCGAACCGCCCGCTGCTGGGCGTCGAGCCGGTGCCGCTCCTCACCCCCGCCGCCGAGGTCCTGGGGCGCTACGAGGTCTGGCTCGCCGACCACGAGGGGGAGCCCGCCGGCGCCCTGGTGCTCGATCCGCAGCCCGACCACCTGATGCTCTGGAGCGTCGCGGTCGATCCGGCGCATCAGGGCTCGGGCCTCGGCAATACCCTGCTGGCGGCGGCCGAGAGTCGGGCGCGGGACCTCGACCTCGTGGAGCTGCGGCTCTACACCGGGGACAAGCTCGTGCGGAACATCGACTGGTACGCCCGGCGGGGCTACGCCACCGCGCGGGTCGAGACCCTGACCGACCGACGCCTGGTGCACATGCACAAGCGCCTCGGCTGAGCGACAGACCAAGCCCCGCCGATCGAGCGGGGCACGACACGACGGGAGGATGAACATGGCGGGACGGCTGACGGGCAAGCGCGCGGTCGTGACGGCGGCGGGCCAGGGGATCGGACGCGCCATCGCGGCGGCCTTCCTGGCCGAGGGCGCCGAGGTTCTGGCGACCGATCTCGACGCGGGCAAGCTCGAGGGCTTGACGGGCGCGCAAGCCGCCTCCCTCGACGTGCGCTCGGACGCGGCGGTGGCGGACTTCGCCAAAGGCGCCGGCCCGGTCGACGTGCTGGTGAACGCCGCCGGCTTCGTGCATCACGGCACCATCCTCGACTGCACCGATGCCGAGTGGGAGCTGGCCTTCGACCTCAACGTGCGCTCGATGCACCGCACCATCCGGGCCTTCCTGCCCGGCATGCTGGAGCGCGGCAATGGCTCGATCGTCAACATCGCGTCGGCGGTCGGAGCGGATGCCACGGCACCCAACCGCTACGTCTACGGCGCTTCGAAGGCGGCGGTGGTCGGCCTCACCAAGGCGGTGGCGCGGGACTTCATCCGCAGCGGCGTGCGGGCGAACGCGATCTGCCCCGGCACCATCCAGTCGCCTTCACTGGACGAGCGCATCGCGGCGCTGGCCTCGATGAACAAGACCTCGGTCGACGAGGCCCGCCAGGCCTTCATCGACCGCCAGCCGATGGGCCGGCTCGGCACGACGGAGGAGATGGGCGCGCTCGCGGTCTACCTCGCCTCGGACGAGTCCCGCTTCACCACCGGCCAGTGCTATATCGCCGATGGCGGCTTCACCCTCTGAGGGAGACGGTTCGATGCATATCCTCATCCTCGGCGCCGCCGGCATGGTCGGCCGCAAGCTCCTCGACCGGCTGGTCAAGGACGGCTCCCTCGGTGGCGAGACGATCTCGCGCCTGACCCTGCACGACGTGGTGCCGCCCGAGGCGCCGGCCGGAACAAAAATCCCGGTCTCGCTCTCGGCGTCAGACTTCTCCGAGCCCGGCGAGGCCGAGCGCCTGGTCGCCGGCCGTCCGGACGTGATCTTCCACCTTGCGGCCATCGTGTCCGGCGAGGCGGAGGCCGATTTCGACAAGGGCTACCGGATCAACCTCGACGGCACCCGCCGTCTCTACGACGCGGTGCGGGCGATCGGCGAGGGCTACAAGCCCCGCTTCGTCTTCACCTCGTCGGTGGCCGTCTTCGGCGCGCCGATGCCCGAGCCCATCCCCGACGAGTACCTGACGGCGCCGCTCACCAGCTACGGCACCCAGAAGGCGATCGGCGAATTGCTGCTCTCCGACTATTCGCGCCGCGGCATCTTCGACGGCGTCGGCATTCGGCTCCCCACCATCTGCGTGCGGCCGGGCAAGCCCAACAAGGCGGCGTCCGGCTTCTTCTCCGGCATCATCCGCGAGCCGCTGGCCGGCCAGGAGGCCGTGCTGCCGGTCTCCGACCAGGTCCGCCATTGGCACGCCTCGCCGCGCTCGGCGGTCGGTTTCCTGATCCACGCCGCGACGATCGACACCCAGCGCCTCGGCGACCGCCGCAACCTGACCATGCCGGGCGTCGGCGCGACCGTCGCCGAGCAGATCGAGGCCCTGCGCCGGGCCGCGGGTGATTCCGCGGTCGCCCGCATCCGCCGCGAGCCCGACCCCACCATCGAGCGCATCGTCGCCGGCTGGCCCCGCACCTTCGACGCCCGGCGGGCGCTGGAGCTGGGCTTCCAGGCCGAGCCGGACTTCGACGCCATCGTGCGGGCGCATATCGAGGACGAGCTGGGCGGAAAGGTGCCGACGTAAGGATTGGCTTGGTAGGCAGAGCGCGGGTTCCCCCCTCTCCCCGCGGGCGGCTGGCAGCCTGTCGGATTCGGCAGGCTGGCACGGTCGCCGTTCTTTGCTGCCAACCTGTTGGCTTCGCAGGCTTTCCAGCGGTTTTGACAGGCGCGTCCCGCCAGGTCGGCGTAGCGTGCGGCCATGACCGTCCTGCGACCCTACAGCCGCCAGCAGCGGTTCCTCCTCCCCCCTGACCTGGCGGACTGGGTGGCGGAGGACGATCTGGCGCACGTCGTCGCCACCGTCGAACGCGTTGCGCTCGATGCGTTCGGGATCAACCATCGCGGCGCTGGCAAGGCCCAGTCCCATCCCCGGCTGATGCTCGGTCTGCTGATCTACGCCAACGGCATCGTCTCGTCGCGGCGCCCCGAACGGGCCACCTACCGCGACATCGGCGCGCGGTTCGTTGCCGCCGACCAGCATCCCGATCACGATACGATCGCGGCGTTCCGCCGGGACAACGCTCGCGCCTTCGGGCCGTTGCCGTCGTAGCGGTAGGCCGCCGGGCCGAACAATGCGTCGTCGATCAGCGTCGGCGCGCCGGCCCTGTCCCAGGCGTAAGACCTGCCCGCTTGGCCCTCACGGCCCGCCCGCTGGTGGCGCAGCTGCCCGACCGGGTCCGAAGGCCTGCTCCAGCACGAAGCCTTTCGCGGAGGCCCGCCGCGTCTCCCGCCCGAGCGGGTCGCGGGTGAACGCCAGCGGCGCGTGGTCGTCGATGGTCAGCGAGGCCAGGGCCCCGAGGGGATCGCGCCCGATCCGCACTAGGCTCGCCCCCGGCTGACCCGCCCCGATCCGCCGTTCGATCCGCCGCCCGAGCCCGTCGAGGCGGCTCTCGACCCGGCGCCCGTTCGTCGTCTCGGCCACGATCCGGCCGTTGCCGTCCCGCTCCAGCACCACCCGCGCCGCCCGGCTCGACGCCTCGACCAGCAGGCCGCGGCCGTCGTAGCGCAGATGCGTTTCATCGCGCGGACGCCCGCCCTCGGGATCCTCGGCGGCGTAGGTGCGGATCGCGGTCAGCCGGTCGGAACGGTCGTAGGCGTAGGTGAGCCGCGACCCGTCGGGCTTGCGCGTCTGCGTCACCCGCCCGGCCGGATCGCGGGTATACTCCGTGCGCCGTCCGTCGAAATCCTCCTCCGCCACCACCCGGCCGGCGGCGTCGCGGATCAGGTGGTAGACATGCCCGGTCTGGTTGGTGACCGCGATCACCCGGCCCTCGCCGTCGTGGGTCAGCGTCAGGCGCCCGCCGCGGGGGTCCTCGATCGCCTGGAGCACGTCGAAGGCGCCGTAAGCGTAGCGTCAGGTCCGGCCCTCGCCGTCGCTGACCGAGGCCAGCACCCCGTCCTCGGCGAAGGTGCGGCTGACGCTCACCCCGTCGGGGCGCACCAGGGTGGTGGGGGTGGCGAATCCTCCGGCGCCGGCCTCGTAGGCGAAGCGGGTGGTGTGGCCGGCCGGATCGGTGAGCGCGACCTGGCGGCCGAACGCGTCGTAGGCGTAAGTGCTGGTGCCGCCGCGCGGGTCGGTGAGGGTGGAAAGCCGCCCGAACGCGTCGTAGCTGCGTCGCTCCTCGCTTCCATCCGGAAAGGTGGTGCGGACGATGCGCCCGCCCGCGTCGCGCGCGTGGCGGGTGACGTTCCCCTCGGCGTCGATCTCCTCGACGACGTTGGCGTGTTCGTCGTGCTCGTAGCGGCGGACGTGGCCTGCGCCGTCGACGACGAGGTCGAGCTGGCCCTCCGGCACCCAGCCGTACTCGGTGCTGCGGCCTTCCGGATCGACGACGCTCTTCGGGTTGCCCCAGAGGTCGTAGGTCGTGGTGGTGGTGTGGCCGTTGGGATCGGTGAGGGCGGTCTCGAAGCCGGCGGCGTCGAAGGTGCGGGAGACGGTGTGGCCGAGGGCGTCGGTCTCGGCGGTGACGTTGTGGTGCTCGTCGTAGGTGAAGCGTTGGGCGAGGGCCTCGGCCCCGCCGGGCAGGTAGGTCGTCTCGCGCTTGTCCCGGTCGTAGGCGAAGCGGTCGTCGTGCCAGAGGCCGTTGGTGGCGGTGTGGACGACGCGTCCCTCGGCATCGTAGGTGAAGCGCGACTGCGAGCGGCGGGTGCGGTTGTGCCAGGCGGCCAGCAGGTCGCTGTCGGGCTCCCAGAGATACGCGACCGACATGCCGAAGGCGCAGTCCGCCTCGGTCATGCGGCCCTTGGCGTCGTAGGCGTAGCGGGCGAGGTCCAGGCGCGAGCCGTCGGTGCTGATCAGCGCGATGCCGGTGCGCCGGCCGCGTTCGTCGTTCGTGAAGGCGAGCGCCAGCCCGTCGGTGCCCTCGGCCCGCTCCAGCACCCCGTCGGCGTCGCGCAGGAAGGTGATGGCGTGGCCGTCCAGATCCTCGATCCGCACGAGGCGGTAGATGTCGTCCTCGTCCTGGCGGAAATGCTTGATCAGGCGGCGGTCGCGCAGCTCGAGCTGGCGCAGCCAGGGGGCGCGCAGGTCGAGATGGGGGCAGCCGGCATTGTGGCTGGCGAGGAAGTTGAACGGCCGGTCGAAGCTGACGACCTTGCCGTCGGCCCGGTGAAAGTCGAGCGGGCCGGGCTCCGGGTTGGCGACGATCTCGTCGAACATCGAGATCTGGCAGGGGCCGAGGGGGCTCGCATAGCCCGCGGGCAGGGGCAGCTTGAGGCCCATGTAGCGCGCCCCGTCGAAGGGCAGCGTCGCCGGAATCAGGAAGTCGTGCCAGGTCTCGAGGTATTCGCCGGTGGCGACGGAGACGGGTCCGTGCGGCGCGCATCGGCCGCCAGACGGTGGTTCTCCCCATGGTTCACCCACCACTCGTCGTCGTGGCGCGCCAGGGCACCCCTTCCGCCCGCACGCGCCACGACCCGTCGATGATCTGCCCGTCGATCTCACCGACCGGGGACGGCGGAGCCGGAGCGTGGCGGAAACCGCACCGCCCCGTACAACCGCGTCACGCGCAGGGTCTCGATCCCCCGGCCGCCCTCGAGGAACACGATCGTCACGGCGCGGTCGTCGTCGAGGTAGAACGTGCTGGTCCGCGTCGCCGGGAAATCGTCACGGTCGGGGTCGAGCTTGCCCGTGGCGCTCTCGACCGTCTCGCCCTCGGCCTCCAGATCGAACGGCAGAGGCGCCCGCAGCGGATCGAACGTCACGTCGGCGATGAGCCACTGGTCGGGATCGCACGTGGTCGCCCTGTCCCAGAAGGGATAGTGCAGGCGCAGGGCCACCCCGCGCTCGGGCGCGGCGTAGAGGGCGAAGCGCTCGGGGCGCGACGGCGGAAAGGTCCCGGCCGGCTGGCCGAGCCAGGCGCCGATCTCGGGCAGTTGGTCCGCGATGCCGGTGCACCAGACGAGACCGGCCAGCCGGTCGCTCCAGGCCCGGGCCTCGGGCCGCTCGGACGGCGCGCTCATCGGATCGGCGGATGACCGGGGAAGTCGATCCGCTCCCAGGCATGGCCGTCGAAGCGGACGATGTCCTTGATGCTCATCGCCCACAGGACCCCGTGCGCGCTGTCGACGAAGTGCGGGTCGGCGATCTCGGGCTGCAGCCCGGTACGGACCGGGGCGATGCGTCCGTCGCGATAGGTGAAGAGGCCGAACGGATCGCCGCCGCTGGCCGCGAGATAGAGCGTGCCGTCGTACATCGTCATGCGCTGGAACAGCGTCGTGCCGAGGCCGGTGCCGGGGCAGAGCCGGAACCCGGTCCTGTGGTTGCCCTTGAGCAGGGTGCCGTCGCCGCCGCAGATCCAGATCGCGTCGTCGGACTCGACGTGGATGTCGATGAGGGTGGAGCGGACGGGGCAGTCGAGCTTCCGGACGGTCTCGCCGTTCCAGAAGTAGATCGATCCGCGCTGTCCGACGGCGTAGACCGCGCGCTCGTGGGGACCGTTGATGCGGGGCATGATGCAGTAGGCGGAGGCCGGCGTTCCGGGCGGCTGGCGCAGGTCGGGCGCGAGGCAGTGCCAGGTCCCGTCCCCGTAGCGGTTGCGCCTGTAGAACTGCAGGCCGTCTCCGCGGGCAAACAGGCTGTCGCCGATCTCCTGGATGTCCTGCATCCGCCCGAAGTATTTGGAGTCCGGCGCATGTATGCCCGTCTCGGGTATGCGTTCGGAAATGGTCGGAAATGAAAAATAACCAACATCGCCTTCAGCCGAAACGACACAGAATCCAGCGTACTCTACTCCTTCGAGCTGAATAATAGTGACGCTCTGAACGCAGCTATCAAGCGCAAACGATCCCTACTTGTTTTCGCCTCGATCATGGTGATCGTAGACACAAAATCGTGTGAAAGATGAATATGTATTGTTTTCCTCCGGATCAGCAGAAATACCAAGACGTCGACCACATTTCATGCACGTCAACAAATATTGCGTTTTCATTTTGAATGAACATTATCTCTCTGTTCCTGGCTTGACAATATTTAACAACTTTGATGTTGCGCTATCTTTGCCGATCGGATTTTTGGTACCTCTAATCGGCGTGTCCGGATCGAACCTCCCATATTCGTCATAAGTCTTCGTCAGGATTTCGCCGCTGCATTCCGGTCTCGCCGCGAGGGCGTGCGACACCGAGATGTCAACGCCCTCACCGAGGGAAAGCACCCCACCGTTGTCGGCAGCCTTGGACTGGATTTCGCCGTCTCCCCCATGGGCGGCGTTATGGGGAGTTCCCTGGGTCGACTTGTTGCCGATCAGGCAGATCGCGGGTCCATCGCCGAACGACGTCAAGCGACTTCCATCGTTGGCGTAGAGGCGGTCGCCCCTCTCCCGCATCTTCCAGTTGCTCGCCCCGAGAAGATAATCCGGGACGATGTGGTGCGCCTGCGACCCGGGGCATTCGACCTGGCAGGCCGTCTTCTGCTTCGAGTAGGGCTCGACGGTGCAAGGGCATTTCCGTTGGCGATCCCGCGCACTGATACGGACGCTGCCCGTTCCCGATTTCGTTCCTGACTTTTCTTTCTTCTTCTTTATCCCGAGATTGTACAGCGGCCGCTGCATGTAGTCCGAGAACGTCTCCCCTTCCTCGGGTTTCAGTCCCTTGATGCCCTTCCACACCGCATCCGCCGCCGCCGTTCCCTGCCCCTGCGGGATCGGCGGCACCGGCATCGGCACCGGAACGGGACCCGGCATCGGCACCGCCAGTTGCGCGTAGTGCGCGCCCGGACGAACCGCATCCGGCCTCGCGTCGCTCGCCGTCTCGCCCGGCGGCCCGGACGCACCCGGCATCCGCGGCGTGATCTCCTTCTCCTCCGGCGTCTCGTAGCGCTTGGCATCCTTGACGTAAGTCAGACGCCCATACGTGTTCCTGTGGTTCATCCACCACTCGTCGTCGTGGCGCACCATGGGGCGCCCTTCCGCCCGCACGCTCGACGACCACGTCTTGGGCTCGCACTCCGCCCCCCGCGTCCCCGACCTCACGCCCCCGCCAACCCCCGGCTCGTCGCCGTAGCACTGCCGGATCAGCGAGCCCCGCACGTGCGAGCGCTCGTCGGTCTGGCGCACGCTGTCGGCGGTGCCCGCCCCCTCCACCTGATGATGCGTGTAGATCCTGTAGGGCACGATCGCGGTCGGCGAGCGGCACCAGTCCATCGCCTCCGCGACGACGATCCCCTCGCGAACCGTCCGCGAGCCCTCCCGCGGCAGGCTCATGCCCCCGCCTCCGCGCTCAGCCCGTGCTCGCCCGACACCGCCAGGCCCGCCGCTTCGGCCAGCGGCAGCACCGCCAGCACCGCTCCGTGATAGGCCGGGCAGCGCGCCACCCAGCCGCGCCAGGTCAGGTCCACCCGCCAGGGCGGCGCCTCCGCCCGCAGGTCGAGATGCACCCCGTCGAGGTGCAGCCGCGCCGACACGGCCCGGCCGTCGAACCAGGCGTGGTGGGCCACCGGCACCAGCCCGGGCAACCGGAACGCCAGCGCCCCGCCCGGCACCAGCCCGTCGAGCCGCACGGTCTCGTCGCCGTGGAGGCGTGGCCGGACCAGGGCGGGCGGGGCGGTCTGGAAGAAACGGTAGTCGAAATCCGCCGGCATCTGCGGGCAGCGCTCGCGAAGCCACGCCTCGTCGCGGGTGCCGCAATGCCCCTCGCGCCAGCGCCAGAACGGCGGCACCGGGCCGAAGCCGGCCGGGCGCGCGACCGTGAAGGGATCGGCGAGGGCCGCCTCCGGCGCCTCGATCCGGGGCGCCGGCAGCACGCGGCCGACCGGGCTCCAGTCCCGGTGCAGCTGCCCCGGGCCGATCGGGTTGTCGGGGCTCATCGTGCCCTCCGGATCCCCCACGATGCGCCCGCCCGCGGCGAGGCGATAGTCGAGCGGCACGCGGGTGGCGGGCTCGGCCGGGCCGAGCTTCCAGGTCGGCCGCAGGAAGCGCAGCGCCGGTTGCCAGGCGCGCGGCCCGTGGACCCGCAGCGCCGCCCGCGTCTCGCCCACCGTCAGCGCGACCGTCCACGAGCGGGCCGGCCGGCCGCCGGGCGCATGGGCGTGGCCGAGGACGGTCACGTCGGCGCCGGGCTTGTAGGGAATCAGGTCCCCGACCTGCACGAGCGGCGTGCGATGGGGATCGCCGGCATAGACGTCGTTGAGCACGAGTGCCTGGGTGTCGGCGAGGCCGAGCGCGCCCTCGGCGGAGAGGTCGTAGCGGCCGCGCACCGCGACCACCGCCATCCCGATCCCGTCGCGGTGCAGGTCGCCGAAGCCGAGGGCGGCGAACGGCGTGTCGTTGCGGATGAGCATCGGACGTCCCCGTCAGCGCGACGGGTTGAGGTCGATGACCTTGCCCCAGTGCTTCACCTGGTCGGAGAAGTCGGTGGTGAAGGTCTTGCCCGTGATGGTGACGTTGCCGTCCTTGTCCATGGTCAGCGTCGAAGCGCCGACGACGATCCGGAACACCTCGCCGACCTTGACCAGCATCTCCTGGCCGACCTCGATCACGTACTGCTCGCCGACCGTGTGGGTGTGGGCCTTGCCGACGTTCTCCCGCATCGTCTGCCCGACATTGACGACCTTGCTGACGCCGACCTGCTCGGTCGAGGCGATGCCGGTGGTGGAGTTCTGGAAGCGCGTGACCATCGTGTTCATCACGCCGCCCAGGCCGCCCATCATCCCGCCGACCTGGCCGGCGAGCGCCGTGCCCGCCGCCGCCATGCCGGCCCCACCGGCGGTCCGCATGCTGCGCACGCTCGCGTCGTTGATCCCGGCCCGGGTTCCGTCGATGCCCGCGCCGATCAGCCCGCCGATGCCGCCGCCGCCCACCAGCCCGCCGAACCCCGCCGCCAGCGCCCCGAGGGCAGAGGCCGCGGGATCGCCCGCGGCATCGCCGCCGCCCGTCCCGGCCGGCCCCGCGAGCGCCCCCGCATCGACCGGCGCCGCCCCGCCGTTCCCGGAGGCCGCGCCCATCGCGTCCATCGCGACGCCCATCGCCTGGCCCAGCAGCCCCGCCGTCTGCCCCGACATCGCCGACACCGCCGCGGCCAGGGCCGCGCTCGCCGCGCCCCCCACCGCCCCCACGGTGAGCGAGCGCGAGCCCCCGATCGCCTGGTTCTGGTTGTGCCCCACCTCGAACGAGTGGTTCGCCCCCACGCTGCCGACCTGGTTGGCGTCCACCCGCGCCGTCACAGGGATGCACGAAGGCGTCAATGTGGGTCGATCCCCGCGGTGCAGAGGAGTCTTGATGACGTCCACGCCCTCGGAGAAGCCCTCAGGTCGATCCCGACGACGTTGATCTCACGGGGTCGATCCCCGCGGATGCGGGGGAGCCTGCCGGAGCACGTCTTCGCGGCTCGGGAGGTTGGGTCGATCCCCGCGGATGCGGGGGAGCCCTTCTACCAGCGCCAACATCGCCTTCAAGATCGGGTCGATCCCCGCGGATGCGGGGGAGCCATGATGCAGACCTTCGACACCGAGGAGGTCTACGGTCGATCCCCGCGGATGCGGGGGAGCCGTTGTGGAAGGGCCGATCATTCTCGCCAACCAGGGTCGATCCCCGCGGATGCGAGGGAGCCGTGCAGAACCGCATGACCGGGTTGGCCGGCATGGGTCGATCCCCGCGGATGCGGGGGAGCCGCGGCCCAGCCCGGGGAGGCGCCGGCCTCGCGGGGTCGATCCCCGCGGATGCGGGGGAGCCAGGCCGCCGCTGCCGACGCTCATCTGGCAGTAGGGTCGATCCCCGCGGATGCGGGGGAGCCACGGTGCCGCTCTCCCCCTACATCCTCGGCCTGGGTCGATCCCCGCGGATGCGGGGGAGCCACTTCGTTGAGTGCCGCCCGAGCCGAGGAATAGGGTCGATCCCCGCGGATGCGGGGGAGCCCCGGACCCTCGCCTCCGACGGCGTCGCGCGGGTGGTCGATCCCCGCGGATGCGGGGGAGCCTACGACCGGGTCGCCGCAGAGCAGAAGGTCGAGGGTCGATCCCCGCGGATGCGGGGGAGCCGGCATTGCGAGCGGCGGCAGATGGACTGCACGGGGTCGATCCCCGCGGATGCGGGGGAGCCACGCCGATCAAGGCGAGCCTCGACCTGTCGCGGGGTCGATCCCCGCGGATGCGGGGGAGCCTCTACCAGTCAATATACTGACATCATTCACTTATCAAAGAGCTCGTCTCCTGGGCCAGGGTCGTCTCCTGGGCCAGGGGCGGTATCCCCGCTCCGCGGCCCAGCGGACGGCGGGTGAGAAGGACGCCCTCATGGGCGATCACCTCCTTGGGCGGCGAGCCGAGCGTGCGAACGCCGAGCGCGCCTGCCGCAGACGTGTCCGCCCAGGTCATCACGATGCTGCCACGGCCGAGCTGGCCGTACCAGTCCGACAGCACGGTCCAGACACGATCGCGCACGCCCGCGCTCATGCGCGGGTAGGCGTAGACACCGGGGGCCAGCTCCAGCATGGCGGATCCCAGGAAGCCCCGGTAGCGATCCTCGACATCGCGGGTGACGACCACGCAGAGCGGCATGCCCCTCTCCTCGTCGCGTTCACGTCGGCTCGGCGTCGGTCGTCGAACCGACCTCTGCCTGGGGGGCGTCGTCCCGCTCCCGAGGCACCAGGACGGACTTGATCGCGTCGATCAGACCCGGGATGACCTCGCGTCGGCGAAACAGCTCGGCTGCCCTGCGGCGGACCAGCCGGTCGATGCTCTCCGGACGCTTGGTCGCCTCCTTGGCAGCCCCGAAAGCGATGTCGAGGACGACGTCGTGGCGCCGCACGTCGGCGATGTCGAGGACGAAGCTCTGTCCGGAGTCTTCGTGGATGAAGCCGAGTTGGGGGATCGTGCCGGTGGCAGCAACGGCGATGGCGGCGGCGGCCTGCACCGTCACAGCCGCGTGGTTGAGGGCCTGGTTGGGCAGGTCCGCGCTGTCGGGGTTCGCTCGATCGTAGCGGCGTCCGCGCCAGGGCACGCCGAATCGCTCGGCGGCCAGCTCGTAGGCCCGCTTGATGCGCCCGCCCTCCATGCCGCGCAGGACCGCGATGTCGCGGGTTCGCACGATCTCGCCGAAGCGCAGGGCGTACATCCGCCGCGCCACCTCCATGCGCGTGGCCTTCACCGCCCAGAGCTCGACCTAGCGCCGAGCCAGGGCGGAGGTGTCCGGCAGGAGCGGCGGCGCCGTGTCGAGCCGTACGCCCCCCTCACCGATGGCGCACAGGGCGCAGCCGTGGCGGGCGAGGAGTCGAAGGGCATCGTGGGTCACCGAGGAGCCCGGGCCGAGCAGCACGGCCGAGACCGACTGATGCGGGATCTGATCGTCGCCCGGTGCGAGGGTCGCGCCGCCCTCCGGCCCGGCTCGAGTGACGAACCGCAGGCAGCCGTCCTCCACCTCCAGGCGACCGCGGTCGAGCCGGAGGAGGCCGTGCCGGTCGCCATGGGGGACGCGGGCCGTGTCGAGGCCGAGGCGGCCGAGGAGCATGGCGCTATCGTCCCGCCGGCCGCAGCAGCAGCATACCGAAACCGAACGCGCCGTGCCGCCCCACCCCGCGTCCCAGCAGGGCGATAAAGGCCGCCGGATCGGCGATCGTCAGCACCCCGTCCACCACGGTCTCCGGCCCGGCGAACCCCGGCCGGCGGCGGGACGCGGCATCCGGCGGGATGGATCGCACGGTGCGGATGCGCCGATGCGCCACCAGGCGGAAGGCGGAGAGACGCGCCGCCGAGCTCATGCGCCGTTCCAGCCAGGCTTGGTAGACCGGTTCGCGGTCCAGGGGATCGTTCGCCTCGCTCCCGCCCGCCAGATCGCGTTGCTCGAGCGCCGCCAGGAAGGCGTCCCGCTCGTGGCCGCCCTGGCGGTCCGCCGCCGACCGGGCAGCGGCGGCACGCGGACCGTAGCGCACCACCGGCCGCATCCGCAGGGTAAAGCCGTAAGCGGCCCCCTCGGCAAAGGAGCGTGGCATCGCCTTTGTCTCGAACGGATGTGGAAAAATCGCCGCCAACGCGCTCTCGGCGTCGTCGTCCGCGCGCCAGTCCGCCTCCCAGTCCGGAGGGCGTTCGGGGCGCGCATCCGCACGGGGATCGGCCGCTCGCAGGGCGTCCTTGTCGTGGCTATAGCCGAGCAGCATGTCCGGTCCGCCGTCGCGGCCTGGCATCAGGCGCCAGGGCTGAGGGGCCGCCGCCCCGAAGCGCCGCCGCAGGGCGAGATGCAGCGCGTAGCCGAGATCGTCGTCGAGGACACCCTGATGCGCCGCGAAGATCCGCAACGCCGCGGGCGCCACGGCGGTGCGCACGAGGTGCAAGAGCGGACCGCTCACGGGGTTTCTCCGTGGGTGCGGGCCGGAAGGCACAGCCGGCCCTCGATCACCCCGCGCGAGCCGCCATGCACGCCTACCACCCAGTCGCGCTCGTCGCACATGTCCAGGCGGCGCTCACGCTCCCCCGGCGCTCGATCGGCCTGCCCCAGGTCGGCCGGCCATTGGGCGCGCACCCGACGCTCGGAGCGGGGCCAACCGTCGGGCGTCTGCCGGAGGCGGGAGGGATGGAGGCGAAAGCGCTCCGTGCCTGCCGCGCACGCAGCGAGGGCAAGATCGAGGGCGGTGCGGATGTCGTTCGATGCGATGCGCCCGGCCACGAGCGGCCGCGACGGCAGGCAGGGCTTTCGCCCGATGAAGAGCGGCCGCTCCGGCCGGTCGAGGGCGCCCTCGATCTCCGCCAGGGTCGGCCTTTCCTCGGGCGGATCGAGGTGGAAGACGACCAGCACCAGCGCATCGGCATCGGCATCGCGGTAGCGGATATGGGGCGAGTCGTAGGTCGCCGCCCCGCCGCTGCGGCCCTCGACCCGGCCTCGCGTGGTCCAGCCCCGGTCGCCGGCGCCGAGGCGGGCGGTCTGGAAGTCGCGCACCCGCCGGCCCTCCGCCACCCGGGCGGAGCCCAGGACGAGGCGGGCTTGCAGCCGGTCGAGCAGGGCACCGTCGGCCCGGTCGTAGCCCAGCGCGTTGGCGAGGAGCCCGGTGACCGTCGAGCGGCCGGGGAAGTCGCGCACGACCCCGTAGGCGTCGATGATGTCGCCGCCGAAGGCGCAGAGCGGCGCGTCGAGGAGGAGGACGAGGTGCTCCGGCACGGCCGCTACCCCGCGATCAGCGCCCGGCGCACCATCGCGCCGGCACGGGTGGCGAGATCCGGCAGGGTCAGCGCGTCGATGCCGGGCAGCCGCGCCGCGCCGCGGGCCGCCTGCATCCGGGTCTCGTGCGGGCCGAACATCCCGTCGAGCCCCTCGATCTCCCGCTCGATCGCCCGGGCGGTCTCGCGGGCCAGGGTCGCGCCGGCCTCCAGCGCCTGGCGGTTCCGGGGCGGCTGGACGGGATCGCGGAAGGCGTTGGCCAGGGTGCGCGGCTGGCGTTCGCCGGCCTCGACCAGCACGAGGTCGGCATAGGCGTAGGGCGCCGTCGAGCCCCGCTTGGCCCCGGGGCTGACGGTGGCGACGAGGTGGACCAGGTTCTCGACCACGCGGGCCGCGAGGTCGCGCGCCTCCGGGTCGAGGCCGGCCCAGGCCTTGCGCGGGCAGCCGGTCAGGTTCGAGACCAGGAGCGGCACGTCGACGACGACGTATCCATAATAGAGGCCCGAGGTCAGCTCGGTATCGAAGACGCCGGCCGCACCCGCATCCTCGCGCTCGGCGAGGTCGTCGACCACGGTGAAATAGTCGAGCTCGGGCTGCTCGTCATGGACGGTGAAGGCGTGGGCGACGTGGATGGCGGCGTCGGTGTTGGCACGGACGTCGGAGGTCACCATGCGGCCGAACAGGGCGCTCTCGAGACCCGGGGCGAGGTGGTTCTGCTCGCGCAGCTGCTTGAGGTTCGCCTTCCCGTCGCCGTCCTTGAAGAAGGCCTGTGCGGCGGCCTCCGCGGCCTTGGCGTCCTCCGCCTCCCCGGCGATGCGGGCGGCGTTCTCGGCGAGATAGGCGAGTTCGGGGCGGCCGAGCAGCAGCGCCTGGCGGGACTTCTTGTCGCCGGCCTTGCCGCCGTAGACCTTCTCCACGAAGACCTTCTCGATGGCGTCCACCACCGCCTTGTCGGCCCGGCCGCGCAGCGGATCCGTCACCGCCTGTTCGATCGCGACCTTGGAGCGCTCGGCCTCGAGGCCGACCTCCTCGGCGAGCCGGTGCAGGCCGCGGGCGTCCTCGGTCATGCGCCAGTGGCGCTTCAGGCATTGCGAGGAGATCCGCGTGCGGGTGGCGCCGCCGAAGGGCAGGCGCTTGGCGAGCCCCGCATCGTCGCGGTTGAGGAGCACGCCCGGATAGGAGGCCAGGAAGTGGATCTGGATGAAGCGGGGAGTGGTCACGCTCGAGCGTCCTCGTCGATCTGGTCGGTATCGCGGTCGTTGCCGGCTTCCGCAGCGTAGTAGGCGCGGGCGAGCGCGAGGCGGGCCTCGTCGGCCCGGGTCTCGTCCAAGCCTTCGCTCAGGATCAGGTGCGCGAGGGGCGTGAGGTCGAGGGGGATTGAACCGGCGGCGGCCAGGAACCGGCCGAGGCGGGCGACCTGGGCGACGAGCGCGGGCCCCCGGGCCGTGGTGAGCCGCATCAGTCGCGTCTCCGACACGCCGGCGGCGTGGATCCTGCGTCCGGCCTCGCGCTCGCGGTGCCGCGGGCCCGTCATCTGTCCGTCGGCCCCGCGCTCCCGCACCGGCGCGTGGACCTCACGCGCCGCGGTGCCGGCCAGGGTCGCGACCAGGTGGCAGATCAGCGCCCAGCGGCGAAAGCCCTCGTCGGAGGCGAAGGCGCGCCGGTTCACGCCGGCCGCGATCAGGAGCGGGATCACCGCATCGACGCCGCGGCCGGGGGCCGCCGGATCCAGGCGCCGCAGCGTCGCCCGGGTCCCGGTCGGCAGACCCGGCATCCGGCCGGAGATCGACCGCAGCTGCGCGGAGAGCGAGGGCGCCCGCCGTGCCGTCCGCTCGCCCGCCTCGGTCATCGGTTCGGCCTCACCCGGCATCCTTCACCTCCGCCACGAACGCGCCGGCCCGGCGCTCGAACAGGTCCGAGGCCTGGGCTCGGGCCCGGATGCGCCGCATCTCGGTGCGCGGCGCCGCCTCGGCGGCCTCCGCGAGGACCGCGCGGGCGAGGCCCGCGAGCCGCCCCCGCCAGGGCATCCGATGCGGCCCGTCCCGCTCCGCCACCTCGTTCCAGAATGCGTCGTCGAAGAAACCCACCTCGACGCGGCCGTCATAGGCCGCCTGCCAGGACGCGGCCTTGCGCTGGGCCGCCTCGTCGTCGAGCCGCACGCCGTCGCGTCCGCCGCGGATCAGCGCCAGGAGGGCGTGGCGCAGGATGCGCCCCAGTTCCCCGGCCTCGTCGGCGCGCTCCTGCGCGACCTTGCCGGTGCGGTCGAGGATCGCGTCGCCACGCTGTTTCAGCAGGGCACCGACGAAGCCCGGTACCGGCAGGTGACGCTCGTGGAAGCCCTCGGTCTTGCCCTGGCCGCGGACCACGGCGCTGATCGTGATCGCGAGGCCGGTGCCCGGCATGCCCGGGGTCGGGGTGGCGAGCACCGGCCGCACGATGATGTCGGTGTTCATCAGCCGGGCAATCTGCCGGTAGCCGAACCCGGCTCCGGTCGGCGTGTAGGCCTTCTCGCCGTCCTTCAGCACCGGCGCCCACGGATCCCCGGTCCGCCCGGTGAGCGCCTTCGCCTCGATCCGGGCCGCCTTCGAGCCGGCGGTGCGAGCGATGAGGCGATCGCCCTCCCGCACCAGCCGCACGCGCCGGCACACCTCGACGTAGAGCGGATCGAGCCCCGCGAAGCCCAGCGAGGCCTGCCCGTCCCACGGAGCGAGCCAGACGAGGCCCAACCCGTCGCGGGCGGCGAGCGCCGGCTGCCTCTTCAGGATCTCGTCGCGCCCTCCGGCCAGGAGCTGGCCGACATCGTGCCGGAAGGCGGCGCCGGGACTGCCCTGCGGGCGCAGCCCGACGGTCGTGCGGCTGCCGAATCCGCCGTTCATCCGGCTGATGCCGAAATTGCCGGCCCCCATGAAGCCCTCCTGGGTCTGGAGGCTGACCAGGGCGAAGAGCCAGTGGTCGTCCGCGGCGTCCCGCATCCGCTCGGCCTTCAGGTCGTGGTTCTTGGCCGTGACCAGCATATCGAGGCCGTCGGGCGCCTCGATCCGCCCCCGGTACTCCGCGGCGTTCGCAGGTCGGACCACCGGCGGCTGGAGCAGGGCCGGCTTGCTCCAATCCTCGACCACGAGGTCCCAGGCCTCGCCATCCGGCCAGTCCGGAGTGAGGGCGAGGAGCAGCCGGCGCCACGCCTCCCCGGTCTCCGGCAGCGTCGCCGCGCCGGCACGATGCAAGGCCATCGCCGCGACCTGGACCAGGAAGGCGTGCCAGGCTTGGCGCTGGTGCGGGCGCAAGGCCGGGAAGGCGGCGACGGCGTCGGCGCTCAGGGCGGCCAGGATGTCGAACAGGTCGCCTGTTCTCGGCTGGCTCGATCGATCGCGATAGCGGATCGGCATGTGAGATCCCCGCGGATGCGGGGGAACGACCCGCATGATGGCGGCAGCCACCATCTGACGCGGTCGATCCTCTCCGGGAGAGGGAGCGGTTCGGGGCAGGATGTCCTGCCCCGATGTGGCTACAGGCGCGAGACGGGGGCGCCAGAGGAGGATTTACTTAATGCGATCGAGTAATCGCACGCATGCTCGGTGACGTATGTCTCGCGCGACATCGATATGATGCGCCCGTTATCGGCACGAAGGTGCCATCGCCATCCTCGCCCTCCAGCGACCATGAACTTCTCGTACCTCATCGGCGACATCCTGTGCGCGATCGACTTGACGAAAGGCGCAGAAGATCTGCAATTGTCGTGTCAGACGACACCCGACTCTGCGGTCCCAAGCCGCCTTCGTTCGGAACAAGGACCGGAGGCGGTGGAACGTCTCCGGTCCTTACCTCATCGCAAATATTTATACTTGAGGTGAGATAGGGGTCAAGTGGCCCCCGAACCGTTCGACGGCGCGGCGCCTGCGGCAGCACCATCTGACGGTTTGACGAGTTCCGGCTCATTCCACCCGCAGCCCCAGCCGATCGTAGCGAAACCCGACCGCGCCGAGCGTGAACCTCACGCCCTCGGCACCCGCCTTCTCCCGGACCGCGACGGTCGCGTCGTCGGGGATCGGCCCGGCCTTCGTCAGCATCCATCCCGGGATGCGCAGCTGCGTGACCACTGCCCCGAACGGGCCGACGACCGGCACCTCCGGCCGGATCAGCCGGTCGTCGGCGCCGAGCCGGGTGCGTACCGTTTCGTCCTCGGGAAACGACAGGTCCGTGAAGGGAGCCGCCATGTCGAGCCGATGGTGAGCGGCCAGGGCCATGTCGGCGACACGGCCGCCCTCCTGGCGGGTCGCATGGTCGAGCCAGGCGCCGCCCTTCTGCGCCGCGACCGCGTCGAGCGCCTCCGGATGGGTCGTCAGCTCGACGAGCCGGCGGCAATCGCACGGGACGATGATCCGGGCGCGCTCCTCCAGCAGGCGCCACGTCGCCTCGATCACCGCCAGCCGGGGATAGATCCCGCGTCCCTCCTTGGACGGCCCCAGCCCGTGCCGGGCGCGCTCGAGCAGGGGCGAGAGATCGCGCGCCTCCGGGACCAGCACGATGGCCCGCGGCGTCTCGAAGCCGGCCGGCCGGTCGCGCCGGTGCCGATGCAGGCGGCCGAAGCGCTGGAGCAGCACATCCATCGGCGCGAGATCGGTGATCAGGAGATCCGCATCCAGGTCCAGGCTCATCTCGAGCGTCGTCGTCCCGACCGCGACGATCGGCCGGCGCTCGCGGCCGCGACGCTCCCCGGGGGCCTGATCGTCGTCCACCTTGCCGAAGACCGCCTCGATCTCCGTGTCGAGGAGACGCCGATCCTCGGCGGCGAAGCGGCCGTGATGCAGGGTCGCGACGTCCCCGACCCGGAACAGCAGGTTGCCGGCGTCCTCGGCTTCGAGTGCCTGCTGCACCGCCACCGCGTCGGCGACGGTGTTGCGGACGACGAGCACCGAAGCGCCCGCGCGGGCGGCGGCGAGGGCCCGGACGGCGATCTCCCGCGGGTGGGCGATCAGTGGCACGGTCCCGACCACGATCTCCTTGCGCCGGCCTCCGGTCTTGACCTCCGCCGGAGCCGCCTCGGCGCCCGAGAGCGCCGGATAGGGCGTCTCGAGGGCGAGCGCGAGACTCGGCGCCTCCTGGCCGAGGAGGGCCGTGCGCGCCGCGCTGCCGAGGGTGGCCGAGAGCAGCATCACCCGGCCGCCGGCCGCAACGTGGTTCCCGATGACGGTCTTCAGGATTTCGGTCTGGAACGTGTCCGACGCATGGACCTCGTCCACCACGAGCAGCGCCCGCGACAGGGCGGCGGCGCGCAGGTGAGCGTGCTTGACCTGCAGGCCCGCCATCAGCGCCTGATCGATGGTACCGACGGCGATGCGGGCGGCGAGATAGCGCTTGGGCGCCTCCGCCGCCCACCGTGCGTCGTTATCGTCCTCGTCGGGCCACAGCACCGTGAAGGGTGCGAGCCGCTGCCCGTCCTCGTCGCCGGCGCGCAGGTAGCCCGGCACCGCGAGCACCGCACGGGGGGCATCGGCGCCGAGGATGCGGGCGAGGTGGCGGTTGATCCGCCCGTGCAGCTGCGTGGCGGCGGTGCGGGTTGGTACCGCGAAGTACAGCGCGTCGACCTCGCCGCGGGCGATCAGCGCCAGCGCCCGCCACAGGGCCGCCTCGGTCTTGCCCGAACCGGTTTCGGCCTCGAGGGCCGCGATGGCGCCGAGCGATGCGGCGGCGGCCTTCTCCTGGGCCTCGTAGGGTGGAAATCCGAAGGCCGCTGCAAAGGAGTCGGGCGCTGCGCGTGACAACGGGCGGAGGCCCCGCACGGTGACGCCCAGAGCCGCTTGCCGCACCGCAAACTGCGATCGCGAGAGCCCGGGCGGCGTCGCGAGGGGAAAGTGCGCCGTGTCCGAACCGAGCCAGTCGGCCAAGGTCGTCAGGCCGGCGAGCAATGCCACGAAACGCGCGGCATCGGGCAGGGGCGGGCCCTCCAGGAAGGCGAGCGGAAAGCGCAGGCGGGCGGCGGAGAGGAGCCGTGCCAATTCGGCGAGCGGATCGTAGCCGTCGATCGGACGCCACCAGCCGGCATCACACCGTGCCTCTCTGGTGCTGGATCCGCTCATGGCACCTGGCGTGCTGAAACTCGTGAGCGGACGGCCGTGATGAGCCATGACGGCCGTGAGATGTTCGGCCGCCCCCCAAGCCGCGATACGATCGCTCAGCTCCCGCACCACGGCTTGGTCACGGAGCGGTACGCTGTGGTGAAACAGGGCGCCGACGACCTCGGTGTGACCGATGCGCGGCATCTTGGGAAACTGGCGCCGCCAGAAGCCGCTATTGGCTTTGCCGAGATCGTGTAGAAAGGCGAGCGTGCACAATCGCTCGATGTCTTGATCAGACAACGCACGTCCGGCGAGTCTCTCGATCCTGCTTCGGTAGGCGGTCTGCGTCAGCACGGCGTACAGGACGGCGGCGACATCCTCGCCGTGATCGATCAGAGCGAGCGTCGTACCGAACTCGTCACGCTTGGCCCAGGCGTGAATTTCAGTCAACGATCCCTCCCGATCACTTCAATTTGAAATGATGATATTCGTGATAAACCATAAGATGCGAGGGATATTTCTGTAACGCGATCGGTTGTTCACGGCGTCCCCCCCGGGTCGCGCTCTACTCGCCGCCCGCGGCGGCTCCCCGGACCCGCTGCGCGGTTTCGGCCTGTCAGGTTGCGGTCGCCGACGCACCGTGCGGCGATCTACGGCCGAGGTCACTTGGTCTGGTTTCGCCATGAGCGCGACAAGCATACGCTCGTCGGCGGTGACCACCCCTCGGCCTATGACGAGCGAGACCGAGACCCGGGCTCGTCGGATGCCGAGCACATCCACGACTGGCGCCGGCAACTCTCGTTCACGCCGGGACGACGAGCCGGAAACGATGACGAATTCTTGACGCCAAATCTCGATCTTACTTCCGATACGCCGTCGATCGATCGCGTTCCCGAGGCACGGCTTACGAACTCTACGAGTATCCGGCACGGGCGCTGACCCGCGAGGCCGGCGAGCGCGCCACGCGACTGCGCATCCAGGCGACCGAGACCGGCTTCGACCGCGTCGAGGGCCGCTCCAGCGTGCGAACCCTGGCGGCGGGCGGGCGCTTCACCCAATACGCTCGCTGCCCGCGGGGAGAGGGGAGGTCCGCGCCCTTTCCTTCCCCCGAGCAGCCCCGCCCCAGCGCCTCTCCTCACGCCGCCGCGCCGCGGGCTCCGTCGGCGGCGAGCACGCCGCGGCGGATCTGGTCTTCCTCGATCGATTCGAACAAGGCCTTGAAGTTGCCCTCGCCGAAGCCGTCGTCGCCTTTTCGCTGGATGAACTCGAAGAAGATCGGCCCGATGGCGTTGGCCGAGAAGAGCTGGAGCAGGATCTTGGTCGTCCCGCCCTCGACCACGCCTTCGCCGTCGATCAGGATGCCGTTGCGCTCCATCCGCTCCAGGGGCTCGCCGTGGCCGGGCAGGCGACGGTCGACGCGGCGGTAATAGACCGAGGGCGGCGCGGGCATGAAGGCGACGCCGCGCTCGCGCAACGCCTCGATCGTCGCGTAGATGTCGCGGCAGCCGCAGGCGATGTGCTGGATGCCCTCGCCGTGATAGGCGTGCAGGTATTCCTCGATCTGGCTCTTCTCGTCGGCCGATTCGTTGATCGGGATGCGAATCTTGCCGTCCGGCGAAGTCAGGGCCTTCGAGAACAAGCCGGTCTGCTTGCCGGCGATGTCGAAGTAGCGGATCTGCCGGAAGTTGAAGATTGTTTCGTAGAACCCGGCCCAGACGCCCATCCGGCCGCGATGCACGTTGTGGGTCAGGTGATCGAGGTAGAAGAGGCCCAGGCCCACGGGCTTGGGGTCGCGCGCATCGAGCCAATCGAACTCGGCCTCGTAGGGCGAGCCCTTCTGCCCGTAGGTGTCGACGAAGTAGAGCAGCGAGCCGCCGATGCCCTTGATCGCCGGCACGTCGAGGGTCTTGCTCCCCTCCGCCGGGTCGGCCGGCTCGGCGCCGAGCGCGACCGCCCGCGCGAAGGCGGCCTTCGCGTCGACGACGCGGAACGCCATCGACGGGGCGCAGGGGCCGTGGGCGGCGACGAAACGGTGGCCGTGGCTGCCGGGCTCCTCGTTGACGAGGTAGTTCACGTCGCCCTGGCGATAGACGGTGATCGCCTTGGTGCGGTGGCGCGCCACCGCGGCAAAGCCCATGGCGCGGAACAGGTCGTGCAGGGCTTGCGGCTCGGGATGAGCGTATTCCACGAACTCGAACCCGTCCGTGCCCATCGGGTTGGCGGCGGTGACGTAGGCGGCCGGGGCGTCGTGCGGATAGGGGCCCATGGGGTTGCGTCCTCTTGCGTTCGTGGTCCCCATCACAGCATGGACGGCCCGCGCGGGGCGTGCGAAATCCCGGCGCCGACCCGGGTTCCACGCACGGATCGTGCATGGAGATGCCCAGCGATGACCGATCCGCTCACTCTCGACGGGTTCGACCTGAAGATCCTCGCGGCACTCCAGCAGGACGGGCGGCTCGGCAACCAGGAGCTCGCCGAGCGGGTCCACCTCTCGGCCAGCCAGTGCTCGCGCCGGCGCCTGCGGCTGGAGGAGCGCGGCGTGGTGCGGGGCTACCGGGCCGAGCTCGCTCCGGAGCCGCTGGGCCTCGCCGTCACGGTCTTCACCAAGGTGGCGCTTGCCACCCACAACCGCGACAATGCCCGCCGCTTCGCCGAGCTGGTCCGTGGGCTCGACTGCGTGCTGGAGGCCCATGTGATGACCGGCGACAGCGACTACCTGCTCAAGCTGATCGTGCCCGACCTGAAGGCCCTCTCGGCGGTGATCAACGACGTGCTGCTCCCGCACGAGAGCGTGTCGCACGTCCATTCCGCCGTGGTGCTCGACACGCTGAAGGCGGCGGCTCCCCTGCCGCTGCCGCGCGGGGCGGCCGCCGGCTGACGCCCGCCTCCGGGTCCGATCGCGGCCCGGCTCCGTCCATGCCGCGACGATCCCCGACGAATCGACGATGCAACCTCCGCCGTTGATGAACGCTTGATGGATCCAGGCCACACTGGGAACCGGGACAGGCCCGGCAGAGGTCAGGCGCCATGATGTGGGACGGCATCGCACTCTTTTCCGGCGCGCCCGTGCGGCGCTCAGCGGACGGCGTGCTGGGTGCCGCGGGTGTTCCTCCCCTGCGCGAGCCGGAGCGGCCCCGGCGGGCCAAGGTCGGCCTGGCGCTCGGCGGCGGGGCCGCCCGGGGCTGGTCCCATATCGGGGCGATCGAGGTGCTGCAGGAGGCGGGCATCCCCATCGACGTGGTGGCGGGCTGCTCGATCGGGGCGGCGGTGGGTGCCTGCCACGCCGCCGGCAAGCTCGGCGAATTGCGCGACTTCGCCCTCACCCTGACCAAGCGCCGGGTGATGGGCCTGCTCGACTTCCACATCAGCGGGTCGGGGCTGATCGCCGGCGAGCGCCTGCGGCGGCTCCTCGAGCGCGATCTCGGCAGCACCCGCATCGAGGATCTCTCGCTCACCTTCGCGGCGGTGGCGACGGAACTCGGCACCGGCCACGAGATCTGGCTCACCCGCGGCGGTCTCGTCGAGGCGGTGCGGGCCTCCTACGCGTTGCCGGGCATCTTCGATCCGGTGAAGATCGCCGGGCGCTGGCTGATGGACGGCGCGCTGGTCAATCCGGTGCCCGTCACCGCCGCCCGCGCGCTCGGCGCCGACGTGGTGCTCTGCGTGAACCTCAACGGCGACATGCGGGTGCGCGGCACGGTGATCCAGTCGCACGGGGCGGAAGGGGCGGATGCCGTGATGGAGGCGGCCGCCGAGGCCGCCGGCGCGCCGGCCGAGGAGGCGCGGCGCTGGCCGCTGATCGGTGGGCGGCGGGCCAAGCCGAAGCCCCGGCCGGAGGCCGGGGCGCCGAGCGGCATCGCCAGCGTGATGGTCGACGCCTTCAACATCACGCAGGACCGGATCTCGCGCTCGCGGCTCGCCGGCGACCCGCCCGACGTGATGATCAACCCGAAGCTCGCCCAGATGGGCCTGTTTGAGTTCCACCGCGCCGAGGAGTGCATCGAGCTCGGCCGTCAGGCCACCCGGCGGATGCTGCCGGAGATTCACGAGATGATCGCGGCCGCCGTCACGCCGGCGTGAGGCGGCCGCCGGGAGGCATCAGGCGGTGGCGATGTACTCGCGCATCGCCTGGTGCTCGGCCTCGACCGACTCGATCCGGTGCTTGACCACGTCGCCGATCGACACGAGCCCGACGAGGCGGCCGTCCTCGACCACGGGGACGTGGCGGAAGCGGCCGTCGGTCATCAGCTCCATCACCTCGTCGACGGCGCTGGCGCGGCTGCAGCAGATCACCTTGGCGGTCATGTGCCGGGAGACCGGCGCCTCGAGCGCCGCACCGCCGCCGCGGACCACCGCCCGGATGATGTCGCGCTCCGACAGGATGCCGAGAACGGTCTGGCCGGCATCGCTCACCACCAGGGCGCCGATGCCTTTCTCGGTCAGGAGCGCGGCGGCCTCCGCCAGGGTGCGGTGGGGCTGCACGGTCACGACGGTGCGGCCCTTCTGCGACAGGATGCGCGCAACGGTCATCAACACCTCCCTGCTCGGGCCCCGCCGGCCTGTAGCGGTCCGGGCGGGGCGCTCGTTGGGCGACGAGTGTGTGACCGCGCGCCGGACGATGCAAGCACCCCGGAAGTCGAAGGGAAACAATCCTTTGCCCGCCTCAGCGGCGCCCGATCCGCTCGACCAGGGGCAGCAGCAGGAAGCCGACGACGAAGCCGCCGAGATGCGCGTCCCAGGCGACGGGGGCGTCGCTCAAGCCCAGCGGCAGGGCGGCGAGGCCGAACAGCAGGTTGGTGACGAACCAGATGACGAGGAAGACCACCGCCGAGCGGTTGCGGAGGAGTTCGGGGATCGTCTGCAATCGGGTCGGCACCGGGCGCTGCCACGGCACTGCGGCGGGGCCTGCGGGCTCGGGCGGCTGGAAGGCGAAGCGCACCGCCGCCGCCATCAGCCCCGAGACGCCCGCCGAGGCGCCGATCAGCGGCACGGTGCTCAGGGGATCGATGAGGACGTGGAGCAGGCCGCCGGCGACGGTGGCCGCGAGCGCGACCGCGCCGTAGCGCCAGGCGCCGCAGCGCCGCGCCACCGGCGTGCCGAAGGCTGCGAGCCAGACGCTGTTGAGCAGCACGTGGGCCCAGGAGCCGTGCAGGAGCGCGTAGGTGGCGAAGGTCCAGGGCATCCCGTCGGCATCGGCCACCAGATAGGCGGCGAAGGCCTTGCGCAGCTCGACGCCGTCGCCCTCCGTCCCGGCGGCGGCGCGCAGCACGTCGGCGGCCCGGCCCGGATCGAGGGCGAGGGTCCAGCGGGCCGGGATCAGCGCGAGATCGAGGAGCAGGGTGATGTCCCAGACGTCGGGCAGGACCTGCCGCACGGCGTGGATCAGCACCAGGATCCCGACCGAGGCGGTGACCACGGCGGGCATGTTGAACACCGGCACGCGCGGCGGTCGCGGGAGGTCGGGGGTGGCATCCATGCGGGGCACCATTGCGGGGCGCGGGGCCCGTCCGCAAGGGCGGGCGCCGCCGCGGCCCGGCGTGGTTCGGGGATAGAGGCCGCGCCGGTCGAAAAAAAAGGGAGAGCGTTGCCGCCCTCCCCGAAGAGGATGATCGCGCCGAGCCACGCGGGCAGACGCGGAACGCCGTCAGGACCGTGACGACGCGGGCCGGATCCGGCCCTCACCCCTTTACACGCGAACCGGCGTAGGGCACGCCCTCGGCCCCTGCCAGCCCAAAACCGTCATTGGTCCCCACAATCGCCCAGGTGTGTGGCAAAAGCAACAGCGGTGGGAGGTTAACCCTAACTAAACCTTACGCTCTCGCGCCCGCCCCGTTCGGCATAGGGTCTGCTCAACCGAATCAGCCGCGCCGGCCACAGTCCCGAAACGGGACGGTAACCGGTCGCCACGCGAACAGCCCGCCCGAACGCCCGTGCCAGACCGAGACGCCATGAAGCACCCGACCAGCCGCATGCTCCACGCCTACTGGAACGGCTTGCGCGGCGCCCGCGCGGCGCCGGAGCGAGGCGAGATCGAGCCCGGCGAGATCCGCCACGTCCTCGCCGACAGCCTGATCCTGGAGATCGACGCGGCCAGCCAGGCCGCCACGGTCCGGCTCGCCGGCACGCGGCTCTGCGCCCTGTTCGGGGCCGAGCTGCGGGGTCACTCCTTCGGCGGCCTGTGGGGCGAGGCTCCGGCGGCCGATCCCTGGCGGCTGGTCGAGGTGGTGATCCAGGAGACCGCCGGCGTGGTGGTCGGCCTCGTGGGGGTGACGGAGGCGGGCGAGACCCTCGACCTCGAATTGCTGCTCCTGCCCCTGCGCCACCGCGGCAAGACCCAGGCGCGGGTGATCGGCGCGCTCTCGCCCGCGGTGATCCCGACCTGGCTCGGCCTGCGCCCGATCGTGGCGCTTCGCACCGTCTCCCTGCGCATCCTCACCGGGGAGGCCAACGCCGCCCTCGCCCCGCTGGCGGCGCCCCCGCCGGCGGCCAACGACGAGCCGGGGCCCGAGCGCCGCAAGCGCTTCGTGGTGCATCACGGCGGGCGGGCCTGAGGCACGGGGGTTCGTTAACCATTCCGACGCATGATCCCGCGTGAGCGAGCCGCTCCGCGGCGGGAGAATCGGGCGTCATGGCGGCGAGCGTAGGGGCGAGCGTGATGGGCAGCGCCGCGGAGGACGCGCCGGGCGACGTCCCGGTCCGTCCGGCCTCCGCGATCGCGCGCGCGCTCTCCCTGCGGGCGATGTCGGAGCAGCGCCGGCACAACCGCGTCGCGGTGGCGCTCCTCGGGCGCTACATGCTGTCCGACCGGCAGGAATATCCGTGCCAGACCGTCGACATGTCCCCCGGCGGGGTGCGGCTGACCTGCGCGGTCGGCGGCGAGGTCGGCGAGCGCATCGTGATCTACCTCGAACATGTCGGGCGGATCGAGGGTACCGTCGCGCGGATCCTGCCGGACGGGATCGCGGTGACGATCAACGCCACGACGCACAAGCGCGACAAGATCGCCTCGCAGCTGACCTGGCTCGCCAACCGGACGGTGCTCGGCCTGCCGGAGGACCGCCGGCACGAGCGCGTGGTGCCGCGCCGCGCCCTCACCACCCTGCACCTCGACGGCGGGCGCGAGATCTCTGCGCGCATCGTCGACATCTCGCTCTCGGGCGCGGCGATCGCCTGCGAGGTCGAGCTGCCGCTCGATACCGCCCTGACCGTCGGCCGCACGCCCGGCCGGGTGGTGCGCCGGTTCAAGGGCGGCGCCGCGATCGAGTTCCGCCTGCCGCTCTCGCCGGACCGGTTCGACGAGAATCTGGTGTTGTGACGCTCCGTCGTTGAAGGTGCCCTCGGTCAGGGTCCGGTGGCCTTCAGGCCGAGCGACGCCCGTTGTCCCGCACCGGGGCGCGGCCCGCTCCCGGGGCGACTCGCTCAGACCCGCGCGCGGAGCGCGTCCGGTCGCGAAGGCGTTGCGTCACGCCGTCGGGGATCCGTAGGCCGAGATCCGAAGGTCGAGATCCGAAAGTCGAGATTGACGAGCCGGGATCCGCGGGATCCGGGATCGCCCGGGAAGCGCGGAGCGCCGCGGCGCGACGATGTACTAGTCCACTGGACAGGTCATTCGGGACCGTGGGACGACGCGCCCCGCCACCCTGCGCCGTGCCCCGCCGGCACCGGATGCGCCCGATGGAAGGATTATCGCCATGACGCAAGGCTGGGCCAGGACCGCGCTCGCGACCTCGCTCCTGACCGGCGGCGCGATGGCCGCGGCCCCCACCCTGGCGGCACCGGCCGCGGCGCGGGCCGAATTGCCGGCCGAGGCCTGCAAGAAGACGGAGGACGGCTTCAGCGAGTTCCTGAATGCGATCGCGTCCGATCCGGCCTTGCGCGCGGCCTACAGCGCCTCCCCGATTGCCGAGCGCGACCTGCGGGATCCGGCAAGGCCGGTGGCCCGGCCCGGCGAGCCGTTCCGGGTGACCATCGTCGACAACATGTGGGTCTACGACGAGCCCGGTCGCAGCACGGCGAAGCTGTCGCGGGTCAAGCTGACGTTCAAGATCGACGGCAACCGGATGCGCCTGGGTTTCGTCAAGGCCAAGTTCTCCCCCGAGGACGACCTCATCCGGACGTTCGGTGCGCCGGAGGCCTACGTGTTCGAGCACATCCAGGGATGCTGGCGCCTGGTCGAGCATCTGCGGTAGCGGGCGCGAGCGTCGCACTCCGCATCGGACGGCGGATGGGAAGACCGGACCTGGCGGGAGCGTCGGGCGGGGCGCCTACAGCGCGCCCTCCCGGATCGAGCCTGGATCGGCCAGCGCGTGGAGCAGGCCCGCCGCCGCGTGGGCGAAGCGCAGGGTCACCGCCTTGCGGCGGGCGCCGGCCAGGGGATGCTCGGGCGGATCGCGCAGGATCGCCGCCCCGAAGGCGTCGGCGACGATGAGCCCGGTGTCGTCCGGCAGGATTTCCACCGGCAGGGTCTCCGGCACCGCGAAGTAGAAGCGGTCGCAGAAGTCGCGGTAGTCGGGCCATTTCCGGTCGGCGCGGAAATCGGCGACGCTCGACTTGATCTCGATGATCGTCAGCTTGCCGCACGTCCCCAGCGCGATCAGGTCGGCACGCCGGCCGTTGGCCAGGGTGAATTCCGGAATCGTGACGAAGCCGAGTTCGGCGAAGAGGCGCCGCACGCCGCGCTGGACGCCGAGGGCGGTCGGAGACTGGCGGCGGTCGACGGGGAGCGAGAGGGCGAGGGCGGCGGACAAGGCTGTGGAACGATGCGGCTGATGGGTTGCAAACGAGATCGAATCGGGAACGCCATCCGACCAGCTTCGCCCGATCTTGTCACCTGCGGCCCGTGTCGCACCCGCGCCGCGCCCAAAACCGGCCTGCGCAACGGAGGGAGCGGTTGATCTCGCGGGCCCGCTCGCCGATGGTCGGCCGCATCCGGGAGCCGCGCGAGACGGCCGGGACGACGGGAGGGAGACGGGACGCATGGTGGGGCAGCGCGCCGCCGAGAGGCATAAGGGAGGGCGGTCCGGCATGCGCCTGGTCGGCGGCACGGCACTCGCCCACGGCGACGCGGTGCGTCTCGAGGATGTCAGCATCGCCTTCACCCTCAAGGGGGGCAAGCGCTACGTCGCCGTCGAGGGGATCGACCTCGGGGTGATGCCGGGCGAATTCGTCGCCATCGTGGGACCGACGGGCTCGGGCAAGTCGACCCTGCTCAACGCCGCCGCCGGGCTGCTCAAGCCCGCTTCGGGCCGCGTCACGGTCTTCTCCTCGGCGCTCTCGGGGCTGAACGCCCGCGCCGGCTACCTCTTCCAGGCCGACGCCCTGATGCCGTGGAAGACCGCCCTCGACAACGTCGCGGTGGCGCTGGAGCCCCAGAGCGTGAAGCGGGCGGAGGCCCTGGCGCGGGCCCGCGACTGGCTCGGCAAGGTCGGGCTCGCGACCTTCGTCGACCGCTATCCGCACATGCTCTCGGGCGGCCAGCGCAAGCGCGTGGCGTTGGCCCAGATGCTGATCCGCGACCCCGAGATCCTGCTGATGGACGAGCCCTTCGGGCCGCTCGACGCGCAGACCCGGCAGATCATGGGCAACCTGCTGCTGGACTTGTGGGCGGCCAACCGCAAGGCGGTGATGTTCGTCACCCACGACCTCGAGGAGGCGATCGCGCTGTCCGACCGGGTGGTGGTGCTCTCGGCCGGCCCGGCCGCGAGAATCGTCGGCGAGTTCAAGGTCGATCTCGCCCGCCCGCGCGACATCAGCGAGATCCGCCTCGAGCCGCAATTCCACGCCCTCTACAAGGAGATCTGGTCGTGCCTGCGGGTCGAGGTCTCCCGCGCCTATGCGAGCGGTCCGGCGTGAGGACCATGGCGTGACGCCTCATCGGAGATTCCTGTCGTGAACCGCCCCGTGAACCGCCTGGGCCTCCTCGCCCTGCAGATCCTCGTCGGCCTGATCGGCCTCGCGATCTGGCACGTGCTGACCGTCTATCCGATCCTCGGCGCCCCCAAGCAGATCCAGTTCTTCTTCTCGACCCCGGTCGAGGTCCTGAAGCGGACCTGGATGGAGATGACCAACCCCGAGATCTGGGGCCATCTCTGGATCACCCTGCAGGAGACGGTGCTGGCCTTCGTCTTCGGCGCGGCGGGCGGCATCGCCTTCGGGTTCCTGTTCGCCCGCAACGCGCTGCTCGCCGCCGTGTTCGACCCCTACATCAAGGCGGCGAACGCGCTCCCCCGGGTGGTGCTGGCGCCGATCTTCGCCCTGTGGTTCGGCCTCGGCATCTGGTCGAAGGTGGCGCTCGGCTTCACGCTCGTCTTCTTCATCGTGTTCTTCAACGTCTACCAGGGCGTGCGCGAGGTGAGCCCGGTGGTGCTGAACAACGCCCGGATGCTCGGCATGAACGAGCGCGGCTTGCTTCGCCACGTCTACTGGCCCTCGGCGCTGACCTGGATGTTCTCCTCGCTGCACACCGCCGTCGGCTTCGCCCTCGTCGGCGCGGTGGTGGGCGAGTATCTCGGCTCCTCGGCCGGCCTCGGCTACAAGATCCACGAGGCCGAGAGCGTGTTCGACGTCACCGGCGTCTTCGCCGGGATGCTGATCCTGACCGTGTTCGTCGTCGTGATCGACACGGTCGTCACCCTGATCGAGAACCGCCTCCTGGTCTGGCGCCCGCAAGCCGGCGGCCAGGGCTGAGAGAACCGGTCGAGACACCAGAACGGGAGGAATCACCCCCAATGCAACGCCGCAGCTTCCTCGCCGGCGCCGCCGCCCTGGCGCTCGCCCCCGCCGCCCCCGCCCGGGCCGACACCGTGAAGGTCCGCATCGGCGTCGGCGGCAAGCCGCTGCTCTACTACCTGCCGCTGACGATCGCCGAGCGGAAGGGCTTCTTCAAGGAGGAGGGCGTCGAGGCCGAGATCAACGATTTCGGCGGCGGCGCCCGCTCGCTCCAGGCGCTGATCGGCGGCTCGGTCGACGTGGTGACGGGGGCCTACGAGCACACGATCCGCATGCAGGCCAAGGGCCAGGACGTGCGCGCCGTGTGCGAGCTCGGCCGCTTCCCCGCCATCGTCATCGGGGTGCGCAAGGACCTCGCCGACACGGTGAAGTCCGCCGCCGACTTCAAGGGCCGCAAGATCGGCGTCACGGCCCCGGGCTCCTCGACCTCGCTCACCGCCCAGTACGCGATGATCAAGGCCGGGTTGAAGGCCACCGACGCGGCGCTGATCGGCGTCGGGGGTGGTGCCGGCGCCATCGCGGCGATGAAGAAGGGCGAGATCGACGCGATCTCCCATCTCGACCCGGTGATCGCCAAGCTCGAGGCCGACGGCGACATCAAGGTCATCATCGACACCCGCACCGAGGCCGGCACCCGCGCCCTGTTCGGCGGACCGAACCCGGCGGCGGTGGTCTACACCAAGCAGGACTGGATCGAGCACCACGCCGCCGCGACCCAGAAGGTGGTCAACGCCTTCGCCAAGTCGCTGAAATGGATCGTCGCCGCCACGCCCGAGGAGATCGCCGACACGGTGCCGCCGGCCTACCATTTCGGCGACAAGCCGCTCTACGTGCAGGCGGTGAAGAACTCGCTCGAGAGCTATTCCCGCACCGGCATCCCGACCCAGGAGGGCATGGCGAGCGTGCTGGAGCTGGTGCGCACCCTCGACCCCGACCTGCAGGGCGCCAAGATCGACCTCGCCACGACCTTCGAGGACCGGTTCGTCAAGCGGGCGATGGGCTGAACCGAGGGTCGGCTGGAGCGCACGAGGGGCGGCCGTCGACCCCGTACGGGCTTCCAGGCCGCTCCTCGCCGTGATGGTCCGTGCCGGGGCGCATTTCGCCCGGCTGGGTTCGCTCTCGGCGTCCGAATCCTGCCGGAACGGCGTCCGATCGTCACGCGATCGGACGCCGTTCCCGCTTCATGACTGTGCCGCACCGGCCGGCGACGAGCCGGCATCCGCGTGGCCGGGCGACGTTCCGGCCGACACACCGGCGCCGGGTGCCACGACCGCCTGTTTCGGATCTCCCAGGCCGAACGCCGTCCGGTACACCGTGGGCACGAGGTTCGGAGCCGACAGGACCTTGACGAGACGCCAAACGACGCGGCCGCCATCCGGAACCTGGACGTCGACGAAGGAAGAGATTCGAGGATTGGGGATGATCGGCACGCCGTTCGCACCGAAGACATAAAACTGCCAGACGACATAACTCGGATTTTCGACCAGGGACTCGGACAGAAAATATTCACCACGCGGATACTTCAGACCACTGGTCTGACTTGCAAAGCTGTCAGTATAATTTGCAAAAAACGCGCTGACGCTCGGTTTTGCATTGGCACTCGCAGGCGCAGCGGTAGAACTAACTATATATTTGAAATTGTCGCAGGGAAGATTTGGAGGCCTGGAATTTTTGACGGCGTAATCGAGAACATCTTTTACTGTTTGTTTACCTCTATCGGGAATGTCGGACCGATTGTAGAAAATGCCGACGACGCGGAGAGAAATCGACATAGATCGCTCCTCTATATGTATGATTTCTAACACTATCCATATTCAGGATGCGGCGAAGATAGTTAAAATATAAAATCAGTCAAGCCGATCTGCCGATGTGAATTCCGAAATAGCACATTTTTAGCGTCATGTATTTATTGCTCACAATGAAATTTTTTGGAAGTCAGATTTTTGATTTTGGCAAAATCGATCGTTATTGCTTGCCTTCGTGCGTCTCCATCGAGGTGATCGCAAATGTGCCGGGTGGTTCGTCACCCTCGTCCTCGCGTCGAGGATCCGGGCTCGTTCCCGTCGCTCGATCATCTCGGACCAGACCGCCATTCGAAGTGCGATCCTTGCTGCGTGCCGGACAAATCGATCGACAGAACACGCGATCGTCTTGTTCCGGTCGCCGACTATGACCCCACGGACCTTCTCTTCGTACCCGGGACCGCCGCGGGGGCATGGAATGACGAGGGAGATATCAGGAATGTCAATCCGATCAAAAATATCCCGATATTGCGCAAACAACCATCATCATGCAAATATAAATAGCTATTTATAAATATAAATGCGGAAAATCTCGCCAAACGGTCGTCCGCCCTGGGAGCAACGAACAGAAGGCACCCGAGCCGCGTTGCGCCGCACGGATCCGCTCGAAAACCTCACGCCCCCGCCCGCGGCACGGCGTTGACCCACAGCACGGCGGCCGGCCGGTCGGGGTGCGGGTTGCGGTAGCGGTGCGGGCGCCGGCTGGCGAAGCGGAAGCTGTCGCCGGCCTGGAGCTCCACCGTCGTGCCCTCGACCGTCAGGACGAGGGCGCCTTCCAGCACCAGCCCGGCCTCCTCGCCGTCATGGACCAGGGGCTCGTCCCCGGTGCCGGCGAGCGGCGCGAGCTGCATCAGAAAGAGGCTGAGCGCGCTGTCGCCCTGCGTCAGCAGCTGCTTGGTGATGCCGGCCCGCCAGAGGGTGAGGGCCGCCCGCTCCCCGGCCCGGGTGACGAACCCCTCGGCTCCGCCCGCGCCGGGTCCGTCGAACAGGACGCCGAGACCGATGCCGAGGAGATCGGCGACGCCGGTCAGCACCCGCAGGGACGGCGAGGACAGGCCGCGCTCGACCTGGCTGAGATAGCCGATCGACAGGCCGGTCGCCGCCGCCACCGTCTTCAGCGACAGGCCGCGGGTCTGGCGCAGCGCGCGCAGGCGCTGCCCCACCGCGAGGTCGGCCGCGATCGGCCCGGCTGCCTGCCGGGCCCCTTGCCCATTCTGTGGTCCGGCCGTCGCCTGTTTCATGTGCATGAAATCGGATTGCGTGATGCAGCGAATTATGCCCTGATGTTCATGTCAATGAAATTTCGCGGCGGCATCGAAGCCGCCCGGCACGGGAGCGGGGACGATGAAGCGTCTGATGATGGCCGCGGGCGCGGCCCTGGTGCTCGCGGGGGCCCTGTCCCGGCCGGCCCTGGCTCAGGAGACCGTCCGGGTCGGCTCGACGCCGACCGGGGTGCCCTTCACCTTCCTCGACACCAAGACCAACACCATCCAGGGCGTGATGGTGGACGTGATCACGGCGATCGGGAAGGAAGCCGGCTTCTCGGTGCAGATCGAGCCGTTCCAGTTCTCGACGCTGATCGCGGCGCTGACGGCCAAGAAGATCGACGTCATCTCGGCGGCGATGTTCATCACCCCGCCGCGCCAGGAGGTGATCGCGTTCTCGGCTCCCGTCTACACCTACGGCGAGGGGCTGGTGGTACCGAAGGCCGACACCAAGGCCTACACGGCGTTCGCCGACCTCAAGGGCGAGACCGTGGGCGCCCAGGTCGGCACCGCCTTCGTCGACGCGCTGAAGAAATCGGGCCAGTTCGGCGAGGTGAAGGTCTACGACACCTTCCCGGACATGCTGCGGGACGTGAATGCCGGGCGCGTCAAGGCGATCTTCGCCGACGCGCCGATCGCCGCCTACAACCTCAAGAGCGGCAACTTCCCCAACGCCCACCTCGTCGCGTCCTACAAGCCGGTGGTCGTCGGCTCGGTCGGCATCGGCGTGCGCAAGGACGACAAGGCCCTGCTCGCCAAGATCGACGCGGGGCTGTCCAAGATCAAGGAGAACGGCGAGCTCGCGAAGATCCTGGAGAAGTGGGGCCTGCAGCCCTCCGTGAACCCGTCCTGAGCGGACGCGCGATCCCATGGACGGCTTCCTGTCCGATGCCCGCGAGTTCCTGCCGATCCTGCTCCAGGGCGTCTGGCTGACGATCCTGATCACGGCGGGCTCGCTCGTGGTCTCGACCGCGCTCGGCCTCGTCTGGGCGATGATGCGGGTCTCGGGCGTGCGCGCCCTCTCGTTCTTCGCCGCCACCTTCATCAACGTGATCCGGGGCATCCCGATCATCGTGCAGCTGTTCTACATCTACTTCGTGCTGCCGGATTACGGGCTGTCGTTCTCGGCCGTGCAGGCGGCGGTGCTGGGTCTCGGCCTCGCCTACTCGGCCTACCAGGCCGAGAACTTCCGCGCCGCCATCGAGGCGATCGACAAGGGCCAGGTCGAGGCGGCGCAGACCATCGGCATGGGCTGGGGGCTGACGATGCGGCGGGTGCTGCTGCCGCAGGCCTTCCGCACCGCCCTGCCGCCCTACGGCAACGTGATGATCATGATGCTGAAGGATTCGTCCCAGGCCTCCACCATCACGGTCGCCGAGCTGGCGCTGCAGGGCAAGCTCGTCGCCTCGGCGACCTTCAAGAACACCAGCGTCTTCTCGCTGGTCGCCCTGATGTACCTGACCCTGAGCCTGCCCCTGATCCTGATCGTGCGCCACTTCGAGAAGCAGGCCCGCCGGCGATGATCGTGCTCGACGACGTCCGCAAGTCCTACGGGGCGCTCTCCGTCCTCAAGGGCATCACCGCGCGGGTCGACCGGGGCGAGGTGGTCTGCGTCATCGGCCCCTCGGGCTCGGGCAAGTCGACGGTCTTGCGCTGCATCAACGGGCTCGAATCCTACGACGGCGGGACGATCACCGTGAACGGCCAGAAGGTCGACCGCTCCGACCGCTCGATCCGGGCCGTGCGGGTCCAGGTCTCGATGGTGTTCCAGCGCTTCAACCTGTTTCCGCACCGCACAGCGCTCGAGAACGTCGTCGAGGGGCCGATCTACGTGAAGGGCGAGCCCCGCCGGGAGGCGACCGAGCGCGGCCGGGCGCTGCTCGCCCGCGTCGGGCTCGCCGGCAAGGAGGACGCCCTGCCGCCCCGGCTCTCGGGCGGGCAGCAGCAGCGGGTCGCCATCGCCCGGGCGCTCGCCATGCGGCCCGACGCGATCCTGTTCGACGAGCCGACCTCGGCCCTCGATCCCGAACTCGTCGGGGAGGTCCTGGGCACGATGCGGGGCCTCGCCGAGGAGGGGATGACGATGGTGGTCGTCACCCACGAGATGAGCTTTGCCCGCGAGGTCGCCGACCGGGTGCTCTTCCTGGACGGTGGCGTGATCGTCGAGGAGGGCGCCGCCCGCGAGGTGCTGGGCCATCCGCAGCAGCCCCGCACCCAGGACTTTCTGCGCCGCGTGCTGAACCCGCTGTGACGAGTATTGTCCGATGACCGACCCCTTCCCCCTCGGCCCCGCCCTCTGGGCGACGACCGCCCCTCCCCCGCCGGCGACCGCGCCGCTCGCCGAATCCGGCCGGGCCGACGTGGTGGTGATCGGCGGCGGGTTCTGCGGCCTGTCGACGGCGCTCCATCTCGCCGAGGCCGGGTTGAAGCCGGTGCTGCTGGAAGCCCGCGAGATCGGCTTCGGCGGCTCGGGCCGCAACGGCGGCCAGGTGATCCCCGGCCTCAAGCACGATCCCGACGAACTGGTGGCGATGTTCGGGGCGGAGCGCGGCGAGCGCCTCGCGACCTTCGGGGCCGGCACGGCGGATGCGGTGTTCGACCTCATCGCGAAGCACCGGATGGACGTGCCGCATACCCGCACCGGGTGGATCCAGGGCGCCCACACCGCGGACGGGCTGGTGCAGGCCGAGCGCCGGGCGGAGCAATGGGCGCGGCGCGGCGCGCCGACCCGCCTCCTCGACAAGGCCGAGGCCGCCCGGCTGATCGGCTCCGAGCGCTATCTCGGCGGCTGGCTCGACGGGCGCGGCGGCGCGGTGCAGCCGCTCTCCTACGCCCGCGGCCTCGCCCGGGCGGCACTGGCGGCGGGCGCCCGCATCCACACCGAGACCCCGGTCACCGGCCTGTCGCGCCAGGGGGCGACCTGGACGGTGCGGACGGGGCGCGGCCCGAGCCTCACCGCCGAGCGGGTGGTGCTCTGCACCAACGGCTATTCGGGCGACCTGTGGCCGAATCTGCGCCAGACCATCATCGCCGCCAACTCGTTCCAGGTCGCGACGACGCCGCTCTCCGACAACCTGCGCCGCAGCGTCCTGCCCGAGGGCCAGGTCTCCTCCGACACCCGCAAGCTGCTACTGTATTTCCGCCTCGACCATACCGGGCGGCTGCTCCTCGGCGGGCGCGGCCCGTTCCGCGAGCCGAAGGGCGCCGGCGACTGGGCGCATCTGGAGCGGATCGTCCCGAAACTCTTTCCGCAGCTCGCCGGCATCGGCTTCGACCATCGCTGGTGCGGGCGGGTCGCGGTCACCCGGGACTACCTGCCCCACCTCCACGCGCCCGAGCCCGGCCTCCTGATCGACATCGGCTGCCAGGGCCGCGGCGTCGGCCTCCAGACCCGGATGGGCCAGGCCATCGCGCGGTTCGTCGCCCGGGACGATGCCGACGCCCTGCCGATCGCCCCCACGCCGATCACCCCGCTGCCGCTCCACAGCCTGCACCGGCTCTACGCTTCGGCGGTGGTCGCCTGGTATCGGCTGCGGGATGGAGGGTTGTAGGACCGGGATTTCCGGTTGTTCCGGGCACCGCATCAATCATCCCATGCCCTACGGGGCGGGGACGAGACCGTGGTTTATCTTCCGAAAGACACCCGAAGGCCGCGGATATCTGGAAACGTTTTCACGACTCTTTAAACATCTCCGGACACACCGGCCCCATCGCCGCGACCGTGCCGACCAGATGAGACTCGTGGGCCCGAAGACCGACATGACGTCCCCGGCCCGGCGCGGGCGCTCCTTCCAGATGATGGCCGTGTCCGCCGGCCTGCTGGCGGCGGTGATCGCCGGCGGCGCCGGCCTGCTCGTGCGCAACCTGCACCGTCAGGCGATCGTCGACACGGAGCGCAATCTCGTCGGGCTCTCGACCGTCCTCGCCGACCAGGCCGAGCGGGCGCTGCAGGCCATCGAGCTGGTGCAGGACAGCATGATCGGCGAGGTCCGGGCCGCCGGGATCGTCCATGAGGAAGACTACATCGCCTTCGCCAGGCGGCAGTCCCTGCACGAGGCGCTGAAGACGCGCATCACCGCCCTGCCGCAGGCGAACGCCGTCACGATCATCGACCGGGACGGCAACCTCCTGAACTTCAGCCGCTACTGGCCGATCCCGACGGTCAACATCGCCGACCGGGACTATTTCCGGGCGCTGGCGACGGATCCGGCGCTCGACCGGGTGATCAGCCGCCCGTTCCAGAACCGCGGCGACGGGGCCTGGACGATCTACATCGCCCGCAAGGTGCGGGCGCCGGACGGCGCGTTCCTCGGCCTCGTGCTCGGCGCGGTCGAGCTCGGCTACCTCGAACGCCTCTACGCGGCGATCGCCCCGGCCAGCGACTACGTGATCTCGGTCTTCCGCGACGACGGCACGCTCCTCGTCCGTCATCCCCAGCGCGAGGGCAGCATCGGCCAGACCTTCACGGGAGCGGCCGCCCTGCGCATCGCGTTCACGCGCCCGGCCGGCGGCGTGATGCGCACCGTCAGCCCGATCGACGGGCGCGACCGCATCGCCTCGACCCGGCCGCTGGCGCGCTACCCGCTGATCCTGAGCGTCAGCCGCACGGCCGAGGCCGGGCTCGCCGCCTGGCGCCGCCAGGCCGGGCTCATCGGCGCGGGCGCCCTGGTGCTCGATCTCGGCCTCGCCGGGATGGTGCTGCTCGGCCTGCGCCAGATGCGGGCCCAGGAACGTCTCGCCGAGTCGGAGGCCGCCCGGGCGGCGGCCGAGGCGCGCGAGCGCGGCGAGCAGGAGCTGAACGCCCAGCAGGCCCAGTTCGGCGTCGCCCTCGACCACATGACCCAGGGCCTGTGCCTGTTCGACCGCGACAACCGGCTGATCGTGATGAATGCGCGCTACGCGCGGATGCACGCGGTGCCGGATGCCCTGCGCCGGCGCGGCACGCCGGTCGCGGCCCTGCTCGGCCATCTGGGGGCGGATTGCGGGTGGGAGAGCGCCCTGGTGACGGCGTGCCGCCGCAGCGCCGGCAGCGGCGGCCCCGCGAATTCCGCGACGAGCCCCACGGCGAGCTTCACCTGCGACCTCGCCGACGGGCGGGCCGTGGCGGTCGTGCACGTGGCGGTCCCGGGCGGCGGCTGGCTCTCCACCCACGAGGACGTGACCGAGCAGCGCCGGGCCGAGCAGCGCATCGCCCACATGGCCGCCCACGACGCCCTGACCGGGCTGCCGAACCGCGCCCGGATGCAGGACCGGGTGGACGCGGCCTTGGCCGCACGGGCCGCGGACGAGGCGGTGAGCGTGCTCTGCCTCGACCTCGACGGATTCAAGGACGTCAACGACACCTACGGCCACGCGGTCGGCGACGACCTGCTGCGCCAGGTGGGCCTGCGGCTGCAGGAGGCGGTCGGCGCCACGGCCCTGGTCGGGCGGCTGGGCGGCGACGAGTTCGCGGTGATGCGCTGCGCCCCCTCGCATCCGGCGGGGATCGCCGCCCTGGCCGAGCGCATCGTGCGGCTCCTGCGGGTGCCGTTCGAGGTCCAGGGCCACGAGGTCGGCATCGGGACCTCGATCGGCATCGCCACGACGGAAGCCGGCGAGATCACGACCGCCGAGGTACTGCGCCGGGCCGACGTGGCGCTCTACCAGGTCAAGGCCGCGGGACGGAACGGCTGGCGCTTCTTCGACCCGGCGATGGATGCCGACCTCCAGCGCCGCCGCCAGCTCGGGACCGACCTGCGCACCGCCCTGGCCGAGGGCCAGTTCGAGCTCTACTACCAGCCCATCGTCGCCGCCGACGGCTCGGGCCTGCGCGCCCGGGAGGCCCTGCTGCGCTGGCGCCACCCGCGCGAGGGCTTCGTCAGCCCGGCCGAGTTCATCCCGATCGCGGAGGCGACGGGGCAGATCCGCCGGCTCGGCGCCTGGGCGCTGGCCCGGGCCTGCGTCGACGCCGCCGCCTGGCCGGCGGGCCTCAAGGTGGCGGTGAACCTCTCCCCGGTGCAGTTCGTCGGCGACGCCCTCGTCGAGGAGGTCGCGGGGGCGCTCGCGGCGAGCGGCCTGTCGCCGACGCGGCTCGAACTCGAGATCACCGAATCGGTCCTGCTCCAGGACGACGAGGCGACGCTCGCCATCCTGCATCGCCTGCGCGCCCTCGGGGTCAGCACCGCGATGGACGATTTCGGCACCGGCTACTCGTCCCTGAGCTACCTGCGCCGCTTCCCCTTCGACAAGATCAAGATCGACCAGTGCTTCGTGCGGGGCCTGGGCCAGGACGGCGGCGAGGAGGCCGGCAGCGGCGAGATCGTCCGGGCGACGGTCGGCCTCGGCCGGGCCCTCGGCATGATCGTGCTGGCCGAGGGCGTCGAGACCGAGGAGCAGGCCGCGATCCTGCGCGCGGCGGGGTGCGACGAGCTGCAGGGCTACCTGTTCGGCCGGCCCTGCCCGGTGGGCGAACTGCGGGGGACCGGGTCCGCCGGCGACGGCCGGGCCGCTGCCTGACCCCTCCTAATCCCGCAACGCCCGCTCGATCAGCCCCGCCGCGGCGAGCGCCCGTCCGTCGTCGCCGAAGCGGGCGATCACCTGCACGCCGACCGGCAGGCCGGCGGAGGTGCGCGCGACCGGAAGGGTGACGCAGGGCACGCCCATCAGGGTCCAGAGGCGGTTGAAGCGCGAATCGCCCGTGTGGTCGAGGCCGGCCGGCGCCGCGCCGGGCGCCGCGTAGGTCAGGATCACGTCGAGGCCGTCCTGCGAAAAAACGTCCTTCAGGCCGCGGCGGGCGTGGTGGGCGGTGCGCCGCGCCGCATCGTAGGCCGCCGTCTCGATGTCCTGCGCGGCATCGAGGGCCGCGCGCAGGCGCGGCGGCAGGGCATCGCGGTGAGTGGTGTATTCCCAGGCGAGGCTCTGCCGCACCTCGTGATCCTGGATCGTGCCGTGGACCGCGAAGGCCTCGCCGAACGAGGCCGGCAGGGCGTAGTCCTGCACGCGCGCGCCGGCCCGCTCGGCGGCACGGGCGGCCCGGGCGAGCGCGGCCTCCGCCTCCGGGTCGGGGGCGGCGCAGAACTCCTGGCGCACGATCCCGATGCGAAGGCCCCCGGGATCGCCCCGGAGCGCAATGGCCGGCCGATCGGCGAGGAGCGCCAGTGCGTGGGCGGCATCCGGGACGCTCGCGGCGAACAGGCCCAGGGTGTCCAGCGCCCAGGAATAGCACTTCACCCCGACCGTCGGCAGCAGCCGGAACGAGGGCTTCACCCCGACGACGCCGCAGAACGCCGCCGGGCGGATGATCGAGCCGCCGGTCTGGGTGCCGAGCGCCAGCGGCAGCATCCCGGCCGCCACCGCGGCGGCAGATCCCGCCGATGAGCCGCCGGGGGTGTGCCCGGGGTGATGCGGGTTGCGGGTCGCGGTCGGGTCGAGGAAGGCGAAGGGCGTCGTGGTGGTCTTGGCGAGCGGCACCGCGCCGAGGCGCTTGAGGCGCGCCACCACCGGCGCGTCGGCGCGCGGGCGCCAGCCCTCGTAGAGGGGCGAGCCCATGGCGGTCGGCAGGTCGGCGGTGTCGATGATGTCCTTGATGCCGACCGCGATTCCCGCGAGCGGCCCCGTCGTCGGGATGGCGGGGGCCGGATCGGTGCAGACCAGGGCGCCGACCGCCGGCTCGCGGGCCGCGATGGCCTCGCGCACGAGGCCGACCGCCCCCGCGGGCGTCAGCCGGCCGGACTCGATTCGGGCGCAGAGGTCGAGGAGCGAGAGCATCGGGCCGTCCGGACGGAGGGATCGTGGGAACGACTTTGTAAGCGCATTGTGGTCGTGTGTTCCAGAACACGAAGCAAGGCCCGGCGGAACTTCGAGCGCGTTGCGGCCGGGGGCCGGCTTCGGCTAAACCGGCGCCGTTCACCCGCCGCACGGCCGCCTGGGGCGGATCAGGCCGATGCGACGGGACGCCGAAAAGCCGGTCTCCTTCGCCGGCACCTTCGCGAGAGAGCCCGTGACCTGTCCCTCCGCCCTGTCCCTGCAAGCCCAGACGGTTCCGGCTCAGGCGATGCCGGTCGTGTCGCGCCTCGGGCGCCTGTTCGGCCGCGGGCGCCGGGCCGAGGCGGGGACGGCGGGAGCGGACGGCGCCGCCGAGGGCTTCGGCGGGCCCGGCATCCTGGCGGTGGCCGGCCTCAAGAAGAGCTACGGCGCCCGCACCGTGGTGCACGATGCCGGCCTGACCGTGCGCAACGGCGAGGCGGTGGGCCTGCTCGGCCCCAACGGCGCCGGCAAGACCACGATCTTCTACATGATCACCGGCCTCGTCTCGGCCGATCGCGGCACGATCAGCCTCGACGGGCAGGAGATCACCCGGCTGCCGATGTACCAGCGCGCCCGCCTCGGCATCGGCTACCTGCCGCAGGAAGCCTCGATCTTCCGCGGCCTCAACGTCGAGGACAACATCCGGGCGGTGCTCGAGGTGGTGGAGCCCGACCGCAAGACCCGCGAGCGCAAGCTCGATTCGCTGCTGGAAGAGTTCAACATCACCCGCCTGCGCAAGTCGCCCTCGATCGCGCTGTCGGGCGGCGAGCGGCGGCGCTGCGAGATCGCCCGGGCGCTCGCCTCCTCCCCCTCGTTCATGCTGCTGGACGAGCCCTTCGCGGGCATCGACCCGATCGCGGTCGGGGACATCCAGGAACTGGTGATGCACCTGAAGGGCCGTGGCATCGGCGTGCTCATCACCGACCACAACGTGCGCGAGACGCTCGGCCTGATCGACCGGGCCTACATCGTCCATTCGGGCCGCATCCTCACCGAGGGCACGCCCGAGGAGATCGTCGCCGACGAGGACGTGCGGCGGCTCTATCTCGGCGAGGATTTCCGGCTGTAGCGGGCGCAAGATAAGGAAGCACGCTTCCGGAAGAGGCGGGCCCGTTCCGACCGGCGCCCTCCGGAACAGCGCCGCGCCGGCACCGCACGACCTGCCGTGTCGTGTACCGTGCCGTGCAACTCCGCGGGCGGAACCGGTCCTCGCGCCGGATCGGCGAACCGCTCTTTCTGCGTCACCCGGTCGATCGACCCGTCTCCCTCTGGGTCGCGGCGGCCGCCCGGTCGCGACACGCCTTTTTTCCACTGGCGCCGGATCACTCCCGACGCCACCCTGGGCGCTGGGCCGGGGCCGACCCGTCACGTCCGCTTTGACGCGTGCCCCGCTTCGGTTTAAAGCTACGTCCAGCGAGATGAAGCAAGAGTCGTGCCGACCCCGGCCGGAACCGGGGCGTCGCATGTCGGGGCTGGCTGATGGGTTTGCTGCAACGGCTCGAGATGCGCCAGGGCCAGGCCCTGGTGATGACGCCGCAACTCCTGCAGGCGATCAAGCTTCTGCAACTCTCCCATCTCGACCTCGCCGCCTATGTCGATGCCGAGCTCGAGCGCAATCCGCTCCTGGAGCGGGCCGAGGCCGAGGCGCCGGAGGCCGGCGAGTCCAGGGGCGAGAGCCATGGTGAGAACTATGGCGAGGCGTCGGACGCGTCCCGGGACGGGGGCGACGGCGACGGGTTCGATGGCGAGGGCTTCTCGGGAGAGGGATCGGCCGAGCCCTGGCTGTCGCACGACCTGAACCCGAGCCGCAGCGCGATCGAGGGCGATCTCGGCACCCGCCTCGACAACGTGTTTCCCGATGACGGCCCGGTGGGCCGCGAGGCGCCGACGGGGTCCGAGGGGCTGTCGCTGACCCCCGCCCCGTGGGGCAATGCCGGCGGCAGCTTCGACGGCGAGGCGCCGGATTTCGAGGCGACGCTGACGAGCGAATCCTCGCTGCACGAGCACCTCTCGGCCCAGCTCGACCTCGCCACCCGCGATCCCGTCGAGCGGCTGGTCGGCGGCTTCCTGGTCGATGCGATCGACGAGGCCGGGTACCTGCGCGAGGACCTGGCCGGGCTCGCCGAGCGCCTCGGCGTGGGCCTGCCCGTCGTCGAGCGGGTGCTGGCCCTGGTCCAGGGCTTCGACCCCTCGGGCGTCGGCGCCCGCGACCTCGCCGAATGCCTGGCGATCCAGCTGCGCGAGCAGGACCGGTTCGACCCGGCGATGCAGGCCCTGGTCTCGCGCCTCGACCTCGTCGCCAAGCGCGACCTCGCCTCCCTGCGGCGCCTCTGCGGGGTCGACGACGAGGACCTCGCCGACATGCTGTCGGAGCTGCGCCGCCTCGATCCCAAGCCCGGCCGCGCCTTCGGGGCCGGCCCGGTCGAGGTGCTGGTGCCGGACGTGTTCGTGCGCGCGGCCCCCGACGGATCCTGGCTCGTCGAGCTCAACAGCGAGGCCCTGCCGCGGGTCCTCGTCAACCAGAGCTACTACGCCACCGTCACCCGCGGCGCGCAGACCGACACCGACAAGGCTTTCCTGTCGGAATGCCTCCAGACCGCCAACTGGCTCACCCGCAGCCTGGAGCAGCGCGCCCGCACCATCCTGAAGGTGGCGAGCGAGATCGTGCGCCAGCAGGACGGGTTCTTCGTCAACGGCGTCGCCCACCTGCGGCCGCTCAACCTGAAGACCGTCGCCGACGCGATCGGCATGCACGAATCCACCGTCTCGCGGGTGACCTCGAACAAGTCGATCGGCACCAGCCGCGGCACCTTCGAGATGAAGTACTTCTTCACCGCGGCGATCCCCGGGGCGGCGGGCGCGGCCGCCCATTCGTCGGAGGCCGTGCGCCACCGCATCAAGCAGCTCATCGACGGCGAGGCCAACGACGTCCTGTCGGACGATGCCCTGGTGCAGCGCCTGCGCGGCGAGGGCGTCGACATCGCCCGCCGCACGGTGGCCAAGTACCGGGAATCCCTGCGCATCCCTTCCTCGATCGAGCGCCGGCGCGAGCGCGCCGCGATGCCGGCGCGGTGACGGCAAGGCCCGATCGCCTCGGCCTTTAAGCTGAGCCGGCTTCGTTGACTTCGCGTCCGGGCGTTCCTAGCTCTTGAGGCGCTGGCCCCGCGCCGGAGACGTCCCCGGGACGCGGGCCGGCGAACGACGAGACCGGAGGGAGCCAATGGCAGCGTTGCGCGTGTCGGGTCGTGGCGTGGATCTGGGGGAAGCCCTGAGGACACGGGTGGAGGAGCGGATCTCCGCGGCCCTCGCCAAGTACTTCGACGGTGCCTACCACGGCCACGTGACGGTCGCGCGGGACGGCGGAGCCTACCGCACCGATTGCGTGCTGCACCTGCCCTCGGGCATCACGCTCGAAGCGTCCGGCACCGCCCACGACGCGCATGCGAGCTTCGACCAGACCGCCGAGCGGATCGAGAAGCGCCTGCGCCGCTACAAGCACCGCCTCAAGGCCCACCCGAACGGCCACGCCAAGGAAGTCGGCCTCGATGGCGGCCTGCCGGGGAGCCTGCCCGGATCCGCCGCCGTGATGGAGGCGGCCTATTCGGTGTTCGAGGCGCCGGAGGAGGATACCGGCGAGCACCCGCCGATCATCGCCGAGAGCACCCGCACCCTGCACCGGCGCACGGTGAGCGAGGCGGTGGTGGAACTCGACCTCACCGGTGTCCCCGTCCTCGTCTTCGTTCACGCTGGCACCGAACGGGTCAACGTCGTATACCGGCGGGGCGACGGCGCGATCGGGTGGATCGATCCGCCGGAACGCGGCACTCCGTGAGCGGGGAACTCCTCCTCTCCCGGAAGGCCTCCGGTCCTGGAACAAGTGCGGGGCGCCCGGGCGCTCCCCGCCGATGAGGCAGCGGTCTCGATGCCATTGCTGGAATTCCTGAAGCCGGAGGCGGTCCTCCCGGCGCTGCGGGCGCAGGGGAAAAAGCAGGTCCTGCAGGAGCTGGCTGCCCACGCGGCCCGCCATCTGCCGGGCCTGGACGAGCGGGAGATCTTCGAGACGCTTCTGCAGCGCGAACGCCTGGGCTCGACCGGCATCGGCGAGGGCGTGGCGATCCCGCACGGCAAGCTGCCGGGGCTCGATACCCTGTTCGGCCTGATGGCCCGCCTCGAGCGCCCGATCGATTTCGAGGCGCTCGACGGCCAGCCGGTCGACATCGCCTTCCTGCTGCTCGCCCCCGAAGGCGCCGGCGCCGACCACCTGAAGGCGCTCGCCCGGGTCGCCCGGGTGCTGCGCGAGCCCGGCATCATCGACCGCATCCGTGCGGCCCGCGACGCCGACGCGCTCTACGCCCTCCTGACCCAATCCCCCGCCCAGGCGGCGTGACGATGCGGATTTCCCTCCTCGCCGCGGCGTGCCTCCTCGCCGCGGCCGCCCCGGCGCACGCCGTCGACGGCACCTGCGCCCGCGACCTCCTGGTGGCGCAATCCTCGCAGAAGACCGCGATCGAGCGCCTCGAGATGCTCGGCGACAGCGATGCCGACCGCTGCCGCGGCTGGCGCCAGCACGTCGACACGATGCGCCGCGCCGCCACCGTCTACGGTCGCTGCCTCTCGGGCGCGGAGCGCGGCGAGCGCCTGGCCCAGGTCCAGGGCTCGGAGAAGGAATTTTCGGAGCTGCTGCGGACGCGCTGCAAGGGGCGGTAGGCGGCCCCTGCGCCGGCGGGCCCGGAGACCCGCGTCCCGGTTCCGTGCCTCACCGCACCAGCGGCTCGGCCACCACCTTCACCGGATGACCGCGGCTGACCAGCACCGCCGCGCTCGAATGCTCGGGATCGGTCTCGAAGCGGGTGCGGACCCAGGCGACCAGGAGCTTCGCGTATTCGGAGGCGAGGAGCCGCGCCGAGGCCGGATGGCGCCACCACTGGTCGGGGTCGATCCCCTCCGAGACGACGGGGTGCGGCACGACCCGGTGGCCGCCCTCGAGGGCGTGGTCGAGTTCCACCAGGGTGCGGGGCATGTGGTAGTTCGAAGTCACCACCGCGACGCTCTGGAATCCGTTCTCGCGCATCCAGCGCCGAATCTCGATGGCGTTGCCGATGGTGTTGCGGGCCCGGTAGTCGAGGTCGACGCAGCAGGCCATCAGGTGCTGCTGGCCGGGATTGAGCCGGGCGATCTCCTCGCGGCTGGTGCGCTCGTTGACGCCGGTGATCAGCAGCCGCCGGCCGTAGCCGCCGGCGAGCAGATCCATCGCGTCCTCGATCCGCTGGGCCCCGCCGGTCAGCGCCACGATGCCGTCGGAGGGGCCGAGGGGCAGCCGCTCGGCGCGGGCGAGGCCGGCCACGAAGGCGAGGAAGCCGAGGCCGAGGGCGAGACCGGAGGCGAGCCCGAGACCCGCGACCCCGAGGGCGAGGCGGCGGCGCAGGCTCCACCGGGCCGGGGGCGGTCCCTCGGATCCGCCGCCCGACCAGCACCAGCCCACCACGTCGCCGGTTCGCGTCGTCATTCCACGCTGCATCCGCGAGGTCATCTCACCCCTGTCGAGCATAGTGCCGATTGCGGCGACCCGGAGGCAACCGCGTCGGAGGCCGATTCGTTCACCGTGCCGGCGCGTCCCTGTGAAGAGCGGGCACGCCGACGGATCCGGCACCCGGCTATCGGCCCACGGTAGCGAGGGTCCCTGGCGTCGGGCTGTCGCCCGAGCGGCGTTCTGAAGCGAGACTGGCTCATACGGCTTCCGGAAGACCCCTTCGGGCAGCCGTATGACGAGCCGGCACGGCGCCTGAGCGACGCCGGTTTCCGCATCGCGACGCGATCAGTCGAAAATCGTTTCAGTCGAGGAAGCGCCGCACGGTGAGCCGCGAGACGACTGCGGTGACGACCGAGGCGATGACGCCGATCAGCACCACGCTGGCATAGCCGCGCCAGCCGATGGCGAAGCCGCCGAACAGGGCCTCGATCTCGTCGCCGGCCGGACCGGCGCGCCAGACCCGGGCCAGCGCCCCGCCGGCCCCGATCACCGCCAGCGCCGCGGCGGCCCCGATCGCCCCGCCGCGCAACCCCAGGCGGAAGAAGCGGCGCTGGAACTCGCGGGCAATGAAGTCGGCATCGGCCCCGACGAAGTGCAGCACCTCCACCACCTCGCGGTTGCCCGCCATGGCGCCGCGGGTCGCGAAGGTGACGGCGAGCCCGGTGGCGACGAGCACCAGCCCGACGATGGCGACGCCGACGCCGACCACCGTGTTGGCCATGGTCGAGAGGCGCGAGAGCCAGAGCGCATGGTCGTCGAGGCTCGCCACCCCGGGCAGGGATTCCGCCAGGCGCCGGCGCAAGTCGCCGAGGTCGGGCGTCCCGGAGCCCAGCCGCACCGTGATCAGGCGCGGCACCGGCAGGTCGCCGAGATCGAGCCCGGTGCCGAGCCAGGGCTCCAGCAGGCGCTCGGATTCCACCTTGGTGAAGGGCCGGGTTGCGGCGATGCCGGGGGTGGCCGAGGCGAGGGCCGCCGCCTTGGCGACGTCCGCGTCGGTGTCGCGGCCCGGGCTCGGGCGGACCTGGATCGTGACCTCCTGCGCCACCGAGCCCTGCCATTGCGCGGCGCTCGTGGCGACGATCTCGGCGCCGCCGGCGCAGAGGGCGGCGAGGAAGGTCAGGATCGCGATCACCGCCGCCAGCGCGCGGCCGGCGCTGGTGTCGGTCGGCACCAGCGGCGCGTTGCGGCGCAAGGTCGGCGGCAGGTCGGCGGCGGGCGCCTCGCGCCGCTTCCCCCGTGCCAGGGTGGCCCCGTCAGACATGGTGCGTCTCCCCGCGGCTCATCCCTCGATCCGCAGGCGGTTGTTGCCGAGCACGAACCGGCGCGCATCGACGAGGTCCATCAGGGCGAAATCGTGGGTGGCGATCAGCACCGAGGTGCCGAGGCGGTTGAGCTCGACGAACAGGCGCAGCAGGCGCCGGCCGAGCTGGGGATCGACGTTGCCGGTCGGCTCGTCGGCGAGCAGCAATTCGGGCCGGGCGATCAGCGCCCGGGCGATCGCCGCGCGCTGCTTCTCGCCGCCCGACAGGAGCGGCGGCAGGACGTGCATGCGCTCCCCCAGGCCTACCCAGCGCAGGAGTTCCACCACCTCGGCCCGGTAGCTCGTCTCGGCCCGGCCCTGGACCCGCAGCGGCAGGGCGACGTTCTCGTAGGTGGTGAGGTGGTCGAGCAGGCGGAAATCCTGAAAGACCACGCCCATGCGCCGGCGCAGGGAGGTCAGCGCCCCGCTCGAGATGCCGCTCACCTCCTCGCCGAACACCGAGACGAGGCCCCGGCTCGGCCGCACCGAGAGTAGGATCAGGCGCAGCAGCGTCGTCTTGCCGGCGCCCGACGGGCCGGTGAGGAACTGGAACGAGTGCGGCGCGATGGTGAAGCTGATGTCGCTCAGGACCTCGGGGCCGACCCCGTAGCGCATCCCCACGTTCTCGAACCGGACCACCGGCTCGTCCATTCCGCCGAGCAGGCTGTTGCCGGTGCCCCTGTCGGTTCTCGCGTCCATCCGGTCTCCATCACGGGTCCTCGGGCAGCCCAGACGCCTCGCCGGCCTCCCGCGGCCCGGCCGCTTTACCATGCATTAAGGCTGAAGCGGGAGGAGTCGTGATCCGGCCTCGGTGCCGCGCCCGACTGATTCGCCATGCTGATCGTCTGTCCCGCCTGCGCAAGCGAATATACGCTCGATCCGAGCAAGATCGGACCGGCCGGGCGCACCGTGCGCTGCGCGGCCTGCCGCGAGCCCTGGTTCGTGGCGGCCCCCGCCGCCGAGCCGACGCTCTCGCCCCCCGGCGAGGCGGTGTTCACCGCCGCGGAAGCCCCGGCGGAGCCGACGCCGTCCAAGACCCGCGAGCGCGGGGCCGGGGAGCGCAAGGCCGGGACCGCGAAATCGGGCGAGCCCGGGACCGGCCGGCTGCGTCGCCTCGCCGTGGCGGCGGCCGCGGTCGCGGCCTGCGCCGCGGTGACGGCCGCCCTGATGCCGGCCGGCCGCGCCGGCCTCGTGCGCGCCCTGCCCCAGACCGCCCGGCTCTACGCGGCGATCGGCCTGCCGGTGAACCTGCGCGGCCTGACCTTCCGGGACGTCGCCGCCTACCAGGTGCCGGAAGCCTCCGGCCCCGGCCGCCTCGTGGTCGAGGGCGACGTGGTGAGCGCCGCCAAGGAGGCCGTGGCGGTGCCCCCGCTCAGCCTCGAACTGCGCGACGAGCACGGCCAGGTCGTCTACCGCTGGCGCGCCGAGGCACCGCGCGAACAGCTCGAGCCCGAGGAATCCGCCCGCTTCCGGGCCGAGCTGCCGGGCCCCTCGGCGAAGGGCCGTCAGGTGCTGGTCCGCTTTGCCGCGGTTGACAGCCACGATTCTGCAGTCAGCCTGAAGGCTCCGACGAACCCGAAGTGAACCCCGAAGACCGATGACCCCGTCCCTGCCCCGCGTCCGCGTCCTCTTCGACGAATCCGCCATCGCGCAGCGCAACGAGGAGATCGCCCGCGCCATCGCCTCCCAGCCGCTGGAGAACCTCCTGGTGGTGGCGGTGCTGAAGGGCAGCTTCATGTTCGCCGCCGACCTGATCCGCGCCCTGCACCGGGCCGGGCTGGCGCCGCAGGTCGAGTTCATCCACCTGTCGAGCTACCGCGCCGCGACCGTATCCTCGGGTCAGGTCGCGATCCTGCGCGACGTCGAGAGCGAGGTGCGTGGCCGCGACGTGCTCCTGATCGACGACATCCTCGAATCCGGCCGCACCCTCGTCTACGCCAAGGACCTCCTGATGGCCCGCGGGGCGCGGCGGGTGCTCACCACGGTGCTGCTCGAGAAGCCCGGCAAGCGCGCGGTGACGATGGACGCCGATTACGTCGGCTTCACCTGCCCGGACGTGTTCGTGGTCGGCTACGGCATGGACGTGGCCCACGCCTTCCGCCAGCTCCCCTTCGTCGGCCTCGTCGATTACGGCGACGGCGACCCGGATCTGTTCGACACGGGGTCGGGAGCGGACGGCACGGCGATCGCCTGAGGATCGACGGTGCCGGCAAGGCCCGGAAGCGATGCGGGATTGCAACGCGGCCGGGCCTTGTTGCGGCGCACGGCGCGAAAGCGGAACCCTCGGCGCAACTGCCGCTTGACCCTGTGGCGCGCGCCTGACCACACTTCCCGTCTTCGCGCAGCTTTTCGACCCAGAGAGACGAGAGGACATGGCGCGCATCCTGCTGGTCGACGACGAGGAACCGATCCGCGGCTTCCTGAAGCGCGGGCTGGAGATGGACGGCCACACGGTCGTGACGGCGGTGGACGGCAGCGACGGTCTCGACCGGCTGGCGGAGAGCGCCTTCGACCTGATGCTGACCGACATCCGCATGCCGCTGATGGACGGCATCGCCCTGTCGCTCGCGGCCAAGCGCGACTATCCCGACCTGATCATCCTGCTGATGACCGGCTTTGCCGACCAGCGCGAGCGCGCCCGCGGCCTCGACGCGATCGTGGCCGACGTGCTGACGAAGCCCTTCACCCTCGCCGACATGCGCGCCACGGTGTCCCGCACCCTGCGCGCCGCCGGAGCGGTCGCGGCGCGCTGACGGCCCGTCACGGCCCGGCGAACCGGGCGAGCGCGAAATCGATGAACGAGCGCAGTTTCGGGGTGATCCGCCGATCGGGCGCGTAGAGCAGGTGCATCGGGCGGGAGACCGGCCGGTAGGCCGGCAGGACCGGCACCAGCTGACCCGCCGCGACGGCATCCCGCGTGAGCGCGACCGGCTGCAGGAGCAGACCGAGGCCGGCGAGCGCCGCCGTCAGCAGGGCCTGGCCGTTATTCACCAGGAGCCGGTAGGACACCTCGACCGTCTCGGGGCCCTCCGGGCCGACGAAGCGCCACTGGTCCCCGGTCGCCATGTAGGAAAAGCCCAGGCATTCGTGCTGCCGGAGGTCGGCCGGCACGCGCGGCGCGCCCCGGGCCGCGAGATAGGACGGCGCGGCGCAGAGGGCGAACTCCATCGGGCGCAAGGGACGGGCGACGAGGCCGCCCTCGGCCGGCGGTCCGACGCGGAAGACCACCTCGTCGCCCTCCTCGATCAGGTCGATCTTGCGGTCCGACAGGGTCAGCTCGACATCGACCTGCGGGTAGGCGGCGAGATAGGCCGGCAGGGCCCGGGCGAGGTCGTGGGCGCCGAAGGTGACGGGGGCGTTCACGCGGATCCGGCCCCGGGGCACCGCCTGGCTGTGGGCCGCCACCGCCTCCACCGCCTCGACCTCCGCCAGGATGATCCGGACCCGCTCGTAGAGCTCGCGCCCCGCCTCGGTCAGGCTCTGGCGGCGCGTCGTGCGGTGGATCAGCCGGACGCCGAGATGCTCCTCCAGCAGGCGCACCTGCTTGCCGACCGCCTGGGGCGACAGCCCGAGCATCGCGCCGGCCGACGAGAAGGACCCCGTCTCGACCGCCTTGGCGAAGGCCTCCATGCCGGACAGACGATCCATCGATTGCAAACCCGGCGTTTCGAATCTCGAATGCGGGCCCCGATTTATCACCGCGTCCGGCGGGTTCATACCGGGGGGCACCAGCGGGGCAGGCACATGGAGAGTCCGTCATGGCGACGACGCGCAGCGTGGTGATCACCGAGTTCGGCCCGCCGCAGGTCATGACCCTGCGGAGCGGGGACCTGCCCGCACCCGGTGCGGGCGAGGCGCAGCTGCGCCAGACGGCGATCGGCTTCAACTTCATCGACATCTACCAGCGCCGGGGAGCCTATCCGCTCGAGCGGCCGACCGGGCTCGGCTTCGAGGCCGCGGGCGTGGTCGAGGCGGTCGGGCCGGGCGTCACGGACGTGAAGCCGGGCGACCGCGTGGCGTACATGAATGCCGGCGTCGGCGCCTATGCCGACCGGCGCACCGTGCCGGCGGACAAGCTCGTGCGGCTGCCCGAGAGCGTCGGCGACGAGGCCGCCGCCTCCCTGCTGTTCAAGGGCATGACCGCGCAGTACCTGCTGCGCAAGACCCATGCGGTGCAGCCGGGCGACCTGCTGCTGGTCCATTCCGCCGCCGGCGGCGTCGGCCAGATCCTGACCCGCTGGGCGTCCGCGCTCGGCGCCAAGGTCGTCGGGACCACCGGCTCGCCGGGGAAGCGGGACGCGGCGCTCGCGGCCGGCTGCGCGGCGGTGATCGACCTCACCGATCCCGACTGGCCCAAGGCCTTCCTGGAGGCGACCGGCGGCGCCAAGGCGCGGGTGGTCTACGACGCGGTCGGCAAGGACACGCTCCTGAAGTCCCTCGACTGCGCCGCGCCGTTCGGCCTCGTCGTCTCCTACGGCGCGGCGTCCGGCCCGTCGCCGGCGATCGATCCGGAACTCCTCAACAAGAAGGGCTGCCTGTTCCTCACCCGCCCGTCGGTCTTCCCGCACAACGCCGACCCAGCCACCTTCAGGGCCAACGCCGCCGACCTGTTCGATGCGATCGCCCGCGGCCATGTCGCGGTCGATGTCGGAGCGCGGTTCCCGCTCGAGAAGGTGGTGGAGGCGCACGAGGCCGCGGAGGCGCGCAAGGTCGCCGGGGCGATCGTGCTGGTGCCGTGAGCCCCCCGTGCTCGTGACCTGAGGGGGGGCTCGCTCCTCCTATCCGCGGCCTCATCCCGAGGTGCCGCGCAGCGGCCTCGAAGGAGGGCTCCTGGACACGAAGAGCTTTCCACAGCCCTCCTTCGAGGTCGGTCGATCGAGGATCGACCGACGCCTCGGGATGAGGCCGCGGGCAGGACCAGCCGGTCGTCTCCGCCCTTCAGTTCATCCACCAGATCGCCGCGTTGAGGGCCGTCGCGTAGGACACCCAGGCGGCGTAGGGCACGAGGACGAGGGCGGCGAGCCGGTCGAGGGGCAGGACGAGCCGGATCGTCCACAGGATCATGATCAGCAGGGCGACCACCACGACGAGGCCGCCGGCCGGATCGTGGCGGGCGAAGAAGACCGGCGTCCAGGCGCCGTTGAGGGCGAGCTGGACGAAGAACGCCCACAGGGCCAGGGTGCGGGTACGCCGCAGCGACCCCGTGGCGGGGGCGGTGCCGAGCAGCCGCCAGCCCGAAAACGCGATCAGCGCGTAGAGGATCGTCCAGGCGACGGGAAACAGCCAGTTCGGCGGCGTGAAGTCCGGCTTGGCGAGGCCCGCATACCAGGTCGGGATGTTGGGCGACGTCGCCAGGCTGCCCACCACCGCGACCGCAGCGACGGGCACCACCGCGGCGGCGAGGCGCGGCCAGCGCGACAGGACGGGCCGGTCGGTTCCGGGGGCGGTCGGAGGCAGCGTTGCGGTGCGGGGCATGACGGGCTCGGGTGCTATACCGGGATGGAGGTTGCGCGCCGGCACCGGTTCTGCAAGGGCGGCGGGGGAGCAAAACGCCCCTGTTATCCCCTGGAGCCCCGGCATGAGCAGCGCCCCGCGCCACTGGTCGAAGAAGAGCCTCGCCGCGCAGGCGTTGGGCCATGTCGACCCGATCACGAAGGCGGTGGTGCCGCCGATCCACGTCGCCACCACCTACATCCGCGACCCCGATAACCAGTATTCCTCCGGCTACGTCTACGGCCGGCCCGACAATGCCACCGTGCGCGAGGCGGAGGCCGTGATCGCGATGCTGGAGGAGGCGGAGGCCGGCGCGCTGCTGTTCTCCTCCGGGATGGCCGCCGCCACGGCGGTGTTCGGCGCCCTCGATCCCGGCGACCACATCGTGGCGCCGACCGTGATGTACTGGGCCCTGCGGCGCTGGCTGTCCGAGGAGGCGACCCGCTGGGGCCTCAAGGTCGATTTCGTCGCCACCGACGACCTCGACGCCCTGAAGAAGGCCGTGCGGCCCGGCGAGACCAAGCTCGTCTGGCTCGAGACCCCGTCGAACCCGCTCTGGACCGTCACCGACATCGCGGGCGCGGCCGAGATCGCGCATGCGGCCGGTGCCCGGCTCGCGGTCGATTCCACCGCCAGCTCGCCGGTCGTGACCCGGCCGCTCTCGCTCGGCGCCGACGTGGTGATGCACGCCGCCACCAAGGTGCTCAACGGCCATTCCGACGTGATCGCGGGCGCCCTCGCCGGGGCGAAGGCCGACGCGTTCTGGGCCCGCATCCAGCGCATCCGCTCGGGCAACGGTGCGATCCTCGGGCCCTTCGAGGCCTACCTGCTGATGCGCGGGATGCGCACGCTGCACGTCCGCATCGCCGCCCAGATGGCGAATGCCGGCGCGCTGGCGCAGCGCCTCTCGGCCCATCCAGCGGTGGCCCAGGTGCTGTATCCCGGCCTGCCCGAGCATCCCGGCCACGCGGTGGCGGCGCGCCAGATGACCGGCGGCTTCGGCACGATGCTGTCGATCCGGGTGGCCGGCGGCGAGGCGGCGGCGATCGCGACGGCGGCCCGGGTGGCCTTGTGGAAGCGCGCGACCTCGCTCGGCGGCGTCGAAAGCCTGATCGAGCATCGCGCCTCGATCGAGGGGCCGAGCACCCCCTGCCCGCCGGACCTGCTGCGCCTCTCGGTCGGGATCGAGGACGCCGACGACCTCTTCGCCGACCTCGACCAGGCCCTGCGCCAGGAGTGAGGCCGAGGGGCGGACGAATCGTCAGCGGGAGCTTCTTGCGATCTCGGCGCGTTGAACCGGCGAAGCTTTTTCTTCTCCGGCGCAATGGAGATCCATCATGCCCGCCGCCCTGCCCTTCGCGCTCCTCGGCGCGCATCTCGTCCTCGTCGCGGCGGACGGCCCGCCGCGGCTGGACATCGAGCATACCTGCAACTCGCCGGGCCGCGCCTCGGTGAGCCAGGAGGCGGGCTCGGACGGCTGCCTGCGCTCCGAGCGCTCGGCGGGCGACGAGCTGCGCAAGCGCTGGGGCCAGTTCTCCGGCCCGGCCAAGACCCAGTGCTCGCAGCAATCGCGCGCTGGCGGCTTCCCGAGCTACGTCGAGATGCTGACCTGCCTCGAACTCGCCAGCGGGTCCGTGCCGGTGACGAGCCCCGCCAACCGCGCCACCGTCGGCCAGGGCAGCCCCGCCACGACCGGCAGCGTCCGCGGCCGCCCGGAGGAACGCGCCGACAGCCTCACCGCCGAGCCCGCGCCGAGCCAGCGCACCGATCCGCTCAAGGTGCTGGGCAAGCCGGCCAAGTGAGAGTGGGTTGGTGAGGTCAGGCGACGGTTCGGTGCAGTAGAGTGGCGTTGCCGGTGTCGGCAACGCCACTCTACATGCATATTCCCGATTCCTGGTCAGACAGCTTCAGATCTCCCGCGCCGGGGAGGCCTTCGCGTCGTCGGTGGCGGTGGCGAGCCAGACCGGGGCCTCGCCGCGCACCGGCGGGCGGGCGGGGGCCGGGGGCGCCGTGCGGGCGGCGGCGAGGTCGCGCAGCTCCGGGGCCTGGGCGGTGTCGTCGACCGTGAGGAAGAGGCCGCGCCGGCGCGCCGCGTGGCCGTAATCGGCCCGGCTGGTCAGCACGCTGAGCGCCGGGCTGGCGAGGAGGCCGAGGGCGACCGGGGCCATCCAGAGGGCGAGCAGCGGGTCGCCGGCATAGACGAGCGCCCCCGCGAGCAACCCGCCGGCCACCAGGGAATCGGCCTGGAGGCGGCAGGCCTCGGACCACGGCACCCGGCGGTCGTCGCGGACCTGCGTGTCCCAGCGCACCACCCGGCCGGCGAAGGTCGAGACCACGGCGCCGGCATTGAACAGGGTGAGGACCGGCCAGAGCAGCACCCAGAGCCCCTGCTCCAGGGCCGCGCTGGCGAGGAGCCGCTTCGTGCCCCCGAAGGCGGCGCGGCGCTCCGGCGACAGGAGGACGTGGCCGAGGCTGAGGAACTTCGGCAGCGCCAGCACGGCGACGCTCAAGGCGGCCAGGACCGCGGCCGCACTGCCCTCGCCGGTGAGGCCGTAGGCGAGGAGCCCGAGATCGCCGCTGCGGATCGCCTGCCAGGTGCCCAGGGCCAGGAAGGCGACCCAGACCGGCGAGGCGAGATAGGACAGGATGCCGGCGCCGAGGTGCCAGCGGCTGCCGGCGGTGAGGCCCGCCATCCCGATCACGCCGAGATGCTGCAGGTTGCCCTGGCACCAGCGCCGCTCGCGGCCGAGCAGGTCGGTGAGGTTGGTGGGCATCTCCTCCCAGGTCCCGGGCTCCTCCGGCAGGAGGCGCAGCTCCCAGCCGGCCCGGCGCAGGAACGCGCCCTCCACCGTGTCGTGACACAGGATCTCGCCGCCGAGCGGCGGGCGGCCGGGGAGCACCGGGAGTTCGGCATTGGCCGCGAAGGCGGCGATCCGCAGGATGGCGTTGTGACCCCAGTAGCCGCCGTCCGGCCCCTGCCAGGTCTCGAGCGCCCGGATCGAGAGCGGTGCGTAGAGCCGCACGGCGAATTGCTGGATGCGGGCAAACAGCGTGTCGCGTCCGGCGGCGTAGCTGACGGTCTGGATCAGGCCGACGCGGGGGTTCTCCTCCATCAGCCGCACCAGCCGGCGCATCGCGGCGCCGGTCATGAGGCTGTCGGCGTCGAGCACGATCATGAAGTCGTAGGCGTGGCCGTAGGTCTCGCAGAACTCGCCGATATTGCCGGCCTTGCGCCCGGTATTGTCCTGGCGGCGGCGGTAGCGGATCGCCGGCAGGCCCGGCCCGGCAGTCTCGCGCCAGGCGAGGATGCGGGCGAGCTCGCGCTCCTCGGCCGCGGCGATCTCCGGGTCGCGGGTGTCGCTGAGGACGAAGATGTCGAGGTCGCGCCCGTCGCCGCCGGCGCGGGCGAGAGACCGGGCCATCACCCGGATCGCCGCGAAGACGGCCGCCGCATCCTCGGCGTGGATCGCCACCACGGCCGCGGTGCGGCTGCGCCCGCTCGCCTGCGGCGCGAGATCGGCGGCCTGCCGCTCCACCGCCGACATCACCCGGGCCCCGAGACCGGCCGCGATCGCCCCGTAGAGATACTGCCAGCCGATATAGGCTTGCCAGGCCATCGCCAGGCAGAACAGCACCAGCACCGCGGCCTCGAGCGGCCCGTCCGGTACGCCGATGCTGGCCGTCGCCGCCACCGCGAGGGCGAGCGCCGTCGCCACCGTCGGCAGGGCGAGGGCCAGGCGCCGCCGGCGCAGGGCGGCGGCCTCCTGCGGGGGAGCGGGATCCGCACCGGGCACGGCCGGCACGGTGTCGTGCGACGGGGGAACGAAGGACATGGAGGGCGCGTGAACTCGGGTGACGGAAACTCTCTGAGGACCGGCGCGGGAGGCGGCTCTCGATGCCGTAACTGCGCTATCCCGCTGGTTGTCATGGAGCAATCGGTCTGAATGACGCCAGAACGATGACACCTGTTCGCCGTGCCCACCCTCGACTGATACAGACCACTAGTATCGCCGGCGAGGCCGGCCCTGGAGGAGCGCGGCGGAGGTCGCACATTATCCTGTCACCGCCCGAACACCGGCGGAGCCGTAGCGCGGGCCCTCCTCGCCCGGAACGACCGGAAGCGGGTGCTTGCCCCTCCGACAGCCCAGATCCACGGCGGTCGCGCCCGCCCCCGAAGACCTGTCGATCGGCGTCTGCGGCGAGGGGCTGTCCCGCAACGCCGGCAGGCCATCGCACGAGGAGGTCGTCCGCCGGCCCTGCTCCGGTCCGGAAGCGTCCCGGGGTCCGCTCGACGAGGAAGGAGGTCCCATCATGCCGGCGCCGACGCCGCTGCCCTGGCGCCGTGGTCTCGACCGCCGGGGGCGGCTCGCCAAGAGACGGAGCCCGTCCTTACAGCGCTCGGCCTCCATAGCTCGACGCCACGCGCGAGACGCGTTTCGGTTCCCGGAAAATGCCTGCTTCCGCCGCATGGTGACGACAGGGCCATGCGTGGCCGTCATGACAAAGGATCCTGCGGTATCATTCGTTTAACCGCATTCGGGCGAAAAGGCCTTGTCGTCCCGAGCGGCCCCGCCATCTCCCACATAGCTACGCTCAGTATCAGCGATGCCCGTTCCCGGTTCAGGACGCCCGCTTTGAGAATCGCCCTCGTCAACCCGACCTGGAGCTTCGAGAGCAGCATCGGTTCCGGGCACCGCTCGCCCCACCGGCCCGTCGCGTCCGGCGGACCGGGCGCCGAGGTGGCGGTCTCGCGGATCCGCCCTCATTCCCGCACCTTTCGCGCCCAGACCAACATTCGGGACAGCGACCCGCGGCGTGCGCCGCCGGCCTTCTCCAGGGAGACCGATCGGTTGGGCGCGCAACGGGCGACACATCTCCGCTTCGTCGACGAGACCATGCCGCGGGGGGGCGCCGTCGCGTTCCGGGAACGGACCCGGATCGACCCGCGGATGCCCGGCATGCCCGCGTGCGTCTCCGCCGCGGCCGGGGACGCGACCCGGACCCACCGTGCGCGAACGCCCCTTGCCGGAACCTCCCCGGCCTGCCCCCCGCCGGGCGAGCCGGACGGCGAGGCCTGGGAGCGGGCGCACACCCATCATCCCGGTCAGTTCGACCGCTTCGGCGACATCCCGTCGGAGCGGCCGGCCCCGTTGCGCGAGTTGGAGGCGGCATGCTGCCCAGCCTGACGGTCCCGGTCGGACGTCCCCTCCCCCATCGGGGAGCGCCGGCGCTCCACCTGTTCATGACCGTCGATGCCGTCGGCGGAATCTGGCAGTACGGGCTCGACCTCGCCGAGGAGCTGACCCGCCGGGGCGTCGCCGTCACCCTGGCGGTGCTCGGCCCCGAGCCGAGCCAGGATCAGATGCGCGCCGCCCGCGCCATCCGCGGCCTCGATCTGCGTCCGCTGGGCGTCAGCCTCGACTGGACCGCGCTCACCCGCCGCGAGGTCGAGGCCGCCGCCGCCATCGTCGCCCGCGAGGCCGAGCGGGCGGGGGCCGATCTCATCCACCTCAACAGCCCGGCGCTGGCGGCGCTCGCCGAGTTCTGCGCGCCCGTGATCGCGGTGGCGCATTCCTGCGTGGCGACCTGGTGGGCGGCGATGCGCCCCGGCCCGCTGCCGCCGGATCTCGCCTGGCGGGCGAGCCTCGTCGCGGAGGGCTACCGCCGGGTCGATGCGCTCTTGAGCCCCACCCGTGCCTTCGCGGAGGCGACCGCCGCGACCTACGGGATCGCTCCGCCGCGCGTGGTGCCGAACGGCCGGCGCAAGCCCGCCGACCGCGGCCAGCGCAGCCCGGCGGGGGCCGCCGCCTCGCCCTTCGCCTTCACGGCCGGCCGGCTCTGGGACGAGGGCAAGAACGCCCGCACCCTCGACCGGGCCGCCGCCCGGATGCGCCTGCCGCTCCTCGCCGCCGGCGCCCTCAAGGGCCCGAATGCCGCGCAATTCGCGCCCGACCACCTGCGCCCCCTCGGGCGGCTCAGCGACCAGGACGTGGCGCGCTGGCTCGGCGGCGCCCCGATCTACGCCTCCGCCGCCCGCTACGAGCCCTTCGGCCTCGGCGTGCTGGAAGCCGCGAGCGCCGGCTGCGCCCTGGTGCTCTCCGACATCCCGACCTTCCGCGAATTGTGGGACGAGGCCGCGATCTTCATCGCGCCCGACGACGATGCGGGCTTCGCCCACGCCATCGAGATGGTGGCGGCCGATCCCGCGATCCGGACGCGCCTCGGTGCCGAGGCGCGGTCGCGGGCCGAGACCTACACGGTCGAGGCGATGACGGCGGGCGTCCTCGAGGCCTATCGGGCCGTGCTCACCGGCCCGCCGCTGCGGGCCGGGATGCCGGCCTGAGGATCGTCGCCTTCACGTCGTCCCTCCGTTCGTGCCGAACCCGCGGCGACGCCCGCATCCCGCGTGGCTGCGCACGGTGGAGGAGGAGCCCGCGATGGTGGCGGAACGGATGAACGGCGTCCCGCAGACCTCGCCCCTTCCCGCTCTCCGGGGGGTCTTGGGCCGCGGGATCCGTGAACACGCTCAATCGCTTGTCGGAAGGTGTCCGACCCGCGCCAGCAGGTTCGCCATCAGGGCGATCCGCGGCCCCAGGCTCGCGAGGTCCAGGTGCTCGTCGTGCGCGTGGAGCCCCGCCCCGCAGGGCCCGAGCCCGTCGAGGGTCGGCCGGCCGAGGGCGCCGGTGAAGTTGCCGTCCGAGCCGCCGCCCGACACCTCCGGCGAGACCGCGATCCCGAGTTCCGCCGCGATGGCCTGCGCGGCCCCGTAGAGCGCCCGGTCGCCCGGCCCGGTGCGCCAGAGCGGGCGCTCGCTCGCGAGGTCGATCGCCAGGCGGTCGTCGGCCTCCCCGGCGACGATCCGCAGGATCTCGTCCCGCCGCGCGTCGTCGGCGGCCACGCACAGCATCTCGGCCGCGGCGCGCTCGGGCACGCAATTGACCCAGAGGCCGCCGCCGATCACCCCGACGCTGAGGCTCGCGCCCGGGACGCTGCGGCCCTCCAGCGCCACGACCGCGCGGGCGAGGCGATGGATCGCCGAACCGCCGCGGGCGGGGTCTCGGCCGGCATGGGCGGGACGGCCGGTCGCCGACAGCGCGAAGCGCAGGATGGCGTGGCGGCCGACGACGAGGCCGCCATTGTCGCGGGCGGGCTCGGGTACCAGGATGCAGGCGGCGTCCCTCGCCCGCGCCTCGATCAGCCCGCGGGAGCGCGGCGACCCGATCTCCTCGTCCGAGGTGATCAGGATCTCGACCGGCCGCGTGAGGTGCGGCCCGGCGCGGCGGAGCGCCTCCAGCGCCAGCACGATCCCGCCCTTCATATCGAGGATGCCGGGCCCGAAGGCGCGGTCGCCATCGATCCGCCACGGGTTGGCGGCGAGCTCGCCGACCGGATGGACGGTGTCGAGATGGCCGAGGATCAGGATCGGCGGACCGTCGAGCGTCCCGCCCCGGTCGTCGGTCGCCCGGACGGCGCCGGCCGCGGCGAGATCGGCGGTATCGGGCGCCACCGCGAGGCCGTCGGCGGCGAGCTCGGCGCGCATCAGGGCGAGACCGGCGGCGAGCGCGTCGGGGGCGTAGCTCGGCGTCTCGCACAGGACGAGGCGGCGCAGGCGGTCGAGGGCGGGGGCGAGGTCCGCCGGAGCGGGGACGGGGATCGCCGGGAGGGGATTCATGCCCGCAGCGCGGTGGCCGCGTGGGCGGCGATGTCGGCATGGGTGGCGAACCAGACGTCGCCCTTGGCCTTGGCGGCGCGGATCAGCTCCTCGACGATCCACAGCCGCGAGCGGTAGCCGATGATGTGCGGGTGCATGGTGAGCTGGAACAGCCCGCCCTCGCGGTAGGCGCCCTCGAACTCGCGCATGAAGATCGCCAGCACGTCCTCGGGCCCGATATGCGGGCGCAAGCCCTCGAACCGGCTCATCATGAAGTAGGGCGCGTCGTCCCGGATCCACTCGACCGGGACCTCGACGATGCCGGTCGGCGCGCCGTCCTCCATCAGCTCGTAGCAGGTGTCGTCGGCCATCAGGGAGGAATCGTAGAGGAGGCCCATCTCGCGGATGATCGCCAGCGTCGCGTCGGAATAGTCCCAGGACGGGGTGCGCAGGCCCACCGGGCGCGTCCCGGTGATCCTCTCAAGGGCGTCGGCGCTGCGCAGCATCAGGTCGCGCTCGGCCTCGGCCGGCAGGATCGAGTTCAGTTCGTGGATCCAGCCGTGGATGCCGATCTCGTGGCCGGCCGCCACCACGGCGCGCTGCTCGTCGGGGTAGAGCATCGCCACCACCGCCGGCACGTAGAAGCTCGCCGGCACATCGTGCGCGGCCAGCAGAGCCAGGATGCGGGGCATGCCCTGGCGGTGGCCGTACTGGCCCCAGGAGAGGCGCCCGAGGGACTTGCCGCCGTCGCGCAGCTCGTTCGTCTCGTGGTCGACGTCGAAGGAGAGCGCCACCGCGCACCGCTTGCCGTCGGGCCAGGCCGGCGCGAGGCTGCGCCCGGCCCGCACCTTGGCGACGCGCCGGCGCCAGTGATCCTCCGGCCATTGCCAGGGCTTGAGGGTGGACGGATCGACGGATGCGTCGGTCATCGGGGGCCTCCTCCGGTCAGGCAGCGGGGTTCAGGCGAGCCGGCTCTTGCCGGTCTCGGGCATGCGCGCGACGACGACGAGCGTGAGGAGCGCCATCGGGATCAGGTAGAGGGCGCCCGGCGCCAGCGGCGAGCCGGTCGCGGCGATGAGCCAGGTGGCGATGAAGGGCGCGAAGCCGCCGAACACCGCAACCGCCAGCGTGTAGCCGATCGACATCCAGGTCGAGCGCAGGTGGCTCGGGAACATCTCGGAGATCGCCGCCGGGCCGGGCCCGGAATAGAGGGCGACGATCAATCCGAACACGACCTGGATCGCCACCACCGTGAGGAAGCCCGCCCCCCCGGCGACGATCATGAACAGCGGGTAGGACAGCAGGACCGCCGCGACCGCGCTGGCGATCAGCAGCGGCTTGCGGCCGACCCGGTCCGAGAGGTGGCCGAAGACCGGCACCGCCAGCACCATCGCGACGAGGCCGATCGTGTTCGACCACAGGGCCTGCGAGGCGCTGAGGGCGCCGAACTTCTGGGTGAAGGTCGGCATGTAGGAGAGCAGCATGTAGTACGACACGGTCCAGAAGATCGTGAAGCCGAAGGCGCGCAGGCCGAGCCGCGGGCCGCTCTCCGCCGCGGACGGGGCCGGCGCGACGTCCTTGCGCGCCACCTGATCCTCGAAGACCGGCGTCTCGTCGACGCTGCGGCGGATCAGGATGCCGACGACGAGGAGCGAGGCGCCGAGGAGGAACGGGATCCGCCAGCCCCAGGCCAGCATCGCCTCCGGGGTCAGGAGCGAGGTGAGGAGGGCGGCGACGCCCGAGCCGAGGAGGATGCCGGACGCGGTGCTGACCTGCTGGAACGAGCCGAACAGGCCGCGCCGGCCCTCCGGCGCCCACTCGATGATGAAGGCGGTCGAGGCGCCCCATTCGCCGCCCGCCGCGATGCCTTGGAGGATGCGCAGGGCGACGAGCAGGACCGGGGCCGCGATGCCGATCTGGGCATAGGTCGGCAGCAGGCCCAGCCCGATCGTGCCGAGCGCCATCATCAGGAGCGTGAGGACGAGCGCGACCTTGCGCCCGCGCCGGTCGCCGAGCCGGCCGATCACCGCACCGCCGAAGGGGCGGGCCAGGAAGCCGACGCCGTAGGCCGCGAAGGTCGCGAGCAGCGAGGCGGTGGGGTCGCTCGACGGGAAGAACGCCGCCGAGATCGCCCCGGCCAGGAAGGCGTAGACCCCGAAATCGTACCATTCGAGCATGTTGCCGATGCAGGCGGCGGCGATCGCCCGCCGCGCCCGGGGATCGATGCCCGAGCGGGCCCGCCCCGCCTCCTCCGTCGCGACCGTGCCGTGCATCCCGTTCCCCACGCCTTCGTATTGCCATGCAATACGCTGCATTGCATCTTATGCTGGTTCAAGGGACGCTACGATGTCAACGGATGCCAGCAGCGAAACCGCGCGAAGCCGATTGTTTGTTCATTCCGTCGAAAAATGCTTCAGTGTCCTGGAAGCATTCCACGGTGTCCGCAGCCTGTCCTTGCAGGAGATCGGCGAACGCAGCGGTCACGACAAGAGTACGTGCCAGCGCATGGCGCACACCCTGGCGCAGCTCGGCTATCTCGACCAATGCGCGACGACCCGGCGCTACGCCCTGGCGGACCGGGTGCTGGACTTGAGCTACGCCTTCCTGCGCCATCATCCGCTGATCGAGCGGGCGACCCCGATCCTGATGGATCTGCGCCGGTCCTGCGACGCGCGGGTGGATCTCAGCCTGTTCTCGCAAGCGTCGCTGGTCTACGCGCTGCGGCTGCAGGCGAGGGCCGAGCATTACTACACCAACCTGGTCGGCCGCCGGATCCCGCTGTTCTGCAGTGCCGGCGGGCGCGCGGTGCTGGCTACCCTAACGGAACCGGAGGCCCGCGCCCTGGTGACGGTGGAGGACCGCCGGCCGCTGACCCGCTTCACCCGGACCGGGATCGAGGACGTGATGACGGCGGTGGCGGAGGCACGGCGCGACGGCTACGCGGTCGCCGCCCACGAGGTGATCGAGGACGAGATCGTGATCGCGGTGGCGCTGACCGACGCGGCGCGGCGCCCGTTCGGCGCCCTGCACGTCGCCGGCGAGGCCGGACGCTGGGGCGGCCCGGACGAGATCGCCCGGATCCTGCCGGGGCTGATGCGCGCCGCCGCGCTGGTCAGCGGCGCACCGGCGTGATCGTCAGTAGATCGCCGGCTCCGGCACCGGGGCGCCGTACTCGGTGCGCAGGAAGTCGAAGTCGCAGCCCTCGTCCGCCTGCTGGATGTGGCGCGAGAACATCACGCCGTAGCCGCGCTCGTAGCGGGGTGCCGGCGGGGTCCAGGCGGCGCGGCGCTGCGCCAGCTCCTCGTCCGACACTTCCATGTGGATCGAGCGCGCCTCGACGTCGATGCTGACGATATCGCCGGTGCGCAGGAGCGCCAGGGGCCCGCCGATGAAGGATTCGGGCGCGACGTGGAGCACGCAGGCGCCGTAGCTGGTGCCGCTCATCCGCGCATCCGACAGGCGCAGCATGTCGCGGTGGCCTTCTTTCAAAAGCTTCTTCGGCATCGGCAGCATGCCCCATTCGGGCATGCCCGGCCCGCCCTGCGGCCCGGCATTGCGCAGGACGAGAACGTGGTCGGCGGTCACGTCGAGGGTCTCGTCGTCGATCGCCGCCTTGAGGGACGGGTAATCGTCGAAGACGAGGGCCGGGCCGGAATGCTTGAGGAAGCGCTGGTCCATCGCCGCCGGCTTGATGACGCAGCCGCTCGGCGCGAGGTTGCCCTTCAGCACCGCCAGCGAGCCCTGGCCGTAGACCGGGTTCGAGAGCGGCCGGATCACGTCGGCATTGTGGACCCGCGCGCCCTCGATGGTCTCGCCCAGCGTCCGGCCGCTCACCGTCAGGCAGTCGAGGTGGAGGTGATCGCGGATCTCGTTCATCAGCGCCCGGATGCCGCCGGCGTAAAAAAAGTCCTCCATCAGGTAGGTGTTGCCGCTCGGGCGGACGTTGCCGATCACCGGCACGATGCGGCTGTAGCGCTCGAAATCGTCGAGGCCGATGGCGTGGCCGGCCCGGCGCGCCATGGCGATCAGGTGGATGATCGCGTTGGTCGAGCAGCCCATCGCCATCGCGACCGCGATGGCGTTCTCGTAGGCCTCCCGGGTCTGGATCCGCTGCGGCGTCAGGTCCTCCCACACCATGTCGACGATGCGCCGGCCGGATTCCGAGGAGAGGCGGATATGGCCGGCATCCGCCGCCGGGATCGACGAGCCGCCGGGCAGCACCATGCCGACGGCTTCCGCGATCGCCGTCATGGTCGAGGCGGTGCCCATGGTCATGCAGGTGCCGTAGGAGCGGGCGATGCCGCCCTCGATCCCGAGCCAGTCCTGGTCGGTGATCCTGCCGGCGCGGAGTTCATCCCAGTACTTCCAGCTGTCGGAGCCGGAGCCCAGCACCTTGCCCTGCCAGTTGCCGCGCAGCATGGGACCTGCGGGGATGTAGATCGCCGGCAGGTTCATGCTGGTGGCGCCGAGCAGCAGGCCCGGGGTGGACTTGTCGCAGCCGCCCATCAGCACCGCGCCGTCGACCGGGTGGGAGCGCAGCAGCTCCTCGGTCTCCATCGCCAGCATGTTGCGGTAGAGCATGGTGGTCGGCTTGACGAAGCTCTCGGAGACCGAGATCGCCGGCAGCTCCACCGGGAAGCCCCCCGCCATCAGGATGCCGCGCTTCACGTCGTCGACGCGGTGCTTGAAATGGGCGTGGCAGGGCTGGAGGTCGGACCAGGTGTTGAGGATCGCGATGACCGGCTTGCCGGTCCATTCCTCGGGGGCGTAGCCCATCTGCATCGCGCGGGAGCGGTGCCCGAAGGAGCGCAGGTCCGCCGGGCCGAACCAGCGGGCGGAGCGCAGGGACGAGGGCTCGCGGCGCTTCACCTGCGGGCCGTCCGGGATGGTGCCGGGTTCGAGGTCGGGCGGGGGGAGCGGATCGCGGGCCATTTTTTCCAGGCTCCTGTTGGTGTCGTTCGTTCGATGAATCGCGACGCCCATCCCCTCCCCCCTCTGCGGGGATCTGCCCGGAGATAAAGAAGGGGCGCGGGTTTCTCCTCTCCCCGCGGGCGGGGAGAGGGCCGTGTCACCGTCCAGGTGATACGGCAAGCGGAGGCGCGGCCGGAGCGAGGGTGAGGGGGTGTTTCCGGAGGAGCCTCACTCGTCGAGACCCCCTCACCCTCGCCCTGTGGGCTCGCCGCTCCCCCTGAACGGGGGATCGGCCCTCTCCCCGCCCGCGGGGAGAGGGGAAGCCCGCGCCTCATTTTTTCAGACACTCCTGCCTATGCGGGGAAGGATCGGGGTGTCAGTGCTGCAAGCCCCATTTCTGCACCGTCCGCCGCTCCAGCGTGCGGAAGATCAGGTTCTCGACCACGAGGCCGATGATGATCACGGTCAGCAGTCCCGCGAAGACGGCCGGGATGTCGAGGAGGTTGCGGTTCTCGAAGATGAACCAGCCGAGGCCCCCCGCCCCCGACGACACGCCGAAGACCAGTTCCGCCGCGATGAGCGTGCGCCAGGCGAAGGCCCAGCCGATCTTGAGGCCCGTGAGAATGCTCGGGAACGCCGCCGGGATCAGGATCTTGGTGACGTAGGGCAGCCCCTTGAGGCCGTAATTGCGCCCGACCATCCGGAGCGTGTTCGAGACGCCGCGAAAGCCCGAATGGGTGTTGAGCGCCACCGCCCACAAGACCGAATGGACCAGCACGAAGACCAGGCTGCCGTTGCCCAGGCCGAACCAGATCAGCGCCAGCGGCAGGAGCGCGATCGCCGGCAGGGGATTGAACATCGCCGTCATCGTCTCGAGGAAGTCGGTGCCGATGCGGGTCGAGATCGCCAGCATGGTCAGCGTCGCGGCGAGAAGGATGCCGGCGACGTAGCCCATCAGCAGCACCTTGATCGAGGTGAGCGCCCGGTTCGGGATCGTGCCGTCGAGGGTCTGCTGCCACAGCGTCGTGACGGTGTCGGAGAAGGTCGGAAAGAGCAGCGGGTTGTCGAGGAAGCGGGCATAGGCCTCCCAGACCAGTGCCAGCACGACGATGATCACCGTCTTGCGGACGAAGCCGCTGTTCCACAGGATCTCGGCGGTGCCGAGCTGGCGCTCGACCGCGCCGTCGGCGGCGGGCGCCGCCTCGCTCAGGATGATGCGGGCCGGCATGGTGGCGGTCATGGGGGGCCTCCTCTCGGGCGCGACGCGCGGTCAGTGATGGGCGGGCTCGTCGGCGAACAGCAGGTCGTGGATCTGCTGCTCGAGCTGGCCGGCGCTGCCGTCCTGGGCCGAGACCTTGTCGACGTCGCGCACCTCGGCCTTGACCCGGCCCGGATGGGGCGAGAGCAGGAGGATGCGGTTGCCGATCTTGATCGCCTCGGCGATCGAGTGGGTGACGAAGAGCACCGTGAACTTCGTCTCCTCCCAGAGCTGCAGGAGTTCGTCCTGGCAGGTGCGCCGGGTGAGCGCGTCGAGGGCCGCGAAGGGCTCGTCCATCAGCAGGATGTCGGGCTCCATCGCCATGCCGCGGGCGATCGCCACGCGCTGCTTCATGCCGCCCGAGAGGGTGTGGGGATAGCTGTCGATGGCCCGCGTCAGGCCGACCTTCTCGATATAGGCCCGCGCCCGCTCCTCCGCCGCGCGGCGGGACATTTTTCGCGCGTTGAGGAGCGGGAAGGTGACGTTCTCGAGCACCGTCTTCCAGGGCAGGAGCTGGTCGAACTCCTGAAAGACCATCATCCGGTCGGCGCCGGGCTCCTTGACCACGCGGTCCTTGATGCGGATCTCGCCCTCGCTCGGGTGCAGGTAGCCGCCCACCGCCTTGAGCAGGGTGGACTTGCCGCAGCCCGACGGCCCGAGCAGCACGAAGCGGTCCGAGGTCTCGACCCGGAAGCTGACGCGCTCGGTCGCGGTGACCAGCACGTTGGGGGTCTTGTAGCGGAGCGTGACGCCGCGGACGTCGAGGAGCGCGGTCATGGTGTCGTGTCCTCTCGAACCGGAAGGGCTCAGCTGCCGCTGAGGTCGTGGGCCACCGGCAGGTAGTAGTCGGTCCAGGCCTTGGGCTTGGTCCGCAGGGTGCCGATGCGGGACAGGTGCTCGGCAAAGCGCATCGTGCCCTGGGGCTGGAGGTTGAACTCCATCATGCCGGGCTCGGCCAAGTAGCTCAGCAGATCCTCGGCGCTGGTCTTGTCGCCGGTCACCTCGCGGTAGATCTCGACCGCCTTGGCGGGATCCTGGCGGATGAAGGCTTGCGCCTCCTCGGAGGCCGCGCGCACGGCCTGGACGATCTTGGGGTTGGCGTCGGCGAACTTCGTGGTGGTGAAGAACTGGCCTTGCGTCAGCGGCCCGCCGATGATGTCGGGCGAGCGGGCGACGATGTGGGCGCCCGGCACGGTACGCAATTCGACGTACTGGAAGGGCGGCGCCGCGAAATGGGTCTTGATCTCGTGGGTCGGGTTGGCGAGCGCGATCGCCGCGTCGGGATGGCCGAGCTGCACCGTGTTGGCGTCGAGCCGGCCGGACTGGTCGGCGCCCCAGATCTCGCCCGCCGCCATCTGCAGCAGGATCGCCTGCGTCGAGACCTTCACGGTCGGCACCGCGACCTTGTCGCCGGGGCCGATGTCCTTGATCGTCCTGATCTTCGGGTCGCGGCTGACGAGCAGCAGCGGCAGCGCCGAGGTGGCGACGATGCCCTTCACCCCGCCCCGCGTCCGGTCCCAGAGCAGCAGCAGGTTGCCGGTGCCGGTATTGACGATGTCGACGTTGCCGGCGAGCAGCGCATCGGTCTGGCTGCCGCCGCCCGTGAAGGTGAGCCACTTCGTCGTCACGCCCGGCACGCCCAGCCGCGCGGCGTGCTTCTCGATCAGCCCCTGCTTCTCGATGATGTGGGTCGGCAGGTAGATGATCCCGGGCTGGCGGGTGATCGCGATCTCGCTCTTCTGCTGGGCGTAGCCCGAACCGGAGGCGAGCAGGCCGACGGCGAGCAGCCCCGCCGCGAAGGCGCGGCGCGCGGGCGAGTGGACCATGAGCGTTCTCCCGAGGCCGCCTCTTCGCGGCGCGTGCCGGCTTGTTGTCGATCGCCGGCCTAACCCTCACTAAAATGGTAATGCATTAGTATGTCAACCCGACGCGTGCCGTGCTAAGGTTCCGCAGGGGCGGCTCCGGCGGCCTCGCGTCTTCACTGGTTCCGACCGTCATGAATGCCGTCTTCGCCGGCGCACAGCGCCTCCGCGACCGCTCGCGCCACGCCGCTCCCCAGGTCTTCGAGCTGATCCGGGACAAGATCGTCTCGCTCGATCTCGCCCCCGGCACGGTGCTGTCACGCCCCGAATTGCAGGCGAGCTTCGGGTTGAGCGCCACCCCGATCCGCGACGCGCTCCTGCGGCTCCAGGAAGAGGGCCTGGTCGACATCTTCCCGCAATCGTCGACGGTGGTGAGCCGCATCGATCTCGCGGCCGCCCGCCAGGCGCAGTTCCTGCGCCGCGCCGTCGAGCAGGAGGTGGTGCGCACCCTGGCCGGGACGCCCGACCGGGCGCTGCTGACCCGCCTCCAGGCCTTCGTGGCCGAGCAGGCGATCTTCGCCGAGGAGGGCGATTTCGCGCGGCTCTCGGCCAGCGACGAGGCCTTCCACCGCGCCCTGTGCGAGGCGGCATCCGTCCCCGACCTGTGGGACCTGATCCGCCGCCGCAGCGGCCATATCGACCGCCTGCGCCGCCTGCACCTGCCGGTGGAGGGCAAGGCGCAGCAGATAGTGGCAGACCACCGGCGCATCGTGGCGGCGCTCAGTGACGGTGCGCCCGAGGCGGCGCAGGAGGCGTTGCGCGATCACCTGTCGAAGTCGATCGCGCTCGGCGACGAGATCCGGGCGCGGTGGCCGGCCTATTTCGCCTGACCCACGCGCGCGCTTGTGCAGGGGCCTGTGCAGGGCAAGTGCCGCGACGCGGAACGCGCTTCCGGCTCTCCGTCCGCCAGGATCGATACTCGAGCGGCGCGGCCACGAGCGGGACAGTCGAGGGCGGGACGCCGGCTTTGCCGGTGCCGCCACGACCGGGCGGTCCAGGATCGACCCGATGCCGCCGCCGATGGGCGCGTCACCCGCAGGTGTGAGCAGTCGTCGACGCGCGCGCGCGAAGCCGCGCATCGAAGCTTCGGGCCAGTTCGGCGAGGCTGATCGCCCCCAGCCGCGCGATCAGCAGCGCCTCGGCCTCGCGCAGCGTGCCCTCCACCGCCTCGTTGACCACCTTCTCGACGGCGCAATCGGGGTTCGGATGATCGCTGCCGATCGCAAAGATCCGCGGGCCGCCCACCGCGTGATGCACGTCGAGAAGCGACACGTCCGCCAGGTTCGCGGCGATGGTCCATCCGCCGCCGTGTCCCTTCTCCGATGTCACGTAGCCCGCCTCTCGGAGCCCCGCCATCGTCCGGCGGACGACGACGGGATTCGTTCCCAGCATCCGCCCGATCGCCTCGGACGTCATCGGCCCGTCGTGGCGTGCCATGTGAAGGAGAACGTGGAGCGTTCGTGAGAGACGGCTGTCGGTGCGCACCCGGCGATCCTCCACGCCCCGGCCGAGATTGGCAAGCGCCGGCTCTTACGATACTTATGAAGTTACATGATATCGGAGGCCAGGTGATGCGAGAGCTCGAAAACCCCGGTCGGTGGGACAAGGTCGCCCAGCATTACGAGACGACGGCCCATCCGTTCACGGCGCGCTTCGCCGAGGCGGCGCTGGCGACCGTGCCGCTGACGCCAGACAGCCGGGTCCTCGACGTCGCGACGGGGACGGGGGCGCTCGCGCATGCGGCGGCGCGGACGGGTGCACAGGTGACCGCCATCGATTTCTCGCCCGGCATGGTCGCCCGCGTGGCGGCGGCAGGGCGGCCCAACGTCGATGCGAGGGTCATGGACGGACAGGCCCTCGCCTTGCCCGACGCCGGCTTCGATGCCGTGTTCTCGACTTTCGGCGTGATCCTGTTCCCCGACTGGCGCAAGGGGCTGGCCGAGATGGCACGGGTGACACGCCCCGGCGGCGACGGGGTTGTCGCGACGTGGCAGGAGCAGGGTGCTTCGACGTTCCTGCTGCTCGGCCAGATCCGCCGGACGCTGTTCCCCGAGCGCGAGAACGCGGCCATGCCCGCAGGGGTGGTGGCCCTGGGCGATCCGGACCGGCTGGCGCGCGCAATGATCGCGGCCGGCTATCGCGCGCCGCGCATTCACGATGTGACCTTCGACTATCACCTCGACGTCGCGACTCTGGACGATCCCGAGACCGTCTTCGGCATGTCGCCCGACTGGATCGAACTGAGCGACGGGGAGAAGGCGGCCGTCATCGCCGAAGCGCGGCGCATGGCCGGCGACCGGGCCGTCCTGCCGATCCCGTCGACGGCGCTGATCGGTGTCGCGAAACGCTGAGGCGCAGGCCTTCCCGAATGGACCCCGGTGCTCCCGGCACCCGGGACCGGGCGGGCTGGACGGCTAACCCCGCCCCACCACCGTCCGGATCGCGAAGCTCGACTGGATCCGCGCCACGCCGGGAAGGCGCGACAGCACCTCCTTGTGCAGGCGCTCGTAATCGCCGGCATCCGCGACTTCGATCCGCATCAGGTAATCGGACAGGCCGGTCATCAGGTAGCAGTCGCGCACCTCCGGGCAGCGGCGCACCGCGGCCTCGAAGCGGTTGAGCGATTCCTCGGTCTGCCGCTCCAGGGTGATCTGGGTCAGCACCACCATGTGATGCTCGTGCTCGTCGGCCTCGATCAGGGCGGTGTAGCCCCGGATGGTGCCGTTCGATTCGAGCAGCCGCAGGCGGCGCAGGCAGGCCGAAGGCGACAGGCCGACCTTGGCGGCGAGATCCGCGTTGCTGATGCGCCCGTCGTCGCGCAGGACGCGCAGGATGCGCGCGTCGATCTCGTCCCGTCCCGCCACCGCGCAAGATCCTGTTGTTGAGCCGCAGATCGTTGCGCCTTGTAGCACAGTCTCGCAGACCCTGCGACGATGCGGCGGGACATTCGACGATCCTTGCGCGACACTGACCTCCTCGACCGGGCGCCGGGTCGGGCAGAGGCAAGTCGGGCGCGACAGGGATTTTCGGCGATGCGCGTTCTGATCCTCGGCGGCGGCGTGGTCGGCGTCACCTCGGCCTACTACCTCGCCAAGGCCGGCCACCAGGTCACGGTGCTCGATCGCCAGCCGGGTGCGGGCCTCGAGACCAGCTTCGCCAATGCCGGCCAGGTTTCCCCCGGCTATTCGGCGCCCTGGGCCGCCCCGGGCATCCCCGTCAAGGCGATGAAGTGGCTGATGATGCGCCACCGGCCGCTGGTGCTGTGGCCGAGCCTGGAGCCGAAGCTCTACGGCTGGCTCGCGCGTATGCTGGCGAACTGCACCGAGGATGCGTATCGCCGCAACAAGGGCCGGATGGTGCGGCTCGCCGAGTATAGCCGCGACGTGCTGCGCGACCTGCGCACCGAGACCGGCATCACCTACGATCACCGCGAGAAGGGCACGCTCCAGCTCTTCCGCACCCAGAAGCAGCTCGACCATGTCGGCGACGACACCGGCGTCCTCGACGAGTACGGCGTTCCCTACGAGGTGCTGGACCCGGCGGGCTGCATCGCGGCCGAGCCGGCGCTGGCCCGGGTCGGCGGCAGCTTCGTCGGCGGCCTGCGCCTGCCGGGCGACGAGACCGGCGACGCGCATCTCTTCACCCAGCGCCTCGCGGCGATCTGCGAGAGCATGGGCGTCACCATCCGCTACGGCGCGACGATCACCAGCCTTCGCCAGGAAGGCGGCCGGATCGCCGGCGTGGGCCTCGCCGGCGGCGAGGTGCTGACGGCGGACCGGTACGTCGCCGCCATGGGCAGCTACACCCCGATGATGCTCAAGCCGCTCGGCATCGAGATTCCGGTCTATCCGGTGAAGGGCTATTCCCTGACCCTGCCGGTCACCAATGCCGAGGCCGCCCCGGTCTCGACCGTGATGGACGAGACCTTCAAGGTGGCGATCACCCGGCTCGGCGACCGCATCCGCGTCGGCGGCACGGCGGAGCTCGCCGGCTTCAGCCAGGCCCTGCGCGGCCCGCGCCGGGCGACCCTAGAGCGCTCGGTCCTCGACCTCTTCCCGCAGGGCGGCGACGTCTCGCAGGCGAAGTTCTGGACGGGCCTGCGCCCGATGACCCCGGACGGCACCCCGATCGTCGGCGCCACGGCCTACGACAACCTCTTCACCAATACCGGCCACGGCACGCTGGGCTGGACCATGGCCTGCGGCTCGGGCCGGCTGCTCGCCGACCTGATCGGCGGCCGGGCGCCGGAGATCGACCACCAGGATCTGGCGGAATCGCGCTACGCCAGGGCGGCGTGAGGGCTTCACTCTCCTCGACGGTTCCCGACACCCCCCGGGTCGTCCCGGGGTCGTGATAGCGGAGCCCGGGATCCGGAACCGCGGATGACCCGGAAAGGGGCGGACGGCGTTCCGCCTCATCGGCTCCCACCCGAGCCTCTGGATCCCGGGCTCCGCTTCGCGGACCCGGGATGACCCTGTGGAGCGGGAACGTCGGAGCCCGTTCGGCAAGCGACGACACCGAACCGCGACAACCCCCTCCCCCGCCCTAGATCCCGCGCCTGAGCGGGAGAACCGGCGCATGCCATGGGTCGCAGGGGTAGACGGGTGCCCGGGCGGCTGGGTCGCGGTCTTCGGCCCGCGCGACGGCGACGGCTCCGAACCAATCCGCACCCGCGTCCTGCCGAGCCTCGCGGCGATCTGCGACGCGCCCGAAGCGCCGGCCATCGTGGCGGTCGACATTCCGATCGGCCTGCCCGACCGGGTCGGGCCCGGAGGGCGCAGGGCGGAGGTGCTGGTGCGGGCGTTGCTGGGCCCGCGGCGCGCCTCGGTCTTCCCGACCTCGGCCCGCAGCGTCGTCTACGCGCCCGACTACACCGCGGCCATCGCCCTGTCGCGCCGGCCCGAGACCCAGCCCTTCGCCCCCTCCCCTCCCGCCAACGCCATCTTCCCCCGCATCCGCGAGGCGGACGCCCTCCTGCGCACCCGGCCGGAATTGCAGGCGCGGGTCTACGAGGTGCATCCGGAACTCGCCTTCCAGGGCCTCAACGGCGGCACGCCGCTGCCCGAGCCCAAGCGCAAGCCCGCGGGCGCGGCCCTGCGGCGCGACCTCCTGACCCGCGCCGGCCTGCCCGCCGACCTCCCGGTCCCCAAGGGCGCCAAGCCCGACGACCTCCTCGACGCGCTGGCGGCCTTCGCCGTGGCCCGGGCCATCGCCAAGGGGCGCGGGGTGCCGTATCCCGATCCGCCGGAGCGCGACGCTCACGGCCTGCCGGCCGCGATCTGGACGCTTCCCATCCGCGAGGCCCATGGATGACCGATCCCATGACCGCTCCCCTGACCGCTCTGCCCACCCGCGACATCGCCCGCGCCCTGGTGCTCGACCCGGCCGGCCGCCTCCTGCTCATCGCCTACGAGGCCTCGCGCGACGTCGATCCGGGCCGGCCGGGGGACCGGACCTTCTGGTTCATGCCCGGCGGCGGCATCGAGCCCGGCGAGACGCCGGAAGAGGCCTGCCGGCGCGAGCTGGAGGAAGAGATCGGCGTCAAGGATGCGCCGCTCGGCCCCCAGGTCGCCCGCTGCGACGGGGCCTTCACGCTGTTCAACAAGTCGCGCTTCGCCCGCGAGCGCTACTTCGTGGTGCGGCTGCCCGACGACCGGGTCGATACCAGCCGGCTCGCCGAGACCGAGGACAACCCGGTCTACGGCACGCGCTGGTGGTCCCTCGACGAGCTCGCCACCACCCATGAGCGCGTGGAGCCGCAGGGACTCGCCGAACTGGCCAAAAGGCTCGTGGCCGGCGAGGCGATCCCGGAGGTCGTGACATTGTCCTGGGGGCCGGGCGCGGCGTAAGCCTGCCGTAGAACTCGTCCAAGGAGATTGCGATCATGGCCGACGATCTGTCGTTTCCCCCGGCGCTGGCGGAAGGCTACCGCGCCTTCCTCGACGACCGGTTCGTGCGCGAGCAGGACCGCTATGCCAGCCTCGCCGAGGGGCAGAGCCCCGAGATCCTGATCATCAGCTGCTGCGACAGCCGGGTCTCGCCCGAGGTGATCTTCGACGCGCGGCCGGGCGAGTTGTTCGTCGTGCGCAACGTCGCCAACCTGGTCCCGCCCTTCGAGACCGGCGGCGAGTACCACGGCACCTCGGCGGCGCTCGAATTCGCCGTGCAGGCGCTCAAGGTGAAGCACATCGTGGTGCTGGGCCATGCCCGCTGCGGCGGCGTGCGCGCCTTCGCGGACGATGCCGCGCCGCTCTCGCCCGGCGACTTCATCGGCCGCTGGGTCTCGCTGATCCGCCCGGCCGCGGAAGCGCTCGGCGACGAGCCGCGGGGGCCGGACTATCTCGAGCAGCTCGAATTCGCCACGGTGACGAACAGCCTGCGCAACCTGATGACGTTCCCCTGCGTGAAGATCCTGGTGGAGCGCGGCAAGCTGCAGCTCCACGGCGCGCATTTCGGCATCGCCACCGGGCAGCTGCGGGTCCGCGATCCCGAGACCGGCGAGTTCCGCCTGGCCGAGCCCGGACGGGCCGCCGCCCAGACCAAGCTGATCCGTTGCCAGGACGAGGCCGGCAGCGGCGGCTGAACCATCCACCGGGGGAGGACGCATCGAAACCCGCCCTCCCCGGCCCGGCCCGGCCCAACGACCTCAACCTCGACCTCGACCTCGACCTCGACCTCGACCTCGACATATCTGCTCTGCTTAGTTCGAAAAAACACCTCGACTATGTATTTTGATATAACGCCGTCTTGCAATACATTATGATTCTTTAAACCTGTTTGGGCTTATTATCCTATCAGGCCCAGTATACTTCACTCGATCGCCGCCGCTGCCCCAGGGTCGCGCGATGCATTCGACAGGGGCCCTCCGAAAAGATCGGGCCGGGGCGTTCGATCGACTGCGAGGAAAGGTCATGTCGGCCATGCTGACGATTCGAACGAAGCTCATTTCGACCATCGGCCTGTTCCTGATTCCGATCACGCTGCTGTCAGGCCTGTTCGTGATCCAGTCGCGCAAGGATATCGATTTCGCCAGCCAGGAACAGGCGGGCGTCGCCTACCTGCAGACCGCCTGGCCGATCCTGCGCTCCAGCACGCAATCACGGATCCCGGCCGCGACGACGGGCGACGACTGGCCCGCCTTCGCGGCGGCACAGGAGCGTTACGATGCCGCGATGGGAACCGGCGAGGCCGCCCGCGACCTCGGCCTCGCCCGCCGGAATGGCGCCCCGGCGATCGTCGACGCGGCCCGCACCCTCATCACCCGGATCGGCGACGGCTCCAACCTGATCCTCGATCCCGACCTCGATTCCTTCTACGTGATGGACGCCGTCGCGGTGAGGCTGCCGGACGTGCTGCAGCAGGCCGGCACCCTGGCGGCCCTGGCGATCGAGCTGCGCGGCAAGCCGGCGCTGACGCCCGGCGACGCGGCGCGGTTCCTGATCGAGCAGGGCAAGCTCCGCGCCAGCGCCGAGGGCCTTCAGGCCTCCCTCAAGGCGGCGTTCAAGGCCAATGCCGGCGGCGCCGTCCAGGGCGCCCTCGCAGCCCCCGCCGCCGCCATGGCGGCGGCGTTCGAGGCGCTCGACCGGCCCGTCGCCGCCCTTGCCGAGGCCCATGCGGCGGGCCGGCAGGCCACGGCCGACCTCGCGCCGTTCCAGCGCGCCGCGGCCGACCTCGTCACCCGCGCCGACGGGTTGTGGTCGGACAGCGCGGTCGCGCTCGACCGTCTCCTGGCGGCCCGGATCGCCGGCCTCCAGAACCGCCTCGTGGCGGCGCTCGGGGTCGCCGGTTCGGTCACGGTGCTGGCCTTCCTGCTCGCCTTCCTGCTGACGCGCTCGGTCGTGCAGGGCCTCGCGGGCCTCGACCGGCGGGTCCGCGCCCTCGCCGACCAGTCCCTCGACGCCGACGTGCCGGAGGCGGGCGGCGGCGACGAGATCGCCGCGCTGGCGCGTGCCATCGTGCACTTTCGCGATCGGACCGTGGAGAGGATTGCCCGGGCGAGCGACGACGAGCACCGCCGGGAGATGGTCGAGCAGGAACGCCGGTTCATGGCGCAGCTCGCCGCCCGCATCCGCGACACGGTCGGCGGCGGCGTGCGGCACTTCCAGGAGGTCGCCGTCACGATGCAGGACGCGAGCGCGGGCGTGCAGGGCCGCGCCACCGACACCCGCGAGCGGCTGTCGCGCTCGGTCCAGGACCTCAACGGCACCGCAGCCGAGGTCGCCGGCGCGGCGAGCGCGGTGACGCAGCTCTCGGCCTCGATCAACGAGATCGCCGGCCAAGCGGCGCAATCGACCGCGGCGATGCAGGATGCGAGCGCGCAGGCGACGGCCGCCCGCGCCCTCGCGGTGCAGCTCTCGGAGCTGAGCGACCGCATCGGCAGCATCACGGGCCTGATCCATTCCATCGCGGGCCAGACCAACCTGCTCGCCCTCAACGCGACGATCGAGGCCGCCCGCGCGGGCGAGGCCGGCAAGGGGTTCGCGGTGGTCGCCGCGGAGGTCAAGTCGCTGGCCGGCCAGACGACCCGGGCGACCGAGGAGATCGACCGGCAGGTCGGCTCGCTGCGGGCCGCCTCCGGCAGCGTGCTCGGCGCCGTGGACGGCATCGCCACGACGGTCGGCGCGATCAGCGGCATCGCCACCTCGATCGCCTCCGCGGTCGAGGAGCAGAACGCGGCGACCGGCGAGATCACCCAGATGATGCAGACGGTGGCGAACCGGACCCAGACGGTGATCACCGGCATCGCGGTCCTGCCGGGGCTGGCGCGCGAGACCGACGCCCTGGCGACCCGGCTCGCCGCGATGGCGGCGGACCTGAGCGGCGAGGCCGGCCTCGTCAACGGCGAGATCAACCACCTCCTGATCGAGATCGCCGATCGGCGCGGCCGGGAGCGCTTCCCGGCGGCGGCGGAGGTCGAGGTGACGGTCGCGGGCCTGCGCCACCGCTCGACCCTGCAGGACGTGAGCGCGACGGGCGCGCGCCTCACCGCGTTCGGCGCTCCGCTACCGGTCGGCGCGGTGGTGACGGTCGAACTCGGCGGCGTCTCGCATCAGGCCCGGGTGATCTGGAGCGACGAGGGCCAGTTCGGCATCACCCTGTCCTCCGGCCCGCTCGACGCCCGGACGCTCGCCGCCCTGAAGGCGCCCGGGGAGGCCGCGTTGCCCGCCCGCAAGGCCGCGTGAGGCGCCGGCCGCGGCCCGTTCAGTCCGTCCGCCCGATCCGGGCCGCCAGCGCCGGCGCCAATCCGTGGCTCGGCTTCGCGTCGGGCCGGCGGAAGGTGCCGGCCGTCGCCTTGCGGGGCCGCTGCGCCGCCACCGCCTCGGCGAGCTTGACCGCCGCCACCACCTGATCGACCACCGGGACGGGCAGGCGCTCGCGCACCCGGGCGGCGAGGCCCGACAGGGGCGCGCCGGCAAAGATCAGCACGTCGGCGCCGTCCTCCTCGACCATCGCGTGGGCGAGGTCGATCAGCTGCGCCTCCTTTTCCGCCTGGACGCCGGACAGCGTCGCGAAGCGCCCCTCCAGCGCCCGCACCCCGGCGCAGCGCTGCCCGAGGCCGTGGGCGGCGACGGTCTCCTCGTACCAGGGCACCAGGGCGCGGGCGAAGGTGACGAGGCCGAAGCGGCGGCCGAGCAGGCAGGCCGACAGCATCGCGGCTTCCGCCAGGCCGATGACGGGATGGTCGAACAGCTCGCGGGCGCCGAACAGGCCCGGATCGCCGAAGGCCGCGATGATCGCGGCATCCACGGGGGGCGCCTCGGCCAGCATCTCCAGCGCGATGGCGCCGCCGATCTGCGCCTCGGCCCGGGTCGCGATATAGGGCACGCCCCGGGGCGCGGTGGCGGTCAGGATCTCGGTGCCGGGGGCGGCGGCCGCCGCGCCGGTGACGCGCATCAGCTCGGTCACGTCGCGGCTGGTATTGGGGTTGAGGAGCAGCAGGCGCATCGGGGGCATCTTTCGGGGATCAGGCGGCGTGCCGGGCGAGGCCGGCGATCAGGGCCGTGCCGGTATGGCCGACATGGTCGGCGAGCAGCCGGCCGGCGCCCGCCGCGTCGCGGGCGTCGAGGGCTTCCAGGATCGCCCGGTGCTCGGCGACCGATTCGTCCCAGCGCGCCCGGCTGTCGAGGGCGCGGCGGCGGGCGATCTCGGCCCGTGCGTGCAGGGCCTCGTGCGCCTCCCGCAACGGGGCGTTGCGGGCACAGGCCACGATCAGGGCGTGGATCTGCTGGTTGAGGGCGAAGTACGGTGCGAGGGCGCCGGCGGCGTGGTGCGCCTCCATCTCGGCCTGGAGCCGTCGCAGCCGGTCGAGCTCCGCCGGGGTGATGCGCAAAGCCGCGAGTTCCGCCGCCGCCCGCTCGATGGCGGCAATGGCCTCGAACAGCTCGGTCACCGCATCCGGCCGCAGCTCCGCCACCAGGGGCGAACGGTTCGGGCGCAGTTCCACCAGGCCCTCGACGGCCAGCAGCTTCAGCGCCTCGCGCAACGGCGTGCGCGAGATGCCGAGCGCCGCCGACAGCTCGGTCTCGACGAGCGCGCTGCCGGCCGGCAGCGTGCCGGCGACGATCAGGGCGCGCAGGCGCTCCACCGCCTGGTCGTGCAGGCCGCGCCGCGGGCTCAGGGCCGCGGGCTCCAGCAGCACCGGTTTGCGCGGGCGCCCGCGGGGGCGTCGGACCGGATCCATGCGTGTCCTCTCCCTCATCCTCTGAGTTCGACCATAGCCGCTCCGATCGGCATCGGGCGCATCAATTCCAGGCAATTCTGCTGCCGTCATCGCCATTTGGCATGAATTGCATGCAGAGCACCAAAAATGCGTTGCGCCGCCGTCCGGCCCGTCACACCCTGATCCCGCGGCACCCGGAACGCCGCGTTCGAGCGGCCGTCGGGCCCGAGCATCGACGCCGCCGCCCCACCGCGAGGTCTCTCCATGCGCCGTTCCCTCGGCCCCCTGCTGGCCGCCGCCCTGTGGTCCGTCACGCCCGGGTTCCTCGCCCCCGCCTCCGCCCAGGAGGCGCCGGTCAAGGTCGGCTACGCCAAATGCGCCCATTGCCTGCCGGTCGCCCTGCTGCCGGGGCTCGCCAAAGGCACGACGATCGACGTCACCGGCTTCAATTCCGGCAACGACGTGCTGACGGCGCTGATCGCGAAAAGCCTCGACGTGGCGCAGGTGACCTACCTCCACTACGTCACCGCCCTCGACAAGGGCTTCGACATCGTGGCGGTGGCCGGCGAGGTGAATGGCGGCTCGGACTGCCTGTCGTCGAAGGCGCTGAACCTGAAGGCCGACGACTGGGCCGGGTTCAAGGCGGCGGTGGAGAAGGCGAAGGCGGCGGGCACCCCGCTCAAGGTCGCGGCCTCTCGCGGCAACGCGCAGGATATCCACATGCGCGGCGCCTTCCTCAAGCAGGGCATCAACCCGAACAAGGACGTGCAGTTCGTCAACATCCCGAACCCGTCCGACCATCTGGCCGCGATGCAGCGGGGCGAGATCGACATGGTCTGCTCGGTCGAGCCCTTCGCCTCGCAGATCCGCATGGCGGGAGCGGCCACGCATTTCGTGCTGCCCTACGACCAGGCGGCCGGCAACCTGACCAACCTTATCGTCACCCGCTCCGACGTGATCGCGAAGAACCGGGCCGGGGTGCAGGCGGTGGTCGATGCCGACGTCGCCCTGGTCGAGAAGCTCAAGGCCGATCCGGCCATCTGGGTCGACGTGATCAACCAGAAGACCGGCCTGTCGAAGGAGGTCGCCACGGCGGCGATCCAGAATGCCGAGCCGGACTACCGGATGCACCGCGCCAAGACCCAGGCGATCGCCGCGATGATGCGGGACCTGAAATACATCAGCCGCGACGTCTCGGCCGACGTGGACACGCACATGGACTTCTCGTTCCTCGAGGCCGCTACCAAGAAGACCCGCGATGGCCTCGGCTACTGAGACCGCGCCGCTCACCCCCGCGGCCCCCGCCCGCCGGCTGCCCCGGCGCCTCGTCGCCTTCGCCGAGCGGGCGGCTCTGCCGCTCCTCCTCGTCGCCGGCTGGGAGGCGTTTGCCCGCTCCGGCGCCCTGCCGGCGGCCCTGCTGCCCGCGCCCACCGCCGTGCTGCACGCGCTCGGGGACTGGCTGTTCGGGATCGACGAGAGCACCCAGACCTATTCCGGCCATTGGGTGCCGGACGCGCTGGCGAGCCTGACGCGGGTGGCGGCGGGCTACGCCATCGCGGCGCTCTCCGCCATCGTCATCGGGGTCGCGATCGGCTGGTGGCGGCTGGTGGAACGCACCGTCGAGCCGACCTTGCAGATGCTGCGGCCGATCCCGCCGGTCTCGTGGATCCCGCTCGCCATCATCTGGTTCGGCATCGCCGACAAGCCGGCGATCTTCCTGGTCTTCCTCGGCGCGTTCTTCCCCGTCCTGATGAACACCATCCACGGCGTGCGCGGGGTCGACCGCAACCTGATCCGGGCCGGCGCCATGATGGGCGCCTCCGAGCGCCAGCTCCTCACCGACATCGTGCTCCCCGCCGCCCTGCCGTCGATTTTTTCCGGATTGCGCATCGCCATCGGCTCGGCCTGGATGCTGACGGTGACCGCCGAGATGGTCGCGGTGAAGAGCGGGCTCGGCTACGTGCTGTGGGATTCCTACTACTTCCTGCGCTACGACATCGTGCTCGCCGCGATGATCTCGATCGGCCTGCTCGGCTATCTGTCCGATCTCGGCCTCAAGGCGCTGATGAGCTCGGTTCTGCACTGGCAGAAGGGCACGACGGTGCAGGGGCGGTGAGCCGTCCCTCCCCTTCCCGACGGAGGATCCCATGAGCGCGATCGACCTCGCCGACGTCCAGAAAGTCTTTCACGATCGCGACGGGCGCGACCTCGTGGCGGTGGACCGCACCCGGGCCACGATCGAGGCGGGCGAGTTCGTCTGCCTGCTCGGCCCCTCGGGCTGCGGCAAGTCCACCCTGCTCAACATGATCGCGGGTTTCGAGGCGCCGACCTCCGGCGAGGTTCGCGTCGCGGGACGGCGGGTCGAGCGGCCGGGCGCCGATCGCGGCGTGGTGTTCCAGCAGCCGACGCTGATGCCCTGGCTCACCGTGATCGACAACGTCGCCTTCCATCTCAAGCTGAAGGGGGTGGCGAAGGTCGAGCGGCACGAGCGGGCCAAGACCTATCTCGACCTCGTCGGGCTCACCGGCTTCGAGCGGCACTATCCCGCGGAACTCTCGGGCGGGATGAGCCAGCGGGTCGGCATCGCCCGGGCGCTCCTGATGAACCCGGCGGTGATCCTGATGGACGAGCCCTTCGCGGCCCTCGACGCCCAGACCAAGATCGAGATGCAGGAGGAGCTGGTGACGATCTGGCAGCGGGTCGGCGCCACGGTGGTGTTCGTCACCCATTCGGTCGACGAGGCCCTGGTGCTGGGCAACCGCATCGCCGTCATGAGCCGGCGCCCGGGCCGCATCCGCGAGTTCATCCCCTTCGATCTGCCCCGGCCGCGGGACGTGACGAGCCCGGACTTCAACGACATGAAGCGCCGGGTGCTCGGGATGATCCGCGAGGAATCGAGCCGGAAGGTCGCCGCCTGATGATCCGCCTCGGCATGCTGACCCCGTCCTCGAACACCCGGCTCGAACTGGCCACCGCCGACCTCCTGCGCGACACGCCCGGCATCACCGCCCACTTCGCGCGCTTTCGCGTCACCGAGATCACCCTCTCGACGGCGGGGCTCGGACAGTTCGACGAGGCGCCGATCCTGTCGGCGGCCGGGCTCCTCGCCGATGCCAAGGTCGATGCGATCGCCTGGAACGGCACCTCGGCGGCCTGGCTGGGCTTTGCCCGCGACGAGGCCCTGTGCGCCCGGATCACGGACCTCACCGGCATTCCGGCGGCGACGGCGGTGCTCGGTTTTCGCGAGGCCTTCACCCGCGCGCGTATCCGGCGGGTCGGGCTCGTCACGCCCTATACCGGCGACGTGCAGGCGAGGATCCAGGCGAATTGGAGGGCGGCCGGGTTCGATTGCACGGCCGAGCGGCATTGCGGCCTGTCCGACAACTTCTCCTTCGCGGAGGTGCCGGAGCGGGATGTCGCCGCCATGGCCCGGGCGGTGGCGGCGGAGGGCGCGCAAGCCGTGGCGATCGTCTGCACCAACATGGCGGGGACGGCGCTGGTTGAGGAACTGGAGGCCGAGCTCGGCATCCCGGTCTTCGATTCGATCGCCGTTACACTGTGGGCGGCCTTGCGCGCGGCGGGTGCCGATCCCGGCCGGATCACCGGCCGGGGCGGGCTATTTCGGCTCTGACACTCTGCTTGAGTTCGCACGACCGACATCGAACCCTCTCGGTCATCCCGGGGCCGCACAGCGGAACCCGGGATCCATAACCGCTGACGTTCAGGATAAAGCGGAACGGCTTCCTCTCATTTCTTCCATGCCAGCGTTTATGGATCCCGGGTTCTCGCCTTCGACGAGCCCCGGGATGACACTGAGAGGTGTTGTCGTGCGCGTCCGGTTTTTGGACACGTTCAATCGGAAAAGATCCTGCACTCGAAAAAGGTCCCGACCTCAGCGGTCGGCCTTGCTGCCGCTGACCGTGAGTTCGATGTACCGCCGGGTCGTCGGCCGCACGAGGTCGGCCATCTTCTGGGCCATCGCCAGTTCTTCCCGCAGCGACATCTCGAAGGCCGGCAGCCGGGCGCCCTGGCCGGCAGCCTCCGCCAGGGTGATCAACGCATCGTAGGCCGCCGCCTCGTAATTCTCGAAGGCGCGGTTGGCGAAGGCGTTCTTCAGGATCTCGTCCTGGGCCGGGGCGTGGGCCAAAGCCGCCATGTTGCCCATGAAGCCGAGCACGCCCTCCTTCAGGGTCGAAGGGCTCTCGGACATCGCCGCCAGCGCTTCGTCGAGCCGGTCGCGCTGGCCATGCGTCTCGGCGATGTGGCGGCGTAGAGCCGCGTCCATGTCGGGATAGCGCTCCAGGCGCTCGACCTGCCGCTCCATGATCTGAAGCGCCTGCAATTCGAGGGCGTGGGTGTTCTTCAGGGCAGTCACGTAGAGCGAACGGATATCCTCGGCCATCGTCGGGTCCTTCTCGGCGCGGCGATCCGGCAGGGATCGGCTTTCCCGGCGGATCGGATGTCCGGCCCAACGTCGCCGATCTGCGCCGGTTCGCCAAAAATACTCATACTACGAAACAGTATTTTTCGACCCGACGTCTCACGGAACGCCGCCAGGATGGAGACGTTGTTCGCCCTCATCGGCAGCAGGCCCCGGCGCACGCCATGCCGACCCATGAGACGAGGGAGATCCGCATGACCGCTTCCCCGCCCCCCGTGCCGCCGGCCAACCGGTCCGACAAGGGTCCCGGCAGTGCCGAGCGCGCCCCGACGGAGACCGGCGCCAAGGACACCGGCCAGACCCGGGACCCGGACAAGATCGGCCAGTCCGGCAACGCGACGGTGAACACGACCCACCAGGGCCATCAGCAGGATCGGTAAGGCCAGGAGCGTCCATCCCCATGAGCACGTCGACCAAGACCGACGCCGCCGACCGCCATCACGGCGGCCCCGGCAGCAGCCACCAGCGATCCGACCGCCCGGACCCCACCGCCGATACCGGACCGACGCCGGGCTCGGCCACCAGCGACAGCCGCTCGCACGTCTCGGGTGGCGGCGGCGAGCGCGACCGGCACCACGCCCACGATCCCGACCGCAAGGCGCACTCGCCGCGCTCGCATTGAATACGCGAGACGCGCGGCCTTGCGGCGGACCGGGATGTTTCCCGTGAAACCATGATCCGCGCCGGACGGGGTCCCCGTTCGGCGCGGACGGGTCGGGGCTCCTGGACGCCAACTCGCCCCGATCCTGTCACGGCCTCAGCGTGATATCGCCAAGGTCGTGCGCCACCTGGGCTTTCCTGACGAACTCCGCGCGCATCAGGGAGCCCGCCACGATGTCCGATCCTGCCCTCCTCCTTCGCCCCGCCTCCGGCCTCACCCGCCGCGCCGCCCTGATCGGTGCAGCGCTCGCGACCTGTGCGGTTCGCGGTGCGGCCGCGACGGAGGATGCGGTGGCCCGCCTCGCCCAGTTCGAGCGGCGCGACGGCGGGCGGCTCGGGGTCGAGGTGCGGGACACCGCGACCGGCCGCCGCTTCGGTCACCGGGCCGACGAACTCTTTCCGATGTGCAGCACCTTCAAGGCGGTCGCCGCCGCCGCGGTGCTGGCCCGGGCGGACAAGGGCCAGGACGACCTGAACCGGCGCATCGCCTATACTCGTGACGACCTCCTCAGCTACGCCCCGGTCACCTCGAAGCACGTCGAATCCGGCCTGACGCTGGCCGAACTCTGCGCCGCCGCCGTGGTGTGGAGCGACAACACCGCCGCCAACCTGATGCTGGCGACCCTGGGCGGGCCCGGCGGCATCACCACCTTCGCCCGGGCGCACGGCGACACCGTCACCCGCCTCGACCGCACCGAGCCGACGCTCAACACCGCGATCCCCGGCGACCCGCGCGACACGACGAGCCCGGCGGCGGTGGTCGGCCTCCTCGACAACGTGCTCCTCGGCAAGGCCCTGTCGGCGGAGTCGCGCACGAAGCTGGTCGGCTGGATGCACGAGAGCCCGACCGGCCTGAAGCGCGTGCGCGCCGGCCTGCCGGAGGGATGGCGCACGGCCGACAAGACCGGCACCGGCGACAACGGCACCGCCAACGTGGTGGCGCTGATCCACCGGCCGGACGGTGCGCCGATCCTGGCGGCGGTGTATCTTACCGGATCACCGGCCGAGCCCGCCGCGCGCGACGCCCTGCACGCCGAGGTCGGCCGGCTGATCGCCCGGAGCTTCCCGGGCGCCTGATCCCGCTCGCAGGACGCACCGTCCCGATGTCGAAGACCACCCGCGCCACGCAGGTCCTGACCCGTGCCGGCATCCCGCACACGGTCCACGCCTACGACTACGACCCGGAGGCGACCCGCATCGGCCTCCAGGCCGCGGAGGCGTTGGGCGTCGCGCCGGGCGAGGTGTTCAAGACCCTGATGGCGATGGTGGACGGCAAGCCGGTCTGCGTGCTGGCGCCCTCCGACCGGGAGATCTCGCTGAAGAAGCTCGCCGCCGCCTTCGGGGGCAAGTCCGCCGCCATGATGCGCCCGGCCGAAGCCGAGCGCCTGACCGGCTACCATGTCGGCGGCATCAGTCCGCTCGGGCAGAAGCGGACGGTGCCGACCCTGGTCGATGCCGCCGTCCTCGCGCTCCCGGAGATCTTCCTCAACGGCGGCCAGCGCGGGCTGCAGGTGCGGGTCAAGCCCGACGATCTCGTCCGCGTGCTCCAGGCCCGAACCGAGGCCGTGACCTGACGGAAACGCCCCGTTAACCACGATCCGTCAAGGCTGGTGCGGGTCGCGGGAGAGGACGGACGGATGGGTCACAGCGTGAGGCTCCTGGCGGGCGCGGTCCTCCTCGGCCTCGCCGGGCCGGCGATGGCCGCCGACCTGCCCGAGCCGGGTTACTGGCCGGAGCCGCGCCGCGCGCCGGGTCCTCCTCCCGCCCCCCGCTACTTCCCGCGCGGCGACAGCGACGCCTCGCCCGCCCGGGTGCAGCCGCCCTGCCAGGGCTTCGTGCCCACCAACGCCCTGGGCGATCCGACCTATGTCGGCTCGCCCTTCGGCCTCGGCAAGCCGAGCTATTACGGCTTCCCGCCCCCGCGCGGCGTCGACGACCCGTACGGGCGGCGACTCGCCCGGGGCTGCTGGTAGGCCGCCATCGGACGCCCCCTCGTGGCCCGCATCGCCTGCCTCCATACCGCCGACGGCAATATCGCAATCTTCGACGACGCCCTGTCGGCGAGCGGCCTGGTCGGCATGACCCTTCGCCATGCCGTGCGCGCCGACCTGCTGGCCGCCGCCGAGCGGGAGGGCGGATTGACGCCGGGCCTCGTCGCCGAGACGGCCGCGGCCCTGGGGGCGCTCTGCGCCGGGGCCGATGCGGTGCTGCTGACCTGCTCGACCCTCGGGCCCGCCGCCGCGATCGCGGCCCGCGATGCTCCCGTCCCGGTCCTGCGGGTCGATGCGGCGCTCGCCGCCGCGGCGGTGGCGGAGGGCGGGCGGGTCGTCGTGCTCTGTGCCGTGGAGACCACGATCGCGCCGACGCGCCATCTGTTCGAGGAGGCTGCACGGGCGACCGGGGCGGTGGTCGACGTGCGGTGGGTGCCCGGCGCCTGGGACGCCTTCAAGGCCGGCGACATCCCGCGCTACCTCGCGCTGATCGCCGCGGCGGGCGACGCGGCGTTGCGGACGGGCGCCACCCGTGTCGCTTTCGCCCAGGCCTCGATGGCGGGTGCCGCCGCGCGGGTGGGCGGTGAGCCCCCTCCCCTCACCAGCCCGGTCGCCGGCCTGCGCGCCGCGGCGGCGGCCGTACGGGGTGGTTGAACCCGACCCTACCCGGCAGGCCGCTCGGCCATGCGCGCCCGCGTGTCCTCGTCAAGCACGGCGCGGATCGCCGCCGTCAGCGGGTGGCGGGCGGTGTGCTTGGCGCCGTAGGCGAGGTTGAAGGCGTAGTCGAAGCCCGGCGGGTTGCGGCCCTGGTTGTGCTGGAGGATCGTCTCCAGCTTGTCGAAGCCCTTGGCCAGGACCGCCTCCGGCGAGGTGCCGGCCTCGTACTCCTCCCACAAGCCCAGGATCTCGTCCCGGCGCGCCGACGGCAGGGTATCCGTGAGGGACAGGAGATCGCGCCGCTCCTGCGCCGCCTTGTCGGCCGCCCGGGGATCGGTCGCCGGGATGTCGCCGCCGACCGCCTCGCCGAGATCGTGGACGAGGCACATCTTGATCAGCCTGAGCAGGTCGAATCCGTCCGCCCCGTCGACCAGCACCATCGCCATCAGGCAGAGCCGCCAGGTGTGCTCGGCCGTGCTCTCCGGCCGGCCGGAGGCGGCGTGGCCGCTGCGCAGCGTGCTCTTGAGCGCCTCGGCCCGGCGCAGGAAGTCGAGGGTACCGACGAGGTCGTCCGGACTCATGATGGGGATGACTCCTCGCTCAGCGCGGTGCCGTGCGGCGCAGCCTCGACCGCAGGATCGCCATACAAGATCGCCATATCCGATTCGCTCGGCGTGAGGCGGATGGAGGGACGATACGAGAGATGAATCGCTCGCCTGCCCCAAAGTCCGCCGGTGATCCGGGGTAGGATCACTCGGCCGAGCCGGACTTCCATCTGCAATCCCGTTCGACGGAATCGCAGCCGGGTTCCTCCCAAGGCTCTTCTCCCAAAACTCTCCTCCCAAGGCTCCCCTGGCGCGGCTCCGGCGCGCCGATTACCGTCGCGCCGGTTCGACCGACAGGAGCCTCGCGCGATGACGCCACCCCCCTCCCCTTCCGCCGTCCTCCGTCTCGGCGACGTCGCCGCCCTGCAGGGTCGGGTGCGCGACTGGCGGAGAGCCGGGGAGACCGTGGCTTTGGTGCCGACCATGGGGGCCCTGCACGAGGGGCACCTCGCCCTGGTGCGGCAGGCGCAGGAGCGGTGCCGGCGGGTGATCGTCAGCATCTTCGTCAACCCGACGCAGTTCGGCCCCAACGAGGACTTTTCGCGCTACCCCCGCGTCCTGGAGGACGACATCGCTCTCCTGGCCGAGGTCGGGGCGGATGCCGCCTACCTGCCCGACGTGGCGACGATGTATCCGCCGGGCTTCGCCACGACCGTGACGGTGGCGGGCCTGACGGAGGGGCTGTGCGGCCCGGTGCGGCCGGGACATTTCGCGGGCGTCGCCACCGTGGTGACGAAGCTCCTGCTCCAGGCCCTGCCCGATCTCGCTCTCTTCGGCGAGAAGGATTTCCAGCAGCTCCAGGTGATCCGGCGCGCCGCCCGCGACCTCGACGTCCCGGTGGCGATCGAGGGCGTGCCGACGGTGCGGGAGGCCGACGGCCTCGCCCTGTCGTCGCGCAACCGCTACCTCTCGACCGAGGAGCGGCACGCCGCCCCGACGATCCACGCGGTGCTGCAGCGGGTGGCCGCGGCGGTGCGCGGCGGCGCGGCGACGGCACCTGCCCTGGCGGAGGGCCGCGCCGCGCTCGAAGCGGCGGGCTTCGGGCCCGTGCAGTACCTGTCGGTGGCCGACGCCGAGAGCCTGGCGCCCCTGGAGCGGGTCGAGGGCCCGGCCCGCGTGCTGGTGGCGGCCTATCTCGGCCGCACCCGCCTCATCGACAACGTCGCGGTCTGACGCGACCGCGACGGCGGGCGGGGTCCGGCCCCGCCCGCTCCCGAAACATCGGTCCCGCTCGGGACGTCAGTCCCGCTCGGGATGTCAGTCCCGCACGGGATGTCAGTCCCGCAGAAGGTCGTTGATCGCGGTCTTGGCCCGGGTGCCGGCATCGACGCGCTTGACGATGACGGCGCAGTAGAGCGACGGGCCCGGGGTACCGTCCGGCAGCGCCTTGCCGGGCTGCGTGCCCGACACCACCACCGAGTAGGGCGGCACGCGGCCATACGAGACCTCGCCGGTGGCCCGGTCGATGATCTTGGTCGAGGCGCCGATATAGACGCCCATCGAGAGCACGCTGCCCTCGCCGACGATCACGCCCTCGGCCACCTCGGCGCGGGCGCCGATGAAGCAGTTGTCCTCGATGATGACCGGGTTGGCCTGGAGCGGCTCGAGCACCCCGGCGATGCCGGCGCCGCCGGAGATGTGGCAGTGCTTGCCGATCTGGGCGCAGGAGCCGACCGTGGCCCAGGTGTCGATCATCGAGCCCTCGCCGACATGGGCGCCGAGATTGACGAAGGACGGCATCAGCACCGCGCCCGGCGCGATGTGGGCGCCCCGGCGCACCACCGCGCCCGGCACGGCCCGGAAGCCGGCGGCGCGGAAGCGCGCGGCGTCCCAGCCCTCGAACTTCGACGGCACCTTGTCCCACCAGCCACCGCCGCCGGGCCCACCCTCGATCAGCGCCATGTCGTTGAGGCGGAACGAGAGCAGCACCGCCTTCTTCAGCCACTGGTTAACGTGCCAGTCGCCGCCCTCGACCTTCTCGGCCACCCGGGCCTCGCCGGAATCGAGCAGCGCCAGGGCGGCGTCGACCGCCTCGCGGACCGGCCCGCGCGTGTCGGCCCCGACATTCGCGCGGTCCTCCCAGGCGGCTTCGATGGTCCGGGCGAGATCGGCGTGCGACATGGGAGGCGTCCAGGGCGGGAGGGAAGTCGTATCGGCGTCCCCTCTATCAAAGCCTCGGCCCCGCTGTCACGTCGGGTCAGCGGCGCGGCTGCTGGCAAAGGTACGGGTGAGGGCGGCGAGCTCGTCGGCCAGCACGTCGTGGATCACCGCGGCCGCGTCGGGAAACACCTCGAGCACCCGGCGCATCAGGGCCTGCGTGACGACCATCACCTCGGCGGGGTCGGCGCCGACCCGCGCCGTGCTCGGCCGCTCCAGGGGGAGGAACAGGGCGGTCTGCCCGATCAGGGTGGATGGCCCGGCCTCGACCGGGACGCCGCGGGGCGAGCGGGGCTCCAGCACGACGGTGCCGCGCGTCACCACGAAGCCGCCATCGGCCGGCGTGCCGCGGGTGAACAGCACGGCGCCGGGCTCGAGACGGCGGCGCTCGGCCGCGAACGAGATCAGCCGCAGGGCGTCCCGATCCATCAATCCGAACAGCGGCGCGGCGGCCAGAATCGCGATGTCGTCGTCGAGCGCCAACGGCCTCGCTCTCCCCTGCCGCAACCCCGGCGCGGTCCTTCCGCGCCCGGGCGGCCCGGCCAAGCTCTAGCCGATCCGGCGCGCCGGCACCATGCGCGCCGGCCCCTCTTCCGATGTCCGATCGGTCACGCCGGGTGGCAGGAACCCGCCCGGTGCGGGCTTGCGCCCCTCACGCGACCCTCGCGCTCTCCGCGCCGCCCAGGCGGGCCACCACACGGTTGCGGCCGAGGCGCTTGGCCTCGTAGAGCGCCGCGTCGGTGGCCGCGAAGCACGCGCCGCCGCTCTCGCCCGGGCCGGCCTCGGCGACGCCGAGGCTCACCGTGATGCCGCCGCCCTCGTTGCCGGCATGCGGGATCAGCAGGCGCGCGACCGCCAGGCGGATGCGCTCGGCCCGGGCGACCGCCTCGGCGCTCGACGCGCCGGGCAGCAGTACGGCGAATTCCTCGCCGCCGATCCGGCAGGCGGTCTCCTCCGGCCCGCGGATCTGGCGCTGCAGCACCCGGGCGATGGCGCGCAGCACCTCGTCGCCGGCGAGGTGGCCGTAGGTGTCGTTGTAGAGCTTGAACCGGTCGGCATCGAGGAGGACGAGGCTGAACGTCGCCCGGCGCGGCATCGGCCCCCGGGCCTGCTCCTGCGCCCGCGCGAAGGCCTCGTCGAAATGGCGCCGGTTCGGCAGGCCGGTCAGCCCGTCGGTATGGGCGAGGCGGGCGAGATCGCGGTTGGCGTCGAGCGCGCGCGCCTCGGCCCGGCTGCGCCGTTCCAGCTCGCGCTGGAGCCGCAGGGTCAGCCCGATCATGCCGCCGCACAGGATCGCCACCAGCACCGCGATGGCGATGGCCTTGGGCCGCCACAGGGCCGTGATCACCTCGGTCGGCACCACGGCCGTCGCCACCAGCGGATGGCGGCCGACCCGGCAGTAGGTGAACAGGGCCTCGACCCCGTCCGGGTGGCCGGGCGCGACGAACTGGCCCGATCGGTGCTCGAAGAAGCGCCGGAAATGCGCGAGGGACGACAGGTCCTCGCCGATCATGCGCTCGATGGGCGGGCTGCGCACCAGGAGTTCGCCGCTGTCGCGGAAGAACGCGATGCGGCTCTGGTCGCCGATGCTGAGGCGGGCGAACAGGCCGTTGAAGTAGCCGATATCGATGGTTCCCATCACCACGCCGGCGAAGGCGCCGTCCGCGTAGGCGAGGCGCCGGCTGAGCGGGATCACCCAGCGGCCGTCCGGCGCCATGCGGAACGGCTTGCCGATATAGAGCCCGACATCTCCCCGCTGCTTGTGAGCCAGGAAGAAATCCGCCTCGGGGAAGGCCAGGGCCCGCGGTACCGCGTTGGTGGAATCGACGAAGGCCTGTCCCTGCGGGTCGAGGGCCAGGATCGCGCCGAGGCCGTTCGCCGTCGCGGCCCGGTCGAACAGGGCGAGCTGGCGCAGCTCCGGCGGGCTCTCGTCGATCGCCGGGTTCTGCAGCCCGTCCACCACCGCCTGGAGCGACAGGTCGTAGAACTCGATGTTGCGGTCGACCATGTGCTCGACCGCCTCCAGCAGGTTCTGCGACACCCGGCCGACCTGCTCCCAGGCGCTGCGGCGCATCTGCATGACCGTCAGACCCGAGGCGGCGCCGATCACCAGGGTGACGGCGACGATCGATCCGGCCAGCGCGCGGGAGGCGGCGGGACCCCGCCGACGGGCTCGAGGGTGCATCGGCGCTCCGTTGCGCAGTGCCTGCAATACGACCGGTGTATGACCCGAAGTCTAAGATTGGGTTGCGTCCGAGCCTTACCCGGATGCCGTTTCGGCCGGTGGCCGGCACGCCCCGTTTCCGGCTACGGTCCCGGCCGGACACCTGCAGGGAAGGGACCGTCATGGGCGGCACGGAAGCGATCGATCGGGCGCGCAGGGTGAGGATGGGGCGGGCCCGGCCCGGACGGGGGACGTCGCGATGATCGCCCCCGCCTTGCGCGAAGAGATCGCCCGCCGCTACGGCACGCCCGCGGTCGTCATCGACCTCGACCGGGTCGAGCGCAACATCGCCCGGCTCCAGGCCGCCTGCGACGCGGCCGGGCTCGCCAACCGCCCGCACATCAAGACGCACAAGAGCCCGGTCCTCGCCCGGATGCAGATCGCGGCCGGCGCGCGGGGCGTGACGTGCCAGAAGATCGGCGAGGCCGAGGTGATGGCGGCGGCCGGCATCGACGACATCCTGGTGAGCTACAACCTGGTCGGCCCGCACGCGGTCGGGCGTCTCGGGCGGCTCCTGCGCGAGAGCCCGGCCCGGCTCACGGTCGCGGCCGACAACCCGGTGACCGTGGCGGGCCTGGAGGAGGCCGCGCGGGCCGGCGGGCGCACCCTCGACGTGGTGGTGGAATGCGACACCGGCCGCAAGCGCGCCGGCGTCGAGACCCCGGGCGAGGCGGTGGCGCTCGCCCGCGACATCGCGAGCCGCCCAGGCCTCGCCTTCGCGGGCCTGCTCCTCTACCCGCCGGCCGGGGACGCCGCCGGGGCCCAGACGTTCCTCGACGAGGCGAAGGCGGGCCTCGCCGCCCTCGGGCTCGAGCCCCGGATCGTCTCGACCGGCGGCACGCCGAACCTGCCGGAGCTCGGCCAGATTCGCGGCGCCACCGAGCACCGGGCCGGCACCGTGATCTTCAACGACCGGATGATGATGGCGGCGGGCGTCGCCACCCTGGAGGAGTGCGCGCTGGCCGTGCTCGCCCGGGTGGTGAGCCGGGCGGGGCCCGAGCGCGGCATCCTGGATGCCGGCTCGAAGACGCTCACCAGCGATACCGGCGGCGGGCTCGACGGGTTCGGGCTCCTGCCCGACCATCCGGGCGCGCGCATCCACGCCTTTGCCGAGGAGCACGGCTTCCTCGACCTCTCGGCCTGCGCCGACCGACCCGCGGTCGGGACGCTCGTCGAGGTGGTGCCCAACCACGTCTGCGTCGTCGTCAACATGGTCGACACGCTGGTGACGGTGCGCGGCGGCGCGATCGTCGGCACGCTGCCGGTGGCGGCGCGGGGAATGATCGCGTGAGCACGCCGCGCGTGAACGCGGGGCGGTGAGCGAGGCTCAGGGCAGCAGCTTGTAGCCGCCGCCCTCCGTCACCAGGATCGAGGCGGTCGCCGGGTTCGGCTCGATCTTCTGGCGCAGGCGGTAGATGTGGGTCTCGAGGGTGTGGGTGGTGACCTGGGCGTTGTAGCCCCACACCTCGGCGAGCAGGGTGTCGCGCCCCACCACCTGCCGGCCGGCGCGGTAGAGGAAGCGCAGGATCGCGGTCTCCTTCTCGGTGAGCTTCAGCTTCGAGCCGCGCTCGCCGACGAGGAGCTTCGCGCCCGGCCGGAAGGTGTAGGGGCCGATCTGGAACACCGCGTCCTCGCTCGCCTCGTACTGGCGCAGCTGGGCGCGGATGCGGGCGAGCAGCACCGCGAGCTTGAACGGCTTCGTCACGTAGTCGTTGGCGCCGGCATCCAGCCCCTGCACGGTGTCGGTGTCGGAGGCCTGGCCGGTCAGCATGATCACCGGGCCGCGAAAGCCGCCCTGCCGCATCTGCCGCACGGCCTCGCGCCCGTCGAGGTCGGGCAGGCCGACATCCATCACCACGAGGTCGATCCGCTCGGAGGAGACCCGCTCCATCGCGCCCTGCGCGGTCTCGGCGGTCACCACGTCGAAGGAATCCGAGAGGGCGAGCTGCTCGGTCAGGGTGTCGCGCAGGGTCGGATCGTCGTCGACGACGAGCAGGCGGTGGGCGTTCGACATCGAACCGGCACTCTCGAACAGAACGGTCGGCCGCCGGCCGGGCTCGGCCCCGCCGCCGGCCGGGGCGGCGATCCGGGACGGAGCGCAGCCTGGCAGCGTGCGGGGCAGAGTAGCGGAGCGCCGGGCCGCGGCAAGGGCCGGGCCCCTCCCTGTCCACGGCATCGGGGCTCAGGCGCGGGGCGGCAGCGGCCCCTCCGGCCGGGGTGGAACGGGCCGCAGGTTGCTCGGCGCGGTCAGCTCCGGGCGCGCCACCGCCACCGGGCAGGCCTGGAGCCAGAGATAGGCCCGGAGCGCCAGCCAGGCGTCCTCCAGCGCTCCGTGGCGGGTGCCGACCCGGGCGAGCCCCATGCGCCGACACACCGCGTCGAGGGCGGCGCGCCCCCTCTCGCCGCGGCGGCGATAGGCCTCCATGGTGCAATAGACCTTGGCCGAGACGGCCGGCAGGCCGGTCGCCGCCATCTCGCGGTCGAGGACGGCGAGATCGAAGGCGGCGTTGTGGGCGACGACGAGGTCGGCCCCCGCCAGGATCCCCGCCAGCGCCGCGAGGTGCATCGCGGCCGGATCCTGATGGCGCAGGAGCCAGTCGTCGTAGCCGTGCACGGCTTGCGCCGCCGGGTGGCTCGGCCGGCCCGGATCGAAGATCAGGTGGTGACAGGCGATCTCGGGCCGGCCGGTGGCGAGCGAGGCGGTCGCGAGCGCCACCACGCCCACGCTCACCATCCGGTCGCCCGCGGCAAGGCCGGTGGCCTCGACATCGAGGGCGACGAGACGCGGCGGCAGCCAGCCGAGCCAGTCGGGAATCGGGGTCGGCTCAGGCATCGGTCGCGGATTCGCCCGGGTTCGTGGATCGGCGGCCCTGGAGCCGTCGCGGCGGGAGCCTTAAAGAGGATGGCGATGAAGCGCACGACCCTTCCGCACCTGCGGGTCCGCCCGAACCCCCTCGACCGCCGCCGCGGCACCCTGATCGCCGGCCCGGTCCTGATTCCCTGCGCCCTGGGCAAGGGCGGCCAGCGGCAGGTGAAACGCGAGGGCGACGGGGCGTCGCCCCGCGGCACCTTCCGGCTGCGCGGCGGCTTCTACCGGCCCGACCGGCTCGGGACGCGCCCACCGACCCCCCTCCCCTTGCGGGCGATCCGCCCCGGCGACGGCTGGTGCGACGACCCGCGCGACCGGCGCTACAACCGGCCTCTCGCCCTCCCGGCCCCCGGCATCAGCGCCGAGGCGATGTGGCGCGACGACGGGCTCTACGACCTCGTGATCGACCTCGACTACAACCGCGGCCCGATCCGCCCCGGACGCGGCAGCGCCATCTTCCTCCACGTCGCCCGCCCGGGCTTCCGGCCGACCGAGGGCTGCGTCGCCCTGCGCCGCCCCGACCTGGTGCGGCTCCTGCGCCGCCTCGGCCCCGGCACGCGTCTCACGATCTGAGAAAGATCTTCTCCGGTTTCGCGGGGCGAGGGATGGAGATCCTCACCGTCGCGCGATGCTGCACGGCACAACGAAATCTTTAGATTTGGTAACGCTGCCACACTCGCGCACCTCGAAAACATGCGCTAGGGTTCGACTGCCACACAAAAGCCGCACCGGACGCAGGGAGAGACGCATGCTCGACGCCTATACCGCGACCGAGATCGTTCGGGCCCGCCAGATCCATGCCGTGGAGGGGCCGCGCGGCACCCTCTGGAACGGCTCGGCCCGTTACCGCGACGGGCTGCCGAATTCCCCCGTCCTGCTCACGGACGAGGACCGCGTCCGCTTCCTGGAGCAGGCGCGGGAGGAGATCCGCTGCCTGCACGCCAATTGACGGCCGCGCGTCAGTCCGCCGTCGCCGCCTTGGGCCGACGCGCCCCGAAGATCGCGCTGCCGACCCGCACATGGGTCGCTCCCATCTGGATCGCCGCCGGGTAGTCGGCGCTCATCCCCATCGACAGGATCGGCAGGGCGTGGCGGCGGGCGATCGCCGCCAGCAGGCCGAAATGCGCCGAGGGCGGGTCCTCCGCCGGGGGAATGCACATCAGGCCGCAGACCGTGAGGCCGTGCGTATCCCGGCACTCCGCCAGGAACGCGTCGAGCCCGCCCGGCGCCACGCCGCCCTTCTGCGGCTCCTCGCCGGTATTGACCTGCACCAGCAGGCGCGGATGCCGGCCGTTGCGCTGGATCTCCTTGCCGAGCGCCGCGGCGAGCGAGGTCCGGTCCAGGGTGTGGATCACGTCGAACAGCTCGACCGCCTCGCGGGCCTTGTTCGATTGCAGCGGGCCGATCAGATGCAGTTCGGCGTCCGGATACGCCTCGCGCAGGGCCGGCCACTTGGCCTTCGCCTCCTGGACGTAGTTCTCTCCGAAACAGCGTTGTCCGGCTTCCAGCGCCGGCTGGATCCCCTCGGGCGGAATCGTCTTCGACACCGCGATGAGGGCGACGCCCGCGGGATCGCGCTCGCTGTCCTCGGCCGCCCGGGCGATCGCCGCCCGCACCTCGGCCAGGTTCGACGTGACGGTCTGCGGGTCGATCATGACCGGCTGCCTCTCCATTGTTGACCCTCGGGACCAAACCGTGTCCTAGTCCGCCGGCGCCGCGCCGAGCAAGCTCAACCGTTTGCGGCCGTGACGTTTTCCCTTCATCCCTGCCGCCGGTGCTCACGGCGCCGGCGCCGACCGGTCGCAAAGACGCCGCCCATGGCCGAACGTTACAACGCGAAGGATTCCGAGCCCCACTGGCAGCAGGTGTGGGCCGAGCGCGAGATTTTTCGCACCCGCAACGACGATCCCCGTCCGAAATACTACGTGCTCGAGATGTTCCCCTATCCGTCGGGGCGCATCCATATGGGCCACGTCCGCAACTACGCCATGGGCGACGTGGTGGCGCGCTACAAGCGGGCCAAGGGCTTCAACGTCCTGCACCCGATGGGCTGGGACGCGTTCGGCCTGCCGGCCGAGAACGCCGCGATGCAGAACAAGGTCAACCCGCGGGACTGGACCTACGCCAACATCGCGACGATGCGGACACAGCTCCAATCGATGGGTCTGTCGCTCGACTGGAGCCGGGAGATCGCGACCTGCGATCCCGAATACTACAAGCACCAGCAGCGGATGTTCCTCGACTTCCTGAAGGCCGGGCTGGTCTCGCGCCGCACCGCCAAGGTGAACTGGGACCCGGTCGACCACACCGTGCTGGCCAACGAGCAGGTGATCGACGGGCGCGGCTGGCGCTCGGGGGCGCTGGTCGAGCAGCGCGAGCTGACCCAGTGGTTCTTCAAGATCACCGACTTCGCCCAGGATCTGGACGACCGGCTCGACACCCTGGAGCGCTGGCCGGAAAAGGTCCGGCTGATGCAGCGCAACTGGATCGGCCGCTCGGAAGGGCTGGAGCTGCGCTTTGCCCTCGAATCGGCGCCGGAGGGCGCGGGCTCCGAGGTGACGGTCTACACGACGCGGCCCGACACCCTGTTCGGCGCCAAGTTCCTGGCGGTCGCCGCCGACCACCCGCTCGCCGCTTCGGTCGCCGCCGGCAACCCGGCCCTGCAGGACTTCATCGCCGAGTGCCGGCGCATGGGCACGGCGCAGGCCGCGATCGACACGGCGGAGAAGCTCGGCTTCGACACCGGCCTCAAGGTCCGCCACCCCCTCGACCCGTCCTGGACCCTGCCGGTCTACGTCGCCAACTTCGTGCTGATGGAGTACGGCACCGGCGCGGTGTTCGGCTGCCCGGCGCACGACCAGCGCGACCTCGACTTCGCCAACAAGTACGGTCTCGGCAACACCCCGGTCGTGTGCCCGCCGGACCAGGACCCGGCCGCCTTCGTGATCACCGACACCGCCTATGACGGCGACGGCCGGATGATCAACTCGCGCTTCCTCGACGGGATGGACACCGACACGGCGTTCAAGACTGTTGCCGACCGGCTGGAGGCCGAGACCCTGGACGGCGCCTCGGTCGGCCGACGCCGGGTGCAGTTCCGCCTGCGCGATTGGGGCGTGTCGCGCCAGCGCTACTGGGGCTGCCCGATCCCGGTGATCCACTGCGACTCGTGCGGCGTCGTGCCGGTGCCGGTCGCGGATCTGCCGGTGAAGCTGCCCGAGGAGGTGTCCTTCGACGTGCCCGGCAACCCGCTCGAGCGCGATGCCGCCTGGCGCAACGTGCCCTGCCCGTGTTGCGGCAAGCCGGCCCGGCGCGAGACCGACACGATGGACACCTTCGTCGATTCGTCCTGGTACTTCGCCCGCTTCACCGCGCCGTGGCTGACGGACGCGCCGACCGAGAAGGCTGTGGCCGATCACTGGCTGCCGGTCGATCAGTATATCGGCGGCATCGAGCACGCGATCCTGCACCTGCTCTACTCCCGCTTCTTCATGCGGGCGATGCGCCAGACCGGCTGGGCCGGTGTCGACGAGCCCTTCGCGGGCCTTTTCACCCAGGGCATGGTCGTCCACGAGACCTATCGCGACGAGGCCGGCGCCTGGGTGCAGCCGGTCGACGTGCGGATCGTCAGCGAGGATGGCGCCCGCAAGGCGTTTCACGTGAAAACCGAAGCGCCCGTCTCGATCGGTGCGATCGAGAAGATGTCGAAGTCGAAGAAGAACGTCGTCGACCCGGACGACATCATCGCTTCGTACGGCGCCGACACCGCCCGCTGGTTCATGCTCTCCGACTCCCCGCCGGAGCGCGACGTGATCTGGACCGAGGACGGCGTCCAGGGGGCCTCCCGCTTCGTCCAGCGCGTCTGGCGCATGGTGAGCGAAGTCGCCGAGGGCGGGACCGAGGCGGCGCGCGACGACAACCCGGCGGTGCTGAAGGCGGCCCACAAGGCCCTCGCCGCGGTGGGCGAGGATATCGAGCGCCTGCGCTTCAACCGCTGCGTCGCCCATGTCTACGAGCTGGCGAACAGCCTGCAGGAGGCGGTCGCCACGGAACGCGGCCACGCCCCCTCCCCCGCCCTGCGGGAGGCGACGCGGATCCTGGTGCAGCTCATCGCCCCGATGATGCCGCACCTCGCCGAGGCCTGCTGGACGGCGCTGGGGCAGGACGGCCTGGTCGCCGAGGCGGGCTGGCCGGAGGTCCGCCACGACCTCCTGGTCGAGGACAGCGTGACGATGCCGGTGCAGATCAACGGCCGCAAGCGCGCCGACGTGACGGTGCCGCGGGACGCCGACCAGGCCGCGGTCCAGGCGGCGGTGCTGGCGCTCGAGCCGGTGCAGCGCGCGCTCGAAGGCAAGCCGCCCCGCAAGGTGATCGTGGTGCCGCTGCGCATCGTGAACATCGTCGTCTGATCGATCGACACGATCACGGCAGCGAGCGGGGCCCGGCGATCCGACGATCGCCGGGCCTTTCGTTTGACACCGTAGTCCCCGATATTCTCGCCGCCTTCGTCCCCCGGCCCTGCTGTCGCCGCAGAGATTTTTTAGGATCACCCCCTAACCTGGCGGCCCGGAAGGCAGGGCTTGCCGGGACCGCCCCTCCCCACGGTCACGCCTCTTGGCAGGACCTCGGCGGGGCGGTAACGGGACGCGTGGTGGCAGGACGGACCTTCATGACAGGCTTGATGGCAGGCAGCACGGTGAAGACGGCGCGGAACCTCACTCTCGTCGCCACCCTGGCGCTCGGTCTCTCGGCCTGCTTTCGTCCGCTCTACGGGCCGACCGCTTCCGGCGCACCCCTGAGCGCCGTACTGGCCTCGATTCAGGTCGACCCGGCCAAGACGGCCCAGGGCCAGGAACGTCTCGGCCACTACCTGCGCAGCGAGCTGGTGTTCGACCTCGACGGCTCCGGCCAGCCCTCGGACAAGAAGTACCGCCTGACCTTGACCGCGAGCGAGACGGTGCAGACCCCGATCGTCAGCTCGATCACCGGCCGGGCCGAATCCGCGACCCTGTTCGGCACCGCCTCCTACAAGGTTCAGACCTTGTCCGGCGACCGCACCCTCACGGAGGGTGTCGCCCAGGGTACCGCGACCTACGACCGCTCGTCCCAGCGCTTCGCCAGCCTGCGGGCTGCCCGCGACGCCGAGATCCGGCTCGCCAAGCTGCTCTCCGAGCAGATCAAGACCCGCGTCGCCGCGATCCTGGCGACCCAGCCCTGAGCGCGTCATGACAGCCGTGAAGGCCGGCGAGGTCGAGGGGCTGCTGCGCCGCGGCCCCGACCCGCGCATCGCCGTCATCCTGGTTTACGGCCCGGATACCGGCCTCGTCGCCGAGCGCGCGCGCCTGCTCGCCGAGAAGGCGGTCGACGATCCCACCGATCCCTTCGCCCTGGTCAAGCTCGACGGCGACGTGCTGGCGAGCGACCCCGGCCGCCTCATTGACGAGGCCGGCACCGTCGGTCTGTTCGGCGGCAAGCGTGCGGTCTGGGTACGTTCCGGCAGCCGCAACTACGCCCCGGCGGTCGAGGCCGCCCTCAAGCAGGAGGGTGCCGACACACGGATCGTGGTCGAGGCCGGCGACCTCGCCAAGTCGGCTCCCTTGCGGGTGGTGTGCGAGCGCTCGCCCCGGGCGCTCGCCATCCCCTGCTACGCCGACGATGCCGGCACGCTCGCCGACCTGATCGACCGGACGCTGCGGGCCGACAACCTGCGCATCACACGCGACGCCCGCGATCTCCTCGTCTCCGGGCTTGGCGGCGACCGGCGGGCCAGTCTCGGGGAGATCGAGAAGCTCGCTCTCTACGCGCGCGGCCAGGGCGAAATCGGAATCGACGACGTCGAGGCGATCGGCAGCGACGTCTCGGGCTCGATGCTCAACACCCTGGTCGATGCCGCCTTCGCCGGCCGCATCGCCGAGACCGAGCGCAGCTATCGCCGCTTCCAGATCGAGGGCATGGACGCGTCGGTGATGCTGGGCGCCGCGCTCCGCCACGGCCTCACCCTGCTCGCCACCCGCCTCGACGGCGAAGGCAAGAGCCCGGGCGCGATGGTGGCGGGCTGGCGCGGCCTGCATTTCCGCCGCCAGCGCATCGTCGAGACGCAGCTCGCCCGCTGGAGCCCAGCGTCGTTGCGCCGGGCGGTATCGCTGCTGCAGGATGCCGTGCTGGGCGCCCGCCGGGCCGGCGGCGACTTCTCCCACGCCATCGCGGCCGACCTCTTCCTGCGCCTCGCCAGCGAGGCGGCGCGGCGGGGGTAGCCCCCTCCCCTTCGTCGCGACAGCGGGCCGATCCCCGAAAGACAGGCGTATTGCCCATTACCGCCTCTCGGACGCGATTGTCAGCGTCACGAGATCGGCGGCAGCCTGCCGGGGCCGTCGCGAAGAAGGCCGGACCATCCGGCCCAGCCTTCCTCCTCACTCCCCGATCTGCATTTCCAGCCGTCGGCACAATCCGTCGAGCTGGTCGAGGCTCGTGTAGCGCAAGCGCACCTCGCCACCGCCGCCCTTGGCGTCGATCGACACAACGACGCCGAGCACGTCTTCCAGCCGCCGCTCCAGGGCACGGGTGTCGGCATCCTTCTCGGCCGCAACCTTGCGCGGCCGGCCGGGACGCGGCCCGGTGCCGGTCTGCTCACCGGCGGCGAGCGCCTCGACCTCGCGCACCGTCATCCCGTCCTCGATCACCCGGCGGGCGATGCCCTCCGGGTCCTTGACCGAGAGGAGCGCACGGGCATGGCCGGCGGTCAGGGTACCGGCGACGACGTGCTCCTGAACGGCCGGGGGCAGCTGCAGCAGGCGCAGCGTGTTGGCGAGATGGCTGCGGCTCTTGCCGATGATCTCGGCGAGTTCGGTCTGGGTGTAGCGAAACTCGCTCATCAGCCGCTCGTAGCCCGCCGCCTCCTCGATGGCGTTGAGGTCGGCGCGCTGGACGTTCTCCAGGATCGCGAATTCGAGCGAAGTGCGGTCGTCGATCTCGACCGTGACGACCGGCACCTCGTGCAGGCCGGCCCGCTGCGCCGCGCGCCAGCGCCGCTCGCCGGCGACGATCTCGAACGCGTCCGGCAGGTTGGCGAGCGCCCGCACGACGATCGGCTGGATCACCCCGCGGGTCCGGATCGAGGCCGACAGCTCCTCGAGCTCGGTCTCGGCAAAGTGGCGGCGCGGGTTGCGCGGGTTCGGCCGCAGGAACTCGATCGGCACACGCCGCTGACCGGCCTTTGGCTTCTCGGTGGCGGCCGGGACGTCCTCGCCGAAATCACCGATCAGCGCCGCGAGACCCCGCCCGAGGCGCGGTCGCGCTCCCTCCTCCGCCATGCCCTTCATCCTCTCAACAACTCCGTTACGACGGTTCAGGCGGCGGCCGGGAGGCGGCCTTCCCGTTGGATGACCTCGGATGCGAGGCGCAGATAGGCCTGCGAGCCCGCGCATTTGAGGTCGTAGAGCAGCACGGGCTTGCCGTGCGACGGGGCCTCGGAGACCCGCACGTTGCGGGGAATCATGGTCTCGTAGACCTTGTCACCCATGAATTCCCGCACATCGGCGACGACCTGGGCCGACAGGTTGTTGCGCGGGTCGAACATCGTCAGCACCACGCCCTGGATCGCCAGGCGTGGGTTGAGGGCGCCCTTCACCTGCTCGACGGTGCGCAGCAACTGGCTCAAGCCCTCGAGGGCGAAGAACTCGCATTGCAGCGGCACCAGCACCGCGTGGGCCGCAGCCAGCGCGTTGAGGGTGAGGAGATTGAGCGAGGGCGGGCAGTCGATCAGCACGTAGGTGAAGCGCTGATCCTCCGGCATCTCGCCGCGATCGAGCGGTTCGAGCGCGCGACGCAGGCGCTGGGCCCGATCCGGCGCGCTCGCCATCGCCATCTCGAGACCGAGGAGATCCATGGTCGAGGGGACCAGGGACAGGCGCGGCACGGCGGTGACCTGCACCGCCTCTGCCAGCGGCGCCTCGCCGGCCAGCACATCGTAGGTCGAGAGACGGCGTTGGCGCCGGTCGATGCCGAGGCCGGTCGAGGCATTGCCCTGCGGGTCGAGATCGATGATCAGCACGCGCTCGCCGATCGCCGCCAGCGCGGTACCGAGGTTGATCGCCGTCGTGGTCTTGCCGACGCCGCCCTTCTGGTTGGCGAGCGCGATGATGCGCAGGGGCCGCGGGCTATCGCTCGCCTGCGCCTCGGGGGGTTCCGCGATCATGGGAGAAGGTCGCTCACACTGGAGATGCGGACGATTCTGGCGTCAGAATCGGTCCGACTCGGGATCAGATCCGCGGTAAATCTCCACCTTTCCTCCGCCTCGGTCAATTCGGTTAAGACATCACGCCCTTTGGGAAAAAGCCCCGTGGCGCCATTTTTCAACAACGGGGCGGTCCAGGACAGGAGTTGGGACAGGGGGGCGAGGGCACGCGCGGTGACGATCTGCGAATCGGCGAACCCGTCGATCACCGCCTCGATCCGCGCGACGTGCACCTTGGCCGGCGCCCCGGTGAGCCGGGCCGTTTCCTGCAGGAAGGCGCCCTTGCGGCCGTTGCTCTCGACGAGATCGACACGGAAGCCCGGCCGCTCGCGCCCGGCGATGGCCAGGATCAGGCCTGGGATGCCGGCACCGCTGCCGAGGTCGAGCCAGCGCGTCGCCTCGGGCGTCATTGCCAGGAGCTGGAGCGAATCGGCGACATGGCGCGTCCAGACCTCGGCGAGGGTCGAGGGACCGACGAGGTTCTTGATCGACTGCCAGCGGGTGAGCTGGGCGACGTAGAGGTCGAGCGCCGCCGCTGTTTCACGTGAAACGCCCGCCTCGCGCAGGACGGCGTCGCGGCCGGGAGCAGGGTTCTTCATTCGGCCGGAACCTGGATCGACGGAATACGGCGGGCATGGGCCGCCAACAGAGTGAGTGCCGCCGGCGTGACGCCCTCGATGCGGGCCGCCTGGCCAAGGGTGAGGGGACGCACCGTATCGAGCTTGAGGCGCAGTTCGTTCGACAATCCGGCGATACCGGCATAATCGAGGTGAGCCGGGAGCGTCACGGCCTCGTCCCTCCGGAACGCCGCGATGTCGGCCTTCTGCCGGTCGAGATAGACCGCGTAGGTCGCGTCCGTGCAAATCCGATCCGCGAGGGCAGGGGGGATCGCCGCGAGCTGAGGCCAGATCGCAGCGAGCCGATCCCAGCCGATCTCGGGATAGGATAGCAGCTGGAACGCCGAGCGGCGGATCCCGTCGCGGTTGAGCGCGATCCCGTGACGCTGGGCCTCGGTCGGGGTCAGGCTGAAAGTGTCGAGCATGCACCGGGCCATCGCCTGGGCTTCCTGCCGCGCCGCATGGTGCGTGGCCCGCCCGGTAGAGATGCAGCCCAGGGCAAGGCCGCGGCCCGTCAGTCGCTCGTCGGCGTTGTCGACGCGCAGGCTGAGCCGATACTCCGAGCGCGAGGTGAACATGCGATAGGGCTCGCTGACCCCATGGGTCACGAGGTCATCGATCATGACGCCGATATAGGACTCGGCCCGGTCGAACACCGCCAGATCGGCCTTGCCCGCCAGGCGGGCGGCATTGAGACCGGCGACCAGTCCCTGACCCGCCGCCTCCTCGTAACCCGTGGTGCCGTTGATCTGTCCGGCGAGAAACAGGCCGGCGATGCGCCGGGTCTGGAGCGTCGCATCGAGCTCGCGCGGATCGACGTAGTCGTACTCGATGGCGTAGCCCGGGCGCAGAATCACCACACGCTCGCATCCCGGCAGCAGGCGGACGATGCCGTGCTGCACCTCCTCCGGCAGGGAGGTCGAGATGCCGTTCGGATAGACCGTCGGATCGTCGAGCCCTTCCGGCTCGAGAAAGATCTGGTGGCCGTCGCGGTCGCCGAACCGCACCACCTTGTCCTCGATCGACGGGCAGTAGCGCGGACCGCGGCTGGTGATGCCGCCGGAATACATCGCCGAGCGATGCAGGTTGGCGCGGATCAGGTCGTGTGCCGCCTGGCCGGTCCGGGTGACACCGCACTCGATCTGCGGAGTGCTGATGCGCTCGGTCAGGGTCGAGAACGGCACCGGCTCGTCGTCGGCGGCCTGCTTGTCGATGCCGTGCCAGTCGATCGTACGACCGTCGAGTCGCGGCGGCGTGCCGGTTTTCAAGCGGCCGAGGGCGAAGCCGTGCCGGTCGAGAGTCGCGGACAGGCCGAGGGCCGGCCCTTCGCCGATCCGGCCAGCAGGCGTGGTGACCTCGCCGATATGGATCAGTCCGCGCAGGAAGGTCCCGGTGGTCAGAACGACGGCCCGGCAGGGGAGGGCGCGGCCATCGGCCAGGACGGCGCCGGCGACCTGTCCGTCCTTGACCGTTAGATCGGCGACTTCACCCTCGACGATCGTGAGGTTCGGCGTCTCGGCGAGCGCGGCCTGCATCGCCCTGGCGTAGAGCTTGCGATCGGCCTGGGTTCGCGGCCCGCGCACGGCGGGGCCCTTGCGGCGGTTGAGCAGGCGGAACTGGATACCCGCTCGATCAGCGGCACGGCCCATCAGCCCATCGAGGGCGTCGACCTCGCGCACGAGGTGGCCCTTGCCGAGGCCACCGATGGCAGGGTTGCAGGACATCGCCCCGAGCGTCTCGCGGCGATGGGTAACCAGGGCGGTGCGGGCCCCGTAACGCGCGGCGGCGGCGGCCGCTTCGGCGCCCGCATGCCCACCGCCGACGACGATCACGTCGAAGGAGGAATCATCTCTGTGCATGGGGTGATTAGGCGCTGCCCCAGGGTGGCGTCAATCACGCCGTCGGCCTCGTTCGCGTTTCACGTGAAAACTCCCCCGGGTTGGTGCTCAGGCACCGATCCGACAGAGCTACTTCCCGATGCAGAACCCGGCGAAGAGCCGGTCGAGCATTTCCTCGACACCAACCCGGCCTGCGACCTCCCCGAGCGCACGAACCGCGAGGCGCAGATCCTCCGCCACGAGTTCCGCCGGCAGGGTCCCGCCATGCGTCACGACGCGATCGAGTTGTCGCTCGCAGGCTTCCAGCGCCAAGCGCTGCCGCTCGCGGGTGACCAGCGCATCACCGCTCCCGAGCGACGCCGCGGCGTTCCGCTCGATCTCCGCGAGGAGCCGGTCTAGGCCTTCACCCGTCCGGGCCGAGATCGCGATGTCTTCCCCGGTGACATCACCCGGCAGGTCACGCTTGGTCGCGACGACGCGTACCGGGGCGGACAGGGGAGGGGGCGCATCCCCGCCCGGTTCGCGCAGCCAGAGCACGAGATCGGCCTGCTCGATGCGGCGGCGGCTGCGGGCGACACCCTCGACCTCGATCGCGTCGTTGGTTTCGCGCAGGCCGGCAGTGTCCACCAGCAGAACCGGCAGGCCGCCGAGATCGCAGCGCACCTCGATGGCATCCCGGGTCGTTCCCGGAACCTCCGAGACGATGGCGACGTCCCGTCGTGCGAGGGCGTTGAGCAGCGTCGACTTGCCCGCATTGGGCGCCCCGGCGAGCACCACCGTGAACCCGTCCCGCAGGCGCTCGCCCCGTCGTCCGTCAGCGAGAGCAGCGCGGATCTCATCCCGCACGCTCTCGGCGGCGACCCGACCGGATGCGGCCAGGGCGTCGTCGTCGACATCACCCTCGTCGGAAAAGTCGAGGGCGGCCTCCGTACCGGCGAGGACGTCGAGAAGCGTCTCGCGCCAACACTCGACGGCCCGACCGAGGACACCGTCGAGCTGGCGCACAGCCTGACGCCGCTGCGCCTCGGTCTCGGCGTCGATCAGGTCGGCCAGTCCCTCGACGGCCGTCAGATCCATTCGGCCGTTGAGGAAAGCTCGGCGGGTGAAGGCCCCTGCCTCAGCCGGCACGAGCCCCGGCAAGGCCGCAAGGCTGCGCAACACGGCCGCCCGAACCGCCGGACCACCATGAAGGTGCAGCTCGACCATGTCCTCGCCGGTCGCTGTCCCCGGGCCGGGCAGCCAGGCGACGAGGGCCTGGTCGAGGAGCTCGCCCGTCCCCGGCTCGCGCAAGGTGCGGAGGGAGAGGCGACGCGCCGGCGGCAGCGAGGCCCGGATCAGAGCCGCGAGGGCAGGACCCGCCTGCGGGCCGCTGATCCGCACGACCGCGACGGCGGTGCGGCCATAACCGGTAGCGGGGGCGAAGATGGTGTCGGGCGGGAGCATCGGGGGCACGGGGAGGGAGCGGACGGGGGTGGCCCGTGGCTAGAGCACTTCACGATCGCGTTGCAATCGCGAAGCACTCTAGGTCTCTGATTTTGCCGCATTTTCTGCGACGAACCAGTATCCGCTCCGTCGGAAAATGCTCCAGCACGAATCGGTGACGATGCCGAACGGGAGAGACGGTCGGGGATGCGGTCTCGCGGGCCACGGAGCGTTGAACGACCGGAGAGGGACGATGAGAGGTCCGCGGGACGGGACGTTCCGGCCGTGGTCGCGATCGTCCTCGCCGTGATGGTCCGGATACGAAAACGGCGCCCCTCTCGGGGCGCCGTGCAGGAGGCGGGTGATTGCGACCGAAGGGCCGGATCAGGTGTTCATCGAGTCGAAGAAGTCGCCGTTGCTCTTGGTCTGGCGCAGCTTGTCGAGCAGGAACTCGATCGCGTCGGTGACGCCCATCGGGTTGAGGATGCGGCGCAGCACGTAGGTCTTCTTGAGCGCGTCCGGCGGGACCAGCAGCTCCTCCTTGCGGGTGCCCGAGCGGGTGATGTCGATCGCCGGGAAGATGCGCTTGTCGGAGACCTTGCGGTCCAGGATGATCTCGGAGTTGCCAGTGCCCTTGAACTCCTCGAAGATCACCTCGTCCATGCGCGAGCCGGTATCGATCAGCGCGGTGGCGATGATGGAGAGCGAGCCGCCCTCCTCGATGTTGCGGGCAGCGCCGAAGAAGCGCTTGGGCCGCTGGAGCGCGTTGGCGTCGACACCGCCGGTCAGCACCTTGCCGGAGGACGGCACCACGGTGTTGTAGGCGCGGCCCAGACGCGTGATCGAGTCGAGCAGGATGACGACGTCGCGGCCGTGCTCCACCAGGCGCTTGGCCTTCTCGATCACCATCTCGGCGACCTGGACGTGGCGGGTCGCCGGCTCGTCGAAGGTCGAGGCGATGACTTCGCCCTTCACCGAGCGCTGCATGTCGGTGACCTCTTCCGGCCGCTCGTCGATGAGCAGGACGATGAGGTAGCACTCCGGGTGATTGAGGGTGATCGACTGGGCGATGTTCTGCATCAGCACCGTCTTGCCGGTGCGCGGCGGCGCCACGATCAGGGCGCGCTGGCCCTTGCCGATCGGCGCGACGATGTCGATGATCCGGGGCGAGAAGTCCTTGCGGGTCGGCTCCGCCAGTTCGAGCTTGAAGCGCTGCGTCGGGAATAGCGGCGTCAGGTTGTCGAAGTGGACCTTGTGCTTGATCTTGTCCGGGTTCTCGAAATTGATCGTGTTGACCTTGAGCAGCGCGAAGTAGCGCTCGCCGTCCTTCGGGCCCCGGATCGGCCCCTCGACGGTGTCGCCGGTGCGCAGGCCGAAGCGGCGGATCTGCGTCGGCGAGATGTAGATGTCGTCCGGGCCCGGCAGGTAGTTCGAGTCGGAGGAGCGCAGGAAGCCGAAGCCGTCCTGCAGCACCTCGACGGTGCCGGCACCGATGATCTCGACGTCCTTGGCAGCGAGCTGCTTCAGGATCGCGAACATCAGCTCCTGCTTGCGCATGGTCGAGGCGTTCTCGACCTCGACCTCCTCGGCGAAGGCCAGGAGCTCGGTGGGGGTCTTGGACTTGAGATCCTGCAGCTTCACCTCGCGCATGGCGGGGGCGGCCGGGGTCTCGATCGGGGCGAGCGTATCTTCGATCATGGGATATCGGGGTGCGAGGCGAAGCTGGGGAGCGTCGTCATGTCGGGACAAGTCCGGCCGCCGCGGGTCGCGGCGTTGAGCGGAGAGCAACGGGGTGGCCGAGGCGGGCACCGGTCGCGAAATCGTCGCCTGATGTGTCCCGGAGGTCGCGCGGAGGAACCGGATCGGTCCTGGAAGCGACGTGACGTGACGATGGAGGAGGGATCGTCTTTATGTAGCGGCTCCGCGACGCAGGCTCAAGTCCCCGCGGGGGAAAAGTGACGCGCCGCCGGGACCGACGAAGGGATGAGGGCGCCCGTCAGCGGCGGCGCAGCCGGATGTAGAGCGCGCCGCCGCCGCCATGGTGGTGGGCGGCTTCCTCGAAGCCGACGACCAGGGGGCGCAGCTCGGGCAGGCGCAGCCAGTGCGGCACGCTGCGGCGCAGGACGCCGCGCTCGGCATAGGGATCGTCGCCGCCGCCGCCCTTGCCGGTGACGACCAGCACCACCGCGTGCCCGGAGGCGCGGGAGCGTTGCAGGAAGCCGATCAGCGCCGCATGCGCCTCGGACTGGCGCATCCCGTGCAGGTCGATCGCCGCGTCGACGCTGCGCGAACCGCGGCGCAGGCTGGTCCGCACCCGGCGCTCGAGCGGCGCCAGCGGCGGCAGGACCGGCGCGGGCAGCGGAGGCGGGCTCACGGTCTTCGCGGCCCCCTTGGGGGCGGGTCGCGCCACCTTGGCGGGCCGCACGAATTTCGGCGGCGGAGGCACCATGGGCGCAGGGGCGGGCGTCGGCACCGATACCGGGGGAGGGGAGGGCGCGACGGGGGCGGGCGCCCGCCCGCGCAGCGGCACGATCAGGCGGGAGATCTCGGCCCAGAGCCGGCTCTCCTCGGTGGTGAGGCGGCGGACGCGGCGGGGACGGCGCGGCTCGGTCACGGCGCAGCCCCCGGCGCATCCGGCTTCGGCAGCAGCACGATGAAGCGCGTCGGGTCGCGCAGGAGCCCCGCAACGGCACCGGCCCGCGCGCCGGTGCCGAGATAGAGGTCGCCCCGAGCCGGCCCGAGGATCGCCGAGCCGGTATCCTGCGCGATCACGAGGCGGCGCAGCGGGACGCTGCCGCCGTCCGGCTCCGGCAACACCCCGTCGAGCCAGAACGGCAGGCCGTAGCGCCACAGGGTGGCATCGACCGCGAGGCTGCGGCCGGCGGTCAGCGGCGCGCCCGCCGCACCCCGCGGGCCGGTCTCCGGCGCGCCGTCGTCGAGGCGAAAGAAGATGTAGGAGGCGTTGCGGCGGATCAGGTCGCGGGCCACGTCCGGGTGGGCCCGCAACCAGCCGGTCCAGCGCTCCAGCGTCAGGCCCTCGAGGGGCAGATGGCCGCCGGTGACGATCAGCCGGGCGACCGAGGTGTAGGGCCGGCCGTTGCGGCCATCATAGGCGAGGCGGACCGAGCGGCCGTCGGGCAGGCGGACGCGCCCCGAGCCCTGGACCTGCAGCACCAGGAGGTCGACCGCGTCCCGCAGCCAGAGCAGCGGGCGGGTGCGGGGGCCGAGCGCTCCGTCCTCGATCGCCGCCCGGTCGGGATAGGGGCGGAACGCCTCGCCGTCGCGGCGCGCCGCGCGCAGGGACGGGTCCAGGCCCGGCCGTGTCTCGCCCGGTTCGAGGGAGACGAGGTCGTCGGGGCGCGCCAGCGCCGGCACGGTGAAGTCCGGCGTCGGCACCGGGGAGCCGTCGAGTTCGGGCTCGAAATAGCCGGTGAGGAATCCGGCCTGACGCTCGGCCGGGTTCTCGCGGGCCGGCCGCAGCACCCGGTAGGCGGCAAAATTCTGGAGGAAGAAGCCTTTCGCACCCTCGGGCGGCACGGTCGCGGCGGCAGCGCAGGCCGCGGCCAGATCCTGCGACGGCGCCTTCGGCGCGGCTTCGGCGAGGACAGGGGCGGCGGGCTGTGCACAGGTCGCCCGGAAGGTCGCGAGGGCGGCCGCGAGATCGTCGACGGCGAAACCCGGGAGCGCGTCGAGGGCGACGGGTTCGAGCACGGCCTCACCGACCCGCAGCGGTGCCGCATCGGCGCGGCCGCCGGAGAGTCCGACCAGGGAACCGGCGATCATGCCGGCGAGGAGGAGGGCGGAGGAGGGCGATCCGGTGCGGGGACGTCGGCCCCAGGGCATCCTGCAAGGGGTCCTGCTGCCCGGGATCCTGTTGCCAAGGATCGTACGAGGGCGACGTCCGAGGCGGGCACCGGAGGAACGGGGAAGGCCGACGGCCGGCGGCATGATGGCGGGCTCCGGCCCCGAGACGGTAGGGTGTGCGGGAATGCTGAGGTCCGATCGCACGACGCGATGTCCGCCCGATTTTCGCCGATGCCCGGCGGAGGATCAAGCCGCTCGCCCGGCACGATCCCGGGGCTCGGCTCCCGCAGCGCCTCGATGGCGGCGGGAGCCGGGCGGGGCGGCGCCTACTGCCCGGCCTCGGTGGCGACGAGCTGCCAGTTGGGATCGCGGCTTCCCAGCGTCCGGGCGAAGGTCCAGACGTCGGTCACGTCCACCACCTTGTCGGGGCTGCCGTCGACCACCTGGCCCTGCGGCCCGCGGGTCGCGGTGATCAGCTTCGAGAGGTAGCGCACGGTGACCTGGGCGACGCGGTTGCGCACGTCGACCCCGACGATCTCGGCCCGGTCGATCGACACGAAGGTGGTCTCGACGGTCTGGCCGGCGCGCTCGCGGCCCTGGATCGCCCGCTCGAACCCATCGGCGACCTCGCGGGAGAGCAGGGTCTTGAGGGTCTTGCGGTCGCCCTTGGCAAAGGCGGTGACGATGGTCTCGTAGGCGACCTTCGCGCCGTCGGCGAAGCCGCGGGGATCGAAGCCGGGCTCCTGCTGAAGGATCTGGTCGAGGCCGCGGGCGGCGGGCGAGTTCGGCTCGACCACGCCCTTCCAGTTGCGCGGCACCGCCGTCGCCACCGGGGCGGCCGCGGCGCGCTCGGGGCCGGCCCCCGGCAGCCGCACGACGTTGTCGCCGTCGCGCGAGGCGGCCGGCGGCGGCTCCTCGCGTCGGGCGAGCGGGTTGAAGGGCGGCCGCTCGCTTCCGGTCTTCTGTCCGAGGACGGACCGGAGCTTCCAGATCACGAAGACCGCAAGCCCGAGGAAGATGAGGGTCGTAAGGTCGAGAGAATCCTGCATCATCGATCCGTTCATCGGTCCGTTCTTGGCGGCTTCGCGCGGAGCACCCCAACCGCCCCGGCACAGCGTACGACATCTCCAGCGCGTCGACGGCTTTGGCACCGGGCCCGGGGCGTGGCAAGAATCTTGGCAAAAACCTTCGCCAGAACCTCGGCCAGCCCCGGACCGGCGCCGCCCGGCGGGCCATCCACGAGGATATGGGGCCGGGGGCCCGCCGTATCCAGGCACCGTCCACGGAGATGGCCCACGCCTGGGCCCATCCCCGAGCAAGTGCGCATCCCGTCGTCGAATCGAAGGCGTCGTCGGGTCAGGGGTTCGGGGAGGGCGATCGGCGGCTCTGCTTGTTCACGCGGTGCGGGCATGATAGCCGCAACCCCGCCGTCGCGCGCGCCGATTTGCGCGCCAGCGTGCGACGGCCCGTCGTTACGTCCAGCCCTCGAAGGAACTCTCCGCCATGGCCGATTCCCCGCTCCCGAACGGCAACGGTGGCGCCGCGGCGCAGCCCGACGACCTCACCCCGACCCTGAACGCGCTCGCCCAGTACGCCAAGGACCTCTCCTTCGAGAACCCGAACGCGCCGCGCTCGCTGCAGCCGCAGCAGCAGGGCCCGCAGATCAACATCCAGGTCAACGTCAACGCCAAGCAGCTCGCCGAGGAGGATTTCGAGGTCGACCTGCGCCTCGAGGGCGACGCCAAGATCGGCGCCGAGGTTCTGTTCGCCTTCGAGCTGACCTATTCGGGCATCTTCCGCCTGCGCAATATCCCGCAGGACCAGATGCATCCGGCCGTCATGATCGAGTGCCCGCGGTTGCTGTTCCCGTTCGCCCGCCAGATCATCGCCGACGCGGTGCGCAACGGCGGCTTCCCGCCGCTCTACATCGATCCGATCGACTTCGTCGGCCTCTACCGCCAGAAAGCCGCCGAGGCTCAGGCCCAGGGCGGGATCGCGTAAGGTCGACACTGCGTCGGATTGTCGAACTCGCGCGGCGCGGGCCTGGACGATCGGCATCGTCCGGACCCGCGCCCGTTTCATTTCGAGACGAAAACGTTTCACGGGAAACGCCGCTCGCTACTCGGCGAGGACGGGCACCAGGGACGCGACCAGCAATCCCGCCATCACGAGATTGAACAGCCGCATCGCTCGGCGCGACCGCAGCACCCGGGCGGTGCCGACGCCGACGAGCGTCCACAGGGCGACGCACGGGACGGCGACGAGCCCGAAGACGAGGGCCAGCAGCAGCGTCGCCACCGGTGACGCGCCTTGCCCCTCCGCCGTGTAGGTGGCGAGCGCCCCGGCGGCGATGATCCAGGCCTTCGGGTTGACCCACTGGAACAACGCCGCCTGCAGGAAGCCGAGGGGGCGCCCGAACGCGCCGGGCTTCGCGGCCGCGACCGCAGGATCAGGCTCGGCGGCGGCGATTTTCCAGGCAAGCCAGAGCAGGTAGGCGGCCCCCACCCATTTGAGCACGGCGTGGACCCGCGGATCGGTGAGCAGCGGCAGGCCGGCGGTGCCGAGAACGATCAGCATCACCGGAAAGCCCGCCGCGATGCCGAGCATGTGCGGCACGGTGCGGGCGAAGCCGTAGGTCGCCCCGGAGGCCACCACCATGGTGTTGTTGGGCCCGGGCGTTGCCGACATCGCGACCGCGAACGCACTCGCCGAGAGCAGCCAAGTCCAATCCATCGTCGTCCCCCGCCCGTACCTCGCAGCGCCGGCGGGATCCTACAGGTCTCTGTCGTGCCGGTCGCCGTGTCGACGACGAAGCGCGTGCGGTTTTCACGGTCTGATCGGCACCCGTTCGACCATGGACCGGCCGAACCCTGGGGCAGGCGACCGCAGGACCATGGGAGCCGTTCCCCCTGGACTCCCGCCCCCGGATCGGGCGATGGGAGACGCGCGCAGCGCGAGCGGCTGCGAGCGTGGAAAGACGACGGGATGGCGTACTGGCTCTACAAGTCCGAGCCCTCGGTCTGGTCGTGGGACGACCAGGTCGCTGCGGGCGAGGCCGGGACCTACTGGAACGGGGTGCGCAACCACGTCGCCCGCAAGAACCTGGAGGCGATGCGCCTCGGCGAGCAGGGCTTCTTCTATCACTCGAACGAGGGCAAGGCGGTGGTCGGCATCGTCGAGGTGATCCGCACCTACTATCCCGACCACACCGACGAGACCGGTCGCTTCGGCATGGTGGATCTCAAGGCGGTAGTCGCCCTGCCCCAACCCGTCACCCTGGACGCGATCAAGGCCGAGACCGCCTTGCGGGAGATGGTGCTCGTCAACAACTCGCGCCTCTCGGTCCAGCCAGTGAGCGAGGCGGAATGGGCGCTGGTGCGCCGCATGGGCGGCCTATGAATGGGGGCCGGTGAGGGGCGGCGCGTGAAACGCGTCCTCGCCGCGCCCGGCTTGACGCTTGGCCTGACGCTCGGCCTCGCACTCGGCCTCGTCGCCGGGCCGGCGGCGGCGCAGAAGAAGCCCCCGGTCCGGGGCGCGCCCGAGAAGGCGGCCGTACCGGCCAAGGTCGTGGCCTGCGGCTCGCTCGCCAACCTGCGCATCCTGATGGCGGAGACGGGGGGCGATCAGACGGCGATCAAGGCACGGCTGGCCGATCCCAAGGCCGACCATCTCGGTTGCGCCCGGTTCGGCCCGGATCGGATCGAGGGCAATGCCGAGCGGGTGGTGATCGGCGGCACCGCCTATGACTGCCTGAGGGTCAAGGAGTCGAGCCTGTGCCGCTGGGCGCTGTCCGGCGTGCCGGCGGAAGCGCCATGAGGCGCGTCCGCCGGCAACGGGCCCGGACCTTTCCGTGTCAGACGCTCCAGTACGGCGTCGCCTTGAAGTACTGGTGGACGTGCTCCTCCCAGCCGCGATCGAAGGAGGGGTCGTTGCCCTCCGCCGAGGCCGGGGGCGCGGCGCGCAGCTGCTCCTCGGTGAGATCGAGGATGTAGGCATCCATCTCGGGTGCGAAGCGCAGCGTCGACCACGGGATGGTGTAGTAGCCCTCGCCGATGCCGAGGAAGCCGCCGAAGCTCATCACGGCGTAGACCACCTTGCCGGAGGCCTTCTCGATCATCAGCCGCTCGATGCGGCCGATGCTGTCGCCGTTGGGGCGGCGCACCGCGGTACCCTCGACGCGGTCGCTGGCGATGAGGGCGCTGGTCTCGTTCGTGGTCAGGCTGCCCATGTCGGAACGGTCGCCGATCGTCGGCGCGACGGTGGTCATCGGAATGCCTCCGGGTCAGGTTTTCCCTTGCTCCTGCAACGCTGTCGCGCCGGGCCTGTTCCGGCCGGACACGCTGCGGCGAATGGCGGAACGCGAGGCGGTTTCCCTGACGCGAGCGGGGCGCTAGCTTGGGCGCCATGAGCTTGGGATCCATGCCGATTCGCCGCACCGCCGTCCTGACGGTCCTCCTCGCGCTCGCCGGTCCCGCCTTCGCGCAGGACCGGGGCACCCTCCATCCGAAGCCGCTGCCGCCGCTCGCCAATCCGGACGATCCGTCGACGCCCGCCAAGGCCCTGTTCGGCCGCGCGACGACGCCGGCCGCCCTGCCGCCGCAAGCGATCGGCGGTTACGCGCGGGGCTGCGTGGCCGGCGCCGAGGCGCTGCCGATCGACGGCGACACCTGGCAGGTGATGCGGCTGTCCCGGAACCGGAACTGGGGCCACCCGCGCCTCGTCGCGTTCCTGGAAAAGATCGCCGCCGAGGCACCGCGCAAGGCGGGCTGGCCCGGTCTCCTCGTCGGGGACATGTCCCAGCCCCGGGGCGGTCCGATGCTGACGGGCCACGCCTCGCACCAGCTCGGCCTCGACGCCGATATCTGGCTGACCCCGATGCCGGACCGGCGCCTGACCCGCGCCGAGCGCGAGGAGATGTCGGCCACCAACGTGGTGCGGCTCGACCGGCGCGACATCGACCCGGCCGTGTGGCGGCCCGAGCACCTGCGGCTGATCAAGATGGTGTCGCGCGAGCCCGAGGTGGCGCGGATCTTCGTCAATCCGGCGATCAAGCTGGCGCTGTGCCGCGAGGCCGGTTCGGACCGGAGCTGGCTCACCAAGGTCCGGCCGATCTACGGCCACAACTACCATTTCCACATCCGGCTCGACTGTCCGGCGGGCGAATCCGCCTGCCACGACCAGGATCCGCCGCCCTCCGGCGACGGCTGCGGCCCCGAGCTCGCCTACTGGTTCTCGGACGCGATCCTGAATCCCAAGCCGCGCCCGCCCGGCAAGCCGCGTCCGCCGATGACGCTCGCGGGCTTGCCGGATGCCTGCCGCACGGTGCTGAAGGCGCGCTGACACCGATGCGGGACCGGCGAAAGGCCGGTCCCGCTCTCCGGAATTCGCTTCGCGGCGTCCGGCTACTCGGCCGCGACGCCGATGCCGACCGGGCAGGACACCCCGGTGCCGCCCAGGCCGCAATAGCCGCCCGGGTTCTTCGCCAGGTACTGCTGGTGGTACTCCTCGGCGAAGTAGAACGGGCCGCCGTCGCGGACCTCCGTGGTGATCGGGCCGAAACCCCGGGCCTTGAGGGCGGCGGCGTAGGCGTCGCGGGATGCCTCGGCTTCGGCGAGGCGCGCCGGATCCGACAGGTAGATGCCGGAGCGGTACTGCGTGCCGACATCGTTGCCCTGGCGCATGCCCTGGGTCGGGTCGTGGCTCTCCCAGAAGGTCTTGAGCAGGGTGCCGAACGGCATCGCGGCGGGGTCGTAGGCGACGAGCACGACCTCGTTGTGCCCGGTCATCCCGGAGCAGACCTCCTCGTAGGTCGGGTTCGGCGTAAAGCCGGCGGCGTATCCCACCGCCGTGACGAAGACGCCGTCGCCGAGCTGCCAGAATTTGCGCTCCGCGCCCCAGAAGCAGCCGAGACCGAACACGACGGTCTCGACCCCGGCCGGATAGGGGCCCTTCAGCGGATGGCCGTTGACGAAGTGACGCTCGGCCGTCGGCAGGGGGATCGACCGGCCCGGCAGGGTCTGGTCGGGAGCCGGCATCTCGGCGCGCTTGCGGAAGAACAGCATCGGGTCGCTCCGGTTTACGGAACGGGGCCTCGCGACCCCGGAGGCGTCAGCGCCTCGTTACGCGACGAATCTGGGATGCCGGATGCGGTTCCTGAAGAGCGGTGCTTGCGCGCAGGGCGAGATGTCGTGACCGGGAACCGTCCAAGACGGAGACGGCACGACAGGAATGGGAGGTGGGCCGCACCCACGGGACGCGGCGACCGACGGCGCGATCAGCGCAGGACCGGCGCGTCCGTTCCAGCGAGGGTCTGGGCGACGGCGCCCTCTTGCGTTGCGGCGACGCGGGCCGGCGCATCGGGACCGAAGGCGGTGCTGGGATCGAAGAAGGCGCCGCGCGCGGTGATCAGCCCGGCAGCCAGGACCCAGAAGAGAACCGCGCCGACGATGCGCCGAGTCCGGCGGCGACGGGGTGCTGCGGTGCCGGCCGTATCCGACCCGGGTCGAAGGTCCAGGCGCTCGCCGAACGGATCGAAGATGGCAGGACGCATGGTAAAACCCGGCGTGGATGGAAGGCTGCCTGGATGGCAACCGCACCGCAGTAGATAGGTCAGCGAGAGCCCTCCCAGCAATAGACACGGTTTTCCATTTTCATGAACAGAAGAGAATATGTTTGTTGTCAAAACCTGCTTGGAGAGAAGTTTTATCTTCGTTCCAACGCGGGCGTTCGTTGGGCTGCTGCGTCGTGACGCAGCCGCTACCTCTCGCGGGATCGGGGCGATCCGGCGCACCCTCGTGTCGCAAGGGGGCGGCGGCCATCCGCAACGGCCATGCGGACGGCACGGTTGCCCCGGCGCCAATCAATAGCGTACAATCGAATGCGGACGTTGCGGATCGGTCCGGTCCGCGATGCGGCACAGCCGTCTTTCTAGGAATATCGACCTTGAAGAGCGAGATCTGGACGCTTGGCAGAGCCGTCGGCGACCATCCGCAGCCTTCGTCCGTCGCGAGGCGGCACCGTCCTGAGACGACCGGCGGCGGACGGGCGCGGGCCGGCGACGCACCATGACCGCGTCGATGGACGGGATCGTCCGGCAGGCGGATCCGACCTCCCAGGACTTCATGCACCTGATCGAGGCGTTCGGCCTCACCGGCGCGTGGCGCTGGGATTTCGGCACCGGCCGCCAGGTCTGGTCGTCCGGACTCTACCGCCTGCTCGGGCTGCCGGAGAGCGAGACGGCGAGCTACGAGCGGTTGCTCCGCCTGGTCCATCCCGCCGACCGCGACGTGCTGGAGGATGCCGCCCAGATCGTCCAGACCGGGATCTGCGGCAGCCACACGGTGCGGCTGATCCGGCCGGACGGGACGTCGCGCACCGTGGTGAGCCGCGGCGAGGTGTTCTTCAACGCCGAGGGCCGGCCCGTGGCGGTGACCGGCGTGCTGCTTGACGTAACCGACCGCGAGCGCCTGGCCGAGCTGCACCGGCTGGAGCAGCAGCGCCGGGCGAGCCTGGCGCAGCAGGCGCAGGTCTTCATCTACACCGAGGCCAGCCTGCCGCCGACCGGGTACGGCCCCGACTTCCTGGCGCTCGTCGGCCTCGGTCGCGAGGACGTGCGGGCGAACTGGCTCAGCCCGATCGTGCCGGAGGAATGGCCGCGCTGGGGCGAGGAGCTGCCCCGCCTCGCCGCGGCCGGGCGGCCGTTCAGCATCGAGCCGACCCTGCGCCTCGCCGCGGGCGGGCGGGCGCCGTTCCGCATGACGATGGTGCCCCTGCGCGACGAGGCGGCGGACCAGATGAGCTGGACCGTCGTGATCACCCCGCGCGAGGGCGAGACGGCGGCCCCCTGCGGGTCGCTGCCGCGCCAGGTCGAGCAGGCGATCGAAGGCTGCCACCTGCGGGCGGCCCGCGGCTTCCTCGACTGGACCCTCAGCGACCTCGCGCGGGCGAGCGGCCTGTCGCTCTCCACCGTCCGGCGCCTCGAGGAAGAGACCGAGGGACCGACCTCGCGCTCGCGTCCCCACGTCCTCGCGGCCCTGCGCAAGGCGGGCATCGTGTTCACGCTGGTCGAGGGCGGGACGGTGGCCGTGGCCCTCTCCGGCGAAGCCGAGACGCCGCCGGTCGGCCCTTGAGGGTCACGCGACCCGGTAGACGCTCAGGGCGACGTGGTCGGGCGCCCGCGCCCCGGTCGCGAGGAACAAGCTCGTTTGCATCCAGGCGAGGCGCGGGGCCTCGGTCTCGAACCGGGGAGCGGAGCGGAAGTAGATCAGCGCGGGATCGACCGGCTCGCCCCGACGCAGGCGCTCCAGCGCCTCGGGCGGCCCGAAGCGCAGGCCGGTATTCTCGACGTAGATCCGCGCGCCGTCCTCGGCCTCGACGACGTAGCGGGCATGGAGCTGCGTGAGGCCGTCGGCCGCGATGGTCTGGTAATCGGCCCCACCGGGCAGGACCCGTCCGGCGAGGCCCGGTCCCGAGACCGTGCCGCCCGTGATGGCGATGACCCGCCGGCTGCCGGCCGTGGTCTCGCCGACCTCGTAGGGCACCGCGACCAGGATGCGGGCGTCGAAGACGTGCTCCAGGGCGGGGGCGGGGATCGTCATCATGGCTTGCCCTTCACTAGCGGGCAGTCGCTCTGGTCGAGCGGCCGGAACGCCTCGTCGCCCGGCAGCGTCGCGACCCGCTGCATCACGTCCCATTCCCCCGTCGACTCCTCCGGCCGCTTGACCCGGAACAGCGAGACCTCGCGGATCACCCGCCCGTCCGGCCGCAGGCGCCCGCCATGGGTCATGATGTCCTCGATCGGCATCGCGCGCATCGCCGCCATCACCGGCGCGGCCGCATCGGTGCCGGCGGCCTGCACCGCCTTGAGATAGTGCATCACCGCCGAGTAGACGCCGGCCTGGTAGCTGTTCGGCATCGCCTTCTGGCGCTCGTAAAACCGCTTGGCGAAGGCGCGGGTGGCGTCGTCCTGGTCCCAGTAGAACGCCTCCGCGAGGTAGAGCCCACCGGCGACCGTGAGCCCGAGCGCGTGGACGTCGACCGCCGTCATGTAGAAGCCGGCGAGCTTCTGCCGGCCGCCGAGCACCCCGAACTCGGAGGCCTGCTTGACCGCGTTGATCGCGTCGCCGCCGACGTTGAAGAGCGCGATCACCCCGGCGCCGGAGGCCTGCGCCTGCAGGATCTGCGACGACAGATCGGGCGAGAGCAGGGGGTGGAAGACCTGGCCCACCACCTTGCCGCCGCCGCCCGTGACCACCGGCGTCACGTCGGCGACGAAGGATTGTCCGAGGGTGATGTCGGCGACGACGTAGAACCAGGTCTTCTCCCCGGCCTCCACCAGGGGCTTGGCGATGGCGCGGGACAGCGCATGGGTATCGATGACCCAGAGCGCGCCGTTGGGCGAGCACTGCGCCCCGGTGATCACCGTCGAGCCCGAGCCGGTGATGAGGGCGATCCGCCCCTTCTCCGTCGCCAGCGCCTGGACGCCGAGCGCCACCGCCGAGTTGCCGAGGTCGGTGATCATGTCGACTCCCTCGACGTCGTACCAGCGCCGCGCCAGCGTGCTCGCCACGTCCGGCTTGCTCTGGTGATCGGCCGACACGATCTCGATCGGCTTTCCCAGCACGGTCGCGCCGAAATCCTCGACCGCGAGGCGTGCGGCGGTGACGCTGCCGGTGCCGTAATTGCCCGACATCGCGGTCGACATGTCGGCGAGCACGCCGATCTTGACGCGGTCGCCGGAGACGGCGCCCTCCGCCCGCACCGGCGCGGGGGCGAAGGCGATCAGGCCCGCCAGCAGGGCGGAGCGGAGGGCGCGCATCGGTGCGACCTCCTCAGACGGCCTTGAGGCCGAGGATGTCGCGCGCCTCGGCCGGGCTCGCCGGCTCGTGGTTCAGCTCCTTGACGATCCGCACCGTGCGGGCGACGAGCTGCTCGTTGGTCGCGAGCTGGCCGCGGGAATAGTAGTTGTTGTCCTCCAGCCCGACCCGGACGTGGCCGCCGAGCAGGATCGCCTGGGTGGTGGCCGGCAACTGCGCCGGGCCGATGCCGGAGACGCAGAAGATGGACTGGGGCGGCAGCATCCGGATCATCGCCGCCAGGATGTCGTGGGAATAGGGCATCGCGCCCTGGAAGCCCTTGTCGGCGCCCAGCACCATGTTGATGTAGTAGGGCGGCTTGTCGTAGCCCTTCTCGATCAGCCGGGTCACGTCCTGGAGGATGTGCTGGGGGCCGAAGACCTCCCATTCCGGCTTGATGCCGCGCTCCTGCATGCGCTTGGCGAGAAGCTCGCAGCGGCTCGGCGTCGTCACCACCAGGATCTCGCGGCCGCCATGCACGTCCGCGAAGGTCATGCCGTCGAAGGTCGCCATCTCGGCGCCGGCCTCGCAGCCCTTCAGCCGCTCCTCGAAGCTCGATTCGAACAGCCCGTCGGGGCGCGGCACCAGCATGTCGCCGCTCGATCCGCCGCCGGTCGAGTTGTTGAGGATGATGTCGCAGCGCTCGCGGATGCGCCGGTTGATGTCGCGATAGATCCCGTCGTTGCAGGTCGCCTCGTCGTCGGGACGGCGGGCGTGGAGCGCCGCGATCGCCGCGCCCTCCTTCCAGGACTTGTGCACCGACTCGGCGATCTCCTCGGGCTGGGTCGGCAGGTTGGGGTTCTGCGCCTTCGAGGCCATGCCGCCCGTCGGCGCCACCGTCACGATCACCTTGGCCATGGTATCCTCCCGTTTCGTGGTGGTGGGAACTGGGGTTACGGCAGGTTCGGCGCCGCGCGCTTCTGCCGGACGAGGTCGACGAGGAGCCGGTCGCGCTCGGCCACCATCGCGTCGCGGTCGCGCCCCTCGAGGGCCTGTTCGAGGCCCTGGACGAGGGTCTGCTTCAGCGCGGGCGTCAGGCGCGGGTCGCCGAGATCGGCCCACATCGCCTCCATCAGGGGGCCGAGATGGTCGAGGGTGTGGGCGAGCCCGCCCGGCCCGCCCGAGAGGTGGTTGAGCAGGCACGGCCCCATCAGGGCCCAGCGCAGGCCCGGCCCGTGGGCGATGGCGGCGTCGATATCGGCCACCGTGGCGGCGCCGGTGCCGACGAGGTGGAACGCCTCGCGCCAGAGCGCCGCCTGGAGCCGGTTGGCGACGTGGCCGACGAGCTCGCGCCGCAGGCGGATCGGCCGCTTGCCGAGGCTTTGGTAGAACGCCATCGCGGCCGCGACGGCGCCCTCGTCGGTCCTCTCGCCGCCCAGGACCTCGACCAGCGGCACGAGGTGGGGCGGGTTGAAGGGGTGGCCCAGCACCACCCGGCCGGGATGCCGGCAGGCCGCCTGGATCGCGCTCGGGGTGAGGCCGGAAGAGCTCGTCGCCAGCACCACGTCGGGCGCGGCCGCGGCGTCGAGCCGCCGATAGGTCTCGTGCTTGATCTCCAGGCGCTCGGGGCCGTTCTCCTGGACGAAATCGGCTTGCGCCACCGCCTCCTCGGGCTCGGCCACGAAGGTCAGGCGCTCGGGCGAGGCGCCGGGAGCAAGGCCGATCTGTTCGAGGACCGGCCAGTGCCGGGCGACCGTCCCGCGCAACCGCGCTTCGGCGCCGGGGGCCGGATCGGTGGCGGTCACGTCGAGCCCGCGGGCGAGGCATTGCGACACCCACGACGCCCCGATGACGCCGGTGCCGATCACCGCCACCCGTCCGATGGCCGTGCGGTAGCCCGCAGCCGCTTCGCTCGCGTCATCCATCGCGGCGCCCTCCCTGGTCGGGTCTCTGTCGGGGCTTGCCGCCCGATTGACCCGTCGAGATAGTTATATCACATTACAAATCAGGTTTGGCAATCCGGCGCGAACGGCCGGAGCGAGAATCGGAGGAGCGCCGCGATGGCGGAGGACCTGTCGGGCCTCGGTACCGAGTCCCTGGTCGTCACCCGGCGGGAGGCCGTGGCGATCGTCACCTTGTCCCGCCCGCACAAGCGCAACGCCCTCGACGACGGCATGGTGCTGGGGCTGGAGCGCATCGCCCGGGGTCTTCCCGACGACGTGCGGGCGCTGGTCATCGCCGCGCAGGGCCCGCATTTCTGCGCCGGGCTCGATCTCGCGGAGCTGACCGAGCGCGATGCGCCGGCCGGGATGCTGCATTCGCGGATGTGGCACCGGGCCTTCCACGAGATCGAGTTCGGCCGGGTGCCGGTGGTGGCGGCGCTGAAGGGCGCGGTGATCGGCGGCGGGCTCGAACTGGCGCTGTCGGCCCATCTGCGGGTGGCCGAATCGTCCGCCTTCTACGCCCTGCCGGAGGGCCAGCGCGGCATCTTCGTCGGCGGCGGCGCCTCGGTGCGGCTGCCGCGGCTGATCGGCGTCTCGCGGATGCGCGACATGATGCTGACCGGCCGGGTCCACGATGCCGAGAGCGGCGAGCGGCTGGGCCTGTCGCACTACGTCGTGGCCCCGGGCGAGGGGCTGGAACGGGCGATCGCCCTCGCCACCCGGGCGGCCGAGAACGCGCCGCTCACCAACTACGCCCTGATCCACGCCCTGCCGCGCATCGCCGAGGCCGACCCGGCGACGGGCTACCTCACCGAGGCGCTGATGACCGCCGTGGCCCAGAGCGACGCCGAGGCCAAGCGCCGGCTGGCGGAGTTTCTGGAGGGGCGGGCGAAGAAGGTGCGGGAATAGGGGAGGCGGGCTCGTCCGCGCCGGCCTCTCGTCCCCGCCGCGTCATTCCGGGGCCGCGACAGCGGAGCCCGGAATCCAGAAACACGGAATGTCCCGTATCGAGCGGGACGCCTTCCGCTTCGTCTTGCACCACCCGCGGTTCTGGATCCCGGGCTCCGCTGCGCGGCCCCAGGATGACCCCGAGAGGCAAAAACAGAGAAGATAACAAGTAGGGCGCCGTTCCCCTCTCCCGTCTGGGAGAGGGGATCCCGCGCCTGATTTTTACTTGGGATCGTCAACACAACGCACCTGACATCATCCTCGTAAAACTCAAGACCCGGCACCAAGACCGGCCACCCCCCGGAGGAAACCATGCCACGCCGTCCCATCCGCCGGCTCGCGCCGGCGCTCGCCGCCCTCCTGTCCTTCCTCGCCCCTGCCGCCGCCGCCGAGCGGCCGGTGAAGATCGGCGTCCTCAACGACATGTCGGGGCCTTACGCCGACTACCAGGGCCAGGGCTCGGTCATCGCGGCGCAACTCGCCATCGAGGATTTTTCCAAACAGGCCGGGCGGCCGGTCGAGCTGGTCTCGGCCGACCACCAGAACAAGACCGATATCGGCGCTTCGATCGCCCGGCGCTGGTTCGACCAGGACGGTGTCGACCTGATCGTCGACGTGCCGAACTCCGCCGTGGCGCTCGCGGTGGCGAACCTGGCGCGGGAGAAGAACAAGGTGTTCATCGGCTCGGGCGCCGGCACCGCCGAGCTCACCGGCAAGCAATGCTCGCCCAACACCGTGCACTGGACCTACGACACCTGGTCGCTCGGCCACGCGCTCGCCAAGGCGCTGGTGCAGCAGGGCGGCAAGTCCTGGTACTTCCTCACCGCCGATTACACCTTCGGCAAGGATCTCGAAGGCTCGGCCACCGAGGAGGTCAAGGCGATGGGCGGCAGCGTGAAGGGCGCGGCGCGCCATCCGCTGGGCACCGCCGACTTCTCGTCCTTCCTGCTCCAGGCGCAAGGCTCGGGCGCCGACGTGATCGGGCTGGCGAATGCCGGCGACGACACCTCCAATGCCCTCAAGCAGGCGGCGGAGTTCGGCATCGCCCCGGCCCAGCGCCTCGCCGGCCTGATCCTCAACATCACCAACATGCCGGCGCTCGGCCTCGAGGCGACGCAGGGCGTCTACATCGTCACGCCGTATTACTGGGACCTCAACGACGGCACCCGGGCCTTCGCGGCGCGCTATGCCGCCCGCCACCCGCGCCACGCCATGCCGAACGACATGCAGGCCGGCGTCTATTCGGCGGTGGAGCACTACCTGAAGGCGCTCGCGACCGTGACGGATGCCGGCGACGGCCGCAGCGTCGTGGCCGCCATGAAGGCGATGCCGACCGACGATCCGATCTTCGGTCAAGGCCGCATCCGCGAGGACGGGCGCAAGCTCCATCCGATGTACCTGCTCGAGACCAAGACCCCGGCCGAGAGCAAGGGCGGCTGGGACTACTTCAAGCCGGTCCGCACCGTGCCGGCGGAGGAGGCCTGGCGCCCGCTCGCCGAAGGCGGCTGCCCGCTGGTGAAGGGGTAGGGCGATGGAGACGCATCGTTTCACCGAGCGCGAGGACGGCAGCCTCGTCGTCACCGCGACGGCCCCTCTGCCGCCCTACCCGGAGCGCCTGACCGCGCACCTGACCCGTCACGCCGCCGAGGCGCCGGAGAGACCGTTCCTGGTCCGGCGCGGGGCCGGCGGAGCGGTCGAGCCCCTGACCTACGGCGCGGCGCTCCGCGCCGTCGAGCGCATCGCCGCCGCCCTGCTCGCCCGGAACCTGTCGGCCGAGCGGCCGGTGATGATCCTGTCCGGCAACGGCTTCGAGCACGCGCTGCTCTCGCTCGCCGCGCTCCATGTCGGCATCGCGGTGGCGCCGGTCTCGCCGGCCTATTCCACCGTGTCGCAGGACCATGCCCGCCTGCGGGCGATCGTGGACTTGCTCACCCCCGGCCTCGTCTTCGCGGCGGAAGGCGCCCCTTACGCCGCCGCCATCGCGGCCGCGGTGCCGGCGGGCACGGAGGTGGTGATCGGCGACGGCGCGGCGATCGGCCGGCCGGCGACGCCGTTCGCGGAGCTGATGTGGGCGGAGGATCCCGCTCCCGTCGCCGCCGCCCACGCGGCGGTGGTGCCGGACACGGTGGCAAAGCTCCTGTTCACCTCCGGCTCCACCGGCGTGCCGAAGGCGGTGGTGAACACCCACCGGATGCTCGCCTCCAACCAGGCGATGCTCCAGGCGCGCTTTCCCGCGCTCACCGCCGAGCCGCCGGTGATGGTCGACTGGCTGCCCTGGCACCACACCTTCGGGGGCAACCACAACTTCAACCTGGTGCTGGCGAATGGCGGCACGCTGCACATCGACGAGGGACGGCCGACGCCGGGCGGCATCCGCGAGACCGTGCGGGCCCTGCGCGAGGTCGCGCCCACCCTCTACCTCACGGTGCCGAAGGGTTTCGAGGCGCTGGTGCCCCACCTGCGCGACGATGCCGAACTCCGAAACAATTTCTTTAGCCGGCTCCAGGTCACCTTCTTCGCCGCCGCCGGCCTGCCGCAGCCGGTCTGGGACGCCATCGACGACCTCGCCCGCCGGACGATCGGCCGGACGGTGCCGATGGTGACGGGGCTCGGCGCCACCGAGACCGCGCCGCTCGCCCTCGTTACCGACGACCGCCCGGCCAAGGCCGGCCAGGTCGGCCTGCCGGCGCCGGGCGTCACGCTGAAGGTCGCGCCCGTCGGCGCCAAGCGCGAGGCGCGGGTGCGCGGGCCGAACGTCACCCCCGGCTACTGGCGCCGGCCGGACCTGACGGCGGCGGCCTTCGACGAGGAGGGGTTCTACCGCCTCGGCGACGCCCTGGTGCCGGTCGATCCCGCCGATCCTCACCGCGGCTTCACCTTCGACGGGCGCCTCAACGAGGATTTCAAGCTCACCACCGGGGTCTGGGTCAGCGTCGGTCCCCTGCGGGCCGCCTTCCTCGACGCGTTCCAGCCGCTGGTGCGCGACGTCGCCATCGCGGGCGAGGCGCGGGACGAGGTCGCCGCCCTGGTCTTTCCCGACATCGCCGCGTGCCGGGCCCTCTGTGGCGAGACCGGCGACGACGCGCGCGTCCTCGCCCATCCGGCCCTGCGCCGCGACTTCGCCCGCCGCCTCGGCGCCTTCGCGCAGAAGGCCACCGGCTCGTCGAACCGCATCGCCCGGCTGCTGCTGCTCGCCGAACCCCCGGCCCTCGACCGCGACGAGGTGACCGACAAGGGCTCGATCAACCAGCGCGGCGTGCTGCGCAACCGGGCAGCGGCCGTGGACCTGCTCTACGCCGCGCCGTTTGAGGCCGCCATCATCACCCCGGAGACCGCATGACCGCGCCGCACGACAAGCCGCAGGACCGAGCGCCCGACCACGAGGGCTTCACCCATGCCCGTACGCTGACGGTGGAATGGGGCCATTGCGACCCCGCCGGCATCGTGTTCAACCCGCGCTTCTTCGACTTCTTCGACTGGTCGACCGCGCTGCTCTGCGAGGCCGCGACCGGGCTGCCGAAGGCCGGGATGCTGGCGCGCTACGACCTCCTCGGCATCCCGCTGGTCGAGACCGGCGCCCGCTTCCTGAAGCCCTCGCGCTACGGCGACCGGGTCGAGATCGTCTCGACGGTGGTGGATGTCGGGCGATCGAGCTTTGCCGTGCGTCACCGCCTGCTCAATGGCGGGGAGCTCGCCGTCGAGGGCCGCGAGCGCCGGGTCTGGGCCGGCCGCCACCCCGACGATCCCGCCCGGATGAAGGCGGCGCCGATCCCCGAGGACCTGGTGCGGCGCTTCCGCGGGGAGTGAGCCTCACTCGGCTTCTTCCGCCCCCTCGTCCCCCGCCAAATCTCCCGCCACCTCCCGCGCCCCCTGCTCCAGGCGCCGCAGGAGGTCGAGGAGCGCGGTCCGCTCCTGCGAGTTCAGGAAGGCGGCGATGCGCTCCTCGTGGGCGGCCTCGCGGCGGTGGAGTTCCGCCATCAGGGCCTCGCCGGCATCAGTCAGGAAGAGCGATTGCGAGCGGCGGTCCGTCGGGTCCGGCTCGCGGCGCACCAGGGCGCGGGCCTCCAGCGCGTCGAGGAGCGGGCCGATATTGGCCCGCTTGATGCCGATCGCCGCGCCGACCTGGCTCGGCCGCGCGCCCGGGCTGCCCTCGATCACCGTGAGCACGCCGAGCTGGCTCTGGCGCACGTCGAGATCGGCAAACAGCTCGACGAAGCTGCGCGACACCGCGACCTGCGCCCGCCGCAGGGTGTAGCCGATCAGGCCTTCGAGACGGGCAAGGCCCGGGGAATCTTCGCTCGGCAACGCTGGACGGGCCCGTGTTCGACCGTGGGACTGGTCCGCCACCTGCCCGCGAACGGGCCCGGGCGCAAGCGGGGTGGCGCGCCCGGATCCCGGCCCCCGGCGATCAGACCGCCGCCCGCGCCTCCCGGTCCCACGCGGCCTCGACCTCGAGCGAGCGCGTGTCGCGCTTGCAGGTGGCGAGAGCGGCGTCGCGCCCGTCCTCGCGGTAGGTCACGGCGAAATCGCCCTTGCCCACCTCGCCCTCGATCCGGGGCTCCTCGGCCGAGCCGGCATGACCGACGTAACGCAGGCTGGTGCCGTAATGCCCGCTCCAGAAGAACGGCGTCTCGGTGAACGGCGCCGTCTCGCCGAGCAGCATGCGGGCGACGTGCTGGCCCTGGCGCTGGGCATGGACCCAGTGCTCGACCCGCAGGGGCCGGCCGCTGCGCGGATCCGGATAGGACGCGACGTCGCCGATGGCGTAGATGCCGGGCGCCGACGCGGCGAGGGTGGCGTCGACCGCGATGCCGCCGCCCGCATCCTTCTCGGCGAGCGCCAGGCCGGCCGCCTCGGCGAGATCGATGCGCGGTGCCACGCCGGTGCCGAGCACCACGAGGTCGGCCTCGATCCGGCTGCCGTCGTCGAGGGCGAGCGCCGTCCCGTCGAAGCCCTCGACCTTGCGGCCGAGCCGGAACGTCACGCCCTTCTCCTCGTGCAGCCCCTGGACGAAGCGGCCGACCGCCTCGCCGAGAACCTTGGCCAACGGCACGGCATCGGGCGCCACGACCGCGACGCGCTTCTCGCGGGCGATCATCGCGGCGGCGACCTCGAGGCCGATGAAGCTCGCCCCCACCACGGCGACCGAGCGGGCCTTCTCGGCCGCCGCGATCAGGGCGTCGGCGTCCTGGAGGCTGCGCAGGGTATGGACCTCGGGCCGGTCGAAGCCCGGCAGGTCGGGCGTCTGCGGCGCGGCGCCGGTGGCGATCACCAGGGCGTCGTAGGCCAGCCGCTCGCCGCCGGCCGTCACGATCTCCTCCGCGCCGAGATCGAGGGAGACCACCCGGTCGCGCAGGAGCCGCGGGCCCTCGCCGCCATAGAAGCCGTCCGGGGCGAGCATCGTCTTCTCGCGGGGCGCCTTGCCGGAGAGATACTGCTTCGAGCAGAAGGTGCGGTCGTAGGGCGGATCGGGATCGTCGCTCACCAGGGTCACGGCGGCGCCGTGGCCGGCCCGGGCCAGCCACTCGGCGCAGGCGTGCCCCCCGGCCCCGCCGCCGATGATCACCACCTTGCCGGGAGGAGCTTTGGCCGGCTCGGCGCCTTCAGGCCTGGATGCGGCGTCGCGCCGGCCGGTCACGGTGATGCGGCCGTCGCGCTCCTCGGCGCGGTAGCACGGCAGCGGCGCGAAGGCCGGGGCGCCGACCGCCTCGCCGGTCTCCAGGCTGAACCGGGCATGGTGCCAGGGGCACCGTATCTCGCCCTCGGCCACGATGCCCTTGGCGAGCGGTGCGCCGAGATGGGTGCAGCGGGCCCCGATCGCCGTCACCGCGCCGTCGCGGCGCAGGAGCAGCACCTTGTCCTCGCCGAGGGTGCCCTCGATCATCGCGCCCTCGGGCAGGTCGCCCGCCGGGATGCCGCGCGCGAAATCCGGCTTGTCGTCCGTCGTCCCGGTCTTCCCACCGCCCTCGGCCATCGTCCGCTCCCGTCCGTCGCATCGTTCGTCGGCGGGCAACGCGCGGATGACCTTGCGGTGCCGTCAGGCGATGCCGCGGATGTCGAGAAGCAGGCGCTCGGGCCCGCGCAGGGACGCGCCCGACCGGTAGGGCGGCGGATCCTCGGCGAGGCGGGGCTCCCGCAGACGGGCGACCAGCGCGGTCAGGGCCGCCTCGGCCTCGATGCGGGCGAGCGGCGCGCCGACGCAGTAATGCAGCGCACCGCCGAAGCCGAAATGCTGGTTGTCCTCCCGGTCGGGATCGAACCGGTCGGGATCGGGGAAGCGGGCCGGATCGCGGTTGCCGGCGGCGAAGAGCAGCACCAGGGGCACGCCCTGCGGAATCGTGACGCCGGCGACCGGGATCGGCGCCCGGGTGAGCCGGGTGCGGAAATGCACCGGCGGCTCGTAGCGCAGCAATTCCTCGATCACCCGCGGCGCCCGCTCCGGATCGGTCCGCAGGCGCGCCAGCTCGTCGGGATGGCGCAACAGCGTCAGCATCCCGTTGGTGATGAGGTTCACGGTGGTCTCGTGCCCGGCGATCAGGAGCAGGATCGCCGTGGCGACGAGGTCCGGGTCGCTCATCCGCCCGGCCTCCGGGTCCTTCGCCGTGGCGAGCCCCGACAGCATGTCGTCGGCGGGTGAGCGGCGCTTCTCGCGGATCAGGTCGCGCATGTAGGCGGCGATGGCGTCGAACGTCTCGGTGTTGCGCGCCCGCAGGTCCGCGTCGTTGCGGCTCTCGGGCTCGAGGGCGGTGGCGAGCTGCGTCGCCCAGGCATGGAAGCGCGCCTCGTCCTCCCGCGGCACGCCGAGCATCTCGCAGATCACCGTGACGGGGAGCGGATAGGCGAGGTCGTCGACGAGGTCGAAGCGGGTCGCGCCCGAGCATGCCTTCAGGCACTCGTCGACCAGTGCCTCGGTGCGCCGCTTCATGCCCCGCACCCGCGCCACCGTGAACTGTCCCATCACCTGGCGCCGCAGCAGGCCGTGGTCGGGCGGATCGCGGAAGATGAAGGGGCGGTGGCGGTCGGTGATCCAGTCCTTGAGCGGGTTGACGAAAAAATCCTTGAGCGGGTTGCCGGTGGCCGGGTGCTCGGCCGGCGGCAGGTCCTCCGAGCTGACCCGGGGATCGTGCAGGAGGGCGCGGATCGCCGCGTAGCCGCTCGCCACCCAGGTGCCGTCGTCCTGGCGCGCGACGGGCTGCGCCCGCAGGCGGGCGTAGAGCGGGTAGGGATCGGCGCGGTTCGCGGGATCGCGGACCTGCGCGAACAGGGTGCCGTCGGTGTCGGTCATGGAGTGGAGAACCTCGGATCGGGCGGCGCCGGTCAGGCGGCCTGCGCGGAGGGCAGGCCCGGCGGCACCGGTGCCGGGGAGGGTTGGTCGGCGCCGCCGGTGATCGGCGGGAACGGCGCGCCCTCCCGGATCGGCGCCTCGTAGGCCGGCAGCCAGCGCCCGGCATTGACCGCGACCGCCGCGATCGTGCGGCCCTCGCGGCCGTAGACCGCCAGGAACCGGCCGGTGCGCGGATCGCCCTGCACGATCGCCACCGCGTCGGCCTCCTCGGTCAGCCCGAGGGACTTGATGTTGAGGCCGAACTGGCTCGACCAGAAGGCCGGCAGCTCGGCATAGGCGCCCGCCGCCTCCGGTCCGTCCAGCATGGCGCGGGCCGCATGCGCCCCTTGCGCGACGGCGTTGCCCCAATGCTCCAGGGCGACCGGGCGGCCGCCGTAGAGCGGATGGGGAAAGCGCGCCACGTCGCCGGCGGCGAAGATCGCCTCGTCGGGCCGGCCCGCCTCGTCGAGGGCCCGGCAGGCGCCGTCGCAGGACAGCCCGCCCTCGTCGGCCGACAGGCCGCTGCCGGCGAGCCAAGCGGTGTTGCGCACCGCGCCCAGGGCCACCACGACGAGGGCGGCCTCGATCGTGCCGCCATCGGCCAGATGCGCGGCGCGCACCCGGCCGGCCCCGTCCCCTTCGAGCCGCGCGACACGGGTGCCGGGGCGCAGATCGACGCCCGACGCCTCCATCCGCCCGGCCATGAATCCGCCGAGCACGCGGCCGAGCGCCCGGGCGAGGGGCGCCGGTTCGGGATCGACCACCGTGACCGGCAGTCCCAGGGCACGGATGCTGGAGGCGACCTCGCCGCCGATGAAGCCGGCACCCAGGATCAGCACCCGGCCCGGCCTCGCCGCGAGGCCGGCGGCGAGCGCCGCCGCGTCGTCGCGGCCGCGCAGGGTGTGGACACCCGACAGCCGCGCCTCGTCGGCCTGCGGCCAGGGCCGGGCGCGGGCGCCGGTGGCGATCAGCAGGCGGTCGAAGGGCAGGCGGGTGCCGTCGGCGAGGCGGAGCGCACGGCCGGCGCGGTCGAGGCCCGCGGCGGGGATGCCGAGGCGCCACTCGGCGTCGAGGGTGCCGACGCCCGGCAGGGTCGTGGCCCCGGCGTCGACCTCGCCGGTGAGGACGTGCTTGGACAGGGGAGGGCGGTCGTAGGGGCGGTGGGGCTCGTCGCCGACGAGGATCAGGCGGCCGGCGAACCCGCCCCGCCGCAGGGCCTCGGCCCCGTGCAGGCCCGCGAGCGAGGCACCCGCGACCACGATGGTCCCGTCCCTCACGCCGCCCGCTCCGCCGACGCGTCGTGCTCGACCCGGATGGCGCGAACCGGGCAGGCCTGCACCGCCCGGTCGATGGCGGCCCGCTCCGCGGCCGGCGGCGCCGGGTCGTAGGCCAGGATCTCGTCGCCCTGCAGCACGAACCGCTCCGGCGCGGCGTAGCAGCACTGGGCGTAGGCCTGACACCGGTTCAAGTCGACGACGACGCGCATCCGCGGCTCCCGGACCATCCGACGGAGAAAACCGAAGTCGCCGGGTCGGGTTCCGGCACCGCTTGAGACGGCAGCACGGCCGACGCGCTCGCCCGTGCTTGTTATGTCAACGGCATCGATTCCATCGAGAATCCGACCCACGTCGACAGATAATCCTTGCGTTTGAGGTCAACGCGAACTTAAGGATACGACACCGATTTGCAGTGACTCCCGAGCCTCAGGCATGGACGATAACGCCGACACTCACGATCAGATCGTCACGCTGACGGCCGATATCATCTCGGCATATGTCAGCAGCAATCATCTGCAAGGTGCGGAGCTGCCGAAGCTGATCGCCGACGTCTTCAGTGCATTGAACGAGGTCGCGAAGGGCGGTAAAGCCGCTCCTGAACCGGCTCATCCCAAGGCGACGCCGGCGGAGATCCGCCGATCGATCAGCCACGACTTCCTGGTCAGCTTCGAGGACGGCAAGTCCTACAAGACCCTGCGCCGTCATCTGACCCTGCGCGGGCTGACGCCCGAGGCCTATCGCCAGAAATGGGGCCTGCCGCTCGACTACCCGATGACCTCGGCGAGCTATTCCGAGCAGCGCTCGGAACTGGCGCGCTCCCTCGGCCTCGGCCAGCAGCGCCGCCGCAGCGCGGCGCGGGCCGTCGAGGAAACGGACGACATGGCCGAACTCCCCACCGCGGAACCGGCCGAGGCGACGGAGGCCGGCATGCTCCCGGAGAACGAGGCGCAAGACGAGCCCAAGCCTCGCCGCGGTCGCCGCAGCACCTGAGCGCCTGTTCCTCCAGGCGATGGGGCGCGGGCGGTGAGCGATCCCGCCCGATCCCCCATCCCGGGAGGGCGATCACCCCGCGATCGACCGTCCCCTCGGGACGAGGATTGAATGTCGAGGCGCGCGATCGAACGAGGCCGCGCGATTCGACCGGCATGAGGGAGCCCGAGAGGGCGTAATCCCTGCGCCGCGTCAGCCCGGCCGCGGCGACCCGCGATCGGCCCGCGCCAGGGCCGCGAAGGCCCGGGCCACCGCGACGGCGCCCGGATCCTCCACCCCGGCGAGATCGGCGGCGGCGAGGTAGCTCGACCGTCCGGTGCCGGCCCGTGTCATGCCGGCGGTGGCGGCGGCGCCCGCTTCCGCGGCCCGCGCCGCTCCGGGAAGGCCGCCGGCCGGCAGCGCGTCGAGGGCCGGTACCAGTGCGTCGAGCAGGGTGCGGTCGCCGGGCTTCGCCCCGCCATGGGCCTGGAGGCGCGCCGCGCCCGCGGTCAGCGCCGCGGGCCAGTCCGCGCCCTCGGCCAAAGCCGAGCCGGCGGCGGCGAAGAAGATCGACATCAGCACCCCGCTCGATCCGCCGGCCACCCGGGCGAGGCGCTCCGACAGCGCGTGGCACAAGGCGGCGGGCTCGGCCTGGGGCAGCCGGTCGAGATCGGCCAGCACCGCCCGGGCGGCGGTCGCGAAGGTGGTGCCGGTGTCGCCGTCACCGACCCGCGCATCGAGGGCGTTGAGGTCCGTCTCCGCCGCGGCCAGCGCCGTGCAGACCGCGGTGATCGCCCCGGCCACCGCCGGATCGTGCGACGCCGCGGGCGCCTGGCTCCGCCGGGCGAGCCGAGCGGGCAAGGGGAGCGTCGCGGATGCGACCACCGGGACCGCGAGCGGCCAGGCCGGCGCGTCGGTCGCGGCCGTCAGCGCCGCCTCGGTCTCGGCCGCGAGGGGCATGAGCGAGAGCGAGGCGCCGTACATGTCGAGGGCCGTCATGGCGGCGGCGGGCCCGAGGAGCAGGCGCACCCGGGCCCCGAGGGGCGTCGCCAGCACCGCCCGGGCGAGCACCTGCATCTCCAGCGCCGTGGTGCCGCCGAGGTTGTTGACGAGGAGGGCGAGGGGACCGTCCGCCGGCAGGGTCTCGGCGAGGCGCGCGGCCATCAGCCGGGCGAGGTCGTCGGCGGCCGGCAGGGCGATGCGCTCGATGCCGGGCTCGCCGTGGATGCCGAGGCCGAGCTCGGCCTCGCCGGGGGCGAGGCGGGCCTCCCGGGTCCCGCCCGGCAGGGTGCAGCCCGAGACCGCGATGCCGAGGGAGCGGATCCCGGCGGCGGCCGTGCGGGCGGCATCCGCCACCTCGGCCAGGGACCGGCCGGATTCGGCGGCGTGGCCCGCCACCTTATGGACCAGGAGCGTGCCGGCGATGCCGCGGGGCTGGGCCGCACCGGGGATCGCGATGTCGTCGGCGACCGTGACCGTCTCGACGGCCAGGCCGAGGGCCCGGGCACGCTCCGCGGCGAGCCCGAAATTCAGCCGGTCGCCGGCATAGTTCTTGATGATCAGAAGGCAGCCCGCCGGCCCGGTCACCGCCAGGATCCCGGCCAGCACCGCATCGACGGAGGGCGACGCGAACACGTCGCCGCAGACCGCCGCGGTGAGCAGGCCGCGGCCGACGAAGCCCGCATGGGCCGGCTCGTGCCCCGAGCCGCCCCCGGAGACGAGGGCGACCCGGTCCGCCGCCCAGCCGGCCCGTACGACGACCCGGATCGCGGGATCGCCGTCGAGCCGGGCGAGGCGCCCGCCGCTGCCGGAGACGAGGCCGTCCACCGCCTCCGCCACCAGGGCGGCGCGGTCGTTGATGAAGTGGGCCATCCGGTCGGTCCTCCCCCGAGCATCGTCCGCCGATGCAGGTGCCGGTTCGGCGGACGATGCAGACACGGCAATCCGGGCGGAGCCGCTCCGGTCCGCCCCGCTCGGCGGCGCCCGGTCGCGATCCGCCCGCCGCGGCCGATCCTGCCAAAAGCGTGGCCCATCCGCCATCACGGCGACGCATCGGCCCGGCCGGGGCCGAACGGCTTTGCCGAATCCGCTCCTTCGGGCGATAAGACGCGACACATTCGGGTCGGCCCCTTCCCCGCACCGCCGGACCCGACCCTCGACCCTCGCCGGGGCCACGACGCAGCGGCGCGAGCCCGATCCCCAGGTGAACGCCGCGACGACGATGAGCGACCCCCTTGCGTTCCTGGCCGGCGGCGGCCGTGCGGCCGAGATGATCCGCGCGCGCGACTGGACGGGCCATCCGCTCGGGGCCCCGGCGACCTGGCCGGATTCCCTGCGCACGGCGCTCGCCCTGGTGCTGAACTCGCCCGAGAGCATGATCCTGGCCTGGGGGCCGGACCTCCACTTCTTCTTCAACGAGACCTACTTCCCGCTGCTCGGCCCCCGCCTCGACTGGGCGATGGGCGAGCGCTTCGACCGCGTCTGGGCCGATGGCTGGGAGCAGGCCAAGCCCATCATCGAGGACGCCTTCGCGGGGCGGAGCCGCCGCTTCGTCGACCTGCCCTGGAAGCTCGGCACCGACCGGGGCGAGGCCGACACCTGGTGGACCTTCTCGTACTCGCGCGTCCTCGACGGCGAGGGGCGCGTCGCGGGTCTCTTCATCCTCACCAACGAGACCACCGCCCAGGTGACCGCGACGCGGCAGTTGCGCGAGAGCGAGGCGATCGCCCGGCAGAACATCGAGCGGGTCCAGCTCGCCCTGTCGGCCGGCGCGATCATCGGTACCTGGTTCTGGGACCTGCCGACCGACCGCTTCACCGTCGACGAGGCCTTCGCCCGCAGCTTCGGCCTCGATCCGGCCTTGGGCCGCGAAGGCCTGAGCCTGGAGCAGGTGATCGAGACCGTGCACCCCGACGACCGGGCCGGCCTGATCGCGGCGATCGACGCGGTGGTGATCCGCGGCGGCACCTACGCGCACCAGTACCGCACCCGGCGCGCCGACGGGCGATATTACTGGCTGGAGGCGAACGGGCGGGTCGACCACGCGCCGGACGGCACCCCGCTGAGCTTCCCGGGCGTCCTGATCGACGTGAACGAGCGCCGCGCCGTCGAGGCCGAGCGCGACCGCGCCATCGCCCAGCTGCGGACGCTGACCGAGACCCTGGAGCAGCGCGTCGCCGAGCAGACCGCCGAGCTGATGCGGGCCGAGGAGGCGTTGCGCCAGTCGCAGAAGATGGAGGCGGTGGGCCAGCTCACCGGCGGCCTCGCCCACGACTTCAACAACCTGCTCGCCGGCATCTCGGGCTCCCTCGAACTGATGCAGACCCGCATCGGCCAGGGCCGCCTCAAGGAGGTCGACCGCTACGTCGCCGCCGCGCAGGGCGCGACGCGCCGTGCCGCGGCGCTGACGCACCGGCTCCTCGCCTTCTCGCGGCGCCAGACGCTCGACCCGCGCCCGACCGACGTCAACCGCCTCGTGGCCGGCATGGAGGAGCTGATCCGCCGCACCGTCGGCCCGGCGATCGAGATCGCGGTTTCGGGGCCGGCCGACCTCTGGACCGTCCTTGTCGATCCGCCCCAGCTCGAGAACGCACTCCTCAACCTCTGCATCAACGCCCGGGACGCGATGCCGGACGGCGGGCGGATCGGGATCGAGACCGCGCATCTGAGCCTCGACGCGGCCGCCGCCCGCGCGCACGAGATGCCGCCGGGCGACTACCTGTCGCTCTCCGTCGCCGATACCGGCACCGGGATGGCGCCCGAGGTGGTGCGGCGCGCCTTCGATCCGTTCTTCACCACCAAACCCATCGGCCAGGGCACGGGCCTCGGCCTGTCGATGATCTACGGCTTCACCCAGCAATCGGGCGGGCAGGTGCGGATCACCTCCGAGGTCGGGCGCGGCACCACCGTGACGCTCACCCTGCCGCGCCACCACGGCGCCTCGGATGCCGAGGCGGTGCAACCCCTCCGGGGCGAGACGCCCCGGGCCGAGTGCGGCGAGACCGTGCTGATCGTCGACGACGAGCCGACGGTGCGGATGCTGGTGACCGAGGTGCTGGAGGATCTCGGCTACACGGCGATCGAGGCGGCGGACGGCGCGGGGGGCTTGCGCGTGCTGCAATCGGATGTGCGCATCGACCTCCTCGTCACCGATGTCGGCCTGCCCGGCGGCATGAACGGCCGCCAGATGGCGGATGCGGGCCGGGCCTTGCGGCCGGGCCTGAAGGTGCTGTTCATCACCGGCTACGCCGAGAACGCGGCCCTGGGGACCGGCCAGCTCGAGCCGGGCACCGCGGTGCTGACGAAGCCCTTCGTGGTCGAGGCGCTGGCCCTGCGCATTCGCCGGATGATCGAGCAGGGATAGGACGCCGCTCCGTCACACCACGTTAAGCCCAATCTGATTGAACGCGAGGCAACTCAAGAATGTCTCGGGACGCCCGCATGTTCGCCTCCGCCCGTCGTGCCAGCTCCACCGCCAAGCTGGACGCCCTCGAGCGATCCCAGGCCACCGTGGCGTTCGACCTCGACGGGGTGCTGCTCGAAGCGAACGGAAATTTCCTGCGGCTGATGGGCTACGACCTGGAAGAGGTGCGCGGCCGCCACCACCGCCTGTTCGTCGATCCCGCCGAGGCCGCGGACCCCGCCTACGCGGCGTTCTGGGCGTCCTTGCGCCGGGGCGAGTTCCAGAGCGCGGAGTACCGCCGGCTGGCCAAGGGCGGGCGCGAGGTCTGGATCCGCGCCAGCTACAACCCGGTGCTCGACGCCCGCGGCCGGCCGATCCGGATCGTCAAGTTCGCCCTCGACATCACCGCCGAGAAGCAGGCGGCGATCGATTCCGCCGGCCAGATCACCGCCATCAACCGCTCGCAGGCGGTGATCCACTTCGCCCCCGACGGGACGATCCTCGACGCCAACCCGCGCTTCCTCGCGGCGATGGGCTACGATCTCGAGGAGGTGCGCGGCTGCCACCACCGCCTGTTCGTGACCGAGGCGGAGGCGGAATCGCCGGATTACCGCGAGTTCTGGGCGCGGCTCGCCCGCGGCGAGTTCCACGGCGGCGAGTTCAAGCGGCGGGGCAAGGATGGCGGCGACGTCTGGATCCAGGCGACCTACAACCCGATTCTCGACGCGACCGGGCGCACGATCAAGATCGTCAAGTACGCCGCCGACATCACCGCCGCCAAGCAGCACGCCGCCGACACCGCGGGCAAGATCGAGGCGGCGCTCCGCTCGCAGGCGGTGATCGAGTTCGACATGGACGGCGTCGTGCTCGACGCCAACGCCCACTTCCTGAAGGCGATGGGCTACGGCCTCGACGAGATCGTCGGCCGCCACCACCGCCTGTTCGTCTCCCCCGACCAGGCCGGGAGCCCGGGCTACGCCGAGTTCTGGGCGAACCTGCGCGCCGGGCGCTACGCCTCCGCGGTGTTCCAGCGGGTCGGCAAGGGCGGCCGGGAGGTGTGGATCCAGGCTACCTACACCCCGGTCTTCGACCTCGACGGGCGGCCGAGCAAGGTGATCAAGTTCGCCACCGACGTCACCCACAGCATGACCGTGCGGGCCCGGGCGATCGGCGCCGCCGAGCAGGCCTTGAGCCGCGTCCAGGCGGTGTCGAGCGCCGCCGAGGAGATGCACCGGACCTCGACGGCGATCGCCACCCAGATGGACCGGTCGCGCCACGCGGTCGACGAGATCCAGGAACGGATGGGCGCGGCGGGCACCGCCACCGGACGGCTCGACGAGGCCGCCCAGGCGATGAACGGCGTCGTCGAGGCGATCACCGCCATCGCCGAGCAGATCAACCTGCTGGCGCTCAACGCCACCATCGAGGCCGCCCGGGCGGGACCGGCCGGCCGGGGCTTCGCCGTGGTGGCGGCCGAGGTGAAGAACCTCGCCGGCCAGGCCCGGGCCGCGACGGACCGGATCTCGGGCGAGATCGGCGCGATGCAGGCGGTCTCCCGCGAGGTCGCCGACGCCCTCGGCTCGATCCGCGGTGCGGTCGACGCGGTCCAGGGCTTCATCGCCGAGACGACCGCCGCCAGCGAGCGGCAGCGCGCGACGACCGGCGAGGTCAGCCACAACGTCCAGACCACGGCGGCGGGCGTCGCCGATCTGGCCGGCAGCCTCGACGAGTGGCTGGTCGGCGTCGAGGAGCGGCGGATCGGCGAGCGGGTGCGGACCTCGAAGCCCGGACAGGTCACGGTGCCGGCGGGTCCGGGCCCGGAGGAGACGCTCTCCTGCATCATGCTCAATCTCTCCGAAACCGGCGCCAAGCTCGGCCTCGACCGGCCGCTGCGGCTGCCTGTCCGGATCCTGCTCCGGATCGAGGGCGGACCGGCACGACCCTGCGAGGTCGTGCGCCAGCACGGCGTCGAGGTCGGCGTGCGGTTCATGGCGTGATTGCCGGAGGGTGCCAAACTACCAAGATATTTTGCACCGAAAAATATCCAATTAGCCGGCTATGCGACATGATCGGTGCGGCGTCGTAGCAGGTATCCCAGAAATCGTGTCATCTCCCGACCGGCCCCGCGAGGGCCGCAACGACACCAGGGAGCGACACGATGCCGACGCCCGCCCGCGACGCGGTCGCGGTGGAGGATGCCAGCCTCACCGCCTTCTACCGCGACATGACCCCGCCGGAGCGCCACACCTTCTGGGCCTGCGCCGCCGGCTGGGCCCTCGACGGCATGGACTTCATGATCTACCCGCTGGTGATCGGCACGATCATCAAGCTGTGGAGCGTCGATGCCGGCACGGCCGGGCTCGCCGCCACCGTGACCCTGCTCGCCTCGGCGCTCGGCGGCTGGCTCGCCGGCTACCTCGCCGACCGGATCGGGCGGGTCCTGACGCTCCAGATCACCATCCTGTGGTTCTCGTTCTTCTCCCTGGTCTGCGCCTTCGCGCAGGATTTCTCGCAGCTGCTGATCGCCCGCGCGCTGCTGGGCCTCGGCTTCGGCGGCGAGTGGGCGGCGGGCGCCGTGCTGATGGGCGAGACCATCCGGGCGCAGTATCGCGGCCGTGCCGTCGGCTCGGTGCAGTCGGGCTGGGCGATCGGCTGGGGCATGGCGGTCCTGTCCCAGGCCATCCTGTTCTCGGTGCTGCCGCCCGAGACCGCCTGGCGCTGGATGTTCGTGATCGGGGCCGCCCCCGCCCTCCTGGTCTTCTACCTGCGCCGCTACGTCGAGGAGCCGCGGGTCGCCGTCGAGAGCCGGGCCCGGGCCGCCGCCACCGGCGACCGTCCGGCGATCTGGGAGATCTTTTCCGGTCCGCTCCTGCGCACCACCATCCTCGCCTCGCTGATGTCGGCGGGCTGCCAGGGCGGCTACTACGCCATCACGACCTGGCTGCCGCGCTTCCTCACCACCGAGCGCGGTCTGTCGATCGTCTCCTCGACCGGCTACCTCGCCGCCCTGATCGTGGGTTCATTTGCCGGCTATCTCGCCGGAGCCTGGCTCGCCGACCGCCTCGGGCGCCGGCCCCTGTTCCTGATCTTCTCGCTCGGTGCCATCGCGGTGATCCTGGTCTACACGCAGATCCCGCTCTCGAACGCGGTCCTGTGGGTGCTGGGCTTCCCTCTGGGCTTCTTCGCCTCGGGCTACTTCTCGGGCATGGGCGCGTTCCTCACCGAGCTCTACCCGACGCGCCTGCGCGGCTCGGGCCAGGGCTTCTGCTACAATTTCGGCCGCGGGATCGGCGCCCTGTTCCCCGCCCTCGTGGGCTATCTCTCGGCGAGCATGAGCCTGGCGAGCGCCATCGCGATCTTCGCGGCCGCCGCCTACGGGGTGTTCTTCCTCACGGCCTACGCCCTGCCCGAGACCCGCGGAAAAGTGCTGCATGCCGATGGCTGAGATCCGCGACTGTCCCGGGCCCGCCCCGCATCCGCGCGGACCCACCCGGTTCACCGTGCCGGCGGGCGCGGTCGACACCCACGCCCACGTCATCGGCCTGCCGCCGGACTACCCCTTCGTGGCCGCGCGCAGCTACACGCCGCCGCACGCCGCGGCGGAGTCGTACCTCGCCATGCTCGACGCCACCGGCATGATGCATGGCGTGCTGATCCAGGTCAGCGTCCACGGCACCGACAACCGGCTGATGGTCGAGACCCTGCGGGCGCATCCGCGGCGCCTGCGCGGCATCGCGGTCGTCCCGCTCGGGCTGCCCGAGGCGGAGCTGGCATCGCTCAAGGAGGCGGGCGTGGTGGGGCTTCGCCTCAACGTGCTCTATGGCGGCGGGGTCGGCTTCGAGGCGGTGGAGGCCTACGGCGCGCTCTGCCGCGAGATGGGCTGGCACCTGCAGTTCCTGATCGACGCGCGCAGCCTGCCGCCGCTCGCTGGGCGCCTCTCCCGGCTGCCGGTGCCGTTCTGCATCGACCATATGGGCCATTTCCCGACCTCCTGCGGGGTCGGGGACGAGGGCTTCCGCACCCTCGTGTCGCTCGTGCGCGACGGCGCCTGGGTCAAGCTCTCGGGCGCCTACCGCAACTCCGTCGCCGGCCCGCCCTACGCCGACACGGTGCCGTTCGCCCGCGCGCTCCACCAGGCGGCGCCGGAGCGCTGCGTCTGGGGCTCGGACTGGCCGCACGTCGCGCATTGGGGGCCGATGATGAATGTCGGCGACCTCCTCGACCTCCTGGCCGAGTGGGTGCCCGACGAGGCCGACCGGCACCGGGTGCTGGTGGAGAATCCGGCCCGGCTCTACGGGTTCTGAGCGACGGGGCGGCCGTCGCGACGTCCGCCCCGTCCTCCGTCGGATCCCGCTACGGCCGCGGCCAGCCGAGCAGCCGCCCCGGCGCGAAGGCCGCCACCGGCACCTGCGGCGTGCGGCCGGTGGCGAGGTCGGCGACGAGGCGGCCGGTGATCGGGCCGGTCGAGAGGCCGATATGGCCGTGGCCGAAGGCGAAGATCAGGCCCTTGTGGCGCGGGGCGGGTCCGATCACCGGCAGGCCGTCGGGGGTCGAGGGGCGCGAGCCGAGCCAGGGCCGGTTGTCGAGGGGCTGGCCGAGGCGCACCGTGCCGGCGGCCTCCTTCGCCGCCGCCTCGATCTGGCGGTAATCCGGCTCGGCGTGGCGGTCGGCGACCTCGACGCCGGAGAGCACCCGCACCCGGCCCTCGCCCATCGGCGACAGGATCGAGGCGGCGCCGGTGTCGTAGATCGGCCGGGTCAGGGCCGGGCTGCCGGGCAGGAGCGCGTAGTGGCGATGGTAGCCGCGCTCGGCCGCGAAGGCGAAGCGGTAGCCGAGGGGGCGCGACAGCTCGTTGGCCGCCGCCCCCGTCGCCAGCACGACCTGGCGCGCCCGCACCGTGCCGCCCGGATGGACGACGCGCCAGCCCTCGGCCTCGGGCTCGAGGCGGGACACGGTGGTGGGCAGGATCCGCCCGCCGAGGCCGGCGAACAGCTTTTCGCTCGCCTCGACCAGCCCGCCCGGATCGCCGACCGCGCCGGTCTCCGGCAGCAGCATCGCCCGGGCGAAGGGGCGAATCAGCGCCGGCTCCAGGGCCTGGATCGCGGGCCCGTCGAAGATCTCGAACGGCACGCCGTGATGGGCGAGGATCTCGCGCTCGAGGGCCGCCCCCGCGAAGGCTTCTTCCGTGCGGTAGAGCTTCACCCAGCCGCTCTCGCGCAGCAGATGGGGCACGCCGGCCCGGTCGGCGAGGCGGCGATGCTCGGGGAAGGCGGCGTCGGTGAGCGGGGCCAACGCCGCGGCGGCCCGGCGCCAGGCCGAGGTCCGGGCGCTCGCCAGGAAATGCGCCGCCCAGGGCATCACCCGCAGGAGGTGGAGGTGGCGCAGCCGCAGGCCCGCATCGGCATTGCGCAGATAGGCCGGCAGCTTGCCCCACAGGGCCGGGCTCGACATCGGGAAGATCGAGCCGCGGCTGACCACGCCGGCATTGCCGTAGGAGGTGCGGGCCCGGGCCTCGCCCGGATCGCACAGCACCACGTCGAGGCCGCTATCCTTGAGCGCGATGGCGGAGGACAGCCCCACCATGCCGCCGCCGACCACCACGATGTCGGCCGTCCGTTCGTCCTGCTGCATCACCTGAGTGTCTCGTATCGGTCAGTGGGAGAGGCCCGCGAGGTCGCGCACCGTGCCGAGGAGCACCCGGGTCGCCGCGTCGGCATCCTCCAGGGTGATCGACTCGGCGGGGTTGTGGCTGATCCCGCCGCGGCAGCGCACGAACAGCATCGCGGAGGGGCCGAGCGCCGCCATCGCCACCGCGTCGTGGGTGGCGCCCGACGGCAGCGGCAGCGGCGCGAAGCCGAGGCGCCGCGCCGCCCGGTCGAGGCCGGCCCGCAGGCCCGGATCGAGGCCGACCGCGGGATTGTCCATGAAGGTCTCGCTCGTGAAACCGACTCCGCGGCGCTGCGCGATCGCCCGGCACTCGGCCTGGATCGCCGCGAACAGGCCGTGGCGGTCGGGATCGACCGGCGAGCGCACGTCGAGGCTGAAATCGACCTGGCCCGCGATCACGTTGACGGCGCCCGGCACCACCGCGAGCGACCCCACCGTGGCGACGGTGCCGGGCATGCCCTCGCTGAGGCGCTCGACCGCGAGCGCCATCTCGGCGGCGGCGGCAAGCGCGTCCCGGCGCATCCCCATCGGCACCGTGCCGGCGTGGTTGGCCTCGCCCGTCACGGTGCAGCGCGCCCGGGTCAGGCCGGCGATGGCCGAGACCACGCCGACCGGCTGCACCGCCGCCTCGAGCGCCGGGCCCTGCTCGATATGGACCTCCAGGTAGCCGGCGACCTCGTCCGGGCGCCGGGCGAGCGCCGGGATCCCGTCCGGGTCGCCGCCGAAGGCCACCAGCGCCTCGCGCAAGGTGAGACCGGCGGCGTCGCGGCCCTCCAGCCACTCGGACCGGTACTGGCCGGCCCACGCCTTCGAGGTCGAGAGCGAGGTCGGGAAGCGGACGTTCTCCTCGTCGCCGAAGGCCACCACCTCGAGGGCGAAGGGCAGCGCCTCGCCGCGCAGCTCCTCCGCGACCACCAGGGCCGCCGCGACCCCGAGGGGGCCGTCGTAGCGGCCGGCATCGACCACGCTGTCGATATGCGAGCCGAGCACCAGGGCCGGCAGCCCCGGCGCGCGACCCTCCAGCCGCCCGACCACGGTGCCGGCGGCGTCGATCCGGGCCGAGAGGCCCGCCGCCCGCATCAGGTCCAGCACCGCCTCCGCCGTCGCCCGGTGGGCCGGCGAGAGGTAGAGCCGGGTCAGCCGGCCGGGCTCGTCGGTGTGGCCGGCAAGGTCGTCGATCAGCGCCATCACGCGGGCGCCGAGGCGGAGGCTGGTCTCGGTCATTGCGGTCGCGACCCTTCGGGCGGGAACCACGGGGGTATGCAGGGACGGTGCCGCGGAAGGCAACCGGCCGCATCCCGCCTTCCCGGATTTCGTCAGCCGGCCTGCGGCTCGTCCGACGTCGCGTCGTCCGGGGAGCGGTCCCGTCGCACCGCCTTTCGGCGGGCCTCGCGCCGCAGCGGCCCGGCCACCGGGCAGACCTCCTGCACCAGGGCGCCGAGCTTGTTGACGAGGCTGTCCTCGACCAAGCTGTACTCGATCCGGTTGCCGTGGCGCGCACCGACGATCAGCCCGGCCGCCGACAGGATCGAGAGATGGCCCGACAGCGACGGCTTCGAGATCTCGAACCGCGCCGCGATCTCCCCGGCGCTGAGCGGACCGGCCGACAGGTAGGCGAGGATCTTGCGCCGGACCGGCGACACCAGCGCCTCCGCCATCACCTGCAGGCCGTCCGACAATTTAGGCCCCCGACTAATTAGACCGTTGACAAAATAGCAGCCCTCCCCACCCTGTGCAATTTAGGCTACAGCCTAAACAGGAGGCGGCGATGGCGGGCTCGGAGGCGTCGGGTGTCGAGGCGGGAGACGGGCTCGCGCGGGACTACGCCGCCGCGCGGCACGAGGCGGAGCTCCTCGCCGGGGGCACGGGCGACCTCGCCCAGCGCACCCTGGCCTATCACCACCTCTTCCGCCACTCGGGCGGCGGCCACGCCTTTCCGCTCCTCGCCGCGCACGGTGCGCTCTGGGCCCGGGGCTACTTCGCCTGGGGCGGCCGGGCCGGGGCCGCGCTCTCCCTCGCGGCGCTGCACCGGCCGGACCTGCGCCGGGCCCGGCTCGCCGGCCTGGCGGGTTTCGCCGAGGCCTTCCGGGAGATCAACCGGCGGGTCTTCGTCGAGGTCTATGCGGGCTACCGCTTCACCCTGGCCCATGGCGAGCGGGCCGGCGCCGAGGCGCATCTCGATCCCGGGCTCCTCGACGCGCTCAACCGCTGCCACCGGGCCGGGCGGCGGATGCGGAGCCTGAACCCGGGCGAGCGGGCGTATCTGTTCGAGGCGTGCTTCCGCTGGGAGCAACGCGCCGTGGTGGCGCCGGCGGTCGCGGCGGCCGCGGCGGGCTTCGCCTGGGAACCGGTGCGGCGCCTGGCGCTGCGCCCCTCGATTCGCTTTGCCTATATGCCGCGCCGGGAGACGCTGCACTTCGCCGACTTCGCCGACACCGATGAGCGGATCGAGAAGGGGCTGCGCGCCTTCGCGATCGCCGAGGCGGTCGGCTGGGGCACGGTCGAGGCGCGGCTGTCGCGCTACGGCGCGCTGCCGGCGGGGTTCTTCGCCGCGGCCGGCACCGCCTTCCACGCCACCCGGGCGCGGCTCCTCGCGGGGGAGCCCGGCCCCCAGCGCCTGCCTCAGCCGGCGTGACGCACGGGACCGTCGAGGGGCGCCAGGGCATCCGGCGCCATCGTCGGGGGGTGCAGGCGCGCGAGGTCGCGGGCGAGGCCGGCGAGGTCCGGCACCGGGTCCCGATGCGGGACCGGCGTCCGACCATCACCGAACAGGGCGGCGTCGAGGGCGGCGAGACGCGGACCGGTGCCGGGATCGGCCCGCCAGAGGGCGGCGCGCGCCGGATCGCGGCGGGCAACCTCGCTGATGGCCGCATGGAAGGCCCGCGGGTCGCGCCGCCGGCCGGCCCGGGCCAGCGCCCGCAGGGCGGAGGCCCCCGGCGCCTCGCGGCGGCGCAAGGTTCGCCAGGCGCCGAGGCCGACGCCGAAGGCGGCGAGCCCCGCGGCCAGCACCCGCCAGGGCGAGGCCGGGGCGGGGGGCGGAGCCGCCTCGACCGCCGCGGCGCGGCCGCCGATGATGCGGGCCGGGATCTCGGCCTCGCGCATCACCCGCGCCTTCGTGTCGAACCACGGGATGGTGATCGCCGAGAGCGTGATCGGCTCGGGCACGCCGGGGCGCACGTCCCAGCGATAGGTCACGCGGGCGACGGGACCCGCCGGGGTGATGCGGGTCTGCCGCTCGACCGGGCCGGCGAAGGTGAGGACGCCGCGGGTGCGCAGAACCGGCCGCGGCGGCAGGGCGTCGGCGGTGAGGCCGCTCGCCTCCAGCGTCACGGTGCGGCGCGCCGGTTCGCCGAGCTTCAGGGTCTCGGGCTCGGGCTCCCAGGCGTCGGTCACCGTCAGGTCCCGGGCCGGCAGCCACCAGGGCTCCGCCGCCTCGGGCCCCCCCGGGCCCTGCCAGGCCGCGACCGCGATCGGCAGGGGAGGGGAGCGCACCTCGACCACCCGGCGCTCGCCGTTGTCGACGATCGTCAGGCGATGGATGAAGGGATCGACGGTGAAGCGGCCGGGTCCCTGCGGAAACACCGCGACGACGCGCTCGAAGCTGCGGGCTTCCTGGCCCTGGATCGTGGTGCGGGACCAGCGGTCGCGGCCGAGCTGGGTCCAGCCGAAATGCGGCAGGCTCGGCTGGCGCAGCTCCTCGAGCGCGATCTGGGCCCGGTAGACCCCGTGGATGCGCAGCAGCACCATCTCGCGCGGATAGGGCTCGGCCGAGCCCGGGGTCTCGGCCGTGACCGTGAGGGTGAGGTCGCCCTCCTCCAGCGCCCGGGCGGGAGCGGCGGCGAGCACCAGCACGACCGCGAGCAGGCTTCCGCGCGCCCTGCGCCACGACGTCACCATGGATTGCTCCCGGGCTGCACGGCGGTGCCGTCGGCGCGGCGGCGGGTCTGCTCGGCGAGGATGCGCAGGCGGACGAAGCGGCCGGGATCGTCCGGCAGGGTCGCGAGCCAGTGCCGGTCGGGGCGGATCTCCCGGGCCTCGAAGCTCTTCGAGACCCGACGCACCTCGCGCTCCACCACCTCGGACACGCTGGCATTGCCGCCGCCCTGGCGCCCGCCGCCCTCGGCGTCGCTGGCCGAGCCGCGGGCCTGGCCGCGGCCGGGATCGACCGCCCGCTGCTCGGCCTTGCCGGTGCGGGCGGCCTTGGAATTGCCGGGCGAATCCGCCGCCGTGGAGGCCTCGCGGTGGCCGGCGAGCCCCTCGCCGGTCGAGGCGGTGCCGGCATCGTTGGCGTCGGATTCGGTCTTGGTGGCGTAGCGGGTCGTCGCGTCGGCCTGGGCGTTGGCCTCGCCGGCGGTGCGCCCGCCGGGAGCGTCCGGCGTGTCGAGAAGGCGCGCCATCAGCTCGCGGTTGGCCTTGGCGTCCTCGTCGGACGGGTCGCGGACGAGCGCCGCGTCGTAGGCGGCCATCGCGCCCTTGAGGTCGCCGGCGAGCGCCAGCGCGTTGCCGCGGTTGTAGGGCGATCCCGCGAAGGCCTCGGCGGCTTCCGGATAGCGGCCGGCGGCGTAGAGGGCCGTGCCGCGCCAGGCCGGGTCGTCGCTGATCGCGGCCGCGAGGCCCGGCATCCCGGCACCCATCAGGAGGCGGGCCAGCGCGGCGGGCTCGACCGCGAGTCCGACGAGGGCGAGGCCACCGGCGGCGAGAAGCGCGATCCGCATCAGGCGCTCCGCCGAAACAGCATGAGGACCGGCAGCAGGGCGAGGCCGGCGAGCCAGCGGCCGAGATCGCGCCAGGCCAGCACCGCGTAGCCGCCCTCGGCGAGGTGGCGGGCGACCGTCTCGGAGATCGCCGCCAGCACGGGAGCCGGCGCGTCGAGGCTGCCGGCGCTGCCGCCGCCGGTCGTGGCGAGGCGGGCCATGCCGGCGCCGTCCGGCCGCGGCGCCTCGGGCGGCAGGGCGGGATCGGTCACCAGCACGGTGTGCACCCGGTGGCCGTCCGCCGCCAGCGCCGCGGCCTCGCGCATTGCCGCGTCGTCGAGGCCGCCGCCGTCGCTCACCAGCACTACGTCGCCGGTCACCACCGCGCCCTCGGCCAGCGTCCGGCGGGCGAGCGCCAGCGCCCGGGCCGGGTGGCTGCCGCGATCCGGCACCGTGGCGCCGTCGAGGGCGAACAGGATCGTGCCGAGGGAGTCGCGGTCGGTGGTCGGCGCCGCCGCGAGGTAGGCGTCGCCCGCATAGGCCACCAAGGCGACCGAGCGGGTGCCGGCGGCCTCGGCCAGCGCCTGGGCCAGCACCCGCATCTCGCCGAGGCGCCCGCCCTCCGCGACCGAGCGCGACAGGTCGAGGCACAGGATCGTCGCGTCGAGGTTGCGGAAGCCCGCCACGTCGCGCCGCTCCAGCGCCGGGCCGGCGAGGCCCAGCGCCAGGAGGGCGCCGGCCAGCACCAGGAGGACCTGCCCGCCCCGGCGCCCCGGCCGCACCGCCCCGCGGGCGGCGAGCGCCGCCATCAGGTGCGGCTCGACGGCCCGGACCCAGTCGCCGAGCGGCGCCGAGCGGTGGGCGGCGCGCCAGGCGAGCAGCCCGAGGACCGGCAGGGCGAGGAGCCACCACGGGCGCAGGAGCGTGACAGCTTCGGTCATGGACACGTCCTCACGCGGCCCTCCGGGTCAGCAGCAGGGCGAGCGCCGAGAGCAGGGCCACGGCGCCGGGCCAGGGCCAGAGGTCGCGGCGCAGCGGCACCGGCGGGGCCCGGTCGCGGCCGCCTTCGAGGGCGTCGATGCTGTCGGCCACCCCGGCGAGGTCGTCGGTGGTGCGCACCCGGAAGAAGCGGCCGCCGCTCGTCGCCGCGACGTCGCGCAGGGCGTCCGAATCGACCACGTCCTGCTCGCCGTTCGCGTCGGCGAGGTCGCGGGGGCCGAGCGCGATGGTATGGACCCGGATGCCGAGCTCGCGGGCGAGCACGGCGACGTCCCGCGGGGTGGTCTGGCCGGCATTGTTGGCGCCGTCGGAGAGCAGCACCACCACCTTGGAGGGACCCGGCAGGGCCTGGAGGCGCTTCAAGGCGAGGCCGAGCCCGTCGCCGATACCGGTCGAGCGGCCGACGAGCCCGATCTGCGCCTCGTCGAGCGCCCGGGCGACGGCCTTGGTGTCGAAGGTCGGGGCGGCAGCGACGTCGGCCTGGTCGGCGAAGATCACGAGGCCGACCCGGTCGCCGGTCCGGCGGCGGATGAAGTCGGCGCCGACGCGCTTGACCGCGGCGAGCCGCGAGGAGGTGCGCCCGTCGAGGGAGAAGTCGATCCGCTCCATGCTGCCCGAGAGATCGAGGGCGAGCACGATGTCCCGCCCCGAGGCCGGCAGAGCCGCGCCGGGCAGGACCAGCCGCGGACCGGCGAGCGCGGCGACGAGGGCGATCCAGAGGAGCCAGGTCAGCGCCGCGCGGCCCCGCACCCCGACGGTGAGCGGCCCGCCGCGATCGAGCCCGGCGACGAGGGAGGCGGGAACGGCGAGCGCCCCGCTGCCCCCGGGCCGCGGCGGCAGGAAGCGGGCGGCCAGAAGCGGCAGCGGCAGGAGCAGGGCGGCGAGCGGTGCCGCGAAGTCGAGGGAGGCGAGCCCGGCCATCGGCGTCAGGCCCGCAGGCCGGCGACGAGGCGGGCGAGCCCGGCCTCGGCGGCCGACAGGTCCGGCACCGGCCCCGGGGCGTAGAGGGCCTCGGTCAGCACCCGGCCGGGGCCGCGGCCGAAGAAGTCGGTGCGCAGGGCGGCGTCGAGCCCCGCCGGCCCCTCGACCCCGAGGCTGCGGGCGAGCCGCCGGCTGAGGCGGGCCAGGGCGAGGCGGCGCTCGGCGGGCGGCAGGGCGCGGGCGGCGGCGAGCTCGGCGAGCGCCGCGCGCCGCACCGGGCGGGCGCGCCAGCGCGGCCACAGCCAGGCGACGAGACCCGCGAGCGCGAGGCCCGCCACGACCGCCGCCAGCACCCCGGGCCGGACCAGACCCGGATCGGGCGGCAGGTGCAGGCCGCGCAGGGCGGAGAACGCGCCGGGGGGAACCTCACAGCACGGCATCGAGCCGCTCCATCAGGGGGGCGACCCCCTCGGGACCCATCTCGGAATCGACGCGCAGGGTCGCGACGCCGAGGCGGGTATAGGGCGCGACGCGCTCCTCCGGCGCCGGCCGTGCCTTGGCGAGTCCCTTGGCCGACTCCTTGGCCGGCCGGGCGGTGCCGCGCCGCCCGTCCGGGGTGGCGTAGGGATAGAGGCCGGGCGGGGCGGCGCGCTCGAACGGGTCGCTCACCAGGATCAGGCTCACCGAGATGCGCTCGGCCAGGACCGCCACCGCCTCGGCAAACCCCTCGCCCGGCGCGTCGAGGGCGCTCGCGAGCACGAGGTGCCCGCCCGCCGGCAGCAGCGCGCGGGCCCGCTCCAGCACGGGTCCGAGCGGCAGGTCGGGGTCCGGCGGGCCGAGGAGCGCGCGCTCGTGGGCCCGCGCCAGGGCCTGGCACAGGGCCGCCATGCCGCGCCCGCCGCCCGCGGGCGGCAGGGCGGCGGGCTCGGGAGCCGCGACGCAGAGACCGACCCGGCCGCCATCGCCGACGATGCGCCAGCCGAGCAGCGCCAGCGCCTCGGCGGCGGCGACCGAGCGCAGGGCCCGGCGGGTGCCGACCAGCATGGAGGGCCGGAAATCCGCCACCAGCACCACGGCGCGGTCGCGCTCCTCGTGATGGGTGCGGACGTGGAGCGATCCCGTGCGGGCGGTGACGTTGCGGTCGATGTGGCGCACGTCGTCGCCCTCGGCGAAGGGGCGCACGTCGTCGGGCTCCGTCCCGCGCCCGCGCCGCCGGGTGACGAGGCCGCCGGGCAGGCCCGCGCGGACCCGGGTCGCCGTGCCGGCGCCGCGGCGGGCGAGGTGGCGCAGGCCCATGAGGGCGGCGGCCTCGAGGGCGATGCCCGGGGCCTTGAGCGGATCGGAGCCGGGAAGCGGCCGTGCCACGGTCGGGACGATCCTCAGAGCGGGTGCACCCGGTCGAGCAGGCCGGCGACGAGCGCCCGGGTGGTCTGCCCCTCGGCGGCGGCGCGCCAGGTGAGGGCGAGGCGGTGGGCGAGCGCGTCGGGAGCGAGCGCCACGATGTCGTCCGGGGTGACGTGGTCGCGCCCGTGCAGGTAGGCCCGGGCCTTGCCGGCGAGCATCAACGCCAGGGTGCCGCGGGGCGAGACCGGATGCTCGATGGCGCCGCGCAGGTCCGCCGCCGCCGGCCCGCCCCGGGTGGCGGCGACGAGGCGGACGAGAAAGTCCTTGAGCGCCGGCGAGACGTGGGTCTTGAGCGCGGCGGTGCGGGCGGCGCGCAGCTCTTCCGCGGTGAGCCGCACTGGCATCGGCGCGACATCCTCGGTCATCTCGCCCTCGACGAGATCGAGGATGCGCCGCTCGGACGCCTCGTCCGGCATCTCGACCACGACGTGGAGCAGGAACCGGTCGAGCTGCGCCTCCGGCAGCGGGAAGGTGCCGGCATGCTCGATCGGGTTCTGGGTCGCCACCACCATGAAGGGATCGGGCAGGGCATGGGTGGTGCCCGCCACCGTGACCTGGCGCTCGGCCATCGCCTCGAGCAGCGCCGACTGCACCTTGGGCGGGGCGCGGTTGACCTCGTCGACGAGGACCAGGGAATGGAACAACGGGCCTTCCAGGAACTCGAACCGGCCGCCGTCGGGCCGCCAGACCGTGGTGCCGGTGAGGTCGGCGGGCATCAGGTCGGGGGTGCACTGGATGCGGGCGAAGCCCGTATGCAGCCCGTCGGCGAGGCGCTTGACCGCCCGGGTCTTGGCGAGGCCCGGCGCCCCCTCGATCAACAGGTGGCCGCCGGTGAGGAGCCCGATCAGCAGCCGCTCGACGAGGCCGGTCGAGCCGATCAGTCCGGCTTCGAGACCGGTCCGAAGGGCGTGGAGCCGCGCGCGCCCCGCATCGTCGGGCGCCGGTGTCGCCCCGACGAGGTCCCGCGCCACCGCCTGCTCAGCGCCTCGCGCCATCCGCTGCGTCCCCTCCGCCGCGCCGGTGCTTCGATGGCCCGGCCTTGGGTGGATCAGGCCGTGTCTTGGGGGCAGCGTCAATCCCGTGGGAGCGAGTGCCGACGTGTTCTTAAGTCCGCGGTGAGACCGGGGACGTCCTGACACAATCTCCCACGCAGGCGGGACCCTTAAGCTCCCGCCTGCGTGGGGCTCGAAGTCCCGCGCCTTGCCCGGTCGAATGCCCTCACACCGTCCAGGGCGCCGGCCGGTTCGCGCCGAGCCCGTAGCGGGCGACCGCTTCCGCCACCGTCGCCCGGTCGAGCTTGCCGTCGTCGGCGAGCGCCGCGAGCGCCGCCACCGCGACGTGGTGGCGGTCGACCTCGAAGAAGGCCCGCAGCGCGCTGCGGGTGTCGCTGCGGCCGAAGCCGTCGGTGCCGAGCGTGACGTAGCGGGCCTGGATCGCGGTCGCGATCAGCTGCGGATAGGCGCGGACGTAGTCGGTGGCGGCGACCACCGGGGCGGGACCGGACAGCGATTCCTCGACGAGGCTGCGCTTCGGCGGCAGACCCGGATTGAGGCGATTCGACCTTTCGACCTCGCGGGCTTCGCGGGCGAGCTCGCTGAAGCTCGTGACGCTGTGGACCTCGCTGGCGATGCCCCATTCCTCGGCGAGGAGCTTTGCCGCCGCGATGACCTCCGGCAGGATAGCCCCCGAGCCGAGAAGACGAATAGCCGGCTCATCATTTCCATAGCCGGCAAAACGGTACATCCCCCGGATGATCCCGTCCCGCCCGCCGTCGGGCATCGAGGGCTGGGCGTAGTTCTCGTTCATTGCCGTGACGTAGTAGAAGGCGTCGACGTCGCGCTCCATCATGTCGCGGGCGCCGTGATCGAGGATCACCGCCATCTCGTAGGCGAAGGCCGGGTCGTAGGCGCGGCAATTCGGGATCGTCGCGGCGACGAGGTGGCTCGACCCGTCCTGGTGCTGCAGCCCCTCGCCGCCGAGCGTGGTGCGGCCCGCCGTGGCGCCGATCAGGAAGCCGCGGGCGCGCTGGTCGGCCGCCGCCCAGATCAGGTCGCCGACGCGCTGGAAGCCGAACATTGAGTAGTAGATGTAGAACGGCAGCATCGCGAGGCCGTGGACGCTGTAGGAGGTCGCGGCCGCGGCCCAGGACGAGATCGCGCCCGCTTCCGTGATGCCCTCCTCCAGGAGCTGCCCGTCGCGGGATTCCTTGTAGTAGAGCATCGAGCCGGCATCCTCCGGCTCGTAGAGCTGGCCGAGCGGCGAGTAGATGCCGACCTGCCGGAAGAGGTTCGCCATGCCGAAGGTGCGCGCCTCGTCGGCGACGATCGGCACGACGCGCGGGCCCAGCTCCTTGTGCTTGATCAGGCTGCTGAACAGCCGCACCGCCGCGGTGGTGGTCGACATCTCCTTGCCGTCGGCCTCGAGCGCGAAGCCGGCATAGGTCGAGAGATCCGGCACCGGGACGTGGGCCGCCGTGCGACGGCGCTTCGGCAGGAAGCCACCGAGTTGTTCGCGGCGCTCGCGCAAGTAGCGCAACTCGCGGCTGTTCTCGTCGGGCTTGTAGAATTCCAGGCCCTCGACCTGCGCATCGGTGAGCGGCAGGGCGAAGCGATCACGGAAGGCCTTGAGAGCGTCGGTGTCGAGCTTCTTCGCCTGGTGGGCGGTCATGCGCGATTCGCCGGCCCCGCCCATACCGTAGCCCTTCTTGGTCTTGGCCAGGATCACGGTCGGGCGGCCCTTGGTGGCCTTCGCCGCGGCGAAGGCCGCGTAGAGCTTGCGGAAATCGTGGCCGCCGCGCTTGAGCTTGTCGACGTCGCCGTCCGACATGTGGGAGACCAGCGCCTTCACCTCCTCGTCCTCACCGAAGAAGTGGGCGAGGTTGTAGGCGCCGTCCTTGGCGCCCAGCGTCTGGTACTTGCCGTCCACCGTGGCGGCGAAGCGGCGCAAGAGAGCGTGGTTGGTGTCGCGGGCGAAGATCGCGTCCCATTCCGAGCCCCACAGCACCTTGACGACGTTCCAACCGGCGCCGCGGAAGACGCTTTCCAGCTCCTGGATGATCTGGCCGTTGCCGCGCACCGGCCCGTCGAGGCGCTGCAGGTTGCAGTTGATCACGAAGGTGACGTTGTCGAGCTTTTCGCGGGCCGCCAGCGTCAGCGCGCCGATCGATTCCGGCTCGTCCATCTCGCCGTCGCCGAACACGCCCCAGACGTGCTGGCCGGCGGTATCGGCCAGCCCCCGGTCGCTGAGGTAGCGCATGAAGCGCGCCTGGTAGATCGCGTTCATCGGCCCGATGCCCATCGAGCCGGTCGGCACCTGCCAGAACTCGGGCATCAGCCAGGGATGCGGGTAGGAGCACAAGCCCTCGCCGGCGATCTCCTGGCGGTAATGCTTCAGGTTGGTCTCGGAGAGCCGCCCCTCCAGGAAGGCGCGGGCATAGACGCCGGGCGCCGAATGCGGCTGGAAGAACACGAGGTCGGCGCCGGCCCCGGTGGCGTCGCCGGCCTGGAAGAAGTGGTTGAAGCCGAGCTCGAAGATCTCGGCCGCCGAGGCGTAGGAGGCGACGTGGCCGCCGAGCTCGCCGTAGGCCATGTTGGCCCGCACCACCATGGCGAGCGCGTTCCAGCGCATGATCGAGGTGATCCGCTCCTCGACCGCGAGGTCGCCCGGATAGGGCGGCTGCTTCTCGAGCGGAATGGTGTTGCGGTAGGGCGAGTAGGGCGGCGCCTCCTCGACGATGCCGATCTCCCGCGCCTTCTGCTCCAGCCGGTCGAGGAGGAAGCGCGCCCGGGCCGCGCCGCCGTGGCGCAGGACCGATTCGAGGGAGGCGAGCCAGTCCGCGGTCTCGGCCGGATCCGGATCGGCCACGCCGCGAGGACCCAGGATCGCCTGACCGTTCGGGCGGTCGTTCTCGTTGACCGGCAGGGCCGGGCTCGGCTTGGCGCTCGCGCTCATGGCGTCGTTTCTCCCATCGATGGCGCCAGGATAATTCCCCGGCCGCGGCAGAACCTGCTTCGTTTGCCGCCCTTGGAGCCGATCGCGCAAAACATTTTCGCTTGATCCGATCGGATCGGTCGTTCTTGCCACACATCGCGGGAGAAGCGGAACGGTTACCGGCCGGACCGGCCGCCACGCCCGACGGTCGTGGGTAGCGTCAATGGCACTTTTGTCCTAGCCTCCCTCTCGAAGTCGGGCCGTACGGGACCGGTGGTCCCGCCTGCGCCCGGACACGCTCGGGAGCCTCCGCGATGACCGCCAGCCTCCATGAGACGCCGTTGCATGCCCTGCACGGGGAGGCCGGCGCCCGGATGGTGCCGTTCGCCGGCTACAGCATGCCGCTGCACTACCCGCTCGGGCTCCTGAAGGAACATCTGCACACCCGCCAGGCTGCCGGCCTGTTCGACGTCTCGCATATGGGCCAGATCGCCGTACGGGCCCGCTCCGGCGACCCGGGCGACGCCGCTCGCGCCCTCGAGACGGTGCTGCCGATCGATGTCCTCGGCCTCGGCGTCGGGCGCCAGCGCTACGGTTTTCTGACGCTGCAGGGCGGCGGCATCCTCGACGACCTGATGCTCGCCAACGTGAGCGGCCACTACCTTCTGGTCGTCAACGCCGCCAACAAGGCCGCCGACCTCGCCCACCTGCTCGACGCGATCGGCACCGCCTGCACGGTCGAACCGGTCGAGCGGGCCCTGATCGCGCTCCAGGGCCCGGGGGCGGAAGCGGCCCTCGCCCGGCATCTGCCGGTGGTGGCCGAGATGCGCTTCATGGATGCGCGCACCATCGCGTTCGCGGGCGAGGAGGGCGTGGCCGTCCGCTCCGGCTATACCGGCGAGGACGGGTTCGAGGTCGCGCTGCCGCCCGCCTCCGGCCTGGCGCTCGCCCGCGCGCTGCTGGCCGAGCCGGAGGTGAAGCCGATCGGCCTCGGCGCCCGCGATTCGCTGCGCCTCGAAGCGGGCCTGTGCCTGCACGGCTCGGATATCGGCCCCGAGACCTCGCCGGTCGAGGCCGGTCTCGCCTGGGCGATCCCGAAGGTGCGGCGCCGCGGCGGCGACCGGGCCGGCGGTTTTCCCGGGGCCGAGCGCATCCTGGCCGAGCTGGCGGAGGGACCGGCGCGGCTGCGGGTCGGCCTCAAACCCGAAGGGCGCACCCCGGTGCGGGCGGGCGCCGCCCTCTACGGCTCCGCCGACGCGAGCGAACCGGTCGGCCGGGTGACCTCCGGCGGCTTCGGGCCGAGCCTGGACGGACCGGTCGCCATGGGGGTGCTGCCACGCGCGCTGGCCGTGCCTGGCACACAGGTCTTCGCCGAGGTGCGCGGCCAGCGCCTGCCCTGCGCGGTGGTGCCGCTGCCGTTCCGCCCCGCCGGCTTCAAACGGTCCTGAACGAGGGGAAACACATGCTGAAATACACCGACGAGCACGAATGGCTGCGCCTGGAGGGCGACGTGGCGACGGTGGGGATCACCGATCACGCCGCCGAGCAGCTCGGCGACCTCGTCTTCATCGAACTGCCGAAGGTCGGCGCCACGCTGACCAAGGGCGCCGCCGCCGCGGTGGTGGAATCGGTGAAGGCCGCCTCCGACGTCTACGCGCCGGTCGACGGCGAGGTGACCGAGGTCAACGAGGACGCGGTGGCGAACCCCGAGAGCGTCGGCACCGATCCCCAGGGGGCCGGCTGGCTCTACCGCGTGCGCCTCGGCGACCCGTCGCAGCTCGACGGGCTGATGGACGAGGCGGCCTACCGGGCCTTCGTCGGCTGAACGGCGACGTCCTTCGTCTGATCCGTTCCGACACCAGTATAGCGCGTGATCCCCTCTCCCGTTTGGGAGAGGGGTAGGGGTGAGGGTGGCTCGGCTTCAGGATAAAGAGCCAAGCGTCGAGCTGCGCATCTTGGCGCTCAGAGTTCAAATTTGAACCCGAGCCACCCTCACGCGGGATCTTCGATCCCCCGACCCCTCTCCCACACGGGAGAGGGGAGACGTGCTCCATCTTTCAAGCCGCCCCACGCGGCTGTCGACCAGGGCAACCCTCCCATGCCGATGGACAAGTACGATCCCTACGACTTCGCCAACCGCCGCCATATCGGCCCGTCGGTGGAGGAGATCGCCCGGATGCTGGAGGTGGTCGGTGCCGAGAGCCTCGACGCCCTGATCGACGAGACCCTGCCGGCCGGCATCCGCCAGAAGGAAGCGACCGAGTTCGGCGCCGCCCTGTCGGAGCGCCGGGCGATCGAGCGGCTGCGGGCCACCGCCAACAAGAACACGCTGCTGACCTCGCTGATTGGCCAGGGCTATCACGGCACCACGATGCCGCCGGCGATCCAGCGCAACATCTTCGAGAATCCGGCCTGGTACACGGCCTACTCGCCCTACCAGCCCGAGATCAGCCAGGGCCGGCTCGAGGCGCTCCTCAACTTCCAGACCTGCGTCGGCGACCTGACCGGGCTCGACATCGCCAATGCCTCGCTCCTCGACGAGGCGACCGCCGCCGCCGAGGCGATGGGCATGGCGCGCCGGATCGCCACCGCCAAACCCGATACCTTCTTCGTCGACGCCCAGTGCCTGCCGCAGACCATCGCGGTGCTGAAGACCCGGGCCGAGCCGTTCGGCTGGCGGATCGTCGTCGGCGATCCCTTCACCGACCTCGATCCCGCGGCCGTGTTCGGCGCGATCTTTCAATATCCAGGCGTCGAGGGCGCGGCCCACGACTTCACCGACGTGATCGCCAGGCTCCATGACGCGGGCGCCATCGCCGTGGTGGCGGCGGATCCGCTGGCGCTCACCCTCCTCAAGCCCCCGGGCGAGATGGGCGCCGACATCGCAATCGGCTCGATGCAGCGCTTCGGCGTGCCGATGGGCTATGGCGGGCCGCACGCCGCCTACATGGCGACGCGGGACGCCCACAAGCGGGCGCTCCCAGGCCGCATCGTCGGCGTCTCGGTCGATTCCCGCGGCAACCGCGCCTACCGGCTCTCGCTCCAGACCCGCGAGCAGCACATCCGGCGCGAGAAGGCGACCTCGAACATCTGCACCAGCCAGGTGCTGCTGGCGGTGATCGCCTCGATGTACGCCGTGTTCCACGGGCCGCGGGGGCTCAAGGCCATCGCGATGCGCATCCACCGCGACGCGACGCGGCTCGCCGCCGGCCTGAACCGGCTCGGCTTCGAGACCCACCCGGACGCGTTCTTCGACACCATCACCGTGACGGTCGGCCCGTTCCAGGGCGTGATCCTGAAGAACGCCGTCGCCAACGGGATCAACCTGCGCAAAGTCGGCACCGACCGGATCGGCATCACGGTCGACGAGCGCACCCGGCCCGACATCATCGAGGCGGTGTGGCGCGCCTTCGGGGGCGATGCGCTGACGTATGACGAATCCTGGCCCGCGCCGCGCCTGCCGGAGGATCTGGCGCGCACCTCCGAGTACCTGACCCACCCGATCTTCCACATGAACCGGGCCGAGAGCGAGATGACGCGCTACATGCGCCGTCTCGCCGACCGCGACCTCGCCCTCGACCGGGCGATGATCCCGCTCGGCTCCTGCACGATGAAGCTCAACGCCACCGCCGAGATGCTGCCGGTCTCGTGGCCGGAATTTTCGGAATTGCACCCCTTCGTGCCGAAGGACCAGGCCGAGGGCTATGCCGAGATGATCGCCGATCTCTCGCAAAAACTCGCCGACATCACCGGCTACGCGGCGATCTCGATGCAGCCGAATTCCGGTGCGCAGGGCGAGTATGCCGGCCTGCTCGCGATCCGCGCCTATCACCTGTCGCGCGGGGAGGGGCACCGGACGATCTGCCTGATCCCGTCCTCGGCCCACGGCACCAACCCGGCCTCGGCGCAGATGTGCGGCATGACCGTCGTGGTGGTCGGGGCCGACCGAGACGGCAACGTCGACCTGGCCGATTTCCGCGCCAAGGCCGAGAAGCACGGCGACAATCTCGCGGCGTGCATGATCACCTACCCGTCCACCCACGGGGTGTTCGAGGAGGCGGTGCGGGAGATCTGCGACATCACCCACGCCCATGGCGGTCAGGTCTACCTCGACGGCGCCAACCTGAATGCCCTCGTCGGCCTCGCCCGGCCCGGCGACATCGGGGCCGATGTCAGCCACATCAACCTGCACAAGACCTTCTGCATCCCGCATGGCGGCGGCGGGCCCGGCATGGGGCCGATCGGCGTCAAGGCGCACCTGATCCCGTTCCTGCCCGGCCATGTCGAGACCGACGGGCGCGAGTTCTCGGTCTCGGCCGCGCCCTACGGCTCCGCGGCGATCCTGCCGATCTCCTGGAGCTACTGCCTGCTGATGGGCGGGCGGGGGCTGACGCAGGCCACCCGCATCGCGATCCTCAACGCCAACTACATCGCCAAGCGCTTGGCCGGCGCCTACGAGGTCCTGTATACCGGTACGCATGGGCGCGTGGCGCATGAATGTATCATCGATGTCCGTCCGCTGATGAAGAGCGCGGGCGTCAGCGTCGAGGACATCGCCAAGCGCCTGATCGATTGCGGCTTCCACCCGCCGACGATGAGCTGGCCGGTGGCCGGCACCCTGATGATCGAGCCGACCGAATCCGAGACCAAGGGCGAGATCGACCGCTTCTGCGACGCCATGCTGGCGATCCGCGACGAGATCCGGGCGATCGAGGAGGGCCGGATGGACCGGGCCGACAACCCGCTCAAGAACGCACCCCACACGGTGGAGGACCTAATCGGCGCCTGGGAGCGGCCCTATTCCCGCGAGGCGGCGTGCTTCCCGGCCGGCGCCTTCCGGGTCGACAAGTACTGGCCGCCGGTCAACCGGGTCGACAATGCGTATGGCGATCGAAATCTGGTCTGTGCCTGTCCGCCGGTGGAGAGTTACATGAAGGCGGCGGAGTAGGACCCCCGGGGCGCCCGATTGACGATCGGGCGCCCGCTCAATTTTCAACTTGAATATATGTAATATTTGCGCAATTTTACAGGGCCCTAGCTGATCTTTGTTGGGTTCCCAGATGCTTGAAAATTGGGATGCGACACGGCGAAAATGGATTTTGTACACGTCTCAGGAAAGTCATAGTGCCTATTGTGAGAAATACCCATTTGAGAAAATTCCAAAAAATATATTTCTAGATACAAATGTGATTAATATCATTGTAAAATATCCATATCAAATATTTGAACATGAAGATATTCCAATAGACATCCCTGTCTCACGAGCGAAAGAAATTGAAGCATTGATGCATATTTTCTATGTGGGACAGCGTGCATGCTGGAATATATCCGCATCTGAAAAATGCCTTGAAGAAATAAATCAAACATCAGATTCTGATCTAAAACATGATCTATCTGAGTACGCGCATGGGCTTATCGATTTTCGTTCTGCCGACAGGGGCCATAGTCGTAATCTCGGACGGCGGTTATCAGACTCATCGATCTGCTCGGCTCTTCCCGATCCGAGCGATCGCGAATTGCTAGGTAATGCTATTGGGCTAGGATGCGATGTATTCTGCACGTGTGATCACAAGACAATTATCAGTAAGAGAGATTTTTTGCCAAAGTTACCATTGCAAATTTTAAGTCCGATCGAGTGGTGGTATCATATAAAACCATGGGCAGGTCTTTGGTGTTAATAATATAATATTATGAAATAGCCAACATGCTTTTCATCTAATATGTCGCAAAATCCATCTCTATATATCCAGAAATAGATAAAACGCGGGACCCCCTCTCCCGTGTGGGAGAGGGGTAGGGGTGAGGGTGGAGACGGTGCAGCAAGAGGGCTGAGCGGTTCCGCTGCCCAGCTCAGCGCTCAGAGTTCAATCCTGAAGCCGAGCCACCCTCACCCCCGGCCCCTCTCCCACACGGGAGAGGGGGGACGCGATTTATCTTTATTCGGATGGATCAAGCGGACATGGTACCGTAAGTAGCGATTTATAATTTCCGATATCGCAAATCTTCACGGGAGATAGAAATGATCCGCTTCATCAACGACCCGGGTGTCGACGCCCTCGCCCAGGAGCCGGGCTCCCTCACTCGCGCCAGCGAGACTGAAGCCGTGCAACAAGCCCCACGCGGCGCGCTCGCATGCGTAACGGACGATCTCGTCGCTCAATCGACCACATTTGCGCGCGAGCTGCGGGAGATGGCCGGCCCGAACCCGCAACCCGTCGATCAGACCTTCCTCGATGGCCTCTACGAAGATCCGTGACTAGCGCTCGACGACAGGTGCCTCACCCCGCCGTCCCATCCCCCACATAATCCCGCCAGATCGCCTTCTCGCCCATGCCCGCCGTGAAGGCCGCATGCGCCGCCAGCTCGGCCTCGGTGAGCCGGCTGCGGGTCGGGCGGGGGCCGTGCGCGACGGGGGCGGCGCGCAAGCTCGGACCGGCCGGGCCGGCATTCCCCTCGACCGTCAGCCCGAGAGTCGTCTGCTTGCCGCCGAGCAGCTCGATATAGACCTCGGCGAGGATCTGCGAATCGAGGAGCGCGCCGTGCTTGGTGCGGCGGGAATTGTCGATGCCGTAGCGCGAGCAGAGCGCGTCGAGGTTGTTGGCCGCGCCCGGATGCTTGCGGCGGGCGAGTGCCAGGGTGTCGACGACGCTCGCGAGCTCGATCGGCGGCGGCGCCTTGTCGCCCAGCCGCGCGTACTCGGCGTTGAGGAAGCCGACATCGAAGGCGGCGTTGTGGATCACCAGCGTCGCGTCGCCGCAGAATTCCAGGAAGTCGGGCAGGATCTGCGCGAAGAGCGGCTTGTCGGCCAGAAAGGCATCGGAGAGGCCGTGGACCCGGAACGCGCCCTCCGAGACCGCCCGCTGCGGGTTGATGTAGCGGTGGAACTCGCGGCCCGACGGGATGTGGTTGAGGAGCTCGATGCAGCCGATCTCGATCAGCCGGTCGGTCTTGGCCTCGGTGCCGGTGGTCTCGGTGTCGAGGACGATCTCGCGCAGCATCGTGCGGTTCCCCTTTGAGCTGATGTCGAGCGGTGTAGCGAGGAAGCGTTAACCGGCCCGCCTCGCCGCGACGGCGGCGATCACCGCGTCCACCTGTGCCTCGGCGTGAGGGAACCCGCGATCGGTCTCGATCAGGTAGTCGGCGCGGCGGCGCTTCTCGGCGTCGGGCAATTGCTTGGCGAGGATCTGCGCGAAGGCCGCCTCGGTCATGCCCGGCCGGGCCAGGACCCGGGTGCGCTGCACCTCGGCCGGGGCGGTGACCACCGCGACGGCGTCGCACCCCGCCTCGCCGCCGGTCTCGAACAGCAGCGGCACGTCGAGCACGACGAGGGGCGCCGCCGCGTGCGTGGCGAGAAACACGTCCCGGGCCGCGCCCACCAGGGGGTGGACCAGGGATTCGAGGTGGCGCAGGCGCTGGGCATCGCCCAGCACGGCGTCGCGCAACGCCGCGCGATCGACCGCCCCGTCGGCGCCGAGCGTCCCGGGAAAGGCCTCGCCGATGGCAGAGGCCGCGGCACCGCCCGGGCCGTAGAGGGCATGCACGCAGGCATCGGCGTCGTGGACCGGCACGCCGCGCGCCCGGAACATCGCCGCGGTGGCGCTCTTGCCCATGCCGATCGAGCCGGTGAGGCCGAGGATGAAGGGCCGGCTCACCCGTGGCTCCCGAGATCGGCGACGATGCGGGCGCGTAAATCCGGCGTCACCGCGGGCGTGCGGCCGAACCATCGCGAAAACCCCGGCACCGCCTGGTGCAGCAGCATGCCGAGCCCGTCGACGGCCGGCAGCCCGCGGGCCCGGGCGGCGGCAAGCAGCGGTGTCTCCAGCGGCACGTAGACGATGTCGGCCACCGCGGCGCGCGCCGGCAGCGGCGCGAGGTCGAGGGAGAGCGGATCCTGGCCGGCCATGCCGAGGGCCGTGGTGTTGATCAGGAGCCCGGTCTCCGGCAGGTGCGCCGGCACCGCGTCCCAGGGAGCGGCGGTGATCCGGGCGGGATCGAGGGCGGTCAGGCTCTCGGCCCGCTCGGCGCTGCGGTTGGCGACGACCAGACGGTCGAGGCCGCGTTCGAGGAGGCCGACCAGGATCGCCCGGGCCGCCCCGCCGGCACCGAGCACCAGGGCGGCACGCCCGTCCGCAACCCCCGTCGCCTCCGGCCAGCCGGCCCCGAGGCTGGCATCGAGATGGGCGAGGAAGCCCGGCGCGTCGGTGTTGTCGCCGTGGAGGCGCCCGTCCTCGAACCACAGGGTGTTGACGGCGCCGATCCGCTCCGCCCGCGGGGTCAGCAACTCGGCGAGCCGGAACGCCGCCTCCTTGTGCGGGATCGTGACGTTGCCGCCCACGAAGCCCGCCTCGCGCAAGGACCGGATGAAGTCCTGGAAGGCGTCGGGATGCACGTCGACGCGCTCGTAGGTGCCGGGCAGGCCGTGCTCGGCGAGCCAGTGGCCGTGGATTAGCGGCGAGCGCGAATGGCCGATCGGGTGGCCCACCACGAAGGCTCGGGGGTGCGGGGTCGTCATCGGGAAGCCAAGTCTCGGACGGTTCGAATGGTTTTCGCAGTTGGTCCCACCCAGAACCTCATCCTGAGGCGTCAGTCCATCTCCGATGGACTGACCTCGAAGGAGGGCTCCAGAAGTCGCCGCGATCGCTGGAGCCCTCCTTCGAGGCTGCTGCAAGCAGCAGCACCTTAGGATGAGGTCGCGGGTGGGATGAAGGAAACAGGCGTCACGCGACGGCCCTGCCTCCGGGTTCTCAAAACGCCAGCAATCCCCGCGCCCGCAACCGCGCGAGCAGCGGCGGCAGCGGCAGGCCCAGGATGGTCGAATGGTCGCCCTCGATACGGTCGAACAGGTGGATGCCGACGCCCTCGAGCTGGTAGGCGCCGACACTGCCGGTCACGGCGGGCCCGGCGGCGTCGAGATAGGCGGCGATCCCCGTCGCATCGAGGGGCCGCATCGTCAGCCGCGCCGTCGCGACGAAGACCTCGGCCACCGCGCCGTCGACCGCCAAGGCCACGGCGGAATGGAGCGCGTGGCTGCGCCCCTGCAGCCGGGCGAGATGGGCGGCGGCCCCCGCCCGGTCGGCGGGCTTGTGGAAGACCGTGCCGTCGAGGTCGAGCACCTGGTCGGCGCCGATCACCACCCGGTCGGGTGCCCGGTCCGCGACCGCGGCGGCCTTGGCGGCCGCCAGCCGCTCGGCGAGATCGGCGGGTGAGAGACCGGCGGCCTCCGCTTCGACGGCGCGCTCGTCGACGCCCGGCGCGCGGGTCTCGACGGCAAGAGCGGCCGATTCGAGCAGCGCGCGCCGGGTCGGGCTCGTCGAGGCGAGGAGGAGCGGCGCGGACCCGCGCCAGAGCGAGGAAGGGTGCGGCATCGGACGATCAGTCGGCGATGAACTTCAGACGGTGCTCGCGGTAATAGTCGAGGATCGCCGCGGCGGTCTCCTCGATCGAGCGCCGGGTGACGTCGATCACCGGCCAGCGGTTGCGGGCGAAGAGCCGGCGCGAGGAGGCGATCTCGTTCGCCACCGCGTCGCGGTCGACGTAGGAGGAGGAATCGTCGGCCTTGAGGCTGAGCAGGCGGTTCTGGCGGATCTGGACGATCCGCTCCGGCGAGGCGATCAGCCCGACGATGAGGGGCTGGCGCAAGGTCTCCAGCACCGGCGGCGGCGGCACGCCGGGGATGAGCGGGATGTTGGTGGTCTTGAGGCCCCGGTTGGCGAGGTAGATCGCCGTCGGCGTCTTCGAGGTGCGGCTCACCCCGAGCAGGATCACGTCGGCCTCGTTGAGGTCGTGCGGCAGGTTGCCGTCGTCGTGCGCGAGCGTGAAGTTCATCGCGTCGATGCGCTTGAAGTACTCCGCGTTCAGCATGTGCTGCGCGCCGGGCCGCGCCGTGGAGTGGGTGCCGAGATAGGATTGCAGCAGCTGGTGCACGGGCTCCAGCACCGAGAGCAGCGGCGAGCCGGTGGCCCGGCAGGCCTCCTCCAGCCGCTCGGTCAGCTCGCGCCCGACCAGGGTGTAGAGCACGATGCCGGGGGCCTGCTCGATCTCGTTGATCACCCGTTCGAGCTGGGTACCGGAGCGCACGAGGGGATAGACGTGCTCGATCGCCGAGACCCCCTCGTACTGCGCCGCCGCGGCGCGGCCGACATTGATCAGGGTCTCGCCGGTGGAATCCGACACGAGGTGGAGGTGGAAGTAGCTGCGGACCACGCGGGCTCCCCGGGCTCGCCGCGGGCGCGGCAGACACCAAGACTCCGAGGCTCGGTGCGTCGTCCACCGATCGGCGGCGCGGAGTCGATGAGTGTGGATAATGCGCCGACGAAGCGAGGTCCAGGCGGGGGGCCTGTGGGTTAACGGCCTCGCGCCTCAACAGGCCGGGCGTTAACACTCGTGGCGGACCGCCCGTGGGAGAATCCGGGACGCGGGACCGCCGAAGCGAGACCGACGGGGCGCAAGCCCCTCGTGACTCTCGTCATCCTTCGACAATGGAGCAAATCTGTTAAAGCCCTCTTAACGCACCGGCGGTGGGGACGGGCTGTGGACGGGGCTGGAGCCCCGCGATGCCTGCCTCCAATAGAAAAAACAGATTCCTAGAATCTCTCTTTTCTTTTCAGAGGCCTGGGTGGGGATGGGCATCGCGGCGGGTCGCGACCAAGCGTCGGGCTGGCGCGGAGAGCCGGTTCTCGGCATAGGGAGAGCCGAGCCGTCGACGTGGCGGAATCGGGTTTTCGGGGGGACGGAGAATGAGCGCGACCGCGGGAGCCGGACGGGGAGCCGCTGAACGGCCGATCCTGCGGGTGCTGAATGGCGAGGCGCTCTCGCCCCCGCCGGCCTGGATGATGCGCCAGGCCGGGCGCTACCTGCCGGAATACCGGGCGGTGCGGGCCGAGGCCGGCTCGTTCCTCGACCTCTGCTACAACCCCGACTTCGCCACCGAGGTCACGCTGCAGCCGATCCGCCGCTTCGGCTTCGAGGCGTCGATCCTCTTCTCCGACATCCTGGTGGTGCCCCACGCGCTCGGCCAGGACGTGCGCTTCGTGGAAGGGGAGGGCCCCCGCCTCGACCCGATGGCCGGCCGGGCGGAATTCGACGCGCTGATCGAGGCGGGCGACCCGCGGATCATGCGCCACCTCGCGCCCGTCTTCGAGACCGTGGGCCGCCTGCGGGCGGAGCTGCCGGCCGAGACGACGCTGCTCGGCTTCTGCGGTGCCCCCTGGACGGTGGCGAGCTACATGATCGGCGGGCGCGGCACGCCGGACCTCGCGCCGGCTCGGTCGCTCGCGGCCCGCGACCCGGCCCTCCTCGACGCCCTGATCGACCGGCTGGTCACGGTCTCGACCGAGTACCTCGTGCGCCAGTTCGAGGCCGGCGCCGACGCGGTGCAGATCTTCGAGAGCCATGCCGGCGCCCTGCCGGACGTGCCCGCGGGCGAGACCGGCGACGCGCTCGCTCGCTGGAGCCTCGGGCCGATCGCCCGGATGGTGTCGGGTATCCGCGCCCGGGTGCCGGGCGCCCGGATCATCGTCTTCGCCCGCGGCTCCGGGCTCGACGGCCATGCCCGCGTCGCCGCCGAGACCGGTGCCGATGCGGTCGGGGTCGACTGGGCGGTGGACCTGAAGGCCCTGCGCGCCCGCCTGCCGGCTTCCGTCGTCACGCAGGGCAACCTCCACCCCGAGACCCTGATCGCCGGCGGCGCGGCGCTCGACGCCGCCGTGGACGCGATCCTGGAGGCGACCGCCGGTACCCCCCACATCTTCAACCTCGGCCACGGCATCACGCCGCAGACGCCGATTCCCCATGTCGAGCGGATGCTGGCGCGGTTGCGGGGGTGAGGGGTCCACCGCCAGAACCCTCCCCCCTCTGCGGGGGAGGGTGGCCTGCGGAGCAGGCGCAGCGGGACGCAGTCCCGCCGAGAGGGGCAGCGCGACGCTGATCCAGAGGGCGCCCTTCACTGCGGGCGCGACCTTTCCGGAAGCGTGGTTCCCCTCTCCCGGCCCCTGCTGACGCAGGGGCCACCCTCCCCCGCAGAGGGGGGAGGGTTATGGCGCGGTGCCCACATCCCTCGATCCAAGATTTCAGTTCAGTCTCAATCCCCCGAGAGGAACCACCCCACCGTGTATCTCTGGATCAAGGCCGCCCACATCGTCTCGCTCATCGCCTGGATGGCGGCGATGCTCTACCTGCCGCGGCTGTTCGTCTATCACGCCGCGCTGCCGGCGGGATCGCCGACGGCCGAGACCTTCAAGGTGATGGAGCGGCGCCTCGCCAAGGCGATCATGCTGCCGGGGATGATCGCGACCTGGATCTTCGGCATCGCCCTCGCGGTGATGAGCGGTGCCTATACGCAGGGCTGGCTGCACGCCAAGTTGGCCCTGGTGCTGATCATGAGCGGCATCCACGGCTGGCTGTCGCGGATGGTCAAGGACTTCGCCGCCGACCGGAACGCCCGCAGCCCGAAATTCTACCGGGTGCTCAACGAGGTACCGACGCTGCTGATGATCCTCATCGTGATCCTGGTGGTGGTGAAGCCGTTCTGAGGGAGCCCGTGATGGCCGGCATCGAGACGCAGACCCTCTCCTTCACCCTGGCCGGGCGCGCCCTGACCCTACCGATGGACCGGATCGGCGAGGGATCACCGGCCCTGCTGCTGCCGGCCCTGTCCTCGATCGCGACCCGCGAGGAGATGCGGCCCCTGGCGACGCGGCTCGCCGCCCGCCACGCCTGCCTGGTGCCGGACTGGCCCGGCTTCGGCGCGCAACCGCGCGCCCGGGTGCCCCTCGCCCCCGACACCCTGCACGCTTTTCTGGATGCGCTTCTTGCGCAAGCCCCCGGCCCCTACGCCCTCGGGGTCGCGGCCGGCCACGCCGCCGGCTACCTCGTCGCCGCGGCGGCCCGGCATCCGGGTGCCTTCGCCCGGCTGGTTCTGGTGGCGCCGACCTGGCGCGGCCCGCTGCCGACCGCGATGGGCGAGGAGCGCCGGCCGCTCTTCGGGCGCCTGCGCCGCGCCGTCGAGGCGCCGGTCGTCGGCAACCTGCTCTATCGCCTCAACGTCAGCACGCCGATCGTGGCGCGGATGATGCAGGCCCACGTCTATGCCGACCGGGCCCGGGTCACCCCGGCGCTGCTGGCCGAGAAGCGGCGGGTGACGCACCAGCCCCGGGCCCGCTTCGGCACTGCGGCCTTCGTCACCGGCGGCCTCGATCCGGTGCGGACGCGCGAGGAGTTCTTCGCCCTGTTCGGTCCCGGCCTGCCGCCGGTGACGATGCTGCATCCGAAGGGCGCCCCGCGCCGCTCGGGTGCCGAGATGGCGGCGCTCGCCGAGGCCGGCCTCGTGCGCAGCGTCGCGATTCCCGGGGCCCTCGCCGCCCACGAGGAATGCCCCGAGGCGGTCGCCGCCGCGATCCTGTCCGGGACCTGAGGCCGTGCGGGCGCCGCTCGCCCTCGGCCTGGCGCTCCTTGCCGGTGTCGCCACGGCCGAGCCGGCGCCCGCCCCCTACCTGGCGGCCGGCGCCCTCGACGCCGCCGCGATCCTGCCCCCACCGCCGACACCCGGCAGTGCCGCGCAGGGCGCCGATGCGGCGGCCTACGCGGCGACCCGGGCGCTCGCCGGGTCGCCGCGCTGGGGCCTCGCCGTGTCCGATGTCCCCTCGGGGGTGACCCGCCTCCTCGACGGGTTCGCCTGCGCGGCCGGCCGCCGCCTCGACCCCGCCCGGCTGCCGGCGCTCGCCGCCCTCCTCGCCCGCACCCGCCGCGACGTGGTGGCGGTGGTGCGCGACGCGAAGACTCGCTTCGCCCGCCCGCGGCCGCATCTCGGCAACGATGCGGCCCTGTGCGTCCCGCGCAGCGAGGCCCTCGACCGCAGCTTCTCCTATCCGTCGGGCCACGCCACCGAGGGCTGGACCTTCGCCCTCGTCCTCGCCGCGCTGATGCCGGAGCGCAGCACCCCGATCCTGCGCCGCGGCCGGAGCTACGGCGAGAGCCGGATCGTCTGCGGAGTGCACTGGGCGAGCGACGTCGAGGCCGGACGGCTCGCCGGCAGCGCCCTGTTCGCGGTCCTCGTCGGCGATGCGGCGTTCCGGGCCGACCTCGATCGGGCCCGGAGCGAACTCGCCGCCGTGCCTCCAGATGCGGGGCCGTCTGCCTGCGCGCGCAACGAGTAGGGATCGCGCATGGCCGGGGATTCGTCCCTTGCCCGACCCTTCCTGGATGCGATTGCAGCCGCCGTTTTCTCGTCGAAAGAGGTCAGGCGGTGGCTGATGGCGGGAACTCCTGCCGCCTCGGATCATGAACGTGCCGAGATTTCGATCGATGAGCAGAGAGCGTTGCGGTGATGCAGCAAACCCACAATGCAGCCATTCCGGGCGAATGATCGTTGCGGCCGCGACAGCCGGTCCCAATGCCGTATTCCCGGAAGCAAGGCACGCGAGTCAGATGCGATCTTCTTTCTGCGAAATCGGCATGCCAGGGTCTTGGCGAACCATATCGAGTTCAAACATCCGAGAGAGAAGTTTGGTTTCGGTCAGCCGGAAGCTTACCCCCTCCGGGCGGAATGCTGGTCGCGGACTCATGCGGATCGGAAGACCGTGAACCCGCATCAGGATTGGGCGACCGTGCTGTCCTGCGAAGCTGAGACCTTGAGCGATCCGCGCGTGACCTCCTTTCAGCGTATCATCACCCACGCGCAGGCTGCCGCGATGATCGAAGGATATGCTCGTCGTCTGGCTTGAGGAGCAAGTCGCAATCCTGCCGCCGCTCGCGGCGCTGGTGACGGTGGATGTCTCGCACGTGTGTCACGGTCGGAAGTAAAAGCGTTCATGAGCGTCTTTGAAAGAATAGATAGCCTGTTTGATCGACTCACTCTGTCGATCTAGAGCGCTTCACGATCGCGTTGCAATCGCGAAGCTCTCTAATTATTTGTTTTGCCGCATTTTCTTCGACGAACCGGCATCCACTTCGTCGGAAAATGTTTTAGCGCCGACATTGCCGCTTCACTGTGTCATCCTGGGGCCGCGGAGCGGAATCCGGGATCCATAACCGCCGACGGTGGAGGATCAGGCGATCAGCGTTCCGTCTCTGCCTACTTCGTCGGCGGTTATGGATCCCGGGTTCCCGGCTACGCCGGGCCCCAGGATGACATCGAGGGTGTCATCGCTGTCGAATCCCATGGATCACCCAGGATTGAAGCGGTTCTTCTCTGCGACAGCACAGTCCTCGAACGAAAACAGCGCCCGACCGCATCACGATCGGGCGCTGCCGTCACAGGCTCGGATGACCGCCGTCAGGCCGCGTTGCGCTTCGCCTTCTTCGCCCGCCGGCCGAGGATGTTCAGTACCTCGACGCCGGCCGAGAAGGCCATGGCGGTGTAGACGTAGCCCTTCGGCACGTGGGCCCCGAAGCCTTCCGCGATCAGCGTCATGCCGATCATGATGAGGAAGCCCAGGGCCAGCATCACCACCGTCGGGTTGGCGGCGATGAAGCGCGACAGGGGGTCGGCGGCGACGAGCATCACGGTCACCGCGGCCAGAACCGCGATCACCATGATCGGCACGTGCTCGGTCATCCCGACCGCCGTGATGATGCTGTCGATCGAGAACACCAGGTCGAGGATCAGGATCTGGCCGATCGCCGCGGCGTAGCCGAGCGAGGCGCCCCCGCCGGTCTTCTCCGCCGGGTCGGGATCGAGGCTGTGGTGGATCTCCTTGGTGGCCTTCCAGAGCAGAAAGAGGCCGCCGGCGATCAGGATGATGTCGCGCCAGGACAGCCCCTTGCCGAAGATCTCGAAGACCGGCTGGGTCAGGTGGACGATGTAGGCCACGGTCCCGAGCAGCGCGAGGCGCAGGATGAGCGCGAGCCCGATGCCGATGCGCCGGGCCCGCGATTGCTGCTCCACCGGCAGCTTGTTGGTGATGATCGAGATGAAGATCAGGTTGTCGATGCCGAGCACGACCTCCATGACGACGAGGGTCGCGAGAGCGGCCCAGGCCGTCGGGTCGGCGGCGAGTTGAACGAGGGAATCCACGGCGGAGCCCTCCTTACGGGAAGATCGAGGGGCGGCCCGCCGGCGCCGAGGGCGGCGGGGCGTGGACCTGGACGGCCTTCTGAAGCACCCGCACGTGGGCGGGGGTGTAGGTCGTCAGTTCGCCGTCGGTGTTGACCGGTCGCGGCTTCTTGGTGCGCAGGATCACCTCGGTGGTCTGGAAGGCGCGCACGTCGGCGGCCTTGCCCTGCGTGCCCCGGCGCAGGGCCGGCAGCAGGGCGAGCAGCCGCCACCAATGGGCGACCTCCAGGCTGTAGAAGTTGAGTAGCCCGTCATCGACGGTGGCGTTCTCCTCCACCGTCATGCCGCCGCCGTAATGGCGGCCGTTGCCGACCGAGACCTGGATGGTCTTCACGGTCTCCACCGTGCCGTCATGCTCGATATAGACCGTGAACGGCCGCGCCCGGCGCAGCAGCCGGAACGCCGCGACCGCGTAGCCGACCGTGCCGAGACGGCGCTTGAGGTCGGCCGTCAGCTCGCCGGCGAGATCGGCCGAGAAGCCGATGCTGGCGACGTTGAAGAAGTAATGGCCGTTGACGCAGCCGAGATCGATCGGCCGGGCCGGCACGCTGGCGATCACCTCCGCCGCCTCGAGCGGATCGGCGGGCAGGCCGAGGCTGCGGGCGAGGTCGTTGGCGGTGCCGAGCGGCAGGATGCCGAGGGGCAGCCGCGCCTCGGCGAGCGCCTGGGCGGCGGCGTTCAGGGTGCCGTCGCCGCCCCCCAGGATCACCATGTCGCAGGTTTTCGCATGGGCGTGGATCAGCGCCTTGCAGTCGGTCTCGCCGGGCGGCGGATCGACCGGCTCGATGCCGCCGCGGCGTAAGGTGTCCTTCACGGCATCGAGGTCGAGCCCGCCGTTGCGGGCCTTCTTGTTGACGACGAGCAGTGCCCGCCGGGAGGTCTCAGCGCCGGACATCGGCGCCTCCGGCGAGCGGGCGGAGGAACGGGGTCGGAATGACGCGCAACATTGCGGGCCCTCCAGTGCGATCGTGCCGCGTCAGCACAAAGGCAGCGAAGGGGTCCGACATCGCGGTCGACGCCTCGAACCGCCAGAGGGGCCCGGACCCGGGGAGCCCTTGAGGTGGGGTCGCGGCCGCGCTTGGCAAGGGTTCCTGAAAGCGTTCCCGACCGCGACAAGGAGTTCCCTCACGCGAGAAGAGGTTCCCCTGCGCGAGAACCGGCTTCGTCCAGGACCTCGGAGACCGGGCCGGGGATGTGCGCAACGGGGGTAGCGGGGAGGGCGCCGGACCCGCAATGGAACCGTAACCGCGGCGACGAACGTTCCCCTTCCTGAACCTGGTCCTCCCCCCCGGTGCCGCCCCATGCTCGGTCCCTTCCGGCCTCTCCCCATCCGTCCCGCGGTCCTCCTCGGCCTCGGCGCGAACCTCCTCCTGGCCCCCGCCGTCCTGGCGCAGGGCTGGGTCGATCCGCCCACCCGCGGCGGCGCGGCTCCCGCACCCACCCTCGCCCCCGCGCCCAGGGTCGAGCCGGCGCCCCGGGCCGAGGCGGCCCCGCCCGCCAAGGTCCAGGCCAAGGCCCAGCCGTCGGCGTCGCGCCGGATCGCCGAGGAGGCCCATCGGCCGGCCCGCAGCGGGCTCCACGCGGCGACGCAGGCGCGCCGCGCCGCGCGGCTCGCCCGGACCGAGCGGCCGCTTCCCGTCCAGATTCCCGCCCCCGCGCCGGTCGCGGCTTCGGACGGGCAGATGCGCGACTGGGCTCTGGCCTCGCAGCGCCTCGCGCGCGACTACCTGGCGTCGATCTCGGGATCCAACGGCGCGACCCTGGCCGACGCGCCGGGCTTCTACGGCAACCAGGTCGTCTTCCACGGCCGCACGATGAGCGTCGCGAGCCTGATGTCCGAGAAGCGCCGCTTCGTGCAGCGCTGGCCCGAGCGGCGCTACCGGCCGCGGCCGGATTCCCTGCGTACCGCCTGCAGCGCCGGTCTCGCCCTGTGCCAGGTCCGGGCGACGGTGGACTTCTCGGCCTTCAGCCCCGCCCGCGGCGTGCGCTCGCAGGGCACCGTCGATCTCGAACTGGCGATCAGCCTCGCGGGCGCGCGGCCGGTGATCGTGTCCGAGAACAGCCGGGTCGTGCGCCGCGAGGCCGTGGCGAGCCGCGATTAGCGCGCGATGCGTGACGCTGCCCTGTGACAGGGCGGCGTTCGGCCCCTACATGAGGGACAGCCCGGCCGACGGGTGCGGCGCGGGACCCCCGCGGCCGGGACGATGGGACGTGATGCGGACATGACCACGCGTGAGCAGTTGCAGGCGCTGATCCGGGCGGAGATCGACCGGCAGCGCCCCGTCGCGGTGGCCCGTCGCACCCTCGAACTCCTGGTCGAGGCGGCGATCCGCCGCCTCGATGCGCCGCCGGGCTACCAGGTCGTCGACCGGGACGGGCGCCCGCGGACCCGGACCGTGGCCGGCGAGGTGCAGCCCCTGACCCTCGGGGATCTCGTCGACGAGCTGCGCCGCCAGCATCCGACCCTCTTCCTGCCTCCGGTGTCGCCCGGCCCGGCCCCCGCCGCGGCGCCGGCCGCGCGGGACTGGATCGTCGTCGATCCCGCCCCCCGGCCGAGCGTCGCGTCGCCCGCCCCGCCGGACCGGACCGCGCGCCTGCGGGACGCGCTCCAGGATCTCGGCGCGCGCCTGCGCCGGCCGCCCCGCGAGCCCGCCTCCCCCGAGGCGGCCCCGATCCCGGTCCCGCCGCCGCCGCCCGGCGAGGGGCTGAAGCCCGGCCTCGCCCGGCCGCAACCGGTGCCGGGCCGGACCTCGACCCGCCGCCCGCTCTACGCCGCCCTCGGGGCGCTCGTGCTGCTCGGCGGCGCCTATGCGGCGTTGCGCAGCCCCGGGCCTGCCGACAGGGCCGCCGTCGCGCAGGCGCCGGCCCCCGCGACCCGGACGGCCGAGGCCACGCCGCCCGCACGGACCGACGAGGCCAAGACCGGCGACAAGACCGGCGACCCGAAGCCCTCGGATGCGAGATCGGCCGAGGCCAGACCCGGCGAAGCCAGGTCCGAGGCAAGGTCCGGGGCCAAGCGCGAGCCGGGGGAGACGGGCGCCGTCGAGGGCCCCATCGCCGGCGTCGCCGAGGTGGTCGACACCGCGACCCTGCGGCTCGGCGGCCGGACCCTGCGCCTCTCGGGCGTCGAGGCCGCCCGGGGTGCCCAGGCGAGCGACCTCTCGGGCTACCTCGCCGGGCGGCCGGTGAACTGCCAGCCCAATCCCGGCCGCAGCGCCTGGATCTGCACGGTCGACGGCCACGACCTCTCGGAGGTGGTGCTCTACAACGGCGGCGGCCGCGCCACCCCGGAGGCGACGCCGGACCTCGTCGATGCCGAGCGCCACGCCCGCACGGCCCGGCTCGGGATCTGGGCCAGGCCGTAATCCTCGCGCCTCACCGCAGGCCCGGCGCCCCGAGGAGCGAGATCAGGGCGCCCTGGCGCCCGGTCCCGGTCTTGGCGAACACCGCCTTGAGCTGGCTGCGCCCGGTCTCCACCGCGATGCCGAGCGTTCCGGCGGCCTCCTCCAGGGAGGCGCCGCCGGTCAGGAGGGCAGCGAGCCGCGCTTCGGCGGCGGTGAGCCCGAAGGCCTGCGCCAGCAGGCCCGGATCGGGCCGCCTGTCGGCCTCGAGATCGGTGACGAGCAGGAGCGCCCGGGCGTTCAGGAAGGGCGAGCGGGCCGCCTCCGCCAGCGGCAGGGCCCGCAGGATCAGGGGCCGGCGGTCGCGCCGGGGCACCAGCACCAGCCCGGCGGGCGGCGACGAACGGTGCTGCAGCGCCTCCGCCAGGGCGGCGATCTCGTCCCGGGCCCGCGGATCGGCGACCCGCAGGCTGCCGCCGACGACCCGGAACGCGGCATCGAACAGCGCCTCCGCCCGCGTGTTGGCCCCCACCACCCGGCCGGTCGCGTCGAGGGCCAGGGCCGCCTGGGCGATCTGGTCGAGCCCACCCAGAGTCCCGTCGAGGGCGGCGCGGCCGAGGGCTTCCGACAGGGCGGCGGCCTCGCCGAGCCGGCGCATCAGGCCGCCGAGGGGCCGCACCCCCGCCGCCTCGAACGGCCCGCGCCGCGTCTTGCGCTGCACCGAGACCGCCCAATGCTCCGCCCCGGCCCGGAAGCCCGCGACGGCGAACCAGGAATAGCCGTGCGGCCGCAGCAGGTCGTTGTAGTAGGGCGCGCGGTCGATCTCCTCGGTCGTCAGGATGTCGAGGTCGGTGACCACCTCGCCCCGCATCACCCGCGGCACGGCCCGCGTGCGCAGGTCGTTCAGGTGCCAGCCGTACCGGAAATACGCGGCGACCAGCTCGTCCACCTCGGGGGTACAGGGAACGCCCGGTATCCGGCGGTGGCTCTGCAGCAGCATCGCGCCGTCACCGCCGACCAGGGTCGAGACGTGTCCCAGCACGGCGCCCCAGCGCGACGGGTCGAGGGCGGCCTCGCCGAGGCTGTCGTCGAGGCGCCGGAGCGTGTCGTCGGTCGGGCCCATGGCTGCGCGGTCCCCGGCATCGTCCTGCCGGATACTACGTCATGGGCCGCCGAAATCCGCGGGCTCTCCATCCGGGATCGCCAGGAATTTTGTCCACGGCCGGGCTGCCCGCATCGGAACGGGGCAGGGTTTCCCCGTCCGACGAACGGAAACGCCGCCGGTCTCCTTCTGCAAGCGGGAAGAGTGGCGGCGCGCGACCCGTTATGGGCGTCCCGCGCGCCGCCGGGTCCTCACCCCCCGTAATGCCGCGCCAGCACCTCGCGCACCCGGGCGACCATCTCGTCGACCGGCACGGAGAACTGGGCCGGCCGGGCGGCCTTCCACTCGGCGTTGCTGGCGATGGCGTCCGCCGCCTTCGCGCCCTCGATCAGGTCCTTGATCTGGACCTCGCCCTTCGCCCGCTCGTCGCTGCCCTGGATGACGACGCAAGGCGAGCCGCGGCGGTCGGCGTACTTCATCTGGGCCTTCATGCCGGAGGCGCCGAGATAGAGCTCCGAGCGGATGCCGGCCTGACGAAGGCCTGCGACGAGGGCCTGGTAGGCGGCGGTCTCCTCGCGGTCGAGCACCAGCACCACCACCGGGCCGGGGGCGGCCTTCCCCGACACGATCGGGCTGCGGACGACCTGGAGGGCCGAGAAGAGACGCGAGACGCCGACCGAGAACCCGGTCGCCGGCACGGGCTCGGAGCGGAAGCGGCCGACGAGGCCGTCGTAGCGCCCGCCGCCGGCCACCGAGCCGAAGCGCACGGTCTGGCCGTCCTCGTTGACGACCGGGAAGGTCAGCTCGGCCTCGAAGACCGGGCCGGTATAGTATTCGAGGCCCCGCACCACGGACGGGTCGGCCCGCACCCGGTCGTGGCCGTAGCCCGCCGCCTCGCACAGCTTCATGATCGCGTGCAGTTCGGCGATGCCCTGGCGCCCGGTCTCGGACGAGCCGACCACCTCGCCCCAGCCGCCGAAGAAATTTTCCCAGAAGGCGAGGCGGTCGCCCCCCTCGGTGGGGGCGGCCTGGAACGACACGTAGCGCAGGATGCGCTCGATCGCGTCGTCCGAGAGGCCGGCGCCCTTGGTGAAGTCGCCGCTCTCGTCCTTGCGGCCGGGGCCGAGCAGCAGGCGCACGCCGTCGGGCCCAAGCCGGTCGAGCTTGTCGATCGCCCGCAGGACGGTGAGGCGCCGGCCGGCCTGGTCGTCGCCGCCGAGGCCGATGGCCTCCATCACGCCGTCGAGGACCTTGCGGTTGTTGACCTTCACGATGTAGTCGCCGCGGCCGATGCCGACCTTCTCCAGGGTGTCGGCGGCCATCATGCAGATCTCGGCATCCGCCGCGACGGTCGGGGCGCCGACGATGTCGGCGTCGAACTGCATGAACTGGCGGAAGCGGCCCGGGCCCGGCTTCTCGTTGCGGAAGACGTAGCCGGCGCGGTAGCTGCGATAGGGCTTGGGCAGGGCGTCGAAATGCTCGGCGACGTAGCGGGCGAGCGGCGCCGTCAGGTCGTAGCGCAGCGACAGCCAGGATTCGTCGTCGTCCTGGAACGAGAACACGCCCTCGTTCGGCCGGTCGAGGTCGGGCAGGAACTTGCCCAGCGCCTCGGTATACTCGATGAACGGGGTCTCGACCGCCTCGAAGCCGTAGAGCTCGAAGCTCTCGCGGATCTTCTCCAGCATCCGGTGGGTGGCGGCGATCTCGGCCGGCCCGCGGTCGACGAGGCCGCGCGGCAGGCGGGGCTTGAGGGTGGCGGCCTTCTCGGCCTTCGCGGGCTTGGACATCGGGTCTCGCAGGGGCAATCGGGCGGCGGCAGCCTCGGGCGCCCGTCGTCGGGGACGGGCCCGACACAGAGGCGGGCGCAGGGTTCGCCGGGCTCTAGCCCATTTGCCGGCGCCTGCAAACCGAGGCCCGCCTCACGCCTCCCCGCCGGCGAGCCACCGCACCCGCGCCGCCTCCAGACCCCACACCATGCCGAGCATCATGTAGACGTGGCGCCACTTCTCCATGTCGATCTGCATCGCCTGGAGGAAGAACATCAGGAGGGCCGGCACCACGATCTGGGCGTGGCGCCGGTAGGGCGTGTCGTGGCTCATCAGCCGAAAACCCACCCGGCTCGTCATCAGCACCAGGAACACGAAGGCGACGCCGGCGACCCAGCCGCCGTTCGAGAAGGCGCCGATATAGGAGTTGTGCGGCTCGAGGTTGAAGGTGCGGCGCCAGCGCAGGGGGCCCATGCCGAGGGGATCCTCGATCAGCATGCCGATGCCGCGCAGCTGGTTGCCGAAGCGGCCGGTCTCGCCCTCGTCGTAATCCTGGGTGACGGCGGCGCGCTTCGAAAAAGTCTCGCCGACATCGCCGACCGAGAGGAGGCCGGCGAGCGAGACCGCCCCGAACCCCGCCGTGAGGGCGGCGAGCAGCACGATGCGGCGGCGCAACCGCGGGGCGCTGGTGCGGTAGAGCATCACCACCAGCAGGATGCCCATCGCCAGGGTGCCGCCCCAGGAGCCGCGGGAGAACGACAGGAACACGCCGGCAAGCAGGATGGCGAGACCGAGCCCCGACAGGAGCGGGCGGCGCGCTCGGCCGGTCAGCAGGTCGTGCATCAGGTAGAAGGCGCCGAGCGTCAGGAACGAGCCGAACACGTTCGGATCCTGGAAGGTGCCCGACGCCCGGCCATACATGCTGAACAGCTTGTCGTTGCCGATCAGCTCCAGATAGCCGCCGATGCCGAGGACGGCGCAGAAGAGCGCGCTGGCGGTATAGACCTTGAGGGCGGCCTCGACCCGCCGGTCGCTCTCGTCGGAGAAGAACATGGTGAAGAAGATGCCGGTGACGGCGAGGTAGCACAGCTGCACCGTCCAGACCGGCGGCAGCTCCTCGTCGAGATAGGGCATCAGGGCGACGACCGTGGCGCCGACGAAGACCAGGAGCACCAGGACGAGGGGCACCGCCCCCCGGTAGAGCCGCACGCCGAGCAGGACCCAGAGCACGATCGTCGGGATCGCCACGATGTCGTAGGGCGAGGTGTCCGAGAAGGCGAAGCAGGCGAAGAAGATGAACGCCGCCATCAGGGCGTGGCCGAAGCCGCGCAGCAGCGACAGGAACGGCACCGCCGCGAGGTCGCGGCGCGGCAGGACGAACGTGCCCATCGGGCGCCTCCTCGGGTGACGGCACCCGGGAGATTAGCGGCGGATGGTGTGCGCCGGCTGAAGCGACACGGTGAACGAAGACTTAAACGGAGGGGCGGGCGCGTCTCGCCAGTTCTGCGAAGGCCGAGGTTTCGATCGGATCGGGTTGTCTGATACGGCACGGCCCCGCCGCGGAACGCGCGACGGGGCCGGACAATCGAGAGAGCCGGTACGCAACTTGGCTCCCCAGGAGAATGGCGCGACGACGTGAATTCTTCGTCAACGCGCGGGCGCGGATCAGCGCGCCGAGAGCTTGGCGGCCCCCGGCGCCACGCCGGCGCGGGCCGGGCCCTCCTCGGCGAGCAACGCCTGCCCGCGCTCGGCGTAGCGGCGGGCGAGCGCCGCGCAGGCCATCAGCTGGACCTGGTGGAAGAGCATCAGCGGCAGGAGGATGCCGCCGACGTCCTGGCCGGAGAAGATCACGTTCGCCATCGGCACGCCGGAGGCCAGGCTCTTCTTCGAGCCGCAGAACACGATGGTGATCTCGTCCTCCTTCGAGAATCCGAGCAGGCGGCTCGCCGCGGTGGTGATCGCCAGCACCATCGCGAGGAGGACGAGGTCGACGACCAGCATGGTGGCGAGCGCCGGCAGCGGCGTGCGGCTCCACAGGCCCGTCGCCACCGCGTGGCTGAAGGCGATGTAGACGATGAGCAGAATCGAGCCGCGATCGACCACCATGGTCAGGGGCTTGTGCCGGGTCAGCCAGGGCCCGAGGCGCGGCTGGAGCAACTGCCCGAGCGCGAAGGGCAGGAGCAGCTGGGCCATGATCTTGCCGACCGCCGCCCAGTCGAACTCGTGGTGGCTGCCTTGCGTGTTCAGCAGCACCGCGACGAGGAGCGGGGTGATGAACATGCCCAGGATGTTCGAGGCCGAGGCCGAGCAGATCGCCGCCGGCACGTTGCCGCCCGCCACCGACGTGAAGGCGATGGAGGATTGCACGGTCGAGGGCAGCACGCAGAGGAAGAGCACGCCGGCGGCGAGCGCCGGGGTCAGCAGCGTCGGGCTCAGCAGGCCGGCGGCCAGTCCGAGGATCGGGAAGAGCACGAAGGTCGAGGCGAACACCACGAGGTGCAGGCGCCAATGCACCAGGCCGGCGAGCGCGGTCTGCCGGTCGATACGCGCGCCGTGCAGGAAGAACAGCAGCGCGATCATGCCGTTGGCAAAGACGCCGAGCCATTCGGCCGCCCGGTCCTGCACCGGCAGCACGCTGCCGAGGATCAGGGCGCCGACGATCATCAGCGTGAAGGTGTCGGGGCGAAAGCGCGAGAGCATGGCGGACCGGAGGATCGGGGTCTGACGGGGATTCCCCCTCTCCCTATCCGGCCGGTGCCCGCATGGGTACGCAGGGCGCCAGGATTACAGTTATCGCGAAATGCGATAGCCTGGGCATCGTTCATGCAGGATGCCGAGGGCCGCCGTGACCCGCCTGATCGATCCCGTGCTGCTGCGCACCCTGGCGGCGGTGGTGCGCAGCCGCAGCTTCAGCCGGGCGGCCGAGCAGCTCGGGCTCGGCCAGTCGACGGTGAGCCAGCACGTCCAGCGCCTGGAGGCGCAGCTCGGCCACCGGCTGGTCGCCCGCGACACCCACTCGGTGGCGCTGACCCCGGAGGGCGAGACGGTGCTCGGCTTCGCCCGCACGGTGCTCGACGCGCACGAGCGTCTGGAGCGGGCGCTCTCCGGCGGCCCGGTGCGGGGCAAGGTGCGGTTCGGCGCCTCCGAGGATTTCGTCCAGAGCCGGCTGTCGGAGGTCCTGCGCGATTTCCGCGAGGCCTACCCGTCGGTCGACCTCGAGCTGAGCGTGGCGCTGACGGGCTTCCTCCACGACGCGCTGGCGCGGGGCGAGCTCGATCTCGTGCTCGGCAAGCGCCATGTCGGCGAGACGCAAGGGATGCTGGTGCGGCGCGACCGGCTGGTCTGGGTCGGGTTGCCCACCGCGCTGCCCGAGCGGGGCGAGCCGGTGGCGCTGGCGAGCTTCCCGGCCCCCAGCATCACCCGGGCAATCGCGCTGGCGGCGCTGACCCAGGAGGGCCGGGCCTTCCGGGTCACCTGCACCTGCGCCAGCCTCAGCGGCTTGCGCGCCGCCGCGCTCGCCGGGGTCGGCGTGATGGCCCAGCCCCGCAGCCTGATCCCGGACGGGTTGCAGGAACTCGCCCATCCCGAACTGCCGCGCCTCGCCGACGTCGAGTTCGTGCTCTCCGGGCCGGGCCTCCACCGCGAGCCGAGCCGGGCCCTGGCGCACGAGATCCTGAACGCGGACATCTGGGATTGATGCCGCGTCCGGTGGATGGGCGATCGGGGAGCGACCGGGTTCAGTACCCGATGGCGCCGCGCTTGAAGCCGAAGCCCGGGACCTCGCAGCCGCAGGACGAGTTGAGCGGGGCGGGCCGGGTCGGGCAGTTGCCGCGGGCGGTGACGCAGATCCGGCCGATGCGGCCGCCGCCATACTCCCGGTAGCCCGGGCGGTCGTAATCGTAGCGCCGGGCGCGCGGGCGGTCGTAATCGTAGCGCTCCTCGTAGCGGCGGCGGGGACGGTCGTCGTCGTAGCCGTAGCCGTATTGCGCGAAGGCGGGCGCGACGCCGAGGCCGAGGGTCAGGGCGGCCAGGGCCGCGGTCATCACGGTCTTCACGGATCTCTCCTTCGTATCGGATGGTGTGCCGGATCGTTTCACCGGTCACGCTAGGCACAGCCACATGAACGCGCGCTGAGGCGATTCGGTGCCGGTGCGACATCGGAACCGGCGCAGAGGCCACGGCGCGGCACGATCGCGCGGGAAGCGCGCGGGACGCGGTTGTCGAGGGCGGGGGACGTCGCCACCTACGGGCGACCACCCTTTCCGACAGCACGGGCCGCGACCGCCGAGGCGACCGGCCCCCAGCACAGGGACGCCGACAGTGAAGGACGCGGAGATGGAGCTCCTGAAGCTCGCTGCCCTCGACGCCGACGATCTCGCGATCATCTCGACCCACCTCCAGGACGCGATCCTGCGCACCGGCGATCTCGCCTACCTGCCGCGGGAGCGCCGCTTCGCCCTGGTGGCGCGGCGCTTCGACTGGGAAAGCCCGGACGGCGCCCCGCCGCGGCGGCGTCTCACCGGCCTGCATTTCGAGCGGGTGCTCTCCGTGCGCTGCCGCAACATCCCGCGCGACGAGCCGGACAGCCCGCTCGAACTCCTCGCCATCACGTTCGAGCCCGGCGAGGCGCCGTCCGGCATCGCCACCCTGGTCTTTTCCGGCGGGGCCGCGATCCGGCTCGAGCTCGAATGCATCGAGGCGGCGATGAAGGATCTCGGCCCGGTCTGGCAGGCCGACAGCAAGCCGCTGCACGCCTCCCACGACATGCCCCTCGACGCGGCCTGAATTTTTTGGCAGTCGGCGGGCCCTGGCACGATCGCTCTGGCACAATCCCTTGGCCGTTCCCCCGGCCCGCCGACACGAGACCGGATACCGCATGCAGCGCCTCGATTCCCGCGATCCCGATTTCGAGTCGCACTTCGCCCGCCTGCTCTCGGTCAAGCGCGAGGTCTCGGAGGACGTCGACGCGGCGGTGCGCGACATCATCGCGGAGGTGGTCGCCCGGGGCGACGACGCGGTGATCGACTACACCCGGCGCTTCGACCGGCTGGATCTCACGCCGGACACCATCCGGGTCTCGCCGGACGAGATCGAGGCCGCGACCGCGTCCTGCTCCGCGGAGGCCCTCGATGCGCTGGCGCTGGCCAAGGCGCGGATCGAGACCTACCACCGCGCCCAGGTGCCGGCGGACCACCGCGAGACCGACGCGCTCGGCGTCACGCTCGGCTGGCGCTGGACCGCGATCGAATCGGTCGGCCTCTACGTGCCGGGCGGCACCGCGAGCTACCCGTCCTCGGTGCTGATGAACGCGGTGCCGGCCAAGGTCGCGGGCGTGCCCCGCATCGCCATGGTGGTGCCGACGCCGGACGGGGTCACCAACCCGCTCGTGCTCGCCGCCGCCCGGCTCGCCGGGGTCGACGAGGTCTTTCGCGTCGGCGGCGCACAAGCCGTGGCGGCGCTCGCCTACGGTACGGCGGCGATCCGGCCGGTGGCCAAGATCGTCGGGCCGGGCAACGCCTACGTGGCGGCGGCCAAGCGCCGGGTGTTCGGGCAGGTCGGCATCGACATGATCGCCGGTCCCTCCGAGGTGCTGATCCTCGCCGATTCCTCGGCCAACCCGGACTGGGTCGCGGCCGACCTGCTCGCCCAGGCCGAGCACGACACCGCCGCGCAGGCGATCCTCGTCACCGACAGCGACGCGCTGGCCGACGCGGTGGCGGCGGCGGTGGAGGGTCAGCTCAAGACCCTGAAGCGGGCCGAGATCGCGACCGCGAGCTGGCGCGACTACGGGGCGATCGTGCGGGTCGCGCGGCTCGCCGACGCGATCCCGCTCGTCGACCGCCTCGCGCCCGAGCATCTCGAGATCGAATCCCACGACGCCGAGGACTTGGCGGCGCGGGTGCGCAACGCCGGCGCGATCTTCCTCGGCGCGCATACGCCCGAGGCGATCGGCGACTATGTCGGCGGCCCCAACCACGTCCTGCCGACGGCCCGCTCGGCCCGGTTCTCCTCCGGCCTCGGCGTCCTCGACTTCATGAAGCGGACCTCGCTCCTCTCCTGCACGCCCGAGGCCCTGCGGGCGCTCGGCCCCGCGGCGGTGACGCTCGGCCGCTCGGAGGGACTCGATGGCCACGCCCGGTCGGTGGCGATCCGCCTGAACCTTTGATCAATCCGTCGCGGTCATCCTACGTCCGGCTTGCGCGGGAGGCCGCGCTCGCCTCTGCTGCACGCCCTGACAAAGACCCGCGACGATCCGGGGAGGAGATCCGATGGCGAGCGAGGCTCCCGATCCGCGACAGCGCCTGGCGGCGGTGACGCTCGACGAGGATTCGATCGGGCGCGGCAATCCTGACCAGGAGCACGAGCGCGCCATCGCGATCTACGACATCCTGGAATCGAACACCTTCCGGGTCGCCAACCAGGACGGCGGCCCCTACGCGCTGTCGCTCGGCCTCGTCGAGAACAAGCTGTCCTTCGCGATCTCCACCGCCGACGGCCAGCCGGTGATGACCCATCTCCTGTCGCTGACGCCGTTCCGCGGCGTGATCCGCGACTACGAGATGATCTGCGACAGCTACTTCAAGGCGATCCGCACCGCCTCGCCGAGCCAGATCGAGGCGATCGACATGGGCCGGCGCGGGGTCCACAACGAGGCGTCCGAGCTGCTGCGCCAGCGGCTCGACGGCAAGGTCGAGATCGACCACGACACCGCCCGCCGGTTGTTCACGCTGATCTTCGCCCTGCACTGGAAGGGCTGAGCCGGTGCCTGAAGGCCCCCCTGCGGACGGCGCCGCGCCCGCCGGGGCCGACCCGAAGAAGCCCGACCCGTCTCGGACCGACCCCGCGAAACCGGGCCGGCGGGTCCAGTCGGTGCTGTTCGTCTGCAACTTCAACGCGGTGCGCTCGGCCTGCGCGGAGGCGCTGGCCCGGCACTATTTCGGCAAGTCGGTCTACGTCCAGTCGGCGGGCGTGCGCGGGGGCGAGCCGACCGACCCGTTCATGATCGCGGCCCTCGACGAGATCGGCATCGACGCGTCGCGCCACCGCCCCCGCACCCTGGAGGAGCTGGAGGAGTGGGAGGGGCTGAACTTCGACCTGATCGTCTCGCTCTCGCCGGAGGCCCACCACGCCGCGCTGGAACTCACCCGCACGGTGGCGGCCGACGTCGAGTACTGGCCGACCCCGGACCCGACCGTGGGACAGGGCTCGCGCGAGCAGCGCCTCGACGGCTATCGCGACGTGCGCGACGGGCTGGGGTTCCGCATCCGGCAGCGGTTGCGGTGAGGGCGATAAGCCGCCTCTACAGCCCCAAGGCCCGCCCCAGAGCCACCACACCCAACCCCGCCAGCACCGCCGCCAGCTCGAACCGGGTCAGCGCCATCACGCCGGCCGCGGTGACGAGGCCGAGCAGCCCCGGCAGGCCGGCGGAGAGGCCGGTGGGCAGCGCGGTCGCCACCACGATCGAGCCCGGCAGGGCGCGCAGCCCCCGCTCGACCCGCGGGGTGAGGCGCACCCGGCTCATCAGCACCACGCCCGACGCCCGGCAGAGATAGGTGACGAGGGCGAGCGCCAGGATGGCGATCCAGGGACCGGCGGGGCCGGCGAGGAGCGCATCGATCATCGCGCCGCCCCGTCGTCGACGAGGAGGCCGGTGACGAGGCCCGCCGCCGCGCCGGCCGCGATGAAGGCGTAGCCCGGCACCAGCCGCTGGACCAGGAGGGCCACCAGCCCCGAGGCGAGCCAGGGCAGGGCCGGCCGCACCCCGCGCCAGAGCGGCGCCAGCATGGCGGCGAAGAACACCGGCAGGATCATGTCGAGGGCATAGGCCCGGGGCTGGGTGACGAGCGCGCCGGCCAGGTGGCCTGCCACCGTCGAGGCGACCCAGAGCGGCCACAGGCCGATGCCGGCCCCGAACAGCACGCCGAGGTCGCGCCCGCCCTCGGCGCGGTGGCGCACGCCGATGAGCCAGCTCGCATCGACGAGCACGAACAGGGTCATCGCCGTGCGCCAGAGCGGCGTGCCGCGCATCCAGGGCTGGATCGTCGCGCCCATCAGGATCATGCGGGCGTTGATGAGCCCGGTCACCGTCATGGCGGCGAGCAGCGCGCTGACCGTCCAGGGCTGGCCCCAGACTTCGAGGGTCACCATCTGAGCCGAGCCGGCATAGACCAGCGCGCTGGCGCCTGCGGCCTCCGCGAGGCTCACGCCGCGCTGGGCGGCGGCCGCCCCGAAGGCGGCGCCGAACACCGCGATGCTGGGCCAGAGCGGCAGGCTGAGCCGGACGCCCCTGAGGATGCCGGCGCGGGTGAACGGCGCGGCGGGGGCGGGGCCGGCGGGGATCGGGGCAGCGGGCCCGTGGGACATGGGAGCAGGAGCCCTGGGAGCGGGAGCCTTGGGAGCGGGAGCCGTGGCGACGCGTCTGCGCGGACGCCCCGTCTGTCGCCCACCGGCCCGGCGGGCGTCAATCCGCGCCGGCGACGACCCCGGGTTGCAGGATCCACATCGGTTTCGGGGACCGGTCTCAGGTCTCGTTGGCGTCGAGGTGGCGGCCCTCGTGGTCGAGATGCAGGTAGTTGGGATTGAACTGCACCGCCCGCTGTAGCGCCTCCAGCCGGGGAAGCGTGAGTTCGCGGCCGCGCAGCGCGATCAGCCCGATGCTGCGCAATTCCTGCAAGGTGCGGTTCACGTGGACCACCGAGAGCCCGATCGTGTCGGCGATCTCGGCCTGGGTCAGGGGCACCTCGCAGGTCGTGCCCCGGGTGAGTCCGACCGCCTGCAAGCGCAGGTAGAGCTCGCAGAACAGGTGGCCGAGGCGCTCGAAGGCGGTGCGCTGGCCGATATTGACCGTCCATTCCCGCTGGATCGCCGCCGCCACCAGGGATTCCCAGGTCAGGGCCTGCGCCAGCCGGGCGTGGTCGGCGGTGAGCTGGCGGACGGTCTCGGGCGGGATCTCCGCCAGGGTGACGGCGGTGAGGCTTCCGATCGAGTGGTCCATCTCGCGCAGGATCGGAACGCCGTGGTCGCACAGGTCGCCGGGCAGCAGGTAGGCGATGATCTGGCGGCGCCCGTCCTCCAGGGTCTTGTAGCGGCAGGCCCAGCCGTCGAGGATCAGGTTCACCCCCGGCGGCAGGTCGCCCTCGCGCACGATGTCGTCCCGTGGGCGGATCTGGCGCATGCGCTGGCGCGACGCCTGATCGAGCGCGTGCCTGTCCTCGGTGGACAGTCTCGAGAAATTCTCGAGCTTGCGGATCAGGAAATCGGCCAAAGCACCCCACCGTAACACCTGATTTTATCATAACATATTTGTGAATTTAAATTTAATAACAAAAGTTAATCGGGGTCCCCGATCGATAAAAAATCAAAAAAATCCGATCGTTGGGCCAATACAAATTGGCCCGCGACGGACATCGTCCGTAACGCGGAGGGGCCACCGGAGCCGCGCTGCCATGCGCGAACGGACGGCGATGCGGGACTTCCGGACCCGGGGCGGAGGATGAAACCAAGTGTTGCGGTGCCACCACATCGGTTTCCGAAGTGGAAGCTCGGCCACAGAGCAGGGATTGTGATCCGGGCGCAGATGGGCAGTTTTGGCGGCGAGGGCTGGTCCTGCAAGGCGAGGCTGCGATGATGTCACGGACGATGCACGATCGTTCCGGCGGGCCGATCCCCGCCATCCTGCCGCCGCCGGCCCTCCGGTCGACGGACGGCGCGGGTCCCCTCGCGGCCGTCCTGGCGCCGGGCCTGCACGCGGCGTTCGACGGCTGCCTCGACGAGGCGCTGCCGGCCGACCTGTCCGCCCTCCTGGGGCGGCTCGACCGCGCCGCGGCCGGGCACCGCGCCCGGACCTCCGATTCCTTCAAGCGTTCGTAAGAGTCCCATGAGCGAAATCGCCGCCGACACCAACCGCATCGTCGCCTTCCCGCAGGCCGTGGCCGCGAGCCCCGTCGACGAGAACACCGCCTCGATGATCGAGGTGCTGCAGGAGCAGCTGCGCCTCGCCCGCGAGGGCAAGCTGCGCTCCGTCGCCGTGGTCTCGGTCTCCTCCGACGGCGGGGCGGTCGGCACGCAATGGTCGTGCACCCACGGCGACATCACCAGCCTGATCGGCAAGCTGACGGTGCTGACCCACGACATGATGGCCGCCCGCAAGTGAGCCATCTACGCAAGTGAGCCATCTACCCAGGTGAGCCAGCCACGCGAGTGAGCGATCGAAGCCGGCGAGCCATCCGGGTGGGTGGGGGCCCGGAGGCGTCCCCGGGCCTACTCGGACGGGCGATACCGTCTCAGCCGCGGCTGAGGCGGTGGGCGTTGGCCCGCACCTTCCGGCGGTAGTCGCGCACGACCCGCTCGGGCGAGCCGCCCGCGGCCAGCGTGATCGCCGCCTCCGCGGCGGCCTCCATCTTCTCGATCACCATCCGCTCCGCCTCGGCCTGGGCCGCGCTGCCGCCGAGCGAGAGCTTGGCCAGCCGCAGGGCGACGACCGTCTGGGCCTCCATGCCGAGGCGGACGGTGTCGAGGCCGAGGCGCAGCCAGGAATCGTACATCGCGAAGCGTCTCCGGGTCAGGACGTGATGAGGGGCGGGATGTGCGGGGAAGCCGTCCGGCGAGCGAACGCGGCAAAGGCCGCGGCGTTCGCCGCCCGGACGGCGCACTAAGCAGACTTGCGTTGGCAGGCCAACGCTTCGCCCGCTTAGGTTCTTGTTTTGCCGCAGATTTTCGGCGCCGAACCGGTCACCACTTCGGCGAAATCTACTTAGGGAATCGCGCCCTGCGGCAGCATCAGCCCGCCGGGCGTCCGGGCCGGGGATTCCGGTGCCGCGGCCTTCTCGCGCCGCGGACGGGGCGCGCGGGGCGCGGGCTTGGGGGCCTCCTTGGCATCCGTCGACGAATCACCCGCCGCTCCCTCCGCCGCAGCCGTCTCTGGCCTGGTCGTCTCGGGCTTGGTCGTCTCGGCCTTGGCCGCCCCGCCCTTCGCCGCGGCCTTCTGGCCCTTCGCGGTGCCGCGGGCCACGGGTGGGGGCTTGGGCACCGCGACCTTCGGGGGATCGCCGCAGGCCTTGAAGGCCAGCTCGGCCAGGACCTGGCCGTCATCCTCCGACAGGATGCGCAGGGTCGGCGGCAAGCCCTCCATCGCCTCGGACCACCGGATCGGAGCGCCGTTCTGCGCCTCCAGGGCCGCCGGGGACGGGCCGCGGCGCAGGCCCGACAGGTCGGGTCCATAGGCGGTGGCGAGCTTGTTGCGGATCACCACCTGCAGGACCTGCAACGACTCCGGCGAGAGCGGGCGCAACGGGTTGTTCCAGGTCATGGTCCCCTGCCGGGTGACCCAGAGGCGAAACCCTTTCCCGCCGGCGAATTCCGGCGCCTGCGGGGCCGGGCAGACCGGGACCGCGTCCTCGGCGGCAGCGCGGCCGGGGCTCGCGGAGAGGCCGGCCGACAGGGCGGCCAGAAGAACGGCCGTCACGGCGGCACGCGTCACCGGGATTCTCCGTCACGCTTGAACGGGTGGGGGTGGGGCCCGCGCTCGTCCGGACCGGACCCGTGGGGTTCCGGCTCGGGCAGGCCGGGCTCGGCCGGATCGTGGTCGATGGTCCTCGGGCCCTGGAGCCGGGGACGGGGTGCCTCCAGCCGCTCGTAGGCGCGCGGTGCCTCCGGCTGATGGGCCGCCTGCTCGAACACCCCGGCGAGGTCTTGGTCGAAATCGCGAAACAGCTCGTCGCCCCGGTCCTCCAGCTCCTGCTCGTGCGGGAGCCGCAGGGGCGGACGGCCGCGGCGCTGCCCGAACGCGAGCATCACTCCGGCGAATACCAGGGCCGCCACGGCAGCCAGAATCACGATCATCTCCATCGTGATGCCAGCCTTAGAGCATTTCCGGCGGCCTGTCCGGTCGCTCGGCGCCGGGCCGGCCTGCGGCGCGCGGGGGCTCCGCCGGGCGGGTCCCGCCCCTTCAGCTCGCCAGGGCCGCCGCGATACCCTGCAGGTAGCCCGCCTCGCGCAGGCCCGCCTCGACGGCTTCGAACAGCGCGCCCTCGGCGGACGCGGTGCCGGCGAGTTCCTGGCCGCGCTCCCCGTGGAGGACCGGCGCCTGCGGGCGCTCGCCGATCGGACCGGCGGGCAGAGCGTATCCGACCAGGGTGGTGGCCGCCGTCAGGGCTGATCCGATCGACATCATGGCGGGTCCTTCCGCGAATCGGCGTCTGCGAGACACCCATGATGGCCGTTCAACCAAACCTTAACCATTGTCCGGGTCGCCGCAGGTGCGACAGGCGCGCAGCAGCCCATTGTCCGGTGACGCAACGTCCGCCGGCACTCGCAACCCGCGGGATCCCGCGGTAGAGCGTGACGGGAATGCGGAACGCTCCTTGCGTCGCCGCCGGCAGGCGCGAGCCCGCGCGCCGCGCGATCCGGACGGCGATCCGGCCACAGGACGAAGCGACCCGATGGACAGGCCCCAACGCTCCGATACCCACGGTCTCGATGCCCGGGAGGCCGACGCACCCCGCAGTGACGCTCGGGGTGCCGACGCGCTCGAAGCCGACCTGCTCGGGCTGGTCGAGGAGGCCCGCCACCAGGCGAGCCAGGATCCGTTCCGCAACCCCGTCCTGACCGTCGCTCTGGCGATCAGCCGCCGCTTCGACCGGGGCGAGATCGGCGAGGACGATCTCGCCGGCCTGTTCGTGCGGTTGCGCGCCGAGGCGCTGGAGGCGCGGGCGGCGCGGCTGCGGGCCTATCTCGGCCTCGGGTCGGAGCCGGATTCTTCCGCCGCGATCGAGGCCGTCGCCGAGGCGGCTCTGGGCGATCCGGAGATGGCGTTCGAGACCGCCCGCACCCGCGTCGAGCGCACGCGCTTCGCCGCCGTGTTCACTGCCCACCCGACCTTCGGGATGCCGAAGGCGGTGGCGAAGCTCCTGGCCGAGGCCGCCTCCGAGCCCGACCCGGCGGCGCGGCACGCCCCGATCGCGGCGGCGGCCGCGCTCTCGGCCCGGGCCGACCCGGTCATCACCCTCAACGACGAGTTCGACCAGGCCCGGCACGCGGTCCAGCACGGCCGGACCGCCCTCGACGGGTTGAACGAGGCGCTGCTGCGGGCCGCCCGCGAGCGCTGGCCCGATCGCTGGAGCGAGCTCGTCCCCAAGCCCGTCGTCATCGCCTCCTGGGTCGGCTGCGACACCGACGGGCGCACCGATATCGGCTGGTGGGACACCCTGCGCTACCGGCTCGAATCGAAGCGCACCCAGTTCGACCGGGTGCTGGCCCAGCTGCCCGACGCTCCCGCCTCGGAGCCCGCCCGGCGCCTCGCCGAGGAGGCGAAGGCCGCCGTGCTGCGCCAGCTCGCGGTGGCGCCGAAGCTCGGCGAGCAGCCGAGCCTCGAGGCGGTGCACCGCTTCGCGCTGGCTCTCATCATCGAACGCGACCGGGCCCAGACCGAGGCCGGCCCGCTCCTCGCCCTCCTCGACCGGGCGGTGGCGCAGGTCTCCGACGACGAGGCGCGGCTGAAGCTCTGCGTCTTGCGGGCCGGCGTCGCCGCGCACGGGCTGCAGAACGGCCTGCCGCATTTCCGGCTCAACGCCAGCCAGGTCCACAACGCGGTGCGCCGCGAGCTCGACCGGGACGGCGACCCGACCGATCCGGCTCAGCGCCGCTCGCACCTCGCCTCGATCAACGCGCTCCTCGACGCGGTCGCGGCGGTGCCGGTCGATTTCGGCGCGCTCGCCGCCGAGCGGGCCTCGGCTGCCCGGCTGATGATGACGATCGCCCAGATCCTCAAGCATGTCGACGGCACCCACCCGGTCCGCTTCCTGATCGCCGAGACCGAGACCGGCTACACCCTGCTCGCCGCGCTCTGGCTCGCCCAGCATTTCGGCATCGGCGACCGGGTCGAGATCACGCCGCTCTTCGAGACGGCCTCGGCGCTGGAACAGGGCGTCCACGTCATCGAGGACGCGCTCCGCTCACCCCATTGGCGCGCCTATCTCAAGCGCACCGGGCGCCTGGTGGTGCAGTTCGGCTACTCGGATTCGGGGCGCTATGTCGGCCAGCTCGCCGCGACCTTCTGGATCGAGCGGCTGCGCTTCCGCATCACCGAGTTGATGGCGGCGCACGACCTCACCGACATCGAACTCGTGATCTTCGACACCCACGGCGAGTCGATCGGCCGGGGCGCCCACCCGACGAGCCTGTCCGATCGCCTCGCCTACCTCGCCCCGGACCATGCGCGGCGGCGCAACCGCGAGGCGGGGATCCGCACCAGCCTCGAATCGAGCTTCCAGGGCAGCGACGGCTACCTGATGTTCGGCACGAAGGCGCTGGCCGAGGCGACGGTGGCGCGCATCGGCGAGCACATCTACAGCCGGCTCCAGCCCGCCCCCGACCCGATCTACGCGGAAGGCGATTTCGCCACCGAGTTCTTCACCGGCGTGCGCCAGGACATGGAGACGCTCGTTAACGATCCGGGCTACGCGGCTTTGCTCGGCACCTTCGGGCCGAACCTGATCGACCGCACCGGCTCGCGCCCGGTGGCGCGGCAATCGGATGCCGGCGGTCCCGTCGCCATCACCCATCCGCGCCAGATGCGGGCGATCCCCAACAACGCGATCCTGCAGCAGCTCGGCTTCCTGGCCAATTCCCTGCACGGGGTCGGGCGGGCGGCAGGGCGCGCGCCCGACCTGTTCGTCGAGATGCGCGAGCGCTCCGAGCGCTTCGCCCGCGCCTTCCGGCTGGTGCAGGAGGCGACCGCCGTCGGCGACCTCGACGTGCTGCGCGCCTATATCGACACCCTCGACCCCTCGGTCTGGCTCGAGCGGGCGCGCCGGGCCACCCGGGACGGGCGGCGGGAAGAGATCGTGGCGGTCGCCGCCGCCCTCGACCGGCTCAACCTCGCCCCGCACCTGCGCCGCCTGTTCGGCCGGCTGACGCAGGACCACCTGATGCTGCACTCCGTGGCGCCCGATCTCCCCGCGATGACGCCGCGGCTCGCGCTCCTGCATGCCCTGCGCCTCGCCCTGATCCACCGGATCTGGTTCCTGGCGGTGCACATCCCGGGCTTCCGGCCGCAGAACGGCATCACCCGCGAGGCCCTGATCGAGCGCATCCTGCGCCTCGACGTCGAGGGCTGCCTCAAGCTCCTCGACGACATCTTCCCGGTCACGCCCGACCCGACGCTCGGCCTCAATTTCGGCGAGCCGGCGGGACCCCGGGGCGTGGGCACCTACGAGGCCGAGCACCGCACCCTGTTCACCCCGATCCGCCGCCTGTTCGGCCTCGTGCGCGAGATCAGCGGCATGATCCAGCACGAGGTGGGGGCGTTCGGCTGATCCTTGCGGTCGTCGCCCGCCGCGTCGGGTGGCGTCGCGGATGCGCGGACCCTCCGCAGAGAGCCGCGCATCCCGCCCGGTCGCCAAGCCCGGCTGGTGCTGCTACAGGGCCGTCCAAGAGAGTTGGATGTTGTGACCAATGACGGGTAACGGAGCCGCGGCCCCCCGGCCGGCGGCGGCGCACGAGGCGCTTCTGGCGCTGTTCGAGGACCGGGGCTACGCGCGGGTCGAGCCGCCGGTCTTGCAGCCGGTCGAGCCCTTCCTGGAGCTGTCCGGCGAGGACATCCGGCGGCGCATCTTCATCACCCAGGATGGGGCCGGGGCGGAACTCTGCCTCAGGCCCGAATACACGATTCCCGTCGGGCGCCACCACCGCGCCGTCGCCGACGGGCAGGCGGCCGATTACAGCTATCTCGGCCCCGTCTTCCGCCTGCGGGCGGCCGAGCCCGACGAGTTCCACCAGGCCGGCATCGAGTCGATCGGCCGGACCGACGTGCCGGCGGCCGATGCCGAGATCCTGGGCCTCGCCCTCGACGGGCTCGACCGCCTCGGGCGCGGCGATGGCCAGGTGCGCCTCGGCGACATGGGGCTCATCACCGCGCTCCTCGACGCCCTGAACGTGCAGCCGGCGGCCAAGCGCCGGACGCTGCGGGCGGTGGCCGCCGGCCGCTCCCTCGACGCGATCGCGGCGCCCGTCGCGGTCGATGCGGCCCATGCCGGCCTGCTCTCGGCCATCCAGGGCCAGGACCCGCAAGGGGTGCGCGCCTTCGTGGAGGACGTGCTCGCCATCGCGGGGATCAGCCGGGTCGGGGGCCGCACCGCCGGCGAGATCGCCGAACGCTTCCTCGCCAAGGCGGCGGCCCATGCCGAGGGCGGCGTCGGCCTGGGCGCCCGCGCCCGCGAGGTGCTGGACGCCTATCTGGCCCTCACCGGCGATCCCGATGCGGCGGCGTCGGCCGCCCGCGACCTCGCCCGCCGGGCCGGTCTCGACGATCCCCGGCTCGAGGCGGCGCTCGCCCTGTTCGAGGAGCGCAACGGCTTCATCGCCGCCCGCGGCCTGCCGCTCGAGCGCTTCGTGTTCACCGGCAGCTTCGCCCGCAACCTCGACTATTATACCGGCTTCATCTTCGAGGTCGGGCAGGACGGCGAGAAGCCCGTGGTCGGCGGCGGGCGCTATGACGGCCTGCTCCAGCATCTCGGCAGCCGGGACGCCCTGCCGGCCGTGGGCTGCTCGTTCTGGCTCGAACGCCTGGGAGGCGAGCGCTGATGAGCGACGCGACGATGGATGGCCCCCTGGTTCTCGCGGTGCCCTCGAAGGGCCGCCTGCAGGAGAACGCCGCCGCCTTCTTCGGCCGCGCCGGCCTGACGCTCGCCCAGACCAGCGGCGCCCGCGACTATCGCGGCCGCCTGAAGGGCGTGGACGGGGTCGAGGTCCGCTTCCTGTCGGCCTCCGAGATCGCCGGCCAGCTCGCCAGCGGCGCGGCCCATCTCGGCATCACCGGCGAGGACCTGATCCGCGAGACCCTGCCGGATGCCGCCGGGCAGGTCGAGCTGCTGACGCCGCTCGGCTTCGGCCAGGCCACCGTGGTGGTGGCGGTGCCGCAGGCCTGGATCGACGTGCGCTCGATGAGCGACCTCGACGAGGTGGCGAGCGATATGCGGGTGCGGCACGGCAAGCGCCTGCGCATCGCCACCAAATACGTCAACCTGACCCGCCGCTTCTTCGCCGATCACGGCGTCGCCGATTACCGCATCGTCGAGAGCCTGGGCGCCACCGAGGGCGCGCCGGCCTCCGGCAGTGCCGAGATCATCGTCGACATCACCACCACCGGCGCCACGCTCGCGGCGAATGCTCTCAAGATCCTCGACGACGGGGTGATCCTGCGCTCGGAGGCGAACCTCGTCGCCTCCCTCGCCGCCTCCTGGAGCGAGACCCCGCGCCGCGCCGTGCAGGCGGTGCTCGGCCGGATCAGCGCCGAGGAGCGGGCCCGCACCACCCGGGAGGTCCGGGCCGGGATGCCGGCCTCGGGCGAGATCGACCTCGCGGGCTTGGCGGCCCTGCACGAGGCCGAACTGCCCTATGGCGCGCCGGAGGGGCGGGGCGAGATCGTGCTGCGCTGCCCGGCGGATGCGGTGTTCGGCCTCGCCGACGCGCTCGTCCAGGCCGGCGCCCAGGCGGTGAGCGTGCGCCGGATCGACTACGCCTTCGCGGCGGAGAACCCGCTGGTTGAGCGGCTGCTCGGGCGGCTGTGACGCCCCGCGCGCGGCGGAAGGTAGATCCTCCCGCCGCCGATCGGCGGCGCTACCGCGTCAGCCGCAGCTTGCCGATGCTCGCCGCGATGGCGTTGAAGGCGCCGATGAGGCTGCCTGCATCGTTGGCCTGGAAGTACTGGCTCGCCGAGCCGGCGCAGTCCTTGAGCAGGCCGACGCCCTGCGCGTCGATCGGATCCGACGAGACGCTGAAGCCGATCGTGTAGATCGTCACGCTGGCCGTCCTGGCATTCGCGCAGCCCTGCCGCGTCAGCTCGTCGAGGGCGTTGCGCGCCTGCGTCCCGCTCGACACGTTCTGGTAGGACGTCGGGAAGTGAAGATCGGGATCGCTGCCATCCCCGTTGATGAAGTACCCGTTCGAGGAGATCAGCGATTTGTTGTAGGAATAGGGGTTATCCGTCCACGTGTTCGCGCCGTCGGTCATCAGCACGATGATCTTGCTGACTGCCTGATTGTTGTAGGCGGCGCCGTCGGCGAAGACACTCTTGGGCGAGATGGTGCGCCAGCCCCACATCAGCCCCTCGTGGATGTTGGTGCTGCCGCCGGCGACCATGTTGTCGATGATGCCCGTAAGAACGCTGCTGTCGCGCGTCAGCCGCTGCAGCGGCTGCGTGCTGCAGCCGAAATTCGGCCCGAGCGCCACCCCGTCGCTGATCGTGCCGCTCCGCGCGTTGCGGGGAGACTGGTACTTGCAGGCGCGGCGCTGCGCCGTGGCGTAGGTGTCGCTGCTCGTCAGCTTGGCGCAGGTTCCGCTGGTCGTCCCGTCGTCGTCGTCGATGTAGCTGTTGAGGCTGTAGCTGCCGAACGAATACGCCAGGTAGCCGGCCTGCGTTCCCGCGCCGCCCTCGTCCGGCGCGATGTAGGGCATGTAGAGCGAGGCGTCGCCGTTCGTCGCCATGTCGCTCACGTTCTGCGGGTAGGGCAGCGACTCGAAGCAGCCGGCCCACGCCCAGCTCGGCACCACGCCCTGCAGCTTCGCGAACAGGTCGAACCGGCTCTTGAACCCGGCGTCGGCGGTCCCCGAGAAGTTCGTCCAGTGATAGGGCGACTTGCCCTTCGTATCGACCCAGGCGGCATTCCGGTACGCGGCGGCATCGACCGCGACCGCTGAGGAGAACGGGACGATCGCGATCTTGGTGTTCGTGGAGAAGCTCTTGTTGTTGAGCACGTAGGTGACGAATTTCCGGGCGGCCGAGCGGAGCGACGAGATCTTCGAGACGCCGTCGTTGCCGGAGCTGTTCATCGAGCCGGTATTGTCGAGGACGAGGGCGATCTCGAAGGTGCGCGGTATCGGCGTGGCGCATTGCGCCCGGGCGACCGGGTTGATGCTCTGCGTGCCGGTGATCCGGCCGAAGAAGAGGGTCGAGAGCTTGCGGGCCGTCAGCGTGATCTGGCGCGGGTTGCTGGTGATCGCGAGCGGCTCGACCACGAGGCCGTCCGCCCCCATCTGCCCGGTCAGGGTCGTGCGGGCGAGGGCGTCGAGATCGGCATTCGTCGTGCTCAGCGGCGTCTGGCACAGGAGGAGCGAGGTCGCGTCGGTCGCGGCCTGCAGCTTGGTCTCCATCCGCATCGCCGCGCCGTAATCGACCGCCGCGCCGCCGAAGATCAGCATCGGCAGCAGGAGGAAGGCGAACAGGATCGTGATGTTGCCCCCGCGATCGCCGGCAAAGCGGCGTGCGGGGTGCCCGGCGCGCCGCCGCGCCGCCGGGTCAGGGCGCGGAGCCATCGCAGGCCTTCGGGTTCGAGCCGGGCAGGATGACCTCCGTGAAGGTGTTCGTGCCATAGGTCTGGCCGCCTCGAACCGGCCAAGGGACGCTGGCGGAGAGCGTGATCTCGCTGCTGACGCCGCTGACGAGCTTGACCAGGGCGCCGCCGATCATCGGAGCGTAGGTGCCCTTCACCTCGACGAGGACGTAGCGCATGCCCTGGGTCTGGTAGCCGGGCGGCACCGCGAGGTCCTTGGCGGGCCCGAGCGCGCGCGCCGTGGTCCCGGACGCCGCGGCCGAGCAGACCTGCGGCCCGTTCTGAAGCTTGGTGGTGTCGACGCCCAGGGCGCTCACGGCGATCTGCACGCCGGAGGCGTCGAACGGGCGCAGCACCCGCGGGGCGACGGCGAGGATGTCGGCCATCGCGCTCGCGCTGAACGGGTTCTGCGCATCGCCCTGCGACACGAGGTCGGCGACCGTCCGGGCGAGCAGCGTGAGCTTGCGCCAGTTGTCGAAGGCGCGGGAGAATTCCGACATGCCGGCGAGCAGGGCCAGCATCAGGGGCAGCAGCAGGGCGAATTCCAGCGTGGCGGTGCCGCGCCGGTCGCGCAGGAAGGTGGGTCTCAGCACGCGCCCGCCCCGGTCACTTGATACGGCTCGGTGCGGAGCACGGCCGTGGAGGTCAGCAAGCTCGCTCCGTTGTCGTCGCCGCTGGTGAATTGCCGGGTGGCCAGCCCGAGCAGGTTGAAGAAGGTCGGGATCGGGACGGCCGCCGTGACGACGATGATGGTGCCGGGCTTGGCGCAGGCGTAGTTGGTGCCGAAGCTGGTGCTCCAGGTGCCGGCGCCGGTATCGAGCGGCTGGACCGGCGTGGCATTCGCGAAGGCGCTCGCCGTCGCCACCTCGATCCGCACCTTGCGGCAGTCGAAGACCGTCACGACGTTGGCCGACGCCGATCCGCAGACCTGCGCCCTGAGATTGGAAAGCAGCGTCGCCGCGTCGGTCTTCCCCGCATTGGCGAGCTGGAACTCGCCGGTCAGGACCGTCCTGACGCCGTTCTGGACCGAGCGATCGAAGTTCTGGGCCGCCCAGATCTGGAACGCGACCTGGATGATCGCCCCGACGAGGCCGAGGAAGGGCAGGGCCACGAGGGCGAACTCGACCGCCGCGCTGCCGCGCTCGTCCGCCGCGAAGTGGCGAAGCCGCCTCCGGGCCGAACCCGTTCGGCCCCCTCCCGAGGGGCGGCCCGCGCAGCGTGGTGTGATCGCGTGTTGCGTCATGCGGACCAATTGCCCGTCGTTGCGAACGCTGCCTGAAGACGAGAGGCGGTCTTCACCGCGGCAGGCCGCGATGTCTGTCTGACTCGACTCGGCGTCAAAATCCTCGTGGGGGTACCATTGGCCGCGATTCTGAATCAAACGATAAACGTGTCGATAATTTGCAATCATTAACAAATCGATCGCGCAATCCAACACCAAACGTTTGTACGAAACACGGCGCTCAAGTTCGATATTATGGCGGATGAATGGTTGAATGGTTCCGGTATGCGATCGTTTATGTTGAGTTCGATGTGGAGACGACGCAACAATATTCAGGATTTGCTCCAATAGGCGCGCGATCCGACAACATTTGATTGCTCTGAATACCTCTTATGGCGTTACGTCATTAAAGACGATGTTTGCGCGCATTTTTGATTGGAGAAAAATTATATGTGGAATGCACGTCTCGCGATGAGATATGAAGATAGGATAACATTCAAATCAAAGTCTAATTTTCATGGAAGATCGCATTGTGGGCCCGCCCTTACTCTCGGGATCGGGCGAGCGGCGGATGACGAAACCTCTGCCCGGCTCGGCCGCCTGTCCACCTGCGCTTCCCGTGCGCCCGGATCCGCATGTCCAGCAAGGCTGGGTCGTGCGCCACTCGCACGCATCCGCGGATCCCTCGTTGCAGCGGCGGCCGACGGGCTTGCGAAGGGCCAGGGGGGATCGGGAATGACCGGTCGCGAGATCGTCGGTGGATGGGACGCGTCCGGCCGTTCATCCCGCGCGGTGCGGATTCGCCCGAACGGTGCCGCCGGGTCATCCCCGACGGCCTACCGACGCGCCGCGGCGGCGGGAGACCCGCCGACCGAAGCGGCCGCGCGCCCGCGGAAGCCTGATTGAGCGCGTCGCGCTTCGACGCGCCGTCGTTGCCGGATCGGCCCGTCGATCCGGTATCGTCGACAAGCGCGGACGGAGACCCCCGCGTGGCGGCCGGGCGGACGATCGTCCCCCCGGCGCGATCCTGCCGGAACGGTCCGGCTCGACCTACTCCGCCGCCTCGACGAACACCGTCCCGGCCCGCGGCAGGTTCAGCGCGTCCCACACCTCCACCAGGGCTTCCGTCAGGGCCGCGATATGCGCCTCGCCGTGGAACGGCGAGGGGGTGATGCGCAGGCGCTCGGTGCCGCGGGGCACGGTGGGATAGTTGATCGGCTGGATGTAGATGCCGTGGCGCTCGAGCAGCCGGTCGGCCGCCGCCTTGCACAGTTCCGCATCGCCGACCATCACCGGGACGATGTGGGTGTCGGTGGCGAGCACCGGCAGGCCGGCATCGAGCAGGGCGGCCTTGGTGCGGGCGGCCTGGCGCTGGTGCGCCTCGCGCTCGCTGCCGGACTGCTTGAGATGGCGGATCGACGCGATGGCGGCCGCCGCGATCGCCGGGGGGAGGGCGGTCGTGAAGATGAAGCCGGCGGCGTGGCTGCGCACCGCGTCGCACAGCGCCGCCGAGCCGGTGATGTAGCCGCCGACGCAGCCGAAGCCCTTGGCGAGCGTGCCCTCGATCACGTCGACCCGGTGCATCACCCGGTCGCGCTCGGCGATGCCGGCGCCGCGGGGGCCGTAGAGTCCGACCGCGTGGACCTCGTCGAGATAGGTCATGGCGCCGTAACGGTCTGCGAGGTCGCAGATCCTGCCGATCGGCGCCACGTCGCCGTCCATCGAGTAGACGCTCTCGAAGGCGATCAGCTTCGGCCGGTCGCCGGCCGCGATCAGCAGCTCTTCGAGGTGGGCGAGATCGTTGTGGCGAAAGATCTGCTTGTCGCAGCCCGATTGCCGCACGCCCTCGATCATCGAGTTGTGGTTGAAGGCGTCCGACAGGATCAGGCAGTTTGGGATCAGCTTGGCGATCGTCGAGATGCCGGCCTGGTTCGAGACGTAGCCGGAGGTGAAGACGAGGCCCGCCTCCTTGCCGTGCAGGTCGGCCAGCTCGCGCTCCAGATCGACGAGCGGCGAGTTGTTGCCGGCGATGTTGCGGGTGCCGCCGGCGCCGACGCCGCAGCGCTGCGCGGTCTCGGTCAGGGCGCTCACCACCGCCGGGTGCTGGCCCATGCCGAGATAGTCGTTCGAGCACCACACGGTGATCTCGCGGGTGGAGGCGTCGGGGCGGCGCCACTGCGCGGCGGGAAAGCGGCCGTTGATGCGCTCGATATCGGCGAAGACGCGGTAGCGGCGCTCGCCGTGCAGGCGCTCCAGGGCGCCGCGGAAGAGGGCCTGGTAATCGGTCGCGCCCTGAGCGGTGTCGGGGCGGGTCTCGTGCCGGGTCTCGGGCATCGTGGTCCTTCGCGGTCTGGCCGGACGGGTGTCCGGGGCGGGACCGGGCGAGGCCCCGGGAAGGGGCCCGTCCGCGCGGCAAGGGACCGGGATCGCCGATCCGCCGCTGGTCGCGCCTTGATCTCGCTCAAATGCGACGGCTTTTGTCTTTTGAAAAAGTCGAGGGCGAGGGGGAGCGTTCTGCCGCCTCCCGCACGGGCACGGAAGCTGGAATTTGGTCATGGCGACGAAGGGTCGCGCGCGATGAGCGGGCGGGAAGACGGCAGGCCGGGCGACGGAACCCGGGAGCAGCGCCTGAAGGCGGCCTTGCGGGACAACCTGAAGCGCCGGAAGGCCCAGGCGCGGGGCCGGGAGGCCGCCGAGGCGGAGCCGGAGGATTCGGCGGCCCCGCCGGGGACGGATCGAACCGCCGGGGATCGGCGTTGACGCGCAAGCGTGGCGGTTTCATCGCTGCGGTGCAATAACCGGGTTTTGGATCAGGGGCGCGCCTCGCGCGCCGGACGCGCCGCAAGAGGCGCGAGGGACGTTGTCACCATGGATCGCATTCACATCGTCGGCGGCAAGCCGCTTCACGGCATCATCCCGATCTCGGGGGCCAAGAACGCGGCCCTGCCGCTGATGATCGCCAGCCTGCTCACCGGCGAGACGCTGGAACTGTCGAACGTGCCCCGGCTCGCCGACGTCGCCTCGCTGCTGCGCATCCTCGGCAACCACGGCGTCGACCACATGGTGGTGGGCAAGCGCCCGGGCCAGACCACCGAGGCCGGCCAGACCATCCGGCTCACCGCCTCGAACGTCATCGACACCACGGCGCCCTACGACCTCGTCTCGACCATGCGGGCGAGCTTCTGGGTGATCGCGCCGCTGCTCGCCCGCTTCGGCGAGGCCCGGGTGTCGCTGCCGGGCGGCTGCGCCATCGGCACGCGCCCGGTCGATCTCCTGCTGATGGCGCTGGAGACGCTCGGCGCCACGATCGAGATCGACGGCGGCTACGCGGTGGCGCGCACCAAGAACGGCTTGCGCGGCGGCGAGATCAAATTCCCGAAGGTCACGGTCGGCGGCACCCACGTCGCCCTGATGGCGGCGGTGCTGGCGCACGGCACGACCGTGATCGAGAACGCCGCCCGCGAGCCGGAGGTGGTCGATCTCGCCGCCTGCCTGACCCGGATGGGCGCGCGGATCGAGGGCGCCGGTACGCCCCGCATCGAGATCGAGGGCGTCTCGCGCCTCTCGGGCGCCCGCCACGCGGTGCTGCCCGACCGGATCGAGACCGGCACCTACGCCATGGCGGTGGCGATGACCGGCGGCGACGTGACGCTCGAGAACACCCGGGCCGACCTCCTGCACAGCGCGCTCGACATCCTGGCCACCACCGGCACCGAGGTCACGCCGCTCGATCACGGCATCCGGGTGCGCCGCAACGGCCACGGCATCGCGGCGGTGGATATCACCACCGATCCGTTCCCGGGCTTCCCGACCGACCTCCAGGCCCAGTTCATGGCCCTGATGACCAAGGCCAAGGGCCAGTCGCGCATCCGCGAGACGATCTTCGAGAACCGCTTCATGCACGTCCAGGAGCTCGCCCGCCTCGGCGCGAAGATCCGGCTCGAGGGCGACGTCGCGGTGGTCGAGGGCGTCGAGCGCCTCAAGGGCGCGCCCGTGATGGCGACCGACCTGCGCGCCTCGGTCTCGCTGGTGATCGCGGGACTGGCCGCCGAGGGCGAGACCCAGATCAACCGGGTCTACCACCTCGATCGCGGCTTCGAGGCGCTGGAGGCCAAGCTCGTGCGCTGCGGCGCCGAGATCCGGCGCGAGCGGGTCTAACGTCCACGTCCGGACGAACGGGCGATTGGACCTAACAACGGATCCGATCGGGCGTCCCGGCGGATGACTCCGCCGGGATCAAGTCTCTATTAGGCTTGAGCGGCGTCAATCGTTGTCCGGGCGGCCGGGGCCCGGCATCGTGCTGCCACTCTCGGTCGATTGCGGGCGGGAGCGGTGCAACCGGAGCGAACCCGTGCCGTCCCTCTCGACCAAGCTGATCCCGCCCGGGATGCTGAACGTCATCAAGCGCTCGCCGGCCCTCTACGCCGCCGGACGCAAGGCCCGCTTCGCGCTCGGCTCGCGTCTTGGCGCCCGGCCGGTCGCCGGCATCGGGCGGGCCCACTACAACGACTTCATGCTGACCTCGACCGCCCCCGACCGGGTGGCGAGCTACGTGACCGGCGCGCGCCAGTTCGTCGACATCCTGGAGACGGCGCTGAAGGAGGCCGGGCGCGACTGGGACTCGGTCGGCCGGGCGCTGGAGATCGGCTGCGGCTACGGCCGCATCGTGCGCGAGCTGTCGCGCCGGCTGCCCGGCAACCGCCTTGCGGTCTGCGACGTGATCGACGAGGGCGCCCGCTTCACGGCGGCGGAGTTCGGCGCGAGCCAGGTGCCGGTGATGGAGCGCGCCGCGGCGAAGCCCGACGCGGCCTACGACCTCATCTACCTGCTCTCGGTCTACACCCATCTGCCGCGGGACTTCGTGGTCTCGAACCTGCGCGATGTCGGCCGCGCCCTGAAGCCCGGCGGCGTCGCGGTGTTCACCATCCACGGCCAGGGCTCGGCCGAGACGGCGGAGCGCTACGAGCAGTACTGGCTCGACAAGCCGGCGGTACTCGCCGCCATGGCGCAGGCCGGCTACTATTACGCCCGATATCCCTACTACACCGACGAGTACGGCCTGACCTGGTTCGCCAGGGACGCCGTCGAGCGCCTGGTGACCGAGGCGGCGCCGGAACTGGAACTCGTCTCGTACCGGCCGATGCAGCTCGACGCGCACCAGGACGTGTTCGTGTATCGCAAGCGCGGATGAGCGGAAGGGGCGGATCGGATCCGCCCCGCCCCTCAGGCCGCCACCTCCGCCGGCTTGGTCCGCTCCGCGGCGAGGCGCGTCACGGCGGCGAAGTCGACCTTGCCGGAGCCGAGCTGGGGCAGCGTGTCGACCGTCACGATCTCGGCCGGCACCGCGAGTTCGCTGAGGCCGCTCGCCCGGGCGCGGGCCTGGAAGGCGGCGCGGGTCGCGTCGGCCTTCTCGGTCACCAGCACCAGGCGCTCGCCCTTGCGGGCATCGGGCAAAGCCGCGACGGCGCTGGCCGCATCGGGATAGAGTTCGGCGGCGACCGCCTCGACGGCGGCGAGCGAGATCATCTCGCCGCCGACCTTGGCGAAGCGCTTGGCCCGGCCCCGGATGGTGACGAAGCCGTCCGCGTCGATCGTCACGATGTCGCCGGTGTCGTGCCAGCCCTCGGGCGGGGCCTCCAGCACCCCGGGCTTCTCGGCCCTGAGGTAGCCCAGCATCACGTTGGGGCCGCGCACGAACAGCCGCCCGCCCTCCGTGACGCCCGGCACCGGCTCCAGACGGGCCTCCATGCCGGGCATGATCCGCCCGACCGTGCCGAAGCGGTTGAACATCGGGGTGTTCAGCGCCAGCACCGGCGCCGTCTCGGTGACGCCGTAGCCCTCCAGGATCCGCAGGCCGAATTTTTCCGCGTAGGTCTTGCGGGTCGCCGGCTTCACCGGCTCGGCCCCGGCCAGGATGTAGCGCAGCGAGCGGAAGTCGTAGGCGTGGGCGACCCGGGCGTAGCCGGCGAGGAAGGTGTCGGTGCCGAACAGGATGGTGGAGTTCGAGCCGTAGACCAGCTCGGGCACGATCCGGTAGTGCAGCGGCGAGGGGTAGAGGTAGACCGGCACGCCCGAGACCAGCGGCAGCACCAGCCCGACGGTGAGCCCGAAGGAGTGGAACACCGGCAGGACGTTGAACACCTTGTCGGTGCGGCCGAAATCGATCCGCGCCTGGGCCTGGGCGGCGTTCGCCAGCATGTTGCGGTGGGAGAGCACCACGCCCTTCGGCGTGCCCTCGCTGCCGGAGGTGAACAGGATCGCGGCCGGGTCCTCGGGCTTGCGGGGGTGGATCGCCTGCCGCCAGCTCAAGAATCCGCGCAGCTTGTCGAGCCGGCCGACCTGGCCCCGCACGTCCTCCAGGTAGACGATTTTCAGGCTCTGGCTCAGCGTCTCCAGGAGCGCATCGAGGCGGCCCTTCTGCACGAAGGCCCGGGAGGTGACGATGGTCTCGACCTCCGCGGCCTTGCAGGCGCTCAAGATGTTCGCCGGGCCGGCCGTGAAGTTGATCATCGCCGGCACCCGGCCGGCCGACATCACGCCAAGCACGGTGACGGCCGCCGCGTTGGCATTCGGCAGCATCACGCCGATGGCGCGACCCTGCGGCGCCAGCGGCCCGAGCTTGGCGCCCAGCACCCGGGCGCCCATCAGCAGGCGGCGATAGGTGAGCGTGCCGGTGACCGGATCCTCGACCGCGACCCGGGCCCCGCCCTCGCGCTCCGCCGCCTCGACCACGGCGTCGAACACCGTGCGGTCGATGGGCGCGGTGCGGAAGATCAGGTCCGACATCACGCCGTAGAGCGCCGCGCCCGCGGCCTGGCGCCGGGCCTTGCCCTTGAGGCCTGCATCGACCTCGAGCCGCACCGGCTCCAGCACCGTCACGGTGAATTTCGGCCACCAGCGCCGGCGCATCTGGGCGCGGGAGAGGCGCGAGAAGGCGGTCTGCTCCGGCCCCTCGATCTTCACCGGCACGACCGGCACGCCGGACTTGTCGGCGATGAGGCCGGCGCCGTCATAGACCTTCATCAGGCTGCCGGTGACGGTGAGCCGGCCTTCGGGGAAGATGATCAGCGTCTCGCCGCCCTTGACGGCGTTGATGAGGGTCCGCGTCGCCATCGGCTTCGTCGGGTCGAGCGGCAGCGCCCGGGTGAGCCACAGGAAGGGCTTCACCCACCATTTCTGCGCGATGGTGTGGTCGATGGCGAAGGTCGGGTCGCGCTCGGTCAGGGACAGGGCGAGGCCCGCATCCAGGAAGCTGACGTGGTTGAGGGCGATGATGGCGTTCGGTCCCGCCTTCTCGATGTTCTCGAGGCCGCGCACCTCGAGCCGGTAGAAGGCCCGGAAGACGATCGACAGGAAATCGCGAAAGCCGCTCGTCGGCAGCACGGCGAGGACCGCGACACCGGCGACGAGGTTGGCGATGCCGACGATCAGGAACTGGCCGGCCGAGGACAGCCCGGCCTTCTGCAGCACCGCGAGGCTGACGGCGCCGAGCACGATGAAGGCGGCGGCGAGCACGTTCGAGGCGGCGATGACGCGGGCGCGGCGCTCCTTCGGGGTCCAGGCCTGGAGCGCGGCGAAGGAGGGCACGATGAACAGGCCGGCGGCGGCGGCCAGCACCACGAAGTCGACCGCGATGCGGATGCCGCGCCAGGAGCCCAGGAAGTCGAGGGCGCCGACGGGGGAGGGGGGCGGGACGCTCGCCGCCGCCACATGCGCGAGGTCGAGGGAGACGAGGCCCATGATCAGCGCCGCGATCGGCGTCGGCAGCATCACGATCCGGCCGGCGCAGAGCCAGGAGGCGAGGCCGGAGCCGAGCGCCACGCCGACCGAGAACAGGGCGAGAAGCGCCGTCACCACGGTCTCGTCGCCGCCGAAGGTGCGCTTCACCAGGGCCGGCAGCAGGGCGAGCACCACGGCGCCGACGAGCCAGAACCAGCTGGTGATGAGCCCGGTGCGCCACAGCCGCGTATCCTCGTAGAGGTCGCGCATCAGGCCGCCCGTCGAGCGCAGCACGTTGCGGTCGACCTCGAGGTTGGGCGCCGCCTCGCCGGTCGTCGGGATGGCGAGGCTGGCAAGCCAGCACAGGCCGGCGAATCCCATCACCAGGAGGCCGAAGGCGTGCGCCCCGCCATGGGTGACCGCGAGCCCGCCCGCGATGGTGCCGGTGAGGATGGCGAGGAAGGTGGCGGCCTCGATGAGCGCGTTGCCGGCCGGCAATTCGGCGCGGGCCAGGTGGTCGGGCAGGATGCCGTACTTGATCGGCCCGAACAGGGCCGCGACGATCCCGAACAGGACGAGGGCCACGAACAGGATCGGCACCGAGGAAAGCCAGAAGCCCAGGACCGCGACGCCCGCCGCCAGGATCTCCGCCGCCTTGAGGCGGCGGGCGACGTAGGCCTTGTCGTAGCGGTCGGCGAGCTGGCCGCCGAGGCCGGACAGGAAGAAGAACGGCGCGATGAAGGCCGCGCCGGCCAGCGTCACCAGGGCTGCCGAGCCGCCATCCGCTCCGCCGCCGACCCCGCCCGCCCCGAACATGATCAGGAACACGAGGGCATTCTTGAGGAAGTTGTCGTTGAAGGCGGAGAAGAACTGGCACCAGAACAGGGGCGCGAAGCGCCGGCTGGCCATCAGCGATCCTGACATCGGGGCGGTCCTCGCTGGGTGTTGCGTCGTGCGTGGAGGCCGGGCGCCGGCCGCGGCGGGAGAGTGCTTAGCCGGTAAACCCTAATCGGCTTTGTTGCCCGGGTCTGCGGCGATCCGATGTCGGGCCGCCGCGCGGAAACCGGCTATTCCTTGCCCATCTCCATCAGCAGGCGCTCGGCCCGGGCATCCTCGATGCGGTTGACGAGGCGCTTGCCCTCGTGGACGTCGCGCACGGTCTTGACCATCGTGATGCAGGACTGGACCAGCATCGTCACGCCCATGGCGAGGTAGGCCTTGGTCCAGAGGTCGAGGGGCAGGAACAGGATGCCGCCCGCCACCATGGTGGCGGCGCCGATGAACGAGGCGTAGGTGAACGCCACCCAGGCGGAGGTGTGCGGTGTGGTCTGCTGGGTCATGACGGTGTCTCCTCGGACAGGGAATGCGGGTTCGGTGCGGTCAGGCGGCGTTCGTCTGGGCCTTGGCCTGCGCCTTGGCGCGCAGGCGCTCCATCACGCTGCCGGCGCTCGGCCGGGGGCGCGGGGTGAAGCCGGCCTCCTCCAGGCGCTCGCACAGGGAATCGGGCGCCGCCGCGTCGACGATCGCCATGGCCTCGTCGGAGGCGGCGTCCGCGGCCTGGGCCTCGCGCAGGCGCCGCAGGGTGGCCTGCGCCTCGGCGAGCGCCGCCGGGCTCCCCGTTCCCTGACCGCGCCGGGCCCGCAGGCGGCGCACCGCCTCCGTCGCCCGGGCGATGCGCTGGCCGCGCTCCAGCTCGGCGAACTGGTGGGTGCCCTTGCGCACCGCGCGGCGCAGGGCGGCGACCTCCGCCGCATAGGCCGCCCGGGTCGTCTCGAGGGTGAGCGCCTCCTGCTCCATCTCGGCCAGGGCCTCGGCGGCCTCCCGCGCCAGGTCCTCGCGCCCGCCGGCGAGCGCCGCGACGGCGCTGGCCTCCAGATCGACCATCCTGGCGTAGAGCGCCGTCTGCCGCTTGGCGTCGACGGCCTCCTGGGCGATGGCCCGCCCGAGCGCCCGGCGGCTGTCGTCGAGGGCGGCGGCCGCGTCGCGCAGCTGCTGCTCCAGGATCAGGAAGGCGTGCTGGTCGTGGAGGTCCTCGGCGGCCCTGGCGGCGGCGCCCCGGACGAGGGTGGAGAAGAGGTTGAGCATCGTCGGCTCCGGGTTCGTGAACGCTGTTCACGAAGGCACCTTTCCACAGCCGTGAACGTTGTTCAAGCGCAAATTTGAACATCGTTCACGCATGTGCGGAGACGCACGGGTTACGAAGGTGCGACAACGCACGGGGAGAGGTGGAGACAGGATGCGCAACGACGACAGGCGGGAGCGGCTGCGCACGGCGCTGATCGACGCCGCGGAGGCCACCATCGCGGCCGAGGGCCTGGCGGCGCTCAAGGCGCGCGATCTCGCGAAGGAGGTCGGCTGTGCCCTCGGCGCGATCTACACGGCGTTTCCCGACCTCGACGCCCTGATCCTCACCGTGAACCTGCGCACCCTCGCCCTGTTCGAGCGGGCGATCACCGCGGTGACGATCGCGCCGCCGCCGACGGGCGCGGCGAGCCCGGCCGAGCGGGCGGCGGCGGCCGACACCCTGGTGCGGCTGGCGGTGGCCTATCTGCATTTCGCCGCCGAGAACCCGGCCCGCTGGCGCGCCTTGTTCCAGCACCGGATCACGCATGCCCTGCCCGACTGGTACCTCGTCGAGCAGGTGCGCCTGTTCCGCTACATCGAGACGCCGCTGCAGGTCCTGCGGCCCGGCCTCGGCGACCGCGAGCGGGCGCTCCTCGCCCGCTCCCTGTTCTCGGCCACCCACGGCCTCGTCAGCCTCGGCCTCGACGAGAAGCTGATGGTGCTGAGCGAGCCGGTGCTGCGCGGGCAGATCGAGATCGTGGTGGGGGCGCTGGGGCGGGGCCTGGCGGAGGGCGGATGAGCACGATCCGTCCGGCGAAAGCCCGCTCCGCGATCAGGGGGAATCCGATCAAGCCACCATGCTAATCCCCGAGTGAGGACGATCCGCCTCTCACCGATATGGCGGCTTCGAGCCGGTGGATCTCCTCGGGATGACGCTCCATGACTCGTAGGAGGTTCGTCATGGCTCGGCTGGGCGTGACCTCGCCGCTTTCGTATTTCTGGAAGGAACGAGGGCCGCCCCCGAGAACCTCGCTGGCTTTCACTTGCGAGAGGCCGAGCTTCTTGCGAACGCGTGCGACTTCTCCTGGCGTCGCAAGGCCTTCGGCCTCGGCCTTGAGTGCCATCAAGGCGCGATCCGTGGCCTTGAGATCGTCACGCGAGTGAATGCTCTCGCCACTGGCGTCGCAGTACCAGCCCGGCAAGGACACCGTCTGCTTGCGGCCCTTGTAGGAAACCACGAACGGACGTGTATCGCGCACCATCGGCTCGCCGGTCACAGGGCAGACTGGTGTCTCATTCATCGTTCTTTTCCTCGAACGACAGTAATAAAAACTCCGTGACAGTATCAGATCTAAATTTGATATATAGCATACCAACTTCGGATGGAACGTGATAGACGTCTTGCCACTCGCGAGAGTTTTAGTGCGATGTCACCGACTTGTCGAAGTGTCGTCTCTTTATGGTCTGGATGGTGTCGATCATGTCGGTTGCGCCGAAACCAATCTCTGCAGCGGTTCGAGCAGCCGATCCCGCTACACGGAAGCGGGTGCTCTTCGCCCAGGCTTGGAAGCTGTCGAGGTCGTAGGTCGGCTTCCGCTTCTCTGACATGCCCCATCGTACACCATAATGGTGCAATGGACAGTCTGTTTGAGCGACATGCGAGACTGGTCGGTCCCGATACGAGCGGGGTCGTACCAGGGACCGTCACCAAGGAAGCATCTCCCCCCGATAATCCAGGTACGCGCAGCCCCGCTGCCCGAGCCGCCCCTCCACCACCGTCACCATCCCGTCCGCGCTCGTCGCCACGTCGATGTCGGCCTCCGGCCCGCCCATGTCGGTGCGCACCCAGCCCGGATGCATCAGCACCGTGCCGAAGGGCGCGTCGCCGTGGCGGGCGGAGAAGCTGCGGGCCAGCGTGTTGAGGGCGGCCTTGCTCGCCCGGTAGCTCTCCCAGGTGCCGCCCTCGTTGAGCGAGACGCTGCCGAGGATCGAGCTCATCAGCACCATCAGGCCGCCGGGGGCGACCCGGCCGGCGAAGGCCTCGGCGAAGCGGATCGGGCTCACCGCGTTGGTCTCGTAGACCTTGAGCGCCGTCGCCCGGTCGCCCTCCGGCAGCGGCACGTGGGCGCCGTCGGCGATGCCCGCCACCACGAACACCACGTCGAAGCTCTCGCGTTCGAGGTCGTCGCGCAGCCGCGCCACGGCCGCGTCGTCGTCGATGTCGACCTGCCGGATCGCCGGGGCGACCGGGGTGAGGGCGGCGAGCGCCGGCGCCTCGCCCCGGGCGGTGGCGGTGACGGCCCAGCCGCGGGCGAGGAAGGCCCGGGTCAGCCCCAGTCCCAGGCCCCGGGACGCCCCGACGATCAATGCGCTGCGATCCTGCTTGGCCATGGCGGTCTCCTGCGAAAGGTCCGATTTTCGCGGGAGAAGTAGGGTCCCTGCCGTCGTGGCAAGGGAGGGATCAGGGGAGAGGGGCGGGGGAGGGACGGTCTCGGCGTCAGGCCGCCCGGGCCGCGCTCCAGCGCTCCACCGTCGCCAACAATTCGTCCGGCCGGAACGGCTTGCCGACGTGGTCGTCCATGCCGGCGGCGCGGAACTGCGCGATCTGCTGCGGCAGCACGTTGGCGGTGAGCGCGACGATCGGCAGGCGGCCGAGCGGCGAGCCGAGGTCGCGGATGTGGCGCGTCGCCGTCACGCCGTCCATGCCGGGCATCTGCACGTCCATCAGCACCACGTCGTGGGCGCCGGCCTGCACGGCGGAGACCGCCTCGGCCCCGTCCGCCACCACGGTCACCCGGTGGCCGCGGCGTTCCAGGATCGCCCGGGCGATGTCCTGGTTGACCGGGCTGTCCTCGACGAGCAGCACCCGGGCCGGCCGGTCGAGCGGGATCGCGGCGCCGCGGGCCGGGGTCGCCTCCTCCGCGACGGCCTCCGCCAGCGGCACGCTGAACCAGAAGGTCGAGCCTTCGCCGGGCCGGCTCTCGACCCCGATCTCGCCGCCCATCGTCTCGATCAGGCGCCGGCTGATCGCGAGGCCGAGGCCCGTGCCGCCGAAGCGGCGCTGGATCGAGCCGTCGACTTGCGAGAAGCGCTGGAAGAGCCGGCCGAGCCGGTCGGCCGGGATCCCGATCCCGGTATCGTGGATCGCGGCCCTGAGGAGGTGGCGGCCGTCGCCGAGGGGCGTCGTGGCCAGCAGCAGGGTGACGTGGCCCGCCGGAGTGAACTTGATCGCGTTGTTGAGGAGGTTGAGCAGGACCTGGCGCAGCCGGTCGGGATCGCCGACGAGGCGCGGGGCGAGGCCGGGCTCGGCCCGCACCGCGAGGCTCAGGCGCTTGGCCTCGGCGGCGCCGCCGACGATCGCCACGGCGTTGTCGGCCAGCGAGGCCGGCGCGAAGGGCTGGGGATCGAGGTCGATCTGCCCCGCCTCGATCTTCGAGAAGTCGAGGACGTCGTTGACGACCGTCAGCAGGGCCTGGCCGGCATCCTGGATCCGCTCGGCGCTGCGGGCCTGGGCCGGCGACAGGGTGCCGGCACGCATCAGGAGGTCGGCGTAGCCGATCACGCCGTTGAGCGGCGTGCGGATCTCGTGGGACATCGTCGCCAGGAACTCGGTCTTGGCCGCGCTCGCGGCCTCGGCCTGGAGCCGCGCGGCCTCCGCGACGCGGTTGGCCTCCAGGACGGCGAGCTCGCGCCGCTTGCGCTCGGTCACGTCGGAGAAGGTGCGGATCGCCCCGCCCTCGGCGAGGCGCACGGTGCGCACCTCGAGCACGGTGCCGTTCGGCCGCGTGCGCTCGTAGACCGGCGGCGCGCCGAGGTGGTCGCCGGTGAGCGCGAGCCAGGGCTCGCGGACGGCCTGTGCATCGCCGAACTCCCCGGCGGCGTCCTGCCGGGCCACGACCTCGGCGAAGGCCGGGCGGCAATGGCGGTATTCGGGCGGCAGGCCGAGGAGGTCGATCGCCCGCTCGTTGCAGAGCTGGACGATGCCCGCGGCGTCGATCAGCAGCACCCCCTGGTCCATGTTGGCGAGGGTGGCGTCGAGCAGCGCCTTCTTGTGCCGCAACGCCGCCTCGGCCGCCCGCCGGGCGGTGATGTCGGTGATGGTGCGCAGCACCCCGCCCTCGGCGGTGGGCGCGTTGTGGACCTCGAGGATCGTGCCGTTCGGCCGCGTGCGCTCGTAGCGCTCGCCCAGCACCGCGAGGTCGCCCATCGCGATCGCCTGCCCGAAGGCCGGATCGACCCCCGCATATTCCCCTGCCGCGTCGAGCGCCCGCCGCATCTCCGCCCGCGACGGCTGCGTCGCCAGGAAGGCGGGGTCGAGGTCGAGGAGCTCGGCGAGGCGCCGGTTCGTCACCGCCACGGTCCCCTGGGCATCGACCATGATCAGGCCCTGGTCCATCGCGTCGAGGGTGGTGGTGAGCACCGCCTCCTTGGCGACGAGCTCGCGGGTGCGCGCGGCGATGCGGTTCTCGAGGTCGGCGTTGCTCTCGCGCAGGGCGTCGGCCTGCCGGTGCAGGGTGGCGGAGGTCTCCGCCAGCACCGCCCCGACCTCGTTCACCTCCCGCACCGGCGTCACCGGCGTCCGCAGCGGGATGCCCCGGCGCAGGTCGTCCGCCGCCTTGGCGAGGAGCGCCTTGGCGAGCAGGATGCGGCGCCCGGCGAGCAGCGAGGCGACGAGCGCGATCAGCCCGAGGCCGAGGACCACCGGCGCCAGCACCAGGACGGAGGTGACGAGCGGCGCCTGCAGGGCCGCCTGCGCGATGCCGATCGTCACCACCCAGCCCGACGGCACCGAGCGATGATGGGTGCCGAAGACCGGAATGCCGCTCAGGTTGCGGCCCTTCCACTGCCCGGTCGTCTCCGTGATGGTGTCGAAGCCCGGCAGGGGCTTGCCGGCCGCCGCGTCGGTCTCGACCGAGCGGCCGATGACGATGCCCGCCCGGTCGGCGATCGAGCCCGAATAGGGGGCGGCCACGCCCGCCGCCCGCAGGATCTCGCCGAACAGCGCGGCGGGCAGCGTGGCGGTGAGAAGGTGGGTCACCGCGCCGTCGCGCCGGACCGGCACCGTGACGGCGACGACCGGCCGGCCCGACCCGGCCTCGGCGAAGAGCCCCGAGATCGTCGGCGCGCCGGTCTCCTGCACGGTGCGGTCGTCGGCGAGGGGGCCGCCCGGCAGGGTCGCGCCCCGGGGCAGCCGGGTGTTCACCCGCTCGCGGCCGTCGGGATCGCGCAGCACGATCTCGACCCCCGGCAGGCGCACCAGCTCCCGCGCCTGGCGGTCGAACCGGGCGTCGTCGCCAGCCTCCAGGGCCGGCGAGGTCGCGAGCGCCCGCAGCATCGCCACCTGGCCGCCGAGGAAGCCGTCGATCTGCTCGACCGCGTGGGCGTTCAGGGTCGCGGTGCGCTCCTCCATCCGGGCCTGCTCGGCCTGGACCCAGCGCTGGGCGATCAGCCCGATGATGATGAGCGCCGGCACCAGCAGGGCGGCGGCCAGCGCCGTGACGTGGGCCCAGAGGGGGCGGGCGCGAAAGCCCGGCGACCGCGTGGCGCGGTCGCTCCTGTGATCGTGATCGGACACTGTTTCCGGCCCGGCGCCGTCGCGCCCGCCGCGAACGGGTCGCCCCACGGCAGAAAACTGACAAACGACGGACTTGGCAAGGTGATCGCCCGCCGCAGCGCCGGATCATTCAACATAGGCCGCGCCGCGCCGCGGGATAATCCGTTCGGCGAAGCGGGTGCCGGCCCGCGCATGTCGGTCCGGGGCGTCCTCACCCAAGGGCGTCGCCGGTCCAGGACGTCGTCAGTCCATGTCCCGGCTCGAATCCCCGGCATCGAGACCGTCGAGGTCGTCCTCGGCCTCGCCGTCGGACTCGTGCGCGTCGAGGCCGGCGGCCTCGGCGAGGTTGCGGGCGGTGCGGCGCAGGAGCTTGCGCAGGCGCCGGCGCTCCTTGCCGTCGAAGCCGTCCAGCATCTCGGCCTCGACGTCGTCCCAGATGCCCTCGATCGCCTTCGCCTTGGCCAGGCCGGCCTCGGTCAGGCGGACCCGGACGACGCGGCCGTCCCCGGCCTCGGTGCGGCGCTCGACCACCCCCATGGCGGCGAGCCGCGTGATGGTCTTCGAGGCGGTGGGCGGGCGCACCCGCAGGGTGGCGGCGAGGTCGCCCATGGTCATGGTGCCCGCCGCCGCGAGCGCCTGGACCACCTGCTCCTGGCCGGCGAAGAGATCGAGATCCGCCAGGCGGTCGCCGATGCGGCCGCGATGGAGGCGCGCGGCCTGCATCAGGGCCCAGCCGACGCTCTTGGCGCCGGGGGGCCGGAGGCGCTTGGACGCCCGGCGCGGCGTGTCCACGGCTACGGCCACTGCCTGCTCGCCCGCTGCCATGGCGTTCAGCCCCTGTTTCGAGACGGATCCTGCCGCGCGTGCACCGTGAGCGCAAGGACGGCGGGCCGGGCGCCGCGACGGCACCCCGACGCGCACATGCCAGCCCGCCTGTGACGCCTGGATGACGAGGCCCCGGTTCCGGCCCGCCCCGCCGCGGCTTATGTTGCCGGCGATCGACAGACGTGACGGACAGATGTGGAGGAGACGCGCATGCCGGCCCGGCCCTGGGGCGACCTGACCACCGAGGAATGCCGCGAGGGCGCGCTGCGGGCCGCCGTGGCGGTGCTGCCGGTCGCGGCCGTGGAGCAGCACGGGCCGCACCTGCCGCTCTCCACCGACGTCGTCATCGCCGAGGGCTACCTCGCGCGGGTCGTGGACCTCGTCCCCGCCGACCTCGACGTCCGGGTGCTGCCGGTGCAGAGCGTCGGCCTGTCGCCCGAGCACGCGGACTTTCCCGGCACCCTGACGTTGACCCCCGAGACGGCGCTGAGGGCCTGGGGCGAGATCGGCGACGGGGTGGCGCGGGCGGGCTGCCGCCGGCTCGTCATCGTCTCCTCGCATGGCGGCAACAGCGCGCTCGTCGACCTCGTGGCCTTGGGCTTGCGCGGCCGGCACGGGATGGTGGCGGTCACCACCGCCTGGAGCCGCTTCGGCACGCCGCCGGACTCGTTTCCCGAGGACGAGGTGCGCCACGGCATCCATGGCGGCGGCATCGAGACCGCCCTGATGCTGGCGTTGCGCCCCGACCTCGTGCGCCGGCCCGCGATCCGCGACTTCGTGCCGGCGACGCGGGAGATCGCGCGCAGCTACACTCATCTGCGGGCCGGGCGCCCGGCGGCCTTCGCCTGGCACGCGCAGGACCTGAACCCGGCGGGCGCCATCGGCGACGCGCGCCTCGGCACGGCGGAGGCGGGGCGGGCCCTGCTCGATCACGGCGCCCGGGCCTTCGTCGAGCTGCTGGGCGACGTCGCCCGCTTCCCCGCGCCCGATCCGGCCTCCCGCGGCGGCGGGTGACACACTATATCACCGGTCAGTGCGACGCCCCGGCGGCGTCCGCGCCCCGTCCGGTTGCAGAAGAAGCCTCCCGCATGTCCGACAAGATTCCCGTCACGGTGCTCACCGGCTACCTCGGCGCCGGCAAGACCACCCTCCTCAACCGCATCCTCACCGAGCCGCACGGCAAGCGCTACGCCGTGATCGTCAACGAGTTCGGCGAGATCGGCATCGACAACGACCTCGTGGTCGGCGCCGACGAGGAAGTGTTCGAGATGAACAACGGCTGCATCTGCTGCACCGTGCGCGGCGACCTGATCCGCATCATGGACGGGCTGATGAAGCGCAAGGGCAAGTTCGACGCCATCATCGTCGAGACCACCGGCCTCGCCGAGCCGGCGCCGGTGGCCCAGACCTTCTTCGTCGACCAGGATGTCGGCGAGGCCGCCACCCTCGACGCGGTGGTGACGGTGGTGGACGCCAAGTGGCTGTCCGAGCGCCTGAAGGACGCCCCCGAGGCCAGGAACCAGGTCGCCTTCGCGGACGTGATCCTGCTCAACAAGGCCGATCTCGTCGACGAGGCCGGCCTCGACGCCGTCGAGCGCCAGATCCGCGCCATCAACGCCTCCGCGGAGATCCACCGGACCCAGCATTGCGCCATCGCCCTCGACAAGGTGCTCGGCCGCAACGCCTTCGACCTCGCCCGCATCGTCGAGATCGAGCCGGAATTCCTCGAGGAAGGCCACCATCACCACCATTCCGAGGAGATCCAGTCTATCTCGGCCCGGCTGCCGGGCGCCGTCGATCCCAACAAGTTCATGCCGTGGATCTCCGACCTGACCCAGGTCCAGGGCGCCGACATCCTGCGCTGCAAGGGCATCGTCAGCTTTCCCGACGAGCCGCGCCGCTTCGTCTTCCAGGGCGTCCACATGATCCTCGATGGCGACCTGCAGGACGAGTGGAAGCCCGGCGACCCGCGCGAGTCCCGCGTCGTCTTCATCGGCCGCCACCTCGACCCGGACCAGATCCGCAAGGGGTTCGAGGCTTGCCGGGCCTGAGCGGGGCTTGCCGGGCCTGAGCGACGCTCGCCTGGCCTGAGTGGATCAGTCGCCTCCGCTTGAGCGGGAGCGACCGATCCTGGCGATTCCGCGACTCTTTGCACTTTTGTCCGACGGGCGGCCATGTTAGAGGCTTGGCCGTCCGTTGATGGTCGCGGGAGAGACCGGCTTCGCGCCGGCACCGAAGGGGAAAGGCGTGCCAGCCGTGCTGCGCGCCGAAGCTCTCAGGTCAAAGGACCGCGATCGAGAGGACACTCTGGAGAGGGCGCCACGACGCCCGCCGATGGAGCAAGCCGGGTCGTGAACCCGGCGAATCTCTCAGGCCACCCGAACAGAGTTCCAACCCCTGCCACCTGCCTTCGACGAGGCGGGAAGGATGGAACGCGTGTCGGGACAAAAGACCTCCTTCGATCTCATCGTGCTCGGCGCCGGCGTCGTCGGCACCGCCACCGCCTACTGGGCCGCCAAGGCCGGCCTGTCGGTCTGCGTGATCGACCGCCAGAGCGGCGCCGGCCTCGAGACCAGCTACGCCAATGGCGGCCAGATCTCGGTGAGCCACGCCGAGCCCTGGGCCAATCCGAGCGCGCCGCTCAAGGTGATGAAGTGGCTCTTCGATGCGCGTGCGCCGCTGCTCTTCACCCCCCGGTTCGACCGGCACCAATGGTCGTGGATCGCCGGCTTCCTGCGCAACTGCACGCCCGAGCGGGCGCGCCGCAACACCGTCGAGATCGTGCGGCTCGGCGCCTATAGCCGCGCCAAGCTCCAGGAGATCCGCGCCGCCGAGAGCCTGGCCTACGCCGAGAAGACGTTGGGCATCCTGCATTTCTACCGCGACGCCAAGGAGTTCGAGGCCGCCAAGCCCGTCGCCGAGCTGATGCGCCAGCACGGCTGCGAGCGCCGGGTGATCGGCCGCGACGAGGTGCTGGCGCTCGAGCCGGCCTTCGCCCACGCCATCGACGACGTGGTCGGCGCCACCTACACGGCCGAGGACGAGAGCGGCGACGCCCGCGCCTTCACTCAGGCACTCGCCGCCCGCACCGCCGCGATGGGGGCGACGTTCCTGTACGGCTCGGAGGCGACGCGCCTCTTGCTCTCCCCGTCGGGCGACCGGATCACCGGCGTCGAGGCGATGGTGGCGGGCGGCCACCAGCGGCTCACCGCGCCCAACGTCGTGGTCTCGCTCGGCTCGTGGTCGGCGCCGTTCCTGCGCCGCTACGGCGTCAACCTCGCGATCTACCCGGCCAAGGGCTACTCGGTCTCGATCCCGATCGAGGGCCATAACGGCGCGCCGCAGGTCAGCCTGACCGACGACGAGTACAAGCTGGTCTACTCGAACCTCGGCACCCATCTGCGGGTCGCCGGCACCGCCGAACTCTCGGGCTATACCCGCCACCTCGATGCGGCGCGGGTCGCGGCGATCCTGGAGAACGCGCGGCGTACCTTCCCGAATGCCGGCAACTTTTCCGCCGCCACCGCCTGGAGCGGCCTGCGCCCGACCACGCCCTCGAACGTGCCCTATCTCGGCCGCACCCAGATCCGGGGCCTCGTGCTCAATACCGGCCACGGCACGCTGGGCTGGACCATGGCGGCGGGCTCCGGCCGCATCGCCGCCGACCTCGTGACCGAGCGCGAGACCGAGATCCCGGCGCCGCTCGCGGCGTGACCGGTGCGGCCCCCGGTGCGCTGCATCGGGGGCCTTCGCGAGAGGCCGGATGCTCGGCGCCGAGCGTCCGGTTCACCGGCGGGTCCGGTCGTTCGACGGCCCGACGATCGCGCGGGCCCGGCATCAGGACCCGTGCGCCGCCGCCGGCTTCGGCGCGCGCGGCGCCAAGCGCAGCACCAGCGCCCCGGCCGCCATGCAGGCGAGCGAACCCACCAGCACGCCGATCTTGGTCTCGGCTTCGAGCGCGGGGCTCGCGGCGAAGGCCAGCAGGCCGATGAACAGGCTCATCGTGAAGCCGACGCCGCACAGCAGCGCCACGCCGTAGACCTGCAGCCAGGTCGCGTGCGCCGGCCGCTGGGCCCAGCCGAGCCGGACCAGGGCCAGCACGAACCCGAACACGCCGAGCTGCTTGCCGACGAACAGGCCGAGCGCGACCCCGAGCGTCACCGGATCGAGCAGCATGGCCGGCTTGAACCCGGCCAGCGACACGCCCGCATTGGCGAACCCGAAGATCGGCAGGATCAGGAACGCCGACCACGGATGGATGGCGTGCTCGAGGATGTGCAGCGGCGAGGTCGGGTCGTCCGGCTTGCCGACGCTGAGCCGCAGCGGGATCGTCAGCGCGAGCAGCACGCCCGCGATGGTCGCGTGCACGCCGGACTTCAGGACGAACACCCACAGCACCGCGCCGAGCAGCAGGTAGGGCCACAGACGTGCGACGCCGGCCTTGTTCATCCCGTAGAGGATGGCGAGCGTCAGGCCGGCGCCGCCGAGCATCGGCAGCGACAGGTCGGCGGTGTAGAAGGCCGCGATGATGAGGACGGCCCCGAGGTCGTCGATGATCGCCAGGGCGGTGAGGAACACCTTGAGCGAGACCGGCACGCGCGAACCGAGCAGCGCCAGCACCCCGAGGGCGAAGGCGATGTCGGTCGCCGCCGGGATCGCCCAGCCGCGCAGGGTGTCCGGCGAGTGCCGGTTGACCGCGGCATAGACCAGCGCCGGCATCAGCATGCCGCCGAGCGCGGCGATCCCGGGCAGGATGCGGTCGGGCCAGGTGCGCAACCGCCCGTCCAGCATCTCGCGCTTGATCTCCAGGCCGACCAGCAGGAAGAACACCGCCATCAGGGCATCGTTGATCCAGTGCAGGACCGAGAGCGGGCCGAGATCGGTCTTGAGGACCGCGAAGTAGCTCCCGGAGAGAGGCGAGTTCGCCACCACCAGGGCCAGCGCGGCGCTCGCCATCAACACCAGGCCGCCGCTGGCCTCGTTGTGCAGCATGTTGCGCAGGGCCGAGAGCGGCCGGCGAACCGGGAGGGGGGCCTGAACGCTCATGTCGTCGCCTTGCCGAAATGTGGAGGATGCGTCGGCGAAACCCGACCCGCCGCCGGGCATGTCGGGTCTGCCGCGATGATCGGATCGATGGACCGCATCACGACGCCTGCGCCGGGGGCAGGACGACGGCCATGTCGCCGGTGGGACCGGGGAGGCTGCCCGGCCGCATGAGGCCAAGTCGGATGGGGCCGGGTCGAATAAGGCCAAGTCGGATGAGGCATGGGCACGGGTCTTCCCCGCTGGCGGCCCGACCAGCGGCAGACATCCTGCAGGTCCCGCTGCGGGACCGCACACCTTGGCGCCCGTATCCCATCGATCGGATCGGTGCGCAACGGGCGCCGGCGGTCGGAATGCGCTATGGGGCGGCGGCGCCCGTCCGACCGATCGGAACCATGACTCCGCTGAAAGCCAGACTGCAGGCCCTCTACGAGGGCGACACCGATCGGGCGCATCGCTTCCGGTACGCCCTGCTCGCCTTCGACATCGCGACGATCGCCTTCGTGATCGTGACCTCGTTCCTGCCGCTCTCGTCCTGGATCGTCGCCTGCGACGTGGTCCTCGGCCTCGGGGTGCTGGCCGATTTCGCCGGCCGCCTGGCGATCAGCCGCGCGCCGGCGCGCGAGTTCCTGCGCCTCAGCACCTGGACGGACGTGGTGGCGATCGCCTCGTTCCTCGCGCCGATGTTCGTGCAGGGCGTCGGCTTCCTGCGCATCCTGCGCACGCTTCGCCTCCTGCGCACCTACCAGCTGCTCGACCGGCTGCGCCAGGACAGCACCGTCTTCCGGCGCAACGAAGAGGCCATCCTGACCGCCACCAACCTGATGGTGTTCGTGTTCGTGATGACCGGCGTGGTCTACGTCACGCAGGCCGGCAGCAATCCGGCGATCGGCAGCCCGGTCGATGCGCTCTACTTCACGGTCACGTCGCTGACGACCACCGGCTACGGCGACATCACCCTGCCGGGCCCGTCGGGCCGGTTGATCTCGGTCTTCGTGATGATCTGCGGCGTGACCCTGTTCTTCCGCCTCGCCCAGGTGGTGTTCCGGCCCTACAAGGTGCGCTTTCCCTGTCCGACCTGCGGGCTGCAGCGCCACGAGCCGGATGCCGTGCACTGCAAGGCTTGCGGGACCACGCTGAACATCCCCGACGAGGGCCTCGACTGATCCGGAGAGCTCCTACCGTACCGTCACCTGGCCCTTGATCTTCTCGTAGGTCGCCCGGCTCAGGACGCGCTTCGACAGGAGATCGCCCGGCGAGGTGTAGGGCCGCCGGGCGACGATCGCCTTGCCGATCATGCCGCCGCCCAGCCCGTTCAGCTCCGCCACGCTGGCGGTGTTGAGGTCGACGGCGCCGGCCGGGGCGGGAGCGGAGGCCGGCTCGTCGTTCGCCGCGACCGGTGGCACGGCCGGCGGGCCGAAGACCGGGGGAGGGGTGGGCTCCGGCACCGTCGCCGGGGCGGCGCTCGGCACCGGAACGGGAACCGGCGCAGGTGCCGGAGCGGGTGCCGGATCCGCCGCCGGGGGCTGGCGCGGCGCCGGCGGCTCGGCGGCGCGCGGGCCCGGATAGACCGAGCGCACCGGGTCTCCGCTCTCGCTGGTCGGCGGCGGCACGGTCCGGCTCGCCGTGGGGCTCGCTGTGGAGCTCTTGCCGGTCTCCGCGCGTTTGGGCGGCTCGGAGATGTTGGGGCCGGTCGCCCGCGGCATCAGGAACTGCCACAGGCCGGCGAGACCGGCTGCCAGCACGACGATGACGAGGGCGCGGGTGACGGCCGAACCGGTCAGCATCGCGGGCGGGTATCCTCGGAGCACGAGTGGGTGGGCCGCCGACGGCGAACCCTTGCGTCACAATCTATCGCAGGTGATGGCCGAGGCGAGGCGGCGCGACCCCCGCCCGGCCGGTATTCCGCCGGATGTCCACGGCTTTGCACGCGCGATCCGTCGCGCACCGGGCGGTTTCCCCAGTGTCGGGATCGGACAGGTCCAATGAAAGGCCTTCGGGCTCGGCCCCGGACGGTCAGCCGGGGAGGAGGCGGCGGATCGCGCGGATCGCCCCGTCGCCGGTGCCGGGCCCCGTGCGGCCGCCGCGGATGCGGGCTTGCGCCTCGGCGAGCGGCTCGACCGCCACCGCCATGTGATGACCGTTGGCGTGGATCAGGCGGGTCTCGTCCAGCATCATCCCGACATGGCCGCGCCAGAACACCAGGTCGCCCCGCCGCAGGCCGGCGAGGTCCGCCGCGACCAGCACCGCCTCGCCGAGGGCGGCCTCCTGCTGGTCGCTGTCGCGCGGCGCCGCGATCCCGGCGGCGGCGAGCGCCGTCTGCACCAGACCGGAGCAGTCGAGCCCGAGGCTGCTGCGTCCGCCCCAGAGATAGGGGACGCCGAGGAAGCGCAGGGCCGTCGCGGCGACGTCCGGCTCGATCGCGTCGAGGGGGGCGAGGTGGCCGGCCCAGACGAAGCCGCCGTTGTGCAGGCGCGCATAGGCGCCGTCCCGCGCCGCGACCGCCACCCGGGCGCCGAGGCTGAGCGCCCCGAGGGCGGGCCGCTTCAGGTCGGCGGCGGGATACAGAAAAGTGCGCAGGGCCGCGACCCGGTGGGTCGGTGCGGGATCGACGGGCCCGAGCGCCTCCGCCGGCAGGTAGCCGACATAGCCGTCCGCCGCGAGCTGCGCGAAGGCGAACCCGTCGCGCAGGTCGTAGACGGTCGCCGCCTCGCCGAGCAGCGCCTCGCTGTCGAGGGCGGCGGCGGGGTCGGGCGCGCGGCGCAGGGGGGCGAGGGGGAGGCGGATCCGGTGCGCCGTCCCGGCGACGTAGCGCGCCGCCTCGACCCGCCCGCGCAGGCGCTCGTCGGCGAGATCGGGCCGGGCCGGGGTCAGGCGGGGATCGAGGGGAGGAAGGGCGTTCATGATGTCGGCCAGTCTCTCAAGCCGCGCGGCCGGGAGCAAGCCGGCCGGCGGCCCCGACCCGAAGGCGGCGCGCGACCCGGTGGATCGGCCTATCCAGAGCCTGCGACCTTATGACCGATGTGCGGGGCGGACCACCGCACAAGTCGAATTTCGCTGGCGGCGGCAGGCGCTACCCTTTCGGCGACGCAACCATTCCAGCCGCGCCGGGTTGGACATGCGCGTGTTGCACTGCAACAATGGCCGTGCCTGCGCTATGGTCAGCCCATGATGATGAGCCGCACCGTGAAGAAGCCGACCGACAAACCCCGCAACCTGCCGCCCATCCGGGTGCGCAAGGAGCCGCCGACCATCACCGAGGCGGTGGCGGCGGCCCAGGACCTCGCCGACGACGTCGAGCAGCAGGTCGAGATCGCCGCGGGCCTGATCGGCCTGCCCCTGGACGAGGTGCGTCCCCACGTGCTCCAGGCCGCGCAGGCCCAGGCGGCGAGGCCGAAGGCCGAACGCGCGCCCGAGCGGATCATCAGCACGGGCAGCGGCCTGCGCGGTCCCCGCACGGTGATCGTCGAGCGCCGGGCCACCCGGCCCCTGGTCGAGCGCCGCATCCGCCCGCCGCTCGACGGCCGCCGCTGAGGTCCGCGCGGAGGTCTGCGGCCGCCGCCGGTCGGCGTCCCATCCTATGGTGTTGCACAAACACCTGCATTCGAGAGATGATTGTCCACCATCGAACGCATTGGTGCGATTTCGGTGGGCTGCCCGGCCGTGTTAGGCTGGTTGTCGGATGATCCTTCGGCAGGGGCGGCGTCCGGTTGCCGTCGGTATGGTGAGCACATGAACTCTCTCGAGCCTGTCCTGTCAGGCGTGACCGCATTGCGGCTCGATAATCAGCTCTGCTACGCGCTCTACGCCGCGTCCCATCGCATGACGAAGTGCTATCGGCCGCTGCTCGAGCGGCTGGGCCTGACCTATCCGCAGTACCTCGTCCTGATCGTGCTGTGGGAAAACGATGGATTGACGGTGTCCGACATCGGCCGCCGCCTGCGCCTCGATTCCGGAACGCTGACGCCCGTGCTGAAGCGCCTCGAGGCGGCCGGCTTCGTCCGCCGTACCCGGCGCCAGGCCGACGAGCGCGAGGTCGAGATCAGCCTGACCGAGGAGGGGCACGCCCTGGAGGGACAGGCCGTCGACGTGCGCCGCTCGATCGTCGATACCTTGAAGATGTCCGAGAGCGAGATCGCCGATCTGCGCGCCCGCCTCGACGTCCTCATCGCCACCCTCGGCGGCGAAGCCTGACGCGAGGCCCGACCCGGCGATTTGTTTTGCCGGTTAACAAATCCTGCTTGAGCGCCGCGCCGCATCCCGCGTAAAGGGACGGACGGGGAGACGCCGCCTGCCGCGAGGAAGGCACCGTCGTGCTGTTCGTTTCTTGCGGGTCGTGCCCGACCCCGCGGGGCATCGGCGCGATCCGGACCGTCACGATCGTGCGGCCTTCCCGCCCCGGACCGGACCCCAGCGAGTGCGCCGCGACGTGACACCCGTGACCTGCACCAGTCTTCGCTCCGCCCGCTGCGTCGCCGTTCGCCGGGTCCGCGCATGAGGAGCCTGCGGGCCCTGGCGAGCGCCCTGACCGGCTGGTCGGAGCGCAACGGAGAGCCGCGCCGCCAGGTCGGCGTGCTGCCGCTGCGCACCCGCGCCGACGGGGAGCTGCAGGTCATGCTCATCACCTCCCGCGAGACCCGCCGCTGGGTGGTGCCGAAAGGCTGGCCGATGAAGGGCCTGAAGAACTACGAGGCCGCCGCCCGCGAGGCCTACGAGGAGGCGGGCCTGATCGGCCGGGTCGGCCGGCGGGCGCTCGGCAGCTATTTCTACCAGAAGCGCCTGAAGAGTCGGGACACGGTGCTGTGCCAGGTCCAGGTGTTTCGCCTGGAGGTGCGCAAGCAGCTCAAGACCTGGCCCGAGCAGCACGAGCGCGAATGCCGCTGGTTCAGCGTGCCGGAGGCGGCCGAGGCGGTCACCGAGGCCGGACTCGCCGCCCTGATCCGGGCGGCCGGCGCCGACGGCGCGAAGGCGAAGGCGAAGGTCAAGGCCGCCGCCCACAAGCGCTCCCAGGTCAAGGTCGCTTCGGCCAAGGATTCGCCGGACAACGGCGCTCGCGACAAGCACTCGGCCGAGAAGGGCGCGGTGGAGAAGGGCGTGCCGGCCAAGGGCGCGACCGCCAAGGGCTCCTCCGACAAGGAGACGGTGGCCAAGGACACGGCAACCAAGGGGCCTGCGGGCAAGGGACAGGGCTCCAAGGGCCCGGCCGACCGCGCGCCCTGACGGCTTTGCTATCGGGCCGTCACACGGCCCCGCTATAGCGGCAGGCTTTCCCGCGGGCTCGCCCGCGGCCCCCGACGAGCGGCACGGACGCGATGGCGATCATCCAGGCCTTCCAGGCCGGCGAATTTCTCAACTCCGTCTTGAGCCTGTTCTGCGCCTTCGTGCTCGGCACCCTGATCGGGGCGGAGCGGCAGTACCGGCAGCGCACCGCGGGCCTGCGCACCAACGTGCTGGTGGCGGTGGGCGCCGCGGCCTTCACCGATCTCGGCATGCGCATCGGGCATGCCGACGGGGCGATCCGCATCGTCGCCTACGTGGTCTCGGGCGTCGGCTTCCTGGGCGCCGGCGTGATCATGAAGGAGGGCATGAACGTCCGCGGGCTCAACACCGCGGCGACGCTCTGGTGCTCGGCGGCGGTCGGGGCGCTGTCGGGCGTCGATCTCGCCGCGGAGGCCGCCCTCGTCACCGTGGCGGTGCTCGCCGGCAACACCCTGCTGCGGCCCCTCGTCAACGCCATCAACCGCATCCCGATCGACGAGCGCGACACGGAAGCCACCTACGAGGTGCGCGCCACCACCGACACCGGCCGCCTCTCCGAGGTGCGCGACCTTCTGGTCGAGCGCCTGGAGGCGGCCCATTACCCGGTGAGCGAGGTCGACGTCGAGGAGCGCGGCGACGACGACGTCGAGGTGGTGGCGACCCTCGTCAGCACCGCGATCGAGCCGGAGGAGATCGAGGCGGTGATCGCGAAGCTCGGTGCGGCGGACGGCATCCGCCGGGCGACCTGGGTGGTGCGCACGACCGATTGAGGGGCGGCTCAGGACCCCGGCAGGGTCACCCGCCGTGCCCGCCGCCGCTGGATCGCCAGGAAGCTGCCGAAGGCGAGCCCGATGACGAGGAGCGAGACGCCGGTCGTCACGGTGCCGAGCGCGTAGATCTCCGGCGTCGTCACCGTGGTGGTCAGGCCCTGCAGCTCCAGCGGCAGGGTGTTGCGCCCGCCGATCGCCTGGCTGGTGCGGGCGAGCTCGTCCCAGGACAGGGTGAAGCCGAACAGCGCGACGCCGACGAGGGACGGCAGGATGATCGGCACCACGACGTGGCGGAGCGATTGCGGGCCGGTGGCGCCGAGGTCGCGGGCGGCCTCCTCGTAGGCCGGGTTGAAGCGGTTGAACACCGCGAACATGATGAGGAGGCCGAAGGGCAGGGTCCAGGTCAGGTGGGCGCCCAAGGCCGAGGTGAACAGCCCCATCACGGTGCCGTGGTCCTGGAGGACGCCCCAGCCGGTCCGCGCCGCGAGCGCCTTGATGCCTTCGTCGATCAGCCGGAATTCGAGGCCGATGCCGAGCGACACCACGATCGAGGGCACGATCAGGCTCGCCACCGCGACGTAGAACAGCGGCGTCTGGCCGAGGAACCCCTTGCGGAAGGCGAGGCCTGCGAAGAACGCGATGGTGACGGTGAGCGCCATCACCACGAGGCCGAGCGCCAGCGAGCGCCGGAACGCCGCCCAGATGTCGACCACGCCGAGCCCGGCCCAGAGGCGCGAGAACCAGAAGGTCGAGACCCCGTTCATCGGGAAGGTGAGGCCGCCCTGCGGCCCCTGGAAGCTGAGCGCCAGGATCGTCAGGGTCGGCCCGTAGAGGAAGAGCACGAACAGCCCGAAGAAGGCGGCGAGCACGTAGAACGAGAAGGGGCGGGGCCCGTCGCGGCGCATGTCTCTCAAAGCTCCCGGCGCAGATCGATCAGGCGAGTGAGCGCGCCGATCAGCACCATCACGGCGCCGAGCAGCACCACCGCGTTGGCGGCGGCGGCGGGGAATTGCAGGTAGGCCATCTGCACCTGGATCACCTTGCCGACGGAGGCGATCTGCTGGCCGCCCATGACGCCGACCGTGACGAAGTCGCCCATGATCAGCGTCAGCACGAAGATCGACCCGATGGCGATGCCGGGTTTGCAGAGCGGCACGATGACGTTCCACAGGGTCTGCCAGGCCGTGGCGCCGGCATCGCTGGCGGCCTCGATCAGCGACCGGTCGATCCGCATCATCGAGTTGAAGATCGGCACGATCATGAACACCGTATCGAGGTGGATGAAGGCCAGCACCACCGAGAAGTCGGAATAGAGCAGCCCCTCGATCGGGGTGCGGATCAGGCCGAGACCCATCAGCGTGTCGTTGACGAGCCCGTTGCGGCCGAGCAGCGGCACCCAGGCGATCATCCGGATCACGTTCGAGGTCCAGAACGGGATGGTGCAGATCAGGAACAGCACCGTCTGCATCGCCGTCGAGCGGACGTGGAAGGCGACGAAGTAGGCCACCGTGAAGCCGATTCCCAGGGTCGCGGCCCAGCCGAGCAGGCAGAACTTCAGCGTCGACAGGTAGGTCCGGAAGGTGGTGCAGAGGTCGCCCCCCGACAGGCAGCCCTCGAACACGTCGGCGTAGTTCTGGAGCGTGAAGGCCGGGATGATCTCGTACTCGTTGTACTCCCAGAAGCTGACGATCAGGGTCAGCGCCAGGGGCACCAGGAAGAACACGAGGAACACGAGCCCGAGCGGCATCGCCTGCCAATAGGCCAACCGGCGCTGGCGCCGCGTCGCGGCGGCGAGACCCGTGGGGGTGGAGGCGGCGGTTGCCGCCTCCGGGAGGGCTGGAGCCGCGGCCGTGCTCATGCGGCGATGAACTCGTTCCACTTGCGCACCATGTAGGTGTTCTCGTCCATCACCGAGTTCCAGCAGGCGACGGCGCCCATCCGCTGCTCGAACGAGCCGCCGTCACGCATCGCGCCGGCCTTCTCCATGATGGTGCCGTCCGGGGCCTTGATGTCCTTCTCGGCCGGCTTGCCCTCCATCCAGAATGCCCATTCGTAGGGCTCCATGTTGGCCTTTGCCGTTTCCAGCACCGCCGAATAGTAGCCCTGGCGATTCAAATAGGCACCGGCCCAGCCCGACAGGAACCAATTGATGAAATCGTAGGCAGCATCGAGCTTCTTGCCGGTCAGGGTCTTGGGCAGGCCGAAGCCGGTGGCCCAGGCGCGGTAGCCTTCCTTCAGCGGCTGGTAGGTGCAGGCGACGCCCTGCGAGCGCACCTTGGTGACGGCGGGCGACCACATCGACTGGATCACCGTCTCGCCCGACGCCATCAGGTTCACGGATTCGTTGAAATCCTGCCAGAAGGCGCGGAACTGCCCGGCACGCTTGGCCTCGATCAGCACCTTCATGGTGCGGTCGATCTCCGCCTTCGTCATGTTGCCCTTGTCGGGATAGGTGTAGTCGCCGGTCGCCTCCACCACCATCGCGGCGTCCATGATGCCGATCGACGGGATGTTGAGGATCGAGGCCTTGCCCTTGAATTCGGGGTTCAAGAGCTCCTTCCACGAGGTGATCGGGCGCTTGATCAGGTCGGGGCGGATGCCGAGCGTGTCGGCGTTGTAGGTCGTCGGGATCAGGGTGATCCACTCGGTCGGGGACGAGGCGAACTTCGTGGAGTTCTGGCCCTCGAGGTAGAAGACCTTCTTGGGCGCCGTGCCCTGGTCGCCGATCTTCTTGCCCCCGACCTCGCCCTTGGTGAAGACCGGGGTGATCTTGTCGGCGTTCTTGATCCGGCGCGCATCCATGCCGACGAGGTTGCCCGACGGCATCAGCTTCTTGAGGCTGAAATATTCGGAATCGACGATGTCGAAGGAGTTCGGCTGGGTGACGACGCGCTTCGAGACCTCGTCGGTCACGACCGGGATGTACTCGATCGTGATGCCGAGATCTTCCTTCACCTTGCGGGCGATGTCGCCGCTCTGGTTCACGGCGGTGCCGAGATAGCGCAGGGTCACCGGCTCGGCGGCGATGATCGCCGGAAAGCCCGTGATCACGCCGGAGCCGGCGGCGAGGCCGGCCGCGGCGCCGGCCCCTTGCAGCAGCGTGCGGCGCGACAGGCGGGGTGTCTTCGTCTCGGTCATGGCGAAAGTCTCCCTTTTCGAAGTCGTCGTCAGGCGTCGAGGCGGTGGGCCTCGCCGGCCGGCCAGCCCACCCGCACGTTGTCTCCGAGGGCGAGGGGATGGGTGGCGAAGGCGTGGTCGCTGAGGATCGCGGTGAGGGCCGAGCCGGCGTCGGCCGCGAGGTCCGGCGCGTCGAGGCTCACATGGACGGTGCTGCCCTGGTACTCGACCGCGACGACCCGGGCGCTGAGACCCTCGGGGCCGGCCTCCGGCCCGAGCCGCATCCGGTCGGCCCGCACGGCGATGCGCCGGTCGGGGAGCGCGATGACGTTGTGGCCGCCGATGAAGCGGGCGACGAAGGCGGTGGCCGGGCGCTCGAACACCGTGCGGGGATCGGCCGCCTGCTCGATGCGGCCGCCATTCATCACCACGACGAGGTCGGACAGCGCCATCGCCTCCTCCTGGCTGTGGGTGACGTGCACGAAGGTGATGCCGAGCTCGCCTTGCAGCCGCTTCAGCTCGGTCCGCATCCGCACCCGCAGGAACGGATCGAGGGCCGAGAGCGGCTCGTCGAGGAGCAGCACCTTCGGCCCGGTGACGAGGGCACGGGCGAGCGCGACGCGCTGCTGCTGCCCGCCGGAGAGCTGCGCCGGCAGGCGCCCGGCGAGGTGGTCCATCTGCACCAGCGCCAGCATGGCGTCGGCGCGCTTGATCCGCTCGGCCTTGGCCACGCCCCGCATCTTGAGCCCGAACGCGACGTTGTCGCGGCAGGTGAGGTGGGGAAACAGCGCGTAGCTCTGGAACATCATCGCGGTGCCGCGCTGGGCCGGCGGCAGGTCGCCGACCGCCTTGGGGCCGATCACCACGTCGCCCGACGAGACGGTCTCGTGCCCGGCGATCATCCGGAGCGTCGTGGTCTTGCCGCAGCCGGACGGCCCGAGCAGGCAGCAATACGAACCCGAGCGGATCTTCAGGTTGATCCCATCCACGGCTACGGTGTCGCCGTAGCGCTTGGTCAGGCTGATCAGTTCGACATCCATGCCCCGTCCCTTGGCGCTCTCCCCTTGGGCGGGAGCAAAGCAAGGGACGGGCCAGGGAGCGGGGGCCGGCCGACGCGCCGCCATCCGACGGGGGCCGCGATTCCTGGGCCCGGGCCTGTTGCAATGCGCCGGGCGATCCGCTATCCCCCCGCTCGTCTTCGGCGCACAGCGACGAACTGCCCGGCCCAACGGTCGCGGTCAGGTTATCGTGGCGCCGACGGGCCGTTGTAGCTCAGTGGTAGAGCGCGTCATTGGTAATGACGAGGTCGGGAGTTCAATCCTCCCCAGCGGCACCATCCTTCACCGTGAGAGTCCAAGATTTCGCTCGGTGTGTCTGACGTCTGTCCGCTCCCGATCGGGAGGGCAGCCCGGCACCGGCGCGCCGTTGTAGCTCAGTGGTAGAGCGCGTCATTGGTAATGACGAGGTCGGGAGTTCAATCCTCCCCAGCGGCACCATCCCTCTCCCGACCCTCCCGATAGCATCCGCCCGTCCCGTGGCGCCGGCGAGGCCCGAGATCCGCTCCGGGCTCCGGGGGGGGCACCGGAGCCCGGAGCGGATCTCAGATCCCCGCCGCCATCATGCGGTTCTCGCCGGCGTCCCGCATCCAGGCCGCGTCCCGGGCGATCAGGCCGGCGAGCTGATCGACCGGCTGGGGCTTGCCGAACAGATAGCCCTGCATCTCCTCGCACCCCTCCTCGGCGAGGAAGCGCATCTGCCCGTCGGTCTCGACGCCCTCGGCCACGACCCCGATGCCGAGGCTGCGGCCGAGCCCCAGCACCGCCCGCACGATCACGGCGGCGGAGGGACGCTGCTCGAGCTGGCTGACGAAGGAGCGGTCGATCTTGATCTTGTCGAACGGGAAGGCCTGCAGCGTCGCCAGCGACGAATAGCCGGTGCCGAAATCGTCCATGGCGATGCGCAGGCCGAGCGCCTTCAGCCGCCGCAGGACGGAGAGCGCCCGCGCCATGTCGTTGATGATCACCGTCTCGGTGATCTCGATCTCGAGCCGGTCGGGCGGCAGGCCGGTCTCGGCGAGGATCGTCCGCACGCGCTCGGGCAGGTCGGCCTGCTGGAACTGGCGCGGCGACAGGTTGACGGCGATCTTGAGCGGATGCGCCCAGCCCGCCGCCTCGCGGCAGGCCGCCCGCAGCACCCATTCGCCGAGCGGCACGATCAGGCCCGTCTCCTCGGCGAGCGGAATGAACGCGCAGGGCGGCACGAGCCCCCGCGTCGGGTGCCGCCAGCGAACCAGGGCCTCGAACCCGACGAGCCGGCCGCAGGCGGAGCGCACCTGGGGCTGGTAATGCAGCATCAGCTCGTCCCGGGCGAGGGCGTGGCGCAGGTCGCCTTCCAGGAGGCGCCGCTCGGCGAGGGCGGCATCCATCGCCGGCTCGAAGGCCCGGGCGGTGTTCCGTCCCTCCGCCTTCGCCTTGTAGAGGGCGAGGTCGGCGCGCCGCAGGATCGTCTCCTCGTCGGTCCCGTGCGGGGGAGCGACAGCGATGCCGATGCTCGCGCCGACCTCGACCGATTGATCGCCGACCGCCACGGGCCGCCCGATCTCCCGGATCAGCGCCTGCGCCCGCGCCATCGCGCCGCCGGGGCCCTCCACGGAAGCCACGAGCACCGCGAACTCGTCGCCGCCGAGCCGCGCCGCCGTGTCGCCGGCTTCCAGCCCGGCGCCGAGCCGCGCGGCCACCGCGCGCAGGAGCGCGTCGCCCGTCAGGTGGCCGAGGGCGTCGTTGACCTCCTTGAAGCAGTCGAGGTCGAGGCACAGGACCGCGCAGGCCCCGCCCCCTTCGGCGATCTCGGCCAGGCGCTGGCCCAGCCGCTCGCGAAACAGGGTGCGGTTCGGCAGGTCGGTGAGCGCGTCGTGGGCCGCCATGTGGGCGATCCGGCCCTCGGCCTCCTTGCGCACCCCGATATCGCCGTGGGTGCCCACGATTCGCAGCGCCTGCCCGCTCGCATCGCGCGAGACGACCTTCGCGCGGGTGAGGAACCAGCCCCAGCCGCCGTCCTTGCGCTGCAGCCGGTGCTCGCATTCGAAGACCGGGATCTCGCCGGCGAGGTGCCTCTTGAGCAGTGCGACCACGGCCCCGCGGTCGTCGGGATGGAGCAGCGACTGCCACGTGCGGGTATCGGCGATCATCTCGCCCGGGGCGTAGCCGAGCAGCTGCCACCAGCGGTCGGAGATCCAGGCGTCGCCGGTGCGCAGATCGTAGTCGCACAGGCCGTCGCTGCCCGCGTCGAGCGCCAGCGCCAGGCGCTCCTCGCTCTCCCGCAGCGCCTCGTGGGCGAGGACCATGTCGTCGATGTCGAGGGCGGTGCCGATCCATTCGACCACCGTGCCCCCGTGCACGACCGGTACCATGACGATCTTGTACCAGCGGTAGTCGCCGGACAGGTCCTTCAGCCGCGCCTCGGTCTCGAAGGTGCGCGCCTCGGCCTCCGCGACCTGCCATGCCGCGGCGATGGCGTCCCGGCCGTCCGGGTGGTGGGTGGCGAAGCGCTGCTGGCGGGAGGAGACGCCGGGGCCGAACAGCGCCTGGAAGCGCCGGTTGGTGTAGACGGTGTAGCCGTCCGGGGGAAAGACCCAGACCATCTGGGGCAGCGTGTCCGTGAGCGCCCGCATGCGCTCCTCGCTCGCGACGAAGGCCGCCGCCTGGGCGCTCAGCACGCGGTTCACCTGGCGCAGGCGGTCGGCCGCCAGCGCCAGGGTGGCGCAGGCGAGCACCGCGAGGGTGACGACGGCGATGCCGGCGGCGAGCCCGGCATGAGGCAGGCTGTCGACGACCGGGCCGGCCTGGGGATCCGGGACGACCCGCAACGCCGCCATGGCGACGACGTGTAGCGCCACGATCCCGAGGGCGAGCAGGATCCCCGCGGGGGCGAGGCGCCCGCCTTCCGGCCTGCGCGGCAGCGCCAGGAGGGCGCCGCAGGTCAGGGCGAGCCCGGTCGCGACTGCGATCCCGGCCAGGGCCGGGTCCCAGACGAAGCTGCCCTGGACCCGCACGCCCCGCATGCCGGTGAAGTGCATCGCGGCGATCCCGAGGCTGAGGATCGCGCCGGCGGCGGCGCAGCGGAGCGGGCCACGGGAGCGCCACAGGAGGGCGAAGGCCAGGAATGCGCTCGCGACGCTGAGGAACAGCGAGGCGAGCGTGACCGCCGGGTCGTAGCTGATGCCCATGCCCGGATCGTAGCCGAGCATGGCGATGAAATGCGTGCTCCAGATCCCGGCACCGGCCGAGAAGGCCGCCCCGACGAGCCAGCCGAGCGCACGCGCGCCGTGCTCGACGCGCGCCTGCTCCAGCAGGTGCAGGGCCGTGCGGCACGAGAACCAGCAGACCAGCGCCGCCAGGGGAATGGCCCAGGCGGTGTGCTCCGCCGTCAGGCAGACGAACGCACGGTGCATGATGTCCTGCTGTGGCGCCGACGATGCGAGCAACATGCCTCAAAGGAGCTTAACAAACGGCATCCCCGACGAACAGTGCCGGCGGCCCAATCCGGTCTTTCCCCTGGGCCCACGTCCCGCGTACCCGTGATCGGCTGGACGAACCCGCTTGCCGACTGCCCGATGACTGTCACGGCAGGACCACCTCCCGCACAAGGACTGCGTCGTTCCTGATGTCCGTAGTGAGGGCATCCGGCGCCGCGCAGGCCGGCGCCATCGGCGGCCTCGATGGTAACGATTTGTTAACCATTGCGACCCAGTGATTCGACCATGTACTCACAGCTCCGCCGTTACGGCTGGCGCCCTCTCCAAGCGGTCGGCCACGTCACTCTCGCCCTCGCCCTGCTGGCTTTCGGTCTCGCCTGCGCGGGTGCCGACCTTCTCGGGGGCTGGGAGCAGGCCGCGCGCCTCCTCTCGGGCCAGGGTTGATCGCAGGACCGGGAGCCGCATCCCGGCGCGACCGGCTTCGGCCTCGGCAGGAGCGGGTCCGACGCGGCCACGAAACCCTGCGGGTTGCATCCGGAGGCTCGGCTGTTAAGCTTGACCGTACCGGCACGCACGGCGTGACCCGCCGCGGCCGGCCGGGCCGCCCCGCTGCCGCCTCGGAGGCGGCACGTTCCGCTGCCCGACCGCGCACCGCGAGGGATGCCGCGAACCCGGGCGACGACCCTTTCCGTGATGCGAGGCCCTGGGGGCCCGCGTCCCATCGGCCGTGTCCCGCGCTGCCCCGCTCCTGCGGCGGGTTCACCGCCGGCCACCGGTCTCCGATCAAGGATCCGACGCGATGATCGATCACCGCCGCCGCCTCCTCAGCCGCGCCGCCCTCGGCACGGAGGGCCGCATCACGCTCGAGCGCGCCCCCGACCGGGCCTGGCCCGGCGACCACAGCCGGCTCTGCGCCCTGGAGAACGACGGCGACCTTCTCTTCCTGGGCGAGCAGCCCGGTTCGCGGCCCGGCGGCGTCGCGGCGGCCTGGTGCCTCACCCCGCAGGGCCGCGCGGCCCTTCTGGACGCGTCCCCCGCCCGAGCCTGAGGGCGCAACCCCGAGACCCGGCGCCGCACCCGCGCTTCAAAACGGCCCCGTCCGACCCCACACTGGAGGGAGCAAGGGCACGAGGCCCGGCAAGCCGTCGAGGTGAGCGATGGACTACGTCTGCGACGTTCACGGCGGAAAAACCTGGTTCCGCATCGAGACCGAGGCGGAGGCGATCCGGGAATCGGCCCTGATGGGCCACGCCGTGGAAAAACATTTCCGCCAGGCCCAGGGCCGCGCCGAAGCCTCCTACGTGCCGCCCGCCGGTCCCTTCATCGAGCAGCAAATCGGCCTCAAGGCGCATCTGGCGAAGGCGATGCCGCGCTTCTTCACCCTGCGCGACGCCGAGGGCAACGGGCTCGCCACCGCGATGGTGCCGGAGGGCGCGGGTTGCCCGATCGTGGTCGGGGTCGGCAACGGCGATCCCTACATCGAGCACGGCGAGGCGATCCGCGGCCTCGGCGCGCATCTCGGCATCCCGTTGGAGCGCAGCCGCTGCTACCCCTACGGGCGGTGACCGCACCGCCCCCGTCGCGCGCTCACGCCGCCGCGTCCGTCCGCGCCGGCTCCTCGGCGCGGGCGGCGAGCGGCACCGCGATCCGGCACACGAGGCCCCCTCCCGCGAAGTCGAGTTCCACCTCGCCGGCGAGTTCCCGCTCCAGGCTCGCCCGGATCAGCCGGGTCCCGAAGCCGGTCCGGGCCGGCGGCACCACCGGAGGACCGCCGCTCTCGCGCCAGCGCAGGGAGAGCGTTCCGGTCCCCGGCCGCCCCTCCAGCATCCAGTCCACCGCGACTTGGCCGGCCTCGGCCGAGAGGGCGCCGTACTTCGCCGCGTTGGTGGCGAGTTCGTGGATCGCCATGCCGAGCGGCAGGGCCACCGCCGGGGTGAGGGAGACCGGCGGTCCCTCCAGCCGGATGCGGTCGGGCCGTCCGCCGGCATAGGGTTCGAGTTCCGCCGACAGGATGCCCGACAGGCCCGCCCCCTCCCAGTGGTTGGCGGTGAGCACGTTGTGGGTCTGGGACATCGCCAGCAGCCGGGCCTCGAAGCTGCCGGTGAAGTCGGCGAGCGAGGCGGCGCTGCGGGCGGTCTGGCGCGCCATCGACTGCACGGTGGCGAGCGTATTCTTCACCCGGTGGTTCAGCTCGTGGATCAGGAGGTCCTGGCGCGCATCCGCGGCCCGGCGCTCGTCCTCCTGCCGGGCGAGGGCCCGGGCGGCGGCCGTGAGCGCGTGACTGATCGCCTGCGCCTCCCGCACGGCCGAGCCCGGCACCGTCGCCGTCTCGCCCCGGCCGAGGGCGGAGGCCGCGATGGCCAGCCGCCGCAGGGGCCGGGCCAGCAATCCGGCGGCGAACCAGCCGATGCCCGCCGCCACCGTCGCGACGACGAGGCCCCACAGCAGGATCTGCCGGCGCAGGTCGGCCACCGACGCGAAGGCGGTGCGGGCATCCTGGCGCACCAGCACGGTCCAGCCGAGGCCCGGGAAGTCGCGGTAGCCCCGGGTCTGCCGGAATCCGGTGAGGTAGCGCCGGCCGTCCGGCCAGGTCTCGGCCTCGGTGCCGGAACGCCCGTCCCGGGCGCCGGCGACGCTCGGCAGGTCGGCCGGCAGGCGGGTGCGGCGCAGCGCATCGGGACCGAGCAGCACCGTGCCGTCGCGGGCGAGCACCAGGACGGTGAGGTCGCGCGGGGTGCCGGCGGTCTCGCGCAGGGAGGCCTCGGCGGCCCGCGCCCAGGCCCAGTCGAGGTGGCCCGACACCACGCCGACGAGGCGCCCGAGATCGTCCCGCACCGGAGCGGCGATGTCGAGCACCCGCGGCGGGTCGGCCGGGTCGCGGCCTGGCTCGAGCTGGGCCAGCAGCACGACATCGTGCACGTCGCCCACGAAGGGGCTGTGCCGGCCCTTCGTGAAGTAGTCGCGGTGCCCGACCTCGGCCCCTTCGAGGGCGCCGGTGCTCGTCGCCGCGATCCGGCCGTCGACGCCGATCAGCCCGATGATGGCGTAGTCGGGATAGGTCTCCTGCGCCCGCCAGAGGACCCGGCGCTTGCGCTCGACCGGGGCGGCGGGATCGCGGATGGTGTCGTTCTCGGCCAGGATCACGATGTCCCGCCAGCGCTCGAACAGGCCGCGGTCGAGCCGGCCGGCCATGGTCCCGGCGAGGTCGGCGAGCTCGGCCTCGATGCGCGCCTCGAGCCGTTCGCTCGCGACCCGGGACGCCACCAGGGCGAGCACCAGGGTCGCCGCCAGGCCCACGAACCCGAGACCGAGAGCCAGGAAGACGCGGAGCGGCGGCTGCGGCACGGGGCGATCCGTGAGAGGGGAAGGCGCGATCGGCGGAGGGCGGGATGCCCTCCGGTCGCGGGCGGACCTTACCCCAAGGCGAGCGCCCGGAGATAGCCTCGCCGTGCCGGCTTTCCCGGGGGCGCACCCCCACGCTCGACCACGGTGATCGCGGGTGGGGGGCAGGGACCGGGTTTCACCGCGGGCCCGGCTCGATCATCGCCCGGACCTTGGTGGCGAAGGCGTCGATCGCGAAGGGCTTGGTGATCATCCGCATCCCGGGCGCCAGGTGGCCGTTGCCGAAGGCGGCGTTCTCGGCGTAGCCGGTGATGAACAGGACCCGCAGGCGGGGACGCGCCGCCAGCGCCTCGTCGACCATCCGGCGGCCGTTCAGGCCCGGCAGGCCGACATCGGTGACGACGAGGTCGATCCGGCCCGGCGCCTCGAGGATGCGCAGGCCGGTCTGCCCGTCCGGCGCCTCGATCACCCGGTAGCCGAGATCGGTCAGGGTCTCGCCGATGAGCGTCCGGACGGTCGCGTCGTCCTCCACCACCAAGACCGTCTCGCCGTGCTCGGCCCGCGGCACCGGCAGGCCCGCGCTCGGCGCGGGCTCGTCCGCCGCCCGACCGAGATGGCGCGGCAGGTAGAGCTTGACCGTCGTACCCTGGCCGACCTCCGAGTAGATCCGCACGTGCCCCTCGGATTGCTTGGTGAAGCCGTAGATCATCGACAGGCCGAGGCCTGTCCCCTCACCCATGGGCTTGGTCGTGAAGAACGGGTCGAAGGCCCGGGCGATCACGTCGGGCGGCATGCCGGTGCCGGTATCGCTGACGCAGACGCACACGTACTGGCCGGCCCGAACCCCGATCTCGCTCGCCACGTAGGCGTCGTCGAGATGGGCGTTGGCGGTCTCGATGGTGAGCCGCCCGCCGTCGGGCATCGCGTCGCGGGCGTTGATGGCGAGGTTGAGGATCGCGTTCTCGAGCTGGTTGGGGTCGCAGAGCGTCAACCACAGGCCGCCGGCCACCACCACCTCGAGCCGCACCCGCTCGCCCAGCGTGCGGCGCAGGAGCTCGTCCATCGCGCTGACCAGCCGGTTGGCGTCGACCGCCTGCGCCGCGAGAGGCTGGCGCCGCGCGAAGGCCAGCAGGCGGTGGGTCAGCGCCGCGGCACGCTGGGCCGAGGCCATGGCGAGGCCGGCATAGCGCGTCAGGTTCTGCGTTCGGCCCTCGTTGATGCGGGTCTGCATCAGGTCGAGGGAGCCGACGATGCCGGTGAGCAGGTTGTTGAAGTCGTGGGCGATCCCGCCCGTCAGCTGGCCCACCGCCTCCATCTTCTGCGACTGGCGCAGGGCCTCCTCGATTCGGGCGCGCTCCTCGATCTCGGCGGTCAGGCGGGCATTGGCCTCGGCGAGCGCCGCGGTGCGCTCGGCGATCTCCGTCTCCAGCGCCTCGCGGCGCTGCGCCAGCGTCTCCCGGGCCCGAACCTGGTCGTCGATGTCCGTGCAGGTGCCGAACCAGCGCTCGATCGCCCCGGTGGCGGGGTCGCGGATCGGCATCGCGCGGCCGAGCACCCAGCGATAGATCCCGTCGTGCCGGCGCAGGCGGTACTCGATCTCGTAGGGCTCGCCGGTGGCGAGCGAGTGGCGCCAGCGCCGCCAGGCCTCCGGCTGCTCGGCGGGGTGGAAGATCGCGTTCCAGCCCTCGCCGTCGGTCGAACCCTCGGGCATGCCGGTGAACTCGTACCAGCGCGGGTTGTAGTAATCGTGGTAGCCGTCCGGCAGGGTCGACCACACCATCTGGGGCATCGATTCGGCGATCGCCCGGAACTTCAGGGCGCTGTCGGCCAGCGCCGCCCGGGCGTCCGTCTCGGCGGTGATGTCGACGCCCAGCAGCTGCAGGTCGGCGATGTCGCCGTCGGGTCCGCGACGGGGCACGTAGCGCACCAGGGCGTGGCGCCCGTCGGCGCGCGGATGGGATGCCTCGAACGACACCGTCTCGCCCGCGAAGGCCCGGGCGAGGAAGGGCCGGCGCGCCGCGTAGGCCGCCTCGCCCACGATCTCGCGCAGGGACCGCCCGACGGTCTCGGCCGGCGCCCGGCCGAACCACCGGGCGAAATTGCCGTTGGCGAAGCGGCAGACCTCGTCGCGGTCGAGGGCGGCGATCAGGGCGGGGGCGGCCTCGGTGATGCTGCGCAGGTCGTCGCGGTCGGCCCGCGCCGCGCGGAGGGCCGCGACGAGGCCGATCTCCCGCGCCGCCTGCCGGCCGAGCGCGGCGAGGGCCGCCGCCGCGTCGTCCGACAGGCCGTCGGGACGCGCCGCGGGATCGAGCACGCACAAGGTGCCGAGGAGACGGCCGTCCGTGCCGGCCAGCACGAGGCCGGCCTGGAAGCGCAGGGCGGCAGGACCGCAGACCGCCGACAGCCCCGCGGTGCGCGGGTCGCGGGAGAGATCGGGGACGATGACCGGCTCGCGGCCGGCGAGGGCGGCGAGGGCTTCCGCCTCGTCCGGGGCGAGCCCGGGCGGCACCGGGCCGCAGGCCGGCGCACCGGGCATCAGGACCATCGCGAAGGCGGTGCCGCAGACCATCCGGGCGAGGCGGGCGGTGTCGGCGAGGTCCGGCATGGGGGGCGGGCCGGCCTGCATGTCCCGCCCGGCCGTCTCTGTCGCCCCGCTGTCGTCGTGACTGCTCATGTCGGAAGTCGCGGCCTCGCGTCCCTCATCCGGACCTTGCGGAATGGCCGCGATAGACGCGCGGCGTCCCGCAGGCAACCGACAACGGGGCGTGCGGGTTTCCGGGCCCCCCGTTGCAGGGTGCCGCACGGGCCCGCCTGCGGCGCGATGACCGGGCCACGACCGTTGCGAAACTGCGGGATGCGCGGTAACTTGTTGATTATGTTGTAGTTTTCAAAAGTTCTAATCTGCGAGCTGTCGGCGGGAGTTCGTCCCTCGGCGTTCCACGGATCGGGTGCCCCGTCACAGCATGATCGTCTGTTCCTGCAACGTGCTCTCCGATGGCCAGGTGCGCGCCTGCCTCAATCCCGGCCCCGGCTGCCCGCGCACGCCGGCCCAGGTCTATGCCTGCCTCGGTTGCAGCCCGAAATGCGGCCGCTGCGCCCGCACGATCCGGGGCATCCTCGACCGGGCGCTCGCCGACGCGCATGCGGCCTGCACCACCACCTGCGGGACGGCCTGCACGCTGAAGGATCTCAAGGAAGACGTGGCGGCGTGAGGCGATCCCGCCCGACGTGGCGCGCGTCGTCCGGGCTCCGCTGGTGCGGCCCCGGACGACGTCGCGACGGTCCCGCCGGGACGGAATCGTCCCGGGACCGCCCGCGGCTTACATCGCCTCGGGCTCGATCTTCTCGAGGCCGCCGATGTGGCGCTGGGCGTAGAGCGGCAGGCCGACCTGGCGGATCAGCTCGAGCTGGGTTTCCAGGAAGTCGATATGGCCTTCCTCGTCGGCGGCGAGAGCCTCGAACAGCTGCTTGGAGACGCGGTCGTTGATCGAGTCGCAGTACTTCGCGGCCTCGAGGTAGAGGCTGCGGGCCTCGACCTCGGCGGCGAGGTCGCACTCGATGATCTCCTGCACGTTCTGCCCGATCCGCAGCGGGTCGAGCTCCTGCAGGTTCGGGAAGCCCTCGAGGAACAGGATCCGATCGACGAAGCGATCGGCGTGGTTCATCTCCTCGATCGACTCCTTGCGCCAGAACTTGGCGAGGTCGACATAGCCCCAGTCGTTCAGCATCCGGAAGTGGAGCCAGTACTGGCTCACCGCAGTCAGCTCGCTGCGCAAGCCGCGGTTGAGGTATTCGACGACCTTGGCGTCACCCTTCATCGCTCGATCTCCCGTATCGATCGTTCGTCGCGGCCGGCGAGGCCGGCCCAACCGGCGCCTTAGCTATCAGCGAACGTGACGCAGGGCCACCGCAGCCAGGTGCTTACATCGATTTTGCGGCCGCATTCACGCTTCGCTGCACACGAAGGCGTCGAGGTCGAGGGCGTGGCCGGCCCGGTCTCGCTTGGCCGTCAGGTAACGGATGTTCTCCGGCGTGACCCGGCCGAGCGCCCGCTGCGTCTCGACCACGGTCAGCCCGGCCGCCTCCAGGCTCGCGGCCTTCTCGGGGTTGTTGCTGACGAGGCGCACCCGGCTCACGCCGAGCGCCGTCAGCATCGCCGCGGCGAAGTCGAACCGGCGCTGGTCGAGGCCGAAGCCGAGGGCCTCGTCGGCCTCGTAGGTGTCGAGCCCGCGGGCCTGGAGGTCGTAGGCGCGGATCTTGTTGGCGAGCCCGTTCCCGCGGCCCTCCTGATCGAGATAGAGCACGATGCCGCCGCCGTGCTGCGCCATCCAGCCGGCGGTGCCGCGCAGCTGGTCGCCGCAATCGCATTTGAGCGAGCCGAACAGGTCGCCGGTGAGGCAGGCCGAATGCAGCCGCACCGCCACCGGCTCGGACAGGTCCGGCTTGCCGATCACCACCGCGACCTGATCGCGAAGACCCTCTCCGCCGCGGAAGACCACGAACTGGCTGTCCGGGGCGCCGGCGAGGGGCACCGGGGCCCGGCTCACCTCCCGGAGCCCCGCGGCCTGCCGGCCGGGATAGCGGGCCACCGCCTCGGCCGCGACCGAGAGGGTGCCGGGGGGCGCCGCCTCGCCCGGGATCGCCAGCACCGCCGGCAGAACCTGGGCGAGCGCCATCAGGGCGAGCGCCGCCTCGTCGCCGGGGGAGGCGGGCGCCACCGGCGCGTCGATCCGCCCGTCGAGGCGCAACGCCAGGGTCTCGATCCGGGCGGGATCGAGCACCGGAAGGGCGACCGCGCCGGGCTCCGTCCGCTCCGGGACGCCGAGGCGGCGCAGGCGCGGTGCCGGCAGGACGAGGCGGGTGCCGGTGCCCGCGAGCGGCGCCAGGAGCGCGGCGTTGGTCTCGTCGAGGGCTTCCGCCGAGAGGGCGAGCACGGACTCACGGCCCCGCACGACCACGGGGCGGCCGGCGCGGATCTCCGCCAGCGCCCGTTCGACATCGATCTGGTCCCGGCCCGCGGCCGGATCTAGAGTGCTTCTGCTCTTCATCGTGACCGACATCATCGACCCTGACAGAGATGGCCCGAGCGCCATGGCGACGGAGAGCCTCCGGGGCAGAGCCGTCCAGACCACCGCCGCGGCTCGTTGCCGGGCTTCGTTGCCGAGCTTCGCTGCCACGCGACATGTGGGGAGGCCGGCTCCGCTCTGCCCGGATCCCTCCATCAACCTTTCGCGATTGTCCAGGTTAGCCATACACCCCGGGAGTGAGGCCGCATGACGCTCCGCACCGCCTACGCGCCGTCCCAGAAGGCGCTGCACTGGCTTGTCGCCGCCCTGGTCTGCGTCCTGGTGCCGATGGCGCTCGCCATGGCCAACCTGCCGGACGGAGCGTTGAAGAACGCGCTCTACGAGTGGCACAAGTCGTTCGGGCTCACGGTGCTGGCGCTGGCGCTGGCCCGGCTCCTGGTACGCGCCGCCCGTGGCGCCCCGCCCCTCGTCGCCGGCCTGCCCGCCTGGCAGCGACGGGCGGCCCGGGCCTCCCACCTTGCGCTCTATGCCCTGATCGTGCTGGTGCCGCTCCTCGGCTGGGCCGGCACCTCGGCCTGCTGCGCGCCGGTGATGCTGTATGGTACGCTACCCTTGACGCTTCCTGTCTCGGGCGGCATGCCGGTGGGCGAGGCGATCCTCAAGGTGCATCAGGTCGCGGCCTTCACGCTCGTCGCCCTCGTGGCGCTGCATGTCGGCGCGGCCCTGCACCACCACGTCGTGCGGCGGGACGGAACCCTGCGGCGCATGTGGCTGGGGCGGGGGGAGGGGTGAGCGCATCCACGCCGCCTGGCGGCGGTTCCATTCCGAGGGATCGCCGGAGTCCGGGACGCGCCCGCCAGCCAGGAACCCGATGATCCGACAACCCTCGTCCCAGGCGGGGTTCGGTGATCGGCGGCCCGATTTGAGGATGGACCAAGGATCGACGCTCGCGGCAATGCGCGCTGTCGCCGAGCTGCGTCAGACTTCAATGACGTTTGAAAATCGAGACCGAGTGAACCGAGCGGCCACTTCTGTGTCTTTGAAGGGATTGTCGCTTGGCCAGACGGAGCCTCGAGCGATCCCGAACCCAGGCCTCAAGGTTCTGAGGCGACGCGATGCTGAATTGGCGGAGACGGAGGGATTCGAACCCTCGAAGCCCCTTTCGGGGCTTGCTCATTTAGCAAACGAGTGCCTTCAGCCGCTCGGCCACGTCTCCGGTGGGCCAACGCTCTAGGGAATCGGCGGGGCGCGGTCAACCGGTTTCGTCGGGCGGTCGGGGCGTTCCTGCGCGCGGGGCGGCGTCGGCCGGGCGCCGCGGATCTCGCGGGGTCACGCGTCCTCGCGCATCGCCGCGAGGCCGAGGCGGACGTGGTCGCGAAAAAGCCGGACCCGGGCCGGCAATTCGCGGCCGGCGAGGCTGACGGCGCGGAGCACGCCGCCCCGGCTCGCCCAGTCGGGCAGCACCGGCACCAGGGCGCCGTCCTTCAGGGCCCGGGCCGCCACCAGGCTCGGGATGTGGCCGATGCCGGCACCGGCGCGGGTCAGGCGCAGCACGGTGGCGTAGTCGGTGGCGCGGAGCGCCGGACGGGCCGTGATGTGGCCCTCGCGGCCCTGCCCGTCGGAGAGCCGCACCGGCGCCGACCCGAGACGCTCGCGCGACAGGATCAGGTCGTGGCCCGCGAGGTCGTCGAGCGTCGTCGGCGTGCCGCGCGACGCGAGGTAGGCCGGGGCGGCGTAGAGCCCGATCATCAGGTTCGCCAGCACCGGGGCGCGGTAGCCGCCATCCTGCCCCTCGCCGCTGCCGAGGCGCAAGGCGAGGTCGATGCGGTTGGCGGCGAGGTCGAGGCGCGTGTCGGTGATGAGGAGGTCGATCGTCACCTGCGGGTAGCGCGCCCGGAAGCTCGCGACGAGCTCGGGCATCACCTCGATGCCGAAATCGATCGAGGTGGTGACCCGCAGGTGGCCGCGGGGCAGGGTGCGGGCGTCCCGTGCCGTCTCGAGCGCGCCGTCGAGGAGGGCGAGGCTCTCCTTGGCCTTGGCGTGGAAGGCCAGCCCCTCCACCGTCGGCGAGACCGCCCGCGGCGTGCGGGCGAGCAGCGTGACCCCGAGTTCCTGTTCGAGCCGCGAGACCCGGCGCGAAATGCTGCCCTTCGTCTCTCCCAGGATTTCCGCCGCCTGGGTCACGGTTCCGTGATCGACGACGGCACAAAAGGCCCGAACATCAGAGAGCGCACCCCGGAAGGTTTCCGATCCAGCAACCATGTGTCCCGGTTTAGCTGTCTTACGCCCGCGACGGAACCGGCTTAATCCGGTCGCCGCAAGACGGGTGCGGTGCGAAAGACCTGGATCCGGGTCCGCCGCGCCCCGGCGATCAAGCCCCGACCATACGGAGTGATCTCGTGAAGCTGTCCGTCCTCGCCCTCGGCCTCGTCGCCGGTCTCGCCCTCGCCGCCCCGGCGGGCGCTCAAGGGGCCGCGACCCGCGACCCCGCCCAGATCCAGGCGGGCACCTACGTGGTCGACCCCAACCACACCCAGGCGGTGTTCACGGTCACGCATTTCGGCTTCTCGCCCTATACCGGCATCTTCTCGGACGTGTCCGGCACCCTCGAGCTGCAGCCGACCAAGCCCGCCGAGAGCCGCCTGAAGGTCACCGTGCCGGTGAAGTCGCTCTATGCGCCGAGCCAGCACCTCGTCGAGTCGCTGAAGAGCGACAAGTGGCTCGACGTCGCCCAGTTCCCCGACATGACCTTCACCTCGACCAAGGTGACCCCCGAGGGCAAGGACAAGGCGAAGGTCGTCGGCGACCTGACCCTGCACGGCGTGACGAAGCCCGTGACCCTCGAGGTGACGCTGGTCGGCGCCGGCGCCAACCCGATGAACAAGAAGGTCACGGTCGGCTTCGAGGCCAAGGGCACGATCAAGCGCTCGGACTTCGGCGTGAAGACCTTCGTGCCGGCGATCAGCGACGAGGTCCACCTGGTCCTCAACGGCGCCTTCGAGCGCAAGGACTGAGGCTCGGGCCGAAGGGTCGACTTCCATGCACACGGTCGCGACGCCCCGTCGCTACACCCTCGTCGCGATCGTGCTGCACTGGCTGATCGCCCTCGGCATCCTGGTCCTGCTGGGGCTGGGCCTCGCGATGACGCGCGGCCCGCTCTCGCCGATGGACCGCTTCGCCTTCTACCAGTGGCACAAGTCCGTCGGCCTCACGGTGCTGGTGCTGATGGGCGTCCGCCTGGCCTGGCGCCTGTTCCACGCGCCCCCGCCGCTCCCCGCGGCGATGCCGAAGGCCGAGCGGCGGGCGGCGTCTGCGGCGCATCTCGCGCTCTACGGCCTGCTTCTCGCCATGCCGCTCGTCGGCTGGGCGATGGTCTCGGCCTCGCCCTACAACATCCCCACGGTGCTCTACGGGGTGATCCCCTGGCCGCACCTGCCGGTCCTGCCCGAATTGCCCAACAAGGCGGCGGTCGAGGGCGTGCTGAAGCTGGTGCACAGCTACGGCGCCTGGCTGCTGATGGCGCTCCTCCTCCTGCATGTCGGCGCGGCCCTGCGCCATCACCTCGTGCTGCGCGACGACACCCTGTGGCGGATGCTGCCCTGGGTGCGGCGCGCGAGCGCGAAACCCGAGGCTTCCTCGCGATGATCCCCTTCCGTCTCGTCCTCGCCGCCCTCGTGGCCGTCCCCTTGGCCGCTCCCTCGGTCGCCCGGGCCGCCGACTGGGCCGTCGATCCGGCCAAGAGCCGCATCGGCTTCTCGGGCACCCAGGTCGGCGCCCCCTTCAAGGGCCGCTTCACCCGCTACGACGCCCGGATCGACTTCGATCCGGCGAAGCCCGAGGCCGGCAAGGCGGTGGTGCTGATCGACCTCACCAGCGCCGAGACCGGCGACAAGCAGCGCGACGAGGCCCTGCCGCAGGCCGACTGGTTCAACACCAGCAAGGACAAGCAGGCCCGCTTCGAGGCGACCCGCTTCGTGGCGAAGGGCGGCGATGCCTACGACGCGGTCGGCACGCTGACGATCCGCGGCCTGCGCAAGGACGTGACCCTGCCGTTCACGCTCACGATCTCGGGCGGCACCGCCCACGCGGTCGGCCATCTCGATCTCGTGCGCACCGATTACGGCGTCGGCCAGGGCTCCTGGGCCAACGACTCGATGGTCGCCCTGCAGGTGGGGGTGGATATCGACGTGACGGCGAGCGCCAAGTCCGGCGGCTGAGCAGGTCCGGCGGCCGACGGGCCTGATGGGTGACGGGCGCTTGACCCCGACCGCCCGGGGGCGGATGACCGCGCACCTTGTCCCGGCCAGCGTGCGCACCCGATGATCGTCCGTCCCCGCCCCGGCGCCCTCGCGATCCTGTTCGCGCTGCGCGGGTCGATCCTGCCGCAGATCGCCCCGCGGGTCGTCGCCATCACGGCGGTGGCCTGCCTCGTGGTGGCGACGGAGCAGGGCTGGGCGCGCGCGATCCCGCTCCATGCCGGCATCGGGCCCTTCACCCTGATCGGCCTCGCCCTCTCGATCTTCCTCAGCTTCCGCAACAACGCCTGCTACGACCGCTGGTGGGAGGCCCGGAAGGTCTGGGGCGCCCTGGTCGTCGAGGCGCGGGGCCTCGCCCGCCTGCTCGGCGCGCTGCTGCCGGAGGACGACGCCCGCCGTCGGCGCTGCCTCGAGCGCCTCGCGGGCTTCGCCCACGCGCTGCACGCCCGCCTGCGCGGGCAGGACGACGCGGCGGCCGCCGCCCCCTACCTGCCGGAGGACGAGCGCGGGCGCCTCGCCTCCCGTGCCAGCCCGGCCGACGCCGCCCTGTCGGGTCTCGCCGCCGATCTCGCCGGGGCGATGCGGGAGGGGACCTTGAGCGACGTGTCGTTCGGCCTCGTCGAGCAGAAGCTCGCCGGCTTGTCGGGGGTGCAGGCGGCCTGCGAGCGCATCCAGGGCACGCCTCTGCCCTTCGCCTACACGCTGCTCCTCTACCGCACCGCCTGGCTCTACTGCCTGCTGCTGCCCTTCGGCCTCGCCGAGTCCCTCGGCTGGGGCACGCCGGTGGCGACGGCGCTGGTCGCCTACACGTTCTTCGGCCTCGATACGCTCGGCGACGAGCTGGAGGAGCCGTTCGGCACCGCCGCCAACGACCTGCCCCTCGACGCGCTGCTGCGCACCGTCGACGGCGTGGTGCAGGACGCCCTCGGCGCACCGGTGCCGCCGCCCCTCAGCCCCGAGCGCTATTGGCTGCGGTGACGCGGTCTTCCCGCTACTGCCCCGGCATGGTGAGGACGAGGGGCCCGTTGCGGGTCGCCACCACCGTGTGCTCGTACTGCACCGTGAGCGCCCGGGGCTGGCTGTAGAGGGTCCAGGGGTCGTCCTCGCCGCTCTCGGCGTAGTCGGCGCCGAGCGACAGGAACGGCTCGACGGTGAAGACCAGGCCCTCGGTCATGATCCGGCGCTCCGAGGCGTCGGGCCAGGTCGCGATCTCGGTCGGCTCCTCGTGCAGCGAGGTGCCGATCCCGTGGCTCGCGAGGTTGCGCACCAGGGTGTAGCCGTTCTTCTGCGCGAAGGCGCCGACCGCCCGGCCGATGCCCGCGAGCGGCTTGCCGGTTCCGACCTGGCGCAGGCCGGTCCACATCGCCCGGCGCCCGTCCCGGCACAGCCGCTCCACCGCCCGGGTCACCGGCGGCACCGCGAAGGACGCCCCGGTATCGGAGAAGTAGCCGTCCTTCTCGGCCGAGACGTCGATGTTGACGAGATCGCCCGGCGCGATCCGGCGATCCCCCGGGATGCCGTGGGCGACCTCCTCGTTGACGCTGATGCAGGTCGCGCCGGGAAAGCCGTAGACCGCCTCTGGGGCGGAGCGGGCGCCGGCCCGCTCCAGGTGCTCCCGTCCGATCCGGTCGAGCTCGGCCGTGGTGATGCCGGGCTCGATCGCCCGACCCATCGCCTCCAGCGTGTCGGCGACGATGCGGCCGATCCGCCGCAGGGCCTCCAGCTCGTCGTCGCTCGACACCGTCATCGCCATCGCCCCCGGCGCGGCCGGAAGGGCCGCGGCGGGCCGCTTGTGCCACCGCGACGGGCCGCGGCAAAGCCGTGATGCGGCCCGGGGCGGCGCGGGGGAGCGGCCTTCGTCAGTAGCCCGGAACGACGGTGTAGTAGCCCGTCCCGTAGGCCGGCGGATACGCCGCTCCGACCGGCTGCCACCCGGCGTCGCCCCACGGATCGACGCTGCGGCCGCGCCGGACGCGGACGACCGGCGCCTCGGCGGCGAGCCCGTCCTGCGCGAAGCCGTCCTGTTCCAGGCGATCCCGGCGCGCCCGCGCCTCCCGCCGCGGCGAGGCACGGCCCGCCAGCGCCGTCTCGTCGCCGCCGATCACCACCCGGGTGTTGCCCATGCCCTCCGCCTTGACGAGGGCGAAGAGCGTCGCGGCCTTGCCCGGCGCCAGGCGCACGCAGCCGTGCGAGGCCGGGGTGCCGAGGCGGCCGGTATGGCCGCTGCCGTGGATGGCATGGCCGCGGCCGGTGAAGAAGATCGCGTGCGGCATCGGCGCGTCGTCCCACTCGCGCGAGCGGTAGTCCGCCGCCATGCGGGAGGGCGAGAAGGTGCCGCGGGGCGTGTTGTAGCCGGCCATGCCGGTGGAGACCGGCCAGTCGTAGAGCGTCCGCCCGTCCCGCGTCACGGTCATCCGCTGGGTGGTCTTGTCGACCTCGATCAGGATCCCGGCCCGCGCCTCGCCCATACCGACGGTTGCACCGGCCACGCAGAGGGTGACGGCGAGACAAGCGGCGCGCATCGTGGAGGTTTCCCTGTTCGGCAGGACGCGCGGGCATGATGCCACGCGCTGCCGGAACGACGTGCGCGCCGCCCCCGGGTTCCCGGGTGTGAACTGCTGAAACGCTCAGCTCCCGGCCACCTCCGGCTCCCAGCCGATCGCCCGGCGCAGGAAGGCGGCCCCGAGCGCCGCGAAGGCGGCGGTCTCGGCGCTGTTCTTGCCGTGGGAATGGCCGCCGGCCTCGGGCTCGTAGAAGCGGGCGTCGTAGCCGAGCGCCTGGAGCTTCGCCGCCATCTTGCGGGCATGGCCCGGATGCACCCGGTCGTCGCGGCGCGTCGTGGCGATCAGGATCGGCGGATACGTCTTCCCGGCCTCCGCGACGTGGTAGGCCGAGATCTCCTGCAGGAAGGCCCAATCCTCCGGGATCGCCGGGTCGCCGTATTCGGCGATCCAGCTCGCGCCGGCCAGAAGCTTGGTGTAGCGGCGCATGTCGATCAGCGGCACGGTGCAGAACAGCGCGCCGAAGCGCTCGGGGTAGCGCGTCAGCATGTTGGCGATCAGGAGCCCGCCATTCGAGCCGCCCTCGGCGGCGATGCGGCGAGGCCGCGTCACGCCGCGGCGCACGAGGTCGGCGGCGACCGCCGCGAAGTCGTCGTGGGTCCGCGCCTTGCCCTCGCGCCGCCCGGCCTCGTGCCAGCGGGTGCCGAACTCGCCGCCGCCGCGGATGTTGGCGACCACCCGGGTGCCGCCCTTGGCGAGCCAGAGCCGGCCGAGCACCGCCGAGTAGCCGGCGAGGTTCGTCACCTGGAAGCCGCCATAGCCCGAGAGGTGCACCGGCGCCTCGCCGGTCTCGCCGGCCGGGCCGGCCTGGACGTAGGGGATGCGCTCGCCGTCGCTCGACACCGCCTCGTGCCGGGTCACCACCATTCCGTCGGCCTCGAACAAGGCGGGGGCCTGCTTGAGCAGCGTCGGGGCGGCGAGGTCGGGCCGGGTCGTCAGCAGGGTCGAGGGGGTGACGGGGTCGTTGGCGGCCACCATCAGGTCGCCGTTCGATTCCTCCTCCTCGCCGTCCATCGACCAGACGCTGACGACGCCGAGCTCCGGCAGGCCGGCGACGCGGCCCTCCGCCCACCCGCTCGGCGAGGGGGTGAAGACCGGAAACACCGCCTTCAGGTCGTCGAGGACCGACAGGATCAGGTGCCCCCCGGTCCAGAAGAAGCCCTGCAGGGCCCGGCGCGGACCCGGGGTGAACAGCACCTGGAAGTCCCGCGCGCCCTCCAGGAACGCGTCGAGCCCGATGCCGAGCACGCCGTCGGCCGGGTGCGTCGTGCCGCCCACCGCCCACGGCGTGCGCAGGCGGATGGCCAGGAAGCCGCGGTGCCAGTGGGCGTCCGCATCGGTCGGGATGTCGAGGCGGGTTTTCGGGCCGGTGCGGTCCCCGAGCTGGATCGTGCCGTCGAAGAAGCCGGTGCGCTCGGCGAAGACCAGGCGCTCGGGGCGCGCCTCCCGGTCGGGATAGCTATAGGCGACCATGCTGGTCGGCGCGGCCGAAAAGATCACCGGGGCGTCGAGCGGGTCGGTGCCGCGCCGCCACAGCCGGACGGTGCGGGCATAGCCCGACGGTGTCGCGTGCTCCGGCCCGCCGAGGGGGCTCGCCAGCAGCAGCGTGTCGGGATCGAGCCAGACCGGGATGCTCTTGGCTTCCGGCAGCGAGAAGCCGTCCGCGACGAAGGAGCGGGTCTCGAGGTCGAACTCGCGCACCACCGTGGCGTCGCCGCCGCCGCGGGAGAGCTGGACGAGCGCCCGGGCGTGGCTCCTCGGCAGGCTCGCGGCGCCGCTCCACACCCAGTCCTGACCCTCGTCGCGGGCGAGCGCGTCGAGGTCGAGGAGCACGTCCCAGGCGGGCTCCGCCTTGCGGTACTCGCCTTCCGTCGTGCGCCGCCACAGGCCGCGGGGATGCCCGGCATCCTGCCACAGGTTGTAGAGGAGGCCGCCGCGCCGGGTGACGCCCGGGATCTTGTCGGGCCGGTCGAGGGCGGCCTTCAGGCCGTCGCGGTCGGCGGCGTAGCGCCCGTCGGCGTAGGCCGCGAGGGTGTCGGCGTTCTGCGCCTCGACCCAGGCCAGCGCCCGCGCGCCGTCGACCTCCTCGAGCCAGAGATACGGGTCGTCGTCCGGGGCCTGGAGGGTCGGGCGGGGATCGGGCTGGTGCGGCATGCCGGACTCGTCGGTTCGCGAACGTCGAAAAAATCTCGCCGGATCATCTAACCCGGCGGCGGGCCGGGTCCAGGTCGCTCCGACCGAGTGATGCGGCCGCGAAACACCGGTCCGGCGCATGCGCTGCCGTCATACGGTTGCAACAGCCGATCTGTTTGAGGGGAGGGGAGGGCGCGGGTCTCGACCGGCCCGGGAGGACCCGCATGACCGGTACCGGCCTTGCCGCCATCATCTGCCTCGCCCTCACGGTCATCAACCTCGCGAGCCTCGCCATCGCGCTGCGCCGCCTCGGCCGGCCGGACCCGGTTTCCGCCGGGCTCCCGGACGCGCCGGTCACGGTGGTGCGGCCGGTCTGCGGGCTGGAGACCTACAGCGAGGAGACGCTGGGCTCGGGGTTCCGCCTCACCTACCCGCACTACGAGCTGATCTTCTGCGTGGCGCGCGCCACCGATCCGATCGTGCCGCTCGTCGAGCGGCTGATCGCGATGCATCCCGGGGTCCCGGCCCGGCTGATCGTCGGCGACGAGCGGGTGAGCGACAACCCCAAGCTCAACAACTGCATCCGCGGCTGGGACGAGGCGCGCCACGACTGGATCGTCCTGGCCGATTCGAACGTGCTGATGCCGGAGGACTACATCCAGCGCCTGCGCGC
>NZ_AP024145.1:1107500-1507500 GCF_017347565.1 Methylobacterium indicum | reverse complement strand
CGAATCGCCCGCCCGGAGGTCGAGCGGGTCCCAGTCCTTCGCAATCTCGCGGCCCGTGACCCGGAACCGTGCGGCGAGGTGAAGCCGCACCGGGTGAGGCCGGGCGCTGACGCCGTCGAAGTAGCGCCCTTCCGCCTCGACGGTCGGATCTTGCGGCAGCGGGTCCACCGCTCAGAGGCCGATCTGGAGCGCGCCGCCGACGTCGAGCGCGTCGGCGAGGCCCTCCTGCAACCCGCTGCCGGCGCCCCGGGCCGAGGCGAGGATCGCCGAGAGGTCTTCGGGGTTCAGAACCGTCAGGCTCGTGGCGACCGCCGCCCACAGCCGGGCTCGCACCAGGCGGACGTAGAGCACCGCGCCGAGGGGGGCCATGATGACGTAGCCCAGGACGATGAACCAGTGGATGAAGCCGAGATCGACCCGCCGTGTGGCCAGGGTGAGGAGAACGCCCCCGAGACCGAATATCAGCATGAGGCCGACGAGCGACAGCACGTAGCGAATGTAAGGCCCGTAGAAGGCGCGGGCCCGCAGGGTCGAGGCGAGGCGCACGCCGCCGAGACGCACTGCGCCCGCGAAGGCGCGGGCCTCGCGGGCCCGGTAGTAGGGGATCAGCATGAACGCCGCCGGGAGGCAGATCAGGGCGGCGACGAACAGGGCGTTCGCGAGGCGGCCGATCGCCGTGCCCGCATAGGCCGGGTTGAGGATCGTCTCGCCCGCCTTGCCGCCGGGCTTCGGCACCATCAGGTCCGTCGGTGGCGAGAAGTCGGACGCGACCAGCAGCGCGACGCCGAACCCGATCGGTATCCCGAGCCCGACGAGGTACAACAGCAGCCACGGCCCCAGCACGCTGCGCCCGCGCGCCTCCGACGTCAGCCGGCTCGTGCCGACCAGGGTGTGGCCGATGCGGTAGCGCTCCTGGCTCGCCCGCATGAACGGGAAGGCGAGCCCGAAGCTCAGGTAGACGAGGAGCCACCACCCCGCCGCCCGGGCCGCGTAGACGAGGGCCGACCCGTCCTGGCCGAGGCGGATGCCGCGCCAGAGCGTGCGCATCGCCCGGTAGCGGCGCCCGCGATAGAGCGCGTACTGCCCGAGCACGAACAGGCTGACGAAGGAGATCGCCACCGAGGCCGGAGCGAGCGCAGGGATCGCCAGGGAGATCGCGAACAGGCCGAGATAGATCGGTACCAGGAGCACCAGCGCCACCAGGAAGCCCAGAAAGAGTTCCTTGCCGGTTCCGGTATAGGCGGCCGGCGACCCGTCGACGGTCGTGCGGCTCCAGAAGAACCGTCGCAGGTCGGTGACGTACCAGAACCGGTAGATTCCGAAGGTCACGAGCGAGAGCAGGATGCCCTTGAGGGCGAGCCGGGTCAGGCCGCGGAGCGTCGTGTCGAAGGTCACGGAGACGCCCTGCGGCGCGGAGGCGGGCCTCGCTTCGGTCATCGCGATGCTCATCCTGCGCCCCGCCCTCACGGACCCCGGTGTCCCCCGCATCTTACGCAAGGAGAAGGCGGACGCCAGGGGAGGTTGTTCGTGCAGTGCGTTTGTTCGCGCCTGGATCGCATCGTGTCGCCTGCGCTCGCGCGGGCGATCGAGGTCGACCCGCGACCGGGGCTTTTGGAAGGACCGGCATGCCGGATGCGCGCGGACCTCGAGCGCCGGACGGGCGAGGAGAGGCTGCCGAATTCGGTCCCGCCGCGGCCTTTGCCGACACGCCATCCGAAGACCGCGCGTCTCAGCCGGCCGCGTCGCGCTCGGCGAACACCGCCTTGGCCGCGAACAGGCCGTTCAGCGCCGCCGGGAACCCCGCATAGACGGCCATCTGCATGATGGTCTCGACGATCTCCTCGCGGGAGAGACCGACATTCAGTCCCGCCGCGATGTGCACCTTGAGTTGCGGGGCCGCGTTGCCCATCGCGGTCAGCGCCGCGATGGTGGCGATCTCGCGGGCGCGCAGGTCGAGGCCGGGGCGGCTGTAGATGTCGCCGAACGGGAATTCGAGCAGGTAGGTTGCGAAATCCGGGGCGATGTCGGCAAGCGAGGCGACGACCGCCTCTCCGGCATGGCCGTCGATCTCAGCGAGCGCCCGTCGTCCGCGCTCCAGCCGGCTTTCGCCGGAGTGATGGTTCTGTGTCATGGGCCTGCATCCTCTCGTCCGCGCCGGCATACCCGGAGATCTTGGTGTCGAGGACGAGAAGGCTTTCCTGCAGGTCGGCGAGGTGAGCGCGGACGCGCGCGCGATGCCGTTCCAGCATCTCGCGGCGCTCCGTCTCCGTGGCGGGGCCGTCGTTTCGCAGGGCCGCGTAGCGCACCATCTCCCGGATCGGCATCCCGGTCGTCTTGAGACGAGTCAGAAAGCCGATCCAGGTCAGGATCGATGCGTCGTAGTCACGGTGGCTCGATCGGTTCCGGTCGGCGTAGGGGAGCAGCCCGATCCGCTCGTAGTAGCGGAGGGTGTGGGCGGTCAGTCCCGAACGCGCGGCCAGTTCCCCGATCTTCATGCGCACCTTCTCGCCACGACGCGTCCGAGGCTAGGGGTTCGAGCGCGCTCGAAGTCAAGCGGAGTGCGCGGCGTGCAAGGCCGGCCTCACGCCCCGGCCGGAGCGTGTCCCTCGCCCGCCTTCTGCGGCCGGATCCGGTACCAGCCGACATAGAGCGCCGGCAGGAAGAACAGGGTCAGGAAGGTCGCCGCGATGATGCCGCCGATCATCGCGTAGGCCATCGGCCCCCAGAAGACCTCGCGGGCGATCGGCACCATGCCGAGGCTCGCGGCGGCCGCCGTGAGCAGGATCGGGCGCATGCGGTGGCAGGTGGCTTCCACCACCGCGTCCCAGGGGTTCATGCCCTCGGCCTCGAACTCGTCGATCTGGGTCACCAGGATCACCGCGTTGCGGATGATGATGCCGATCAGCGCCAGGATGCCGAGGATCGCCACGAAGCCCATCGGGGCGCCCGACGGCAGCAGCGCCGCGACGACGCCGATGAGGCCGAGCGGCGCCACGCTCGAGACGAGGAAGAGCTTCTGGACGCTCTGGAGCTGCACCATCAGGAAGAAGGCCATCACCAGCAGCATCACCGGCACCACCGCGGCGATCGGGCCCTGGCCCTTGGCGGCCTCCTCCACGGCGCCGCCGGTGGCGACGTCGTAGCCGTCCGGCAGCTCGGAGCGGAACTGCGCGATGGCGGGGGCCAGCGCGTCGACGACCGTCGGCGGCTGGGTCGTGTCGGTGATCGAGGCGCGCACCGTGATGGTCGGCATCCGGTCCCGGCGCCAGACGATCGGCTGTTCGAGGTCGTAGTGGATCTTGGCGAAGGCGAGCAGCGGCACGGTGGCGCCGCCGGCGGTCGGCACCTGCAGGCTCTGGAGCGTGTCGACGGAGCGGCGCTCCGGCCCTTGCGCCCGGCCGACCACGTCGACGAGGTAGATCGCGTCGCGGACCTGGGTGATGGTGGTGCCGCCGACCACGCCGTTGAGGATGCCGGCGATGTCCTGCGAGGTCACGCCGAGCTGGCGCGCCTTGTCCTGCAGGATCTCGACTCGCAAGACCTTGCCGGGCTCGTTCCAGTCGAAGGTCGGCAGGCCGACATGCGGGTTCTGCGCCACCAGGTTGGCGAGCTTGAGGGCTTGGGCCCGCACCACCTGCAGGTCGGGGCCGCTGATCCGGTACTGGATCGGCCGCCCGACCGGGGGGCCGAGGTCGAGGGGATGGATGAACACGTCGGTGCCGACGAAGTCGCGCCGGGCGAGCGCGTTGAGCCGCGCCATGGTGCGGTCGCGGGCCTCCAGCGACACGGTCTCGATCACGATCTGGCCGAAGAACGCGTTGGAGAGCTGCTGGTCGAGGGGCAGGTAGAAGCGGATTGCGCCCTGGCCGACATAGGAGCTCCAGCGCTTGATCTCGGCATCGCCCTTCAGCGCCTGCTCGAACCGGTCCATCTGCGCCTTCGTCTCGGCGATGCTGGCATTCTGCGGCAGGGTCATGTCGACCAGCACCTCGGGCCGGTCGGAGGCCGGGAAGAATTGCTGCTGGACGTGGCCCATGCCGACGATGGCGGCACCCAGCAGGCCGACGCAGGAAGCGACCGTCACCCAGCGGAAGCGCATCGCCGGCAGCAGCAGGGCCCGGAAGCCGTTGAGCAGGCGGCTCGGCTTCTCGTGGTGGCCCTTCATGGCCTTCGGCAGGATCTTGACGCCGATGAGGGGGGCGAACAGCACCGCCACCACCCAGGAGACGAGGAGCGAGGCCGCGATCACCACGAACAGCGAGTAGGTGTACTCGCCCGCCGCCGAGCCGTTGAAGCCGATCGGCAGGAAGCCCGCCACGGTGACGAGCGTGCCGGTGAGCATCGGGAAGGCGGTGGAGGTATAGGCGAAGGTCGCGGCCTTGTGCAGGCTGTCCCCGGCTTCCAGCCGCGCCACCATCATCTCGACGGTGATCATCGCGTCGTCGACGAGGAGGCCCAGCGCGATGATCAGCGCTCCGAGCGAGATGCGCTGGAGCGTGACCCCCATCACCTCCATGATGACGAACACGATGGCGAGGACCAGCGGGATCGAGAACGAGACCACGAGGCCGGCCCGCACCCCGAGGCTCAGGAACGAGACCACGAGCACGATCACCACCGCCTCGACGAGCGCCTTGGTGAAGCCGCCGACCGCCTCCTCGACGATCTTGGGTTGGTCCGAGACGAGGTGGATGCCGACGCCGACGGGCAGTTCCGCCTCGACCTGGCGCATGCGGGACTTCAGGGCCTCGCCGAATTCGAGCAGGTTGCCGCTCTGCTGCATGGCGATGGCGAGCCCGATCGCCGGCCGGCCGTTGTAGCGGAAGAGCGCCTCGGGCGGGTCGGTGTAGCCGCGCTCGATCTCGGCCACGTCCGAGAGGCGGAAGAAGCGGTCGTTGACCCGCAGGTTGATCGCCTTCAGGCTGTTCTCGTCGGTGAACTGGCCGCCGACCCGGACCGAGACCCGCTCCGGCCCGGCCTGGATCACGCCCGAGGGCGCCACCGCGTTCTGGGCCTGCAGCGTCTTGATCAGCGACTGCACGTCGACGCCGAGGCCGGCGAGCTTGCGGGTCGAGAAGCCGAGATAGATCACCTCGTTCTGGGCGCCGATGATCTGGGTCTTGCCGATGCTCGGCACCTTGATGATCCGGGTGCGGACCGTCTCGACGTAGTCGCGCAGCTGGCGCATCGAGAGCCCGTCCGCCGTGAAGGCGTAGACGTTGCCGTAGACGTCGCCGAACTCGTCGTTGAAGAACGGGCCCTGCATGCCCTGCGGGAAGGTACCCTTGATGTCGCCGAGCCGCTTGCGGACCTGGTAGAACAGCCACGGGATCGTCTGCGGCGGGGTGGTGTCGCGCAGGTTCACGAACACCGTCGCCTGGCCGGGCGTGGTGTAGCTCTTGGTGTAGTCGACCGCGCCGATCTGCTGCAGCTCCTTCTCGATCCGGTCGGTGACCTGGTCGAGGGTGTCGCTGATCGTGGCGCCGGGCCACACCGCCTGAACCACCATGGTCTTGATCGCGAAGGCCGGGTCCTCCTCGCGGCCGAGCTTGCGATACGACATCGCGCCGGCGACGATCGCCACCACCATCAGGAACCAGACGAAGGAGCGGTGCGACAGCGCCCATTCGGAGAGGTTGAACGACTTCATCGGGGCGCGGCCTCGCGCTGAAAGAGAGTTTGGGGGGCGGGCCGCGTCGGGCCGCGCGCGAAGAATTCGGGGAGCGGTCAGAGCCCGGAGGCGGCGAGGCGCACCGGTTGCCCGTCCTTCAGGCTGTGGACGCCCGCCACCACCACGGTCTCGCCGGCCTCGAGGCCGTCGCTCAGGGTCACCGTGTCCTCGTCGTGGTGCGCGGTGTCGGCGACCGGGACCACTGCGACGTCGCGGCGGGCGACCGACCGGCCGTCCGGCGCGACCACCCAGACGCTGGTGCGGCTCTCCTCCCGCAACAGGGCGGTGGCCGGCAGGGTGATGCGGGGCGGGGTGGCGCGCGCCAGAGCCACCGTGATGGTGGTGCCCAGCCGGAACGCCTCCGGCGGATCGGTGAGCGTCATGCGCACCCGGCGGGTGCGGGTCGCCGGGTCGGCGAGCGGCCCGATCTCGCGCACCCGGCCCTTGGCGGTGATGGTCGGGGCGGCCTGGAGCGTCACGGTGAACTCGGTGCCGGCCTTGATGCCGGCCATCAGCCCGTCCGGGATGTCGACCACCGCCTCGCGGATATCGGGCCGGGCGAGCGTCACCACGACCTGGCCGGCGCTCACCACCTGGCCGACCTCGGCGCTCCAGGCGGTCACCACCCCGTCGACATCGGCCTTCAGGGTGGCGTAGCCGAGCTCGTCGGTCGCCTTCTGGAGGGCGGCCTTGGCCTGGGCCAGGCGCGCCGCGGCGGTGTCGCGGGTGGCCACCGCCGCGTCGAGGGCAGCCTGGGTGACGTTGCCGCCGTCGAACAGGGTGCGCTGGCGCCCCTCGACGGCATTGGCGTTGGTGAGCTGCGCCTCGGCATCGGTGACGTCGGCCCGCGCCCGGGTGACGGCGAATTGCAGCACGGTGGGATCGAGGGCGGCGAGGCGCGCGCCCTTGGGCACGAGGTCGCCGACATAGACGTCGCGGGCGACCATCCGGCCCGGGACCCGGAAGCCGGCCTGCGTCTGGTAGCGCGGCTCGACCGTGCCGGCGAAGGGCCCGAAGGTCTCGGCGGTGCGGATCTCGACCTTCGTGGTCAGGACAGGGCGCACCGGCGGCGGTGCCTCGGCCTTCTTCTCCTGGCAGGCGGCGAGGAGGACGAGGACAGCGAGGGCGGGGACGTGCTTCACTGCTTGTCCTCCCCGACCACTGCGACCGCCTGGCCGGGGCGCAGGAGCTGGATCCCGGCGGTGACCACCCGCTCGCCCGGCTGGATGCCCTCCGACAGGACGATGGCCGAGCCGGCATACCGGTCGATCGTCACAGTCTTGGGCGCGACGGTGCCGCTGCCCGGATCGAGCACCCAGACCGCCGGCTGGTCCTGCCAGCGAAACAGCGCGCTCCAGGGCAGGCTGATCGCCTGCCGGGCGCGGAAGCGGCCGAGGCCCGCCACCGTGGCCCCGAGGGACATCTCGGGCGGGACCTGGGAGAGGCCGATCTTCACCCGCACGCCGCCCGAGGACGGATCGACCGCCGGCGAGATCTCCCGCACCGTGCCGGTGGTGCGCACCCGCGGATCGGACAGGAGGATGATGTCGACGGTCTTGCCCTCCGGCGGCTCGGCGAGCAGCGTCTCGGAGACGATGAACACCGCGTCCCGCGGCCCGTCCTGGGCCAGCGTGAACACGGTCTGGCCCGACTGGACCACCTGGCCGGCCTCGGCGTTGCGCGCCGTGATCATGCCGGCGACCCCGGTCTTCAGCTCCGTATAGGAGAATTGCTCGCGGGCATTGCCCAACGCCGCCTTGGCGGATTCGACCGAGGCCTGGGTGGTGCGCAGGGTCTGCTCGGCCTGGTCGTAGGCGGTGCGGGTGGTGTAGCCGCTGCGCATCAGCGATTGCTGGCGCTCGAAGCCGACCTTGGCCTGGGTCAAGAGCGCCTCGGCCGAGGCGAGCGCGGCCTGCGCGGTGTCGACGTTGACCTGCTGCTCCTGCGGCTCGAGCCGGGCCAGCACCTGGTCGGCGGTGACGTGCTCGCCCACCTCGACCAGCCGCTCCTGGATCTTGCCGCTGACTCGGAACGCGATGTTGCTCAGGAACTTGGCCTGGATGTCGCCGGTCAGGACGACCTGGGCCGAGACCGGGGCGAGCGCCGCGGTGACGACCCGGACCTCCGCCAGCGCGCCGGCCTGCGCCGATGCCTGCTTCGCCTCGTCCTTGGCCGTGAGGGCGGGCGCATCGGCGCGGGCCTGGCCCGCGAGGATTTGCCCCGCCAGGATCAGGGCGGCCATCACGGCCGGGCGGTGGATGCCTCGGAGGATCGGGCTGGGTCTCATGATCGTCGAGGGTACCGGTTCGGCGTGGGACGGGAAGCCCCGAAGGACAGCACGGGCGGGGGACGGATGTGAAGGAGCGGCCGCGAGGGGGCGGGTGCGGCCGCTCCTTCCAGATGTGGCGTGCCGCCCGGGAGGGCGGCCCCGCCGCATCTGTGACGAGGCCCCGGCGCCGTGCCGGGGCGAACGCGAAAGGACGTGTCGGCTCAGAGACGGCTCTGTTCGGCCATGCAGGCCGTGCAGGGCGCGGCCACCGGATCGATGCGGGTCCAGGCCAGGAGGCCGGCCCATCCGGCAAGGGCGACGAGCACCAGGGCCAGGGCCGGCACCGTACCGCGCCGGGGCAGCAGCGGATGCGCGCGGGAGAGGGCGGGGGCGTGCAGGTCGAGGCCGTTCGGCAGGCGGGTGAACCCGTGCCGGGTCGCTGGGGTTGGACCGGACCGGTGGATCCGGGATGGGCACATCACCGTGCGGGCCATGGCGCGCTCCTTGAAGGCGACGCCCATCTCGTACTAATAACTGACCAGGCAGTCAATAAGGGTGCGAGATGGCAGTGGCGGGACAGCGCCGGCGGCGCAAGGAGGAGCGGCCCGGCGAGATCGTGGAGGCGGCGTTCGAGGAATTCGCCCGGAGCGGATTCGCCGCGACCAAGCTCGATGACGTGGCGGCCCGGGCCGGCATCACCAAGGGCACGATCTACCTGTACTTCCCGAGCAAGGAGGACCTTTTCCTCGCGACGATGCAGGAGATGAGCCGCCCGTCGCGGGAGCATCTGGCGGCGCTCACCGCCGCCCCGCAGGGCTCCGCGATGACGATCCTGCGCACCCATTTCGCCTTCGAATACGCCCAGATGGTCGAGGACCGGCGCACCCGCGAGATCATCCGGATGTTGCTCGCCGAGGTCAGCCGCTTTCCCGATCTCGTCGAGCGCTGGCGCGCCGAGGTGATCGGCCCCGAGGTGGAGGCGCTGCGCCGGGTCGTCCGCTACGGGATCCGGCGGGGCGAGTTCCGGCCTTCCGCCGCCGAGGAGTTCCCCCACCTGCTCTTCGCCCCGGTCATCATGGCCTGCACCTGGCGGCTGATGTTCGGCGACGACCACGCCATCGACGGACCGGCCTACCTGGCCGGGCACCTGGACCTGCTGGAGCGGGGGTTGACGGGCGGCTCCCGCCCGAACCCTTCCCTGCAGACGGCAGGGCTGTCCGAATAAAATCCCATTTGAAATCAGGCGCGGGATTCCCTCTCCGGGCGATGCCGGGCTTGCCCGGTATCGCTGCAAGGTGTGGGAGAGGGGTAGGGGCGATCGAAGATCGCGCGAGGGTGACACGCTTCAGTGTAAAGCTGTGACTGTTGTGCTGGCAGCTCTACGCTGAGTGCTTCACACGGAACCGTAACACCCTCACGCGGGATCTTCGATCCTCGGCCCCTCTCCCACACGGGAGAGGGGAGGCGCGCTTTTTTCTTTCCCCGGATAGCCCTGAGGGGGGGAGGGTTCGGGCGCGAGCCTTCGGATCGGAAGCGCAGCCCCACCGCCCCGCTCCCGCCGCAATGCGGCGGGACCAGTGCGCCACCGGGGGCGCGACGCGCTTCACCACCGCTTCACCACGACGGGCGAGCGTCGCCGAAGGACATCGTCATGCTGCGCCCGTCCCGTCTCCTCGTCGGCTTCCTGCCTGCCGCTCTCGCCGCGGCGACGCCGGCGCTCGCCCATCCGCATGTCTGGATCACCACCCGGGCCGAGCTCGATTACGGGCCGGACGGGGTGCTTCGGGCGGTGCGCCACGCCTGGACGTTCGATCCGACCTACTCGGCCTTCGCGATCCAGGGACTGGGCCAGTCGACGACCGGGCCGGTCAACCCGGCGGCGCTCGCCGCGCTCGCCCGGGACAATGCCGAGAACCTCGCCGACAACGCCTACTTCACGGTGCTGAAGGTCAACGGCCGCAAGGTCGATCTCGGCGCCGCCGCCGATCCGGCGATGACCTTCGCGGACGGGCAGCTGACCCTGCGGTTCACCCTGCCGCTCAGGGCGCCGGCCGCCGGCACGGCCTCGCTCGAGGTCTACGACCCGACCTACTTCGTCGCCTTCAGCCTCGCGGAGGGCGGCGAGGTCGCGACGCTGGTGGGCGCGCCCGCCGCCTGCCGCGTCACCGCCCACCGGCCCAAGACTGCCGCGCCGGCGCCCGCCGCCACCGGCATGTCGGAGGCCTTCTTCGAGGCGATCACCGCCGCCTCGACCTACGGCGTGCAATTCGCCAACCGGATCGTCGTCGCGTGCTGACCCGAGCCCTTCCCCTCGCTCTCCCCTCCCGCGGCGTCCAGCGCCTGATGCTGGCCGCCCTCGCGGTCCTCGCCGCCGCCGCCCTGCTGGCGGTCCTGCTCGGGCTGCTCGCTCCCGGTTTCCGGGCGCCGCCGCGCTCCCCCTTCGGCATCGGCTTCCGCGAGGCGAGCCCCAACGGCGCCACGAGCCTCGGCGCCTGGCTGCTCGCCATGCAGGCCGGCTTCTCGCGGGCGCTCCAGGCCGCCGTCTCGGCGGTCAAGGACGGCCGCGACGGGGCGCTGACGCTCGTCGGGCTCGGCTTCGCCTACGGGGTGCTGCATGCCGCCGGGCCCGGCCACGGCAAGGCGGTGATCGCCGGCTACCTGATGGCCGGCGAGCGCGCCCTGCAACGCGGCTTCACCCTGAGCCTGCTGGCGGCCCTGCTCCAGGCGGTCGTCGCCCTGGCCCTCGTCGGCGGCGGCGCGGTGGTCTTGCGCCTCACCGCCGCCGGCCTCAACCAGGCCGGCACGGTCATCGAGACGGCGGGCTTTGCCTGCGTGGCGGTGCTCGGCGCGGCGGTGACCTGGCGCAAGGCCGGGCAGCTCGCGCGCCTCCTCAACCGCGAGGCGGGGCCGGCTTGCGGCCCGGGCTGCGGCCATGCCGGCCTCGCCGACGGGACGAAGGTCGAGCGGCTGGCGGGCTGGCGCGAGCAGGCCGGCGTGGTGCTGGCCGCCGGCACGCGCCCCTGCGCCGGGGCGATCCTGGTCCTGGTCTTCGCCCTGTCGCAGGGCATCCTGTGGGCCGGCGTCGCCGCGACCCTGGCGATGGCGCTCGGCACCGCGATCACCACCGGGGTGCTGGCGGCGCTCGCGGTGTTCGCCAAGGCGTTCGCGCTCCGGCTCGCGGGAGGCCGCGGTCAGGGTGGGGCGATCGCGGTCGGCATGCTTGAATTATGGGCCGCCGCCTTCGTGATGGTGCTCGGGGCGGGGCTGCTCTCGGGCTGGGCCGCGACGGCGTTCTGATCGGGCGAGCCGATCGGGCGCCTCTGATCAGGCGCCTCTCTGATCAGGCGCCTCTCTGATCAGGCGACCTGGGCGACCCGCCGGCGCCGCGGGTTCGCCTCCGCGACGGCCGCGAGGCTGATCTCCTGGCGCTCGCGGGCCACGAAGGCTCCGGGCATCTCGCCCTGCATCTGGACCTCCAGGTCGCGCAGCAGCGAATCGGTGTGCTGCGGGTAGAGGTGCACGATGGCGAGCCTTTCGACATCCCCGGCCTGGCACAGCTCGACGCCCTTCTGCCAGGTCGAGTGGCCCCAGCCGCGACAGGACGGGTATTCGCCCTGCGTGAACATGCCGTCATAGACCACGAGGTCCGAGCCGCGCACGAAGTCGAGGAGCGCCGGATCGGGCCAGGGCTCGGAATGCTCGAGGTCGCTGATGTAGCAGGCCGAGCGGCCGGCATGCCGGAAGCGGTAGCCCGTGGCGCCCTGCGGATGCTGCAGCGGGATGGTGTCGACGACCGCGCCGTCCGGGAAGGTCAGGCTCTCGCCGGCCCGGAACCCGTGATGGACGAAGCGGGCGGGGAACATGTCGAGGGTGATGGGGAAGAGCGGCGGCGAGAAGAGCCGGTCGAGGGGCTCGGCGGCGCTCGCCCCATCGAGGTTGCCGCACCAGGTGTGAATCTCGCGGGAGGGGTCGAGGATCGCCGGCTTCATGAACGGCAGGCCGCCGACATGATCGAGGTGGAGGTGGCTGAGCAGCAGGTCGACCCGCTGGGGCACCCGGTCGCGATGGTGGGCGCCGAACGCGTTGATGCCGGTGCCGGCATCGATCACGAACAGCCGCTCGCCGCAGCGGACCTCGACGCAGGGCGTGTGCCCGCCGAATTCCACGAAATCGGGGCCCGAAGCACAGGTCGACCCCCTGACGCCCCAGAACCGGAGCGTCAAGCCGGCTTCCATGAGAGGACCCCTCGTTGTCATGCCGGTGACCGTGATGGGGGTTGCGGGAGATGGATGTGCGACAACGCACATGGCGAAGGCTCCGGCCGGGCAGGCCGGCAAGGCACGGATGGGAACTGTACACGAAAGATGTGCAGCACGAACGGCGAGCACGAGACGAAGGTTCCCCCGGACGACCTAATCTGGCGTTAAGCGAGTGCGGTCCCGCACCGGCTCTGTGGATGACGAGACCACCTCGGATGACGGGGCCGCCTCTGCGCCGGCGGGAGGCCCGGCCGGGCCGGACTCTGCGACAGCCGTCTCCGCGACATCCGGCATCCCGCCGGCCCGCACCACGGTGGTGCGCTCGGCCCGCAGCACGACGTCGAAGGGGGCGGCCTCGTCCGGCCGGCACTCGGCCGGCAGGCACACCACGAGGCCGCGCCCGGCCCGGGCCGCCCGCAGCCGCTCGATGCCCGCCATCACCTCGGGCGCGCCGCGGTCGTCGAGGGCGAGGCCGACCACCAGGATGTCGGGCCGGCGCACCAGGCAGCGGGCGACGTCGATCGCCGTGCGCTCGAACGGCGTGAAGCCGTCGCGCCCGGCAAGGCCACTCTCCGCCGCCCGCGGATCGACCTGGCTCGCCAGGCCGAAGCGGTAGACCGTGCGCTCGAGGCCGCGCTCGCGCAGCACCGCCTGCATCAGGGTGCGCACCCGGGCGCCCGCCCCGGCTTCCGCCCCGGCGACGCGGCCGAACAGCAGGTTCTCCTCCAGGCTCGCCGCCGCCGTGACCTTGCCGGGATCGTAGAACTCGACCGAGCCGGTGAGCGAGGCCGGCAGCAGGGCCGCGAAGGTGCGCCGGGCCGCGACGAGGCGCGTCTCCATCGCCTCGTCGATGAGGCCGAAGCGGTGCCGGGTCTCGCTGTAGCGCAGGCACAGGCCGATCAGGCGGGCGCGGTCGCGCTGGCCCGCGGGGCCGCGGCGCCAGCCGGAGGCCTCGGGCTGGCGCGCGATCAGATCCTCGAAGAAGCCGCGCTCGCGCGCGGGAAACAGCGAGAAGGCGTCGAAGAGCGGGTGGTCGTCCGGCAGGTCGGAAAAGATCTCGACGGTGGCCCGGGCGATGGCGAGACCCATCTCGGTCATCGGCCGGGTCAGGCCTTCGGCCTCCAGCACCGCCCGGGTGAAGGGGTGGCCGGCGAGCCGCGCCTCCGAGAAGGCCGAGCCGACCGGCGCCCCGAACAGGATATTTTCGCCCACCGTCGCCTGCCGGTTGTAGCGGGCGGGGTCGAAGGGCTCGATCAGGTGCGCGGCGTGGTCGGCGGCGAGCGCGGCCCGCAGGGCGTCCCGGGTCTGCACGATGGCGGCGGCGGTGGCGGCGTCGAGGCGGCGCGGCAGCACGCTGGCGAGCCCGCGCCCGTAGACCAGCCGGTCGAGCCCGGTGACCGACAGGGCCTCGACCAGCCTCTCCTCCAGCTCGCGGGCGTTCGGCGTGCTCGCGTCGGGGCTCGATCCGTCGGCGAAGGCCGGGTCGCCGTAGAGGAGGTTCTGCAGCAGCGTGCCGCTCATCAGCACCGGCTCGCCGCCCGCATAGGCGATGCGGCGCGCCCGCTCCGCCGGCTCGACCGAGCGCAGGTCGGTGCCCGCATAGGTCACCGCCCCGGCGGTGGGTTCGAGCTGGCCGGCGATCAGGGCGGCGAGCACCCGGCCGCCGCTGCCGCGGTCCCCCAGGATCGCGACGTGGCTCGGCATCGGCAGCGAGAGATCGAGGCCGATCAGGCGCTCGCCCGAGGCCGGATCGTAGGCCGCGACGTTCGCGAGCACGATCGGCCCGCCGTCCGGCAGCGGTTCGGACTGGCTGCGCAGCCGGCGCGGCGCCCGGGCGCGGGCCTCCAGCGAGGCGGTGGCGCGGGCGATCTCCCGGAAGGCCGGAAGGGCGGCGCGCCGCCGCCGGCTCTGGCGCAGGAAGGCCGCCACCGCGCTCGACGCGATCGCGAGCGCCCCCAGCACCGCCGACAGCCCGCCGGCACTCACCGGGGCGGCGGGGGCGGGGGCCTGCCACAGGGCGGCCGCCAGCATCACGGTCGGCACCAGCACCGCCAGGGCGAGGGCCGGGGCGCGGGCGCGGGAGAGGTCGTTCTCGGTCTCGGTGAGGGCCCGGCGCGCCCGCTCGGCGACGTGGCCGAGGCGGGCATGCTCGAAGGCGGTGGTGCCGTGGGCCCGCACCGCCGGCAGGCGCCGCACGAGGTCGGTCAGGCCGCGCTCGAGGGCGGCGCCCTCCAGCCGGCGCTGGTCGTCCCGGCGCTCGGTTCGGGCGATGAGGAGCTGGCGGGCGAGCGCCGCGGCGACGAGGCTGATGCCCGCGGCCGCGACGAGGCGCGGGGCCACCGCCGCCGCGACCGCGAGCGCCAGCAGCACGCTGCCGGCGGCGAGCGCCGGGACCAGGATGCCGACCGCGAGGAGCCCGTCGGCGGCGCGGATCGCCGCGCCGACCTGGCCGGCGAGCGCCCGGGCATCGTCCCGGGCGGCGGGCCCGGAGCGCAGGATCGCGTCCTCGGCCACCTCCCGCAGGCGGCGCACCGCCTCGGCCTGGGCCCGGACGCAGAGCCGCGCCACGCCCCAGCCGAGTCCGGCCAGCGCCAGGGCGACGAGGATCAGGGCGCCCAGCGCCCACAGGGTCAGGGCGCTCTCCGGCAACGGCCAGCCGCGCACCAGCGTCAGGCCGTGGCCGCCGAGGCGCTCGGGGAGCGGCACGACGAGATGCAGGAAGTGGATCGGCCCGCGCCCCGGCTCGGCGAGGGCCAGGAGCTCGTCGACGAGGTCGCGCAGGGCGAGCAGCCCGAGCCCGACCAGGGGGCCGCCGAGCCCGAGGGCGACCGCGATGGCGGCGGCGTGCCGGCGCTTGGCGCTGCGCCAGGCGAAGACGATCGGATCGCGGTCCATCAGAGCGGGCGACGGGACCGCGGGGCGGGGGCGCCCGGATGCTGCCGGGCCGGCGCCGGTCCGGTGCGCGGGGGCAGGCCCGGAGGCCGTCTCGCGGTGGTGACCATGGGCCTCCTCGATGCTGCCGGTGGTATGGGCCGCGGGGGCCGGAGCGGTCAAGCCGGGGCCGCCGGCGTCCCGGTCTGCGTGCCGGCGGACGCCGCGCGGCGGCATCTCATCCGATATCGCCACGCGATCGACCGGTCGGAGCGTGCGTGGCCGCACCCGAGAGACCGAGGCCGGGATTATTTCTTCAGATGAGCCCGGGTGCGTGTCCGCACATCCCCCGAATGGCCCATCCCCCATTCTCGGTGTCATCGCTGGAGCGACGATGCCTCGCCGGGCAAGACTGATGAAAATCGACTGATAGTCATTTTCCTCTGCGCCGTCGGCGGGAGGAAGGCAGGCCCGGTCCGGCCTTGCGCCTCCCTCCGACGGGTGGAGGCGTCGCCCGCATCCCTCTCATTCCTGCACAAGGACACCCCGTGGACAGCAGCATCATCCAGGGCATCTCGACCTTCCGCGGCAGCGTGTTTCCGGGCCAGCGGCAGATGTACCAGCGCCTCGTGCGCGACGGGCAGCAGCCGAAGGCCCTGATCATCGCCTGCGCCGATTCCCGGGTCTCGCCCGAGCACATCACCCAGGCCGGGCCCGGCGAGCTGTTCGTCTGCCGCAACGCCGGCAACATCGTGCCGCCCTTCTCGCAGATGAACGGCGGCGTCTCCTCGGCGATCGAGTACGCGGTGGTGGCGCTCGGGGTGCGCGACATCGTGGTCTGCGGCCACTCGGATTGCGGCGCCATGAAGGGTCTGATGCAGCCCGGCGCCCTCGACGCGATGCCGAACGTCGCCGCCTGGCTGCGCCACAGCCACGCCGCCGACCGCATCGTCTGCGAAGCCTACCCGGACGACATCGGCCCGACCGAGCGCCTGCGGGCGCTGGCCCTCGAGAACGTGGTGGCGCAGATCGCCCACCTGCGCACCCATCCGAGCGTGGCGGCGGCGCTCGCCAAGGGACGGCTCGCCCTCCACGGCTGGTTCTTCGAGATCGAGACCGGTGCGCTGCTGGCCTATGACGGCAGCCGCTTCGTGGCGCTCGCCGACGACGGCGTGCTGCCGGTGGCCCACGCCCCGGCGCCCCGGCGCGCGGCCGGCGACGGGGCGCGGCCGGTGCCGGTGGCGGCCGCGTAGCGCCGGCATCGGCCTGCCCCGCACGGATGACGGGGCAGGCCCCGCCGATTCGCGCTTCCGGTGCCTCCGGCGAGCGCTAGATACGGCGCCATGCGCACCGCCCGGATCGTCCCCCTCGTCGTCGCGACGGCCCTGTTCATGGAGAACACGGATTCGACCGTGCTCGCGACGTCGCTGCCGGCGATCGCCGCGGATATGGGCGAGGATCCGATCGCCCTGAAGCTGGCCCTGACCTCCTACCTCGTCAGCCTCGCGATCTTCATCCCCATCAGCGGCTGGGCCGCCGACCGCTACGGCGCCCGGACGGTCTTCCGCTGGGCGCTCGCGGTGTTCATGGCCGGCTCGCTCGCCTGCGCGGCCTCGAACTCGCTCGGCTGGTTCGTCGCCGCCCGCTTCCTGCAGGGCATGGGCGGGGCGATGATGGTGCCGGTCGGGCGCCTCGTGCTCCTGCGCAGCGTGCCGAAGGGCGAGCTCGTCCAGGCGCTCGCCACCCTGACCATCCCGGCCCTCGTCGGCCCGGTGATCGGGCCGCCGCTCGGCGGCCTCATCACCACCGCCCTGCACTGGCGCTGGATCTTCTTCATCAACCTGCCGATCGGGCTCGCCGGCATCCTGCTCGCGACCCGCTACTTCCAGGACATCAAGGAGGAGGCGCGCCCGCCCCTCGACCTCCTCGGCTTCGTCCTGTCGGGGGCCGGCCTCGCCAGCCTGATGCTCGGCCTCGCCTCGAGCGGGCGCCACCTCCTGCCGGAGGTCGTGTCCTGGGCCTGCACCGGGGCGGGGGTCGTGCTGTGCGGGCTCTACCTCGCCCATAGCCGCCGGGTGGAGCACCCGGTGATCCGCCTCGATCTGCTGCGCTACCCGACCTTCCGGGCGGCGGTGCTCGGCGGCAGCCTGTTTCGCATCGGCACCGGGGCGATCCCGTTCCTGCTGCCCCTGATGCTCCAGCTCGGCTTCGGGCTCGACCCGCTGCATTCGGGCCTCATCACCTTCGCGGCCGCCGCCGGCGCCCTGTTCATGAAGACCATCGCGGCGCGCATCCTGCGCGCCTTCGGCTTCCGGGCGGTGATGACGCTGAACGCGGTGGTCGCGGCATGCCTGCTCGCGGTGAACGGCCTGTTCACCGCCGGCACGCCGCACGCCCTCATCATCGCGGTGCTCCTCGTCGGCGGCTGCTTCCGCTCGCTGCAATTCACTGCCGTCAACGCCATCGCGTACGCCGACGTGGATCCGCGCGACATGAGCGCGGCGACGAGCCTCGCCAGCGTCGCCCAGCAGCTCTCCTTGAGCATCGGCGTCGCCTTCGGGGCCTTCGTGCTCCAGTCCGCGGCCGAGTGGCACGGCCGCGGCGACATCCGGGCGGAGGATTTCGGGCCCGCCTTCCTGGCGGTGGCGGTCGTCTCCGGGATTTCGGCCCTGTCGTTCCGCCGCCTCGCCCCCGAGGCCGGCGCCGAGGTGTCGGGCCACCGCATCGTCCGGGCGAAGCCGACGGCCGACGCCGCGTAACAGGCTGAAGGAATTCTGTGGCCGCGCTTCAGCCATCGTTCAGCGTGGCGGCGCGATAACGGTGTCGTCGAGCCGCAGGGATCACGGTCATCCGGTCTCGGGCGCTCGCGAATGCTTGTTCCACCCTTACGTCATGGGGATCTGCCATGAAGCGCATCGCATCCATCTGCGTGGCCGCGGCCACCCTGGCGAGCGTGACCCTGGCCGGCGCGGCTCCGGCCGAGGCGCGCTGGCGGGCCGGGCCGGCCTTCGCCCTCGGGGCGGTCGGCGGCCTCGCCCTCGGCAGCGCCATCGCGGCCGGCGCGCGCCCGGCCTATGGCTACGGATACGGCTATGCGCCCGCCCCGGCCTACGGCTACACCCCCGTCTATGGCGGGCCGGCCTACGGCTACGCCCCGGCCTACGGCCCCGAATGCTACACCGTCCGCCGCCGGATGATCGACGAGTTCGGCGACGTCTACATCCGCCGCGTGCGCGTCTGCGACTGATCTGCGCGACGGGACCGGGACGGCCGTGAGCCTGCTCGCCCGACACATCCCGGCTTTCGGCACCTCCGCCCTGGCGGATTGGGCCGCCGAGCCGCCCTGGGCGCTCACCTCTGCGGCGGACGCCATCGTCCGCCGGCTGCTGACCCGCCTCGGCGAGGCGTTTTCCGTCGCCGACGGGATCGCCGTGCATCACAGCGCCCGGGTCGAGCCCGGCGCGGTGCTCAAGGGCCCGCTCGTCGTCGGGCCGCGCTGCGTCATCGGCCACGGCGCCACCCTGCGGGGCGGCGCCTGGCTGGAGGAGGCCTGCACGATCGGGCCGGGATCCGAGCTGAAGGCCTCGTTCCTGTTCGCCGGCACGGCGCTCGCCCATCTCAACTTCGTCGGCGAGAGCGTGATCGGCCGGGGTGTCAACCTCGAGGCCGGCGCGGTCGTCGCCAACCACCGCAACGAATGGCCCGGCGCCACGGTGGCATTCCGGCACGATGGGGCCACGATCGAGACCGGCTGCGCGAAGTTCGGCGCTCTCGTCGGGGACGGGACGCGGCTCGGCGCCAATGCCGTGGTGGCGCCCGGCGCGATCCTCGCCCCCGGCACGGTGGTGCCGCGCCTCGGGCTCGTCGACCAGGGCGTGGCGCCGGACCTCCGGTGATGCCGGGGACCCGCCGATCGACAGTCCGGGCCGCGACGCCCCGTCACTCCGCCCCGCCGAGCCGCGCCAGTCCCTCCCCGTCCAGCCGGAAGAAGACCTTGTCGGGCTTGGGCGCCGCGCCGAGGCTTTCGTAGAACGCGAGCAGCGCCGGCTGCCCGGCATCCGCCGTCCAGTCGACGCGCTTCAACCCGCGCGCCACCGCTTCCACCGCCACCGCCCGCACCAGGGCGCGGCCGTGGCCGCCGCCGCGGTGGCGCGCGCCGACGAACAGCTCCTTCAGGAAGAGGCCGCCCGCGAGACCCGGGCCGGGATAGATCGCCGAGAAGGCCGCGAAGCCGGCGAGGGCCGCGCCGTCCTCCGCCACCAGGATCTCGGTCCCGGCCGGGCGCCCGGCGAGCGACGCCTCGATGTCCTCGCGGGGCGGGCAGGGCACGGCGTAATAGGCCTGCATCTCCTCGAAGAGTCGCGCCAGGGCCGGGTGGTCGGCCGGCGAGAGCGGCCGGATCACAGGGCGCCCCGGCGCAGGTCGGTCAGCACCGCGGCGAGGTGGGAGAGGAAGCGGGCTGCCGCCGCGCCGTCCACCGCCCGGTGGTCCCAGGACAGGCTCAAGGGGAGGATCAGCCGCGGCTGGAAGGTGCTGCCGTCCCAGACCGGCTCGATGCGCGAGCGCGCCGCGCCCAGGATCGCCACCTCGGGCGCGTTGATGATCGGCGTGAAGCCGTCGCCGCCGATGCCGCCGAGCGAGGAGACCGAGAAGCCCCCGCCCTGCATGGCGGCGGGCGGCAGCGTGCCGGTGCGTGCCTGCTCGGCGAGCTCCCCCATCTCCCGGGCGATCTCGACGAGGCCTTTGCGGTCGCAATCGCGGACCACCGGCACCAGGAGGCCCCGCGGCGTGTCGACCGCGAAGCCGACATGGACGTAATCCTTCAGGATCAGGTCGTCGCCGTTGAGCGCCGCGTTGAAGCGCGGATAGGCCCGGAGCGCCGCCGCCGCCGCCTTGATCAGGATCGCCACCATGGTGACCTTGTGGCTGCCGGGGCGGGCGGCCCCGTTCAGCTCGCGGCGCAGGGCCTCGGTCTCGGTGACGTCGGCATGGTCGAAATTGGTGACGTGCGGGATCGTCAGCCAGTTGCGGGTCAGCGCCTGGCCGGAGATCTGCTGGATGCGCGACAAGGCTTCGCGCCGCACCGGGCCGAACTTGCCGTGATCGACCTGCGGCCAGGCCGGCAGGCCGGCGCCGATCCCGGAGGCGGGCGCGGCCGGAGGCGCCGCGGGGGCGGCGGGCGCAGGGGCAGGGGCAGAGGAAGCCGGGGCGGCCATCTGGCCGCGCACGAAGGCCAGCACGTCCTCGCGCAGGATGCGCCCCTGGGGCCCCGAACCCGGGATGCCGGCCAGCGCGACGCCGAGTTCGCGGGCATAGGCGCGCACCGACGGGGTGGCGTGCGCCTCGGACGATGCGGTCGACGCCGAGGCGCCCGCGGGGGCCGGGGCCGGTGGCGCTTCGGCGGGGGCCGGTGGCGGCGGAACGGAGGCTTGAAGGGCGGGGATCTCGGCCGGCGCGGGCTGGGCCGCCTCGCCGGAGGTGTCGACCATCAGGATCGGCACGCCCTGCGACACCCGGGTGCCGGGCGCGACCAGGATCTCGGAGACCACTCCCGCCACCGGCGAGGGCACCTCCATGGTGGCCTTGTCGGATTCGATGCTGATCAGGAGGTCGTCGACGGCGATCCGGTCGCCGGGCTTGACCAGGATCTCGACGACCGGGACGTCCTTGAAGTCGCCGATATCGGGCAGGGCGACCGGCAGGCTGGCACTCACGAACGTCCTCCGCGGCGGTGTCTCGTTGTCCCCTCGCGGCTCGGCCCGTCACGGGCGGCGCGGCATCCGGGATGCCGTGCCTAGCCGATTTCGCCGCCGAGGTGAAACCGTCGCGCGCCGGGTGCGCGGCCCGCCGCGTCCTCCTCGGCGCTACCGCGTCTTGCGGGTGCGCTCCGGCAGGCTCGGGCGCAGGGCCGGGGCCGCCGCCGCCGGGCGCAGGCGCGGCGAGGCCGGGCCGTGGGCCGGACGATGCTGGTCGGGCGTCGCGCCGCGGGCGGCCGGTTCGCTGCCGAGGATCGAGGCGACGAGGTCGCGCGCGGTGGCGGCGTCCATCGAGCGAAACAGCTTCGTGAGGCCGAACACCGCGTCGACCGAGCGGGCGATCGAGGGATCGAGGCGCAGGAAGATGAACACCGCCTCCTCCTCGGCGAGGTCGGCGGCGCGCAGCGCCAGGGCCAGGAGGTCGCGGCGCTCCGGCTCGGTGGCGCGGAAGCACGCTCCCGGCATGCCGAGGGCCTCGCCGAGCGCCGCCTCGAACCGCTCCGGCTCGCCCCGGCCCGCGAAGGCGGTGAGGGCCGCGCCGGCGGCGCGCATCCCGGCCCGGCCCTGGGGCCGCAACGCCGCCCGGGCCGCCACGCCGTCCCGGATCGCGGTCCGGCGCTCGGGCCCGGCCTGGAGGTAGAGCGGGGCGAGGTCGACGGCCGGCAGGTCGTCGCGGGAGAGAAGCAGGGCGGCGAGGTCCGGTTGGCGGCGCGCCCGCTCGACCAGCCGCTCCAGGGCCGGCCCGGCGAGCGGCGCATCGGCATTGCCGGCGAGCGCCCGGTCGACCTCGGGGTCGCCGCGCAGGCTCAGATCCTCGATCAGGGCCCGGCCGAGATCGGTGCGGCGGGCCAGCACCGCGTCGAGGCCCGGGCCGCTGCCGGCGGCCTCGAGCAGGGCCGTCGTCAGGACCGGGCTTCCGGCCAGCACCGCGTCGCGGGCGCCGCCGCCCTGCGCGGCCAGCAGCGCCAGCACGCTCTGGGGCGTGTCGGGGAGCGGCGCGAGCTTCTGGGCGACGATCTCGGCGGTGGCGGCGTCCACCGTCGGGATCAGCCCGCAGGCCAGGGCCTCGAAGGCCCGGATCGTCGCGACGTCCCGCACGGGGGCGGCCCGGAAGAGGTCCGTCTGCACCCGCAGCAGGACCGGTTTCATGTCGAGACGCCGGTCTCGTGCGAGATCGAGGAGGCCGGACAGGTCCGGCGGAGCGTCGGCGGCGGAGCGGGCCATGGGCGATCGGATACGCAGAACATGAAAGCGACCCCGAGAATGCGAGGGGCCGCGTAAAGCGACGCTTAAGGCTGCGGGCACGGGCCGGGGCGGAGCCTGGGGACAACGGGGATGACGCGCGGATTCGCGCCGATCCGCTCACCGATGGTTTACGCCGCCGGCCCGCCCGCCCCTCGGGAGCGACGGCCCGGAAACAGTCCGTTAACCATGCCCGTGCTTTCGTCCACCCGTGAAGCCGCGACGGGCGGCGGTCCCGGAGGGACGTGGAGAGGCGGGAGAGCGCGCATGATCGGCCACCAGCGACGTCCCTCGGCGGACATCATCCCGTTCCGGGCCGAAGGCCCGCGCCGCGCCGGCGTCCTCCGCGGCGGCGCATGCGGCCCGGCCGATCACCCTGCGGCGGACCCGGTCCGCGGCACGATCCTGCTGTTCACGGGAGTGCGCTATGAGAGGCTGCCCGATCCCGCCGAGACGGACCGGCCCGCCCCCGAGCGGCGCCGGACGCGCTGAACCGAGGGTCCGGGTCATGGTTCTCCGGGGCATGTCCGTGCGTGGTCTCCTGATCGGCGGCGTGCTGCTGGCCGCGCCCCTGGTGGCGTCCTGCGTGCAGCAGGGCGATTTCGGCCGGCCGGCCCCCACCGCCTGGAACAGCCTGATCGACGCCGCCGACACCATCGCGGCGCATGAGCGCGGCGAGGCGGCCTCGCTGTTTCCGTTCACCGAGGACGAGCGGGCGTTGCGCGACCGGGCCTGGCGCTTCCTGATGCCGGCGCGCGAGCGCAGCCTGTTCGAGGCCGCCCTAGACAACCTCACCCGCGCCCGGGTGCTGCCGGTCGGCTGGCGCCTGTCGGACCCCGCCGCCTATTACGAGGCGATCACCGCCGGGCCGTACCGCTCGGTGATCTCGCGCTACCGGCGCCTCTCCGACGACATGGTGGCCGACGGCCGCCTGGTTCCGGCCTTCGCCGAGACCGCGTCCCGGGTGGTGCGGGCCGACCTGACGCGGCTGCAGAGCCTGCCCTTCATCACCACCCTCGACGACCGCGACGTGCGCAGCGCCGCGATGCGGGTGGCGGAGAACCGCTGCCTCATCGCCTGGGTGCGGCTGGAGACGGGGGCCCGGACGGCCTCCTACCGCTACGCCCTCGAGCACCTGCTGATCGCCGCCCCCGAGGAGGAGGCGGTGGCCGGCGAGCGCGCCCTCGCGTTCCTCGACTCGCGCCGCACCCTTCTCGACCCGCTCTTGCCGCCGGATGCCGAGGCGCGCTGCGGCCTCGTCCCGCCGGAGCCCGGCCCGGCGGTGCTGGTGCGCAAGGGATAAGGGCTCCGGTCCTACTCGTCCGGCCCGTCGATGGTGCAGGAAACCGAGCGGGCGGCCTCGTTGGCGAGGGCCTGCTGGCTCGGCAGGGCGGCCAGCACCCGGATGCTGACGAAGCCCTCCCGGCTCGGGGCGACGATCCGCATGTCGCGGTTGCGCTCGTCCTCGTCGGCGCTGGCCAGCGCCTCGTCGTACTGGCGCTTGGTCATGATCACGAGCTCGACGGTGCCGCGCAGGGCCGCCTGGTCGGTAATGGCGTAGTAGGCGCCGTTGCGGCCGTGCAGCGCGATCGTCTCGAGGAGCGGGCCGGTCTCGGCGGTGATCCGCACCGGTCCGTCGTCGAGGTCGTAGGCGCAGATGCCGACCGCCACCGCCGGGTCCTGCCGCGGCAGCCAGCCCGCGGCCGGCGCGCCCTCGGCCTTGCCGCCGGTCTCGACGGCGTGGACCAGCACCGAGGTGTCGTTGGCGAGCGTGGCGCGGGCCTGGCTCAGGGCGTCGCCGGTGGCGAGGTAGGGGATCGCCAGCACCGCCGCGACGTGGACGAGACCCGCCAGCACGAGGCCGCACAGGGTGGCGAGGAGGAAGCGGCCGAACGGCGTCACGGGCAATCCTCCCGGGTGATCGAGGGCACGCCCTCGCGTTCGAGCACGCCGGTGCTCGCCGCCACCGGCGTGTCGTAGAGGCGCAGCACCAGCCGGATCGAGCCCTCGCCCGCCGGCATTGGCAGCCAGTTGCCGGGCTGCACGGTGGGGCTCAACGTCACGGCGAAGCGGCCGTCGCGGTCGCGCAGCACCTCCGTGGAGGTGAAGCCGGTGCGCGGCGCCATGCCGGTCTCGCCCGCGGGTTCACCGGCGGCCTCGGCCTTGGCCCGACCGCGCCGCTCCACCGTCAGGGTCCAGGCCCGGGACGGCGGGGTGGCTCCGGCGATGCGGTAGCGGCAGGACGGATCGAGCCGGCGCCCGGATTCGTCGGTGAGCGCGGTGAGCAGCAGCCCCTCGCCGAGCGCCAGCGGCACCTCGCCGGTGCGGGCATGGATCGCCCGCACGTAGGGATCAGCGTCCCGCGCCCCGATCTTCGGCCAGGCCGTCCATGCGTTGAGGACGACGCCCCCGAACGGATAGCGCCCCCGCGTCGCCCAGTTGGCCGTGGCGAGACCGAGGCCCGCGCCGAGGGCGAGGGCGTAGAGGACGAGGCCCACGGTCCCGACCTGGCGCGGACACGCGAGGTTCTGCAAGAGGCGGGGGCGGAATCGCGAGCCTGGGGGGGCAGCGCGTCCGGAGGCCGGGAGGGCGACGTTCTCGGTCAGCATTGTGGGAGTGTGTCTAGCCCAGGTCGGGTCGGGGCCGAACGGTTTTTTTCCCCGGAGGCCCACGGACGCTGGCGGACCAGTCGGCAAGAGGGGCGCACGAAGATCCTACAACATAAGCCGCTTGTACTCTTTATCGAACCTGGCTTCGAATAGGGCTATCCGCGTATCGGTTGCCTCGTTACGGTCGAGGATATCGAACCTCTCGCGCGAGTGTTCGCGCGGCTGGTTCGATGCGTAGTTCGCATCGCCTCGCATCATGCGGGCGCGAAATTCTTCATAGGTCTTGCATTGATAATGGTTGATCTGAATGCCGTCATGTGCGATGCGATCCGACATTCCGCGTTGGTACATCTCAAATTCTTTGAAGTCAGACAGCACTTGGCGGCCGGAAGATGTCCATATATTGTGAATATGAACATCGACTGCCAGTTTTGTCCTTGCGAAGGTTTTGAAGTGGTGATGATTTCCCCATTGGGGATCGGCCGCTTGGAAAAAAGTTTTCGTCACGAAAGTATAATCGGACGATGTCCTGCCACCCGAACCGAAATTTCGCCAGTTGACATGCACACTCGCGACGTCGTCTGGAACGCGATCGAGGAAGCGCTGCACACTGCCGTCAGCAAAGGGTAGGAGGAATTCGTCGATATCTAGAAAGATCACCCACTCCGTCGCGACGATGCTCAAAGCATGAGCATATGCTGTTACTTGGGGGGACGTATCGGGGATCGACGGCCACTCAATAAGTGACACTCTCGGGTCGCGCTTTGCAATCTGCGAAACGACCTGATTCGTTTCATCGGTGCTGTCGTTCGAAAAAACGATGACCCGATTGAAACCGATTGTGAGATTATACGCAATCCACTCTGCTATGTATCGCCCCTCGTTTTTGGCGATTGCGACAACGGTAGAGCATACCTCGGAAATCATGGTCGTGTTCCGGACTTCATGGTCGATCATGGGCTTGGGGCAAGAGCAGGCGAGGGGCGAGATAGGCACATGCATCGAGCCTATTTTATTCGAACGGGCAGGCGACACGTCGTTGGCTCCAGAATCGCCGTCTGCCCGAGGAGCCGTCGCGGTTGTCTTATAATCATCGTAGCAGCGAAATCTCCGCCATCGTTATAGAGGTGCGCTCACTGCTTCTGCGGCCGCGTCACTATGCGACATGCGAGTTTCGATAGAATCAAGGGAAGATTGGCAATATTCGGTCGATCGCCATATTCCACCCTAGTTGCATTGTCCGCCCACCCTTCGAAAAATCTTGCGTGATCCAAGGGTCGTGGCATATCAGATTCTGCTCTTGGGCGAAAGGTGTGCGACCAGAGGGCTGCAGCACGTCAGGGGAAGAATATTGCGTCGTCTATTTGAGATTTCTCGGATGTGGTCACGGCAGAGTGCTGCGCGCATATCAGATGAAGGCGCCGGGGCGCGCCAATTTTCTGAGACCAAGCTGCCTTTACCATCGAATGAGCCGGGTGGGTCTCAAGTTTCGGGATGCCCGATTTTTCACAAAGACTTTCCGACGCATTATGCAAATCTTATGATGCAATACATGGTAGCGAAAAAACTGAAGTCTTTGATACCAAATCTTGAGTTATCCAATTTCATGATGCCATATTGGAATATTGATCATCGTCCAATCGACGATACTGGGTCCTATGCCTCGTGTGTTCTTGATCACGAGCAGCATGTTGATATGCAGCGAATTGCATACTTAGCAAATAATAAATTATTTGACCGGTTCAATTGGCGCGGATACGGTCAGAGAATCGAGTATTTCCCCCCAGTCGATGAGGCTCGAGTGCTATTCTCTCGACCGGACATCGTCGCTCCGGTTTTCGACGGCGATGCCGTGGTCTGCCCAATCCGCGGCGGCGAGATACTCGATGCGAGACATCCCGGATACACGATCTTGCCGATCGATTTTTATGTCGATGTCATTGACGAGATGGGATGGCGACCTGTCTTCGTCGGTCAGACCGAAGACAATATTTACATGCGGGCGCTGAAGGACCGGTTTCCACAAGCGGAAATCGTGAGCCATCAGGGTGTGATGGAGGATTTTGCCATCATCCGTGCGGCCTCGAACGTGATCCTGTCAATCAGCACTTTCGCCTGGCTCGCCGCGTGGCTATCGCACGCAAAAACCATTGTCCTGCCGGTTTACGGCATGTTCAATCCCGCTCTCTTCTCGTTGCACGACCTGCTGCCGCTGGGCGATGACCGCTATCGCTTTTACCAATTCCCGCCGCAGCCCGCAGTGCCGCTGCACGAGCTCTTGGAAGTCCATTCAGCAATGAAGGGGCAATGGCATCGGGTTGGCCGAGATGAACTCAGGCGACTCTGATTCTGCCTCGCGCTGACGCGCCTCACTGCGGCATCGTCCGTGCGTCGTCCACCGCATTGAACGCCGCCCGCCCAGGCGGCGGGCGCTCGACAGGAACATGTTACCAAGCCCCACCAGCACCCCTCGAAGGAGCACCGCGCCGGGCGACCATCGGATTTTGAGCGGTTCGGGCGCCGACCGTGTCGGATCCAAAGCCTAACGGAGGTGTGCTTCGACGGCCCGCGTTGAAATCGCCAGCTGCCCGACCGCTTGGCCTGCTCGACTCAGGGCCCGACGAACAACGACGCCTCGAACCCGTCCAGGATCGTGTCGGTCTCGGCGATCGTCCGGCCGTCGTAGAAGCGCGCGCGCAGGGCGTCGTCCATCATGATCCCGCGATACTCGTCGAGGATGGCGTAGTAGTTCCGCTCCAGGATCATGGAGGACGGATCGAGGTCGGTGATGCAGATGCTACCCGCCGGGCGCACGTCGACGGCGGTCACGCGCAGGTCGGGGCGGTATTTTTCCAGGATCGGCAGCAGCTTCCAGACGTCGCCGGTCCACCACCCCGCCAAGTCCCTGTTCGCGCGTCCCTCCGGGTTGTGGGTGCGCTCGGTCATCTCGGCATTGGCGGACAGGCAATCGTCCCGCATGAGCAAGCCGTGGCGATGCGTCGCCCTCTCGCTGTTGGTGAAGTCGCGCAGCAGGTATTCGAACGGGTGCAGCCCATCCAGGAAGATCACGTCGATCGGCGCGTTGATGATCCTGCTCGGTTCGTAATCGCGAAAAAAGTCGGCGCTCGTCATCTGATAGAGATAAAGGTTCGTCTTCTTTCCAATCACGTTGCCGGTGGTCTGGAAGAACGGATCGACGCCGATGCTCGGGCAGTCGATCCGCGACAGGGTGGTACCGTCTCGGACGCCGACCTCCAAGAAGCCCCGCGCATTCTTGGCGCGCGCCATCCTGGCGACGAAGTCGAAATACGGGGGACCGGAATGCCAATGGGTGAAAGCCGTCGTCATCCGTTCCGAGTCCGTCGCGTGTGGTCTGTCGGATGCAGGTCAGCTCCGTATAGGCCCCGTGCGGGCCCTCCGCTCTAGTTCGACGAGCTGCCGGGCGAGCCGGGCCGGTCGATCACGTTGAACGCCGCCCGCCCCGGCGGAGGCGCCTCGACCGAGCGGAACAGGTTCCCCAAGCCCCCCAGTACCTCGAAGGAGCGGCGCGACAGGGCGCCGGCCGGCGCGCCGGGGGGCGGCGCGGTCGGGGCCGCGGCTTGCGCATTGCGGGCGCTCGCCTTGTCGGTATCGAAGCCCGGCAAGGGCTTGATCTCGATGCCCTGGTGGGCCGGGGCCATCACCTCGTGGAAGGTCATCGCCGGCAGCGAGCCGCCGGTCATGTTCTTGGTCGAGGAATGGTCGTCGTTGCCGTACCAGACGGCGGTGACGAGGTTGCCGGTATAGCCGACGAACCAGGCGTCGCGGTAGGCGTTGGTGGTGCCGGACTTGCCGGCGGTGCGCACGCCCTCGATCGCCGCCTTGCGCCCGGTGCCCTCGTCGACGACCTTGTTCAACATGAAGTTCATGTCGGCGACGACGCGGGTCGAGAGCACCTGCTCGGGGGCCGGCTCGCTGGTGTCGTGGCGGTAGATCACCTCGCCGGCGCCGGTGCGGATCTCGGTCGCCGCGTAGGGCTTGGCCCGCTTGCCGCCATTGGCGAAGACCGAGTAGCCGGCGGCCTGGTCGATCACCGTGACCTCGGCCGAGCCGATCGGCAGCGAGACCGAATCGACCAGGTTCGAGGTGATGCCCATCTTGTGGGACAACTCGATGATCTTGGCCCGGCCGAGCTTGGCGGCGCGGGCGTCGTGGGTCTCGCCGAGCTGCTTGCCCATGGCGATCGAGAACTGCACCGGGATGGTGTTGATCGATTTCGCCACCGCGACCCAGAGCGGCACCGTGCCGGCGAAGGAGCGGCCGTAATTCGCCGGGCACCAGTTGCCGATGCAGACCGGCCGGTCGACGACCTTGCTCTCGGGCCGCCACTGCCCGGTGGCGAGGGCCGCGGCGTAGACGTAGGGCTTGAACGAGGAGCCGGGCTGGCGCAGCGCATCGGTGGCGCGGTTGAACTGGCTCTGGCCGTAATCGGCCCCGCCGACCATCGCCCGCACCGCCCCGTCCGGATCCATGGTGACGAGGGCCGCCTGCTCGACGTCGAAGGCGTCGCCGAACTGGCGCAAAACATTCTCCACCGCCTGGTCGGCCCGCTTCTGGATCGCGAGGTCGAGCGGGGTCTTCACGACCAGGACCCGCTCCTTCTTCAGCTTGCCCTCGTCGACGAGCTTCTTGATCTCGTTGAAGGCCCAGTCGAGGTAGTAGTCGGCGCTGATGTCGCGCGAGCGCGTCACCGGCGTCGCCGGGTTGCGCAGGGCCGACTGGATCTGGCCCTCGGTCAGGTAGCCGGCCTCGACCATGTTGTGCAGCACGTCGGCCGCGCGGGCGCGGGCCGCCGGCAGGTTGACGTGGGGGGCGTATTTCGTCGGCGCCTTGAACAGGCCGGCCAGCATGGCCGCCTCCGGCAGGGTGATGTCCTTGAGGCTCTTGCCGAAATAGTAATCCGCCGCGGCCGACGCCCCGAAGGTGCCGCCGCCCATATAGGCCCGGTCGAGGTAGAGCTTCAGGATCTCGTTCTTGGTCAGGTGGCATTCGAGCCACAAGGCCAAAAACGCCTCGTTGATCTTGCGCTCGAGCGAGCGCTCGTTCGACAGGAAGAGGTTCTTGGCGAGCTGCTGCGTCAGCGAGGAGCCGCCCTGGACGTGGCCGCCGCCCCGCGCGTTCACGGTGACGGCACGCAGCGTGCCGATCGGGTCGATGCCCCAATGCTCGTAGAAGCGCCGGTCCTCGGTCGAGATCAGCGCCTTGATCAGGATGTCGGGAAACTCGTCGATGCGCAGCGAATCGTCGTGCTTGATGCCGCGCCGCCCGACCTCGGTGCCGTAGCGGTCGAGGAAGGTGACGGCGAGGTCCGGCGCCTTCAGCCAGTTCTCGCTGGTCTGGTTGAAGGCCGATTGGGCGAGCGTCAGCATCACCACGCCGCCGGCGAGCCCGAGGGTCACGCCCTCGCTGGCGAGGTCGAGGACGAACCGCTTGACGCCGGTGACCCGGAAGCACCGCTGGATCTTCTCGGCGAATCGGCCATAGGCCTCGCCGAACGAGCGGCCGCCATTGTAGAGGCCGTCGTTCAGCCAGGCGTCGAAGCCGAGCAGCCCGTGGGACAGGCGGGTCCGGAGCTGGGTCAGCCGGTTGGTGGGCCGGTTCTCGGGCACGACGAGTCCTCGGATGGGCGCGCGGTCGGGTCTATCAAGCCCCGCACTCTAGCGCGAGACCGGGGCGGCAGAGAGGCGGATCGCCCCCCTTCCGTGCAGTATATGGGGCACGAACGCGCCGACACGACGTCGCAGGAATGCGGAGCCCCGTTCGGCCGCGCTTGCCCTCGGGGCGAGGGTGCGGCAGGGGAGGGGCCTCCCATCCGCCTTCCCCGCATCCGCGCCCAGTCCTCCGGCGCCCTCGAGGCCGAACGTCCGTGGCCGACGCCCCCGAATCCTCCATCCCGAAAGCCCCCGCGGGCAAACCGTCCGCCTCCAAATCCTCCGTTTCCAAGCCCTCCGCTTCCCTCAAGGCCGCGGCCCCGTTCTGGCGCGGCCGGAGCCTGGAGGAGTTCAGCCCGGCGGAGTGGGAGAGCCTGTGCGACGGCTGCGGCCGCTGCTGCCTCCTGAAGCTCGAGGACGAGGACACGGCCGAGATCCACTACACCGATATCGGCTGCACCCTCCTCGATGCGGCGTCCTGCCGCTGCCGCGACTATCCGCGGCGCCAGAAGAAGGTGCCGGACTGCGTCCGCCTGACGCCGGAGGCGGTCCGCACCCTGTCCTGGCTGCCGCCGACCTGCGGCTACCGCCTGGTGCGGGACGGGCACGACCTGCCCTGGTGGCACCCTCTGGTCTCCGGGACCCGCCGCACCGTGCACGAGGCCGGCATCTCGGTGCGCGGACGCGTCAGCGGCACCGAGGAGGAGTTCGAGACCGAAGAATTGCTGGATCGCATCGTCGACTGGCCGGGGCAGGACCCTCAGAAGGACCCGCAGGCCGGGGGGTGAGGCCGGGCGGCCCCGATCCGTCGCGTTGGCACGCCACTTGCTCCGTCTCTCCCGACGCTCATGGGCGTTTCCTCCCCGACTCGGGGCCCCGCTGCGCTTGGCGCGCGGGGCCTCCTTTCCGTCACCGCCGTTGCCATCGGGCGCGGGCCGCCCGATAACCCCGGGCGACCGGAGATCTCCCGACATGGCCCTCACCGTCGCGGTCCAGATGGACCCGATCCAGGCGATCCGCATCGCCGGCGACACCACCTTCGCGCTGCTCCTCGAAGCGCAACGCCGCGGCCACACGCTGCTGCACTACACGCCCGACCGCCTCTCGATGCGCGACGGGCGCGTCACCGCCCGGGTCGAGCCCCTGCGGGTGCAGGACGTCGAGGGCGACCACGCGCAACTCGGCGCCCAGGAGCGGGTCGATCTGGCCACGGTCGACGTGGTGCTGATGCGCCAGGACCCGCCCTTCGACCTCGCCTACATCACGGCGACGCACCTGCTCGAGCGCATCCACCCCCACACGCTCGTGGTGAACAACCCGTTCGAGGTGCGCAACGCCCCCGAGAAGCTGTTTGTCACCGCCTATCCGGACCTGATGCCCCCGACCCTGATCACCCGCGACAAGCAGGAGATCGAGGAGTTTCGCGCCGAGCACGGCGCCGTGGTGATGAAGCCGCTGCACGGGCATGGCGGCGCGGCCGTGCTGCGGGTGCTCCCCGACGACCCGAATTTCGGCTCGATGTTCGACCTGTTCTCGGTCACCTTCCGGGAGCCCTGGGTGGTGCAGCGCTTCCTGCCGCGGATCACCGAGGGCGACAAGCGCATCATCCTGGTCGACGGCGAGCCGCTGGGCGCCGTCAACCGGGTGCCGGCGGCCAACGACATCCGCTCCAACATGGTGCGGGGCGGCAAGGGCGGCGCCACGGCGCTGACCCCGCGCGAGCAGGAGATCTGCGCGGCGATCGGCCCGGAATTGCGCCGGCGCGGCCTGATCCTCGTCGGCATCGACGTGATCGACGGCAACCTCACCGAGATCAACGTCACGTCGCCGACCGGCATCCGGGCGATCAAGCGCCTCGGCGGTCCCGACCTCGCGGTTCCGGTCTGGGACGCGATCGAAGCCAAGGTGACGAAGCCGCAGAGCGCCTGACGCCGTCGGAGCCGAGAGGCTGTTCAACCGGGAGGGCGGCTTTCATCCTCCCCGCGACCTCATCCTGAGGTGTCAGTCCATCGGTGATGGGCTGACCTCGAAGGAGGACTCCAAAAGCCTCCGCGATCCCTGGAGCCCTCTTTCGAGGCTTCCTTTCGGCCGCACCTCAGGATGAGGCGGGAGGATAGGACGTGACGATCCCCCGGACTCCGTCCCGGGCCGTCGAGCCTCGTTCGAAGGGCGAGCCTCAGCCCGCATTCTCCCCCAGCGTGTCCTCGATGTAGAGCCGGTCGAGCAGCACCTTGGCGACCGCCATCAGCGGCAGCGCCAGGGCGACGCCCCAGAGGCCGAACAGCACGCCGAGCAGGATCTGGCCGGCGAACAGGGTGGCGGGCGGGATGTCGAGCGCCCGCTTCTGCACGAAGGGCGTCAGCACGTAGCTCTCGAGGGTCTGCACCAGGAGGTAGACGGCCATCCCGGCGACCACGCCCTTCAGCCCCGAGGCGAGGGAGGCGAGCACGATGATGATGCCGGCGACGAGCGCCCCGATGGTCGGGATGAAGCAGAGCAGGCCCGCCTGGAGCCCAAGGATCAGGGACCCGTCGATGCCCACGAGCGTCAGCCCGAGCCAGACGCAGACGAAGATCGCCGCCATCACGACGAGCTGGCCGAACAGCCAGTGGCGGAGCGTGATGCCGATGTCGTCGGCGACGGAGGCCGCGTGGGTGCGCTGGCGCGAGGGCACGAAGCGCAGCAGCCCGTCGCGGTAGGTGCGCGGTTCGGCGGCGACGAACAGCCCGAGCACCACCACGATGAACACGTTGCCGATGGCGCCGAACACCGCCAGCGCCACCGTGGAGGCCTGGCCGAGCACGCTGCCGGCACCCGAGAGCAGCGTTCCGGGGCTCGGCAGGCTCGGACCCTTCGGGCGCTCCTCCTCCGCCGCGCCGCCTTGGGGCCCACCCTGGGCGGCCGCATCCTTGAGCTTGCCGAAATCGAGGAAGCGGGTGTCGACCCCGCGGGCATCGAGCCAGGACTTCACGGTGCCGGACTGCTCCCGCAGCGTCTGGCCCAGGCGCTGGGCCTGCCCCGCCACGGTGGCGCCGCCGAGCCCGACCATGCCGAGGATCAGGACCGTGAGCAGCAGGCTGACGATCGCCAGCCGGAACCCGTGCCCGAGCGGGACGACGCGGCCGAGATAGTGCGTGAGCCCGTCGAGGAAGACCGCGAACAGGATTCCGGCGAAGATCAGCAGCAGGGTGTCGGCCGAGTGCCAGGCCAGCAGCAGGGCGGCGGTGAACGCCACCACCCCGATCCCCGCGAGGACGAGCGAGCGGGTGCTCGTCCAGGCGGCGCGGGGGACGCCCTGGGACGACGCGTCCTGCGAGGGGGAAACGGGCATGTCCGGCGATCTCTCCGCTGGCGGCCCGCATGGCCGCCCTGCCGCACAGATAGCCCCGCGCGGCCGTCCGGCGACCGCGGACCGGCTTTTATCCCTCCTCGCGCCGGCGCCGCACGCCGGCGAGGACGGCGGGATGGGCCGGTGTGCTCCAGGCCGCCTCCGCCGGAGCGGCGACCGGCTCGGCCGCCGTCATCCCCTTGGGCAGGGCGATGGGTTTCGGCAGCGCCAGGGTCGGCGCCGGGCGCCGGGGTGCCCATTCCTCCGGCTCCAGGATCTCGACGACCGGCATCGGCCGAGGACGAACTTTTCGGCGCACCGGTTGCGGCGCGCGCCCGAACACGCGCAGCAAGGCCCAGCCGACGAGGCCGCCCCAGGCCAGCAGCACGCCCCCGGGCGTCGGCCGCTCGGAGATCAGGAGGGTGACGAGCCCGACGAGCGCGCAGACCATCGCGAGGTTGCGCGCGCTGAAGGGATCGAACGGCAGCGGGTCGGAGGATCTGTGGTCGCGGATCATGGGCCGAGCTTGCCCGAGCCCGGTCAGCGAATCCTCAGCCCGACCGCTCGAATTGTCCGCAATCCCCGCTTCCCACGCCCCACGCGCCCCCGTTTCGCGGATTTCCCGCGCGCGGCGGCGTCCCGGGCCGGCTCACCACCGCTCTGCGGCGGCCGCGTCGTGCTCGGTCGCCTCGACCCAGCCGCCGAGCGTACCGTCGGCATGGTGCTCGCGCTTCCAGAACGGGGCGCGGGTCTTGAGGTAGTCCATCAGGAAGCTCGCGGCCTCGAAGGCGGCGGTACGGTGGGCGGAGGCGGCGAGCACCAGCACGATGCCCTCGCCCGGGCGTACCAGGCCGTGGCGGTGGATCGCCACCGCGCCCTGGAGCGGCCAGCGCCCGGCGGCCTCGTCGAGCACCCGGCCGATCTCGGCCTCGGCCATGCCGGGATAATGCTCGAGCTCCAGGGCGGCGAGCCTCCCGTCCTCGTCGCGGCACAGGCCGGTGAAGCTGACGATGGCGCCCGCCCGCCCGCCGAGCTCCGCCGTGAGGGCGGCGATCTCCGCCGCGACGTCGAAGGGCTCGGGCTGGATCGAGAGGCGAGGGGTCATGGCGGGTCCGCACGGAGGGGTCTGACGGGGCTTCTCTAAGCAGACTTGCATTGGCAGGCCAACGCTCCGCCCGCTCAGGTTCTTGTTTCGTCGCAGATTCTTGCCGCCGAACCGGTGTCCACTTCGGCGAAATCTGCTTAGCACGGACGCGCCCGCGCCGAGACCCGCCGCCGACGCGGCCGGGCTGTCGGCGGCGGCCGGGCGGGGGTAGAGAGAGGGAAGGAACGGCCGGCCGCGCGGTCGGCCGGACGGAGGACCCGCCCCGTGACCCCAGACCTCCTCCTCCCCTACGACGACACCGAGCCGACCTTCGCGGCCCGTCCGGTCTGGTGCGGCCGTGGCAGCGCGGTGATCGGGCGGGCGAGCCTCGGCGCCCAGGCCTGGCTCGGCGACGAATCGGTGATCCGGGCCGACGGCCACGACGTCGTGGTGGGCGACCGGTTCTGGCTCGGCGCCCGCTCGACCCTGCACATCGCCGCCGAGATGTATCCCTGCATCGTCGGCGACCGGGTCACGGTCGGGCGCGACGCGGTGGTGCATGCCTGCACGGTCGGGGACGAGTGCGTGATCGAGGAGGAGTGCGTCGTCCTCGACGGGTCCGTGATCGAGGACGGGGTGCTGATCGAGGCCGGCAGCACGGTGTTTCCGCGTACCACCCTGCCGGCGGGCTTCGTCTGCGCCGGCAGCCCGGCCCGGCCGGTGCGGCCGCTCGCTCCCGGTGAGCGGGCGGAGCGGGCCGAGCGCCTGCGCGAGGCCGCCGCCGCCGAGCCGGCCGCCGCCCCGGGCGAGGCCTTCGAGCCCGATCCCGGCGTGTTCGTCGCCCGCACCGCGCGGCTGCACGGCCGGGTCGCCCTGGCGCCGGGGGCGAGCGTGTTCTTCTCCTGCCGGCTGGAGGCCGGGCTCGGGCCGATCGTCGTCGGCGCCAACGTCAACGTGCAGGACAATTGCGCGCTCCACACCCGCGGCGAGGGCCTGGTGATCGAGCACGACACCACGCTCGGCCACAACGTGCGCGCCGGCGACGGCCGCATCGGGCCGCACTGCCTCATCGGCATGGGTGCCCGCCTCAGCCCCGGCACGGTGGTGGAGGCCGACGTGCTGCTGGCCGCCGGCAGCGCCACCGATCCCGGGCAGGTCCTAGAATCGGGATGGCTCTGGGGCGGGCGCCCGGCCCGGACGCTCGCGCGCCTCGATTCGGAGCGCCGCGCCATGATGGCCCGGACGGTGGCGAGCTACGCGGCCTACGGCCGGACCTTCCGCCGGCTCCAGGCGCGGTCGGGCGGGGAAGGTTAGAGACCCGCCGCCGCCCGTCCCGATCCGGCCCGGCGGGCCGCCTCGGCCACGTCGAGGAGGTGGCCGAGCTCGGCCGCCGCCGCCGCGACCCGCTCGGCGACCCGCGGATCGCTGACCGCGCCGTCCTCGATCTCGGCCTCGCCGGCATAGACCGCCGTCGGGGCCACGTGGGCGGTGAAGAAGCCGAAGAGCGGGCGCAGCTGGTGCTCGACCATCAGGGCGTGGCGCGGCCCGCCGCCGGTCGCGGTCAGGACCACCGGCTTGCCGGCGATGGCGGCGGGGTCGAGGAAGTCGATCACGTGCTTGAACAGGCCCGAATACGAGCCGTTATAGACCGGCGAGCCGACGATCAGGCCGTCGGCGCCCTCCATCGCCTCGATCATGTGGCCGATCGGCAGCGGCAGGGCCTGCCGGCTGGTGGCGCCGAGCCCGGTGCCGACCTCGGCGAGGTCGTAGAGCTTCAGGTCGATCGGCCGGCGGCGGCCGAGCTCGGCCGCGACCGCCTCGACCAGCACGCGGGTCCGGGAGGGGCGGCGGACGTTGCCCGAGAAGGCGACGATGCGGGCTGGTCTCACGGTGGGCTCCGGTTGTCGAGGACGGGTTCCCGGAACGGGTCGCGGGACCGGTCGCGGCGGCCCCCGACTGTGCCGGGAGCGCGCGCGAGGTCAATGCGAAACCGGTGCCAGGGCTCCCCGTCCCTTAACGGGACTCTGGGTCCCACGTCCCGAGAAGATGGGGCAGGTCGGCGAATTCGTCGAAGACCCGGACGGCGCCGGCGGCCAGAAGATCCGCCCCGGCCCGGTCGTGCGACCAGTGGCCGCCGCCGCAGAAGCCGAGCGCCGGGATCCCGGCGGCCCGCGCCGCGGTGACGCCCGGCACGCTGTCCTCGATCACCACGCAGGCCTCCGGCGCCACCCCCATCTGCGCGGCGGCGTACAGGAAGAGGTCGGGGAACGGCTTGCCCCGCGACACCATGGTGGCGCTGAAGACGTGCCCGTCGAAGTGGCGCAGGAGGCCGGTGAGCGCCAGCGCGTGGCGCAGGCGCTGGGGATCGCTGCTCGAGGCGACGCAGCGCCGATCCGGCATCGTCTCCAGCACCGCGGCGACGCCCGCGATGGCCTGGAGCTCGGCGTCGAAGGCCCGCAGCGTGTCGGCCCGCACCGCGTCGACGAAGCCCTCCGGCGTCGGCACGCCGTAATCCGTCGCGATGTGGGCCATGATCGAGGTCATGCTGGTGCCGGTGAAGCGCCGGGCCACCGTGTCGAGGTCGATCGGCACGCCGATGCGCTGCAGGTTCTCGGTCAGGCGCGCGAGGCTGATCGGCTCGCTGTCGATCAGCACGCCGTCGCAATCGAAGATCACCAGTTCCGGTCGCCCGCCCGTCCTGCCGCTCATGCCGCTTCCCTCATGCCGCCCCCCTCACGCCGCGTCCCTGGCCGGCGGTCCGCCAGGGCCGTGGCACGCCGGGTCGTGTGGGATCAACCCGCCACGGTGCCGCGCTCACGCTTGCCCCGGCCCCCGCAAATCCTTGCGCCGGCAAGGGCCTCTCACTACTCAAGGTGCCGCGCGTCCCGGGGGGCGCGGTCCGGAGCCCTGGATGATCCGCTTCCTCTGCCGTTGCCTCGGCCTCTTGCTTCTCGCCGCCGGCTTCGTCGGGATCGTCTATGACGGCGCCCGCTCGATCGCCAACAACGCCGTCCTGGTCACCTCGGTCAGCGACGTCGCCTCCGCGCTGATGAAGGACCGGGCCGCCAGCCTCCAGGCCATGGCGGAAGGCGGGCAGCCGGCGCTGTGGAAGCTCCTGGGCCTGCCCTTCACCCTCTCGCCGGCCGCGCCGGTCGCCCTGGTCCTCGGCCTGGTCCTGCTCTGGCTCGGCCAGCCGCCCCGGGCCGGCATCGGCACGGGCTTCCGCCCGTGAGCCCAGGCGTGAGCCCAGGCTCGCTTCCCCTCACACGACCGTCTTCCCAGAGACCCTCCTGCGCGAGCTTGCCCGGCGATGCGGCCTGACACGATGGGGCGCACCGCGATCGCGGTCCTGCCCGGCCTCTCCCTGTGCGTCGCCGTCACGGCGGCGGCGAGCCTGGTCCAGGCGGCGGAGGAGCACCTCGTCCACCACCCCTACGTCGAGGCGCTGGTGATCGCGATCCTCGCCGGCATCGCGATCCGCTCGCTCTGGGAGCCGGGACCGCGCTGGCGCATCGGCATCGCCTTCAGCGCCAAGCAGCTGCTCGAGGTCGCCGTGATGCTGCTCGGCGCCTCGATCAGCCTCAAGGCGCTCGTCGCCTCGGGGCCGGCCCTGCTCACCGGCATCGTCGCCACCGTGGTGATCGCGCTCGTCGCCAGCTACGCCATCGGACGGATGCTCGGCCTGCCGGCCCGGATGTCGATCCTGATCGCCTGCGGCAACGCGATCTGCGGCAACTCGGCCATCGCGGCGGTCGCCCCGGTGATCGGGGCGAGCGGCGACGACGTCGCCTCCTCGATCGCCTTCACGGCGATCCTCGGCGTGCTCGTCGTGCTCGGCCTGCCGCTCCTGATCCCGCTGCTCGGCACCAACCCGACCGAGTACGGCGTGCTCGCCGGCCTCACGGTCTACGCCGTGCCCCAGGTGCTCGCCGCCACGGTGCCGGTGAGCCTCGTCAGCACCCAGGTCGGCACGCTGGTCAAGCTCGTGCGGGTGTTGATGCTCGGGCCCGTCGTGCTCGGCCTGTCCCTCGTCGCCCCGCGCCTGCGCGACGAGCCCGGCGCGCCGGCCGGGGCGAGGAAGAGGCTCGGCTTCTTCAAGCTGGTGCCGTGGTTCATCCTGGGCTTCCTCGGGCTCGCCGCCGCCCGTTCCCTCGGCCTCGTGCCCGATGCGGCGCTCGCGCCGCTGACCCGGGTCGCCGGCATCCTGACGGTGATCGCCATGGCGGCTCTGGGCCTCGGGGTCGACGTGCGGGTGGTGGCCCGGGTCGGCGGGCGGGTGACGCTGGCGGTCGTCGCCTCCCTCGCCGTCCTGCTCCTCGTCAGCATCACCCTGGTGCGGGGGCTCGGGATCTCCTGAGCCGGAGCGAGCATCAGTTGCGCAACGTCGCCGCGCCCGCGCGCGGCCCCACCCCCTCCGGCACCGGCACCGAGGTCGCGCCGTAATTGGCGTTGAGGTGGAGGTTCGGGCCCTCGTAGAGGTTGATCTGCCGGGCGACGATCACCGTGTAGGCCGACTGGTCGGCCACCGGGCGGCTGCTGTCGACGATCAGCCGGCCCGCCGGCAGGTAGATCGTCCCCAGCATCGTGCGGGCGTTGTCGCTGAGGATGCGGTACTCGCGCATCGGCTTGGCGCCGCCCGGGGGCGGCGGGGGCGGGGGCGTGACGTAGGTGTCGATCGGCACCGGGACCGGATTGACGACCGTGCGGCTCTCGGCGATCAGCAGTCCCGCCATCAGCCCGCCCGTCGGCGCCGTGAGGCTCACCGTGGTATCCTTGTCGAACAGCATCCCGCCCTTGTTGCCGGTGAAGTAGAGCGCCACCCCCTGGCCGGTCAGGTTCGCGGTCTTGTCGACGATCAGCGGTCCGTCCTGCATCACGTAGGTGCCGGGGCGCAGGGTCACGCTGGCGGTCTCGGTGATGCGCAGGCCGCCGCAATAGGTGCCGGGATCGAGTGTGACGACGCCCGTCACGATGTTCGGAGGACCCGAGGGCCTCTTTCCGCTGGGATTGGCGGACGGGCTCAGGATCACGCAGTCGTAGCTGGGGCTCGGCAGCGGCCGGTCCTTCAGGGGGTCGTCGATCGGCGTGCAGTCGGTGATCGGCGCCGGCGTGAACAGGGCCTTCGATCCGTCGAAGCCGCCGGCCGAGCAGATCGAGAGCGCGCGGGCGGTGGCGCTGTCCTTGCCCTGGATGCCGCTCGGGCTCCTGGAGTTCGAGTAGAGCGTGCAGCCCTCGGCGGTGACCTGCGCCCGCTTTTCGAGGTCGAGGGCGCCCTTGGCCGAATTGTCGAGCGCGAGCAGGCAGAGCCGGAACGAGCCGACGAGCTGGGCGGTCGCCCGGACCATGATCGTGGTCGAGGGCAGGCTTAGCAGCTTGCCCATGAGCGACGGCACCGTCTCCTCGATCACCGTCGAGACCGAGCTGCGCCTGTCGCCGACCTCGGCGCTGACGAGGCTCCGCCGGTCGGCCGGCGTGCGCGCCTGCGCCTCGATCGCCTGCCGGGTGATGCTGACCACCGAGGCGTCGTCCGCGTTGGCGAGCTTGAGCATGTTGGCGCCGGCCAGAACGCCGGCATCGGCGGCGCTCTGCAGCTGCGCCTTGCGGTAGAGCAGGCGGCTGTACTCGACGGCGGCGCTCACCGCGCCCATGAGGACCGGCAGGGCCACCGCGAAGGCGATCAGGAAGGCGCCGCTGCGGTCCCGGGCGAAGCGCCGGAGCGGATGCGCGTCGCGCGGGCGCCGATCGCCGGGCGGCGTCATCGGGGACCCGGCGCGGAGCGGGGATCGGGTCGTCGGATCGGGGCCATGCCTGCGGCGCGTGCGTGGGAGCTAACGCGTTAGCTTGGCCGCGACAGGTCATAACGAATGATGAAAGATACCCGCCCCCGGCATCTTTGTGCTGGGGGCGAGGGCGTGATCTCGGTGGCGCTGGAGCCTTGTCCGACGAAGTGGGTACCGGTTCGGCGATAGAAAATGCGGCCAAATCAATGACCGAGAGCGGCGCCCGGTTGCAGGCGATCGGGCGCTGCTCTCGTGCCGCGATCTGCCGGACGGACCCGGGATGCCGGCGGCGGATCAGGTCGCCGGTGCAGTGGCGCGGCGGTCGGCGGACGGTGCCGTCCGGGGCGGCACCGCCTTGGCGGAGGGCTCGGGGGAGGTCCGTCCGGAGTCCGTTGCCGGCTTCGCGCCGGCCGGTTTCACTGCGGCCGGATGGGTCGCGGAGGGCTTGGTGAGGCCTGGCTTGGCGAGGCCTGGCTTGGCGAGGCCTGGCTTGGCCGGCGCTGCCTTGCCGGGCCCGGCCTGGCCCGGGACGGCCTTGCCCGGGGCCGGCTTCGCGATCGTCCCCGTCACCGCCGGCTCCGCCGACTTGCCGGGTTCCCTGCCGGGTTCCTTGCCGGGTTCCTTGCCGGTATCGAGGCCGTAGACGTCGTCGCGAAAGTGCACGCGGCCGTCGGGGGTGGCGTAGCCGGTGAGGTAGACGAAGGTCACGGGAATCGGCTTGGCCAGCTTGATGTCGCGCCGCTCGCCCGTGGCGATGCCGGTCTCGATCTCCATCGGGCCCCAGGTCGAGCCGGGGCCGTTCGGGCCCGGCGTACCCTCGAGCAGCCAGCCGACCAGCGCCTTCACGTCGGCGACGCGCACGCAGCCCGAGGAGTGGAAGCGCACGTCGCGGGAAAAGAGCGACTTCGAGGGCGTGTCGTGCATGTAGACCGCGTGCCGGTTCGGCATGTCGATCCGCACCTGGCCGAGCGAGTTGTCGAAGCCCGGATCCTGGCGCAGGGTGTAGTTCACCGCCCGCTCGGTCGACCAGTCGACGGCGGTCGGCTGCACCTCCTGGCCCTGCCCGTCGAGCATGCGGATGTGCATCTTGGCGAGGTAGCCCGGATCCTTGCGCATGTGCGGGATGATGTCCTTCTTGATGAGGGACACCGGCACGGTCCAGGTCGGGTTGAAGTTGATGTTGGTGATCTTCGTCTCGACCGACGGCGAGGCGCGTTCCGGCTTGCCCACCACCGCGACGTAGCGGCGCGCGACGCTGCCGTGGTCCACCGCCTCGACGGCCGCGGACGGGATGTTGACCGCCACGTACCGGTCCCCGAACGGGAAGCTCGACCCGATCAGCCGGTTGGCCGAGGCCGCGAGCTGGCGCTGGCGCACGCTCGCCGGCACGTTGAGGGCGGCCAGCGTCTGGCGGCCGAGGAGCCCGGTCTCGGGCAGGTTGTGGCGCGCCTGAAAGCGCTTGAGCGCCGCGACGAGGCCGGGATCGAGCTGGTCGCCCTCCGGGCCGCCGGGCGCGAGGTCCTCGGTCAGGACGAGATGGCGGCGCAGAAGCGGGATCGCCGGGTTGCGCTCGCCGGGCTTCACCGCGAGGTCGGCCGGCAGCGACGGCCAGCCGCCGGCCTCGACCAGGCCTTGGTAGCGCTCGGCCGCCCGCAGGGTGTCGAGGAAGGTCGCCGGGGTCAGCGTCGGGGTGGTGTCCTGCGACATCCGCGCCACGACGAGCGGCGGCAATTCGCGCGAGACCTTCTTGGCGGCCGGCTTGCCCTCGCCGGATTGCGGCTCGGCCTGCCGCGCCTCGGCCGGCTTGCCCTCGGCCGGCTTGCCCTCGACCGGTCTCGTCTCGCCCATCCTCGGGGCGGCACCGGGCTTGATCGGGCCGACCGGCAGCGGCGGCGCATCGGCGGACGACGACAGGGGCTCGGGCGCGGCCGTCGTCTCGCGCCGGGTGGGCTCGACCGCGGCGGGCGGGACGGGGGCAGGACTCTGGACCGGGCCGGCCTGCGCCGCCGGGGTCGGGACCGGGGCGGGCGGGACCGGAGCCGCGGGCTCGACGGCCGCCGCGAGGCCGGTGCCGAGCATCCAGGCGACCGCGGCCGCCGACGTCAGGTACGGAAACGCAACACGCAATACCATCACCGGCCTCGGACAGGGACGCCCCCCAGCTTGGTCACGTGAGGGTTACCAAAAGCCTGCCGGCCCGCCGCGCCGGGTCGGATGGCCGAGGGTCGGGGCCCGCACCGGCGCCGGCATGACGCCCCGCAACCTCCGCACAAGGCAGCCGCGTCACAGAGCGATCAGGCAAGGTCGCCTGCGCTGGGACGGGATTGGCGAACAGAGATGTCCGGTCGCGAGCAAGCCGAGAGGCTGTGGAGCAACATCGTCGAGCTCGGGCCGCGCCGCCTCGCGGCGCTCGGGCTGATCGGCCTCGTGGTGTTCCTGGCGGTGGGCCTCGGAGCCTACTACCTCAGCCGCCCGGCGCAGGAGACGCTCTATACCGGGCTCTCGCGCGAGGACGTCGCCCGCATCGGCGGCGTGCTCAAGGATGCGGGCATCCGCTTCGACGTCAGCGCCGACGGCGCCGCGGTGCTGGTGCCCTACGGCAATACCGCCCAGGCCCGGATGCTGCTCGCCGAGAAGGGCCTGCCGCAGAGTTCGAAGTCGGGCTACGAGCTGTTCAACGACCTCGGCTCGCTCGGCATGACCTCGTTCATGCAGGAGGTGACCCGGGTCCGCGCCCTCGAGGGCGAGATCGCCCGCACGATCCAGGGCATGAAGGGCGTGCGCGCCGCGCGCGTCCACATCGTGCTGCCCGAGCGCGGCTCGTTCCGGCGCGACCAGCAGCCGCCCTCCGCCTCCGTGGTGGTGCGCACCGAGCCCGCCGACGACCGCAGCGGCGCCCAGGCGATCCGCCAGCTCGTCGCCTCGGCGATCCCCGGCATGAAGCCCGACCGGGTCACGGTGATCGGCGCCGACGGGACCCTGCTCCTGTCGGGCGACGACGGCGCCCAGGCCCCGACCGGCAAGATGGCGAGCCTCGAGAAGGATTTCAGCCGCGAGGTGCAGGACCGGATCCGCCGGGCGCTCACCCCGTATCTCGGCCTCGGCAACTTCGAGGTCAGCGTCGCGGCCCAGCTCAACACCGACAAGACCTCGACCAGCGAGACGACCTACAACCCCGACCAGCAGGTCGCCCGCTCGGTCCGCTCGGTGCGCGAGAACGAGAACAGCCAGAACCGTAGCGCCCAGCGGCCGACCAGCGCGCAGCAGAACCTGCCCGACCAGCGCACCCGTTCGGACGGCAACGACACCGCCAGCAACGAGACCTCCAAGAAGGAGGACCTCACCAACTACGAGATCGGCCAGAAGAGCGTCCAGACGGTCAGCGACGGCTACGCGGTCAAGACCCTTTCGGTGGCGGTGCTGGTCAACCGCTCGCGCCTCGTCCCGCAGGGCGGGACCCAGAACGGCCAGCCGGCCCCGGATGCCGCGGTGGCCGCCGCGATCGAGAAGCAGATCGCCGAGATCGAGCAGATCGTCGCCTCGGCGGCGGGCGCCAGCAAGGACCGCGGCGACACCGTGAAGGTGGCGGCGGTCAGCTTCATTAACGACGGCCAGGCCCTGGAGCCGGTGCCGCCGCTCAGCCTCGCCGACGTGATGATGCGGCAATCCGCGACCCTCATCAACGCGGCCACCATCCTGATCGTCGCCGGCCTCCTGATCTGGTTCGGCCTGCGTCCGGCGCTCCGCGCCATCCTGGCGGTGCCGGAGGCGGCTCAGGCGGAGATCGCCGCCCTCGAGGCGGCCGGTGCCGCGGCGGCCCTGCCGGGCGCCGAGACCGGGGCGCTGCCGGCGCCGGGCGGCGCGCTCGCCGCCGGCCAGGTCCTCCCCGGCCAAGTCGTCCCCGGCCAGCCGGCGCTCGCCGGGCCGGACGGGATGCCCGCCATGGCCAGCCTGATCGAGGACATGGCCGAGAAGGCGAAGAACTCGCCGCAGAAGCGCCTCGAGCAGATGATCGACCTCGACGAGGAGCAGGTCGCCGCCATCCTCAAGCGCTGGCTGCTGCGTGAGGAGCTGGCGTGATGAACGCGGCGATCTCCCGCTACCTGCCGGAATTTCCCGCCGCCCCGGTCGGCGCGCAGCCCGCCGCGCCCGAGACCTTCGACGACCCCTGGGCCGGCCTCGCCCGGGCCCCGCACCGCGCGGCATCTCCCTCCGAAGCGGCTCCGGCCGATCTTCGCGTGGCGGAGGCGCTCCTGCGCGAGATCGTGCAGCCCCTGCCGGTGCCCCGCCCGGCGGCGGCGCAGCCGGCGGCGGAGGCCTTCGCGCCGATCCGGTTCGCCCCGCTGCGGCCCGAGGCTCCGGCGCCCGAGGCCGGTCCGGCCCCGCTCCAGCCCGCCTTCAAGAGCGAGCCGCGGCGGGACGCCAAGCGCGAGACGCCCGAGGAGCGCGCGGCGCTCCTCGCCGCCGCCGAGGAGCGCGGCCGGCAGCAGGGCCTCGCCGAGGCGCGGGAGGAGGCCGAGATCGCCCGCCGCCAGGCGGACGAGGCGGCGGAGCTCCGCCTCGAGGCGGCGCGCCGGCACTGGAGCGCGGCGGAGGCCGAGGCCCTGGCCGACGGCTTCTCGGCGGCGCTCCGCGCCCTCGACGCGACCCTCTCCGACCGGATCGCCCGGCTCCTGGCGCCGGTCCTCACCGACGCGTTGCGCCGCCAGGCGATGGCGGAGCTGAGCGGCGCGCTGGCGCGGCTGCTCGGCCAGCCGCAGGCGGCCAATGTCCGGGTGAGCGGGCCCGAGGACCTCCTGGCGGCGCTCGCCGCCCGGCTCGGCCCCCTCGCCGACACCGTGTCGTTCACGCCCTCGCAGACCGCGGAGGTGCAGGTGAGCGCCGACCAGACCGTGATCGACACCCAGCTCGGCGCCTGGACGCGCCTCATCGCGGCGGCGGTGGCGGAGATCTGACATGTCCGAGGGCCACCAGGAAATCATCATCATCAAGCGCCACGGCGACCACGAGGACGGTCACCACGGCGGCGCCTGGAAGATCGCGCTCGCCGACTTCATGACCGCCATGATGGCGCTGTTCCTGGTGATGTGGCTGATCAACTCGACCAGCAAGGAGCAGAAGCAGACCATCGCCGAGTACTTCAACCCGGTGAAGCTCGCCGAGGTCACCCACGACAAGAAGGGTCTTCGCGATCCCCACGACACCCCCTCCGAGCCCGGCGCCGAGGGCGGCAAGGCCGAGGGGAAGGGCGGCGAAGGCAAGGGCGAGGGGAAGGGCGAGGGCAAGGCCGGCGAGGCCGCGCCGGGCAGCCGGGCGCGGGAATCGGCCCTGTTCCAGGATCCCTACGCGGTGCTGGCGCGGCTCGCCGCCGAGACCGACCGCAGCGACGTCGCGAGCGCCGACGCGGCCGCGCTCGAATCCGGCCAGCCCGGCATCAGCGGCGGCGACGCGGCGCGCGATCCGTTCGATCCGCTCTATTGGCAGGTCGAGGCGCTGCCGCGCCACCGGACCGAGCGGCCGGGCAAGGTCGGCACGACGGTCGCGGCCCCCGCAGAGAACCGCCTCGACGCCGCAGGCCAGGTCGCCTCCGCCGCCAAGCCCCGGGACCCGAAGGACGCGCCGGTCCGCCTCGCCTCGGCCGAGGACGGCCTGCCGCTCACGCCGCGGGACCCGGCCAAGGACGCCGCCAAGGACATCGCGAAGGACGGGGGCGCCAAGGTCGCCGCCCTGAAGGAGCCGGCGGTCAAGGAGGCTCCGAAGGACCTGGCCAGGGATCCCGCCAAGGACGCTGCGAAGGACGCCGCGAAGGCGGCCGAGACCGCCGCGGTCGCCGCGATGAAGGCCGAGATCGCCAAGGCGGTGGCACCCGCCGCCATCGGCACGCCGATGCCGAACGTCGAGGTGCGCCGTTCCGGCGAGGGCATCCTGATCAGCATCACCGACGACATCGGCTTCAGCATGTTCAATGTCGGCTCGGCCGAGCCGACCCCGAAGGTCGTGCGGGCGATCGAGAAGATCGCCAAGATCATCAACACCCGACCCGGCCGCATCGTGGTGCGCGGCCATACCGACGCGCGTCCGTTCCGCTCCGAGACCTACGACAACTGGCGCCTCTCGACCGCCCGGGCCCAGATGGCCTCCTACATGCTGGTGCGCGGCGGCGTCGACGAATCGCGCATCGAGCGCATCGAGGGCTACGCCGACCGCGCCCCCCGCAACACCGCCGACCCGAAGGCGGCGGAGAACCGGCGCATCGAGATCCTGGTGCGGGGGCTGCCCGAATGAGGCGCCTGCGGGCCTTCGCGACGGCCGGTATCCTTCTGGCCGGGCTCGCCTCGGCCGCGCTCCCGGCGCGTGCCGGCGGCGACGGGCACGGCGCGCCGGCCGCCGACGCGCATGGCGGCGGCGGTGGCGGACATGGCGGGGGGGGCGGCCACGGCGAGCCGCCCAAGCCGATCGAGCCCCTGCCGGTGGCGCCCCGCGGGCTGCCGGTCGAGCTGGTGCGCACGCTGCAGCTCTTGCAGGACCGCATCGCCCGCGGCTCGACCCAGGCCCACCTCGCCCAGCGCCAGCTCCTCGGCCATATCGAGCAGCGCCTGCTCGCCCTCGAACCCGAGACCTGGGCCGCCCCCGAGAACCTGCGGGCGGCGGTGGTCTTCGCCTTGAGCGGCGGCGGGCCGGCCCTGCTGCGCCGGATGATCGAGACCGGCAAGCTGCCCGAGGCCGATTCGGCCCTGGTGGTCGGCTCGCTCGCCTACCTGGAGGGGAGGGAGCGCGAGGCGCGCACCCTGCTCGGCCGCTACGATCCCCGGACCCAGCCCCCCGGCCTCGCCGGCCAGCTCGCCTTGACCCAGGCGGCGGTCACGGTGCGGGAGGCGCCCCGCAAGGCGATCGAGCTCCTCGACCTCGCGCGGCTCCTCGCCCCCGGCACCCTGGTGGAGGAGGGCGCGCTGCGCCGCGAGATCTTCATCCACGCGCAGGGCGGCGACGCCAAGCGCTTCGAGGTGCTGTCGATCCAGTACCTGCGGCGGTTCCGCCGCTCGGTCTATGCCGGCAACTTCCGCCAGCGCTTCGCCACGGCACTGACCCGCCTCGACTTCGACAGCGACCGGTCCCGTGTCGCCCAGCTCGAACGGATGCTCGACGAGATCGAGCCGAGCGAGCGGCGCGACCTCTACCTCCTGGTCGCCCGGGCCGGGCTGGAGCAGGGCCGGCGCGAGACCGCGACCTTCGCGGCCGAGCGGGCGCTCAGCCTGGCGGGCCCCGACAGCGAGGCCGCCGCCCGGGGCCGGCTCTACCGCGCCGCCGCCCTGATCGTGGCCGAGGGCCGCTACGAGGAGGGGCTCGACGCCCTGCGCGGCGTCGACCGGGCGGGGCTGGCCCCGGCCGACCTCGCGCTCCTCGACGCGGCGCTCTCCACCGCCCGCCAGATCCGCGGCGGCGCCCCGCCGCCGCCCGCCGCCGAGCCGCCTTCCGCCCGCCGCCAGATTCCCGAGGCCGCCTCGATCACCCGCGCGCAGGAGGCGCTCGCGCGGGTCGATCGGATGATCGACAGGACCGACGACCCGTGACCCCCCTCGACGCCATGCTGCAGGGTCCGCGCACCCGTCTCGACGGCGGCCGCACCGCCGGCGAGCCGGCCCGCCCGGACGCCGCCCCCGGCTTCGATGCCGTGCTCGAACTCCTCGAGAGCCGCGAGCGACCGGAACCGCCGGCCCCGCCGGAGGGCGGGACCCCGACCTCCTCCGAGCCCGCCTCCGCGCCGGCCGAGCCGGCCCCCCGCGCGGCGGGCCTCGGCGCGCTTCTCGCCGGCCCGGCCGCGACCCCCGCTCGTCCGGGTGCCGTCGATATCGCTGCCCTGATGGAGCGAGCCGCGAACCGGCCGGCCGTGCCGAACCCCGGGCCCTCGGCGATGGCCGGAGTCGCGATCGCGGCTGTTCCCTCCGCACCGGCGGTCCCCGGCGCGCCGATACCGGCCACGCCGACGACTGCCGAGGCTCCGGCGGCCGGCATCCCCGTGCCCGAGATCGCGTCGCGACCCGTCGCGCCGGACGGCGTTCAGCCCCGGCTCGGGCAGCGGGAAATGCCGTCCGCGACCCGCGAGGCGCCGTCCCGGTCGCCAGCGCCGGCCCGGGCCGCCGCGACGACGGACGCGACTGCGCCGGCCACCGATCCGGCGATGCCGGCTTCGGACGGGGCCGAACCGCAGGCCGGGCCGGTGCCGGCCGTGGCCGACCCTCCCCCGGCCGATCCCGTGCCTGCGTCCGGTCCCCTCGCCGTCATCGCGTGGCCGACGCGCCTCGACGCGGCGATGCCCGCTCCGGTCGCCCCGGCGGCTCCCCCCGGCACGCGGGCCGCCGCAGCGGCCTCGGCTTTGCGCATCGTGGCCGACGCTATGCCGGCGCCCGCCGGTTCGCTTCCGACGCTCGCCGCCGGGGTCGCGATGCAGCCGGTGGCCTCCGTGGTCGCGCAGGAAACCCATTTCGCCCCGGTCTCAGGCGTTGCCCGTCCCGCCCGCCCGGAAGCGGCGCAGGTCGCGCCTCCGTCGGTGTCCGGCGCCCGGGAGCCCGTCTCCCCGGCTCCGGCATCCCGCTTGGCGTCGGTTATCCCGGTGCGTCCTGCCGCCCCCCCATCCGCCTTGGACGCGCCGACCCCGATACCGGGAACCGGCTTTCCGGCCGCCGCTCCCGCAGCACTGCCGGCCGCGAGACCCGTTGCGCTCGCTACGGCACCGGCCGCCGCCGGCGGTCTCGCCTTTGCGCCCGCTACCTCCGGCGCCGCGTCGACGGCTGTCGAGGGATCTGTCCTAGGATCGGCTCAGGGATCGGCGGCGTCGTCCGCGCCTGTCGGTCCGGTATCCGCCCTGCCCTCTGCTCCGGCGAGCGCCACGGTGCCGGTCTCTCGGCCGTCGCCCGCTCCGGAGGTGACGCCCACGACCCTGCCGTCGCGCACCGATGCGGCGTCCGTTCCCGAGGCGGTTGCCGCGGAGCGGTCCGCCACGACCGGGACCGCCCCTCTCGCGCCGGCCGTCACCGGTATGGCGGGCTCCGACGCCGCTTCGGCGCGCGATCCCATCTCACCGCGCCCCGCCGCTCTTCCGGACGCCGCGTCGCCCAGCGCCGCACCGTCGACGGCGCGGCCCTCGATCCTCGAACCGGTCCGCGATCCGGGTCGAACCGGTGCATCATCCGACACGGCGCCGCCTCAGGCGGCCTCCATCGCCGACGATCCGGCGGCACCATCGCACGACGGCACGGGCCCTGCGGCCGCTCCGGAACCCCGCGCTCCGTCCGATCGCCCCGTCGCCGTCGAGGCCAAACCCGGACCGGCGCCGGCCCCCACCAGCCCGATGCCCGCCGCTCCCGCAGCCGGATCCGTCTCCGGCCATCCGGCTTCCGCCGCCATGCCGCCGAGTGCGGCTTCCGCCGCCATGCCGCCGAGTGCGGCTTCCGCCGCCATGCCGCCGAGTGCGGCTTCCGCCGCCATGCCGCCGAGCGCGGCTCCCCCGGTGCAGGCCGGTGCCGGCTCCGCCGACCCGGCGCCCGGCTCCGAGCCGGTGCCGGGCGTGAAACCCGCGCCCGAGGCCGATGCGTCGGCGCAAGCCAAGCCTCCCGCCGTGGAGGAGCCCCCGCGCGCGGCCCGATCGGCGACGGAGGCGAGACCGGCCGAGACCCGGATCGCCGACACCAGGACGGCCGAAACCCGGACCATCGAGGCGAGGCAGGCCGAGGCGCGGATCACGGCCGCCTCCGGCGACTGGCGAAACGACGGCCCGGCCCAGCCGGCGGCCGGCGCGCCCGCCTCCCTCGCGACACCGTCGGCCCCCGCGGCGCTGCCGCACACGACCCTGCGCCAGATCGCCGACGCGGTGGCGACGGGGGCCGCCGCGCTGCCGGATTCCGCCTCGGTCCGGGCCGGCGCGGTCGCGGCGGCCTGGAGTGCCGCCGCCCAGGCGGAGGGGCCGGTGCGGCTCCTGACGCTGCAATTGCGTCCCGCCGAACTCGGGCAGGTCCAGGTGCGGATGCGCCTCCAGGACGGCCGCCTCGAGATGACCCTGCGTGCCGAGCGCGAGGAAACGGCCGAGCTCCTGCGCCGCGACGGCGGCCTCCTGACGGCCCTCGTGCGCGAGGCCGGCTACCAGCCCGACCTCGTCACCGTGCAGTCCGGGCGCGTGCCCGGCGACGCGCCGCCGCAGGGCGGCCAGAGCGGCGCACAGGCGGGCGGGCCGTCCTTCACCGCCGGCGGCCAGCAGCAGGGCGGCGCGAGCCCGGACCAGCCGGCCCGCCGCACCCCCGACGCGCCCGAGGAAGGCGGGCGCCGGACCATGGAGCAGAGAGATGATGCGCAGAGCGGCGATCGCGGCGGCCTTTACCTTTAGCACCGTGGCGGCCGCGCACGCCGCCGCCACGGTCTCCGGCGCCGCCAAGGCCCCCCTGCCGGCGACCGGCAACGTCTGCGAGCAGCAGATGGCGGCGGCGGCCGCGCGCCACGGCGTGCCGCTCGGCATGCTGTACGCCGTCGGGCTGACCGAGAGCGGCAACCGCGGCTCGCTCCAGCCCTACGCCATGAACATCGCCGGCAAGGCCTATTTCGGATCGAGCGCCGCCGACGTGATCCGGCGCCTGGGCGAGGCGCAGGCCAGCGGCGTACGACTGGTCGATCTCGGCTGCATGCAGATCAACCACCACTATCACCGGGCGAAGTTCACCTCGCTCGAGGCGATGATCGACCCGCGCCAGAACGTCGAATACGCGACGGTGTTCCTGAAGGAGCTGAAGGCCCGGGAGGGCAGCTGGACCCTGGCGGTCGCACGCTATCACGCCGGCCCGAACAACAATCCGGCGCAGAAGCAGTATGTCTGCCGGGTGATCGCCAACATGGTCGCCTCCGGTTTCGGCCAGTGGACCCCGGGGGCGAAGACGTTCTGCCGGTGAGCCGGCGCCGCGCGGGCGCGATCCAGGGTCGGGGCCATCGGGCCCCGCCCCGGGGGCCGTCAGCCGACGTAGGTGTAGCCGATGTAGCGCTTGGCCTCGATCGGGTCGTGGCCGAGGAGCTGCGCCAGCTTCTTGCGCAGCTTGCTGACGTGGCCCTCGACCACGCTCTCCTCGACGCCGTCGCTGTAGACGCCGTAGACGCCGTTGAAGAGCTGGGTCTTGGTCACCCGCCGGCCCCGGTTGCGCACCAGGAATTCGAGGATGTGCCGCTCCCGCCGCGGCAGCGAGACGGGCACGCCGTCGATCTCCGGGTCGCGTCCGTCGAAGAACACCCGGAGGCGCTCCGGGCGGGGCGGGCTCGCACCCTCCGGATCGGCGGCAGGGGCGCCGACGCCGTCGGGAGCCGCCTCCGTCGCACCGTTGACCCGGCGCCAGATCGCCTCCGCCCGGGCCAGGATCTCGCGGACGTGGACGGGCTTGGGCAGCACGTCGTCGATGCCGGCATCGAACAGGACGAGGGTCTGCTCCAGCGACCGCGAATCGGCCAGCGCGATGATCGGGGCGCGGGACTGGCGGCGGATCGCGCTCGCGCAGCGGGCGCGCTCGTCGAAGTCGCCGAGCAGGAAGCCCTGGACCGCGTCGAGGTCGCTGCGGGACGCCGACTCGATCCAGCTCGTGAACTCCTCCGGCGACAGCGAGAAGGACGACACGCCTTCTCTGTCGAACCCGGCCTTGAAGCCCGCATTCACCGATTTCCTGGCATCGACCAAGAAATACATCTGTCGTACCCTCATCGAGCCCGTCCGAGTGCCGCAGCGATACCGCGTCTCGATCTGTGCTCTGTCTTGTTCTCTCGGTGCGGAACCTGCGGCCGCGGTGCGCCCGATATGCGCGCGCCGTTCCGAAATCCTGCGATCTCCGAGTTGTCCCGATCGAATTCATGTCCCGGCCGACGCGGCCGGTCAATGATTGCTGCGCCGCAGCAAGCCCGCTTCGCAGGGCTTTTTTAAGAATTGGCCGGGGGTGTGTGCATGCGGACGCGTTAGGCGGCGGTTAGCTCGACCGCAGGTAGCGCAATCGCTGCCACAACCGATGTCGAGGCGAGCGAGCCGGCGCAGGGCCGCTCGGCGCGCGGTCGGCGATCTGCCGAATCACCCGCACCGGTGCCGGGGGCGGCCGTCCAGGAAAGCAATCGGACGCGGACGCCTCCCGTGGACAGGAGACATCCGCGCCCGATCGTCGAGGGGAGGGTGTTCGCAGCGGCTCAGGCGGAGAGCCGGGCATCCGAGAGGGCGCGGGCGAAGGCGTCGAGGCGCAGGGGCGGGGCGTCCTCGGCTAGGATGCGCTGGATCGCGACGCCGACGAAGCAGCCGTCGAGGACCAGCTTGAAGAACACCGTCACGGATTTCGCCGCGAACTCCATGTCGAGGACCACCTTCATCGAGCGGCCCCAGTCGAGGCTGACGTCGGCGGCGTCGGCGTAGGTCAGGGTGGCGTCCTTGAAGAACAGCTCGGCCGAGGAGGCGACGAGCTCGGCGATGTTGCCGTGGCGCTCGCCCCGCACCCAGCCGATCAGCACGCTGCCGTCGAGCAGGCAGAACTCGGTGATGAAGTCGCGGATCGCCGTCGCGAAGACCTCCTCGGCCGCCGCGATCACGTCGCCGGGCATCGTCCGGGCCTGTGCGAGATCGTGGTCGTGAGGGATCATCGTTGTCTCGCGAACAGGAAGAACAGGATCTGCGCGACCGCGCGATAAAATTCCGCCGGAATCATCTGGTCGACCTGGACAGCATCGTACAGCGACCTTGCCAGAGGCTTGTCTTCGATCACCGGGATGCCCTTCTGCTCGGCGATCTCGCGGATGCGCAGGGCGATGAGGTCCTGGCCCTTGGCGAGCACGACCGGCGCCGGCCCCTCGGAGGGCTCGTAGCGGAGCGCGATCGCGAAGTGGGTCGGGTTGGCGATGACCACGGTGGCGCGGTCGACCTGGCCGAGCATGCGCTTGCGGGTGCGGTCCTGGGCGAGCGAGCGCAGGCGCGCCTTCACGGTCGGGTCGCCCTCGACCTGCTTGTGCTCGTCCTTGATCTCCTGGCGCGACATCTTGAGCGAGCGCTGCCAGCGCAGGCGCGCCCAGACGAGATCGCCCGCGACGATCACGATGGTGGCGATGCTGACGGCCGAGACCAGGCGGATCGCGGTCGTCAGGATCAGCTCGGGAAGCTGGCTCGGGTCGACGAACATGGCACTCACGGCTTTGCCCTGTTCCGAGCGCAGGAGCAGGAGGACGACGAGACTGACCGAGGAGACTTTAAGGACGGCTTTCAGGAACTCGACCTGGCCGGAGCGGCCGAAGATCCGGCTCCAGCCCGAGGCCGGGGAGACGCGGTTCCATTTCGGGGCGATCCGGTCGGAGACGAGGCTCGGGACGTTCTGGGCGAGGGAGGCGACGAGCCCGAAGCCGATCAGCACGAGGAGGATCGGCGTCAGGAAGCGGGCGAGCGCGAACCCGGTGGCGTGCATCAGGGTCAGGGCGTCCTCGGCGCTGCCGAGGGCGAACCCGCCCGGATGGTCGAGGAAGGACGCGAGGTCGCGGGCGAGCTCGGCGGCCCGGTCCCGCACCACGAGGCTCAGGGAGACCAGGAGACCGAGGATCGAGGCGAAGACCGGCGCCTCGCGGGAGAACGGGACGTCGCCCTTCTCGATCGCATCGCGCACCTTCCGCTCGGTGGCGGCCTCGGTCTTGCTCTCCTGGTCGGTCTCGTCAGACATCGGTCAGGCCCCGGGCGTGCTCAGCGGATGAGGGCTTCATCCTCGCCTCCCGGGTTGATCTCGATCTCGCCGCGGCCGGCCATGTCCATGGCGAGGTCGGTGATGCTGCGCCGCGCCTCCATCACGTCGCGCTGGGCCGCCGGATCGCCGCCGTTGAGCTCGTGCTCGACCATGCGGCGCACGCGGGCCGACAGCGCGCTCAGCACCACCGTGCGGAACTCCGCCTCGGTGCCCTTGAGCGCCAGCACCAGCCGGTCGTTGGGCACCGCGTCGAACAGGGTGGTGCGCGCGCGCGGCGCCAGCTTGACGATGTCGTCGAAGGTGAAGAGCAGGCCCTTGAGGATCTCGACCGATTTCGGCCGCGTGTCGGAGAGGCTGGTGAGCGCCTCGTCCATCTGCTGGCGGTCCATCTTGTTGATGATGTCGGCCATCTTGGCGTGGGTGTCGGCGCCGGAATTGCGCGACCCGTTGATCAGGAAATCCTCGTGCAGGGCGCGCTCGATGGCCTGCATGACGTCGTCGGTCACCGGCTTGAAGCTCAGCATCCGGCGCATCACGGTGTTGCGCACCGGCAGCGGCAGGTGCCCCATCACCTTGGCGGCGACGGCGGGCTTGACCCGGGACAGGATCAGGGCGGCGGTCTGCGGGTGCTCCTTGACGAGGTAGCTCGCCAGCACGCTCTCGGACACCGTGGCCATCCGCTCCCAGACCGAGCGGTTGGCGTTGCCGCGCACCTCGGCCAGGATGTCGGCGAGCTGGTCGGCCGGGATCAGGCCGGTGAGGAGCTTCTCGACCTCCTGCACCGTACCGACGAGGCTCGCCCCGCCGGCGAACTCCTCGGCGAAGTGCTCGATCACGGTGTCGACCTGGTCGGGGCTCACCGCCCCGAGCCGCGAGGCCGAGTGGGTGATCCGCTTGATCTCGTCCGGCTCGAAATACTTCAGCAGCCGTCCCGCCGCGGGCTTGCCCATCGCCAGGAGCAGGGTCGCGACCTGATCGACGGGCGCGAGCTGCCGGGAGGCGCCGCGCAGGGCCGGGGGGGAGGCCGCCATGTTCACGCGATCAGCCGTTCTGCGCAGCGTCGGCCGGGCCGACCACCTCGGTCAGCGAGACGCCGAAGCGGGAATTGTCCTCCTCGACGATGACGATCTCGCCGCGCGCGATCACCCGGCCGTTGACCATGATGTCGACCGGCTCGCCGACCCGGTGGTCGAGGGCCACGATCGCACCGCGGCCGAGCTTCATCAGGTTGGCGACCGGCATGGTGGCCGAGCCGAGCACCACCTGCACCAGGACCGGGATGCGCAGGATCGAGTCGAGGTTGCGCGGGTCCTCGCCGACCGGGACGCCCGGCTGCGGGGTGCCCTGGCTCGGGAAGGCGGCGCTGGCGCCGGCATCGGGGAAGGGGCTCGTGCTCATCGCGGGCTCGCGTGAAATCCTGACGTCCGTGACAGTCCTAAGTGGTCAAGCTGATCCGAGGCTTGCGGGCGGCGGCGCCCTCCCGCCGGAAGCTCAGCGCCCGCCTTCGGCCCGGATTGCGGCGCGGCGGCCGGCCTCGAGGGCCTCGAGGGTCGCCTTCGCCTCCTCGATCTTGGCGCTCAGGGCTTCCAGCACCTCGCGGCCCTCGCCGGTGAAGTTGCGCACCGCCTCGCCCGCGGTGGCGAGCGCATGGCCCGAGGCCGCGACCGCCCGGCCGTACTCGGCCTGGGCGCGGTCGAGCCGCTTGAGCTTCAGGTAGAGCGGCAGCACGCAGGCCGTGGTGCCCACCAGGGCGGCGAGCAGCACCCCGTCAACCAGCGACACCATGCTCCGCCCCTTCCTTGTCCTGATTGATGGCCTCGTCGATCCGCAGGACGTAGGCGCCTTGGGACTGTCCGGCATGGCACCAGAACAGCGGCTTGTCGTTGCCTTCGAGCTTGATCCGGGTCGCCGGAGTGGCGTCGAGGGCGATCACCTGGCCGACCTTGAGCCCGGCGATCTCGCCGAGGCTCAGGTGGCGCTCCTCGAGCACGGCCCGCAGGTGGACCGTGGTCTTCTGCACCTCGGCGGCGATCTGGCTCGTCCAGCGCGGGTCGCGGCGGGTGCTGGTCTCGCCGGTGAGCACCTTGGCGAGGCTCGGCCGCAGCGGGTTGAGCACCGATTGCGGGATGATGATGAACATCTCGCCGCCGCGGTTGAGAGCCTGGAGCAGGAACTTGGCCTGGATCGCCTTGTTGCTGCGCCGGCCGATCACCGCGAACTCCATCCGGGTCTCGGTGCGCTCGAGGGTGAAGGCGGTCTTCGAGACGAGGCCGAAGGAGGATTCGAGCGCCCGGCCGACCTGCTCGAGGATCATCTGGGCGATGCGCAGCTCGATCGCCGAGAAGGCGCGCTCGTCGTCGACCGGCTGCTCCGAGCCGTCGGCCCCGAACAGCACCTCGACCATCGTGAAGATGAAGTCGCGGTCGAAGCCGACCAGGATGTGGCCGTCCCAGGCCGGAGCCTGGAAGATGCCCACCACCGCGTTCGAATCGTAGACGTCGAGGAACTCGCCGAAGCGCCCGCTCTCGACCCCGCTGAGCGAGTAGAGGATCGAGGAGGCGGCGAGGTGCTTGAGGCCGTCGCCGCAGGCGGTGGCCAGGCGGTCGAAGATCAGCTGCAGCATCGGCAGCCGGTCCAGGGAGAGGCCGGCGGCCTCCTGGATGCGGGCGCGGATGTCGGCGGGGTTCTTGAGGATCGTCGGGTCCATGGCTGGCGGTGTCCCGGCCCTCAGGCCGCTGCGCGGATGGTCGGGGTCGGGCCGCGTCGCGAGGCGGTCACGCCGCCTCGCGGTTCTGGGCGCCCGGCACGGTGGCGGCCTCGACCTCGTCGATGGTCGGGCGGTCGGCGGCGGCGATGCCCTTGCGGCCGTGCTCGATCGCCACCTGGGGCAGGGCGCCGTTCATGTAGGCGATCAGGCTCTGCTTCACGATGGTGTAGACCGAGCACTGCTTCTCGCGCACGCCCTTCACCTTGATGGCGAGCGGCGCCAGCACGCCGTAGGAGGCGAACACCCCGAAGAAGGTGCCGACCAGCGCCGCGCCGATCAGGCCGCCGAGGATCTGGGGCGACTGGTCGAGCGCGCCCATCGCCTTCACGATGCCGAGCACCGCCGCGACGATGCCCAGCGCCGGCAGCGCCTCCGCCACCGTGTTGATCGCCGCGTAGGGCTTCAGCGCGTACTTCTTGTGCGTGCCGATCTCCTCCTCCATCAGCGCCTCGATCTCGTGCGAGCGGGCGCCGCCGATCAGGATCAGCCGGCAATAGTCGCAGATGAACAGGACCAGGCCCTGGTCCTTGGTCACGTCCGGATAGTTCTTGAAGATCTCGGAATTCGCCGGATCGTCGAAGTGGGTCTCGACCTCGTTGCGCGGCTTGGTCTTGATCTCGCGCAGGAGGGCGTGGATCAGGCCGAGCAGCGACAGGAAATCCTTGCGCTTCGGGCCCTTGCCGCTGAACGCCTCCATGGTCGCCTTGCCGGAATCGACCACCGTCTTCATCGGGTTGGCGATCACGAAGGTACCGGCCGCCATGCCGCCGATGATGACGAACTCCCAGGGCTGCCAGATCACGATCAGGTGGCCGCCCATGGCCACGAAGCCGCCGAGCATGCAGCCGATGGCAATGAGCAGGCCGACGAGGATTCCCATGTCCCGCAACGCTCCGTCTTGACGGCGACGGGTCTAGGGCCGGTGGCTTGCGCGGGGCTTTTTCGAGGCGCGACCGGCCCTCCGTCCCGGGGCCGGCCAGCGGGATTCTCCCCGATTCTTCCGCGCGTTATGCAGGTGTTATCCCGGGTATCCCCAGGCTTCCCGGCCTGCTCGGGCCGGCTTAATCGCTTGATAAGGCGGGAATCGCGATAGTCCCTCCTGTCGGCGGGGCCAACTAAGGCCGCCGCGGCAGGCGCAGCGGATGGGCTTTTACAAGCTCAAGACATGATGTCGAACCGCTGACCCCGGTGAGAAGCCGGATGTGTATGAGTGCGCAGACGGATCTGTGCTTCGCGACAGCGGGCACAAGACCATTCTCTGCCCCGGTGCGAGCCCGGAAACCATCCCACATTCCCGCCCACGCGCAAGACCGGAATCATCGCCGTGACCAGCCTGCTGACCAACAACGCCGCGATGACTGCCCTGACGACCCTCAAGTCGATCAACAGTCAGCTCGATACGACCAGCAACCGCGTCTCGACCGGCCAGCGCGTCTCGGCCGCGTCCGACAACGCCGCCTACTGGTCGATCGCGACCTCGGTGCGCACCGACAACGCCTCGCTCTCGGCGGTCAAGGACTCGCTCGGCCTCGGCTCGTCGTCGGTCGACACCGCCTATAACGGCCTGAACTCGATCATCACCGACCTGCAGAACATCCGCGGCAAGCTGCAGAGCGCGATGACCCCGGGCGTCGACCGCGCCAAGGTCCAGACCGAGATCTCGGCCATCCAGTCGAAGATGAAGGCCACCGCCGACTCCTCGAACTCGAGCGGCCAGAACTGGCTCTCGGTCGACTCGACCGCCACCAACACCAACTACCAGGCGACCCAGAAGGTCGTGGCCGGCTTCTCCCGCGCCTCGGACGGCACCATCAACTTCTCGATGGTCAACGTCGACGTGAACGGCATCAAGCTCTACGACAAGAACGCCGGCTCGACGGTGACGAAGCCCGCCACCGCGGCGCTCGTCGTCGGCTCGACCTCGCTGACCGGCACCGGCGCCTTCTCGGGCGGCACCGCCGACTTCGCCACCGCGACCGCCGGCAAGACCCAGCAGGTCAACCTGGTCGTCGATCTCGGCGGCACCTCCGTCGCCACGATCCAGCTCGACAAGGACACCCTCAAGTCCACCGCCAAGGACCTGACCAAGGTCACCACCGACGAGCTGCTGGCGGCGATCAACAACCAGATCTCGGCTTCCGGCACCGCCAAGCTCGGCGGCAAGGTCACCGCCGGCCTCGACTCCGCCGGCCGCCTGACCTTCACCACCGTCGGCACCGGCACCACCGCCACGATCAAGGTCGGCGTCGCCAACCCGACCGACGCCACGAAGTTCGCCGCCGCCGATATCGGCTTCGGTGCGACCTCGAACGCCCCGATGCTGACGGCGGCGAGCAACTACTCGGCGGCGTTCGACATCTCGGGTGCCAACACCCGGGCGATCACCATCAACGACGGCACCACCACGACGACCGTCACGCTCAGCTCCGCGGCCTACGACGCCGCCGGTTCGGCGGTGAGCTCGGCCAAGGCGACGCTGAGCGGCGCGGACGCGGCGACCCTGATCAACATCGCCCTCAAGGCGGCCGGCAACACCGCGAGCGCCAGCTTCGCGGGCGGCAAGCTCAGCCTGACGACCTCGGGTGCCGACACCAACTCGTCGGTGACGGTCACCGCGCCTGACGCCCTCTACGGCTTCACCGCCGGCCAGACGGCCTCCGGCACCAACGCGGCGGCGGGCGCCGGCACGGCCTCCACCACCACCACCGCCAAGGGCATCCTCGACACCACCGCCGGCAACTACAACGCCTCGTTCGGCGCCGGCGCCTACTCGGTGGCGAACTTCAACATCTCGAACCTCGTCGGCTCGAACGGCGATGCCGACGTGCAGAGCATTCTGAACATGGTCGACAAGGCGATCGCCAGCGTGACGGATGCGGGCACGAAGCTCGGCGCCAACAAGACGCAGATCGACGGCCAGAAGACCTTCGTCGACACTCTGATGAAGGCCAACGACCGCACCATCGGCGTGCTGGTCGACGCCGACGTGGAGGAGGAGTCGACCAAGCTGAAGGCGCTGCAGACGCAGCAGCAGCTGGCGGTTCAGGCGCTCTCGATCGCCAACTCGTCGAGCCAGAACGTCCTCTCGCTCTTCCGCTAAGCGGGGGAGGGCGGTCCCCCCGGGGACCGCCGGTGCCGGATCGAACGGGAAGGGCCGCGCTCGGGTCGAGCGCGGCCCTTCTCGCGTTGGGGAATGGACGCGGTCAGGCGTCGGCGTGGATGGTATCCGTCTCCCGGCGGCGCTCCCGCCAAGGCATTGGTTAAGATATTTTCTACGTCGCCCCGCCCGACGGCAGGATGGGCGGATCTCTGTACGACGTATCCACAGATCGTTGCTGGCCCAAAGCTCGCCTCGACGGGACAACGCGTTGCGTCTTTGGTTAATCGCTTCGTAAGCCTATCAAGCCATTATCACCCTATCGAGCGGCGCCACCGGCAACACACGGGGCGCTGCCGGCAACAATCCAGCGGATGGGCCTCCGGTGAGACCCAAGGACATGATGTCGGTCCGCTGATCCGGTGCGAGTCCGGAGGTGTGATTGCGCGACGGAGGGATCCCCGCAGGTCCGTCCCGGTCGTCGAAGGACCGCCTCGGTCCCTCGACCGGCCGACAGGTCGCATCGGTGCAAGCCCGGTGAGTCGAACTCTCCTCCATTCTCAGCCCGGAAGACAGATCCGTGACCAGCCTGCTGACCAACAACGCCGCGATGACGGCGCTGACGACCCTCAAGTCGATCAACACCCAGCTCGACATGACGAGCAACCGCGTCTCGACCGGCCAGCGCGTCTCGGCCGCGTCCGACAACGCCGCCTACTGGTCGATCGCCACCACCGTGCGCACCGACAACGCCTCGCTCTCGGCGGTCAAGGACTCGCTCGGCCTCGGCTCGTCGTCGGTCGACACCGCCTATAACGGCCTCAACTCGATCATCACCGACCTGCAGAACATCCGCGGCAAGCTGCAGAGCGCCCTGACCCCGGGCGTCGACCGCGCCAAGGTCCAGACCGAGATCTCGGCCATCCAGTCGAAGATGAAGGCCACCGCCGACTCCTCGAACGCCAGCGGCCAGAACTGGCTCTCGGTCGATTCGAGCCCGTCCAACACCAACTACCAGGCGACCCAGAAGGTCGTGGCCGGCTTCGCCCGCGCCTCGGACGGCACCATCACCTTCTCGATGGTCAACGTCGACGTCGCTTCGATCAAGCTCTACGACCGCAACGCCGGCACGACGGTGACCAAGCCCGCCACCGCGGCCCAGGTCGTCGGCTCGACCTCGCTCACCGGCACCGGCGCCTTCTCGGGCGGCACCGCCGACTTCGCCACCGCGACCGCCGGCCAGACCAAGCAGATCAACTTCGTCATCGATCTCGGCGGCGGCGCCAGCGCGGCGATCCAGCTCGACAAGGACACCCTCAAGTCCACCGCCAAGGACCTGAGCAAGGTCACCACCGACGAGCTCCTGTCGGCGATCAACAACCAGATCGCGGCCTCCGGCACCGCCAAGCTCGGCGGCAAGGTCACCGCCGGCCTCGACACCGCCGGCCGCCTGACCTTCGCTACCGTCGGCACCGGCACCGGTGCGACGCTCAAGATCGGCGTCGCCAACCTGACCGACGCCACGAAGTTCGTCGCCGCCGATATCGGCTTCGGCGCGATCTCGAACGCGCCGTCGCTCACCGCCGGCACGGCCTACTCGGCCCTCAACATCTCGGGCGCCAACACCAAGGTCCTGACCGTCGACGACGGCACGGGCAGCGGTGCGGTGACCGTGACGCTGAACGCCGCGGCCTACAACAATGCCGGCTCGGCAGTGTCCTCGGGCGCCGCGACGCTGAACGGGGCGGACGCGGCGCAGCTGATCAACATCCAGCTGAAGGCGGCTAACAGCACGGCCAGCGCCAGCTTCGTGGGCGGCAAGCTCGTGCTGACGACGACGGGCGCCGGCACCAACTCGTCGGTGACGGCGAACGGCGCGGACGTGACGAGCTTCGGCTTCACCGCCGGCCAGACGTCCGTCGGCACCAACGCGGCGGCGGGCGCCGGCACGGCCTCCACCACCACCACCGGCAAGGGCATCCTCGATACCACCTCCGGCACCTACACCGCCATCACGGCCGGCGCCTACTCGGTGGCGAACTTCAACATCTCGACCCTGGTCGGCTCGGCCGGCGACGCCGACGTCGCCAGCATCCTGAACATGGTCGACAAGGCGATCGCCAGCGTGACGGATGCGGGCACGAAGCTCGGCGCCAACAAGACCCAGATCGACGGCCAGAAGACCTTCGTCGACACGCTGATGAAGGCCAACGACCGCACCATCGGCATCCTGGTGGACGCGGACGTGGAAGAAGAGTCGACCAAGCTGAAGGCGCTGCAGACCCAGCAGCAGCTGGCGGTTCAGGCGCTCTCGATCGCCAACTCGGCGAGCCAGAACGTCCTCTCGCTCTTCCGCTAAGCGGGGGAGGGCGGTCCCCCCGGGGACCGCCACGACCGTCCCTGAACGAGACAAGCCGCCCGCGACCGTCAGGGTCGCGGGCGGCTCTTTCATGAGGCGGTCCGGGTGGGATCAGCCGACGCGGGATCAGCCGACGAAGGTGTAGCCGGTCATGCGCTTGGCCTCGATCGGGTCGTAGCCGAGCCGCATCCGCAGCTTCTTGCGCAGCTTGCTGATGTGGCCCTCGACCACGCTCTCGTCGACCGCCGTGTCGAGGTCGCCGTAGACCGCCTTGAAGATCTGGCCCTTGGTCACCGGCCGGCCGCGGTTGCGGGCGAGGTAGTCGAGGATGTCGCGCTCGCGGCGCGGCAGGAGCAGGCTCTGGCCGTCGATCTCCGGGTCGCGCCCGTCGGCGTGGACGGTCAGGCGGCCGCTCTTGTCCGGGGTGCTCGCGGGCTTCGCGTCGCTGCGGTTGGTGCGGCGGCGGATCGCGCCGGCCCGGGCGATGATCTCGCGGACATGGACGGGCTTGCGCACCACGTCGTCGATGCCGGCGGTGAACAGCGCCAGGGTCTGTTCGAGCGAGCGGGTCTCGTTGAGGGCGATGATCGGGGCGCGGGACAGGCCGCGCAGGGCCGCGGTGAAGGCCGTGCGGTCGGCGCAATCGCCGATGACGAAGCCCTGGACCGCTTCCAGGTCCTGGGGCGGCGGCGCATCGATCCAGGTCTGGATGTCGCTCACGTCCAGCCCCCGGGCCGCCACGCCCTCGGCGCCGAAGCCCTGAACGTACTGTGCGGCCACGCTTTCCCGCTCGTCGACCACGATGTACACGCCAGCCCCCAAGATATCTTGACGACCTGTCTCACCCCGCAGCCAGTCAAGGCGCGAGCTCGATTGCCGTCGAATTGTCTGGATATTTCCGAGATCTTCGCGGCGAGCCGCGAGATGATCCGGCTTGCGCCTTGCGGGCGCCAACTCGTGAATGATTTGTTAAGGCGTCTATCGCCCTGAAATGGTTAATTTTCTGTTAAGCTCGCTCACAAGCTGTTCACTTGGGGACACAACGTGTTGCGGCCAGGCCACGACCGGCTCAGGAAATCATTGTAGATCAATGAGTTGCGATGAGACAGGGTGTCGTCGCCCCCTGTGGCGGGGGAGCGACAGCTGTCCGGCGCTCAGCCGTCGAGTTCGGGGTAGCGCCGAAAGATTCCGTCCTCGCTGAACGCCAGGCGTCGATCGCTCGCCAGATAGGCGGCGATGCGCGGGCGCGCGGCGACGAGCCGGTGGAGGGCAACGACCTTCGGGGTCGCGGCGAGCGCCCGCTCGGTCGCCTGCGGAAAGGCGTAGGCCAGGCCCTCGACGAGCTGGAACAGCGAGAGGTCGGCGTAGCTCAACCGGTCGCCGACGAGGTGGCGCGGTCCGGCGTGATTGGCGCCCAGCACCCGTTCGAGCCAGCCGAGGAATTTCGGGATCCGCTCGTCGCGGAAGGCCGCCGCCCGCCGGGCGGCCTCGGGCTTCTGGTCCTCGTAGAAGAGCGAGGACGCGATCGGATGGTGGGTGTCGTGGACCTCCGCCACCGCATCCGCGATGGTGAGCTGGATCTGGTGGGTCCAGATCCGGTCGGCCTCGCTCTCGCCGACGAGACCGAGGCGCGGCCCGAGATAGTGCAGGATCGCGGCGGTCTGGCCGACCACGAGATCGCCGTCGCGCAGGTATGGCGGCGCAAAGGCCGGGCGGGGCGGGGCGTCGAGGCCCGCCACCATGTCGTCGATGCCGTCCTCGCGGGTGATGTCGCGGTAATCCGCCCCCGCCTCCTCGAGCGCCAGCCGGACGAACTCGCCCCGGCCCTGGATGCACGGCCAGTAGTGGAGCTCGTAGGCCATCGCAGCACTCCCTCGACGATGTCGGGCGCCCGGGCGGTGCCGGGCGCCGAGCGGATCATCCTCGGCATCTCACCAGCCGCGCATCTCGTCGTGGTTCGGGCGCCGGCCCTGGGGCGTCAGGCCGTCGATCACCCCGGGCAGCACCTGGGCGAGTTGCGCCAGCAGGTCGTCGCGGCCGAGGCCGGTCTGCCGGCTCAGGGTGTCGACCGTGTCGGGCCCCAGCGCCTGGGCGAGCTGGCGCGGCTCGATCGACCGGTTGTGGCCGGGGCCGATCCAGGATTCGATCACGTCGCCGAGGCCGCCGCGGCGGAAGCGGTCGATCAGCTGGTCGAGACCGCCGCCGCCCGCATCGTCGGGCTGCTCACGGTCGAGGTGGGAATATGGGCCGGCGCCCTGGTCGCCGGCGCCTTGACCGAAGGAGTTCTGGTCGAAGGGATTCTGGACGCCGCCACCCGTCGGGGAGGGGGATGCGGTGCCGCCGCCCGGGCCGTCGAGCATGCCGGCGAGATCGGAATAGGGATTGTTCGGATCCTCGCCGCGCCGGCTCCGGCCTTCGTCCCGGGGCTCGGGCGCGCCGTAGCCATGCGGATCGGGGGCGTAGCCGTCCTCCGGCCCGGCCTGCGGGACCGGCCGGCGCCCGCCGCCGAAGATGTCGCCGAAGCCGCCGTTCATCGCCTTGGCGGCGAGCAGCATCAGCAGCGCCTTCACGAGGGGCGACATCGCCCCCGAGCCGCCACCTCTCTCCTCGTGCCGGCTCCCGCCCCCGAGGACGTTGCCGAGCACGGAACCGATGACCTGGTCGAGCAGACCCATGGGTGCCTCCCCCTCGCGCGTGCCGCGCCGGGGTTAACCACGCTGTGCCGCCTCGGTTGCCTTCCGGGAGGGGGCTAGTGCGCTTCACGATCGCGTTGCAATCGCGAAGCTCTCTAAGTCTTTGTTTTGCCGCATTTTCTTCGACGAACCGGCATCCACTTCGTCGGAAAATGCTCTAGCGCCGGTCGCCGGAGCCGTCGCCGCCGCCGGTGGCGCGCCGGTCCTTGGGGTCGAGCTTGTCGAGGGGGTTGGTCCGCGCCGGCGTGCCGCCGGGGGGCGCTTGTGACGGCGTCACCTGCGTCTCGGGCTTGAGTGCCTGGGGCGGCGCGACGCCGGAGTCCCCGGCGCGCGTGCCGTCGGGCGGGTCGGCATGAGGCAAGTCGTTACGAGGGAGGTCGGCCTGGGTCGGCTGGTCGCGCCGATCGGAGATCGCGAACGCCGGCACGGTGCCGGCAGCGAGGAGGAGAAGGACGGAGGCAAGGCGGGCGAGCGGGGGCATGGCTGTCTCCGGCGGGGCGCCTGGATTGGGACGTTCGGGTGAGGAATCGTCTCGGAATCGCCGCGGTTCCGGGCTCGGCCGATCCCCGGCCCGTTCGCGAAAAAGAGGACCGCCCTCGGGGGCGGTCCTCGTTCGCGGTCACATGTTCATCAAGGCGCTAGCCGTGCCGAAGGCGGTCATCGCGAGGCCGCCGGTCAGGACGCCGATCATGCCGTAGGAGACCGCGCGCAGAAGCTTCATGTCACTCATTCTCGACTCCCTCGAATTTCGTGTCGGTCCATCCGGAATCCGCCGATGTCCCGCCCGGCGGACGTCCTCAGCAGCGGTAGCCGCCCGAGGTCTGGCCGTACTGCTTGACCGGGAAGTTCTGCTGCTTGGCGTTGCCTTCGGCGGCCGAGCTCATCGGGCAGGCGCCGTAGAAGGGCACGCTGTCGTTGGCCGAGCCGATCGAGCCGGTGGTCTCGACATCCTGCGTCCAGAACGGATGGGCCGGAGCGTTCGGGCCGAACGCCATGGCGGAGGAGATCGGGGCGACGCCAAGAACGAGGGCAGTAACGACTGCGGCAATGCGGGTCTTCATTCGTTGTCTTCCTTGTTCGGTGTGGTGAAAGCCGGTCCTGGCGACCCGCTCTCTTGCGATGATTGGAATATAGGTGGCGACATGCCGGCGCGATGTGCCGCCGCGCACGCGACGCGGCGGAACAAACATCGCGTTCTGGACGTGGGTCGCGCGGCCGTTCCGCTGCGGGAGCGCGGCGGTTTCGCCGGGCCGGCGCGGCGCGGGGCGTCACATCCCGCTACCACCCGGTCCGCTTCCCTGGAGCTAGTCTAAGCGCCGACACCCGGGCGGCCGCGCGCGGCGCCCCCATCACACGAGGTTTCCGCTGCCGATGGCCAAGCCCGTCCACTCGATGATCCGCGTCCTCGACGAGGAGCGCTCCCGCGCCTACTACGCCCGCGCCTTCGGCCTGGAGCTCGCCGAGCGCATCGGTTTCGACGGTTTCGCGCTCGTCTACCTGCGTCACCCCTCGTCGCCGTTCGAGCTGGAACTCACCGTCAACTTCGACCGCACCGAGCCCTACGATCTCGGCAACGGCTACGGCCATCTCGCGGTGGTGGTCGACGACGTCGATGCCGAGCATGCCCGCTTCACCGAGGCAGGGCTGCCCGCGACCCCGGTCAAGGACTTCCAGCACCAGGGCAAGACGCTGGCCCGCTTCTTCTTCGCCACCGATCCCGACGGCTACAAGATCGAGGTGATCCAGAAGGGCGGCCGCTTCGCCTGAGGCCCCGACGGGCCGGGCCGGGAAGCGCGCGAAGACGCGACCCCGGCCCGGCCTTCGGCAAGACCCACCAAGAAACGATCCCGAGGAGACACCCGATGAGAGAAGTCGATCCGCGCGTGCGGTTCAGCCGCCGCGGCTTCCTGCAGACCGCCGCCGTCGCCGCACCGGCCGCGGCGCTCGCCACCGGCGCCGGGCTCCAGGTCTCGGAGGCCTGGGCCGAGAACGGCGCCGCCCTGGCGCCGGCCGAGCTGAAGACCCTGGTGAAGATGGCGCGGGACATCTACCCGCACGACTTCCTCGGCGACGTCTACTACATCACGGCGATCAAGCCCTGGGACGGCAAGGCCGCCGCCGACCCCGCGGTGAAGACGCTGCTGACCCAAGGCGTGCGCCGCCTCGACGAGGACGCGCAGGCCCGCCACAAGGTCGCCTACGCGCAGATCGGCTGGGAGGCCGACCGCGTCGTCATCCTTGAGGGGATCAGCCACACCGACTTCTTCAAGAAGATCCGGTCCGACCTCGTCGTCTCGCTCTACAACCAGCCCGAGCTGTGGCCGAAATTCGGCTACGAGGGCTCGTCCGCCGACAAGGGCGGCTACATCAACCGCGGCTTCAACGACATCGACTGGCTGCCGAAGGTCTGATCGGCCTGCGACTGCCGATAGAGTGAGCGTCAACCAAAGAACAATCAACGAACGCCGCGCCGGATCGGCCGCGACCGGGCCGCGCGGGCCGGAGGAAACCATGGCCACATTCGACCTGAACGACGACGGGCTCGTCGTCATCGTCGGCTCGGGCGCCGGCGGCGGCACGCTCGGCACCGAGCTGGCGCTGAAGGGCATCCGCTCCGTCATCCTGGAAGCCGGTGCCCGCCACAACATGGAAGACTTCGTCAACGACGAATGGGCGAGCTTCGCCCAGCTCGCCTGGACCGACATGCGCACCACCTCGGGCTCGTGGCGGGTGGCGCGGGACTTCCCCAACCTGCCGGCCTGGATCGTCAAGGCGGTGGGCGGCTCGACGGTGCACTGGGCCGGCGCGTCCCTGCGCTTCGAGGAGCACGAGTTCCGCATCCGCGACCATTACGGCGCGATCCCCGGCGCCAACCTCCTCGACTGGCCGATCACCCGGGCCGAGCTCGACCCCTGGTACGAGAAGGCCGAGGACCGGATGGGCGTGACCCGCACCAACGGCATCCCGGGCCTGCCGGGCAACAACAACTTCAAGGTGATGGAGGCCGGCGCCCGCCGCCTCGGCTACAAGGAGGTCCATACCGGCCGGATGGCGATCAACAGCCAGGAGCGGCACGACCGCGGCTCCTGCCAGCAGATCGGCTTCTGCTTCCAGGGCTGCAAGTCCGGCGCGAAGTGGTCGACCCTGATCGCCGAGATCCCCCGCGGCGAGGAGACCGGCAACCTGGAGGTCCGCCCGAACTGCATGGCGATCCGCATCGAGCACGATGCCTCGGGCAAGGTGACGGGCGTGGTCTACGCCGATGCCGACGGCAAGCTGCAGCGGCAGAAGGCCCGCATCGTCGCGGTGGCCGGCAACTCGATCGAGAGCCCGCGGCTGCTCCTCAACAGCGCCTCGTCGCTTTTTCCGGACGGCCTCGCCAACTCGTCGGGCCAGGTCGGCCGCAACTACCTGCGCCACATGACCGGCAGCGTCTACGGCGTGTTCGAGAAGTCGGTCCACATGTACCGCGGCACCACCATGGCGGGCATCATCCGGGACGAGGCCCGGCACGACCCGAAGCGCGGCTTCGCCGGCGGCTACGAGATGGAGACGGTCTCGCTCGGCGTGCCGTTCATGGCGGCGTTCCTCAATCCCGGCGCCTGGGGCCGCTCCTTCACCAGCGCCATGGAGCAGTATCCACGCATGGCCGGGATGTGGCTCGTCGGCGAGGACCTGCCGCAGGAGACCAACCGCATCACCCTCGACCCCTCGGTCAAGGACAAGCACGGGATGCCGGTGGCGAGCGTGCATTTCGACGATCACCCCAACGACGTCGCGATGCGCAACCACGCCTACAAGCAGGGCGCGGCGATCTACGAGGCGGTGGGCGCCACGGTCACCTATCCGGTCACGCCCTATCCGAGCACCCACAACATGGGCACCAACCGGATGAGCGCGAAGGCCCGGGACGGCGTGGTCAACAAGTTCGGCCAGACCCACGACGTGAAGAACCTGTTCGTCTCCGACGGCAGCCAGTTCACCAGCGGCGCGGCCTGCAACCCGACCCTGACGATCGTGGCGCTGGCGTTGCGCCAGGCCGACCATATCGCCGGCGCGATGCAGCGGCGGGAGATCTGATGCGCCCTCTCGCCCTCCGCCTCGCCCCGCCCCTCCTCGGGCTGCTGGCCGCCGGCCTCCTCGCCGGGGCCGCCGCCGCGCAGGGCTCGCCGACCCCGGCCGCACCCGCACGCCAGCCCGGCGGGGCCGCGGCCTACCCGAACAGTCCCGGCGGCCAGCCGGCGGCCGAGCGGGACGGCCGCTCGGTCGCGACCGATCACGCCGCCTGTCCGGGCCCCGGCCCTTGCCCGGCGGCGCCCGGGCCCTCGGGGGCGGCGGACACGAACCGCACATCCGCGCCGAGCAGCTCGGTCGGCCAGGCCGGGCCCGTGCCGAGCACCGCCTACCCGGACGCCCCGGGCGGGATGCCGTCGAACCGCCCGGACGGCACGGCGCCCCGGTAGGGCGCCGACCGATCGCGTCGCGGTCGGTCGGCGCTCCAGTGCCGCGTCACGCCCGCCCCTGCACCGGCAGGTCGAGGAGCGTCGGGCGCGGCCGCTCGATCAGGGCCGCCGCCAGCATCGCCTCGAGCCGGATCAGGTCCTCGTCCGGCTCGGGCTGCCAGCCGCAGCCGCATTGCGGCACCGGGCCGTGCAGGGAGGCGATCTGGCGGTAGAGCGCGCCGACCGTGCGGGCCGCGGCTTCGAGCGCGGCCATCGGCGGCAGCGGTCCACGCTCCAGGGCGTCCCAGAAGGCCAGGGTGAGGGCGCGCTCCAGGGCCGCCTGCGACCGCCGCTCGGCCTCGACCCGCGGGCGCTCGTACCGGGGGGCGCTCATCGCACGACCTCGGCCTCGCTCAGGAGGACGACCAGCCGCTCCCAGGGCAGGCCGACCGGGGGCCATCCCTCCCGGATCAGTCCGGCACAGCCGTGAATCAGGATCAGCGCCCGCGCCATCGCGGCCTCCATCTCGGATCGTGCCGGGGTTCGGCGCGCCCTGAATGCAGCAAGACATTTGCGACCGCAAGATCATCACGAAATATTGGAGGGTTTCTACATTGGTGATGCTCATCTATATTGATCTGTGAATTATGAAAATTCCAAAGAGCCGGAAGCGCCGCCGGGCGGATTGGCAGCGGCGGCGGGAGCGGCTACCTGGGGCGCCGACCGAATCCCGGAGACCGGCCCGATGTCCGACACCCCGCCCGACCGCCTCAGCACCGATCCGCGCAGCCCCTTCCACGACGCCGCCCTGCTGGAGCGCGGCGTCGGCGTGCGCTTCAAGGGCGTCGAGAAGACCAATGTCGAGGAGTATTGCGTCAGCGAGGGCTGGGTGCGCCTCGCCGCCGGCAACGCCAAGGACCGCTTCGGCAACCCGATGACGGTGAAGCTCAAGGGCGCGGTCGAGCCGTATTTCCGCGGCCCGGAGGCCGGGACCGACGCGCCCTAAGCGGACCTGCGTTGGCAGGCCGACGCTTCGCCCGCTTAGGGTCTTGTTGTGTCGCAGATTTTCGGCGCCGAACCGGTCACCGCTTCGGCGAACTCTGCCTAGGACCGGGTTCCCGCGGCCCGCAGGTCCGCGAGGTCGAGGCGGCGGGTCGCCATCCTGAGGCCGCCCGCCTCGTCCCGCGGCCATTCCGCCTCGGGGCGGTCGCGATAGAGCTCCACCCCGTTGCGGTCCGGATCGTCGAGGTAGAGCGCCTCGCTGACGCCGTGGTCGCTCGCCCCGGTGAGGGGGATCCCGGCGGCATCGAGGCGCATGAGCGCGTCGGCGAGCGCCGCCCGGGTCGGGTAGAGGATCGCCACGTGGTAGAGCCCGGTGCTGCCGGGCGGCGGCGGCGATCCGCCGGCGCTGTCCCAGGTGTTGAGCCCGATATGGTGGTGGTAGCCGCCGGCCGACACGAAGGCGGCCTGGGTGCCGTAGCGCTGCATCAGGGTGAAGCCGAGCACCCCGCAATAGAAGCCGAGCGCCCGGTCGAGGTCGGCCACCCGCAGGTGGACGTGCCCGATGCGGGTCTGCGGGTCGATCGGCCCGGTCGTGGCGATCGGCGTGGTCATGCGGCCCTCCTCGGCTGCGGGGCCGGCGCCATCGTCTCCCGGCCCCGGCGGTCCCCGCAGACTGCCTCGGTTGCAAACCCCGTGGAATCCGGCATTCCGTCGTTTCACCTCACGCCCGCGGAGTGAGATCGCCCCGTGCTCGACCGGCTCACCGCCATGCAGACCTTCGTGCGCGTCGCCGCGACCGGCAGCTTCTCGGCCGCCGCGCGGGCGCTCGGCCTGTCGCAGAGCGGCGTCACCAAGCACGTCGCCGCCCTGGAGGAGCGGCTCGGCGCCCGGCTCCTGCACCGCTCGACCCGCCGGCTGACCCTGACCGAGGCCGGCCGGCGCTACCTCGAGGCCTGCGAGCGCATCCTCGGCGAGATCGACGAGGCCGAGGCGGAGGCCGGCGCCGAGGCGGCGGAACCCCGCGGCACCCTGCGGCTCAACGTGCCGGTCTCGTTCGGTGTCCTGCAGGTCGCCCCGGCGCTGGCCGAGTTCGGTCGCGCGCATCCGGCGCTCGCCGTCGAGCTCGGCCTCAACGACCGGCCCGTCGACCTGATCGAGGAGGGATGGGACCTGGCGCTCCGGATCGGCCACCTGCGCGATTCGCGCCTCGTCGCCCGGGCGCTCGCCCCGTGCCGGATGCGCGTCTGCGCGGCGCCCGCCTACCTCGCGGCGCGGGGCCGGCCGCGCCGCCCGGAGGACCTGAGCGATCACAACTGCCTCGGCTACACCCTCGCCAGCAGCGACGGCTGGCGCTTCGAGGCCGGTACCGTCGCGGTCGAGGGCTCGCTGCGCGCCTCGAACGGCGACGCCCTGGTGGCGGCGGCCGCCGCCGGGCTCGGGGTGATCTACCAGCCGACCTTCCTGGTCGCCGACGCCCTGCGCCGCGGCGCCCTCGTGGCGCTCGATCTCGGGCCGATCCCGTCGCTGCCGATCCACGCGGTGATGCCCTCGCGCCGCCGCCCGCCCGCCAAGGTCCGGGCCCTGGTGGCGTTCGTGGCGGCCCGCTTCGCCGACCCGCCCTGGGACCGGGACCTGCCCGCGCCGCTCGGAATCGACGCGCCGCTGCCCGCCGCAATTCCGGCCCTGGCACCCGCGCCGCATCGCGCCGAGGGAGCCGTCGCATGACCGGGACCGAGCCGGACGGCGCCCCGGACGACCCGCACGGGATCCTGACCTTCCCGGATGGCGACGCCCTCCGGCTGCTCGAGGCGCATGGCCTGACCGGGACCTGGGCCTGGAATTTCGTCACCGACGAGTACGCCTGGTCACCGGGGCTGTTCCGCCTGCTCGGCCTCGCCCCGGGTGCGGTGCGACCGGGCTATCACCGGTTCATGAGCTTCGTGCATCCGGACGACCGAGCCCAGCTCGAGACCGGCACCCAGATGATGCGCGAGGGGGTCTTCACCGGTTCCACCTTCCGGGTGATCCGGGCGGACGGGGCGGTCCGGCTCCTGACCGGCCGCAGCACGATCTACGTCACGCCCGAGGGGCGACCCCGCGCGGGGGCTGGCGTGGTGCTGGACATGACCGAGCCCGAGTTCCTGGCGGCGTCGCATCGCGAGAACCAGCGGCGGCGGCGCGCGCTGTTCGCCCAGACGCAGACGTGGATCCATACTCTGCCGAATGCGCCGCATGCGAGCCCGGTTCGCGTCGCCTCCTGGGAGATCATGAGCCTGACCGGCGTCACCCAGCAGGCGTTCCAGGAAAACTGGACACTGATCTTCGCGCCCGAGGAGCGTGCCAGGGCCGACCACGAGATCAGCGCGCGGTTCGCCGCGGGGCGTCCCTTCGCGGTCGAGCAGACCCTGGCCCTCGCGCGTGGCGATCGCGGCCTGTTCCGCAGCGTTGCGGTCCCGGTCCGCGGCGATGACGGGCGGATCGAGACCTGGGCCACCTTGAACGGCCGGGTCGACGGGCCCCGGCCGGTGCCGTCCGGAATCGTGCGGCAAGGCCTGGAACAGGCGGTGCAGGCCGCGCATCTGCGCGCCGCCCGGGGCCTCGTCGGCTGGTCGATGGCCGATCTCGCCGGGGCGAGCGGCCTGTCCCTCTCCACCGTCCGGCGCCTGGAGGAGGGCGGCGAAGGGCCGGCCTCCCGCAGCCGCCACGCCGCGGTCGCCGCCCTGCGCCGGGCCGGCATCGGCTTCGTGGTCATCGACGGGGATACTCTGGCGGTCGTCAAGGTGCGGTGATCCGGGCTCTTTCCGGGCCCGGCACGGCTTGCCATATCTGCCGCATGCCCGCCCCGAAGAAGCTCCGCCCGTCGACCGGCAAGGCCTCGAAGCCCGAGCTGAAGCCGCTGGACCCTTTCCTCGCCGAGTTGCTGAACCCGGCGCTGAACCGCGACCGCCTGCCCGTCGTCGAGCCGCCCCCGCCCGAGCCGCCCAAGCGGGGCCGCCCGCGCAAGGATGCCGCGGCGGCGAAGCCAGCGCCCGGCCCGGTCTCGGAAGCGAAACCCGCGCGTCGCACGAAGCGGGCCGAAACGTCGGCTCCCGACGGCTTCGGCGAGGCGCCGCAGGCCGCCTTCGCGCACGGCACGGCGGCGGATGTCGATCCCAGGCTCGCCCAGGCCCTCGGCCTGCGCGAGCCCGAGGCCGCCGGCGGCCTCGATCCGTCCGAGGCGGTGGAGGAGCGCGGGTCGCTGGCCGCCGAGGGCGTCTCGGCCACGGTCGACGCGCTGACCAAACTCCTCACCGAGGGCAACCCGCTGTTCAAGAACGGCGAATTGTGGCGTCCGCACCGGCCCGAGCGGCCGCAGAAATCCGAGGGCGGCGTCCCGTTCCGGCTGAATTCCGAGTTCACCCCGGCCGGCGACCAGCCCCGCGCCATCGCCGAGCTGGTGGCCGGCATCCAGGGGCAGGAGCGCGATCAGGTGCTCCTCGGCGTGACGGGCTCGGGAAAAACCTTCACGATGGCCAAGGTCATCGAGGAGACCCAGCGCCCGGCCCTGATCCTCGCCCCGAACAAGACTCTGGCGGCGCAGCTCTACGGCGAGTTCAAGAGCTTCTTTCCCGACAACGCAGTCGAATATTTCGTTTCCTACTACGATTATTACCAGCCCGAGGCCTACGTCGCGCGCTCCGACACCTTCATCGAGAAGGAATCCTCGATCAACGAGCAGATCGACCGGATGCGCCACTCGGCCACCCGGGCGCTCCTGGAGCGCGACGACGTCATCATCGTCGCCTCGGTGTCGTGCATCTACGGTATCGGCTCGGTCGAGACCTATACGGCGATGTCGTTCACGGTCTCGCTCGGCGAGAAGATCGAGCAGCGCCAGCTCGTCGCCGATCTGGTGGCTCTGCAGTACAAGCGCATCCAGTCCGATTTCGCCCGCGGCACCTTCCGGGTCCGCGGCGACGTGATCGAGCTGTGGCCGGCCCACCTGGAGGATCGCGGCTGGCGCATCGGGCTGTTCGGCGACGAGATCGAGGCGATCTCCGAGTTCGACCCGCTGACCGGCAAGACCCTCAACACGCTGAAATTCGTCAAGGTCTACGCCAACAGCCACTACGTGACGCCGCGCCCGACCCTCCAGCAGGCGGTGAAGGGCATCAAGGACGAGCTGAAGTGGCGGGTCGAGGAGCTGACCCGGATGGGCCGGCTGATCGAGGCCCAGCGCCTGGAGCAGCGCTGCACCTTCGATCTCGAGATGATCGAGGCAACGGGGGCCTGCAACGGCATCGAGAACTATTCGCGCTACCTCACCGGCCGCAAGCCCGGCGAGCCGCCGCCGACCCTGTTCGAGTACCTGCCCGACAACGCGCTGGTCTTCACCGACGAGAGCCACGTCACGGTCTCGCAGATCGGCGGCATGTACCGGGGCGACTTCCGCCGCAAGGCGACGCTCGCCGAATACGGCTTCCGGCTGCCCTCCTGCCTCGACAACCGCCCCCTGCGGTTCGAGGAATGGGACGCGATGCGCCCGCAATCGATCCACGTCTCGGCGACGCCGGCGAAGTGGGAGCTGGAACAGACCGGCGGCGTCTTCGCCGAGCAGGTCATCCGCCCGACCGGCCTCGTCGATCCGGTGATCGAGGTGCGCCCGGCCCGCTCGCAGGTCGACGACCTGCTCGGCGAGGTGAAGGAGGTGGCCGCCGCCGGCTACCGCACCCTCGTGACCACGCTCACCAAGCGCATGGCCGAGGACCTGACCGAGTACCTGCACGAGAACGGCGTGCGGGTGCGCTACATGCACTCCGACATCGACACGCTGGAGCGGATCGAGATCATCCGCGACCTGCGGCTCGGCGCCTTCGACGTGCTCATCGGCATCAACCTCCTGCGCGAGGGCCTCGACATCCCGGAATGCGCCCTCGTCGGCATCCTCGACGCCGACAAGGAGGGCTTTCTGCGCTCCGAGACCTCGCTGATCCAGACCATCGGCCGCGCCGCCCGCAACGCCGACGCCCGCTGCATCCTCTATGCCGACCACATCACCGGCTCGATGGAGCGGGCGATGGCCGAGACCGAGCGCCGGCGCAAGAAGCAGCTCGCCTATAACGAGGAGCACGGCATCACGCCCCAGAGCGTGAAGCGCAACATCTCCGACATCCTGGAGAGCGTCTACGAGCGCGACCACGTCCAGGTCGATACGGGGCTCGCCAAATCCGCCGTCACGGTGGGCCACAACCTCAAGGCCGTGATGGCCGATCTCGAGAAAAGGATGCGGACGGCGGCCGCCGATCTCGACTTCGAGGAGGCGGCGCGCCTGCGCGACGAGCTCAAGCGGCTCCAGGCGACCGAGCTCGCCATCGCCGACGATCCGATGGCCGAGCAGGCCGACGTCGAGCGCGAGGCCGGCCGCTTCGGCGCCAAGCGCAAGCGGCGCGGCGCGGAGCCCTTGGGCTACGGCCCGGGCGGCAAGGGCACCTCGGACGAGGGCACCCGCATCCGCCAGCCCGACCTCGACGACATGGGCCCGGGCACCGACCGCGAGGTGCCGTTCTCCTATGCCGAGCGCCCGACCGGCCGCTCGACGCAAGGCTTCCCGGGCCAGAAGCCGAAATACAAGGGGCGCAAGGGCCGGGGCTGAGGCCCATGCAAGAGGCCGGTGCGGTGGACAGTCCCCGCGCCGGTCGGACCCCGCGCGGGGCACGGCTCATCGTCCGTTCGACCCGCGATATCCCCGTCTATCACCCCGGTTGCTGCGGCCGCGCGCCGCTTTCTCGAAGCCGCTTGCGGAACACTTGCGGAACGCTTACCATGTTCGCGATTTGTTTCCGGAGCGCGGCAGCGCGGGGATGAGAGTGTCACATGCTCACGCGTAAGCAGTTGGACCTGCTCCGCTTCATTCAGCAGAGAATGCGCGAGACGGGAGTCCCGCCGTCCTTCGACGAGATGAAGGACGCCCTCGACCTCAAGTCGAAATCGGGCATCCACCGCCTGATCACCGCCCTGGAGGAGCGCGGCTTCCTGCGCCGCCTGCCGAACCGGGCCCGGGCGATCGAGGTGATCCGCATTCCCGACACGGTGACGGGGCCGGCGACGGCGACGGCGACGGCGCCCGCGGCCGGGGCCGAGGTGGTGCGGTTCAACCCGAGCGTCGTCGAGGGTGGGCGCGCCCACGAGCCGAAGCGGCCCGCCGGCATTCCCGCCATGGCGACCGCCTCGGACGAGAACGGTCACTCGGTCAGCGTGCCGGTGATGGGCCGGATCGCCGCCGGTACGCCGATCTCGGCGATCCAGAGCCAGAGCCGCACGGTGGCGATGTCGCCGGACTTTTTGGCCAGCGGCGAACACTACGCCCTGGAGGTGCGCGGCGACTCGATGATCGAGGCCGGCATCCTCGACGGCGACCTCGTGGTGATCCGCCGCCAGGAGACCGCCAATACCGGCGACATCATCGTCGCGCTGATCGACGACGAGGAGGCGACCCTGAAGCGCCTGCGCCGCCGCGGCTCGTCGATCGCGCTGGAAGCCGCCAACCCGGCCTACGAGACCCGGGTGCTCGGGCCGGACCGGGTGCGGATCCAGGGCCGGCTGGTGAGTTTGGTCCGGAAGTACTGAGAGGTCTTCCAGTCAGGCGCTGAAACCCTCCCCCCTCTGCGGGGGAGGGTGGACCCTGCGTCATTAGGGGCCGGGAGAGGGGCAGCGCGACGCTGATCCAGGGAGTGCCCGTCAGAACGGTTCAGTCTTTTCCGGAGGCGGCGTCCCCTCTCCCGCCCCGCTTCGCGGGGCACCCTCCCCCGCAGAGGGGGGAGGGTTGGAGCGGTAGCGCCCGTCAATGCGCGCTCCCCGTCGCCACGAACTTGAACAGGAACACCGCCGCGATCACCCACACCACCGGCTTCACCTCCCGGAACCGCCCGGTGAGCAGCTTGATCACCGCGTAGGTGATGAAGCCGAAGGCGACGCCGTTGGCGATCGAGTAGGTGAAGGGCATCAGAAGTGCCGTCACGCAGGCCGGCAGCACCTCGGTCAGGTCGTCCCAGTCGAGATCGACCAATTCGTGCAGCATCAGGCAGGCGACGTAGAACAGGGCCGGGGCCGTGGCATAGGCCGGGACCGAGCCGGCGAGCGGCGCGAAGAACAGGCAGGCCAGGAACAGGACCGCCACCGTTGCGGCGGTGAGCCCGGTGCGGCCGCCCTCCTCGACGCCGGACGCGCTCTCCAGATACGCCGTGGTGCTCGACGTGCCGAGCAGCGAGCCGACGAAGATCGAGGACGAATCCGCCATCAGCGCCTTGTCGAGGCGCTCCATCTTGCCTTGGGTAAGCAGTCCCGCCCGGTTGGCGACGCCCATCAGCGTGCCGGTGGCGTCGAACAATTCGACGAGGAAGAACACCAGGATCACGTTGAGCAGGCCGCCCGACAGGGCACCCTTGATGTCGAGGGCGAACAGCGTCGGGGCGATCGAGGGCGGCAGCGAGGCGACGCCCTGGAAAGTGTTGTCGGCGACGATGAAGCTCAACGCCGTGACGGTGAGGATGCCGGCGAGCAGCGCGCCGCGGATCTTGCGCACCGAGAGCACCGCGACGATCAGGAAGCCCAGCACTGCCAGCACCGCGCTCGGCTTGTGCAGGTCGCCGAGCGTCACGAAGGTCGCCGGGCTCGCCGCCACCACGCCGGCGCTCTTCAGCGCGATGATCGCGAGAAACAGCCCGATGCCGACCGTGATGGCGATGCGCATCGATCGCGGGATGCCGTCGACGATGATCCGGCGTAGCCCCGTCAGCGTGACGGCCATGAAGCACAGGCCGGAGATGAACACCGCGCCGAGCGCCGCCTGCCAGGTGTAGCCCATCTGGAGCACCACCACGTAGGCGAAGTAGGCGTTGAGCCCCATGCCGGGCGCGAGCGCGATCGGGTAGTTGGCGTAGAACGCCATCACCAGCGAGCCGATCGCCGCGACGAGGCAGGTCGCGACGAACACCGCCCCCTTCGGCATCCCGGCATCGCCCAGGATGTTGGGGTTGACGAAGACGATGTAGGCCATCGTCAGGAAGGTGGTGAGCCCGGCGAGCAGCTCGGTGCGTATGGTGGTGCCGTGGGCCGAGAGCGCGAAGGTGCGCTCCAGGAACCCGCCTCCGGAGGAACCGGTCGGCCGGGTCAGGCCGTCGTCGCGCTTCAGGTCCATCGCTCCTCCTCGCCGCTCTGGGTCGTGGTGCTGATCTGTCGGAAGATCCGGTCGGGCGCGAACGGCGTCGCGGTCAGCCGCGCGCCGGTCGCGTCCCGGATGGCGTTGGCGAGCGCCGCCGCCACGGGGTTGAACGGGCTCTCGCTCATCGACTTGGCGCCGAGCGGCCCGACCGCGTCATGGGTGTCGGCGAAGATCACCTCGGTGCGCGGCACGTCGGCGAGGGCCGGGATGTGATAGGTGCGGAAGGTCGGGGTCGCGACCCGGCCCCCGGCGTCGATCGCCAGGTCCTCGTAGAGCGCCGCGCCCAGCGCCTGGGCGACGCCGCCCTCGATCTGGCCGCGGCACTGGACCGGGTTCATCACCCGGCCGGCATCGGCGGCGTGGACGCTTCGCAGAATCCGCACCTCGCCGGTCTCCGGCCGCACCGCGACCTGGAAGCCCTGGACGTTGAACGCCACCGAGCGCGGGCTGCCGTCGGCGTGCCCCGCCGCCTCCGCGGGGCCGAGATCGGCGAGCCTCACCCGGGCGTCTCCCGCGCTCACGCCGTCGCCGTCGAGCCGGCAGGCGGCGGGATCGACGCCGAGCCGGGCGGCGGCGCGCCTCCGCAGCAGCGCGGCCAGGCTGTCGGCGGCGCGCCACGTCGCCTGGCCGGCGACCACGATGCCGGTGCTGCCATAGGCGCCGGTATCATGCCCGACCGCGTCGGTGTCGCCCTGGCGCAGGACGATGCGGTCCGGCGTGGTGGCGAGAACCTCCGCGGCGATCTGGCCGTGCACCGTCGAGGTGCCGTTGCCGAACTCCACCGTGCCGACATGCAGGACGTAGCGGCCATCCGCGAGCGCGATCCGCGCCTCGGCGAAGTGGCCCCGCGGCGGGATGGTGTCGATCATCGACAGCGCCATGCCCGATCCCGTGCGCCAGCCCGCCGGGGCGGGGGGAGGGGGCTCGGCCAGGGACGCCGCGACCGCGTCGAGGCATTGGTCGAGGCCGTAGCTGCCGTACCGGACGTCGTGCGGCTCCAGGCTCGTCGACACCATCGGGTCGCCGGGGCGGACGACGTTGCGCCGCCGCAGCTCGAACGGGTCGAGGTCGAGCGCGCGGGCGAGCTCGTCCATGGCGGATTCGACCGCGAAGATGGTCTGGCTCAACCCGTAGCCGCGAAAGGCGCCGGCCGGCAGGGTGTGGGTGTGGACGGCATAGCCGTCGACCCGCTTGTTGGCGCAGCGATAGACCGCGATCACCTCGTTGCAGCCGTGATGCAGCACGCCGCCGGCATGGTTGCCGTAGGCGCCGGTATTCGACAGCACCTGGAGATCGATCGCCGTCAGGGTGCCGTCGGCCCGGGCGCCGAGGCGCACCCGCACCCGCATCGGGTGGCGGGTGGTGGTGGCGGTGAACTGCTCGGTGCGGGTCAGCTCCCAGCGGACCGGCCGGCCGGTGGCCAGCACGGCCAGCGCCACCAGATCCTCGGTCAGCATCTCCTGCTTAGCCCCGAAGCCGCCGCCGACCCGGCCGCACTCGACCCGGACCTTTTCGCGCGGGAGATCGAACAGGGCGCAGAGGGCGTCGCGGGTGAGGAACGGCACCTGGGTGCTGGAGCGGAGGACGAGGCGCCCGTCCGGGTCGCGCCAGCCCATCGCCGCATGGGTCTCCAGATGCGCGTGCTGGATCCGCTGCGAGCGGTAGGTGCCCTCGTGCACCACGTCGGCGGCCGCGAGACCGGCGGCCACGTCGCCGATCTCGCCATGCGCCTCGGCGGCCAGGTTGGGATGGGGATGGAGCGGCGGCGCGTCCTCGCCCGTCGGCCGCGCGCCGTGGACCAGGGGGGCGTCGGGGTCGAGCGCCCGCTCGGGATCGAGGCAGGCCGGCAGCACCTCGTAGTCCACGATCAAGGCCCGGCAGCCGGCGGCGGCGGCGGCCTCCGTCTCGGCGAGCACCGCGGCGACGCGCTGGCCGACGAAGCGCAGGACCGGATCGAGCACCCGCGTGTCGCTGGCATCGTCGCCCGGGTTCTGGTGCCGGCCCGTGGAGAAGAGCCGGTCCGGCGCGTCCGCATGGGTCAGCACCCGCACGACGCCCGGCACCGCCAGGGCCGCCGCGGTGTCGATGCGGACGATCCGCGCATGGGGATGGGGCGAGCGCAGCACCTTGAGATGGAGCGCGCCCGGCAGGTCGCGGTCGAGGGTGTAGCGGGCCCGCCCGCTCACCACGGCGGCGCTGGCCGGGGCCGGGGGGCTGTGCCGGCAGGGCGCCGTCGGCGATCCGTCCACCCCCGCGGCGGCGTCGGCGATGCCCGCGATCGCGTCCGCGATCGACCGGTAGCCGGTGCAGCGACACAGGTTGCCCTTGAGCGCCGCCGGCAGGTCGCGGCTCTGGCCCTGGTCGAGGGCGGCCGCCGTCATCACCATGCCGGGGGTGCAGAACCCGCACTGGAATCCTTGCGCGGCGACGAAGGCCGCCTGGACCGGGTGGAGCGCGTCCGGCACGCCGTCCCCGGGCGCGCAGGGGCCCGCCAGGCCCTCGACCGTGGTGACCTGGCGCTCCGCCGCCCGGAAGGCCGGCACCAGGCAGGCATGAAGCGGTTCGCCGTCGAGATGGATCGTGCAGGCGCCGCAATCGCCCGCGTCGCAGCCCTTCTTGACCCCGAACCAGCCGAGTTCGCGCAGCAGGGTGCGCAGGGATTGGCCGGGCCGGGGCGCGACCTCGTGGCTCGTGCCGTTGACCGTCAGTCTCATGCGCGGCCTCCCGCGAGCTCGGCCCGGGCCTCCTCGGCGAGGAGGCCGGTGACGTGGCGGCGCCAGTCGGGCGCGCCGTGGACGTCGTCGTACCAGAGCCCGTCGGGGATCGCGGCGGCAAGCGCCGCCTGCAATGTCTCGGCCGAGGGCGGGGCGGGCCGGTCGATCCGCACCGGGCGCCGGGTCGCGGCCGTCACCGTGAGGGCGAAGGCGCCGGCGGAATCCAGGGTGGCGATCACCAGGGCGCCCGAGCGGCCGTTGGGGCTGAGCGAGATCCGCCGGAAGGCGGTGCGGCGGCCGAGGGCGGCCGCCGGCAGGTCGATGCGGCGCAGGATCTCGCCGGGGCGGAGCGCCGTCTCCTGCGGCCCGAGCACCAGATCGCGGACGGGGAGGCGCCGCTCGCCGCCCTCCGGCGTCCAGATCAGCCCCACGCCGTCGAGCGCGACCGTCAGCGCGATCATCGGCCCGGCCGGCAGCGCGAGGCACAGGTTGCCGCCGACGGTCGCGGCGTTCCAGACCTTGAACGAGCCGAGGAGCGCCCGGCAGCACTGGCCGACGAGGGGCGCCGCCCGGAAGGCCGGCGGCAGCGCGAGCCGGTCGAGGGCCGCGATGGGGCAGGTCGCGGCGATCCGCACGCCTGCATCATCCACCGCGAGCGGCTCCCAGCCGAGGGAGGGCAGGTCGATGAGCCGGGCGATCCCGTCCTGCGGCTCGGAGAAGAGCCAGGTCCCCCCGGCGAGCCAGGCGTCGCCCGGCCGCCACGCCGGCAGCGCGTCGCGGGCGCGGGGGGCCACCACCTCCGTGATGCTGTCGAGGTCCATGCGTCGTTCCCGCGATCCTCCGGGGCGCGGCCCCGGGCGGGGCCTGCCTCACCATAAGGCAAGATCCTGTCCAGCGCGGCTGCGACGTGGCGGCGGCCGCGGTCCGGGCCGCCCGGGCCCCGTTCCTGAGCCGGCGAACATCCTTTTACGAGGGCGCGTTAACTATTTGTCAGCAATCCGTTTGACTTTAATAGGTCATTAATACATTTTTCGCGCATACCGGACGATGAACAGGTCGGCGCCATGTCTACCCTTAGCAAGATTACTTTCGATCACGCGGTGCCGTCCGCAATCATGACGAAGGACATGGCGCCGCGCTCCCCGAGCGTCATCGACGCTCCCGCCGCCGCGTCGGAGGCGGTCGAACTGGTATCGGCCAGTTCGCACCAGCGGCAGGACGGGCCCGCCGCCCGGTCGGGCAAGTCCGGCGGCAAGTCCAGCGGCAAGTCCGGCCGCAAGTCGGCGGCTTCGAAGCCCGTCGATGCCGACGCGGTCATCAAGGCGTTCAACACCTGGGCGTTCAAGCGCGAGCAGCCCGGCAACGCCGAGCGTCTGGTGCCGATGGTCGAGGCGGCGGCCGAGGCCGGGCGTCCGATCGAGTTCGTGCTCTACTGGGGCAAGGGCCCGCGCGCCGAGATCGCCGCGCCGGACCTCGCCTGCCTCGACTATCTCGGCCAGCTCGCCGAGCGGGTGCGCCAGGTCTACGCTCCGGGCGCGGTCTTCCGGCTGATCTTCACCGACACCCACGCGACGCTGAACGGGCATCCGGCCGCGGCGATGAATGCCTATTTCGACGCCATCGATGCCGCCGCCCAGGCCCGCGGCTTCGCCAGCACCCGGCTCAGCGACGTCGTCGCCTTCGCCCGGGAGATCGGCGCCGCCGCCGCCGAGGAGGAGCCGTCCGGCGAGATCCTGGCGAGCCTGATCGCCTGCGCGGCCAAGTGGTACCGCGGCGAGGGCTCCACCGAGCAGGGTGCCCTCGACTACCACCGCATGAACATGGTCGAGAAGCGCGCCGTCGCGGCGGCCTTCCCGGAGGCGGTCTTCGTCACCTTCAACGGCAGCGAGTTCCGCGACCTGTTCCCGGCCACGATGCCGATCTTCTACATGTACTCCCTGCGCCGCGGCGTCGGGGTGAAGCCCTGGTTCATGGACGCCCACCCGGTCGCGCAGACCTCCGCCTGATCCGGCGACGGCCTCGGAGAGCCCGACCATGCAGAGCGCCGCCCGCCCTCAGGCCGCCGATCGTCCCGCCGTCACCGGCCGTCCCGCCGACAACGTCCCCCTCGGAATCGCGCTGATGATCGGGGCGACGGTGCTGCTGACCCTATCGAACGCGTTCTCGAAGCACCTCGTCGCGCATTATCCCGTCGGCGAGGTGATGTTCCTGCGCTCCTCGATCGCCTTCGGGCTGGTCTGCGCCTTCATGCTGCCGGCGACCGGTCTGTCGGTGTTCCGCACCGCCAAGCCCGGCGCCCACGTCGCCCGCGGCCTGTCCCAGGCGATCTCGCAGACGCTGACGGTGCTGGCCCTCGGCCTGATGCCCCTCGCCGGAGTGACGGCGATCGGCTTCTCGGCCCCGCTCTTCGCCGCCGTGGTGGCGATCCTCTGGCACAAGGAGGCGTCGGACCCGGTGCGCTGGGCCGTCCTGGTGGTGGGCTTCCTCGGGGTGCTCGTGGTGACCAATCCGGGCGCCGACTCGCTCCAGGTCGGCGCCCTGTTCGCGCTCGGCAATGCCGTGATGTACGGCACCGTCACGGTGGCGGTGCGGGGCATGGCCAAGACCGAGAGGCCCGGCACCCTGCTGATCTGGCAGATGGCCGTGATGACCGCCGCGCACGCGGCGCTGCTCGCCTTCGGCTTCCGCTGGCCGAGCCTGCCCGACGCCGCCCTGTTCGGGCTGCTCGGCGCCTCGAATGTCGGCGCGCAGTATCTCTGGACCCGGGCCCTGTCCGCGGCGCCGGCCACCGCGGTGTCGCCGTTCTACTACCTGATGCTGGTCTGGGGCATGGCCCTCGGCTACCTCGCCTTCGGCGAGGTCCCGAACCTGCACCTCGTCGTCGGCGGCGTGATCGTGGTGGCGGCGGGCGCCCTGCTCCTGTGGCACGAGACCTGGACGCGCCGCGGCCGCTCGCCCCTCGGGCTCCCCGGTCGGGCGGTGGGGCGGGCGATGCACCGGTGGGCGACAGCGCTGCGCCGTAAGCCCGCGACGCGCTGAAGGGCCTGCCCCGCCGGGGCCGTCAAAGGACGAAAAGCCGGAGATCCGCCGTGTCGGACCTCCGGCTTTTCGTGTGCCGTCCTCTCCCGCGCGCGACCGGGCTTTGCCGTTCGCGCCGTCGATCCCGGGTCGTGCCGCCCCGATGCGGGACGGATCAGGCCGCCCGCGTCGTCGCGCGCCGGTCCTCGGGGCGCCAGCGGGTGATCAGGGCCTGCGCCTCCTCGGCCGGAACCGGGCGGCTGAACAGGTAGCCCTGGACCTCGTCGCAGCCGAGCAGCGACAGGACGTGCTGCTGGTCGGCTGTCTCCACCCCCTCGGCGGTGGTGCGCATGCCGAGCGCCCGGGCGATGTCGATGACCGCCCGGATGATCGCGGCGTTCTGGGCTCCGGAGCCGAGCCCGGTGACGAAGCTGCGATCGACCTTGATGCGGTCGAACGGGAAGCTCCTCAGGTAGTTGAGCGAGGAATAGCCGGTGCCGAAATCGTCCATCGCGACGCGCAGGCCCAGCGCCTTGAGGTCGCGCAGGATGGCGAGCGTCGCCTCGCCGCTGTCGAGCAGCATCTGCTCGGTGATCTCGAGCTCGAGGCGGTGGGCCGGCAGTCCGGTGCGCTCCAGGACCCCGCGCACCATCCCGACGAGGTCCGGGCCGGCGAACTGCACCGGCGACAGGTTCACGGCGATCTTCAGGCGGTCGGGCCAGGTCGCGGCCTTGCGGCAGGCCTCGGCCAGGGACCACTCGCCGATGGCGTGGATGAGGCCGCATTCCTCCGCGATCGAGATGAAGGTCGTGGGCGGGACGTTGCCCCGCACCGGGTGGCGCCAGCGCGCCAGCGCCTCGAACCCGGCGATCTCGCCGGTCTTGAGGACGACGGAGGGCTGGTAGTGCAGCTCCAGCTCGCCCCGCTCGATCGCCCGGCGCAGGTCGGTCTCGAGCTGGCGCCGGTCGTCCAGCCCCTCGCTCATCTGGCGGTCGTAGAACTGGAAGGTGCCGCGCTTGCCCGCCTTCACGGCGTAGAGCGCGAGATCGGCGGCGATCAGGATGTCGTCGGCATTCGCGCCGTCCTCGGGTCCGACCGCGATGCCGATGCTGACGCTCGAGCGGATCTGGTGGCTGCCGATCTCGAAGGGCGGCAGGACCACCTCGGCGATGCGCGCCGCGAGGGTCGCGAGATCGGCCCGGTCGCCGACATGCGGCACCAGCAGCGCGAACTCGTCGCCGCCCAGGCGCGCCAGGACCTGGCCGGGCGCGAGCGTGGCGGCCAGCCGCACGGCCACCGCCTGGAGCAGGTCGTCGCCGATCTTGTGGCCGAGGGTGTCGTTGACGATCTTGAAGCGGTCGAGGTCGAGGAACAGCACCGCGTACCGGGCGCTGCCGGGGGGGACCCCCTTGGCGGCCACCGCCTCGAGCGAGGCACGGAACACCCGGCGGTTCGGCAGGTCGGTGAGGGGGTCGAGCGAGGCCAGGCGCGCGACCCGGGCCTCGGCCTCGGAGCGCTTGGCCTCGATGCGCAGGAGCTTCTCCACCGCGATCCCGACGAGGAGGGTGATCAGCGCCGCCGCGATGGCGTCGATCCGCAGGGTCGCCTGGGCATCGCGGTAGATCTCGGCCTCCGGCACGCTGACGCTCACCCAGAGCGGCTGCTCGCGCACCTTGCGGATCGTCACCAGCCGCGGCTCGGCCCCGTCGGGCATCGCGAGGGTGAAGGTGCCGGAGCGGCCCGAGCGGATCTTCTGGTAGGTCTCGGTCCGAGAGAGGTCGGCGCCGACCCCGAAGCCGCCGCCGGCGCCGCCGCTCGAGCGCACCACCCCGTCGCTGCCGATCAGCGAGATCGAGGCCGGGCTGCCGAGGTCGATCTTGTCGTAGAACTGGGTCAGATGGCTCGGGTTGAGCGAGGCCACCACCACGCCGCCGAACTGGCCGTCCGGCCCGAGGAAGCGGCGGCTGAACTGCACCGAGACCCGGCCGCTCGCCCGTCCGATCACCGGCCGGCTGATGTAGAGGGCGTCGTCCGGGTTCTCGACCTGGGCGCGGAAATGGTCGCGGTCGCTGAGGTCGGTGGCCGGCGGCGGCTGCGGGCCGACATTGGTCGCCCGCATCACGCCGTCGCGCCCGATGATCGCCACCTGCACGATGATCTCGCTCAGGAGGTCGGTCGTGTTGACGATCGTACCGTAATCCTCCCGGCCGGCGCGGCTCTCGATGCTGCGCCGCATGTAGAGCAGCGCCTTGTCGATCTCGCCGATCGAGCGCAGCACGTTCTCCTCGAACACCATCGCGAAATTGTGGGTGGTGCGCTCGGAATCCTGCAACGCGCCGCGCAGGTCGTTCACGTGCTTGGCCGCGACGCCGAGCCAGAGCAGGAGCACCACGATCAGGCCGAGGATCACCGGCCCGCGGCGCTCCGCCAGGAACCTGGGAAATTGCTTGAGGTACACGGCCATCCCGGCTCGTCCAGCGGTGTCAGTCCGCCGATCATGCGCCGTGAAAGTTATCGGGATCTGAATCCGATCATCCTATTCCGACATTTTCGCGTGCTGGTCCAAAGGCATAGCTTGCGACGACGAGGTTTTCGGGTCCGATCTGCTTGGTCTATCCGGTGCCGCTGCGCGGTATAGCTTCGTCCGTCATGGTTCAGACGGGCAGGATTGTTGCACCATGCAGGTCATGGCGTGCGTTCATCGACGCGGTCAAAGTCGAGAGCTGGAATTGCAACCATTGGTAGCGATTGTTTCAGTGCCTTCGTTCGCGTTGTAGATCGACGGGCGGGTGCATCGCGCGCCTTTCGTCTCGATGTCATGCCCTCTCGCCAGTCGATCGTGCGTCATGCGATGCATCGCCTGCGATCCTGCCCGTCCCGATCCGCGGCCAGGCGAGCATCATCCTGGAAACGATTTGGCGACCGATCCGGCCGGGCTATGAGCGTATTCACATGAATAGAAAAATGTCTGCCAGAGGCATCCAGGCGATCCAATGGTATCCGGTCCCTGGCGAAGGCTTTGAACATTGCCGCGCGCGTGGCCAACTCTCCGTGTGATTGCCGATCGTGCCGATAACGGCCGCGATCGGCCGGCAGGGTGTGCCACGTCAAGCGCGCCGGCGGCGCAGGCGGCGCCAGCCGAGGACCGTGCCGCTCGTCGCGATGACGAGGCCCAGTGCGGACAGGGCGACGATCAGTGCGAGGCGCAGGGGCGGGTTCCGGGCCAGCGGGCCGGCATCGAGGGTATGGAGGGCATCGAACAGCCAGCGGTTGGCCCGGCCGCTGCGATCGGTCCGTCCCAGGATCGCCCCGGTGGCGGGATCGAGGTGGAACCAGGTGCCGGCCGGATCGTCGAAGGCGAGGCGCAGGACCGGCAGCGTGGGTGCGCCGTGGCGGTCGTACCAGTACGCGTCCGGTGCCTCGAGCCGGGTGACCGATCGCAGCCGCGCCCCCGGCAGCATCGCCCGGGCGGCGGTAACGATCGCCTCCGGGGGGAGCGCGGTGCCGCAGCACGGCGCCGTGCCCCCCGGGCCGGAGGCGAGGATGACGGGCCGCCCGCCGATCCAGGCGAAGTCGAGCGCGACGGTGCCGGCGGGGGCCCGCGCCAGGGCGTCGAGGCCGAGGGGGAAGATCGGTGCCGTCTGCCCGGCATAGGCCGCCCGCATGGCGGCATCGGCGCCACGCGGACCGAACCAGCCGCGCGGGTTCATCGACAGCCAGCCGCTGAGGAGGAAGGTGACGACGACGAGCCCTCCCGCCACCCCGGCGAGGTGGTGCCAGGCGGCCCAGCCGCGATAGGGCGTCAGCCGGTCGTGCATCAGCCGGACGAAGCCGAGGACGTAGCCGCTCACGGCTCCGGCGAGCGCGATGCCGGAGACCCACAGGACCACGTCCTGCCACAGGCCCGCCCGCGCGCGGAGCGGCGTCAGGTAGATCCAGTGGGTGACGGCGCCGGGCCAGTTCCACACCCGCTCGGTGCGGGTGGTGTCGAGGGCGAGTTCGCCCGTCGCCGCAGACAGGTAGAGCTCGGTCCCGGCCGGATCGCCGAGCGCCACCACGCGGAACGGCCGCAAGGGATCGTAGCGCGCCGTCACCGTCCACTGGTCGCGGGTCACCGTGCCGCGATCGGTGACGGCGCGGGCCGCCGGATGGGTGGCGGCGAGCGCCGTCGCGCTCTCGGCGGTCAGCCGGGGCACGGGATCGCCGGTCGCCGCCGACAGGGCCCGCCGGCGCCCGTCGGTATCGGTGATCCAGTAGACCGGCTCCCCGCCCCGCATCGCGAGCGTCAGCCGGGTGGGGAAGTGCGCGAGGCCCGCCCGCTCGACCGCCGCCTGCGGGGTGATCCGCACCCCGGCGGGGGCGAGCGGCGGCAGGGCACCGAGCCGCTCGCCCTCGGTGAGGGTCGGGAAGCCGACGCACAGCATCACCAGGCCGGATCCGAACCAGAGGAGGATCAGGAGGCCGGTGGCGATGCCGAGCCAGCGATGGCCGAGATGCAGCCAGCGCTTCAGCCGCTTGACCGCCGCCTTCGTCGCCGGCCCCGACATCGCGATCCGCATCAGAACACGACGTGGTAGGCGAGCTCGACCGAGCGCGGCCGGCCGAGCAGCCAGGAATTGGGATTGCCCGAGACCGCGTAGATCTGGTCGGTGAGGTTGTAGCCGCGCAGCGACAGGCGCGAGGTCGGGGTCACCTGCCAGTCGAGCGTCGCGTTCACCAGCGTGTAGGATGGCCGCTTGGCCGTGTTGGCGAAGTCGCTGAACACCGGCCCGACATCGTTGACGCCGACCCGCGCCACCCAGCCCGGCGCGAAGGCGTAGGCGAGCCAGACGTTGGTGACGCGCTGGGGCACGTCGACCGGAACCTTGCCGGCGAACGACACCAGGCCCGCATCGGTGTTCTGCGAGAAGGTGTCGTAGCGGGCCTTCAGCAGCGCGGTGTTGGCCTCGATGCGCCAGGCGTCCGAGATCTGGTAGGCGAAGGCGACCTCGACGCCGCGGGAGGACTGGCTGCCGACCTGCGCCACCTCGGTCGGCCGGCCGGGGATCGGCGAGAGCAGGTTGTCCTTGGCGATGTGGTAGGCCGCCACCGTCCACTCGCCGCGGCCATCGTCGAACAGGCCCTTCGCGCCGGCCTCGACCTGCTCGCCGGTGGCGAGCCGGAACTGCGATTGCGGCACGCTGGTGGTGATCAGGCTGCCGAGCGGGTCGGCGGCGGTGGCGTATTGCGCGTAGAGCGCGAAATCCGGAACCGGGGTGTAGACGGCGCCGACCCGGAAACTCGTCGAGTCGAAGGTCTTTTCGAACGCGGCCCCTGCGAGCGGCCGGTTCACCGCCACCGTCGGTGCGTCGTAGCGCACCCCCGTCACCAGGGCGAGCTGGGGCGAGAATTCGAGCCGGTTCTCGGCGAAGACCGAGGCCTGGCGGGTGCGCGACACGATGTCGGTGCGGGTGCCCGCTACGTTGATGAAGGAGCCGGGGACCGGGTTGAACGGGTCGACCGCGCTCTCGCCGCCGAACGGCGCATTGCTGTCGCGCCGGAACGCGATGTGGTTGACGTCGAAGCCGACGACGGTGCTGGTCTTGAAGCCGAACAGGCTGCCCCGGAACGTCGCGTCGAGCCGGTTCCCGATCTGCTCCTCGTGGTGGAAGATCTCGATGTAGTCGCTGCGGCCGATCAGGCCGGTCGCCGGCTGGTAGGTGTACTGCTCGACGTCGCGCCAGTGCCGCTCGGTCGAGAGCCGGTAGGCGGTGTTGCGCACCGTGATGTCGGCGGTGGGGTTCCACTCGGTGCGCAGCTGCGTCCAGTTGTCGAACCAGGCGATCTGCGAATCCCGGATGTTGTAGTTGGTGAAACGCAGCCGGTCGGGCACCCGGTTGCCGACGAGCGGCGAGCCCCAGTAGCGGGTCGGCTCGTTGTAGCCGAGATCGTGCGAGAGGCTGACGGTCAGGTCGGGCGTCACCCGCCAGGTCATCGCCGCCGAGAGGGCGAGGTTGCGGAAATCGCCGTCGGGCTTGACCCAGCCGTCGGCCCGGTTGCCGCTGAGGTTGATCCGGTAGGCCAGGTCCTCGCCGACCGGGCCGCCGCTGTCGAGGGCGAGCCGCCCCACGCCGTCCGAGCCGATTGCCGCCCGCGCCTCGCCGATCGCGGCGAAGACCGGCTTCTTCGGCACCACGTTGATGATGCCGCCGATCGCGCCCTCGCCGTAGAGCACCGAGGCGGGCCCGCGCAAAACCTCGATCCGCTCCGCCGACCAGGTGTCGAACGGGAAGGTCACGGTGCCGACCCCGACATAGAGCCGGGTGCCGTCGTAGAGCTGCTGCACCGAGCTCGGCCCGACGAAGCCGCGGCTGGCGAAGGACAGGTTGCCGTTGCCGGGCCCGGCGACGCTGGTGATGCCGACGGCGTTCTGGGTCACCGCCTCCTCGACGGTGTTCTGGCCCCGGGCCCGGATCGTCTCGCCGCCGATGACGTCGAGGCTCGCCGGGGTCTCGAGCGGGGTGAGGCCGAGGCGGCTGCCGGAACGCGCCGGCGTCGCGAGGTTGAGGCCGGGAGCCGCCACCTCGCGGCTCCGGCGGCCGGCGACGTCGATGGCATCGAGCGGGAGTTCGTCGGCCAGTGCGGGGATTGCGCCCAGCAGCGGAGCGGCGAGGGCGGCGACGGGGACGAGGTGGGAGACGCGACGGGGGGACATGCGGAGTTCCGGGGCAGGCGTGCGCCTCGTCCCTATCCGAGCCCATCGAAAATGTAACGTTATATAGTCACATTTCGTCCTTCCGCGCCGCCGCCGTAATGGGACGGCACGCGGGCCGTGCACCGAACCGGCGGGTGACGGAAGGAGGGCGGAGGACATGCGGGACGTGACGCGGCTGTGGCACGTCACCGCGAACGACGGCGCGACGCAGGCTCTTCGCCTGCGCCTCGACACCCATCGGGACACCCCGCCCGACGTGCTCGCGTGTGACCACGGCTGACGGCAGGTCTCCTGGCTCACGGGTCCTCGCCGTCCATCGTCTTCCCAGGGACCGTTGCTGGTTCCCAGTGACGTTCGTGATGGAAAGCTCGCCGCTTACAGTTGCGGGGGCAGCCGCGGCCTCGGGCGAGCCCTCACCGCGTTCCCTTTTGATCCCCGGAGGGAACCGTCGGCGGCGAGCTTAGCCATTCGGCAACGAAGGAGCAACCGTCTCCGACCCCGCGAGATGCGAACGCGAACGGCGCGACGGACCCTGCCGATGCACCCCTCAGCTTTCTCAACCACGCCGCGCGATCCCGCATCGACGCCGCCCCGCACCCCTGACATACAGAAGCCCGAACGGCCCGCGCGGGCCGCGAATAAGCTCTGACAAGAAACTCCCTGGGAGGATCCCTCGATGTCGTTCCGCTCTCGGGCCGCCGGTCTCGCCGGCCTCGCCCTGTCGCTGGCTCTGGGCACCTCCGCGGGCACCTCCGCCCTGGCGCAGGACGCCAAGGCGCCGATCAAGATCGGCGTGCTCAGCGACATGAGCGGGCCCTTCGCCGACCAGGCCGGTACCGGCTCGGTCACGGCGGCGCAGCTCGCCGTCGAAGATTTTTCGAAGGAGGCCGGCGAGCTGAAGGTCGAGGTCGTCTCGGCCGATCACCAGAACAAGCCCGATATCGGGCTGGCCACCGCCCGGCGCTGGCTCGACCAGGAGGGCGTCTCGACCATCGTCGACCTGCCGAACTCGGCGGTGGCGCTGGCGGTCTCGAACCTGATGCGCGAGCGGCACCGGGTGGCGCTGGCCTCCAGCGCGCTGACCTCCGACCTCACCGGCAAGGCCTGCGCGCCGACCACCGTGCAATGGGTCTCCGACACCTGGGCGCAGGGCTCCGCCACCGCGCGGGCCATCGCCGCGCGCGGCGGCAAGTCGTGGTACTTCGTCACCGTCGATTACGCGCTCGGCCACGCGCTGGAGCGCGACGCGACCGTGGCGCTCAAGGCCGCCGGCGGGACCGTGAAGGGCTCGAGCAAGCACCCGCTCAATGCCGGCGACTTCGCCTCGCCGCTGCTCTCGGCCCAGGGCTCGGGCGCGCAGGTGCTGGCGCTCGCCGATACCGGCGCCGACATGATCAACGCCGTCAAGCAGGCGGCGGAGTTCGGCGTGATGCCGCAGATGCGGCTCGCCGCGCTGTTCGTGCAGCTCTCCGACACCCATGCGCTGGGCCTCAAGGCGGCGCAGGGGCTCCAGCTCGCCAGCGCCTTCTACTGGGACCGCACCGACGGCACCCGCGCCTTCGCCAAGCGCTTCGCCGAGCGGATGAACGGCCGGATGCCGACCGAGAACCATGCCGGCGTCTATTCCTCGACCCTGGCCTACCTCCGGGCGGTGCGCGACACCGGCACGATCGAGGGCGAGAAGGTCGTGGCGGCGATGCGCGAGAAGCCGATCACCGATCCGCTCTTCGGCACCGTCACGGTTCGCCAGGACGGCCGCGCCGTGCACGACGTCTTCCTGTACGAGGTGAAGAGCCCGGCCGAGAGCAAGGGTCCGTACGACTACTACAAGCTCCTCGACACCGTGCCGGGCGACCAGGCCTTCCGGCCGATGGCCGACGGCGGCTGCCCGCTGGTGAAGTAGGCGGGACGCGCCAGGCCTCCGGCTCGACTTCGGCGGGCCCCGACCCAGATCAGGGGCTCGCACCCCTGCAGGGGCGCGAGCCCCTGTTAGGCCCCGCCGAGAGTGTTCCCATGTCCGACGCCGTCCTGACCCTGAACGACGGGAAGCGCATCCCCCAGCTCGGCTTCGGGGTGTGGCGGCTCGAGAACGAGGAGGCGCCGGCGATCGTCGGGGCGGCGCTGGAGGCCGGCTACCGCTCGATCGACACCGCGGCGGTCTACGGCAACGAGGCCGGGGTCGGCCGCGCCATCGCGGCCTCCGGGTTGAACCGGGAAGACATCTTCGTCGCCACCAAGGTCTGGAACGACCGCCACGGCTACGACGAGACCCTGCGGGCCTGCGAGGATTCGCTCGCCCGCCTCGGCCTCGACCACGTCGATCTCTACCTCGTGCACTGGCCGGTGCCGCAGCGCGGCGCCTATCTCGACACCTGGCGCGCCCTGATGCGCCTGCGCGAGGATGGCCGCGCCCGCTCGATCGGCGTCTCGAACTTCACGGTCGAGCACCTCGAGCGCGTCATCGACGCCTCCGGCTCGACCCCGGCGATCAACCAGGTCGAGCTGCATCCGCGCTTCCAGCAGACCGCCCTGCGCGCCTTCCATGCCGAGGCCGGGATCGTCACCGAGGCCTGGGCCCCGCTCGGCCGCGGCGGGGTGCTGGACGATCCGGCGATCCGGGCGATCGCCGAGAAGCACGGCCGCACCCCGGCCCAGGTCGTCCTGCGCTGGCAGCTCGACATCGGCAACGTCGCGATCCCGAAATCCGCGACGCCCGCCCGCATCCGCGAGAACCGCGACGTCGCGGGATTCACCCTCGACGCCGACGACCTCGCGCGGATCACGGCCCTCGACGACCCGGCGGGGCGGATGGGGCCGGACCCGGAGACGTTCGGTGCGTGATGCGACCTTGATCGGCGGCGCCGGGCCGGCCCAAGCAGACTTGCGTCGGCAGGCCAACGCTTCGCCCGCTCCGATTCTTGTTGTGTCGCAGATTTTTGCCGCCGAACCGGTGTCCACTTCGGCGAAATCTGCTTAGGCTCGGCCATTCCGATCGTGACCGAGAGACAGCCCGTGAGCGGCCGCACGCCCCCCGAGACCCGCGCCGCCTACCGGCGCTTCGTGCCGATCACCACCCGCTGGGCCGACAACGACGTCTACGGCCACGTCAACAACGTGGTCTATTACGCGTTCTTCGACACGGCGGTGAACAGCGTGCTGATCGCCGAGGGCGCCCTGGACATCGCGAAAAGCGCGGTGATCGGCCTCGTGGTCGAGACCGGCTGCCGCTATTTCCGCTCGATGGCGTTTCCCGACCGGGTGACCGCGGGGATCCGGGTGGCGCATCTCGGCACGTCGAGCGTGCGCTACGAGGTCGGGCTGTTCCGCGAGGACGAGGAGGAGGCCGCGGCCCAGGGACACTTCGTCCACGTCTACGTCGACCGGGCGACGCAGCGCCCGGTGCCCCTGCCGGCGGACCTGCGCCGGGTGCTCGGCCCGCTCGCGATATGAGCGGCGAGGCCGACCTCGCGCGGCTCCTCGCCGGGATGCGGCCGGAGCGGCGGCCCGGCACCTACGTCTTCGTCACCCTGCGGGACGGCGCGGTGCCGGCGGGACTCGCCCCCGTGATGAGCTTTCGCGAGGCCGAGGGCACGACCCTGATCCTGCCCGAGGACGAGGCGACGCGGGCCGGGCTCGCCGGCGCCTTCCCGTGCGGGTGGATCACGCTGGCGGTCCATTCCTCCCTGTCGGCCGTCGGATTCCTCGCTGCCGTGACGGCGCGCCTCGCGGCGGCCGGCCTCGCCGTCAACGCGGTCTCGGCCTTCCATCACGATCACCTCTTCGTGCCGGCCGCGCGGGTGGAGGAGGCGATGGTCCTGCTGCGGGACCTCGCCGGACCTTCCACGCCCTGACGCCGGGCCCGGGCCGGCCTACTCGGGCCTCCGGCCCGCCCGGGCCTCCGGCCCGCACGAAGGCAACGTTCGTCCCTTACGGCTTGTTACCCCCTCCTCCGCCGCCCAAGCTCAGGGTGTCGCAACCGGAGGACGCCACCCATGCCACCGCGCATCCCGCTCAGTTCCGGCGGCCCGGGGCCGCTCGGGCTCGTCGCCCTCGCCCTGGCGATCCTCGCCGCCGGCCTCCTCCTCGAAGGGCATCCGGTCGATGCCTCGGTCGCGCCGCGGCCCGGGCAGCCGGAGATCGCCGCCCCGCCGGGGCCGAGCCAGGAATCGATGCTCCAGGACCTGATCGGCCGCGACTGACCGGACCCCGCCGTGACCGATTTTCTCGCCGGCAGCGCCGGCCCGCTCGGCTGGGCGGTGATCCTCGCCACCTTCCTGCTGGCCGGTTTCGTCAAGGGCGTGATCGGCCTCGGCCTGCCGACGGTGGCGGTGGGGCTGCTCGCCACCGTGATGGCCCCGGCTCAGGCCGCGGCGCTGCTGATCGTGCCGTCCTTCGTCACCAACATCTGGCAGCTTCTCGCCGGTCCGCGGTTCGGCGGCCTGCTGCGGCGGCTCTGGCCGATGATGGCGGCCATCGCCGTCGGCACCGTGGCGAGCGCCGGGCTGATCGCCGGGGCGCGCGGTCCGGGGCCGGCGAGCGCGCTCGGCATCGCCCTCGTCGCCTACGCGGTCACCGGGCTCGCCGGCCTGTCGCTCCGGGTGCCGCCCCGGGCCGAGCCCTGGCTGTCGCCCCTCGTCGGCCTCGCCACCGGCCTCGTCACCGGGGCGACCGGGGTCTTCGTGATCCCGGCGGTGCCCTACCTCCAGGCGCTGAACCTCGACCGGGACGGGCTGATCCAGGCGCTCGGCCTCTCCTTCACGGTCTCGACCGTGGCGCTCGCCGCCGGGCTCGCCCGGGAGGGCGCGCTGCCGCTCGCCGCCGGTGCGGCGTCCCTCGTCACCCTGGCGCCGGCGCTCCTCGGCATGGCGGCCGGGCAGTGGCTGCGCGGCCGGGTCTCGGCGCCGACCTTCCGGCGGGCCTTCCTCATCGGCCTGCTGCTGCTCGGCACCCACCTCGCCCTGCGGCCGTGGCTGTGACGGAGGGCGGGGTCTACTCGTCCTCGTCGTCGAGGGGACGCAGGACCTGCATCCGCCGTCCGGTCGCGTCCTCGATCGTCGTGCGGCGCATCACCAGGTAGCCGCCGTCCCGGGCGCGACGGATCCGGTCGGCCCTGGCATCGATCCAGAGATCGGTGGGCTCCCGCAGGTCCGGCGGCGGGACATACCGCACCGCGCCGATCCGGGCCGGCAGCCTCTCGACGACGGGGCGCCCCGGCCGGGCCGCGACCCGCGCCTCGGCCCTGCGCGGTGCGGTCACGGCACGCTCGATCCTGCGGGGCAGGGCGGTCCGCGCCGCGCTCTCTCCGGTCCGCGTCGATCCGGCGGGGCGGCGCTGGTCCGCAGCGATGCGAGACCTGAAGTTGTTCTGGAATTTGGAGTTGTTCCGGAGCTTGGCGATGTTCCGGGACTTCGTCGTCGTCGATGCTGCGGTCCGGTTCCGAGACTTGGCGACGCCGCGGGGTCGGGCGGCGAGATGCGGCTCCGCGGCGGGCCCGGACGTCTGGGGAGCGGACGACGCCTCGGCGGGCTTCGCCGGTGGATCGCTCCATGGACGGGAGCCGGGCTGGACCTGAGCCCGCTCCTGAGCCCAGGCCGGCGCTCCGCACAGGAGGCCGAGCAGCAGGGCGAGCCCGATGGGGCGGCGCATCCCGTCACGCATGATCGCACCTCCGGGCCGGCGGACCTGAGCCCACCGGGTCGCTTCGGTTGCACGGCGGATCCACGCCGCTGCGGCTGAGCACGATCGTTCGCAACCTGACCGTGTCCGGAAAAGGTAGCGAGACACGACGATGCCGTCCACGCCGCGAGGGTTACGAATTCGTTTGCCCGAGCCCGGATGGCTGTTTCACTTCCACACAAAGTGCGGCATTAGGTCCTAAACTTGGCATTAACCATACCCTGCCCAACCCGTACCGCCTATTCTATATCGCGCGCAATTCAGTGGCAGGCGGCGATTCGTTCGGGCCCACCGCTTGCCACCCTGGCTCCAAGACTTCTCCAGGACCGACACCGATGATCCAGTTCGAGACGAATGCCTCCGTTGCGGGACAGCTGGCAGCCCGCGGCGCGTCATTCGAGGCCAGGCTGCGCCGCGCCGCCATGGTGCTGACGCTGATGGTCGGCGTCCCGCTGGTCCTGGTCTGGTTCGGCCTGATCGGCTGGGGCGTTTTTTGGCTGGCGCGGAACGCGCTGGAACTGTCGGTGACCGCCCTCACGCTCTGACGGCGCCGAACGCGCGGGGAACAACCCGGGCCGGCGCGGCCCGCGGGTTGCAGGGGCGTGGGCGCGGTGCCAGGAACAGGGGCCGCAACCGTCCGCCCGGAGGCCCGCCATGCTGTCCATCGACCTCAACTCGGACCTCGGCGAGGGTTTTGGCGATTATCGCTGCGGCGACGATGCGGCGATGCTCGAGGTGGTGACCTCGGCCAACGTCGCCTGCGGCCTGCATGCGGGCGATCCCGAGATCATGGCCCGCACCTTCGCCATCGCCCGCGAGCGCGGCGTCGCGGTCGGCGCCCATCCGGGCTACCCGGATCGGTGGGGCTTCGGCCGCCGGGTCCTGCCCTTCACCCCCGGCGAGGTCGAGCGGCTCGTCGCCTACCAGGTCGGCGCCGCGGCCGGGCTGGCGGCCTATGCCGGCCACCGCCTCACCTACGTCAAGGCGCACGGGGCCCTCGCCAACCTGGCCGCGGTCGAGCGCCCGGTGGCGGACGCCATCGCGCGTGCGGTCAAGACCGTCGATCCGTCGCTGTCGCTGCTCGCCATCGCGCTCACCGCGCAAGTCGCGGCCGGCGAGGCACAGGGGCTCGACGTACACCAGGAGATCTTCGCCGACCGCGGCTACACCGAGGCCGGGTTCCTGATCCCCCGCGGCCAGCCCGGCGCCCTGATCACCGACGAGGCCGAGGCCGCCGACCGTGTGCTCGCCATGGTGCAGGAGGGGGCGATCATCGCGGCGAGCGGCCGGCGCCTGCCGACGCCGATCCGCTCGGTCTGCGTCCACGGCGATTCCGCCCATGCGGTGGCCACCGCCCGCGCCGTGCGCGCCCGGCTGGAAGCCGCGGGCGTCCGCCTCGCCCCGTTCCGGGCCTGATCCGATGGAGAGCCCCCGCCTCCTGGATGCCGGCGAGGCCGCCCTGGTGGCGGAGTTCGGCACCACCGTCGACCCGGCGATCCACGACCGGGTGCTCGCCCTCGACGACGCGCTGCGCGCCGACCCCCCGCCGGGCCTGCGCGAGACGGTGCCGACTTACCGCTCGCTGATGATCCACTACGATCCCCTGGTCCTCGATCGCGACGACCTCGCCGCGCGGGTGACGGCACTCGCCGCCGGGCCTGCCGCAGCCCGGCCCGGCGCCGCCCTCTGGATTCTGCCCTGCTGCTACGATCCGGCCTGCGCCGAGGATATCGGCGCGGTGGCGCAGGCGACGGGGCTCACGGTCGAGCGCGTCGCCGCTTTGCACGCGGGGGCCGAGTACCGGGTCTACATGTACGGTTTCGCCCCGGGCTTCGCCTATCTGGGCGGGCTGCCGAAAGATCTGGCGGTGTCGCGCCGCGCCACCCCGCGGCCGCCGCATCCGGCCAACGCCCTCCTGATCGGCGGCGGGCTCGCGGCGGTCGGCACCTTCCCGATGCCGACCGGCTGGTACGTGATCGGCCGCACGCCCGAGCGGCTCTACGCGCCGCAGCGGCCCGAGCCGTTCCCGGTCGCCGTCGGCGACACGCTCCGGTTCGAGGCGATCGACGCCGCCACCTTCGCGGATCTCGAAAGCCGCGCCGCCGCGGGCGAGATCGTCGCCCAGCGCCGGGAGGCCGCATGACTCCGCGTCTCAGCATCCTGTCGGCCGGGCCCGGGGTGACGCTCCAGGATGGCGGCCGACACGGCTACCTGCGCTACGGCATCACCGCCGCCGGGCCGATGGACCCGCTCGCCCACGCCACCGCCAACCGGGCGCTCGGCAACCCGCTCGGGGCCACCGCCCTCGAAGTCTCCCTCGGCGGCGTCGAGGTGACGGCGGAGGGCGGACCGCTCGGGATCGCGGTCGCGGGCGGCGCCTTCCGGCTCGCCCTCGACGGCGCGCCCCTGCCGCCGGCCTGCGCGCTGACGCTCCATGCGGGCCAGACCCTCGTCATCCGGGCCGGTCGCGCCGGGGCCTGGGCGTATCTCGCCGTCGCCGGCCGGTTCGACCTCGCGCCGACCCTCGGCTCCACCGCCACCCATACCCGCTCCGGCTTCGGCGGCCTCGACGGCCGGGCCCTGCGGGCCGGCGACCGGCTCGCGGTGGAGGATGCCCGCCCGGGCCCGTCCGATCCCCACGCCCTGGTCGCCCCCTGGCTCGACCGGCCGCCGGAGGAGATCCGGGTGGTGCTCGGCCCCCAGGACGATTTCTTCTCGAACGACCAGATCGCCGCCTTCCTGGCCGGGCCCTGGACGGTGACCACCAAGGGCGACCGGATGGCCTGCTTCCTCGACGGGACGCCGCTCACCCACGCCAAGGGCTACAACATCGTCTCGGACGGCATCGCCATGGGGGCGATCCAGGTGCCGGGGGAGGGCTGGCCGATCGTCTTGATGGCCGACCGCCAGTCCACCGGCGGCTACCCGAAGATCGCGACCGTGATCGGTCCCGATCTCGGCCGCCTCGCGCAAGCCCAGGGCGGCACGCGGATCCGCTTCCGCGCCGTCGACCGCGCCGAGGCGGTGGCGGCGCGCCGCGGCGAGGCGCAGGCGCTCGCCGGGCCGGTGGCGATGGAGCCCTTGATCCGCACCGATTTCAGCGCCGAGTTCCTGCTCGGGCGCAACCTGATCGGCGGGGTCGTGGACGGGGCCGGCGCTCACGCGCCGTAGATCGGAAACCTTCGGCAGAGCGCCAGCACCTCCTCCCGGATCGCCGCCAGCCCGGCCGCGTCGTGGGGTGCTGCCACCACCCGGGCGATCCAGCGGCCGACCTGCCGGAACTCCTGCGCGCCGAAGCCCCGCGCCGTGCCGGCATTCGAGGACAGGCGCAGGCCCGAGGGCGCCTCGGGCGGGCGGGAGTCGAACGGGATCTGGTTCTTGTTGACCGCGAGCCCCGCGGCCTCCAGCGCCTTGGCGGCGACGTCCCCGGTCACGCCCTGGGGCGAGAGGTCGACCAGCATCAGACCGCAATCGGTGCCGCCGGCGACGAGGCGCATCCCGGATGCCGCGACGCTCTCGGCGAGCGCCCGGGCGTTGTCGAGGACCGCCCGGTTGTAGGCCCGGAACTCGGGCCGCAGGGCCTCGCCGAAGCAGGCCGCCTTGGCGGCGACGGCGTGCATCATCACCGAGCCCTGCACGCCCGGGAAGATCCCATGGTTGATCCGGTCCGACAGCGCGGGGTCGTTCCACAGAACCAGCCCGCCCCGGGCCCCGCGCAGGGACTTGTAGGTGGTCGAGGTCACGATGTGGGCGTGCGGGAAGGGGTGCGGGTAGAGCCCGGTGGCGACGAGGCCGGCGAAATGCGCCATGTCGACCATCAGGAGTGCCCCGACCTCGTCGGCGATGGCCCTCAAGCCCGCGAAATCGAAGGCCCGGGCATAGGCCGAGCCGCCGGCGACGATCATCTTCGGCCGGTGCTCGCGGGCGAGCGCCGCGACCGCGTCCAGCTCCACCCGCTCGCTGTCGCGCGCCACGCCGTAGCGGACGATGGTGTAGTCGCGCCCGGTCAGGGTGGCCGGGTGGCCGTGGCTGATATGGCCGCCGGCCTCGACGCCCATCGACAGGATGGTGTCGCCGAGCTTGAGCAGCCCGAGGAAGACGCCCGCATTGGCGTTCGAGCCCGAATGGGGCTGCACGTTGGCGAAGCGGCAGCCGAAGAGCCGCGTCGCCCGCTCCACCGCCAGGGCCTCGATGGCGTCGGCATGCTCGGCGCCGCCGTAATAGCGGGCATAGGCCAGCCCCTCGACGGTCTTGTTGGTGAGGACCGAGCCCTGCGCCTCCAGCACCAGCCGCGAGACGATGTTTTCCGAGGCGATCAGCTCGATCCCGTCCCGCTGCCGGGCGAGCTCGCCCCGGATCGAGGCGGCGAGTTCCGGGTCGGCGTCGAGGCCCTGGTCGAAATAGCCGTCATGGAGGAGGCGCATGGTCGGGATCCCGCGGGGTGTCCGTCTGGTCCCGACTGTCGGGGTTGCGGGGACGGCTCGCAAACGGGATAAGCTTGGGCTGAGGCCAAGATTTTCTTGGCCTGGAGCGAAGGCCTCGCGATGGACCAGGGCGGTCGACCCTCGCCTCCCTCCCTCAACGCGCTGCGCGCCTTCGAGGCGGCGGCGCGGCACGGCGGTTATGTCGGGGCGGCGAAGGAGCTTCACGTCACGCCCGCGGCGATCGGCACCCAGGTGAAGGGGCTGGAGGCCTGGCTCGGCCGGCCGCTCTTCCATCGCCTGGCCAACGGCCTGGTCCTCACGCCGGAGGGCCTCGACGTGCTCCCGTCCCTCAGCGCGGCCTTCGACGCCCTCAACGGGGCGGTGCGGGCGATGCGGGCGGTCGGCCGGCCGCGCAGCCTGACGATCGCCGCGCTGCCCTGCATCGCGCAGCTCTGGCTCGCGCCCCGGCTCCCCGACCTGCAGGCGGCCTTCGACCTCGACGTGACCATCCTGACCCGGGACGAGCAGCCGGACTATGCCCGCGACCTCGTCGATCTCGGGCTCTATGTCGGCGACGCGGCGCCCGCCGGGTGCACCTCCGTGGTGCTCGCCCGCGACGACCTGTTTCCGGTCTGCACGCCGGCCCTGGCGGCGGGCCTGCGCCACCCGGGCGATCTGGCCGGGGCGACGCTGCTGCACGATTCGGTCTGGCGCGCGGACTGGCCGCGCTGGCTCGCCGCCCATGGCGCAGGGGCATTGCGGCCGGCCCGGGAGGCGGCGTTCTCGCTCTACAGCCTCGCCCTCGACGCGGCGTTCGCCGGCAGCGGCGTCCTCATCGGCCACAGGGCCCTCGTCGCCGACGCGCTGGGCCGCGGACGCCTCGTCGCGCCGTTCGGCGACCGGGCGGTGGCGGGGCCGCCGCTGCGGCTGATCGTGCCGGAGGGCGGGGAGGGGATGCGGCTCGCTCCGGTGATCCGCTGGTTGAGCGAGGGAGGGGAGCCCGGACGGCGCGACGGCCCGCCGGTCACATGACCTTCTCGAACCGGAACGCCTCGCCGTCGCCGGGCAGATCGTCCTGCCCGGGCCCGTGCGGGTCCGGGTGATGGGCGCTGAAGAACTCGACGATCCGGAAGCCGCAGACGTTGACGTAGAAGTGGATGTTCCGCTTCTCGAAATACGGCGTGTGCGTCTCCCAGACCCGCGTCTGTGGAAACAGCCGCTCGATCGCGAACCAGGCCCGGCGCCCCAGGCCGCGTCCATGCGCGCCGGGCGAGACGAAGAAGAGGTCGAGCGTGTTGCGGTACGTCTCGCCGTCGATCGTCACCACGGCGCCGCCGACCGCCCGGCCCTCGTGGCGGATGCGCAGCACCACGGCGCCCGGATGCACGAACGTGGCGTCGAGGTCGTCGTCGGAGGGGATCGGGCCGTCCGGCAGCGCTCCGAACTCCGCGACGACGGCGATCGCGAAGGCTTCCTGCAATTCCCGCTTGAAGGCCGGAAGGTCGTCGGGATGCGCAGGCGCGAGGGTGACCGTGTCGTTCGTCATGCCCCGCTTCTAGACCATGGCGGCCTCGCCCGTCAGGGCGGGGGGCAGGCGGTCCGGTTCAGGTCGCGGTCGGTCGCCCGGTCTTGCGTTTTGCCCATGGCCGGCAGGGGCGCCTCCACGGTCGCCACCACGCCGCGCGGGCGGTACTCCACCTCCGCCGTGCCGCCGAGTTCGGCGGCCAGCACCCGCTCGATCATCCGCGAGCCGAAACCGCGGCGGGCCGGCTCCACGACCGGCGGACCGCCGATCTCTTCCCAGCGCAGCCACAGCCGGCCCGGATTCGAGCCGTCGACGATGTCCCAGTTGAGGATCACCCGGCCCTGCGCGTTCGAGAGCGCGCCGTACTTCACCGCATTGGTCGCCAGCTCGTGCAGGGCCATCACGAAGGCCAGGGCTAGCCGCGGCGGCAGGCGGACGGGCGGACCGCCGGTCTTGAACCGTGTCCCCTGGCCGGTGCGGAACGGGCGTAGGGATTCCTCGACGATCTCGGCCAGCGTCGCGCCCTCCCAGCTCTCGCGAGTGAGCACGTCGTGGGCGGCCGAGAGCGATTGCAGGCGCGCGTTGAAGGCGAGCCGCGCCTCGGGCAGCGACGTAGCGTGGGTCAGGGTCTGGTTGGCGATCGACTGGATGGTCGCCAGGGAATTCTTGACCCGGTGGTTCAGCTCCTCGGCCAGCAGCGCCCGGTGCTCCTCGCCGCGCTTGCGCTCGGTCACGTCGAGGGTGACGCCCGCCATGCTCAGCGGCTGGCCGTCGGCGTCGTAGAAGGGCTGGCCGCGGATCTGGAGCCAGCGCACCTCGCCGGCCGGCGTGCGGATCCGGTACTCGATGTCGTAGTCGCTCCGGTTCTCGATCGACTCGCGGACCGCCGCCTGCATCCGCTCGCGGTCCTCGGGCAGGATCGCGTCGATCAGATCCTCGAAGGTGAACGGGTCGCTCGGCTCGCGGCCGACGTTGCGCTTGCAGCTGTCGGAGGCCACCAGCCGCATGCCGTCGAGGTCGAGGGTCCAGGAGCCCAGCCGCGAGGCCTTGAGGATGAAGTGCAGCCGCTCCTCGCTGCGCCGCAGGGCCTGCGAGCGCCGCTCGATCTGCTGCTCCAGGGCATCGCGGTCGCGCTGCAGGCGCACCAGCCGCTCGCGCTCCAGCGTCACGTCGAACTGCGAGGCGAAGTAGTAGGTCAGCTGGCCCTCGTCGTCGAAGACCGGCGAGACGAGCAGGCGGTTCCAGAACGTCTCGCCCGATTTCTTGTAGTTCTGGAGGTCGATCTCGATCGAGACCCGGCGCTCGATCGCGTCGCGCACCTTGGCCACGTCGTCCCGGTTGGTCTCGGGACCCTGCAGGAAGCGGCAGTTGCGGCCGAGGATCTCGTCCCTGGTGTAGCCGGTGAGCTTCGAGAAGGCGTCGTTGACGAAGACGATCGGGTTGTCGGCCTGGTGCGGGTCGGTGACGAGCATCGGCATCCGCGTCGCCCGCACGGCCGCGGCGAACGGATCGGTGCTCGCGCCGACCCGGGTCAGCTCGGCGGCGATGCGGTTCTCTTCGCGGCGGTCGGTCACGCGTCGATCGTCCCTTGTGCGCCCGTCGGAGGGTGCACGCCTGCCATCATCTCATGAGCAACCGTCCAGTTCGGCGCAACGCTCCTGATCGCTGCAAAAACGCGCATCCAACGCGTTTGGTTCAATCGTATGCGATGGGATTGTGCAAATTACACCCGGTCGCCGGTGTCACGACGGCAGATCACCGGACGACATCCCGTCGCGTGAGGCTTCGGACAGACCGCGACCCGGTCCATGCCCATCGCTCGCGAACGGTGGCCCGAGGCTCACGGATGCGCCTCCGGAAATCCGTGCCGCACATGCAGGGCGTGCAGGATCGCGTCCTTGTCGTCGATGAAGCGCACGGCTCCGTGGCGGCCGGTGGCGAGGGCATCCGGGGCGTCGGGGGCGAGCACCAGCACGGGCAGCGCCTGGTGCGCCGCGCCGAGGCGCGCGACGAGGGCTTCCCGGGGCCGCGGCCAGGGCAGGCGCGTCACGTCGAGCCGCCGCGCGAGGTCGGGGAAGCCCGCCAGCACCCCCTCGATCAGGGCGCAGTGCCAGCAATAGAAGCGCCGGCCCGGCAGGGCCGGGTCGGTGAAATCGGGTTCGAGCAGGTAGAGGTGATCGCGCATCCCGGCGCCTCCTCCCTGGTCCCGGTCGTCAGACGTCCTGGCGCGGCAGCATCCGGTCGAGGAGGGCGTCGCGGCGCACGATCAGGTGCCAGGCGGTGGCGAGCACGTGCAGCGACACCAGGAGGTAGACCGCGTACTGGCCGGCGAGATGGATCTGGTCGGCGAGATCGGCCACCGCCTTGTTCTTCTCCATGAAGGGCGGGATCGGGAACAGGAAGAAGTACTGCGTGGTGTTGCCGGCGGCGGCCGACAGCACGAAGCCGCTCAGCGGCATCAGCAGGAACACGAGGTAGAGCAGCCAGTGGTTGATCCGGCCGAGCAGGGCCAGGGCCGGCGGCACGAAGACCTCTCGCGGGGCCGGGTGCCAGGCCCGCCACAGGATGCGCAGGGCGACGATGGCGAAGATCGTGATGCCGACCGACTTGTGCAGCTGGAAGACGAATCCCTTCGTCGGGCTCGCCGGCAGGCTCGTCGCCACCCAGGCGAGCGGCAGCACCGCCAGAACGAGGAGGGCGGTGAACCAGTGCAGGGCCTGCGCGACGGCGGTGTAGCGCGGCTGCTCGACGCGGGCGATCGTCGCCGGCGCGCGGGGGAACGGGTCGAGCATCCGGACAAGTCCTCGGGGAACGCCGCCGCGGATATGCGGCGGTCACCCCGTCAGGCTAGCCCGCGGGCGACCCACGGTCACCCTGGAATGTCTCGAAAGTCCCCAGGCGAGACGCGCGATGCCCCCGATCACCCGGCGTCAGATCGCCGCCGCCGGATCGCCGCCGAGGGGATTGCCCTCGTCCTCGTTGCGCTCGTCGTCCCGGCCGCGCCGGCGACGGCGGCGGCCGCCCTCGGCGAGGGACTGGGCCAGCGCCCGGAACGGCGCGGTCAGGCGGCGCACGTCCTCGGCCCGCTCCATGAAGCGCTCGCCGTTGCGGATCTCGCGGTCGAGGGCCGCCATGGTGCGGGCCAGCGCCGGATCCTCGTCCTCGAGCCACACCTCCGTCACCCGGGCGAAGGCGATGACGACCCCCTGGAGCTTGAGGCGGCCGAGCGGTCCCTCGGTGCTGATGCCGGCCGAGGCCAGCATGAAGCGCTGCGAGTTCAGGGCCACCTGGTTGAGGGCGGCGAGCGACAGCGGGTCGCCGCGCAGCGCGAAGACGATGCGGCGGAGCGCCGGCTTGTAGGGGTCCATCGCGTCGAGGCGGCGCATCAGCACGTCGAACAGCCGCTCGCGGGTCGGCTCGTCGTCGAGGTCGTCGCTCGCGCCGTCGAGCACCTGCTTGTCGATCATGCGGGCGAAGCCGCCGAGCACCGCACCCTTCGAGGGATAGCACTCGCGGAACTCGGCCAGGGTCACCCCGGCCTCGCGGGCGATGTCGCCGATCTCGATGTCGTTCCAGGGCTGCTCGGCGGCAAGGCGCATCAGCGCCTCGACGATCGCCTCCCGCGGCGGCAGGCGGGTGGCGTGCGGCGTGTCGCCGGCGCCATCGTGCTCGCCGGTCGTCTTGGGATTGCGGGCCATGGGGACGCTCCGATACCGTGGGCCGACGGGCGCGCGCACCTGCCGTCGGAGCCGGGTCCGCCGCCGTCACCCTCTATCTAGGGGCCGCACCGCCCATCGGGCAGGGGCCCGCGGCGACGCGCCCGAGGGAGGGTGCGGCGGGCGTTCAGCCCGCCAGCTCCTCGGCCCGGGCCTTGGCGGCCGCCACCGCGTCGCGCATCAGCGGTTCCAGGCCGTCCCCGGCCATCAGCACCCCGAGGGCCGCCGCGGTGGTGCCGCCCGGCGAGGTCACGTTCTGGCGCAGGGTCGCCGGGGCCTCGGCGCTCTGCCCGAGGAGCTCGCCCGCTCCCGCCACGGTCTGGCGGGCGAGGCGGTCCGCCACCTCCGCGGGCAGCCCGGCGGCGATGCCGGCCGCCGCCAGCGCTTCGGCGAGGAGGAAGACGTAGGCCGGACCCGAGCCCGAGACCGCCGTCACGGCGTCGATCAGGTCCTCGCTGTCCAGCCACTCGACGAGGCCGACGCCCGACAGGAGCGCGTGCGCGGTGCGGCGCTGGGCCTCGCTCGTCTCCGGCGAGGCGGCGGCGCCGGTCGCGCCGCGGCGGATGCTCGCGGGCAGGTTCGGCATCGCCCGTACCACCGCGCGGGCCCGCGGCAGGCGGTCCCGGAGGTTGGCGATCGTCTTGCCGGCCAGCACCGAGACCACGAGGGTGCCGGGCCCGGCGAGCGCCGAGACGGCCGCCGCCGCGGCGTCGAGCCCCTGCGGCTTGATCGCCAGCACCAGGGCTTCGGGCTCGCCCGGCTCGGCCGGGTTGAGCGCGACGCTGTGGCGCTCGCACAACGCCACCATGGCGGGGGCGGGGTTGGGATCGATCACGGCGGCGCGGGCGCCGGGCAGCCCGTCGGCGAGCCAGCCCTCGAGCAGGGCGCCGCCCATCTTGCCGGCCCCGACGAGGATCAGGGAGGCCGGCAGCGCGGCCCCGGACCCGGTGCCGTCCCGGCTCACGCCTCGCCCTCGGTCTCGAACAGCACGGCGTCCAGGGCCTCGCGGGCGGTCTTGCCGGCCCAGATCACGAACTGGAACGCCTGGAAGTAGCGCTCGCAGGCCTCGACCGCGGTCTTCAGGATCGATTCGCACTGGCCGTGCGTCGGCTCGGCGCCGCCGGTGAGCACCAGCGAGTGGCGGAACATCACCACGTGCTCGCTGTTCCAGAGGTCGAAATGCCCGACCCAGAGCTGCTCGTTGACGAGCGAGACGAGGCGCAGCACCTCGTTGCGGCGCCGGTCCGGCACCTTGAGGTCGAAGGCGGAGGCGATGTGCAGCGCCTCGACGTCCTCGATCCAGGTGAAGGCGACGTGGTACTCGGCCCATCGTCCGGCCACCGCCACCGACATCTCGTCGGTCTCAGCGCGATCGAAGATCCAGTCCCGGAGGGAAGCGAGGCGCTCGACGACATCGAGCGGGTGCTCGGCGCGGGTCAGGTCGTCGATGGTGAGCTGGGTCATGGCGATCCAAGTTTGGCTCGTCCGAGCGGGATACAGCTGCGTCAGCGGACGCGGCGGGTGTCGTCATCAAGGCAGATCGCGACCCGAGCACGGTCAGGACGTGCAGGCGATAAGCTTAAGCGCCGACTTGTTGTCCCCCTGGGCGACGGCGAATCAGTGCGTGACCCACTATAGCCCGGGCGAGTCGAGGGACTCAAAGCGGAAACCCGCGGGGCCGGCGGCAGGCCGCCGGCTATCCACCGAAGCTTCCTGTGCACAAGCGCCGGGCATCCGGCGCCTGTTGCACGGTCCTGTGGCAGCGGCCCGGGCGTCAGGCGGTCGCCGTGCCGGCACCGGCGGCCTTGGCGGCCGGCTTGGTTTCCGCCGGCTTGGCCTCCAGCGCCGCGACGCGGGCGGTCAGCGCCTCGTTCTGGGCGCGCAGGGAGGCGACGAGATCGCGCAGAACCTCGACCTCCTCGCGGGTGGCGACGTCCATGTCCCGCAGCATGCGCTCGATCTGCGCCTTGACCACGGTCTCGGCCTCGCGGCGCACGCCCTGGGCGGCGCCGGCCGCGTCGGTCATCAGGCGGGCGAAGTCGTCGAACAGGCGGTTCTGCTGCATCGGAAAAATTCCTGTCAGGGCGGGTCCGGCGCCCAGCACTAGTGCATTTCCTGGAAAAAAGGGGCCCCGGACGGCCGAGAAATGCGCGTTCGCGCTTCGTCCTCGCCCGGGAATGCGGCACCATCGCGGAGGCGCGGCGGCACCGCGGCAGGGACCGTCGCCGCCTGCGCGGTGGTGTCGCGCCCTGGCGCGTGCCGGCCGGGGTGTCTCGCGACGGTATCGCCGGGGGCGGCCAGCAACACACGGATGCACTTCGATGGCTTCAAGCAAAAGCCGGACTGCGGCATAAGGCGTTCCCGTGAGCACGACACCGCACATCCTGATCGTCGAGGACGATCGCGAGATCAGCACGCTGGTCGCCCGCTATCTCCGCGGCAACGATTGCCGCGTCTCCATCGCCGGCGACGGCCGCGAGATGGATCGGCTGATGGCCGATTCCCGCGTCGACCTCGTCGTGCTCGACCTGATGCTGCCGGGGGAGGACGGGCTGTCGATCTGCCGGCGCCTGCGCGCCGCCTCCGGCATCCCGATCCTGATGCTCACCGCGAAGAGCGAGGAGATCGACCGCATCGTCGGGCTCGAGATCGGGGCCGACGACTACCTGGCGAAACCCTTCAACCCGCGCGAGCTGCTGGCGCGCATCCGCGCCATCCTGCGCCGGGGCGCGGCCGCGCCGGGGCGCGACGACGAGGGCGTGCGCCGCCACGCCTTCGGGGGCTTCGTCCTCGATGCGGGCCTGCGCCAGCTCCTCAACCCGGAGGGCGCGCAGGTCGCCCTCACCGGCGCCGAGTTCGACCTCCTGCACGCCATGTGCCTGCGGCCGGGCCGGGTGCTCTCCCGCGACCAGCTCCTCGACCTGACGCAGGGCCGCGCCCCCGGGCCGTTCGAGCGCAGCATCGACGTGCTGGTGAGCCGCATCCGCCAGAAGATCGAGCGCGACCCGCGCAACCCCGAGATGATCAAGACCATCCGCTCCGGCGGCTACCTGTTCACCCCCGAGGTGGTCTCGACATGATCCCGCGGGCGCCGGCATGAGGCGGTGGGGGCCCGTGCCGGGCCGCATCGCCGGGCAGCTCGCCCTCCTGGTGGTGGCCGCGATCGTGGTGACCCACGTCGTCGTCACGGTCGCCTTCCTGCTGCTGCGCCCCGAGCTGCGCCGCTCCGACGAGCGGCCGAACGCGCTGGCCAACCGCCTCGTCACCGTCGTCCACATGGTGGCGGCGGCTCCGGCGGAGGACCGGACCGACGTGGTGGCGGCGGCCCGCCGCAGCGCCTCGGCCCTGCACCTGACCCTGCTGCCCGCGGACGAGCCGAACGCCCCCCCGGCCGCCAGCGCCGAGGTACCGGAGATCACCGGGCTGCGGGCGGCCCTGGGATCGGGCTACGGCGTCTCGGCCGAGCACATGCCGGGCGGCTCCCTGCACCTGCGCATCGCCGGGCCGGCCGGCCTGCAGCTCTCCGCCGACCTGCCGCCCCTGCCGCTGCCGCACCCGCCGCTGACGAGCGCGGTGCTGATCACCCTGGTCTTCCTCGCGCTCTCGCTCACCCTGCTGTCGATCTGGGCGACGCGGGCGCTCACCGCGCCGCTCGCCCGCCTCGCCGAGGCCGCGGAGGCCTTCGGCACCGCCACCGAGGCCCGGCCGCTGCCCCAGCACGGCCCCGAGGAGGTGCTGGCGGTGTCCCGCGCGCTCGGCCGGATGCGCGACCGGGTGCTGCGCCTCATCGACGACCGCACCCACATGCTGGCGGCGATCAGCCACGACCTGCGCACCCCAATCACGCGCCTGCGCCTGCGAGCGGAATTCCTGGAGGACGAGGTCCTGCGCCGGCAGTTCCTGCGCGACCTCGACCAGATGAACGCCCTCGTCGAGGCGGCCCTGTCCTTCGTGCGCGACGGCCAGTCCCGGGAGGGCCTCGGCCTCATCGATCTCGGCTCGGTGGTGCAGACGGTCTGCGACGGCTTTGCCGATATCGGCGAGGCGGTGCGGGCCGAGGAGGTGCAGGCCGAGGATCTCCGGCCGGCCCTGGTGCGCGGCTCCTCCGGCGAATTGCAGCGGGCGCTGACCAACCTGATCGACAACGCGGTCAAGTATGCCGGCGGCGCCACCGTGCGCCTCGTCGAAGCGGGACCCGGCCGCGTCGCCGTCGAGATCCTGGACGAGGGCCCGGGCATCCCGGAGGCGGAGCGCGCCCTGATGCTCCAGCCCTTCGTGCGCGGCGACCGCGCCCGCACCCTCAACGAGGCCGGCGGCTTCGGCCTCGGCCTGTCGATCGCCAGCGCCATCGCCCAGTCGCATGGCGGCACGTTCAGCCTCGAGAACCGGCAGCCGCAGGGCCTGCGCGTCCGCCTCGAACTGCCGCGGGCCGCTGGCACGCCGTCGCGCCAAGCCGCCTGAGAGAGGCCGCCTGAGGGAAGCCGTCTGAGAAAGGCCGCGCGAGGGCAGGCGGCGGCCCGGCGCCTCAGCGCGCCAGTTCGCGCAAGCCCAGGCGGATCAGGGTCTTGGCCTCCATCTGGGCCGCCCCCTCGCCGGCGTTCTTGAGGGCCGCGGCCACCGCCGCCGAGGCCTGGACCTGGGCGTAGCCGAGATTGACCAGCGCCGAGATCGCATCGGCCACCGGCTGGGGCGCCGTGTTGGCCTCCACCGCCCCGGTGAGCTGGATCAGGGCCGGATCGACGGGCGAGAAGGCCGGGGCCTTGTCCTTCAGTTCCGCGACGAGGCGGGCGGCGAGGCGCGGCCCGACCCCGGGCGCGCGGGCGACCGCGCCCTTGTCGCCGGTGGCGATGGCGGTGGCGAGGTCCCCCGGCTCCATCACCGAGAGCACGCCGAGGGCGACCCGGGTGCCGACGCCCTGGACGGTCTGGAGCAGGCGGAACCACTCGCGCTCCGCATCGGCCCGGAAGCCGTAGAGGCGGATCATGTCCTCGCGCACATGGGTCTCGATCGCGAGCTCCGCCGCCTCGCCGGTGGAGGGCAGGCGCTGCAGCGTGCGGGCCGAGCAATGCACCACGTAGCCGACGCCGTGCACGTCGAGGATCACGAAATCCTCGCCGTAGGAATCCACGACGCCCTTCAGCTTGCCGATCATCGCCGCCACGGTCTCCGGCGGGCCGACAGGCGGGCCCGGGTCCCGGGCCTTAGCGAGCCGGGACCGGAGTCACAAGGCGGGGCGATGCCGCGCGGGAGCCTCTGCATCGGCTTGCGCCCCCGGGGGATTTTCACTAGGAACCGGGAGCACACGTGCACGCGTCGGGGCGTAGCGCAGTCTGGTAGCGCATCTGGTTTGGGACCAGAGGGTCGCTGGTTCGAATCCGGCCGCCCCGACCACCTCTCCACGGATCAGAGCCCGCGATGTCGACCGCCCGCATCTTCCGCCCTGCCAAGGATCCGACCCAGTCCGGCCTCGCCCGGACGAAGCAGTGGACGCTGGAGTTCGAGCAGACGAGCCCGCGCGAGACCGAGCCGCTGATGGGCTGGACGTCGTCCTCGGACATGCTGCAGCAGGTGCGGCTCGAGTTCGACACCAAGGACGAGGCGATCGCCTACGCCACCCGGGAGGGCATCGCCTACCGGGTCGAGGAGCCGCAGGAGCTCCTGCGCCGCGGCCTCTCCTACTCGGACAACTTCAAGTACAACCGCACGATGCCCTGGACGCACTGACGGACGGGTAATGCGGGCGCGGCCGGGGCAATCGCCTCCGGTCCGATCGCCGCCGATGGGTCCCGTGCCATGAATCGAGAAGAGCCCGGCGCCTCGCGGCACCGGGCTCTTCTCGTTTCCCTCGCCATTCGCGTCAGCGCGGGGCGCGCTTGGCCAGGATGCGCTGCAGCGTGCGGCGGTGCATGTTGAGGCGCCGCGCCGTCTCCGAGACGTTGCGGCCGCACAGTTCGTAGACCCGCTGGATGTGCTCCCAGCGCACCCGGTCGGCCGACATCGGGTTCTCCGGCGGGTCGGCCCGCTCGCCCGGCTCGGCCATCAGGGTGCCGTGGATCTCGTCGGCGTCTGCGGGCTTGGCGAGGTAATCGAAGGCGCCGAGCTTCACCGCCGTCACTGCGGTGGCGATGTTGCCGTAGCCGGTCAGGATCACGCCGCGGGCCTCGGGCCGGCGCTCCTTCAGGCGGGCGATCACGTCGAGGCCGTTGCCGTCGGCGAGCCGCATGTCGATCACCGCGAAGGCCGGCGGCTGCGCGTCGACCGCCGAGACGCCCTCGGCCACGCTCTCGGCCACGTGGACCCGGTAGCCGCGCGCCTCCATGGCCCGGGCCAGGCGGGTCGAGAACGGCTTGTCGTCGTCCACGATCAGCAGGCTGCGGTCGGCGTGGTTGAGGAGGGCGTCGCCCTCCGGGATGGTGCCGGTCGCGGCCTCCGGGCTGAGTGTTCCGTACTGCGTCATCAACCGACGCTCCTTCAACTTTCAATCAGCAAGTTCAGGACTTTATATAGGAACGCCGGGAGGCTGCGTCAGGGGTGCGGCGCCCCCCGGGCCCGGGTTTCGGAGACCTTTGGCCTCCCTCTCGAAAATGTGACGTGCCCAACCGATCCGCACCACCGCCCCGGTCGAGGGATCGACCGCGTTGGTGAGCGAGAGCTGCGCGCCGGAGCGCTCGATCAGCGTCTTGGCGATGAACAGGCCGAGGCCGAGCCCCGTTCCCCCGTCGGTGCCGATCTTCGCCGCGCTGCGGGTGCTGACATAGGGCTCGCCGACCCGCAGCAGCACCTCCGGGGCGAAGCCCGGCCCGTCGTCGCGGATCTCCAGCGTGACCCGGTCGGCGCTCCAGCGCGCCTCGATCGACACGCAGCTCTCGGCGAAGTCGATCGCGTTGTCGACGATGTTGCCCAGGCCGAACATCACCCCCGGGTTGCGCCGGCAGGCCGGCTCCGGGCCGTCGCCCTTGGTGGTCACGTCGAGGACGATGCCGAGCGCCCGCTGGGGCGCCACCAGCTCCTCGACGAGGTGGCTGAGCGTGATGGTCTCGATGAAGCCGCCCTGGTCGGCGTCGAGGGAGGTGAGCTTGGCGAGGATGCCGCGGCAGCGCTCGACCTGGTCGCGCAGCAGCGCCAGGTCCTCGGCGACGCTGGGGGAGGCCGAGGGGCCGAGCTGGCGGTCGAGTTCCTTGGCCACCACCGTGATGGTGGCGAGCGGCGTGCCGAGCTCGTGGGCGGCCGCCGCCGCCAGCCCGTCGAGCTGCGACAGGTGCTGCTCGCGGGCGAGCACCAGCTCGGTCGCGGCCAGCGCCTGGGCGAGCTGGCGCGCCTCCTCGGCGACCCGCCAGGCATAGACCCCCGTGAAGGCGGTGCCGAGCAGGATCGCGGTCCAGACGCCGGAGACGTACAGGAACGGCAGCTCCAGCGTCTCGCCGGCGAACCACGGCAGCGGCCGGTAGACGAGGGCGAGCATCGTCGACAGGCCGACGGCGAGGAGCCCCAGCGCCAGGGTGTGGACCGGAGGCAGCGCGGTCGCGGAGATCAGCACCGGGGCGAGGAACAGGAGCGCGAACGGGTTCTGCAGCCCGCCGGTGAGGAACAGGAGCGCGGCGAGCTGGACGATGTCGAAGGCGAGCAGCAGCACCGCCGCGTCGTCGCTGAGCCGGTGGCTCGCCGGGTAGCGGATGCGCAGCGTCAGGTTGAGCCAGGACGAGGCCGCGATGACGAGGAAGCACCAGCCGAACGGCAGGGGCAGGCCGAGGCCGAGATGGGCGCCGGCCACCGCGGCGCCCTGGCCGGCCACCGCGAGCCAGCGCAGCCGCACCAGGGTATCGAGGCGCAGGTGGCGGGCGTCCCGCACGGGGTCGGTCTGCGTGATGTCGAACATCGCCGAGACGATAGTGCGCCGCCGACCAACGCCCAGGGCGGGGCGATGGAAACCCTCCCGGCTCCGGTGCGTTCCCTCCCCGTCGGCGCGATCGATCGCGCGGTCCCGGCCGAAAGCCGGGTATGCCGGTCGCTTCGGTCCGGGACGCGACGGAGGTCCCGCGGCAGCTTCGTACCGTGGCGCAGACTTCCGGGATGCGCGCTGTAGTTGAGGTAAAAAGGGCACAGTGACGGGTTTCGGCCGTTTCGTTTTTCCCAGATCTTGCTCTCCAATAGCAATACTCTATTGTCGGCCTCCCAGTTGGGACAGGCGTCTCCTGGCGGCGGGTGCGCGCGTCGCTGGGTCAATCGTGGACGGTGGCGTCATGGATCTCTCGTATTTCTGGTATGAAGCGGCGCACTGGATGTTGACGCCGGCCCGGGCGGCCGCCGACGCCACGCAACTCGTGTTCAAGAACCCCGCCAACCCGATCACCTACACGCCCTACGGACGGACGGTCTCGGCCGCCTGCGAGATGTTCGAGCGCACCACGCGGCGCTACGGCAAGCCGGCCTTCAACCTGCCCACCACCACCGTCGAGGGGCTGGTGACCGACGTCACCGAGCGGGTGGTGTGGTCGAAGCCGTTCTGCCAGGTGATCAAGTTCGACCGCGCCCTGAAGCGTCCGACCACCCAGGCCCAGCCGAAGGTGCTGGTGGTGGCGCCGATGTCGGGCCACTACGCCACGCTGCTGCGCGGCACCGTCGAGGCGATGCTGCCCGCCCACGAGGTGATGATCACCGACTGGATCGACGCCCGCATGGTGCCGCTCGAGGCCGGCCGCTTCGACCTCGACACCTACATCGACTACCTGATCGAGATGTTCCAGGCCTTCGGCCCGGATCTGCACGTCATCGCGGTCTGCCAGCCCTCGGTGCCGGTCTTCGCCGCCGTCGCCCGGATGGAGGCCGAGGGCATGTCCGGCGTGCCGACCTCGATGACCCTGATGGGCGGCCCGATCGACACCCGCCGCTCGCCCACCGCCGTGAACTGCCTCGCCGCCGAGCGCGGCTCGGAATGGTTCAAGCGCAACTGCATCACCGTCGTGCCGCCCGGCTATCCCGGCACCTGGCGCGAGGTCTATCCCGGCTTCTTCCAGCTCTCCGGCTTCATGGGCATGAACCTCGACCGTCACCTGACGGCGCACTGGGACATGTTCAAGCACCTCGTGCACGAGGACGGCGATTCGGCCGAGAAGCACCGCGACTTCTACGACGAGTACCTGTCGGTGATGGACCTGACGGCGGAGTTCTACCTCCAGACCGTCAATACGGTGTTCGTCGAGCATGCCCTGCCGAAGGGCGAGATGCGCCACCGCGACAAGCCGGTCGACCCGACGGCGATCCGCCATTGCGGCATCCTGGCGGTGGAAGGCGAGAAGGACGACATCTCGGGCGTCGGCCAGACGCTCGCCGCCCTCGACCTGACGCCGAACCTGCCGGCGGAGCGCAAGAGCTACTACCTGCAGCAGGGCGTCGGCCATTACGGCGTCTTCAACGGCTCGCGCTTCCGCGCCAACATCGCCCCGCGCATCTCCGCCTTCATGCACGAGATGCAGGGGACCGCCGGCAGCGGGCAGGGGGACCTGCGGCAGGCCTCCTGAGCGCCCGGGCGGATTTCCTCCGAGCCTGATTCGGTCTTCGTCTCCCGGCGCCCGGCGGCGCCGGGATGTTTCGTCGGGTGCCCCGATGCCGTCACCCGCCCGCTCCCTGCGCGCCTGGTTCGCCGGCCTTCTCGCGCGGGCCGCGCGTGGCGCGGCCCTGGCAGGCAAGGGGCCTTCCTCCTACAAAGGCGGGATGCGAGTCGCGCTCCTGCGCCGGTCGGCGCCCGAACCCTCCCACATCACGGTCATCCACGCCGGCACCTGCTACCCGGTCGCCCTGCGCCGCCGCGCGGCGGCCCGGCGCATCACCCTGCGGGTGTCGAGCGCCACCGGCGAGATCGTCCTGACCCTGCCCGAGCGCGTCGACCTCGCCGCCGCCCAGCGTTTCGCCGAGTCGCACGGCGCCTGGATCGCCGCCCGGGTGGCGAAGCTGCCCGAGCGCGTCGCCTTCCTGCCCGGCGCGGTCGTGCCCCTGCGCGGCGTGCCGCATCGGATCGTGCACGCCTCCACCGTCTCGCGAGCCACCGTCGCCGCCACGGCGCCGGACGGCGCGCCGGTGATCGCGGTGTCCTGCGCCGCCGCCCACGTGGCGCGGCGGGTCCGCGACTTCCTGGAGATCGAGGCACGGCGCGACCTCGCCGCCGCGGTGGCGCGCCATGCCGGAGCCCTCGGCCGCACGCCCAAGCGCCTGACCGTGCGCGACACCCGCAGCCGCTGGGGCTCGTGCTCGGCCGCCGGCCACCTGAACTTTTCCTGGCGCCTGATCATGGCGCCGCCCGCGGTGCTGGACTATCTCGCCGCCCACGAGGTGTCCCACCTCGCCGAGATGAACCACTCGGACCGGTTCTGGGCGATCGTCGCGCGGCTCTACCCGGGCTACGACGAGCCCGAGGCTTGGCTGAAGCGGCACGGCACCGAGCTGCACCGCTACGGCTGAGGGTCCTGGAATCCGGCCCGAAGCCGAGGCTCCGGGGCAGTCGGGATCAGCCCTTGGTGCGCACCACCACCACGCGCTCCGCCGGCCAGGCCGGGCGCGGATCGACATGGCCGGGATAGAGGGTGCGCGGCGCGACGCTGTCGCACAGCTCGCGCTGGCGCAGGATGATCTCGCCGTTCTCGCCCCGGCGCCGGATCACGCCGCCGTCGCGGCAGAAGCCGGCGATCTCGGCCGAGCGCGACGCCCGGCGCCCGCGGGGAGTGCGGGGCACCGGCGGGTGCTCGACCGTCAGCGTGGCGTCCCGGTTGAGCGAGCGCTCGACATAGGTGGTCTCGTCGACCGGCAGCGGCTCGGCCGATGCGGCACCGGTGGCGAGGACCAGGAGGGCGAAGGAGGTGGCGGCGCGTCTCATCGGGGCGGCTTCTCGCGGGGAAGGGGAGGGGGTGCGGGGAACGGGGCTCCCCGTGCTCCCGCTCGGTATGGACCGGGAACCGTGCGAAACCCCTAACGGCCGGAGGGCGCCGGGCCCGTCGTCCGCCTGCCATAAAGCTAAGCCTGCTCGCGCGCACGGGTTCCGTCCGCGGGGTCCGGATCGGCGCCTCGGCTTGACAGCATCCCGGCCCCGTGGTCGGAACGCCCCCGGACCGGCGCGTGGCCGGGGCAGCGGAGCGGTGAGCGGCGTGGGAGACAGCGTGCGACGGATCGGACGCCGGGTGCGGGCCGCCGCCCTCGGGCTCGCCCTCGGTGCGGGCCTCGGCCTGCCGGCCGGCGGTGCCCTGGCGCAGGGCGCGGTCAAGCAGACCTTCGACGACTGGCAGCTGCGCTGCGAGACGCCCGCCGGCGCCAAGGCCGAGCAATGCGCCCTGGTGCAGTACGTCGCCGCCGAGGACCGGCCGAACCTCTCCCTGGTGGTCATCGTCCTGAAGACCGCCGACAACCGCGGCACGCTGCTGCGGGTGGTGGCGCCCCTCGGCGTGCTGCTGCCTTCCGGCCTCGGCCTCAAGGTCGACCAGGCGGAGATCGGCCGCACATCGTTCGTGCGCTGCCTCTCCACCGGCTGCGTCGCCGAGGTGGTGATGGACGACAAGCTCATCACCCAGCTCAAGACCGGCCAGCAGGCCACCTTCATCGTCTTCCAGACGCCCGAGGAAGGGGTCGGCATCCCCCTGTCCCTCAAGGGGTTCAAGGAAGGCTTCGACAGCCTGAAGTGATTCACGACCGGGAGAGGACCGTGACGGCTCGTTGTCTCCGCAGCCTCGGCACCTGCAGCCTCGGCGCCGTCCTGACGCTGGGCGTGCTCGCGGCCCCGGCGCAGGCCCAGACCGCCGCGCCGCAGGACGAGGGCAACCCCTTCGTCAACATCTTCAAGTATGGCGGCACCACCAAGCCGCCGGAGGCCCCGCCGAGCCCCGACGACGTCTACTGCCCGATCATCGACGTCACCGAGGGCGGCTCCTCGCTCCAGACCATGGCCGGCGGCACGGTGCGCACGCAGATCCGGCTGGGCCAGCTCAGCCGCGCCTGCCGGCCGGGGCCGAACGGCGGCACGGTCGTGTCGGTCGGCGTCCAGGGCGTCGTCCTGCTCGGCCCCGGCGGCGCACCCGGCCGCTTCAACGCGCCCGTCTCCATCACGGTGAAGAACGGCACCCAGATCCTCGCCCGGCGCACCCACCAGGGCGCGGTGACGATTCCCGCCGGCCAGGCCAGCGGCTCCTTCACGGTGATCGAGGACGGCATCGTCGTGCCGGCCGCCCAGGCGAAGGACTTCGACATCGAGGTCGGCCTCGGCGCCATCGGCAAGCCGGCGCGGGCGCCGCGGCGCAAGCAGGCCGCGCCGCCGCCGGCCGACGGTTGACCGCCCGGGTGGCGTCCGATTCCTGCCGCATCGTTCCCCACCCGGACCCGGACTTCACCCGCGCGCTGATCCCCGGGCGGCCGACGGCCGGGCGGTGGCTCGCCCTCGCCATCGCCCTCGACCGTTTCGCCGATCCGGTGCGCCCGCTCCTGCGCTTCGTGCGCGCCGAGGGCAGCCACGAGGACGCCCTGCTGCCGGGCCCGGTGCTCGGGCGCGCGACCTGGCTCGGACCGGTGCCGCCCAGCACGACCGCGATCCTGCTCGCCGCCCCGGCGGAGGGATTCCGGGTCGAGGCGCGGCTCCTGTCCCGCCCGGCCATGCTGGCCTTGTGCGCCCGCCGGCGCCCGGACAAGTTGCCGGTCGCGCTCTACCAGTGGCTGCGCCGCGACGCGCGCCGCCTGCGCAACACCCTGCGCATCGCCGCCGGAGTCATGCCGCTCTCCCGCTATCCGGCCTGGAAGGCGGCTCGGACCCGGCCGGTCGAACCCGGCTTCGATCAGCCGCCAGCCGGTCCGCTGCCGCGCCTCGGCCTGATCCTCGAAGCGCTGCCGGAGGAGGCCGGGGCGGTGCGGCGCACGCTCGCCGCCCTGATGGCCCAGGACCATGCCGACTGGCGCCTCGCCCTGTGCTGGCGCGGCCCGGTTCCCGCCGGCATCCCCGCCGATCCGCGGATCTCCGGCGAGGGGCTGCCGGCCGGCGTCGCGCTGGGTCATCTGCGGCCGGGCGACGAACTGGCGCCCGATGCGCTCACCCATCTCGCCGCCGCCTTCACGGGTGAGACGCCGGCCGACCTCGCCTATGCCGACAGCGAGACCGAGACGCCGGACGGCCTGCGCCCCGCCCTCAAGCCGGGCTGGAGCCCGGACCTCGCCCTGACGACCCTCTATCCCGGTCGGCCGCTACTGGTGACCGCGGACCTCGCGGCACGCAGCCGCTGGGCGCCGGAGCAGGGGGCCCGGGCGCTCCTCCTCGCCGCGGCCCTGGCGGAGCCGAAGAGGGTCCGCCGTATCCCCCGCATCCTCTGCCGCACGGTGCCGGACGCGCCCGACCCCGACGGCCACGCGGCCGACCTGACGGAGGCGCTGCGGCGGGCCGGCGGGCCGGCGGTCCTGGCGCGTCGCGGCGACGTCCTCGATCTCGACTGGCCGCTGCCCGACCCGGCGCCCCTGGTCTCGGTGATCGTGCCGACCCGCGACCGGCCGGACCTGCTGCGCGTTGCGGTGCGGGGCGTCCTGCACGACACGGCCTATCCGGCGATCGAACTCGTCATCGTCGACAACGGCTCGACCGATCCCGCGGTGGCGGCACTCTACGCCGAGTGGGCGGCGGATTCCCGGGTGCGCCGCCTCGACCGGCCGGGCCCGTTCAACTTCTCCCGCCTCGTCAACGACGGCGCCGCCGCGAGCCGCGGCGCGATCCTGGTACTCCTCAACAACGACGTCGAGGTGCTGCACCCCGATTGGCTGTCCGCGATGGTGCGCCAGGCCCTGCGGCCAGAGGTCGGTGCGGTCGGGGCGAAGCTCCTGTTCGGCAACGGCCGGATCCAGCATGCCGGCGTCGTGGTCGGGCTCGGCGGCCGGGCCGGGCACATCCTGCGCAACCGCCCGGCCGACACGCCGGGGCATCTGCGCCGCCTCACCGTGGCGCACGAGGTCGCGGGCGTCACCGCCGCCTGCCTGGCGGTGTCACGCGAGAAGTTCGAGGCGGTCGGCGGCCTCGATGCCGAGGCCTTTCCGATCGATTTCAACGACATCGATCTCTGCCTGCGCCTCGGGGCGCGGGGCTGGAGGTCGGTCTGGACGCCGCGGGCTACCTTGGCCCACCACGAATCGGTCAGCCGCGGACCGAGCGTCGGCCCGGCCCGGGCCCGGTTCGAGGCGGAGGGCGACCGGTTCGCGGCCCGCTGGCGGGCGGTGATCCGCGACGACCCGTACTACCACCCGGCCTTCTCGGTCACGACCTTCGGGGAGGAGCTGGAATGAGGCTGCCGCCTCACCCGGCCTTCGACCTCCTGCGCTTCGCGGACGGGCAGCCCGGGCCCGCCCGGCGCTGGCTCGTCCGGCTGCTCCTGGCGCTGAAGCGCCCGGGCGAGGCCCGGGATGTCGCCCGGGCTCTCCTCGCCGGCAAGCGCGTGCGGGCCCGCGACAAGGCGGCGATCCTGTGGGGGGCCCGGCACGCTCTAGTCCCGCCGCCCATCGCCCCGGGCGATCCCGAGGCCGTACCGGGCCTGCGCGTCGCGACGCCGGACGAGATTCATGAGGGCACCGCCGCGCTGGCCGCCATCGTGATGCTGACGGCGCCCGGCCACCGGCTCGTGCCGGGGGCGGCGACCGCCATCGCCGAGGCGTTCGCGGCCGATCCCGGCCTCGGTGCGCTCTACGGCGATGCGGCGGTCCTCGGGGCCGGGGGCGAGCCCCGGTTGCCGATGCTGCGCCCGGCCTTCGATCCCGACTACCTGCTCGCCGCCGACTATGTCGGCCCGGTGGTCGCGTTCCGCCGGACGGCGCTGGACCGCCTCGGGCTCGATTCCTCGCTGCCGGGCGCCGAGGCCGCCGACCTGCTGCTGCGGCTCGCGGCCGAGGACCCGTCCGCCGTCCGCCACCTCCCACATCTCCTCTCGACCTGGTCGCCCGCTGCGGCCTCCCCGCCCGAGGGCTGGGCGTCGTCGCGCCGGACGCTGGCCGAGCGCCATCTCGCGGGTGCAGGCCGGGTCGAGGCTGCCGGCGGTCTCCTGACCTTGCGCCGCGATCTGCCCGCGCCGCCGCTCGCCAGCCTCGTCATTCCGACCCGCGATCGGGTGGAGCTGCTGCGCGCCTGCATCGAGAGCATCCGGGCCCACACCGACTGGCCGTCCCTCGAGATCATCGTCTGCGACAACGACAGTCGCCATCCGCGCACGCTCGCCTATCTCCAGCGGCTCGCTGGGGAGGGGGTCACGGTGCTGCCCTGCCCCGGCCCGTTCAACTTCGCGGCGATGAACAACCGGGCCGCCGCGGAGGCGCGGGGCAGGCTCCTCGTCTTCGTCAACAACGACGTGGTGGCGCATCAGTCCGACTGGCTGCGGCGGATGGCCGAGGAGGCCCTGCGGCCGGAGGTCGGCGCGGTGGGGGCGAAGCTCCTCGACGTGCGGGAGCGGATCCAGCACGGCGGCATCGTGCTCGGCACCGGCGGCCTCGTCACCCACGCCCATCGCCACTTCCCCGGGACGGCGCCGGGCTACCTCGCCTCTCTCCGGGTCACGCACCGGGTCTCGGCGGTCACGGCGGCCTGCCTCGCGGTGGAGGCGCAGAAGTTCCGGGCGGTCGGCGGCTTCGACGAGGCGGCCTTCGCGGTCGACTTCAACGATGTCGACCTCTGCCTGCGCCTCGACGCGGCCGGCTACCGGACCCTGATGGTGCCGGGCGCGGTGCTCCACCACCACGAGGCGGCGAGCCGGCGCTGGAATCCGGAAGCCCGCCTCCGCCACGAGGCCGAGGTGGCGGCGCTGCGGGCGCGCTGGGGGGCGCGGCTCGCCGCCGATCCCTGGTACCACCCGGGCTTCGATCCGCGGGCGGGGACGTACGAGAGGCTGCGGCCGTGGGCGGAGGCACCGTTGCGGTGAGGCCCGGCCGCGGGGAGAGGGAACCCGGTTCCCTCGTCCGCGGACAGCCCTGTCGCCCAAACGGCGACGGGGCCGCTCCCTCTCGGAAGCGACCCCGTCATATCGGACCGGACGGCCGTGCAGGCGCTTACTGCACCAGGCGCGGCCCGCCGGTCTGCACCTTCTCGTTCTCGCCCAGGATGCCGAGGCGGCGGGCCACCTCGGAATAGGCCTCGATCAGGCCGCCGAGATCCTTGCGGAAGCGATCCTTGTCGAGCTTGTCCTGGCTCTTGATGTCCCAGAGCCGGCAGGAATCCGGAGAGATCTCGTCGGCGACGACGATGCGCATCATGTCGCCTTCCCAGAGCCGGCCAGTCTCCATCTTGAAGTCGACGAGGCGGATGCCGACGCCGAGGAAGAGACCCGACATGAAGTCGTTGACCCGGATGGCCAGCGCCATGATGTCGTCGATCTCCTGCGGCGTCGCCCAGCCGAAGGCCGTGATGTGCTCTTCCGACACCATCGGGTCGTTGAGCTGGTCGTTCTTGTAGTAGAACTCGATGATCGAGCGCGGGAGCTGGGTGCCCTCCTCCAGGCCCAGCCGCGTCGCCAGCGAGCCCGCCGCCACGTTGCGCACCACCACCTCGAGCGGGATGATCTCGACCTCGCGGATCAGCTGCTCGCGCATGTTCAGCCGGCGGATGAAGTGCGTCGGCACGCCGATGTCGTTGAGGTGCTGGAAGACGAACTCCGAGATCCGGTTGTTCAGCACGCCCTTGCCGTCGATCACCTCGTGCTTCTTGGCGTTGAAGGCGGTCGCGTCGTCCTTGAAATGCTGGATGAGCGTGCCGGGCTCGGGACCCTCGTAGAGGACCTTCGCCTTGCCCTCGTAGATGCGACGGCGGCGGTTCATAGGCGTGTACCGTGGTTTGAGGAAGTCCATGGGGCCGAGGCTCCTGACGACGTGTGGGACCCGCGGCGCGGCGACCTCTCAGGAGAAGGTCGGGCCGGGGGACGCGTCGATCCGGGGCGTCCCGGCGGCCGGCGGTAAAATACCCGAACCGCGAAGGCAGCACAACGCGTTAGCCGGAGCGCCCGGGAGGCGCCCGGCCGCCGCTGCGATGAATGGCGGTCATTGGTCGCGACGATATGCGCATGGCTTTCCCCCGATGCAAGCGTGGCCGGAGGGGGCGGCATGTCGCGGGCGCGGGGTCCCCGCCTCGACGGCGGCGCCACCCGTGACCTAAGCTCGCCGTCCCGAGCCGCGGTGAACACGCGGCCGGCCGATCAGACCGGGAGGGACCACGATGGCGGAACGGGGTGGAGCGGTGGCCGCGCTGGCGGCGCGATTCCGCGAGGGCAAGCCGCTGATCACGGCCTGGTGCGGGATCCCCGAGCCCGCGGTGGCGGGGCTGCTGGCGGCCGAGGCGTTCGATGCCGTCACCCTCGACATGCAGCACGGCGCCCACGACTTCGACAGCATCAACCGCACGATCGCCCTGGTGGCGGCCCGCGGCAAGCCGACCCTGGCGCGGGTGCCGGTCGGCGGCTTCGCGACCGTCTCGCGGCTCCTCGATGCCGGGATCTCGGGCGTGATCGCCCCGATGGTCAACACCGTCGAGGATGCGCGGCGCTTCGCGGCCCTGGCCAAGTACCCGCCGATGGGCGAGCGCAGCTGGGGGCCGAACCCGGCGCTGGCGCTCTCGGGCCTGTCGCCCGAGATCTACCTGCGCGAGGCCAACGGCTTCTGCCAGACGCTCGCGATGATCGAGACCCGGGAGGCGCTCGCCGCCCTCGACGACATCCTGGCGGTGGACGGGATCGACGGCATCTTCATCGGCCCCTCCGACCTCTCGATCGCGCTGTCGAACGGCGCCGGCCTCGACCCGGACGGCGCGGCGGTACGCGACGCGCTCAAGCACGCCATGGCGCGCACCCGGGCGGCGGGCAAGCGCATCGGCATCTACGCCCTCTCGGCCGCCCGCACCCGCGAGCTGATCGCCGAGGGCTTCGACCTGATCGCGCTCACCGGCGATTCCGCCCTGCTGCGGGCCGGCGCCCAGGCGGCGCTCAAGGAGGCGCGGGGCTAACCGCGCCGCGCGGCCCGGGCGAAGCCCGCGGCGATGAACTGCCCGGCATGGTGCAGGGCGCCGTCGTCGATGCCGTGGCCGATCCCGGCGGAGAGGTGCCACTCCGCCGGCACGTCGGCGGCGGCGAGGGCCTCCGCCGAGAGGAACAGCGCGTCGACCGGGATCACCTCGTCCTGGTCGCCGTGGGCGAGCAGCACCGGCGGCACCGCGGTGACCGCCGGCGTCAGGCTCTCGGGGCCCTTGCCCTCCTCCATGACCAGCATGCCGGACAGGCCGACCACCGCCGCCACCGGGGCGGGACGGCGCAGGGCGACGTGCAGGGCCATCATGCAGCCCTGGCTGAAGCCCACCAGCGCGAGCTGATGCGGCCCCAGGCCGTGCGCCTCAAGTTCTGCGTCCAGGAAGGCGTCGAGCGTCGGCCCGGCCCGGTTCACGCCGCGCCAGCGCTCCTGAGGGTCGCGGAAGGTGAGCGGGAACCATTGCCGCCCGAAGCCCTGGATGCAGGGCTCGGGCGCGTGCGGCGCCACGAAGGCGGCGTCGGGCAGGAGCGGCTGCCATTCCTGCGCCAGGTCGATCAGGTCGTTGCCGTCGGCGCCGAAGCCGTGCAGCAGCACGACGAGCTGGCGCGGCGCGGCGCCCGAGCGGGGCATCAGGCGCGGGCCGGTGAGGATCGGCATCGGGTCTCGGTCTCCTGTGCAGGGGAGAAGTGTGCCTGGAGCGTTGAGCCCGGACGGGGATCCACTTCAAGCGATTTTGAACCCGGAGCGAGACCCACGCCGTCCCGCCTCCATGCTACCGTCAGGGAAGATCCGACAGGTGTGAACGGCCATGCACCATCGCTTCCCTCGGCTGCTCCGTTCCCTCGCCCTGCGGCGCATCGGCTGCTTCGGCGCCATCCTGCTCGGCTATGGCGGTCTCGCGCTGGCCCTGTCGTCCGCGCGAATCGGCCTCCAGACCAGCACGGCCGAAGCCGTGGGCGGTCTTGCCGTCTGGTCGGTCGTCATCCTGATCGTCGGCAACCGGAGCGCAGACGGCTGGCTCTCCCTGCAGGACCATGCCGATCTCTACATGACGGCCGTCTGGCTGCTCGTTCAGGCCTCCGGACAGGCCCTGGCCGCCGCTGCGAGCCTGATTCCCGATCGCGCCTGGCCGATCCTGCTGGTGCTCTCGCCGCTGCCTCCCCTGGCGATCGGCACCATCGTGCGCCGCGCGCTGTTCTCGGCGGAGGAATGGCCGAGCTGGCGGGGGCCCGTCACGCCCCGCCGGCCCGTGGAAGCCGGGACGCCCGGCGCGCCGACCTGAGCGTCCGCGGCGGGAGGCGGGTGTCTCCGGTCATCCCGGCAGCTCGCCCGGCGCGGCACGGCGCGCCCTTTGAGAAGCCGGAGGCGTGCCGCTGCCATCAGGGAGACAGAGGCGCGCCGTCGCGCGCCTTGGCCACCCGGTAAGAGGCCCACAGGACCTTGGCGGCGACCCCGCGCCACGGGCGCCAGGCGTCGGCACGGCGCGTCAGCGCGGCGGCGCTCGGCCGGGTCTCCAGCCCGTCGGCGAGGCGCGCGGCCTCCTGGAGGGCGAGGTCGCCGGCCGGGAAGGCGTCCGGGTGGCCGAGACAGAACAGCAGGTAGACGTCCGCGGTCCACGGGCCGATGCCGTGGACCGCCACCATCAGCCGGTGGGCCTCGTCCGCCGGCAGCGCGTGCAGGGTGTCGAGCGGCAGAGTGCCGTCGAGGATCGCCGCGGCGGCCGCCCGCAGGGTCCGGATCTTCGGCGCCGACAGGCCGGCCTCGCGCAAAGGATCGTCCGGCGCGGCCGCCAGGGCCTCCGGCGTCAGGTCCGGCAGGCGGGCGGTGAGCCGGCCCCAGATCGCCGCTGCGCTCGCGGTCGAGATCTGCTGGCCCACCACGATGCCGGCCAGGCCCGCAAAGCCCGGCGGGCGCTTGCGCAGGACCGGTGCCGCGCCCTCCGCGGCGAGCCGCGCCATCACCGGGTCGAGGGCGGCGAGCGCCGCCACGCCCTCGCGCAGCACCGCCTCGGAATCGAGGAGCGGCCCGGTGACGCCGGCGGCGTTCGGGCTTATGGCGGGGAAAGTCCTCGTCGTCCGCATCCCGCCGTGTCGCCTCCCCGCCTGCGCTTCGCCCCGAGCCCGAACGGGCGCCTGCATCTCGGCCACGCCTACTCGGCGCTTCTCAACGCGGAGACGGCCCGGGCGCTGCACGGGACGCTGCTCCTGCGCATCGAGGACATCGACCCCCAGCGCTGCCGGCCGGAGCTGACCGAGGCGGTGTTCGCCGACCTCGCCTGGCTCGGCCTAACGTTTCCCGAGCCGGTCTGGCGCCAGTCCGCCCGGATGTCCACCTACCGCACCGCCCTCGAGGCCTTGCGGGCGCGGGGCCTCGTCTATCCCTGCACCTGCACCCGCCGGGAGATCCAGGCCGCCGCCGGCACCGCCCGCGACCCGGACGGGGCGCCGCTCTATCCGGGCACCTGCCGCGGCCGGTCGGTGCCGGACGCTCCCCATGCCTGGCGCCTCGACATGGCGCGGGCGCTGGCGCTCTGCCCGGGGCCCTTCGCCTACACGGCCTTCGCGCCGGGGGAGCCGGAGACGGTCCGCGCCGCCGATCCGGCCCGCTGGGGCGACGCGGTCATCGCCCGCAAGGACGTGCCGACGAGCTATCATCTCGCGGTGGTCCTCGACGACGCTGCGCAGGGGATCACCCACGTGGTGCGCGGCCAGGACCTCGAAGCCGCCACCGATCTCCACGTCCTGCTCCAGCGGCTCTTCGGCCTGCCGACCCCGCGCTACCATCATCACGGGCTGATCCGCGACGAGGCCGGCGACAAGCTGTCGAAGAGCCTGCGCTCGGAGGCGCTGGCGGCTTTGCGCGAGCGGGGGGAGAGCCCGGAGGCGGTTCGGGCGCGGCTCGGCTTCCCGGCCCGGTGATGCGCCGTCAGCCGGCGAACCTTTCGCGATAGGCGTGCGGGCCGGTACCGACGCGACGCAGGAAGCCCCGGCGCAACGTCTCTTCCGAGCCGAAGCCGCAGGCCCGGGCGGCGCGGCCGACGCTCGCGCCCTGCTCCAGCAGGCGGCGGGCCGCCTCGATGCGGATCACCTCCACGGCCCGGGCCGGGGTGTGGCCCGTCGCCTCGCGGTAATGCCGCGAGAAGCTGCGCGGGCTCATGGCGGCCCGGGCGGCCAGGGCCGGCAGCGAGAGGTCGGCCGCCAGGTTCTCGCGGATCCAGGCGTGCAGGCGGTCGAAGCGCCCGTCGCCGGCCTGCAGGCTCAGGACCGCGCTGAACTGCGCCTGCCCGCCCGGCCGCTTGAGGTAGACGACGAGCTGGCGCGCCACCGCCAGGGCGTGGTCGCGGCCGAGATCCTCCTCCACCAGGGCGAGGGCGAGGTCGATCCCGGCGGTGACGCCCGCCGAGGTCCAGACCGCGCCGTCGCGCACGAAGATCGGATCGGGATCGAGCCGCACCGCGGGGTACGTCCGGGCGAACTGGGCACAGCGCCCCCAATGCGTCACCGCCCGGCGGCCGTCGAGGAGACCGGTCGCCGCCAGCAGGAAGGCGCCGCTGCACACCGAGGCGGTGCGCCGTGCCGCCCCGCAGCGCCGCCGCAGCCAATCGACGAGGTCGCCATCCCGGCAGGCCGCATCCACGCCCTGGCCGCCGGCCACGACCAGCGTGTCCAGGGGCGTCTCCGCGGACGGCAGGCTCTCCGCCGGCAGCGGCAGGCCGGCGCTGGAGTCGATCGGGGTCGTCCGGGCCACCAGGGCGGTCTCGTAGGGGCGATGCGGGCCGGCCGCGAGGTCGTTGGCGGTGGCGAAGACCTGGAGCGGCCCGGCGACGTCGAGGAGCTGGACGCCCGGGAAGGCCAGGATCTCGATGCGGCGCGCATGCGGCATGGCGTGGCTTTGGCGAGGGGTGGCTTTGGTAAGGGGTGGCTTTGGCGGGAAACGAGGGCATTCTGGCGATCGCGCCGAGACCTGCGGGTTTACGCTGACCGGCGTCAACCCGGGAGATCGTCCTCGTGTCGCTCAGCTTCGGAATCCTCGTCTTCCCGCAGGTCCAGCAGCTCGACCTGACCGGGCCCTACGAGGTCTTCGCCTCGGTGCCCGACAGCGCCGTCCACCTGATCTGGAAGGACGGCGAGCCGGTGCGCTCGGCCACCGGCCTTCCCTTCGTGCCGACCGTGACCTTCGAGACCTGCCCGCCCCTCGACGTGCTCTGCATCCCGGGCGGCGCCGGGGTGAACCCGCTCCTCGAGGACGAGGCGGTGCTGGACTTCGTGCGCAGCCGCGCCCGCGAGGTCCGCTACCTCACCTCGGTCTGTACCGGCGCGCTGGTGCTCGGCGCAGCCGGGCTGCTGAAGGGCAGGCGCGCGACGACCCACTGGTACGCGCACGACTTCCTCGCCCGCTTCGGCGCCGTGCCGGTGCAGGACCGGGTGGTGCGGGACGGGACCCTGATCACCGCCGGCGGCGTGACCTCGGGCATCGATTTCGGGCTCGCGGTGGTGGCCGAACTCATGGGCCGCGAGGAGGCCGAGACGGTCCAGCTCACCCTCGAATACGCACCCGCCCCGCCCTTCGGCGCCGGCACCCCGGCGGAGGCGCCGCCGGCCGTGCTGGAGCGGGCGAGGAAGCGCCTCTGCGGCTCCCGGGCGGCCCGGGAGGCGATCGTCGGCCGGATCACCTGACGCCCGCGGCGTCCCGCCTCAGCGCATCGCCTCGCGCTGCGCCAGGGTGGTGGGCGCGCCCGACTTCTGGATCAGCCCGTCGATCTGGTCGCGCTGGCGCCTGAACTCGGCGAGCAGCCGCCCGTCGAGCTCGCGGCCGCGGGGCACGCGAATCTTCATCGGGTCGACGAAGTGGCCGTTGATGATCACTTCGTAGTGCAGGTGGGCGCCGGTCGAGAGGCCGGTCGAGCCGACATAGCCGATGATCTGGCCCTGGCGCGCCTTGGTGCCGGTGCTAACGCCGCGGCCGAACCGCGACATGTGGTTGTAGGTGGTGACGTAGCCGTTGGCGTGCTGGATCTCGACCCGGCGGCCGTAGCCCGAATCCCAGTCGGCCTTGATGACCGTGCCGTTGCCGGCCGCGAAGATCGGGGTGCCGATGCGGATCGACCAGTCGACGCCGGTATGGAGTTTGGCGTAGCCGAGCACCGGATGGCGGCGATAGCCGAAGCCCGAGCTCATGTTGCCGTCGGCCACCGGCTTGCGCAGCAGGAATTTCTTGAGCGACCGGCCGGCCTCGTCGAGGTAGTCGACGCTGCCGTCGTCCGGCGACTGGAAGCGGTAGATCCGCCGCGACTCGCCGCCGAGGTTGAGGGCCGCGAACAGGATGTCGGGCCGCTCGGACGAGCCGCCGGATTCCTCGTCGTAGGTGTAGAACAGCTCGATCCCGTCGCCGGGCGCGACGCGGCGCTGGAAATCGACGTCGTAGCCGAAGATCCGCACCAGGTCCTCGACGGTCGAGCGCGGCAGGTCGTGGCGCGCGGCGGTCTCGTAGAGGCTGGCATAGAGGCGGGCGCCCGTGCCCTCCTCGTCGTCGTCCGCCTCGGGCTTGGCGGCGGGCTTCTGGGCGACGCCCTCCGGCACCGGCGGGGCCACCGACACGAAGGCGCCGCGGTCGTTCATGGCGGCGATCGCCTCGACGCCGGACTCGCCGTAGAGGATCACCCGGGTGAGCTGGCGCGGATCGCCGACCTTGGGGCCGGGCCCGATCTGGAGCCGCATCTGCTGGCCCTCGCCGACCGCGCCGGAGCGGACCCGGGTGCCCAATGCCGCCAGGATCGGACGGACCTGCTCGTCGAGGCCGCCATTGGCCCTGAGCACGCCCTCCAGGGTCTCGCCGCGCTTGATCGCGACGTCGCGGTCCTCGACCAGCGGCGCGTCGCGCTCGCGCTCCATCTTGGCGAGGTCGGTGACGTTCTCGCGCATCACCCGGACCTCGATCGACTTGAACGGGCCGGACGCTCCCCCGAAATCGCCGGTACCGTCGAGGCCCGGCAGGGTCGTCATGCTGCGCAGGGTGCGCGAGAGCATCAGCTGCGGGGCGATCGGCAGGGCGGCCCGCCGGCCGGCCTCGGCGGCGATGCGCCGCTCCTCCTCGATCTGCGCCGCCACGTCCTCGTCGGACAAGGCCGGCGCGCCGGCCGGCACGGCGAGGTCGCCGAGGTCGCGCTTGACCACCGAGACCTCGGCATCCGGCGCGTCGGCCGTCGCCGACTGGGCATCGGGCGCACGCTCGAGCCCCGGATCGCTGAAGAAGCGCATCGGGTCGAAGGGCGGGATGTCGGTGGCCGCGATACCGGCGGTGGTCGAGAGCGCGGTGGCGATCCGCACGAAGGGCCGGACCTTGATGATCTCGCGCTCGCCCGCCCGCAGGGTGACGGGCGCCTTGAAGCTCTGCTTGGCCAGCGCCACCATCGGGTTGCGCACCAGCCGGTCGCCCTTTCGGGAGAGGTTGGTGCCGCCCTCGCTCGCCACCGGGCGGGGGGCCACCGCCACGGCCTGGGGCAGTTCCGCGAAGGTGATCTCGCCCTGGAGCGAGACCCAGATCGCCGAGCCGATCAGGCCGGCGCCGGTCATGCCGGTGAGCACGCAGGCCGCGAGCCAGCGCAGGTTCACGTCCCGGCGGTCGGCCCGCGGCGAGGCGGCGCCCGAGAGGTCGAGGGGCGGCTCGCGGCCGGGATCGGCCGACCGGCCGCGCGGCGCCTGCTGGGATCCGACCGGGTCGAGGCGCGCACGCTTCACCGTCACTCCTTCGCCTTCTCGTATCGGTGCCATCGAGCGGCGCAATCAGGCGCCGCGGGGCCGGGCAGGGAGCGCTCCGCGCTGCCGCGACCATGCGTGGGCGACGCCTGGAAATCAACGGCGGGCGGGACCGGCTCCCCAGGGGGATCCTGCCGGAAACCTCGGGGGTCTCTCCGGCGCCAGGATGTCAGGATTGAGGCCGTTCCGGGATCGCGGCTTGCCCCGCGCGCTGGGTTGCAGGCGCAGAGGGCACCTTGCGATGCTCGATGAGTCAGAAAAGTGTTCGCGAGAGGCGGGAATGAATGGTCGGAGTGGCAGGATTTGAACCTGCGACCCCCACGTCCCGAACGTGGTGCGCTACCAGACTGCGCTACACTCCGACGCGCCCGAAGGCACGGGTATCATGTTTACACAGCACCTTGTTCAGATGGCTGCTGTCTCGGGAAGACTCAGGCTCGTGAGAGCGCTGGTCGGAGTGGCAGGATTTGAACCTGCGACCCCCACGTCCCGAACGTGGTGCGCTACCAGACTGCGCTACACTCCGACGCGCCCGAAGGCACGGGTATCATGTTTACACAGCACCTTGTTCAGATGGCTGCTGTCTCGGGAAGACTCAGGCTCGTGAGAGCGCTGGTCGGAGTGGCAGGATTTGAACCTGCGACCCCCACGTCCCGAACGTGGTGCGCTACCAGACTGCGCTACACTCCGAACGGCCGGCCGCTGGCCGACGAGGGGGCTTATAGCGAGGGCCTCCGGGGGCCGCAAGGCCGTTCGTGCGGCCCGGCCGAGTTTCTTGAAGCCGGCTCGCCGTTGGGAACTTGCGCCCGCCGGAGCGGCACTGCGACGAGATCACGAACGGGAGGCGCCCGAAACCCGGGACAGGAAGACCTTGCGCGATCTGGTCTCGCCCCCCATTCTCGCGCCTCACGAGAGATGGTCGACACCGGCGGGGTGGCGTGATGGCGGGCCGGGTGGCGACGTGAGCGAGGACGAGCAGGCCGGGATGCCGGAGCTGGCCGAGAGCCACTCCGCGGAGGCGCCGTCCCTGGCGCACCTGAAATCGGCGACGATCCGCAAGCCGGGCCTCGACGATCGCGGCAGCGTGTTCTTCGCCGCGATCGAGATGACCCGGATGCCGATGATCCTGACCGATCCCCGGCGGCCCGACAACCCGATCGTGTTCGCCAACCGGGCGTTCCAGGACCTCACGGGCTACACGGAGGCCGAGCTCGTCGGCCGCAACTGCCGCTTCCTGCAGGGGCCGGAGACGAGCCGCGAGACCGTGGCCGAGCTGCGCCAGGCGGTCGAGGAGCGCCGGGCGATCGCCACCGAGATCCTCAACTACAAGCGCGACGGCTCGCCGTTCTGGAACGGCATCTTCATCGGCCCGGTCTTCGACGAGGCCGGGGACATCGTCTATTTCTTCGCCTCGCAGCTCGACGTGACCCGGCGCCGGGTCTCGGAGCAGGCCTTCCGCCAGGCCCAGAAGATGGAGGCGATCGGCCAGCTCACCGCTGGCCTCGCCCACGACTTCAACAACCTGCTGCAGGTCGTCACCGGCAACCTGGAACTGGCCCGGGGCTCGGTCACGAGCGATCGGGCGCAGCGCCAACTCGCCAACGCGGCCGGCGCGGCGGAGCGCGGCGCGAAGCTGACGAAGCAGCTCCTGTCCTTCGCCCGCAAGGCGCGGCTCGAGCCGCGCTCGCTCAACCTCAACGCCCTGGTGCTGGCCTTCGCGGAGGTCGCCGAGAGCACGCTCGGCCGCAACGTCTCGGTGCGCCTCGACCTGACGCCGCGGCTGCCGCCCGTCACCCTCGACCGCACCAACCTCGAGATGGCGCTCCTCAACGTGCTCATCAACGCCCGCGACGCGATGCCGGCGGGCGGCACGGTGACGATCTCGACGGCGCCCGTCCATCTCAATGGCAACGGGAAGGCCCGCAACCTGCCGCCCGGCGACTACGTGGCGCTCAGGGTCCGCGACGAAGGGGAGGGGATGCCGCCCGGGATCGCCGAGCGGGCGACCGAGCCGTTCTTCTCGACCAAGGGCCCGGGCAAGGGCACCGGGCTCGGCCTCGCGATGGCGCACGGCTTCGTGCAGCAATCCCGCGGCCGGCTGGAGATCGAGACCCGGCCGAAGACCGATGCGGCCGCGGGCGGCACCACCATCACGATGCTGTTTCCCGCCGCCCACGGCGCCTCGATCGAGGAGGAGCCCGCCGAGCAGAAGGCGGTGCTGCGGCGCGGCGACGAGACCGTGCTGGTGGTGGAGGACAGTGACGACGTGCGGGCGCTCGCCCGCGAATACCTGGAAAGCCTCGGCTACGGCGTGCTGACCGCCCGCGACGGCGAAGAGGGGCTCGATATCCTCGCGCGGGAGGAGCGCATCGACCTCCTGTTCTCCGACATCGTGATGCCGGGCAGCGTCAACGGCCTGATCCTAGCCGAGAAGGCCCAGAGCCTACGGCCGGACCTGCCGGTGCTGCTCACCACCGGCTACAACGAGGATCTGGTGGCGCAGGGCCCGGCGACCCCGACCATGGACGTCCTCGGCAAGCCCTACCGCAAGGCGGAGCTCGCCGACCGCGTCCGGTCCGCCCTCGACCGCGGCGCGAAGCGGATGCCGGCCCCGGGCGAGCCGCATCACGGCTGAGGACCACGGCTGAGAATCTGGGCGAGGCCCCGGGCCCGGATCCCGGGGGGCGACCCCCTGGCTGTCGTCACCTCACTGACATGGGACATCCGCAAGAACGGCCGCGCTCATCCGCCCGAGGATTCCATGCCGCGTCGTTCCGTTCTCGCCGTCACGCTCCTGCTGTCGGTCGCCTCCGCCGCCCTGGCGCAGGCCCCCCAGGGCCAGAACCCACAAGGCCAGCCCGCCCCGACCTTCCCGGCGACGCTCGCCGGCCATGCGGTGCTGCCGGCCGACAGCGTCGCGCCGCTGCCGGCGGACGCACCCCGGGATCTCGCCACGCCGGGCAAGTTCACCACCGGGCGCCGGGTCGAGGCGGTCGGCACGGTCGAGGCGCAGTCGATGGGGCGGACGACCACCATGAAGCTGCCCTTGCGCGGCCAGCCGCTGCAGGGCCATTCCGGCATCAAGCACATGCCGGACGGCACCTACTGGGTGCTGACCGACAACGGATTCGGCACCAAGGCGAACTCGCCCGACGCGATGCTCTACCTCAACCGGTACCGGATCGACTTCGCCAAGGGCGGCGTCGAGCGCGTGGAGACGATCTATCTGCGCGATCCCGACCGGAAGGTGCCGTTCCGCATCGCCAACGAGGCGACGGAGAGCCGCTACCTCACCGGCAGCGACTTCGATCCCGAGAGCTTCCAGTTCGTCGGCGACCGGATCTGGATCGGCGAGGAGTTCGGCCCGTTCCTGATCGAGGTCGACCGCAGCGGCAAGGTGCAGGCGGTGGTCGAGACCCTGGCCGCGGGCAAGCCGGTGCGCTCCCCCGACAACCCGGCGGTGACGACCCCGGCGATGCCGGGCGGTGCGGTCGCGTTCAACGCCCGCCGCTCCAAGGGCTTCGAGGGCATGGCGGCCTCGCCGGACGGCAGCCGGCTCTACGCGCTGCTGGAAGGTCCGCTCTGGGACGCCGACGCCAAGGCCTTCGAGACCCGCGACGGCAAGGAGGTGCTGCGCATCCTCGAATTCGACACCCAGGCGCGGGCGTGGACGGGCCGCTCCTGGTTCTATCCGCTGGAGGCGAACGGCCACGCGATCGGCGACTTCAACCTCATCGACGCGACCACCGGCCTCGTGATCGAGCGCGACGACGGCGAGGGTACTTCCGACAAGGCCTGCCCGGCCGGCCAGAAGGGGCCGGACTGCTTCTCGGCCCCGGCGAAATTCAAGCGCGTGTTCAAGATCGAGATGACCGACGCCAACCAGGGCGGAGCGGTGCGCAAGATCGGTTCGATCGACCTGATGCGCATCGCCGATCCCGCGGGCAAGGCCCGCAAGCCGCTGACCGACGGCGCGCTCGCCTTCCCGTTCCTGACGATCGAGAACGTCGACAGGGTGGACGACACCCACATCGTCGTCGGCAACGACAACAACCTGCCGTTCTCGGCGAGCCGCGACCCGCACCAGGTCGACGACAACGAGTTCGTGCTGCTGGAGGTGGGCGACTTCCTGAAGGCGAAATAGGAACGCGGAGCCCGGGCAGTCCCCTGCGACCGAATTTCCTCCCGCGGCGACCGGATTTTCCCGTCCCGGGGTCTTGGCAGGCGGATTGCACGCCGCTATAGACCCGGCTCCACGTTTCCAAGTTCGAAAGGATTGGGCCGAACGGCTCGTCCTGGAGAGAGGTCCCCGGGCGACCGGGTGGCCAAAGTGGCCGGAAGGGCTCAGGGGGAAACCCCTCGCGCCCCGTCCGGCCATGTCCTGTCCGAGACTGCAGGCGCCGGTTCGCCGGCTTAATATCCGCCTGCACAGACGGGGAAGACCGAATTTCACCGCCCCGACGCCCGTCCGGGCCGGCGGGGCGTCGGTTTGAACCATCTCACCCGAGGCGCGGGGCCGCGAGGTTCTTCGTATCGGGGGCAGGGCCGTGAAGCGTCGTTCAGGACGTCGCGGTCTTCTCGTGAAGGCCCCGGCTCATCCTGGGCGGCAACTGCAACCGGCGGGGCCCATCCGGGTTCCGCCAACCGGAGAGAGCCAAGGTGGACAGAGCAGCAAAAGCTGATCTCGTCTCGACGCTCAACGGGGTGTTCACCAACACCTCCGTCGTCGTCGTGGCCCACTACAAGGGCCTCACGGTCGCCGACATGCAGAAGCTGCGCTCGCAGATGAAGCAGGCCGGCGCCACCGTGAAGGTCGCGAAGAACCGCCTCGCCAACATCGCTCTCGAAGGCACGGACGTCGCCTCCATCCAGCCCCTCCTGAAGGGCCCGACCCTGCTCGCCTATTCGAGCGATCCGGTCGCGGCCGCCAAGGTGGCGGTGGACTTCGCCAAGGCCAACGACAAGTTGGTGATCCTCGGCGGAGCCATGGGGACGACCGCCCTGAACCCGGACGGCGTGAAGGCCCTGGCCTCGCTGCCGTCCCTCGATGAGCTGCGCGCCAAGCTCGTGGGCCTTGTCCAGGCTCCCGCGACGAAGATCGCCCAGGTCGTCAACGCGCCGGCTGCCAAGCTCGCGCGCGTGTTCGGGGCCTATGCCAAGACCGGCGATGCCCAGGCCGACGAAGCGGCCTGACCGGCCGTTCGAGTCGAAACCGTTCAAACCGACAACATCAGGAAGTGAAAAATGGCTGATCTTGCCAAGCTCGTCGACGACCTGTCCTCGCTGACCGTTCTCGAGGCCGCCGAGCTCGCGAAGATGCTCGAGGAGAAGTGGGGCGTCTCGGCGGCTGCCGCCGTCGCCGTCGCCGCCGGCCCGGCCGGTGGCGCCGCTGCCGCCCCCGTCGAGGAGCAGACCGAGTTCACGGTCGTGCTCGCCGCCGCCGGCGACAAGAAGATCGAGGTCATCAAGGAGGTCCGCGCGATCACCGGTCTCGGCCTCAAGGAGGCCAAGGACCTGGTCGAGGGCGCTCCGAAGCCGGTCAAGGAGGGCGTGTCCAAGGACGACGCCGCCAAGCTCAAGGCCCAGCTCGAGAAGGCCGGCGCCAAGGTCGAGCTCAAGTAAGACGGTGGCGGGCCTTCCGGCCCGCCCTGCGCTCCGGACCCCGCCTCGGCGGGTCCGGGGCCACCAGCCCGCGGGCCTCGCGCTCGCGGGCTATGGTCGCTTCGGCGCACCCCCTCGGGATCCAGGGCAAGGATCCCCATATCGGTTTTCAGGAATGCGGGCGGCCGGTGCACGGGCGGTCCGCGCGGTCACGGCAGGTTCGATGCAGATCCGATTCGGGCAGGTCCGATTCGGCCAGCGTCCCACCGGGGCCGTATAAGCGGTGGATGAGGAGCGAGGTCAACCCATGGCCAACACGCTGGTCGGTCGCAAGCGCATTCGCAAGTTCTTCGGCAAGATTCGGGAAGTCGCCGAGATGCCGAACCTCATCGAGGTCCAGAAGGCGTCATACGACCAGTTCCTGATGGTGGACGAGCCCGAGGGCGGGCGCGCCGACGAGGGCCTGCAATCGGTCTTCAAGTCCGTTTTCCCGATCTCCGACTTCTCCTCGACCGCGCTCCTCGAGTTCGTCAAGTACACGTTCGAGCAGCCGAAATACGACGTCGACGAGTGCCGCCAGCGCGGCATCACCTTCGCCGCGCCGCTGAAGGTGACGCTGCGGCTGATCGTGTTCGATGTCGATCCCGATACCGGCGCCAAGTCGGTCAAGGACATCAAGGAGCAGGACGTCTACATGGGCGACATGCCCCTGATGACGGAGAACGGCACCTTCATCGTCAACGGCACCGAGCGCGTCATCGTCTCGCAGATGCACCGCTCGCCGGGCGTGTTCTTCGACCACGACAAGGGCAAGACCCACTCCTCGGGCAAGCTGCTGTTCGCCGCGCGCATCATCCCCTATCGCGGCTCCTGGCTCGACGTCGAGTTCGACGCCAAGGACATCGTGCACGCGCGTATCGACCGCAAGCGCAAGATCCCCGTCACCTCGCTGCTCTTCGCGCTCGGCCTCGACGGCGAGGAGATCCTCTCGACCTTCTACAACCGCGTCGCCTATGTCCGCGACGGGCATGACTGGCGCGTGCCCTACGACGCCGAGCGGCTGAAGGGCTTCAAGGCCACCACCGACCTCATCGACGCCGAGTCGGGCGAGGTGGTGCTCGAGGCCGGCAAGAAGCTGACGGCGCGTGCCGCCCGCCAGATCGCCGAGAAGGGCGTGAAGGCCCTGCGCGCCACCGACGAGGACCTGATCGGCCAGTACATCGCCGAGGACATGGTCAACTACAAGACCGGCGAGATCTACGCCGAGGCCGGCGACGAGATCAGCGAGAAGGTCCTCAAGGGCCTGACCGACGTCGGCATCGAGGAGATCCCGGTCCTCGACATCGACCACGTCAACATCGGCCCCTACATCCGCAACACGCTCGCGGTCGACAAGAACTCGGCCCGCGAGGGCGCGCTGTTCGACATCTACCGGGTGATGCGCCCGGGCGAGCCGCCGACCCTCGAGACCGCCGAGGCGATGTTCCACTCGCTGTTCTTCGACGCGGAGCGCTACGACCTCTCGGCCGTCGGCCGCGTCAAGATGAACATGCGCCTCGACCTCGACGCCGCCGACACCGTGCGGACGCTGCGGCGCGAGGACATGCTGGCGGTGGTCAAGGCGCTGGTGGATCTCCGCGACGGCAAGGGCGAGATCGACGACATCGACCACCTCGGCAACCGCCGGGTGCGCTCGGTCGGCGAGCTGATGGAGAACCAGTACCGTCTGGGCCTCCTGCGCATGGAGCGCGCCATCAAGGAGCGGATGTCGTCGGTCGACATCGACACCGTGATGCCGCAGGACCTGATCAACGCGAAGCCGGCTGCGGCCGCGGTGCGCGAGTTCTTCGGCTCGTCGCAGCTGTCGCAGTTCATGGACCAGACCAACCCGCTCTCCGAGGTGACGCACAAGCGCCGTCTCTCGGCGCTCGGCCCGGGCGGCCTGACCCGCGAGCGCGCCGGCTTCGAGGTGCGCGACGTGCACCCGACCCATTACGGCCGGATCTGCCCGATCGAGACGCCGGAAGGCCCGAATATCGGCCTGATCAACTCGCTCGCCACCTTCGCCCGGGTGAACAAGTACGGCTTCATCGAGACCCCGTTCCGCCGCGTGCGCGACGGCGTGGTCACCGACGAGGTCGCCTACCTGTCCGCCATGGAGGAGGCGAAGTACCACGTCGCCCAGGCCAACGCGGTGATGGACGAGAACCGCAAGCTCACGGAAGACCTCGTGGTCTGCCGCCGGGCGGGCGAGGTCATCGTCGTCGGTCCCGAGCGCGTCGACCTGATGGACGTGTCGCCCAAGCAGCTGGTGTCGGTCGCCGCGGCGCTGATCCCGTTCCTCGAGAACGACGACGCCAACCGCGCGCTGATGGGCTCGAACATGCAGCGCCAGGCGGTGCCGCTGGTTCGCGCCGACGCCCCCTTCGTCGGCACCGGCATGGAAGCCGTGGTGGCACGCGATTCGGGTGCCGCCATCGGCGCCCGGCGCGCGGGCATCATCGACCAGGTCGATGCGACCCGTATCGTTATCCGCGCCACCGACGAGGCCGACGCCTCGAAGCCCGGCGTCGACATCTACCGCCTGCAGAAGTTCCAGCGCTCGAACCAGTCGACCTGCATCACCCAGAAGCCGCTCGTGCGCGTCGGCGACGTGGTGAAGAAGGGCGACATCATCGCCGACGGTCCCTCGACCGAGTTCGGCGAGCTGGCACTCGGCCGGAACGTGCTCGTCGCGTTCATGCCGTGGAACGGCTACAACTTCGAGGACTCGATCCTGCTCTCCGAGCGGATCGTGAAGGATGACGTGTTCACCTCGATCCACATCGAGGAGTTCGAGGTGATGGCCCGCGACACCAAGCTCGGGCCGGAGGAAATCACCCGCGACATCCCGAACGTCTCGGAGGAGGCGCTCAAGAACCTCGACGAGGCCGGCATCGTCTATATCGGTGCCGAGGTCCACGCGGGCGACATCCTGGTCGGCAAGATCACCCCGAAGGGCGAGAGCCCGATGACGCCGGAGGAGAAGCTCCTCCGCGCCATCTTCGGCGAGAAGGCCTCGGACGTGCGCGACACCTCGCTGCGGGTGCCGCCGGGCGTCACCGGCACGATCGTCGAGGTCCGGGTGTTCAACCGCCACGGCGTCGACAAGGACGAGCGCGCCCAGGCCATCGAGCGCGAGGAGATCGAGCGTCTCGCCAAGGACCGCGACGACGAGCAGGCGATCCTCGACCGCAACACCTATGCGCGTCTCGCCGACCTGCTGGTCGGCCAGTCGCCGGTGGCGGGCCCGAAGGGCTTCAAGAAGGAGACCCTCCTGACCCGCGAGCTGCTGACCGAGTATCCCCGGTCGCAGTGGTGGCAGTTCGCCGTCGTCGAAGACCGTCTCATGACCGAGATGGAGGCGATGCAGAAGCAGTACGACGAGTCGAAGAAGCGCCTCGAGCAGCGCTTCCTCGACAAGGTCGAGAAGCTGCAGCGCGGCGACGAGCTGCCCCCGGGCGTCATGAAGATGGTCAAGGTCTTCGTGGCGGTGAAGCGCAAGATCCAGCCCGGCGACAAGATGGCGGGCCGGCACGGCAACAAGGGCGTGGTCTCGCGCATCGTGCCGATCGAGGACATGCCGTTCCTGGAGGACGGCACCCACGCCGACATCGTGCTCAACCCGCTCGGCGTGCCGAGCCGGATGAATGTCGGCCAGATCCTCGAGACGCATCTGGGCTGGGCCGCCGCGGGTCTCGGCCGGCAGGTCTCGCAGGCCGTGGACGCGTATCTGCGCACCCACGACATCGAGCCCCTGCGCGAGCGGATGAGGGCGATCTACAGCGAGTCCGAGCTGGCCGGCCTGACCGACCAGGATCTCGCCGAGGTCGGCAACAACCTGCGCCGCGGCGTCCCGATGGCCACCCCGGTGTTCAACGGCGCCAAGGAAGCCGACATCGAGACGATGCTGGAGATGGCCGGCCTCGACCGGTCGGGCCAGTCGACGCTCTACGACGGGCGCACCGGCGAGCCCTTCGACCGCAAGGTCACGGTCGGCTACATCTACATGCTGAAGCTGCACCACCTGGTGGACGACAAGATCCACGCGCGTTCGATCGGTCCGTACTCGCTCGTCACCCAGCAGCCGCTGGGCGGCAAGGCGCAGTTCGGCGGCCAGCGCTTCGGCGAGATGGAGGTGTGGGCCCTCGAGGCCTACGGCGCCGCCTACACGCTGCAGGAGATGCTGACGGTGAAGTCCGACGACGTCGCCGGCCGCACGAAGGTCTACGAGGCCATCGTGCGCGGCGACGACACCTTCGAGGCGGGCATCCCCGAGAGCTTCAACGTGCTGGTGAAGGAGATGCGGTCGCTCGGCCTCAACGTCGAGCTGCTGTCCTCCAAGCGCGCGGCCAACGACCAGCTCGAGGCGCCCCCGGAGGCGGCCGAGTAGGCCTGCCCCGACACGACCGACTGAAGACGGCGGCGGGGTCCTCCCAACGAGGGCCCCGGCCGCCGAAACCCGTTTCCCTCAGACGGCGGCCCAAATTCCCAGGCCCTTCGCCCGGCCCTTCGCGGCGCCCCGTCAGCCAAGGAGCAGATCATGAACCAAGAGGTCATGAATCTTTTCAACCAGCAGGCTCAGCCTCAGAGCTTCGACCAGATCAAGATCTCGATCTCGTCGCCTGAGAAGATCCTGTCCTGGTCCTACGGCGAGATCAAGAAGCCCGAGACCATCAACTATCGCACGTTCAAGCCCGAGCGTGACGGCCTGTTCTGTGCCCGGATCTTCGGGCCGATCAAGGACTACGAGTGCTTGTGCGGCAAGTACAAGCGCATGAAGTACAAGGGCGTGATCTGCGAGAAGTGCGGCGTCGAGGTGACCCTCGCGCGCGTCCGTCGCGACCGCATGGGCCATATCGAGCTCGCCGCGCCCGTCGCCCATATCTGGTTCCTGAAGTCGCTGCCGAGCCGCATCGGCCTGCTGCTCGACATGGCGCTCAAGGATCTCGAGCGCATCCTGTACTTCGAGTCCTACGTCACCATCGAGCCGGGCCTCACCCCCCTGAAGGAGCGTCAGCTCCTGTCGGAGGAGGAGTACCTGCGCGCGCAGGAGGAGTACGGCGAGGACTCGTTCACCGCCATGATCGGCGCGGAGGCGATCCGGCGCATCCTGCAGGAGCTCGACCTCGACAAGATCGCGGCCGACCTGCGCGAGGAGATCGCCACCACCACCTCCGAGCTGAAGCCCAAGAAGCTCCTCAAGCGCCTCAAGATCATTGAGGCGTTCCAGATGTCGGGCAACCGGCCGGAATGGATGATCCTGACGGTCGTGCCGGTGATCCCGCCGGACCTGCGCCCGCTCGTGCCGCTCGACGGCGGCCGCTTCGCGACCTCGGACCTCAACGACCTCTACCGCCGCGTCATCAACCGCAACAACCGCCTCAAGCGGCTGATCGAGCTGCGCGCGCCGGACATCATCATCCGCAACGAGAAGCGGATGCTGCAGGAGGCGGTCGACGCGCTGTTCGACAACGGGCGGCGCGGCCGCGTCATCACGGGCGCCAACAAGCGCCCGCTGAAGTCGCTCGCCGACATGCTGAAGGGCAAGCAGGGCCGGTTCCGCCAGAACCTGCTCGGCAAGCGCGTCGACTATTCCGGCCGCTCGGTCATCGTGGTCGGCCCGGAGCTGAAGCTGCACCAGTGCGGGCTGCCCAAGAAGATGGCGCTCGAGCTGTTCAAGCCGTTCATCTACGCGCGCCTCGACGCCAAGGGCTTCTCGGCCACGGTGAAGCAGGCCAAGAAGCTCGTCGAGAAGGAGAAGCCGGAAGTCTGGGACATCCTGGACGAGGTGATCCGCGAGCACCCCGTGATGCTGAACCGGGCGCCGACGCTGCACCGGCTCGGCATCCAGGCCTTCGAGCCGAAGCTGATCGAGGGCAAGGCGATCCAGCTGCACCCGCTGGTCTGCGCCGCGTTCAACGCCGACTTCGACGGCGACCAGATGGCCGTGCACGTCCCGCTGTCGCTCGAGGCGCAGCTGGAAGCGCGCGTCCTCATGATGTCGACCAACAACATCCTGCACCCGGCCAACGGCGCGCCGATCATCGTGCCGTCGCAGGACATCGTGCTCGGCCTGTACTACCTGTCGATCGTCGCCGACGGGTCGCCGGGTGAGCACAAGCCGAACGATCCGAAGAACCCGATGCGGGGCGTGTTCGGCGATTTCGGCGAGCTCGAGCACGCGCTCGCGGCCCGCACCGTGACGCTGCACACCAAGATCAAGTGGCGCTGGAAGGGTCTGGATTCCGAGGGCAACGAGGTCTCGCGGATCTACGACACCACCCCGGGCCGGGTGATCCTGTCGAGCGTGCTGCCGCGCCACAAGCGCGTCCCCTTCGACGTCGTCAACAAGCTGATGACGAAGAAGGAGATCTCGGCGATGATCGACACCGTCTACCGCCATTGCGGTCAGAAGGAGTCGGTGATCTTCTGCGACCGGATCATGGGTCTGGGCTTCATCCACGCCTTCCGGGCCGGCATCTCGTTCGGCAAGGACGACATGGTGGTGCCGGACAACAAGTGGTCGATCGTCGACGAGACCCGCACGCTCGTGAAGGATTACGAGCAGCAGTACCAGGACGGCCTGATCACCCAGGGCGAGAAGTACAACAAGGTCGTGGACGCCTGGGCCAAGTGCTCCGACCGTCTCGCCGGCGAGATGATGAACCGCATCTCGTCCGTGCAGAAGGACGAGCACGGCGCCGACAAGCAGGTCAACTCGATCTACATGATGAGCCACTCCGGCGCCCGTGGCTCGCCGGCGCAGATGAAGCAGCTCGCGGCGATGCGCGGTCTGATGGCCAAGCCCTCGGGCGAGATCATCGAGACCCCGATCATCTCGAACTTCAAGGAAGGCCTCGACGTTCTCGAGTACTTCAACTCGACGCACGGCGCCCGCAAGGGTCTGGCCGACACCGCGCTCAAGACCGCCAATTCCGGCTACCTGACCCGCCGCCTCGTCGACGTGGCGCAGGACGCGGTGATCCGCGAGGTGGATTGCGGCACCGAGAGCGGCATCCGGATGCGCGCGATCATCGATGCCGGCCAGGTCGTGGCCTCGCTGGCGACCCGCATCCTCGGCCGCGCCACGGCCGAGGACCTGGTCGCCAATGACGGCTCGATCATCGTCGCCAAGGGCGAGACGATCGAGGAGAAGCACCTCGAGCCGATCACCAAGGCCGGCATCCAGGAGGTGAAGATCCGCTCGGTCCTGGTCTGCGCGACCCGGAACGGCGTCTGCGCCACCTGCTACGGGCGCGACCTCGCCCGCGGCACGCCCGTCAACATGGGCGAGGCCGTCGGCGTCATCGCGGCGCAGTCGATCGGCGAGCCGGGCACCCAGCTCACGATGCGCACCTTCCACATCGGCGGCGCGGCCCAGATCGCCGACTCGTCCTTCATCGAGTCGAGCTTCGAGGGCACGGTGCGGATCCGCAACCGCGGTCTCGCCCGCAACTCGGACGGCGACCTCGTCGCGATCGGCCGCAACGTCGCGGTCGTGATCGTCGGGCCGGACGGCACCGAGCGGGCGGTCCACCGCCTGCAATACGGCGCCCGCGTCCGTGTCGACGAGGGCGACGCGATCAAGCGCGGCCAGCGCATCGCCGAGTGGGATCCCTACACCCGGCCGATCCTGACCGAGATCGACGGCATCGTGGCCTACGAGGACCTGATCGACGGCCAGTCGATCACCGAGACGACCGACGAGTCGACCGGCATCGCCAAGCGCGTCGTCATCGACTGGCGCGGCTCGGCGCGGACGGCGGACCTGCGTCCGGCGATCGCGGTCCACGACCAGAACGGCCGCGTGCAGAAGCTGCCGCGCGGTTCGGATGCCCGCTCGATCCTGCCGGTCGAGGCGATCATCGGCGTCGATCCGGGCACCCGGGTCAAGGCCGGCGACATCCTCGCCCGCGTCTCGACCGACAGCGCCAAGACCCGCGACATCACCGGCGGTCTGCCGCGGGTGGCGGAGCTGTTCGAGGCCCGTCGGCCGAAGGACGCGGCGATCATCGCCGAGAAGTCCGGCACGATCTCGTTCGGGCGCGACTACAAGAACAAGCGCCGCCTGAGCCTGACCCCGCATGACGGCTCGGAGCCGGTGGAGTACCTGATCCCGAAGGGCAAGCACATCCACCTGCAGGACGGCGACGTGGTCGAGCTCGGCGACTTCATCGTCGACGGCAACCCGGCGCCGCACGACATCCTGGCGATCAAGGGCGTCGAGGAGCTCGCCGCCTACCTCGTCAACGAGATCCAGGAGGTCTACCGGCTCCAGGGCGTGTCGATCAACGACAAGCACATCGAGGTGATCGTCCGGCAGATGCTGCAGAAGGTGGAGATCACCGACGGCGGCGATTCCGAGATCCTGACGGGCGACCAGATCGACCGGATGGAGCTGGCCGAGTTCAACGAGAAGCTGCTCGCCGAGGGCAAGAAGCCGATCCAGGGCGTCCCGGTCCTGCTCGGCATCACCAAGGCGTCGCTGCAGACCCGCTCGTTCATCTCGGCGGCCTCGTTCCAGGAGACCACCCGCGTCCTCACCGAGGCGGCGGTCAACGGCAAGGTCGACAACCTCGAGGGCCTGAAGGAGAACGTCATCGTCGGCTCGCTGATCCCGGCGGGCACCGGCGCGATGATCGCCGACATCAAGTCGATCGCGCGCCGCCGCGACGGCCTGATCATGGCCCAGAAGTCGGCCGAGAGCGGCGCGGCGGTCGCCGAGCAGCTCCCGGCGGCCGAGTAGGGCAGGGCGCTTTCCGGCGGCGGGCATCGTCGCCCGCCGCATCTCCAGACGAAGGCCGGCGCCCTATCCGGGGCGCCGGCCTTTTCGCGTAAGCAGCCAAGCTTTAAGAGAAAGTTTCTGCTTGACGCCCCGGCTACCAGCCCGTAATAGGCCCTCCTACTGAACGGCTGGCCGTAGGCGACAGCTGATCGACGTGCCCCTCGTGCCTCGATCCAAGTCTCCTAAACGCGACCGAACTTCAAGCGACTGACACGTGTCAGACCGGCATGATCGCTGGGGCCTGTCCCCTGGTGGTCCTCTGCTCGCATGGCGCGCCAAAGGCTGGTTTCAGCCTGGGGCGCGATTTGCGTTGCGCTCCATCCTGGGGCGACGGTCGTTCAGACGAGATTTGAGAAACGACGGTCGCCAGGACGGCGACGCGTTGCGAGAGGAATGGCATGCCGACGATCAACCAGCTGATCGCCAATCCGCGGAAGGCGCAGAAGGCCCGCAACAAGGTGCCGGCTCTCGACGCCTGCCCGCAGAAGCGTGGCGTCTGCACCCGCGTCTACACCACGACCCCGAAGAAGCCGAACTCGGCGCTGCGTAAGGTCGCCAAGGTTCGCCTGACCAACGGCTTCGAGGTCATCGGCTACATCCCGGGCGAGGGTCACAACCTTCAGGAGCACTCCGTGGTGATGATCCGCGGCGGCCGCGTGAAGGATCTTCCGGGCGTGCGCTACCACATCCTGCGCGGCGTGCTCGACACCCAGGGCGTCAAGAACCGCAAGCAGCGTCGCTCGAAGTACGGCGCCAAGCGTCCGAAGTAAGACGCGGACCCGGTACCCAATATCGCTTGTCCCGCAAGGATGTCGCCGGCCCGAGAGGCTCCAGGCGGCCTGCGTTGGGGCACAACAGTTGATTTTTAGAAGTTAGACGGAGCGAGCGATGTCCCGCCGCCACAGCGCCGAGAAGCGCGAGATCATCCCCGACGCCAAGTACGGCGACGTCGTCCTCACCAAGTTCATGAACTCGGTGATGTATGAGGGCAAGAAGTCGGTCGCCGAGACCATCGTGTACGGCGCGTTCGACATCATCGAGGCCCGCGCGAAGGCGAACCCGATCGAGGTGTTCCGCGCCGCCCTCGACAACGTCGCCCCGGCGATCGAGGTCCGCTCCCGCCGCGTCGGCGGCGCGACCTACCAGGTCCCGGTCGAGGTCCGCACCGAGCGCCGTCAGGCGCTGGCGATCCGCTGGCTGATCCAGGCCGCCCGCTCGCGCAACGACCGCACCATGGTCGAGCGCCTGTCGGCCGAGCTGCTCGACGCCGCCAACAACCGCGGCAACGCCGTGAAGAAGCGCGAGGACACCCACCGGATGGCCGAGGCCAACCGCGCGTTCTCGCACTACCGCTGGTAAACGCTGCTTCGCCGCCGCCCTCCTGGTGCGGCGGCCCCTACCTTCAGGAGCCCCCCGATGCCCCGCACGCACGCGATCGAGGACTACCGCAACTTCGGCATCATGGCCCACATCGATGCCGGCAAGACCACGACGACCGAGCGGATCCTCTACTACACCGGCAAGTCCCATAAGATCGGCGAGGTCCATGAGGGCGCCGCCACCATGGACTGGATGGAGCAGGAGCAGGAGCGTGGCATCACGATCACCTCGGCTGCGACCACCTGCTTCTGGCGCGACAAGCGCCTGAACATCATCGACACCCCCGGGCACGTCGACTTCACCATCGAGGTGGAGCGGTCGCTGCGCGTGCTCGACGGCGCGGTCTGCGTGCTCGACGGCAACCAGGGCGTCGAGCCCCAGACCGAGACGGTGTGGCGCCAGGCGGACAAGTACGACGTGCCGCGCGTCGTGTTCGTCAACAAGATGGACAAGATCGGCGCCGACTTCTTCAAGTGCGTCGCCGACATCATCGACCGCGTGGCCGGCAAGCCGGTCTGCCTGCAGCTGCCGATCGGCGCCGAGAGCTCCTTCAAGGGCGTGATCGACCTGATCAAGATGAAGGCGATCGTGTGGTCGGGTGAGGCGCTGGGCGCCAATTACGCCGAGGAAGAGATCCCGGCCGACCTCGCCGACCAGGCTGCGGAGTACCGCACCAAGCTCGTCGAGGCCTGCGTCGAGATGGACGACGACGCGATGGCGGCCTACCTCGACGGCGTCGAGCCCGACCAGGACACCATGCGCAAGCTGGTGCGCACGGCCGTGCAGCGCCGTGCCTTCCACCCCGTGCTGTGCGGCTCGGCGTTCAAGAACAAGGGCGTGCAGCCCCTGCTCGACGCGGTCGTCGACTTCCTGCCGTCTCCCGCCGATCGCGGCGAGATCAAGGGCATCGACTTCAAGACCGAGGAAGAGGTCGTTCGGCGTCCCCTCGACTCCGATCCGTTCTCCATGCTCGCCTTCAAGATCATGGACGATCCCCACGTCGGCACGATCACCTTCTGCCGCGTGTATTCGGGCAAGATCGATTCGGGCGCGAACGTCATCAACTCGACCCGCGACAAGAAGGAGCGGGTCGGCCGCATGCTCCTGATGCACGCGAACAACCGCGAGGACATCAAGGAGGCGTTCGCCGGTGACATCGTGGCGCTCGCGGGTCTCAAGGACACCCGCACCGGCGACACGCTGTGCGACCCGACCAAGGCCGTGATCCTCGAGAAGATGGAGTTCCCGGAGCCGGTCATCGAGATCGCCGTCGAGCCCAAGTCCAAGGCGGACCAGGAGAAGCTCGGCATCGCGCTCTCGAAGCTCGCCGCCGAGGATCCGTCCTTCCGGGTCTCGACCGACCAGGAGTCGGGCCAGACCATCCTGAAGGGGATGGGCGAGCTCCACCTCGACATCAAGGTCGACATCCTGAAGCGCACCTACAAGGTCGAGGCCAATATCGGCCAGCCGCAGGTCGCGTACCGGGAGAAGCTGACCAAGCGCACCGAGATCGACTACACCCACAAGAAGCAGACCGGTGGTACCGGCCAGTTCGCGCGGGTGAAGTTCGTGGTCGAGCCGAACGAGCCGGGTGCCGGCTACGCGTTCGAGTCGAAGATCGTCGGCGGCTCGGTGCCCAAGGAGTACATCCCGGGCGTCGAGAAGGGCCTCAACAGCGTGCTGACCGCCGGTATCCTGGCGGGCTTCCCGGTGGTCGACATCAAGGTGGAGCTGATCGACGGCGCCTACCACGAGGTCGACTCCTCGGCGCTGGCCTTCGAGATCGCGTCGCGGGCGGCACTCCGCGAGGCGCTGCAGAAGGGTGGCTCGGTCCTGCTCGAGCCGGTGATGAAGGTCGAGGTCGTGACCCCGGAGGACTATACCGGTTCGGTCATCGGCGACCTGAACTCCCGGCGCGGTCAGATCCAGGGTCAGGACATGCGCGGCAACGCCAACGTCATCAACGCGATGGTGCCGCTCGCCAACATGTTCGGCTACGTGAACCAGCTGCGCTCCTTCACCCAGGGCCGCGCGAACTTCACGATGCAGTTCGACCACTACGAAGAGGTCCCGCGCGGCGAGGCCGAGAAGGTGGTTGCCAAGTACGCCTAAGGCGAACCGACGCTTGATGAGATGGCCCTGGCTCGGGCCGCCTCTCAGCTTCCGGTGCCCGCCATGGCGGGCACCGATCCAGACTATTTCGCTTGCATTCGATCGACGGAGTATTGGCGATGGCCAAGGAAAAGTTTTCGCGGACGAAGCCGCACTGCAACATCGGCACCATCGGTCACGTTGACCATGGCAAGACCTCGCTGACCGCGGCGATCACCAAGGTGCTGGCCGAGACCGGCGGCGCGACCTTCACCGCCTACGACCAGATCGACAAGGCGCCGGAGGAGAAGGCGCGCGGCATCACGATCTCGACCGCCCACGTCGAGTACGAGACCCAGAACCGCCACTACGCGCACGTCGACTGCCCCGGCCACGCCGACTACGTGAAGAACATGATCACCGGCGCCGCCCAGATGGACGGCGCGATCCTGGTCGTGTCGGCCGCCGACGGCCCGATGCCCCAGACCCGCGAGCACATCCTGCTCGCCCGCCAGGTCGGCGTGCCGGCGCTGGTGGTGTTCATGAACAAGGTCGACATGGTCGACGATCCGGAGCTCCTCGACCTCGTCGAGCTCGAGGTGCGCGAGCTGCTCTCGAAGTACGACTTCCCGGGTGACGACATCCCGATCACCAAGGGCTCGGCGTTGTGCGCGCTGGAGAACCGCGAGCCGAAGATCGGCCACGAGGCGGTGCTCGAGCTGATGAAGACGGTCGACGCCTACATCCCGCAGCCGGAGCGTCCGATCGACCTGCCGTTCCTGATGCCGATCGAGGACGTGTTCTCGATCTCGGGCCGCGGCACGGTGGTGACGGGCCGCGTCGAGCGCGGGATCATCAAGGTCGGCGAGACGGTCGAGATCGTCGGCATCCGCCCGACCACGACGACGACGGTGACCGGCGTCGAGATGTTCCGCAAGCTGCTCGACCAGGGCCAGGCGGGCGACAACGTCGGCGTGCTGCTGCGCGGCACGAAGCGCGAGGACGTGGAGCGCGGCCAGGTCGTGTGCAAGCCGGGTTCGGTGAAGCCGCACACCCGGTTCAAGGCCGAGGCGTACATCCTGACCAAGGAGGAGGGCGGGCGCCACACGCCGTTCTTCACCAACTACCGTCCGCAGTTCTACTTCCGGACCACGGACGTGACCGGCGTGTGCCAGCTCCCCGAGGGCACCGAGATGGTGATGCCGGGCGACAACGTGACCATGGACGTCACGCTGATCGTGCCGGTCGCCATGGAGGAGAAGCTCCGCTTCGCCATCCGCGAGGGCGGCCGCACCGTCGGCGCCGGCGTCGTCGCCTCCATCACCGAGTAAGCGTCCAGGCGCTTCCACGAGCGGACAGGTGACGGGGCGGGCCTCGTGCCCGCCCCATCCCGTCGCGAGGTAGACATCACATGAACGGCCAGAACATCCGTATTCGCCTCAAGGCGTTCGATCATCGCATCCTGGATTCGTCGACCCGCGAGATCGTCTCGACGGCGAAGCGGACCGGGGCCCAGGTCCGCGGGCCCATCCCGCTGCCGACCCGGATCGAGCGCTTCACCGTCAACCGCTCGCCCCACATCGACAAGAAGTCGCGCGAGCAGTTCGAGATGCGCACCCACAAGCGCGTGCTCGACATCGTCGATCCGACGCCCCAGACCGTGGACGCGCTGATGAAGCTCGACCTCGCCGCCGGCGTCGACGTGGAGATCAAGCTCTGAGGACCCGCGGGTTCTTAGAGCTTCACTAGGCCGCGCGGGGGAGAACCATGCGCTCAGGAGTCATTGCACAGAAGGTCGGCATGACCCGCGTCTTCACGGACGCCGGCGAGCATGTTCCGGTCACGGTGCTCAAGGTCGATCAGTGCCAGGTGGTGGCCCACCGCACGGTCGAGAAAAACGGCTACGTCGCGCTCCAGGTGGGCGTCGGCAAGGCCAAGGTCAAGAACGTGTCCAAGGCCCAGCGCGGCCACTTCGCGGTCGCGAAGGTCGAGCCGAAGCGCAAGCTGGCCGAGTTCCGCGTCACCGAGGATGCGATCATCCCGGTCGGTGCCGAGATCACCGCGGACCACTTCCTGGCGGGTCAGTTCGTCGACGTGACGGGCACGACCACCGGTAAGGGCTTCGCCGGCGGCATGAAGCGCTGGAACTTCGGCGGTCTGCGCGCCACGCACGGCGTGTCGATCTCGCACCGGTCGATCGGTTCGACCGGCGGCCGTCAGGACCCGGGCAAGACCTTCAAGAACAAGAAGATGCCGGGTCACCTCGGTGTCGAGCGGGTCACGACCCAGAACCTGCGCGTCGTGCGCACCGATGTCGAGCGCGGCCTGATCCTGGTCGAGGGCTCGGTGCCGGGTGTCGACGGCGGCTGGATCTTCGTCCGCGACGCCGTGAAGCGCAAGCTGCCGGCCGACGTGCCGATGCCGGGCAAGTTCCGCGAGCAGACCGCTGCGGCGCAGGAGACCCCTGCCGACGCCCAGGTCGAGGCTCCCGCGGCTCCGGCCACCGAGGAGAACGCGTGATGAAGTTCGAGATCACCACGCTCGACGGCGCCGAGGCCGGCTCGGTCGAGCTCGACGAGGCCATCTTCGGTCTCGAGCCCCGCGCCGACCTGCTGCAGCGCTGCGTCCGCTGGCAGCTCGCCAAGCGCCAGGCTGGGACCCACCAGACCAAGCAGCGCGGCGAGATCGCCCGCACGACCAAGAAGCTCTACAAGCAGAAGGGCACCGGTAACGCCCGTCACGGCGCTGCCTCCGCCCCGCAGTTCCGCGGCGGCGCCCGGGCCCACGGCCCGGTCACCCGCTCGCACGCCCACGACCTTCCCAAGAAGGTCCGGGCGCTGGCGCTCCGCCACGCCCTCTCGGCCAAGGCCAAGAGCGCGGCCCTGATCGTCATGGACGACGCCCGCCTCGACGAGGGCAAGACCAAGGCGCTCAAGGAGCGGTTCGGCAAGCTGTCGCTCTCGAACGCCCTGATCATCGGCGGCGCCGAGCTCGACCAGAACTTCGCCCGTGCGGCCCGCAACCTGCCGCAGATCGACGTCCTGCCGGTGCAGGGCATCAACGTCTACGACATCCTGCGCCGCGAGAAGCTCGTGCTGACCCGCGCCGCCGTCGATGCGCTGGAGGCGCGATTCAAATGAGCGCTGATCCGCGCCACTACGACGTGATCGTCTCCCCGGTCATCACCGAGAAGGCGACGAACCTCTCGGAGCTCAACAAGGTTGTGTTCCGGGTGGCCCCGAAGGCGACGAAGCCGCAGATCAAGGAAGCGGTCGAGAAGCTGTTCGAGGTCAAGGTGAAGAGCGTCAACACGCTCGTCACCAAGGGCAAGGCCAAGATGTTCCGCGGTCAGCGCGGTCAGCGTTCGGACGTGAAAAAGGCGATCGTCACCCTCGAAGAGGGCCAGACGATCGACGTCACGACCGGGCTCTGAGGGAACGGCGTAAGGAAACAAGCCAATGGCTTTGAAGACATTCAAGCCGGTCACGCCGAGCCTTCGCCAGCTCGTGATCGTGGACCGTTCGGAGCTCTACAAGGGCAAGCCGGTCAAGGCGCTGACGGTGGGCAAGTCGTCCACCGGCGGCCGCAACAACCTCGGCCGCGTCACCGTCCGCTTCCGCGGCGGTGGCCACAAGCGGACGCTGCGCCTCATCGACTTTAAGCGGCGTGAGCACGCCGGCAAGGTCGGCACGGTCGAGCGGATCGAGTACGATCCCAACCGCACGGCGTTCATCGCCCTCGTCAGCTACGAGGGCGGCGCGCAGAGCTACATCCTGGCTCCGCAGCGCGTGAAGGCCGGCGACAAGGTCGTGTCGGGCGAGCAGGTCGACATCAAGCCCGGCAACGCCATGCCGCTCGGCAGCATGCCGGTCGGCACGATCGTGCACAATGTCGAGCTGAAGATCGGCAAGGGCGGGGCGATCGCCCGGTCCGCGGGCAACTACGCCCAGATCGTCGGCCGCGACCAGGGCTACGTCACGCTCCGCCTGAACTCGGGCGAGCAGCGCCTGGTGCACGGCCAGTGCTACGCCACGGTGGGCGCGGTCTCGAACCCCGACCACATGAACATCTCGCTCGGCAAGGCGGGTCGCAACCGCTGGCTCGGCAAGCGTCCGCATAACCGCGGCGTCGCGATGAACCCGGTCGACCACCCGCACGGCGGCGGCGAGGGTCGCACGTCGGGCGGTCGTCATCCGGTCACGCCGTGGGGTGTCCCCACCAAGGGCAAGAAGACCCGCTCGAACAAGCGCACCGACACGTTCATCGTGTCGAGCCGCCACAACCGCAAGAAGTAAGGGCGTCGTCCCATGGCACGTTCAATCTGGAAGGGGCCGTTCATCGACGGCTACCTCCTCAAGAAGGCGGACGCCGCGCGCGGCGCGAGCCGCAACGAGGTGATCAAGATCTGGAGCCGTCGCTCCACGATCCTTCCGCATTTCGTTGGTCTGACCTTCGGGGTCTACAACGGGCAGAAGCACATCCCGGTCTACGTTTCCGAGGAAATGGTCGGTCACAAGTTCGGCGAGTTCTCGCCGACCCGCACCTTCCACGGTCACGCGGCCGACAAGAAGGCGAAGAGGCGCTAAGATGGGCAAGGCAGCAGCACCCCGCGCGCTCCCCGAGAACGAGGCCAAGGCCGTGGCGCGCATGCTGCGCGTCAGCCCGCAGAAGCTGAACCTCGTGGCTCAGCTCATCCGCGGCAAGAAGGTCTCGCACGCGCTCGCCGACCTGCAGTTCTCGCGCAAGCGGATCGCGGTCGACGTCCGCAAGTGCCTCGAGAGCGCCATCGCCAACGCCGAGAACAACCACGACCTGGACGTGGACGATCTCGTCGTGAAGGAGGCCTATGTCGGCAAGGCGCTGGTTCTCAAGCGCTTCCACGCCCGCGCCCGCGGCCGTGGCGCCCGCATCCTGAAGCCGTTCGCGAACCTCACCATCGTGGTGCGCGAAGTCCCGGCCGAAGTCGCCTGAGGAGGGACCGATGGGTCAGAAAGTCAATCCGATCGGTCTGCGTCTCGGCATCAACCGGACCTGGGACTCGCGCTGGTACGCCAACAAGGGCGAGTACGCTCGCCTGATGCACGAGGACGTCGCGATCCGCAAAGCGCTGCTCAAGCAGCTCAAGCAGGCCGCGGTCTCCAAGATCGTCATCGAGCGCCCGCACAAGAAGTGCCGCGTCACCATCCACTCGGGTCGTCCGGGCGTGGTGATCGGCAAGAAGGGTGCGGACATCGAGAAGCTGCGCAAGCTCGTCAACTCGATGACCAAGGCCGACGTGACGATCAACATCGTCGAGGTGCGCAAGCCCGAGATCGACGCCACCCTGGTGGCCGACTCGATCGCCCAGCAGCTCGAGCGCCGCGTCGCCTTCCGTCGTGCCATGAAGCGCGCCGTGCAGTCGGCGATGCGTCTGGGCGCCGAGGGCATCCGCATCAACTGCGCCGGCCGCCTCGGCGGCGCCGAGATCGCCCGGCTCGAGTGGTACCGCGAGGGCCGCGTGCCCCTGCATACCCTGCGCGCCGACGTCGATTACGGCACGGCCACGGCGTTCACGACCTACGGCACCTGCGGCATCAAGGTGTGGGTGTTCAAGGGCGAGATCCTCGAGCACGACCCGATGGCCCAGGACAAGCGCGCGCACGAGGAGGGCGGCCGTTCGGGCGGACGTCGCGACCGTGAGCGTGGCGAGCGCGGCGGACGGGACGCGGCGGCCTAAGGGCCGCCCGTCTCCCGCCCTTCAGTTTTGAGAGGCTGCCATGCTGCAACCCAAGAAGACGAAGTTCCGCAAGCAGTTCAAGGGCCGCATCCACGGCGCCGCGAAGGGCGGAACCGATCTGAACTTCGGCTCCTACGGCCTCAAGGCCATGGAGCCGGAGCGGATCACCGCGCGTCAGATCGAGGCGGCCCGCCGCGCGATCACCCGCGAGATGAAGCGTCAGGGCCGGGTCTGGATCCGGATCTTCCCCGACGTCCCCGTGACCGCGAAGCCGACCGAAGTCCGCATGGGCTCCGGCAAGGGCGCGCCCGAATACTGGGCCGCCCGCGTGCATCCGGGCCGCATCATGTTCGAGATCGACGGCGTGGCCGAGGACATCGCCCGCGAGGCGTTGCGCCTGGGTGCCGCCAAGCTGCCGGTCCGCACGCGCTTCATCCAGCGCATCGCCGACTGAGGAGAATATTCGAGATGAAGTCGAGCCAGAGGCTGTCTGACCTGAGCGCGCTGTCGCCGGATCAGCTCGGCGAGGAGCTCCTGAACCTGAAGAAGGAGCAGTTCAACCTGCGCTTCCAGCGGGCCACGGGTCAGCTCGAGAACGTCGCCCGGGTGCGCGAAGTGCGCCGCGACATCGCCCGCGTCCGTACCCTGCAGCGCCAGAAGACGCTGCAGGCGGCGCAGGGCTAAGGGGGAGTTACCACCATGCCGAAGCGCGTGCTGCAGGGCGTCGTCGTCAGCGACAAGCAGGACAAGACCATCGTCGTGAAGGTGGAGCGTCGCTTCACCCATCCGGTGATGAAGAAGACCATCCGCCGGTCGAAGAACTACCACGCTCACGACGAGAACAACGCGGCCAAGGTCGGCCAGCAGGTGTTCATCGAGGAGTCGCGGCCCTATTCCAAGCTCAAGACCTGGAAGCTGGTCGAGGGCGAGGCCGTCGCGACCGCCGAGGCGTAGGGCGCCGCGCCTTCGGGCGTGCGATGCCGCAAAGCCGGTCGGGGGCGCCCTTTGGTGCCCCCGAGGCCTTGTCAGGACGGTCGATCCGGTGTAATCGGCCGGCCTCCACCGAAACATGAAGGGCGTGTGACGCGCTCCTCATCGCGTTCGTTGACCGCGCCAGCGCGAGCAATCGCGCTGCAGCGCGGTCTTTTAATGGACGGGGACGCGAGATCCCCATCAGGCTGCCGTCCGCCGGGCAATCGTGCCCGACGGAGACCTGCCTGAAACAAGGAAAGGGCGTTAGGCCGTGATCCAGATGCAGACGAATCTGGACGTCGCCGACAATTCCGGCGCACGTCGCGTGATGTGCATCAAGGTGCTCGGCGGTTCCAAGCGCAAGTATGCCGGCGTCGGCGACATCATCGTGGTGTCGGTGAAGGAGGCTATTCCGCGGGGCCGCGTGAAGAAGGGCGACGTCATGAAGGCGGTCGTCGTTCGCACCGCCAAGGACGTCCGTCGGGCCGACGGTTCGGTGATCCGCTTCGACCGCAACGCGGCGGTGCTGATCAACAACCAGAAGGAGCCGATCGGCACGCGTATCTTCGGACCCGTGCCGCGCGAGCTGCGGGCTCGCAACCACATGAAGATCATCTCGCTGGCGCCGGAGGTGCTGTAATGGCTGCGAAGGTGAAGAAGGGCGACAAGGTCGTCGTCCTGACCGGCCGCGACAAGGGTCGCACCGGCGAGGTCATCCAGGTGATGCCGAAGGAAGACCGGGCGCTCGTCCGGGGGATCAATCTGGTGAAGCGCCATACGCGCCAGACCCAGACCTCCGAGGGCGGGATCATCTCCAAGGAGGCGGCGATCCACCTGTCGAACCTGGCGGTCGCCGACCCCAAGGACGGCAAGCCCACCCGGGTTGGTTTTCGCATTCTGGAAGACGGGCGCAAGGTTCGCTTCGCGAAGCGCTCGGGAGATCTGATCGATGGCTGAGGCGCTCAAGGACGGGTACACCCCGCGGCTCAAGAAGCACTACGAGGAAGTGGTGCGTCCCAAGCTGATCGAGGAGTTCGGCTACACCAACCCCATGCAGGTGCCGACGATCGAGAAGATCGTCGTCAACATGGGCGTCGGCGAGTCGACCCAGGACTCCAAGAAGGCCACGGTCGCCGCCGAGGATCTCGGCCTGATCGTCGGCCAGAAGCCGGTCATCACCCGGGCCCGCAAGGCGATCGCGACCTTCAAGGTCCGCGAGAACATGCCGATCGGCTGCAAGGTCACACTGCGCAAGCAGCGGATGTACGAGTTCATGGATCGCCTGATCACCATTGCGCTGCCGCGCGTGCGTGACTTCCGCGGCCTGAACCCGAAGTCGTTCGACGGGCGCGGCAACTACGCCCTCGGGATCAAGGAGCACCTGGTGTTCCCCGAGATCAACTACGACAAGGCCCAGAACACCTGGGGCATGGACATCGTCGTGGCGACCACCGCCAAGACCGATGCCGAGGCCCGGGCGCTCCTGAAGCACTTCAACTTCCCGTTCCGGCAGTGAGGGCTGACCGCCCCCATACGCGGACACTGGAGAGCTAGAACATGGCTAAGACGAGCAAGATCGAGAAGAACAAGCAGCGGCGGGAGCTCGTGAAGCTCTACGCGCCGAAGCGCGAGGCGCTGCTGGCGACCGCCAACGACGAGTCGCTGTCGATGGAGGAGCGCTTCGAGGCGCGCCTCAAGCTGGCGGAGCTGCCCCGCAACTCCAGCCCGACCCGCATCCGCAACCGCTGCGAGATGACCGGCCGTCCCCGCGCTTACTACCGTAAGCTCGGCATCTCCCGCGTCGCGCTCCGCGACCTGGGTTCCCGGGGGCTGATCCCCGGTCTGGTCAAGTCCAGCTGGTAAGGGGAGGGCGCCACAGATGATCAACGATCCCGTGGGCGATATGCTCACCCGCATCCGCAACGGCCAGATGCGTCGTCGCAACGTCGTGCAGACCCCCGGCTCCAAGCTGCGGGCGCGCGTCCTCGACGTCCTGAAGTCCGAGGGCTACATCCGCGACTACGCCACGACCGATTACGGCAACGGGCGCACCGAGTTCGCGATCGAGCTCAAGTACTTCGACGGCCAGCCGGTGATCCGCTCGATCGAGCGCGTCTCCAAGCCGGGCCGCCGGGTCTACTCGTCGGTCGATACCCTGCCGCGCGTCGCCGACGGCCTGGGCATCACCATCGTCTCCACCCCTCAGGGCGTCATGGCCGACCACGAGGCGCGCGAGCGCAACGTCGGCGGCGAGGTGCTCTGCAAGGTCTTCTGACCTGCAGACCCTGACAGCCGAAAAGGAAAGACGAGCATGTCCCGCGTAGGCAAGAAGCCCGTGACCGTCCCGGCCGGCGTGACCGCCACCGTCGACGGCCAGAACGTCAAGATCAAGGGCCAGAAGGGCGAGCTGCAGTTCCGGGTCCCCGACCAGGTGTCGGTGGCGCACGAGAACGGCGCGATCTCGGTCCAGCCCCGGTCGCAGTCCAAGGAGGCCCGCGCGATGTGGGGTCTCTCCCGCGCCCAGGTGTCGAACCTGGTCGAGGGCGTCACCAAGGGCTACGAGAAGAAGCTCGAGATCAACGGCGTCGGCTACCGTGCTGCGGTTGCCGGCAAGGTTCTCAAGCTGTCGCTCGGCTACAGCCACGACATCGAGTACGCGATCCCGGAAGGGATCTCGATCGCCACGCCCCGGCCGGTCGAGATCATCGTCACCGGGATCGACAAGCAGCGCGTCGGTCAGGTCGCGGCGGAGATCCGCGATTATCGCGGCCCCGAGCCCTACAAGGGCAAGGGCGTCAAGTACGCCGGCGAGTTCATCTTCCGCAAGGAAGGCAAGAAGAAGTAAGGACCGCCGATGTCTCGCAAAATCGAACTGCTCGACCGGCGCCGCGCGCGCGTCCGGCGGGCGATCCGCAAGGCGGCCAACGGTCGTCCGCGGCTCTCGGTGTTCCGCTCCTCCAAGCAGATCTACGTCCAGGTCATCGACGACGCGACCGGCCGCACCCTGGCCGCCGCGTCGAGCCTGGAGAAGGACCTGCGCGGCCGTCTCAAGACCGGCGCCGACAAGGCCGCCGCGACGGAGGTCGGCAAGCTGGTGGCGGAGCGTGCCAAGGCGGCCGGCGTGAGCCAGGTCATCTTCGACCGCTCGGGCTACCTCTATCACGGCCGGGTCAAGGCCCTGGCCGACGCGGCCCGCGAGGGCGGCCTGGACTTCTGATCCCGCGCGAGGGGAGGGCGCTCGTCGAGCGCCGCCCCTTCCGGATCGGCACGATGTCCCAGGAGACGAGGGGGCCGACGCGGCTCCCTCTCTCGTTACGGCGGATCGAAACTTTGCGAGCGGGACCGCCGCCCGCGTCAGTCGAATGGACATGACACATGGCACGTGAGCGTGAGGGTCGTCGCCGCGACGACCGCGAGGAGCGCGACAGCGAGTTCGTGGACAAGCTGGTCCACATCAACCGCGTCGCCAAGGTGGTGAAGGGCGGCCGTCGCTTCGGTTTCGCGGCGCTCGTCGTCGTCGGCGACCAGAAGGGCCGCGTCGGTTTCGGTCACGGCAAGGCCCGTGAGGTTCCCGAGGCCATCCGCAAGGCGACGGAAGCCGCCAAGCGCGGTCTCGTCCGCGTGGCGCTCCGCGAGGGCCGCACCCTGCACCATGACGTCCAGGGCCGTCACGGCGCCGGCAAGGTCATCCTGCGCGCCGCCCCGGCCGGCACCGGCATCATCGCCGGCGGCCCGATGCGCGCCGTCTTCGAGACCCTGGGCATGCAGGACGTCGTGGCGAAGTCGCTCGGCTCCTCGAACCCCTACAACCTCGTGCGCGCCACCTTCGACGCGCTGAAGAACGAGGATTCCCCCCGTTCGGTCGCGGCCCGCCGCGGTCTCAAGGTGTCGGCCCTCCAGGCCCGCCGTCGTGACGCCGACTCGGCCGCTTCGGCCGATTCCGCCGACGCGGCGTAAGGAGGCGCTCCGATGGCTGAGAAGAAGACCGTCCGCGTGCAGCAGATCGGCTCGCCGATCCGCCGCGAGGCCAGCCAGCGTCAGACGCTGGTCGGCCTGAAGCTGAACAAGATGCACCGCATCGCGACGCTGGAGGACACCCCCTCGGTGCGCGGCATGATCGCGAAGGTGCATCACCTCGTGCGCGTTCTCGACGACGCGGCTTGAGGAGGGCATCATGAAGCTCAACGAAATCCGTGACAACGAAGGCGCAACCAAGAAGCGGATGCGCGTCGGCCGTGGTATCGGCTCCGGCAAGGGCAAGACCGGCGGCCGTGGCGTGAAGGGCCAGAAGGCGCGCTCCGGCGTCGCCATCAAGGGCTTCGAGGGCGGCCAGATGCCGCTCCACCGTCGCCTGCCCAAGCGCGGCTTCAACAACCCGGGCGCGACCGACCTCAACGCGGTCAACATTGGTCGCATCCAGCAGGCGGTGGATGCCGGCAAGCTGGACGTCTCGGCTCCCGTGACCGTCGAGTCGCTGATCGCCGCCGGCGTGGTCTCCAAGGCCCGCGACGGGGTGAAGATCCTCGGCGTCGGCGAGCTGACCGCCAAGCTGACCTTCCAGGTTTCCCGGGCGTCGAAGTCGGCGGTCGAGGCGATCGAGAAGGCCGGCGGCTCGGTGACCCAGTCGCTCGCCACCGCCGACGACGCGGTTGCGTCGGCCTAAGGCACACTTTAAGTCACCGATCATCGGCGGCGGCCCGTGCGACCAGCGCGAGGCCGCCGCTCGTGTTTTGGGGGATGCCCGCGCATCCCTGGCCGCGCTCTCTGCGGACCCGACCCGAGGACGTTCAACCCATGGCCTCTGCAGCCGAGCAGCTCGCCGCCAACCTCAACTTCGGCGCCATCGCCAAGGCCGAAGAGCTCAAGAAGCGGATCTGGTTCACGCTTGGCGCCCTGATCGTCTACCGGCTCGGGACCTACATCCCGTTGCCCGGCATCGATCCCGACGCGCTGCGCCAGAGCTTCGCCAACGCCCAGGGCGGCGTGCTCGGCCTGTTCAACATGTTCTCTGGCGGTGCCGTCGAGCGCATGGCGATCTTCGCGCTCAACATCATGCCGTACATCTCGGCCTCGATCATCGTGCAGCTGCTCACCTCGGTGGTGCCGTCGCTCGAGGGGCTGAAGAAGGAGGGCGAGTCCGGCCGCAAGGTCCTCAACCAGTACACCCGCTACCTGACGGTGGTGCTGGCGATCTTCCAGGCCTGGGGCATCGCGGTCGGGCTGCAGAGCTCCGGCGGCATCGTGCAGGACCCGGGGCCGTTCTTCCTCGTCTCGACCGTCATCACGCTCACCGGCGGTACGCTGTTCCTGATGTGGATCGGCGAGCAGATCACCTCGCGGGGCATCGGCAACGGCTCCTCGCTCATCATCTTCGCGGGCATCGTCGCCCACCTGCCCTCCGCCATCGCCGGCACCCTCGAGCTCGGCCGCCAGGGTGCGCTGTCGACGGTGGTGATCCTCGGCGTCGTCGTGATGGCGGCCGCCGTCGTCTACTTCATCGTGTTCATGGAGCGCGCCCAGCGCCGCCTCCTGATCAACTACCCCAAGCGCCAGGTCGGCAACCGGATGTACGAGGGCCAGACCTCGTTCCTGCCGCTCAAGCTCAACACCTCGGGCGTCATCCCGCCGATCTTCGCCTCGTCGCTGCTGCTGCTGCCGGCCACGGCGGCGAGCTTCCAGACCGATCCGAACGGCACCGGGATCATCGCCACCATGGCGACCTATCTCGGCCACGGCCGGCCGCTCTACATGCTGCTCTACGCGGCCCTGATCATCTTCTTCGCGTTCTTCTACACCGCGGTGGTGTTCAACCCGCAGGAGACGGCGGACAACCTGAAGAAGCATGGCGGCTTCATCCCGGGCATCCGTCCGGGCGAGCGCACCGCCGAGTTCATCGACAAGGTCCTGTCCCGCATCACGGTGATCGGCGCGGCCTACCTGACGGTGATCTGCCTGATCCCGGAGATCCTGGTATCCTACGCCTCGCTGCCGTTCTACTTCGGCGGCACCTCGCTGCTGATCGTGGTCTCGGTCACCATGGACACGGTGGCGCAGGTCCACGGCCATCTGCTGGCGCACCAGTACGAGGGTCTGGTGAAGAAGGCGAAGCTGCGCGGCGCCCGCCGGCGCTGATCGCGGCGCCCGGGCCGGTTCGCCGGCCCGGGTTCCCGGAGCGAGCCCTCGCGTCCAATGCCCTTGCGTCCGGGCGTCCGCCTGGCGCATGGTCGCTTCCCTTGCGCCGGTTCGGACGGGGGTCCGGGCCTTAGCGCATGGTCGGATTTCGGGTGCAACCGGTCCCAGGCTACAACGAGCATACAGGCCGCGCCGAGGACGAAGGATCTAAGGCGAGACGCGGCCGAGGGGAGAGACAGGTTATGCGGATCATTCTGCTCGGCCCGCCTGGCGCCGGGAAGGGCACCCAATCGGCGCGCATCGTCGAGCGGTTCGGAATCCCGCAGCTCTCGACCGGCGACATGCTGCGCGCCGCCGTCGCGGCCGGTACCCCGGTCGGCCTCAAGGCCAAGGCCCTGATGGAGAGCGGCGCTCTCGTCTCCGACGAGATCGTGATCGGCATCGTCGCCGACCGGATCGAGGAGGCGGATGCCCGCTCCGGCTTCATCCTCGACGGCTTCCCGCGGACCGTCGCCCAGGCCGTGGCCCTCGAGACCATGCTCTCCCAGAAGGGCCTGCGCCTCGACGCCGTGGTCGAGTTCAAGGTCGACGAGGACGCCCTCGTCGGCCGGATCGCGAAGCGCGCCGCCGAGACCGCGGCCCGCGGCGAGCCGGTGCGCAAGGATGACACGCCGGAGGTCTTCAAGACCCGGCTCGAGGCCTACCGCGCCCAGACGGCGCCGCTCTCGGCGCATTACGCCGGCACCGGCCTGCTGCGCCAGGTCGACGGCATGGCGCCGATCGACGAGGTGACGAAGCAGCTCGAGACGCTGCTGGCCCCGTTCCAGACCGTGTCCGCCTGAGGGCGGGGCGCGGTTGACAAGCCGGCGCGCCCGCGCTAGTGGGCGCTCCTTCGTTCAGACCCGGACGGCCCGGCGAGCCTCTTTGGAGGCCGCTCCGGGCCGATTTGCCGTCGGGACGGCGCGCAGGGGCCGGGCTCCACCGGACGCGCGCGACACCAGAAACATCGTCCCGGCCACGGCCGCGGACGTGATGGAGAGCAGGACACCATGGCCCGTATCGCCGGCGTCAACATCCCGACCAACAAGCGCGTCGTCATCGCGCTCCAGTACATCCACGGCATCGGCGCCAAGAAGGCCGAGGAGATCACCGAGAAGGTCGGCATTCCGGCCGAGCGTCGCGTGAACCAGCTCACCGACGCCGAGGTGCTGCAGATCCGCGAGACCATCGACCGCGACTACGTCGTCGAGGGCGACCTGCGTCGCGAAGTCTCGATGAACATCAAGCGCCTGATGGATCTCGGCTGCTACCGCGGCCTGCGTCACCGCCGCAACCTGCCGGTCCGCGGCCAGCGCACCCACACCAACGCCCGTACCCGCAAGGGCAAGGCGAAGCCGATCGCCGGCAAGAAGAAGTAAGCCGCGGTCAGCATAGGATCGGCGGGTCCCGGGATCAGGTCCCGAGGCCTGCCCGACACCGGCGGCGCGCCAGCGCCGCTCACGACACCCGCAAGACACGTCCCGAGCGCCTGGCACCACGGGCGCGCCTGAAGGATCGAAAGACAGTATGGCCAAGGAAGCAACCCGCGTCCGTCGTCGCGAACGCAAGAACATCGTGTCGGGCGTCGCCCACGTGAACGCCTCGTTCAACAACACGATGATCACCATCACGGACGCCCAGGGCAACACGATCTCGTGGTCGTCGGCCGGCGCCATGGGCTTCAAGGGCTCCCGCAAGTCGACGCCCTACGCCGCCCAGGTCGCCGCCGAGGATGCCGGCCGCAAGGCCGCCGAGCACGGCATGCGCACCCTCGAGGTCGAGGTCTCGGGCCCCGGTTCGGGTCGCGAGTCGGCGCTTCGCGCGCTGCAGGCCGCGGGCTTCACGGTGACGTCGATCCGCGACGTGACCCCGATCCCGCACAACGGCTGCCGTCCGCGCAAGCGTCGTCGCGTCTGATCGTCCCCACGTCCCGGGGAGCCCCTTGCGGGCTCCCCGGCCGACGGCCCGCGAAGAGGATTGCGTGTCGATAGCCCTCACCGCCGACTTCGCCCGCCCCGGCGTCCTCCCCTGGACGCTGGGCGATCGCGTTGTGGTCGCCCTGAACGACGGTCATCTCGTGGCCTCGCTCGGGCTGGTGCAGGGCATTCCCGCCGACGAGGCGGGGCGGCTGCAGGCGGAGGGGTTCCGGGACGCGGCCGCGCCGCGGATCACCGTGAACGCCTTCCTGATCCTCGGCGGGGCGAAACCCGTGCTGGTCGATGCCGGCATGGGGGCGGGCGGTCCCGACACCCTCGGCCACCTGCCGAAGGCGCTCGCCGCCTGCGGCGTGGCGCCCAAGGACGTCGGAACGGTGCTGGTGACCCACCTGCATTCCGATCACATCGGCGGCTTGATCGCGCAGGACGGCGCCGTGGCGTTCCCCAACGCCGAGGTGGTGATCCCGGAGGCGGAGGCCGCCTACTGGCTCGCCGAAGGCGCCGAGGCCCGTGCCCCGGAGGGCGCCAAGGCGGGCTTTCGCCGCGCGCAAGGCCTCGTTTCGGCCTATGGCGGCCGGATTCGCCGGGCCGGCGGGGGCGAGGTGCTGCCGGGGATCGAGGCGATCCCGGCGCCCGGCCACACGCCGGGCCACACCGCCTACCGGGTCCAGTCGGGAGACCGCTCCCTGCTGATCTGGGGCGACGTGGTGCATCTGCCGGCGATCCAGCTCGCCCGTCCGGAGGTCGGTCTGACCTTCGACGTGGACGGCGCGGTGGCGGCCGCCACCCGCAAGCGCATCCTCGACCAGGTCGCCGCCGAGCGCAGCCTGGTCGCCGGGATGCATCTCGATTTTCCGGCCCTCGGCTATGTCCGGCGCGACGGCGCCGGCTTCGCCTGGGTCCCGGAGCAGTGGAGCGCGGCGTCCTGACCGCCCCTGCTTCGAACGCGTGAGAGATCAGGACGGCGGTGTCTCCCGGGCGCGGGAGGGATCGCGAGGGGAGGGCCCTTCGGGGTTGCCCCGGTGTAAGTTGGCGAGAGGTGCGAACGTGGTCATTCAGAAGAACTGGCAAGAGCTGATCAAGCCGAACAAGCTCGAGGTCACCCCCGGGCACGACCCGAAGCGGATCGCCACCGTGGTGGCCGAGCCGCTGGAGCGCGGCTTCGGCACCACCCTCGGCAATTCGCTGCGCCGGGTCCTCCTGTCGTCGCTCCAGGGCGCCGCCGTCACCGCCGTCCAGATCGACGGCGTGCTGCACGAGTTCTCGTCGATCCCGGGCGTTCGTGAGGACGTCACCGACATCGTCCTCAACATCAAGACCATCGCGATCCGCTCGTCCAGCGACACGCCCAAGCGCATGACCCTGCGCAAGACCGGCCCAGGCTTGGTCACCGCCGGCGACATCGCCACGATCGGCGACGTGCAGATCCTCAACCCCGACCTGGTGCTCTGCACGCTGGACGACGGCGCCGAGATCCGCATGGAGTTCACGGTCTCGGCCGGCAAGGGCTACGTCCCGGCCGACCGCAACCGTCCCGAGGACGCCCCGATCGGCCTGATCCCGGTCGACGCTCTGTTCTCGCCGGTCACCAAGGTGTCCTACCGCATCGAGAACACCCGCGAGGGCCAGGATCTCGACAAGGACAAGCTGACCATGACGGTCGAGACCAACGGTGCGGTCTCGCCCGAGGATGCGCTGGCCTACGCCGCCCGCATCATCCAGGACCAGCTCCAGATCTTCGTGAACTTCGAGGAGCCCCGCAAGGAGGAGGCCGCGCCGCTGGCGCCGCAGCTGCCCTTCAACCCGGCGCTGCTCAAGAAGGTCGACGAGCTCGAACTGTCGGTCCGCTCGGCCAACTGCCTCAAGAACGACAACATCGTCTATATCGGCGACCTCATCCAGAAGACCGAAGCGGAGATGCTCCGCACCCCGAACTTCGGTCGCAAGTCGCTCAACGAGATCAAGGAAGTGCTGGCTGCGATGGGCCTGCACCTCGGCATGGACGTTCCCGGCTGGCCGCCGGAGAACATCGAGGATCTCGCCAAGCGCTTCGAAGAGCATTACTGAGCCGGTCGCGGCGCGGGATTCCAAGTCCCGCGCCGCCACTCCGGATGCGCCCTCCGATAGGGGGCGTATCCGGAGTGGCGGTCCTCCGCCCTCGCACCACAAAGGACGGCCGACCCGTGGCACGGCGGCCGAGAACCAAAGGAGAGAGCCATGCGTCACGGTTTCCGGGGTCGTCGCTTCAACCGCACCGTCGAGCATCGCAAGGCGATGTTCTCGAACATGTCGGCCGCGCTGATCAAGCACGAGCAGATCATCACCACCCTGCCGAAGGCCAAGGACCTGCGTCCGGTCGTCGAGAAGCTGATCACGCTGGGCAAGCGCGGCGACCTGCATGCCCGCCGTCAGGCGATCGCGGCTCTGCGCGGCGACGAGGTGATGGTCAAGAAGCTGTTCGACGTGCTCGGCCCCCGCTACGAGGGCCGTCCGGGCGGCTACTGCCGCATCATGAAGGCCGGCTTCCGCTACGGCGACAACGCCCCGATGGCGGTGATCGAGTTCGTCGACCGCGACGTCGATGCCCGCGGCAAGGATTCCGGCCCGGTCCAGGTCGCCGACGAGACCCCCGCGGAGTAATCCGCCCGACCTTCTCGACGTCTTCGAAGGCGGCCCTCGCGGGCCGCCTTTCTTCTTTGGCGGGAACCTCGCGCCCCGGCGCACGATCTCCCTTGCGGCATCCACAGCCCGCGAAGGGAGACGTGACCTCATGACCAAGCTGACCATTCCGGCCCTCGCCGCCCTGATCCTCGCCGGCAGCAGCGCCGGTGCCCTCGCCGACAAGGTCGGGGCCGACTGGATGCCGATCGGCCAGGTGATCCAGAAGGTCGAGGCTGCCGGCTACACCCAGATCTCCGAGATCGAGGCCGATGACGGCCATTGGGAAGGAGAGGGGATGAAGGACGGCAAGCCGATGAAGTTCAAGGCCGATCCCCGCACCGGCGCCATCCTGTCCGAGAAGGCCGGCAAGTAAGGGCTGCCGGACGACGAAGCCGGCAGGGGGCGGCGGGTCGGATTATCCCGGCCGGCGCCATTCCGCAGGGGAGCCCTGCCGGCAAAACGCTGGATTCCCAGGGGCGGGAGGCGCAAAGGTGGCGCGCCTTTCCGTCCACCAGCGAACCGTCCCATGACTGCCATTCCTGCGCTTGCCGATCTCCAGGCCCGTTACGCCGCCCTGCAGGGGCGCGGCCTCAAGCTCGACATGACCCGGGGCAAGCCGGCGCCCGAGCAGCTCGACCTGTCCGAGGGCCTGTTCACCCTCCCGGGCAACCGCGACCACCGCACCGAGAGCGGCGAGGATGCCCGCAACTACGGCGGCGTGCAGGGTCTGGCCGAGGTGCGGGCCCTGTTCGCGCCGGTGGTCGGGGCGTCGCCGGACCGGATCGCCATCGGCAACAATTCGAGCCTCGCGCTCATGCACGATTGCATCGCCTACGCGCTCCTGAAGGGCGTGCCCGGCGGGACGCGGCCATGGGCCAAGGAGGAAGAGATCCGCTTCCTCTGCCCGGTGCCGGGCTACGACCGCCACTTCGCCCTGTGCGAGACCTACGGCATCGGCATGATCCCGGTGCCGATGACCGCCGACGGTCCGGACATGGATGTGGTCGAGCGCGAGGTCCGCGATCCCCGGGTGAAGGGGATGTGGGCGGTGCCGCAATACTCGAACCCCGGCGGCGAGACCTATTCCGATGCCACCGTCGAGCGCCTCGCCCGGATGGAGACCGGCGCGCCGGATTTTCGGCTGTTCTGGGACAACGCCTACGCGCTGCACCACCTGACCGAGCGCCGCCCGACCCTGCGCAACGTCCTCGACGCTTGCGTGGAAGCCGGCCACCCGGACCGGGCGATCGTCTTCGCCTCGACCTCGAAGGTGACGCTGGCCGGTGCGGGCCTGGCGATGCTGGCCTCGTCGGAGGGCAACATCCGCTGGTACCTCGCCAATGCCGGCAAGCGCAGCATCGGGCCGGACAAGCTCAACCAGCTCCGGCACGTCCGCTTCCTGCGCGACCAGGGCGGGCTCGACGCGCTGATGGACGGCCACCGCCGCCTGCTGGCGCCGAAGTTCAAGGCCGTCACCGAGACCCTGGCCCGCCATCTCGGCGGCACCGGCGTCGCGCGCTGGAGCGAGCCGGAGGGCGGCTACTTCATCCTGCTCGAAGTGCCGGTGGGCTGCGCCACCCGCGTGGTGACGCTCGCCGCCGCCTGCGGGCTGGCGCTGACGCCGGCCGGCGCCACCCATCCCTACGGGCGCGACCCGCAGGACAAGCTGCTGCGCCTCGCCCCCTCCTATCCGAAGCCCGCCGAGGTCGAGGCCGCGGCCGAGGTGGTGGCGGTCTGCGTGCTCCTGGCCGCCGCCGAGAGCCGCGAGGCCGGCGGGAGCGGGCAGGTGGCGGCCTGAGGGCAGGCCCGTAACGACGCAGGTGACCGGCGGTCGGTCCGCCGGTCACGCACATCAGGCGGCGCGTCCTCATCCAGGATGACGACGGCTCGCGACGGCGTGAGATGCGTCTCACGCCGGTCTTCCGGTCCGAGCGTCGAATCGAAGTCGATTGCTGACCGACAGGGATCCGGACGACATCCCGGCCCGATCGCCGACTCTTACGTTCACCATTCGACATAACATCCCGGGGTGCTGCAAGGCGCCGCGGGCGAGCGGCCGTTGACGCAGCGCAGCGCCGCGCGATGTCGCCGGCATGATTGACGAACCCGTTCTCTTCTGCCTGCACTTCCTCGGAGGCAGCGCCCGTGAATGGCGCCCGCTCGCCGAGCGCCTCGGGCCCGCGGCGCGCTGCGTCGCCATCGACCTGCCGGGCTTCGGCGACGCGGCCGGTCATCCCGGCGGCGACGTCGCCGCCATGGCCGACCATGTCGCCGCCCGCATCGAAGCCGAGGGCCCGTCCGGGCCCTGGCTCATCGCCGGCAACAGCATGGGGGCGAAGGTCGCCCTGGCGCTCGCCCGCCGCCACGAGGACGGCGATCCCGCCCTCGCGGGTCTCGCCGGGCTGGTCCTGATGGCCGGCTCGCCGCCTTGCCCTGAGCCGATGGCGGAGGAGCGCCGCCGGGCGATGATCGCCTGGATCGACGCCGATCCGGAGACCCGCCGGCGGGAGGCGGAGGCCTTCGTGTCGGCGAATGTCGGCGCGCCGCTCTCGCCCGAGGATCATGCCCAGACCGTCGAGGACGTGCTGCGGGCCAACCCGGACGCCTGGAAGGCCTGGCTCACCGGCGGCGCCAACGAGGATTGGCGCGACCGCATCGGTCTCCTTCGGGTCCCGGCGCTGGTGGTCAGCGGAGCGCAGGACGGCGATCTCGGGCCCGAGGCGCAGGCCGCGCTGACCCTGCCTCACCTCGCCCGCCACCGCCACGTCGTCGCGGTGGGTGCCGCCCACCTGCTGCCGCTCGAGCGGCCGGACGAGATGGCGACGCTGATCCGCGCTTTCCTGGCCGCGCCGCCGGAGGAGGCGGAGGCGCCGCTCCTGCCGCCGGCCTTCGCCGCGCTGATGGGTTCGGAGCGGGTCAATACCCGCCTGCGCACGACGCTCCGCGAGCGGATGCGCGAACCCGACGGGCCGTTCTGCTTGAGCGTGGAAGCGCGCGCGACGCTCACCGCCTGCCTCGACCGGGTGCTGCCGCAACCGGGGCCGGGGAGGATCGACCTCGCCCGCCGCATCGACGCGCGGCTCGCCTCCGGCACCGGGGACGGCTGGCGCTTCGTCACCCTGCCCCCGGACGCGGAGGCCTATGAGCGGGCGCTCCGCACCGTCGATGCCGCGGCCCGCGACGCCCACGGGCACCCCTTCGCCGCGTTGGACGCGTCCGAGCAGGATGCTCTTCTCGCCCGGGCCGCCTCCGGCGATCTGCCCGAGTGTCCCGACGGCCTCGCGCCGGACCTGATGACCTGCTGGTTCGAGGAAGTGCGGGGCGAGGCGGTGCGCACCTTCCTCGCCCACCCGGCCGGCCTCGCGGCGATCGGCTTTACCGGCATCGGTGCCGGCGGCGACGAGGCGGAGGCCCTGCCGGGCTACCGCCTGACCGGCCTGAACGAGCGCGAACCCTGGGAGCAACCCGTCCTCGAGACCGTGGGAGACGCCCGATGAACCTCTCGGGGCAGAACCGTTACAACACCGACGAGGTCGTCGACGTGGTGGTGGTCGGTACCGGCGCGGGCGGGGGACCGCTGCTGGCCGAGCTGGCGGCGGCCGGCCTCAAGGTCGTGGCACTGGAGGCCGGGCCGAACTTCGACCCGGCCGGGTACGGCTTCGACGAGACGCTCGCCGACGAGATCTACTGGACCGAGGAACGCCTGAGCGGCGGCTCGACGCCGGAGGCCTTCGGCGCCAACAACAGCGGCACCGGGGTCGGCGGCTCGACCCTGCATTGGGGCGCCTTCGTGCCCCGGGCCGACCCACGCGACTTCCGCCTCAACACCGAGAGCGGCGAGGGCTGCGACTGGCCGATCGACCACGCCGAGCTGGTACCGTTCTACGACCGGGTCGAGGCCTTCATCGGCACCTCCGGCCCCACGCCCTATCCCTGGGACGAGGCCCGTCGCTTCCCGCTGCCGCCGGTCCTACGCAACGGGCCGGCCCAGCTGATGGCCTCGGCCTGCGACCGGCTCGGCATCACCGCGACCGACGCGCCGGCCGCCGTGGTGTCGCGCGACTTCACCGTCGATCCATCGGTGCCGGAGCGCAAGGCCTGCATCCATTGCGGCTTCTGCCACCAGGGCTGCCGCACCCGCGCCAAGGCCAGCATGGACGTGACCTACCTGCCGCTGGCGGTGGCGCGGAGTGCCGAGATCCGCGCGGAGGCCCGAATGCACGGGGTCGAGCGCGACAGGGCCGGTCGTATCACCGCCGTGATCTACCGCAGCGGCGGGCGCGACCATCGCCAGCGTTGCGCCCACCTTATCCTGTGCGCCGGCGCCGTCGAGACGCCCCGCCTCCTGCTCCACCTCGATCTCGCGACCGGGAGCGGCCAGGTCGGGCGCAACTATATCGGCCACGTCGCCACGCAGGTCTGGGGGACCTTCGCCGACGAGGTGGGGATGAACCGGGGCTACCCGTCCTCGCTCATCACCGAGGACTACACCCGGCCGAAAGGCGCCGACTTCGCCGGCGGCTACCTGGTCCAGAGCCTCGGCGTCGAGCCGCTGACCTGGGCCAACTCCGTCGCCCGCGGCCGGGGGCTGTGGGGGCCGGCGCTCACCGACTACCTGCGGCAGTACAACCGCGTCGCCGGCATCGGCATCAACGGCGAGACCCTGCCCTGCGACGCCAACGTCCTGACGCTCTCGGACGAGACCGACGCGCTCGGGATGCGCAAGGCGCGGATCGATTTCGGCTACGGCTCGAACGAAGAAAGGCTCAACGCCCACGCCACCAAGGTGATGCGCGAGATCTGGGAGGCGGCGGGGGCGACGGATATCTGGGTCCTGGAGCGCGTCGCCCATACGCTGGGCACCTGCCGGATGGGGCGGAACCCGGACACCTCCGTGGTCGATCCTCAAGGGCGCAGCCACGAGGTCGAGAACCTCTGGATCTGCGACGGGTCGGTCTTCCCGAGTTCGCTCGCGGCCAATCCGGCGCTCACCATCATGGCGTTGTCCTTGCGCACCGCCGGCGCGTTCCTGAAAGGCACTCGATGACCGACGATCCCCGTGCGGCCTATCCCCGGCCGCCCTTCCCGGGGGCGCAGCAGCAGCCGCGCCCCGGCCTCACCGGCCCGATGGACCCGGCGCCGGACCACGGCGAGGAATCTTACGTCGGCAAGGGCCTGCTCACCGACAGGATCGCGCTAATCACCGGGGGCGATTCCGGCATCGGCCGGGCCGTCGCCATCGCGTATGCCCGGGAGGGCGCCCACCTGGCGATCTCCTACCTCGACTCCGAGGAGGAGGACGCGCAGGAGACCAAGGCCTGGGTCGAGAAGGCCGGCCGGCGCTGCCTCCTCCTGCCGGGCGACCTGCGCGACGAGGCGCATTGCCGGGCCATCGTCGCGAAGACCGTGGCGGAGTTCGGCCGCATCGACGTGCTCGTCAACAACGCCGCCGCCCAGGTGGTGAACGAGGGCCTCGACGACGTCACCGCCCACGACGTCGAGGGCTCGTTCCGCGCCAACGTCTTCGCGATGATCTACCTGGCGCAGGAGGCCGTGAAGCATATGCGGCCGGGCTCGGCGATCGTGAACTCGACGAGCCAGCAGGCGAAGGTCGCGGATGCCAGCATGCTGGTCTACGCCGCCACCAAGGGGGCGATCAGCACTCTGACGGTCGGGCTGTCGAACCTCCTCGCCCCGAAGGGCATCCGGGTCAATTGCGTCGCCCCCGGCCCGGTCTGGACGCCGATCCAGCCGATCGTGAAGACGCCGGAGCAGATCGAGCAGCTCGGCGCCGACACGCCGCTCGGCCGGGCCGGCCAGCCGGCGGAGCTGGCCCCGGCCTATGTGCTGCTGGCCTCGCGGGAGGGCAGCTACATGACCGGCGCGCTCGTGCCCGTCACCGGCGGGCAGCCGATGCTCTGACGGAAGGTCAGGGTTTCACCCGGCGGGCTGTCCGGCTGGGTACCCTGCCCTAGCTCCTCCGGTATCGGACGAGCCCGATGCCGGATCGTCCAACCGCCCCGAAGAAAAGCGCGGGACGGGTCACGAAACCTCGCCGCAGCACCGGAACGGCTGCCCCTCGGCCTCGTTGTTGCGGCAAATCCACGGAGATCACCGACATGGCGGATTCCAAGGGCAAGGCCGGCGAGCCGCGCCAGCACCGCACCCGCAACGACACCGACTCGAACGCCAAGCGCGTCTCGATCGAGACCCTGAACGCGCGCCTCGCCGACGGCATCGACCTGGCGCTCAACATCAAGCAGGCGCACTGGAACTTGAAGGGCCCGCAATTCATCGGCATCCACGAGATGCTCGACGGGTTCCGCACCGAGATCGATGATCTCAACGACAAGGTCGCGGAGCGGGCCGTGCAGCTCGGCGCCACGGCGCTCGGCACTGCCTCGGTCGTCGCCGCCTCCTCGAAGCTCACCCCCTATCCGACCGACGTCTACGCCATCGCCGACCACCTCTCGGCCCTGATCGACCGCTACGCGGCCTATGCCAACGCCGTGCGCGAGAACATCGACCAGACCGACGAGGCGGGTGACGCCGGCACCGCCGACCTGTTCACCGAGGTCTCCCGCGCGGTCGACAAGCAGCTGTGGTTCCTCGAGGCCCACGTCCAGGAGCCGACCGGCGCGATGCGCGACGGGGACGGCAAGGGCGCGCGCTGAGGCGGGGGGATTTCGGGGCCGGTGCTTGAGCCGGCCCCGGCTTGGAATACCCTTCCCCTTCTGATGATGCTGAAGAAGGAAAACGTCGTTCGCCTCCCCGTCGATCGGGGAGGCATTTTTGTACGGAGAGACGGTCATCGACGGCGGAGACGCGATCGGTTACGTCGGGTCACGAACCGATGAGGCAGCCCGCGTGTCCAAGGCAGCGCCCGATGCGGCGGAGATCGCTGCCCGTCGCAAGCATGCAGCGAAGCGCCTGAACGAGCATGTCAAGCTGTTTGCGGCCTACGTGAACGCTATGGCAATCGCCGTCGCTGGTGCGGCCACCATCGTACCGCTGGTCAATAACCCGAACGCGACCTTGGGGCAGTCGCATCTCTCTTGGTTTATGGCCTCTCTCGGCTTACATTGTATTAGTCACGCGGTGATCCGACTTCTGCGCCGGGAGGAGTGACGATGCCCTGGGATGCCACCCTCGCGATGCTCAGCTTTGCCTTGTTCATCTCGGTGACGGGCCTCGCCACCCTGGGTTTCGCCGTCTACCGTTTCGAGCGGAAGTACGGCCAGGCGGGGCGCACCGGCACCCCGCCCGCCGAGTAGCGCTTACATCGCCTCCGCGCCGCGCCCCATGGCGGCGACGCCGGTGCGCGAGACCTCGACCAGCCCCACCGACGCCATCAGCTTGACGAAGCGGTCGATCTCCTCGGTCGAGCCGGTCAGCTCGAACACGAACGAGTTCAGCGTCGCGTCGAGGGTGCGTGCGCCGAAGGCGGCGGCGAGCCGCATCGCCTCGACCCGGTGGTCGCCCTTGCCGGCGACCTTCACCAGCGCCAGCTCCCGCTCCAGCGAATCGCCCTGAAGCGTCAGGTCGACCACCCGATGCACCGGCACCAGCCGGTCGAGCTGCGCCTTGATCTGCTCGATCACCGCGTTGGTGCCCGTCGTCACGATGGTGATGCGGGAGATGTGCCGGGCGTGCTCGGTCTCGGAGACCGTCAGGCTCTCGATGTTGTAGCCGCGGCCGGAGAAGAGACCGGCGATGCGGGCGAGCACGCCGGGCTCGTTGTCGACGATGACCGCCAGGGTATGGCGGTTCACCGGCTCGACGCGGACCGGATCGGGGTAGTGGGTGTTCATGGCGTTCATCGTCCTCAAACCCTGTCCCGATCAGACCAGCATCTTGCCTTCGTCGGAGATGACATCCCCTAAGTCCGCCCCGGTCTCGCCGAGGTAGTCCGAGAGCAGCATCTCGTTATGCGCCTTGCCCGACGGGATCATCGGGAAGCAGTTCTCGGTCTTGTCGACGATGCAGTCGAAGATCACCGGGCCGTCATAGTCCAGCATCTCGGCGATCGCCGCGTCGAGGCTGCCGGGATCCGAGCAGCGGATGCCCTTGGCGCCGTAGGCCTCGGCCAGCTTGACGAAGTCGGGCAGGCTCTCCGAATAGCTCTCGGAGTAGCGCGAGCCGTGCAGCAGCTGCTGCCACTGGCGCACCATGCCCATGTACTCGTTGTTCAGGATGAAGATCTTGACCGGCAGGCGGTACTGCACGGCGGTCGACATCTCCTGGATGTTCATCTGGATCGAGGCTTCGCCGGCGATGTCGATCACCAGGGCGCCGCGATGCGCCAGCTGGGCGCCGATCGCCGCCGGCAGGCCGTAGCCCATCGTGCCGAGGCCCCCGGAGGTCATCCAGCGGTTCGGCTCGTCGAACTTGTAGTACTGGGCCGCCCACATCTGGTGCTGGCCGACCTCCGTGGTGACGTAGGTCTCGCGATCCTTGGTCGCCTCGTAGAGGCGCTGGACCGCGTATTGCGGCTTGATCGTGGTGCCCGACGGCCAGTAGCCGAGGCATTCGCGCGCCTTCCAGCCGCGGATCTTCGACAGCCACTCGGTCAGGCGGCCCTGATCGGGCTCCGGCGTCACCGCCCGCCACTCGCGCAGCATGTCGGCGAGGACCGAGCCGCAATCGCCGACGATGCCGATATCGGCCTTGACGGTCTTGTTGATCGACGAGGCGTCGATGTCGACGTGGATCTTCTTGGAGAACGGCGAGAAGGCGTCGAGACGGCCGGTGATGCGGTCGTCGAAGCGGGCGCCGATGCAGATCATGACGTCGCATTCGTGCATCGCCAGGTTGGCCTCGTAGGTCCCGTGCATGCCGAGCATGCCGAGGAACTGCGGGTCCGAGCCCGGGAAGGCCCCTAAGCCCATCAGCGTCGAGGTGACCGGGAAGCCGGTGGCGCGGGCGAGCTCGCGCAGCAGCGCCGAGGCCTCCGGCCCGGCATTGATGACGCCGCCGCCGGTATAGAAGACCGGCCGGCGCGCACCCGCCATCAGCGCCACGGCGGCGCGGATCTTCTCCGGGTCGCCCTGCGTCTGCGGATTGTAGGTCTTGTGGCTGTTGTCGACCGGGCGGCGGTAGACGCCGCTGGCGAACTGGATGTCCTTCGGCAGGTCGATCACCACCGGGCCGGGCCGGCCGTGCGAGGCGACGTAGAACGCCTCGTGCAGGATCCGCGGCAGGTCCTCGATCGATTTGACCAGGTAATTGTGCTTGGTGCAGCTGCGGGTGATGCCGACCGTGTCGCATTCCTGGAACGCGTCGGAGCCGATCAGGTGCGTCGGCACCTGGCCGGTGATGCAGACGAGCGGGATCGAATCGAGCAGCGCGTCGGTCAGCCCGGTGACGATGTTGGTGGCGCCCGGCCCCGAGGTGACGAGCACGCAGCCGACCTTGCCCGACGAGCGGGCATAGCCCTCGGCGGCGTGCACGGCGCCCTGCTCGTGCCGCACCAGGATGTGCTTCACCGAGTCCTGGTGGAAGAGCGCGTCGTAGATCGGCAGCACCGCGCCGCCCGGATAGCCGAACAGGGTGTCGACTCCCTGATCCTGAAACGCCCGGATCACCATCTCGGCGCCCGTCATGACCTCGCCCGCACTCATCGTCGCGCTCCCGTTCCTTGGTCTCGTCCGCGCTCTCGGATCCGTTTTACGCAACAAAAAAGGGCCCCGAAGGACCCTTGCACGCGCCACCCTTGGGAAGCCGGGCTATCTCAAGCCCGCCCCGTCGGTGGCGCTTCCGCTACAATAAGGACCGCACGCATGCTGTGAAAAAGCCTGCCCTTGAGAGAGTGGCGGGGACCCTACGCGCCTCGACTCGCAGGGTCAACCGGTTTCGGCGACGGCGGAAAGTACGGGTCCAGAGCAAGGCCCAATCGCGGTACGACCGGGCACGGCTCCGGGTTTTGGATCTCGCCGCCATTTTTTCTCGACGAGCCGGTGCCCCCTTCGTCGAAAAATGCTCTCAGCAGATTTCGCCGAAGTGGATACCGGTTCGGCGACAAAAATCTGCGACACAACAAGAACCTAAGCGGGCGAAGCGTTGGCCTGCCAACGCAAGTCTGCTTAGAGGCTATCCCGGTAGGACGTGTCGCCATGCGATGATGGCTGCTGCGAAGTGGAGGACGGCGAGGGCGTTCTCGGGTTTTTTGGCCCATCGGATCAGGAGGGCGCGGAAGCGGTTGAACCAGGAGTGGCAGCGCTCGACCACCCAGCGCCTCGCCCGCGTGCCGCATTCGCGCTTCTCGACGATCTCTTCTCCACGCCGTCGCAGATGCAGTTCGAAGCCGTACTCGTCGGCTGTCTCACGCGGACCGGCATAGTCGTAGCCCTTGTCCAGGCACAGGTGCTGGGGATCCCACGCACCCGGATCAGGCCGGGAGACCGGGATCGCCTCCAGCGTCTCGCGCAGCAGCAGGTGATCGTTGACGTTGGCGCCGGCGATCACCAGCCCCACCGGCACCCCGCGCCCGTCGGTGAGCACCGAGCGCTTGGTGCCGCGCTTGCCCCGGTCGGTCGGGTTGGGACCGGTTTTTCCCCCCACCCAGCGGCGCCTTGCCCTGCGCCCCGTCGAGAGACAACCACGTCCAGTCGATCCCCACCAACGCGTCGTAGGCCAGAAGCCCCTCGCGCCAGAACGCCGCGAACACGCTGGCTGCCGTCCACTCCTGGAAGCGGCGGTGAGCCGAGGACGAACTGCAGATCCCTGTGGCGTTGAGCGCGTTCCACTGGCAGCCGGTGCGCAGCACGAAGAAGATCGCGTCCATCGCCGCCCGATCGGGCACCCGCGGGTTGTGGCAGCCGAGCGGATGGCGCGGCCGGGGCGGCAACAGCGGCTCCATCCGCCGCCACAGATCATCGGGGATGCGCCAGCCGTCGTCCGCGACCGCAGGACGCTGACCAGCTTGGCTCTTGAGCGTCAGCATCCTCACAAGGTGGGAAACTCGACCTGCAATGCCACCCCCAGCAATCCCTACCGGGATAGCCTCTTAGCGAGCCTGGAGCGTCGGATAGGCCCGCCGCACGGCCCGCGCGATCAGCACCACGAGCACCACCTTCACGGCATCGCCCGGCAGGAACCAGGCCGAGCCGATCGCCGCCTTGGCGAGGTCGATCCGGGCGACCGCGGCGATCCACGGGATGCCGACCGCGTAGGTGAGCACCACCCCGCCGACGACGAGGATCAGGACCTCCTTCCAGACCGTCAGGGTCCGCAGGGAGCGCTCGTACAGGTATCCGATCGCGAAGGCGGCGACCGGCCACATCAGCACGAAGCCGCCGCCCGGCCCCATGACGATGCCGAGCCCGCCCCGCCCGCCGGCCATCAGCGGCAGCCCGGCGCAGACCAGGACGACGAACAGGGCGAGCGCCGCCCCGCCGCGTACCGAGCCCGCGAGGGCGCCGGCCAGCATCACCCCCATCGATTGCGCGGTGATCGGCACGCCGACGACCGGCAGGGTCACGGGCGGAAACAGGCCGAGGGCGGCGGTGAGGGCGGCAAAGAGCGCGACGAAGACGATGTCACGGGTCGACATGGGTGTCCTTGGACGTCCTGGGAGCGAGGGGGAGGGGAATGTCAGTGTCCGGCTCGGTCCGGATCGTAGGAGCGCGCGTCGATCGCCGCCGCGATGTCGTCGCTCATCTTCAGCATCCGCACCACGACCGGGACGGTCAGCGCCACGAGGCTGCGCTCGAGGCCCCGCGCCCGCTGCGCCTCGCGCACCTCCGCGGCGATGGCGGCCAGCACCGGAATGAACCGCAGGGTCAGCGCGATGGCGAGGCCGACCTTGGCGGGGTTGACCCTGAGAAACCTCAGCCAGGCGAGGCCGCGTTGTAGCGCCTCGATCAGGTCGGCGCTGCGGGTCGTCAGGGTCACGAGACCGGCGAGCAGCACGAGGGCGGCGAGGCGGGCGGCCACCATCAGACCCGCCAGCCAGCCGTCGAGGGCGAGCTGGACCAGGACGAGGATGGCGAGGATCCAGGCGAGCGGACGCAGCTGGGCGAGGACGAGGCGGGCCGGGATGCCGGCCACCCCGTAGAGGAGCCCCGCGAGCCCGAGTGCTGCGAGCGCGAGGTCGAGCCGCGGCAGCGCGAACAGGACCGTGCCGACGGCGACGAGGCCGAGGATCTTGCGCCCCGGCGGGCAGCGATGGACCGGGCTCGCCCCCGGGACGTACGGGGTCACGACATCATCGCGATATAGGCCGGCAGCGCGACCGCGGGGCGGTCGTCGATCACGACCCGGCCGTCCTCGAACACCAGCACCCGGTCGAAATGCTCCAGGAAGGCGAGGTCGTGCGAGACCACGATCGCGCGCTGGGAGAGGCCGTCGATGGCCTGGGCGATCCGGCGCTTGTTGCGCAGGTCGAGCAGCGTGGTGGGCTCGTCGAACACGATCACGTCGGGGGCCATCGCCAGCACGCCGGCGATCGCCAGCAGCTGCTTCTGCCCGCCGCTGAGGAGGTGGGCCGGGTGGTCGGCGAACTCGTGGAGATCGTAGCGGCGCAGGGCTTCCTCCGTGCGCCGCGCGATCTCGTCCTTCGGCAGGCCGAGATTCTTCAGCCCGAAGGCGAGATCTTCCGCGACCACGGGGAGCACGATCTGGTTGTCAGGGTTCTGGAACACGAATCCGACCTTGCGGCGCACCGCCTTGCCGTCGCGCCGCGTGTCGAGCCCGTCGACCCGCACGGTGCCGCGGCTCGGCACGAGAAGGCCGTTCAGCAGGCGGGCAAACGTGCTCTTGCCGCTGCCGTTGCCGCCCACCACCGCGATGCGCCGCTCGGTGAGGTCGAGGGTGAGGTCGCGCAAGACGGTGCGCTCCCCGAAGGCATGGCCGACCTGCCTGATCTCGATCACGACGACACCGCTCCCGCCCGCCCCGGGCGGGCGCGTCTTACCATCTCCGGCGGCGGCCGACAGGGGTGCGCGGACGGTTTGGAAACTCCGCCGGGCTCCCCTATCTGACGCGGCGGCGGGCTGGTCCGCCGGGGGTGACGCGATGACGACCGGAACGGCCTACCTTCTGGTCGATGTCGCCGGGACGGACTGCGCCCTGCCGCGCCGGGCGGTGCGGGAGGTCCTGCCCCTGCCGCGTCTGTGGCGCCCGCCGGGCGCGCCCGCGGCGCTCGCCGGCTTCCTCAACCTCGCGGGCGCGGCCGTGCCGGTCCTCGATCTCGCGGCGTTGTTCGGCCTCGGCCGGCCGGCGACGGCCCGGCAGGCGCTCTATCGCCACCTCGTCCTGCTGCATGGCGAGTCTCCCCTTGCCCTGATGGTCGACCGGGTCGCCGATGTCGTCCGGGTCGAGCCCGAGCGGGTCCGGCCGGTGGCCGACGGGGCGACGCTGAACGGCTGCGTCGCCGCCGAGATCCGGCTCGGGGACCGGCTGGTCCACGGCCTCTCGGTCGACCGCATCCTGCTCGCCGAGGAGCGCGACCGCCTGGCGACGCAGACCCGGGAGGCGCAGGCCCGCCTCGCCGAGTGGGCGGCCTGAGCCGGACCATGCCGATCGCACGGTCGATCCTGGGGCCGGCGCCGACCGGCGACCCGGCCTTCGCGGCGCTGAAATCGCGCCTCGTCGCCCGCACCGGCCACCATTACTATGCCGACAAGGACGACCTCCTGTGGGAGCGGGTCGGCCGGCGCATGCGCGCCCGGGGCGTGCCCGATCCCGCCGGCTATCTCGGTCTCCTGGAGGAGTCGGAGGCCGAGTGGGCGGCCCTCGAATCCGAGATCACCATCGGGGAGACGTTCTTCTTCCGCTACGCCGAGCAGTTCGCGGCGCTGCGCGGCACGATCCTGCCCGAGCGCATCGCGGCGCGCGGCGACGAGCGGCGCCTGCGGATCTGGAGCGCGGGCTGCTCGACGGGCCCGGAGACCCACTCCGTCGCGATCGTGCTGCGCGAGCTTCTGGGCGAGCGCCTGCCCGACTGGCGCATCGGGCTGACCGGCACCGACATCAACCGCGACGTGCTGGCGGTGGCGCGCCGCGCCGTCTACGGCGCCTGGGCCCTGCGCACCCTCGGGCCCGAGGAGCGCGAGCGCTACTTCCGGCCGGGCCCGCGGGAGGGCACCTTCGCGCTGCGACCGGAATACCGCGGGCTCGCCCGGTTCGAGCCCCAGAACCTGATGAGCCTCCTGGACGGCACGGCCTCGCTGGCGCTCACCGACTACGACCTCATCCTGTGCCGCAACGTCCTGATCTACTTCCACCCGGACGTGGTGCAGGCCCTGGTCCGGGCCCTGGCCCGGCGCCTGAGGCCCGGTGGCTGGCTGCTCCTCGGCCATGCCGAGCCGAACCCGGCCTTCGCGGAGTTCCTGGAGGCCGTCCCGCTCCCGGGAACCGCCGCCTACCGGCGCCCGGGGGAGGGGGCGGTCCCGGACCTGCCGCCGCCATCCGCGCAGCCGGATCCGGCCCCGGATGCGGCGCCGGGTTTCCACGCGATCTGGGCGCCGCTCCTGCCGCCGGAACCGGCCGCCCCGGATGTCGCGGCGGCCGAGACCCCCACGCGCGAGCCCTGGACTGCGGCGCCGCCGGCACCTCCTCCCGAGGGCGGCCCCCTGGCCACCGTCCGGGCGCTCGCCGATGCGGGCGACCTCGAGGCGAGCTGGCAGGCCTGCCGGGTCGCCCTCGGCCAGGCCCCGACCGATCCGCGCCTGCGCTACTACGAAGGCCTTCTCGCCCGCGCCCGCGCCCGGCCGGAGGAGGCGGAACGCGCCTTTCGCGGGGCGCTCTACCTCGATAAGGGCTTCGTCATGGCGCACTACCATCTCGGGCTGACCCTGGTCGCCGCCGGCCGCACCGAGGCCGGCCGTCGCGCCATCGCCAATGCCCTGCGGCTCGCCGCACACCTGCCCGCCGACGCGATCCTGCCGGAAGGCGACGGGCTGACCGCCGCCGATCTGTCGGGCGCCGCCCGTCCGTTCCTCGGCGACGAGGCCGCCTGATGCCCCAGAAAGCCGCCGCTCCCGGCCCGGCCCTTCCGGGCGAGGCCGACCTCAGCGCCGCCCGGATCGACGAGATCCTGGATGCCCGCACCCGCACCCTCGCGGCCCGCTACGCGGCTCCCGCGGCGCGGCCGACCCGGGCGCTGCTCCTCTGCCGCGCCGGCACCGAGCGGGTCGGCCTGCCGCTGGAGGGCGTCGCCGAGGTGTTTCCCTTCCGGCCCTGCACCCCGGTGCCGGGGGCGCCTCCGGCCCTGATCGGCCTCACCGGGCGGGGCGGTCTCCTCGTCAGCGTCCTCGACCTCGCGACGGCGCTGGGCCAACCGGCGGGCGGCACGGCGGCCGGCGGCCACGTCGTGGTCCTGCGCCGCGACGGACCGCGCATCGGCCTGTGGGTCGAGCGCGTCCTCGCGGTGACCGAGGCGGTGGTCGAGGCCGAAGGGCTGGGCAGGCGGGCGGTGGCGGGCTATGTCGACCCCGCACCGACGGGGTCCCGTCAGGAATCGGACTATGGGGAAGCGGGTTTCGCCGTGATCGACGTGCCGGCCGTGCTGGCGCCGCTCCTCGCTGCCGGCCCCGCCCGGCCGGTCTGAACCCGTCGCCATCCAACACAGGGAAGCCCGCGTGTCGCTCTCGATCGGGAACCGCATCCTCCTCGGCTTCTCCGCCGTCGTCCTGGTGATCGTGGCGCTCGGCGTCTACGCGGTCGGGCAGATCGGCGAGGTGCGCAACGCCACCGACATCATCGTCACCCGCGACCTGACGGTGATGCACCAGCTCGAGAACATCCGCGAAGCCCAGCGCCGGATGAGCGACCTGCGCGACGAGGCGACCACCCGCTACTACCTGCGGGCGCTCGGCCGCGAGCCGGCGGCCAAGGAGGAGCCGGCGGTGACCTGGCGGCGCAACGCGGCGAATGCCGAGACGGCGCTCGCCGGTGCGATCACCACCGCCAACGACTACCGGGCGCAGTCGCTGTCGGCCGACCGCGCCGCCGCCTGGCAGCGCATCGCCGAATTGCTGGTCGCGGCCGGCGCCGAGTTGCGCACCACCCGCACCGCCACCGAGCGCCAGTTCGAGGCGATCGCGGCCAACGACGTGCCGGGCATCCAGGCGGCCGAGAATGCCCTCGACCAATCGGGCGACAATTTCGTGCACACCATGGGGTCGGCCCGCGACGCCCTCGACGGGGCGATCACCGCCGGCCAGCGCCGGGTCGGGGCGATCTACGAGGAGAGCCGGCTCTCGACGCTCGTGGCGCTCGCCGTCTGCGTCGTCATGGCCCTGGTGATCACGGTGCTGATCCGCCGCTCGGTGGTGCAGCCCCTCGACGCGGTCATGGCCTTCGTCGGCAAGGTCGGCAGCGGCGACCTCACCGGCCGGATCGCCGACACCCGCCGCGACGAGCTCGGCCGCCTCGGAGGCGTCCTCAACCAGATGGTCGAGGGCCTGCGCCAGCTCGCCACCCAGAACCGCGCCTCGACCTCGAACCTCAACGCCGCCGCCGCCGAGATCCGCGCCTCCGCCCAGGAGCAGGCCGCGAGCGTCGAGGAACAGTTCGCCGCCGTCCAGGAGACCGCCGCCACCGTCGACGAGATCACCCATGCGGGCGCCCAGATCGGCAAGCGGGCCCAAGAAGTGATCGCGACCGCCCAGGCCACCGCCCAGACCTCCAGCGCCGGGCTTCGCGCCGTCGACGAGACGGCCCGCGCCATGGACGCGATCCGCGAGCAGAGCGAGGCGGTGGCCGAGAACATCGTGGCCTTGAGCGAGAAGACGCAGGCGATCGGCGAGATCATCGCCACCGTCAACGACGTCTCGGAGCGCACGCATCTGCTCGCCCTCAACGCCGCCATCGAGGCGGCGGCGGCGGGCGAGAGCGGGCGCAGCTTCGCCGTGGTGGCCTCCGAGATGAAGGCGCTCGCCGACCAGGCCAAGGAGGCGACCGCCCAGGTGCGGGCGATCCTCGGCGACATCCAGCGCGGCATCAACGCCTCGGTGATGCTGACCGAGGAGGCGGTCAAGCGCGTCGCGGTGGGCAAGGAGCGCACCGACACCACCCACGCGACGATCGAGGAGATCACCGCCCGGGTGCAGGAGAGCGTCCAGACCTTCCAGCAGATCGTCGCTTCGACCAACCAGCAGCAGCTCGGGATCGAGCAGGTGATGGGCGCGCTCCAGAACATCCGCCAGGCGAGCCAGCAGACCGCCGCCGGCACCCGCCAGGTCGAGGCCGCGGCCGCCAACCTGAGCGAGCTGGCGAGCGCCCTCCTGGCGCTGGCCGAGCGCTACCGGCTCTAGAGCACCCGTCGAGGATCCCGGCCCGCGCCGATGGACGACATCCGCCAGCTTCTCCTCGCGGCCTTCGATGCCGAGCACCGCGAGCACATCGCGGCGATCCGGGCGGCCCTCGCCGCGGTCGAGACCGGCCGGCCCGCGGACTGGAACGACGTGTTTCGCCGCGCCCACAGCCTGAAGGGCGCCGCCCGGGCCGTGGACCTGCCGGCGGTGGAGGAGGTCGCCCACCGGCTCGAGGCCCTGTTCGACCGGGTGGTGCAGGGCCGCCTCGGCCTCGATCGCGCGACGGCGGGCGTGGTCGACCTCGCCCTCGACCGCATCGAGGGGCTGGTGGCGGGCCTTCCCGAGACGCCCGAGCCGGAAGCGCCGGCTGATGCCATCGCGGCCCTCGACGCCTGCCTGTCCGGCGGGCCGATCCCCGTGGCCGCCCCGTCGCCCGCGGCGGCGGCGGAGCGGGCGCCCGAGCCGACGCCCGCGGCCTCGCAGGCCCAATCTCCCGCTCAGGCTCCCACCCAGACCCAGACCCAGACCCAGACCCCCGCCGCGCAGGACGGCGCCGTCGCCTACCTGCGGATCGCCAGCGATCAGGTCGAGGCGCTGTCGAAGGCGGTGCACGACCTGAATGCAGCGCTCCAGGGCCAGGAGACCGTCACGGCCGCCGTGGCGGGCCTCGAATCCGGCGCGCGGGCCCTGCGCCGCAGCGTCGACACCGTGCAGGGCCGCACCGGCGAGATGGTGGCCCTCGCCCGCCGCCTGCGCGAGGCCGGCGACCCGGCGGGCGCCGCCCTCGACGGCTTCGTCGACCGGGTGCGCCGCCTCGACGGCGACCTCCGGGGCGTGATCCGCGGCATCTCGGGCCTCGCCCGGGTGCAGAGCCGCAGCACCGGGATCGTCGACGGCGCGCTGCGCCGCCTGCGCGACGATTCCGACCGCCTGCTCCTCGTCCCGGCCGAGACGGTGTTCGGCGGCTACGGCCGGATGGTGCGGGAGATCGCCCGCGAGGCCGGCCTCGCCGTGGAGGTGCGCCTCCACGGCCTCGACCTCCAGGTCGATCGCGGCCTGCTCCAGGCGCTCAAGGATCCGGTGCTGCACGCGCTGCGCAACACCATCAGCCACGGGGCCGAGACGGCGCAGGCGCGCCGCCAGGCGGGCAAGCCGGAGGCGCTGAACGTCACCCTGTCGGTCGCCTCAAAGGGCAGCCAGCTCCTCGTCACGATCCGGGACGACGGCCGGGGCCCCGACCTCGCCCGCATCCTCGAGACCGGCCGGCGCCAGGGGCTGGTGCCGCCGGGGGCCGACCCAACCCCCGAGTCGATCCTCGACCTCGTCTTCGCGCCGGGCTTCTCCACGGCGGCCGCCGTCGACCGGATCGCCGGGCGCGGCATGGGCCTGTCGGTGGTGGCGGAGGCCGCCCGGGCGCTGCGCGGCCGGGCGACCCTGCGGGCGGCCGAGCCCCACGGCACCGAGGTCGCCATCACGGTGCCGCTCTCCGCGGCGCGCCAGCCGGTGCTGCTCGTCGAGGCGGCGCTGAAGCCGGGGGAAGCGCCGCAGACCTTCGGCCTGCCGAGCGGCGCCGTCGCGCAACTCCTGCGGCTGTCCGAGCGCGACCTTGCGTCCGTCGCCGGCGAGCCGGCGGCAAGGATCAACCAGGGGGGACGGGACGTTGTCGTGCCGCTCGTTCCCCTCGCGTCCCTCCTCGGTTCCGGTGCTGCTCCCCTTCCTCTCCATGACGGCCTGGTCCGCGCCGTGCTGCTGCGTTGCGGCCCCGCCTTCTGCGCCGTCGCCGTCGACCGCCTGCTCGACGTGCGCGTGCTCCTCGTCGGGCCTGCCCCCCCGCTCGGCGGCGACCCTGCGCTGATGTCCGGCACCGTGATGCTCGCCGACGAGACCCCGGCCCTGGTGCTCGACCCGGAAGGCCTGTGCGTCCGGGCCCGGGCCGGTGGCCTGGTGGCGGCGCCGGTGGCGGTGCCGGAGCGCCGCAAGGCGCGGGTCCGCACCGTGCTCGTCGTCGACGATTCGATCACCACCCGCACGCTCGAGAAGAGCATCCTGGAGGCGCATGGCTACCGGGTCTTCGTCTGCGTCGACGGCCAGGACGCCCTCGACCGCCTGCGCCGCGACGGCGCGGAGGTCGACCTCGTGGTCGCCGACGTCGAGATGCCGCGCCTCGACGGGTTCGGCCTGCTCCAGGCGGTCAAGGCCGATCCGGGCTTGACGCGGCTGCCGGTGATCCTGATGACCTCCCGCGGCGATCCCGCCGACATCCGCCGGGGCCTCGATCTCGGGGCCGACGCCTACCTCACGAAGCAGAAGTTCGACCAGCGCGAGCTTCTCGACACGATCGGTCAGCTGCTGTGAGCACCCCCGTCCGCGTCATGCTGGTGGAGGATTCGCTGGTGGTGCGCCAGCTCCTCGCCCACATCGTCAGCCGCGACCCGCGGCTCGCCCTCGTCGCCGCGGTCGATTCCGGCGAGGAGGCCTTGCGCGAGATCCACCGGGTCCAGCCCGACGTGATCTCGATGGACATCCGCCTGCCGGGCATCGACGGCCTGGAGACCACCCGGCGGATCATGGCCGAGCGGCCGACCCCGATCGTGGTCGTCGCCGACGCGATCGAGGATTCCTCGCTCAAGATCTCGATGAACGCCCTGCGGGCCGGGGCCTTGAGCGTGGTCGAGAAGCCGGTCGGCACCGGGCACCGGGCCTACGAGGCGATCGCCGACCAGATCTGCACCCAGCTGCGCATCATGAGCCAGGTGCCGGTGATCCGGCGCCGGCCGATCGGCGCCGAGCGCCTGGCCCGCACCGAGCCGGGGCGCGACGAGGCGAGGACGGCGCCGATCCCGGCGACGCAGGCCCCGAGCGTGCTGGCGGTCGCGGCCTCCACCGGCGGACCGCCGGCCTTCGCCAAGCTGCTCGGCGCCCTCCCGGCGGATTTTTCGCTGCCCGTGCTGCTCGTCCAGCATATGGGCGCCGCCTTCATGGAGGGCTTCGCCGACTGGCTGAACGGCGTCGTGCCGCTCACCGTCGTCATCGCCCGCGAGGGCGTGCGGCCTCAAGCGGGCCACGTCTACGTGGCGCCGGGCGACCGCCACCTGACCCTCGGGCCGGGCGGGCTCCTCACCCTCGTCGACGAGCCGCCGGTCGGCGGCCAGCGCCCCTCCGCGACCCTGCTGTTTCGCTCGGTCGCCCGGGTCGCGGGACCGCGGGGCCTCGGCGTGCTCCTCACCGGCATGGGCGAGGACGGCGCCGCCGGCCTCCTCGACATGCACGTGGCTGGCGCCGCCACCATCGCCGAGCACGAGAGCTCGGCCGTGGTCTACGGGATGCCGGCGGCGGCGGTGCGCCTCAAGGCCGCCGGCAGCGTGCTGCCCCTCGACCTGATCGCCCCGCGGGTCCTGCGGGCGACCCAGCCGGGCCTCGCGCCGTGACGGCGCCGCTCCCCGCGCGGGACGCCGGTCCGGTCCCCGGAGAGGGCGCCCCGGCGCCCGCGGCCCCGACCCGCATCCTGCTGGTCGAGGATTCCGAGACCCAGGCCCTGCAATTGCGGCTGTTCCTGGAGCGCAACGGCTTCGCGGTGGCGCGCCACGCCACCGCCGAGGCCGCGCTCGAGGCGATGAATCACGGCCTGCCCGACCTCGTCGTCGCCGATTACCACCTGCCGGGCATGAACGGCGACGAGCTGACCCGGCAGATGCGCCTCGCCATGCGCACCCGGGCGACGCCGGTGCTGATGCTGACCGAGGCGAGCGGCCGCGACATCGAGCGCCAGGGGCTCGAGAGCGGTGCCGACGCCTACGTGCCGAAATCCGCCGACCGCGACCTCTTGCTGCTGCGCATCCGGGCGCTCCTGCGCGAGCGCGCCGCCGTGCCGGCGGGCGAGCCGGGCCGGGCGGCGAATTTCCGCCGCGCCCGCATCCTGGTCGTCGACGGCAGCGCGACCTTCCGGGCGTACCTGTCGGCCCTCCTGGCCCAGGAGGGGCACGAGGTGGTGGCCGCCGACGGGCCAGACCAGGCGATGGCGGCGCTGGAGGCCCCGGGCGAGGGCTTCGACTGCGTGACCGTCGACCTCCTCGGCACCAGCTTCGACGCCATCGCGCTCTGCCGCCGCATCGACGCCCTGCGGGGCGCCGCGACGGGGGCGGGGGCGCCTGGCTTCTACCTCGTCGGCATCGGCTCGGCGGCGGCCTCCAGCAAGGACCTCCTGGTCGAGGCCTTCTCGGCCGGGGCCGACGACGTGGTCGCCAAGGATGTCGGGGGACGGGATGTCGGGGGGCGGGACGCGTCGGGCCGGGACGGGACCGGCCCGAAGGGCACGGATGCCGACCTCCTGGCGATCCGGGTGCGCACCCTGGTGCGTCGCAAGCTCCTCGACGAGGACGACCGCCGGGTGGCCGAGGAGGTGCGCCGCCATGCGCTCGCCGCCGAGCGCGCCAAGGCCGAGGCGGCGGCGGCCGAGGCGAAGGCGGCGCTCGCCGGTGCCCTGGCGCAGGCCAACCACGACCTCGAACAGGCCAATCACCGCCTGAAGGACACCCAGGCCAAGCTCGTCCAGGCCGCCAAGATGGCCTCCCTCGGCGAATTGGTCGCGGGCATCGCCCACGAGATCAACAACCCGCTCGCCTTCATCCTCGCCCACCAGGGTACGGTCGAGCGGCTGATCGGCGAGGTGGCGGCGGCGGTGCCGGAGGGCGATCCCTCCCGGCGCGCCCTCGACAAGGCCCGCGACCGGGTCGGATCGATGCGCCTCGGGCTCGCCCGGATCCAGGACCTCGTCGTCAACCTGCGCAAGTTCTCGCGCCTCGACGAGGGCGAGATGCAGACCGTCAACGTGCCGGACGCGATCGAGAACGTGCTGGCGCTGATCCAGCACAAGCTCGGCACCCGCATCGCGGTGCACAAGCACCTCGCCGGCGCCCCCGAGATCCGCTGCTCGCCGGCCTTGCTCAACCAGGTGGTGATGAACATCCTCGGCAACGCCGCCGACGCGATTCCCGGCGACGGCGCGATCACGATCGAGACCGCGATCCGCGACGAGCACGACGTGATCCGGATCTGCGACACCGGCCCGGGCGTGCCGGAGGCCCTGCGCGAGCGCATCTTCGAGCCGTTCTTCACGACGAAGCCCGTCGGGTCCGGCACCGGGCTCGGCCTCGCCATTGCATACAGCGTCGTGCAGGCGCATAGCGGACAGATCTCCGTTGAATCGGCGCCGGAAGGAGGGGCCTGCTTCGTGATCAGCATTCCGAGGCGGGCCGCATGACCGCGGGCATGACGAACAACGCGACGACATCGATCTTGCGCGGCACGATCCTGGCGGTCGATGACGAACCGGATATCTTGGTCGCCCTCGAGGACCTGCTCGAGGACGAGTACCGGGTGCTCACCACCAGCCGGCCGGCCGAGGCCCTGGAGATGATCGCCGCCGAGCCCGACATCGACGTGATCCTGTCCGACCAGCGCATGCCAGGCCTGACCGGCGACGCCCTGCTGGCCCAGGCCCGCGAGATCTCGGACGCGCAGGCGATCCTGCTCACCGGCTACGCCGACATCTCGGCGGTGGTCTCGGCGCTCAACCGCGGCGGCATCACCGGCTACGTCACCAAGCCGTGGGATCCCTCGCTCCTGCGCAACGCCGTGCGGGCCGCCCACGAGCGCCACCGCCTCGCCCGCGAGCTCGCCACCGAGCGGGCGCTACTGCGCGGCCTCCTCGACCATTCGGGCGACGCGATTGCGTTCAAGGACGCGCAAGGCCGCTACCTGCGGCTCAACGCCCGCATGGCGACGCGGCTCGGCGCAACGTCGGCCGAATCCTGCCTCGGCCGCCGCGAGGCGGAGATCGCCGGTCCCGGGAGCGACGCGGCCGAGGCTGCCGATCTGGCGGCGATCGCCTCCGGCGCGCCGACCGAGACCACGGTGGCGAGCGGTCCCGAGGCGGCCCCGACCTGGAACCACGTCACCCGCGTGCCGATCCGCGACGCCACCGGCGCGGTGGTGAACCTCGCGGTGATCGAGCGCGACGTCACCGAGCAGCGCCTGCTCGAGACGCGCCTGCGCCAGGCCGACAAGATGCAGGCGCTCGGCACCCTCGCGGGCGGCGTCGCGCACGACTTCAACAACCTGCTCACCGCGATCCTCGGCAGCCTCGAACTTGCCATGCCGAAGGTGGCGGGGGATGCCAGGCTGTCGCGGCTGATGGGCAACGCCGCCCAGGCGGCGCAGCGCGGCGCGGCGCTAACGAAGCGCCTCCTCACCTTCAGCCACCGCCGCGACCTCCAGGCCCGCACCGTCGACCTCAACGCGGTAATCCGCGGCATGGACGACCTACTCGGGCGCAGCCTCGGGGGCTTCGTCCAGGTCGAGCGCGCCCTCGACGACGGCCTGTGGCCGGCTAAGGTCGATCCCGACCAGCTCGAGCTCGCGATCCTCAACCTCTGCATCAACGGCCGCGACGCGATGCCGGAGGGGGGTGTCGTCGCCCTCTCGACCCGCAACGAGACGGTGCGGGCGAGCGCCGATCCGAACCTGAAACCCGGCGACTACGCGGTGATCGCGATCCGCGACACCGGCACCGGCATCCCGCCGGAGATCCTGGGACGGGTGTTCGAGCCGTTCTTCACCACCAAGGGCGTCGGCCAGGGGACGGGCCTCGGCCTCGCCATGGTGTTCGGCCTCGTCCAGCAATCCGGCGGGACGATCTGCATCGACAGCGAGGTCGGGCACGGCACCACCGTGCTCCTCTACCTGCCGCGCTCCCACGAGGCGGTCGAGGCGGTGCAGGCCGCGAGCGGCGCGCCGGCACCGGCGCCGCGCCGGGCCCGCGTCCTGGTGGTCGACGACGATCCCCAGGTGCGCCACGTCACCGCCTCGTTCCTCAACGGCTTCGGCTACGACGAGGCCGAGGTCCCGAGCGGCGAGGCCGCCCTGGAGCGCCTCGCGGCGGAGCCGTTCGACCTCGTGGTCGCCGACCTGGCGATGCCGGGCATGAGCGGCCTCGACCTCGCCGAGGCGGTGCGCACGCACTGGCCGGCCCTGCCGTTCCTGCTCGTCACCGGTCACGCCGAGGCGGCCCGCATCCCGGCGGATTTCTCCGTGCTGGAGAAGCCCTTTCCCTCCGCCGACCTGGCGGCACGGGTCGCGGCCCTGCTCGCGCCGGAGGGGTGAGGTACGTCGGCGGTCGATCTAGGACGGTCGATCTAATGCGACGGCCGTGTATCGCCCGCGGCACAGCGGGCCCGGAACTGTTCGGGCCCGATTTCCATTCACGCTTGCGTCAGCAAAATTGGCTAGATGTTGCCCGCGCGTTGCCGATCGGTCATGCCCGGTCCGCCGCAGCAACACGCCCGCCGACGATAGAGTGTGACGACCATGGCCCGGACGCTGAGACTGAGCACCCAAGTCGTCGTCCTGGCCGTCGTGGCCGCCGGCGCGGTCTTCGCCTATCCGTACCTGCGCCCCGGCCATCGCCAGGAGCCGGTCGTCACCTTCGCGGAGGTACCGGCCAAGCCGGCCGCCGGCAAGGCCTTCACCCTCACGGCCTCCCAGCTCGCCACGGTGTCGAGCGAGCCGGTGGTCAAGCGCCAGTTCTTCGAGGAGATCGCCACCGAGGGCAAGATCGGGGTCGACGAGTATCAGGCGACGCCGGTCTTCTCGCCCTATCCCGGCCGCGTCATCGCGATCTTCGCCCGCACCGGCGAGCAGGTGAAGCGCGGCCAACCGCTGTTCTCGGTCCAGGCCAACGAGATGGTCCAGGCCCAAAACGACTACCTCGCCGCCCTCAACGTGCTGAACAAGAGCCGTTCGCAGCTCACCTTCGCGCAGGCCGCCGAGAAGCGCCAGCGCGACCTCTACGAGACCCGCACCACCACCCTGCGTGAGCTGCAGGTCGCCCAGAACGACCTGACGTCGGCCACCAACGACAATCGCACCGCCGAGGTCGGCCTCGAGGCGGTGCGCAACCGCCTGCGGATCCTGGGGCTTCGCGACGAAGAGATGGCCGCGCTCCAGAAGGGCTCGGCGATCAACCCCGACACCCCGATCAACGCGCCGCTCAGCGGCACCATCATCCAGCGCAAGATCGGCCCCGGCCAGTATGTCGGGTCGAGCGGCGACCCGTCTTACATCATCGGCGATCTGTCGAAGGTCTGGCTCATCGCGCAGCTGCGCGAATCCGATGCCGCCAAGGTCGAGATGGGCGAGAAGATCACCTTCCGGGTACCGGCCCATCCGGAGACGACCTTCGAGGGGAAGATCAACTTCATCGGCACCTCGGTCGATCCGGCGACGCGGCGCATCACCGTGCGGGCCGAGATCGACAACAAGCAGGGTCTGCTCAAGCCCGAAATGTACGCGAGCGTGCGCATCATCAACGAGCGCGAGAACCTGTCCCACGCCGTGCCCCGCGCCGCGGTGATCCTGGAGGGCAACAAGGCCAGCGTCTGGGTGCTGCGGGCCGACAACTCGGTCGAGAGCCGGCCGGTCCGGGCCGGGATCGTCGAGGGCTCCACCGTCGAGATCCTGGACGGCCTGAGGGAGGGCGAGCGGGTGATCTCCCGCGGGTCGCTCTTCATCGACCGGATGTCGACCCAGAGCTGACGCGCCCCGCCGCCCTTCGATCCCGCACACCCGGAAAAAACGGCCATGACCGGCATCGTCGGCCTCGCCCTGCGCCAGCGCGCCCTCGTCGTCCTGGCCTTCGTGGCCCTGATGATCGGCGGCCTCGCGGCGTTCCAGAGCCTCAACATCGAGGCCTATCCCGACCCGACGCCGCCGATGGTGAACGTCATCACCCAGGCGCCGGGCCTCTCGGGCGAGGAGATCGAGCGCTACATCACGGTGCCGATCGAGGTGATCACCTCGGGGCTCCCCGACCTCAAGCAGGTCCGCACCGTCTCGCTCTACGGCCTGTCCGACGTGAAGCTGCAATTCGGCTTCGCCAACAGCTACCGCGAGGCCGAGCAGCAGGTGCTCAACCGCCTCGCCCAGCTCGACACCCTGCCGAACGGTGCCAAGCCCACGATCTCGCCGGTGAGCCCGATCGGCGAGATCTTCCGCTACAAGCTCGTCGCGCCGGACGGCTACAGCGTCCTCGACCTCAAGACCCTGCAGGACTGGGTGCTGCGCAAGCGCTTCCGCGCCGTGCCGGGCGTCATCGACGTGATCGGCTGGGGCGGCAAGACCAAAACCTTCGAGATCGGCGTCGACCTCGACCGGCTGATGGCCCATGGGCTCACCCTGTCGGGGGTAGTGAAGACCCTCAACGACAGCAACCTCAACGTCGGCGGCAACCGGATCACCCTGGGCAGCCAGTCGGCGGTGGTACGCGGCGTCGGCCTGATCCGCTCCGTCGACGACATCGGCGAGACGGTGCTGTCGCAGTCGGGCGGCGCGCCGGTCCTGGTGAAGGACGTCGCCACCATCACCATCGGCCACCAGCCGCGGCTCGGCATCGCCGGGATGAACGAGGACGACGACATCGTCCAGGGCATCGTGCTGATGCGCCGGGGCGAGCGCTCGACCCCGTCGATCGAGGCGGTGAAGGCCGAGGTCGCCAGAATCGAGGCCGCCGGCATCCTGCCGCCCGGCGTCAGGATCGAGCGCATCTACGACCGCGCCGACCTCATCGCCGTCACCACCCACACCGTGCTGCACAACATGCTGGTCGGCATCCTGCTGATCCTCGTCGTGCAGTGGCTCTTTCTCGGCAACCTGAGGAGCGCGCTCATCGTCGTCGCGACGATTCCGTTCGCGCTGTTCTTCGCCGTCATCATCCTGGTGGTGCGGGGGGAGTCCGCCAACCTCCTGTCGGTCGGCGCGCTCGATTTCGGCCTCATCGTCGACGGCACCGTCATCATGGTCGAGGCGATCTTCCGCCGCCTCTCGGGCCACGGCCCGCCGCTGGCGCCGGGGCTCGCCGGGGCCAAGGGGATGCCGCGAAAGCTCGGGCTGATCGCGCTCGCCTCCTCCGACGTCAGCCGCTCGATCGTCTTTGCCGCCATCATCATCGTGACCGGCTTCCTGCCGCTGTTCACGCTGTCGGGCGTCGAGGGCAACATCTTCGGGCCGATGGCCCAGACCTACGCCTACGCGCTGGCGGGCGGCCTCATCGCCACCTTCACGGTGACGCCGGTCCTGTCGGCCTACCTGCTGCCCGACCACATCCACGAGGTCGAGACGATCCTGGTCCGCGCCCTCGACCGGCTCTACCGGCCGGTGATCCGGGCGGCCCTGGGGCATCGCACCCTGACGCTGGGGCTGGCCGGCCTCATCTTCCTCGGCGTGGCCGTGGAGGGGCGCAATCTCGGCCTCGAATTCCTGCCCAAGCTCGAGGAGGGCAACCTCTGGATCCGCGCCACCATGCCGGCGACGATCTCGCTGGAGGAGGGCAACCTCTACGTCAACCGGATCCGCCGGGTGATCGCCGAGGTGCCGGAGGTCGAGCGGGTGGTCTCCCAGCACGGAAGGCCCGACGACGGCACCGACGCCGCCGGCTTCTTCAACGGCGAGTTCTTCGCGCCCTTGAAGCCCGCCGAGCAGTGGCGCGAGGGCATGAGCAAGGACGCGATGACCGGCGCCCTGCTGGAGCGGCTGCGCACCGAGTTCCCGGGCGTCGAGTTCAACCTGTCGCAGTATCTCCAGGACAACGTCGCCGAGGCGGTGTCGGGCATCAAGGGCGAGAACTCGTTCAAGGTGTTCGGGCCCGACCTGCAGAAGCTCACCGACGTGGCGCGCGAGGTCGAGGCCGTCCTCAAGCGCGTGCCGGGCGTCACCGATCTCGGGGTGTTCACCTCGCTCGGCCAGCCGACGGTGCAGATCAACGTCGACCGCACCCGGGCCGCCCGCTACGGCCTGACGCCGGGCGACATCAACACCACGGTCCGCACCGCGATCGGCGGCGATTCGGCGGGCGAGCTCTACGATACCGGCAGCGAGCGCCACTACCCGATCGTCGTGCGGCTGGCCTCGCAATACCGCCAGAGCGTGCGGGCGATCCGCGAGCTGCGCATCGCCGGCCAGACCCAGGGCGGCGCCAACGTCCAGATCCCGCTCAACGCCGTCGCCGATGTCGAGCTGGTCTCGGGCCCCGCCTACATCTACCGCGAGGGCCAGGAGCGCTATCTGCCGGTCAAGTTCAGCGTCCGCGACCGCGACCTCGGCAGCACCATCATCGAGGCGCGCGAGCGGGTGGCGCAGGAGGTCAAGCTGCCCCCGGACTACCGGCTGGAGCTCGTCGGCGAGTTCAACAACATGCAGGGCGCGCTCGCCCGGCTGTCGGTCACGGTGCCGCTGGCGATCCTGCTGATCGCGGTGCTGCTCTTCGTCAATTTCGGCTCGGTCGTCGACACGCTGCTGGCGCTCTCAGTGATCCCGATGGCGGTGGCCGGCGGCGTGGTGGCGCTCGCCGTCACCGAGACGCCGTTCTCGGTCTCGGCGGCGATCGGCTTCATCGCGCTCTTGGGCATCGCGGTGATGGACGGCATCATCGTACTCACCCACTACAACGCGCTGATCGCCCGCGGCGAGGAACGGGCCGAAGCGATGCTGAAGACCTGCCTCACCCAGATGCGCCCGGTGGTGATGACCTGCGTCGTCGCCGGCGTCGGTCTCCTGCCGGCGGCCTTCTCGGCCGGCGTCGGCTCGCAGGTGCAGAAGCCTCTGGCGCTGGTGGTGGTCGGCGGCATGAGTCTGGCGCCGGTCCTGATCCTGATCATCCTGCCGGTGCTGATCATGCTCTTCTCCCGCCGCCGGCCGGCGGCGGTGCATCTCCCGGCGGAGCCGGGCCTGCCGGCGCCCGCCGGCGCCGCGACGCACTGACCGGCGGGACACCCTTGTTTCCGTCCAGACGCGAGAAGGGCCGGTTCGACGAGAGTCGAACCGGCCCTTCTCGTACCCGGAAACCGGGCTTCGTCCACGACGCGCCGCGGCCCGGGGAGGGCCGCGGCGCGTGACGCGGCTTAGTTCTTGGCCTTGTCGACCAGGGCCTTCTCCTTGATCCACGGCATCATGCCGCGGAGGCGCTCGCCGACCTCCTCGATCGGGTGGGCGGCGTTGCGGGCGCGGGTCGCCTTGAACGAGGTCTGGTTGACCTTGTTCTCCAGCATCCAGTTGCGGGTGAAGGTGCCGTTCTGGATGTCGGTGAGCACCCGCTTCATCTCGGCCTTGGTCTCGGGCGTGATGATGCGCGGGCCGGTCACGTACTCGCCGTACTCGGCGGTGTTCGAGATCGAGTAGTTCATGTTGGCGATGCCGCCCTCGTAGATGAGGTCGACGATCAGCTTCACCTCGTGGAGGCACTCGAAATAGGCCATCTCGGGGGCGTAGCCGCCCTCGACCAGGGTCTCGAAGCCGGCCTTGATCAGCTCGACGAGGCCGCCGCAGAGCACGACCTGCTCACCGAACAGATCGGTCTCGCACTCTTCCTTGAAGGTCGTCTCGATAATGCCGGCGCGGCCGCCGCCATTGGCCGAGGCGTAGGACAGGCCGAGGTCGTGGGCGTTGCCCGACGCGTCCTGGGCGATGGCGATCAGGGTCGGCACGCCGCCGCCGCGCAGGTACTCGGAGCGCACGGTATGGCCCGGGCCCTTCGGGGCGACCATCAGCACGTCGAGGTCGGCGCGCGGCTCGATCAGGTTGAAGTGGACGTTGAGGCCGTGGGCGAACAGCAGCGCAGCGCCCTGCTTCATGTTGGCCTGGAGCGAATCGCGGTAGATCTCGCCCTGCAGCTCGTCCGGGGTCAGCATCATGACGACGTCGGCCTGCTTGGCGGCGTCGGCGACCTCCATGACCGTGAAGCCCTCGGCCTCGGCCTTCTTGGCGCTGGCCGAGCCCTTGCGGAGCGCGATCACCACGTCCTTGACGCCGGAATCGCGCAGGTTCAGCGCGTGGGCATGGCCCTGGCTGCCGTAGCCGACGATGACGACCTTCTTGCCCTTGATCAGATTGATGTCGGCATCACGATCGTAATAGACCCGCATGGCGGCTCCCCCTTGTGCAGATGGCGAGAATCTCGAACGCTCCGGGCGCTGGAGCGGCCGTGCGACGGCCGGCTTGTAGCGGCGTGATTCGCGTCAGGGAATAGGCGATGCGCACCAAGCTGCACATGGCTGCCAAGTTCGGCGTGCGCATGCAGCCGGACCGGGCACGATCGTCGTGCGGGACGGGTGGGTTTCGGCAATGGTGGAGGCCGGCATGACGCAGCGGGCGGGACCCGCCGAACTGGTGGCGTTCTGGCGCGAGGCGGGACTCGACCGCTGGTTCACCGCCGATCCGGCCTTCGACGCGGCCTGCCGGGCCTACCGGCCGCTGCACGAGGCGGCGGCGCGGGGCGAACTCGCGGCCTGGGAGGCGACGCCGGAGGGCGCGCTCGCCCTGGTGCTGCTCCTTGACCAGTTTCCCCGCAACCTCTTTCGCGGCACGCCCCGGGCCTGGGCGACCGACGCGGCGGCGCTGGCGGCGGCCGAGCGCGCCCTTGCCCGCGGGCACGACCGGGCGATCGAGCCGGGCTTGCGCATCTTCCTCTACATGCCGCTGACGCATGCCGAGGATCGGGATCTGCAGGAGCGCAGCGTCGCGCTCTTTGCCGCCCTGGGCCTGCCCGTGCACCTGGAAGCGGCGATCGAGCACCGCGACCTGATCCGCCGCTTCGGCCGCTTTCCCCACCGCAACGCGGTGCTCGGCCGGCCCGAGACGGCGGCCGAGCGGGACTATCTGGCGGGGGAGGGCGCGTTCCGGGGCTGAGCGGATTTCGCCGAAGTGGTCCCCCGCGGCGGCCGGGTCACGCGGGCAGCGGCAATCCCTCGCGCGCGAAGGCGCGCTGCACCGCCGGGCGGGCGGCCATGCGGCGGGCGTGGTCGGTCCAGTACGGGAACTGGCGGGCCATGTCGTAGCCGAGCACCTGGCCGCGGCCCCAGTGCCAGAACACCAGGAGGTAGGGGTCGGCGACGCTGTAGTGCTCGCCGGCGGCCCAGCCACCGCGGGAGAGCCCGACCTCGATCATCGTCCACAGATCGGCGCAGGTCTCGAAGCCCTTGGCCTTCACGTCCTCGATCGCCGCCGGATCGGTGGCGTAGCGCTCGGCCCGCCGGATATGGGCGTAGGCGGGGTGGATGGTGGAGGACAGCCAGGCCAGCCACTCGGCGCACCGCGCTTCCTCGCGCGGGTCTTCCGGCCACAGGCCCGCCTGCGGGTGCCGGCGTGCGATGTAGCGCAGGATCGCCGGGTTCTCGGTCAGCACCCAGTCGCCCTCGGCCAGCGCCGGCACCCGGCCCTTCTGGTTGATGGCGAGGTAGCGGCCGCCGCGCTGCTCGGCGGTGGCGAAGTCGACCTTCACCGCCTCGAAGGCCGCGCCGGTCTCCTCGAGGGCGATGTGGGGCGCGAGCGAGCAGGCGCCCGGCGAGTAGTAGAGCGTGAGGGTGTCGGACAACGGAGGCCTCCCGGCGCGCCGCGATCGCCCCGGTCGTGCGGGGCGCGGGCGCCCCCGTCCCTTACCGCGAAGAAGCCCCCGCGGGGTACCGCGCCGCGCGCGGGGCCTCAGGCCGAGACCTGCGGGCGGGCCGCGACGCCGGCCGCCGGGCGGGACCGCCGCATCAGCATCCAGGCGAGGGCGCACAGCACGATCGCGCCCTGGACGATCAGCGCCTCCCAGCTGCCGTTGAAGCCGAGATCGGTGACGAAGTCCGGCACGCCGTCGTTGTGGACCGGCACCAGCACCTGCTCCTGCAATTCCTGGATCGCCGCGCCGACGAGGCGCAGGCCCATCACGAACAGGAAGGCGGAGGTGAGGAGGAAGACCGGGCGCAGGGGCAGCCGCAGGGCCAGCCACTGCATCGCCACGAACATCGCCGCGAGCGCCGCGGCCGCCACCACGAGGCCGCCGAGCAGCGAGGCGTCGAAGCCGCCGACGGTGCGGGCGAGGGCGTGCAGGAACAGCACCGTCTCGGCGCCCTCGCGGAACACCGCCAGGAAGGCGATGCCGGCCAGCGACAGCACCGTGCCGGCGCCCATCGCCCGCTCGGCCATGCGGTTGATCTCGGCCTTCCAGGCCGCCGGGTCCTGGCGCAGGAAGAGCCAGCCGCTCATCGTGAACATGAGCGCGGCGGCGACCACGATGACGCCGGCCTCGATCAGGTCGTTGTGGTTGCCGTCGAAGAAGGTCTCGAACACCCAGGCGAGGCCGAAGCTCGCCAGCACGGCGAGGCCGGCCCCGGCATAGACCGGGCGGATCTTCTCCGCTGCGCCGGCCCGGCGCAGGAAGGCCGCCAGGGCCGCCACGACCAGCATCGCCTCCAGGCCTTCGCGGAACAGGATGGTGAAGGCCTGCGCGAAGGTGGATCCGTCGGCCATGGGGGTACTCCTCGCTCGGGCGCAGGGAAAAACTGGGATCGTCCGGACGGGCGCCGTCGCGCCGCACGTCCGGCGCCCTCTTAGGCGAGGCGGCCCCGGCTTTCAAACGCCATATCCTTGTTTCGTATCGTTCTAAATTAGCGGGAAACAAATCGAAACTATCGCACGTCCCCCGCGCGTGGCGGCCATCGCTGCATCATCTCGCGATGACGAAGAAGATCCGTGTGAACGACTGCCGCTCCGCCCCGGCCGCCGGGCATGGGCAACTGGGCAGGGGCAGCTGGGCAAGAGCCGCCGGGCAAGAGGCCTCGGCCGGCGGCATCGGGCGCGAGCCGCCATCCCCAGCCCATGCCGGTGCGCGTTGTCGACAATCTGGACGCCTTCCGCCCGCGTCCTTACGGTTCGCTCACGCAGGATGCGTTCCACGGGGAGTCAGGTTCATGAAGGCGGGTTCGGTGACGTCGCGGCTGGTGGCGGGCGCGATGCTGGTCCTCTCGGCGACACGAGCCTTCGCGGCCGACGAGCCCTCGCGCCTCGACCGGGTGATCGACCGCAAGGTCCTGAACGTGTGCACGACCGGCGACTATCGCCCGTTCTCCTACCGCCCCGACGGCGCCAACGACTTCGTCGGCCTCGACATCGATCTCGGACGCTCGCTGGCCAAGTCGCTCGATGCCGAGGCGGTCTTCATCCAGACCAAGTGGTCGAACCTGCTCGCCGACTTCAAGAGCCAGTGCGACATCGCGATGAGCGGCATCTCCGTGACGCTGCCGCGCCAGCGCGAGGCGTTCTTCAGCGAGATGTATCTCGTGAACGGCAAGGCGCCGATCGTGCGCTGCGACGACGTCGCGAAGTACCAGACGACGGACGCCATCAACCAGCCCGCGACCCGCGTCGTCGTCAATCCCGGCGGCACGAACGAAAAATTCGCCCGCGCCAACCTCGCCAAGGCGCAGATCCAGCTCTTCCCCGACAACCGCGTGATCTGGCGGGAGATCGCGGAAAACCGGGCCGACGTCATGGTCGCCGAGTCCGTCGAGGTGAAGCTCCAGGAGAAGCTGCATCCGGGCCTGTGCGCGGTGAACCCCGACCGGCCCCTTCAGTACGGCGAGATGGGTTTCCTGCTGCCGCGCGGCGACACGGTGTTCAAGGCCTATGTCGACCAGTGGCTGCACCTGACGAAGGCGTCCGGCGAGTTCGAGCGGATCTTCGACGCCAACATGAAGTGACGGTGGGCGCGATCACGGCCCGGTCGCGTTGCGATCGGGCTCTCCTCCGGCGCCGAAACCTTCACCATCCCGCATGCGGCCTCAAACCCCGCACCCGCGCCACCGCCGCTTCCAGCCCGGTCCAGGCCGGCGCGTCGGGCGCGTAGCGGGCGCGGGTATAGGCGACGACCTCTGCCACCTGCCGGTCGGTGAGGGTATCGCGAAACGCCGGCATCGCGGCGGGCGGGGCGCCCGGATCGGGGTTCGGAAAGCGCTCGGCCGCTGCCGCGACGCCGTTCAGGACCGCCTGGATCAGGTTGTCCGGGTGCGCGCTGTGGACGGAGGTCACGAGACCCAGCGGCACGAGATCGCCGCCGGCCCCGCCCTCGTGGCAGGCGGCGCAGGCGCCCTGGAACAGGGAGGCGGAGCCGGCCGGGCGTGAGGTTGCCGTAGCGGTCGGCCGGGGCGCCGGAGCCTCGCCGGCGAGGCTCGCGAGGTAGACCGCCATCGCCCGGATATCCTCGTCGGGCAGGGGGGCCAGCGAGGCGACCACGTCGGCCATCGGGCCGGCGGCGCTGCCGTGGCGGGCCGAGCGGCCCTTGCGCAGGTAGGCGAAGAGGTCGTCCTCGGTCCAGGGCAGGGGGGAGCGGGACAGGCCGGTGAGCGCCGGCGCCTCCCAGCCGTCGGCGAAGCCGCCGGCGAGACGGGCCTCGCCACGCCGCTCGGCCCCGAGCGCGTTGCGCGGGCTGTGGCAGGCGCCGCAATGGCCGAGGACCTCGACCAAGTAGGCGCCGCGGTTCCAGTCCGGCCCGCGGGCCGGATCGGCGGTGGCGACCGGGCGGAGGAAGAGGGCGTTCCAGTCCGCCATCAGCGGCCGGAGGTTGAAGGGGAAGCGCAGCCCCGTCTCGGGCGCGGGCCTCGCCACCGGTTCCTGCGCCATCAGGTAGGCGTAGAGCGCCTGGAGGTCGCGCTCCGCGATGCCGGCGAAGCTCGGATAGGGATGGGCCGGGTAGAGATGGTGCCCGTCCCGCGACACGCCCTCGCGCATCGCCCGGGCGAAGGCCGGGTAGGACCAGGCGCCGATGCCGGCGCCGACATCCGGCGTGATGTTCGAGGCGTAGACCGTGCCGAACGGCGTCTCGAGCCCGCGCCCGCCCGCGAAGCTCCGGCCGTCCGGCCCGGCATGGCAGACGAGGCAGGCCCCGGCCGCCGCGACGAGGCGCCCCTGCGCGATCGTGGCGGCGGAATAGGCAGCCGAATCCGGCCGCTCGATCGACGGGTAGGCCGGGCGCCAGGGCAGGAGGGTGGTGGCGAGCGCCAGCGCCCCCGCACCGGCCCCGAACAGGCCGGCGAGGAAGCCGCGGCGGCGGCGCGGGGCGGAGTCCCCGCCGGGATGTTCGGGCCCGGAGATCCGCGGCGGGTTGAGGGCGGCGCGCACGGCGTCCGCCGTCAGCGGCAATTCGCGGAATCGGATGCCGGTTGCGTCGAACAGCGCGTTGGTGATCGCCGCGGCACTCGGCACCGAGGCCGATTCGCCCGCGCCCAGAGGCGGATCGTGCGGCCGGGGCACCATCAGCACGTCGATCTCGGGCACCTGCGGAAAGGCGAGGATCGGGTAGCTGCCCCATTCCCGGCTGGTGACCCCGGTGGCGTCGAACCCGACCGATTCCTTCAGCACCCGGCTCGTCGACTGGATGACGTTGCCGTGGATCTGGTGGCGCACCCCGTCCGGGTTGATCATCAGGCCGGAATCCTGGCCGACCACCACACGGGTGACGGCCACCTCCCCGGTGACCCGGTTGACCGCCACGTCCGCCACCCAGGCCGCCCAGGCGGCGGCCTTTCCGGGAAACGGCCCGTGGACGTAGACCGCGTAGGCGAAGCCCCGCCCGTACAGCACGTCGCCGGAGCCGCCATGGCTGCCGGGCCGGGTGTGGGGCACCCAGGCGGCGCGCTCGGCGACCGCGCGCACGAGGTCGGCGGCGCGGGGATCGGGCAGGTAGCGCAGGCGGTACTCGATCGGGTCGATGCCGGCGGCCGTGGCGAGCTCGTCGATGTAGGATTCGTGCGCGAAGGTGTTGGGCAGGGCCGAGACGCCGCGCATCCAGGAGGCGCGGGCGATCGGCGGCATGTCGTGCACCGTCACCCGGGCATTGCCGAAGGCGTAGGGCGGCACCGCCGTGCGGTCGCCCATCGGGTAGGTGGCGGGCGTCGCCGTCACCTTGCCGGTGAGGATCAGCGCGAGCGTCGGCGCGCCGTTCGAGGGATAGCGGGTCTCGAAGTCGTAGGCCGCCGGTCCGCCCTCGGCGTCGAGGCCGCCGCGGACGTCCATCACCTGCGCGGCGCCCTTCGGCTCCCAGGCATGCTCCTGCTCGCGGGTGAGCTGCACCCGCACCGGCCGCCCCACCGCCCGGGCGAGCAGCGCGGCATCGGCCGCCACGTCGTCGGCGCAGTTGCGGCCGTAGCAGCCCGCCGCCTCGTGGCGCTCGATCGCGATCCGCTCCTCCGGCAGGTCGAGGAGGGTGGCGAGGTCGCTCTGCAGGACGTGCGGGTTCTGGGTGCCCGACCACACCACCAGGTCACCGTCCCGGAACGCCGCCACGGCGCAGGACGGACCGATCGAGCCGTGCATCTGGTAGGGCCAGACATAGGTGCGGTCGAGCCGCGCCTCGGCGTGGGCGAGCGCCCGCTCGACGTCGCCGCGGTCGAGGAGCTTGCGCGGGGTCGCCGGGTTGTCGCGGAGCGCCGCCTCGGGCCGGTTGAGGTCGGGCAGCGTCTCTCCGGGCCGCCAGGTCACGCGCAGCGCCCTCGCCGCCTCGATGGCGTTCTCCTCGCGCTCGGCCACCACGCCGACGAAGTCGCCGAGCGTCACGACCCCGACGAGGCCGGGGATATGCGCGACCGAGGCTTCGTCCACCCCGAGCAGCAGGCCGCCGAGCGCCGTCTCGACACCCGGGACCGGCGGCCGGACCACGCGGCCATGGACCATGCCGGGCACCCGCACGTCGTGGACGTAGGTGAAGGCGCCGACGGCCTTGGCCGGGATGTCGACTCGCGGCACCGGCTGCCCGACGATGGCGTAGTCCTCCACGGGTTTCACCGGCGCCTCGGGATCGAGGGTCAGCTCGGTGCGTCCGCCCCGCACGAGGTCGCCGTAGGCCACGGCGAGATCCGGCTCGCCCGCGACCCGGACGGTGCCGGCCGCGACGACGAGTTCCCCGGTGCCGCGGTTGAGCCGGCGCGAGGCCGCCTCGATCAGGTGGCGGCGGGCGGTGGCGGCGGCCTGGCGCAGGGGCACGGCGGCGATCTGGATCGTCTCGCTGGCGATCGTGCCGCCCTGGTCGGGGGCGGTGGCGGTGCTGCCGAGCTCCATCGCGACGTGGGCGAGGGGCACGTCGAGCTCCTCGGCGACGATCTGGGCGAGCGCCGTGCGGATGCCGGTGCCGAGATCGACATGGCCGTTGAAGGCGGTGACCCGGCCCCCGGCATCGACCGCGAGGTAGAGGGCGCGTTGCGGCCCCACGGCCAGCGCGGCGCCCGGCGCGTCGCCGAGCCGGGGCGGGCGGCCCATCGTCTCGCGGTAGACGAGCAGCAGGTCGTCCGCCTCCTGCCAGCGGCGGCGGCGCGCGGCGGGTTCGTCGGTCATGCGGCGCTCCCGTGTGCCGCGGCGCTTCCTTGTGCCGCGGCGCTCGTGTGTGCCGTCCCGCGCAGCCGCGCGGCGGCGGCGCGGACCGCGCGCAGGATCTCGACATGGGTGCCGCAGCGGCACAGGTTCGCCCGGAGCCCGTCGCGGATCTCGGCCTCGCTCGGGTCCGGGTTGGCGGTCAGCAGCGCCACCGTCGTCATGATCATGCCGTTGAGGCAGTAGCCGCATTGCGCGGCGTTCTCGGCGATGAACGCCTCCTGCACCGGGTGCAGCCGCCCGCCCTCCGCCAGCCCCTCCAGGGTGGTGATCCGCCGGCCGGTCGCGGCCCGCAGCGGGATCGTGCAGGAGCGCAACGCCCGCCCGTCGACCAGCACCGTGCAGCTGCCGCACTGGCCGAGGCCGCAGCCGTATTTCGGGCCGTTCAGCGCGAGGTCGTTGCGCAGCACGTAGAGCAGGCGTGTGCCGGGCGCCGCCTCGACGCTCACGCCGCGCCCGTTGACGTGGAGCCGGTGGCGTGCGGGCGCCAGCCGCGCGTCGTGCGGCCGCGCGTCTTCGGCCATTGGCCGCCCCTCGTCCTGCATCGCTTCGTCCTGCCCCGAGACCCGGCTTTTCGCCGGTTGCCTTGTTCTCACAGATTTCCGGACGGACCGGAACCCGGTCGCCGGACCGTGCCGCTTGCAAAAGGCTGGCCATCGGAGAGGCCGGCGTGACCGCCAGCCCATTCGATGGCAGACCGCGGGACGGCGCAGCGCCGGTTGACCGCCCGTTTGGTCGGTGACACCGTCATCCCGACCTCCGACCAGCGGCATTCGGGAGTGGCGGCATGACGAAGGCCCATGATGACGCGGCCGCAGAGCCGCGGGCGATCAGCCTCGATGCTGCGGCTCACCGTGAGGCGGTCGCGGATATCGAGCGTCGTGTTCCGGCGCCCCGCTCACGCACACCGTTCAAGTTCGGGCTGCTGCGCGGTCGGCTCGGTGACGGCCCGGACTTCTTCTCACCGCTTCCGGACGAAGACCTCGCTCTCTGGGAAGGATGACGGTGATCCCGGGCCGGTCGCGATCCGAGCCGGGGCAGCGTCCACCTAGTATCCCGACAATACGGATCGACAACGAAAGCGCCGCAGCCACCGCCGCTTGCTGACCCTCCCGTCTCCGCTAGCTGACCCTCCCGGACACTCGGGGGGAGCAATGCAGCAGCGCTGGCCGGACCGGATCTGGATCGTGCGGCACGGCGAGAGCGCCGGCAACGTCGCCCGGGACGCAGCCCAAGCGGCGGGGCACACCCATATCGACATCGCCGGGCGCGACGTCGACGTGCCGCTGAGCACGCTCGGGGAGCGTCAGGCCGCGGCGGTCGGGCGGTGGTTCGCCGAGAAGCCGGCCTCGGAGCGGCCCGACGTGGTGCTCACCTCGCCCTATCGCCGGGCCGAATCCACCGCCCGGCTGATCCGCGAGGCCGGCGGCGTCGCCGACCCGCTGCTCGATTTCGTCGCCGACGAGCGCCTGCGCGAGAAGGAATTCGGGGTTCTCGACCGGCTCACCCGCGAGGGCATCGTGCAACTCCATCCCGACCAAGCCGAGCTGCGACAACTGCTCGGCAAGTTCTACCACCGGCCGCCGGGCGGCGAGAGCTGGTGCGACGTGATCCTGCGCCTGCGCAGCGCCCTCGATACGGTCTCGCTGCATTACGGCGGGCGGCGGGTGCTGGTGGTCGGGCATCAGGTCGTGGTCCTGTGCCTGCGCTACCTGATCGAGGGCATGACCGAGGACGAGATCCTGGGCATCGACCGGGAGGGCGACGTCGCCAATTGCTCGGTGACCGAATACGCGTTCGATCCGCGCCGCGGCAGCAGCGGCAAGCTCGTCCTGCAACGCTACAATTTCGTGGCGCCCCTGACCCGGGCCGGCGCGCCGGTGACGGCCGAGCCCGACGCCACGGGAGCCGCCCGATGACGCGAAAGACCCTTCGGCCGATCACCGCCGCGACCCTGCGCGGTCGTCCCCTGCCCGACTCGGGGAGCGGCAGCAAGGAGGCGCGCGGCAGCGCCCTCGTGGTCGCCGGCTCGGTCGAGGTGCCGGGCGCCGCGATCCTGGCCGGCACCGCGGCGCTCCGGGCCGGCGCCGGCAAGTTGCAGATGTCGATCGCCGCCGGCACCGCCCCGCATGCCGCGCTCGCGGTGCCGGAAGCCCTGGTGGTACGGCTGCCCGAGGGCGAGGACGGCCATGTCGACCACGACCGGGCCGCCGAGGTGCTGCTGCCCCGCACCGCGCGGGCCGCCGCGATCCTGATCGGCGCCGGCATGGCCTCGGGCGAGCCGACCAGGGCGCTCACCGCCGCCTTGCTCGCCGGTCCCGCCGAGGCCCCCTTCGTCCTCGACGCGGCGAGCATCGAGGGCTTGTGCGAGCAGGCCGAGGCGGTGCGGGCGCGGGCGGGCCGCGTGGTGCTCACGCCCCATGCCGGCGAGATGGCGCGCTGCCTCGGCTGCGAGCGCGACGCGGTCGAGGCCGATCCCCTCGGGGCGGCGCGGAAGGCCGCCGAGCGGTTGGGCGCCGTCGTGGTGATGAAGGGCGCCGAGACCTGGATCGTCGATCCGGCGGGCGACACCTGGCATTATGCCGGCGGCGGCGCCGGTCTCGCCACCTCGGGCTCCGGCGACGTGCTCGCCGGGATCATCGTCGGGCTGCTCGCCCGCGGCACCCCACCCGCCGAGGCGGCGTCCTGGGGCGTCTTTCTGCACGGCGAGGCCGGGCGACGGCTGGCCCGGTCCTGCGGGCCGATCGGCTTCCTCGCCCGCGAATTGCCCGGCGAGGTGCCGGGGCTGATGCGGGACGTGGCGGAGGGCGCGATCTGACGCCGGGGGCGCAAGGGGCTTCACCCTCGGCGTCGGAGCCTCCCGCTCACGCGGCCCTGACCGTGGCGAGGAAGCGGCGCACCTCCGAGGAGAGGTGCTCCGATTGCCGCGACAGCTCGGACGACGAGGCGAGGACCTGGCTCGCTGCCGCGCCGGTCTCCTCGGAGGCCTGCGCCACGCCCGCGATGGTGTGCGTCACCGCGCTCGCGCCGGTTGCGGCCTCGGCGACGTTGCGCACGATCTCCCGGGTCGCGCCGCCCTGCTGCTCGACCGCGCTCGCGATGCCCGCCGTCACCGCGTCGATCTCCCGGATGCGCGCGCTGATCGTGCCGATCGCCGCGACGGCCCGGTCGGTGACGCCCTGGATCTCGCCGATCTGTCCGGAAATCTCCTCGGTGGCCCGGCTGGTCTGGTTGGCGAGTTCCTTCACCTCGGCGGCGACCACGGCAAAGCCCCGTCCCGCCTCGCCGGCCCGCGCCGCCTCGATGGTGGCGTTCAGCGCCAGGAGGTTGGTCTGGCTGGCGATGGTCGAGATCATGCCGACCATCTCGCCGATCCGCCCGGACGCCGTCTTCATCACCTGCACGAGATGCGCGGTCTGGTCGGCCTCGGCGACGGCGCTCCGGGCGAGCCCGGCCGAGCCCTGGACCTGCCGGCCGATCTCCCCGACCGATGCGCCGAGTTCCTCGGTCGCCGCCGCCACCGTGTTGACGTTCGCCGCCGCCTCCTCCGCCGCCGCCGCGACCGTGCCCGACCGCGCGGCCGTGTCGGCCGCGGTCGCGGTCATCTGCTCGGCCGTGGCCTGCAATTCCGTCGCCGCCGACGAGACCAGGGTGACGATGCCGCCGACCGCCGCTTCGAAGCCCTCGGCCATCTGGCGCATGCCGGCCTTGCGCTGCGCCTCGGCGGAGGCCCGCGCGAGAGCGGTTTCCTCCTCGAGCTGCCGGGTCCGGATCACGTTCTCCCGGGAGGCGTCGACCGCGGCCGCGATGGCGCCGATCTCGTCGGTACGGCCGAGATAGGGAACCGGGGCGGCGACGTCGCCGGAGGCCAGGCCGTGCATCCGCCGGACCAGGCGCTCGATCGGCCGCGCCACGGCGGCCACGACGTAGACGATGCCGGACAGGCCGATCGCCAGCGCGACGGCGCAGACCAGTCCGGTCAGCCACAGCGCGCTGGAATAGGTGTCGATCGCCGTCGACCGTGCCCGGTCGCTGCCGGCGACGTTCAGCGCCGTGTCGCGATCGAGCGCGTCCATCGCCGCATCGAACGGACGGCGCGACGCCTGGAACAGCTCGTTGACGGTGACGGCGTTCTTCTCCCGCGCCGCGATCATGATCTTGCCGCGCAGGGTCAGGTACTCCGCCCAATGTCCCTGGAACGCGGTCCACAGCGCCCGCTCCTCGGGGCTCGTGATCACCGTCTCGTAGCGCCGCGCCACCGCCTCCGATTCCTTGAGGCGGCGGTCCGAGATGCTGTCGAGCTCGGTCACGGGCTCCGTCGCCATGACGTAGCGGGCATCGACGAGGCGCAGGCGCGTCACCTTGTACTTGTATTCGCCGAGTTCGCGCACGCTCGGCAACCAGCTGTCGGCAATGTCGAGCGTATTGGCGTTGACGCTCCGCAGCTGCGTCACGCTCAGGACTCCCTGCATGAGAAGGCCGATGGCCAGCACGGCGATCAACCCGCCCAGCACGTGCGATAACTTGATCTTCATGTAGCGGCCCCGTCAAGAGAGCCCTATTGTGCCGATGCTGGGTGAAATCATGGTTAAAATTCCTACGATCTGATGTTTTGCAAGGACTAACCGGCAAGGATTTCTGCTCGCGCGGGGCGAAGCCGATCGGCGCAAGGGGGGCAGTGGGGCGACGGCCCGCCCCGGATCCCGGTATTCGACCCCGCTCGCTCCCCGGATTCGTCGTCGGGAGGCTCCGGCCTCCTCGCGGCTCCGCGCGGCCCCGGCCGAACCCGGCCTCGTTTCGGATGTTGACGGCCGACGGATTCCCTGCGGACAGGCCGATGATCAGACTCTCCCTCGCTCTCGCCCTCACGCTGGGCGTCGCCGCCGCCGGCCAGATCCCGACCGCGCAGGCCCAGACCGCCCGGCTCCCGCCGCCGAGCGACGCCGTCGGCGCGCCGGGCCCCGGCACCGGCACGAAGCCGCCGGCCTCGCGCCCGACGCAGACTCTTCCGGGCAACCCGAGCAGCACGTCCGTCCCCGGCACCAATCCGGGGGTCTGGATCGGCGGCAGCCCGACCGCGGGCCCGCCCGGCAGCGGCGGCACGGCGGGCGGGCCTGCCGCCGGGAACCGGTGACCCGCTCTCACGCGTGAAGGGAGGCGGTGCGATGCTGACGGTCCACCACCTCGAACGCTCGCAATCCGAGCGCATCCTCTGGCTGTGCGAGGAGCTGGGCGTTCCCTACGACCTCGTGCGTTACCAGCGCGACCCCGTCACCATCCTGGCGCCGCCGGACCTGCGGGCGCTGCATCCGCTCGGCGCGGCGCCGGTGATCGAGGAAGACGGGCTGGTGCTCGCCGAATCCGCCGCGATCGTCGAGTCCATCGCGGTGAGGCATGGCGGCGGCCGGCTGCGGCTCGGGCCGGACCACCCGGATTATGCCGCCTTCCTGTACTGGTTCCACTTCGCCAACGGGAACCTCCAGCCGGTCCTCGGCCGGATGATGATGGTGGGGCGCGTCGGCCTTCCCCCCGACCATCCGGTGCAGGCGGCGGTCCAGGGGCGCCTCGACCGGGTGATGGCGCTGGTCGAGGCACGGCTCGCCGCGGTGCCCTACCTCGCCGGGGAGGAGTTCACGACGGCCGACATCATGAGCGTCTTTTCGCTCACCACCATGCGGCTGTTCCAGCCGGTCGACCTCGCGCCCTATCCCGCGATCCTCGCCTACCTGCAGCGCATCGGGGCGCGCCCTGCCTATCGCCGCGCCATGGAGATGGGCGATCCCGGCTTTGCCCCGATGCTGACCTGACGCGTCAGGCTTCCAGCCATTCGCGCAGCAGCGCGGCGGTTCCCTCGGGCCGCTCCAGCGGCGGGAGGTGGCCGCAATCCGCCAGCACGTGCAGGCGCGAGCCGGCGATGCCGGCATGGATCTCCTGCGACAGGGCGGGGGGCGTCAGCACGTCGTCCGCGCCCACCGCCACCAGGGTCGGCACCCGGATCGTGGCGAGGATCGGCCGGCTGTCGGGCCGGTCGAGGATTGCCCGCTGCTGGCGCAGGAAGGCCTCGCCGCCGACCCGCTCGGCCATCGCCTTCACGGCCTCGCCGACCGGGCCGGCGACGTGCGAGGCGTGGACGAGCTTCGGCAGCAAGCGCGTGGTCACGCCGGCGAAGCGGCCGACCTTGATCTGCTCCATGCCCTGGCGCCGCAGCGCCGCGTGGGCCGCATCCTCCGGCGCGGCGCCGGTGTCGAACAGGGCCAGCCGCGTCACCCGCTCGGGCGCCTGGCGCAGGATCTCGAAGGCGACGTAGCCGCCCATCGACAGGGCGACGAGCCCGAAGCGCGGCGGCGCCGCCGCGAGCGCCCGGCGGGCCATCGCGGCGATGCTGTCGTCGAGGGTCAGGTCGGCCACCACGGCGGCCGTCCGGTCGGCCAGCGCGGCGATCGGGCGGCGCCACAGCACGGCGTCGTTGAGGAGCCCGGGCAGGAACAGAAGCGGGCCGGAGGGAAAGGTCATGGGGGATTCCGTGCCCGCCCCCGGGACCCCGAGGGCGGCGTTCGCCGTCATACGATGTCCGGCCGGTCGCTTCACGACGCAGATATCGGCGTCGCTCGGGCGCCGCGCCGGCTTGTGACACGAATTCCGGACGTCATCGTCCGGAATTCACATCAGTATGAACGCGGCATCCCGAGCACGTGCTCGGCGATGTAGGACAGGATCAGGTTCGTCGAGATCGGCGCCACCTGGTAGAGCCGGGTCTCGCGGAACTTGCGCTCGACGTCGTACTCTTCCGCGAAGCCGAAGCCCCCGAAGGTCTGGATGCAGGCATTGGCCGCCTCGAACGAGGCGTCGGCGGCGAGCATCTTGGCCATGTTGGCCTCGGCCCCCGGATTGGCCCCGGCCTCGTAGAGGCGCAGGCCTTCCTGCACCATCAATTCGGCGGCCCGCATGTTGGCGTAGGCCTTGGCGATCGGGAACTGGATGCCCTGGTTCTGGCCGATCGGCCGGCCGAAGACTTGGCGCTCGCGGGCATAAGCGGAGGCCTTGGCGATGAACCACTTGGCGTCGCCGACGCACTCGGCGGCGATGAGCAGCCGCTCGGCGTTCATGCCCGAGAGGATGTAGCGGAAGCCCTTGCCCTCCTCGCCGACCAGGTTCTCGGCCGGCACCTCCATGTTGTCGAAGAAGACCTCGCACGAATTGTGGTTCATCATCGTGCGGATCGGCCGGATGGTCAGGCCGCGGCCGAGCACGCTGCGCATGTCGACGATGAAGGTCGAGAGCCCGTCGGTCTTCTTCGCCACCTGGTCGCGGGGCGTGGTGCGGGCGAGCAGCAGCATCAGGTCGGAATGCTCGGCCCGGCTGGTCCAGATCTTCTGCCCGTTGACGATGAACTTGTCGCCCTCGCGCCGGGCGGTGGTGCGGAGCGCCGTGGTGTCGGTGCCGCTCGTCGGCTCGGTGACGCCGAAGGCCTGGAGCCGCAGGCGCCCGGCGGCGATCTCCGGCAGGTAGCGCTCCTTCTGCGCCTGCGTGCCGTGCCGCAAAACCGTGCCCATCGTGTACATCTGGGCGTGGCAGGCGGCGCCGTTGCAGCCGGAGCGCTGCACCTCCTCGAGGATCGCGGCGGCGGCCGAGAGCGGCAGGCCGGAGCCGCCGTACTCCTCCGGGATCAGCACCGAGAGGTAGCCGGATTCGGTCAGCGCGTTCACGAAGTCCGTCGGGTAGGCGCGCTCGGTGTCGAGCCGGCGCCAGTATTCGTCGGGGAAGCGCGCGCAGAGCTTGGCGACTTCCTCGCGGATCTCCGGGTGGCGCAGCGCGTCGGTCTCGGTCATTCGGGCGTCTCCTGCCTGCCGGGCCGCCGGGTGGGGGTCCGGGGCGCCGGTCGTTCGGAACAGGCTTACACCGTCCGCGGCCGGCCGTGTCATACCGTCGAGGCGCGCCTGCCATCGCGGCCGGCGCACGTCACGGCGCGCGGCGGCGTCAGAAGTCGGCGTGGAGGCGGGTGCCGAAGAAGTTCGCCGGGCCGCGGTCGCGGTTATAGGCGGGGTTCACCACCAGCTGGTAGTTGAACGACACCGTCACGGCCTTGGTCAGGCTCAGCGCGTAGTAGGTCTCGAACGCCCGCTCGGTGCCGTAGGTCAGGCGTCCGTCGCCGATCAGCAGGCCCAGGCCCCCCTTGGCGAAGAAGGCCCGGTGCGACGGCGACAGGCCGTTGATCGCCCCGCCGATGCCGACCGTGTCGCTCGGCCGCTCCCAGGCGGTGCCCTTCAGGGACAGGCCGCCCGAGACCGACCGGTCGACGTCGGTGAAGGACAGGCTCTCGTTGCGCCCGTCGGACAGGCTCGCCCGGGCGAACAGGCCGAGATCCGGGGTGAGCGCCTGCTCCAGGTTGATGTAGGCGCCGGTCTTGCGCCGGGGCCGGCGGGTCGCGGCGGCCGCGTCGTTGATGTCGTCGTAGATGCCGGCTTGCGTCAGGTCGACGACCTGGCGGTAGTTGGCGGTGGTGCCGACATTGCTGAACAGGCCGATGCGCAGCTTGCCGGGCTGGTCGAGGCCGGGCAGGACGTGGCGCTCCTCGAACTCGATGTTGGTGCCGGCTCGCTCGAAGACCCGCGGGTCGAGGACGTCGTTCGAGGGCTGCTTGGGCACCTGGGTGTAGGCGGCGCGGATCGCGAATTCCGGCCGGTTGTACTCGACCATCACGCCTTGCGTGAAGCCGGGGAGGTTCGCCGGGAAATCCCAGGCCGAGGAGCCCCAGATCGACCAGTTCATGAAGTCGACCCGCGGGTCGTGGGCGTAGACGTTGCCGTCGAAGAAGTCGCCGAGGGCGAACTTGCCGGCCACGACCGAGATCCGCTCGACGTCGCGGGTCATCGCCACCTGGTTGACGCCGTCGGGCACGTCCTCGGTGGCGCCGCCCAGCCCGAAGGTCTGGCGGATGAAGTAGCGGTTCGAGCGCAGCTTGGGGAACGGCGCGCCGGCCTTCTGGGCCTCGCCGTTGACGAAGCCGGCGACGCCGAGCGTCCGCGACAGGCCGAATCCTTGAGAGAATTCCGGGTTGTAGTAGAGCTCGGTGCTGTCGGTCAGCTTCACGCCGAGAAAAAGGGTCGCGGTGGTGGTCGACTGGACCTGGTTCGGCACCAGGCTGTTGTCGCCGCGATAGGGGGCGCGGAAGCCCGGTACCCCTTGCATCACGAAGGTGGTCTGGCCGTGGAAGGAGTAGCGGCCGGTGTCGCGGCTCGCCGGCGCGTCCTCGGCCACCTCCGCCGGCAGCCTGAGGCCGTAGGGGTACCAGGAAAGGCGCGCCATCATCTGGTGCGACGAGAAGGCGGCCTGGGTGGTGACGGGCCCGAGCCCCGGTACGCGGCCGAGATCGAAGCGGTTCGAGCGTCCGAGGTCGACGTAGCGGTAGTCGAGGCCGAGCGCGAGGTTCGGGGTGATGGCGTATTGCACGCCGGCCCCGAGGGTGAAGCCGAGGAAGGACAGGTCCTTGCGCGCCGTCGCCACTGCCCCGGTGGCGAAATCCGGGTAGGTCGCGAGCACCCGCGCATCGGCGCCCGCGAGCCCGAACGTGGCGTAGACGAGATAACTCTCGAACGCGTAGCCGAGGCGGGCGCGCACGGCCCCATAGAGGTCGGTCTTGCCCCGGATCACGCTGAAGGGCGGATCGACGTCCTCGTAGCCGAAGCCGGTCGCCGTCGAGGGCACCGGGCGCTTGAGGTTGGCGCCGTAGAGATCGGCCTCGATCCCGTACAGGTAGGGACCCGTCTGCCAGTTGTAGCCGCCGAACAGGCCGCCGACCGCCGTGGTGGCGGTGCGGCCGGTATCCGAGCGCCGCGTCGAGTCGCCGCTCTGGAAGGCCGGGATCGGCCGGCCGCCGACCGTGCTCGGCCCGAAGCGGTAATTGCCGAACGAGGCGCCGGCGCTGCCCTCGATGCCGAGATAGGGGCCCGACCAGTCGGTGAAGCTGGGCCCCTCCGCGGCCGCGGGGGCGGGAGGGCGCAGGTCGGCGGCATTCGCCAGGCCGGCCCAGAGGCCGAGCGCCACCCCGATTCCCGCTCCGCCCACGCGCCGCATCGCCGCTTCCCCTGCCGTTCCGGCGCCAGGTATAGCCAATGCTATACTCCTGGCAACCGGCCACGCTTGCCCGGAAGAGGCCTCTACGGTTTCCGTGACGGTATTGTCACGGTGTGGCGTCTTAAGCCCGCTGTCCTACGCCCTCGGGCCGCCTCACGCCCCGAGGAGCCCGCGGCCCGCGAGGTTGCGCATCAGCGCCGCCGCCCCGAAGGTCCAGGGCTCGCAATCCTGGCAATGGCGCATGCGGTTGACCAGCGCCCCGAGCCCGGGGCTGCGGATCACCACCCGGTCGCCGACCTGGTGGGTGAAGCCCTGGCCCGGCGCGCCGCGGTCCTCGACGGGGGCGAACATCGTGCCGAGGAAGAGCACCGCGCCGTCCGGATACTGGTGGGTTCCGCCCATCATCGCCTCGACGAGGTCGGCCGGGTCGCGGCTGATCTCGGAGAGCGGCGACGTGCCGGCGAGCTCGAACCCGTCCGCGCCCATCACCTCGAGGCTCACCACCGTGCGCCGGACGTGGTCGAGCGAGAAGCCGGCATCGAACAGGCGGACGAACGGCCCCAGCGCGCAGGAAGCGGCGTTGTCCTTGGCCTTGCCGAGCAGCAGGGCCGAGCGGCCCTCGAAGTCGCGCAGGTTGACGTCGTTGCCGAGCGTTGCCCCGACGATGCGCTGGTCGGAGGCGACCACCAGGGCGATCTCGGGCTCCGGATTGTTCCACTGCGAGCCCGGATGCAGGCCGGCCTCCTGGCCGCAGCCGACCGCCGAGAGCGGCTGGGCCTTGGTGAAGATCTCGGCGTCGGGGCCGATGCCGACCTCGAGGTACTGGCTCCACGCTCCCTGCGCCACCAGCACCGCCTTCAGGGCCATGGCCTCGGGCGAGCCGGGCTTCAGGCGCCGCAGGTCGTCGCCGACGAGGCGGCCGACCTCGAGACGGATCGCCGCCGCAGCATCCGGGTTGCCGCGGGCCCGCTCCTCGATCACCCGCTCCAGCATCGAGACCGCGAAGGTCACGCCGGCGGCCTTGACCGCCTGGAGGTCGATCGGCGCCAGGAGCCAGGGCCGCGACGGGTCGCGGGTGTCCGGCGGCGTGTTGGCGAGCACCGCGTCGAGGGTCCCGACCGTCTCGCCCGCGGCCGCCCGCAGGGCGGCGGCCGGGTCGGCGGCCTCGCACAGGTCGCGGATCGTCGGGAAGGCGCGGGTGATGTCGACGAGCTCCGGCGTCCCGTCGGCCCCCGGCCGCACCGCGACGGTGCTCGGGCCGTTCAGCTCCGGCCGCCAGACGCGGCCGGCGAGGGCGCCGGCGCAGCCATCCTCCGGCAGGATGGCGCGGGCGTCGAAGGCATCGAGGATCGGCTGCATGACTTGGATCTCCTCCCGGCCGGCTCCCGTTCGGCGGGGGCGCAGCACCGGGAGAGACCTAAGCCGATCGACCGCGGCGGGAAAGCGCCGAGACGCCGGATCGCCTGCGCGTCGGCGCCGGCCTGAATTCGCCGCGGGGCGGGCCGGGGCGGGGTCAGGCGGCGTCGGGCCGGCAGGCCAGGGCCTGGTGGAGCGCCTGCTCGGCCGGGACGGGGCGGCCCAGATGGTAGCCCTGGACGAACGGGCAGCCGAGGCTGCGCAGCACCGCGAGATCCTCCGCGGTCTCGACGCCCTCGGCCACCACTTCGAGATCGAGGGCGCGGCCGAGGCCGAGCACCGCCTGGACGAGCCCGCGCTTGTCGTCGGATTCCGCGAGCCCGGTGACGAGGCTGCGGTCGATCTTCACCCGTCCGGCCCGCAGCTGGCGCAGAGAGGCCAGCGACGAGTAGCCGATGCCGAAATCGTCGAGCGCGACGCCGATCCCGGCCCGCGACAGGGCGAGGAGCTTGCCCTGCACCGCCTCGATGTCGAGGGCGGTCTCCTCGGTGATCTCGATCTCGAGCGTCGACGGCGGCAGGCCGAGCGCCCGCAGGCGCTCGAGCACGATCTCGTCGACCGGGATCTGCACCATCTCCCGGGGGGAGACGTTCATCGCCACCCGGACGTGATGGGCGCCCCCGGCCCGCAGGGCCTGCAGGGCGGCGCAGACCTGCTCCAGGATGACGCGCAGGAGCGATTCGGTCAGGCCGGCCCGGGCCGCGGCGGAGACGATCTCGCCGGGCGGGATCCAGCCGTGGACCGGATGGTGCCAGCGCACCAGGGCCTCGAGGCCGGCGACCACGCGGCCGCCCTCGCCGAAGATCGGCTGGAACCAGACCACGATCCCGCCCTCGGCGAGGGCGTGCGACAGGTCGCGCTCGCTGTCGCGCCGCATCTCCAGGCGCCCGCGCAGGCTCTCGTCGAAGATCCGGAAGCGGTTGCGCCCGGCGGCCTTGGCGGCGTGGAGCGCCGTGTCGGCGCAGCTCAGCATCTGCGTCAGGTCCGGGCCGTGGGCGTGGCACAAGCCGGCGCTGATGCCGAGCCGCCCGGCATCCAGGCCCTCGATCGGCTCGACCACCGTCCGGATCAGCGCCGCCGCCAGGTCGGCGGGCGGCAGGGCCGTGCCCGGGTCGTACAGGACCGCGAACTCGTCGCCGCCGAAGCGGGCCGCCAGGGCCTCCGGCGGCAGGCTCCGGCGCAGGCGCCGGGCGACCTCGATCAGCACCCGGTCGCCGGTGGTGTGGCCGTAGACGTCGTTCACCGACTTGAAGCCGTCGAGGTCGAGGAGCATCAGGCACGGCGCCGGGCCGGGGCGCTGGATCCGCTCCTCCGCCGCCAGGGCGAAGCCGGCGCGGTTGTTGAGGCCGGTGAGCACGTCGTGGGTGGCGCGCCGGCGCATCTCCTCGGCGAGCGCGGAGGCCGCCGCGTGGGCCTCCTGGCGCGAGCGCGCCAGGGCCGTGGCCTCGTTCTTGAGCCGGCTGGTGCGGCGGAAGTTCCGCTCGGTCTCGACGGCGCTGCGCAGCAGGGCCGCGAGGTAGAGCAGCACCGTCAGGGCGAGGCAGACCCGGTCGAAGCCGCCGGCCCAGGCGAGGCAGCCCGCCGCCGTCAGGAGCGGCGGCGTGATGAAGCTCGCGGGGATCGCCGCGAAGGCCATGCCGTGCGTCACGGCGCCGGCGGTGATGCCGCAGGTCACGATCAGGTAGAACAGGGTCTCGGGCGAGGTGTAGCCGTCGCACAGGAGCGGCACCAGGGACCAGACGATGCCCGACAGGAGCGCCGCCAGGGTGGCGAGCCGCAGGTGCCGGTCGACCGAGCGCGCGCCCTCCAGGGCTTGTCCCGGCGTCATCGCCTCGCCGGCCGCGAGGCCGGGGCAGGGTGCCCGGCACAGACCGACGCGCAGGAGGTTCACGGCCGAGGAGACCGCGAACCAGGCAAGACCGGCGCGTCCGCTCCCGGCCTGGAACGCGACCAGGGCGCTGGCGACGCCGAGGAGCGCGTTGATCAGCATCGCGGGCTGGATGCTGCGCCGGACCGATTCGAGCTGGTCGCGTCGGATCGATGCGCACAGATCCGGGTCGTCGCTCGTCGGCAACATGTCGGAGCCTGCTTCCTGGCTGCCTCGTGCTGACATGTCCCCTCGGCGCGTCAGTCGTCTTCCCTTACCGGCTGCCGGTAAAGAATCGTTGACCGGGGGATGCGTCAACCCTTGCGTATCGCGAAGTTCGCCCAATCCGGCCGCCCGACGCGACGGAACGTCGGCCGAGCCTGGCCGTTGAATTCGCGTCGCAGAGCGGAGGAGGCAACATGCGGAACGTGGCGAAGGCGGCCGTGGTGGCGGTCGTGACGCTGATGGGTGTCGGCGCGGCCGAGGCCAAGGGCTGCATCAAGGGCGCGATCATTGGCGGCGTGGCGGGCCATTACTTGGCCGAGCGCGGCGTGGTCGGAGCGGTCGCCGGATGCCTCGCGGGCCGGGCCCTCGCCAAGCGACGCGACCGGCAGCGCGAGGTCGATTACGGCGCCCGCGTCGGACCCCGCGACGGCTACGCTCCGCGCCGGACCTACGGCTACTGAGGGCCGAGACCCAAGCAGATTTCGCCGAAGTGGGCACCGGTTCGGCGGCAAGAATCTGCGACACGACAAGAACCTGAGCGGGCGAAGCGTTGGCCTGCCAACGCAAGTCTGCTTGGTGAGAGGCGGCGCCGTGTCGGTGCCGCTCGTCCTCGACGCGGCGATCGGTCCCGTGCCGACGAGGCCGTCCGCCCCATCTGACACGGCCTCCGTCACGCCCCGCGGGTGCTCATGGCCGTCTTCTTCACCGCCGACACGCATTTCGGCGATACCCACATCCTGCGTCAGCGCGGCCGGGTGTTCGCGTCCATCGAGGAGCACGACGCGACGCTGGTGGCGAACTGGAACGCGGCGGTGGGACCCGACGACGAGGTCTGGCACGTCGGCGATTTCGCGGCCCATGCCGAGCGGGCCCATTGCGCGGCGATCTTCGCGCGCCTGAACGGCGTCAAGCGCCTGGTGCGCGGCAATCACGACAGCAACCGCGTCCTCGACCTGCCCTGGGCCGACCCGCCGGTCGAGAGCGCCCGCGTGACCCTGCGGGAGGAGGGCCGCGAGTGGCGGCTGTTCCTGGCGCATTACGCCCACCGGGCCTGGCCCGGCCTGTGGCGCGGCACCCGCCACCTCTACGGCCACACCCACGGCACCCTGGCCGACACCACCCGCTCCTGCGACGTCGGCGTCGATGCCTGGGATTACCGCCCGGTGCGTCTCGCGGCGCTGGCGGCGCGCCAGGACGGGGCGACGCTGGTGCCGGAGGAACTGGTGCGGGATCAGGCAAGAGAGCGGGCCCAGGTCGAAGCCGCCCGCGAGGCGGGCGGTGATTGAGATCGGAGGCGAAAGATGACGCGCCCCCATTTTTTCTTCACCGACGACCCCACTCTTGACGAGGCATTCGCCTCTCGCGGGCTCGCCAACGCGGTCGAGCGCTTCTTCCGCGCCGACGACACCGGCGAGGAGACGGACTCCACCGGCGCCGTTGTCCCGGCCGCCCACAGGCATGCTTGGGGCGTCGATCAGGCCCAGTTCGCCGAGCATATGAACGAGGACGCCGTCTTCCTCGCCGAGCCGACTCGGCCGCGGTGGGAGCGGGTGGTTGTTAGACACCGCCGATAGATAACTTTACGTGTAGATAGATCCGATAGCATGCTAGGCAGCGCTCTTGTGTTGCCTCGTGATCATTCTCTTATATAAATCGGATAGCTCGATAATTTGGCTTCCTCCAGAAAAATATCGCGATATAATTTATTTCTAACATTGATACTTCTGTTAAAAATAACCGTCATTAGCTTGTTAGATAATCCGGTTGCAATGACATCTTCTAGTCCCCTAGAAGCCTCATAAGCAAAAATTGATAATTTATCTGCATCTGTTTTATTCAAATATTTGAAACCCGGATCTATAATCGTGATATTCCTAAATAATTCTGGAGACATTGCGAAAAATATCTCGCGTTCTCGGACATTTATGTCTGTGCGTATGTTTTCTTCTAGTTTATCATTTGGTAACCTCTCCATTCTGAAGCTAAGCCAAACGGAATACACTTCTTTGGATAGTGTTTCTTCATACTTCTTTCTCGCTGCCTTAATAGTTTCTTTATCTGAAGTAATGAGATTAGAAATGCTTTCTATATTTTTACTGGCTGAAATTGCACTATCGAAATCTGAAACTCCACGGAAAGCATTGTCAGACGTAATGTTGTAGGCCAATACAGAGTACGAAGTGGCAATAGATGATATTTTGTCTAGCATTTCTTCTGTTTTGTTAAGTTTTTTATCAATTCTTGCTTCTAATCCCCACCCCTTGAACGTTTCTATATTAGGAAGAAGAAGCATCGCAACTGAAAATCCCGCCAGAACTATGCAAACAGATACCCTTCCTTTGTAAGAAAGCCACAATAACATGCAGCCAGAAAACGCCGCCAAGATAAGCGGCAACGCAGATGTGACATTGTTGATGTACATACAGACAGCCTTCCATTTGCGGCTATACTAGCATGTCCTTACCTGCCAAAGAAGCGGTTGACCCGTCTGGCGGTCTACGGCAGAACACCAGGGTCCCGAGACGCACGCCCGGAGCCGCAAGGTGCCCGGGCATTTTGCTGTCTGCCTGATAGAATGTAGCTCAGTCGGCAGAACACCGCCCTGTTAAGGCGAGGGGCGCAGGTCGGAGCTCTGCCGTTGCAGCCAATCCGTTGAAGGCACACGGCCCCAGGTTGTTCTCCACGGAGACACGACCCGAACCTGTGTGACATCATTGGATCGCAACGACCCTCCGACAGCGTTCCCACGACGCGAACGAATTGCGCTGCTACGTGGCATAGGTCGACGCATTGGCGCTTGCGTCCCGAACTGACACGAAGCCAGTCCATCGTCGACAAAAGATGCCCTTGCATATCGGATGCGCGCCCACGCGGCCGAGAACGCCTCGAAGGAGGGCTCCAGATATCGCTACGATCCCTAAAGCCCTCCTTCGAGGTCAGTCGATCGTTGATCGACTGACGCCTCAGGATGAGGTTTCGGATAGGACGAGCGGGGTCGGTGTGGCCGACCCCGACGATCGCCGCTCAGCCGCCGATGTTGTAGGCGGCCAAAGCCGCCATGTTGACGAGGTCGGAATCGGTCGCCCCGAGCGGGACGATCTGCACCGCCTTGTCGAGGCCGACGATCAGCGGGCCGAGCACCTGGGCGCCGCCGAGTTCCTGCAGCATCTTGGTGGAGATCGAGGCCGAGTGGAAGGCCGGCATCACCAGGACGTTGGCCGGCTGCTTGAGGCGGCTGAACGGATACTGGGCGAGCAGGTCCTTGTTCAGCGCGACGTCGGCCGCCATCTCGCCGTCATACTCGAAGTCGACCCGCATCCCGTCGAGGATCCGCACCGCCTCCTGCACCTTCTCGGCGCGCTCGGCCTGGGGATGGCCGAAGCTCGAGAAGGACAGCATCGCCACCCGCGGCTCGTAGCCGAGGCGCCGCGCCACGCCCGCCGCCTCGATGGCGATGCCGGCGAGTTCCTCGGCGCTCGGCATCTCGTGGATCGCCGTGTCGGCCACCAGCACCACCCGGCCGCGGGCGAGGCAGAGCGAGACGCCGATCACCCGGTGGCCGGGCTTGTGGTCGATGACCCGGCGCACGTCCTCGAGCGCGACCGAGTAGTTGCGGGTGGTCCCGGTCACCATCGCGTCGGCATCGCCGAGCGCCACCATCGAGGCCGCGAAGTGGTTGCGGTCCTGGTTGATCAGGCGCTGGCAGTCGCGGAACAGCAGGCCCTGGCGCTGCATCCGGGCGTAGAGGAACTGCGCGTAGACGCCGTTGCGGTGGGACTTCGCGGCGTTGTGGATCTCGATGTTGTCGCGCCCCGCGAGGTCGATGCCGGCGGCCTCGGCATTGGCCATCACCCGGTCCTCGCGGCCGACCAGGATCGCGGTGCCGAGACCCTGGTTGACGAAGGAGACCGCGGCGCGGATCACCACCTCCTCCTCGCCCTCGGCGAAGACGACGCGCTTGGGGTACTTGCGCACCCGCTCGAACACCCGGTTGAGCGTGCCGGCGACGGGATCGCGCCGGGCCGAGAGCTGGGCCCGGTAGCGGTCCATGTTGTCGATGGGCTTGCGGGCGACGCCGGTCTCCATCGCGGCCTTGGCCACCGCCGGCGGGATGGTGTGGATCAGGCGCGGATCGAACGGCACCGGGATGATGTATTCGCGCCCGAAGCGCGGCCGGGTGCCCTGGTAGGCCGCCGCCACCTCGTCCGGCACGTCCTCGCGGGCGAGCGCGGCGAGCGCCTGCGCGGCCGCGATCTTCATCTCCATGTTGATCGTGGTCGCGTGCACGTCCAGCGCTCCCCGGAAGATGTAGGGGAAGCCAAGAACGTTGTTGACCTGGTTGGGGTAGTCCGAGCGCCCGGTCGCCACGATGGCATCGTCGCGGACCTGCGCCACCTCCTCGGGGGTGATCTCGGGGTTGGGGTTCGCCATCGCGAAGATGATCGGCTGCGGCGCCATCGAGGCGATCATCTCGGGGGTGAAGGCGCCCTTCACCGAGAGGCCGAACACGATGTCGGCGCCCTCCATCGCCTCCACCAGCGTCCGCTTGTCGGTGGCGACGGCATGCGCCGACTTCCACTGGTTCATGCCCTCGGTGCGGCCCTGGAACACCACGCCCTTGGTGTCGCACAGGATCACGTTCTCGGAGCGGAAGCCGAGCGCCTTGACGAGCTCGATGCAGGCGATGCCCGCCGCGCCCGCGCCGTTGACGACGAGCTTGGCCTCGGAGATGTTGCGGCCGGTCAGGTGCAGGGCATTGACGATGCCCGCCGCCGAGATGATCGCGGTGCCGTGCTGGTCGTCGTGGAAGACCGGGATGTCCATCAGTTCCCGCAGGCGCTCCTCGATGATGAAGCACTCGGGGGCCTTGATGTCCTCCAGGTTGATGCCGCCGAAGGTCGGCCCGAGGTAGCGCACGCAGTTGATGAACGCCTCGGCATCCTCGGTCCCGACCTCGAGGTCGAAGGAATCGATGTCGGCAAAGCGCTTGAACAGGACCGCCTTGCCCTCCATCACGGGCTTCGAGGCGAGCGCGCCGCGGTTGCCGAGGCCCAGGATCGCGGTGCCGTTCGAGATCACCGCCACGAGGTTGCCCTTGGCGGTGTAGTCGTAGGCGAGCGCCGGATCGTCCGCGATGGCGAGCACCGGCACGGCGACGCCGGGCGAATAGGCGAGCGACAGGTCGCGCTGCGTCGCCATCGGCTTCGTCGCCACCACCTCCAGCTTGCCGGGCCGGCCCTGCTGGTGGAACTGCAATGCCTCCTGGTCGGTGAAGGTCGGGCGCTTGCCGCGGGTGACGGGGCGGGACTCGCTCATGCCAAGCTCTTCTCGTGCGACCAGAATCAACCTCTGGGGGACCCGTCCCTTAGGGCCATGATCCGGCCGGCTCAAGCGGCGCCGGGACGGCAAAGCGCGCCGCCGCGGGATTTCCGCGGGGGATGACGATCCCCATCATCCCCGCTCTGCCGGTCTGGAGCGTGGCCGCGGGCCTCTGTTAGTCTGGCCGACCACTTCGCCGCGGACCCGACGACAGCCCCCTGATCTCATGACGATGGACAGCGACACCGGCCGCCTGCTGCGCGACGAGGCTTACGAGCCGACCGACGCGGCGCCCCCGGCCCCCGCCCGCGGCCGGCGCTCGGCTGCGCCCGACGACGAGGCCAAGGTCTCGCCGATGATGGCGCAGTACATCGAGATCAAGGCGGCCAACCCCGATTCCCTGCTGTTCTACCGCATGGGGGATTTCTACGAGCTGTTCTTCGCGGATGCCGAGATCGCCTCGCGGGCGCTCGGCATCGTGCTCACCCGCCGCGGCAAGCATGGCGGCGCCGACATCCCGATGTGCGGCGTGCCGGTGGAGCGCTCCGACGACTACCTCCAGCGCCTGATCGGGCTGGGTCACCGGGTCGCGGTCTGCGAGCAGACCGAGGATCCGGCGGAAGCCAAGAAGCGCGGCTCGAAGTCGGTGGTGCGGCGGGAGGTCGTGCGCCTCGTCACGCCCGGCACCATCACGGAAGACCGCCTGCTCGATCCCGGCCGGGCCAACGTGCTGCTGGCGCTGTCCCGCCGGCGCGCCTCGGAGGCGGGCTGGACCTACGGCTTGGCGGCCGTCGACATCTCGACCGGTCGCTTCTCGCTCGGCGAGGTCGAGGGGCCGGGGCTCGCCGCCGAGATCGCCCGGCTCGACCCGCGCGAGATCGTGATGGGCGACGCGATCCACCAGGATCCCGACCTCGCGCGGCTGTGGCGCGACACACGAGCCGCCGTCACCCCGGTCGGGCGCGGCGACGTCGATCCGGCCTCCGCCGAGCGGTCGATCAAGGAGCAGTTCGGCGTCCAGACCCTCGACGGGTTCGGTGCCTTCAGCCGGGTCGAGGTCGCGGCGGCGGGTGCCGTCCTGCATTACATCGCCCGCACCCAGCTCGGCGCCAAGGTGACCTTGAGCCCGCCCACCCGCCAGGCGGCGGGGGCGAGCCTGATGATCGACGCGGCGACGCGCCAGAACCTGGAGCTGACCCGCACGCTCTCGGGCGAGCGGGCCGGCAGCCTGCTCGCCGCCATCGACCGCACGGTCGGCGGAGCGGGCGCACGCCTCCTCGCCGAGCGGCTGGCCGGTCCCTCGACCGACCTCGCGCTGATCCGCCGCCGCCACGACGCGGTGGAGTTCCTGGTCTCCGAAGGACCGCTGCGGGCGGAGTTGCGGGCGGAACTGGCGCGGGCCCCCGACATGGCTCGCGCCCTCACCCGCATCGGCCTCGGCCGGGCCGGGCCCCGCGACCTCGCGGCCCTGCGCGACGGGCTCATGGCTGCCCGCGGCATCGCGACGGCGCTCGCCGGCGCGGGCGCGCTGCCGGGCGAGATCGGCAAGGCGGCACGCCTGCTCGCCGGGCTCGACGAGGCGCTCGCCGACGAGCTCGCCGCCGCCCTCGCCGACGACCTGCCGCTCCAGCGCCGCGACGGCGGCTTCGTGCGCGAGGGCTACCGCGCCGAACTGGACGAAACCCGCACCCTCCAGCGCGATTCGCGCCAGGTCGTGGCCGGCTTGCAGGCCCGCTACGCCGCCGAGACCGGCTGCCGGACGCTGCGGATCAAGCACAACAACCTGCTCGGCTACTTCATCGAGGTGCCGCAGGCCTTCGGCGAGACCCTGCTGAAGGATCCCTGGCGCGCCACCTTCGTCCACCGCCAGACCATGGTGGACGCGATGCGCTTCACCAGCGTCGAACTCGGCGAGCTGGAAACCAAGATCGCCAACGCCGCCGGCCGGGGGCTCGCCCTCGAACTCGAGATCTTCGAGAGCCTGTCGAAGGCCGTGATGGCCGAATCCGATTCGATCGCCGCGGCGGCGAGTGCGCTCGCGGCTTTGGACGTCGCGGCCTCGCACGCGGAACTCGCCGTCGAGCTGAACTGGACCCGGCCCACCGTCGACGACGGCCTCGCCTTCCGGATCGAGGGCGGGCGCCACCCGGTGGTCGAGGCGGCCCTGACCAAGGCGGGCGAGGCCTTCATCGCCAATGCCTGCGACCTGTCGGGGCGCGAGGCGGGCCAGATCCTCCTCGTCACCGGCCCGAACATGGGCGGCAAGTCGACCTTCCTGCGCCAGAACGCGCTCATCGCGGTGCTCGCCCAGATGGGCGCCTACGTGCCGGCGATCTCGGCCCATCTCGGCCTCGTCGACCGGCTTTTTTCCCGCGTCGGCGCCGCCGACGATCTGGCGCGGGGCCATTCGACCTTCATGGTCGAGATGGTCGAGACCGCGGCGATCCTCAACCAGGCGACGAAGCGCTCCCTCGTCGTCCTCGACGAGATCGGACGCGGGACCGCGACCTTCGACGGCCTGTCGATCGCCTGGGCCTGCCTGGAGCACCTGCACGGCACGAACGGCTGCCGGGCCCTGTTCGCCACCCATTTCCACGAACTGACGGCCTTGGCCCAGCGCCTCGACCGCCTCTCCAACGCCACCCTCAAGGTGACCGAGTGGAAGGGCGACGTGGTCTTCCTGCACGAGGTGGTGCCGGGCGCCGCCGACCGCTCCTACGGCCTCCAGGTCGCGCGGCTCGCCGGCTTGCCCGCCCCGGTGATCGCCCGCGCCAAGGCGCTGCTCGCCGAACTGGAGCGGGGGGAGGGCGGATCCGGTAGGCGGAAGGCACCGGCCGAGCTGCCGCTCTTCGCCGCGATGCCGGCCGCGCCGCCCCCGGCCCCGCCGCCGGTGGAGAGGCCCGACCCGGTCGGGCTCCTCCTCGACGGGATCGACCCGGACGCCTTGAGCCCGCGCGAGGCGCTGGACGCGCTCTACCGGCTCAAGGCGGCGCGGTCGGAGGGGTAGGGTCCCTCGCGCCTCGTTCCCTCGCCGGATCGCCCGAGAGCCGCATGACGGCATCGTCCCCCCGACGCCCCGCTCACCGCGGCGCGTCGGCGGCCAGCGCCTGCGTCAGGGCCCGGCCGGCGAAGCGGGCGGTGGCGAGGAGGCGGTCCGGGCCGTGGCCCTCGCGGGCCATGGCCGAGAGGCCGACCATCATCGTCACGACGTAGTCGGACAGGCCTTCGGCCGAGTCCGGGTGGGTGGCCGCGACGAAGCGCCGGATTGTCTCGCCGCCCGCGCCGGTGAGCGCGCGGGCGGCTTCCCGGGCCGCCGGATCGAGGCAGCGCGTGCCCTCGATCGCCAGGCACCCGGCGGCCCCGGGATCCGCGCCGTAGCGGCGCGCGGCCTCTTCCAGCAAGGCGGCCAGCGCCTCGGCCACCGGGCGGCCCGGGCGCAGGATCTCGGCCAGCGGGATCCCCCCGGTCTTCGAGTAATGGCCGAGGGCGCGGGCATAGAGGCCGGCCTTGCTGCCGAAGGCGGCGTAGAAGCTGGGCGGGTTGATGCCGAGCGCCTCGGTGAGATCGGCGACGCTGACCGCGTCGTAGCCGCGGGCATGGAACAGCCGCTTCGCCACCGTGACGGCCTCGTCGGGATCGAAGCGGCGGGGACGGCCGCGGGCGCGCGGTGATTTTGTAGGCATCGATACAAAAAGGCTTGACCGGGGACTCGGACGATTTATGTAGTGTTCACTAACTTAACCCTCAAGGAGGGCCCGATGGCCGCGTCCCGCGACACGTATTTTCAGGGCAAGTCCGTTCTCGTGCTCGGCGGCAGCCGGGGGATCGGGGCGGCGATCGTCCGGCGCTTCGCCACCCAGGGCGCCCGGGTGACCTTCACCTACGCGGGCTCGCGGGAGGCGGCGGAAAAGCTGGCGGCGGAGACCGGCACGGTTGCCGAGAAGACCGACAGCGCCGACCGGGACGCGGTGATCGCCCGGGTGCGCGAGAGCGGCCCCCTGGACGTCCTGGTGGTGAATGCGGGCGTGGGCGCGTTCGGCGATCCGCTGGAGCAGGATCCCGACGAGGTCGACCGCCTGGTCCGGATCAACGTGACCTCCCCCTATCACGCCGCCGTGGAAGCGGCCCGGCGCATGCCGGAGGGCGGACGGATCATCGTGATCGGCTCCGTCAACGGCGACCGGATCCCGTTTCCCGGCCTGTCCGCCTACGCGATGAGCAAGTCGGCCTTGCAGGGCATGGCGCGGGGGCTGGCGCGGGATTTCGGGCCGCGCGGCATCACCGTGAACGTCGTCCAGCCCGGCCCGATCGACACCGACATGAACCCGGCGGACGGGCCGATGAAGGATGTCATGCATGCCGTCATGGCCCTCAAGCGCCATGGCCGCCCGGAGGACGTGGCCGGGATGGTGGCCTGGCTGGCGGGGCCGGAGGCGAGCTTCGTGACCGGGGCGATGCACACGATCGACGGCGGCTTCGGGGCGTGAGCGGCACCGCGCCGTCGACATGGTGGTGTCGATGGCGCGGTACCGCGCAGGCTTAGCGAGGAGACGCTCAGGTGACGGTCTTCGGCGGCTCGCCCTGCCGCCGGATCCCGGACCGGTGGCCTGAGTTCCAGAGGGTCAGGCGGCCCGAATCCGCGGTCGACCGGGCCGGTGACGCGCGATCCCCTCGGCCATGACCGTCGCGTAGCGTCCGAAGGCTTTTCCCTCGGGCAGGAGGAGGCGGGGGATCGCCAATTCGCATTCGAGCAGCTGCAGGCGGCCGTCGACGCCCTGGAGCCCGTCGATGCGGGCAAACCAGAGCCGGCCGTAGCGCCGTTCGAGCGCGTCGTTCACCCCCGTCGCCCAGCGTTCTTCGGCGGGGTTGGGGTTCCAGCGATGGTTCTGCCCACCCAGTCGCTCGTGCGCCCACCAGCCTCCCCGGTTGCCGACGGTCTTGCGCACGACGTGACTCAGTGCCCCGCCGAGGAACACGAACGAAAGCTCGCCGAAATCGAGCACGGAGGGCAGGAAGGGCTGCACGATCAGCGCATGCGTCAGGGCGAGGGCGGCCATCTCGGCCTGTTTCGCGAAGACGCCCTCCTGCAGAACGAAATGGTGCGCGTCCAGCGCCGGGCCGGACCGGGACACCCGGATGGTGTTCCAGGAGCCGGACGACACGGTCGGCTTGACCACGACGTCGTCCCAGCCCGCCTCGTCCATCGTTCTGACGACGTCGAATGAAGCCCCTTTGGCGATCCACCGGGTGGGGACGAGCTCGATGCCGTCCTCGGAGAGCTTGCGCAGGTAGCGTCCCTTGTCGAGGGCATCGAGGACCAGGGGCAGGGGATTGGCCAGCGGAATGGGCCCGCGCGGTGCCGCGAGCAGCCGCTCGTGAACGCGCTCCACCCGCTCCTGAAAGTCCGGCTCCTTGTGGTACCACCGGCACATGCGCAGGTTCACGAGGTCGATCTCGTCGAGATCGAGCCTGTCGAACGCGGCGAGATGGACCATCCGTGCCTCGACGCCTTCGGCACGAAGGGCATCCTCCACCGCGGGATATTCGAGATGGGGCGCGCCGAGGCTGAGATAGACCGCCTTATGCATGGGAGCCTCCTGCACGGTTCGGCAGATCGGAGGTAAGGGGCGAGGATGTCCCGGCAGCCTTCGGAGACGACCTCGTCGCGATCTTGCGCCGCGTCGTGTCCAGGGCGTCGTAGACGTAGCCGAATGCGAAGGAAGCCAGGAGACCCAGCGGCCGTAGCCTGATGACCCAGTCGAGCTTGGTGTTGATTGGGATCGGGAGGTGGTCGAACCACGTCGCCGTCCCGTCGGCGCGCTGGGCGGCGGGCTGAACGAGGTCGCGTGCGCTGATGTCGAGCACCTTCCCGTTCCGGGCGAAAGGCAGCCGCCAGATCCGCGGCAGCGGAGCCGTCACCGACAGGACGCTCTTGAGCGGAGGCGGGACGATGCCGTGTTCCTGGCGCCAGCGCGCCCGTTCGGCGATCTTGCGCTGGAGGTAGCGCTGGAGGCGCTGCACCCGTTCGGGGGATAGGCCGAGCCAGTAGGGCGACCGGGAGTAGAACAGGCGGCGTTCCACGTTGCGCCGGAGCCGTTCCAGCTCCGGGGTCTGCCGATCGGAATAGCCTTCGGTCCGCACCAGCCAATGCGTCAGCTTGGCCCGGGTACGCCCCATGCACCAGAAGATCGCCATGTCGAGGATGTGGGATAGCAGGAAGAACCGTGAATCCTCGATCGCGGGCGTATATTTCTCGCGCACCATGTTGCGCATCATTGCCCAGTCCTGCCGGGTCGCCTCGTTGATGCGATCGATGTAGTCGTGATCGGCTTCGCCGGTCTTGACTTGTCTCTCCATGACGTTGGCGATATGCCAGCTCGAGACCAGCGCCAGCGCGATGCCCTGGCTGTAATAGGCGTCGATGATGCTGCCGGCGTCGCCCGCCATCGCGTAGCGCTTGGCGCTGACGAAGCGGTCCGTCCAATGCTGGACCTGGCGATAGGCTTGAAATTCGAGCAGCGTCTCCTCGCCGATGATGCCGTCGAGCACCGGGTGCCGGCCGATCAGGGCCCAAAACTGCTCCCGCAGCGTCCCCTCGGCTGGTGTCCTGCGCAGGTCGAAGGTCACGCCGACGCTGATCCGGTTCTGCGAGAGACGGATGACCCAGATCCAGTAGCCGACGCCCCACAGATGGACAGTGTAGAGGTCCCGCGGGGTCCGCTGGCCCGATGCGAGAAGGGCGCTCCACTGTTCGCCGAATTTGGCGTCGTCGACGTGCGAGAACTGCCCCCAGGCCGCGGAGGTCTGGAACTCGTCGTCCCGTTCCCGGCGTTCCGCGCGGTGATCGAGCTGTCGGGCCAGGAGGCGGTTGCGCCCGGAGCAATCCATGATCCAGCCAGCCTCCAGGGGCGGCTCGTCCCTGGTGCCGGCGAGCGTGAGGCGGTGGGGGGCATCGGTCTCTGAGAGAGCGATCGATTCCACGAAAACGTCGTCGAGGAACCGGATGTTGGGGTGCCGGCGGACGGCGTCGCGCATTGCGGCTTCCGCGTCCGGCCGCGCGATCTGCATGTCGAGGAACATGCAGCGGAACCATTTTTTGTCGGGGGCGTGGTCGAAAAGGTAGTGCGGCGGATGCGGATCGGCGTTGACCGCCCACTCGGTGGTTCCGGAAAATTCCGCCCGGTGTTCGGCCCCGACCGTGAACCACACGCCGAGCTTGATGAAGGATTCCTCCGAGATGAACCGGTCCAGCTCGCCGACGGTGCGCAGGAAGGCGCTCGTGAACACCAGGAAGGACTCGCCGACCTTATAGCTGTCCTTCCGGCTCGCGACGTTGTCGACGAGCGTGACATCGAGACCGCGCTTGGCGAGTTGCAGCGCATTGGTCAGCCCGACGATGCCGGCACCGACGACGACGACATCGCTGTAGGTCTCGCTCCTGGATGCAGGTGGTGCTCGGTGGGGGCGGACTTTTACTGAGGTAGGCATCAGCTACACCTCCGTCGAAAGCGTCGTCATGGCGCCGCCGGTGCGGCAGCGATCGACGCGGGCGGCTTTGCGCCTGTGCGCCGTCGCCCGCCGGCTCTGCGATCCTTGGCGCGTCGGCCGCGGCGTCGCCCGGATCGTCATCGGGATGGGGCCGAGCGCGACCCGCTTGACCAGGCTGCCTGACCGCTCAGGATTTCTGAGGGATGGGATATGAAGATGTTATCGATGTGTAGATTTATTGGCGATATCGACTATGTCGCCCAGAAATTTTTACGCCGAGATGATGAAATGACCTAGAGGCATGTTAATTAAAATTTTGTAATTTCACCGGGAGGGGGCGGATACCGGAGGTTGCGCCACGGCGATGCCCACGCCCGATCTGTCACAGCGGCCAGCGTAGCGGAATGATCCGGGGGGCGGGCCCATCCCGGCTCGATGATGCCGGGCCGGAAGGGCAGGGCACCCGCCGAGGACCCGCAAACCGGACCACGGTTCTTTGACGGAACGACCGGCCGCCGACCCGGATGGGTGCGTCAACCCCCGCCTCGATTCGCAAGCGGCGCGAGCACCACCCCGTCCGGCACGTCCGTCGGCGCCCCGCCGTGACGGCACCCGGCGAGGTAGGCCAGGGCTGCGCGGATCACGCGCTCGGAATACGGCTTGGCGATGATCCCGGCGGCGCCGGCGAAGTCCAGCGGGATGCGCTTGGCATTGGCGGTGGTGAACAGGACGGTCAGGCCCGGCCGGCCGCTCAGGTCCTGCGCCACCGCCACGCCCGTCGGTCCGTCGGCGAGATGGACGTCGACCAGGGCGACGTCGGGGGCGAGGTCGCGGGCGAGCGCGATCGCCTCGTCGGAGCGGGCCGCCACGCCGACCGGGACGTGGCCCGCCTCCTCGATCAGGCATTCGAGCTCGAGGGCGATGAACGCCTCGTCCTCGACGATGAGAACCCGCAACGCCGGGCCGCTCAACGCCCCGGCCCCGAGCCGGGCCCCGATCCCGATCCTGATCCCGAGGATCCCGATCCCGAGGATCCCGATCCCAAGGGGAGGACGACGTGGGCGCGGGTGCCCGGCGCCAGGTCCTCGACCACGAGGCTGCCGCGCAGCTGGCGCACCAGCATGCCGACGAGGTCGCGGCCGAACGCCTCCGGATTGACGGGGGCGTCGGGCAGGCCGATGCCGTCGTCCCACACCTCGAGCACCAGACGGTCGCCCTCGCGCCGCGCCGTGATGGCGATCCGGCCCCGGCGGTCGCCCGGGAAGGCGTGCCGGACGGCGTTGACGGCGAGTTCGTGCATCAGGAGCGCGAGCGGCGCGGCCATCGAGGCCGGGACCGCCAAGGCCTCGACCTCGACCGTGAGCGCGATCCGCTCGGGGTCGATCCCGGCCCCGAGCTCGATGGCGAAATCGTCCGCGAAGTCGCGCAGGTCGAAGCGCGAGACGTCGTCGAGGGTGTAGAGCAGGCGGTGGACGGTGGCGAGCGCCCCGATCCGGTCGGCCATGCTGCGCAGGACCTCGCGGCAGGCCGCGTCCTGGGCGCGGCGCGCCTTGAGCAGCACCAGGGAGGAGATGACCTGCAGGTTGTTCTTCACCCGGTGGTCGACCTCGTGCAGCAGGGCGGTCTGCTGGTCGAGGGCGGACTGGAGCGCCCGGTTGCGCGCCTCGACGTCCTGGGCGAGGAATTCCTTCTCCCGCATCAGCGCCCGTTCGGCCTGCCGCGTGCCGGTGACGTCGGAGAGGAGCGCGAAATAGGAAGAGACCGTGCCACGCTCGTCGCGCACCGGCGAGAGCGACATGGCGTTCCAGAACGGGCGCCCGTCCTTGCGGTAGTTCAGGAGATCGACCTGGATCGGCTCGCCGTGCGCGACGGCCTCCCGCACCCGGGCGATTGCAGCCGGATCGGTGTCGGGACCCTGGAGGAAGCGGCAGTTGCGGCCGATCACCTCGTGCGCCTCGTAGCCGGTGACGCGGCAGAAGGCCGGGTTGGCGAACACGATCGGGTTGTCGGGCCGGCCCGGGTCCGTCATGATCATCGGCGTCTCGCTCGCCCGGAAGGCGTCCGCGAAACGGGCCTCGTTGGACAGGTCGGTCGCCTGCGCGGGGCCCGCCTCGGCCTGCCTGGGAGCATCCAACCCGATCATCCGCACTCGCCCGCCGACGGCCGACCCCGGCCGGAGGAGCCCGGACGGAGCAGGGCTGTCGCCCCGTTCACCACAGCGAACCCACGACCCGGGGCTGGGTTCCCGCCGGTCGCGTAAGCTCCGGTGGATCTAATCTTAATCCTTTCTCCATCATGATCCCGCCCACATCCTCGGGTCGAGTGCCGGCGACTGCCGGGCACCGGACCTTGCGGCAGGACCGCGACGCACAATTCTGTTGCGTTCATTCTTTTTGCATCGTCTCACCCGCCGACCCAGGGCGACGGTGAGGCGCCCGGAGGACGACGCACACGATGACGACGACCGCCGAGAGACCGGGGACGGAGAGGCCGGGGACGGGCTGGCTCGCCCGCACCCGCGCGACCCTGCGGGACGTGGCGGCGGACCGGCGCATGGCGATGATGCTGGTGCTCGGCTTCGGCGCCGGCCTGCCGATCCTGCTCGTCTTCGCCACCCTGTCGGCCTGGCTGCGCAGCGCCGGCATCGAGCGCTCGAGCATCGGGCTCCTCAGCTACGTGTCGCTGGCCTACACGCTGAAGTTCCTCTGGGCCCCGGTGATCGACCGGGTCGACCTGCCGGTGCTCTCGCGCGTGCTCGGCCGGCGCCGGGCCTGGATGCTGCTGTCGCAGCTCGCGGTCGCGGCGGGCCTGATCGCGATGAGCCGGGGCGATCCGGCGACGTCGCTCGGCTACACGGTGGTCTGCGCGCTGGTCATCGCCTTCGCGTCGGCGACCCAGGACATCGTGGTCGATGGCTGGCGCATCGATTCCGCCCCGCCCGAGCGCCAGGGCATGATGCTGGCCTCCTATCAGCTCGGCTACAGCCTCGCCCGCATCTGCGCCGGCGCCGGGGCGCTGTTCGTCGCCGACGCCTTCGGCTGGGCCCCCGCCTACGGCGCCATGGCGCTCCTGATGCTGGTCGCGCTCGCCGGCACGCTCGCCGCCCCGAAGGTCCAGGCGCGCGATCCGGGTCCCCGGCGCGGCTGGCGCCATGCCCTGCGCGAGGCGGTGGTCGAGCCCTTCGCCGACCTCGTCGCCCGCAAGGGCACGGGGCTGGTGCTGATCCTGGCGCTCATCACCGTCTACCGCCTGCCCGACATCGTGTCGGGCATCATGGCGAACCCGCTCTACATCGACATGCACTTCACCCTGTCGGAGATCGCCACGGTCTCGAAGGTCTACGGCGTCTGGATCGGCATCGCCGGGGCCTTCGCGGGCGGCATCGCGGTGAGCCGGCTCGGCCTCTACCCGGCGCTGCTGATCGGCGGGATCGCGGCCTCGGCCTCGAACCTGATGTTCGCCTGGCTGGCACTGGCCGGCCACGACCTGCCGCTGCTCGTGGCCAGCATCAGCATCGACAACTTCGCCGGGGCCTTCGCGGGCACCGCCCTCATCGCCTACATGTCGAGCCTGACCTCGCCGGCCTTCGCGGCGACGCAATACGCGCTCCTCTCCTCGCTCTACGCGCTGCCGGGCAAGTTCGTCGGCGGCCTGTCGGGCTTCGCCGTCGAATCCCTCGGCTACCCGGTCTTCTTCGTGATGACCGCCGCGGTCGGCATCCCGGTGACGCTGCTCTGCCTCGGCCTGCGGCTCCTGCCCGGCGAGACGGAGCCGGTCCGGGCGGAGAAGGTGCCGGCCCGGGCCTGAGGCGCGCCGCCCCTTGCGGAACCGGGCACCGGCGCCCCAGCTTTATCGGCACGTCCGATGCGACGGCCCGCCCGTCGCAACCGCCTGTCGCCCGAAAGGGAGCTCCCGTGTCCGAGATCGTCGCCGTCGAGCCCGTCCCGTCCCCCGTCCCGGTCGGGGCGCAACCCATGAGCGCGGAGGACCGCGCGGCCTTGCGCCGGGCGGTCGCGGCGCTGGAGCGGCCGAGCCTCGCCGGCCGGCTCTCCGCCATGGCGGGCGCTCCCCTCGACATGATCGGCCGCGCCCTGCCGGCCCCGGTGATGGACGCGGTCGGCCATGCCACCGAGACGGCGATGCGCGGCGCCCTGCGGGCAGCGCTGGCGACCCTGCCGGCCAAGGCCTCCGGGACGACCGCCGGGACGGAATCCGATCCCGAGGCCGCGGCGCTGGCGCCCCTCGGCCCGGACCTCTCGCCGTCCGCGTCCTGGCGCGACCGGGCGATCGACCTCATCGGCCGCTTCCCCCCGGGCGACCGCGGCCACAAGGCGCTGGCGGCGGTCTCGGGCGCCATCGGGGGCGCCTTCGGGCTCACCACGCTCGCCGTCGAGTTGCCGCTCTCCACCACCCTGATGCTGCGCTCCATCGCCGAGATCGCCCAGCGCGAGGGCGAGGATCTCGGCGATCCCGAGGCGGCGCTGGCCTGCATGCAGGTCTTCGCCCTCGGCGGCCGCGGCCCCGTCCAGGCCGACGCGCCGGCCGGCACCGCCGCCGAGAGCGGCTATTTCGCGGTGCGCGGGGCGCTGGCCAAGGCGATGTCGGAGGCGGCGCGCTACGCCGCGGGCCGCGGCCTCCTCGACGAGAGCGCCCCGGCGCTGATGCGGTTCGCCGGCCAGGTCGGCGCCCGGTTCGGCGGCGTGGTCTCGCAGAAGCTCGCCGCCCAGGCGGTGCCGGTGCTCGGGGCGCTCGGGGGCGCCGCCGTCAACACCGCCTTCATGGACCACTTCCAGTCGATCGCCCGCGGCCACTTCACCGTGCGGCGGCTGGAGCGCCGCTACGGCAAGGGCGTGGTGCGGGAGGCCTACGAGGCGGAGCGGGCCTCCCTCGGCACGGCATGAGGCCGGCTCAGCGCGCGCCGTAGCGCGCCTTGAGGAGGGCGTAGACGAGGCGTGCGGTCTGCACCTCGCCGCCCTCCGGCCGACCGGGCTTGGCGCTCGGGTTCCAGCCGTAGAGGTCGAGATGGACATGCGCCTTGGCGGCGGGCGCGAAGCGGCGCAGGAACAGCGCCGCCGTCACCGCCCCGGCGAAGGGGCCGCCCGAGACGTTGTTGAGGTCCGCGACCTTCGAATCGAGCAGCCCCGCATAGGGCGCCCAGAGCGGCATCCGCCAGACCGGGTCGTTCACCGCGAGGCCGGTGGCGGCGAGCTCCGCCGCCAGGGCGTCGTCCTCGGTGAACAGGGCCGGCAGGTCGGGACCGAGGGCGACCCGGGCCGCCCCCGTCAGGGTCGCGAAGTCGAAGACCAGCTCCGGCGCCTCCTCGTCGGCGAGGCTCAGCGCGTCGGCCAGGATCAGGCGCCCCTCCGCGTCGGTGTTGCCGATCTCGACCGTGAGGCCGTGGCGGCTCTTCAGCACGTCGCCGGGGCGGAAGGCGTCACCGGCCACCGCATTCTCGACCGTCGGGACCAGCACCCGCAGCCGGACGGGGAGACCCGCCCCCATCACCATCTCGGCGGCGGCGAGCGCCACCGCGGCGCCGGCCATGTCCTTCTTCATCAGGAGCATCGCGGCCGAGGGCTTGATGTCGAGGCCGCCGGTATCGAACACCACGCCCTTGCCGACCAGGGTGACGCGGGGTGCCGACGGGTCGCCCCAGGTGATGTCGATGAGCCGCGGCGCCCGCGGCGAGGCCCGGCCGACCGCGGCGATGAGCGGGAAGCCCGTCTCCAGCGCCTCGCCCTCCACCACCGTGCAGGCGGCACCGAACCGCCCGGCCAGCGCCCGCGCCGCCGCCTCGATCTCCGCCGGGCCGAGGTCGTTCGCCGGGGTGTTGACGAGGTCGCGGCCCGCCGCCACCGCGTCGGCGATGCGGTCGATCTCGGCGGCGTCGACCCCCGCCGGGACGGCGAGCCGTGCCGTCGGCGCCGCCCGCTCGCGGTAGCGGCCGAAGCGGTAGCCCGACAGCCGCCAGGCGAGCGCGGCGAGCGCCGGATCGCCGGGGTAATCCGCCAGCCGGTAGGTTCCCTCCGGCAGGGCGTCGGGCAGGCGCCCGACCGCGAAGGCATCGCCCTTGCCCTTGTCGTCGCCCTTGCCCTTGCCCTTGTCCTCGATCCCGAACAGGACGGTCTCGAGCCTCCCGTCCGCCCCCGGCAAGAGGGCGATCCGGCCGGGCTTGGCCTCGAACCCGCTCGCTTGCGCGAAGGCCGCGGCGAGCGGCGGCAGCGTCGCCAGCACGGCCGGCCAGCCGGCGGCGTCGACGCAGCGGATCGGGGTGGCGGCCTCGGTCGCGGGCAGGAGCGTGGTCACGCGGGACATCCCTTCCTTCAACGCGGACGGCTGAGCGCCGGAGGGGGAGCCAAGACCGGCCGCTTGTCAATCCTCGGGGGCGTGCCGCGGGACGTTGCCGCTCGATCCGGCCCGGCCGGGTGCGCCGCCCGGGCGCCTCGCCGCAGGCCGGGAACCCCGCGGGCCCCTCGGCGTCACCCCGCACGACACACAGTCCCAATCGAGAGGAGCCCGCCATGGCCGAGGACAGGAAGCCCATCAACCCGCTGGAGCGGCGCGAGGCGATCGGCATCGAGGATGGCAGCCGGCACGACGGCGAGGCCGTGACGACGAGCCGCCACGGGGTCGGGACCGACCGGGGCGGCGCCGAGGCCCGGCCGCCCGCCCCGAAGGCGTCGCCCTCGGACACGCCCCGGCGTTAACGGCCGATTAGGGTTAACGACCTATCACCACGGTCACGAGGGCCGTGGGAGCGGGTTGCCACATCCCAGGCCCGTCCCTGGAGTGGCCGATGCCCGCGACCGTCGAGACCCGTCCCGCCCGCTCGAATGCCCTGCGGCGCCTCGCCGTCGTCGCGGCGGTGGCGCTGATGGCCTCCGGCTGCCTGTCGCGCCAGCCCCTCACCACCGGGTCGATCGACGCCGCCGCCCCCGCCGACACCGCGCGCCGCGACGTCGGGCGGCTCGCCCAGCGCTACGAGCGCGACCCGGGCGACATCGGCACCGCGATGGCCTACGCCCAGGCGCTGCGGGCCACCGACCAGGGCGCGCAGGCCGCGGCGGTGCTGCAGCAGACGGCCTTGCGCAACCCCAAGAATCCCGCGGTGCTCGCCGCCTACGGCAAGAGCCTGGCCGAGATCGGCCGCCTCGCCGAGGCGGCGGAGGTGCTGCGCAACGCCCATTCCCCGGCCAATCCCGACTGGCGCGTGCTCTCGGCGCAGGGCGCGGTGGCCGACCAGATGGGCGACCATGCCCAGGCCCAGCGCTACTACGAGGCGGCGCTGAAGATCGTCCCCGGCGAGCCGGCGGTGATGTCGAATCTCGGCCTGTCCTACGCGCTCGCCAAGCATCTGCCCGAGGCCGAGGCGACCCTGCGCCAGGCCAGCGCCGATCCCCGCGCCGACGCGCGGGTGCGCCAGAACCTCGCCCTCGTGCTCGGGTTGCAGGGCCGCTTCGGCGAGGCCGAGCAGATCCTCACCCGCGATCTCGGGCCGGCGGAAGCCGCGCAGAACGTGGCGGCGCTCCGTGCCTCGATCACCCAGCCCAACGCCTGGAAGGCGATCCGCTCGGCCGAGAAGGCCGAGGCACCGGCCCCGCGGCCCCGCGCGGCCGCCTCGGCGATGTGACGCCGCGGGCCCCACGTGTCGCGAAGGCCGGCCGCACGCGTCAGGACGGCGGCGGGGCCACCCACACCGCGTCGCGCACGGTGATCGCCCGTGGGATCAGGCCGAGGCGGTGGAAGCGGTCGGCGGTGGCCTGCTGGCCGGCGAGGATCGCGTCGGTCAGCGGACGCACCGCGAACTGGGTGCGGTCGGCGGCGGCCTTCTGGATCGGCAGCGGGATCCCGGTAACCTCGGCGAGCGCCTGCGCCACCTGATCGCGATGCGCCTCGGCCCAGGCGGCGCCCTGTTCCAGGCCCCGCAGGGCCGCGCTCACCACCGCCGGATGGGCCTGGGCGAAGCTCTTGTTGGCCAGGAAGTAGCCGGACACGTCGAGGGTCTGCCCGGAGGTGGTGAGCACCCGGGTCTTGTCGCGCGCCTGCGCGATGGCGAAGTACGGGTCCCAGATCGCCCAGGCGTCGACGCTGTCGCCGGTGAAGGCCGAGCCCGCATCGGCCGGCGACAGGTAGACCGGCGTGACGTCGGTGAAGCGCAGGCCCGCCTTCTCCAGGGCGGCGACCAGCAGGTTGTGCGAGGAGGTGCCGCGGGCGACCGCCACCTTGCGGCCCTTGAGGTCGGTGACGGTGCGGATCGGGGACGCGTCCTTGACCAGGATCGCCTCGCCCTCGCCGGACGGCGCCGCGGCCGCCGTGTAGACGAGGTTGCCGCCGGCGGCCTGGGAGAAGATCGGCGGCGCGTCGCCGGTATAGCCGAAATCGATGCTGCCGGCGTTGAGCGCTTCGAGGAGCGGCGGGCCGGCCTGGAACTCGAACCAGCGCACCGCGATGCCGCGCGGCGCAAGCTGCCGCTCGATCAGCTGCTGCTGGCGCGTGACGACGATCAGACCGATCTTCTGGTAGCCGATCCGGAATTCCTTGGGCGCGGCGTCCCCGGCGCGGGCCGGGCCCGCCGCCAGGGCGCCGGCCGTCATCAGCCCCGCGAGGACGGAGCGGCGTGTCGGATGCATCGAGTCAACTCCGGTAAGTCATCCGGGGCAAGCGACAGTCGTTGCCGGATCGTCGAGGATGAGCGAAAGCTCTCATTCCCCGGATATGCCGTCAATGAATGAGAAAACCAAAATTGAACGCGAGATAAGGCAGGGTTTCTCTGGTGGCCTGCGTCGCTGGAATTTATTTTCTTGCGCTCATGGAGGCGGACGGCGCGACGCGCATCATCGCGTCGACCAAGCTGTCGCGCTGCGTCGCCACCGCCTCGCTCGCTTCAGGCCGGGCTGTCCGGGGAGGCAGGCGTTCGAAGATCGCGCGTGAGGGCGACATGTTTCAGTGTGAGAGCCTGTTTGAGTGGTTTTCTTTCGCTGAAATCCGGATGATCAAGCATATCCTACCTTCCCACCTCAGGATGAGGTCGTGGGCCGGATATGCCCTGCTGGTTCCGGCTTTATGAAAGACGATCCTGCTCGAACAGGCTCTGAGAGCCTGTTCGACATGACCGACAGTCTTCATACCCTCATCGTCATTCCGGGTTCTTGTGCGCGGACCCGAAATCACATTGAGGATGTCAAATCCGTGGGATGCATTCAAACAGGCTCTGAGCCGCTCGGCGTCGTGCTGATAGCGGGACGATCATAGCCTGACGCAGGATCGCAGTACCCTGCGCGATCTTCGGTCGTCCCTGCCCCTCTCCCACGCGGGAGAGGGGATCCCGAGCTTGATTCTCGGCCGTGGTTTCACCCGGCAGCCATGCGTTGGCGAGCGAGCCCCCGAGACGATCTGCCGAACCGGACCATCCCCCGGGAGGAGACGATCCCGCGTTGCCGCCCGGGCCGCCCGCCGCCATGATCCGCCGGCAAGGCCGCCCGGCCCACGGGGCGCCGCCGGAGGAAGCCCGTGACCCGCGTGCTCTACGAACTCGCCGCCGCCGACCCGGACCGGCGCTTCAGCCCGTTCTACTGGCGCATCCGCCTCGCCCTCGAACACAAGGGCCTCGCCTTCGAGGGACGGCCGTGGCGCTTCACGCAGACGGAGGCGCTCGCCTTCTCGGGCTCGGACAAGGTCCCGGTCCTGGTCGAGGACGGACGGCCGATCGCGGAGTCCTCGGTCATCGCCGCCCATCTGGAGGCGGCCTATCCCGACCGCCCGTCGCTGTTCGGCGGTGACGCGGGCGAGGCGCTGACGCGCTTCCACGTCGCCTGGACCGACCAGGTGCTGCACCCGGCCCTGGTGCCGCTGCTCCTGCTTCCCATCCACCGCCACCTCGCCGAGGCGGACCGGGCCTATTTCCGCCGAAGCCGCGAGGCCCGCTTCGGCAAGCCGCTCGAGGCGGTCTGCCCCGATGAGGACGCGCAGCGCGTCACAGTGCGGCGCACGCTCTCTCCGGTCCGGGCGGTGCTGCGGGCGCAACCCTTCCTCGGCGGGCAGGCCCCGCTCTACGCCGACTACGCCGTGATGGGCGCCTTCCTGTGGGCTCATGCCGTCGGCGGGCCGGACCTGCTCGAGCCCGACGACCCGGTCGAGGGATGGCGGAAGCGGATGCTGGGCCGGATGGGGGAGGGATCGCGGGCCCTGACCTTCGGCTGACGCGAACTCCCTGTGGACCCCGCCGCGCGGCGCGGATCGGGGCGGGGCCTGCCGTGTTACGAGTCGGGCCATCGCAGGGAGCCGAGATGACGATCAGCGTCGAGATGGGGGTGGCGAGCGGCGGCCGGCCGGCCGCCCTCGACCTGGAGGAACTGCTGGCGACGCGCCTCCTCGTCCAGGGCAATTCCGGCTCGGGCAAGTCGCACCTGCTGCGCCGGCTGCTGGAGCAGAGCGCCCCGCACGTCCAGCAGGTGGTGATCGACCCGGAGGGCGACTTCGTCACCCTGGCGGACGCCCACGGCCACGTCGTCGTCGAGGGCGATCACGGCGAGGCCGACCTCCAGCGCATCGCCGCCCGGGTCCGGGCGCACCGGGTCTCGGTGGTGCTGACGCTCGAGAACCTCGACGTCGAGGCGCAGATGCGCGCCGCCGCGGCCTTCCTGGGCGGCCTGTTCGAGGCCGAGCGCGACCATTGGTACCCCGTCCTGGTGGTGGTGGACGAGGCGCAGCTCTTCGCCCCGGCCGCCGCCGGCGAGGTCTCGGACGAGGCCCGCAAGGCCTCGCTCGGCGCGATGACCAACCTGATGTGCCGCGGCCGCAAGCGCGGGCTCGCCGGCATCATCGCGACCCAGCGCCTCGCCAAGCTCGCCAAGAACGTCGCGGCGGAAGCGTCGAACTTCCTGATGGGCCGCACCTTCCTCGACATCGACATGGCGCGGGCCGCCGACCTGCTCGGCCTCGAACGGCGCCAGGCCGAGAGCTTTCGCGATCTGGAGCGCGGTCACTTCATCGCGCTGGGGCCCGCCCTGTCGAAGCGCCCGCTGCCGATCGCCATCGGGCCGGTCGCGACCTCGGCCCGCTCGTCGAGCCCCAAGCTCGTTCCGCTGCCGAGCCCGGCCGCCGGCGATTCCCTGCGCGACCTGATCCTGACGCCCGCCGAGAGCGAGGTGAGCTGGATGCCCGCGCCGCGTCCGGCTCCCGCGCCGCGGGCGACGCCGACCGACCTCCTGCAGCAACTCGCCCAGTACCGCCCGCCGGAGCCGGTCGAGGCGCCGCCGAGCATGAGCGAGGCGGAGCGGGACGCGGCGCTCGCCGAGATCCTGCGCGAGATCGCCGCCGACCCGGACGGGGCCCACCACCCGATCGCGGTGCTCTACCAGGACTTCCTCGTCCGCTGCCGGATGCGCCGGCTGCCGGGCGAGCCCCTCGATCTCGGTCGCTTCCGCCGCCGCCTCTCCATCGCGCGGGCCGGCGTCGACGGCGAGGCCGCCGAGGGCGACGAGGCGGAGGCCGTGATGGCGGCCTGCGCGGGCCTGCCGGAGGAGGTCCAGGGCCTCTTCCTGCTGCTCGCCCGCGCCGCCCGGGCCGGCGCCCCGTGCCCTTCGGACGATGCCCTGGCGCGGGCCATCGGCTCGCGCTCGCCCGGCCGGGCGCGGCGGCTGCTGGCCTATGTCGAGAGCCGCGGCGCCGCGGTGTGCCGCACCGATTTCCGCGGCAACCGCGTCGTCGCCCTGCCGGCCCTCGGCTGCGAGACCGCCCCCGGCGATCCGAAGGGCACCGTGGAGGAGCCCGCCGGCCTGTTCGCGGCGGAGTAGGGCTCCCGGCTTCCGTGATCGCGGCATCCACGGAAGCCGCTTCCACGCCGATGCCGAATCGTGTCCGTTCGTGTCGCATGCACGCCGCATTAAGCCTCTTCGTCGATGGTGGAGCGGCAGCAGCCTGCGCCCTTGCGGTCGAACGATCCTCGGGCGACACGACTGCTGATCGATCGAACGACCGTGGCGGACGCCTTGAAGTTGCATATCCAGCCTGAATCGGAACCGGGTACCCAGCCGATCCACATTCGGGTCGGCGGCCGCTACCTTCTGCCGGGCGGGGCGGAGCATGCCTGCGAGACCCGCAGCCTGTCCCTCGCGGTCATCGACGTGCTGGCGCCCGAGAGCGGCCTCCTGGGCGATCCGGTCACGCTCTATCTCGACGATGTCGGCCCGGTGGCCGGCGCCATCCAGTCGATCCGGCCGGACGGCTTCACCCTGGCGGTCGATGTCGGACCCGAGCGCCGGGCCCGCTTCGCCGCCCGCCTCGACTGGCTCGCCGGCCTGGCGAGCGGGCGGACCGACCAGCGCAGCGACCCGCGCATCGTGCCGACCGTGCGCAGCGTCGAGGTGCGCCGCGCCGACGGCCAGGTCCAGTCCGGGACGATCATCGATCTGTCGATGACCGGTGCGGCCATCTCGGTCGCCGAACGCCCGGCCGTGGGCGAGGTCGTCACCCTCGGCAAGCGCCGCGCGACCGTGGTGCGCCACCTCGAGACCGGGTTCGCCGTCACGTTCCGGCTGCCGTTCCGGCCCGAGACCTTCGGCCTGCACGTCATGCTGTAGGCTGCGGGATCGTCGCCGGGGATCGCGCATGTGCCGACGACGCGGCACCATCAACGACCTGGGGCCGCGCCGGTCGCCGGGCGATCGGGTGCCGCTCGAGACCGCGGTGAGCGGCCGGGGGACGGGATGCTGGGCAAGAGCCGCAGTAGGAGCCGGAGCGAGAACCGGGGCGAAACGTCCGCGACCGGCGGGATCGGGCGCCTCGACCGTGGCCCCGGCCGGGAGCCGGTGGACATCCGCATCATCGTCTCGGCCGCCCCGGCCCGGAGCGCGCGGGAGCGCGCCTCCGCCTACCTGCCCTGGCCGGTCAGGCTCGTGTTGAAGCTCGGCCTTCCGGCCTTCGTGCTGTTCATGGTCTTCGTGCTGCCGAACTACCTCGACTGCCGCACCCGGCACGGATCCGGCCAGTTCTTTCACGGCATGACGGTCGCGGCCTGCACGCGCCAGACGGTCTCCGGCCAGATCGACGAGACGCACAAGCGGTTCGAGGACATCGCCCGCGCCATCGGCGCACGCTGACCGGGCAGGTGGCCCGATTGTCAGGCGGCAACCGTAAGGCGGCAATCGTAAGGCGGGAAGTCTGTCAGGTCCTGGCACGGGCGACAAGGCGCTTGCGGGCACGGGGCCTTGCGCGGCACCGCCTGTCGGTGGCCGGGGGACTGCCTTAAGTTCGGGGCCATTCGCTCCGGTACGAGGACGAGGCCCCCGATGTTCCCAGACGTGAAGCTCCACATCGCCGGCGAGTGGCGCGCCGGCAGCGGTGGCCAGACGATGCCGATCCTCAACCCGGCCACCGGCGAGACCCTGAGCCAGCTCGCGGTCGCGACCACCGACGACCTCGACCAGGCCCTCGCGGCGGCCGAGCGCGGCTTCCAGGCCTGGCGCAAGGTCTCGGCCTTCGAGCGCAGCAAGGTGCTGCGCAAGGCCGCCAACCTCATGCGCGAGCGCGCCGACGAGATCGCCCGGATCATGACCCTCGAGCAGGGCAAGCCGGTGGCGGAGGCCAAGATGGAGGTGCTCGGCGGCGCCGACACCATGGACTGGTTCGCGGAGGAGGGCCGGCGCGCCTATGGCCGGGTGATCCCGCCCCGCGCCGAGGGCGTGATGCAGCTCGTCATCCGCGAGCCCGTCGGCCCGGTCGCGGCCTTCACGCCGTGGAACTTCCCGATCAACCAGGCGGTGCGCAAGGTCTCGGCGGCGCTCTGCACCGGCTGCTCGGTGATCCTCAAGGGTCCCGAGGACACCCCCGCGAGCTGCACCGCGCTGATCCAGGCCCTGCTCGACGCCGGCGTGCCGGGCGACGTGCTCGGCCTCGTCTTCGGCGATCCGGCGACGATCTCGTCCTACCTGATCCCGCACCCGATCATCCGCAAGATCACCTTCACGGGCTCGACCGCGATCGGCAAGGAGCTCGCCGCGCTCGCCGGCAAGCACATGAAGCGCGCCACGATGGAGCTCGGCGGCCACGCCCCGGCGATCGTCTTCCGCGACGCCGACGTGAACAAGGCCGTGCAGGTGCTCGGCGCCAACAAGTTCCGCAATGCCGGCCAGGTCTGCGTCGCGCCGACCCGCTTCCTCGTCCACGATTCGGTGTTCGACGCCTTCGTGGACGGCTTCGTCGGCCTCTCGCAGGGCCTCAAGGTCGGCAACGGCCTGGAGGACGGCGTCAAGATGGGCCCGCTCGCCCATGGCCGCCGCATCGAGGCGATGGAGGGCTTCGTGGCCGATGCCGAGCAGAAGGGCGCGACCTTGCGCACCGGCGGCAAGCGCATCGGCAACCAGGGCAACTTCTTCGAGCCGACGGTCTTCACCGACGTGCCGCTCGACGCCCGGATCATGAACGAGGAGCCCTTCGGGCCGATCGCCGCGATCCAGCGCTTCTCGGACGACGAGGAGGCCTTCGCGGAAGCCAACCGCCTGCCCTATGGCCTCGCCGCCTACGCCTATACCCGCTCGGCCGAGACGGCGACCAAGCTCGCCACCCGGGTCGAGAGCGGCATGATGTCGATCAACCACCACGGCATCGCCCTGCCGGAGACGCCCTTCGGCGGCGTCAAGGATTCGGGCTACGGCAGCGAGGGCGGCTCGGAGGCGATCGAGGCCTACCTCAACACCAAGTTCGTCACCCAAGCCGGCTTCTGACGCAGGGACGGCCCCCGGCGTCGGGGGAGGGGGCTCGATGCCTCCGCCCATCTCCGACGCCCCCTTCGCCGGTGACCCCGCGCCGGCGAAATAAGGGTTGCCAAGCCAGGGCGGACCCCTTAGATCCCACTTCCACCGGCGGGGAGCAATTCCCGCCGTTCAGGCGCCCGTAGCTCAGCTGGATAGAGCACCAGACTACGAATCTGGGGGTCAGAGGTTCGAATCCTTTCGGGCGCGCCATTCCACACCTGTTGCCCGGCTTCGATCGTTACGCGATCGTGGTCGGTTATAGTCGAAGATACGATCTTCGGTCGGGCGCCCGTAGCTCAGCTGGATAGAGCACCAGACTACGAATCTGGGGGTCAGAGGTTCGAATCCTTTCGGGCGCGCCATTCCACACCTGTTGCCCGGCTTCGATCGTTACGCGATCGTGGTCGGTTATAGTCGAAGATACGATCTTCGATCGGGCGCCCGTAGCTCAGCTGGATAGAGCACCAGACTACGAATCTGGGGGTCAGAGGTTCGAATCCTTTCGGGCGCGCCATATTGCTCCGGCATCTCTTACCGACGGCACTTCGCTTCATGATCGTCAGCCTGCCGGACTGCGCATCGCCGCGCGTCGGTATGGCGGCTGTGAGCGCATGAGCGCCCTCGGCGATCGGATCGCGACCGGATGAGCACGCACGCCACGCGCCGCAACCTGATCGAGGCGACGGCCGAGCGCTTCAAGCCGCCGGTCTTCCGCCCCCGCCGCTCCCGCTGGGACGCCCTGCTCGCTGCCGGCCGCCGCCTGCTCGATCTCCAGGCCGGGTCCGCCTGGCGCGACCTGCGGGGCGAACTCGCCGCCGCCTCCGGCGACGTGCTCGATGTCGGTTGCGGCGCCCAGGTCTTCCGTCCGCTCCTGCCGCGGACCGCCCGCTATCGCGGCATCGACCGGGCCGACGCCCGCGACCGCTTCGGCTACGCCATTCCCGATACCGAGTATTACGAGGGCGACGACTGGCCGGTCGCCCCATCCTCCGTCGACCTCGTCCTGTGCACGGAGGTCCTGGAGCACGTCGAGGCCCCGGCGCCCTTCGTCGATCGGCTCTTTGCCTGCCTGCGGCCGGGCGGACGCCTCGTCCTCACGGTGCCCTTCGCGGCGCGCTGGCACTTCGTTCCCTACGATTACTGGCGCTACACGCCGTCCTCGCTCGACCGGCTGCTGCGCCGGGCGGGGTTTCGCGAGATCCGCGTCACCGCCCGCGGCAACCCGGTCACCGTCGCCTGCTACAAGGCGATGGCGCTCTGCCTCCTGCCGCTCGGCGATCCCGCCGGGCATCCGGCGCGACGTCTCCTGGGTCTCGCCCTGCTGCCGGTCCTCGGCCTGCTCGGTCTGATCGGCACCCTGTCCCTGCGCGGCGACTGGGGCGAGGATTGCCTCGGCTATACCGTGACGGCCCGCCGGCCGGGCTGACGGCCCGCCGACGAGGGCCTCAGAAGATCGTCCCGGCATGCTCCTGGTGGGCCGGGTGGTCGGGCCAGCACATGGCCTGCGGCACGCGCCGCACCAGGGCTTCGGGCCTGGCGAGCACGCGGTCGGCGGGCTGCCCCCGCAGGGCGTCGATCCGGGCGACGTAGTGGAAGAGCGGGCCGTCGTTCGGCGGCGTCCGGGCGGCGGCGAGCAGCGAGCAGGAACTGACCGCGAAAGCCGGCACGCGGAGAGCCCGGATCACCTCGTAGACGGGCGTGACGGCGCCGAAACCGAGGATCGCCACCGCGATGATCCGGCGGGGGCCGTGCAGGTCCGGGACCGCCGCCCCGACCCGGAGCGCCAGGAGGGCGAGCGCCGGGATCGAGGCGCGCATGACGAAATCCGCCCCTCCGAGCCGGTAGAGCGGCACGGCGAGCAGCAGACCGGCGACGAGGCCGGTCTCCCGCCGCGTCCAGCGGTCGCCCGCGGACGGCGAAAGCCGGAGGATCAGCAGGAAGGGCAGAAGTTCGAGAGCGATCAGCAGGACGTAGCGGCCGGCGAAGGTGCCGGTCAGCGCCTGCAATCCGTGCGGCACGCGCGTGGCGTCGGCGCCGAGATAGAGCGCCACCGGCACGAGGCCGAGGCCCGCGCAGGCGAGGGCCGTCAGGCCCGCGAGGGTGAGCCGCCGCGCGGAGAGATCCGCGACCAGTGCCGCGGCGAGGAAGGGCAGGGCGCCCATCATGCTGAGCGGCGACCAGAACACGCAGAGGCCGAACACCACCGCGAGCGAGGTCGCCCGCAAGGCGCAGGAGCGCCACAGGCCGTAGGCGCCGACGAAGACCCAGCCGGAGGCCGCATGGTTCGGCACCCAGAAGAGCTGCGTGACGTGGGAGGAGAATTGCAGGGTGCCGAGCCACTGCTCGAGATGACGGCCGGGGATCAGCGGATCGTCGACGATCATGCTGCCGACGATGTCCCAGCCGCTGAAGACCACGAAGACCGCCAGCAGGGCGAGGCCGCGCCGGCGCGAGGGCGCGAGGCGGGCAAAGCCGTAGAACAGGCAACCGAACAGGATCGTGTCCTGGGCCAGCAGCGCGGCATGGGCCCCGGCGAGGCCGACGAGTTTCCCGATCGCCGCCGGCAGCAGGTAGAGGCCGAGCGGCGCGCGCAGCATCGTCGCGTCGCCGGCATAGAGGTAGCCGACCGGCCAGGGCTCGGCGACGAGGTCGTGCAGCACCGCGTCGCGGATCAGCCAGTCGTCGTTGGCGAAGAACAGGTGCGCCTGACCGCCCAGGAGGCAGAGGACGAGGGCGGTCGCGAGACAGACCAGCAGGAGCGGACCGTCGAGCGGCGCCCGCATCCGGCCGAGGTCGCGCAGCACGAGGGCGAGCGCCGCCGCGACGCAGGCGCAGGCGCCCACGGCCAGCGGCCGGTTCGCCAGGTGGGTCGCCAGGAACAGGAGGTTCGGCGCCGCGGCGAGCATCACCACTGCCGCGAAGGGCAAGTGGCCGAGCCCGCGACGGGGCATGTCGTCCGGCCGGGAGGCGTCCGGCGTCACGGCCGGGTCCCGCCCTCGGGCGGCAGGTCGGTCGCGGCGCCGTTGCGGATCAGTGCCGCCCGGATGAGGCGCGGCCGCGCCTTCACCTCCTCCATGATCTTGGCGACGTACTCGCCGACGAGCCCGATCCCGAACAGGTTGAGGGCGCCGAAGAACAGGATGGCCAGCTGGGTCGAGACCGCGCCGCGCGGGGCGATGCCGGGAACGGCGAGGTGCAGCACCACCATGGCGAGGCCGAGGAGCGCGGAGAGGCCGAGGAGCGCGGTCCCGGTGGCGGTGAGCAGCTTCAGCGGGGTGTTGCTGAACGAGAAGATCCCGCGCTTGGCCCATTCGAGGTTGGAGAGCAGGTTGTTCGTGCTCGATCCGAACATCCGCTTGGGGCGCACGTAGTCGACGCCGGTCTGGCGGAAGCCGACATAGGCGCGCAGGCCCCGCATGAACAGGTCGCGCTCGGGGCAGTTGAGCAGCCAGCCGACGACGCGCCGGTCCATCAGCGAGAAGTCGCCGGCATCGTGGGGGATGCGCACGTAGCTGAAGGCGGCGAAGACCCGGTAGAACGCCTTGTAGAGCAGGCCCCAGATCACCGGCATGTCGCGCTTGACGCGCCGGCCGTAGACCACATCGTGGCCTTCGAGCCAGGCGGCGTGGAACTGCTCGATCAGCTCGGGCGGGTCCTGGAGGTCGCCGTCGAGGAGCACGCAGGCCTGGGCGGTCGCCAGCTCCATGCCGCTGCGGAACGCCATCTGCGAGCCGAAGTTGCGCGAATGCGTGATGCCGAGCACGTGCGGGTCCGTGGCCGACAAGGCGCGGATGCGCTCGCCGCACCCGTCCGGGCTCGCGTCGTTGACGAAGATGATCTCGTAGTCGACGTCGATCTTGCGAAACACCGCCGTGAGGCGGGCATGCATGATCGGCACCGCCTCCTCGTCCTTGTAGCAGGCGATGATCGCCGCGATGCTGCGCCGGCGCGTCGCCCCGGCCTTGGTGAGGCCGGTGAGGTCCGCTCCCGCCTCGCGCATCCAGGCGGCGGTGCGGGCGAGCCCCTGCGCCAGCGGCGTGCCGGCGCGCCAGCCGAGCAGGCGCTCGGCCTTCTCGGGGTTCGCCTGCCAGCGCGCCATGTCCCAGGCCCGGGGCGCCATCGCGCCGAAAAGCGGGGCGTCCGCGATCCCCAAGACCTCGCGGGCCGTGCCGGCGAGGTCGCGGATCGTGGTCTCGATCCCGGTGCCGATATTGATCGATTCGCCGTAGAGGTCGGGCGACATCTTGGCGGCCGCGCGCACGAAGGCCTCGCACACGTCCTCGACGTAGACGAAGTCGCGGGCGATGGTCGGGTCGACGAGATCCGGGTAGCCCCCGGCGATTCCCCGCGAGACCACGGCCGGGATCAGCCGGTTGGCATCCTCGTAGGGGCCGTAGACCGAGTAGAGCCGCAGGTTGGCCACCGGCCAGCGCCGCGTCTTGCCGGCATAGGCGAGGTACTGGGCGGCCGCCGCCTTCGACACCGCGTAGGCGCTGTTGGGGACAAGCGCCGCGTCCTCCGGGGGGGCGGCGGAGTTCAGCCCGTACTCGGAGGAGGAGCCGGCATGGATGTAGGCGGCGAGCCGCCCGCTTTGCGCGAACCGCTCCACCCGGTCGACCAGGGCGGTGAAGTTGGTGGCGTAGGTCAGGTCGGCGTCGGTCTCGAACGAGTAGGCGCCGTAGGCGATGCAGTCGAACACCGTTGCCGGATGGATCGCCTCGGCGAAGCTGGCGAGCGCCGCCCGGTCGGTGACGTCGACGGCGACGAGGTGCCTCGGGTCGATGCCGCGCAGGCGGGGCGCCGGCAGGGTGCGGGCGACCGCGTAGACGTCGCGCCGCCGCGCCAGGATGTGGCGGAAGAGGTTGCAGCCGACGAAGCCGCCCGCGCCCAGCACGGCGATGGGGCCCTTCAGGCTGTCGATCCAGTCGGTGGTGGTCGGGGTCATGCGAGAAGCCCGCGGAGCGCCTCGGCGTCGAGGCCGCTCTCGCGCCGATGGAAACCTTGCGAGCCATAGGTGCCGGACGGGTAGCCGGCCGCCGTCACGGTGCGGAATCCCGTGAGCGCCGCGGCGCTGGTCAGGCACCAGGCGGCGAGCGCCTGGCCGAGGCCGCCCTGCGCGACGTGCTCCTCGACGACGCAGAGCGTGCGGCCGGCGAGCGCGTCCGCGAAGGCCTGCGGCGGGGGGCTGAGGGCGAGCGGCAGCTCGCTCACCGCCCAGACCTCCGGTCCCGCCTCGCCGTCCTGCGCGAAGGCCCCCCAGGCGATCCCCGCCATCGGTCCGACCGCGACCACGACGGGGCCGCGGCCGGAGCGCAGGCGGCGCCACGGGGCGTAGGCCGGGGCGGCGCATCCCGCCGGCAACTCGCCGCGGCCGAGCCGGACATAGACCGGGCCGGGCGAGGCGCCGGCCGCCGCGACGACGTCGCCGACGTCGGAATCGAAGGCCGGGACCAGGATGCGCAAGCCGGGCAGCGTCGAGAGGATACCGTAATCCTCGAGCGCATGGTGGGTCGGGCCCATCACCCCGTAGCCGTAGCCGCCGCCATTGGCGAGCATCCGGACCGGCAGGCGGTGGAGGCAGACGTCGTTGCGGATCTGCTCGAAGGCGCGGGCATAGCAGAACGGCGCGATCGTGTAGGTCCAGGGCTCCAACCCCTCGCTCGCCAGCGCCGCCGCCACCCCGATCATGTTCTGCTCGGCGATCCCGGCATTGAGGAAGCGTTCGCCGAGCGCGTCGCGCAGGGGTTCGAGGGCCCCGAATCCGAGGTCGCCGGTGAGGAAGACCAGTTCCGGCCTCGCCGCCCGGGCGACGAGGGCCTGGCACAATTCCCGTCGCATCAGGCATTCTCCCCGGGGCCGGCCTCGTCCCCGGTCGTCCCGGGGGTGCCGAGAATCGCCGCGAGGTACTGCGCCTCGGTGAGGGGCAGGTAGTGGCTGTCGAGGCGGCCCTCGATCGCCGGCACGCCACGGCCCTTCACGGTGTGCAGGACGACGACCACCGGCCGGTCGATGCCGGGCGCCAGCGCCCGGCGCATCGCCGCGAGGTCGTGCCCGTCCGCCTCGCGGATCTCGACGTCGAAGCCCGCGAGCGCCCGGCCGATCGGGTCGAGCGAGGCGACCTCGCCCGTCGTGCCGAAGCCCTGGAGCCGGTTGTGGTCGATCAGGATCGTCAGGTTGGCGAGCCGCTGGTGGGCCGAGAAAATCATCGCCTCGAAGGTCGAGCCCTCCTGCCATTCGCCGTCGGAGGTCAGGCAGAAGACCCGCCCCGCCCGGCGCTGCAGCCGGGCCGCGAGGGCGAGCCCGGCGGCGAGCGAGAGGCCGTGCCCGAGGCTGCCGGTGCCGAAGCGGCTTCCCGGCAGGCCGCGGGCCGGGGGGTGCCCGGGCAGCCGGGTGCCGTCGCCGTGGAAGGTGTCCAGCTCGGCATCCGCGATCAGCCCGCGGCTCCACAGGGTGACGTAGAGCGCACCCGCCGCGTGGCCCTTCGAGAGGACGAAGCGGTCCGCCTCGCCCAACATCTCGTGATGGACGAGCATCATCGCGTCGAGCGCCGACAGGTTGCCGCCGAGATGCCCGACCTCGGCGTTCCGGTGCATGGCGAGCAGCCGCCAGCGCGCCAGCGTCAGGAGGCCCGGCGCCAGCAGACCGGGCTGCGGCGCGGGAGGCGCCGCCGTTGCGACGGCCCCGGGCGGCCGGCTCTCCGCCCGAAGGGTCTGTCCGTGCCGTGCCATCCGCCCCGATCCCGCTGCTCCCCGGATGACGGAACGACGGCCATGGTTAGCGTCCCGTTAAGCGGCCCGCTCGGGGCCGGCGGGTCGGGCGCGATGCGGGGTTTCACAGTGCGCGTCGCCGATAACGCCGCGGGAGATCGGCCGGGTTCTCGACGGCCGGTCCCGACGTCGATCCCTCGGCCTCGCCTGTCGTCGCCTGATGGCCGGGAAGTGACCGATCCATGAATCCGGGTCCTTCCGCCGGATGTTCGACATCGGAACGGCGACGGGGGCGGTTCTTGCTGCCTTCGTCCCGGATGGACGACGGCGGATCGCCGGAGCGTTTACCCGCGGCTCAGCTTTCCCCGAGATAATGCGCGGAACGGCCGGCGTCGGTGGCGGGGTTTGTTCGTGCGTTGCTTCAAGCTCCCGCTGTCGCCCGGTGTCCTCGCGGGCGCCGTCGCCGGTCTTCTCGCCGCCTCGCCGGTCCTGGCGACGCCGGAATGCCGGGACGATGCGCTGGGCACCGCCCGCACCCTCGAAGTGCCGTTCGCGCAGGGCCCGGTGGGCCGGGCGAGCTACGGCCGCACCCTGCCGCTCGCGCGCGGCGAGGTGGTGCTGACCTTCGACGACGGCCCGCTGCCCCGGCGCACCCACGCGGTGCTCGACGCCCTGCGGGCCGAATGCGTGAAGGCGACGTTCTTCGTCATCGGCAGCATGGTGGCGCAGTTCCCCGACACCCTGAGGCGGACCGCCGCCGAGGGGCACACCGTCGCGACCCATACCTGGTCGCACCGCTACCTCGACCGGGTGCGCAGCCAGGCGGTGCGGCGGGACCAGATCAACGGCGGGCTGGCGGCCGCCCGCACGGTGCTGGCCGGCGACGAGGCGGCGCTCTCGCCGTTCTTCCGCTTCCCCGGGCTCGGACACAGCCCCGCCCTCGACCGCTACGCCGCCGCCCAGCGCCTGGTGCCGTTCAGCATCGACGTCGACGGCGACGACTGGAAGCGCATCGCCCCGGCGGCGGTGATGGAGCGGGTGCTCCGGCGCCTCGACGCGGCGGGGCGGGGAATCATCCTGCTCCACGACATCCAGCCCCGCACCGTCGCGATCCTGCCCGAGCTGCTGCGCGCCTTGAAGACCCGGGGCTACCGGGTCGTCCATGTCGTGCCGGCGCAGGCCGACACCCAGGCGGCGCTCGCGGTCCTCGACGCCCCGCGGGCGCGGCCGATCCGCCTCGCCCTCGACCGCCTCGGCACCCGCATGGCGGCCCGGCCGCCGGCCGGCGAGCGCCAGCGCGTCGCCGAGGAGGCGCCGCTCCTCCTGCGGGCGGGGCTGTTCGAGGAAGAGCCGGCACCCCCGCCCCCCGCCCCGGCCCCCCGGAACCAGAGCCGGAGCGACGGCGAGGTGCGCCTCGCGCTCGTCGCCGACGCTCCCGGCCCGGCCCGGCCCGCCGCCTCCGCCGGCCCCGCCCCCCGGGCCGGCTGGAGCGGCTTCGTGGTGGTCGGCGTCGCCCCGGCCGCGAACGGCTTCCGGTCGGTCGCCGCCGCGGACGCTCCTCGCACGCGATGATCCCCGCCTCGCCGACGCCGCCTCCCGCTCCGAAAGCCTCCCCGATGCGACGCCTCGCCCGGCACCTGCCCGTGCTCCTGCCCGTGCTCCTGCCCGCGCTTCTCCTCTGCGGCGGCGCCCACGCGATGAAGCCCGACGAGTCGCCGGCGGGCTGGTGGGCGCCGACCCTGCGCGACTGCGCCGACCCGGCGAGCCCCCGGGCCTTCGAGATCCGCCTGAAGCCGCAGGCGGAGGCGCGGCTGCAGGCGCACGACCTCGATTGCCGGATCGACAAGGTCTCCGACACCGCGATCGGCTACCGCCTCCATATGCGCTGCTTCCGCTCGCCCGAGGACCGCCGCGCCGGCACCAACGCCGAGCCCCGGCAGATCGTCGTCGACGCGATCGGCCCGGTGACGATGCGGGCGGATGGTCGACGCGTCTATCGCTGCCGCTCCCGCCCCGCCGCAGCCATCGGGGTGACCGACCGCGTTACAGCCGATGCCGCCCCGGCTTCACCGGCCGGGATGCCGGAGCAGGCTCGACCGCCCCAGGCGGCCCAGACCTCGCCGGCGGCCCAGACTCCTCAGGCGGTGCAAGCCCCGCAGGCGGTGCAAGCCCCGCAGGCGGTGCAAGCCCCGCAGGCGGTGCAAGCCCCGCAGGCGGTGCAAGCCCCTCCGCCCATGCCAGCCCCGCAGGCGAGCGTCGCGACGGTACCGGCCTTGCCGCTGCCCGACGCGCCGATCCGCCTGGTCTCGCTGACGCCCGACGCGCCGACCGGCCCGGTCGCGGCCCCGGCGGCGCCCCCGCCGGCTCCCATCCGGGTCGCCGCGCTTCCCCCCGAGCCGCTGCCGCCCGCGCCGCGTCTCGTGCCCCCGGCCGCTCCCGCGCCCGTCGCCCCGATCGCATTGCCGTCGGTGCGGCGCGGCAAGGTGATCGGCTTTCCCGGCGTCCAGGCGCCCGGGACCATCGTGGTCGATACCGCGGCCCGCTTTCTCTACCTGGTACGCGGCGACGGCACGGCGATCCGCTACCGCGTCGCGGTCGGGCGCCCGGGCACGACCTGGAAGGGCGTCGAGACGGTCACCGCCAAGCAGGAATGGCCGCAATGGACCCCGACGCCGGAGATGCGGCGCAGCCGCCCCGGCCTGCCCCGTCACGTCGCCGGTGGCCCGCGCAACCCGCTCGGCGCCCGGGCGCTCTATCTCGGCTCCACGCTCTACCGCATCCACGGCACCACCAACCCGCACTCGATCGGCCGCGCCGCCTCCGCGGGCTGCTTTCGCATGCTGAACGAGGACGTGATCGAACTCTATCGCTTCGTCCCCGTGGGCACGAAGGTGCAGGTGATCTGAGAGGCAGCGGATCTGAAGGGGCCGGTGCAGCGCTCCTCGCGCGTCGAGGACCGGGGGGCTCCACCGCGGTGCGCCGCCGGGCCGTCCTCGATCCCTCAGACGCGGCTCAGACCGGCATCTCGAACGCTACGGTGATCCGCCCTCGCCGACGGTCCACGACGCGGCAGCGCCGCATCACGAACTCTCCTGCGATGGCGAGCGTGATCGTCTCCGGCACCGCACCGCCGTCCGGAACGGCCAGGGTGGCGCCGGCCGCCGACATGTTCAAAATCCGACAATCAAGGGCCGGTGAGCCCGAGTCCGCAAAGATCTCGCCGCGCGTTCCCGCAGGCCCGGACGGCTGTGCGGACAATAGGTTCATGCGCCGACCTCGAGGTTTTTCCGTAAACAACTGTCGAATGAAATACCGGTGATTTTCGAGAGGCAATCGGTCGGAGGTTCTAGTCACAAGGAACTAGGGCGTGGGGTGCAGGGCGGCGGCGATGAATCCGGTATGCCGCCGTGCCCCGCCTCCTGCGATGGGGCGGCCGCGAAACGTCCCTGCCCGGCCGGGGCTCGACCTCCGTCCTTGGCGCCGGGACCCCGCTCGACGCGTGAGATGGCCTGTTGGCTTCCGCCGGTCGCAGGGGCGCCCCTGAGACTCCGTGGCTTGTCCATGGGTCCCATCGTCGGTTCCCCCTGCGGCCAACCGGCGACACGGCCATCGCTGGAAAGCTGAACCCATTCTGAACGGGGTGGTTCAGGCTGCATCGGGGGCACGGTGGCATGCTCCGGGCTCCATCACCGGCGCCGATATGCGCGAGGAGCCTTCCCATGCCCATCATGCCCTTCATCCATGACGCCCTCTACATCGGCGGCTTTGCCGGCCTCGTCCTCGTCGCGCGCCAGGCGCTCGGGCGGTACGATCTCAAGCTGTCCGGCCTCTCCGGCTTCCAGCGTCTACGCCGGCCTTTCGAGCGTGGCGCCGTGCTCCGCGACCGGCCTTGGTTCACGTCGGCACGCACCAGCGGCAACACGGCCTTCGATGCGTGGCGCGATGGCGAGATCAGCCGTATCGAGGCGCAACGCCACGCTCTCGAAACCCGTCGCCAGGAGTTCGACAGCTTCATCGACACGCTGAAGCGCGCCGAGGATCGTGCCACCTTCGAGCGCTTCATGGCGGAGCATCCCAATGGCCCGGGGACGGTGAGCGACATCGCCGGAACGACCGGGCACCAGGATCGCCGACCCGGCTAGCTCGCCCGCATCCCATCGAAGAGGCCGGGGTATTCCGACACACCTGCCTCCAGGGCTCCGGCCGCGAGACATGCCGCTCCCAAGCGGGATCGGTATCGTCCCGGCCTGCAACGCAGTCCTTCCGGATTGCCGAGGTTCAGCCCTAGAGCGCTTCACGATCGCGTTGCCATCGCGAAGCTCTCTAAGTCTTTGTTTTGCCGCATTTTCTTCGACGAACCGGCATCCACTTCGTCGGAAAATGCTCTAGCGGCGGCTGTTGGATCGGCTGCGGCGCACGCGGCGGAGGGAGGGCACGCGTCTCGTGCGTGATACGCCGCGGGTGCCCTGCCCCTCAGCACTTGCGAGCGTCGAAACCGGCTCTCACAGCCTGCCGCATCTCGCGGCGGACGCTTCGGGGAACATCCCCAGGAGCGTAAACACTCAATCTCTGAAAAGATGGGATAGTTCAGACCAGCAAAGTACTGGCGGAGAGAGGCCGTCGTGCCGACCTCTCACACGAGTTAAGCCGTTGAAAAACAACGAATGGCGATGGCCGGAACGGCGTCAATGTTACGCTGTTTGTTATTCCGTTCTCAACGGGGGTTCGGCGGGCAAGGTCCGGGGTGAGGAGCTTGCGCATGGATGTGCCTCTCGACAGGAGGCGCCGGATGCCGCCGGCGCTCGGATCTCAGGCGGCCCGGGCGCGCCCGCAGGTCGGACAGGCAGGAGCGCTCGCGGGCGCGGCGTGGAGCGCGAGCGCCGCGGCCCGCACCTCCTCGACCCGCCGGCCCCAGCCCCGGCCGAACCGCGGCCAGGTCGACAGGGCCCGCGGGAAGGCCAGCCGCCCGTCGCACAGGGCGTTCACCAGCCCCGGCACGTCCCGGCCGGCGAGCGCCGCCAGCGTCACCGGCCCGAGCCGCCCGTCGTCGGCGATGCTCAAGGCCCGTTGCAGCCCGATCACCGCCCGCGTGGGCCCGCTGTTCACCGCGAAGTCGAACAGCGCGTAATCCAGACCCGCCGGCGCCTCCACGGATACCGACTGGTAGCCGCGATGCGGATCGATGTAGGTGAGCGCCACCACCCCCGGCAAAGCCGTCTCTTCGCCCCGGGTGCGCCGGTAGTCCCCGCCGGTGCTGCCCCGCGCCACCAGGTCGTCGGCGGTGAGCTGCATGGCCGGCGCTCGCGCCAGCGGGGCGAAGACCAGCCGCCCGGCCGACTCCGCCGCGTCGAAGAAGAAGCACGCCCGCAGCGGGTCGAGGGAGGCCCGCGGCGTCTGCACCTCCGCGATGGCGTAGCCCTCCACCAGGCCATGGAGCCCGCCGACATCGATCGGCACCCCGAGCCCGCCGCACAGCTCGGCCACCACGTCGGCGATCGGCGTGAGCCCGAGCCGGCCGTTGATCCAATGGCCGAGCCGGTAGTTCGGCCCGTCGCTCCACACGGCGGCCTGACGCGGGAAGTCCGGGTAGGGCCGGGCGTCCCACGTCCAGACGAACAGCCGCTCGGGATCGACCATCCGTCCGCCATAGACCGACGAGACCGGGTTGCCGCTCGCGCCCTGCCAATACGCCAAGGTGGCTTCGAGGTAGGCCCGTTGCGCGGCGAGGTCGCGCCGGCCGTTCGAGTAGTACGGCAGGAACGACTCGGACGACTTCGGATCGACGAAGACGTTGGGCTGGTTCATGCCCTTGTCGACCGCCGGGCAGCCTACTTCGATGAAGCGCACCGGCTTGCCCTGCGGCACCCACGCGGTCGCCTGCGCCTGGCGCACCCCGCCCGGCCGGTGGCGGTGCGGGTTCGCCCACCAGCCCCGCAGGTCCTTGAGGCGGAACACCCAGTGCTCGCCATGGGCCGTATCGGCGATCGGCGCCCGGGCCTGAGCGTCCCCGGCGGCGGGCGTCGGATAGTACCAGTCGAACAGCTCGCCGGCCGCGACGTTGCTGGTGAGGTATCCCGGATCGTAGGGCGAGGGCACCCCCGATGTGAACGTGCCGCCCTTGGCGTCGAGATGGTCGAAGCCGTCGCGCCAATCGGCGAGCGGCATGTAATTGTCGATCCCGACGAAATCGATATTGGCATTCGACCACAAAGGGTCGAGGTGGAAATACACATCGCCCGAGCCGTCCGCCGGGCGATGACTGGCGTATTCCGTCCAGTCGGCCGAATAGCCGATCTTCGTCGCGCTCCCCAGGATCGACCGGGCGTCGGCTGCCAGGCCGATGAGCTGCGCCACCGCCGGGAAGGTCGCGGCGTCCGACCTCACGGTGGTGAGCCCGATCATCTCGGACCCGATCAGGAAGGTATCGTCGAACTCGTTGACCCACTCGATCTCCTTGGTGGTGATCATCGCCACGAAGTCGGGGGTGGTGTCGGTGGCGGAGTCCTTGAGCAGGACGCGCAGGTCCTTGCCGCCGAAGGGGACGGTCTGGGTCATCGGGTTCGCTCCGGTGAAGGGGGGATCTCGGCCGACGCGACGCTCGGAGCGGTGCCCGAGGGAGCTTGCGTCGGTACTAATGCGACCCTATCTCAGGGGTCGTATTGGATGTCGCATGAGCAGCCCCGAGATCTACCCGCTCCCGAAGGCCGCCTTCGTTCTGCGCGAGCCCGTCCGGGAGGTTCGGCGGACCGTCGAGCGCAAGCACGTCGATTGCCAGCTGGTCTCCTACGGCGGCCGCAAGGTCCGCGCGCTGGACCACAAGACGCTGGTCTTCCTCAGCTGGGCACGGGACCACCGCGACGACCTGAATGCGGCGCTCTGGGGCAAGCTCTACGCGGCCCTGCAGCAGCATGCCGAGCTGCCGACCCATCTCGAGGCCGGCGTCTTCCGGGCCTCGCTGGACGAGGCCGCGCAGCAGGTCGATGACCGCCTGCAGGCCTTGCGGGACCTGGAGACGTCCGTCGAGCATGACGCCAAGGGCGACGTCGTCCTCAAAGGCACGCGGGTCGAGGTCCATCGCCTCGCCGCGCTCCTCGACGGCGGAATGGCGATCGAGGACGTGCTCCGGGACTATCCCAGCCTGAGCCGGGACCAGCTCGCCTTCGCCGAGGCCTATGCCGCCGCCCATCCCAAGGCGGGGCGCCCCTATCCGAAGCTGACGGCGAAGGCGGCCCTCGCGCAGGCCGACCTGAGCGCCTTGGACCTCGACGATTAGGTGCTGACCTACCTCCTCGACACCGACGTCATCAGCAAGCGGGGCGGCCCGAACGGCAAGGCCATCCGCCGCTGGCTCGCGAGCATTGACGACAACGCGCTCGCGATCAGTGCCATCACGGTCTTCGAGATCGCGCGGGGCGTGCAGAAGAAGCGGGATGCCGGCGATGCCGCTGTGGCTGCGACGCTTCAGGCGGCCCTGGATGCGCTCAAGGAGGGCTTTGCCGGCCGGATCCTGCCCGTCGACGGCGACGTGGCGGAGGCCTGGGGCCGGCCGCCGGCTTGGATCGCCCGCAATGGATGGATCGGGGCCAGGTCGCCACCGCGATGCGGCACGGTCTCGTTCTCGTGACCTGCAACGCGAAGGACACGAAGGGCCGGGGCGTTGCCGTGATCAGCCCCGACCGCGAGACCCCGGGCCGCTGGGCGCCCGACGGAAGCGAAATCCGGTGATCCGCGCCCGTCCGGTCGCGTGAGGGCTGCCGCTACGCATCGAGCATCAGCGCGGCGACGTCGAAGAACACGGCCTTGACGGTGAGCGGGCTGATCACGTCGCCGGCCTGGCGCACGCTCAAGCGGTCGCAGAACCCGCCCTCGGCGGGCTCGAACCCCTCGACGGCCCGCATGCCCGCCCGGGCGAGACTCCAGGCCTGGTCGCGGTCGAAGGCTGCCGACTCGATGAAGATCCGCAGACGCAAATCCCAGGCCGGCAGGCCGCCCACCTCGATGCGGGTCGCGTTGAGCGGCCCGTGGACGCCTGTCTCCAAGTCGAGGAGGCCGATGATGGGCATGTGGTTACGCGGCTGTTCAGCGAGATGCTGCACCGCAGGCAGGCCCCGTTCCCCGCCCAAGCATGTCGGAAGCCGGGTTTGCAGCGGCGGTGAGGAAACCCCCACTGCCGCATGTGCAACCTGATCGGTCCAATAGGTCCTGCCCTACGGGACCGACGACCCCGCCCCCATCCCGACCGTCGCGATCCGCGTGCCGACGATCGTGCGCGGCACGACCTGGACGGTGTTGATCAAGAAGGTCTCGCTGCCGACTACGGCCCGCAGCTCGTGCCCCATGCCTACCCCGGCGCCGCGGCCGGTCCTTGCCGTCCAGGTCGTGACGATCGCGACCGGGGACCCGTTCCGGCTCCTGGCCGACGCACGCTCGCGGGGTCCACCCGGTAACCCCGTAATTTTGCAGGGCCACGACGTAGACCGGCGCTCGCGGGACCCGCCCGCGCTTACCGCGTCCGCACTCGGCCTTGCCCGAAGACTTGCTCGAAGGTGAGGTCCCCGAACACGAACTACCGGCTCTGGCCGTTGCTGAGCACCACGATCGCCGATCCGGTCATGAAGCCGGCCTGCCGTGTCACGACCGCCTCGCCCCGCACCCGGGCGCCGCAGGTCACCGGGATCACGATCGTCGGGTTGGGATCGCGCACCGACCATGTGCCGGTGCAGCGGATCGACCCCGGGAAGGCCGCCCAGAACTCGCTTACGCCATTGTTGTAGCCCGTGGCCTGCCCAGCCGCGGCGTTGCCGTTCGTGAGTTGCCCCGTGATCGGGATGGCGGAGATCGGTGCTGGTGCCGGCTGAGCGCTCGCGGGCGCGCGTGCTGAGATCATGAGGCGGCAGCGGTAAGGAATGCGAGCTTTTTCATCCGCCGCGGGTAGCGGGCGGCGTTCCGGTTGTCGCCATGGCAAAGGATAGATCTTGTGCGATTCGCATCAAGCACAAATGCAAAAGTAAGTCAGCAATGACTTTTGCGCATAAGTTTGCCTTGTGATTGATTTTCTTGCGTCTCACGTGCTTTTTCCCCAAATGCACATTGCGAGCGAAGGCAGAAAATGCACGCCCATCTTCACGTTAAATATCTCGAAATCCAATCGCGTGCCGATCTTTGGGGTGGTCTACTGATTCGCAATCGTTACGTTGATGGCGCCGAAGATGTAACGTTCGGTGGGCATCCGCAGCTTGGTATCGGCATCGTCAGTCACTATGGTTTCGAGAATTGCACGCGGTGGATAACGCGCGAGCCGATCGACTCCATAGCTGCTATCGCAGGAGCAGTTTCTGTCAGACCATCATTCGCGATAGAGGATGGCGGTCCGGTTGCTATTGCGCACCGAATCACATCTGTAGCAACATACTGGATCATGCGCGATCAATGGACTTCATGAAGACCGATTCGATCGCGTGGGACCCTTCGCCGGTCGAGTGCATCAGGGTCGAAGGCGAGACCGAATGCGGCTGGGGCCTCGCGGTTGTCGTCCTGACCATCAAGCAGAACGAAAGGCGAGCTGAGGCAGAGAAGCGCGATGCCGAGGCAGCCCATGCGCGAGAGCGCCCAAAGCGTCCGGCCGTCGCTAGCTCGGCTACACATCCAGAACCATAATCGCACTACAAAGCGCGACACGAATGCCAAGCTAACCGCTTCAAATACAAGGGAAAATTCAATTGGCGGAGAGAGAGGGATTCGAACCCTCGATACGGTTGCCCGTATACACGCGTTCCAGGCGTGCGCCTTCAACCACTCGGCCACCTCTCCGGGCCAGATCCGCGGGGCGCCGGGGCGCCCGTGCAGGTCGGGTGCCGTCCTCTAGCGGGGCTGGGGCCGCGGCGCAAGCGCGAGATCGTCGGAGCGGCGAATTCCTCTCGTGCGCGCCGACACCGCATGTCTCGCGACGCCGCCGCTGCAACCGGTGCAGGGTATCGGCCGTTTCGATCAACGGCCGGCGCGTGGGTGTCGGCCGGCCGGGAGCGGCCGAGCGACACCAGGAGCCCTCCGGACCCCGCGCCGCTCCCGGGCGGTCGTCCGGACGGGGCACGACCGGCAAGGACAGGCGACGTGGGAAACGACACCGTGAATGCCAAGGACGAGCGGCCCGTGGTCCTGGTGGTCGAGGACGAGGCGCTGACGATCATGGATCTCAGCGACGTGCTGGATGCGGCCGGCTACGAGGCGTTGCAATCGGCCTCGGCCGAGCGGGCCCTCGGGTTGCTGACCGCCCGCACCGACATCGTCGCGCTGATCACGGATGTGGAGCTGTCGGGCAAGACGGACGGGTTCGATCTGGCCCGCGCGGCGGCGCAGATGCGGCCCGATCTGCCGATCGTCGTGGTATCGGGGCGCAGCAAGCCGGACCCGGACCGGATGCCCGACCATGCTCGCTTCGTCGCGAGGCCCTGCCGCGGCGACGACATTCTCGAAGTGCTCGGGACCCTGATGGCGCCTTGAAGCGCGGCAGGGGTCGGGACGAGGGCCGGTCGGCTCAGGGCGGGGTGACGGGGGCGCCTTGCGGCTGCGGCTGCGGCTCGGCGAGCCAGACCTCGACCGGGGCGCAGGCCGGCCCGAAATCGAGGATCAGGTTGCGCAGCCGTCGCCCCGGATGGCCCGGCTCGCTGGGCATGTCGACGGTCTCTCCCACGGCCCGCAGGACACCCTCAATCCTGCGTCGACCCAGGGTCAGGCTGACGGGCGTCCCGCTACAGGTGTCCACGCTTCCTCTCCTCTCACTGTCAACCGGACAACGCCGAGCGGGAGGGCGTGGTCCATTCCCGAGTCGATCACGGTTACGGCTTGGTCACCCGCGTGTGCGACTCGCGAGCCTGCACTTCGAGGTTGTGTCCCCGACGGCGTGACCTGCTTTCCTCAGGCTTGGCGGGCCTTCAAGGCGCGCAGGCGGTGCGCGCCCGTCTCGGCCGGGGTGCCGGGCGGGGAGAGGCGGCGTTCGATCGCCTCGAACTGGCGGCTCTGAGCCTTCAGGAGGAGGCGCAGGGCCGCGATGCTGGCCTGGAGATCCCGGGCATCCTCGAGGGGATCGAGGGTCGGTGGGGCGGTCGTCGCGTGAGTCGGCATGGCCTCCATCACGGACTGACAGGCTTAACCGGAGGTTAAAAAACCCCGCCGCGCGGGCGCGCGGCGGGGCTGCGATGTGACTATAGTCCGCTCTCTCGGGCCGCTTTGCGGACCGTCCTCAGCTGCCGGCGCGGTCGCGCAGGGCCGGGATGAACAGCTCCTGCCAGGTGGCGGGCTTGGTCTTCATGATGCCGGCCCGGTTCATGAAGGTGACGAACTCCATGATGCCGTGCGGGGTCGCCGAGAACTTGCTGTCGGGATCCTCGAGGATCTGGGCGACCTCCTGGGGCGACACCTTCACCTTCGAGGCGCGGGCGAAGATCTCGGCGGTCTCGGCCTTGTTGGTGGTGATGAAGTCGCAGGCCTCGTCGAGGGCGGCCAGGAAGGCCTGGGTGGTCTTCGGGTTCGCCTCGGTGAAGCGTTTGAGCGCGAACACCACGTCGAGAGTGATGTTGCCGAAGATCTGCGACGCCTTGAGGATCGTGCGGACCTTCGGGTCGGCGCGCTCGACGTTGGTGAAGGGCGGCGAGGCGAAATGGCCGACGATCTCGGTCTTGCCGGACAGCAGCGCCGCGACCGCCTCGGGGTGGGGCAGGCCGACGGTGCTCGAATCGAGCTTGGTGTAGTTCTCCGGCCCGAACTGCTTGGCCACCGCCATCTGCAGCACCACCGCGGCGAGCGAGGTCTTGATGCCGGGAATCGCGATCTTGTCCTTCGGGGTGAAGTCGGCGAGGGACTTGATCTCCGGCTTGTTGACGTTGAGGTCGAGGGCGGTGGCCGACATGCCCGAGACGCCGATCACCTCGGTCTTCGGGCTGCCGCGGCCCTTCGACCACAGGGCGAGGAACCCCGGTGCGCCGGTGCCGGCGATGTCGAGCGAGCCGGCGATCATCGCGTCGTTGATGACGTTGCCGCCGTCGAGCGTCAGCCAGGTCACCTTGACGTCGCCGAGCCCCGCCTTGGCGGCCTGGGCCTCCAGGAACTTCTTCTCCTGCATCACGAAGAGCGGCAGGTAGAGGACGCCGTAGCCCTTCGAGATGCGGATCTCCGAGACCTCGGCGCGGGCCGGGGCGAAGCCGAGCGACAGCGCCAGGGCGGCGCCGGCGGCGAGGCCGAGGAGCTTGCGTGCGAACATGAGGGTCCTCCCGGTTTCGTGGTTCTTGTCGTGGTTCTCGCGGGGCATCTCTGCCCCCTGGGCCGCGGGAGGTCCAGGGGGCGTCGGCGTCAGTGCTGCATGCCCCAGCGGCGGATCGTCTTCTTCTCGATGTTGGCGAAGATCACGTTCTCGACGAAGAGGCCGATCATGATGACGGTGAACAGGCCGGCGAAGACGTTGGTGGTCTCGAGCGCGTTGCGGTTCTCGAAGATGTACCAGCCGAGCCCGCCCGAGCCCGAGGAGACGCCGAAGACCAGCTCCGCGGCGATCAGCGTGCGCCAGGCGAAGGCCCAGCCGACCTTGAGGCCGGTGAGGATCGAGGGGAAGGCCGCCGGGATCAGGATCGCCCGCACCAGGGACAGGTTGCGCAGGCCGTAGTTCAGCCCGACCATCCGCAGCGTGTTCGAGACCGAGCGGAAGCCCGCATGGGTGTTGAGCGCGATCGCCCACAGCACCGAGTGGACGAGGACGAAGACCACGCTGCCCTGGCCGAGGCCGAACCAGATCAGCGCCAGCGGCAGGAGCGCGATCGCCGGCAGCGGGTTGAACATCGCCGTCAGCGTCTCGAGGAGGTCCGTGCCGATCCGCGAGCCGATGGCCAGCGTGGTCAGCAGCGCCGCCAGGACGATGCCGATGCCGTAGCCGATGGCGAGCGTCTGGAGCGAGACGAGTGCCTTGGTGGGGATCTCGCCGCTCAGGATCGCGGCGGCGAAGGCCTCGACGGTCGCCGAGAAGGTCGGGAACAGCAGCGGGTTGTCGAGCCAGCGCCCGTAGGCCTCCCAGATCACTGCCAGCACCGCGAGGACGACGGCCTTGCGCAACCAGCTCTGGCGGTAGGCGAGCTCGGCGAAGGACAGGCGCTGCTCGACGCTGATGGCGCCCGAGGCGGAGGTCTCGCGGACGATCTCGGGCCGCTGGGCCAGCGGCGGGGAGGCGAGGGGCGAGGAGGCGAGGGGTGGAGCGGAAAGAGGACTGAGGGTGGCGGTCACGGCGTGTCTCCCGGATCTTGTGGTTGTCAGGCGAACAGCATGTCGTTGATGCGGGTCTCGAGGGCGCCCTGCGCGGCGGTGCCCAGCTCCGAGGCCGGCAGGCTGTTCAGCTCCGCCTTGACCTGGCCCGGATGGGGCGAGAGCAGCAGGATGCGGGTGCCGACCTTGATCGCCTCCTCGATCGAGTGGGTGACGAACAGCACCGTGAACCGGGTGTCCTCCCACAGGCGCAGGAGCTCGTCCTGCATCTTGCGGCGGGTCAGCGCGTCGAGGGCCGCGAAGGGCTCGTCCATCAGGAGAATGTCGGGCTCCATCGCCATGCCGCGGGCGATGGCGACGCGCTGCTTCATGCCGCCGGACAGCATGTGGGGGAAGGAATCGGCGAACTTCGCCAGGCCCACCTTCTCGATGTAGGACATCGCCCGGTCCATGGCCTCCGTGCCGGTGGCGCGGCCGCTGGCGGTCAGCGCGAAGGCGACGTTCTGCTTGACCGTCTTCCACGGCAGGAGCTGGTCGAATTCCTGGAAGACCATCATCCGGTCGGGGCCGGGTTCGGTGACCTTGCGGCCCTTGAGCTTGATCTCGCCCTCGACGGGGGTCATGTAGCCGCCGATCGCCTTGAGCAGGGTGGACTTGCCGCAGCCCGACGGCCCGAGAAGGATGTAGCGGTCGCCCGGCATCACCTCGAAATCGACCCGGTAGGTCGCGGTGACCAGATGATCGGTCGTCTTGTACTGGAGCGTGACGCCCTCGACCTGGAGCAGCGGCTCGGGAATGATGGTCGGACGTGCGTTCATGGCGGTGCCTCCCCGGATCTTCGTCGCTTGGCCCGGCTTCCTCGCGGCATGCGCTTGGCCGGGCGTTGGAGCGTGGGGTAGGGTCCGAACCTGTCGCCGACCTGACAGATATCTCCACCGGCCCGACGAAGAGGAACTTTTGTGCGCATCCTGCTCGTTGAGGACACGCGGGACGTCGGCGAGGCCATCGCGGCGCGCCTGCGCGGGCTCGGCCACGCGGTCGACTGGGAGGTGGACGGGGAGGCCGGCGACGCGCTGCTCGCGGTCCAGGCCTACGACCTCGTGATCCTCGACGTGAACCTGCCGGGGCTCGATGGATTCGCCATCCTCAAGCGGCTGCGGGCGCGGCGCGGCCCGGTGCCGGTGCTCGTCCTCACGGCCCGCTCGGAGGTCGACGACCGGGTCGGCGCGCTGGATCTCGGCGCCGACGACTACCTGGTGAAGCCGTTCGACTTCCGCGAGCTGGAGGCTCGGGTCCGTGCCCTCCTGCGCCGCAACAGCGGGCATGCCGACAACGCGCTGATCCTCGGCAACCTGCGCCTCGACCGGGAGGCCCGCAGCGCCAGCGTGGCGGGCGAGGCCCTCGACCTGACGCGGCGCGAATGGACCCTGATCGAGATCCTGGCGGCGCGGCCGGGCCGGATCTTTCCCAAGGGCGAATTGCTGGAGCGGGTCTTCGCCCTCGACGAGGAATCGAGCGAGAACGCCGTCGAGCAGATCGTGGCGCGGTTGCGCCGCAAGCTCGCGGCCGCCGGGGCCCAGGCGGAGATCCGCACCCTGCGCGGGCTCGGCTACCAGGTCGTCGGCCCGGAGGCATGATCCTGCGCGGCTCCTCGCTGTTTGCCCGCCTCGTCGCGGTGCTGGCCCTGGTGCTCGCCGTCGGCGCCGGGCTGCTCCTCGTCGCCGCCTGGGCCTCGGCGCGGCTCGCCGCCGACGAGGCCTACGACCGGCTCCTCGTCGGCGCGGCGCTCCAGATCGCCGAGACCATCGCCAGCGACGGGCGCGAGATCTCGGTCGACCCGCCCTTCTCGGCCTTCGAAACGCTCGGCCTCAGTCCCCGCGACCGGATCTTCTACAAGGTGGTCGATCCCGCCGACCGCCTGCTCACCGGCGACGCCGACCTCGCGGTGCCGGTGGACCGGACCCGCCTCGCCGCCGGACCCGTGCTGCTCGACGCGGAGCATCGCGGCCAGGCGGTGCGGGCGGTGGTGGCCGGGCGCTACGTGCCGGACGTCGCCCAGGCGGGCTTCGCCGCCGTGGTGGTGGCCCAGACCCGCGAGGCGCGAGGTGGGCTCGCCCGGGCGCTCACCGTCAAGGCGAGCCTGATGGTGCTGGCGATGAGCGCGCTGGCGCTCGGCGCCGTGGCGGTGGCGGTGCGCGCCGCCCTGCGGCCGCTGCGCGCCATCGAGGGCGTGCTGGCCGCCCGCGGGCCTAACGACCTCCAGCCCCTCGGCCTCGCCGCCCCGCGGGAGATCCACCTCCTCGTCGCCTCGATCGACCATTTCATGGGCCGGCTGTCGGGCCATGTCGGCGTGATGAAGCGCTTCATCGCGGATGCCGCCCACCAGATCCGCACGCCGCTGACCGCGCTCGCCGCCCAGCTCGATCTCCTGTCGCGCGAGACCGACGAGGGGCGCCGGCGCGATCAGCTCGCCCGCATCCGCGTGCGCACCGCCGAGCTCGGCCACCTCACCAACCAGCTTCTCAACCACGCCATGGTGATCCACCGCGCCCGCTCCGTCGCCTTCGATCCCGTCGACGTGGCGGGTCTCGCCCGGCGCACCCTGATCGAGGCGGTGCAGCAGCAGACCGGGGACCGGGCGGTCGATGTCGGCTACGAGGGACCGGAGGAGGCCGTGACGATCCCGGGCGACGCCATCGCGCTGCGCGAGGCCGTGTCGAACCTGATCCACAACGCCTACAAGCACGGCGCCCGCCGCCGGCTCACCGTCCGGGTCGGGCGCGAGCGCGGCCGGGTGCTGCTGGCGGTGGAGGATGACGGGCCCGGCATCCCGACCGGGGAATGGGCCCGGGTGCGCGAGCCGTTCCGGGCCGCCGCCGGCGGCGCGGTCGGGTCCGGCCTCGGCCTCTCGATCGCCGCCGAGGTCGCGGCGGCCCATGGCGGCGAGATGCGCTTCGAAACCCATTCCGAGCGGGGCTTCTCCGTGATCCTGTGCCTGCCCGACGGAGCCGAGGCATGATCCGCCGCCTCGCCTACGCCCTGGTGCCGCTCCTCGCCCTGCTGGCCGCCGGGGCGGTGCGTGCCGAGGAGGTGAGCCGCTTCCCGGCGAGCGAGCACGAGCGCACCGTTCTGACGATCCGCGCCGCGGCGGATACGGATGCGATGGCGCCGCTGATCCACGACTACCAGCTCCTCTACCCGGACGTGACGGTGGTCTACCACGAATACGTCACCGCCGACCTGTTCGGCGAGGTGGCGGCGGCCTGCGCCTCGGGCCGGGCGGGGCGGGACTACGCCGCCGACGTGGTGATCTCCTCCTCGGTCGATCACCTGATCAAGCTCGCCAACGACGGCTGCGCCCGGGCGCACCGCTCCTTCGAGACCGCCCGCCAGCCCGACTGGGCGGCCTGGCGCGACGAGGTGTTCGGCTTCACCACCGAGCCGGCGGTGATCGCCTACCGGCCCGACCTCGTGCCGCCGGAGGACCTGCCGCACAGCCGGGTCGCCCTCGTCGACCTCCTGCGGCGCAAGCCCGAGGCCTATGCCGGCAAGATCGGCTCCTACGACATCACCCTGTCGGGCATCGGCTACCTGTTCGCCGCCTACGACGCTCGGAGCGCGGCCACCTACGGCCGCCTCGTCGAGGCGTTCGGCCGGGCCGACCTCAAGGTGCGCTGCTGCACAGGCGACCTGATCGCCGACCTCGAGGCCGGGCGCCTCGCCATCGGCTACAACCTGCTCGGCTCCTACGTCTACCGGGCGATGCGGCGGGGCGCCCGGATCGGCCTCGTCGTGCCGCGGGACTACACCCTGGTGCTCAGCCGCGCCGTCCTGGTGCCGGTCACCGCCCGCGCCGTGGGCGACGCCTTCGCGTTCGTGGACTACCTGCTGTCGGCCCGCGGCCAGAGGGTCTCCCGCGAGGAGGCGTTCTTCTTCGACCGCACCGGTCCGCTGCCGCCCGGCGTCGAGGGCCCGCCGAGCTTCGCCACCGCCGGCATCCTGCGGCCGATCACCGTCGGGCCGGTGCTGCTCGCGGTGCAGGACCGGGCGAAGCGCGCCCGCTTCCTCGCCGAGTGGCGCCAGTCGATCGGCGCGGAGGTGCCCCGTGGGGGCCCGCGACGGGAGGAGCCGTGATCCCTTTGGGCGGACCCCGCTCCGAGCCCCTTCGCGCCCGAGCCCCTTCGCGCCCGGGCCGAATCGGCTTAAGGTCGTCGGCCGTGATCCGGCCCCGTCACGAGAGGCCGGACATCGGAGGAAGCATCAGATGCAGGACCCGGTTCGCATCACCGTGCGGCCCGACGGCCGCTACACGCTCTATCGTGGCGAGACGCCGCTGATCTTCGGGCTCAGCCGCGACATGGCGTTCAGCCTCGCCGAGAGCTGCGGCGTCGTCATCGAGCGCGCCTACAGCATCAACTGAACGATCGCGGCGCCTTCCAGGCGCCGCCCCTCATGCTTCGCTGCGGGGATTCAGCCGGGGCCACACCAGCCCGGCAGCCAGCGACGCCGCCGAGCCGAAGCCGCAGCCGACGACCTTCACCATGAAATCGGCGATCCGGCCGTGCCGGGACGGCTCGAGCAACTGGAACGCCTCGAGGGCGCCGGCCGCCGCGACCGTCAGGAGCAGCACCCGCCAGCGGTGGCGCGGATAGCCGAGCGCGAACAGGAAGCCGAGCAGCGCGAAGGCGCCGAACCGCTCGACCGAGACCGGTGCGCCGCTGACCGGCCGGTAGCCGATCGGCGCGACGGTCGCCACCGTGATGGCGGCCAGGATCAGCCAGCCGAGAAGACGAGACGCTCGGGACATGGGAGGCAAGACCCGTGGGAGGCAAGACCCGTGGGAGGCAAGACCCGTGGGAGACGAGACGCGTCCGGGCCTGGACGGCCCGGATTCGGGGGGATCGCGCATGCCCGGTGACAGACCGCGCCGGGCTCCGCAATCCTGGCTCGGAAGGTTTACGATCCCGTCCGGCGACCGTGCGTCGCCGTGCCGGGCAGAGGCTCGGTCGGGCGGGGCGCGGTCAGGCGAAGCTCGGGGCGACCAGCGCGCCCTCGGCAGCCCCGGCCCCTTGCGCGAACACCACCCGGTTGCCATCGAGGCGCGCCCGCCCGCTCGCCACCAGGGCGAGGGCCGCCGGGTAGAGCCGGTGCTCCTGCACCAGCACCCGGGCGCTCAAGGCATGCTCGTCGTCGTCGGGCAGCACCGGCACGGCGGCCTGGGCGACGATCGGGCCGGCATCGAGCTCCGGCACCACGAAATGCACCGTACAGCCGTGGACCCTGACCCCGGCGGCGAGCGCCTGGGCGTGGGTGTGGGTGCCGCGAAACAGCGGCAGCAGGGACGGATGGATGTTGAGCATCCGCCCGGCCCAGGCCTCGACGAACCAGGGCGTCAGCACCCGCATGAAGCCGGCGAGCACCAGGAACTCGACGCCGTGGCGGCGGAGCGCCGCGTCGAGCGCCCGCTCGAAGGCGGCCCGGTCGGAAAAGGCGCGGTGGTCGACCGCCTCGGTGGCGAGGCCGGCTTCCGCCGCCCGGGCGAGGCCCGGCGCGTCCGGCCGGTTCGAGGCGACGAGGACGATCTCGGCCGGGTAGTCGGGCGACTGCGCAGCCTCCAGCAGCGACACCATGTTGGAGCCGCGGCCGGAGATCAGGATCGCGATCTTGGCGCGACGGCTCATAGGGCGAGGCGTCCCGAATAGGTCACCGGGCTCTCGCCCCGCGCGGTGATCTCTCCGAGCCGGACCGGCGCCTCGCCGGCGGCGACGAGAGCCGCGCTCACCGCCTCGGCCTGGGCCGGATCGACCACCACCACCATGCCGATGCCGCAGTTGAAGGTGCGCAGCATCTCGGCCTCGGCGACGTTGCCCTGGCGGGCGAGCCAGCCGAACACCGGCGGCACGCTCACGGCGTCGAGGTCCAGCGCGATGCCGACGCCGTCCGGCAGGACGCGGGGCAGGTTGTCGGGAAAGCCGCCGCCGGTGATGTGGGCGAGCGCCTTGATGGCGCCGTGGCCGGTCGCCCTGAGGGCCGCCAGCAGCGGCTTGACGTAGATGCGGGTCGGCTCGAGCAAAGCCTCGCCGAGGGTCTTGCCCGCCGCGAACGGCGCCGGCGCATCGTAGCCGAGGCCGGAGGCGGCCACGATCCGGCGTACCAGCGAGAACCCGTTCGAGTGCACGCCCGAGGAGGGCAGGCCCAGTACCACGTCGCCGGGCGCGATGCCGGCCACCGGCAGCAGCGCGCCGCGCTCCGCCGCACCGACCGAGAAGCCGGCGAGGTCGTAGTCGGACCCGTCGTAGAGGCCCGGCATCTCGGCGGTCTCGCCGCCGATCAGCGCGCAGCCGGCCTGGCGGCAGCCCTCGGCGATGCCCTTGACGATGTCGGCGCCCACGCCCGGCACCAGCTTGCCGGTGGCGTAGTAGTCGAGGAAGAACAGCGGCTCGGCGCCCTGCACGATGATGTCGTTGACGCACATCGCCACGAGGTCGATGCCGATCGTCGCGTGGCGCCCGGTCTCGATCGCGATCTTGACCTTGGTGCCGACGCCGTCGTTGGCCGCGACCAGGATCGGGTCCTTGAAGCCCGCCGCCTTCAGGTCGAACAGGCCGCCGAAGCCGCCGATCTCCGCATCCGCTCCCGGCCGGCGGGTCGCCCGCACCAGGGGCTTGATCGCCTCGACCATGGCGTTGCCGGCATCGATGTCGACGCCCGCCTCCGCGTAGGTCATCCCGTTCTGGCGCTCGCCCGTCGTCATCCCTCGACCCTTCGCCTCATCCGTCCGCTATTGCGGATGCTCTTAGCCGCTCTTGCCCGCGACCGCGAGTCGGGGCAGCCCGGAGGAATCACGGAGGAGCCATGACGCTGCCGACGGTCCTGTTTCGCGCGCTGCCGAACCTGATCACCGCGGCGCGGCTCGCGCTCGTGCCGGTCGTCGTCGCGGCGATCGCCCGCGAGGCCTGGGGCGCCGCCTTCCTGCTCTTCGCCCTCGCGGGGATCTCGGACGGGATCGACGGGTTCCTCGCCCGCCGCTACAGCCTGGAGACCCGCCTCGGGGCGATCCTCGATCCGCTCGCCGACAAGACCCTGATGCTCGCGGTGCTGGTGAGCCTGACGCTCGCCGGCCTCGTGCCGGCCTGGTTCCCGGCCGTGCTGATCGCCCGCGACGCCCTGGTGGTGCTCGCCGCCGGTCTCGCCCGGCTCGCCGGCAGGCCCCTCGCGACTCCGCCGCTTCTCGTCGGCAAGCTCAACACCGCCTGCCAGATCGCCTTCCTGGCCTGGCTCCTCGGCAGCCGGGCGCTCGGCATCGGGGCCGCAGGGGCGGAAGGTGTGGCGGAAGCGGTGGCGATGGCGGCGCTTGCCGGGCTGTCCGTCGCGTCGGCGGTGGCGCAGGGCGTTTCCGCCATGCGGGGAGGGGCGGCTGCGGTGTGAGGTTCAGGCGAATCGTCAGTTGATCGCGCAGAAGCCGGCGCCCGAGCCGAAGATCCGACCGGTGGTGCACCACGGCTTCGCCGGCACGGGGCTCGGGGCGGGGGCCGGGGCGGCCACGCGCGGAGCGGGCGGCGCGGTGGTGCCGGTCGTCATCGGCTCCGGCCCGTCCGCGGAGGCCGTGCGCAGGCGCGGCGCCTCGGCGGCCGCGGGGGCCGCCGCCGGAGCGGCGTGACTGCGGCCGATGAAGGAGAAACCACCGCCGCGCCGGCCCTTGGCCTCGGCCGGCATCGTCGCCGCGAGGATCCCGAGGGCGGTCAGCCCGAGCATCAGACCCGCACGCATCGCCCCGCCTCCTTTATCCGACGGACGGCATGGTCACAGGCAACCGTTAAGGCGCCGCTCCATCCGATCGGCGGCATTCGAGCGATCCCGGCAATCCACATCCTTCAGCGCTTGCGCAGCCACAGGCTGGTCTCGAACGCGCCGGCCGGCAGGGGCAGGCGGGCGAGGATGCCGTCGAGGGCCCATCCGGTCTGGGCGACGACGTAGCGGCTGGCGAAGAGCGGGGCGTAGGCGCCGCCCTGGAGCAGCGCGCCGACCAGCAATTGCTCGTTGTAGCCGCGCCAGGCCCAGGAGGCCGGGTAGGCGTCGGGCAGGAAGATGTCGTGCAGGTGCACGATCACGCCGGAGCGCAGGCGCGGCAGGACGTCGAGGACCAGCCGGTCGACGTCGGTGCCCGGCATCGCGACGTGGCTCGAATCGACGAACAGGATGTCGCCGGGTTCGAGCGCCGCCGCCTCCTCCGCATCCGCCGGCCCGAACAGCCGCGCCTCGTGGCGCAGGCCGAGACCCGTCAGCGGTGCCCGGGGCGCCGGATCGATGCAGGTGATCGCGGTCGAGAGGCCGCCGTCGCGGACGGCTTGCGCGAGGAAGCGGGTCGAGTGGCCCGAGCCGATCTCGACGATGCGACGGGGCCGCTCGCCCCGCACCAGAGCGTAGGCGGCAGCCGCGTCGAGGCGGGGGAACCAGTCCTGGGTGAAGCGGGCCGGCCGCTCGCCGACGAGGCCGGGGCCGCCGGCCGCGATACGGGCGAGGTCCGGGGCATGCGCCTCGATCTCGGCCAGCACGGCACGGAATGCCGGCTCGGCCTCGACGAAGAGCGGGCGGAGAGCCGGATAGCCCTCCGCCCGCGCCGTACCGGCATGCCGGTACGGGATCAGGAAGCCGCCCGCCGGCAGGCCGAGCAGGGTGCGAAGACCGAGCCCGGCGCGGCGCAGGCGGGTGCGGGTCATACCGCCTTGCGCACCTTCAGGTCGCGCCCCTGCACGTCGCGCAGGTCCGGGGTGACGCCGGGACCGTCGACCGGCGGCGGCGGCACGGTCGCCGGAGACGTCGCCTTGCTGCGCAGGGCGTCGGCGAGGCGGCCGCGCTCGAACAGCAGCACCACGCCGATCGCCAGCGCGAAGGGCACCAGCAGGTAGAACAGGCGGAAGATCAGGACGGCGGCGAGCACGTCGGTCTTCGGAAGATCCGGCATCGCCGTGATGAAGACGAGCTCGAACACCCCGATGCCGCCCGGGGCGTTGGAGACCAGCGCCACCGAGAACGAGGCGAGGAAGACCGCCAGCACCACCAGGAAGCCCGGGTTCCCGGCCTCCGGCAGGGCGAAGTAGATGATGCCGGCGGCGCCCAGGAGCTCGAGCGGGGCGGCGATCAGCTGGCGGCCCATGATGTTGGGGCGCGGATACTCGATCTTGAACGAGCGGATGTGCAGCGGCCGGAAATGCAGGATCGAGCCGATGACGTAGAGCGCCACGAAGCCGAGGAGCCCGAAGCCGACGAGGCGGGCGGTGGTCGGGCTCGCCAGCACCGGCGGCAGGAGGCTCGCCACGCGCTGCAGGAGTTCGGGCTCGAGCACCAGCACCAGGCCGCCGAGGAACGCCGTGCCGAGGCCGAAGGTGAAGGAGCAGAGCGCCACCAGGACCGCCACCTGGGCGGTGGAGAGGCCCTTCGACGTGTAGGCGCGGTAGCGCACCACCGCGCCGGAAAATACCGAGGCGCCGATATTGTGCGACAGCGCGTAGGTGGTGAAGGAGCAGACCGAGACGAAGAGCCAGGAGATGCCCTTCACGCCGAGATGCAGCAGCGCGATCCGGTCGTACCAGGCGAGCGCGCCGTAGGCGACCAGGGTCGAGAGGACGGCGAGAGCGTAGCGGTGCGGCGGGATCGCCGCGAGGCTTGCCTTCACGTCGGCGAAGGACAGGCCCTTCAGCAGGTGCCACAACAGATAGACGGAGACCACGACGGCCCCGAGGCCGATGACCGGCCAGATGAAATCCTTGATCTTCTTCATCGCGGTCCCGTCGCGTCCCCGTTCTCGCGCGCGCTTCTGCCCGACCCTGCGGAGGACCGCAAGGACGGCCCCGCGTCGGCGGCTCCTCCTTTCATGGGATCGTGACGGTTTCGTGCCGGTCCCGAGGCGGAGCCGGGCCGTGTTTCGGCAGCGCGGACGCTGTCACACGCCGCTTGCGTCGAGCCAGTCGAGGAGCAGGCGGGCGACGCCCTCCGAGCCGAGATCGAGCTGCAGGAAGTGGGCGATGCCCGGCACGGTGCGGTGCTCGGCCCCGTGGTAGAGCGCGGTGCGCCAGGTGGTCGCCGGCCAGATCATGCGGTCGTCGGCGCCGCCGAGCACGAGGGCCGGCACCCCGGTGAAGGCCGCCGAGAGCGGCAGCATCGGCCAATGCGCCTCGGCGAGCGCCACCGGGCTCTCGGCCGACATCCGGGCGGCGTAGTTCTGGGCGCGCTCCAGCGGGAGCCCTTCCGAGAACAGCCAGTGCCGGGCGAGGGCCACCGCGGGCTCGCGCCCGGGCAGCAGCGAGCCGGCCAGCGCCTCGACCCAGAACCCCGCATCGGTCATGGCGATGCGGGGGCCGACCACGCCGAGCCCCTCCGGCGGCAGCGAGGCCATCAGGACGAGGCCGCGCAGGGGCACCCGGCCGAGCAGGCGCTGGGCCAGCAGCCCGCCGAGGGAATGCCCGACCAGAACCGGCGGCTCGCCCCATTGCGACAGCGCCAGGGTCAGGTCGGCGAGGTAGTCGGACAGGGTGGCGTCGCGCAAAGCCCGTCCGCCCTGGCTGCGGCCGTGGCCGCGCAGGCTCACCGCGGCGGCGCGGCGACCGCGCCGGGCGAGATGGGGCAGAAAGATCTCCTCGAACATCCAGGCGCCGCCGAAGGCGCCGTGGACGAAGAGCAGGGGGGCGCCGCGGGGCTCGCCCGCCGGCTCGGCCTCGATCCATTCGAGGGCCGGCCCGTCGCGGCGCTCGATCAGGCGGTGCGTGATCCGGGCTTGGGGCTCGGTGACGACGGTGAAGCGGCGTCGATCCCGCGCCTGTGCCTCGTGCATGCCCGTGCCTCTCTCGACGATGCGATGGGCGGTCCGCCGCCAGGGGCCGCGACCGAGCCGTCAGGACACCTAACGGCCGAGCCCGCTTCGCCCAGCCTCGCCGGAGCGAATCGCTGCCCTGTGCCAGCGTCGCACGACAAAGCTTGACACAAGGGAAACGGACCTGCCCCCTCCCGGCATCCGCCACAGGAGACGCCCCCCGCCGTGAGCGACGCCCCGACCGACGACCTCCGCCTGCGCCTCGACGGCTACACCCCGATCCCGCCGACCCACGTCGCCGCCGTGGTGACCTACCTGGAGATGACGGCGCCGCCGGCCCGTCCGTCGCCGGAGTCGCTGCCGCTCGCCCCCATCGGCGCCGATCTCGCCCGCTACCGGGCCCTCTACGCGGCGATCGGCACGCCCTGGCTGTGGTTCGGCCGCGCCGGCATGACGGACGAGGCCCTGACGACGATCCTCGGCGACCCGGCGGTGGAGGCCCTGGCGCTGACCGAGGGCGGGCGCGACATCGGCCTCCTCGAACTCGACCGGAGGACGCCCGGCGAGGTGAACCTCGCCTATTTCGGCCTCGTCCCGGAGGCGGTCGGCAGCGGGCGCGGCCGGCGTCTGATGGACGAGGCGATCCGCCGGGCCTTCGCGCGCCCGATCGGCCGGTTCTGGGTCCATACCTGCACCCTCGACCATCCGGGCGCGGTGGCGTTCTACCAGCGCTCGGGCTTCCGTCCCTACGCGCGCGCGATCGAGGTGGCGCCCGATCCGCGCCTCACCGGCGCGCTGCCCCGCGAGGCCGGGCAGGTGCCGCTCCTCGCCGGGTGAGGCGGGATCCGGGCGGTCTCCCGCCCGGACGCCGGCGTCACGCCGCGATCTCGATCCGCGCCTCGACGCCGAGCAGCCGGCCAAGGCCGCGCAGGCGGTTCGACAGGCGGTCGCTGGCGAGGTCCTTCAGATCCTGCGGCAGGGTGAGGACGATCGCGCCGTCGCGCATCGCGAGCGGCGTGCGCGGCAGGATGCCCTCCATCGCCACCGAGACCGGGAAGGCGACGCGCAGGACCGCACCGAGCAGCCGCGCCTGCTCGAACAGCCGCGGGCCGGCGAGCTGACGCAGCAGCGGGCTCGCCTTCTCGGGAGAGACGCCTTCGTGACGGAAGAACACCGCCACGGCGAGGTAGGCCCGGCCCGGATGGTCGATGCCGACGAAGGAGGCGTGGGCGATGACGTTGAGGCTCTGCTCGCCGCGGTAATCCGGGTGCGTGCGCCAGCCGACATCGGCGAGGAGACAGGCGGCGTGGCGAAGCCGGCGCTCGTCGGCGGTCTCCGGCGTCGACAGGCTCGCCATGAAGGCGTCGGTCCAGGCCTGCAATTCGGGGCCGTGGCCGGGGCTGCGGCAGCGCAGGCGGTTGAGTTCGGCGGCGGCGAGCAGCAGCGGGTCGCGGGCCCGCGCCGCGTCGTCGAGTTTTTCGTAGAGCAGCCCCTCGCGCACGCCGGTCGCCGAGATCGCGATCTCGCGCGGGCGCCCGGAGCGGATCACCTCTTCGAGCACCACCGCCCCGTAGGCCAGCAGCGGCCGGCGTGCCTCGGACACGCTCTCGACGGCGGCGAGCGTCGCGGCGTCGGATTGCTCGACGACCTGCAGGAACGACAGCTCGTCGTTCGGCTCGATCGAGTAGCCGTGCATGACGTGCAGGCGGTAATCCCGCGCTGCCTGGTGCAGGCGGGCGAGCGCCCGCCAGGTGCCGCCGACGGCGTAGAAGGTGCGGCCCTTCAGCGTGTCGAGCTGCGGGCCGGCCTTCTTGAGCGCCTCGGCGGCGATCTTGCGGGCCTTCTTGAGCGAGCCGCCGCTGAGGTCCTGGAGCGCCAGCCCGCCGAGCGGCATGGTCACGCCGCTGCCGACGGCCGAGCCGCGCAGGTCGACGAGTTCGAGGCTGCCGCCACCGAGATCACCCACCACGCCGTCCGGGGCATGGAAGCCCGAGATGATGCCGTAGGCCGACAGCTCTGCCTCGCGCCGCCCCGAGAGAAGCTCGATCGGGTGGCCGCAGGCGGCCTCGGCCGCCTCGAGGAAGGCCGGGCCGTTCTCGGCGTCGCGGGCCGCGGCGGTGGCCAGCACGAAGACCTGGCCGACATGCATCGCCTCGCACAGCACCCGGAAGCGGGCGAGCGCCTGGAGGGCGCGGCGCACCGCCTCCTCGTTGAGGCGGCCGGTGGTCAGCACGTTGCGGCCGAGGCCGCACAGGACCTTCTCGTTGTAGAGCGGCGTCGGCGCCCGGCTGATGCCCGAATAGGCGACCAGCCGGACGGAGTTCGAGCCGATGTCGATGATCGCGACGGGGGCGCCGGGCTCGATCCGGGCGAGCGCGGCTTCGTTGAGGGCGGTCTGATCCAGGCCCATCCAGGTCCTCATGACGGGAGCGCCGCCGGACGGATGGCCCCGGGGACCGGCCCCGGCCGCCGCGTCAGGCGCGCTGGGCGCGCCGGCTGAGCGCGCGCGGACTCGATTTCTTCGATGCCTTCCCGCGCCCCGACAGGCTCGGGTTGGTCATGAAATACTTGTGCGCGTTGAAGGGCTCCTCGCCCTCGGCGGGCTCGATCCGCTCGCTCGCACCCGACGCCAGTACACGCCAGCTCTGCTGGTTGTCGAGGAGATTCGCCATCATGATCTGGTCGAGCACCTGCTGGTGCACGGTCGGGTTGAGGATCGGCAGCATCGCCTCCACCCGGCGATCGAGGTTGCGGCTCATGAGGTCGGCCGACGAGATGTAGACCCGGGCCTTGGGGTGGGGCAGCCCGGCGCCGTTGCCGAAGGCGTAGACCCGGCCGTGCTCCAGGAAGCGCCCGACGATCGACTTGACCCGGATGTTCTCCGACAGGCCGGGCACGCCCGGCCGCAGGCAGCAGATGCCGCGCACGATGCAGTCCACCGGCACGCCGGCCTCGCTGGCGTCGTAGAGCGCGTCGATGATCTGGGTGTCGACGAGGGAGTTGCACTTGATCCAGATCGCCGCCGGCCGCCCCGCCTTGGCGTGCTCGATCTCCTCGGCGATGTGCGCGAGGAGCCGTGCCTTCAGGGTCAGCGGCGAGACCGCCATCCGCTCCAGTTCCGCCGGTTCGGCATAGCCGGTGATGAAGTTGAAGATCCGCGATACGTCGCGGCCGATCACCGGGTCGGCGGTGAAGAACGACAGGTCGGTGTAGATGCGCGCCGTGATCGGGTGGTAGTTGCCGGTGCCGACGTGGCAGTAGCTCACCAGGCGGTCGCCCTCGCGGCGCACCACCATCGAGAGCTTGGCGTGGGTCTTCAGCTCGATGAAGCCGAAGACGACCTGCGCGCCGGCCTTCTCGAGGTTGCGGGCCCAGCGGATGTTGGCTTCCTCGTCGAAGCGTGCCTTCAATTCGACGAGCGCCGTCACCGACTTGCCGGCCTCCGCGGCCTCGGCGAGCGCCGCGACGATGGGGGAGTTGGACGAGGTGCGGTAGAGCGTCTGCTTGATCGCCACCACGTTCGGGTCGCGGGCGGCCTGCGACAGGAACTGCACCACCGAGTCGAACGACTCGTAGGGGTGGTGGACGATGAAGTCCTTCTGGCGGATCGCCGCGAAGCAATCGCCGCCGCTCTCGCGGATGCGCTCGGGGAAGCGCGGGTTGTAGGGTTTGAACTTCAGGTCCGGCCGGTCGATCCCGACGATCTGCGAGAGTTCGTTGAGGGCGAGCATCCCCTCGACCACGAACACGGCGTCGGACGCGATCTCCAGTTCGTCGGCCACGAAGGTGCGCAGGTCCTCCGGCATGGTGGCGACGACCTCGAGCCGGATCACCACGCCGCGGCGGCGCTGCTTCAGCGCCGTCTCGAAGTGGCGCACCAGGTCCTCGGCCTCCTCCTCGATCTCGAGGTCGGAATCGCGCACGACCCGGAAGCCGCCCTGGCCCTTGACCAGGTAGCCCGGGAAGAGGCGGCTCGTGAACAGCACGATCACCTGCTCGATGGCGATGAACCGGGCGGTGCCGGTCTGGCCGAGATCGGGCAGGCGCACGAAGCGGTCGATGATCGAGGGAAGGCGGATCAGCGCCCGCAGCGCCCGGGCGTCCCGCGGCCGCACCAGGGTGAGCGCGATGGTCGAGCCGAGATTCGGGATGAACGGAAAGGGATGGGCCGGATCGATGGCGAGCGGCGTCAGCACCGGGAAGATGTGCTGGAGGAAGTAGTCCTCGAGCCAGGCGGCCTCTTCCGCCGAGAGGTCCATCGCCTCGACGAGGTCGATGCCGTTGTGATGCAGCTCCCCGCGCAACTCGCTCCAGCGCCGCTGCTGGTCGCCGGCGAGCCCGGTGACCTCGGCGTCGATGCGGGCGAGCTGCTCGGCCGGCGACAGGCCGTCGGCGGACGGCGCGGTGAGGCCGGCGCGGACCTGGTCGTGCAGGCCGGCGACCCGGACCATGAAGAACTCGTCGAGGTTGTTGGCCGAGATCGAGAGGAAGCGCAGCTGCTCCAGCAGCGGGTGCCCGGTATTCGAGGCCTCTTCGAGCACCCGGCGGTTGAACTGCAGCCAGGATAATTCGCGGTTGACGTAGCGGCCCGGCTCGTGGCGCAGGGCCCGGCCGGCCTCGACCGCCTCGGCCTTGGCGCGCCGCGCCGCCTCCTGGGTTGGGCCCTTCCCGTCGCTCTCCTTGTCCGCATTCCCTTGCTCGGGGCCTTCCTGCGCGGCCGCCCCGGCCGGGCCGGCCTCGTCGCGGCGGCCATCCGCCACCGTCTCCGGCGTCGCCTCGGTCTCGTCGAGGACCGGGATGGCACTGGTTCCGGCAGCGGTATCCGACACGATGGGACCTCCTTGAAGGGATGCCGGGTCAGGGCCTCCAGCCCTTCCCGGTGACAGGACAGTTTGACATTTGCGTGAAGGACGCCGGATCCGGGCCGTCAAGAGCCCGTCCGGCGCAGGGTCACGTCTCGTCTTCCGGCTCCTCGATCTCGTCGTCCCCGGTGCCTTCCAGGGCCGCCAGCGTCGCGAGGGCGAGCGGCCGGGTGATGCGCCGGCGCCGGCTCAGTCCCTCGCGGTCGAGGACCGCCACCACGTCCCGGGCGCGCGCCAGGGACCGGTCGAGGCGCAGGGCCAGGGCGTCGACGACGCTGGTATCGACGACGAGCTGACGGTCGAGGAAGAGCTTGACCAGCACGACCTTCAGCAGGGCCTCGTCCGGCGGGTCGAGGGCGACGCCGGGGGCGAGCCGCAGGCGCGAGCGCAGGTCGGGGGTGGCGAGGCCCCAGGCCTCCACCGGGCCGGAGCCCGTCACCACCACGCTGAGGCCCCGCTCCCGGACGAGGTTGAGGAGGTGGAACAGCGCGGCCTCGTCGCGGTCCTCCGCCCGGTCGGCATCCTCGATCACCAGGGCGTCGGCCCCGGCGATCTCCGGCACCGCCGCCGCGGTCACGGCGGCGACCGGCAGGACGCGGGCGCCGGAGCGCTCGGCGAAGATCGCCGCGAGATGGCTCTTGCCGCTGCCCGGCGGACCCGTGAGCACGAGGACCCGGTCCGGCCAGTCGGGCCAGGCCTCGATGCGGGCATAGGCTCCCTCGTTGGAGGGGCTGACCAAGAAATCCTCGGAGCCGAAGCGGGCGTCGACCGGCAGGTCGAGGGCGAGCTGGCGCGGCTGGTCTGGCATGCGGGGCGGGGGATCTCGCGGGGTCACGGCTTCGACGGGACGGGCGGGGCGGGCTCGGCGGTCGTCACCCGGGCGACCGCCGCGTCGGCGGTCAGGATCGGCGTGCCGTCGTGGTAGAGGCGGCTCTCCAGATAGCGCTTCACCCCGAACCGGGCGACCACCCCGATCGCCGCCGCCACCGGCACCGCGAGCAGGAGGCCGAGGAAGCCGAACAGCGAGCCGAAGGCGAGGAGGGCGAACATCAGCCAGACCGGGTGCAGCCGCACCGCATCGCCGACGAGCTTGGGCTGGAGCACGTTGCCCTCGAGAAACTGCCCGACGAGGAACACCCCGACCGTCAGCACCACCGAGACCCAATCGGGCGAGAACTGCACCAGGGCGACGCCGGTCGAGAGCAGGAAGCCGGTGAGCGAGCCGACATACGGGATGAAGGTCAGGAGGCCCGACATCAGGCCGATCAGCACGCCGAAATTGAGCCCGACGCACCACAGGCCGACGGCGTAGAAGGTGCCGAGCAGGAGGCAGACCAGGGTCTGGCCGCGGATGAAGGCGGTGATTGCCCCGTCGATCTCGCGGGCGAGGGTGCGGGCGGTATCCCGGTGGCGGGGCGGCACCCAGCGGTCGAGGGTGGCGATCATCCGGTCCCAGTCGACCAGGAGGTAGAACGCCACCACGGGCGTCACCACGAGCAGCGAGACGATGCCGACCACCGCCTGGCTGCCCGACCACAGCGAGCGCAGGAAGCCGAGGAGCCAGGCCACCGCCTGCCCGGTCAGGTTGCCGACGGAGGATTGCAGCTCCTGGAACGCGCCCGCGCCGCCGGCCCGCTCGATCAGGGGGCCGGCCCGCTCGGCGATGATCGCCTGGAGCTTGGCGATCATCGCCGGCAGCGAGGCGACGAGGGCGGCGATCTGGTTGGCGGCGAGCGGTACCACCACGATCAGCGCCAGGATCAGCCCGCAGACGAAGGTGGCCAGGATGAGCAGCGTCGCCGCGAGCCGCCCGAGTCCGAGGCGCTCCAGCCGGTCGGCGACGGGATCGAGGGCATAGGCCAGGGCCGCGCCCGCCACGAAGGGCAGCAGCACGTCGCGCAGCTGGTAGAGCAGGAAGACCAGCAGGGCGAGGACCGCCAGGGTGATGGCGGCCCGGCGTTGGATCGGCATCGGTGCGGAACCCCGTCCCCCCACGCGAATCCGTCGCGCCCCGGCCGGTCCGAGATGGAAGCGGTGCGCCGCACGGTCAAGCGGGGCGTGAGGGGGGAGGGCGTGCGCGCGGGGTCGTCCGGAGCGGTTCCGGGGCCGTCGCCGGAGGGCGCGGCGCTCCCGGGCGTGCCCGGGAGCAACGGGAGAGTCGCGTCGCCCGTCAGTGGCCGGCGGGGTGATCGTCGGTGGGCGTCGAGAGGCGCGCGACGTTGTTGCGGACGTGCTCGCGGTAGCGATCGATCACCGCCTCGGGCGTGCCGCCGCCGAGCAGGGTGCCGGTCGCCTCGAGGGCGGCACCGATCTTCTCGCTCACCATCCGCTGCGCCTCGACCTGGCCGGCGAGGCCGCCCCAGGCGAGCTTGACCATGCGCAGCTCGATGACCTTCTGGGATTCCATCGCGAGCATCGCGGTCGCGTACCAAGCGTCGAACATCCCGGTCTCCTTCTACTGGTGGCGGGTCGAGGCCCGGATTCGTCGCCGATCCGGGCCCGGCGACCGGCATCGGGGATGCCGGCCGGGCGTGCGGTCAGGCGGCGCGGGACCGGGACGGCACCACGGTGGCGAGACGGCCCATGCGGCGGGCGAGGTCGGTCCAGCAGGCGAAGGCGGCATCGATCGCCCGGCTCATCTCGGCGGCCTGGAGCTGCGCCAGGTCGCCCGGCGAGCGGACGGTCATGGCCGACTTCCAGAACGCCACGGCGGCCTGGCCCTCGCCCTGGAGGAAGGCCACCAGCCGGCCGTTGATCTCGATGAAGCCCTGCAGGGCGGCAAGCGGCACCTCCTGCTCCGCACCGGACGGCTTCGACGCACCGGCGGCGGAGGCCGTGTCCGGCGACGCGGCGGAGGCCGTGTCCGGCGACGCGGCGGGGGCCGGCCCCGCGGCGCTCGCGACAGCCGGCACGTCGGCCGGTGCCGGGTCTGACGAGACGGTCTGCGGGCGCGCGGTCGCCTCGTCCGACCCCTGTGGGGCGACGGGCTCGGGCTCCTGGGTCGCCGGCTCCTGCGCCGCAGCGTCATGGGCCTCGGCGTCATGGGCCTCGGCGTCATGGGCCTCGGCGTCATGGGCCTCAGCGCTATGGGCAGTCGGCTCCTGCGCGGCAGGGACCTCGGCCGGCGCCTCGTCGGCGGCAGCCGCCGACGCCTCGGCCGGTTCGACGGGGGACTCGGACGCCGCGGCCCCGGTCTCCTCGCTCACCGCGTCGGCGGGCTGGGCGGCGGGCTCCTGCTCGGCGACGGAATCCGGCGCGGCGGGCTCCGGCGCGACGACCTCGGCTGCGTCCGGCGTGGCGGGAGGCGCGACGGCGACGGTCTCGGCGGCCGTGTCGGGAGCCGTCTCGTCGGTGCCGGCCAGGCCGGTCTCGCCCTGGACGGACTGGGATGCACCATTCGGGCGCGCGGCCGTCCGCACGGGGGGACGGCGGGGCGGCTTGCGGGTCTTGTCGATGCGGCGCGTGGTCATGGCTCGGCCTCCTGGAGTAGCGGGCGCGCCCGCCCTCACCCGGTGCGGGGGGCGAACGCGCGACACCGGAGCGCCGGCAGGCTCGTCCGGGGCACCGGCGGATCGGCGCGGGCGGGGCCGGACGCGGAAGGCCCGGCGGGCCTCGCGCGGCCCGGCCCGCTGCCGTCATCGGCGCGGGGCGAGGCCTGTCGGCCCCGCCCCGTGGCGGCCTCAGGCCTTGGTCTGGGCCTTGGTCAGGTCGTCCTTGATCGACTCGGACAGGGTGGCGAACTCCTTCGCCTGGGCCTGCAGCGCGCTCATCTGGTTGCGCATGTACTCGCCCTGCAGCTCCAGCGCCTCCTTGACGTCGCGGGTGCGCACGAGCTTCTCGGCGAGGTCGAAGGTCGCGGTGGCGTGCTGCTCGGTGTAGTCGAAGCCGCGGGCCACGGCGGCGCCCATGCCGGTCTGCGAGGTCTGGGTCGAGGTCTGCACGGTTTCGGCGAGCTTGCGGGCGGAGCCCAGGAAGGTGCCGAACGCGGTGCGGGCGTTCTGCACGCCCTTCTCGGCGAAGTCGCGCATCTCGGTCGGGATCTCGAAGGGCTTCTGGGTGCTGCTCACGGGCGTGGCCTCCGGCTTGTCGCTACGCGCGCCGCCCTGAGGATTTGTGCGACGCAGCAATCACGATGCTGCAACGCAACGCAAGAGTCAACGGGTGGTCTCCGGCCGGCTTGTTGCGGACCGAGCCCGCCCTACTGCGTCAGCCGGAATTGCGCGATCGAGCGGCCGATGCTCTGGAAGGCCGGTTTCAAGTCGTCGGCCGTGATCACGTTGTAGAAGAACCCGTCCTTGCTCGCGCAGGACCGCAGCATGTCGGCATTCCCGTCGATCACCCGCACCGTGTAGATGACGATGCCGGCGGTCTTGGCGGCCGTGCAGGCGCTGAGCGTGCGGGCGTCGATGACGCTGTCGTCGACGCAGCCGGGGAGGGCGAGGAGATCGTACAGGAAGTTGCCGGTGCAGGCGACTTTCCAGCGGTTCTGCGTGTTCAGCCCGTCGGTGAGCACGATCATGACCTTCGTGACCCGGTCGTCGGCGAGGCTCGTGGCATTGGCGAGCGGCCCGTAGGGCGTCAGCGCCTCGAGACCCCAGGCCACCCCGACGGTGACGTTGGTGGCGCCGCCCGCGCTCATCGCGTCGATGGCGGCGTTGAGCGTCGCGTAGTCGGTGCCGAGGGGGCGGATCTCCGCGAGCGTCGGCTTGCCGTTCTGGAGCGAGGCGCAGCGGTCCGCGGGATAGGCGGCGGCCCCGGTCGGCTCGGCGTTCGGAGCCTGGACGTCGTAGGGCTGGTCGCGGTCGGTGATGCAGCCCTGCCAGCTCGTCGGCCCGACGGTGCCGAGCTTGCCGTAGCTGAGCCAGCCGGCGCTCGTGACGGCGGTCCCGAGATTGACCTGGGTCGAGAACGGGACCAGCGCGACCTTGGCGTCCGCCCGGCTGACCACGACCTTGTCGAGATAGGCCAGAAAGTCCTTCGCCGCCTGCTTGAGGGCCGGCAGCTTGCCGGCGTCGTTCATCGAGCCGGTATTGTCGAGGACCAGCGCCACCTCCAGCGCCCGGCCGCCGGACATCGCCTGCGACGTGCCGCTGACCACGAGCGGGGCCGGGTGCATCAGGCGCCCGAGGGTCATCTCGACCTGCGCGGTGGCGCTGACCGTCACCTGCGTGCCGGCGCGGGCCGGGGTGAAGCCGGTCACGGTCACGCCGGACTGGGGCGGGAAGCTCGCATCGAAGAAGGCCCGGGCGCGGGCGCGGAACGCCGCCTCGGAGGGCAGGGTCGGCGCCTCGCGGATGACCGCCAGCACCGCGGCGTCGGTGGCGGTCTGGAGCTTCGCCCGGACGGCGGCGGCGCGGGCGTAATCGACCCCCGCCCCGACCAGGAAGGTCACCGGGATCATCGTCAGCGCCATGATCACCGCGATGCTGCCGCGGCGGTCTGATCGGAAGCGGTCGATGAGCCGCATCATGACGGGTCCGCCCCTCCCGGCGCCGGCCTTGCTCTAACAGGACTAGGCCTAACGGATGGGGTGTTAAGCCTTCGTCCCGCGATCTCCCGGCAGGAGCGAAGGTCGCGGTAACCCAGCATCAAGGTTTCCCGCCGCGTCGCCGAGCAAGGCCGCGTTAACGAAGATCCGTCATTGTTGCGGACAGTCGTGTTCCCGGGTTCGGGACATCCTCGGCCGCCACCGGCGGCCCTACGAGTATCTGACGAGGACTGCCGATGCGCGCCCTGCGGTTCCGCCCCACGCCCGCCCTTCTCGCGGCCGGCATCCTCGGCCTCGGCACCCTGTCGGGCTGGGGCGCCTACGGGGTGTCCTCGTCGGGCAAGAGCGCCCTGCGGGCCCAGCTGGCGGAGACCGAAGGCCAGCGCGACGCGCTCGCCGCGCGCTTCAAGCAGTTCCAGGACGTCGAGGCCGAGCTGCGCGACCGTCAGGCCAAGATCGCCGCGACCCGCGACGAGATCGCCCAGCTCGGCGCGACCCGCGACAAGGCCAAGGCGCAGCTCGCCACCACGCAGCGCGACCTCGCCGCCCTGACGAAGCGCCTCGACACGGCGCGGGACAAGGTGAGCCAGACCGGCAGCATCGCCCCGGCCGCGGCGGCGGCCGAGCCGGCGAAGAAGCCCGCTCGCTGACGAAAACCCGCCGGTCGAAAGCCACCGAAGCCCGGTGACGCCGCGGGTGTCGCAGGCCGGCGACCCGGCCGCTCAGGCCGGGATGGCGTCGAGCACGGCGCCCTGCGGGTGCTGGAGCGCCGTCTCGGCCTCGCGCCGCGACAGGCTCTCGACCAGGGCGGCCCAGCGCATCCCGACCTCGTGCCCGAGGGTGAGTCGGCCCGCCTCGTCGTAGCGGCGCCAGCCGCAGCGCGACGCACCGTCGGCGCCGACCTCGTCGTAGGTCTCGTAGCGCGCCACCAGGCGGTCGCGCCGGTCGTATTCCCGGTGGAACCAGCACAGGCCGAAGACCCGGCCGCCGCGGCCGAGCATGCCGTCGCTCTCCAGCCGGTGCTCGCCCGGGATGCGGAAGATGGTCTCGAAGGCCGGGGGCTCGCAGCGCATGGGCGTCTCCATGGGCGTCTCCGTCGCGGGGGGGTGACGAGGGAGCGGCGCCGAAGGGCCGGGGGCGCCGAGGTGGGCCGGGCCTTGCGGCGGGCCGGAGGTGACGCGCGAGCCAAGGTGCCGTGGGGGGGGAGACGGTCTCGGCGCCCGCGCGTTCACTGTTCGTTAGGAATTTGTGCAGTGCGAACGTCCGGCGGTCAAGCCGGACGCACCGCGCGGTCCACCTGCCTCGGCGGCCTCGGGGCCTTACTGGCCCCGGGCGGCGATCGCCTCCGACCAGGCGACGGCGCGCCGAGCCATCGGGATGTGCTGGCGCTCGAACATGCGGCCGCTGATCTGGATCGCGCCGCGCCTGGCGTTCTCGGGCCGCTCGAAGGCCTCGATCACGCTGCGGGCCACCGCGACCTCGGCCTCGGTCGGCGCGAAGGCGGTGTTGGCGAGCGCCACCTGGCTCGGATGGATCAGGGTCTTGCCGTCGAAGCCGAGGATGCGGGCCTGCTCGCATTCCTCGCGGCAGCCGTCGAGGTCGGAAAAGTTGTTGTAGACGCCGTCGAGGATCGTCAGCCCCTCGGCCCGGGCGCCGGCGAGCGCGGTCATCAGCCAGGGCATCATCGGGGCGCGGCCGGGGACGATCTGGGTCCAGGTGTCCTTGGCGAGGTCGTTGGTGCCCAGCACGAAGCAGGTGAGACGGGTGCCCGGGTTGCGCCGCGCCGCCGCGATCGCCTGGATGTTGAGGATCGCCGCCGGGGTCTCGATCATCGCCCAGATCTTGATGCCGGCGGGCGCGTCGAGGGCCTCGAGCCGGTCGGCGATGTTCTCCAGCACCGCCGGCGAGGAGACCTTCGGCATCAGGATCGCGTCGGGCCCGGCTTCGATCGCCGCCCGCAGGTCCGCCTCGCCCCACGGAGTCTGCGGGGCGTTGACCCGGATGATCAGCTCCCGGTCGCCGTAGCCGCCCTGGCGCACCGCGGCGCAGACCTGCTCGCGCGCCACGTCCTTGGCGTCCGGGGCGACCGCGTCCTCGAGGTCGAGGATCAGCGCGTCGGCCGGGAGGCTGCGCGCCTTCTCGAGGGCGCGCAGGTTCGAGCCCGGCATGTAGAGCACGCTGCGGCGCAGGCGGAGGTCGATCATCGCGGGCTTCCCCAAAGTTCGCGTAAAAGAGTTTCACGCAGGAGTCTTGCGCCCCGGACCCGCGAGGGGAGCCGCGGGGCCGCGTCGCCGCCCTGCTTAGCCGATCGAACCGGCCGCGCCAGCCCGGCGATCGTCGGACGACGAAAGGGGACTTCGCAGGTTCTATTCGGCGGCGATGCGCCGGGGGCCGAGGTCGAGGGCGGCGTGCCCCAGCGTCTCGGCCACTCCCGTCAGGACCCGCGACAGCGCCTCGAAGCCGGGCCGGGGCAGGAGCTTGCGCTCGTCCATGTAGAGGGCGCGGTTGACCTCGATCTGCAGGGCGTGGCGGCCTTGCGCCGGCTCGCCGTAATGCTCGGTGACGAACCCGCCCGCATAGGGCTTGTTGCGCACCACCCGCAGGCCGTGGCCGCGGAAGGCGGCCTCCGCGCAGTCGATCAGGTCGGGCGCGCAGGCGGTGCCGAACCGGTCGCCCAGCACCACGTCGACCACCGGTCCCTCGTCGCGCGACAGGCTCGTCGAGGGCATCGAGTGGCAGTCGATCAGGACCGCGTGGCCGAAGGTCCGGGCAGTGCGCGCCACCAGCTCCTTCAGGGTCCGGTGATAGGGCTTGTACAGCTCCTCGATGCGCGCGAGCGCCTCCTCGACCGGAAGCCGGCCGCGGTAGATCTCCTGACCGTCCGCCACCACCCGGGGCACCGTGCCGAGGCCGCCCGCCACCCGCATCGAGCGCACGTTGACGAAGGGCGGCAGCCGCCCCTCGAACATCCGCGGGTCGAGCTCGTAGGGCTCGCGGTTGACGTCGAGATAGGCGCGCGGGAACGAGGCGCGCATCAAAGGGGCGCCGAGCCCGACGACGGGCGCGTAGAGCCGGTCGACGAAGGCGTCCTCCGAGCGGCGCAGGGCCATCGCGTCGAGCCGCGAGGCCGCCACGAAGGAGGCCGGGTACACCGCTCCCGAATGGCCGGTATTGTAGACGAACGGCAGGGTCTGCCGCTCCGGCTCGTCCACCTGGAAGGGCGGGGCGAACAGGCTGGCGGGAGAAGCTCGGCTCATCCGGACGTGCCGGGGCGGGGGGCGGGATGCGATCGCACCATCATCATCCGGCTAATCTGGCGCCCCGGCCCGGGCCTGTCCACTGCCGCGCGGCCCCGGGGCGGCCGGATTCCGCCCGACGATTCCGCTCGACGATTCCACCGTGGACGGAGCGGCTTGGCGGCGCGGCGTCAACACTCTGTTTACCACGACGCCGCTTTATGGAATGAACGCTCCGAATCGGTATCCGGGACTTTCGTTCATGAAGATCCTCCTCGCGGAAGACGACAACGACATGCGTCGCTTCCTCGCCAAGGCGCTCCAGAACGCAGGCTACGACGTGGCCTCGTTCGACAACGGGCTCTCGGCCTATAACCGCCTGCGCGAGGAGCCGTTCGAGCTCCTGCTCACCGACATCGTGATGCCCGAGATGGACGGCATCGAGCTGGCGCGCCGCGCCACCGAACTCGACCCCGACATCAAGGTGATGTTCATCACCGGCTTCGCCGCCGTGGCGCTCAACCCCGATTCGAAGGCTCCGAAGGACGCCAAGGTCCTCTCCAAGCCCTTCCACCTGCGCGAGCTGGTGACCGAGGTCGAGAAGCTGATGGCGGCCTGATCCGGACGTCCGGGGGCCGCCGTGCAGGCGCCGCTGGCGTGCCGATCCGCCGGCGCCTATATCGGGTGACGTAACCCAGCAGCGCGAGCCGACGGATGCAGCCGGTCACGATCTACACCACCAGCTGGTGCCCCTATTGCTCGGCGGCCAAGTCGCTGCTGAAGGAGAAGGGCGCCGCCTTCACCGAGATCGACGTCGAGGCCAAGGCCGGCGCCCGCAGCGAGATGGTCGGGAAGGCCGGCGGGCGCACCAGCGTGCCGCAGATCTTCGTCGGCGAGACCCATGTCGGCGGCTGCGACGACCTCTACGCCCTCGACCGGTCCGGTCGCCTCGAGCCGCTGCTCGCCGGCTGATCCTCCGGCCGGGCGGGGCCCGCTCTAGCGGAGCGGGGGCTCGACGGCGTAAGCTTCCCGGATCGTCCCGGAGTCCGCCGCCCATGACCGCTCCCCGCTTCGTCGCCGCCTGCGTGCAGATGCGCTCCGGCCGCGACCCCGCGCAGAACCGCGACGCCGCGGTGGCGGGCATCCGCGAGGCGGCCGGGCGCGGCGCGCACTACGTCCAGACCCCCGAGATGACCTCGCTCCTGGAGCGGGACAGGCCGAGCCTGTTTCAGAAGATCCGCGCGCCCGAGGACGACGCGACGCTCGGTGCGCTGCGCGACGTCGCCCGCGAGCGGGGGGTCGTGGTCCATGTCGGCTCGCTGGCGGTGACGAACGGCGACAAGGTCGCCAACCGCGCCTTCGTGATCGACCGCGAGGGCGCGATCGTCGCCGCCTACGACAAGCTCCACCTCTACGACGTCGATCTTCCCAACGGCGAGAGCTATCGCGAATCCGCCACCTATACGGGCGGCGACCGGGCCGTCGTCGCCGACCTGCCCTGGGGCCGTCTCGGCGTCGCGATCTGCTACGACGTGCGCTTCCCCGCCCTCTACCGGGCGCTCGCCGAGGCCGGGGCCGAGATCCTGTCGGCCCCCGCCGCCTTCACCCGCCAGACCGGCGAGGCGCATTGGCACGTCCTGCAGCGCGCGCGGGCGATCGAGACCGGCTCGTTCATGATCTCGGCCGCGCAGGGCGGCCGGCACGAGGACGGACGCGAGACCTACGGCCACTCCCTCATCGTCGATCCCTGGGGCCGGGTGCTCGCCGAGGCCGACGGCAACGAACCGGGGGTGATCCTGGCCGAGATCGATATGGCCCTCGTCGCGGAGGCCCGCGCCCGCATCCCGGCCCTGCGCCACGCCCGCCCCGTGGCGGTCGAGGCGGCCCGCGCCTGACTGACACCGCACGGCGCGCCTCCAGCGTCGCATCTCCCTCGCAACGGCGCGCCCGCGCACCGATATCCGGTTCCATGATCCGCTACGCCCTGTCCTGCGATTCCGGCCACAGCTTCGAGAGCTGGTTCCCGTCGAGCGATTCCTACGACGAGCAGGCGCGCGCCGGCTTCGTGACCTGCCCGTTCTGCGACAGCGCGAAGGTCTCCAAGCAGATCATGGCGCCCTCGCTCGGCCGCGCCGTCGCCTTGCCCGCGCCCCCGTCCGATGCACCGGCCGCGGCGCCCGCGCAGGCGGTGCCGGCCCCCGCCGAGGCACCGGTGAGCCTCGTATCCGAGCCCGAGCGGCAATTGCGGGCGATGATCCGCTCCCTGCACGAGCACGTCGCCCGCACCGCCGACCATGTCGGTGCGAACTTCGCCGCGGAAGCGCGAAAGATGCATTACGGCGAGACCGAGCAGCGGGCGATCTACGGCGAGGCGAGCCTCGACGACGCCCGGGCGCTCCTCGACGAGGGCATCGCCGTGCAGCCGCTGCCGTCCCTGCCGGACGACCGGAACTGAGTCGTCAGCTCGCCAGAAAAAGCACTGAGCGGTCCGAGGCCTCCAGCACCGTTTCGGCGAGCGGCCCGAAGGACGCGGCTTCGCCGGCGCGGCGCGTGACCCCCATCACGATCAGGTCGTGGTCGCCGGCCCGGGCCTGGCGCAGGATCTCGCGCTCGGGCGAGCGGGTCGCCCGGACGTGGGTGCGCACCCGCAGCCCGGCCCGCTCGGCGAGATCGACCACCTCGCGCAGGGCCGCGGCGTCGCCCTGACGCATCCCGGCGAGCCGGCGGCCCGTCCCCCCGCCGTCGGCCAGGAAGAGCACTGAGAGCGGGGCGCTCGCGCCGCGGGCCAGGGTGACGGCGATCTCGGCACCGCGGCGCGCGGCCTGTGTGCCGTCGATCACCGCCAGGATCCTGAGCGCGGCGTCCGGATCGTCGCGGTGGGCGCCGCGGGCGGCCGCGATGGCGAGCGGCCCGTCGAACCGCTCCGCCGCGCCCGCCACCGCGTCGGTGAGGCCGCCCTCGGGCGCCACGGTGGGGCTGATGCCGACGATCAGGAGATCGTAGCCCTTGGCGGCCTCCTCGCCCACGGCCTCGGCGGCGGGCTCGGGACGAGCGTGTTCCGTCACTTCGACCAGCCCGGTCTCCTCGCCCCGGGCACCCTCCGCGGCGGTCGCCACCGCTCCCGACAGCACGGCCTCCTCGGTCGGCGTCCCGAGCCGCACCACCGTCACCGGCATGCCGCGGGAGCCCGCGACGAGGCCGGCGATCCGCGCGGCGAAGCGGCCTTTCGCCCCGTCGTCGGCGGCGACGAGCAGGCGCTCGAGCCGGGCGACGAAGCCGGTCTCCTCCGCCGCCTCGCGCTCCAGCCGCTCCTTCTCCTCGCCTTCCAGCGGCAGGCGGTGGAGGGCCCAGCGCAGCATCGGCGGCATCGCCAGGGTGGTGATCAGCGCCATCGCGACGATCATCGTGAACAGGTCCTGGCTCAGCGCGCCCATGCCGAGCCCGATCGAGGCGACGATCACCTCGGTCGAGCCGCGGGCGTTCATCCCGCAGGCGAGCGCCAGGGATTCCGGCCGCCGCAGGCCCCCGATGAGCCCGCCCGCGAAGGCGCCGGCGAACTTGCCGAGGCTCGCCACCGCGATGAGCCCGAGGGTGAGGAGCAGGAGGCGCGGGTCGCGCAGGATGGTGAGGTCGGCGCTCAGGCCCGCGAGCCCGAAGAAGATCGGCGCGAACAGGGCGGTGACGACGCCGCGCAGCTGCTCGTCGATCCGGCGCGTCAGGATCGGCGACTGGCCGACCAGCAGCCCGGCCACGAAGGCGCCCAGCACCGTGTGGACGCCGAGGGCCTGCGTGACCAGCGCCAGCACGCCCATCAGCACCAGGATCGCGGTGATCACCGCGGCCTCGCTCTTCAGGGAATCGTTGGCCCAGCGGATCAGCCAGAACACCAGGCGGCGCCCGACCGTCAGGCTGATCCCGAGGAAGACCAGGGTGCCGGCGAGGCTGCGGCCGACCTCCCACGGATCGATGGTGCCGGCCCGTGCCAGGCTGAAGATCACCGCGATGATCACCCAGCCGATCGTGTCGTCGATGATCGCCGAGGCGACGATGACCTGGCCGACGTTGCGGCGCAGGAAGTTCATCTCGCGCACCACCATGGCGACGATCTTGACCGACGAGATCGCCAGCGCGGTGCCGAGGAAGAGCGCGGTGACGAGGCGCAGCTCCGGATGCGGCAGCATCGCCTCCGGCAGGAACCAGCCGAGGAGGAAGCCGCAGGCGAACGGCACCGCGACCCCGGTGACCGAGACGCTGACCGCCGCGCGCCGGACCTTGCGCACCAGCGCGAGGTCGGTCTCCATCCCGGTCATCAGCAGGAGCAGCAGGATGCCGAGCTGGGCGATGCCGTCGAGGAGCGCCCGCTGGTCGCGCCCGGGCGGAAACAGCCAGTGCTGCGCCTCCGGCCAGACCGCCCCGAGGAAGGACGGGCCGAGCAGCAGCCCGGCGAGCAGCTGGCCCATCACCGCCGGTTGCCCGACCCGCAGCATCGCCTCGCCGAGCAGGCGCCCGAGGCTGAGGAGCAGCACGATCTGGACGACGAGAACGACCTCGGACGGGCCGCCGCCCGAACCGATCCCGGCGGCGTGCGCGCTTCCGGCCATCACGAAAGCGGCCAGGGCCAGGACGGCCGAGGCCGGGACGGGGTATGCGGGACGCATGCGCCTCACGCGGCGGGTCCGGGCCGGGCCGGAGAGAAGGTCGGTGCCACGCGGATCGCTCGGGTCCTCGCCGGATTGCGGCCGTCAACCGGGCCGCACTGCCCGGGTTCCGGCGGGATCAACGCGGGGAGGCGAGGATCTCGACGGCCGGTTCCCGGTGGCGCGCGAAGCCCCGCGGCGCGGCGCGGCGGCGGTGCGGCAGGCGCGGAAGATCGTCGGATGCTCGTCCGGCGTCGATGGCCGGATCGATCCGGCGGTCGAGCCGGGCGAGAAGGGCTGCGGCCATGACGGCACTCGCCGCGCCGGCCATGGCCCCCGCTGCCGCCGCCACGGCCGGGCCGTCCTCGAGCAGCCAGATCGCGGCCATCATCCCGCCGCCGATCGCCGCCGTCATGGTAAAGAACATCGATCTCTTCCCCTTTGCGGGAAGAAGTCGTTAGGAACTGACAGGTTCGGACGGCCGCAGGAACAGCGTGTACGAACCCTGAATCGGATCGTGGATGGACAGGTGGCACCGGCAGGGCGAGAGATCAGGAGGCAAGGGGATCATTAAGGGTCGGCGCCTAGGCTCCGGGATGGTCAACCGTTCCTTGAGTACCCGGCCCGTGTCCCTGCGTACCAACCTCTTCCTCGCGAGCGTCGCGAGTCTCGGCTTCGCCACGGTCTGCGCCGTCTGCTCGGCCCAGCTCGACCGCGAGCCGCCGCGCCCGCAGCTCGTCGCCGCCGCGAAACCCGCGATGCCCCTCGACGAGCCGGTCACCACCGGCTCGATCGTGCCGACGCCGCCCGTCGCGAAGGCCGCCCGGATGGCGCGGCCGGAGAAGATCGAGGCCAGGAAGGCCGAGGCGGCGAAGGAGGCCCGCAAGGAGGCAAAGCCCAAGCCCGAACCCGCCCTCGATTCCGAGCGGCTGGCCGCGCTCCTGGCCGAGCCGACGGTGATGAAGCCGAAGCGCTGATCCGCCGGATCAGCCGCTGCGCAGGGCGCGCCAGGCCGCCGTGCCGGCGAGCCCCGAAAGGGCCAGCGCGATGAGGGCGTTGTAGCCGGCGAGCGAGATCCCGAGGAAGCGCCAGGCCGCCGCGGTGCAATCCACCGGGCGGGTGGCCTGCAGGGATTTGAGGAAGTCGTCGACGCCGGCCGGCGCCGGGCCGGCCCCGCCGCCGCAATCGCTCGGCCCGGGCCAGAAGCCCCATTCGGCCCCGGCATGGTAGACGCCCAAGCCCGCCCCGACGAGGAAGATCACCGCCGCCAGCGCCAGGAGCCCGCCCGCAAGCCGGCGCGGCAGCAGCAGGGCGGCGGCGAGCAGCGGCAGGGCGAGGTAGTAGGGCTGACGCTCCGTCAGGCAGAGCTTGCACGGCACGTAGCCGAAGCCGTGCTGGAAGATCAGCGCGCCGCCGACGGTGGCGGCCGCTCCGACGAGCAGCAGCAGGGCAGCCGGCCGGGGCGCCGTGAGCCGCCGGGCGAGGGTGGGAGCCATGAGGGTGTCGGCCATGGCGATGTCCTCAGACCAGGTAGCGGAAGCCGACGAAGCCGAGCACGGCGACCGCGACGCAGATCGCCGCCACGGCGTTCAGGTGCCGGTCGAGGACGGTGCGGATGCCGACGCCGTAGCGGCGCACCAGCCCCGCCAGGATGAAGAACCGCGCCCCCCGGGTGACGAGCGACAGCACGACGAACCAGAACAGGTCGTAGCCGGCGAAGCCCGACGTGATGGTGACGAGCTTGTAGGGGATCGGCGTGAGTCCCTTCAGCAGGATCACCCAGTGGCCGTAATGGGCGTAGGCCTCCCGGAACTGGTCGGCGCCCTTGTCGAGGCCGTAGAGGTGGAAGAGCCAGGCGCCGAGGGAATCGTAGAGCAGCGCGCCGATGGCGTAGCCGGCGATGCCGCCCGCGACCGAGGTCAGCGTCGCGATCAGCGCGTAGGTCCAGGCCTTCTCGGGCCGGGTCACCACCATCGGCACCAGCATCACGTCGGGCGGGACCGGGAAGAACGAGCTCTCGGCGAAGGAGACCGCGCCGAGCGCGTAGGGAGCCGAGGGGCGCGCGGCGAGCGCGAGGATCCACTCGTAGAGGCGGCGCAGCATCGTGGGGGTCAGCCCGTCAGTCGTCAGGTGGCGCCCTTTGAGCACAGGATGGTGGCGCTGGCGAGGGTTCCGGCCGCCACAGCCGGGCGGGAACCGTCGGGTCGGGGCGGGGCGCCTCCCCCGGATCGGCCAGACCGGGCCTCGTCCTGTCGGATTAGGCCTCTTGGCGGTTCCTCTTGGCGAGATCCGGCTTCTGCTTGACGGGACTGCGCCGATCCGCCCGATCCACGCCACGATCGTCTCGCATCGATCCGTTCGTCTTGACCGAAGGTCCCGTGCGATGCCGTCCCTGCGTCCGTTCCTCGTCCTCGTGCCGCTTCTCGCCGGCACCGTCCCGGCCGCCGCGGAGGACCTCGTCGCGCGCTGGCAGCGGGCCGACGCGGCCTGTGCCCTGCCGGCCTCGCCCCTGGCCAACCAGGCCTGCGAGGATCGCGACCGCGCCGCCACGGCGCTCCGCCGCCAGGGCTGGTGCGAGGCCCGCGCCACGACCGCCTACGACCATTGGGGCTGGCAGCTTTGCGCGCCGGCAGCGACCGCGCGGGCCGCGACCCGCCGCCGGGCCCGCCCGCACGCCTGATCCGTTCCGCGCAGCCTCCGCGACGGCTCGTGCCTGAGCCCTCCCCCGCTGAGGCAGGGCTGTCCGGGGATGAGGATAAAGGGCGCGGGTTTCCCCTCTCCCCGCGGGCGGGGAGAGGCCTTCGCCCCCCTCGTCGGGGGCGAAGGGAGCAGCGGACCGCAGGTTCGCCGCGAGGGTGAGGGGGTGTTTCCGGAGGAGCCTCACTCGTCGAGACCCCCTCACCCTCGCTCCGGCTGCGCCTGCGCTTGCCCCGTCTCCTGAACGGAGACGCGGCCCTCTCCCCGCCCGCGGGGAGAGGGGGAAACCCGCGCTCTTTTGCTTGTCCCCGAACAGCTCTGCCGCAGAGAGGGAGGGTTGTCGCGCCGGTCCGGGAAACGCCCCGGCCTGGGCCACGCGCACGCTCTCGCGCGAAAAACCCTACACCACCCGCAGCAGCACGTGCTTCTTGCGGCCGAAGGACAGCTTCACCACGCCTTCCGGCGTCACGTCACCGGTGCCGATCACCGCGCGCTCGTCGGTGACGGGCGCATCGTTGACCTTGAGGCCGCCGCTCTTCACCTGGCGCCGCGCCTCGCTGGTCGAGGGCACGAGGGCGGCATGATCCGGCCCGAAGGCCGAGAGCACGCCCAGCCCCGCCTCGATCGCGGCGCGCGGCACCTCGACGGTGGGCAGGCTCTGGGCGAGCGCGCCTTCCTCGAAGGTGCGGCGTGCCGTCTCGGCCGCGGCCTCCGCAGCTTCACGACCGTGCAGCAGGGCGGTGGCCTCGGTGGCGAGCACCTTCTTGGCCTCGTTGATCTCCTGGCCGCCCAAGCCTTCGAGCCTTGCCACCTCGTCGAGGGGCATCAGGGTGAAGAGGCGCAGGAAGCGGCCGACATCGGCATCCTCGGTGTTGCGCCAGAACTGCCAGTACTCGTAGGGGCTCAGCATGTCCGGGTTGAGCCAGACCGCGCCCGACGCCGTCTTGCCCATCTTGGCGCCCGACGCGGTGGTCATCAGCGGGCAGGTCAGGGCGTGGAGCTGCGGCGTGCCGAGGCGCCGGCCGAGATCGATGCCGGTGACGATGTTGCCCCACTGGTCCGAGCCGCCCATCTGCAGCGTCACGCCGTAGCGGCGGTTCAGCTCGGCGAAGTCGTAGGCCTGGAGGATCATGTAGTTGAATTCCAGGAACGACAGCTCCTGGTCGCGCTCCAGCCGCAGCCGCACGCTGTCCATCGACAGCATCCGGTTGACCGAGAAGTGCCGGCCGATGTCGCGCAGCATCTCGATGTAGTTGAGCGTGGTCAGCCACTCGGCGTTGTCGGCCATCACGGCGGCGTTGGGGGCGCTCCCGAAATCGAGGAAGCGCGCGAAGGTCTTGCCGATCTCGGCCTTGTTGGCCTCGATCTGGTCGAGCGTCAGGATCTTGCGGGTCTCGTCGCGGCCCGACGGGTCGCCGACGCGGGTCGTGCCGCCGCCCATCAGTGCCACCGGCTTGCCGCCGGTCGCCTGGAGCCAGTGCAGCATCATGATCGAGAGCAGGTGGCCGATATGCAGCGACGGCGCCGTGCAATCGTAGCCGACATAGGCCGTCAGCCGGCCCTCGCGGGCGGCCTCGTCCACGCCCGCGAAGTCGGAGCATTGGTGGACGTAGCCGCGCTCGATGAGGACGCGGAGGAAGTCGGAACGCGGCGCGAAGTCGGTGGGCGCGGCCATGGAACTCTCGATCAGTCTCGTGAAGGCAATCTGCCGTGGGCTCGGCGACAGCGCGGCGCCGCCATGCTAGCTCCGTCGGATTCGGAACGGGTCGGTCCATAGCAGTGCCGGCCCCGAAAGGCACGGGGGCGATTCGGCATGACGATGCGGCGGGCGATCGGGCTGATGAGCGGCACCTCCCTCGACGGCGTCGACGTCGCGTTGATCGAGACCGACGGCGAGGCGATCCGGGTCGAGCGCAGCCACAACGGCTACCTGGAGCCGCTGGGGCCGACCGGCTACCGCGCCTATTCCGACGACGACCGGGCGCTCCTGCGCCAGGCGCTGATCGACGCGGAAGCCGTGACCGAGCGCAGCGAGCGGCCGGGCTGCTTGCGCCAGGCCGAGGAGCTGGTGACGCGGCTGCACGCCGAGGCGGTCGAGAACTTCCTCTCCGAGAACGGGCTCACCGCGGCGGACATCGACGTGATCGGCTTCCACGGCCAGACCGTGGTGCACCGGCCCGACCAGAAGATGAGCGTCCAGATCGGCGACGGCCGGGTCCTCAGCCGCCGCCTCGGCATCAAGGTGGTGTCGGACCTGCGCCACGCCGACATCGAGGCGGGCGGGCAGGGGGCGCCCCTGGTGCCGGTCTTCCACCGGGCCCTGGCCCAGGCCTCGGGCTTCACCGAGAGCCTCGGCATCCTCAATATCGGGGGTGTGGCCAACGCGACGCTGATCGCCCGGGACGGACAAATCCTCGCCTTCGATACCGGGCCCGGCAACGCGCTCATCGACGACTGGATGCGCGAGCGCACCGGCCACGCGCTCGACGACAACGGCCGCACCGCCGCCCGCGGCCGGCCCGACGAGCAGCTCCTCGCCTGGCTCCTGGTCCACCCGTTCTTCGCCCGCCGGCCGCCGAAGTCGCTCGACCGCAACTGGTTCTCGCACAAGCTCGCCGGTCAGCTCACGACCGAGGACGGCGCCGCGACGCTCACCGCCTTCACGGCCCGCGCCGTCGCCCGCGCCCTCGACCACGCCTCCGACCCGCCGGTCCGATGGATCGTCGCCGGCGGCGGCGCCCGCAATGGCGAGTTGCTGCGCCAGCTCAACTACCACCTGCGCGCCGAGATCACGACGGCGGATGCGATCGGCTGGTCCTCCGCCTTCCTGGAGGCCCAGGCCTTCGCCTATCTGGCGGTGCGCTCGGTGGAGGGCCTGCCGATCACCTTCCCGTCGACCACGGGGGTGCGCGAGGCGATCAGCGGCGGCGTGCTGGCGCGGCCGGAGGAATAAGGTGGGGGTGGTGCGGCACCGCTGGATGTTGCGCGAGGCCCGGTCCCGCCGCTAAGCGGGCGCGCATGAGCAGCACGTCCTCGATCGGCCTCGTTCCTCCCGCGGCACCGGCCGCCGCCGCGCCCCGGTCCCGCCGCGCCGTGCGGACCTGGCTCTTCGTCATGGCCGCCCTGGTGGTGGCGATGGTGGCGGTGGGCGGCGCGACGCGGCTGACCGGCTCCGGCCTGTCGATCACCGAGTGGAAGCCGGTGACCGGCGCAATCCCGCCGCTCTCGGCGGCGGCCTGGGCCGAGGAATTCGCCAAGTACCAGGCGACGCCGCAATACACGCTGCTCAACCAGGGCATGACCCTGTCCGAGTTCCAGTTCATCTACGGGTGGGAATGGGGCCACCGGCTGCTCGGCCGGATCATCGGGCTCGTGTTCTTCCTGCCGCTGCTGGTCTTCTGGCTGCGCGGCCAGCTCGACCGGCGCTTGGCCTTAAGCCTGCTCGGCCTCGGGGTGCTCGGCGGCCTGCAGGGGGCGGTGGGCTGGATCATGGTGGCGTCGGGCCTCCAGCCCGGCATGATCGCGGTCGCGCCGATCAAGCTCGCCCTGCACCTGACGCTGGCGAGCGGGATCTATGCCGGCCTCGTCTGGCTCGCCGCCGGCCTCGACCGCAAGCGCGACGAGGTCGTGCCGGCGCGGCTCTCCCGCACGGCGCTCGCCCTGATGGCCCTGGTGCTGGTGCAGATCGCGCTCGGCGGCCTCGTGGCGGGCTCGAAGGCGGGGCTCACCTACAACACCTGGCCGCTGATGGATGGCGGCCTCGTGCCCGGCGGCCTGTTCGCCGGCACGCCGTGGATCGAGAACTTCGTCGACAACGTCGCCCTGGTGCAGTTCAACCACCGGCTGACCGCCTACGCGCTCCTTGCCCTGGCGATCGTCCATGCTCTCGACGCCCGCCGCAGCGCGCCCGGCACCGGCGCGGCGCGGCGCGCCACCGCGCTCGCCGGCCTCGTCGCCGCGCAGGCGACGCTCGGCGTCGTCACGCTGCTTCTCGCGGTGCCGCTCTGGGCCGGCCTCGCCCACCAGGTCGCCGCCATGCTGGTGCTCGGGATGGCGAGCGCCCATGCCCGGCTCAGCCGGGCGACCCGCGATGACCGGCTCGGCCGGGGCCCCGCGATCCGGGCGGTCTGACGCGGGGCGGGAACGTTCGTCCCACGTTCATGCTTGCGCTTTAACCTCGATCGACCGGGAGGCCGTCTCCCGACCCCGAGGAGCGGAGGCCCGATGTCCGTGCAGGAGCACTCCCTGGAATTGTCCTCAATCCCCGCCCCGCGCTTCGCGCCGGACGGACGGCCCCTGAGCCTCGCCTGGACCTACACGCCGCGCGAGCTGCTCGCCGACGGCATCGTGCACGTGGTCGGGGTGAGCCTCGGCGTCATCGGCGCCGTGGCGCTCACGATCAGCGCCGTCGTCTCGAGGCTCGGCCCCGCCGAGACGGTGGCGGTGGGCGTCTACGCCGCCGGTCTCGTGGCGATGCTGGGAACCTCGGCGGCCTACAACATGTGGCCGATCGGCCGGATGAAATGGCGCCTGCGCCGGTGCGACCACGCCACCATCTTCTTGATGATCGCCGGCACCTACACGCCCCTCGTGATGCTGGTCGGGACGGATGGCCTCGCCTTCGGGCTGCTCGCCGGGATCTGGCTCGTGGCGGTGGCGGGCGCCGCCGTGAAGCTGACCCTGCCCGGGCGCTTCGACCGCCTGGCGATCGCCCTCTACCTCGCGCTCGGCTGGAGCGGGATGATGGTCTACGATTCGGTCATCGCCGCCCTGTCGCCGCCGGCCCTGTGGCTCCTCGCCGCCGGCGGCCTGCTCTACTCGCTGGGCGTCGTCTTCCACGTCTGGCGCCGGCTCCCGTTCCAGAACGCGATCTGGCACGGCTTCGTGCTGGCCGCCGCCGCCTGCCATTACGGCGCGGTGTTTCGCAGCATGCTCGACGTCGGGGCGTGAGACGGGAGAGGTCGGCCAGAGCGTCGATCGGCCGGGTGTTGCGACCGACGGCCCGAGCGGTTTTGCGGGTCACTCCGGGGCCACGCCGGCGGAGTCAGGAATCCAGAGCCGCGGAGGCTCGAGGAGATACCGGCGGACATTCGACCCGATCATCGACCAGGCGAATGCCCGAGATCCCGGGCTCTGCGTCGCGGCCCCGGAACGAGGGGGGAGCGCGACGATCCCTGTCGAGCCGGTTCTCAGAACGGCGTGTAGTCCCCGCCATCCGTGATCGTATCGAGCGCCCGCTCGATCGAGGTCACGGCGTCGAGCACCATCTGCACCGTGCGCTCGGCCTCCGTGCGCGGCCGGCCGAGGGCGGCGGCGCGGGCGCCGATGTCGTGCAGCTGCTCGGCGATCGTCACCAGGTCGGAGACGACCATCGCGGTGGCGCGGGCGGCGGCATCGGGCGCCGGGCGCGGGCGCAGCAGGGGAACGACGTTGCTCATCGGCCCGGACTCTCGCGCAAAGCCCGGGACTCCGCCAGCCGGAGAATCGCGGTCCTCCACACATTCCGCGGAGCGCGGCCCGGGAGGCACAGGGGCGGAGGTTTCCCGCCGCGCGCGGGGCCGGCGCCTTGACGGGGGGGCGGCAGCCGGGCACCCCGGCTCGACTGTCAGAGCCCAGGATCCCCCATGCGTCTCCTCCGTGTCGCCGCGGCGCTCACCCTCGCGGGCCTCGCCGCCGCCTGCACCAGCTCCGGCGACCCGCGCGGCAGCGGTCTCGCCGAGTCCTTCGACACCAAGAACTACGTGCGCTCGAACGACACCAACGGGACGCAGCGCCGCCCCGACGTGAACCGCGCCTTCACCCAGCCGTCGATTCCGAGCATCTCGAACCGCGGCTTCTGAAGCCCGGACGTCCCGGCGGCGAGAGCCGCCGGGGCTCTCAGCGCCCGCGAAACAGCGGGTGCTCGACCTTGTCGCCCGGATGGATGCCGAGGCGCGCGGCGGTGCCGGCATTGAGCTCGAGCACGCCGAGGACCGGCTCGCCCGAGGTGATGGTACGGGTCGAGAGCGGCTCGGTATCCGCCGCGATGCGCGCCACCGTGCCGTCCGCGCGGATGAACAGCATGTCGAGCGGCAGGTAGGTGTTCTTCATCCACATCGCGACCGGCTCGTTGCGTTCGAAGTCGAACAGCATGCCGCGGTCCGGCGCCATGGTGCGGCGGAACATCAGCCCCTGGGCCCGGCCCGCATCGTCGCGCATCACCTCGACCTGGAAGGTGTGGCGGCCGGAGCGGGAGGCGATCGTCAGCGGCTCGAAGGCGCCGTCGGCGAGCGCCGCCGAGGGCGCGAGCGCCATGAGGAGAAGGAACGCGGCGAGGAGCCGGCGCGGCGAGGCGGCGAGAGGCCGTGCGAAGCGGAGCGACATGAGGCTGAGCTAGAGCATCGTCCGGCGAAGGGGATGGGCGCCCGCCGCCGGACATGCACGGGAAACCAAAAATCCGGTGGCGGGACGCCTGGCCTCAGTGCGACGAGGGCGGGCCGGCCTCGGTCAGCAGGCGCACCTCGGCGGCCATCAGCCCCTTCGAGCCGTCGCCGTAGCGCACCTGGACGTACTCGCCGGGCTTGAGCTCGGCGATGCCGTAGCGCCGCAGGGTCTCCATGTGGACGAAGATGTCCGCCGTGCCGTCGCCGCGGCTGAGGAAACCGAAGCCGCGCAGGCGGTTGAACCACTTCACCACCGCGGTCTCGAGCCCGCTCGTCGGCACCACGGTGACGTGGGTGCGCGGCATCGGCAATTCGGCCGGGTGGGTCGCGGTGGTCTGGTCGAGGGAGACGACCCGGAAGGCCTGCCAGCCGCGGGGGCGCTGCACCGCCTCGACCACGATCCGGGCGCCCTCGCTGGCGCTCTGGTGGCCGTCGCGCCGCAGGCAGGTGACGTGGAGCAGCACGTCCGGCGAGCCGTCGTCCGGGACGATGAAGCCGAAGCCCTTGGCGACGTCGAACCACTTGATGCGGCCGCTGACCTCGACCAGTTCGACCGGGCGCTCCAGCGTCGCCGCGTCAAGCCCGGACCGGGTGTCGCGCGCGTCGTCCCCGAACGCGCCCTCCCGCCGCTCCCCGGCGAGACCTGAACCGAACTCGTCCGACATCGTAAGCAACCCACTCGAATCGCGTCGCGCGCTTCACCGGCAGATTAACAAAGTCATGACTCGGGGGAAGCCCAAATCCGCCGAGTTGAGACACCGGACCGGCCCCGTTCCCCGCCGATGTCGCCTCGTTGCCGCGCATCCTGCAATCGCGGGAGGCATGATGTGGGGTCGCTACCCGGTAGTTGTGGTGATTCCCGGCTCTCACAGGCCAGGACTGCGCGTTTTCGCCGCAGGAAGGGGCCTGGATGGCGAGCCTCGGCCGAGGCTCGGCTATGACGGCGCCCGTGCGTCGTCCGGGAGAACCGCGATTCAGACCTCATCGTCTCCAGCCTTGCCGGCCCGGCGCTTCGCGGCCATCGATCTCGCCCGCGGGGTCGCGCTCCTGGCGATGGCGCTCTACCACCTGACCTGGGACCTCGGCTTCCTACGGCTGACGCCCGAGAATTTCGCCCTGACGCCCCTCGGCCGGGCGGCGGCCCACTGCATCGCCGGGAGCTTCCTGGTCCTCGTCGGAATCAGCCTCGTGCTCGCCCGGCCGGGGCACTCCGGGGCGTGGCGCCCCTATCTGGTGCGGCTCGCGCGCATCGCGGCGGCGGCGGGCGCGATCTCGCTCGCGACCGTCTTGATGTTTCCGGATTCGTGGATCTTCTTCGGCATCCTGCACTGCATCGCCGTCGCGAGCGTGCTGGCGCTGCCGGCCCTCGTCGCGCCGCTGCCGCTCGTCGGGCTCGCGGCCGCCCTGGTCTTCGCCGGACCGACGCTCGCGGCATGGATGGGGGCGCCGGCCGTTCTCGACGCGCCGGGGCTCCTGTTCCTCGGGCTCGGCGCGACGGTGCCGACCACCAACGACTACGTGCCGCTCTGTCCCTGGTTCGGCTTCGTGCTGGCGGGGGTCGGGCTCGGCCGGCTCGGGCTGCCGCGGCTCGCGACCTCGCGGCTCGGGACCTGGGCGCCGCGGGAGCGGATCGCACGGTTCGGCGCAGCGGCCGGGCGGCACAGCCTCGCCGTCTACCTGATCCATCAGCCGGTGCTGCTCGGGCTGCTCTACGGGGTCGCGACGCTCGCCGGGCCGCATCCGCGGGCGGGGGAACCGCAGTTCCTGCGCGAGTACCGGGCGAATTGTGCCGAGGCCGGCGGGGGCGAGGCGGCCTGCCGGGTGGCGGCGCGCTGCGTCGTCGGGCGCCTGCGCGCGGAGGGCCTGTGGCGGGCCGGCGGCGGCTTCTCGGCGGAGGAGCAGGGCCGGGCGATCGTCGCGTCCCGGGCCTGCTTCCACGCGGCGGGCGGCGGGGCGCCGCCCACCTGAGGGCGATCAGTCCTTGGCGCGCTCGACGTAGGAGCCGTCGGCCGTCATCACGACGATGCGGGTGCCGGTGCCGATATGCGGCGGCACCAGGGTGCGCACGCCGTTCGAGAGCGTGGCCGGCTTGTAGGACGAGGAGGCGGTCTGGCCCTTGGTGACCGGCTCGGTGTCCGTCACCTCGAGGGTGACGCGCTGCGGCAGCTCGAGCGCCAGCGGCACGCCGTTATGGGTCGAGAGCATCACCGCCATGCCCTCCTGGAGGTAGGGAGCCATGTCGCCGATCACGTCCTCGGGCACGGCGAGCTGCTCGTAGGATTCCGGGTTCATGAAGTGGAACCCCTCGCCGTCGCTGTACAGGAAGGTGTGCTCCCGGTCCTCGACATAGGCGCGCTCGACCTGCTCGGTGGTGCGGTAGCGCTCCGAGACCTTCACGCCGTCGGTGATGCGGCGCATGTCGAGCTGGGTCACCGGCGTGCCCTTGCCGGGATGGATGTTCTCGGCGGAGAGGATCACGTAGAGCCGGCCGTCCTTGTCGACGACGTTGCCTTTGCGGAGAGAACTGGCGATGACCTTCGGCACGGGGCGAATCCTGGACTGGAAGCGTTGACAGAAAGCGGCGGCGTCCGCCAAGCCGCGCACGTTCGAGCGCCGCGCCGGCAGAGGATGCCTTCGGCCCGCCCTATCGCATCTCAGGCGCGACCGCCAGTCGCCCGCCATTCGATGATATCCGCACCATGACCTCCGCCTCGCCCTGGTGGGCCCCCCACGTCCACGCCGACCGCCGGCCGCGGCTCATGGCCCGCAACCGCATCGCCGCGTCCCTGCGGGCCTGGTTCTCCACCCGCGACTTCGTCGAGGTCGAGGCGGCGATCCTCCAGGTCTCGCCCGGCAACGAGGCGCATCTCTCGGCCTTCGCCACGCAGGGCATCGCGCCGGACGGGACGGCGCATCCGCTCTACCTGCACACCTCGCCGGAATTCGCCTGCAAGAAGCTCCTGGCGGCGGGCGAGCCCCGGCTGTTCAGCCTCGGGCCGGTCTACCGCAACCGCGAGCGCGGGGCGTTGCACCACCCGGAATTCACCATGCTCGAATGGTATCGGGCGGGGGAGACCTACGACAGCCTGATGCGCGACTGCGGCGCCGTCTTGGGTCTGGCCGCCGAGACGGCGGGCGCCAAGGTCTTCGCGTGGCGCGGGACCGAGGCGGATCCCTTCGCCGAGCCCGAGCGGGTGAGCGTGGCGGAGGCGTTCCATCGCCACGCCGGCATCGACCTCCTGGCGACGGTGGCGCCGGACGGGGCAACCGACCGGGCGGGCCTCGCCGCGGCGCTCCACCGGGCCGGAATCCGCACCGCCCCCGACGACACCTGGGCCGACCTGTTCAGCCGGGTGATGGTCGAGCGGGTCGAGCCGGCTCTGGGGCGCGGCCGGGCGACGATCCTGTGCGAATACCCGATCCCCGAGGCGGCGCTCGCCCGGCCGAGCCCCGCCGATCCGCGGGTGGCGGAGCGCTTCGAGCTCTATGCCTGCGGCGTCGAGCTCGCCAACGCCTTCGGCGAGCTGACCGATGCCGATGAGCAGCGCCGCCGCTTCACGGCCGAGATGGACGAGAAGGCGCGCGTCTACGGCGAGCGCTACCCCCTCGACGAGGATTTCCTGGCTGCCCTGGCGCAGATGCCGGAGGCGAGCGGCATCGCGCTCGGCTTCGACCGGCTCGTCATGCTGGCGACCGGCGCCCGCCGGATCGAGGACGTGATCTGGACGCCCGTCGCCGACTATCCCCGCTCCGAGGATCCCCGGTGAGCGGACCGATCCGTAGCGCCCGCGACCTCGCCGCGGCCAGCCTCGTGCCGGCGGAGCGGCTGCCGGCGCTGGAGCGGGTGGCGGCGCGCTACGCGGTATCGATCACCCCGGCCATGGCCGAGCTGATCGCGGATGCCGATGACGCCATCGGCCGCCAGTTCGTGCCGCGGGCCGAGGAACTGGTCACCACGCCCGAGGAGCGCGCCGACCCGATCGGCGACGAGGCTCATGCGCCGCTCCCCGGCATCGTCCACCGCTATCCCGACCGGGTGCTCCTGAAGCCCCTCCATGTCTGCCCGGTCTATTGCCGGTTCTGCTTCCGCCGTGAGGTCGTGGGCCCGGAGGGGCAGGGCAGCCTGACCGAGGCGGAGCTCGACGCCGCGCTCGCCTACATCGCCGCCCGCCCGGAGATCTGGGAGGTGGTGGTCACCGGCGGCGACCCGCTCGTCCTCTCGCCCCGGCGGCTCGGCCGCATCGCCGAGGCGCTGCGGGACATCCCGCATGTCCGCGTCCTGCGGCTGCACACGCGAGTGCCGGTGGTCGATCCGGCCCGGGTCGAGGCCGACCTGATCGCGGCGCTCAAGCGCTTCGAGGGGGCGGTGTTCGTGGCGCTCCACGCCAACCACCCGCGGGAATTCTCGGATGCGGCGCGCGGGGCGATCGCCCGGCTGGTCGATGCCGGCATCCCGATGGTGAGCCAATCGGTGCTGCTCGCCGGCATCAACGACGATCCCGATACCCTCGCGGCCCTGATGCGGGCCTTCGTCGAGAACCGGATCAAGCCGTACTACCTGCATCACGGCGACCTCGCCCCCGGCACCGGCCACCTGCGCACCACCCTCGATCACGGCCAGGACCTGATGCGGTCCCTGCGCGGGCGGCTGTCCGGTCTGGCCCAGCCGACCTACGTCCTCGACATCCCGGGCGGATACGGCAAGGTGCCGGTGGGGCCGGGCTACCTGGCGGGCGGGGCCGCGGCCTGGACCGTCACCGACCTGGCGGGCGGACGCCACGCCTACCCGCCCGATATCGATCCACGCGAGATCGATTCGGAATAAACCGAGGAGGACACGCCATGCGCAGGCTCTGGGGACGGCTGAGTTCCGTCAACGTGCAGAAGGCGGTGTGGGGGCTCGAAGAGGTCGGCCTGGCCTACGAGCGGGTCGAGGCCGGCGGCGCCTTCGGCCGCGTCCGCGACCCGGACTACGTCGCGATGAACCCCAACAGCCTCGTGCCGGTGCTGGAGGAGGACGGCTTCGTCCTGTGGGAGTCGAACGCGATCCTGCGCTACCTCGCCCGCGGGCAGGCGGCGTACGGCCTCTGGCCCGAGGATCCCCGCGAGGCGGCTTTGGTCGACCAGTGGCTCGACTGGCAGGCGACCCGCTTCACGCCCGCGACCCGGGACGCGTTCTGGCAGACCGTGCGCACCCCCGCCGAGCAACGCGACCAGGCGGTCATCGACCGCTCGGTGGCGGCCTCGGAGGCGTGTGCAGCGCTCCTCGACGCGCACCTGATGGGCCGTCCCTTCCTGGTCGGCGACCGCTTCACCGCGGCCGACATCGCGGCCGGCGCCGCGGCGCATCGCTGGCTCCACCTCGACGTGACGCGCACCGAGCGGCCGGCCCTGCGGGCCTGGTACGAGCGGATCCGCACCCGCCCGGCCGCCGCCTCGGCGCTGCCGCCGCTGAGCTGACGCCGGGCCGTGCCGGAGCGGGGCCATGCGCTGATGGCGTGGCCGCGTCCTCCCGGATCGGCTACGTCTCGAACCGTCCCTTCTCCCCACGCTCCCGAAGGCCCGATGCCGCTCGACAAGACGCTCCTCGACGCCCTGCAGGCCGTCACCACCGCCACCCTCACCACCGTGCTCCTGAAGAAGGGCATCCGCCGCTGCTGGATGCGCGGGCCGATGCCGCGCTTCGCCGCCGGACAGCGGATCGTCGGCCCGGCCTTCACGCTGCGCTTCGTGCCGGCCCGCGAGGATCTGGCGACCCCGGAATCCTGGTCGAGCCCGACCTCGACCCGCGCGGCGATCGAGGCGATGCCCGAGGGCTGCATCGCGGTCGTCGACGCGATGGGGGTGCAGGAGGCCGGCATCTTCGGCGACATCCTGTGCGCCCGGATGAAGAAGCGCGGCGTCGCGGCGCTCGTCACGGACGGCGTCGTGCGCGACGGCGAGGGCGTGGACGGCACCGGCCTGCCGGTCTGGTGCTCGGGTGTGGCGGCGCCGGCCTCCGTCGCCGGCCTGACCTTCGTCGGCTGGGGCGAGCCGGTCGGCTGCGGCGGCGTCGCGGTCTATCCGAACGACATCGTGGTGGCGGACGGCGACGGTGCGGTGCTGATCCCGGCGGCGCTCGCCGAGGAGGTGGCGCTCGCCGCCGTCGAGCAGGAGCGTCTCGAGCTCTGGATCATGCGCGAGGTCGACAAGGGCCTGCCCCTGCCGGGTCTCTACCCGCCGAACGCAGAGACCCGCGCCCGCTACGAGGCCGAGACGAGCAGGGCCTGATCGATCGCGCGGCCGGGACCGTCCCGATGTTCTTCGTGCTCTCGAAGGTGCTGTGGTTCCTCGCGGCACCCTCGAACCTGCTCCTGCTCCTCGTCGTCGCCGGGGCGGGGCTGGCGTTGCGCTGGCGGCGCCTCGGTGCCGGTCTCGCCGCCCTCTGCGGTCTCGCGCTCCTCGCCGGCGGCGTCTCGCCGCTGGCTTCCCTGGTCTTCAGCCCGCTCGAGAACCGCTTTCCCGAGTTCCGCGACGACGGCGCCCCGGTCGCCGGGATCGTGGTGCTCGGCGGCGCGGTCGAGACCGGGCTGTCGGCCGCCCGCGGCCAGCTCGTCGTCAACGATGCCGGCGAACGGATGATCGCGCTCGGCGACCTCGCCCGGCGCTACCCCGCCGCGACCGTCGTCTTCGCCGGCGGCTCCGGCCGGCTCACCGGCGACGGGGCCGTGTCGGAATCCGCGATCACCCGCCGCCACGCCGCGTCCCTCGGCGTCCCGCCGGAGCGGATCACCTACGAGAACCGGTCCCGCAACACGCACGAGAACGCGACCTTCAGCGCCGAACTGGTCAAGCCGAAGCCCGGCGAGCGCTGGCTCCTCGTCACCTCGGCGTGGCACATGCCGCGGGCGGTCGGCTGCTTCCGCCGCGCCGGCTTCACGGTGGCGGCCTACCCGGTCGATTACCGCACCGGCCCCGGCGCGCTCACGATCCACGCCACGGCCGGCGACGGCCTGTTCGAGCTCGACATCGCGGTGCGCGAATGGCTCGGCCTCGCGGCCTACCGGGCCTCGGGCTACACCGAGGCGGTGTTTCCGGGGCCGTGATGCGAGCGGAATTGTCGTGACAATGTCGGGCATCGCGCGATAGTCTCGACGAAGGAGAGTGCGATGGCCGAGCGAGCAGTCCGCAGCGAGAAACTCGATCTTCGTCTCACCCCGACTGCCAAGCAGACGCTTCAAGCTGCTGCAGAGGCTGCGCACAAGAGCGTGAGCGAGTTCGTCCTGGATTCGGCCCTGCGCGAGGCCGAGGAGAAGCTGGCCGATCGTCGTGTCTTCGTGCTCGGCGACGCGGACTGGGACCGCTTCGTGGAAGCGCTGGATGCCCCACCCCGCGCTCTCGACCGCCTGCAGCGCCTGTTTCGCGAGCCCGCGTTGTTCGAACGCGACGCCGACCGCGAACCGTGACGGGCTTCCGGATAGAGCCGCTGCGACGCGACCACGTCGTCGATGGCTTCACGTGTGGCCAGCCGGCTCTGGACCGCTTCCTGATCCGGCAGGCCCTGCAAGCTCAGGCGGCGAATTCGGCGCGGACTTACGTCGCGCTGGACGGCGTGGAGGCGGTCGGCTTCCATACTCTGATCGCCGGTGAGGTCCAGCATGCGAACGCGCCGGAACGCGTCGTGAAGGGTATGCCGCGCCACCCGATCCCGCTGCTCGTCCTGGCCCGGCTCGCGGTCCATACGCGGCTGCAGGGCCGAGGGGTCGGCGCAGGCCTGCTGCGCGATGCTCTCGACCGCGTGCTGCAGGCCACGGACCTGATCGGAGTTCAGGCCCTCGCCGTTCACGCGAAGGACGACGCGGCGGCTGCCTTCTATCGGCATTTCGGCTTTGTCCCGTCTCCGACCGACCCGCGACACCTCTTCCTGCTGGTCAAGGACATCCGCGCCGCCCGTGGAGACGCCTGATCCGCTACCGCGGCAGCGACAGCCGGTAGATCCCGCGAAAATCGTCCGGGTCGTCCACCACCTTGCCCTTGCGCAGGATCGCGATGCGGCCGGCCTTCATCAGGCGCACCGCCTGGCGGCGGACCGGCTGCATCAGCGGGCCCCAGCCGTCGGGGTGGGGGCCGCCGAGCGCGCGGGCGACCTCGGAGGGGCAGACGGTCTTGTCGGCGCCGCGTTCTTCGACGAGGCGCACCAGCGTCAGCTCGATCTCGTAATCGTCAGGGATCATCGTGGTCCTGCAGGGCCCGGCGGGCGTCGGAGGCGAATTGGCGCTGCCACATCACGGTGAGCACCATCGCGGTGGTGGCGAACAGCACGTAGGCGCTGACGAACCATCCGAGATACGCCAGCGCGAAGAAGAACGCACGCTGCCCGCGGTTGAAATGGCCGCCCGCCACCACGTTCATCGCCGCGGCCCGCCGCGCCGCCCGCTCGATCCGCACCGGGTCGCCGTCGCGCGGCGGCACGGCGCCGATCAGGATGGCGCCGTAATTGAACAGCCGATAGGCCCAGGCGAACTTGAAGAACGCGTAGACGAAGATCAGGGCGAGGCCCGCCACCTTGATCTCCCACACCGCCCGGGTCATCGGCGCGCCGAAGGGCAGGGTCGAGAACAGGGTCAGGGCGTCGTCGGTGGAGCGCGACAGGGTGAGCGCGCTGCCCAGCGCGATCAGCGCCGTCGAGGCGAAGAAGGCGGTGCCGTTCTGCAGCGAGGCGTTGATGGTGGTGTCCACCACCCGGTTCTCGCGCACGATCTGCTGGTCGGCCCAGGCGTGGCGGTAGCGGTTCATCATGCCGTTGAGGCTGCGCTTGCCCCCGGCGAGATGCTCGACCGCGTAGGAATAGCCGAACCACGCCGACAGGAAGCAGACGAGGGCGGCGAGATCGAGGAGCGAGAAGCTGCTCAAGCCCAGATCCGGTTGCATTGGCCGGGCGCCGTCAGGCCGTCGGCAGGATCTGCACGCCGCGCGTGCCGGCGGGCGGAGCAGCCTCGCTCACGGCGAGGTCCGCGACCCGCGCCCCGGGCGGGCCCTCGCGGCAGGCCTCGATCATCGCGGCGATCGCCTCGGCGGGTCCGGCGAGGCGGGCCTCGACGCTGCCGTCGAGCCGGTTGCGCACGGTGCCGACGAGACCCTTGGCCTCGGCCACGCCCTTGGTCCAGGCCCGGTAGCCCACGCCCTGGACGCGGCCCCGGACGACGATCTCCACGCTGCGCTGCCCGCTCACGCTCGCCCACTCCCCGTACGGCGTCACACGGGGCGGGCTCTAGAGCATATTTCGCCGCGAGGGGAGAGCGCGGTTCCGCGCCGTCAGGCGCTCGCGGCGACGAGCGGGCGGACCAGGGCCGGGCGGGGGGCCGGCGCGCGGGGACGCACGAGGTCGGCGAGGGGCACGAAGGCGTCGGGCGCCGCGCCTCCGACCCGCGTGCCGAAGCCGAGGGCGAAGGACAGGGTGAGCTTGCGGTCGGGGGCGATGCCGAAGGCGCCGAGCGCCGCCGAGAACGCCTCGCGGAAGCTGCGCACGCCGCACCAGCTCTTCTCCGAGAGGTGGAGCGGCCATTCCCAGTAGCCGTCCGGCCGCCGTGCCGCGAGGGCGGCGCGGTCGATGAAATAGCCGGTGCCGCGGTGCTCCAGCCCGTCCGCGTGGAGGCACCAGTCCCGGTTCTCGAACAGCGGGGCAGCCTCGGCCGCGACGTTCTCCAGGAGGTTGGTCTCCATGCCGGGTCTCCCACGATTCCGTTGCGACGCCGTGCCGCCTCCCGGGCCGGCTCGTCGCATGGAACATTACCGGAACACTGGTCTGATTTGCACAGGTCGTCAACAGGGCGCGGCGAACATTTCTCGAACGGCGCCGCTGTTGCCAAAGGTCGGTCCGGGTGCCACCTCCGGGCCCATCGGTTCCGCGGCAGGGACCGGCATGAGACCCGGCATGAAACCCGGCATGGGAACGAGGACCGAGATGGAGCGCGGCCGCAAGGGGCAGGAGAACGATCAGGGTCTCCGGGAAACGGGTCCCGATGTCGAGGCCCTGCGTCGCCTCGAGGCGCTGCAGCCGGCCTACGAGCGCCTGCGGGCCGACCGGATCCGGGCCGAGAGCGACGTCGAGCGCCTGACCGCGGAACTCGCCGCCGCGCGAGCCCAGGCCCGCGAGGAGCTGGGCACCGACGACGAGGCCGAGATCCGCCGGATGATCGAGGAGGCCCGGGCCGAGAACGCCCGCCGGGTCGAGGACTTCGCGCAGGCCCTGCGGGCGGTGCAGGACCGTCTCTCCGCCCTCGACACCGCGCGGTGACCGCGGCCTTGCCCGTTTCCCCGGCCCCCGCCGACCGCCAGGACGCGCTCTCCCGCGCCGGCCGCCTGCTCGCCCGCCTGGAGGCGACCCGCGACCGCGATCGCGAGACCCTGGCCGTCCGGACCCGGGAGGTGGCCGCCGCCAAGGGCCGTCTCGCCCAGCGCGACGCGGTCGACACCTACCTGCGCGAGCTGCAGCAGGACGCCAACCGCCGCAGCGTCGCGACCTTCGAGACCCTGCTCACCGCCCTCGTCCAGGAGGTGCTGCCCGGCGAGAAGCCGGTACGCCTGGATCTCACCACCGAGCGCGGGCTGCCGGCCCTCGACATCGGGGTCGAGCGCCCGGATGGCGGCCGCGAGGACGTGCTGGAGGACAATGGCGGCGCCATGACCAACGTCGTCGGCATGGCGCTCCGGCTGATCGCCGTGGTCAAGGCCGGGGTCGGGCGCTTCCTCGCCCTGGACGAGGCCGATTGCTGGATCGCTCCCGACCGGGTGCCGGCCTTCTACCAGGTGCTGGAGGAGAGTGCCGCCAAGCTCGGCGTGCAGTGCCTGGCGATCTCCCACCACGATGTGGCGGGCTTCGGCGCCGACCTCACGGTCAGCCGGATCGCCGGGCGGCCGGAGACCGGCGTCGCGATCGTGGGGCCGGCCGCTGCCTGCGCGGCGGCCTGGAGCCCGGATGCGCCGGGCTTCCGCTACCTGCGCCTGCTCGACGTCCAGGGTTTTGCCGACGCGACGCTGCCGCTCGCCCCCGGCGTCAACGCGCTGGTCGGCCCCAACAACCACGGCAAATCGACGGTGATCCGGGCCCTGCGGGCGGTCTTCTACGGCGAGGTGCGCGACAGCCTGGTGCGGGCGGGCGCGAGTGCCGCGCGGGTCGAGATCGGCGTTGCCGACGGTCGGCTGCTACGCTACGTCCGCCAGCCCAAGCGCACCCCGGTCAACCTGTGGTCGCTGCACGAGGCCGACGGGGCGCTGGTGCGGGAGAACGGCACCACCCTGGAGACCGGCGGCCGCGACGTGCCGCCCTGGGTCGAGCGGCTGTTCGGCATCACCCGGGTCGAGGATCTCGACGTCCACGTGGCGCACCAGAAATTCCCGGTCTTCCTGCTCGGCGAGAAGCCGGCCCGGCGCTCGGCCGTGCTGTCGATTGGCCGCGAGGCCGGGCTCGTGCGCGACATGCAGGCTTTGCAGCGCGAGCGGGTGACGGAGGACCAGCGCACCATCCGCGAGGGCGAGCGTGAGATCGCCCGCCTGCGCGAGGCGCTCGGGCCCCTCGACGACCTCGACGCCCTGGCCGAGACCCTGGGTGGGCTCCGGGCGCGGGCCGATGCGCTCGCCGCCGCGGAAGCGCGCCTGCGCGAGCGCGAGGTCCTGGCCGACCGCCTCGCCCGGTCCGAGCGTCTCGCCACCGGGGCCGCCGCCCGGGCCCGGGTGCTGGCGGATCTGCCGGCGCCCGAGACCGGAGCGGAGATCGGCCGCGCGCTGGCCGAGGCGCGCCACCGCGCCGCCCTCGGCCGCCGGGTGCTCGTGACGGCCGACGATCTCGCGACGGCGCACGACCGGGTGGCGGCCCTCGGTCGGTTGCCGGCCCGGGCGCCGGTACCGCGCGACACCGCACGGAACACGTTCCATGCCGCGCGGCTGCGAGGCCTGCGCGCCGCCCTCGCGGAAGCCGAGGCCCGCGCCTCGGTCCTCGCCGGGCTGCCGGACGCGGCGCCCCGGCCGCTGCTCCGGCCCGACGCCGCCACGACGGCGCGGCGCCTCGCCGAGACCGGCCGGCGCCTCGCCGAGGCGCGGGGACGCGCGGCCGCGGCCCGGGACGGACTCGCCGTCGCGGAGGCCGAGATGGAGATGGTCCTCGCCGCGACCGGCGGACGCTGCCCGGCCTGCGGCACACCGGTCGCCCCCGCCTCGCTGCTTGCCGGCCACCGCCACTCCGGTAGGGGAGACGCCGCATGATCCTCGGCCGCGAGCGGCTCGACGCCGCGCCGGTGGCGTGCGCCGGCCTCCTCGTCATCGGCGATCCCCACGTCGCGTCGCGCCGGCCCGGGCGGCGCAAGGATCCCGACTGGCCGGCGCCGGTCCTGAACAAGCTCGAGCATTGCGTCGCGCTGGCCAATGCCCGCGACCTCGCACCCGTGCTTCTCGGCGACCTGTTCGAGCGGCCCGTGGAGCCGGACGAGAGCCTGAAATCGCGCCTGATCCGGATCCTCAAGGGCTTCCGGCACCGGCCGCTCGCCAATGTCGGCAACCACGACATCCGTCACACCCGCCTCTCCGACGGCGACAGCCTGGCGATGCTGGCGGTGAGCGACGTCCTCGACGCCGTCCCCGAATCCGGCCCGGCGGCGCTCTACGCGGTGGCGGGGCGCCGCCTCGGCCTGGGTGCGACGCCCTTCGGTCAGGCGATCCCCTCGGACGTGCGCGGGCTGATCCCGCAGGCCGATGCCGTCGTCTGGCTCACCCACCACGACCTCGCCTTCGGGGCGGGTTATCCGGGCGCAAAGCCGCCGGAGGCGATCCATGGCTGCGCGCTCGCCATCAACGGCCACGTCCACAAGCGCCACGCCCCGATGCAGGTCGGGGAAACGCGCTGGTTCAACCCGGGCAACATCACCCGCGGCTCGGTCGACCTGATCGCCCACATCCCCGCGGTCTTCGTGCTCGGCGGCGATCTCTCGCTCATCGAGGAGCGCCTGCCGCACGTCGCCGACGTCTTCGACCTCACCGGCCGCCAGGTCGCCGCCGACGCGTCGCCGGAGGCGATCGGCCGGATCGAGAGCGCCTTCGTGTCGCTGCTCCAGGCCGAGACCGCGACCGACCTCGCCCGCAGCGACGACGGCGCCCTGATTCGCGAGGAGATCGAGGCGAAGTTCGTGCGCGACGCGACGCCGGAGCCGGTCCAGGCGGCGATCCGCTCGCTGGTCGAGGCGGCGGTGGCGCGGCGCGGGACCTGACGCCCCGCGCGCTCACGCTCGTCCTCAGCGTGCCGTGCCCGCTCCCCGCGAGGGCTCGGCGAAATCGAGGTTCACCGGCGCCGGGCTGATGCGGGCGCGGGCGGCCTCCCCGTCCTCGGGCGAGGCCTCCCGTAGCTCGAACCCGCCGGCCCAGGCCTCGCCGCTGCCGCGGAGATAGAACCCGAAATGCAGGCTCTCTGCCGTCTCCGGGACGTCGAGCACGATGCGCCGGCCGGTCCAGCCCTGCGTGCCCGTCAGCGGCCCGTCGACCGAGCGCTCCTCCATGTTGTCGAAGGCGACGCTCCGCCCGGTCGCGGCGTCGGCCCGCAGCCACAGGGTCGCGGCGCCGACGACGTCGCGGCTCCGCAATTCGGCGCTCAGGCAGACCCGCTTTCCGCGATAGGGCGCGGCCGCGATGCTCTGCATCAGCGTGGCGAAACCCTTCTCCATCGCCGCGTAGATCGGGTCGTCCTCGGCGTAGCGGCAACGGATCAGCGCCGCGCGACCGCCGCCATGGGGCGTGGCGGGATCGATGCCCGCCTCGTAGAGGTGCGGCTTCGAGCCGGAGACGATCCAGCCGGCGGGCCGTTCCAGGGGCACGGCCGTTGCCGGTTCGGGCGAGGCCGCCAGGCGGGCGGACAGCACGTTCCAGTTGTCGAGGCCGAAGAGCCGCGCCACGATCTCCAGGCAATCGCCATGAGAGAGCGCCGTGCCCCGCCGCCCGAGTTCCTCGCGAAGGCTCTTGGCCATCGCCTTGGCGTCGCGAAAGGTGCGCATGATCCCATCCCAGCTCGCGGGCAAACCAGCGGGATCAGTGCCTGCCTTGCTGACCGGTTCGCCCGACGGACGGGGAAGGACGGATGCGCCTCGCGGAATGCATTCACCGAACCCCGAACGGGGCGCAGGCGGCAGGCTGCATCGGCCTTGGGAAGGATCAAACCGTGGACCGGCCCCAGCGTCAAGACGGTCTCAGAACCCGAACGGATCCGGGTAGGGCAACGGCCGCCGGCGCACCGCGGTCTCGGGCAGGATCGGCCGGCCGATATCGACCGCCACGAGACCCTCGACGGCGAGCGCCAGCACCGCCGCGACGCCGTCCTGGGCGTTGATCGCCATCCCGGCGCAGTCGACCAGCCGGCCGGTGCCGCATTCGTCGAGGTGGTGCAGGATGCGCACCCGGTCGCCGGCCGAGACGTAGGTGCGGCGACACGCCATGATCAGCCGCACCGTCGAGATCCGGGGCTCGGCCCGCAGCGAGGCCGCGCTCTCGATGACGAAGCGCCGTCCGTCCTCGGCCACAACCGGCTCGCCTGCCACGTAGGCGGTGCGGAAGGGATGACGGCTCAGATCGGCCTCCGCCACCACGTCGACGAGAAGGCCCGGCTCGTCGGTGCGGACCTGCTCGAAATCGGCCGCGTGCTCGATCACCGCGTCGCCCAGCGGCAGGCGGATCGGCGCCGGCGCCGCCCTCAGCCGCTCCACCCCCGGATCGAGGGCCGCGATGGCGAGAAAATCCGCGATCAGGGCCTGGCGCGGCACCGCGGCGACGAGGGGAGCGCCGCGTCGGGGCGAGGGGCTGCGCACGGCGCTGTGGCGCTGGCCCGGCCGCTCGAGCAGGGTCGAGGAATCGAGGAGGGCGGGCGTGCTCATGCGGGGCTCCGGGCGGGTGGCGGGGCGCGCCACGCGATCCGCTACAGTCGAGGTGGCGTCTCTCCATAGGAACATTTAGCGAACATGATCCAGTTCGGCAACGCGACCCAATCCTCGTGACCCAAGTGTCGGGGCGATATGGGATGGCCGATGCGGCGGCAGCTTGGCGCTGGGACGATCGAGTGGCGACGCTGCGACGAAAAATCCCTCGCCGCAGCGATCTCGTCTCGCGGCGAACCCGCGAAAACCCTCGCGAACCGGATGGCGGCATGCTAGAGAACAAATACGGAACGCGCGACCCGGCCCGCCGGGCGCCCGCCGTCAGCAGGTGAGATCGATCGAGATGAGCGCAACCACCGACAAGCAGATCGCCGACATCCTCGCCACCTACGGCGAGCCGCTGGCCGGCAACGTCTGGCGCGTGCAGGGCACCGCCGTGATCTACCACAAGGCCCTGGAACGGATCGCCGTGCAGGCCCGCATCCGCTTCGATGCGCCGGTGATCGTGCGGGCGGAGCGCGACGAGGCGGTGATCCTGGTGACCGGCCACATGCCGGGCCCGAACGGCGACCGCACCGAATGGTCGATCGGCGAGGCGCTGATCGGCGTGAATTACCGCGTCTCGGGCCGCCAGGCGGCCTACGTCTTCGCCATGGCGGAGAAGCGGGCGAAGGACCGGGTGATCCTCAAGCTCGCCGGCCTGCACGGCCTGCTCTATTCCGAGGACGAGGCCGACGAGTTCAAGGCGAGCCGTCCCGACCTCGTGGCCGCCAACGCCCCGGCGCGCCGGGCCGAGCCTGCGCCGGAGGGGGACCGCAAGGCGGAGGTCGCGAACGACGCCGAGCTGCCGCAGGCCGAGATGAGCGGCGGTGCGAGCGAGGCCGACCTGACGGCGCGCATCGACGAGGCGCAGTCGATCAATGCGGTCACCGACCTGATGCTGGCGCCCGAGACCCAGGCCGCACTGGCGGCGATGGCGCCGGGCCTGCGCGACGAGGTGCGCGAGCACGCCAAGGCCCGGCTCGTCGCTCTCGGCTGGCCGGCCCGCAATACGGCCAAGTCCCGCAAGGCCGCGGTGGCGTGATCCGCCCGGCCGCGCGGACGGCGCGGGAGCGAGAGACGCCCGGTGCGCTCCGCCCTCAGCGGGTCGGCACCGGCTCCGCGCCGCGGTAATCGTAGAAGCCGCGCTTGGTCTTGCGGCCGAGCCAGCCGGCCTCGACGTACTTCACCAGGAGCGGACAGGGGCGGTATTTCGAATCGGCCAGGCCCTCGTAGAGCACCTGCATGATCGACAGGCAGGTATCGAGGCCGATGAAGTCGGCGAGCTGGAGCGGTCCCATCGGATGATTGGCGCCGAGCCGCATCGCGGTGTCGATCGAATCGACCGAGCCGACGCCCTCGTAGAGGGTGTAGATCGCCTCGTTGATCATCGGCAGCAGGATGCGGTTGACGATGAAGGCCGGAAAATCCTCCGACACCGTCACGATCTTGCCGAGGCGCCGCACGAAGGCCTTGGCCGATTCGTAGGTCGGGTCCTCGGTGGCGATGCCGCGGATCAGCTCGACGAGCTGCATCACCGGCACCGGATTCATGAAGTGGATGCCGATGAAACGCTCCGGCCGGTCGGTCGAGGCGGCAAGGCGCGTGATCGAGATCGACGAGGTGTTGGTCGCCACCATCGTCTCGGGGCGCAGGGACGGACAGAGCGCGCTGAAGATGCTGCGCTTGATCGTCTCGTCCTCGGTCGCGGCCTCGATCACGAGGTCGCAGGGGCCGAAATCGTCGAAGGAATCGACCGCGATGATGTGCTCGATCGCGTCGCGGCGCTGGCTCTCGGTGATCGCGCCCTTCGAGACCTGACGCTGCAGGTTGCCGTTGACGGTGGCGAGCCCGTTCTTCAGGCGCTCGGGATCGCGGTCGTTCATCCGCACGTCGAGACCGGCCAGGGAGCAGACATGGGCGATGCCGCTGCCCATCTGGCCGGCCCCGATGATCCCGACCGTCTTGATCTCGATGCCCATCACACCCTGCCTTCCCGCCACGCGGTCCAGACCGTTCATATCATCGCGCCTTCGCAGATGCGAAGGGTTCCAGGGGAGCCCGGAGGGGTCTCGATGCCGCCCCTCGCGCGGGTTACGTGCGCGAGGGGCGGTCTGCCTCAGCCCTTGGCCTTGGCGATTTCCTGCTGCAGGTCCGGCACGACGCTGAACAGGTCGCCGACGAGGCCGTAATCGGCGACCTGGAAGATCGGCGCCTCCTCGTCCTTGTTGATGGCGACGATGACCTTCGAGTCCTTCATGCCGGCGAGGTGCTGGATCGCCCCCGAGATGCCGACCGCGACGTAGAGGTCCGGCGCCACGACCTTGCCGGTCTGGCCGACCTGCCAGTCGTTCGGGGCGTAACCCGCATCGACCGCCGCGCGGGAGGCGCCGACCGCGGCGCCGAGCGAGTCGGCCAGCGGCTCGATCAGCTCCTTGAACTTGTCGGCCGAGCCGAGCGAGCGGCCGCCCGACACGATGATGCGGGCGCCGGCGAGCTCCGGACGGTCGGACTTGGCGATCTCCTCGCCCTTGAACGACGACTTCGCCGCGGGCGCCGACGCGGCGGACACCGCCTCGACCGGGGCGGCGGACCCGCCCTCGGCCGTCGCCTGGAAGGCGGCGGTGCGCACCGTGATCACCCGCTTGGCGTCGGTCGCCTGCACGGTCTGGATCGCGTTGCCGGCATAGATCGGCCGCTCGAAGGTGTCGGGACCGACCACCTTGATGATGTCGGAGACCTGCGCCACGTCGAGGAGGGCGGCGACGCGCGGCAGCACGTTCTTGCCCTCGGTCGAGGCGGCGGCGATCACGGTGTCGTAGGAGGCAGCGAGCTCGGCGACGAGCGATGCCGTCGGCTCGGCGAGGAGGTGGTCGAAGGCGGCGTCGGCGGCCACCAGAACCTTCTCGATCCCGTCGAGCTTGGCGGCGGCCTCGGCCGCGCCTTGCGCATCGGCGCCGACCACGAGGGCGTGGACCGGGGCGCCGAGCTGCTTGGCGGCCGTCAGGGCCTTGGTGCTGGCGTCCTTCACGGCGCCGCCGGCATGCTCGACCAGCAGGAGGGTGGTCATGGCGTGTCGTTCCTTCCTTTCCAGGGATGCCGATGCGCCCTCGTCAGAGGACGCCGGCCTCGACCTTCAGCTTGTTGACGAGCTCGGCGGCGCTGGCGACCTTGACGCCGGCCTTGCGGCCGCCCGGCTCGACGGTCTTGAGCACCTTGAGCCGCGGGCTCACGTCGACGCCGAGCGCCTCCGGCTCCACGGTGTCGAGGGGCTTCTTCTTCGCCTTCATGATGTTGGGCAGCGAGGCGTAGCGCGGCTCGTTGAGGCGGAGATCCGTGGTGACGATCGCCGGCAGCGTCAGGTTCAGGGTCTGCAGGCCGCCGTCGATCTCGCGCACCACGTCGAGGTTGCCGTCCGCGACCTCGAGCTTGAACGCGAAGGTGCCCTGCGGCCAGCCGAGCAGCGCGGCGAGCATCTGGCCGGTCTGGTTCGAATCGTCGTCGATCGCCTGCTTGCCGAGGATGACGAGATCCGGGCTCTCCTTCTCGACCAGCGCCTTGAGGAGCTTGGCGACGGCGAGCGGCTCGACGGCGGCGTCGGTCTTGACCAGGATGCCGCGGTCGGCGCCCATGGCGAGCGCGGTGCGGATCGTCTCCTGCGCCTGCTGCGGGCCGATCGACACCACCACGATCTCCGTGGCCTTGCCCTTCTCCTTGAGGCGGATCGCCTCCTCGACGGCGATCTCGTCGAAGGGGTTCATCGACATCTTGACGTTGGCAAGCTCGACGCCGGAACCGTCCGGCTTCACCCGGATCTTCACGTTGTAGTCGACCACCCGCTTGACGGGCACCAGGACCTTCATGATCGTCGCATCCTTCAGGACGAAGGGACGATGATGGCCGGGCCCTCCCTCGGCCGGCCAGCGATCATCCCCGATGGAGCACGGTGGCGCGGACCGTAGCGGCCGATTTTCGCAATTGTCAACGCGCGCCGGCGGGGCCCCGCCCCACCGTTAAGTGCAGCCCGCGGCACCTGCGCGGGACCCGTGCGGCCCGCGCGGGCGACGGTGCCTGTCAGCGCCCGGAGGGGGCGTCTCAGGTGCGGGTCTTGCCCGGCACCCACAGCACGTCGGCGGCTCCGCCGTCATTGGCGACCCGGGCGGCCACGAACAGGAAGTCCGACAGGCGGTTCAGGTACTGGATCGCCACCGGCGAGACCGTCTCGCCCGGCGTGGCGGCGAGGGCGACCGCCAGCCGCTCGGCCCGCCGGCAGACCGTGCGGGCGAGGTGCAGCGCCGCCGCCGCGGCCGATCCGCCCGGCAGCACGAAGGAGCGCAGGGGGGAGAGCCCGGCATTGAGCGCGTCGATCTCGCGCTCGACCCGCTCGACCTGGGCGGCGACGATCCGCAGCGGCTCGTAGGACAGGGGCTCCCCGGTCTCCGGGGTGGCGAGGTCGGCACCGAGATCGAACAGGTCGTTCTGCATCCGCCCGAGCATCGCGTCGAGGTCGCCGGTGGTGTGCAGGCGGGCGAGCCCCAGGCAGGCATTGGTCTCGTCGACGGTGCCGTAGGTCTCGACCCGCAGGTCGGCCTTCGAGCGGCGCTCGCCGCTGGCGAGAGCCGTCGTGCCGGTATCGCCGGTGCGGGTATAGATGCGGTTGAGAACGACCACGGGCCAGGCTCCCTTCGGCGGACCTCGAGCCCGCCGTCACGAGCGATGTTCTAGCGGCCCGCCGCCGCGGCGCCAGGGCCACCATCGTCGGGCCGGTCCGGACCCGGCTTCATCTTCGACGCCGCGCAGGGCATCGGGCCGTGTCGGCGATCAGACCGTATCGGCGATCAGAACGTGTAGGCGATCAGAACGTGTAGGCGATCTTGCCGCCGAAATTGGTCAGGCCGCGATTCGTGACGCAGAGGCCGGCATTCGACATGTGCTCGATCGTCGCCATGATGCTCCAGTGCTCGGTGAGCCGGAAGCCGACGGCCGCCGCCTCGCGGAACAGCGGGTTGCAGCCGAGCGCGTTGAAGGTCTTGGGCACGCCGGCCTTCGGGCCGGTATAGCCGTCGTGGAAGCCGGCGCCGAAGAAGCCCTCGACGAAGATCCGGTCGGTGATGTCGGCGGTCCAGGTCGCGCCGAGATAGGCGTAGCTGGTGCGGCCGTCGAAATTGTAGCTGCCGCCCACCGTCGGGCGCGGCACGAAGGCGGCCCAGAACCGGTCGAGCCCGGTGACCGGCTTGGCGAACAGGATCTCGCCGTTGATGTTGCTGGTGTTCTTCTCGTTGCTGCCCGGGTCCTGGGCGGAGCCGCCGATGCGGAACTCCGAGACGATGCTGAGGGGCTGGACCGGCGGCCGGTAGGACGGCACCAGGGCCGAGGGGTCGGCGGCCTGGGCGGCCGGAGCCGCCAGCACGATCGCCGCGGCAAGGCTCGGAAGGGTTACGCGCATCTGTCGAACGGTCCACCGCCCCGTGGCTGGGGCGGGATTCACCCTAGTCCTCCCGCTCCCGTCCCGTCTCGCCGCGCAATCCGCGCGCGCATGGTTTTCCACCCCGTGCGACCGGCTCGCCACAGTCGCGCTGGGTCAAGCGCCGCGCCACCACAGCACCCCCATGATCACCACGATCGCGACGAGCTGGAGCACCACCCGCAGCCGCATCAGGCGCTGCGAGAGATTGGGGCTGCCGCCGCGCAGCATGTTGACGAGCCCGAGGAGCAGCACCGCGGCGACCGCGAGGCAGGCGATGAGGACGACGGTGTTGCTGGACATCGGGCGCGAACTCGTGGCGGCACGTCACCCGGGCAGGGCGCGCGAGGAGGCACGGCCTGATAGGGCGGATCGGGACCGCCCGGGGAGGTGGCTCCGCGCCGCAGGGGCGAGCGCCGAGGACGGCGCGGCAGTCCGTCCGCTCGGGCGCGACCCGTGCGCGCCCCGGCCATGCTCGACCGATCGTCTCACCCGCATCATTGTCGACCTGTCCCAAAGTCATCGCCACAATTGTGGCAACGCATATGCGCCTGAATCAGCTTTGACTGCAGGCTCCTGTGTTGCGCAAATGCGATAGCCTCGAACAGCCCACCATGATTGTGTGGGGCCGCCGGGCTGCTGCGATGCAGCAATGCGTCCGCCCGGCGCACCATTCGAACCGGGCGGCGACGGCATGATCCGGCCGGCCCGACGACCATGGGGGTTGTTCACGTGAAGTCCTATCTGCTCGCCGCCACCGGCCTGCTCGCGCTGGCGGGCGCCGCCCATGCCGCCGATCTCCCGCGCCGCGTCGCCCCGCCGCCGGTCTACCCGGTGGCTCCGCCGGCCTTCACCTGGACCGGGTTCTATGCCGGCGTGAACGCGGGCGGCGCCGTCGGCGGCGACTTCCGCGCCTCGACGACCTCCCCGCGTCCGGCCGCCCTGCCGGCCTCCCGCGCCGAGGTCTCGGCCGCCGGCTTCGTGGCGGGCGGCATCGTCGGCTACAACTACCAGTTCACGCCCAACAACGGCTTCGTGGTCGGCGTCGAGGCCGACGCCAATTACTCGGACATCCACAACGAGTTCCGCGCCTCGGCGGGGACCGCCAGCGCCAATGGCGGCCTGAAGACCGACACCTACTTCGTCACCGTCCGCGGCCGCATCGGCTATGCCTGGGGGCCGCTGCTCGCCTACGCCACCGGCGGCTGGGCCTTCACCGAGATCGGCGTCCGCGGCATCGCCACCGGACCCGGCCTCGTGCTGCCGGCTTCCATCAACGCCTCGATCCCGGTCGACGGCTACACCGTCGGCGCCGGCCTGGAATACATGATCACCCCGAGCCTCTCGGTGAAGGGCGAGTATCTCTACGCCGATCTCGGCCGCGACGTCCGCTTCCGCGCCTTCGGCACCCAGTTCGGCGCCCGCACCGGCCTCGACACCCACCTGCTGAAGGTCGGCATCAACTACCACTTCAACCTGTTCAACTGAGCGAGCGGGGCCGCTGCGGCGGCCCCGCTCCCATCGAACGGCGCAACGAGGAGCGGCGCGGTCTCTCGGGACCGCGCCGCTCCTCGTTGCGGGCCTCAATTGCGCCGCAGCAGGCGCTCGAAATAGTCGAGCTCTTCCGTCGGGCGGTTCGGGTCGCCGAGCTTGCGCCGCAGCTCCTCCAGGATGCGCCGGGCCCGCTCGACGCCGGATTCTTCGGCGGTCGGCACCCGCACGCGGCCGTCCGAGAAGTCGCGGCTGCGGGTCGGCCGGCCGAGGGGATCGCTGTCGCGGGCGCCCTGGCGGCCGGGCTGGTTGGGATTGCCCTGGCCCTGCTGCCCGTCGGCCTGCTGGCCCTCGCCGTCCTGGCCCATCTGCTGCATCTGCTGGGCCATGCCCTGCGCGCCGCGCTGCAACCCTTCGAGGGCGCGGCCCTGCGCGTCGACGGCGGAGCCGTCCTGGCCCTGGCCGATCGCGTTCTCGGCATCCTTCATCGCCTGCTCGGCATCGGCGAGGCCCTGCTCGCCCTGCATGCCGAGTTCCTTCATCTTGCGCTGCATGTCCTCCAGGCGCTGGCGCAGGGCCTGCTGGCGATCGCCCAATCCTCCCTGCTGCTGGCCGCCCTGCTGGCCGCGCTGGCCCTGCTGCTGCTGGCCCTCGCCCTGCTGCGGCTCGCCGCCGCGCTGGCCCTGCTGGCCGCGCGGCCCTTGCTGGCGCTGTCCCTGCTGGCCCGGCTGCGGCTGGCCCCGATTGCCGAAGCGGCGTTCCTGGCCCTGGCGGAAGGTTTCGTCGCGCAGGCCCTGCTGTTCGCGGGTCATCGCCTCGAGGTCCTGCATCTGGCGGTTCATCTCGCGGGCGGTCGGGTCCGACATGCGCGAGTTCGGCTGGGCCGTCTGCAGGTTCTCGAGAATGCCGCGGAGCTGGTCGAGCAGGCGCTGGGCCTCGGCGGTATCGCCGCGCTTCATCGCCTCCTGCATCTGGTCGAGCATCTTGGCGAGGTCGTCGGGCGTCACCGTCCGGTCGGCCTGCTGGCTCTGCTGCCCGGGATTCTGCGGGTTCTGCTGCTGGCGCTGGGCGAATTCCTTCAGGAAGCGGTCCATCGCCTGGCGCAGCTCGTCGGTGAGCTTGGCGATCTCCTGGTCGGAGGCGCCGCGGTCGAGGGCGTCCTTCAGGCGGTCCTGGGCGGCGCGCAGGGCCTTCTCGGCATCCGAGAGGTCGCCCTCCTCGATCTGCAGCGCCATCGTCCACAGGAGATCGGCGACCTCGGTCAGCGCCTCGTCGGTCCGGGCCGCGCGCAGGCGCCGCGCCGCTTCCTTGAGGCCGAGGAAGACGCCCCATTGCGGCGTGAAGCGCTCGGGCGCGATCAGGAGCGCGTCGAGGGAGGTCTCCACCCGCGCCCGGCTCCCGTCGGGATCGAGGACGAGGCGGCGGCGCTCCTCGGCCAGCGACCGCGCCAGGGGCTTGGTGAAGACGCGGCCCGGCAGGGTGAAGGCGAGGGAGGCGGACCGCCCCTCCTGGCCCGCCTCGTCCTTCGCCACGAGGGTCAGCAGCACCTTGGCGCCGGCCCAGGGATTGTCGGTGAGATCGACCAGGGTGCGGGTGTCGCTGGTGCCCTGTGAATCGGACGGCAGGGTCAGGGTCAGGCGCGGCGGCGGCACCAGGCTGCGCCCCTTGGTCTGCGGCTCGACCACGCCCTCCGCCGAGGCGAGGCCGTAATCGTCCTTGGCCCGGTAGGCGAGCGTGAAGGTCCCGCGCCCGTTGGGCTCGGGGTTGCCCGCGAAGGCGATCTCCGGCGGTCGGTCGGGAATGGTGTCGACGGTCAGGCGGTGGCTCGAGGCGAAGCCCGTCTGCACCGACACCTCGGCGGTGCCGCCGGTCAGCGTGAAGCGCTCCTCGCGCAGGTCGGCCCGGGCCGGCGCCGTCGGGGGCAGGGGCTTGAGGCCGGCTCCGGGCGTCACCGTGGCGGCGCCGGTGCCGGCGATGCGCACCACCAGGGTCGAGTTCACCGGCGCCCGCAGGTGCTGCCCGGCTTCGGCCAGGGAGACGATCAGGGGCGGCATCCGGGTGTAGAGCGGCGGATCGATCCAGCCGTCGACCCGGAAGGAGGGGGCGGCCGCGACCGGCCCGCGCCAGTCGAAGGCGGCGCGCAGGCGCTCGCCGGCCTCCGGGCCGGCGACGAAGGCGCCTGCCACCGCGGCGAGGATCGCGCCGGCCCGCAGGGCATAGGGGTCGCGCCGGGCCATACCGGGCCGGGGACCCGAGACCTTGAGGCGGGCGAGCGTCGCGGCGGCGCGCCGGCGGTGCAAGTCCCACAGGGCGACCGTGCCGGGATCGTCCTGCCCGAGCGCCAGGCTGTCCTCGAGCGTCCGGGCGGGGCGGTGGGCGAGGCCGGCATCGCGGTCGATCCGCGCCAGCGCCTGCGTCCGGGCGATCCGGCGCAGCCGGACGAGCGGCAGGAGGACGCCCAGGAGCGCGAGGCCGAAGACCGCGACCCCGGCCATCCGCAGGACGGGACCGGCATCGAGCCACAGGCCGAGCCAGGACGCGGCGAGGAACACCAGAACGACCGCGAGGCCGCGCCACAGGATCGGCCAGGCCTGCTCCCACAGGGTGACACGCCCGGCCCGGACCACGAGCCGGTCGAGCCCGGCGCGCACCGGATCGGCCCGGTGCTCCGGCGCCTCGGCGCTCCGCGCGGTGTCCGGCTCGGCCTTTGTCATGCCCTGCTCCCGCTCGCTTCCCGTCGCGGAGGAGCCGCGGGGGAACGAAGCGGGCAGGCTACCACGCCGGTCCGGACGGGCCAGCGGGTCAAATCGGCTCAGGCCGGACGGCCGGCGCGCTGCCGGTCGGCATCCTGGGGCAGGGCCGGCGAGACCCCGCCCGAGACCCCGCCCGAGACCCCGCCCGAGATCCCGCCCTCTTGCCGCGCCGCCGCCTCGCGCAGGGGCTGCACGGCGCTGCGGGCGCGGGCGAGCGCGGTCTCGTGCTCGGCCGCGATGCGGAATGCGCGCTCGACCACGGCCTCGGCACGGGCGAGCAGATTGCCTTGGGGCGCCATCGCTTCAAGTCCTCCCGGTGACTGTCCGGGACGTTAGCGCGGGGGGACTGGCGGACCGGTTCGGAAAACCGGTCGCATTTTAGAGATCAGGCCGTGAGCCACTCCGGCACCCGGTCGAGCCCGATCAGCTCCTCGTAGCTCTGCCGCGGCCGGATCACCGCGTGGTCGGCGCCCCGCACCAGCACCTCGGGCACGAGGGGCCGGGTGTTGTAGGTGCAGGCCTGCACGGCGCCGTAGGCGCCCGCCGACATCACGGCGATCAGGTCCCCGGGCTTCACCTCGGGCATCTCGCGGGCGAGCGCCAGGTAGTCGCCGCTCTCGCAGACCGGGCCGACAACGTCGGCGGTGACCCGCCCGGCCTCGGGCTTCGGCTCGGCCACGGGGCGCAGGGCGTGGTAGGCCTCGTAGAGGGTCGGGCGGATCAGGTCGTTCATCGCCGCGTCGACGATCACGAAGGTGCGGCCCTCGCCGTGCTTCACGTAGAGCACCCGGGTGACCAGCACGCCGGCATTGCCGGCGATCATCCGGCCGATCTCGAAGACGGGCTTCAGGCCGAGCGGCTTGAAATGCGGCCGCAGCACCGCCGCGAAGGCGGCCGGGTCGGGCGGGGGGGCGTTGTCGTCCCGGTACGGAATGCCGAGGCCGCCGCCGAAATCGACGTGGTGGAGCCTGTGACCGGCGGCCATCAGGTCGCGGGCGAGCCCGCAGAGCAGGGCGGCGGCGTTGTCGTAGGGCGCCAGATCGGTGATCTGGCTGCCGATATGCATGTCGACGCCGACGAGCGACAGGCCCGGCAGGCCGGCGGCGCGGGCATAGACCTCGCGCGCCCGCGAGATCGGGATCCCGAACTTGTTCTCGGACTTGCCGGTCGAGATCTTGGCATGGGTGCGCGCGTCGACATCCGGGTTGACCCGGATCGAGACCGGCGCCGTCGCGCCCTTGGCGGCGGCCACCCGCGACAGCTGCTCCAGCTCCGGCTCGCTCTCGACGTTGAAGCACAGGATGCCGGCATCCAACGCGGCGGCCATCTCGCCCTCGGTCTTGCCGACGCCCGAGAACACGATCCGCTCGCCCGGCACGCCGGCGGCGAGCGCCCGGCGCAATTCGCCCTCCGAGACGATGTCCATGCCGGCGCCGAGCCGCGCCAGGGTGGCGAGCACCGCCTGGTTCGAATTCGCCTTCATGGCGTAGCAGACCAGCGCGTCGTCGCCCGAGAAGGCCTCGGCGAAGACCCGGTAGTGCCGCTCCAGGGTGGCGGAGGCGTAGCAGTAGAACGGGGTGCCGACCGCGCCCGCGAGCCGTGCCAGGTCGACGTCCTCGCCGTGGAGCACGCCGTCGCGGTAGGTGAAGTGATGCATGGCAGAGAGACCGATGGACCGGGGGCGCTGGCGCGCCGCATCCGGCGCGAGGCGCCCTCTACACGAAACCGGACCGCCTTGGCACCCTCACGTCGGCGCCGTCACAGCAGCGGATCGAGCGGGAACGGCTCCTGGGGAATGGTGAAGCCCTTGCGGCGGCGCGAGGACGACACGGTCGGGGCCGGGATGCCGGTCGGGGGGGCGACGGCGGCGGCGGGCAGCTCGTCCTCCTCGTCCGGGACCGAGGCCCCGGCCGAGAGCCCGACGCCGCCCGGCAGCGTGTTGACGGCCGCCGCTCCGGTCTTCGGCCGCGCGGCGCTCGCGCCCGGGCTCGCCTTCGGCGGAGCCGTCGGCGCCGCGGCGGGCGGCGGCTCGAGCGGGCCGCGACGGCCGCAGGCGGCGGCCGAGAGGGCGATCAGGCCGAGAAGGACGAGGGTACGGGGACGGAACACGGGCGAAATCCGGGCGGCAAGCGTGGCGGCGGCACCATAGCGGCCCGCGCCGTGCGAGGCGAGCCCGGGCGGCGCGGGGGTTGCACGGCATTCGAGCTTGGCCGTTAAGAGGGTGTTGGAGCCCGGGCCGGAAGAGTGCGGCGACGGCCCGCCTCCGGTCTCCCCGGGGCTTTCGGCCGATGCCCGGGCGACACACCGCCCGGGAAAGCCGGAGGCCGACGGGGTCGGGCGGCGCTCGTTTCGCTCGCCTTCCCGTTAACGAACGGTTAAGCTTCTGGCCGATCGCCGCGTCGGCTCCCCGTCGCGTTTGTGAGTGTCCCGTGAGCCTTTCGACGGTGCGGCTGCACCAGCTCCTCGTCGCCGCGGCTTTCCTGGTGCCCTGCGTCGTCCTGGTGGGTGCGGCGTGGTGGAACCGGGCCGAGGTCCTGCGGGAGGAGGACAGCGCCGTCGTGCGCACCGCCGCGGTGATGCACGAGCACGCCTCGAAGGTGTTCGACACCGCCGAACTCGCGATGGACCGGGTCGACGACTACATCTTCGACCGCAGCTGGACCCAGATCTCGACTCCCGCCACCGGCGGCTTCCTCGCCAGCCTGAAGGCGCCGCTGGCCCAGGCCCGGGCGGTCTGGGTGGTGGACCCGCAGGGGCGAATCCGCGCCTCGAGCCGCGAGGCCGATCTCGGACGCGACCTCGCCGAGCGCGACATCTACGCGGTGCATCGCCCCAAGGACATCGGCATCTATGTCAGCCCCGCCCTGCGGGAGCCCGACGGCACCGCCGCCTTCATGGTCAGCCGGCGGCGCTCGACCGAGGACGGCCGCTTCGACGGCGTGATCGTGATCGCGCTCGGCACCGAGTACTTCGCCCGCTTCTACGCCGAGATCGCCGCCCCGACGGCGCACCGGGCGATGCTGCTGCGGGCCGACGGCGCCGTGCTGGTGCGCGAGCCGCCGGGCCCGGAAACCGACGAACGCCTGGGGCCGACCGACCCGCTCCTGCGGGCGATCCGCGCCCGGCCGCAGGGCGGCGCGGCCACCGGCACCCCGCCCGGCGAGGCCGAGCGGCTCTATGCCTGGCGCCGCATCGGCGATTACCCGGTCGAGGTCGCCTTCTCGGTCGAGACGATCGTCGCCCTCGACCGCTGGTACGACAACCTGCGGGTCTACGGCCTCGTCGCCACGGTCTCGGCCCTGACCCTGGTGCTGATGGCCTGGCTGGCGCTCGCCCGCGCCCGGGCCGAGGAGCAGGCGCTCGCCGATCTCAAGCGCGAGCACGCCCAGCGCCTCTCGGCCGAGAGCCAGCTGCGCCAGTCGCAGAAGATGGAGGCGGTGGGCCAGCTCACCGGCGGCATCGCCCACGACTTCAACAACCTGCTCGCGGTCATCACCGGCTCCCTGGAGCTGGTCCAGCGCCGCATCGCCCGGGGCGACACCGATGTCGGCCGCTTCATCGCCGGTGCTCTCGACGGCACCGATCGGGCCGCCAAGCTCACCCACCGGCTCCTCGCCTTCGCCCGCCAGCAGCCGCTGGAGCCGCGCCCGACCGACCCGAACCGCCTCGTCGCCGGCATGGTCGACCTCCTGCGGCGCACCCTCGGCGAGACCGTGAAGGTCGAGACGCGCCTGATGGCCGACCCGCCGCCGATCTTCGTCGACCAGAACCAGCTCGAGAACGCGATCCTCAACCTCGCGGTCAATGCCCGCGACGCGATGCCGGGGGGCGGGCGCCTCGTCCTCGAGATCGCACCGGGCAGCCTGGAGGACGGCATCCAGGGCGTGTCGATCACGGTCCGGGACACCGGCACCGGCATGCCGCCCGAGGTGGTGGCGCGAGCCTTCGAGCCGTTCTTCACCACCAAGCCGCAGGGGCGGGGCACCGGTCTCGGCCTGAGCCAGGTCTACGGCTTCGTCACCCAGTCGGGCGGGCGGGTGCGGATCGACAGTCAGCCGGGGCAGGGCACCGCCATCACCCTGACCCTGCCGGTGAGCCGCGACGGGCTGCCGGTCGAGGATGCCGGGCGGGCGCGGCTCGCGGCGCCGTCGCCCGGCCGGGCCCGGCGCACGATTCTGGTGGTGGAGGACGACGCCGCAGTGCGGCTCGCCAGCGCCGAGACGATCGGCGAGCTCGGCTATCGGACCGTCACGGCCGCCGACGGGGCGGCGGCTCTCGCCGTCCTCGACGGGGAGCGCGAGGTGGCGGTGCTGTTCACCGACGTGGTGATGCCGGGCATCGACGGCCCGACGCTCGCCGCCGAGGCGCGGCGGCGGCGTCCCGACCTGAAGGTGGTGTTCGCCACCGGCCACCCGGCGGGCGACGAGCAGGAAGGGCCCCGCCCGGGCCCCGGCGAGACCGTTCTGCGCAAGCCCTTCAGCATCGAGGACCTGGCCGAAGCGCTGGAAGTCGCGAGCCGCGAACAGGCCTCGGCGTGAGCGGAGGCGGGTCGGGGAGGCGCGCGCCTCATGTCGACGCGCCTCCGAACGACCTCGTCCGGAGGCGTCGCCGCCTTACTTCTTGTGCGTCTGCTCGTAGAAATCGATCGCGCGCTTGCAGTTGACCGAGATCTTCTTCATGTTCTTCTCGAAGCAGCGATCGACCTCGGGGCTTTCCGGCGGCAGGTTGCCGCAATAGGTCATGTAATCGCCGGTGCAGTACTTCTTCAGGTTGGGGTCGTCCCGCTGGGCCGAAGCCGGAGCGGCGAGCAGCATCAGGCTGCCGGCAGTCAGGAGGGCGAGCGACATCGGCCTGAGCATCATGTCTGTCGAAGCCTTGCAAAACGTGGGAAGTCGCAGCGAGATGGCCCGAAACCGGCGACCTGACAAGGGTCGCGGGGTGCCGCAGGGCGCGTCGCGCCGAGGTCAGGTTCCGCCGCCGTCGTGGCGACGGAGCGCGAAAGCCGAATGGCGGCAACGGCTTGAGCGATGTTTCCGCGCTGTTTCCAGCGTCGCGCGGTCGCCCGATGACGGGGTCCGATCGCACGCGATGTGCCCCTGAGCACACCGCATCCTTCCGTCAACCGGCCGTGGCGGGAGCCGTGCGCGGCGCGGCCGACGACAGCGTCGTCGCCGGCGGCATCCGCGGTTCCGGCCGGCTCTGCCCCTTGTCGTGTCCCGCGTCCTGTCCCCGCATCAGCGCGTCGGCCACCTCGGCGATCCGGCGCTCCAGGAGCGCGTTCTGGCTCGCGATCTCCGCCGGGGGCATGCCGGCCGCTCGAACCGCCTCCTGTAGCCGCGCGATCTCGGCGCGGGCGGCCTCGATCTCGGCGGCGTGGCGGGTGGTGAGATCGGCGAGCGCGTTCTCGAGGGCCTGGATCTGCCCGCGGGCGGCGGTGGCGACGCTCTCGCCCGCCTCGGCGACCTTGCCGCGGGCGGCCCGCACCTGCTCCTCGGCGACGCCCCGGGCGGTCTCGGCCTCGGCCTGCCCCCGGCTCACCGCCTCGAGTTCGGCGCGCAGCGTCGCGAGGTCGGACAGCGCCCGCTGGTAGGGGCCCTCCAGTGCGCGCATCGCCTCCTCGGCCGCGGCCCGGGCGGTGCGGGCCTCGGCCAGCTCGCCCTCGCCCCGGGCGAGACCGCCGCGGGCCTCGACGAGGTCGCGCTCCAGCTCGGCGAGCCGGGCGTCCCGACGCTCGATCTCGGTGGCGAGCGTGCCGAGGCGCACCGTGCGCCGGCCCGTCTCCTCCATCTCGGCCTGCCGGGCGGCCTGTGCCTCCTCGACCCGGCGCTCGAGCTGGCGCTCGCGGACCGCGAATTCCGCCCGCAGGTGATCCTTCTCGGCGGTCAGCTCGACGATCGACATCGGGTAGAGCGCCTCGAGCCGGCGGCGCGTCAGGCGCTCGGCCCGGGCATTGAGCGCCGGCAGCACCAGCAAAGCGCACAGGCTGGCGCCGAGGAACCCCAGCGCCACGAACATCAGGGACTCGATCACCCGGGCGATACTTTCTCGGCGTCCGGGCGGAGCCCCGCACGGACGGTTGCAGCGGATCGGCGCGGCCCGGCACGGTGGCGCCGGCGTCGCGGCCGGACCCTGCCACGGGACGGCCGCGAGGACCAGCGTGGCCCGGCCGGGGCGACGTGGGCGGCGCAAAACCTCAGAACGGGTTCCAGGTCGGCGCGTCGGTGAACTTCAGATAGCCGATATTGATCCCGAACCGGGCGCCGACGCCGGCCCGGATCGGCACCACCACGATGTTGTCGGCGGTCACCGCCGACATGCCGAAGCCGCCGACCACGTAGGCCGAGCCGTCCATGCCGACGAAGCGGCGGTAGAGCGCGTTCACCCGCGGCAGGTTGTAGACCAGCATCATGCTGCGGGCCCCGTCGCCGCCGACGTCGAAGCCGAGGGACGGGCCCTGCCAGTACACCTTGCGCTGGCCGGCATTGCGGGTGAACAGCGTGCCCTCGCCGTAGCGCACGCCGCCGATGATCGCCCCGGAGGCCTCCTGGCCGAGGATGTAGCCGTTGGGCTCGCCCCAGCGGCGCGTCGCCTCCTGGACCGTCAGGGCGAGGCCGCGCGAGACCGAGCCGAAGAACTGGTGGCCCGAATCGATGATCTCCTGCGGCTGGAACGTGCCGGGATCGCCAGGCCGGCGTCCCTGCGCGGCGGCGGCGCCCGGCAGGGCAGCGGGCAGAACCGTGGCGGCGAGCAGCAGGGCCGCGAGGGCGCGCCGACGCGACATTCCGGGTCTCTGCCGGGCCGAGGAGGCGGAGGAGGCTGAGAGCATTCGTTAGGCATCCCGGCTTAAGAGAGGTCGTGACCGGCCCCGCCGATTCCCGGCGGCAGGCCGGCGCGGACGGCGGCGGGATGCCACGAATGCTGCGGATATGGGCAAGATCTGGTTAACGCGGCGCGGCCTGCTGTCGCTTCTGCCCGCTGCGGCGCTCGCCGCACCGGCATCGGCGGAGATCCCGCTCGGCGTGCCGTCCCTGTACGCCGCCGATCCCCTGACCGGGCTCGCGCTCCGGGGCTACGATCCGGTCTCCTACCGGCTCGGCTCCGAGCCGGTCTCCGGGTCGGATGCCCACGACTACGTCTGGTCCGGCCTCGTCTGGCGCTTTGCCAGCGCGGCGAACCGGGGCGCCTTCGCGCGGGCGCCGGAGGTCTACGCCCCGCGCCTCGGCGGCTGCGACCCGGAGGGAATCGCCGCCGGTCGGCTCGTCGAGGCCGATCCCCTGATGGCGAGCCTGTACGGCGATCGCCTCTACCTCTTCCGCGACGCGGAGCGCCGGCGGCGGGCCGGACCCGAACTCCTCGATGCCGCCGAGGCGCGCTGGCCGGATCTGCGGCGCGATGCCGCGATCGGCGGCTGAGCCGGCTCAGGCTCCCCGCGCCGGGCATCTTTTCGGCAGCACCGCGCGGGCGGCCTGCGACGGGTCGCCGAACGCCGCGAACGGGCCGTTGCGATACTGGCCGGGGTGGCGGCCGTAGCCGAACGGTCGCCCGTCCGGGCCGACGAGGCAGCCGCCGGCCTCGGTCAGGATGTGGTCGCCGGCGGCGGTGTCCCATTCCATGGTCGGGCCGCAGCGGACGTAGACGTCGCCCTCGCCGCAGGCGATCAGGCCGAACTTGAGCGCCGAGGAGACCCCGCGCCGGTGCCCGATCGGCAGGCCGGCGAGGCAGGCCTCGTCCGCCGCCTCGCCGTGGCTGCGGCTGACCAGCGCCGTCATTCCCTCCCCGGGAAGCGACCGGGCCGCGACGGGCCGGAATGCGCCGGGGCGGCCCGCGACGATCGAGGCTTCGGCGGCGCCGACGCCCGCGGTCCAGACCCGGCCGAGGGCGGGCGCGGCGAGCGCCGCGGCGACCGGACGCTCGCCCGCCACGAGGGCGATGTTGACCGTGTACTCGCCGGTGCCCTTCAAGAAATCCTTCGTCCCGTCGAGGGGATCGACCAGGAAGAAGAGGGCGGCCGGAGCGGCCTCGGCGGCCGTCTCCTCGGCGATCACCGGGATGCCGGGCCAGGCCTCGGCGAGCGCGGCGACGATCAGCGTCTCGGCGGCGAGGTCGGCCTGGCTCGTCGGCGAGCCGTCGGCCTTGAGGTGGTGGCTGCACCCGCCGCGCTCGAAGTCCCGCAGGATCTCGCCGGCCGCGACGGCGATCGCGGCGAGCCGGACCGCGACGGCGTCGCGCTCGGGTTGCGTGGGGACGCGGTCGAGGGTGAGGGCGGGCGTCATCCGTTCGTCATGCCCGGCGGCAGCGGGTTTGTCGATGCGTGCGCCCGCCCCGCCGCCGCGCGATCGCCTTTTCAAACCGGTCCGCGGCGGCTATCCGTGCCGGCAAACCGTGGCGGGAGCCGCCGCGATCCACGTCTCGGGACCCAGGTCTCGAGCTTCACGTCCCAAGACCGACGTCCCGACCCTGCCGGCCCCGCGGAGCGCCCCCATGACCACCGTCACCCTCGACGCCCTCGACCTCTCGGCGCTGCTCTGCTCGCGGGTCTGCCACGACGTGATCAGCCCGGTCGGCGCCATCGTCAACGGCCTCGAGGTGCTGGAGGACGAGGACAGCGCCGAGATGCGCGACTTCGCCCTCGACCTGATCCGCAAGAGCGCCAAGCAGGCCTCGGCCCGGCTGCAATTCGCCCGCATCGCCTTCGGGGCCGCGGGCTCGGCGGGGGCCAGCATCGATCTCGCCGATGCCGAGAACGTCGCCCGCGGCATGTTCGGCGACGAGAAGACCAAGCTGACCTGGAGCGCGCCGCGGGCGCTCTTCCCGAAGAACAAGGTGAAGCTCGTCCTCAACCTCGTGGTCATCGCCGTGACGGCGATCCCCCGCGGCGGCGTGATCGACGTCTCGATCACCGGCGAGGCCGAGGCGCCGGTCTTCGTGCTGACCGCCAAGGGCGCCTATGCCCGCATCCCCCCCCACGTCGAGACGCTGATCGCCGGAGCGCCGGAGAGCGGCACCGTCGACGCCCACGCGATCCAGCCGTTCTATGCCGGCCTCGTCGCCCGCGCCGCCCAGATGGACGTGCGGTTCTCGATCGAGGGCGACACGGTCACGATCCGGGCCGAGCCGGCCGCCGCTCCGGCCGAGGATGTCGAGGAGGTCCAGGATTCCGGCGACCGCCACGACGGCGGTAACGGCATCTAACCCTAGGGCCGGTCGCGGGGCCGGTCCCGCTTCTCCTCTGTTTTCTCTCGCGCGACCCGGGATTTCCACCGATCCCGGGCGACTTGTACCCGGAGCCGGCACAGTATGAGGCTTCCCGGCAACGGATCATAAAGGCTCCCGTGGCAGCGTAGGTCTGCGCAGAGATCCTGCGTGGATCGACGAGTGGCCGCGATGGACGATTTGTTGCGTGAGTTCCTGACGGAGTCCGGGGAGCATCTGGACACTGTCGACCTCGAGCTCGTCCGGTTCGAGCAGGATCCGAACAACCAGACGATCCTGCGGAATATCTTCCGGCTGGTTCATACCATCAAGGGAACCTGCGGGTTCCTCGGGCTGCCCCGCCTCGAGGCGCTGGCGCATGCCGCCGAGACCCTGATGGGCAAGTTCCGCGACGGGATGCCGGTGACGAGCCCGGCCGTCAGCCTGATCCTGCAGACCCTCGACCGGATCAAGCTGATCCTGGCCGAGCTGGAGCGCACCGGCGGCGAGCCGGCCGGGATCGACGAGGACCTGATCGGCGCCCTCGAGCGCATGTCGGAGGAGCCGGCACCGGCACCGGCGCCCGAGCCGGTGCCCGTCGCCGCCCCGGCGACCTCCGGCACCCTGGTGCTCCAGGTGCTGGAGCGCGCCTTGAAGCCCGGCGAGGTCTCCCTCGACGACCTCGAGCGCGCGTTCCGCGACACCGCCGTCGAGATCGAGGCGCCCGCTCCCGTGGCCCTCGCCCCGCTGGCCGAGCCCGAGCCGTTCCGGCCGGCGGCGCGTCCGGAGCCCGTCCGGCAGGAGGCGGCTCCCGTCGAGCCCCGCGCCGCCGCGCCGGCCCGCGCCGAGGCCGCCGCGCCCGAGACCGAGAACGGCCCGGTCAGCAAGGTGCAGACGATCCGGGTGAACGTCGACACCCTCGAGCACCTGATGACGATGGTTTCCGAGCTGGTGCTGACCCGCAACCAGCTGCTCGAGATCGCCCGCCGTCACGAGGACGGCAACTACAAGGTGCCGCTGCAGCGCCTCTCCCACGTGACCGCCGAGCTGCAGGAGGGGGTCATGAAGACCCGCATGCAGCCGATCGGGTCGGCCTGGCAGAAGCTGCCGCGGGTCGTGCGCGATCTCTCGTCGGAACTCGGCAAGAAGATCGACCTGGTGATGCAGGGCGCCGAGACCGAGCTGGACCGCCAGGTCCTCGAGGTCATCAAGGACCCGCTCACCCACATGGTGCGCAACTCGGCCGACCACGGCATCGAGTCGGGCGCCGACCGCAAGGCCTCCGGCAAGCCCGAGAAGGGGACGATCCGCCTCAACGCCTTCCACGAGGGCGGCACGATCACGATCGAGATCGCCGACGACGGCAAGGGTCTCGACCTGTCGGCGATCCGCCGCAAGGCGGTCGAGCGCGGCGTCGCGACCGAGGCGGAGGTCGAACGGATGACCGACGCCCAGGTGGCGAAGTTCATCTTCCACGCCGGCTTCTCCACCGCCAAGGCCGTCACCTCGGTCTCCGGCCGCGGCGTCGGCATGGACGTGGTGAAGACCAATATCGAGCTGATCGGCGGCACGATCGACATCCAGACCCAGCTCGGCGCCGGCACCACCTTCACGATCAAGATCCCGCTGACGCTGGCCATCGTCGCGGCGCTCATCGTCTCGGCCCGCGAGCACCGGTTCGCGATCCCGCAGGTCTCGGTGCTGGAGCTGGTGCGGGTGCAGCCCGGCAGCGATCACGCGGTCGAGCGCATCAACGGCTCGCCGGTCCTGCGCCTGCGCGACCGCCTGCTGCCGATCGTCCCGGTGGCGGCGATGCTCGGCCTCGACGCGCCCGACGCCCCGGCCTCGACCGACGAGGGCTTCGTGGTGGTGAGCCAGGTCGGTCGCCAGCGCTTCGGCATCCTGGTCGACGGCGTCTTCCACACGGAAGAGATCGTCGTGAAGCCGATGTCCTCGAAGCTGCGGCACATCCCGCTCTTCTCCGGCAACACGATCCTCGGCGACGGGGCGGTGGTGCTGATCATCGATCCCAACGGCGTCGCCCGGATGGTCGGGTCGGGCACGGCGAGCGGCCAGCCCGGCGAGATCGAGGCCGAGGCCGAGGGCGACGAGAACGCGGGCGATCAGGCCGTGACGCTGCTGGTGTTCAAGGGCGGCGGCGACGCGCTCAAGGCGGTGCCGCTCTCCCTCGTCACGCGCCTCGAGGAGATCGACGCCTCGAAGATCGAGTGGGTCGGCGGACGCCCGCTGATCCAGTATCGCGGCCGCCTGATGCCCCTCGTCCCGGCCGATCCGGCGCAGGCGATGAAGCGCGACGGCGCCCAGGCCCTGGTGGTGTTCTCCGACGGCGAGCGCTCGATGGGCCTCGTGGTGGACGAGATCGTCGACATCGTCGACGAGGTGCTGGACGTCGAGCTGGTGACCGAGCGCTCGGACCTGATCGGCTCGGCGGTGGTGCGCAACCGGGCGACCGAGATCGTCAACATCGCCCACTACCTGCCGCTCGCCCACGACGATTGGGGCCAGCCGACCCACCGGGCGGTGCCGAAGGCGCCGAGCCTGCTCCTCGTCGACGACTCGGCGTTCTTCCGCGAGATGCTGACCCCGGTCCTCAAGGCCGCGGGCTTCCGCGTCGCCCAGGCCGCCGATGCCGAGGAGGCGATGCGCCATCTCCTCGGCGAGGCGCGGACCGACCTCGTGGTCTGCGACCTCGAGATGCCGGGCCGCTCGGGCTTCGACCTGATCGAGGCGATGCGCAAGGCCGGCGGCCGGCTCGCCGAGATGCCGGTGGTGGCGCTCGCGGGCACGATGGCGCCGGACTCGATCGCCCGCGCCCGGGCCCTCGGCGTCGCCGATTGCGTGGCGAAATTCGATCGCTCGGGCCTCGTGGCCGCGGTGAACGAGATCGCCAGCACCCCCCTCGACGCCGCGGCGTGATCCGCTGACCGCGATCGCCCGGATGCGCGCATAGCGCGTCCGGGCGCCCGATCCCTCTCCCACGCCCGAGCCCCGCCCATGATGGCCGCCAACACGAACACCGCCGGCACCCCCGCGCAAGCCACCGGCGAGACCACCGACTACGTCACCGTGCTCCTGGGCGACGAGCTGTTCGGCCTGCCGATCGACCGGGTGCACGACGTCTTCATCGCCACCAACCTCACCGACGTCCCGCTGTCGCCGCCGGAGATCAAGGGCCTGCTCAACCTGCGCGGCCGGGTCGTCACGGCGCTCTGCCTGCGCCGACGCCTCGGCCTGCCCGACCGCACCGGCGACGGCCGCAACATGGCGGTCGGCCTGGAACATGGCGGCGAGGCCTACGGCCTGCTCGTCGACCAGGTCGGCGAGGTGATGAAGCTCGCCAACGACACCTACGAGCCGAACCCGGTCCATCTCGACACCCGCTGGCGCGCGGTCTCGCGCGGGGTGCACCGCCTCGACGGGCGCCTCCTGATCATCCTCGACGTCGAGGCGGTCCTGGCCTTCGGCGACGAGCGGCCCGCCGCCACCGCCGCCTGACGCGGGACCGGCCGGATGAGAACGTTCCTGATCGTCGACGACTCGGCGGTGATCCGCAAGGTGGCGCGCCGGATCATCGAGGGCCTGGGCTTCCGGGTCGCGGAGGCCGAGGACGGCCGCGAGGCGGTCGAGCAATGCCGGTCGGCGATGCCCGACGCGGTGCTCCTCGACTGGAACATGCCGCACATGGACGGGTACGAGTTCCTGCGCGCCCTGCGGCGGCTGCCGGAGGGCGACCACCCGAAGGTCCTGTTCTGCACCATCGAGAACGACGTCGCGTCGATCGCCCGGGCCCTGCATGCCGGCGCCGACGAGTACATCATGAAGCCCTTCGACAAGGACATCATGACCGCCAAGCTCCAGGCGGTCGGCCTTGCATAGGTGCGACCGCGCCGTCGGCCCTGCCCGGGGCCGACGGCAGAGCGGGCCCCGCCCGGGGCCGACCCGATAAGAAGCCCCGGCTCGACCCGGGACCGATCCCCCTGGCCCGCCCCGTCGCGGCGCCGACCGAGAAACGCCATGGCCGCCTCCGCCGCGCCCTCCAACCCGTCCCCGAGCGCCGGACCACGCATCCGCGTCCTGGTGGCCGACGATTCCGTGGTGGTGCGCGGCCTGGTCTCGCGCTGGCTGGAGGAGGCCGGCTGCGAGATCGTCGGCACCGCCGCCAACGGCCGCATCGCGCTCGACGCCCTCGACCGGGTCCAGCCCGACATCGTGCTCCTCGACATCGAGATGCCCGAGCTCGACGGCACCCAGGCCCTGCCCAAGATGCTGGCCAAGCGCCCCGGGCTCCAGGTCGTCATGATGTCGACCCTGACCCAGCGCAACGCCGAGATCTCGCTGCGCTGCCTGGCGCTCGGCGCCATCGACTATCTGCCCAAGCCCGAGGGCAATCGCGGCGTCACCACCCAGGCGAGCTTCCGCGAGGACCTGGTCCAGAAGATCCGGATGCTCGGCGCCGATCTGCGCAACCGGCCCCGCGCCCGCCCGGCGGCGCATTCCGAGCGCCCGAGCCTCGCCGGGGCCGCGCCGGTCGAGCGGATCGCCGCGCCGCTCTCGGCCCCCGCGCCGCGCCCGGCTCCCGCGGCGGTCTCGACCCGTCCGCGGCCGCTGCGGGTCGCCGCACCCCGCTGCCTGCTCGTCGGGGCCTCCACGGGCGGCCCCCGGGCGGTGGGCGAGGTGCTGGAGAGCATCGGCGCCGCGACCCTGCGGCGCGTCCCGATCCTCATCGTCCAGCACATGCCGCCGGTCTTCACGGCGGTGTTCGCCGAGCATCTCGGCGCCCGGATCGGCCTGCCGGCGGCGGAGGCCAAGCATGGGGAGCCGGTGCGCCCGGGCGTCGTCTACGTCGCCCCCGGCGGGCGCCACATGGCCCTGTCGGGGAGCGCCGCCGAGGCGGTGATCCAGCTCAACGACGGACCGCCGGTGAATTTCTGCCGGCCGGCGGTCGACGTGATGTTCCGCGCCGCCGCCGAGGTCTACGGGGCCGCCACCCTGTCGGTGGTGCTCACCGGCATGGGCTCGGACGGCACCAAGGGCGCCCAGGCCCTCGTCGATGCCGGCGGCGTCATGCTGGCCCAGGACGAGGCCTCGTCCACCGTATGGGGCATGCCCGGCAGCCTGGTGCGGGCCGGCTACGCCCACGACATCCTGCCGCTGTCAGGCCTCGGCCCGGCCCTCCGCTCCGCCATCGCCGGCCCCGGCCACTGATGCGCGTCCTGCCACGGATCCGGGGGAGGATGCCGCGCCGATGACCGAGACCGAATTCGATTTCCTCCGCGCCTACCTCAAGCAACGCTCCGGCCTCGCCCTGACGGCGGAGAAGCGCTACCTGGTCGAGAGTCGCCTGTCGCCGGTCTGCCGGCGCTTCAACCTCGCCGGGCTGACCGAGCTCGTCGGCTGCCTGCGCGTCGCCCGAGACGGCGCCATCGAACGGGCGGTCGTGGAGGCGATGACCACCAACGAGACCTTCTTCTTCCGCGATCGGACCCCGTTCGACCTCTTCCGCGACGTGCTGCTGCCCGGCGCGCTCGCGGCTCGGGCCAATCAGCGCCGCCTGCGGATCTGGTGCGCCGCCGCCTCGACCGGCCAGGAGCCGTATTCGCTGGCGATGCTGCTCGCCGAGGCCGCACCGCGGCTCGCCGGCTGGCGGGTCGAGATCGTCGCCACCGACCTCTCGACCGAGGTGCTGGAGAAAGCCAAGCTCGGCCTCTACAACCAGTTCGAGGTCCAGCGCGGCCTGCCGGTTCAGCTGATGCTGAAGCACTTCACCCAGGTCGGTGAGCAGTGGCGCATCGCCGAATCCCTGCGCCAGATGGTCGATTTCCGGCCGCTCAACCTGCTGCAGCCGTTCGAGCAGCTCGGCACCTTCGACATCGTCTATTGCCGCAACGTGCTGATCTATTTCGACACGACGACGAAGGCCGACGTGCTGCGACGGATCTCCGATCAGCTCGCGCCCGACGGCGCGGTGCTTCTCGGCGCCGCCGAGACGGTGATCGGCATCACCGAGACCCTGGTGCCCGATCCCGAGCATCGCGGCCTCTACCGGCACGGTCGCGCCGCAGCGAGCGGCGGCTTGGCGAATTCGGGTCTGGCGAATTCGGGTCTGGCGAATCCGGGTCTGGCGAATCTCGGCCTGGCCGCGAGCCATGCGGCGCCGGCCCCGAGCTATCAGGGTCACGCCGCACCGTCCGTCGGCGCCACCGCGACGCCGGCGCTCCCGAGCGCGGCCGCGGCGCTCGCGGGCCTGCGCTGGGCCTCCCGCTGACGGCTCGCCTCCGCGGCCGGGCGAGAGTCATACGATCTCCGCCTGATCGCTTCGTGATGCGGAAATCGGCTCCGCTCAAGCGCCGCGCGGGCGTGTGGTACCCGATCCGGAAGTGATCTTCCGGATCGGGTTATCAGACCCCGCGAGGACCGCCGCCGGCCCTCGCGGCCGATCACGGCTTGCCGATCCGGTGGGCCGTGCCGTCCGCCCGGCGTGGCCCCAAGCGCTTCGCTGCACAGCCCGGCGCAAGGCGAGAGAGGGAAGATCCTCTCGCCCCCTTCGAACCTCCCGCCGCACCCGCTCGATTGCCGTCACGGCTCTCGCCGTCGGCCGCGGTCGCCTCGGGCCCGCGCAAAGCGGCCTCGAAGCCGCGCCGGTCTTCCGGCTGCGCGGGCGCCGCGCCGGGTTCCGACGCCTCACCGGAACGCTCGCGCGGCTGGCGCCGTGACCTGTCCTGTCCATTCCGGCGCCGGGCACACCTCGGCGCGAGCGGCCGGTGACGCCCGCGTCTCGCGTCCTCGATTGTCGCGACCGTTTCCAGACACAAAAAAACCCCGCCGGGGCGGGGTTCTTTGGTCCGGCCCCCCCGGAGGGGGGATCGCACGATCAGACCGCGATGCGGTTCTCTTCCTCGGACGGCTCGCGCAGCACGTAGCCGCGGCCCCAGACCGTCTCGATGTAGTTCTTGCCCTGGCTGGCATTCGCGAGCTTCTTGCGAAGCTTGCAGATGAACACGTCGATGATCTTCAGCTCGGGCTCGTCCATGCCGCCGTAGAGATGGTTCAGGAACATCTCCTTGGTCAGCGTGGTGCCCTTGCGCAGGCTGAGGAGCTCCAGCATCTGGTACTCCTTGCCGGTGAGATGCACCCGGGCGCCCGACACCTCGACCGTCTTCTGGTCGAGGTTCACGATCAGGTCCCCGGTGGTGATCACCGACTGCGCGTGGCCCTTCGACCGGCGCACGATCGCGTGGATTCTCGCGACCAGTTCATCTTTGTGGAAAGGTTTGGTGAGGTAATCATCGGCACCGAACCCGAGGCCCTTCACCTTGTCCTCGATCCCGGCCATGCCGGAGAGGATCAGGATCGGGGTCTTGACCTTCGCCACCCGCAGCGAGCGCAGAACCTCGTAGCCCGACATGTCGGGAAGGTTCAGGTCGAGCAGGATGATGTCGTAGTCGTACAGCTTGCCGAGATCGACACCTTCCTCGCCGAGGTCGGTCGTGTAAGTGTTGAAGTTCTCGGACTTGAGCATCAGCTCGATGCTCTGCGCTGTCGCGCTGTCGTCCTCGATCAGAAGTACCCGCATCTCAGGTCCCCAAGCCCTGGCCCTCAAGGGTTAAGGCAAGCCCCCGCCGCCCGTCTCCCACCGGCCCGTGGGGGACGCCCGTTGTCTTCCGAACCGCGACGCTAGGCCATAACGGTTAACAAACCCTGTTCCCGTCCCGCAAGCGGTTATCAAACCGCAAGACGGTGGTGGCCCTTACGGGTTTGCGTTCCGCTCCGGCCGAATCGCGATACCATACCCGCATCCCGCCCTGCCGGGCCGGCTAAATGGCTCGCGCCCTGAAGCCGCCCCACGATGTTGCGTCCGCGCCACGCCCCCGGAGAACCTCCGGGAGCCTGCCATGGATCCCACCTGCCTCAGTGTTAAGGAGAGGGGTAAATGGATCGTTGATGGAATCCGGCAATGGCGGCGGCAGGGATCGGGAAACCCGCTCGTTTCAACAGGATGCTGCGATGACGGGCCCCGGGCGCCTCGAGGCCGCCCGCGCCGCGCTCGCCGGCATCGAGGAGGTCGAGACCTTCGGCCGGGTGGTGGCGGTGCGCGGCCTCCTCATCGAGGTCGCCGGCCCGGTGGCGGCGATGCGGCTGGGCGGCCGGCTCGACGTCGTGGTGAACGAGGCCGCCGGCACCGCCGTGCCCTGCGAGATCATCGGCTTCTCCGGTCCCCACGCCCTGGCGATGCCGTTCGGCTCGCTCCAGGGGGTGCGCCGCGGCTGTCCGGCCCGCGTCCGAGGGGAGGGCGCGGGCGCGATCCGGCCGAGCCGGGCCTGGCTCGGCCGCGTGATCGACGCGCTGGGGCGCCCGATCGACGGCAAGGGGCCGCTGCCGCCCGGGCCGATGCCCTACGGCCTGCAGGCCGACCCGCCGCCCGCCCATGCCCGCCGCCGCGTCGGCCCGCCCCTCGATCTCGGGGTGCGCTGCCTCAACACCTTCCTGACGATGTGCGAAGGGCAGCGCATGGGCATCTTCGCGGGCTCCGGTGTCGGCAAGTCGGTGCTGCTCTCGATGCTGGCACGCTACACCGCCGCCGACGTCGCGGTGATCGGCCTCGTCGGCGAGCGCGGCCGCGAGGTGCAGGAATTCCTCCAGGACGACCTCGGGGAGGAGGGCCTGTCCCGCTCGGTCGTGGTCGTCGCCACCTCCGACGAGCCGGCGCTCATGCGCCGCAACGCCGCCTACGTCACCTTCGCGCTGGCCGAGCATTTTCGTGACGAGGGCGCGCAGGTGCTCTGCATGGTCGATTCGATCACCCGCTTCGCCATGGCCCAGCGCGACATCGGGCTCGCGGCCGGCGAGCCGCCGACCGCCAAGGGCTACACGCCGACCGTCTTCTCCGAGCTGCCCCGCCTGCTGGAGCGGGCCGGGCCCGGGACCGGGGACGGGGCGATCACCGGCCTGTTCACCGTGCTGGTCGAGGGCGACGACCACAACGAGCCGGTGGCGGACGCGGTGCGGGGCATCCTCGACGGGCACATCGTGATGGAGCGGGCCATCGCGGAGCGCGGGCGCTACCCGGCGATCAACGTGCTGCGCTCGGTCTCCCGCACCATGCCGCGTTCCTGCGACCCGGACTATCTCGAGGTGGTGCGCCGCGCCCGCCGGGTGCTCTCGACCTATGCCGACATGGAGGAGCTGATCCGGCTCGGCGCCTACCGGCCCGGCAGCTCGCCGGAGGTCGACGAGGCGATCGCGTTGATGCCCGATCTGGAGGCTTTTCTGGGGCAGGGTAAGGAAGAAGCAACCTCCATCCGCGAGGGTTATGAGCGCCTCGCCGCGATCGTCGGCGGGCCGTGAGGGTGGGCCGAGCCGCCCGCCCCGCGGCCGCGTGAAGGCGCGCGACGGGCGAGGCTCGGTCGCATGCCGCTGGCGGGAGTGGAGTAACAATGAAAACGCGGGACACGCTCATCCGGCTGCGCCGCTTCCAGGCCGACGAGAAGCGCCGCAAAGTCGCGCAAATCGAGGCGATGATCGCCGATTTCGCACGCATGGCCGCCGACCTCGACCGCGAGATCGGCCAGGAAGAGCAGCGGGCCGGGATCTCCGATCCGGCCCATTTCGCCTATCCGACCTATGCCCGGGCCGCCGCGCAGCGCCGCGACAACATCCGCCGCTCGGCCGAGGACCTCGACGTGCAGCTCGCGGCGGCCAAGGCCGCCCTCGCCGAGGCGTTCGAAGAGCTGAAGAAGGTCGAGATCCTCGACGACCGCGAGCGCTCGGGCGAGCGCGCCGCCGAGAATGCCCGCGACCAGGCCAGCATGGACGCGATCGGGCTCGGCCGCGCCCGGGCCTGACGCGGGCGAGCCGAAGGCCGGCTCGCCCCCCACGCAACGGGGCATCCGGCGAAATTTTTTCGACCTCCAGATGTGGGATCGTCTCTTCCGGATTGCGGAGGCGATCCCGCGTTTCGGCTCTTCACCGCCCGCCCCATGAGACCACCTGCTCCATGAGACCACCTGCCCCATGAGGCAGGCTCCCGCCGTGGAGACGCGTCAGCCGACCCGCTCCAGGATCGCCTCGCGCGCGGGAGCCGCGTCCCCGCCGATGCGATAGGCCGCGACCACCGCCGCCTCGGCCCGCGCGGCGTCCGCCTCGCTCCGGGCATGCACGATCGCCAGCGGCCGCTCCGGCCCGACCTCGTCTCCGAGGGCGGCCAGATCGGTGAGTCCGACCGCGTGATCGATCGCGTCCTGCGGCCGGGTGCGGCCGCCGCCGAGGCCGATCACCGCGACGCCGAGGTCTCGCGTCGCGACGGCCGCGACCCGGCCGGCCCGCGGTGCGGAAATCGCCCGCACCACGGCGGCGCGGGGCAGGTGACGCTCCGGCGCCGCGATCAGGTCGGCGGGTCCGCCGAGCGCCGTCACCATCCGGGAAAACACCTCCGCGGCGCGGCCCGAGGTCAGGCTGTCCTCCAGCCGGGCGGTCGCCTCGGCGAGGCTGGGGCTCAGGCCCCCGAGCACCAGCATCTCGGCGCCGAGCGCCACCGTAACGGCGTGGAAGCGCGGCTCGCGCCGGCGCCCGGCGAGGTAGTCGAGGGCATAAGTCACCTCGACGGCGTTGCCGGCCGCCGAGGCGAGCGGCTGGTCCATGTCGGTGAGGAGCGCCCGGGTCGGCAGGCTGGCGCCGTTCGCCACGGTCACCAGGCTCTCGGCGAGGCCCCGTGCCTCCTCGGTCCGGGCCATGAACGCGCCCGAGCCCGCCTTCACGTCCATGACGAGGCCCTGCAACCCGGCGGCGAGCTTCTTCGACAGGATCGAGGCGGTGATCAGGTCGAGGGATTCGACCGTGCCGGTCACGTCCCGGATGGCGTAGAGCCGCCGGTCGGCGGGGGCGAGGTCCGGGGTCTGGCCGATCACCGCGCAGCCGACCTCCCGGGTGACGCGCCGGAACAGGTCGACGTCCGGGGCGGTGGTGTAGCCCGGGATGCTGTCGAGCTTGTCGAGGGTGCCGCCGGTATGGCCGAGGCCGCGGCCCGAGATCATCGGCACGTAGCCGCCGCAGGCCGCGACCATCGCGGCGAGCGGCAGGCTCACCGTGTCGCCGACGCCGCCGGTCGAGTGCTTGTCGAGGACCGGGCCCGGCAGGTCCCAGGTGAGCACGGTGCCGGAGCGGGTCATCGCCCGGGTGAGCGCGACGCGCTCGGGCAGCGACAGGCCGCGGAAGAAGACCGCCATGGCGAAGGCCGCCGCCTGGCCCTCGGTGACCCTCCCGTCGGTGAGCCCGGCGATGAAGGCCTCGAGGGCGTCGTCCGGCAGCGCCTGCCCGTCGCGCTTGAGGCGGATCAGTTCCTGCGGCAGCAGCGTCATGGGTTCGTCCCGGAAGAGGATGTCAGAGGTCGCCGGACAGCAGCGCCGCCACGAGGCGGCCGACATCGTCGGCGGCCTCGTGGGCGACGCGCTTGGTCTCGGCATGGTGGGGGGCGCCGATTCCGGTCCCGGCCTCGAACCCCGCGGCGTAGTTGGTCACCAGCGACAGGGCCGCGACCCTGAGGCCGAAGAACCGCGCGAGGATCACCTCCGGCACCGTCGACATGCCGACGAGATCGGCGCCGAGCGCCTTGGCCATCCGGATCTCCGCCGGGGTCTCGAAGCTCGGGCCGGAGAACCAGGCATAGACGCCCTCCGCCAAGGGCACGCCGCAGGCCCGCGCGGCCCGCTTCAGCGCCGCGCGCAGGGCCGGATCGTAGGCGTCGACCATCGGCACGAAGCGGGCGTCGGACGGCTCGCCGTAGAGCGGGTTCATCCCCGAGAGGTTGACGTGGTCGGTGACGAGGGCGAGGCGGCCGGGGCCGGCCTCGGGCAGGAGCGAGCCGGCGGCGTTGGTGAGGAGGAGCGGCGGCGCACCGAGCGCCGCCACCAGGCCGACCGGCACCCGCATCGCGGCGGCGTCGCCGTGCTCGTAGGCATGGGCGCGGCCCTGGAACAGCAGCACCCGGCGCCCCGCGAGGCGCCCCGCCACCAGCCGCCCGGCATGGCCCGAGACACCCGAGACCGGGAAATGCGGGATCTCGCCGTAGGGCAGGGCGACCGCCTCGGTGAGCCGCCCGGCCAGGGGCCCCAGCCCGGTGCCGGCGACGAGGGCGAGCGCGAAGGGCTCGGGTCCCAGGCGGGCCCGAACGACACCGGCGGCCGCGGCGATGCGGGGATCGTGCGCGGGGTCGCTCACGCGAGGTTGTCCGGCCCGAACGAGGCGGGCAGCAATTCGTCGAGGGTGAAGGTCCGGCGTACCCCCTCCGGCCCGGCGACATGGATCGGCGTGTCGGGGGCGGCGAATTCGCGGATGCGCTGGCGGCAGGCGCCGCAGGGGGTGACCAGCGCCGCGCCGTCGCCCAGCACCAGGATCGCCGCGATGCGCCGGCCGCCGGCCGCCACCATGGCGGCGATCGCCCCGGCCTCGGCGCAGGTGCCGACCGGGTAGGCGGCGTTCTCGACGTTGCAGCCGGCATGGACCGCCCCGGTCTCGTCCAGGACGGCGGAGCCGACGCGGAAGCGCGAATAGGGGGCGTGGGCGCGCCCCTGGACCGCGCGGGCGGCGGAAAACAGGGTGTCGATCGGGTCCATCCCGGCTCCGGCTGCGTGGCGGCAAGCCGCGATCATGGCGATCCGGGCGCCCGCCGTCGAGCCCGTCGACAAGCCGGCGCCGGGGTCGTAAACCCGTCATCCTTCCATGAATCGAGGAATCCGGGGCGATGCTGGGACGGTTCGAGCGCAACGGGTCCGGCGAGGCCACCGTCGAGTACGGCGACAGCAACCTGCGGGTGGTGCGGCCCGGCCGGTTCGTGCGCTGCGGCGTGACCGGGGTCGAGATCCCGCTCGACGCCCTGCGCTACTGGAGCGTCGCGCGCCAGGAAGCCTATGCCGATCCCGACGCCGTGATGGTGCGCCTGCGCCAGGACTCACGGGCCGGGTAGCCCTCGAAGCCTCCTCAGCAGGGCGGCGAGCGCCTCCGGCGCGTCGAGCGCCAGCACCACCGGCAGCGTCGCCACCGCCAGATCGCCCGGCAGGCGCACCCGATCCTTCTCGGTCGTGACCAGGAGCAGGTTGGTGCGCGCCGCCTCCGCCACGAGGGCGTCGATCTGCGCCGCCGTGAAGGCGTGGTGGTCCGGGAAGGCCCGGGTCTCGCGCAGGTCCGCCCCGAGGTCGCGCAGGCTCGCGAAGAACTTCTGCGGCCGCCCGATCCCCGCGAAGGCCAGGACCGGGCGCCCCGCCAAGGCCGCCGCGGCCGCCGGATCGGGCACCAGCCGGCCGCGCAGGGCCGGAAGCCCGCGCGCCCGCGCTTCCGCCAGGAGCCGTTCGCCCGGCGCGCCCCCGCCGATCACCAGGGCGGCGTCGATGCGGGGCCATTGCGCGGCGGCCGGCGCCCGCAGCGGGCCCGCCGGAAACACCCGGCCGTTGCCGAGCCCGACCGCCCCGTCGAACACCGCGATGGACAGATCCTTGGCGAGGCCCGGGTTCTGCAGCCCGTCATCCATGACCACCACGTCGGCGCCTTCCGTCAGGCACGCCCGCGCCCCCGCGACCCGGTCGCGGGCGACGATCGTCGGATGCGCGCGGGCGAGCAGCAGCGGCTCGTCGCCGACCTCCGCGGCACCGTGCCGGGCGGGATCGACCCGGACGGGGCCGGCGAGCCGCCCGCCATAGCCCCGGCTCAGGAAGGCCGGGCGCCGGCCGAGGCCGTGGAGCAGGCCCGCCACCGCCAGGGCCGTCGGCGTCTTGCCGGCGCCGCCGAGGGAAAAGTTGCCGATGCAGACCACCGGCGCGGGCACGCCGGTACCGGCCCGCGCCATCCGGCGGGCGGACAGAGCGCCGTAGACGTGACCGACGGGCGCCAGCAGCCGGGCCGCCGGGCTCGACGTCTCGCGCCACCAGAAGCCCGGGGCCTGCCTCACGAGGCGAACCGCCCGGCGATGATCAGCTGGCAGATGAAGGGTTCGAGGGCCGCCATGGCGCGATCGGTGGCGCCGCCGGCCGCCTCGATCGCCGCCGCCCCCACCCGGGCCATCGCCCGGCCCTGCTCCGGATCGCCGAGCAGGGCATCGACCGCCGCCGTCAGTTCCTGCCCGTCCCGCACGGTCCGGGCGCCCCCGGCGCGTTCGAGGGCGGCGTAGACCTGTGCGAAGTTGCGGACATGCGGCCCGGCCAGGATCGCCGCGCCGAGACGCGCCGGCTCGATCGGGTTCTGCCCGCCGTGACGCGCGAGCGAGCCGCCGACGAAGACGACCGGGCACAGGCGGTAGAACAGGCCGAGCTCGCCCACCGTGTCGGCGACGTAGAGGTCGATCTTGTCGTGCGGCTGCCCGCCGGTCGCGCGGCGCCCGACCCGCAGGCCCGTCGCGGCGGCCTGCGCCGCCACCTCCGCCCCGCGGTCGGGATGGCGCGGCACCACGAGGGTGAGGAGGCCCGGATGCTGTCGCGCCAGCGCCCGGTGGACCGAGGCGGCCGCGGCCTCCTCGCCCGGATGGGTCGAGGCGGCGAGCCAGACCGGGCGGCCCTGCGTCACGCCCTGGAGCTGGCGCAGCGCCTCGGGATCCGCCGGCGGCGGGCTCGCGTCGAATTTCAGGTTGCCGCCGGTCTCCACCCGGGGGGTGCCGAGGCGGGCGAAGCGCTCGGCTTCCTCCCGGCTCTGGGCGAGGCAGAGCGCGACGCGCGACAGGAGCGCACGAGCCACCGCCGGGGTGCGCGCCCAGCCCCGGGCCGAGCGTTCGGACATCCGCCCGTTGACCAGGATCAGCGGCACCCCGCGGGCGTGCAGCGCCAGGATGGTGTTGGGCCACAATTCCGATTCGGCGACGAGGGCGAGGTCGGGCTGCCAATGGTCGAGGAAGCGGGCGAGGTAGCGCGGCGCATCGAGGGGCACGAACTGATGCAGCGCCCCCCGCGGCAGCCGCCGGGCCAGGAGTTCGGCCGAGGTGCGGGTGCCGGACGTGACCAGCACCGTGAAGCCGCGCCGGATCAGCCGCTCGACGAGGCCGAGGAGCGACAGGGCCTCGCCGATGCTGGCCCCGTGGGCCCAGACCAGCGGGCCCGCCGGCCGCGGCTTGCCGGGGCGGCCGGTGCGCTCGGGCAGGCGCACCGGGTCTTCCTTGCCGCGCCGGCGCCGCCAGGCCAGCAGCCCCGCGAGGGCCGGCTCGCCGACGATCAACCCGTAATGATAGGCGCGCAGCAGCGCCGGCAGGTCGCCGGCCCGCTGCTCGCGGGCGCCCGTCTCTTCGCGCCTCATCGGGCGGAGGCCCCTTTGCGGGTATGGACCGGATCGATCCGGCCGACCTGCGCGAAGGCCCGGGCATGGACCGCGTTGAGATCGGTCTCGATGCGCAGGCGTGCGGCCTCGATCCCCGCCGCGTCGAGGTCGCGCGGGACGCTGATCGGTTCGCCGAAGGCCATCACGCCGCGGCCGAAGGGCAGGCCGAGGCTCGCCCGGTCCCAGCTGTCGAATTGCAGGTAGCGGCTCGTCACCACGGCGGTCGGTACCACCGGCCGGCCGGACATCCGCGCCAGCATCACGATACCCTCGCCGCAGCGCCGCGACACCTTCGGCACGTCGGCGCTGAAGGCCACCGACTCGCCGTCCTCCAGCGCCTTGAGGCAGCCGCGCAGGGCCTGGACCCCGCCCTTGGCCCAGATGTCGCGCGCCCGCCGCGCGCCCGAGCCGCGGATGACCCGCACGCCCATCCGCTCCAGGACGGCGGTGTTCACCCCGCCGTCGACCGACCGCGACACCATGGTGGCGGCCCGGTCCTGCGGCCGGCGCACGAACGGCACCATCAGGTGCTGGCCGTGCCACATCGCGATGATGAACGGCCGCAGCGGCGTGAGCCAGTCGTAGGCGCCGGGCGGATCGAGGCTGAAGCGGTTCGTGCCCTGCACCAGCTTCAGGTAGCTCGCGCCGAGGTAGCCGAGGCTCTCCTGGGCGGCCCGGCTGCGGGCGATGCGGGTGACGACGCTCATCGGCAGCACTTCGTTCGGGAGGACGGGCTCTTCGGAGCGCGGGACAAGCCCCCCGCGCGGCCTCGCACCCGCGGGACGCAAGGGCCCGCGCGAATCCGGGCGCCGTCATGCTCCGTTCGGGCCCGCGAGGCAACCGCCGCGCGGGCGCAGATGCGGGCGGCGGCGTGCGGCAGCGCACGCCTGCCAGGGCGGACATGATCCCCGCGGAGGGCGGGGGAACTCCGAGCCGCGTGTTGATCCTGGTGAAGGTCGCGGGTCGATCCCCGCGGGTGCGGCGGAGCCAGGCCGTTGCGCACGACGGTCATCGCTCGCTTGGGTCGATCCCCGCGAGTGCGGGGGAGCCCCGACCTGCCAGGCCGCATCGGCGAGCTGCACGGGTCGATCCCCGCGAGTGAGGGGGAGCCCTCAAGGCGGTCTACGGGTGGAAGCCTAAGAAGGGTCGATCCCCGCGAGTGCGGGGGAGCCATCTTTGCCTGGACGAGCCAGAGCAACCCCGCGGGTCGATCCCCGCGAGTGCGGGGGAGCCGCGCCCGTAACGCGGTCCGCATAGAGAACGTCGGGTCGATCCCCGCGAGTGCGGGGAGCCAAACCGCGACTGGGCTGATTTGCGGCGATGAGGGGTCGATCCCCGCGAGTGCGGGGGAGCCAAGCCTCGAGACTAGAGCGTGACGTCGAGCGAGGGTCGATCCCCGCGAGTGCGGGGGAGCCGCGATCTGGAGCGCAGGTATCAGAGCACAATCGGGTCGATCCCCGCGAGTGCGGGGGAGCCTCTACCAGCTAAATCGCTGATACCGTTCACGATGTCAAAGATGCCGTTGGGGAAGATCGGCGACCGGCGGCGTGTCAGGATGCCCGAGACCGGCCCGGTCGTCGAGGGCCATCGTCCGCGCGACGCCCGGCCCCGGATGGTGCGATGCACGCAAGCCCTTGTTTGGAATATCTACAATCTATAGATTGGAGCTATTCCAGACTGGAGCATGCCCGTGAAGGCCCTGACCGATCTCACCGAACGCGAGGTGCTGGCCCTCGCCATCGCCAACGAGGAGGAGGATTCCCGCATCTACCGCAGTTTCGCCGAGAGCCTGCGGGCCGACCTGCCGGGCTCGGCCGGGGTGTTCGAGGCGATGGCGGAGGAGGAGGCGGGACACCGCGACGACCTCTACGCCGCGTATCGCCAGCGCTTCGGCGAGCACCTGCCGCCGCTGCGGCGCGAGGACGTGAAGGGCTTTCCCCGCCGCCGGCCGGTATGGTGGCAGGGCCTCGATGCGGCACGGATGCGGCGGGAGGCGCAGGGGATGGAGGCGCAGGCCGCGGCCTTCTACGAGCGGGCGGCAGAGCTGTCCCGCGATCTCGGGGTGCGCCAGCTCTTCACCCGGCTCGCCGAGATCGAGCGCGGCCACGGCGACCGCGCCGCTTCCCTGTCGGCCGAGCAGGAGAGCGGGGACGCCGCCGCCGAGGAGGCGCGGGCCGCCCACCGCCTGTTCGTGCTGCGCTACGTCCAGCCGGGCCTCGCCGGGCTGATCGACGGCTCGGTCTCGACGCTGGCGCCGCTCTTCGCCGCCGCCTTCGCCACCCACAACAACTGGCAGACCTTCCTGGTCGGTCTCGCCGCCTCGATCGGCGCCGGCATCAGCATGGGCTTCACCGAGGCCCTGTCCGACGACGGCAGCATCACCGGGCGCGGCTCGCCCTGGCTGCGCGGTCTCGTCTGCGGCGTCATGACGACGGTCGGGGGCCTGGGCCACACGCTGCCCTACCTGGTGCCGGATTCCTGGTCGAACGCCTTCGCGATCGCCACCGTGCTGGCCGCCCTGGTGGTGGTGGTGGAACTCTGCGCCATCTCGGCGATCCGCACCCGCTACATGGAGACGCCGTTCTGGCGCGCCGCCCTTCAGGTGGTGCTCGGCGGGGTGCTGGTGCTGCTCGCCGGCGTCGCCATCGGCAGCGCCTGACCCGTCGTCCGGCGCGACCCCGCCGCGTGCGGCACCGTGCGCGGGGGGCGGCCCCGAAAGCCGCTCCCGCGACCTTGAAAATGGTCTAGATACAAGGGACCCGTGGGCCCGAGCGGACGGCCCATCAAGAGACGTCCTCCGAGACGCCGCCCGAGGAAACGCCGTGCAGACCAGCTTCACCCCCGCGCAGCTCGCCGATCCGGCCATGGCGGCCTCGGAGAAGATCCTTCGCACCTGCGTGCATTGCGGCTTCTGCACCGCCACCTGCCCGACCTACCTGCTGCTCGGCGACGAGCTCGATTCGCCGCGCGGGCGCATCTACCTGATCAAGGACATGCTGGAGGGGGGCAAGCCGGCGAGCCCGGAGGTGGTCAAGCACGTCGACCGCTGCCTGTCCTGCCTGTCCTGCATGACCACCTGCCCGTCCGGGGTGCACTACATGCACCTCGTCGACCATGCCCGCGCCCATATCGAAAAAACCTATTCCCGCCCGGCGGAGGACCGCCTCCTGCGCGCGGTGCTGGCCCGCGTGCTGCCCTATCCGAACCGCTTCCGCCTGGCGCTCCTCGGCGCCACCCTCGGCCGGCCGTTCCGGGGCATCGCCGCGAAGATGCCGAAGGTCGGCAACCGGCTCGCCGCGATGCTCGACCTCGCGCCCGGCGCGCTGCCGACCCGCTCGGCCCAGGACAGGCCCGGCCGCTTCCCTGCCGCCGGCCCGCGCCGGGGCCGGGTGGCGCTCCTGCGCGGCTGCGCCCAGAGCGTGCTGCGGCCCGACTTCAACGAGGCGGCGATCCGGCTCCTGAACCGCCACGGCGTCGAGGTGGTGCAGGCCAAGGGCGAGGGCTGCTGCGGCGCGCTCACCCACCACATGGGCCACGAGGACTCCTCGCACGCGCTCGCCAGGCGTACGATCGACGCCTGGATCGCCGAGATGGACGGCGAGGGGCTGGACGCCATCGTGGTCACGGCGTCCGGCTGCGGCACCACGATCAAGGATTACGGCTTCATGTTCCGCGACGACCCGGCCTATGCGGACAAAGCCGCCCGGGTCTCGGCGATCGCCCGCGACGTCACCGAGTACGTCACAGGCCTCGGCCTGTCCGCGCCGGTGGTCGAGACCGACCTCGTCGTCGCCTACCACTCCGCCTGCTCGATGCAGCACGGCCAGGGCCTGCGCACCGAGCCGAAGGCGCTGCTGGCGCGGGCCGGCTTCACCGTGAAGGACGTGCCCGAGGGCCATATCTGCTGCGGCTCGGCCGGGACCTACAACATCCTGCAGCCGGAACTCGCCACGCACCTGCGCGCCCGCAAGGTCGCCAACATCGAGCGCGTGCGGCCCGACGTGATCGCCACCGGCAATATCGGCTGCGCCACCCAGATCGGGAAGGGCACCGCCATCCCGATCGTCCACACGGTGGAACTCCTCGACTGGGCGACCGGCGGGCCGCGCCCGGCCGCCCTCGACGGTGTGGCGGACAAGCGGCCGGCGCTGGCGGCGGCGGAATAGGCGGCGGGCGCCCCGGTCGCCGGCCGACGGAATTCAGAGCACCGGCGGTGCCGCGACCTCCGCGGTTTCCCCCGCCGCTACCCGGCAATCCGCGACGGTCGCCCGGGCGGTGTCGATGGCGATCGACACCGCCGCCATCGTTCGTGAATCGAGCTCGCGCCGGCGCATGTCGCGCACCACCTCGATGGCGAGCTTGTCCACCTCGACGGCGAGGCCGGCGATCGCCTCCGGGTCGCGCGAGGCCCGGGCCTGGTCGGTGATCTCGAGCAGGCGATCGGTCACCTCGTCGATGCGCTCGCGGCGCAGGCTCGCCAGGCGCTGGCGCAGCCAGGCCACCGCCGAGGCGAGGCCGCCGGCCAGGGCCGCGAGGAGGTAGAGCGTATCGCCGTAGCGCTCGACGAAGCCGTGCTGCTCGCGCTCGAAATAGTCGATCGCCCCGGGATGGATCGGGATCCGGGCGCTCGTCGCCGCGACCGTCGTCTCGTAGGCCGGCGCCTGGACGTATTCGGCCGCGTCGGTCGTCTCGGCGGCGGCGGTGCGCAACTCGAACAGGTGCTGGGTCACGTCGGCCGCGAGGGTCCGGCTGAGCGACTTGCGGGCCATCAGCCGGTAGGAGGCTCCGACGGTCTTCACGTCGTCCGCCGGCAGCTTCGGCCGGCCGCCGAACAGGCCGGCCGGAACGGTCACGGCCTGGAGGCGGGGGAAGCGCTCGATCACCGCGTCGCTGTCGGGCACGTCGACGAAGGCGAGCTTGCCGTTGCGGCCGATCCCCCGCACCGCCTCGACGAGCCCGCGGGCCTTCGGGGCCGAGGCCGCGATGATGCTGACGAAGGCGTCCACCCGCCGGTCGCGGATCGCGGCCGCCGCCTCCGATCCGTCGAGGGCGACGAGGCGGACCGTGTGGGCCGGCACCGGAGCGCCCGCCTGTCCCGCGTCCTGGGTGTCCAGGGTCAGGTCGTAGTAGGCCAGGATGTTCTTGAGCAGCCAGAAGTCGGCGCTCTTGTGGGCCGCGATGCCGAGGCGCTTGCCGGCGAGTTTCGGGAAGCCGGTGATCCCCGAGGCCTCCGGCGAGACGATCAGCATCGCCTGGTCGCGCAGGATCGCGAGCGTCAGGGCGTTCGTCGGCAAGAGCACGTCGGGGCGAACCACCGCGAGGTCGGCCCGGCCGTCCTGGAGCGCGGCGGCGCTCTCGCGCACGTCGTCGAAGGACAGGATCTTGAGCTGGATGTTTTCCCGCCCCGCCGCGAGCGCGTCGGCGTAGGCCTTGATCAGGGCCGGCTCGGTCCCGTCCCGCGGGGCGACCGCGATGGTGAGGGTGGTGGCCTGGCTCAAGTAAAGTGCGACCCCGATCGCCGCGGCCAATGCCGCCACGATCAGGGCCGCGAAGGTCTCGCGCCGCAGGAGCCAGTCCGGAAGGGCGGGCATCGGCGCGGATCCGGCTCAGAACACCGAGATCAGCACGATCCCGCCGACCATCAGGGCGGCGCCGAGCAGCCGCGGCGGCCCGGCCTTGACCTGACGCATGCCGAGCCAGCCGAAATGGTCGAGCGCCACCGAGGTCAGCAGGTTCGCGGTGATGAGGAGCCCGTTCAGTGCGCCGGCCCCGACCTTGTCGACGAAGAGCAGGCCCGCGAAGACCGCGACCGCCCCGGTGAGGCCGGCGAGCGGCATCCACCAGCGCACCCCGGCCAGGTCCTTGCGGGTCGGCAGCGGCGTGGGCTTCAGCAGGGTCATCAGCGCGAAGGCGAAGACGACCGGCAGGAACGACACCGTGGCGGCGAGCCACGGATTGACCAGCGCCCCGCGCAGCTGCGAGTTCCACACCACGCCGATCGCCATCAGGGCGCCGGCCACGAGGATGAACGGGTAGAGCAGCTTGCCGCTCATGCCGTGGCTCTCGCCCTCGTCCTTCTTGCCGGCTGTCTTGGCGATGAACACCACGCCGGCCGCCATCATGAGCCCGCCGAGCCAGGGCAGCGGCTTGAAGCCGGCGGCCTGGAGGCCGAACAGCCCGAACGCGTCGAGGGCGAGCGAGGTGATGATGTTGGCGGTCAAGGTCAGGCCGTTGAACGGCCCGGCCCCGACCTTGTCGATGAAGGCGAGCCCGCCGAACACCGCGACCGCGCCGGCCAGCCCCCCGAGGGGGGCGTACCAGGGCATCTTCTCCAGGGTCTCGAGGCTCGGCAGCGGCGTCGGCATCACCAGGAACAGGGTGGTGAAGACGAACACGATCGGAAGGAACGACACCGTGGCGGCGAGCCACGGGTTGACCATGTGCCCGCGCAGCTGCGCGTTCATCGCGTTGCCGAGCGCCTGGAGCGCACCGGCGACCAGGATGAAGGGATAGAGGAGCGCGGCGATCGACACCGGGATAACCTTCCTGTGGGAGGGGAATCGGACGAGGAGGAGCGGTCAGACGAGAAGAAGACCGGCGAGCGCCAGCGCGAGGGCCGGCGGCATCACCAACAGGCCGAGCTTGAGGAAGCTCCAGAAGCTGACGTCCTGGCCCTCGCGGCGGATGGCGGTGAGCCACAGGATGGTGGCGAGCGAGCCGGTGACCGAGAGGTTCGGCCCGAGATCGACGCCGATCAGCACCGCGCCCGCGACCTTCTCGGGGACGTGCGCGGCCTGGACCGCAGCCCCGGCGATCAGGCCCGCCGGCAGGTTGTTGACGAGGTTGCAGGCGATGGCGATCAGCGCGCCGGCGCCCCAGGCGGTCTCGGTCGGCGCGGCGGTGGCGGCCTGCTTCAGGGCGTCGGCGATCATCGCCAGCACGCCGGTCTTCTCCAGCGCCTCGACCAGCACGAACAGGCCGGCGACCAGCGGCAGCACGCTCCAGGACACGTCCTTCACCACCTCGACCGCGCCGCTCCCCTTGCGGAGCGCCAGCACGATGAGGGTGGTGGCGAGCCCCGCGACGAAGGTCGGCAGGCCGAGATCGCGACCGAGCGCCGAGGCGCCGATCAGCACCGCGCCGGTCGCCACGATGCCGAGGCCCGCGACGATGCCGGTGCGGGAGAGCGCCGTCGCCTCGACGTCGGTGGCGACCGATTGCTGCTTGAGGGTGCCGTTCTGGGTCAGGCGCAGGACGAGGTAGGTCGTCCCGATCGCGAGCAGCGACGGCAGGGCGAACAGCGCGAGCCACCGGGTCAGCGGCGGCATGGCTTCCGCGAAGACCACGAGGTTCGCCGGGTTCGAGATCGGCAGCACGAACGACGCCGCGTTGGCGATGAAGGCGCAGATGAACAGGTAGGGCAGCGGGTTCTCGACCTTGGCGGCCCGGGTCGCCGCGTAGACCGCCGGGGTCAGCACCACCGCGCAGGCGTCGTTCGACAGAAAAACCGTGACGACGGTGCCGACGAGGTAGACCAGGGTGAAGAGCCGGGTCGCCGAGCCCTGGGCGGTGCGCACCGCGATGCCGGCGAGCCAGTCGAACAGGCCCTCCTTCCGGGCGACCTCGGACATCAGCATCATGCCGACGAGGAACAGGTAGACGTCGGTGCCCTTGAGCACACCCTCCCAGGCGGTCCCGGCCGGAAGCAGGCCGAGCAGCACCAGGGCGAGGGCGCCCGTCACCGCCCAGATCGCCTCCGGCCAGGAGAACGGGCGCACGATCACGCCGAGGGTGGCGAGGGCGGCGATCGCCCAGGTCGCGAGATTGGGGCTGAGCGTCAGCGCGGCCATCGGGGGAGAGGTCCTGTCGTCACGGTCGGGAGGATCTGAAGGGTGTTCGGCCTAGGGTCACCCGCATTCGCGGCCCTCCCACCCGCGGCCTCATTCCGAGGTGCGAGTGGAACGAGCCTCGAAGGAGGGCCCCAGGAATCACAGTGGGCGAGGCCTCCTGCGAGGCTCCCGTTGGTCGCACCTCGGGGCGAGGTCGCGGTTGGGAAGAATTTCAGCCGTTGCGGTTCGCTTCGCGGAGCGGGTGGTTCTCCATCACCACTGCCGCCCGTTACGGTTCGGTCCGAGCTGCGTCCCCAGGAGTCCCCGCGCCTCCCAGGCGCCGAGCGCATCGGCATCGCTGCCGATCCCGCGGGACGTGGGCAGTCCGTTCGGATCAGTCGCCGGCTCGATCGTGTCGGTGTCGGTGGCGCCCCCGCCCGTCGCTCGGACCGCGATCGCCCGGGCGTCCGCCGGCCAGGTGATGGTGGTCGCGTAGCAGCGTGCGCCGTCCTCCCGCCCCATCGGCCGCCACGCTCCGTCGTCGATGCGGTATTCCACCGTCTCGGCCGGACCCAGCACCAGGGCGCGCAGGGTCACGTCCTCGCCGACCACCTGGCCGGCGTCGCAGGCGAGGCGCCGGTCGGCGGGCGCGGTGATCAGCACGAAGGGCCAGGGCCGGGCGAGTTCCTTGAAGCGCCAGCTCGCCACGCCGCCGTCGATGGCCGCCACCGCGTAGCCGACCGGACCTTCCTCGATCTGCCCGGTGGAGCGGGTCGCCGCGTAGACGGTGCGCCCGTCATTGGCGAGTTCGTTGTAGTGGGTGTGGCCCATCTCGACGAGGCGCACCGGCCCGCGATGGACGAGATCGGCCACGCGCTCGGCCTCGCCCTCGCCCTTCAGGTCCGCCGGGTAGCTGTGCATGAACAGGGCGCAAGGACGCGACCCGGCGCGATCCAGCTCGGCGGCGAGCCAGGCGACCTGATCGGCGCCGAGGCGGAAATCCGGCCCGCCCGAGCCCGGTCCGCACATGTCGAGGAAGAGGCAGCGCACGCCGCGCACCTCCACGGCGTAGGGCAGGCGCGGCGCGTCGAGCCCACCATAGAAGGCGTCGAGGCTGCCGCCCTCCATGTCGTGGTCGCCGGTGATGACGTGGGCCGGCAGGCGGAGCCGATCGAGGCCGGCCCGCACCAGCGCGTATTGCTCGGGCCGGCCGTTATCGGCGTTGTCCCCGGGCACGAACACGAAGTCGAGGCCCGCACCCTCGTTCCCGGAGACGTCGTTCAGCTGCGCCACGATGGCGGCGAAGTCGCGGGCGTTGTCGGCCTCCGCCCCGGTGAGGTGGAGGTCGCCGATATGCGCGAAGGCGAGGGGGATCGTCATGGCCGCACTCAGACCCCTTGAAGGGCGGGACGACGGGTCGGTCCGGAGGGCGTGCCGGCCTGGGCCGGCTCGAAGCCCCGGGTCTCGGGCATCATCGTCAGGTAGAGGGCGAAGCCCAGGCCCGCGATGCCGGCGAGCGTCAGGAACGCCGTCGAGTAGCCGGCCGACACGATGATCAGCCCCGCGAGGGTCGCGCTCAACGAGGCGCCGAGGCCCTGGGCGGTCGCGACCGCGCCCTGGCTAACGTTGAACCGCCCGGTGCCGCGGGTCAGGTCCGCCACCACGATCGGAAAGAGCGCGCCGTAGACGCCGGCGCCGATGCCGTCGAGGAGCTGCACCCCCACGAGATAGAACGGGTTGTTCGAGAAGGTGTAGAGCACGCCGCGCAACGCCAGCACCCCGAAGGCGGCGAGGAAGATGGGTTTCCGGCCGATCGCATCGGCCTTGTGGCCGACGAACATCGCCACCGGCACCATCACGCATTGCGCCGCCACGATGCAGATCGCGATGAGCGAGGTGGCGTTGTCCTTGCCCGACAGGTGGGTGAGGAGCTGCCCGACCGAGGTCAGCATCGCGGCGTTCGACAGGTGGAAGATCGCCGCGAGCAGCGCGAACAGCATCAGGTACTTGTTCTGCAGGAGAGCGGTCAGGCCGGAGGGCTGCTCGGCGCCGGACTGGTCCTCGGCGCTGTCGAGGCCGCGGGCGAGGTCGTTGTCGATCGCGTCCTCCGGCACCATCAGCATCGCGCCGATCGAGAGCGCGGCGAGCACGCCCATCAGCCAGAACACCACGATCGGCCCGAACAGGTAGGCGAGCCCCCCGGCGAGCGCCGCCGAGACGGCGTTGCCGGCATGGTTGAAGCCCTCGTTGCGGCCGATGCGCTTGGCGAAGAGCTTGGGGCCCACCACCCCGAGGGTGATGGCGGCGAGCGCCGGCGGAAAGATCGCCCCGGCGATGCCGGCGAGCGACTGGGTGGCGGCCACCGCGTAGAAGTTCGAGATGAAGGGCAGCGCCAGGCAGCTCAGGGTGACGGCGAGCGCCGCCGCGATCACGATGGCGCGCTTGTGCCGGGAGCGGTCGATCAGCGCGCCTGCCGGGGTCTGGGCGATCAGGCCGGCGATGCCGGCGATCGTCATGACCATGCCGGTGGTCGCCTCGTTCCAGCCCTGGTCGGGGCCGCGCACGGCGATGAGGTAGATCGCCAGGTACGGCCCGAGTCCGTCGCGTACGTCCGCCAGGGTGAAGTTGAGCGCGTCGAGCCCGCGCAGCGCACGCCGGGACGGCTGTCGATCGGACGGCGCGGACGCAGAGGCAGGAACGGAGGTTGCCGAGCTCACCGTGATGTCTCCCTGAGGAAGGACCGACCGATCCGGAGCCGAGAACCGGCGAGATCGCGGAAAGTTGCGATGCCATAGGGATTAAGCACCTGCGCGGTGCGTTCGCGCCGCGCAGGTCGTCTTCGGCCGCTGGTCTCAGGCCGGGGTCAGAACCTGCGCGTGGGCGGAGGCGGGGGCGCGCCCGGACCGCCGGGGGGCGGAGGCGGAGGAGCTGCGCCGGGCCCGCCGGGAGGCGGGGGTGGTGGGGCTGCACCGGGCCCACCGGGGGGCGGCGGCGGCGGGGCCGCGCCAGGGCCACCGGGCGGCGGGGGCGACGGGGGCGGCGGCGCGTCGGGTCCGCCGGGCGGGCGGGGCTCGCCGCGGGGGCCCGGCGGGCGGGGCGGGGGCCCGCCGACCTCGGTGAGGGTGTCCGGGCTCGCGCCGAGCGCGCGCACCTCCACCACCGTCCCGAGCGGGCTTCTCGTCACCATGCCCCGGAGGCTCACCGGCTGGCCGGCCTGCAGGGTGGCCGAGAGGCGCGCCGCCTCGTGCGGCGGCAGCCGCAGGGTGGTGCCGTCGTCGAGGAGCGCGCCGTTCACCTCGCCCCGGCGGCCGTGCAGCAGGGCCGCGATGCGCCCGCTCATGACCGTCTCGCCGGCGGCCGGCTCCGGCCCCCCGAGGGTGACGAGGGTCGCCCCGGTCGCCTCGTTGCGGATCTGGGCACCGTCGATCAGGGGCAGCGCCCGGGCGCGCATGCCGCGCACCGAGACCGCGTCGCCCGGCCGGACCGTGAACACCACGGCGCCCGACAGGCGCGGCGGCAGCTTCACCTCGGTGCCATCGGCGAGGATCAGCCCGTCGACATCGCCGCGGGGGGTGAGCGTGTACTGCTTCACCGTCCCCTTCGTCTCCGGCAGGGTGCCGGGATCCCAGACCGAGTTGTCCTGCGCCGCGGCCGGACCGGCGGCGAGGAGCAGGGTCGCGAGGCCTGCCGCCCGGAGGCGGAAGGCGGGTGCGCCTGTCGTCATGGATGTCGCTCGTTGGCGCCGGCGGGCTGCCGGCTCGACCGCGACCTCTCAAGTGCCGTGCCAGACGGTAACTCGTTGAAAAGTCTCGATACGCCGATTTTCGCGACGGCTCAGGCGTCGGGATTCCCGACATGCGCCGTCGGGTTTTCGGACGCCTCGCGCGCGAGGCCGTGGCGCTCGATCTTGGCGTAGAGGAGCTGGCGCTGGATGCCGAGGGCCTTCGCGGCCCGCGCGCGGTTGCCGCCGCTCGCGCGCAGGGCCCGGCGGATCATCGCCTCCTCGAGCCGCGCCACGGCCCCCGGCAGGTCGTCGCCGAGCCAAGCCGGCAGGGCGGTCTCCGTGTCCTCCGGCGCCGCCCCGGCGAGGCCGAGATCGCCCGCGCCGATCACCGGCCCCCGCGCCAGCAGGGCCGCGCGCTCGATCACGTTGCGCAGCTCGCGCACGTTGCCGGGCCAGGGGTGGCGCATCAGGGCGGCGGCCGCCTCGGGCGACAGGCGCGTCGTCCCGGCACCGGCGAGGGCGAGGAAGTGCTCGGCCAGCGGCAGGAGGTCGGCCAGGCGCTCGCGCAGGGGCGGCAGGGTGATCGGCACGACGTTGAGGCGGTAAAAGAGGTCCTGGCGGAAGCCGCCCTCGGCGACGAGGCGCGGCAGGTCGCGATGGGTCGCCGCCACCACCCGCACGGTCACGGGAACGGGCCGCCCGCCCACCGGCGTCACCACCCGCTCCTGGAGCGCCCGCAGGATCTTGGCCTGCATGGGCGGCGGCATGTCGCCGATCTCGTCGAGGAAGAGCGTGCCGCCCGAAGCCTCCCGGAACGCCCCGGCGCGGTCCTGGGCCGCCCCCGTGAAGGCGCCGCGCAGGTGGCCGAACAGCTCGCTCTCGAGGAGGTCGGCGGGGATCGCCGCGCAGTTCACCGGCACGAACGGGCCGTCACGCCGGCGGCCATGGGCGTGCAGCGCCCGGGCCGCGACCTCCTTGCCGGTGCCGGTCTCGCCGCAGAGCAGCACCGTGGCGTCGCCGTCGGCGGCGAGCCCGACCGCCTTCTGCACCCGCCGCATCGCCTCGCTGGTGCCGATCAGGCCCGCCGCCGCGGCCGGGGCGGGCGGCTCGCCGGGCCGCATGGCGGCCTGTGCCAGCATCCCGCCGAGGAGATCCGCCAGTTCGGCCCGGCCGACGGGCTTCGTCAGGTGATCGTAGGCGCCGAGCCGCATCGCCTCGATGGTGTTCTCGGCGCTGGCATAGGCGGTCAGCACGGCGACCGGCGGCGCCGCCGGCCTGGCCCGCAGGCGCTGGAGCACTGCCATCCCGTCGAATTCGCCCGGCATACGCAGGTCGAGGAGCACCGCCGCGATGGCCGGATCGGCGGCGACCCGCGCCAGCGCCTCGGCGCCCGAGGCGGCGAGGATCGGGGTATGGCCGAGATCGCTCACCGTCTCGGCCATACCCTCGCGCAGGGCCGGCTCGTCGTCGACGATCAGGATGCGGGCGGGAGCGCTGTCCGTCACGGGGCGGTCTCGGGCGTGTCCGGTTCGGGCGGATCGATCTCGGGCAGATCGATCGTGAAGGTCGCGCCGGGACCCGGGGCATCGGGGGACGGGCCACCGGGAGGTGGGGCGGCGAGGTGCACCCGTCCACCATGAGCGCGGGCGATCTCCCGCACGATCGCGAGGCCGAGGCCGGTCCCGTCCGGCCGGCCGGTGACGAAGGGGTCGAACAGCCGGCCGCGCAGGGCCTCGGCGACGCCCGGTCCCTCGTCGGCGACGCGGATCCGCACCCTGCCGTTCTCGGCCTGGGCCGAGAGCCTCACCGTGCCGCCCGCCGGGCTGTGCTGCAGCGCGTTGAGGACGAGGTTGTCGAGGGCGCGCCGAACTTGCGCCTCGTCGAGGCGGACCTGCCGCGCGGGCGCGTCCGCCACCACGATCCGCAGGTCCCGCTCCCGGGCAAGCTCGTCGTGGAGGTGGGCGCACGCCTCCAGCACGCCCGCGAGGTCGACGGGCGCGAGGACCGGCATCCGCGGCTGGGTCAGGCTGAGGAGGTCGCGGGTCAGCTGGTCGAGGCGGGCGACCTGGGCCAGCACGAGGTCGAGGGCGGCGCGCGGCCGGGCCGGGTCCGGGCTCGCCAGCGCGTTCTCGGCCTTGAGCCGGATCGCCGCCAGGGGGTTGCGGATCTCGTGGGCGATGCCGGCGGTGAGCTGGCCCAGCGCGGCGAGGCGCTCGGCCTCCGCGGCGCGCTGCCGGGCCGCGCCGAGGCGCAGGCCCGCGGCGTTCAACGCCTCGACCAGCCGGTCGAGCTCGCGCAGGCCGGTCGGCGCCAGGCGGGGCAGGTCGCCCGCCGGCGTCTCGAGGCCGAGCTGGCCCTCGAGCCGGGCGATCCGCCGCCCGAGCACCCAGAGCAGCCGTCCGAGGATCAGGGCTGAGCCCAGCACCGTCGCGGCGAGGAAGCCGAACCCGGCGAGGAGCTGGCCGTAGGCCCGGCCCTCGTCGGTATGGACCCGCGTCATCGTCCAGGCCGTCGCCCCGTGGATCGGGCCGCGCAGGGGGCAGCCCTGCACCACCAGCGTCTGGGTGCGGGAGACCCGCCGCGTCGCCACCGGCCGCTCGCCGCTCAGGGTCTCGGCGTTGATGCGCCGGATCGTGTCGATCTCGGCCGAGGGCAGGTCGGTCTTCGGCCCCGTGCCCTCGTAGGTCGGAAAGGCGTAGGCGGCCGAGCCGGCGCCTGCGGTCCAGATCCCGCCCTCCACCCCCGGATGGCCGGCGAGCGCCGTCACCACCACGTCGGTGAGCTGTCCTTTCAGGGTGTCGTCGATCTCCGTCGCTCCGCCGCTCCAGCCGGCGGTGAAGAAGGCGAACCGGTCGCCGATCTCGCGGCAGGAGCGCGCCACCTCGACCTCGGCCTGCGCCACCTGCACGGCGGCCGACTGGGCGTAGAACTCGGTCAGCAGGTAGCCGGTGGCGCCCGCCGAGGCGAGGAGCAGGGCCCAGAGGGTCAGGAGGTGGGTGCGGAGGGAGTGGAGGCGGGCGGGCATGGCGCGGGGGGCATGGCGCGGGCGGGCATGGCGACGATCGAATCCGGCCCTGTCGCATGCACGACGGGCCGCATCCATGCGGATGCGGCCCGTTCATGCGCTCATATCGGGTCGTCCGCCACCGGGGGACGGGCCCCGGCCTGCGCCGGAGCCCGATCCCTCGGCGCGAGCCGATCTCAGCTGCAGCCGGTCGTCGAGCCGCAGGTGTCGCACTTCAGGCAGGTCCCGTTCCGCACCAGGGTGAAGTTGGCGCATTCCGGGCAGGCCTCGCCGACATAGCCCTTCATCTTCGCCTCGGCGCGGCGGTCCGAGACGCTGCGGCCGGCGGGAGCCGCCTCGGGCTTGGCGAAGGGCAGGGCCTCGGCCAGCGCCTCGACCTTGCCGGCGAGGCTCGGCTCGGTCTTGAGCGCCACCGCACCCCGCACCGCATGGACGGTGCCGCCGGCCGGGGCCGACTGGCCGGTGACCGGCGCGGCGACGCCCGGGGTGGTGCCGGCGGGACCGCCGTGGATCAGGGTCAGCCGGTCGCTCGATCCCCGCAGCAGGCCGCGGGAGACGTTGGTGCTGGTCGCGGCCTCGGCGGCGTTGGGCTTGGCCGGAGCGACGCCGGTCGCCGTGTTGCCGAGCTCGGAGAGGTCGACATGGGCGAGGTCGTTGCGGCCGAGATACGAGATCGCCAGCTCGCGGAAGACGTAGTCGAGCACCGAGGTGGCGTTCTTGATCGCGTCGTTGCCCTGCACGAAGCCGGCCGGCTCGAACCGGGTGAAGGTGAAGGCGTCGACGTACTCCTCCAGCGGCACGCCGTATTGCAGGCCGAGCGAGACCGAGATGGCGAAGTTGTTGATGAAGGCCCGGAGCGCCGAGCCCTCCTTGTTCATGTCGAGGAAGATCTCGCCCAGCCGCCCGTCGTCGTACTCGCCGGTGCGCAGGAAGATGGTGTGGCCGCCGATCTTGGCCTTCTGGGTGTAGCCCTTGCGGCGGCTCGGCAGCTTCTCCTGGGAGCGCAGGCGCTCGACGCGCTCGACGATCCGCTCGACGATCTTCTCGGTCACCGCCACGGTCTTGGCGACCGCCGGCTGCGCCAGAAGGGCCTCGACCGCATCCTCCTCGTCGTCCGACTCGTCGCTGACGAGGGCGGAGTTGAGGGGCTGCGACAGCTTCGAGCCGTCGCGGTAGAGGGCGTTGGCCTTGAGCGCCAGGGTCCAGGACAGCCGGTAGGCGTTCTTGCAATCCTCGACCGTGGCGTCGTTCGGCATGTTGATGGTCTTGGAGATCGCCCCCGAGATGAAGGGCTGCGCCGCCGCCATCATGCGGATGTGGCTCTCGACCGAGAGGTAGCGCTTGCCGATCCGGCCGCACGGATTGGCGCAGTCGAAGACCGCGTAATGCTCCACCTTCAGGTGCGGCGCGCCCTCGAGCGTCATCGCCCCGCAGACATGGACGTTGGCGGCCTCGATGTCCTTGCGGCTGAAGCCCAGGAAGGTCAGCAGGTCGAAGGACGGATCGGCGAGCTTGTCGGCCGGCACGCCGAGGGTCTGGGTCAGGAAGTCCTCGCCCAGGGTCCAGCGGTTGAACACGAACTTGATGTCGAAGGCCGACTTCAAGCCCGCCTCCACCGCCGCGATTTTTTCGTCGGTGAAGCCCTTGGCCCGGAGCGAGCCCGGATTGATCGCCGGCGCCTGGCCCAGCGAGCCGTGGCCGACGGCGTAGGCCTCGATCTCGGCGATCTCGGCCTCGCGGTAGCCGAGCGTGCGCAGGGCATCCGGCACCGCCCGGTTGATGATCTTGAAGTAGCCGCCGCCGGCGAGCTTCTTGAACTTCACCAGGGCGAAGTCGGGCTCGATGCCGGTAGTGTCGCAATCCATGACGAGGCCGATCGTGCCGGTCGGCGCGATGACGGTGGACTGGGCATTGCGGAAGCCGTGCTCCTCGCCGAGCGCCAGCGCCCGGTCCCAGGCCGCCTTGGCGTGCTCGACGAGCGCATCCACGGGGCAGCCGGCATGGTCGAGCGGCACCGGATCGGTGTTGAGGAACTCGTAGCCCGTGGCCTCGCCGTGGGCGGCCCGGCGATGGTTGCGGATCACCCGCAGCATCGCGTCGGCATTCTCCTCGTAGGCCGGGAACGGCCCGAGCTCGCGCGCCATCTCGGCCGAGGTGGCGTAGGACACGCCGGTCATGATGGCGGTGAGCGCACCGGCGATCGCCCGGCCCTCGCGGGAATCGTAGGGCAGGCCCATGGTCATCAGGAGGCCGCCGATATTGGCGTAGCCGAGGCCCAGCGTCCGGTACTTGTAGGAGAGGTCGGCGATCTCGCGGCTCGGGAACTGCGCCATCAGCACCGAGATCTCGAGGACCACGGTCCAGAGCCGGCACAGGTGCTCGTAGCCCTCGACGTCGAAGCTCTTGGCCGAGCGGTCGTAGAGCGCCAGCAGGTTCGCCGAGGCGAGGTTGCAGGCGGTGTCGTCGAGGAACATGTACTCGGAGCACGGGTTCGAGGCCCGGATCCGGCCGCCCGACGGGCAGGTGTGCCAGTCGTTCATCGTGGTGTTGAAGTGCAGGCCCGGATCGGCCGAGGCCCAGGCGGCCTCCGCGATCTTGTCCCACAGCTCGGTCGCCTTGACGGTCTTCGCCACCTTGCCGGTGGTGCGGTGGGTGAGTGACCACTCCGCATCCGCGTCGACCGCCCGCAGGAAGTCGTCGGTCAGCGAGACCGAGTTGTTCGAGTTCTGGCCGGCGACCGTAAGGTAGGCCTCGGAATCCCAGTCGGTGTCGTAGATCGGGAACGCGATGTCGGTGTAGCCCTGGCGGGCGTACTGGATCACCCGCTTGATCGCGGCATCCGGCACCATCACCTTGCGGGCGGCCTTGACCTCGCGCTTGAGCGCCGGGTTGCGGTCGGGATCGAAGCAGGCGTCGCCCGCGGCCTCGCAGTTGACGCAGGCCTTCATCACCGCCTTGAGGTGCTTGGACACCACCTTGGAGCCGGTGACGAGGGCGGCGACCTTCTGCTCCTCCTTGACCTTCCAGTCGATGAAGGCCTCGACGTCCGGGTGGTCGATGTCGACGATCACCATCTTGGCGGCGCGGCGCGTCGTGCCGCCGGACTTGATGGCGCCGGCCGCCCGGTCGCCGATCTTGAGGAAGCTCATCAGGCCCGACGACTTGCCGCCGCCGCCGAGCTTCTCGTTCTCGCCGCGCAGGCGGGAGAAGTTCGAGCCGGTGCCCGAGCCGTACTTGAACAGGCGGGCCTCGCGCACCCACAGGTCCATGATGCCGCCCTCGTTGACGAGGTCGTCGGCGACGGACTGAATGAAGCAGGCGTGGGGCTGCGGGTGCTCGTAGGCCGAGGCCGACTGGGTCAGCTCACCGGTCTTGTAGTCGACGTAGAAGTGCCCCTGCGCCGGGCCGTCGATGCCGTAGGCCCAGTGCAGGCCGGTGTTGAACCATTGCGGCGAGTTCGGCGCCACCATCTGGCGGGCGAGCATGGCGCGCAGCTCGTCGTGGAACGCGCTCGCATCCTCCTCGCTCGAGAAGTAGCCGCCCTTCCAGCCCCAGTAGGTCCAGCAGCCGGCCAGGCGATCGAAGACCTGGGTCGCCGAGGTTTCGGAGCCGGTCCGCTCGCCCTCGGGCAGGGCGGCGAGCGCCGCCTCGTCGGGGACCGAGCGCCACAGGAAGGACGGGACGCCGTTCTCCTCGACCTTCTTCAGCGCCGCCGGGACGCCGGCCTTGCGAAAATACTTCTGGGCCAGCACGTCGCAGGCGACCTGGCTCCAGGCCTCCGGCACGTCGATGCCGTCGAGGCGGAAGACCACCGAGCCGTCCGGGTTGCGGATCTCGCTCACCGCCTTGCGGAACGGGATGCTGGCGTAGGGCGACTGCCCCGCGGTGGTGATGCGACGCTCGAACCGCATGGGATACTCTCCGGTCACGAACAGCCGGGGACCGCCCGCATGCATGCGGGGTCCGCCGGTTACAAGGGAAGGGCGGGGCGCGTAGGAATTCGGCGGACGAGCCGCGACGCCCCCTCGAGGAGCCGCCCGTCCTGTCGTCTGGAAACTACCGATCTCGGTGGCTTCCCGTCAATAACTTGTGTCGGCTGACTCCGTTCCTCGCTATATGTTGTGTCGACGGGCGGATTCCTGTGGATAGCGCGACGCCCCCGGCTAAGCGCGCTTCCGGCTTGGGAGAATCGCTTCGCGTCCACCGCCGCCCACAGGCCGCACCGCGTCCGGGCCCGGACTTGTTCACAGCCGGGTGAGGATTTCCGGCCACTTTCGGCGACACGACCGGGTCGGCTGCCGCCGCTGCGCGGGGAATCGTGTTGCGGCGCGGGACGCGCTGGACATCCGGGGGCCATCTCACCATAGTCCCGCGCGACGACGGGGGGCCGGACCTCCCATTCCCGGGGGCTCCCCGCGAGAGAGACGGTCGCGATGGCGCTGAAAGACACCCTGCTTCGGATCTTCACCTGGTGGAGCGGCTCGACCGTCAGCCTGGAGTTCTACACCAAGCGCCGCGGCAGCTTCGTGGGCGAGGACGAACTCGGCAACCGCTACTACCGGGCGCAGGGCCCGCTGATCGACGCCTCGGTCGGCTCCGAGCGCCGCTGGGTGATCTACAACGGCTACGCCGACGCCTCGAAGGTGCCGCCCGGCTGGCGCGGCTGGCTCTGCCACGCCACCGACGTGCCGCCCTCCGAGGAGACCTACATCCCGCGCGAGTGGCAGAAGCCGCACGAGGAGAACCTCACCGGCACGGTCGCGGCCTACCGCCCGCGGGGCTCGCAGCTCTCCTACGGCCAGCGGCCGGCGGCGACCGGCGACTACGTGCCGTGGGTCCCGGGCGAATAGCCGCCCTTTTTCCACCATCCTCCTTGTGTCTATCGCGGGCGGGCCGACGGGGCCCGCACGCGTGGCCGTGCCGGCGCGACCGGCCGGCCTGGGCTCCGTGTGGGCCGCCGAACTTCGAGCCGGGAGCGATTGGGTTTTGAGCCGCATGACCGCACGCCGCGCCGCGGGCGCCTTCCTGCTCCTTCGCGGTGTCGTTCTGGGCGGTGCCCTTCTGGGCGGCGCGCTGTCCTCCGGGCCGGCTCGGGCCGACAAGATCCGCAACCCGACCGCCGTGTTCGCCGGCCTCGACAAGATCACCGGCCGCACCGTCTCCTTCGAGGTGGCGGTCGACGAGACGGTGCAGTTCGGCGCGCTCCAGCTCACCCCGCGGGTCTGCTACACCCGGCCCCCGACCGAGAGCGCCAAGACCACCGCCTTCCTGGAGGTCGACGAGGTCACGCTCGAGAACAAGTACCGCCGCATCTTCACCGGCTGGATGTTCGCCTCGAGCCCGGGCCTGCACGCCATCGAGCACCCGATCTACGACGTGTGGCTGGTCGACTGCAAAGGCGGCACCGACCTGATCGCCGAGCCGAAGGAGCAGGAGGACGCGCCGGTGGCCGCCGCCAAGCCCGAGGGCCGCAAGCGCCGCGAGCAGGCCCGCGGCGGCGACGAGGCGCCCCGCGCCCGACAGGTCAACCGCCAGGGCCAGGTCGATGTCGAGCCGCTGCGCGGCACGCCGGTCCAGCCGCGCCAGACGCCGTCGCGCCGGTTCTTCCCGACCAACGACGGTCCGAAGCCGGGCGGTGTCGATCCGATGGATCCGAACCCGCGCTGAGGATCGGGCGGGCCGAGCTGGGCAGTCGCTCCGACGTCCGCGGGCATGGTCGATGGGTTCGACGGCAGAAGCACGCCCGCCGTCATTCCGGGGCCGCGAAGCGGGGCCCGGGATCAAGATACGCGGCCGCTAGGCTGTGAATCTGTACCTCGGCTGTTCTGTCCTCGACGCTCCGCGGTTCCGGGCTCCGCTTTCGCGGCCCTCGGATGGCCGAAAGCATGTCGACCCAGTTCCGCTGACCAGGGCAGGCTGCGACGCCCCGACTCCTACGGACCGAGCAGATCCACCAGCGCCGGCAGCAGCGGCAGGTCGGCCGGGGGCATCGGATAGCTCGCGAGGTCGCGCGGCCGCACCCATTTGAGCGCCTGTCCCTCCTGCGGCCGGGCCAATCCCTCCCAGCGCCGGCAGACGTAGAGCGGCATCAGCAGGTGGAAGCTCTCATAGGCGTGGCTGGCGAAGGTGAGGGGGGCGAGGCACGCCTCCTTCACGGTGATGCCGAGTTCCTCCGCCAGTTCCCGGATCAGCGTCTCCTCCGGCCGCTCGCCGGGCTCGATCTTGCCGCCGGGAAACTCCCACAGGCCCGCCAGGCTCTTGCCCGGCGGGCGCTGGGCCAGCAGCACGCGCCCGTCCGGGTCGACGAGGGCGACCGCCACGACGAGGAGGAGCTTCAAGGGATCGGCCATGGCGGGCTCGCGCGGGGAGGAACGTCGGAGAGATCGCGCCCCGTCAGGGCGCGACCGCGTAGGTGGCCTCGACGCTCGCCTCGACCGTCAGGGTGCCGGGCTCGACCGGCACCGCGAGGCCGCCCGGCACGCCCTTGGCCGCGAAGGCGCGGGCCTGCATCGGCATCGCAGCGCCCTGGCGGGGCGGCGAGACGAGGCTTTCGAGGCGGCCGAGCCGCAGGCCCGCGGCCTCGGCCAGGGTCTCGGCCTGGCGCTTGGCGTCCCGCACCGCGTCGGCCCGAACGGCATTCTCGGCCTGGCCGGGATCCGTCAGGCCGAAGGCGACGCCGCCGATCCGGTCGGCGCCGCCGTCGAGCAGGCGCCGCATCAGGGCGCCGAGGCGCTTGAGGTCGCGCACCCGGACGCTGACCGCGTTGGTGGCCTGATATCCGTCGGGCACGTCCCGCATCTGGCCGCCGGGGTCGCGTACCGTCTTGGTGGCGGGGCGCAGGGACACGGCGGCGGTGGCGAGATCCGGCCCGGTGATGCCGAACTCGCCGGCGAGCTCAACCACCTTGCGGGCGGCCGCCGAGTTCTGGTCCAGGGCGGCGGCGGGCGTCGCTCCCCGGCTCTCGACCGCGACCTCGACCGTGGCGAAGTCCGGCGCCACCTCGCGGCTCGCCCGCCCGATCACGCCGATGCGGCCCGGCGGCTCGTCGGCGAAGGCGGGTCCGGCGAGGAGGAGCGCGAGGAACCCGGCGGTCGCCGCCCTCACGAGCGGTAATCCCCGTTGATCTCGACATAGGCCTTGGTGAGGTCGCAGGTCCAGACCCGGGCCCGTCCGGCGCCGAGGCCGAGATCGACCCGGATCGTCACCGCGTCGCCGCGCATCGCCGCGGAGGCGGCCTCCTCGTCGTAGCCGGGATCGCGGGCGCCCTCGACGGCGACGCGCACGTCGCCGAACCAGATCGCCAGCCGGTCGCGGTCGGCGGGCTCGCCGGCCTTGCCGACCGCCATCACCACCCGGCCCCAATTGGCGTCCTCGCCCGCCACCGCGGTCTTCACCAGGGGGGAGTTGGCGATCGACATCGCGATCCGGTGGGCGGAGGCGTCGTCGGTGGCGCCGCCGACCTCGACGGTGACGAACTTGCGCGCGCCCTCGCCGTCGCGGGCCACCAGCTGGGCGAGCTCGGCGAGGAGGTCGTCGAGGGCGGCGGCGAACTCGGCCAGCGCCGGGTCCTCGACCGAGTCGACCGGGGCGTTGCCGGCCTTGGCGGTGGCGAACAGCATCAGGGTGTCGGAGGTCGAGGTGTCGCCGTCGACCGTGCAGCAGTTGAAGCTCGTGGCGACGCCCTTGGTCAGGAGCGCCTGCAGCACCGGGGCCGGCAGGTCGGCGTCGGTGAACACGAAGGAGAGCATCGTCGCCATGTCGGGGGCGATCATGCCGGCGCCCTTGGCGATGCCGTTGATCGTCACCGTGGTCCCGCCGATCGACACCCGGCGGGTGGCGAGCTTCGGGAAGGTGTCGGTGGTCATGATGGCGCTGGCCGCCTCGGTCCAGCGCTCGGCCCCGGGACCGGTGCGCCCGGCGCACTCGGCCAGCACGCCGTCGAACTTGGTCGCGTCGAGGGGCTCGCCGATCACGCCGGTCGAGGCGATGAAGACCTCGCCCGGGGCGCAGCCCGCGGCCTTGCCGGCGATCTCGGCGGTGAGCCGCACCGAGTCGCGGCCCTTGAGGCCGGTGAAGGCGTTGGCATTGCCGGAATTGACCACCAGCGCCCGGGCCGACTGGCCGCCGCGCAGGGTCTCGCGGCACCAATCGACCGCCGCCGAGGGGCATTTCGAGCGGGTGAAGACGCCTGCGGCCCGGGTGCCCGGATCGAGCAGCACCAGGAGCACGTCGGTGCGGCCGCGGTAGCGGATGCCGGCCTGCGCGGTGGCGAGGCGCACGCCGGCGATCGGCGGCAGGGCAGGCTGGTGCTTGGGCGCGAGCGGCGAGACGGGATGGGACATGCAGGGCTCCGGTCCGCCGACGCCGCGTCATCCGCGCCGGCGCGGCGGTGTTGCCCCGCCGAGGTGGCCTGCGTCAACCGGGCCCGCCATGGATCCGCCGATACGGTTGCAGGCAAGGTTGTGCAGGCCGGAGTTGCGTTGCCGGCTTCCGGTCGACGGTCGGCGTCGTTTGCCCCTCGTACGGAGGGGCGAAGCGCAAAAATCGAACCTTACGTCCGCGCCGAGTTCCATTATCTAGAGTTGCGCCATATCATCTAGAGGATAGATGGTTCGGTCGCGCCGCGGCGCGCACCGCCCGCTACCCGGAGGTTTCCGCTTGGCCCACCCGCAAGTCCTTCGCGACATGGCGCTCTTCGTCGAGGTCGCGAAGCGGAAGAGTTTCAGCCAGGCCGCCGTCGCGCTCGACGTGCCGATCTCCTCCCTCTCGCGGCGCATCACCCAGTTCGAGACCGCGATCGGCCTGCGCCTGCTCGACCGGACCACCCGCAAGCTCGTCCTGACCCCGCACGGCGAGGCCTATTACGAGCAGGCGACGCGCCTCGTGGAGGAGGCGCAGCGCACCTTCGACGAGCTGATCGCGCAGGCCAAGGGGCCGAGCGGCCTGCTCAAGATCGCGGCGCCGCCGGACCCCTGGGTGATGCACCACCTCTCGGCCGTCGCGGCGGATTATTCCCTGCGCTTCGACCAGGTGCGGGTTCACCTCGACCTCTGGCCCCATCTCGTCGACCTCGCCCAGGACGGCTACGACCTCGCCCTCGCGGTCGGGATGCCGCGGGAGACCTCGATGATCACCCGCAAGGTGGCGGAACTCGAGAACGGCCTCTTCGCCGCCCCCGACTACCTCGACAGGGCCGGCAGACCCAACGCCCCGGCGGACCTCGCGCGGCATCAGGCGGTGGTGGTCGGAGCGCCGAGCGCCTCGAACGCCTGGCCGCTCCAGTCCGACGACCGGACGGTGTCGGTCTCGGTCGGCGCCACCGTTTCCAGCAACTCTCAGGCGATGGCCCGGCGCTTCGCCGCATCCGGCCGCGGCATCGCGCTCCTGCGGGTGATCGACGTCGAGCAGGACGTCGAGGACGGGCGCCTGGAGCGGGTGCTGCCGGATTGGCGCGGCACTCCGAGCCCGGTTTCCATCGTCACCACCTCCCGGCTGCTGCCGGCCAAGACCCGCAGCTTCATCGCCTTCGCCTCGCGCCACTTCGCCGAGCAGCTGGCGCCCCGCGGCATCACCCTGGACGAGGCCGAGCTCGCCGCCCTCTACGACGCCCAGGAGGCGTGACGCGCGCCGCCCACCCGTGCTTTAGCGGGGTCATGCCGAGGGCCGGCCGTGGATGAGGTGTGGCGGATGACGGATCTCTCGACCCTCGCCTATGCCGGCGGAACCCTGGTCGTGGCCGCACCGGCCGGCCGCGTGACGGCCGATCTGCCGGCCTCGCGCCGGGCGCTGCCGCCGGACGAGGTCGCCCGCATCGCCCGCTTCCTGCAACCACGGGACCGGCACGAGCGCGAGGCGGCCCATGGGCTCCTGCGTCATCTCGTCGGCGGCCATCTCGGCCGCGACCCCGCCGAGATCGTCCTGGCGCGGGATGGCGACGGCCGGCCGTTCCTGCCCGGACGGTCCGACCTGGACGTGAATCTCAGCCATGGCGGCGGCTGGGTTGCCGTCGGACTGTCGGCGGAGGGACGAATCGGCGTCGATGTCGAGGGAGCGGCCCGGCCGGTGGATTGGGACGGGGTCGCGCCGGTCTTCCTGCACCCGGCGGAACTCGACGCCTATCGCGGCCTGCCGGCGGGCGCCCGACCACGGCAGGCCCTCGAACTCTGGTCGGTGAAGGAAGCCTTCCTGAAGGCGACCGGCGAAGGGCTGATCGCCGAACCCCGTTCGGTCCGGCCGATCGCGGACGGCACGGCTTGGCGGCTCGCCCGGGCCGGTCTGTCGCTGCGGGCCGAGTCGCGGCTGCTGTCCGATGGCGCGCGGCTCGCCTGGGCGGTCGAGGAGGGCGCGCACGACGCGAGGGTCGTCGTCGGTTGAGAAAAGCCGCCTTCGCCACCTGAAACGGGCGTCGCGTCACGAGGGCGGTCGATCACCGAACCAAGGCCGCTCTCAAGCGCCCATAAACGCGCCGGCACCCTCCATCGTCATCGCACGCCGCAAAAGCGGATCATGCGATGACGATGGAGGGTGTCGGCGCGAGTGGCAGATCGAACGGCTGTCTGGAGCGAAGCGTGTCAGACGTAGGCGTTCATGCCAGCGTTCGATTGCGGGAAGCGCTCGGCCAGCGCGCGGCGAAGCTTCTCGAGGGCACGGTTCTCGATCTGGCGGACGCGCTCCTTGGAGATGCCGAGGCGATGCCCGAGGGCTTCCAGGGTCGCCTGATCCTCCGCGAGGCGCCGCTCTTGCAGGATGCGCAACTCGCGCTCCGACAGGACGGTGAGGGCTTGACGGAGCCACGTCAGGCGCCGCTCGCCGTCGACGGCATCGGAGACGGTCTCGTCGGGGAGGGGGGCGTTGTCGACCAGGAAGTCGACCCGCTCGGCCGAGGCGTCGCCATCGTCGCCGATCGGGGCATTGAGGGACATGTCGGGGCCGGAGAGGCGGGCATCCATCAGCGCCACGTCATCGCGGGAGACGCCGATGGCGGTGGCGATGCGGCGGTGGATCTCGTCGCCGACGCGCTCGTCGGTCGATTGCATCAGCCGCGCGCGCAGGCGACGGAGATTGAAGAACAGGGCCTTCTGGGCCGAAGAGGTGCCGCCGCGGACGATCGACCAGTTGCGCAGGATGTAGTCCTGGATCGAGGCGCGGATCCACCAGGTCGCGTAGGTCGAGAAGCGTACCTCCCGCTCCGGCTCGAAGCGGGCCGCGGCCTCCATCAGGCCGACATGGCCTTCCTGAACGAGATCGGCCATCGGCAGGCCGTAATGGCGGAACCGGCCCGCCAGGGCGATCACCAGACGCATGTGGGCGGAGATCAGCCGGTGCAACGCCCGCTCGTCGCGGTCGTCCTTCCAGCGGACGGCGAGACCGCGCTCCTCTTCCCGCTCGAGGAACGGCGCGTCCATCGCGACCCGCACGAACTGCCGACGTATGCCTGCGATTTCCGCCATCCCCGCCTCCGCCACGTTGGTGAGCGCTGTGTGTCGCGATGTGGCCGGGGCGCGGCATGGAGCGCGCCCGTTGCACCGCAAGGCCTGCGACAACGGCACGAGACGGTCATCGGTTCCCGCATTGCGAAAAAATCCTGCGGGGGCACGATTCCGTCGTGGGCACGACGATGGCGGCGGAGCGCCGGGTGGAGTGCCGTCGGACTGATCGGGGGAGGGCAGCCGTTCTCGGCTCGGCGGGAGGATGGCGCGCGCGACGACGGTCGGAAAACGCGAAAGCCCGGCACTAGGCCGGGCTTTCGTTTCATCTCGATGCAGGTGGGGACGTTCAGGCGGCCTCGGCCTCGTCCTGGACGTCCTCCCCGTCGGCCTCTGCCTCGGCTTCGGCGCCCTTCGCACGGCGCGGCGACTTGGCGAGGCTCTGCTCGATGAGCTTGAGCGACTCGGTGTCGGTGATGCGGTTCACCGCCGCGATCTCGCGCACGACGCGGTCGAGGGCCGCCTCATAGAGCTGACGCTCGGAATAGGACTGCTCGGGCTGGGCGTCGGAGCGGTAGAGGTCGCGCACCACCTCGGTGACGGCGATCAGGTCGCCGGAATTGATCTTCGCCTCGTATTCCTGGGCGCGGCGCGACCACATCGTGCGCTTGACCCGGGCGCGGCCGGTGAGCACGTCGAGCGCCTTCTTGACCAGTTCGGGCTCGGCGAGCTTCCGCATGCCGACCGAATTCGCCTTGGCGGTCGGGACCCGCAGGACCATCTTGTCCTTCTCGAACGACACCACGAACAGCTCGAGCTTGTAGCCGGCGATCTCCTGCTCCTCGATGGCCGTGATGCGGCCGACGCCGTGAGCCGGATACACGACCGCTTCGCCGGTCTTGAAACCCTGCCGGGCAGCTGTCGTCTTCTTGGCGGTCGTCATGCGGGGGTGGCCTCCAGGTCACCGTTCGCGGCAATGTCCGCGACCGGATCATTCATCCGGGTCAGGGCGCCCGGCGAAAAATACGCGCCTGCCGGACGTTCCCGAAGGAGCGCCCGCCAGTCCCTGTCAAACCATAGCTAAGGAACGTCCGAACGCGCCGCAGGCGGGATAGGATCCACCACGGCTGGTCGCATGCCCCGTCGCCCCATCGATGAAATCCCGCTCGGTGGTCGAGGGCAGCACGTCGGACGTAAGCGACGGCAATCAGGAAGCTAGCACGAAGAGGCCCTAAAATCAAAAAAATTCAGGCGCCCGGCGTGGAGACGCGGGCACCTTGCACCATCTTTCACCAGCTTGGCGATGCAATTGCAGGGCGGCCATGCGACGAGGGAAGAGGTTTCTTCCCCGCAGCCGCCGCCCGGCGTCAGTCGCTCTCAGTCGCCCGAGCCCGGGTTGGCCGAGAAATGCGCCTCGAGCTTGCCGGTCTTGCCGTCCCACTCCTTGGCGTCGGCCGGCGCGGGCTTCTTCTGGGTGATGTTCGGCCAGCCCTTCGCCATGTCGGCGTTCAGCTTCAGCCAGCTCTCGAGGCCCGGCTCGGTATCGGGCTTGATCGCCTCGGCCGGGCACTCGGGCTCGCACACGCCGCAATCGATGCACTCGTCCGGGTGGATGACGAGCATGTTCTCGCCTTCGTAGAAGCAGTCGACCGGACACACCTCCACGCAGTCCATGTACTTGCACTTGATGCAGTTGTCGGTGACGACGTAGGTCATGGGCCGGTGAAACCTCGACAGCGGAGAGGGCGCTCGCGCGCGGCGCCCGGACGTATGGGGCGGGCCTTAGACCCGGCCGGGCGGGCTTGCAAGCCGAACCGTGGCAGGGGACGTCGCGTTGCCGCCCGGCGTCGCCTTCCCGTCACGCTTTCGGGCCTCAGCCGGCTCGGCCGGCGAGCGACCCGCCCGCCGGGTCGTCTCCGGGATCCGCGGACAGGTCCGTATAGAGCCCCCGCGCCTCGGGCGCCGGGCCCCGGCGCACACCGAGGTCCCGAACCCGCACCGCTGCCGTGACGTGCTGGGCCGCGACGGTGACCACGTCGCCCACCGCCAGGGCCTTCGACGGCGCGTCGGCGCGCTGGCCGTTCACCCGGACGTAGCCGTCCTCGATCAGGCGAGCAGCCAGCGAGCGCGTCTTGGCGAAGCGTGCGAACCACAGCCACTTGTCGAGCCGCTGGCGGTCCTCACGCATCGCCGGTCACCGTGGGCCGATCATCGCTTGTCGCCGTCCCGCGACTCCATCTGCGCCTTGAGGGCGAGGAGCTTGGCGAAGGGCGAATCCGGGTCCGGGGCGCGCTCGCGCCGCGGCGGCCGGGCGTCGTGCATGCCGCCGCGGGGAGCGCCGTCCCGGCGGTCCTGCGGCGGACGATTGCCGTCGCGCCCGCCCGGATGCGGACCGCGCGGGGGACGCCCGTCGCGGGCGCCGCCGCGGTTCTCGCCGCCGCGACCCTCGAAGCGACCCTCGGGCCGACCACCCTCGCCGGCGGCACGGTTCTCCGCCGGGCGCCGGTCGCCCCAGCGCTGCCCGTCGCGCGGGCCGGAGCGGTTCGCCCGCTGCTCGCCTTGCGCGCCCTCGCCGCCCTCGGGACGCTGGTCCTGGCGCGGGACACCGCGGAATCGGTCGCGCTGCTGGCCCTCGCGCGGGCCCTGGCCGTCCTGCGGGCGGCCGCGGCCCTGGTGACGCGGGGCGTGGTTGCGCTGGTGGCGGTGCATCCGCCACACCTCGATCACGACCGGCTCGGCCTCCGCGGCGGCCTCGCCGCTCGCCTGTTCCGGGGCGGTCTCGCCGGGGACCTCGGCGTCCGCAGCATCCGGCGCCGTCTCGGCGGCCGCGACCGACTCCGCGACGTCGGCATTCCCCTCGGCCTCGGGCGCCGCGGTCACGACGTCCTCGACCTGAGTCTCCTCGACCGCGCGGTCGTCCGGCTTGGCTTCTTCGGCGGAAACGGCCTCCTCCGGAGCGGCCGCCTCGGCGGGCGACTCCCCGGTCTGCGCCGCGGCCTCGACAGGAGCGTCGGCGGTCTGAGCCTCCTCGGGCGCCGCCTCGGCGGATACGGCCTCGGGCGCCGGGTTGCCGTGGTCGAAACCGTCCTGGGCCTCGGTCTCCCGAGGGGCGCCCTCCTGCTCCGCGGCCTCCTGTGCCGGCTCGCCGGTCTCGCCGTCCGTCCCTGTCTCGGCGGTCTTCGGCTGCACCGGCACCGTCGGGGCGGACGGACGCAGGGCGACCGTGATGGCCGGGCCGGGCCGGCGGTCGACGACGTAGCCCAGCGACTTCAGGATGGAGGCGAAATCCTCGCCCGAGCAGCCGACCAGCGAGGTCATGCCGACGGTCGGCACGAAGCCGTCCTTGTCGGCGGTGCCCGGAGGCGGCTCGCCCGGGGTGGTGCCGGGCACGTAGGCGATCGCCGGGCGGATCAGGTCGGCCAGGCGCTCGAGGATGTCGACGCGCACCGCCCGGCCGCCGCAGACCCGGAAGCCGGCGGCGCGGTAGAGGCCCTTGGCGATCTCGGGATCGACCGGCATCGAGGTGCGGCCGGAGCCGGCGAGATGCGCGATCTCGTCGAGACCGCGCTGGTCGAGGCCGCCATTCTGCAGCGCCCAGAGCTGCGCCGCCAGCGTGCGCGGCGCGGGCTTCAGCAGGGCCGGCATGGTGATGTGGTAGGCGCCGAAGCGCACCCCGTGCTTGCGCAGGGCCCCGCGACCGTCCTGGTCCAGGCTGCGCATCTCGTTGAGGACCTTGGCGCGCTCCAGCACGCCCAGCGCCTCGGCGACCTGGAAGCCGATGCCGCGGGCGAGCCCGGTCAGGTCGGCGGCGGTCTCGAGCTCGAGGGCCGGACCCAGCAGCCGCACGATGTGGGCCTTGAGCCAGGCGTCGAGGCGGGCCTCGACCTTCTCGCGGGCCGCACCCGCGAGCTGCTCGTCGGCGAGCAGCCGCAGGCCCGGGGCGTAGAGCTTCTCGCCCGGGACCAGCTTGGCGACCGGGTTGCCGGTCCAGCGGATCGTGCCGTCGTTCGAGAGCACCAGAGCCGCGTCCGCCGCGGCGGCGAACCGGTCGGCCCGCGCCTCGATCTCGCTCGCCAGCGCCTTCTCGGCGGCGCTGCGCAGGGTCTTGGCTTCCTGGCCCTCGGCACCGGGATCCGGCACGAACTGGAATCCGTGCAGGTGGCCGACGTGCTGTCCCTCGACCGTCACGTCGCCGCCCGCGGTGATCTCAGCTTCCAACATGGTATTCTCTCTCAGGCGCCGCATCAGCACGCTGGTGCGCCGATCGACGAATCGACTCGCCAGCCGCTCGTGCAGGGCGTCGGACAGCCTGTCCTCTACCCGACGCGTCTCGCCCTGCCAATGCTCCGGGTCGGCGAGCCAGTCGGGTCGATTCGCCACGAAGGTCCAGGTGCGCACATGGGCGATGCGTTGCGACAGGGCGTCGATGTCCCCGTCGGTGCGGTCGACCATGGCGACGTGCTGGGAAAACCAGTCGACCGGGATCCGCCCGGCCATGCCGCGCATCAGGAAGCGGAAGAGCTGGGCGATGAGGTCGGCATGGGTCTGGATCGCCGACTTGCGGTAATCCGGTACGCCGCAGACCTGCCACAGCCGCTCTACCGCGCTGCGCGACGTGGCGTAGTCGCGGATGTCGTCCTCCTTGGCGAGGAGATCGAGGGCCGCCTCGTCGTCGCCGGTCGGCGCCCGGGTGAGCCCGCGCTCGCTCGGGTGCTCGCCGAGGCTGCGGCGCAGCGCGTCGACCGAGCGGAAGTCGAGGTCGGGATTGCGCCATTGCAGCATCCGCAACGGCTCGAAGGTGTGGCTCTCCAGCGCCTCGACCATCTCGGCGTCGAGGGCCGGGCACCGCCCGGTGGTGCCGAAGGTGCCGTCGCGCAGGTGGCGCCCGGCGCGTCCCGCGATCTGCGCCATCTCGGACGGGGAGAGGTCGCGAAAGCGCGTGCCGTCGTATTTGCGGTTCGACGCGAAGGCGACGTGGTCGACGTCGAGGTTGAGCCCCATCCCGACCGCGTCGGTCGCCACCAGGTAATCGACCTCGCCGGACTGGTAGAGCTCGACCTGGGCGTTGCGGGTGCGGGGCGACAGCGCGCCGAGCACCACCGCGGCGCCGCCGCGCTGGCGCCGCAGCAATTCGGCGATGGCGTAGACCTCTTCCGCCGAGAACGCCACGATGGCGCTGCGCTGGGGCAGGCGCGAGAGCTTGCGGCTGCCGGCGAAGCTCAGCTGCGACAGGCGCGGGCGGGTGGTCACATGGATGCCCGGGATCAGCGCCTTGACCAGCGGCTCCATCGTGGCCGAGCCGATCAGCAGCGTCTCCTCGCGGCCGCGCTGGTGCAGCAGGCGGTCGGTGAAGGTGTGGCCGCGGTCGCGGTCGGCGCCGAGCTGGATCTCGTCGATGCCGACGAAATCGACCTCGTTGTCCCGCGGCATCGCCTCGGCGGTGCAGATCCAGTAGCTCGGCCGGTTCGGCTTGATCTTCTCCTCGCCGGTGACGAGGGCGACCCGCTCGGGACCGACCCGCTCGACCACGCGATGATAGACCTCGCGGGCGAGCAGCCGCAGCGGCAGGCCGATCATGCCGGTCGGGTGGCCGAGCATCCGCTCGATGGCGAGGTGGGTCTTGCCGGTATTGGTCGGACCGAGCACCGCCGTGGCGCCGCGCAAGCGGGCCTGCGGTGAGAGGGAGCGGCGCGTCATCGGGCTGGGCTGAGGTCCTCGGGGCCGGGGGCGGAACCGGGTTCTCCGGGGACCTGGCGGGAGGCCCTCCGGCGGCCCTGGCGAAGGGCTCCGGCGCGGCCGCCGCGTCGTGTCGGGCTTCACGGCGCCGAGGATCGCGCCGCGGCCCCGTCAGCGCTCCGGGCCGCGACCGTAGGGCGGGCGCGGCCCGAGCGGCGGCCTCCCTCCATATGGGGCGGGGGCGTACCGATCGCCATATGGCGGCGGCCGATCGCCGTAGGGGTCCGGCGCCAGGCCGGGGGCGATGACCTCGATCCGCGTGCCGGCCGCCGGCCCGGGTTCGAGATCGGCGCAGAGCGTATCCGGCACCGCCGTGAGCGGGCCCGGCGGGTTGGGCCCGACCGTGGCGGAGGAATAGGCGTCGCCGCCGCAATCGGGCCCGTTCGCCAGGGCCGGGAGCGGCGCGATCAGCAGGAGCAGGAGGGCGAGCGTGCGCATCGGCGCTCAGCGCCCGTCCGTCGGGGGCTCCGCAGTCTGGGCGGCGGCCTGCGCGACCGCCTCGGCCGGCCCTTGCCCGCTGCGCGACCAGCGCGTCGCCTCGATGATGTTGAGGCCGAGCTGGGTCCGCACCGCGATGCGCAGGGGCAGCAGCACCCGCGTCCCCTCGACGGGGGCGAGCCACACCGACATCTCGGTGTTGTCCTCCATGAACTTCACCCCCGGCCGGTCGGGCCGGTGGCCGGCGATCGGCTGGTAGCGGGCGTTGCAGACCAGGATCGGGCCGGCATAGCCGGGCTTCTGCACGCTACGGGTCTCGCCGTAGCTCAGCACGACGTTGAACCGGCTCGCGCCGTCGAAGACCGGGATGGTGCGGTTGCAGTTCTGCGGGTCGATGAGCTCGCCGCGCCCCTGGGCCGGCATCATCAGGGCGCTCACCGGGTCGATGACGCCGCGCTTGTGCACCTCGCTGACGGTGACCCGCTCGGGGTCGGGCACCAGCGGGGGGGCGATGTCGGAGGCCACCACGTTGCCGCGGGCGAGCGCCATCCGCACGGTGATCGAGGCGCTGGCGCTGTGGGACGCGAGCGCGAAGGCGGCCGGAACCGGCTTGGCGGTCACCGTGCCGCTCGCCCGGCCCGAGCCGTAGCCGCCGGTGATCGCCCCGACGAGCCCGGTGAGCCGGGCGCTGACGTCCATCGTGTAGCGCTGGCCCTCGACCGCCCCCGTCACCTGCGCGGTGCCGATCGGCACGCCGGCCAGCATGATGCCGTAATCGACCGTGACGGCGGTCTCGCCGGCCTTCGGCGCGCGGCTCCGCGCGGCCTTGGCCGGGCTCGCCTCGCCGGCCGGCAGGGCGAACGCCGCCGCCAGGGCCAGCGAGAGGAGGGCCCTGGTCGGGAGAGCGGCCTTGAGGAAGGAGGCCTTGGGGAAAGAGGCCTTGGAACGCATGCGGGAACCGATCTCGATCGCCGTCGCCTGCCGCCGAGGAGGCGGGGAGAATCTGTCCCTATCGTGGCGCGGTTAGGGTTAACGGATCGTCTCCCCGCGGGATCGCGGCCGGCCGTGGCGCGTCCAGGTGGAGAGACGCGTCACCAGGGCGACGAGCTCTCCCTGCCGCGCAAGGCCGAGCACGGCGTTGATCGCCTTGAGGTGCGTCCGCACCGTCGCGATGCCGAGCCCGAGGGTCTCGGCGACGTCGGACGGGGCCAGGCCTTGGCCGACCAGTTCGGCGACGCGGGCCTGGGCCGGGGAGAGGCCGAGCTGCCGGAGCTGCTCCGCGATCCCGACAGGAGCGGACGGCGCGGTGTCGCGCAGGAGCAGCATGATCCCGTGCCGGGTTCCCGCCGCGGCCGACAGGGTGTCCGCCGTCGGCCCTCGGCCGCGGATCGGCACGGCGTCGAGATGGAGCGGTGGACCGCCCCGCGCCCGGGCGAGCAGCAGGGGCCCGCTGGACCGGCCCATCGCTGCCGCCGCGAGCAGCGCGGCGAGCCGCGGCCGCTCGGCCGGTCGCGTCGCGGTCGGGCGCCTGTCCCGGCCGAGTTCGAGACCGTCGCCGAGGAGGTGGCGCGCCGCGGCGTTGACGAAGCGGGCGCGGCCGAGGCCGTCGAGCAGGATCAGACCCGTTTCCAGGTGCTCGATCGCGTCCTCGAGGTCGCCGGCGCGGCGCTGCGCCTGGGCGAGCCGCGCGTTCACGCCGAGCGCCCGTGCCAGATGCCCGGAGACCAGCTCCACCCGCCGCAGCTCGTCGGCCTCGAACATGCCGCGGCCGAAGCCGCGCAGGATCGACACCGACGTCAAGGCGCCGTCGCCATCGGCAATAAACCGGAAGGCCCCGAAGCCGAGGCCGTGGCGGCGGAGGAAGTCCTGGTAGAACGGGTCCCGGGCCATCTCCTCCGGCGTGAACAGCATCGCGTCGGTGATGAGCAGGCCGGGCCGAGGAGCATCCATGCGGTGGCAGGCCACGACGCGGCTGTCGTAGCGCGACCAGCCGGCCGCGTAGTCCCGGCTGGCCTCCGCCAGCGTGTCGGCGACCACGAGGGGGATGGCCTCCCGGGGATAGACGGGAATCAGCAGGGCTCCCACCGAGGCCGTCGCCTCCGATACCCGTCCGAGGGCCGTGGGCCAGTATTCGGGATCGAGCCCGGCATCGTAGATCGCATCGATGCAGGCCAGGAGACGGGTATCGGTCATGACGGACCCTGCACGCCCGATCATCTGTTCGCGTGCGTGGACGGGCCCGGACTCGCACAGTCGCTCGGTGCATCCAGGGATGCCGGTGCCGTCCCGGACAATCAAGCCCTTGATGCGGGCTCCTGAACCGACGCGCCGCTCCTTCCCGTTCCCAACGACAACGGAACGCTCGATCTTGCGGCTCGCATCACCGGGCGGGACGGCCCGGCTCCGCGTCTCGCCGGTCCTTCGCCCCGCCTGCCGCTCGCGGGACGGCGGTGCCGTTCTGGGCCCGGGTCCCGGGCGGCAATCGGAGGCTCTTGCCTTGACGGGACCCGCCTTCTCCTTCTATAGGCGCGTGCTTTCCAGGGACTTCGCGGGGTCCGGTTCAGGCCGGGGTGCGCTGCACACCCGGCTCTCGCGTTGCGTGGTCCCTCGCCGAACGAAGACCAGTTGAGGATTGAAGACCATGTCGCGTCGCTGCGAGCTCACCGGTAAGGGGGTGCTCACCGGCCACCTCGTGAGCCACTCGAACCACAAGACCAAGCGCCGGTTCCTCCCGAACCTGTGCAACGTCACCCTGCTCTCGGACACGCTCGGCCGCTCGGTGCGCCTGCGCGTCTCGGCGAACGCCCTGCGCACGGTCGAGCACCGCGGCGGCCTCGATGCGTTCCTGATCAAGGCCGGCGAGACCGACCTGTCGCAGAACGCCCGCCTGCTGAAGCGCGAGATCGAGAAGAAGCTCGCCGAGGCGGCCTGATTTTTTTCGCGTTGGAGGCGCCCGGCGCCTCCTTCGTCAGGCAAGACCCATGAAAAACCCCCGGATGCGCCAAAGGCGCCCGGGGGTTTTTGTGCTTGATGCATGGTTGTCGATGACACCGTTCATCCCATCCACGACCTCATCCTGAGGTGCGACTGAAAGGAGCCTCGAAGGAGGGCTCCATGAATCGCGGACATATCTGGAGCCTCCTTCGAGGTCAGTCCATCGCAGACGGACTGACGCCTCAGGATGAGGTTTACGGGTGGGATAGTACGGGATGGCTCTATCGCCGCCCACCCGCCGCCATCCGGCGCGCCGGCGCCCGCCCGCCGCCATCCTCCTCGAACAGTTCCGCCAGCTTCTCGGTCATCACGCCGCCGAGCTCCTCGGCGTCGATGATGGTGACGGCCCGGCGGTAGTAGCGGGTCACGTCGTGGCCGATGCCGATGGCCAGAAGCTCCACCGGCGAGCGGGTCTCGATCTCGTCGATCACGTAGCGCAGGTGCCGCTCCAGGTAGTTGCCCGGATTGACCGACAGGGTCGAGTCGTCGACCGGGGCGCCGTCGGAGATCACCATCAGGATGCGGCGCTGCTCGGGCCGGCCGAGCAGGCGCTTGTGGGCCCAATCCAGCGCCTCGCCGTCGATGTTCTCCTTGAGCAGGCCCTCGCGCATCATCAGCCCGAGATTCTTGCGCGCCCGGCGCCACGGCGCGTCGGCCGACTTGTAGACGATGTGGCGCAGATCGTTGAGGCGCCCCGGGGTCGGCGGCTTGCCCGATTGCAGCCAGGCCTCGCGCGACTGCCCGCCCTTCCAGGCCCGGGTGGTAAAGCCGAGGATCTCGACCTTGACGCCGCAGCGCTCGAGCGTGCGGGCCAGGATGTCGGCGCAGGTCGCCGCGACCGTGATCGGCCGGCCGCGCATCGAGCCCGAATTGTCGAGGAGCAGGGTGACGACCGTATCGCGGAAATTCGTGTCCTTCTCGTGCTTGAACGAGAGCGGCTGGTAGGGGTCGATCACGACGCGCACGAGGCGGGCCGGATCGAGCTGGCCTTCCTCCAGGTCGAACTCCCAGGCGCGGTTCTGCTGCGCCAGGAGCCGCCGCTGCAGGCGGTTGGCGAGGCGCCCGACCACGCCCTGGAGATGGGCGAGCTGCTTGTCGAGGTAGGAGCGCAGACGCGCCAGCTCATCGGCGTCGCACAGATCCTCGGCGTGGATGACCTCGTCGTATTTCTGGGAGAAGACCTTGTAGTCCGGTCCCCGCGGTTCGTTGGCCCGCGGGCCCGGCGGGCGCCACGACTCGGAAGCCTCCTCCGAATCGGCGTCCTCGGCATCTTCCGGCAACTCGCCCGACGGCGCGTCGGCAGCCTCGGTGGCGCCTTCCTCGATCTCGTCGGAGGCCTCGTCCGAGACCTCCATTTCGGCCCGGTCGCCCTGGCTCTGCTGCTCGGCCTCGCCCTCGCCGGCCTGCTGCTCGTCGGACTCGGCCTCGTTCTCGTCGTCGTTCTCCTCGTCGTCGGGGTCGAGGGGGGCCTCGTCCGCCATGTCGAGGGAGGAGAGGAGGTCGCGCACCGAGCGGGCGAAGGCGCGCTGGTCCTCGAGGTTGCCCATCAGGCCGTCGAGGTTGCGTCCGGCCCGGTCCTCGATGAACTCGCGCCACAGCCCGACGATGCGTTGCGCGGCCTGCGGCGGTGCCTGGCCGGTCAGGCGCTCGCGCACCATCAGGGCGACCGCATCTTCCAGCGGCGCATCGGCCCGGTCTGTGATTTCCTCGTATTTGCCGCCGCGGTGGTAGCGGTCCTCCAGCATCGCCGTGAGGTTGCCGGCCACGCCCGCCATGCGGCGCGAGCCGATCGCCTCGACCCGGGCCTGCTCGACGGCATCGAACACCGCGCGGGCGGCGGCGTTCTCGGGCGCGAGGCGGCGGTGGACGGTGTTGTCGTGGCAGGCGAGGCGGAGCGCCATCGAATCGGCGTGGCCGCGCAGGATCGCGACGTCGCCGGGGGAGAGCTTGCGCGGCGGCTCGGGCAGGCGGGCCTTGTCGCCGGTGAGCGCCGGCCGGTCGGTCGCGAAGGTGACCTCGATCTCGGCCTTGCGGGCGATGGCCCGCAGCGTCCCGGCCACCGAGCGCTTCAGCGGCTCGGCGACGGACTCGCGCTTCTCGCCGGGCTTGCGGTTGGAGATGGACATGGCGCGGCTACTTCTTCAGCGAGTCGAGGTCGAAGGGGTGCAGCATCGAGGCCTGCCGCACGAGCGCCCGGGGGGCACGATCGCCGTCCCGGCCGGGCCGGCTCCGCTGCGCGGGCACCTTGACGGGGCGCTCGCGCAGGGGAGCCGGGCTCGGCCGGCAGACGATGGGTCCGGCGCCGTCAGCTCAGCGCGACGTTGACCGCGCTCTCGGGCAGCTCCTTGCCGAAGGAGCGCTGGTAGAACTCGGCCACCAGCGCGCGCTCCAGCTCGTCGCACTTGTTGAGGAAGGTGACACGGAACGCGAAGCCGATATCGTTGAAGATGTCGGCGTTCTCGGCCCAGGTGATCACCGTGCGCGGGCTCATCACGGTCGACAGGTCGCCGTTGATGAACGCGTTGCGGGTGAGGTCGGCCACGCGCACCATCTTGTTGACGATGTCGCGCCCGCCCTCACCGCGGTAATGCGGCGCCTTGGAGAGCACGATGTCGACCTCGCGATCGTGCGGCAGGTAGTTGAGCGTGGTCACGATCGACCAGCGGTCCATCTGACCCTGGTTGATCTGCTGGGTGCCGTGATACAGGCCCGAGGTGTCGCCGAGGCCGACCGTGTTGGCGGTGGCGAACAGGCGGAAGCCGGGATGGGGCCGGATCACCCGCTTCTGGTCGAGCAGCGTCAGGCGGCCCGACACTTCGAGCACGCGCTGGATCACGAACATCACGTCCGGCCGGCCGGCATCGTACTCGTCGAAGACAAGCGCAACGTTGTTCTGCAGCGCCCAGGGCAGGATGCCGTCCTGGAAGGCGGTGACCTGCTTGCCGTCCTTGAGCACGATCGCGTCCTTGCCGACGAGATCGATGCGCGAGACGTGGCTGTCGAGGTTGATGCGGATGCAGGGCCAGTTCAGGCGTGCCGCGACCTGCTCGACGTGGGTGGACTTGCCGGTGCCGTGATACCCGGTGATCATCACCCGGCGGTTGCGGGCGAAGCCCGCCAGGATCGCCAGGGTGGTCTCGCGATCGAACAGGTAGTCCGGATCGAGATCCGGCACGTGCTCGTCGGTGGCCGAGAAGGCCGGGACCTCGAGATTCGAATCGATCCCGAACACCTTGCGCACCGAGACGGTCGTGTCCGGGAGTGCGGGTGGCGTGTCTTCAGCAAGCATACGGAGCCTCGTCGGGGCAGGCCGGCCCGGCATGGGCGGCCTGCGAATGTCGCGACGGCGCGGAGGAGACCGGCGGGCGCCGCTTGTCCTTAAGCTGCGGGGGAAGCCGGCGCAAACGTGCCTGACCCGGATATATGGGGCAGGCGCCGCGTTTCGACCCCCCCTTCGCAACGGATCAGGGATGCGAGATCCGTGCCCGGCGCAGGGCCGATGCCGGCCTCGCGTCCGGGGCCGGCCTCAGCACAGGCCGGCGCCCCGCAGGGTGTCGTGCGCCTTGATGATGTCGCGCAGGCGGTCCTCGAACGAGCGGTCGCCGCCGTTGGCGTCGGGGTGGAAGCGCTTCACCAGCACCTTGTACTGCGCCTTGATGGCGGCCGAATCGGCGCTCTCGTCGAGGCCGAGCACGTCGAGGGCCTTGCGCACCGGGGCCGAGTACCGCGGCGGCGGCGGTTCGGCCCGGGCACGGCGCGAGGCGGCAGGGCCCGCGCCCTCGCCGCGCAGGATGCCGAGGGGGTCGACGTAGTCCCAGTCGCGCTGTGGGGCGTCGGGCTTCGCACCGGTCTTTCCGCCGGGATTGACGCCCATCGCCCAGGTCGGCCGGTGCCCGATCACCGCGTCCTTCTGGTAGGCCTGGACGGCCGCGTCGTTCATCCCGTCGAAGTAGTTGTAGGACGCGTTGTACTCGCGCACGTGCTGCATGCAGAAGCGCCAGTACTGGCCCTCCTGCTTGCGCCCCTTGGGCGCCTTGTGGAGCCCCGGCTGGGTGCAGCCCGGCCGGTCGCAGGCCGGACCCTCGGCCTTCTTCGGCTCGTCGCACGAGGGCCGGATGCGGATGCGGTCGAACAGGGGCGAGTTCAGATCCATGACGGGGCGATTATGAGGGGCGGGGGGGCGGGCACAAGGGCTCCGGGCCTGATGCCGCAGGCGGAACCGGACGGCTTGACGGGGGATGCCCGCTCCGGTCACTCGAACCCAAGCAGGTTAAGGACGGGTGCGCGATGAGCCTGGGAGACTGGATCAGGACGACGCTGGAGGAGCGGCTGGCGCCGACGGCGCTCAGCGTCGTCGACGAATCACACCAGCATGCCGGCCATTCCGGCTGGCGGGAAGGCGGGGAAACTCACTTCCGGCTGGATGTGGTGTCGGCGGCCTTCGAGGGTAAGAGCCGGGTCGAGCGCCACCGCATGGTGAACGCGCTCCTCGACGACGCCTTCAAGCGCGGGCTCCACGCCCTGGCGCTGCGGGCGCGCACGCCGGGGGAGGCGGGGTAGGGCCCGGCTCCATCCCTCCTGGATCGACGGCGTTCGGCCGCTCGAAGGCCGGTTTTCGTGGCGCAAAGGCGTACACGGCCGTCGCCGCCAGCAGTGCCAGCCCATAGGCCAGGAAGAGCCGGCCGTAGACGGCATCCGGCGCCAGCCCGCCGGTGCCCAGAACGAACGCGGCCGAGAGCCCCTGCACGGCCGCCGCCCCGCCCATGAAGACGATGTTCATGAAGGCGACGCCGCGCCCGAGCAGATGGGCGGGGAAGAACCGCCGGGCATGCGCCATCAGGATGCCGTAGCTCAGGCCCGCCGCGCCGGTCAGCGCCAGGAGCACGACGGCCAGCGCCGTCGAGCTGCCGCCGAACAGGCCGAGGACCGAGAGCGCCAGCCCGGTCACGAGGCAGCCCGCTAAGGCCGTCCGCTTCGGATCGCGCACCAGCCGCTCGAGCGGCCCGTACCCGATGGCGCCGGCCGCCATGGCGGCGCTCATCGCCAGCGTGCCGTTGCCGCGCTGGAGCGGGTCGAGGCCGTGAACGGCGCCGAGATAGGACCCGACCCAGAGCGAGCGGGTCGCGATGACGACGGCATAGCTCACGAACACGACCGGGAAGACCGGCCACAGGGCCCGCATCCGGGCCACCTCGGCAAAGCCCCGCCAGATCGAGGTCTTGGTCGGACCCTTGCTCGGATCGGAAAGTCGCGGCGGATCCTCGATCAGCCACAGGACCAGCCCGGCCGCCGCCAGGGTCACGAGGGCGAGGCCGACCAGGATCGTCCGCCAGCCGAAGGCGTGGCTCGCGAGCGCCAGCGGCGTGGATCCGAGGAGGTCGCCGCTGGTGCCGAGCCCGATCATCACCGAGGACAGCATGGCGAAGCGCTCGGGCGGGTAGGACCGCCCGAACAGGTAGAGCCCACCCATCAGGGCCGGCGCGCAGCCGAGCCCGATCAGCGCCATCGCGGCGGCGGCCTCGGCAAAGCCCTGCGCGAGGCCGAGGAGCCCGGCGCCGAGGGCCGCCAGCACCAGGAATCCCGCCACGGTGCGCCGCGGCCCTACCCGGTCGAGGAGAAGGCCGGTCGGCACTTGACCGATCGCGAAGGCCAGGAACCAGCCCGCCGAGAGCAGTGCGAGATCGGACGCCGCAAGGCCGAGATCGGGCCCGAGATCGGGCGCGACCATCGCCAGGAAGCCGCGGTCGAACTGGCTGATCGTGTAGGCGAGCAGCAGGACCAGGAACGCCGTCATCGGAACGCCGTCATGGTCCTGCGATCCTCGTCCGTTACTTGATGCGCTCGAGCACGCTGACGTAGTTCGCCACCGCGACGCCGCCCATGTTGAACACGCCGGCGAGCGTCGCGTCCGGGATCTGCATCCCGCCGGCCTCGCCGCAGAGCTGCATCGCCGACAGCGCGTGCATCGAGACGCCGGTGGCGCCGATCGGGTGGCCCTTGGCCTTCAGCCCGCCCGACGCGTTGACCGGCAGCTTGCCCTCCTTGGTGGTCCAGCCCTCGCGGATCGCGTCGGCGCCGCGGCCCTCCTTGGTCAGGCCCATCGCCTCGTACTCGATGAGCTCGGCCACCGTGAAGCAATCGTGAGTCTCGACCAGCGACAGGTCGTCGAGGGTGATGCCGGCCTGGTCGAGCGCCCGGGCCCAGGCGGCGGCGGCGCCCTCGAACTTCAGGACGTCGCGCTTCGACATCGGCAGGAAGTCCTGCGCGTGGGCGTTGGCCCGGAAGGCGACGGCGCGGCGCATGCGGAGCGCCGTCTCGGTGTCGGCGAGCACGACCGCCGCGGCGCCGTCCGAGACCAGCGAGCAATCGGTGCGCTTGAGCGGGCCCGCCACGAACGGGTTCTTGTCCGACTCGGTGCGGCAGAACGCGAAGCCGAGATCCTTGCGCATCTGCGCGTAGGGGTTCTGGACGCCGTTGTGGTGGTTCTTGGCGGCGATCATGGCGAGCGCGTCGGACTGGTCGCCGTGACGCTGGAAATAGGCGCCTGCGATGTTGCCGAACACGCCGGCGAAGCCCGCCGGGTTGTCGCCGTCCTCCGGGAGGTAGGAGGCCTTGAGGAGGGTACGGCCGATCTCCGGGCCGGGCGTGCGGGTCATCTGCTCGACGCCGACCACCAGCACCACCCGGGCGCGCTTGGCCTCAATGGTCTTGATGGCCTGGTGCACCGCCGCGGAGCCCGTGGCGCAGGCGTTCTCGACCCGGGTCGCCGGCTTGAACCGGAACCCGTCATCGGCCTGGAGCACCAGGGAGGCGGTGAAGTCCTGCGGGGTGAAGCCGGCATTGTAGTGGCCGAGCACGATCTCGTCGACGTCCTGCGGGCCGATCCCCGCATGGGCCAGAGCCTCGTTGGTGACGCGGACGATCAGGCTCTCGACGGTCTCGGAATCGTGCTTGCCGAACGGCGTGTGGCTCCAGCCGACGATGCAGGCGGTCATGCGTGTCTCCTCCCATCTTTGCGGCGCACTCTGCGCAACGGGAGGCCGGCCGGCAAGCGCCGCTCACGCATCCTCGGCGCGGAAGCGCGCATAGCCGGAGGCCCGCAGGGAACAGGCCGGGCAGGTGCCGCAGCCATGGCCCCAAGGGTGCAGGGCACCGCGCTCGCCGAGGTAGCAGGTGTGGCTCTCGCGCACGATGAGGTCGACCAGGGCCTCGCCGCCGAGGTCCCGGGCGAGCCGCCAGGTCTCGGCCTTGTCGATCCACATCAGCGGCGTGTGCAGCACGAAGCGGCGCTCCATGCCGAGGTTGAGCGCGACCTGGAGCGCCTTGATCGTGTCGTCGCGGCAATCGGGGTAGCCCGAAAAATCCGTCTCGCACATGCCGCCGACGATGTGGCGCAGGCCGCGGCGATAGGCCAAAGCCGCCGCGAAGGTCAGGAACACGAGGTTGCGGCCCGGCACGAAGGTGTTGGGCAGCCCGCCCGACTCCATGGCGATGGCGGTTTCCCGGGTGAGCGCGGTCTCCGACACCTCGCCGAGCGCCGCGAGGGACAGCGTGTGGTCCTCGCCCAGGCGCCCGGCGAAGGCCGGGACGATCCGGGTCATCTCGGCGCGCAAGCTGGCCCGGCAATCGAGCTCGATGCGGTGGCGCTGACCGTAATCGAAGCCCAGCGTCTCGACATGGCCGAAGCGCTCGAGGGCCCAGGCGAGGCAGGTGGCGGAATCCTGTCCACCGGAGAACAGGACCAGGGCGCCGTCGGGGGACGTCGTGCGGGCGGGGGACGGCATGCGGGCTCCACGCGAAAGGGGGCGGCCCCGCTGCCGGAGCCGCCCCCTGTATAGGTCCCCGATGGCGCCGAGCCTACCGGCCCCGCGAGCGGACCATTACTGGCCCTGCGCCTGGCTCGCCTTCTTGTTGGCATTGTGGTGGCCGACCGCGCAACCGGCCGCCGCGCCGGCCTTGCCGTGCCCGACCACCTTGCCGGCCAGCCCGCCGACGATGGCGCCCTTGATGCAGCCCTTGGCCTCGGCCTGGTGCGGGACCGCGACGGCGCCGAGCGCGAGGAGGCCGGCGGCGAGGAGGGAAGCGGAGCGGATCATGGTGATCTCCCGTGTCTCTTGTGATAAACTCAACCGTTGATCGGGCAACGTGTTCCGAGACGCGGTTCGCTCTGCGGCCGGCGTTGACGACCCGCCCGGTCGCGTCTATAGACCGCGGATCGCGGACCTGCGGGCTTTCGTCCGGCGGGTTGCCCGTGCTTCCATACCCTGACACGCGACGCCACGATCCCGCCGGGATCGCTCGGGCCTCGCTTTGAGAATGAGGAACGCCGATGGCCAACACCGTGTCGGCCAAGAAGATGACCCGCAAGATCGCCAAGCGTACGGCGATCAACCGCTCGCGCCGCAGCCGCATGCGCACCTTCATCCGCAAGGTCGAGGAGGCGATCGAGGCCGGCGATCATGGCACCGCCATGACCGCCCTGCGCAGCGCCGAGCCCGAGATCATGCGCGCGTCCCAGAAGGGGATCGTGCACAAGAACACCGCGTCTCGGAAGGTCTCGCGCCTCGCCGCCCGCGTGAAGGGCCTGCAGGCCGCCCAGGCGTAACGCGCGCCAGCGCAACGCTTCGCCGCGGATCCGCGTCGCGCCGACGGGCGCACGGGATCCGGGGACCGAGAGGAGAACGCCCGGCCGCCGTGCCGGGCTTTTTCGTGTCTGGACAAGTGTTTTCCGGATCCGGGTTGTCGCTGAGCCGTCCGCCGACTAACGTTACGGCAGGACGCCAGCCCGAAAGTCCCGCCCGCATGGTCACCCGCGTCGCCACCGTCGCCTTCGAGGGAATCGAGGCGCGCGCCGTCGACGTCCAGGTGCAGATCACGCCCGGCGCCGTCGCCTTCACGGTGGTCGGGTTGCCCGACAAGGCGGTGGCCGAGTCCCGCGAGCGGGTGCGCTCGGCGCTGATCGCCTCCGGCCTGGCCCTGCCGGCCAAGCGCATCACCGTCAACCTCGCCCCCGCCGACCTGCCCAAGGAAGGCTCGCACTACGACCTGCCGATCGCGCTCGGCATGATGTGCGCCATCGGTGCCCTGCCGGCGGATGCGCTCTCGGGCTATTGCGTGCTGGGCGAGCTCGCGCTCGACGGCAGCCTCACGGCGGTGGCGGGCGTGCTCCCGGCCGCGATGGCCGCCAATGCCCGAGGGCTCGGCCTGATCTGTCCGGCGGCGAGCGGCCCGGAGGCCGCCTGGGCCGCCGGCGACATGGACGTGCTGGCGCCGCGCTCCCTGATCCAGCTCGCCAACCATTTCAAGGGCACGCAGGTGATGGCGCGGCCGGTGCCGGCGGTGGCCGCCCCGGCCGGTGTGCTGGCGGATCTGCGCGAGATCAAGGGCCAGGAGGGTGCCAAGCGCGCGCTCGAGATTGCCGCGGCCGGCGCGCACAACCTCCTGATGAACGGCCCGCCGGGCGCCGGCAAGTCGATGCTCGCCGCACGCCTGCCCTCGATCCTGCCGCCGCTCGGCCCCCGCGAGCTGCTCGAAGTTTCCATGATCCAGTCGGTGGCCGGCACGCTGAAGGACGGCGCGCTGTCGAACCGCCGGCCGTTCCGGGCACCGCACCACTCCGCCTCAATGGCGGCGCTCGTCGGCGGCGGCCTCGGCGCCCGGCCCGGCGAGGTCTCGCTGGCGCATGGCGGCGTGCTCTTCCTCGACGAATTGCCCGAGTTCAACGGCCAGGTTCTCGATTCCCTGCGCCAGCCGCTCGAGACCGGCAACGTGATGATCGCCCGGGCCAACCACCGGGTGACCTACCCGGCCCGGTTCCAGTTGGTGGCGGCGATGAACCCGTGCCGCTGTGGCCAGGCGACGGAGCCGGGCTTCGCCTGCCGGCGCGGGCCCAACGAGCGCTGCGTCGCCCAGTACCAGGCCCGGCTCTCGGGGCCGCTCCTCGACCGGATCGATCTGCAGATCGAGGTGCCGGCCGTCACTGCCGCCGACCTGATCCTGCCGCCGCCCGAGGAAGGCTCGGCGGAGGCCGCCGCCCGGGTCGCCGCGGCGCGCCTCCTGCAGGAGCGGCGCTACGCCGAGGCCGGCCAGCCCGCCGGCACCACCAACGCCTCCTGCCCGGCGACGCTGATCGAGGAGGCCGCGCGTCCCGACGCGGAGGGGATGGCGCTGATCCGCGACGCGGCCGACGCGATGCGGCTCTCCGCCCGCGGCTTCCACCGGGTGCTGCGCGTCGCCCGGACGCTCGCCGACCTCGACGGCGAGGCGCGGGTACGCCGACTCCACCTCGCCGAGGCGCTGTCCTACCGCAGCCGGGCCGACCGCCGTCCGGCCGCCGCCTGACGGGCAAGGTCAACGACGCGTTATCGTCGTTCGTCCGATGCTGTCGGTCGAACGAACCTGCGGCTCAACGACTTTCCCAACTCATCTTTCAGGTCCGCGGGACTAACCTCGGGCGGAATGCTGGAGGATGCGGAATGGTGTGGCTCGGCGCGGCGATCGGTCTTCTGGCTCTCGCCTGGCTCGCGGCGCGCTGGAGCGGCGAGCAGCGAAGCCGGCACGACGGCGAGGTCGAGCGCCTGCACGACCTCGTCTGGCGCACCTCCGAGAGCGAGGAGCGCTACCGCAGCCTGGTCGAGGCGCAGATCGAGCTCGTCGTCCAGCGGGATGCCGAAGGGCGCATCACCTTCGCCAGTGCGGGGTTCGCCGCGCTCCTCGGTACCGTTCCGGCCGCGCTCCTGGGCACCACCCGGGAGGTCGAGGTGGTGGAATCCGGGGAGATGCGCCGGCGGGCCGACGGAGCTCGCCTGGTCGATCTCGCGATCCGACCGGTCGGAGGCGATACCCCGCGCTGGTTCGCCTTCGTCGAGACCGTGACGACGGGGCGCGACGGCCGGCCCGAGGTGCTGCGCGCGGGCCGCGACGTCACCGACCGGGTGGAATCCGCCCGCGTCCTGGAGGAAGCGCGCAGCCGTGCCGAGGCCGCGAGCGTGGCGAAATCCCGCTTCATCGCCAGCGTCAGCCACGAGTTCCGCACCCCGCTCAACGGCATCATGGGCATGGCCGACCTGATGCTGGAGACGCCCCTGAGCCCCGAGCAGCGCACCTATGCCGAGGCCGTGAAGACCTCCGGCGAGGCCCTGCTCTCGCTCATCGACGGCATCCTCGACTTCTCCAAGATCGAGGCCGGCCGCCTCGACCTCGCGGCCGAGCCCTTCGACCCGGCGGCCCTGGTCGAGAGCGTGGTCGAGCTTCTGGCGCCCCGTGCCCAGGACAAGGGTCTCGAGATCGCCGCCGACATCGAGACTCTGCCGGCTGTGCTGGTTGGCGACGCCGACCGGGTGCGGCAGATCCTGATCAATCTCGCCGGAAATGCCGTGAAGTTCACGGAATCCGGCGGCGTCGGCGTCACCGCCGCCTGGGGGCCGGAGGGGCTGACCCTCGCCGTCCACGACACCGGACCGGGCATCCCCGAGGACCGCCTGCCGGTGCTGTTTCAGGAGTTCGAGCAGGGCGACGGCAGTGCCAGCCGCCGCCACGAGGGTACGGGACTCGGCCTCGCCATCACCACGCGTCTCGTCGAGCGCATGGGGGGCCGCCTCGTCGTCACCTCGCGGCCGGGCGAGGGGAGCTGCTTCCGGGTACATCTCCCCCTCCGATCCGGCGCCGAGGAGGTCCGGTTCGATGCTCCGAGCCTCGCCGGTCACAATGTTCTGGTGGTCGCCGCGGCCGCCTTCGAGGCGCCCTACATCGCGCGCCGCCTCGGACGGGCCGGTGCCGACGCAGCGGTGGTCGAGAGCGAGGCGGAGGCTCTGGCGGCCCTGTCGGCGGAGACCGTCTACACGGCGGTGATCGCCGACCGGGCGCTCGGCGACGCCGCGGTTCGCCGGATCGCCGCTGCGGCCCGTCAGGCGGGGGTCGGTCGCAGCATCGTCCTGTTGTCACCCTTCGACCGGCGCGATTTCGGCTCGCCCGCCGCTGCGGGTTTCGATCGCTACCTCGTCAAGCCGGTCCGTCTCGCCTCGCTCCTCGCCCGCATCGCCGAGCCGGCGCCGCCGCGGGCCGTGGCACCACCGGTGCCGAGAGGACCGGTTCGGTCCACCTCCTACCGGCCGCGGGTGCTTCTGGCCGAGGACAACCCCATCAACGCGCTTCTGGCGACCAAGGCCCTGGAACGACTCGGCGCCGTCGTGATCTGGGCTCGCGACGGGGCGGAAGCGGTGACGCGGCTGCAGGAGGC
>NZ_AP024145.1:1095000-1100000 GCF_017347565.1 Methylobacterium indicum | reverse complement strand
CCGATGGCCCGCCTCGCGCCCAAGTACATCACCTTCGACTGCTACGGCACGCTGATCTACTTCGAGATGGCGCCCGTCGCCCGCCGGCTCTACGCCGACCGGGTACCGGCCGAGCGGATGGACGCCTTCGTTGAGGACTTTTCCGCCTACCGCCTGGACGAGGTGCTGGGTGCCTGGAAGCCCTACAAGGACGTGGTCGCGAACGCGCTGACCCGCACCTGCAAGCGCAACGGCGTGGAGTATCGCGACAGCGACGCCGATGCAGTCTACGCCGCCGTGCCGACCTGGGGCCCGCACCCGGATACGGTCGAGGGGCTGGCGAAGGTCGCCAAGGAATTCCCCCTGGTCATCCTGTCGAACTCGATGAAGGACCTGATCCCGCATTCGGTCGCCAAGCTCGGCGCGCCGTTCCACGCCGCCTACACCGCCGAGGAGGCCCAGGCCTACAAGCCGCGGATGCAGGCCTTCGAGTACATGCTCGACCAGCTCGGGTGCGGCCCCGAGGACGTGCTGCACTGCTCCTCGAGCTTCCGCTACGACCTGATGACCGCGCACGACATGCGGATCACCAACAAGGTCTTCGTCAACCGCGGCCACGAACCGGCGAACCCCTATTACGGCTACCACGAGATCAAGGACATCCGTGGCCTGCCGGGGCTGCTCGGCCTGTGAGCGCGACCTCTCCGATGCCCGCTCCCGCCGCGACCGTGCGCAGCTTCCACGACCTCAGGGTCTTCGCGCGGGACGCCGTCCCGGCCTCCGGCGGGGCCTGGCTCGCGGGCGGCCACGCCATGCCCCTCGGCGATCCGCGTCTGCGGCTCGCCGCCGTCACCGTGCCGGCCGGGACCGGCGCGGTCACCGCCGTGGCCGCCGACACCTTCGCGATCGTCGTCGCGGGCGACCTCGCGATCACCGGTGCCGACGGCGCGACCGAGACCTACGGCACCGACGACAGCCTCGTGCTGCCGATGGGCGCCGGCTTCTCCTGGTCCAGCGCGGACGGCGCGCGGGTCGTGGTGATGGCCTATGCGGCCCAGGAGGGGACCGGGCGCGGCCCGGTGCGGATCGACCGCGAGGCGGAACTCGTCCGCTCGAACCCGCCGGCGGCGGATCTTCTCGTCGGCGAGACCCCGTCCTGCCGCAACCATACCGACTTCACCTCGGCGGACGGCACCTACCTGTGCGGGGTGTGGGACTCGACCCCCTATCACCGCCGGCCGATGCGCTACCGTCACCACGAGCTGATGCACCTGCTCGCCGGCTCGGTGACCTTCGTCGACGAGGCCGGCCGCACCGCCACCTTCGCGAAGGGCGACATCTTCCTCGTCGAGGCCGGTGCCTCCTGCTCGTGGGAGAGCCGCGAGGACGTCGCCAAGGTCTACGCCATCCACCGGCCGGCCTGACCCGCACCCGGGCGGCCCTGCGCGCCGCCCGGGGCTTCCCGACCGGGCTCGCGGTTCGAAAGCCCCCGCAGACGAGATCGCGACACGCGTCCCTCGATCCCGCCGGGATCCGCGTCCCGAACGGCCCCGTCGTCGGCGACCGCATCGAGACCGGCTCGGGTCTGCCGGCCGCCGGGCCTTCGCGGCGAGCCGGCGCCCCAGGAGCGTGGCGATCGCGGTCCGAGCGGGCAGGCGGACCGGCTCCCGCCCGCGACCAAAACCTGCTTTGGAGAGACCGTCATGTTCACCAAGGACCGCCTGCGCGATCCCGCGCTCCTGCGCTTCCAGGCCTTCGTCGCCGGCGAATGGCGCGACGCCGAATCCGGCGGCACCCTGCCGGTCTCCGACCCCGCGACGGGCGAGACCCTCGGCACGGTGCCGGATTGCGGCGCGGCCGAGACCCGCGCGGCGATCGCCGCCGCCGAGGCGGCCTTCCCGGCCTGGCGCCGCACCGCGCCGGCCGAGCGCGCCGCGATCCTGGAGCGCTGGAACGCCCTGATCCTCGACCATGCCGAGGACCTCGCGGCGATCATGACCGCCGAGCAGGGCAAGCCGCTGGCGGAGGCCCGGGGCGAGGTCGCCTACGGCGCGAGCTTCGTGAAGTGGTTCGCGGAAGAGGCCCGCCGCATCACCGGCGACGTCTTCACCGCGCCGGTCGGCGACCGCCGGGTGCTGGTGCTCAAGGAGCCGGTCGGCGTCTGCGCGGCGATCACGCCGTGGAATTTTCCGATCGCGATGATCACCCGCAAGGTGGCGCCGGCCTTCGCCGCCGGCTGCCCGATCGTGGTCAAGCCCGCCGATCTGACGCCGTTCTCGGCCCTCGCGCTCGCGGTCCTGGCCGAGCGGGCCGGGGTGCCGAAGGGCGTGTTCAGCGTCGTCACCGGCCAGGCCGCCCCGATCGGCGCCGAGATGACCGGCAGCGAGACCGTGCGCAAGCTGTCCTTCACCGGCTCGACCGGGGTGGGGCGGCTGCTGATGGCGCAGTCGGCCCCGACCATCAAGCGGCTCAGCCTCGAGCTCGGCGGCAACGCGCCGTTCATCGTGTTCGACGACGCCGACCTCGACCTCGCGGTCACCGGCGTGATGGCCTCGAAGTTCCGCAATGCCGGCCAGACCTGCGTCTGCGCCAACCGCATCCTGGTGCAGGACGGCATCCATGACCGCTTCGTCGCCCGCCTCGCCGAGGCCGCGGGTGCGCTCCGGCTCGGCAACGGCTTCGAGCCGGGCGTCCATCTCGGCCCGCTGATCAACGACGCCGCCGCCGCCAAGGTCGTGGCGCATCTCGACGACGCGCTCGCCCGCGGCGCCCGGCTGGTCGCCGGCGATCCGGACGCCGTGCGCGGCCGCTTCGTGCCGCCGCTGGTGCTGACCGGGGCCGAGACCGGGATGCGGCTCGCCGTCGAGGAAACCTTCGGGCCGCTCGCGCCGCTGATGCGCTTCTCCCGCGAGGAGGACGCCATCGCCATCGCCAACGCGACGCCGTTCGGCCTCGCCTCCTATTTCTTCACCTCGGACATCCGCCGGGCCTGGCGGGTCGGCGAGGCGCTGGAATTCGGTATGGTCGGGCTCAATACCGGCACGGTCTCGATGGAGGCGGCGCCCTTCGGCGGCGTCAAGCAGTCGGGGCTCGGCCGCGAGGGTTCGGCCTACGGCATCGACGAGTACCTGGAGCTGAAGTCGCTCCACATGGGCGGTCTCTGACCGTCGCCACCATGGGCGCTCCGGTACGAACCGGGGCGCCCCTCTGTTTGACCGGCCCGCAGCACGGAGAGCCCCGATGACGAACTCGGCCACGATCGCCCTGACGACGATCCGCCCCATGACCGAGGCCGACATCGAGGCGGTGCACGGTCTCTCGGTCGAGGTGCGCTGGCCGCACCGGCCGGATGACTGGCGCCTGGTGCTGGAGCTCGGCCACGGCGTCGTCGCCTGCGACGATGCCGGCCGGGTGATGGGCTCGGCGATGTGGTGGCCCTTCGGCGAGGCGCTGGCGACGATCGGCATGGTAATCGTCTCGCCGCGGATGCAGGCCAAGGGCACCGGCCGGCGGATGATGCGGGAGATCTTTTCCGCCGCGGGCGGGCGCACCATCCGCCTCGTCGCGACGGCCGCCGGGCAGCGTCTCTATGAATCCGAAGGGTTCCGGGCCACCTGCACCATCGCGCAGTACCAGGGCACGGCCGATGCGACCGCCTCGGTCTCCGACGACCGGGTGCGTGCGGCAGAGGACAACGACTGGCCGGCGATCGTCGCCCTCGACCGCGAGGCCTCCGGCGGCGACCGGAGCCGGATGCTGGGAGCTTTGCGTCGGGTCGGGCGGACCTACGTCCTGGAGGAGGGGGGCCGGATCGCCGGCTTCTCGGTCTGCCGGCCCTTCGGCCGCGGCCACGTCGTCGGCCCGCTCGTCGCTGGCGACGCCGACCAGGCGGTGGCGCTGGCGAGCCCGCACGTTCGCGCCCATGCGGGCCAGTTCCTGCGCCTCGACACGCCGGAGCGCGACGGGCCGCTCGTCGCCTTCGCGGAGGCCAGCGGCCTCGGCAACGTCGACCGGGTGGTGCAAATGACCCGCGGCACGCCGCCAAAGACCGGCCCGGCCAAGGTCTTCACCATCACCAACCAGGCCCTCGGCTAGAGTACGTTTCCGACCAGGAGGGTGCCGGTTCGTCGGAGAACGCTGCACGACCGAAAACCGCGAGCGACACCCGATCGGCCCCCGGTCGGGCCTCGCCCTCATCCGGCAGCGCGCCCGCGTCAGCGCTCCTCGCCGAACAGCGTGGCGAGCGGCAGCTCGGTCTTCACGATCGGCGTGCGCAGCACGATGTAGCTGAAATACTTGGCGATCCCAACGTTGCGCTCGAGCAGCGCCTCGATCACGTCCTGGTAGTGCGACAGGCCGCGGGTGACGAACTTCACCAAGTAGTCGTAGCCGCCGCTGACCAAGTGGCCTTCCATCGCCTCCTCGATCTTGCGCAGGGCGTGCTCGAAGCGCTGAAAATATTCCGGCGTATGGCCGTTCAGCGTGATCTCGGTGAACACCGTCACGGTCTCGCCGAGCTTCGGCAGGGCGATGTGGGCGCCATAGCCGGTGATGTAGCCGGCCTGCTCCATGCGCTTGACCCTGAGCAGGCACGGGCTCGCCGACAGGCCGACGGCCTCGGCGAGGGTCACGTTGGTCATGCGACCGTTCTTCTGCAGCTCGATCAGGATCTTCATGTCGATCCGGTCGAGCCTGGTCGTCTGCTGGTTCACGAAGGGACTTCCCGATTCCGGCCCCGCGGAGCGGTCTCGCCGGGGAGGACGCCGAGGTCGCGACGGCGGGCGCGAGACAGGATCATGCGGCGCCTCTGGCCGAGGGCACGCTACCATGTCAGACTCTCCGGGCGTTGTCATGACCCAGGGTCGCGATGCGGGAAAGAGAGCCCGCGCGCGACGCGCCGTTCGCGACGGCTGCCCGTCGCGGAAGGGGGTTCGTCACCCGGACCGATCCCGGCCCCGCCATCCGATTCGCATAATGATGATTATGGAACCACCGCCGGTGCCGCCGCCGTATTCGGCAAG
>NZ_AP024145.1:1065000-1087500 GCF_017347565.1 Methylobacterium indicum | reverse complement strand
GCTCGTCACCTCGCGAAGTCGCGGCAGGTTGTAGCGGATCACCGCCTCCTGCTCGTCCGCCGGCAGGTGGGCCAGGATCGCCATCGATCCCTGGCCGAGGCCGAGCATCACCCGACCGCCGATATCGCCGGTGAAGGAGCGGATTGGCAACGGGCCGGCCGTGCGGTCGATGCAGACGGCGTCGTAGCCGCTGCGCACCAGGAGAAAGACCGTCTCGCCGAGCGCCCCCGTCAGCCGCAGCAGGGCCGGCCGGGCGAGATCGCGCAGGCCCAGCGGGTTGCCGGCCCTAGCGGCGAGGCGGAACAGGCCCAGGCCGAGCCGGTAGGTCTTCGTCGCGGGATCGAGGTCGACCAGCTCCTCGGCGACGAGGGCCCGCAGCAGGCGCAAGGTCGTCGGCGCCGGCAGTCCGGTCGCGTCGGCAAGGGCCGTCAGGCGCGCGCCGCCGGGGCCCGCCTCGCCGAGGTGGCGCAGCAGGCCGGCGATGCGGGAGGGCGCGGATCGATCGGGTGATTTCGCTTCAGCATCCACGGCCATGTTGATGGTACCCGAAATTTTCATTGAGTGGAATAATGTCGGTAAAATCATTCGCCTATTGAAATAGCTGTTGCTCGCATCGCTGCAACGATCAATCCTTTCCAGCGAGGGTGGAACCTGGCCGCGATGCGGCGATCACCGAGGGAGCGCGGCAGCGATGCTTGAGCCGGCGGGACGGGTCGCGATGGTGTCGGGCGCCTCGCGCGGGATCGGGCGGGCGGTGGCCGAGAGACTGGCCTGCGCCGGCTATCGGATCAGCGCCGGCCTGCGCGATCCGCGCCGTGCGCCGCCAGAATGGCATGCCTGCCGCTACGACGCCGAGGAGGCCGGTGGTGCGGAAGCCTGGACCGCCGCGACGCTGACGGAATTCGGCCGGATCGACGTGCTGGTGAATGCCGCCGGCATCAACCCGATGGCCCGCTTCCGCGATTCCGACGAGACGGCGTTCGATGCGCTCATGACGGTCAACGTCAAGGCGCCGATGCGGCTGATCCGAGCGGCTTGGCCGACCCTCGTCGCGTCGGGCACTGGGCGGATCGTCAACATCGCCTCGCTCTCCGGCAAGCGCGTGCGCAACGACAATGCGGGCTATGCCATGGCAAAGGCGGCTTTGGTCAGCCTCACCCAGGCCGTGCGGCGCGAGGGCTGGGAGCACGGCATCCGGGCTACCGCATTCTGCCCGGGCTTCGTCGAGACCGACATGACCGCCCACGTCACCAAGCAGCCGCGGGCGCTGATGAGCCGGCCTGAGGATATCGCCGCGGTGATCGAGACCGTGGTGCGGCTCCCCAACACCGCGAGCGTCGCCGAACTGCTCCTCAATTGCCGGCACGAGGACATGCTGTGAGCGGGCTTTTTCATCGCCTCGCGAAACGGTCGGGCCCGGCCATTCCCTTCACCATCGACGGTGTACCGGCCGAGGCGCAGGCCGGCGACCTGCTGATCGGTGCGATCCTGCTGCACCGGCACGCGCTGCGCCGGTTCGAGTTCGGCCCCGGCGAGCGGGCCGGGTACTGCCTGATGGGTGCCTGCCAGGATTGCTGGGTCGGCCTGGCGGATGGCCGTCGGGTGCGCGCCTGTACGACCCGGGTCGAGCCCGGCATGGCGGTGGTCACGGGAGGCGTCGGTGAGTGAACCGGTCTCGGCTGAGCCCACCTTGGCGATTGTCGGCGCCGGTCCGGCGGGATTGCGGGCGGCACAGGTTCTGGCCAAGGCGGGGTTGCGCCCCATTCTTCTCGACGAGGGGCACCGGGCCGGCGGCCAGATCTACCGCCGTCCGCCGCCCGGCGCCGAGCGGCCGGCAGCCGCGCTCTACGGGTTCGAGGCCGGGCGGGCGCAGGCGCTGCACGATCTGGCCGACGCGCTCGCATCGCAGATCGATTACCGCCCCGACACGATGGTGTGGGGGATCGCCGCCCGGGATCAGGCCGGCTTCGATCTCGACTGTCTGGGGCCCCGGGGTCACGAGCGGATCGCGGTGGACCGGCTGGTGCTCGCCACCGGCGCCATGGACCGCACCCTGCCCTTCCCGGGCTGGACCCTGCCGGGCGTGTTCACCCTTGGGGCGGCACAGATCGCCCTCAAGGCGCAGGGCATGGCGATCGGTCGGCGCGTCGCCCTCGTCGGAGCCGGGCCGCTCCTGCCGTTGGTCGCGCATCAATATGCCAAGGCCGGCGCGACACTCGCCGCGGTGCTCGACGTCACGCCACTCGGGGCGAAGGTGACAGCGGCTCCTCGCCTCGCCGCCCTTCCGGCGACCTTGGCCAAAGGCGTCTGGTACACCGTCGCGGGCGCGTTGCGGGGCCTGCCGGTGCGCTCCGGCGTGCGAGCGATCGCGGTCGAGGGCGGCCGACAGGTCGAGGCCCTGGCCTGGGAGGATGCGCGCGGGCGCCGGCATCGGGTGGCCTGCGATGCGGTCGGCGCCTCGTTCGGCCTACGCAGCGAGGCGCAAGCCGCCGACCTCGCCGGCTGCCGCTTCGTGTTCGAGCCTGTGACCCGGCAATGGCAGCCGGAGCGGTCGCCCGAGGGCCGTGCCTCGCATCCGCACGTCTACCTCGCCGGCGACGGCGGCGGCATCGGCGGCGCGGACGTGGCCGAATTGCAGGGCGAGCGTACGGCTTTGTCGCTGCTCGCCGATCTCGGCCGGCCGCGCGATCCCGCCCGGGAAGCTCGGCTCGACCGTCGGCTCGCCCGGCAGGCGGTGTTTCGCGCGGCGCTCGAAGCGGCCTATCCGTATCCGCACCACCTTGTCGACGCGATTCACGACGACGAGATCGTCTGCCGCTGCGAGGGCATCACCGCCGGCGCCCTGCGGCACGCCGCGACCGAACGGGACGCCCGCGAGATGAACCGGCTCAAGGCGCTGACCCGCGCCGGGATGGGCCGCTGCCAGGGCCGGGTCTGCGGCCATGCCGCGGCCGAGATCCTGGCGCGCGCACTGAATGAACCGGTCGAGACGGTCGGGCGCTTGCGCGGGCAGGCGCCGATCAAGCCGATTCCGCTGCGGGAGCCGGTCTGATGGAGCGCCTCACCGTCGACGTCGCGATCATCGGGGGCGGCACCGCGGCCTGCGCCGCCGCCGTCGCGTTGCGCGAAGCGGGGCTGACCGTCGCCCTGCTGGAGAAGCGTCTCTGCGGTGCCGGCGCCAGCGGGGTGAATTTCGGCGGCGTGCGCCAGCAGGGCCGCGACTTCTCGGAGTTGCCCCTGTCACGGCGCGCCCGGGCGCTGTGGGACGGGTTGAGCGCCAGGATCGGGGAGGATGTCGGGTTCGAGGCGACCGGCCACATCAAGCTCGCCCGCTCCGAATCCGACATGGCGGTGCTCGAAGCCTATGCCCGCGACGCGGCCGAATACGGGCTCGACCTCCAGCTTCTCGGAGCGAACGCGCTCCGCGTCGAGATGCCGTGGCTCGGCCCGGCGGTCGTCGGCGCCTCGCTCTCGCCGACCGACGGGCAGGCCAACCCGCGGGTGGTGGGGCCGGCCTTCGCGCGGCTCGCCCGGCGGCTGGGCGCCGAGCTGCGCGAGCATGCACCGGTCCACCACGCGGCCCATGACGGGGCCGGCTTCTCGGTCGAGGCTGAGGGCGTGAGCGTGCGCAGCCGCAGCCTGATCAACGCCGCCGGCGCCTATGGCGGCGCGGTGGCGGGGTGGTTCGGCGAGGCGGCGCCGGTGGCGCCGCTCGCCCCCAACATGGTGGTGACCGAGCCGCTGCCGCACCTCGTCACCCGGTCGATCGGCGTCGTCGGCGGCGACGTCTATGTGCGCCAGACCCGGCGCGGCAACGTGGTGCTGGGGGGCGGGCGCGGCACGGCGGACAGCGTCGACGGCCTCGCCCGGCCGGTCTCCGCGACCTCGCTTGGCGCGATGGACAAGACCCTGACGCTGATCCCGGACCTCGCCCACGCCCAGGTCATCCGCAGCTGGAGCGGCCTCGACGGCGAGATGCCGGACCATATCCCGATCATCGGGCCATCCGGCACCACGCCCGGCCTGGTTCATGCTTTCGGCTTCTCCGGCCACGGTTTCCAGCTCGGCCCGGTCGTCGGCGAGATCCTGGCGGAACTCGTGACGCAGGGCCGCTCGACCTCTCCTCTCCATCCGTTCCGGATCGAGCGTTTCGCCGCGTGGCGTGGGCCGTACCGGTCGGAGGGGGAGATCGAACACTGATGACAGAAGAATCACTCAGGGGGATCACCACGATGAGACGCTTCCTCTTCGCCGCGGCCACCCTCGCCCTGCTTGGCCCCGCACCGGCGCTGGCCCAGGCTCCAGCGGGCAAGACCCTGACCATCGGCATGGCGGCCGCCGATATCAGCCAGCTCGATCCGTTCCGGGCCACCAGCACCCAGGACAAGCCGGTCGTCTCCTGGATCTTCAACGGCCTGGTACGGTTCAAGCCGGGCTCGACCAGCCTCGAGACCCTGGAGCCGGACCTCGCCGAATCCTGGACCCGCTCGGACGATGGCCGCACCTGGACCTTCGCGCTGCGCAAGGGCGTCAAGTTCCATAGCGGCTACGGCGAGTTGACCGCCGACGACGTGGTTTATTCGCTCAAGCGCGCCGCCGATCCCAAGACCTCGTCGTTCGCGACCGACTACGCCGCCTTCGACGCGGTCGAGGCCGTGGACCCGTACACCGTCAAGATCACCCTCAAGCACCCGGTCCCGTCGCTGCTCGGGCTGGTGGCGAACTACCACGGCGGCAACGTGCTCAGCCGCAAGGCGGTCGAGGCGCTCGGCAACGATTTTCGCCTGAAGCCGATCGGCACCGGGCCCTTCGCCTTCGCCGAATACAAGCCGAACGAGAGCGTGCGGCTGACCGCGAACCCGGATTATTTTCGCGGGAAGCCGAAGCTCGCCGGCATCCTCTACCGGCTGATCCCGGCGGATGCCGCGCGCGACCTCGCCTTCACCTCCGGCGAGCTCGACGTGGTCTACGGCCGGCAGGACCAGCGCTGGGCCGAGCGGTTCGGCCGCGAGGCCGACGTCTCGGTCGACATCGTGCGGCCGGCGGAGCTGGCATTGCTCCACCTCAACATCAGCCACAAGCCCCTTGACGACGTGCGGGTGCGCCGCGCCGTCGCGGCGGCGATCAGCCAGGCGCAGATCGTCCAGTTCAAGGGTGCCAGCGTCACCGAGCCGGCGGTGTCGATCATCCCGAAGGGCTATCTCGGCACCGACGACAAGGCGCCGCTGCCGCCTTACGACCCCGCCAAGGCCAAGGCGCTGCTGGCCGAGGCCGGGCACCCGAACGGCATCACCATCACGGCGGTGCAGACCAGCCTGCCGACTATGCTGACCGCGATGCAGATCGTGCAGGGCCAGCTCAAGAAGGCCGGGATCGAGCTGAGGCTCGACGTGGTCGACCACCAGACCTACCACGCCCAGATCCGCAAGGACCTGTCGGACGTCGTCTATTACGCCGCCGCGCGCTTCCCCGTCGCCGACACCTACCTGACCCAGTTCTTCGATTCCGCCTCGACGGTCGGCACGCCGACCGCCGTGACGAACTTCTCCCATTGCAACGCGGCCGATGCCGAGATCCGGGCGGCGCGGACCGAGCCGGACCCGGAGAAGCAGAAAGCGCTGTGGAAGACGGCGCAGGCCAAGATCATCGAGCAGGTCTGTGCCGTGCCGCTCTCGGAGGGCTTGCAGGTCTGGGCGCACAAGAAGTCGGTCGATTACGGGTACGACTTCAAGGGCGCGATCCATCTCGGGCCGGTGATCACCGAGATGACGGACAAGAAGTAAGTTTTTCCAAGCGCACGACTTGTCTACTTTTCACGGCAGGGCATGTGCATCCCCCCTCTCCCCGCGGGCCTAGCGGATTCATATTTCTCTCCATGAGAGCTAATTCATTGGAAATGAACGCGCTTCCCCTCCCCCTTGTGGGGAGGGGTTAGGGGTGGGGGTGGTGCCGGAGAAGCCTCGTGCTCTACGCGGCACCACCCCCACCTCCAACTCCTCCCCACAGGGGGGAGGAGAGGTGCACTACCTTCCAAGGGGAAAGCGCCCAGACCGAGATATGTGAATGCAGTAGCCCCGCGGGCGGGGAGAGGGCTGTGTCCTCGTTCAGGGGATACAGCGAGGCGGCAGCCGAGGGTGAGGGGGTGTTTCCGAAGGAGTCTCATTCGTCGAGACCCCCTCACCCTCGCTTCGGCTGCGCCTCCGCTTGCCGCGTCCCCTGGACGGTGACACGGCCCTCTCCCCGCCCGCGGGGAGAGGAGAAACCCGCGCCCGATCCGGCAGCGTGATCACCTCCAACCCCCGGCCCGCTCCATGCTCCAGTTCATCCTCAAGCGGTTCCTCCTGGCGATCCCGACGCTGGTGGCGGTGCTGACCGTGGTGTTCGTGCTCGTGCGGGTGGTCCCGGGCGATCCGACCATCGTGATCCTCGGCGACCAGGCGAGTGAATCCGCCCGGGCCGACCTGCGGGGCAAGCTCGGCCTCGATAAGCCGATCGTGGTGCAGTACCTCGCCTTCATGGGCCAGATCGCCACCGGCGATATCGGGCGCTCGCTCACCACCAACCGGCCGGTGCTGGAGGATGTCGCCCACGTCCTGCCCTACACGATCGAGCTGACGCTCGCCGCGGTCGCCATCGGCGTCGGGGTCGGCGTGCCGCTCGGCGTCATGGCGGCGCGCAAGCGCGACGGGCTCGCCGATTGGCTCGCCCGCATCGTGTCGCTCGCCGGCGTGTCCTTCCCGGCCTTCGTCTCCGGCATCCTGCTGCTGATCGCGTTTGCCGTGCAGCTGCGCTGGTTCCCGGTGATCTCGACCCCGCGCACCGGCGGGATCCTCGATCGGCTCGGCGCGCTGGTGCTGCCGGCGCTCAATCTCGGCCTGCTGATGGTCGCCTACGTGACCCGGGTCACACGCTCGGGCATGCTGAAGGCGCTCGGCGAGGATTACGTCCGCACCGCCCGGGCCAAGGGGATGCCGGCCCGGATCGTGGTCTGGCGCCATGCGCTCCGCAACGTGCTGGTGCCGGTCGTCACCGTGGTCGGGCTCTATCTCGGGGTGCTGATCGGCAACGCGGTGCTGACCGAGATCGTGTTCAACCGCCCGGGCCTCGGCAAGCTGATCGTGACCGCGCTGACCCAGCGCGACTACAGCCTGCTGCAAGGCCTGATGGTCGTCTCCGCCTTCGCCATCGTGGTCGCCAACGTGCTCACCGACATCGCCTACGGCCTCGTCGATCCGCGGGTCTCGGCCCAATGAGCGCGGTCGCCGCCTCCGCCGCCCCGAGCGCCTGGCGCCGGGCCACCCGCTCGCCGGGCCTGATGATCGGCGCCGTCACGGTGGTCGCCGTCGTCGCCCTGGCGATCCTGGCGCCCTGGATCGCGCCGTACGATCCGAACGAGCAGGACCCGGTCGCGGCCCTGATGGGCCCCTCCGCCGAGCACTGGTTCGGCACCGACTTTTTTGGCCGCGACGTGCTCTCGCGGGTGATCTGGGGCGCCCGGATCTCGCTCTCGGTCGGCTTCGTCGCCACGCTCATCGGCGTGGTGGTGGGCACGGTGATCGGGGTGGTGGCCGGGTATTTCGGGGGCTGGACCGATCGGCTGATCACGGCGGCGACCGACGTGTTGCTCAGCTTTCCTCAGCTCATCATGGGGCTGATGCTGGTGGCGGTGCTCGGCCCGAGCCTCGGCAACCTGATCCTCGCCATCGCGGTGACCGCCGTGCCGGCCTTCATCCGCATCGCGCGGGGCTCGACGCTGGCCATGCGCCAGCGCGACTTCGTCGATGCCTGCCGGGCTTTGGGCTATTCCGACATCCGCATCATGTTCGGCCACATCCTGCCGAACATCATGGACGAGGTGGTGGTGCTGGCCTCGCTCTGGCTCGCCACGGCGATCCGCACCGAATCGACCCTCGCCTTCATCGGCCTCGGCGTGCCGCCCCCTACGGCGACCTGGGGCAGCATCGTGCGCGAGGGCTTCGATAACCTTCTCGATGCGCCCTGGCTGTCGATCTTCCCGAGCCTCGCCATCCTCGCCGTGATGATCGGCCTCAACCTGATCGGCGACGGCCTGCGCGATGCCACCGACCCGCGGGGGGCTCCATGACGACATCCGATCTCCTGCGGGTCGACGGGCTGACGACCCAGATCCAGGTCGGCGGCACCTGGTACGACGCGGTGCGCGAGGTCTCTTTCTCGGTCTCCGGCGGCGAGACCCTGGCCCTCGTCGGCGAATCCGGCTGCGGCAAGAGCCTCACCGCCCTCTCGGTGATGGGATTGCTGGCCCCCAAGGTCGGTCGCGTCGGCGCCGGCTCGATCGTGGTCGACGGCATCGACATGTGGGCGGCGAGCGAAAGCCAGCGCGAGGCGATGCGCGGGAACCGCCTGGCGATGATCTTTCAGGAGCCGATGACCTCGCTGAACCCGGTCCTGACGATCGGCTTCCAGATCGCCGAGGCCCTGCGGCGCCACCGCGGCCTGTCGAAGGCGGCGGCACGGGAAAAGGCGATCTCCCTCCTCGAACGGGTGCGGGTGCCCTCGGCGGCCGAGCGGATCGATGCCTACCCGCATCAGTTCTCCGGCGGCATGCGCCAGCGGGTGATGATCGCCATGGCGCTCGCCTGCTCGCCCCGCGTGCTGATCGCCGACGAGCCGACGACGGCGCTCGACGTCACGATCCAGGCGCAGGTGCTGGCCCTGCTCGCCGAGATCCAGCGCCGGGAGGGGCTGGCGGTGCTGCTCATCACCCACAATCTCGGCGTCGTCGCCTCGGTCGCCGACCGGGTGATGGTGATGTATGGCGGCGACGTGGTCGAAAGCGCGCCGGTCCGCGCCTTCTTCGCCCGGCCGACCCACCCCTATGCGGAAGGGTTGCTCCAGGCGATGCCGCGGGTCGACCGGGTGCAGGAGCTGGCGGCGATCCCCGGCACGGTGCCGACCCTGCCGGAGATGCCGGAGGGCTGCCGCTTCCAAGGGCGCTGCCCCCTGGCGGAGGAGCGCTGCCGCGAGCGCCCGCCGCTCGTGCCGCTGACGGGGGCGCCCGACCACGCCGTGCGCTGCTGGGTGAGGGCCGCATGATGGCGCCGCTGCTCGAGGTCGAGGACCTCTCCAAGACCTTCACCATCCGACGCGGCTTCCCGGTCGCGAAGACCAGCCTGGTGCGGGCGCTCGACCGGGTGTCGTTCCACGTTCAGCGCGGCGAGGCCCTCGGCATCGTCGGGGAATCCGGCTGCGGCAAGTCCACCACCGCCCGGGTGGCGTTGCGGCTCACCGAGGCCGATGGCGGCACCGTCCGCTTCGACGGGCAGGACGTGCTCGCCGCGCCCGCGAGCGCGATGCGGCGCCTGCGGCGGCGGATGCAGATCGTCTTCCAGGATCCCGCCTCCTCCCTCGATCCGCGCCAGCGCATCGGCGAAGCCCTGGGCGAGCCGCTGCGGGTCCACGGCCTCGCGCGCGGGACGGAGCTGACGGAGCGGGTCGGTGCGCTGCTCGCCGAGGTCGGGTTGCCGGCGACCGCTGCCGCCCGCTTCCCGCACGAATTCTCCGGCGGCCAGCGCCAGCGCATCGGCATCGCCCGGGCGCTGGCGCTCGGGCCGGACCTGATCTTCGCCGACGAGCCGGTCTCGGCCCTCGACGTCTCGGTCCAGGCGCAGATCCTGCGGCTGCTCGACTCGCTGCGCCAGGCCCGCAACCTCGCCTTCGTGTTCATCTCGCACGATCTCGGCGTGGTCCGGCATTTCTGCCAGCGGGTCAGCGTGATGTATCTCGGCCGGGTGGTCGAGACCGGGCCGGTCGGCCCGCTCTTCGAGGAGCCGCTGCACCCCTATACCCAGCTCCTGAAGGCCTCCTCGCCGGTGCCGGATCCGGAACGGCCGGTGGCGATGGCCTTCCAGGAGGGCGAGCCCCCCTCGCCGCTCAATCCGCCGGGCGGCTGCCACTTCCATCCCCGCTGCCCGCGTGCCTTCGACCGCTGCCGGGCCGAGGCCCCCGTTTTGCGCGAGGCGGCGCCGGGCCGCGCGGTGGCCTGCCATCTCTACGACGCCGGCTTCGCCGGCTCTCCGTAGACCGCCCCGCCCTGCGAGACATCACGGCGCTATCCCCAAAGGCTCGCGATGCTCTAGCTTCCGCAGCGGCGACGATGCGCCTTGCGAAGGGGGATCAGAGACGATGAGGACGTTTGGGGTGATGGCGGTCGTCGGATTGGGCCTGCTCGGCGCGGTGGGGACCGCCTCGGCCCAGTCCTGGGGTCCCGATTACGGCTATCGCGACCGCGACTACCGGGATCGCGAGTACCGCAGCCGCGACAGCGACTATCGCGATCGCGACTATCGGGACCGCCGCGACGATTACGGCCGGCGCGACGACTATCGTAGCCGCGACCGCGACTACGGGTATCGCGAGCGGGACCGCGACCGGGATTACGGGGCGCGCGACCGGGATCGTGGGTCGCGGGACAATGGCGCCGCCGCTTTCAACGAGCGCGAATACCTGCGCTGCAACCCGGACGTCGCCCGTGCCGTTCTCGCCGGCAAGATGGAGTCGGGCTACAAGCACTTCCGGGTCCACGGCTTCCGCGAGGGCCGCAAGCTGAGCTGCTGAGCGGCCGGCCGACGCCCCGCTCACCTGACGCTCCCTCTCCGGGACGATCGACGCCGGGGCCTCCTAAGCAGATTCCGCCGAAGTGGAGACCGGTTCGGCGGCAAAAATCTGCGACAAAACAAGGATCTAAGCGGGCGAAGCGTTGGCCTGCCAACGCAAGTCTGCTCAGACCCGGCGTCGCCTTTTGCGAGCGTGCCGGCGCCCCGTCGGCGTACGGGGGATCGATCCCGCCCGGATCTCGGGGCGAACCCGATTGCGTTCCATCGCCATTGGCCGCCATTCGCCCGGTCGACGGTCGATTCGCTCGAAGTTATGGGACCCGTGCCAGATTCCCGACGTTCAGCCAGCGATCACGGCTCGTCCGATGAGCGAGCCGATCGGTCGGCCCATAGTCAAAGGCGAACGAGCGCATGGCGACGAAGCAGAAGACCTTGCAGGATGCGTTCTACGAGACGCTGAAGGACGTGTATTACGCCGAGCGGCAATCCGTCCGCGCGCTGAAGAAGGCGGCGAAGTCGGCGCAGCACGAGGAGTTGCGGCAGGCCTTCGAGACCCATGCCGAGGAGAGCGCGACTCAGGTCGAGCGGCTCCAGGAGATCTTCGACATCCTCGGCAAGCCGGCCCGAGGCAAGACCTGCGAGGCGATGCAGGGCCTGACGAGCGAGATGGAGGAGGATCTCGAGGATTTCGGCGACGGCCCGGCTGCCGATGCGGTGCTGGCGGCCTCCGCCCAGGCCCTCGAACATTACGAGATCGCCCGCTACGGCACGCTGAAGACCTGGGCGAGCCAGCTCGGCCTCGATGACGCCGCCCGGCTGCTCGACGAGACGCTGCAGGAGGAGAAGAAGACCGACGCGCTGCTGACCGAGATCGCCGAGCGCATCAACGTCGAGGGCGCTGACGGCGACGAGGCCGAGCCGGACCGCCAGGCGCCCGGGCGGGGATCGTCCGCCAAGGCGCGGTCGGGCGAGGCGCGGTCGGGCAAGGCGGCCTGACCCCGCGTCTTTGACCCTGAAACAGAACGGCGCCCGGCTCGAGAGGCCGGGCGCCGCGACGGCATCGCGAGACGGGTGCCCGCCGTCAGGCGGCGGCCGCCTTGCGCAGGGGCGCCAGAGCCGCGAACATCCGGGCGGGGGTCGCCGGCATGTCCATGTCGCGCAGGCCGACGCTGCGGTCGAGGGCGTCGACGACGGCGTTCATCACCGCCGGGCAGGAGCCGATGCTGCCCGCCTCGCCCGCGCCCTTGATGCCCATCGGGTTGGTGGTCGAGGGCACGTTCTTCGTCTCGAAGTGGAAGAACGGCACGTCGCCGGCCCGCGGCATGGTGTAGTCCATGAAGCTCGCGGTCAGGAGCTGCCCTTCCGCGTCGTAGACCGTGCGCTCGTGCAGCGCCTGGCCGATGCCCTGGACCACGCCGCCATGGACCTGGCCGGCGAGCAGCAGCGGGTTCACCACGATGCCGAAATCGTCGCAGATCGTGTAGCGCACGACCTCGGTGATCCCGGTCTCGGGGTCGATCTCGACCTCGGCGACGTGGGTGCCGTTCGGGTAGGTCGCGCTCGGCGGCACGAAATCGCCCTGGCCGGTCAGGGTCGCCTCGCTGGCCTTCGGCAGGGCCGCCAGAGCCGCGAAGTCGATCGACCTGTCGGTGCCGGCGACGCGCACCGCGCCGTCCGCGATCTCGAGATCCTGGACGCCCGCCTCCAGCTCCTCGGAAGCGAGCTCCTTGAGCTTGCCGGCGAGGTTCTGCGACGCCGCGCCGACCGAGATGCCCCCGACGGGAATCGAGCGCGAGCCGCCGGTGCCGGCGCCGGTGGCGACCTTGTCGGTGTCGCCCTGCACCACCCGGATGCGCTCCAGCGGCAGGTCGAGATGCTCGGCGGCGAACTGGGCGTAGGCGGTGGCGTGGCCCTGGCCGTTCGACTGGGTGCCGACATAGACGGTGGCGCCGCCATCCTTGTCGAGGGTGATCTTGACGTCCTCGCCCTCGCCCCAGGCGGTGCACTCGATGTAGGTGGCGAGCCCGATGCCGCGCACCAGCCCCTTGGCCCGGGATTCCGCGGCGCGGGCCTCGAAGCCGTTCCACTCGGCCGCCTCGACGGCGCGGCCCATATGGGCGGCGAAGTCGCCGGTGTCGTAGGTACGGTCGCCGATCGGCGTCGTGTAGGGCATCGCGCTCGGCGGGATGAAGTTGCGCCGGCGGATCTCGGCCGGCGAGATCCCGGTCTCCCGCGCCGCCCGGTCGACCAGGCGCTCGATCAGGTAGGCCGCCTCCGGCCGCCCGGCGCCGCGATAGGCGTCGACCGGCACGGTATTGGTGTAGACGCCGCGCACCCGGACGAACACCGCCGGGGTCTTGTAGACGCCCGTCAGCATCGTGGCGCCGAGATACGGGATGTAGGGCCCGTATTGCGACAGATAGGCGCCGAGATCGCCGATGACGTCGAAGCGCATGGCGAGGAACGTGCCCTCGGCATCGAGAGCGACCTCGCCGACCGAGAGGTTGTCGCGGCCCTGCGTGCAGGCGACGAAGTGCTCGCCGCGCTCCGACACCCACTTCACCGGCTTGCCGAGCCGGCGCGCGGCCTCGGCCGCCAGCGGGTATTCGCGGTAGGTGAAGGTCTTGGTGCCGAAGCCGCCGCCGACATCGCCGGTGACGACGCGGATCTGGTCCTTGCCGACGCCGAGCACGCCCGTCAGGGTCTTGCGCAGGCCGTGCACGCCCTGGCTCGGAATGGTGAGGGTGAAGCGCTTCGTGCCCGCATCGTACTCGGCGACGACGCTGCGGGTCTCCATGTAGTTGGTGACGAGGCGCTGGTTCTCGACCTCGACCCGCACCACCTTGGCGGCCTTGGCGAAGGCGGCGTCGACCGGCGCCTTGTCGCCCATGGTCGCGTCGAACGAGACGTTGTCGGGCTGCTCGTCCCACACGGCGCTCGCGCCGCCCGCGACGGCGCCGCGGATGCCGACGACCGCCGGCCGCACGTCGTACTCGATGCCGATCGCCTCGACGGCGTCGCGTGCCTGGATCAGCGTGTCGGCGACCACGAAGGCGACGGCGTCGCCGATATGCTTCGCCACGCCCTTGGCGAGCAGCGGGATGTTGGCGATGTGGTTCTGGCTGCCGTCGCTGTTCGGCAGGGGCGCCTGGCACTTGATGTCGCCGAGATCGGCCACGTCCTCGGCGGTGAGGACGAGGTGCACGCCGGGCATCGCCCGCGCGGCTTCGAGGTCGGTGATCGTGAATGTCGCGTGTGCGTGCGGGCTGCGCAGGAGCGCCGCGTGCAGGCAGCCCGCGGGGGCGTGGTCGTCGCCGTAATTCCCCTCGCCGGTGATCAGGCGACGGTCCTCGACCCGGCGCAGCGGCTGGCCGAGGCCGAACTTGGTCACTGTCATGTGAACCTCGCAATGCGATGCTGGTGCGTGAACGGGATGCCAGTGCGGAGACCCGTCACGGGGACGGGCGTGCGGACTCGCATGATCGGGGAGAGGCGATGACGGCGGGCATCCGGCGCGGTGGCGCGCTCGGCTGAGCGGAACGGGAGAGACGGGGCTCCGGCCACGGATCCTGCCATGCAGCAGCTTTCCTCCCACTGGGCCGGCCGACGATGCGGACCGGTTCTTATGGGACGACCCTAGCACGCGGAATCCGGGGCGTCAGCGGCGCTGCCGCCGCGCCTCACCGGATCGCGATCGAAATCTGGCGATCGAATTTCGCCCGACTGTCTTGTGGGCCCGTAACGTCAGCGGCCGGCGCCGCCGGCCACCAGCGTCAGCCGCGGGCGGCGCTCCAGGATCGACGCGACCTTGCGCTCCAGGTCCTCGCCGCGGAACGGCTTCTGCACCACCCGGTCGTCGCCGCCGACATCGACCTGCGACAGGGCGGTGTGGTCGGCGTAGCCGGTGACGAACAGGATCTGGATCGCGGGCCAGCGGCTCCGGATCACGGTCGCGACCTCGACGCCGTTCATCCCCGGCATCGCGAAGTCGAGCACCGCGAGGTCGACGGCCGGGTCGGCTTCCAGCGCCTGGATCGCCGCGAGGCCAGAGCCCGCCTCGCGGATCGCGTAGCCGGCCTCGCCGAGCCGCGTCGTCGTGATGTCGCGCACCGCGCTGTCGTCGTCGACGACCAGCACCACCCGCTTGTCGCTGGTGTCGCGGGCCAGCGAGACGTCGGCTGCGGCCGGGCGCACCTCGTGCAAGGCGGCCTCGCCCGCCACCCGCGGCAGGTAGACCCGGACCGAGGTCCCCTCGCCCACCCGCGTGTCGATGCGTACGCCCCCGCCCGACTGCTTGGCGAAGCCGTAGACCTGGGCGAGGCCGAGGCCCGAGCCCTTGCCGACCTCCTTGGTGGTGAAGAACGGCTCGAACACCCTGGCCAGGACCTCGGCCGGGATGCCGGTACCGGTGTCGCTCACCGCCACCATGGCGTATTCGCCCGGCATCGGTTCCTCGGCCCGGGCCGGCGGGGCGGCGAGCCGCACGTTCGCGGTCTCGATCGTCAGGCAGCCGCCGACGGCCATCGCGTCCCGGGCGTTGATGGCGAGGTTGAGGATGATCAGCTCGATCTGCGTCGCGTCGACGAGGGCGGGCCACAGGTCGGGCTGCAGGGTCATCTCGATGCGGCTCGAACCGCCCATCGAGCTCTGCAGGAGATCGCGCATCGACGCGACGGTACGGTTGAGCTGCACCGGTACCGGTTCGAGCTTCTGGCGCCGCGAGAAGGCGAGGAGCTGCGCGGTCAGCCGGGCGCCGCGCTCGGCCGCCCCCCGCATCATCTCGAGGCGCCGGCGCGAACGGTCGTCGAAGACCGCGCGTTCGAGGAACTCGATGTTGCCGGCGATGACCGTCAGGAGGTTGTTGAAGTCGTGGGCGACGCCGCTGGTGAGCTGGCCCACCGCCTCGAGGCGCTGGGCCTGGCGCAGGGCGTCCTCGATCCGCTCGCGCTCGGCGATCTGGTGCTGGAGCGCCGCGTTCGCCTCGGCGAGTTCCCGCGTCCGCTCGGCGACGCGCTGCTCGAGGCCCTCGTTGAGGTCGCGCAGGGCCTGCTCGGCCTGGCGGCGCAGGACGTGGGCACGGGCTTCCGAGAGGGCGCGCAGGATGACCCGCGGCAGCCGGTCGAGGCGCTGCTTGGTCACGTAGTCGGTGGCGCCGTTCTTCAGCGCCTCCACCGCCACCTCCTCGCCGAGCGTGCCGGAGACGAAGACGAAGGGGATTTCCGGGCAACGGTCCCGGGCCATGGCGAGCGCGCTCATGCCGTCGAAGGCGGGGAGCACGTAATCGGCCAGGATGATGTCGTGGCAGCCCGCCCCCGTCGCCGCCGCGAAGGCGTCCCGGCTGATCACCCGGTCGAGGGTGACGGACAGGGCGGCGTCCTCCAGGACGGCACCCAGGAGCTCGGCATCGAGGTCGCTGTCCTCGAGGAGCAGGATCCGCAGGGGGGCCGCGCCGTCCTCCAGCGCCGGAAGCTCAGTCACCGGAGATCCAGTCCGACCGGTGCGGCGGCGGCTCGTTGAGCACGGCCCAGAACACGCCGAGATCCTGGATCGCCTCGAAGAACTCCTTGAAGCCGACCGGCTTCACCACGAAGGCGTTCACGCCGAGCTGGTAGGAGCGCACGAGGTCGCTCTCCTCGCGCGACGACGTGAGCATCACGATCGGGATCGCCCGGGTCTTGGGATCGCCCTTGACCGCCGCCAGCACCTCGAGCCCGTCGACCTTCGGCAGCTTGAGGTCGAGGAGCACGACCGCCGGATCCTGCACCGGCCGGTCGGCATGCGGTCCCTGCCGGCGCAGGAATTCCAGCGCCTCGGCCCCGTCGCGGCAGATGACGATCTTGTTCGCCAGCTGGCTCTTCTCCAGGGCCGCCAGCGTCAGCTCGATGTCGTTGGGGTTGTCCTCGACGAGGAGGATCGGCTTGAGGTCGGCCATGGCTCGTCTCTAGCGGATGGGGAGCGTGAAGTGGAAGGTCGCGCCCCGGCCGAGGGTGCCCTCGGCCCGGACCTGTCCACCGTGACGCTCGACGATGCGGCGGACATTGGCCAGCCCGATGCCCGTTCCCTCGAACTCCTCGACCCGGTGCAGGCGCTGGAAGACGCCGAACAGCTTGTTGACGTAGGCCATGTCGAAGCCGACCCCGTTGTCGCGGACGTAGAACACCGCCTCGCCGTCGCGGTCCGCCTCGCGCCCGACCTCGATGACCGCCTCGGCCTGCCCGCGGGTGTACTTGACGGCGTTGGAGAGCAGGTTCTCGATCACGAGCCGCATCATCACCGGGTCGGCCTGGGCGCGGCCGAGCGCGCCGACCTGCCAGCGGATCGCCCGTTCGAGGGGGATGTCGCGGATCATCTTCCGGCGCACGTCCTCGACCAGCTGGTTCATGTCGCAGGGAATGCGGTTGAGGGCGTTGCGGCCCATCTGCGAGAAGGTCAGCAGGTTGTCGACGAGGGTGCCGGCCGAGAACGCCGCCTCGATGATGGTGTCGACGTAGCGCCGCCCGCGCTCCGAGAACTTCTCGCCCTCGCGCGAGCGCAGCAGCTCGGCATAGCCGACGATGTGGCGGAACGGCGCCCGGAGGTCGTGGCTGACCGAGTAGGAGAACGCCTCCAGCTCCTTGTTCGAGCGTTGCAGTTCCTCGGTGAGGGAGGCCAGCTCCTCGGCCCGGCGCAGCACGATGCCGAGCACCGCCGCGCGCAGGTCCTTGGCGGTGTCGATCTCCGGCACCGACCAGGGCAGCGAGCGGCCCTGTACCGTCTCCTTCCAGGTCTCGAAGGATTTTCGCGGGTGCAGCCGGTCGGGCCCGCCGGCCGGATCCTTGGTGGCGGCCTTCTTCGGGTCGCCGCCCCAGCGCACGGTCTGGACCACCTCGGGCCGGAACCACAGCACGTAGCTGGCGTACTTTTCCGAGATCGAGATGGCGAGGAGCCCGCTCGCGGTGTCGGCGATGGTCTTGGCCGCCGGGTATTCCTCGGACAAGGCTTCGGTGGCGTGGACAGCCGCGCCGGCATGCTCGGAGGACAGCCACTCGTAGACGCCCCGCACCTGCCGCTCCGAGGGCGTGCGGCCCATCAGGTGACAGCGCTGGCCGGTGACGATCGCCGCGCCGCCGGCATCGGTGAGGGCCAGCACGTCCTCGGGATGCTTGAGGAACCCTTCGACGAAGTTCTCCTCCTCGGCCATGTAGGCGAGGAGGCGGGCCTGGATCGCACCCAGCGCCAGGCGCTGCTCGGCCAGCGCCCCGCGCTCCTTGGCGGCGAGCTGGAGGGCGAAGGTCTGGGTGAGGATGTCGCAGGCGTTGCGGGTCTGGAGCGGGACCCGCCGCGGCCCCTTGTTGTGGCAGGAGATCAGGCCCCAGAGCGCGCCCTCGACCAGGATCGAGATCGACATCGAGGCGGACGTGCCCATGTTGCGCATGTACTCGACATGGACCGGCGAGACGCTGCGCAGCACGGATTGGCTGAGATCGAGGGGCTCCCCGGTCGAGGGCGTCCGGGCCGGCACGATCGGCACCGGCTCGTAGGCCGCGTCCGGGATGATCCGCAGCCGGTTGCGGCGGTAGAGCTCGCGGGCCTGGGCCGGGATGTCGGAGGCCGGAAAGCGCAGGTCGAGGTAGGAGGGCAGCACGCCGTTGCCGTCCTCGGCCACCACGGTGCCGTGCCAGTCGCGGTCGAACCGGTAGACCAGCGCGCGGTCGAACCCGGTGAGCTGGCGGATGTCGGCGGCGAGCAGGCCGCACAGGTCGGCGACGCTCGAGGCGCCGTGCAGGGCCTCGATGAAGGCGCGAAGCCGCGGATAGAGCGTGTCGAGGCCGCCGGCCGCGGCCTCGCCCGCGCTCTCCTCGAATTCGAGCACCGTGAGGGCGCCGGAGCGATGGGCCGCGAGATCGTAGGCGCGAAGCCCGGTCCCGGTCTCCAGGACGAGCGTGCCGAGATAGGTCGCGCCGTCGCGGCCGGGCTGCGTCGCCAGGGCCTGCCGGATGGTCGCCTCGCCCAGTTCCGGCACCACCTCCCGCAACGGGCGGCCATGGGCCCGGTCGGCGGGGCGGCCCGGCAGATCGGGGAGGTTCGCGCTGGCCTGGACGACGCGCAGCTCCGGTCCCTCGAGCGCCAGCAGGAAGCCGTGCGGCTGCAACGTGCCGAGAATATGGATCGGCTCCCTGTCGCAGGCCGTGAGTTCCGCCGGTTGCACAGACCGCATGGACGCCATCACCTCGTCGCACCGACGATCCTGATCCAGCCGGCGGCAGCACCTTAGGGGAAGCGGGCGGCACCCACCAGTGCGGCGCACCGGCCCGCTGGTCTCGCGCGGTGGTCCGCCCTATTTCGCACGTCCTTGGTTATCGTCGAGGGGGCGGCCGGAACCCGATCCGGTCGGGCCGCGTCACGCCACCCGGTTTACGCGGTCTCCCCTCCCGATGCGACCGGCTGGTGCTGCGAGCCGAGCATCCGCTGGCCGGGCGAACCCACATCGCCTTCGCGCAGGTCCTCGGCTCCGAGGGCATCGGGACCGGGACGTCCAGCGTTCGATCCATGACGGCGTCCGGGTCGACATCCGGCGGATCGGCTGCCCCGTGCGCCTTCGGGTTCGTGTGCCGGGCTTCGACCCGGTCCGCCGCACGATGCAGGCTCGCTGTGCGCCTCGGGGTGGTCCCCACGCCGATCTCCGCCCTGCTCGACGGGGCGATGCAGCTCGTGGCGGTGCCCCCCACAAAGTCTTGGGCCGACCGCGAGTTGATCCTCGTGACGTGGCCCGCCACGCTGTCCCCGGCCTCATGGTCGCGCATCCGGTGCCGCAAGCCACCGGGTGACCCTGCGGTGCGTTCCGCGCCGGTGAACGCCCGCTCATGAAATACGGTTGGATCGGCCCCGCGTTCTTCACCTATAGCAAACCCAACACATGACAGGGAGACGACGCCATGAGTGGTCCGCTCGCGGGCATCCGCGTCCTGGAACTCGGCCAGCTGATCGCCGCGCCCTTCGCCACCCGGCTGATGGCGGAGTTCGGCGCCGAAGTGATCAAGATCGAGCCCCCCGGCGAGGGCGATCCCCTGCGCAAATGGCGCAAGATGCACGAGGGCACCTCGCTCTGGTGGTACCTGCAGTCGCGCAACAAGAAGTCGATCGCCGTCAACCTGAAGTCCCCGGACGGCCTCGCGATCGTCAAGCAGCTGGCGCAGAGCGCCGACGTGGTGGTCGAGAATTTTCGGCCCGGCGGCCTGGAAAAGCTCGGTCTCGGCTGGGACGTGCTCTCGGGTCTCAACCCGAACCTCGTGATGGTCCGCATCTCCGGCTACGGCCAGACCGGGCCTTATCGCGATCGGCCCGGCTTCGGCGCCATCGGCGAGTCGATGGGCGGCATCCGCTTCACCACCGGCGACCCGAGCACCCCGCCGGCCCGCGTCGGCGTCAGCATCGGCGACACGCTCGCCTCGCTCCACGGCGTCATCGGCGCCCTGATGGCGCTCCTGCGGGTCAAGACCGGCCAGGGCGCCGGCCAGGTCATCGACGTCTCGCTCGTCGAGAGCGTGTTCAACGTCATGGAGAGCCTGGTGCCGGAATACGACCTCCTCGGCGAGGTCCGCACCCGGACCGGCGGGGCGCTGCCCGGCATCACGCCGTCCAACACCTATCCGAGCCGGGATGGCGGCTTCGTCGTCATCGCCGGCAACAGCGACCCGATCTTCCGCCGCCTGATGAATGCGATCGGCCGGCCCGACCTCGCCGAGAATCCGGACTTCCGCAACAACGAAGGCCGCTCACGCCAAGCCGCGATGCTCGATGCCGTCCTGGCCGACTGGACCCGGGGCCGCACGGTGACGGAAGCCCTCGCAGTGCTCGATGCCGCCGAGGTGCCGGCCGGCCGGATCTACTCGGTCGCCGACATCGTCGCCGACCCGCATTACAACGCCCGCGACATGATCCTGGAAGCGGACCTGCCCGGGAACACGCGGGTGAAGATGCCCGGCATCGTGCCGAAGCTCTCCGAGACTCCCGGCGAAGTGCGCTGGCAGGGTCCGGCGCTCGGCGCGCATACCGATTCGGTGCTCTCCGACCTCGGCTTCGACGAGGCCGGCATCGCGGCCTTGCGCCGGAAGGGAGCCGTCGCGTGAGCGGGATCGTCCTCCAGGATCGGATCTTCGTGCAAGAGGTCGCGACCCGCGACGGCTTCCAGATCGAACCGGTCTTCGTGCCGACGCCGGAGAAGATCCGGCTGATCGATGCGCTCTCGGCGGCGGGCTTCACCCGCATCGAGGTCTCGTCCTTCGTCTCGCCGAAGGCGGTGCCGGCGCTGGCCGATGCCGCCGAGGTCTTTTCGGGAATCGCCCGCCGGCCCGGGACGACCTACGTCGCGCTGGTCCCGAACCCGAAGGGCGCCGAACGTGCGCTCGCCGCGCGCGCCGACGAGATCAACCTCGTCGCCTCGGTGAGCGAGACCCACAACCGCGCCAATATGGGCATGACGCCGGAGGCCTCGATCCGGGGCTTTGCCGCGATCCTGGAGACGGTGCGGGGACAGGTGAGCGTCAACGCCACCGCGGCGACCGCCTTCGGCTGCCCGTTCGAGGGCATCGAACCCGAGGACAAGGTGCTGGCCCAGGTCGAGCGCTACCTGGCGCTCGGCGTCGACGGGGTGACGCTCGCCGACACGACCGGCATGGCCAATCCGCGCCAGGTCGCCCGCCTCGTCGCCCGGGTGCTGCCGCTGGTCGGGCCAGACCGGCTGACGCTCCATTTCCACAACACCCGCGGTTGCGGCCTCGCCAATGTGCTCGCCGCCTATGAGGCCGGCGCGCGCCGGTTCGATGCGGCGCTCGGGGGCTTGGGCGGCTGCCCGTTCGCGCCGGGCGCCACCGGCAATATCTGCACCGAGGACCTCGTCAGCATGGCCGAGGAGATGGGTCTGACGACCGGCCTCGACCTCGACGCGCTGCTGACCCTCTCCCGCGACCTGCCCCGCCTCGTCGGCCACGACGTTCCGGGCCAGGTCGCCAAGGCCGGTCGGCCGCACGAGCTGCACCCTGCCCCGCCGCTCAAGGCGGCCTGATCCCGGCGCGGCAGAGACAGCCTGGAATCGGCGGCCTCTCCCTCGTTTCACCCGGCCTCATGCTCTTCGGATGCCTGAGAGCCTGTGCCGCAACGCCCGTTCCGCTTGAGCCAATCTCATGGGTGGCGCGCGCCGAAAGGGCGTGGTCGTCATGCGGCAAGCGGGCTAGCCTCTCCGACACGTCTCCCGGGATCACGCCATGATCCCCGGAGACAACGACAAGGAACCGGGCGCCCGGCCGGGCGCGACGGCTTTCCGGCGGGGAGGCGCGGACGCCATGACAGACTCCATCGAGGCCGGCCCGGCCCGTCGCTACGACGCGATCATCGTCGGGGCCGGGTTCTCCGGCTTGTACCAGCTGCATCTGCTGCGCGACCGGCTCGGCCTGTCTGTGCGGGTGCTGGAGGCGGCCGATGGCATCGGCGGCACCTGGTACTGGAACCGCTATCCGGGAGCGCGCTGCGATTCCGAGAGCTACTACTACTCCTACTCGTTCTCCCGCGAACTCGAGGAGGAGTGGGACTGGACCGAGCGCTACCCCGAGCACGGCGAGATCCGCCGCTACCTCGACCACGTCGCCGACCGGTTCGACCTGCGACGCGACATCCAGCTCGGCACCCGCGTCGCCGGCGCCGCCTACGACGAGGATGCGAACCGCTGGACCGTCACCACGGAGACAGGCGAGCGCTTCGAGGCGCAGTTCCTGATCACTGCCGTGGGCTGCCTGTCGAGCGCCAACGTGCCGGCGATCCCGGGCCTCGAGAGCTTTTCGGGCGCTTGGTACCATACCGGCCGCTGGCCGCATGACGGCGTCGACTTTTCGGGCAAGCGCGTCGGGCTGATCGGCACGGGCTCGACCGG
>NZ_AP024145.1:0-1057500 GCF_017347565.1 Methylobacterium indicum | reverse complement strand
GCTCCTTTTTTCACTCAGGTCGACGATCGGTCGTCAGTGCGCCAGTACGCTCGAGGCATCGTCTTCGGTCCGGGCAGGCGCAGCCTTCGGCAGCGGCTCGTCCCACTCGATCGCCTCCGGCATCCGGATCAGCGCGCGTTGCAGAACCTGGTCCATCCGCGCCACGGGCACGATCTCGAGCCCGTTCTTCACGCTGTCGGGAATCTCGGCGAGATCCTTGGCGTTTTCCTCGGGGATCAGCACGATCTTGATCCCGCCGCGCAGCGCGGCCAGCAGCTTCTCCTTGAGGCCGCCGATCGGCAGCACCCTCCCCCGCAACGTCACCTCGCCGGTCATGGCGATGTCGCGACGCACCGGGATGCCGGTGATGACGGAAACGATCGCCGTCGCCATGGCAATGCCTGCCGAGGGCCCGTCCTTCGGGGTCGCCCCCTCCGGCACGTGGACGTGGATGTCCCGGCGCTCGAACAGCGGCGGCTCGACGCCGAAATCGAGGGCCCGCGAGCGGACATAGGACGCCGCCGCCGAGATCGACTCCTTCATCACGTCGCGCAGGTTGCCGGTGACCGTCATCTTGCCCTTGCCGGGCATCATGACGCCTTCGATCGTGAGCAGTTCGCCCCCGACCTCGGTCCAGGCCAAGCCAGTCACCACGCCGACCTGATCGTCCGCCTCGACCTCGCCGTAACGGAACTTCGCCGGCCCGAGGAAGGTGTCGAGGTTGTCGGCCGAGACCGTCACGCTCTTCACCCCGGACATCAGGATCTCCTTCACCGCCTTGCGGATCAGGTTGGAGATCTCGCGCTCCAGGTTCCGCACGCCCGCCTCGCGGGTGTAGCGGCGGATCAGGAGCATCAGGCCGTCATCGGTGATCGACCATTCCTTCGCATCGAGGCCGTGCTTCTTCAGGGCGCCCGGCATCAGGTGCTTGCGCGCGATCTCGACCTTCTCCTCCTCGGTGTAGCCGGCGATGCGGATCACCTCCATCCGGTCCAGGAGGGCCGGCGGGATGTTGAGGGTGTTGGCCGTCGTCACGAACATCACGCTCGACAGGTCGTAATCGACCTCAAGGTAGTGGTCGTTGAAGGTCGCGTTCTGTTCCGGATCCAGCACCTCAAGGAGCGCCGCGGACGGGTCGCCGCGGAAATCCATGCCCATCTTGTCGATCTCGTCGAGAAGGATGAGCGGGTTCGAGGTCTTGGCCTTGCGCATCGATTGCACGATCTTGCCGGGCATCGAGCCGATATAGGTCCGGCGGTGACCGCGGATCTCGGCCTCGTCGCGCACGCCACCGAGCGACATGCGGACGAACTCGCGCCCCGTGGCCTTGGCGATCGACTTGCCGAGCGAGGTCTTGCCGACGCCGGGGGGGCCGACGAGGCACAGGATCGGGCCGGCGAGCCGGTTGGCGCGCTGCTGCACCGCCAGGTACTCGACGATCCGCTCCTTGACCTTGTCGAGGCCGAAATGGTCGGAATCGAGCATCGCTTGGGCGCCGGGCAGGTCCTTCTTGATCTTCGAGCGCTTGCCCCACGGGATGCCGAGCATCCAATCGAGGTAGTTGCGCACGACCGTCGCCTCGGCGGACATCGGCGACATCTGGCGCAGCTTCTTCAGCTCGGCCAGAGCCTTGTCCCGCGCCTCCTTGGAGAGCTTGGTCTTCTCGATCTTGTCTTCGAGCTCGGCCAGTTCGTCGCGGCCGTCCTCGTCACCGAGCTCCTTCTGAATGGCCTTCATCTGCTCATTCAGGTAGTACTCGCGCTGGGTCTTCTCCATCTGCCGCTTGACGCGGGTGCGGATGCGCTTCTCGACCTGCAGCACCGAGATCTCGCTCTCCATGAGCGAGAGCACGCGCTCCAGCCTTTGGGCGACGGTCGGGATCTCGAGGATCGCCTGCTTGTCGGAGATCTTGACGGCGAGGTGCGAGGCGACGGTGTCGGCGAGCTTCGAGGGCTCGTCGATCTGGATCACCGCCGAGACCACCTCGGGCGAGATCTTCTTGTTCAGCTTGACGTAGTTCTCGAACTCCGAGATCACCGACCGGGCGAGCGCCTCGGCTTCGATCTTGTCGCCGAGATCGTTCGGCAGCACCTCGGCCTCGGCGGCGTAGTACTCGTCGGAGCGGACGAAGTCCTGGATCTTGGCGCGGCCGCCCCCCTCTACCAGCACCTTCACGGTGCCGTCGGGGAGCTTGAGCAGCTGCAGCACGCTGGCGAGCGTGCCGATGGTGTAGATCGCGTCGGTCGCCGGGTCGTCGTCGGTGGCGTTGACCTGGGTGGCGAGGAGGATGTGCCGGTCGGTGCGGACCGCCTCCTCGAGGGCCCGGATCGACTTCTCCCGCCCGACGAAGAGCGGCACGATCATGTGCGGGAAGACCACGATGTCGCGCAGCGGCAGGACCGCGTAGGTCCCGCTCGTGCCGGGGATGACGGGCTGGCGCGATTTCGGCTGGGTCATTGACTGACTTCCTTGTGTGGTGACGCCCAGATCCCTCCCCTCACAGGGGACAAGCAGGAGGAACGATGGGGGCCGACCGGGCCGCGGGGGTCGGAACGAGGAGAGCGGCCGGGTCGCGGCACCGCACCTCGTTTCGGTGAGCATGCGGCCGCCGCGTTGAGTCTCAGGTGGCTCCTCGGGGTGCCGCTTTCAAGCACCATGCCACCCGGCCGCAGGCGGGTACCTCTCACGCAAGAGGCCGCCGTTTTCGCGGCGGCCTCTCGTCGTCGGCGTCAGGCGCTGGCGCTCGCCGGCGTCTCCTTGCCGCGGTCGCCGTGGATGTAGAGCGGCCGCGACTTGCCGTCGACGACCTCCGGCCCGATCACCACCTGCTCGACCGAATCGAGGCCGGGCAGGTCGTACATCGTCTCGAGCAGGATGCTCTCCAGGATCGAGCGCAGGCCGCGGGCGCCGGTCTTGCGCTCGATCGCCTTGCGGGCGACGAGGCTCAGCGCCTCCTCCTGGAACGTCAGGTCGACGTTCTCCATCTCGAACAGGCGCTGGTACTGCTTGACCAGCGCGTTCTTCGGCTCCTGCAGGATCCGCTTCAGGGCGGTCTCGTCGAGGTCCTCGAGGGTCGCCAGCACGGGCAGGCGGCCGACGAATTCCGGGATCAGGCCGAACTTCAGCAGGTCCTCGGGCTCGACGTTGCGGAAGATCTCGCCGGTGCGGCGGTCGTCCGGAGCCTGGACGGTGGCGCCGAAGCCGATCGAGGTGCCCTTGCCACGGGCCGAGATGATCCGCTCCAGCCCCGCGAAGGCGCCGCCGCAGATGAACAGGATGTTGGTCGTGTCGACCTGGAGGAATTCCTGCTGCGGGTGCTTGCGGCCACCCTGCGGCGGAACGCTGGCGACCGTGCCCTCCATGATCTTCAGGAGGGCCTGCTGGACGCCCTCGCCCGACACGTCGCGGGTGATCGACGGGTTGTCCGACTTGCGGGAGATCTTGTCGATCTCGTCGATGTAGACGATGCCGCGCTGCGCCCGCTCGACGTTGTAGTCGGAGGCCTGGAGCAGCTTGAGGATGATGTTCTCGACGTCCTCGCCGACGTAGCCGGCCTCGGTCAGCGTCGTCGCGTCGGCCATCGTGAACGGCACGTCGAGGATGCGGGCCAGGGTCTGGGCCAACAGGGTCTTGCCCGACCCGGTCGGGCCGATCAGCAGGATGTTGGACTTCGCCAGCTCGACGTCGTTGTGCTTGGTCGCGTGCGCCAGGCGCTTGTAGTGGTTGTGCACAGCCACCGACAGGACCTTCTTGGCAAAGTCCTGACCGATGACGTAGTCATCCAGGACCCGCCGAATCTCCTTCGGGGTCGGTACGCCGTCCCGCGACTTCACCAGCGAGGACTTCGATTCCTCGCGAATGATGTCCATGCACAGCTCGACGCACTCATCGCAGATGAAGACGGTCGGGCCCGCGATCAGCTTGCGAACCTCGTGCTGGCTCTTGCCGCAGAACGAGCAGTACAGCGTGCTCTTCGAGTCGTTGCCGCCAGCCTTGCTCATATGGGTCTCCAAGTCCCCGACCGGCCCCGCCCCGGGGACGCGACCGCATCGCTTTTAGATAGTGGCGCCCGGCTAAAGAAACAGTCACCGCCTCCCGCGCCGCCGGGCGCCCGGTGCAGAATCGCGATGCAAACACGCAGCCACCGCCGGATCAATCCCACCGATGCGACAGGCTCCCGCCAAATGGCCGCATCGGTGGGCCCGACGTCGAGGGCGGCCCCGTCCTTTTGGGGCAGGCCCCGCCGTGCCGAGGATTCCCTCGGTCACGGTGGAGCCTGCCGCCGCGAGGGATCGTTACGCCTGGGCCGGCGCCTCGGCGCGCTTCTGGAGCACCTCGTCGATGAGGCCCCACTCCTTGGCGGCGTCGGCGGTCATGAAGTTGTCGCGCTCCAGGCCCTGCTCGATGGCCTCGTACTCCCGGCCGGTATGCTTCACGTAGATCTCGTTGAGGCGCCGCTTCAGGGCCTCGATCTCGCGGGCATGGATCAGGATGTCGGTGGCCTGGCCCTGGAAGCCGCCGGAGGGCTGGTGGACCATGATCCGGGCGTTCGGCAGGGCGAAGCGGTGGCCGGCCTCGCCGGCGGCCAGCAGCAGCGAGCCCATCGAGGCGGCCTGGCCGACGCAGAGCGTGGCGACCGGGCAACGGATGAACTGCATCGTGTCGTAGATCGACAGGCCGGAGGTGACCACGCCGCCCGGCGAATTGATGTAGAAGGAGATTTCCTTCTTCGGGTTCTCCGCCTCGAGGAACAGCAGCTGCGCCACGATCAGCGACGCGGAATAGTCCTCGACCGGACCGGTCAGGAAGATGATGCGCTCGCGCAGCAGGCGCGAATAGATGTCGAAGGCGCGCTCGCCGCGGCTCGACTGCTCGACCACCATCGGGACGAGCGCGCTATTGTAATAATCGACCGGATCTCTCATCTCACTGGCCCTCTGAACGGAACCCGGCCGCCTGCGGGCGGCCGGGGTAGCGGCGGAAACGTACGACCTCGCAGGCCCCCGTCCGCCGCCCGTTCGAGGGGGCCGACCGGGATCAGGCCGGGTTGGACTCACCCGCGGGAGCGGCCTCGGCCGAATCACCCTTGGCCTTGGCGGCCTCGGCCTCCTCGGCGTCGTCCTCGTCGGCGAACAGCGCCTCCTTGGAGACGGGCTCCTCGACCAGTTTCACCTGGCCGAGGACGTGGTCAACCACCTTCTCCTCGAACAGCGGGGCGCGCAGCTCGGCGAGCGCCTGCGGGGTCTTGCGGTAGAAATCCCAGACCTGCTGCTCCTGGCCGGGGAACTGACGGACGCGAGCGATCAGGGCCTGATTCACCTCGTCGTCCGAGACCTTGATATCGGCGCTCTCGCCGGCCTGCGCAAGCACCAGGCCGAGGCGCACGCGACGCTCGGCGATCCGGCGGTACTCCTCGCGGGCCTTCTCCTCCGTGGTGTCCTCGTCCTCGAAGGTCTTGCCGCGGTTCTTGAGGTCCTGCTCGACCTGGGCCCACACCGCCGCGAATTCCTGGTGGACCAGGCTCGGGGGCAGCTCGAACGAGTAGCGGGTGTCGAGGGCGTCGAGGAGGCCCTTCTTCAGCTTCTGGCGCGAGGCCGCCTCGTACTCGCGGCCCATGGTGGTCCGCACGGCGTCCTTGAGGGCGTCGAGGGAGTCCATGCCGAAGTTCTTGGCGAGCTCGTCGTCGATCTTGAGCTCACCCGGGGCCTGGACCGCCTTCACGACGACGTCGAACTCGGCTTCCTTGCCGGCGAGGTGCTCGGCGCCGTAGCTCTCCGGGAAGGTGACCTTGACCAGGCGCTCGTCGCCGACCTTGGCGCCGACCAGCTGGTCCTCGAAGCCCGGGATGAAGGTGTTCGAGCCGAGGTCGAGGTTGATGTCCTCGCCGGTGCCGCCCTCGAACGGGGTGCCGTCGATGCGGCCGGTAAAGTTGATGGTGAGGCGGTCGCCCGACTGGGCGGCCTCGCCCTCGGCACGGTTCTCGAACGGGCGGTTGGCGGAGGCCATCCGCTCGATGGTCTCGCCGACCTCCTCGTCCGAGGGGGTGACGACCTGCTTGGTCAGGCTCACGTCCGAGAGGTCGACGAGGTCGAAACTCGGCATCACCTCGAGGGCGATCGTGAAGGCGAGATCGGCCTTGGCGTCGAGCGCCTTCTCGATCTGGTCCTTGTCCTCGGGCATCTGGATCTGAGGCTCGAGGGCGAGCTTCAGCTTGTTGTCCTCGACGATCTTCTGGTTGGCCTCGTTGACGGCGTTCTGCACGACGTCGGCCATCACGGAGCGGCCGTAGACCTTGCGCAGGTGGGCGACCGGCACCTTGCCCGGGCGGAAGCCCTTGATCTGCACCTTGCCCTTGATCCCGTCGAGCTCGGTCGCGAGCCGGGTCTCCAGCTCGGCGGCCGGCACGACCACCTGGAATTCGCGCTTGAGCCCCTCGGACTTGGTCTCGGTCACCTGCATCGTCGTCATTCCGCCTTGCGCTCTCGAATCCGGCCTGACTGCGGACCCGGACGGCGCTGGCTTGCACCGTGCGACGGGACCCTCAGGACAAGGAGCCGGCCCTGCTGCTTGAACCCAATCCGTCGTGTCGCCTGGCGGAGGTGGTGCGGGCGGAGGGGCTCGAACCCCCACGACTCTCGTCACTGGAACCTAAATCCAGCGCGTCTACCAATTCCGCCACGCCCGCGACGCTCGCGCCCGGCGCTGTACGCACCCGGGCGCGGCTCTATAGCATGGTGGATCGGTCACGCAGCAAGAATTTTAGGCCCGGCCTCGCCCCGCGCCGCCGCCCCGGCTACAAGGCGGCTCGCCGCGACCGGGGCCGTCTCGCCCGCGGGCGGCTCCCCTCATCGCCGCAAGCGAGGTGCCATGCCGTCGTCCCTGCCGCCCTCGCGCCGCGCGCTGCTTGCCGGCGCAGCCTTGTCCTTCGCGCCCGCTCTCGTCCGGGCGCAGGGCGGCACCCCCCAGGCCGGTCCTGCCGCCGCGTCGGGCACGGGCGCCGAGCCGCGGATCCTCGCGGCGCAGGCGGCTCGCGCCCGGCTCAAGCCGGAGCCCGCGCCCGAGACGCCGGTCTGGGCCTTCGACGGCCGCGCCGCGCCCCCGGTGATCCGGGTCAAGCTCGGCGAGGCGGTGCGCCTGCGCCTCGAGAACAAGACCGAGAAGCCGCTGTCGCTGCACTGGCATGGGGTGCGCAACCGCAACGCCATGGACGGGGTCGGCGGGGTGACGCAGGCTCCGGTCGCCCCGGGCGCGAACTTCCTCTACGAGTTCACCCCGCCGGATGCCGGGACCTTCCTGATCCGGCCGCTCGTGGTCGGCGGAGCCAGCGAGCCCTCGGGCCGGGGGCTCGCCGGCATGCTGGTGGTCGAGGAGAAGACGCCGCCGGTCGTCGACCGCGACGTACCGCTCCTCTTGCAGGACTGGCGGCTGGAGGCCGACGGCACCCTCGCGCCGTTCGGCCAGACCGCCTTCGCGGCGAGCTCCGGCCGCCTCGGCAACGCCCTGACGATCAACGGCCGGCCGACGCCGGAGACGATCGAGGCGGCCCCGGGGACGCGCCTGCGCCTGCGGCTCGCCAATGCCTGCAACGCCCGGGCGACCCGGATCCGCTTCGACGGGCTCAAGGCCTGGGTGGCGGCGGTGGACGGCCAGCCGACCGACACGTTCGAGCCCCTGCGCGCCACCCTGCCCTTCCCGCCCGGCACCCGCTACGACATCCTGCTCGACGTGCCGGGCATTGCGGAGCCCGCCGGTGCCGTGGTGGCGCTGATCGGCGCCGGGATGCCGCTCGCCCGCATCGTCGCGAAGGGCGAGCCGGTGGCGGCGCGCCCGGCCGTCGCGCCGATCGGCGAGAACAAGCTGCTGCCGCCGGAGATCAAGCTCCAGAACGCTGTCCGGCGCGACATCGCGATCGCCGGCGGGGCGGCCCTCGACAAGGGCAAGCCCGAGGCCGCTCCGGTCTTCACCGGCGACCCGACGCGGATCTGGACGCTCAACGGCGCCGCCGGCCGGGCGGAGAACCCGCCACTGTTCACGGTCAAGCGCAACACCGCGGTGGTGCTGGCGCTCACCAACACCACGGCTTTCCCGCAATCGCTGCACCTGCACGGCCACGTCTTCCGGCTGCTCCACCCGCTCGACGACGGGTGGGAGCCCTACTGGCTCGACACGTTCCAGCTGCTGGAGGGCCGCACCGCCCGAATCGCCTTCCTGGCCGACAATCCGGGGAAGTGGCTCGTCAGCGCGACGGCGCTCGAGCGGTTCGATACCGGCCTGTGGGGCTGGTTCGAGGTGACCTGACCCCTGCGTCCGGCCGTCGCACGACCGTTCGCGCCAAGCGTCCGGCCCGCATCCAAGTCCTTGATGCGGGCCGATATGCCGGTTTTTGCTTGAGACTTGGCAGTATTCCGATCGAGAAAACGTGTTAACGCCGGTGAATGCATCGGCGGAATGCTGGGAGCATGCTTGGTCGCAGCAGTGCGCACCGGCCTGCAGCGCATCGACGAGGTGCCCAGCATGGAACATCAGCCGCTTCGCCACATCCGTGACATCGCCGATATCGAGACGGTCCCGCCCCTTCTCGAAGACCCCCTTTTTGGAGAACCCCTCCTCGAAGGGCGCCGGGCCCGTCTCGAGCGCTTCGCCGAGATCCTCGACCGCGAACCGGAGCGCAGCTTCCTCACCCTGGAGGAGATCGAGTTCGTCCCCCGGGGAATGCGGGCGGGCATCCGGGCCGACAATTCGCCGCTCGCCCTCGCCGCGGCCGATCCGGTCCTGCGGGCGAACGGGCTGGCCGACGACACGTTCGGGGAGGCGCGCCGCTTCTTCGGCCTGAGCACCGGCGAGGCCCACCACCTGCTCTGCTCCTGCGTGAACGGGCGCACCGTCAAGGCTGGCCCGACCGCCAAGCGCCTGCGCCGCCTCGCCGCCCGCCGTCCGGGCCTGTGGCTCGCCTATGCCTGCGCCGCCGGCCTCGTCGCCCTGCCGGGAACGTTGCTCCTGCTCGGTTGACCGGAGCCCCGAACAGAAAAAGGCCGCCCTCGCGGGCGGCCTTTTTCAAGCCGCGCGGAGGCGGCCCAAACCGGCAAGATCAAGAATTACTTGATCTTGGTCTCCTTGAACTCGACGTGCTTGCGCGCGATCGGGTCGTACTTCTTGAACGACAGCTTGTCGGTCTTGGTACGGGAGTTCTTCTTGGTGACGTAGAAATAGCCGGTATCGGCGGTCGAGAGCAGCTTGATCTTGATGGTGACGGCCTTGGCCATGGCGCGACCTCTTGTGTGTGATGGGTGTTGCGCCCGGAGGACCGAAACGCAAAACGGCCGGGCAGGCCCGGCCAGAACGCGGCGTCTTCCTGCCCCATCGCCCCCCGGGCGTCAAGCCCGGGCGACGGTCGGCCGCGCCCGGTGGCGTCAGGGCGCGGCGCGGATCATCCGCCCGCCCACCACCGCCAGGTAGGCCACGAAGAGCAGTGCCAGCGCCCAGGCGAAGCCGTGCGGTGAGGCGAGGTCCATGCCGCCGCCGACGAGCGGCGGGCCGAGCACCAGCCCGATGTTGTAGAGGACCAGGAAGGCCGCGTTGGCGCCCGCGAGCGCCGCGCCGTCGAAGCGGGCGCCGAGATGGGCGAGGCCGACGGTGTAGAGCGTGCCGGCGATACCGCCCCAGGCGAACAGGATGACGGCGAGCAGCCGCCCGTCGCCGGCGCCGAGCGGGAGCGCGGCGGCGCCGAGCGCCCCGAAGAACGCCGCGGCGAGCAGGAGCCGGCGCTTGTCCACCTTGTCGGCCAGCAGCCCGACCGGGATCTGGAACAGCACGTTGCCGAGCGCCGCGACGCTGACGAGCCCGGCCGCCTGCTCCGCCGTGAGGCCGAGGCGCAGGCCGTAGATCGGCAGGATGGCGAAGCCCCCCGTCTCGACCGCGCCGTAGATCAGGGCGGCGAGCGTCGCCGAGGGCGCAACCCGCAGGTAGCCCAGGAATCCGCGCCCGCCCTTGTGCGGGATCTCCGGCGACAGGTCACGGGCAAGGAAGAGGGGCAGCGTTCCGGCGCAGAACAGGGCCGCCCCCGCCAGGTACGGCGCCCAGCCGGCGGTGCCGAGGAAGCGCAGCAGGGCCGGGCCGATGGCGAAGCCGAGCGCCAGCACGGTCGCGTAGACCCCCATCACCAGCCCGCGCCGGGTCGGGGGCGCCGCCTGGTTGATCCAGAACTCGGAGAGCACGAACAGCACGCCGAGCGCGGCCGAGAACACGAAGCGGAGCGGGAACCACCAGGCGAAGTCGCGCACCGCCCGGAAGCCGAGGAGCGCCACGGCCGCGACCGCGATGGCGCCGAGCAGGAGCGGCATCACCCCGACCCGCGCCGCCACCCGCGGCACGAAGGGCAGGACGACGATGCTCGCCACCCCGGCGATCGCCGTGTTGACGCCGATCCAGGTGTTGGAGAGGCCCATCCGCTCCATCTCCAGGGACAGGAGCGGGATCGACAGGCTGAGCCCGATGCCGACCACCGCCACGCAGGCGATGGCCGCCGCGATGGCCGCGAGGCGCGCGGGGCCGAATTCGGAATCGGGACTGAGGCTGGTCATGACGCGGATTGCCGGCAGGGCGGGTCCGTATGGACCAGCCGCCTCCCGAAGGCCACCCGGCGGAAGGTTCCGCTTACAGTTCCTCGCGGGTGTGCTCGCCGTCCACGTCGCGGAAGAACGGCACCGGCAGCATCGGCGAGAAGCCCGCCTCGAGCCTCGCCTCCAGCTCGTCGAGGACGATGCCGGTGATGCGCGGCAGGTCGAGCCGGCGCGCCTCGGTCAGGTCGACCCAGGCGAGTTCGGTGAGCTCGGAATCGGGGCCGACGATGCCGGGGGTCTCGGCCACCACCGCCTCGCGGTCGACGGCGAAGAACCGGGTGTCGAAGCGCTTCGGGCGCGCGGGCGGGGTGATCGCCCGGGCGACGAACTGCAGCAATTCGAGGTCGGGCATCACGCCGGCCTCCCGGAAGGCGGACCAGGCGCCGGGCGGCGCCGTCTCGGGCGGGCCGTAATCGAGGGATCCAATCATTAGCCCGGTCTCCTCGTAGGTCTCGCGGATCGCCGCCAGCGCCAGGACCCGGCCGAGATGGAACAGCGGCGGGTGGACCTGCTCGGCGAGCGCGGCTTCCGCGCGGTCGTTGAGGGTGCCGGCGACCGGCATCGACCGGTCGCCGAGCTCGATCCGGCCGCCGGGGAACACGAACAGGCCGGGCATGAACTTGTGGCCGGCATGGCGCCGGCCCATCAGCACCTTCGGCCGGTCGCCCGACCGGTCGAGGATGATCAGCGTCGCGGCGTTGCGGATCCGCAGCGGGCGTTTCTTGCGCTCAGGCGCGGCCGGAGCCGATGTGTCGTCCGTCGGTCCCGCCGCCATCGCGCGTCTCCGTCTCGTTCCTGGCCGGCCCGTCCACCGGACGGGCCCCGGCGCGGCGTATCGCGGAAAAGCCGTGCATGCCAAGGGCGTATTGCAGCCCGACCACCGCCCCCTTGGTCGGCTGCAGCAGGAGCAGCGAGGCGACGAGGGCGACCGTCGGCCAGAGCGTCATCTGGAACCAGAGCGGCACGTCGTAGCGCATCTCGGTCTCGAGGACCGCCCAGCCCACGAGATGCCCGACGACGAAGATCACCAGGTAGGGCGGCAGGTCGTCGGCCCGGTGGTGGTGCAGCTCCATCCCGCAGACCTCGCAGCTCTGCCGCACCTTGAGGAAGCGGTGGAACAGCCGCCCCTCGCCGCAATGCGGGCAGCGGTTGCGAAAGCCGCGCCACATCGCGAGCGCCCAGGATGGCGGTTCCGAGGATTGCGCCACCGCGGGCGGGCGTCCGGTGCCGACGGGCTCGGCGGCGGGGCCGGCCTGGATCTCGATCATGCGCGTCTCCCGCGGCGCTTGGTCAGGCTCTCGCGGCGGTCCGGCGCCGGCCGGCCCTTGCGCGGGCCGCCGCGGGCCGGGGCCGGGCTTCCGGCGCGGCCACCGCTGCCGGCGATCTCGAAGCGCAGGGCACCGGCGACCGGGGCGGCCTCCATCAGCTGCACCTCGACCTTGTCGCCGAGGCGGAAGGTCTGGCGGGTGCGCTCGCCGACGAGGGCGTGGCGGCCCTCCTCGTGGCGAAAATACTCCGCGCCCAGCGTCGAGATCGGCACGAAGCCGTCGGCGCCGGTCTCGTCGAGCTTGATGAAGAGCCCCGAGCGGGTCACGCCCGAGACCTGCCCCGCGAAGGTCGCCCCGACCCGATCGGCGAGGTGGTGAGCGATCAGGCGGTCGATGGTCTCGCGCTCCGCCGCCATGGCGCGGCGCTCGGCGGCCGAGATCTGCTGGCCGATCTCGGCGAGGTCCCCGGTCTCCAGGCCCGACGGCAGGCCGTCGTCGCCGAGCCGCAGGGCCCGGATCAGGGCGCGGTGGACGACGAGATCGGCGTAACGCCGGATCGGCGAGGTGAAGTGGGCGTAGCGGCGGAGCGCCAGGCCGAAATGCCCGGCATTCTCGGCGGCGTAGACGGCCTGGGCCTGGGAGCGCAGAACCACCTCGTTGAGGAAGAGCTGGTGCTCGCTGCCCTCGACCATGCCGAGGATGCGGTTGAACAGGGCCGGGCGAAGATTCGCCTCCTTCGGCAGCTTGAGGCCGATCGAGGCCATCACCTCGCCGAGCGCCCGCATCTTCTCGAGCGAGGGCTCCTCGTGGACGCGGTAGATCAGGGCCTGGCGCGCCGATTCCAGAACCTCGGCCGCCGCGACGTTGGCCTGGATCATGAACTCCTCGATCAGGCGGTGCGCCGCGAGGCGCTCCGGCACGATCACCCGGTCGACCCCGCCCTCGGCATTGAGGATCACCTTGCGCTCGGGCAGGTCGAGCGCCAGGGGCCCGCGGGCGTCGCGGGCAACCGCCAGCGCGTCGTAGGCGGCCCAGAGCGGGCGCAGCACCCCGTCGAGGATCGGAGCCGTCACCTCGTCCGTCCGGCCGTCGATCGCGGCCTGCGCCTGGGCGTAGGCGAGCTTGGCGCGCGAGCGCATCATGACCCGGTGGACGCTGTGGCGAAGTTTTCGCCCCTCCGCCGTGATGATCATCCGCACGGCCAGCGCCGGACGGTCCTGGCCGGGCCGCAGGGAGCAGAGGTCGTTCGAGATCCGCTCGGGCAGCATCGGCACCACCCGGTCGGGGAAGTAGACCGAGTTGCCGCGGATCAGCGCCTCGCGGTCGAGGGCGGAGCCGGGCCGGACATAGGCCGCGACGTCCGCGATGGCGACCGTGACCACGAACCCGCCCGGATTGGCCGGATCGGGATCGGGGACCGCCATCACGGCATCGTCGTGGTCCTTGGCGTCCGGCGGGTCGATGGTGACGAGGGGCAGCTCCCGCCAATCCTCGCGGCCCTCCAGCCCGACCTCGCGGGCGGCCTCCGCCTCCGCCAAGACCTCGCGCGGGAAGACGTGCGGGATGCCGTGGGCGTGGATGGCGATCAGGCTCACGGCCTTCTCGGAGCCGAGGCTGCCGAGGCGCTCCTTCACGCGGCCTTGCGTCAGCCCGAAGCGGTCCTCGCGGCCGAGCGCGACGGTGACGAGGTCGCCGTCGAGCGCCTCGCCCTCGGCGCCCGGCGGCACCGCGATCTCGCGCCCCTGCGCCTTCTTGTCGACGGGCACGATGCGCCCGCCGCCGGCCGGGAGGGCGCGGAACACGCCGAGCGTCTCGGCCTTGTTGCGGCCGATCACCTTGATGACCCGGCCGAGGTAGCGCCCGGGCGTGTCACCGTCCGGCTCGACCTTGAGGAGCGCCCGGTCGCCGGTGCCCGGGGCCGGCCCGTCGGCGCGGCGCCCGCGGGGCATCAAGACGGTGATGAGCGGCGCGGGCCCGGCCTCCGGGTCCCATTGCGCGGGGCGCGCCACCAGTTCGCCGTCGCGGTCGCGCCGGCTGTCGATATCGGCGACGACGACCGGGGGCAGGCGCCCGGCCTTGCGCAGGCCGGCGCGGTCCTTCTCGATCGCGCCCTCCTCCTGCATCTCCTTGAGCAGGCGCTTCAGCTCGATCTTGTCGGAGCCCTTGATGCCGAAGGCATGGGCGATCTCGCGCTTGCCGACCTTCTGGGGCGAGCCCTCGATGAAGGCGAGGACCGCCTCCCGGGTCGGTACGGGGCCCTGCGCCGGCTTCGGCGCGCGCGCAGCCTTGCCGGGCTTGCTCGTCGGGGACGCGTCCGCCTGGGGATGCCCCTCGGGGTGAAGTCTCTTGGCCAACAACTCGATCCAGGCGGCGTGACGCGCTCAGGTGCCCGGCGGGCGAGCCGCGGCCGCTCCCGCGAAATATGGGCTGAGTGCGGCTGCGGGGCAACGGCACGGGGAGACGCCGTCGGGACTGTCCCCCCGTCGGATCACCGCGACCGCGGGGACGGGAATGGCGGGATGCACGAGGCGGACGATTGGCCGAATCAGCGGAAAGCTCAGATCGTCGTTAACAATTCGTTGATATGCTTTTCCCTGCGCAAAAGAGATTTCCACGATCTCCCAATTGACCAAGATATCGGAAGTTTTTCAGATTGATCTCCGCGAATCGATTGACATTCGCGACAAGAAATCACGACCGAGAATACGATGAAGACCAGACTCTCCGGGCGGGCCTCCTCCACCGCCATGAGCCGACGCCGGCTGTTCCAGTCCGGCGCATTGGCGGCGGGCGCTGCCCTCGGCAGCCGGATCCCCGGGGCCGCCGCCCTCGAGGGCCCCGCGCCTCGGGGCCTCGACGCCCTCGCGCGGGACCTGAAGGGCCGCCTGATCCGCCCGGGCGAGCCAGGCTACCTCGTCGCCGCCTGGCCGAATAACGGCCGCTGGGCCGACGTGCTGCCGCTGGCGATCGCCCTCTGCGTCGACGACCGGGACGTGCGCACCTGCCTCGCCTGGGCGCGCCAGGAGCGCCAGATCTTCGCGGTGCGCTGCGGCGGGCACAATTACGCGGGCTTCTCGACGACGACCGGCCTCCTCATCGACGTGAAGCCGATGAGCGCCATCACGTTCGACCAAAAGAGCGGCCTCGTGACGGTCGGGGCCGGGGCCAGCAACCAGGACATGGCCGACGCCTTCCGGGCCACCGGCCTGGCGATTCCCTCCGGCCGCTGCCCGACGGTCGGCATCAGCGGGCTCACCCTCGGCGGCGGCTGGGGCTTCTCGGCGACCCGCAACGGCCTGACCTGCGACGCCTTGCGGGCGACCGACGCGGTGACGGCGGACGGGACGCTGCGCCGCGCCACCGCCCGCGACGAGGAGGCGCTGTTCTGGGCCGCCCGCGGCGGCGGCGGCGGCAACTTCGCGGTCCACACCGCCTTCACCTTCGAGCCGCACCCGGTCTACGACGTCACGGTGTTCAACATCGTCTGGCCGGCCCGCCACCAGGTCGAGCTGATGCTGGACCTTCAGGACATCCAGCTCAGGAATCCGGGCCTGATCTCGACCCGCAGCAAGCTCGCGCCCGGCGCCGCCGGCCCGGTCACGCGCGGCGACCTGCGGGTGCAGACCCTCGGCCAGTTCTTCGGCTCGCCCGACCAGTTGCGGGCCCTGCTCGACCGCCCGCTCTCCCGCGCCCGGCCGATCGTCGCGGAGATCAACGCGATGAACTACTGGAGCGCCCGCGACTACCTCGTCACCGACGACCCGATCGGCGTCTACGACATCCGCTCGAGCTACGTCGCCGGCGCCCTCGGCGGCGAGGCCATCGAGACCATGATCGGCTGGATGGAGAAATGGCCCGGCGGCTCGCTGCGCCAAGACAACATGGGCATCCTGTTCGCGGCCGGCGGCCAGGTGAAGGCCGTGCGGCCCACCGACACGGCCTATGTCCACCGCGATTCCGACTTCATCGTCGAGATGGAGGCGTCCTGGAGCCCGCTCGACACGCCCGACACCGTGAAACGCCAGCAGGCTTGGCTCACCGAGTACTTCGCGGCGATGCAGCGCTACGTGAAGCCGCAATCCTACGTCAACTTCCCGAGCCGCGACCTGCCGAACTGGCTCAAGGCCTATTACGGCGAGAATGTCGGCAAGCTCTGCGAAGTGAAGCGCCGCTACGACCCGGACAACGTGTTCAGGTTCCCGCAGAGCATCCCGCTCGCGTCGCCGGCGTGACCGGGTAGTGGCCTCCTATCGTACGCTGGCTGGAGGCCACAACTCGGTGGGAGCGGTCTAAAGCCGTCCAGATGCACGTGTTAATTTTTAAATCATTGCGAATTATTGCGTTATTTATGATATATATTATATAAAAAGGCGACTCTCGATGCCTGACATTTGGACGATTGCGGCTCTAACTGCTCCGCCTCCTAAATTTCCACTTACAATACCTACAAGGCTTTCTTCAAAAACCGCTGGGCCGCCTGAAAATCCATCTTCCGACAAAACATTCAACTGCAAGAACTGACATCCACGACCGATCACAGCACCTTTTTTCGTCGATTCTTGTGGATTAGTTTGAATTCTGTAATCAAAACTTGGATATCCGAAAATATTAACCATGCTCGATAGATTGGGATTAGATATTTTTTCCAATTCAAAGAACGTATAATCATGAAATAGTTTGACTTGATTGGAGCTTAATCTCACTGAAACGACATCCTCCACGTTTTTCCCGTTGACACTATCATGAAGCCATGAAAACAGTGGAGAACCGTCGCCTTGAAACAATTCGATTACAAGTTTTCTACCGCCGGCAGCATGTAAAGTAATACTCTGATTCCAATTCTGCCAATTATTTGATGCGTGTCGCAGACCGGTCAGAATATGCGCGCAAGTCAGGAACCAAAAAGAGTCGCCATCAGTAACAAAGAAACCACTAGCCACGCTTTTTTTGCTACTCACTGGGATGGATTGCCGCTTCATTCTACTGCCTTGGCCTGCTCAGCAAACATAAAATTACCCCTGGGATGACTTTCACTACAAGTGATTTTTTTCGAAAACCAAAGGGGCCGGATCGCTCCGGCCCCCTCGTCTCTCGTTCCGGCAGCCGGTGACGGCTTACAGCGAGTAGTAGTTCACGAACTCGATCGGGTGCGGGGTCATCTCGTAACGCATCACCTCGGTCATCTTCAGTTCGATGAACGAGTCGATGAAGTCGTCGCTGAACACGCCGCCGGCCTTGAGGAACTCGCGGTCGGCGTCGAGGCTGGCGAGCGCCTCACGGAGCGAGCCGCACACGGTCGGGATCTCCTTGAGCTCCGCCGGGGGCAGATCGTAGAGGTCCTTGTCCATGGCCGGACCGGGATCGATCTTGTTGTTGATGCCGTCGATGCCGGCCATCAGCATGGCCGCGAAGGCGAGGTAGGGGTTCGCCATCGGGTCGGGGAAGCGGACCTCGACGCGCTTGGCCTTCGGCGAGGTCGTCCACGGAATCCGGCACGACGCCGAGCGGTTGCGGGCCGAGTAGGCCAGCAGCACCGGGGCTTCGTAGCCCGGGACCAGGCGCTTGTAGGAGTTGGTCGACGGGTTGGTGAAGGCGTTGAGCGCCTTGGCGTGCTTGATGATGCCGCCGATGTACCACAGGCACTCCTGGGACAGGTCGGCATACTTGTTGCCCGCGAAGACCGGCTTGCCGTCCTTCCAGATCGACTGGTGGACGTGCATGCCCGAGCCGTTGTCGCCGTAGACCGGCTTCGGCATGAAGGTCGCGGTCTTGCCGTAGCTCTGGGCGACGTTGTGGATGCAGTACTTGTAGATCTGCATCTGGTCGCCCATCAGGGTGAGCGTGTCGAACTTCATGCCCAGCTCGTGCTGGGCCGAGGCGACCTCGTGATGGTGCTTCTCGACCTTCACGCCCATCGACTGCATGGCGGCCAGCATCTCGCCGCGCATGTCCTGGGCCGAATCCTGCGGCGGAACCGGGAAGTAGCCGCCCTTGATCTGCACGCGGTGGCCGAGGTTGCCGCCCTCGTACTCGGTCTGGCCGTTGATCGGCAGCTCGACCGAATCCAGCTTGAAGCCGGTGTTGTAGGGGTCGGCGGAGAACCGCACGTCGTCGAAGACGAAGAACTCGGCCTCGGGGCCGACGAAGATGGTGTCGCCGATGCCGCTGGCCTTGACGAAGGCCTCGGCCTTCTTGGCGATGCCGCGCGGATCGCGGCCGTAGGGCTCGCCGGTCATCGGCTCGAGCACGTCGCAGACGATCGACATGGTCGAGGCCGAGAAGAACGGATCCATGCAGGCCGTCGCCGGGTCCGGCATCAGCAGCATGTCGGATTCGTTGATCGCCTTCCAACCGGCAATCGACGAGCCGTCGAACATCGTGCCCTCGGCGAAGATGTCCTCGTCGACCAGCGACACGTCGAAGGTGACGTGCTGCCACTTGCCCCGCGGATCGGTGAAGCGGAAATCGACGTACTTGACGTCGTTTTCCTTGATTTCCTTGAGGACGTCCGTCGCGGTCTTAGACATTCTCGTTTGACCCCTTCCTAGAGCGGCGGCAGAGCCGCCACAAAGCCGCGGTCCTGGACGTCAGGCCGCGGTTTTCGTCGTCGCAGACGAGGGCGGGAGGCCCGTCAGATCGCGTCCGAGCCGGTCTCGCCCGTGCGGATGCGGATGGCTTCCTCGATCGAGGAGACGAAGATCTTGCCGTCGCCGATCCGGCCGGTCTGGGCGGACTTGCGGATCGCCTCGACGGCGCCGTCCACCAGCGTGTCGGGCAGCACGATCTCGAGCTTCACCTTGGGCAGGAAGTCGACCACGTACTCGGCACCCCGATAGAGCTCCGTATGGCCCTTCTGGCGGCCGAAGCCCTTGGCCTCGATCACCGTGATGCCCTGAAGGCCGACCTCCTGCAGGGCCTCCTTCACCTCGTCGAGCTTGAAGGGCTTGATGATCGCTTCGATCTTCTTCATGCCGGGCGGGCCTGGTCTGCAACGGTTCCGGCGGCCTTCCTAGCATCGTGCTGCGCCGACCGCCACGGGGGATTTCCCGGGAGCAGATCGGGAATGCCTAATCCGTAAGCAATTGCTGCGCGTTTGTTGCGCAATTCGACGTTCTCAAGCCGGGTGCCGCGGCATGGCCGGGACCTCTGGGCGTTCTTCGGAGTACGACGCGATGGCCGGAACCGAATTGCTGACCACGGACGAGATGCGCCGGGCCGACGCCGCGGCGATCGCCGCAGGCATGCCGGGCCTCGACCTCATGCGCCGCGCCGGCGCGGCGGTCGCGGCGCGGGCCCGGGCAATGACCGGCCGCGGACCGATCCTGGTCCTGTGCGGGCCGGGCAACAACGGCGGCGACGGGTTCGTGGCCGCCCGCCTCCTCGCGGAGGCGGGGATCGCGGTCGAGGTCGCGCTCCTCGGGGATCGGGCGGCGCTGCGGGGCGACGCCGCGGCGGCGGCCGCGGAATGGACCGGCCCGGTCTCCGAGGCCGCCGGCGCCGAGCCCGCCGGGTTCTCGCTCGTGATCGACGCCCTGTTCGGCGCCGGCCTCTCCCGCCCGCTCGACGGCGCGGCCGCCGCCCTGGTCGCGCGGGTCGACGGCTCCGGCGTGCCGGTGCTGGCGGTCGATGTGCCGTCCGGCCTCGACGGCGATACCGGGGCACCGCGCGGGCCGGTCGTGAACGCGACGGCGACGGTCACGTTCGTCCGCAAGAAGCCCGGCCACCTGCTGCTGCCGGGCCGTCGCCTGTGCGGCTCCGTGACCGTGGCGGAGATCGGCATCCCGGCTGCGGTCCTGGCGGAGATCGGTGCCGAGGCCCACGCCAACGGGCCGGACCTCTGGGGCGCCGCCTTCCCGCGTCTGACGGAGGAGAGCCACAAATACACCCGCGGCCACGCGGTGGTGCTGTCGGGGCCGGCGCATCGCACCGGCGCGGCGCGGCTCGCCGCCCGCGGGGCCCTGCGGATCGGGGCCGGCCTCGTCACCCTTCTCTCCCCGACCCCGGCCCTCCCGGAGAACGCCGCGCAGCTCACCGCGATCATGCTGCGCCCCTGCGACAGCGCCGACGACCTCGACGACACCCTCACCGACGAGCGCCTCAACGCGATCGTGGCCGGGCCCGGCCTCGGCAGCGGCGCACCGACCCGGGACCTCGTGCGGGTGGCGACCGAGGCCGGCCGGGGCCTCGTCCTCGATGCCGACGCCCTGACGAGCTTTGCGGGCAAGGCCGACGACTTGGTGGAGATGATCGCGTCCGGCGACACCCGGGCCGTCGCGACCCCGCATGACGGCGAGTTCGCGCGCCTGTTCAAGGGCGTGACGGCGGTGCCGGCGGAGGGCTCGCGGCTCGACCGGGCCCGCGCGGCGGCGGCCTTCCTCGACGCGGTCGTGGTGCTCAAGGGCGCCGACACGGTGATCGCCGCGCCGGACGGGCGCGCGGCCATCAATACCAACGGTACGCCGTGGCTCGGGACCGCCGGCAGCGGCGACGTGCTGTGCGGGTTCATCGGCGGGCTGCTGGCGCAGGGCATGCCGCCCTTCGAGGCGGCCGCCGCCGCGGTCTGGCTCCACGCCGAGGCCGGCCGTCGGCACGGGCCGGGCCTGATCTCGGAAGATCTGCCCGAGCAGATGCCGGCGGTGCTCGGCGCGTTGCTGGAGCGGCTCGGGGCCGTGTGACGATCGCCCGGGGGGCGGATCGGCCGCCCCCTCCCCCCGGGAGCCGGGGTCACAATCCGGGAGGCGTGGCCGCCCGAGGCGCCATGCGGCGCGAGGGCGAATGCCCGCTCACGCCGCCGCGGCGACGACCCGGTTCCGGCCGGCCTGCTTGGCCTCGTAGAGCGCGAGATCGGCGCGCTTGAGCAGGCTGCCCGCCTCGACGTCGTTGGCCTGGCGGGCGGCGACGCCGATCGAGACCGTCACCTCGATCGAGCAGGTGCCGCGCTGGACGGCGAACGGGGCCGCCTCGATCCGCTCGCGGATGCGCTCGGCGACCTGGCGGGCGGCGTCGAGCCCGGTATCGGGCACCACCACGACGATCTCCTCGCCGCCGAACCGCGCCACCACGTCGATGCCGCGGGTCTGGGCGCGGATGCGGGTGGCGAATTCCTTCAGCACCTCGTCGCCGGCATCGTGGCCGAAGCGGTCGTTGATCGACTTGAATCGGTCGATGTCGAGGATCAGCAGCGAGACCGGCCGCTCGCGCAGCGACGGCTCGGCGAAGAGGCCGGCGAGGTAGCTGTCGAGGTAGCGCCGGTTGTGCAGGCTGGTCAGACCGTCGGTGACGGCGAGGTCCATCGAGGCCTGAACCGACTCGCGCAGCGAGTGCGAGAAGCGCTTGCGCTTCACCTGGGTACGGACCCGGGCGACGAGCTCGTTGCGGTCGATCGGGCGGACGAGATAATCGTGCACGCCGAGATCGAGGCCGCGCATGATCCGGGCACGGTCATGCGGCTCGGCCAGCATGACCACCGGCACGGTGCGGGTACGGTCGAGGGAACGCAGCTGGCTGCACAGGCGCAGGCCGTCATGGTCCTGCAGGTCGAGGCTCACCAGGACCACGTCGTACTCGCCGGCCTTGACCCGCTCCAGCGCCTCCTGGGGCGTCGCCACCGTCTCGACGCAGTGGTACTGACCGAGTGCCGCCGACAGGCGGTCGGCGGCGGAGCGGCGATCCTCGACGATGAGCACGTTGGCATTGTGCCCGGTCTCGGCGGCGGCCGCCGCCAGCGGATCGCCGACGCGCGAGGCCATGGCACGGCTGCGCAGCTCGTCGGTCACCGCCTTGAGGCGCACCAGGCTGCGCACCCGGGCCATCAGGGCGGTGTCGTCGATCGGCTTCGTCAAGAAATCGTCGGCGCCGGCGTCGAGCCCGCGCAGGCGGTCGCTCGGCTGGTCGAGGGCGGTCACCATGACGACCGGGAGGTGCGCCGTGGTCGGCGTCGCCTTGATCCGGCGGCAGACCTCGAACCCGTCCATCCCGGGCATCATCACGTCGAGCAGCACGATGTCGCACAGCCCCTTCTCGCAGATCGCGAGGGCGTCGGGCCCGTTCATCGCCGAGACGACGTCGAAATACTCGAGCGACAGCTTCGTCTCGAGCAGCTTGATGTTCGGAAAGAGGTCGTCGACGATCAGGACGCGTGCCGACATGGAAGGACAGGCCTCTCTCAGCTTCTGCTCAGCTCTGGCGCTCGTCGCCAACGTAGGTCCGGACCGTCGCGAGGAACTTCGCGACCGAGATCGGCTTCGACAGATAGGCCTCGCAGCCGCCCTCGCGGATCCGCTCCTCGTCGCCCTTCATGGCGAAGGCCGTGATCGCGATCACCGGGATGCTCTTGAGGTCGTCGTCCTCCTTGAGCCATTTAGTGACTTCGAGGCCCGAGACCTCGGGGAGTTGGATGTCCATCAGGATCAGGTCAGGCCGATGCCGGCGCGCCAGCTCGATCGCCTCGATCCCGTTGGCCGTCTTGAGGGTCGCGTAGCCGTGAGCCTCCAACAGGTCGTTGAAGAGCTTCATGTTCAGCTCGTTGTCCTCGACGATGAGCACCGTCTTCGTCATGGCTCACTGTCTCCGGCGCTCCAGCGGGCCGCGTCACACCCCGGCTGCGACCGGAACAGCAACACTGTTAAGCGACACATGTTGATGAAACGCAAATTCGATGGATTGGCCAGGGGGACGGGTCCCCGTGGCGGAGTGCTGAGCGAATCCGCCGCGGAGGCGCTGGGGACCCGGGTCTTCGAGTACGTCACCGGGGATCCGGGCCGGCTCCTGCGCTTCATGGAGAGCACCGGCCTGTCGCCCGATGCCCTGCGGCGGGCGGCCGGCACGCCCGAGCTCGTGGCGGGGCTGCTCGATCATGTCGTGGCGGACGAAGAGCTTCTGCTCGCCTGCGCGGGCTCCCTCGACGTCTCGCCCGAGCAGATCGCCCAGGCCTGGCGCCGCCTTGCCCCCCCGGAGCCGGACGAGTTCGGGGCGTGAGCGGCGCGCCGCTCTGCCGCGATTGCGGGGCGAGCGTCCCGCCCGGCACGCTCCGCTGCCGGGCCTGCGGCTCGCCGCGCCTGCTCGCCCATCCGGAGCGCGACGCGCTGTCGATCGCGCATATCGATTGCGACGCCTTCTACGCCGCGGTCGAGAAGCGGGACGATCCCTCGCTGCGGGACCGGCCGCTGATCATCGGCGGGGGCAAGCGCGGCGTGGTGGCGACCGCCTGCTACATCGCCCGCATCCGCGGCGTGCATTCGGCGATGCCGATGTACCGGGCCCTCGAGGCCTGCCCGGACGCGGTGGTGCTGCGGCCCGACATGGAAAAATACGCCCGGGTCGGCCGGCAGGTGCGGGCGATGATGCTGGACCTCACGCCCCTGGTCGAGCCGGTCTCGATCGACGAGGCCTTCCTCGATCTGTCGGGCACCGAGCGGCTGCACGGGGCGCCGCCCGCGGTCACGCTGGCGCGCTTCGTCCGCCGGGTCGAGGCCGAAATCGGCATCACGGTCTCGGTCGGGCTCGCCCCGAACAAGTTCCTGGCCAAGATCGCCTCCGACCTCGAGAAGCCCCGCGGCTTCTCGATCATCGGCCGCGAGGAGGCCGCCGCCTTCCTGGCGGCAAAGCCGGTGCGGATCATCCCGGGCATCGGCCAGGCGGCGGCCGAGCGCCTCGCGGCTCTGGGCATCCGCCATGTCGGCGACATCGCCCGGGTGGCGCCGGAGCGGCTGCATGCGGGGCTGGGGCGCGACGCGTCCCGCCTGCTGGCGCTCGCCCGCGGCGAGGACCCCCGCCGGGTTCAGCCCTCGCGGGAAACGAAAAGCGTCTCGGGCGAGACCACTTTCGCGGAGGACCTGCGCGGCTTCGCCGAGCTGCGGCCGATCCTGTGGCAGCTCTGCGAGAAGGTGGCGCGGCGGCTGAAGCGGGCCGAGTTCGCCGCCGGCAGCGTCACCCTGAAGCTGAAGGACCGGGATTTTCGCCTGCGCACCCGCACCCGCTCGGGGCTCGCCCCGACGCAAGTCGCCGAGCGGCTCTTCCGCCCGGCCGAGGCGCTGCTGCGCGAGGCCTGCGACGGCACCGCCTACAGGCTGATCGGGATCGGGGCCGGCGACCTGTGCGGGGCCGCCCATGCCGACCGCGGCGACCTCGCCGACGTCTCGGCGATCCGCGACGCCAGCCGGGCCGCGGCGATCGACGCCCTGCGCGAGCGTTTCGGCGCCGCCGCGGTGCAGCGCGGCCTCGGCTTCGCGCCGCTGGAGGCGGACCGGATGCCGACGGGCAAGCCGGCCCGCGAGCGGGCTCCTCTCGACGGGCCGGTCCGCGGCCGGCCGGGACGGGAGCGCGGTTAGGGCGCTGCTCCGGTCAGGGCTTGCAATCCTTGCTCTCGGGCAGGAGCTCGATGCGCGACAGCTCGCCCTTGAGGGAGAACTCGCCGTAATCGAGGCGGAGCGCCGCACTGACGCCGTTCTCGTAGAGGTCGAAGGCGAGGACGTAGATCGGGGTGCGCTCCCCTTCCCCCGGCGAGAAGTAGCTCAGGGTCACCGGCCAATGCGGCATCAGCGCCATCGCGCCGTCGCGCAACGCCGCCTCGACCGGAACCGGCCTGGATTCCGGTTTGAGATCCGGCCCGGCGGGCGCCGCGGGATCGGCCGGGGGCGTTCCGGCCGCGTCGGGCTTGGCCTCCGCCTTGGCGGCGACGCGCCGTGCCCCGATGACTGCCAGGGTATCGTAGACCTTGCGGCCGTCGTCGGAGCCGTCGAACACCTTGACGGCGACCGTGGATTGCCCGGCGCGGGCGGCCTCGATCAGCCGCTTCATGTGGGCGGCGGGAAACAGCACCTCCCCGGGCACGCCGAACTCGCCGCGCTTGGGCTGCTTGAGGGTGACCGCGAGGCCCTTGTCGCTGCGCTCGGCGTTGCCGTCCACCGGGGCAGCCGTCTTGCCGTTGAGGTCGGACTGGGTGCGGAAGCGGAAGCTGCGCCCGTCGCCCGCCTCGAAGGTGGTGTTGCGCAGGTCGGAGGTGCGGCTGCCGCTCTCCGAGCTCTCCAGCACCGTGACCTGCCGGTACTGCAGGGCGTACCCCTTGCAGGCATCGCCGGTGAAGTCGAACACGATCCGGCCGCGGGCATTCTCGACCGCGCGGGTGCCGGAGCTGCCGGACAGCGACAGATCGTAGACGGCGCGATGGGGCGCGAGATGCACGCTCTCGGCCGCCCAGGCGGGCGACGAGAGCGCGAGCACGACGCACGCGAGGGCTGTTCGCATGAGGTCTCCCGGGGGCCGTCGGTGATCGCGTCGGCCCGCTTTCTCCCGCGCAAGATAGGTCCCGCCCCGCCCCCCGGCAACGTATCCGGACGGGGGTGGGGCCGAGGGCCGTGGCGCTGCGGCCACGCTTGCCGGCGACCGCACCGGCGACCCCCGCAGGTCGAGGCGTGCGACGGCGGTTCAACCCATGCTCGCCGGGCGGACCCACACGGGAGGCTCGACGAGCTTGGCCGGCAACTCATTGATCAAAAAAGAGATTTATCGACGGACTAGGAATTCGGGCGCCGCGGGAGGGCGGCGCGACGGGGCGATGGAGCCCGGTTCGGGCAGGCCGCCGGGTGCGGGGAAAAACCGGCGCGGCCGGGGGCCGGACTCTTGCGCGGATGTTAGGGCGTCCTGTAGGTTCACCCCGTCGCCAGCGCCCGGAGCGTGGCGGCGATCACCAGCAGGATCGGACGGACTGAACGCGCGGTCGAACGGCGGCCCGCTCGCGGCCGCTTGCCGATTCCATGGGTGATGTCGGGTGAGTGGAGGCGGCGATGATGGATGCGGGTCCGAGCTGGACGAAGGAGCGCGTCGAGCTTCTCAAGCGGCTCTGGAGCGATGGCCACAGCGCCAGCCAGATCGCCGCCGAGATCGGCGGCGTCTCCCGCAACGCCGTCATCGGCAAGGTCCACCGCCTCGGGCTCGCCGGGCGCGTGACCAAGCCCAACGGAGCCCAGGCCGGTCGCCGTCCGCGTCCCGAGCCCGAAGCCCCGGTCTCCGTCGGCGAAACGCCCAGCGTGGTCGCGCCCGCGCCGCCGGCCCTCGCGCTGATCCAGCCCGCTTCCGCGCCGCCCTCCGCCGTCGCGCTGCCGGAGAGCTCCCGCGTGACCATCATGGAGCTGCGGGACTTCATGTGCCGCTGGCCGATGGGCGACCCCTCGACCCCGGATTTTCGTTTCTGCGGCGACCGGGCGATCACCGGCCTGCCCTACTGCACCCACCACAGCCGCATCGCCTACCAGCCCGCCGCCGAGCGCAAGCGCGACCGCAAGGTCGTCGGCTTCCGGTAGCCGTGTCCGGGGCCGGCAAGACCCGGCCCTTTCGGACCTCCTGACACTATCGCTCAAATCCTAACGATTCCTGTCCCGCCGGTCCGCCCTCGTCGTGCGCCGTCGCGGACCGGGCGGCGACGCGTTATACAGACGGACGCGGCCGCCGGAATCGAGGCCGAGATCGGACGGGCCGGGCGATGCACGAGACCGTCGTCCCCGAGGGGCGAGGAGTGAGACCGCTGCGCCGTCGAACGGATCCGATCGGAGGCGCAGGGCAAACCCGAACGGGCGTCGGCGCCGATGCGCCGGACGCCTTGGCATCGACACGTCGAGGCCGAGGCGGGAGGATATGAGCGACAAGAAGCGCCGGGCCACCGCCGCGGAGATCCGCGAGCGGGCCTTTCTCGACGTGATCGCCTGGCTCGATTACCGCGTCGCGGTCTGCCGCGACGGTCTGGAGCGCTACAGCGCCTCGCACGGTGCCGACAGCCGGGCCGCCGCGGCCGAGCGTGCCGCGGCGTTCGAGGCCGAGCTGATCCTGCGCGAGATCCGCAAGCTGGCGGAGGTGCCGCCCCGCTCCAGGACCTTCCGGGACGCCGCCGAGGCGCGCCGCCGCTACGTCGCCGGGCAAGCCGGCCGCACCGGCGAGCCGGACCGGGAGGCCTGACCCCAGGCCCGGCCCCGCGGCGCATCCATCGTCATTGCAGATCCAGCACCACGCTGCGGAACCCCTGCGGCCTGCGCGCCGGACAGATGTCGGTATCGTCGCCGAGAAGCTGCACCTTCGCGCCGTCCTGGGCGACGAGGAGCCCCTCGGGCTGGAAATCGGGGATCGCCGCCATCGCCTCGGCGGCCCCGGGTACCCGGGACGGGGCCTCGCCGGCCTTGCCCGACCAGCGGTAGAGATCGAAGGCGCCCCCGCGGCCGCCCGCCACGATGAAGTAGGCCTTGATCCCGCCCGCATAGGCGATGTCGCGGATGCCCCGGCCCTTGAGGTCGAGGGCGATCGGCTTGCCGAGCTTGGGGGCCGCCCCCTCCCCCAGCATCGCGGCCGGGTTCTCGATCGGCACCACCAGGGCGTCGTTGTCGGCATTGAGCGGGTTGCCGAGGCCGACGAGCAGGCCGCGCCCGTCGGGTGTGGCGCTCAATCCCTCGACGGCAAGGCCCCGCCGCTGCGGGCTGAGGTTCGGCTTTGCCGCGAGATCGACGGCGATGCGGTCGGCGAGCGTCGGATCGAGATCGGACAGCGCCTTGGCGAGCCCCCGGACCGCCTTGCCCTTCGGCGTCACCGCGGGCGCCGCCGCGTCGCCGCCGACCGACAGGGCGAGGATCTGGCGCGTGGCCTCGCGGGTCCGGCCCTCGGCATCGCGGCCATGGGAGCCGATCGCGACGAGCTCGCCGCCGAGCCAGGCCAGGGCCTCGAGATCGGACCGGCCCGGCTCCTCGCGGGCATCGGTGGCGAGGGCCGCGTCGAGGTCGCCGCCCGTCAGGGGCAGCGGCGGGCCGGACTCGTTCGCCCGGTAGAGGCGCAAGCTGTCGTCCCCGTCGCTCACCACCAGGAAGCGGTCGCCGAAGCTGCCGGCCGGATAGGGCACGGCCCCGGAGGCCTGGCACGTCCCCCAATGCATCAGCACCGGCCCCGCTTTCACCTCGGCGCGCGCGGCCGAGGCCGCGAGACAGAGGGCGAGCCCGGCAACGAGGGTGGTTCGGCGCATCGTGCGCAGACCCGTCATGGCGTTCCTCCCTGGTGGCGGTCCGGCAGTGGCGGGACCGTCTTCGTTGCCATCCGCGTGTCGTGAAGCCCTTCACGTCTCCGGACCCGGATCGTCGCCGCGCCGGGCCGCCTCGCTCCGCCGCCTGTCGCGCCGCAGGACCCAGAGCTGCCAGAAGCCGAGGCCCAGAACGGCCCCGAAGACGAGCCCGAAATCGAGGAGCGCGAACAGCGTCTCGTTCACGACGGCGCCGCGCCGCCCAGGCGCTCGCGCTCGCGCAGCACCTCGATGAGATCGAGGACGCGCACGACCTGCGCGCCGACATTCCACCAGGCCGGGCGAGGCGGGGCCAGGGGTGGCCCGGCGATGGGCCGGGGCATCGCCGCTACCGCCGCGAGGAGGAAGGCCGCCTCCGGCAGGGCCGGCCGCTCGGCGCGGCGGGGCGAGGCGACGAGCGCCGCGCGGGCGAGGAGCCGGGCCTTGCGGGCGCCCGGCACCCGGGCGCGCCGGCCGACCGGATCGAGCCCGGAGCGGGTCAGGTCGCGGCCGATCTCGGCGTAGATCAGACCGGCCGCCCGCACCGCCGGGCGGCAGGCGGGGGGCAGGAGCGCGATGCCGGCCTCCGCCCGCTCGTACAGGAGATCGGCGGCGGCGAGCAGGCGGGCCACCACGGAGGCCAGGGCCGGGCTCGCCTCCGGCCGCGCGAGAAAGGCGTCGGGGTCGATCCCGGCCTCGCGCAGCCACGATTCCGGCAGGTAGAGGCGCCCGGCGCGGGCATCCTCGCCGACGTCGCGGGCGACGTTGGTGAGCTGCATGGCGATGCCGAGATCGCAGGCCCGGGCCAGCGCCTCCGGCGAGCGCTCGCCCATCACCAGGGTCATCATCGCCCCGACCGAGCCGGCGACCCGGGCCGCGTAGGCGGCGAGGGCGGAGAGGTCCGGGTAGCGCCGCCCGGCGGCGTCCCAGGCCAGCCCCTCGAGAAGGGCGGCGGGCAGGGCCTGGGGGATCGCGTGGCGGGCGACGATCTCGGCGAGCGCCCGGTCGGCGGGCGCGTCGGCGGGCCGGCCGGCATAGACCGAGGCGAGCCGCGCCCGCAGCCGCGGTATCGCGTCGGCCCGGGCGCCCGCCCCGTCCACCGCGTCGTCCGAGAGGCGGCAGAAGGCGTAGAGCCCGTAGGCGTCCCGGCGCACGGCCCGGGGCAGCAGCCACGAGGCGGCGTAGAAGCTGCGGGACCCCGCCCGGATCGCGGCCCGGCAGGCGGCGTGGTCGGCGGGACGGGCGAGGGGCGCATCAGGCGAAGACGGCAGCATCGGGCACCACGCGATCGAGGATCTTCGACGAGGACAGCACGCCCGGCAGCCCGGCCCCCGGATGGGTGCCGGCGCCGACGAGATAGAGGTGGCGCACCGCGCCGCAGCGGTTGTGCGGGCGGAAATACGCGCTCTGGGTCAGGATCGGTTCGAGGCCGAAGCCCGAGCCGCGCCAGGCCAGGAAGTCGTCGGAGAAGTCCTGCGGGGTCGTCACCCGGGAGGTGACGAGGGCGTCCGACAGGCCCGGCAGAACCGTGGATTCGAGGCGCGCGGCGACGCGCTGGCGGAACGGCTCGGCGAGCCGCGCCCAATCCTGCCCGCCGGCGAGGTTCGGCACCGGAGCCAGCACGTAGAACGCGTCGTGGCCCGGCGGCGCCACGCTCGGGTCTGTCGCGGTCGGGCGGTGCAGGTAGAGGCTCATATCCTCGGCCAGCACCTTCCGGGAGAAGATGTCGTCGAGGAGGCCGCGGTAGCGCGGGCCGAGCAGGATCGTGTGGTGGGGAAGGTCCGGGTAGGTCCGCCGCGTGCCGAAATACCAGACGAACAGCCCCATCGAGGAATGCGCCCGGGCGAGCCGCCCGGCGCCCCGGCCGCGGACCTCCGGCGCCAGCAGGTGCAGCGCCGTGGCGACGGAATCGGCGTTCGACACCACGATGTCGGCGCGAATCTCGCGGCCGTCGGCCAGCGCCACGCCGCGCGCCGCGCCGTCCTCGACCAGGATGCGCGCGACCTCGGCGCCGCAGCGGACCTCGCCCCCCTGTCCCTCGATCAGGCGGACGAGACCGCGGACCAGGGCGCCGGTGCCGCCGAGGGCCGAATGCACGCCCCAGCGCCGCTCCAGCGACGCGATCAGGCAGTAGAGCGCGCTCGCCCGGAACGGCGAGCCGCCGATGAGGAGCGGGTGGAAGCTGAAGGCGGTGCGCAGGCGCTCGTCGCGGAACACCGACGATACGAGGCCGTAGACGCTGCGGTGCCCGCCCAGGCGCAGGAGATCGGGGGCGATGCGCAACATGTCGGTGAGGCGGCCGAACGGCACGGCGCCGAGCTGCTCGAAGCCGACCCGGCACAACTCGTCGGAGAGCGCCATGAAGCGGTCGTAGGCCGGCGCCTCGCCGGGGCTCAGCCGCTCCACCTCGCCGCGCATCGTCTCCGGGTCGCCGGACATCGCGAAGGTGGCGCCGTCGTCGAAGCGGATGCGGTAGAACGGCCGCATCGGCACCAGGGTCACGTCGTCGGCCAGCCGCCGCCCGCACAGGGCCCACAGCTCCTCGAACAGGAACGGCGCGGTGACGATGGTCGGCCCGGCATCGAAGGTGAAGCCGTCCTGCCGGTGCACCCGTGCCCGCCCGCCCGGCTGGTCGAGCCGCTCCAGCACGCTGACCCGGTAGCCCCGCGCGCCGAGCCTCACCGCGGCCGCGAGCCCGCCGAAGCCGCTGCCGATCACCACCGCACGAGGCCGGCGCCGGGCGGACGTGACCCGCGGCGGCGCATCGTCGAGTGTCAACATAGGTTGACACTATTGTCCCGGTCGGGGCGGGTGGCAAGGGGAGAAACGCGGTCTTTTCGCCCGACCGGCAATGCCTCGGGTCGACCTTGCGCCGGTTCAGTTCGGCGCCAGCGTGACGGTGATCCGCCCCCGATCACCAGGCCCGGAGCGAGGGCGTACCGTCACCTCGACATCCCGGTCGAAGGCGGTGAGGAAGCCCATCAGCCGCTCGACCGAGCATCCGCGCAGGCTTCCCCGCAGCAGCCTGGATAGATCGGGCTGTGCGATACCGAGGATCGCGGCCGCCCGGGTCTGGGTCAGGTTCCGCTCGCCGATCAGCCGCCGGAGCTCGGCCGCCAGATCGGCCTTGAGAAGCCATTCTCCCGCATCGGGAAGTTCGAGATCCGCAAAGACGTTTCCGCTACCCTCCACGACCTCGATCTCGTCGGAGTCGTTCATGGCTTGGCTCCTCCAATGCGCTTGGCATGATCCGCCGCGGCCGCGTGCAGCCGAGCTTTGATCAACTCGACGTCGTGCTGTTGCGTCGCGATACCCTTGGTCGACTTCTTCTGGAAGCAATGCAGAACGTACACGCAGTCGGCGAAGCGAACCGTGTAGACGGCCCGATAGGTCCCGCTCACGTCGCTTTCGACGACTTCGAGAACGCCGCGACCACGGTACACGACCCTGGCCGGGAACCGTGCAGCCAAGCTCTATGACCCATTGCAAACCAACCCCTTTTCCGGACGACTGAAGCGAAGCGGAAAGAGATCCGGAATCCAGCACGAAAAGCCGCGAAGCGTCTCATTGTCTGCGACGGTGCAACAGGGTGAGCCGCTTCGCGGCATGTCCTCTGCTGGATCCCGGATCTCCTTCCGCTGACGCTCCAGTCGTCCGGGAAAGGGGGTGGAACGCCCGCGTGGTGGCCTCCACTTTCTTCAATGTCGTGTACCGTGCGCCGCGACCACCGAATCCCCTCAGTGCCTTCGCGGAGAGCGATTCCTCGCCGCGCTGGGCGAGATCGAGCGCATAGCCGATATCGGCGCGCACCTCGGACGGAAACGCGGCGAGGTCCCTCCGGGACGAGCCAAGGAAATAGCATGGCTTGCGAACCGGCGACGTCATGCGGCAATTTATGGGTAAATCACTATAATTCGTCAAGGGCAACGTGCGACCGGACAAGTGCGCTGTCCGGTGAATCCAGGTCCCGACCCGTGCGTTAGACCGGAGGGTTGCTCAACCCGGCGTCGCGCGCCACGCCCGCCCGGATCAGCTCCGCCACGACCTCGGGCTTTTCCTCGTGCGCCAGGTGCCCGAGACCGCGCAGCCACTCGACCCGGGCGCGGGGGCCGAGGCGATCGGCGAGGGCGAGCGAGGCGTCGGGGGCGATGGTGCGGTCCTGGCTGCCGACGATCAGCAGCAGCGGGGCCGCGAGCCGGGGCAGGTCGCGGTCGAGGGGGACGAGGTCCCAGTTCGCCATCATGCCGAGTGCCCCGGCGACATGACCGGGGGTCTGGAACAGGCGGCGATAGAGATCGAGGCCGGTGCGGTCGAGGGTCGAGCCGGTGCCGTGGATCAGCCGCTCCACCGCCGCGCGGTCGGCCGACCAGGCGAAGACCCGCGGCGTGACAGGGTTGAGGAAGAGCGCCCTCGCCATCGCGGGAAAGAGGAAGCCGGCCATGCCCGGGAAGGGCTTGAGCGCCGCGTTGAGCCCGACGAGGAGGCGGGGCACCAGCGCGCCGTCGAGGCAGAGCCGGGCCAGGATCGCGGCCCCGGCGGAATGCCCGACGGCGACCCGCGGGGCGGCGTCGAGCGCGCGCAGGAGCGCGGCGAGCGCGCGCGCCATGCGCGGCAGGGACGGCGTCGGAAGCGGGTCGGTGAAGCCGTGACCCGGCAGGTCGGGGGCGATCACCCGGAAGTCGCGGGCGAGCAGCGGCAGGAGCCCGCGCCAGGAATGGGTCGCCGCCCCGGTGCCGTGGACGAGGAGCAGGACCGGGCCCGATCCGGCCTCCTGGACATGCCAGGTTAGGCCGCCGGCGGCGACGAAGCGGCTCGTGTCCCGGTTCGGCCAGTCGCGGCCCTGGCGGGCGAAATCGGGCCTGTCGTCGGACGCCATCGTACGCATCATCGTGTCATGCCGCGGGGGCGACCTCGCGCACGGCCTTCGCCAGGCGCGCGGCGTCGGCCTGCGGCATCGGCAGGTAGCGGGCGCCCATCGCGGCGGCGAGCGCCCGGGCCGCATCCTGCGGGCGGGCCGCGGTATCGATGACGAGGCCGGGGATGCCCTCCGCCGCCAGTGCCCGCGCCGCCGCGAGGGCGTCGGCGCCGGCCTGGGCCCGGCCGGGCCGGCCGGCCCGGTCGATGTTGGCGCGGCCGTCGGTGAGGAGCAGGACGACCGGGCTCCGCCCGCCGCGGCGCTCGACGGCGGCGAGGCGCCCCGCTGCCGCGATGCCGGCCGCGAGCGGGGTGCCGCCGCCGCCCGGCAGCGCGGCGAGCGCGCGCTTGGCCCGCACCAGGGAACGGGTCGGCACCAGCAGCAGGTCGGCGCCCCCGCCCCTGAAGGCGACCAGGGCGACCCGGTCGCGGCGGACATAGCATTCGGCGAGGAGCTGCTCGACCGCACCCTTGGCCTCGGCCAACCGCTCCAGGGCGGCGGAGCCGGAGGCATCGACGGCGAAGATCGTCGTGGTCTCGCGCCACTGCACGAGGCGGCGGATGCGCAGATCCTGCGCCGTGATGCGCAGGCGCGCCTCCCCATCGCCCCGGCGCAGGCGCTGCCAGGGCGCGGCGGCGCGCAGGGTCTCGATCAGGGCGAGGCGCCCGCGACGCGGATCGCCCGGCCGGGCTCCAACCGGGCGGCCGCGCTGCGCGGCGGCGGCGGCCCCGGCCCGACCGGCACCGGGGCTGCGGGTCCGGGGCGTGACGCCCGATACCAGACGGGCGAGGAGGCCGGGTGGCAGGCTCGCCGCGGCAGCGGCCAGGATGCGGTCGTCGTCGACGGGGCGGTGATCGTCGCGGCGATCGCCGTCGTCCGGATCGCTCGCCGGTTCGCCCTCCCGACCGGTTTCGGCGGCGGGCGGCGGGGCGTTCGCCTCCTCGTCGTCCGGCGGCCAGGTCCGGGCCCGGGGCGCGAGCACCAGCGCTGCGGCGGCGGCGAGGTCGGGCTCCGCCACCACCGCGCGACCGTCGAGGGCCGCGTGCAGCCGTGCGACGCGCAGGGCGAGGAGCGGGGCGCGCAGCGATGCGATGCCGAGCCGGGCCGCGAGCGCGCACAGCGTATCCGCAGCCTCGGCCGGCATCCCGGGATCGGCGGCACGGGCGAGGGCAAGGGCAAGGGCGAGGTCGAGCGGCGGCGGTGCCGCGGCGATCGCGCCGACCGGGACCGCATCGAGATCGAGGTGGAACGCCGCGCGGTCGGCAAGGCATGCCGGCACGGTTTCGTCCTCGCCCTCCCCCTCGTCGAGGAGCACGAGGCCGAAGCGGGCGGGGTACCGGGCGATCACGCCGTCGCGGGCGATCTCGACGGCGCCGGCATCGAGCGCCTGGGCGAGCCGTGCGGCGGTGCCCGGCGTCAGGCGCTCGGCCATCGGCACCAGCATCACGCCGCCATGGCTGCGGGCGGCGAGTCCCGCCTGCGCCACCGGCCGTCCGGTCCGCAGGGTGGCGGGCAGATCGAGCCCGCCGAGGAGCGCGTCGTCGGCGATTCCTGCGGGCAGCCGCGTCACGGGAGCGCCCGGGGGGAGAAGGGCCCGCAACCGGTCGAGCCAGGCCTCCCGCACCGGACCGGGCCGGGCGCGCAGCACGGTGCCGGTGCCCGCGGGATCGAGGGCGACGAGGGCGGCCGCCAGGCAGGCCCGGCTCCAGGCCGGGTCGGGGCCGGCGCTCATGCGAGGGTTTCAGCGAGGGCGCGCGCGATCCGCGCCTCGGACCCGGCCTCGTCGAGGGGATTGCGGCGCAGGCGGTGGCTCAAGGCACTCGGAGCGACCTCGCGCAGGTGGTCGAGGGTGACGGTCGCCGCGCTCTCGAGGCTCGCCAGCGCCCGGGCGGTGCGCATCAGGGTCAGCTCGCCGCGCAACCCGTCGGTGCCGAGCGCGAGACAGAGCCGGGCCGCGGCCTCCAGGACCGCGTCCGGTACCACGACCTCGGGCCATTGCGCCCGCGCCGCCAGGATCCGGCCCTGGAGCCGGGCCTCCTCGCTGGCCCACTCGGCCGCGAAGGCGGCGGGATCGCGCTCATAGGCGTCGCGGCGGCGGACGATGGCGATGCGGGTGGGAAGATCGGTCGGCGTCGTCACGGTGACGGCGAGGCCGAAGCGGTCGAGGAGCTGCGGGCGCAGTTCGCCCTCCTCCGGGTTGCCGCTGCCGACGAGGACGAAGCGGGCCGGATGACGCAGGCTCAAACCCTCGCGCTCGACGGTGTTGACGCCCGAGGCCGCCACGTCGAGGAGCAGGTCGACGAGGTGGTCCTCGAGCAGGTTGACCTCGTCGATATAGAGGAAGCCGCGGTTGGCGCGGGCGAGCAGCCCCGGCTCGAAGGCCTTCTCGCCGGCTCCGAGCGCCCGGCCGATGTCGAGGGCCCCGACGACCCGGTCCTCGGTGGCGCCGAGCGGCAGGTCGACCACCGGCACCGGCACGGTCTCGACCGCGAGCCCCTGCCCCCGGCGCGCCGCGCAGGCCGGGCAGAGGGAGGCGGCCTCGACCGGATCGCAGGAATAGGCGCAGCCCGCCACCGCCCGCATCGGCGGCAGCAGCGCGGCGAGGGCCCGCACGGCGGTGGACTTGCCGGTGCCGCGATCGCCGAAGACCAGCACGCCACCGACCGCAGGATCGACCGCGGCGACGAGCAGCGCGCGCCGCATCGCGTCCTGCCCGACGATGGCCGAGAACGGATAGGGCGGACGCAGCGTCGCCTCGGGGAGCGGGGCGGGCTCCACGACGATCGGCTTCGAGAAACCCGGCTTGGGGGGCCGCCGGGACAGGGCCGAGTGGGTGGGGGCCACGGTGCATGTCCTCGCGGGTGGATGAGAGGGGTAGGATCGGACGGAGAGGTGGGATTGTCTAATGAAAATGACGGTTGGTTTGGGTGACAGTTTTGCGCCGATCGTCTTCGAAGGATCACATCAGTCGAGCGCAGAGAACCCTCCCCCCTCTGCGGGGGAGGGTGGCGAACGCAGTGAGCCGGGAGAGGGGTAGTGCGACGCCGATCCAGCTCGCGCCCTTCAAAACGGTTCTGCCTTATTCGGAGGCGTCGCCCTCTCTCCCGCCCCGCATTCGCGGGGCACCCTCCCCCGCAGAGGGGGGAGGGTTCGGGTGCGTCGCGCCCTGGTCACGCCGCCCGCGCCAGCCCGATCCGGCCCCAGATCGTTCCGAGCGCCAGGGCCAGGTGATCGATGTCCGCGTCGCTGTGGAGCGGCGACGGGGTGATCCGCAGCCGTTCGGTGCCGCGGGCCACCGTCGGGTAGTTGATCGGCTGGACGTAGATCCCGAATTCGTCGAGCAAGGTGTCGCTGATCTCTTTGCACTGCACCGGATCGCCCACCATCACCGGCACGATGTGGCTCGGATTGTCGAGGAGCGGGATGCCGATGGCCGAGAGCCGCCGGCGCACCGCCGCGACCCGGTCCTGATGCCGCGCGCGCTCCGCCGCGCTCGCCTTGAGGTGGCGGATGCTCGCCGCCGCCCCCGCCGCGATGGCGGGCGGCAGCGAGGTGGTGAAGATGAAGCCCGACGCGAAGCTGCGCACGAAATCGCACAGCGCAGAAGAGGCCGCGATGTAGCCGCCCGACACCGCGAAGGCCTTGCCCAACGTGCCCTCGATCACCGTGAGGCGATGCATCAGCCCCTCGCGCTCGGCGATGCCGCCGCCGCGGGGTCCGTAGAGGCCGACCGCGTGGACCTCGTCGAGATAGGTCATGGCGCCGTGCGCCTCGGCCACGTCGCAGAGTTCGGCGATCGGCGCGATGTCGCCATCCATCGAGTAGACCGATTCGAAGGCGACGAGCTTCGGGAGCTTCGGATCGATCAGGCGGAGCTTGCGGTCGAGGTCGTCGGGGTCGTTATGGCGAAAAATGTGGCGCTCGGCCCGGCTGGAGCGGATGCCCTCGATCATCGAGGCGTGGTTGCCCTCGTCGGAGAAGACCACGCAGCCCGGCAGCGTCGAGGCGAGCGTCCCGAGACCGGCCCAGTTCGAGACGTAGCCCGAGGTGAAGAGGAGTGCGGCTTCCTTGCCGTGCAGGTCGGCGAGTTCCTGCTCCAGCAGCACGTGGTAATGGTTGGTGCCCGAGATGTTGCGGGTGCCGCCCGCCCCCGCGCCGCAGCGGTCGATCGCCTCGTGCATCGCGCCGGTCACCGCCGGGTGCTGGCCCATGCCGAGATAGTCGTTCGAGCACCACACCGTCACCTCGCGGGTGCCGTGGGCGCCGTGCTGGGTCGCGTAGGGGAACCGGCCGGCCTGGCGCTCGAGGTCGGTGAAGACCCGGTAGCGACCCTCGCGGTGCAGACCCTGGAGAGCGGCGGAGAAGTGCGCTTCGTAATCCATCGAACGTCCCCTTGTACGGCGTTTCTCTCGTCGTGTTCTTGTCGTTACGGTGCGGCATCGGCTCCGGGGCGGCGGGCGGGCAGCCCCCAACCCCAGAGCGCGGCCGAGGGCAGCGGCAGCATCAGGAAACCGTGCTCCAGGATGGCGAGCGCCATCAGGGTCGCCATCATGGTGTGGCCGGAGCGCTTGAAGGCCGAGGCGCTCTCGGTGACGGCGGGGTGCAGCAGCACCAGGAGGAAGCCGGTGGCGAGGATCATCGCCACCGGAAACAAGGCGTTCATCGGCGCGCGGCGAAAGAAGCTGCCGAGATAGCGCAGGTGTTCGGGCAGGAACTCGGCGTGGAGGTTGCGCACGCCGAGGAATAGGTTGAGCCGGGCGCTGAGATTCATCCCCCACAGCACCAGGTAGGTCCAGAGCGCCATCCGGTTCGGGCCGCCCGCCGTCAGCCAGGCGATGGCGGCAAAGCCGAGGATGATCGCCGCCTCGTGCCAGAGATTGGTCGCGGCGGCCGCGCCGAAGCGGGCGAGGCCCCGGTCGGTGGGGACGCCCGGTGTGCGCCGGGGGCCGGCGACATAGCCCATGTAGAAGGCCATTTCCTGCCAGCCCCAGACGATCAGGGCCGCCGTGAAGGCGGCATAGGCCCCCGCCTCGCTCTCCTGGCTGGTGCTCCAGGAGATCACCCACAGCGCGCCGGCCAAAGCCACGGTCGTCGCGCCGAAGCTCCAGGCATGGGTCCGGCGCGGCCGGTGGTTCAGCCAGAGGATCGCCCCGGTCAGGAACCACCAGATCACGACGGCATAGACGATCGGCGCGGCGTAGTCGGACATGCGGGCGCTACCAGGCGGGGCTGAGGCGGATCTGCGCGGGCATCGGGTTGGCTTTCGCCGGCATCACCATCAGCCGCCCGAAGGCGAGCGCGGCCTTGGCGGCGTAACCGGCATGCTTGATCTTGCCGATCAGGCCGCCCTGCGCCTTCGCCTCCTCGATGCCGCGGGCACAGGCGAGCAGCCGTTCGAGACCGGCCCGGAAGCCCGGATTGTCGAGGTCGAGGGTGAGCGGGAAGACCTGGCGCGAGATCTCCGAAGTGATGGCGAAGACCTGGAAGTCGTACTCCTTCGGGTCGACCCCGAGCGCCTTGTGGAAGGCCGGCCGGCACTGGTCGCGCACATACATCGTGCAGAACACCGCGAGCAGGAAGAACTTGATCCAGTAGTAGTTGATGCCGGTGAGCAGCTTCGGGTTGGCGCGCATCAAGAGCGCGAAGGCCTCGCCGTGGCGGAACTCGTCGTTGCACCACTTCTCGAACCACTTGAAGATCGGGTGGAAGCGCTTGTCCGGATGGCGCTCGAGGTGGCGGAAGATCGTGATGTAGCGGGCATAGCCGATCTTCTCCGACAGGTAGGTGGCGTAGAAGATGAATTTCGGCCGGAAATAGGTGTATTTCTTCGCCTTGGTGAGGAAGCCGAGATCGATGCCGACCCCGAAATCCTTCAGGGTGTCGTTGATGAAGCCGGCGTGACGCGCCTCGTCGCGGCTCATGAAGGCGAACAGCTCGCGGATGTCCTTGTTCTTGGCGCGCTTGCGCATCTCGGCATAGAGCACGCAGCCCGAGAACTCGGCGGTGATCGACGAGACCAGGAAGTCGAGGAATTCCTTGCGTAATTCCGGATCGAGGCCCGACAGGTCGAGGTCGAAGTCGGCATTGCGCACGAAATGGCGCTTGTTGGGGTCGGCGCGCATCTCGGCGAGGAGCACGTCCCACTCGGCCCGCACCGGCTCGACGTTGGTGCGGTCGAGTTCCTCGAAGTTGGTGGTGTAGAAGCGGGGACTGAGGAAGGTGGTTTCCTGGGCCGACTTGGTGCTCTCGTTCGGGGTCTTCAGGGTCGTCGCGCTCATAGCCGCGTCCTTTCCGAGAAGCTGACTTCGTAGAGTTCGGTGAGTTCGAAATGGCCCGCGATGCGGGTCCACAGGCGCTCGATGGCGCCGGCGCGCAAAACGGTGGCGGTGCGGCGCACCACGATGCGGTCGCCGTAGGGAACGGAGGTGGGGGCGTCGTGCACCGTCACCTCGTCGCCGGGGGCGATGAGCAGGCCGCCGTCCAGCGTGACATGGGCGTGCAGGCTCTCGGCCGTCTGCTCGATCTCGACCGTGCACGGCACCTCGATGCGGCGCTTGCCGCCGAACCACTGCATCATGATGCGCCCCTCCCCTGTTCGAGCAGCCGCGCGAAGGCGACCGCGTTGTCGAGCCCGAAGGCTTCGAGGTTGATCCGCCGGCCCGACGCGACGTCGTCGAGGGTCAGCGTGCCGTTGTCCCAGCGGGTGAGCCGGAACGGCGGGTTGCGGGATGCGCCCTCGCGCAGGCGGGCCTGGGCCATGACCCGCAGGGTGGCGCGCAGGAACCCGTCCTCGCCGGGCTGCACCTCGGCGACGAGGCGGCCATTCGCGGCGTTGCGGAGATCCACGCGGCCGTCCGGCCGATCCTCGACCGCGAGGTCGAGCACCTGGACGGCGAGAGCCGGCGGCATCCGCGTGATGCCGACGCCGCCGAACCGGCCGATCGCCACCGCGGCGAGCGAGAAGGCGACGAGGAGGCCGGCATTGCGCAGGAGCGGCCGCGGGACCGGGATGTCGTGTGCCATCGCCGCCTCCCTAGTGACCCGCCGCGGCGAGGCGGCCGGGCAGGACGGGGCTGGCAGCCGGGGCCTGCGGCAGCGCCTGGACAGGCTGGCCGTTCGCCTCGGCGAGCGCCGAGGCGATGCGCTTGGCCACCGCCTCGGCATCCGGCACGCAGCGCAGCATCGGCTCCGGCCGGGTCAGCCGCCAAGGCCGGGCATGGGGCCAGAGATGCAGGTAGGCGAGCCGTACGCCGGGCTTGAGCCGGAGCGGCAGGTCGCCGCTGCCGTCGCTGAGCCGACGGAAGGCGGCGCCCTCGATCTCCTTCAGCGGCAGGTTGACGTCCATCTGCAGGGCGATGCCGATGCGCAGCATCAGCCGCTTGTCGGTCAGGCTGTAGACCGTGGTGCGGCAGGCGCCCCAGGCCAGCGCGAACAGGATCACCAGCGCCAGGGCGCCGGCGAGCAGCACGGGCCAGGCGGTCGAGATCCGCCCGGAGGAATAGACCTGAAAGGCGGCGAGCCCGCCGAAATACAGCGCCACGAGATCGACGTGGAAGGCGCGGCGCGCCAGGCTCAGGAAGGCCGGGCGGCCCTGCCACAGCAGGCGCTCGCCGTGGGGCAGTGGGCCGGGCAGCCCGTGAGGCAGCAGGTCCGTCACAGCAGCGGCTCCCGTCACAGCAGCGGTTCTTGGCGGCGATCGGTGGCGTAGAGCGTGCCGGCACCGAAATAGGCGATGACCCGCTCCTCCTCCCGCAGGGTGATGCTGTCGGGGTCGCGGTGCGGCGGCACGCCGGCGAACTGACGGGCGAGCAGCGCCTCGACGAGAATTTTCTTATGCTGGCTGAAGCGCTGCACGTCGGCGAAGGTCACCGGGATCAGCACGGTGCGGTCGCGGGCGCCCTCCAGCTCCATCTCGTAGTAGCGCGGCAGCGATTCGCCGCGATCGACCCAGATCTCCGTGACGGTGCCGGCGAGCACGCCGTCGGCGCCGTAGACCGGCATGCCGCGCGGGTCGGGATCGTCCGCCGCGACCGTGAACTCCTCGGCGACGCGCATCGGCACGATGCGGGTCTTGCCCTCCCAGGTCAGGTCCGGCCGCTCGGCGCGTAGGGCATAGGCCCCCGGGCCGACGCCGTCGGCGAGACGGGAATCGTCGGTCGCGGTCGGGACGATCGGGGCGCCGGGCCAGGGTTCGAGCTTGACCGCCTTGAGCTCGCCGACCGGGCCCTCGTGCGGGCGCGGCGCCAGCACCGCCGAGCCGTCGGCGAGCAGGAAGGTCTTGGGAGAGGGCACGAACAGCCAGTCCCAGCCCTTCAGGCCGCCATGGACCTCGGATTCGAGAGGATAGCCTTCCCGGCGATCCTCGCGGCGCAGGTAGAAGACCAGGCCGGCAAAGAAGATCCAGAACGCGTAGAGCACCACTTGCGCGACGTCGAGATAGCCTGTGAGGGCACCCTTGGGCATGATGGCCTCCTACGGTAGGGCCGGACGAGCGGAGAGCGGGGGAAGAGCGGGCCGGCGCACCAGCGGCCCGATCGCCACCAGGGTGGCGAAGAGGAGCCCGATCTCGATGTGGTAGACGACGAGGTAGCCGGTGGAGGCTTCCGACAGGGCCTCGCCGAGGCGGCCGGAAACCGCGAGCGCCGAGCCGGCATCGCGCAGGATGCCGCTCGCCGCGATGGCCAGGCCCGCAGCGCAGGCCTGGACCGCGCCCCAGGCGCCGAGCGCGAGCCCGGTCTGCTCGGGTGCAGCGCCGGCCATCGAGGCGGTCAGCGTGCCGTGGGCGAAGAGCCCGCCGCCGAGCCCGATCAGCGCGACGCCGCAGGCAAACAGCCCGCCGGAGCCGAGCGGCGCGGCGAAGACCACCGCCGAGAAGGCCGCGATGCCGACGACCGCGCCGGCCGCCGCGACCCGGAACGGATCGCCGCCGCGATTGAGCCAGCGCGCCGCGGTGAGAAGTCCGATCCCGCCGCCGATTGCGAGCACGGCAGTGAGAGCGGTGGTCGCGGCGACGGGCAGGTGCAGGATCTGCCCGCCATAGGGTTCGAGCAGGATGTCCTGCATGCTGAACCCCGCCGTGCCGAGGCCGGTGGCCATGAGCCGCCGCCGGGCCTGCGGATGGGCCGTATAGGCCTCCCAGGCCTCGCCGAAGCGGCGGGCCGGCACGGACTTGCGCGAGGTGTCGCGCGGCTCCTGCTTCCACAGGGCGATGCCGTTGAGGACGAGCGTCGCGAGCGCCGCGCCCTGGATCACCTGGATCAGCCGGATGGCCGAGAAGTTGTGCAGCGCCAGGCCGAACACCACGGCGCTCGCCATCATGCCGGCGAGCAGCATGGCGCAGAGGAGGGCCACCACCTTCGGGCGGGCATGGGCCGGCGCGAGATCGGTGGCGAGCGCGAGCCCCACGGTCTGCGTCGTATGGAGCCCTGCACCGACGAGCACGAAGGCGAGCGCCGCCGCGGCCTGGCCGATCACGATCGGCCCGGTCGTGTCCCCCGACAGGATCAGGAGGGCGAAGGGCATGATGGCAAAGCCGCCGAATTGCAGCAGCGTGCCGAACCACAGATAGGGGACGCGCTTCCAGCCGAGCACCGAGCGGTGGGTGTCGGAGCGAAAGCCGACCAGCGCCCGAAAAGGAGCGGCGAGCAGCGGCAGCGACAGCATCACGGCGACGATCCAGGCGGGCACGTCGAGCTCGACGATCATCACCCGGTTGAGGGTGCCGATCAGCAAAACCGCCGCCATCCCGACCGTGACCTGGAACAGCGACAGGCGCAGCAGCCGGCCGAGCGGCAGTTCCTTCGTCGCGGCATCCGCGAAGGGCAGGTAGCGGGGCCCGAGATCGGCGAGCGCCCGGGCGATGCGGCTGGCCGTGCTCATCGGCGGGCCAGTTCGAGGGCGTTCGACAGGTAGAAGCCGGAATTGATCCGCCGGCTGCGGGCGACGGCGAAGGCCTGAAGGCCCGGATCGGCGGCGATGCGGCGGCGCAAGGCCCCCTCGCCGACCGGCTCGATCGCCGGCGCCCGGTCGCCGCGGGGGAAGAGGCGGCCGGCGGCGTGCATCACGGTGAGCAGCGGCGTGCGCGGGGCGACCGTGAACACCACCGAGGCGTCGGTGCGACGGGCGAGCGCCGAGAGGGCGCGGACGATGTCGGGGGTGCGGTAATGGATCAGCGAATCCATCGCCACGACGTGGTCGAAGCGCCCCAGTCCCTCGTCCAGCATGTCGCCGACCTGGAAATCGAGAGAGCCCTGGAGCCGGAGGCTGGCGGTGCGCTCGCGGGCGAGACCGATCAGCGTCGGCGATACGTCGATCGCCACGACCTCGGCGCCGCGCCGCGCCGCCTCGAGCGCGAGCGCCCCGGTGCCGCAGCCGGCATCGAGCAGGCGGCGGCCGGAGAGGTCGGCGGGGAGCCAGGACAGGAGCTCGGCCCGCATCGCGTCGCGGCCGGCCCGGACGGTGGCGCGGATGCGGCTCACCGGCGCGTCCGAGGTGAGCCGCGCCCAGGCCTCGACGGCGGTACGGTCGAAATAGGTTTCGAGCTGGGCCCGGCGGGTGGCGTAGGTGGGGCTGGTCATCAATCGAATCCCAGAAACTCGAACAAATCCCGGTCCTTCATCGGCACCGCCGGGAGCGGGTCGACGCCGGCCCAGAGTTGCTCGGCGAGTTGCAGGTACTCGGCCTGCACGGCGAGCAGTTCCGGCGAGGGATCCATCTCGAACAACGTCGCCTTCTTCAGGCGCGAGCGGCGCACTACGTCGAGATCCTGGAAATGCGCCAGGCGCTTCAGGCCGACCGCGGCGTTGAAGCGGTCGATCTCGTCGGTCTTGGCCGAGCGGTTGGCGATGACGCCGCCGAGGCGCACGCCGTAATTCTTGGATTTCGCGTGGATCGCCGCGACGATCCGGTTCATCGCGAAGATCGAGTCGAAGTCGTTGGCCGTGACGATCAGCGCCCGGTCGGCATGCTGGAGCGGCGAGGCGAAGCCGCCGCAGACCACGTCGCCGAGCACGTCGAAGATCACCACGTCGGTGTCTTCGAGCAGGTGATGCTCCTTGAGGAGCTTCACCGTCTGGCCGACGACGTAGCCGCCGCAGCCGGTGCCGGCCGGCGGGCCGCCGGCCTCGACGCAGCGCACGCCGTTATAGCCCTCGACGACGAAATCCTCGACGCGCAGCTCCTCCGAGTGGAACTGCACCGCCTCCAGGGCATCGATGACGGTCGGCGCCAGGCGCTTCGTCAGCGTGAAGGTCGAATCGTGCTTCGGGTCGCAGCCGATCTGGAGCACGCGCTTGCTGAGCTTCGAGAAGGCGACGGAGAGATTGGACGAGGTCGTGCTCTTGCCGATGCCGCCCTTGCCGTAGACGGCGAAGACCTTGGCGGTCTCGATGCGGATGTCCGGATCGAGGGCGACCTGGAGGCTCCCCTCTTCCCGCCTTGCGGGAACGGGGTTTCGGATCGCGATGTTCATGCGGCAGCCTCCGCGGTGATGCCTTCGAGCCGGTCCTCCAGGGCCTCCTCGGCCCGGTCGAGGGCGGCCCGGGTCTCGGGGTCGGGGGTCCAGAAGCCGCGCCGATGCGCCTCGATCAGGCGATGGGCGACCTTGGCCGAGGCGGCGGGGTTCAGCGCCGCCATGCGTTCGCGCATCGCCTCGTCGAGGACATAAGTTTCGGTGATGCGCTGGTAGATCCAGGGCGCGACCTGATCGGTGGTGGCCGACCAGCCGACGGTATTGGTGAGGTGCTGGTCGATCTGGCGCACGCCCTCGTAGCCGTGGCCCAGCATCCCCTCGACCCATTTGGGGTTGAGCATGCGGGTGCGGGTCTCAAGCGCCACCTGCTCGGAGAGCGAGCGCACCCGGCCCTCGCCGCGGGTCTGGTCGCTGATATAGACCGGGACCGAGGTGCCCCGGGCCTTCGCCACGGCGCGGGCCATGCCGCCGAGCCCGTCGAAGTAATGGTCGACGCTGGTCACCCCGACCTCGACCGAATCGAGGTTCTGGTAGGCGAGATCGACGCCGGCCAGCACCGCCTGCATCAGGGCGCGGCGCGGTTCCGGCTTCCCCGTGCGGCCATACGCAAAGCTCTTGCGGCGCGAGAAGGTCTCGCACAGGTCGGTCTCGTCCTCCCAGCGCCCGGACTCGACGAGGTGGTTGAGGTTGGCGCCGTAGGCCCCTTCCGCGTTGCTGAAGACCCGGAGCGCCGCGGTCTCGAGATCGATGCCCTGCGCCGCCTGGTGGGCGAGGGCGTGCTTGCGCACGAAGTTCATCGCTTCCGGCTCGTCGGCGCTCGCCGCGAGGAAAGCGGCCTCGGCCAGCAGCTTGGTCTGGAGCGGCAACAGATCGCGGAAGATGCCCGAAAGGGTCGCGACGACGTCGATGCGTGGGCGGCGCAAGTCCTCGAGGGAAATCAGCACCGCACCGCAGAGCCGGCCATAGCCGTCGAAGCGGGGCGCGGCGCCCATCAGCGCCAGCGCCTGCGCCACCGGCGCGCCCTCGCTCTTCAGGTTGTCGCTGCCCCACAGGACCAGCGCGATGCTCTCAGGGTACGCGCCGCCGTCAGATGCGTGGCGGGCGAGCAATTTTTCGACCTGGGCGCGCCCGTCGGCCAACGCGAAGGCGCTCGGGATCCGGTAGGGATCGAAGCCGTGCAGGTTGCGCCCGGTCGGCAGGATCGCGGGCGAGCGCAGCACGTCGCCGCCGGCGACCGGGGCGATGAAACGGCCGTCCAGCGCCCGCAGCAAAGCCGGGATCTCGTGATCCTCGGCGAGCAGCCGGTCGGTCTCGGCGAGCGCCCGGAAGGCGACGAGCGCGGTGTCGTCGCCACCGGCCACCTCCTCGGGCGAGGCGCCGGCCACCAGCCGCGCAAGGCCGGCGCGGTCCGGCGCGAGGCCGTGAACCGATTCGGCCAGCGCCACGAGCAGGTCGATCCGCTCCTCCGGCGGCGTCCCCTGCCCGACGACGTGCAGCCCGTGCGGGATCAGGGTGTGTTCGAGCTCGATCAGCCGGACCGCGAGATCGGCGATGCGATGTTCCGCATCCTCGCCCCAGCCGTCACCCTCGGCGAGGTCGAGGCCGCAGGCCTGGCCGTGGATCAGCACGGCGAGCTTTGCCCGCTCGGCGGCCTCCTCCGGCGGCAGGGCGCGGCGACGCTCCAGCGAGGCCTTGAGGTCGATCAGCCCGCGATAGAGCCCGGCCTGGGCGAGGCTCGGGGTCAGGTAGCTCACCAGCGTCGCGGCGGCCCGGCGCTTGGCCAGCGTGCCTTCCGAGGGATTGTTGGCGGCGTAGAGATAGACGTTGGGAAGAGCCCCGATCAGCCGCTCGGGCCAGCAGGCGGAAGACAGCCCGGTCTGCTTGCCGGGCATGAATTCGAGCGCCCCGTGGGTGCCGAAATGCAGGACCGCGTCGGCGCAAAAGTCCTCGCGCAGGTAGCGGTAGAAGGCCGAGAAGGCGTGGGTCGGGGCAAAGCCCTGCTCGAACAGCAGGCGCATCGGATCGCCCTCGTAGCCGAAGGCCGGCTGCACCCCGACGAAGACGTTGCCGAGCTGCGCGCCGAGCACCAGGATCGACGCGCCGTCGCTCTGGTGCCGGCCCGGCGCCGGGCCCCATTGCGCCTCGATCTCGGCGAGATGGGCCTCGCGCCGGACATGGTCGTCGGCGGAGATGCGGTGGGCGACGTTGGCTTGCGTGCCGTAGCGGGCGGCGTTGCCCTCCAGCACCCGGGCGCGCAGGGCATCGACGGTCCCGGGCACCTCGACGGAATAGCCGTCGGCCTTCAGGCCCTGGAGCACGCGGTGGAGTGAGTCCCACACCGACAGGAAGGCGGCGGTGCCGGTGGCACCGGCATTCGGCGGGAAGTTGAACAGGACGACGGCGACCTTGCGCTCCGCGCGCGGGCGGGCCCGCAGGGAGACGAGGCGCGCGATACGGTCGGCGAGGCGCGCGGCGCGCTCAGGATGCACCGCCATGTCGCGGGAGTCGCCCGCACCGGCGGCGCGACCGCCGAACACCATCGGGGCGGTGGCGCCATCCAGTTCGGGGATCGCCACCATCATGGTCGCCTCGACCGGCGACAGGCCGCGGGCCGAGGCCTCCCACTGTTCCAGGGTCTGGAACTCGACCGCTTGCGCCGCGAGGTAGGGCACGTCGAGCCGCCCCAGCATGGCGCTCGCGGCGTGAGCGTCGTTGTAGGCCGGCCCGCCGACGAGGGAGAAGCCGGTGAGCGAGACCAGCGCGTCGATGGCCGGCCGGCCGTTGCGCAGGAAGAACGTTTCGACCGCCGGCCGGTTGTCGAGCCCGCTGGCGAAGGCCGGCACCACGGTGAGCCCGCGGGCCTCCAACGCCGCGATCACCCCGTCGTAATGCGCCGTGTTGCCGGCGAGCACGTAGGAGCGCATCAGCAGGAGGCCGACCCGTCCCGCCTTGCCGGAGGCCGGCAGCCGGTCGAGGCGCTCGGTCACCCGCTCCGCCAGGCGCGGATGGTAGAGGCCGGTCTCGGGGTAGCTGAGCGGCTCGGCGGCCGAGAGGTGCCGGCGCCAGGCGGCGCGCGGCCCGGCGGCGTAGCGGCCGGCGAGGAAGCGCACGAGGTTGACGACGTTCTCGTCCGAGCCGGCGAGCCAGTATTGCAGGGTCAGGAAGTACGCCCGCACGTCCTGGGCCGAACCCGGGATGAAGCGCAGGATCCGGGGGATCTGGCGGATCAGCGCCATCTGGCGCGCGCCATTCCCTTGCGTGCCGCCCGGCCCGGACTTGCCGCGCAGGCGCTTGAGGAAGTCGAGCGCGCCGCGCTGCGACCCGTCCATGGCGAAACGGTTCATCCGGGTGGTGCGGACCACCTCGGCCGCCGAGAGGCAGCCGACCATCGCGTCGCACTCGGTGCGGCGGGCGAGCAGCGCCGGCAACACCGCCCGGACATGCTCGTCCATGAACAGCATCGCCGAGAGCACGATGTCGGCCCGCGCAATGTCGGCCCGGCAGGATTCGAGGGCCGAGGGGTCGGTCTCCCATTCGGCGGCGGCGTGGAAGCCGAGGATCAGGCCGGGCGCGGTCGTCGCCAGCACCCGGCGCGCTCGCTCCACCGCCCCGGCCAGGTGGTTGTCGAGGGTGACGATGACGACGCGCAGCTCCGGCAGCGCGCCCGGTCCGTCACCGGCTGAAATGCGCTTTGGCATCGTACAGGGTCTCGACGGTGATGAGCGGGAGCGCCCGCTCGCGGGCATAGCGTTCGGTGTTGTGGCGGGCCTTGCCCCGCACGAAGAACGGGACCTTCTTCAGCTCGCGCTCGGCCTCGATCGACCAGACCACCGGCGTCGCGGCGGTCGCGGGCGCTGCAACGACGACCGTCTCGGCCGCCTCGCGCGGCCTTCCGCCGAGATGCGAGGGGGCGACGCGATCGTGAAATTCCGGGTCGTCCCGGAACATCGCCAGGAGGTGCTCTTCCAGCCCCATCATCAGCGGGTGGACGAAGGTGTCGAAGAGCACATTGGCGCCCTCGAAGCCCATCTGCGGCGCGTGGCGGGCCGGCACGTCCTGGACATGCATCGGTGCCGAGATCACCGCGCAGGGGATGCCGAGCCGTTTGGCGATGTGGCGTTCCATCTGGGTGCCGAGCACCAGTTCCGGCTGGGCCGCCGCGATCGCCGCCTCGACCGCGAGGTAATCGTCGGTGATCAGCGCCTCGATCCCGTGGACTGAGGCTTCCGCCCGGACCTCGCGGGCGAATTCGCGCGAATAGGTGCCGAGCCCGACGATCGCGAAACCGATCTCCCGCGCCGCCACCCGGGCCGCCGCGATGGCGTGGGTAGCATCGCCGAAGACGAAGACGCGCTTGCCGGTGAGATAGGTCGAATCGACCGAGCGCGCGTACCAGGTGAGTCGCGAGCCCTCGCCGTCGAGGATGGGAGCGGGATCGACGCCGGCCAACGCGGCCACCGCCTCGACGAAGGCGGTGGTGCCCTTCACGCCGATCGGCGCGGTTTCGACGAAGGGCTGGCCGTGGGTCTTTTCCAGCCATTGCGCCGCGCTGCGGGCCACTTCGGGATAGAGCACGACGTTGAAGGCCGCCTGCCCCAGCCGCCCGAGATCGGCCGGCGTCGCGCCGAGCGGCGCCACCACGTTGACGGCGATGCCGAGGTCGCCGAGGAGCCCGCGCACCTCGCGCAGGTCGTCGCGGTGGCGAAAGCCGAGCGAGGTCGGCCCGAGGATGTTGCAGCTGGCCTTGGGCCGCTCCGGCGCGGGCGCGGCGGGGGCGAGGGTCCGCACGAGCCGGTAGAAGGTCTCCGACGCCCCCCAGTTCTCCTTCTTCTGGTAGGCGGGCAGTTCCAGCGGGATGACCGGGATCGGCAGGCCGAGCGCCCGCGACAATCCACCTGGATCGTCCTGCAACAATTCGGCGGTGCAGGAGGCGCCGACGATCATCGCCTGGGGCCGGAAGCGCTCGTAGGCGGCCGCCACCGCCTGCTTGAAGATCTCGGCGGTGTCGGAGCCGAGGTCGCGGGCCTGGAAGGTGGTGTAGGTCACCGGCGGGCGGGCGCCGTGCCGCTCGATCATGGTGAAGAGCAGGTCGGCGTAAGTATCGCCCTGCGGCGCGTGCAGCACGTAATGCAGGCTCCGCATCGCGGTGGCGACGCGCATGGCGCCGATATGGGGCGGGCCCTCGTAGGTCCAGAGCGTGAGCTGCATGGCCTTCAGCCCTCCAGCCGCGCGCGGCGCGCAAGCGGTCGGGTGAACAGCCCGGCGAGGTCGCCGGCCTGCTCGTAGCCCTGGATCGGGGTGAACAGGAGCTCGATCGACCACTTGGTGGCCAGATCCTCCGCTTCGAGCGGATTGGCGAGGCCGAGGCCGCAGACCGTCAGGTCGGGCCGGGCGGCCCGGCAGCGGTCGAGCTGGTCGTCGAGGCTCTGGCCTTCCGTCACCCGGGTGCCGTCGGGCAGGAGCGCCAGATCCTCCGCGAGGTGGCCGCGATGCAGGTAAGGCGTACCGACCTCGATCAGCGCCGCGCCCATCTCCCGCGAGAGGAAGCGGGCGAGCGGCACTTCCAGCTGCGAATCGGGGAAGAAGAACACCCGCCGGCCCGAGAGGGAGGCGCGATGGGCCTGGAGCGCGCGGGCCGCCCGGGCCCGGCCGGCCTCCGTCACCGCGACGAGCCTGGCGGGCGGGATCCCGAAGGCGCGGGCGGCGGCCGCGAGCCACAGGGTCGTGCCCTCGGCGCCGAGCGGAAACGGGGCCGGGATGCGGGTCGCGCCGCGATCCTCGAGCGCCCTGGCAGTGTCGGTGAGGAAGGGCTGGGCGAGGAGGTAGCGGGTCTTCGGGCCGATGGGCGCCCGGTCCGCCGCCCGGCGCCCGGGGAGGAAGCAGACATCGGCGATGCCGAGATCGGCGAACAGCCGCGAAAACTGGTCCTCGACCACGTCGGCCAGCGCGCCGACGACGAGCAGGGACTCGTCGTTGCTGCGGGGCAGGTCCGGCACCAGGGCGGCGAGGCAGGCGTCTTCCCCTTGCGTGAAGGTCGTCTCGATGCCGCTGCCGGAATAGCTCAGCACCCGCACGTCCGGCGCGAAGGTGCCCGAGAGCCGCGCCGCGGCGCGACCGAGATCGAGCTTGATCACCTCGGACGGGCAGGAGCCGACGAGGAACAGGAGCTTGATGTCGGGCCGGCGCTCCAGCAGGCGGCGCACCACCCGGTCCAGCTCCTCATGCGCGTCGGCGAGGCCGGCGAGGTCGCGCTCCTCGATGATCGCGGTGGCGAAGCGCGGCTCGGCGAAGATCATCACGCCGGCGGCCGACTGGATCAGGTGGGCGCAGGTGCGCGAGCCGACCACCAGGAAGAAGGCGTCCTGGATCTTGCGGTGCAGCCAGACGATGCCGGTGAGCCCGCAGAACACCGCCCGCTGGCCGCGCTCGTGCCGGATCTCGGGGCCGCAGGGGACCGCGGAGGGGAGAGGAGACGCCAAAGCCGTCATCGCGCCGCCCCCATCGCGTAGGCGGGGGCCTGGAGCCGGGCGGCGCGCAGCTTGAGCAGGAACTGGCCGGCATTGACCAGGTAGGTGGCGTAAGCCGAGAGCGCGAGGCACATCAGCCCGGTCGTGCCGAGAGCCCCGGTCGCCAGCGCGGCCAGATAGGCGGTGTGGAGCGCGAGCACCCCCATGCTCACCACGTCCTCCCAGTAGAAGGCCGGGGCGAAGAGGTAGCGCCCGAACACCGCCTTCTCCCACAGGGAGCCGGTGACCATGATGGCGTAGAGGGCGAAGGTCTTGGCGACCACCGAGGCATTGGCCAGCGCCACGCCCTCCCCGGTCGCCAGGGTGCGCGAGACCAGGGCGAGGCTCAGCAGGAAGACCGCGAATTGCAGCGGGGCCAGCACCCCCTGGACCAGGGTCCAGGGCGAGGCGTCGCGGCGGCGGCGCTCGGCCTCGCTGTAGAGAAACGGCCGATCCGTGGACGTCGCCATCGCGCCTGCCCTCCTGGCCGACCCGCGTTGGCCGCGGATGCCGATGGGGGAAAGCCTAGGACCGCCGGCACCGGAGTGTCAACATAAGTTGACACTTCATATCGGTGACATTCGCGAGAGGTCGCTGCGAATGAGCCTTGCGGCGGCACGCCGGAGATGTATCTTGGAATGAATCCGGATGACGCCCCCTGGCAACGGCGCGCCCAACGTAGAAAACCCGACACTAAGTCGAGCATAATCGGTTTTCCTGCGCATCGGGGAGGTGCCGGTGGGAGATCAAGCACAGCCCGGGACCTTGCCGGGCGACTGGCCGGCCCGCCGTGACCGGACGTTTCACGAGCGCCCGCCCTGCGAAATAAACTCCGGTGGAGTACATCGGACGCTGCGCTGGCGCGACGACCTCGCCCAGGTGGTCGAGGCCGAGATCATCCCGCGGCTGATGCTCGCCCATCGCGGCGAACGTCCGGCGCGCCGTGTTCCGCCCCGCCTGAGTGCAGCCGACGACATCGACCGGCTCGGCGCCCTGCTGCTGCTGCCGGAGGACCGCGACGTCCTGACGGAACTCCGCCACCTCCTCGACGACGGCATGAGCCTGGAGGAGGTGCTGACCGGGCTCCTCGCCCCCACAGCCCGGCATATCGGCCGGCTGTGGGAGGAGGACGTCTGCGATTTCCTCCAGGTGACCACCGCGATGGCGCGGCTGCGCCGCCTCGTCCACGACCTCGAGACGCTCTGCCTCGACCCGCGGCCCGTCGATCCGGCGAGCCGGCGGGTCCTGCTCGCCCCGGCGCCGGGGGAGACCCACACGTTCGGGCTGACCCTCGCCGGCCATTTCCTCGGCGAGGCGGGCTGGGAGGTCACCGCGAGCTTCGAGCCCTGCCTCACCGACGCCCTGGAGCGGCTGCGCTCCGAATGGTTCGACGTGCTCGGCCTGTCCCTCTCCTGCGACGTCCATGTCGAGCGGCTGGCGGCGGCGGTCCCGGTGCTGCGGCGCGCCTCGCGCAACCGCGACCTGCGGGTGATCGTCGGCGGACCCGCCTTCGCGGGCCGGCCCGACCGGATCCGGCTCGTCGGCGCCGACGCGGCTGTCGAGGACGCGCGACAGGCGCCCGGAATCTTGCAAGGCTTGCTTGATCTACGGATTAGAGCCTGCTGAAAGACCTGTTCGGTGCGGTCGGCGTAGCCTGGTGACCCTTGAACAGACCCGTGAGCCCTGCTGCGAAGGAATCTTTCGCGGTGCTTCGAGACGCCGTCTCCCGCCTCGATCCCCGGATGACGGGCAGCCTCGTCGCTGCAGCCAGCGACGTGTCCCTCGTGGTCGACGGCGACGGGGTGATCCGCGACGCCGCCTTCGGGGCCGACGGCCTCTCGGAGGAGGCCGGCGAGACCTGGCTCGGGCGGCGCTGGATCGACACCGTGACGGTGGAGAGCCGGCCCAAGATCCTGCGGCTGATCGAGGATGCCGAGCCCGGGGCCGTCACGCGCTGGCGCCAGGTCAACCATCCCTCCATGCAGGGCGGCGCCGACGTGCCGATCCGCTACGCGGCCCTGCGGGTGCCCGACGACGACCGCATCATCGTGATCGGGCGCGACCTCCGGGCGCTCTCGGCCCTGCAGCAGCGCCTGACCGATTCGCAGCAGGCGCTCGAGCGCGACTATGCCCGCCTGCGCGGCGCCGAGACCCGCTACCGGGTGCTTTTTCAGCTCGCCGGCGAGCCGATCCTGATTGTCGACGCCGCCACCCGCCGCATCGCCGAGATCAATCCTGCCGCCGCCCGCCTCCTCGGCCGGGCGGTCAAGCGCGTCGTCGGGCGCGACCTCGTCGACCTGTTCGAACCCGAGAGCGCCCGCGCCGTCCAGGCGCTGCTCGTCGGCCTGCGCCTCACCGGCCAGGCCGAGGACCTCGCCGCCCGCCTCGCCCAGCGGCGCGGCGAGGCGCGGATCTCCGCCACGCTCTTTCGCGAGGAGGCGGGAACGAGCGTCCTCGTCCGCCTGAGCCCCCTCGTGCCGGCGGAGGCCCCGGCGGCCCCGCGCTCGGGCGCGCTCGACGTGATCGAGGCGATGCCCGAGGGCTTCGTCGTCACCGACCGCGACCGGCGCATCGTCGGGGTCAACGCCGCCTTCCTCGACCTCGCCCAGCTCGCCACCGAGCATCAGGCCAAGGGCGAACCGCTCGACCGCTGGCTCGGGCGCGAGGGCACCGAGATCGCGGCGCTCTTCGGCACGCTGACCGAGCACGGCGCGGTGCGCCACTTCGCCACCGTGGTGCGGGGCGAGTTCGGGGCGGTGGACGAGGTCGAGGTCGCGGCGGTCTCGGTGCCGGGCGGCGACCGGCCCTGCTTCGGGTTCACCCTGCGCAGCCTGCCCCGGCGCGTCGCCGCCGCCGTGCCGAGCGGCCTGCCGGGCACGCGCGAGCTGCCGCGCTCGGTCGAGCACATGACCGAGCTCGTCGGCCGCGTCTCGATGAAGGCGCTGGTGCGCGAGACGACCGATATGATCGAGCGGCTGTGCATCGAGGCGGCGTTGCGCATCACCCACGACAACCGCGCCTCGGCCGCCGAGATGCTGGGCCTGAGCCGGCAGGGATTCTACGCCAAGATGCGCCGCTACGGCCTCGGCGACCTCGACGGCTCCGAGGATCCGGAGGACGGCGAGGCCTGACGCACCACACGGTTCCGTGACGACATCGCCCCGAGTGTAAAGTTTGCTTGACACTCGGGTGGGGCGGTTCCACCCTCCCGGCATGACCACCGAGCCCCTGCTCAAGCCCCTGATGAAGCCGCCGCTCCTGGCAAAGCCATCGGCGGTGCCGGAGCCGGGCGCGCTCCTCGAACTGCTCAAGCCGATCACCTGGTTCGCCCCGATGTGGGCCTTCGCCTGCGGGGTGGTCTCCGCCGGCGTCCCGGTCCAGGGCCGCTGGCCGGTCGTGGCGGCCGGCATTCTGCTCGCCGGCCCCCTCGTCTGCGCCACCAGCCAGGCGGCGAACGACTGGTTCGACCGCCACGTCGACGCCATCAACGAGCCGGACCGGCCGATCCCCTCGGGCCGCATGCCCGGCCGCTGGGGGCTCTTCGTCGCGCTGGCCTGGACGCTGCTGTCGCTCGCGGTCGCGGCCCTGCTCGGGCCCTGGGTGCTCGGCGCGGGCGTGTTCGGCCTGGCGCTCGCCTGGGCCTACAGCGCGCCGCCGCTGCGCCTGAAGCGCAACGGATGGTGGGGCAACGCCGCCTGCGGCCTCTGCTACGAGGGTCTGCCCTGGTTCACCGGCGCCGCCGTGATGGCGGGCGCCCTGCCGGACGGGCGGATCGTGTTCGTCGCCGCGCTCTACAGCCTGGGCGCCCACGGCATCATGACCCTCAACGACTTCAAGTCGATGGAGGGCGACCGGCGAACGGGCATCCGCTCGCTCCCGGTCCAGCTCGGCGCCGGCCCCGCCGCCCGCCTCGCCTGCCTCGTCATGGCGGCCCCGCAGGTCGTGATCGTGGCCGCCCTGGCGGCCTGGGGGATGCCGTGGCACGCCGCCCTCGTCGCCGGGCTGCTCGTCGGCCAGGCTTGTCTGATGCGCCGCTTCCTGTCCGATCCGCACCGCTGGGCCGCCTGGTACAACGGCACCGGCACGCTCCTGTCGGTGCTCGGCATGCTGACCGCGGCGCTCGCCCTGCGCGGAGGCCTCGCATGATCGCGCCGCAGGGTTTCGGCTGGGGCACCATCGTCCGTCTCGGCCTCGTCCAGACCGCTTTGGGCGCCATCGTGGTGCTGCTCACCTCCACCCTCAACCGGGTGATGGTGGTGGAACTGGCGCTCCCCGCCGCCCTGCCCGGCGGGCTGGTGGCGCTGCACTACGCCGTGCAGGCGCTGCGACCGCGCTGGGGCTACGGCTCGGATCTCGGCCGGCGCCGCACGCCCTGGATCGTCGGCGGCATGGCGCTTCTCGCCCTCGGCGGTGCCGGGGCGGCGCTCGGCACCGCCCTCCTCTCCGGGCAGCCGGCGATCGGCTTCTCCCTCCTCGTTCTGTCCTTCCTCGCCGTCGGCATCGGGGTCGGGGCGGCCGGGACCTCGCTCCTGGTCCTGCTCTCGACCGGCGTTGCGCCCCATCGCCGCGGCGCGGCCGCGACGATCGTCTGGATCATGATGATCGCCGGCTTCGTCGTCACCGCGCCGACCGCCGGGCACCTGCTCGACCCGTTCTCCGGCGAGCGCCTCGTCGCGGTCTCGGGCGGCGTGTCGCTGATCGCCTTCCTGGTCGCGCTCCTCGCCCTGTGGGGCGTCGAGCCGCCCCGCGCCCGGGCCCCGGAGAGGCCCGGGCCGGCGCGGCCCTTCGCGAAGGTGCTGGCGGAAGTCTGGGCCGAGCCGGAGGCGCGCCGCTTCACGGTGTTCGTGTTCCTGGCGATGCTCGCCTACAGCGCGCAGGAACTGATCCTCGAACCCTTCGCCGGCCTCGTCTTCGCGCTCTCGCCGGGCGCGACCACCAAGCTCTCGGGCCTGCAGAACGGCGGCGTGCTCGCCGGCATGGTCCTGGTGGCGCTCGTCACCGCCAACGGGCGCGGGAGACTGGCCTCGCTGCGGCTCTGGACCATCGCCGGCTGTCTCGGCTCGGCGGCCGCCCTCGTCGCCATCGCGGCCTGCGGCTTTGCCGGACCGGGCGCGCCGCTGCGGGCCTGCATCGCCGGGCTCGGCCTGTTCAACGGCATGTTCGCGGTCGCGGCGATCGGCTCGATGATGGCGCTCGCCGGCCATGGCGGCGCCCCGGACGGGGAGAGCCGCCACGGCACCCGCATGGGGGTGTGGGGCGCGGCGCAGGGCATCGCCTTCGGGCTCGGCGGCTTCCTGGGCGCGGCGGGCGTCGACCTCGCCCGCCTCGCCTTCGGCACGGTGGTGCCGGCCTACGCGGCGGTCTTCGTCACGGAGGCGGCCCTGTTCCTCGTCGCGGCCGGGCTCGCCGGCCGGATCGGGCGGCCCGCCATGAGCGCGCCGCCGCTCGGGAGCCTGTCGGTACGGCACGCGGTCTGACACGACACGATCCGGCTGCGGGGCGCGGCCCGGACGGGAGGCACGGCCATGGACGAGACGATCCTCGACGCGGTGGTGGTGGGAGGCGGGCCGGCCGGAGCGACGGCGGCGGCGGACCTCGCGCGGCTCGGCCGCCGGGTGGTGCTGCTCGACCGGGCCGGTCGCATCAAGCCCTGCGGCGGCGCGATCCCGCCGCGGCTGATCCGCGACTTCGCGATCCCCGACGCGCTGCTGGTGGCCAGGATCCGCTCCGCCCGCATGGTCTCGCCCAAGGACCGTGCCGTGGACATGCCGGTCGGCGAGGGCTTCGTCGGCATGGTCGATCGCGGGCCCTTCGACGAGTGGCTCCGTGCGCGCGCGGCGCTCGCCGGGGCCGAGCGGGTGACCGGCACCTATCTGCGCCTCGCCCGCGACGGCGACGGACCGGTCACGCTGCATTACCGCGACGCCGGCGGCACGGAGGCGTCGTTGCGCACCCGCCTCGTCATCGGGGCCGACGGCGCGAACTCGGCGGTCGGGCGCCAGGAGATCCCCGCCCATGCCCGGATGCGGCAGGTCTTCGCCTATCACGAGATCGTCCGCACGCCGCCGGACGGCGCCGTCGAGGGTGCGCGCTGCGACGTCTACTACCAGGGCGTCCTCTCGCCGGATTTCTACGCCTGGATCTTCCCGCACGGCGACACGCTGAGCATCGGCACCGGCAGCGCCCGCAAGGGGTTCTCGCTTCGGGGCGCCGTCGGGCGCCTGCGCGCGGCGACCGGGCTCGATCGCGGCGAGACGATCCGGCGCGAGGGCGCGCCGCTGCCGCTGAAGCCCCTCGCACGCTTCGACAACAGCCGCGACGTGCTGCTGACGGGGGATGCCGCCGGCCTCGTCGCCCCGGCCTCGGGCGAGGGCATCTACTACGCGATGTTCGGGGGGCGGCTCGCGGCGGAGGCCGCGCACGACTTCCTCGCCACCGGCAACCCCCGCGCCCTGGGCCGGGCGCGGAAGCGCTTCCTCAAGGCGCATGGCCGGGTGTTCTGGATCCTGCGGCTGATGCAATCGGTCTGGTACCGCAACGATGCCTTGCGCGAGCGCTTCGTCAGCATCTGCCGCGATCCCGACGTGCAGTCGCTGACCTGGGACGCCTACATGAACAAGGAACTGGTGCGGGCGAAACCCGCGGCCCATGCCCGGATCTTCTTCAAGGATCTCGCGCATCTCTTCCGCTGGGTGTCGCCGTGAGCGGGGGATGGCCCCCGATCGTCGTCGCGGCGCTCGCGGCCATCGTCGTCGCGGCGGCGGGCGCGTGGCTGACGGCGCTCGGCCCCTGGTACCGCAGCCTACGGGTGCCGTCCTGGAAGCCGCCCGACTGGGCGTTCGGCCCGGTCTGGACCACCATCTTCACGCTGACCGCCATCACCGGGGTCCTGGCCTGGAACGCCGCCCCGGAAGGGCGCGAGCAGACCTGGCTCGTCGCCGCCTTCGGGGTCAACGGCCTCCTCAACATCGCCTGGAGCGGGGTGTTCTTCCGCATGCGCCGGCCGGACTGGGCGCTCGTCGAGGTCGCGGCCCTGTGGCTCTCGGTGCTGGCGCTGATCCTGGTCGTCGGGCGGCATTCCGGTCTCGGGGCGCTGCTGCTCCTGCCCTACCTCGTCTGGGTCGGCATCGCGGCCATGCTCAACCGGTCGATCGTGCGGCTGAACGGGCCGTTCTGATCCGCGGTCCCAAGCATTGGCGCACGGGCGTGAGCACCTCGCATGTCCCCGATCCGGCGCACGACTTCGCTCGCGAAAAATTCGATCGCACGGGACCGGAACGGAGTGCATGCGACATCGTGAACCGCGACGGGCTTCTAGTGAACACGCACCATGCTTTTCGAGTGTGCAGGGCTGGACCCGGACGTCTCCTACGTTACCTCCCCGATCGACTGCGCATCAGCGATGCCTGCAGGAGGATTGATGCGTGCCTGACCTCCTGACGACCGGTCACATCGTCGATGTCGCGCTGGTGATCGTCGCCGCGGAGGCCGGATATCTCGCCCTGTGGCGGCGCGGACCGGGACGGACCGCCCTTCTGATCAACCTCGCCTCCGGGGCCTGCCTGATGCTCGCCCTGCGCCTCGTCCTCGCCGGGGCACCCGAATTCTGGCTCGCCGCCGCCCTCGCGGGGGCGGGCGCCGCCCATGTCGCCGATCTCTGGCTGCGGTTGCGCTCCGCCGCCCCATAACCCCGGAGGAAGCCCCGATGCGCCGCCAGCCCGTCACCCGCCGCCTGCTCACCGCCCTCGTCGGCTCCAGCGCCATCGGCCTGGCGGCCGGCGCGGCCCTGGCGCAGCCGGCCTCCTCCGACCTCGTCGACAAGGGCCGCTACCTCGCCACCGCCGGCGATTGCGTGGCGTGCCACACGGCGCCGGGGGGCAAGCCCTTCGCGGGCGGGCTCTACATCAATTTCCCCGGCGGCATCGGCAAGCTCGCCACCCCGAACATCACCCCCGACAAGGAAACCGGCATCGGCAGCTGGAGCGACGACGACTTCAAGCGCGCCATGCACGAGGGGATCACCAAGAGCGGCAGCTACCTCTACCCGGCCTTTCCCTTCCCCTGGTACACGCGGCTGACCGACGAGGACGTGCGGGCGATCAAGGCCTACCTGTTCTCCCTCGAGCCGGTGAACGCGCCCCGCAAACCGGCCGACATCGCCTTCCCGTTCAGCATCCGCGAGGGGCTGCTCGCCTGGCGCCTCGCCTTCTTCACCGAGGGCCGCTTCAAGCCGGACCCGAAGGCGAGCGAGCAGGTCAATCGCGGCGCCTACCTGGTCGAGGGGCCGGGTCATTGCGGCGCCTGCCACAACGGCAGCAAGCTCGTCGGCGCCTCGCAGTGGAGCGGCTATCTCGAGGGCGGCACGATCGACGGCTGGTACGCGCCCAACCTGTCGGGCGACGACAAGGAAGGGCTTGGCAAGTGGAGCGAGGACCAGCTCTTCACCTACCTCAAGACGGGCGCCGCGCCGGGCCGCGCCGGCGTGGTCGCCGGGCCGATGCGTCAGGTCGTCGAGGAGAGCCTGAGCAAGATGACCGACGACGACGTGCGCGCCATCGCGGTCTACCTCAAGACCCTGGCGCCCAAACCCACCTATACGACCGACGTGAAGTCCGACTTCAAGTCGGTCTCGGCGGCGCCGGGCGCCGACACCTACCTCAACCGCTGCGTCGCCTGCCACCGGCCGGACGGCCAGGGCATGCCGGGGGCGATCCCCGCGCTCGCCGGCAACGGTGCGGTGCTCGCCAAGGGCCCGGAGACGATGATCCGGGTGATCCTCGGCGGCCTCGACGCCAAGGGCGAGTATGCGGCGATGCCGGCGGTCGGCGTCGGCATGACCGACGCCGAGGTGGCGGCGGTGACGAACTACGTGCGCCAGACCTTCGGCAACCAGGCCCCGCCGACCGCCGAGCCCGGCCAGGTCGCGAGCCTTCGCGCCGACACCCAGACGATGCTGGCCGGCAACGCGCCCTGCGAGACCGTCTCGGATCCGACGCTCGCCGCGGCGCTGAAGACTGCCGACGCAGCCGGCCAGCTCAAGGACCTGAAGGCCGAGCAGATGCTGCCCCGCATCGCCACGCTGCTGCCGGCCGTGCGCCAGGCCGCCCCGCAGGTGAGCTCGGCCGACCTCGTCAACGGGCTGACCGCCACCTTCTGCCAAGTGGCCGACCACAAGGCCACCGGGCTCGACTGGCCGACGACGATCGGCAGCTTCGCCGGCGTGGTCTACGGGCAGATCAAGACGCCGAACCGGGCGGAGAAATAATCGGCGAATTCGCTCCCGACCCGTCTCCGAGACCCTGTTTGACGTGCGACGAAAAACTTACGAGGAAAATTTTTCCTACCCTCGACATCATCCTGAGTGCGACTGAAAGGAGCCTCGAAGAAGAAATCCGGAAGTCTCGCAATCCCTGGAGCTCTCCTTCGAGGCCAGTCCATCTTCGATGGACTGTCACCTCAGGATGAGGTCGCACGTGGGATTGGGTGCCTGTGCCAATCAAACAGGCTCTGAGGTCAGGCCCGGTCACACGCGACAGATTTGATGCCCTGCTTGTCATTCAGGGCTCCGCTGCACGGCACCGGAATGACAAGGCGGGTATCAAGACTGTCGATCTGGTCAAACAGGCTTGATCGCTTGCGCGAGATCGGTCCCCGATCTGCGCCGGGCCGTCCGGGAGAAAGGAACGGCGCGGGTTTCCCCTCTCCCACCCGCGGCGAGAGGGGAAACCCGCGCTCTTTTCATCTCGAAAGTGTCCCCAGACAGCCCTGTGGTCCGCGGGGGAGCGCTACGCGCACGACGCGCCATACGCCTCGATCCTCAGCATGCCTCGCTTCACCGCGGGTCCACCCCCTGATGCGGCCGCGGTGCACCGCCGTGGTTGTCGGTGAAGGTCGAGCGCTCGCCGGTCTCCTTGGCGCGCTGAACGCGCATGCGCTGCCAGATCAGAAACAGGATGACGAGCGCGAAGGTCGTGAAGGCGAGCATGTAGATCAGGCCGGAATCGCCCATGGCCGTTGCCTCCTCGTGGCGCCCCGCAGGGCGGTCGGTTGATGGGCGCACGGGTGGCGGAATGCCGTCGCACGCTTCAATCCAACTCTTCGACCTCTCCAATCCGCCACTGCGGCAAATCGTCATGAGATGACAGGAAGAAGGAGCAGTAACAACGGCGCATCGAATACACTTCGATCGTCGGCAATCGATTTACCAACATTGATGATCACCGGATGCGCGAAGACCCCGGCTCCTGTCGGAACCGGGGCCTGTCTCAGGCGATCGGAGGGGTGCGGCCTCACGGAGCCTTCGGCATCGGCCCTCCGGCGAGCTCGGGATAGTCCTTGAGCATCTCGGCGCCATTGAGGGGCTTCGCCAGGCCCTGATGGCAGGTGGTGCAGTTGGCCTTGGGCGGATCGCCCTCGGGCCCGAGGCGAGCTTCCGGCAGCACCGGCGTCAGCGGCGTGATGTAGTTGCCGTTGATGTCGCGCACCATCCGGATGCCGTGCCAGGCGGTGACGCGCTTCGGGGTGCTCTCGTCCCACGAGAAGAAGGCACGGGTGTTGTGGCAGTAGGTGCAGTTGACGCCCAAGCCCTCCGCCATGTGGATCATCAGGGCGTAGGTCTTCTCCGTGGTCTGGATCGGCTTCGACGGGCTGGTGGGCAGCGCCGTGCGGGCCGCGACCCGGATGGCGTTCTGGTCGATGTCCTTGTCATCGAGCAGGCCCTGGAACGGATCGACGTTGAGGGAGGTCAGGCCGGCCTCCGGGGCCGGGTGGTTCTGGCCGTTGGCGCGGGCGGCGAAACCCTGCGCGTGGGGCGGCCCGGGATTGTCGTGCCAGACCGCCTGCGGCACCGGATTGCCGCGGTGGCAGGTGTAGCAGGTCACGCCGGTCTCGCCGACGTGGTTCTTCCAGTCCGCGTTGATGTGACGGACCATGCGGAGCATCGAGCGCGCCACCGTCTTCGCATAGACGCTGTCGTCGGCCATGTTCTCGACGTTGTGGCAATAGGCGCAGCCCTGCTCGGGGGCGACCCACTCGGTGATCGAGGCCATCACGCGGTTGAACTGGTCGGTCGAGAGGTCGGTCAGCACCTTGACGTTCTGGTAGGTCTGCGTGGCAGGCTCGCCGCCGGGTGGAACCGGGTCCTGGGGCGCCGGCGCAGCGTTCTCCTCGAGCTTGACCGCCAGGGTACGGGGGTTCTGCACCTGCACCATGCCGGTGCCGCGAAAACCCGTCTGCTCGGAACGGACCGGGGGCCGGGTCCAGCCCGCGGTGCCGAACATCGCGCCGGTGAGCAGCACCGCCACCACGACGCCGAGGATTTGGAGCGCGAGCTTCATGGCGTGCCTCCCGGATTCGCGAGCGGATCCACCACCGGGCCGTAGATCTGCGGGTAATGCGGCGCGACGCCGTGCTTCACCGCCCAGAGGTACCAGTTGTCGACCACCGTGCCGGTGAGGAGGATGCCGATGCCGCCGGTCAGCGTGGTGAGGAACGCGAACCACCACAGCCAGCGATGGACCGATTCCATCGTGGCGTTGAAGCCCATGGTCCAGCGCCAGAACAGGGCGGCGCGCTCGGTCGCGGTGCCGCGATCGACGATCTGCTCGATCTCCCGCTCGCCGCCGTAGCGGCTCACCGCCAGGATGGTGGCGCCGTGCATGGCAAACAGCATCGTCGACCCGTACAGGAAGACGATCGAGAGCATGTGGAACGGGTTGTAGAACAGGTTGCCGTAGCGCAGCGAGAACGCGGCGGTCCAGTCGAGGTGCGGGAAGATCCCGAACGGCACCGCCTCGCTCCAGCTCCCCATCAGGATCGGCCGGATGAAGCCGAGCACCAGGTAGAGCCAGATCGCCGAGGCGAAGGCCCAGGGCACGTGGTAGCCGAGGCCCAGCGCCCGGGCGCGGCGAAAGAGCCGGACCCACCACAGCAGGATCGAGGCGGTGAGGAAGAAGCCGGCCATCAGCCACCACCCGCCCTCGGCCAGCGGCGGCAGGATCTTGAGCCCGTATTCGGGGCGGGGCGGCTCGAGGGCGAGCCAGGGCAACTGCCGGACGAACTGGACCGGATCCCAGTTCACCGAGGCCCACATGTTGAGCCCGATGATCTCGATGGCGACGAACCCGCAGGCCAACGACAGGGTGCCGAGGGTGCCGAGGTAGATCGGGCCGATCTGGGCGTTGCCGACGAGGCCGGCGAGATAGTTGAAGCCGCCCTTGCCGACGCGGTTCTCGATCTCCGGGATCTCGACGCCGGCCTCCGGGTGGAGCGGATGGACTTGGATCTGCGTGTAGATGTTCTGGTAATACCCCATGGCGGCGGATGCCTTCTGAAGGGTGTGGGGCCAACGCGTCGGGAATCGGAACTCAGCGCCAGATCGGCAGGCTCAGCCACCAGCCCCACCATTCCGGCCAGCCGCGGGTCCAGAACGGGCCGCTGATGACGATGCAGACCGCGCTCCAGAACCCGGCCGAAAGGGCGAGGAACAGGCCGAGCCGGTGGATGCCGATCGTGCCGATCGAGTAGCCGATCGTGTCGCGGAAGAAGGTGTCCTCGTGCTCGGGGGTCTTGACCACCTCGCCCTTCGGCGGATTGGTCGAGGACAGGATCAAGGAGCCGTGCAGCGACAGGGCGAAGGTCGTCGTGAAGAAGAACGTCACGGCGAGCATGTGCGCCGGGTTGTAGTGGAAGTGGAGATACTGGTAGCCGACGTTCGACACCCAATCGAGGTGGCTCAGGATCCCGTACGGGAAGCCGTGGCCCCAGGCCCCCATCAGCACGGGCCGGACCACCACCAGGGTGACGTAGGCGAAGATCGCCACCGAGAAGGCGAAGGGCACGTGGTAGCCGATGCCGAGCTTGCGGCAGATCTCGACCTCGCGCAGCGCCCAGGACCCGAAGGATCCGACGGCGCAGAAGGTGATGATCTGCCACAGGCCGCCCTCGCGTAAGGGGGCCAGCGCCAGGCCGTATTTGAGGTCGGGCGGCGCGATGTTGATCTGCCAGACGTTCCAGGTCGGCCCGAGCGCCGCGCCCCAGACGATCAGGCCGGTGCCGAGCAGGGTGAAGAACAGGCCCGTCACCCCGAAGAAGCCGACGTAGAACGGCCCGACCCAGAAATCGAACAGGTCGCCGCCGAGCAGAGTGCCGCCGCGGACCCGGTATTTGCGCTCGAAGTTCAGCATGGCCATGGCGCGGCCCTCCCCGTCCGCAAAGAGCGTGGTGGCCGCGGGCGGGGCCGTGACGGCCCGTCCGCGGTGCGGAGGCGCTCCAGGGAGCACCCGGTCCGCCGGCCGGTCAGGTCGGCAGGACGTGGGTCTGCGCGATCTCCGCCTTCTTCGCCGCCGGGCCCTCCAACCAGTTGAACCGGTTGGTGCTGAGCAGGATGAAGTGGATGATCAGCGCGAGGACGAACAGGAAGGTGAAGAGCGCGACGAGCGTGCGGCGCGGGTCGAACAGAAGCCAGACCTTGTGCATGGCGTGTGCTCCTTGCCTACGAGATGAAGGGCAGGATGCCGGTGGCGGCATACTTCACGCCGCTCTCCAGCGCGGAATAGCCGTTGGGCCCGGGCAGCCAGGGCCGCCACAGCCAGACGAGGAAGTGCGCGACGACCGCGATCGCCGTGAAGATGATGAAGCTGGTGACGAAGATGCCGTGGAACTCCTTCGCCTCCTCTTCGGTGAGTCCTGACAGTACGCTGGGTTTGTCCATGCCGTTGGCCATTGCCGAACCTCCGGATGCGGATCCGCGCGGGGGCTCCCGCGCGGGCTTGCCCGGCCGCGACGGACGGGCGGTCTCTCCGCCGCCGGGGACGGCGGCGGAAACTCGGCCCAGAGGGAGTCAGGCCCGAGGGCCTCACCCCATGAAGGCGAAGGGGATGGCCGAGAGCGCCATCGCGCGGGCCTCGCCGAACACCGAGCGGCGGGGGCCGGCGACGCCCGGGCGCAGGCGCTGCACCAGGGCGGCGGCCAGGAAGACCGGGTAGGTCGCCGCCAGGATGGCCCGGAACTGGACCGCCTCCGAACGGGACCGCGACACCGTGAAGAAAGAACGGGACATGGTTCCGGCTCTCATGATCTCGGATCTCCTCCCTGCTCGCGGGACTCGCGAGGCGTCTCGGTGGCCGGCGCGACGGAGGCCGCGCCGGAAAAGGCTTCGGCCGTCAGGCCGCCGCGAGGGCGAGGCGGGCGCGCTCGACGCAAACACCGGTCACGCTGTCGGACCCGGCGCGCGTGGCCTCGCGCTCGGCGGCGTCGCGCAGGCGCTTGGCGAAGGAGATCCGCACCAGGACCGGGCTTTCCTCCACCGAGGCGTCGAGGCGCTGGCGGGCCTCGTCGTCCCACGGCAGGGTGCGATGCGAACGGGCCGGCGTCGCCTCCACGGCGTCCATGTCCCGCGACAGCGGCAGGATGTGGAAGAGCGCGTCGAACAGCGCGTTGCAGACTTCCTGGACCAGGTAGGTGGCGCCGGAATACCCCATGAACGGCGTGCCGGTATGGCGCCGCACCACCGCGCCGGGGAACGAGGCCGGGATGAACATCGCCCTTCCCCCGCTCTCGGCGAGGTAGAGGCGCTCGTTGTAGGAGCCGAACAGGACCAAGGGCGGCGTCTCGCGGATGGCTTGTCGGACCGCCGCGTTGTCGGGCTTGGCGCCGGCCTTGCGCGAGAAGGCGAACCGGCAGGGCAGGCCCATCTCGTCCTCGAGGAAGTTTCGCAGGCCGCGAGCGTAGGTGTCGGTCGCCACCACGCCGAAGCTCGCCGAGGCGAAGAAGTCCTGCGTCACCGAGCGCCAGAGGTCCCACAGGGGCTTCAGGGTCGTGTGCTTCTCCCGCTCGATGAACGGCTCGGGATCGACGCCCAAGATCTCGCCGAGCGCGCGCAGGAACTTGGTGGTGCTGTGGACCCCGATCGGCGCCTGGAGATAGGGCCGGTCGAGGGCTTCGCAGAGCAGCCGCCCGAATTCGCGGTAGAGGCAGATATTGGCGTCGGCCTCGACGAGGCGCGGGATGTCGGACAGGTGGCTGCCCAGCGGAAAGACTAGGTTCACCTCGGCGCCGATGCCTTCGACGAGGCGCCGGATCTCGGCGAGGTCGGAGGGCATGTTGAAGGTGCCGTAGGCCGGGCCGATCAGGTTGACCCGCGGCTTCACCCCCGGGGCCCGCTCCGGCCGGGGCGGGATTACGCCTTTCTTGGCCGCTTTCTTGGCGCCGTACTCGGCCCAGAGCCAGGACAGGGCCCGATCGGCGGATTGCCACTGGTCCTCGTCGATGGTGCGGGGCAGGAAGCGCTGGAGGTTGGTGCCCTCCGGCGTGACGCCGCCGCCGATCATCTCGGCGATCGAGCCGGTGACGACGACGCTCGGCTCCTTCGGATCGAGGGTCGCATGGGCGCGGCGCATCGCGCCTTCCGTGCCGTGGCGGCCGAGCTCCTCCTCGGCCAGCCCCGTGACGACGATCGGCAATTCGTGCGGCGGCAGCGCGTCGGTGTAGTGCAGCACCGAGGTCACCGGCAGGTTCTCGCAGCCGACCGGGCCGTCGATGACCACCTGGAGGCCCTTCACCGCGGTGAAGACGTAGACGGCGCCCCAATAGCCGCCGGCGCGGTCGTGATCGAGGACGAGCATCAGGCCATCTCCCCGACCGGCTTCTCGGGCGCGGCCCGCTTCACCGCCGCCCGCTTCTTCGGCACGTCCTCCCAGATCCCGGCGGCGTGGCCGGTGCCGACACCGGCGAAGAACGACCGCATCGCGTCGAACCGCTCGCGCTGTCCCATCGCGCCGTTGATCACCTGCGCCAGCGAGCCGGCGCCGGCGACGCCCATCAGCGGGCGGGCCGAGATCAGGTTGGTGAAGTAGAGGGCGGGGATCGCCCGCTCCTTGGCCTTCTGCACCACCGGGGTCGTGCCGATGGCGAGGTCGGGCCCGAATTCCTCGACGGCCTGCAAATCCTGCTCCAGGGAGGCGCGGAACTGCACCCGCGCGCCATGGGCCTCGAGCCAGTCGCGATCGGCTTCCGAGTGCTTGGTGCGCGGGCAGGCGGTGCCGACGTAAGGCACCTCGGCGCCGCTCTCGATGAGCAGGCGGGCCACCAGCAGTTCCGAACCCTCGTAGCCGGTGAGCGTGATCCGGCCGCGGATCGGGTTGGCGGAGAGAGCGCCGCGGATCGCCGGCAGGAACCGGTTCTTGGCCGCGGCAACCAGCGCGGGGGAGACCCCGCAAGCCTCCCCCACCGCCTCGAGCCAGGCGGCGGTGCCGTCATGGCCGACGGGGGCCGAGGCGACCGCCGGGCGGCCCGCCGCCTCGAACTCGCGCAACGAGGCGGTGTAGAACGGGTGGATCGCCGCCACCGCGGTGCAGTCGAGCGCGGCGTACAATTCGCGCCATTCCCGCGTCGGCACGACCGGGCCGGCGGCGAGGCCGAGCGGGTCGAGGAGCGCCCCGATCTGCATCGGATCGGCCGGGAACATCTCGCCGAGCAGCGCGATCGTCGGGCGCCCGTCGCGGGGCTGGCGCGGCGCGGCGACGGGGCCGTGCTCCGCCTCACCGCGGGCGACCTTCAGCATCGCGCCGGCGAGCACGTCCTTGGCCTCGGCATGCGTCGGCACGCCGAAGCCCGGAACGTCGATGCCGATGATCCGCACCCCGTCGATCTCGCGGGGCAGGAGCCGCAGCGGCACGCCGGAGGCGGTCGGGACGCAGAGATTGATGACCACCACCGCGTCGTGGAGCGCCGGATCGGCGGTCTCGCGCACCGCGTCGCGGATGTCCTCGAACAGCTTGCCGGTGACGAGCGTCTCGGAGTTGAACGGCACGTAGCCGACGGTCCGCCGCGCGCCGTAGAAGTGCGAGGTGAAGGTGAGGCCGTAGACGCAGCAGGCTGACCCTGAGAGAATCGTGGCGGTGCGGCGCATCCGCAGGCCCACCCGCAGCGACCCGAAGGCCGGGCACATGCTCTGCGGCTGGTCGTGCGGGCCGACCGGATAGTCGCGCTTCAGGGCGTCCAGGGTCTCGCCCATGCCGGCGGCTTTCGCCGCGTTCTGCATCATCTCCTTGCCGGAATGGCAGCCGAGCCCGTCCTGCCGCGTCGCGTCCAGGTTGACCGGGGCATCGACAGGCTTTCGGGCGCGCAGCGCCTTGAGGTCGAGGGAGGCGCCCATGGTCACACCGCCTCGTACACGACTTCGAGGGACGGTTTCCGCGCGACGGCGCGCCCGCGCATGTCGGCGTCGCTCGCCGGATCGAGGACCACCCCGCGCCCGACCGCCTCGCCCTTGAACAGGCCCAGCAGCTGGTCCTGGCTGAGCGGGGTCGGGCGATGCGGCAGGGCAGTGCCGATATTGTCGGCGAGTTCGGCAAAGAGCGGGCCCCAGCGCCCGTCCGGCCGGCCGATGATCTCGTAATTCGCGCTCTTCTTGCGGATGTCGTCGTCGGCGGGGATCGAGGCGAGGATCGGGATGCCGGCCGCTTCCGCGAAGGCCTGGGCCTCGCCGGTGCCGTCGTCCTTGTTGATGACAAGGCCGCCGACGCCGACATTGCCGCCGAGCTTGCGAAAATACTCCACCGCCGAGCAGACGTTGTTGGCGACGTAGAGCGATTGCAGGTCGTTCGAGCCGACGACGATGACCTTCTGGCACATGTCGCGGGCGATCGGCAGGCCGAAGCCGCCGCAGACCACGTCGCCCAGGAAATCGAGCAGGACGTAGTCGAAGCCCCATTCGTGGAAGCCGAGTTTTTCGAGGAGCTCGAAGCCGTGGATGATGCCGCGCCCGCCGCAGCCGCGGCCGACCTCCGGCCCGCCGAGCTCCATCGCGAACACGCCGTCGCGCTTGAAGCAGACGTCGCCGATCTCGACCGATTCGCCGGCGAGCTTTCGCTTGGTCGAGGTTTCGATGATCGTCGGGCAGGCCCGGCCGCCGAACAGCAGCGAGGTCGTGTCGCTCTTCGGGTCGCAGCCGATCAGCAGCACCCGCTTGCCCTGCTGGGCCAGCATGTAGGACAGGTTGGCGAGGGTGAAGCTCTTGCCGATGCCGCCCTTGCCGTAGATCGCGATCACTTGCGTCTCGCGGGTCGCGGTGGTGGGCACCGGATCCGGCGGGATCGCGGCCTCGGCGCGCAGGATCGAGGCCTGGAGGGCGGCGCCGGTCAGCGAAGCGTTCATGACTGGGCTCTCCAATCGAGGACCATCTTGAGGCAGGCGGGATCGCCGAAGGCGACGGGATAGGCCTGCGCCGCCTCCCCGGCCGGGCGGCGATGGGTGACGAGACCGTCGAGGGACAGCGTCCCAGCGCCGGCCAGCGCCGCTACGGCGTCGAGGTCGCCGGGCTGCCACTGCGCCGCGACGCGGATGCGCGCCTCGCGCAGGAAGGCCGGCGGGAAGGCGAAGGCGAGCGGCGCCTCGTAGAAGCCCGCCAGCACCACCTCGCCGCCGGGCTGGAGCCGGGCGATCAGGGTGTCGAGGAGGCCGGCATCGCCGCTGGCGTCGATGATGCGGGCGTAAGACGTCTCGTCCTGGCTCGGATCGATCACCGCGTAATCGTCGGCGCCGTCACGGCGGGCGGGATCGCGCTCCCACACCACCGGATCGAGGCCGGAGGCCCGCAGGAGGCGGGCGAGGAGCCGTCCGAGCACGCCGTGCCCGACGACGAGCTGGCGCCCTTCGGCCCGGCTACCTTCGAGCGCGTGACGGGCGGTGGCGGCGAGCGCCAGCAGGATGCCGCGCTCGCCCAGCGATTCGGGGATCGGCCGCAGCCGGCTCCCGGCGGAGACGAGGTGCGAGGCCGCGCCGCCGAACAGCCCGCGGACGGGACCGAAGCAGCGGGCGCCCGGCACGAACACCGTCTCGCCGACGAGCCGGCCGGATTCGGAGCCGGCCTCGACGACGATTCCGACGGATTCGTAGCCCGGCACGAGCGGGTAGCCCATGCCGGGAAAGTCCGGCATCCGGCCCGACCAGAGCAGCCGCTCGGTGCCGGTGCTGATGCCGCTCCACGCGACCGCCACGACGGCGTCCGTGGGGCCGGGCGCGTCGAGAGCGAGATCGGCGAGGCCGAGCCGTTCGGGACGGTCGAGGATCACGGCCTGCGCGTGCATGCGGTTCGGCCTCCCGCCTGATGCGGATGACGCCGCTCGAAGCGGCGAATGTCATCTTAGTTCGACATCATCATGCGTCAAGTTTACTTTACACTTTTACCGCGGGCTGCATCGGTCAGGGAGCCGTCGCGACGAGCAGGCGGACCAGCATCGGGCGCCGGGTCCGGTGCTCGCGCACCCGCGCGAAGCCCGCCTCGCGGAGCATGCCGGTGAGCTCGCCCGGCGTGCGCGGCCGGCCGCTTCCCATGGCGAGGAGGTAGAAGCCGAAATAGGCGTCGCCGACCGGCTCGGCGCCGGGCGTGCCGGCCATCGGCTCGGCGAGAAGCAGCGTGCCGCCGGGAGGCAGCGCCGCGCGGGCCGCCTTCAGGAGCGCGAGGGCGGGCCCGTCGTCGTGGTCGTGGATCACGCGCACCAGCGACACCGCATCGGCCCCATGCGGCAGCCCCTCGTGAAAGCTGCCGCCGCGGGCCGTCATGCGCCCCGCCAGCCCCTCGGCGGCGAAGCGGCGTTCGGCCCGGGCGGCGACCGGCGGCAGATCGAACAACGTGACGTGCAGCCGAGGAGCGCTTCGCGCCGCCTCGACCGCGAAGGCGCCCTCCCCGCCGCCGACATCGAGGAGATGGGCGTGAGGATCGAGCGGGTAGGCATCGAGGATGTCGCGGGCGACCAGCGCCTGCGAGGCGCCCATCAGGGCACTGTAGGATTCGACCGAAGCCGCGTCGATGCCGGCCGGGTCGTCCGTGCCCGCATAGGCCCAGTAGCCCGAGAGGCGCGTCGGTCCGTTCGTGCCGCGCAGCAGCGCCACGGGATCGCGCAGGTCGTCGTAGAGCATGGCGTGGTGGGCGACCATCGCGGCGACGGAGGGGTTGCCGAGGAGCGCCGCGCCGAGATCGCCGAGGGCGAAGCGCCCATTGCGTCGATGCGTCAGGAGACCCAGGGAGGCGGCGGCGCGCAGAAGGCAGAGGGCCCGGTCGGGCGGCAGGTCGAGGCGCCGGGCCAGATCGTCCGGGGTCAAAGGCCCGTCGGCAAGGATCCGGAACAGGTCGAGGCGCAAGCACGCCGCCAGCACCTGCGCGTAGACGAAGCCGGCGCAGAGATCGAACAGGGCGCTGGCGTTGCGGTGCGCGGTCGGCCGGGTGAGCGGGAAGGCGGCGGCGAAGCGCTGGAAGCGGGGGCTCGCGATCAGGCGGTGGCGCCAGGCGAGGAGGCGGTCGCGCCATCCGGGACGCGAGGGCGGAGCCACTGGGGTGGCCGAAAGGGCGTGCGGGCCGGGCCTCATGACCCTCCCCCCTCTGCGCAGGGCTGTCCGTGGAAGGGTCTGTCGCGGGCAATCCCCTCTCCCCGCGGGCGGGGAGAGGGCCGACTACACCTTGTCGTGTCGTCGGCAAGCGCAGGCGCAGCCGGAGCGAGGGTGAGGGGGAGGTGCCGGAGGAGTCTCATCCGGAACCGCCCCCTCACCCTCGCCCTGCGGGCTCGCCGCGAACCCGACAGGGGGTTCGCAGCCCTCTCCCCGCCCGCGGGGAGAGGGGAAACCCGCGCCTTTTCCTGTCCCCGGACAGTCCTTTGCAGAGGGGGAAGGGTTCGTGCGCGAGCGACCCCGGCCATCGCTTCAAGCCACCAGGCTCTGCGCCAGCCGCGCCGGCAGGAAGAGCCGGGTCTGGGCCAAAATCTCCTCCCGCAACGCCGCGACCCCGGGGCAATCGGGAATGACCTCCATCGCCTCGTGGGCAAGGTCGGAGAGGCGGCGCAGGGCCCCGTCCATGCCGAGGAGGGCCGCCGCGTTGGGGCGCCCGAGGGTGACGTCGCGCCCGACCGGCTTGCCGACCTCCTCCTGGCGGCAGGCGACGTCGCGCAAGTCGTCCGCGACCTGGTAGGCCTCGCCGAGATATTCGCCGAGCAGCCGCCAGCCCATCGGCTCGGCCCCGGCCGAGGCGGCACCCGTCACGGTGGCGGCGGCGAAGAGCGCCCCGGTCTTCGCCTGCTGGTAGGCCGAGAGCCCGACCTGCGGCTCGGATTCCCAGGCCTGTCCCGCCACGATGCCGGCGGGCGAGCCCACGGCGCGGGCCACCAGCCCGACGAGGGCGGGCAGGCGCGCGGGACGGCGGGCCGCGCCGCGAGCGAGCGTCTCGAAGGCGAGCACGATCAGCGCGTCTCCCGTCAGGACCGCCACCGGCTCGCCGTAGGCGACATGGACCGCCGGCTTCCGGCGCCTTTCCGCCGCGTCGTCGAAGCAGGGCAGATCGTCGTGGACCAGCGAGGCGCAGTGCAGGAGCTCGATTGCCGCGGCGGCGGCGTCCGTCGTCGCCGGGTCGTCGTCGCCGCAGGCGCGCGCCACCGCGAGGCAGAGCCTGGGCCGGATCCGGTGGCCGCCCGGGAAGACCGCGTAGCGGATCGCCTCCGCCAGGCGCGGCGGGGCGCCCGGCGCCTCCGCGTAGGACACGGCCACGTCCAGGGCCTGCTCGATGCGCCGACCGTCGTCCATGCGTTCCTCCTTGGGATCCTGCCGCGCACCGGTCACGGTCCGTCGTCTCGCGTCGTCGTCCCGGGCCTCGCGTCGAGGCGTCATTTTGTTTGAACATTTCAAACTGTCAATTTAGATTGACAGTGACGAGGGAGGATCGACGCCGTGCCGGACGAACGGGTGGTGGTGATCGGTGCAGGGATCGGCGGCCTCGTCGCCGCCCTGAGGCTCGCCGCCGCCGGCCTGCCGGTGACCCTGGCCGAGAAGGCGGAAACTCCCGGCGGCAAGATGCGCCGGGTCCCGGCCGGGCCGCTCACGGTCGAGGCCGGGCCGACGGTCTTCACCATGCGGTGGGTCTTCGACGAGATCTTTTCGGAGTGCGGCGCGGACCTCTCCCGGCGCGTCGCCCTGCGGCCGGCCGACATCCTCGCCCGTCACGCCTGGGGCGCGGGCGAGCGCCTGGACCTCTTCGCCGATCCGGACCGGTCCGCCCGGGCCATCGCGGATTTCGCGGGTCCCCGGGAGGCCGAGGGCTTCTTGCGCTTCCGCGAGCAGGCCGGCGCGATCTACCGCGCCCTCGAAGGACCGTTCATCCGCGGCGAGCGGCCGAGCCCCCTCGACCTCGTGCGGCGGGCCGGGCCGCGCGGCCTCGGCGGGCTGATGCGGATCCAACCCTTCACCACCCTGTGGGCGGCATTGGGCGAGCATTTTCGCGATCCGCGCCTGCGCCAGCTCTTCGGCCGCTACGCCACCTATTGCGGCTCCTCGCCGTTTTCCGCCCCCGCGACCCTGATGCTGGTCGCCCATGTCGAGATGGCGGGGGTCTGGACCGTGACGGGGGGCCTGTCGCGGCTGGCTGGCGCCGTGGCGGAACTCGCCGCCGAGCACGGGGCGGAGCTGCGCTACGGCACCGCCGTCGAGCGGATCCTGGTCGAGGGCGGGCGGGTCGCCGGCGTTCTCCTCGCCACCGGCGAGCGGCTGCCCGCCACCGCCGTGGTGGCGAATTGCGACGCCGCCGCCCTGGCCGAGGGGCTGTTCGGGCCGGAGGGCGCCCGGGCGGCCGATCCGGTGCCGGAGCGCGAGCGCTCGCTCTCGGCGGTGACCTTCGCGGTGGCGGGGCGGCCCGAGGGCTTTCCGCTCGTGCGCCACAACGTCTTCTTCTCGGGCGACTACGCCGCCGAGTTCGCCGACCTCACCGATCGCGCCCGCCCGCCGCGCGACCCGACCGTCTACGTCTGCGCGCAGGATCGTGGCGATGACGGCGCGCCGCCGGAGGCGCCGGAAGCCCTGCTCTGCCTCGTCAACGCGCCGGCCCGCGGCGCCGCCCTGTCGCCTCAGGAGATCGCCCGATGCCACGACACGATGAGCCGGCGGCTCTCCGCCTGCGGCCTGACGATCGACGAGACGGCGCGGACCACCACGACGCCGGCGGATTTCGAAAAATTGTTTCCGGCGACGGGCGGGGCGCTCTACGGCCGGGCGTCGCACGGCTGGATGGCGTCGTTCCGCCGTCCGGGCGCGCGCACGAAGCTGCCGGGGCTCTACCTGGCGGGGGGCAGCGTCCATCCGGGTCCGGGCGTGCCGATGGCGGCGCAATCGGGGCGGCTCGCGGCGGCGAGCCTTCTGCAGGACCTCGCTTCGACCTCCCCGTCGCGCCGGGCGGCTATGCCTGGTGGTACGTCGATGCGGTGAGCGACGACGGGCAGCACGGCCTCACGATCATCGCGTTCCTCGGCAGCGTGTTCTCGCCCTACTACGCCTGGAGCGGTCGCGGCGACCCGATCAACCATTCGGCGATCAACGTGGTGCTGTACGGTCGCCCCAAGGCCTGGGCGATGACCGAGCGCAGCCGCCGCCACGTGAACCGGACCGCCACCTCGCTCGCCATCGGCCCGAGCTCCCTCGACTGGGACGGCACCAGCCTGACGATCCGGGTCGACGAGGTGACGACCCCCCTACCCTCGCGGCTCGCGGGCACGATCCGGGTCCGCCCCGGCGGGTTCACGCCCGCCCCCTTCACCCTCGACGCGGACGGGCACCACCGCTGGTGGCCGCTCGCTCCCTCCTCGCGGGTCGAGGTCGCGTTCGACAAGCCCTCGTTGCGTTGGAGCGGCCACGCCTATTTCGACACCAACGAGGGCGACGTGCCCTTGGAGGATTCGTTCAGGAGCTGGACCTGGTCGCGCGCGACGCTGACGCACGGCGCGGCGATCCTCTACGACGTCGAGCGGCGCGACGGCAGCCGCCAGGACCTGTCCCTGCGCTTCGACCCCGACGGCACCCCGCGCCCGATCGCGCCGCCGGTCCCTGCCGCGCTCCCGCGCACGCTCTGGCGCTTGCCCCGCGCTACCCGCAGCGACGACGGGCAGGCCGCTCTGCTGCGCCGCTTCGAGGACGCACCGTTCTACTCCCGCTCGCTCCTCTCGGCGCGGATCTGCGGCGAGGCGGTGCATCCGGTCCACGAATCGCTCGACTGCGACCGGCTCACCCACCCGCTGGTGCGGTTCATGCTGCCCTTCCGCATGCCCCGCCCGCAAGGCTGAGCCTGCCGCGCCACCCGCCCTCGGAGACCGCCATGGTGGAGACCGCGAAACTGGAGAAGGCCGAGAAGGAGGGCGGGTGGCTGACCCGGCTCTCGGCCTTCGTCTTCCTCCACACCGAGCACGCGATCTACGCGGCTTTGGGCGTGCTGCTGGCGCTGACCGCCGTGATGGCCCTGGTGGATGCCGCCGGCATGACCTTCAAGGCGGTGACCTCCGTCGGCGCCGCCGCGCAGCTCCTCGACGTGGTCGACCGGCTCTTGTTCCTGCTGATGCTGGTCGAGATCCTGCACACGGTGCGGGTGTCGATGCGCTCGGGCCGGCTGAGCTGCGAGCCGTTCCTTATCGTCGGGCTGATCGCCTCGATCCGGCGCGTGCTGGTGCTGACGCTCCAGACTGCCGAGCAGATGCACGCCACCGAGTGGAGCCCGCAGAAGGAGGCCTTGTTTCGCGCCTCGATGATCGAGCTCGTCGTCCTGGCGGGGCTGATCCTGGTGATGGTGGCGTCGATCTTCCTGCTCCACCGCGCCCGGGACACCGGCGCGCCGGCGGGAGAGGAGTAGCGTGGGGCCGAGGCGTGCAACCCCCGCCGGCCGCACGGCATTGACGGGGTTGGAATCCGGTGAAACCGAAGGAGGCGCGTGATGGGCTTGCTGTTCTTCCTGGTCTTCGTCTGCCCGTGGATCGTGGTGGCGTTCCTCTCCGCTCGCGGCACGCTGGTGAAGCCGAAAACCCTCCTGAACTGAGGCGCGATCCCCGCGCGATGCGCCGGCCGCCCCGCGACCGGCGCATCGTCATCGGGTGCGGTTCAGGAGGCACCGCCACCACGAGGATCGCCCCGCACCCGACCGCCGGGCCTGTTCCTCGGCGGCCTCCTGCGTCAGGCGGTGGACCAGCGGGTTGCACGCCTCCTGATCGGCGATGAGCGCCGAGGCGGGTTGCGCCGGAAGGCCATGCCGCACCCGGTACGCTGCCGCGTCGAAATCCGCCGACGAGGCGAGATCCCGCCGCGCGCCGTGGCGCAGCAGGTGCGCGAAGGCGTCGCGGTTGCGGCCGATCTCGGCGCCGTAGCGCGCGAGGTAGTGGGCGAGGTCGAAGCGGGAATTGGGTGCGTAGAGCTGGCTGCGGCGATGGGTGAGGTAGTGCCGCAGCGGAGAGGTGCCGGGGCGCAAGGCGTAGACGCGCGCGTACCAGGCCGGCTCGAAATAGGGGATTGGCCGGTAGCCTGAGCGCTCGCCGATCCGGATATAGTGGCAGAGCGGGTTCACGCCCTCCGGATTCCCGCCGAGATACAGCGCTGCGTACCAGGCCGGATCGCAATAGAGGTTCGGGCGCCGACCCTCGCGGGCGCCGAAGCGGCAGAAATGCTCCAGCGGATCCGCCCCGTCCGCCACGACATCGGGCGATTCGAGCAGGTAGTGGTTGACGTCGAACAGCCCGGAGCGGGCGATGAGGTCGTCGTCGCTGGCTCTCGTCATGGCGCGCCGTGGAAACGACGGCCATCCGGGGTATCGGGCGCGACGGCGGAGCGGGCGCCGGACCGGCTGGCGCCCGTCACGACGCCACGACCGACGCGTAGTGATGCGTCGTCTCGAAATGCAGCTCGACCCGCGAGCCGGCGATCCAGTCCGTCGCGTACTGCGTCTGGCCGCGGCAGCGGGCGATGAGGTCGGCGCGCTCGTTGGGGATCGCCAGGTGGTCGGTCGGCCACTCGTTGCGGATCCGCAGGAGGCTGTAGCCGAGGCCGAGCAGGTGCTCCATCACCGCCTTGGAGCTGGAGCCGTGCCGGCGCAGGTGCTCCTCCTCGATCTCGATGAACAGAACCGGGCGGTCACGGGCGATGAGGTCCTGCATCCCGGCGAGCGCCGCGGCCTCCGCGCCCTGGATGTCCATCTTGACGAGGGCGATCGGCGGCAGGGGCAGGTCGTCGAGCCGGACCGTGAAGACGAGGTCTCCGGCCTGGCCGGCGCTGCTCCGGCCGATGCCGGTATGGCCGATATTGACGGTGCCGGCGGCCGTCAGGGTCGCCTCCAGCGGCTCCATCTCGACCGTGTCGCCGGAGCGGTCGGTCACCGCCATCTTGTAGGTGCGGACGTGGTCGCAGCGGTTGGCCAGCACGTTCTGCTGCAGGAGCGAGAAGCACAGGTCGAGCGGCTCGAAGGCGTGGACCGAGCCGCGCGGGACGAGGCCGGCGAGCCGGACCGTGTGGTAGCCGAGATTGGCGCCGAGATCGACGACATGCGAGGCCTCGTCGAGGACCAGGCGGGCGAAGTCGATCAGGTGCGGCTCCCATTCGCCGGTCTGGGCGATCGTCCGGCCGATGAAGTCCTGCTCCACCACCAGGAAGGCGCCGTGCCGCGCCTCGACCCGGCGGAAGCTCGGCGCGAAACGAGGCGCGGGTGCGGGCGCGCGCAAGCCCTCGATCAGGCGCTGCCACTCCGGCACGCGGGCGGTCCAGTCGTAGACCTGGCGGCAATGCGCCTGCTGGGCCGCCGCCCGCTCGGGTTCCGCCTGCCACGGATCGGCGATTTCCTCGGCGAGGATCGCTGCGAAGACGCGGGCATGCTCGGCCGGATCGGCGACGAAGGGGTAGAGGCGGGCAAAACCGGCGGTGGTCTCCGGCAGCGCGCCGTGGCTCGGGCAGATCACCCGGCAACCCGCCGCCATCGCCTCGATGACGGCGAGGCAGGAGGTTTCCGCGAAGGTGTTCGGATAGGCCAGGATGTCGATGTCGGCCAGCGCCGCGCGCAGCTCGGCATTGGGCAGGAGCCCGTGGTAGTGCACGTTCGGCAGCGCCGCCGCCCGGGCATAGAGTTGGGCGTAGGGCGCGTCGTCGGCACCCGGGCCGTAGAGCTTGTGCGACGACCAGACGTGCAGCTCGGCCGCCTCGGGCGCGGCCTGCGCCCAGGCGTCCAGCAGCACCGACAGCCCGCGATAGGGCGTGCTGGTATAGGCGACCTTGAGGGGACGGCGCCGGCCGGGGGCGCGGTCGCGCTCCGGCACCTCGGTGGCGTTGCGCAGCACCAGGCAGCGCTCGGCCGGGAGGGCGAAGGTGGCGAGGTACTGCGCCCGCTGCCACTCGGAGACGAAGACGAAGCGGGCCACGCGGGCGACCTTGGCCGGCTCGCGGAGCCAGGCCACGGCCGGCTGGTCGGGGGCGTGGTGGATCCAGACCACGAGCGGGCGCCCGTCGATCCGGCCCTCGTCGTAGCCGTTGAGGCAGAGCTGAAGACCAGCGAGCGCCGGCCCGAGACGCCGCGACAGGCCCTCGTGCATCAGCTCCGTTCCGCCCTGCGGGCGCGTCGGCACCCAGGGCGCGGCGCGGGTCAAGCCGGACCAGAAGCCCGGCAAGTCGCTCGGGGCGATGCCCGGGCGGGTCGTCTGCAGGAAGCCGCGCCGCCCTTCGAGGGGGATCGGCAGCTTCTCGAGGGCGAAGCGGGCATTGACGGCGAAGCGCTGGCGCTCGCCCTCCGGCGCCGTCGGGCAGGCCATGAGGTCGAGGTTGGCGGCAAGGCTGTGCCAGTAATGGCCGGCCCAGTAGGCGTTGACCGCGTATTCGTCCCGCAGGCCGTAGTCGTAGATCCAGGGCTCGATGAACAGGGCGCCCTCCGGCGGCCTGAAGGTCAAGGCGGCTCCGGCCAAGCGGAAGCCTTCCTCGTAGCGCTCGGCGAGGCGGCAGACGCGGCTGGCATGGTGACGGGCCTCGACCCGGTGCGGGCAGAGCGCGATCGCCCGGCGACAGACCGCCAGGGTGTCGTCCACGGGGCGCCCGAGGCCCGGCATCAGCCGGGCGGCGGCAAGCAGCGCGACGTAGACCTCCTCCTGCCAGTATCCGAGATCCGCCCGCCGCAGGTAGGCGGCGATCGCCTGCTCGTGGGCACCGCAATCGCGGTAGCTCTGGGCGAGGTAGAAGGTGTAGCGGGCGATGAAGAACGGGTCCGTCTCCGTCGCCAGCGCCGCCTCCAGGATCGCGGCGTCGCGCCGGTAGGTCTCGCCGTCGCGGCGGCGGGCGCCGTCGTGGTTGCGCCGCATGGTCAGGTCGATGACGGCGCGGTTCGTCGCTTCCGGACATTCGACGAATTCGTGCAGCACCCCGCGGTAGCGCCACGGCAGGGTGTTCCGCACCAGCTGGATCCGCCGGTAGGTCAGCGGGGCATCCGTGATGGTGACCTCGTAGGCCTCCGCCGTGAGGTCGGGCAGCACGTAGCCGGGCGGCAGGAGCATCTCGTCGTCGGCGTCGATGACCAGGGTGTAGGTGCCGTGGGCGCGCGCCAGCGCCAGGGCCTCGGACCGGTTATGGGCGAAATCGACCCAGGGGCGCTCGACCAGCTCGCCCGGCAGGTCGGCCAGGATCGTGCGCACCAGGTCCTGCGTCCCGTCGGTGGAGCCGGTATCGACGACGATCCAGTGGTCGATGAGCGGACGCACCGATTCCAGGCACCGGCGGATCACCGGCGCCTCGTTCTTGACGATCATCGCGAGGCAGACGGTCTGGTCGGACGGGGTCATGCGGGTTCCTGGTGACGGGCGGAGGCGCCGGGGATCGCCGGGAGAGACGGTTCGGGCGGGGATGATCCGAGAATGAGTCCGGGACGCGGACTGGGGGGAATCGCCTCCCCCAGGCTGCCGCGGCCCTGTCACGACGAGGCCCGCGGCGCGCCCGTCGGGGCGCCGCGGGCCGGGTTCGTTGCGGAAGGTCGCGCCGGCCGGAGCCGGCGCGGCGTCCTCAAGCCCGCCGCAAGAGGCGCGCGAGGACCGAGCGCCCGGCCTTGACCTCGGCCTCGACCTCGGCCTTGGCGGCGAGCCGGGCCCGGACCCGGTCGACGACCGGGCCGTGGAGGACGACCGGCGCGCAGGCCAGCTCCAGGTTCAGCGCCGAGGCGACGAGGTCCGGGTGCAGGGTGACCGGGCCGTCGTGGTTCTCGAAGGTGCCGCGGTTGCCGCAATCGAGGTAGCTCTCGGCGGGCAGGCCGTCGGCGACCAGGACGTCGTGCACCGCCAGCTCGACGTGGTGGTAGACCACCTCCGAGCGGTCGAGCTGCACCACCGACGTGCCGTTGACGAGCACACCGGCCGGGATCAGCACGTCCTCGACGAAGAGCGCGTGGCCGGGCGAGACGACGAGGTCGCGGTGCGGCAGGCCGGGGCCGAAGGCGTGCGCGGCGACCCGGACCGGCTGGGCCCGCTCGGGCTGCGGATGGCGCCGCAGGTCGAGATGGCGGTGGCCGACCCAAGCGACGGCGACCGTCTCGCCCGAAGCGGTGACGACGGCGTCGCCGGGCCGCAGGACCTCGACCGGACGCTCACCCTCCGGCGTCAGGATCATCGTTCCGGACGCGAAGCAGATGACCGGACCGGTCGGGCCGGTGGCCCCGGTCGGGCCGTCGGCACCCGTCGGACCGGTCGCGCCCGTGGCACCCGCGGACCCGGTGGCACCCTGGGCCCCCGTCGCGCCCTGGGAACCGGTGGCACCCGCGGACCCGGTGGCACCCTGAGCACCCGTCGCGCCCTGGGAACCGGTGGCACCCGCGGACCCGGTGGCACCCTGAGCACCCGTCGCGCCCTGGGAACCGGTGGTACCCGCGGACCCGGTAGCACCCTGGGCCCCCGTCGCGCCCTGGGAACCGGTGGCACCCGCGGACCCGGTGGCACCCTGGGCCCCCGTCGCGCCCTGGGAACCGGTGGCACCCGCGGACCCGGTGGCACCCTGCGAGCCGGTAGCACCCTGGATCCCCGTTGCGCCCTGGGAGCCGGTGGTGCCCGGCGCACCTTGCGAGCCGGTCACACCCTGCGCGCCTTGTTCGCCGGTGGCACCCTGGGCGCCAGTGACGCCCTGCGCCCCCGTCGCACCCTGGGTCCCCGTCGCGCCCTGGGAACCGGTGGCACCCTGGGTCCCCGGCGCACCTTGCGAGCCGGTCACACCCTGCGCGCCTTGTTCGCCGGTGGCACCCTGGGCGCCAGTGACGCCCTGCGCTCCCGTCGCACCCTGGGCACCTGTCGCGCCCTGGGAGCCGGTAGCACCCTGGGCACCAGTCGTGCCCTGAGCACCCTGGTCGCCGGTGGCGCCCTGCACGCCCGTCGCGCCCTGCGCGCCCGTGGTCCCCTGGGCACCGGTCACGCCCTGGGCACCGGTGGCGCCCTGCGCGCCCGTCGCACCCTGGACGCCGGTGGCACCCTGCGCACCCGTGGTTCCCTGGCTACCGGTCACGCCCTGGGCACCGGTGGCGCCCTGCGCGCCCGTCGCACCCTGGACGCCGGTGGCACCCTGCGCACCCGTGGTCCCCTGGGCACCGGTCACGCCCTGGGCACCGGTGGCGCCCTGCGCGCCCGTCGCACCCTGGACGCCGGTGGCACCCTGCGCACCCGTGGTTCCCTGGCTACCGGTCACGCCCTGGGCACCGGTGGCGCCCTGCGCGCCCGTCGCACCCTGGACGCCGGTGGCACCCTGCGCACCCGTGGTCCCCTGGGCACCGGTCACGCCCTGGGCACCGGTGGCGCCCTGCGCGCCCGTCGCACCCTGGACGCCGGTGGCGCCCTGCGCACCCGTGGTTCCCTGGGCACCGGTCACGCCCTGGGCACCGGTGGCGCCCTGCACGCCCGTCGCACCCTGAACGCCGGTGGCGCCCTGCGCACCCGTGGTCCCCTGAGCGCCGGTCACGCCCTGGGCACCGGTGGCGCCCTGCGCGCCCGTCGCACCCTGAACGCCGGTGGCGCCCTGCGCACCCGTGGTCCCCTGGGCACCGGTCACGCCCTGAGCGCCGGTGGCGCCCTGCGCGCCCGTCGCGCCCTGGACGCCGGTGGCGCCCTGGGCACCCGTGGTCCCCTGGGCGCCGGTCACGCCCTGGGCACCGGTGGCGCCCTGCGCGCCCTGAACGCCGGTGGCGCCCTGCGCACCCGTGGTCCCCTGGGCGCCGGTCACGCCCTGGGCACCGGTGGCGCCCTGCGCGCCCGTCGCACCCTGGACGCCGGTGGCGCCCTGGGCACCCGTGGTCCCCTGGGCGCCGGTCACGCCCTGGGCACCGGTGGCGCCCTGCGCGCCCTGAACGCCGGTGGCGCCCTGCGCACCCGTGGTCCCCTGGGCACCGGTCACGCCCTGGGCACCGGTGGCGCCCTGCGCGCCGGTCGCACCCTGCGCGCCGGTAGCGCCCTGCGCGCCCGTCGTCCCCTGAGCACCGGTCACGCCCTGGGCGCCGGTTGCGCCCTGCGCGCCGGTTGCGCCCTGGGCGCCGGTCGTGCCCTGAGCACCGGTGGTCCCCTGGGCACCCGTCGTGCCCTGGGCGCCGGTTGCGCCCTGCGCGCCGGTTGCGCCCTGGGCGCCGGTCGTGCCCTGAGCACCGGTGGTCCCCTGGGCGCCCGTCGCTCCCTGTGCGCCGGTCGCACCCTGCGGGCCGGCCGTCAGATTCGTCCGAGTCGCCGTCAACGAAAGGGTGCTGCTCGTCGACGTCGTTCCGTCGTTTGGGGCATCACTGACAACAATAACAGGGCTGGCGTCGCTATCTCTGACTGTATAAGCAGACGCAGTGGCTCCGGGGCTACTCGCATCCACGATGAACGAGGCGCGATACAATCCGTCCGAGTTCAAGCTCGACCTGAACTGGCCTAAATATTTAGTATAATCTACGCCAGTGCCATACCAGGCCTCATAATAATGGTTGTCGCCGGCGTTTGTCTGAGTGCCGGTTAGCGTGATCAATACTTCGGCCATTGAAATGCCCCAACCCCTGGCGGCCCGGAGAGCGTTGAGTCGCCCACCTGCGTCGCGCTTCGTTGTTCCCTACCCGGATCGCACGCCAGCCGCTCCTTTTGGAAGGACAGTACGCGAGATTTTCTCGATAAAATCCTGGTATTCTGCGGCCAGTTGCATTTTTCCCACCCGATATGGCAGTTTGGCATAACAGAATTACACATCATTCTTATAAGTGAAGTAAATGTTGTTTCGTACAAGTGCTATAAACAGAAGCTTATTTCTAGAATTTATGATCATCTATTATTTTTGAATATTTCGTATGCAGGGCATTTCAGGCGGGCTCCATGCCGGACGGCGGCATCGATTTTCCTCTCCAAAATCCAACAGGGGGACGTGCTCTCACGCGCCCGCATGGGCAGTGGATCGACATGCTGGTGTCTGATGCGCCGGCCAAAGCGGTGCCGCGGGGTAAATCAGCTGCCAACCCCGATTGTACCCTGCGTCCCGAAGACACCTGGACGATGACACCATGACGGCGCCGCGCGTGCGAAATTTTGGCGGCTCAGCGCTTGATATCGGCATGATATGGTAGATTTGCGGGCGTTGTTTGTAAGGACTTCGACCTCGATCATACGCTTGCGGCACCACGTCGACATCGTATACCAGTCATGTCGCCAGGTGATTCGGAGATCGAAGTGATTCGCCTTCGCATCACTGTCGTGCGATATATAAAAGCTAAAGGAATTCGTCCCATGGAACCGATGCTCGGCATGATCTTCATGGTGCCCTGGGACTGGGCGCCGCGCGAGTACCTGAAGTGCCAAGGGCAGATCCTGGACCTGCGGCAATATCAGGCGCTCTTCTCGCTTGTCGGGAACATCTATGGTGGCAGTATCGGCCAGAATACATTCGGTCTTCCGAACCTGTCCGGCCGCACCGCGATCGGCACCGGCAGATCGACGACCGGCTCGGCCTACAATCTGGCCGGCGTGACCGGAACCGAGACCACCACGCTCTCGGCCGCCAACCTCGCGCCCCACGCCCACTCCGCGACGTTCCGGCCGACGACCGGCACCCAGCCCGTCACCATCCCGGCGACGACCGGCACTCAGACGGCCACGATGTACGGCGTCACCGACGCACCGACTTCGAACTCGCCGGCTTCCTGTCTGCCGGCGACACTCGCTGGGACGAATAAGATCTACAGCAACGGCACCAACAAGACGGCGTTCGCCGCTTCGGCGATCAAGCTGGATGGCCCGGCCTCGACCGCACAGACGAGCGTGAACATCACGACGGTCACCGGCGGCACGGTGACCGTCGATCCGTTCGGCGCCGCCACGCCGTTCTCCAACTTCCAGCCCTCGCTGGCGCTGACCTTCGTCATCGCCGTGACCGGCCTCTATCCCAACCGTCCGGATTGACCGCCTTGCTCGATACCCTCTCGGCCGGGCTGTTCGCCCCCGCCCTGGGCGAGGCGTTCGCGCTGCACGGCGCCGAGGGCGAGGTCCTGGCCACGACGCTGGTGCGCTGCAACGAGCGGCCCACCGCGACCATGGCGGGGAGCGCCCGCACCGCGTTCAGCCTGGTCTTCGCCTGCCCGGCGGAGGCCGCCGGCTCCTTCGCGGGCGGCCATTGCCTGATCGTGCATGATCGCCTCGGCTCGATCGGCCCGCTCTATCTGGAGCGGATCATGCCCCTCGGCCTGGCGCCGAACTCCGCCGCCTTCGAGGCGGTCTTCAACTGAGCCCCACCGGGCGGCCCGGCATCCCCGCGATGCCGGGCCGCCCTCGTTGTGTCCGCATCCCGACCGGAGACCCGCCGCATGGCCTCCCAGACCGGCTCCCTCCCGCTGTTCGGCGGCCTGGGCCTTCGCCCCATCCGCCCGAGCGACCAGGACTTCCTGCTGCGGCTCTTCATCGAATCGCGTCCCTGGCTGTCCTGGGCCGACACGGACCGCGACGTGCTGCAGGCGCTCTACGAGCAGCAGTTCCGGACCATGCGGGCGGGGCTGGAGAGCGTGTATCCCGAGCACATGGACTTCATCGTCGAGCGCACCGGCCAGGCGGTCGGGCGCCTCGTCGTCGATCTCGGCTATGCCGACTGGCGCATCTCGGAACTGGCGATCGTCGCGGCGGCCCGCGGCAAGGGCATCGGCACCGACCTGGTGCGCAGCCTGCAGGCGGCGGCCGAGAGCGTGCGCCTGCCGATCACCCTCTCGACCCCGATGGTCGGCGCCACCGACGGGCGCTCCCTCTACGAGCGCCTGGGCTTCCAGGTCACGGCGGTGCGCCCACCGCATTACGACATGGCGTGGCTGCCGGCCTGCCGGAAGGCGCCGCAGCCGGCAGGCTTCATCGCCGGCTGAAGCCGCCGGGCGGGCGCATCCGCGGTCCCCGCCCCGTCCCATCGCGCCGGTGACCGGCGCGCTACGGGAACATCGCGTCGACGGCGTCCTGCGACACCGCCGCGGCGCCGGGCAGGGCCGGACCGTTGAGGAGGGACTCCTCCTCGCCGCGGGGGTCGGGCTTGGGCCGGGCGGGCGAGGGCGCGGCGCCGGACCACAGGCGCAGCATCTCGCCGACCCGCTCCTCGACGTCGACGATGGTGCGCACCACCTTCGAGATCCGCTGGCCGGTCAGGTCCTGGAAGTTGCAGGCCTCGAACACCGTCTGCATCTCGGCCTGGATGGCGCGGGCATCCGCCCGGGTCGCCTCGTCCTGCGCCCGCTTGGCGATGTTGCGGGCAAGCGCGTCGACGGTCTCCGAGACGGTCAGGATCGTGTGCGTGGCCTGCTCGGTGCCCTGGACGACGGCGTGCAGTTCGTCGCGGGCGCGGCCGCTCTCCTGCTGCTCGCGCAGGTCGGCGATCTCCTGGCGCGTGCGGGCGATGGTCTCGGAGATCGACATCAGGTGACGCTGGAGCAGCGCCGTCGTGTCCTCCAGGGATCCCGGGCTCACCGTGCCACTCATCATGATCGTCAGGCCAATCGTCGAACATCACGCTGTTCGACACCCTATCCCGACCCGCTTAATCAATTCCGAACGGCGACGGACGGCGATCGGGAAACATCGGGCCCACATAATACTTGCCGCAACGCAATACCGGAGCGTCTGAACGGCGAAGGCCGGAGCCCCGCCCGCGGGCAGGGTCCGGCCTTCGGCCATCGGGCGGATGCGGTCAGGCGGCGCGGACGCTGGCGAGGAAGCCGTCGACCTCCCGGCGCAGGCGGGCGCATTGCTCGGACAGGTCGTCGGAGCCCTGCGACACCTCGGAGGCGGCGCGGCCGGCGGCGGCGGCGGCGTTGGCGACCTCGTTGATGTCGCTCGTCATCGCGGCCGTGCCCTCGGTCGCCTCCGCCATCTGGCGCACGATCTCGTGGGTCATCGCGCCCTGCTCCTCGATCGCCGAGGCGATGCCGGTGGTGACCTGGCTCATCGCCTCGATCTGCGCCGTCACCCCGGCGATGGCGCCGCCCGCCCCCTCGCTGGTGGCCTGGATCGCCGCGACGTGCCGGCCGATCTCCTCGGTCGCCTTGGCGGTCTGTCCGGCCAGCTCCTTGACCTCGGCGGCCACCACCGCGAAGCCGCGGCCGGCCGCCCCGGCGCGGGCCGCCTCGATGGTGGCGTTCAGCGCCAGCAGATTGGTCTGCGAGGCGATCTGCGAGACGAGGCCGACGACGTCGCCGATGCGGGTGGCGGCGGCGGAGAGCTCCGCCATCGTGCCGCCGGCGCTCCGGGCCTGGGCCACCGCCTCGGACGACATCCCGGCGGCCTGGACCACCTGGCGGCTGATCTCCGCCACGGTCGCGCCGAGCTCCTCGGCCGCCGCCGCGACGGCGCCGATGTTGCCGCTGGTCTGCCGGGCCACCGACGCGACGGTGACCGAGCGGGACGAGGTGCCCTCGACCGCGTGGTGCATGGCGCCGGAGGCGCCGGTCAGCCCCTCGGCCGCCCCCGACACCCGGGCGACGATGCCGCCGACGGAGGCCTCGAACCGGTCGGCGAGATCGCGCAGCAGGCTGCGCCGGGCCTGCTCCTCGCGCAGGCGCGCGGCCTCGGTGGTCTGGAGCTGCTGGGCCGCCTCCTCGAGGGACATGTCGCGGATCATCACGACGGCCCGGGCGATGTCGCCGATCTCGTCGCGGCGCTTGTAGCCCGGCACGGCGTCGAGCACCTGGCGGGCGGCGAGCGCCTTGAGCGCCGTGGTCAGGGCGCCGAGGGGCCGCACGATCGCCCGCGCCATCAGCAGGCCGAGGAGCGCGGTGCCGGCGAGCACCGCGAGCCCGATCATCACGAGGAGGCGGGAGAGGTCGCCGACCGCCTGGAGGGCCTCCGCATCCGCCTGCTCGGCCACCAGGGTGTAGGGCACGCCGAGCACCGGCACGATTGCGCTCACCGCCCGGTGGCCGCCATCGGCGACCGCGTAGGTGAAGGGCTTGTCGGCCGCGACCTGCTCCGGGGCGATACCGAGGGCGCTCAGGGGCGCGCCCGCCTTGACGGCGGGGTCGAGGGGCGGGTTGCCGCGCAGGTTGCCGTCGGCGCCGATCGCGAGGGTCTGGCCGGTCTCGCCGAGGCCGGCGCGGTGCGACAGGGTCTGGTCGAACAGGGCCGGGGTGAGCCGCATCACCACGTAGCCGGCGCGGTCCACCGCCTGGGCGGTGCCCATGGCGACGTTGGCGCGCCGGTTCACCGGCTTGCCGATGAAGGCCGCCTGGCCGCCGACCGGGTAGGCGGCGAAATCCGCGAAGCTCACGGCATCGGGACCGCCCGCCTTCATCGTCTCGAACAGCTTCGCGAGGCTGGTGTCGCGCAGCGCCGGATCGCCGAGCGAGGCGGCGAAGTCGTCGCCCTTGGTCGCCGTGTAGACGATGCGCCCGTTGGTATCGAGGAACATCAGGTCGGCGTAGCCGGCCGGGCCCACGAGCTTGCGGGCCACCTCCTGCACCTTGACGTGCCGGCGGCCATACATGGTGTTGGTGGTCGTGCCGTCGAAGGCGAGCCGCGCCTCGACGCCCTGCGGCGCCCGGAAGGCCGCCAGGATGCCGGCATAGTCCGGCTTGTTCGGATCGAGGTTCTCGATCAGGTCGGTGAAGTTCGAGGCCACCTGCGGGTGGTTGGCGGCGGCGACGAACTCGGCCTGGGCCCGATCGGCGACGAGCGCCATGCCGTGGCCGGTCGCCGTGGCGGCGAGCCGAAGGCGATCCTCGACCGCCGAGACGAGGCTGCTCCGGGCGGTGTACCAGCTCAAGCCTCCCATCACGGACGAACTGACGAGTGCCAGACCGATGATGGTGGCGGGCAGCCGGATGGCCAGCTTGGACAAGGTCAGCATGTAGGGTGATCCAGCTCGCGATGCGCTGCTTGCCGTTGAGGGCATGGGATTCGAGGCGGAAACCCCGTTATCCTGAGAGCATCATAAGCGCGGAAATTTTTCGTAAAGCGGTGCCGTCTGCGGCCGTCGGCCATGGTGGTAACTGTTACGACTGGACCTTTGGCCTAGTCTGGATTGGCGCCGGCCCGGCGAATAGGGTCGCTTCCGCTACTGCCGCGGGGTTTCCGCGGCAGATCTCGTTCCGGTGACCGTCGGGCAATCGCCAACGCCCGGAACCCGCCTCCGGTCGCGGTGCCGGTACTGACCGGCGGGCGGTCAGGCGTAGTCGCCCGGCGCGATGTCGGCGCTGCGCAGGAAGATCTGGAGCGCGGGCTGCATCGCGCGGTGCAGCCGGGCGAGGTCGTCGCGCGGGCCGCCGAGTGCCCGGGCCATCGCGTCGTCCAGCGTTCCCGGACCGTAGGGGGCGTCGGCATCGACCGCCGGGACGCCGCGGGCCTCGTCCCACCCCACGGTGAGGCGGCGGATCAGGGCGATGTGCTCGGGTCCGACCTCGAACACGATCTGCTCGGGCGCCGTCCCGGTGCTCTCGTCGCGGAAGACGTCGGAGACCTGCGTCAGGTCGAGCTTGGTCAGCGGGTTGTGGTAGGTGTAGCGGCCGGGCTTCAGCTCGGCGTGGCGCAGGAAGGCGGCGAGCGCCGCGCCCACCGCCCGGTGCTCCTCCGCCGCGCCCTCGTCGTCGCCGGTGACGTTGGCGATGTCGCCGTCGCGGTCGAGACTGCCGTAGGGGGCGTCCGGGTGGATCGCCGGGGCGCCCTGCCCCGCCGGGTCCCAGGCCACGACCAGGCGCCGGATCAGGGCGATGCGCTCGAGCGTGATCTCGGTGGTGGGGCTGGTCATCGCTGGGTCTCCGTGCCGGGCCTCTGTAGAGCATCGAGGCCGGCAGCGGGAGTCGCGGATCAGATGCCGAGATAGACCCGGCGCACCTCCGGGTCGTCGCGCAGGGACGCGGCCGGCCCGCTGAGCATCAGCCGGCCGGTCTGGAGCACGTAGGCCCGGTCGGCGATGCTCAAGGACTCCGCGAGGCGCTGCTCGACCAGGAGGATCGTGGTGCCGGAGGCCCGGATCGCCTCGATGGCGGAGAAGATCTCGTCGACGAGCTTGGGCATGATGCCCTGCGAGGGCTCGTCGAGCATCAGGAGGCGCGGACGGGTCATCAGGGCGCGGCCGATGGCGAGCATCTGCTGCTCGCCGCCCGAGAGGGTGCCGGCGCGCTGCGGCAGGCGCTCCTTGAGGCGGGGAAACAGGGAGAAGACCCGGTCCAGGGGCGCCTCGCGGTCGGGCGCCTTGCGGTGGAGGTAGCTGCCGAGCCGCAGGTTGTCGGCGACCGACAGGCGGGGAAACAGCCGCTTGTTCTCCGGCACGTAGGCGATGCCCTTCGCCGTGATGGCGTGGCCCGGCAGCCCGTCGATGCGGGTGCCGTCGAACACGACCTCGCCGGATTTCGGCCGCTCCATCCCGGCGATGGACTTGAGCAAGGTCGACTTGCCGGCGCCGTTGGCGCCGGCGACCACGACGATCTCGCCCGCCGCGACCTCGATCGAGATCCCCTGGATGGCGAGCAAGCCCTGATAGGCGGTGGAGAGCCCGCGGACCTCAAGCAGCACGGTGGCGCTCCCCCAGATAGGCGGTGATGACGCCCTCGTCGCGCACCACCTCGGTCGGGTGGCCCTCCGCCAGCACGCGGCCGAGATGCAGGACGACGGCGCGGTCGACGAGCGGCATCACCACCTCCATCACGTGCTCGACCATGATGACGGTGACGCCGCTCGCCGCGACCTTGCGGATCAGCGCGACGCCGGCCTTGGCCTCGCTCGGGGTGAGCCCGGTCAGCACCTCGTCGAGGAGGAGGAGCTTCGGCTCGGTGGCGAGCGCCCGGGCGACCTCGAGGCGGCGCTTCTCGGGCGGGGTCAGCTCGCCGGCCACGGCCTCGGCGCGATGGGAGAGGCCGGCGAAGTCGAGGGTCTCCAGCGCCCTGCGCCGGGCCGCGGCGGCACCGGCGTGGCGGGCGAAGCCGCCGACGATCACGTTCTCGAGCACGTTCATCGAGTCGAACGAGCGCGGCACCTGGAAGGTGCGGGCGATGCCGCGCCGGCAGCGCTCGGGGGCGGAGAGCGGGGTGATGTCCTCGCCCCGGAAGACGATCCGTCCCTCGCTCGGCTGATAGGTGCCGGAGATCAGGTTGAACAGCGTCGACTTGCCGGCGCCGTTCGGCCCGAGCAGCCCGAGGATCTGGCCTTCCGGCACGTCGAGGCTGACATCGGCATTGGCGACGAGGCCGCCGAAGCGCAGCGTGACGTGGTCGATGCGGAGCAAGGGTTCGCTCACGGCGTGACCTCCTCGTTGCGGGCCCGGCGGGTGCGGCGAAACAGGCTGAGCACGCCTTCCGGCCGGGCGAGCGCCACCACCATCACGAGGACGCCGTAGAGCATCAGGTCGAGGCCGTTGCCGCTGCCGCCGAGATACGAGCGGCTGATCTCGGTGAGCGGGATCAGGATCGCCGCACCGACGAGCGGCCCCCACAGCGTGCCGATGCCGCCGAGCACCGCCGGCAAGGCGAAGAGCAGCGAGAAGCGGAAGCTCATCACGCTCTCGGGATCGATGTAGGAGACGTAGGCCGCGTAGAAGCCGCCGCCGATGGCGGTGAAGAAGGCCGAGACGGCGGCCGCCGCCATCTTGGAGCGGAAGACCTCGACGCCGAGGCTCTCGGCGGCCTGGGCGTCGTCCTTGACGGCGCGCCACCAGTAGCCCCAGCGCGAGCCCTCGATCAGCCAGGTCACGAACCACACCACCGCCAGGAAGCCGACCGCGAAGTGGACGTAGGGGATCTTGTCGCGGGCGAACTGGAGCGTCCACCACGAATCCGGGTTGAACGGCCACTGGATGCCCATCGCCCCGCCGACGAACTCCCAGTTGTGAACCAGGAGGAGGCCGATCTCCGCGATCACGATGGTGGCGATCGAGAAGTAGTGGCCGGCCAGCCGGAAGCACGGATAGCCGAGAAGGAGCGCCACCGCCGCCGAGAGGGCGCCGCCCGCCAGCATGCCGAACCACGGCAGCACGCCGTAGGTCACGAACAGGACCGAGGTCGCGTAGGCGCCGATGCCGAAATAGAGCGCGTGACCGAGGGAAACCTGTCCGCAATAGCCGCCCAGGATGTTCCAGCTCTGCGAGAGCGCGGCGTACATCAGGGTCAGGATCAGGACGTTCTGGAGGTAGATGTCGGTGATGCCGTAGGGCAGCGCGGCGAGGCCTGCGAAGACCACGGCGGCGACGACGAGCTTGCGCCGGCGCCTGGCCGCATGGCTCGCCTCAGCCCGCGCGAGGCCGGCGCCCGGCGCCAGGGTGGTGGTCGCGGCGGTCATCAGAGCCTCCCGAACAGGCCTTGCGGCCGCACGAACACCACCGCGAGGTAGAGGGCGTAGACCCCGATCGACTTCAGCGCCGGCGGCAGGATCACCGCCGTGAACGCCTCGACGAGGCCGACGATGATCCCGGCGACCAGCGCCCCGGCGACGCTGCCGAAGCCGCCGAGCGCCACCGTGACGTAGGCGATGAGCGCGAAGCTCGCCCCGACCTGGGGGTGGATGTAGTAGAAGATCGCCAGCACGGCGCCGGCGAGGCCGACCAGCGCCGCGCCCAAACCCCAGCCGAGGGCGAAGACCCGGTTGCGGTCGATGCCGACGAGCGCCACCGCGCCCTGGTCCTCCCGGGTCGCCTCCAGCGCGCGGCCGAAATCGGTGCGGCTCATCAGGAGGTGCAGCCCCCCGAAGGCGGCGAGCGACACGACGGCGCCGAAGAGTTGCGGCCAGGGCAGGAAGATCCCGCCGAGCTCGAGGGTGCGCCCGCCGAGCCACGTGTTCTGGACGTTGCGGTAATCGGGCGTGAACAGGTACTGGGCGGCCCCCTGGAGCAGGATCGCGAGCCCGAACGTCGCGAAGATCTGCACCATGCCCTGGTTGGCCTTGGCCCGCATGGCGAAGCGCACCACGCCCATGTAGGCGGCCGCCCCCAGCATGAAGAGCAGGGCGGCGACCAGCGGCATCAGCACCACCGGGTCGAGCCGGGTGACCAGCACCAGCCCGAAGGTCGCGTACATGGCGAGCATCAGGAACTCGCCATGGGCGAAGTTCACCACGTCCATCAGGCCGAAGATCAGCGAGAGGCCGACCGCGATCAGGGCGTAGATCAAGCCCATCAGGAGGCCGCTCGCCAGCACCTGCACCAGGGCTTGCGTCGTCATGGGGGATTCGGGCTCCGGTGGGCGGCGCGCAATGATGGATCGATCGGCGCCAGGAATGGCGCAGGTTCCTCCTCTCCCCGCGGGCGGGGAGAGGAGGAAGAGCGTCCCCTCACGCGTTCATCGGCCACTTGGCCGGCGCCGCGGCCGCGGATTCGGGGAAGACCGTGACGAACTTGTCGCCGATCCATTGCAGCAGCACCGGGTCGGCGTAGGTGTTCTGGCCGTCGGGACCGAACGCCACCTTGGTCCAGGGCATCACCGTGCGGGTGCCCGGAATGTCGGTCGCGGCGAGCGCCGCCCGGATCTTCTGGCCGTCGGTCGAGCCGGCGCGGTCGAGGGCGTCGGCGAGCACGATCATCGCCATGAACTGGCGCGAGGAATTGTCGTTGAGGTCGCGGCCGGCGCGGGCCTTGTACATTCCGTTGACGGTGGCGACCATCGGGCGCTTGGCGGCCAGATCGAGGGAGAAGCTGCCCCGCGAGATCAGGCCCTGGAGCTTGTCGCCGACCGCGTCGTAGGTGACCTTCTCGGAGAATCCGGCGGCCTGCGCGATGATGCTCTTCGGCTTGTAGCCGAGTTCGCTCATGGTCTTGGTGAGCAGGATCGCGTCGGTGGTGTAGCTCGTCGGCAAGAGCACGTCGGCGTTGGCGGTCTTGAGCTGCTGCACCTCGGCGGTCAGCGAGGGCGAATTGCTCTTGTACTTCACGTCGGCGACGATCTTGTAGCCGCGCTCGGCGGCGAGCTTGCGCTGCACCGTCGAGGAATCGACGCCGTAGATCGTGTCCTCGAAGAACAGGGCCACCGAGTCGATCTTCTGGCCCTGCTTGCGCTGGGCATCCAGGAAGTCGAACATCGCGGTCGAGAACATCTCGTCGTGGGCGGCCGGGCGGAAGAAGTACTTCAGGCCCTTGCGGTGCAGGCTCGGCGACGAGGAATCGGCGCAGACGAACGGCACGCCGTAGCGCTCGGCGGTGGCGCTCACGGTCGCGGAGACCGCCGACTGGTAGCAGCCGACGAGCGCCGACACCTTGTCCTGGGTGATCAGGCGCTCGGCCTCCGCGCGGCCCTTCTGCGGGTCGGCCTGGTGGTCGGCGAAGACGAGGCGGATCTTGGCGCCGCCGAACCCGGCGAGCCCGACGCCCTTGGCGCCCGGCAGGTCGAGGTCGTGGTCGTTGTTGATGAGGTCGAGCGCCGTCTCGATGGCGTGGCGGGCATCCACGCCCACCTGCGCGCTCGGCCCCGACATGGCGTAGAGCGCGCCGACCACCACCTCCGGCGCGGCGGCGCGGGCGGGCGTGCCGCGCAGGCTCGCGAGCGAGAGGGCGCCGGCCCCCACCAAGAGTTCTCGACGACGGATCATGCGCTGGCCTCCAGGGGCTGGACGACTTTCTCTAAGCCTCATTTCGCCTGCTTTGAAAAGCCGGTGTCGAAGCGGTCAAAGCCGGATGGCGGAAATGATGCACATACAACAGGCCCAGACGAAAGGACCGGGGACATCTGTCACAGGACGGCGAACTCGCTGTTGCGCCGGTCGGTGATCAGCATGCAGCCCGGGGCGTGGGTGATGGCGAAGGGCGGCCGCACCGCGGCGATGACCGATTGCGGGGTGACGCCGCAGGCCCAGAAGACCGGGATCTCGTCCTCCCCGATCCTCACCGGATCGCCGTAATCGGGCACGGCGATGTCCGCGATGCCGATCAGGTCCGGCCGGCCGAGATGGACCGGCGCGCCGTGGACGGCGGGGAAGCGCGAGGTGATCTGCACCGCCCGGATCGCCTGAGCGGGGGTGAGCGGGCGCATCGACACCACCATCGGTCCGGCGAAGCGGCCGGCGGGCGTGCACGGGATGCCGGTGCGGTACATCGGCACCCGCACCCCCATCTCGACGTGGCGCAGCGGCAAGCCGTCCTCGGCCATCGCCGCCTCGAACGAGTAGGAGCAGCCGATCACGAAGGCGACGAGGTCGTCGCGCCACAGGTCGGCGACCTCGTCGCGCTCCGCCACCACCTCGCCGTCGCGCCAGACCCGGTAGCCCGGGATGTCGGTCGCGATGTCGAGGTCGAGGCCGAGTTCCGGGATCCGGCGCTCGCCCGGCGCCGAGACGCCGATGATCGGGCAGGATTTCGGGTTGCGCTGGGCAAAGAGCAGGAACTCGGCGGCGAGGTCGACGGGCAGAACCGCGAGGTTGCCCTGGACGAAGCCGTCGGCGATGCCGGCGGTGCAGCCCGTGACGGCACCGCTGCGGCAGGCGAGCCTTGCGGCCTCGCCGCTCATCCGCGCCCGGTCGAAGGGAAGAGTCATCGCAGATCCCCTGCTCGCGGCCAATCGCCTGCCCAAGGATGGAGCATGATCACATCGCAGGCACGTCACGGCCAATCATGATTTCGCATCGGTTTCGATAAGCGGAGCTTATCGGCGCCAGTCCGGCGCGGCGGCGACCTCGCAGGCGAGCCGCGCCGCGGCCGCCGCGAGGCCGCTGTCGGTCAGGCTGGCATAGGTGGCCGTGAAGGCGATGTCGGGCAGGGCCGGCGCCGGGGCGATGATCCGCAAGGCCCCCTCCTCCAGGTCCCGGCGCACCACCTCGGGCGGGATCACCCCGATGCCGATGCCCTCGCGGGCCATGCGCACGATGGTGGAGAGCGAGGCGTTGCTGTGCAGCCGGGGCGGCGGCAGGTCGGAGCGGGCCAGCATCTCGCGTAAGGACACGTAGGGATTGGTGTTCTTCGGGTAGGTGATCAGCGGGTGCCGCAGAAGGCTCGCCAGGCTCACCTCGCCGGGGCCGAGATCGAGCTGCGGCGCGGCGATCCAGGCCAGGGACACGCTGCAGAGCGGCAGGTTGACCAGGCTCGGCATGGTGATGGGCCCGACCAGGAAGGCGAGGTCGAGATCCCGGTTGAGGAGCGCGTCGCGCATGTTGGGCGAGATGTCGACCGCGATATCCACCGTGACGCCGGGATGGGCCTCGTTCATCCGGGCGATGAAGCGCATCAGCCAGGTATGGACGATGGTCTCCGAGACGCCGAGGCGCAGGACGCCCCGCATCGCGCCGGGTCCGGCGACGTTCCGCATCATCTCGGTGCGCAGGTGCAGGAAACGCTCGGCATAGCCGAGGAGGTCGCGCCCCTTGGGCGTTAGCGCGACCGAGCGGGCGCGCCGCTCGAACAGCGGCACCCCGAACTCGTCCTCCAGAGCCGCGATGCGCTGCGACACCGCCGGCTGGGAGGTATTCATCCGCTCCGCCGCCTTGCGGAAACTGCACAACGAGGCAGCCCAGTAGAAGATCTCCAAGCTTCGCAGGTCCGCCATGCCCCATCCCGGTTCGCGTTCACCGGGCATCTTGGAGCAAGGATCGGACCGGGCGCAAATGCCCGCGGCCGCCTCCCGGCCGGGAGGCGGGGGCGGATCATCCCTCCGTGATGAGCGCCGCCACGCGGCGTGCGCCGGCCTCGCCCGCGGCGAGCCCGGCCGCGACGCCGGCACGGTCCGCCGCGCTGCGGTTCTGGCTCATCTTGCGCTTGCCCTCGAGGCGGGCGATCGGCAGCCGCAGGCCGACGATGCCGCGCAGCTGCGCAGCGACGAAGTCGGCGGGTGCATCCGCCACCGCCCAGGGGCCCGGCCGCGCGCCCTCGTGCCGCTCGGTGAGCCGGGTGACGACGGCCAGCAGCCGCTCCGGCTCGTCGAAGAACTCGGCGGTCCCGTAGGCGTGGACCGCGACGTAGTTCCAGGTCGGCACGACCTTCCCCGTCTCCCGCTTGGTCGCGTACCAGGACGGCGTCACGTAGGCGTCGGGCCCGGAGAAGATCGCCAGCGACTCGGCCAGAGCCGGCTCGCGCCAATGCGGGTTGGCGCGGGCGAGGTGGCCGTAGAGCACGCCGCGCTCGCCCTCCTCCGGCGCGAGGAGGAGCGGCAGCGGCGTGCACAGGAGACCGACCGCCGTCGCGGTCACGAGGCTCGCGAGCGGCGCGGCCCGCATCGTCTCGTGGATCGCGGCCTCGTCGGTCTCGCGGAAGGCGGGCGGGACGTACATCGAAACTCTCCTCGGCCGCGACGGGGCCGGTACTGGTCCTTGCCCCGAAACCGGCCCATGCTGAACGGCCAGTTCGCCACGAAATGGGTGGGCCAGTTTGACCGAAGCCTCACGCCTCCCCGCCCCGGTCGGCCGCCGGATCGGCGCCGACCTGAAGGCGCAGATCGCCCAGGGCGTCTATCCGCCGGGGACGGCCGTGCCGTCGAGCCGGGCGCTCGCGATCGAGCTCGGGGTCTCGCGCACCACCGTGACGGCGGCCTACGACCAGCTCGTCGCCGAGGGGTGGCTCGAGACCCGGCCCGGGGGGCGGACGCGGGTCGCCGCCGGCATCCTGCCGGTGCCGCCCCCGGGGCCCGGCGAGGCGACGGCACCGCCGCGCCTGTCCGCCTTCGGTCACCGCCTCATGGCCGAGCCGCCGCCCGAGACGCGGCCGGGACCGGCGATCGATTTCCGCTACGGCGACCTCTCGGGCCGCGACTTCCCGGTCCTCGCCTGGCGGCGGGCGCTCACCGCCGCCGTCCTGCGCCGGCCGGCCCGTCTCGGCTACGACGATCCGCGGGGACTGCCGGAGCTGCGGGCGGCGCTCCAGGCCTATCTCTGGCGCGCCCGCGGCCTGCGCTGCGACCTCGACCAGATCGTCGTCGTCAACGGGTCGCAGCAGGGCATCGACCTCTGCGCCCGGCTGTTCGTCGATCCGGGCGACCGGGTGGTATTCGAGGAGCCGGGCTACGGCACGGCGCGCCGGACCTTCGCGGCGGCGGGCGCCGCGATCATCCCGGTCCCGGTCGATGCGGAAGGGATGCGGACCGGAGGGCTCGGCCCGGCGCGGCTCGCCTACGTCACGCCCTCGCACCAGTTCCCCCTCGGCGGCGTGATGCCGGTCGCGCGGCGTCAAGCCCTGCTCGCCTGGGCGGAGGCCTGCGGGGCCATGATCGTCGAGGACGATTACGACGGCGAATACCGCTTCGACGGGCAGCCCGTGGAATCGCTGCTGAGCCTCGATCGCACCGGCCGCGTCGTCTATGTCGGAACGGTCTCCAAGACGCTCTCGCCGCAGTTGCGCCTGGGCTACCTCGTGGTGCCGCCGGCCCTGGCTCCGGCCATGGCCGAGGCCAAGCGCCTCGCCGACCGGCAGGCGCCGGGGCTGGAACAGGCCGCCCTCGCCGCCCTGCTCGCGGAGGGCGGCTACGAGCGCCACCTGCGCCAGGCCCGCCGGCGCAACGCCGCCCGGCGCGCCGCCATGCTGGCCGCCCTCGCCGAGCATGTCGGTGCCGCGGTCCGGGTCGAGGGCGCGGCGGCGGGGCTGCACCTCGTCGCCTGGCTCCTGCGCGAGCCCGCCGCGCGGGAGGCCGCGATCGTCGCGGCGGCCAGAGCCGCGGGGATCGGCGTCTACCCGGTCGGCCCGCTCTACCACGACGCGGCGGTGCGGCCCGACCGGGCCGGACTGATCCTGGGCTTTGCCGGGAGCGAGCCCGCGGCGATCCGGGAGGGCATCGGCGCCCTCGCCGCCGTGCTGGCCTCCGGGTGCCCCGCGGCGGGCTGAGCCGGTGGCATCTCGGCCTTGCGCAATCGGGTCGGGGATAAGCGTTTCGGCAACGCTTTGCCTGTAAGCCCTAGCAGCGCCCGGGCGCGGTGCCGGTTCAGCATGACCGGGGGACCTTCTTGCAGCATCCACCTCGGGAGCCGGCCGCCACCGTCAGAATGGTAGGCCGTCGATTGGCAAATCTCCGGCTGGCAGGCAGACGGGACGTCGGGCTCGGGCGCCGGCTGTGGGTCACGGCCCTGCTCCTCGCGGCGGGTCTGCTCGCCCTCACGGCCATCGTCATCGCCCCCTCGGTCACGGCCTACCGCGACAGCCAGAGCAACCTCGCGCGCATCGGCCGGCTGCGGCAGGTGCTCGAGGCCGCCAACCGCCTCTCGGCGGAGCGCGGCCCCTCGAACGTGGTCATGGCGATCGCCCCCGGCAGCGATCCGGCGGCGGAGGCGCGGCTCGCGGCCTTTCGGGTGGCGAGCGACAGGGCACTGATGGGCATTGCGGCCCTCGAACAAGCGGACCCGGCCGCCCCGGCAGACGAGACCGATCGCCTCCTGCCGGATCGCATCGTCGCGGCGACGGGGGCCCGGCTGGAGGAGGCGCGGCGCGAGGTCGACCGGGTCGCCGGGGTGCCGGTCTCCGAGCGCCGCGCCGCGGACATCGCCGCAGCGGTCGCCCGGATGGTGGCGGTGGTCGACATGTACCAGGACGCCGTCGCCTGGGAGATCCGCGCCCTCGGCCAGGCCGACCCCCGCCTGATCGGTCCGGGGCTCGTCGGCCACGTGGTGAGCGACCTGCGCGAATATGGCGGCCGGATCGGCTCGGCCATCATCCCGGCGGTGGCGGTGCAGCAGCCGCTCGATCCGCTCCAGATCGCCGAGGCGGTGCAGATCCGGGGCCGCATCGTCGAGCTGATGCGGCTGCTGCGCGGCCAGGCGGCGTTCGGACCCGGCCAGCCGGTGGCGGATCTCCTGGCCGAGGTCGAGGCGACCTTCTGCGAGACGGGGCTCGGCCTCATCGACACGGCGATCGCCGAGGGACGCAGCGGCGGCCGCTACACGCTCTCGGCCGACGAACTCACCCGCCGCTACGTCCCGACCCTGAAGCCGGTCGAGGCCCTGCGCGACCGCTACCTCGCCGGAATGGTCGCGGGCTTCGCCGCCGAGCGCGACGCCGTGCGCACCCGGCTCGTCGCCGTGGCCTGCGGCACCGTGACGGTCCTGACGGTCCTCGTCGCCCTGCTGCTGTCGCTGCGGGCCTCGGTGCTGCGCCCGTTGCTGATCGCTCGCGAGACCGTCATGGCCTTGTCGGAGGACGGCGCGCCGGCCCCGCGCCGGCTGCCGGCCCTGCGGGTGACCGAGATCCGGCGCCTGTTCGACGCCCTCGCGGTGCTGGACGAGCGGATGCACGAGCGCGGTCGCCTGATGGCGACCCTGCGCCGGCAGGCCGAGACCGACGGCCTGACCGGAATGAGCAACCGCCGGGGCCTCGCCGTCGCGATGACGCGCCTCGCCGGGGCGTCCGGGGGCCTCGGGGCCGCCGCCCTGATGATCGACCTCGACGGCTTCAAGAAGGTCAACGACAGCCTCGGCCACGAGGCCGGCGACGACCTGATCCGGCAGGCCGGTGCGCGGCTCGCGGCCTGCATCGGCGGGGACGGCCTCGTCGCCCGCATGGGCGGCGACGAGTTCGCGGTTCTGCTGCCCGGCTGCGGCGAGCCCGAGCAGGCCACGGCCTTCGCCGAGACGTTCCTGCACAGCCTCTCCGAGCCGTTCCCGATCGCCGGCCAGACCATCCATCTCGGGGCGAGCGTCGGCATCGCGCTCAGCCCGCTCCACGGCCCCCTCGACGACGCGCTCCTCGCCTGCGCCGACATGGCGCTCTACGAGGCCAAGCGCGCCGGGCGGCACTGCCACCGCCTGTTCACGCCGGCCCTGCGCGACGCGACCCTGTCCTGGACCGCGCGCCAGCAGGAGCTGCTGCGGGCGCTGGCCGCCGGGGAGTTCGTGCTGTTCTACCAGCCGCAGCTGCGGCTGGCGGATCGCCGGGTCGTCGGCGCGGAGGCGCTGATCCGCTGGCGCCACCCCCGGCTCGGCCTCCTCGCCCCGGCGGAGTTCCTGGCTCCCCTCGAGGCGAGCCGGCTCGCCGTGCCGGTCGGCCGCTGGGTGCTGCGCGAGGCCTGCGCCCAGGCCGCCGCGTGGCGCCGGGCCGGCGCGGGCGACCTGAGGATCGGCGTCAACCTGTTCGGGGCGCAGTTCCACTCGGCGAGCCTCGTCGACGAGGTGAAGGCGGCGCTCGCCGATTCCGGCCTGCCGGCCTCCGCCCTCGAGATCGAGATCACCGAGACCATCATCCTGCGGCACGACGAGGGCCTGATCGCACCACTGCGGGCGCTGCGCGACCTCGGCGTCGGCCTCGCCTTCGACGATTACGGCACCGGCTACGCCTCGCTCAGCCTGCTGAAGCGCTTCCCGCTCACCCGGCTGAAGATCGACCGCTCGTTCGTGCAGGGCATGGTGGCCTCGCCCCAGGACCGGGCGATCGTGCAGTCGGTGCTGACGCTCGGGCGCAGCTTCGGGCTCGCCGTCATCGCCGAGGGCGTCGAGACCGAGACGATGGCCGAGAGGCTGCGGGCGAAGGGCTGCGAGGAGGCGCAGGGCTACCTGTTCGGCCGCCCGATGCCCGCCGAGGCGTTCACGGCTTTGTGCTGCGCCGACGAGCGGCGGAGCGCCTGAGGCCCGGCCGGGAGGCGCGCGTCCGGCCATCCCCGCGGACCGGTCGATGGGGCCGCCGCATCGACGATCGGCCCATACGGTGCGGGGGGTGGCGAGGGGATCGGCGATGGGACGATCGAGGGTCGAGACCGGCCCCCGCTTGCGGTCCCCCTGCCCCCTATGACCTGCCCCCCATTGAAAGAGGTGGCGGGCCGGCGGCCTCAGCCTGCAGCCTTCAGCGACTCGCCGAACGACTGCACGAGGCGCGCTTCGAGCTTGCCGTCCATGGCGGACAGGATCGCCATCGCATCGGCCATCGGCATCGGCGCCTTGTAGGGGCGACGCTCCGTCAGGGCGGCGTAGATGTCGCAGATGGTGAGCAGGCGCACGATGTCGCCGATCTGGCTGCCGGCGAGGCCGTCGGGATAGCCCGACCCGTCGAGCATCTCGTGGTGATGGCGCGCGGCGGCGAGCGTGATCGGGTCGCGCTCGCCGCCGGCCACCAGGATCTCGTGACCGATGGCGGCGTGGGTGCGCATCACGCTCATCTCGTCCGGCGCGAGCCGGCCGGGCTTGTTGAGGATCTCGAGCGGGATGCGCGCCTTGCCGACGTCGTGGATGAGCGCGGCGCGCACGAAGCGGAACTGGTCTTCGTGGCGAAAGCCCAGATGCAGCGAGAATTGCGCGGCGTGGCCGGCGACCAGAAGGCAATGCTGGTAGGTGGCATCGTCGTGGGTCCACACCGTGTCGAGCCAGCGGGCGAGGCCGCCCTCGCGGACCGCGGTGAGGATCGGGCCGAGGCCGGCCTCGACGGCGCCCATGCGGATCGGCTGGCCGGCCCGCGCCTCGGCGAGAAGGCCGCTCAGCGCCTCGCCGGCCCGGGCGACCCCCTGGCTGACCGTCTGGCCCGCACCCTCGGCGATGATGCCGACCTGGTTGGCGAGCGCCGCCACGATCGTCTCGGGCGGCACGTAGGCGGGCATGCACACCGTCGCCCCGAGGGTCTTGGCGTGGCGCAGCGCGTCCTGGGTCGCCTTGCGCAGCAGGCAGATCACCGGCAGGTGCTTGTCGGCGAAGCGGCGCTGAAGCGCGCGCAGGCAGTGATCGGCTTCCGGCCGGGACAGGGTCATGTCCGACACCACGCCGGCGAGCGCCCCCCGGCCTCGCCACGTCTCGTCCGGGCCGACGACGTCGCAGATGCCGATCCCCCGCAAGGCCGCACTGATCGCGGCACTGCGGTCCGGCCTGTCGGTCACGAGGACGAAGGTCCTCTCGTCGGGCATCGCGTCCCTCCTGGCGGCCGCACGGCTCCTCTGCGGTCCCTGATCTACAGGTTTACTCCCGAACAAATGCTTACGCCGATCGCGACCATCACCGGGCCGCCGCAAGCAGACCCAGCTCGGCGGCTGGTATCGGCGCGTCGTCGGCGCCACCCTCGTGGCGTTTCGTGGCCGCCCCCCGCCCGGCGCGACGCCCGGGGCCGGCGCGACGTCGCTTGTCGTTCTCCGATACAACCTATGAATGTTATCGGCCTAGAATGAACTCATCCTGCGATAACGTCGCCGTAACTGTTAGGCACGGCAGGCCCGGTCCGGCCGGGATCTCCATCCGGCGTGCCACGCATCCTCCGGTTCGGCGACCGGGCCCGTGCACCTCACGAAGTCCCGGCAGGGCCGACACTGCCCCGGCTGCGGGCGGCTCCGAATCGGCCGCTTTCACGGGCGCGGCGTTGGCGGTCGCGGCCGAGGGGCCTTCCGATGAGGCGCCTGCCCTCGGCAGCCTTCGCCGTGTCGTGCCGGTCCGAGCATCCCGGCCTTCAGGGCGCGCATGTCCTCGCCATCATCGTGGCGGCAAGGAGCGGGTCTCTTCCTCCATGCCGTCGTGACGATGTCGAGAGAGATGGAAAACGGGCGCGATACTATCGAATGAACCGGAACCGACCGGAATAGAACCGGGCAGGATTGCTCCGCACGGCCGAAGAAAGCTTTCCCGTGCGCGACGGGCAGCCGGGATCTCGACCCGGGCGGTGGTAGCCCGTCGATATCGGGTCCACGGCCCCGGTCATCGCGAAACCGCACCGTATGCTGTTTGTCTGACGCTAGGTCAGTCGATATCCCGGCCCCGAAGATCATCGATGGTCGATCTTTCATTGCGCGAGGCAGGATCCACCGTCTCCCGATCGTCGCCGTTGGTGTTTCTCGATATTTCTCAGGCCGCCCCGTCATCGGGACTTCATGCGGCCAAGCTAGGCGCCGGCCCGCAACAGAGAACATCGTCTCGAGGGGTCCATGCGTCCGACGCTCCACGCCGCGCTGCTTGCGGCGACCTGCCTGTTTCCGATCGATGCGTGGGCGCAAGGCGTTCCGACCTCGCCGCCGGTCGGCTTCCCGAACAGCACGTCGGTCACTCCCGGCACGGTGATGAACCGGGTGCTCGATTCCTATGCCGGGCTCCTTGCCGGCGATCCCGCGGCGCTGACCCGGAACTACCAGACCGTCGTCGCGATGACGCAGGGGCGCACCGACGCCCAGACCCTGGCGGCGATCCACGACGACCGCACGGGCCAGGCCTACAGCATCCTCAACGGCCTCGGACCGCTGACCTCGGCCTACCTCACGGGCGCCGGCGCGTCGGTCACCGGAACGTCCCCGAACAGCCTGACGCCGACGGCCTACGTCGCCACGACGCTCGCCGACTACGCGGCCAGCATCCGCACCGGCAACGACGCCAGCGCGGGCGCGACGACCTTCGGCAATGGCACGGCGACGCCGCTCGCCGCGGCGGTCGGCTTCATCAACGACGTGGCCCGGGCCAACGCCTCGACCGAGCCGGCCAAGCGGATCTTCGCCCGCTCCCAGGGCGACGCTCCCGCCATCAACCCGCTCGATCCCCGCTTCAACGCCTACAGCGCGACGACCAACAAGACCGGCCTCTCGACCCGCGACACCGCGGGCCTGGTGGTGCCGACCTACCTCCAGAACTTCCCCGTCCCGGCGGTCTACGGCACGGCGGATCGCTGGGTGCGCGGCTTCACGGTCACGCAAGCCATGATCGACGCCAATGGCGGCCGGCCGCTCACCGTGCCCAACGTCGGCACCTTCTCGGGGAGCACCTTCACGCCGACGACCTTCTCGGTCGGCGATTACGTGCCGGGCATCGGCACCTCGCCGCGGCCCTACCGGGTCTCGACCGGCGTCGCCGTGCCGACGCTGCTGCAGCCGGTCATCAACAGCACCAACCCCTATGCCGACGGCGCCTATCCGAGCGGCCACACCAATTCGGGCTACCTCCAGGCGCTGGCCACCGCCTTCCTGGTGCCGGAGCGGGGCCAGCAGCTCCTGACCCGGGCCTCGGAACTCGGCAACAACCGCATCCTGGCCGGCATGCACTCGCCCTTCGACGTGATGGGCGGCCGGATGGAATCGAGCGCGATCGTCGCCACCAACATCTACGGCGCGCTCTACGATTCGGCCGGCAACCGGCTCGACTGGACCGACCCGGCGAACAAGGCCGCCTACGGGGTCTACCAGGCCTACCGGCAAACGCAGTCCTATCTCGCCTCGACCTGCGGCGCGGCGAGCGTCGCGTCCTGCCTCAACGCGGCCGCCGCCGCGGGCACGACCGACGCCTTCGGCGACGCGGCGCGCAACAAGGCCGACTACACCGCCCGCCTGACCTACGGCTTCCAGCCCACCGGCACCGTCGCCCCGATGACGACCGCCGACGTGCCGCTGCAGGCACAGGTGCTGCTGCTCACCCGCTTCCCCTACCTCACCGACGCGCAGCGCACCGAGATACTGGCGAGCACCGGCCTTCCCTCCGGCTACCCGGTTCTCAGCGGCAACACCTATGACGGCTGGGGCCGGCTGAACCTCTACGCCGCCTTCGACGGCTACGGCGCCTTCACCCGCGCCGTCACCGTGACGATGGATGCAGGCCAGGGCGGCACCTCGGCCTTCGACACCTGGCGCAACGACATCGCGGGCCAGGGTTCGCTCACCAAGGCCGGCAGCGGCACCCTGGTGCTGACCGGTGCCAACACGTATGCGGGCGGCACCACGGTGGCGGGCGGCACCCTCGTCGGCCACGCCCGGGCCTTCGGTTCGGGCGCGATCCGCAACGATGCCAGCCTCGTCCTCGATCAGGCCGTCGACGGCACGATGGCCAACGCGCTTTCGGGCACCGGCACGCTCGCCAAGATCAATGCCGGCACCCTCACGCTGACCGGCCAGAGCGCCTTCACCGGCGCCACGGCGGTGCTCGGCGGCGGCCTCGCGGTGAACGGGTCGCTCGCCGGCTCGGTCGTCACGGTCGGCGCCGGCGGCCTGCTCGGCGGCACCGGCACGGTCGGCGGGGTGGCGGCGCAGTCCGGTGCGACGGTCGCCCCCGGCGGCTCCCTCGGCACCCTCACGGTCGCCGGCAATGCCAGCTTCGCCGCCGGCTCGACCTTCCAGGTCGAGGCCAATGCGAGCGGCCAGTCCGACCGCCTCGCCGTCACCGGCGCCGCCACGATCCAAGGCGGTACCGTCCAGGTGCTCGCCGCGAACGGCGCCTACGCCCCCCGCACCGGCTACACCATCCTGTCGGCCGCGGGCGGCATCTCCGGCACCTTCGCGGGCGTCGCCTCCAACCTCGCCTTCCTCACCCCGACGCTCCGCTACCAGCCCGCCGAGGTCGATCTCACGCTCACCCGCAACGACGTCGCCTTCGCCGCCATCGCCCGGACCCGCAACCAGGCCGCCGTCGCCACCGCCATCCAGGGCGCGGGCGCGGGATCGGGCGTCTACGACCGCACGGTGGGGCTGACGACGCCGGAGGCCGTCACCGCCTTCCAGGCGCTCACCGGCGACATCCACGCCAGCGCGGTCTCGGCCGCCTACGAGACCGCCTTCTTCGTCCGCGAAGCCATCCTCGACCGGCTGCGCTGGTCGGGCGAGGCGACTCGCGACTACGGGAGCCTCCCCGCCACCTACACCGCCGACCTCCCCGGACGGGCCGCGCCCGTCGCCCCGGTGCCGGTGCGGGTGCTCGATCCCCGGGTGTTCGGCCTCTGGGGCCAGGGCTTCGGCAGCTTCGGCCAGGCGCGAAACGACGGGAATGCCGTCACCCTCAACCGCGACACCGCCGGCTTCGTGCTCGGTGCCGATATCCGGCTCGAGAGCGGCCTCCGCCTCGGCGTGGCCGGCGGCTATACCCGCACCACCCTCGACGCGCCCGGCCAGACGGCGAGCGGGTCGATCGAAAGCGGGTTCGGCGGCGTCTACGGGGGCTACGAGGCCGGTCCCTTCGCCCTGCGGCTCGGCGCGGTCTATGCCGACAACAGCCTGCGCCTGCGCCGCTCCGTGGTGTTTCCCGGCGTCTCGGAGACCGAGAGCGCCCGCTACGGCGGATCGACGGTGCAGGGCTTCGGCGAGATCGGCTACCGGATCGCGCTTGCGGCGGGGACGCTCGGCAAGGCCTCCGCGTCCTTTATCGAGCCGTTCGTCGGCGGGGCCTATGTCGGCATCGACCGGGACCGGTTCGCCGAGACTGGCGGCGTCGCGGCCCTGAGCGGCGCCTCGCGGCTCGCCGAGATCCCGACGCTGACGGCGGGTATCCGCGGGCAGACCGAGGTGGATCTCAGCTTCGGCGCGCCGGTGTCGCTGCACGGGCTGGTGGGCTACCGCCGCGCCTTCGGCGACGTGATCCCGACGGCGCTCCTGGCCTTCGGGACCGGACCCAGCTTCGTGACCGCGGGGATCCCGATCAGCCGGGACGCGCTGGTGGCCTCGGCGGGCCTCGACCTGCGGGTGTCGCAGGCGGCGACGATCGGCGTGTCCTATACAGGCCAGGTCGGATCGCGGGCCGAGGACCACGCGATGAAGGGCAGCTTCACCTACCGGTTCTGAACTTTGGCGCAGGCCAGAAAAAGAGGGCGCGGCGCGAGCCGCGCCCTTCTTCGTTCGTAGGGTTGTCGCGAGGCGGCCGTCTCTAAGCCTCCTATGCGCAAGAGCTGCCCGAGGACGGGCCCGGGCCGGCCTACGCCGCCTTGAGACGCGGGACCGGGCAGCGGGCCGGGGTTCCCTCGTCGTCCGTGCTCCAGCGGCAGACCGGGCGGCCGGTCTCCGGATCGAGGGACCAAGTGGCGCGCAGGACGGTCTTGGGCACCGGAACGGCGGGAGCCGCGGGCAGGCGCACGGACACGGCGCCCTTCGGCGCGAAGGGCAGGATGGTGAAGGTCATGATGCACCTCTCGGGGGCGGCCGTCCGCGCGGCCGACGCCTCCGAGAGCGCCCGGTCAGGCGTCCCTGCGAGAAGCGGCCGGCACGAACGGCGCGGTCGATCGACTGTGACTGTCGCTCGGCATGGGGTTGATGGTTCCTGGATGGGCATGGCGTGGCGACGACGCGCCCGGGGCCACGGATGCTCCATACGCCCGTGGGCAAGCGTGTCAACGCGTTTGCGTGCCGCCGATGTCGCAGCATCTCCGCCCCTCGCGCAGGGCCGGGATGAGGCCGGGAGCGATGCGCGGGCGGCAGCTTTGCGTTAGGCCTCGGATCGGGCGCGAGGCGCGGCTCGCGTGAAAGAGTCGGCGGCGGGGGCGCGGCGCCGGCGTCAAGGAGAACCGGACGGATGACGGGAGCGGCGGGACCGGCGACGGCGGAGGTGGCCGACGGCCTGCCGACCCGGGCGAGGCTATGGGCGATGCTGGCGATCGGCATCGCCATGTCGATGGCGGTGCTCGACGGCGCGATCGTCAACGTCGCCCTGCCGGTGATGGCGAAGGACCTCCAGGTCACGCCGGGCGCCGCGATCTTCATCACCAACGGCTACCAGCTCGCGGTCACCGCCGCCCTGCTGCCTCTGGCCTCGCTCGGCGACATCCTCGGCTACAAGCGGGTCTACTGCACCGGCCTCGCGCTGTTCACGGCGGCCTCGCTCGCCTGCGCGCTCGCCGGCTCGCTGCCGATGCTGGTCGCGGCCCGCATCGTCCAGGGGCTCGGTGCCGCCGGCATCATGAGCGTCAACATCGCGCTCGTGCGCTTCGTCTACCCGCACCGCATGATCGGGCGGGGCGTCGGCACCATGGCGCTGATCGTGGCGATCGCCTCGGCGGCGGGGCCGAGCGTGGCGGCCGCCGTGCTGTCGCTGACGAGCTGGCCGTGGCTCTTCCTCGTCAACGTGCCCCTCGGCCTCGCGGCCCTGACGCTGGCGACCCGGATGCTGCCGGCAACGCCCCGCAGCGGCGCCCGGTTCGACGCCCTGAGCGCGCTCCTCAACGCCCTGGTCTTCTGCCTGCTCATCACCGGCGTCGACGGGCTCGGCGAGGCGGGACGGGGGGGCACGGCGCTCGCCCTGCTCACGGCGGCCAGCCTCGTCGGCATCGCCTTCGTGTGGATGCAGGCCCGCCTGCCGGCCCCGCTCCTGCCGATCGACCTCCTGCGCATCCCGGTCTTCGCGCTGTCGATGGTGAGCTCGGTCTGCTCGTTCTCGGCCCAGATGATGGCCTACGTCGCCCTGCCCTTCTACTTCCAGGACGTGCTCCACCTCACCAGCACCCAGACCGGGTTGCTGATGACGCCCTGGCCGATCGCCATCGCGGTGATCGCCCCCTTCGCCGGGCGGCTCGCCGACCGCTACCCGCCGGGCCTTCTCGGCGCCATCGGCCTCGTCGCCCTCTCGGCGGGGCTCGCCCTGATGGCGTCCCTGCCGGCCGAGGCCTCGCCGCTCGCGATCGCCTGGCGGCTGACGGTGTGCGGCCTCGGCTTCGGACTGTTCCAGTCGCCCAACAACAAGGTGATCATCACCAGCGCGCCGCGGGAGCGCAGCGGCGGCGCGAGCGGGATGCAGTCGACCGCCCGGCTGCTGGGCCAGTCCCTCGGCGCCGCGGTCGTCGCGGTGATCTTCGGGCACCTGCATGCCGGCGGCACCGCGACGGTGCTGTGGCTGTCGAGCGCGCTCGCGCTGACCGGCGCACTCGCCAGCGGATTGCGAGTCCGGCGTTGATGCAACGTCGTCCCGGGCCGGCGGATCGCAAACCCGCCCGCCCCCAAAGGCAACGCAACGATTTGGACGAAACCCGCCCCAGCACGCGCGACGACTATCCGGGATGAAAATCTTGCCGTAGACGTGCTGCGTCAACGGCCCGCCACGGGGCCGAAACCGGAGGACGTTCATGGACGCACGGGTCGTCGATCGCTCAACGGGTGCGCCCGGTCTCCTCGACCGCGAACGCATCGTCGCCCGCGCGGGCTTCAACCGCTGGCTCGTCCCGCCGGCGGCGCTGGCCATCCATCTCTGCATCGGCATGTCCTACGGATTGTCGGTGTTCTGGCTGCCGCTGTCGCGCGCTCTCAGCGTCGGCCAGCCGGCTCCGGCGGCCTGCCCGGAGATGGGCCTCCTGACCGCGCTGGTCACCACGACCTGCGACTGGCGCGTCAGCGACCTCGTCCTCACCTTCTCCATCGGCATCGTGATGCTCGGTCTCTCGGCCGCCCTGTTCGGCGGCTGGCTCGAGCGCGCCGGGCCGCGCAAGGCCGGGGTCGCCGCCGCCCTGTGCTGGGGCGGCGGCTTCCTCGTCGGGGCGCTCGGCGTCTCCCTCCACCAGCTCTGGCTGATCTGGCTCGGCATGGGGCTGATCGGCGGCATCGGGCTCGGGCTCGGCTACATCTCGCCGGTCTCGACCCTGGTGAAGTGGTTCCCGGACCGGCGCGGCATGGCGACCGGCATGGCGATCATGGGCTTCGGTGGCGGCGCGATGATCGGTTCGCCGCTCGCCGACATGCTCATCACCCGCTTCAGGGGCCCGGACGGCGCCGGCGTGTGGCAGACCCTCGCGCTGATGGGCGCGGGCTACCTCGTCGTCATGCTCTGCGGCGCCTTCGGCTACCGCGTGCCGCCCGCGGGCTGGCGGCCGGACGGCTGGACCCCGCCGGCAGCGAAGAACCGGATGATCACCAGCGGGCACGTCCACCTGCGCGACGCCCACAAGACCACGCAGTTCTGGCTGCTCTGGGCGATGCTGTGCCTGAACGTCTCGGCCGGAATCGGCGTGCTCGCGCTCGCCTCGCCGATGCTCCAGGAAATCTTCGGCGGCGCGCTGATCGGTCGGCCCGACCTCGGCCTGGCGCAGCTCGATGCCGGGCAGAAGGCGCAGGTCGCCGCCATCGCGGCCGGCTTCGTCGGCCTGCTCTCGCTGTTCAACATCCTCGGCCGGTTCTTCTGGGCCACGCTCTCGGACCGCATCGGCCGCAAGGTCACCTACGCCACCTTCTTCGCGCTGGGCTGCGTCCTCTACGCCGCGGCCCCCTGGGCCGCGGGCATCGGCTCGCAGGCGCTGTTCGTGCTGTTCTTCTGCGTGATCCTGTCGATGTATGGCGGCGGCTTCGCGACGATCCCCGCCTACCTCGCCGACGTGTTCGGGACCCAGTTCGTCGGCGCGATCCACGGCCGGCTGCTCACCGCCTGGTCGACGGCGGGCGTCGTCGGCCCCTTCGTGGTGACGGCGATCCGGCAGGCCCAGGTCGATGCGGGCGTGCAGGGCGCCGCCCTCTACGGCCGGACGCTCCTGATCCTCGCCGGCTTCCTGGCGGCCGGGTTCGTGGCGAACCTCCTGGTCCGGCCGCTCGCCGAGCGCTGGTTCATGCGCCCGGCCGACGCGACGGCCGGCGCCGCGGGGGCTTCCAACCCGTCCGGCTCCTTCGGGATCGGCCGCGGCGGCCTGACGCCGGTGGCGGTCGTCGCCTGGGCGGCGGTCGGCCTGCCGATCCTGTGGGGCGTGTGGATCACCCTGTCGAAGGCGCTGATCCTGTTTCGGTAACGCGCGCGGGCTGACTGCCCGCGATCCGCGACCTCGTCACGAGGCTCATAAGCCGTTCGACGAGGTCGCGAGCGGGACAAGGACTTTGGCTCGGGTCGGACAGGCACGGAGAGCCTGTCTGATGAACATCGATGGATTTCAACCCCTCCGGGTCATTCCGTGCCGCGAAAGCAGAGCCCGAAATCCAGAGCCGCGGACGTCAGAGGAAAGAACGACCAAACATTTAGAGCTTGTTTGACTGATCGGCATACCCTCTCCTATGAGCAACCTCATCCTGAGGTGTTGGCGATCGAAGATCGCACGCGATCAAAGATCGACTGACCTCGAAGGAGGACTCCAGAAATCTCCGAGATCCCTGGAGCCCTCCTTCGAGGCTCACTCCGTTCGCACCACAGGATGAGGCAGGAGGATGGGAGATAAAATCCCGTTGTCATCGTGTCGCAGCAAATCAAAGAGGCTCTCAGCTTTATCAAAGAAAAGCCGAGTGTCCGGATTCCGGGCTCCACTGCGTGGCCCCGACATGACGGGTAGGTTATCAGTACGGTCGAACAGGCCTTGGAATCCGGCGTCATCCGCGAGAGGCATCGAACGGCGATCAGAGACGGCACGACGCCGCTCCATCGAGCGGCATCGCCGTCCACACCACCAAGGCTGCATTTTCAGCGCTGCGCTACCGATCAGAGCGCATCACGTCGCAATCCCGCCGGCCGGCTGCCAGGCAATCCTCGCGGGCCGATTCCCGGCGCAGGACGCCGGCGAGCCAGACGCAGGCAACCACCAGGATAGCCAGAAAAAGGAGGGCGGCGAGAGCGCGGCCTCGGCCGGCATCGCCTGGATCGAGGGTTTGGGTCATCGGCTCGCGGATGGGCCCGGGGCGGGCGATCCGGCGGCCGGGAGCGCGGATGGCCGCGCTGGGCGGCCATCCGGGGAGAGACGGACCGGAGGAAGCCGGTGGCCGGGCAGTCCTACTTCAGGTGCTGGGCGAGGTACTTGTTCATCTCGAACATCGTCGCCTTGTCCTTGCCGAAGACCTTCTTCAGCTTGTCATCGGCGAGGATCTCGCGCTTGTTCTCGGGGTTCTGGAGCGAGTGCTTGCGGATGTACTCCCACACCTTGCTCACCACCTCGCCGCGCGGGATCGGGCTGTCGCCGACGATGGCGGCGAGCTCGGGCGTCGGCTGCAGGGGCTTCTGCAGGGCGTTGGGCTTGTCGCCGGATTTCGGCGCCGCGACCTTCTTGCCCTTGGCCGCGCCCTTGGCCTCGCCGGCGTCGTCGTCCTTCGCCGTGTCCTTGGCGGCCGCCTTCGTGGCCTTGGGAGCGGCCTTCGGGGCGGCTTCGGGTTCGGCCTTGGTCTCGGCCTTCTTGGTGGTCTTGATCGCCATCGGTCTCCTCCGGTCTGCAACCCGTCTCCCAGGGTCGAACAGTGGACATGCCTGGGCACATAGCGTCAACAACTAAGCCGTGGACGGCGCGTTCCAAGAGGAAATCGCCGTCGAACCGGAGTCATCCACATCGGATCACGCCGCGAGCCTGACGCTGAGGAGCGTGGCTCAGCCGCGGGCCTGCGTCCAGGTGGTCCGTCCCTCGAGCGGATAGGCCGGATCGGTGTAGCCCGGGGTCGAGGGATGGCCGGCCGGCACCAGGCGGTCGACCAGGGCCTCGTCCTCGGGGGTGAAGCGGTAGTCGAGGGCCCGGGCGTAGGAACGCCACTGCTCGAAGGTCCGGGGTCCGGCGATCACCGCCGTGACGGCACGGTTGTTGAGCACCCAGGCCACCGCGAAGTCGATCACGGAGGCGCCCTTCCCCTCCGCGTGGCGTTTGAGCTCCTCGGCGATGTGCAGGCTCTCGGGCCGCCACTCGGTCTGCATCATCCGGGTGTCGCCCCGCCCGGCGCGGGTGCCCTCGGGCGGGGCCTCGCCGGGGCGGTACTTCGCGGTCAGCACGCCGCGGGCGAGCGGCGAGTAGGGCACGACGCCGAGCCCGTAATGGGCGCAGGCCGGCAGGTGCTCGACCTCCGGCATCCGGTTGAGGGCGTTGTAGTAGGGCTGGCTCGCCGCCGGCCGGTCGATGCCGTGCTCGTCGCACAGCCGGCAGATCTCGGCGACCCGCCAGGCCCGGTGGTTCGACACCCCGAAGTACCGGACCTTGCCGGCCCGGATCAGGTCGGCCATCGCCCGCACGGTCTCGGAGAGCGGCGTGTCGTGGTCCTCCTTGTGGAGGTAGTAGAGGTCGATCCGGTCGGTGTTCAGGCGCTTGAGGCTGGCCTCGCAGGCCTGGACGATATGGGCGCGCGACAGGCCGCGGTCGTTCGGGCCTTTCCCCATCGGGTTCGCGACCTTGGTGGCGAGCACCCAGGCGTCGCGGTCCTGCGCGATGGCCCGGCCCACCACCTCCTCGGAACGCCCTTCCGTGTAGGCGTTCGCGGTGTCGATGAAGGTGATCCCCCGGTCGCGGGCATCCGCCACGATGCGGGCCGCCTCGTCGTCGGGGGTCGGCCCGCCGAACATCATCGTACCGAGGCAGAGCGGCGAGACCTTCAGGCCGGACCGGCCGAGCGTGCGGTACTCCATAGGGCGTCCCCCGTCCCGAAAATGGCGTTTGCGTGGCCGCGGCGCCATCCCGGCGCCGTCCCGCATCCGCGTTGTGGATGCTGGGGTTTTCCCCTTCTTCATCCGGTTCGGCAAGGTCGCGTTAAGCACGGGATCGCAAAGCTCCCACCCATGATCATCGCAGCCCTCTCCCTCGCCTTCTGCGCCGCCGGCGCCCTCGTCCTCGGTCTGGGGACCATCGTCACCGTCGAGCCGCCGCGGGACCATCCCCACGGCGCCGGCCTGATCTGACGACGGCGCGCGCCCGGTCACGGCCCCCGTGCCGACGGGAGCGCTGCCGCGCTTCCTTCTCGTCTACGCCGCGCTCTATGCCGGTTACGGCCTGACGACGCCGTTCCTGCCCGCGCTCCTGTCCGAGCGCGGGCTCTCGCCGACCGAGGTCGGGCTGGTGCTCGCCGCCGGAACGGCGATCCGGCTGGCCGCCGGCCCGCTGGCGGGCGGGATCGCCGACCGGCTCCGCGCCGGCCGCGGCGTGCTCGCGGCCTGCGGGCTCCTCGCGGGCTCGAGCGCCCTCCTCTACCTCGCCGGCCACGGCTTGTCCGGTCTGCTCCTCGCCGGCCTGGCGCATGCCGCCGCGACGGCGCCGCTCGCTCCGCTGGCCGATGCCCTGGCGCTCCCGGCCGCCGCGGCGTCCCGCTTCGCCTACGGCACCGTGCGGGGCGCCGGCTCGGCCGCCTTCATCGCCGGCACGCTCGCGGCCGGCCAGGTGACGGGCTTCGTCGGCCTGTCGGCCCTGCCGGTGGCGGGCGCCGCCGCGTTCGTGCTGCTGGCCGCCGCGACGCTGGCCCTGCCGGCCGGCCCCACCCGGGTCGAGGCGCCGAGCGCGGGACGGCCCGGCCTCGCCGAGTTGCGGGTGCTCCTGCACGCGCCCGCCTTCCGCCGCCTTGTCGCCGTCGCCGCCCTGGTGATCGCCAGCCATGCGGTGCACGAGGCCTTCGCGGTGATCCGCTGGCGCGAGGCCGGCCTCTCCCCCGGCACCGCGAGCCTGCTTTGGGCCGAGGCGGTGGCGGCGGAGGTGCTGGTCTTCCTGGTCGTCGGTCCCCGGCTGCTGGCCCGCCTCGGACCGGCCGGGGCGCTGGCGCTCGCGGCCGGGGCGGGAGCCTTGCGCTGGTCGGTGGCGGCGCTCACCGTCGCGCTGCCGGCGCTCGCGGCGATCCAGGCCCTGCACGGGCTCACCTTCGCGCTCCTGCACCTCGCGGCGATGCAGGTTCTCGCCCGGACGGTGCCGCCCGCCCTCGCGGCGACGGCCCAGACCCTCTACGGCACCCTCGGCCTCGGGCTCGCCACCACCCTGGCGACCCTCGCGGCCGGGCCGCTCTGGGCGCGGCTCGGCCCCGGCGCCTTCTGGGTCATGGCGGCGCTCTGCGCGGCGGCGCTGCCGCTGGTGCGGGGCCTTGCCGATGACGGCGCGCCGCGACGGGACGCGGGCTGAAGGATCGCAAGGGTCCCCCGCCCCCGTCACGCCGACATCGTGCGCCAGTTCCGGACGCTCGGGCGCTCCTGCATCCTCGCGTACCAGGCGTTCAGGGCCTCGCACTCCTCCGGCACGGGAACCCGCAGCAGACCGGCGAAGATCATCCCGCCGATGAGCGCGATGTCGGCCATCGAGAAAGCCTCACCCGCGACGAAGGACTGCCGGCGCAGCACACCATCGAAGTAGCGCATCCCCCGCAGAGCCTTGTCCCGCTGGTACAGGCCCCATTCGGGATTCTGGTAGACCTCGACGTGCGGGCCGAGGCCCGGGGTGGCGTGATGGAAGTAGAGGCTGAGCGCATCGAGTACCTCCAATTCGGCACGGCGGCTCATCATGTGGATCACGCCCTTCTCGCGCGGCGTCCGGCCGGTGAGGACCGGCGTGCCGTCGAGGGCATCGACGTACTCCGTGATCGCCGTGCATTCGGCGATGAGCGTGCCGTCGTCGAGTTCCAGGACCGGCAGGGTGCCGGAATAATTCTTGGCGCGGAAGGCCTCGGTCTTGTGCTCGCCCTTCCGGAGGTCGACCGACACGAAGCGAAGCCGGGATTGGAGCCCCTTCTCGGCGAGCGCGATCCGTACGCGCGCCGGATAGGGCCCGGTGTGCCAGTCGTAGATCGTCAGGGTCATCGTTCGCTCGCCTGCTGCCGGGGCCGATCCGTTAGACCCTAGATCGACCCCGATCGCCACGCAGCCCGGCGCCGCGGGGCCGGCCCTCGGGCTCTCGCGGTCGACCCGTCTCGAGCGGGCTCCAACCCCGGACGGACTCGCTTGCACGGGAGGCGGGAATCGGCGCCAATCGGGCCGCCCCCGCCCGCGAGGATGACGGCATGACGATCCCATCCGTGACGATCCCATCCGTGACGCTTCCGCCCATGACGGCCGCCCTCACGGCGATCCCGCCGGGGCTGGAGCCGTTCACCTTCGACCTGTTCGTGCCGGTCTACCGGCCGCTGCGGTCCGGCGCCTGGCACATCCATCACGGGCAGAACCTGCTCGCCCAGGGCTACTGGAGCCCGGCGCGGCTGGTGGCGAGCGTCACGGCCCTGGTCCGCGACGACGAGACCTGGATGTCGACCACCCCGATCGAGCTGGAGAGCCAGGAGATCGGCGTGCGCCTGTCTGCCGGTCACGTCGTCGTGTTCGGTCTCGGGATGGGCTGGTCGATGGTCGCGTGCGCCCTGCGGCCGGAGGTCACCGCCGTCACGGTCGTCGAGATCGACCCCGAGGTGATCGCACTGCACCGGGACCTCGACCTCGCCGCCCAGCTGCCGCCGGAGGCCCGCACCAAGATCCGCATCGTCGAGGGCGACGCCCTGGCGTGGCGCCCCGACCGGCCCGTCGACCTGCTGATGCCGGACATCTGGCTGCCGCTCGTCTCCGACGATCGCGTTGCGGACGTGCGCCGGATGCAGGCGAACGTCCAGGCCGCGAGCCTCTATTTCTGGGGCCAGGAGCTCGAGATCGCCCGCCATGCCGTGGCGGCCGGGCGCGCCCTCGACGCGGAGGGCGTCCGGGCCACCATCGCCGCCTTCGGTCTGCCGCTGATCGGTCCGGCGCTCCCCGGCTATGCCGAGAAGGTCCGTCAGGCGGCGGCGCGGCACATGCGCGGCCGCTGGCTTCCGGGCACGGTCGAACCCGGACTCGTGGCGGATGCCGGCTGAGCCCGGCTCGGATGCCGGCCATTCGAACTAGTACGCCCGGATCATTGTAATGGTACGTCAGAGCATGGCTTAAGCGGCGGCCGCCGGAGACCGCCGATGCCGCAGCCGACCATGACCACCCTGGACACCGCCGAATTGCCGGCCTTGCCGGCGGGCATCCAGGCCCATCTCGGGACGGTGCTGCGCGCCGCCTACGACGACGTGGCGGCGCCGCCCTGCGACCGGCTGGAGGCGCTGGTCGCGCGCCTCGCCGCGGCGCTCGCCGGCCTCGACGCCGCGCCCGCGGAGGCGTTCCGGCGCGACATGCTGGCGGAGGTGCCGCGGCTCAGGCGCCGGGCCGTGACGCTCTGCAACGACCGCACCCGCGCCGACGACCTGGTGCAGGAGACCCTGCTGAAGGCCTGGGCGGCGCAGGACCGGTTCACTCCCGGCACCCAGCTCGGCGCCTGGCTCTACACGATCCTGCGTAACCACTTCTACTCGGAGCACCAGAAGCGCGCCCGCGAGGTCGGCGATCCCGACGGGATCTTCGCCGGGCGCCTCGTGTCCCTGCCGGCCCAGGACGGCAACCTCGACCTGCGCGACGTGCAATCGGCCCTCGACCGTCTGGTGCCGGACCAGCGCGAGGCGCTGCTGCTCTCCGCCGTGCACGACCTGTCCTACGAGGACATCGCCGCCGCGATGGAGTGCCGGGTCGGCACCGTGAAGAGCCGGATCAACCGCGCCCGGGCGCGGCTGGCGGAAATGCTGGGCTGAATTCGGCCGCCCGCGGGTCCCGGAGCATGTTCCGACGAAGTGGATGCCGGCTCGTCGCCGAAAATGCGGCTAGATCGAAGACCTAGAGAGCTCCGCGATTGCAACGCGACACGGTACACGACCCTGGCCGGGAACCGTGCAGTCAAGCTCCATGACCCATTGCAAACCAACCCCTTTTCCGGACGACTGAAGCGAAGCGGAAGGAGATCCGGAATCCAGCACGAAAAGCCGCGAAGCGTCTCATTGTCTGCGACGGTGCAACGGGTGGAGCCGCTTCGCGGCATGTCCTCTGCTGGATCCCGGATCTCCTTCCGCTGACGCTCCAGTCGTCCGGGAAAGGGGGGGAACGCCCGCGTGTCGGCCTCCACTTTCTTCAATGTCGTGTACCGTGTCGCAACGCGATCGTGACGTCCCCTAGCGGCCGCAGCCGACGCAGATCCCGCCGTCGATCCGGTCGTCGGCCCGCTCCAGGCGGGTGCGCGTGTCGATCCCGCGCTCCATGCGCGCATCAGCCCCGCCGCCATGCGGCATCACCTTGCCGACCGCGCTGGTGTTCGGCGCCGTGATGGTGGAGCGCGGCCCGCCCCCGGTGTCGGTCTCGTCGGGCAGCTCCCGGGACCATGCGGCGGGACCGACGACGAACGCGCCCGCCAGGACCGCCCCGGCGAGCACGGCGCGGATGGATACGGACATGACCGGCTCCTGTCTCGGGAGACCCCAGGGATCGGGCAGCCGTCACGAGCCGCCCACCGGTCTCCGATGCGTCTTCAACGCGACAGGTCGGCGGCCGTTGCGCCCCCCGCTCCGTCCTCAGGCGCGGGGACGGCGGGCCGGGGTCTCGCGGTGATCGGGATGATGACCGAAGACGCCGGCGGCGACCACGACGGCGACGAGCCCCAGGGCGATCAGGAAAACCTGCATCTCAACTCCTTCGCGCGGGACGGCTCGCGACCGGACCCCGCACGCTCCCTACAAGATCCGCGCCACCTTCTGCCGGGTGGCCATAGCCGCCGCCCCATGACAGCGGGACGACAGGGACGGCACTCTGCCTGCGCGCGCACCCGGATGCCAAGATGCGATTCGCGTCCGATCCGCGTCCCATTGCCTACCCCTTTGCCGCAGCGGGAACGCCGGCCGGATCCTCCCGTTGCCCCGGTCCCCAGCATCCCGAGACCGGATTCCTTTCCATGCCGCTTCGTACCTCCCTCCTCGCCGCCGCCCTCGTCGCGGGGCTGGCCGGCAGCGCCGCCGCCCAGGGCATCGACAACGGCTCGGGTGCCGCCAAGCCGTCGACCGGCAATACCGGCTCGGGCATGTCGAGCCAGCCGCCGGGCACCGGCATCGGCGGCAACAACCCGGGCAGCATGGGCTCGACCGGCTCGCAAGGGTCGAGCGGCGGCAACATGGGCCCCGGTCCGACCGTGCAGCGCGAGGGCCCGACCGGCAGCGGCGCGCCGGGAACCGGCCCGGGGTCGCAGAAGAACGGCACCGCGCGCTGACGGCTCACGCGCCCGGCGCATTTGTCAGCGCCGGCGCAGCCGCCTACGAGACGGGACAGCGACCTCGTAGGGGATCACCCATGCGCATCACCGCCATCCGCGACATCGTCGCGCCGATCAAGTCGGACATCGCCAACGCCTGGATCGACTTCTCGACCATGACGGCGAGCGTGGTCGCGGTGGTCACCGACGCCGTGGTCGACGGCCGCCCGGTCGTCGGCTTCGGCTTCAACTCGAACGGCCGCTACGCCCCGCAGGGGCTCCTGCGCGAGCGCTTCATCCCGCGCCTGCTCGCCGCCGCTCCGGACGACCTGCAGGACGAGGACGGGTTCCTCGACCCGCACCTCGCCTGGGCGGCGATGATGAAGAACGAGAAGCCCGGCGGCCACGGCGAGCGCTCGGTGGCAGTGGGCGTGCTCGACATGGCCCTGTGGGACGCCCTCGCCAAGGCGAAGGGCGTGCCGCTCTGGCGGCTCCTCGCCGACCGCTACCGCGGGGGCGAGGCCGATCCGACCGCATGGGTCTACGCCGCGGGCGGCTACTACTACCCGGGCAAGGGCCTCGACGCGCTCCAGGACGAGATGCGCTCCTATCTCGACCGCGGCTACAGCACCGTGAAGATGAAGGTCGGGCTGGTGCCGCTCGCCGAGGACGTCGCCCGGATCGAGGCGGTGCTGTCGGTGCTCGGCGGCGACGGCGCGCGCCTCTGCGTCGACGTCAACGGCCGCTTCACCCTCGAGGAGGCGATCCGCTTCGGCCGCGCGGTCGCGCCGTACGGCCTGCGCTGGTACGAGGAGCCGGTCGATCCCCTCGACTGCCTGGCCCATGCCGCCCTCGCCACGACCTATGACGGGCCGCTCGCCACCGGCGAGAATCTGTTCTCGCACCAGGACGCCCGCAACCTGATCCGCCACGGCGGCCTGCGGCCCGATCGCGACATCCTGCAATTCGATCCCGCCCTGTCCTACGGGCTTGTCGAATACCTGCGCACCCTCGACGTGCTGCGCGCCCACGGCTGGTCGCCGCGTCGCTGCGTGCCCCATGGCGGTCACCAGTTCGCCCTCAACATCGCGGTGGGTCTCGGCCTCGGCGGCAACGAGAGCTACCCGGACGTTTTCGCCCCCTTCGGCGGTTTCGCCGACGCGGTGCCGGTGCGGGACAGCCGAGTCGCGATGCCGGACGTGCCCGGCATCGGCTTCGAGGCGAAGAACGCGCTCTACGCGGTGATGCGGCCGCTGGAGCAGGGGTGACCCGCGCGGGCCCGGGCGAGGACCGCCGGAGGGCCGCCGCCCGGGCCGCGCGCCCCGCCGACCTGCCGGCGCTCCTGGCGCTCTTTGCCGCGTCGGAGGTCAGCGCCGCCGCGCCCGGGGCACGGGCCGAGCGCCTGTGGCGGGAGAGCCTGGCGCATCCCGGCGTCGCGATCTTCGTGTCCGACGCCGAGACCGGCGGGGGCCTCGCGGCGACCTGCATGCTCGTCACCGCGCCGAACCTCCTGCGCGGCGGGCGCGCCCACGGCTTCCTGGAGAACGTCGTGACCCACCCCGCGCATCGCGGGCGCGGGCACGGCCGTGCCGTCGTCCGGGCGGCCCTCGCCCAGGCCTGGGCGAGCGGCTGCCACCACGTCCTAATGCAGAGCGGGCGCACCGACCCGCGGGTCCACGCCTTCTACGAGGGGATGGGCTTCGTGCCGGGTCGTCGGACGGCCTACGTGGCGGCGCGCCCGGGCGACCCCGACATCTGATCTCGCGACGGCCGCGAGCGTCCTACGACACCGCCCCGGCGAACTTTTCCAGGTGGCCCCAGGCCTCGGCCCCGTACTTGCCCTTCCACTCGGCGTAGAACCCGGCGGCCCGCAGCCGGTCCTGGAAGGGTGCGGCGGGGGCATCGTTGATCGTAAAACCGGCCTGGCCGAGCGCCGTGCGCAGGGTGTCGCCCTGGCTCGCGATGTCCCGGCGCTGATCGAGGGCGGCGGCGTCGAAGTGGCGGGCGAGCACCGCCTTCACGTCGACGGGCAGGCGAGACCAGGTCCGCTGACCGGACATCAGCCAGAACCCGTCCCAGATGTGGTTGGTGATGGAGAGGTACTTCTGCACCTCGGCGAGCTTGAAGCTCGCGATGATGGCGAGCGGGTTCTCCTGCCCGTCCACCACCTTGGTCTGGAGCGCCGAGTAGGCCTCCGAGAAGTTGAGCGCCACCGGCGCGGCACCCAGCGCCCGGAACGCCGAGGTGAACAGCGCGCTGTTCGGCACCCTGAGCTTCAGGCCGTCGAAATCGGCCGGGCTCGCGATCGGCCGGATGCTGGTCGTGGTCTGGCGAAAGCCGTTGTCCCACATCCGCTCGAACGGCACGAGGCCGGCCTTGGCGATCTCGGCCCGGATATAGGCGCCGAGCTCGCCGTCGAGGGCCGGCCAGACCTTGTCGTAGCCGCTCCACGCGAAGGCGACGTTGATGAGCGAGGCGCGCGGCACCAGCGTCGCGAGGTTCGAGGAGGATTGCGCGAACATCTCCAGCGCGCCGGACCGCAGCTGGCTCAGCATGTCGGCATCCGACCCGAGCTGCCCGTTGGGAAAGATCGCGACCTCGACGGCGCCGCTCGTCTCCTTCGCGACCTTGTCGGCCGCCTCGCGCAGGCGGATCGTCGCCGGATGGGTATCGGGCGTGACGACCCCGCATTTGAGCCGGAGCGGCCCGCCTTGGGCGCGGACATGCGGCGCCGCGACGACCGTGGCGGCGGCGCCCGCGATGAGGGTGCGGCGCGTGAGATGGAGCATGGGGTCGGCCTCCCGGATGTCCGGCTGCCCCGGCGCGGTTGCGCCGGAGGGCCGGATCTCGTCTGCCGCCCTGGTTACGCCGAGTCGCCGCGGGGTGCCACCGCCCTCACCGCCCCCCGAGTGCCCGGGCCGGCGCCGTCGCGAGGTCCACCGCGCCCTCCGCGGTGTCGCCGAGGCCCTGGCCGAGGGAGCGCAGGTGCTCGCCGTAGGTCTCGCGGCTCTGGGCGTCCACCACCGCCACCGGGGCCGAGACCGCGAGGCCCGCGGCGGTGCCGACCGTGGCGGCGGCGCCCGCGGTGATCTGGACGATGCGGTCGGAGAGGCCGACGCGGGAATCGGTGATCGTCTGCCCCTGGGCCAGGCGGTTGCCGAGGAGAGCCACGAGCTGCGGGCTGCCGGCGAACTTGCCGTGGTTGAGGGCGTCGCTGCCCTTCATGGAGGTGAGGTTCAGGACCGCGATGTTCTCGCGGGCGAGTTCGGTGCGGTAGGGCTCGGCCGTCGGGTCGATGGCCCCCAGCCGCGCGCCGGCCCCGCCCCAGACCAGGCGCGAGACCGCGAGCGCGTTGTCGTCCTGCGACACGAACAGGCTCAGGCGCGGCCGGCCCGGGCCCATATCGCGAAAAGCCTCGCGGGCGAGGTCGACGTCGACGTCGGGGGCGGCCAGCACCACGTCGCGGATCTTCGGAGCGACGCGCCCGTCGCGGATCGCCATCTGGCGCAGGGATTCGAGCACCAGCCAGTTGCCCATCGAATGGGCCAGCACCGTGACCTCGCCGACCTCCGGATTCTGGGCGAGGCGGCGCAGCACGCCCTCGAGCGCGTTGCGGGAATAGTTAGTGCTCTCCCGGTCGTAGCCGTAGGCGAGCACGCTGCCGCGGGACGGCCAGGTGAACAGCACCGGCACCACGTCCGCCCGGGTGTCGTGGACGATCTGGGCGAAGCGGTAGACCGCGTCCTCGAAGCGGTTGTTGAAGCCGTGGACGAAGACCAGCACGTTGCGCTTGCCCGTGCGGGCCGCGCTGCGGCGCAGGCGGGCCGCCGCCTCGGGCCGGTCCAGGGTCTCGGCCTTGAGCGTCACGAAGTCGGTGGCGGGGTTGCCGGGCAGTTCCTTGGGCCACTGCACGGTGCCTGGGGTGCGCACGGCGTCGGGCGGGATCGAGACGGTGATGTCGGCGTAGGACAACTCCGGCCCGCGATCGCCGGAATACATCTCGCCCGGATTGGCGGCGGTCTTGCGCGTGGTCGCGACCAGCATGTCGACCCGCGACGCCCCCGGCACCGTGGCGGCGACGGGCGCGAGCACGCCCTTCGGGGCGCCCGCGCAGGCGCCGAGCCCAGCCGCGAGGACGACAGCGCCTGCCAGGAGCCGGCCCCGCACGAGAACCCCCATCACCACGACCCGCTCCCCCGCCCCGCCGGAAAACCCGGACCGATTCGCTTGTGCCCGATCCTTGCGGGCGCGGCTTAAGAATGAGCCAAATCCGTGTGGCGCCAATGCGGTGACGGGGAGAAACCCGCCGATTGTGTCGCACCCGTTGCCGCCAGGGCACGGTCCCGCCGCGATGCGCGACAGACGGCGGGGTCTCGCGGCCCGGAGCGCTTATCCGGAGCGTCGCGATGTGCTCTAGAGCCGGCGACGGCTCCCCGGCTTCTCCCGTGGGGACGGGCTCTTCGCGCATCGGTCCATGGTCGCCCCCCTCCCCCTCTCGATCTTCCTCATCGCCCGCAACGAGGCCGACCGCCTCGGCGCCACCCTGGCGGCGGTGCGCGACCTGACCGACGACCTGATCGTGGTCGATTCGGGCTCGACCGACGGGACGCAGGCGCTCGCCGCCTCCTACGGCGCCCGGGTGATCGCCCGCGACTGGCCCGGCTACGGGCCGCAGAAGCGCTTCGCCGAGGAGCAGTGCCGCCACGTCTGGATGCTGAACCTCGACGCCGACGAGGTGGTGCCGCCGGAGCTGAACGCCGAGATCCGCCGGCTCTTCGCCGCGGGCGAGCCGCCGCACCCGGCCTACGCAATCGGCATCGCCGAGGTGTTTCCCGGCGAGGTCAGGCCGCACCGCTTCGCCTACACCCTGTGGCCGGTGCGGCTCTACCGCCGCGACTGCGGCCGCTACTCGCCCTCGCCGGTCCACGACCGAGTCGATCTCGACGCGGGCGCCACGATCGGACGGCTGCGCGGCGTGATCCACCACTTCTCGGTCCGCTCGCTCGGCGACCAGCTCGCCAAGCTCAACCGCTATTCCGACCAGCAGGCCGACGACCTGGAAGCGCGGGGCGTACGCCTGCCGACCTGGCGGCTCTTCGTCGAACTGCCGGGCAACTTCCTCAAGGCGTATGTCGGCCGGCGCCACTGCCTGCGCGGCGCCTACGGCTTCCTGCTGGCGATGAACTACGCGATCTCGCGCCACCTGCGGGTCGCCAAGCACTACGAGCGCCGGATCGTCGCCCGGGCACGGGACAGGCGCCCCGGCTGAGCCCTGCCGGGCTCACGGCCCGCAGCGCAGGGCCACCACCGCCCCGGCGACGCGGCCCGCGATCGCCCCGGCGGTGAGCGGCGGGCCCTCGCCCGCGGGCGAGACCGGCGCCTCCGCCCCGAGCAGCGCCTTCAGTGCCGCCGCCCCGACGAGCGGATGGGTGAGCGGCGGCACGATCCCGGCGACGAGGCGGGGCTGGGCCGGCAGGCGGGCGACGAGGCCGAGGAGGCGCCCCGCCCGGTCGAGGACGGGCGCGCCGGCCGCCCCCGGCTGGAGCGGGGCGAGCACGCCGCCGGCCGCGATCTCGCCCGTCGTCACGGTCGGTCCCTCCGCCCCCGCGGCGACCACGACCACGGCCTCCTCGGGCCTCGGCGGCGCGGCCGCGAGGACGAGAGCAGTGCCCGCCGAAGTTTGTCCTTCGAGGAGCACGAGGCCCGCCGCCTCGTCGCGCCGCAGGATCCGGGCCGGCTCGCCGGCGATCCGCGGCGCCGAACAGGCGGCCGGCAGCACCGCGACGACCCGGCGTTGGCCGACGACGATCCCGGTGGCGGCGCCGGGCCCGGCGGCCGGAGCGGCCGGTGCCGGCGCCTTGGCGGCGGGGTCCGGCACCGTGGCGGCCACCGGGCGCGGCGGCGGCGGCGCGGTCTCGCCCGGGAAGGGCACGAAGCTGTTGGCGATGGCGATCACCAGCCGGTCCATCTCCCGGGCCGAGCCCTTGTCGTAGGACAGGGTGAAGCCGCGCAGGCCGGCGGTCCCGGCGGCGGTGCGGATGTAGAACTTCCCCGTCGGCGTCTCGCCGGTGACCACCGTGAAGTCCGGGCGCTTGAGGCTGTAGGTCACCTTGCGCTCGGGCGTCGCCGCGGCGGCCTGCGCGTGGAGGGTGTCGAGGTCGGCCTCGCCGGGGGCGTAGGCGCGGGTATCGAGGGTGACGCGCCCATCCGGGCTCTGCCAGCGGGTGCCGCCGGCGATGCGGCTGCGCTTCGACAGCAGCCGCTCTGGCACGCCCAGGACGAGGCCGGTCGCGGGATCGGCCGCGACGGTGAACCGCGCCGCCTTCCGGGCGGCCTCCCCGGCCGCCAGCAGGGCCGCGCGAGCGGGGTCGTCCAGGATGCCGGTGGCGGCTCCGGCCGCAGCGCCGCCCCGGGACTGCCAGGCCCCGATCGCCTCGTAGGTGCGCCGGCCGAAGGTCCCGGTGACGACGCTGTTGTAGTTTCCGGCCCAGACCAGGGCGTCCTGCACCGCCCGCCGCTCGGCCTCGGGCCGCGCCTCGAAGGCGGCGCGGGCCGCCTCGAAGGCCGGGTCGGGCGCCGTCGGCCCGGCCGGGCGGGGCGCCGGGGCCTTCGCCGCCGTGCCGGCCTGGGACGAGCCGTGGGAAAGCGGCGCCTGCGCGCGGGCGACGGAGACGCCGCAGGCGAGGAGGGGCAGCAGACCGGCGGCGAGCAGGCGGGCGGGGCGCGGCATCGGGCTCTCCGGAAGATCGTTGCCCGACCTTGGCAGAGGCGGCGCCGGACTTCCAGGGTCCCGCCGGCATCGCAAACCGGCCGGCAGGCTCGAGCGAAGCAAAGCGTGGTCGGCGCAAGATCTCGCGCCACCGCGAAAGCCCGCGAATTCCATCCGAACCGGCGCGAGGTCGGATTGCACCGCGGCCGCACGCTGCACTAGGCTCCGGCCGGGCGAGGAAATGGGGACAGGCCGGTCATGGCGATCATCAACCGTGTCGGACACGTCGCCGGCCTCCTGGCGGGTCTCTCGGCCACGGTCCTGGCGTTCGGTCCGGCCGCGGCGCAGCAACCGGCGAGCCCGGCCCCCCGCCGCGCCGCCCTGGTCCAGCCGGCGGCCAGGAGCCAGGCCCCCAAGAGTTACGTCCGCCCGGCGCTCGCCAGCGATGCCGTGCGCCTCGAAGCCCGGCTGCAGGGCGAGGCCGGAGCGGGGGCGAAATCCGCCGCGCAGTGGCGCCGCGAGGCGGAGGGCTTGCGGGCGAAGGACGACCTCGACGGGGCCCTCGCCGCCTTCCGCCGCGCCGCCGTGGCCGAGCCGGCCGATTGGCGCAACTGGTATGCCCTCGCCGAGGCCGCCAACGGCGCCGAGAACGATGATGACGAGACCAACCAGACGCTGAAGGCGGAGGCCCGGGCCGGCGCCTACCTGGCCTACCAGCGCGCCGCCTCGCCCGCCGACGAGGCCAAGGCCCTGGCGCTGCTCGGCGCCGCCCAGGCCAAGCAGGAGAGCTGGCGCCCGGCGCTCGAGGCCTACGCGGCGAGCCTGGCGCTCGCCCGCGACGCGGAGACCGCCAAGACCTACGAAGCCTTGCGCGACGCCCACGGCTTCCGGGTGCTCGACTACAAGGTCGATTCCGACGCCGCCGCACCGCGGGCCTGCTTCACCTTCTCGGAGGCCCTCGACCCGAAGACCGAGATCGCGCCCTTCGTCGCCGTGTCGGGCACCGGGGACGCCGCCGTGACGGCCCAGGGGCAGCAGGTCTGCGTCGACGGGCTGCGCCACGGCGAGCGCTACGGCGTGGTGCTGCGCCAGGGCCTGCCGTCGAGCGTCGGCGAGAGCCTGCGCAAGGCCGCCGATTACGATCTCTACGTCCGCGACCGCAGCCCGCAGGCCCGCTTCACCGGGCGCAACTACGTGCTGCCCCGCACCGGCCAGGCCGGGGTGCCGCTCGTCTCGGTCAACGCCCCGAAGCTCGACGTCGAGGTGGTGCGGATCGGCGACCGCGGCCTCCTGCCGGCGCTCCGCGCCGACGAGTTCCTGTCGCAGCTCTCCGGCTCGGGCCTGCGCACCATCGCCCGCGAGCGCGGCGTGCCGGTCTGGAAGGGCACGCTCGACACCGCGCCCGCGGAGGTGAACCGCGAGGCGGTGACGGCCTTCCCGGTGCTCCAGGCGGTCGGCAGGATCGAGCCCGGCCTCTACGTGATGACGGCGCGCCCGAGCGGCACCGCGGCGCTCGCCGACGAGGAGGGCGGCTACGAGACGGAAGCGACGCAGTGGTTCGTGGTCTCGGATCTCGGGCTCACCGCCTTCAAGGGCCCGGACGGGATCCACGTGCTCGCCCGCTCCCTCGCCTCGGCCGGGGTGCTGAAGGGGGCGGAGATCCGCCTCGTCGCCCGCAACAACGAGGTCTTGGCGACCCGCGCCACCGACGCCCAGGGCCACGCCGCCTTCGATCCGGGGCTCGCCCGCGGCGAGGGCGGGGCGGCGCCGAGCCTCGTCGTGGCGCGGCTCGGCGAGGATTACGGCTTCCTCGACCTCTCGCTCGGCGCCTTCGACCTCGCCGATCGCGGCGTGAAGGGCCGGCCGGCGCCGGGCGCGGCCGAGGCCTACCTCTACCCCGAGCGCGGGGTCTACCGTTCCGGCGAGACGGTGCAACTCACCGCCCTCCTGCGCGACGCCAGGGGCGCGGCGATCCCGAACCTGCCCCTCACCCTGGTGGCCAGGCGCCCGGACGGGGTCGAGTACCGCCGGGTCCAGGCGCCGGACGGGGGCCTGGGGGGCCGCGCGGTCTCGCTGCCGCTGCTCCCCGGGGCGCAGGCCGGGACCTGGCGGGTCGCGGCCTATACCGACCCGAAGGCGGCGCCGGTCGGCGAGGCGAGTTTCCTGGTCGAGGATTACGTCCCCGAGCGCCTCGACGTGACCCTGACGCCGGCCGAAGCGGCGCTCCAACCGGGCGAGCCCGCGACGGTCGCGGTGAGCGCGCGCTATCTCTACGGCGCCCCCGGGGCCGGCCTCTCCGTCACCGGCGCGGTCGCGGTGCAGCCGGCCGCCCGCACCGGCATCAAGGGCTTCGAGGACTTTTCCACCGGCCTCGACGACGAACGCATCGAGCCGGCGACGGCGGAGCTCGACGCTCCGGTCACCACCGACCCGCAGGGACGCGCCAGCGTGCGGGCGCCGGTGCCGGGGATCGGCGGGCCGCGGCCGTTCGAGGCCAAGGTGTCGCTTCAGGTCGGCGAGCCCGGCGGCCGGGCGGTGCAGCGCAGCGTGACCCTGCCGATCCTGCCGGCGGGCCCGGTGCTGGGGATCAGGAAGACCTTCGGGACCCTGCGGGAGGGCGCGAGCGCGACCTTCGAGGTCGCCGCCGCCCGGCCCGACGGGACCCGGCTCCAGGGCGAGGCGACCTGGACGCTGCTGCGGGTCGAGCGGCGCTACCAATGGTACCGGGCCGACGGGCGCTGGGCCTACGAGCCGGTGAAGACCACCACCAAGATCACCAACGGCCGCGCGGCCCTGGAGAGCGGCGCACCGGCAAAGCTCGCGATGCCGGTCGATCTCGGCACCTACCGGCTAGAGGTGCGGGCGCCCGGATTCGAGGCCGCGAGCCTGTCGTTCGGCGTCGGCTGGAGCGGGGGCGAGAGCGCCGATGCACCCGATCTCCTCGACCTCACCCTCGACCGCGAGTCCTACGCCTCCGGCGCCACCCTGAAGGCGCAGCTGCGGCCGCGCTTTGCCGGCACCGCCACCGTCGCGGTGGTGAGCGACAAGGTGCAGGAGATCCGCACCCTCGACCTGCCGGCCTCGGGCGCCACCGTCGAGATTCCGGTGAAGCCCGAATGGGGCGCGGGCGCCTACCTCGTCGCCACCGCCTACCGGCCCCTCGACCAGGCGGCCAAGCGCCTGCCCGGCCGGGCGATGGGGCTGGCCTGGTTCGGGATCGACCGGGACGCCCGCACCCTCGGGGTGGCCCTCGAAGCGCCCGGGAAGGTCCGGCCCCGGGGCGAGCTGCGCCTGCCGATCCGGCTCACCGGGCTCAAATCCGGCGAGGAGGCCCGGGTGGCCGTGGCGGCGGTCGATGTCGGCATCCTCAACCTGACCCGCTACGCGACCCCCGACCCGTTCGGGTTCTTCTTCGGCCAGAAGGCGCTCTCGGCCGAGATCCGCGACCTCTACGGCTACCTGATCGACGGGATGCAGGGCACGCTCGGCGCGATCCGCTCCGGCGGCGATGCCGGCGGCGCCGAGCTCGACGGGGCACCGCCCGCCCAGGCGCCGCTCGCCCGCTATTCGGGTGTCGTCACGGTGGGGCCGGACGGACGGGCCGAGGTGAGTTTTCCCCTGCCCGCCTTCAACGGCACCGCCCGGGTGATGGTGACGGCCTGGAGCGCCGCGCGCGTCGGCGCGGCCTCCGCCGACGTGGTGATCCGCGATCCGGTGGTGGCGAGCGGCACCCTGCCGCGCTTCCTCGCCGTCGGCGACCGCTCGCGCCTCCACGTCGCCCTCGACAACGTCGAGGGGGCGGCGGGCGACTACGCGGTCGACGTCGACCTCGCCGGCCCGGCCATCGCGCCGGCCGGCGCGCTGACCCGCTCCCTGCCCCTCGCGGCGGGCGGGCGCGCCAGCGTCGAGATTCCCCTCACCGCCGCCGGGCCGGGCCTCGCCCGGGTCGATCTGCGGCTGACCGGTCCGGGGTTGACCGAACCCGCCGGCCAGAGCTTCGCGCTGGCGATCCAGCCCGGGACCGGCACGCTCCTGCGCCGGGAGATCCGCACCCTGGAGCCCGGTGCCAGCCTGACCCTCTCGGGCGATCTCCTCGCCGAGGTGATCCCCGGCACCGGCGCGGTGACGCTCGCGGCCTCGCCCCTGTCGGGCATCGACGTGCCGGCCCTGCTCCAGGCCCTCGACCGCTACCCCTATGGCTGCACCGAGCAGGTGGTGAGCCGGGCCCTGCCGCTCCTCTCGGTCAACCGCCTGGCGGCGCTCTCCCAGCTCGGCCTCGACGGCACCGCCGACGAGCGGGTGCGGAATGCGATCGACCGGGTGCTGACCCGCCAGGACGCGAGCGGCGCCTTCGGGCTATGGTCGGCCGGGAATGCCGAGGACCTCTGGCTCACCGCCTACGCCACCGACTTCCTCACCCGGGCGAAGGAGAGGGGGTTTGCGGTCCCGCCGACGGCGCTGACCCTCGCCCTCGACCGGCTGCGCAACACGGTGGCGAACGCCAACGACGTCACCGAGGGCGGCCTCGACCTCGCCTACGCGGCCTACGTGCTCGCCCGCAACGGCCGGCCGGTGATGGGGGACCTGCGCTATCTCGCCGACACCAAGCTCGCGGCCTTCGCGACGCCCCTCGCCCGCGGCCAGATCGCCGCGGCGCTGGCGCTCCTCGGCGACCGGACCCGGGCCCGCACCGCCTTCGAGGCGGCGGTGGCGGCGCTCAAGGCCGAGCGCGACGCCGGCACCTACCGGGCCGATTACGGCTCGCGCCTGCGCGACGGCGCCGGGCTGATCGCGCTCGCCGCCGAGACCGGCATCGCCCGCGACGCGATCGGGCCGCTCGGCACCGTCGTCGGCGAGGAGCGGACCTCCGGCCGGGCGACCAGTACCCAGGAACAGGCCTGGATGGTGCTGGCGGCCGCCGAGCTCGCCAAGGACACCGCAAAGGACACGGCGAAGGAGGCGCCCGCCCTCGCCCTCGACGGCGCGCCGGTGGCGGGCGCGCTCTATCGTACCTTCCCGGGGGCGGCGCTGGACGCCAAGCCCGTGACGGTGACGAACCGCGGCAGCACCCCGGTGCCGATCACCCTCGGCATCTCCGGCAACCCGGCTCTGCCCGAGCCCGCCGCCGCCAAGGGCTACACGATCGAGCGCAGCTACCACCGCCTCGACGGCAGCCCGGCCGACCTCGCCCAGCTGCGCCAGAACGACCGGCTGGTGGTGGTCCTGAAGGTGACCGAGGCCAAGGCCAGCGCCGGGCGCCTCCTCCTCGTCGACCGCCTGCCGGCGGGCCTCGAGATCGACAACCCGAAGCTCCTCGACGCCGACGCCACCGCCGGTCTCGCCTGGGCGAAGTCCGACGTGAAGCCCACCCATACCGAGTTCCGCGACGACCGCTTCGTCGCGGCCTACGACCGCGACCCGAGCCAGTCCGCCTTCTTCAGCGTCGCCTACACGGTGCGGGCGGTGACGCCGGGCCGCTACGTCCACCCGGCGGCGACGATCGAGGACATGTACCGGCCCGAGCGCTACGGCCGCACCGCCTTCGGCACGCTGGAGGTCGGTGGGGCGCGGTAGGAACGATCCGGGATGGCGCGCCGGCCCGCGGATCCGCCGCGGGCCGGGCCGTCATCGCGCCGCGCCCAGCTTCTCGCCGATCCAGACCACGTGCCGGCCGCCACTGCCGGCCGAGCGCACCTTGTGCTCCTCGACCATGAAACCGCCGCGCTGGAACCGGGCCTTGAACTTGCGGTCGGGGCGCTCCGACCAGACCCCGAGCAGGCCGCCCGGACTGAGGGCCCGATGCGCCCGGCCGAGGCCGGCCACGTCGTAGAGCCGGTCGTTGGTCTGCTGGACCAGCCCCTCCGGGCCGTTGTCGACATCGAGCAGGATGGCGTCGTAGGCGCCCGGCCCGTCCTGGATCACGTGGTGGACATCGGTCTCGCGCAGGGTGACGCGGGGATCGTCGAGGCTGCCGGCGAAGAGATGCGCGAGCGGACCCCGCGCCCAGGCGGCGACGGCGGGCACCAGCTCGGCGACGACGACCTCCGCATCCGGAGCGAGTTCACTCAACGCCGCCCGCAGAGTGAAGCCCATGCCGAGCCCGCCGATCAGCACCCGGGGACGCCGCCACTCGCGCAGGCGGCCGCAGGTCAGGGTGGCGAGCGCCCGCTCCGAGCCGCTGCGGCGGCTGTTCATCAGCTCGATCGAATCGACCACGATCGCGAACTCGTCGCCGCGCTGCATCAGGCGGAGCGACGAGGTCTCGCCGGGGATCGGGCTGGTGTCGAGGTGAACCCAGGGGATCAAGGATCGGACTCCATCGGGACCGCGCCGGGCGCCGCCGGGTCGCGATCGGGCATCGGGAAACGCGGGGGAACGTGGGGGCAGGCGCGCCGGATCGTCGGCGGACGGCCGCGAACGCGGTGCGGGCGGAGCGCCGGGATAGGGCCGGCTATCGCACGGCGCGCCCCGCCCCGTCGAGCGGCGGTCCCTCCCGCATTCTCTCCGCCTTTCGGGCGCGCGAAGGTGTGTCCTCGGCCGCGGTTCCGTGCCATAAACCCCGAGATGAGCGAGAACGAATTCTATCCCTTCACCATCGAGGTGGCCCCGCTGACCAGCCCGAAAGGAAAGTTCGGCTGGGCGATCCGCAAACACGGCAAGCTGCTCGAGCGGTCAGACCGTCCGCATGACAGCGAGGAGCGGGCCTATGCCAGCGCCACCGCCGCCGTGGAGCGCGCCTTCCGCCCCGCCGATCCGCGCCGCCGCTGAGGCCGCAGGCCCCGCTGCGCGACGGGGAGCGGCCCGGCCCGGTCGGACGCTCCATGGATGGGCGCTGCTCGCGAGAGAAAGAGTTTCGCCTTGTCAATGATCATGACATCGTTCATGATCAAACTGTCGATGCGCGGCTGGATTTTCTTGATTTTCGTTGCCTGGAAGACAAGGCGACGGCGTCGAAACATCCTCCCGGCGTGATCGCGAAATCTGTCCAGCGGCACCGATCGCGGGCAGAGTGCCCCCGGGCGGGTCCGCATTTCCGCCACCGGAGGACCAGCCGTGGCCAAGATGTTCATCACCGGCTCCGCCCAGAGCCCCTCGACCGAGGAGTTCAAGGCGCGCATCGCGCGGCTCTCGGCGATGCCGGTCCACACCGCATCCTCGGCGAATGCCCGCAAGAACCGGCCCTCCAAGCCCGGCTTCGGCAAGTCGTTCCCGCAGGACTCGGCCGAAGCGCGAGAGCCGACCGAGACGGACGATACCCCGGAGGCCTCCGCCGAGGGCGAGGGCGCGGAGAACGCCGAAAAGGACGCCGACTAGATCCGGCGCGCGGGCGCGTCCGTCACGGCTCCGCCCGCCGCACCAGGTCGAGGAAGGCCCTGAGCGGCGCCGGCACCTGCCGGCGCCCCGGATAGTAGAGGTGGAAGCCCGGAAAGGGTGGACACCACGCCTCCAGGAGCCGCACCAGGCGGCCGGCCGCGAGATCGGCGGCGACCTCGGCTTCGAAGACGAGGCCGAGACCGATCCCGTCGAGGGCGGCGAGGCGGATGAGATCCTGGTCCCCGAGGATCAGCGGCCCGTCGAGATCGAGGGCCGGTACGACGCCGTCGCGCTCCAGCTCCCACGCGAACAGGCCGCCGCCGGGAAAGCGCTGGCGCAGGCAGGCATGGCCGGCGAGGTCCTCCGGCCTCTGCGGCATCCCGTGCACCGCGAGGTAGGCGGGCGCGGCGACGACGGCGAAGCGCTGCGGCCCGCCGAGCGGCACCGCCACCATGTCGAGGGCGACGCGCTCGCCGAACCGCACCCCGGCATCGAAGCCCTCCCCGACGATGTCGCTGAGCGCGTCGTCGTTGGCGACCTCGACCCGGATCCCGGGATGCGCCGAGAGGAGCCGGGCGACGAGCGGCCGCAGCACCAGACGGCAGGCGCTGTGCGGCGCGTTGAGCCGCAGGGTCCCGGTGGGCCGCCCGGCCGACGCGGAGGCCTCGGTCACCGCCTGCGCGATCTCGTCGAGAGCGGGACCGAGCCGCTCGAGCAGGGCGGCGCCGGCCTCGGTCGGGGCGACGCTGCGGGTGGTGCGGTTGAGGAGACGCACGCCCATTCGCTCCTCCAGGCCCCGCAGGGCGTGACTCAGGGCCGAGGGCGACAGGCCGAGCACGGCCGCCGCACGCCGGAAGCTGCGGTGATGGGCCACCGCCGCGAAAGCCGCGAGATCGGAGAGGTCGGCGCGGACCATTGGTGAACACGGCTCATCGGTTCATGCGGGACGGCGCAGCTTATCCGGCGGGCGCCGGAACGCCAGATCGGGGCGGTCCGACAGGAGGATCCATCCATGCGACGACGCTCCCTCGGCCGCTCCGGCCTCACCGTCTCCGCCTCCGGCCTCGGCTGCATGGGCTTCTCGGAATTCTACGGTCCGACCGACGAGGCGGCGGCACCGGCCGCCCTCGCGGCCGCCCTCGACCTCGGCTACGATTTCTTCGACACCGCCGACATGTACGGCCACGGCCGCAACGAGACCCTGATCGGCGGCGTGCTGCAGGGCCGCCGCGACCGGGTGGTCGTCGCGACGAAGTTCGGCATCGTGCGCGAGCCGGGCTCGGGCGCACGGCGGATCGACAACAGCCCGGCCTACCTCACGGCGGCCTGCGAGGGATCCCTGCGCCGCCTCCGCGTCGAGACCATCGACCTCTACTACTGCCATCGCCGCGACCCGGCGGTGCCGGTCGCCGAGATGGTCGGCGCCATGGCGCGCCTCGTCGAGGCCGGCAAGGTGCGGGCGCTCGGCCTGTCGGAGGTCTCGCCCGAGACCCTGCGGGCCGCCCACGCGGTTCACCCGATCGCCGCGGTGCAGACCGAGTATTCGCTGTGGAGCCGGGAACCGGAATCCGGCCTGATCGAGACCTGCCGGGAGCTCGGCGTCGCGCTCGTCGCCTATTCGCCGCTCGGCCGCGGCTTCCTGACCGGCCAAGTCGACGTCGCGGCGCTCGCGCCGGACGATTTCCGCCGCAGCAACCCGCGCTTCCAGGGCGAGGCGCTCGACCGCAACCGCCGCCTCGCCGAGGCGCTGTGCGCCTTCGCCCGTGCGCGCGACGCCACGGCCGGCCAGGTGGCGCTCGCCTGGCTGATGGCCCGGGCCCCGCACGTCGTCCCGATCCCCGGCACGCGCCGGCCCGAGCGCCTGGCCGAGAACGCCGCCGCGGCCGACGTGACGCTGACCCCGGCCGACATCGCGGCACTCGACGATCTCTTCGCTCCCGGCGCGGCGGCGGGCGCCCGCTACCCCGAGGGCGGGATGGCGGGCATCGAGAGCGCGGCCGGCTAGAGCGCTTCACGATCGCGTTGCAATCGCGAAGCTCTCTAAGTCTTTGTTTTGCCGCATTTTCTTCGACGAACCGGCATCCACTTCGTCGGAAAATGCTCTAGGCAGATTCCGACGAAGCGGACATCGGTTCGGCGGCAAAAATCTCCGACGAAACAAGATCCGAAGCGGGCGAAGCGTTGGCCTGCCAACGCAAGTCTGCTTCAGCGGGAGCGGCCCGGCGCCTCACTTCATCGCGAGGGCGAGGTTGCCGATCTCGTCGAGATAGGCGCGGATGTGATCGGCGTTCTGGCCGTAGTCGCGGTCGCCGAAGCGGGTCGAGGAGCGCACGTCGATGCGGGTGCCGTCGGCCCGCGGGTGCAGCCGCACCGTGACGTCGTAGGGCAGGCCGAGCAGGCGCGAGCGCACCACCGCCTCGATACGGCCGTTACCCACCCGTCCGCCGGGCTTGTAGGATTCGACCACCTGCCACTTGCGGTTCTGCGCCGCCTTCAGGGCGAGCGCGAAGGCTTCGTCGGGCCCCAGATCGAGGGTCAGCGGGGCGATCTGCGGGTAAGCCTCGCGCTGGAGCGCCCGGGCCGCCGGGCTCGAATCCCGCGGCAGGCGCCAGCCCCGCGCCACCCAGGCGGCGCGGGATCGCGAAAAGGCCGGCGGGTTCTCGATATCGGTCGAGACGTCGGTGAGCGGCGGCAGCATCGCGCCGCGCATGGTCATGTAGGCCGGATAGGCCAGGACCAGGGCGGCGAGCAGAAGCCCCCCGACCGCGATGCCCAGCCCCCGCGCGCCCTCGCGCCAGATCCGCACGAAGGCCGCGAGCGCGAGCAGCACCGCCAGAGCCGCGAGCCCGACCCCGGAGCCCAGCACCGCCAGCGCAGCGTCGGTCTCCGCCCGCGGGTCGCGCACCAGGACGAGGGCGATGGCGACCACCGCGAGGGAGAACCAGGCGAGGCGCAAGGACCAGGGCGCCGCCCGGGTGACGGGCTCCTCGAGGATCAGGCGACGCATGAGGCGGAGAACCGAGAGGGGCGGCGCATGATCCGACGGGGTCCGGCCGCGCCGGGATGGGCGGCATCGCCCCCCGGGTGTATCGCCCCGCGGCGGCGGACGCTACCGGCCGCGCCTGCGGCGCACCGGCGAATCGGGGACGGGCGGGATCCGGGACGCCCCCTGCCCTGCGCGGCCCGGCGCACAGCCCTGCTCCGGCGCCGTTTCCCAAACCGCCGACTTGTTCTAGACGGCATCAGGTTCTCTTCGTTCCCCGAGCCCAGGTCCGCCCATGTCCGCCGCCCTCCGCCCCGTCCCGCGCCCCGGTGTCCTCGAGATCGAGGCCTACGTTCCGGGCAAGAGCGCGGCGCCGGCCGGCGTGAAGCTCCACAAGCTGTCCTCGAACGAGACCCCGATGGGCCCGAGCCCGGCGGCGATCGCGGCGATGCAGGAGACGGCGGGGCATCTGGAGCTCTATCCCGACGGCTCGGCGGCCAAGCTGCGTCAGGCGATCGCGCAGAAGTACGGCCTCGACCCGGAGCGCATCGTCTGCGGTGCCGGCTCGGACGAGCTGCTGTCGCTCCTCACCTACGCCTATATGGGCCCGGGCGACGAGGGCGTTTATTCGCAGTACGGCTTCCTCGTGTACCGCATCGCCATCCTGGCGGCGGGGGGCACGCCGGTGGTGGTGCCCGAGCGCGACCACACGGCCGATGTCGACGCGATCCTGGCGGCGGTGACAGACAAGACCCGCATCGTCTACCTCGCCAATCCCAACAACCCGACCGGCACCTACCTGCCCTTCGACGAGGTGCGCCGGCTGCACGCCGGCCTGCCCAAGACCGTCCTGCTGGTGCTCGACGCGGCCTATGCCGAGTACGTCCGGCGCAACGACTACGCGGCCGGCCTCGAACTGGTGGCCGAGTCCGAGAACGTGGTGATGACCCGCACCTTCTCGAAGGTGTACGGGCTCGCCGCGCTCCGCATCGGCTGGATGGTGGCGCCCGCCGCCATCGCCGACGCGGTCAACCGCATCCGCGGTCCGTTCAACCTGGGCGCGGCGTCGATCGCCGCCGGCGCCGCCGCGGTGGCCGACGACGCCCACATCGCCGCCGCGGTGGCGCATAACGACGCCTGGCTGCCGAAGGTGACGCGGGCGCTGGAAGGCCTCGGCCTGACCGTGACGCCGAGCGTCGGCAACTTCGTGCTGATCCACTTCCCGGAGACCGCCGGGCGCAGCGCGGCCGACGCCGACGCCTACCTCACTGCCCGCGGGATGATCCTGCGCCGGGTCGCGGCCTACGGCCTGCCGAACGCGCTGCGCATGACCATCGGCACCGCCGAGGCCAACGAGGCCGTGGTCGCGGCGCTCACCGCCTTCGTGAAGGGCGAGCCACGTGGCTGAGCCGTTCCGGCGCCTGGCGCTCGTCGGCCTCGGGCTGATCGGCTCCTCCCTCGCCCGGGGCGCCCGGGCGGGTGGCCTCACGCGCGAGATCGTCGCGATCGACCGCGACGAAGGCGTGATCGAGCGCGTGCGGGCGCTCGGCCTCGCCGATATGGCGACGACCGACCTCGCCGCCGGGGTCGCGGGGGCCGACCTCGTGATCCTGTGCGTGCCGGTCGGCGCCATCGGGGCGGTGGCGGCCGAGATCGCCGGGGCGCTCGCCCCCGGGGCGATCCTGTCCGACGTCGGCTCGGTCAAGGCCGCGGTGGTGGCCTCCGCCACCCCCCACCTGCCGGACGGCGTGAGCTTCGTCCCCGCCCACCCGGTCGCCGGCACCGAGCATTCGGGACCGGATGCGGGCTTCGCCAGCCTGTTTCACGGCCGCTGGTGCATCCTCACCCCGCCGGAGGGCACCGACCCCGCGGCGGTGGCGCGGGTGCGCGCGTTCTGGGAGGGCCTGGGTTCGGTGGTCGAGACGATGAGTCCGGCGCATCACGATCTGGTGCTCGCGATCACCAGCCATGTCCCGCACCTCATCGCCTACAACATCGTCGGCACCGCCGCCGACCTTGAGACCGTGACCCAGTCCGAGGTGATCAAGTTCTCGGCCGGCGGCTTTCGCGACTTCACCCGCATCGCCGCCTCCGACCCGACGATGTGGCGCGACATCTTCCTCACCAACAAGGAGGCGGTGCTGGAGATGCTGGGCCGCTTCAACGAGGACCTGTCGGCGCTCGCCCGCGCGATCCGCTGGGACGACGGCGAGGCGCTGCACGCGCTCTTCACCCGCACCCGGGCGATCCGCCGCGGCATCGTCGCCATGGGCCAGGAGACCGCCGAGCCGGATTTCGGGCGCCGCGCCGGCCCCAAGGCGGCGGAGTGAGGCTCGGGCGGAACCGTTCCGCCTCTCAAGCTTTGCCATAAGCGTTGCCGTTTCGTCGCGTTCGTCGGATACTCCCGGTGAGGCGGCTGGGTGAAACTCGTGGTGTGATGATCGTGTCTCGTCGATCGACCTGGATGCGCGGCCTGGCGGTGGCCCTGATCGGGGCGCAGGCGGCCGCCTGCGCGTCGCTGCCGCGCACGCCCTACACCGCGGCGGAAGCCGCAACCGCCACCGTGCCGGGCCAACAGGCCGACATCCGCTTCTGGGCCGACGGCTCGGCCCGCAGCTTCGCGGCGGTGGCCGACCGGGTGAAGGCCTCGCGCGAGCCGTTCAGCTACCTCGCCCTCTCGGGCGGCGGCGGCGACGGGGCCTACGGCGCCGGCGTGCTCAACGGCTGGAGCCAGACCGGCCGGCGGCCGAACTTCACCATGGTCTCGGGCGTCTCGACCGGCGCGCTCATCGCGCCCTTCGCCTTCCTGGGCCCCGCCTATGACGGGTACCTGCGCGAGATCTACACCAGCGGCGAGGCCGCGACGCTCGTTCGCTCGCCCAACCCCCTCAACGTACTGACCGGCGACGGCCTGTTCGGCGACGCGCGCCTGCGCGACCTCGTCGGGCGCTACGTCACCCCGGACCTGATCGCGGCGGTGGCCGAGGAGCACAACAAGGGACGGCGCCTTCTCGTCGTCACCACCAACCTCGATTCGCAGCGCGCCGTGATCTGGGACATGGGCGCCATCGCGGCGAGCGGCCAGCCCAACGCCCGCGACCTGTTCCGCGACGTGCTGACCGCCTCGGCCAGCGTGCCGGCAGTCTTCCCGCCGATGCTGATCGACGCCCAGGCCGGCAACCACGCCTTCCAGGAGATGCATGTCGACGGCTCGGTGGTGACCCCGGTCTTCACCCTGCCGGAGGCCTTCCTGACCCAGGACGGGCGCATCGCCGAGAGCCGCGGCAAGCCCAACATCTACGTCGTCATCAACGGCCGCATCGAGCCGAGCTTCGACCTCGTCCAGAACGGGACCCTGCCGATCGCCGTGCGCTCGCTCTCGACCGTCGGGCGCTCCCGCGCACGGGCCACGCTCGCCAGCACCTACGCCTTCGCCCGCCGCAACGGCATGGGCTTCAACCTGACCTACATCGACCGGCGCATCCCCGAGGTCCCGGCCTCGCAGGGCTTCGACACCGCCTACATGCGCAAGCTCTACGACGACGGCTACCAGAAGGGCAGCAGCGGCACGGTCTGGCAGACGAACCTGCCGCGCGACGGCGAGCCGGCGGTGCCCGCGCTGGCGCTGCGGTAACGCGAACGAAGGGGGAGTATCGTGGCGGGCGAACTGGACGGCAAGGTCGCGGCGGTCACCGGCGCGGCATCGGGCATCGGGCTCGCGAGCGCCGAGGCGATGCTGGCGGCGGGGGCCCGCGTGGTCCTCGTCGACCGGGACGAGGCGGCGCTCGCCGCCCTGTGCGCCCGGCACGGCGCGGCGGCGCTCCCGCTGGCCCTCGACCTCCTCGATCCCGCCGCCTGCGCCGGTCTGCCGGCGCGGATCCTGGAGGCGGCCGGCCGGCTCGACATCCTGCACGCCAATGCCGGGACTTACGTCGGCGGCGACCTCGTGGACAACGAGTCGGCGGCGATCGACCGGATGCTGAACCTCAACGTCAACGTCGTGATGAAGAACGTCCACGACGTGCTGCCGCACATGATCGCGCGCGGTTCGGGCGACATCATCGTGACGAGTTCGCTCGCCGCCCACTACCCGACGCCGTGGGAGCCGGTTTACGCCTCGTCGAAATGGGCGATCAACTGCTTCGTCCAGACGACCCGGCGGCAGGTGTTCAAGCACGGCATCCGGGTCGGCGCGATCTCGCCCGGCCCGGTCGTCACGGCGCTCCTCGCCGACTGGCCGCCCGAGAAGCTGGCGGAGGCCCGCGCCTCCGGCAGCCTGCTCGAGCCCGAGGAGGTGGCGAACGTGGTGATGTTCATGCTGACGCGCCCGCGCGGCATGACCATCCGCGACGTGGTGATGCTGCCGACGAACTTCGATCTGTGATGGCCGCGCCGGGGCAGGTCGGCACTTGCCGACTGCGACCTTCGGATATCCCATCCTACCACCTCATCCTGAGGTGATAGTCGATCAAAGATCGACTGACCTCGAAGGAGGGCTCCAGGGATCGCAGCGACTTCTGGAACCCTCCTTCGAGGTCAGTCCATCGTAGATGGACTGACACCTCAGGATGAGGTGGTAGGGTACGATAATATTGCCAAGATCAGTTATTTTATCAAACAGGATCTGATACTTTTTTATCGCGGGAACATCATGCCCGTCCGGCAACGCCCGCTCACTCTCCCGAGCCGTACCAGGTGAAGTGCTTCTTGATCGGCGCGATCACGTCCCAGGTTCCCGAAAAGCCCTTCGGCGTCACGAAGGCGTCGCCGGCCCGATAAGTGCGGGCGGTACCCTCGGCATCGGTGACGATCACCTCCCCCTCCAGGATCTGGATGAACTCGGCCCGGCCGAAATCGATGCGGAACTTGCCGACCGCGCAGGTCCAGATGCCGGCAGCGAACAGGCCGTCGGGGCTGGTGTAGATGTAGGTCGCGGTCTGGACCGGATCGCCCGACAGGATGTGCGAGCGCGGCCAGGCATAGGGCGCGGCCGGTGGCTGCACCGCCGGGAAGTCGACGGTGCGCTGCACCGGGCCGTCGAGGAGCGGCGGGGCGGAGCGCGACCGGAACGGGATCATCCTCGCGAGCGGCATGGCGCCGAGATAAGCCAGGAGCGGCCCGGAGGTGGTGATGAGCTGCTTGATGATCGCCATGGCCTCGCCGCCGATTGTTTCCGCCTCGGCAACATTGGGCCGGGCGGCCTTAACGGCGAACTGCGCCGGTCGTGCAAATCCGCCCGAATGCCGCCGGGGCGGCATGGAGCGGTTAAGGAAGTCCTTTCGCGATCAGCGTGGCGTCGCGTGTCGTCTCCCGGTTCACATCGCGCCATCACGACCTTGCGAGGTGCGGGCATAACCCCGCGACATCGTCCGCCGGTCGCTGGCGCCGGCCTGCGGAGACGCCTTAAGTCGTGTCGGGGCGCAGGGTCGAAGCCATGTTTTCCGTCTCGGCAAGGGTGCGGCCGGTGGCCCGGGCGCTCGCGCTGGCGCTGCTCCTCGCGGGCGGGGCCGTCGGCGCGCCCGCCGCGCGTCCGGCCTCCGGCCCCCTCGCCTGGCCGGCCGGGCATGCTCTCGTCGACCAGACCGGCGCCGTGCTCGACGAGGCCCGCTTCGCCGGGCGCCTGCGCCTGGTCTATTTCGGCTACACGCGCTGCCCGGACCTGTGCCCGACCGCGCTGATGACCGTGACCCAGGCCCTCGACGAGTTGCCCCCTGCCCTGCTGGCCCGGCTGGTGCCGGTGCTGGTCGCGGCCGATCCCGAGCGCGACGGACCCGCGGCGCTCGCCCGCTACCTCGACACCTTCCATCCCGCCATCGTGGCGGTGACCGGCCCGGTCGCGGTGATCGACGCCCTCGCGGCCGCGGTCGCGGCGCCGATCCGGCGCCACGACGGAGTGGTGGACCATCCAGGCGACCTCTTCCTCGTCGGCCCGGCGGGCGAGGTGCTGGCGCGGCTGCCGAACGGGATCGATCCGGACGCCCTCGCCGCGACGCTCCGGGCGGCCCTGGCCCGCTGACGCGCTCTATTGCATTGCACAAGTCGCTCTCGCGTCGCACCAAGTAGAGCGTGCGTCGCGCCACGTCGAAACGACGACATCCCGACACGAAGCGGGTTGACGCCCGCACCCTGTCGGCTACTCATAGGTGAAATCATAAGAACATAATAACAGGCAGCGGGAGGAAAGATGGCTCGTGAGGGACAGCGCGCGCCCGGTCTCGACCGGCGCAGCGTCGTGATGGGAGCCGTTGCCTGCTGCGCGGCCGGGGGCGCCGCGTTCGCGGGGCCGGAGGACACGCTGCCGCAGAAGGGCGACCGGCTGGTACTCGCCGACGGGGCGAAGGCGGGGCAGGCCGTGACGCTCGACGGCCTGCCGGTCGGCGGCGAACTCGTCGAGGCGGTGGCGGTCGATCCGCAGGGCGTCCGGCGCGAGGGCTCGCGATTCTCCAAGATCATCCTGGTGCGGGTGGCCCCCGATCAGGTCGCCGAGGACCAGCGCGCCCACGCGGTCGAGGGCGTCGTGGCGCTCTCCGGCGTCTGCACGCACCAGGGCTGCACCATCTCGGGCTGGAACCACGAGACGAAGCGCCTGAGCTGCTTCTGCCACCATTCCGAGTTCCTGCCCGCCGAGGGCGGACGGGTCGCCAAGGGGCCGGCGCGCAAGCGCCTGCCGGTCCTGCCGCTGGCCAGGGGCGAGGGCGGCGCGCTGATGGTGGCCGGCGGCTTCACGGCCAAGCCGGGGCCGGGCGCCGCCTGAACGGGATCGAGGCGGCGCCCGCGCCGCCTCGCGATGCGACCGGCAGCGCTGCCGCGCTGTCCGACCCTAGACGAGGACGGCAACCCTGTCGGTCCTCGCCGAGGAGAGACCGGGGCCCGCGCAGCAACGACGCGGGTCCGGACAATCACCCGGGCAAAAGCACCGGGATCGAGGAAATGCCGGGCCGGCCCCTGCCTGTCCCCGTCTGTCAGGAGAGCAGCATGTCACGTCTCGTTCGGGCCAGGCACTGGCTCGCCGCGGTCGCGCCCTGTGCGGTGGCCCTCGCGCTCGCCGGTGCGCCGGCCAAGGCCGGCCCGGCCGACAAGGTCGACTACAAGCCGGTCACCGACCAGAGGCTCGCGAATCCCGAGCCGGAGAACTGGCTGCAATACCGGGGCAACTACCAGAGCTGGGGCTATTCCCCGCTCGACCAGATCACTGCCAAGAACGTCACCAAGCTCGTCCCGGCCTGGAGCCTGTCGACCGGCGTCAGCGAAGGCCACCAGGCCCCGCCGATCGTCAACAACGGGGTGATGTTCGTCACAACCCCGCAGGCCCAGGTGATGGCGATCAACGCCCGCACCGGCGAGATCCTGTGGCGCTACCAGAAGGAATTGCCGCCGGAGCTGTCGCAGCTCCACCCGACCAACCGCGGCGTCGGGCTCTTCGGCGACAGCGTCTACATGACCACCACCGATGCCTGCGTGGTCGCGCTCGGCGCCACCACCGGCAAGGTGAAGTGGGAGAAGTGCGTCGCCCCCTGGCAGGACGGCTACTACATGACGCTCTCGCCGCTGGTGGCGAAGGGCAAGGTCGTGGTCGGCGTCTCGGGCGGCGAGTACGGCGTGCGCGGCTTCATCACGGCGCTCGACGCGGAGACCGGCAACGAGGCCTGGAAGACCTACACGGTGGCCGGCCCCGGCGACCCGGCGGCCGACACCTGGAAGGGCGATTCCTGGAAGGCCGGCGGCGGCTCGGTCTGGATCCAGGGCAGCTACGACCCGGCCGCCAACCTCGCCTATTTCGGCACCGGCAACGGCGGGCCCTGGACGCCGGACGCGCGGCCGGGCGACAACCTCTACACCTCGTCGGTCGTGGCGCTCGACCTCGACAGCGGCAAGATCAAGGGCCACCACCAGTATCACTGGAACGACGCCTGGGACTGGGACGAGGTCTCGGCGCCGGTACTGATCGACATCGAGCGCGACGGCAGGAAGATCCCGGCCGCGATCCATGCCGGCCGCAACGGCTACCTCTGGACGCTCGAGCGCAGCAAGGACGGGCCGTTGAGCTTCGTCGACGGCAAGCCGTTCGTGCACCAGGACGTCTTCGCCTCGCTCGATCCGAAGACCGGCCGGCCGACCTACGACCAGTCCAAGATCCCGGGCATCAACCGCCGCGCCGCCTTCTGCCCCGGCCTGTGGGGCGGCAAGGACTGGCCGCCGGAGGCCTACAACCCGAAGACCGGGCTGTTCTACATCCCGTCCAACGACAACCTGTGCTCGGAACTGGCCGGCGCCCAGGCCGGCACGCGCAAGCCCGGCGAACTCTATATCGGCATCCCGATCGACGAGGTGCTGAACTCGCTGCGCCTACGCGACGGGGTCGACAAGTCGAAGCCCTTCGCCATCGGGGCGATCCAGGCCTGGGATCCGAAGACCGGCAAGAAGGCCTGGCAGCACGACTTCCAGGATTCGGCGAACTGGGGGCCGCTGCTGACCACCGGCAGCGGGCTGATCTTCGCCGGCGGCACCAGCGACCGGAAGTTCCGGGCGCTCGACGGCACCACCGGCAAGGTGCTGTGGGAGACGCGGCTCAATTCCGGCGTCACCGGCGTGCCGTCGAGCTACATGGTCGACGGGATCCAGTACGTGGCGGTCCAGGCCGGCTGGGGCGTCGACGCCGAGCGGATGCTGACCGGCATCAACGCGCTCATCCCCGAGGAGCGCCGGGTCAGCGTCCTGCCGCAGGGCGGGGTGATCTGGGTCTTCCGGGTGATGGGCGAGGAGGCGGCGGCCCGATGAGGCGCCGCCTTTCGGCCCTCGGGTTCGCCGCCCTCGCGGCGGCGAGCCTGACCGGAGCGGCGCGGGCACAGGGCCCCGCGCCGGCCCAGGAGAGCGCCGCGAAGCAGGGGGCCGCGAGCCCCCTCCCCGCGCAAGCCGACGCCCTCGTCGCCTACGTGACGAAGGCCATGACCGACCACGACGCCTCCGCCTTCGAGCGGCTGGTGAACTGGACCGGCACCCGGGCGCATCGCAAGCGGCTGACGCTCTACCAGATCCGCTCCGGCTTCGGCCGGCCGATCAAGGCGGCCTCCCTGGAGCCCATGCCGCAGGACGGCCTGGCGGAAGCGACCTCGCGCGGCACCCTCAAGGCCAACATGCCGGTGACGGAGCGACTGCGGGTGGTGTTCGACGAGCCGCCGGTGGAGGGCGACGCGCCGCCCACCAGCGTGTTCCTGATCGGCCGGGAAGACGGCACCTACCGCATCGCCCTCCTGGTCCCGACCGGGCCGCCCAAGGGCAAGTGACGGCAGGCAAGGGGCGGCAGGCAGGGGGGCGGCAGGCACTGATGGCGGGTCAGTGACGGCGGGATCCGGGGGGCCGTCAGGCCGCCCGGACGGTGGCGAGGAAGCGGCCGACCTCCGCCGAGAGCTGGCTCGACTGGCGCGACAGGTCGGAGGCGGAGGCGAGGAGCTGAGCGGCGGCGGCGCCGCTCTCCTCCGAGGCGTGGGCCAGCTCCACGATGTTGCTGGTGACCACCCCGGCACCGGCCGAGGCCTCGACCACGTTGCGGACGATCTCCTGGGTCGCCGCGCTCTGTTCCTCGACCGCGGCGGCGATGGCGGTGGCGCCGGCATCGACCTCCCTGATACGGTCCCCGATCGTACCGATGGCACTTGCCGCCTGGGCGGTCACACCCCGGATCTCGCCGATCTGGCCGACGATTTCCTGCGCCGCCCGCGCGGTCTGGGTCGCGAGCTCCTTCACCTCGGCCGCCACCACGGCGAAGCCGCGGCCGGCCTCGCCGGCCCGCGCCGCCTCGATGGTGGCGTTGAGGGCGAGCAGGTTGGTCTGGCTGGCGATCGAGGAGATCAGCCCGACCATGTCGCCGATGCGCACCGAGGTCGTACCCAGGGCCTCGACGAGGCGGCTCGTCTGGTCGGCCTCGCGCACCGCCCCCTGCGCCAGGCCCGCCGCGTTGTGGACCTGGCGGCCGATCTCCTGGATCGAGGCCCCAAGTTCCTCGGCGGCGACCGACACGGTGCCGACATTGTCGGAGGCCTGCGCGGCGGCGGCAGCCGCCGTGGTGGAGCGTCCGGAGGTCTGTGCCGCCGCCGCCGCCATGGCCTGGGCGGTCGCCTGCAACTGGGCGGCGGAGGACGACACCCGGTCGACGACGCCGCCGACCGCCTCCTCGAAACGCCCGGCCATCTCCCGCATCGTCGCCCGGCGCTGCTCCTCGGCCGAGGCACGGGCAAGGGCGCTCTCCTCCTCGATCTGCCGGGAGCGGATCAGGTTGTCCTTGAAGACCTGGACCGACGCCGCCATCGAGCCCACCTCGTCCTTCCGGCCGAGACCGGGAACCGGGCGGGCCGCGTCGCCGGCGGCCAGGTGCCGCATCGCCGACGTGATCGCGGCGAGTGGCGCCAGCACGCCGCGCAAGGTCGTCGCGAGGGCGAAGATCGCCGCCGCCAGCCCGCCGAGAACGATGCCGGTGCCGATCGTCTGGTTCAGCCGGTACGCCGCGGCGAAGCCGTCGTAGAGCTCGCCCGCCTCGGCGATCTGGAGATCGACGAGCTTCGCGACCTGCTCGCTGACCGGGTCGATCGCCTGGTACAGGCGGGTCCGGACGAAGGCATCGAGTGCCGCCTGGTCGTTCGCGTGCAGGATCGCCTGGAGATCGGACACGCTGCCGTTGGCCGCCTCCATGCTGAGCCGGGCCGCGCCGGCGAGGCGTCGCTCGGCCTCGTCCATGGTGGTGAGCATGTAGGCCTGCCAGGTCTCGGCGATGCGCGTCTGCGCTTCCCGCACCGAGGCGGTCCCGGCCGGCCAGGAGATGTTGCCGTTGCGCACCTTGTGCGCCGTGTCGACGATGTTGACCGCATACAAGTCGGCGATGATCTTGAGATCGCGCAAGGGCACGACGCGATCCCGGTACATGCCGTTCATGTCGCGATTGGCGAGGCTCGACGCGTACCAGCCGATCCCGGCGATCGTCACGATGGAGGCGAACAACGCTGCCAGTGCGGCCAGGAGGCGCGCGCGAATCGAAGACATCGTGGAAGATCCAGAAGGCGGAAATAGTCGATAATTTACGAAGTAAATTTGACGCAGATTAATGCAGAGTAAATCATTATATACTACCCGTCCCTATGATATTTGTGATTGGAATCGGCCGCGCGCGGCATCCGGACACTCCAAACCGTTACTAACCGTCCTCCCGACCGGTTCAACTATAAGAAGATTTGCCTCGCTCCGGCGTGATCGGCACAGCGACCGGCGCAAGCGGCGGGAGGCTGTCGCGGCCGCGTCCATCCCTCGGATTGGGTCGGAGCGGTACCGAATGCGAGGTGCCTCCGCACGGTCGCGCTTGACCACGGGCCTCCGGACGGCGCAAGCGTATGGAAATATAGTTCCACGCCGGAGGATTCGCCGATGGACTTCACGCTCTCCCCCCGCATCGAGGAGTACCGCGCCCGCATCGCGGCCTTCGTCGAGAGCGAGATCCTGCCCGTCGAGGCCGACCGCGGCACCTGGGACGAGCACGAGAATATCGGCCCTGAAGCCTTGGCGGCCTTGCGCGCCAAGGCCAAGGCCGCCGGCCTGTGGTGCCTCCAGCTCAAGCCCGAGACCGGCGGACAGGGGCTCGGCAAGGTCGGGATGGCGGCCTGCTACACCGAGATGAACCGTTCGATCTTCGGGCCGGTCGTGTTCAACTCCGCCGCCCCCGACGACGGCAACATGATGGTGCTGGAGGCCCTCGGCACGCCCGAGCAGAAGGCGCGCTGGCTGGAGCCGATCGTCTCGGGCGCCGTGCGCTCGGCCTTCGCGATGACCGAGCCGCATCCTGGCGGCGGCTCCGACCCGTCGATGATCCGCACCCGCGCCGAGCGCCAGCCGGACGGCTCGTGGCGGATCTCGGGCCGCAAGTGGTACATCACCGGCGCCGAGGACGCCGCCCACTTCATCCTGATCGCCCGCACCTCGGACGATCCGCGCTACGGGCTCACCGCCTTCCTGTTCCACCGCGACCAGCCGGGCTGGGAGATCGTCCGCCGCATCCCGATCATGGGGCCGGAGGAGCATGGCGGCCATTGCGAGCTCGCCTTCGACGGGCTCACCATCAAGCCCGAGGACGTGCTCGGCGGCGAGGGCAAGGGCCTGAAGGTGACGCAGGTGCGGCTGGGCCCCGCCCGGCTCACCCACTGCATGCGCTGGCTCGGCCTCGCCGGCCGCTGCGTCGAGATCGCGCAAGAGTATGCGGCCACCCGCGAGGGTTTCGGCGTGCGGCTCGCCGAGCGCGAGAGCGTGCAGCTGATGCTCGGCGGGCTGGCCATGGACATCGAGATCGGCCGCCTCCTGGTGATGCGCGCCGCCTGGGAGCTCGACCAGGGGCGCTTCGCCCGGAAAGAGGTGTCGATGGCGAAGGTCCACGTCGCCAACACCCTGCACCGGGCGGCCGATATCGGCATCCAGATCAACGGCGCCCGCGGCTACTCGAAGGACACGGTGCTGGAATGGATCTACCGCTACGCCCGCCAGGCGCGGCTGGTCGACGGCGCCGACGAGGTCCACCGCATGGTGCTGAACCGCCACCTCGAATCGGAAGGCCGCGGCTTCTTCGCCTGGCCGACCGCGGAGGCCTGAGGTCCAAGGTCCGAGAATCCCTCCGGGCGGAGATCTGCTAATGGTCTGCGCCCCCCGGTCCCCGTTCGAGCCGCCCATGCCCGCCCTCCATCCCGACGTCCAGGCCCTGCTGGTGATGCTGCGCGCCGCCGACGCGCAACCCCTCGAGTCGCTGCCGCCCGAGGCGGCGCGGCGCAGCTACCTTGCCGGACGCCGGGCCCTGCAGCCGCCGCCGGACGAGGTGGCGCAGATCCGCGACCTCGCCGCCCCCTCCCCGGCCGGGCCGGTACCGCTGCGGCTCTACCGCGGCGAGGGCCCGGCGCCGGAGGACCGGCTGCCTTGCCTCGTCTACCTGCATGGCGGCGGCTGGGTGCTCGGCAACATCGACTCGCACGACTGGGTCTGCCGGCGGCTCGCCAACCTGACCCGGGCCTGCGTGATCTCCGTCGATTACCGGCTCGCCCCCGAGCATCCCTTCCCGGCGGCCGTGGAGGATGCGGCCGCGGCGCTCGCCTTCGTGGCCGAGCGGGCGGAGGGGCTGGGCGTCGACGAGACCCGGCTCGCGGTCGGCGGCGATAGCGCGGGGGGCAACCTCGCGGCGGTGCTGGCCCTGATGGGCCGCGACGGCACCCTGCCGCAGACCGCCCTGCAGGTTCTGCTCTACCCCGCCGTCGATCTCACGCAGACCAGCGAGGGCTACGAGCGCATCGTCGCGGGCCAGCCCCTCACGGCGTCGACGATGCGCTACTTCGTCGATCACTACGTGCCGCAGGCCCGCGACCGGACCGACTGGCGCGCCTCGCCCGCCCGCGCGGCGAGCCTTGCCGGCACGGCCCCGGCCCTGGTGCTGACCTGCGGCCATGACCTGCTCTGCGAGGAAGCCCGCGCCTACGCGCACCGGCTGGAGCGCGAGGGGGTGCCGGTCACCGCCCTGCATCTCTCCGACCAGACCCACGGCATCCTGACCATGAGCCGACTGGTGCGGACCTCCGCGACGATCCTGAGCTTCGTGGCCGAAAACCTGCGGGAGCGCTGGAGCCTCGGCGCGGAGGGTGGGCGCGGGGGGCGCTGACGGGCCGCGTCTCCGGGCGGGTCGTCCGCGATCCGGTCGCTCTTCCCGCCTCGGGAGACCGGATCACCGGCCGTCGCGACGCCGATCGGCCATGCCGACCGGCCGTGACGACCCGCCATGACGATCACGGCGCGTCGTCGGGGCTCGCTCCACCGGTGCCGATCGCCTCGACGAGGCTGATGATGCGGCGACGGACCTGGTTGTCGCCGATGCGCTGGAAGGCGCGCACCAATTGCAGGTCCTGGCTGGTCCAGAGCACGTCCTGGGCGAGGGCGTCGCCGGTGGGCTCGGCGCCCGTCTCGTCGCCGCGGGCGCCGTCCTGGCGCGGTGCACCCTCGTAGAAGAAGCTCACCGGCACGCCCAGCATCTCGGAGATCTGGCGCAGCCGGCTGGCGCTGATCCGGTTGGCGCCCTTCTCGTATTTCTGGATCTGCTGGAACGTCACGCCCAGGGCGTCGCCGAGCCGTTCCTGGCTCACGCCGATGAGGAGACGCCGGACACGCACGCGATGCCCGACATGACGATCGACCGGATCCGGTGCCTTCTTCACATTGACGCTCCGCGGGGCTGCGCGCGCCCGCGGCGGTACCGCGCCGCAACGGCCAACGACAGGCACCCTAGAAGCATCCAGCCGAAAAGAACATCACCGAAACGTACGTATGGCGGACTTTCCCTAAGGTTCCTGGGGAGATGCCGGTCGAGCACCCCTTCCGCCCCGACGGTCAACATGCCGGTCACCCGGCCGTACGGGTCCACCACGGCGCTGACACCGGTGTTCGCCGCGCGCACCAGAGGAATACCTTCCTCGACCGCCCGCAGCCGCGCCTGGGCGAAGTGCTGGCGCGGCCCCGGCGTGTCGCCGAACCAGCCGTCGTTGGTGACGTTGAGGAGCAGTCCCGGACGCTCGCGGTGCGAGGCGACGGCCCCGGGGAAGATCGCCTCGTAGCAGATCGAGGGCGCCACGGGCGGCAGGCCCGGCACGGCGAGGGGGATGCGCTCCCGCGCCTCGCCCGGCGTGAACCCGCCCGGCACGGCGACGAACTGTTTCAGGCCGAGTGCCCGCAGGAGGCCGTCGATCGGATCCGGCAGGTACTCGCCGAAGGGCACGAGGTGGAGCTTGTCGTAGCGCCCGCCGACGATCCCGTCCTGCCCGATCATCAGGATGGAGTTGTAGAAGCGCAGCCGTTCGCCGGGCAGCGGCTCGTCGGCCCGCGCGGCGCCGGTGACGAGCAGCGTGCCGGGCGGCAGCGCGCCGCCGATCCGGCGCAGGGCCTGGGGATCGCGCTGGATCAGGAACGGGAACGAGGATTCGGGCCAGATCAGGTGGGTGACGTCGCGCAGGCCCTGGCTGTCCGGCGCGGTGGCGCTGTCGCTCAAGCCCAGATAGCGCTCGAGGATGCCCTCGCGGTTGCGCGGGTTGAAGCGGGCATCCTGCGGGATGGCGGCCTGGACGAGGCGCAGGCGCACGCCGGGCACCTCCGGCATCGGACCGGCGGGCAGCCGCAGCGCCCCGCCGACGGCGAGGCCGGGGAGCATCAAGAGCGCGGCCGCGGGCGGCCCGAACCGCCGGGCCGGCCCGGCCGCATCGGCCAGGGTGGCCGGCGCCGCGCAGGCCAGCACCGCCAGCACGGTGAGCCCGTAGAGGCCGACGACCGAGGCGGCCTGCATCAGCCAGAGGTTCTGGCCGAGCGCCATGCCGAGGGTGTTCCAGGGAAACCCGGTGAACAGGTGCCCGCGCAGCCACTCGGCTCCGCTCACCCCGAAGGCCAGGGCGGCGATGCGGCCCGGCCCCGGCGACCACAGGAGGCGCGCCACGGCGAAGCCCGCGCCGTAGAACAGCCCGAGCGCCGCCGGCAGGCCGAGCACGCCCAGCGGCATCAGGTAGGCGAACTGATCGGCCTCGACCAGGAAGGCGGCGCCGAGCCACCACAGCCCGGCGGTGAGGTAGCCGAAGCCCCAGGCCCAGCCGATCAGACCGGCGGAGAGCGCGGTACCGGCCCGCCGGCCGAGGCGCGAGGACGCGGTGGCGGCCCCGTCGAGGAGCCAGACCGCCGGAACGAGCGCGAGGCAGAGCGCGGGCAGGAACCCGAAGGGCGGCATCGCCAGGGCGCCGCTCGCCCCGGCGAGCCAGGCGAGGCCGAGCCGCACCCAGCCGGAGGTCAGGGCGACACGGTGGGCCAGGGCCGTGAGGCCGAGGGGCGTCGCCGGGACGGCGCGGGCCGTCCCGTGGATGTCGGTGTGCTGCATCGGCGGGCTCGCGGGGGCGCGCGCGGCGCCGCACGGGCGCCGCGGAAAACAATCAGGCGGCGGAATCCGTCCGGATGCCGGCCTCGGCGCCGGGCGGCGGGAGGGCGAGCGGCGTCTCCGGCCCCTCGATCCGGGCGAGGCCGCGATGCATGCGCAGGCGCTTGATCCGCCGCGGGTCGGCGTCCAGCACCTCGACCTCGAAGTCGCCCGGCACGGCGATGACCTCGCCCCGTGCCGGGACACGGCCCGCGATGGTGACGATCAGGCCGCCGAGGGTGTCGACCTCCTCGGCCGCCTCGCCCACCGCCGCCACGAGGTCGAATCCGGTCGCCTCGGCGACGTCGTCGAGGCTGGCGCGGGCATCGGCAACGAAGATCTCGCTCTCGCCGTCGACCTTGAGCACCCGGTGGCCCTCGGCCACGTCGTGCTCGTCCTCGATGTCGCCGACCACGACCTCGATCAGGTCCTCGATCGAGATCAGGCCGTCGGTGCCGCCATACTCGTCGATGACCAGCGCCATGTGGGTGCGGCTCGCCTGCATCCGGGCGAGCAGATCGATCGCCGGCATGGAGGGCGGCACGAACAGCACCGGGCGCAGGATGCGGGTGGTGGCCAGCGTCGCCGCGAGATCGACTCCGGCGAGGTCGGGCAGGCGGTCGCCCTCGGCTTCGGCCCGGCTCGCCATGTAATCGACGAAGTCGCGGATGTGGACCATGCCGCGGGGGTCGTCCAGGCTCTCGCCGTAGACCGGCAGGCGGGAATGGCCGGCGGAGCGGAAGACCTTGAGCAGGGCGCCGAGCGCCGTGTCGATCGAGACCGCCACCACCTCGGACCGGGGGATCATCACGTCGTCGACCCGTACCCGGTGGAGGCTCAGCACGTTCTTGAGCATCGCCTGCTCGACCGGGGAGACGGCGTGGTCGCCGTTCTGCATCTCGGCGAGGGCGTCCGAGAGGCCGTCGCGCTGGGCGTCGCGCGTCTTCAGGTGGAAGATGCTGAGGAGGCGGTCATACCAGGGTTCGCGCCCCGGACTGTCGTCCTCCGGAATCGCCTGCGCGGTCGCGACGGCGCTGCGACTTCGATCGTTGCTCATGTCTCTCGCGTCTGGGGTGGGAGCGGCGGCTCACTCGGCCGCATCGCCGTACGGGTCCGGCACGCCGAGGCGCCGCAGGGCCTCGACCTCCAACGCCTCCATGGCGTCGGCCTCGGCATCGCCGAGCTCGTGGTCGTGACCGAGGAGATGCAGCGTGCCATGAACCACGAGATGGGCGAGGTGGTGGCCGAGGGGCTTGGACTGCTCCCCACTCTCGCGCAGCATTGTGTCATACGCAAGAACCACGTCGCCGAGGAGGCGAGGTCCGCCGCCATGGGGCTGCTCGTTGGGGAAGGACAGCACGTTGGTCGGCTTGTCCTTGCCCCGCCAGGCGCGGTTCAGCTCCTGCACCGCGGGGTCGTCGGTCAGGACGACGCTGATCTCGATCGGCCCACCGGGCGGCACGACGGCGAGCGCCGCCTCGACGGCACGGGCGATGAAGGCCTCGAGGTCGGGCGCGACGTCCTCCCAGCGCTCGTCCTCGACCGAGACGTCGATCTCGTTGTCGTTCTCCTGCATGTCCTGCTCGGCTCGTGCGCTCACGGCAGCGGCCCCCGGCGCGAGGGCATCGGGCGCTGCGGCGCCTCCGGATTCTCCCGGGCATCGGCCTCGTAGGCCGTGACGATCCGGCGCACCAGGTCGTGGCGGACCACGTCGACATCGCGAAAAGTGACGCGGCCGACGCCCTCGACGCCGTCGAGAATCCGTACCGCCTCGACGAGGCCGGATTTCTGGCCCGGCGGCAGGTCGATCTGGCTCGGATCGCCGGTGACGATCATCCGGGAATTCTCGCCGAGCCGGGTCAGGAACATCTTCATCTGCATCGAGGTGGTGTTCTGCGCCTCGTCGAGGAGCACCACCGCGTTGGTGAGCGTGCGCCCGCGCATGAAGGCGAGCGGCGCGATCTCGATCATGCCGGTCTGGAGGCCGCGATCGACGTGGCGCGCCTCCATGAAGTCGTAGAGCGCGTCGTAGATCGGGCGGAGATACGGATCGACCTTCTCGCGCATGTCGCCGGGCAGGAAGCCCAGCCGCTCGCCGGCCTCGACCGCGGGGCGCGACAGGATCAGCCGCTCGGCATGGCCCTGCTCTAGCAGCGAGACGGCGTAGCCGACGGCGAGCCAGGTCTTGCCGGTGCCGGCAGGCCCTTCCGCGAAGACCAGCTCGTGGGCGCGCAGCGCCTTGATGTAGGCGTCCTGCGCCGCGTTGCGGGCCCGTACGCCGCCCCGTCGCCGCGTGGCGATCTGGTCGAAGGACGGGCGCTCGCCGTTGGCCGGCGCCTCGGCGGGCGAGAAGAGGTTGCCCTGGAGCGAGGATTCCTGGATCACCCCGTCGACGTCGCCCAGCGTCAGCGGTACCCCGCCGCCGTCGCGGACGCGGGCATAGAGCAGTTCGAGCACCCGGCGCGCCCGCTCGGTCGAGTCCGGCGGGCCCTTGACCACGACGTGGTTGCCGAGCGCGGTGGCCACCACGCCGAGGCGCCGCTCCAGATGGGCGACGTTCTGGTCGTACTGGCCGAAGACCAGGCTCGCCAGGCGGTTGTCGTCGAAGGTGAGGGCGATCTCCGCCGCCTCGCTCAGGCCTGCCACCGCCCGCGGGGGAATCTCGCGCTCGCGCGCGGGCTCACGCCCTCTCGGACCGCGCCCGCCCTCTCCCATCGCCATCCTGTCGTTCCTCACGCGGCGGCCGTCGTCGCGGCCGCATTGGCCGTTCCGGCCGGGGTCGCGGTCAACGCCTCGCCGAACAGGCTGTTCGAGCCGGCCCGGGTGATTCGCACCGGAATTTCCGTGCCGATCGCCGCCACGTCGCCCTCGATCTGCACCGCCTGGAGATAGGGCGACTTGCCGGCGACCTGGCCCGGATGCCGACCGGGTTTCTCGAGCAGCACCGGCACGATCTTCCCCACGGTCGCGTGGTTGAAGTCCTGGCGCTGGCGTTCCAGCAGGGCCTGCAGCTCGGCCAGCCGCTCGCTCTTCACCGCCTCCGGCACCGCGTCGTCGCTCTCCGCCGCCGGCGTGCCGGGGCGCGGGCTGTACTTGAACGAGAAGGCGCTGGCGAAGCCGATATCGGCGATGAGCCGCATCGTCTCGGCATGATCGGCATCCGTCTCTCCGGGGAAGCCGACGATGAAGTCGGAGGAGAGCGCGATGTCGGGCCGGGCCGCCCGCACCCGGTCGATCAGCCGGCGATAGGTGTCGGCGTCGTGCTTGCGGTTCATCGCCGCGAGGATCCGGTCGGAACCCGACTGCACCGGCAGGTGCAGGTAGGGCATCACGGCCGGCAGGTCGCGATGGGCCGCGATCAGCGCCTCGTCCATGTCGCGCGGATGGCTGGTCGTGTAGCGCAACCGCAGGATACCGGGGATCGCGGCGACGCGGTGGAGCAGCTCACCGAGGGTCCAGTCGCGCCCGTCGGGTCCGGGCCCGTGGAAGGCGTTGACGTTCTGGCCGATCAGCGTCAGCTCGCGGGCGCCCGAAGCGGCCAGCCGCTCGGCCTCCGCCACGATTTTTTCGACCGCGCGCGAGACCTCGGCCCCGCGGGTATAGGGCACGACGCAGAAGGCGCAGAACTTGTCGCAGCCCTCCTGCACCGTGAGGAAGGCCGAGACGCCCGGGGTGCGCCGCGCCGGCAGGTGGTCGAACTTGTCCTCGACCGGGAATTCGGTGTCGACGACGCGGCCTTGCCTGGAGGCGGCGAGTAGCTGCGGCAGGCGGTGATAGCTCTGGGGGCCCACCACCACGTCGACGCCCGGCGCGCGGTTCAGGATCTCGCGACCCTCGGCCTGCGCGACGCAGCCCGCCACCACCACCGTGGTGTCCTGGCCGGCCTCCGCCCGCTCGCCCTTCAGCACCCGCAGGCGGCCGAGCTCGGAATACACCTTCTCCGCCGCCTTCTCGCGGATGTGGCAGGTATTGAGGACGACGACGTCGGCCTCCTCGACGGCGCCGGTCTCGACGAAGCCCTCGCGGCCGAGCAGGTCGACCATCCGCGAGGCGTCGTAGACGTTCATCTGGCAGCCGTAGGATTTGACGAACGCTTTCTTCAACGAACCGGCCCTGCCAGGAAATGAATGGGGGGATGATCGGACGCGACGGCAGCCCGGCTCGGGCTGGTCCCCGTCATTTAAGCCGTCGCGGCCGGAATGAGAATAGGCGGGGCGGCCGCAGCGGCCGGGGCATCGGCGCGCGGCGTCCCGGGTGCAGACCCGCCAGATGCAGACTCGCCAGATGCAGGTTCTGGCGTCGGCACCGGCGGGCGGCCGGTCACCGCCTCCTGGAGGGCGCGGCGCACCGAGGCCTCGGCGAGCGCCGTCGCCACCTTGCGGTCGGTCCCGGCCGCGAAGGCCACCGGCTCGCCCCAGGTCACCCGGACGTCGATCGGCCCGCGCTCGAAGAACAGCTTGACGCTGGGACCGAGCTCCATGTCGCCGTACCAGGCGATGTCCGGCCGCTCGGCCCGGGTCAGCGGCAGGCCGTGGCGGCGCGTATAGGCGATGCAGAGCGGCTGGAGCCGCACCCGGTCGAGCCCGCCCTCGGTGATCGCCGCCCGCGCCGCGCCGACGAGCGAGGTGCGGAACGGCAGGAGCCGGGTGCCGTCGCCGGTGGTGCCTTCGGCAAAGAGCACGATCAGGTCGCCCGCGCGCAGGCGCCGGCTCATCTCGGTGTTGACTACCGCGGTGTGGCGCTTGCGGGCCCGGTCGATGAACACGGTGCGCTGGAGGCGCGCGAGCGTGCCGATCACCGGCCAGCCGGCGATCTCGGATTTCGCCACGAAGGAGAGCGGCCGCACCGCTCCCAGCACCGGGATGTCGAGCCAGGAGATGTGGTTGGCGATGACGAGCGCCGCCTCGCCCGGCGCCGGCGGCGTGCCGGTCACGATCAGCCGCACCTGAAACAGATGCAGGAAGGCCCGGTGCAGCCAGACCGGCGCCCGGCCCGCATGGGCGCCGCGGCCGAACTTGAGCGCCAGCCAGTGCGGCCCGGCGAGGAGCGCGAAGACGAGTGCGTAGGCGAGGAGCCGCAGGCCGGCGACGAGGTACGTCATGGTTCGGGCGGCGGCACGGGGCTCGGCTCGGGGAGGTTTTTTCGGGGGCCGCGCGGTTCGGCCCGTGCGTCGTCTGCCGCATACCAAGTCCGGCCGGGGGCGTCCACCGCGCCGGATCTCCCTGCTCACTGGACACGGCACAGCAGGTCGCCCGGATGCGGGAGCAACGGCCGAGAGCATGAACCCTCCCCCCTCTGCGGGTGAGGGTTCACGCGCCGCCGCCCCTATCCCAACGCCGCCTGCATCATGATCGCGTTGGCGCGCCCGCCGTCGGGCCGGGCATAGTAGCTCGCCCGGCGGCCGGTCTCGGCGAAGCCGAGGCGGCGGTAGAGGGCGAGCGCCGGAACGTTGCCGTCGTCGACCTCCAGGTGGACCCGGCGGACGCCCAGATCCTCCAGGGCGACGAGGTGGGCGCGCAGGAGCTGGCGGCTGAGGCCTGCGCCGCGGGAAGCCGGGCCGAGGACGACGGTGAGGATCTCGGCCTCGTCGAGGACCTGGCGCGAGAGCACGAAGCCGCCGATCACCGTGCCGAGCATCAGCGCGTGAGCGACGTGGCCGCGCTCGCACAGCATGCGCTCGAACTCGTCCGCCTCCCAGGGCCGCGCGAAGGCGGTGGCGTGGAGCGCCGCCAGCTCCCCGGCCCGGTCGGCCGAAGTCAGGGGCGCGACATGGGCGGTCGGGGGGGAGCGGAACGGCATCCACTTCATCGGGGGGAACTCCGTCAGCGGCGGGGAAGCCGCATGTGGTCCTGCGGCTGGGCGTCCGGCCCCCGCAGGTAGAGGGGCCGGGCGAGGGCGTGGGCGGGATCGGCGACGAGGCCCAGCGACGCCACCCAGGCGATCTGCGGGGCGGTATGGCCCTCGGGCACGACGGCACGCAGGCCCTGCGCGGCGGCGGCCGCCGCCAGCGCCGGGCCGGCGGAGCCGGCGAGGGCCGCGGGACCCGGGCCGAGAAGGCGAAGGGCCTCGGTCAGGGGCAGCAGGCTCGGCGGCACCGCGATGCCGCCATCCTGGCTCAGCGCCTGGAAATAGACGTGGCCGTGGCGCGCATCGACCGCCGCGGCGAGCAGGTAGCCCCGGCCGAGGTAATCCTCGTCGGCCGCGAGCAGCGGCGCCAGCAGGGCCGACAGGGTGGTGACGCCGACGACCGGGATGCCGCAGGCGAGCCCGACCGCGCGCGCCGCCGAGAGGCCGACGCGCAAGCCGGTATAGGAGCCCGGGCCGACCGTGACGGCGACCCGGTCCAGGCTCTCGAACCCGCCCTCGACCCGGGCCGTCACCCGCTCGACGAGGGGCAGCAGCGCCTCGGCGTGGCCGCGCGACAGGTCCATGCTCTCCTGGGCCAGGGGCTCGGGAGCGTCGTCCGCCATGATGCAGGCGGCGCAGCGCTCGAGCGCGGTATCGATCGCCAGGATGCGCACGTCTCTTCAGGCTCCGCCCTCGTTCGCGCCCGCGGGTCCGTCGCCGCGGCCTGCATGCCGCCGGCCGGGCTGGTTCTCGGCCCACCGCTTCAGTCCCAGCCTGGCACGGACAGGTTAACACAAGAAGGACCGCCCCGCTCGACGAGCGGGGCGGTCCGGTCCGATCCAGCCTTTAGAGCATCCGCCGCGCCCGAGGAAACCGCCCGGGCGGCGGAAAGCGTCGCCGGGACGGTCAGGAGACCGCCTGGACCTCGCGCACGTCGGGCAGGAAGTGGCGGAAGAGGTTCTGCACGCCCTGGCGCAGGGTGGCGGTGGAGGACGGGCAGCCCGAGCAGGCGCCCTTCATCTCCAGGTAGACCACGCCATCGCGAAAGCCCCGGAAGGTGATGTCGCCGCCATCGCCCGCCACCGCCGGGCGCACCCGGGTCTCGAGCAGGTCCTTGATAGTGACGACCGTGTCGGCATCGGCCTCGTCGTAGAACTCTTCCGCCGCCTCCTCGGGGGCGTGGCCGGCCTCCATGACCGGGGCCCCGGACATGAAGTGCTCCATGATGGCGCCGAGCACCGCGGGCTTGACCTGCGGCCAGCCCGGCTCGCCCTCGGCCTTGGTCACCGAGATGAAGTCGTGGCCGAGATAGACGCCGGAGACGCCCTCGACGCCGAACAGCGCGCGGGCGAGCGGCGAGCGCGCGGCGGCCCCCTCGTCCCGGGCCTCGAAGGTGCCGTCGGCCAGGACGACCTTGCCGGGGAGGAACTTCAGGGTGGCGGGGTTCGGCGTCGCTTCGGTCTGGATGAACATCGGTGATCCTCGAAAGGTTCTCTGCGCCGGTTCAAGGCCGGCCGGGAACGGCGCGGGGCGATCGAGCGCTCCCCCGCCTGCCGGCAGATGTGGACCCGAACGCGCCAAAGCTCAATGGAGGGGCGTCATCCGGCGAGCGCCGTGATCTCCGCCTCGCTGAGCGCACCCGGCACGATCACCACCGGCACCGGGAAGCTGCCGGCGCTGCGCCCGGCGATCGAGGTGACGAGGGGACCCGGCCCGTCGCTGCCGGCGGCGGCACCGAGCACCAGGAAGGCGATGTCCTCGTCGGCCTCGATCTGGCGCAGGATCGCGTCGGCCCGCTCGCCGGTGCCCACGACCAGTTCGGGATCGACCCCCGCGGCCTGGCGCGCCGCCGCCGCGAGAACCTCCAAGCGGGCCTGGGTCTCGGCCTCGGCCTCGGCCCGCATCGCGTCGCCGACGCCGAGCCATTCCATCGTCTCGGGGGGCTCGGCCACCGCCAGCATCACCACCCGGGCCCCGAGCCGGGCGGCCCGGCGCACCGCGAAATGCACCGCGCGGTCGCATTCCGGCGTCTCGTCGACCAGCACCATGAATTTGAGGCGATGCCCGGCCTCGAAGGACCGGCGCCGCTTGATCTCGACCATGCCCGGATCCGCTCCGCTGCCGGCCGGATGCTGCCCGTGCGGCGCGCAGGCCGCAAGCCGTCCCTCGCATGCGCGCGAGGAACACGGGCGCGGGCGGTCTGGCGAGGGGAGCGTGGAGCAGCAGCGGGGCGAACGACCCCGAATCGCTCCTCTTCGGCGCCGCGCCACCGGAACGGGACAGGGACTCGCCTGAAGATCCCAAGGGCACGATCGAATCGTCCCGGCGTCAACTGGCGGCTGGACAGACCCGGACTGCCCACGAGCTGGGCACCGCGCGGGCAATTTCAGCACGAACCTCACGAAAAACCGCACCTTGGCGCGCGAAAGGCTGATTTTTCCTCACGGCAACAAGAGACTTCGATCGAAGAACGATGTAACACTCTGGTGAGCTTCGGTGTCGTAGCCTATGGCCCGGCCGGCCTATTGCCGAATCTGTATCGGCTCGGGCGATTGGCTTAGGCCGGCGGTACCCGGGCGGGAGAGATCGGTGCTTGCTCAAGACTTCATGGCCTTTCACGAGGCGTCCCGACGCAACGGCATCATCCTGTCGTTCGGCGGCGACCTGTCGGAGAACGTCCTGTTCTCGCTCGGCGAGGTGCTGAAGCTGCGCATGCAGCAGGGGGCGGCCGACGCCACGGTGTCGAAGCGCGTGTTCTCGATTTTCGTCGAACAGGCCCAGAACGTGATCCGCTACTCCGCCGACAAGCTCGTGCCGCCGGGCGCCCCTCAGGGCGGGATGGTGAGCGCCGGGCTGATCGTGGTCGGGGTCGAGAACGGCCGCTTCTTCGTCGCCTGCGGCAACGAGGTGCCGGGGGAGCACGTCCCGGCCCTGCGCGCCCGGCTCGACCATATCGTCGGGCTGTCGGGCGAGGAGCTGAAGCACTACTACCGCGAGCGGCTGCGCCAGCCCGCCGACGAGGGCAGCCTCGGCGGCAGCATCGGGCTGATCGAGATCGCCCGGCGCTCGAGCGCCCCGGTCGAGTACGATTTCCAGGCCCGCGGCGACGATCGCAGCTTCTTCTGCCTCAAGGCCTTCATCTGAAGCACCCGACGATGGACCGGATCCAGATCCCCGCCACCAGCCGCTCGCCGCTGGTCGATTTCGACTTTCCCGCCGGCCGCCTGGTCCTGCGCGGCGAATCCTACCCCGAGGACGCCGCCGCCTTCTACGGCCCGCTGCTTCAGGCCCTGCGCGGCCATCTGGACGAGGGCGACGGCCCGCTGACCGTCGACGTCGCCCTGTCGTACTTCAACTCGTCGAGCGCCAAGGCCTTGATGAACCTGTTCATGCCGCTCGAGGACGCCGCCGGGGAGGGCCGCGACGTGACGGTCCGCTGGCTCTACGCCGAGGGCGACGACACCATCGCGGAGGCCGGCGAGGATTTCGCCGCCGACTTCTCGCACGCGCGATTCGAGATGGTGCAGGAGACGGCGGCATGACGAACCGGGCGGCTCCGGAACCCGCAGCGATGACGGACGGCGACACACCCACGGACCGCGATGACGCCCCGCCGGCGAGCGGGCGCGGCGAACCGGGCGGGCGCAAGCGCGCCGACAACGTGTTCAGCCTGTTCGACAACGAGGAGGCCGTCCTCGACCGGACCGAGGTGATGCTGACCCAGCTCGCCGCAGTGGCGGACGGGGTGAAGGTGCTGGCCGAGGCCTACCGCCGGGGCTACCGCGAGCAGCGCCGCCTGGTCCGCCTGAGCGACCGGATGCAGGCCGACCTGCAGAAGGCCAACAGGCGCCTCGCCGAGCAGCAGCGCGACCTGCAATCCCTCAACGTCGCCCTCTCGGGCGAGATCGAGACGAGCGCCCGCCTGGAGGCGGAGCTGCGCCGCCTCGCGGACACCGATCCGCTGACCGGAGCGCTGGCCCGCCGGCGCTTCCTCGAGGTCTGCACCCGGGACTGGCCGCGCCGCGCCGACCAGTCGGCCTGCCTCCTGATGCTCGACATCGACCGGTTCAAGCTCGTCAACGACAGCCACGGCCACGCCGCGGGCGACGCCGCACTGATCGCCTTCGTGGCCGCCTGCCGCTCGGCCCTGCGCTCCCTCGATACGATCGGCCGGCTCGGCGGCGAGGAATTCGCGGTGCTGCTGGTCGGCACCGCGATCACGGACGGGACGGCGGTGGCCGAGCGGATCCGCACCGCCGTGGCCGACATGCCGGTCGCGACGGAGGGCGGGCCGATCGGCATCACGGTGAGCATCGGGCTCGCCGCCGCCGGGCCGGGCGAGACGCTGCCGGCGGCGATGCGCCGGGCCGACGCGGCGCTCTACGCCGCCAAGCACGGCGGCCGCAACCGGGTGGAGCTGGCCCCGGCAGCCGCCGCGCCGTGAGCGGCGAGATCCTGGACCAGGCGGGCGGCACCCGCCGCGGCGGGTCCCTGCGCGGCGCCGGCCCCCTGCGCCGGGGCGACGCGCCGACCGATCTCGGCCTCACCGAGGTGCCGACGACCCGGGACGGCGGCGCCGACACGATGCGCCCGGGGGCCCTGCGCGGCGCGGCCCGGGGCCGCAACCTCGACGGCCTCGCCCACACCCTCTTCCTGCGCCTGTCGCCGGTGATCGCCGCCCTGGTGCTGCTGACCCAGGTGGCGATCGCCTGGGTGAATTACGGCGACCAGATCCGGATCGAGGGCGAGCGCGCCCAGATGATGGCCGACATGACCGCCCGGGCCCTGTCCCGGCCGGACTGGACGGCGTCCTACGGCCCTTCGCTCCAGGCCCTCGGCCTCGATCCCACCTTCCGCTTCGCGGTCCTGCGCGACGGGACGGGAAGCGTCGTGGCGCGCCTCGGGGAGGAGCCGCGGGGCCGCAACTTCGAGCGCGTCCAGGTCTCGGCGGAAATCGCCGGCGGGGCCGGCGACCGGCCCGCCGGCAGCCTGACGCTGGTGCTCTCGGCCGAGGGCCTTCGCGCCAATGCCGAGAAGCAGTTCGTGATGGTGCTGGGGGCGAGCCTGGTGCTGATCCTCGCCTTCGCCCTCGCCCTGCGCCTCGCGGTGCGCCGCCACGTGCTCGCGCCCCTCGACCGCCTGCTCACCGCCATGGGCCGGGTCGAGCGGAAGGACTGGGCGGTGGTGGATCTCGCCGGCAGCCGGCGGCCGAGCCGCGAGATCGCCGACATCTCCGCCGCCTTCAACCGGATGGTCGAGGGCCTGAAGAGCGGCGACGAGGCGCGCCATCTGCTCGCCGAGCTGGAGCGCACCCACGGGCAGCTCGCCGAGGCCAACGGCCTAGTGATGGAGAGCCTGGGCTACGCCCGCCGCATCCAGCAGGCGGTGCTGCCGGGGCCGGACGCCCTGCGGCATTCCGGGCTCGACCTCGCGGTCCTGTGGGAGCCGCTCCACGTCGTCGGCGGCGACTATTTCTGGGTCGAGGAGATCGACGGTGTCACGATCGTGGTGGTGGCCGATTGCACCGGCCACGGCGTGCCCGGGGCCTTCCTGACCCTGATCGTGGCGACCGCCCTCGACCGGATCCTCCACGACCGCGGCCTGCGCGAACCGGACGCCATCCTGGGCGCCCTCGACGAGGCGGTGCGCGGACGGCTGCGGCAGGCCGCGGACGAGGCGGGCGGCTCCGACGACGGGCTCGATTGCGGCGTCTGCGTCGTCGATCGCAGCGCCGGGACCCTGCATTTTGCGGGGGCCGGCCTCGCGCTCACGGTCCTGTCGGGCGACGCGGTTACCCGGATCAAGGGCCGGCGTCACGGGCTCGGCTACCGCCTCACCGGCCGGGAGGAGGTGATCGCGGAAAAGGTGCTGCCGCTCGACGGGACCGAGACGGTCTTCCTGATGACCGACGGGGTCAGCGACCAGATGGGCGGCGCCTCGCGCCGGCTCCTCGGCCATCGCGGCGTCGCCGAGATCTTGCTGCGGCACCGGAATCTGCCCCTCGCCGGGCAGGTGGCGGCGCTGGAGCGCGACCTTGCCGCCCATCGCGGGTCCGAGCCGCGCCGGGACGACATGGCGCTCGTGGCGTTCCGGCCCGTCCGGACGTGAGAAGGGCGGGATCCCCTCGGGAAGCCCGCCCCGTTCATCGTTCGCCCATCCCTGGGGACCGGTTGCCGGTCACCCGCGACCGGGGCCGATCAGAACCGGCAGATCCGGCGCGGCCCGTAGGGCGTCGGGCGGATGAAGCAGCGGCGGCCATAGGCCCGCGGCGGACCGAAATAGCGGCGGCCATACATCGGCCGGCAGCGGCCCCAGGGGCCGCGGGCGAAGCCCGGGCCGCAGCCTTGGGCGACCTGCGTCACCGGCGCCTCGGGGGCGAGCAGGCCCGAGAGACCGGGGCCGGCCGGGGCGGCGCTCGCAGGGGCGGCCGCGAGACCGCCGAAGGCCAGGGCGGCGAGGCCGGCGATCTTCCAACGCATCAGCATGCGGATGGTCCTCCGTCGAATCCGTGAGGGTGTCCGTGGAACGGGCGGCGCCGAGGGGCCGGCGCCGCGCCGAGCGGACACAACCGGGAACGCGCCGTTCTGTTCCCTCCCCCTGAACCCGCCGCGTCTCGGACGGTCGCGAAAAAGGCTCCGGACCCCGTGTCGACAAGCCGCGACCGTTCCTGTAAGGGAGCCGGCAACTCACAACAGGACGCCGAAATCCTGACGCCGAGATCCCATCCCGGGGCCGCGGCGGCGACGGCAGGAGTTTGACCGATGAACATCATCCAGCAGCTCGAGCAGGAGCAGATCGCTCAGCTCAACAAGACGATCCCCGACTTCGAGCCCGGCGACACGGTCATCGTGAACGTCAAGGTGAAGGAAGGCGAGCGCAGCCGCGTCCAGGCCTACGAGGGCGTCGTGATCGCCCGTTCCGGCGGCGGCATCAACGAGAGCTTCACCGTCCGCAAGATCTCGTACGGCGAGGGCGTCGAGCGCGTCTTCCCGATCTACTCGCCGAACATCGATTCGATCAAGGTCGTGCGTCGCGGCAAGGTGCGTCGCGCCAAGCTGTACTACCTGCGCGATCGCCGCGGCAAGTCGGCCCGTATCGCCGAGCGCGCCGAGCGCGGTGCCGAGAAGGGCAAGACCAAGAAGACCGCCGCCGCGGAGTAAGATCCGTCGCGCCAGCGCGACGTTTCACGAGAAGGCCGCCTCCCCTGCCGGGTCGAGGCGGCCTTTTTCGTCGGGGACGCGACTCAGCGGGAGCCGCGCCACCTTCGGGCGAGCCGGTTCCACTTGTCCTCCAGCCAGCGCGCCGCGCGCTCGAGGGACGGTTTCATGCCGGGGATGTCCTCGCTCAGGAGCGCGAGGCCGAGCGGCAGCATCCACAGCCCGAAGACCGGCAGGACCGCCAGGAAGCCGCCGAGGATCAGCAGCAGGGCGGCCGGGATCCGCACCCAGCGCCGCGACGGCGCCCGCAGCCAGGCGATCGCATCCGCCACCCGCCGCGGCAGGAGGTCGAGAAGCTTGACGATCCGGTCGTCCCAGGCTTTGGCGAGGGCCTCCTTCTCCGACAGGCTCGGCGTGCCGGTCGTCGCGGGCGGGAGGGGGCGCGTGGTGATGTCGTCTCTGGTCATGATCAGAAACAAATGGGCCGGACGGGCCAACGGTTCCGCGGGGCCCGACCGTCGGGCCGGCGGCGCTGCGAGGCCGCGCCGCATTGCCGGCCCCCGGGCCCCGTCCTAGCTTCGGCGGCATGGAGACAACCGGCGAGTCATGCGGTGCGGCGGAAGGCGGGGACGCCCCGGCGACGGGCGCCCTTCAGGTCCGCGTCGTCCAGCGCATCTCCGAGATCGCGGCGGCGGAGTGGGACCGCTGTGCGCACTCACAAGAGTCGATGGCGGGCGCGGGCGAGAGCCACAACCCGTTCGTCAGCCACGCCTTCCTGTCGGCGCTGGAGGAATCCGGCTGCGTCGGCGGACGCACCGGCTGGCTACCGCTGCACGTCGCCGCCGAGCGCGACGGACGGGTGATCGGCTACGCGCCCTGCTACCTGAAATCCCACTCGCAGGGCGAGTACGTGTTCGACCACGGCTGGGCCGACGCGTTCGAGCAAGCCGGCGGCCGCTACTATCCGAAGCTCCAGGTCAGCGTGCCGTTCACGCCGGTGACGGGCCCGCGCTTCCTGATCGCTCCGGGCGAGGATGCCGACGAGGCCACCGCCGCCCTCGTCGCCGGCCTGCGCGCCCTGCGCCGGCAGGTCGAAGCCTCCTCGATCCACGCGACGTTCCTGCCCGAGACCGAGGCCGAGCGGGCCGGGGCGCTGGGCTTCCTGCGCCGGGTCGACCAGCAGTTCCACTGGGACAACGACGGCTATTCCACCTTCGACGATTTCCTCGGCGCGCTCGCCTCGCGCAAGCGCAAGGCGATCAAGCGCGAGCGGCGCGACGCGCTCGCCTCCGGCATCACCATCGAGTGGGTCACCGGCGCCGACCTCCGGGACGAGCATTGGGACGCCTTCTACCGGTTCTACATGGATACCGGTTCGCGCAAATGGGGCCGGCCCTACCTCAACCGCCGCTTCTTCTCGCTCATCGGCAAGCGGATGCCGGAACGGATCCTGCTGGTGATGGCCCGGCGCGAGGGGCAATACGTCGCCGGCGCCATCAACCTGATCGGCGATCGCGCCCTCTACGGCCGTAACTGGGGCTGCATCGAGGACCATCCCTTCCTGCATTTCGAGGTCTGCTACTACCAGGCGATCGACTTCGCGATTCGTCGCGGCCTCGCCCGGGTCGAGGCAGGGGCGCAGGGCGAGCACAAGCTCGCCCGCGGCTACCGGCCGGTGATCACGCACTCGGCCCACGACATCGCCGATTCCGGCCTGCGGGCGGCCATCGCCGACTACCTGAGGCGCGAGGCGCGCCACGTCGCGGCGGCCGCCGAGGAACTCGACGCGGCGACGCCGTTCCGGCGCGGCGAGGACTGACGGCGCCGTAGCGCCCGGACCGGCAGGCCGCTACGCTCCCCGCACGGAGCCCGGCAAGAGGCTCCGGTTCGGGAGCGAAACGTCATGTCGACGAGCGTGGGAGGACGCGGGCGCGCGTCCCGCCGGATACTGTCGGGCTGCCTCGGGCTGGTGCTGGCGCTGGCAACCCCTGCCCTGCACACCCCGGCCCTGGCGGATGCGGCCTTGCGGCCGCGCACCGGCGGGGCCCTGGCACCGGCCAAGCCGGAGGAGGTCGGGCTCTCCTCCGAGCGGCTCGGCCGGATCAGACAGGTCATGGAGGAGGAGGTGGCCGCCGGCCGCCTGCCCGGTGCCGTGGTGATGATCGCCCGGCGCGGCCGCCTCGCCTACGCGGAGAGCATCGGCTTCCGCGACAAGGCCGCCGGGGCGCCGCTGGAGACGAACGCGATCTTCCGCATCTACTCGATGACGAAGCCGCTCGCCTCGGTCGCCGCGATGACGCTGGTCGAGGACGGCCGCCTCCAGCTGACCGACCCGGTCTCGAAATACCTGCCCGAGTTCAAGGATCTCAAGGTCGCCGGCACCCGCCCCAACGCGCTGGGCGAGGCCGCGCCCGACCTCGTCTCGGCCGAGCGCGCGCCGACCGTACAGGATCTCCTGCGCCATACCGCCGGACTCGCCTATGGCGAGATCACCACCAACCCGGCCGTGAAGGCGGCCTACGCCAAGGCCGGCCTGTTCAAGCCCGACTTCGACTACAACACCACCGACCTCACCCCGGAGGAGTTCACCGGCCGGATCGCGAGCGCCCCCCTCGCCTACCAGCCCGGCACGGTCTGGCAGTACAGCCTGGCGGTCGACGTGCTCGGCCGCGTCGTCGAGAAGGCCTCCGGCCGGCGCCTCGGCGACTACCTGGCCGAGCGGGTCCTGCGACCGCTGAAGATGAGGGAGACCGGCTTCTCGGTGCCGGCCGACAAGGCCGGGCGGATCGCCCAGGCGCTGCCGACCGATCCCGCCACCGGCGCGCCGAACCGGCTCATCGACGGCGCCGTCCCGAAGAACGATTCCGGTGGTGCGGGCGGCTACGGCACCGCGGCCGACTACCTGCGCTTCGCCCAGGCTCTCCTCGACGGCGGCAGCCTCGACGGTGCGCGGGTGCTCAGCCGCACCAGCGTCGAGCTGATGACCGCCGACCATCTCGGCGACCGGATCAAGCCGGTGGTCAGCCCGGGCGAGCTGCTGATGGGCGTGCCCGGCTACACGTTCGGCCTCGGCTTCATGGTGCGCAAGGAAGCCGGCATCGCCGGCGTGCCGGGCTCGAAGGGCGAGTTCATGTGGGCGGGCTACGCCGGCACCTTCTTCTGGGTCGATCCCAAGGAGGACCTGGCGGTGGTGATGATGACCCAGGCGCCGGGACCCAGCCGCGCCCATTACCGGCGCGAGATCAAGCAGCTCGTCTACGGCGCCATCGCCGATTGAGCCCGTCCGGGGGCGCGGGCGGCCGGATACGGCCATGCATCCGCGCCCCATGCATCCGCGCCCCATGCATCGGAGCCCCTGGACTCGCGCCTGCGGCCACCGGAGGATGCGCGCCGTTCAGGCCCGGGCGACACGGGCCGTCACGTCCCGGAGCGTTCCGCCGCATGTCCCCGATCGACCGCATCTCCGCCGACCACGACGCCCTCACGGCCATCCGGCGCGACCTGCACGCCCATCCCGAGCTCGGCTTCGAGGAGGTGCGCACCTCCGGCATCGTGGCGGAAAAACTCGCCTCCTGGGGGATCGAGGTCCATCGCGGGATCGGCCGCACCGGCGTCGTCGGCGTCCTGAAGGGCCGCGGCACCAGCCCGCGCCGTATCGGGCTGCGCGCCGACATGGACGCCCTGCCGATCCAGGAGGCGACGAACCTCCCCTACCGCTCGACGGTGCCCGGCAAGATGCATGCCTGCGGCCATGACGGCCACACCACGATGCTGCTCGGCGCCGCCAAGTACCTCGCCGAGACCCGCGACTTCGACGGGACGGCGGTGTTCATCTTCCAGCCCGCCGAGGAGGGACTGGGCGGCGCCCGCGCCATGCTGGCCGACGGGCTGTTCTCACGCTTCCCCTGCGACGAGGTCTACGGCCTGCACAACAACCCGGGCGGGCGCTTCGGCGAGCTGTCGGTGCGGACCGGCGCCGCGATGGCGGCGGCCGATTTCTTCGACATCCGCATCGTCGGCCGCGGCGCCCACGGGGCGCAGCCGCATCGCGGCGTCGATCCGGTGGTGGTCCAGGCCGCCCTGGTTCAGGCGCTCCAGACGATCGTCAGCCGCAACGCCGACCCGCTGCAATCGGCCGTGCTGTCGATCACCCAGGTCCATGCCGGGGCGGCCTACAACGTGATTCCGGAGGAGGCCCACCTCGCCGGCACGATCCGCACCTTCGACGACGACATCCGCGCCCTGGTGGCCAAGCGCATGCGCGAGATCGCGGCCGGCATCGCCGCGACCTTCGGGGCAGAGATCGTCGTCGACATCCGCAACATCTTCTCGGTCCTGCGCAACAGCGAGGCCCAGACGCAGGCCGCCGCCGCGATCGCCACCGAATTGTTCGGCGCGGCCAAGGTCGACACCGCACCCGAGCCCAAGATGGGCAGCGAGGACTTCGCCGACATGCTGCTCGCCGTGCCGGGCACCTATGCCTGGCTCGACGGCAAGGCCGGGGCCGCCGTCCACAACGCGGCCTACGACTTCGACGACGCCATCATCCCGCTCGGCGCGGCCTACCTCGCCCGGCTGGTGGAGCGGCGCTCGGCGGCGTGACGGGGTGCGGGACCCGCTCGCCAGCGGGTCCCTCCGCGTCGTTCATGGGGCGTCCTGCAGGCATCTCGCAGGTCTTTTGCCGAGGTCTTGCCGGAAAAGAGCGGTTGCGCCGGGCCGCACTCCTGCCGCAGGAGCTTGCCCGGATTCCGGGCTCCCGCCGGGACAGCGGGGGCCGGGGTACGGACAGTCCCGGGACGCACTGCACCGCAGACGCTCCCGGGACCTCGCAGCGACACGGGATTTCGAGATGACCGAGACCGCCTACGATCCCCAGAACATCTTCGGCAAGATCCTGCGCGGCGAGGTGCCGTGCCACAAGGTCTACGAGGACGAGCACGTCGTCGCCTTCATGGACGTGATGCCCCAGGCCGACGGCCACACCCTGGTGGTGCCCAAGACCGCGAGCCGCAACCTGCTCGACGCGGACCCGGCGACGCTCGGCGCCCTCTACGCCGCCGTGCAGCGCGTGGCCCGGGCCGCCAAGGCGGCGTTCGCGGCCGACGGCGTCGCGGTCTATCAATACAACGAGGCGGCGGCCGGCCAGACCGTCTTCCACCTCCACGTCCACGTCCTGCCCCGGCACGAGGGCGTCGCGCCGCGCCGCCACGTCGAGGGCATGGCCGATCCGGACTTGCTCGCCGCCCACGCGGAGCGGATCCGCGCGGCGCTCGCCGACTGACGGGAACCAGCCCGGCCTCGGCCGCGTCCCCCTCGATACGCGACAGGCCGGGTGACGCCATGCCCGCGAACGAGATGCACGCGAACGAGACGCGCAAGACCAAGATGCGCGACGATCCGGCGCGGAGCCGGTTCGAGCTCGAGGTGGACGGCGCGGTCGCCTATGCCGATTACCGCCGCCAGCCGGGCACCCTCGTCATCGCCTACGTGTACGCACCGCCGGTCCTGCGCGGTACCGGCGCCGCCGACCGGCTGATGCGGGCGGTCGCCGAGACCGCCCGGGCGGAGGGCCGTCAGATCGTGCCGCTCTGCGGCTACGCGGCGGCGTGGCTGCGCCGCCACCGCGACCTGCCGGGCTGAAACCGATCCGGAGGATCACCGCCGGATCGGGCATCACGAGCCTGCGCGACGCGTGGGCGAAGCCGATTTCCCACATCGCGAAGCGATCGGAGGAAATCGTACGAGACCTCACCCGACCATGTCGAGGGGCGGCGCGAGGCCGTCCGGCAGCGGGCAGCGATAGGGCGTGCGGGCCAGGCGCTCGGCATGGTCGGCCTTGGCGCGGGCGAGCAGGTCGGGATCGCGCAGGACGTCCACCGCCGTGCCGGCCATCGCCTTGGCGACATGGACCATGCCCTTGTGCGCCGCCGCGTTCGTGCCCTGGGCGGTCATCTGCCAGGAATGGCCCGGCGTACCGATGGCGTAGGTCGCGCCCCGTGCCTGCACGGTCGGCACCGCCCAGCTCACGTCGCCGACATCGGTCGAGCCCATCATCCGCTCGCCGACCGCCCGCAGCGGCACGATCGCGTCGCAGAGCGGCGCATCGGTGACCGGCATGCCGAAGCGGCGATGGGCCGAGACGATGTCCTCGGTGGTCAGCGTCGCCCGGATCTTGTCCGCGAAGGCGCGGTCCTCGGCGTCGAAGGGCGGGGGGCCGAGGCGCATCAGGTTGGCGTGCATGGCCTCCTCCAGGGGCGGGTTCGCCAGGAGGTTCGACATGGCGCTCACCACACGGCTCGTCACCGTGGTCTCGGTCATCAGGGCGGCGCCCTGCGCGATCTTCTCCACCCGGGCCGCGAGGTCGAGGAGGCTCGGCAGGTCGGCGGCGCGCACGAGATAGCGCACGGTGGCGCTCGCCTGGACGACGTTGGGGGCGATGCCGCCGGCATCGAGATAGGCGTAGTGCACCCGCGCGTCGCTCGGCATGTGCTCGCGCAGGTAGTTCACGCCGACATTCATCAATTCGACCGCATCGAGGGCCGAGCGGCCGAGATGCGGGGCGGCGGCCGCGTGCGAGGCCTTGCCGACGAAGGCGAAGTCGATGAGCTGGATCGCCAGGGAGACCGGCTCCCAGATCGCCACGAACGGGCCCGGATGCCAGGTGATCGCCACGTCGACGTCGGAAAACACCCCGTCGCGCACCATGAAGGTCTTGGCGGCGCCGCCCTCCTCCGCCGGGCAGCCGTAATAGCGCACGCGACCGGGCAGGCCTTCCCTGGCGAGCCAGTCCTTGACGGCGGTGGCGGCCAGCAGCGCCCCGGCGCCGAGCAGGTTGTGGCCGCAGCCATGGCCGGCGCCCTCCCCGGGCCGTGGCCGGTGCTCGGCGATTCCCGCCTCCTGGCTCAGGCCCGGCAGGGCGTCGTACTCGCCCAGGATCGCGATGACGGGACCGCCCTCCCCGGCCTCGCCCATCATGGCGGTCGGGATGCCGTCGATGCCCTCGGTCACCCGGAAGCCCTGGGCGCGCAGCATCGCGGTGTGCTCGGCCGCGGAGCGCACTTCCTGGAAGTTGAGCTCCGGCATCGCCCAGACCCGGTCGGAGAGAGCCACGAACGCCGCCGCATGCTCCTCGACGTGCCGCCAGATCGCCTCGCTGTTGTGCATGTTTCCTCGTGCCCCGGGGCTGTTGTGCAGGGTTGCCCCACCCCTTGTCGCACGATGGGGGCCGGGCGCCATGCGCCCGGCTCGGCCCTGGAATGCGCGCCGTTAGCTCATGGCCGCCGCGCGCCGCGCCAGCGCCCGGTCGAGGAAGCCGAGCCGATCCTGGCCCCAGAACAATTCGCCGTCGAGCACGAGGGTCGGCGAGCCGAACACGCCGAGTGCCTCGGCCTCCTCGCCGTTGCGGCGATAGATGGCCTGCACGGCCTCGTCGCCCTCCGCCGCCACCAGGACGGCGCCGTCGTAGCCGGCCTCGTCGGCGATGGCCCGGCGCACCGCCGGATCGGCGATGTCGCGCTCCTCGGCCCAGAGCGCCCGCAGGATGGCGTGCGAGAGCGGGAAGGCGTCGAGGCCGGCGGCCTGCGCGGCGATGACGGTCCAGCCGGCATGCTTGTTCCAGTTCGGCGCCGGGTTCTCCATCGGGTAGTGCCGGGGCGTCACGTTCAACGGCAGGCCGAGATAGTCGCGCCAGCGGGCGAGCTCGACGGCATGATAATCGCGTCGCGGCTGCGGCCGGGTCCGGATCGGCACGCCGCCGGTCTTCGGCACCACCTCCTGGAAGTCGAAGGGCTTGAGCATCAGCCGGGCGCGGTGACGGCGCACGATGTCCTGGAGCCGCGGCCCGCCGAGATAGGCCCAGGGCGAGGACAGGCTGTAGAAGCAGGACAGATCGGGCATCGGGACCTCCAGGATTGGCACGGGCATGGATATCGACCGGGACAGCGCGGCCGTGAAGGGATTGACACGCCTTGCCGCGGAGGTGCGGCGCGACCTCGCCCGCCTGAACCACCCGCCCGCGCGCTGGACCCTGCCGGTGGACGGCCCGGACGGGCGCCCCGCCCTCGACGTGCTGGTGGTGGGCGCCGGGATGTGCGGCCAGACCGCCGCCTTCGCCCTCCTGCGCGAGGGCGTGTCGAACCTCCGGGTGATCGACCAGGCGCCCCGGGGCGCGGAGGGGCCGTGGGGCACCTTTGCCCGGATGGAGACCCTGCGCTCCCCCAAGCACCTGACGGGCCCGGATCTCGGCATCCCCTCCCTGACCTTCCGGGCCTGGTGGGAGGCGCAGGCCGGCGAGGAGGGCTGGGCCGCCCTCTACAAGATCCCGCGCCTCGATTGGCTGCGCTACCTCCTGTTCGTGCGCGACACCGTCGGCATCCCGGTGGAGAACGACACCCGCCTGCTGCAGCTCTGGCCGGCGGACGGGCTGATCGGGGCGCGGATCGAGGGACCGGCCGGGCCCGAGACCCTGTATGCCCGCAAGGTCGTGCTCGCCGGCGGCCGCGACGGATCCGGCGGCCGGCGGATGCCGCCCTTCGCCACCGGCGGCGCGGGCCGCCTCTTCCACTCCTCCGACCCGATCGACTTCTCCCGCTTCCGCGGCGGCCGGGTCGCGGTGCTGGGCGCCTCGGCTTCGGCGATCGACAATGCCGCGACGGCGCTGGAAGCCGGGGCCGCCGAGGTGACGCTGTTCGTGCGCCGCTCGCATTTCCCGCAGGTCAACAAGTCGAAATGGGCCGCCTTCCCGGGCTTCCTGCGCGGCTACGCCGCCCTCGACGACGAACGGCGCTGGGCGTTCACCCGGTACATGATGGGCGAGGGCACGCCGCCGCCGCACGAATCGGTCCTGCGCTGCACCCGCCATCCGAACTTCGCGGTCCGGTTCGGCGAGGGCTGGACCGGGATCCACGAGGCGCCGGACGGCCTCGTGGTCGAGACCCGCAAGGGCCGCTACCCGGTCGAGGCCGCCGTGGTGGCGGTGGGCTTCGACATCGACCTGACGCGGCGCCCGGAGCTCGACCGCTTCCGGGACGCGGTGCTGACCTGGGGCGAGCGCGTGTCGGCCGCCGAGGCGGAGGCGCATCCGGAGGCCGCCCGCTTCCCCTATCTCGGCGACGGGATGCAGATGCTGGAGCGGGCGCCCGGCACGCTGCCGGAACTCGGCCTGCTGCACGTCTTCAACTGGGGCGTCAGCCTCAGCCACGGCGCGCTCGCCGGCGACATCCCGGGCCTCGGCATCGGGGCGACGCGCCTCGCCCAGGCCTTGGTGCGCGACCTCTTCGTGTCGCAGGCCGACGACCATTTTCCCCGCATGATGGCGCACGAGGACGCCGAGCTGGAGCCGACGCCGTTCTTCGTGGCGCGGGAGGCGCGGTGAGGCACTCCGCGGGCTCGTCGCGCGGACAGGCCTCCCGCCGGGATCCGTCGACACGTGTCGTGTGCGACCCGGCCAGCCGGATCGCACACGGAATCGTCGCGCGCCGTCAGGCCGCCGCCTCGTCCCCCGTCCCGCCGGGCAGCCCGAACGGCTCCGGCGCGTGACCCTCGGCCCGCAGGGCGGCCAGCAGGTCGGCCGGGGTCAGTGTTACGGTGCGGTCGCTCACGAGCGGGTGGACGTTGATCCGCTCCTCGGCGAGCAACGCGTCCTCGATGAACACCTTCACGGCGCCGGGCGCGGCGTTGAGGGCGGCCAGCGGCGAAACGGCGCCGCTCTCGACGCCGAGCTGCTCGCGCAGGGCGTCCGGGCTGGCGAAGGACAGGCCGCCGCGGGCGCCGAGGACGGAGCGGAAGCCCTTGAGGTCGACCTGCGCGTCGTGGCGCAGCGTGACCAGGAAGTAGGTCTTCTTCCCGTCGCGCAGGAAGAGGTTCTTGGTGTGCGCCCCCGCGATGTCGCCGCAGGCCGCCATCATCGCCTCGACGGTCAGGACCGGAGGATGCTCGTGGAGGGTGTAGGGGGTGCCGCGTTCGCGCAGCCGCGCCAGGAGGTCGTCCGAAGTCAGGGGCATGGTCGGTCTCATCGTGAATCGTCGGTGGCACGGGGTGCGGCGAGCACGCCGACCTGACGCAGATAGGCCAGGATCTCGCGCGCGGCCTCGTCGGGATCGGGCGCGACGAGCAGGCGCCCGCCGGACGACGCACCGCTCTCCCCGGTCGCCGCCTTCAGGCGCTCGGCCGCCGAGCCGCCGGCGGGTGCGCCCTTCACCAGCTTCGGCCGGCGGCGATAGGGCCGCTCCTCGACGGCATCGATCGGAGCCGGATCCGCGACCGCGACGGGCGCGACGGGTTCGAGCGCGCCGCGCCGCGCCCGGCCATACGCGTAGGCGAGGGGGGCCGGCGCGTCGGGATGGACGGTCGCCAGGACCGGACCGGCGATCACCACCCGCCGCCGGGCGCCGCGACCGAGGCTCTGGTCGAGGCTCAACCCTCCCGTCGCCTCGGGGGCGAGGCCGACGACATCGGGGATCAGGGGACGATCGAGGGCCTCGGCGAGGGCGTAGGGGATCAGCCCGGTCTCGGGCCCGCCCTGCCCGCGCCGCCCGGCGAGGATCAGGTCCGGCTGGAGCACCGCCAGGCGGGCGGCCAGGGCCGGCACCGGATCGGCCTCGGCGGGAACGGGCAGGTGCTCGATCCGGGTCAGCCCCTGGCCCAGCCCGTCGGCCACCGCGGCGGCATCCGGGCCGGCATGGAGGCCAAAGACCTCGCCCGCCGCGCCGAGCCCGACGGCGAGGCGGATGGCTTGCGCCTCCAGCCGGGGCAGGACGGGGGCGCCCGAGACCGGATGGCGACCGGCCGAGAGAAGAACCGCGATCCTCATGGGGCCTCTCCCGGCCGGCCGGCCTCCTGCGCGAGGAGCCGCAGCAGGGCCGGCATGACGGCCTGCGCGTCCTGCACGATGGCGAGGCCGGCGCGCTCGATCATCGCCGCGTGCAGGTCGGTGTTGACCGCGACGACGTGCTCGCAGCCCGCCACGCCCTGCAGATGCTGGGGCGCGCCCGAGATGCCCAGTGCAACGTAGCAGGTCGCGGCGAGCACGGTGCCCGAGGCGCCGACCTGGCTCGCCCGGGGCATCAGGCCGGCGTCGCAGAGGACACGGCTGGCGCCCGGCGTCGCGTGCAGGGCGGCGACGACCTGCCGGAAGGTCGCGAGGTCGGTGACGCCGCTGCCGGCTGCGGTGACGAAGCTCGCGAGGCCGAGGGGCACCGTGGCGGGATCGGCGGGAATCGTCGTCGCCGACAGGATCGCCGTGCCCTTCGAAGAGTCCTTCCCGACCGGCGCCTCGGCCGGACCGGCGATCTCCCGCGCCTCGCGGGGCGGTCCGGCATAGTCGGCGACCGCATCGGACGACAGCGTGGCGAGGAGCCCCGGCGCCGCGCGCTGCTCGACGCGGCGCCCCCGCGCCGGACGGGCGAGCGAGGCGGCGGCGACGGCCTCGACGTCGGAGAAGAGCGGCTGGCGCAGCCGCACCGCGACGCGCCGGGCGAGGTCGCCGCCGTCGGGGGATTCGGGAAAGAGGACGTGACGGGGCCGGAGCTCCCCGATCGCCGCCGCGACCCGGGCCGCGCGGCCGGCGGGATCGTAGCTCTCGGGATCGTGGCCGTCCGGGTCGTCGAGCCGGACCAGGCGGTCGGCACCGGCCGGGCCGCTGCCCTCGCAGGGGCCGAGCGCCAGGAGCGCCACGCCGCCCTCGCGGCCGGCGAGCAGGCGGGCGGCCCCGAGGACCTGACGGTCGTGGGTCGAGAGGCGGCCGCCCGCCGCGTCGGGCACGACGAGGACGAGGAAGGCCGGCGCGTCGAGGACGACGACCTTGGGGACCGGGGCCTGCACCGCCCGCGGCAGCGCCTCGTGGACCGGCCCCGCCTCGATGCGTGCGACCCGGCTGAGCGCGACCTGGCTCAGGTCGTAGCGCGGGCGGAGCGTCCCCGGAACCCGCTGGCCGTCGCGCTCGCGCCGGGGATCGCGTCGCGGCCGGCCCCCGCCGTCCCGGCGGCTGGTCCGGTCGAGGCGGGGGCGGGCCCCCTCCCCGGGGGCGACGAGGAAAGCGGCGCGCTCGGCGCGGGGATCGCGGCGGGGGCGGGTCATCGTCCGGCCTCCACGGCCTGGAGCAGCAGCTCGGCGATGTCGCGGATCTCGGCCTTGCGGTCGGGCACGCCCTCCAGCATCGCCGTGCAGGACGGGCAGGCGACCGCGACGATGCCGGCTCCGGTCTCCGCCGCCTGCGCCATGCGCAGGTCCGGAATCCGGCGCTCGCCCGGCACGTCGCTCACCGGCGCGCCGCCGCCGCCGCCGCAGCACATCGCCCGGCGGCCCGAGCGGGCCATCTCGACCCGGGACACGCCGATCGCGTCGAGCAGAGCGCGGGGCGCCTCGGTCTCCCCGTTGTAGCGGGCGAGGTAGCAGGGGTCGTGGTAGGTCACCGAGCAGTCCGTCAGGCGGCCCGGGGTCAGGCGTCCGGCCTGGATCAGCTCGAGCAGGAAGGCGGTGTGGTGCATCACCGCGTAGTGGCCGCCGAAGGCCGGGTACTCGTTGCGCAGGGCGTGCAGGGCGTGGGGATCGGCGGTGACGATCCGGCCGAAATCGCGGGCGGCCAGGGTCGCGATGTTGGCCTTGGCGAGGGCCTGGAAGGTCGCCTCGTCGCCGAGGCGCCGGGCGAGGTCGCCGGTGTCGCGCTCGTCGGGGCCGAGCACCGCGAAATCGACGCCGGCCTGCCGCAGGAGCCGCACAAGGGCGCGCAAGCTGCGGCCGTAGCGCAGGTCGTAGGCGCCCTCGCCGAGCCACAGCAGCACGTCCGCCCGCCCGCGGGGCTCCAGCACCGGCAGGTCGAGGCCGGCGGCGAAATCGGTGCGGGCGGCGAGCGGGCGCCCGCCCGCCTCGCCGGTCTGGCGCAGCTCGGTCACCGGACCGACCGCCTTCTCGGGCAGGGCCCCGAGTTCGAGGGTCTGGTTGCGGCGCAGGGCGACCACGGCGTCGACATGCTCGATCATCATCGGGCATTCCTCGACGCAGGCGCGGCAGGTGGTGCAGGACCACAGCGTGTCGGGATGGATCCGGGCCTCGGGCCCGACGAGTTCGATCAGCGCCCCGCGCCCGCCCATCGCGTCCCGGCCGCCGGGATAGGGAGCGCCGGCATAGGCCGGCTCCGCCGGCGAGAGCCCGGCGACGAGGTCCTGGATCAGCTTCTTCGGGTTCAGGGGCTGGCCGGCCGCGAAGGCCGGGCAGGCGATCTCGCAGCGCCCGCAGCTGACGCAGGCGTCGTAGGACAGGAGGCGGTTCCAGGTGAAGTCCGCCGGCATCTCGGCGCCGAGGCGGGGCGCATCGAGGTCGAGGGGCTGGAGCGCGGTGTCGGGGCGGCCCTCGAAGCGGCCGGGCCGCGGATGGGCGACGAGGTGCAGCGCGCCGGCCGCCGCATGGCGCATCGGCCCGTGCCGCACCTCGAAGGCGAGGCCGAGCCCGCCCGCCGCCGCGAGCGCCGCGGCAACGAGGGCGAGACCGGTATCGCCGACCCCGAAGGCGAGGAGGAGCGCCGTCACCGTGCCGCCGAGGGCGTAGGCGAGGAGCAGGACCGGCAGGACCTGGAACCGCCCGGCGGAGAGGCGGGGCTTCTTCACCGGGTAGCGACGCGCCCCGACCATCAGGGAGCCCGCCGCCATGACCCCGAAAGCCAGCGCGACGACGCCCCAATAGGGCCGGAAGCCGCCGAGCGGCGGCAGGATCGCGAGAGCCGTCAGCAGCGAGGCCGCCAGCATCCCGCCGGCCACCACGGCGTGCATCCGCGAGGCGTAGCCGTCCCGCGCGACGACGTGGTGGACGTCCACGAGGTAGCGCCGCGGCAGGCTGGCGAGGCCCGAGAACCAGGGCACGGAGGCCGCGGCGCCGGCCCGCCAGAGGGCCGCGCGCCGGAAGATCTGGACGAGCGCCAGGATCGCCATGGCCCAGACGAGGCCGGGAAACACCGTGGTCAACGAGACGGGGCCGGTCATGCCATGTCGTCCGGGCTCGGGCAGGGAGAACGGTGAGGGAGGAGCCGGGGACTCACAGGTCCTTGCACAGCCTCAGGGCGTCGTAGATCGCCGCGTGGATGTTGCGGCCGGCCACCGCGTCGCCGATCCGGTACAGGGCATAGCCCTTGGACAGGTCGTAGGGCTGGGGCTCGCCACGCAGCACCGCCTCCTGGTCGATCTGGCCGTGATTGACCGCGCCCGCCTTCAGGCCGCTGTAGAGGCCGTCCACCGGCAGGGTGCCGTGATCGACCACGATGCGGTCGACGAGGCGCTCCTCCTCGGCGTCGGTCATGGTGTTGCGCAAGGCCGCGACGAAGCGGTTGCCCTCGGGGTAGATCTCGATCAGCTCCATGTTCGGCGTCATCACGACGCCGAGCTTGTAGAGCTCGCGCAGGTGGATCGGCTGGTTGGTGGTGCCGACCTCCTCGGCCACCATCCGGTCGTGGGTGGCGACCTCGACGAGGCAGCCTCGCTTGGCCAGGAGCTCGGCGACCGACGAGGCGTTGTGCTGGCCCATCTCGTCGTAGAGCAGCACCGAGCCGGTGGGCTCGACCGCGCCGGAGAGCACCTCGGCGGTGGTGACCGCGTGCTGCTCGGCGCCCTTGGCGTGTCCGCGGGACGGGCTGCCGCCGGTGGCGACGATCACCACGTCGGGTTTCTCGGCCAGGATCGCCGCCTCGGTCGCCTCGGTGTTGAGCCGCAGATCGACCCCGAGCTTCGTCACCTGCGCGACGAGCCAGCGGGGGATGCCCGACATCGCCTCGCGCCAGCCGGCCTTGGCCGCGAGCCCGATCTGGCCGCCGGCCTGGCCGCTCTTCTCGAACAGCACCACGGCATGGCCGCGCTCGGCGCAGACCCGGGCCGCCTCGAGCCCGCCGGGCCCGGCGCCGATCACCACGACGCGCCGGCGGACATCCGCCTTGCGGATCTCGTGCGGCATCGTCGCCTCGCGGCCCGTGGCGGCGTTCTGGATGCAGAGCGCGTCCCCGCCGACATAGATCCGGTCGATGCAGTAGCCCGCACCCACGCATTGGCGGATGTCGTCGGCCCTCCCCTCGGAGAGCTTCTTCACGAGGTGCGGGTCGGCGATGTGGGCGCGGGTCATCGCCACCATGTCGACATGGCCGTCGGCGACGGCGCGGGCCGCGGTGGCCAGATCGGTGACGCGCTGGGCGTGGAAGACCGGCACGTCGACCTCGCGCTTGATCGCGCTCGGCAGGAACAGGAACGGCGCCACCGGGAACGACATGTTGGGCAGCGAGATCGCGTGGGCGATGTGGTCGCGGGCCTGGCCGCCGAGCACGTTGAGGAAGTCGACGAGGCCGCGCTTGGCGTACTCGGTCGCGATCGCCAGGCAATCCTCCTGGGAGAGACCGTCGGCGATCATCTCGTCGCCGGACATGCGGATGCCGATGACGTAGTCGTCGCCGGCCTCGGCCCGCATCGCCTCCAGCACCTCGATGCCGAAGCGCATCCGGTTCTCCAGGCTGCCGCCGTACTTGTCGGTGCGCTGGTTGACGCTGGGCGACCAGAACTGGTCGATCAGGTGGCCGTGCGCCGCCGAGACCTCGCAGCCGTCGAGCCCGCCCTCGCGGCAGCGGCGCGCGGCCTGCGCGAAGCTCTTCACCACCCGGGCGATGTCCTCCTCCTCCATCTCCTTGGGGATGGTGCGGGAGGCCGGCTCGCGCCGGGGCGAGGGCGAGACCGTGGGAAACCAGTGCTCGGTATCCCACTTGGTGCGCCGGCCCATATGGGTGAGCTGGATCATCAGCTTGCCGCCGTGCTCGTGCACCCGGTCGGCGAACTGGCGGAAATACGGGATCACCGAATCGTCGGCGACCGAGATCTGGTTCCAGGGCGCGGCCGGGCTGTCGGGCGCGACCGAGGACGAGCCGCCGAACATGGTGAGCCCGATGCCGCCCTTCGCCTTCTCGGCGTGGTAGAGCTGGTAGCGCTCCTGCGGCTTGCCGTCCCGGCCGTAGCCCGGCGCGTGGCTGGTGGACATCACCCGGTTTCGGATGGTGAGGCCCTTGATGGTGAGGGGCTTCAGAAGCGCGTCGGCATTGGCGATCACGGGACGACCCCCGAAGGATTGGGCGAGGAATCAGGCAGGCGGTGGAGGCGGGAGCGGGCGCGGCGCGGGGCCGGCGCCCGTCCTCAGCGCTCGACGACGAGGTCGCTCGTGGGCTTCGAGCAGCAGAGCAGGGCCATGCCGGCATCGATCTCGCGCTGGCGGATGCCGCCCGCATGGGTCATCGCGACCGTGCCGGAGGTGACCTTGGACTTGCAGGTGCCGCACAGGCCCTTGGCGCAGGACGAGGGCAGCCGGATCCCGGCCTTGCGGGCGGCGTCGAGCACCGTCGAATCCTCCGGGCAGTCGAGCACCCGGCGGGTCTTGGCGAACTCGACCCGGAAGGTCCGGACGGCCGGCGCGAGCGGTGCTTGCGGATCCTGGGCCTCGGCATCGAGAGCCTGCTCGGCCTCCGCCGCCGCCGCGCGGTCAGCTTCCGGCAGGGCGCCGAAGTCGAAGCTCTCCTCGTGGTGGCGGGCCATGTCGAAGCCGGCCTCGGAGAGCATCGTCCGGACCGCCGCCATGTAGGGGGCGGGACCGCAGACGAAGACCTCGCGCTCGAGGAAATCCGGCACCGCCTCGCGCAGGATCGCCAGCGACAGGCGTCCCCTCGGACCGGTCCAGGCCTCGTCCGGCGCGTCGCCCTCGCAGACCGCGTGGAGGCGGAAGGCGGGGTCGAGGCGGGCCATCGTCTCCAGTTCGCCGCGAAACACGATGTCGGCGGGCGTGCGGGCCGAGTGGACGAAGGCGACGTCGCGACCCTGGCCGAGATCGTGGAAGGTGCGCGCCATCGCCATCATCGGGGTGACGCCGCTGCCGCCCGAGAGCAGCAGGTATTTTTGCGCCGGATGGGCAAAGCAGGTGAACTCGCCCATCGGCCCGAGCGCCCGCACGGTATCGCCGGCCTTCAGCGTGTCGTGCAGCCAGTTCGAGACCGGTCCGCCCGGCACGCGCTTGACGGTGATCGACACGGCGTGCGGCCGGGTCGGCGCCGAGGAGATGGTGTAGCAGCGATGCACCGTCTCGCCGCCGATCTCGAAGGCGAAGGTCAGGAACTGGCCCGGCGCGTAGGCGTAACGCCGGGGCTCCGGCGCCGCGAGCACGAAGGTCTTCACGTCGTGCGTTTCCTGGCGCACGGCGAGGCAGACCAGGGTGTCGTCGGCCTCCGCATCCCAGGCGGTGGCGGCCGCCAGGAGCGCGGCGGCCGGATCGAGCGAGGCGGGGGCGGCCGCCATGGTCAGCGCTCGAGATGCGCGGCCATGCGGCCGACATACCAGTTGCAGAACTTCTCGACGAGCATCTCGGTGTTGGGCGAGTAGGGACCGGGCTCGTAGGCCGGGCTCCTCACGCCCTGCTGGCAGATGCCGACGAGCTCGCTGTCCTGGTCGTTGGTGGCCTCCCAGACGCCGGTCAGGTTGGCGAGGTCGTAATCGACGCCCTCGACCGCGTCCTTGTGGACCAGCCACTTGGTGCGCAGGAGCGAGCGCTCGGCATCGAGCGGCAGCACCGAGAAGGTGACGATGTGGTCGCCGAGGAAGTGGTGCCAGGAATTCGGCTGGGTCCAGACCGACAGGCCGCCGAGCTTGGCGTTGGTCAGGGTACCGAGCAGCTTCTTGCAGGCGGCCTTGGTGTCGATCGTGTGCGATTCGCCCTCGCCGTCGAGCGGCAGACGCTCGGTGCGGAAGCCCGAGATCATCGTGTCGAGCTCGTCGATCTCGCGCGAGGGCAGGCCGTCGGCCTCCCATTCCGCGTGCCGGGTCTTGAGCAGGCAGCCGTAGCGCTCGGCCTCGGCGCGGTCGTGCTCGCTCATCTCCTCGGGGGCGAAACCGAAGCCGTAGGCGAAGAGCGGCACGGTCAGCTCGGGATGGTTGCCGCCGCAGTGATAGCACTCGCGGTTGTTCTCCATCGTGAGCTTCCAGTTGCCCGGCTCGATGATGTCCTTCTGGAACGCGACCTTGGTGTTCTTGATCTCGTGGGGCGCGATGTAGGGGGCGAGGCGGGCCGCCATCTCGTCGAAATCCGCCGGCGGCTCGTCGGCGAGGCAGATGAACAGCAGGCCGGCGAGGGAGCGGATGTGGACCGGCTTGAGGCCGTGGCACCCCTTCTTGAAGTCCGGGCCCATGTGGTCGGCGTGGACGAGGTCGCCGGTCAGGTCGTAGGTCCAGGAATGGTAGCGGCAGACGAGGTTGCCGACCGTCGACTTCTCCTCGTGAACGAGGCGCGCGCCGCGGTGGCGGCAGACGTTGTGGAAGGCGCGGATCTGGTCGTCGTCGTCGCGCACGATCGCCACCGAGGTGGTGCCGATATCGACCACCATCACGTCGCCGGCCTCCGGCACGTCCGGCTCGACGCCGACATAGATCCAGTGCCGGCCGAAGATGACATCCATGTCGGCCTGGAACACCTCCGGGCTGAGATAGAACGCGGCCGGCAGGCTGTAGCCGCGACGGCGCTCCCGCAGGAGGCGCTGCAAGGGGGTCGGCGTCACGTCGAGCATCGGTGGCCTCCGAAGCCATTCAGGTGCTCCGACTATCGCCCCCGCCACCCCGCCCCGCTGCCACGCCAGCGACACTCGCTTGGCTCGCCGCGACGCCCGTTCGCGATGCCCCGGGCGAGGGCGCGGACGTCCCCGCGCAAGCCGGTGCCGGCGGCGATCGGCATCGGACCTTGTCGCCAACGGACGGGGCGCCCGCCTTATCCAGGCCGCATCATCTCCGTCGAGACCGACGCTCTCGAAGGGCATGGGCGGCCGCACTCCGCGGGAGCCACCCTGCCGAAAGGGCGGCAACGCTCTTCGTGGACCGCCTCGCTTCGTGGACCGCCTTACTTGGCCGCCAGTTCCCTGAGCAGCGCCTCGTGGAACCGGTCCGGCGCCTCGACCTGCGGCGAGTGGCCCAACCCCTCGAACATCACCAGCCGGGCGCCCTTGATCCGTCCCGCCGCCTCCGGCGCGAGCCGGTCGTAGTGCCCGAGGGTGGCGGCGACCTCCGGCGTCGCGCGGTTGGCGCCAGGCGCGGTGCGGTCCTGGGTCCCAGCCATCAGCACCGTCGGCACGCGCAGGCGGTCGAATTCGTGCACCACCGGCTGGGTGAAGACCATGTCGGAGGTCTGGGCCTGGTTCCAGGCCACCCGCTCCGCGCCCGGGCCGGCAGAGAGGCCGGCCTGCATCTCGACCCAGCGGTCGTAGGCCGGCTTCCACTGGCCGTCGTAGTAAAACTTGAGCTGGTAGGCCTTGATGCTCGCCGCACTCGTCTTGCGTTCGGCGGCGTAGGCCGCGTCGATCGTCTGGTAGGGCACGCCCTTCTGCTGCCAGTCCTCGAGCCCGAGGGGATCGACCATCACCAGCTGATCGACCGCGTCGGGGAACATCAGGGCGTAGCGGGCGGCCAGCATCCCGCCCATCGAATGCCCGACGATCGTCGCCTGGGCGATGCCGAGGGAGGCGAGCAATCCGTGGGTGTTGGTGGCGAGCTGCTGGAAGCTGAACTGGTAGCCCGCCGGCTTCGACGACTTGCAGAAGCCGACCTGATCGAGGGCGAGCACCCGGTAGCCGGCCCGCGCCAGGACGCCGGCCGTATCGCCCCAGGTGGCGGCGCAGAAGTTCTTGCCGTGGAGCAGCACGATGGTGCGGCCGTTCGGGCGCTCCGGCACGATCTCCATATAGGCCATCGACAGGTCCTGCCCCTGCGACGCGAGGGCGTGGCGCTTCACCGGATAGGGATAGTCGAACCCTTCGAGTTCCGGCCCGTAGGATGGGGCCGCCGCGGCGGCGGTCGCGGACAGGAGGCAGAGGGCGAGGAGCGGATAGCGCATGCGGCGGGGTCTCCGGTGACGGCGAGGCTCTTACAACGCACCGGCAGCGCGGAGTCATGCGGCGGGCCCGACCCGCGCTTGCGTTTCCGGCGACGTCCCGCCATATAGGCCTCGGGAGGTTGGCGAGGGACGTTTCACTCGCCAACCGGGTCAGGTCCGGAAGGAAGCAGCCCTAACGAGACCGAGCGGGTTTTCGTCCAGCCTCCCACCCTTTTCCTTTCAGGAGCGCGTGCGCCCCCTCGCGGGGGCCGGCCTCACGACCCTGCGAGCGCATGGACGAGACCTCCGGCACGCCCTCGATCGACGAGCCGGGTCTCCCCGGGTTCGGTGCCGCGCCGAAGCAGAGCGCCGGTCAGCCGCCCGCTCCCGCCTACCGGGTCCTGGCGCGCAAGTACCGGCCCAAGGATTTCGACGACCTGATCGGCCAGGGCGCCATGGTGCGCACCCTGGCGAACGCCTTCGAGGCCGGCCGCATCCCGCAGGCCTGGATGCTCACCGGCGTGCGCGGGGTCGGCAAGACCACCACCGCCCGCATCCTCGCCCGCGGCCTCAACTACGCGCTGCCCGACGATGCGAATGCCGGGCCGACGATCCGGCTGCCGAAGCTCGGCCTGCACTGCGCCGCCATCATGGAATCCCGGCACATCGACGTGCTGGAGATGGACGCCGCCTCGCATACCGGCATCGACGACGTCCGCCAGATCATCGACGGCATCCGCTACTCGCCGGTCTCGGCGCGCTACAAGGTCTACATCGTCGACGAGGTCCACATGCTGTCCGAGAAGGCGTTCAACGCCTTCCTGAAGACGCTGGAGGAGCCGCCGCCGCACGCGAAGTTCGTCTTCGCCACCACCGAGATCCGCAAGGTTCCGGTCACCATCCTGTCGCGCTGCCAGCGCTTCGACCTGCGCCGGGTCGAGGCCGGCGCCCTGATCGCGCACCTGCAAAAGATCTGCGACGCGGAAGGCGTCTCGGCCGAGGCGGAGGCGCTCGCCGCGATCGCCCGGGCCGCGGAAGGCTCGGTGCGCGACTCGCTCTCGCTGCTCGACCAGGCGATCGCCCACGGCGCCGGCCACGTCACCGCCGAGACGGTGCGGGACATGCTGGGACTCGCCGACCGCGCCCGGGTCGTCGACCTGTTCGAGGCGGCGATGCGCGGCGACGTGCCGGCGACCTTTTCGGAGCTGCGCTCCCAGCACGAATCCGGCGCCGATCCGGCGGTGGTGCTGTCCGACCTCGCCGAGTTCACCCACCTCGTCACCCGCCTCAAGCTCGCGCCCGATTCGGCGCGCGTCGATACCTCGCTCAGCGAGGTCGAGCGGGTGCGCGGCGGCGATTTCGCCGACCGGCTCTCGGTGCGGGCGCTGTCCCGCGCCTGGCAGATCCTGCTCAAGGCGATTCCCGAGGTGCAGGCCGCGTCCCGGCCGCTCGCGGCGGCCGAGATGGCCCTGGTGCGCCTGATCTACGCCGCCGACCTGCCGACGCCCGACGAGGCCCTGCGCCAGATCCGCGACGGCGGCAGCCTCGCCCTGCCGGCCCGGGCGCCGGGCGCCGCCCCGGCCGGCGCCTCCGCGATGGCGAGCACCCCCGTCCGGGCGACGGCGCCCGCGATGCAGGCGGCCCCCGCCCCGGTCACCGCGATGCGGGCCGGTGGCGCCGCGCCGGCCCTGCGCGCCCTGCCGGAGGTGCGCGCCGAGATGCCGCCCGCGCCCGCCCCGGCCCCGGCGATGCCGCGCCCGACCCTGGTCCCGTCGGCGCCGGAGCCCCGGCCCGCTCCCGCCCCGCAAGCCGCCCCGGCACCGAAGGCCGAATCCGGCCCGCTCCTGCGCCGGTTCGAGGACGTGGTGGCGCTCGCCGACGAGCGCCGCGACATCGGCCTCAAGATGGCGCTGGAGCGCGACGCGCATCTGGTGCGGTTCGAGGACGGCCGGATCGAGCTTCGCCTCGCCGAGGGCGGACGGGCGACGCTCGCCACCGACCTCGCCAACGCCCTCCATGCCTGGACCGGCCGGCGCTGGGTGGTGGCCCTGTCGCACGAGACCGGCGAGGCGACGCTCGACGCCCGGGCCAAGGCCGCGGTCGCGAGCCGCCACCAGGGCGCGGCGAGCCACCCGCTGGTCCAGGCGGTGCTCAAGAGCTTCCCGGGCGCCCAGATCGTCGACGTCCGCGACAAGGCTCCCGACACGCCGGAGCCCGACGACGTCCCGCCGCCGGATTCCGACGACCCGGACCTGTAGCCGGCGGGCCCCCGGCGCCCCACATCCCGTTCGACGAACTTCTCTCTCACACCGCGAGGACGCCGCCATGGACATCATGGGACTGATGAAGCAGGCCCAGGCCATGCAGCAGAAGATGGCCGACCTTCAGTCCGAGCTCGACGGCGTCCAGGTCACGGGCGCGTCGGGCGGCGGCTCGGTCTCGGTGACGATGACCGCGAAGGGCGACGTGAAGGGCCTGACCCTCGATCCCGCGCTGCTCGTGCCGGACGAGAAGGAGATCCTCGAGGACCTGATCGTCGCCGCCCTCAACGACGCCAAGGCCAAGGCCGAGCGGGCCGCCCAGGAGCGGATGCAGGACCTGACCAAGGGCCTGCCGCTGCCACCCGGCATGAAGCTGCCATTCTAGCTTTTTTGATCCGGCTCGGCGTTTCGCAACATCGGGTCGGTCGCGTTCCCCTCTCCCCGCGGGCGGGGAGAGGGCTGTGTCCCCGTTCAGGGGACGCAGCGAGGCGATAGCCGAGGGTGAGGGGGAAGCGCCGAATGAGGCACTTCCGGAAGCACCCCCTCACCCCCGCTCCGGCTTTCGCCTGCGCTCACTTCATCGACGACAAGGTCGATGAAGTCCTCTCCCCGCCCGCGGGGAGAGGAGGATTCCGGGGCCTCCGCGTCCGGCGTACAGCACCCTACGAAAGACCCACTCCCCATGCCCCAGGCCGTCGCGGGTCCGGAGATCGAGCGGCTGATCCAGCTTCTGGCCCGCATGCCGGGCCTGGGGCCGCGCTCGGCCCGGCGGGCCGCCCTCCAGCTCATCAAGAAGCGCGAGACGCTGCTGGCGCCGCTGGCCGACGCGATGAAGGTCGCCTCCGACCGGATCGTGGTCTGCCACGAATGCGGCAACGTCGACACGCAGGATCCCTGCACGATCTGCCGCGACCAGAGCCGCGACCCCTCGATGCTGGTGGTGGTCGAGGACGTGTCGGACCTCTGGGCGCTGGAGCGCTCCGGCGCCGTGACGGCGCGCTACCACGTGCTCGGCGGCGTGCTGTCGGCGCTGGACGGCGTGCGGCCGGAAAACCTGAATCTCGGCCGCCTGGTCGAGCGGGTGAGCGCCCCGGAGATGCGCGAGGTGATCCTGGCGCTCAACGCCACGGTCGACGGGCAGACCACCGCCCATTACGTCACCGAGCTCCTGACCCACCTGCCGATCAAGGTGACGCGGCTCGCCCATGGCGTGCCGGTCGGCGGCGAGCTCGACTACCTCGACGAGGGCACGCTCTCGGCGGCGATCCGTCAGCGCACGGCGTTCTAGCCGGGCTGCGACATCGGGTTTGACCCCGGAGAGACGAATCCTTATCTCCCGGACACTTCACGGGCGCCGCTGCGGCGCCCGGCCCCCCGACTTTGCTGGCGCCCGAATGAGCATCCGTCCCCTCGTCATCCTGCCGGACGCGCGCCTGCGCGAGATCTCGGCGCCGGTCGGCACGATCACCGGCGACGTGCGGAAGCTCGCCGAGGACATGCTGGAGACGATGTACGACGCCCCGGGTGTCGGCCTCGCCGGCATCCAGATCGGCGAGGCGGTGCGTATCGTCACCATCGACACCTCGAAGGAGAAGGAGGACCGCAAGCCGCTCGTCCTCCTCGATCCGGAGATCGTCTGGACCTCGGAGGAGACCCGTCCCTACGAGGAGGGCTGCCTGTCGATTCCCGATTACTATGCCGAGGTGATCCGGCCCGACCGGGTGCGGGTGCGCTTCCGCACCCTCGACGGCGAGACCGTGGAGCAGGAGGCCGACGGCCTGCTTGCCACCTGCCTCCAGCACGAGATCGATCACCTCAACGGCGTGCTGTTCATCGACCACCTGTCGAAGCTCAAGCGCGACCGGGTGATGAAGAAGTTCGCCAAGGCGGCCAAGCGCGAAGCCGCCTGATATGCCGCTCAAGGTCGTGTTCATGGGCACCCCGGATTTCGCGGTGCCGACGCTGGCCGAGATCGTCGGCGGCGGCCACGAGGTCGTGGCGGTCTATACCCGCGCGCCCGCGCCCGCCGGCCGCGGCATGGCCTTGCGCCCCTCGCCGGTCCAGGCGCTCGCCGAAAAGTTCGGGCTTCCCGTCCTGACGCCGACGACGCTCCGCACCGAGGAGGCCGCCGAGACCTTTCGCGCCCACGAGGCCGACGTCGCCGTGGTGGTCGCCTACGGCATGATCCTGCCGCCGGCGATCCTCGACGCGCCGGCCTTGGGGTGCCTCAACCTCCACGCCTCCCTGCTGCCGCGCTGGCGCGGCGCGGCGCCGATCCAGCGCGCCGTGATGGCAGGCGATGAGGAGACCGGCGTCGCCGTGATGAAGATGGAGCCGGGCCTCGATACCGGCCCGGTCGGGATGCTGGAGCGGGTGGGCATCACCCCCAACATGACGGCCGGCGAGTTGCACGACCGGCTGATGCCGCTCGGCGCCGACCTGATGGCGCGGGCGCTCGGCGCGCTGGAGCGCGGCAACCTGCAATTCCGGGCCCAAAACCCGGAGGGCATCGCCTACGCCCACAAGATTACCAACGAGGAGGCGCGGCTCGATCTCTCGCAGCCGGCGCGCGCCGTCTACGACCGGATCCGCGGCCTGTCGCCCTTCCCCGGCGCCTACCTGATGGCCGATCTCGGCCGCGGGCCAGAGCGGGTGAAGGTGCTGCGGGCGCGCCGGGCGGACGGCTCGGGCGAGCCCGGGACGCTGCTGGATGCCGCCGGCACGGTCGCGTGCGGCGAGGGGGCTCTGCGCCTCGTCACCGTCCAGCCCGCCGGCAAGGGCGCGATGCCGTTCGAGGATTTTGCCCGCGGGCGGCAGCTCGCACCGGGCACCCGCCTCGCCTGATGCCCCGCTACAAGCTCGTCGTCGAGTATGACGGTACCGCCTTCGCCGGCTGGCAGCGCCAGGCCGCCGACCGCTCGGTGCAGCAGGCGCTGGAAGAGGCCATCGCCCGCTTCGTCGGCGGGCCGGTGCGGGTGCATTGCGCCGGGCGCACCGATGCCGGGGTGCATGCCACGCATCAGGTCGTCCATCTCGACCTCGACAAGCCGTGGCGCACCGACACCGTGCGCGATGCCGCCAACGCCCATCTGCGCCCCGAGCCGGTGGCGGTGATCGCGGCGGACGAGGTCGGGCCGGATTTCGACGCCCGCCACTCGGCGGTCAAGCGCCACTACCGCTACCGCATCCTCAATCGCCGCTCCCCGCCCGCTCTCACCCGCGGCTTCGTCTGGCACGTGCCCTGGGCGCTGGACGCCGCCCTCATGCACGAAGCGGCGCAGCTGATGCTCGGCCGGCACGATTTCTCCGCCTTCCGGGCGGCGGAGTGCCAGGCCAACAGCCCGGTCCGCACCCTCGACCGGCTCGACGTGACGCGCGAGGGCGAGGAGATCGTCGTGGTCACCGCGGCGCGCTCGTTCCTGCACCATCAGGTCCGCGGCATGGTCGGCACCCTGATGCTCGCCGGCGGCGGACGGCTCACCCCGCAGGGCGTGCGCGACGTGCTCGATTCCCGCGACCGCACCCGCTGCGGGCCGCTGGCGCCCTCGGGCGGGCTGACGCTGATCGGGGTGGATTATCCGGCGGCGTTCGAGTGAACGTTCGCGACTGAACGTTTCTGCCTCACTCCAGAGCCCCACGATGGTAATGGAGAATCGGTCGCCGCTGACGGTCCGGCGTGGAACAGTCCACCTGCACACCGTCCGGACCTCGGGTCGCCTGAATTTGCGACTATCGATTGTACCATGTGCCGCGGAAGGTTGTCCGCGACCGGTGTCCGGCGCACGATGCCGCTTGCCTTGTCGATCGAACAAATGTAGAACACGCTCAGGTCTCGGCAATGTGTGTTTCGGGCACAAGCTGCCCCCTCCCCTTGCCGGACCCGGCCGGTTCGGCCCAACTCGCGCGACCGAAGCGGTGGTCCGCGGCGTCGGGTGGGCGTGCGCCGGAACGAGCGCCCAAGTGAGATGGAACGAGAGGAGAGCGCGATGGCGGGCAGCGTGAACAAGGTGATCCTGGTGGGCAATCTCGGGCGCGACCCCGAGACCCGCCGGCTGGCCTCCGGCGATCCGGTGGTGAACCTGCGCCTGGCCACGTCCGAGTCCTGGAAGGACAAGGCGTCGGGCGAGCGCAAGGAGAAGACCGAGTGGCACTCGGTCGTGATCTACAACGAGAACCTGGCCCGCGTCGCCGAGCAGTACCTGCGCAAGGGCTCGAAGGTCTACGTCGAGGGGCAGCTCCAGACCCGCAAGTGGCAGGACCAGTCCGGCCAGGAGAAGTACACGACCGAGATCGTGCTGCAGCGCTTCCGCGGCGAGCTGACGATCCTCGACGGCCGCGGCGGCGGCGGCGAGGGCGGCATGTCCGAGATGGGCGGCGGCGACGAGATGGGCGGCGGCCAGATCAGCCGCGGCGGCGATTACGGTGGCGGCGGCGGTGGCCGCAGCTCCGGCGGACGTTCTTCTTCGTCCGGCGGCGAGCGGCGCCCGGCCCCGTCGTCGAGCGGCGGCGGCAACCAGAAGCGGTACGACGACCTGGACGACGATATCCCGTTCTAGGCCGCGCCCATCGCGACGGACTGCGATCCGGTCCGTCGCGACGTGCCTGCATCGGATGAGGGTCGCGAGCGGCGCCCGGCCACGACATGGCCGGGCGCCGCCTCGTTTCGCGGGTGCCCGACGGGGGCGGGGGTGCCGTCTCACGCAGGCTGCCGGACACCGATCGAAACACTTTAACGGGAATTCGTCGCGACACCGGCACAACCTCCAGTGATCAATTCATACTTGTTAAACGCCTCCCGCCGAGAGTGGGGAGAGACTTGGTTCGCGCTGTTCGTAGGGACGAGAATGCGTTTCGCTCCCGGAAGGCGTTCCAGGTTTCGCGACGATCGGGCGGGTCTCACGACGGTGCTGTTCGGCATCCTGCTGCCGATCATCATGGTGGGCATCGGCGGCAGCATCGAAATCGCGCGCGCCGTCGAGTACAAGCAGCGGCTGATCTCGGCGGCCGACCTGAGCTGCCGCCAGGCCAAGGTCTACGTCGATAGCCTGAGCGGCCTCAGCATGCCGAACGGCTACGTCGCGACGGTGCAATCCTACGCCGACAAGAACCGGTCGGAGCGAGCCCTTGCCGCGACCGCCCAGGTCACCGCCACGCCCACGGTCTCCGCCACGGTCCTGACCGTGCCGCCGCTGACGGTCCGCCCCGGCAACATCCACGTCGTGGCCAACGGCGCGGTCGCCTTGTTCTTCGAGCGCTTCCTCAACAGGGGCAGCGTCGATTTCGCTGTCGTACGCGACTGCACCGTCGAGGCCGCCTCCTCGTCCGGCCCGCCGACGACCCTGATGTCCGAGTCGTTCGAGGGCTACGCCTCGCAGCTGGTCGGCGGCTGGGCCGTGTTCGGCACCATGTCGCAGGCGAACTGCCCCAGCGCGCTCTGCCAGGGAAAATCCTGGGGCACGACCAATGCCGGCGTCGAGGTCGACCAGCTCTCGGCCATCGCGACGGGCGACGGCGTGCAATACGGCCAGTCCTTCGCCGAGCTGGACAGCGATTGCGCCAATCAGGTCGGCACCCGGACGCAGGCCCAGACAGCCGCCTGCCCCAGGAACGCCAACAGGAACACCGACACGACGAATTCGTCGATCAACATGGTCTTCAACCTGCCGGTCGGGGCCTACGAGATCCGCTACGTCTACACGGCCCGCAAGAACGTCGGCGCGTACCAGTATCCGAACGACACCGTCATCTGCTCGAACCCGAACGACACAGACGGCCTGACACGCGACGGCGACGTGGCGAGGAACGGGGCGAACATGAGCACGGTGTCCCTCGACGGCCAGACGCGGCGGATCGAGCTCTGGGTCGAACCGAAGACGAGCGGATACAAGTCCGACAGCCAATCCCTGACCGCCACGACAGACCCGCAATACATGAAGCAATATATGGCGGACGTGTGCGTCTGGTCGAAAACCTGGATCGAGCGCAGCTACAAATTCAAGGTGACGAAGCAGCAGGAATACCGGATCTCGTGGCGAGCGGCCGGGCTCGACGACAGCTTCGGCGGGCTGATCGACTATTTGCGCTTCTGCCAGAATTCCTGTCCGTGAATCGACCCGCCTGAGCGCATGCCATGGTCCCACCGCCCCTCTCGCCGAGAACGCACGATGATCTCGGCGGTCAGGATGCTGACGTGCCGGTCGGGGGCGACGGCGGTCGAGTTCGCCCTGATCGCCTTTCCCCTGCTGATGCTCGTGCTCGGGCTGCTGCAATTCGTGGTCTACTGCTACCTCCAGCAGACGATCAGCGACGCGCTCTACCAGACGGCCTCGAATCCCGAGCCGGAGATCCTGGCGCAGGACAAGCCGGGCTACGTCGCCAGGATCTGCGCCAAGGTCGCCTTCAGGCAGAGCTGCCTCGGTCAGGCCGGCGGCATCACGGTCGAGGCCATGAGGCTCCCGACCGTGCCGACGGCGTCGCTCGCGATCACCGGCACCGTCTTCGACACCGGCGCGAGCCAGGACGTCATCCTGCTGCGGGCGAAGATGCCGGCGCCGCGTCTCGTCCCGATGGTTCCGGAGCTGGTCGCCCAGGATTCGGTCGTCTTCCGTCGATAGGGGTGTGAATCCACCGGATGCCGGCCCGCCTCGACACGTTCCTGCGCTCCGTCCGGGGCACGGCATCGGTGGAATTCGCCGTGATCAGCAGCCTCGCGCTGCTGATGTTCATGGGAACGCACGACATCGTCTTCATGGTCAACACGAAGCGGGACGTGAACCGGGCCTCGGTGGTGATCGCGCGGGCGATGTCCACCTGCCCAAGCTCGAGCTGCATGTCGGATCTGATCGACGCGTACATCAAGCGCCGGGCCAATACGTTCGTGCGCTATCCCGGCGCGACGATCGACATGTTCATGATCCAGAGGAGCGGCGGGACGGTGAAGGTCTGCTCCGGCACGCGGACGACCCTGACCGATGCCGACGTGATCGCCTCCGCGGGCAACATCATGCGCGACGGCGACATCGGGGCCGCGGTCATCGTCAGCAGCACCTACACCTCCGTGCTGCCGAGATTCGTGAAGACCTACATCAGCCCGTCGGGCGTGTCCTATCGCGGGTACGCGATCGACGTGATGACGAACGCGAACGCGATCTGCTGAACCCGGGCCGGCACGCGGTGGCGCCGGCCCGGGCTTCGAGGCAGGGCGCCGCCTCGCGCGGCGCCCTGCCCTCTCCGTCCGTCAGGCCGGTGCGCCCGCCGCCTTGGCCTCGCGGCGCCGGGCGTGCAGCACGTACTCGGTGTAGCCGTTGGGCTGGACGCGGCCCTTGAAGACCAGATCGCAGGCGGCCTGGAAGGCGGGACCGTCGAAGCCCGGCGCCATCGGGCGGTAGAGCGGGTCGCCGGCATTCTGGCGGTCGACCACCTTCGCCATGCGCTTCATCGTCTCCATCACCTGCTCGTGCGACACCACGCCGTGGTGCAGCCAGTTGGCGATGTGCTGGGACGAGATCCGCAGGGTGGCCCGGTCCTCCATGAGGGCCACGTCGTGGATGTCCGGCACCTTGGAGCAGCCGACGCCCTGGTCGATCCAGCGCACGACGTAGCCCAGGATGCTCTGGACGTTGTTGTCGATCTCCTGCTGCACGTCGTCGGGGGCGAAGTTCGAGCGGGCGAGCGGAACCTGCAGGATCTCGTCGAGGGCCGAGCGCGGGCGGCGCGCCAGCTCCTGCTGGCGGGCCTTCACGTCGGTCTCGTGGTAGTGCAGCGCGTGGAGCGTCGCGGCGGTCGGCGAGGGCACCCAGGCGGTCGAGGCGCCGGCCTTGGGGTGGGCGCCCTTCTGCATCAGCATCTCGGCCATGGCATCGGGGGCCGCCCACATGCCCTTGCCGATCTGCGCCCGGCCGAGCAGGCCGCAGGCGAGACCCACGTCGACGTTGTTCTCCTCGTAGCCCTTGATCCAGGGCGTGCCCTTCATGTCGTTCTTGCGGATGACCGGGCCGGCCTCCATCGAGGTGTGGATCTCGTCGCCGGTGCGGTCGAGGAAGCCGGTATTGATGAACACCACCCGCTCGGCCGCGGCCTTGATGCAGGCGGCGAGGTTGACCGTGGTGCGGCGCTCCTCGTCCATGATGCCCATCTTGAGCGTGTTGGGCGCCAAGCCCAGCATCGCCTCGACGCGGTTGAACAGCTCGACCGCGAAGGCGACCTCGTCGGGCCCGTGCATCTTCGGCTTGACGATGTAGACCGAGCCGCGGCGGCTGTTGCGCAAGCCCGTGCTCTTGAGGTCGTGGATCGCGATCAGGGCCGTCACGGCGGCGTCGAGCATCCCCTCCGGCACCTCGGCGCCGGACTCGTCCAGCACCGCGTCGGTGAACATGTGGTGGCCGACATTGCGCACCAGCATCAGCGAGCGGCCCGGCACCGTGACCTCGCCCGCGCCGTCGGGCGCGGTGTAGGTCCGGTCGGGGTTGAGCTTGCGCTCGAAGCGCTTACCGTCCTTCTCGACCGCCGCCGCGAGGGTGCCGTTCATCAGGCCGAGCCAGTTGCGGTAGACCACGACCTTGTCGTCGGCATCGACCGCCGCGACCGAATCCTCGAGGTCCATGATCGTCGAGACCGCGGATTCGACCAGGATGTCGGCGACGCCCGACGCGTCGAAGCGGCCGATGCGGTGGGTGCGGTCGAGGACGATCTCGACGTGCAGGCCGTTGTGGCGCAGGAGCAGGGCGTTGGGCGAGCTGGCCTTGCCGCGGTAGCCCGCGAAGGCCTCCGGCCGGGCGAGCGGGATCGTGTCGCCGGTGTTCATGTTGCCGACGAGCTGGCCGCCCTCGACCGCGTAGGTCACCACGTCGGCGTGGCGGCCGCCGGCGAGCGGCACGGTGCGGTCGAGGAAGGCACGGGCGCGGGCCACCACCCGGGCGCCGCGGGTGCGGTTGTAGCCGCCGCCGCGGGTCGCACCGCCCTCCTCCGACACCGCGTCGGTGCCGTAGAAAGCGTCGTAGAGCGAGCCCCAGCGGGCATTGGCGGCGTTCAGCGCGTAGCGGGCGTTCGAGGTCGGCACCACGAGCTGCGGGCCGGCGATGGTGGCGATCTCGTCGTCGACGTTGTCGGTGCGCACCTGGACCGGGCCGGGATCGGGCAGGAGGTAGCCGATCTCGGTGAGGAAGGCCTTGTAGGCCGCCTCGTCCACCGGCTTGCCGACCCGCTCGCGGTGATACGCGTCGATTTTGGCCTGCAGGGCGTCGCGGGTCTCCAGCAGGGCGCGGTTGCGGGGCGCGAGGTCGCGCGCGAGACCCGCGAGCCCGTTCCAGAACGCCTCGGGGGCGACCCCCGTGCCCGGCAGGGCCTCCTCGACCACGAAGTCGTGCAGCACCCGGGCCACCGACAGGCCACCGATCGTCTTGCGATCCATCATGTTCCTCCCGCGGGCAACCGCACGTGCCGCGTCCCGGTCCCCTTAACAGGCGACGGAGGTGCCAGAAAGTCGGGGTTCCGCCGACAAGCCCCGCCGGGGGAGCGGCGAATCGGAGCGGGGCGGGTCGCGGCGGGATGAGACGCCGTGACGAAAACGTAATGCATGTGGTGAGCGAAAACGCTCCGCTCGGGCGTTGCCTCCCCGTGACAAACGCCCGTCCCCCTCCCATCTCGTGGGCGCCGGGCCGGGTCCGCCCACCGGCAACCGAAGGAGTACGGCTCCATGAACAGCGAAGAACGCGACGTCATCAACGGCATATTCCAGCGACTGGAGCAGGCCGCGCAGCAGCCCCGCGATGCCGACGCGGAGCGCTTCATCGCCGACAAGATCCGCGCCCAGCCCTATGCCCCCTACGCGATGGCGCAGCTCGTCTACGTGCAGGAGGAGGCGATCAAGAGCCTCAACCAGCAGCTCGAGCAGGCCCGGGCCGAGGCGCAGCGCGGCGGCCAGGCCGCGAGCCAGGGCGGGGGCGGCGGCTTCTTCTCCAGCATCTTCGGCGGCGGCTCGCGGCCGGAGCCGCAGCAGCAACCGCCGCGCGGCGGCGCCTGGGGCAACCAGGGCGGCGGCTACGGCCAGCCGCAGCCCGGCTATGGTCAGCAGCAGCCCGGCTACGGCGGTCCCCCGCCCGGCTACGCCCAGCCGCAGCAGGGCGGTCCCTGGGGCGGCCAGCAGGCCGCGCCGCAGCGGGCCGGCGGCGGCTTCCTCGCCACGGCGCTGCCGATGGCGGCGGGCGCGGCAGGCGGCATGCTGCTCGGCAGCGCGCTCAGCAACGCCTTCGCGGGCGGCCACTCGTCGCTCGGCAGCATGGCGGGCCTCGGCGGCGGCTCCGGCATGGGCGGCGGCGAGACCGTGATCGAAAATAACTACTTCGGCAACCAGGGCGGCAGCGAGGATTTCGGCGCGCCGCTCGGCGGTGACGATGCCGGCTTCCAGGACGCCTCGTTCGACGGCGACATGGGCGACGGCGGCAGCGACGACTGGGTCTGACCGGCCCGTCTGTTCCTCATGAAGGGGCCCCGCCGCGGCGACGCGGCGGGGCCCTTTTTCGTCGTCGGATCACGCCCCTCGTCAGATCACCTGCACGCGGGCCCCGACCGGCACGCGCTCGTAGAGGTCCATCACGTCCTCGTTCATCATCCGGATGCAGCCCGAGGAGACCGACTGGCCGATCGTATGCGGCTCGTTGGTGCCGTGGATGCGGTAGAGCGAGGAGCCGAGATAGAGGGCCCGGGCGCCGAGGGGATTGGCGGGACCGCCGGCCATGTGGCGCGGCAGGTCGGGGCGGCGGCGCAGCATCTCGGCCGGCGGCGTCCAGTCCGGCCATTCGCGCTTGGCGCTCACGGTCTTCATGCCCGACCAGGCGAAGCCCGGCCGCCCGACGCCGATGCCGTAGCGCAGGGCCCGTCCGCCGGGCTGGACGAGGTAGAGGAAGCGCGAGGGCGTATCGATCACGATCGTGCCGGGCCGCTGCCCGCCGTCATAGGCGACCTCCTGGCGCTGGAAGCGCGGATCCATCGCCCGGCCGATCCCCTCCTCGCGGGCCTCCGGCAGCGCCGCCCGGCGGGTGCCGGGCGCCTCGAACGGATCGGGCGCGTAGGCCTGCTGCATCGGCGGCCGGGATGCGGGCGCTTGCGGGGCGTAGGCCTGCTGCGGCGCATAGGCCGGCGGTGGCGCGTAGGCCCGGACCGGCACCGGGTCGCCCGAATGCAGGACGGCCCCGGGCTCGACCGGCGCGTAACCGGCCAGCGCGTAGCCGACCTGCGCCCCCGAGGTGCCGGCGGCATAGCCCGCCGTGCGGGCATAGGCCGGCCGCTGCCCGTAGGCCTCGCCGGCATAGGCGCCCGGCCGGGTCGCGTAGCCGGCTTGGCCGTAGGCGGCTTGGCCGTAGCCTGCTTGGCCATAGCGGGCTTGGCCGTAGCCGCGGCCGTCCAGGATCGTCCCGTCGGGCGCGACCGGCGCCGCGCGCAGGGGACGGGCGACCGCTCCCGGGTCCTGCCCGGTCATCAGGTACTCGATGAAGCCGCCGCCATAGCCGGTCGTTCCCTGCGCCAGGGCCGGACCGATGCCGAGCGCCATCATGCCCAGCCCCGCCGCGACCGTCCCGGCCCGCACCATCCCGCGCATCACCATCGCACCCCAGCCTCGAAGATCCGTCCGACCGATCGCCGTCTCCGGCGACAGGAGAGCGGATCGCCGGGGACCGGGCCGTGAAGGAACGTGGTGAGCGTTTCCCTAAACCCTTGCGCCGAACCGTTAATCCGCCGGCATCGTGAATCCTTCGTCACTGCCTGCCCCTGCGGCGCCGGGCATTCAGCAATTCGCAATCAATCCTGGCGACACTGCACCGCGTGGGCCGTACGATGCGGCCGCGGTTGCAGGCTCTCTCGGATCCATGAAGAACAAGCGCTTCCGCATCGAGGAAAGTCTCGGCGTTTCCCATGCTCAGGTCGAGGCGTCGCCTCAGCCGAATCCGGCCAACGACGACCGGATCTCCGAGATCCTGGCGACGGTCAACGAGCTGAAGCGGCTGACCCAGACCACGACCGGCGACGTGATCGACGCCTGCCGGCGCGAGATGGCCGAAGTCTACGGGATGCGCACCGAGCTCGACGTGATGAAGGCCGCGATCGGCCGGACCAAGCACGAGATCGCGGTGCTGCACCGGCAGGACTTCGACGGCAAGGGCGTGCGCCGGGCGGCCGGCGAACTCGACGCGGTGGTCGACGCGACCGAGCGCGCCACCACCACCATCCTGGCCGCGGTCGAGGAGATCGAGACCCACGCCTCGGTGCTGCGCTCGACCGGCGGGCTCAAGGACAGCTCCAGCGTCGACGCCATCCTCGACCGCACCGTCGTGCTCTATGAGGCCTGCAACTTCCAGGACCTGACCGGCCAGCGGATCAGCAAGATCGTCAACGTCCTGAAGTTCGTCGAGGACCATATCGACCGGATGATCGACGCCTGGGGCGGCCTGGACGCGTTCAAGGATCTGATCGGCGAGAGCGCCGGGGTCAGCATCGACGACGAGAGCAGCCTCCTCAACGGGCCGAAGCTCGACGAGGATCCGGGCCACGTCGACCAGAACGACATCGACGCCCTGTTCGACTGAGAACCCGCGCGGCCCCGGTGCGGGCGCCGTGCCAGGGATCTCGAAAACCCGCCGTGTCGCCCGCCATCCCGGTCCCCGGGGCGCCGCGGACCGTCCCGGCGGGTTTCGCCGTGTTCGGCGTGCGCTGGTCGGACACTGGCTGGATCGGGCGACGCGAGAGCAGCACCCGATCACGTTGCAATCACGGTACACGCCATTGAAGAAAGTGGAGGCCACCACGCGGGCGTTCCACCCCCTTTCCCGGACGACTGGAGCGTCAGCGGAAGGAGATCCGGGATCCAGCAGAGGACATGCCGCGAAGCGGCTCAACCTGTTGCACCGTCGCAGACAATGAGACGCTTCGCGGCTTTTCGTGCTGGATTCCGGATCTCTTTCCGCTTCGCTTCAGTCGTCCGGAAAAGGGGTTGGTTTGCAATGGGTCATAGAGCTTGGCTGCACGGTTCTCGGCCAGTGTCGTGTACCGTGACGTTGCAATCGGACGCTGCTCCAGGTCTTTGTTTTTGCAGTATTTTCTACGACGAAGCGGCATCCGCTTGGTCGGAAAATGCTCTAAAGCGACGCCCGCCCGAAGAGGCGCGACCACGCCCCCGCAAGGCGGGAACCTGCCCCCGCGAGGCCGCCCGGCGCCGGCGCGATCCGCTCCATCCGCCGCAGCAGATCCTCGGCCGCCGCCCGCGGGTCGGCGAGGTGCTGCTGGCTGCCGAAGGCGCCGGGTGCGGCCTCCGCCGTACCGGGCTGGTGGAGGTAGGAGACGGCGTTGCCGCACAGGACGTCGACGAGCCGGAAGGTCGGGTTGATCGTGCGCCCCGGGCTCAGCGCCGCCACCCGGCGGCCGGGCGGTGCGAACAGCGTCGTGTGCAGGGCCGAGCCGAGGGAGCCCGCCACCACCCGGCGCCGGGCGAAGAGCCGGACCTGCTCGGCGAAGCTCATCGCCTCCGGGTGCAGGATCTCGACGCCCTCGCGGGCCAGGATCTCCGTCACCTCGTCCTCGTTGGCGAAGCGCCGCACGCCGCCGGCGAGCCGGGTCTTGGCGAGGTAGGCGGGCCGGTCATCGGCATCGACCTCGTCGGGCGCGTAGCAGCCGGCCCCGATCGCGAGGCACAGGTCGCGGAAGGCCGCGTGCCCGAACGCCTCCTCCTGGAAGGCCGGGGCCGGCACGATCGCGCGGCGCAGGCGCCGCGGCCCCTCGAAGGCATGGATGTCGCGCACGTCGAGGCCGAGGCGGGACAGGATGTCGACGGCGAAGCGGTAGGGCTGCCACAGCGCCGGGTCGGTCGGTGCGTAGCAGAGGATCGGCGCCGCCGGCCGGCCGGACAGGAGCGGCCAGAACCGCGGCAGGGTGGTGACGAGGAAGTGCCCGTAATGCAGATGGGCGCCGCCGAGGAAGAGATAGGCCTCCTCCGGCGCCTCGGGCACGTCCTCCGGCAGGCCCCCCGCCCAGTCCCGGGGCCAGTCGGTGCGCTGCCAGGACGGGACGGTGCCGCGGTAATCGACGCTCTCGGGCACGAAGCGGCGTGCATCGTCGAACAGGGCCGAGGGCCGGCCCCGCGCCTCGCTGTGCGGCAGGTAGAGGGCGTTCTCGACCGTGCGCACCGCCGGCAGGTCGCGCCGGATCGGCGGGATGCGGGGCGTCCGGCAGTCGCGCAGGCTCATGCAGGCAAACTCATGCGGGCGAATTCATGCGGGCGGTTTCATGCGGGAGGGGGCTCCTCTGAGGCGTCGTCGGGGCGGCATCGGGCGCCGGTGGCCTTTTAGCGCCCGGGCGCGCTCTTTCCAGCGGCGGCGGCGGCGCCTACATCGCGGGGATGAGCCGACAGCCTGGGAACGACGTGCCACCCGACGCCCTCGACGCGATCGAGGACGACGAGGAGGCGGTGGACGCCCTCGACACCTCGCCGGAGATCGACTTCGACCTCGATGCCGGGGCCGGGGCGATCCAGGCCGGCACCGCGGTGATCCGCCGGTTCTGGACCACGCTGCCGACCTCGCCGGGCGTCTACCGGATGTTCGACGCCAAAGGCGACGTGCTCTACGTCGGCAAGGCCAAGAACCTGAAGAACCGGGTCGGCTCCTACGCGCGGGGCCAGGCGCACACCAACCGCATCGCCCGGATGATCGCCGAGACGGCCTCGATGGAGTTCGTCACCACGGCGACCGAGACCGAGGCGCTGCTGCTGGAAGCCAACCTCATCAAGCAGCTGAAGCCCCGCTTCAACGTGCTGATGCGGGACGACAAGTCCCTGCCCTACATCCTGCTCACGGCGGATTCCGACGCGCCGCAACTCGTCAAGCACCGCGGGGCGCGGCGCCGGGCCGGCCATTATTACGGCCCCTTCGCCAGCGTCTGGGCGGTCAACCGCACGGTGAACGCGCTCCAGCGCGCCTTCCTCCTGCGCTCCTGCTCCGACAGCTATTTCGAGAACCGCTCGCGGCCCTGCCTGCTCTACCAGATCAAGCGCTGCTCGGGCCCCTGCACGAACGAGATCTCGGTCGAGGACTATGCCGGGCTGGCCGCCGAGGCGCGGGGTTTTCTCTCGGGCAAGTCCAACGCCATCAAGGAGCGGATGGCCGCCGAGATGCAGGCGGCCTCCGATGCCTGGGAATTCGAGAAGGCGGCGCGCTACCGCGACCGCATCGCCGCGCTCGCCGCCATCCAGGGCGTGCAGGGCGTGAACACCCAAGGGATCGAGGAGGCCGACGTCTTCGCCCTCGACGAGCAGGCCGGGCAGTTCTGCATCGAGGTGTTCTTCTTCCGCAACTGGCAGAACTGGGGCAACCGGGCCTACTTCCCGAAGGCCGACCGCAGCATGAGCCCGGCCGAGGTGCTGGCCTCGTTCCTGGCCCAGTTCTACGACGACAAGCCGGCACCGCGGCTGGTGCTGACCTCGCACGAGATCGAGGATGCGGAGCTTCTGGCCGCCGCCCTCTCGACCAAGGGCGAGAACCGGGTCGAGATCCACTGCCCGAAACGGGCCGAGCGGAAGAACCTCGTCGATTACGCCGCCCGCAACGCCCGCGAGGCCCTGGCCCGGCGCCTCGCCGACACCGCCTCGCAGGGCAAGCTTCTCGCGGCGCTCGGCACCTCGTTCAACCTCGCGGCGGCGCCCCGCCGCATCGAGGTCTACGACAACTCCCACATCATGGGCACGAACGCCGTCGGGGCGATGATCGTGGCCGGCCCCACCGGCTTCATGAAGACCCATTACCGGACCTTCACCATCAAGTCCGAGGAGGTGAAGCCCGGCGACGATTACGGCATGATGCGCGAGGTGCTGCAGCGCCGCTTCGCGCGCCTCGTCAAGGAGCACCCGCGCACAAGGGCCGAGGCGAGCGTGGCGGCCGCCGCGGGGGGGCCGTCGGAGCCGGAGCCCGCGCCGGACCCGAGCGACACCGACGCCTTCCCGGCCTGGCCCGACCTCGTGCTGATCGACGGCGGCCGCGGCCAGCTCGAGGCGGCCCGCAAGGCCCTCGTCGAGGTCGGGGTCACCGACGTGCCGCTCGTCGGCATCGCCAAGGGGCGCGACCGGGATGCGGGCCGCGAGACCTTCTTCGTGCCCGGCCAGGCGCCGTTCCGCCTGCCGCCGCGGGACCCGACGCTCTACTTCGTCCAGCGCCTGCGCGACGAGGCCCACCGCTTCGCCATCGGGGCACACCGGGCCAAGCGCAAGCGCGAGATGGTGAAGAACCCCCTCGACGAGATCCCAGGGATAGGCCCGACCCGCAAGCGCGCGCTCCTGCACCATTTCGGGACCGTGAAGGCGATCGAGCGGGCCGCGCTGGAGGACCTTGCCAAGACGCCGGGCGTCAACGCCGCGACCGCCCGGGCGGTCTACGACTTTTTCCACGCCGATGCGTGAGGCGGAGGGATCCGTGACGCCCTGTCCGGGTTCAGCCGTGTTGACGCCCCCTCCCCCCGCGTGGTTTCACCGAAGGCGATGAACGTGGTCCTGCCCCGGCGCCGCTCGACGGCCCTGAACCTCGCCAACATGCTGACCTACGGCCGTCTGGTCGCGGTTCCGGTGGTGGTGGCGCTGCTGTTCTGGCCGCAGGACGACACCGCCCGGTGGATCGCCGTCGCGGTCTTCGTGGCGGCCGCGATCACCGACTATCTCGACGGCTACGTCGCCCGCACCTATTCCCAGAGCTCGGCGCTCGGGCGGATGCTCGACCCGATCGCCGACAAGCTGCTCGTCGCCGCGAGCCTGCTGATGCTCTGCGCCGACGGGACGATCCGCGGCTGGTCGCTCTGGGCCGCCATCGTGATCCTGTGCCGGGAGATCCTGGTCTCGGGCCTGCGCGAGTACCTCGCCGAGCTGAAGGTCGGCGTGCCGGTGAGCCGGGTCGCCAAGTGGAAGACCGCCGTGCAGCTCGTGGCGCTCGGCGTGCTGATCGCCGGTCCGGCCGGCGAGCGGGTGCTGCCCGGCAACGGCACGCTCGGCCTCGTGCTGCTGTGGCTCGCCGCCGCGCTGACGCTCTATACCGGCTACGACTACATGCGCTCCGGGATCCGCCACGTCATCGACGACGAGAGATGAGCGATACCCCATGAAGCTCGTCTACTTCGCCTGGGTCCGGGAGCGGATCGGCCGCCCCGAGGAAACCCTCGACCTGCCGCCCGAGGTCGCGACCGTCGCCGATCTCGTCGCCTTCCTGAAGGGTCGGGGCGAGGAATACGCCTACGCCTTCGAGACCGAGGGCGTGGTGCGCGCCGCCGTCGACCGGGTCCACGCCAAGCCCGAGACGCCGCTCGCCGGCGCCGCCGAGGTGGCGTTCTTCCCGCCGATGACCGGGGGGTGAGGCGGATCCGCTCCGCGGGACGTCGTTCACCGCGCGCCACGATCCTCCGATCCTCCGGGTCAACCCGGGGCCGCGGAGCCTGCAGGACGAGGCGAATCGCGTCCCGCATCCGTCCGACAGGCCTGCGGCTCCGGATCCCGGGCTCCGCTGCGCGACCCCGGGTTGACCCTGGGAATGGTCGATCGGAGCGCTGATCCGGCCGCGGCATTCAAGAGGATTCGAGAGACCCGTGATGATCCGCCCCCTGCCGCTCCTCGCGATCCTGGTCTCGTCGCTCACCGTCTCCGCCGCCGCGGCCGAGCCGGTGACGGTCGGTCCGCTGCTGGAGCATCGCGGGCTGTGCGAGGCATCGGGCGCGGCGCCCTACCCGCGCGGCAGCTTCGGCGACCGATTCCTGGTGGTCGACGACGAATCGACCGTGCTGCGGCTCTACCGGGCCGGTGCGAGCGGCGAGGCCCTGCCCCTCGGCGGCGCCGATCTGGCGGGACATCTCGGCCTCGGCGAGAAGGACGGCAAGGCCGACCTCGAATCCGTGACCTGGCTCGGCTCGGACCTCTACGTGCTCGGCTCGCACAGCCGCCGCCACGGCGGCAAGCAGAGCCCCGGCCGCGGGCGCCTCGCCGCCGTGACGGCGACGGACGGGGCCGGTATGCCCGCGCTCGCCCCGACGGGCGCCGCCATCCGCGCCTTGCCGCAGGCCCTCGCCGCCCTGTCGCCGCTGCTGGCGGCGCGGATCGGCCTCGACGTGCCGGCGCGCGACGACCTCGACCCCAAGCGCAAGGGCTTCAACATCGAGGGGATGGCGCCGCGCCCGGATGAAAAGTCGCTCTGGCTCGGCCTGCGCAACCCCCTCGACACCGACGCGAACGCCCTCCTGGTGCCGCTGGAGAACCCGGCCGAGGCGATCGCCGGCGCCGCCCCGCGGCTCGGCACCCCGGTCGCCCTCGACCTGAAGGGCCGCGGCATCCGCGACATCGCCTACGCGCCGCAGGCCAAGGCCTATCTCGTGCTGGCCGGCGGGGCCGGCGGCGGGGGCGAGCCGTTCGACCTCTACCGCTGGTCGGGCGCGCCCGGGGACCGGCCGGTCCGGGTCGAGGGCGCCGCCGCGGCCTTCGCGGCGATCCCGGACTTCCAGCCCGAGGGCCTGCTGGTCAGCCCGGCCGGCGACCGGGTGCAGGTGCTGAGCGACGACGGCGAGGCGCTGGGCTCCGACGGCAAGCCCTGCGAGGAGTCGAAGGACGGGAAGCGCTTCAGGAGCCTGATGCTGGAGCTGCGGTGAGGCCACCATGCCCCCGGGCGCCGACGGTCGATGACCGCCGACGCCGCGGGCCGGTCGGCCGACCGGGCCCTCAGTCGAAGCTGCGCTTCGAGCCCGAGCCGCCGAGGCTGATCTTGCGCGCCTGGGGCGCCGCCGGGGCGGCCTGAACGGGCTTGGGCGGCGGCAGGTGGGCCTGGCCGTGGACCACGGCGCCGATCTCGCCCAGCGCCTTCGTCAGATCGTCCTTGCCGCAGGTGCGGGCGACCACGAGGCCGAGCTTGTGGGTGTGGCTCTTGGCGTAGAGGTAGCCCGCGAGCTTGGCGCGGGTCTCCACCGGCAGGGCGTCGAGGAGGTCCGGCAGGTCCTCCGGCTCGGCCCGGTAGATCTCCCCGAGGGTCGCGAGCGGGACCGGGCAGTCGCGGTCGGCTTCGGCACCGCTGGTGGGGTGGCCCTGGATCATGATGCGTCCTCCGGCTGATCGATGGCGTGGCGCAGGAATCTAGGTCCGTTCGCCCGGGGATGAAACCGCGGGGCTCGTCGGCGATTCGCGGCGCTCGCGCTCCGGCGCCTCGATGCCCTATGCTCGCCCCGGACACCAGGGGGGCAGCATGGCCAAGATGGACGAGGTGAAGACGGGCGACGACACCGCGGAGCCGGCGGCGGCGCGGCCGCAGGGCGACCTCACCGTGCGGACCATCGCGATGCCGGCCGACACCAACGCCAACGGCGACATCTTCGGCGGCTGGGTGATGTCGCAGATGGACCAGGCCGGCGGCATCGCCGGGGTGGAGCGGGCGCAGGGCCGCGTCGTCACGGTGGCGGTCGACGGCATGACCTTCCTGCGCCCGGTCCGGGTCGGCGACGTGCTCTGCGTCTACACCCAGGTCGTCGGCACCGGCCGCACCTCGATGCGGATCCAGATCGAGGCCTGGGCCCGGCGCTTCCGCACCCAGACCCGCGAGAAGGTCACGGTCGGCGTGTTCACCTTCGTGGCGATCGACGACGAGGGCCGCCCGCGCCCGATCCCTCCGGCCGCCCCGGGCCTGTCCCCGTGAGCCTCGCCGCCGATCCGGCCGATCCGGCCGATCCGGCCGGCTTTGCCTGCCAATCCTGCGGCGCCTGCTGCGCCTATTCGGCGGAGTGGCCGCGCTTCAGCACCGAGGACGATGCCGATCTCGCGCGCATCCCGGAGGTCTACGTCGACGACCCGGCAGGGCGGATGCGCTGCGAGGGCGACCGGTGCAGCGCGCTGGAGGGCCGGATCGGCGAGGCGGTGGCCTGCAAGGTCTACGCGGTGCGGCCCGAGGTCTGCCGCACCTGCGAGCCCGGCGACCCGGAATGCCTGATCGCCCGGCGGCATCACGGCCTGCCGGTGTAACCAGGAGACTCCTGCGGGCATTCCGCCCCTTGCGCCGCGGCGCCAAGGTCGGCACATCCGCCGGATGATCGAACATCCGACCCGGGACGTCGGCTTCGGGGTCTACCTGCACTGGCCCTTCTGCGCCGCGAAGTGCCCGTATTGCGACTTCAACAGCCATGTCCGCCACACACGCCTCGACCAGGCGCGGTGGCGCGGCGCCTTCGCGCGCGAGATCGCCCATGCGGCCGCCCTCGTGCCGGGCCGCACCGTCACCAGCATCTTCCTTGGCGGCGGCACCCCCTCGCTGATGGAGCCCGAGACGGTGGGGGCGCTCCTCGATGCGGTCGCGGGCGCCTGGAGCGTGGCGCCCGACGTCGAGGTGACGCTCGAGGCCAATCCCACCAGCGTCGAGGCGGAGCGCTTCCGCGGCTACCGGGCAGCGGGGGTCAACCGGGTGTCGCTCGGCGTCCAGGCCCTCGATGACGCCTCCCTGAAGACGCTCGGGCGCCTGCACAGCACTGCCGAGGCGATGCGGGCGGTCGAGACCGCCGCCGGGCATTTCGAGCGCTACTCCTTCGACCTGATCTACGCCCGGCCGGGCCAGACGCCGCAGGCCTGGGCCGCCGAGCTGCGCGAGGCGATCGCCCGGGCGGCCGAGCACCTCTCGCTCTACCAGCTGACCATCGAGGAGGGGACGCCGTTCTACGGGCTCGCCGCCGCCGGCAAGCTCACCGTGCCGGACGACGACACGGCGCGGATCCTCTACGACGTGACCCAGGAGGTCTGCGCGAGCGCCGGCCTGCCGGCCTACGAGATCTCGAACCACGCCCGGCCCGGCGCCGAATCGCGCCACAACCTGCTCTACTGGCGCTACGGCGAGTATGCGGGGATCGGTCCGGGCGCCCATGGCCGCCTCGTCCTGCCCGCGGGGCGCATCGGCACCTCGACCGAGCGCAACCCGGAGGCCTGGCTCGCCCGGGCCGAGGGCGAGGGCCACGGCCTCCTCGAGACCGAGGCGCTGAGCCCCGGCGACCAGGCCGACGAGTTCCTGATGATGGGCCTGCGCCTGCGCGAGGGAATCGACCCCGCCCGCTACGCCGCGCTCGCCGGCCGGCCCCTCGATCCGGAGCGCATCGCCGGGCTGGTCGGGGCCGGTCTCGTCGCGCGCATCGGCGGGGGCCGGCTCGCCGCGACGCCGAAGGGCGCGCCGGTGCTCAACGCCGTGGTGGCCGAGCTGGCGGCCTGACGTCCGCGAGAACCGATAACCCGGGGATTTACATCCCCGAGGGTCCGAGGGCCCGGGGGGCCGGGCTGACGACCGTGGTGCCGCCGCCCCGGATCTCGAACACCGCGAGGGTCCGGTCGCTGGTGCCCTCCGGGCGAAACCGGAAGGTGCCGTCGATCCCGGCAAAGCCCGAGGGATTGGTGAGCGTGGTGTCGGCGAAGCGCTGCGATCCGTATTGCCGGTTGAGCGCCGCGGCGAGCGACACCGCGTCGTAGGCGAGCGTCGCGACCCGCACCGGGTCGGCGCCGAACCGGGCCCGGTAGCGCTGGCTGAACCCGGCGAAGCCCGCCGGGTCGGCGGCGGCGAACCAGCCGCCCTGGAAGGCCGGCAGGGCGAAGACCCGCGGGTCGTTCCATACGGCGGTGCCGACCGGCCTGACCCGGGCCGGGTTGAAGCCGGCGCGGGTGAGCGCCGCCCCGGCGGCGGACAGGCCGTCCGGCGTGTCGGGCAGGAACAGCGCGTCGGCCTGCGGTGCCGACCCGGTCATCAGAGGCGCGAGCCGCCCGATCGCCGCCGCCGGGTTGCCGGCGGGGTAGCGCTCGATCGCGACGACGCGGCCGCCGCGGCGCGCCACCGCCTCGCGGAACTGCGCCTCGACGGCGTTGCCGTAGGTCGTCTCCGGGATCAGGGCCACGAAGGAGCGCCGGCCCCCTTGCGTTGTCTCGTCGATGATCCGGTCGACCTCGGGCTGGGGCAGGAAGCTGAGCAGGTAGACGCCGCGCGCCGCCACGCTGGCATCGGTCGAGAAGGCGATGACCGGCTTGCCGGCGGGCCGCGCCGTGGTGGCGGCGGATTGCACGGTCGCGGCGAAGAGCGGCCCGATGACGAGTTCCGCGCCCTCGGCGAGGGCTGCGGCCGCCGCCTCGCGGGCGCCGTCCGGCGTGCCGCGGTCGTCCTTCACCAGGAGCCTGAGATCGGGGCTCTGGGATTCCTGGAGCGCCAGATCGGCAGCGTTGCGCAGGCTCGCGCCGACCGCGGCCCCGGGCCCCGACAACGGCAGGATCAGCGCCACCTTGACGCTGCCGGTGCCGAGCGTCGCCGGCTCGCCGGGAGGCGCCGCCGGGGCCTCCGGCGGGGCCGTACGGGTGGCGACGACCGGGCTGTCGACCCCGCCGCAGGCTCCGAGCGCGAGCAGGCCGGCGAGCAGCGCGCCGCTCCACCCGAAACGCCTCAGAGTGTCGAGGCCGATGCCCCCCATCGCCCGCTCTCCCCGGTCCGGCCCCACGCCGCGCCCCGCGCGCAACGATTCGGCAACAGATCTGCCCGGTGCATAAAGTCTGCCGACGAAAAGTAAACGACCGCTCCCGTCCACGCCGCCATGGCGCGAGGGCGGGAAGCCGTGGCAGTGTCGCGCGCGATGACCCAGCGCAGCGACGATTCCCGCCGCCGGTCTCCGGACCGGTCCGCCACCGGCCGGGGCCCGGCCGTCTACACCGCCTTCGGCCTCGCCGCCGAGGCCGAGCCCCTGCCTCCCGGCCTGCATGTGGTGGCGACGCCGATCGGCAACCTGAAGGATGTGAGCTTCCGGGCCCTCGCGACGCTCGCCGCCGCCGACGCGGTGCTGGCCGAGGATACCCGCGTCACCCGTACGCTGCTCGCCCATTACGGCATCACCACGCCGCTCGTCGCCTATCACGAGCATTCGGGCGAGGGCGTGCGCGACCGGATGATCGCCCGGATGCAGGGCGGCGAGGCCCTGGCGCTGGTCTCGGATGCCGGCACGCCGCTGGTCTCCGATCCCGGCTTCAAGCTGGTCCAGGCGGCGATCGCGGCGGGGCTCGCCGTGACCCCGATCCCCGGGCCCTCGGCCGCCATTACGGCGCTGGTCGCCGCGGGCCTGCCGACCGACCGGTTCTTCTTCGAGGGGTTCTTGCCGCAGAAGAGCGGCGCCCGGCGCAACCGCCTCGCGGCGCTCGCCGCCATCCCCGGCACGCTGGTGCTGTTCGAGGCGCCCCACCGCCTGCCCGAGATGCTGACGGACGCCGCCGAGGTGCTGGGCGGCACCCGCCCGGCGGCGGTGGCGCGCGAGTTGACCAAGCTGTTCGAGACCGTGCGCCGGGGCGCGCTGTCCGCGCTCGCCGACGAATACGCCGCCTCTGGCCCGCCGAAGGGCGAGGTGGTGGTGGTGATCGGCACCGCGCCCGAGGACGCGCCCGGGCCCGAGCACGACGCCGACCTCGATGCCCGGATCGAGGCGGCGCTCGCCCGTCACTCGATCAAGGACGCCGCCAGCCTCGTCGCCGACGAGACCGGCCTGAAGCGGCGCGAGGTCTATGCCCGCGCCCTGGTGCTGGCCCGCCGCGGCGACGATGCCGGCGAGGCCTGACGCGGCGGCCCGGCGCCGGCTCCACCTCGCCCGGGGCCGGCGGGCCGAGCTTCTCGCGGCGCTCGCCCTCCTCCTCAAGGGCTACCGGCCGCTCGCCTGGCGCGTGTCGCTCGGCGGCGGCGAGATCGACCTGATCGTGCGCCGCGGCAGCGTCGTCGCCTTCGTCGAGGTCAAGGCCCGGCCGACCCTGGAGGCGGCCCAGTTCGCGATCGACGCCCGCAAGCGCCGCCTCGTGTCCCGCGCCGCCCGGGCCTGGATCGCCCGCGCGCCCTGGAGCGCGGGCCTGACGCTCCGGGCCGATGCGGTCTTCGTCGCACCCGGGCGCTGGCCCCGCCACGTCGTCTCCGCCTTCGAGCTGGATTCGTAGCGGTTAGACGCATCCCGTTCATCTTGCGTGCAGCGCAGCATGCCTAAGCTTGTCGGTGCGACCTGAATGGGAACGGGGTGAGCGAGATGCGCAGCGGGTTCGGATGCGAGTCGTGCGGTTCGCCGGCGGTCCGCCTGCCGGCTGCCCTCACGGACGACGCGATGATCCAATGCGACCGCTGCGGCTGCACGCTGATGGCCTGGGGGGCATTCAAGCGCCGGGTCGAGGCGCAGGAGACCGCCGACCTGCGCCGACCTGCGGAGCGGCGCGCGAGCGGGACGCCCCACGACGCGCGCAGCGCCTGATCATACCGCCGCGCCTTCGAACGGATCCGTTCGGAGGTGCAAGGCAAGCCCGAACGGGCATCGGCGCGGATGCGCCGGACGCCTTTGCCTCGACGTAGCGATGCACAGGCGGGAAGGGATGAGACGCGCGGAGCGCCTGGGCGCATGTGCGGTTCGAGAGCAGGCTCTCGAAGCCGGTCCGATTCCGTCAGTCCCGCGAGCCCGGCTCGACCGGCTCGCGGGTTTGCGGCTTCCCGCCGAGGTCGGACGCATAGGCGTTGATGATCCCGACCAGCAGACCGGGGAAGCGGGCCTCCACCTCGGCCCAGCGGGCCTGGTTGCGCATCTCGACGCCGTGGCGCTCGCTGCGGATCAACCCGGCTTCGCGCAGCACCTTGACGTGGTTGGACAGGGACGATTTCGGGATCACCCGATCCCCGATCGCCGAGAGGGCCGAACAGGCCTCCACGCAGCCGCTCCGCATGATCCCGGCGAAGATCGCCGCCCGGTCGGGATCGGCCAGTGCGTGCAGGATCGCCTCGGGCCGCACGTCCTCGATGCTAGGGTGGAACAGGGGTCGCATCGCTCCCCCATACAGGATCCCGATGGGGCCTTGAACTCCAGTCCATTAGTTCCGAAATTCCGAACTATGGGACAAGCGCTCCGCTCCCGGAGCGTGCCCGTTTCGGGGAAACACGCACATGTCGAAGCTCGAGGGCAAGGTCGCCGTCGTGACCGGCGCGTCGAAGGGCATCGGTGCCGGCATCGCCAAGGCCCTGGCGAGGGAGGGAGCGGCCGTGGTGGTGAACTACGCGTCGAGCCGCGCGGGGGCCGACGCCGTCGTCGCGGCGATCGTGTCGGCCGGTGGCAGGGCCGTCGCGGTTCGGGGCGACGTAACCAGGGCGTCGGAGGCCCAGGCCTTGATCGACGCTGCCGTCACGGAGTTCGGCCGGCTCGACGTGCTGGTGAACAATTCGGGCGTCTATGAATTCGCCGCGATCGACGACCTGACCGAGGACCATTACCGGCGCCAGTTCGACGTCAACGTGCTGGGGCTTCTGCTGACCACGCAGGCCGCCGCCAAGCATCTCGGCGAGGGCGGCAGCATCGTGAACATCTCCTCGGCCATCACCCACGTGCACACGCCGATGGCGGCGGTCTATGCGGGGACCAAGGGAGCGGTGAACGCCATCTCGGGCGTGCTCGCCAACGAACTGGCCCCCCGCAAGATCCGGGTGAACGTGGTCAGCCCGGGCTTCGTCGTGACCGAGGGCACGCACACGGCCGGGGTCGTCGGATCGGACATGGAGGCCGGTCTCGTCGCGCAGACGCCTCTCGGCCGCGCCGGTCAGCCGGACGACATCGCCGGGGTGGTGGCGTTCCTCGCATCCGACGACGCCCGCTGGCTCACCGGCGAGGTGATCACCGCCAGCGGCGGCATTCGCTGACATCGAGGTCGGTGCTTTGCGCGCGCTGCCGAGAGGCGCGCGCGCAGGGACGAGGCTCGTGCCGTTCCCGGGCGGTTCGCGGCGGCGAGGACGCGAACGGCGCCGCGCAGAGTGCTGACCGACCCGGCGCGGCCAGATGTCGCGACTGTCGTATCTGAGAATTCGTCTTGCGCCGATCGTCGATCAACGCGCCTTTACTGTTCGAAACCAGACGGTCGCGCCCGGTCTCCGGGCGCGTATCCTTCAGTTCGCCGCCGCGATCGCGGCGATCAGGGTGCGCTTGAGATCCTGCTGGCTGAACGGCTTCTGCACCACGGGACGGTCCCGGAACGGCTCGCGGATGCCCGCCCCGCCATAGCCCGTGGAGAAGATCAGCGGCAGGCCGCGGCGCACGATCGCCTCGGCGACGGGATAGATCGGCTCGCCGGCGACGTTGACGTCGAGGATCGCGACCACGAAGCTCTCGCTCTCGGCCATCTCGAGTGCCTTGCTCAGCCGGGCCGCCGGACCCACGACCTCGCAGCCGAAATCGAGCAGCATGTCCTCCAGGAGCATCGAGATCGCCGCTTCGTCCTCGACGACGAGGACGCGGGCACCGTTCAGGAGGTCTTCGCTTGTTTCCGTGCCCACGCCGGATGTCTTTCCCTCATCGCCCCGTATCGAGGCCCGATCGACCCGTTCCCGCGGCGGCGGTAGCCGCCAAGCCGTCGGGGGTTCCCATCGCCCGCAGCCCGTGCGAGTCCGCGCCGGCAGACGTCACCTGCGCCGGTGAGCCGTCGCCCGGAAAGGCAGTCATGTCAAGCGTAGCCGCCTGGGGCGCGATGCAGCGGCAATCCGGCCCGCCGCGCCCCTTGAATCGACGCCGGGTTCTGGCGGGCGCGGTGGCGGGTCTCGTCTCGGGGGCGGCCGCTCCGGCCCTCGGCTCGACGGGGCGGCCGGTCGTCGTCGCCTCGAAGATCGACGGCGAGGGAGCGCTCCTCGGACAGATGATCGTGATGAGTCTTCGGCGCCTCGGCGTGCCGGTGACCCCTCGGCTCCAGCTCGGCCCGACCCGCATCGTGCGCACCGCCCTCGCCGCGGGCGAGATCGATGCCTATCCCGAGTATACCGGCAACGCCGCCTTCTTCTCCGGCACCGACGCGGACCCGGTCTGGCGCCGGGCCGAGACCGCGCTCGCCGCGGCGCGGCGCTTCGACGAACCGAACGGCCTGACCTGGCTCACGCCCGCCCGCGCCAACAACACCTGGCAGATCGCCGTGTCGGGCAAGCTCGCCCGGGCCGAGAACCTGCGCACGATGGCCGATTTCGCCGGTGCGGTCCGCCGCGGCCTGATCGAACTCTGCGCCTCGGCGGAGTTCGTCGAGAGCCCGGCCGCCCTGCCCTCCTTCGAGCACGCCTACGATTTCGCCCTGCCGCGGGAGCGGATCGTGATGCTGCCGGGTGGCGACACCGCCGTCACCCTGCGGGCCGCCGCGCAAGGGATCAGCGGGGTCAATGCCGGCATGGTCTACGGCACCGACGGGGCGATCGCGGCCCTCGACGTGGTGGTGATGAGCGATCCCCTGGGGGCGCAGATCGTCTACGAGCCGGCGCCCCTCGTCCGCACGGAGGTGCTGGCGCGCCACCCCGCGATGGCGCCCGCCCTCGACCGGCTCTTTTCCGGCCTCGACCTCGCGACGCTGCGCCGGCTCAACGCGCAGGTGGCGGTGGACGGCGACACGCCGGAAGCCGTCGCCCGCCGCTACCTCGCCTCCGTCGCGCCATGATGCGTCTGATGCCTCCACGTACGATGTCTTCGCTCACGACGTCTCGGGCGCTGCCCCTCGCGGCCGCCGGCCTCGCCGTCGCGGCGCTCGTCGCCCTGCCCGTCCTCACGCTCGCGCCGAATCGCCTCGTGCCCGGCGCGCCCGTCGGCATCGGGTTGCCCGGTCTCGGCCTCGGGCTCCTGGCGCTCGTCGCGGCCCTTATCCTTGCCGCTCCCGCCTCCGCCCGGACGAGCCGCCTCGCCCTCGCGGCGGCGCTCGCGGCCTGGTGCGGGCTGGTGCTCGCCACCGGCCAGGGCGCCGCCGGGCTCCTCGCCGGCAAGCCGGCGGCGGCCCGCGCGGTCCTCGGCTCGGGCGCCTGGCTCGGCGGCCTCGCCCTGGCCGGGCTCACGGCCGCGGCGGCCCGGGCCGTCTTCCCACGCTGGGGCGGCCTCGTCGCCGCCTCGCTCCTCCTCGGATTCCTGGCGCTCGCCGCGGGGGGCGGCCTCCTCGATTCCCTCTCGCTCACGGTCGAGTATCGGGCGCGGGCGGGCGCGGTGAACGCGGCGTTCCTCCAGCATCTCGGGCTCGCCGGGGCCGCGCTCGGGCTCGCGCTCGCGGTCTCGGTGCCGCTCGCGCTCCTGCGCCTGCGGGACGGACCGGCCTCGCGCTTCGTCGACGGGCTCCTCAACGGCGTGCAGGTCGTGCCGGCGCTCGCATTCTTCGCCGCCCTGGTGGCGGGCCTGTCCGGGCTGCTCGCCCTCGTGCCGGCCCTGCGGGGGCTCGGCCTGTCGGCCATCGGGCCGGTGCCGGCGGTGATCGGCACCGCCGCCTATCTCTGCCTGCCGCTGGTGCGGGGCCTCGCCGCCGGCCTCGCCGCGGCGGACCCGGCGGTGCTCCAGGCCGCCCGGGCGATGGGTCTCACCCCCGGCGCGACCCTGCTGCGGGTGCGGCTGCCGCTCGGCGCACCCGTGATCGCCGGGGCCCTGCGGGTCGCGGCGGTGCAGAGCGTAGGGCTCGCCACCCTCGGCGGTCTCGTCGGAGCCGGCGGGCTCGGGGCGGTGGTGTTCGAGGGCATGGCGCAGTTCGCCCAGGACCTGATCCTCCTCGGCGCGCTGCCGGTGATCGGGCTGGCGCTCGCGGTCGATGCCGGGCTCGCGCTCCTGACGAACCGGGAGGCCGCATGAACCGCGCGATGAAACGCCTGCCCCGGTTCGCCGCGCCGCTGGCGCTCGGCCTCGTCCTCGCAGGGTTGAGCCTGCCGGAGGTCGCCGGTCCCCTCGTGCGCCTGCTCGGGATGCAAACCGGCACGCCGGTGCCGGCCGGGCGCCTCGCCTGGCTCGCGCGCCACCACCTCGCCCTGGCGCTCGGCGGCTTCCTGCTCGCGGGCGGGGCCGGTCTCGTCCTCGGCATCCTGGCGACGCGGGCGGCGGGCGCGTCCTTACGGGGTGCCCTCGACACCCTGGCGGCGGCCGCCCAGGCCGCGCCGCCGGTGGTGGTGGTGGCCATCGCCCTGCCGGTCCTCGGCTTCGGCGCGCCGCCGATCCTGCTGGCGCTCGCCGCCTACGGGCTGATGCCGGTGATGCGCGGCACCGCCGGGGCGCTCGCCACCGTGCCGGAGGACGTGCGCGCGGCCGCGACCGCGATGGGGCTCACCCCGACGCAGACCCTCCTGCGGGTCGAGCTGCCCCTCGCCGCCGGGCCGATCCTCGAGGCCCTGCGGGTGGTGCTGGTCCTGGCGGTCGCCACCGCGGCGGTGGGCGCGCTCGCCGGCGCCCAGACCCTCGGCACCCCGATCGTCGTCGGCCTCCAGACCCAGAACACCCTGGCGCTGGTCCAGGGCGCGGCGGCGGCGGCCTCGCTCGCCTTCCTGGCCGACGCGGCCTGGCTCGCCGCCGCGTCGGGCCTCGGCCGGCGGCTACGCCGCTAGGCCGCGCTTGCGCAGCAGCGGCCCGGTGCTCGGCAGCCGGCCGCGGAAGGCCGTGTAGGCGCTGCGGGCGTCGCGCAGGTTGCCGGCGCCGTACACGTAGGTGCGCAGGCGCTCGGCGGTGGCAGGGTCGAAGATGTCGCCCGCCTCCCGAAAGGCGTCGAAGGCGTCGGCGTCCAGCACCTCGGACCACAGGTAGCTGTAGTAGCCGGACGCGTAGCCCTCGCCGGCGAAGACGTGCTGGAAATGCGGCGTGCGGTGGCGCATCGCGATCTCGGCCGGCATGCCGATGCGGCGCAGGGACTGCGCCTCGAAGGCGAGCGGGTCGATGCCGCCCTCGGCCTCCGGGGAGAGGTGCAGGTCGAGGTCGACGATGGCGGACGCCGTGTACTCCACCGTGGCGAAGCCCTGGTTGAAGGTGCGGGCGGCGAGCAGCCGGGCCAGCAGGTCCTCGGGCATCGGCTCGCCCGTGCGGTAGTGGCGGGCATGGGTCCGCAGCACCTCGGGCTGCTCCAGCCAGTGCTCGTAGAGCTGCGAGGGCAGCTCGACGAAGTCGCCCGCCACCGCGGTGCCGGCGAGGATCGGATAGGTCACGTTCGACAGGAGCCCGTGCAGGGCGTGGCCGAACTCGTGGAACAGGGTGCGGGCGTCGTCGAAGGACAGGAGCGCCGGCTCGCCCTCGCCGCCCTTGGCGAAGTTCATGACGTTGACGATGATCGGCGTGACCGGCCCGGTCAGACGCTCCTGCGAGCGGAAGCCGCTCATCCAGGCGCCCGAGCGCTTGCTGGCCCGCGCGAAGTAATCGCCGAGGAAGAGGCCGATCACCGTGCCGTCCCGGTCGGCAACCTCCCAGGCCCGCACCTCCGGATGGTAGCGCGGCACCTCCGCGAGTTCGGTGAAGGAGAGGCCGAACAGCCGGTGCGCGGTGTCGAAGGCGGCCTGGATCATGCCCTCGAGGGGCAGGTACGGCTTGATCTCGCCCTCGTCGAGGGCGTGTTCGCGCCGGCGCAGGCGCTCGGCGTAGTGACGCCAGTCCCAGGGCGCCAGGGCGGCCGTCTGGCCGTCCTCGTGCGCGAGGGCCTGGAGCCGGTCGCGCTCGGCCTCGGCCCGGCGGCGGGCCGGGGCCCAGACCTCCTCGAGCAGCCCGACCGCCGCCTCGGCGCTGCCCGCCATGGTGTCGTCGAGGCGGAAGGCGGCGTAGCTCGGGTAGCCCAGCAGGCGCGCCCGCTCGGCCCGCAGGCGCAGGGTCTCGGTGATGATCGCCCGGTTGTCGGTCTCGCCGCCGTTCTCGCCGCGGCGGATCCAGGCGCCGTAGGCGCGCTCGCGCAAGTCGCGCCGGGTCGAGAAGACCAGGAACGGCTCGATCAGCGAGCGCGACAGGGTGACGACGTGCGAGCCGGCAAGCCCGCGCTCCTCGGCGGCCCGGCTGGCCGCGGCGCGCAGGAAGGGCGGCAGGCCGGCCAGATCGTCCTCGCCCGCGAGTTCCAGCATGAACCCGCTCTCGTCGGCGAGCAGGTTCTGGCTGAACTGCGTGCCGAGCTCGGCGAGCCGCGAGGCGATGGCGGCCATCCGCTCCTTGGCCTCGGCGCCGAGTTCCGCGCCGGCGCGGCGGAAGCGCAGGCGGTAGCGCTCGCGCACCCGCTTCTCCTCGTCCGTCAGGCCGTCCTCACCGACCGCCGAGACCCGCGCCCACAGGTCCGGGTTGAGGTAGATCGCGCTGCCGTGGCGCGCGAGCCGCGGCGCCACCGCCCGCTCGACCGCCTGGAGGTCCGGGTTGGTGTGGCTGCCGGCCAGGTTGAAGAAGGTGGCCGAGACCCGCCGCAGCGCCTCGCCGGAGCGCTCCAGCGCCCCGATCGTGTTGGCGAAGGCCGGCGGCTCGGGATTGCCGGCGATCGCCTCGATCTCGGCGACGTGCTGGGCGAGCGCCCGCTCGAAGGCCGGCTCGTAATGCGCGGGGGCGATGCGCTCGAAGGGCGGCAGCCCGTGGGGCGTGGTCCAGACCGGCTCGGAGAAGGGGTTGGGCTCGTGCTCCGCCGTGACGCCGCGCATGTGATCCTCTCGCTGAGATGGCGGGCGACGATAGCCCCTCGGGCGCGGGGCGCAAGCGCGGCGGGACGCGCCGACCGCCCCGGGGATGCCCACCCGCCGGAACGGTCACGCTTGGCCGGCCGTTGGAGAGCGCGAACGGGGGGAACGCGCGATGCCGGGGACGACGATGGGGCGGAGCCTCGCCGCACTGATGGGGTACGCCCTGCTGGCGGGGCCGGCGCATGCCCAGGCACCGACCGGGACACCGCTGAACCGGACCCCGGCCGAGCAGGTTCCCCTGCCGCCGCCCCGGCCCGAGGAGATCAGGGAGCCGGCGCCCCGCCCTCCCGGGTCCAAGGAGACCGTGCCCGGCGAGCCCGCCGCGAAGGACGCGGCCAAGGAGGTGGGAAAGGAGGCGCCCGCCGCCGCCGAGCCCGCCCCCCTGCCCCCCGAGCGACCCGCCGACCTGCCCTCCGGCCCGGCGCCGGGGCCGGCCACGGTCGTGCCCGACGACACCGCCTGCCTGCGGCGTCTGGAGCGCCTCGGCGTCAAGGCCGAGCCGGTGGCTCCCCTCTCGGACGGGTTGTGCGGGGCCATGAAGCCCCTGCGGGTGACCGAGCTGCCGGACGGCGTGGCGCTCGCGCCCGCCGCCACCCTCACCTGTACCGCCGCCGAGGCGCTCGCCCGCTGGAGCACCGAGGTACGGGTGATCGGCGAGCGCACTCTCGGCAAGGCCCCGCAGACGTTCCGGATCGGCGGCTCCTACGAGTGCCGCGGGCAGAACCACGACCCGAGCGCCAAGCTGAGCGAGCACGCCTATGCCAACGGGATCGACGTGATGGGCTTCACCCTGGACGGCCGGTTGCCGATCGCCGTCGGGGCGAGCCGCGAGGGGACGCCGGAGGCGGCGTTCGAAGCCGCCGTAAGGGGCCGGGCCTGCGGCTTCTTCCGCACCGTGCTCGGGCCCGGCTCCGACCCGGCCCACGCCAACCATCTCCACCTCGACGAGCGCGAGCGGCCCGCCGGCCATCGCCTGTGCCAGTAGGGACAGGCCGTCGACGATGCCGCCTGGGAACGTCCGCCCGCGTCCGGCGCTTCTAAGGCTCTGCGGTTCTTCGTAGGTCGGGAGTGGGTCGGATGCGGTCGGCAGCGAGGCTCGGGGCGGTTCTGGTGGTGATGGGTTGCGCGGGGACGGCCGGTGCCGCGGAGACGCCCCTGACCGCGGAGGCGATCAACCAGGCGCAGTTCGCCGCAGGCCCGGCGGAGGGCGCCGCGGAGCCCGGCCAGCCCGCGTCCGACAAGGCGGAAGCGGGCCGCGAGGCCGCGAAGGAGACGGGCAGGGAGAAGGCCGCCGCCGAGAAGCGCCCCGACCCGCTGACGATCCGGACCCAGGTGCTGCTCGACCGGGCCGGATTCTCCCCCGGCGCCATCGACGGGCGCGAGGGCGACAACCTGCGCGGGGCCCTCGCGGGATTCGCCAAGGCCAAGGGTCAGGCCTTTTCGGGCCGCCTCGACGCCGCGGTGTGGCAGGCTCTCGCCGGCACCAGCACCGACCCGGCGGTGCAGCGCTACACCCTGACCGAGGAGGACGCGGCCGGCCCCTACGCCAAGGCGATCCCGCCGAAGATGGAGGAGCAGGCCGACCTGAAGGCGCTGTCCTACACCTCGCCGGCCGAGATGCTGGCCGAGCGCTTCCACATGAGCCGGGGCCTGCTCGAAGCCCTCAACCCGGATGCAGTGCTGACCAAGGCCGGCACGGTGATCACGGTGGCGGCGGTGCCGCCGATGGAGACCGGACGCATCCCGGGCAAGGAGTTGCCCGAGGCGCCGAAGGTCAAGCGGATCGAGGTCGACAAGCCGGCGCTCCAGGTCCGCGCCTACGGCGAGGACGGCGCCCTGATCCACCTCTACCCGGCCTCGATCGGCAGCGAGGAGAAGCCGGCGCCGAGCGGCACCCTGACGGTCGAGGGCGTCGCCTTCGACCCGACCTACACCTACAACCCGAAATACGAGTTCAAGGGCGTCGAAGCGAAGCGCAAGTTCACCATCAAGCCCGGCCCGAACAACCCCGTCGGTCTCGTCTGGATCGACCTCTCGGGCAACGACGGCTACGGCATCCATGGCACGCCCGAGCCGGAGAAGGTCGGCAAGACCGAGTCCCACGGCTGCATCCGGCTGACCAATTGGGATGCCCGGGATCTGGCCAAGCACGTCGAGCGGGGAGCGAAGGTCGATTTCGGGAAGTAAGGAAATTCCTGCTGAATGAATTCAGAAAATCGCGGGATCCCCTCTCCCGTATGCGAGAGGGGTAGGGGTGAGGGTGCTACGGTTCTGATCGAAGCTCAAACCGTACCGCTGCCAGCACCACGCTCAGCGTCTTACACTGAAGCGTGTCACCCTCACCCCTAACCCCTCTCCCACACGGGAGAGGGGAATCACGCCATAGTCTTGAACGTTGGACCCTGTCAGAGCGAACCCGATCAGGCCCCCTCGACCTCCCCGGCATCGCCCTCACCCTCGACGTCGGCCTCCGCCTCGCCTTCGCCCTCGATATGCTCGACCGATACGACCTTCTCGGTCTTGTCGGTGTTGAACACCGTGACGCCCTGCGAGGCGCGGCCGACCACCCGGATGTCGTCCACCGGAACGCGGATCAGCTTGCCGGCATCGGTCACCAGCATGATCTGGTCGCTGGTCTCGACCGGGAACGAGGCCACGAGGGTGCCGTTGCGGGCATTGACCTCCATCGCCTTGATGCCCTTCCCGCCGCGGCCGGAGATCCGATACTCGAAGGACGAGGTGCGCTTGCCGAAGCCGCGCTCCGACAGGGTGAGGACGAACTGCTCGGCCGCCCCCATGCTGATGTAGCGGTCCTGCTCCAGGTTGATCGCGGCCGCGGCCTCCTCGCCCTCGGGCTCGGCATCGGCCGGCAGCTCGATCGCCTCGCCGGTGGCGCGACGGTCGGCGTTGGCGCGCTTGAGGTAGGCCTGGCGCTCCTCGGGCGAGGCCTCGAAGTGGCGCAGGATCGTCATCGAGATGACCTCGTCGCCCTTGGCGAGGTTGATGCCGCGCACGCCGGTCGAATCGCGGCCCTTGAACACCCGCACGTCGGTGACGGGGAAGCGGATGCACTGGCCCGCCCCCGTGGTCAGCAGCACATCGTCGGCCTCAGTGCAGATCTCGACATGGACGATGTGGTCGCCCTCGTCGAGCTTCATGGCGATCTTGCCGTTGCGGTTCACCTGCACGAAGTCGGACAGCTTGTTGCGCCGCACGCTGCCCGAGGCGGTGGCGAACATCACGTCGAGCGTTTCCCAGGACGCCTCGTCCTCGGGCAGCGGCATGATGGTGGTGATGCGCTCCTTGCCCTGGTCGAGGGGCAGGATGTTGACGAGCGCCTTGCCGCGGGCGTTCGGCGCCGCCAGCGGCAGCCGCCACACCTTCTCCTTGTAGGCTTGGCCCTGCGAGGAGAAGAACAGCACCGGCGTGTGGGTGTTGGCCACGAACAGCCGGGTGACGAAATCCTCGTCGCGCATCGACATGCCGGCCCGGCCCTTGCCGCCGCGGCGCTGGGCCCGGTAGGTCGAGAGCGGCACCCGCTTGATGTAGCCGGCATGGGACACGGTGACGACCATGTCCTCGCGCTGGATCAGGTCCTCGTCCTCGACGCTGGAATCCCAGTCGAGGATCTCGGTCCTGCGCGGGGTCGCGTACTCGACCCGGACTTCCGCCAGCTCGTGCTTGACGATGCCCATGATGCGGGCGCGCGAGCGCAGGATGTCGAGGTAGTCGGCGATCTCGTCGGCGAGGCGCTTGAGTTCGTCGCCGATCTCGTCGCGGCCGAGCGCGGTCAGGCGTTGCAGGCGCAGGTCGAGGATGGCGCGGGCCTGGGTCTCGGACAGCCGGTAGGTGCCATCCTCGCGCAGGCGATGGCGCGGATCGTCGACCAGCGCGATCAGGGGCGCGATGTCCTCGGCCGGCCAGTCGCGGGCCATCAGGGCCTCGCGGGCCGAGTTCGGATCCGGCGAGGTGCGGATCAGCCGGATCACCTCGTCGATGTTGGCGACCGCGATGGCGAGACCGCACAAGACGTGGGCGCGCTCGCGCGCCTTGTTCAGCAGGAACTTGGTGCGGCGCGACACGACCTCCTCGCGGAAGTCGATGAAGGCCTGGATCAGGTCCTTGAGGTTGAGGAGCTCGGGCCGGCCGCCGTTCAGCGCCACCATGTTGCAGCCGAAGCTCGTCTGCAGCGGGGTGTAGCGGTAGAGCTGGTTCAGGACCACGTCGGCGACGGCGTCGCGCTTCAATTCGACGACGATCCGCATGCCGTCGCGGTCGGATTCGTCGCGAAGATCCGCGATGCCCTCGACACGCTTCTCGCGCACGAGGTCGGCGATCTTCTCGACCAGCGAGGCCTTGTTCACCTGATACGGGATCTGGGTGAAGATCAGCGCCTCGCGCTCCTTGCGCAGCTCCTCGACATGCGACTTCGCCCGCATGATCACCGAGCCGCGGCCGGTCATGTAGGCCGAGCGGGTGCCCGAGCGCCCGAGGATCGCGCCGCCGGTCGGGAAGTCCGGGCCCGGGATGATGTCGTTGAGGCCCTCGATGGTGATCGCCGGATCGTCGATCAGCGCGATGCAGCCGTCGATCACCTCGCCGAGATTGTGCGGCGGGATGTTGGTCGCCATGCCGACCGCGATGCCGCCGGCGCCGTTGACGAGGAGGTTGGGAAAGCGGGCGGGCAGGACCGCCGGCTCGTCCTTCGACTCGTCGTAGTTCGGGTTGAAGTCGACCGTGTCCTTGTCGATGTCCTCGAGGAGCGACATCGCGGGCTTGGCCAGGCGCGATTCGGTGTAGCGCATCGCCGCCGGCGGATCGCCGTCGACCGAGCCGAAATTGCCTTGGCCGTCGACCAGCATCAGCCGCATGGCGAAGTCTTGTGCCATGCGGACGAGGGCGTCGTAGATCGACTGGTCGCCGTGCGGGTGATACTGGCCCATCACGTCGCCGACGATGCGCGCCGACTTCACGTACTTGCGGTCCGGCAGGTAGCCGTTCTCGTACATGGAGTACAGGATGCGGCGATGCACGGGCTTGAGGCCGTCGCGCGCGTCCGGCAGGGCGCGGCTGACGATCACGCTCATCGCGTAGGCCAGGTAGGACTGGCGCATCTCGTCGGTGATCGAGACGGGCTTGATGTCGGTCGCGGGCGGGGGGGCGCCGGTCGGGTCGTTCTCTGCCAAGGTCTGTCTCTCGTCGCGGCCCGCGCGGGCTCACATCTCGCTGCCGGCAGGCTTAGCCGAATTCGCCTCCGAGCACCAGCCTGAAGGGCACCGGCGCAGGACGCGGAAGGCGAAGCAAATCAGCATCTTAGATGGGCGTTCCGGGGATGTTCCACAAGCCCGCACGACCCTGTGGACGAGTGTCCCGCGAAGTCGTTAGAGATTGGCAAAGGATGCGGGAGCGAGGGGACCGGAAACGAGGGCCCGCCCGCGCCGGGAGACCGCCATGGACCCCGTGACCCTCTGCAGGCCGGGCCCGGATCGGGAACGGACGCCGTGAGCGCGCAAGGGCGCTGGCCGGTGATCGCGGCCTTGGGCGTGACGCAGATCTTCGCCTGGGGCTGCAGCTACTACCTGCTGACGGTGCTCGGGCCCTCGATCGCGGCGGAGACCGGCTGGCCGCTGCCGTGGATCTTCGGCAGCCTCACCGCCGGCATGCTGGCGGCGGGCGCCGTCGCGCCCCTCGCCGGCCGCCTCATCGGGCGCCATGGCGGCCGGCCGGTGCTCGCGGTGTCGTCCGGCCTCCTCGCCACGGGCCTGACGCTCCTGGCGCTGGCGCCGAACCTGCCGGTCTTCGCCCTCGCCTGGCTGGTGATCGGCCTCGGCATGGGGTCGGGGCTCTACGACGCGGCCTTCGCCACCCTGGGGCGGCTCTACGGCGCCGATGCACGCCCGTCGATCACGGCACTGACCCTGTGGGGCGGCTTTTCGAGCACGCTGTGCTGGCCGCTCTCGGCCTTCCTGCTGGCGCATCTCGGCTGGCGCGGCACCTGCCTGAGCTACGCCGCCCTGCAGCTCGCCCTGTCGCTGCCGCTGATCCTCGGCCTGGTCCCGCGGGCGCCGCCGCGGCCGCTCCCGGCCCCCGGCACCCGGGCCGACATCGCGCTGACGCCCGGGGAACGCTCGACCTTCCTGGTGCTTGCGGCCGTGGCGACCTGCACCAGCGTCGCCACCTCGGTGATCTCGGTCCACCTGCTGACGCTGCTCCAGGACCGGGGCCTGACGCTGGCGGCCGCCGTCTCCCTCGGCACCCTGATCGGCCCGTCGCAGGTCGGCGCCCGGCTCCTCGAGGTCGCCAACCGCAGCCGGCACCATCCGATCTGGACGCTCACCGCCGCGGTGGCCCTGATGGCCGCGGGTCTCGTCCTGCTCTGGGCCGGTCTCGTCGCCCCCGCCCTGGTGCTGGTGATCTACGGCGCCGGCAACGGCCTCTACTCGATCGCCCGCGGCACCCTGCCCCTCGTCCTGTTCGGGCCCGAGCGCTATGCCGGGCTCCTCGGCCGGCTAGCCAAGCCGAGCCTCGCCACCCAGGCGCTCGCGCCGTCGGCCGCCGCGTGGCTTATCGCCCATCAAGGAGCCGATACGACGCTGGTCGTCCTGGCGGTCCTGGCGCTGGTCGACGTCGCCCTCGTCGGAATCCTGTGGCGCCTGCACCGCCGTGGATCGGCCGCGCCCCGGCCGATCCACGACGAAAAGCCCCTTCCGCAGGGCGGCAGGGGCTGAAGCGCAAAAAACCCCTCCCGCGGGGCGGGAGGGGTCGAGGTCCGAGCGCAGCGCGTTCCTGCTTTCCGCAACGCCGACGGTCAGTGGGTGGTGACGGTCTCCGCCGCGGCGGTCCGGCGCCGGCGCGGGGCGGGCTTTGCGGCCGCCTGCGCCAACTCGGTCACGGCCTTCACCGCGGCCTTGGCGGCGGGGGTCTCGGCGGCAACCTTCTTGGCAGCGGGCTTGCTGGCAGCGGGCTTGCGGGCCGCAGGCTTGCGGGCCGGCTTGGCGGCCATGTCCGCCGGGACGGCCTGCGCCTCGACGGCCTCGTCCGTGCCGGTCTCCCGCGCGACGACGGGCGCCTCGTTCGTGCCGCGCAACTCCTGCTCGGCCAGGGCCCAGTAATGCGCGTCGCGGCCGTGCCTGCGGCCGTCGCGTTCCCAAAGGGCGTAGGCCCGCTCGCGGATGCTGGTCTCGATGTGATCCATCCCGACCTCCTGTTGGTTCATGTGGGCGGACCTTCGCGAGTCATGGTTAAGGAAAGCCTAATCACCACTATCCCCAGTCGCGTGGACCCTCGACGGCGAGGGCGGCGGACCGGACCGCACTTGAGCGACGATCCGGCCCGCCGATGACACCGTCCGAGCGAAACCGGCAGGAACGGGGTGACCCGCGCACCCTGGACGCCTCACCCGCACCCGTCCTCGATCCAGGTTAACGGGCGGGCCATCTCCAGGGCAGCGGCGATGTAACAATGTTGCAATTGCCGGTCCGTCGGCCTAGGGGAGGCGCGGGATCGAGCGAGGGAACGGTACGATGCGCGGGTTGAGAATCGGGATGCTGCTGGTGGCCCTGGCCGGGTCCTTGAGCCTCGGGTGGAGCGCGCCCACGGCAGCGCAGTCCCCTCCTGCGGCGCCCGTCGCGGCCGAGCCCGCGAAAGCGGAACCGACCCGGGTCGTGGCGTCGTTCTCGATCCTCGGCGACCTCGTGCGTCAGGTCGGCGGCGATCGTGTCGCCGTCACCACGCTCGTCGGGCCGAACGGCGATGCGCACAGCTTCGTGCCGGCCCCGGCCGACGCCCAGGCGGTCGCGGCCGCCCGCCTCGTCGTGGTCAACGGGCTCGGCTTCGAGGGCTGGATCGACCGCCTGATCAAGGCGTCGGGCACCAAGGCCACGGTGGTGGTCGCCGCCAAGGGCGTCGTCCCGATCGAGGAGGACGAGAGCGGGCAGGAGCCGTCCCATGCTCACGGGCACGACCACACGATCGATCCCCATGCCTGGCAGAACGTCGCCAACGCCAAGCGCTACGTCGTCGCCATCCGTGACGGTCTGACCGCGGCCGACCCCGCCGGCGCGGCGATCTACGCGGCCAACGCGACGGCGTATCTCGCGAAGCTCGACGCCCTCGACGCCGAGATCCGGACGGAACTGGCGGCGATCCCCGAGGCGCGCCGGCGCATCGTCACCACCCACGACGCCTTCGGCTACTTCGCCAAGGCCTACGGGATGCGCTTCCTCGCCCCCCAGGGCGTGTCGAGTCAGAGCGAGGCCACCGCCCGCGACGTCGCCGCCATCGTCCGGCAGGTGCGCCGCGACAAGATCCCGGCGGTCTTCCTCGAGAACGTCTCCGATCCGCGGCTGATGCAGCAGATCGCCCGCGAGAGCGGCGCCAAGGCGGGAGGCCGGGTCTTCTCCGACGCCCTGTCCGAGCCCGGCGGCCCGGCCACGACCTATCTCGACATGATGCGCCACAACGTGCGGGAATTCGTGGCGGCGCTGAAGGCGTGAGGGTGGGGGCGACGGACCCGCGCCGGCTCCGTCGCCGCCCCTCCCTCTACGCGGCCGTCTCCGTCCCGCACCACTCGGCGACGAACAGGGCCATCGCGGTGGTGATGCGCTTGAGCGAGGCGAGGCTGACCCGCTCGTCGAAGCCGTGGATGTTCTCGCTCTTCGGCCCGTAGCAGAGCGCCGGCACCCGGTCGTAGAGGGCGTGGACCCGGGTATCGAGGTAGCCGGCGGTCATGAAGCTCTCGAGTGCGCGGCCGGTCGCCGCTTCGTGCGCGCGGCCGAGCACGGCTTCCGCCTCCGAGCCCTCGTCGAGCACGTAGCCCTCGGCGAAGAAGCCGTGGAAGCTGACGCTCGGCGGGCTGTTCGACAGGAAGGCGTCGTCGCGGGAAAACGCCGCCACCGCCGCCTCGATCTCGCGGGCGGCCTCCGCAGCGCTCACCCCCGGATAGAGCGCGATGCGGCAGTCGATCCGGCACCAGGCCGGCACCGAGGAAGCCCAGTCGCCGCCCTCGATCCGGCCGATATTGAGGTTGATCGGGTGCGCCTCGCCCTCGAAATGCGGGCGACCGGCCTTGTCGGCGTTCCACCTTTCCTCCAGCGCCCGCAGCGCGCCGATCACCCGGTAGGCGGCGTCGATGGCGTTGGCGCCGGTGCCCATCTCGCGGACATGGACCGGCCGGCCCCGGACCTCGACCCGGAACCACAACACGCCGGTATTGGCGCGCACCAGCATCTCCTCCTCGGGCTCGGGGATCAGCACCGCGTCGGCGCGGTAGCCGCGCAGATGGGTCATCAAGGCGCCGTTGCCGGTCGATTCCTCCTCCACCACCGATTGCAGCGTGACGGTCGCGGCGGGCTGGAGGCCGATGCGCCGCAGGGCATCGAGGACGAACAGGTTGGCGGCGTGCCCCGCCTTCATGTCGGCGCCGCCGCGGCCGTAGAGCCAGTCGCCCTCCACCACCGGCTCGAAGGCCGGGTGGGTCCAGAGGTCGGCGGGGCCCGGCGGCACCACGTCGACATGGGCCTGGAGGATCAGCGAGCGTCCGCGCTCCTCCCGCGGCCGGTGGATGCCGACGACGATCGGCGCCTCGGAATGCTCAGGGCTGAACCGGGCGCCGCCGGGATGCGCCTCGATCTGCGCCCGGTCCATGGCGAAGCGGTCCATGGCGTAGCCCCGGTCGCGAAAGCTGCGAAAGACGAAATCCTGGATCGCCTGCTCGTCGCCCCGGATCGAGGGAAAGCGCATCAGCGCCTGGGTGTGGGCGATCTGCTCGGAAAAGCCGTCGGCCACGGCCGTGATGATGCGGTCGCGCAGGGCGGGGTCCAGGGGCATGCGGGGCTCCTCTGAGGGCGATCCCGTCATAGCCCGGGAAGCGGCGGCGCACCTATGCGCGTGGTGCGCGCCGCCTTGCACGGTCCGATCCCCGCCCTGGACGATAGGGGCGGGGATGGAGGTCTGATACCCAATCCGGAGGATCACTTCCGGATTGGGTATCACAAGCCCGCGCGGCGCTTGAGCGAAGCCGATTTCCGCGTCGCGAAGCGATCAGGCGGAAATCATACGAGAAGGCTCGGCGCTACGCGCCCAGCCGCCCGATGATGTGGTCGGCCACCCGCAGCGAGTTGGCGATGATCGTCAGGGTCGGGTTCACGGCGCCGATCGACGGGAAGAAGCTCGCATCGGTGACGTAGAGATTGTCGAGCTCGTGCGCCTTGCAGTCGAGGTCGAGGACGGAGGTCGCCGGGTCGGTGCCGAAGCGCAGGGTCCCGGCCTGATGGGCGGTGCCGCCGATCGGCACGTCCTTGCCGAGATAGAGCGAGCGGTCGAACAGGTGCGGATGGATCTCGAGCCTGGAGCAGAGATTGCGCAGCTTGGCCTTGAGCCGGTGCAACGCCTCCTCGTTGGTCTGCGTGAGATCGAGCCGCACCTTGCCGTTCTCGTAGAAGATGCGGTTCTGCGGGATGGGCAGGTCCTCGGTGGTGAGCCAGAAATCGAGGGAATGGGCGGCGATCCAGTCGAACGGCTTTTCCGGGAACCATTGCAGGAAGCCCGGCAGGCCCTCGCCGCGGATCTGTACCCCGTCCGACTTGCCGACCATCTGGATGTGGCCGAGGGGATAATCCCAGTCGTCGGCGCCGAAATAGAAGTCGTTGAGGCCGAGCGTCTTCTGGAACCGGGTCGGGTTCGGGGTGCGGGAGATGGCCAGCACCGTCGAGTTGTTGTGCCGCATGTAGTTGCGGCCGACCTGGCCCGACCGGTTGGCGAGCCCCTGCGGGTGGGCGTCGCTGGCGGAGCGCAGCATCAGGAGCGCCGAGGAGAGCGCGCCGCAGGCCACCACCACGATATCGCCGGTGAACACCTCGGTCGCGTCGCCGCGCTTGACCTCGACGCCGGTGACCGTCCGGCCGGCCGGATCGGTCAGCAGCCGGTCGACATAGGCGTTGGTCATCAGCGTGAGGTTGTCGTGCGCCGCGAGCGCGGGATCGACGCAGGTGACCTGCGCATCGGCCTTGCCGTTGGTGATGCACGGGTAGCCGTCGAAGGCGTCGCAGCGGATGCAGGCCGAGTGCGGCAGGGGCTTGCCGTCGCGCTCGTCGAGCCGCACCCCGACCGGCAGGTGGAACGGGTGATGGCCCTCGCGCTTCAGCCCGTCGAACAGCTCCTGGATCCGGGGCTCGTGGGTGATCGGCGGGTAGGCGTAGGGTTTCGAGGATGGCGGCTCGGTCGGATCCTCGCCGCGCTGGCCGTGGACGTAGTAGAGTTCCTCCGCCGCCTGGTAATACGGCTCGAACACGTCGTACTTCACCGGCCATTCCGGCGAGATGCCGTCCGGGTGGCGGATTTGCCCAAAATCCTTCTCGCGCAGGCGGAGCAGGACCGAGCCGTAGACCTTGCTGTTGCCGCCGACGAAATAGTGCAGGCCGGGATGGAAGCTCGACCCGTCGGCGCCGTACCAGGTCTCCGGCGCCTGGTAGCGGGCATCGACGAAGACCGCCTGGCTGTCCCAGTTCTCCCGCTCCCGCGGCAGGTAGTCGCCGCGCTCGAGCAGCAGGATGCGCTTGCCGGTCTGGGCGAGCCGCCACGCCATGGTGCCGCCGCCCGGCCCCGACCCGACGATGACGACGTCGTAGTGCCGGTTCTCGCTCATCGGTGGGTCCCCTCGTCCGCGAAAAAGCCGCGGGATGACGCAGGGCCGGTCGACCGTGCGAGGCGGATATGGCGGGGCTGGCGCGAAGGTCGAGCCGCCCCACTTAGCTTTTCGCACATGCGAAACTGGGCAGCGAGGTCACGGGCGGATGGCAACCTTCAGCATCGCGGTCGCGTTCGGGGTCAGGCTCCTCCTGGTGATGCTCTTCCTGCCGTTCAGCGCGCTGGACAAGATCTTGAACTTTCGCGGGGCGGTGGGGCAGGCCCGCCAAGCGGTGCACGCGACGGCCCCGGCCACGGCGCTGATCCTCGCCGGCCTGTTCGTCGAGATCGTGATGTCGCTCGGCATCCTCACCGGCATCGCCGACCGCTTAGCCGCCTTCGTGCTGGCGGGCTATTGCGGCGTCACGGCGCTGCTCTGGAAGCAGTTCTGGAAGCCGGGCGATTTCTGGTCCGGCGGCAAGGGCCGCGAGCTTTTCTGGGATTTCTGGAAGAACCTCGCGCTCGCCGGCGGGTTTCTGCTCGTCACCTTCGGCACCGGGGCGGCGACGGTCGAGACGTTCGTCTCGCACCCTTTCGCCTCCTCGAAGCCCTACAGCCTCAGCGAGACCGCCCGATGAGCGACGAGACGCCCAAAATCCCCTACTGGCACCTCTGGGCCGATGCGGACGGGATCAGCCACCAGACGCGGTGCGCCTTCACCGAGTTCGAGAAGAAGTCGATGTCGCCGCCGGCCCCGCCGCAATGGCAGGGGCAGAAGACCCATGACGGCGCCACCGTGTTCGTGACCGTGCAGCCGGTCGGCTGGACCGGCGACTGGCACCCGAACCCGAAACCGCAATGGATCGTCCCGCTGTCGGGCCGCTGGTTCGTCGAATCGATGGACGGCACCCGGGTCGAGATGGGGCCGGGCGAGATCTCGTTCGGCGAGGACCAGAACGTCCGCGAGGTCGACGGAAAGAAGGGCCACCGCTCCGGCACGGTCGGGGACGAGCCGGCGGTGCTGATGATCGTCCAGTACGATTCGGCGCCGACCACCGACGCGGCCTGCCGGTTCCGGTGACCGCATGGACGGGTTCGAGATCCACGACGAGCGCTTCAAGCACTACGTTCTCGCCAATGCGCCGCTCGAAGAGCTGGGCTCCGGCTTCCGCTGGATCGAGGGCCCGGTCTGGATGGGCGACGCCGACTGCCTGCTGTTCCAGGACCTGCCGCGCAACCGCACCATGCGGTGGATCGAGGGTGCGGGCTTCTCGGTCTATCGCGCGCCCTCGAACTACGCCAACGGCCAGACCCGGGACCGCGAGGGCCGTCTGATCGCCTGCTCGCATCGCGGCCGCTGCCTCACCCGCACCGAGTACGACGGCACGGTCACGACGCTGGTCGAGCGCCATGCCGGCAAGCGGCTGAACGCGCCCAACGACGTGGTGGTGAAGTCGGACGGAACGATCTGGTTCAGCGACCCGGTCTACGGGATCTCGAACGACTACGAGGGCGGGCGGCAGACTTCCGAGCAGCCCCCGGCCCTCTACCGCTTCGATCCGCGAACGGGCGAGATCCAGGTGATGGCCGGCGATTTCGACGGGCCGAACGGCCTCGCCTTCTCGCCCGACGAACGCCGGCTCTACGTCGCCGAGACGGGAGACCAGTCGAAGCCGGACCCGCGCCAGTACATCCGGGTCTTCGACGTCGCGCCCGACGGCGCCTTGTCGGGCGGCGACATCTTCCACAAGATCGAACCGGGCTATTGCGACGGGATGCGGGTCGACGAGGACGGCAACGTCTGGTCGAGCGCGGCCGACGGGGTGCATTGCATCAGCCCGGAGGGCAAGCTGATGGGCAAGATCCTGGTGCCGCATCCGGTCTCGAACATCACCTTCGGCGGGCCGACCAAGAACCGCCTGTTCATCGGCGGCTCGCACACGCTCTATTCCATCTTCCTCGACCGGCGCGGGGTGCAGACCCCGTGAGCGCCGCCCGCCTGCAAGCCCTGCGTCTCGCCCGGATCGCCCTCGCCGCCGCAGACCCGGACGGGCTGGCGGCGTTCTACCGCGCGGCTTTGGGCTTCACCGACGCCGAGGCGGCGCCGGGCGATGTCGTGCCCCTGCGCCTCGGCGAGCAGCGTCTCGACCTCGCGACGGCGGCGCCCGCCGGGCGGCCCTATCCGGGCGACGTACCGGGCTTCAGCCCGCTCTTCCAGCACTGCGCCATCATCGTCGCCGACATGGCGGCGGCCCATGCCCGCCTGTCGGCGCATCCGGGCTGGCGCCCGATCTCGACCGACGGCCCGGTGCGGCTGCCCGCCGCCTCGGGCGGCGTGACGGCGTTCAAGTTCCGCGACCCGGAGGGCCATCCCCTCGAATTCCTGGCCTTCCCGCCGGACGCGATTCCGCAAGCCTGGCGACGGCCGGGAGCGGCCGATCCGTGCCTCGGTCTCGACCACTCGGCGATCTCGGTCGCCGACACCGCCCGCAGCGTCGCGTTCTACGAATCCCTCGGGCTCTCCGTCGTATCGCGCTCGCTCAATACCGGTCCCGAACAGGCGCGCCTCGACGCCGTGCCCTCCCCGACCGTGGAGGTGACGGGGCTGGGCTTCCCGGACGGGCGGCCGCCGCATGTCGAGCTCTTGTGCTACCGCGGCGAGCATCCGCGGACCGTCTCCGACCTCGCGATCGGCGACGTGGCGGCGACCCGGCTGGTGATCGCGATGGCCGACGCTGAGGGTCTCGCGGCCGCCCGCGCCGCCCATGCCGACCGGCTCGTCCCGGCCGAGCCGGTATCTCGATCCGCCATGGGCGGTGGCACCCTTCTGCGCGACCCGGACGGACATTTCGTGATGCTGACGTCCAGGTGAGGCGAGGGCCCGCCCCGGCAGCGGCGCCCTACGCCTCCTGCCGGTGCAGCACCACGTCGAACCCCTCCTCCGGAGCCGGCGGCACGAAGTAGCGGGTGAACAGGTCGAATGCCGCGTCGTCCACCGTGAATTCGTGCGTGCCGGCGGCGTTGCGGGCGCGCAGGCGCGCCTTGCACAGCGCGTCGTCGGCTTCGAGGTAGTGGAGCCGATGCGCCACCTCCGCCTCGTGGACGATCGTCCGCATCCAGGCCCGGCTCTCCGGGGTGTTCGCCGGACAGTCGAGTACGACGGACAGCCCGGCCCGCAGCAGCGCGACGAGGTGCGGCGCCATCACGCCGCGCAGGCGCCCGGCGTTGCGGACGTAGTCGGCGAGGCTGTTCTGCTCGCCCGGATAGAGCCCGGCGAGCCACTGGTCCTCCCGGACCAGGATCGTCGCGGGCTCGGCGGCGAGGCGGGCCGCGAGCGTCGATTTTCCAGCGGAGATCTTGCCGCACAGGAGGTGCAGCACTGCATCGGTATCGAACATGACGGAACAGACCTTCCGGGCGCCAAGAGGCACCACCAGCACTTCACGGGATCGCGGACAGCCGAAACCCGGCCCGACTCATCGGGCCGGGTGGGTAATTCGGTGCGACGACGCGACATGAAGAGGGACAGTCATGGTCGGGATCGGGGCCGTGATCGACCCCCAGGGGTCAAGCGGTGAGACGGCGTCAGGCCGCCAGCACCCGGCGGGACAGCGGCGCCGACGAGCTCGGGATACCGGCCCGCTGCAGGGCGATCTCGGCGCCCCGACGCGACTGCTTGAGGGCGACGAGGGCCGACCAGCGCATCGCCACCTCGTGGCGGGCGGCGAGGCGCCCCGCCGCATCGTAGCGGCGCCAGCCGCAGCGCGCCTGGCCCGCCGCGTCGGTCTCGTCGTAGGTCTCGTAGCGGGCCACCAGGGCACCGGCGGCGTCGAACTCGTCGTGGTACCAGCGCACGCCGTCGAGCGGGGCGCCGCGGCTACGCGACCCCCGGATCACCAGACGATGCTCGACGGGTGTGCGGAAGATCGTCTCGAACACGGGCGGCTGAAACAGCATGACCGTCGATACCCCCTACGTATCGTCGCCGGAACGTTTCTTGGAGACAGGGTGCGTTGCAGCATAACCGGCGTCAAGAGCGTGGCGCCGCGGCGGACGATGCGATTGCGGCCCCGACGGGTGCTCCTTTGGTCCAAGGTGCCCTAGCTTTCGCGGCGACGGGGCAACGCGCGACAGGATGGTGGCGATGGAGGGTGGGACGCGGCGTGGCGCGGGGTTGCTCGTTGTGGCCTGGCTCGCGGGACCGGGAGCGGCCCTCGCGGGAGAGGGCGATTGCGTCGATTACGGCGCCCTCGGTCCCGGTCCGAGCCTCGGCACGGTCAAGGCCGGCGAGGCCCGCGTTTCCTTCGTGCAGGGCGCGTCCGACCGCAAGGGATGCCCCGGGCCCGATCCGGCCTGCCGCGAGAAGGCGTTCGTAGTGCCGGGCAACACCGTGATCCTCGGCGGCACGATGCCGGGCTACGTCTGCGCCACCTATGTCGGCAAGGCGGGCGCGGTGCGCTCCGGCTGGCTGCCCGCGGGATCGGTCGACCGCGCGCCGGAGCCGCCCGCGCCCGGCCCGACGGACTGGACCGGCACCTGGACGGCCCCCGAGCAGACCCTCGTCATCCGGCCGGGCAGGGCCGCCGGCACGCTCTCGGTCAAGGGCGATGCGACCTACGGCGCCCTCGACCCCGACCGCGTCCGCCGCGGTGCCGTGAACATGGGCAGCGTCGAGGGCACGACAGCCCCGAGCGGAGCGTTCCTCGCCTTCACGATGGGAGACGGGGGCACACTGCCCTTCGCCGCCGGCGAGCCCGGCGATTGCCGGATTCGCCTCAGGCTGCTGCCGCCCTTCCTCCTTGCCGAGGACAACACGTCCTGCGGCGGCATGAACGTCAGCTTCACGAACGTCTACCGTCGCACCAAGCCCTGATTCCGAAATCCCCGCGAGAGCAAGGAGCGCCCGATGCGCCGCCACCGCCACGCCAAGATCGTCGCCACCGTCGGCCCGGCCAGCAACACGCCGGAGCGGCTGAAGGCCCTCTTCCTTGCCGGGGTCGACACCTTCCGGCTCAACTTCTCGCACGGCACCCACGACGACCACGCCAAGGTCCACGCCGCGATCCGCGCGCTGGAGCAGGAGACCGGCCGGCCGATCGGAATCCTGCAGGATCTGCAGGGCCCGAAGATCCGCATCGGCACCCTGCGGGGGGACAAGTTCGACCTCGCCACCGGCGACCGCATCCGCTTCGTGCGCGACGGCCGGGAGGGCGGACCGGACGCGATCCCCCTGCCCCACCCGGAGATCTTCGCCGCCGTGGCCCCGGGCCAGGAACTCCTGATCGACGACGGCCGGGTCCGGGTGCGGGTCGCGGGCGTCGACGACGACGCGATCGACGCGGACGTGGTGGTCGGCGGGCCGATCTCCAACCGCAAGGGCGTCAACCTGCCGGGCACGGTGCTGGCCCTCTCGCCGCTGACCGAGAAGGACCGGCGCGACCTCGCCTTCGGACTCGATCTCGGGGTCGACTGGGTCGCGCTGTCCTTCGTGCAGACCCCCTCCGACGTGATGGAGGCGCGCGGGCTGATCGCCGGCCGGGCGGGGCTGATCGCCAAGATCGAAAAGCCCTCGGCGCTCGACCACATCGAGGACATCATCCGCATCGCCGACGGGGTAATGGTGGCCCGCGGCGATCTCGGCGTGGAATTGCCGCCCGAGGACGTGCCGGGGCGCCAGAAGGAACTGGTGCGCGCCTGCCGCCGGGCGGTGAAGCCGGTGATCGTGGCGACCCAGATGCTCGAATCGATGGTGTCGGCGCCCTCCCCCACCCGGGCCGAGGCCTCGGACGTCGCGACCGCCGTCTATGACGGCGCCGATGCGGTGATGCTCTCGGCCGAGTCGGCGGCGGGGCGCTACCCGATCGAGGCGGTCTCGATCATGGACCGGATCATCCGCCGCACCGAGCAGCACCGGCTCTACCGCTCCCTCGTCCGGGCGAGCGAGCCGGAGGTCGAGGACAGCCCGCCCCACGCCGTGGCCGCCGCGGCCGCGACCCTCGCCGACGCGATCGAGGCGGCGGCGATCGTCGCCTTCACGTCGAGCGGCACCACCGCCGCCCGCATCGCCCGCAAGCGCCCCAACGTGCCGATCCTGGCGGCGACCTCCGACACGGCGGTGTCGCGCCGCCTCAGCCTGTACTGGGGCGCGCATTCGGTGCTCGGCCCGGAGATCGACTCCTACGAGGCGATGGTCGACCGCGCCGCGGAGGTCGCCGCCCAGGAAGGGTTCGCGCAGGCCCCGGACCTCGTGGTGGCGGTGGCCGGCATCCCGTTCGGCCGGGCGGGGACGACCAACAACCTGCGGGTGGTGGAGTTGGGGCGGAAGGCGAGCGGGGTATAGGCGAGCTCAGTCACTCGACAGAAATCACAACAACCAACGAAACGATCGCAAAACCGTCGCGATCAATTCCTCCTTCCACCACCTCATCCTGAGGTGCTGGCGATCGGCGATCGCATTCGACCGCAGGAAGCCTCGAAGGAGGGCTCCAGAGATCTCGGAGGTTTCTCTGGAGCCCTCCTTCGAGGTCAGTCGATCTTCGATCGACTAACACCTCAGGATGAGGTGAGAGGGTAGGAGATTCGGCCTCTACGGGAACCGGGACGCTGATGATCAGGCACCCGCCCCCTTCCCTCCGCGACCGTCCGCCATTCCCAAAATGTTCGGACGAGGACAAGTTGTGTGCGCGGCATCGGCCTGCTACGCTGCGTTATCCCGATCGGATACCGCCCATAAAGACACACCCAGGAGGGCCCGGCCATGCGCACCCTCGTCGCCCTGATGACCCTGCTCGCCGTCGGCCAGGGCGCCCTCGCGGCCGGCAGCGGCGACCGGGAGGCGGCCCGGGCGGTGATCCGGCGCCAGCAGGACGCCTTCCGGCAGGACGACGCGGCGACGGCCTACGCCCAGGCCGCGCCCGCCATCCGGTCGATCTTCGGCACGCCCGAACTGTTCATCGGCATGGTCCGGCAGGCCTACGCGGCGGTCTACCGCAACCGCCGCTTCGAGTTCGGCACCGACGAGGAACTGCCGGACGGAAGCCTCGCGCAGGGCGTGCGGATCCAGGACCAGGACGGCACCGACTGGGAGGCGCTCTATACCCTGGAGCGCGACGCGGACGGGGCGTGGCGGATCACCGGCTGCCGCCTGCGCAAGGCGCCCGGCACCAGCGCCTGAGCCGCGGGCTGACGCGCGGTCCGGATTCGTGTAGGGCCTGCCGTCGGCCTCAGGACTGATCACCGTGCTCCATGTTTCGACCCGCGGCGCCGCCGCGCCGCTGACCTTCACCGACGCGCTGCTGGCGGGGCTCGCCCGCGACGGCGGCCTCTACATCCCGCAGAGCTGGCCGCAGATCTCCCGCGAGACCATCGCGGGTCTCGCCGGGCGGCCCTACGCGGAGGCGGCCAAGACCGTGCTGTCGCCGCTGGTCGACGGCGAGATCGCGCAGGCCGATTTCGACCGGATGATCGACGAGGCCTACGCGACCTTCCGGCACCCGGCGGTCTGCCCGCTGACCCAGCTCGGCGACAACCTCTTCCTGCTCGAGCTGCATCACGGCCCGACGCTCGCGTTCAAGGACGTGGCGATGCAGCTGCTGGGCCGGCTGATGGACCACGCGCTGAAGGCCAAGGGCAGCCGCGCCACCATCGTGGGTGCCACCTCGGGCGATACCGGCAGCGCCGCCGTCGAGGCGTTCCGCGGCCTCGACAACGTCGACGTGTTCATCCTCTACCCCCATGGCCGGGTGTCCGAGGTGCAGCGCCGGCAGATGACCACGGTGGATGCCGGCAACATCCACGCGCTTGCCGTCGAGGGCACGTTCGACGATTGCCAGGCGATCGTGAAGGCGCTCTTCCAGCACCCGCGCTTCGCCGACGAGGTCCGGCTCTCGGGCGTCAACTCGATCAACTGGGCCCGGGTCGCCGCGCAGGCCGTCTACTACTTCACCAGCGCGGTGGCGTTGGGCAGCCCGCACCGCCCGGTCTCGTTCTCGGTGCCGACGGGCAATTTCGGCGACATCCTGGCCGGCTGGGCCGCCAAGCGCATGGGCCTGCCGGTCGGCCGGCTGATGATCGCGACGAACGCCAACGACATCCTGACCCGGACGCTCGCGACCGGCTCCTACGAGGTGCGGGGCGTCGCGCCGACCACCTCGCCGTCGATGGACATCCAGGTCTCGTCGAACTTCGAGCGCCTGCTGTTCGAGGCGCTCGACCGCGACGCCGCGTCCGTCAACCGGCTGATGGCCGGCCTGAAGCAATCGGGCGCCTTCACCCTCGACGAGCGGACCCTGGCGCGCATCCGGGCCGAGTTCGACGCGGCGGCGGTGCCCGAGGACGAGGTCGTCGCCGAGATCCGCGACGTCTACAAGGGCACCGGCCAGATCATCGATCCCCACAGCGCCATCGGCGTGCGCGCCGCCCGTAAAGCGCTCGCCGAGGATCCGGCGACCCCCGTGGTGGCGCTCGCCACCGCGCATGCCGCCAAGTTCCCGGATGCGGTCGAGGCCGCGACCGGCGTGCGCCCGGCCCTCCCGCCGCATCTGGCGGATCTCCTGGAGCGGCGCGAGCGCTTCACCGTGCTGCCGAACGACGAGGCGGCGGTGGAGCGGGCGATCCGCGAGCGCGCCCGCATCCTGAGGAGTGCCGCATGAACCAGCATTTCGCGACGCTCGGCGCCTCGCCGGACCTCAAGATCACGCGGCTCGCCAACGGGCTCACCGTCGCCACCGAGGCGATGCCGGGAGTCGCCACAGCGACCCTCGGGGTCTGGGTCGGGGCGGGCTCGCGCAACGAGCGGCCGGAGGAGCACGGGCTCAGCCACCTCATCGAGCACATGGCGTTCAAGGGCACGGCGACGCGCTCGGCCCGCCAGATCGCCGAGGACATCGAGAATGTCGGCGGCGAGATCAACGCCGCCACCAGCGTCGAGCAGACGAGCTACACCGCCCGGGTGCTCGGCGAGGATGCCGAGGTCGCCCTCGACGTGCTCGGCGACATCCTGACCCGCTCGGTCTTCGAGGCCGGCGAGCTCGCCCGCGAGAAGGGCGTGATCCTGCAGGAATACGCCGCCGTCGAGGACACCCCCGACGACGTCGTCTACGACGCCTTCACGGAGGCCGCCTTCCCCGACCAGCCGATCGGCCGGCCGATCCTCGGGCGGCCCGAGACGATCCAGAGCTTCGACCGCGCGGCGATCGAGGCCTATCTCGCCCGCGAATACACGCCGGGCCGGATGGTGCTGGCCGCCGCCGGTGCCGTCGAGCACGACGCCATCGTGGCGGCGGCGGAAAAGCATTTCGGCGCGATGCCGGCCAGCGAGGCGCCCGAAGCGGTGCCCGGGCAGTATCGCGGCGGCGAGCGCCGGATGAAGCGCAAGCTCGAACAGGCCAACCTGGTGCTCGGCCTTCCCGGCCTGTCGTTCCGCGACGACAGGTATTACGCCACCCACCTCTTCGCCCAGGTGCTCGGCGGCGGTCTGACCTCGCGGCTCTGGCACGAGGTGCGCGAGACCCGGGGGCTCGCCTACGAGATCCACGCCTTCCACTGGCCGTTCAGCGATTGCGGCCTGTTCGGCATCGGCGCCGGCACCGCGGGCTCCGACCTGCCGGGCCTCGTCGACGTGACGCTCGCCTGCCTGCGCGACGCCGCCGACACCGTGGACGAGGCCGAACTCGCCCGGGCGAAGGCGCAGCTCAAGGTCGCCCTGCTCTCGGCGCTCGAGACCCCCGGCGGGCGCATCGAGCGCACGGCGCGCCAGCTCCTCGCCTGGGGCCGGGTGATCCCCGCCGCCGAGGTGATCGCCAAGGTCGATGCCGTGACGACCGACGACGTGCGGGCCGCCGGCCGAGCGCTCATCGCCGGGGCGCCGACCCTGGCGGCGATCGGCCCGATCAAGACGCTGCAGAGCCTCGACACCGTGGGCAAGGCGCTGCGGGGAGCCTGACGCGATGCAGCGCGAGGCGACGCTCGGCCGGAGCGTGTCGGTGCGCGGGCCCGGGATGCATACCGGCCGCGTCGCCCGCGTGACGATCGCGCCCGCCCCGGCCGGTCACGGCATCCGCTTCGCGGTACCGGGCGCCGGACCCGCGGTGCCCGCCACCACCGTGCCCTGGATCGCCAGCCGCATGTGCACGGCATTGGCCCTCGCCGACGGGCGCAAGCTGCGCACGATCGAGCACCTGATGGCGGCGCTCTCGGCCTCCGTCATCGACAACGCGGCGATCACCGTCGAGGGCACCGAGATCCCGATCCTCGACGGCTCGGCGTCGCGCTGGTGCGGGCTGATCGATTCGGCCGGTCGGGTGGTGCAGGAGCGGCCGCGCGAGGTCCTGCGGATCCGGGCTCCCTTCCAGGTCGACGGGATGCACGGCTTCCTGCGGGCCGAGCCGGCCGAGGCGTTCGCCGTCGACGTCAGCACCGACCGGCTGCCGGGCTTCGGCGTGCTGCGCTGGGCCGGCCCGATCGATCCGGCCTCGTTCCGCACTGAGATCGCCCGGAGCCGCAGCTTCGGCAACGCCTCGCTGATCTGGCGCACGCTGCTCAAGACCCGGCTCGCCCGCACGCTGCTACCGGCCGGAACCCGGGACCGGCTCTGGGCCCGCTCCTTCGACGCCCAGACGGTGCGTGGCGACGGGCCCGAACCGACCCTGGCGCAGCCGGAGCACAGCCGCCCGATCGGCCCGGACACCGACGCGCGGATGCACCCGCGCGACCGCGAGCCGCTGTTGCGGGGGGCCCGCCCCGGGCGGGTGGCGATCCTGCTCGGCGGCCGGGTCCTGGGCGGCGCGCGCTTCCCCGACGAACCGGTGCGGCACAAGATCCTCGACCTCGTCGGCGATCTCGCGCTGGCCGGCCGGCCGATCCTCGGGCGCATCGTGGCGAACTGCCCGACCCACGCCCTGACCTTCGCATTCCTGACCGAGCTGATGCGCCACCCCGAATGCTGGGAGGTCGTCACCCTCGCCGAGGCAGGCCCCGGCAACGCCGCCACAACTTGATTTGGCCGCAAAGCGGAGCGATCGAAGCCCGCCGACGGTCGCGCTCGCGGACGGCCGGGGAGATCCGGGACCTCCGCCTTGCCCGCAAGCTTGGGCGTCAGTACGGTCCGGCCTCTCCTCATGCCGCCCCGTGGCCGCGATCGCCCCCGTCCGGTCGGAAGACCCCGAAGCTTGCGTACGCTCTCACTCGTCCTCGCCTGCCTCGCCGCCCTCGCCGGGCTGGTCCTCGCCGCGCCGGAGGCCCGCGCGGTCGAGGCCGTGCGCGTCACCCTCGACTCGCAGGCCATCGACCTCACCCCGGCGATCGAGCGCTACCGCTCGGACGGCGACCTGATCCAGATCTCGACCGCGCCCGGCAAGGACGGCATCGTGCGCCGCATCGCCGTGAAGGCGCGCGAGACCGGCGCCCGCCCGGACTGGATGGTCTTTGCGCTCACCAACGACACCGACGAGCAGATCGACCGCCTGCTGGTGGCCCCGCATTTCCGCCTCGTCGGCTCCGGCGTGGTCTGGCCCGATCTCGGCGGCTCGCGCATCGCCGCCATCACGGCGAGCCAGGGCATCCGGCCCGAGCGCGACGAGAGCCCGGACGCCGACCAGTTCGTCATCACGCTCGATCCCGGCACCACCGTCACCTTCGTGGCCGAGCTGCGCACGCCCAACGTGCCGCAGGTCTACCTCTGGGATCAGGACGCCTACCGCAAGAAGGCGACCGGGCTGACCCTCTACAAGGGCATCATCATCGGCATCGCCGGGCTCCTGGCCCTGTTCCTGACCATCGTGTTCGTGGTCAAGGGCGCGATCATCTTCCCGGCGGCGGCCGCGCTCGCCTGGGCGGTGCTGGCCTATGCCTGCATCGATTTCGGGTTCTTCCAGAGAATCTTCCCGGTCACGGAAGCCGCCGAGCGGATCTATCGCGCCTCCGCGGAGGCCGTGCTCGGCGCGACCCTGCTGGTGTTCCTGTTCGCCTATCTCAACCTCGCCCGCTGGCACGTCCGCTACAGCCACGTCGCGCTGATCTGGCTCCTGTTCCTCGCCGGCCTCGTCGGCCTCGCGGTGATCGATCCGCCGGTGGCGGCGGGCGTGGCGCGGATCTCGGTGGCGACGGTCGCGGGCGTCGGCCTGCTCCTCATCGTCTATCTCGCCATCCACAACGGTTACGACCGGGCGATCCTGCTGATCCCGACCTGGCTGCTGCTGCTGGCCTGGGTGGTGGCGGCGGGCTTCGCCATCACCGGCCAGCTCCACAACGACCTCGTGCAGCCGGCGCTGATCGGCGGCCTCGTCCTGATCGTGATGCTGATCGGCTTCACGGTGCTCCAGCACGCCTTCGCGGGCGGCGGGATCGGCAACAGCCTCGTCTCCGACACCGAGCGCCGCGCGCTGGCGCTCACGGGGGCCGGCGACGTGGTGTTCGACTGGGACGTGCCGGGGGACCGGGTCTTCGCCGGCCCGGAGATCGAGGGACAGCTCGGCCTCAAGCGCGGGGCGCTGGAGGGTCCGCAGGCGAACTGGCTCTCCCTCCTCCACCCCTTCGACGTCGAGCGTTACTCGGCGGCCCTCGACACCGTGATCGAGGAGCGCCGCGGCCGGATCTCCCAGGATTTCCGCCTGCGCTCCGCCGCCGGGCCGTATTACTGGTTCCGCCTCAAGGCGCGGCCGGTGATCGGCACCGACGGCGAGGTGGTGCGCATCGTCGGCACCATCGCGGACGTGACCGAGTCGAAGATCGCCGAGGAGCGCCTGCTCCACGACGCGGTGCACGACAACCTGACCGGCCTGCCCAACCGCGAATTGTTCAACGACCGGCTCGACGCCGCGATCGCCCTGGCGAGCCAGGACCCGCGCCTGAAACCCACCCTGTTCGTGGTCGATATCGACCGGTTCAAGCAGGTCAACGACGCGATCGGCCTCTCGGCGGGCGATTCGATCCTGCTGACCCTGTCGCGCCGCCTCAACCGGCTCCTGCGGCCGCAGGACACGCTTGCCCGCATCGCCGGCGACGAGTTCGCCGTGATCCTGCTCTCCGAGCGCGACCCCGACCGGATCATCGCGTTCGCCGACAGCATCCGCCGGGCGATCACCACGCCGATCACCTATGCCGACCGCGAGATCTTCCTGACCCCGTCGATCGGCGTCGCCCTGCACGAGGCGGGCGCGGTGGTGAAGCGGGACGACGTGGTGAAGAACGCCGAGCTCGCCATGATCAACGGCAAGCGCCAGGGCGGCGACCGGATCGAGGTCTATCGCCCGACCATGCGCTCCGACCGCGGCGAGCGGATGATGCTGGAGAGCGACCTGCGCCGGGCGCTGGAGCGCAACGAGATCAAGGTGCTCTTCCAGCCGATCGTGCGCCTGGAGGACCGTACCGTCGCGGGCTTCGAGACCGTCTTGCGCTGGGACCACCCGCGGCTCGGCCGCGTCGCCCCCCAGGTCTTCCTGCCGATCGCGGAAGAATCCGGCCTCATCGTCAATCTCGGCGTCTTCGCGCTCGAGCGCACCGCCGCCGAACTCGCCGCCTGGCAGCAGGCCCTGGTGGTCGAGCCGCCGATCTTCGCCTCCGTCAACCTGTCCTCGCGCCAGCTGCTGCGCCACGACCTCCTGCACGACGTGAAGACCGTGCTCGCCCGCACCGGCGTCGTCCCCGGCTCGCTCAAGCTCGAGCTGACCGAGGCCCTGGTGATGGAGAACCCGGAATATGCCGCGCAGATGCTCGCCCGCATCCACGAGCTCGGCGCGGGGCTCTGCCTCGACGATTTCGGCACCGGCTACTCGGCGCTGACCTACATGCAGCGCTTCCCGTTCGACACGATCAAGATCGACCAGTCCTTCGTCCGCCAGATGGCGAACGGCCGCTCCGGCATCCTGCGCTCGATCGTCCGCATGGCCCAGGAACTCGGCCTCGAGATCGTGGCGGAGGGCGCCGAATCGGAGGCCGACGCGCTCGCGCTCGCCGAGATCGGCTGCGACTACGCCCAAGGCTTCGCCTTCGGCGAGCCGATGTCGGTGCTGCAGGCGCGGCAGTTGGTGGGGGCGGCGCCGGAGGCGGCGTGAGGGGGCCGCCTTCTGCGATCGCAGGAAGGTCGGCCGGGCCGTTTCGGCCGCGGAGTCGGTGTTATTCCGCGTGGATCACGGATGTTCGGCGGCAACCGCGCAACACCTTGATCGCTGTTCCAGACCTGAAATCCGGTCTGCCCGCCTGGCGAACCGCCGTCCAAGGGCGAACTCACCAGTCATTATGGCAGGGGGCGATCGCCTTGCGGAAATTCGCATAGATTAAGTGTATCGTACCAAGTGAGTCTTTAGCAGAGCGGGCGGACGCATCGGTCGCCCAGCGCGCATCAAGGCGAGCTATGCGCGGCCGCTTCTGTCCGCATATGTATACCCTACCGGATTTTGAGCATCGTTCGGTCAGCTTTCGACCCCGAGCGGTCATGCGTCACAATCTCCACCCCTTCAGTCCCTCCTCGGCCAGATCAGGCGCACAAGAAAAAACGCCCAGGCATTGCAGAGACTCGTCAGGACGTAGCCGAGGCCCCCTACGAGCAGGGCGATTGCAGCGTCCACGAGGTAGCAGTCCAGGGCATTGCCGTGAGGTCCCTTCAGGCGCAGTGCCATGAAGGCTGATAATGCATAGATTGGCGCTGACAGAAACGGAACTCGACGTTGCCGCCGTGCGATCTCAGCACAGCTGAAGACGCCTTTGTCAATCAATTTGTCTTCCTTGCGGAAGAAGGACATGAAATGCGGCTTTCAACCAGAGCGGACTGCAGCGCGGCGCGGCGCTCCGAGGTTCGTTCGGTGTTCCGGCCGTCCACAGGGGCATACCCGGACAGATGCGGGGAGTCGATTCGGGCAGCTTTCGACCCAAAGCGGTCCCGCAGCATCAAGCGCTACTCGCTTCGGCACTGCCGTTCATGCGCGATGCCAACGTAGAGAGATCCCGACCATCTACGACCACGCCTGTTCACTGGACGGAAGATCAGACCATGCGTCGCGGGTTCAGCGCCGGTCGACTTCAGGAAGCCAGGCCAGCAAGGCATCGATAAAAACCCGCACCTTCGCCGAGAGGCTATGGCGGCTGGGGTAGATGGCGTGAATGTCGATCAAATCGCCTCCGTGCCTAGGCCAGAGGCGAACGAGCCTGCCGTCCGCGACCGGGGCGGCCGCGAGAAAGTCGGGCAGGCGGGCGATGCCGCCGCCTCCCAAAACCACCGGCAGCAGCGCCGCGGAGTCCGAGACGACCACCGCAGGCAGGAACTCCACGCGCTCCACACCGTCGCCGGCCGGCCCGGGCCCCCACGTGGTCGCACGATCGGAATAGGCAATCAGCGTATGATCTCCGAGGTCGGCGACGCTGGCGGGCGTGCCCCTGGCGGCCAGGTAGGCGGGGCTGGCGCAGGTCCAGGTTTCCGAAATCATGAGGCGGCGCGCGATCAGGTCACTGTCGGGCAGCGCGCCGACCCGGATCACGAGGTCGACGGGCTCCACGGGCATGTCGATGAAGCGGTTCTCGACGTCGAGCACAACCCGCACCTCCGGGTTGGCGGCCAGGAACGCGGGCAGCATAGGCGATACGAGCGCCACCGCGACGGTGAACGGCAGGCTGACCCGCAACGTGCCCCGGGCCACACCCGCGAGGCCGTCGAGCGCGGCCGCAGCCTCGTCCACGTCGACGGCGATGCGCAACGCGTGCGGGTACAGCGCCACGCCCGCATCGGTGAGGCGCAGGTGCCGGGTCGAGCGATCGACCAGCGTGGCTCCCACATCGCGCTCCAGCCGGGCGAGCGAGCGACTGATGCTGGATTTCGGCACGGACAACGCGCGCGCCGCAGCCGACACGCTCAGCAGGTCGGCGATACGGGCGAAAGCGCGCAGGTCATCCAGCTGCATCGTCGTTCCAGTTCGGCAACAGCCTGTCGCGGTGCGCCCATCTGACGATGGAAGTGAGGGCCAGCCATAACACCCCGACCATTCGCAGGGGACGGGTCATGAACGAGGACGCGGGGGCGCCGCCCTCACCCCCGGCTCTGCGGGTCGACGAGGATTGTGCCATGACCGATGCCATCACGCCGTTCCCGATCCGAATTGAGGATGCAACCCTCGCGGACCTTGCCCAACGGCTCGATCGAGTCCGCTGGCCCGATGCGGGTACCGTCACGGACGGGAGCCAGGGTCCGCCACTCGGCGCTGTGCGTACGCTCGTCGACCGTTGGCGCAGCGGCTACGACTGGCGCACCGCTGAGGCGCTGCTCAACGGCTGGGGCAGCAGCCTCACCACCGTCGACGGACTTGGCATCCACTTCCTCCACGTGCGCTCGCCAGAACCCAACGCGATGCCGCTGGTCCTGGCGCACGGTTGGCCGGGGTCGGTCCTAGAATTCAGAGACGTCATTGGGCCCCTGTCGGATCCCGTAGCCCATGGCGGTGACCCGCGACACGCTTTCCACCTCGTGATCCCGTCGATGCCGGGCTTCGGCTTCTCTGACCAGCCGAACGCTCCGGGCTGGGGCGTCGCGCGCGTCGCACGGGCCTGGGGCGAACTGATGCAGCGGCTCGGCTACGGGGAGGGCTGGATGGCGCAGGGCGGCGACTGGGGCGCGGCCGTCGTAACGGCTCTCGCGCACATGCGCCCCCCGGGACTCGCAGGCATCCACCTCAACATGGTCATGTTCCGCCCCACCGACGAGGAAATCGCGGAGGCGACGGCGGCAGAGCGGGCGATGCTCGCCGATGCAGGACGCTACTGGAGCGAGCATTCCGGCTATATGCAGCTGCAGAATACGCGGCCGCAGTCGATCGCTTTCGCGCTGGCGGACTCGCCGGTAGGCCTCGCTGCCTGGATCTATGCGCTGTTTCGCGACGTGACCGACAGCGGTGGTGCGCCCGAACAAGCAATCCCGCTCGACCACATAATCGATGACATCATGCTTTATTGGCTTCCCAATGCCGGTGCGAGTGCTGCCAGGTTCTATTGGGAGAACGCTCAAGGCCGAGCGGAAGGAATGTTTAGCGCGCCGATCCCGATACCAGCTGGCATCAGCATGTTTCCCGGCGAAGCGGTGCGCCTGTCACGGCGTTGGGCCGAGCGGCGATTTGCAGACCTGCGCTTTTTCAACGAACCGACCAGGGGTGGCCACTTCGCTGCGATGGAAAACCCGGCTGCGTTCATCGACGACGTACGAGAAACCTTCGGCCTCATCCAGTAAGCGCGCCTCCCCGAACAGGCGGATCCGGCGCCGTAGATAACTCTGCTGGTTCCGGATCCGGTAAGATGGCCCGCCTCTTCTCGGGTGAGGATCGTAGCGCCGGCGATAGAGGGTCCGCTTCCCACCCCTTGCGGATCACAGGCGCGGTGCTCCGAGGCGCGTTCGTTATTCCGGCCATCCAGAGCGGCATACCGCAGCGGTTCGCACTGCGGCACGCTGAGGCGGCGTCTGTTAGGCTGTTGGACGGCCCACCGTGCGTACGACACCCGAACGGACAACGTGGCACTGTCGCCTCGTCGGGAGTTCCATTGAGCCCCGCCCTAATTGACCAAATCAGACACGAAGTCTTTCTATATCGAATGGATCGAGTCTTAAAATGCAATAATATAAGACGATCAGTCATCAACAGCGTCAGAACAGATCAACCGACGCGCATCAATCCGCCGAACCGCCCCCGCGCCGCGTCAAACCCGCTCGCCCCCCACCATCTCCCCACACAACATCCCCAACGCCTCGACCAGCCGCTCCGGGTTCAGCGGCTTTCTCAGCATCGGGAGGTCCGGCCACAAGAGCCGCATCGCGCGGGGCAGGACGCCGCCGGTGCAGATCAGGACCGGGATGCCCTTGGCGATCAGGCCCTCGGCGGTTGGGGTGGCCTCGCCGTCGGCGAGGTTGAGGTCGAGGATCGCGAGGTCGATCGCCTCGAGGTCGATCAGCGCCAGGGCTTCGCGGTTGGTCCGGGCCGGGCCGACGGCGTGGGCGTTCGCGCCGGTGACGATCTCGGTCAGTTCCAGGGCGACCAGCGCCTCGTCCTCGACGATCAGCACCCGTCGTCCGTCCAGCATCGCGATCTCCGTCGGTTCGGGGCGGGCGAATCGGTGCCCGGCCCCGGCATCCGCGGCGAGAGTGTGTCGCCGGCCGGGCCCGGTCAATCACGCGGATGCGGCACCCGGGATTAAAGGCTCCTTAACCATGTTGCCGGCATGGTTTGCCGGGCCGTGATCGGCGGCGGCGCGCCCATCGGGGCGCGACCCGGGCGGCTTGGACGAGGCGCGGAGTGTCGGCGATGGGCGAGGCGGCGTTGAACATCGCGGGCCAGGAGCGGGGCGGCCCGGATTTCGATCTGGTGCGGCGCCTGCTCCTCCCGCCGGGCTGGCTCGGCCCCCGGCCCTACCGCCTGCCCGAGCCCGACGAGGCGCCCGAGGAGGATCTCGACGAGCTCGTCGCCCAGCTCGAGGCCGAGAACAAGGTGATGAAGGCGGTGATCCGCTCCGAGCGCGAGGCGGCCGCCGAGCTGCGGGCGCAGGTCGCGGCGCTCACCACCCAGCAGGCGCAGGACGACACCATCCAGGACGACCTGCGGGCCGACCGCGACCGCTGGGCCTCGCTGGTCGAGCGCCTGCTGTTCGCCTCCCGTTGAGGCGCCCCCCGCATCGACCCGAGATCACGGGTCCCCGCAGTCGCACGGAGACGGCCATGAGCCCCCGCTGCTCGCTCGTCGTCAACGGCAAGCCCGTTCGTGTGGCGACCGGCGACACGCCCCTCGATGCCGCGCTGCCCCGGAACGTGGCGGCCGGCCGCGACGGGGTGATCCAGGATGCCCAGCTGCAAGGCGCGCAGATCCAGGATTCCCTGCCGCGCCTGCGCAACACCAGCCGCGCCCGGCCCCGCCTCGGCGACGGCGCCGCCACCCGGCCGGGCCCCGCCCCCTCCCCGCTCGCGGTGTTGCGGACGGTGAAGCGGGCCGGCACGCTGCTCTCCGTCGCCCCGCTCTCCGGCGCGGTGATCGAGGTGGTGGTCACGGTCTCGCGCAACCTCGACGTGGCACCCGGCCAGGCGGTCGAGGTCGCCTTCGCGGGAATGCCGGCGCGGCCCTACTGCCCGACCCAGCGCATCGACGGCAACACCGAGCTCAACGAGCTCGTCTTCCACCTGCGCCGCGACGTCGGCACGCTGGGTCCCGCCCTCGGCGAGGCGGTGCGGCCCGGCCACGTCGTGCGCATCAAGGGACCGGCCGGCGGTACGCCGTACCGTCCCGGCCCCGGCCGCCTGATCCTGGTTTCGGCCGAGACCGGCTTCGCGCCGATCTGGGCGATCGCCCGCGCGGCGCGCCACCGCGAGACCGCCCGCGAGATGGTGGTGGTGGCGGGCGCCGCCGACGCCGACGACCTCTACATGCGCCCCGGCCTCGACTGGCTGCGCGCCACCGGCGTGCCGCAGATCACGCTGGCCGCGAGCCGCGACCGCCGCGGCCAGGCCGACGTGCGCCACGGACCCGTGACCGCCCACCTGCCGACCCTGCGCGGCAGCGACACGGTCCACGTCGCCGGCCCGCCGGACATCGTGCGGGCGGTCGAGCGGCTCTGCGACAGCGTCGGTGCGACCTGCGCCGCCCTCCCGTTCCTGCCCTCCCGCAGCCGGGCCCGCAGCCTGGTCACGCCGGGGGATACGGGGGCGCAATTCGGGCTCTGACCGCCCGTCAGCGCAGGTCGGAGACCGGCACCGGATAGGCGTGCGGCCGCCCGGCCAGCATCGCGTCGATCAGCGCCAGCACCTCGGCCCGCCCGACATTCGCCGCCTGCTCGAACGGCGTCCAGGTCTGGTGGAAGTCGAGCGCCGCGAAGACCTCGCGGTAGCGGGTGAGTTCCGCATGGGTCAGCGGTACGCCGCGCACGAAGGCCTTGTGGGCCGAGATGGTCAGGGCCTCGCGCGGGTTGTCCGGATTCAGCTCGAACTTCAGCGCATCGCCGCAGAACACGATGCCGCGGGTTGCGTCGTGCAGAACGGCGTGGCCGTCGAAATGGCCGGCGGTGCGGTGAAGGGTCAGGCCCGGCAGCGGCTCCAGCACGTCGTCGTACGGCCAGGAGACCTGGAGCGCGGCGCTCCAGGTGAAGTCGGCGGCGGGCAGGCACAGTTCGGGGTCGAAGCGGTCCTGGAGCTGGGGCAGCGCGCCGTAGCTGTGCGGGTGCGACGCCGACAGCAGTGTCATGCCGCCGAGCGCGTCGATGTGGTCGAGCGCCGCCTCGCTGAAGACCGGGCAGCCCTCGAAGCCCATGTTGCCCTGGGGCGTGACGATCAGGTAGGCGCTCGGCCCGATGCCGGTGACCGGCTCGTTCCAGAACTTCCACACCCCCGCCTCGACCTCCTCCCAATGGCACGGGAAGGAAGCCTGCGCTTCGTCCACGCCGCGGAAGCGCCAGCCGTCCTGGGGTACGACGTGGCGGGCATCGAGGCAGAGCGGGCAGCTCGGCGGCGCCGCGAAATGGCGCTGCCAGAAGCCGCAATTGTCGCAGACGAAGCTGGGCAGCTTGAGGGCGCCCGCGAAGGGCAGGTAACCGGGCACGCGAGACCTATCGGGGCGAGGCGGGGGGATGCGGCCGGAGATAGGGCGCGCCCGGCCGGGCGTCGACGCGGAGCGTTCCGTCAGAACACCCGCGGCAGGAGCCGGCGACGACGGCGCCCGAGGCGGCGCGCCGCTCCGGCGCCGAGGGCGAGCGCCGCCACGCCCCCGACGGCGAGCGCCGCGAGGCCGGCGACGAGGACGTCGCGCTGGCGGTCGGTGACGAACTCGCTGCGGGTCGGCGTGGTCTTGTCGGCGAATTTTCCGTCGATCGCGGCGGGTCCGGGAGCGGGTTCGAACAAGTTGCCGGCCTTGTCGGGCGAGGGCGCGCCGATCTGCGCGTCCCAGCCGCGGGCCATGAACCGGTCGGAGAGGGCCGGCGAGACCACCTGCATCAGGCCCATCTGCACGGTCGAGCGGCCGACATAGATGTCGCGGCGGCGGTGGTTGGCCGCGAACAGGATCGCGTCGGCGCAGAGCCGCGGATCGAAGACCGGGGCCGGGATGTCCTGCTCGGCGCCCGTGCGGGTGCGGGCCCAGCCGAATTGCGGCGTGTTCACCGCCGGCAGGTAGACGACCGTCAGGTCGATCGCGACGCCCTCGTGCAGGAACTCGGAGCGCAGGCCGTCGGTGAAGCCGGTCACGGCGTGCTTGGCGGCGCAGTAGGGCACCTGCAGGGGCATCGCGCGAAGCCCCAAGCCCGAACTGACCTGCACGATGGTGCCGCGGTTGCGCCCCCGCATGTGCCGGAGCGCGGCGAGCGTGCCCCAGACCTGGCTCAGATAGGTGGTCTCGGTGACGCGCCGCCATTCCTCGGGCGCGATCTCGGGTGCGGGCGCGACGATCGACGACATCGCGTTGTTGACCCAGGTGTCGATCGGCCCGAGCTCGGCCTCGAACCGGTCGGCGGCGGCATTCACCGCCTCCGCGTCGGCGACGTCGGCGGAGATCGCCAGCACCGCACCGCCGTGCCGGCGCAAGGCCGCTTCCGCATCGCGCAGGCGGCCCTCGTCGCGGGCGACGATCCCGACCGACCAGCCGTCCCTGGCAAACGCATGGGCGGTCGCCAGACCGATCCCCGCCGTGCCGCCCGTCACCACCGCCACCCGTGCCACGCCTACCTCCCGATCTCTCGAATCAGGCCGGCAATGCGGGAGCCGGGCGGGCGGTTCGGGGGCGGCGATGCCGCACCCGAACCGACGACGCCCCCGGACGGTGGCGTCCGGGGGCGTCGGTTCGCGTCACGCGATGAGGCCGGTCACCGCGCCGGCTCGGGCTCGCCGGGGTGCTCGTCGACGCCGCGCCAGCGGTTGATCCGGATCATGACGTTGCGGATCACCACGTAGAAGACCGGTGTCAGGAACAGGCCGAAGATCGTGGCGCCCAGCATGCCGAACAGCACCGCCGTGCCGAGCGCCTGGCGCATCTCGGCGCCCGGGCCGGTGGCGAAGGCGAGCGGCACCACGCCGAGGATGAACGCGAAGGCGGTCATCAGGATCGGCCGCAGGCGAAGCCGGCAGGCCTCGACGGCCGCCGCGACCGGCCCTCGGCGCTCGCTCTCCTCGATCTGGTGGGCGAACTCGACGATCAGGATCGCGTTCTTGGCCGCCAGGCCGATGAGCACGATGAGGCCGATCTGGGTCAGGATGTTGTTGTCCTGGGCCCGGAACTGCACGCCGGCCAAGGCCGCCAGCACGCCGGTGGGCACCACCAGCAGGATCGAGAGCGGCAGCGCCCAGGATTCGTACTGCGCGGCGAGCACCAGGAAGACCAGCAGCACGCCGAGCGCGAAGACGTAGATCGCCGTGTTGCCGACCGCCTTTTCCTGGAACGCGATCTCGGTCCACTCGAAGCTCATGCCGTCGGGCAGGGTCTGGCGGGCGAGCTTTTCCATCGCGTCGAGGGACTGGCCCGAGGAGACGCCGGGCTTCGAATCGCCCTGAACGGGAATCGAGTAGTACAGGTTGTAGCGCTGGACGATCTGGGGGCCGGCGATGTCGCGGATGCTGGCGAGCGTGCCCATCGGCACCAGCGCACCGGTGGAGGAGCGCACCTTGAGCCGCTCGATGTCCTCCTTCTCCATCCGGTACTTGGCGTCGGCCTGGGCGCGGACCTGGTAGATGCGCCCGAAGGTGTTGAAGTCGTTGACGTAGGCACCGCCGAGGTTGACCTGGAGGGTCGAGAAGACGTTGGCGAGCGGCACGTTCAGCATCCGCGCCACCGTGCGGTCGATGTCGAGGTAGATCTGCGGCGTGTCGTTGCCGAAGGTGGTGAAGACGCGGGTCAGCGCCGGGTCGCGGTTGGCCGCCCCGATCAGGTCGCCCGAGACCTGGAGCAGGCGGGCGATGTCCGAGCCCTCGCGGCTCTGCACCTGCATCTTGAAGCCGCCCGCATTGCCCAGACCCCGCACCGGCGGCGGCGGGATCGCGATGATGCGGGCCTCCTGCATCGGCGCGGTCTTGGCGAGCACGGCCTGCAGGATCTTGCCCGCCGTGAGGCCCTTCTCCAGGCGCTCCTTGAAGGGTTTGAGCGGCAGGAACATCACCGCGCCGTTGGTGGTGTTGGTGAAGGTCGCGCCGTCGAAGCCCGCGATGACGACGGTGTTGCCGACGCCGTCGATGTCGAGGGAGCGGCGCGAGACCTCCTGCACCACCGCGGTGGTGCGCTCGAGCGACGAGCCGGGCGGCAGCTGCACCACCACCAGCAGGTAGCCCTGGTCCTGGAGCGGGATGAAGCCCGTCGGCGTGGTGCGCACGAGATGCAGCACGCCGTAGATCACGCCCGCGTAGAGCAGCAGCATGGCAAGGAGCGGCACGAGGCGTCCGGTGAGGAAGCGGATCGTCGCCGCGTAGCCGTTCGCCGTCGCGTCGAAGGCGCGGTTGAAGGTGTTGGCCGCCCAGGACCCGAACCGGGCCAGGAAGAAGCGCGGCCGATGGTGCTCGGAATGGGGCTTCAGCAGCAGCTTGCAGAGCGCCGGCGACAGCGTCAGCGAGTTGAACATCGAGATGATGGTCGAGGCCGCGATGGTGAGCGCGAACTGCCGGTAGAACTGGCCCGAGATGCCCGGGATGAAGGCGGTCGGGATGAACACCGCCGACAGAACGAGCGCGATGGCGACGACCGCGCCGCCGACCTCGTCCATGGTCTTGTGGGCCGCCTCGCCGGGGGAGAGCCCCTCGGCCATGTTGCGCTCGACGTTCTCCACCACCACGATCGCGTCGTCGACGACGATGCCGATGGCGAGCACGAGGCCGAACAGCGTCAGGTTGTTGAGCGAGAAGCCGAGCAGCGCCATCACCGCGAAGGTGCCGATCAGCGAGACGGGGATCGCGATGATCGGGATGATCGCGGTGCGCCAGCTCTGAAGGAAGATCAGGATCACCACGACGACGAGGACCACCGCCTCGCCGAGCGTCTTGTAGACCTCGTGCACCGATTCCGCGATGAACTCGGTCGGGTTGTAGGCGATCTTGAATTCGAGGCCGGGCGGGAAGTCCTTGGCCAGCGTCTTCATCAGCGCCTGGACCTGCTCGGCCGCCTCGAGCGCGTTGGTGCCCGGGCGCTGGAACACGCCGATGCCGATGGCGGGCTGGCCGTTGAGGAACGACTTCGTCGTGTAGTCCTTCTGGCCGAGCTCGACCCGGGCGACGTCGGAGATCCGCACCAGGCGCCCGTCGGACGCCTTGACGATCACCTTGCGGAACTCGCTCGGGTCCTGGAAGCGGCCTTGCGTCTGCACCGTGAGCTGGAACGCCTGGCTCGCGGGCGCGGGCGGCGCGCCGAGCGCGCCCGACGCCACCTGGACGTTCTGCTCCTGCAGCGCGTTGATCACGTCGGTGGTCGAGAGCTGGTAGGAGGCGAGCTTGTTCGGGTCGAGCCAGAGCCTGAGCGCGTATTCCGAGCCGCCGAACACCGTGATGTCGCCCACACCGTTGAGGCGCAGCAAGGGATCGCGCAGGCGCAGATAGATGTAGTTGGCGAGGTAGTTCTGGTCGAAGGTGCCGTCGGGCGAGAGCACGTGCACGACCATCATCAGGTCGGGCGAGGATTTGCGGACCGTGACGCCGAGGTTGCGCACGTCGCCGGGCAGGCGCGGCTGGGCGACCGAGAGCCGGTTCTGGACCAGCACGTTGGCGATGTCGAGGTTGGTGCCGAGCGCGAAGGTGACGGTCAGCTGCATGTTGCCGTCGTTGGTCGACAGCGACGACATGTACAGCATGTTGTCGACGCCGTTGATCTCCTGCTCGATCGGCGTCGCGATGGTGGCCGCCACGGTCTCGGCGTTGGCGCCCGGATAGGAGGCGCGCACGACGACCGTCGGCGGTACGATCTCGGGATATTGCGAGACCGGCAGCGAGATGTACGAGACGTAGCCGATGATCAGGATGACGATCGAGGTCACCGAGGCGAAGATCGGCCGGTCGACGAAGAAATGGGCAAAACGCATCGGTGGGCCTCTCGCGCCCTTCGGCTGGTCGGGCGTGGCGCCCCCGCGACGGCGGGGGCCGTGGCATCCTGACGGGCGCGCCGCCCGGTGGGGCGGCGCGTCCCGGCTTACTCGCGGACCGGCGGCAATTCCTTGACCTCGGGCGTGACCTTGGCGCCCGGGCGCACCCGGGTGAGGCCGACGATCACGATGGTCTCGTCCCCTTTGAGCCCGTCGCGCACCACCCGGTAGCCGTCGATCTTCGGGCCGGGGCGGATGTTGCGGGGCTGGACGACGTTGTCGGGCCCGACCACGTAGACGAGGCGCTTGTCCTGGTTGGCGCCGATCGCCTCGTCGGGGATCAGGATGCCGCGATAGGGCTTCGAGGCCGGCATGCTGACGATGCCGAACAGGCCCGGCTTGATGAAGCGGTCCGGGTTCTCGACGGTGGCGCGCAGCAGCACCGTGCCGGTCGCCTCGTCGACCCGGTTGTCAACGAAGTTGAGCACGCCCTTGCGGGTGGGCTTGGCCTCGCCGGTCAGCGCCACCAGGATCGGCACCGTGTGCTCGTTCTGGGTCGCCCCCATGCCGATCTTGAGCGTGCCCTGGTAGGCCAGGAACGACCGCTCGTCGACGGTGAACGAGAAGTAGATCGGGTCGAGCGAGACGATCGTCGTCAGCAACGTCTGGTCGGTGATGACGATGTTGCCCTCGGTGACGTTCCGCTGCGAGATCCGCCCGTCGATCGGGGAGCGCACCTCGGTGAAGTCGTAGTTGAGCTGGGCCTGGCGAAGCGCCGCGGTGGCGTTGTCCACGTCGGCCTGGGCGGTCTGGGAGTTCTGCCGGCGCTGGTCGGTGACCTGCTCGGAGATGTTGCCCGACCGGCTCAGCGTCTGGGCGCGCTCGAGATCGGTCTGGCTGAAGTTCAGCCGCGCCTTGGCCGAATCGAGGGCCGCGGTCGCCTGGTCGAGGGCCGCCTTGTAGGGCCGGCGATCGATGGTGAAGAGCAAATCGCCCTTCTTCACCACGGCGCCGTCCTGGAAGTGGATCTTTTGCAGGTAACCGGTGACCCGGGCCCGCACCTCGACGTACTCGATGGCGTTGAAGCGGCCGGTGAAGTCGTCGTGCTCGACCACCTCCTTGACCACGGGCTTGGCCACCGTGACCGCGGGGGGCGGACCGCCCGGAGCCTGGGCTCGCGCCGGCACCCCGGCCAGCAGCAGCAGCGCCGGGATCACCGCCGCCAGCCTCAGCCTGCGCATACTCGTTCTCCCGTTCATCTCGTGCATGCGGCCCCGTCGGACGCACGAAAGATGGGCCGGAGCGCATCCGCGTCGAGGGGCTTGGCCGTCACGGGAACCGCGCCTCGTCCGGCGCGGCCCTCCCGGGGCCGTGAAAGTCTCGATCGCCCTGGCGGGCGGCTCCGCCCGCGAGGGCGGGATGGATCACCTATTCGACGGTCTCGCCGGCATTGGCCCAGTCCTTGAACCCGCCGACATAGTGCTCCGAGAGCGCGATGCCCTGGCTCTGGAGGTACTGCAGCGCCCGCGCCGAGCGGACCCCGGCGGCGCAGGACAGGACCGGCCGGCGGCCGTCCGCGGCGATCAGGGCCTGCAGGCGCTCGACGTCGAAATCCGAGAGCGGGAACGACACGGAGCCCGGGATGTGGCCGGAGGCGAACTCGTTGGGTTCGCGCACGTCGATCAGCAGGACGGAGTTGTCCGCCAGGCCGTTCTTCACCGCTTCCCGATTTAGATCGACGATCGCCATGGTCTCACCCGAACGCCGGCCCACCGCCGACCCACGATCTTAGCCGCCCCGTCCGGCTCTTGTCACCGCAACGCGACGGAACGCTGACGAATGCGATAAATCATCATCGCTCAGGGTTGCAAGGGCAACCATCCACGCGCCGGGGCGCGCCTTGTGCGCTGCCGCACAAGGTGGATTCGGCGCGGCCGTGCCGCATGTGTAGGAACGCGGGCAACCGCGTCACCCTCGCCGAGCCGCACCAGGACCGCATGCGCCCGCATCCCGTCGCCTTCGACCTCACCCGCCTCGTCACCCGTCTGCGCCATGCGAGCCCGACCGGCATCGATCGGGTCGACCTCGCCTATGCCCGCCATCTGCTGGGGCAGGCCGGACCGCGCTTCGGGGTGGTCTCGACGCCGGTCGGCCCAAAACTCCTCGATCGCCGGCAGATGACCGACCTCGTCGAGGGGGCGGTCGCGGCCTGGACCGAGGACGTCACGGCCGGGGACGATCCGGTCTACCGCGACCTCGCCGCCCGGCTCGGCCTGCCGGCACCCGCGGCCGGCACCGGCGCGGCGGCCCCCGAGGGGGCGGCGCAGCGGCGCAAGCGTCAGTGGCGGGCCCGGCTGACCGCGTGGCGGGCGCCCGGGCCCGAGGCCTTGCCGCTGAACGCGCTCTACCTCCACACCTCGCATCTGCGGCTCGACAAGCCCGGGCGGTTCGACTGGCTCTACGACCGGCCGGACGTGCGGCCGGTCTTCTTCGTCCACGACCTGATCCCGATCGAGTATCCCGAATACGGCCGCGACGGCGAGGCCGGCCGCCACCGGGTGCGGATGGAGACGATGGCCCGCCACGCCCAGGCGATCGTGGCGAACTCGGACGACGTGGGACGGCGCTTCTCAGGCCACGTCGCGGGGCTCGGGCTCCGGTCGCCGCCGGTCACCGTCGGTCCGCTCGGGATCGAGGCCGCGTTCCAGGCCGCCCCCTCGCCGCCCCCGGCACGGCCGTTCTTCCTCGTCTGCGGCACGATCGAGCCGAGGAAGAACCTGATCACGCTGCTGTCGGCCTGGCGCGAGCTCGCCGCGCGTCACGGGCCGGCGACGTCGCGCCTCGTCGTCGTCGGGCGCCGGGGCTGGGAGAGCGAGAACGTCATCGACCTGCTGGAGCGCTGCCCGGCGGTACGCGCCCACGTCACCGAGGCCTCCGGCCTCTCGACCGCCGGACTGGTGCGTCTGATGGGGCACGCCACGGCGCTCCTGATGCCTTCCTTCGCCGAGGGCTACGGCCTGCCGGTGCTGGAAGCCGCCGCCAGCGGCCTGCCGGTCGTGGCCTCCGACATCCCGGTCCACCGCGAGATCGCGGCGGACTTCGCCGAGTTCCTGCACCCGCTCGACGGCCTGGGCTGGATGCGGACCGTGGAGGATCTGGCGGCGCCGGGCTCCCCCTTGCGGGCCACGATGGCGGGACGCCTCGCGGGCTATCGATCCCCGACCTGGGCCGACCACTTCGCCCGGGTCGATCCGGTGCTGGCGGCGCTGGCGGGGTGACGGTCCGCGCCGGTTTTGCACCGGGGCTGCCGCAAGGCTAAGGTCGGGCCGAGCTTTTTCCTAAGGCCGTCCCCCACCCTCCGGGTGCTGATCCTGGCGCGGCTCCCCTCTCCCGTGTGGGAGAGGGGCCGGGGGTGAGGGTGACACGCTTCCGGGTGAGGCGTCGAGCGCGGTGCCGGCAGCTCGACGGTTCAGGGTCATTGCGGAAGCCTGTCACCCTCACCCCTCCCCCTCTCCCACACGGGAGAGGGGATCCCGCGCCCGTCCCCGCACCGGGCGGAGAGGCGGCGGCCGTGCGAACGGACGCCCCATGACCGACACCCCCTACCCCCGCGACCTCGTCGGCTACGGCCGCACCCCGCCCCAGGCGCGATGGCCGAACGGCGCCCGCATCGCGGTGCAGTTCGTCATCAACTACGAGGAGGGCGGCGAGAACTGCCTGCTCCACGGCGACCGCGCCTCGGAGGCCTTCCTGTCGGAGATCGTCGGCGCCCAGGCCTGGCCGGGCCAGCGCCACATGAGCATGGAATCGATCTACGAGTACGGCTCGCGGGTCGGGTTCTGGCGCCTCCACGCGCTCTTCACCGCGCGCGACCTGCCGGTGACGGTCTACGGCGTCGCCACGGCGCTCCAGCGCAACCCGGACGCGGTGGCGGCGATGCGCGAGGCCGGCTGGGAGATCGCCTGCCACGGCCTGAAGTGGATCGACTACCGCGACTTCTCCTACGAGGAGGAGAAAGCCCACATGAACGAGGCGATCCGCATCCACACCGAGGTGACGGGCGAGCGCCCGCTCGGCTGGTACACGGGCCGCACCTCGGAAAATACGCTGCGGCTGGTGATGGAGGAAGGCGGCTTCCTCTACTCGGCGGATTCCTACGCCGACGACCTGCCCTACTGGGTCGAGGGACCGCGGGCGCCGCAGCTGGTGGTGCCCTATACGCTGGACGCCAACGACATGCGGTTCGCCACCCCGCAGGGCTTCAACGCCGGCGACCAGTTCTTCGCCTACCTGCGCGATTCCTTCGACGTGCTCTATGCGGAGGGCGCCGAGACGCCCCGGATGCTCTCGATCGGCCTGCATTGCCGCCTCGTCGGCCGGCCGGGGCGGATCGCGGCGCTCGCCCGTTTCCTCGACCACGTGGCGGCGCATGACGACGTGTGGGTGACCCGCCGCATCGACATCGCCCGGCACTGGACCAAGACCCATCCGCCCGCAGGCCTGACCCCGAGCCGGATGGGCCGCGCCCTGTTCGTCGAGAGCTTCGGCGACGTGTTCGAGCACTCGCCCTGGGTGGCGGATGGCGCCCACGCCGCCGGACTCTCCGGGATGCAGGACTCGGCCGACGGCCTCCACGCCGCCATGGTCGCGGTGATGCGGGCGGCCGAGCCCGAGCGGCAGCTCGCCCTGATCCACGCCCATCCCGATCTCGCCGGCCGGGTGGCGGCGGCCGACCTCGCGCCGGAATCGCGCGCCGAGCAGGCCTCGGCCGGCCTCGACGCCCTCGACGCCGAGGGCCGCGCCCGCTTCCTCGACCTCAACCAGCGCTACCGCACCCGCCACGGCTTCCCGTTCATCATGGCGGTGCGGGGCAGGAGCCCGGACGAGATTCTGGCCCAGCTCGAGGAGCGCCTCGACAATCCGCCCGAGGACGAGCGGGCCCGGGCGCTGCAGGAGATCGAGACCATCGCACTGCTGCGCCTGCGCCAGCGGCTGCCCTCGCTGCCGGACGTCTTCTCGGCCACGGCCTGACGGACCCGTCGCCCGGGACGGTCGTCGTGTCCGGATTCTGGGTTCCGCGGCGCGGTCCCGGAACGATCCAGGGGTTTTTTTTAAGTCCATCGGTCGGGACGAGGCGGCTCGACGGGTTCGACCGACATCCCCCGGTTCCTCACGCCGCCGCCCGCGCCTCCTCCACCAATTCGTCCGCCGGCCCGAAGACCTCGTAGCGGATGCGCTCCGCCGGTACGCCGAGGCGGGCGAGCCCATGGACGAGGCTCGCCAGGAAGGCTCTGGGGCCGCAGAGATAGTAGGTCGCCTCCGCCGCCGGGGTGTGGGCGACGAGCCAGTCCGGGGTGATGCGGCCCACCGCGTCGTGGTCCGTCCCGAGCCGGTCGCCGGCCCCCGGCGACTCGTAGACTACGTGCAGGCGGATCGCCGGGCAGCCGGCGGCGAGGGACCGGGCCCGCCCGGCCATGGCATGGACCCGACCGTTCAGCGCGCCGTGGACATACCAGGTCGGCCGCTCCGGCGTCTCGGCCCGGATCGTCTCGAGCATGCTCATCATCGGAGTGAGGCCGACGCCGCCGCTCACCAGCACGACGGGCGCGCGCGATTCGCGGTCGAGCACGAAATCGCCGGCGGGGGCGGCAACCTGGAGCCTCGTGCCCGGATCGGCGGCCTCGTGCAGCCAGGACGAGACCCGGCCGGCGGGCAGGCCGGCATGATGGTGATCGTCGGCAGCCTCGCGCTTCACGGTGATGCGGTAGGACCGGTCGTTCGGCGCGCAGGAGACCGAGTAGTTGCGCACGAGCACGCCCTCCCCCGGCAGGGCGAGCCTCACCGAGAGATATTGGCCGGGAACGTGGCGCAAAACTGGCCCGCCATCCGCCGGCACCAGCACGAAGGAGCGGATCGTCTCGCTCTCGACCGTCACGCTCTCGACGCGGAAGTCGCGCCAGCCGGTCCAGCCGCCGGGCCGGGCCGCGTGATCGTGGTAGATCGCCGCCTCGCGATCGATCAGGATGTCGGCCAGGACCCAGTAGGCCTCGCCCCAGGCGGCGCAGATCTCCGGCGTCGCGGCCTCGCCCAGCACGTCCCGGATCGCCCCGAGCAGGGCCTCGGCGACGGATGCGTAATGGGCCGGCAGGATCGCCAGGGTGACGTGCTTTTGGGCGATGCGCTCGACCGCGCCGGCGAGCGCGCCGAGATTGTCGATGTTGCGCGCATAGGCGAGCACCGCATTGGCCAGGGCCTTGGGTTGGGAGCCGGTCTCGCCGTGATGCGACTGGTTGAACAGGTCGCGGATCGCCGGATCCGTGAACAGCCGCTCGTACATCCGGCGGGTGATGGCGAGGCCGTGGACCTCCAGGGCGGGCACGGTGGCCTTGACGAGGGCGATGGTGGCGGGGCTCAGCGGGGACGGCATGAGGATGCTCGACGGTCCAGTGGCTAAAAGATGCATTCGATATGCACCTTTTAGCGCGGACCCTTGAAGGTGTATAGGATTTACAGGTTATGAGGCGGGCGAGGCTCCCATGCGCCTGACGCGCTACACCGACTACGCGTTGCGCACGCTGCTCTATCTCGGGGCGCAGGATCTCGGGACCGGCGCGCCACGGCAGGCCTCGATCGGCGAGATCGCCCGCGCCTACGGCATCTCGGAGAACCACCTGACCAAGGTGGTGCACCAGCTCGGCCGGCTCGGCCTGGTCCGCACCACCCGCGGCCGGGGCGGCGGCCTGCGTCTCGCCCTGCCGCCGGGCGAGATCGTGATCGGCGCGGTGGTGCGCCAGACGGAAGAGGACCTCGCCCTCGTCGAGTGCTTCGGGAGCGGCGCCTGCGCCATCACGCCGGCCTGCCGCCTGCGCCACGTCCTCGGCGAGGCGCTCGACGCCTTCCTGGCCGTGCTCGACCGCTACACGCTGGCCGACCTGCTGGCGGATGGCTCGGCCCCCGACCTGATGCGGCTCCTCGGCCTGCCGGAGGGAGGCGGGCGGGAGGGAGGCGGGCCAGAGCCGGCCGGACACCGGATCGGCCTGTCCGCGGGCGACGCCTGAGCGCAGCCGGCGCCCCCGTCACGCAGGGGATCCGGGCAGAACGCATGGAGCCCATCAATCGATCGTAACATAAATTCGCCACGACCTGGCGTAACCGAATGTTTCCGCTTCGCACGACCGACTGCCGTCTAAGAAATTTTTCTTATTATTCCCTCATCGTCGAAACGGGCAGCGCCACGCATCCAGGATTAACGCAGCGTTATTGGATTTGACAGTACCCGTCCACCAGTGACGTTAAACGATTCCGATGGTTCTGGCGATGTCGATCAAGCGCACATTGTTGTCCATGATGGTCCTGATGGCCGTGACCGCACTCGCCCTCGCCGGCGAGCGCCTGGCGACCAACCTCGGAATTCAGGCCGTCACGAATCGGGTCACGCAGGATTCGGCCATCAACCGCAACCTGTTCGCCGGCCTCGTCGGGATGCGGGTGGAATGGGGCTACGCCCTGAACGTCCTCGCGATGGAGCCCGAGGCGTCCCGGTGGCAGCGGGAGATCTCGGTCGGCGCGCGTCCGGGCCTCGACCAGGGCGTGACGGCGGCCACGCGGACCTTGGTCGCGCTGCCGGACCCGGATCTCGCCGCCAAGGGCCGCGAGATCGCCACCCTGTTCGGCGAATGGACGACGCTGCGCGCCGCCCTCGACCAGGCCTTCGCGCAGCCGCGGGCCGGGCGGGACAAGGACCTCGCCAAGCGCGCGGCCGACCTGGCCGCCCGCGTCATCGCCGCCCTCGAGGCCGCCTCCGACGCGGTCTCGACGCGCATCCAGCACGACGACCCGAGCATGGGTGTGCTGCTCAACGCCCAGTCCGTGGCGTGGCAGGTCCGCATGACGACCAGCCGCTTCGGCTCGGTGTTCAGCCTGGTCACGGCGGCGAATCGTGCGGCGAATGCGGCGGAGGCCGGCGAGATGAACCGGCTCGCGGTCCAGGTCGAGACGGGCTGGGGCATCGTCGGCCGCATGATCGCCTCGGGGGCGGCCAGCCAGGCCGTCCGCGAGGCGCGGGCACGGGCCGACGCGCTGTATTTCGGCGGGCCGTTGGCGGCCATGCGCAAGGACGTGCTGGCGGCGGCCTCGGAGGGCCGGAAGCCCGCCATCGACAAGGCGGAATGGGACAGCGCCATCCTCGCCGGGCGCAACGCCATCACCGACCTGTCGATGGCCATCATGGACGACATGGTTCTCCAGACGCAGGCCAAGGCCTCGCGGGCCGACAGGCTGGTGCTGGTCAACGGCGCGGTCGCCGGGCTCATCGCCCTGATGCTCGTCGTCGCGATCGTGACGGTGCAGCGGCGCGTGGTGGGCGGCATCGCCGGGCTGGCGACGGCGATGCGGCGCCTGTCGGACGGCGATGCCACGGTCGCGGTGCCGGGGATCGCGCGACGCGACGAGATCGGCGCCATGGCCGGCGCCGTCCAGGTGTTCAAGGACAACATCCTGCGCACCCGGGCCCTGGAGCAGGAGACGGCGCTCGCCCGCGCTTCGGCGGACGAGCAGCGCCGGGCCGGCATGCGCCAGATGGCGGAGACCTTCGAGCGGGCGGTGGGCGGCATCGTCGGCCAGGTCGCGGCCTCCGCCAACGAGCTCCAGGCCACCGCCCGGACCATGACCGCCACCGCGACCCAGACCGCCGCGCAATCGACCGCCGTGGCGGCCGCCGCCGAGGAAGCCTCCTCGAATGTCGGCACCGTCGCGGTCGCCGCGGAGGAACTGGGCGCCTCGGTCCAGGAGATCGGCCGCCAGGTCGACGGCTCGGCCCGGCTGGCCCAGGCCGCCGTGGCGGAAGCCGGTCAGACCGCCCGGCAGGTGCGGGCCCTGACCGAGGCCACGGCGCGGATCGGCGACGTGGTCGGGCTGATCTCGTCGATCGCCGCCCAGACCAACCTCCTGGCGCTCAATGCCACCATCGAGGCCGCCCGCGCCGGTGCGGCGGGACGGGGCTTCGCCGTGGTGGCGGCGGAGGTGAAGGAACTCGCCGGCCAGACCGCCCGCGCCACCGAGGAGATCACCAGCCAGATCACGGCGATCCAGTCCTCGACGGGCCAAGCGGCGAGCGCGATCGGCGGGATCACCGCACGGATCGAGGAGATCTCGGGGGTCGCCACCTCGATCGCCGCGGCGGTGGAGGAGCAGGGCGCGGCGACCCAGGAGATCGTCCGCAACGTCGCCCAGGCCGCCACCGGCACCGGCGAGGTCACCGGCACCATCGCGGGCGTCGCGGGCGCGGCGGAGGAGACCGGCGCCGCGGCGAGCCAGGTGCTCGCCGCGGCCTCCGCGCTGTCGCGCCAGTCCGAGCACCTCTCGGCCGAGGTCGCGGGCTTCCTCGCTTCCGTGCGGGCGGCCTGACGGGAGCAGGCACGGCCCGAAGCAGGCACGGCCCGAAGCGCGGGCCGGAGCGGGATCAGCCGCCCCGCTTCGGCCGCTCTTCCTGCGGCGTGTAGTCGATCGTCGTGAAGCTGCCGCCCTGGAGGGTGCGGGCGATCGGGTCGAGGGGGTTCTCCTTCGCCAAGATCTCCTCGGCCCAGTCCTCCGCCGACTGGGTCGGGCGGTAGCCGATCGCGGCGGCGGCCTGCGCGTTGTCCCAGTAGCTGCGCGGATTGTTCGAGGCACCCCAGACCGCGACGTAGCCGGGGATCGGCGCCGCGATGCTGCGCAGGACCAGCTGGCCGAGGTCGTCGTGGCCGAGCCAGGTCGAGAGGTGGCGGAACTCCGTCGGGCGCGGCAGGGCGCTGCCGATGCGGAGCGCCACTCCCTCGATGCCGTGCCGGTCCCAGTACATCCGCCCCATCAGCTCGCCCCAGGCCTTGCTGAGGCCATAGGCGCCGTCGGGCCGGAACGGCGCGTCGATCGCCAGTCGCTCGTCCACCGCATGCATGCCGAAGGCGTGGTTGGAACTGGCGAAGACGATGCGGCGCAGGCCGTGGCGGCGCGCGCCCTCGTAGACCGCCTGGAGCGCGACGAGGTTGTTCTCGATCACCTCCGGCAGGGGCTTTTCCACGCTGGTGCCGGCCATGTGGACCAGCACCTCGGTCCCTTCGAGCAGCCGGTCGACGGCCTCGGGCTCGCGCAGGTCGCCGGTCGTCACCGTCTCCTTGTCCGAGAGCGGCGTCAGCGCCGTCGGCCCGCCGCCGGAGCGCAGGACGATCCCCGCCTCGAGCAGGCGCGGCCGCAGCACCGCGCCGATCTGCCCGCCCGCCCCCGACAGGGCGACCCGCATCCCCGTTGCCTCGCTCATGCCTTCTCCTCCAGTGCCGGCGCCCTTCGGACGGGGCGCCTCGGGCGCCATCATCGGGGAGGCCGGGCCCGGCGTCGAGCGCCGGAGACGGGGATCCCGGGTTGCGTCGGAGCCCGCGGCCCGCGAAGGTCCGCGCCCGAGAACGACAACCAGGGAGGAACGCCCCGTGTGGACGCCGACGATCCGGTATCCCGACCCCGCCATCGAGGTCATCGACCCGTCCTTCGCCCGCTACCGGGTGTTCAGCGCCGGGGTCGAGCGCCTGGCGACGGGCTGCCGCTGGAGCGAGGGACCCGTCTGGTTCGGCGACGGGCGCTACCTCCTGTGGAGCGACATCCCGAACAACCGCATCCTGCGCTTCGACGAGGAGACGGGCGCGGTCCAGGCCTTCCGCAAGCCGTCGAACTTCGCCAACGGCAACACCCGCGACCGCCAGGGCCGCCTCGTCACCTGCGAGCATGGCGGGCGGCGCGTCACCCGCACCGAGTATGACGGCGCCATCACGGTGCTGGCCGACACGTTCGAGGGCAAGCGCCTCAACTCGCCCAACGACGTGGTGGTGGCCCGCGACGGCGCGGTCTGGTTCACCGATCCGCCCTTCGGCATCCTCGGCAACTACGAGGGCGAGCGGGCCGAGCCGGAACTGCCGCAGAACGTCTACCGCCTCGACCCGGTCACGGGGGTGCTGGAGGCAGCGGCGACCGACCTCGCCGGGCCGAACGGCCTGTGCTTCTCCCCCGACGAATCGATCCTCTACCTCGTCGAGTCGCGGGCGCAGCCGAACCGCCGCATCCTCGCCTTCGACGTCTCGGGCGGGCGCCTCAGCAACCGGCGCGTCCACATTGATGCCGGGCCGGGCACGCCGGACGGCTTCCGCTGCGACACCGACGGCAACCTCTGGTGCGGCTGGGGCATGGGCGACGACGCCCTCGACGGGGTGATGGTGTTCAACGCGGAAGGGACGCTGATCGGCCGCATCCGCCTGCCGGAGCGCTGCGCCAACCTCTGCTTCGGCGGTCGCCACCGCAACCGGCTGTTCATGGCGGCGAGCCAGTCGCTCTACGCGGTGTACGTCGATACGCAGGGCGTGGCCGGGGGGTGAAGCCCCGGCCCGCGGAGGGGGCGGCTAACCGCCCTTGCGCCCCGCCGCGACGAGGCAGAGCAGCTCGAACAGCACCTGCGCGGCGCATTGCGCGGTGTTGCTGGTCGGGTCGTATTGCGGCGCCACCTCGACCACGTCGCCGCCGACGATGGTCAGGCCGGCGAGCCCGCGCAGCAGCTCCAGCACCTCGCGCGGCATCAGACCACCCATCTCGGGCGTTCCGGTGCCGGGTGCGAAGCCGGGATCGAGGCTGTCGACGTCGAAGGAGAGGTAGGTGGGGCCGTCGCCCGCGACCGCGCGGGCCCGGGCGATCACCGCGGGAATCCCGAGCTGCGGCACCTCCTCGGCGTGGATCACCGTCATGCCCGAGACGTAGGAGAATTCCCACAGGTACTCGGCGCCGCCGCGGATGCCGATCTGGATCGTGCGGGCCGGATCGAGCACGCCGTCGAGCACCGCCTGCCGGAACGGGCCGCCATGGTGGAACTTCGAGCCCTCGTAGACGCCGCCGGTGTCGCAATGGGCGTCGATGTGGATCATGCCGACCGGGCGCGACGCGCCGACCGCCCGCAAGGTGGCGCGGCTGATCGAGTGGTCGCCGCCGACCGCGAGCGGGATCACGCCGGCCTTCACCACGGTCGAGAAGAAGTCCTCGATGTCCTGGTGGCAACTCTCGAGGGAGAAGCGGCTGCGGAACGGCACGTCGCCGATATCGGCGGCCTTCAGCTCGGCGGCCGGCGTCATCCGCAGGACGTGCTCGTAGGGGCCGACGCGCTCCACCGCCCGCACCGCCCGCGGCCCGTGGCGGGCGCCGGCCCGGTTGGTGACGCCGAGATCCATCGGCACGCCGATCAGCGCCACGTCGAGGCCGCCGAAATCGGGGAGGGTCGCGGCGTCGGGGCGGTACGGCAGGTCGAGGAAGGTCGCGACGTCCGCGAACGGCCACTTGCGCCGGTCGCTCTCGCTGAATTGCTGACGCGCCGCCTTGGCGAAATCCGGGTCGTCGATGTCGCCGCCGGTCGCGTCGAGGTAGCGGGCGCGCAGGGCCGCGAGCTTGGCGGCAAACTCGGCCTGATCCTCGGCCTGATTCTTGGCCTGATCCATGGAAGACATCCGGGACGAAGGGCCCGCCGGTCGTCGCCGGCCGGGCGCAGCACTCGGGAGGTCGGCTCCGCGAGGGGGAGCCCCGGCGCGCCCGGCGTGCCCTCGGCCCGCGCCGCCCGGGCGCGACTGAAGCGCAGGCCGGCCGCGCTGGCAAGCCCGCGGCCGAAAAGCCGGGCTCCCCCGACGGGCTATCGAGCGGCGACGTTTTCTGCGACGAGACCCCTCGTCCTGCCGTCGCGCGATCCCGCCTCGATCGCGGCACGTTCCACGAGCCGAGAGAGCCACCCCGCATGGGCGAGATCCGCGCCGCAGCCGGTTCCGGCCTTGCACCCGGCGACGCCTGATCCGGTGCGCGCGTCCCGCCCCGGGGGCTTCTCCCTCGCGCCGGCCTGGCCGGGGGTGTGGCTGCTCGCCGCCGCCCATCTCCTGGCCTTCGCGGACCGGTTCATCGCCGCCCTTGTCGCCCCGGCGATCAAGGCCGACCTGGCCTTGAGCGATTTCGAGCTCGGCCTCGCCCAGGGGACCGCCTTCGTGGCGACCTACGCCGTCGCCTCCCTGGCGGTCGGCCCCCTGGTCGACCGGGTTCACCGCCCGCGCCTGATCGCGGGCGGGATCCTGGTCTGGGGCCTGGCCTCCCTGGCCTGCGGGCTGGCGACCGGCCTCGGCGAGTTCGTCCTCGGCCGGGCGGTGCTCGGCCTCGGCCAGGCGGTGCTCACCCCGGCCGCCCTGGCTCTCATCGCGGCACGTCAGCCGCCGGACCGGATCGGTCACGGCGTCTCCCTCTACACCGCCGGCGCCACCCTGGGGCGCGGGACGGCCTTGATGCTCGGCGGCGGGCTCCTCGCCCTGCTGCCGGCCGCGGTCCCCCTCGGCCTCGGCGCCCCGGTCGCGGCCTGGCGGGTGCTGTTCGCCCTGAGCGTGCTGCCGAACCTCGTCCTGGCGGCCCTGATGCTGCGTCTGCCCGATCCGGATCGGGGCGGGAGGCGGCCGGCGCGGCGGACCGCCCTCGCCCCCTGGCTCGCCCGGCATGCCGGGCGCTACGCCGCCATCGCGATCGCCGGGACCGCCGTCACCCTGGTGGTGCAGACCACCAACGCCTGGGCGGTGACGCTGCTCGTGCGGCGCTTCGGCCTGCCTCTGTCCTCGGCCGGGATGCTGTTCGGGGTGATCGTCGCCGTCGCCGCGCCCCTCGGCCAGTTCACCGGCGGACGCCTCCTCGACCGCACCGCACGGCGGGGCCTGCCCGGCGGACGGCTGATCCTCGGCTCGCTCCTCGGCACCCTGCCGCTCGCCGCGACGCTGGGACTGACCGACCGCTTCGCGCTCGCGCTTGCGGCCCTCGCCGCCCTGATCTTCGGCCTGGGCATCGGCTCGGTCGCCACGCTGGCGGGCCTGCAGATCATGACGCCGCGGGCGCTGCGCGGCCGCGTCACCGCGCCGTTCATGGCCTGCATCACGCTCGCGGGGTTCGGCCTCGGCCCGCCGCTGGTCGGGCTTCTGGCCGACCGGGTCTTCGGCGAGGCCGCGCTCGGCCACGCCCTGCTGGCCGCCAGCCTGCCGGCCTACGGGGCGGGACTCGTTGCCCTTCTGCTCGGTGCGCGCTACCTCGGGAGATCAGCGGCCCCAGCGGCAGGGATGTGCCGCTGAGCAACCGGCCTCGGCATGCCGAAGCGTCGTGTCGCCCATCGCCCCGGTGGATCGCAGGTCTCCGTCGCGGAACCGGCGTCTGCCCGAGGGGAAACCAGCCGAGGAGCCGCCCGCGCGCACGATGGACACGATCACCCTCGGCCCGGACCTCGCCGCCGACGACGACGCGTTCGAGGCGTATCGCGACCTCTACAGCAGCGGCACCGACGTCGATCGCCTGCCCGGGCCGTTGCGGACCGAGGTCGTCGCCCACCGGCTGCCGCGGATGCTGATCTTCGACCGGCAGCTCGCCGGGGTGTCGCATGCCCGCGGGCCGCGCCGGGTCGCCCGCGACGGCTTCGACCACGTCACGCTTCACCTCGTCCTCGCCGGCCGCATGATGCTGGAGGTGCCGGACGCGGTCCGCGCGGTCGAGGCCGGAAGCCTCGCGCTGTTCGACCTCACCCGCCCGCAGCGCACCTGGACCACGGGCGCGCGCATCGTCACCGCGGCGATCGCCCGCGACCGCCTCGACCCGGCCGTCCTCGACGGGCTCGACCTGCACGGGCTGGTGCTGGGCCCGCGCGAGGCGGGCCTGTCGATCGATTTCCTGCGCTCGCTCGCCGCGCACGCCGCGGGGCTGACGCCGAACCTCGCCGGCGTCGCGACCGAGTCGCTCTGCCTCCTGCTGGGTGCGACGCTCGCCTCCCTGCGCGACCGGGCCGCGCCGGTCCCGCCTCCCGTCGCCGCCGGACGGGCGCGGGCACGCGCCACGGCCTTCATCGATCGGCATCTGGGCGACCGGGATCTGTCCGTCGCGACGATCGCGGCCGGGATCGGCGTGTCGCGCAGCGTGCTCTACCGCCTGTTCGAGCCGGCCGGCGGCGTCGCCCGGTTCGTGCAGCAGCGGCGCGTGGCGCAGCTGCGCCGGTCCCTGTCGCAGCCCGACGAGCACCGCACCATCGACGAACTCGCGACGGCGGCGGGCTTCACCTCGCCGAGCCATGCCGGCCGCCTGTTCCGCGACGCGGTCGGCGTGCCGCCCGGCGAGTATCGCCGCAGCGCGCGCGGCACCGCGGAGCCGGACAGGGCCGAACGGAGACGGCTCACCCGCCCCGATCCGGCCGGCGTACCGCCGCTCGGCTTCGTGACCTGGCACGGCGAGCTGATGTGACGCGACGCGCGAAGGGCGACCTGCCCCCGCAGGTCGCCCTTCACTGCCGCGTCACGTGCGCGTCGCTCGTCGGCGTCGGTCGGCCCTCAGGCGCGGGCGCGCTTGGACGGCTTGCCGGCGGCCTTGGCGTCCGCCTTGGCGTCGGCGACGGGGGCCTTCACGACCGCATCCGAGGTGGCGCGCTTGGCGGCCGCCGCGACGGTGCGGCCCCGGCCGAGACCGATGCTCTTCGCCAGCTCCGAGCGCTGGGCGGCGTAGTTGGCGGCGACCATCGGGTAGTCGTGCGGCAGGCCCCACTTGCGGCGGTACTCCTCGGGGGTGAGGCCCCGGGTGGAGAGGTGGCGCTTGAGCGACTTGTACTGCTTCCCGTCCTCGAGGCTGATCAGGTAATCCGGGGTCACCGTCTTCTTGATCGGCATCAGCGGGGTCGGCTTCTCGGCCTCCTTGGCGACCGGCTGGCCGAGGGAGACGAAGGCGTTGTGCACGGTGCCGATCAGGCCGGCGAGGTCGGCGGCCGGAACCGAGTTGTTGGCGACGTAGGCGGACACGACGTCGGCGGCGAGCGCCACGTAATCGACGTCCTGGACCAGATCTTCTTGCGACACGGATATTTGTCCTAAATCAACGCACCCGACGAGCGGGCCTGGAGCCGATATCGGGCACACGCGTGCAGTTTCAACCCACCGTCGTACGGTCAGCACCGAATTACCCACAGATGCTTTTTGTAATCGGGCCGCCTTCACGTCGCGCAACGGCTTCATGCCGGCCCGGAGATTCACCCAAGCCTTGCGCATCGCGCGGGCTACTCGGCCGCAAACTCGGTCGGCGGTACCCAGAGTGGATTAGTCAGCGCCTGACCGGCCCCGACGAAGGTCCACCCCGATTAGGCCGCATGGCGGATTGGCGTGCGGGGCGGGGGATGCCCGCGAGAGATGCCCGCGAGAGATGCCCGGATGTCCGGCGCGTCGCCGCCTTCCCCATGCCGGCATCGCCCGGGGGAGTGGATTCGCCGCAGGGCCGGGACCGTCATCGGAACGTCATGAGAGGGGCCGACACGCAGGTCCGACTGCCCAGGACAGGAGCCCCGCCCGATGGACTTCCACCGCCGCTTCACCGTGCTGATGTGCACGCCGGCCTTCGACCCGGACGACCTCGAGGGCGCGCGCGTCAACCAGATCGTGGCGGCGGTCGAGCATCGCGGCTTCGAGGTGGTGCGGGCGCGGCGGGTCGAGGATGCGGCGATCGCGGTGCAGACCGATGCGGCGGTCGGCTGCCTGGTGGTGGATTGGGGCAAGCGCGGCCTCGACGGCAAGGCAGCGGCGCTCATCGACATGATGCGCAAGCGCGGCCTCGAGATGCCGATCGTCATCATGGTCCGGCGCAAGCGGCTCGAGGACATCCCCGTCGAGCTCCTCGACTTCATCGACGGCTACATCTTCCTGGCGGAAGAGACCCCAGAATTCATCGCCCGCGGCCTCGTCAGCCGGGTGACGCAATATGCCGAGACCCTGAAGACCCCGTTCTTCGGCGCGCTTGTCGATTACGCCGAGAAGGGCAACCAGCTCTGGACCTGCCCGGGGCATAACGGCGGCATCTTCTACAACCGCTCGCCGATCGGCCGCATCTTCGTCGAGCACTTGGGCGAGGCGATCTTTCGCGACGACCTCGACAACTCGGTCCTCGATCTCGGCGATCTCCTGACCCACGAGGGCCCGGCGCTCAAGGCGCAGAAGGAGGCGGCGCAGATCTTCGGGGCCGAAAAGACCTATTTCGTGCTCAACGGCACCTCGGCCTCGAACAAGATCGTGCTGTCCTCGCTGGTGGCCGAGGACGACCTGGTGCTGTTCGACCGCAACAACCACAAGGCGGCGCATCACGGCGCGCTCTTTCTCGGCGGCGGCATCCCGATCTTCCTCGAGACCGACCGCAACGCCTACGGGCTGATCGGCCCGATCTTCCACGAGGCGCTGGACGAAGAAAAAATCCGCCGGAAGATCCGCGACAATCCGCTCGTCAAGGACAAGGAGGCGTGGCGCAAGGAGCGCCCGTTCCGCGTCGCGGTGATCGAGCAATGCACCTATGACGGCACGATCTACGACGCCCGCGAGATCGTAGCCAGGATCGGACACCTCTGCGACTACATCCTGTTCGACGAGGCCTGGGCCGGCTTCATGAAGTTCCATCCGCTGTTCCAGGGCCGCTACGCCATGGGGCTGACGGGGCTGGACGAGACCTCGCCCGGCATCATCGCCACGCAATCGACCCACAAGCAGCTTGCGAGCTTCTCCCAGGCCTCGCAGATCCACACCAAGGACGGCCACATCCGCGGCCAGACGAGGCGGGTGGAGCACCGGCGCCTCAACGAGAGCTTCCTCGTTCACGCCTCGACCTCGCCGTTCTACCCGCTCTTCGCCTCCCTCGACGTCGGCGCCCAGATGATGAAGGGGCGCTCCGGCATGATCCTGTGGGACGACACGATCCGGCTCGGCATCGAGTGGCGCAAGAAGGTGCGGGCGATCCGCAAGGAATTCGAGGAGAACGAGCGCGACCCCAAGCGCCGCTGGTTCTTCGATCCCTTCGTGCCCGACATGGCGACGGGGGCCGGCGGCGCCGAGGTGCCGTGGGAGAGCCTGCCGACCGACGAGCTCGCTTCCGACGCGCGCCACTGGGAGCTGAAGCCGGGGGCCGGCTGGCACGGCTTCACCCATGTCGCGCCGGGCTACGCCATCACCGACCCGAACAAGCTGACCGTGCTCACCCCGGGCTTCGACCGGCGGACGGGAGAATACACCGAGCACGGCGTGCCGGCGCCGATCGTCGCCCAGTACCTGCGCGAGAACCGCATCGTCCCGGAGAAGAACGACCTCAACTCGCTGCTCTTCCTGCTGACGCCCGGCGTCGAATCCTCGAAGGCCGGCACGCTGATCTCCGGCCTCGTCGCCTTCAAGCGCCTGCACGACGACAACGTACTGCTCGAAGAGGCGATGCCGGAATTCGTCCGGCGCCGGCCGCAGCGCTATGGCGGCGTGCGCCTGCGCGACCTCTGCGCCGATTACCACGCCTTCCATCGCCAGTCGGACACCTCGGGGCTCCAGCGCAAGCAGTTCATGCCCGAGCACCTGCCCGAGATGGTGATGCCGCCCAAGGCCGCGGCCCAGATGCTGACCCGCAACAACGTCGACTTCGTGCCGATCGCCGAGGCCGAGGGACGCATCGCCACGACCCTGATGCTGGTCTACCCGCCGGGCATCGGCACGGTGCTGCCGGGCGAGCGGCTGGACGAGCGGGCCAAGCCCATGCTCGACTACTTCAAGATGTTCGAGGCCGCCGCCAACCTGTTCCCGGGCTTCGAGGCCGAGATCCAGGGCGTCTACCGCCAGGTCGAGCCGGACGGGCGCATCCGCTTCTACACCTACGTGCTGCGCGAGGGGCGCTGATGGACTCGGCGCCGACCCAGCCCGGGATCGTGATCCGCCCGTCGACCGACGTCGACGTGGCGGCGATGATCGACATCTACGAGCACCATATCCGTCACGGCGTCGGCGATACCGGCGACTTCGAGGAGGACCGGCTCCGGCCGGACGACCTCAAGCGCCGACGCAAGAACATGCGGAGCAAGCGCCTGCCCCACCTCGTGGCCGAGCGCCACGGGATGGTGGCGGGCTACGCCTACGCGGTGCCGTTCCGCAAGCGGCCGGCCTACCGCTACACGCTCAAGCACTCGATCTACGTCCATGCCGGGCATCTCCATGCCGGCATCGGCCGGCGCCTGCTGCCGGCCCTGATCGAGGCCTGCGCGGCGGGCGGCTACCGCCAGATGATCGGCTATATCGACGCCGAGAACGAGGCGTCGTTGCGCCTGCATGAGGCCTGCGGTTTCACGCGTGTCGGCCACCTGCCGGCCGTGGCCTACCGCCACGGCCGCTGGGCCGACAGCGTGATGGTGCAATGCGCGCTCGGCACGGGGTCGTCGGACCAGCCCTCGACCTGGCGCCAGGAGGCGGCGGCGCGGGACGCGCAGGCGGCCGTGGCGACGACGTGAAGAGGGAGTGATCGGCTCCCTCGCCGGCTGTTCCACCCCCCACGTCATGGATGCCGTCGTGCCGTCGCGGTGCAGCGACGGGACGGCGGCGGGCCACCGAGGGGTTCGCACAAGCATGCCCTTGTGAAGACCAGGCTCCCAACATCCCGACGCGCTGTGACGCGCGACGACACGGCGGAATGTCCTGGTCCCAGGGTCCCTCATCCTGCTCTGGCCTTCCGCCCTGGCCTTGGCCGTGCTTGCGGCTCCTCGTTCACCGAGGGCGGCGTCCCGCCGCTCCTCGAGCGGCGGCGGAACGCAGCCGACCGGCCCGGCCCGACGGTGGCGGGGATCTTCTCGAGCGCCGGCAGCAGCTTGTCGCGCGAGAGGCGGTACGGACGCTCTCCTCGGTTGGGTGTTCGACGTCCTCAACCTGGCACATTCGATGCCGTCGGAGGCCGTCCACCCCAACATTCCGGGGCCGCGCAGCGGAGCCCGGGATGACCCGAAGGATGGGAGATCTGTCGCGCGAACCGAACGAGCGGCGCGATCCGCCCTACAGGCTCCGCCCGATCTCCAGGAACTTCTGCGCCCGCTTGTCCCGCAGGGTATCGGCGTCGAGGGCGGCAAGCGGCTCCAGGGCGCTCGCGATCGCCTCGCCGGTCGCCCGGATCGCGGCCTGGCCGTCGCGGTGGGCGCCGCCGGTGGGCTCGGGCACGATGGCGTCGATGACGCCGAGCCGCAGGAGGTCCTGGGCAGTGATCTTCATCGCGGTCGCGGCGTCCTGGGCCCGGCCGGCGTCGCGCCACAGGATCGAGGCGGCGCCCTCCGGCGAGATCACGCTGTAGATCGAGTGCTCGAGCATCAGCACGGTGTTGGCGGTGGCGAGCGCGATGGCGCCGCCCGAGCCGCCCTCCCCGATCACCACCGTGACGTTCGGGGTCGGCAGGCCGAGGCAGGCCTCCGTCGAGCGGGCGATGGCCTCGGCCTGGCCGCGCTCCTCCGCCTCGATGCCGGGATAGGCGCCGGCGGTGTCGACGAAGGTGAGGACCGGCAGGCCGAAGCGGCCGGCGAGCCCCATCAGGCGCACCGCCTTGCGGTAGCCCTCGGGCTTGGCCATGCCGAAATTGTGCCGGATGCGGGCCTCGGTGTTGGCGCCCTTCTCCTGGCCGATGACGCAGACCGGCCGGCCGCGGAAGCGGCCGAAGCCGCCGACCACCGCCTCGTCCTCGCCGAACACCCGGTCGCCGGCAAGCGGCTGGAATTCCTCGATCAGGCCGGCGCAGTAATCGACGAAGTGCGGGCGCTGCGGATGGCGGGCGACCTGCGTCTTCTGCCAGGGCGTGAGGCCGGCATAGAGCTCGGCGAGGGCGGCGGCGGCCTTGGCCTCGAGCCGGGTCACGTCCTCGCTGATCGCCACCGCGCCGTCGCGGTCGCCCAGCGCCCGCAATTCCTCGAGCTTCGCCTCGAGCTCGGCGACGGGCTTTTCGAAGTCGAGGTAGGAGCGCATCGGGACCTGTGTTGTGTCGGGCCGCATCGCGGTGGCTTCGGCGCGAAGCGCGGGGTCGATGGCACGGCGGCCGGCCCCGTCCTCGCGTCCGGGCCAGGGCGGCGCGGAGGGTTGGCGGAGGGGCCCGCGCATGTCAACCCGGGACATCCCGCCCGGGACGCCACCCGGGCCCCGGCGCGAAAAGCTCGGCCGCCGCCCGCGGTGAGGCTTGTCTTGCGGCACTGCACCATCATCTTACGGCCGGAACGGGCGACGTTTTCCTGGAGGCGCCATGGACGAGCCGGAGCGGGCGGAGCGCGACGAGTGCCGGGTGCTGGTGCTCCAGGGCGGCGGCGCGCTCGGCGCCTACCAGGCCGGCATCGCCGAGGCGATGCAGGAGGCCGCGCTCTCGCCCGAATGGGTCGCCGGCATCTCGATCGGGGCGATCAACGCCGCGCTGATCGCCGGCAACCCGCCGGAGCGCCGGATCGAGCGGTTGCGGGCGTTCTGGGACAAGGTCTCGTCCGGCATCACCGTGTCGCCCTGGTTTCCCGGCGAGCAGGCCCGGGAAGTGTTCAACGCCTGGAGCGCCGCCTTCGGGGCGGTGGTGGGCGTGCCGGGCTTCTTCGCGCCGCGCTGGCCGCCCGCCGCCCTCTACCCGGCGGGGGCGCCGCAGGCGCTGAGCTACTACGACACCGCCCCCCTGCGGCAGACGCTGCTGGAGCTGATCGACTTCGAGCGGATCAACCGGCGCGAGACGCGGCTCAGCGTCGGCGCGGTCAACGTCCGCACCGGCAACTTCGTCTATTTCGACAACCACCGCGACCGGATCGGCCCGGAGCACGTCATGGCCTCGGGGGCGCTGCCGCCGGGCTTCCCGCCGGTGGAGATCGACGGCGAGCCGTACTGGGACGGCGGCATCGTCTCGAACACGCCGCTGCAATACGTGCTCGACGAGGAACGGGCGCGCGACCTCGCGGTGTTTCAGGTCGACCTGTTCAGCGCCCGCGGGCCGGTGCCCCGCACCCTGGCGGAAGCGGCCGAGCGCGAGAAGGACATCCGCTTCTCGAGCCGCACCCGCCTCAACACCGACGACCAGATCGAGATCCACCGCGCCAAGACCGCGTTCCGGCGCCTGTTCGACAAGCTGCCGCCGGAGCTGCGCCAGGACCCCGACGTCGCCTTCCTCGCCGAGGTCAGCCACCAGAACGCGGTCACGATCCTGCAGCTGATCTACCGCGCCAAGAACTACGAGAGCGACGCCAAGGACTACGAATTCTCGCGCGCCACCATGCTGGAGCACTGGAAGGCCGGGCGCCACGACATGCGCCGCTCCCTGCGCCACCGCCGCTGGATCGAGCGCTGCCGGCCCGACCAGGGCGTGACCGTGTTCGACCTCACCCGCGACGCGCGGGATTGAGTTTTTGAGAGGAAGGGACGCCGCATGACCCGCGACGAGATCCTGAAGGCCCCCTCGATGCCGGCCTTCAGCCCGAGCTACCCGCACGGGCCCTACCGGTTCATGCGGCGCGAATACCTCATCATCACCTACGAGACCGACCCCGATGCGCTCCGGGCCGCCCTGCCCGAGCCGCTCGAGCCGGCCCCCGGCAACCTCGCCTATTACGAGTGGATGAAGATGCCGGATTCCTCCGGCTTCGGCGATTACGAGGAGAGCGGCTCGGCCATCGTCGCGACCTGGAAGGGCGAGCCCTGCAACTACTCGGTCCAGATGTATCTCGACGACGAGCCGCCGATCACCGCCGGCCGCGAGATCTGGGGCTTTCCGAAGAAGTACGGCGTGCCCCGCCTCAAGGTGACGAAGGACACGCTCACCGGCACCCTGCATTACGACGACGAGCGGGTGGCGATGGGGACCATGACCTACAAGCATCGCAGCCTGGAGGACCGGCTCGACACGGTGCGCGCCGGCATCGGCCAGCTCAACGTCAACCTGAAGCTGATCCCGGACGTCGACGGCGGGGTGAAGGTGGCCCAGCTCGTCGGCTACCGGCTCCGGGACATCCAGGTCCACGGCGCCTGGGAGGGCGAGGCGCGGCTGCACCTCATTCCCCACGTCAATTGCCGCGTCGCCGACCTGCCGGTGCGCCGGATCGTCGGCGGACGCCACCAGATCGTGGATTTCACCCTGCCGTACGGCCACGTGCTGCACGACTATCTGGCCTGAGGAGAGACCCCACATGTCCCTGCAATCCAAGACCGCCCTCGTCACCGGCTCGACCAGCGGCATCGGCCTCGCCATCGCCAAGGCGCTGGCGGGCGCCGGCGCCAACGTGGTCCTGAACGGCTTCGGCAAGCCGGACGCCATCGAGGCGGCGCGGGCCGGCATCGAGTCCGAGTTCGGCGTCAAGGCGCATTACTCGGGCGCCGACATGACCAAGCCCGAGGAGATCGCCGCCATGGTGGCGGAGGCCGAGCGAGCCTTCGGCGCGGTCGACATCCTGGTCAACAATGCCGGCATCCAGTTCGTCTCGGCGATCGAGGAATTCCCGCTCGAGAAGTGGGACCAGATCATCGCGATCAACCTGTCCTCGGCCTTCCACACCATGCGGGCGGCGATCCCCGGCATGAAGACGAAGGGCTGGGGCCGGATCATCAACACGGCGTCGGCGCATTCCCTCGTCGCCTCGCCCTACAAGTCGGCCTACGTGGCGGCCAAGCACGGCATCGCCGGCCTGACCAAGACCGCGGCGCTCGAACTCGCCGCCCACAAGATCACGGTCAACTGCATCTCCCCGGGCTACGTCTGGACGCCGCTGGTCGAGGCCCAGATCCCCGACACCATGAAGGCCCGCGGCCTGACCAAGGAGCAGGTCATCGACGAGGTGCTGCTGAAGGCCCAGCCGACGAAGGAGTTCGTCACCGTCGAGCAGGTCGGCGCTCTCGCCGCTTTCCTGTGCACCGATGCGGCGAGCCAGATCACCGGCGCCAACCTGCCGGTGGATGGCGGCTGGACGGCGCAGTAGCGGGAGCGGCCGGGAACCGCGCCGTCATGCCACGGACCCTCGGCGGTGGTCTTGGCACCTGATAGTAATCGGATCGAGCATTATCCGACGAAGCGGATCCCGGTTCGTCGGAAGAAAATACGGTAAAATCAAAAACACAGGATAGATCCTGGCTGCAACGCCACGGCACACGACGCAGCAGGTTGTGCGACGCAGGCGAGACGGCCGAGACGTGCGCCCTCCCCCCCTCTGCGGGGGATGGTGCCCTACGGCGAGTGCGAAGCACGCGTGCTGGGGCGGGAGAGGAACAGCGCGACGTTGCCGAGTGTGGCGCCCATCACTACGGTCGCGACCTCTCCGGAAGCGGCGTCCGCTCTCCCGGCCCCTTCCGGGGGCCGCCCTCCCTCGCAACGGGGGGAGTATTTACCCTCTCGGCGGCCGCGCCTGCACCGCGTAACCTGCTGCATCGTCTACCGTTTCGCCTCGCGATCGGGCATGGATGTCGTATAGAGATTCCCGGGACATCCTTCTCAGTCAGTCCGTCATTGAGGAACCGACGCCTCGGAACGACAGGGACGGTCGGACGCAATAATCGTCCGAATATATTATCGATCAATTTATAAAATATCCATTCCCGCGCCACCGTCGAACTTCTCTGCGTGACGTGGACAGACCGGCTCCGCGGCAGACTGCGGCGTCACGGGCCAGCTCGCCCGATCCTCCTGCATGTACGCCGCAATCCTGTTTGCCGCTTGCGTCGCCCCCGTGGCGATCGACTGCATACTGCCCTCGCCCCCTTCACACCTCGACCGCAAGTCGACCACCGCGCGAACGACACTCTTCCGTTGCGTTACGGACTCTTAATGTTTCAGACAGGCAACCTAGATCCTGCAAGCGTATTATCACGATGTAGACGATGCGTTGATGTCGCGAAAACAAACCGACATCAACTCAAGAGGAGGCACTATCATGTTCTATCGCAAGTCTCTCGCCGCCGCCCTCGTCGCCACCACGGTCCTCGGCGGTGCCGCCTATGCGGCCGAGCAGGCGACCAAGCCCGCGGTGGTGCAGGAGACCGCGGCCCAGAAGGCGGTCGACAAGGATGTCGGCAAGCTCTCGAAGGACGGGGCCCAGGCCTTCCGTGACATGCACCTCGCCCGCATCGCCATCTTCGATGCCGATCCCTCCCAGGCCAAGAGCCTGATCGGCAAGGCGCAGGCCGCCCTGGCCAAGGCGAAGACCGACGACGCGGTGTTCACCAAGGCCGAGGCCGAGCTGAAGACGCCGGCCGAGATGGCGGTGGCGAAGGACAAGGCCGCGGCCGACAAGACCGCCGCCGCGGATACGACCGCCAAGGATGCGACCGCCAAGAGCAAGGACAAGGTCGCCTGGGTGCCGGTCGACGCCCAGATGACCCTCGGCGAGGACTTCGTGGCGACTCCCGAGAAGGCGGCAGCGGTGACCGAGGCGAACAAGAGCCTCGCCAAGGGCGACCAGAAGGGTGCGATCGAGAAGCTGAAGCTCGCCCATGTCGACGTGAACTTCGTCATGGCGGTGCTGCCCCTCGACAAGACCACCGCCGACGTGAACCAGGCGGCGACGCTGATCGGCCAGGGCAAGTACTACGAGGCGAACGCGGCCCTGAAGACCGCCGAGGACGGCATGCGCTTCGACGTGATCGACGTCATCGGCATGCCGAAGGTGGCCGTCACCGGAAGCACCAAGGCCGCCGCGCCGGCTCCCGCCCACACCGACGCCAAGCCTGCGAAGTGATGAAAGCCTGCGACACGGGCGGGTGGTGAAAGCCTGATCGGGTGGTTCCGGGACGCGAGCGCCGTCCCGGAACCACCCGATCGAGCACGTCGGATCGACCGTGAGGAGGATGGCCGTGCAACCGGATGCCGCGCGATCGACCCGCATCCTGCTGGCTCTCGGGACCGGGCTGGTCCTGGCGGGGTTCGGCACGCCGGAGCCCGCCCGCGCCCGGTCCGCGGACGTCCCGGCCTTCCCGATCCGGGCGATGTGCCGGCCGGATCGCACGGCCGGATCCGGCATCGACGACCCGCAGCGCTACCGGGGCTGCCTCGCCGACGAGCGGTCGGCCCGGGCGATCCTGCGGCAGCGCTGGCGGCACTTTCCGGCCGCCGACCGGCGGGACTGCGTGCGGGAGAACGACATCGGGGCGCCGTCCTACGTCGCCCTGCTGACCTGCCTGCAACTCTCGGACGATGCGCTGCCCGGGCAGCCGCCGCCCCTGTCCGGGTCTAAGCAGATTTCGCCGAAGTGGACACCGGTTCGGCGGCAAAAATCTGCGACACATCAATAATCTAAGCGGGCGAAGCGTTGGCCTGCCAACGCAAGTCTGCTTAGGCATTAGCGGAGCGACGACGAGGGGCGCCCGGCGACGGGCGCCCCTCGCGCCGTTCAATCGCGGTCGAGGACGTCCTTCGTCTCGACGGTGGTATCGTCCTTGAGGCGATAGACCAGCGGCACGCCGGTATGCAGCTCGAGGCCCGGGATCGTCTCGGTGGTGAGCCCGTCGAGCACCATCACCAGGGCGCGCAGCGAGTTGCCGTGGGCGGCGACCAGCACGCGCTCGCCGCGCATCACCCGGGGCAGGATCTCCCGCATCGTGTAGGGCAGCACCCGCGCCACGGTGTCCTTCAGGCTCTCGCCGCCGGGCGGGGGCACGTCGTAGGAGCGGCGCCAGACATGCACCTGCTCCTCGCCCCACTTGGCGCGGGCATCGTCCTTGTTGAGGCCCGACAGATCGCCGTAGTCGCGCTCGTTGAGGGCGGCATCGGCATGGGTCGGCAAGTCGGATTGGCCGAGCTCCTCCAGGATCAACGCGCAGGTGCGCTGGGCCCGGGTGAGGTCCGACGTGAAGGCGACGTCGAACTGCACGCCCTTCGCCTTGAGCCGCCGCCCGGCCGCCCGCGCCTCCTCGACGCCGAGCTCGGTGAGCCCCGGGTCCTTCCAGCCCGTGAACAGGTTCTTCAGGTTCCACTCGCTCTGGCCGTGGCGCGCGAGGACGAGAAGACGCTCCATGATGCGGTTCGCTCCGTTTCGAGAAAAAGGGGTCAGAGGCCCAGCACGTCGTCCATGCCGTAGAAGCCGGGCTCGCGGGTTTGCGCCCAGAGGGCGGCCTTGACGGCACCGGCGGCGAAGAGGCCGCGGTCGCTCGCCAGATGGGTGAGCTCGATGCGCTCGCCGGCCCCGGCGAAGATCACGCTGTGCTCGCCGACCACGCTGCCGCCGCGCAGGGTGGCAAAGCCGATCGTGCCGGGCTCGCGGGCGCCGGTATGGCCGTCGCGCACCGCGACCTTGCGTTCGGCGAGCGCGACGTTGCGCCCCTGCGCCGCCGCCTCGCCGAGCAGGAGCGCGGTGCCGGAGGGGGCGTCCACCTTGTGGCGGTGGTGCATCTCCAGGATCTCGATGTCGTACTCGTCGCCGAGCGTCGCCGCGACCTTGCGCACGAGGCCGGCCAGCAGGTTGACCCCGAGCGACATGTTGCCCGACTGGACGATGCGGGCGTGGAACGCCGCCGCCTTGAGCTTCGAAAGATCGTCCGGCGACAGGCCGGTGGTGCCGACGACGTGGACGATGCGGGCCTGGGCGGCGAGCTCGGCGTAGAACACGGTCGCGGCCGGCGCGGTGAAATCGAGGACACCGTCGGCCTCGGCGAAGGCGGGCAGCGGGTCGTCGGTGACCGAGACGCCGAGCGGCGGGAGCCCGGCGAGCACACCCGCATCCTGGCCGAGCGCCGGCGAACCCTCGCGCTCGATCGCCCCCGACAGCGTGCAACCCTCAGCCTCGGCGACGGCCTGGATCAGCATCCGGCCCATCCGCCCGGAGGCGCCGACGACGACGAGACGCATGGGTCACGCTCCTGATGCGGGCGGCTCCCGGCCGTCCCTTCCGGGGCCTCGTACAGGGGCGGGCGGATGCTGCCAAGGCGCATGACCGGGATATGACTGGCCCGCGGGGATATGCGCGGGCCGGCGGATGCCCCATCTTCTCCCGCAATGCAGCATCGCGCCGGAGATCCCATGGCCTTTCGGTTCGTTCCCGGGCGCGCCTCGCGCCGCGCCGCCAGCGGCGCCGTGCGGATCCTGCGCGCCACCGCCAAGGCGAACGCCGCCGCCGCCCGCCAGACCGGCGCCCTGATGCGGCGGAGCTCGGAGGCTCTGAAGCCGGAGGAGCCGGCGCACACGCCGCCCGGGCGCTTCGTCGAGGTCGACGGGGTTCGGGTGCACTGCATCGTCAAGGGCCGGGGCCGGCCGGTGGTGCTGATCCACGGCAACGGCACGATGGCGGAGGACTTCGTCATCTGCGGGCTGGTGGAGCAGCTGGCCAAATCCTACCGGGTCATCGCGATCGACCGGCCGGGCTTCGGCCATACCGAGCGACCGCGGCACTGGGTCTGGAGCGCCGCCGCGCAGGCGCGGCTGATCGCCCACGCGCTCGCGGCGCTCAAGGCCGAGCGTCCGGTGGTCGTCGGCCATTCCTGGGGCACCATCGTGGCGCTGGCGCTCGCCATCACCGAAGGCCTCGACCTGCGCGGGCTGGTGCTGCTCTCCGGCTACTACTATCCGGGCCGGCGGGCCGACGTGGCGCTGATCGCGCCGCTCGCGGTGCCGGGCCTCGGCGACGCCGCCCGCGCCCTGGTGCCGGGAGCGGTCGGGCGGGCGCTGGCGCCCCAGGTCTTCCGCCACGTCTTCAAGCCGCAAGCCGTGCCGGACCGTTTCACCGCGCGCTTTCCCGTGGCGCTCTCGCTGTCGGCCACGCAGGCACGGGCGAGCGCCGAGGACACCGCCGGCATGAACGGCGCGGTCGCCCTGCTGCAGCCGCGCTACGCGTCCTTGCGCCTGCCGGTCGCGATCCTGTCCGGGGATGCGGACGCGGTCGTCGATGCGGACGAGCAGTCGCGCCGGCTGCACGCGGAGGTCGCGGGCAGCACCCTGACCCTGCTGCCGGGCCAGGGCCACATGATCCACTATGCGGCCAGGGCCCGGATCGTGCGGGCCGTCGACGCCCAGATGGCGCTCACGGGACGGACCCTGGCCTGGCGTTCGCGATGAGCGGACCCAGCACGTCGGTGACGCCGGTCAGCGTGATCTGGGTGCCGACGCACAGCAGCAGGAAGGCGGCGAGCCGTCCGAGCACCCGGGCCCGGGCGTGGCCGAGCCGCTCCACCAGCCGGTCGGCCGAGGCGTAGGCGAGCAGCACCATCAGGGCGATGACCAGGGCGGCGGCGGACGCTCCGGCGAGATAGGCGATCCGGTCGACGCCGGCCTCGGGCCGGCCGGCGCCGAGCGCGATCGCCACCGCGATGGTGCCGGGCCCGGTGGTGAAGGGCAGCGTCAGGGGGAAGAACGCCACCTCGGCCAAAGCGGCGGGCTCCGGATGCGCCTCGCTGCCCTGGACCGGCTCGGCCTGGGCGGTCTTGCGCGCCTCGCGCTGCTCGGGCGCGGCGAGCAGGTTCCAGGCCTGCGCCGCCACCACGAGGCCCCCGGCGATGCGCAGCGCCGAGAGTGAGATGCCGAAGAAGCTGAGCACCGAGGCCCCGGCCCAGAGCGAGACCAGCATCACGGCGGCGGCGTAGACGCCGATGCGGCGCGACAGCCAGGTGCGGTCGGCATGGCTGCGCCCGGCCGTCACCTGCGCGAAGATCAGCGCGGCGCCGGGCGGGTTGACGATCGAGAACAGGGCCGAGAAGGCCAGGAGAAAGCTTTGCAGCGCGGCATCCGCGCCCGGAAACGGCATCGGGATCAGGCTCCTCCCGGCACGGGGGCGGGCACCGGCACCAGGACCCGGGCGCCGAGCCGTGCGGTCTTGCGGGCATGGACCGCCACCGGGCGGTGGAGCTGCTTGCCGGCCTCGACGACGTGCAGGCCCGCGAAGGGCAGCGACAGGCCGGTCCCGACCCGCTCCCAGGCGCTGGCGGTGCGGAGCGTCAGCCAGCCCTCCACCGGCGGCACGTAGAGGGTCTCGGCCCAGTCCTCGGGGGCGAAGAGGGTCTCGCGCATCAGCCGGCCGAGCTGCGAGCGGCTGTAGGGCTGGCCGTGGCCGAAGGGCGTCGCATCCCGGCGCGCCCAGAGGCCGCGGCGGTTGGGCACCGCCATGATCAGCCGGCCGCCGGGCGTGAGGACGCGCCAGACCTCCTGCATCAGCTCGGCCGGGCTCTCCACCGCCTCGACGGCGTGGATCAGCAGCACCCGGTCCACGGCGGCGTCGGGCAGCGGCATCATGGTCGGATCGACGAGGCACGAGGCCGAGCGGCCGGAGACCGGCCAGTTCGTCACGCCTTGCGTCGCCGGCATGAAGGCCAGCGTCCGCTCGGCGGCGTGGCGCACCGGGCCGAGATACGGCACCGCGTAGCCGAGGCCCATCACCCGGAGCCCCGAGACCGAGCCGAGCATGCGGTGGACGGAGCGGCCGACGAGCCGCTGCGCCACCTCCCCGAGGGGGCTGGCGTAGAAGGCGCGCAGTTCGGTGACGTCGAGGCTCATCGGTTCTCGCGACGTGCGGCGGGGGGCGCCGTCGGGGCCATCAATGGGGAGTGGCCCAGCCCGCGGCAAGGCGTCAACCCGCCGGCCGGCCGCACGCTCCCCGCTATTCGCCGGAACCGCCTCACCCGGCGGCGCGCCCGCCCTATCTTCCGCTCGCAGAGCCGCCGAGGACTACCGCCATGCCCGAGACCCGTCCCCAGATCCGCACCTTCCCGTGCCGGAGCGACAATATCGGCGTGCTGATGCGCGATCCCGCGACCGGCGCCTGCGCGGCGATCGACGTGCCGGAGGCGGCGGCCGTGCTGCGCGCCCTCGACGAGACCGGCTGGACGCTCACCGACATCCTGGTCACCCACCGCCACGGCGACCACGTCGAGGGCATCCCGGAGGTGAAGGCCCGCACGAGGGCGCGGGTCACGGCACCGGCCAGATCCGGCAGCGCCGTGCCGCAGGTCGACGCCACGGTGCGGGAGGGCGACGTGGTGACGGTGGGCTCGCTCGCGGCCGCCGTCTGGGAGACCCCGGGGCATTGCGACGACCACGTCACCTACTGGTTCGAGGAGGCGGGCATCGCGTTCGCGGGCGACACCCTGTTCACCCTCGGCTGCGGCCGGGTGCTGGAAGGCCCGCCCCAGGTGCTGTGGCGCTCGCTGTCGCGCTTCCTGCCGCTGCCCGACGAGACCGTGATCTATTCCGGCCACGACTACGTGCTGTCGAACGCCCGCTTCGCGCTGGCCGCCGAACCGGAGAACCGCAACCTGAAGGACCGGGCGGCGCTCGCGGAGAAAGCCAAGGCGGAAGGCCGCGTCCTGGTGCCGACGACGCTGGCTGAGGAGAAGGCCACCAACCCGTTCCTGCGCGCCACCGAGCCGGCGCTCGCCCGCGCGGTCGGCCTGGAGCCCGGCGCCGACCCGGCGGCGGTGTTCACGGCGCTCCGCGAGTGGAAGAACCGGTTCTGACGACGATGCAGACTTTGACCGCCGCCGAGGTCGTGCGCCTCCTCGACCTCAAGCCCCACCCCGAGGGCGGGCATTACCGCGAGACCTTCCGGGACCCGCGCGAGATCGACGGCCGCTCCGTCTCGACCGCGATCTACTACCTCCTCGACATCGGCGAGACTTCGGAATGGCACCGGGTCGACGCGGCCGAGATCTGGCTGTGGCATGCCGGGGCGCCGATGGTGATCACGACGAGCCCCAACGGCCACGACGCCGAGGCCCGCCATCTCGGCCCCGACCTCGCCCGGGGCCACCGCCCGCAGGTCGTGGTCCCGGCCGGCCACTGGCAGACCGCCACCAGCCTCGGTGCCTGGACACTGGTGAGCTGCACCGTGGCGCCGGGCTTCCGGTTCGAGGGTTTCGAGATGGCGCCGCCGGACTGGCGGCCGATGCCGCGGGGGTAGCGGCGGAGCTGCTCGGCAGACTTGAGTTGGCAGGCCAACGCTTCGCCCGCTTAGGTTCTTGTCTTGTCGCAGATTTTTGCCGCCGAACCGGTGTCCATTTCGGCGAGATCTGCTTAGGTTCGGATCGCCAAGAGGCGCGAATGCCGAGAGCCGCGAATGTTGACGGCCTCGGCCGCTGGCAGATGGGCCGTCTTCCCTGCCGCCACCGATCGTGGTGTGGCTGATCGACCCGGAACGTAGACGGGACGGACGGCAACGCCTACATTGAGGCCGTCTCGCAAAGTGCAACGAGGATAAGCGATGGCGGCGGCGCAGCGACAGGAAGCCGGCTCTGCCGCTCGACGCGTGCTCGTCAGCAACACCGCGGCGAACATGGTCTCGTCGCTCCATCCGTTCGACAAAAGCAAGGCCGAGGCTACGCTGGCAGCGGTCAGGTCGAGCTTTCTCGACGCCGAGAAAGCCAAGATCGAGAAGATTGCGGGCGTCGACAACGCCTTCGTGGCGAGCGTCGGCGATTTGCGCGTGATGTTCAAAACTGAAGGCGACACGGTCATCGTCACGTCGGTGATCGCGCCGGGCTGATGGCGAAGCCGTATTTCGACGCGCATGCTTTCAGCATACGCGACGCAGAAACCGAACTCGCCCAGTTCAAGCACCTGCTGGACACCCGGACCGATCTCGGCGAGCGCGATCAGGTTCTCGCGAACTTCAAGTTTTGGCCGAACCTCTGTGCGATGATGGGTCAATACAACGCTCGCCTGGGCTTCGCCAACCTCATCAAGCGCGAATTTCGAATCCTGCCGCATTTCAGGACCGATCTTACCGTGCGCCGCGCAGGAACGGACAACGTCTGTCTGGTCGAGTTCGAAGGAGCGTCCGATCGGCATATCTTCGAAGATAGCGATCGCGGTATCGACACCTGGGCGCGCGCATTCGAGAAGGGATTCAGTCAAGTCGTCGATTGGACCTGGGCGCTCGATCACTATCGAAGGACCGGCGACTACGTGGACGCTTTTGGCGGCGAGCGACCCAACATCGTGGGCGTCCTGGTCATCGGACGCTCGACCTCGCTCTCGAGCGCAGTTCGCAAGGACCGGTGGGAGTGGCGACGGAACAAGGTGAAGGCCGACAGCTTCACGCTCACCCTCGTGACATTCGATGAGCTGTATCGCGACTTCGAGATGTGGCTCGGCTTGAGAAAGATGGATGCTGCAGCCTCGTGAAGGAGGCAAGGCCGCGAAGGCATCTTGCGGGCAGCCGAGGCGGCGTCGAAGAGCTCCCGTATGACGGCCGAACCGGCCCGTCCGCGATGGCTGACCACGCTTGTGCTCATGGCTGCCATCGTCGTGGCGGCCGGATACGCCTTCACCGTCGTGCTGGACGCCCTCAACCTGCATATCAGCCGCTGTTCGGACCAGTCGGCACCAGAATACATCGCCGACCGAGCCGAGCGTGCCCATTCCTGCGGCCGGGAATAGGGCTCCGTTCAAAGCCCTTCACCCTTCCGGCGCCGCCGCACGGCCGTCACCGCCCCGGGTCGCCACCAGGGCACCGGCCACGATGAGCCCGCAGGCCAGCGCCAGCGACCAGGTCGCCGGGGCGTAGCCGGCCGCGACCAAGATCAGCGTCGAGAGAACGGGCGCGGCGTAGGAGCCGACGCCGAGGAGGCGGATGTCGCCACGCTTCACGCCGATGTCCCAGAGGTAGAACGCCGCCCCGACCGGCCCGAGGCCCAGCGCCGCCACCGCCGCCCATTGCGCCGCGCCCTCAGGCCACACCGTGCGCTCGAAAGCGAGGTGGCAGATCAGGCTCAGGGCCGCGGTGGCGAGGCAGAATCCCGCCACCGCGTCGGTCGGCACCGCGCCGACCCGGCGCGACAGCACCGAGTAGCCCGACCACAGGAAGGCGCAGGCGAGCGCCGCGAGGTAGCCCGGCAGGGCGGCGGCCTCGAAGGAGAGCGAGCCGCGGCCGAGAAACAGCGTCACCACGCCGGCAAGCCCGAGGAGCGCCCCGGCGAGGTGGGCCGCGCGCAGGCCGCCCTCCCCCGGCAGGAGCGCGGAAAACAGAACGATGAGGAGCGGCCAGAGGTAGCTGATGAGCCCGGCCTCCGCCGGCGGGGCGAGGCGGAGCGCGGCGAAGTAGAGCGCGTGGTAGCCGAACAGCCCGACGATCCCGAGGGCCCACACCGAGGGCGGCTGGCGCAGGGACGCGAGCCCCGAGGGCCGCACAATCCAGCTGGCACAGCCGAGGAGGCCGCCGACCAGGAAGGTCATCGCGGCGAGCTGGAACGGCGGCACCGCGCCCGAGGCCGCGGTGAAGAGCGCGAGCAGCGACCAGAGCAGGATGGCGCCGGAACCGATCAGGGTGGCGGTGCGGGTCGTCATGGGCGGACTCGTCGGCGGGATCATGCCGCTGGGGAAGGCGGGGGACAGTCCTATCACGCCGGGCCCGCCGGCTCAGCGAGAAAAAGCTGGCCTGCGGCCTCTTCGAAAACCCGCTATGACATTCGCCCGAGCGGAGGAACCATCCCCTGATCGAACTCGCCCCCGGCCTGATCCACGTCCCGGGCTACCTGGATGCCGACGCGCAGGCCGCGCTCGCCGCGGAACTGGCGGAGGTTTTGCGCGAGGCCCCGGCCTTCACGCCGACGATGCCGCGCACCGGGAAACCGTTCTCGGTCAGGATGACGAATTGCGGCCCTCTCGGCTGGGTCTCCGACCGGGCGGGCTACCGCTACCAAGCGACACACCCGCAGACCGGACGGCCCTGGCCGGCGATGCCGGCGGCGGTGCTGCGGGCCTGGGCCGCCCTCGCCGGCTGCCCGGCCGAGCCCGAGGCCTGCCTCGTCAACCTCTACGCCCCCGGCGCCCGGATGGGGCTGCACCAGGACCGGGACGAGGCGGAATTCGCCGCCCCCGTCCTGTCGCTGTCGCTCGGCGCGACGGCCCTGTTTCGCTACGGCGGCACCGCGCGCTCCGACCCGACCCGCTCGGTGCGTCTCGCCTCCGGTGACGCGATGGTGATCGGCGGACCCTCGCGCCTGATCCTCCACGGGGTCGACCGCATCCTGAGCCCCGCCAGCGACCTTCTCTCTCCCGCGCCGGGGCCGCTCCTCCCCGATTCGGTACCGGCGGGCGGGCGCCTCAACCTGACCTTGCGGCGCGTCTCGGCGATCCGTCGCGCTTGACAGAGCGGCGCGCGCGGCAGAGGCATCCGCGCTCGAACCTCCCGCGCGGCCCGCTCCCGGACCGCGCCCTCTCCCGAGCGCCGCCCGATCCCGGGCGGTCGCCCCCGCGAACCCAGAGACGAGTCTGATGTCGACGAGTCCCCTGTCGCTGCGCAGCCTGGCGCTCCTCACCGGCCTGATCGGCCTGCCGGCCGGGGCCTTCGCGGCCGACCCGGTCTATCCGCCCGGCTCGCGCTTCGGCTTCGAGCCGGCGAAGGAGATGGTGGTGTCGCGCCGCTTCACGGGCTTCGAGCGGCAGAGCGGCGGCGCCACGGTCTCGGTGGTCGAGCTGCCGGCGCAGGCCTACAAGGATCTCGCCACCAACTTCACCGACGAGAACCTGAAGAGCCAGGGCCTCGTGGTGAAGACCCGCGAGACGCTCAAGCTGGCCGACGGGCGCGAGGGGATGCTGGTCACCGGCGAGCAGCCGATCGAGCAGCCCGCGGGCGCGCCGGCCCTGCACAAATGGGTCTTCCTCGTCGCCGATCCGACCGTGACCGGCATCGTCATCGGCCAGACCCTGCCGGGCGCCGAGAGCGACGAGGCGATGCGCGCCATGCTGACGAGCGTGCGGGTCCGCCCGGCCCTGACCATCGACCAGCAGGTCGCGGCCCTGCCCTTCCGGGTCACCGACACGGCGGGCTTCCGGCCGGTGCGGGTGCTCGGCGGCAATTCGGTGCTCTACACCGTCGGGCCGAAGGACCAGATGACCAACCTCGACCAGCCGATCCTGGTGCTGGCCGAGGCGGTGCAGCCGGCTCCGTCCACCGACCAGCGCGACGCCTTCGCGAAGGCCGCGCTGTACTCGAACCAGACGATGAAGGACTTCGCGATCGAGCGCTCGCAGAGCTACCGCCAGAACGGCGCCGACTGGCACGAGATCGTGGCGCGGGCCGTCGACATCCCGTCCGGCACGCCGGTGGTGGTCTCCCAGACCATCCGCTTCCAGCCCGACGGCTATTTCCGCGCCGTCGGCGTGGTGCGCGCCCAGGACCGCGAGACGATGCTGCCGCGCTTCCGCAAGGTGGTGGACACCATCGCGTTCTGAGCCGGTCCCGGAGGCCGGCCCCCCGGGTTTTCTTCGGCCTCGCCGTCACGCCGCGCGGGCGGGGGGACTGCGGACCGGGGCCGCCCCGGCGACGAAGTAGGGCGCCTCGCTGCGCGGCAGCGGCGCCCGGCCGCGGATCCGGTCGGCGATCTTCTCGGCCATCATGATCGTCGGCGCGTTGAGGTTGCCGGTGACGATCAGCGGCATGATCGAGGCGTCGACGACCCGCAGGCCCTCGAGGCCGTGGACCCGGCCCTCCCCGTCCACCACCGCCATCGCGTCCTCGCCCATCTTGCACGAGCAGGAGGGGTGGTAGGCGGTCTCGGCGTGCTCGCGCACGAAGGCGTCGAGCTCGGCGTCGGTCCGTCGCGCCGGCCCGGGGCTGATCTCGCGGCCGCGATAGGGGTCGAGTGCCGGCTGGGCGACGATCTCGCGGGTGAGGCGGATCGCGTCGCGGAACTCGCGCCAATCCTGCTCCGTCGCCATGTAGTTGAACAGGATGCTGGGGTGCTGGCGCGGGTCGCGGGAGGTCAGGCGGATGCGGCCGCGGCTCGGCGAACGCATCGAGCCGACATGGGCCTGGAAGCCGTGCGCCTTGATCGGATTGCTGCCGTTGTAGCTGATCGCCAGCGGCAGGAAGTGGTACTGCAGGTTGGGCCAGGCGAAATCCGGGCTCGAGCGGATGAAGCCGCCGGCCTCGAACTGGTTGCTGGCGCCGATCCCGGTACCGAGAAACAGCCACTGCGCCCCGATGGCCGGCTGGTTCCACGGCCGCAGGGCCGGGGCCAGGGAGACCGGCTTCGTGCATTCGTACTGCACGTAGATCTCGAGGTGGTCCTGGAGGTTCTCGCCGACGCCCGGCAGGTCGAGCACCACCGGCACGTCGAGGCCGCGCAGGAGATCCGCCGGGCCGACCCCGGAGCGCTGGAGGAGCTGGGGCGAGGCGATGGCGCCGGAGCAGACCAGCACCTCGCGGCGCGCCCGCGCCTCGGCCGGCCGCCCGCCCTTCAGGTAGGCGACGCCGCTCGCGCGCCGGCCCTCGAACAGGATCCGGTCGGTGAGCGCCCCGGTGACGATGGTCAGGTTCGGGCGCGCCCGCGCCTGGTCGAGGTAGCCCCGGGCCGTGCTGGAGCGGCGCCCCTTCGGGGTCACGCTCCGGTCCATCGGCCCGAAGCCCTCCTGCTGGTAGCCGTTGAGGTCGGGGGTGCGCGGGAAGCCGGCCTGCACCCCGGCCTCCACCATGGCGGCGAAGAGCGGGTTGCTGCCCGGCTTGGCGGTCGTCACGCTCAGGGGACCGTCGCCGCCGTGATAGGGGTCGGGCCCGATGTCGCGGCTCTCCGCCTTGCGGAAATACGGCAGGCATTCGTCGTAGGACCAGCCCGAAAGGCCCGGCAGCTGGGCCCAGCCGTCGTAGTCGAGGGCGTTGCCGCGGATGTAGCACATGCCGTTGATGAGCGAGGAACCGCCGAGCCCCTTGCCGCGGCCGCATTCCATCCGCCGCCCGTTCATGTGGGGCTCGGGATCGGTGAGATAGGCCCAGTTGTAGCGCCGGCCCTGGAGCGGATAGGCGAGCGCCGCCGGCATCTGGGTGCGGAAGTCGAGCCGGTAATCCGGGCCGCCGGCCTCCAGCAGCAGCACCGTCGTGTCCCGGTCCTCGGTGAGCCGCGTGGCGAGCACGTTGCCGGCGGAGCCGGCGCCGACGATGATGAAGTCGTACTCGGGTGCGTCTGTCTGCGGCATGGTCTCGGATCCGGTCTCGGGGGACGGGCGGCGCGGGTCGGTCGCGGGGACCGGGACGCCGCGCCGCAGCGGCGGGTCGGTGTCGGTTCCTGCGTCAGAACACGGGGGCGAAATCGCCGAGCTCGACCTGGATCGACTTCGTGCGGGTGAAGCGCTCGAGCGATTCGAGGCCGTTCTCGCGGCCGAGGCCCGATTGCTTGTTGCCGCCGACCGGCATCTCGGGGGGCGACTCGCCCCAGGTGTTGATCCAGCAGATGCCCGCCTCGAGCCCGTGGACGATCCGGTGGGCGCGGACGAGGTCGCGGGTGACGACGCCGGCGGCAAGGCCGTACGAGGTGGCGTTGGCCCGGACGAGCACCTCGGCCTCGGTCTCGTAGGCGAGCAGGCACATCACCGGTCCGAAGATCTCCTCGCGCACGATCTCCATGTCGTCGCGGCACTCGGCGAACACGGTCGGCGCCACGTAGGCGCCGGCCGCGAGGGCGCCCTCCGGCGCGTGGCCGCCGACGAGGAGCCGGGCGCCCTGCTCGACGCCCGAGCGGATGAAGCCCAGGACCTTGTCGCGGTGGGCGTGACTCGCCAACGGCCCGAAATTCGTCGCCTCGTCGAGCGGGTCGCCCATGCGGATGCGCGCCACGCGCGCCAGCACCCGCGCGGCGAAAGGCTCCATGAGATGCGCGGGCACGAAGACCCGGGTGCCGTTGGTGCAGACCTGGCCCGAGCTGAAGAAGTTCGCCGCCATCGCGATGTCGGCGGCGCGATCGAGATCGGCGTCGTCGAGAACGATGAGCGGCGACTTGCCGCCGAGTTCCAGCGTCACGTCCTTGAGGGTCGAGCGGGCGGCGCCCGCCATCACCTTGGAGCCGGTGGCGGTGCCGCCGGTGAACGACACCTTGGCGATCGCCGGATGCTCGGTGAGCCAGGTTCCGATCTCGGTGCCCGGGCCCGGCAGGACGCTGAACACGCCCGCCGGCAGGCCGGCCTCGGCGTAGATCTCGGCGAGCGAGAAGGCGGTGAGCGACGTCACCTCGCTCGGCTTGAACAGCATCGCGTTGCCGGCCGCGAGGGCCGGTGCCGACTTCCAGAGCGCGATCTGGATCGGGTAGTTCCAGGCGCCGATGCCGGCGACGAGGCCGAGCGGCTCGCGACGCGTATAGGCGAAGGAGGTCTCCCGCAGGGGGATCTGGCGCCCCTCGATCGCGGCGGCGAGGCCGGCATAATATTCGAGCACGTCGGCGCCGGTGACGATGTCGACGCTGCGCGTCTCGGCGATCGGCTTGCCGGTATCGCGGGTCTCGATCTGGGCGATCTCGTCGTTGTGCGCACGCAACAGGGCGACCGCCCGCATCAGCACCCGGCCGCGCTCGCGCGCCGGGGTGGCGGCCCAGACCGCCTGGCCGGCCCGCGCGGCCTCGATGGCGGCCTCCAGGTCCTCGCGGGTCGTGTGCTCGATCTCGGCCAGCACGCTGCCGTCGGCCGGGTTGATGGCGCGGAAGCTGCGCCGCCCGGCCTCGGCGGCGGGGCGCCCGGCGATGAAGGGACGATGGATCGGAACGGACGACATGGTGGGCGACCTCGGCGGAGGTGGGATGTCGGGACGGCGCGCCGAAACGCGCTCGCGCTGGGGCACCGCGCCGGGGGCGGCGCCGGTGCGGGACGGCGCTCAGGGGTGCTGGAGCAGCCCGCGATAGATCTCGGTGTGGTCGCACAGGCCGGCCAGGCGCCCGAGATCGTCCACGAACACGATCGGGTAGGGCGAGCGCAGGCGCAGGTCGATCGCGGCTCGCAGCGGCAGGTCCACGGGGGCGACCACGAGGCCGGCCGAATTGCCGGCGCCGCTGCCGTCGACGTGGCCGAGGGGCATCTCGCGCCCGCGGACCTGGGCCGAGACCGGGCGCTCGGACCGGTCGACGCGCAGGCGCACCTCGCCGCTTCCGTCGAGCAGAACGGCGTCGCCGTCCCGGCGCAGGGCTGCGGCGGGCGTCATCACCGAGCCGCTGTCGAACACCTCGAGGGGGTTCATGTGCTTGACGAACTCGGCCACGTAGGCGTTGGCCGGGCGCAGCACGATGTCCGAGGGCGTGCCGTACTGGACGACGTGGCCGCCCTCCATGATCGCGATGCGGTTGCCGAGCTTCAGGGCCTCCGACAGGTCGTGGCTGACGAACACGATGGTCTTGTTGAGCCGGCGCTGCAGCTCCAGGAGGTCGTCCTGCAGCTTGTCGCGGATCAGCGGGTCGAGCGCCGAGAACGGCTCGTCCATGAGCAGGATGTCGGCGTCGGTGGCGAAGGCCCGGGCGAGGCCGACGCGCTGCTGCATGCCGCCCGACAGTTCCTGGACCATCTTGTCGGCCCAGGCGTCGAGCCCGACCATCGCGAGCTTCTCGTCGACGACGCGGTTGCGCTCCGCGGCGGGCACGCCGCGCAGTTCGAGCCCGAACCCGACATTGTCGCGCACGCTGCGCCAGGGCAGTAGGCCGAATTGCTGGAAGACCATCGACACGGTGTTGAGCCGCACGTCGCGCAGGGTCGCGCTCCGACAGCGGGTGACGTCGACCGGCTCGCCGCGGTGACGCACCAGCACCGCGCCGCGCGCGACCTTGTTCAGCCCGTTGATCGCCCGCAGCACGGTGGACTTGCCGGACCCCGACAGGCCCATCAGGACGCAGATCTCGCCGGGGCGCACGTCGAGGTTGACCTTGAACGTGCCCATCAGCACGTCGGTGCGCCGGCGGATCTCGTCGCGGGACTTGCCCTCGTCGGAGAGCGCGAGCGCGGCCTTGACGTTGCGCCCGAAGGCGATGTCGACGTCGCGCAGCGCGACGGCGCTCTCCCGCGCGACGTCCTGCGGCGCGGCGCCGGTGGGGGCCGCCGCCGGGGCGGTGGGGGCCGCCGCCGGGGCGGGGGCCGAGAGGGTGCGCATGTCCTGGTCGACGACGGTCATCGGGCAGCCTTCCGTTTGCGTGGCGCCGGACGCTTGCACACCCGGTCGAGGATGACGGCGAGGACCACGATGGCGAGCCCGGCCTCGAAGCCCATCGCGATGTTGACGGTGTTGAGGGCCCGTACGACCGGCTTGCCGAGGCCGTCGGCGCCGACCAGCGCGGCGATGACCACCATCGACAGGCTCAGCATGATGCACTGGGTGATGCCGGCGAGGATGGTCGGCATCGCGCTCGGAAGCTCCACCTTGAACAGCATTTGCGTCCGGGTGGCGCCGTAGGCGAGGGCCGCCTCGCGCAGGCTCGGGGGCACCGAGGCGATGCCGAGCTGGGTCAGGCGGATCGGCGCCGGGAGCGCGAAGATCACCGTCGAGATGATGCCCGGCACCGTGCCGAGGCCGAACAGGACCAGGGTCGGGATCAGGTAGACGAAGGTCGGGATCGTCTGCATCAGGTCGAGCAGCGGCCGGATCGCCTCGTAGAACATCGGCCGGTGCGCCCCCATGATCCCGATCGGCACGCCGATCAGCACGCAGACCGCCGTCGACCAGATCACCAGGGACAGGGTCTCGATCGTGGCCTCCCAGTAGCCGAGATTCACGACGAGCAGCAGCGAGGCGACGATGAACAGGGCGAGGCCGATCGAGCGGTGCAGCAGGTAGGCCCCGAGGGCGAACAGCCCGATCAGCAGCAGCGGCGGCACGGCGGTGAGCCCGTCGGTCAGTCCCTGCACCATCGCGCTCAGGACCGTCGAGACGAAATCGAAGAACGGCTGCGCGTGCGTGTTCAGGAAGTCGACGCAGACCTTGAGCCAGATGCCGAGCGAGATTTTGTGGCTGACGATCCAGTCGTACATGGGGGGCCTGCCCGCTTCGTGGGATGACGGGGGCCCGCCGGGCACCGCCGGCAGGCTCGGGGGCGCGGCGGAGGACGACGCCCCCGCCGCAGGGCGTCAGTTGAGCCCGAGGCTCGCGCGGACCGCCGGCAGGGCGGGCTTGCCGTCGAGGGTCTCGACGCCGTCGAGCCAGTGCGCCCAGGTCTTCGGATTGGCCTTCAGCCAGGCGTCGGCGGCCTTCTCGGCGGGCAACCCGTCGAACAGGATCGAGCCCATCACCACGTTCTCGGTCGGCAGGTCGAAGGTCAGATTCTTGAAGAACTTGTAGAGGTTCGGGCACTGCTCGCCGTAGCCGGCGCGCAGGTTGGTGAAGATCTCGGCCCCGCCGTAGTTCGGGCCGAAGGTGTCGTCGCCGCCCGACAGGTAGCGCATCTTGAACTTGGTGTTCATCGGGTGGGGCTCCCAGCCGAGGAACAGGATCGGTTCCTTGCGCTGGACGGCCCGCTCGACCTGGGCGAGCATGCCCTGCTCGCTCGATTCGACGAGATCGAAGCTGCCCAGCCCGTACTTGTTGTCCTTGATGATCCCGAGGATCGTCCGGTTGCCGTCGTTGCCCGGCTCGATCCCGTAGATCTTGCCCTTGAGCTGGCGCTTGAATTTCTGGATATCGTCGAAGCTCTTGAGACCCTGGTCGTACAGGTACTCGGGCACCGCGAAGGTGTATTTGGCGCCGGTCAGGTTCGGCCCGAGCACCTCGATCTCCTTCTTGTCGAGGTAGGGCTTCCGGTCGGCCTCCATCGTCGGCATCCAGTTGCCGAGGAACACGTCGATGTTCTTGGCACCGAGCGACGCATAGGTCACAGGGACCGAGAGGATCTGGCTCTTGGGCGCGTAACCCATGCCGGTCAGCACCCGGGAGGCGAGTGCCGTCGTCGCCGTGATGTCGGTCCAGCCGACATCGGCGAAGCGCACCGCCTTGCAGGAAGCCGGATCGGCCGCCGCCGCCGGCGTGGCCAACAATGACGCGCCCAGGAGCGCACGAGCCAGGACAGTTCGCATGACACCTCCCACCACACCCAGGCCGCGCCACCCGTCGGCCGAACCCGTTGAACACCCATTCAATACACAGACTGGCGTAAAGTCACGCAAATTTTTTCAACAATCCATGCTGCTTTGCGCGCCGTTCGCGCCGGATATTGTGCGTCGCAGCACGTTGATCGAAGTCCATGGGGGTATAGGGCCGGTACGGTCGGCGGGGCGACCCGGCGGACCGGCCTTGCCGTCGAGAATGCTTTGAATGATCATTCAACCGGCTGACGGCGGTGTGGCCACCCACGGGGCGAGGGGCGGATGAATCGACAGGAGACCCTGCAGAGCTTCGAGGCGGTCCGGCGCCGCCACCTCATCGAGGCGACGATCGAGACCCTGGCGGAGGTCGGCTTCAAGGCCGCCTCGCTGAGCGAGATCGCGCGGCGGGCCAACGTCTCGACCGGCCTCTTCGCCCACTACTTCGGCGACAAGGACGGGTTGCTCGAGGCGACGCTGCGCTTCATGGCCGCCCGCCTCGCCCGGGCCACGGCGGCACGGCTGGCGGAGGCCGCAACCCGGCGCGACCGGCTGTTCGCGGTCGGCGACGCGGCGCTCGCCGACGAGGAGTTCGACCGGCGCACCAGCGCCGTCTGGCTCGCCTTCTGGGGCCAGATCACGCATTCGAGGCGCTTCCAGCGGGTGCAGCACGTCTACCAGCGGCGCATGGTCACCAACCTGAGCCACGCCCTGCGCGGCCTGGTGCCGGAGGATTGCGTGGCGACCTACGCGACGATGATCTCGGCGATGATCGACGGACTCTGGCTGCGCTCCCACGTCGCCGCGGGCGGCGACGGAAGCGACGGCGACGCCGCGCAGGCGCGCCGCACGGTGCACGCCCTCATCGACGGCCTGCTGGCCGGCGCCTCGCCGCGGCCCGAGGCGGCGGCGCCGTCGATCCGGGTCTCCCGCCCCGCGGACGCCGCGCCCCCCATCCGCCACCTCAGCCCCGCGACCGGGGAGGAGATGGCGTGCTTCTCCCCGGCGCGCGCGGCCGAGATCGACCGCGCGGTCGAGGACGCGGTACGGAGCCTTGCCGCCTGGAAGGCCCTCGGCGCGCCCGGCCGGGGACGGGTCCTGCGGCGTTGCGCCGAGAGATTGCGGGCGGAGGGCGCGGACCTCGCCCGCCTCGAGAGCCGCGAGACGGGCCGTCCGCTCCGCCACACCGCGGGCCCCGACCTCGCCGACGCGCTGACCCTGCTGGAGCGGGCGGCCGCCCTCGCCGAGGGGAGCGCGACGACCTGGACCGATCTCGGCGAGGGCCGGGTCGCCCGCCTGCGGCGCGGGCCCGCGGGCGCGGTCGGCGCCGTTCTGCACTGGAGCGCGCCGATGGTGGGCCTGTGCGCGCGGGCCGGCACGCTCGCCCGCGGCAACGCCCTCGTCGTCTGCGCCGATCGCCGCGCCACGCGCACGCTTGCCCGCCTCGCCGCGCTCCTCGTCGGCGCGGGCTTTCCCGAGGGCGTGCTCACGGTCCTGCCGGGCGATGCCGAGAGCGCGCAACTCCTGCGCGCCCATCCGGGCCTTCTCGGAGAGCGGGACGCGGCGGGCGGCCTCGATCTCGGCGCCGGGATCGGGGCCCGCAAGGCCGGCACGATCGTGCTGCCGGGGGCCGATCCCGCCCGCGTCGCCGCGGCGATCCTCGCCGGCGGCCGGAGCTGGACCGGATCCTCCTTCGCGAGCCAGTCGCGCCTCTACGTCCAGACCGAGGCGCTGCCGGGCCTCCTGGACGCCCTGCAGGCCGGGGCGGCCGGCCTGCATCCCGGCGACCCGCTCGACATGGCGACCGCGATCGGACCCCTGGTGTCGCCGGAGCACCGGGCCGGCCTCGAGGCGGCCCTCGACGCCGACCTGGCGGCCGGTGCGAGGCTGGCGACCGCCGGGCCTGCCGGCTCGGGCTGGCCCGCCGTCCTGGTGCTCGATCGCTGCACGGAGGAGATGCGGCTCGTGCGCGGCCACGCCTTCGCGGCCGTCGTGGCACCGATCCCCTTCGACGACGAGCGCGGGCTTGCCGCCCGCCTCGCACGGGGACAGGGGATGGACGGCCCGACGGCGTTCGGCCTCTTCTGCGGCGATCCCGGACGGGCCTGGCGCCTCGCCGATGCCCTCGACGCGGATCTCTGCGTGATCAACGACGACGCGCCGAACCGGGACGGCCGGGGCGCGGCGGCCATCGACCCGCCGGCCGCGGGACGGGAACAAGATCGTGCGATGCGCGTTATCGGCCCTGGCCCCGGCAACGTGGAATGAACCCAGCCGGGGCGCCGCGATGCCGCGACGAGGACGATACCGCCCTCGCGCGAGGTGATGGACTGGCCGCTCCGGGCGTTTTTCCGACGCCGGCCTGTCGAAAGGCCGCTTCGGACGGGCGCCCAGCGTCGAATACCGAATACCCCGCTTAACTTTGCGTTATTTGACTTTATTTACTGACGTAATGAACGGCGTATAGCAGCACATCAGATATTCTAAACTTGTTCTAATTAAGAATCCCGACGAAAGCTCGACAACGATACCCTCCCCGATTCCGATTGTGGCAGGATTACATCATCTTGCCGTACGTCAATCTTAATCCGGGTTGAACGCGTGACAGGATGCCGCTGCTGCGGAACAAATGAAGTGCTCAAGGTGCGTTCTTTGGTGCAGACAAAGAGCCGCGGAGCCAAACACCACGCCAGTCCCTGCGCGCCGACCCCGCGCGAACGCTGTGCTGTTTTCCTCCAGCATCTGGACAATCCGATGTCGATTCGCCTCGCGCTGCTGTCCCTTTCCCTTACCCTGACCCTTCCGACCCTGGGGCATGCGGCCGACGCGCCGGTGCCGAAGCAGGCCCCGGCGGTGGTGCCGACGCTGCCGGCGGTGGACCCGCAGATGGTCTCTGCGGCCTTCGGCTTCCGCTTCGTGTCCGACTACAACTCGCGCGGCATCTCGCAGACCAACCGCCATCCCGGCGCGCAGGGCTACCTCGAGTTCCAGATGCTCGACGGGCTGTTCTACACCGGCATTTCGGGCGAGCAGGTCGACCTGCCGAACCGGCCCTCGATGGAGATGGATTTCTCCGCCGGCATCCGGCCGACCTTCGGCGCCTGGTCGTTCGATCTGGGCTACGTGTTCTACAACTACCCCGGCGAGCGCGCCCTGATCGGCCCCGACGGCACGATCTACACCGCCAACAACGCCGATTACTACGAGTTCGTCGGCAAGGCCGCGTACGCGGTGAACGATGCCCTGACGCTCGGCGTCAACGTCTACCATGCGCCGAGCTACTTCGGCACGCACGCCCCGGGCACCTACGTCTCCGGCATCGCCAAGTACACGATCCCCGAGGGCACCTTCGGCATGCTGCCGAGCGGCCTCCTGCTCTCGGCCGAGGTCGGCCAGTACTTCCTGGGCACGACGAAGGCCTCCTTCGGCGTGTTCAAACTGCCCGACTACACCTACGGCAACGTCGGCATCGCCTACACCTACAAGAACTTCACCGTCGACCTGCGCTATCACAACACCAGCCTGACGAAGAGCGAGTGCGGCCTGCTCACCGCGGATCCGCGCAGCATCTTCAACGGCACGTTCCGCTCCAACTGGTGCGGCCAGGCGGTGGTCGCGACGGTGTCGGTCGACGTCACCTCGAAGGATCCGGGCATCTTCTCCGGCCAGGAGACCCTGGCGCCGTCGGTGCCGGCGCGCACCAGCGACGCGGAAGGGCCGGCGGTGCGCTGACCGGACGCCTCGTCCTCGCGGACGGGGCGCGAAGGTCCGGTGTTGCCAGAATCCGGCCCTCGCAGGCTGGATCGGCGGTGAACGCAGGTGTCGCGGCGGCACGCCGATGTTGCCGCTTGACGCTGGGGCGTCACCGATCTGTAATTCTCGCGGGTTCGACAAGAAGACCCGCGAGGATCCAGGCCCATGCCCCATCCGAGACGGCGGATCCTCGCGGCCCTGGTCGGCATCGCGCTCCTGCCGGGGCCGGCGGTGGCGGAGACCGTCCGGCTCGCCGCGCTCTACCCGCAGGACGGCCGCCGGGCGATGGCCGCGCCGGATTTCGCCCGCTTCCCGGGCGCCGGCATCCTGTTCTGCCGCGACGCGGGCGGCGTGCCGAAGCGGGCGGCGGCGGCCTGGCTGATCGCCGGGCCGCGGGTGGTGATGTTGAACGCCCACAATTTCCGCAGCCGGCGCCTCGAAGTCACCCGCGCGGTGGCCGATTGCTTCTTCCAGATCGCCGGCCGCAACTACGATTTCGAGCCCGAGAGCCTGCATCTCGGGGTGCAGCCCGGGGCGAGCGCACTCCACATCACCGACGACTGGGCCCTCCTCGCCCTGCGCGAGCCGGTGACGGCCGCCGCCGCGCAGCCGCTCCCGGACGAAGCGGACCGGCTGCCCACCGGCGGCGAGACGATCCCGGTGACGATGGTCTCCCCGGCCGGTCACGAGAATTTCGGCAGCGCGACCAGCCTCGAGACCTGCGCCATCCGGCAGATCGACCGGCCGGGCGAGGACGGGATCCGCATGGCCCGGCACGATTGCAACAACGGCTATGGCGGTTCGGGATCCGGCCTGTTCGACGCGGCCGGGCACCTGATCGCGATGCACAGCGCCTCGCTGTCGATGAATTCCCGCCGCAGCTATGACGGCGAGTTCCATTACGGCTCGGCCCTGATGCTCGAAGGCCCGCTCCTCGACGCCTTGCGCGAGGCGGCGGCCCGGACCCGTTAGGAGCGGGGTCTCAGCCCGGCCCGATCAGTCCGGGCACGATCGTGCCGTTCGGGCCGAACCGCTCCTGCGCCAGGCGGCAGCTCGCCGACGGGTCCTTCTGGTAGGCCTGGGTGTAGGTCGCGGAGCGGATCAGCGCCTCGCCGTGCGACAAGGCCGCCAGATCGGTTCCGAGCCGTTCGACGACCTCCTTGAAGCGGGCGTAGTCCGGCTTCGTGCCGGGGCAGGATTCGACCACGAACCGGACCAGACCGGACAGCTTGATCGCATCGTTGCTGACCGTGCCGGCGACGGCGGGTCCCGGGGCTTCGGCGGACAGCGCCGGGGTGAACCACAGGGCGGAAGCGAGCCCCAGGGCGACGAGGGTGGTGCGCATCGGGATATCCTCGGGGAGGGATCGGGTCAGCGGGGAGCCGGGGGGCTCGCGGGACGGCGGTCGTCCGCCCCGTTCTCGTCGCGGTCCGGTCCGCCCTGCGCCGCGTAGCGCTCCCGGAGCCGGTCGAGGGCCGTGGCGTGGTCGGCGCCGGCACTGCGCAGGTTGACGTAATGCTGGCACAGGGCGCCGTAGAGCTGCCGGCGCCCGGTCGGGGCCGCGACCGCGGTGAGGCCGGAGATCAGGATTGCGGGCTCGGGGGCGCCCGCGATCATGCGGATGACCTGCGCCGTGCGGTTGGCGATCATCCGCTCGTCCTCGATGAAGTGCGGCCGTGCCTGGTCCAAGGCCGCCTTCAGGGCGGAGACCGCCGCGTCCCCGGCCGGCACCGGATGTCCGGCGGCGCGGGCGGCGAGCCACAGGGCGGGATCGGTCCGGTCGTCGGCCCCCAGCCATTCGGAACGGGCCGCGTCGGCGCTGCGAACGACGACCGGCGGAGCCTCTTCGCGAGCCGGCTCGTCGCCGCAGCCGGCAAGCGGCAGGAGGATGGCGGGCGGCAGGAGGGCGGCGAGCGCCGCGCGGAGGGGGACCGCCACCGCGTGCCTCACCGGAGCGCGACCGCGAGGCCGCGGGGACCGTCGGCCAGGGGCAGCCGCGCCAGTTCCCGCCGCGCCTGTGGGTCGATGAAGGACAGGTCGCCCGAGAACCAGTTGGCGACGGCGACGCGGCCGTCCGCCAGAGCCAACACGCCCTCTGGGTAGCGTCCGACCGAAACGTCGCCGAGGGGCGCGAGGCCGTCCGCCGCGATCACCGCGACGGCGCCGGCATGCTGGCGGCTCACCACCACGAAGCGGCCGTCGGCCGTGACGGCGACGCCGTAGGGCATCGCCCCGACCGTGACGGTGGAAAGCGTCGTCAGCGTCCCGGTCTCGATCACCGTGACGTCGCCGCTGCGCACGTTGGCGACGTAGAGGCGCGCATCGTCCGGGCTCAGGGCGAGCGCGAAGGGCCCCTCGCCGGCCGACGCGGTGCCGACCTCGCGCATGGCGGCGGTATCGATCACGACGACCCGCCGGTGCTCGCGGTCGGCGACGTAGAGCCGCCCGCCTGTACGGTCGAGGACGAGGCCGGCGGGATCGGGCACCGGTACCGCCGGGCCCATGGCCTCGCCGGTGCGGGGGTCGCGCCGCACCACCTCGCCCCGGCGCCAGTCGCCGACATAGAGCGCCGCGCCGTCGGGCGCCGCCGCGATGCCGAAGGGCGAGCCCGGCTGGTCGAGGCGGGCGACGACGCGGGCCGCCGGCCCGTCGATCACCGTGATCGCCCGGTGATCCGGGTGAGTGACGTAGACCCGTCCCCCGGGCCCGGTCGCGAGCCCGGCGGGTCCCGGCCCGACGGGAATCGTGCCGACCACCCGCATCGTCGCGGGATCGACCCGCGACACCACCCCGGCTTCCTGGCCCGCGACGTAGAGGTCGCCCGCGAGGGCGGCCCGGATGCCGCCCGCCAGGGCGCCGTGCGCGCAGACCAGGACGGCGAGGAGACGGAGTCCCCTCACCGGACGGCCCCGGCCTTGGTCCCCGCCCCGTTCCCCTCCACCTTCGCCTTCAGGCCGGCGAGGCCGGTCTCGAAATACGCCTTCATCGCCGCCCGGCCGGCCGCGTCGCTCAGCTCCTCCGGCGGCTCGTTGCCGGTGTCGCCGCGATAGAACCGGCCGAACCACGCCACCTTGCTGCCCGTGCCGTCCGGCGTCACCGTCAAGGTGGCGGAATAGGACGAGACCGGGAGCGCCTTCAGGTCGGGATCGTCGAGGCGGTAGGAGTAGCTGCGCTGGGCCGCGTCGTACTCGTCGAGGCTCTCGTGCAGGATGCCGCCGTTCTTGAGCGTCAGGGTCCGGGTGTCGCCGTTCTTGGTACCGGTCCCGGTGCTCTTGCCGCTCGCGACCAGGGGGTTCCAGGCGGCGACGTCCCCGAACCGGCCGGCGACGGCCCAGACCGCGTCGGGGGACGCCGCGATGGTGACGTCGGCCTCGATCTTCTGCGGGGTCGGCCCGTGGGCCAGCGCCGAGGACAGGCCGGCCCCGACCATCAGCAGGACGAGGGCGGCGCGGCGGGGCGGGAGGGCTAAATGACGACGCATGTCTACGCTCCGTGACGAAGGCGGGAGACGGCCCCGCCCAGGCGCGCACGCCACGGCAGGAGACCGAACAGGACGAGGAGGAGGGCGAGCGCCGCGGCGCCGAGCCAAGGGCGCAGGTCGAGGAGGACGGGCCGCGGCCGCGTCGTCGCCACCGCCGTGAGGGCGGCGGCCAGCCCCGCGGGATCGTCGAGTGGCACGTAGGCAAGGCCGGTCTCGGCGGCGAGGCCGCGCAGGTAGGTCTCGCGCACGCTCGACAGGTGCTCGGTGCCCCGGGGCGCCACGCCGCCGAAGGGGGCGTTGCGCGGGTTGTAGCCCTCGCGCGTCTCGGCGCCCGGGGGCGGCGGACCGAACCGGTTCTCGTGCGGCACGTCCTCGGGGCCGTAGAACCCGATCTCCCGGCCGCGGTCGTCGTAGCGGGGGATCGGCGCCAGGGCGTGGCCGCCCGCGCCGACGATCAGCCCGCGCACCGCGCCGGGCTTGCCCTCGAAGGCGGGCCCGCCGCGAGCCGGCAGCGGCGGCGCCTCGTGGCCGTCGGTGACGAAGACGAGGTCGCTGCCGAGTTCGCCCGCGAGCGCGATGGCCCGGAAGAGCCCGGCGGCGATCCGGCTGTCCCCCTCCCAGCCCATGCGCCAGTCGAGGCCGGCGATCGCCCCGTCGAGGGCCGCGAAGTCGGCGCAGGTGTCGATCGGCTCGAACAGCAGGAAGGTGCGCCGCTCGGCGAACAGGCCGAGCCCGAGGCGGGAGCCGCAGGGCAGGTTGGCGGCGAGCGCCCGCAGGGCGGCCTTGGTCTTGTCGAGCCGGCTCACCGGCTTGCCGTCGAGATGCTCGTCGCGGGTGTTCATGCTGCCGGTGATGTCGACCACCACCACCGCCTCGACGCGCTGCCCCGTCACCGGCAGCCGCGGCGCCGCGAGGGTGAGGAGCGTGAGGCCGAGCGCGCCCGCGAGCAGCCGCCCGCGGGCATCGCCGAGAAGGCGCCGCACGGCACCGGGAAACGGTCCCGAGACGGTCACGGCAGGCCCCGCGGCTGGCCCGGGATGTCGGTCCAGATCTTCTTCGGGTCGGCGGGCATCTCCTCGCCGTGCTCGCGGCCCCGCTCGGGGAAATCGCGCACCAGCCGCGAGGCGACGTCGAGGTTGAACTTCGCGTCCCAGGCTTCCGGCCGCAGGGTGAGCGCCCGGCGATAGGCCTGGCGGGCGAGACCCACCAGGGGGGCGGCCGGGTCGAGCTCCCCGGCCTCCAGCTTGGCGAAGGCCTGCCGCAGCCGCGCATTGGCGAGGGAGATCTGGGCGCGGCCGCGCAGGTCCGCCGATCCGGTGCGGTCGAGGGCGGCGAGAAGCGGCTCGGCCGCCTCGAACCGCTCCCGGGCGACGAGGAAGCGGATGCGGGCGAGCAGGAGTTCGGGCGGCGCGTCGACGCTCACCGGACGGTCGGTGCCGGCCTCGAGCGCCGCGATGGCCCGGTTGGCGCTCACGTCGCGCCAGGCGAGACCCGCGCACAGGATCGCCCCGGCCGCGCCGACGAGCGGCACCGCCACGAGGAGGCCGGTGCGGACGGGCCCCCGGGCCCGGTGCAGGAGAGCGGCGATGGACGGGGGCCTGGCGAGCAGGGACAGGGGCTTGGCACTCATGCGGCGCGCCGGGTGGGTTGAGACGCGGGATCCTCGGACGGGCGGGCCGACCGTCGGGCCTCGACCTTCCATCCCGCGAGGTCGGTCTCGGCGAGCTTGCCGGCGAGGAGGAGCCCGAGCGCGAAGGCGGCGAGGCCGTAGGCGAGGCCGGCGAGGTCGTGCTGCGGCCGGCGTTCGACATAAGTGATCGGCTTGCGCTCGAGCCGGTCGATCTCGCGGATCGCCTGCTCCACCGCCTCCGGGCTCTCGGCCTCGAAGGCACGGTAGGGCACGCCGAGGCTCTTGAAGAACAGGTCGAGATGGCGCTCCGGCGCGGCCTGCGGCGTGTCCTCGCCCGCCGGCCTGTCGGCGAGGCCGGGCGAGCCGGCCGTGCGCAGGAAGAGCCAGTACAGGGTCGGGTGGATCTTCGCGAATTCCTCGCGCAGGAGCGGTTGCACCCGCCGGTCGATGACCGCGGCGCCGTCGGAGACGAGGAGCAGGACGCGGGAGGCCTGCGGCGCGCCGGGCCCGAACTGCGACAGGGCCAGGCCGAGGCCGCGGGCGACGTTGGTCGCCTCCAGCCCGGGCCGGTCGATGGCGCGGATCGCCGCCCGCACGGCGTCGTGGCGGTCGGTCATCGGCAGCACCGCCATCGGCGAGGTCGAGAAGGCCGAGACCGCCACGAGGTCGTGGGCGCGGCGCCCGACGAAGCCTTCGAGGATACGCCGGGAGGCGGCGGCCTTCGATTCCTCGGCCCCCGAGGGCTGCCGTCCGGCGAAGGTCTCGTTCATGCTGCCGCTGCGATCGATGAGCAGCGAGACCTGAGCCCCCTCCCCCGTCCGCACGACGCTCTCGCCGGCCAGCCGCGGCCCGGCCAGCGCCAGGACCAGGAAGCCGATCCCCGCGACGCCGGCGAGGGTCAGCACGGCATCGACGAGGCGCGACAGCCCGTCCGCCGGCACCATGGCGAGCGCGGGCACCGGCACGCGACGCTGCGCCGTGGCGGCGAGCGGCAGAAGGGCGAGCGGCAGGAGCCACAGCCAGCCCGGCGCCGTCACCCCGAAGCGGCTCAAGAGGCTCACGGCGTACCCCCGTTTCCGGCCGGCGGTCCCGCACGCTCCGCCGCGGCGAGGCGGCGGGCGGTGGCGACGAGGTCCGGGAAGGGCCAGGCGCGCCGCGCCGCCGCGGGGTCGCGGCCGAAGAAGGCGGCGCGGGAGGCCGCGAAGAACCGGCCGAGGGGCTGGGCGAGGGCGCCGTAGGCCGGGTGGCGGCCGAGGAAGTCGGCGAGGTCCTCGCCCATCACCCGCCGCCCGTCGGTGCGGTCGAGGCCGCGATGGAGCGCCAGCAGCGCCGCGCGGTAGGCGGCCTCGTCCTCCGGTCGGGCGGCGAGGCGGCGCACCTGCCGCGCCGCCGCCGCGAAGGCCCGGGCCGGGCGGCGATGGAGCGGCCACCAGGCCCGGTCGCGGGCGAGGAGCGCGAGGCCGGCAAGACCGAGCGCCGCGAAGGCCCAGGCGAGGGCCCGGGCGGGCCCCGGATCCCGGCGCGGCACCGAGCTCTCGGGCCGCAGGTAGTCGACCGGGTCGGCGACCGGCGGCGGCTGGATCTCGCGCAGGGGGGAGACGAGGATCGGCCAGGTCGGCACCTCGGCGGTCGCGCTCGTCGTCGCCCGGGCGGAATCGCTGGCGAAGGTCACGGTGAAGGCCGGGATGTCGAGGCGGCGCACGTCGAGGGCGGCGTAGAAGGTCTGGTAGGCGAGCGACAGGCGCCACAGCCGGTTGCCGTTCGGCAGCAGAGGACCGGCCGCGACAGAGAGGCCGGTCAGGTCGAGCCAGTAGGTCAGCGGCCCGGCCTTCGGCAGCGAGGCCGCCTGCGGCACGAACCCGTCCGCGGCCTCGATCTCGACGGTCGCGCCGAAGCGGTCGCCGAGGAACAGCCCGAACGGCCGCGGGCTGCGCACCGTCACGGTGCCGATCTGGGCGGCGGCAGGCAGAGCCGGGAGCAGGCTCGCCGCGAGGGCCGCCGCCGTCAGGGGGGCACGCAACCTCATGCGGCGGTCCCGAGCAGGTGGCGGGAGAAGTCGTCGCCGTCGAACCGGTCGGCGAGGCGGTAGGGCGGCCGGCCGTACCGCAGGGCGAGGCGGCGCAGGGCCTCGCGCCGGTCCGCCTCGCGGGAGAGCCAGCGCGCCCGCAGGGACGGCCGCATGAGCACCCGGCGGCGCCCGCCGCCCTCCAGATCCTCCAGCTCGATCAGCCCGAAAGCCGGCAGGCCCTCGTCGAAGGCGCCGTCCTCGACCGCGACCGGCACCACGTCGTGGCCCTGGAGCCGCTCGAACAGGGCCGCGAGCACGGGCGCGGGCAGGCGGAAATCCGAGATCGCCACAACGAGCTTGCGCCGGCCGGCGAGGCTCTCCCCCGCCTCCGCCAGCCCGGCGGCGCTCGCGCCCCGGGGCTCGATCGCCGCGAGCGCATCCGCCACCGCCTCGGCGGTGCCGCGGCGGCGCGAGACCGGGACGACCGTCTCGGCCCGCGCCCCGCACGCCATCACCCCGAAGGCGTCCCCGATCCGCGTGGCCGAGCGGGCGAGCGCGGTGCACAGCTCCGTCACCAGCGCCCAGGTCTCGCCCCGGCCCCGGAAGCGCATCGAGGCCGAGGCGTCGACGAGCGCCCAGACCTCCAGGGCCCGGCTTTGCTCGAACCGCCGCACGACCGTGCCCTCGAAGGGATCGCGCAGGGTCGCCCGCAGGTCGATGCGGCGGGCGTCCGGGTGGCGCCAGAACGGCACCTGATCGCGGAAGACCCCAAGCCCGCCGGTGTCGCGGGCGCGGTGCGCGCCGGGGGCCGGCCCGGCGGCGGGGCCGCGCAGGCGGTAGAGGATGTCGATGCTCACGGCGCCGGCACCGTGGCGAGCACGGCGCGGCAGAACTCGGGCACGATCCGCTCGCGGCGCATCTCGTAGACCGGTTCGAGGAAGATCCGGTGCGCCATGGTCTCGTGGAAGACGGCGCGCAGGTCCTCGGGCAGCAGGACGTCGCGGCCCTCCAGCCAGGCCCGCACCCGGGCGGCGCGGATCAGGAAGGCGATGCCGCGCGGGCTCGCTCCGCCCTGGACCAGGGAGTCCATGGCGACGTCCGGCAGGCTGATCCCGGCTTTCGCCGGCTCGCGCACCGCCGACCACAGCCGGACGACGTAGTCCTCGAGGGCGGGACTGGCGTGGATGCCGTGCTGGAGCGCCGCCGCGATGCCCGCGACCGCGCCCTGGTCGATCACGTCCGCGGCGACCTCGGCGACGAGGGTGTCGGTGTCGTGGAAGCGCGGATCGAAGGCGAGGCTGCGGCGCAGGGCCGGATCGGTCGGCGCCTCCATGCCGATCTCCATCAGGAACCGGTCGCGGGCCGCCGCCGGCAACTCGAAGGTTTCCTCGCGCTCGACCCGGTTGCGGTCGGCGAAGACCTGGAGATGGGGGAACCGGTACTCGCGGTCGAAGGCCTGGACGCTGCGCTCGGCCATCAGGCGCAGGAGCAGGGAATGGACCTGCGGCCGCGCCCGGTTGATCTCGTTGAAGAAGAACACCGAGAGATCCTGCGACCGGCGCAGCACCGGCCCGGGCTCGATCCGCGGGCGGCCGTCCTCGGCGAGGTAGGTGTGGTAGATCAAGTCGGCCGGCATCATGTCGACCGTGCCCTCGACGCGCTCGTAGGCGCCGCCGAGGGCCCGGGCGACCGCCCGCAGCAGGGTGGTCTTGCCGACGCCGACATCGCCCTCGAGCAGGACGTGCCCGCGGGCGAAGATCGCGATGGTGACGAGGCGGATCGCCCGCTCCTGGCCCACCACCGCCTTGGCGATCTCCGCCTCGAAGCGCAGGGCGGCCTGGCGCCAGTCGGTCAGGGCCGCGTCGGCCGGCCGGATCTGGTTCATGCGGATCGACAACTCCGGGACGGATGCATCGCAATCGCGGGGGCGCGGCGCGATCGGCGCCACGCGCTATACCCTCGCGCCTTGGCATCGACGCGTCGATGCCAAGGCGTCCGGCGCCTCAGCGCCGACGCCCATTCGGGCTTGCCTTGCGCCTTCGAGCAGATCCGCTCGAAAGCGCCGCGGGATTACTGGGCCGCGATCTTGCTGACGTCGTATTCGAACTTGCCGGTCTTCTTGAAGTTGTCGACCCGCTTCTTGTTGCGCTCCTCCATCGCCTTGATGGAATCGGCCTGCTTGTTCAGCTCTTTGGGATCGTGCTTGGGATCGTACTTCGTCCCCGCGACCTTCTCGGGGAAGCCGGGCTTGGGCTCCCAGCAATTGCCGGGGGCCTTGCACTTGGTGCCGTCGTAGGCGAGCGCCGGCAGGGCCGAGCCGGCGACGAGGGCGATGACGGCGAGGGTCAGGCGCATGGTGTTCCTCCTGTCGAATTATGGTTCGGGGCGTGCGGGTCGGGAGACGGAGCGAAGACCGGCTCCGGCCCCGTCAGCCCGGGTCGTGCGGCGACCCGGGATCGATCGCCGTCAGGACTTGCCGGTCTTGGCGCACATCCCTGGCGGGTTGTCGGGGAAGGTCTCGCCGAGCTTGTAGGGCTTGTAGGCCTTCTTCTGCTCGTCGTTCAGCCACTCGGCGTCGGCCACCGGGCCGCTGTAGAGATGGCGGACCCAGGCGGTGACCTGCAGCATGTCGTCGAGGGTCAGGCTCTCGTTGTGCGGGCCCATCTGGCCGTTGGCACCGCCGAACACCGTCGAGAACAGGCCGGCATCGGTCGTGTTCTGGGGGTAGGTCCAGTAATTGTCGGCGAGGCCGGGGCCGATCTTGCCCTCGCCGATATGGCCGTGGCAGCCCGAGCAGGCGGCCAGGAAGGTCTGCTCGCCCTTCTTCAGGCAGCTCGCATCGGTGATGTAGGGGTTGTGGCCGGTGGCGAGGAACTGCTTCACCCCCGGCGTGTCCTTGCCCTCCGGCAGCACGTCAGAGAAGTCGAGCTTCTCGCCGGTGACGACGTTACGCAGGTCCACGGCGCTGCTCTGGGCCGTGGTGGGCCGCGGCAGGGCGCCGAGGCTGGCGATGACGATGACGAGCCCAAGGCTGGCACCGAGGGCGGTCCTACGCTGGATCATGACGTGACGCTCTGTTGAAGGAAGGGGCCACCTCCGGCGGCCCGCAGGACGAGGGGATGAAGCGGGGAATCAGGACCCGGTCGGCACCGTCGGGACGCCCTCGTCCTTCAGGATCGCGTCGATCGCCGGACGGGCCTTGACGAGGGCCGTGTCGAGGGCGGCGAGCAGCGCGTCGTCGCCGCGGCGCACGCCCATCGACTGGTCGAAGCGCATGGCGACCTTCTGGCCGTCGGCGCGGGTGGCGTCGTCCTTCACCAGGGTCATGCGCAGGGGCACGGTCGAGGCCTTGACGAAGCGGGCGACGTCGGGAGCGAAGGGCACCGCGACGTCGGCCTTGCCGCTCGCGACCTCGCCGACGAGGCGCGCCGGATCGATCTGGGTGTACTGGTTGCGCGGCGAGCGGAAGTTCACCAGCGAGTAGAGGTAGGCCATGTCCTCCTCGTAGCGGCCGATGTTCTTCAGCATCGTCTCGCTCGGCGAGCCGAACGGCACCGCGACGTGGCCGACCTGCTTGAGCCGCGGATCGGACCAGGAGGTCACGTCGGGCCCGTCCTTGGCCCGGGTCACGAAGACGTAGCCGCTGCGGTAATACGGCTTCGTCGTCAGCACCCGCGGGTCGCCGGTATCGAGCCCGGCGACGACGTCGCACAGCTTCTTGTCGAGGAAGTCGCGCACCAGGTAGATCGCGGGCTTCTCCGACCAGACGAACTGGACCTTGCGCCCCATCGCCTCGGCCACCGCCGCGGCGATGCGGTTCTCCAGCCCGGTGCCGTCCTTCAGCGACAGCGGCGGCTGGTTCGCCGCGGCGCAGACCCGCAGCACGCCGTCATCCTGGGGCGCGGCGGCATCGGCCGAGGGCTGGGTTTGGGGCTGGGCTTGGGGCTGGGCTTGGGCCGGCGCGCTCTGCGCGGGCTTTGCCTGGGCCAGGGCCGCGGTGGCGAAGGCCGGAGCGGTGAAGGCGGCGAGCGCCGTCAGGCCCGCCAGGCGCAGGCGGGATCGTCCGAACGATCTCAACATGAACGGATCCGTCGTCATCGAGGGGCAGCGGGCTGCCCCTCCCCGCATGGGGAGGGGCACCCCGTCCCGCTGGGCGGGACGGGGCGGGAGGGTCGGCGGATCAGTTCGCCGAGTACTCGCCGACGTTCGGATCGTCGTACGGGCCCTTGCCGTCGAGGGAGAACACCGTCACGCCGCCGCCCATCTGGGTGTAGTTCGCGAGCTTCTTGAACGCGCCCACCGCGCCGAGGCCGGCGGTCGGGTCCTGCAGGTCGAAGACCAGGCCGACGCCCGGCCAGCCGCCGACGCCGTAGTAGATGGCGACGTATTGCGTGCCCTTGTGGGTGTAGGTGATCGGGTAGCCGATCGCGCCGGACGGCAGCTTCGACTTCCAGAGCAGCTCACCCGTGTCGGAGTTGCGCGCCTTGATGTAGCCGTCGAGCGTTCCGTAGAACACCAGGTTGCCGGCCGTCGCCATGGTACCGCCCCAGACCGCGAAGCGCTCCATCTTCTCCCATTTGAACTTGCCCGTGATGGCGTCGTAGGCCTTGATCTGGCCCAGCCCCTCGGCGTTCTGACGGTCGCCCTTCGGTCCCGGATACATGTTCAGCGTCGCACCGACGAAGAACTGGCCGGCCCGGTAGGGCAGCATGAAGGGCTCCCAATCCATGCAGATATGGTTGATGCCCATGTAGAAGAGCTTGCGGTTCGGATCGTACGAATCGTGGCCCTGGTTGTGGTAGCCCATCGCCGAGGGACAGATGTCCTTGGAAAGGTGGTCCATCCGGGTGCCGTATTCGGGATCGCGCACCGGCAGGCCCGACTTGAGATCGACCGTCTTGAACACGTTGACCGTGTCGTCGATCTTGCTCGCCGTGACCAGCGAACCGTCGGTGCGGTCGAGGGTGTAGACGATGCCGTTGCGATCCGGGTGCGTGAGGAGCTTCCTCATCTTCCCCTCGCTGTCCTTCTGGTTGGACAGCATCATCACGTTGACGCCGGCATAGTCCCACTCGTCGTGCGGGGTCTTCTGGTAGCCGAAATGCGCCTCGCCCGTATCGACGTCGCGACCGAAGATGGTCATCGTCCATTTGTTGTCGCCGGGACGCATGGTCTCGTTCCACGGCGCCGGGTTGCCGGTGCCGAAGTAGATCATGTTGGTGCCCGGATCGTAGGCGTACCAGCCCCAGTTGGTGCCGCCGCCGATCTTCCAGGAATCACCCTCCCAGGTCTGCGTGCCGAGGCCGAACTGGCCGTATTGCGGGTTCTTGATGTTGAAGTCGGGCGCGAGCAGCAGGTCCTTGTCCGGCCCGGTGGCATAGGCGCGCCACTTCTGCTCGCCGGTCTTGACGTCGTAGGCGGTGAGATAGCCGCGCACGCCGAGCTCGGCGCCCGACGAGCCGATGATCACCTTGTCCTTCACCACGTAGGGGGCGATGGTCAGGGTCGAGCCCATCTTGATGTCGGAATTCTCGATCTTCCAGACCGTCTCGCCGGTCTCGGCGTTGAGCGCCGCGACATGGCCGTCGAGCAGGGTCTTCAGGATCAGGGCCGGGGTCTTGCCATCACCCGGCCAGTAGGCGAGGCCGCGGTTGACGAGATCGCAGCAGGCCACCGAGCGCGCGGCCGGGTTCTGCTTCGGCTTGTCCTGCCAGATGATCTTGCCCGGATCGTCGAGCCCGAGGGCGAAGGTGTTGTTCGGGAACGAGGTGTGAACGTACATCTTGCCGTTCACGACCAGCGGGGCACCCTCGTGGCCGTTGAGCAGACCAGTCGAGAACTGCCAGGACACCTTGAGGTTCTTGACGTTCTTGTCGTTGATCTGGGTCAGGCCGCTGTAGTTGTCCGAATCGTAGTTCTTGCCCGGCATCAGCCAGTTATCGTCGCTCTTCGACATCTCCAAGAGCTTGTCGTTGGCGAGCGCGGCAGACGGCAGCGCGAGCGGCGCCAGCGCCATCAGGGCTGCCACGGAAACGGAGTTCACAAACTTGCCCATGTTCAGCGTCTCCATTCGGCGTTTCACGTTCACGCGGCCGGCAGCCGCAAAGCGAAGCGTGTTCGCATGATGAGAAATGTCGGACCCGAGAGAGAATGGCCGAGCCTTGACGGCGCAGTCATAGTTTTCTCTCATCGATCACCCTTATAAATAACTTATTACATTTGCTCACCGAAGCCACTTTAGCATCGTGCCATTCTGATGTCTTCCGCTGAGTCGATCTATAGATCGGGAACAAGCGGCAATTCGTATAGCCTATTATCTCGCTTGTGAGATCGTCTTTCGCGCAGGGTCCGCGGCGGGCGGGCGTCTTAGCGTCTTCACAAGCGATTGGAATCGCGACGGGTCTGGGCGCGGAAGCGATGGTTTTGCATTGCCGCAAGGTCAGTGCTGCATCGCAGCAATGGCGCCTCGCGGGCCGTGTCCGGCCCAGCAAACTTGTAGCCTATTGACACCAATGGTCTTTCTTGGCACCGCATCGCCCCTGCGCGCATGCGCGGGCCGGCCCCGCGGGCGCTCTGCGACGGAGCGCCGGTGTCTCGGGTCAAGGCGGCATGGCGAAGATCGTCGCTCTCCACTACTTCGCCGTCGTCACCCGATGCAGCTCCCTGCGCGACGCGGCGAGCCAGCTCGACATCCATCCCAACGTGCTGGCGCGGCACATCTCCCAGCTCGAATACTACATGGACGCGCCGCTCCTCGAGCGCGGGCCGCTCGGCATCCGGCTGACGGCTGCCGGCGAGTTGCTGGCGGCCAAGCTCGACCGCACCATCAATGAGCTCGACCACGTCGTGCGGCTCATCGACGACCTGAAGGGCCTGCGCGGCGGGCTCGTCGGCGTCCACGCGGCCGAGGGCGTCGCCTCGGCGATCCTGGTGCCGGTGCTCTCCGCCTTCGCAGGCCGCCACCCCCATGTCCGCGCGCGGCTGCGCACCGGAACCGCCAAGGACGCGGTGCGGGCGATCGAGGACGCCTCCTGCGACATCGCCCTCACCTTCTTCGCTCCGCCCTCCGACGCGGTCACGGTGGCCCAGCGGATCTGGCTGCCGCAATTCATCATCGCACCGCCGGACCATCCGGTGACGCGGCCGGGCGGGGCCTCCCTCACGGCGCTCGCCGGCTACCGCTGGGTCCTGCCGGGCCCGGATTTCGGACTCCGCACCTTCCTCGACAGGGCGGCGGCCGAGGCGGGATGCCGGATCGTGCCGACCTTCGAGGCTTCGTCCCTCGATCTCCAGCGCACCCTCGTGGCCCAGGCCGGCGCACTGGCGGTTCTGCCGCGCGCCGCGGTCGCCGACGAGCTCGCCACCGGCACCATGACGGCGGTCCCCTTCCCCGAGACGATGCCGGTCGAGACCTCCCTCGACCTCTGCGTCCCGGCCGATCGCCAGCCGAGCTTCGCCGCCGAGCGGCTGCGCCGCGACCTCGAGACCGCCCTGAAGCGCCTGCGCACCTGACTGCACCGCAGTTCGTGACCGAGCGGCAGGGGTGACACGAAAAACGGTGCACCCGTCGCACGCTTTCGTCGTAGTCAGCCCGCCCGGCCTCCCGCATCCTGCCTCGATCCGCAGCGGCAAGGTCGCGCGACTATTTCAATGGTCGTGCCGCTGCTTTCCTAGACTTGTCCGGCGCGCAGAATAACGGCGCCATCGATCAGCGTCGCAGGCTGCATGCGAGCTGGTCTGTCGATTGCATGGATGGTGCCGCGTCGGGCGGTACCCGACGGCGTGTTTCGCCGCCGCACCGGCGGCTCGTTTGCGAGGGGAGACAGCTTGATGGCGTTTCGTCGGTCCGTTCTCGGCTTGGTTGCCGCATCCGCGGCCCTGCTCGCGCCTGTCGGCGCGCCGGCGCAGACGCTCAAGGCGGTGATGCATTCGGACGTCAAGATCGTCGATCCGATCTGGACCACCGCCTACATCGTCCGCAACCACGGCTACATGATCTACGATACGCTGTTCGCCCTCGACGCGAAGGGCGAGGTCAAGCCGCAGATGGTCGATACCTACACGGTGTCGCCCGACACCCTGACCTACACGTTCACCTTGCGCGACGGCCTGCTCTGGCACGACGGCAAGCCGGTGACGGCGGAGGATTGCGTCGCCTCGATCAAGCGCTGGGCGGCCCGCGACTCGCTCGGCCAGAAGCTGATGACCTTCGTCGAGGGCATGAGCGCCGACGACGCGAAGCGCTTCACCGTCAAGCTCAAGTCGCCGACCGGGCTGCTGCTGTTCGGCCTCGCCAAGCCGTCCTCGAACGTGCCGTTCATGATGCCGAAGCGGGTCGCCGAGACCGACCCGAACCAGCAGATCTCGGACTTCACCGGCTCCGGCCCCTTCGTGATGAAGACCGACGAGTGGAAGCCGGGCGACAGAATCGTCTACACCAAGTTCAAGGACTACAAGCCGCGGCCCGAGCCGGCCTCGGGCCTTGCCGGCGGCAAGGTGGTCAAGCTCGACCGGGTCGAGTGGCTGGCGATCTCGGACCAGCAGCAGGCGGTCAACGCCCTGCTCGCCGGCGAGATCGACCTGATCGAGCAGCCGGCCTACGACCTGATCCCGCTGCTCAAGGGCGACGACGGCGTCAAGCTCGTCGACTACAATCCGCTGGGCTTTCAATACGCGATGCGGCCCAACCACCTGATCAAGCCCTTCGACAACCCGAAGGTGCGTCAGGCCATGACCTATGCCCTCAACCAGACCGACTTCCTCCAGGCGGTGGTGGGCGACCCCGATTACTACAAGCCATGCAAGGCGCTGTTCGTCTGCGGCTCGCCGCTCGCCACCGACAAGGGGATGGACGGGCTGCTCGAATCGAATTTTGCCAAGTCGAAGCAGCTGCTGAAGGAGGCCGGTTACGACGGCACGCCGATCGTCCTCCTGCAATCGACCGATCTCCAGACCCTGACCAATCTCGGGCCGGTGGCCAAGCAGCTCCTCGAGAAGGGCGGCTTCAAGGTCGATATGCAGTCGTCCGATTGGCAGACCGTGGTGTCGCGCCGGGCACGCAAGGATCCGGTCGACAAGGGCGGCTGGAACCTGATGAACACCTCCTGGGTCTCGGCCGACATCCTGAACCCGGTGATGTCGAGCTTCATGAACATGAGCTGCGACAAGGCCCCGTTCGGCTGGCCCTGCGATGCCGAGATGGAGAAACTGCGCGACGACTTCGCCCGCGAGGTCGATCCGGGCAAGCAGAAGGCGATCGCCGAGGCCGTTCAAGTCCGCTGGCGCGAGGTGGTGCCCTACATCCCGCTCGGCCAGTTCTACATCCCGATCGCCGCGCGCAAGAACATCACCGGCATCCTGACCGCCGCCGCACCGGTGTTCTGGAACGTCGAGAAGAAGAAGTAGGGCGATGGCCGGCTACGTCCTGCGGCGATTGCTCGCCGCCATCCCGGTCCTGGCGATCGTCGCGGTGCTGGTCTTCCTGATGCTGCGGCTCACCCCCGGCGACCCGGCGGCGGTGATCGCCGGGGACAACGCGTCGAGCGAGCAGATCGCGCTGGTGCGCCGGACGCTCGGCCTCGACCAGTCGCTGCCGGCGCAGTTCGCGATCTGGGCCGGCAACCTGCTGCACGGCAATCTCGGCGAGTCGTTCTTCTTCAAGAAGAGCATCGGCGAATTGATCCTCGGGCGGATCGAGCCGACCCTGTCGCTCGCCGCCGCCACGATGCTGATCGCGGTCTGCGTCGCGATTCCCCTCGGGGTGGTGGCGGCCTACCGGCACGGCTCCTGGCTCGACCGGATCGTGATGGGCGTGTCGGTGCTGGGCTTCTCGGTGCCGGTCTTCGTGATCGGCTACCTGTTGATCTACGTCTTCTCGATCACCCTCGGCTGGTTCCCGGTGCAGGGGTACCAGCCCCTCGCGGACGGGCTCGGCGGCTACCTGCACCGGCTGGTCCTGCCGGCGACGACCCTGTCGGTGGTCTACATCGCGCTCATCGCCCGCATGACCCGGGCGAGCGTGCTGGAAGTCTTGAACGAGGATTACATCCGCACTGCCCGGGCCAAGGGCCAGGTCGAGCGCAAGATCCTCTTCCGTCACGCGCTCAAGAACGCCGCGGTGCCGATCGTCACGGTCGTCGGCATCGGCATCGCGCTCCTCATCGGCGGCGTGGTGGTGACCGAGAGCGTGTTCGCGATTCCCGGCCTCGGCCGCCTCACGGTCGATGCGGTGCTGGCCCGGGACTACCCGACGATCCAGGCGCTGATCCTGATGTTCTCGGGCGTCTACGTCCTCATCAACCTCCTGATCGACCTGACCTACAGCCTGTTCGACCCGAGGATCCGTCATTGAGTGCCGAGCCGACCCTGCTGGCGCCCGCCGCGGCCGCACCCCTGCCGCCCGGCCGCACCCTCGCCGCCCGCCTCGTCCGCAACCCGGTCGTCGCGATCGGTGCCGGCTTCCTGCTCCTGATGGCGCTGATCGGGACCTTCGCGCCGTTCCTCGGCACCCTCGACCCGACCGCGATCAACCCGGCCACCCGCAACCGGCCGCCGGGCTTCGAGCGCACGATCCGGGCCGAGGACGGCACGGCCACGACCTACCGCCACCGGCTCGGGACCGACACCCTGGGCCGCGACGTCTACAGCCGGGTGCTCTACGGCGCCCGGGTCTCGCTCCTGATCGCCGTCTCGGTGGCGACCCTGTCGCTGGCGATCGGCCTGCTGCTCGGGCTGGTGGCGGGATATATCCGCCCCCTCGACGGGCCGATCATGCGGCTGATGGACGGGCTGATGGCGATCCCCGGCATCCTGCTCGCCATCGCGGTCGTGTCGCTCTTCCGGGCCGGCCTTCCGGCGGTCATCGCCGCGATCGTGGTGCCGGAGATCCCCCGGGTGGTGCGGCTGGTGCGCTCGATCGTGCTCTCGGTGCGGGAAGAACCCTATGTCGAGGCCGCGATCATGGCCGGCACCCGCCTGCCGCTGCTGATGGCGCGCCACATCCTGCCCAACACGATCGCGCCCCTGATCGTGCAGGGCACCTTCATCGCCGCCTCGGCGATCCTGGTCGAGGCGGTGCTCTCGTTCCTCGGCATCGGCATCCCGCCGGAGACGCCGAGCTGGGGCAACATCATGGCGGAGGGCCGCAACCTGTTCCGGGTCTACCCCCACACCATCCTGTATCCGGGCATCGTCCTCGGCCTCACGGTGCTGGCCGTGAACATGCTGGGCGACGGCCTGCGCGACACCCTCGACCCGAAGATGACAGGCCGATGAGCGCACCGATGACGTCCGTGCCCTCCCCCGTCCTGCGAGAAGCCGCTCCGCAAGGACCCGTCCTCGAGGTCGAGAACCTCGCCATCGCGCTGCCGGGCGGCGGCGACCGGCTCCGCGCCGTCGACGGGGTCTCGTTCACGGTCGCCCGCGGCGAGATCGTCTGCGTCGTCGGCGAATCCGGCTCGGGCAAGTCGGTCACCGCCTTCTCGGTGATGGGCCTGCTCGCGAAGGTGCTCAAGCCCGTGGCGGGCGCCATCCGGCTCATCGGCGAGGACGTGCTGACGGCAAGCCCCCAGCGCCTGCGGGCCCTGCGCGGCGACCGGATGGCGATGATCTTCCAGGAGCCGATGACGGCCTTGAACCCGGTCCTCACCGTCGGCGACCAGATCGAGGAGGTGTTGCGCATCCACACCGACCTCGGGCCGAAGGAGCGCTGGGCCAAGGTGCTGGCGATGCTGGACGCGATGCACCTGCCCGATCCGGAGCGGATGCACGCCTCCTATCCCCACCAGCTCTCCGGCGGCCAGCGCCAGCGGGTGATGATCGCCGCGGCCCTGATCCTCGATCCGGCGCTGCTCATCGCCGACGAGCCGACGACGGCGCTCGACGTCACCACCCAGGCCCAGATCCTCAAGCTGATCCGCGAGATGCAGGAGCGCCGCGGCACCGGCGTGCTGTTCATCACCCACGATTTCGGCGTGGTGGCGGAGATCGCCGACCGGGTGGTGGTGATGCAGCGCGGCCGCGTCGTCGAGCAGGGTCCGGCCGCGCAGGTGCTGGAGCGGCCCCAGCACCCCTACACCCGGATGCTGATCGGGGCGGTGCCGACGATGACGCCCGCCCGGCGCCCGCCGGTCACCGGCACGCTGGCGCTGGAGACCGCGGCCCTCGCCAAGACCTACCGCAGCGGCGGCCTGTTCAAGAAGACCCGCGAGGTCCACGCCGCCGCCGACGTGGCCCTCCGGATTCATCGCGGCGAGACGGTCGGCATCGTCGGCGAATCGGGCTCGGGCAAGTCCACGGTGGCGCGCTGCATCGCCCGGCTGATCGCCCCGAGCGGCGGCCAGATCATGGTCGGCGACCGGGACATCGCCCGGCTGACCGAGCGCCGGCTGCGGCCGTTGCGCCAAAAAATCCAGGTGGTGTTCCAGGACCCGTTCCGGTCGCTCAACCCGCGCCGCACCGTCGGCGCCTCGATCATCGAGGGGCCGGTGAATTTCGGGGCGAGCCCGGAGGCCGCAACCGCGAAGGCCCGGGAGCTGATGAGCCTCGTCGGGCTCGATCCGGCGGCGCTCGCCCGCTACCCGCACCAGTTCTCCGGCGGTCAGCGCCAGCGCATCGCGCTCGCCCGGGCGCTCGCCATGGAGCCCGAGATTCTCATCGCCGACGAGGCGGTCTCGGCCCTCGACGTCTCGGTGCAGCGCCAGGTGCTGGCCCTCCTCGACGACGTGCAGCGCCGCTTCGACCTCGCGATCCTGTTCATCACCCACGACCTGCGGGTGGCGGCCCAGATCTGCGACCGGCTGATCGTGATGCAGCGCGGCCGCATCGTCGAGGAAGGCCCGACCGCGGAGGTCTTCGCCCGGCCCTCGGCGGCCTATACCCGGGCGCTGATCGCGGCGGCGCCGGGGCGGGAGTTCGGGCGGGGGGACGCGCCTCTTCAGGAAGCGGCGTCCGCCTGATGCAGACGAACAAGGATGAAGCACGTCCCCTCCCCCCTGTGGGGAGGGGCCGGGGGTGGGGGTGGTGCCGGATAGACCTCGGCGGTGCCTTCTGCTCCACCCCCACGCGGGATCTTCGATCCCCATAACCCCTCCCCACAAGGGGGCGGGGAAGCGCTTTGTCTTGAAACGATCTTCATAACAAAAACAGGACCACACCAATGACCCTCGCCATGACCTGGGAGGAATGGGCGCAGCACGATGCCTGCGCGCTCGCCGCGCGGGTGCGCGCCGGGGAAGTGACGGCGGCCGAACTCGCCGCGCAGGCGGCGGCCGGCGTGGCGCTGACGAACCCGGCGACGAGCGCCGTGATCGAGTTGTTCGACGACGCGGTCGCCGATCCCGCCCGGGACGGCACGAATCTCGACGGCGCCTTCGCGGGCGTGCCGTTCCTGATGAAGGACCTCGGGCCCACCCTGAAGGGTCGGCTCCAGGAGATGGGCTCGCTGCTGATGCGCGGGAACCGCGCGGCGAGCGACAGCCACCTGACGACGAAGATGCGGCAGGCCGGCCTCAACCTCGTCGGGCGCACCACGACGCCGGAATTCGGCGTGTGCAGCTCGGCCGAGAACCCGGCGGTCTACGTCACCCGCAATCCGTGGAATCTCGACTACACCACCTGCGGCTCCTCCGCGGGATCTGCCGCCGCAGTGGCGTCCGGCGTGGTGCCGATGGCGCATGCCACCGATGGCGGCGGCTCGATCCGCATCCCGGCGGGCGTCAACGGCAATCTCGGTCTCAAGCCCTCCCGCGGCGTCTTTTCGATCGCGCCCTACGGCTCGGACCTCACCAGCATCGTGTCGATCCAGGGCTGCCAGTCGCGCACCGTGCGCGACACCGCGACCTTCGTCGACCGGTGCCGCGGCGGCGCGCCGGGCGAGTTCATGCCCTACTGGACTGCGCCCGAGCCCTACGCCACGCTGATCGAACGCGATCCGGGCCGGTTGCGCATCGCGCTGTCGCACGAATGGGGCGATTACCGCGCCGTGCCCCACCACGTCGCCGAACTGGAGCGGATCGGGCGCTTCCTCGAAGGGCTCGGCCACCACGTCGAGTGGGCGCTGCCGGCCGTCGACATCCGGGCCGCCTTCGAGGCGCAGACGACCTGCTACATCACGAACTTCGCCCAGACCATCAACGGGCTCTTGGCCCTGAAGGGCCTCGAGCGGCCGCCCGAGGATCGGGTCGAGCCGATGAACGTCCGGATCTGGGAGGCCGGGCGCCACGCCGGCTACACCGAGCGGGCGGCGATGCAGGCGGTGTTCAACAGCACGGCGCGGGGCTTCGGCGCGTTCTTCGAGGAGTGGGACATCATCCTCACCCCGATCACCGCCCTGCCGACGCCGCGTGTCGGCACGACCGAGTACCTGACGATCAGCGACGAGCCCTCGGTCCACGCCTGGTTCGAGAACCTGTGGCGCAACTTCGCCTACACGCCGCTCGCCAATCTCTGCGGCCTGCCGGCCCTGTCGATGCCGCTCGCCTGGAACGAGCACGGCCTGCCCCTCGGCATCCAGGCCCAGGCGGCGCAAGGGCGGGACGGGCTGCTGCTGCAACTCGCCGCGCAGGTCGAGCGGGCGATCAGGGGGCAATGGAACGACGGGCGGCGGCCGGGGGTGCATGTGGCGGCGAAGGGCTAACGTGCCGCATGGATGAGGGAAGAAAGACCTGCCCGATCCCACCCGCGACCTCAGAATGAGGTTCGTGGGCAGGATGGACATTCCTCAGCCAGCCGGCAGCACAGCTGCCCGCAAACCAACACCCGAACACATCCAAGACCGGCCGATCGTCAGGAGACCCCACCCGTGAAACTCTTCATCGCCGCGCTCGGCACCGAGACCAACACCTTCTCTCCGATCCCGACCGGGCGCGCCGCCTTCCTGGACGACCTCTACGTCGAGACCGGCGCCTCCCGCACCTCCGATCACTGGTTCGCCGGGCCGCTCAAGGTCTGGCGCACGATGGGCGAGGCCGCCGGGTACGAGGTGGTGGAAAGCCTGGCGGCCTTCGCGCCGCCCGGCGGGCCGACGCGTCAGGACGTGTGGGAGGGCCTGCGCGACCGCGTCCTCGCCGATCTCCGGGCGGCGGGCCCGGTCGACATGGTGCTGTTCGACCTTCACGGCGCGATGATCGCCGAGGAGCAGGACGATTGCGAGGGCGAGCTCGTCGCCGCCGCCCGTGAGATCGTGGGCAAGGGGGTGACGATCGGGGTCGAGCTCGACCTGCATTGCCACCTGAGCGAGCGCATCGTCGCGGCCTCCGACGTCCTGCTCACCTACAAGGAATACCCCCACATCGACGTCGACGACCGGGCCCGCGACCTCTTTCGCCTCTGCGACGCGGCGCGCGCCGGCCGGATCCGGCCCGTGATCGCGGTCGCCGATTGCCGGATGCTGGCGGTGTGGCGCACGCCCAACCAGCCGACCCGCGGCTTCGTCGACCGGATGAGCGCCGCCGAAGGGCGGGACGGCATCCTGTCCCTGTCGCTCGCCCACGGCTTTCCCTGGGCCGACATCCCGGATGTCGGCGCCAAGGTGGTGGCGGTGACCGACGGCGACGCGGAGCTGGCCCGCCGCACGGCCGAGGCGCTCGCCCGCGAATTGTGGGAGATGCGCGAGGCGACCACCGACCGGCTGCTGACCCTCGACGAGGCGGTGCGGGTGGCGCTCGATCCCCCGGCGGGCGTGACGGTGCTGGCCGACGTCTCGGACAATGCCGGGGCGGGCTCGGCGAGCGATTCGACCTTCCTGCTGCGTGCGCTTGTGGAGGCCGGCGCGACGCGCTGCGCGATCGGCAGCTTCTGGGACCCGGTGGCGGTGCGCCTCTGCCGCGAGGCCGGCATCGGCGCGCGCCTCAACCTGCGCATCGGCGGCAAGACCGGGCCGATGTCGGGCGACCCCGTCGACCTCGCGGTGCGGGTGCTCGGCATCCAGGCGGACGCGGTGCAGACCTACGGCAACGGCAAGCAGCCGATGGGCGACTGCGTCATGGTCGAGGCCGGTGGCCTGCACATCGTCCTGAACGCCCTGCGCACCCAGATCTTCCAGCCCTCGGCCTTCGAGCAGTTCGGCGTCTCGCTGACCGACTACGCCACCGTGTTCGTGAAGTCGGCCCAGCACTTCAATGCCGGCTTCGCGCCGCGGGCCGACCGCATCCTCCACGTCGCGGTGCCGGGCAGCGCCAACCCGAACTTCGCCGCCCTGTCCCTGCCGCGGGCCGGCCGGCCGCTCTGGCCGATCGTCGCCGATCCGTTCTGACGGGCGGCGGCCGGGGGCCGGCTCAGGCCGCGTTCCCCCGGTCCTTCGCCCCCGTCACGACGGACAGGAGCTTCGCCAGCTGGGCCCTGACATGCGCCCGGATCTCCTCGCTGGACGCCTCCGTCGCAGTCTCCGAGAAATCGACCATGCGTCGTGCCTGAAGTCTCATCGCGCGGACCCTTCTCGATACCGGTGAGAACTGCGCGCCGCCGTCCTCGATACGGCGAACGCTCGGTTCTACGCCTCACAATGCCGGACCGGAAATATATCAATTGATGAACCGACGGCCGATCACGCCGTCGGTCCTCGATAGTGTGATGCATGTGTTGCGCCAATATTGCGTGCACGAGGCCCGAGAGCGCCGGCTCTGCACGGGGGTCCCGGCCCGCGGACGCGATGCGGGACCGATCGCTCCACGGTCTCGACCCGGGTCGACGACGCGGAGGCCGCACCCGGCGCGTCAGCGCTCCACGGCCGCGAGCCGTCCGGCCTCGTCCATCCGGCAGCGGACCCACTCGCCGTTGGCGAGGCTGCAGCCGGTGACCGCCATGATGAACCCCCAGTGGCACACGACGAGGGTATGGGCCCAGTCGGGATCCCCGGCCATCGTGGCACCGAAGGTCGCGACACGGGCCTCGAACAGGTGATCGGGCTCCTGGTCCGCCTCGTCGGCCCCGCGCCACCAGACCTCGTCCATGTGGCTGAGATCGAGATGCGGCCAGGCACGGGCGAGATCGGTCCGGCAGGTGCCGGTATCGCAGCTCGCGCCCCGGCGCTCACGCACCATCGGCGTGACAAGGATCGGCAGGCCGAGGCGGTCCGCCACCGGCGTCGCGGTCTGGAGCGCCCGGGTCAGGGGCGAGCACAGGATGCGCCGAAGCCCCTCCCCCGCCAGCGACCGGGAGGCGGCCTCCGCCTGCCCGTGACCGAGCGGCGTCAGGGGCGCGTCCACGATGCCGGGGTCGAGGCCGGTCGCGTGGAAATGCAGGTTGAACTCACTCTGGCCGTGGCGAAGCAGGATCATCGGGCCAAGGTAGGGCGCCGCGTCGCGCCGGCCCCGCGACGCGCAGCCGCGAGGCGGAGTGCCGGCGGATCGAACGGCCGTCGCCGCGCGAGGGCCCGATGCCACGGCGGCTGCGGCGTCGGCCCGCGGGCATGCCCCCTCTCACGGCGCGACCGGCCGGTCCGGCCCTTCCGCACCATCGCTCCCGGAGGACGGTCCCATCAGCCCGCGCAGGGTCGCGGCGAGGTCGGCCATGCCGAGGCCGGCCTTGGGCAGGATGCGGTCGGCCCGGCCGGCGAGGCGGCGGCGGTCCTCGGCGGTCACGTCCTTGGCGGTCAGGACGACGACCGGGATGTCGCGCCATTCGGGCTTGTCGCGCAGCGCCCGCAGGAAGCCGAAGCCGTCCATCTCCGGCATCATCAGGTCGAGGAGGACGAGGCCGGGCTTGCGCACGCCGACGGCCTCGAGGCCGGCAAGGCCGTTCTCGGCGCTCGCCACCCGCCAGCCCTCGCGGGTCAGCATGGTGGTCATGCGCTCGCGCACGTCGGGGTCGTCGTCCACCACCAGGACCGGCCCCTCGTGGATGGCCGGGCGGAAGCGCTCCATCGCCTCCTTGAGCGCGCCCCATTCCACCGGCTTGTGCAGGTAGTCGGTCGCGCCGAGGGAAAAGGCGAGGTTCTGCTCGTCGAGCACCGTGACCATGATCACCGGCGTGGCCCCGAAATCCGGATCGGCCCGCAGGGCCCGCAGCACCGCCCAGCCGTCCATCCGGGGCATCGTCACGTCGAGGAGGACGACGCGGGGGCGCAAGGCCCGGGCCTGCTCCAGCCCGGCGCGGCCGTCCGGGGCGGTCGCGACCTGGAACCCGTCCCGCTTCAGGAAGCGGACGAGCAGGTCCCGGGTCGCCGGGTCGTCGTCGACGACGAGGACGAGGTTGGAGCCGGCCTCGGGCCGGGCCGCGGCCGGGATCTCCGGCGCGTCGGGCGCGGGCGCGGCGGCCGGCTCGGCGGGGTCGCGCGCCTCGTAGAGGGCCGGCAGTTCCAGGGTGAAGGTGGTGCCCTCCCCGGGCCGGCTCGCCACCGCGATCTCGCCGCCGAGCATCCGGGCGAAGGCCCGGGTGATGGCGAGGCCGAGGCCGGTGCCGCCGAAGCGGCGGGTGGTCGAGGCGTCGGCCTGGGTGAAGCGCTGGAAGAGCCGCGCCTGCTGCTCCTCGGTCATGCCGATGCCGGTATCGGTCACGGCGAAGCGCAGGACGTCGCCGCCCGGTCTGCGCTCGCGCACGGCGGACAGGACGATCCGGCCGCCCTCGGTGAACTTCGCGGCGTTGCTCAAGAGGTTGATCAGGCACTGCCGGAGCTTGGTCGCATCGGTATGCGCGTGTCCGAGGCCGTCGCCGAGCTGCAGGTCGAGGGTATTGTCCTTCTTGACCACCAGGGCGTCGACCGTGGTGGCGACGTCGCGCAGGGTCTCGGCCACGTCGAGATCCTCGGCATAGACCTCCATCCGCTCGGCCTCGATCTTCGAGAGGTCGAGCACGTCGTTGATGAGGCCGAGCAGGTGGCGGGCATTCGCCTCGATCTTGCGCATGTCGGCGAGCAGGCTCTCCTCGCCGAGATCTTCCATCTCCTCCTGCAGCATCTCCGAATAGCCGATCACCGCCGAGAGCGGGGTGCGCAGCTCGTGGCTCATGTTGGCGAGGAACTGGCTCTTGGCGCGGTTCGCTTCCTCGGCCGCCTCCTTGGCGGCCTCGAGCGCCAGCTCGGCCTCCTTGCGGGCGGTGACGTCGGCATGCGCGCCGACCCATTCGCGCACCCGGCCGTCCTCCTCCAGGATCGGGACGGCGCGGCCCTCCATGTACCGCCAGACGCCGTCGTGGCGGCGCAGGCGGTGCTCGATGGCATAGAGCGTGCGGCCCGCCACCGCCTGCTCCCAGGCGACCCGCGTCGCCTCCCGGTCGTCGGGGTGGACCGCTTCCAGGAAGCCCTGGCCCGCCGCCTCGGCGGGGGGCTGGCCGGTGAAACGGGTCCATTCCGAGGTGATCTCCCGGAACGCCCCGTCCGGCGTCGTGGTCCAGACGATGGCCGAGGTGGCCTCGGTCAGCGAGCGGAATCGCTCCTCGCTGTCGGCGCGGCGGCGCTCGGCGAGCTTGGCCAGCGTCACGTCGTCCATCACGATGCCGACGCCGTCGGCCCGCTCGGTCTCGGGCCCGCGGCCGCGGCGGCGCAGCGGGAAGAAGCTGACCTCGAAGTGGCGCACGCCGCCCGGCGCGCTGGGTGCCGGCACCCCGACCTCGATATTGGCGGTGACGAGGCCGTTGTCGCGGGCCGCCGCGAGCTTCGGCGCCAGCGCATCGCGCAACGAGGGCAGCAGCGCCCAGATCGGCGCGCCGACATCGGCGCCGAAGCCGCGCTCGCTCATGTTGCCGAGCGCCCGGTTCATGTGGCGCAGGTTCAGGTCGCGGTCGAGGAAGCCGAGGCCGACGGGCGCGTTCTCCAGGACGCTCTCCAGGAGGTCGGCCATGCGCTGGCTCTCCCGGCGGCGCACCAGGGCGAGGCGGGCGAGCAGGCCGGCCGCCGCGAGCGCCGACAGGAGGGTGACGAGGGAGAGGAGCGGGGTGCGCAGGGCATTCGCCTCGGCGAGGCGACGCATCCCGCCGGTGGTGTCGTCCTGGACCTCCCGGGTGAGCGCACGCACCGCATCCATGGCGCGCTTGCCCTCCCCGGTCTGGATCAGCGCCAGGGCCGCGTCGCGTCCGTCGGCCCCTTCGCCACCGGCTCGCCGCGCGGCGACGACGCGACCGGCAAAATCCATCTCGGTATCGATCACGGCCCGGCGGCGCGTGCGCAGGGCCCGGTCGGGCGTGTCGGCGTCGAGCCGGTCGAGCTCGCCGCCGATCCGGCCGAGAGCCGCGGTATAGGGATCGAGGTAGTCCTCGCGGCCGGTGAGCACGAAGCCGCGCTGGCCGGTCTCGAGATCCTTCATGCTCGAGAGCACGCGCTCGCTCTGGGTCAGGACCCGGCCGAGCCGCTCGGCCTCCGCGCGGTTGCGGGCGGCCTCGACGTAGTTCCAGCCCCCGGTCGCCACCGCGATGGCGAAGAGCAGGAAGGCGAGCGGCGATCCCGGGACGCGCCGGCCGGGGGCGAGGAAGCGCCACCTCTGCGTCGTCTTCGCTTGCATCGTCTCAGTCTCGAGGCTCATGACGAGGTGGGTTTCCGTTCGAGGAACGCGGGGCGGGAGCCGCATCTCCGGCTTGTGGCACGGTTTGCCGTACGGGCCCGCCCGAAAAGTGCCCCACCCGAAATCGACGGGCGGGGCGCGACGATCATGCGGTGTCGTCGAGGTCGCGCCCGCGGGTCTCGGGCAGCATCCAGGCCGCCACCGTGCCGACGAGGCTGAAGGCGGCGAGGTAGTAGGCCGGCGCCATCCGGTCGCCCGTCGCCGCGATCAGCCAGTTGATCACGTAGTTGGTGCTGCCGCCGAAGACCGAGACCGCGAGGGCGTACACGATGGCGAGGCCGGAGCTGCGCACCGCGCGCGGCAGCGATTCCGGGATGCCGACGATGATCGCCGCCGCGTTGATCGAGGACAGGGCCGAGAGCAGGAAGGTCACCGCGTAGACCGCGATCGGCCCCGGCGCCCGCAGCAGCCAGGCGAAGGCCGGCACCGCCAGCAGCAGGATCAGCACGCGCGGCCAGATCATCACCGGGCGCCGGCCGACCCGGTCGGCGAGGAACCCGCCCAGCAGCGGAAACACCACCGAGGCGAGGCCGAGCGCGATCGGCACCGCGGTCGCGGCGGTCTCCGACAGGCCGAGGGTCGCCCCGGCATAGACCGGCATGTTGGTGCCCACGGCGTTCGAGACCGTCGAGGCGGCGATGACCAGGAAGGTCAGGGCGAGCAGGCGGCCGTGGTCGCGCAGGAGCCGGCGGATCACCGCGCCCGTCGAGGCGGCGGCTTCCGGATCGGCCTCGGCGCCGCCGGTCTCCGGCAGGTGGCTGCGGATGATCAGGCCGACCGGCACGACGGCGAGGCCGACGAGGAACATCACCCGCCAGCCCCACTGCGCCATGGCGGCATCGCCGATCGTGAGCGCCAGCGCCGTGGCGAGCAGCCCGGCGAAGAGGGCCGCGCAGCCCTGGCTGGCGATCTGCCAGCTCGTGACGAAGCCGCGATGCCGGGGCGGCGCGGCCTCGATCAGGTAGGCGGTGGAGGGGCCGACCTCGCCGCCGAGCGCCAGCCCCTGGATCAGCCGGCCGGCGATGACGATGGCCTGCGCCCAGCCGCCGATCTGCGCGTAGCCCGGGCAGGCCGCGAGCATCAGCATGCCGAGCGCCATCAGGGCGATGGTCACCAGCATGGCGGGCTTGCGCCCGACCCGGTCGGCGAGGGCCCCGATCAGGGCGCCGCCGATCGGCCGCATGACGTAGCCGACGCCGAACAGCGCCAGCGAGGCGAGCAGGCTGTGGCTCGCGTCGGAGGCCGGGAAGAATGCCTCGCCGATTGCCTTGGCGAAGAAGGCGTAGACGGTGAAATCGTAGAATTCGAGGGCGTTGCCGAGCACCACGGCGCCCACCGCCTTGCGGTCGAGGCGCGCGCCCGGCGGATGGGCGGGATCGATCGCGTCCATGCCGGGGCTCAGCGGCCCGGCTCGCGCTGGATCCCGCCCGTCACCGGCACGGTGCCGGCCGCCACGGCGGCGTCGTAGCCGGACAGCCACAGGGTGCGGGCCTGCGTCCCCTCGGCATACGGGCAGGCCTCGCGGGCCAGCCCCTTGGCGGGGGCGGCCTCGCCGAGGGCGCGGGCGTCGAGGTCGTCGGGCGGGGTCTGCATCGGGAGCGGCTCCGGTCGGGTGTTCGCCACGATCTAGGGCCTCGCCCGGCGAAGGGGATGGCGCCGCCCGGCATGCCCGACGGCACGAGTTGGCCGCCGAGGCGGCATCCTATAGGGCGGGATCTCCCGCCCGAGACGGAGCCGACCCGTGCCGCCCTCCCCGCCCTCCTCCGCGCCCCTCTCTCCCGAGGCCGGCGGCAAGCCCGGACGCCGCGCCGGCTTCCTGGCCGGGTGCCGGCCCGCCACGCGCCGCATCCATACGCCGATCCTCGACCTCGCCGCCTCCCGCGGCCACCTCAACCCGCGCGGCCTCGGCCGGGCCCGGGCCTTCTCGGATCTCGGCTCGCTCGGCCAGAGCAGCGTCGGGTTCGAGACGCTGGCCGCCTACGCGGCGGCCGACGAGGCCGGCCGGGCGCCCTATGGCGGCGCCGAATACGGCATCGTCCAATCGCCGGAAGCCGACGCGGTCGGCCGAAAGTTCGCGGCCCTGCATGGCGGGGCCGGCGCGATCGTCTGCGCCTCGGGCCTTGCCGCCATCGCGACGGTGCTCGACGCCTTCGCGCCGAAGCTCGTCCTGATCCCGGACGGGATCTACTTCCCGGCCTGGCGCTACATGAGCGAGACCGGGCGGGTCGACCTCCTGACCTACCCGGCCGGCGCCTCGGGCGCGGAGGTCGGCGCCCTGATCGGCGAGGCCGGTCGGCGCGCCGCCCCCGCCGACACGATGCTCTACCTCGAGGCGCCGGGCAGCGGCACGTTCGAGATCCCGGACATCGCCGGCCTCGTCGCAGAGGCGGCGCGGGCGGGCCTGCGCACCGTGATGGACAACACCTGGGCGAGCCACGTCCGCTTCCGCCCCCTCGACCACGGCATCGCCGTCGCGATCCAGGCGACGACGAAGCACGAGGGCGGCTACGGCGACACGCCGAGCGGCATCGCGGTGGCGCGGGAGGAAACCGACCTCGCGCGGCTGCGCCGACAGTTGCGGATCGGCGGCCACGGCGCGGTCTCGCCCCAGACCTGCACCCGGCTCTTCCACCGGGTGGACGGGACGGCGGCCCGGCTCGACCGGCACGCGGCGAGCGCCGCGACGCTGATGCGATGGTTCGAGGAGCAGGCCTTCACCGCCGACATCCTGAGCCCGGCGCGGCCGGCAAGCCCGTGGCACGCCCGCTTCACGCGGTATTTCGGCGCCGGGAACGGGCTGTTCACGGTGGCGTTCGACGAGGCGCTCCCGGCCGAACGGGTCCACGCCTTCGTCGATGCGCTCCTGCTGTTTCGCGTGGCCGAGAGCTGGGGCGGCCACGTCTCGCTGGTACTGCCGGTCCATCCGCGCCGCGATCCGGCGTTGCTGCCGAAGGGCACGATGTTCCGCTTCCACGCCGGCCTCGAGGAGGCCGACGACCTCGTCGCCGACCTCGCCCAGGCGGCGCGCGCCGTCTTCTAAGCAGACTTGCGTTGGCAGGCCAACGCTTCGCCCGCTTAGGTTCTTGTTTTGCCGCAGATTCTTGCCGCCGAACCGGTATCCACTTCGGCGAAACCTGCTTAGAGCGCTTCACGATCGGACTGCCATCGCGACGCGCTCCAAGTCTTTGGCTTGCCGAATTTCCTTCGACGAACCGGCATCCGCTTCGCCGGAGAATGCTCTAGCCCGGGTAGCCGTAGCGGGCGCGGGCGGCGGCGAGGAGGTGCAGGGCCTCGCCGTCGCGGCCGGCGGCGCAGGCCGCGGAGGCGTTGGCGAGATCGGCCGAGAAGCGCTTGCCGACCGGGGCGTTGAGGTTGCCGGTGGCGACGTCGCTGTCGACGATGGCCTGGGTGCGGGCGATGGCCGGGCCGCAGCCGGACCCGGCGGGCAAAGCCGCCGCCGGCAGGGCCGCGACCGGGGCGAGGCCCGCCGCCGGCGGGGCGGCCGGCTTCGACTGGCAGGCGGCGAGGGCGAGAAAGGCCGCGAGGGCGAGCCCGGGCTTCAGCTGCGACACGGGTGAGGCTCCACCATGAGAGGGCGCCGGGAGAGTGCGCTCATGCGGCCAAGCTTGTGGCAAGCGCGGCCGGGGTGGTCAATCGTGGGGGTGTTTCCGCCGCGTGGCATGGCGGATGCGGACCCCGCGCACGTCACAGGGGCCGGTCGGGCGGGCCGAGGGGACGGGGCACTCGATTCAAGGCGGCGGAGCCGCGGGCGGCCTCCGCCCGTACCGCCGCACGGTGCGATGCCGACGGCGTGCGCGAGCCCATCGAAAACAAGGCTGCCCCGAACCCTCGACCGCCCCTGCGAGACCGGGCCTGGCGGCGCGGTTCGATCGTCGAGGCTGGCGCGTGGCGGATCTCAGTCGTAGTCGAGCCCGACGGAGTGCTCGAACGCCGTTCCGCTCGTCCGCCGGCCCTTCGGGTCCGCCACCGAGATATCGCGGAAACCGCGCCCCATCAGCTCCCGGACCTTGTCGAGCGCCTGCAGATCGGTGCCGCAGGCGAAGGTCAGCGCGCGGCCGGTCGGGTCGGTTCCTGTTACCTTGTACACGCTCGGTTCCCTGTTCGGCGGTGAGCAGACGGTGGCAGGGATGTACCCGCTCGTCCGTCGCCTGTCGCCTTCGTCGCAGGGCCGATCCTCAGGCTCCCGGCGTCCAGTCGATCTTGGGCTTCTGCGACAGGATGCGCTCGAAGTAGTCCGCCACCGCCTGCGCGCCGTTCGCGTGCATCATCGCGACCGGATGGGCGAGGTAGGCCCGGGCGAGGTCGAGCGGGATCTCGCCGGCCTGGAGCGCGCCAAGCACCGCATCGATGAAGGCGTCGTTGGCCTCGTTGAAGTCGGACGAGAGCTTCTTGCGGTCGTTGAGCGCCTTGATCGGCATCGTGCGGGTCGTCCTCTCGTCGGTCTGCCCGGCCGCCGGCCGAGTCATCTTGGTCTCACAAGCAGACCGTGTACACGTCGAGGCCGCACCGAACGAGCAAGCTGCCACCGCAACGCGGTGCACAACCAACCTGGCGGAACAGTCGATCAAGCGACTTTTGGAGAAAGTTGGCGCACCCGACACGATTCGAACGTGTGACCTTTGCCTTCGGAGGGCAACGCTCTATCCAGCTGAGCTACGGGTGCTGACCGCGAAGCCTCTGTAGCCCGGCCCGAGGCGGAGCGCAACAGGCAAAGGGAGTGCGCATCCGCTCGACGGGTTCGGGCGATGGCACCGGCCGCAGGGATGACGCTTGTCGTGACCGCGCGGCCGACATCAGGCCATGGCCTCGGGCCCGAAGCCGAGACCGGCGGTGAAACGGTTCCAGGTCTCCCGGGTCACCTGCCCGCCGGTCGCGCGCCGGTGGCCCTGCGCGAACTGGTCGTCGGGGCCGAGGCGGGGGGCCCGTTCCTCCAGGAAGGCGATCAGGTCCGGCACCGTGGCGCTGCGCGCGGCGAAGTGGACGAAGCCCTCGCGAAAGCCCGCATTGGCGCCGATCACGACCTGGCGGCGCAGGCGGTGGGTCCAGGACTGGGCGACGAGGGGATGGATCTGGCAGGGCGAGTCGCAGCGGATCAGCGCGACCGGACCGGCGAAGAGCGGCGCCACCGTGCGGGCGGCGTCGAGCGCCTGCTTCACCTCGGCGCGGGCAGCATGCAGGGCTTCGCCGTCCGGCGAGACGTCCGACAGGATGTCGTCCGGGCCGTTCCCCCGCAGCAGCAGGCGCAGGGCGGGCGTGGCGTCGCCGCGGCGGGAGCGGCGCGGGGCGTTGACGAGGCTCACCGCCTCGCGCAGGGCCTTCAGGGTGGCGTGCCGTCGCGCACCGGCCATCACCTCCGGAAACTGCGCCGCGGCGGCGCGGTCCCCGAGATCCCCGATCGCCCCGAGGGCGGCGAGCCAGACGAGGGCGCCGGCCTCCGCCGCGCCGAGCCGCGCGACCGCGCAGCGATGCGCGAGCAGGCTCGATGTCGGCGTCGGCTCCTCGCCGTAGCCGCTGATCACGGTCGCGACGTCGGGCGCGGGCAGGCTGCGCGGCACGTGGTGATCGACGATCAGGGTCGGCAGCCCGGGCAGGATCGGCTCGGCCTGCACGCCGAGATCGGTGACGACGAGGCCCGCGACCGGCGGCCCGGCCGACAGTTCGGCCCGGATCGCGTCGGACCAGGCGCTCTCCCCCCGCCCGATCACCCGCACCCGCGCCGGGCCGTGCGCCGGGCTCGCGAGTATGCGGGCGAAGAGCGCGCCGGCCGACAGACCGTCGGCATCGTCGTGGCAGAGCACGACCGGCGCACCGGCCCCGAACCGCGCCAGGGTCTCGGTGAAGCCGGCGGGGGCGTCGCCACTCACGGCCGGGCTTCGGCCCGGAGGCTGGCGACGAAGCGGCGGGCGATCGCGCGCACGGCCTCGTCGTCCCGCGTCGCATCGCCGGCCGGATCGCCGAGATGGTCGACGCTGGCCTCGAGGGCGTCGAGCAGGTCCGGGTGCCGGGCCGCCACGAACCGGATGGTTGTGAAGAGCAGGTGCTCGGCGACGATCTCGCGGCGGCGGGCCTGGATCGTCGCGTCGGAGGGGGGCTGTGTCTCGGTCATGCGGGGGCAACACGCGAGCGGCGCCCCGGTTCTGCGCCTGCCGTCGCACACCGGGTCCGGCTTTGGACTCCCCTCACCGCCCCGGTCTCTGCTAGAGAGCGTCGAGGGCTGCCGCTCTGCAAGAACACAACCCAAGGGCAGGAACATCGCCGTGGAAGAGATCGAAACCAGAACAATCCGTAAGGTCATGTGGCGGCTGATGCCGTTTCTGGTCGTTTGCTACTTCGTTGCCTATCTCGACCGGGTCAACGTCGGCTTTGCCAAGCTGCAGATGAATGCGGCGCTCGGATTGTCAGAGGCGGCCTACGGCTTCGGCGCCGGGCTGTTCTTCATCGCCTACTTTCTGCTCGAGGTACCGTCGAACCTCGCGCTGGACAAGTTCGGTGCGCGGCTCTGGATCGCCCGCATCATGTTCAGCTGGGGCCTGATCTCGGCCCTGTTCGCCTACATCCAGCCAATCTCGCGCGCGACCGGGATCTCGAACGAGTATGTGTTCTTCATCTTGCGCTTCCTGCTCGGCATCGCCGAGGCGGGATTCTTCCCGGGCATCATCTTCTATCTCACATTGTGGTTCCCGTCGGTCTACCGGGCCCGCGTCGTCGCCCTGTTCATGCTGGCGATCCCGTTCTCGTCGATCGTCGGCGCGCCGGTCTCGGGCGCGCTCCTGAACATCACCGGGGCCGGTCACGACGGCTGGCAGTGGCTGTTCATCCTCGAGGCGCTGCCGTCGATCGTGATGGCCTTCGTGGTGATCTTCTACCTTACCGACCGGCCAGGCCAGGCGAAGTGGCTCGGCGAGGACGAGAAGGCCTGGCTCGAGACGCGGCTCGAGACCGAGCGCAAGCAGAAGGTCGCGGTCGAGCACATGAGCATCGGCAAGGCGCTGTCCGACCCGCGGGTGCTGGCCTGCTCGTTCGTGTATTTCTGCCTCAACGCGGCGAGCTACGGCGTGGCGTTCTTCCTGCCGACCATCGTCAAGGGGTTCGGCGTCAGCAACTTCCAGACCGGCCTGCTCTCGGCGCTGCCCTTCGTGTTCGGGGCGGTCGGGATGGTGCTCCTCGGCCGCAGCTCCGACCGGACCCTGAAGCGCCGGGAGCACGTGTGCTTCGCCATGATCGTCGCGGCGGTCGGCGTCGCGGGGGCGGGTCTCGTCTCGAGCCCGGTCCTGATCCTCGGGCTACTCTGCCTGAGCCAGATCGGCGTCTCGGCGACGCCGCCGCTGCTCTGGCCGATCCCGAGCGCCTTCCTCACCGGCAGCTCGGCGGCGGCGGGCATCGCGGCGATCAACTCGATCGGCAACCTGTCCGGCTTCGCCGGGCCCTACGTCATGGGCTACCTCAAGGACCTGACGGGCACCTTCACGGCCGGGCTGCTGGTGCTCGGCGCCGTCACCCTGGCGGGCGGCCTCGTGGCGATGACCCTGAAGGTCAGCCGCGACCTGGAGAGCGCGGCCACCAAGGCGGCACCGGCGGAGTGAGGCCGAGCGGCGGGCGGAGCGACGGCCGGACCGGTCTCCGCCCGCTTGCCTTGTCGCGCGCGACCGGTTCGGCGTGACGGACCGGTCGCCCTCCGGCCCCCGAGGGCCGACGCGGCGAGGCGCAACCCAGCGCCCGGCGTGAGCAACGGACCGGCTCGGCCGACATCGAGAGTCGCGCGACGCGCCATCGACCGGGCCGCTCCGATCCCGAGAGGTCGAGGACATGAGGGGCGGACGGCGCCGAGGGCCGTCCGAGGCCTGCGGCGTGCGGGCAGCCCCCTGGCGGATCACGGTGTCCGCTCAGTACCGTCCCCCAGCGCCCCCGCTTCCGATCACGGCGCCATCCCAGCCCTCCGACCAATGCGGTCGTTTCACCGGGAGGATCGCCCGCGCGGCTCAGAGACGTTGCGCGGATCGGATGCCCCGCCCTCCCCCATCGGCCTCGCCCGGCGGAGCGACGTCCAGGCGGCGAGCGCAGCGAGCGCGGCGGCGACGGTCGCGGGGTGGTCCATCAGGCGCGTGTGGTCGCCCGGGACCGCGCACCAGGTCTCGCCGAGGCCGGGCCGGGCCCGTGCGAGGCTCACCAGGCCGTCATGCGGCGGCGTGAGCCGGGCACGGAAGAACGGGATCAGCGCTCGGGTGCCGGCCACCGCGACCATCGGGCAGGCGGGCATCGGGATCGCGGCGGCGGCATCGGTGCGCAGGTCCAGGAGGGCCGGGCCGAACAGCATTCGTCCGAACCGGAAGGCCGAGACGAGATCGGCCGCCTCGCTGCCGCGGTGCGGCGTGCCGATCGTCACGAGGCCGGCGGCGAGGTCGGGCTGCGCCGCGGCGAGGTGGCGGGCGACGAGACCGCCCATGGAATGGCCGACGAGGACGATCGGGCATCCCGCCCGCTCATGGATCGCCGAGACGGCGGGCTGCACGTGGTCGGCGCAGGCTCGGAGGCCGAGGCGGCGGGAGGGATAGCCGAGGCACGCGGTACGGTAGCCGGCGGCGTCGAGATGCGCGGCGAGGCGCGCCATGCTGCGCCGGGAGCGCCCGAGGCCGTGCAGGAGCACCACCGTCCCGGGCGCGTGGTGCAGGCCGGTGCCCTGGGTCAACGTCGATCTGGGGAGAAGATGGTGGGCGCACTAGGGCTCGAACCTAGGACCCGCTGATTAAGAGTCAGCTGCTCTACCAACTGAGCTATGCGCCCATCGCCAGAAGGCGACAGGGGAGCGGCCACCAACCGCTCCGCCGGTTCCGATGGCGCGAGGCCGCCGGGGTGAGTTACCGCGAGAGTAACCTGAATGGTGGGCGCACTAGGGCTCGAACCTAGGACCCGCTGATTAAGAGTCAGCTGCTCTACCAACTGAGCTATGCGCCCATCGCCAGGAGGCGACGAGGGGAACGGCCACCAACCGTTCCTCTGGTGCCGAGTACCGCAAGGGTATTCGGGATCAGTTACCGCGAGAGTAACTTGGATTGGTGGGCGCACTAGGGCTCGAACCTAGGACCCGCTGATTAAGAGTCAGCTGCTCTACCAACTGAGCTATGCGCCCGCTCTCACAAGAGAACGTCCGGGGAAGCCACCAAACCGCCCCGGCGGTGAGGGTCGTTTAATCGGCCGGCGGGGGGCTGTCCAGCCCCGAAACCCGCCGGCCGTTCGATTTTTTGCCGGCTCGCGCCGGCATCCCCGACTACTCGGCGGCCGCGTGCTGGGCGTGCAGGCGGCTGGCGCCGGCCATCAGTTTGTTCAGCGCGGCGAGATAGGCCTTGGCCGAGGCGACCAGGGTATCGGGATCGGCGCCGCGGGCGGTGACGATGCGGTCGTCCTGGCGCAGGCGCACCGAGACCTCGGCCTGGGCGTCGGTGCCCTCGGTGACGGCGTGGACGTCGTAGAGCTCCAGGGCGGCCTCGTGCGGCACCAGGGCGTGGATCGCCTTGAACACCGCGTCGACGGGCCCGTTGCCGTCGGTCTCCTCGGTGACGATGCGGCCCTCGATGTCGAGCTTCATCGTCGCGCGCTGCGGGCCGCGGGTGCCGGCCATCACCGTGAGCGAGACGAGCTTGATGCGGTCATGGGCGGTGGCCAGATTCTCGTCGACCAGCGCCTCGATGTCCTCGTCGTAGACGTGCTTCTTGCGGTCGGCCAGCGCCTTGAACCGCTCGAAGGCGTCCTGGAACTGGTTGTCCGACAGCCGGTAGCCCATGTCGTCGAGCTTGGAGCGGAAGGCGGCGCGGCCCGAATGCTTGCCCATCACCAGCGAGGTCTTGTGCACGCCGACCGATTCCGGCGTCATGATCTCGTAGGTAGTCTGGTTCTTCAGCATCCCGTCCTGGTGGATGCCGCTCTCGTGGGCAAACGCGTTCCGGCCGACGATCGCCTTGTTGTACTGGACCGGGAAGTGGGTGGCGCCGGCCACCAGCTTCGAGGCGCGCACCAGCTGGGTGGTGTCGATGCCGGTGGAATAGGGCAGCACGTCGGCGCGGGTCTTGATCGCCATCACGATCTCCTCCAGCGCGGCGTTGCCGGCCCGCTCGCCGATGCCGTTGATGGTGCACTCGATCTGGCGCGCGCCGCCCTCGATGCCGGCGAGCGAATTCGCCACCGCCAGGCCGAGATCGTTGTGGCAATGGACCGAGAAGACCGCCTTGTCGGAATGCGGCACCCGCTCGCGGACGGCGCGGAACATCGCCCGGTACTCGTCGGGGGTGGCGTAGCCGACCGTGTCGGGCAGGTTGATGGTGGTGGCGCCGGCCCGGATCGCCGCCTCGACGCAGCGGCACAGGTAGTCGATCGGCGTGCGGGTCGCGTCCATCGCCGACCACTCGACGTCCTCGACGAGGTCGCGGGCCTGGGCCACGGTCTTCAGGATGATTTCCAGGACCTCGTCCTCGGTCTTGCGCATCTGGTGGGCCAGATGGATCGGCGAGGTCGACACGAAGGTGTGGATGCGCCCGCGACGGGCGAACTTCACCGCCTCGCCGGCCCGGGCGATGTCGGCGGGGATCGCGCGGGCGAGGCCGGCGATCACCGCGGACTTGGAGCGGCGGGCGATCTCGGCCACCGCCTCGAAATCGCCGTTGGAGGCGATCGGGAAGCCGGCCTCGATGATGTCGACGCCCATCGCGTCGAGCATCTCGGCCACCGCCAGCTTCTCCTCCAGCGTCATGGTGGCGCCGGGGCATTGCTCGCCGTCGCGCAGGGTGGTGTCGAAGATCAGGACGCGCTCGGAGGACGCGGGGGTGCGGGCGGTCGTGTCGGTCATGTGCGAAAAATCCTGGTTCGCCCGGGATCGCAAGGTCGCGCGGGCGCGGCTGGTCGGCAGGTCTCTCAGATCCCCCAAGGGCCCAGGCGCACGCCCGGACGGCCCTCAGGGGCTGGTAAGGAGAAGGCCGGCGAGGAGGAGCGCGCGCGACCGCGCCGCCGCGAAGGCGGTCGTCGGGGGCGTCAGCAGGGAGCCGGCATGAGCCACGGCTCGCGTCTCCTAAAGGGTGCGGGACCCGGTGCGAGACTCGTCGTTTACCGGCCCGCGGGCGCGATGACAAGCCGCGGCGCGCGCGGCGCGGGAGCGTCCGGCGGCGCGGCGCCGGGATATCCGGGTGGGCGAGGGCCTCGGCCCGGCCGATTCACGAGACGACGGCAGCCGGCTTCGCCGCTGGAGCGGGACGATTGCCGGCTGCCGATTCGCGTTCCCTCAGGCCGCCCGGACGGTGGCGAGGAAGCGCGTCACCTCCGCCGAGAGATGCTCGGACTGGCGCGACAGCGCGGAGGCCGCCGAGAGCACCTGACCCGCCGCCGCGCCCGTCTCCTCCGCCGCGCCCGCCACGCCCGCGATGGTACCGGTCACCTCGCCGGTCCCGGCCGCGGCCTGGGAGACGTTGCGGACGATCTCCTGGGTCGCCGCACCCTGCTCCTCCACCGCCGCGGCAATCGAGGTCGCGACGCCGGAGATCTCCTCGATCCGCGCGGTGATCCCGCCGATCGCGCCGGCGGCGAGGCCGGTCGAGGCCTGGATCGCCGCGATCTGGCCGGTGATCTCCTGCGTCGCCTTGGCCGTCTGACCGGCGAGCTCCTTCACCTCGGCGGCCACCACGGCAAAGCCACGCCCGGCGGTCCCGGCGCGGGCGGCCTCGATGGTGGCGTTGAGCGCCAGAAGGTTCGTCTGCGCGGCGATCGACGAGATCAGCCCGACCACGTCGCCGATGCGGGCGGTGGCCTCGGTCAGGGTGCGGACCTGATCGGCGGTCTGCCCGGCCTCCACCACCGCGGCCCGGGCGAGCCGGGCCGAGCCGTCGACCTGGCGGCCGATCTCCTGGACCGAGGCGCCGAGTTCCTCGGCCGCCGCCGCCACCGTGCCGACGTTGGAGGACGCCTGCTCGGCGGCCGCCGCCACGGTGGTCGATTGCGCGGCGGTCTCCCGGGCGGTGGCGGTCATCACTTCCGCGGTCGCCTGGAGCTGGATCGCGGAGGCCGAGACCCCGCCGACGATGCCGCCGACCGCCGTCTCGAAGGCATCCGCCATCTGGCGCATGCCGACCCGGCGCTGCTCCTCGGCCGAGGCACGGGCGAGGGCCGTCTCCTCCTCCAGGGCGCGAGCCCGCAGCATGGTCTCCTTGAACACCTGGACGGCGCCCGCCATCGCGCCGATCTCGTCGCGCCGGCCGATGCCCGGGACCGGCACCGCGAGGTCGTGGCGCGCCAACCGGCCCATGGCGTCGGTCATGCGGGCGATCGGGCGGGCGATGCCGAGCAGGGAAAACACGATCGCCCCGATGGCGGCGGCGAGCGCCAGCGCGGTCATCACCCCGGCGGCCAGGATGCCGCTGCCGGCGCTGGCGCTGCTGCGTTCGGCGCTCGCGAGCGCCGCCCCGGCATTCATCGCGACGATCGACTTCAGGGCGCCGGTCGCCTGCGCGTTGGTGGCGGTCATCTCGGGCCCGGTCAGCGTCGCCAGCGCGGAGGCCTGGTCGCCGGCCGCCATCGCGCCGGTCACCGCCTTCTGGCCTTCGAGATACTCGCTCCACTTGGTGACGAAGCGGTCGAACGCCGTCCGCTCCTCGGGGCCGGAGATCAGCGGCGCGTAGCGCGCCTGGAGGTCGATCAAGGCCTGACGGCTCTTGATCAGGGCCTGCTCGTTACGGTCGTAGGCGGCATCGTCCGTCGAGGTCACGACGAAGCGGTACAGGTTGAGCCGGTAGCTCTGGGTCTCGGCGTAGATCTGGCTGATCAGGTTCGAGGCCGGGAGGCGGGTCTGGGCAATCGCCACGATGTCGTCCCGCAGCGTCATCAGGCGCAAGATGCCGTTGCCGCCTTGCGCCACACCGAACAGCATCAACGTCAGGATCGTCCCGATCAGGACCTGCTTGAGAGACAACTTCATCACGAAACCGCCCGGCATCGATGGTCGCGCCTCACGATCCGAGGCGCCAGACTTCATAGAGGCGGACTTGTTATGCCTTGATGAATCGATCTGTTGTTGGCGCACAAAGCGTCACGACGTCGAAAAGATCGGCAGCGCCGCCGCCGATGGCCGTAGGGGCGGCGCGATCCTCGCGCGGCGGACTACTCCGCCGCCGCCTGCCCCGCCTGGTGCGGCCGCGGCCGCGCCTTGCGGCGCAGGGCGATCTCCTGCTCGCGCGCCTTGGGCAATTCGCGATGGGCCTGGTCGCGGCCCGGCCGGTAGGGCTTCGGCCAGGATTGGGTGCGGGCGTCGTACCAGGCCGCGGCCTGGCGGCAGAAATTCGGGTTCCACAGGTGCGGCCGGCCGAGCGCCACGATGTCGGCCCGGCGGGTGTGCAGGATGGTGTTGACCTGCCCGGCTTCCGTGATCGCGCCGACCGCCATCACGGCCATCGGGGCGCGGTTGCCGGCGCGGTTGCGGATCGCGTCGGCGAACTGGACCTGGAACATCCGGCCGTAGACCGGGCGCTGCTCGGCGACCGTCTGGCCGGCCGAGACGTCGACGAGGTCGCAGCCCGCTTCGTGCAGGGCCGCGGCCACCGCCACCGTGTCGGCCTCAGTCATGCCGCCCTCGGCCCAGTCGGTGGCGGAGATGCGCACCGACATCGGCCGCTCCGCCGGCCACGCGGCCCGCATCGCCGAAAACACCTCGAGCGGGAAGCGCAGGCGGTTCTCGATCGACCCGCCATAGGCGTCGGTGCGGGTGTTGGTCAGCGGCGAGAGGAACGAGGCCATCAGGTAGCCGTGGGCGCAGTGCAGCTCCAGCATGTCGAAGCCGGCCCGCGCCGCCCGCTCGGTCGCCTGGACGAACTCGTCGCGCACCCGGTCCATCCCGGCCCGGTCGAGGGCGTGCGGCACCTGGCTCACGCCGTCGAGGTAGGGAAGGGCCGAGGCCGAGACGATCGGCCAGTTGCCCGCGGGCAGCGGGTGGTCCATCCGCTCCCAGCCGACCTGCGTCGAGCCTTTGCGGCCGGCATGGCCCAGCTGCATCACGATTCTGGTGTCGGAATGGGCGTGGACGAAAGCGACGATGCGGGCCCATTGCGCCTCGTGCGCGTCGGTCCACAGGCCCGGGCAGCCGGGGGTGATGCGGGCCTCCGCCGACGGGCAGGTCATCTCGGTGAAGAGCAGGCCGGGCCCGCCGAGCGCGTGCGAGGTGTAGTGGACGAAGTGCCAGTCGGTGAGGTTGCCGTCCTCGTCGGCCGAGTACTGCGCCATCGGCGCCATCGCGACCCGGTTCGGGATCCGCATCTCGCGCAAGCGCAGGGGCGTGAACATCGGCGTCGGCCGGCTCGTCCGGTAATCCTCGCCGGTCTCGGCCTGGAGCCGGGCGTAGAACGCGTCGTCGACGGCCGCGACGTAGGCGGGATCGCGCACCACCAGGTTGTCGTAGGTGACGGACTTCGCCCGGCACATCACCACCATGGAGAACTGCTCCGCATCCATGTCCCAGGAGCGGTTCATGTGCTCGAACCAGGCCAGCGACACGTCGGCATTGTGCTGGACGACCTGGCACGGGGTGCGCCGCGCCCGGTCATAGGCCGCAAACGCCGCCTGAACGTCCGCCTCGGCCTTGTCCACGAGCGCGTCCGAGAGCGCGATGGCGCATTCCATGGCGAGCTTGGTGCCCGAGCCGATCGAGAAATGCGCCGAGGCCTTGGCGTCGCCCAAGAGCACGATGTTGTCGTGCGACCACGCGTGGCAGAAGATCCGCGGGAAGCGGCGCCAGGTCGAGCGGTTGAGGAGCAGGCCGTGGCCCTGCAATTCCTCTTCGTACATCTCCTCGAGGACCCGGCGCGCGCCCTCCTCGTCGGCCTCGGTGAAACCGTGGCCCTGCCAGCAGGCCTCGTCCATCTCGAACACCCAGGTCGAGCGGCCGGGCTCGTACTGGTAGGTATGGGCACAGACGATGCCGTGCGGCGTCTCGCGGAAGAAATAGTTGAACTCGTCCATCGGCCGGGTCGAGCCCATCCAGCAGAAGCGGTTGGACTTGATCTCCACCTCTGGCCGGAACGCATCGCGAAAATGCTCGCGGATGCGCGAGTTGATGCCGTCGCAGGCGACGATGACGTCGGAATCGGGGAAGCGTTCCTTGAGCCGGTCGGGCGGGACGCTCTCGCCGAAATGCAGCTCCACCCCCTCCTCGCGGCAGCGCTCCTGCAGGATCTGGAGCAGGCGCATCCGGCTCACCCCGGCAAAGCCGTTGCCGCCGCAGCGCATGACCCGGCCCTCCTTGTGGATCGCGACGTCGTCCCAGTACGAGAAGGCGTCCCGGATCCGGGAGAACGAGCGCGGATCGCGCGACAGGAACTCGTGCAGGGTCTCGTCGGAGAAAACGACGCCGAAGCCGAACGTGTCGTCGGCCCGGTTCTGCTCGTAGACCTCGACCTGCCAGCCGGGCCGGCGCTTCTTGGTCAGGAGCGCGCAGTAGAGCCCGCCGGGTCCGCCGCCGATCACCGTGACGCGCATGGAGGGCTCCTTCTCGTGGCGGCGGGCTCGCCGGCATAGAAACTTTATACTTGAAATATCGCGACGCAAGAGGGTGTGCGGCCCGGGATCGGGCCAGCCTTCGACGACCCGATACCCGACCGCGTTAGTCGGTTCGAATGCTGCGATGCAGCGATCGAAACGTCTTTCTTTTCAGCATAGTGCTCGTTGCATTGCACACAAATGCGGCATGGCAGAAAAATCGCCGAGGGCGGTTGTCAGGCGATATTTCATGCGTAAAGTATTTCAGGTGAGACGGCTCGGGATCCGACGAAAGACGCGCCGCTTTCGTCTCCCGCGCCGACTCGACTTCGGCCGCGGCGCACCGGACAAGTGCCGACGATGCTCTCGACCAGAAGGGGACACACGGAATGACGCTGATCCGGACCACCGCCAGCCGCCTCGCGACCGCGCTTCTCTGCGCCACGGTGCTGGCCGGACCCGCCGCCGCGCAGGGCCAAGGGGAAGGATCCGGAAAGGTCCGGGTCGGGCTGATGTTCACCCTCTCGGGGCCCTCCGCGGTGCTCGGCGAGCAGGGCCGCGACGGGTTCCTGCTGGCGCTGGACACCCTCGGCAAGAAGCTCGGCGGTCTCGACGTGGAGGTGGTGACGGTCGACGACGAGCTCAAACCCGATGTCGCGACCAACAAGGCGCGGGAGCTGGTCAAGCGCGACCGGGTCGATTTCGTGGTCGGCCCGACCTTCTCCAACGTGCTGCGCGCGGTGGTGCGCCCGGTGACCGATGGCGGCGCCTTCCTGATCTCGCCCAATGCCGGCACGTCGAACTATGCCGGGGCGGAGTGCAACCCGAACCTGTTCGTCTCCTCCTACCAGAACGATCAGGTCCACGAGGTTCTGGGCAAGTACGCCCAGAACAAGGGCTACAAGCGCCTCGTCCTGCTCGCGCCGAACTACCAGGCGGGCAAGGATTCGCTCGCCGGCTTCAAGCATTCCTACAAGGGCGAGGTGGTGAACGAGATGTTCACCCCGCTCGGCCAGCTCGATTTCTCGGCCGAGCTCGCCCAGATCTCGGCGGCCCAGCCCGACGCAGTCTTCGCCTTCATGCCCGGCGGCATGGGCGTCAACCTGGTGCGCCAGTACCGCCAGGCGGGCTTGAGCACGATCCCGTTCCTCTCCGCCTTCACGGTCGACGAGAGCACCCTGCCGGCCCAGAAGGACGCGGCGGTCGGGTATTATGGCGGCGCCAACTGGGCGCCGGACCTCGACAACCCGCAATCCAAGGCCTTCGTCGCGGCCTACGAGAAGAAGTACGGCAGCGTGCCCGGCACCTACGCCATGCAGGCCTACGACGCCGCCCTGATGATCGACGCCGCGGTCAAGCGCGCCAAGGGCGACCTCAAGGACAAGGACTCCCTGCGCGCCGGTCTCAAGGCCGCCGAGTTCCCCTCCCTGCGCGGCAACTTCAAGATCGGCAACAACCACTACCCGATCCAGGATTTCTACCTCGTCAAGGCCGCCAAGCGCCCGGACGGCAAGTACGAGACTCAGATCGCCGAAAAGATATTTTCGAATTATCAGGACAATTACGCTGCCGATTGCAAGATGAAGTGATCGATGGGTAAAATGGTGCCGGGCCGATGCTCAACCTGTTCCTGATCCAGGCGCTGAACGGCGTCCAGCTCGGCATCCTGCTGTTCCTGGTGGCGGCGGGGCTGACGCTGATCTTCGGGGTGATGGACCTCATCAACCTCGCCCACGGCGCGCTCTACATGATCGGCGCCTACCTGGCGGCGACGTTCACCGCCGCCACCGGCAGCTTCGGCCTCGGCCTGCTGCTGGCTTTGCCGGCAACGCTCCTCTTCGGCCTCGCCCTCGAGTTCCTGGTGGTGCGCCACCTCTACGGGCGCGACCATCTCGACCAGGTGCTCGCCACCTTCGGGCTGATCCTGATCCTCAACGAGGGCGTGCGCATCGTCTGGGGCGCAGCCCCGATGAGCGTGCCGGTGCCGGACGCCCTGTCGGGCTCGGTCCGGCTCGTCGGCACCCTGCATTACCCGCTCTACCGGGTCGCGATCATCGCCGCCGGCCTCGCCACGGCGTTGGGCCTCCACCTCCTCGTCAACCACACCCGGCTCGGCATGCGGCTGCGGGCCGGCGCCAGCAACGGCCCGATGGTGGCGGCGCTGGGTATCGACATCCGGCGGCTCTTTCTGGTGGTGTTCGGCCTCGGCGCGATGCTGGCGGGCTTTGCCGGCGCGATGGTGGCGCCGATCCTGTCGGTCGATCCCGGCATGGGCGATTCGGTGCTGATCCTGACCTTCGTGGTCATCGTCATCGGCGGCGTCGGCTCGGTGCGGGGCGCCTTCGTCGCCGGGCTCCTCGTCGGCCTCGCCGACCAGCTCGGGCGCACCTTCGGGCCGATCCTGCTGCGCAGCGTGATGGATGCCTCCGCCGCCTCGCAGACCGGGCGGACGCTCGCCCCGATGCTGATCTACATCCTGATGGCCGCCGTGCTGTTCTTCCGGCCCTCCGGCCTGTTCCCGGCGCGGGGGTCCCGATGAGCACCCTCGTCGCCCGCATGGCGGCCGCGCCGCCCCGCCGCCGGGCCGCGCTCCCCGGCACGGCTTTGGCCGGGCTGGTCCTGGCGGCTCTCGCCGCCCTGCCGGTCGCCGCGGAAGCCGCCGGCCTGCCTTTCCTGGTCGTCACCGCGACCCGGATGATGATCTTCGGGCTCGCCGCCCTCTCCCTCGACCTCGTGCTCGGCTACGGCGCGATGGTGTCGTTCGGCCACGCCACCTTCATCGGTTTGGGGGCCTACGCGGTCGGCATCCTCGACGCTCACGGCATCCGTGACCTCGCGGTGCAGGCGCCGGTGGCGGCGGTGACGTGCGCGCTCTTTGCCCTCGTCACCGGGGCGATCTCGCTTCGCACCCGCGGCGTCTACTTCATCATGATCACGCTGGCCTTCGGGCAGATGGCGTATTTCTTCATGGTCTCGCTCGCGCCCTACGGCGGCGACGACGGCTTGCCGCTGTCCGGCCGCTCGACCCTGTTCGGGATGCGGCTGATCGAGGGCGATCCGGCCCTGTTCTATCTGGTGCTCGCGGTGCTGGCTGTGGCGCTGCTGGCACTCCGCCGCGTCGTCGCCTCGCGCTTCGGCCGGGTGCTCCGCGGCAGCCGCGACAACGCGGTGAGGATGCAGGCGATCGGCTTCTCGCCCCTGCCCTACCGGCTCACCGCCTACGTGATGGCGGGCGCCGTCGCGGGCCTCGCCGGGGTGCTGCTCGCCAACCAGGCCGAGTTCGTCTCGCCGGCCTATATGAGCTGGCAGCGCTCGGGCGAGCTGATCGTCATGGTCGTGCTCGGCGGCATGGGCACGCTGGTCGGGCCGGTGGTCGGCGCCGCCGCGCTCATCGCCCTCGAAGAGGTGCTGGCGCATTACTCCGACCATTGGCGCCTCGGCCTCGGGGTGATGCTGGTCGCCGTCGTGCTCCTCTCCCGCGGCGGCCTCGCGGGGCTGGCGGCGAAGATCGGGAGGCGCGCGTGACCCCGCTCCTCTCCGTTCGGAATCTGCGAAAATCTTACGGCGCCCTGAAGGTGACGGACGACGTCAGCCTCGACGTGGCTCCGGGCGAGTTGCACGCGATCATCGGCCCGAACGGCGCCGGCAAGACCACGCTGATCCACCAGCTGTCGGGCAGCCTGCCGAGCGATTCCGGCACGGTCCATCTCGCCGGCGAGGACGTGACGGCGCTCCCGATGGTGGCGCGGGTGCGGCGGGGGCTGGCCCGCTCGTTCCAGATCACCTCGATCCTCGACGGGTTCTCGGTGCTGGAGAACGTCGCGCTCGCGGTCCAGGCCCGCGCCGGCTCAAGCTTCCGCTTCTTCCGCCCCGCCGCGAGCGAGACCCGGCTCAACGCCGAGGCGATGGATGCCCTCGGCCGCGTCGGCCTCGCCGACCGCGCCGCGCGGCGGGCCGGCAGCCTGTCGCATGGCGAGAAGCGCCAGCTCGAACTGGCGGTCGCGCTCGCGACGAAGGCCCGCCTGCTCCTCCTCGACGAGCCGCTGGCCGGCACCGGCCCGGAGGAATCGGCGATCCTGGTCGGGCTGATGCGCGAGCTGAAATCCACCCACACGATCGTCCTGATCGAGCACGACATGGAGGCGGTGTTCGCGCTGGCCGACCGGATGAGCGTGCTCGTGTACGGCCGCGTCATCGCGAGCGGCGCGCCGTCCGTGGTCCGCTCCGATCCGGCGGTGCGCGCCGCCTATCTCGGCGAGGAGGAGGCGGCCTGATGCTCACCGTCGAGGGTCTGGAGAGCGCCTACGGCGATTCCCGCATCCTGTTCGGGATCGACCTCTCGGTCGCCAAGGGCGAGGTGGTGACGCTGCTCGGCCGCAACGGCATGGGCAAGACCACCACGGTGAAGTCGATCTTCGGCCTCCTGAAGCCCCGGGCCGGCCGCATCCTGATCGACGGCGAGGACATGGCCGGGCGCCCGTCCCACCTCGTCGCGCGGCGCGGCCTCGGGCTGGTGCCGGAGGGCCGCCAGGTTTTTCCGACGCTCTCGGTCGAGGAGAACCTGGTCGCCACCCATCGCGGCGGGCGCGGCGCCAAGTGGACTTTGGAGGCGGTCTACCGCCTGTTCCCGCGCCTCAAGGAGCGGCGGCGCAACGGCGGCGACCAGCTCTCGGGCGGCGAGCAGCAGATGCTGGCGATCGGCCGGGCGCTCATGACCAACCCGCGCCTCGTCGTCCTCGACGAGGCCACCGAGGGGCTGGCCCCGCTGATCCGCGAGGAGATCTGGGCCTGCCTGCAGGCGATCAAGGACGAGGGCGAGGCGATCCTGGTGATCGACAAGAACGTCGATGCGCTGGCCCGCTTCGCCGACCGGCACGTGGTGATCGAGAAGGGCCGCGTGGTCTGGACCGGCACGAGTGCGGCGCTCCGCGAGGCGCCGGAGGTGAAGGATCGGTTCCTTCATGTGTGAAACATCCGTCGAAGGAGTAGGCCCATGACCCCCATGACCGCAGGCATCACCCGCGCCGGTGAGGGCATCGAGGGCGTCCGCTGGAACATCCTCGGGCAGATCTACGTCCCCAAGCAGCTCTCCGAGAGCTCGCTGTCCTGGCACGCCACCTTCCCGCCGGGCACCTTCGTGCCGCCGCACATCCACCCGACGCAGGACGAGTTCCTGTACATCCTGCAAGGCCGGCTCACCGCCGTGCTCGACGGACAGGAGAGCGTGGCCGAGCCGGGCGACACGATCCGGCTGCCGCGGGGCCAGCCGCACGGGCTGTTCAACCGTTCGGACGCCGACGTGAAGTGTTTCTTCTGGGTCTCGCCGGCCCGCCGCCTCTACGACCTGTTCTGGGCCCTGCACAATCTGGGACCCCAGGCGAACCCCGCCGATGTGGTGGCGATCTCGGCCAAGCACGAGGTCGACTTCCTGCCGCCCCCGGACGCGGAGTGAGGCGATGCGCGTCCTGATCGTCGGCGCCGGGATCGGCGGGCTTGCCACCGCCCTGATGCTCCACCGGCGCGGCATCCGCGCCACGATCGTCGAACAGGCCTCCGAGGTGCGCGAGGTCGGGGTCGGCATCAACACCCTGCCGCACGCGATCCGGGAACTGGCCGAGCTCGACCTGCTGCCGGCCCTCGACCGGGTGGCGATCCGCACCAAGGAACTGGCCTATTTCAACCGCCAGGGCCAGGAGGTCTGGCGCGAGCCGCGGGGGATCGAGGCCGGCCATCCGGTACCGCAATTCTCGATCCATCGCGGGCGCCTGCAGGCGGTTCTGTACGAGGCGGTGCGCGAGCGACTGGGGCCGGACGCGGTGCAGACCGGGCTGGCGCTCTCCGGCTTCCTCCAGGACGAGGGCGGGGTCACCGCGCACTTCACCGATGCGCTCCGGGGCGATGCCGGCCGGACGATCAGAGCCGACGTGCTGATCGCCTGCGACGGCATCCACTCGGTGGTGCGTAAAAAATTCTTCCCCGACGAGGGCCCGCCGCGCTGGGACGGGGTGCTGATGTGGCGCGGCGCCACCGAATGGGCGCCCTGGGGCGACGGCCGCACCATGGCGATCGGCGGCGGCATGGGGGCGAAATGCGTCCTTTACCCGATCGCCGAGGCCGAGGGCGGCCGCCAGCTGATGAACTGGGTGGTGTTCGTGAAGATGGCGGACGGGCAGGTCTCGCCGCCGCCCAAGGAGAGCTGGTCGCGGCCCGCCCACCGCTCGCAGGTGCTGCCCTACGCACGGCGCTTCGCCCTGCCGGGCTTCGACCTCGCCGCGCTCGTCGAGGCGACGCCGCAGATCTTCGAATACCCGATGTGCGACCGCGATCCGCTGCCGCGCTGGAGCCACGGCCGGGTGACGCTTCTGGGCGACGCCGCCCATCCGATGTACCCGGTCGGCTCGAACGGCGCCTCGCAGGCGATCCTCGACGCGCGGGCGCTCGGCGACGCGCTGGCGAGCGCCGAGCACCCGATGCAGGCGCTCCATACGTATGAGGCCGAGCGCCGGCCGAAGACCGCCGAGATCGTGATGCTCAACCGCAAGGGCGGGCCGGAGCGGGTGATCGACGAGGTCGAGAAGCGGGCACCGGCCGGGTTCGCCCGGGTCGAGGACGTGCTGAGCCATGCCGAGCGCCAGGCGATCGTCGGGGGCTATGCCGGCAAGGCCGGGTTCGCGGTGGCCGGGAACGTGAGTCCGCTGCGGGTGGCGGTGTAGATCAAACGTTTTGTTCCGCGGGCGGCGAAGGCTCTCCGGAATAAGGAAAAGGCGCGAGGATCCCCCCTCTCCCGTGTGGGAGAGGGGCCGGGGGTGAGGGTGACACGCTTCAGTGTGAACGACTGAGCGCGGTGCTGGCAGCTCGACAGTCGAGCGATGTTCGGAACCGCGCCACCCTCACCCCTACCCCTCTCCCACACGGGAGAGGGGATCCCGCGCCCAGCAGTCTCCCGGAAGATCCTCATTCGTGGGTACCCACGCCCAATTCCTTTAAGGTTGAAATATCCATGCCCCACACCTCTCCCTTTCCCCGCCACGTCCTCGTCACCGGCGCCGCCCGCGGCATCGGGCGGGCGATCGCGGCCGGGTTCGTGGCGGCGGGGGAGCGGGTGACCGTGCTCGGCCGCACGCCTTCGAGCGCCGAGCGGGCGAAGGCCGAACTCGGGGCGGCCCACGCGGTCGCGGCCGACGTGACCGATGCGGCGGCCCTTGAGCGCGCCCTGACCCATGCTGCCGAGCAGGCCGGCCCGGTCGCGGTGCTGGTCAACAATGCCGGCGGCGCCGAGACCGCGCCGCTCGCCCGCAGCGACGTCGACACCCTGCGGCGGATGATGGCGCTGAACGTCGAACCGGTGCTGGTCGCCGCCCGCGCCGTGGTGCCGGGCATGAAGGCGGCGGGTGGGGGCCGGATCGTCTCGGTCGCCTCCACCGCCGGGCTCAAGGGCTACGCCTATGTCGGGGCCTATTGCGCCGCCAAGCACGCGGTGGTGGGTCTCACCCGGGCGCTGGCGCTCGAACTCGCCGCCACCGGCATCACCGTGAACGCAGTCTGCCCCGGCTTCACCGATACCGATCTCGTCGGCACGGCCATCGACGGGCTGGAGGCGAAGACCGGCCGCGACCGCGCCGCCCTGCTGACCGAGTTCACCCGCCACAACCCGATGAGCCGGCTGGTCCGCCCGGAGGAGGTGGCCGACGCGGTGCTGTGGCTGGCGGGAGCGGGCGCCGGGGCGGTCACCGGCCAGGCCGTCGCGGTGGCGGGAGGCGAGCTGTGACCGCCGCACCGGACCTCTCCGCCGAGATCCCCGCCCACCGCACCGAGTTGCGGCTGTGGCTGCGCCTGCTCACCACCGCCAACACCATCGAGGCGGAGATCCGCCGGCGCCTGCGCGACCGCTTCGACACCACGCTCCCCCGCTTCGACCTGCTAGCGCAGCTCGAACGCGCCCCGGACGGCATCCAGCTCGGGGAATTGTCGCGCCGGATGATGGTGTCGAACGGCAACGTCACCGGCCTCGTCGAGCGGCTGGCGCAGGAGGAGCTGATCGACCGGCAGGTCTCGGAGACCGACCGCCGGGCGGTGCAGGTGCGGCTCACGCGCCAGGGCCGCGCCGTCTTCGCCGAGATGGCCCGGGCCCATGCCGACTGGATCGCCGAACTCGTCGGCGCCCTCGGGCCCGCCGAGCAGGAAGCCCTCTCGACCCAGCTCTCCGCCCTCAAGGCCTCGGTGCGGCCGGGCGGGGCCCCAGCAAAACCCAAGCAGAAACGTCAGGGAGGCACCATGAGGCGCCAGAACGCCATCGCGGCCCCGCTCGCGGGCTTCACGCCGCAGCATTTCGGCTTCGCGATCGAGGGCGGCATCGCGACCGTGACCTTGAACCGGCCGGAGAAGAAGAACCCGCTCACCTTCGAGAGCTACGCGGAGCTGCGCGACACCTTCCGGGCGCTCCGCTTCGAGGAGAGCGTGACCGCCATCGTCATCACGGGGGCCGGCGGCAACTTCTCCAGCGGCGGCGACGTGTTCGAGATCATCGAGCCGCTGACCACGATGGGCGCCGCCGATCTCCACGCCTTCACGACCATGACCGGCGACCTCGTCAAGGAGATGCGGGCCTGCCCGCAGCCGGTCGTGGCCGCGGTCGAGGGCGTCTGCGCGGGCGCGGGCGCCATCATCGCCATGGCCTCCGACCTGCGGGTGGCGGGCACCGGCGCCAAGGTGGCGTTCCTGTTCAACAAGGTGGGGCTCGCCGGCTGCGACATGGGCGCCTGCGCGATCCTGCCCCGGATCATCGGCCAGGGCCGGGCCTCGGAGCTTCTCTATACCGGTCGCTTCATGAGCGCCGAGGAGGGCGAGCGCTGGGGCTTCTTCAACCGCCTGGTCCCGGCGGGCGAGGCCCTGAGCACGGCCCGCGAAACCGCCCGCGCGCTCACGCAGGGCCCGGCCTACGCCAACGGCCTGACCAAGCGGATGCTGCACATGGAATGGGCGATGGGGGTGGATGCCGCCATCGACGCCGAGGCGATGGCCCAGGCGCTCTGCATGAAGACCCAGGATTTCCGCCGCGCCTTCGAGGCCTTCGCGGGCAAGACCAAGCCGGTCTTCGAGGGGGATTGAGCGATGGTCATCGGTATCCCGATCTCTCCCACCCTCGACCTCATCCTGAGGTGCGACCGCAGGGAGCCTCGAAGGAGGGCTCCAGACATCGCCGTGGCCCCTGGAGCCCTCCTTCGAGGTCAGTCGATCTTCGATCGACTGACACCTCAGGATGAGGTCGAGGGTAGGATGAACCAAGTGGGGAGGCCCTGACATGCCCGACCGGACCTTCCTCGACTGGCCCTTCTTCGAGCCCCGCCACCGCGACCTCGCGGCGGAGGCCGATGCCTGGGCCGCCCGCACGGTGCCCGATCTCGTCGACCACCACGACGTCGACGGCTCGTGCCGGCGCCTCGTCGCGGCCCTCGGCGAGGCGGGGTTCCTGCGCTTCGCCGCCCCCGAGGACGGGGTGTTCGATGTCCGCGCGCTCTGCCTCCTGCGCGAGACCTTCGCCCGCCATGATGGGCTGGCCGATTTCGCCTTCGCCATGCAAGGCCTCGGCACCGGGGCGCTGACGCTCGCCGGCACGCCGGCCCAGCGCGAGGCGGTGCTGCCCGGGGTGCGGGCGGGCCGCCGCATCGCCGCCTTCGCGCTGACCGAGCCGGAAGCCGGCTCCGACGTCGCCCAGATCGCGCTCGCGGCGGTGCCGATGCCCGACGGCACGGTGCGGCTCGACGGCGAAAAGACCTGGATCTCGAATGGAGGCATCGCCGATCAGTACGTGGTCTTCGCCCGCAGCGGCGAGGCGCCCGGCGCCCGCGGCCTCTCGGCCTATCTGGTCCCGGCCGACACGCCCGGGCTGGGGATCGCGGAACGGCTCGACACCATCGCGCCCCACCCGCTCGCCCGGCTGCTTTTCGAGGATTGCCGGGTGCCGGCGGGAAACCGCATCGGCGAGGCGGGAGCGGGCTTCAAGGTCGCGATGGCGACGCTCGACGTGTTTCGCGCCACCGTCGGCGCCGCGGCCCTCGGCTTCGCCCGTCGCGCCCTCGATGCCTCCTTGCACCGCGCGCAGAACCGCAGGCTGTTCGGGGCGCCGCTCGCCGCGATGCAGCTGACCCAGACCAGCCTCGCCGAGATGGCGACGGCGATCGATACGGCGGCGCTCCACGTCTACCGCGCCGCCTGGACCCGGGATTCCGGCGCGCCGCGCATCACCCGCGAGGCCGCGATGGCCAAGATGGTGGCGACGGAAGCAGCCCAGGAGGTGATCGACCGGGCGGTGCAGCTCCATGGCGGCGAGGGCGTCCGCTCCGGCTCGGTGCCGGAGACGCTCTACCGCGAGATCCGGGCGCTGCGGATCTACGAGGGCGCCACCGAGGTCCAGAAGCTCGTCATCGCCCGCCAAATTCTCGCCTGAGAGGAGGTTCGTCCGATGGAGGCTGCCGTGCCGCAAACTCGTCCCATCGCGTATCCCGAAGCCGTCGCCGGGGATGCTCCCCGCCCGGGCGGCAGCCCGTGGGCCCGGCGGCCGGACACCTTCGTGCGGGACAACCTGCCCCCGCCGGACCGGATGCCGGACTTCGTCAACCTCGACCGGCTCGGCTATCCCGAGCACCTGAACGCCACGGTCGAACTGGTGGACCGGCACGTCGCAGAGGGGCGCGGCGAGCGGGTGGCCCTCGTCGGGCCGGACGTGACCTGGACCTATGCCGAACTGGCGCGCCGGATCGACCGGATGGCGAACGTGCTGGTCGACCGGCTCGGCCTCGTCCCGGGCGGGCGGGTGCTGCTGCGCTCGGCCAACAACCCGACCAAGGTCGCGCTCTACCTCGCGATCATCAAGGCGGGCGGGATCGTGGTGGCGACCATGCCGCTCCTGCGGGCGCGCGAACTGACCCAGATCCTCGACAAGGCGCGGATCCCGCTCGCCCTCTGCGATGCCGGCCTGATCGACGAGATGGCGAAGGCCGTGGACGGGCGCGCCGAACCGGTGCGGGTCGTCACCTGGCGCGGCACCGCCGGGGGCGAGCTCGGCGACCTGCTGCGCGACGCCTCCGACCGGTTCGAGCCGCCCCTCACCCGGGCCGACGATCCGTGCCTGCTCGGCTTCACCTCCGGCACCACCGGCCTGCCCAAGGCGACGATCCACTACCACCGCGACCTCCTGGTGATCTGCGACGCCTACGGCCGCGAGGTGCTGCGGGCGAATGAGGACGACGTGTTCATCGGCTCGCCGCCGCTGGCCTTCACCTTCGGACTCGGCGGGCTGGTGCTGTTTCCCTTCCGGGTCGGCGCCCGGGCGGTGCTGCTCGAGAAGGCGGGCCCGGCCGATCTCGCGGCGGCGATCGCGCGATACCGCGCGACCGTGCTGTTCACGGCGCCCACCGCCTACCGGGCGATGCTCGGCCTGATCGGCCAGCACGACCTGTCGTCCTTGCGCAAGTGCGTCTCGGCCGGCGAGACCCTGCCGGCGCCGACCTGGCATGCCTGGGCGAAGGCGACCGGCCTCAAGCTGATGGACGGCATCGGCGCGACCGAGATGCTGCACATCTTCATCGCCTCGCCGGAGGACGAGATCCGCCCCGGCGCGACGGGGCGGCCGGTGCCGGGCTACGAGGCCAGGGTGATCGATGCGGAGGGGAAACCCTGCCCGCCCGGAATGCCGGGGCGGCTCGCGGTGCGCGGGCCGATCGGCTGCCGCTACCTCGCCGACGAGCGCCAGGTCGTCTACGTGCAGGACGGCTGGAACGTCACCGGCGACACCTACCTGCAGGACGCGGACGGCTATTTCTGGTTCCAGGCCCGCAACGACGACATGATCGTCTCGGCCGGCTACAACATCGCCGGCCCCGAGGTGGAGGCGAGCCTGCTCGCCCATCCGGCGGTGGCGGAGGTCGGCGTCGTCGCCGCGCCCTGCCCCGAGCGCGGCCGCATCGTCGCGGCCTACATCGTGCTGGATCCGGGCTTCACCGGCGACGACGCCCTGACCAAGGCGCTGCAAGAGCACGTCAAGCAGGACCTCGCGCCCTACAAGTACCCGCGGGCGGTGCATTACGTGTCCGCCTTGCCCAAGACCGAATCCGGCAAGCTGCAACGCTTCGCCCTGCGCCGGCAGGCCGAGGTGGAGGCCGCAGCCTCCTAGGTTTCGATTATTCTTTGGGGACGACGCGCCGGTCTCCCCTCTCCCCGCGGGCGGGGAGAGGGCTGTGTCTCCGTCCAGGAGACGCAGCAAGCGCAGGCGAAGCCGGAGCGAGGGTGAGGGGGCCTCGACAAGTGAGACTCCTCCGGCAACACCCCCTCACCCTCGCGGCGAACCTGCGGTTCACCGCTCCCCGAGCCCCTTCGGAGCTCAGGCCTCTCCCCGCCCGCGGGGAGAGGAGAAACCCGCGCTTCTTCATTTCCCCGGACGACCCTGGATGACAGGGAGGAGAGGGGAATGCCCATCACAACTTCAGCGATCCACAAGCCGCCCAGGGAGAGACCAGATGACCGCCAGCCCGATCCCGCTCCGCCCCGCGACGGAGGCGCCTGCGCTCACCACCCTCCAGCCCCCGGGCTGGAAGAAGCCGAAGGGCTACGCCAACGGCATGGCCGGCCGCGGCACCGTGGTGATGACCGGGGGCCTGATCGGCTGGGACGAGAACGAGGTGCTGGCCGAGGGCTTCATTCCCCAGGTCGAGCAGATTCTCCGCAACATCCTCGCCGTGCTGGCCGAGGCCGGGGGCGGGCCGGAGCACGTCGCGCGGCTGACCTGGTACGTGCGCAGCGTCGACACCTACCGGGCGTCGCTCGCCGAACTCGGGCCGGTCTACCGCCGGGTGATGGGCCGCAACTTCCCCGCCATGGCGCTGGTCGGCGTCGCGGACCTCGTCGAGCCGGGCGCATTGGTCGAGATCGAGGCGACCGCGATCGTGCCGGACGCCGCCTGATGCAGCCCGTCTCCTGGGTCACGGGCGGGGCGCTCGGCGACAGCGACCGCGCCTACGACAATCTCGGCGCCATCGCGGGCGCCAAGACCTATCCGCCGCGCTGGATCGCGGCGGCTGCGGCGTTCCGCGAAGGCCTCGTCGCGCAAGGGCGCGCTCGCCTGGGCCTGTCCTACGGGTCGGGCCCGCGCCACGCCTACGACCTCTTCCTGCCCGAGGGCGTGCCCGCCGGCCTCGCGGTGTTCGTCCATGGCGGCTACTGGAAGGCCTTCGACCGCTCGGTCTGGTCGCACCTCGCCGCCGGGCCGCTCGCCCACGGCTACGCCGTCGCGGTACCGAGCTACACGCTCTGCCCCGAGGCCCGCATCGCCGACATCACGACCGAGATCGCCGCCTTCCTCGACCGGGCGAGCGCCGAGGTGGCGGGGCCGATCCGCCTCGCCGGGCATTCCGCGGGCGGGCACCTCGTCAGCCGGATGCTCTGCACCGACGTCGCCCTCGCCTGCGCCGGGCGGATCGACCGGGTGGTGTCGATCAGCGGCGTCCACGATCTGCGCCCGCTGCTCGCCACGGCCATGAACGAGACCCTGCGCCTCGATCCCGAGGAGGCCCGGGCCGAGAGCCCGGCCCTGCGCGAGCCGCGCTCGGGCACGCACCTGATCGCGGTCGCGGGCGCCGACGAGCTGCCGGAGTTCCTGCGCCAGAACCTGCTGCTGCCGACGATCTGGCACGGGCTCGGGGCGCGAACCGAGGCGTTCGAGATCCCGGGGCGTCACCACCTCGGCGTCGTCGAGGACCTGGCCGATCCGGGCAGTCCTCTGACGCGGGCGCTGGCGGGCGGCTGAGGCCGCCCCCTCTTCAGATCCGCACCGTCCGGTTGCGGGCCGCCAGCAGGCCGAAGCTTCCGGCCGAGAGGCACAAGACCCCGTAGAGCGCCGCCGGCAGTCCCCAGCCGCCGCTCCACTCATGGGCGATCCCGACCAGGAACGGACCGAGCGCCGCTCCGCAATAGCCGACGCCCTGCGCCATGGCGGAGAGCTCCGCCGCGGCCCGGGGATCGCCGGCCCGCAGCACGATCAGCGTGAGGGCGAGGCCGAAGCAGCCGCCGAGACCGAGGCCGAGCAGCAGCGCGAAGCCCCAGGCCAGCAGCAGCGGACCGACCAGGAGCCCGATGAAGCCGACGAGCGGCAGGCTGACGACCAGCACCACCCAGGGCCGCTGATCCGGCCGGCGCGCCGCCAGCGTCGGTACTACGAGGGCGAGCACGCCCTGCGCCAGCGCGGAGACCGAGGCGACGAGGCCGGCCGTCACGATGTCGAAGCCCCGGTCGACCAGGGCCGCGGGCAGCCAGCCGAACACGATGTAGGCGAGCGAGGATTGGAGGCCCATGAAGGCGGTGACCTGCCAGGCCAGGGGATCGCGCCACAGCGCCCCGCTCGGCCGCGCCGCCCCCCTGGCGGGTTTTTCGCGATTGCGGGCGAAGGGCAGCCAGGCCGCCGCGGCGACGAGGGCGGGGGCGGCCCAGAGCATCAGGGCGCCCTCCCAGCCGAGGCCGAGGGCATGGCGCACCGGCACGGTGAAGCCCGCCCCGGCGGCGGCGCCGAGGCAGAGGAGCGCGGTGTAGAGCCCGGTCATCAGGCCGGCCCGGTCGGAGAAATCGCGCTTGACGATGCCCGGCAGGATGACGCCGACGATCCCGATCGCCGCCGCGGCGATCACCGAGCCGAGAAAGAGCAGCGGCAGGCCACCGAGGCCGCGCACGCCGAGGCCGAGCGCCAGGACGAGGAGCGCCGCCAGCACCCCGGCATCCGGCCCGACGCGCCGCACCAGGAGCGGCGCCAGGCGGCCGAATATGCCGAGGCACAGGACCGGCACGGTGACGAGGGCCCCGGCGAGCGCACCCGAGAGGCCGGTCTCGGCCCGGATGCCCGGCAGGAGCGGGCCGACGCTCGACAGGGCGGGCCGCAGGTTGAAGGCCACCAGCATCAGCCCGAGACCGATCAGGACCGGGTGGAATCCCGCCCTCCCCGGCCGCGCGGCAGCGGCGCCCGGCTCCCGTTCGATGGTCCGCACCGGCCTTCCTCCCCTCGCGCGTGACGCGCGTTGAGAGGGGTCATACCGTCCCGGAGCACGGCTGAGGACCGGCAAGTTTGCAACCCCGCACCGATGCGGAGCGCCACGGGCGGGGATTCAGCGGCGCAAGCCCGGTCCCGATCAATCCGCCTTGACGGGCGCGCGCTTGCCGGCGGGCTTGCGGCGGGGCTTGGCCGCCGGTGCGGCGGCCTCCGGCTCGCTGGCCGGCGCCTTGGCCGGTTCCTGCACCGGCTCGGGCACCTTGGCCTCGCGGGTGATCATCTCCACCATGCTCTGCGGCAGGCGGACGAAATGGCCGGTGCCGTGGCCGGACCGGTCGAGGATCTCGGCGAAGACCGGCTTGTGCGGCTCGTGCCCGGCCTCGCCCAGCGCGCAGGGGCGGCGCGGCAGGGCGCTCAGCTTCGCGGCGAGTTCCTTCGGCACCAGTGCGTTCACGCCTCACCCTCCCGACGGCCGGACAGAGCGGAGGTGTAGGACCCGCAGGGTTAACGATCGGCTGCCGGCGGCGCAGCGGCGGCGTGCGCCTCCGGGACGCCCGGCGAGGCGGCAAGAGGCGTCGCGCCGGTAAAGGCGCCGTAGGAGCGGCGCAGCAGGGCGCCGTCGAGGTCGTGCCCGATCAGCACCAGCTGGGTGCGGGCCCCGCCCTCGGGCCACTCGGCCAGGTGACGGGGCGGATGGACGAGGTGCTGGACGCCCTGGATCACCACCGGCGTCGCGACGCCCTCGACCGCCACCAGCCCCTTGAGCCGCAGGATCCGGGCGCCGTGGCGGTTGAGCAGCATGCCGAGCCACAGCCCGAACCGGGTCCAGTCCACCGGCCCGCTCTCGATCGTCACCGCTCCGACCGGGCCGTGGGATTCCGCCGGCACCTCGGCGCAGAGCCAGCGCCGGGCATTCGCAGGACCGGTCGGGTCGTCGGTGAGAAGGGCCGCTTCCGGCGCGTCGTCGAGGGTGAGGTCGGTGACCGGCGCGAGCGGGTTGAGGGCGGCGAGCCGCGCCCTGAGGGCGGCGACGGCCGCCGGCGGGGCGAGGTCGGTCTTCGACAGGATCAGCCGGTCGGCGCAGGCCGCCTGCCGTACCGCCTCCTCGTGGGTGTCGAGGGTATGGGCGCCGTTCACCGCATCGACCACCGTGACGATGGCGGCGGTCGTGAAGGCGTGGCGCAGGACCGGGTCGGCCACCAGGGTGGCGACCGCCGGACCCGGATCGGCGAGGCCCGTCGTCTCGATCACCACCCGGCGGAAATCCGGCACCAGGCCGCGCCGGCGCCGGTCGTGCAGGTCGACGAGCGCCGCCTTCAGGTCGCCGCGGATGCTGCAGCAGACGCAGCCGCCGCGCAGGAGCGCCACCTCGCCCTCGAGCGGCTCGACCAGCAGGTGGTCGAGCCCGACCTCTCCGAACTCGTTGATCAGGACCGCGGTGTCGCGTAGCGCCGGCCAGCGCAGCAGGCGCCCCAGCAACGCGGTCTTGCCGGCGCCGAGGAAGCCGGTGAGCAGGGTGACGGGCGTCGCGCCGGGAGAAGGTGCCGAGCCGGGCGTCACCGCGCCTCCAGGGCGGCGATGATCGCGGGATCGAGGGGGTCGCAGGCGCGGCCGGTCAGGCGCTCCGCCGCCGGCCAGAGCGCGCCGAGATGGTCGACCATCGCGGTTCGCCCCGTGCGGCCCGACAGCGTGTAGCGGTCGGCCCAGGCCGCGAGGCGCAGGCCGTAGAGGCCGAGCACCCGGTTGGCGGCCTCCGCCCGGGCCCGCCGCCCGGCCTGGGCCGGGCCCGGCCGGGCCACCCCGTCGCTCCAATGACCGGGCGCCCCGAAGGCGCCGCACAGGCCGCACATCGAATCAGGATTCCGGCCGCGCCGTGCCCTCGAACGGGAAGCGCCTCGCAAAATCCTCGGCGATGGTCTCCATCGTCACGAAGCGCACGCCGTCATGGGCCTTGAAGTGCTGGAACAGGCGCTCGTGCATCTGCAGCACGTGCGGCTTGCCCGAGACGTCCGGGTGGATGGTGATCGGGAAGACGGCGTAGTCGTAATTGGCGTAGACCCAGTCGAACTGGTCGCGCCACATCTGCTCGATGTCGCGCGGGTTGACGAAGCCGTGGCTGTTGGGCGCCGCCTTGACGAACATCATCGGCGGCAGGTCGTCGAGGGTCCAGGAGGCCGGGATCTCGATCAGCCGGGTCTCGGTGCCGTGCTCGAACGGGCGCATCCAGGTCGAGGGATGCTGGGCGTAGTCGATCTTGGTCCAGCTCTCGTCCACCCGCACGTAGTAGGGGTGGTGGTCGTTGTGCATCAGCGAGTGGTCGTAGCGGATGCCCTTCTTCTGCAGGAGCTCGTTGGTCTTCGGGCCGAACTCCCACCAGGGGGCGACGTAGCCCCGGGGCGGCCTTCCGGCGAGATCGGCGATCAGCCCGACGCACTTGTCGAAGATCGCCTCCTCCTGCTCGGGCGTCATCGCGATCGGGTTCTCGTGGCTGTAGCCGTGCATCCCGATCTCGTGGCCCGCCGCCGCCACGGCCCTCATCTCCTCGGGAAAGGTCTCGATCGAGTGGCCGGGGATGAACCAGGTCGTCTGGATGCCCCACCGCGAAAACATCCGCAGCAGCCGGGGCGACCCGACCTTGCCGGCGAAGACCCCGCGGGAGATGTCGCAGGGGCTGTCCTCGCCGCCATACGATCCGAGCCAGCCCGCCACCGCGTCGACGTCGACGCCGTAGGACACGAAGATCTCTTTCGCCATGCGCGTCATCCCGCCTGCCCGGCGGGCATCTGACAACCGGCGGCGCGGCGCGGTCAAGCCGTAACGGGCCCGGCACCAGGATGTAAAAAGGGCGCGGCCCCTCCCCCGCTCCGGGGGAAACGCCGCGCCCTGGTCTCAGGGTCGAAAGCCTTGCGGATCCTCAGTCGATATCCGCGACCGCCTCGGCGCCGCCATAGACCCGGTGGGCGAGCGAGGCCTCGATCAGGTCGTCGATGTCGCCGTCGAGGACGTCGTCGGGGCTGGTCGACTGGGCGCCGGTGCGCAGGTCCTTCACCAGCTGATAGGGCTGGAGCACGTAGGAGCGGATCTGGTGACCCCAGCCGATATCGGTCTTCGAGGCCGCCTCGGCATTGGCCTTCTCCTCGCGCTTCTTCAGCTCGAGCTCGTAGAGGCGGGCGCGCAGCATGTTCCAGGCGGTGGCCCGGTTCTTGTGCTGCGAGCGCTCCTGCTGGCACGCCACCACGATCCCGGTCGGGTTGTGGGTGATGCGCACCGCCGAATCGGTGGTGTTGACGTGCTGGCCGCCCGCACCCGACGACCGGTAGGTGTCGATCCGGCAGTCCGATTCCTTGATCTCGATCGTAATCCGGTCGTCGATGACCGGATAGACCCAGACGCTGGCGAAGCTGGTGTGCCGCCGGGCGTTGGAATCGTAGGGCGAGATCCGCACCAGGCGGTGGACGCCCGATTCGGTCTTCAGCCAGCCATAGGCGTTGTGGCCCTTGATCAGGAGCGTGGCGCCCTTGATCCCGGCCTCTTCGCCGTCGGACCACTCGACGATCTCGACCTTGTACTTCCGGCGCTCGGCCCAGCGGGCATACATGCGCTGGAGCATGTTGGCCCAGTCCTGGCTCTCGGTGCCGCCGGCGCCGGCATGGACCTCGACATAGGTGTCGTTGCCGTCGGCCTCGCCCGAGAGCAGGGTCTCGATCTGGCGGCGGGCCGCCTCGCCCTGAACGGCACGGATCTGCTCCTCGCCCTCGCGGATGGTGGAGGTGTCCTCCTCCATCTCGCCGAGCTCGATCAGCGTCGCGCCGTCCTCCAGCCCCTGTTCGAGGCGGCGGATCGCGGTCGCGGCGTCGTCGAGCTGCGTGCGCTCGCGCATGACCTTCTGGGCCTCCTCCGGATCGTTCCAGAGCGAGGGGTCCTCCGAGCGGGCGTTCAGCTCCGCGAGGCGCTTGTCAACGGTATCCCAGTCAAAGATGCCTCCTCAGCAGTCCGATCGACTGCTTGGCGGCATCCGAGAGTTGCTCGATCTCGGCGCGCATCTGGTGTGGGTTCACTCGCGTGAGGTGGGGTGCAGGGTGATAGCGCCGAGGGGCGCGGGTGTAAACGGATTGCAGCGACGCCGATGCGTCAGCACCCCTACGGCCATCGAAACCGGTTCCCGGCTGTCCATCAGGATGCGGCGCGCACGGGCATGGGCAAGAAGCCGACCCCGAGGGCCTTCATCACGGCCAACAGAGTTGCGAGGGTCGGATTATCCAGATCGTATCCCTCCTCCGATATCCCCGCCTTCGACGCGATCCGTGCCTCGCCCTTGGCGCGAACGGCGATCTCGAGAGCTGTCGCGATATGGTTCGCATCGCCCGTCTCGAAGGCGTCCGAGAGGAAGACCGCGATGGCCTCGTCGGTTTGGAGCGAGGCCGCAAAATCGTAGTCGGTGATCTCTTCAGCCATGGTCAGGCCTCGTCGGCGGCAAGTTGCAGCGCCTTCTGGATCTCGCGATTCTGGCTGGATTTGTCATCCCCGCAGAGGAGAAGCACGATGTCATCGCCCCGCCATCGAAAATAAAGGCGTTAACCAGGGCCATAGTGGATACGCAGTTCGCTCACGCCGCCACCCACGGGAGCCGCGTCTCCGATGAGGCCGTTCGCGAGCCGCAGGAGACGAGCTGCGATGGCTGCTCGCGCTCGCTGATCCTCGAGCTGCTGTTCCCAGCGACTGTAGGTTTTCGTCTGCCTGATCCGAATCATCGCGTTCGACCCTGCAGGACGGAACAACCCGGTATGGACAGTGAAGGAACACGGATCACATGCGCGAAGGGCGAGGCACCCGCCGGCGCCTCGCCCTCCCTGTCGCCGTCAGTACAGCCCGCCCGCCTGGGCCGCCCGGTCCGCGTCCGGCGGCACCGCCGCCGGGGCCGCCGGCTGGGCGCTCGGCGGGGCCGAGTAGCTGTCGGGCGGGGCGGTGCCGGGCTTGAAGGCCTCGAGCAGCCCGCCTTCCGAGCCGCCGGCGCGGGTGCCGGTGGCGGCGTTGACGCGGATCAGCTTGATGCCCGGGGGCACGCGGAACGGGGTCGGCGGCTTGTCCTTGAGGGCGGCCTTCAGGAAGTCGCGGGCGATCGGGGCGGCGAGCCCGCCGCCGGTGGCGCTGTCGCCGAGCGAGCGGGGCTTGTCGTAGCCGATATAGATGCCCACCGCGAGGTCCGGCGAGAAGCCGACGAACCAGGCGTCCTTGGAGTCATTGGTGGTGCCGGTCTTGCCGGCGAGCGGCTTGCCGATCTCCTTCAGGATCGTGGCGGTGCCGCGCTGGACCACGCCCTCCATGATCGAGACGATCTGGTAGGCGGTGAGCGGGTCGAGGACCTGCTCGGAATCGTCGACCAGCTTCGGCTCGTCCTGGCCCGACCACTTGTCGGCGTCGCAGCCGATGCACTTGCGGGTGTCGTGGCGGTAGATGGTCTCGCCGTTGCGGTCCTGGATCCGATCGATCAGGGTCGGGCGAATGCGCCGGCCGCCGTTGTCGAGCATCGAGTAGGCGGTGACCATCCGCATCACGGTGGTCTCGCCGGCGCCGAGCGACATCGGCAGGACGGGGAGCATGTCGTCGTAGACGCCGAAGCGGCGGGCGTACTCGGCGATCAGCGGCATGCCGACATCCTTGGCGAGCCGCACCGTCATCAGGTTCTTCGAGTGCTCGATGCCGTAGCGCAGGGTGTGAGCCCCTCCGCCGGCCTTGCCGCCGTAGTTCGTCGGGGTCCAGGCCTCCTGGCCGGGGCCCGCCTCGATGGTGATCGGGGTGTCGAGCACGAGCGAGGACGGGGTGTAGCCGTTGTCGAGGGCCGCCGAGTAGACGATCGGCTTGAACGACGAGCCGGGCTGGCGCATCGCCTGGGTGGCGCGGTTGAACTCGCTCTCGTCGTAGGAGAAGCCGCCGACCATCGCGTGGACGCGGCCCGTATAGGGATCCATCGCCACGATCGCGCCGGAGACCTCCGGGATCTGGCGCAGGCGGTAGGCGTTGCCCGCGCCCTCCATGCGCTCGACATAGACCACGTCGCCGGTGTTCAGCGCCGAGGCGACGCTGCGCCCGGTCCAGCGCACGCCCTCCGCCGAGATGATCCCGGTCTCGCGGTCCTTCGAGACCTGGCCCGAACTCTCGCGCTTGGGCTGCAGGCCGATCGTGGCGCGGCCGCCGGAGGTATCGAGCACCACGGCCAGGCGCCAGGGCTGCACGTCGCCGAGCGCCGGCACCTCGGCCACCGCCATGCCCCAGTCGCGGCCGGCGAGCTCGACGCGGCTCTTCGGGCCGCGCCAGCCGCGCGCCTGGTCGTAGCGGACGAGGCCGTCGACGAGCGCCTTGCGGGCCATCGTCTGCATCTTCGGGTCGAGGGTGGTGCGCACCGACAGGCCGCCCTCGTAGAGCTTCTTCTCGCCGTAGCGCTCGGAGATCTCGCGGCGGACCTCCTCGGCGAAGTAGTTCGCGTTGGCGGTGTTGGGCGAGATGGTGCGCGGGTTGACGCCGAGCGGCAGCTTGCGCTCGGACTCGGCCTCCTCCTTGGTGATGTACCCGTTCTGGGCCATCAGGCCGATGATCTCGTTGCGGCGCGCCAGCGCCTGCTGGGTGCGGCGATAGGGGTGGTAGTTGTTCGGGCCCTTGGGCAGGGCCGCGAGATAGGCCGCCTCGTGGATCGTCAGCTCGTGCACCGACTTGCCGAAATAGTCGAGCGCGGCGGCCGCGATGCCGTGCAGGTTGCGGCCCGGCACGATCGTGCCGAGGAAGATCTCGTTGAGGTAGAGCTCGAGGATCTTGTCCTTCGAGTAGGTCGACTCGATTCGCAAAGCGATCAGCGCCTCGCGGACCTTGCGGTCGAGGGTCTGCTCGGACGAGAGCAGGAAGTTCTTGGCGACCTGCTGGGTGATGGTCGAGGCGCCCTGCTTCTTGCCGCTGGACGCGTTGGTGACGATCGCCCGGACGATGCCCTCGGGGTCGATGCCGCCGTGCTTGTAGAAGTTCTTGTCCTCGGCCGACAGGAAGGCCGCGATGACGATCTTCGGCATCGCCTGGATCGGCAGGTAGAGCCGGCGCTCGCGGGCATATTCCGCGAGCAGGCTGCCGTCGGCCGCGTGGACGCGGGTCATCACCGGCGGCTCGTAATTGGCGAGCGCCGCGTGGTCCGGCAGGTCGCGCGAGTACTTCCAGAAGAAGTAGCCGCCTGCCGCGGCGCCGACGACGACCGCCATCGCGCCGATGCTGAACAGGAAGCCGAAGAAGCGGAGGATGAAGCGCATCGAAACCCGATCCGTCGATGATGCCGCGGCGGCCCTCTTGGCCGAGCGATCGCCCGAGGCCCGCAGCGGACGGCCACGCCTCGGTGCGGCTCCCCACCGGAACGCGACTCGCCATGACGACGCGCAGCCGCTCCCGCGATTAACGGAGGACGGGCGCGAAAGCCAGGACAGCGAGGGGCCGACAGGGCCCTATCGACACGGGATCTATGGTGAAACTGGGGCGGGTCCGTGCTCGGCGGCCCGGGTCATCCGCAGCCCGTCGCCGTTCAAGGCCGTCATCGCCTGCCCCGTCGGCGGAACGCGGCCGGCGAAGAACCGCTCGATCGCCCCGGCCATCTGCGCCGTCACTTTGGCGCGCCACTCGTCGGAGAGCAGCAGGTCGAGGTCGCGCTTGCTCGACAGGTAGCCGAGCTCGACCAGCACCGAGGGCACGTCGGGCGAGCGCAGCACCCGGAAGCCCGCCTCGCGGTGGGGCTTCACGCTCATCTCCATCACGCCGGAGAGGTTGGTGAGCAACCCTTGCGCGAACCGGGCCGAGAACCCGCGGGTCTCGCGCAGGGTGAGTTCCTGCAGGATGGTGGCGACGTCGCCCGGGCCGTCGCCCTGGTCGGCGCCGGCCGCCGCGTCGGCCTTGTTCTCGCGGTCGGCCAGCCGCGCCGATTCGGCGTCGGTCGCCTTCTCGGAGCCGGTATAGATCGTGGCGCCGCGCACCTGCGGGGCGGCCGAGATCGAATCGGCATGGATCGACACGAACAGGTCGGCGCGGGCGTCGCGGGCGATGCGCACCCGCTCGGCGAGCGGCACGAACACGTCGCGGTCGCGGGTCATCTGCACCCGGATCCGGCCGCCGGCCTCCAGGCGCTGGACCAGCCCCTGGGCGACCCCGAACACGATGTCCTTCTCGTAGACGCCGTTGCCCGCGATGGCGCCCGGATCGATGCCGCCATGGCCGGCATCGACGATGACGAGGGGCCGCGAATCGACCGGATCGCGGGTCGAGGGACCCTCGGCCCGGGCGGGCGCGGCCGGCTGGGCGGCGCGCCGGAACGCCTCGCGGTCGCTGCGGGCGAGATCGATGGTGAGCAGCGTCGCCCCGTCCCGCGGCCGGGTGGTGGTCGCGACCCGCGCCACGGTCGCGGCCTGGGCGAGATCGATGACGATGCGCGAGCGCCCGGGAGCGAACAGGCCGTAGCGGTAGGAGGCGACGAGGCCGTCGCGCTTGCGGCCCGCCTCCGCGGGCAACTGGAAGTTGACCTCCGGCAGGTCGACGATCGCCCGGTCGGGCCGCTCCATCACGAAGGCCCGGGCCTCGACCGGCCGGGACAGGACCACGGTCAGGCGGGTGCCCTCCGGAACCGCCGAGGTCTCGGCGCCGATCGCCACCGCGGGGCGGTCGGCGGCACGCTCGGAGGCCTGACGGTCGGGGCTCGAGCGCTCGGAATTCGGGCGCTCGACGGCCGGACGCTCCGGCGCGGACGGCGCCGCGAGGCCGGCGAACGGCGCGAGGAGGCCCACGGCCACCAGGGCGGCGCGGAGGGGCAGGCGGATCGGACGTGCGCGTGTCGGCATGGTCTCGCGGCGACTTCAGGCGGCATCCCGGTTACGCGATAACCGCGCCATGGTTAACGCTTCGCAAAGCCGTCCGGATCGTCCGCCGCCCGCCTGTGGCCGGGCGGGTACAGCACGGCGGCCGGCGGGGCGGCGCGCGGGCGTCCGGGCACGCACGGGGGGTGGGCGTGCGAGACCGACGATCCGGGGATGATGCTCGTGATGATGCTTGCAAATTCGCCGCGACACTCTGTAATGGTATGGACCCCTGCCCGATGCCGCCGGCTCTCCGCCGCGGCCCGCGGGCCCGCCCGGACGCTCTCGCAGCGGCTTCGGCGTTGGCCGGCCGCCGGCAGATCGTCCGACGATCAGCGTGCCGGGCAGGTGTCGCGTGATCCGCGGCGGCGTTCCCGAACGTCGTCGCCCGTTTTCCAACGGCCGCGGGGCCTTCCAGGCCCGCGCGCCCTGATTCGAAAGGTCGGTGGGAGTATGCGTGGACGCACAGCCTCGGATTTCGAAGCTGCCGTCCCCGGCGCACGCGCTCCGCGTCGCGCCCGTCCGCGCCCCCTGCCCCCGGCCATCGTCAACCCCTCGCGCGCGTGGATGCGCGCAGCGGCGATTGACGGCATCCCCCGCACGACATCATCCGCCGGGCCCGGAAGGGCACGGCACGGGAGAGCCCTCCCGGCGCAGGTTTCCGCGCCCGGGGCGGCACCGGACTACGGAGGCTCGTCCTCCCGCGCACGGCCCGGATCCCTGAGGTCACCCGCCCCAGGGTCCGTTCCCGGATGCCCCCGTCCAGCGGCACTGCCGTCGGTCGCCATGCCGAAAGTTCGTCATGGCCAACAAGATGCTCATCGATGCCGCCCACCCGGAAGAGACCCGGGTGGTGACGGTCAAGGGTTCCAAGGTCGAGGAATTCGACTTCGAGTCCGCTAGCCGCCGCCAGCTGCGGGGCAACATCTATCTCGCCAAGGTCACGCGGGTCGAGCCGTCGCTGCAGGCCGCCTTCGTCGAGTACGGGGGCAACCGCCACGGCTTCCTCGCCTTCAGCGAGATCCATCCCGACTACTACCAGATCCCGATCGCCGACCGGATGGCGCTCCTCGAGGAGGAGGCGCGGGCCGAGCGCGAGCTCGAGGAGCGCCCCGAGCGCCAGGAGCGCAGCGAGCGGCCGGACCGCAGCGAGCGGTCGGAGCGCGGCGACCAGCCGCGCCGCCGTCGGCGCCGTGGCCGCCGGGCCGAGGCCTCGTCGCGCCCGTCCGACGCCGTGGTGAGCGCCCCGGCGGAGGATCTGCACGAGACCGGCCAGGAGATCCGCCAGGAGGCCGATGTCGAGACGAGCGGCGCCGAGGCGACCGGCTGGCAGGACACGCACCCGCGCGAGACGCTCGCCCAGGGGACGTTCAGCGAAGGGACGTTCAGCGAAGGGACGCCCGGCCAGCCCGAGAGCGGCGAGCATCCGGCGCAGGCCGCCCACGAGGCTCCGGCCGAGGCCCAGGCCGGCGACGCCGTCGCGCAGGACAACCTGATCCAGGAGACCCAGGCCCAGGACGGCCAGGCTCACGAGAGCCCGGCCCAGGAGGCTCCGGCCCAGGAGACTCCTGCCCAGGAGACCTCTGCCGCGGCGCCCGCCGCCGAGCATCACCCCGTCGAGGCCGCCCCGCTGCAGGGCGAGGCCGGCGCCGAGACCCCGGCGGCGATCGCCGCCGCCGTGTCGGCGGAGCCCGCCCCCGTCGCGGACGCGACCGAGGCCGCTCCCGCCGCGTCCGAGCCCGTCGCGGCCGCGGGTCAGGCCGACCCCGCCGGCGAGAGCGACGACGCGGGCGTCCTGCCCCAGCCCGTCGCCGCTTCGCAGCCGGTCGAGGCGCCGCAGGCCGACGAGGACGCGTCCGACGACGAGGACGACGACCACGAGGATGATGGGGACGACGACGAGGACGAGGACGACGGGGAGGACGACGAGAACGAGGACGACGACCACGAGGAGCCGATCGTCGAGCAGGTCGGCGGCCGCGGCGACGCGCTCGCCGAGATCCCCGAGCGTCCCCGCACCCCGCGCCGGCACTACAAGATCCAGGAGGTGATCAAGCGCCGGCAGGTCATCCTGGTCCAGGTCGTCAAGGAGGAGCGCGGCACCAAGGGCGCGGCGCTTACCACCTACCTGTCGCTCGCCGGCCGTTACTCGGTGCTGATGCCGAACACCGGCCGGGGCGGCGGCATCTCGCGCAAGATCACCAGCGCGGCCGACCGCAAGCGCCTGAAGGAGATCGCCACCGACCTCGAGGTGCCCGAGGGGATGGGCGTCATCCTGCGCACGGCGGGTGCCTCGCGCACCAAGCCGGAGATCAAGCGCGACTTCGAGTACCTGATGCGGCTGTGGGAGAGCGTGCGCGAGCTGACGCTGTCGTCCGCCGCGCCGGCGCTCGTCTACGAGGAGGGTTCGCTGATCAAGCGCGCCATCCGCGACCTCTACAACAAGGACATCGACGAGGTTCTGGTCGCGGGCGAGGACGCCTACCGCGAGGCCAAGGACTTCATGCGGATGCTGATGCCGACGCAGTCGAAGGTGGTGAAGCCCTACCGCGACCCGTCGCCGATCTTCGCCCGCTTCGGGGTCGAGCAGCAGCTCGACGCGATGTTCTCCAACCACGTCTCCCTGCGCTCGGGCGGCTACCTCGTCATCAACCCGACCGAGGCCCTGGTCTCGATCGACGTGAACTCGGGGAGAGCCACCCGCGAGCACGACATCGAGGACACCGCGTTCAAGACGAACCTGGAGGCCGCCGAGGAGGTGGCGCGCCAGCTGCGCCTGCGCGACCTCGCCGGTCTCATCGTCATCGACTTCATCGACATGGAGGAGAAGCGGAACAACCGCGCCGTCGAGAAGAAGCTGAACGAGTGCCTGAAGAACGACCGCGCCCGCATCCAGGTCGGCCGGATCTCGCCCTTCGGCCTGCTTGAGATGTCGCGCCAGCGCATCCGCACCGGCGTGCTCGAATCCTCGTCGGTGCCCTGCCCGCATTGCGGCGGCTCGGGCTTCGTGCGGGCGACCGCCTCGGTGGCCCTGCTGATCCTGCGGGCGATCGAGGAAGCGCTGATCAAGTCGAACAGCCACAACCTGATCCTGCGCACCCGGACCGAGGTGGCGCTCTATATCCTCAACCAGAAGCGCGCCCACCTGCACGAACTCGAGGCGCGGTTCGGCGTCGCGATCATCATCGCGGCCGACGAGCGGCTGGCCGCCACCTCGGCCTTCCACCTCGAGCGCGGCGACATCGCCCAGCGGGTCGAACCGCGCCCCGTCAGCAGCATCCGGGCCGAGGCGGTGCTGCCGCCGCCGCTGGAGGAGGATGACGAGGACGAGGAGATCGTCGAGGAGGCCGAGGAGATCGCCGAGTCCGAGACCGACGGCGACGCCGAGGCGGAATCCGACGAGGAAGCCGGCGACGGCGCGCCGCGGGGCGAGGACGAGGGCGGGGGCAAGCGCCGCCGCCGCCGTCGCCGCCGGCGCGGCCGGGGCGAGCGCTCCGGGTCCGAGGACGGCGAGGCCGAGGGTCACGAGAGCGACGGCGACGAGGCCGGCGAGGCCCCGGGCGAGCACGCCGCCGAGGGCGAGGCGGTGTCGATTCCGATCACCGAGGACGGTGCGTCGGCTCCGCGCGCTGAGCGCGAGAGCCGCGAGGACGCCCTGAGCCGGCGCCGCCGGCGCGGGCGCCGCGGCGGCCGCGGTCGCGACCGCTTCGAGGAGACCGGCGGCACGATCGGCGACGAGGTGGTGGCCGGCGCGGAGCCCGGCGAGGCCGGGGGCAGCCTGGTGCAGGACGCCCTGGCCGAAGAGATCGTCGCCCTTGACGAGATCTCCGGCTCCGCGCCCGAGGCGGTCGGCCGCCCGGTCGAAACGCCGGACCTCCCGGCCGTCGAGCGCGAGGCCCTGACCGCCGAGGCGATCGAGGCTCCGGCCCCGGCCGGCGAGTCCGAGCCTGACCACCCGGCGGAGTCCGGGGCGGCCGAGCCGGCTCCCGAGACGCCGGTTACGGCGCCCGAGCCCGAGCCCGAGCCGGTAGCCGTCGTGCTCACCCCTCCGGCGGATCCGGACCGTCCGAAGCGGGCCGGCTGGTGGTCCCGCACCAAAGCGGCGATCGGCGGCGAGTGAGTGTCTGCGGGACGGCCGGACGGCGCCGTCCCGAGCAAGTCCCGAACCGTTCGACGCGGGCCGCGCTCCGAAGGGAGCGCGGCCCGTGCCGTTATGGGAGGGTGCCGTATGACAGACGGCCTAGAACGGATGACCGAGCTGCGCCGCATTTTATACAATTCGTCATCGGCATCTGGCCGCAACCATCGAGTGCAGATGCATCGTTGCAGGCCCACCCGGAACTCTCGATGATGTGGAAATCCTGAAACGACTGAGGGTCACTTCACACGCTAGACCAAGATCCACCGTGGCCGTTAACGGAAACGATACGGTGATCGGTGGAGATCGTGTCATCACTTCGTGGATTCTCGCCATGTTCCGTTCCCGCAACGCCCCCGCGCCCATTCCCGTCGAGACCCCCGACATGGTCGAGGAGCGCCTCGCCGGTCTCGTCGACAGGGCCGGGTCCGGGTCGGATCTGGGCCACGGGCGCCTCGCCCGCTCCCTCGGGCAGCTCGTCGGCCGGATGCAGGGCACCGCCGCCGCGGATCTGGGCAGCACGGCCCGTATCGCCGCGGAGGCCTCCGAAGCGGCGACCGTGCTCGGGTGGATGACGCACGACGCCAGCGAGATCGCCGGCCAGACCCGCGCCATGGCGGCGGCGGTCGAGGAGGTGGCGGCCTCCACCCGCGAGCTCTCCGGTCGCTCGCAGGCCAGCGCCGAGGTCGCCGAGCAGGCGAGCGGCGGCATCGCGGCCTGCGCGGCGGACATGCGCGAGGCGAGCCGCACCATGGCGGCGATCGAGACCCATGCCGAGCAGATCGAGCGGCGCCTGACCGGCTTCGAGAGCGCGGCCCTGCAGATCCAGGAGATGGCCGGGACGATCGAGGCGATCTCGAGCCAGACCAACCTCTTGGCGCTGAACGCCACGATCGAGGCGGCGCGGGCCGGCGAGGCCGGCCGCGGCTTCGCGGTCGTCGCGGCGGAGGTCAAGCAGCTCTCCGGCCAGACCGCGCGGGCGACCGAGCAGATCCGCGGCCGCCTGGCGGTGCTGCTGCAGGAACTTGCGGCGATCCAGGGCGCCGTGGCCGAGAGCCGGCATGCGGTGGCGAGCGGCACCGCCGCGGTGACCCGGGTCGAGGCCCGGGTGGTGCAGGAGGGCGACGCCGTCGCCCGCTCGGCGGAGGGAATCCGGGCGCTCGCCGAGGTGCTGGGCCAGCAGGAGGCGGCCACCGCCGAGATCTCGTCCGGCGTGCAGCAGGTCGCCGGCAAGGCGCAGAAGACCCGGGACGAGATCGACGGCCTGATGGCGATCCTCGTGCGGGCCGAGACGAAGGCCCAGGAGGTGCTCGACGCCGGGACGGCCCGCAGCCTGCCGGGATACCGCCTGCTGCGCATGCCCGCCGATGTGGGGATGTGGAAGCGCCGGCTCGCAGCGACCCTGGTCGGGCTCGGCCAGGCCTCGGCGGCGGTGCCGCCCTTCGCCTCCGGCGATGCCGCGGAACTCGGGATCGATCCCGCGCATCCGGCGGCGTCCCAGATCACCGCATCCTGCGCCGAGGCCCGCCGCCACGCCGCCGCCATGGTCGAGGCCCTGGCCGCGGGCGCCTGGGACAAGGCGATCCCGGCCTTCCAGGCCTTCGAGGCCGTCGCCAAGACCCTCGTGGCCGCCGCCGAGGGCGCGACGCGCCACTGAGCGGAGCGGGGTTCACAGCCGGGGAAGACTTCGGCGATCCTTGTCGGATCCGGGCCGCCTCGCCCGTCCCGTGACGGGAGGGATCAGCCGATGCTCTACGCCATCCTCTGCTACAAGGACGAGGACGTCGTCGCCGCCTGGAGCGCGGCGGACGATGCCGCCGTGATGGACCGGCTCGGCCGGGTCCACGCGCGGCTGGAGCGGGACGGCAAGCTCGGCCCGTCGCTGCGGCTCCTGCCGACGAGCACCGCCACGACCCTGCGCAAGGCGAGCGAGCCGCCGCTGGTGATCGACGGCCCCTTCGCCGAGACCAAGGAGCAGCTGCTCGGCTTCTACGTCGTCGACGTCGCCGACCTCGACGAGGCCTTGGAGATCGCCCGCGACCTCGCCGGCGCCAATCCGGGGGGCTCCTACGAGCTGCGCCCGGTCCTGCTCTACAATCCCGATCCGCGCCCGGGCCGGGGTGGGCCGAGGTGAACGACGCCTCGCCCGACGCCGCCTGGCTCGCCGCGTCCCTGGCGGCGGCGAGGCCGCGGGTCGTCGCCGCCCTGCTGCGGGTGTTTCGCGACCTCGACACCGCCGAGGAGGCGTTCCAGGAAGCGAGCCTGCGGGCGCTGCGCACCTGGCCCCGCACCGGACCGCCGCGGGACGTGGCGGCCTGGCTGATCCTGGTCGGGCGCAACGCCGCCCTCGACGGCCGGCGCCGCCTCGCCCGCCTGACCGCCCTGCCGCCGGACGACGCGCTCTCCGACCTCGACGACGCCGAGACGCCGCTGGCCGAGGCGATCGACGCCGAGGCCTATCGCGACGACATCCTGCGGCTCCTGTTCGTCTGCTGCCACCCGGACCTGCCGGCGACGCAGCAGATCGCCCTGGCGCTCCGCATCGTCTCGGGTCTCTCCGTCCCGCGCATCGCCCGTGCCTTCCTGGTCTCGGAGGCGGCGATGGAGCAGCGGATCACCCGCGCCAAGGCCCGCATCGCCAAGGGCCCGGTGCCCTACGGCGCGCCCGGGCCCGCCGAGCGGGCGGAGCGGCTGACTGCCGTCGCGGCGATGCTCTACCTCGTCTTCAACGCCGGCTACTCGGCCGCGACCGGCTCGGAGCGGGCGGCCCTGTGCGACGAGGCGATCCGCCTCGGCCGCCTGCTGCTGCGGCTGTTTCCGACCGACCCGGAGGCGATGGGTCTCCTCGCCCTGATGCTGCTCCAGCACGCCCGCTCGCCGGCCCGCTTCGACGCGAACAGTGAGATCGTCCTCCTGGAGGACCAGGATCGCGGCCTCTGGCGCGGGCCGATGATCGCCGAGGGGCTCGCCCTCGTCGACAAGGCGATGCGCCACCGTGCCCCCGGCCCCTATCAGGTCCAGGCCGCCATCACCGCCCTGCACGCCCGCGCCGCGCGACCGCCTGACACCGACTGGGCCGGGATCGAAGCGCTCTACGCGACGCTCGAACGGATGCAGCCCTCGCCGGTCGTGACCCTCAACCGCGCCGTCGCGACCGCCAAGGTCGCCGGGCCGGCGGCTGGGCTCGCCCTCGTCGAGCCCCTGGCCGGGCCGCTCCAGGGCTATTTCCACTTTCATGGCCTGCGCGGCGCCCTCCTGATGCAGCTCGGCCGCACCGCCGAGGCCAGGGAGGCGATGGGCCGGGCGATCGCGCTCGCCGGCACCCCGGCCGAGGCCGCGCATATCCGCCTGCAGCTCGACCGGCTGACCAGCGCGTGAAAAAAGTTCGGGCGGCGCTGTCGGGACCCGGCCGGGCCGCCCGTCCTTGAAGCGAGGCCGCGAGGCGGCCCGACCGGAGGAGAGGACCCGATGCGCGACGAGATCCCGGCCATGGCCCCCGTGAAGGGCGGCCTCGTCACCTACCTGATGCTCGACGGCGCCCTGAAGGCGGCGGAGTTCTACGCCCGTGCCTTCGGGGCGAAGATCGTCGCGGCGATGCCGGCCGATCCGCAGGGCCGGACGCCGCACGTCCACCTCCACGTCAACGGCTCGTCGCTGATGCTGAGCGACGCCTTTCCGGAGCATGGCTGCGGGCTCCAGGCGCCGCAGGCCTTCACGCTGACCCTGATGGTCGAGGACATCGACGCCCGCTACGCCCGCGCCGTCGAGGCGGGCGCCACCGCGGTGACGCCGCCGGCCGAGATGTTCTGGGGCGACCGCTACGGCCAAGTCCGCGATCCCTTCGGGGTGGTCTGGGCGATGAACCAGCAGAAACGCTGAACGCCGTTCCCAAGGACCGGGCAGCGCCGGTCCGCCTCCCCCATCCGACGCCGAGCCCTCCGATGACCGATCCGACCGGACGCGACCTCGTCCTCACCCGCCTGATCCCCGCCACGCCGGCCGCGCTCTACCGGGCCTGGACCGAGCCGGACCTCCTCGAGCGGTGGTTCGCCCCGCATCCCTTCACGGTCGCGCAGGCCGAAACCGATCCGCGTCCCGGCGGTGCGACCCGCATCGTCATGCGGAGCCCGGACGGCACCGACTTCACGAGCCGCGGCGTCTATCTCGAACTGGTCGAGAATACCCGCATCGTCTTCACCGACGCCTATACGGACGGCTGGGAACCGGCGACGAAGCCGTTCTTCACCGGCATCATCACCTTCACGCCGAAGGGCGAGGGCACCCGCTACACAGCCCTTGCCCGGCACTGGAATGCGGAGGACCGCGCCGCCCACGAGGCGATGGGCTTCCACGACGGATGGGGCCGCTGCGCCGACCAGCTCGCCGACCTCTGCGCCCGGCTCTGACGGGAGACGCACCATGGCCTCTGTCAGCACCTGCTTGTGGTTCGAGCGCGACGCCGAGGCGGCGGTGCGCACCTATGTTTCCCTCGTGCCGGGCTCGCAGCTCGGGCCGATCCTGCGCGCGCCCGGGCCCTGGCCCGGGGGCGAGCCCGGCGCGGCGATCCTGGTGAGCTTCACCCTCGGCGGCCAGAGCTTCCAGGCGCTCAACGGCGGCACCCGGGCCGAGTACGGAACCGCCGCCTCGATCGCCGTCGCCTGTCCGGACCAGGCCGCGGTCGACCACCTGTGGGACGGACTGCTCGCCGGGGGCGGCACCGCGATCCAGTGCGGCTGGCTGCGCGACCGCTGGGGCGTGCCCTGGCAGATCTTTCCCGAGATCCTGCCGCGGCTGCTCGCCGACCCGGACCCCGGCGTCGCCGCCCGGGTGTTCTCTGCGATGCAGGGCATGGTGCGGATCGACGCCGCGGCCCTGGAACGGGCCGCCGCGGGATGATCCGTCCCCCGGTTGCCCGCCGGTCCGCCGGCCCTTAGCCTCGGCCCAAGGACCGGAGGGAGGACAGGCATGGCGGGGATGACGCGCAGGCGCGTGCTCGGAAACGCGGCTCTTGGCGCAGCGGCACTTGCCGGCCCGCGGACGGCGCGGGCGGCGCAAGCCCCGAACATCGTCTTCATCATGGCCGACGACCTCGGCTACGCCGACGTCGCCGCTTACGGCCGGCCCGACATCGCGACGCCCCACATCGACCGGATCGCCGCGAAGGGCGTGCGCTTCACGCAGGCCTACGCCAACTCCGCGGTGTGCTCGGCCACCCGCACGGCCCTGATCACCGGGCGCTACCAGTACCGTCTGCCGGTCGGGCTCGAGGAGCCGGTCACGACCCGCTTCACCGGCGGCCTGCCGGCGGAGCACCCGACCCTGCCGGGCCTGCTGCGGCAGGCCGGCTACCGCACGGCGCTCGTCGGCAAATGGCATCTCGGCAGCGTGCACGATTACGGGCCGCTGCAGCGCGGCTACGATGCGTTCTGGGGCTTTCGCGGCGGCACCATCGACTATTTCAGCCACCGCGGCACCGACAACAAGCCGGACCTCTGGGACGGCGACGTGGCGATCGAGGAGGCCGGCTACGCCACCCACCTGCTGGGACAGCGCGCGGTCGAGACGGTCTCCGCCGCCGCGAAGGCCGGGCGGCCGTTCTTCCTCAGCCTGCACTTCAACGCGCCGCACTGGCCCTGGGAGACGCCCGACGACGAGGCCGAGTCGCGCCGGATCGCCGGCAGCAACCTGCGCCACTTCGACGGCGGCACCCAAGAAACCTACCGCCGGATCGTCGGCGAGATGGATACCCAGATCGGCCGGGTTCTCGACGCGCTCGAGGCGAACGGCGTCGCCGAGGACACGATCGTGGTGTTCACGAGCGACAATGGCGGCGAGCGCTTCTCGGACACCTGGCCGTTCACCGGCCGCAAGACCGAATTGCTGGAAGGCGGCCTGCGCATCCCGGCGATCGTGTCGTGGCCGCGGCGGCTGAAGGCGGGTTCGGTCTCGGCCCAGCCGATGATCACCATGGACTGGCTGCCGACGCTGCTGGCCGCCGCCGGCTCCGCCCCCGATCCGGCGTATCCCTCCGACGGCATCGACCTCCTGCCGATCCTGACCGGTGAGGCGCCGGAGCGCCCGCGCACCTTCTACTGGCGCTACCGCGCCAACGCGCAAGCGGCGATGCGCGACGGCGACCTCAAGTACCTCAAAATCCGGGACAACACCTTCCTGTTCGACGTGGTCGCCGATCCGCTGGAGCGGGCGAACCTCAAGGCGCGGCGTCCGGACGACTTTTCCCGGCTGCAGGCGGCCTGGACTGCGTGGAGCGCCACCATGCTGCCGGAGCGCCCCGACAGCTTCACGGAGAGCTACACGGGCGCGCAGCTCGCCGACCATTTCGGGGTGGGGGCGCCGAAATAAGGTTCGGCACCCACGAACACCCCGTCGCCACGCTCTCCGTCATCCCGCGGCCGGGCAGCGGAATGACCAGGAGGGTCTTGCGGCCTCCCGTGGCAGATCAGACTTTCCGCTCGCACCAGTAGACGTGCGTCCGGTACGGAAAGGTCACCTCGCTCCGCCCGTCGAGATCCGGCGTGCGTGCGATGAGCGTCCGCACGTCGTGCGCCACCCGCGCCCGCTCCGTCTCCGGCAAAGCCGCGATGAAGCTCACCGACAGCGTGCGGTCGAGGATCACCTGTTCGGGGGTGCCGGTATGGCCGTGCGGGAACGCGTCCTCATGCAGCGGCCCGAACCCCTCCGCCGGGAACAGCCGCCGCCACGCCCCCGTGTGGTAGCGCGGCGCGTCGCCCTCATGGGCATTCATGATCGCCGTCAGTTCCCCGACCCACGGCGTTGCGTCGTCGCGGACGTTCCAGACGAGGCCGAAGCGGCCGCCGACCTTGAGCACGCGGCGGATCTCGGCCAGGGCCTCAGGCGTCGAGAACCAGTGGAAGGCCTGGGCGCAGACGAGGGCGTCGAGGCTGGCATCCGGCAGCGGCATCGCCTCGGCGGAGCCGGCGAGCGCGGTGACACCCGGCACGGAGGCGGCGAGCCTGTCGCGCATCGCGTCGACCGGCTCGATCGCCGTCACCTCGGCGCCGGTCGCGGCGATGAGGCGGGTGAACTTGCCGGTCCCGGCGCCGAGATCGGCGGCCCTGCGGCCGGGCCCGAGACGCAGGGTGTCGCGCAGCCAGGCGCCGAGCGCCCCCGGATAGTCGGGCCGGCCCCGCGCGTAGGTCTCGGCACCGGAGGCGAAGCCGGTCGCGGCGGCAGGGTGCAGGTCGCTCATGGGTGATCCTCCGGTCAGCGAAGCCAGCCCTTCAGCCGCCGCACCGCCTCGTGCGCCTCGGCCTCGCCGCCGGCGAAGGAGAGGCGCAGGTGGTGGGCGCCGGCCTCCGGGTCGAAATCGAGACCGGGGGTCGCCGCGACGCCGGCCTCGTCGAGCATGCGGCGGCAGAAGCCGATCGAGTCGTTGGTGAGCCGCGCGACGTCGGCGTAGAGGTAGAAGGCGCCGTCGGCCGGATGCACGTCGCCGAGTCCGATCGACGGCAATTCGTTGAGCAGCAGCGCGCGGGCGCGGGCGTAGTCGCCCTTGACCGCTTCCAGCTCCTCGGTCGCCTCGAAGGCGGCGAGAGCCGCGACCTGCGACAGGTAGGGCGCCGAGATGTAGAGGTTCTGCGCCAGCCGCTCGATCGGCCGCACCAGGGATTCCGGCACCACCATCCAGCCGATGCGCCAGCCGGTCATGCAGTAGTATTTCGAGAACGAGTTGATCACGACCGCGTCCGGATCGACCGCCAGCGCGGTGGCGGCCGGCACGCCGTAGGTCAGGCCGTGATAGATCTCGTCGGAGATGAAGCGGATGTTCATCTCGCGGCAGGCCTCGGCGAGGGAGCGCAGGCCCGCCTCGTCGATCATCGTGCCGGAGGGGTTCGCCGGGCTCATCACCAGCAACCCGGAGAGCGGCGACACCGCGTGCGCCGCCCGGAGGCCGGCCGCCGTCGGCACGAAGCCGTCCTCGGCCCGCAGGGTGAGGCCGACCGGCTCGAGATCGACCGCCTGGAGCACCGAGCGGTAGGCCGGATAGCCCGGCGCGGCGATCGCCACCCGTCCGCCGGCGTCGAACAGGCTGAGGAACGCCAGCACGAAGCCCGCCGAGGAGCCGGTGGTGACGACGACGCGCTCGGGCGCCACCGTCACGCCGTAGGCCTCGGCGTAGTGGCGGGCGATCCGCTCGCGCAAGGGGGCGATGCCGAGCGCCTCGGTATAGGGGATGCGGCCGGAGGCCAGCGCCGCCTGCGCCGCCGCGATGGCGGGTTTCGGTGCCGGAGCGGAGGGCTGGCCCACCTCCATATGGACCACGCTGTCGCCGGCCCGCTCGCGCCGCGCCGCGGCGGCGAGCACGTCCATCGCCAGGAAGGGCGCGACGCGGGCGGCGCGGCGGGAGACGAGGGAGGAGGGATCGGACATGACGGGCCTTGGACGACAGGGGCGCGGGTGCGCCCCCGCACATAGCGGGATTTGCACGCGATTGCGCCCCGCCCCCACCGCAGGCGTGATTTGACAAGGCCGCCGCGAAACCGCCTAACCGAGGGATCAAGGAGCGCGCCAGGATTGCGCGCCACCGACGGTGGACGACCCCCGATGAGGACGACGATGCTGCCCCTGCCCCGCCTTCTGCCCGCCCTCGCCCTCGCGGGCCTCGTCGCCGCGGTTGCCCCGACGCAGGCGCAGTCGCCGACCACCACACCGGCGGCCCCCGCCGCTCAAGGACCCGCTGCGACCGCGATGCCGGATGCCCAGCGCCAGGCGATCGAGGGCGTGGTGCGCGATTACCTGATGAAGAACCCGGAGATTCTCCAGGAGGCGATGGCCGAGCTGGAGAAGCGCCAGCAGGAGGCCCAGAAGGTCGCCCAGGCCAGCGCCCTGAAGGAGACTCGCGACACGCTGCACAACTCGCCGCACGGCTTCGTCGCCGGCAACCCGAACGGCGACGTCACCCTGGTCGAGTTCTTCGACTACAATTGCGGCTACTGCAAGCGGGCGCTCAACGACCTGCAGACTCTGATCAAGGGCGACCCGAAGCTGAAGGTGGTCCTGCGCGACTTCCCCGTGCTCGGGCCCGATTCGCTCGAGGCCAGCAAGGTGGCGCTCGCGGCGAAGCAGCAGCTCAAGGGCGACAAGCTGTTCGACTACCACACCCGCCTGCTCGAGAGCCGCGGCCGGGTGAACGGCGAGCGGGCGATCGCGGTGGCCAAGGAGATGGGCCTCGACGTCGCCAAGCTGCAGAAGGACATGCAGGCCCCCGACATCCAGGCGGCCCTGCAGGAGAACGTGGGCCTGGGCGACAAGCTCGGCCTGTCGGGTACCCCGGCCTTCATCATCGGCGACGAGATCATCCCGGGCGCCGTCGGCGTCGAGCCGATCCGCAAGACGGTGGCGGGCGTCCGCCAGTGCGGCCACGCCACCTGCTGACGCACGCTTGCCCGTCGCGCCGGCGCCACTATCGCGCGCCGGCCGCATGGTTTATGAGGCCCGCCGATCGCCCGCCGGACTTGTGACGCCCCCCGCGTCGTCCGATCCCGGGTTCCGGCGGGCCAACCCCCGCCCCTCCTTGACGAGTGCCGAAGACCGCCGTGCCCTCCAACAACAAGCATGACCCGTTCGACCCCGAGCTCGTGCGTGAGCTCGCGACCCTGATCGCCGAGACCGATCTCAGCGAGATCGAGGTCGAGAAGGGCGACCTGCGCATCCGCGTCGCCCGCGAGCGCGCCGTGCAGCAGGTGCAGGTCCCGGTGGCGGCCGCCATCGCCCCGCCCCTGCCCGCCGCTGCGCTCCCCGCCGCCGCGCCCGTCGCCGACGCCGACCCGAAGGCCCTCGCCGCCCATCCGGGCGCGGTGCTCTCGCCGATGGTCGGCACCGCCTACCGCAAGCCCTCGCCGGAGGCGAAGAACTTCGTCGAGGTCGGCTCGCGGATCGAGAGCGGCGCCCGGGTCCTGCTCGTCGAGGCGATGAAGACCTTCAACGACATCGTGGCGCCGCGCTCCGGCACCGTGACGGCGATCTTCATCGAGGACGGGCAGCCGGTCGAGTTCGGCGAGCCCCTGCTGCTGATCGAGTGATCGCCCCGCGGACAAACCGCTGGCGCGCCACCGCTTTGTCCGCGCCGTTCCTTGTTTTGCCGCAGGTTTTCACCGCGAGACCGGCGGCCATTTTTGCGGAACCTGCTTAGGCGCCCATGTTCGACAAGATCCTGATCGCGAACCGGGGCGAGATCGCGCTCCGCATCCTGCGGGCCGCCAAGGAGCTCGGCATCGCGACCGTGGCGGTGCACTCCACCGCCGACGCCGACGCCATGCACGTTCGGCTCGCCGACGAGAGCGTGTGCATCGGCCCGCCGCCGGCCCGCGACAGCTACCTCAACATCCCGTCGATCATCGCCGCCTGCGAGATCACCGGCGCCGACGCGGTGCATCCGGGCTACGGCTTCCTGTCGGAGAATGCGCGCTTTGCCGAGGTGCTCAACCACCACGGCATCGGCTTCATCGGCCCGAAGGCCGAGCACATCCGCGTGATGGGCGACAAGATCGAGGCCAAGCGCACCGCCAAGCGCCTCGGCATCCCCTGCGTGCCCGGCTCCGAGGGCGGCGTCACCGATACCGACGAAGCGAAACGCGTCGCCGCCGACATCGGCTACCCGGTGCTGATCAAGGCGGCGTCGGGCGGCGGCGGCCGCGGCATGAAGGTCGCCCGCAGCGAGGCCGACCTCGAGACCGCGCTGATGACCGCCCGCACCGAGGCGAAAGCCGCCTTCGGCGACGACGCGGTCTACATCGAGAAGTACCTCGAGAAGCCGCGCCACATCGAGGTGCAGGTGCTCGGCGACGGCCGCGGCAACGCCATCCACCTCGCCGAGCGCGACTGCTCGCTCCAGCGCCGGCACCAGAAGGTCTGGGAGGAAGGCCCCTCCCCGGCGCTCAACGCCGAGATGCGCGAGCAGATCGGCGGCACGGTCGCCCGGGCGATGCAGGAGCTGGGCTATACCGGCGCCGGCACGATCGAGTTCCTCTACGAGGACGGGCAGTTCTACTTCATCGAGATGAACACCCGGATTCAGGTGGAGCATCCCGTCACCGAGATGATCACCGGGATCGACCTCGTCAACGAGCAGATCCGGGTGGCGGCCGGAGCGCCGCTCTCGGTGCGCCAGGAGGACGTGCGGGTCGAGGGCCACGCCATCGAGTGCCGCATCAACGCCGAGCACCCGGCCACCTTCCGCCCCTCGCCCGGCACGATCACCTATTTCCATCCCCCCGGCGGCCTTGGCGTGCGGGTCGATTCGGCGGCCTACCAGGGCTACCGCATCCCGCCGCACTACGATTCGCTGATGGGCAAGCTCATCGTCCACGGCCGCACCCGCAACGAGTGCCTGATGCGCCTGCGCCGGGCGCTCGACGAGTTCGTGGTCGCGGGCATCGACACGACCCTGCCGCTGTTCCGCACCCTGGTGCGCAACGCCGACATCCAGAACGGTCTCTACGACATCCACTGGCTCGAGGAGTTCCTCAAGACCGGCGGTCTCGAGATCGAGTAACCGGCCCCGCGAAGCGGCGTCGCGACAAGGGGCATCCTCGCGGGTGCCCCTTCGCATGTCGGCTCGGGAAATCCCGCCGTTGCGGGTGCGGCATCGCAGCAATCGATGGCGCGCAAGTTTTTTGCGGGCGCTGCGGAACGGCGCGGCGCTCCGCCGGTTCTCCCCGCGACAACGGTCGGAACACCTGGATCGTCCCTGCGTCAGGCAGTGAACAGGTCATTCTGAACTGTAACGGTCGCAGTCGAGAACCGAGAGAGACTGTTCCATGCGCATCATCACGCTCGCCGCCATGGCCGCCCTGCTGGCCACTCCCGCCCTCGCCCAGGCTCCGGCCTATCAGGGCCCTGCCTATCCCGGCCCGGCCGCCCCGGTGGTCGATCCGCTCACCACCGGCACCGTCGTGAACCCCGCTCGGCCCGCCCCGGTCGGCGGCGTCGGCCGCAACACCATCGAGACCGAGATCGACTCGGCCAAGGGCGGCAATGCCGCGATGCCGAGCCGCCTGAACCCGAATCTCGGCCAGACCTCCGGCGGCCCCTCGAACTGAGCCGGGCCAGACCCCGTCGACTTCGGGTAAAACGGCCCGCGGCCAGCCGCCGCGGGCCGTATCTCGTTGCGGGCGGCCCCACGCCCTAGTTCGACCGGGCCTACCCGTGTCCGACCACCCTTTTCGAAAAGTCGGGCCGGGGCGAGAATGCCGTCCCCGCACCCAGTGCCCGGAACCCCTGTCGATGCACGGCAGCCTGAACGTCGAGATCACCGCCGAGATCCTGCTCAAGGCCTATGCCGCCGGCATCTTCCCGATGGCGGAGGATGCCGACGACCCGACCCTGTACTGGGTCGAGCCGAAGGAGCGGGGGATCCTGCCCCTCGATCGCTTCCATCTCGGCCAGCGCCTCGCCCGCACGGTGCGCAAGGGCGATTTCGAGGTGGTGACCGACCGCGACTTCGACGCGGTGATCGAGGGCTGCGCCGCCCCGCGGCGCGACAGCGACCGCACCTGGATCAACGCCCGCATCCGCGCCCTCTACGGCGAGTTGTTCGATCTCGGCCATTGCCACACCGTCGAGGTCTATGCGGGCGAGCCCCGGACCCTGGTGGGTGGGCTCTACGGCGTGTCGCTGGGCTCGGCGTTCTTCGGCGAGAGCATGTTCCATCTGGCCCGGGACGCCTCGAAGGTCGCTCTCGTCCACCTCGCCGCGCGGCTGAAGCGCGGCGGGTACACTCTGCTCGACGCGCAGTTCGTCACCAGCCACCTGGCGCAGTTCGGCGCCGAGGAGGTGCCGCGTCAGGCCTACAAGGCGATGCTGCGCGCCGCCATCGAACGGCCGGCGCAGTGGGACGGTGCGCCGCTCACCGGGTCCGAGGCGGTAGCAACCCTCGGCCATCCGTGACACGATTCGCCCGATCCGGATCGGCCGCATCGAAGTCGATCGAGCAGGAAGATTCGGCAATCCCTACTGCCAAACTTTCCCTGACGCGACGTTGTCGACCCGGCGGATTGTTGCAGGACCGTCACTGTGCCCGGGGTTCGCGCGCCGATCCTGGCCCGGTACTTCCTAAGAGTGCCGTATGACCTTTGCCGGGATTGCGGCGAAACGGTGAAGCTCGTTATCTCTCCTCCAATTCGCGGCGCCGTGCGGCACCGCACGAGTCGGATACCGGCGGGGGGAGTATGTCGGGCATGGTTGCGTCGCGCTGGGGACTTCTCGTCACGACCGCGCTCGTGTCGGCGGCGCTCGCCGCGCCGGCATCCGCTCAGGGGACCATCGCCCTCGAGACCATCGACGTCGTCCCGGTGACGCCGGTGGCCGGTTCCGGCGGCACCGGCCGCTCGGCCACGGGCGAACGGATCGAGAGCGGCGGCGCCCTGCCGCTCTCCAAGGTGCCGTTCACCGTCGAGACCGTGACGGCCCGGAAGTTCGAGCAGGACCGCGCCACCCTCGATCCCACCTTCACGCTCGCCCGCACCACGCCCGGCGTGAACCTGTCGGACGGCCAGGGCAACAGCTTCCGCCAGACCCTGACCTATCGCGGCTTCGACGCCTCGCCGCTCCAGGGCGCGCCGCAGGGGCTGGCCGTCTACCAGAACGGCACCCGCATCAACGAGGCCTTCGGCGACGTGGTGAACTGGGACCTGATCCCCCAGGTCGCGATCAACCGCATCGACATCGTCACCGGCAACCCGATCTTCGGGCTGAACGCGCTCGGCGGCGCGGTCAACATCGAGATGAAGAACGGCTTCACCTGGCAGGGCAAGGAAGTCTCGGTGATGGGCGGCTCGGACGGCCGCATCCTGGGCACCCTGCAATACGGCGAGGTGGTCGGCCCCTGGAGCTTCTACTTCGCCGGCGAGGGCCTGCGCGATGCCGGCTGGCGCTACAAGTCGCCGTCGGAGATCGGCCGGGTCTACGCCGATATCGGCCACCGCACCCTCGATTCCGAGTTCCACGTCATCGCGTCCGGCGCCCGGACCTTCTTCGGCGCCGCGGCCGCCACCCCGGTCGACTTCACCCGCGACAACGAGCGGGCGATCTTCACCTCGCCGCAGACCACCACCACCGAGGTCGGCCAGATCCAGGTCACCGGCAAGGTCAACATCTCGCCGACCTGGGATCTCGCCGGCAACGCCTATGTCCGCCGCTTCAGCCAGCAATACATCGACGGCAACGACGGCAACTTCGAGAACTGCTCCTCGCGCTCGAACTTCCGCGGCAACCTGTGCTTCGAGGATGACGGGTTCTCGGCCGCGCCGGGCCAGACCCAGGCGCAGTTCCGCAACCAGTTCCTGATCCTCGGGCCGCAGAACCAGCGGATTCCGTTCCGGGCCGGCGTGCCCTACGGCACCCTCGACACCGTGCGGACCGAGGCGACCGGCTACGGCGGCACGCTGCAGGCGACCAACCGCGACAAGTGGTTCGGCCACGGCAACACCTTCATCGTCGGCGGCAGCATCGACGTCGCGAACTATTCGTTCAAGTCCGGCAGCACGCTCGGCGTCATCAACCCGGACCTGAGCATCACCACGGATCCGAACAACCCGACCTACGGCAACATCCCGGGCCTCGGCGTCGGGCCGATCCGCACCGCCGGGGCGCTCGGCATCGCGCCGAGCGCGGTGACCGGCTCGAACCTCTATATGGGCCTCTACGCCCTCGACACGTTCGACGTCACCGACCGGCTCTCGCTCACCGCCGGCGCGCGGCTGAACTTCGCCCGGATCAACACCCAGGACCTGACCGGCTTCTCGCCCGACGTCACCGGCACGCACTACTTCAACCGCATCAACCCGGTCGCCGGCCTGACCTACCGGTTCTACGACTGGCTGACCCTGTACGGCGGCTACTCCGAGTCGAACCGGGCGCCGACGCCGCTCGAGCTCGCCTGCGCCAATCCGGACCGGCCCTGCCTGCTGCCGAACTCCCTCGTCGCCGACCCGCCGCTCAAGCAGGTGGAAGCGCGCACCTACGAGGTCGGTTTCCGCGGCGCGGTGCCGAACTTCTACGAGGGCGGGCTGCTCAACTACAAGCTCGGCGCCTTCCGCACCGACCTCACCAACGACATCCTGCAGATCGCGGTGCCGGGCAACGCGGCGCGCGGCTACTACGTCAACGTGCCGGCGACCCAGCGCCAGGGCATCGAGGTCGCGGCCGAGTACGTCACCGAGCGCCTGAACCTCTACGCCAACTACGCGCTGATCGACGCCACCTTCCAGTTCCGCGGCGACCTGTCCTCGCCCAACAACCCGCTCGCCGATGACGGGCTCATCACGGTACGCCCGGGCAACAAGGTGCCGCTGGTGCCCGCGCACCAGTTCAAGGCCGGCTTCGACTACGCGATCACGCCGTTCTGGCGCTTCGGCATGAACATGCAGGCGTTCTCGTCGTCCTACTTCCGCGGCGACGAGTCGAACATCAACCGCAAGCTGCCGGCCTATTTCACCGCCAACCTCAACACCAGCTTCCAGCTGACGCAGAACGTGCAGATCTTCGGCCTGGTGACCAACCTGTTCAACAACCGCTACGCCAATTTCGGCACCTTCCTGGAGCGCAGCAACGACTTCGCCGGCCGCTACGTCCTGAACGACCCCCGCACCACCACCCTGGTGCAGCCGCTGTCGGTCTATGGCGGCGTGCGGATGACCTGGTAGGACGACGGCCAAGCAGGTTTCGCCGAAGCGGATACCGGTTCGGCGGCAAAAATCTGCGACAAAACAGGAACCTGAGCGAGCGAGGCGTCGGCCTGCCGACGCAAGTCTGCTTAAGGCGGACGGAGCGCCGTCCGCCGCGAGACCCGAACCGCTCCCCGCACCGACGCCCCGGTGCGGGACAAAGACCAAGCCGCGTCAGGCGGAATTGCGCGGAGCAATTCCGCCTGACGCGCGTCCGTCGCATTGACAGCGAGCCCGCCCCCAGGCTCGTGTCGCGGGGTTTCCCCGCTCCCCCGAGAGCCCGTTGTTTCCGCGCCCCGCCCCCACACCGCCGTTCCCCGAGACCGACGGGGCCGATCCGCACCGTCCGGTGCCGGTCGGCATTGCCGCTGGACGCGGGCTGGTGCCCGCCCTTTGGTCCGGCCGGCCGATGCGGGCGCGGCTGATGGTGGTGGTCGTCCTCATCAACCTGGTGGCGGCGGCGATCTCCGGCGCGGTCATCATCCACAAGGCGCGCAGCGCGACCGAGGTCGAGACCGCGGCCTCGCTGGCGGTGGTCGAGCCCCTGGTGGCCGAGACCCTGCAGGCGCTGCAGGACGCCCCCCTGCCGGGCCTCTTCCGCACCCTCGCCTTGCGCTTCCAGGGCCTGCGCCACGTCCGGGTGACCCTGCTCGATGCCGGGAACCGGCCGGCCGGGGCCGGGCCGCAGCGGGAGGGCAAGCGACGCGCCCCGCGCTGGTTCGCGGCGCTGATCGCCCCGCCGGCGCAACGCCACGAGGTGCCGCTGGTGCTGCGCGGCGCCCGCATCGGCACCGCGCTCGTCACCGCCGAGCCCTCGGACGAGATCGACGAGGTCTGGGGCTACGCCCTGGCGCTCGGCCTGACCGGCCTGTCGCTCAGCCTCGCCATGCTGGCGATCCTGCACGTCGCCTTCGGGCGGATCCTGAGCCCCCTCGCCCAGCTCGCCGGCGGGCTGACGCGGCTGGAGCAGCAGGATTACGGCGCCCGGGTCGATCGGCCCGACACCCGCGAGCTCGCGGTGATCGCCGCCCGGTTCAACCGCCTCGCCGGGGCGCTCGGGGCGGCCCGGGCCGCCAACCTCCGGCTCCACCGCCGGCTCCTCACCGCCGAGGAGGACGAGCGCCGGCGCACCGCGCTGGAACTCCACGACGAGTTCGGCCCGTGCCTGTTCGCGCTCGAGGCCAATTCCTCGTCGATCGCCCGCATCGCCGGGACCCTGGACGAGCCGGCGCGGGGCCGCCTGACCCAGCGCACCGACGACATCGCGGCGATCGTCAAGCGGGTGCAGACCATCAACCGGGCGCTGCTCAACCGCCTGCGCCCGGCCGGCCTCGGCCAGGTGCCGCTCGCCCGGTGCCTCGAACTCCTGGTGCGCGAGGCCGCCCGGCACCACCCGGAGATCGGTGTCGAGGGCCGCTTCGCGCCGCTCAAGGACGGCTACGGCGATCTCGTCGACCTCACCATCTATCGCTGCGTGCAGGAGGGGCTGACCAACGCGCTCCGCCACGCCGGGGCGGAACGGGTGGTCGTCGCGGTCGCCGAGGAGGCCGACGGCCGCCTGCGCCTCACCGTCGAGGACGATGGCGGCGGCTTCGGACCGCAGCCGGGCGAAGGGCCGACCGAAGGGCAAGCCGAAGGATTCGGCGAAGGCCGGGGCCTCGCCGGGATGCGGGAGCGGGTCGAGGCGCTCGGCGGCCACCTGGCGCTGGCCCCGCGGGCGCCCGGCACGGCCCTGCGGATCGTGCTGCCGGCCGGCCCCGAGACACCCGAGGAGGAGTCGCCGTGACCCGCATCGTCGTGGTCGACGACCACCCGATCGTGCTCCGCGGGGCCCGCCGGCTGCTCGAGGATACGGGCGCCGAGGTGCGGGAGGCCGCGAGCCTGTGCCAGGGCTACCGGGCGATCCTGCGCCACGAGCCGGACGTGGCGGTGATCGACCTCACCTTCCCGGGCCGCGACCTCGGCGGGCTCGCGCTGATCGGGCGCGTCCGCAAGCGGGCGCCGACGACCCGCATGATGGTGTTCAGCATGCATGCCGACCCGGCGGTGGTGGCCCGGGCGCTCGCCGCCGGCGCCGTCGGCTACGTGCTCAAGGACGCGCCCGCCGGCGACCTGGTGCGTGCCTACGAGCAGGTCCGGGCCGGCCGGCCCTACCTCGACGGGACGCTCGCCACCGCGGTCGCCCTGCTCCAGGCCGACCCGCGCCGCACGATGCTGACCACCCTCACCAAGCGGGAACGCCGCGTCCTCACGCTGCTCGCCGAGGGCCGGGGCTACACGGCGATCGCCGAGGACCTGTCGGTCAGCTACAAGACCGTGACCAATGCCTGCGCGGCCCTGCGCCAGCGCTTCGGGCTGGCGAGCCTGACCGAGCTGACGCATTTCGCCGTGCGGCACGCGGGGGATCTGCGCTGAAGCGCTCGGAGCCCGGATCGGTTCGGGTTTTCGCCGAGGGGATGGTCGTCGCCGACCGTGTGCGGAAGCCGGCACTTATCCCCGCCTCGATCTGTGACGAGGCGTGGCCGGGTGATCGGGACGGGCGGACGGTCGTCTGTCCGCTCGGCGGCACGGTGAGGTGCGAGCGGACGCCTTCCATCGACGGGGCCGGCAGGTGGTCGGGCCTTTCACGATGTCGGGAGACGCCGTCCCGCCGGGGCGACGTCACGGGCGGTTAAGCTCGCGCGTCGTAGAGCCGTCGCCGCGTTCTCGCGGCGGCGAGGCGAGGTGGGGGCGGAGCGGCGCATGTCGGACAACGAGCACGAGACGCTCCGGCAGAAGGCCCTGGCCGAGATCGCCCTCCTCGATACGCCGCCCGAGCGCGAGTTCGATGCCCTGGCGAAGCTCGCGCAGCGTATGCTCGGCACCAGCATGTCGTCGATCACGCTGATCGCCCCGGAGCGCCAGTGGTTCAAGGCCTATTGCGGGCCTCTCGCCCCGCAGACCCCCCGGGATCGGGCGTTCTGCCCGATCGTGGTCGAGACCGGGGCACCGCTCGTTGTCGCGGATGCCCGCCTCGATCCTCGCTTCGCCGGCAGCCCGTTCGTCACGGGCGCACCGAACATCCGCTTCTACGCGGGCGTCCCGGTCCGCGTTCAGCGGCCCGGCAGAAGCCCGGTGACGGTCGGGACGCTCTGCGTCCTGGACGAGCGGCCGCGGGAGCCGACGCCGACCGACGTGGAGGTTCTGGAGGGTCTGGCCTGCCTCGCCGAGGCTCTCATCGAGGCGCGATCCGTCGCCCGTCGCGCTGCCGAGGCCGCAGAGGAACACCGTCTGACCGCGGAGCGGCTGGAGCGCGAGCGCCGTCAGTTCAAGCAGGCCGAACGCATGGCGGACATGGGGTCCTACCGATACGACATCGAGAGGCAGTCCACGGCGTGGTCGGACGGCGTCTTCGCCATCCATGAACGGCCGATCAGCGGCGGCGTCCCGACCGACGAGATCCTGAACCACTTTCCCGAGCCGGACCGCACCGCGTTCGTCGCGGCGGTGATGCGCACGCTGGAGACGGGCGAGCCGTTCGAGCTGGATGCCGATTTCGTCACCGCGAAGGGCAATGCGCGGCGCGTGCGATGCTCCTGCGAGATCGAGCTCGCGAAGGGCAGGCCCGTCGCCCTCATCGGCCTGATCCAGGACATCACCGAACGGCACGGCTTGGAGCAGCGCCTGCGTCATCTGGCTCGCACCGACGATCTGACCCAGCTGGCCAACCGCGTCGAGTTTCACCGGGTTCTCGATGCCCGGCTGCGGGCGGCACGCGCGGCGGACGGCGACGTGGCCGTCCTTCTGATCGACCTCGACGGTTTCAAGGGCGTCAACGACGCCCTCGGCCATGCCGCGGGCGATGCGGTGTTGCGCCGTGTCGCCGATCGGCTGCGCGCCTCCTGCACCGCCGGGAGCTTTCCGGCGAGGCTCGGGGGCGACGAATTCGCCGTCGTGCTGTCCGCCGATGTCGACGGCGTGGGAGTGGATCGCACGGTGCGGCGCCTGCTGCACGACCTCGAGATCGTCATGGAAGGCTCCGGTCACATCGCTCGGGTGACGGGAACGATCGGGATCGCGTGGTCGAGCACGGCCGGGCAGGACCGCGATCGGCTCCTGCGTCAGGCCGATGCGGCCCTCTACGCCGCCAAGCGCACCCGGAAGGGAACGGCGGCGACCTACCGTGCCGACGCCGATTACCGGCAGGCGGGTTGAACCCGCCCCCCGCTGCGACGCGCGGGAAAGCGTGCCCTGGCGCTACAACGCCTCCCCCCGCATCAGCCGCGGCTGGCGCCCCCGCAACCCCGCGGCTTCGCGAATGAACAGGCGCTTGAGGCCCGGCATCCGGTCGACGAGGCCGAGGCCGAGGTCGCGGGCGAGGCGCACCGGGAGCGCGTCGGTGGAGAAGAGACGGTTGAGGCCGTCGGTGGCCGCGCCCATCGCCAGAGTGTCGAAGCGGCGGCTGCGCTCGTAGGCTTCCAGCGCCTCGGGGCCGCCGGGGTCGAGGCCGAGGCGCATCGTGTCGGCGAGGGATTCCGCCAGGGCGGCGGCGCTGCGCAGGCCGAGATTGAGGCCCTGCCCGGCGATCGGGTGGATGACGTGGGCGGCGTCGCCCAGCAGCAGCAGGCGCTTCGCGCCGAAGCGCCGGGCGATGCCGAAGGCGAGCGGATAGGCCCTCAGCGGCGATTCGAGGGCGATTTGTCCGAGCGCCAGGCCGAAGCGGCGCTCGACCTCCATCAGGGCCTCCTCCGGCCCGCCGCCGAGGAGCGCCGGCACGTCGGCCTGGCGCTCGGTCCAGACGATCGAGGAGCGGTGGCCGAGGGGCCCGCCGGGGGGCAGCGGCAGCACCGCGAAGGGGCCGGAGGGCAGGAAGTGCTCGATCGCCCGGCCCTCGTGGTCGCGCTCGTGCGCCACCGTCGCGACGATGCCCGATTGCGGATAGGACCAGCCGACCCAGCCGATGCCGGCCGCCTCGCGCAGGCGCGAGCGGGCGCCGTCGGCCGCCACCACGAGGTCGGCCCGGATCGTGCGCCCGTCCGGCAGGCGCGCGACGATGCGGTCGGCGTCCGGTACCGCCGCCTGGACCGGGCTTGCCTCCAGCACCACGCCGGCCGCCGCGGCCGCATCCCGCAGGGCCGCGAGCAGGCCGCCGCCCTCGACCATGTGGGCGAAGGGCTCGCCCTCGGCCACGTCGCCCTCGAAGGTCAGGAAGGTCGGCCGCACCGGGTCGGCGAGGCGGCTGTCGGTGATCACCATCTCGCGGATCGGCTGGGCGCTCGCGCAGACCGCGTCCCAGACCCCGAGGCGCTCGAGCATCCGCCGGGCGGCCGCCGCCACCGCGTAGGCGCGCAGGTCCCGGGGGGCGTCCGCACGACCGAAGGCCGGGTCGCAGACCGTGATCCGCACCGCCTCGCCGAGGGCCTGGCGCAGGGCGAGCGCCAGGGCCAGCCCCGGCAGCCCGCCGCCCGCGACCACGATCTCCCGTGCCGCCGCCCGCCGCCCGCTCACGCCTTCGCCCTGCGCCATGTCGCCAATGCCCGCTGCTCAATCCTCGGGCAGGGCTCTTAGCACGTCGGGCGGCGGGTTGCGTCGCTTGACGGCGCGCATCGGCCTGCGTCAGCTACGCGCCCCTCCCCTGGCCCGGATCTCTTCCCTTGCGCGCGGTCGCCGAACTCCTCGACATCCTCGATCTGGAGACGCTCGAGCAGAACCTCTTTCGCGGCCGCTCGCCGAAGGACCGCTGGCAGCGGGTCTATGGCGGGCAGGTGATCGGCCAGGCCCTCGTCGCGGCGACCCGCACCGTGCCGCCGGAGCGCCGGCCGCACTCGCTCCACGCCTATTTCCTGCTCGGCGGCGACCCGAAGGTCCCGATCGTCTACGAGGTCGACCGCATCCGCGACGGCCGCAGCTTCACGACGCGGCGGGTGGTGGCGATCCAGCACGGCCGGCCGATCTTCTCGATGTCGGCCTCCTACCACGTCGAGGAGCCGGGCTTCGATCACCAGGCCCCGATGCCGGCGGTGCCGATGCCCGAGGACCTGCCGGGCGAGGGCCTGCTCAAGGCCTCGATGATGCCCCGCATGCCCGAGCCGGTCCGGGCCTATTTCGAGCGCGAGCGGCCGATCGAGCTGCGCCCGGTCGAACCCGAGCGCTACGGCGAGCGCAAGCCCGGCTCGTCGCGCTTCCACGTCTGGATCCGGGCGACCTCGCGGCTGCCGGACGATCCCGCCATCCACCAGGCGGTGCTGGCCTACGCCTCCGACATGACGCTCCTCGACACCTCGCTCAGCCCCCACGGCCGCACGGTGTTCGAGAGCGAGATCCAGCCGGCGAGCCTCGACCACGCCCTGTGGTTCCACCGGCCGTTCCGCGCCGACGAGTGGCTGCTCTACGCCCAGGACAGCCCGAGCGCGTCGGGCGGCTGCGGCTTCGCCCGCGGGCTGATCTTCACCCGCGACGGCACGCTGGTGGCCTCGGTCGCTCAGGAGGGCATGATCCGCGAGAAGCGGACGGCTCCGACGCCCGAAGCCTGATCCATTCTGCCTTATTCCCAGGCATATGCTGATTTTTTGAACTGCAATGCCGCCGGGAGCGGCTTCAATCTCCGCAATCGGCCCAGGAACCGGGCAGCGTAGCCGCATCGAGCGGTCCGCTCGCTGGCACGTTCCTTGATTGGATGTCCCCGAGACCGGCGCCGGGCCCCGATGGGTCCGTTCGGGCGCCGGATCACGCCCCGACCCGGCCGCAAGCCGGCGGGAGCGCCAATCGAAAGGGGGCTCGTCCCATGAAGATCGTCATGGCCATCATCAAGCCGTTCAAGCTGGAGGAGGTCCGCGACGCCCTCACCAGCATCGGCGTGCACGGCCTGACCGTGACCGAAGTGAAGGGCTACGGCCGGCAGAAGGGGCACACCGAGATCTATCGCGGGGCCGAGTACGCCGTCAGCTTCCTGCCCAAGCTCAAGATCGAGGTGGCGGTGGCGGTCGACCTCGTCGCGAACGTCGTCGACACCATCGCGGCCGCCGCCCGCACCGGCCAGATCGGCGACGGCAAGATCTTCGTGATGCCGCTCGAGAAGGCCGTGCGCATCCGTACCGGCGAGACCGACGTCGACGCCCTCTGAGACCTTGCCCGCGCGGGGCGGCTTTTCGCGCCCCTCGCCCCCTTTCCCGTCATTGCCTTCGATTCCATCGGGAGTTTCTCTTCCATGAAGCTACGCAACGTCCTGGCTCTGGGCCTGGGAGGCGCCGCGCTCGCGCTCCTCCTGGTGGAGCCGTCCCTGGCGCAGACGCCGACCGTCGAAGCGGCCTCGTCCGCGCCGGCCGCCGCGGCAGCGGCGGCGCCGGTGCCCAACAAGGGCGACACGGCCTGGATGCTGATCTCGTCCGCGCTGGTGCTGATGATGTCGGTGCCGGGCCTGGCGCTGTTCTACGGCGGCCTCGTCCGCACGAAGAACATGCTGTCGCTGCTGACCCAGGTCTTCGCCATCGTCTGCGTCGCCTGCATCGTCTGGGTGTTCTTCGGCTACAGCCTCGCCTTCACCAATGGCGGCGGCCTCAACGATTTCGTCGGCGGCTTCTCGAAGGCGTTCCTGCGCGGCGTCGACGCCAACTCGGTCGCGGCGACCTTCTCGAACGGCGTCGTCATCCCCGAATACGTCTATATCTGCTTCCAGATGACGTTCGCGATGATCACCCCGGCGCTGATCGTCGGCGCCTTCGCGGAGCGGATGAAGTTCTCGGCCCTGCTGCTGTTCAGCACGCTGTGGCTGATCTTCATCTACTTCCCGATGGCGCACATGGTCTGGTACTGGGGCGGCCCGGATGCGGTCGGCAACGCCGCCAAGGCGCTGGCGGCGGCCACCGACGAGGCCTCCAAGAAGGCGGCCCAGGACGCCCTCGACGCCGTCAACGCCGATGCCGGCCTGCTGTTCAAGTGGGGCGCCCTCGACTTCGCCGGCGGCACCGTGGTGCACATCAACGCGGGCATCGCCGGCATCGTCGGCTGCCTGATGCTCGGCAAGCGCATCGGCTACGGCCGCGACCTGCTCGCCCCGCACTCGCTCACCATGACGATGATCGGCGCCTCGCTGCTGTGGGTCGGCTGGTTCGGCTTCAACGCCGGTTCCAACCTGGAGGCCAACGGCTCGGCGGCGCTCGCCATGATCAACACCTTCGTGGCCACCGCGGCGGCCGGCCTGTCCTGGCTCCTCGTCGAGTGGGCCGCCAAGGGCAAGCCCTCGCTCCTCGGCATGCTCTCTGGCGCGGTCGCCGGCCTCGTCGCCGTCACCCCGGCCTGCGGCTTTGCCGGTCCGATGGGCTCGATCGTGCTCGGCCTCGTCGCCGGCGCCGTCTGCTTCGTGATGTGCTCGACGGTCAAGAACGCGCTGGGCTACGACGACTCCCTCGACGTCTTCGGCGTGCACTGCGTCGGCGGCATCCTGGGCGCGCTCGCCACCGGCATCCTGGTCAATCCGGCTCTCGGCGGCGTCGGCGCACCCGACTACGCGACGAAGCCCGGCGAGCTGGTGGCCGCGGCCTACGAGTTCGGCCCGGCCTTCCTGGCCCAGGCCAAGGCGGTCGGCTTCACCATCATCTGGTCGGGCGTCGGCTCGGCGATCCTCTACAAGATCGTCGACGTGGTGGTCGGCCTGCGGGTGACGCAGGACGAGGAGCGCGAGGGCCTCGACCTCGCCGATCACGGCGAGCGGGCCTACAACTACTGAGGATTGGATGCGCCGGGGCGGTCGCCGCCCCGGCGCATCGGAGACGAGAGAAGCCCCGGCGCAGTCGCGCTGGGGCTTCTTTTCTGTGGCATGACCGTCAATCGGCCGTCCGGGGAAGCATGTCGCCCCTCAGGAGCCGATCTTGGATTGCACCTCCGCAAGCAGGGCCTCCGCCTGAGCGACGGCCCATGCTGCCTCGTCGGAACCGGGCGGCTCGGAGGTATCGTCGGCCAGCATCCTGATTTCGTGCACGCGATTGAGCGCCCGTCCAAAGGCGGCATCGCCGTCATCATCATGCATGCCGCGGGCGCGGCTGCCGAACAGCACGACGTCCTTCACCGGATAGCGCCCAACGAGGTGCCGTACGAAGATCCGTGCCGCCCGCGCGGTCTCGGGAGCGGGCAGGACGGGAGCGGGCAGGACAGAAGCGCGCATGACAGAAGCGGGCATGGGCGCCTCACGCGTTCATGACGGGATTTGATCCGGTCACCCGGAAAAGTCCAGCAGAGCCAGCGGCTTCCCGCCGGTCTCCCGCAATGCCGCAAGATCCAGTTAGCCTTAAACCACCATTAACCGCACCGCCCCATCCTCACGGTCCAGTTCCGCGTACCCGGTATCGTCCCGCATGCGTTCGCTTCGTCGCTCGGCATCGCCCTACGATGGCCTCATCGACACGCTCCGCGCGTTCCTGACGCGGCGGGCGACGGAGGTCACCGGCCTCGCCCTGCTCGTCGGGGCGGCGTGCTTCACCGTTGCCCTGGCGACGTGGTCGATCGACGACCCGAGCCTCAACCACGCCACTTCGCGCGCCGCCCGCAACCTGCTCGGCTTCGGCGGCGCGGTGGTGTCGGATCTCGGCATGCAGCTCCTGGGGCTCGGGGCGCTCGCCTTCGCGCTGCCGCCGGCGGTGTGGGGCATGCGGTTGCTGCGCACCCACCGGCTCGCCCGGATGCAGCTGCGGATCGTGCTCTGGATCATCGGCTTCGGGGCGGCGAGCGGCATGGCGAGCGCCCTGCCGCCGACCGCCCGCTGGCCGCTGCCGACCGGGCTCGGCGGGGTCGCCGGCGATGCGCTGCTGGGTGCCGCCAAGGCGATCGCCGGGCCGGCCGGAGCCTTCGCGGGCTTCCTCTACGCGGCGGTCGCGGTGATCAGCCTGACCGGCTCCTGCGGCTTCGGCCTGATCGAGGACGAGGACGGGGACGACGAGGCCGAATCCTTCGCCCCGGTGGTGAGCCGCTACGACGAGCGCCAGCCCCGCCGCGGCACCGCGACGCCGCACGACGACGAGTCGCCCGGCCTCGGCCTCGCCTCCCTGGGCGCGCTGGCGCATCTCGCGATGAGTGCCAAGTCGGCCGTGGTCCAGCGGGTCGATGCGATCCGCGACGGCTCCTGGCGCCAGACCGGCCACGATCCCTATGCCGGCAACTCGCCGGCGCTCGCCGCCCGGCGTGCCTTCGCCGAGCCCGGCGAGGCCGAGGCCTGGGACGAGCCCGAGCCCACGGCCGAGACGCCCGCCCGCGTCAAAGGGTCGGCCAAGGAGGCATCCAAGGTTCCGGCCAAGGGCGGGCGGCGCGAGCCGGTCTTCACCGATGGCGCGCCGCGCCGGGCCGAGCCGGCCTTCGATGAACCGGAGGACGACGAGGACGGGCTCGCCGCCGAGGCCGCGCCGCGCGGCCGGGTCGCCCCCCCTCCCCCGCCGATCCAGACCCGCCGCGCCCCGGCCCCCGGGCCGGCCTCGCCGGATTCCTACGATCTGCCCGCGCTGACGCTGCTCGCCGAGCCGCGCCACCCGGCGCCGAGCGCCGCGGTCTCGACCGACGCGCTGGAGCAGAACGCCACCCTGCTCGAATCGACGCTGGAGGATTTCGGCGTGCGCGGCGAGATCCTGGCCGTGCGCCCGGGCCCCGTCGTCACGCTCTACGAGCTGGAGCCGGCGCCCGGCACCAAGTCGAGCCGCGTCATCTCGCTCGCCGACGACATCGCCCGCTCGATGTCGGCGGTCTCGGCCCGCGTCGCGGTGGTCCAGGGCCGCAACGCCATCGGCATCGAACTGCCGAATGCGCGCCGCGAGACCGTGTACCTGCGCGAGCTCCTCGCCTCCCCGGCCTTCGCCGAGACCAAGCAGAAGCTCGCGCTCTGCCTCGGCAAGAATATCGGCGGCGAGGCGATCATCGCCGACCTCGCCCGCATGCCCCACCTGCTCGTCGCCGGCACCACCGGCTCGGGCAAGTCGGTCGCCATCAACACCATGATCCTGTCGCTGCTCTACCGGATGACCCCGGAGGAGTGCCGCCTGATCATGGTCGATCCCAAGATGCTGGAACTCTCCGTCTACGACGGCATCCCGCACCTGCTCTCCCCCGTCGTCACCGATCCCAAGAAGGCGGTCATCGCCCTCAAATGGGCGGTGCGCGAGATGGAGGAGCGCTACAAGAAGATGTCGAAGCTCGGCGTTCGCAACATCGACGGCTTCAACGCCCGGGTGGCGGAGGCACGGGCGCGGGGCGAGGTGATCACCCGCACGGTCCAGACCGGCTTCGACCGCGAGACCGGCGAGGCGGTCTACGAGGACGAGATGATGGATCTCGCCCCCCTGCCCTACATCGTGATCGTGGTCGACGAGATGGCCGACCTGATGATGGTGGCGGGCAAGGACATCGAGGGGGCGATCCAGCGCCTGGCCCAGATGGCGCGCGCCGCCGGCCTGCACCTGATCATGGCGACGCAGCGCCCGTCGGTGGACGTGATCACCGGCACGATCAAGGCGAACTTCCCGACCCGGATCTCCTTCCAGGTGACGAGCAAGATCGATTCGCGCACGATCCTGGGCGAGATGGGCGCCGAGCAGCTGCTGGGCCAGGGCGACATGCTGTTCATGGCGGGCGGCGGGCGCACGACGCGCGTGCACGGCCCGTTCTGCTCGGACGACGAGGTCGAGCAGGTGGTGGCGCACCTGAAGCGCCAGGGTCGGCCCTCCTACCTCGAGGCGGTGACCGCCGAGGAGGGCGAGGAAGAGCCGGACGCGCCGGTGATGGACCAGGGCGGCTTCGGCGAGCCCGGCGCCGATCTCTACGACCAGGCGGTGGCGGTGGTGCTGCGGGACAAGAAGGCGTCGACGAGCTACATCCAGCGCCGTCTCCAGATCGGCTACAACCGGGCCGCCTCGCTGATGGAGCGGATGGAGCGCGAGGGCATCGTCGGCCCCGCCAACCATGCCGGCAAGCGCGAGATCCTGCTGGAGGAGCAGGACGGCTGAGGCCGTCCTGCTCCGGAGCGCGGTTCAGCGCTGGCCGAAGCTCGCCTCCTTGAACAGGTCCTTCAGGTGGTGGGGCTGCGAGCGCCAGTACTGCTTGGGCGCACGGACCCGGGCGCCGAGTTCGGCGGCAGCGTGCCAGGGCCAGCGCGGATCGTAGAGCAGCGCGCGGGCGAGCGAGACCGCGTCCGCCTTGCCCTCGACCAGGATCGCCTCGGCCTGGCGCGCCTCGGTGATGAGGCCGACCGCGATGGTGACGAGGTCGGTCGCCGCCCGCACCCGCTCGGCGAAGGGCACTTGGTAGCCCGGCCCGATCGCGATCTTCTGCCGGGGCGAGACGCCGCCGGTGGAGACGTGGATGGCCGCCGCGCCCCGCGCCTTCAGGGCCTGCGTGAACGCGATGGTCTGCTCGACCTCCCAGCCCTCCTCCACCCAGTCCGTCGCCGAGACCCGGGCCCAGACCGGCTGGCCGGCGGGAAACACTTCCCGCACCGCCTCGAAGACCTCGAGGGGGAAGCGCATCCGGTTCTCGAGGCTGCCGCCGTATTCGTCGCTGCGCTGGTTGGCCACCGGCGAGAGGAACTGGTGCAGCAGGTAGCCGTGCGCGGCGTGGATCTCCGCCGCCTCGATGCCGAGGCGTGCCGCGCGACGGGCGGTGGCCGCGAACCCGTCGCGGATGCGCTTCATGTCCTCCCGGTCGAGCATTCGCGGCGCGACCTCGCCCTCGGCATGGGCGAGCGGCGACGGCGCCTCGGTCAGCCAGCCGCGGGGTGACTCCGGCGCCACCTGCTGGCCGCCGCGCCACGGCGCCTCGCTCGACGCCTTGCGGCCGGCATGGGCGATCTGGATGCAGATCGGCACCGGCGCGTAGTCGCGCACCGCATCGAGGACCTTGGCCAGCGCCCGCTCGGTGCCGTCGTCCCATAGCCCGAGATCGCCATGGGTGATCCGCGCCTCCGGCGACACCGCCGTCGCCTCCAGGGTCAGGAGCCCGGAGCCCGACATCGCGAGCTGGCCGAGATGCATCATGTGCCAGTCGGTGGCCTCGCCGTCGCGGGCCGAATACTGGCACATCGGGGCGACGATGATCCGGTTCTCCAGCTCCAGGCCGTCGAGGCGAAGGGGCTGAAACAGGGCGGGACGGCTCATGCGGGAACTCCGGGTGAGGATGGCCGCACTGTGCCGCGCCCCGCCCGGTCGTGCCAGCGCGGGCGCTGCAGGGCGCCTGCGCGTTAGCGCCTGCTCATCGGGTGCGGCGGCGCACTCACCACCCCCGGCCGAGGCTCACGGCGATCCGGCTCGGCCGGGTGCCGACCAGGGCGGCGGCGAGGCGCTTGCGCGCGCGGGTCGCCGCGCCGCGCGCCGCGGCGGACGCGCGCGAGCGGAGCGACGGGGCCGCGATCTCGGCCAGCCGCTCGCCTGCGCTCACCACCCGCTCCACGGCCTGGAGGGTCTTGGGGTCGGCCTCGGTCAGGGCGCAGATATCCGACAGGCTGCTGCGGAGCGCGTGCATCGCCTCGCGCGGATCCGCGCCGCGGGCGAGATCGAGGATACCGTGCTCGATGCGCTCCAGAAGCGCCCGGAGCGGCTCCGGCACCACGGCGACGGACGCGACGGCCTCGACGCCTTGGCACGACGACGCCCCACGGACATCCGAAGCGAGCATGACGGTCCCTCACCACGCGGGAACTGAACGCAGGTCACACTTCCATCGTGCCAAAGCCATCAAGAGAATTCAACCACTTGTGTGGTCCGACCGGCTCGGCTAGACGTTCAATGCCTTGCTAAATTCAATATTCCAAAAGCGGGCGCCAGAACAAAGATATCGCGATGTATCTGCCTGCGAACTCCGCCAAGAATGCAAAACATTGTCACGATGTTACATCGTCGACCACGCTGACAAGTCGATCCAAACTTACCCTGCTGAAGCGTCTGCAATATTCGGCAAGACACAAAAAAATTTCTTGAATACGTCGTGACCCCGATGGATCCGGATCGTACGATGCCCCTGCGCCCCGTTTTCGGCGATCATCCCGGCAGCACCAGCGAGCAGGTCCTGTCCGTCCTGCGATCGGTCCGTCGCCACCTGGCGATGGATGTCGGCTTCATCTCGGAATTCGTCGCAGGCGACCGGGTGATTCGCTTCTCGGATGTCGGAGGCCCGGCGCCGAACCCCGTCGTGGTCGGGACCTCCGCCCCGCTCGAACAGAGCTTCTGCTACTACGTCGCCAAGGGCCTGATGCCCGGGCTGATGCCGGATGCGGCGCGGGATCCGGTCGCCGGTACCATGCCGGTCACCCGCGACATGCCGGTCGGAGCGCATCTGAGCGTCCCGCTGCGCCACGCCGACGGCGAGCCCTACGGGACGCTGTGCTGCTTCAGCTACACGCCCGACCGCAGCCTGACCGCCCGCGACCTCGGCATGCTGCGACTATGCGCCGACATGGTGGAGTCGATCCTCTCCCGGGACCGCGACGCCGCGCGCGAACGCGAAGGCAAGCGCCGGCGCATCGCCGCCCTGCTCGACACGCAGGCGATCGAGATGGTCTTTCAGCCGATCTACCGCACGGCGGATGCGAGCCTCGCCGCCTTCGAGGCCCTGGCGCGCTTCCCCTCGCCGCCCGGACAGGGTCCCGACATCTGGTTTGCCGATGCGGCGGAGGTCGGCCTCGGGGAACAGCTCGAATTCCTCGCCCTGCGCAAGGCCCTGGCGGCCTTCCCGGCCTTGCCCGCCGGGGTCAAGCTGTCGGTGAACCTGTCGCCCTCCGCCCTCGCCGCGCCGGGCCTGATCGAGGCCCTGGGCGACGCGCCGTCCGAACGGCTGGTGATCGAGCTCACCGAGCACGCGGCGGTGGCGTCCTACGAGCAGCTGCGCGCCGTGCTCGATCCGCTGCGCGCCCGCGGCCTGTTTCTGGCGATCGACGATGTCGGGGCCGGGCACGCCACGCTGCGGCACGTGCTGGATCTCGCGCCCGAGATCATCAAGCTCGACATGAGCCTGATCCGCCACATCGACACCCATTCCGGCCGCCGCGCCCTGACCGAGGCGCTGACGGGCTACGGACGGCGCATCGGCTGCGAGATCGTCGCCGAGGGGGTGGAGACGCAAGCCGAATACGCCGTGCTCCGGGGCATCGGCGTGACGCGGGTGCAGGGCTTCCTCACCGGCCGGCCGCTGAGCCTCGACGCCGCCGCGGCGCTGCCCCCGGTCGGGCCGGCGGCCCTCGAGGGGGCGTCGGAGGGCTGAGCGGACCGCCGCTCAGCCGAGACCCCGCTCCCGCAGCGCCCCGCCGATCTCGTCGAGGACGCCTGGATCCTCGATGGTCGGCGGCATCGCCCATTCCTCGCCGTCGGCGATCTTCTTCATCGTGCCGCGCAGGATCTTGCCCGAGCGGGTCTTGGGCAGGCGCCCGACGGTCAGCGCGAGCCGGAAGGCCGCGACCGGGCCGATGCGCTCGCGCACCAGCGCCACCAGCTCGCGCTCGATCGCGTCCGGCGCCTGCGACACCCCGGCCTTGAGCACCACGAAGCCGCAGGGCGCCTCGCCCTTGAGGCTGTCGCGGATGCCGATCACCGCGCATTCGGCGACCGCCGGGTGGGAGGCCAGCACCTCCTCCATGCCGCCGGTCGAGAGGCGGTGGCCGGCGACGTTGATGATGTCGTCGGTGCGGCCCATCACCGAGACGTAGCCGTCGGAATCGAGGAAGCCCGCATCCGAGGTGTTGTAGTAGCCCGGATAGGTCGTGAGGTAGCTCTCGCGGAAGCGCTCGTCCTGCTGCCACAGGGTCGGGAGGGCGCCGGGGGGCAGCGGCAGCTTGATGGCGATGGTGCCCATCGTGTCCGGAGGCAGCGGCTTGCCGGCCTCGTCGAGCACCTGCACGTCCCAGCCCGGCATCGCCACCGTCGGGCTGCCGTGCTTGACCGGGAGCGCGCCCAATCCCACCGGGTTGGCGGCGATCGGCCAGCCGGTCTCGGTCTGCCACCAATGGTCGATCACCGGCACGCCCAGGATCCGCTCGGCCCAGGCGACGGTGTCCGGATCGGCCCGCTCGCCGGCGAGAAAGAGGGTGCGGAAGCGCGAGAGGTCGTGGCCCTGCATCAGCCGAGCGTCCGGATCCTCCTTCTTGACGGCCCGAAGCGCGGTCGGCGCGGTGAACAGCGCGACCGCCCCGGTCTCGGCGATGACGCGCCAGAACGCGCCGGCATCCGGCGTGCCGACCGGCTTGCCCTCGTAGAGCACGGTGGTGCAGCCGTGGATCAACGGCCCGTAGACGATGTAGGAATGGCCCACCACCCAGCCGACGTCGGAGGCGCACCAATAGGTCTCGCCGGGGGCGACGCCGTAGAGGTTCGGCATCGACCAGGCCAGGGCCACGAGGTAGCCGCCGGTGTCGCGCACCACGCCCTTCGGCTTGCCGGTCGTGCCGGACGTATAGAGCACGTAGAGCGGGTCGGTGGCGGCGACCGGCATGCAGGGCGCGGTACGGCCCTCGGCCTTGGCCTGGGCCACGGCCTGCGCCCAATCCCGGTCGCGTCCCTCGACCATCTCGGCGACGGCTTGCGGCCGCTGCAGGATCAGGCAGGATTCGGGCTTGTGCGAGGAAAGCCGGCAGGCCTCGTCGAGGAGCGGCTTGTAGGCGACGACCCGGGCCGGCTCGATGCCGCAGGAGGCGGCAAGCACCACCTTGGGGGTGGCGTCCTCGATCCGGGCGGCGAGCTCGCGGGCGGCGAAGCCCCCGAACACCACCGAATGCACGGCGCCGATGCGGGCGCAGGCCAGCATGCCGAACAGCGCTTCCGGCACCATCGGCATGTAGAGCACCACCCGGTCGCCGCGCCCGACGCCGAGACCCTGGAGCACGGCGGCGAGGGCCGCGACCTCGTCCAGAAGCTCGGCATAGGTGATCCGGCGCTTGGTGCCGGTGACGGGAGACTCGTACAGGATCGCCGCCTGGGCGCCGCGTCCGGCCGCGACGTGGCGGTCGACGGCGTTGTGGCAGGCATTGACCTCGCCCCCGGGAAACCAGCGGCCGTAGGCGCCTTCCTCGGGGGCGAAGACCCGGGCGGGCGGCGTCACCCAGTCGATCGCCCCGGCGGCCTGCCCCCAGAACCCCTCCGGGTCGCGCTGCCAGGCGGCGTAGGTCTCCGGGTAGCGGCTCGGGCTGGCCATGGCGTTTCCCTCCGGCGCGCCGCTCGTCTCGGGGCGATCCTGCGCCTCAGATAGAGCAGCGACGGCGATCACCGGAAGTCGAACTTTCGTAAGGAGCGAGACGGATTGATCGCGGCGTCCTCGTGGTTACTCTGGCCGGACAGGCAGCAGGACGATCCATGACCGGCGCGACCCTCTACGACCACGGCCTCGACCGGAATCCGGCCAACCACCAGCCGCTGACCCCGCTCACCTTCCTGGAGCGGGCGGCGGCGGTCTTCCCCGAGCGGACGGCCGTCATCCATGGCGCCTTGCGGCGCGACTACCGCGACCTCTACGCCCGCTGCCGGCGCCTCGCCTCGGCGCTCAAGGCCCGCGGCATCGGGCGGGGCGACACGGTGGCGGTGATGCTCGCCAACACCCCGGCGATGATCGAGTGCCATTACGGGGTGCCGATGGCCGGGGCGGTACTCAACACCCTCAACACCCGGCTGGACGCCGCGATCATCGCCTTCTGCCTCGACCACGGCGAGGCCAAGGTCCTGATCACCGACCGGGAATTCGCCCGCATCATGGGCCCGGCCCTGGCGCAGGCCGGGGTGACGCCGCTCGTCATCGATTACGACGACCCGGAATATGACGGCCCGGGCGAGCGCCTCGGCACGATCGAGTACGAGGAGTTTCTCGAAGCCGGCGACCCCGCTCACAAGTGGGCGATGCCCGCCGACGAGTGGGACGCGATCAGCCTCAACTACACGTCGGGCACCACCGGCGATCCGAAGGGCGTGGTCTACCACCATCGCGGCGCGTCGCTGCTCGCGGTCGGCAACGTGGTGGCGGGCCATCTCGGCCGGCACCCGGTCTATCTCTGGACCCTGCCGATGTTCCACTGCAACGGCTGGTGCTTCCCCTGGACCCTGTCGGTGGTGGCCGGGACCCATGTCTGCCTGCGGCAGGTCCGGGCCAAGGCGATGTACGACGCCATCGCGGATCACGGCGTGACGCATCTGTGCGGCGCGCCGATCGTGATGTCGCTCCTCATCAACGCGCCGGCGACCGAGCGGCGCGACCTGTCGCGCCGGGTCTCGTTCCTCACCGCCGCCGCGCCCCCGCCGGAGGCGGTGCTCGCCGGGATGGCGGAGGCCGGGTTCGACGTGACCCACGTCTACGGGCTGACCGAGACCTACGGCCCGGCGGTGGTGAACGAGTGGCACGCCGACTGGGATGCCCTGAGCAAGGACGAGCAGGCGGCCCGCAAGGCGCGCCAGGGCGTGCGCTACCCGCCGCTCGAGGCCCTCGACGTGCTCGATCCCGAGACGATGCAGCCGGTGCCCGCCGACGGCGAGACGCTCGGCGAGGTGATGTTCCGCGGCAACGTGGTGATGCGCGGCTACCTGAAGAACCCGACCGCGACCGAGGCCGCCTTCCGGGGCGGCTGGTTCCACTCGGGCGATCTCGGGGTGAAGCACCCGGACGGCTACATCCAGCTCAAGGACCGCTCGAAGGACATCATCATCTCGGGGGGCGAGAACATCTCGTCGATCGAGGTCGAGGAGGCCCTGTTCAAGCACCCGGCGGTGGCGGCCGCCGCCGTGGTGGCCAAGCCCGACGAGAAATGGGGCGAGACGCCGTGCGCCTTCGTCGAGCTGAAGGGCTCCGAGATGATCTCGGCCGAGGAGCTGATCGGCTGGTGCCGCCAGTCGCTGGCCGGCTTCAAGGTGCCCCGGCACGTCGTCTTCACGGAACTGCCCAAGACCTCGACCGGCAAGGTACAGAAATTCGTGCTGCGGGAGATGGCGAAGGCGCTGTGACGGAGCCGCGAGCGCTCGGGCTTCCGGATGGGAACTCGGGCGCTTCGGGCCCGCGCGCCGGAGCGTCGATGCCTGTCAGGCTCGACCTCGCCCGATGGTGCGGGCGGGAGCTTCCGGGATCGGAAAAATCACGGTTGCCGGCGGCGCTGGCGGGACTCACCTCCGCGTCGCGCACCCTGCGCATGTCGTCTAGCGGGAGCAAAACCCGCCGGCCGTCGTCGCTATGAAAATGGTCGCAATGAGCGGGGGCCGCCGCGTCGATACGCCGGCGCGGCGGCGCGCTGAATTCTGCCGGGCTAGTGCATCACGCGAGTGGACGTCGTCCGCAGGCGACTGATCTCATCCTTCAGGTGAAGCTTGCGCCGCTTGAGTTCGACTATTCGCAAGTCGTCGGTGGAGAGGTGGGTGCAGGCGTCCTGAATCTCGCGCTCCAGGGCTTCGTGCTTACGCTCGAGCTCGGTGAGATGCGTGTGCAGCGACATCAGCCATTGCCTCCTGTCATGTAGGTGACACACGAAGCCTGCCACAGCCCGCGGCCGATGTCTAAGGCATTCCGTATTGCAATTGCGTAATGTGCACCGCAGCGCGGCGCCGCCGAGAGGCTGCACAACCCCCGCCGAGCCCCCGCGATGCCCTTGCCGGAGGGCGGGCCCTCGTTCATTCTTCGCCGCATCATCCCAGGGCTTAGGGCGGCGATGGCGTTCGAGTTGAGTGCGGAATCGACGGCGGAGTACGAGACCGAGCTGGCGCGGCTCCGGGAGGAGCATCGCGACCTCGACGACGCGATCGAGGCGCTGGCGGGCGTGATGGCCGGCGACCGGCTCCAGCTCCAGCGCCTGAAGAAGCGCAAGCTCGGGATCCGCGACCGCATCTCCTTCCTGGAAGACCAGCTCACGCCGGACATCATCGCCTGAGGGCGGCGTCCCGCGGCGGCTTGCGGGAGCGCGAGCGCGCCGCTACTGCGGAGGGATGACCGGTCGCGGCCCGTTCGCGCGGCTTAGCGGCGCTTTTGCGAGAGGATGCGCTTGACGATGGCGGCATCGCCCCCCGTCGCAGTGATCATGGGCAGCCAGTCCGACTGGGCCACCATGCGCCACGCGGCCGAGACCCTCGACGCCCTCGGCATTCCCTACGAGGCCCGCATCGTCTCGGCCCACCGCACCCCGGACCGCCTGGTGGCCTTCGCCAAGGGCGCCAAGGCGGCGGGCGTCAAGGTGGTGATCGCGGGCGCCGGCGGCGCCGCCCACCTGCCCGGCATGGCCGCCGCGATGACGCCGCTGCCGGTCTTCGGCGTGCCGGTCGAATCGAAGGCGCTGTCGGGCCAGGACAGCCTGCTGTCGATCGTGCAGATGCCGGCCGGCATCCCGGTCGGCACGCTGGCCATCGGCCGGGCCGGCGCCGTCAACGCGGCGCTCCTCGCCGCCGCCGTCCTCGCCCTGACCGACGCCCCCCTGGCCGAGCGGCTCGATGCCTGGCGCGCGCGCCAGAGCGCAGCGGTCGCCGAGCACCCGGATACGAGCGCCCCGTGAGCAAGCCCCTCATCGCCCCCGGCGCCACCGTCGGGATCATCGGCGGCGGCCAGCTCGGCCGCATGATCGCGGTCGCGGCGGCGCAGTACGGGCTCAAGGCCCATATCTACTGCCCCGACCCCGACAGCCCGGCCTTCGAGGTGGCGGGCCGCCGGACCGTGGCGGCCTACGACGACGCGGCGGCGCTCCGGGCCTTCGTCGAGTCCGTCGACGTCGTGACCTACGAGTTCGAGAACATCCCGAGCCGCACCGCCGAGATCCTGGCCGCGCACCGGCCGCTGCACCCGAGCGCCTCGGCGCTCGCGACGACGCAGGACCGGCTGACGGAAAAATCCTTCGTCGCGGGCCTCGGCATCCCGGTCGCGCCGTTCCGCGCGGTGGACGACGCCGCCGGCCTCGCGCAGGCCGTGCGGGAGATCGGCCTGCCGGCGGTGCTGAAGACCCGGCGCTTCGGCTACGACGGCAAGGGCCAGCTCATGCTGCGCCAGGAGGATTTCGGCGAGGCGGGCTTCGACCCCGCCGCCGCGATGGCCTCCCTGCACGACCAGCCCTGCATCCTGGAGGGCTTCGTGCCGTTCGAGGCCGAGGTCTCGGTGGTGGCGGCCCGCAACGCGGAAGGGCGCTTCTCGGCCTACGCCCCCTGCGCCAACGAGCACCGCCACCACATCCTCGCCCGCACCGTGGTGCCGGCGCCCGGCATGACGCCGGAGACCGCCGCCGAGGCGGTGTCGATCGCCCGCGCCATCGCGGAGGCGCTGGACTATGTCGGCGTGCTGGCGGTGGAGATGTTCCTGGTCCGCGGGGCGGACGGGCGGGCGGGCGTCGTCGTCAACGAGATCGCGCCGCGGGTCCACAATTCCGGCCACTGGACCATCGAGGGGGCCGAGACCTCGCAATTCGCCCAGCACGTCCGGGCGATCTGCGGCTGGCCGCTCGGCAGCCCGGCCCTGACCGGCCGCTCGGTCGAGATGCTGAACCTGATCGGCGACCAGGCCGACAACTGGACCCAGATCCTCGCCGAGCCCGGCAGCCACCTGCATCTCTACGGCAAGGGCGCGGCCCGGCCCGGGCGCAAGATGGGCCATCTCACCCGGGTCGCGACCGGCGCCTGACCCGGCGCCCGGCACCGACGGGTGAGGCCGCTGGGCCACACCCGTCGCCACGCAGCGCCCTCCCCTGCCGCAACGGCGCCGGGAGCCACACCTTCGCCACATCGTCCCGCTCAAGCGGAGAGGCGCACTGCCTTTAAGCCGGCCTTCACCTCGATCGAGGAAGGGTCGTCCGGCACCAGGACCGCTTCGAGGCGGCGCGTGCGTGCGGATTGCGATGGTGCGCGGCGCAACGCGGATGCGCCGCCCCGGGGGAGCGGGTGATGAACAACGTGATCGGCTGGAGCCGTGTGACACCGGCGGCCCGGATGCTGGGAGCGACCGTGCTGACCGCGCTCGCGCTCGCCGGCTGCGACACCGTCAGCCGGGCCACCGCGACGCGACAATTCGCGGTGGTCGAGGCCGACAAGTCCGGCGCGACCGAGGTGAACATCGCCTCCCTGTCGGACGTGATCCAGCGCAACCCGAGCGACGCGGCGGCCTACAACACCCGCGGCGCGGCCTATGCCCGGGCGGGGAACTTCGATTCGGCGATCGCCGACTTCACCAAGGCGATCCAGCTCGACCCGAACTCGGCCTCGGCCTACGGCAACCGGGCCCTGGCCTATCGCCAGTCGGGCCGCAGCGACGCGGCGCTGCAGGACTTCACCAAGGCGATCAACGCCGACCCGAACTACACCGCCGCCTATATCGGGCGCGCCAACCTGCAGCGGGCGCAGGGCAACTACGAGGCCGCCTACAGCGACCTCAGCCAGGCGATCCGCCTGACGCCGGAATCCGCCGAGGCCTACCACGCCCGCGGCCTGGTGCGGCAGGCGCAGGGCCAGCACCGCTCCGCGATCGGCGATTTCGACGCCGCCATCGACCGCAACCCCTTCGTGGCGGCGCCCTACGCCGCCCGCGGCCAGAGCCTGATCGCCACCAACCAGTACGACAAGGCGATCGAGGACTACAACGCGGCGCTGAACGTCAACAACAAGGACGCGGATTCCTGGGCCTATCGCGGCCTCGCCTACGAGAAGTCGAACCGCCGCCAGGAGGCGGTGGAGAGCTACCAGCGCGCCATCGCCATCGATCAGGGCAACCCGATCGCCAAGCAGGGCCTCGGCCGGATGCAGGGCGGGATGGCGTCGCTGTTCCGGTAAAGTCCGGAGCAGATTTGATAGGTTTCCAGGGCTCCCGGCGGTACGCTGGGAGCCTTTTTCGTCGCCGCGATTACTGTGCCTCGTCCTATGGCCCTGCCGAGAAGGGCAAGGCGAACAGCCCAAAACCGCTCGACCATGAGCGTCGGGGCGTGTTCGACTGGATTCCACAGGGCCGGAGCTCTCTTGCTCGTTCCGGGCCGTATCATGCTACGGTGATGGAATGTCTCGCATGCGAACCAGAGTTTCCGAGAAGAAGACGCTTCGGCCCTGATCCCCTCGAATAGAGCGCAGGGGCGCTCGGGGTCAGGGCCTGCGTCAGAGGCTCTTTTGGAAAAGCACCATCGTGGTGTGCGTCGACATCACCGTGCGCGGCTGATGAAGACCCGCGAGGATTATCATGGCGGAGCGACTGGCCGGCGGCTTTCGCCCCAGGCTATTCTCTCCTTCTGGTCTCGAACGCCGACCCCATGCTCGTGCTGGATGTGCGGCAATCCTCGCCGATGGCTCGATGAGGTCACGGTACAGGAACGCCGGGCCTTCCAGGCGGATGAAGCAAGAAACGAGGCTGCAGTCGAGCAGATTGCGGAGCGGTGACGGACAGAGCACGAAGACCAGGTATCGCTCCCCTGGCTTCGTGCTCAGGCACTTACCCGTAGCTCGCACCTCGCGGGCGCCGTCCCTGACCGCTGCACCAACCCGAATCTTTGCATCCCACAACCGGCCATCGCCGAGGCGGGAGACCCGCCGGAGATACGCGGGGAACCTTCGGCGCGATCGTCACAGCACCTTCCGGTACTGGATGAATCCCGGCCGGTCGGCCAGCGTGTCGTAGAGCGCCCGGGCGGTGACGTTGGCCTCCTGGGTCAGCCAGTAGACCCGGCTCGCCCCCGCCTCCTTGGCGGCGGCGTAGACCGCCTCGATCAGCGCCCGTCCCACCCCCTGCCCGCGGGCGGCCTGCGCGGTGAACAGGTCCTGGAGGTAGCAATAGGGCCCGGCGGTCCAGGTCGAGCGATGGAAGATGTAGTGGACGAGGCCGGTGACGGTGCCGTCCTGCTCGGCCACGAGGGCGTGCATCGGCTCCGATGCGTCGTGCAGGCGGGTCCAGGTGAGGTCGGTGACCTCGGGGGCGACCGTGGCGCCGTAGAAGGTCAGGTAGCCCTGCCAGAGCGGATCCCAGGCGGCGCGCTCGTCGGGGCGCAGCGGACGGATGATGGGGCTCGGCATGAGCGGCGAATCCTCGGGTGAGAGACGCCGCAGGGTCGCGGGGAAAGGCCCCAGGATCAAGGGGCCGATCAAGGGGGCAGATCAAGGGGGCCGCACCGGGATCCCGGCGCGGCCCCGCTCGGAAGAATCCTACTTCAGGTGGAACTTGTCGAAGTCGCGGTGCTCGGCCTCGATCCGGCGCACGGTGCCGGTATGCGAACGGTAGACCACCGTCTCGGTGCGGATGGTGTCGCGCCCGAACTTCACGCCCTTGACGAGCGCCCCGTCGGTCACGCCGGTCAGCGCCACCACGACGTCGCCGCGGGCGAGGTCCTCGAGGGAATAGATGCGGTTCGGATCGGCGACGCCCATCTTGGCGGCGCGGTCGCGCTTCTCCTCGGTGTCGAGGATCAGGCGGCCCTGCATCTGGCCGCCGATGCAGCGCAGCGCGCCCGCCGCCAGCACGCCCTCGGGCGCCGCGCCGATGCCGAGATAGATGTCGATGCCGGTCTCCTCCGGCATCGTCGTGAAGATCACGCCGGCGACGTCGCCGTCGGAGATCAGGCGCACGCCCGCGCCCGTCCGGCGGATCGCCGCGATCAGGTCGGTGTGGCGCGGCCGGTCGAGGACGAGGGCGGTGATCTCGGACGGCGGCACGCCCTTGGCCTTGGCCAGCGCGTGGATGTTCTCCTCGGGGGTCGCGTCGAGGTGCACGGTGCCGACCGGGTAGCCCGGGCCGATGGCGATCTTGTGCATGTAGACGTCGGGCGCGGCGAGCAGGGTGCCGCCCTCGGCCATCGCCATCACGGCGACGGAGCCCGGCATGTCCTTGGCGCACAGCGTGGTGCCCTCGAGCGGATCGACCGCGATGTCGACCTTCGGGCCCGAGCCGTTGCCGAGGGTCTCGCCGATGAACAGCATCGGGGCCTCGTCGCGCTCGCCCTCGCCGATGACGACGGTGCCGTCGATCGGCAGGCGGTTCAGCTCGCGGCGCATGGCGTCGACGGCGGCCTGGTCGGCGGCCTTCTCGTTGCCCTGGCCGCGCAGGCGCGCCGCCGCGACGGCGGCCCGCTCGGTGACGCGCACCAGTTCGAGGGTCAGGATGCGCTCGATGACCTGGCTCGGCCCCGGCTTCTTGGCGTCCGACATGCGTTCGTGATCCTCGTTCTGGTCCTTGGGGCCGGGTCTTAGAGGAGAAACCGGCGCCGCTGAACTGAATTCTGTCAGTCGGCCGGCCGATCACCGGTGGAGGGTGCGGGATCGGCGGACGACGGTAACTTGCGAACGACCTTGCAGGCCGGCCTCACTCGCGCTCGATGCGGATGAGCTGGGGCGGCTCGGACAGGAGCCCGTCTGCCGCCATCGCGTCGAGGCTCGCGCGGATCGCGGCTTCCGTCGCCGCGTAGGTGATGAGCACGAGCGGCACCGGCAGGCCCGAGCGGCCGTGGCGGTCGCGGGCCGCGGCGCTCTCGGAGCGGTGCTGGAGGATGCTCTCGAGGGAGATCTCGCGCTCGGCCATCTTCGTCGCGACGCCGGCGGCGACGCCGGGGCGGTCGTGCACGGTAAGGCGGATGTAGTAGCCCCCCTGGTGGCGCTGCATCTCGGCCCGCACCGGGACCGTGAGGCCGGCGACCGGGCGGCCGAAGGCCGGGGGCGTGCGGCCCGCCGCCACGTCGGCGATGTCGGCGACCACCGCCGAGGCGGTGGCCTCGCCGCCGGCGCCGGGGCCGATCAGGGTGAGCTCGCGCAGGGCATCGGTGTCGATGGTGACGGCGTTCGTCACGCCCATCACCTGGGCGATGGCCGAGGATTTCGGCACCATCGTCGGGTGGACCCGCTGCTCGATGCCGGCCTCGGTCGCCTCGGCGACGCCGAGGAGCTTGATCCGGTAGCCGAGCTCGTCGGCCATGCGCAGGTCGAGGGGCGTGATCGCCGAGATGCCCTCGACCGAGACGCCCTCCGCGTCGAGTTCGGTGCCGAAGGCGAGGCTCGTCAGGATCGCGAGCTTGTGGGCGGTGTCGAAGCCCTCGACGTCGAAGGTCGGGTCGGCCTCGGCGTAGCCCAAAGCCTGGGCGTCCTTGAGGCAGGCCTCGAAGGTCAGGCCCTCCAGCTCCATCCGGCTCAGGATGTAGTTGCAGGTGCCGTTGAGGATTCCGTAGACCCGGGAGATCCGGTTGCCGGTCAGCGCCTCGCGCAGGGCCTTGACCACCGGGATGCCACCCGCCGCCGAGGCCTCGAAGGCAAGCGCGACGCCCGAGGCCTCCGCCGCGCGGGCGAGCGCCGGGCCGTGCTTGGCGAGCAGCGCCTTGTTGGCCGTCACCACGTGCTTGCCCGCGGCCAGAGCCGCCTCGACGGTCTCGCGGGCCTTGCCCTCAGCGCCGCCGATCAGCTCGACCACGCAATCCACCTCGCCCGAGCGGGCGAGCGCCACGGGATCGTCGAACCAGGTCACGCCCTGAAGGTCGAGGCCGCGGTCGCGCGAGCGGTCGCGGGCGGCGACCGCGGTCACGACGACCGGCCGGCCGGCGGTGGCGCCGATCGCCTCGGCGCGGCGCGCGACCATGCGGACGACGGAGGCTCCGACGGTGCCGAGACCGGCGATGCCGAGGCGGAGGGCTTGAGTCATGGCAAAGAATCCGGGCAGGCAGGCGCCGGGCCCCACGCATGGTGCCCCTGCGGCGGCGTTCTTCTGCAACGGTTTCGGGACCCGTGCAAGGAAGCCGGGGGTGAGGCCGGCTCCCGTCGCGTCAGGCCGCCCGCGGCACCCCGGCGGCACGCGCCGCCCGCACCAGGGCGTAGAGCACGCAGGCATTCAGCAGATGCCAGAGCCAATGGGTGCCGAACGGCACGACCGGGCAGAGGGCGGCGTCCAGGGTCCGGGCGGCGAGCGAGACGAGAAACAGGAGGCCGATGCCGATCAGGGCGGCCCCCTCCCGCCGGCCGAACCGACGCGAGGCCGTCCCGACACCGAACAGGGCCAACGCCGCCGGCGCGTAGGCGACCGACCCGTTCGTGAGCGGGCCGAGCGGGCGCCCGGCGAGGTTCGACAGGGCGGGCTCGAAGACCGCGGCCGCCACCGCGAAGGCGAGGGTCCCGGCGAGCGCCGCCGGGGCCGGGAGCACGAGGAAGCGCCTGAGCGCCAGGAAGACGTAGGCGTGGATGAAGAGCGCGATCGGGATCACGTCGGCGAGCATCGCCCATTGCACCGCCAGCGTGTGGAAGAGAGCGCTGCCGATCCCGATCACCCCGACCAGCACCGCGAACCCGTCGGCCACCGGGTCCGGCGCCCGGCCGCGCCGCAGGAGCAGGAAGGCCGCGACCAGGAAGGCGGCGTTCGAGATCGCGTTCAGCGGCTCGGCCAGGAGCTCCGGCCCGGTCCGCTCGCAATAGTCGCGCACCGGCTCCCACCATCCCGCCATGTTGCCCGCCATGTCGCCTGCCATGTCGCCCGCCCTCTCGGGTCCCCAGCTCACACCCGGCGCCCGGCTTGCCAGCGCGGCGCGAAACCCCGATGACGGGAGCCCTCGATACGAGTGCGGTTCACGAGCGGCGCGGGACGCGATGCGGATCACCACCTGGAACGTCAACTCGGTCAAGCAGCGCCTGCCGCACCTCCTGGCCTTCCTGGCCGAGGCGCAGCCCGACGTGGTCTGCCTCCAGGAGCTGAAATGCGTCGACGACGCGTTTCCCCGCACGGAGATCGAGGAGGCCGGCTACGTGGTGGCGACCCACGGCCAGAAGGCGTTCAACGGCGTGGCGCTCCTCGCCCGCCGGCCGCTGCCGCTTCAGGAGATCCGCCGCGGCCTGCCGGGCGATCCGAGCGACGAGCAGGCGCGCTACATCGAGGCGGTGATCCCGACGGGCACCGTGCCGGTGCGGGTGGCCTCGATCTACCTGCCGAACGGCAACCCGGTCGGCACGCCGAAATACGAGTACAAGCTCGCCTTCATGCGCCGCCTCCAGGCCCATGCCGTGGCCCTGCGGCAGAAGGAGGAGGTCCTGGTGCTCGCCGGCGACTACAACGTGATCCCCGAGCCCGAGGACGCGGCCGACCCGGCGGCCTGGACGAGCGACGCGCTCTTCCTGCCCCAGACCCGGGCGGCGTTCCGTGCGCTCCTCGCCGAGGGCTTTACCGACGCCCTGCGGGCCTGCGACGGGCGGGCGGGGGTCTACAGCTTCTGGGATTACCAGGCCGGCTGCTGGCCCCGGAACCAGGGCATCCGCATCGACCACCTGCTGCTCGCGCCGCAGGCCCTCGACCGCCTGGTCTCGGCCTCGGTGCAGAAGCACCTGCGCGGGCTGGAGAAGCCGTCCGACCACGTGCCGGTGACGGTGGAGCTGGCGGTGGATCCGGCCTGACGGCCGCTCACTCCGCGGCAGGCCGCAGGTAGCCGTCCTGGAACTCGGCGACGCGCCGGAGGCCGGCGAGGTCGAGGATGTCGACCCGCCGGCCGCCGACCTCGACCAGCCGCATCAGGCGCAGCTGCCGCAGCACCCGGTTGACGTGGACGTTGGACAGGCCCGCCGTGTCGGCGATGTCCTGCTGCGTCAGGGGGAAGTCGTAGCCGGAGCGGGTCGCCCAGCCGACGGTGCCGAGCCGCTCGTGCAGCTCGCACAGCAGGTGCGCCACCCGCTCGATCGCGGAGCGGCAGCCGACATTCATCATCCACTCGCGGGTCGTCTCCTCCTCGGCGAGCTTGGCCAGCCGCAGCGCCCGGGCGATGCCGGCATGCCGGGCCGTGAGATCGGACAGCACCTCGTGCGGCACCCGCGCCACCCGGCAGGGGCCGATCGTGCCGACGCTGTGGTTCATCCGGCCGAGATGGACGAGGTCGGGGTCGCACAGGTCGCCCGGCAGGAGATAGCCGGTGATCTGGCGGGCCCCGCTCGGGCGGTGGCGGTAGCGGCACGCCACGCCCTCCACGATCAGGACGGCGCTCTCGGGTGCGGCGCCCTCGGCCAGGAGATCCTGGCGTCCCTCCACGCGCTGAGCGCCGGTGCCGAGGCCGGCCAGGACGGCCTCCTCGTCCGCACCCAGAGGGCCGAAGGCCGCGAGCTTGCGCACGATGGGATGCAGCAGGTGCGGGGCATGGTGCCCGCAGCCGGCCGGGGCGAGCGCGTGGGCCATCATCGTCGTCATGGACGTTGTCGTGGGCGTCGTCAGGGACGTCGTCATGGGCGAACCTCGCGGGCGAGCTGGTCGAGCACGTGGACGAGGTCCCGGTGCCAGGCCGGCTTGGTCAGTCGGGGCGCGGCGCTGAGCTCGGTGCAGGCGGCGGCGTCGCGGGGTCGGTCGGCATGGACGAGGAACGGCACGCCCCGCGCCCGCAGGGCCCGGGCGAGCCGGCTGCCGTCGCCGTCCCGGAGCGGAAGATCGATCACGGCGAGATCGAGGGGGCGGCTCGCCAGCCAGGCGAGCGCCTGGGCCTGCGTCGCCAGCGGCCCGGCGACCCGGTAGCCGGCCTCCTCCAGCGTCTCGCCGACCGCGAGGCCGACGAGCGGATCCTCCTCGATCAGCAGCACCGTCGGACGATGGTCGTCCCGTCTCACGAGAGGCCCCTCCGTATGGATCCGGGACATGCCCGGCCGGCAGATCGGCCAGCGCGCGAAAGCGCGTCGGTAAAGAGTTATGGGCGCGGCTCATCACCACGCAAGCAATCACTCCGCTTGGTGTTGTATCGAACCAATCGCAGCCCGCGATTCAGGTTCCCGAATTGACGAAGATTACATAATTTTCCAAAGCCAAGAAGTGGTAATGGCCAAGAATATCATTTGTTATACGCTTCGATGACGGCGATTATTTTCTTTGATGCCCACAGTGAAAGCTGATAGTGATCATTCCTGGTTCGTCGTCGGACAGGTCGCCTCGGCTGTCGGGTCAGCGAGGAGAATGTCATGCCGCGACCCCCGCACTCGACCGTCCGCAACCGCCTCCTGAGGGCGATGGCGCCCGAGGACTTCGCGCGGCTGCAGCCGCATCTCGACCCCCTGTCGCTCCAGTTGCGGGAGGTCGTGATCGCCCCGGACGCGCCGGTGGAGGAGCTGTTCTTCCTCGAGAGCGGCATGGTCTCGATCTCGGCCGCGCATAATGAGCGCCGAGTCGAGGTCGGCCTGGTCGGAAGCGAGGGGCTGGTCGGCGCGGTGCCGGTCGCCCTCGACTGTCTCACCACGCCGCAAGTCTACTTCGTCCAGCTCTCGGGCGAGGGCTGGAGCATCGGCCGCGGCGCGCTCTGCGCGGCCCTCGACGAGAGCCCGGCCTTGCGCCGGCTGCTCCTGCGCTACGTCCACACCCTGATCGTCCAGATCACCCAGACCGCCTACGCCCACGCCTCCCTGAGCCTGGAGAGCCGCCTCGCGCGCTGGCTGCTGATGTGCCACGACCGGACGGAGGGCGACGAGCTCGTGCTCACGCACGAGTTCCTGTCGATGATGCTGGGGGTGCAGCGGGCGGGGGTGACGCTGGCGATCCAGAACCTGGAGGGAGCCGGCCGGATCCGGGCCAAGCGGCGGCGGATCGAGGTGCTCGACCGCGCCAAGCTCCTGGCGCTGACGAACGGCAGCTACGGCACGCCCGAGGGCGAGTATGCCCGCCTCATCGAGGGCGCCTGATGCCGCGCTACTTCTTCCATCTCCGGCACGGACCCGGCCCCGACGGCCTGGCGCGCGATCCCGAGGGGGACGCCCTGCCGGACACCGACGCGGCCCGCGCCCACGCCCTCGCCGTCGCCCGCGACCTGATCGCCCGGACGCAGCTGCACGCGATCCGGGACTGGTTCGCCTGCGCGTTCGAGGTCACGGACGAGAACGGTGCTCCGGTGATGACGGTGCCGTTCTCCGACACGGTCACGGAGGACGGGGCGTAGGCTCGGCGGCGAGGCGGTGGGCGATCCAGGTCTGGGCCGCGTCGAGGTCGGCGAAGGCCGCCGGCTGGTGCGACGCCAGGGCGCCGAATCCCGCCTCGAGGAACCAGGAGCCGGCTTCGTCTCCGTAGGAGTCGGAGAGGCAGACCAGCACGGCCGCGAGCGCGCCGTCCGCGAAGACGAGCAGGCCCTGCTCGTCCTCGCTGCCGGTCCTGACGCGCACGGGCTGGAGCGTGAGATCCATGGCGGGGCAACGAGACGCCGCTGCGTTGGTTCGGGTCGGTCCCGCAAAGTCTTCCCCGTCCCGCGATGTCTCGCGGCGGAGGGCCGGAATGCGGGACGCCACGATCGCGCGCTCGGTCCCGCGCGACCGGCGCTGGACCGGACGTGCCTCGATGCAGGGGGATCTGGACGCAGGGGATCCGGGCGCGAGGGAGATTTTGCAGGGTCGATCGTCCGGGCCGCCTAAATCGCCGGACATTGATCCAAGTTGAGGACGGGGGCGGCCAGCCGGCCCATTCTCGTCCTCGCCACGCCGGCCTTGTCCCGTCAGACCGACGGCACTCGGCTGGTGTCGCGACCCGCGGGCCGGGACACCTCTCCTCGGCGTTCAGCGCATCGCCCGGCCCGCCCTTTTTCTTCGACGCGCCCGCGCCGCACTCACGCGGCCCGCTCCTCCTCTTCCGGCACCACGTCCACGGCGACCCGCAGGCTCTGCGCACCCGATCCGGCGATGATGCCGGCGACCGGCGCGACGTCGGCATAGTCGCGGCCGCGGGCGACGACGATGTGATCGTCCTGCACGCCGATCCCGTTGGTCGGATCGAGGCCGACCCAGCCCTCCCCGCACCAGACCGCCACCCAGGCGTGGCTCGCATCCGCTCCTTCGAGCCGCGGCTGTCCCGGGGGCGGCAGGGTGCGCAGGTAGCCGCTGACATAGGCCGCCGGGAGGCCGAGGCCGCGGAGCGCCGCGATCATGATGTGGGAGAAATCCTGGCACACGCCGCGCCGGCCGGCGAAGGCCTGGGCGAGCGGCGTGCCGACCTCGGTCGCCTCGGCGTCGAAGGTGAAATCCTCCCGGATGCGGCGCATCAGGTCGAAGGCGCCCGCATAGGCGCCGCCGCCCGCGGGGAAGCTCGCCCGGGCGTAATCGGTGACCTCGGGCAGGAGCGGGACCCGCCGGCTCGGCGCCGCGAAATGCGCCGGCGCGTCGGGCCCGAGGCCCGGCCGGGTCAGCACCCGCTCGCGCACCTCCTCCCAGGCCGGGCCGGAATCGCGGTCCGGCAGCGGCGGCCGCTCGACCCGGACGCGGGACTGCGCGTCGATCCGGAAATCCCGGTGCGGCGTCTCGACGGTGACCGACACCGTGCGGTTGCCGAAGAAGTCGCCGCGCTCGGTCGCGGCGCGGGGCGCGGGCTCGACCACGACCTCGTGCGAGAGCGGCACCTGCCCGTCCCCCGCCGCCGGCGCGAGGCGCAGGGTGCAGCGGGCATAGCCGACCGGGTTGCGGTAGGCGTAGGCCGTCAGGTGGCGCAGGCGGTAGAGCATCGAGGGCGGTCGTCCAGAAACCGGGCGAGCAGGAGCCGGCGAGGAGGGCGCCGGGCGCGTCCGGCCGGCGCTCACGCCAGGGTGACGAGGGTTTCGGGCCGCGCGGCGTCGGACCCGCCGGGGAAATAGCGCGCACCGACCGCCTCGGCGATCTCCCACAGGCGATTCTCCCAGACCGCCACGGTGTCGAGCGGCAGGGTCCCGGCCTCGGCGCCGGCGATCTCTCCCGCCAGGCTCGCGACGAGGCGCACCGGCGCCTCCGCCACCCCGTCCTGGCGCAGCGACGGCAGGCCGGCCAGGCGCTCGGCCAGGCGCTCGACCTGGAAGGCGAGGGAGCGCGGGTTGTAGGGATCGAGCAGCACCATGTCGCGTACCGGCGCCAGCGCGACCCCGAGGATGTAGCGCGCGCCGTAGGAGATGCGGGAATCGGCGAGTTCGAGCAGCACCCCGAGATCGTCGGTGCTGGCGCCGGCCGCGCCGAATTCGAGGGCGAAGCGGCAGGCATGGACCGCGCGCTCGACCCGCCGCCCCATGTCGACGAAGACGAAGCCGCCGGCCCGGTTCATGTTCTCCTGGGCGAGGCCGGCGAGCGCGGCGGTGAGCGAGAGCGCGCGCTCGGCCCGGTCGAGAAGCGCGGCCTCCGAATCGGTCCCCTCGGCCGGGGCCTCCAGGACCTCGCGCAGGGCCGAGAGCGCCCGCCAGGTCTCGCCCGACAGGCGCTCGCGCAGGGCGGCGGCGTTGCGCCGGGCCGACAGGGCGTGGGCGAGCGCCGACCCCCATTGGCTCCCGTCCGAGAGGGCGTGGTGGGCGAGCTGCGCCGCCGGTCCCCCGGTCGCCGGCACGGCGCCCCAGGCCTGCAGCAGGGCGCGCAGGCGGGCCGAGGTGGCGCGGTCCTCGGTCGCCATCGAGACGCTGCCGGCCCCGTCGAGGAGGCAGGCGGTGAGGCGGATCACCGCCTCGGCCCGCTCCAGGTGGCGGCCGAGCCAGAACAGGTTGTCGGCAGCCCGGCTCGGCAGCAGGCCGGGCACCCGGCGCACCGCGATCCGGTCGCTCGGCGGCAGGAGGCTCGCCTGCGCGGCGGTGGAATCGTCGGAGAGCACCCAGACGTCGGCGGCGCGCACGCCGGCCCCCATCGCCACCGGGCGCACGTCCGGCGTCTCGGAGATGCGGCAGAAGCCGCCGGGCATCACCCGCCAGCCCTCGGGCGTCGCAGCGGCGAAGACCCGGAGCACGAAGGGGCGCGGCACCAGCCGGGTGCCGTCCCAGACCGGAGCGGTGGAGAGGCGCACCGGCTCGTGGGCGACGAGGTCGCCGGGGCGGTCGCGCAGCACCCCGCGCAGGCGCTCGGTCTCGGCCGCGTCGCGACCCTCGCCGAAGGCGCGGCTGGTGAAGGCCCCCTGCGCGGGCGCCGCGGCCGGGCGGAAGGCCAGGGTGTCGAAGCGGTCGAGCACCGCATCGCGCTGGTCGGGGTCGCCGCACCACCAGGTCGGCAGCCCGGGCAGGCGCAGGGGCTCCCCGAGCAGCCGCTCGCAGAGTGCCGGCAGCGAGGCGGCGAGCCAGGCGCTCTCGACGAGGCCGGTGCCCGGCATGTTGCCCATCGTCACCGCGCCGGCCCGGAGGGCCTCGACGAGGCCCGGGGCCCCGAGGCGCGAGGCGGGGTTGAGCTCCAGGGGATCGACGAAGTCGCCGTCGATGCGCCGCCAGAGCACGTCGACCCGCTTGAGGCCGGCGACCGTGCGGATGAAGACCTGGCCATCGCGGACCAGGAGGTCGTCGCCCTCGACGAGGGCGAAGCCGAGATAGCGGGCGAGCACCGCCTGCTCGACATAGGTGTCGCTGTAGGGCCCCGAGGTCATCAGCCCGATGCGCGGCTCCTCGCGGGAGGCCGTGGCGGCCAGGCCGTCGCGGAACGCCTGGAAGAACGAGGCGACGCGCTCGACGTCGAGCGCCCCGTACACCTCCGGCAGGGCCCGGGCCATGACGAGCCGGTTCTCGAGGGCGTGGCCGGCGCCGGACGGGGCCTGGGTCCGGTCGGACAGCACCCGCCAGGCGCCGTCCGGCCCGCGGGCGAGATCGGCGGCGTAGAAGTGCATGTGGCGGCCGCCCGGAGGGGCCACCCCGACGAGGGGGCGCAGGAATTCCGGATCGCCCGCGACGGCCGCCGCCGGCAGGAGGCCGGCCCGGGCAAGCGTTCCCTCGCCGTAGAGGTCGGCGAGCACCGCCTCGAGCAGCTCGGCGCGCTGCGCCACCCCGGCGGCGATCGCCTGCCACTCCGCCCCCTCGATGAGGAGCGGCAGGGCGCCGATCGGCCAGTCGCGCTCGGTCGCCTCGCCGTAGGCCCGGTAGGCGATGCCGGTGTCGTGGATGTGCCGCCCGGCCGCCGCCAGCCGGGCGGCGATCTCGTGATCCGGCAGTTCGGCCAGCCGGCCGAGGAACAGGGCCCAGGCCGGACGCAGCGCACCGTCCGCGGCCACCAGCTCGTCGGGCAGGCCCGGCAGGGCGGCGTACCCGGCGGTCCAGCGCGCCAGGCGCTCCTCCGGTCCGTCCTCCCGGGCGGTCTCGACCCGGCTCGGGGCCTCCCGGCCGCCCGGGTCCCCGGCCGGCGCGCCCCGGGGCCCGGGATCCGTGGCGACGAGGCCCTCGCGGGCCGGATCTTCGCCGGCGAGGTCCTCGTCGGCGAGACCGTGAGCCGGCCCTCCCCCGCTCATCGCGACGCGGGCGTGCGCAGGTCGAGGGTGAACGGGAATTCGCGCCGGGGCTCCTCCGGCGGCGGGCTGACCCGGCCCGGGGTGTGGCCGTTCTCCTGGAAGCGGGCGAGGCGGCGCCCCTCGGCCTCGTAGGTGTTGATCGGGAAGGTCTCGTAGTTGCGCCCGCCCGGATGGGCGACGTGGTAGACGCAGCCGCCGAGCGAGCGCCCGCTCCAGGTATCGAGCACGTCGAAGGTGAGCGGCGCGTGGACCGGCAGGGTCGGGTGCAGGGCCGAGGCCGGCTGCCAGGCCTTGAAGCGCAGGCCCGCCACCGCCTCGCCGGAGCGGCCGGTATCGGTCATCGGCAGGCGCCGTCCGTTGCAGGTGACGACGTGCCGGCTCGGCACGAATCCCGAGACCTTGACCTGCAGCCGCTCGACCGACGAATCGACGTAGCGCACGGTGCCGCCGATCGCGCCCTCCTCGCCCAGCACGTGCCAGGGCTCCAGCGCCTGGCGCAGCTCGAGCTTGACCCCGCCGCGCTCGACCTCGCCGTAGCGCGGGAAGCGGAACTCTCCTTGAGCCTCGTACCAGGCCGGGTCGAAGGCGTAGCCCGCGCGGCCGAGATCGGCGAGGACCGAGGAAAAATCCTCCCAGAGGAAATGGGGCAGCATGAAGCGGTCGTGCAAAGCCGTGCCCCAGCGCACGAACCCGCCCTCCTGCGGCTCGCGCCACAGCCAGGCGACGAGGGCGCGCAGCAGCACCTGCTGGGCGAGGCTCATCCGCGCCTCGGGCGGCATCTCGAACGAGCGGAACTCCAGGAGGCCGAGGCGCCCGGTCGGGCCGTCCGGGGAGTAGAGCTTGTCGATGCAGATCTCGGACCGGTGGGTGTTGCCGGTCACGTCGGTGAGGATGTTGCGAAAGAGCCGGTCGACGAGCCAGAGCGGCACCTCGGGCCCGCCCGGGGGCGGCACCTGGGCGAGCGCGATCTCGAGCTCGTAGAGACCGTCGTGGCGCGCCTCGTCCATCCGCGGCGCCTGGCTGGTCGGGCCGACATAGAGGCCGGAGAACAGGTAGGACAGGGACGGGTGGCGCTGCCAGTAGAGCACCAGACTCTTCAGGAGGTCGGGCCGGCGCAGGAACGGCGAATCCGCCGGGGTCGAGCCGCCGAGCACGACGTGGTTGCCGCCCCCCGTCCCGGTATGGCGCCCGTCGGTCATGAACTTCTGCGCGCCGAGCCGGGTCTGGCGGGCGTCCTGGTAGAGGCCGGTGGTGATCTCCACCGCCTCGCGCCAGGTCGCGGCCGGCTGCACGTTGACCTCGATCACGCCGGGATCGGGCGTGACCTTGACCACCGACAGGCGCGGATCGAAGGGCGGCTCGTAGCCCTCGATGTGGAGCGGCTGACCGATCTCGGCCGCCGCCGCCTCCAGGATCGCGAGCAGGCTCAAATACTCGTCCACCCGCTCGATCGGCGGCATGAACACGCACAGGATCCCGTCCCGCGGCTCGACGGCGAGCGCGGTGCGCACCGCGACGCCGACCGGGGCGGGCTTGGGCGGCGGCGCGGCGGGGCCGGGCACCAAGGGCCCGCGCTGCTCCAGGGGATCCTGGGGCACGTAATAGGGATAGGCGCCCGGCGGCACGTAGGGCAGCGAGGCGAGCGGCAACCGGAAGCCCGCCGGGGAATCGCCCGGCACCAGGTAGAGGGCGCCGCGCTTGAGCTGCCAGACCTCCGAGACCCAGTGCCGCTCGGGCCCGACCGCGATGTTGGCGAGCGGCAGCACGTAGCCGACGGCGTTCTCGACCCCGCGGGTGAAGACCCGGGCCATCCTGGCCTGGGATTCCGCGTCGCCGACCTTGGAATCGAGGGGCGTGACGTTGACCGGCAGCTCGGCCGCCTTGCGCTCCCAGTGCTCGGGATCCTCGAACAGCGGCTGGACGTAGGCGTCGAGCCTGAGACGGCGGGCGAGGCTCCGAATCAGGGCCTCGGCCTCCGCGATGCCGGCGGTCCGCGGGCCGGTCTCGGAGGCGATCAGGGCGGGGTCGCGCCAGATCGGCGTGCCGTCCTTGCGCCAGTAGAGCGCGAAGGCCCAGCGCGGCAGGCTCTCGCCCGGATACCACTTGCCCTGGCCGTAATGCAGGAAGCCGCCGGGGCCGAACCGGTCGCGCAGGCGCCGGATCAGCTGGTCGGCGAGCCCGCGCTTCGTCGGCCCGACGGCGGCGGCGTTCCATTCCGGCGACTCGAAATCGTCGACCGACACGAAGGTCGGCTCGCCGCCCATGGTCAGGCGCACGTCCTGCGCGGCGAGGTCGCGGTCGATCCGCTCGCCGAGCGCGTCGAGGGCGGCCCAGGCCTCGTCGGAGAAGGGCTTCGTCACCCGCGGCGCCTCGGCGACCCGGGTCACCGTCATGGCGAAGTCGAACTCGACCTCGGCCGGCTCGGCGAGGCCGGCGATGGGCGCCGCCGAGCGGTAATGCGGGGTCGCCGCCAGAGGGACGTGGCCCTCGCCGCAGAGGAGACCCGAGGTGGCGTCGAGCCCGATCCAGCCGGCGCCCGGGACGTAGGCCTCGGCCCAGGCGTGGAGGTCGGTGAAGTCGGTCGAGGTGCCGGCCGGTCCGTCGACCGCCGTGGTGTCGGGCACGAGCTGGAGCAGGTAGCCGGAGACGAAGCGGGCAGCCATCCCGAGGCGGCGCAGGAGCTGCACCATCAGCCAGGCCGAGTCGCGGCACGAGCCGCTGCCCTTCCCGAGCGTCTCGGCCGGGGTCTGCACCCCGGGCTCCATCCGCACGACGTAGGACACCGTGTCCCGCACCAGCGCGTTCAGCGCCACCAGGAACTGCACGGTGTTGGGCTCGGCCGGCAGCCGCGCCATCAGGGCGTCGATCTCGGGGCCCCCCTCCTCGACCGCGAGGTAGGGGCCGAGCTCGGCCTTCAGTTCGTCCGGATAGGCGAAGGGCCGGGTCTGGGCGTAGTCCTCGACGAAGAAGTCGAACGGGTTGATCACCGACATGTCGGCGACGAGGTCGACCTCGACGCGGAACTGCGTCGTCTTCTCGGGGAAGACCAGCCGGGCGAGCCAGTTGCCGTTGGGATCCTGCTGCCAGTTCACGAAGTGGTTGGCCGGCGTGACCTTGAGGGCGTAGCTCTCGATCCGGGTCCGCGTATGCGGCGCCGGGCGCAGGCGGACCACCTGCGGACCGAGGGCGATCGGCCGGTCGTAGGTGTAGGACGTGACGTGATGCAGGGCGGCCTTGATCGACACGACGACTCCGAACCTTGATGCTGGAAGAAGGGGCGCCCGCCGGCCTGTCCGCGCGTTCGGGGGTGTTTTACACCGTGGCCGGGCCCGCGTCAGCCGCCGCGTCGCGGGCGTCAACCGGTGTCGCGTCTCTCTACGTCATCGCGGGGCCTCGTCCGGGCGGCTGGGCGAAATTGAGGCAAGTCCCGTGCCGCCGGCGGCGGAACTTCCGGCCGGTATCCGTCCTTGGTGAGCCATGGCCCCGCCCGGCATCCGGCCGGGGCCCGCCGGACGCCGCGATGAAGATCTTCCAGTGCCAGGCCTGCGCCCAGCCGGCCCATTTCGAGGCCGATGCCTGCGAGAGCTGCGAGTGCCGCCTCGGCTACGACCCGGACCTCGCCGACCTGACCGCCATGGTCCCGGCCGGCTCGCGCTGGCGCGGGCTGGCCGATGCGCGCCGCCGCTACCGCCCTTGCGCCAACCGCGAATCGGGAGGCTGCAACTGGCTCGTTCCCGCGGGCTCGGCGGACACCTTCTGCGTCGCCTGCCGGCACAACCGGGTGGTGCCCGACCTCTCGATCCCCTGGAACCAGACCCGCTGGCGCGAGGTCGAGGCGGCCAAGCGCCGGCTGTTCTACGCCATGCTGCGGCTGCGCCTGCCGCTCGCCTCCCGCCGCGAAGACCCGGCGGGCCTCGCCTTCGACTTCCTGGTCGACCCCGCGGAATCCTACCTGATCGGCCCGCCGGTGCTCACCGGGCACGACAACGGCCTCATCACCCTCAACATCGCGGAGGCCGACGACGTCGAGCGCGAGCGCCGGCGCACGCAGTTCGGCGAGCATTACCGCACATTGCTCGGGCACTTCCGCCACGAGATCGGGCACTATTTCTGGAACGTGCTGGTGCGGGCCGATCCCTGCCTCGACGCGTTCCGGGCGGTGTTCGGCGACGAGCGGACCGATTACGGCGCGGCGCTCCAGCGCCACTACGCCCACGGCCCGGCGGAGGGCTGGCAGGAGACCTTCGTCTCGGCCTACGCCACCTCCCACCCCTGGGAGGACTTCGCCGAGACCTGGGCGCATTACATGCACATCGTCGATACGCTGGAAACCGCCAGCCAGTTCGGCGTCAGGGTGCAGCCCAAGCTCCAGGCCGGGCCGGCGCTGCACGCGCCGATCACGCTCGCCGCCAAGGTCGATTTCGACCCCTATCGCAGCCCGGATTTCGGCCGCCTCATCGAGTCCTGGCTGCCGCTCACCTTCGCGATGAACTCGCTCAACCGCAGCATGGGCCAGCCCGACCTCTATCCGTTCCGGATGACCCCGGCGACCATCGGCAAGCTCTCCTTCGTCCACGACCGCATCTACGCCCGCACCGACGCCCCGGAAGCCGAGGCCGGCACGCTGCGGGCGGTGATCGCCGGCCTGCGCCACCCGGTGGCGGCGCCGCGCTCGGCCTGAGCGGAACTGCCGCGTGCAACGCGGCTCGACCTTTGGACCGTGCACCGTCGCGTCGCCGGAGCGGTCGCCGCTTGGGTGACGAGACGCCCCGCGGGCAAGGTCGACAACCACGTCCCGTTCGACGGCCACCTCTCGGCCGAAGAGGGGACCGGCTTGACCCAGAAGCCCTGGCTCGGTCATGTCCCGCTCGGACGCGGAGATCGCCTCGATGCGGCGATTCAAGGCGTTGCCGGACCGGGCCGGATTGCTCGAATCCGGCAAGGTCGTCCGAGGGGAGAACCATCCGTGATCGTCTGCTTCGGCTCCCTCAACGCCGACCTCATCTTCCGCCTGCCCGAGGTTCCGCGCTCGGGCCAGACCCTGCTCGCCGACGACCTCGCCGTGCAGGCGGGCGGCAAGGGGGCGAACCAGGCGGTGGCGGCGGCCCGCGACGGAGCCGCGGTCGCGATGGTCGGCGCGGTCGGGAGCGACGCGCTGGCCGAGGTGGCCGTGTCGGGCCTGCGCGAGGCCGGGGCCGATACCGGCCGGGTCCGGGCGGTCGCGGCGGCGACGGGCTGCGCCTCGATCTGGATCGACGCGCAGGGCCGCAACCGGATCGTGGTGGCGCTCGGCGCCAACGGGCACACGCGGGCGGACCAGGTCGCGGATGCCGACCTCGCCCGGGCGACGTCGCTGCTCTTGCAGATGGAGGTCGACCCGGCCGAGACCACGGCGTTGCTGCGCCGCGCCCGGGCGCTCGGCCTGCGCAGCATCCTCAACCTCGCCCCGGCCCTGCCGCTCGATCTCGACACGATGCGCCTCGCCGGCCTCCTCGTCGTCAACGAGGACGAGGCGGAGGCGACCGCCGCGCGCCTCGGCTGCGCGCCGGAGGCCGCGGCCCTCCAGGCCGCCCTCGGCATCGACGTGGTGCGCACCCTCGGCGAGGCCGGCTCGGAGGCGGCGACGGAGAGCGGCGCCTGGCACGTTCCGGCCCGCGCGGTCGAGCCGGTCGACACCACGGCGGCGGGGGATTGCTTCGTCGGCGTGCTCGCCGCGGCCCTCGACCGCGGCGCGCCGCTCCGCGCCGCGATGGAACGGGCGAGCGTCGCGGCCGCCCTCGCCTGCGGGCGGCGGGGCAGCCAGGCGAGCCTGCCCTGGCGGGAGGAGACCGACCGGGCGCTCGGGGCCTGATCAGGCCGGGCAGCACGCGGGGTCGGCCCGGACCGGAAAGGCGGTCTCGCGCGCCTTGATCAGCGCCACCACCGTGTCGTTGACCGGGGTCGGCACGCCGCAGCGGCGTCCGAGCCGGGGGATCGATCCGTTGATGGCCTCGACCTCGCCGCGGCGCCCGGCCCGGTGGTCGAGCAGCATCGAGGGCCGGGCTGCCGGGATCTTGCCGCCGAGGCGGCGGATATGCGCGACCGGGTCGCCGACCTGCAGCGTCACGCCCATCGCGGCCGCCACGGCGATCGCCTCCTCGGCGCAGGCCCTCGCGACCTCCCAGGCATCCGGATCGGCCATCACCTCGCCGATGGTGAGGCCCGTCAGCGTCGTGGTGCCCGAGAAGGTGACGTTCATGATCAGCTTCTCCCACACCATCCGGCCGATGTCGTCGAACAGGCTGACCTTGAACCCGGCCGAGTCCCAGATCGCCGCGGAGGCCTCCAGGCGCTCCCGCGAGAGTCCCGCAAGGGCGCCGAAGCGGATCATCTCGAGGCCGTTATGGTGCGCGTGGCCGGGCCCGCGCATCGAGGCGCCGAAGCCCCCGACCACGCCGACGGCGATCCGGTCGGGGTCGATGACGGCGGCGGCGACCTCCGGCGAGCCGAGCCCGTTCTGGATCGTCTGCACCACGGTCCCGGGGCCGATCAGGGGCGCTGCGCTCGCGGCGGCCGCCGCGACGTCGAAGGCCTTGGTGGCGACGATGACGAGGTCGCACGGGCCGATCCCCTCGGTCGTCGTGCCGGCGCCGGCCAGCCTCACGGTGCGGTCGCCGCTCGCGCCCTCGACCCGGAGGCCGTGCTCGCGCATCGCCGCCGCGTGGTCGGCCCAGAGCGTGACGGCATGGACCTCGTGGCCCGCGGAGGCCATCAGCGCCGCATAGACCGAGCCCATGGCGCCGCACCCGACGATCGCGACCTTCGCCATCCCGTCCCCTCCCCCGATGTCTCGTCCTTCGGGGCGTCGTCCGGTCCGGCGCGCCCGTCGCATTGGAGCACGATCGACGGGTACGGCCAAACCCACGGGTTGCGGGCATACCGTCCTTGCCATTCGCGCCCGGTGCCGTATCAGGACGTAGGAACTTTTCGCGTGTTCGTCATACCCGGGGCCCGATGTCAAAGCCGGCGATCCGTGTTCAGGTCCGCTCCGCGCTGCTGGCCCTCGCCCTGTTCGCCGCTCCGGCCGCGGCGCAGCAGCTCACCACGGCCTGGCCGAGCAATGTCGGGCCGCTGAACCCGCATCTCTACGCCCCCAACCAGATGTTCGCCCAGGCGAGCGTCTACGAGCCGCTGGTGAAGTACCGGGCCGACGGCACGGTCGAGCCCTGGCTCGCCACCGCCTGGACGGTCTCGCCGGACGGGCTCACCTACGACTTCACCCTGCGCCCCGGCGTGACCTTCAGCGACGGCACGCCCTTCGACGCGCCGGCCGTGAAGGCGAATTTCGACGCGATCCTCGCCAACCGGGCCCGTCACGCCTGGCTCGACCTCGCCCGGCAGATCGACCGGACCGAGGTCACCGGGCCGCTCGCCGTCCGCCTCGTGCTGAAGGCCCCGCACGCGCCGACGCTCAACGAGCTCTCGCTGCCGCGGCCGTTCCGCTTCGTCTCCCCGGCCGCCATGAAGGCGGGCGGCACCACGGCGGGCGGGATCGCGGCCCCCGTCGGCACGGGCCCCTGGAGGCTCGTCGAGACCCGGCTCGGCGTCTCGGACACGTTCGCCGCCAATCCGACCTACTGGGGCGAGAAGCCCGGCTTCGCGCGCCTCGTCGTCAAGGTGATCCCGGACCCCAACACCCGGGCCATCGCGCTGCAGACCGGCGAGGTCGACCTGATCACCGGTGCCGCCGGCCTGATTCCGTCCGAGGCCTTCCTGCGCCTGCGCGACCAGGCGCCGGCCTTCTCGGCCGCGCTCTCGCCGCCGCTGGCGACCCGGGTGCTGGCGCTCAATTCGGCGCGCGCCCCGACCGACGACCTGGCCGTCCGCCGCGCGATCAACCGGGCGGTCGATAAGGACACCCTGGTGCGCACGGTCCTCGACGGGCTCGAGCCCCGCGCCGACTTCCTGTTCGGACGAGACGTCCCCGATGCCGATGCCGGCCTCACCCCCTACGGCTTCGACCGGGCGGCGGCCGAAACGCTCCTCGACGCGGCCGGCTGGGTCCGGGGCCGCGACGGCGCGCGGGCGAAGGACGGCCGGCCGCTCGCGGTCGAGCTCGCCTTCGTCGGCACCAACGCCCAGCAGAAGGCCATCGCCGAGGTGGTCCAGGCCGACCTCGCCCGGATCGGCATCGCGGTGCGGCTCGTCGGCGAGGAGGAGAGCGCGATCCTCGCCCGCCAGAAGGACGGGCGCTTCGGCCTGATCTTCGGCGAGACCTGGGGCCCGCCCTACGATCCGGCCTCCTTCGTCAGCGCCATGCGGGCGCCCTCCCACGCCGACTACCAGGCGCAGAAGGGCCTGCCCGACAAGCCGATGATCGACGCCACCATCACGGCGGCGCTCGCCGCCACCGATCCGCAGGAGCGCCGCCGCCTCTACGGCCGCGTCCTCACCGCCCTGCACGAGGCGGCGGTCTACCTGCCGATCTCCTCGGCGGTGGCGATCGAGGTCCACCGCCCGACCGTGACCGGCGTGCGCTTCGGCGCCACCCTCAACGAGATCCCGTTCGCGGCGATGCGCCCGGGACCGGGCCGCTGATGCCGCGCTTCGTCCTCGCCCGCCTCGCCCTGATCCCGCCGATGCTGCTCGGCGTCTCGCTCCTCGTCTTCGTGATGCTGCGGGTCGGGCCGGGCGACCCGGCGCTCGACTACCTGCGCCTGTCGCAGGTGCCGCCGACCGACGCGGCGCTCGCCGATGCCCGATCGATGCTCGGCCTCGACCGTCCCTTCGCGGTCCAGTACCTCGACTGGCTGTGGCGGGCGCTCCAGGGCGATTTCGGCCTCTCCTACGCCACCCGCCGGCCAGTGCTGCCGGAACTCCTCGGCTACCTGCCGGCGACGCTCGAACTCGCCGGGACGGCGCTCGTCGTCAGCCTAGCCTTGAGCTTGCCGCTCGGCGCCTGGGCGGCGGCGCATCGCGACGGCTGGCAGGACCGGCTGGTGCGGGGGATCGCGGTGCTGGGCGTCTCGCTGCCGAACTTCTGGGTCGCCTTCCTGCTCGTCGTCGTCTTCTCGGTCACGCTCGGCTGGCTGCCGGCGATGGGCCGCGGCGGGGCCGCCCACCTGGCGATGCCGGCGCTCGCCATCGGCCTGATGTCGCTCTCGGTGAATGCCCGGCTCCTGCGGGCGAGCATGCTGGAGGCGGGCCGCGGGCGCCACGTCCTCTACGCCCGCCTGCGCGGCCTCTCCGAGGGCGCGGTGGCGCGCCGGCACGTCTTCCGCAACGCGCTCGTGCCGGTCGTCACCGCCACCGGCATGCATGTCGGCGAACTCCTGGGTGGGGCCCTCGTGGTCGAGACGATCTTTTCCTGGCCGGGCGTCGGCCGCTACGCGGTCTCGGCGATCTACGACCGCGACTATCCGGTGATCCAGTGCTTCACCCTGGTGATGACGATGGTGTTCGTGCTGTGCAACCTCGCGGTGGACCTGGCCTATGCCTGGCTCGACCCGCGCCTGCGCCTCGGCCAGGAAGCCGCGTGAGACCCGCCGTGCTCGCCTCCCGCCCAGCCGCCTCCCACGCGATCATCGCGGCGGGCACCCTCGCCGGGGGCTTCCTGCTGCTGGCGCTGCTCGGACCCCTGATAGCGCCGCACGATCCCCTGGCGGTCGACCTCGCCCACCGCTTCGCGCCGGCGAGCCCGACCCATCCCCTCGGCACCGACCATCTCGGCCGCGACATCCTCTCGCGCCTCGTCGCCGGGGCGCGCACGACCCTCGGCGCGGTGCTGGTGGTGCTGGCCCTCGTCCTGAGCCTCGGCCTCGCGGTCGGGGGGCTTGCCGGGATGCTCGGCGGCCGGCTCGACACGGCCTTGATGCGGCTCTGCGACGTCTTCCTCACGGTGCCGACCTTCGTGCTGGCCCTCTTCATGATCGGGGCGCTCGGCACCGGGCTCGCCAACGTGGTGGCGGCGATCGCGCTGTCGCACTGGGCCTGGTACGCCCGGATCGTGCGGGGCCTGGTGCTGGAGCTGAAGACCCGCGACTACGTGCTCGCCGCGCGGATCGCCGGGGCGCCGCGGCGGGCGATCTTTTTCGAGCACATCCTGCCGGGAGTGGTGCCGTCGCTCGCCGCGCTCGCCACCCTGGATATCGGCCACATGGCGCTCCACGTCGCCGGCCTGTCCTTCCTCGGGCTCGGGGTGCAGCCGCCGACGCCGGAATGGGGCGTGATGATCAACGACGCCCGCGCCTTCTTCTGGACCCGGCCGCTCCTCGTCGTCTGGCCGGGCCTCGCCATCGCGCTCGCGGTGCTGGCCTTCAACCGGCTGGGCGACGCGCTCCGCGACCGGCTCGATCCGGCGCTCACCGCGGAGCGGGGCCTGTGAGCGCCCGCACGCTGCGGGCCGAGGGCCTGTCGGTCGAGACCTGGTGCAAGCCCCGGCACGAGACCCGGGCCGGCCGCGAGCCGGTGCCGCTGGTGCGCGCGGCCGGCCTCGACCTCGTCACCGGCGAGGTCCTGGCCCTCGTCGGCGCCAGCGGGTCGGGCAAGTCGCTGGCCTGCGCGGCCCTCCTCGGCGTGCTGCCGCCGGGCACCCGGTCGAGCGGCGGGCGGATCCTCCTCGACGGCATCGAGGCGGATCCGGCGGCGTTGCGCGGCCGGGCGGTCGCGACCGTGCTCCAGGCGCCGCGCACCGCCTTCAACCCGTTGCGCACCCTCGCCGACCACGCCGCCGAGACCCTGGCGGTGGCGGGAATCCGCGGCGGGGCCGCCCGGACGGCGATGCGGGAGGCCTTCGCGGCGGTCGGGCTCGGCGACGATCCCCGCGTGCCGGGCCTGCATCCGTTCCAGCTCTCCGGCGGGATGCTGCAACGGGCGATGATCGCGCTGGCGCTGATGTCCGGCGCGCCCTTCCTCGTCGCCGACGAGCCGACCACCGACCTCGACCTCGTCGCCCAGAAGCGCATCCTCGACCTCCTCGCCGGGCTGGTGCGGGCCCGCGGCCTCGGGCTCCTGATCGTCACCCACGACCTCGGCGTCGTCGCCCGCCTCGCCGACCGGATGGCGGTGATGGAGGCCGGACGGATCGTCGAGGCGGGCCCCGTCGCGCGGGTCTTCGCCACGCCGGCCGCGCCGGCGACGCGGGCGCTCCTCGCCGCCCACCGGGCCCTGCACGGGGAGCCGGCATGACGGCCCTGCTGACGGCCCGGGGGCTCGGCCACTCCTATCCGGGGCCCGGCGCGCGTCGCACCGTGCTCGCGGGCATCGACCTCGCCCTCGTGGAGGGCGAGTGCGTCGCCCTGATCGGCCGCAGCGGCTCGGGCAAGAGCACGCTCGCCCGCCTGCTTCTCGGGCTCGAACCGGCCGAGGCCGGAGAGGTGCTGTTTCGCGGCACGCCCCTGTCCCGCCTCGACCGGGCCGGGTGGCGGGCCGTCCGGGCCGCGATCCAGATGGTGCTCCAGGACCCGCTCTCGGCGGTCAACCCGCGCCACCCGGTCGGCCGGATCGTCGCCGAGCCGCTACGCCACCTGACCGGCCTGTCCGCTCCCGAACGGCAGGCGCGGGTGGAGGAGGTGCTGGCGACGGTCGGCCTCGACCCCGCCGTGGCCCTGCGGCTCCCGGGACAGCTCTCCGGCGGGCAGGTGCAGCGGGTGGGCCTCGCCCGGGCGCTCGCCACGCGGCCGGCCCTGGTCGTCCTCGACGAGGCGGTCTCGAACCTCGATGCGCCGCGCCAGGTCGAGATCCTCGATCATCTCGCGGCCCTGCGCCGCCGGCACGGCACCGCCTTCCTGCTCGTCACCCACGACGTGCGGCTGGCGCGCCGCTTCGCCGACCGGATCGTGGTGCTGGGTGACGGGCGGATCGTCGACGCCTCGCCGTGCCGGCCGGTCCTCTCGCTCACCCATCCGGCGGCGCGCGAACTCCTCGACGCGGTCCTGCCGGCCGAGCCCGCGGAGGCGCGCTGATGCAGCGGATCACCGTCACCCTCGATCCCGGCCTCGTGGCGGAGGTCGACCGGATCGCGACGCTGCGCGGCTATGCCGGCCGCTCGGAGGCGATGCGCGACCTGCTGCGGCGCGGCCTCGCCGAGGCGCGCCGCCAGCTCGATCCCGACCTCTCCTGCGTGGCGACCTTCGGCTTCGTCGCCGAGGCGGGGGTGCGCGATCTCGGCCAGCGCCTCGCCGAGATCCAGCAGCGCCGCCACGACCTCGTGATCGCCCAGGTCCAGGCGCCCCTCGACCACGACGCCAGCCTGCACACGCTGATGCTGCGCGGCCGCGCCCGCGACATCCTCGCCTTCGCCGACGAGGTCGCGACCCAGCGCGGCATCCGCCACGACAGCCTCTCGCTGATCCCCGCCCGGATCGAGCTCGACGACCACGGCCACGGCCCGGAGCCGCATCCGCACGAGCACATCCGGACGTGAGCCCCTTTCACCGGGCCCGGGGGCCAGGGGTGGAATCGAACGGATCGATCGAGCCGGCTCGAGCATTTTCCGACGAAGCGGCCACCGGTTCGTCGATAGAAAATGCGGCAGGACCGATGATCGAGAGCAGCGCCCGGTTGCAAAGCGATCGGGCGCTGCTCTCGACGCTCGCCTCGCCGAGGCCATGGCCGGGGCTCCGGCCCATATCGGATGCGGTAAGCCGACCTCGATTGCGCCCGCCGGCACGCCACTTACGCGGAACTCGGACCGGCGAAAGGTCTGCGCCTCGGCCAGGTCCGACGGGGTCGGGCAGTCGCACGAGAGGCAGAGCCGAGACGCGAACGTCCGCGCCGCGCCGCCGCGGTCGATCGAACACCGCCAAAGCCACCATCGCGAAGGAACATCGCCGCAGGAGGCGATGCCCTGAAGGAACGAAACTGCGCGGCCGGCATTCCTCATGCCAGCCAGCTTGGCCTTAAGGACTACAGCCCATGACGCTCCTGATCGTCCTCATCCTGCTCATCCTGCTCTTCGGTGGCGGCGGCAGCTTCTACGGTGGCGGCCGCTACCGGACGGGCGGCCTCGGCATCGGCGGCATCCTCCTCATCATCCTGATCGTGCTCCTGCTCACCGGCCGGCTGACCATCTGATCCCTCCCGCCGGCCACCCGCCGCGGCTCGACCCTCGGCGGGTGATCCCGGTCGCCATGGACCTCGCGAACCAAGTGTGCAGTTATCCGGTTGGGCGGCACAGGAAAGAACCTCCGCAGACCGTCCTTCGGGAGGTTGTCCGGGATCTCTCGCGCAGGTCAGTCGCTTTCGGCGCCTTTCGTTCCCGCTCCGCTGCTCTGGCGGGTGGCTCTGCATCTGCTTGAAAGACGCCAACTCATTGGCATGCAATGGGTTTCCATGGCGACCCCGGTAGGGCTCGAACCTACGACCTGCCGCTTAGAAGGCGGCTGCTCTATCCAGCTGAGCTACGGGGCCTGGCCGCCGGCGGTGGTAGCAGGAGCCTCGCCGGTCGTCCACGGGAGAGTCGGGCGGGCGGCGCAAGAGCCGGGCCGTCAGCCGCCGGCGGCGCGGCGCTCCAGGGCCGGCGCGGCGGCGATGCCGCGGGCGCCCTCGGCGATCAGCCGGGTCACGAGGTCGGCGTAGTCCGCCCGGGTCAGGCCGGCGCCGGGGCGGAACCAGAGATAGTGCCAGTTGACCATGCCGAAGAACGACATGGTGACGGGCTTGAGGAGCGGCGTGCCGGCGAGGTGGGGCGCCACCCCGGCAATCGCCTCGGAGAAGAGGCGCACCAGCTCGCGCTCGCTCGCCTTCAGCTCCGCCTGCCGCTCGGGGGCGAGCAGGCCGAGGTGGTTGATCTGCACCTTGTGCTGCGCGTCGGCGTCCCGGTAGGCCTCGAGCAGGGCCTCGGCGAGGCCGCGCAGGCGCGCCTCGGGCGGCAGGCCCGGGCGATCGGCGGCCTCGACGGCTTCCAGCAGCTCCTCGAGATGCAGCCGGATCACGTCGAACAGAATCTCGTCCTTGTCGCGGTAGTAATGGTAGAGGTTCGCCTTCGAGACGCCGCAGGCCTCGGCGATCCGGCTCATCGAGGCGCGGTCGTAGCCGTGGGCGGCAAACAGCTCGGCCGAGCGATCGAGGATCGCCCGGCGCTTGTCGTCGTAGTCGGTGGCGCGGGTGCGGGCCATGAGGTCTCGTCGCTGCTGGTCTCGTGTTACTCGCGGGGGCGCCGGTCGACGACGCGGCGGGCCTTGCCGAGCGAGCGCTCGATGCCGCCGGGCGGCAGCACGTCCACCGTCGCGGTGATCCCGATCGTGTCCTTGACCGCCTGGCAGAGCCGCTCGGCCGCCGCCTCGCGTAAGTCCGCGATGTCGGCCTCCGGCCGCGCCTCGACGCGGATCGTCATGGTGTCCATCCGGCCCTCGCGCGCCAGCACCACCTGGTAATGGGCCGAGAGCGCCGGGATCGTCAGGATTTTCTCCTCGATCTGGCTCGGGAAGACGTTGACGCCGCGCACGATCATCATGTCGTCGGAGCGCCCGGTGATCTTCTCCATCCGGCGCATCGCCCGGGCGGTGCCGGGGAGGAGCCGAGTGAGGTCGCGGGTGCGGTAGCGGATCACCGGCATCGCCTGCTTGGTGAGGGATGTGAAGACCAGCTCCCCCTCCTCCCCGTCCGGCAGGACCGCGCCGGTGCGCGGATCGACGATCTCCGGGTAGAAATGGTCCTCCCAGATGTGCAGGCCGTCCTTGGTCTCGACGCACTCGCTCGCGACGCCCGGTCCCATCACCTCGGACAGACCGTAGATGTCGACGGCGTGGAGGTCGAACGCCTCCTCGATTTCCTGGCGCATCGCGTTGGTCCAGGGCTCGGCCCCGAAGATGCCGACCTTGAGCGAGGAGGCCCGCGGATCGAGCCCCTGGCGGCGGAACTCGTCGAGGATCGCCAGCATGTAGGAGGGCGTCACCATGATGATGTCGGGCTTGAAGTCCTGGATCAGCTGGACCTGGCGCTCGGTCATGCCGCCCGACATTGGGATCACCGTGCAGCCGAGCCGCTCGGCACCGTAATGGGCGCCCAAACCGCCGGTGAACAGCCCGTAGCCGTAGGCGACGTGGACCAGCATCCCGGGCCGCCCGCCCGCCGCCCGGATCGAGCGCGCCACCACATCGGCCCAGGTGTCGATGTCGGCCTTGGTGTAGCCGACCACCGTCGGCTTGCCGGTGGTGCCCGACGAGGCGTGGATGCGCGCCACCTCCTCCCGCGGCACCGCGAACATGCCGAACGGGTAGTTCGCCCGCAGATCCGCCTTGGCGGTGAAGGGGAAGCGGGCGAGGTCGGGGAGGTCGGAAAAGTCGCGCGGGTGGACGCCGGCCTGATCGAAGGCGGCGCGGTAATGGGGCACGTTGGCGTAGGCGTGGTGCAGGGTCTCGCGCAGCTTCTCGCGCTGCCAGGCGGCGAGGTCCGCCCGCGAGGCGGTCTCGAACCGGTCGAGCTCGGCGGCGTCCGGCACCATGCGGGCGAGCTTGCGGGGGGCGATCTGGAGCATGGCGTTTCTCCCTGACTGAATTTTTATGAAGTTCTACCTTCGATCATCGACAGTTCTGACACCCTCGTCGTCATCCCGGGGCTCGCCGGAGGCGTGAACCCGGGATCCATAACCGCTGACGGTGCAGGACTTGGTGGCCAGCCCTCCACCTCTTCCTGACACGTCGGCGGCGATGGATCCCGGGTTCCGCTTACGCGACCCCGGGATGACGCGGAGGGTGGAAAACTGGTGGATCGATCAGCCGGAGGCCGATCCCCCCTCCTCCGCCAGCACCGTCCCCGGCACGGTGCGCGAGTGCCCGCGGAACTCCGCCACCACCCTCCCCTCCGCGTCGGTGACCGTCACGTCGTAGATCCCGGAGCGCCCCTCGCGCACCCGCTCGACGGCCCGGGCCGTCAGTACCTCGCCGCGCTTCCCCGGCCGCAGGAAGGTGACGGCGCAGTGCTGCGCCACCGCCCGCTGATCGTAGGCGTTGCACGCGAAGGCGAAGGCCGAATCGGCGAGCGCGAAGAGGAAGCCGCCGTGGCACGAGCCGTGGCCGTTCGTCATGTCGTCGCGCACCCGCATCGACAGGACCGCCTCGCCGGGCCCGGCATGGTCGAGGGTCATGCCGAGTCCCTGGCTCGCCCGGTCCTCGGCCCACATCGCCTCCGCGCAGGCGCGGGCCAGGGCCTCGGGGCTCACCGCTTGCGCCCGGTGAAACGGGCGGGACGCTTCTCCAGGAAGGCGGCGACGCCCTCGCGGTAATCCGGCGAGCGCCCGGCTTCGCCCTGCAACGCGCTCTCGACCTGAAGCTGCGCGTCGGAGTCGTTCGTCTCCGCGGCGTCCAGCGCACGGCGGATCAGGGCGAGGCCGTAGGTCGGCGCCTGCGCCAGTTGCGCGGCCAGCCGATGCGCCTCGGCCATCAGCTCGGCATCGTCGATCACCCGCCAGATCATGCCCCACGCCTCCGCCTGCTCGGCAGTGATCGGCTCGGCCAGCAGCGCCATGCCGCGGGCCCGGGCCCGGCCGGCGAGGCGCGGGAGCAGCCAGGTGCCGCCGGCATCCGGGATCAGCCCGAGCTTGGCGAAGGCCTGGAGGAACTTGGCCGAGCGGGCGGCGAGCACGAGGTCGCCGTGGAAGGCGAGGCTGGCGCCCGCCCCCGCCGCGACCCCGTTGACGGCGCAGATCAGCGGCATCGGCAGGTCGCGGATCTGCCGGACCAGGGGGTTGTAGAAGGCTTCGAGCGTGCGCGAGAGGTCGGGCTCGACGTCGGGCGCGAAGTTGCGCGCCGAAAGGTCCTGGCCGGCGCAGAAGCCGCGGCCGGCGCCCGTGAGGATCAGCGCCCGGCACTCCGGATCGGCGGCGGCGTCGCCGAGCGCCGCGCGTAGCGCGAGGTGCAGCGGCTCGTTGAAGGCATTGAGCCGGTCGGGCCGGTTGAGGACCAGCACGCGGTAGCCGGCATGGCGCTCGACCAGCACCGGGGTCTCGCTCGTCTCGCTCATTCGGTTCCGTCCTCCCCGCCCCGCCATGTCGGCTTCGAGAAGCCGCCGGCGCGATCTATTGACCAACCGGACGGTAAATTATAAAGCTGCGCGGGTGAAGTCAAACGCGGTCCCTTAGCCGAACGCCAGGGTGGACGGGCACCGCGCGGACTTGCAAAGCACGACCGGACGGGCTCAACGAAGCCCGGGACGCCAGCGACCGGATTCCAACCGGCGCGGCCCGAAGGGGAGGACATGACCATGAGGCGCATCGTCTGGGCGCTCGCCCTCGCCGGCACCGTGCTGGCCGGACCCGTGCTGGCGCAGCCGATCAAGATCGGCGTCACCATCGCCAAGACCGGCCCGGCGGCCTCGCTGGGTATCCCGCAGGCCAATACCGTGACGCTGCTGCCGACCGAGATCGGCGGCCAGAAGGTGGAGTGGATCGTCCTCGACGACGCCACCGACACCACCAAGGGCGTCGCCAACGCCCGCAAGCTCGCGAGCGACGATCACGTCGACGCCATCGTCGGCTCCTCGGTGACGCCGGTCTCGCTGGCGCTGATCGAGGTCGCGGCGGAGGCCAAGGTGCCGCTGATCAGCCTGGCGGCCTCCTCCAAGATCGTCGCCCCGATGGACGACAAGCGCCGCTGGGTGTTCAAGGCGCCGCAGAATGACGGCCTGATGGCCGAGGCGATCGCGGCTCACATGGCCAAGGCCGGCGTGAAGTCGGTCGGCTTCATCGGCTTCAACGACGCCTATGGCGACGGCTGGCTCGCCGAGATCACCCCGCGGCTCGAGGCCAAGGGCATCAAGCTCGCCGCGACCGAGCGCTACGCCCGCACCGATACCAGCGTCACCGGCCAGGTGCTCAAGGTGATGGCGGCGCGTCCCGACGCGGTGCTGATCGCCGGCTCGGGCACCCCGGCGGCCCTGCCGCAGAAGACGCTCAAGGAGCGCGGCTACGCCGGCAAGTACTACCAGACCCATGGTGTGGCCAATGCCGACTTCCTGCGCGTCGGCGGCAAGGACCTCGAAGGCACGGTGCTGCCGGCCGGCCCGCTGCTCGTCGCCGAGCAGCTTCCGGAAGCGAACCCGGTGCGCAAGGTCGCCCTCGACTACACCAAGGCCTACGAGGCGAAGTTCGGGGCGGGCTCGCTCGCGACCTTCGGCGGCCACGCCTACGACGCGCAGGTGCTCCTGGCGAACGCGATTCCCGTCGCGCTCAAGACCGCCAAGCCCGGCACCCCTGAATTCCGCTCGGCGTTGCGCGACGCGATCGAGGGCCTGAAGGACGTCGTCTACACCAACGGCGTGGTCAACATGACCCCGACCGACCATGTCGGCCAGGACGACCGCGCCCGCGTGATGGTGACGATCGAGAACGGCAAGTGGAAGCTGCTGCCGGCGACGAATTGACGGGCGGCTGCGTGATCTGTTCGGAGATCTCTTAAAGCGCGTGATCCCCTCTCCAGGCGATGCCGGGCTTGCCCGGTATCGCTGCAAGGTGTGGGAGAGGGGGACGCGCTTAAATTCCCTCGGATCGATCAAGCAGAACCCGTGTGAGATCGCCCAAGCCTCAGGATGAGGTCGTGGGTGGGACCATCTGAAGAAAAAACTTTCCCAAAGACGCCCAGGATACCCTTCCGTGGACGCCACGATCCTCCTTCTCCTCCTCCAGGACGGCGTCGTGAACGGCGCGATCTACGCGCTGATCGCCCTGTCGCTGGTCCTGGTCTTCACCGTCACGCGGGTCATCCTGATCCCGCAGGGCGAGTTCGTCGCCTACGGCGCGCTGACCCTGGCGAGCCTGGAGGCCGGCACCCTGCCGGGCACCGTGCCGCTGCTCCTCGGCCTCGGCGGCCTCGCCTTCCTGGCCGATTGTGCCGAGGGACGGCACAGCCTCGACGGGCGCGAGCTCCTGCGCCTCGCGCTCCGGGACCTCGCCCTCCCGGGGATCGTTGCCGCTTCTGCCTGGATCCTGGCGCCGATGAAGCCCGGGCTCTTGATCGAGATCCTGGTGACGCTCGCCATCGTGACCCCGATGGGCGGCTTCCTGCACGCGGTGGCGTTCCGGCCGCTGGCGCATGCCTCGGTGCTGGTGCTGCTGATCGCCTCGGTCGGCGTGCATCTGGCGCTGACGGGCCTCGGCCTCGCCTTCTTCGGTGCGGAAGGGTCGCGCACTCCGCCGCTGTCGGACGCCTCGTTCCCGGCCGGGCCCCTGCTCATCAGCGGGCAGTCGCTGTGGATGATCGGGCTGACGCTGGCGATCATCGTCGGCCTGTGGCTGTTCTTCTCGCGCACCCTGCTCGGCAAGGCGCTGATCGCGACGGCCGTCAACCGGCTCGGCGCCCGGCTGATGGGCATCGCGCCCGCGCTCGCCGGCCGGCTCAGCTTCTCGGTCGCGGCCTTCATCGGGGCACTGTCGGGCGTACTGATCGCGCCGCTCACCACCGTCTATTACGACACCGGCTTCCTCATCGGCCTCAAGGGCTTCGTCGCGGCGATCATCGGCGGGCTCGCGAGCTATCCGGCGGCCGCCGCCGCGGCGATCCTCGTCGGCATCATCGAATCCGTCGCCTCGTTCGAGGCCAGCGCCTTCAAGGAAGTGATCGTGTTCATGGCGATCATCCCGGTCCTGCTCTGGCGCTCCCTGCGCTCGGCCCCGGTGGAGGACGAGGAGTGACCATGCCCGCCCGTCTCGCCCCCACCCCGCTCCTGACCGGCCTCTTCGCCCTCCTGGTCGTCGCCCTGCCGGTCCTGCCCGGCGTGCCGCCGTTCTGGCTCACGCTGATGACCTATGCCGGCCTCTCGGCCATCGTGGTCACCGGCCTCGTGGTGCTCACGGGCGTGGCCGGCATCACCTCCTTCGGGCAGGCGATGTTCGTCGGCATCTCCGCCTACGCCACGGCGCTGCTGACCACGCAGGGCGGGCTCTCGCCCTGGCTCTCGCTGCCGGTGGCGCTAGTGCTGTCGGCCGCCGCCGCCTGGGTGATCGGCGCGATCACCCTGCGCCTCTCGGGCCATTACCTGCCACTCGGCACGATCGCCTGGAACATCTCGTTCTTCTACGTGCTGGGCAACACCGACGCGCTCGGCCGCTACGACGGGCTCACCGGCCTGCCGCCGATCTCGCTGTTCGGCCACCCGGTGCTGGGCGGCGGCGAGGCGATGCTGCTGACCTGGGGCTTCCTCGCCCTGAGCCTGTGGCTCACCCACCGTCTGCTGCGCTCGCGCACCGGCCGGGCGATCCGGGCGCTGAAGGGCGGGGCCGTGGCGGCGGAGTCGTTCGGGGTCGACACGGCGCGGGTGAAGATCGTCGCCTTCGTCTACGCGGCGATGCTGGCGGCTTTGTCGGGCTGGCTCTACGCCCATATCCAGCGCGCCATCAACCCGACGCCGTTCGGCATCAATGCGGGCATCGAGTACCTGCTGATGGCGGTGATCGGCGGGGCCGGCTCGATCGGCGGCGGTGTCTTCGGCGCGGTGCTGGTGACGGTGCTGAAGGACCAGCTCCAGAACGTGCTGCCCCTGGTCTTCGGCGCACAGGGCAATTTCGAGGCGATCGTGTTCGGGGTCCTGCTGGTGCTGATGCTCCAGCGCGCGCCTGATGGCCTGTGGCCGCTGATCGTGCGCCGCTCGGTCGCCGCGCCGCCCGAGCGCGGGCCGGCGCGCGAGCCCCTGGCGCCGCGCCCGGCCGCCGCCGCCGGCACGGTCCTGCTGGAGGCTGCCAACCTCAAAAAAACCTTCGGCGGGCTCGTCGCGGTCAACGACATCGGATTCGCCGTGAGGGCCGGCGAAGTAGTGGCGCTGATCGGGCCGAACGGTGCGGGCAAGAGCACCACCTTCAACCTCGTCACCGGCGTGGCGCGGCTGACCTCCGGGGCGGTCCGGCTCGGGGGCCGCGAGGTGACCGGCCTGCCGGCCCGCCGCATCGCCCGGCTCGGCTGCGCCCGCACCTTCCAGCACGTCAAGCTCGTCGCCGGCATGTCGGTGATCGAGAACGTGGCGCTCGGCGCCCATCTGCGCGGCTCGGCCGGCCCATTCCGCGGCGCGCTCGGGCTCGATGCGGCGGAGGAGGCGGCGCTCTTCGCCGAGGCCGAGAGCCAGCTCGCCCGGGTGGGATTGACCGCCTGCCGCGACCTGCCGGCGGGCAGCCTGGCGCTCGGCCAGCAGCGCATCGTCGAGATCGCCCGGGCGCTCTGCCTCGGCCCCCAGCTCCTCCTCCTCGACGAGCCGGCCGCCGGCCTGCGCCACCAGGAGAAGCAGAGCTTGAGCGATCTCCTGCGCCGCCTGCGCCAGGAGGGCCTCGGCATCCTGCTCGTTGAGCACGACATGGATTTCGTGATGGGGCTCGCCGACCGGCTGGTGGTGATGAATTTCGGCGCCAAGCTGTGCGAGGGCGCGCCCGCCACGGTCCGCCGCGACCCCGCGGTGGTCGAGGCCTATCTGGGGAGCGCCGCATGACGCAGGCCATGCTCGAAGCGGACAGTCTCTCCGTCGCCTACGGCAAGGTCGAGGCGGTGCGGGGCATCTCGCTCGCCGTTGCGCCCGGCCGGCTCGTCACGGTGCTGGGCGCCAACGGCGCCGGCAAGACCACGCTGCTCAACGCCCTGATGGGGGTCCTGCCGGCCCGCGGCCGCATCCTGTTCGAGGGGCGCGACCTGACGCGGCTCCCGGTCGAGGCCCGGGTGGCGCTGGGCCTGAGCCTGATCCCCGAGCGCCGCGAGCTGTTCTCGACCATGAGCGTCGAGGACAACCTGACGCTCGGCGCCTTCCGGTTCCGCAACACGGCAAAGGGCCGGGGAGGCGGCGGCGACCTCGGCGAGATGTACCGGCTCTTCCCCCGCCTGGCCGAGCGCCGGCGCCAGCAGGCCGGCACCCTCTCGGGCGGCGAGCGCCAGATGCTCGCCATGGCCCGCGCGCTGATGGGCCGTCCGCGGCTCCTGATGCTCGACGAGCCGAGCCTCGGCCTCGCCCCCCTCATCGTCGCCGAGGTGATGCGCACGGTCGCGCGCCTGCGCGACGAGGGGGTGGCGATCCTGCTCGTCGAGCAGAACGCCCGCGCCGCGCTCCGGATCGCCGATCACGGCTACGTCCTCGACGGCGGCCGCGTGGTGCTGGAGGGCGACAGCCGCACCCTGCAGGCCGATACCCGGGTCGCCGAGACCTATCTCGGCAGCCTCGGGGACGAGGCGGGACCGCCCGACCGGATCGTCGCGGCGGGCTGACCCGAGGGTCCGCCCCGGAAGGCCGGCGGCTCCGCGGGCCGGGAGCGGCTCCACCCACCAGGGCCGCATCCGCGTGTCGCGGGCGCGCGGGATGCAACCGCGCCCTCCCCGCGCGGATCCGCCATCAAGGGCTTGCCGCCACCGCGCTCCCCGGGTACCTACGGACAGGTTTCGCGTCATCGTTCTTGCGGCTGGGTCCTTCGGCCCGCTAGCGGGCCAAGCGCCAGGACGCCGAAGACGAAGCCTGAGGGCCTGTAGCTCAATGGTTAGAGCCGACCGCTCATAACGGTCTGGTTGCAGGTTCGAGTCCTGCCGGGCCCACCACCATTTCCGGAATCCCTGACAATCTTGTGCAGCTTCGACCGCGGCGTCGAAACATCCGCTACGACGTGGATGATCTGCTTCATCAACGATTGGAAGTCGGACCAAACATCCGGGACCCGGGCAGCGCGCATCCGGCGCGGCGGATCTTCACATACGTGATGGAACGGGCCGGAAGCAGCCGTTAGCCTCTCAACGGTCGCGGCATTGCGTGCCCGACCGTCCCTGCTGGCCCGGTCCTCGACCGGGTGGACGACCATCGGGGATGCTGCCGAGGCCCCCAACTCGACTTGGACGCCCTGCTCGCTCCCGCCGGCAGGGCCTCTTTTTGCGCCGCCTCACGGGCGACGATGCCGCGTTGTCAGCGTGCCGCGATCTTCTCATCCTGGCCCCACCGGCGGATCGCCGGCATCCCCTTGGTCGGACGCGCGCGGGAGGAGCGGCATGGAGGATTACCGAGCCGAGTTGCTGCGCCAGGTCCGCCTCGGCGACATCGCCACCGGCGAGGCGGCGGGCGCTTGCCTGCCGGGCCTGCTGCGCCGCCTGACGCATCACGAGACCCGCGCCGGCACCGCCGCGCTGCCCTGGCGCCTCTATCACCGCTGGCGCCGCGACAGCCTGCGCCGGCAGGTGGCCGATGCGCGCTGGCACGTCGAGCAGGGCCGGGCCGCCCGGATGGGGGACCTGGCCGCGCGGCGCTGAAGACTGCTTACGCGCAGCTCTCGGCGATCAGCCGGCGCAGGAAGGCGGCGCACTCGGCGAGTTCCGCGGTCTCGACGTACTCGTCCGCCTTGTGGGCGCGGGCGATGTCGCCGGGGCCGATCACCACCGAGGGCACGTCGCCGAGGCTCTGGAAGAGGCCGGCCTCGGTGCCGTACGAGACCTTGGCGTGGCCGTTGCGGCCGGCAAGCCGCTTGGCGACCGTGACGAGGGGCGCATCGGGAGCGATGTCGAGACCCGGATAGTCGATCACCGGCTCGACCGTGAGGCCGCAGGCCGGATCGCGCGCCTGCATCTCGGGCACCAGCACGTCGCGGGCATAGGCCAGCACGGTCTCGGCGAGGCCGCGCGGGTCGTCGGCCGCGATGGCCCGGAACTCGAACCCGACGGTGCAGCGGTCGGGCACGATGTTGAGCGCCGTGCCGCCCTGGACGAGGGCGGTGAGCCCGGTCGTGTGGGGCACGTCGTAGAGGTCGTCGCGGGCGCCGTCGCGGGAGAGACCCTCGGCGGTCAGCCGCACCCGCTCGATGAAGCGGGCGGCGTACTCGATCGCGTTGACGCCGGTGGGCGCCAGCGCCGAGTGGCAGGCCCGGCCCCGGAAGGTGATCTTGGCGCCGTACTTGCCCTTGTGGCCGATCACCACCGCCATCCCGGTCGGCTCGCCGACGAAGCAGCCGAGGGGCTTCACGCCCCGCTCCCGCATCTGGGCGATGAGCGGGCGCACGCCGAGGCAGCCGACCTCCTCGTCATACGAGATCGCGAGGTGCAGCGGGCGGGTGAGCGGCGCGGCCGCCATCTCGGGCAGGAGCGCCAGGCAGACGGCCAGAAACCCCTTCATGTCCGAGGTGCCGCGGCCGTAGAGGCGCCCGTCGATCACGGTCAGCCGGAAGGGATCGTGGGTCCAGTCCTGGCCCTCCACCGGCACCACGTCGCTGTGGCCGGACAGCACGTAGCCCGGCCGGTCGGCCGGCCCGACCGTGACCCACAGGGCCGCCTTCTCCCCCGCCTCGTCCGTCACCCGCTCGACCGCGGCGCCGTGGCGCCGGCAATAGGCCTCGACGTGGTCGACGAGGGGCAGGTTGGTCCGCGCGCTGACCGTCTCGAAGGCCACCAGAGTGGCGAGGAGGTCGGTGATGGCGGGAAGGGTCGAGTCGGTGGGGGACGAAGCGGAGGGGGACATGGATACGGTGGGGGCCTGACGGGAAGGGACGGGATCGCGCGCCGGTGCGACACGGTCGCCGGCGTGCCGCACCGGCGGGGCGGCCCTGCAGGGTCGATGCCACCGCGGGGACGGCCGGAGCCCCCTTATGCCGTGTTCGGGCCGGGACGGACAGCCGGCCCGGCGCAGGGCCCAGAGTCGTGCCCGATCGCGCCGCGACCGGGCACGACTCTCTCTTATCGAATTTGCCGCATTTTTCCGCGACGAACCGGTCCCCCCTTCGTCGGGCAATGCTCTAACCCGCAAGGTCGAGGAAGTGCCGGCCCTCGCGGTCGTCGATCTCGACGATCCAGAGGTCGGAATCGAACCGGATCTCCTTGGCGAGCCGGGCCTCGACGTCGGGCGGGAAGGCCTCCCGCATCAGGGGCTCGAAGCGGCGCCCGCCGGTCTCGTCGTCCTCGAACAGGGCCTGGGGGGCCGGACCGTAGAGATCGGCACGGCCGTCGAGGCGGTCGACCTTGACGAAGACCGCGCCGGCCTCGGGCGCGCCGCGCCGGCGCTGCACCGCGCTCACCCCCTCGACGGCGCAGCGGCGCAGGTGGGCGGCGACCCAGAAATCGGAGCGCAGGCGGGCCATCGGGCGGGGCGTCCTCGGGATGCTGGCAGGATGGGGATGCTGGCGGGATGCCTCCTCATAGGACGGCGCCCGATCGCGGGGCAATCGGGCGCCGTTCGTTCACCGTGTCGGCCGTCGGGATCAGGCGGCGCGGGTCGCCCCGGCATCGAGCTCGGCCACGTCGGCCCGCTCGCGCCAATCCTCGACACCGTGCTGGCGGGCGAAGCGCAGGGCGGCGGCGCGCACCGCCCGGTCGGGATCGCGGGCGCGGCCGATCTCGACGGCCCCGACGGTGAACGGGACCCCGAGGATCTGCTTGGCGAACAGCACGCGGTACTGCGACATCGTTCGTCTCCCTACATCTGTGGATCGCGTCGACGAGGGTGCGGGTTCACCGCTCGAAGGCTCCCGAGGCAGCCTCGCCGCGGCCTGAAAGGGGGCCGGGGCCGCGAGACGGGGTGCATGTCGCACCCGGCCCGCGAGGGAACCGATCGACCACGATCGATGGATCGGCATGGGGGCGAACCGGTCTTCCGGCTGCCCGATCAGGGAGATGGGGATGCATCTCCCCCGACGGAAGGTGCCCCGGGGGCGTGCGATTGCCGCATGTCCGCAGGGCGGGGCCGGTGTGCGGACCGGGCCCGTGCCGCGACGCCAAAAGCCGCTATGTCGGAGCGCCGACCCCCGGGCACGCTCCCTCGGCGCGGTCCCCTCGAAAAGCCCGTCCCCGGAACCCGTTCATGACCCCGCTCACCGCCGCGACCCGCCTGAGCCTCAGCCTGATCGCCGGCGGGGCGGTCGCCAACATCTACTACAACCAGCCGCTGCTCGGGCTGCTCGCCCAGGTCTTCGGCCACGACGCCTCGGTGCTGGTTCCGACCGCGACGCTCGCCGGCTACGGCCTCGGCATTCTCGGCCTCGTACCGCTCGGCGATTCGCTGCCGCGGCGCAGCCTGATCGTCGGGCAGCTCCTGCTGCTCGCCGTCGTGCTGGTCCTGGCGGGGGCGAGCACGAGCCTGTGGGTCCTGGTCCTGGCGAGCTTCCTGATCGGCGTGCTCTCGACCGCCGCGCAGCAGGCGGTGCCCTTCGCCGCCGAGCTGGCACCGGACGCGACGCGGGGCCGGATGGTCGGCCAGGTGATGACGGGGCTGCTGCTGGGCATCCTGCTCGCCCGCACCCTGAGCGGCTTTCTCGGCGCCTGGGCCGGCTGGCGGGCGGTCTTCTACGGCGCGGCCGGGCTCGCGGTGGCGCTGGCCGGCCTCGCCCGGCTCGGCCTGCCGGGGACGGCCCCCACCGCCAAAATCCGTTACGGCGCCCTCCTCCGCTCGCTCCTCGATCTCGTGCGCGAGCAGCCGGTGCTGCGCCGGGCGGCGCTCGCCCAGGCGCTGCTGTTTGCCGCCTTCAACGCGTTCTGGACCACGCTGGCGCTCCTCGTCGAGGCGCCGCCCTTCGGGCTCGACCCCGCCGGAGCGGGGCTGTTCGGGTTGATCGGGGCGGCGGGCGCGCTGTGCGCACCGGTCGCCGGGCGCTTCGCCGACACGAGGAGCCCGCGCCCGGTGCTCGTCGGCGGCGGTGCCCTGACGCTCGCCGCCTTCGCGGTGTTCGGGCTCCTCGGCGGCCATTCGCTGGTGGCGCTCGCAGTGGGGGTGCTGCTGATCGACATCGGCATCAACACCGCGCTCATCGCCAACCAGACCCGGGTCTACGCGCTCGTTCCCGGGGCGCGGGGGCGGATCAACACCGTGTTCTTCACCGCGATCTTCGTCGGCGGTGCGCTCGGCGCCTCGGCGGGCACCCGGGCCTTCGCGGCCGGCGGCTGGCCGGCACTCTGCGCGGTCGGCGGCGCCTTCGCGGCGGCGGGCCTGCTTGCGCCCCTGCTGGAGCCCCGCGACCGCCCTAGATCCTGACGCGAGCCACCGCGTCCGAGCCCGCCCCTGTCCCGCCTCCTCGCCATCGACACGATCTACCTCGAGCCCGCCGTCGCGGCCTATCCCCTCGGCCGGGAGATCCTGGAGCGGTTCGGGCAGGCGCGGCGGATCGAGGTCGCCTCGCACTGGAACATCCCGGAGCTGCACGGCAATGCCGGCTCGGCCGAGGACTGGGTGCGGATCAAGCGCTCGACCCTGGTGCTCGGGGTCAAGAAGGGCCTCGCCTCGCGGCCGAACGGCCGCAGCGCCCACTTCATCGCGCCGTCGAGCTCCAACGGCTGCGCCATGGCCTGCGCCTATTGCTACGTGCCGCGCCGCAAGGGCTACGCCAACCCGATCACCCTGTTCGTCAACACCGAGGCCATCGGCCGGGCGATCGCCCGTCACGCCGCCGGCCAGGGCCCCCTCCCCGCCCCCGACCAGATCGACGACCGGTTCTGGGTCTACGATCTCGGCGAGAACGGCGACCTCTCGGTCGACGCGCTGGCGAGCGGGGGCGTGCGCGACCTCGTCGGGCTGTTTCGCGGCCTCCCGAACGCCAAGGCGTCCTTCGCCACCAAGTTCGTCAACCCGGACCTCCTCGCCTACCGACCGGAGGGCAAGACCCGCATCCGCTTCTCGCTGATGCCCGAGCGCATCGCCCGGGTGGTCGACGTGCGGACCTCGCCGATGCCGGAGCGGATCGCCGCGATCGACGCCTTCGTGGAGGCCGGCTACGAGGTCCACGTCAATTTCTCGCCGGTGATCCTCTACGAGGGCTGGGAGGAGGATTGGCGGGCGCTGTTCCGCGCGCTCGAGGCCGGCCTCAAGCCGGCCGCCAAGGCGCAGCTGAAGGCCGAGATCATCTTCCTCACCCACAACGCCGCCCTGCACGAGGTGAACCTGCGCTGGCACCCCAAGGCCGAGGCGCTGCTCTGGCGCCCCGACATCCAGGAGACCAAGCGCTCCGAGGGCGGGATGGAGAACCTGCGCTACCGCACCGGCTGGAAGGGCCGCTGGCTCACCCGGTTCAAGGCGCTGCTGGCCGAGGAGCTGCCCTATTGCGGGGTGCGCTACGCGTTCTGAGGGACGCGCCCCGGCAGCGGGCGCCGTCATCGAACCGTCGCGCTCCGTCCCTAGCCCGCGGGCCACACTCTCTCCGGCGAGAGGCGCGAAGGACGCTGCGATGGCCCATCTCCTCAGCGACGAGCCGGCCCTGCCGGGCCTGATCTGGGCGATGCGGTTCGACGCGGGCGGGCGCGGGCGCCTGGTCGGGCCCGGCGAGGAGGTGCCGGCGCTCGGCCGCTTCGGCGACGGCTTCGTCTGGTTCCACGTCAACCTCAACGACGCCCGGGTGCCGGGCCTGATCGCCGAGGGGCGGCTCGGCCCGCCCGACCTCGCGGCGGCAGCCTTCGCCAGCGACCCGCACCAGCGGGTGACCGTCGAGGACGGGCAGGTCGGCGGCGTCATCGCCGACCTCGCCCGGGAGGCCGAGGGGCCGGACACCGCACCCGAGCGGCTGCCCGACGCCGCCGGGCGGCTGCATTTCGTGCTGGGCGCGAACTTCCTCGTCAGCGGGCGCCGACACCCGATCGTCGGGCCCGACGCGGTGCGGGAGGTCGTCGCCGGGGGCCGGCCGCTTGCCGGGCCCGTCGCCCTCCTCGAAACCTTGATCGGCCGGGTCGCGGCGGCGATCGGGGCGCGGGGTGCGGCCCTGTCGGACCGGCTCGACGGGATCGAGGACCACATCCTCGACGAGCGCATCCGGGCGGAGACCCGCCAGCTCGGACCGATCCGCCGCGACGCGGTGCGGCTGCATCGCCAGCTCAACGGGTTGCGGGCGGTGTTCCACCGCCTGGAGGAGGAGAGCGACGACCTGCCGGAAGACACCCGGGAGGCCGCCGCCCGCATCGCCCAGCGGCTCGACGCCCTCGACCGCGACATGGTGGTGCTGGCCGAGCGCAGCCGGCTCCTGCAGGAGGAGCTCTCGGGGCTGCTCGCCCGGCAGTCGAACCGCCAGCTCCACACCCTGTCGATCCTGACCGCCCTGTTCCTGCCGCCCACCCTCGTCACCGGCCTGTTCGGCATGAACACCAAGGGCCTGCCGCTCGCCGAGTGGGACGAGGGCTCCACGGTGGCGATCCTGATCGCCGTGATGTCGGCGGCGGCCGCCTTCCTGCTGATCCGCCGGCTCGGGCTCGGCGGGCAGAGGGGCCAGGGTTGAAACTCCGAGACTCTTGGTGATCGAGAATCCGCTGGCGACCCAACCCGGTCTTCCCGAAGGCCGTAGACGCCTCCCGGAAGCGGACGTTCGCGGCAGTCGCGCAACCTCAGCTCGGCGGGGAAGCAAGCCTTCTCCACAAGGTCGCTTCTTTTGGGATCCTAGGGGCTCACTGCCGGGTGTTCGCGGTCGAGGCAGTAGCTCTCGTGGATCGACCCAAACATGTATGGCTTCCTCGATCCGGCCCATCTCTTCAGAGCACATCAGCGTCAGGCCAACATTGCGTCATGTTGCGCATCGACCGAAGCCGGCGCGAACACGGCCACTGAGGCATTTGGCATCGCGCGGACGTTCCGTCCGCCACCCACTTCCGCTGCGCACTCCTCGGCATGTCTCCCGAGGGCCATTCGCGACTGTCGGACAACCGCGACTTAGCTCGCAAGCTCTGCAATCAGAGGCGTAGGCTGCGTCTGAGCCGCTGTTGAGCCAAGTTTACGTCATGCACGCGGCCGTTCGATCCGACGATTTGAACGTCCTTGTACCCGTTAAAGAGCCACTTCATCGCCAGGACCACAGCGCTGGCAGGGCTTGCTCGCGTGTCTAATAGCGTTTCATCACCGCGCGGAGCAGATATAACGTGTTGCATGAAGGCATCTCCGGTCCGCCTCCGGGCTAACAGCTACAAGTTATAATCGTTCGCCCTGAAAGAGCACTTGGCCGCAAAAAACTAATTCATCTCAAGAAAATGCCTCGCATACCGAACCGGTGGCGAGGCGAAGTCATCTCAAGGGACGTTCCACGGGGTGGTGGGGACGGAACGGTGCCAGAGATGGTCGTGATGGCAGTCGGGTCAGGCCATCGGGACCGAGCGTTCATAACCCACGTGGCAAGCCTGTCGGGCACGCAGGTTGGATTGGCGCGGACAAGCATTGTCCAACAGCGTCTGCTTTGTGGCACATCTCACTCCGACGCGGTCATTTTACCCAGAAACAGACATCACGTTAGAAGTTTTGCACCAGTGAACTTGACCATGAGAGCACAAATTTAATCTATGATAACGTGCTTGGCCCAAAAAAATTCTCGATATCGCCTTGATACTTAGAGTGCTATCATAACACAGATTAAAAAATCCCGATATTATTCAGGGAACCATCTAAAATCTCAGGGATTCCTAGGATGTACCACTTAGATTTGGAGAATTGACATGACTTCAGGTGGAAAAACCGAGCACCGCGGCGGCTCCGGCAACTTTGCCGAGGATCGTGAGCGGGCTTCTGAGGCGGGCCATAAGGGCGGTCAGCAGAGTGGCGGCAATTTCGCCAACGATCCTCAACGAGCTGCCGAAGCAGGTCACAAAGGCGGTCAGCAGAGCGGCGGCAACTTCGCCAACGACCCAGAAAGGGCCGCTGAAGCTGGCCGTAAAGGCGGTGAGCACAGTCACGGCGGCAAGTCTTAATCAATCGAACCAGCACCGGGTTTGGCACGCCAGACCCGGCGTCTTCATCGGCCAAAATGTTGCATTTGCTCGATCCGTCCGATTGACAATACCGCCAGTTCCTCAAGGACTTGTCCGAGGCGGCTAGCGAGCAACCACGGCACCTAGAGGACTGGCCCGAAATCGGAAGCCCTCCGGTCGGCTCCTCCTTCGCTGTCTTCGCCCCTCGTTAGCGGTGGCGGGGCGTTTATTGCTTCATGGGAACCAGCATGACGACAGCTATTTCAAAGACGCCCCCAGCGTTCTAAGATGCGGTGGCTGACCACGTCGCTGCACGGGTCACGCCTGCTGAGAAAATGGGACCGCGCGCACGCGGACCGATCATCACCTACCTGCGTGATCTGGAGGGCATCGCACGCCGCGAATGTGATAGCCGGCAATCGTTCCAGATCATCGCATCAGGCTGCCATCTCCTCGGTGACATGTCCACCGTCGGACCGGCGGATGGTCCGTTCTCGCGCAACTGACCAAAACACGACCATCATGAACGAGCCTGGAAGCGGACATCTCCAGCATCCCGCAGCGGGTCAAAGGTGGTTCCTTTAGCCACGTCCGGTTCTCGGGATCCCACGCCCGGAAGCCGACGGACAGGAAACCACCCCCAACAGTCCTTCGTGCAGTCATGTCGACCGTGCGTCCGACCGGCGGCTCAAGCCGCCTTGCGCCCGAAGACCTCTGCCACCGCGATCCCACCGAGCACCAGGGCGAGCGCCGCCGCCTCGACGAGCCCGAAGGATTCGCCCACCAGAACCACCGCCAGGAGCGCCCCGAAGACCGGGACGAGGTTGTTGAACAGGCCGGCGCGGTTGGGGCCCAGCGTCGCGACCCCGCGCATGTAGGCGAGCTGCGCCGCGAGCGACGGCCCGAGCGCCGTGAAGGCGATCAGCCCCCAGCCGGCGGCGCCGGGCCACAGGGTGCGGCCGCTCGCCCATTCGCCGAGGAGGAGCGGCAGCGAGGTCGCCCAGGCCGCCACCGCCATGGCGGCGAAGAAGGCGAGGGCCGGCACCGCCGGGCGCGCCGGCAGGGCGACGGTGTAGCCGGCGTAGAACAGGCAGGCGAGTGCGGCCAGGAGGTCGCCGCGGTTGAGATCGAGGGCGGCGAGACGGGCCGGATCGCCCCGGCTCACCACCAGCACCACCCCGCCGAGCGTGATGGCGGCGCCCAGGAGCTGGCCGCCCCGCACCGGCACCCCGCGCACGAGAAGGTTGAGGACGAGGACCAAGACCGGGATCGTGCCCTCGATCAGCGCCAAGTTGACCGCGCTGGTCAGGGCGCCCGCCTCGTAGGTGAGCGCGTTGAAGCCGGTATAGCCGAACCCGCCCATCAGGAGGATCATCGGCCAGTGCGCCCGCAGGGTCGCGCGGTGGCGGACCGTCTCGCGCCCGGCCAGGACCGCGATCGCGGTGAGCGCGATCGACCAGCGCAGGGCCACCAGCGCCTGGGGCGAGACGAGGCCGACCGCGACCTTGCTCGCCACCGCGTTACCGGCCCAGAGCAGCGTCGCGAAGGTCAGGAGCGCGTAGGCGAGCGCCGCCGCGCGGCCCGGCGCCACGCCGGGCTCCCTATGCCGGAGCCGTCACCCTCACGCGAGCGCCATCAGGAACCGCTCGATCAGTTCCAGGGCCCGCTGGGTCATCGCCAGGTTGTAGCGGATGAACACGTGGCAGCCGCCGGTATAGACCGACGTGTAGCCGCCGTTATTGGCCGAGGCCCAGCGCATCGACATGAACAGCGTGTCGTCGAGGAGCGGGTCGCGGGTGCCGACCGAGAACAGGGCCGGCGGCAGGCCGGCGAGGTCGGCGTAGAGCGGGGAGACGTCCGGCGAGCGCCGGGCGACGCCCTCGGGCACGAAGCCGTCGGCGAAGCGGCGGATGTCGGTGGAGTTGAGGACGAGGCGCTCGTCGCCCCAGTTGCGGGCGCTCGCGGTCACGCCGAGGTCGTAGAGGCCGGAAAAGAGATTGGCGCCCCGGAAGGCCTTTGGCAGCCGGTGGCGGTCGCGCAGGCGCAGGAGCGTCATCACGCTCAGATGCGCGCCGACCGATTCGCCGCCGATCGTCAGGGCCTCGACGCCGAACAGCTTGCGGCCCTCGTGGTAGAGCCAGAGCGCCGCCGCCTCGCAATCGTCGATCGGCGCCGGGTAGGGGTGCTCGGGGGCGAGGCGGTACTCGACCGAGACGCAGACGAAGCCGCAGCGCTCGGCGATGCGCTCGAGCCAGGGATCCTGCTCGTCGGCCCCGCCCCAGACCCAGCCGCCGGAATGGATGTGCAGGTAGGCGCCCCGGGCCTTGCGCTGCGGCCGGATCACCCGGAGCGTCAGCGGGCCGCCGGGGCCGGGAATCGTCATCGTCTCGGCCCGGGCGCTGCGCGGCATCGCCGGGTAGGCGGTGCTGCCGCGGCGGCGGCGCTCGCGCACCTCGGCCACCGGCATCGACCAGGGGTCCGGCGCCTGGGCCTGCGCGGCGATGATCTCCCGGTTCAGCCGCTCGGCGTCGGGATCCGTTTTCGCCGGGTCGAAGAGCGCGTGGTCGATCATGCTCGGGGTATCAATCTCGCGGCGCCGCGCCGGGGCGGAGCGTCTCGGGGTTGCGGGTGGGCCCTCGTCCGGCCCGGGGTGGTCGGATGCTCCCGTTCAGGCTCGTCCTGTCACACCGGGCATCTTGGGATGGGCATCCTTGGAACGGGCATCTTGGGATAATCCGCGAAGGTTGCCATCTCAGGTGCGGATTGCCAAACGGTGCAATGCGCCAGGCCGCGCCGGGTTTCGTCCGATCCGTGACAATCCCGCCACGGTCGGGGAGCATCGCCGCTCCGCAAGCCGGGGACGGGCAACGGCGAGGGGTCGCGAGGACACATGAGCGAGCAGAGATTCCAACGGCCCTTCGGCGGCCAGGGTCCCCGGGGCCAGGATTCCTTCGGCCAGAATTCCTTCGGCCAGGATCCCTACGGCCAGGGGCCGGGCGGCTACGATCCGGGCCGCGACGGCCGCTCCTCGGGCCTGCACCGTTTCCTCGGTGGCTCGCCCGGGGCGGTGCTGCTGCGGCTCGTGTTCCTGTCGGTCCTCGTCGGCGCCGGCATGGCGATGCTCGGGGTCACGCCCGGGATCCTGTTCGCCCAGGCCTACGACACCGTGCGCTCGCTGCTCGAGCTGAGCTTCGACACGTTCCACGATGCCGGCCGCTGGTTCGTCGCCGGCGCGGCGGTGGTGGTGCCGCTCTGGCTCCTGTCGCGCGTCTTCGCCCGCGGGCGCTGAACGCGCGCGACGAGAGCATCGGAACGAGATCGATGAACCCTGCCGCCGCGGGCCCGGGAGCGGGCCCGGAGGTCACGCATCGCCGCATGCTGGCGCTCGCCGTGCCGATCACGCTCGCCAACGTCACGACGCCGCTCCTCGGCCTCGTCGGGACGGCGGCGATCGGGCGGCTCGGCGACGCCGCGCTCCTCGGAGCGCTTGCGCTGGGCGCCGTGGCGTTCGACTACCTGTTCTGGACCTTCGGCGCCCTGCGCATGGCCACCGCCGGCCTCACCGCGCAGGCGACCGGGGCCGGGAACACCGCCGAGATCGACCGAACGCTGGCCCGGGCGCTCGCCGCGGCGCTGGCGGTCGGCCTCGTCATGGTGGCGCTGCAGGGCCCGCTCGCGGCGGCCGCCTTCCGGCTGTTCGGGGCGAGCCCGGCGGTGACCGGGGCGTTCGCGGCGTATTTTTCGGTGCGGATCTGGTGCGCGCCGTTCACGCTGGCGAACTACGCGATCCTCGGCTCGACCCTCGGGCGCGGCCGCACCGATCTCGGCCTCGCGCTCCAGGTCGCCATCAACGCCGTCAACGTGGCGCTGACCCTGCTGTTCGTGCTCTGGGCGGATGACGGCGTCGCCGGGGCGGCGCTCGCCACGGTGCTGGCCGAGGTCGCCGGCACGGTCCTCGGGCTCGGGGTGCTGCACCGGCTCGGCTCCCGGCCCTGGCGCGTGCCTGTCGCCGAGATCGTCGAGCGGGCCGGCCTCACCCGGATGCTGGCGGTCAACGGCGACGTGATGGTGCGCACCCTGGCGCTGATCACGGCGCTCGCGCTCTTCTCCGCCCTCGGGGCGCGGGCCGGGGATGCGACGCTCGCCGCCAACGCCGTCCTGCAGAACCTCTTCCTCGTCGGCAGCTTCTTCCTCGACGGCTTCGCCACCGCCGCCGAGGTCCTGTGCGGCCAGGCGCTCGGCGCCCGCGACGAGGGCCGGTTCCGGGCCGCGGTGCGGCTGTCCCTCGGCTGGTGCCTCGGCTTCGCGCTCGCGGTCTCGGGCCTCTTCCTCGGCCTGGGCGGTGCCTTCATCGACGCGGTCACCACCGCGCCGGAGGTACGGGCGGTCGCCCGAGACTATCTCGTCTATGCCGCGCTCACGCCGCTCGCCGCCGCGGCGGCCTTCGCGTTTGACGGCGTCTATGTCGGGGCGACCTGGACCCGGCCGATGCGCAACCTGATGCTGGCGGCCCTCGCCGTCGACGTCGCGGTGCTGGCGCTCACGCGGGGGACGGGCAATACCGGGCTGTGGCTCGCCATGCTGGCCTTCCTCGCCGCCCGCGGCCTCGGCCAGGCACTGCTCTATCCGCGGCTCGTCGACGGCGCCTTCCCGCAGGCCGCGGCCGGGCGAGCGGCCGAGGCGGCCCGGTGAGCGCCGGCGGCCCGATCACCGGCGGATGCCGCTGCGGCGCGGTCCGCTACGCGGCGGGCGGGGAGCCGTGGAACCGGACCGTCTGCCACTGCGCCGATTGCCGGGGGGCCACCGGTGCCCCGATGGTCGGCTGGATCACGGTGCGGCGCGACGCCTGCCGCTTCGCCGCCGGCAGCCCGGTCTGGCACCGTTCGAGCCCGCGGGCGGAGCGGGCCTTCTGCCCGACCTGCGGCACGCCGCTGGCCTACCGGGCCGACGCGCTGCCGGACGAGATCGACCTCACCCTGGCGAGCCTCGACGACCCGGAGCGGTATCCCCCGCACGACCACGTCTGGGTGTCCCGGCGCCTGTCCTGGGTCGCGCTTCCCGAGGGGCTGCCGGCCTACCCGACGGCGCGGGACGACGCCTGATCCCGCCCTCCGCCGACCCGCCGCTTCACGAGACGAACCCCACACGATGACTCCCGCAAGATGATGGCGGATCCGCCCACGCAGCCCGCCCCGCCGTTCCTCGCCCCGCGGGTGGTGGACGACCCGGCGGCGTGCACCTTCAACCACACGATCGACCTGCCCGGGCACGGCACCGTGCCGGGGACCTGGGACCTGCGGGCGGGGCTCGACGCCTATCTCGGCGGCGTCGCGGTGGCGGGCAAGCGCGTGCTCGATTTCGGCGCCACCAGCGGCTTCCTCGGCTTCGCCATGGAGGCGCGGGGCGCCGAGGTGGTGGCCTACGACTTTTCCGGCGAGGCCTGCTGGGAGATGGTGCCCTACCCGGATTTCGAGCGCGCCGTGATCGCGCCGGAGATCCGCAACCACCTGCATCGGTTCGAGAACGCCTACTGGTACGCCCACGCCGCCCTCGGCTCCCGGGCGCGGCGGGCGGGCGGCTCGCTCTACGATGTGCCGGAGGCGGTGGGTCCCGTCGACATCGCGGTGCTGGGCAACGCGCTCACGCGCCTGCGCGACCCGTTCCGGGCGCTCCACGGCGTCCTGCGGCTCACCCGCGAGACCGTGGTGGTGACCGAGATGCTGCCGAAATCGCTGCATCTCCTGCGCTTCCTGCCGCGCCGGGTCGGCCTGCCGGTCTTCCTCCTGCCGCGCAGCGACCAGCGGATCCGCTTCGATGCCTGGTGGACCATCGCGCCGACGACGATGCAGGAGCTGCTGGCGATTCTCGGCTTCGGCGAATCGGCGGTGACGTATCACCGCCAGTCGCTGCTGGGTCAGAAGCGCCTCTGCTACACGGTCGTGGCCCGGCGCACCGAGCCGACCAACCCGGAGCTGTGATCCGTCAGGCCGACGTCGCCAGGTCCGCCGCGTCGCGGCCGACGATCCCGGCGAGGCTCGGCACGCCCTCGGCCTCCATCCGCTCGACCAGCCCGGCCTTGATGTCGCGCACGAGGCCCGGACCCGCATAGACGAGGGCCGAGTAGAGCTGGACCAGGCTCGCCCCGGCCCGGATCTTGGTCCAGGCGGCCTCCGCCGAATCGACCCCGCCGACGCCGATCAGCGGCAGCGCGGTACCGACCCGCAGGTAGGTCTCGGCGAGGAGCCGGGTCGCGGGCGAGAAGAGCGGCCGGCCGGACAGGCCGCCGGTCTCGGCCTTCGCCGCCGCCCGCAGGCTCGCCGGCCGCGCCACGGTGGTGTTCGAGACCACGAGTGCGTCGATGCCGCGGCGCCGGGCGGTGGCGGTCATCGCGTCGAGGCCGTCGAGGCCGATATCCGGCGCGATCTTGAGCAGCACGGCGGTGCCCGCCCCCGCCTCGTCGCGGGCCGCGACCACCCGGGCGAGGAGATCGTCGAGGAAGGCCTCGCCCTGGAGGTCGCGCAGGCCCGGGGTGTTGGGCGAGGAGACGTTGACGGTGATGAAGTCGACGAGGCCGGCCAGCCCCTTCGTGCAGGCGACGTAATCGGCCAGCCGGTCCGTCGCCTCCTTGTTGGCCCCGATATTGACCCCGACGATGCCGGGCCGGCCGCGGCGGGCCTCGAGGCGGGCGCGCACCACCGCCAGCCCCTCGCTGTTGAGGCCGAACCGGTTGATCACCGCCCCGTCCTCCGGCAGCCGGAAGACCCGCGGGCGCGGATTGCCGGGCTGCGGCCGGGGCACCACCCCGCCGACCTCGACGAAGCCGAAGCCGAGCCCGAGCAGCGCGTCCGGCGCCTGCGCGCCCTTGTCGAACCCGGCCGCGAGGCCGACCGGGTTGGGGAAGGTGCGCGACATAACCGTTACACGGAGCCGGGGATCGTCGGCCGGCGGATCACGCAGAGGAAGGCGCGAGAGGCCCCCCAGGGTCAGGGTATGGGCAGTCTCGGGATCGAGGGCGTGCAGCAGGGGACGGACGAACGGGAAGACGGCCTGGAGCACGGTCAACCTCCGATGGAATCAGGAAAAACGTGACAACCGTCGGAGCCGACCGGCAGCGGCGCGACCGAGCGGACGGCGGAGAGCGGCAGCGGGCCGTAGAGATGCGGGAACAGCGCGCCGCCGCGGGAGGGCTCGAAGCGCAGGGCCTCGCCCAGGGCCTCGGCCTCGACCGCGACGAGGAGCAAATCATCCTGTCCCGAGAAGTGCTTGGCGGCGGTCTCGGGGGCCTGCGCGGCGGTCGAGAAATGGATGTAGCCGTCCGCCAGGTCGACCGGCGCACCGTCGAACCGGCCGGCCGCCTCGGCCGCCCGCCACAGGGCGGCGGGGCAGATCTTGTAGATGAGGGACATGGGGGCCGCGGATCTCCTCGGGGGGCGGGCGAGCGATAGCGGGCACGGGACGAAGCGGCAACGCCGTTGCCTTTCGGCGACGGTTCGGTAGTTTACATTTGATAGTTCGGTGGTGAACACCGACCGCGGCACGCCAGGTTTCCAATGCTGTCCCACGAGCGAATCTGGTCCGCGATCGATCACTTGGCCCAACGCAACAACCTGACGGCGTCGGGCCTCGCGCGCCGTGCCGGCCTCGACGCGACGAGCTTCAACCGATCCAAGCGGGTCAGTCCCGACGGCCGCAAGCGCTGGCCGTCGACGGAATCCCTCGCCAAGGTCCTGGCGGCGACCGGCGCCACGCTCGACGAGTTCCTGCGCCTGATCGAGCCGCGCCTCCCGGCCTCCCCGCCCGAATCGCGCATCACGGTGCCGGTGATCGACAGCGGCAGCGTGGCGAAGCCGCTCGGGGCCGACGGCCTGCCGGGCCGCGGCGGCATGCTCCAGGAAATGGAGCTGCCGGGCCTCGGCGAGGGCTGCTTCGCCATCGAGGTCCGGGGTGGAGGCCTCACGCCCCTCTACCGGGAGGGCGACGTGCTGGTGGTCTGCCCCCACGCGGAGATGCGCACGGGCGACCGCGTGGTGACCTGCCTCGACCGGGGCGACATCCTGGCGGCCGAGCTGCGCCGGCGCACCCCCCGGGCCGCCGAGCTGAAGGGGCCGCTGCCCGGCGCGCCCGACCGGGTGATCCCGGCCGCCGAGATCGCCTGGATGGCGCGGGTGATGTGGGTGCGGCACTGAGGGCGCATCCCTCGGGTCCGCCGCCTATTCCGCGGCCTGGCGGCCGCGCCACTGGGTCAGCAGGGCGCGGAGCGCCGCGGGCTTCAGCGGCTTGTTCAGCACCTGGACCCGCTGCGCCGCGGCGGCATCGCGCACGCCGGGCGAGCGATCGGCGGTGAGCAGTACCGCCGGGATGTCGGCGGCGAGCGCGGCCCGCAAGCCGGCGATGAGGTCGAGGCCGGTGCCCTGGTCGAGGTGGTAGTCGGCGACGATCACGTCCGGGCGGAGCGCGCCGCCGAGCACCAGGGCGAGCGCCTCGCTGAGCGAGCCGGCGGTGTGGAGCGTGCAGCCCCAGTTGCCGACCAGCACCCGCATCCCGTCGACGATCGCCGGCTCGTTGTCGACGGCGAGCACGGTGAGGCCGGCGAGCGGCACGGTGGCAGGGCGGGGTGCCTCGCCCTGCACCTCGAGGGACGGCCTCACGGGGGCGTCCGGTACCGCGACCGAGAAGGCCGAGCCGCGCCCGGGCGTGGAGGCAAGGGTCACCGGATGGTCGAGGAGCCGCGCGGTCCGCTCGACGATCGAGAGGCCGAGGCCGAGGCCGCGGGCGACCCGCGCACCTTGGTCGAGGCGCTGGAACTCGCGGAAGACCAGCCTCTGCTGCGCGGCCGGGATGCCGAGCCCGGTATCGCAGACCATCAGCACCACCCGGTCGCCGCGCCGGCGCGCGCCCACCAGCACGCGGCCTTTCGGCGTGTACTTGATCGCGTTCGAGACGAGGTTGTGCAGCAGCCGCCGCAGGAGCTGCCGGTCGGAGCGCAGGGCGAGGGACGAGGGCATGACGGTGAGGCCCAGCCCCTTCTCCTGCGCCATCGGGCCGAACTCGCGCTGGACCTGGCGGAAGAGGTCCGAGACCCGCACGATCGAGAGCTGGGGCTTCAGCGAGCCGGTATCGAGGCGCGAGATCTCGAGCAGGGCGGTCAGGATCTCCTCGACGGCGTCGAGGGAAGCGTCGACGTTCTCGGCCAGCGTCGGATCGCTGCCGCGGTCGCGCTCGACCAGCGCGCTGGCGTAGAGCCGGGCCGCGTTGAGGGGCTGGAGGATGTCGTGGCTGGCCGCCGCCAGGAAGCGTGTCTTCGAGGCGTTCGCATCCTCGGCCTCGGCCTTGGCCCGGGTGAGCGCCGCGTTGAGGCGTGTCAGCTCCTCGGTGCGCTCGCGCACCCGGCTCTCCAGCTCCTCGTTGAGGCGGGTGCGGGCCTCCTCGGCGGCGACCGAGTCGGTCACGTCGGTATAGGTCGCCACCACGCCGCCGTTCGGCAGGAGGTTGGCGCGGATCTCGATCACCCGGCCGCTCGGATGCAGCCGCAGGCGCTGCGGCCCGGATTCGAGCCGGAAGGCGGCGATGCGCTCGGCCACCAGGGTGTCGGCGTCGCGCACCCCGTAGGCGCCCCGGCCCGCGTTGTAGCGCACGATCGCCTCGAGCCCGATGCCGGTGCGGATCATCCCGGCCGGCAGGTCGTAGAGGTCGGCGAAGGCCCGGTTCCAGACGATCAGCTTCATGTCGCGGTCGAAGACCGTGATGCCCTGCTTGGCGTGATCGAGCCCGTGCTGGAGGATGTCGCGGCTGTACTGGAACGCCGCCGAGGCGTCGTCGAGGAGCTTCAAGGCCGCCCGCGGCGAGACGTTGCGCCGGCGCAGCACCAGCGACAGGGCGAGCCGGGCCGAGGAGGCGCCGATCGCCGAGGCGAGCAGATGCTCGGCGTGGCGCAGCTCGGGCAGGCCCGCCACCGCGTCGTCCGGCAGGGGCCCGCGCCCCTGCGCCTGGGCGAAATCCTTGAAGGCCCGTGCCGCCCGCTCCTCGCCGAGGAAGCGGGCGACCGTGGCGCGCAGCTCGCCCAGGGTCACGGCGCTGCGAAACAGCCGGAAGCTCGGCGTCACGCGCCCGGCCTCGTCGAGCCCCGACATCTGGCCCGACACCTGCCCGAAGGCCTCGGCCTGCAGCCGCTCGATCGCGCTCGGCGGACGCAGGAGCGAGAACGCCACGTAGGCGAGCGCGTTGAGCCCGAGGCTCCACAGCGTGCCGTGGACGAGGCGCGGCACGTCCTCGATGCCCATCAGCGCGGTCGGGCTCAGGGCCTCGATGCCGAAGGGGCCGTCGGCGATGAGCGAGGCGGCCCAGCCCTCCCCGGTGACGAGGCTCGGCAGCAGCAGGGTGTAGAGCCAGACCGCGAACCCGACGATCAGGCCCGCGGCGGCACCCGTGCCGGTGCCGCGGCCCCAGTAGAGCGCGCCGATGAAGGCCGGGCCGATCTGCGCCACGGCGGCGAAGGACAGGAGCCCGATCGAGGCGAGCGCCACCTCGCCGGCGACCCGCGAATAGGCGTAGGCCACCAGCACCACCGCGACGATCGCGATGCGGCGCACCACCAGCACGTAGCCGCCGAGATCCGAGGCGCCGGGCTCCGGCGACGGGGGCGCGCCGGCCACGAGGTTGCGCCGGCGCAGCGCCACCGGGATGACGAGGTGGTTCGAGATCATGATCGCCACCGCGACCGATTCGACAATCACCATCGCGGTCGCCGCCGACAGCCCGCCGATGAACGCCACGAGGGCGATGCCGTCGGCCCGCTCGTGCAGCGGCAGCGCCAGCACCGTCATGTCGCGCTGGACCGTGCCCTCCGGGAAGAGCGCGAGGCCGGCGAGCGCGAGCGGCACCACGAACAGGTTGATGAGCACGAGGTAGAGCGGGAAGGTCCAGGCGGCGCGCCCGACATCGGCGACCGCCCGGTTCTCCACCACCGCCATGTGGAACTGGCGCGGCAGCAGCAGCACGGCGGCGGCCGAGAGCAGGACCTGGACGATCAGCGTCGCGGGGCCCGAGGTCTGCCCGACCAGGGCGCCGAGGGAGATGCCGGGCACCGGGACGGGGGGAGCGTCCCGCAGCATCCAGCCGACCACGAAGCCGCCGACGGTGATGAAGGCCACGAGCTTGACGAGGGATTCGAGCGCCACCGCGAGGGTCAGCCCGTCCTGGTGCTCGGTGGCGTCGGCGTGCCGGGTGCCGAAGGCGACCGCGAAGCCCGCCAGCACCAGGGCGACGAACAGGCCGAGATCGCCGAGCATGCCGGCCGAGACCCCGACCCCGTCGGTGGTGCGCAGGAAGACCTGGAGCGAGGCCGCCACCGCCCGCAATTGCAGGGCGATGTAGGGCACGGCGCCGACCACCGAGATCAGGCAGACCAGCGCGGCGATGCGCTCGCTCTTGCCGTAGCGGGCGGCGATGAAATCGGCGATCGAGGTCGAGTTCTGGGCCTTGGCGATCCGCACCACCCGGGCGACCAGCCGGTACCCCAGCCCGACCACCAGGACCGGGCCGACATAGATGGTGAGGAAGTCGAGGCCGGTATGGCTGGCGAGGCCGACCGAGCCGAAGAAGGTCCAGGAGGTGCAGTAGACCGCGAGCGACAGGGCGTAGATCGTCGGCCGCACCCGCGCGTCGCGCATCAGCGTCCGCCCCGCCACGTCGCCCCAATGGGCGACCGCGAACAGGGCGCAGATGTAGACGAGGGCCGCCAGCACCACCGTCCAGCCCGCGATCATCGGCTCATCCATCCCCCGTCCGGATGGAGCCCGGACGCACCTGTGTCCGGGGCTTTAGAGCATGCCGGGGCCGGACGCACGACCCCGGCGGGCCGATCAGCCATGGCAGGTGCAGCCGGCGTGGTCGCAGCCGGCATGGTGGGGATGACCCTCGGCGCATTCCTCGCAGCAGAAGGACTTGCCGTCGCGGGAGACGGCCTTCGCCACCGGGACCGTGCAGACGCAGTCCTCGCAGGCGCACTTCACGGTCTCGACGTTGGGGCTGGTCATGGGTCAGGGTTCCTCGTGGTGCGAGTGATCGTGGGAGTGATCGTGGCCGTGGTCGTGCGGCTCGGTGAAGTGGGCCACCATGTTGCGCAGCACGTCGCGCACGTGATCGTCGTCGATCGCGTAGGCGACATGCCGGCCGTGGCGGATCGCCCGCAGGATGCGGGCCGTCCGCAACAGGCGCAGGTGGTGCGAGGTCAGCGATTGCGACAGGCCGAGGGCCTCGCCGATCTCGCCGACGGTCCGCTCCGTCTCCAGGCAGGCCAGCACGATGCGCAGACGATTCGGCTCGCCGAGGAGCCGAAAGACCTCCGCCACGTCACCGACCTGCTCGGGCGACAGGACCTTCACGCGGCCTCTCATCGACACATGAACACGTGCTCATGTATTCCTGCCGTAGGGGCAGATGTCAAGCGTCTCGGCGTTTTGGCGTCTCGGCGTTTTGGCGTCCTGCGGCGGGGTGGAGGCGGGCCGAACGCGAAAGACCCCGCGGTGCCGGGGGCACCGCGGGGTCTTGGAAGACCGGAAGAGTGGACGACCGGGAATCGGCCGGTCACGAGCGATCCGCCTCAGGCGACGGCGCGCGCCCGCATCAGCTCGCCGCCATTGCCGACGACGCGGGTGTAGAGCGAGGAATAGCCGTCGGCGGCCTGATCCCAGCCGAACTCCCGCGACATGGCGTTGCGCCGCATGGCGCCGAGGCGGCGCTTCGAGGCGAAGACGTCAAAGGCGCGGCGGATGGCGCCGCTCAGGCCCTTGAGCGAGGATTCGCCGAACAGGAAGCCGGTCACGCCGTCCTCGACCGTGTCGGCCAGCCCGCCGGTGCGGTGGACGATCGGCAGGGAGCCGTAGCGCTGGGCATACATCTGGGCGAGGCCGCAGGGCTCGAAGCGCGAGGGCATCAGCAGGAAGTCGCTGCCCGCGAACATCCGGTGGGCATCGGTCTCCTCGAAGCCGACCCGCACCCCGACCGAGCCGGGATGGCGCCGGGCGAGATCGAGGAAGGCGGCCTCGAAGCGCGGCTCGCCCTGGCCGGTGACCACGAGCTGGCCGCCCTCGGCGACGATCGACTCGGCCGCCGCGAGGGTGAGATCGACGCCCTTCTGATGGACGAGGCGCGAGACGATGGCGAAGAGCGGACCGCGCGACACGCCGAGGCCGAAGCGGGTGCGCACCGCGTCGGCATTGGCACGCTTGCCCTTCCAGTCGTCGGGCTCGAAGCGGGTGGCGAGGTGGAGGTCGGTGCGCGGATCCCAGGATTCGTCGATGCCGTTGAGGATGCCGGCGAGCCGTCCCTGATGGGCGCGGGTGCGCAGCAAGCCGTCGAGGCCGCAGCCGAATTCCGGCGTGGTGATCTCGTGGGCGTAGGTCTCGCTCACGGTGGTGACGTGGGAGGCGTAGTACAGGCCGGCCTTCAGGAAGGAGAGCTTGCCGTAGAACTCGACCCCGTCGATGTGGAAGGCGCTCTCCGGCACGCCGATGCGGCCGAGGGTCTCCCACGGGAACAGGCCCTGATAGGCGAGGTTGTGGATCGTCAGCACGCTCGGCGTGCGCAGGCCGCGCCAGGCGAGATAGGCGGGCGCCAGCGCCGTCTGCCAGTCGTTGAGGTGCAGGAGGTCGGCGCGCCATTCGGCGTCGAGGCCCTGCGCGAGTTCGGCGGCCGCGAGGCTGAGGCGGCCGAAGCGCAGGTCGTTGTCGGGGAAGTCGACGCCCTGGTCGCCGTAGGGCGAGCCGTCGCGCTCGTAGAGGCCGGAATTGAGGATGACGTAGACCGGCAGGCCGTCGCCGGTCTCGATCAGGCCGAGGTCGCAGGGCGGCATCTCGGCATTGCCGGGAAGGTGGGCGACGACCGGAATCTCGGGGTGGCGCTCGACGACCTGGCGATAGCCCGGGATCAGGATGCGCACGTCGTAATGCTGGCGCAGGGCCCGGGGCAGCGAGGCCGCGACCTCGCCGAGGCCCCCGGTCTTCACGAAATCCGCCATCTCCGGGGTGGCGTAGAGGATCCGCGGCTTCAGCGAGCCGCGCAGCCTCTCGACGGCCTCCCGCGGGGAGCCGCCAGACGACACGGCCGGCGAATGCCAGGCCGACCGCGTCGACGCCGGAAATGTCATGAATGAGCCCTCACGCCGCGAGCCGGACGGATTGCGAGCGGACGAAACCGCGACGTACTGCCACGACAACGCACGACTCCCGCTTTGGTTCCGTTGCATCGCAACAATATCATGCAATTCCGGGGCAGCAAGATTTTTCTCGTAAAAGACAAGAAAAATCCCGAATTCGCGCCCCGGATGGAAAGCTGTGCCGCGTGAGATCGGAGCTTAGGCGGGGAATAGGCGGATCAGCCCGCCGCGACCGCCGCGCGGCGGATCAGCACCAGCGCCTCGTCTCCCGCAAGTGCGAAATACCCCTCGGGCGCCCGTTCTCCCCGCCGGCCCCCGGCGCTCGACAGGAGGACTTCCCAGTCCTCCCCTGCCCCGCCGACGCCATCCACCCTGGGCTCGCCGTGGCCCGCCTCGATCCTGCAAGCCTCTATCCTGCAAGCCTCGTGCCCGAAATTGAGGGCGACCCGGATCGTCTCGTCGGCGTGGCGGCGCTCGTAGATCAGCACGTCGCCCGCGGCCGAGATCGGGCGGTAGGTGCCGACGCTCAAGGCCGGATGCTCGCGGCGGAGGGCGATCAGGCGGCGGTGCAGGGTGAGGATCGAATCGGACTGGTCCCGCAGCACCTCGACGTTGCGGGTCTGGGCCTGCGGATCGAGGGGCAGCCATGGCTCGACGGTGGAGAAGCCCGCCTGCGGGCCGGGCTGCCACTGCATCGGGGTGCGCTCCGGGTCGCGGCCGCGGCCGGGCTCGTTGTGCTCCCAGGGGTCGCGCACGCGCTCGGGGGGAATCGGCACCCGGCCGAGCCCGATCTCGTCGCCGTAATAGAGCGTCGGCGTTCCCCGCAGGGTCAGCAGCAGCACCGCCGCCACCCGGGCCTGCGCGTCGCCGACCCGGGCGGCGATGCGGGGCTGGTCGTGGTTGCCCAGCACCCAGTTCGGCCAGCCGCCTTCGGGCAGGGCCGCCTCGTATTCCTCGATCAGCCGCGCCACGGCGGGCGCGTGCCAGGGCGTCTGGATCAGCTGGAAGTTGAACGGCAGGTGCGCGCCCGACAGGTCGGTGCCGTAATAGGCCACCAGCCGCTCCAGCGGCAGGTAGATCTCGCCGATCAGCACCCGGGCGTCGTATTCCTCCAGCACCGCCCGCATCTCGGCGATCACCCCCATAACCTCGGGCTGGTCGGCGGAATGGATCTGGAGGAGGCGGTTGATCTCGGGCTCGCCGGCCACGTAATCCGGGTTGGCCGGATTGTCGCGGAGCGCCTCGTCCTTCATCAGGTGCCAGATCACGTCGACCCGGAACCCGTCGACGCCGCGATCGAGCCAGAAGCGCAGCACGTCCATCATCGCGGCGCGCACCTGCGGGTTGCGCCAGTTCAGGTCCGGCTGCTCGCGCAGGAAGGCGTGGTAGTAGTATTGCCCGGTCGCCGGATCGAGGGTCCAGGCCGGGCCGCCGAAATTGCTGATCCAGTTGTTCGGCGGACCGCCGTCGGGTCCGGGATCGCGCCAGATGTACCAGTCGCGCTTGGGGTTGTCGCGCGAGGCGCGGGCCTCGCGGAACCACGGATGGTCCTGCGAGGTGTGATTGGGCACGAAGTCCATGATCACCCGCAGGCGCCGGCGATGCGCCTCGGCCACCAGAGCATCGAAATCGGCGAGCGTGCCGAAGAGCGGATCGATGTCGCAGTAATCCGAGACGTCGTAGCCGTAATCGGCCATCGGCGAGCGGCAGACCGGGGACAGCCACACCGCGTCGACCCCGAGCCAGGCGAGGTAGTCGAGCCGGGCGGTCACGCCCCTGAGGTCGCCGACGCCGTCGCCGTTCGTGTCCTGGAACGAGCGCGGATAGACCTGGTAGACGATGCCGGCCTTCCACCACAGCTCTCCCGCGAGCAGGCGGGCGGGCTTCGCGTCCTCGGTCATGCGGGTCTCCTGATCAAGCTTCGCGGGCGGGTTTCATCGGATGAGACCGGCGACGCGGCGGCGGCGTGCGGCCATCGGGATGCGGCCGGGGTTGAGCGGACGGGCGGGCACCGTTATATATCGTGCACGATCGTAATGCTTACGATCGATCCACCCTCGGCCGGGGGTGCCTTGCGGGAAACCGCTTCCCCGCCTCCGGTTCCCCCGTCGTTCTCACGGAGGTCCGGGGCGTGGCGGGCCCGCATCAGGGATCGCGAGGCGATCGTCTCGCCGACCCGATCGGACCGCCGCGACATGCCGGACCACCAAGACACATCGTACAGCCAAGACACGATGATGACGCCGAGGCACCGTCATGACGCCATCGTCGGGCGGTAGCGACACCGATGGGGCATCGACCCGCGTCGATGCCCAACCGCCGGCAAGAGCGGGAGCGCGGGCGTGACGCCAGACCGGAGGTGCAACCCTGCTCCGTCGGTTGGCCATTCCCTAAGGGCATCGTTTAACCCTAAGGTCGGACGTGCGGACGATCTCGAATGCGTTCACACTCGCTTCAGGCCGGTTCGCCAAAATCAAGTCGCGTTCCCATGAGACGTGTCGGGGCAGCAACACGCGATCAATCGTGTGGTCAAGCTTGGCCCAGGCGTCTCGACATCGCCGTTCCATAGCCACACGATACTGCCGTGGCCGAAGGTTTGCTGCACAGCACGCGACGCGAGATCGCGCTGCAGCACCGGAAAGACCTACGGCAAGGAAGGGGGTTCCAAGGTGCTCAACGAAGCTGTTCTGACCGGTCGCCGCCGTGACGAGACCTCGCGGGATGCCGCCGAGGCGCCGCGCTCCTGGATGCCGCAAGCCGCGCCCGTGGCGCCCGCGGGCGACGACGTCACGGTGATGCGCACCGCGATCCTGGCCAAGCTCGCCTACGCCCTCGGCAAGACGCCCGCCACCGCCCGCGACCGCGACTGGTTCGTCGCGACCGCCCTGGCCTTGCGCGACCGGGCCGTCGCCGCCAGCGCCATCTCGGCCGGGATCGTGCCCCCGAAGCGCGTGCACTACCTCTCCCTGGAATTCCTGATCGGCCGCCTGCTCTCCGACGCGATGGGCAATCTCGGCGTCGCCGAGACCGTGCGGGCGGCGCTCGCCGGCCTCGACGTCGATCTCGACGCGGTGGCCGGCGCCGAGCCCGACGCGGCGCTCGGCAATGGCGGCCTCGGGCGGCTCGCCGCCTGCTTCATGGAGAGCATGGCGAGCCTCGCCATTCCCGCCTACGGCTACGGCATCCGCTACGATCACGGCCTCTTCCGGCAGGTGATCGAGGACGGGGTGCAGCGCGAGGTGCCGGAGACCTGGCTTGCCGAGGGCAACCCCTGGGAGTTCGAGCGGGCCGAGGCGACGTGCGAGGTCGGCTTCGGCGGCGACGTCGCCATGACCGTCCAGCCGGACGGCACCCTGCGCCGCGTCTGGCGCCCGGCCGAGACCGTGCGCGCCGTGCCCTACGACACCCCGGTGATCGGGCGGGGCGCCAAGCACGTCAATGCGCTCCGCCTCTGGGCCGCCCGCGCGCCCGAGGCGATCGACCTCGCCCGCTTCAATGCCGGCGACCATGTCGGGGCGGTCGCCGAGCGCGCCCGGGCCGAGGCGATCTCGCGGGTGCTCTATCCCAGCGACGGCACGCCGGCCGGCCAGGAACTGCGCCTGCGCCAGGAATTCTTCTTCACCTCGGCCTCGCTCCAGGATCTGGTGCGCCGCCACGTCGCCGAGCGCGGCGACCTGCGCTCGCTGCCCGATCACGCGGCGATCCAGCTCAACGATACCCACCCGGCCATCGCCGTGCCGGAGCTGATGCGGCTCCTCGTCGACGTCCACGGCCTGTCCTGGGAGGATGCCTGGCACGTCACCACCCAGACGCTCGGCTACACCAACCACACCCTGATGCCGGAGGCCCTGGAGACCTGGCCGGTGGAGCTGATGGAGCGGCTGCTGCCGCGCCACATGCAGATCATCTACCTGATCAACTGGATGCACCTCGAGGAGGTGTCGAAGCACGGCAGCTCGCCCGAGCACCTCGCCGAGGTCTCGCTGATCGACGAGAGCCACGGCAAGCGCGTCCGCATGGGCCATCTCGCCTTCCTGGGCGCGCGCCGCGTCAACGGCGTCTCGGCGCTCCACACCGAGCTGATGCGCCAGACGGTGTTCGCACCGCTGCACGCCCTCGACACCGACAAGATCGTCAACAAGACCAACGGCATCACCTTCCGGCGCTGGCTCCACAACGCCAATCCGGGCCTCACCGCGCTCGCCGTCGAGGCGGTCGGCGCGAAGGTGCTGGACGATCCGCGCCACCTCGAAGGGCTCGCGGCCTTCGCCGACGATGCGAGCTTCCAGGCGCGCTACGCGGCGGTGCGCCGGGACCGCAAGGAAGCCCTCGCCCGCGTGGTCGAGGATCGCACCGGCATCACCCTCGATCCGGAGGCGTTGTTCGACGTCCAGATCAAGCGCATCCACGAATACAAGCGCCAGCTCCTCAACATCCTGGAGACGGTCGCGCTCTACCAGGCGATCAAGGCCGAGCCGCACCGCGACTGGACGCCCCGGGTCAAGCTCTTCGCCGGCAAGGCCGCGCCGAGCTACCATCAGGCCAAGCTGATCATCCGGCTTGCCAGCGACGTGGCCAAGCGCGTCAACGCCGATCCGGACGTGGCCGGCCGCCTGACGGTGGCCTTCGTGCCGAACTACTCGGTGAGCCTCGCCGAATCGATCATCCCGGCGGCGGACCTCTCGGAGCAGATCTCGACCGCGGGCCTGGAGGCCTCGGGCACCGGCAACATGAAGCTGGCGCTCAACGGCGCGCTCACCATCGGCACGCTCGACGGCGCCAATATCGAGATCAAGGACCATGTCGGTCCCGACAACATCTTCATCTTCGGCCTCGACGCGGCCGGCGTCCAGCGCACGCAGAGCCAGCCGGGCTACGCCGCCCGCGCCATCGCGGCCTCGCCCCGTCTGCGCGCTGCCCTCGACATGATCGCCGCGGGCGGGTTCTCGCCGGGCGAGCCGGGCCGCTTCCGCCCGCTCGTCGACGAACTGACCCACGGCGACCGCTTCCTGCTCACCGCCGACTTCGACGATTACTGGCGCGCCCAGCGCGAGGTCGACGCGGCCTGGCGCAAGCCGAAGACCTGGTGGAAATCGGCGATCCTCAACACCGCGCGGACCGCGTGGTTCTCGTCGGACCGGACGATGCGGGAATACGCCGAGGAGATCTGGCGGGTGCGGGTGGGCTGACGCCCTCCGACCCTATGACCAAAAGAGAAGCCCTGCGGCGCGAGCCGCGGGGCTTCTTTGCGATGTCCAGGCGAGGCCGCAAAGCCACCGGCCTGCCTCGATCTCGCCCCGCCTGGAGCAAGCGCACAGGGCCGGACACGCGTCCGGCTGGGATAGGGGGATGGATGTGCCTGGCAACGGCAACTCGCCCCCGGACTATGTGGCGGCGGCGGACACCAAGACCCGACCGCTTCCGATGCACGGCCCCTTGGCGGCGATGTCGGCACGAGATATGTACGTGATGACGTACAGAGGCTAGCCATGACTCATGTGAGCCTGACCGACTTTCGACAGAGCATCGCCGCCCATTTCGACAGGGTCGAGCGTGACCGCGAAGAGCTGGTCGTCACCCGCCAGGGTCACGAACCGCTGGTGTTGCTGCCACTCGCCGAGTTGGAGAGCCTCCGGGAGACCCTGCACCTGCTGGGCACGCCCGCCAATGCCCGGCGACTGATGCGGTCGATCGAGCAGCTCGACGCAGGTCAAACGATCGAACGCGCGCTCATCGAACCCGATCAGCCCTGAGGGGGCCGCCGGGGGATGAAGTTGACCTTCTCGGACGATGCCTGGAGCGATTATGTGTTCTGGCAGGGTGAGGACACGGCCACGCTGGAGCGGATCAATGCTCTCATCAAAGAGATCAAACGCACGCCCTTCACCGGGACGGGCAAGCCCGAGCCTTTGAAGTTCAAGCTCAAGGGTTGGTGGTCGCGCCGGATCTCGGGGGAGCACCGACTCGTCTATCGTGTGAGCGGTTCCGGCTCGACCCATACCCTCGAGATCGCGCAATGCCGATGGCACTACGATGATTAGAGCGATTCACGATCGCCTTGCAATCGCGAAGCTCTCTAAATCTTTGGATTTGCCGCATTTTCTGCGACGAACCGGTATCCACTTCGTCGGAAAATGCTCATGATCATCATCCGACGATCCGATGGCCGTTTCGTCGGACGATGATCCAGGAAGCAACGGCGTCACGCCGCCGGAATATACTGATACGTCCAGGTCTCGCTCAGCGTCTCGTCCCCGCGGCGCAGAAAGAGCCGCAGCTCGACAGGCTCCGCGCCCGTGACCGCCAGATCGAACTCGGCCCGCCAATGGCCCGGCACGTCGTCCGGTACCGCCTCGGTGCGGGCAAGCGGGAAGGTGCCGCGCGACGCGGTGAGGACGGCCTCCGGCTTCACCCCGGCGGGCAGGCGGCCGAGGGGTTCGCCCAAAAACTCGACCACGAACTTGCGCACGCCCTTCGGCCGGTCGGTGCCGGCCTGGCCGCCATTGCCCTCGCGGGTGGCGACGACGCGAGCGAGGTTGCTCGGATAGGGCTCGCCCGCGACCCAGTGCAGGCGGTAGGCGAGGTCGTGCGAGGAGCCGGCGCGGGCGGGTTCGGCCGGCACCCACATCGCCACCACGTTGTCGTGGATCTCGTCGTCGGTGGCGTTCTCGACCAGCTGGACGCTGCCCTTGCCCCAATCACCCAGGGGCTCGACCCAGAGCGAGGGCCGGCGGTCGTAGTAGACGCCGTCCTGGTAGTGGTCGAACAGGCGGTCGCGCTGCATCAGCCCGAAGCCGCGCGGGCGCTCGTCCGAGAAGGCCGACACCATGGTGCGGGGCGGGTTGCGCAAGGGCCGCCAGATCCGCTCGCCGGTGCCGGTCCAGAGCGCCAGCCCGTCGGAATCGTGCACCTCCGGGCGCCAATCCACGGCGGTGGGCTTGGCGGTCTCGGAGAACCAGTACATCGAGGTGAGCGGCGCGAGGCCGAAGCGGCCGACATCCTTGCGCAGGTGCAGGCTCGCCTCGATGTCCATCACCACCGACTTGGTGCGCCGCATCCTGAAGCGGTAGGCGCCGGCGGCCGAGGGGCCGTCGAGCAGCGTCACGACCGTGACGGTGTCGGAATCCGACGCCGGGGTCTCGAACCAGACATGGGTGAAGTCCGGGAATTCCTCCGGCCGGTCGGGCATCACCGTGTCGAGGGCGAGCCCCCTCGCCGAGAGGCCGTACTGGTAGAGCTCGCCGATCGCCCGGAAATACGAGGCGCCGAGGAAGGCCACCCAGTCGTTGCGGCGCCAGTCGAGGGGGCCGCCGCGGCGCTCCTGGAAGCGAAAGCCGGCAAAGCCCGGATTCGGCGGCAGCCGCCGTGCGGGGGAATCCGCCGGCATCTCGAAGGCGGCCGGATCGTAGACGATCTCGCGCGCCTGGCCTCCCTCGACGACGTGCATCCGCACCGGCTTCTGGAAGTAGCGGCCGAGATGGAAGAACGTGACCGGGAAGGCGCTCGGGCCGTCGGCCCAGAGCGCATGGTCGGGCTTGAACTTGAGCTTGCCGTGGGCGTCGTAGTCGATCGCCTGCAGCACGTCGCGGTCGGGAATCGCGGGCGGCGCGTAGGGCTTGGCGGCCATCTCCCTCGCCCGGGCCTTCAGGGCCTCGAAGCTGAACGGCTCCGGCGTGCCGAGGGGCAGTTCGGCGCTCAGGACCTCGGGGCCGGAGGCGAGCAGGAGCGCGGCGCCGGCGAGCAGACTGCGACGGTCGATCATCGGGAGGCGCCCTAGCGGATCGGCTCGATGCTGGTGGCCCGGCGCCAGAGCTGGACCATGATGTAGAGGGCGCAGAGGCTGAACAGCACCATCAGGACGTGGCCGACGGTGTCGCCGAGCTCGAAGATGCCGGCGAGCGCCCAGCCCGCCGCGATGGCCACCGCGAACACCTCGACGCCGACCAGCACCATGATGCTGAGGATGGTGACGAGGCTGCGGGGCTTGAGGGAAGCTGATGCGGGCACGCGGCCTGACCCTTGTGCTGGATGGCGGGGCGACGGGCGGGCAAGGCGCCTATCGTTTCACGGCTCCGGGGACTAGCCTGAACCGGCGGCCCCGCGCAACCGCGCGGCCCCCTGCCCGTCGATTTCGTAACGTCACCGCAAGCCGCCCGTCATCCAAAGCCGCAAGCCTTGCAAAGCCGCAAGCCATCCAAAGCCGAGAGACATCCAAGCCCCCGATGCCCGAGACCCCCGTCTTCGCCCGCGCCGCCTGCGCGGCCCCCCACCACCTCGCGGCCGAGGCCGGCCGGGCGATCCTCGCCGAGGGCGGCAACGCCGTCGAGGCGATGCTCGCCATGGCGGCGACCATCGCGGTGGTCTATCCCCACATGAACGGCCTCGGCGGCGACGGCTTCTGGCTGATCCGCGGCCCGACCGGCGTCGTGCGGGCGATCGAGGCCTGCGGCCCGGCCGGCAGCCTCGCGACGATCGAGCGCTACCGCGACAAGGGCCACGAGACGATCCCCGAGCGCGGGCCCGACGCGGCCCTGACGGTGGCCGGCGCGGTCGGCGGCTGGGCGCTGGCGCACGAGATCGCCCGCGATCTCGGCGGGCGCCTGCCCCTCGACCTCGTCCTGTCCGATGCCGTGCGCCACGCCCGCGAGGGTGTGGCGGTCTCGGCCTCCGAGGCGCGCTACGTGCCGAAGGAACTCGACACGCTCCACGACCAGCCGGGCTTCAAGGACACTTTTTTGGTCGACGGCAAGCCGCCGAAGGCCGGCGTGAAACGGGCGCTGCCGGCGCTCGCCGCGACGCTCGAGCAGCTCGGCCATGCCGGGCTCGACGATTTCTACCGCGGCGATGTCGGCCGCGAGATCGCCGCCGATCTCGAACGGGCCGGCAGCCCGGTCACCCGCGCCGATATCCAGCGCTACCGGGCGGTGTCGCGGGCGCCGCTGTCGCTGAAGCTCTCGGGCGGGACGGTCTACAACTGCCCGCCACCGAGCCAGGGCCTCGCGGCGCTGACGATCCTCGGCCTCTACGAGCGGCTGGGCCGCATCCGGCCCGAGACGGCGGCGCATTACCACGGCCTGATCGAGGCGACGAAGCGCGCCTTCCGGATCCGCGACGCGGTGGTGACCGACTTCGACCGCCTGCGCCACGATCCCGCGGCGTTCCTCACGCCGGAGCGCCTGGCGGCCGAGGCCGCGGCGATCCGCATGGACCGGGCCTCGCCCTACCCCGTGCGCCCGGTCGGCGACGGCGATACGGTGTGGATGGGGGCGATCGATGCGAACGGCGTCGCGGTCTCCTACATCCAGTCGGTCTACTGGGAATTCGGCTCCGGCCTCGTCCTGCCGCGCACCGGCATCACCTGGCAGAACCGCGGCATCGCGTTCTCGCTCGATCCCAAGGCCGTCAACCCGCTGGAGCCGGGGCGGCGGCCGTTCCACACCCTCAACCCGGCCCTTGCCGTGCTCGCCGACGGGCGGGTCATGTCCTACGGCAGCATGGGCGGCGACGGGCAGCCGCAATTCCAGGCCCAGGTCTTCACCCGGTACGCCACCTACGGCATGGGCGTGGCCGAGGCGGTGGACGCGCCGCGTCTTCTGTTCGGCCGCACCTGGGGTGCGGACTCGATGACCGTGAAGGTCGAGGACCGGTTCGACTCCGCCTGCATCGCGGCGCTGGCGCGGATGGGCCACGAGGTCGAGGAGCTGGGCGGCTCCTACATCGACTCGCTGGGCCATGCCGGCCTGCTGGTGCGCCACCCGGGCAACGGCCGGATCGAGGCGACGCACGATCCGCGCTCGGATGGCGGGGCGGCGGGGGTGTGAGGGGGCCTGAGTTTTCGGCCGCGGTTCCTGCCTTCTTCTCAGGCCCCCTCAACCAACGATCCCCGTATCGTGGGAGATTTTTCATCCCACCCACACCCTCATCCTGAGGCGTCAGCCCATCGAAGATGGGCTGACCTGGAAGGAGGTCTCCAGCAGGCTCGGAGATTTCTGAAGCCCTCCTTCGAGGTCGGTCGATCCGCGATCGACTGATACCTCAGGATGAGGCCGCAAGTGGGAGAAGGGGGAGGCTTGCCAGCCCTCACCCACCGATCCGCGACCCCGAAACGCGACGCCCGAACCGACGGCCGGATCATCGGCCGCCGGCCGGCACCCTCACGCCTCCATCGCCTCCAGCTCCGCGATCATGCCCTCGATCATCGAGAGGCCGATCTGCCAGAAGGCCGGGTCGCGGGCATCCAGCCCGAACGGCGCCAGGAGTTCGCCGTAGGGCCGGCTGCCGCCGGCCGACAGGAGCGCGAAGTAGCGCTCGACGAAGGCCTCCTCCGCCGCCGGGTCGCCGTTCGCCCGCTGGTAGACGCCGTAGAGCGAGTTCACCAGGCAGTCGCCGAAGGCGTAGGCGTAGACGTAGAACGGCGAGTGGATGAAGTGGGGGATGTAGGCCCAGTAGGGCTCGTAGCCCTCGTCGAGGCGGATCGCCGGGCCGAGGCTCTCGGCCTGGACCGACATCCAGAGCTCGCAGATCTTCTCGGCGGTCAGCTCGCCCTCCCGGCGGGCGAGGTGGACCTTGCGCTCGAAGGCGTAGAACGCGATCTGGCGCACCACCGTGTTGATCATGTCCTCGACCTTGGCGGCCAGCATCGCCCGGCGCTGGACCGGGTCGGTGGTGGCCTCCAGCACCCGCCGGAAGGTCAGCATCTCGCCGAACACGCTGGCGGTCTCGGCCAGCGTCAGCGGCGTCGGGGCCATCAGCGCGCCGTTGGGCCCCGCCAGCACCTGGTGGACGCCGTGGCCGAGCTCGTGGGCGAGCGTCATCACGTCCCGCGGCTTGCCCTGGTAGTTGACCAGCACGAAGGGATGGGCCGAGGGCACGGTCGGATGCGCGAAGGCGCCCGGCGCCTTGCCGGGGCGCACCGGCGCGTCGATCCAGCTGCCGTCGAAGAAGCGCCGGGCGATCTCGGCCATCTTCGGCGAGAACGCGCCGTAGGCCGACAGCACGGTCTCGCGGGCCTCGGCCCAGGGGATCGTGCGCTGCTCGACCTTCGGCAGCGGCGCGTTGCGGTCCCAATAGGCCAGGCTGTCGCGCCCGAACCACCGCGCCTTCAGCGTGTAGTAGCGGTGCGACAGGCGCGGATAGGCCGCCTGAACGGCGGCGACCAGCGCCTCGACGGTGTCGCGCTCGACCCGGTTGGCGAGGTGGCGGGCATCCGACACGTCGGTGAAGCCGCGCCAGCGGTCGGAGATCTCCTTGTCCTTGGCCAGCGTGTTGGTGATCAGCGTGAACACCCGCAGGTTCGACCGGAACACGTGGCTCAGCGCGCCGGCCGCGTCCCGGCGCACGGCCTCGTCCGGGTCCTGGAGCTTGTTGAGGGTCGGCTCCAGCGTCAGTTCCTCGCCCCGCAGGGGGAAGCGCAGCGACGCGATGGTCTCGTCGAACAGCCGGTTCCAGGCGGCGCGGCCGGTCACCGACTTCTCGAGGAAGAGCTTTTCCGCCTCGTCGCTCAGCTGGTGCGGCTTCTCGCGGCGGATATCCTCGAGCCAGGGCCGGTAGCGCGACAGCGGCGGGTGGGCGGCGGCCTCGTCGATCAGCCGGTCCTCGACCCGGTTGAGCTCGAGGGTGAAGAACAGGAGGTCGCTCGCCGCGGCGGTCAGGCGCTCCTGGGTGTCGCCGTAGAACTTCGCCCGCGCCGGATCGGTGGTGTCGCCCGAATAGACGAGGCCGGCATAGGACATCAGCCGGCCGAGCCGATCCTCGATCGCCTCGTAGGCGGCGACCGCGGTGCCGAGCCGGTCGGGGGCGCCGTCGCCCGCCGCGAGCCCGGCGACCCGGCCGCGATAGCTCTCGGCGAAGGCCCGGCACTCGGCCTCGGCCTGCTTGAGATCGTCGGCGAAGGCCGGGTCGTCGAGCCCGGCATAGAGGTCCGACAGGTCCCATTCCGGCAGCGGCCCGAGATCGACGGCGCGGGCCGTGGCCTGGGCGGTGCTCAGGGCGCTGTCCGACGGTGCGGCGGCACTCTGCGGCATGGGGGTGTTCCTCTCGGGGCGCGAAGGCAATGTCGGGCGTGCGCCGGCACATATCGGCTCCCACCGGCCCGCGATCAACCGAGGCCGCGGCGATTGCGCGATCACCGCCCCGCCAGCACGCGCCGTGCCGCCGACCGGGCCCCGGACGGGCAACCTTCCGTTGGCGTTAAGGGGCACTTTACGGTTGTGGCGCAGCATGCGGCTCGAAACGAAACAGTCCCGCGATTCGCGCCGCCCCCTCGTCGGAGCGCGGCGCCGGACACGGAACGAGGCCCCGGGCGGCGCGAGCCGCCGCCCCGGTCCCCCGAGGAGAGCAGATGACCACCACGGTCCTCATCGTCGACGACGATCCCGTGCAGCGCCGCCTGGCGGAAGCCATGGTCCGGCGCCTCGGGTACGAGGCGGTGGTCGCCGAGAGCGGGACGGCCGGGCTCGATGCGCTGCGCGCCCCCGATGCCGGCATCGACGTGGTGCTCCTCGACCTCGCCATGCCGGGCGACCTCGACGGGCTCGGCGTGCTGGCCGAATTGCGCAAGGCCGGCATCGACACGCCGGTCATCGTCCAGACGGCGAACGGCTCGATCGACGCGGTCGTCAACGCGATGCGGGCGGGCGCGATCGACTTCGTGGTCAAGCCCGCCGGCCCCGAGCGGCTCCAGGTCTCGATCCGCAACGCCCTCCAGGTCGACCAGCTCCAGGACGAGATCCGGCGGATGCGCCGGCGGGCGTCCGGCGCGCTGTCGTTCCGCGACCTCACCTCGAAGAGCCCCGACATGGGCCGGGTGATGCGGCTCGCCGAGCGGGCGGCGAAATCCACCATCCCGGTCCTGATCGAGGGCGAGTCCGGCGTCGGCAAGGAGGTGCTGGCCCGCGCGATCCAGGGCTCGGGCGAGCGCCGCGGCAAGCCCTTCGTCACGGTCAATTGCGGGGCGATCCCCGACAACCTCGTCGAATCGACCCTGTTCGGCCACGAGAAGGGGGCGTTTACCGGCGCCACCGAGCGCCATCTCGGCAAGTTCGTCGAGGCCTCGGGCGGCACGCTCTTCCTCGACGAGATCGGCGAACTGCCCCTCGACGCGCAGGTGAAGCTCTTGCGCGCGCTGCAGGAAGGCGAGGTCGATCCGGTCGGCGGGCGCAAGAGCGTGCGGGTCGACATCCGGCTGATCTCGGCGACCAACCGTTCGCTCCTCGACCTCGTGAAGCAGGGCCGCTTCCGCGAGGACCTGTACTACCGCCTCAACGTCTTCCCGATGACCCTGCCCCCCTTACGGGCCCGGCGCGAGGACATCCCGGACCTCGCCCGCTCGTTCTGCGCCCGCTTCGCGGCCGAGGAGGGCAAGCGGGTCCGCGGCATCGCCGCGGAGGCGATGGCGCTCATCACCCGCTACGACTGGCCCGGCAACGTGCGCCAGCTCGAGAACGCGCTGTTTCGCGCCGTGGTGCTCGCCGACGGCGACGAGCTGACGATCGCGGAATTCCCCCAGATCGCCGCCCAGGTCCAGGGCTTCGACGTGCGCATCCCCGCGGCCCCCGCTTCCCCTGAGCCCGGCACCGCCCCGGCCCCGGTGCGCGAGATCGTCCGGGTCGAGGTGCGCGATCCCCACGCCCTGTCCCTCGTGGCCGAGGAGACCGGCGAGATGAAGACGATGGAGGGGCTGGAGGGCGAGATCATCCGCTATGCCCTGCAATTCTATCGCGGGCGAATGTCCGAGGTGTCGCGCCGGCTCGGCATCGGTCGCTCGACCCTCTATCGCAAGTTGAAGGAACTCGGCCTCGACGACGAGAAGGCGGAAGACGCCGCCTGATCCTGCCGCCCGGTCCGAAGAAAACCGCATTTGACGGGCTCAGGGCTCGTCGGCCGGGCGAGCGGGAACGATGTCGCGCGGCGAACACTGCCGTGCGCCATCGCACCCGTCGTGAAGGCCTGGGGGCGGCATTCCGCCGGAGTGTGGCTGCCGTGCGATGGTGCGGCCTGCGCCGGCATGTTGACTGATCTAGATGATCCAGCGTGGCCGCTTCCCGGCCGCGGCTTCGAGGAGAGGACCATGGCTCCCAAGCGCAGGACCGGCCGAAACGTCGGCGCGGCGGCGACCCTCGCGGTGCTGCTGGCGGCGCAGCTCGGCCAGCCGGGCGCCCGGGCCGAAGGCGTCGCCGCAGCGGCGGCCGGCGAGGCCGCGGCGAGCACTCCCGTGCCGGTCGCGGCGGCTCCCGCGATCACCACGATCCCGGACAGGGCCGCCCCCGCCGCCGCCCCGCCCGAGAGCGCCGCCCCGAAGGCCGAGATTCCGGGGAGCGAGCTGCCGAAGGGCGATTTGCCCAAAGGCGATTCGCCGAAGAGCGAGGGGCCGAAGGCCGCGACCGCCGCGGTCTCGCCCGAGGTCGTGCCGGTCCCGCCGGCGACGCCTCCGGCCGCGCCAACCCCGCCCGCGCCCGACGCGCCGCCGGCCCCCGGGGAATCGGCTGCCCCCGCCCTGCCCGCGCCCGCCCCCGGCGACCCGGTGGCCGAGGCGGTGGCGGCGCGCCTCGCCGATCCGAGCTTCACGCTGATCCGCCGCCTGAACACGAAGCAGCGGGAGGCGATGCAGGCCTTCTACGCGCTCGGCGCCTTCAAGTCGGTCTGGCTCACGGAGAGCGGCTGGTCCGACGCCGCCAAGGCGGTGATCGCCCGGCTGCAGGCCGCGGGCGAGGACGGTCTCGACCCCCTCGCCTACCCGATCCCGCTCCTCGACCCGCCCCACGCCACGGCGGCCGACCGGGCCGAGGCCGACCTCAAGCTCTCGGCGGCGGCCGTGCTCTATGCCCGCGACGCCCGCGGCGGGCGCCTCGAACCCTCGCGCCTGTCGCGCTTCATCACCCCGAAGCTCGACCTGCCCGGTGCCGACGCGGTGCTGACCCGCCTCACCCCGGCCGGGACGAATGCCGGCGCCCTCCTCCAGGCCTACAATCCGGGGCAGCCCGGCTACCTCGCCCTCAAGGCCAAGCTCGCGAGCCTGCGGGCCCAGCAGCCGAACCGCGCCGTGCCGATGGTGCGCCTGCCCAAGGGCCCGGCGCTGAAGGCCGGCATGCACGACGCGCGGGTGCCGCTGATCCGCGCCCGCTTCGGCCTGACCGGCGCGCAGGACGCCACCGCCTACGACGAGGGCGTGGCGACGGCGGTGGCCAGCTTCCAGCGCCAGCGCGGAATGAAGGCGAGCGGCGTTCTCGATCCTGCCACCGTGGCGGCCCTCGCCGGCCCGAGCCCGGACCGGCAGGAGGCCGACCTCCTCGCCAACATGGAGCGCTGGCGCTGGCTACCGGCGGATCTCGGCCGCACCCACGTCTTCGTCAACATCCCCGAATACAAGGTCCGGGTGATCCGCGATGGCCGCGTCCTCGACGAGGCCCGGGTGATCGTCGGCAAGCCGGATTCCCCGACCCCGATCTTTTCGGGCGAGATGACCTACGCGGTGGTCAACCCGTCCTGGACGGTGCCGCCCTCGATCCTCAAGAGCCAGTTTCTGCCCGGCCTCGCCCGCGATCCGAACTACGCGGCGCGCCTCGGCTACCAGGTGGTGAAGCGCGGCAACGGCATCGCCATCCGGCAGCCGCCGGGCGAGCGCAATGCGCTCGGCTTCATCAAGTTCATGTTCCCCAACGACCACGCGGTCTACCTGCACGACACGCCGAACCGCACCCTGTTCTCCCGCTCCGAGCGGGCGCTGAGCCACGGCTGCGTGCGCGTCGACGACCCGTTCCGCTTCGCCCAGGTGGTGCTCGGATCGCACTGGCCGCAGGAGCGGCTGCAGAAGCTGATCGGCAAGGGCGAGCGCACCGTGATGCTGCCCGAGAAGCTGCCGGTCCACCTCGCCTACTTCACCCTGGAGGCCGACGCGAACGGGACCTTGCGCAGCCTGCCCGACCTGTACGGCGTCAACGCCCGGGTGAAGGTGGCGCTCGGCCTCTCGAACGAGGCGCTGCCGCCCGAGGCCGGCCACAAGCCCAAGGTCGCCGCGCCCAAGGTCGCCAAGCCGAAGCCCACCGGCACCCCCGCCGCCACGCCGCATCGCGACCGGGACCTGGCCCAGCAGACCGCCCCCCGCCCGGCCCCGCGCCGCCCGGTCGCCACCGCGACCGAGCCCCAGGAACCGGCGGCGGTGCAGCCGGCCCCGGACTATTTCGGCGAGACCGGGGCGATCCGGCGGGGCTGGTGGTAGCCACTCCCACACGCCGACGCGGCAGGGCCGAAGCGGCAAAGGCTTCAACGCCTCGCCGCCCATGTGTGATCACGGGGATAAAGTCGTTTTAGAGTCGGGCGCAGGACCTCTTCTTTCGCACGAAGGAAGAGGTCCTGCGCTCGACTTTGCCACAGGCGTCTTTTTTCCCGCGCAGGGCGGAACCTTGCGCCGGTCGCGTCGCCAAACCAGCCTTGTTCAACCAGTGGTCGCGATCACACGGAAACGTGAAGCGGGGCCGATTTTCGCCATGGTTGCCGCCTAACCCTTTCGTCATCCTGTCGCAGGGACCCGGTAACCTTTTGTTCACGGTTCTCGGCAACCCTGCATTCACCATGTCGGCCCGTTGGCCCGAGTGAGGATGAGGGATCGTGCGAGCGCTCAAGCGTGCCGGCCGCGGGGCGGCCGACCCGACCCGGGGATCCCGCCCCTGCCGTCGCGGCGCCCTGGCGCTGATGGCCGTCCTGACCGCCGTTCTCGGCTCGACCAGCGGCACGCAGGACGCGGTCGCCAACGGCGACACCCGCACGATCTCGATCTTCCACGAGCACACCAAGGAGAGCGCCTCGATCACGTTCAAGCGTGACGGGCGCTACGACCGCGCCGCCCTGGAGCAGCTGAACTGGCTCCTGCGCGATTGGCGCCTCGACGAGCCGACCAAGATGGACCCGCGCCTGTTCGACGTGGTGTGGGAGGCCCACCGCGCCGTCGGCTCCCAGGACGCGATCCACGTCGTCTCGGCCTATCGCTCGCCCCAGACCAACGCCGCCCTGCGCCGGCGCTCCCGCGCGGTGGCCGAGCACAGCCAGCACATGCTCGGCAAGGCGATGGACTTCTACCTCGCCGACGTCTCGATCGACCGGATCCGGGCGATCGGCATGCAGATGCAGCGCGGCGGCGTCGGCTGGTACCCGCAGGCCAACAGCCCCTTCGTCCATCTCGACGTCGGCTCGGTACGGTCCTGGCCCCGGATGAGCCACGACCAGCTCGCCCGCCTCTTTCCCGACGGCCGCACCGTCCACCTGCCGGCCGACGGCCGGCCGATGCCGGGCTACGACATGGCCAAGGCCGAGATCCTGGCCCGCGGCGGCAGCGTGATGGGTGTGAGCCAGGCCATCGCCGCGGCGGACGAGGAGGACAGCCCGAACGTCGTCGGCCAGTTCTTCGCGATGCTGTTCGGCGGCGCGAAGCCGGCCGCCCCGCCGCCGCCCGCTCCCGTGGTGCTGTCGGCCCGCTCCGGCCGTGTCCGCCCGGTCGCCCTGGCGAGCGCCCAGCCGGACGAGGCCGGCACCCGCACCGCGATGGCCTATGCCGACGCGGCCGCCCCCTCCGCCCTCATGCCGGAAGCGGCGCCCCGCCAGGCCGCCCTGCGCGCGCCGGACCCGGTGCCGCAGGAGGCGCCCGCAGCCCTGCCGGCGACGCCGGATGCCTCCGTCACCGCCGCCGAGCCGGACACCCCCGAGGCGCCCGAGACGCCGGCGAAGTCCCGCCTCGCCGCCGCGCCGCTGCCGCCCCGCCGCCCGTCCGAGTTCGCCGGCCCGGCGATCGCCACGGCCGCGGCGACGTCGATCGCGGGGACCAGGGTCGTGACGACGACCGGCGCGGTGACGCCGACGGCCGCCCTGGCCGCCGCCCTCGTCTCGGTGCCCCTGCCCCCGCCCCGGCCCGCCTCGATCCACGTCGCCTCGGCGGATGCCGACCCGGCGGCGCTCGGCGCCATGCTCCGCCCCCGCCTCGGCGCGGTGCCGTCCCTCGCCCCGGCCTTCGCGGGTCCGAAGGCAGGGACCGACGGCAAGCTGCAGGCGCGGATGCCGTTCACCGCCACGCTCCCGGTCCTGCTGCCCACCAAGGTCACGGCGAAGGGCGTGCCGGCCCATCCGCCCCTCCAGGGGACGCAGAAGGCCCAGCGCGGCGCTCCCCCGGCCGGCCACCAAGCCGCGCCGGCCGGCACGGTCGCCGCCCGCCTCCATCGCGGCGCGACCGAGGACGGCGCGAAGACCGGAAGCTCGGGCGGCTCGACGACCGCGCGGCGCTGACATGCGGGCTGCGGGGGCTCCGAGCGCCCGCAACCGGCCCGGCGCGGCGGAGCGATCCGCGGTCGAGCCGATCCATCCGGGCGCCGACGCCCGGCGACCGCTCACCCCTCGATGATCGACCGGATCTTGGTCGCCAGGCCCTCGACCGGGAACGGCTTGGTGATCATCTGCATGCCGGGGCCGAGATGGCCGTTGCCGAAGGTCGCGTTCTCGGCGTAGCCGGTCATGAACAGCACCTTCAGGGTCGGGCGCACCAGGCGGGCCTGGTCGGCGAGCTGGCGGCCGTTGAGGCCCGGCAGGCCGACATCGGTGACGAGCAGGTCGATATGCGCGTCCGATTGCAGGTGGCGCAGGCCCGCGGTGCCGTCGCCGGCCTCCAGGGTGCGGTAGCCGAGCTCGTGCAGCACCTCGATCACCAGGGCCCGGACGGTCGAATCGTCCTCCACCACCAGGACCGTCTCGCCGCGCTCGGCCCGCGGCGCCTCGCCCCTCACCTCCGCCGAGGCCTCGACCTCGCCGTGGTAGCGCGGCAGGTAGAGCTTGACCGTCGTACCCTGCCCGGCCTCCGAGTAGATCTTGACGTTGCCCTCGGACTGCTTGGCGAAACCGTAGATCATCGACAGGCCGAGGCCCGTCCCCTGGCCCAGGGGCTTGGTCGTGAAGAACGGGTCGAAGGCCCGGGCGATCACGTCGGGCGGCATGCCGGTGCCGGTATCGGTCACGCTGACGCAGACGTACTGCCCCGCCCGCACCCCGATCTCCCGGGCCGCATAGGCGTCGTCGAGATGGGAATTGCTGGTCTCGATGGTGAGCCGCCCGCCGTCGGGCATCGCGTCGCGGGCGTTGATGGCGAGGTTGAGGATCGCGTTCTCGAGCTGGTTGGGGTCACAGAGCGTCAGCCACAGGCCGCCGGCCACCACCACCTCGAGCTGGACCCGCTCGCCGAGCGTGCGGCGCATCAGCTCGTCCATCGAGCTGACCAGCCGGTTGGCGTCGACGGATTTCGATTCGAGCGGCTGCCGGCGCGAGAAGGCCAGCAATCGATGGGTGAGGGCCGCGGCGCGCTGGGCCGAGGCCATGGCGAGGCCGGCATAGCGGGTCAGGTTCTCGGTGCGGCCCTCGTTGATGCGGGTCTGCATCAGGTCGAGGGAGCCGACGATGCCGGTGAGCAGGTTGTTGAAATCGTGGGCGATGCCGCCGGTGAGCTGGCCCACCGCCTCCATCTTCTGCGACTGGCGCAGCTGCTCCTCGGCCCGCTCGCGCTCGGCCACCGCCTCGCGGACCCGCGCCTCCAGGGTGTCGTTGAGCTCGCGGAGCGCCACCTCGGCGCGCTTCGATTCCGTGACGTCGTAGATCACCCCGACATGGCGCAGGCCCGAGGTCTCGGTGTCGCGGATCGCCTCGCCGCGGCGCACCAGCCAGCGCACCTCGCCGCGATCGGCGAGGCGCACCCGGGTCTCGATCGGCGGCAGCTCGCCTTCCTGGCGCTGGTCGGGCGCCATCAGCGGCGGGTCGCCCTCGACCACGAGCGCGTTGACGGCGCTCGCCGCGACGGTGCGGGACGGCACCAGACCGAGCAGGCTGCAGAATTGCGGCGAGGCCGCCACCGTGGCGAAGCCCGGGACGTGCTCGAAGGCACCGACGCGGCCCGCCGACTGGGCGATGCGCAGGCGCTCCTCGACCCGCTTCTGCTCGGTGATCTCGACCAGCACCCCGGTGAAGCGGGCGGGCCGCCCCTCGGAGCCGAAATGGCAGCGGCCGCGGGCATGGACCCAGCGCACCGAGCCGTCCGGCCCGAGCAGCCGGTATTCCTTGTCGAACACCTCGGCCCCGCCGAGGATGCCGCTCACCGCGAGCCGCACCCGCATCCGGTCGAGGGGATGGATGCCGGTGAAGAAGTCGCTCGCCGGAAGCGGGCCGGGGCTGAGCGGCACCGTGCCGGGCCGCGCGGGCGGCGCGAGTCCGGTCAAGGCCGCGAAGCGCCCGTCGACGTGCAGGCGCTTCTCCGGGATGTCCCAGTCCCAGGTGCCGGCGATGCCGGCGGAGGACAGGGTGAGCGAGAGCTGGCGCTGCGCTTCCGCCAGCCGCCGCTCGATATCGGCGAGCCGCGTGCGCCCGGCCTCCGCCTCGTGGACATGCGACATGTCCACCTGCGAGGCGAAGTAGTTGACGAGCGCGCCGGACTCGTCGCGGATCGGGCAGATCAGCAGCTGGTTCCAGAACCGGCTGCCGTCGCGGCGGTAGTTGAGGATCGTGACCCGCGTCACGCGCTCCTCGCGCAGGCCCTCGCGGATCGCCGCCACCGCGCCCGGATCGGTCTCGGGCCCCTGCAGGAAGCGGCAATTGTTGCCGACCACCTCCTCGGCGGCGTAGCCGGCGAGGGTCAGGAAGGCCGGGTTGGCGTAGACGATCGGGTTGTCGGGCAGGCGCGGATCGGTGACGAGCATCGGCTGGCGCGTCTGCTCGAAGGCGGCGATGAACGGTCCGGCCTGGCGCCGCGCCGCCGCGACGGCGGCGGCGAGCGCCTCCGACCGGCCCGCCTCGGTCTCGCCCTGTGCGCTCATGCGGAGAACCCGTCCGGCTGGGGGGAGACGGCCATCAGGCGTCCAGATCGCCGAGGGCGCGGGCGATGAACTCGTCCACCAGGCCACGCAGGTTCTCGATCGACGGCAGGTCCATCAGCATCGCCAGGTAGCCGCGGATGTCGCGCTCGCTGACCGAGAAGTCGATGTAGAGGAAGAGCACCAGGGCGTCGGAGGCCACTCCCGCCCCCGCCTCCGTCCCGAAGATCCGCGGGCCGTCGCCGCGCGCGATGCCGGGCAGCGACATGGTGAGCGTGCGCTGGAGCATGTTCGCCATGGTGGCGAGGCAGCCGTTGAGGATGATGTTGCCGGTCTCGGCGAGCGCCTCGTCCTCCAGCGCCGCGACCTCCTCGGACGACAGGTCCCCGCCGGCGACCGCGCGCACCAGCTCGCGGCCGTTCTCCTGCGGGAAGATCAGCAGGGCGCGGCCCGCGAAGGCGCCCTCGAAATCCTGGTGCACCACCACGAGGGGCGCCGCCTCGCGCTCGCCGATCAGCCGGGCGGCGGCCCCGCGCGAGACGATCTCGACCGAGGGCACCGAGAGCAGCACCTGGGTGCCGATCATCGTGCGCAGGCTGGCGGCCGCGCGGCTGACGCCGATGTTGACGAGCTCGGTGAAGGCGTCCTGCTGCAGCTCGGTCAGCCCGATGGCGGCAGGCGGCGCCGCGCCGGGGGCCGGACCGCTCACGGGGCGCCCCGGCGCAGCCGCAGGGCGGCGCCCGAGAGGAACCCCGCCAGCGCCTCGCCCGTCAGGGGCTTGGGCATGAAGGTGGCGCCGAGCTCGCGGGCCCGGGCGATCACCTCGTCCTGGATGTTGGCCGAGATCACGGCGATCGGCATGTCGGGCCTCCCGGCCCGCAACTCCGCCGCGAGGGCGAGCCCGTCCTTGCCCGGCATGTTGAAGTCGAGGAGGGCGACGTCGACCGGCTCGGCGGCGGTGACCGCCGCGGCCTCGTCGGCGTTCGCGGCCTCGCGCACCGTCCAGTCCGGCTTGAGCTGTCGCAGCAGCCGCACGGCCACCGCCCGGGCGAGCTTGCTGTCGTCGACGACGAGGACGGTTGGCGGCGAAGAGGGTTGCGACATGGAGGGCATCTAGGGTGTCTTCGCCGGGATGGAAATGCCTTCCCCAGGGGAAACGGAGCCGGGGAGGGCGAACGACGGAGACCGTGCGCTCCGGGTCGGCATAGCGAAAACCGGCATCGTTGCGTAGGGTTTTCTCGGCGCAGGGTTTTCTCGGCAGCGGCGGACGCGGCGCGGATCCCGGGCTCCGCAGCCGGGGCTCGTATCCCTCACGGATCTCGGGGGGCGCCCAGCACGGGAGCCAGCCAGCGGGCCGCGAAGGGATCGCCGCAGGTGCCGTGGAGCGGCGGGCGCAGGCGCAGCAGCACCTGGACCAGGGCGGTATGGAGCCCGGTGCAGCCGCTCCACTCGACCCCGATCCCCGGTTCGGCCAGCAGCAGGGCGGCCAGGGTCTCGGCCTCCTCGACCGGGCAGATGCCCTCGAGCCGGACCAGCGCCCCGTCGCGCCGCACGCTCATGCCCGTTCCTCCCCATCGATTTCCTGCCCGTCCAGTCCCGACCCGTCGGCCCCCTCCCCTTCCCCCGGCTCGACCAGGGTCTCGGGATCGAGAACCAGCAGCACCCGGCCGTCGCCGGTCAGCACGGTGCCGGCGAGCCCCGGCAGGGCGGCGAGGCCCGGCAGCGGCCGCACCAGCCCGTCGAGGCGGCCGGCGAACCGATCGACTTCCACGGCGACGAGACCGCCGCCGGCCCGCAGCACCGCCAGCCGGGCCTCGGCGGGGGCCGGAGCCTCCTCCCTCGGCAGATCGAGCAGGGCGGCGAGCGACAGGACCGGCACCGTCCGCCCGCGCAGGACCGTCGCGGCGCCGGCGCCGAGCGTCTGGATCCGCTCGCGCGGGACCCGGGCGAGCTCGACCACCGCCTCCATCGGCAGGCCGTAGCGCTCCGGCCCGATCGCGACGACGAGGAGCCGGGCGAGGGTCTGGGTCCGGGGCAGGGTAAGACGGACGATGCTGCCCCGGCCGGGCCGGCTCTCGACCGTGCAGCTCCCGCCGAGTCGGGTCGCGGCGGCCCGCACCGCATCCATGCCGACGCCGCGGCCGGAGACGGCGCCGACCTCCGCCGCGGTCGAGAAGCCGGGGGCGAAGATCAGGTCGATCACCCCGGCCTCGTCGAGGGCGGCGAGAGCCTCGGGCGCCATCAGCCCGCGCTCGGCGGCGCGGCGGCGGATGAAGGCCGGGTCGAGGCCGCGGCCGTCATCCTCGACCGAGACCACGACCCGCTCGGCCCGGGCCTCGGCCCGCAGCACGATCCGGCCCGCCGGCGGCTTGCCGGCCCGGACCCGCGCCTCCGGCGGCTCGATGCCGTGATCGACGGCGTTGCGCAGGAGGTGGAGCAGCGGCTCGAACAGGCCCTCGGCCACGTCCCGATCGAGCTCGGTCGCCTCGCCCGCGAGGATGAGCGTCGCCTCCTTGCCGAGATGGCGGGCGACGTCGCGCAGGGCCCGGGGGAAGCGGCGGAAGATCCGCGCCAGCGGCTGGAGCCGCAGGCCCACCGCCTCGCGGTGCAGCTCGCCGGAGAGCCGGCCGATCCGCTCGTCGCTCGCCCGCAGGGCCGGGAGGAGGCCGGCGAGGTCGTCCCCCGCGACCGCCCGGGCGACGACCCCGCCGAGGGCCGCGCGGGCCGCCGCGAGATCGTCGGCGAGCGCCACGAGGGCGTCGACCCGGGCCGCATCCACCCGCAGGGTCCTGTCGGCCGTGGCGGCGGCGTCGGCCCCTGGTTCCGCCTCCGGCACGCGAGCCGTGGTGAGGGCCGTGTCGGAGGCCGCATCGGTGTCGATCGCCCGGACCGGAGCGGCCCCACCCGCCGCGTCGGGGGCCGGGCCTGCCGGCACCGCGGCGATCGTCGCCGCCGTGATCTGGTCGCGCACGAGGCGGAAGACCGCGTCGACCGCCGCCGGCGCGTCGGTGGTCAGCAGCGTCAGCGCGAGGTTGCAGGCGAAGACGTCCAGGGTCTCGACCGGCGGCCAGGGGGCGGCGGGGTGGAGGCGCAGGGCGACGAGGCCGGGCAGCCGGCGCACCAGCGCCAGGGGGTCGTCGCCGGCAAAGAAGCAATCGGCCCGCGGGACGTAGAGCAGGGCCGTCAGCGGACCGTCCGGGTGCGGGCCCGATTCGGCGAGGAGATCCGACGCCCACCGGGGCACCGGGCCCTGCGGCATGCCGGCCGTCGCGGGACCGGAGCCGGCCTCGTCGGGCCCCAGCAGGGCCCGGTAGCGGGCGAGGATGCGCTCGGCCTCAGCCCCGGCGCCGTCCGGCAGGCGGCCCGTCGCGGCGATCGCCTCGGTCCAGCGGCCGGCGGCGTCGAGGGTCGCGAGGGACGGATCGACGAGATCGGCCGCGGGGAGGCGGCCGGCGCGGGCGGCCGACAGGCCGTCCTCGGCGGCGTGCAGCACGGCGAGCATCGCCGGCCAGTCGAACAGGGCGACCGAGCCCTTGAGGGTGTGGACGGCGCGGAAGACCCGGTTCAGCACCGCCGGATCGGCGGCGGCGTCGAGGGCGAGCAGGTCCTCGGCCGCGGCCTCGACCAGCTCGCGCGCCTCGGCCGCGAAATCCCCGATCAGGTCGTCCACCGGCGGCAGGCCGGGCGTCTCGGTCACGGGGCATCCCCTTCGCGCGCATCCTCGGGACGCTGGTGGACGATCGCCTCCGGGAAGCGGCGGGTGCGGAAGCGCGACGGGATCCGGTCCATCGATTCGGTGTGGCCGAGGCACAGGAAGCCGCCGGGCCGCAGGGCGGAGAAGAGGGTGTCGGCCGCGATCCGCCGCGAGGCGTCGTCGAAGTAGATCAGCACGTTGCGGCAGAACACGATGTCGAAGCGCCCCTCCTGGGCCATCCCGGGCCCGTCGACGAGGTTGCGGCGGCTGAAGCGCACCGAACCGCGCAGCTCCGGCAGGATGCGCCAGGACGGCACGGCGGTCCCCGCCTCGGCGGTGAAGTAGCGCGCGACGAGGTCAGGCGGCAGCCGGGCGAGGGCGCGGGCGCCGTAGCGGCCGGCCTCGGCGGCGGCGAGCGCCCGGGTGTCGATGTCCGAGCCGACGATCTCGATCTCCCAGCAATCGACCTCGGGCCAGTGCTCGAGGAGCCAGATCGCCAGGGAATAGGGCTCCTCCCCGGTGGCGCAGGGCATCGACCAGATCCGGATCGGGTCGCTCCGGTCGCGCCCGGCGGTCACCGCCCCCAGCAGCGAGGCGGTGAGGCAGTGCAGCTGGTGCGCCTCGCGGAAGAAGTAGGTCTCGTTGACCGTGAAGGCGTTGACGAAGAGCTGCACCTCGCCGGCCGCATCGCTGCGCAGCCGCGCGAGATACTCCGGCAGCCCGGCCGCCCCGGTGGCGCGCATCCGCTCGCGCACCCGCCGCTCGATGAACGGGCGCCGGTCGGCGGGCACCAGGATGCCGGTCTGGCGGTAGAGCAGGTCGCAGAGCCGCGTCAGATCGGCCTCGCCGAGGGGGACGGGCGCGCCCGTGCTCGCCGCGCGCGTCATGACACGAGCGCCGTCAGCTCGGCCGCGATGGCCTCGAGCGGGGCGACCAGGCTGGCGCCGCCGGCCCGCACCAGTTCGCCCGGCATGCCCCAGACCACCGCCGTCGCCTCGGCCTCCGCGATGGTGCGCCCGCCCCGCTCGCGCAGGGCCGCCATCGTGCGGGCGCCGTCGCGGCCCATCCCGGTCATCAGCACGCCGACGAGGCGCCGGGCCGGGACGAGATCGAGGGCACTCTCCACGAGCCGGTCGACGCTCGGGTGCCAGGGATATTCCGCCTGGGCCGGGGCCGGGGCCGCCATCAGGCCGCCGGGCCGGCGCACCACGATCACGTCGGCGTCGCCCCGCCCGACATAGACCCGGCCCGGAACGAGGGCGACCGGCCCGGTCACCTCCTGCACCGCCAGGGCCGAGAGCCCGTCGAGCCGCCGGGCGAGCGCCCCGGTGAAGCTCGCCGGCATGTGCTGGGCGACCACGATGGGCCAGGGGAAGCCGGCGGGCAGCCCGCCGAGCAGGGTGGTGAGAGCCGGGGGACCGCCGGTCGAGGCGCCGACGAGGACGAGCCCGGGCGGTTCCGGGGCGTGGCCCACGTCCCGGCTCTCCACCGGGTCCGCGGCTTCCGGCATCGGGCGCTTCGCGGCCCGGGGCGTCTCGGCCCGGTGCGTCTCGGCCCGGTGCGGGGCCGGGGGCGCGACGAGGCCGGCATGGCGGGCGCGCAGGCGCGCCGCGAGGCCGGGGCCGCGCGGCCGGGCACGGGCGGCGGCCCGCACCTTCTGGACCAGCACCGGCGCCAGCCGGTCGATCTCGAGCGAGACCGCACCGGCGGGCTTGGCCAGGACGTCGACCGCGCCGCGGGCCAGGGCCTCCAGGCTCGCCTCCGTTCCCTCCGCGGTCAGGGAGGAGAGCATCACCACCGGGCAGGGGCGCTCCAGCATGATCCGGTCGAGGCAGGCGAGGCCGTCGAGGCCCGGCATGGTCACGTCGAGGGTGATCACGTCCGGGGCGAAGCGGGCGAGGAGATCGAGGGCTTCCAGCCCGTCGCGGGCGAAGGCCAGATCGAAATCGCCCTCGGCGGCGAAGATGCCGCCCAGGACCTTGCGCATCAGGGCCGAGTCGTCGACCACGAGGAGGCGGATCATGCGGTGAGCCCCCCGGCCGGAGCGAGGAGCGCCACGGGATCGAGGGCGTAGGCCCCCTCGCGGGCGCCGAGCCGCACCCCGTCGGCGAGGAACCCCGCCCGGACGCCGCCGGCCTCGACCACCACTAGGCGCCGCCGCGTTCCGGTGGCGGGCAGGCCGAGGCGGCGGGCGAGATCGACGACCGGCAGCGCCTCGCCCCGGACGGCCAGCATCCCGGCGAGCCAGCCGGGCGCCCGGGGTACCCGCACCAGGGATTCGGGGGCCGGCGCGACGCGTCTGACGGCGTCGGCGGGCAGGCTGTAGGCCCGTCCGGCGAGGTCGAGAATCACCGCCGGCGCCGGCGGTTGGATGGGTACCGACGCGTCCGCCGCGTCCGGACCATCCTCGGCCCGCCCCGGTGCCGCGGCAGCCAGCGCCGATGCCGACAGGATGCCGACGAGGGTGCGGCCGTCCCCGGGGCGGGCAAAGCCCGCGAGGGTCGGGTCGCGGCGCAGGGGGCGCGGCACCGGATCGACCGCCCCGGGCGCGAGCCGCAGCACCGGCCCGATCCCCTCGGCCACCAGCCCCAGCCCGCGCACCACCGCGACCCGGCCGCCGGGCGCGGGACCGAATCCGAGCCGGGTCGCGAGGCAGAGGAGCGGCAGGGGGCGGCCGCGCCAGGGCATCGTGCCGAGGGACGCGGGCCGTGGCTCCGGATCCGGCGCCGCGATGTTTGGCAGCGGCAGCACCGCCTCGACCTCCGCGAGCGGCAGGGCGTAGGGGCGGCCCGCGATCGTGAGGGACAGAAGGTCCGTGCGGGCGTCGCGCGGCCGCGGCGCCCCGGCCTCGGCCGGCGGTGCCGGCGCAGTCGGTTCCGCCGGCCGGGGAGGCAGGGCCGCGGCGACCAGGGCCGGCAGGTCGAGGCGCTCGGCCGCCCCGGGATCCGCCGCGAGCCCGACGATCCCGGCGACCATGAGCCCGACCGGGCCGTTCGCCTCCGCCAGCACCATCCGGGTCGGGTCGGACGTGGCCCGGGCGGCGGGGTCCGGATCGAGCAGCCGGGCGAGGTCGAGGACCGGGAGCGCGCGACCGGAGAGGGCGGCGAGGCCGACGAGCGCCGGCGGTGCCCCGGGCACCCGGGTCAGCGCGGGCACCCGGGCCAGCGCCCGCACCCGCGCGGCCGGCAGCGCGAGGCGGCGCACGCCCGGACCCGCGGCCGCGACGACGAGCCAGCGCCCGGGAGCGGCCTCAGCCATCCGCGCCCTGCAGCTCGTCGGCCAGGAGGGCGATCTCCTCGACCGCCGCCGCCAGATCCTCGGCGCCGCGGGCCTGCTGGCGGGCGGCGGTGGCGGCCTCGCTGGAGGCGCGGTCGGCCTCCTCGGCCGCCACGGCGATCTGGCGGGCCCCCGCCGCGATCTCGGCGGCGGCGGCCAGGATCTCGTCGGCACCCACGGCGATCTCGCGGTTGGCCTCCTCCAGTTCCGCCACCTCGGCGGCGACCGCGGCGAGGCCCGCCGTCAGGGCCCGGTTCTTCGCCACCTCGGCCTCCGCCGCGGCCGCCGCGCGTTCGAGGGCGCGGCGCAGGGCGGCCGCCCCGTCCCGGATCGCCCGCACGGTGCCGCGGATCCCCTGGGCGCCGCCGGCGGCATCGCGGGCCAGCGCCCGGATGTCGGCCGAGACGACCGCGAAGCCGTGGCCCGCCTCGCCGGCCCGCGCCGCCTCGATGGCGCCGCTCACGGCCAGCATGCCGATCTGCACGGCGACGAGCGCGATGCCCTCGACGGCGGTCTCGATGCGCCGCTCCCCGGCCTCGATCGCGTCGAGGCGGTCGAGGGAGGCGCGCATCCCGTCGAGCGCCCGGCCGACTCCGTCCGCGAGGGCGTCGACCGTGCCGCGGGCCTTCTGCAGGGCGCCGGCGATGGAGGCGGCCTGCGCCAGGGCCCGGTCGGCGCCGGCCCGGGCGCCGGCCGCGGCGCGCTCGATCTCGGTCAGGGCGGCGGAGGATTGCCGGGCGGCCGCACTCTGCACCGCGAGGCCGCGGCTGATCTGGTCGACGGCGGCCAGAATCTCGGCGGCGGCCCCGGACAATTCCTCGATCGACGCGGAGAGCGCGTCGGCGGCCCCGGCGATCTGCGTGGCACCCGCCCTTCCGGTGCCGCCGCCGCGCAGGGCCTCGGCGAGGGCGGCCAGGGCCTCGGCGGTGGCGCGGCCCCGGTCGAGGGCATCGGTCTGCTGAGCCACCGCGGCCTGGGCCTCCTCGGCCGCCGCGGCCTGCTGCTCGGCCGCCGCCGCGACCTGCTCGGCGCCGGCCTGCGCCTCCCGGGTGGTCGCCTCCGCCCGCAGCGCCGCCGCCAGGATCTCCTGGGCGCCCTCCGCCAGGCCGCCGAGATCGGCCCGCGCCGCCTCGATCCGCCGGGCGACCCGGGTGCCGGACGCCGCCTCGGCCACCGCCCGGGCGGCGGCCTCCCGGATCGCCGCGCCGAGCGCCCGGATCTCGGCCCGGATCGCACCGGCCTGGTCGCGCACCTCGCCGGCGGCGGCCTCGGCGGTCTCGGCGAGCGCCCGCACCTCGTCGGCCACCACCGCGAAGCCGCGGCCGTGCTCGCCGGCCCGGCCCGCCTCGAGGGCGGCGTTGAGGGCGAGCAGCCCGGTCTGGTCGGCAAGCCCCGCCACCGTCCCGGTGACGTCGCCGATGCGCGCCGTCGCCCGGTCGAGTTCGTCGACGATGCCGACCGTGGCATCCTGACGGCCGGCCTCGGCCTCGAGGCCCGCGACCGACTGGGTCACCTGGGCACCGGCCTCGGCGAGCTTCGCCTGGAACGCGCCGGTGCGCCGGCGCGACAGGTCGGCCCGCTCCCGCGCGGCGCCGAGGCGCCCGACGATCGCCGCGACGGCGGCGAGGGATTCCTGCGCCGCGCCCGCGGCCTCCTCGGCCCCGCCGGCGATCCGCTCCATCGCCCGGCTCAGCTCCTCGGCCGCCGCCGCGGCCTCGGTGGTGCTGGCGGCCAGCTCCTCGGTGGCCGCGCCCAGGCGCTCGACCGCCTTCTGCCGGCGCGCCCGCGCCGGCCCGCGGCCGCCCTTCGCGGATGCGGCGGGAGATTTCGGTGGCGAAAGGGTTCTGCCGGGCGCGGGCGGACGGCTTCCGGCCACGGCCGCCTCCGGAGAGGTGCCGTCCCGGGCCGCGAGCTTCGCCTTCTTGACCAGTGCCATGGAGCCCGAACCCGCCCGCGATCCCGCCGGTGTGCCGGAGGCGGCGGACGGGGGCAAGCACGGCGGCACGGCCATCCCCCGGCAGAGCCGCGGGACAGGGCGTGCTCCCGCGGCCCCTCACCCCGCCCAGCCCAGATCCCGGCTGATCGCCAGCGCCACCTCCCGCACCGTCCCGGCCAGGTCCTCCATCCGCGCCTCGTCCATGTACTGGACGGTGCTGGTAACGCTGAACGCCGCGACGATCGCCCCACTGGCGTCGCGGATCGGCCCGGCGACGCAGCGCACCTCGGGCTCGTTCTCCTCCCGGTCGTAGGCGATGCCGCGCACGGCGTAGGCCCGCATCCGCTTGAGCCAGGTCGCGAGATCGGGGCTGTGGCCGCCCCGTGCCTCGCCGAGGCGGTAGAAGCCCCGCCAGCGCGCCTCGTCGAGGTCGAGGATCAGGGCCTTGCCGAGGCCGGTCGACCAGACCGGCTGGCGCTCGCCGATCCGCGAGCTGATCGCGATGCGCCGGCGCCCCGGCAGCTTGTCGAGGTAGAGCGCCCACTCCCCCTCCAGCACGCCGAGATGGATGGTGTCGCCGCAGGATTCCGACAGGCGGTCGAGATGGGGCCGCGCCACCCGGGTCACCGGCGCCGCCTGCTGGGCCCGAAAGCCGAGCTCGAGCAGCTTGGGACCGAGCCCGTAGCCATCCCGCGGGGCGAAGGTGAGGTAGCGCTGCTCGACCAAGGCGGCGGCGAGGCGGTGGGTGGTGCTGCGGGTGGTGCCGAGCGCCGCCGAGAGAGCGGCGAGGTCGCGGGCGCCGCCCGCCACCGCCTCCAGGATCGCGAGGCCGCGCAACAGCGTCTGGCTGCCCGGCGCCGCTCCTCCCTCCCCGGTTGACGGCTTCGCGGCCATGCGCGTATCGTCCCACATAGAAGAATAAGATCCCACTATATGGGATCTGTGGGCGTGCCGCCAGGGCCGCCGGAGGACACCCCGAGGGCGCCGCGCGAGCGACCGCCGCGACCCGCCTCCCGTCCCGGCCACGCCCGAACCCGGTGCGCCGCGGCGGCGCGCCTCACGACGGAGGTCATACGCCCATGAAGCTCTTGCGCTACGGCCCGGCGGGCCAGGAGAAGCCCGGCCTGCTCGACGGCGAAGGCCGCATCCGCGACCTGTCCGGCCACCTGCCGGATCTCGGCCCGGCGGCGCTCGCCAAGGAGTCCCTCGCCCGCCTCGCCGCGCTCGACGCCGCCAGCCTGCCGGTGGTGGACGGCGCGCCGCGCCTCGGTACGCCGGTCGCCGGTGTCGGCAAGTTCATCGCCATCGGGCTCAACTTCGCGGACCACGCCGCCGAGTCGAACCTGCCGGTACCCAAGGAGCCGATCGTCTTCACCAAGGCGATCAGCTCGCTGTCCGGCCCGAACGACCCGGTGATGCTGCCCAAGGATTCGGTGAAGAGCGACTGGGAGGTCGAGCTCGGCATCGTCATCGGCACCCGTGCGTCCTACGTCGAGGAGGCGCAGGCGCTGGATCACGTCGCCGGCTACTGCCTCGTCAACGACGTCTCCGAGCGCGAGTACCAGATCGAGCGCGGCGGCACCTGGGACAAGGGCAAGGGCTGCGACACGTTCGGGCCGGTCGGCCCCTGGCTCGTGACCTCCGACGAGGTCGGCGATCCGCAGAGCCTCGACATGTGGCTCGACCTCAACGGCCGCCGCATGCAGACCGGCAACACCCGGACGATGATCTTCACCTGCGCGCAGATCGTCTCCTATGTCAGCCGCTTCATGACCCTGATGCCCGGCGACGTCATCACCACCGGCACGCCGCCGGGCGTCGGCATGGGCATGAAGCCCGAGCCGGTCTTCCTCAAGGCCGGGGACGTGATGACGCTCGGCATCGAGAAGCTCGGCGAGCAGCGCCAGGACGTCACCGCCTGGCAGCGCCGGGAGGCGTGAGGCGATGACGTATCCGAACCGCTTCGAGGGCCGCAGGGCCCTCGTCACCGGCGGCGCTTCGGGCATCGGCCTCGCGGTCGCCGCGCGGCTGAGGGCCGAGGGCGCGACGGTGGCGCTCTGGGACCTCAACGCCGCGGCGCTGGAGGCGGCCAAGGCCGAATCCGGTGCCGCCGACGCCCGCGCCCTCGACATCGCGGATGCCGCCGCGGTCGAGGCCGGGATGCGCGAGACCCTGGCGGCGCTCGGCGGCCGGCTCGACGTGCTGGTGTGCAGCGCCGGCATCACCGGGCCGAACACCCCCTTGCGCGACTATCCCGTCGACGCCTGGCAGCGCGTGATCGACGTCAACCTCAACGGCCTGTTCTACTGCAACCGGGCCGCGGTGCCGGCGATGGAGGCGGGCGGCTACGGCCGCATCGTCAACGTCGCGTCGATCGCCGGCAAGGAAGGCAACCCCAACGCCTCGGCCTACTCGGCCTCCAAGGCCGGGGTGATCGGGCTGACGAAGTCGCTCGGCAAGGAGCTGGCGAAGTCGGAGATCCGGGTGAACTGCGTCACGCCGGCGGCGGTGCGGACCGCGATCTTCGACCAGATGACGCAAGCCCATATCGACTTCATGCTGTCGAAGATCCCGATCGGCCGCTTCGGCGCCATCGACGAGGTGACCTCGCTGATCTGCTTCCTGGCGAGCGAGGAGGCGTCGTTCTCGACGGGTGCGGTGTTCGACGTGTCGGGCGGCCGGGCGACGTACTGACGGCGGTCCCGCGCTCCGCCCCTCCACGCTCCGCCGCCGCCGGGCAGAACAGGAAGGCGCGGGTTTGCACCTCTCCCCGCCGGCGGGGAGAGGGCTGCCGACCCCTCGTCGGGTCGGCGGCAAGCCCGAAGGGCGAGGGTGAGGGGGTGATTCCGCAGGAGTCTCACGCGTCGAGACCCCCTCGCCCTCGCTCCGGCATTCGCCTTCGCTCCTTTCGCCCCCGACAAGGGGGGCGAAAGCCTCTCCCCGCCCGCGGGGAGAGGAGAAACCCGCGACAGTCTTGTTGTCTGAACAGCTCCGCCGCATCCCCCCAACGCAGAACGGCGCGGGCCCGTCGGGGCCCGCGCCGTTCACGCCATCACCGGATTACCGGGTCTCAGGCCGCGGCCGAGACCGCGGTCGGGACGGTCGAGATGGTCTTCAGGATCTGCGAGGCGATCTGGTAGGGGTCGCCCATCGAGTTCGGGCGGCGATCCTCGAGGTAGCCCTTGTAGTCGTTGTTGACGAAGCTGTGGGGCACCCGGATCGAGGCGCCGCGGTCGGCCACGCCCCAGCTGAAGGTGTGGATCGAGGCGGTCTCGTGCTTGCCGGTCAGCCGCATGTGGTTGTCCGGGCCGTAGACGGCGATGTGGTCCTCGCGGGCATCCCCGAAGGCCGCCATCAGCTTCTCGAAATAGGCCTTGCCGCCGACCTCCCGCATGTAGGCGGTCGAGAAGTTGGCGTGCATGCCCGAGCCGTTCCAGTCGGTGTCGCCGAGCGGCTTGCAATGGTACTCGATGTCGATCTCGTACTTCTCGCACAGGCGCTGCATCAGGTAGCGCGCCATCCACATCTCGTCGGCGGCCCGCTTGGAGCCCTTGCCGAAGATCTGGAATTCCCACTGGCCCTTCGCCACCTCGGCGTTGATGCCCTCGTGGTTGATGCCGGCGGCGAGGCAGAGGTCGAGATGCTCCTCGACGATCTGGCGGGCGACCGAGCCGACGTTCGAGTAGCCGACGCCGGTGTAGTACGGGCCCTGCGGCGCCGGGTAGCCGGTCTCGGGGAAGCCGAGCGGACGGCCGTTCTTGTAGAAGAAGTATTCCTGCTCGAAGCCGAACCAGGCGCCTTCGTCGTCCAGGATGGTGGCGCGCTTGTTCGACGGGTGCGGGGTCTTGCCGTCCGGCATCATGACTTCGCACAGGACCAGGACGCCGTTGGTGCGGGCCGGGTCGGGGAAGTGGCGGACGGGCTTCAGCACGCAATCGGAGGAGCTGCCCTCGGCCTGCTGGGTCGAGCTGCCGTCGAAGCCCCAGAGCGGAAGCTGCTCGAGGGTCGGGAAGCTGTCGAAGGCCTTGATCTGGGTCTTGCCGCGAAGGTTCGGGGTCGGGGTGTAACCATCGAGCCAAATATACTCGAGCTTGTATTTGGTCATCTCGCGTCTCTCTATCAGGTTCCGATGGAGCCCGTGATTCCTCGTGGCGCCCATCACCCGCCAGCGGCATTCCCTGGCTTGCACGACCCGTGCCAACCCCGTCGACGCGGCGGAACGATCGCCTGGACAGTGCGTTTGCCGGCACCCTCCCCGCCGGGTCGCCCGTCGTCGCGCCCTTGCGGCGGCACCGTCGAGGCCGGCGGCGAGGCCCTGCCCGGTTGCGCGCCAGGACGCCAGGACGCTCAACCGCGCGCCACACCCGCCAATTCGCTCGGCGATGCAAGCGCGGGCATGCACGAATTATAGCCAACCACTGATTTTTCCGTGGTCAAACCGAGCATTCCCCAGGCACACTCCGTTACGATCTCAGAGGCTGGCGCGGCGACGCGGCGGCCCTCACGGGAGACCCATCCGATGAGCATCTCCGGCCCGCACGTCACCGCGAAGATCTACGCGTTCCCGGCCGGCGGCCGCAGCCGCGGCGGCCGCAACGACTGGTCGGCGCCGAGCCCGGCGGCACGCGAGCGCGCTCCCGACATCGTGCCGGCGAGCGGCGGCTACCACGATGCGGCGATCCGCGAGGAACGCTCGCGCAAGCCCTGAGCAGATTTCGCCGAAGTGGACACCGGTTCGGCGGCAAAAACCTGCGACGAAACAAGAATCCAGGCGGGCGAAGCGTTGGCCTGCCCATGGTACACGACATTGAAGAAAGTGGAGGCCACCACGCGGGCGTTCCACCCCCTTTCCCGGACGACTGGAGCGTCAGCGGAAGGAGATCCGGGATCCAGCAGAGGACATGCCGCGAAGCGGCTCAACCTGTTGCACCGTCGCAGACAATGAGACGCTTCGCGGCTTTTCGTGCTGGATTCCGGATCTCCTTCCGCTTCGCTTCAGTCGTCCGGAAAAGGGGGTTGGTTTGCAATGGGTCATGGAGCCTGGCTGCACGGTTCCCGGCCAGTGTCGTGTACCGTGGGCCCGGAGGAGCGCCCGATCGCACCGCGATCGGGCGCCGCTCCAGGACGGCGCGGGACCGGCCCTACTCGCCGAAGATCGACCAGCCCAGGCGCTTCGTCAGCCGCTCGAGCGCGATGCGTCCGAGATGGGAATTGCCGGCGGCGTCGAGCCCCGGCGCCCAGACGGCGATCGAGGCGCGCCCGGGTGCCACCGCCAGGATGCCGCCGCCGACGCCGCTCTTGCCCGGCAGGCCGACCCGGTAGGCGAACTCGCCCGAGCCGTCGTAATGGCCGCAGGTCAGCATGACGGCATTGATGCGCCGCGCCCGCTCGGCCTGCACCACCGACAGGCCGGTGCTGGGATCGCGGCCCGAATGCGCCAGGAACCGGCCCGCCGCCGCGAGCTGCCGGCACGTCATGCCGATGGCGCAGTGGTGGAAGTAGACGCCGAGCGTGTAATCGACCGGATTGTCGATGATCCCGAACGATTTCATGTAGTTGGCGAGCGCCACGTTGCGGAAACCGGTGCGCTGCTCGGAGGCCGCCACCTCCTCGTCGATCGTGATGGTGTTGTCCTGCGCCAGGTACTGCATGAAGCGCAGGATCTCGCCCAAAGCCTCGCGGGGCTGGTGGCGCGACAGGATCAGGTCGGTGACGGCGATGGCGCCGGCATTGATGAACGGGTTGCGGGGGATGCCGCGCTCGTATTCGAGCTGGACGACGGAGTTGAACGGGCTGCCCGAGGGCTCGCGCCCGACCCGCTGCCACAGCCGGTCGCCGACCATGCCGAGCGCCAGCGTCAGGGTGAAGACCTTCGAGATGCTCTGGATCGAGAACGGCACGTCGCAATCGCCCGCCGCCGCCACCGTGCCGTCGGCGTCGATCACCGCGAGGCCGAACTGGTTCGGATCGACCCGGGCGAGCTCCGGGATGTAGCGCGCCACCTCGCCGCGGTCGCTCCGCTGGCGCATCTCGTCGGCGATCTCGCTCACGACGGTTTCGAGGTTCGGCACGGAACGGGGATCCCTGACAGGAAGACAAGCGCGGCCTTATCGCTGCAAGTTCGGGGCCTCAAGCGCGTCTCGGCGACATTCCGCCGGAAGCAAGGGGTTTCGCGCGATCGATTGGGACCACAACGACCTCTCGCGCGTTGACGCAGGGACTGCCCGGGATGCGGTCGCGGCGTGGGAAGAGGCGGATTTGAGCACGGGCGGCACCATCGCGATCATCGGGGCGGGCATCGCCGGTGCCGTGGCGGCGCACCGCCTGCACGCCGCCGGACGCCGCGTCGTCGTCTTCGACAAGGGCCGCGGCCCCGGCGGGCGCATGGCGACCCGGCGCGGACCGGACGGCCTGCGCTTCGATCATGGCGCCCAGTTCTTCACCGCCCGCGATCCCCGGTTCGCCGCCCGGGTCGAGGACTGGACGGCGCGGGGCGTCGCCGCCCCCTGGGGCGGGCCGCACCGGCACGCGGGCACGCCCGGCATGTCGGCGCCGGCCCGCGACCTCCTCGTGGGCATCGATCTCCGCTGCGGCCGCGCCGTCGGGCGCCTGGTGCGGGACGGCGAGGCCTGGCGCCTGGAGGAGGCCGACGGCACGGCGCTCGCCGAAGGCACCGCCTTCTCGACGGTGATGCTGACCTGCCCCTCGCCCCAGAGCCTCGCCCTCCTGGCCGGCGCCGGCCGTGATCTGCCGGGCCTCGGCGACGTGCGCTACGCTCCGTGCTGGACCCTGATGCTCGCCCATGACGGGCCGCCGCCCTTCGACGGGCCGGTGCGGGAGGATCGCGATCCGGACGCGGTCTTCGCCTGGATCGCCCGCGACGACACCAAGCCCGGCCGCGACGGCGGCACCCTGGTGGCGCATGCGGCTCCCGCCTGGTCGCGCACCAACCTCGAAGAGCCGGCCGACAGGATCGCCGAGCGGCTGGTCGCAGCCCTGAAGACCCTCGTCCCCGTCGGGACCGTGCGCCACGCCGCCGCCCATCGCTGGCGCTACGCCCAGGTCGAGCGCGCGGTCGGCGCGGATTGCCTGTTCGCGCCGGAGACCGGCCTGGGCTTTGCCGGCGACGGCTGCCTCGGCCCGCGGGTGGAACTCGCCTATCTGAGCGGGCTCGCCCTGGCCGAGCGCGCGATCGACGGGGGCGCGCCGTGAGCCCCGCGACCGCCGAGGTGCGGGAGCGCACCGCAGCCCAAGCGTGGCCGGCGCTAAGCAGATGTCGCCGAAGTGGATACCGGTTCGGCGACAAAGATCTGCGACAAAACAATAACCTAAGCGGGCGAAGCGTTGGCCTGCCAACGCAAGTCTGCTTAGCCTTGCCACATCGGGACCATCGTTCCGCCCCAAGGCGGTGCGACACCGCTCCCGAACGGGATGGGCTTCATCCCCGGGGCGACCCTCCTGTCGGGGTCGTCCCCGCGCCGGCGCCGCCGGCTCCCGCAGGCCGGACCGCTCCGGCCTTCCACCACACCACAGGGCGACGAACGGTTCTCGGTGCCGGGCGGCTTCCCGCCTCGCTTCCTGTTTCGTCCAACCTTCATGTCGGGTGAGTTCGATGTCTGATGCGTACCTCTTCCTCCACATCGCCGGGTCGATGACCTTCGTGGCTCTCGCCGGGGTCGGAATCGGCAAGGCCCTCGACGCCTGGGTGCGGCAGGCCCCGGGTGGCGACGACGACGGCGCGCTGGCCGAGTAGAGGCTTGAACAAGTAGCGACTTGCGACCGAAGCGGGCTCCTCGCCGGGAGACGGGACGATGCGGGACTTGATGGACAGGGCCGGCCGCGTCGCCGCCCGGCTGACGGCGCGGCGGGAGACCGTCGCGGTCGCCGAATCCTCCGCCGGCGGCCTCGTCGCCGCGTCCCTGCTCGCGGTGCCGGGCGCCTCGGCCTACTTCCTCGGCGGAGCGGTGGTCTATACCGGCGAGGCGCGCCGGGCGCTGCTCGGCCTCGACGAGGCCGGGATGGCCGGCCTGCGCAGCGCCAGCGAACCCTACGCCGAGCGCGTCGCCGCCCTGGTGCGGGAGCGCCACGGCGCGGCCTGGGGCCTGTGCGAGACCGGCGCCGCCGGCCCGCGCGGCAACCGCTACGGCGATGCGGCCGGCCATACCTGCCTGGCGGTGGCCGGCCCGGTGTCGCGCCGCCTGACGGTCGAGACCGGCCACGGCGACCGGGCCGCCAACATGGAGACCTTCGCGGCCGCCATGCTGGACGCCTTCCTGGATGCGCTCGCGGAGGCGGATCGGATACGGGCCCCGTAGGGGCCCGCTTCCGGACGAGGCGGCCCCGGATCAGCTCGGCCGGTCCATCCGGCAGGTCGTCGGCAGCACCGTGTCCTTGGTCTCGACCCGGCCGACCGTCTTCCAGCCCCAGCCCGTGCCCTCCTCGTCGAAGCGCATGCCGGGCTCCATCGGGCCGAAGGAGTGGACGAACATCGTCTGGAAATACTGGTGGTCGTCGGGCCGCACGTAGCCCTCGCTGCCGACATGCGGTTTGAGGTGGGCCTGTTCGAGTTTGGGCGCCACCTTGCGCGCCTCCGACGAGCCGGCCTCCTGCATCGCGGTGAGCAGCGCGTTCATCGCGTTGAAGGCGCGGGGATAGGTCGAGCCGATGCCGGTGCGGGCCCGGAACGCGGCCTCGAACTCCTGCGCGGCGGTATCGCCCTCGTTGGCGGCGCCCTGCGAGACCTCGAACACCCGGTGGGCGAGGCCGGTCTGGCGCACCACCGTCGGCCCGCCGGTGCCGGCGGCATAGTAGGTGTAGAAGCTCGCCTGGAGCCCCGCCTCGGCGGCGGCCTTGAGCAGCAGGTTGATGTCCTGCGCCCAGTTGCCGGTGATGACCGAATCGGCCCCCGACGCCTTGATCTTGGTGACGTAGGGCGCGAAATCGTTGACCTTCTGCAGCGGCGTCACCTCGTCGCCGACGATCTGGATGTCGGGTCGCTTGGTCTTCAGCATGGCACGGGCCTGCTGCCGCACCGACTGGCCGAACGAATAATCCTGGTTGATCAGGTAGACCTTCTTGATTTCCGGTCTCGTCTTGATGAAGTTCGTCAGTGCCTCCATCTTGATGTCCGAATTGGCATCGAAACGGAAATGCCAGTAGTTGCATTTCTCGTTGGTGAGGGACGGATCGACCGCCGAGTAGTTGATGTAGATAACCTGGCGGTCGGGGTTGCGCTCGTTGTGCTTGGCGACGAAATCGGTGAGTGCCGCGGCCGCGGATGAGCCGTTGCCCTGCACCACCACCCGGGCCCCGGCATCGATGCCCTTCTGGGCGGCGATCACGGTCTCCTGCGGGTTCACCTTGTTGTCGTAGGCCAGGACCTCGAAGCGAAACGCTTTCTGGCGGGCGTTCAGCACCTCGGCCATGTACTGGAAGTGGCGCAGGCCGGCCTCGCCGGTCGGCGCGCCGCCGCCCGAGAGCGGATCGATGAAGGCGATCTTCACCGTCTCCTGCGCGGCGGCCGCGCCGCAATGGGCCGTCCCCCACAGGGCCGGACCGCCGACCGCGACGACGAAGGCGGCGCCACGCAGCGCCTCGCGAATGGGCGTCATGTTCCTCTCCTCTCGCCCGCGGTCGTCTCGGATCCCCGATGGGGCCGGTGCCGCGTTGCCGGCGCCGAGGGTCCGGCGCGGGGTGGAAGCCCGTCAAGTGGAAACCGCAGCCTCGCGGGACTGCCCGCGCCGTTTTACATGTGACATGGAATTCGAAACCCATGCGCGCAGCCGGCTCGGGAAGAAATCCGACGCATCCTGCAGACGAGACGCCGGCAGGCCGCCCGCTCCCGCGAACATCTCGCAGGATCACGCCACGACTTGTTCTGCGAACGCTCCGACATCCAATGAATTGGAATGATTATAATTACGGCCTTGCAGCGGGGTTGCAGCCCGAAACATTGACATCCGCGCCGCCGGCGGCTTAAGCGTCGCGGCGATGCGGGCCGTCGAACGGCCGGCGGCGCTCCTTCGGGTCGAGGCGCGTGGCGGGGACACGGACCATGATTCAGCCCGACGCGCCCCGCGCGAGACGCCCCCGGTGAGATCCGCCCTCTTCCGGCTCCACTGGTTCCTCGGCCTGACCGCCGGCCTCGTGCTGATGGTGGTCGGGGCGACCGGCGGCCTCCTCGGCCTCGAGGACGAGGTCACCGGCCTGCTCAGCCCCGACATCGTCGCCGTCCAGGCCCGGGAGGCGCCGCGGCTGACGCCGGACGCGCTGGTCGCGCAGCTGACGCACGGGACGCCCGGGCGGCGCGTGACCCTGCTGGTGCTGAACGGCGCCCCCGACCGGGCGGCGCGGGTGCGCCTCGCCGACGGGCCGGGACGCGGCGTCGAGACCTATGTCGATCCCTATGACGGCCGGGTCCTCGGGCCGGCGCGGGGCGAGGCCTTCTTCGACGACGTGCGCCGGCTGCACCGCTGGCTGCTGCTTCCCGGCAACGGCGACGGCTGGGGCCGCACCATCACCGGCGCCTCGGCGCTCGCGCTGATCTACCTCGCTTTGTCGGGCCTGTACCTGCGCTGGCCCAGGGGCCGGCGAGACTGGCGGATCTGGCTGAAGCCGGCGCTCAACCGCCGCGGCCGGGCGCTGTACTGGTCGCTGCACGCGGTCGTCGGAACCTGGGTGCTGGTGCTCTACCTCGTGATGGCGCTCTCGGGCCTGTGGTGGTCCTACGGCTGGTACCGCGACGGGGCGACCTTGCTGCTCACCGGCCGCGCGCCGGCCGCCGCGCCGGCTCGGACCGCGGGAAACCGCGACATGCCCAAGCGCGAGGGCGCGCCCGCCGCCCTCGATCCCGCCTTCGCGGCCTTCACGGCGGCGACGGGCGGCCGCTACGCCACCGCCACGCTCGCGCCGGCCCGCGCGGGCGAGACCCTCCGCATCCGGGCGGTGGCCCCCGACGCCCCTCATTTCCAAGCCCGCGACGAGTGGCGCTTCCGCCCGGACGGCACCCTCGACTCTCGCGACCTCTACGCCGAGCGGGCGCTGGGACCCCGGCTCGCCGGCAGCATGCTGGCCCTGCACGAGGGCCGCTTCTTCGGCCCCGTCGGCTGGATCGCCTTCATGCTGGCGGCGCTCGCCCTGCCGCTCTTCGGGGCGACGGGGCTCCTGCTCTATCTCGGCCGGCGCCGCAGCCGGCGGCGCCATGCGGCGGCGGCGGTCCGGCCGGCGCGGTCCACCGACATGCGGCCCGAGCAGGCGGCCTGACCTTCGGTCGCGAGTTGCCTTTCGGTCCCATCAGGCAGTAAGCGCACGGGCAGCAGGGCCGCCCGACCGGCGAGAGGATGCCGCATGATCCGCAACGACGTCTCCATCACGCCCGAGCTCGTGCGCCAGCACGGCCTGACCGAGGACGAGTACCAGCGCTTCGTCGGGCTGATCGGGCGCGAGCCGACCATCACCGAACTCGGCATCGTCTCGGCGATGTGGAACGAGCATTGCTCGTACAAGTCCTCGCGCCTGCACCTGAAGACGCTGCCGACCAAGGCGCCGTGGGTGATCCAGGGCCCGGGCGAGAATGCCGGCGTCATCGACATCGGCGACGGCCTCGCCTGCGTGTTCAAGATGGAGAGCCACAACCACCCGAGCTTCATCGAGCCCTACCAGGGCGCGGGCACCGGGGTCGGCGGCATCCTGCGCGACGTCTTCACCATGGGCGCCCGGCCGATCGCGGCCTTGAACGCGCTCCGCTTCGGCTCGCCGGACCATCCGCGCACGCCCCACCTCGTCTCGGGCGTGGTCGCGGGCATCGGCGGCTACGGCAATTCCTTCGGCGTGCCGACGGTCGGCGGCGCGGTCGGCTTCCACACCCGCTACGACGGCAACATCCTGGTCAACGCCATGGCGGTGGGCCTCGCGAAGACCGACGCGATCTTCTACGCGGCGGCGACCGGCGTCGGGAACCCGATCGTCTATCTCGGCTCGAAGACCGGCCGCGACGGCATCCACGGCGCCACCATGGCGTCCGCCGCCTTCGACGCCTCGTCGGAGGAGAAGCGCCCGACCGTGCAGGTCGGCGACCCCTTCGCGGAAAAGCTCCTGCTCGAGGCCTGCCTGGAGCTGATGGCGTCGGGCGCGGTGATCGCGATCCAGGACATGGGCGCGGCGGGCCTGACCTGCTCGGCGGTCGAGATGGGCGCCAAGGGCAATCTCGGGGTGGAACTCGACCTCGACGCGGTGCCGACCCGCGAGCCCGGCATGACCGCCTACGAGATGATGCTGTCGGAGAGCCAGGAGCGCATGCTCATGGTGCTCAAGCCCGGCATGGAGGCGGAGGCGCAGGCCATCTTCGTGAAGTGGGGCCTCGACTTCGCGATCATCGGCCACACCACCGACACGCTCCGCTTCGTCATCAAGCACGGCGGCGAGACCGTCGCCGACCTGCCGATCAAGGAACTCGGCGACGAGGCGCCGCTCTACGACCGGCCGCACCGCCGGAACGCCGACCAGCCCGAGATCAAGGCGGAGGACGTCGCGGCGCCGATGCGCAACGTCGATGCGCTCAAAAAGCTCGTCGCCTCGCCGGACCTGTGCTCGAAGCGCTGGGTCTACGAGCAATACGACCACTTCATCCTCGGCAACACCTTGCAGAAGCCCGGCGGCGACGCCGCGGTGGTGCGGGTCGAGGACGGGCCGAAGGGGCTGGCGATCTCCACCGACGTGACCCCGCGCTACTGCGAGGCCGACCCGGTCGAGGGCGGCAAGCAGGCGGTGGCGGAAGCCTGGCGCAACATCACGGCGGTGGGCGGCCGTCCGCTCGCCATCACCGACAACCTCAACTTCGGCAACCCGGAGAAGCCGGAGGTGATGGGCCAGTTCGTCGGCTGCATCCAGGGCATCGGCGAGGCCTGCCGCGCCCTCGACTTCCCGGTCGTGTCCGGCAACGTCTCGCTCTACAACGAGACCGAGGGCGTGGGCATCCTGCCGACCCCGACCATCGGCGGCGTCGGCGTGGTCGACGACGTCGAGACGATCGCCACGATCGCGTTCAAGCGCGACGGCGACGCCCTGGTGCTGATCGGCGCGACCAAGGGCTGGCTCGGCCAGTCGGCGTACCTCGCCACGATCTGCGGCCGCGAGGAGGGGGCGCCGCCCCCGGTCGACCTCGGCGCCGAGAAGCGCAACGGCGACTTCGTGCGCGGGCTGATCACCGCAGGGATCGTCGACACCGTGCACGACCTCTCCGACGGCGGCCTCGCGGTAGCCGTCGCCGAGATGGCGATGGCGGGCAATATCGGCGCCGTGCTGCCCGAATGCCCGCTGCCGGTGGCCTGCCACGCCTACCTGTTCGGCGAGGACCAGGGCCGCTACCTCCTGGCGGTGGAACCCGACGCGGTCGCCGACCTGCTCTACAGCGCCAGCGCACAGGGGATCGACGCGGCGGTCATCGGCGTCACCGGCGCCGATTCCCTGACCCTGCCGGGCGACGAGCTCATCGCCCTCGACGACCTGCGCAAGGCGCACGAGGACTGGCTGCCGGGCTACATGGCGGGTCCGGCGGCCGACGCGGCCTGAGGGTTCGTTCGCGCGCTTCGACCAATCCGTCCCACCCGCGACCTCATCCTGAGGTGTCAGTCCATCTTCGATGGACTGACACCTCAGGATGAGGGCTCCAGAAGTCTTCGAGCTAACTGGAGCCCTCCTTCGAGGCTCAGCGATCTTCGATCGCCCGCACCTCAGGATGAGGTTGCGGGCAGGAATGAACGGGTTCACATGCCCCGGATATCTTCGAAGCAACCCGATTCCGAGTAGGAGACGACCCGATGCCGATGGATGCCCGCGAGATCGAGGCGATGATCAAGGAGGCCCTGCCCGACGCCACGATCGAGATCCGCGACCTTGCCGGCGACGGCGACCACTACGCCGCCACCGTCGTGTCGGCGGCCTTCAAGGGCAAGTCGCGGGTGCAGCAGCACCAGATGGTCTACGGCGCGCTCCAGGGGCGCATGGGCGGGGTGCTGCACGCCCTTGCCCTCACCACGGGCGTGCCGCAGGATTGAGCCCAACCGAGGGCCGCCGCATGGACGAGATCCGCACGGATCAGCCGAGCCTCTACGACGAGGATGTCGTCGCCTGGGCGGAGCAGCAGGCGGCGGCTCTGCGCGCCCTCGGCGCGCGCCCGGACCTCTCGAACGTCCTCGACTGGGAGAACGTCATCGAGGAGGTCGAGGCCGTGGGCTCGTCGCAGGTCAGCGCCGTCGAGAGCGCACTCCGCCTCGTGCTCGTGCACCTGATCAAGCATCTGTCGGCCCCGCACCTGCCGCCATCGCAGCATTGGCGCGCGGAAGTGGTCGCGTTCCAGATCACCGCGCAGGACAGCTACCGCGCCTCGATGCGGCGGAAGATCGACCTCGACAAGGTCTGGCGAAATGCTGTCGTCCAGGCGGAGGCGAACCTCACCGCCTACCACGACGCCGTGGTGCCGGGCCTGCCCGAGACTTCGCCGTTCACGCTGGACGACCTCGTCGCCGAAAGCTTCGACATCGATCGCCGCCTGATACAGCTCGCCGCATCGCTGGATTCCACGCGGGCGACGCGGCGCCGGCGCTGAGACCGCCGCCGGATCGTCCACCTTGGACATTCCGGCCGGCCATCCTTACATGACACACGGAACGAGGACCGTAGCCATGACCGACGTCAACAGCCGCATCGAGACCGAGATCAAGTCCCAGGACGTGGTCGTGTTCATGAAGGGCACGCCGCAATTCCCGATGTGCGGCTTCTCGGGCCAGGTGGCCCAGATCCTCAATTACCTCGGCGTGCCGTTCAAGGGCGTGAACGTGCTCGAGGACATGGAGATCCGCGAGGGCATCAAGGCCTTCTCGCAGTGGCCGACTATCCCGCAGGTCTACGTCAAGGGCGAGTTCGTCGGCGGCTGCGACATCACCCGCGAGATGTTCCAGTCCGGCGAGCTGCAGCAGATGCTGACCGAGAAGGGCATCGCCATCAACACCGCCGCGGCCTGATCCCGGAGGGCCCGGCACGGGACGGACGAGGAAGGGCGCGCGAGCGCCCTTTTTCATTGGCCATGCGGCGAAACCCGGCCACCCGCCGATGCGTCTATTCCTCAGTGACGGCACGCGGGACGGCGACATGCGGGACGTGATCATCGTGGGCGGCGGGCCGGCGGGCCTGTCCGCCGCCCTCATCCTCGGGCGCTGCCGGCGCCGGGTGCTGCTGATCGATTCGGGCCACCCGCGCAACGCGGTGACGCCACACATGCACGGCTTCCTCGGCCGCGACGGGCGCCCGCCCGGCGACTTGCGCGAGGAGGGCCGCCGGGAACTCGCCGCCTACGACACGGTCGAGATCTGGGACGGGCGCGTCGCCGACGCGGTGGTGGCGCCGGACGGCTTCCAGGTGGTGATGGACGACCAGCGCCGGGAGAAGGGCCGCCGGATGATCCTCGCCACCGGCCTGCGCACCGACCTGCCACCGGTCGAGGGGTTTTCGGAGTTCTGGGGCCACGGCGTCCACCATTGCCCGTATTGCGACGGCTACGAGAACCGCGACCGGCCGCTCGCGGTCTACGGTCCGGGCGAGGCCGGCAAGGGTTTGGCCCTCGAACTGACCGCCTGGAGTCGCGACCTGACGCTCTGCACCGACGGGCCCAGCGGCCTCGAGGCTCCGGAGTGGGAGCGGCTCGCCCGGAACGGCATCCGGATCGAGGAGCGGGCGGTGGCCCGGCTCGAAGGCGAGGACGGGCGATTCGCGAGGGTCCGCCTGCGCGACGGCGCGGCCCTCGCCTTCGGTGCCCTGTTCTTCGTCACCGGGCCGTGCGTCCCCTCCCGGCTCGTCGAACGTCTCGGCTGCGACCTGTCGCGCAAGGGCACGGTGCCGACCGGCGACTACGAGGAGACGAACGTGCCGGGCCTCTACGTCGCGGGCGATGCCTCGCGGCGGGTCCAGCTCGCCATCGTGGCCGCCGCCGAGGGCGCGATGGCGGCCTTCGCGATCAACACCGAACTCCTGCGCGACGACACCCGCTGAGGGCCGAATCAGCCGAGGCCGAGCATAGGCCAGGACAGGATTCCGCATTTTTTCGCGTGCCCTGTGTCAGTCCAATAACGTGGGTGGATCAGGCGCTTGGCATCTCCCCCGCCCCACCGGGCCGATCGGCCCGGACCAACAATCCTCCTGTCAAGACTATATCCTGCGCCGCGGGCTTGTTAGCTTTGCTGGGCGGCGAGGGGGATTTCGTCATGAAGGGGCTGGGGCAGGCTTGGCGAGCAGGGCTCGCCCGGCGCGTGCAACGCGCTGCAACGATCCGCGAGGCTGCCCTGCGGCAGGCCGACGGCGAGCATCACGCCCTCACCGCGCGGGATCTGATCCGCATGGCGCAATCCGCCCTCGCGTCGAGCGAAACACGGAACTGATCCTCACGCCGTTCGGTCCAAGACGACCTCGCAAGACGACCTCGCAAGACGACCTCGGCGACGACCTCGGCCCCGCGATGCACCGGGCGTCGAACGGTCCCGGCGCGGCATTGGCCCCCGCAGCGGGCCGGGGAACCGAACGACTCCGCCATGGGTTGAGGGGCGGAATCTCGTGCGAAGGCCGGCGATCAGGCAGGATCCGAGGGTCATTCGCGATCGGACACGACGGTGACGGAAAGCGCCACGCCGTCCTGTGGTGACGCGGCCCGCGATCGTCTCCGGTCGTCTCACTGCCAAGTTTCGCGACGATCCGGCCCTGCTACTTTGCGCGCGAGATTTTCTTGCAGTGCACAATAGGTCACGTGCGCTGACGCACATGCATCTCACAACCCTTGCGCTAATCCCCGCTTCACTGTCGCATGCGGCGACCCGCCACCTTAGTCGGCAACCGTGAACTTTTTCTTGCGCGGCGGTCCAGGGTGCGGAACTATGGCATTTCTTAGTCGTTATTGGTTCTCTCACCTGAGTATGCGTCTTCCCAGACAGCCACGGGCCGCGCGCCCGAGGGACCCCCATGCCTGATTTCGAGTCACGGAACCTCGACGACGCCGAGAGCCTCGCCCGCCTCGCCGAGCTTCTCCATCCGACCAAGTCCGCCCGGGCCGAGGCCAAGAACCGCGGTCGCCGCCGTGCGGCGACCGGCTTCCTGCCGGTCCAGAGCCCTGCGCCGGCCGGCCCCGCCGGGCACGCCCTCCAGCACGCCTGACCCCCGTCGGCGGGCCCGCGACCGGGCCGTGCCTCACCAGGTCTGCGGGGTGATCAGACCCTTCGTGGTCACCACGACCCAGGTCCGTCCGCGACGCTCGATCGCCTCGATCCGGCCGGCCCCCGGCAGGGTGTCGCCCGGGCCGACCTCGACGAGGCGACGGTTGCGGTTCTCGATCATCGCCATCCCGTCATAGACGTCGCGCAGCACCCAGCCTTCGATGGCGGGCGGCTTCGCCTTGTCGGCCGGCTTGTCGGGCAGGCTTCCGGTGAGAGCCGGCTCCGCCGCAGCGACCGGCCTTGCCGCGACCTGAGCGGCTGCCGCGGGCGCGTGGATCGCCGGGATCTGGGCGATCGGAGCCGAGACCGCCGGGATTGCGGCCACGGGCGCCGGGCGCTTCTCCAGCTTGTCCATCACCGCCGTGAGACGCGCCGCCTGCTCGCGGTCGGCGTGCTCCTGGCGCTCGGCCATCGCCGACAGGCGTTCCGTGAGGGCCGCCACCTTGCCGGCGAGGTCGCCGTCCTGGCGCTGCAGCCGCTCGATGCGCTCGGAGATCTGGCCCAGGCGGGCGCCGGCCTCGGCGCGGCCCTTGTCGGCCGCCTCGTGCGCCTGCACCGTGCGGTCGCGCAGGAGCGACAGATCGGTGGCGAGCCGCGCGCTCTCGGTGCCGCCGGCCTCGACCCGGGCATTCAACCGCGTCCACTCGGCTTGCGGGATGCCGGCACCGCCGCCCTGGGCGGCGTTCATCAGCGCCACGGTGGCGCCGCCCGACAGGGCGCCGACGCAGCCCGCGCAGAGCAACCCCGCCACCGTCGTCGTCTTCAGCTTGCGCCACCCGGACAGGGCGGCGACACCGCCCTTGAGCGAGGGCGCCGCGCCGGCCGATGCGCCGGCCGATGAACCGGCCGACGAACCGGCCACGTCGTTCTGATCCACCATGACCCGAGCTTCCCAGAAATCCAGGAAGATTTGGGTAACCATGCTTGCTTACCGATTGGTTACCGAAAAGGGGGCCGGGTCTCCGCCCGGCCCCCGTCCCTCCTCTCACGCCAGCGCCGGCAGCACCCGCTCGATCTCGGCCCGGTGCGGCTCGAGGAAGGCCGGCAGCTTCAGGGCCTCGCCCAAGGCCTCCGCCGGCTCGTCGGCGGCGAAGCCCGGCGCATCGGTGGCGATCTCGAACAGCACGCCGCCGGGCTCGCGGAAGTAGACCGAGCGGAAGTAGTTGCGATCGCGCTGCTCGGTCACCTGCAATCCCAGCGTCCCTGCCCGCTCCGCCATCGCGGCCTGCGCCGCATCGTCGGCGGCCCGGAAGGCGACGTGGTGCACCGAGCCGCCGCCCGAGCGCCCGGGCAGGAAGTCGCCGACCTCCCGCAGGGTGACGTGGGCCCCGAGCCCGGCGGCGCCGGCATACCGGGTGAGCGCCCCCTCCCGGCCGGTCTCCGCGAGACCCAGCACCTCGGTCAGCACCCGGGCGGTGGGCGCCGCCTGGCGCAGCATCAGGGTCACGCCGTGGAAGCCCCGCACCGCGTGCTCGGCCGGCACCTCGGACCCGGTCCAGGCCGGCTCGGCCTCCGCCCCCGCCACGCCGACGAGCGCGAGCCGCATCCCGTCGGGATCGCGGAACGGCAGCACCGTCTCGCCAAAAACCTTGGCGGGCGCCTCGAAGGCGATGCCGGCCGCCACCAGCCGGTGGGTCCAGTAGCCGATCGACCCCTCGGGCACCCGGAACGCCGTCTCCTCGGTCTGCCCGACCCCGACCCGGCCCGGAGCGACATGCTCCCAGGGGAAGAAGGTCAGGATCGTGCCGGGCGCGCCGTCGGCATCGCCGTAATAGAGGTGGTAGGTGCCCGGATCGTCGAAGTTGACGGTCTTCTTCACCAGCCGCAGGCCGAGGACCCGGGTGTAGAAGTCGAGGTTGCGGCGCGCCGGCCCCGAGATGGCGGTGACGTGATGCAGGCCGGCGGAGGTGGTGGCGGTGCGGGTGGTCGTCATGGCCGGAAAGCTCCTGATGGGCGGGCCGTCGGGTCCGTCGCGATCACGGCAATCTAGGACTTGCCCTCCAGCGCCAGAATAGAAACAATCGAAACCCATCGTTTCCGGAGGCGTCGATTCCGCTCCCCGATTTCGAGGCCTGGGCGATCTTCGCCCGGGTGGCGCAGACCGCCTCGTTCTCCCGCGCCGCCACCGAGCTCGGCCTGTCCAAGGCCACGGTGTCGAAGGCGGTGAGCCGGCTCGAGCGCCGCCTCGGCGCCGCCCTGCTGCACCGGACCTCGCGGCGCCTCGCCCTCACCGAGGCCGGACGCCTCGCCCTCGACGGCGCCGCCCGCATCCTGGCGGCCGGCGAGGCCGCGGAGGCCGAGGCGATGGCGCAATCGGCCTCGCCCCGGGGCCTCGTGCGGGTGGCTGCCCCGATGTCGTTCGGCCTCGCCCATGTCGCCCCGCTCCTGCCCGACTTCCTCGCCGCGCATCCGGAGGTCGCGGTCGACCTGCATCTGAGCGACGCCCAGGTCGATCTCGTCGGCGACGGGTTCGACCTCGGGCTGCGGATCGCGGCGCTCGCCGATTCGAGCCTGCGCCTGCGCCGCCTCTGCGCGGTCGGCCGCTCCCTGGTCGCGGCCCCCGCCTATCTCGACCGGGCCGGACGGCCGGCGCATCCGCGCGACCTCGCCGGGCATGCCTGCCTCGGCTACGCCTACCTGCCGAACCCCGAGCGCTGGCACTTCCGCGACGCGACGGGCACCGAGGTGACTGTGACCCCCGCCGGGCGGTTGCGGGCGAACAATGCCGACGCGCTGACGCCGGCGCTCCGCGCCGGCCTGGGGCTGGCGGTGCAGCCCGACTTCCTGGTCTGGGACGACCTGCGCGCCGGGCGGCTGGAACGGGTCATGCCGGGCTGGTCGCCGCCGCCGGTCGGGCTCAACCTGCTGATGCCGCCGGGCGCCGCCCGCCCGGCCCGGGTCACCGCCCTGGTGACCTTCCTGGAGCGCCGCCTCGCCGCGGCACCCTGGGCCAGCGACGCGGGACCAAACGACATCCGCGCGAAGCGAGATGAGGTACAGGAGACGACAGACTAGAGCATTTTCCGACGAAGTGGATGCCGGTTCGTTGAAGAAAATGCGACAAAACAAAGACTTAGAGAGCTTCGCGATTGCAGCGCGATCGTGAAGGGCTCTAGGCGAGGGCCGGCGAGGCGCGAGACGTCGGGAGACGACACGGCAAGCGCAACCGGTGACAGAACGGCCCGTCCGTCACAATGTGGCTTTACAAGGCCGCCGGAATGGCCGAGGGGGGGCGCATACGACCTTCGTCGTAGGAGGGTATCAGCCGCGCGGGGCGCGGCCGCGCTGCCGCGTGTCAGACTAGGCCCTTGATTTCACCGCATTTTTTGCGTCCCGCCCGGTTTCCACCCGGATCAAAAGGTGATCTAAGCTCCGATCGGGGACCGAGAGGAAAGAATGCAATGAAGTTCCGCGTCGAGGTCGATTGCACCCCGGTCGAGGCCCGCCAGTTCGTTGGTCTTCCCAACGTCGAGCCGCTCCAGGCGGCGGTGATGGCCGAGGTCGAGCGGCGCATGATGGCCGAGATGGACCGCTTCTCGCCCGACACGATCATGCGCAGCTGGTTCACGGTATTTCCCCAGAACGCGGACCAGATGCAGACCATGTTCCTCAAGATGTTCCAGCAAGGCTTCGGCGGCAGCGCGTCGGCGCCGAGCAAGTCGGACACTTGAGGTCACCGGCCCGGAGGCTGTTCCGGATCTCCGCACTGCAACGACGGGCGGGATGCGGATCACCGGAACCAGCCCCGCCACCGGGTAAGCTAAACCCTTGCAATGCCTGACGAGTTGCGAAAGCATAGCGGTGGCACGAACAATGCTGACGCCTGCGGCAGCTCGACTCGCCGATCGAGTATGACCTAAGGGAGGACAACGTGGAACGCAGTCGCGATCTCGACCCGGTCGAGACCCAGGAGTGGCTCGATTCGCTCGACGGCGTGCTGGAGGTCGAGGGCCCGGATCGGGCGCACTTCCTCATCGAGCAGGTCATCGAGGGGGCCCGCAAGAAGGGCGCGCCGGTCCCCTACTCGGCGAACACGGCCTATGTGAACACGATTCCGGCCGACAAGCAGCCCCCCCATCCGGGGGACAGGGCGATCGAGCACCGGATCCGCTCGGCGATCCGCTGGAATGCCATCGCGATCATCCTGCGCAACAACAAGGATTCGTCGGAGCTCGGCGGCCACATCGCCAGCTTCCAGTCCGCCGCGACCCTGTACGACACCGGCTTCATGCATTTCTGGCACGGCGCCGAGGGCGACCGTGGCGGCGACCTGATCTACGTCCAGGGCCATTCCTCGCCGGGCATCTATGCCCGCGCCTACCTGGAAGGCCGCCTGACCGAGGAGCAGCTGCTGAGCTTCCGCCAGGAAGTCGGCGGCAAGGGCCTCTCCTCCTATCCGCATCCCTGGCTGATGCCGGATTTCTGGCAGTTCCCGACCGTCTCGATGGGTCTCGGGCCCCTGATGGCGATCTACCAGGCCCGCTACCTGCGCTACCTGCACCATCGCGGGCTGGCCAATACCGACGGCCGCAAGGTCTGGGCGTTCATGGGCGACGGCGAGATGGACGAGCCGGAGTCGCTCGGCGCGATCTCGCTCGCCTCGCGCGAGAAGCTCGACAACCTGGTCTTCGTCATCAACTGCAACCTGCAGCGCCTCGACGGCCCGGTGCGCGGCAACGGCAAGATCGTCCAGGAGCTGGAGGCCAACTTCCGCGGCGCCGGCTGGAACGTCATCAAGGTGCTGTGGGGCTCGGGCTGGGACCAGCTTCTCGCCCGCGACACCACCGGCATGCTGGCGCGCCTGATGGAGGAGTGCGTCGACGGCGAGTACCAGGACTTCAAGTCGAAGAACGGCGCCTATATCCGCGAGCACTTCTTCGGCAAGTACCCCGAGACCGCCGCCCTGGTGAAGGACTGGAGCGACGAGGACATCTGGCGGCTCACCCGCGGCGGCCACGACCCGAGCAAGGTCTTCGCGGCGTACTCCGCGGCCGTGAAGCACAAGGGCCAGCCGACCCTCATCCTCGCCAAGACCGTCAAGGGCTACGGGATGGGCGAGGCCGGTGAAGCGCAGAACATCACCCATCAGCAGAAGAAGATGGGCGAGGCGGTGCTCAAGCAGTTCCGCGACCGCTTCGGCATCGACCTCAACGACGACCAGATCGCCGAGATCCCGTTCATCCGCTTCCCCGAGGGGTCGCCGGAGCACACCTACCTGATGGAGCGCCGCAAGGCGCTCGGCGGCCCGCTGCCGGCGCGGCGCGGCAAGTCTCAGTCCCTCCAGATCCCGCCGCTGGACGCCTTCTCGGCCCAGCTGAAGGAGACGGCGGGCCGCGAGATCTCCACCACCATGGCGTTCGTGCGGGTGCTCAACACCCTGCTTCGCGACAAGAACATCGGCAACCGCATCGTGCCGATCGTGCCCGACGAGAGCCGGACCTTCGGCATGGAGGGCATGTTCCGGCAGTTCGGCATCTTCAGCCAGGTCGGCCAGCTCTACCGGCCGGAAGATGCCAACCAGCTGATGTACTATCGCGAGGACGAGAAGGGCCAGATGCTCCAGGAGGGCATCAACGAGGCCGGCGCGATGTCGTCCTGGATCGCGGCCGCGACCTCGTACTCCCATTCCGACGCGCCGACGATCCCGTTCTACATCTACTACTCGATGTTCGGGTTCCAGCGCATCGGCGACCTCGCCTGGGCCGCCGGCGACATGCGCGCCCGCGGCTTCATGATCGGCGGCACCGCCGGCCGCACGACCCTGAACGGCGAGGGCCTCCAGCACGAGGACGGCCACAGCCACCTGATCTCGGCCACCATCCCGAACTGCGTCTCCTACGACCCGACCTTCTCCTACGAGGTGGCGGTGATCGTGCAGGACGGCCTGCGCCGGATGTATGCCGAGCAGGAGGACGTGTTCTACTACATCACGGTGATGAACGAGAACTACGAGCATCCCGGCATGCCCGAAGGGGCCGAGGCCGGGATCCTCAAGGGCATGTACCTGTTCCGCGAAGGCAAGGCGGGTGCGGCGAACCGCGTCCAGCTGATGGGCTCGGGCACGATCCTGCGCGAGGTCATCGCCGGGGCCGAGCTTCTGGAGCAGGATTTCGGTGTCAGTGCCGACATCTGGTCCTGCCCGAGCTTCACCGAACTGCGCCGCGAGGCGATGGCGGTGGAGCGCTGGAACATGCTCCACCCGACCGAGACGCAGAAGACGTCCTACGTCGAGACCTGCCTGTCGAGCCGTCAGGGCCCGGTGATCGCGGCGACCGACTACATGCGGCTCTTCGCCGACCAGATCCGCCCCTACGTGCCGGGCCGCTACAAGGTGCTCGGCACCGACGGCTTCGGCCGCTCGGATTACCGGGTGCGCCTGCGCGAGTTCTTCGAGGTCAACCGCTACTGGGTCGTCGTTGCGGCGCTCAAGAGCCTGGCCGAGGAGGGCGCCGTGCCGGCCGCCAAGGTCGCCGAGGCGATCGCCAAGTACGGGCTGAACCCGGAGAAGCCGGCCCCCTGGACGGTGTGATTGGTCAAGACGTGCGAGGTCCCCTCTCCCGGATGTCCGTTCGGTTTCACACGTCTCCTCTGAGAGCTAACCCTCTGTAAATTCGTGCGCCTTCCCCTCCCCCCTGTGGGGAGGGGTCAGGGGTGGGGGTGGTTCCGCGTAAAGCTATGCGGTGCCTCCTGCACCACCCCCACCTCCAACTCCTCCCCACAGGGGGGAGGAGAGGTGCGCGCCTTCCAGGGGAAGAGAGCAATCAGACCGAGTTGTGGAGATGCGATAGCGGATGCCCGGGCGAGAGCTGCCTCGCGCGTCGGGAATTCGATCTTCGTAAAGACGTATTAAGCAAATCAATCGGGAGAGTGCGCAGTGTCGATCGAGGTCAAGATCCCGGATATCGGTGATTTCAAGAACATCCCGATCATCGAGATCCTGGTGAAGGAGGGCGACACCATCGGGGCCGAGGACCCGATCGTGTCGCTCGAATCCGACAAGGCGACGATGGAGGTCCCCTCCCCGTCGGCCGGCGTGATCGAGAAGATCCTGGTCAAGGTCGGCGACACGGTGAGCGAGGGCAGCCCGGTCCTGCTCCTGAAGGGCGAGGCTGAAGCGAAGGCCCCGGCCGCCGCCGCTGCCGCGACCCCGAATGCCGGCGCGGCCCCCGCCGCCGACACCGCCGCCCTGATGCCGAAGCAAGAGCCCGATCCGGCCAAGCCTGCCGCTCCCCCGGTCCCGGCGGCGCCGGCCTCCTCGGCCCCCGACTTCTCGAACGTCCATGCCAGCCCCGCCGTGCGGCGGCTCGCCCGCGAGCTCGGCGTCGACCTCAACGGCATCAAGGGCTCCGGCGAGAAGGGCCGGATCACCAAGGAGGACGTGAAGGGCTCGCTGGTGCGCTCCGCCGCCCCGGCTGCTTCCGCTGGTACCGCGGTCGCCACCGGCAGCATGGGCATCCCGGAGATCCCGGCGGTCGACTTCTCGAAGTTCGGCCCGACCGAGGTCAAGCCGCTGCCGCGGATCAAGAAGATCTCCGGCCCGCACCTGCACCGCGCCTGGCTCAACGTGCCGCTCGTCACCCATTCGGACGAGTCGGACATCACCGAGACCGACGCCTACCGCAAGGAACTCGACACCGCCGGCAAGGACAAGGGCTACCGCGTCACCCTGCTGTCGTTCCTGATCAAGGCCGCGGTCTCGGCGCTGCGCCAGCACCCGGAGTTCAACTCGTCGCTGAGCCCCGAGAAGGACGCGCTGATCCTCAAGAAGTACTACAACATCGGCGTCGCCGTCGACACGCCGGACGGCCTCGTCGTCCCGGTGGTCAAGGATGCCGACCGCAAGGGCATCGTCGAGATCAGCCAGGAGCTCGGCTCGCTGTCGAAGAAGGCCCGCGACGGCAAGCTCGGCAGCGGCGACATGCAGGGCGCCACCTTCACGATCTCGTCGCTCGGCGGCATCGGCGGCACCGGCTTCACGCCGCTCGTCAACGCCCCCGAGGTCGCGATCCTGGGCGTGGTGCGCTCCAAGATGGCGCCGGTGTGGAACGGCTCCGAGTTCAAGCCGCGGCTGATGCTGCCGCTCTCGGTCTCCTACGACCACCGCGTGATCGACGGTGCGCTGGCCGCGCGCTTCACCCGCCACCTTGCCCACGTCCTCGAGGACGTCCGGCGCCTCGTCGTCTGACGAACCACGCAGCGAGGTGATCCGATGAGCAACGAAGTCCGTCTGCCGGATATCGGCGACTTCAAGAACGTCCCGGTGATCGAGGTGCTGGTCAAGGCCGGCGACACGATCGCGGTCGACGACACCATCGTCGTCCTGGAATCCGACAAGGCGACCATGGACGTCCCCTCCTCCGTGGCCGGCACGGTCAAGGAGGTGAAGATCAAGCCGGGTGACGCGGTCACGCAGGGCGACCTGCTGCTCGTGCTGGAGGGCGCCGGCGCCGGCGCCGCGCCGGCCAAGCCCGAGGTCGCCGAGAAGGCGGCCCCGGCAGCCTCCGCGGGCGGCTCGCCGCTCGCGGCGGGTGCGGGCCAGGCGGGCTACGGCTCGCCGGCCACGGCCGGCGGGACGGGGGCGTCCGCCGCGCCCGCCCCGAAGGGTGCGGCCCCGGTCTCCGGCGAGGCGATGCGGGCCGAGGTGCTGGTGCTCGGCGCCGGTCCCGGCGGCTACACGGCGGCGTTCCGCGCCGCCGATCTCGGCAAGAAGGTTGTTTTGGTCGAGCGCTGGGCGAGCCTCGGCGGGGTGTGCCTCAACGTCGGCTGCATCCCCTCGAAGGCGCTCCTCCACGCCGCCAAGGTGATCGACGAGAGCCAGGCGATGGCCTCGCACGGCATCAGCTTCGCGGCACCGCAGATCGACATCGATCAGCTGCGGAACTGGAAGGAAGGCGTGGTCAAGCGCCTGACCGGCGGCCTCGGGGGTCTGGCCAAGCAGCGCAAGGTGACGGTGGTGACCGGCACCGCCCGCTTCGTCAGCCCGCACCAGATCGCGGTCGAGCACGAGGGCAAGACGACGGTCATCGGCTTCGACAACGCGGTGATCGCCGCCGGGTCCGAGCCGATCAAGATGCCGTTCATCCCGCACGACGACCCGCGGGTGATCGACTCGACCGGCGCGCTCGAACTCGACGGGGTGCCGAAGCGGCTCCTGGTGATCGGCGGCGGCATCATCGGCCTCGAGATGGCGACGGTCTACCACGCGCTCGGGTCCAAGGTGACCATCGTCGAGCTGATGGACCAGATCATCCCGGGCGCCGACAAGGACATCGTCACCCCGCTCTTCAAGCGGATCTCGAAGCAGTACGAGGCGATCTACCTGAAGTCCAAGGTCACCGCCGTCGAGGCGCTGCCCGAAGGCCTCAAGGTCACGTTCGAGGGCGGCTCGGCCCCGGCCACCGACACCTTCGACAAGATCCTGGTCTCGGTCGGCCGCCGTCCCAACGGCAAGCTGATCGGCGCCGAGGCGGCCGGCGTCGCGGTGGACGAGCGGGGCTTCATCCCGGTCGACAAGCAGATGCGCACCACCGCCCCGCACATCTTCGCCATCGGCGACGTGGTCGGCCAGCCGATGCTCGCCCACAAGGCGGTGCACGAGGGCAAGGTCGCGGCGGAAGCCGCCGCCGGCAAGAACTCGTTCTTCGACGCCAAGGTGATCCCGTCGGTGGCCTATACCGATCCGGAGGTGGCCTGGGTCGGCCTCTCGGAAACCGAGGCCAAGGCCAAGGGCATCAAGGTCGGCAAGGGCGTCTTCCCCTGGGCGGCGAGCGGCCGCTCGCTGTCGCTCGGGCGTGACGAGGGCCTGACCAAGGTGCTGTTCGACGAGGAATCGAACCGCATCGTCGGCTGCGGCATCGTCGGCCCGTCCGCCGGCGACCTGATCGCCGAGGCCGCGCTCGCCATCGAGATGGGGGCGGATGCCGAGGATATCGGGATGACCATCCACCCGCACCCGACCCTGTCGGAGACGGTCGGCATGGCGGCCGAGGCCTTCGAGGGCACGATCACCGACCTCTACATGCCGAAGAAGAAGGCGCATTGAGGTGATGGGCGGGGCGGAGATCGCCTCGCCCCGCTTCCAGGCTTTCTCACCGAGGACGCGCATGTCCCCCTCTCCCCGCGGGCGGGGAGAGGGTCGAGCCCCCCTTGTCGGGGGCGAGACGAGGCGGCAGCCGATGGTGAGGGGGTCTCGACGAACGAGACTCTTCCGGAAACACCCCCTCACCCTCGCAGCGAACCTGCGGTTCGCAGCTCACTTCATCGACGACAAGGTCGATGAAGTCCTCTCCCCGCCCGCGGGGAGAGGGGAAACCTGCGCCTTCTTGAAGGTCGTCTGCGTCAGGGCGGCAAAGTCTAGCTTATCGTTCATCGCCCAGGCCGACGTAACAGCCGCGTGGTGCAACCCCGCATATCCGCGGAGATCACGACACTAACCTTGAGCGTTGCCATCCCGATCGGTGCCCTCGAACGGCACTGGCCGGGAAACGGCTCCGCGCGCCGCCATCCCACACATCAGGAGGACACCCCGTGGACGAGCAATTCGAGAAGGCCGCCCTCGACTACCACCGCTTCCCGACCCCGGGGAAGATCGCGGTGCTGCCGACCAAGGACATGAGCACGCAGCGCGACCTCGCGCTCGCCTACTCGCCGGGCGTCGCCGCCGCTTGCCTCGCCATCGAGAAGGACCCGGCCCAGGCCGCGGAACTCACGTCCCGCGGCAACCTCGTGGCGGTGATCTCGAACGGTACGGCGGTGCTGGGGCTGGGCAATATCGGCGCGCTCGCCGGCAAGCCGGTGATGGAGGGCAAGGGCTGCTTGTTTCGCAAGTTCGCCGGCATCGACGTGTTCGACATCGAGATCGACGAGACCGACCCGGACAAGCTCGTCGACATCATCGCGAGCCTGGAGCCGACCTTCGGCGGCATCAACCTCGAGGATATCAAGGCCCCCGAGTGCTTCGAGATCGAGACCCGCCTGCGTGAGCGGATGAAGATCCCGGTCTTCCACGACGATCAGCACGGCACCGCGATCATCGCCGCCGCGGCGATCCTCAACGGCCTCGAGGTAGTGGGCAAGAAGATCGAGGAGGTCCGCGTCGTCTGCTCGGGCGCCGGGGCGGCGGCCATCGCCTGCCTCAACCTGCTCGTCAGCCTCGGTCTGAACAAGGCGAACGTGCTGGTCACCGACAGCCGCGGCGTCATCTACCAGGGCCGCAACAACCTCGACGCCCAGAAGGCGCAGTACGCGCAGGTCACCGAGGCGCGCACGCTCGCCGACGCGGTGCCGGGAACTGATATCTTCCTCGGCCTCTCCGCGGCCGGCGCGCTGACGCCCGAGATGGTCAAGGGCATGGCCGACAAGCCGCTGATCCTGGCCCTCGCCAATCCCGAGCCGGAGATCCGGCCGGAAGCGGCGAAGGCCGTGCGCCCCGACGCGATCATCGCCACCGGCCGCTCGGACTATCCGAACCAGGTCAACAACGTCCTGTGCTTCCCGTTCATCTTCCGCGGCGCGCTCGATGTCGGCGCGACGACGATCAACGAGGAGATGAAGCTCGCCGCGGTGCGGGCCATCGCGGAACTCGCCCGCGCCGAGCAGTCGGACGTGGTGACGGCCGCCTACGGCACCCAGGACATCGCCTTCGGTCCCGACTACCTGATCCCGCGCCCGTTCGACCCGCGCCTCATCACCAAGGTGGCGCCCGCCGTGGCGCTCGCCGCCACCGAGAGCGGCGTCGCCACGAAGCCGATGCTCGACGTCGAGGCCTATCGCCGCTCGCTGGAGAGCCGGGTCTACACCTCCGGCACGGTGATGCAGCCGGTCTTCGCCGCGGCAACCGAGGCCGGGCGCACCCGCATCGCCTATGCCGAGGGCGAGGACGACCGGGTGCTGCGCGCCGCCCAGGTGGTGGTCGACGAGGGGATCGCCCGTCCGGTCCTGGTCGGCCGCCGCGAGGTGATCGCCGACAAGATGAAGGCGCTGGGTCTTCGCATCGAGGTCGGCCGCGACGTCGACGTGCAGGATCTCGACGACGAGGTTTTCCAGGCCGAGGCGACCGAGGGCTACTACGCCCTGCGCAAGCGCCACGGGCTGTCGCGCGGCGTGGCGCTCGCCGAGACGCGGCGCAACCCGACCGTGATCGGGGCGATGCTGCTGCAGCTCGGCAAGGTCCAGGGGCTGCTCTGCGGCGGCACCGGCTCCTATCACAGCCACCTGCGCCACGTGCGGGAGGTGATCGGCCTGGCGCCGAAGGTGCGGGCGCTGGCCGCCATGAGCCTGCTCCAGCTGCCGCGCCACACCCTGTTCATCTGCGACCCCTACATCCATCTCGATCCGGCCTCGGACGAGCTCGCCGACATGACCCTGCTCGCCGCGGCCGAGATGCGCCGCTTCGGCCAGACCCCGCGGGTCGCGCTCGTCTCGCATTCGAGCTTCGGCACCGCCCGCAACCCCTCCGCCTCCAAGATGCGCGAGGCCCTGCGGCTGATCACCGAGCGCGAGCCCGATCTCGAGGTCGAGGGCGAGATGCAGGCCGACGCGGCGCTGAGCCGGCCGCTGATGGAGCGGGTGTTTCCGGACTCGCGCCTCACCGGGGAAGCCAACCTCCTGGTGATGCCGAACCTGGACGCCGCCAACATCACCCTCAACGCCCTCAAGGTGGTGGCGGGTCAGGGCATCAGCGTCGGGCCGATCCTGCTGGGTGCGGCCGCCCCGGTCCACATCCTCACCCACACCACCACCGTGCGCGGCATCGTCAACATGACGGCGGTGACGGCGGTGGCCGCCGCCGCCCGGGCGGGCTGAGCCAAGACGATCCGGCCGCCGGGCGACGCCCCGGCGGCCGCCCCCCGAACCCGACGGAATGGGACCCGAACGCCGAAGCGAACGCAAGGTTCCATCGAAAAAATTGCGTTTCCACTATTTTTCTGACGCAATTTCCGCCGTATTCGCTGCCGCCTTACGCAGCGATCAAGGAAATCTCAATCCCGAGAGACGAGAAGGGGCGCTCCGGCCAGAGGGGAGTGTCATGAGTCTCGCGCGGAAGTTCGTCGGTCTATGTGCGGTCAGCCTGGTGTCGAGCGTGATGCTGGCTGGCGCGGTCGTCCTCTACCGACAGGCCGATGGACAGATCAAGACGGCGAACGAGAACCGCCTCGCCTCGATGCTGCTCGCCGACGAGCTGCGGCAGACCTCCGACGACCTGACGCGCCTGGGGCGGACCTACATCGCGACCGGCAAGCCCGGGTACAAACAGCAGTACAAGGACGTCGTCGATATCCGCGCCGGCCGGAAGCCGCGCCCGGTCGATTACCACCGCATCTACTGGGACTACGTCGCGGCCGGTGACGCGAAGCCGCGCCCGGACGGCGAGACCGTCTCGGTCGATACGCTGATGGACCGCCTCGGCGTGACGGGGGCGGAGAAGGAGAAGCTCGCCGAATCGGTCCGCAACTCCAACGACCTCGTGAAGGTCGCGAACGCCGCCATGAAGCTCGCCGAGAGCGGCGAGGCGGGGGCCCGCGACGAGGCGATCCGGCTCGTCCATACCGACGAGTACCATGCCGCCAAGGCGCGGATCATGAAGCCGATCGACGACTTCTACGGGATGCTGGACATCCGCACCAAGCAGGCGGTGGAGGACGGCGAGGCGCGGGCGCATCTCGCCTTCGCGCTGGTGATCGGCCTCCTCGCCGTCACGATCGGCTCGGTGGTGGCGCTGGCCTGGTTCGCCTACCGGGCGCTGGTGCGGGGCTACGCCTCGGTCGGGGCCGCGATGGGCCGGATCGCGGCCGGCGACTACGAGGCCGAGGTCCCGGGGACGCAGCGGCGCGACGAAGTCGGCGACATGGCCCGCAGCCTGGAATCCTTCAAGACCAACCTCGCGACCGATCTCGAGGCGCGCCACGCCCGGGAGAGCGAGGAGCGCCGGGTCGCCCGCCGGGCGCAGACCGCGTCCCTCGCCGACGCCTTCGAGGAGGCGGTGGGCGGCATCGCCCGGACGGTGGCGACCTCGGCGACCGAGCTGCAGGCCAGCGCGCAAGGCTTGTCGCGGCTCGCCGACGGCACGGCGGAGCGCTCCAGCGCGGTGACCCAGGCGGCGCAGGAAGCCTCCGTCAACGTCGCCACCGTGGCGGCGGCGGCCCAGCAGCTCAGCACCTCGGTCGGCGAGATCGCCCGCCAGGTCTCCGGCTCGGCCGCCCTCGCCAAGGAGAGCGTGGCCGAGGCGGCGCAGACCGCCGAGCTGGTGCGGACCCTGAGCCAGGCGGCGACGCGGGTCGGCGACGTGGTGGCGATGATCAACGGCATCGCCGGCCAGACCAACCTTCTGGCGCTCAACGCCACGATCGAGGCGGCCCGGGCCGGCGAGGCGGGACGGGGCTTCGCGGTCGTCGCGGCGGAGGTCAAGCAGCTCGCCACCCAGACCGCCAAGGCCACCGAGGAGATCTCGGCGCAGATCGGCGGCATCCAGGGCGCGACCCGGGAGGCCGTCGAGGCGATCGGCACGATCGCCGGCCGGATCGGGACCCTGAGCGACATCTCGACCACGATCGCGGCGGCGGTCGAGGAGCAGGGCGTGGCGACGCAGGAGATCGTCCGCAACATCAGCCATGCCGCCGCCGGCACCGGCGCGGTCACGACGACGATCCAGGGTGTCGCCGACGCGGCCGGCCAGACCGGCGGCGAGGCCGGCCGGATGCTCACCGTCGCCTCCTCGGTCTCGCGGGAGGCCGAGCATCTCAGCACCGAGGTCACCCGCTTCCTCTCCCGCATCCGCGCCGCCTGAGCGCCCTCCCCGCCGGACGGCACGGGCCGCGATCTCCCTGCGGGATCGCGGCCCGTTCGCGTTCCGAGCCCTGAACGTCCGCCCCCGCTTGACCAACCGGCCGGTCGGTCAATAATGGGCGCCAACGAACAGGAGGGACGCCATGCGGCTGGAGAGCTACGTCCAGGGACGCTGGATCGCGCCGGGGGGAGACTGGACCGGCATCCGCAGCGCCGTGACCGGCGCCGTGGTGGCGGAGGTCGCGGGCGGCGGGCTGGCGATGGGTGAGGTGCTGGACCATGCCCGCCGGGTCGGTGGTCCTGCCCTGCGCCGTCTCACCTTCCACCAGCGCGCCGAGATGCTGAAGCGGCTCGCAGCCTTTCTCAACGAGCGCCGCGACGGGCTCTACGCCCTCTCCCACCAGACCGGGGCGACCCGCACCGACAACCTGATCGACATCGACGGCGGCATCGGCACCCTGTTCGTCTACGCCTCGAAGGGGCGGCGGGAACTGCCGAACGCGACCTTCCTGATCGACGGGGCGGTGGAGCCGCTGTCGCGCGGCGGCAGCTTCGTCGGGCGCCACGTGATGACGCCGCGCCACGGCTGCGCCGTCCACATCAACGCCTTCAACTTCCCGTGCTGGGGCCTGCTCGAAAAGCTCGCCCCCGCGATCCTCGCCGGCATGCCGGTGGTGACGAAGCCCGCCACGATCACGGCTTACGTCGCCCATGCCCTGGTGCGGCTGATCGCCGAATCCGGCATCCTGCCCGCAGGCGCGCTGCAATGCGTGGTCGGCCCGACCGGCGACCTGCTCGATCACCTCACCGGCCAGGACGTGGTGTCGTTCACCGGCTCGGCCGAGACGGCGCAGCGGCTCCAGCGCCATCCGGTGATCGCCCGCGAGGCGGTGCATTTCGTGGCCGAGCGCGATTCGCTCAACGCCGCGATCCTCGCCCCCGATGCCGGGCCGGGCAGCCCGGAATTCGACCTCTACGTCAAGGAGGTCGCCAAGGAGATGACCGTCAAGGCCGGGCAGAAATGCACGGCGATCCGCCGGGCGCTGGCACCGCGCGAGCATGTCCCGGCGGTGATCGAGGCCCTGAGCCGGCGCCTCGCCGGGGTCAAGATCGGCGATCCCGCCCGCGAGGACGTCCGGATGGGGCCGGTGGTGGGCCTCGCGCAGCGCCGCGACGTGCTCGCCCGGGTCGAGGCCCTGCGGGCGGAGGCCGAGCTGGTCTTCGGCGATCCCGCCCGTCTCGCGGTCGAGGGGGCGGATGCCGAGGCCGGCGCCTTCCTGCCGCCGCTGCTCCTGCACTGTGCCGATCCGCTCCGGGCGCGCCAGGTGCACAGCCTCGAAGCCTTCGGCCCGGTCTGCACCGTGATGGGCTATGACGGGCTCGACGAGGCGGCGACCCTCGCCAATCGCGGCGAAGGGAGCCTCGTCGCCTCGCTCTACACCCACGATCCGGCAGCGGCCGCGGACCTCGTCTTCGGCATCGGCGCCTATCACGGCCGGCTCGTCGTCCTCGACCGCGACTGCGCCAGGGAGCAGACCGGCCACGGCTCGCCGATGCCGCACATGACCCATGGCGGCCCCGGCCGGGCCGGCGGCGGCGAGGAGCTCGGCGGCGTGCGGGCGCTGCACCACTACCTGCAGCGCACCGCCCTCCAGGGCTCGCCCGCGATGCTGAGCCGGATCACGGGAAGCTGGATCAAGGGCGCGCCGGAGGACATCCGCCCCGAGCATCCGTTCCGCTGCCACTTCGAGGACCTGGAGATCGGCCGCAGCTTCCACTCCGCCGAGCGGGTGATCACGCTCGAGGACATCGAGCATTTCGCCGAATTCACCGGCGACACCTTCTACGCCCATATGAGCGAGGAGGCGACGAAGGGCCATCCGTTCTTCCCCGGCCGCGTCGCCCACGGCTACCTGCTCCTGTCCTTCGCCGCCGGCCTGTTCGTCGATCCCGATCCGGGCCCGGTCCTGGCCAATTACGGGCTCGATTCCTTGCGCTTCCTCAAGCCGCTCCAGCCCGGCGAGGCGATCCGGGTGCGGCTCACCGCCAAGGAGAAATCGCCCCGCAACCCGCAATACGGCGAGGTACGCTGGGACGTGGAGATCCGGACGGCGGCGGGGGAAACGGCGGCAACCTACGAGTTGCTGACGATGAACGCGATGCGGGGGTCGTGAGCGGGGTGCCTGAACCCCTCCCCTCCGCGCAGAGCTGTCCGGGGAAACGAAGGGGCGGGGGTTTCACTTCTCTCCGGGGCGGGACGAGGATGTCCCGCGCCTTTTCCCGTTTCCCGGACAACCCTGCCGTAGAGCAAAATTGATCTGGGTAGGTCTCACCCGAACCGCCCCGCCCGCAAAGCCGCCACATCCACACCGGGCCGACGCCCGGCCAGCAGATCGGCCACGATCCGCCCCGTCCCGGCGCTCTGCGTCAGGCCGAGGTGGCCGTGGCCGAAGGCGTAGATCACCCGGGGGCTCGCCCGCGACGGGCCGATCACCGGCAGGCTGTCGGGGAGCGAGGGGCGAAAGCCCATCCACTGCCGGCCGCCCTCCGTGCGCAGGCCCGGCAGGAAGGCGGAGGCCTTCTTCAGCATCGCGTCGGCGCGGGCGAAGTTGGGCGGTCGGTGCAGGCCCCCGAACTCGACGGCGCCGCCGACCCGGATGCCGGTGGCGAGCGGCGTCACCACGAAGCCGTGGCCGCCGAAGGTGAGCTGGCGGCGCAGATCGAAGGCACCGGGCGGCAGCGTGGTGTTGTAGCCGCGCTCGGTGTCGAGCGGCACCCGGTCGCCGAGGCGGCAGGCGAGGTCCCGCGACCAGGCGCCGGCGGCGAGGATGCAGGCATCCGCGCTCAGGCTCGTGCCGTCGGAGAGCGTCAGGCGCACACCCTCCCCCGCGGGGGCGATGTCCCGCACCTCGCCTGTCGTGAGCGCAGCGCCCTTCGCCATCACGTCGGCGTGGAGCGCCAGGGCGAAACGGTGCGGATCGTCCACCGTCTTCCAGTTGGGCGTGAAGGTGCCGGCCACGAACCGCGGCGACAGGCCGGGCTGCAACTCGGCGAGGCGGGCGCCGCGGACATGTTCGAAGGCGATGCCCTCCCGCTCCCGCACCGCCCAGCCGGGCGCCGATGCGGCGAGTTCCGCCTCGCTCTCGTAGAGTTCGAGGTTGCCGTCATGGCGCAGCCGCCCAGTCAGGCCGGCCGCGTCCACCATCGCCGCCATGGCGTCCGCGGCGAGCCGCATCAGGCCGGACTGGACTTCCGTCGCGTGCCGGTGCCGGTCGGGCAGGCTGGCGCGCCAGAAGCGCACGAGCCAGGGCGCGATCCGCGGCAGGTAGGCCGGCGGCAGCGCCAGGGGCCCGAGGGGATCGCGCATCCAGCGCGGCGCCTTGCGCAGGATGCCCGGCGAGGCGAGCGGCAGCACGTCCGTGAAGGCGAGGGCCCCGGCATTGCCAAAGCTCGCCCCCTCGGCGATCCCGCCGCGCTCGATGAGCCGCACCCGCCGGCCCTCGGCCAGCAGGTGATGGGCGGTGGCGAGGCCGACGATGCCGGCTCCGACGATGACGACCTCGCGGGCCAAGCCCCTTACGCCGCCCGCTTCAGGGCGGGGCGGCGCTCCAGGGCCGTACGGACGATCGCCTCGACGGCGGCCCGGCGCTCGCCCGAGAGCGGCTTTCTCGGCATGCGGACGTGTTCGGTCGAGCCGATCGCCAGCGCCTCGGCGAGCTTGATGTTCTGGACCAGGAAGGTCGAGACGTCGAGATCGAGGAGCGGGCGGAACCAGCGGTAGATCTCGAGCGCCTCCGCGATCCGCCCCGCCTTCATCAGCCGGTAGATCGCCACGGTCTCCTCGGGGAAGGCGACGACGAGGCCCGCGACCCAGCCGACCGCGCCGACGCTCAGCGCCTCGAAGGCGAGGTTGTCGACGCCGGTCAGCACCGCGAAGCGGTCACCGAAATGGTTGATGATCTCGGTGGTGCGGCGGATGTCGTCGGAGGATTCCTTGATGGCGACGAAGCGCGCATCCGCGGCCAGCCGCTCCATGATCGGCACCGTCACGTCGACCCGGTAGGCGACGCGGTTCGAGTAGATCATCACCGGCAGATCGCCGGCGGCGGCGACCGCGCTCAGGGTGGCGACGGTCTCGTCCGCGTCGGTGTGGTAGATCGGGCTCGGCACCACCATCAGGCCCGACGCGCCGGCCTTGGCGGCCCGGGCCGCCAGCGCGCAGGCCTCGCGGGTGCCGGCCTCGGAGATCGTGAGCAGCACCGGCTTGGCGCCCGCCACCGACCGGGCGGTCTTTAGCACCGCGAGCCGCTCGTCGGGCGACAGCATCGGCCCCTCGCCGAGCGAGCCGCAGACGATGATCCCGTCGCAGCCGGCCTGCATCTGGAGCGCGAAGCAGCGCTCCATCTCGGCGTGATCGAGGTCACCGTCGGGGGTGAACTTGGTGGTGACGGCGGGAAGGACGCCTGTCCACATGGGTGTGTTTCCTCTCCGGGCTCATCGGGCCGCATGATCCGCCACGGATCGCGCGACCGCGGCGCCACGCACAGGACACCGGCCCTCCGTGGCTCTTGGTTCGCAGATTGTATAAAATATGCGCGCAGATCAAGCCGTGGATGCGGCCGAGCGGCGATAAATCTCCACCAGCGACCGCCCGGCATGCTCGACGTGGATCCGCAGGAGGTTCGCCGCCGCGACGATCTCGCCGGCCTCGCACAGGTCGAGGATGGTGGTGTGCTCCATGTCGGCGCGGGCGACGTCGCCGGTGACGGAGAGCTGGAGCCGGGTCGGGCGGTCGCAATCCTGGAGCAGGCCGGCGATGATCGCGAGCGAGCGCGGCCGTCCGGCATGGCGCAGCAGGCCGAGATGGAAGCGCCGGTTCAGCTCGCCCCAGGTCTCGACCGTGCCGGCCTTGAGTGCGGCACCGTACTCGTCGCGCAGGGCGCGCAGCTCGGAAAAGTCCTGTGGCGTGAGATGGCGGGCCGAGAGGATTAGCAATTGCGGCTCGAGGGAGACGCGGAGCTGGAAGATGTCCTCGACCTCCTCGATCGAGAGGCCCGACACGACCGCACCGCGATGCGGCACGATCTTGACGAGGCCGCCGGCCTCCAGTTGCAGCAGCGCCTCGCGGATCGGGATCCGGCTGATGCCGAATTCCTCGGCCAGCGCGTCCTGGCGCAGCTGGACGCCCGGCGCCAGGGCGCCCGAGAGGATGCGCTGGCGCAGGGCCTCGGCCACCGCCGCCGAGACGGTCCGGTGTCCGAGGCCCCCGGCGACGGATCGGGCTCCGCGTGCGCGCTCCGTCACGGCCATGTTCTCCACTCCAACCCTGTCACCCGACCCAATATTGTATACGATCAGACCCTGGCAAGACGCTCAGAAGGTCGGCGGCGTGCAGGCGCTCACGACCTCGCACGGGGTCGGGCCGACGCAGCGGAAGCGGTGCGGCCGCCGGCTCGAGAAGTAGTAGGCGTCGCCGGGGCCCAGCACCCGGCGCTCGTCGTCCACCGTCACCTCGAGCCGCCCCGAGAGCACGATGCCGCCTTCCTCGCCGTCATGGACCAGCGGCACGCGGCCGGTATCGGCGCCGGGCTCGTAGCGCTCCTTCAGGAGCTGCAGGGCGCGGCCGAACAGGCTGTCGCCGACCTGCCGGTAGGAGATCCGCCCCTTGCCGATCTCGACCAGTTCCTCGCTGGCGTAGAACGCCTTCTCGGTCCGCTCCGGGGTCAGCGAGAAGAACTCGGCGAGCCCGATCGGCACCGCGTCGAGGATGCGCTTGAGGGCGCCGACCGACGGGTTGGTCTGGCCCGATTCGATCAGCGAGATCGTCGAGTTCACCACCCCGGCGCGCTTGGCGAGCGCCCGCTGCGACAGGCCGTGCAGGGTGCGGACGTGGCGCAGGCGCGCGCCCACCTCGTCGTTGGTCACGCCGGCTCCCTGTTGAGGCTGTTGCGGATCGGGCAACACTCTAGCTCGCGGGCCTGCGGCGGCAAAGGGTTGGCATGCGGCAGAAAAGGACTTGTTGGCCTCCCCGGAACGGTCTTGTCTGGCGGCGACCGCGCCCCAGAGAGCCCCGTCGAGGACCAGAGCCATGAACGCCCATCCGCCGCGCCTCAACCGCCCGAGCCTCGATGCCTACTGGATGCCGTTCACGGCCAACCGCCAGTTCAAGGCGGCGCCGCGCCTCCTCGTGGCGGCCGAGGGCATGCACTACACGGCGGATGACGGCCGCACCGTCCTCGACGGCACCGCCGGCCTGTGGTGCGTCAATGCCGGCCACGGCCGCCGCCGCATCGCGGAAGCCGTCGAGCGCCAGCTCTCGACCCTCGACTACGCGCCCTCGTTCCAGATGGGCCACCCGATCGCCTTCGAGTTCGCCGAGCGCCTGGCCGCCATCGCGCCGGGCGGCACGCTCGACCGGGTGTTCTTCACCGGCTCGGGCTCGGAATCGGTCGACACGGCGCTCAAGATCGCGCTCGCCTACCAGCGCGCCATCGGCCAGGGCACCCGGACCCGGGTGATCGGGCGCGAGCGCGGCTATCACGGCGTCGGCTTCGGCGGCATCTCGGTCGGCGGGCTCGTCAACAACCGCCGGATGTTCCCGCTCCTGCCGGGCGTCGACCACCTGCGCCACACCCACGATCTGTCTCGCAACGCCTTCGTGCAGGGCCAGCCCGAGCACGGCGCGGACCTCGCCGACGACCTCGAGCGGCTGGTGGCGCTCCACGGCGCCGAGACCATCGCCGCCGTCATCGTCGAGCCGGTGGCGGGCTCGACCGGCGTGCTGGTACCGCCGAAGGGCTATCTCGAGCGCCTGCGCGCGATCGCGACGAAGCACGGCATCCTGCTGATCTTCGACGAGGTGATCACCGGGTTCGGCCGCCTCGGCGCGCCCTTCGCCACCGATTATTTCGGCGTGACGCCGGACCTCATCACCACCGCCAAGGGGCTGACCAACGGCACGATCCCGATGGGCGCGGTCTTCGCGACCCGCGCGGTCCACGACGCGCTGATGCACGGGCCGGAGGGCGCGATCGAGCTGTTCCACGGCTACACCTATTCGGGCCACCCGGTCGCCTGCGCGGCCGGCCTCGCCACCCTGGAGATCTACGCGGAGGAGGACCTCCTCACCCGCACGACGCAGGTCCAGGCGCAGTGGCACGCGGCGATGCATGCCCTGCGCGACTGCCCGAACGTGATCGACATCCGCACCATCGGCCTCATCGCCGGCATCGAGCTGGAGCCGCGGGCGGGCAAGCCGGGCGCGCGGGCCTACGACGTCTTCACCGATTGCTTCGAGAAGGGCCTGCTCATCCGCGTCACCGGCGACATCATCGCCCTGTCGCCGCCGCTGATCGCGGAGCCCGAGCACATCGACACCATGGCGTCGATGCTGGGCGAGGCCCTGCGCCGGGCGGCGTAAGCATCCATCCAGCCGGACATCGACAGCCTCCTCGTCGGTGGAAGCGGTGCCGCGAGCGCCTCGTCTCCCACACGGCAACCTCATCCTGAGGTGTCGGTCCATCAATGATGGACCGACCTCGAAGGAGACCTCCGGAAGTCTCGCGATCCCTGGAGCCCTCCTTCGAGGTTCGTCGATCTGCGATCGACCAACACCTCAGGATGAGATCGTGGATGGGGCGAGGCATGCCGCGCGGATCAAAGCATCGAAATTCTCGTCACCCCCGCATACGGACCAGCAAAGACACCATGCACACCATCGGACATTTCGTCGGCGGCAGCCAAACTCCCGGCCGCTCGGGCCGCACCGCGCCGGTCTTCAACCCGGCCACCGGCGAGCAGACGGGCACCGTGGCGCTGGCCAGCGCCGACGAGGTCGGGGCCGCGGTGGCGGCCGCCCGCGCCGCCTTCCCGGCCTGGGCCGCCACGCCGCCGCTGCGCCGCGCCCGCATCCTCAACAAGTTCCTGCGCTTCCTGGAGGAGCGCACCGACGCGCTCGCCGCGGTGATCACCGCCGAGCACGGCAAGGTGCTGTCCGACGCCAAGGGCGAGATCCAGCGCGGCATGGAGGTGGTCGAGTTCGCCACCGGCGCGCCCCAGCTCCTCAAGGGCGAGATCACCGAGAATGTCGGCACCCGCGTCGACAGCAGCGCGATCCGCCAGCCGCTCGGGATCGTGGCCGGCATCACGCCGTTCAACTTCCCCGCCATGGTGCCGATGTGGATGTTCCCCGTCGCGCTCGCCTGCGGCAACTGCTTCGTGCTCAAACCCTCCGAGCGCGATCCCTCCGCCGCCCTGGTGATGGCCGAGTGGCTGAAGGAGGCGGGGCTCCCCGACGGCGTGTTCCAGGTGGTGCAGGGCGACAAGGAGGCGGTGGACGCCCTCCTGCACCATCCCGACGTCTCCGCGGTGTCCTTCGTCGGCTCGACCCCGATCGCCAAGTACATCTACGAGACCGCGGCGCGGACGGGCAAGCGCGCCCAGTGCCTCGGCGGGGCCAAGAACCACATGGTGGTGATGCCCGATGCCGACATGGACCAGGCCGTCGACGCCCTGATGGGCGCGGCCTACGGCTCGGCCGGCGAGCGCTGCATGGCGATCTCGGTGGCGGTGCCGATCGGCGAGGACACCGCCGACCGGCTGATGGAGAAGCTGGTCCCGAAGGTCCGCGCGCTGAAGGTCGGTCCCGGCACCGACCCGGAGGCCGAGATGGGCCCGCTCGTCACCGCTCAAGCCCGCGACAAGGTGAAGGGCTACATCGACCGTGGCGTTACTGAGGGCGCCGAGCTGGTGGTCGACGGCCGGACCCTGAGCCTGCAGGGCTACGAGAACGGCTACTTCGTCGGCGGCACGCTGTTCGACCGGGTGACGCCCGAGATGACGATCTACAAGGAGGAGATCTTCGGGCCGGTCCTCGCCGTCGCCCGCGCCCCCGACTACGAGACCGCGGCGCGGATGATCAACGAGCACGAGTTCGGCAACGGCACGGCGATCTTCACCCGCGACGGCGACGCGGCGCGGGAATTCGCCCACCAGATCCAGGTCGGGATGGTCGGCATCAACGTGCCGATCCCGGTGCCGATGGCGTTCCACTCCTTCGGCGGCTGGAAGGCGTCGCTGTTCGGCGACCACCACATGCACGGCCCGGAGGGCGTGCGGTTCTACACCCGGCTCAAGACCATCACGACCCGCTGGCCCACCGGCATCCGCGCCGGCGCCGAGTTCGTGATGCCGACGATGAAGTGAGAACCGGCGCCCCTTTCCGCTTGGGGAAGGGGCGTCCCGCCGGCGGATCCGGGTAACCGGGCCCCATCGGCACCGGGCGAGGCCGGACGCAGAAAAAAGGCCGCCTCTTGCGAGGCGGCCCGAAGTCAAGGGAGGAAACGCCCAAGAAGGGCAGCACCGCGGCGACGCCATCGCCGCTGTGCGTGAAATCGTTTTCACATTTTGCACCGCACAAGGCAAGCGCCGAGGTGACGTGTCAGCCATGCGCCCGCTACATGCCGGGCGCCGCGCCTGAGGCCCGGCGGCGTCTCTGCCCCAGCACCGCCAGCGTCGGCTCGGCGGCGAGCAGGGTGCGGGTGTAGTCTTCGCGGGGATGGTCCAGAACCTCCCGCACGGTTCCGGTCTCGACCAGCCGCCCCGCCTGCATCACCCCGACCCGGTCGGCGATCTCGTCGACGACGCCGATATTGTGGGTGATGAACAGGACCGTCAGCCCGTGCCGGTCGCGCAAGCTCAGGATCAGGCGCAGGATCTGGGCCTGGATCGACAGGTCGAGGGCCGAGACGGCCTCGTCGGCGACGACGAGCTTCGGGTTGGTGATGAGCGCCCGGGCGATGGCGATGCGCTGGCGCTGGCCGCCGGAGAATTCGTGAGGGTAGCGCTCGGCGGCTTGTGCCGGCAGCCCGACATCCTCCAGCGCCCGGGCGACCAGGGCGGCGCGATCGCGGCCCCTCGGAGCATCGTCGAGGAGGTGGAGCGGCTCGGCGACGATGCGGCCGACGGAGTGGCGCGGGTTGAGCGAGCCGTAGGGGTCCTGAAACACCATCTGGAAGTCGCGGCGCTTGCGCGCCAGCGCCTTCGGCGACAGGGCGAACAGGTCGTCGCCGCCGAGCCGCACCGTGCCGCCGGTCGGCCGGTCGAGGGCCATGACGATACGGGCGAGGGTGGACTTGCCGCAGCCCGACTCGCCCACCACCGCGAAGATGCTGCCGGGGGCGACGTCGAGGCTGACGCCGTCGACGGCGCGCAGGGACCGGATGGTGCCGCCGGCCCCGCGCAGGGCGTAGTCGCGGCGGAGGTTGTCGATCGAGAGAAGCGGCGCGGTCACCGGGCGCCTCCTGCGGCGAGAGGGGCCTCCTCGCCGAGGCCCGCCCGGGCCCGGCGCGGCAGGGCGGCGATCAGGTCGCGCGTGTATTGCGCGCTCGGGCGGCGCAGCACCGCCTCGGTCGGCCCCGCCTCGACGGCGCGGCCGCGGCACATCACCAGCGTGCGGTCGGTGCTGCGGGCGATCACCCCGAGGTCGTGGCTGATCAGAATCAGCGACAGGCCGAGATCGGCCACCAGCTCGTCGAGGATGTCGAGGATCTCCTTCTGCACCGTGACGTCGAGCGCCGTCGTCGGCTCGTCGGCGATGAGCAGGTCGGGCTTCAGCGCCAGCGCGATCGCGATGCCGACGCGCTGGCGCTGGCCGCCCGACATCTCGTGGGGGTAGCTGTCGATGCGCCGCGCGGGATCGGGGATCCGCACCCGGTCGAGGAGGCGTAGGGATTCCGCCCGCGCCTCGGCCCGGCCGGTGCCGCGGTGGAGCCGGATCCCTTCGGCGATCTGCTCGCCCGCCGTCATGGCGGGGTTCAACGCCGTCATCGGCTCCTGGAAGATCATGCCGATGCGCCGGCCGCGCAGGGAGCACAGCTCGCGCTCGCCCATCGCGAGGATATTGTTGCCCTCGAGCAGGATCTCGCCGGAGGTGCGGGCGCTCTTGGGCAGGAGCCCGATGGTGGCGAGCGACAGCATCGACTTGCCGGAGCCCGATTCGCCGACGATGCCGAGGCTCTCGCCGCGGCCGACCTCGACCGAGACGTCGTCGACGACGCGGGCCTCGCCCCCGGGCCGCGGGAAGGCGATGGAGAGGTTGCGGATCGCGAGCATCAGGAGGCCTGCCGGCGGCGCGGGTCGAGGCGGGCGGCGAGGCCGTCGCCCAGGAGGTTGAGGCCGAGCACCGCCGCCGCGATGGCGAGCCCGGGGGCGAGCGCGAGGTGGGGCGCCTGGAGGAGGTAGGTCTGGGATTCGGCGAGCATCCGCCCCCAGGTCGGGGCCGGCGGCGGCAGGCCGAGGCCGAGGAAGCTCAGGCCCGCCTCGGTCAGGATCGCCATGGCGAGCTGGATCGTGACCTGGACGATGACCTGGGCCGAGATGTTGGGCAGCACGTGCTCGAGCGTGATCCGGGCCGTGCCCTTGCCGGCCATGCGGGCGGCCATGATGTATTCCCGCGCCCAGATCTGCATCGCCGCGCCGCGGGTGACCCGGGCGAAGACGGGGATCATGAAGAACCCGATGGCGACGATGGCGGTGAGCGCCCCGGGGCCGAGCAGCGCGCCGAGCATGATCGCCGACAGGATCGGCGGCAGGGCGAACAGCGCGTCGCAGATCCGCATCAGCACCGCGTCGAGCGTGTGGTTCGCCGCCGCCGCGACGCCGGCGAGCGTGCCGAGCACGGCGCCGACGGCGACCGCCGCGAAGGCGGTGGTGAGCGAGTTGAAGGCGCCGCGCATCAGCATCGAGGCGACGTCGCGCCCGAGCTGGTCGGTGCCGAGCAGCCCCGAGACCAACGGCCCCTTGAGCTTCTGCAGGATGCGCATCCGGGTCGGGTCCGCCGGGGTCCAGACCAGGGAGGTGAGCGCGATGGCGATGAGAAGGGCCGTCAGGATGCCGCCGACGAGGAGCGGGACGCTGCCGGGGCGCCACCCGCGCCGCATCGTCATGGCGAGAGCCGTCATGCGCGCCTCCTCAAGCGGGGATCGACCACGGTGTAGAGCAGGTCGACCCCGAGATTGACCACGATGACGATGGTGGCGAACACCATCACGACGTTCTGGATCACGATCAGGTCGCGCTGGGAGAGGGCCTGCCAGGCGAGCCGGCCCATGCCCGGCAGGGTGAACACGTTCTCGACCAGGACCGCGCCGCCGATCAGGAACGAGATCTGCAGCCCCAGCATGGTGATGACCGGCACGAGCGCGTTCGGCACCGCGTGGCGCCAGAGCGCGCGGGAGACCGAGGCGCCCTTGGCCCGGGCGGTGCGGACGAAATCCTCGTTCATCACCTCGACCACCGAGGCCCGCGTCACCCGGGTCAGCACCGCCGATTGCGGGATGGCGAGCGCCAAAGCCGGCAGCAGCAGGGCGCGGAACGCCGCCGCGGGGTCGTCCCAGCCCGGGAAGCCTCCGGCCGGCAGCCAGCCGAGGCCGAGCGCCACCACCATGATGAGCAGGAGCCCGATCCAGAAATTCGGCACCGCGATGCCGGCCTGGGCGTAGAGGGTGGCGGCCCCGTCCGCCACGCCGCCGGGCCGCGCCGCCGCGGTGACGCCGAGGGGCAGGGCGATGCCGACGGCCATGAGCACCGCGAGCCCGGTGAGCGGCAGGGTCACCGCCAGGCGCTCCCGGATCAGCGCGCCCACCGGCACGCCGTAGGTGGTGGACGTCCCCATGTCGCCGACGAGGAGCCCGCCGAGCCAGCGCAGGTAGCGGAGATAGGCCGGCGCATCGAGGCCCATCTGGGCGCGGAGTGCGGCCAGCGTCTCGGGCGTCGCCGAGGTGCCGAGCATCGCCGAGGCCGGGTCCCCGGGCACGATCTCCATCATGCAGAACACGAGGATCGAGATCAGCAGGAACGTGACCGCGAAGCCGGCGGCGCGGCGGAGGAAGTGCCTCAGCATGGGGTGAACTCAAGCATCGGGAGCGCTTTGTTGTGACCGAACTGTGTCATCGAATGTGAAGGCGAGGAACGCCAACCCCGACGCATGAGACGCGGGTTTCCCCCTCTCCCCGCGGGCGGGGAGAGGGCTGCGTCTCCGTTCAGGAGATGCAGCGAGCCCGTAGGGCGAGGGTGAGGGGGTCTCGACGAGTGAGACTCCTCCGGAGACACCCCCTCACCTTCGGCTGCCGCCTCGCTCCGTCGACCACAAGGTCGCCGAAGCCCTCTCCCCGCCCGCGGGGAGAGGGGATGCGCACATCCCCCGGCGAACCCCGCACGCGACAGAAGCCGCCCCCTACTCCGTCCACCGCACCTCGGTCAGGTCGTTCGACGGCACCGGCTCGTTCTTCCAGAAGCCCGTCAGCTTGGCCCGCCACACGCTGAGCTTCGGCAGCACGAACAGGAACAGGGCCGGCACGTCCTCGGCGAGGATCTCTTGCGCCTCGCCGTAGAGCTTGAGGCGCGCCGCCTCGTCGGTCGCCTGCGCGGCCTTCGACACCACGTCGTTGAAGGCCGGGTTCTTGTAGCCGAAGTAATACGGGTCGTTGGCGTAGATCGCGATATCCATCGGCTCGGAATGGGCAATCACCGTCATGTCGAACTTGCGGTCGCGCATCACCTCCTGCACCCATTTCGCCGGGAACTCGGTCGGGACGATGGTCATCGTGACCCCGACCTCGGCGAACATCGCCTGCAGGATCTCCGCCGTGCGGGTGGCGTAGGCCATCTGCGGCGACTTGAAGCTGAAGGTCAGGCCCTTGCCGTAGCCGGCCTCGGCCAGCAGCGCCTTCGCCTTCGCGGGGTCGTAGGGGTAGACGCCGGTCAGGTCCTTGTAGCCCGGGTCGTTGGGCGTGTAGTGGCTGCCGATCGGCGCGCCGTAGCCGGAATAGGCGCCCTCGATCAGGAGCTTGCGGTCCACCGCCATCATCAGCGCCTGGCGCACGCGCTTGTCGCTGAAGGGCTTCTCGGCGTTGTTCATGCCGGCCACGACCTTCATCTCGGTCAGGCCCGGCTCGGCCTTGAATGCCTTGTCCTTCTGGAACGCCCCGTAGAGCTCCGGTGCCGGCAGCAGCGGATAGGCGTCGACGTCGCCGGCCCGCAACGCTGCGGCGGCGGCCTGGGGATCGCCGATGAAGCGGAAGGTCACCTTGTCGAGATGGACCGGGCGGGCCTTGTCCCAATAATCGGGGTTGCGCGTCAGCTCGACCCGGTCGCCCTTGCGCCACGAGGCGAAGCGGAACGGCCCGGTGCCGACCGGATGGCTCTTCAGCCCGTCGCGCGATTTCGGCTCGACCATCACCGCCGCCGGCTGGCCGAGCCAGAACAGCAGGTTGCCGGAGGGCTTCGACAGGGTGAGGACCAGGGTCTGCGGGTCCGGCGCCTTCACGTCGGCGATGACCGCGTAGAGCGCCTTCTGCGGGTTGACCGAGCCCGGCGCCCGGATCGCGTCGAGGCTGAACTTCGCCGTCTCGGCGGTGAAGGGCTCGCCGTTGTGGAACGTCGCGCCCTGCTGGAGCGCGAAGGTGTAGGTCAGGCCGTCGGGCGAGACGGTCCAGCTCTTGGCGAGCTGCGGCTGCACCTTGCCGTCGCGGTCGATCCGGGTCAGCCCCTGGAACACGTTCTGCCACACCACCTGGCCGATCACCGTGGGGGCGGCGCTGGTCGGATCGAGGCCCGGGGGCTCGACCGGCATGCCGACGACGAGGTCGGTGCGCGGCACGGCCTCGGCGCGCCCCGGAAGCCCCAGCATCGCGACCGCCAGGGCGGCCCCGGCGGCGGCACCGGCCAGAAGGCGGCGGCGCGGGCGGGAGAAGCGCGTGCGTGTGACCATGGAACCCCTCGTTGGCGTCTTCACCGGCCGCCTCTGCCGGGCGGCCTGGCCGATGCCGCTAGGAGATCAGGATTTTGGGTGTGGCCGCAACAGCGATCTGGTGCGCACCCCGTAGCCGAAACCGCTACACCTCGCGATCTGCGCGGAAATCCGGCATGTGCTGCTCCAGAACCGCCACCAGCTTGGCGGCCGCGAAGGAGAGCGGCCGGTCGCGCAGGTGCGACAGGTCGAGATGGGTGCGGACGCGCAGGTCCCGGAACGGCCGCGTCACCAGCGTTCCCGCCGCCTCGTCGCGGCGCACGCTGAAGGGCGGCAGGACCAGGACCGCCCGGCCGCGGCGGGCGAGTTCGAGCTGGACCTCGAGGGCGCCGGTGGTGAAGACGGGATCGAGGGCGGGCAGGCCCGCCTCCCGCATCTGCGCGTCGAGGGCCTGGCGGACCCCGAAGGCCGCATCCGGCACCGCGACAGGATGGGCCAGAAGATCGCCCGGACCGACCTGCAGGCGATCGGCGAGCGGATGGCCGGGCGCCATCACGGCGGCGTGCTCGATGGCGACGCGGCCGCGCACGACGGTCTCGGTCCGGAGCGGCGTGAACAGGGTGACGGCGAGATCCGCCTCGCCGTCCGCCAGGGCCTGCATGCTGCGCCCGACGCTCGCCACCACCACCTCGAAGCGCACGTCCGGGTAGCTCGCGGAAAACTCCGCCAGCGCCGGCACCAGCAGGCCCGAGGCCGCCGCCCCGCTGGCATAGACCGTCACCCGCCCGGCCCGCAGGCCCTTGAGGTCGTCGATCAGGGTGCGGACGTGGTCGAGCTCGCGCAGGGAGCGGGCCGAGCGTGCGGCCAAGAGCTCGCCGGCGGCGGTGAGGCGGATCCCGGTCGGGTCGCGCTCCACCAGCGGCGCGCCGAAATGGTATTCGAGATTCTCGATCTGCCGGCTGATCGCGGTCGGCGCGATGCCGAGTTTTTCCGCCGCCCGCCGCATCGAGCCGTGCCGGGCGAGCTCGTTGAAGTAGATCAGGGCCCGCAGCTGCACGGCACGCCCCTCCTGGCGGTCGCGGGCGGCCGGCCGGGACGGCCTGCCGCGCGGAAACACCGTGGACCTATGCGCCGGAACGCCGGCTGCGCAAGAGGCGCCGCGACCGGTTCACCGCGAGGCGGCCGGTCTCAGGCCGCCTCGACCACCAGCCGCGCCGCCGCCTCCCCCGCCGCGCCGAGCGGCACGGGACGCCGCGTGTCCTTCGAGAGCAGCACGCAGATCGACTCCGCCTCGCCCGCCACCGTGTCGCCGGTGAGGATGCGGTGGCGGAAGCCGAGCGAGGTGCGCCCCGCCCGGGCGAGCCAGGTCGCGGTACGGACCCGGCCCGGATAGTGCAGCTCCGCCCGGTAATCGATGACGAAGCGGGCGATGACGAAGAAGGTGTCGGGGGTGAGCAAGGGCGTCAGGTGGGTGGCGAAGAACTGCACCCGGCCGCTCTCGCAGAACGCCGCGAAGACCGCGTTGTTGACGTGGCCGTTGGCGTCCGTGTCGCGGTAGCGCAGGACGTCCTCGCTCCACAGCACCCGCGGATCGGCCTCGAACCCGTTCGTCATCGCGCGAGCCCCTCAGGCGGTCCGGGGCGCGGTGCCGCCGAGGTGGAAGACCCGGTGCGGGACGAGCTCGCCGCGCTCGACGTCGCCGACCGCCACCAGCACGCCGCCGCAGGTCGCGTAGGCCTTGCCCTCGGTCGGGGCGTCGCGGCCGCGCAGGATCACCGGCTGGCCTCGCATCAGGCGCATCGCCATGTCGCGGGAAACCGGGACGTGCGGCACGGCCTCGATCAGTGCCGTCTCGACCGGGCGCAGGATCGCCGCGTTGGCCTCGGCATCGGCGGCCTCGAGGGCCGAGACGGTGCAGGACTGGTCCTCGGTGAACGGGCCGACGCGGGTGCGGCGCAGGGCCGAGACGTGACCGTAGCAACCGAGCGCGCGGCCGAGATCGCGGGCGATGGCGCGGACATAGGTGCCCTTGCCGCACTCGGCCTCGATCACGGTGCGCTCGGGGGTGTGGGCCACGATCGCCAGCCGGTCGATCTGCACCGGGCGGGCGACGAGCTCCACCACCTCGCCGTCGCGGGCGAGGTCGTAGGCGCGCTCGCCCTGGATCTTGATCGCCGAGTAGCGCGGCGGCACCTGCTCGATCGCGCCGACGAAGCGCGGCAGCATCGCCTCGACCTGCTCCTGGGTCGGCCGGTCGTCGGAGGTCGCGACCGGGCGCCCTTCCGCGTCGTCGGTGTCGGTCTCGACGCCCCAGGTGACCGAGAAGACGTAGGCCTTGCGGCCGTCCATCACGAACGGCACGGTTTTGGTGGCCTCGCCGAGCGCGATCGGCAGGATGCCGGAGGCGAGCGGGTCGAGGGTGCCGGCATGCCCCGCCTTCTTGGCGTTGAGCGCGCGCTTGACCGCCGCGACCGCGTGGGTCGAGGTCATGCCGACGCCCTTGTCGAGGATCACCCAGCCGCTGATCTCGCGGCGCTTGGGCCGGTCGCCCGGCGGGCGGCCGCGGCCGCGGGGCCGGTCGTGCCGCGGGCGGTCCTGGCGCTGACCATCGTGACGTTGACCATCCTGGCGCTGGCCCTCGTGACGCGGACCATCCTGGCGCGGGGCGTCCTCGCGGGCGGGGCGGGTCGCCTGCGGCGCGGGCTCGGCGGGCTGATCCTCGTGCATCGTCATCTTCCGTATCCGTTCGCGGATGGCGGTCGCCGCGGGACGTGCCGCCCGCTTGTCGCCCCAGCCGATCCTGTGTGGTGTCTCAAGTCGTCGCCGGGCGGGCCGGTTCACCGGCCCGGATGCCCGTGGGCCGAAGGCCGCATCGCGGGCGTCCCCCGGTCGAGCGGCGTGACCCTGCGGCCGTCGCCGAACCGGTGACCGATTCGGCGGGCGGTGCCTAGTCCTCGGATTCCGGCTCGGAGCCGAGGTCGCGCTGGACCTTGTCGCTGCGCAGGAGCGCGTCGATGCGGGCCGCCTCGTCGAACGTCTCGTCGCGGCGGAAGCGTAGGTCGGGGGCGAATTTCAGCGCCACCCGGCGCGCCACCTCCTGGCGCAGCACCTTCTTGTTGCGCTCCAGCGCCTCGATCACCGGGCGCTCGTCCTGACCGCCGAGCGGCATGACGTAGGCGGTGGCGAGCTTGAGGTCGGGCGACATCCGCACCTCGGGCACGGTGATCACGTGCTGGTTCAGCACCGGATCCAAGATGTCGCCGCGGCTCAGCACCTCGGCGAGGGCGTGCCGCACGAGTTCGGCCACGCGCTGCTGGCGCTGCGAGGGGCCTGCGGATTCCTGGGGTTTGCGCACCATCGTCTCTCCGGGCTCGGACCGGGCCGCGGGGCGGCCTCCCGGCCATAGGGGCCCTCGCGGCTGTCATCTGAACCGACGAGCCCGGGACGCTGGCGTCCCGGGCTCGCGGTATCCTTGTCAGGGACCGCCGCCATGACGGCGGACGGCCGATGGCAGCGGGGCTTGCGTCAGAGCGTGCGACGCTCCTCGTGCACGATGTAGCACTCGATCACGTCGCGGGGACGCATGTCCTGGTAGTTCTCGAAGGCCATGCCGCATTCCTGGCCGGACGCCACTTCCTTGGCGTCGTCCTTGAAGCGCTTGAGCTGCGAGAGCTTGCCCTCGTGCACCACCACGTTGTCGCGGATGAGGCGGACATGCGCGCCGCGCTCGACCCGGCCGTCCTCGACCCGGCAACCGGCGATCTTGCCCACCTTCGAGACGTTGAAGATCTCGAGGATGCGCGCCTCGCCCAGGCGCTCCTCGCGGAGCGTCGGCGGGAGCAGGCCCGACATCGCCGCCTTCACGTCATCCACGAGGTCGTAGATGATGTTGTAGTAGCGGATCTCGACGCCCGCCCGCTCGGCGGCCTCGCGGGCCTCCTTGTGGGCACGGACGTTAAAGCCGACCACGACCGCACCCGAGGCCTGGGCCAGGGTGATGTCCGACTCGGTGATGCCGCCGACACCCGTATGCAGGATGCGGGCCGCCACCTCGTCGTTGCCGAGCTTCTCGAGCGAGCCGGCGATGGCCTCGACCGAGCCCTGCACGTCGCCCTTGATGACGAGCGGGAACTCCTTGCGACCCGCGCCCTCCTTGAGGTCGCGCATCATGTCCATCAGCGTCCGGCCGGCACCGCTGCCGGTGGCCGCCGCGCGCTCGCGCTTCACGCGGGCACGGTACTCGGTGACCTCGCGGGCCCGGGCCTCGTTCTCGACCACCGCGACGCGGTCGCCCGCCTCCGGCGTGCCGTTGAAACCGAGCACCTCGACGGGGACGGACGGCGCCGCCTCCTTGGTGTTGCGGCCGGTATCGTCGACGAGGGCGCGCACGCGGCCCCACTCGGCGCCCGCCACCACGATGTCGCCGGTGCGCAGGGTGCCGCGCTCGACGAGCACCGTCGCCACCGGGCCGCGGCCGCGGTCGAGCTTGGCCTCGATCACCGTGCCCTCGGCCGACCGCTCGGGGTTGGCGCGCAGGTCCAGGATCTCGGCCTGGAGGGCGAGGCCCTCCAGGAGCTCGTCGAGGCCGTCCTTGGTCTTGGCCGAGACCTCGAACTCGAGGGTCTCGCCGCCCATCGACTCGACCTGGATGTCGTGCTGCAGGAGCTCGGTGCGCACCCGCTGCGGGTTCGCGTCGGGCTTGTCGATCTTGTTGATCGCCACGATCAGCGGCACCTCGGCCGCCTTGGCGTGGGAGATCGCCTCGATCGTCTGCGGCATGACGCCGTCATCGGCCGCCACCACCAGCACCACGATGTCCGTCACCCGGGCGCCGCGGGCGCGCATCGAGGTGAAGGCCGCGTGGCCGGGGGTGTCGATGAAGGTGATCTTGCCGCCGGAGGGCGAGGTCACCTGGTAGGCGCCGATATGCTGCGTGATGCCGCCCGCCTCGCCGGAGACGACGTTGGCGTTGCGGATCGCGTCGAGCAGCGAGGTCTTGCCGTGGTCGACGTGGCCCATGATGGTCACGACCGGCGGACGCGGCTGGGTGTCGTCGTCGGTATCGGGCTCGTCGAACAGGCCCTCCTCGACGTCCGATTCCGCGACGCGGCGCACGGTGTGGCCGAGCTCCTCGGCGATGATCTGGGCCGAATCCGAGTCGATCACGTCGGTGATCTTGTGGATCTGGCCCTGCTTCATCAGCATGCGGATCACGTCGACCGCCCGCTCGCTCATCCGGTTGGCGAGCTCCTGGATGGTGATCGTCTCCGGGATGACCACCTCGCGGGCCAGCTTCTCCTTCTGCTCCACCTGGCGGTGGCCAGTCAGGCGCTGGTTGCGGCGGCGGAACGAGGCCAGCGAGCGGGTGCGCTCGTCCTCGCCCGAGGTCGCGGTCGCGATGGTCAGACGGCCGCGGTTGCGGTCGCCGCCCGGCGACTTCGGCGTCTTGGGCGGGGTGATGACCTTGAGCGGCATGCCGGGACGGCGGATGACCCGCTTGGTCTCGGCCTCCTCCTCCGCCGCGGCCGGACGGCCGGTGGCGGGGCGCGCCGCACCGGCGGCGGCCGGCTTCGCCGCCGCGGCGGCGGCCGCGGGCGTCTCGGGCTTCGGCTCGGGCTTGGGCTCGGGCTTGGGCGCCGGGCGGGCCATGAAGTTCAGGTCGCGGGGCTTGCGCGAATCCGCCGTCAGGACGCGGCGCGGCTCGGCGGGCGCGGCCGGACGGGTGATGCCGACGCTGGGCACCGTGCGGGGGGCACCGGGCACCGCCGAGGCACGCGCACCGGCCGGGACGGCCGGACGGGCCCCTGCGGCAGCCGCCGGGCGGGCACCGGCCGAGGCCGGGCGAGCCGCGGCAGACGCCGGACGGGCAGCGGCGGCCGGAGCGGCCGGGCGCGCGGCGGCGGGAGCCGGAGCCGGAGCCGGGGCGGCCGGCGCCGCAGCCGCCGGGGCCGGCGCCGCGGGGGCAGCCGGAGCGGCAGCGGCCGCATTGCGGGCCGCATCCTCCTGGGCGCGGCGCTCGGCCTCCTCGGCGGCGCGGCGCTTGCGGGCGTCCTCCTGGCGGCGGCGCTCCTCTTCCTCGTGCTTGCGGGCCTCGGCGGCCTCGCGCTCACGGATCTCGGCGGCCTCGCGCTCGACGCGGCGCTGAGCCTCCTCGGCGGCGCGGCGGCGCTCCTCCTCCTCGCGACGCTTGGCGTCGACGAGGGCGGCCATGCGGGCGCTCTGCTCCTGATCGCTCAGGGTGCGCAGCACGACACCGGACCGCGCGGCGGCCGGACGATCCTGGCGCGACCCGCCCGGACGGCCCTGCCCCTGGGGGGCGGAGCGCGCCTGGCTGGGCGCGGCGTCTCTCGGCGCGGCCGGAGCCGGCGCGCCGCCGGGGCGACGTTTCACCGTCTCGACCACGACCGACTTCGAGCGGCCATGGGAGAAGCTCTGGCGGACCGTGCCCTGCTCGATCGGACGCTTCGTCGACAGCGTCTTGGCGGGGCCGGTATGCAACGTCTTGTCGCCCGGATTCTTCGTCTCACTCATTCAGTTCAGACCCTGGGGGTTCTCGTCCGTCCCGGGACCCGGCCTCCCGGCGGCCGCCTCCCATCGTATTCCCGGGAGCGCACCCGCCAACCGGGCCGATCCCATTCGATTCGTATCAACCACCGGCCTCCGGGGGGCCGGTCCGCAACGCGGTTGCATCGTCCTGGACAGCGTCGTCCGGAAGCGCCGCGTCGGTGCCGGTCGGCACCGTTCCGGCGGCTCCCGGCGTCGCCGCCTCGCCGCGAAAGGCGTGGAGCCGACGCCAACGCGCGAGCAAGCCGGCAGTGCCGGCTCCCGCGACAAGGGCAGCGTGTATCACATGATCCCGGCCCAAGGCCATGTCCAATTCTACACCGGACAGGTCGTCGATCACCGGGATCCTCGATATGGCATCGCCGTAGCGCCTTCGCAATGCCTGGCCGAGCTTGCGGCGCCCGTCGGCGCTGGCGTCGCTGGCATGGACCAGGGCCTTGACCCCGGTCTCGCTGTCCACCGCGCTCTCCACCTTGGTGAAACCGGTGACGACGCAGCCGCCCTTGTTGGCGAGGGAAAAACCCTGACGTAGGTCGTCGCGCAACCCCGCCTCGATCACATCCGCGAGATCGGGCGCGACGTGCGCGTCCTTCTGGCGGAAGGCGCGCTGGAACAGGCGCTTCTTCACCGCCTCCGCCACCGCCGCCCGGGTCGCCGTGACCCAGGCGCCGCGGCCGGGAAGCCGGGCGCGCAGGTCCGGCACCACCTGGCCGTCGGGGGCGAGCGCGAAGCGGATCATCCGGTCGGGATTGCCCGCCTGCCGCGTGACCAGGCAGGTCCGCTCCGCGTTGGCGCGGCCGCGCCCGACGCCGGCGTCGAGGACGTCCGGCGGCAGCGCCTCCGCATCCTGCGTCTCGTCCTGCATGGTCGCGCTCATGGATCGACGCTCCCCGATCAGGTCGGCTGGCGCTCGGCGGTCGCGGCGGCATCCTCCTCGACCGGCACGGTCTCGGCGGCCTCGCCCTCGGATTCCTCGCTCTCGGCGTGCTCGCCCTCGGTTTCCTCGCCCTCTTCGGTCTCCTCGACCGGGGGCGCCTCGACCCAGCCGGCATGGACGCGGGCGGCCATGATCATCGCCTCGGCCTCGGCCCGCGAGAGCTCGAACCCGTCGAGGAAGCCGGCATGGCGCACGGCCTCGGGCCCGCGGCCTTCGGTGTAGCCGACGAGATCGTCGGTGGCGCAGCCGGCGAGGTCCTCGACGTTCTTCACGTCGTTCTCGCCGAGCGCGACCATCATCGGGGTCGTGATGCCGTCGATCTCGCGCAGGTCGTCGGCGACGCCGAGCTCGATGCGGCGGGCGTCGTTCTCGGCCTCGATGCGGTTGAGGTAATCGAGGGCGCGAGCCTGGATCTCGGCGCCGGTCTCCTCGTCGAGACCCTGGATGTTGGCAAGCTCCGTCGGCTCGACGTAGGCGATCTCCTCGACCGAGCGGAAGCCTTCCGCGGCCAGCAGCTGTCCGACCGTCTCGTCGACGTCGAGGGCCTGCATGAAGGTGTTGGTGCGCTCGACGAACTCCTTCTGCCGGCGCTCCGATTCCTCGGCCTCGGTCAGGATGTCGATGTCCCAGCCGGTGAGCTGGGAGGCGAGCCGCACGTTCTGGCCGCGCCGGCCGATGGCGAGCGACAGCTGGTCGTCGGGAACCACCACCTCGATGCGGTCGGCCTCCTCGTCGAGCACGACCTTGACGACTTCCGCCGGCTGCAGCGCGTTGACGATGAAGGTCGCCTGGTCCTGCGACCACGGGATGATGTCGATCTTCTCGCCCTGCAGCTCGCCGACCACCGCCTGGACGCGCGAGCCGCGCATGCCGACGCAGGCGCCGACCGGGTCGATCGAGGAATCGCGCGAGATCACCGCGATCTTGGCGCGCGAGCCCGGATCGCGGGCGACCGCCTTCACCTCGACGATGCCGTCGTAGATCTCCGGCACTTCCTGGCCGAAGAGCTTGGCCATGAATTGCGGGTGCGAGCGCGAGAGGAAGATCTGCGGCCCGCGCACCTCGTGGCGGACATCGAACAGGTAGGCGCGGATGCGGTCGCCGGGGCGGAAGGTCTCGCGCGGGATCGATTCGTCGCGGCGCACGATGCCCTCGCCGCGGCCGAGATCGACGATGACGTTGCCGTACTCGACGCGCTTGACGAGGCCGTTCACCACCTCGCCGATGCGGTCCTTGTACTCGTCGTACTGGCGCTCGCGCTCGGCCTCGCGGACCTTCTGGACGATCACCTGCTTGGCCGACTGGGCGGCGACGCGGCCGAAATCGAACGGCGGCAGGGTGTCGGAGATCACGTCGCCGACCTGGGCGGCCGGGTTGTGGCGGCGGGCCGCCGGCAGGTCGATCTCGCGGGCGTCGTTCTCGACCTCCTCGACGACGAGGAGGTGGCGCGACAGGCGCAGGGCCCCGGTGCGGGGGTCGATCTCGGCGTGAACGTCGGTCTCGGCGCCGTAGCGCGAGCGGGCGGCCTTGGCGATCGCCTCCTCCATCGCGCCGATCACGATGGAGCGGTCGATCACCTTCTCGCGGGCGACCGCGTCGGCGATCTGGAGGAGTTCGAGCCTGTTGGCGCTGACGACGGCCATCGGTTCAGTCCTTCCTGGGTTGGTGTCTTTGGAAATTCGGCTGGATCGACTTCAGTGGGCGAGCGGCGGGGCGGCGCCCTCGTCCTCGTCGTCCTCCGCATCGTCCTGCGCATCGTCCTGCGGCGGGGCCGAGCCGCGCCGGAGCGACTCGCGCACGAGCGCGTCGGTCAGGACGAGGTGGGCCTCGCCGATGTCGCGCAGGGCCAGGTCGTAGGAGGAGGGCAGGCCCTCCTTGGCGTCGGGCAGATCGATCCGCACCGTGTCGCCCTGCGGCGCCCGGATGATGCCGCGGAAGCGCTTGCGGCCGTCGAGCGGCGTCGCCAGCTCGACCTTGGCCTCGTAGCCGGCCCAGCGGGCGAAGTCGCCGGCGCGGACCAGGGGCCGGTCGATGCCCGGCGAGGAGATCTCGAGGTAGTAGGCGCCGCCGATCGGGTCGTCGACGTCGAGGATCGGCGAGATCGTGCGGCTCACGGTCTCGCATTCGTCGACCGACATGGTGCCGTCCGGCCGCTCGACCATGATCTGCACCGTGCAGCCGCTCTGGCTGGAGACCTTCACCCGCACGAGGCGAAAGCCGAGGCCCTCGATCGCGGGCTCGATGATCTGCGCGACGCGAGCGGCGACGCCGGTCTCGGTGATCAGGCGCTTCTCGGCCGGGTTCTGGTCTGGGGCGTCGGTCATGAGGTCGGTGCCGTGGTGCGGTCCCCAAGGTTCCCCGGAACGGGGCCCTTGGAGGGGAGGCAATCTGGCGTTCGGCTCGCGCCCGGGGAGGCTTGCGGCAATAAAAAAGAGCGGGCCCCGGGGGGACCCACTCCCGCACCGCAGCCTCATCGGCCACGAACAGAACTGATGAGGCGGAGATAATCCGGGCGGATGCCAAATGCAAGACGTTCGGCGATCGGGCCGCCCGGCGCCTCCCTCCGCGGCCGGACGGAGGCACCGGGCGGGACGTCGTTCAGCCGGCGAGCGCCGGGTAGTCGGTGTAGCCGCGCTCATCGCCGCCGTAGAAGGTCGACCGGTCGTAGCGGTTGAGCGGCGCACCCCGGCGCAGACGCTCGGCCAGGTCGGGATTGGCGATGAACAGGCGCCCGAAGGCGATGGCGTCGGCCCGGCCCTCGGTGAGTGCCGCCTCGGCGGTGTCGCGCACGTAGCCGCCGGCGGAGATCACCTTGCCGCCGAAGGCCGCCTTCACCCGCGCGGCGGCGTCGGGCGCCTCGGGATCGAGGGCGTTGACGTCGCTGTTCTGGTCGGCACGGGGCTCGACCACGTGGAGATAGGCGAGGCCCCGCGTGCCGAGCGCGGCGGCGACGTGGTCGAACAGGGCGCCGGGATCGCTGTCGCGCATGGCGTTGAAGCTGCCCCAGGGCGAGAGCCGCACGCCGATCCGGTCGGCGCTCCAGGCCTGCGCCGCGGCATCGACCACTTCGAGCAGCAGCCGCGCCCGGTTGGCGATCGGGCCGCCGTAGCGGTCGGTGCGGGCGTTGACCCCGTCCTGGAGAAACTGGTCGAGCAGGTAGCCGTTCGCCGAGTGGATCTCGACCGCGTCGAAGCCGGCGTCCCGGGCGTTGCGCACGGCCTGCGCGAAGCCCGCGACGATGCCGGGGATCTCGGATTCCTCGAGTGCCCGGGGCGTCTCGAACGGTACCGGCTGCCCGCTCGCATCCATGTGGCCCATGCCGGTCACCGGCCGGGCCGAGGAGGAGACCGGAACGGCGCCGCCGGGCTGCATCGAGGAATGCGAGACGCGCCCGGTGTGCCAGATCTGCGCCGCGACCAGCCCGCCCCGGCCATGGATCGCCTCGGTGACACCGCGCCAGCCGGCGATCTGCTCCTCGCTGTAGAGGCCCGGCGCGCCCGGGTAGCCGCGGGCCTGCTCGCTGATGTCGGTCGCCTCGGTGATGATCAGACCGCCGCGGCTGGCGCGCTGGCCGTAATAGGTGGCGTTCAGCGGGACCGGCACGTCGCCGGGGCGGCGGGCGCGCAGACGGGTCAGCGGCGCCATCACGACGCGGTGGGCGAGCGACAGGGCGCCGAGTTGGAGGGGCTGGAACAGGGGATCGTGAAGCGACACGGGTGGTTCTCCGGGCGTGATAGGGCCGAGATGGCCGATCGCGCGGCGGCGGTGTAGTGCCGGGCCGGAGGAGCCGCCTTAACGGGACGCGTTATAATCATGGAGACCCGCGACTTGGCGGTGCTGGCGGCGGCGGCGAGCGCCGGCAGCCTCTCGGCGGCGGCGCGCCGCCTCGGCCTGACCCCGATGGCGGCCTCGCGCCGCCTCGCCGCCCTGGAGCGGGACTGCGGTGCCCGCCTCCTGCACCGCACCACCCGCTCGGTCGCGCTCACCGCGGAGGGCGAAGCGCTGCTGCCCTACGCCCAGGCGATGCTGGAGGCCGAGGAGGCCGCCCGCGCCGCCCTCAGCCCCGGCCAGCTCTGCGCCACCGGACTCCTGCGGGCGACGGCGCCGGCCGCCTTCGGGCGCAAGGTGGTGGTGCCGCTGATGCCGGAGCTGCTCGCCGCCCAGCCGGGCCTGCGCATCGACCTGCAGCTGACCGACGCGGTGGTCGACATCGTCGGCGAGGGGTTCGACGTCGCCATCCGGATCGCGCCTTTGCGGGATTCCGGGCTGATCGCCCGGCGACTCGCCCCCAACCCGCGCCTGCTCTGCGCGAGCCCGGCCTACCTCGCCGCGCGGGGCGCACCGGCCGGCCTCGCCGACCTCGCGGCCCACGACTGCGTGCGGCTGACCGGCGTGACGCATTGGCCGTTCCGCTCGGGCCACCAATCCCGCAACGTGCGGATCGAGGGGCGCTTCACGTCGAGCAGCATCGAGGGCGTGCACGAGGCCTGCCGGCGCGGGCTCGGCCTCGCGCTCCTGTCCTACTGGGACGTCAAGGACGAGCTGGCGGAGGGGCGCCTCGCCAGCGTCGCCCTCGGCGATGCCGAGCCGCAGGACCTGTCGATCTGGGCCCTCTACCCGACGGCGCGCTACGCGCCGCCGAAGCTGCGGGTTTTTCTGGCGGCCCTGGAGCGGGGATTGGCGTGAGGGCTCAGACCGACAGCCACCGCCGCACCTGCGCCTCGACCATCCCCGAGCGCGGCCCCGCCTCGACCACCTGGCCGCGATCCATCACCGCGTAGGTGTCGCAGAGGTCGCGGGCCCATTCGAAATACTGCTCGACCAGCACGATCGCCATGTCGCCCTTGCCCCGCAGGTAGTCGATCGCCCGGCCGATATCCTTGATGATCGAGGGCTGGATGCCCTCGGTCGGCTCGTCGAGGACGAGGACGCGGGGACGGGTCACCAGGGCGCGGCCGATGGCGAGCTGCTGCTGCTGGCCGCCCGAGAGGTCGCCGCCACGCCGGCCCAGCATGTCCTTGAGAACCGGGAAGAGATCGTAGATCTCGGCCGGCACGTAGCGGTCGGCGCGCTTGCAGGGCGCAAAGCCCGTTTCCAGGTTCTCCTTGACCGTGAGGAGCGGAAAAATCTCGCGGCCCTGCGGCACGAAGGCGATGCCCTGGCGGGCGCGGTCGTAGGGGGCGAGCCGGCTGATGTCGCGCCCGTCGAGCTTGACCGCGCCCTTCGACACCGGCTGCTGGCCAACGATGGCGCGCATCAGCGAGGTCTTGCCGACGCCGTTGCGGCCGAGCACGGCCGTCACCTTGCCGGGTTCGGCGCTCAGCGAGACGCCGCGCAGGGCCTGCGCCGCGCCGTAATGGAGATCGATGGTCTCGACGGAGAGCATGACTGAAAAAGATCCTCAGCGGCCGAGATAGACCTCGACCACCCGCGGGTCGGCCGAGACGGAATCGATCGAGCCCTCGGCGAGCACCGCGCCCTCGTGCAGGCAGGTGACGCGGCACTGGAGCGCGCGGACGAAGTGCATGTCGTGCTCGACCACGATGACCGCGTGGTCTTTCGCGATGCGGCGCAGGAGCGTCGCGGTCGCCTCGGTCTCGGCATCGGTCATGCCGGCCACCGGCTCGTCGACGAGGAGGAGCTTGGGGTCCTGGGCGAGCAGCATGCCGATCTCCAGCCACTGCTTCTGGCCGTGCGAGAGGTCGGCCGCCGGCCGGGTCCGGTGGGCGGAGAGCCCCACCGTCTCCAGGATGGCGTCGATCTGCGCCCGCTCGACCCGGTTGCGCCAGCCGAACAAAGAGGCGGTCGCGGCGCGGGGGCCTTTGAGCGCCAGCAGGACGTTGTCGGCGACCGACTGGCTCTCGAACACCGTCGGCTTCTGGAACTTGCGGCCGATGCCGAGTTCGGCGATGGCCGCCTCGTCCATCCGGGTCAGGTCGTGCACGCCGTCATAAATCACCTGGCCGGTATCGGGCCGGGTCTTGCCGGTGATGCAATCCATCATCGTGGTCTTGCCGGCGCCGTTCGGCCCGATGATCGCCCGCATCTCGCCGGGCATCAGGGTCAGGGACAGGCCGCGCAGGGCCCGGTAGCCGTCGAACGTGACCTTGATGTCGTCGACGTAGAGCAGGGCCTGGGTGAGGCGCTTCTCGTGAACCGGGTCGGAGGGAGGAAGGGCGATCGCCGCGCTCATGATCCGCGGCCCTCCTCGGCGAGCGTTGGGGGAATGTCCGTGCGCACCTTGGCCCGCCGCGCCCCGAGGCGCTCGGCGAGGGTGCCGAGGATGCCCTTGGGCAGGTACAGAGTGACGACGACGAAGAGGGCGCCGAGGGCGAACAGCCAGGCATCCGGCATGGCGCCCGTGAGCAGCGTCTTGGCGTAGTTGACCAGGACCGCGCCGAGGGCCGCGCCGACGAGGGTGCCGCGGCCACCCACCGCGACCCAGATCACCGCCTCGATCGAGTTGGCGGGGGCGAATTCGGACGGGTTGATGATGCCGACCTGCGGCACGTAGAGGGCGCCGGCCACCCCCGCCATCATGGCGGAGACGGTGAAGGCGAGCACTTTGTAATGCGCCGTGCGGTAGCCGAGGAAGCGGGTGCGGGACTCGGCGTCGCGGATCGCCACCAGCACCTTGCCGAAGGCGGACGTCGTCATGAAGCGGGCGACGAGATAGGCGAGCGCCAGCGCCACGGCGGTGAGGACGAACAGGACGACGCGGGTGCCCTGCGCCTGGACGTTGAAGCCCAGAATATCCTTGAAGTCGGTCAGCCCGTTATTGCCGCCAAGCCCCATATCGTTGCGGAAGAAGGCGAGCATCAGCGCGAAGGTCATCGCCTGGGTGATGATCGACAGGTAGACGCCGGTCACCCGCGAGCGGAAGGCGAGCCAGCCGAACACGAAGGCGAGGAGGCCGGGGACCAGCAGCACCATCACGGCGGCGAAGGGAAACCAATCGAAGCCGTGCCAGTACCAGGGCAGGGACTTGTAGTTCAGGAAGACCATGAAGTCGGGCAGGATCGGGTTGCCGTAGACGCCGCGCGGGCCGATCTGGCGCATCAGGTACATGCCCATCGCGTAGCCGCCGAGCGCGAAGAACGCGCCGTGGCCGAGCGAGAGGATGCCGCAATAGCCCCAGACGAGATCGAGGCTGAGCGCCAGGATCGCGTAGGCGAGGTACTTGCCCATCAGCGAGACGGCGTAGGTCGGGACGTGGAGGCCCGAGCCCGGCGCGGTCAGCAGGTTGAGGGCCGGCACGGCGATGCAGGCCGCCGCCAGCACGCCGAGGAAGATCCAGCCCGGCTTGTCGATGCGGGAGAGCAGCATGGTCAGGCCTCCACCGCCCGGCCCTTGAGCGCGAACAGGCCGCGCGGCCGCTTCTGGATGAACAGGATGATGAAGACGAGGAGCAGGATCTTGCCGAGCACCGCGCCCGCATAGGGCTCGAGGAACTTGTTGGCGACGCCGAGCGTGAGCGCCGCCACCAGCGTGCCCCACAGGTTGCCGACGCCGCCGAAGACCACGACCAGGAACGAATCGATGATGTAGCCCTGGCCGAGATTGGGCGAGACGTTGTCGATCTGCGAGAGCGCGACCCCCGCCACGCCGGCGATGCCCGAGCCGAGGCCGAAGGTGAAGGCGTCGATCCAGGGCGTGCGGATGCCCATGGCGGCGGCCATGCGGCGGTTCTGGGTGACGGCGCGGGTCTTCAGGCCGAAGGAGGTCGCCTTCAGGATCAGGTTGAGGGCGACGAAGACGGCGAGCGCGAACACCACGATCCACAGCCGGCCCCAGGTGATCGAGAGGCCGAAGAGATCGAAGGCGCCGGACATGTAGGACGGCGCGCCGACCTCGCGGTTGGTCGGGCCGAAGACCGAGCGCACCGCCTGCTGGAGGATGAGGCTGATGCCCCAGGTGGCGAGCAGGGTCTCCAGCGGCCGGCCGTAGAGGTGGCGGATGACGGTCCGCTCGATCAGGACGCCGACGGCGCCGGCCGCCAGGAAGGCGAGCGGGATCGCGATCGGCAGCGACCAGTCGAACAGGCCAGGGGCCTTCTGGCGGATCAGCTCCTGCACCAGGTAGGTGGTGTAGGCGCCGAGCATCACCATCTCGCCATGCGCCATGTTGATGATGCCCATCACCCCGAAGGTGATGGCAAGGCCGATGGCGGCGAGCAGCAGCACCGAGCCGAGCGACACGCCGTACCAGGCGTTCTGGACGTTCGCGATCAGGGCCTGGCGGGTCTCGATGCTGGACACGCCGCGGGCGGCGGCGTCGCGCACGCTCTGGGCGGGATCGGTCGCGAGGCCGCGCAGGATGCCGAGCGCTTCCGAATCGCCGCGGGCCTGGAGGATGTCGATCGCCGAAAGCCGCTCGATCTCAGGGGTGCCGGACTTCGCCAGCAACGCCGCGGCGCGGGCCTCCTGCAGGCTGCGCTTCACGCCCGCGTCGGATTCGCGGGCGAGCGCGGCGTCGAGGGCCGGCAGCGCGGCGGCGTCGCGGGCCTTGAACACCGCATCGGCGGCGTTGCGGCGGGTGGCGGCGTCGGGGGCGAGCAGGTTGAGGCTGCCGAGGGCGGCGTCGATCGCGCGGCGGACCCGGTTGTTGACGCGCACGGGCTTGAGGCCGTCGGGGCTCACGGCGGCGCCGGTGCGGGCGTCGGTCACCTTGGCGCCGTCCTTGATGGCGAGCGCCTTGTCGTCCGGGCGGTAGAGCAGGCGGTTGTCGGCGAGCGCACGCAGGACCGGCCCGGCCTTGGGATCGCCGCTGGTGGCGAGCGCCGCGATGCCGGCCTCGATGTCGGAATAGCTGTCGCTGGCGAGCCGGGCATAGGCGGCGTCGGGCCCGGTCTGCGCGGCGGCGGGCAGGGCCCAGACGGCGCACCAGGCGACGAGGAGAAGGACGAGGCAACGGCGCATTCAGTCAGTGTCCGGGGGAGAAGAATGTATTTGCCTCGCGAGACGAGGCGGCGGTGGTGGCGTCCATCGTGCTGGGCGCCCGCCCCTTTCCCGGACGACTGGAACGAAGTGGAAGGAGATCCGGGATCCAGCACGAGACGCCGCGAAGCGTCCGCTCGTCTGCAACGTCGCAGTTTGCAGAGCCGCTTCGCGGCGCTTCTCTTGCTGGATCCCGGATCTCCTTCCGCTGGCGCTGCAGTCGTCCGGGAAAGGGGAGCCAGGAGGCATCCCCTTGCAGCCTCTCCCCTTCCGGGGGAGAGGCCTATCGTCAGGCGCCTTACGCGCCGCCGCACTTCTTCGTCTGGGTGTTGTAGTTGCCGCACTTGAGCTTCACCCAATCGGCCTCGAGGTCCTTCGAGCCCTCGAGCTGCTTCGACCACGCCTCGCCGGGGATGAGGTCTTTGGTCTTCCACACCACGTCGAACTGGCCGGAGGCCTCGATCTCGCCGATGAAGACCGGCTTGGTGATGTGGTGGTTCGGCAGCATCTTGGCGGTGCCGCCGGTGAGGTTCGCCTGCTCGATGCCGGGCAGCGCGTCGATCACCTTGTCGGGATCGGTGCTGCCGGCCTTCTCGACCGCCTTCACCCACATGTTGAAGCCGATGTAGCTCGCCTCCATCGGGTCGTTGGTGACGGCCTTGGGGTTCTTCTTGAACGCCTGCCACTGCTTGATGAACGCCTCGTTCTCCGGCGTCTTGATCGACTCGAAGTAGTTCCACGCGGCGAGGTGGCCGACGAGCGGCTTGGCGTCGATGCCGGCCAGCTCCTCCTCGCCGACCGAGAAGGCCATCACCGGGATGTCGGTGGCCTTGATGCCCTGGTTGCCGAGCTCCTTGTAGAACGGCACGTTGGCGTCGCCGTTGACGGTCGAGACCACCGCGGTCTTCTTGCCGGCCGAGCCGAACGCCTTGATCTTCGACACCTCCGTCTGCCAGTCCGAGAAGCCGAACGGGGTGTAGTTGATCATGATGTCCTCGTCCTTCACCCCCTTCGACTTGAGGTAGGCTTCGAGGATCTTGTTGGTGGTGCGCGGGTAGACGTAGTCCGTCCCCTCCAGCACCCAGCGCTTGGTGCCGCCGCCATCCTCCGACATCAGGTAGTCGACCGCCGGGATCGCCTGCTGGTTCGGCGCCGCGCCGGTATAGAACACGTTGCGCTCGCTCTCCTCGCCCTCGTACTGGACGGGGTAGAACAGGATGTTGTTGAGCTCCTTGAACACCGGCAGCACGGACTTGCGCGACACGCTGGTCCAGCAGCCGAACACCGCCGAGACCTTGTCCTTGGCGATCAGCTCGCGCGCCTTCTCGGCGAAGAGCGGCCAGTTCGAGGCCGGATCGACCACCACCGCCTCGAGCTTCTTGCCGAGCACGCCGCCCTTCTTGTTCTGCTCGTCGATGAGCATCAGCATGGCGTCTTTGAGCGTCGTCTCGGAGATCGCCATCGTGCCCGAGAGCGAGTGCAGGATGCCGACCTTGATGGTCTCCTGCGCCGAGGCGGCCGTGTTCGCCAGCGTGCCGAGTGCCACGCCGCCCGCGACCGCAGCGCGCGAGAGCCAACCCTTCCACGTCATCGTCATCGTCTCCCTGGGCCGATGCGGCCGCGCACCGATCCGCAAAGCTCGTGCCAAGGAATTTTTCGAAAAGGTTCCCGCCGCTCCAGGCTCATTTTGTGGGCATGCGCCGGATTTCGGGGCCGTTTGCCCGTGTTCCACCACCCAATCTGCCTGCCTTGGCGCCATTCTGCCTAGGCCGGCGCCAAGGCTACGCTCGCGCCGCGCCTGCCCTAATTGTCCAGTCGAGCGACAATCGACGAGGCGTGAGGAGAACCGGGGTGATCGAGGACCTCTGGTACAAGAACGCGGTGATCTACTGCCTCTCGGTCGGCTCCTTCATGGATGCCAACGGCGACGGCATCGGCGATTTCGAGGGACTGGAACGTCGCCTCGATTATCTGCTCGGCCTCGGGGTGACGGCGATCTGGCTGCACCCGTTCCAGCCCTCGCCGGGGCGCGACCACGGCTACGACGTGGCCGATTATTACGGCGTCGATCCGCGCTACGGCACGCTCGGCGACTTCGTCGCCTTCACGCACGCCGCCAAGCAGCGCGGCATGCGGGTGCTGATCGACCTCGTGGTCAACCACACCTCCGACCAGCATCCCTGGTTCAAGGCCGCCCGCTCCGACCCCGACGCCCCTACCCGCGACTGGTACGTCTGGTCGAAGACCAAGCCGGCGAACGCCCACGAGGGCGTGGTCTTCCCGGGCGTGCAGAAGAGCACCTGGACCTACGACAAGGAAGCCAAGGCCTGGTACTTCCACCGCTTCTACGACTTCCAGCCCGACCTCAACACCGCCAACCCCCACGTCCAGGCCGAGATCCTGAAGATCATGGGGTTCTGGATCCAGCTCGGCGTCTCGGGCTTCCGGATGGACGCGGTGCCGTTCGTCATCGCCGAGAAGGGGCCGGAGGTCTCGGGGGAGCCGCGCGAGCAGTTCGAGCTCCTGCGCCTCTTCCGCGAGTTTTTGCAATGGCGCCAGGGCGACGCGATCATCCTGGCCGAGGCCAATGTCCTGCCGCGCCAGGACCTCGACTATTTCGGCGACGACGCCGACCGCATGCACATGATGTTCAACTTCCAGGTCAACCAGGCTTTGTTCTACGCGCTGGCCTCGGCCGATGCGCGCCCCCTGGTCAAGGCGCTGCAGAAGACCTGGAACCGGCCGCCCTCGGCGCAATGGGCGATCTTCCTGCGCAACCACGACGAGCTCGACCTCGGCCGGCTCACCGAGAAGCAGCGCCAGACCGTCTTCCAGGCCTTCGGCCCCGAGCCCGAGATGCAGCTCTACGACCGCGGCATCCGCCGCCGCCTCGCGCCGATGCTCGGCGGCGACCGGCGCCGGATCGAGCTCGCCTACAGCCTGATGTTCACCCTGCCGGGCACGCCGGTGCTGCGCTACGGCGACGAGATCGGCATGGGCGACGACCTCTCGCTGCCCGAGCGCGACTGCGCCCGCACGCCGATGCAGTGGTCGCACGAGCCCCAGGGCGGCTTCAGCCTGAACGACCGCCCGGAATCGCCGCCGATCCACGAGGGCCCGTATGCCTTCAGCCACGTCAACGCGGCGGCCCAGCGCTGCGCGCCGGAATCGCTCCTCAACTGGATGGAGCGCATCATCCGCATGCGCAAGGAGGTGCCGGAGATCGGCTGGGGCGACTTCACGGCGCTCGACACCGGCGATACCGGGATCCTCGCCCTGCGCTACGACTGGCGCAACAACGCGGTGCTGTGCCTGCACAACCTGTCGCCGGAGCCGAAGGAGATCACCTTCGCCACCGGCCTCGACGGCGACGGCCGCAACCTGATCGACCTGCTGACCGGCCAGCGCAGCCTCGCCAACGACGACGGCTGCCACCGGGTGCTCATGGAGGGCTACGGGTATCGGTGGTTCCGGGTCGGAGGCCTGGACTACCTGCTGCGGCGCAGCGAGATCTGACTCACCCCACCAGCCCCGGATCGATCGTCCGGGGCGCCGCGAGCCAGTGCGGCACCGGCAGGTCGCGGGCGCGCAGGAAGTCGGGGTCGAACAGCTTCGAGGCGTAGCGGGTGCCGTAGTCGCACAGGATCGTCACGATGGTGTGGCCGGGGCCGAGATGGCGGGCGAGCCGGATCGCGCCGGCCACGTTGATGCCCGACGAGCCGCCGAGGCACAGGCCCTCCTCCTCCAGGAGGCCGAAGACCAGCGGCAGCGCTTCGCTGTCCGGGATGCCGAACGACACGTCCGGGCGAAAACCCTCGAGGTTGCCGGTGATGCGGCCCTGGCCGATGCCCTCGGTGATCGAGTTGCCCGAGGCCTTGAGTTCCCCGGTGGCGTAGTAGGGGTGCAGCGCCGAGCCGTCGGGATCGGCGAGCCCGATCGCTACCCCGGGGTTGCGGGCGCGCAAAGCCGCCGCGGTGCCGGCGAGCGTGCCGCCGGTGCCGGCCGCGCAGATGAAGCCGTCGACCTTGCCCCCGGTCGCCTCCCAGATCTCGGGACCCGTCGTGGCGATATGGGCCTCGCGGTTGGCGAGGTTGTCGAACTGGTCGGCGAAGAAGGCGCCGCCGGGCTCGGTGGCGGCGAGCCGCTCGGCGAGGCGGCCGGCCACCTTCACGTAGTTGTTGGGGTTGGCAAACGGCACCGCCGGCACCTCGACGAGGTCGGCCCCGGCGAGCCGCAACGCCTGCTTCTTCTCCGCCGATTGCGTGTCGGGGATCACGATCACGGTGCGGTAGCCCCGCGCCGCGCCGACGAGCGCCAGCCCGATGCCGGTATTGCCCGCCGTGCCCTCGACGATGGTGCCGCCCGGCCGCAGGGTGCCGGCGCGCTCGGCCGCCTCGACCATCGACAGGGCGGCGCGGTCCTTCACCGACTGGCCCGGATTCATGAACTCGGCCTTGCCCAGGATGGTGCAGCCGGTCTCCGCCGAGGCGCGCTTGAGGCGGATCAAGGGCGTGCCGCCGATCGCGGCGAGGATGTCGGGGCGGATCATCGGGACCATCCGGTGCGGGCGGGCGAAGGGCCCACCAAGGGTGACCGGTGATGCCGCGAAACCGCAGGAGCGGCAAGGCGCGCCGGCCTGGAATGCTTCCAGGTCGCGTTGACGCCCAGCCCCGTAAATGTCAGCCTTCCTGCCATATCGGCGTGGTCTCGAGAGGCTGGTGAAACCGGCCCGCACCGCGCGAGGAGGAGAGGAACACGCGATGGGCACGCCCGCGACCACCCCGTCCCTTCGGCCGGTCAGCCTCGACGACAAGTACGACCTCTCCCGCGACCAGGTCTTCGTCACCGGCACTCAGGCCGTGATCCGGATGCTCTTGATGCAGCAGGCCCGCGACCGGGCGGCGGGGCTCAACACCGCGGGTTTCGTATCGGGCTATCGCGGCTCGCCGATCGGCGGGCTCGACCAGAACCTGGTCCGGGCGAAGAAAGTCCTCGACGCCGCCAACATCGTCTTTCAGCCCGGCCTCAACGAGGAACTGGCCGCCACCGCCCTGTGGGGCTCGCAGCAGGCCGAGATGCGGGGCGAGGGCCGCTACGACGGCGTGTTCGGCCTCTGGTACGGCAAGGGCCCGGGCGTCGACCGCTCCGGCGACGTGTTTCGCCACGCCAACATGGCCGGCACCTCGCGCCACGGCGGCGTGCTGGCGCTGATGGGCGACGACCACACGGCGGAATCCTCCACCGTCGCGCACCAGTCGGAGTTCCACTTCGTCGACGTCATGAGCCCGATCCTGAACCCGGCCGGCGTGCAGGAGATCCTGGATTACGGCCTCTACGGCTACGCGATGAGCCGCTATTGCGGCACCTGGGTCGCCTTCAAGTGCATCAAGGAGAACATCGAATCGACCGCGAGCGTCGATGCCCGCCTCGACCGGGTGAAGATCGTTCTCCCCGACGATTTTCTCATGCCGCCGGGCGGGCTCAACATCCGCACGCCGGACGGCATCCTCGAGCAGGAGGCCCGCCTCCAGGACTTCAAGCGCGACGCCATGCTGGCCTTCGTGCGCGCCAACAACCTCAACCGCATCGTGCTCTCGGGCGGGCGCCAGCCGAAGATCGGCATCATCACGGTCGGCAAGTCCTATCTCGACGTGCGCCAGGCGATGGACGACCTCGGCCTCGACGAGGTCAAGGCCAACGACATGGGGTTGCGCCTCTACAAGGTCGCCTGCCCGTGGCCCCTGTCGCGGCGCGAACTCGCGGCGTTCGCGGACGGCCTCGACCTCGTGATGGTGGTAGAGGAGAAGCGCTCGCTGATCGAGGTGCAGCTGCGCGAGGAGCTGTACGGGTCGGCCCACCAGCCGGTCTGCATCGGCAAGCGGGACGAGGCGGGGAACTGGCTCTTCCCGGTGAAGGGCGCGCTCGATCCCAACGACATCGCGGTGGCCCTCGGCGAGCGCCTGCTGCGCTACCACCGCAACGACGACCTCGCGGGGCGCGTCGCCCGGCTCAAGGGGGCGCAGGAGCGGCTGGCCCAGACCGCCGACATCGCGGCCCGGATCCCGCATTTCTGCGCCGGCTGCCCGCATAATTCCTCGACCAAGGTGCCCGACGGCATGCGGGCCTATGCGGGCATCGGCTGCCACTACATGGCGCAGTGGATGGACCGCGAGACCGACGGCTTCACCCAGATGGGCGGCGAGGGCGCGAACTGGATCGGCGAGAACGCCTTTTCCAAGCGCGGCCACGTCTTCCAGAATCTCGGCGACGGTACCTACAACCATTCGGGGTCGCTGGCCTTGCGCTGGGCCGTCGATACCGGCACGACGATCACCTACAAGATCCTGTTCAACGACGCGGTGGCGATGACCGGCGGCCAGCCGCACGAGGGCGGGCTCACCGTCGACCGCATCGCCGCGCAGGTGCGGGCGGAGGGCGTCGAGCGCATCGCGCTCGTCACCGACGAGCCGGACAAGTACCCCTCGACGGTGAGCTGGCCGCACGGGTTGACGATCCACCACCGCGACGAGCTGGACGCGGTGCAGCGGGAACTGGCCACCGTGCCGGGCGTCTCGGTGATGATCTACGACCAGACCTGCGCCTCCGAGAAGCGCCGCCGGCGCAAGCGCAACGCCTATCCCGACCCCGACAAGCGGGTGATCATCAACGAACTCGTCTGCGAAGGCTGCGGCGACTGCTCGGTGCAGTCGAACTGCGTCGCGGTGCAGCCGGTCGAGACCGAGTTCGGCCGCAAGCGCCGCATCGACCAGTCGAGCTGCAACAAGGACTTTTCCTGCGTGAAGGGGTTTTGCCCGTCCTTCGTGACGGTGCACGGCGCCAAGCCCCGCAGCACGCCGGCCGGTGTCCCGGTGGCGACCGACGCGGCGCCGGACGCCGGCCTGCCCGAGCCGGCGATCCCTGCGATCGACGGCACCTACAACCTGATCGTCACCGGCGTCGGCGGGACCGGCGTGGTGACGGTCGGGGCGATCCTCGGCATGGCGGCGCATCTCGAGGGCAAGGGCCTCGGCATGATCGACATGGCCGGCCTCGCCCAGAAGGGCGGGGCGGTGTTCAGCCACGTGCGGCTGGCGAACCGCCAGGAGGACATCCACGCCATCCGGGTCGGGGCGGGCGCCGCCGACCTCGTGCTCGGCTGCGACCTCGTCGTCAGCGGCAACCGCAAGGTGCTGTCGGCGATCGCCAGAGGTCGCACCCACCTCGTCGTCAACACCGCCGAGGTGATGCCGGGCGAGTTCACCCGCCGGCCCGATTTTTCCCTGCCGGCCGAGCGGATCAAGCGGGCGATCCGCGAGGCCGCCGGGCCCGAGCACGCCGATTTCACCGATGCGACGAGCCTCGCGGTCTCGGTGCTCGGCAATGCGCTCGCCGCCAACATGTTCATGCTGGGCTTCGCCTGGCAGCGCGGGCGGGTGCCGCTGTCGCGGGACGCGCTCCTGAAGGCGATCGAGCTCAACCGCGAGGCGGTGGCGATGAACCGCGCCGCCTTCGCCTGGGGCCGGCGCGCGGCGGCCTCGCCCGAGACCATGCGGGCGGTCGAGGCGCCCGCCCCGGACCTGGCGCCGGATCTCGACGGGGTGATCGCCAAGCGCGTCGCCTTCCTGACCGCCTACCAGGACGCGGCTTACGCCGCGCGCTACGCCCAAACCATCTCGGCCCTGCGGGCGCGGGAATCGGCGACCGTGCCCGGCCAGTCGGCCCTGACCGACGCCGCCGCCCGCTCGCTCTTTCGGCTGATGGCCTACAAGGACGAGTACGAAGTCGCGCGGCTCTACACCGACGGCAGCTTCCAGGCCCAGGTCCAGCGCACCTTCGAGGGCGAGAACCTCCGCTACGAGTTCCACCTCGCCCCGCCGCTGCTCGCCCGCCGCGACCCCGCCACCGGCCGGCCGCGCAAGATGACCTTCGGGCCCTGGATGATGACGGCGTTCGGGATGCTGGCCCGGATGAAGGCCTTGCGCGGCACCGCCTTCGATCCGTTCGGCTACACGCGGGAGCGGCGCGAGGAGCGGCGGCTGGTGCAGGATTTCGAGGCGCTGCTCACGGAGATCGCCTGCGACCTCACGCCCGCCAACCACGCCGCGGCGGTGGGCTTGGCCGGCCTGCCCCAGCGCATCCGCGGCTACGGGCCGGTGAAGGCGAAGAACCTGGAGGCGGCGCGGGACGAGGAGGCGACGTTGCTGGCCCGCTTCCGCAGCCAGGACGCCCCGCTCGCGACGGCGGCGGAGTAGAGCGCTCTTTCCGACCCACAAGGGCATGGCTGACCGGGGAAAAGAAAAGGCGCGCCTCAACCCTCCCCCCTCTGCGGGGGAGGGTGGCCCCTGCATCAGCAGGGGCCGGGAGAGGGGCAGCGCGACGTTGATCCAGGGAGCGCCCGCCAGAACGGCTCTGCCATATCCGGAAGCGTGGTTCCCCTCTCCCGGCCTGCTCCGCAGGCCACCCTCCCCCGCAGAGGCTGGCGTGTTCACACTTCTCGGTTCGAGAGCTTTCCCCTCAAAGGTAATGCGCCTCTCCTCCCCCTTGTGGGGAGGAGTTGGAGGTGGGGGTGGTGCCGCGTAGAGCGCGAGGCTACTCCGGCACCACCCCCACCCCTAACCCCTCCCCACAAGGGGGAGGGGAAAGCGCGCCTATTCACAGAGGGTTAGCTCTCAAGCCGAGATGTGTGAATCCGCTAGCCCGCAGAGGGGGGAGGGGAAGTGCCTTCTCCTCCGCCACCCCTGCCACACCCCACCCGGAGCCCCCGGCATGAAGGACTTTCCCGCCGCCTATCAAGTCAGCGAAGGCTCGGCCCTGTCGGTCGACCGGCCGTTCTACGAACGGATCGCCGCCGAGACCGGCGGGCGCAGCCTGGTCGATGCCTTCACCATCCCGATCCGCTTTGGGCGGGCCTGGAGCGTGCCGGCGGGCCACGTTTTCCGCATCGTGGCGCCGGAGGGGCCGCAGGTCGGCGACCTCAACATCTGGAACCGGCACGACCCGCGCGAGCGGCTATGGGCGGCGCGCACCCGCCAGCTTCAGGGCGCCCATGTCACGACCTTCGACCGGCTGTGGTCGACCCTGCCGTTCCTGCGCCCGCTCGTCACCATCACGGCCGACACACTGGCGCATTACGGCACCGACGAATATGGCGGCCGGGTCCACGATCTCCTCGGCACCCGCTGCGACCCCTACGTCAACAAGCTGCTCACCGGCCAGGACTTCCACTTCCACTGCCACTCGAACCTCACCCGCGCGGTGATGCCGTTCGGCCTGACCGAATTCGACGTCCACGACGTGCTCAACGTGTTCCAGGTCACCGGCCTCAACCACGACGACCTGTACTTCATGCGCGACTGCCCGGCCAAAGCCGGCGACTACCTCGAATTCTTCGCCGAGATCGACCTGCTCTGCGCCCTCTCGACCTGCCCGGGCGGCGACCTCTCGGTGCCGCTCTGGGGCCCCGACGCCCGCGACCCGATCGACGTGTGCCGGCCGCTCGCCGTCGAGGTCTATCGGCTCGCACCGGACCTGACCGAGGGCTGGCGGAGCCCGGAGGTGGCCCCCTATCGCGGCCAGCACGGGCTCCAGGCCGAGAAGGGCTGGTGGGACAAGGCCTAGAGCATTTTCCGACGAAGTGGATGCCGGTTCGTCGAAGAAAATGCGGCAAAACAAAGACTTAGAGAGCTTCGCGATTGCAACGCGATCGTGAAGCGCTCTAGCGGAGCGGCAACGCCAAACAGACCGCCACCAGGATCACCGCGTAGGCGACCGTGCGGAACATCCGGTCGGAGGCGCGGTGGAAGCCCTGCGAGCCGACCCAGAGGCCCAGGCCGTAGGGCAGGAGCAGCGGCACCGCCTCCGCGAAGCGGGGACCGGTGAGCACGCCGGTCGCCGTGAATACGACACCCGAGATCAGGGTCGAGAGGCCGAAATACGCCATCAGGTTGTCGCGCACCTGACGCGCGGAGGCGCGCTGGCTGGCGAGCCAGAACACGGCGAGCGGCATGCCGCCGAGCGCGGCAAAGCCGCTCGCCAGGCCCGAGGCGCCCCCCGTCGCGAGCGAGAGCGGCAGCGACGGGTCCGCCTTGTAGCGCCAGCCCGAGACGAGCGCGGCGAGCGCCAGCAAGATCGCGCCCGCGGTGATCCAGCGGGTCAGCGTCGGATCGAGATGGGTGAGGAGCTGCACGCCGACCGGCAGCAGGAGGGTGGAGCCGATCAGCAGCGGCACCACCTCGCGCCAGACCGCCCGCGGGGCGGAGCGGGCGCCGAACCACAGCGAGAACGGTGCGTCGACCACCCAGATCAGCCCGACCGCCGCCGCCGGGCCGACGGCAGCGGCGGCCACCGGCACGAACACCATCGCGAAGCCGAAGCCGGTGAAGCCGCGCACCAGCCCGCCGACGAGCGCGGCGAGGAACAGGGTGGCGGCCCGGGCGTCGAGCGGGAGCAGCGCGGCGAGATCGAGTGACATAAGGTCACCACGCACCCCACGGTGACGATTCGTCAAGGTCTCGGGCGCAAGGGTGCTTCAGGCATGTTCACGGAACGTCCCGTGCTGGCGGTGCAGCGGTTTCCCGGCTAGACACCGGCGCTCTTCGCGCCGGGACGGTTTTTCGGCATGATGCGGGCGCCGCCCGCACCCACGGCAAGGACACCTGAGCGGCGATGAGCGAACCGATCCGCATCCTGGGCATCGATCCGGGCCTGCGCCGCACCGGCTGGGGCCTGATCACCGTGACGGGCACCCGCCTCGCCTTCGTGGCGAGCGGCACCGTGACCTCGAACGGCGACGACGACCTCGCCACCCGCCTGTGCAGCCTGCACGAGGGCCTGACCAAGGTCGTCGCCACGATGCTCCCCGACGAGGCCGCCGTGGAAGAAACCTTCGTCAACAAGGACGCGCAGGCGACCCTGAAGCTCGGCCATGCCCGCGCCGTCGCCCTGCTGGTGCCGGCGCTCGCCGGCCTGCCGGTGGCCGAATACGCCGCCAATCTGGTGAAGAAGACCGTGGTCGGCGCCGGCCACGCCGAGAAGGACCAGGTCGGCGCCATGGTGCGCTTCCTCCTGCCGAAGGCCACCGCCGACACGGCGGATGCGGCGGATGCGCTCGCCATCGCCATCACCCATGCCAGCCACCGCGCGGCGCGGATGCGGGCCGCGACCCATGCCGCGGCGGCGGGACCGGGCGCCGGCCGGATCGCCCGGGCGGTGGCGCGGGGTTAGGGACAGCGGCCCGGTCAGTTCGAGTTGCGAGGGATCGTCGTCGAACCTCGACAGACCGCGTCGCGGGTCATGTCACTGGTAATGGATAGCGCTCGATCACGACGTCCGTCTCGTCGGCCGTGATCTCGAGCACATGGTTGACCAGATCGTCGCCGAGGGCGGCGATCTCGTCGAGCGCGATGTCGAACAGTTCCTCCTGCAGGGCGAGGTTCATGCCGGGCGGGCCGTTCAAGCAGACGAGCCCGGCATGAATCGGTTGCAGCGCATGCAGACCGGGCTTGCCCGGCGCACCGGCAGGACCGCGGAAATCGTAGGAATTCTTCGTCACCAGCGTCCAGTCTTCATCCACCGCGCGACGGATCAGGTGCCAGTCCTGAATACCGCCAAGGCCGAGCCAGTGGACATGCGAGGATTCCGCATATCCTCTGTCTCGCGCCATCGTCGTCAGCCGCTGGCTCAGGCATTCGTCGATCAGAAACTTCATCCGGCCGTCTTGCGCGGTACGCGCTTGCGCTCGACGGGCCGAATACCAGCGGACAGGACAGTGCCGCGCGGCCGCCCACGCAGCGGGTGGGCGGTGGCGTAGATGACTGCAAGCTCGATCTGACGATCGGTCAGCGACGGGTAGGCGTCGCGGATGCGCCCGATCGGTTCGCCGGCTCCCACCGACGCGGCGACGTCGTGCACGGGCACACGCGTCCCGCGCAGCACCTCGGCCCCTCTCATCACTGCCGCGTCGCGCGACACTTCAGCCTCGGCCTCGCGCAGCCGCTCGTAACCGCATGCGGTGCGCGCGAGGAACGGCGCAAGATCGACGCTCCAGTATTCTTCGTCGAGCGTCCAGTTCTGGCGCGAGAGCGCGCTATACTGCGAAAACTCGACGTGACGCAGCCGTTCCTCGAAGCGCGTGAGGATGTGCTTGCGGAGACCCGGCGTGAAGGTGTCGGCCGCCGCATAATAGAAGGCGATCATCACGCAGGCGCCGGGCGTGAGCCGGCGGCCGTCGTCGAGCACGGAGAAACCCTCCGGGAGCACATGCTCGTCGATCGCGCGGTCGACCGCCTTCACGGCGATGCCGGACACGAAGGCCGCCTCCGGTGGGCGGAGCAGGTCGGTCCGTTCAGCCATGATTGCCGTCATAACTCTTCCGCATGATCGGAAGATATATGGGCCGCGTCTGCGTTTCAATGGATCGGCGCTCGGGCGTCGCGCGGACGGCGGAGACGGCTTGTCTTAAAAAACGATCGTTCGTATGAATGGGGAAAATGGGAGGAGGCGCCGATGATCCCGAACGCCGCGCGTGAATTCAACTTCGGCCTGGGCGAGACTGCCGAGGCGATCCGCGACAGCGTGCGCAGCTTCGCGCAGGAGAAGATCGCGCCGCGGGCCGAGGAGATCGACCGCACCAACACCTTCCCACGCGACCTCTGGCCCGAGATGGGGGCGCTCGGCCTCCACGGCATCACGGTCGAGGAGGAGTATGGCGGCCTCGGCCTCGGCTACCTCGCCCATTGCGTGGCGATGGAGGAGGTGTCGCGGGCCTCGGCCTCGGTCGGCCTGTCGTACGGCGCGCATTCCAACCTGTGCGTCAACCAGATCACGCGCAACGGCTCGGACGCGCAGAAGCGGAAATACCTGCCCAAGCTCATCTCCGGCGAGCATGTGGGGGCGCTCGCGATGTCGGAGCCGGGGGCCGGCTCGGACGTGGTGTCGATGAGGACCCGCGCCGAGAAGCGGGGCGACCGCTACGTGCTCACCGGCTCGAAGATGTGGATCACCAACGGACCCATCGCCGAGACCCTGGTGGTCTACGCCAAGACCGACCCGGCGGCGGGGCCCCGCGGCATCACCGCCTTCCTGGTCGAGAAGGGCATGAAGGGATTCTCCACCGCCCAGAAGCTCGACAAGCTCGGCATGCGCGGCTCGGATACCTGCGAGTTGGTCTTCGAGGAGTGCGAGGTCCCGGAGGAGAACGTGCTCGGCCAGGTCGGCCGCGGCGTCAACGTGCTGATGTCGGGCCTCGATTACGAGCGGGCGGTGCTGGCGGCGGGGCCGCTCGGCATCATGCAGGCCTGCCTCGACGTGGTGATGCCCTACGTCCACGAGCGCAAGCAGTTCGGCCAGGCGATCGGCGAGTTCCAGCTTGTCCAGGGCAAGCTCGCCGACATGTACGTCTCGACCAACGCCGCCAAGGCCTATGTCTACGCGGTGGCCCAGGCCTGCGACCGCGGCGAGACCACCCGGGAGGACGCGGCCGGCGCGATCCTCTACGCCGCCGAGCGGGCGACGCAATGCGCCCTCGACGCGATCCAGCTCCTCGGCGGCAACGGCTACATCAACGACTACCCGACCGGGCGCCTGCTGCGTGACGCCAAGCTCTACGAGATCGGCGCCGGCACCAGCGAGATCCGCCGGATGCTGATCGGCCGCGAGCTCTTCACCAAATCCGCCTGAGGGTCGAGCCGATGCCGGTCATTCCCACCAGCGCCGACCTCACCTCCGGGGCGGCGGAGCAGAACCGCGCCGCCTGGGGCGAGTTGCGCTCCGCCCTCAAGAGCCACCGCGCCAAGGCCGCCGCCGGCGGGCCGGCGCGGGCCCGCGAGCGCCACGTCGCCCGCGGCAAGCTCCTGCCCCGCGACCGGGTGCTGCGCCTGCTCGATCCGGGCTCGCCGTTCCTGGAAGTCGGGGGCCTCGCCGCTCACGGGATGTACGGCGACGAGATCCACGCCGCCGGAATCCTCACCGGCATCGGCCGGGTGGCCGGCCGCGAGGTGATGGTGGTCTGCAACGACGCCACCATCAAGGGCGGCACCTACTACCCGCTCACCGTCAAGAAGCACCTGCGGGCGCAGGAGATCGCGCTCCAGAATCGGCTGCCCTGCCTCTACCTCGTCGATTCCGGCGGCGCCAACCTGCCGCAGCAGACGGAAGTCTTTCCCGACCGCGAGCATTTCGGCCGCATCTTCTACAACCAGGCGCAGATGTCGGCCGCCGGCATCCCGCAGATCGCCTGCGTGATGGGCTCCTGCACGGCCGGCGGCGCCTACGTGCCGGCGATGTCGGACGAGAGCGTGATCGTGCGCCGCCAGGGCACGATCTTCCTCGGCGGTCCCCCTCTCGTGAAGGCGGCAACCGGCGAGATGGTGAGCGCGGAAGACCTCGGCGGCGCCGACGTGCATGCCCGGCTGTCGGGCGTCGCCGACCATTACGCCACCGACGATGCCCACGCGCTCGCCATCCTGCGCCGCATCGTCGGGGGCCTCAACACCGTCAAGCGGCCCGATCTCGACATCGCGGCCTCCGTCGAGCCGGCCTACGGGGCGAGCGACCTCGACGCCCTGGTGCCCACGGACCTGCGCAAGCAGTACGACGCCCGCGAACTCATCGCCCGCCTCGTCGACGGCTCGGAGTTCGACGAGTTCAAGCGGCTCTACGGCACCACGCTGGTCACGGGCTTTGCCCGGCTGCACGGCATGCCGGTCGGGATCCTCGCCAATAACGGCATCCTGTACTCGGAGAGCGCGCTGAAAGGCGCGCACTTCATCGAACTCTGCTGCCAGCGCCGGATTCCGCTGATCTTCCTCCAGAACATCTCCGGCTTCATGGTCGGGCGCGAGGTCGAGGCCGGGGGCATCGCCAAGAACGGGGCGAAGCTCGTGACCGCCGTGGCCACCGCGGCGGTGCCGAAGCTCACGGTGATCGTCGGCGGCTCGTACGGGGCCGGCAATTACGGCATGTGCGGCCGGGCCTACTCGCCGCGCTTCCTGTTCGCCTGGCCGAACTCCCGCATCTCGGTGATGGGCGCCGAGCAGGCGGCGAGCGTGCTCGCCACCGTCAAGCGCGACAACATCGAGGCCGGGGGCGGCGCCTGGAGCCCTCAAGAGGAAGAGGCGTTCAAGGCGCCGATCCGCGCCGGGTTCGAGGAGGAGGGCTCGCCCTACTACGCCACGGCGCGGCTGTGGGACGACGGCATCATCCTGCCCGAGGAGACGCGCCGGGTGCTCGGCCTCTCGCTCTCGGCCTGCCTCAACGCGCCGGTGCCGGAGACCCGGTTCGGCCTGTTCCGGATGTGAGGACAGCATGACCACACGCCGCCTCGCCTCCGTCCTGATCGCCAACCGCGGCGAGATCGCCTGCCGGGTGATCCGCACCGCCCGGGCCCTCGGGATGCGCACCATCGCGGTCCATTCCGAGGCCGACCGCGACGCGATGCACGTCGCACTGGCCGATGAAGCCCACTGCATCGGCCCGGCCGAGGCCTCCGCCTCGTACCTGCGCATCGACCGCATCATCGAAGCGGCCCGGGCGAGCGGGGCCGAGTGCATCCACCCGGGCTACGGCTTCCTGTCGGAGCGGCCGGACTTCGCCGAGGCCTGCGCGCAAGCCGGCATCGTCTTCGTCGGACCTCCTGCGTCGGCCATCCGCGCCATGGGCCTCAAGGATGCGGCGAAGGCGCTGGTGGCAGAAGCCGGCGTGCCGGTGGTGCCGGGCTATCACGGCGCCCGCCAGGAGCCCGACTTCCTCGCCGCGGAGGCGGCGGCGATCGGATACCCCGTCCTCATCAAGGCGGTGGCCGGCGGCGGCGGCAAGGGCATGCGCCGAGTCGAGGGACCGGCAGACTTCGCCGATGCGCTGGCTTCCGCGCAGCGGGAAGCCCAGAACGCCTTCGGCGACCCGCGGGTGCTGGTCGAGAAGTACGTCCTGTCGCCGCGCCACGTCGAGATCCAGGTTTTTTGCGATGGCCACGGCAATGCCGTCCACCTGTTCGAGCGCGATTGCTCGCTCCAGCGCCGCCACCAGAAGGTGATCGAGGAGGCGCCCGCCCCCGGCATGCCCGACGAGGTCCGCGCCGCCATGGGCCGGGCCGCCGTCGAGGCGGCGAAGGCGGTCGGCTATGTCGGCGCCGGCACGGTCGAGTTCATCGCCGACGGCCGCGAGGGCCTGCGCCCCGACGGCTTCTGGTTCATGGAGATGAATACCCGGCTCCAGGTCGAGCATCCGGTGACCGAGGCGATCACCGGGCACGACCTCGTGGAATGGCAGTTCCGCGTCGCTTCCGGCGAGGCGCTGCCGGTCGATCAGGCGGGGCTCGCGATCCGCGGCCACGCCGTCGAGGCCAGGCTCTACGCCGAGGATCCGGATCACGGTTTCCTGCCCTCGACGGGTCCGCTGCGGGCGCTCGTTCTGCCGTCCGGTGAGGGCATCCGGGTCGATACCGGCGTGCGGGCGGGCGACCGGGTGACCCCGTTCTACGACCCGATGATCGCCAAGGTGATCGCCCACGGCGCCACCCGCGACGAGGCGCTGGATCGGCTGGCGGGGGCGCTCGGCCGCACGCTGGTGGCGGGGCCGAAGACCAACGTCGCCTTCCTGAAGGCACTGGCCGAGGCGCCGGATTTTCGCGAAGGCCGCTTCGATACCGGCTTCATCGACCGCGACCTCGCGGCCCTGACGGCACCGAGCCCGCACCGCGACGCTGCGATCCGGGCCGGACTCCGCGCCCTGGTGACGCGGGACCGGCCCGCCGGCGCCGGTTCGCCCTGGGACGCGGCGGACGGGTTCCAGCTCGGCGAGGCCCGGCGCCAGACCTATCCCTTCATGCTCGAGGGCGAGCCGGCCGAGGCCGTGCTGCACTGGGGTCCGTCCGGGCTCACGGTGGAGTACGACACGGCCGGCCCCGAGCCGGATTCCGTCACGGTGGTGGAGGCGCCGCCCGGCCTGCTGGTGCTCGCCGAGGGCCGCCAGATCGCGCTCAGCCCCCCCGACCCCTTCGCGGTCGATCTCGACCACATCGACCAGGGCGGTACCATCAAGGCGCCGATGCACGGCCGCCTCGTCGCGGTGCTGGTCGCCCCCGGCGACAATGTGGTGCGCGGCCAGCGCCTCGCGGTGGTCGAGGCGATGAAGATGGAGCACGCGCTGACCGCGCCTGCCGACGGCACGGTCGCCGAGGTCCTGGCGGAGGCCGGCCAGCAGGTCGCCGAGGGCGCCCGCCTGATCACCCTGACCACGGAGGATGCCGCGTGAGCACGATTCCGGCTTCGACCCATCCGCGCGGCGGGCTGTACTTCGAGGATTTCGAGGTCGGCGCCACGCTCCGCCATCGCCTCACCCGGACGGTGACGCAGATGGACAACATGCTCTTCTCCAACATGACGCTGAACCCGCAGCCGCTCCACATCGACGCGCATTTCTGCGCCACCGAGACCGAGTGGGGCCGGCCGCTGATGAACTCGCTGTTCACCCTCGGCCTGATGATCGGCATCTCGGTCAACGACACGACCGTCGGCACCACGATCGGCAATCTCGGCATGACCGAGACCCGCTTTCCCGCCCCGCTGTTCGAGGGCGACACGGTGAGCGTGACGACGGAGGTCGCCGCCAAGCGCGAATCGCGCTCGCGGCCCACCGCCGGCATCGTCGACTTCATCCACCGGGCCTATAACCAGGACGGCACGCTGGTGGCGGAATGCCGCCGCCAGGCGATGATGCGCAAGCGACCCGCGAGCGAGGCCTGAGATCCGATGCGCTCCCTGCTGTTCGTCCCCGGTGACTCGCCCCGCAAGCAGGAGAAGGGGCTGGAAGTCGGCGCCGACGCCCTGATCCTCGACCTCGAGGATTCGGTCGCCCTGCCGGAGAAGGGCAAGGCCCGCGAAATCGCCGCCGGCTTCCTGGCGCGGATGCGCGACGTCGCCGGCCGGCCCAGGCTCTACGTGCGCGTCAACGCCCTCGATACCGGCCTCACCGAGGACGACCTCGCCGCGGTGATGCCGCACGCGCCCGACGGGATCATGCTGCCGAAGGCCGAGGGCGGCCCGAGCGTGGGGCAGCTCGGCGCGCGCCTCGCCGTCCACGAGGCGGAACACGGGCTGCCGGACGGCGCCACCCGCATCCTGCCGATCGCCACCGAGACCGCCCGCGCCGTCTTCGCACTCCAGAGCCTGCCGGGAGCGAGCCGGCGGCTCTCCGGCATCACCTGGGGGGCGGAGGATCTCTCCGCCGATCTCGGCGCCGAGACCAACCGGGGCGAGGACGGCGCCTGGACCGCGCCGTTCGTGCTCGCCCGCAACCTGACCCTGATGGCGGCGGCCGCCGCGGAGGTCGACGCGATCGACACCATCAACGCCCTGTTTCGCGACCTCGACGGGCTCGCCCGCGAGTGCCGGGAGGCGCGGCGCGACGGGTTCGCCGGCAAGATGGCGATCCATCCGGCGCAGGTCGCGGTGATCAACGAGGCCTTCACGCCGACCGACGCGGCACTCGCGCAGGCGCGCAAGGTCGTGGCCGCCTTCGCGGAGGCGCCCGGCATGGGCGTCGTCGGCATCGACGGCGAGATGTTCGACCGGCCGCACCTGCGCCGGGCGGAGCGGCTGCTGGCACGGCTGGGGTGAGGCGGCGTCCGTAGCCGCCTCCGCTCATCCCGGGAGCCGCCGGGCAGACCGCGGGATGGCTGGACGGGCGCGTCAGATCCAGCGCTTGCGCCGCTTGAAGCTCTTCAGGTTGCGAAAGCTCTTGCGCTGGTCGCCGGCGCCGCCGAGGTAGAATTCCTTCACGTCCTCGTTGGTGCGCAGCTCCTCGACCGTGCCGTCGAGCACCACCTTGCCCTGCTCCATGATGTAGCCGCGGTCGGCCACCGACAGGGCCGCGCGGGCATTCTGCTCGACGAGCAGGATGGTGACGCCGAGATCCTGGTTGATCTGGCGGATGATCGAAAAGACCTCCTTCACCAGGAGCGGCGAGAGGCCCATCGAGGGCTCGTCCATCAGGATCAGGCGCGGGCGGGCCATCAGCGCGCGGCCGATCGCCAGCATCTGCTGCTCGCCGCCCGAGAGGTAGCCGGCGGCACCGGTGCGCTCCTTCAGGCGCGGAAAGTAGGTCAGCACCCGTTCGAGATCCGGGCCGATCTCCTTGTCGCGGCGCGAGAAGGCGCCGAGGCGCAAATTCTCCATCGGCGTCATGTCGGCGACGATACGGCGGCCCTCCATCACCTGGAAGATGCCGCGGCGCACGATCCTGTCGGGCTCGATGCCGTCGATGCGGGTGCCGTCGAACACGATCTCGCCGCGGGTGACCTCGCCGTCCTCCGAGCGCAGGAGGCCCGAGATGGCCTTGAGCGTCGTCGACTTGCCGGCGCCGTTGGCGCCGAGCAAAGCCGTGATCGAGCCCGCCGGCACGTCGAGGCTCAGGCCCCGCAGGACCAGGATCACGTCGTCGTAGACGACCTCGACGTTGCGCAAGCTGAGGAGCGGGGCCTGAGTGGCCTCTTGGGTCGGGCGTTCGAGGGTCGTGACCTGCGACATCGGATGGCTTTCAGTCAGCGAGATGCGACGTCGAACCCTCCCCCCTCTGCGGGGGAGGGTGACGAGCGGATGCGAGCCGGGAGAGGGGCAGCGCGACGCTATTCCAGGGAGCGCCCTTCAGAACAGGTCCGCTTTATCCGGAAGCGTCGCCCCCTCTCCCGCCCCGCATCCGCGGGGCACCCTCCCCCGCAGAGGGGGGAGGGTTACGGGCGGGTCATCTGTCAAGGACGGCCCTTACCACCCCTGCCACTCGCTCTTGCGCGGCAGCGTCACGGTCTTGACCGGCTCGAGCTTGATCGTGCCGGCCTTCATCAGGTCGGGCAGCGCCCCGTCGGTCGGGCCCGAGACCTTGGCGCGGTAGATGTGGACCTCCATCATCCCGCGATGGTCGGTGGGCGACCAGGTCGAGGGGACGCAGACGCCCTCCATCCCGGCCGGCACCCAGTCCTTCTTCTGGTAGAAGCCCTTGCGGACGTTGGGGCCGGCAAGCCCGCCATTGTCCTTGGCCCAGGCCAGCGCCTCGGTCATGTAGAGGGCGGCGCAGATACCGGTATAGTAGTGCACCGGGCGATAGGCGGTGCCGGCGGCATCCGACACCTTCGAGATCTCGGCCGCCATCGCCATGCCGGGCGCGGTGCTGCCGCTCACCGCCGCGGTGCGGACCGGGAAGACGACGCCGTTCGCCGCCTCGCCGGCCGCCTTGGCGGCGTTCTCGTCCATGCCCCAGACGTTGCCCATGAACTGGATGTCGGTGCCGACCGACTTGCAGGACTTCAGAAGCGAGATGTTCGAGCCGCCGGTATTGCCGAGATAGGCGTAGTTCGCCCCGGCATTCTTGGCGGTGAGGCATTGCGCCGTGTAGTCGCCGGGCGCAAGCGCGAAGACGATCGCCGGCAGCACCTCGAAGCCGAGGTCCTTCGCCATCGCCTCGCCGGCTTCCTTGGGCGAGTTCGGGTAGGGGTGGTTGCCGCCCATATGGACGTATTTCGGCTTGCCGGTCTTGCCCTTGGCCTTCCAGTCGTCGGCGGCCCATAGCAGCATGGCGCGGAGCGCGTCCGAGTAGGACGGGCCGTAGAAGAAGTTGTAGGGCGCGGCCTTGGCCTTGCCGCTGGCGCCGGTCGGGTCGCTGACCTGCGCGGCGTAGCTCCCGGAGATGTACGGGATCTCGTCCTTGGTGACGAAGGCCGACAAAGCCTCGGTGTCGGCGGTGCCCCAGCCCTGGATCGCCGCGACCTTGTCGCGCCCGCCGGTCCACTTCTTGTAGAGCGCGACGGCGCGCGGCACCTGGTAGCCGTAATCGACCGACTCGACGTTCATCTTCTCGCCCTTGATGCCGCCCTTGCGGTTCACGTAGGCGAGCGCGTCGGCCACCCCTTGGGCGTAGGGCACGCCGACATCCGAGGTGGCGCCGCTCTGGTCGGCGAGATGGCCGATCGGGATCTCGGCGGCGAGGGCGGGAACGGCCAGGGCGAGAATGGCGGCCGAGGACAGGGACAGGCGAAGCATGGGTCTGGTTTCCTCCGGTGGGTGGGCTGGTTCGCCAGCCTCGTCGATGATGTTTACGGTACACGACAGAGAATGATGGCCAAGCCAATTATTCGTGCCGATTCTTCGCGACCCTCTCCCTTTCCCGGACGACTGGAGCGTCAGCGGAAGGAGATCCGGGATCCAGCGGTAAAACTTCGCGAAGCGACCGACTGCCCGCAACGGTGCAGTCTGCTGAGCCGCTTCGCGGCACATCTTGTGCTGGATCCCGGATCTCCTTCCACTTCGTTCCAGTCGTCCGGGAAAGGGAGAGCTCGTGGTCAGTGTCCCCCTTGATCCGGCCGCGATCCGCCTGGCTTGTTTGTCGATGATGTCAGTGCGAGAACGGATACAGCTTCCAGTACGCCTTGATCTGGCGCCAGCGATGGGCGAGCCCGTCGGGCTCGAACATCAGGAAGAGCACGATCACCAGACCGATCGCCATCTCGCGCAGGAAGGACAGGTTGTCCTTGAGCGACAAGGCCCGGTCGAGGGCCGAGCCGCGGACCGCGTCGGTGAGCCAGCCCATGGCTTCGGGCACCAGCACCATGAAGGCGGTGCCCATCAGCGTGCCCATGATCGAGCCGAGCCCGCCGATGATGATCATGCCGAGGAACTGGATCGAGAGCAGGATGCCGAAGCCCTCGACCGAGACGAATTGCAGGTAATGCGCGTAGAGCGCGCCGCCGATGCCGGCGAAGAAGGCCGAGAGGCCGAAGGACAGGGTGCGGTAGCGGGTGAGGTTGATCCCCATCATCTCCGCCGAGAGGTAGTGGTCGCGGACCGCCACCAGCGCCCGGCCGTCGCGGGAGCGCATCAGGTTGGTGGCGAGCACGAAGGTCAGCATCAGATAGGCCAGCACCACGTAGAAGTAGCGGTGGTCGGTGTCGAAAGCAAAGCCGAAGATCAAGAAGGCGTCGGCCGCGGTGCCGGCGACGCCTCCGGTGAACCAGTTCGCCCGGGCGAAGAAATCCTGCAGGATGTACTGCGCGGCGAGCGTCGCGATGGCGAGGTAGAGCCCCTTCAGGCGGGCCGCCGGCAGGCCGAAGATCAACCCGACCGCCGTCGTCAGGACGCCGGCGAGCGGGATCGCGAAGAAGACGGGAATCCCGTAATTGTTCGACAGCCAGGCCGACGCGAAGGCGCCGAAGCCGAAGAAGGCGGCGTGCCCGATCGAGATCTGCCCGGTGAAGCCGACCAGGATGTTGAGTCCCAGAGCCGCCACCGCGAAGTAGCCGATCTGTATCAGCAGGCTCAGCCAGTAGCGGTCGAGCACCAGGGGCGCGCAGCAGAGCAAGGCCAGCCCCGCCCAGACCGCGTAGCGGCTGCCGGCGGTGGGGAAGATGGTCGTGTCGGCGGCATACGTGGTGCGGTAGTCGCCGGCGGGGATCAGGCTCTGGGTCGCCATCAGACGCGCTCGATGTCACGGGTTCCGAACAGGCCGTAGGGCTTGATCATCAGGATCACCACCAGGACGTAGAAGGGAACGATCTCGTAGAGGTTGCCCCAGTGCAGGTACTGGCCGTCGACGTATTGCGCGACGTTCTCCAGCACCCCGATGACGAGGCCGCCGATCACCGCGCCGACGACCGAATCGAGCCCGCCGAGGATGACGGCCGGAAACACCTTGATGCCGTAGAGCGACAGGGCCGAGGACACGCCGTTGACGATGCCGACCACGATGCCGGCGACCGACGACACCACCGCCGAGATCGCCCAGGCCATCGCGAACACGTTGCGCACCGAGATGCCGAGGGATTGGGCCACCTGCTGGTTGAAGGCGGTGGCCCGCATGGCGAGCCCGTGCTTCGAATACTGGAAGAACCAGGCGAAGCCCGCCATCATGGCGACCGAGATGCCGAGGCTCATCAGGTACACGGTCTGGATCTCGAGCCCGAGGAACGACACCGACTGGGTCTGGAAGATCGGCGGGAAGGGCTGGGCGAAGACGCCGAACAGCCACTTGCACAGGGCCTGGAAGAAGATCGACAGGCCGATCGTCACCATGATGACCGAGATGATCGGCTCGCCAATCAGGGGTCTCAGCACCACGACTTGCAGCGCGATGCCGAAGACCAGCATGAACGCGAAGGTGATGCCCATGCCGACGAGGAACGGCAGCTGGTAGGTGGTGAGCAGCCACCAGCACACCCAGGCGCCGATCAGCAGGAACTCGCCCTGGGCGAAGTTCACGACCTGGCTCGCCTTGTAGATCAGGACGAAGCTCATCGCGACCACGCCGTAGAGGGCGCCGACGATCAGCCCGTTGACGACGAGCTGGAGCAAGAGGTGGGTGTTCATGGCCTCAAGGCCCCTATTCGGCGGCGGCGAGGGTGGCGGGGGCCGCCGTGAGGTCGATCACCGGCAGGGTGGTGCGGATGCGTTGCGTCGTGCCGTCCTGGAACCGGATCACCGTATCGACCCGGTAGCTCGGCGCCCCGGCATAGATCGTGTCGATCAGGTCTCCGTACTTCTCGTTGATGACGCCGCGGCGGACCTTGCGGGTGCGGGTCAATTCGCCGTCATCGGCATCGAGCTCCTTATAGAGGAGCACGAATTTGGCGACACGCTGCACGTCGGTGAGGCCCTGGTTGACCTTCTCGACCTCACGGCGGATCAGGTCGATCACCGCCGGCTTCGCGGCGAGGTCCGAGTAGGTGGTGAAGGCGATGCGGTTCTTCTCGGCCCATTTGGCGACGACCGCGTAGCGGATGCAGACGAGCGCCGCCAGATATTCGCGCCCGGCGCCGAGGATCACGGCCTCGGCCACGTAGGGCGAGAATTTCAGCTTGTTCTCGATGTATTGCGGCGAGAAGCGCTCGCCGTGGATGTTGACGGCGAGGTCCTTGATCCGGTCGATGACGACGAGTTCGCCCTTCTTGTCGACGTAGCCGGCATCCCCGGTGTGCATCCAGCCGTCGCGCACGTCGCTCGGGGTGTCCGGGCCGGCCTTGTAGTAGCCGTGGAACATGTTGGCGTGGCGCGCCAGCACCTCGCCGATGCCGTTGCGGTCGGGGTCCAGCACCCGGATCTCGATGCTGTCGTCGAAGGGCACGCCGACCGTGTCGAAATCGACCGTCTCGCCCCGGTGCAGGGTGTAGGCGCCGAGCGTCTCGGTCTGGCCGTAGAGCTGGCGCAACGGCACGCCCATGGCGCGGAAGAACCGGAACGTGTCGGGGCCGAGCGCCGCCCCGCCGGTCGCCGCGGAGGTGAGCCGCGTGAAGCCGAGACGATCGCGGAGCGCCCGGAACAGCAGGGCCTCGGCGGCGCCCGAACGTTTGCCGTGGTCGAGGGCCGAGAGACCCATCCTCATGCCGCGCTCGTAGAGGGCGCGCTTGAAGGGTGAGGCGTCCATCATCCGGGCGCGCACGTCGGCGGCCACCGCCTCCCAGACCCGGGGGGCGAAGAGCACGAAGGTCGGGGCGATCTCCCGGAAATCGTGCATGAGCGTGTCGGCATCCTCGACGAAGTTGACCTTCATGCGGGAGAGGAGCGCCTGACCCAGCGCGTAGACCTGCTCCATGATCCAGGGCAGCGGCAGCACCGAGACGTAATCGTCCTCCGGCCCCTTCGGATCGGCGGCGAGGTAGCGGGCGCAGTGGCGCAGGACCCGCCCCCCGCTCAGCATCGCGAGCTTCGGCCGCGCCGTGGTGCCCGACGTGGTGCAGAGGATCGCCACCGCCTCGGCGTCGGTCGCATCGACCATCCGGTCGTAGAGGCCGGGATCGGCCGCGTGCAAGGCTTCGCCCTTGGCGGCGAGCGCGTCGGCCGAGATCAGCCGCGGATCGTCGTATTTGCGCATCCCGCGGGGATCGCAATAGACGATGTGGCGCAGGCTCGGCACCTGGTCGGCGAGGTTGAGGAGCTTGTCGACCTGCTCCTCGTCCTCGGCGATCACCGCCTTCACCTCGGCGAAGGCCAGGAGATACTGGACCTCGTCCTCGAGCGCGTCGCGGTAGAGGCCGAGCGACAGGGCGCCGAGCGCATGGGCGGCGATCTCGCCGGCGACCCAGTCGGGCCGGTTGTCGCCGATGAGCCCGACCACGTCGCCGCCGTCGATCCCGAGATCGGAGAGGCCGAGCGCGAAGGCGCGGGTGCGGGCGTGGTACTCGGCCCAGGTCGTCGGGCGCCACAGCCCAAAAATCTTTTCGCGCAAAGCCACCTCGCCCGGATGCGCGGCGGCGTTGCGGCGCAGGAGCTTCGGGAAGGTGTCGGCCTCACGCGCGATGGCTGAGAAATCGGTCGTCACGACGCGGCCCTCGCGGGTTCGAGGGTTGCGGGCTCCTCGTCGTCCTCGCCGAGATAGGCTTTGCGCACATGCGGATCGGCCAGAACCGCCTCGGGGCGGCCGAGCGCGATGCGGCGGCCGAAATCGAGCACCATGACGCGATGCGAAATGTCCATGACCACGCCCATGTCGTGCTCGATCATCACGACGGTCATGCCGAACTCCTCGTTGAGATCGACGATGTAGCGGGCCATATCCTCCTTCTCCTCGAGGTTCATGCCGGCCATCGGCTCGTCGAGGAGGATCAGCTTGGGCTCCAGCGCCATGGCACGGGCGAGTTCGACGCGCTTGCGCAAGCCGTAGGAGAGGGTGCCGGCCGGCGCCTTGCGGTAGGCCTGGAGGTCGAGGAAATCGATGATCTCCTCCACCCGGCGGCGATGCGCCAGTTCCTCGCTCCGCACCCCCGGCAGCCAGTAGAGCGAGCCGGTGACGAAGTTGTTGCGCATCAGGTGGTGGCGCCCGACCAGGATGTTGTCGAGCACGGTCATGTGGTGGAACAGCGCGAGATTCTGGAAGGTCCGGCCGATGCCGAGCTTGGGGCGCTGGTTCGGCGTCGCCTTGGTGATGTCGCGGCCGTCGAGCAGGATCTGCCCCTCGGACGGCTTGTAGCGGCCCGAGATACAGTTGATCATCGAGGTCTTGCCGGCGCCGTTCGGGCCGATGATCGAAAAGAGCTCGCCCTTCTCGACCGCGAAGCTGACATCCGTCAGTGCCTTCACGCCGCCGAAGCGCAACGAGATCTGGCGAACCGCAAGGGTTTCCGCCACGCCTGACCCTCCCTGGGATGGCGGCCGCGCTCGTCTCCGGCGCCGCTCTGCCTGTGGCGGATGCCCGGTATGTGTCCGGATCATCCGCCTTGGAAATACGTTCGACTGTTTTTTTCCGAGCGTCAAGTGCTACACTGGCGCGACGAAAGTCGTGGGGTCGGGCGCCCCGTCAGCGTAGGGTTAAGGGCAGCATGGCGCGTATCGCAGGCTCGTCGGGACCGCGGACCGAGGAGGCCATCCGGCGGGCGGGACTCAGCCTCATCGCCACCCACGGCTACGCTGCGATGAGCCTGCGCCAGCTCGCGGCCGAGGTCGGCATCCAGCAGGGCTCGCTCTACAACTATTTTCGCAACAAGCAGGAATTCCTGTTCGACCTCATCCGCGGCCACATGCTCGACCTGCACGCGGCCCTCGACGCGGCTTTGCTCTCCGAGGGCAGCGCCGAAGCGCGGCTGACCCGGTTCACGGAGTTCCACGTCGCCTATCACGTCGCGCGGCCGCAGGAGGTGTTCATCTGCTACTCGGAGCTGCGCAGCCTCGAGCCGGACAACCTCGCCGCCGTGGTGGCGATGCGGCGCGACTACGAGCGCAAGCTCGGCGAGATCCTCGACCACGGCCGCGCCACCGGCGAGTTCCACCTCGCCGATACCCGGATGGCGACGCTCGCCATCCTCGCCATGCTGTCGGGCATCTGCACCTGGTACAAGCCGGGCGGGCGCCTCTCGACGGGAGGCCTGCAGGAGATCTTCACCGGGATGGTGCTGGCGCTCGCCCGCGGCGAGACGCAGACGCTCGCCCGCGGCGAGACGCAGGCGCTCGCGCCCAGCGAGGCCGTGGAGCCCGTCGCGGTGCCGGCACGCCGGCGCGGGGGCCTGCGGGCCGGGGTCGGTTAGGGCCTCGCATCGTCTATCGACCGTGCAGCCGGCGACGCCACGACACGAGGGCGGCCGGATTTTTGCATTCGGTGCCGCAGCGGCAAGATTTTCGCGAACATCCGCGCATTGTCACAATCACCTACAAAATAAACCAGGCATTCACTTCCCGCCTTCTATTTCCCGGCGGACATCCGGCAGGGTCCGGATCCGGAGTGGCCGCCCCATGTTCGTGCTCACCCTTCCCCGCAAGTTCGCCTTGCTGATCGCGCTCGCCGCAACGAGCCTGGTCGCGCTCGGCGGGATCGCGCTCAACTACCAGTACGAGGCGATGCTGGCCCAGCGCATCGAGCGTCTGTCGCTGATCACCGAGGCCGCCGCCAACATCGTCGAGCGCTACCGGCAGAAGGCGATCAAGGGCGAGATCACCGAGGCCGCGTCCCGCGAGGCGGCGCTCGCCGACATCGCGGCGATGCGGCACGGGCGCGACAACTACCTGTTCGTGAACGACGGCACCGGCACGGTGATCGCCCACCCGGCCGCGAAGGTGGTCGGCCGCAACCTGATGGGCGTGACCGATCCGACCGGCTTCCGCTACGTCGCCGACGTGATGCCCCGGGCCAAGCGCGACGGCGCGGCCACCTTCCGTTATACCTGGGTCCCGGAGGGCGAGACGGCGGCGGTGCCGAAGATCGGGCTCTTCCGCTTCTACGCGCCCTACGATTTCTACATCGGGACCAGCGACTACGTCAGCGACCTGCGGGCGATGATCGTCGCCCAGGTCCAGCGCCTCGCCCTCGCGGCGCTCCTCATCGTGCTCGTCCTCGGCGGCGCCTCGCTGATGATCGTCCGCTCGATCGTGCGGCCGATGGAGCGCCTGCGCGCCGCGATGACCGCGCTGTCGGAGGGGCGCACCGACCTCCCGGTGCCGGAGACCGGGCGGCGCGACGAGGTCGGGGCGATGGCCCGCACGGTGCTGGTCTTCCGCGACAACGCGATCGAGCGCGAGCGGCTGCGGGGCGAGAGCGAGGCCGAGGAGCTGCGCCGGATGCGCCGCGCCGCCGCGCTCGACGACCTGATCCGGGGCTTCGAGGCCGCGATCACCGGCGTGGTCGCCACCGTCTCGACCGCCGCGGGCGAATTGCGCGGCACCGCCGAGACCATGACGGCGACCGCCCGCGAGACCGCCGCGCAATCGACCACCGTGGCGGCGGCCGCCGAGCAGGCCTCGTCGAATGTCGGCACCGTGGCGGTGGCGGCCGAGGAACTCGGCGCCTCGGTCCAGGAGATCGGCCGCCAGGTCGACGGCTCGGCCCGTCTCGCCCGGGCCGCGGTCACGGAGGCCGGGCAGACCGCCGATCAGGTCCGGGCGCTGACCGAGGCCACCGCCCGCATCGGCGACGTGGTCGGGCTGATCTCGTCGATCGCCGCGCAGACCAACCTGCTCGCGCTCAACGCCACCATCGAGGCGGCGCGGGCCGGAGCGGCGGGCCGGGGCTTCGCGGTCGTCGCCGCGGAAGTGAAGGAACTCGCCGGCCAGACGGCCAAGGCGACGGAGGAGATCACCGGCCAGATCGCGGCGATCCAGGCCTCGACCGGCCTCGCCGCCGGCGCGATCGGCGGGATCACCGCGCGGATCGAGGAAATCTCGGGCGTCGCGACCTCGATCGCCGCGGCGGTGGAGGAGCAGGGCGCGGCGACGCAGGAGATCGTCCGCAACATCGCGCAGGCGGCGGACGGCACCGGCGAGGTCACCGGTAACATCGCCGGCGTGGCGGGCGCGGCCGAGGAGACCGGCGCGGCGGCGAGCCAGGTGCTCGCCTCGGCCTCCGAGCTGTCGCGCCAATCCGCGCGCATCTCGGCCGAGGTCGATCGCTTCCTGGCGCAGGTCAGGGCGGCCTGAGGGCCGGGCGGCCGCAAGGTGCCGGCGGCTCCCGGAGCCCGGCGGCCGCCCCTCCCCTCACCCCACCGGCCGCTCGTCGGCGACGACCTTGCCGTCGTTCGGCAGGCTGCCCGGGGCGACGAGATCGACCGTGCCGCGCAGCTTCGTCACCGCCCGCAGGGTCTCGGCGACGCGCTCCGCCAGGGCGGCGTCGGGGGTGGGGCTCTCCGCCCGCAGCGCCATGGCGTCGGCCTCGTCGGCGCGGGTGACCACGAGGCGCAGGCGGCCGAGCTCGGGATGGCGGCGGGCGATCTCGGCGACCTGCTCGGGGCGCACGAACATGCCCTTCACCTTGGCGGACTGGTCGGCCCGGCCCATCCAGCCGCGAATGCGGCGACCGCCCGGCAGGAAGGCCGTGAGATCGCCCAGCGCGTAGCGGATCAGCGGCCGGTCGAGGTCGAGCACCGTGACGACGATCTCGCCGACCTCGCCCTCCGGCACCGGATCGCCGGTGCCGGGGCGCACGATCTCGAGGATCAGCCCCTCGTTGACGAGGAGGCCGGGCTCGCCCGGGGTCTCGTACGCGATGAAGCCGACATCCGCCGTGGCGTAGGCCTGGGCTGCGGCGATGCCGCGCTCCCGGAACTCGGCCTGGAGCGAGGCCGGGAAGGCGGCGCCGGAGACGAGCGCCTTCCCGAGCGAGGACACGTCCCGCCCGGCCTTGGCGCCGGCATCGAGCAGCACCTTGAGGAAGTCCGGCGTGCCGACATAGCCCGCCGGCCGGTAGGCCTCGATCAGGTCGAGCTGCTGCTCGGTGTTGCCGGGCCCGGCCGGGATCACCGCGCAGCCCAAGGCCCGCGCGGCGGTGTCGAAGATGAAGCCGCCCGGCGTCAGGTGGTAGCCGAAGGTGTTGAGGACGACCTCGCCGGCCCGGAAACCCGCGGCTTCGAGCGCCGGCGCGCCGCCCCACGGGTCGTCGCCGGCCCGCTGCGGCTCGAAGATCGGCCCCGGCGAGGTGAACAGGCGGGCAAACCCGCCGACCGCCCCCGGCACGAAGCCGCCGAAGGGCAGCGTCTCGCGCTGGCGCGCCGGCATCTCGCCCTTGCGCAGGACCGGCAGGCGGGCGAGCGCGGCGCGGTCGGTGACGGTGGCGGGGTCGATGCCGGCGAGGTGCGCGGCGTAGGCCGGGGCCTCCAGGGCGGCCGCGAGGGCGGCCGGAAGGCGCGCGTGCAGCGCGGCGGGGTCCCGGGTCTCGGTGTCGGGCATGAAGGGGCGTCCTCCCGGAGATGAGCCCGCGCGTTGGCCGCGCGGTGCGTCAGGATCGATGGGCCAGGCCGTTTCGGCGGAGCGCGGGCATTCGCGCCGGGCGGGCCGCCGCGACGCGCGCGGCGACGGCCGTCCCGGCCGCATCCTACGACAGCATGGGCGATCTCGACAGCCGGTCTCGAAGGAACGCCCGCCGGGGCGTCGCCAGCAAGACCGGTCAGGACGGACGGGGCTCGGCTCGGCCATGGTGCGGGCATGGACCGACCGCCCACCCCCGACCTCGTCGCCGACACCCTCGCCTGGATCGAGGGCCGGCTCGACGAGCGCCTGACGCTGGCCCGCCTCGCCGACCGGGCGGGGCTCTCGCCCCATCACTTCTCGCGCCTGTTCACCGCCCGGATGGGCCTCGCGCCGATGGCGCATGTCCGCACGCGCCGCCTGGTGCGGGCGGCCCGGCGCCTCGTCGCCGAGCCCGGCCTGCGGCTCGTCGATCTCGCCTTCGAATCGGGCTTCGAGTCCCAGGAAGCCTTCACCCGCGCCTTCGGGCGCCATTTCGGCGTCAGCCCCGGCCGGTTCCGCCGCGGCCTCGCCCTCCCGGACGGAGACCCGCCCATGCCGCACCCCGCCGCGACCTCCCGCGCCGTCGCCCGCCTGCCCGGCCTCGCGACCCGCGACGCCTTCACGGTCGCCGGTCCGACACGCCGCTTCGACCCGACGACCGCCGCCACCATCCCGGACCTCTGGTCGCGGCTGATCCGGGCCCTGCCCTTCGTCGACGGGCAGGTGCCGAGCTGGTCCACCTACGGCGTCGTCTGGAGCGCCGACCGGGAGGAGGGCAGCTTCGACTACCTGGCCGGCGTCGGCGTGTGGCCGGACGGCACCCTGCCGGCGGGCTTCGTGCGCAAGGCGATCCCTGCGGCGACCTACGCGGTCTTCCGCATCACCCTCGACGGGACCGCCCTGCCCCCGCAGGTCAAGGGCGCGATGGCGACGATCTGGGGCGAGCTGATCCCGGCCTCGGGGCTCACGGTGGCCGACGGCCCCGACTTCGAGCTCTATGACGGCCGCTTCGCCCCCGACCGGCCCGGTACCGTCATCGACGTGCACGTGCCCGTCATGGTGTGAAGGATCCACGTTCGGGGGAGCGGCCTCATCCCCTCCCGATACTGAAATCCTGGAAACGATCGTTTTCCATCGTTTCTATTTGTTGAGCTAACAAATGCCGGCACACTCCCTCCATCGACAGCGCGCACCGCGCATCGCCCGGGCGCCCCGATGGAGACGACCATGAGCAAGCCCTACGCCCGCCTCGACCTCGACCAGGCCGTCGTCCTCCTGATCGATCACCAGGCCGGCCTGATGTCGCTGGTGCGCGACATCGATCCCGACCGGTTCAAGAACAACGTGCTGGCGGTGGCCGACCTCGCCGCCTACTTCAAGCTTCCGACCATCCTCACGACCAGCTTCGAGGAGGGCCCGAACGGCCCGATCATGCCGGAGCTGAAGGCCAAGTTCCCGGACGCACCGTTCATCGCCCGCCCGGGCCAGATCAACGCCTGGGACAACCCCGATTTCGTCGCCGCCGTGAAGGCGACGGGGCGCCGGCAGCTCGTCATCGCGGGCGTCGTCACCGAGGTCTGCGTCGCCTTCGTGGCCCTGTCGGCGATCGCGGAGGGCTACGAGGTCTTCGCGGTCACGGATGCCTCCGGCACCTTCAACCCGCTGGTGCGCGACGGCGCCTGGAACCGGATGTCGGCGGCGGGCGTGCAGCTGATGAACTGGTTCGCGGTCGCCTGCGAGCTGCACCGCGACTGGCGCCGGGACGTCGAGGGGCTGGCGACGCTGCTCGGCGACCACATCCCGGATTACCGCAACCTGATGACGAGCTACGCGGCCCTGCGGCCGCAGGCCTCCGGCGCCTGACCTGGCGCTCCCATGGAGACCGGCGGGGCCGTTCGGGGAACCGTCGGAGACGGGAAAGGCGCGGGAGATCCCCTCTCCCCGCCCGCGGGGAGAGGAGGAAGCCAGTGCCTTTCCTCGAGGCGCTCCGGCGTGGGGGAGAGGTCACGACCTCCCCGGCACGACCCCCGCCCCCCGCCGGCGCAGCAGCCGCCCGTCGATCGCCACCAGCCCGGCGCCGATCAGCGCCATGCCGAGGAGCTGGCGCGGCACCACCGGCTCGCCCAGCACCAGGGCGCCGAGGAGCAGCGCCGAGACCGGGATCAGGAAGGTGACGAGCATCAGGTTCGTCGCCCCGGCGCTCGCCAGCAGGCGGAAGAAGATCACGTAGGCGAAGGCGGTCGACAGTGCGGCGAGGCCGACGACCGCCGCGACCACCGTGAGAGGAGGCATCCCCAGGGTCCAGGGCCGGTCGACCGCGAGGGCGACGGGCAGGAGCAGGGCCGTCGCGGCGGTGACTTGGCCGGCGGCGGCGGAGAGCGGCGGGATGCCCATGCGCTTGAAGCGCCGCCCGTAGAGGCCGGCAAAGGCGTAGGAGAGGGCCGCGAGCAGGATCGCGCCCTGCGCCAGGACCTCGGCCCCGAGCCCGGCCAGCAGCGAGGGCCCGACCATCACGGCGACGCCCGCGAGCCCCGCCAGCACGCCGGCGAGGCGGTGGGCCGTCAGGCGCTCGTCGGTGGTGAGGACGTGCGCCACCAGCACGCCGAAGAGCGGCGTGGTGGCGTTGAGGATCGCCGCGAGGCCCGAGGCGATGTGGGTCTGGCCCCAGGCGATGAGGCAGAACGGCACCGCGTTGTTGAGGAAGGCCGCCCCCAGGAAGGCGCGCCAGACGGACGCGCCCCGCGGCATCGGGATGCCCCGCAGCCGCAGCACCAGGGCGAGGATCGCGGCCGCGAGCCCGACGCGCAGGACCACCAGGGTCAGGGGCGGCAGCGCCGACAGGGCGATGCCGACGAAGAAGAACGAGCCGCCCCACAGGACCGAGAGGCCGAGGAGCAGGCCCCATTCGGCAGGGGTCATCGGGCGGTTGGCGGCGGGCTGCATCGGATTCTCCGGGCGAGGACGCCGCACCCTGGCGCACGGGATGCCCCAGCGGCATCCCGATCCTTGCGGCGCAATCCGCCCGGCGCTCAATCGCGCCAGAACGGCTTGTCCGCCTCGCGCACCGCATCGGCCCGCGAGAGGCCGACATCCTTCAGGAGCCCGTCGGGGCAGCGCAACAGGGCGCGGCGCTCGCGGCGTCGGTCGGCCCAGAGCTCGAGGCGCTCGACGAGCGAGACGGGGTTGCGCCGGCGCGCGGGCGCGAGGCGGACGATGGGAACGAGGCGCAGGTTTCCTCGGCCAGCGACGAGGCTCGTCATGGCTCTCTCCGGGTCGGACGATGGGGTTCGTGAGGGAGAGATTGCCTTTCCGGGACGGCGCGCGCAAACCAGATCGCCTCGTCCTTCGCCCCAGGAAATCTGGGCCACCGGGAGATCTGGTCCATGGCTCGCGATCTCGGACCCCGCCGGCGCCTGCCGCCGCTCAACGCCGTGCGGGCCTTCGAGGCGGCTTCGCGCCACGCCACCTTCCACGAGGCCGGGGACGAGCTCGGGGTCAGTGCCGGCGCGGTGGCCCAGCAGGTGAAGATCCTGGAGGGCTGGTTCGGCTTGGCCCTGTTTCGCCGGCTGCCGAGCCGGGGCGTCGCCCTGACGCCGGCCGGGCAGCGCTTCGCGGCCGCCGCCGGAGAGATTCTGGACCAGCTCGCCGAGGCGACCGCCCGGCTGCAGCGCCTGGGCCGGGACCACGTGCTGACCGTGAGCACCACCCATTCCTTCGCCAGCCTGTGGCTGATCCCGCGGATCGGCAGCTTCCGCGCGCAGCATCCCGACCTCGACGTGCGGGTCGTCGCCAACAACCGCCTGGTCGATTTCGCCCGCGACGACGCGGATCTCGCGATCCGGCACGGGCGCGGGCGCTATCCGGGCCTGCGCTCCGACCTGCTGATGCGCGACGTGGTCTTCCCGGTCTGCAGCCCGCATCTTCGCGACGGGGCGCCGCCGCTGCGCGCGCCCGACGACCTAGCGCGGCACACCCTGCTGCACGACGACGACCCGATCGACCTCGAATCGGTGGGCTGGCCGCAATGGCTGGCGGCCGCCGGGGTGCCCGGCATCGACGCCTCGCGGGGGCCCCGCTTCACCCACACCTTCATGGTGCTGCAATGCGCCACCGCGGGCGGCGGGGTCGGCCTCGCGACGCGGGTGCTCGGGGGCGACCTCGTCGCCGGCATCGGACAGGGCGCGACCGGCCTGGTGCGGCCCTTCCCGGACGAGGTGGCGAGCCCCTACAGCTTCTTCCTCGTGACGCCGACCGAGACCGACGCCCCGAAGGTGGCGTGCTTTCGCGCCTGGATCACCGCGCAGGCGGAGGCGTGGGCCCGGTGAGGGCGGGGCGGGCGGCGTCCGCGTCCCCCGACCACGAGACGCCGCGCCCCTCGCCGAGCAGGATCCAGGCACCGGGCTCGGGCCGCGTCCGGCCCGGCAGCAGGCGGCGGAGAAGGGCCGCGAGGCGCGAGAACCAGAACGACATCATCGAACGCGACTCCACGGGCAGGATCGGCCGGACAAGCGTGGCCGCGAGACCGTTGTGCCGCGGGGGAACGATCGGTTCCATGACCGGGCGTCCCGATTCCTTGCCTGCCCGTCCGCATCGGCCACCCGTCAATCCCGCAACGCCGCATGGGCGGCGAGGAAATCGACGAAGCAGCGGATGCGCAGGGACAGCCGCTCGTGCCCGGCATAGAGCGCGTGGACGTCCTCGGCGTCGCCGGGGCTGAACGCCTCCAGCACCGGCACGAGGCGGCCCGCCGCGATGTCCTCCTCGACGTGGAACCGGGCGAGGCGGGCCAGCCCCGCGCCGCCGAGCGCCATCATCCGCACCACCTCGCCGGAATTGCCGAAGAAGTTGCCGCGCACCGGCCGCTGCGCCACCGCCCCGTCGATCAGGAACGGCCAGGTATCGAGGGAGCGGCGGAAGCTGAAGGCGAGGCAGTTGTGGTGGGCGAGCGCATCCGGATGGGCGGGCAGGCCGGCCCGCGCGAGGTAGTCCGGGGAGGCCACCACCGCGAGGCGGCCGCGGCCGAGGCGCTTGGCCCGCAGGCGCGTGTCGCGCAACGGGCCGATGCGGATCGCCACGTCGGCCCGGGCCTCGACGAGATCGACCACGTCGTCGGTGAGCGCGAGGTCGACCCGCATCCTGGGGTGCCCGCCGAGGAATCGCGGCAGGACCGGCAGGATCACCTTCGTGCCGAACGGCACCGAGGCGTTGACCCGCAAAAGGCCGCTCGGCACCGCCGCGTCGCGGCCGAACCCGTCCTCGATCGCGGCGAACTCGGCGATCAGCTCGGCGGCCCGGCGCAGGTACAGCTCGCCCTCCGGCGTCAGGGTCATCGACCGGGTGGTGCGCCGGATCAGGGAGACGCCGAGGCGCGCCTCCAGCCGCGCCACCGCCCGGCTCACCGCCGAGGGCGTGCGCCGCAGCGCCTTGGCGGCGGCCGCGAAGCTGGCGCGCCGCGCCACCTCCACGAAGGCCTCCATCTCGCCCAGGCGGTTGTCCATGGCCGGTCCATTGGTGCGTCCGATGCACGAGTATCGTGCCGGCCCGCGCGCTGGTCATCAATCGCCCGCGTCGTCATCTCGGGGTCTCACGAATGGAGACCCTCGGGGTCTCCCGGACGGAGACCACAGCCATGGACCTCAGGATCGGCGGCCGGACCGCCCTCGTCACCGGTGCCACCGCGGGCATCGGCCTTGCCATCGCCCGCCGCCTCGCGGCGGAGGGCGCCGCGGTCGTGCTGCCCGGCCGCAACCAGGCGAAGCTCGACGCGGCGGCCGCATCTATCGCGGCCGAGCCCGGCGCCCGGACGCCCCGGACGGTGCTGGCCGACCCGGCGACGGCCGAGGGCGCGGCGGCGTTGATCGCGGCGGTGCCGGAGGTGGATATCCTCGTCAACAACCTCGGCATCTACGAATCGAAGGCCTTCGAGGCGATCACCGACGCGGACTGGCACCGCCTGTTCGAGGTCAACGTCGTCTCGGGCGCGCGGCTCGCCCAGGCCTACTTCCCCGGCATGCTGGCGCGGAATGCCGGGCGGATCGTGTTCGTGTCGAGCGAATCCGGCCTCGTGCCGCCCCCCGACATGCTGCACTACGCGGTGTCGAAGACCGCCCAGCTCACCATCGCCCGGGGCCTGGCGCAGCGCACCCGCGGCACCGGCGTGACGGTGAATTCCGTGTTGCCCGGCCCGACCCGCTCGGAGGGCATCGTCGACTTCCTGAAGAGCGTCGCCTCCGATCCGGACGCCCCGGCGGCGGCGCTGGAAGAAGAATTCTTCCGGGTCCACCGCCCGCTCTCGCTGCTCGCCCGGATGATCGAGCCCGACGAGATCGCCGGCCTCGTCGCCTATCTGGCGAGCCCGCTCGCCGCCGCCACCAACGGCGCGAGCCTCCGGGTCGAGGGCGGGATCGTGCCGACCATCGCCTGAGCGGGACCGCCCGCGGCGCCAAGCGTGGCAAGACGGGCGAAACCGGGCGCAGGCTCGGCCGTTGAGGGGGGATGCCCGCTACGGAAGGCCCCGCCCGGTTGCTCCGCGTCCTCACCTACAACGTCCGCCGCTGCCTCGGCGCCGACCGCCGCCTCGACCCGGCGCGCATCGCCGCGGTGATCGCGGCCTGCCGGGCGGACGTGGTGGCGCTCCAGGAGCTCGATGTCGGGCGCGCCCGCAGCGGCGGGATCGATCAGGCGGAGGCGATCGCCGCCCGGCTCGGGATGCGCTCGCACTTCCATCCGGCGATGCGGGTGATGGAGGAACTCTACGGCGACGCGATCCTGACCGCCCTCCCCTCCCGGCTGGTGCGGGCGGAAGGGCTGCCAGAAAGCGCCGGCCGCGAGCCCCGCGGCGCGCTCTGGGCCGCGGTCGGCGTCGGCGACGCCGAGGTGCAGGTCGTCACGACCCATCTCGGCCTCGACCGGCGCGAGCGGGCGGCGCAGGCGGCGGCGCTCCTCGGACCCCGCTTCCTCGGCGATCCCGCCTGCCACGATCCGGTGGTGCTGCTCGGCGACTTCAACGCCCTGCCGGGCTCGGCCGTCCACCGCCGCCTCGCCGACCGGCTGCCGGACGCGGAGGGCCCCGTCCGCCGGGCCTGGGCCAGGCCGACCTTCCCGGCCCGCCTGCCGCTCCTGCGCATCGACCACGTCTTCGTCAGCCGCGGCGTCGCGGTGCGGAAGGTGCATCGGGTCCAGGGCCGCCTCGCCCGGACCGCCTCCGACCACCTGCCCCTCGTCGCCGACCTCGACCTCGCGCCGGACGTCGCGCCCCCTGCCCTCGCGCTCCGGGAGGAACCCGCGTGACGACGACACAAGACCAGAACCGTGAAAAGACCTCCGCCCGGCGCCGGTTCTGGACCATCCTCGCCACCCTCGTCAGCGTCGGGCTCGGCGGCTACCTGCTCTACCGCACGCTCTCCGGCTACAGCCCGGGCCAGCTCGTCGACGCGGTGCGGGCCCTGCCGGCGAGCCGGCTCCTCGCGGCCGGGGGTTTTGCCGCCGCGAGCTATCTCTGCCTCACCGGCATCGACTGGCTGGCGCTCCGCGCCGCCGGCAAGCCCCTGCCCTATCCCCGGGTGGCGCTGGCCGCCTTCATCAGCCTGTCGCTCGGCCACAGCATCGGATTCGCCGGCCTGAGCAGCGGGGCGATCCGCTACCGGTTCTACACCCGCTGGGGCCTCGGCACGGCGGACGTCGCCAAGGCGGTCCTGTTCTGCGGCGTCACCGTGGCGGTCGGCCTGATGGCGCTCGGCGCGGTCGCGGTGCTGGTCCATCCCGGTCTCGCCCAGGAGGTGACGGGGCTCGGCACCGGCGCCGTCCTGGCGGCGGGGCTGGCCTGCGCGGCTTTCGTCGCGGGCTATCTCGCCCTCGCCGCCTGGTGGCGCAAGCCGCTGACCTTCCGGCGCTGGTCGATCGAGATGCCGCCGCTGCCGCTCGCCGCCGCGCAGGTGGCCCTGGGCGCCGTCAACTTCGCCCTGGTCTCGGCCTGCCTGCATCAGGTGCTCATGGCGGTCTCCGACGTGGGCTACCTCGCCGTCGCCTCGGTCTTCGTCATCGCCAACGCGGCGGTGCTCATCACCCACGTCCCGGGCGGCGTCGGGGTGATCGAGAGCGTGGTCGTCCACCTCCTGCCGAAGACCGACGTGATCGGCCCGCTCATCGCCTTCCGGTGCATCTACTTCCTGGTCCCGCTGGCGCTCGGCCTCGTCGCCTTCGCGGCGACCGAGGCGGTGTTCCGGTGGCGCGATGCGGGCGGGGCGCGCAGCCCTACCCCGTCCCGAACGGCCGCTCCGGGTCGAGCAGCTCGGAGCTGACGAGCGGATCGAGCAGGCCCTCCTCCTCCGGCACCTCGCAGACCCGCAGGCTGCGGGGACCGCCCATGTGGCGCCGGATCGCCGCGATGAGGCCGTCCCGCTCGGCGGCCTCCGCCAGCACCTCGGGCGCCACGCCCAGGTGCTCGGCCGCCAGGCGGTCGCGCAGGGACAGAATCGCCCGGCGCTCCTCAGGCGTGCGGGCCTCGACCGCGAGGTCGCATTCGGTGTCGAGGGCGACCGAGCGATTGTTGAGGTTCGAGGAGCCGATGCGCAGGAACCCGTCGTCGACGATGACGAGCTTGGCGTGGACCTCGATCTCGCACTCTTCGCCCTCATCGCCCTCGGTGCCCGGAACCACCGGATAGGCCACGAGCAGGCGCCCGAAGCGGTCGATGGCGCGCAGGCGGCGCAGCACCCGGTCCCGCGGCGTGCCCATGGCGACGCGCTCGGTGAAGTTGTGCGAGCGGCGCGTGATCACCACGACGATCTCGGGTCCGTCCTCCGCCGTGAGGTGGGCGGCGAGCGCGTCGGCCACGAAATCGGCGGTGAGATACTGCGCCTCGAGGTAGAGGGTCTTTCGGGCCGCGGCGAGCGACGCGGCGGTGAGCGCCGCCGCCTCCTCGACCGAGGGCTCGTCGCCCTGGAGCGGCATGGTGCGGGCGATGGCGACGGGCATGTCGGTGAAGAGCGGCGCCAGGTCCCGCGGCCAGACCGGCGCGGCGCCGCGGACGGGCGCCAGCACCTCGCCGGTGGCGGCGCGCCAGCGCTCGCGGGCGATCGCGCCGATCCGCGCGGCGGCCTCGCCATCCACCGCCATCTGGAGGTCGTGGACCGGGGGATAGAGCTCGCCGTCGGGGTTGGTGCGCAAGGGGTCGCCGGCCGTGTGGGCGGGGGTGTCCCAGCGCCCGACCGTCAGGTCGATGCCGCCCGCAAACGCGATGCGGTCGTCGATGCAGACGAGCTTCTGGTGGTGGGCGGCATAGAGCGGGTGGTGGGTGTCGAGGCGCAGCTCGACCCGCGGATGGGATTCCCACTCGGCCCCGAACAGCAGCGGCAGAGCCGCGCCCGGCCCGTGCAGGGTGGCGACGCTCCAGACCAGCACCCGCACCTGGAGGTCCGGCCGCCGCGCCGCGAGGTCGCGCAGGAGCGGCCCGAGCGGGGGCGACTCCTCCGGCGACGCGTCGTGGCGCAGGCGGATGCGCCCGTCGAAGTCCCAGCCGACGATCAGGATCGAGGATTGCGCCTGGCGCAAGGCCTCCTCCAGACGGGCGAAGTACTCGGCGGAATCGACCATCACGGCGACCCGCTCGGCCCGGGCCACGCACCAGCAGGTGCGGCCGGGCTGAAACAGGGTCTCGCGCGCGGGCGCGAGGGCCGCGGGTTCGCCGGTCACGGGGTGCTCGTCGCTCATCGGGCCTGTCCGGTCATGAGACGCTCGTTCCCTCCTGCACGCCTAACGGCTCTGTCGAGTGCCGGAACGGCAAGCGGAGCCATCCGTTCCGAACGCCGGCCGCCCCCAGGCGATTCGCCGGTCCGGCCACCGGCCGGTTTCCAGCACCGTCCCGCCTCCCTACCTTGCGGGCGGCAGGCCGGAGGCGAGCACCGTTCCGATGCGCAGGACGTCCTCATTCACCGAACGCGACATCCTGCGCAACTGCGGCCACGCCTCCTTCCACGACGGCGCGCGCGACCTCGCCGCGGGCCGGGTGCGCGAGATCGAGTGCGACGGAGACAATACCATCGAAGGCGACGTCGAGAGCCGCACGGGCAAGACGGTGTACAGCGTCACGGTCGCCGTGGAGAAGGGCCGCACGGGCACCGTCATCACCGGGCACTGCACCTGCCCGGACCGCACCAATTGCCGGCACGTCGCGGCGGTGTTGCTCGGGGCGTTCCGGGGCACCGTCCGGCGCGTCCCGCCTCCACCAACTCCCGAGACACGGGCGGCCCGGCTGCTCCAGTTCCAGGATTCCGCCGGCCCCGAGGCCCTGCCGTCGGAGCTGGAGAGCTGGATCCGGACCCTCGACCGCGCCCGCCGAACCGGCAGCGAGGCGTTTCCGCCCGAGATCGACCGGCGCCTGATCTACGTCCTCCTAGCCCTGCCCGGCCACGGCGGCACGGCGCCCCGCCTCGGCGTCGCGCCGATGCAGGCCCGCATCCTGAAGAGCGGGGCGCTGTCGGCCAAGGCTCGCCCGGTCGAGCCCTACGCCATCGTCCACGCGGGGACCCCGAGCGCCTACCTGCGCCCGTCGGACCTGCGCATCCTCAAGTCCCTCGCCGGGCGGCCGCGCGAGGCCGAGGCCGACGCGCCGCCGGCCTATTCCTTGCTCGACGAGGCCGGGGCCGAGATCCTGGAGCGGGTCCTGGCGACCGGCCGGGCCCGGTTCGGGACCGTGCTGGGACCGGCCCTGGCGGCGGGCCCGCCCCGGCCCGGCCGGATCGACTGGGTCGAGGGCGAGGAGACCCTGGCGCCCCACCCGCGCCTCGACGACGGGGACGGCACGGGCGCGGAGCCGGGTGAAGGGGCGGACGAAACGACGAACCAAGGCACGGTTTTGGCCCTCGCGGCCCGACCGCCGGCCTATCTCGATGCCGGGTCCGGGCTCGTCGGGCCGATCGAGGTCGGGGTGCCGCCCCACCTCGCCGCCGCCCTCATGGCGGCCCCGGCGGTACCGGCGGCCTCGGCGCGGGCCCTCAACGCGGCGCTCGCCGAGGCGGTGCCGGACCTGCCCCTGCGCCTGCCGGAGCCGCCGCGGGAGACGATCGTCGACGTCGCGCCGGTGCCGGTCCTGCGCCTGTTCCAGATCGAGGCACCGGCGCCCTTCCTGTACGGGCAGCCGCCCTCGACCGTGCCCGTGCGCCTCGCCGCGCTGTCGTTCCGCTACGGCCCCGTCGCGGTGCCGTTCGGCGACCCGCGGCAGCGGCCGAGCCGGCTCGCCGGCGGCCGGCTCCACGTCGTGGAACGCGACGGCCCGGCCGAGCGGCGGGCGGTGGCGCGGCTCCTCGCCCACGGCCTGTCGCCGCTCCAGGAGCGCCGCACGCCCCTGGCCCTCGGCTACGCCCAGCACCAGGGCCATGCCCGGGACTTCCTGCCCGATGCCGGCGAGGACGCCTGGCCCGCGATCCAGGCCGAGGCCCTGCCCGCCCTCAAGGCGGCGGGGTTCGAGGTCACGGCCGATCCGAGCTTCCGCGGCCGGGTGCTCCATCCGGATGGGGCGGTCGAGGTCGCGATCCGCGAGAGCACCGGGATCGACTGGCTCGAGCTCGACCTCGGGGTCGAGATCGAGGGCGAGCGCATCCCCCTCGCCGAGCCGGTCGCCGCGCTGCTGGCACAGCCCGGCTTCGCGATCGAGGCGCTCGACGAGACCTCGCCCGAGCCCGTGATGGTGCCGCTGCCGGACGGGCGGGTGCTGGCGCTGCCGGCCGCCCGGCTCAGGCCGATCCTGCTCGCCCTGCGCGAACTGAGCCTCGGTGGCACCGGCGAGGGCGGGCGCCTGAAGCTCGGCCTCGTCGACGCCGCCACGCTCGCGGCCCTGGAGCGGGCGAGCGAGGCCGCGAGGATCGCCTGGCGCGGCGGCGAGTCGTTACGCGCCATGGGCCGCCGCCTGCTGGCCGAGGGCGGCATCCCGCCCGTGGCGCCGCCGGAGGGGTTTCGCGCGGCCTTGCGGCCCTACCAGGCGGAGGGGCTGTCCTGGCTCGCCTTTATGCGCGAGGCCGGCCTCGGCGGAATCCTCGCCGACGACATGGGGCTCGGCAAGACCGTGCAGGCGCTGGCGCTGATCGCCCGCGAGAAGGCGGACGGGCGCCTCGACAGGCCCGCCCTCGTGGTCGCGCCGACGAGCCTGATGACGAACTGGCGCCGGGAGGCGGAGCGCTTCGCCCCCGACCTCGCGGTGCTGGTCCTGCACGGGCTCGGCCGCCGGGAGCATTTCGACGCGATTCCCCGGCACGACCTCGTGCTCACCACCTACCCCCTCGTCGCCCGCGACCAGGCGGTGCTCGGCGCGCAGGCGTGGCACCTCCTGGTCCTCGACGAGGCCCAGACGATCAAGAACCCGGACGCGGCGACGACCCGGATCATCCGTGCGCTCACCGCCCGGCACCGGTTCTGCCTTTCGGGCACGCCGCTGGAAAACAACCTGGCGGAGCTCTGGTCGCTGTTCTCCTTCGCCTGCCCGGGGCTCCTCGGCGAGCGCCGCACCTTCGCGCGGGACTGGCGCACGCCGATCGAGAAGCACGGCGATGCCGAGCGCGGCCGTCTGCTGGCACGGCGGATCCGGCCGTTCCTGCTGCGCCGGACCAAGGAGGAGGTCGCCCGCGACCTGCCGGCCAAGACCGAGATCACCGAGGAGGTCGAGATGGGCGAGGCCCAGCGCGCCCTCTACGACTCGATCCGCCTGGCGATGCATGCCCGGGTGCAGGAGGCGATCGCCGCCAAGGGTTGGGAGCGCAGCCGCATCGTCGTCCTCGACGCCCTCCTGAAGCTGCGCCAGGCCTGCTGCGACCCGCGCCTCCTGAAGCTCGAGCACGCGGCCGAGGCCGGCTCGGCCAAGCTCGAACGGCTGGAGGAGCTGCTCGAGGCCCTGCTGGCCGAGGGGCGCCGGGTGCTGGTCTTCTCGCAATTCACCTCGATGCTCGCCCTGATCAAGCCGCGGCTCGACCGGGCCGGCATCGCCTACACGGAACTGACCGGCCGCACCCGCGACCGGGAAGGGGCGATACGGCGCTTCGAGACCGGCGCGGCGCGGGTGTTCCTCATCAGCCTCAAGGCCGGCGGCACCGGGCTCAACCTCGTCGCCGCCGACACGGTGATCCTCTACGATCCCTGGTGGAACCCGGCGGTGGAGGCCCAGGCGATCGACCGCGCCCACCGCATCGGCCAGGACAAGCCGGTCTTCGTCCACCGGATCGTCGCGGCGCGCAGCATCGAGGAGAAGATGGAAGCGCTCAAGGCCCGCAAGAGCGCGCTCGCCGAGGCGCTGTTCGACCACGACGGCGCCCCGACGCGCGCGCTGACGCCGGCCGACATCGACGCGCTGCTGGAGGCGTGAGGCACCGCCGGAACGAGGGCTTCGGCGCCGCCCGGCGGCGCTCACGCCGCCTGCTGGATCCCAACGGCGCTCACGCCGCCCGCCCCATTGCCGCGGCGCTCACGCCGCCTGCCGCATCCCCGCGGGGCTCAGCTCCGGCAGGGCGGCCACGGCGGGCCGCGCGAACAGGTAGCCCTGGAACAGGGTGATGCCGGCCTCGCGCAGGGCGGCGAGCTCGTCGGGGGTCTCGATCCCCTCGGCGATCACCGCGACGCCGAGCGCGCGCGCGATGCCGATCACGCCCGAGACGATCGCCCGCCGGGCCGGGGAATCGGCGATGCCGCGGATCAGCTCCATGTCGAGCTTGATCAGGTCGGGCTGGAACCGCGCCAGCAGGCCGAGGCCGGCATAGCCGGCGCCGAAATCGTCGAGCGCGGTGAGGAAGCCGCGCTGGCGGTAATCGGTGATGATGCGCTGGACGTGGGCCACGTCGGTCATGCGCTCGTTCTCGGTGAACTCGAACATGATCCGCTGGTGGGAAAACCCGATCCGCCGCGCCGCCTCGAGCGTCGCCCGGATGCAGGCCGCCGGCTCGTAGACCGCGTTCGGCAGGAAGTTGATCGACAGCCGCACGTCGCCGGCCGGAAACAGCCCGCCGGCCAGCTCGATCGCCTTGGTGCGGCAGGCCTGGTCGAACCGGTAGCGGTTGTCGTCGTTGACCTGGCCGAGGATGTAGCCGGCCCCCTGCCCCTCGGTGCCCCGCACCAGCGCTTCGTAGCCCCAGACCCCGTCAGTCTCGATGTCGACGATGGGGTGGAAGGCCATCGTGAAGGCGAAGGGAAGCGGTTCGCCGCTCCTGCATTGCCCGCATCCGCTCCGCTCTGTCATCATCCTGCTCCGAATCCGTCTGGGAATACCCTCCCAGGGTTATCTTCATGTAAGGTAAAACCTGCAGCTCACATGCCGGATAGGGTGGACGTGCCCGTGAATTCGGCGCGACGTCAGCCGACGCGGACGTCCCGGCTCGCCGGCACGGTGCCCGCCGCCCACCGCCCCTTGCCGGCGGCCTTGGCGCGGTAGAGCGCCGCGTCGGCCTCCGCCAGGAGCGCCGCCGGCTCCATGCCGGGAGCGGCCCAGGCGATGCCGACGCTGACGCCGATGCCGAGCCCGCCCGGGCAATCCGGCCCGAGGTCGCAGGGGGCCTTCACGGCCTCGATCAGGTGCGCCGCCACGATCGCGGCCTCGTGCGCCCGGTCGCCGCCGGCGAGGATCACGAACTCGTCGCCGCCCAGGCGCGCCGCCTCCCAGTCCGGCGGGAGCGCGGCGGCGATCCGGGCGGCGACCTCGATCAGCAGGGCGTCGCCGACGCCGTGGCCGAAGCAGTCGTTGACCGCCTTGAAGCCGTCGAGGTCGAGGTAGAGCAGGGCGAGGGACTCGTCCCCGGCGGGCAGACGGGCCGCGAGGCCGTCCATCAGCCCGGTGCGGTTGAGGAGGCCGGTCAGCGGGTCGTGCGTGGCGCGGCGCTGGTTCTCGCGCTTGGCGAGCAGCACCTCGACGTAGGTGTGGTTGAGCCGCACGGTCGTGATGCCGGTCGCCACCGCGAAGATCAGGCCGAGGCCCGCGGCGAGCAGGAACCAGGCGTCGCCGTAATACAGCGGCAGCGCGATCTTCAGCGGCATGTCGCAGAGAACGATCATCGCCACGGCGAGGCGCGGGGCGGCGTAGTTGCGGGTCACGATCCCGCTGAGAATGCCCATCATCGTCAGCGGCGCCAGGACCTGCAACAGCGGGTCGCCGCTGAGAAAGCACAGGAGCGTCATGGTCCCGACCATCCCGGCCCAGGCCACGCTCGAGGCGAGCAGGAGGTCGGTCGGGGCCGGCCGGTTGTCGGCGACGGCACGCCGGGCGCGCAGGATGATCCCGATCCGGGCGGCGAGCAGGGTCAGGTCCGCGGCCAGCAGGCCGAGGAAGAGCGGCCCGGGATGCCGGATCGCGGCCGCGAGCTCGACGGCCAGCATCGCCAGGGCGCCGAGCGCCAGGGAGGCGAGGGAGGAGGACAGCGTCGCGAGCAGGCGCACGCGCACGTCGTCCGGCAGGTCGAGACCCGGATCCGCCAGCCAGCGCAGCAGCACCGCCTTCGGCAACAGGTAGGACGGCGTCGGGTCGTGCATCGCTGGTATCCCGGGCCGCTCTCTCGCGCGTCCGCAAGACAGCTTTCGGTCGGGCACCTTAAGAATCGATGACGCGGCGATCGCCTGTCGTCGCGTTCCAGACGCTCAGCCGTGTTCCTCTGAGCGAGGTCTGTCCTCCACTGAAAGAATTCCTTGCGTCAGGCCCGACGCAGCCAGTCGATCAGCCCGGCGCCGGGGGCGAGCCAGACGAAGGCCCAGAGAAAGGCCGAGGAGAGATTGGCGAGCCAGAACGGCAGCCGCGGCAGCAGCGCCACCCCGGCGATCAGCGGCACCACCGCCCGGGCCGGGCCGATGAAGCGGCCGACGACGATCGCCCAGGCGCCCCAGCGCTGGCAGAAGGCCTCGCCCTTCCGCACCATCTCGGGGTAGCGGCTGAGCGGCCACATCCGCTTGGCGCCGTCCTTGTAGTAGCGGCCGACCTCGTAGGAGACCCAGTCCCCCAGGATCGCCCCGACCGCCGCGCCCACCATCACGGGCAGGAACGGGATCGCGCCCGAGCCGATCAGCGCCCCGATGCCGATCAGGATCACGGTCGCCGGCACGAGGAGCGAGAGCACCGCCAGGGATTCGCAGAAGGCGATGATCCCGGTGATCACCGGCGCCCAGGCCTGGTGGTCGCGCACGAAATCGAGCACCGTGGTGCGCATGCTCTCGAAGTCCATCTCGAACCTTAACCTTGGGGTGGCGGGCAGCAGGGAGAAGTCGCCAGGCCGCGCGGACGTTCCGCGGGGACGTTCCGCGGGGACGTTCCGCCGGAGCGTTGCGCGTCGCAGATCGTGTCGGTCCGGCGCGGCGAGCGCCGGGCGAATCCCGCGGGGGCCTCCCGCCGTTCGGGGCGGTTGCCAGGAGCGCCCGATCCGGGGATCGTGCGGGCCTCGCGCCCCGGCCCCGGCCGAGGGCGCCCCCGCGAGGGTCCCGTGCCGCGATGAACGTCCTGTCGATCCAGTCCCACGTCGCCTACGGCCATGTCGGCAACGCCTCGGCGGTCTTCCCGATGCAGCGCCTCGGGGTCGAGGTCTGGGCCGTGCACACGGTGCAGTTCTCCAATCACACCGGCTACGGCGCCTGGCGCGGCCGGGTGTTCGACGGGCCGGCGATCGAGGAGCTGGTCGAGGGCATCGCCGAGCGCGGGGTGCTGCCGACCTGCGACGGCGTGCTGTCGGGCTACATGGGCTCGGCCGATATCGGCACGGCGATCCTCAGGGCGGTCGAGCGGGTGCGGGCGGCCAACCCCGCGGCCCTCTATTGCTGTGACCCGGTGATCGGCGATGTCGGCCGCGGCGTGTTCGTGCGGCCCGGCATCCCGGAATTCATGCGCGACCACGCCGTGCCGGCGGCCGACCTCATCACCCCCAACCAGTTCGAGCTCGACTACTTGAGCGGGATCGAGACCCGGACGCTGGCCGACGCGAAGGCGGCCGTCGCCGCCGTGCAGGCGAGCGGCCCGAAGGTGGTGCTGGTCACCTCGCTCCACACCGAGGAGACGCCGGACGACAGCATCGACATGCTGGCCGGCGAGGCCGGCCGGTTCTGGCGCCTGCGCACCCCGCGCCTGTCCTTGAGCGTCAACGGCGCGGGCGACGCCACCGCCGCCCTGTTCCTGGTGCACTACGCCCGCACCCGCTCGGCCGGCGAGGCGCTGGGGGCGGCCGCCGCCTCGGTCTTCGGCCTCCTGCGGCGCACCGAGGAGGCCGGCGCCCGGGAGATCCTGACGGTCGCGGCGCAGGACGAGTTCGTGGCCCCGAGCCGGACCTTCCCGGTCGAGGCGGTGTGAGCGGTCACGCCTCCGGAGCCGGTCTCAGGCCTCCAGCGCCAGGAGCGCGAAGCTCGCGAGCCAGTGCTCGCCCATGTAGTCGTCGGCGAGGTGCGGCAGCGCCGCGGCGAGATGCGCCTCGGCCGCCTCGCGCAGGATCAGGACCCGCGGGTCGCCGTCGGTGAGCGCGCCGGCGAGGGAGCGCAGGCACCAGGCCCGGCTGAGGTTGAGCCCGTCGAGATGGGCGATCTTGCCGTCGCTGCGGTCGGTGACGGTGGCCGGCCGAAACAGGGTCTCGGGCCGGCGTTCGGCGAGGCGCGGCAGGAAGCGGTCGAACCACGGCCCGAACGCGTCGGCCGGCATCAGGCGGCGCAGGCACTCGGCCTCGATCAGGGCGGAGGACAGGAAGTCGTCGCCGCTCGGCTCGCCCCAGGCCGGGCAATCGGCATCCTCGCCGTACCAGCGCAGGGCGGTGGCGCGCAGCAGATCGGTCAGCGCCGCATCCCCGGTTCCTTGCGCGTAATCCGCCGCCATGCGCAGCCCGAAGGCGGTGTTGAAATGCGTGCCGACCCGAACCGGGTAGGGCGAGAGCGGCAGGAAGTCCCGGAAGCGCCGGGCGAAGATCTCCGCCATCGGGGCGAGCGCCCGCGCCCAGCGCGGATCGGGCAGGCGCGCCAGCTCGTCGGCGAGCTTCAGCGCCCAGGCCCAGCCGTAGGGCCGCTTGAAGCCCCGCGCGGTCGGGGCCTCCAGGTAGGCGCACTCGCCCGCGACCTTCTCGGGCGTCAGCTGGCGGTCGAACAGCGCGCGGATCGCGGCGGCCTGCGGTCCTTCGGGGAAGAGCCGCAGCACCCGGGCGAGCAGCCAGTAGCCATGGACGCAGGAATGCCAGTCGAAGCTGCCGTGGAACACCGGGTGCAGGGCGGCGGGCGTGCGCGCGTCGTCCGGCCCGGCCAGCGTGTGGTCGGGCTTGTTCGGGTATTCCCGGGTGACGTGGCCGAGGGTGAGCGCGGCGAAGCGGGCGCCGGTCTCGGGGGTGAGAATATGGGGCATGGCAGGGCGCTCCGTCGGATCGTCCCGCACGCCTACACCATTCGGCGGCGGCGTTTCACCTGCAGCCGTCAGACCTTGCCGCCCTCCCCTTGCCGCCCTCCCCTTGCGCCCTCCCCCCGATCCGTGCTGCCTCGCGCCACGCCTTCGGACGGATGGATGCTCCAATGCCCGCACGCCGCTACGCCACCCTGGACGTGTTCACGCAGACGGCGCTCGCCGGCAACCCGCTGGCGGTCGTGCTCGACGCCGAGGGGCTGGACGAGGCCGCGATGCAGGCCATCGCCCGGGAATTCAACCTGTCGGAGACGGTGTTCGTGCTGCCGCCCGCCGAGAGCCGGCACCGGGCGCGGCTGCGGATCTTCACGCCCACCCAGGAGCTCGCCTTCGCGGGCCACCCGACCGTCGGCACCGCGGTGCTGCTCGCGCTGGGCGACCGGCGGGCGGAGGTCGCCGACGCGGTGGCGTTCGGGCTCGAGGAGCAGGTCGGCGTGGTGCCCTGCGTGGTCGAGGCCGGCGAGGGACGCGGCCGCGCCCGCTTCCGCCTGCCGCGCCTGCCGGAGAGCTGGGGCGAGGAGCCGGACGCCACGGCGCTCGCCGGGGCGCTCGGCCTGTCGCCCTCCGAGATCGGGTTCGCCCGCCACCGGCCGAGCCGCTACAGCGCCGGCACGCCGTTCCACCTCGTGCCGGTGCGGAACCTCGACGCCCTCGGGCGGGCCCGGGCGAGCGCCGCCTCCCTGACCGAGGCCCTCGGGCCCGGCGCCAAGGTCTTCCTCTATACCGGCGAGACCGGCGATCCCGCCCACGACTTCCGGGCCCGGATGTTCGCCCCCGCCGCCGGCATCGCCGAGGACCCGGCGACCGGCGGGGCGGTGGCGGCCTTCGCGGGCGCCCTGATCCAGTTCGAGCCCTTGGGCGGCGGCACCCACGACCTCCGCATCGCGCAAGGGGTCGAGATGGGCCGGCCGAGCGAGATCCTGCTCCAGCTCACGATCGATGACGGGGCCTTGCGGGCGGCGGAGATCGGCGGCAGCGCCGTCCTGGTCTCCGAGGGCGTGCTGCACCTGTGACCGGCGTCACCCTCACGCCGGCCCGCGCGGTCGCGGCCCGGATGGTCGCGCAGGACTGGCCCTGGGCCCGCGACAACCGGGCCGCCATCGCGGCGCATTGGGAGCGGCGCCGGGCGGCCCGGCCGGCGATGTTCAACGGTACCGTGCTGATGCTGCGGCGCTGGGCGCTCGCCGACGGGGTTCTGGACCTCGACCTGGTCGAGGCCGAGTTCGCCGCCCTCCTGGCCTTCAAGGATTGGGGCTTCCCGGACGGGAGCGTCCTCAACGTCTTCGCGGCGGCGGTGCCCCGCACCCGGGACGGCGCCTTCCTGCTCGGCGAGATGGGACCGCACACCGCCGCCGCGGGGCGGGTCTACTTCCCCTGCGGCACCCCGGACCGCAGCGACATCGCCCCCGACGGCCGGGTCGACCTCGCGGCGAGCGCATTGCGCGAATTGCGGGAGGAGACCGGCCTCACCGCGCCGGAGGGGCCGGATCCCGGCTGGATCGTCGTGCGCGACGGCGGCCTGATGGCGCTCCTGCGCCCGGTTCAGCTCGCCGAGGACGAGGCGGAGGTGCGAACGCGGATCGCCGCCCACCTCGCCGCCGAGGCGGAGCCGGAACTGTCCGGCATCGTCGCCGTGCGCAAGGCCGCGGATCTCGACCCCGCCCGGATGCCGGGCTTCGCGCGGCACTACCTCGAGGCCGTGCTGGCGGGGACCGCCTGAACGTGCGTTCGGCGAGGCGCAGCTGTTTCGAGAGCGCCTGACAGGACGGCACGATCCGGGTGAGCGTGACGAGGCTGGCCTGGAGGAACGTGAAGGCCTCGTGGATGTCGGCGCGGCGTTCGTCGCGGACGGGCAAGCGGCGGGCGCGGCTGAGCCAGACATGGCTGCGCTCGACCACCCAGCGATGCCGCCCGTGCCCGTCGCTCCGCTCGATGCCGTGCCGGGCAATCCGCGGCCTGATCCCGCGCGCCCGGCGCTCCTGCCGCCGCACCTTGGCATCAGGCCTTGTCGGCGTGCAGCGTGTCGGGCCGCCCGCGCGGGCGTCCCCGCTTCCCGCTGCGGACAGGCGGGATCGCGCCCAGCGTCGGGCCATCGGCGGGCTGTCGCGGCAGTGGGCGCCGATCCGAACGAGGCCGAGCGGCGTGCCGCGCGCGTCGGTGACGAGGTGGCGCCTGGTCCCCGGCTTGCCCCGATCCGTCGGGTTCGGGCCGGTGGCAGCCCCCCTTTCTTCGCCGGCACGCTCGCGCCGCCGACGCTCGCCCGGCTCCCGTCGATCTCGCCCGCCACATACCGGTCGCTTGCCGGCCGCTTGCCGGTCGCGCAGTCGGCGCCGGCAACTCATGCCGCGGCGGCACGTCATCTCGGCCGGCAGCCTCTCCCGGGGAATGCCCGGGCGCAACACGAACAGGATGCCCGTCAGGGCAGCCCGATCGTCCACCCGGGGACGCCCGCCCCTCGGGCGGGGCGGGTGCGGCGGCAGAAGGGGGCGGTCGCAGCCCAGAGATCGTCGGGGAGAAGCGGGCGAGCCATAACAACCCGACGACCCACCCGACCCGCTCGTGCCGGTCTGGTAGGCGCTCTCGAGGACGGGGGACGAGCCGCCCTCAATGCGCCTCCTGCCAGTTCAAGGCTGCCTTGGCCTCGACGGCGAGGGGAACCCGCAGGGTGACGGCCGGGTGGGGCGCCTCCTCCATCACCCGGGCGATGATCGGCAGCGCGCGGTCGACCTCGTCGTCGGGCGCCTCGAACACGAGCTCGTCGTGGACCTGGAGCAGCATCCGGGTCGCGAGGCCGGCTTCCGCCAGCGCGCCCTCCATCCGGGCCATCGCCCGCCGGATGATGTCGGCGGCCGTGCCCTGGATCGGCGCGTTGATCGCCTGGCGCTCGACCGAGGCGCGCTCCTGCGGGTTGTTGGAGCGGATCTGCGGGTAGTGGCAGACCCGGCCGAACAGGGTCGTGACGTAGCCCTTGTCGCGGCAGAGCTTCTTGGTGTCGTCGATATAGGCGCGGATGCCGGGGAAGCGCTCGAAATACTGCTTGATGAAGGCCGCGGCCTCGCCCTGCGGGATGCCGAGCCGGTCGGCGAGGCCGAAGGCCGAGATGCCGTAGATGATGCCGAAATTGATGGTCTTGGCCTTGCGGCGCAGGTCCGAGGTCATCTGGTCGAGGGGCACGCCGAACATCGCCGAGGCGGTGGCCGCGTGGATGTCGATGCCGTCCTCGAAGGCCTGGCGCAGCTGCGGGATGTCGGCGATGTGGGCGAGCAGGCGCAACTCGATCTGGCTGTAATCGGCCGAGATCAGCTTGTGCCCGGCATCGGCCACGAAGGCCTGGCGGATGCGCCGGCCCTCCTCGGTCCGGACCGGGATGTTCTGGAGGTTGGGGTCCGACGAGGAGAGGCGTCCGGTCGTGGTCGCGGCGAGCGCGAAGGAGGTGTGGACCCGGTCGGTGCCGCGGTCGGCGTGCTCCTGCAGGCTGTCGGTGTAGGTCGATTTCAGCTTCGAGAGCTGGCGCCATTCGAGGATCCGGCGCGGCAGGTCGTGACCCTGGCCGGCCAGCTCCTCGAGCAGGGTCGCGGGGGTCGCCCACTGGCCGGACGGGGTCTTCTTGGCGCCGGGCAGGCCCATCTTGCCGAACAGGATGTCGCCGATCTGCTTCGGGGACGAGACGGAGAACTTTTCCCCCGCCATCTCCTGGATCTCGTCCTCGAGCCGCGCCAGCGACTGGGCGAAATCGCCCGAGAGCCGGCTCAGCATCTGGCGATCGACCTTGATGCCCTCGCGCTCCATCCGCGCCAGCACCGGCACGAGGGGCCGCTCCAGGGTCTCGTAGACGGTGGCGCGGCGCTCGGCGGCGAGCCGCGGCTTCATCAGCCGCCACAGCCGCAGGGTCACGTCGGCGTCCTCGGCCGCGTAGGCCGTGGCCTTGTCGAGGGCGACACGATCGAAGGTGATCTTCTGGCGCCCGGTCCCGGCGACGTCCGCGAAGGTGATCGGCTGGTGGCCGAGATGGCGGCGGGCGAGCTCGTCCATGCCGTGCGAGCCCTTGCCGGCATCGAGCACGTAGGAGATCAGCATCGTGTCGTCGAAGGGCCGGACCTCGATGCCGTGGCGGGCGAGCACCAGCCAGTCGTACTTGACGTTCTGGCCGATCTTGAGCACCGCCGGATTCTCCAGCAGCGGCTTCAGGCGCGTCTGCACGGCCTCCCAGGAGAGCTGCCCCGGCAGCAGGCCGCCGCCGAACAGGTCCTCGCCGCCGCGATGGCTGAGCGGGATGTAGCAGGCCTGGCCCGGCGCGGTGGCGAGCGAGACGCCGACGAGGTCGGCCTTGTTGGCGTCGAGCGCGGTCGTCTCGGTATCGACCGCGACGATGCCCGCCTCGACCGCCTCGGCGATCCAGGATTCCAGGCTCTCGACCGTGGTGACGGTCTGGTAAGCGGCGGTGTCGAACGGCTTGACCGATTCCGCCGCGCGCGCCGCCACCAGGGTGGTGGGCGTCGCCTCGGTCGGGGCCTTGGGCTTGGGCGGCCCATCCGGCAGGGCGAGATCGGCGAAGGGATCGACCTCGGCCGCGGCCGAAGCGGGGGCGCCGTCCGGCGTGTCGCCGAAGAACGGCGTGACGTCGCTGCCGCCCTTCTCGTTCGAGAAGCCCGAATCGGCGCCCGCCGGCAGGAGCGAGGGGTCGGGGCGCACCGCCTCGGGGTCGACGTGCAGCATCTGGGCGATGCGGCGCGTCAGGGTGTTGAACTCCATCGCCTTGAGGAAGCCGACCAGGCGCTCGGGGTCGGGCTTCGGAAGCCTGAGGTCGTCGAGCGGCACCGGCACCGGCACCGCTTCATCGAGGGCGACGAGGCGGCGCGACAGGCGGGCCTGGTCGATGTTGGCGAGCAGCGTCTCGCGCCGCTTGGGCTGCTTGATGGTGGCGGCCTTGTCGAGCAGCGCCTCCAGGCTGCCGAACTCCTTGATGAGCGCTGCGGCGGTCTTCAGGCCGATGCCCGGCACGCCCGGCACGTTGTCGGAGGTGTCGCCGATCAGCGCCAGGGCGTCGCCGATCTGCTCGGGCCCCAGGCCCTCCCAGCGCTCCAGGATGGCGGCGCGGTCGAGGTTGCGCTCGGGCCGGTAGCCCGGCTTGCCCTTCTGGCCCGATTCGAAATCATAGAACCGCACGAGATCGCCGACGAGCTGCATCAGGTCCTTGTCGGAGGACACGATGATCACGCCCGCCCCCCGCGCCTCGGCCTGGCGGGAATAGGTCGCGATCAGGTCGTCGGCCTCGTAGCGCTGCAACTCGATCGGGTGCAGGCCGAAGGCGCGCACCGCGTCGCGCATCAGCGGCATCTGGCGCTTGAGGTCGTCGGGCGCGTCGGGCCGGTGGCCCTTGTAGTCCGGAAAGATCTCCTTCCGGAACGAGCCCTCGGACTTGTCGAACACGATGCCGAGATGGGTCGGCACCACGCCGGCCGCGCCCTCCTGCACGAACTGCGCGAGCTTGGCGCAGAACAGCCGCACCGCCCCGGTCGGCAGCCCGTCGGAGGGCCGGAAGTTGTAGCGCTCGGGCTGGTTGATCGACTGGAAATAGGCCCGGAAGATGAACGACGAGCCGTCGACCAGGAGCACCTGATCGCCGGGGCCGACGGGCTTCGTCTCGGGGGCGGTCTCGGTGCTCATGCGGGCTGACACTTTTGCGGCGGTCGGTCGAGACCCGTCTTAGTGCGTCGCCGGGACGAGGCAAACCGCGGCGCGGGCGCGCTCCCCGGGGAATGGGTGTGCCTCCCGCACACCAGGAGCCCGTGAAAGCGCGGGCGGACTAGCCCGGAAGCTTGACTTGGCGCGGGCGGAAGCCTGGTGTCGGGTGAGAGAGCAACCGTCATTCGCCCGGGGACAGGGTGCCGCCTTCGGGCCGGCGCCGACCGGGCCCGGGGACCGGCCCATGCCCAAGACATCCATCAGCAGGACACCCCTTCTCGCCGCCCTCCTGCTGGGTCTCACCGCCGCCGGCCTGTCGGCCGCGCAAGCCCGCTCGGCCCGCCAGGAGATCGCCCCGGCCGAGGAGCGCGAATTCCCGTTCGACGCCCAGATCCCGGGCTGCCAGGACGAGGGCGTGCTGGAGAAGATCACCTACCAGTTCGCCGAGAAGGAGGCGAAGTTCTGGAACTCGACGCTGACGATCGCGACCTACGACAGCATCGAGCGCACCGCCTGGCGTCCCTGGGGCCTCGACTTCTACCCGCGCCGCTTCTGCACCGCGGTCGCCACCACCTCGGACGGGGTGCGCCGGCGGGTCGACTACTCGGTGCGCGAGAGCCTCGGCATCATCGGGTCGACCTACGGCGTCGAGTTCTGCGTCCACGGCCTCGACCGCAACCTCGCCTACGCCTACGCCTCGGCCTCGTCCTGCCGCGAGGCCCGGCCCTGATGCGCGCGCTGGCCGCCCTCCTCCTCGCGGCGAGCGTCGCGGGGTCGCTCGCCGCCGGCCCGGCCGCCGCGCAGGGGCGCGGGGGCGGCGAGCCCGGCGTGTTCGACTTCTACGTCCTCGCCCTGTCGTGGTCGCCGACCTATTGCGCGCTCACCGGCGAGCGGCGCAACGACCGCCAGTGCGAGACCGGCCGCAACCCCGGCTTCGTGGTCCACGGTCTGTGGCCGCAATACGACCGCGGCTTCCCGAGCGAGTGCGGCGCCTTCTCCCGCAGCCCGAGCCGCCCGGCGCTGCAGGAGGCCGAGGGCGTCTTCCCGAGCGAGGGCCTGGCCCGCCACGAATGGCGCCAGCACGGCACCTGCTCGGGCCTCGACCCCGCCGCCTATTTCCGCGCGACCGCCAAGGCCCGCGACGCGGTGACGATCCCCGCCGCGCTCGCGAGCCCCAAGGAGGATCTGCGCGCCGCGCCGATCGACATCGCCCGCCAGTTCGTTGCCGCCAATCCGGGCCTGCGCCCGGACATGATGTCGGTGACGTGCCGGTCCGGGCAGCTCCAGGAGGTGCGGATCTGCTTCACCAAGGATCTGCGCGGCTTTGCCGCCTGCCCCGAGGTGGCGCGCCAGAACTGCCGGGCCGGCGAGGTGACGGTGGGGGCGGGGCGGTAGCGCCTCGCCGTCCCGTGGGGGGCGTTCGCGCGCGGGCGCCGCGGAGCGCCCGGGGCGGTGAACGCCCGACGTGAACGCCCGACGTCGTCGTGCCGGGGCCCGCGCGCGATCCCGCGGAAAGGCCGCCGCGGTGGAAAGCCGTCGGCCCGCTTCGGCTCGCGGTGTCGACAAAGCGGGCCTCGACGGCGTGCGATCGTGGCGCCGGGCCCGATCGCCTTGCCGCCGGGCAATGCCCCCGGCCTTCGATTTTTGCCGACTTTGCTTCGAAGGACCCGTCAGTCCGTCGTCGAAAACCCCCTCTCGTCTCTCTCGAGATGTCGACCCAGGAAATCGCCCACCAGGTGTGCGATCTCGGCGGCGTGCGTCTCCAGGGCGAAGTGTCCCGTGTCGAGGAAATGGATCTCGGCCTCGGGGAGATCGCGTCGGTAGGCCTCCGCCCCGGGCGGGATGAAGAAGGGATCGTTTTTCCCCCATACCGCCAGCAGCGGCGGCCGATGCTCGCGGAAGTAGGCCTGGAATTGCGGGTAGAGTGCCACGTTCGTACGGTAGCTGAGGATCAGATCGAGCTGGATCTCCCGGGCTCCCGGACGATGCATGTAGTGCATGTCCAGCACCATCCCGTCGGGGGATAGGCGGCCGGCCGGCGCGCCGTGCGCGTACTGCACATGGATCGCCTCGTCGGTGAGCGCTGCGCGGCAGGCCTCGCGGTTCCCCGGGCTCGGGTCGCGCCAATAGGCCTGCCACGGCTCCCATTCCCGGCTGAGCCCCTCGAGGTAGGCGTTGCCGTTCTGGGAGACGATGGCCGTCACCCGCTCGGGATGACGCATGGCGAGCCGGAGTCCGGTGGGGGCGCCGTAGTCGAAGATGTACAGCGCGTAGCGAGTCAGTCCCATGGCCTCGACGAAGCCTTCGATCACCCCGGCAAGACGATCGAAGCTGTAATCGAAGGCATCGCGCCCGGGCGACGTCGTGTTGCCGAAGCCCGGGAGATCGGGGGCGATGACGCGGTAGCGATCGGCCAGGAGTGGGATCAGATCGCGGAACATGTGCGAGGCGGTCGGGAAGCCGTGCAGCAGGAGGAGGACCGGCGCATCGCGCGGACCCGCCTCCCGGTAGAAGACGCCAACATCGCCGACTTGCTTGGTGCCGTAGCCGACCGTCATAGTGCCGTTCTCCGATGGGGAGGGAGCGTGCGGACGAGGCTCATGCGGCGCTGCCTCCACGGACCGTCGCGGCGAGACGCATCACGGTCCCGCCCGGTCCGAGCGCTCCTGAGACGCGTGCGTCGCGCCTGGCCGTCTCGTGGCGTCGTCATGATCCCCGCGGCTCCGCGCCGCTGGACGAAGGGGATCTAGCACCTTGCTGCAGATGCAATAAGATCGCCCCATCGCAAGCTACGATTTCAGGACATGAAACGATGGATCGGCTCGATGCGATGGCGGTGTTCGTCGCCGTCGTCGAGACCGGCTCGCTCGCCGCCGCGGGGCGAAAGCTCGGCCACTCACCGGCGACCGTCACCCGGGCGGTGGCGATGCTGGAGGAGCGCCTGGGCGAGCGTCTGCTGCACCGCTCGACCCGGGCGCTGCGATTGACGGAACGCGGCGAGCATCAGGTCGCCGTCTATCGCAGCATCCTGGCCGAGCTCGCCGAAGCGGATGGTAGCGATGCGGCCGGTGATCGGATCACGGGCCGGATCGCCCTGACCGCGCCGGAGCTGTTCGGCCGCTCCGTCCTGATGCCCGTCGTCGAGACGTTCCTCGACGAGCACCCCGACGTCAGCCTGCGCATGCTCCTGCTGAACCGCGTGGTGAGCCTGGTCGAGGAAGGCGTCGACGTCGCGGTCCGGCTCGCGCCGCTCCCCGCCTCGGGCATGATCGCCGTCAGGCTCGGCGAGATGCGCAGGCTGGTATGCGCGGCACCGGACTATCTTGCCCATGCGGGGATACCGCCGGATCCGGGCGCCCTGCAGCATCACCGCTGCATCGGCACGGAGGACGGCGCCGCCCGCGAGCAGTGGCATTTCATCGATCGCACCTCGGCCCGCGAACGCCGGCTCTCGATGGCCGTCCAGCCCCGCATCGCACTCAACGGCGCAGGCGCCGCCATCGATGCCGCGATCCGCGGTCAAGGCGTCTGCCGCGCCATGGCCTATCAGGCGGTCGAGCACATCGAAGCCGGCCGCCTGACGGCGCTCCTGTGCGACTTCGAGCCCGAGCCGCTGCCGATCCACCTGGTCTTCCATGCGATTCCGCGGCGGAACGCGGCCCTGCGCGCCTTCGTCGACCATGCGACGCCGAGATTGAGGGCGGCCGTCAGAAACGTCTCGGATCGTACCGCACGCGCCGCAGGTGCTTCGTCGGATGTCCGCTCCGGGTGACCTGCGGCGCAGCGTTCAGGCGAAATAACTCAGTCGAACGCAGTCCGTCCGGCGGCCGGTCCCGCGCGATTCCGCCCCTCCGGCGTGCCCCTTTGGCAGAGAGCATCGGCAACACGCCAGAAACAGACTTGCCAACAAGTTGCGCCCAATTCATTCTGCCGCCGCAGAATCCTGGGGAAACGCCGTCATGATCCGATCTTCCGCGCTCCTGGCCGGCGCCGCCGCGCTCGCCGCCCTCGCCGCTCCCGTGCACGCGGAGGAGGCCGATCCCGCCGCCATCGTCGGCCTGCAATTCGCGGTCAGCGGCAACCACAAGGGCGTGCGGGCGAGCGGGGCCAAGGGCATCTGCCTGAAGGGCACCTTCACGCCGGCCGCCGACGCCGCCTCCCTGTCCAAGGCGCCCCAATTCACGAAGACCGTGCCGGTCACCGCCCGCTTCTCGATGGGCGGCGGCAATCCGAAGATCTCGGACAAGACGAAGGCCACGACCCGCGGCTTCGCGATGCGGATGGCGGACCCGGGCGGCGACATGACCTTCGTGATCATCTCCGCCCCGGTCTTCTCGACCAAGACGCCGGCGCAGCTGGAGGAATTCCTGAAGGTCCGGGTGCCGGGGCCGGACGGCAAGCCGGATGCCGACAGGATCAAGGCCTTCGCGGCGCAGAACCCCGAGACCGGCCGCCAGGCGGCGTGGCTCAACGCCCGGCCGGTGCCGGCGAGCTTCGCGGGCACCGATTACTGGGCGGTCCACGCCTACACGCTGACGAACGCCAAGGGCGACAAGACCGTCGCGAAGCTGAAGTTCGTCGCCGCCGACAAGGCCGGCCTCTCCGACGAGGAGCTGAAGACCAAGCCCGATTCGTTCTACGCCGACGAGTTGAAGGAGCGGCTGGCGCGAGGCCCGGCGCGGTTCGACCTCGTGGCGATCCTGGCCAAGTCCGGCGACCCGACCGCGGACGTCACCGCGACCTGGCCGGAGGAGGAGCGCCAGACCCGCAGCCTCGGCGCCCTGGCGATCACGGGAATCGAGCCCGACGCCACCTGCGACGCCGCCACCTTCGATCCCGTGGTCGACCTGCCCGACGGCATCGCCGGCCCGGCCGACGACCCGATGTTCGCGATCCGCTCGCCGGCCTACGCGGTGTCGCTGTCGCGCCGCTCGAACTGAGGGATCACCCCCCGCGGCCGCGCAGCACGTCGAGGCGGTAATCCGCCGTGCGGACCTGCCGATCGAGGGCGAGGTGGCCGCGGGTCTCGCGGATGAACAGGTCGGCGGCCTCGTCGCCGGTGAGCGGGTAGTGGGTCTCGCCGGTCCAGTGCACCAGCACGACGTCGCCGTCCGGGTGCAGGCTCGCCCGGACCCGGGCGACGAGGCGGGCGACGTCGCCGGCATCGAGGTAGTAGACGACCTCCGACAGGAGGATCAGGTCGAAGCGCCCCTCCGGCCACTCCTCCGGGATCCGGGCCCGCATCAGGCGCAAGCCCGGCCGGTCGCCGCAGCGCGCCCGGGTCTGGGCCAGGGCGGCCTCGGCCACGTCGAGGGCCATGAGGGTATCGCACCGGGAGGCGAGGGCCGCGGTCAGCACCCCGATCGAGCAGCCGACCTCCAGGGCCGAGGCGTAGCGCGCCCGCGGCAGGGCCGCGAGGGTGGCGGCGTACTTGTCGCGCTCGTAGGGGCTTTCGGCGAAGTTCCACGGATCGGGATCGGCGGCGTAGCGGGCGTCGAAGTAGTCCGGCGGCAGCGAGGTCGCGTAGCGGGTCATCGAACGGGTCCTCACGGATCGACCGCGAGGACGATCTCGTCCTCCCGGAGGAAGCGGGCGATCATCGCCGGTTCCAGGCGGAATCCCTGCGGGTCGTCGGCGATCAGGGTGGTGGTCTGCGAGCGGTGGGCGGCGATGGCCGCCGCCTTGGCGTCGCGGTGCGGGGCGACGGCGAGGCGCGCGCCCCGGGGCGGCGGACCGACCTCCGTCTCCGGTGGCAGCGTCCAGCCCCAGACCGGGTAGGCGTAGAGCCGCACGTCCCCCAAACGATCCCGCGCCGTGCGGGCGAGGGCCGCACTCGCCCGGTGGTCGCCATGCGGGTCGTGGTCCCAGGTCACGAACAGGGCGCCCGCCCCGCAATCCCGGGCCGCGGCGGCGATCGCCTCGGCCGCCGCCTCGGCCCGCGGGCCTTCTGCCGGCACGAACCGGTCGGGCAGGCGCAGGAAGGCGACGTGGGCGGCGGGCAGGCCGAGGCAGGCCGCCGCCGCCAGGGTCTCGGCCTCGCGCAGGGCCCGCAGCCGCTCGGGCGGGTGGCTCGGCGAGGTCGGGTGCGAGCCGGTCCCGTCGCTCACCACGACGAGGCGGAGCGGGATCCCGCGAAGGCAGGCCTCGGCGATGAGCGCGCCGCAGCCGAGGCTCTCGTCGTCGGGATGGGGCGCCACCACGACGATCCCGCCGCGCGGCACGATCTCCCGCAGGTCGCGAAGCGGCAGCGCCGCCGCGGCGGCGAGGAAGGCGTCGGCCCGCATCAGCCCGCGCCTCCCGGGACCCAGAGCCGGTCGGCCGGCTCTCCGGCGGCCAGGATCGTGGCGGCGGCGGCGGTGAGCGCCCGGTCGGGGGCGGGCTGGCGCAGATAGGTCGCGAGGTCCCGCGACAGGCGCTCGAGCGGGTGACCGCTCAGGAACCCCTGCAGGCCGACCGAGCGCTGGGCGAGGCCCAGCACCTCGAGCCCCGCCCGCTCGACCGCGAGCCGGGTCAGGCCCACGAAGGCGACGATGCGCCCGGGAGCCAGGGTCTCGTCCGCGACGAGGCCGGCGGCCCGGGCGACGAAGAGCCGGGCGCCTTCGAGCGCGATGGCGCCCTCGCCGAGGCGGGCGAGCTGGTGGGGGTCGGCGCCGCGCCCGGTCCGGGAGAGGTGGCCGCGCCAGGCCTCGAACACCGCCTCGATGCCTCCGAGTTGCACCGCCGCGAAGCGCCAGGCGCCGCCGGAGAAATGCGGCTCGCGGTGGTAGTCGTCCGGCTCCCCGAGGCGGGCGAGGGGGGCAAGGCCGGTGAGGTCGACGGTGCCGGTGGCCGAGGCCCGCATGCCTTGCGCGCGCCAGGCCGAGAGGTCGGCCCGCGTGCCGGGATCGAGGGCGACGACGAGCATCTCGGGCTCCGTCCTCCCCGGGCGGCGCGCCGTCACGAGGGCGCGGGTGACCCGGCCGGCCCCGGACGCGAAGGTCTTGCGGCCGCGCAGGGACCCGTCCTCGTCAAGGACGAGGCCGCCCGTCGGCGGCTCGGTGTTCCAGACCCCGAACAGATGCCCGCTCACGGCATCCGCCAGGAGGGCGCGGCGCTCCGCCGGGGCGGCATAGCGCAGGACGAGGTCGAGGGCGTTGACGTGGCCCTCGTAGAGCCGGCCGAGCGCCAGGCTGCCCGAGCCGACGAGCCGCAGGACCTCGGCGAGGTCGGCCGCCCCCGGCTCGCCGCCGAGGCCGTCGCCGCCCTCCTCCGCCGGCACCGGCGCGGCGAGGAGGCCGAGCCGGGCGAGGTCGAGGATGTCGGCGGCCGGGAAGCCGTCGTCGCGGTCCTGCGCGTCGGCCCGGCCGGCGGACAGGGACGCGATCCGGCGCGCGGCGGCGACCGCGCGGGCGGGCTCGCGGTCCCGGCCGCGGTCGATCGGATCAGGCATTGCCCGCCTCCCCCGAGGCCCGGCCGAGCACCGGGCGGCCGCGCCGGACGGATCTCAGGCGGCGCAAAACGTCGGTCCCGTGCCGCAACCCGGCGAGGACGAGGCGCGCCGCGGCGATCCGCCGGGGCAGCGCGTCCGGGCGCAGGGGCCGGCGGGCGAGGAGCGGGCTCGCCGCCTCGATCGCGGGAAGCGCGGCGCCGAAGGCCGGCAGGGCGGCGATGCGGCGGGCTTCCGCCGGCGCGATCCGCAGCCACGGCGCCCAGAGCCGGGTGTGGCCGAGGCGCCCGGCCCCGTGCAGGCGCCGCAGCCGGCGCGCCCAGGCGTAGCGGAACAGCGCCCGGCCCAAGGGTTCGAGGCGCGGGTCGCACGGGCTCTGCGGCGCCTCGCAGCGCAGCCGCATCGTGTCGGCCGCGCCTCCGGGGGCGCGGCCGTCGAGCCGGCCCGAGGTGACGACGACGATGCCGGGGTCGTGGCGCACCCGGGCATCGATCGCCAGCAGGGCCGCGACGAAGGCGCGGTCCTCCCCGAGCGGGAGCGCCGGCAGGCCGCCGGCGGCGCGATAGGCCGACAGGCTCACGGCGAGCGACGCGCCGGAGCGGGTGGCGTGGCGCGGCGCGGGATCGTGCGGCAGCGGATCGATGCGGGCTTCGAGGGCGACGAGCAAGGCCTCGTAGGCGCCTTCGCGCCGCCCGCGGGCATGGAGGGCATCCGGCAGCCGCGCGGCCTCGGCCTCGTCGAGGGCGATCCGGCCGGCGACCGCGTCGGCCCCCCGCGCCAGCGCCGCGAGGTTGCGGGCGATCCAATCCGGCGGCACCCGGCTGTCCGCGTCGGTGGTCAGGATCACGCCCTCGGACGCCCCCTCGTCGAGCCAGGCGGCGGCCGCCTCCATCGCCTCGCGCCGGGCCCAGCCGGCCTGGGCCCCGGGCCAGTCGCGCGCGATCACCCGCAAGGGCAGGCCGAGCGGGCCCGCGAGTTCCGCGACGGCCGCCGCCGTGCCGTCGGTGCAGTTGTTGAGGAACAGGACGATCCCGAAGGCCCCGGCCCCCTCCTGCCCGGCGAGTGCCCGCAGGCAGGGGCCGATCCGGTCGACCTCGTTGCGGACCGGCACGGCGACGACGCAGCGCGGCGGGCCGGCCGGCTCAGGGATGCAGCCGCAGGTCGGCTGCTCTCGATGAGTCGGCCCCTCTCGATTCGTCACGTACGGGGTCTCCGGCGGGCCGCAAAGCCGGCCCTCCGGAACAACCTAATTCATACCCCACCCCAGTTCTCTGGGGTGCGACCTTGTCGACACCGGGAGGCCGGGCCTCGTCGGCCGCTTCCCGAAGTTTGCAGGTTCAAACCGCCGCGCCGCGCAGCCCGTACGGACCGGGTGCGAATCCGAGCGAGCTCGGCTATGCTGCCGGCATGATCGCACCTGCGGATCGCCGTCCTCGCCGCCTCGCGGCCTGCTCCGTCCTCTGCGCCGCCCTCGGCGTCGCGACCTCGGGCGTCGCGGCCCTGCGGCCGGATCCCGCCGCCGCCCAGGGCCTTGCCGGGTTCGGGTTCCTGCCCGTCTTCGCCTGGCCCCGGGGTCTCGAGGACCGGCTCGGCGAGGAATCGCGCTGGTCGGGCTCCTACGCCCGGTTCTCCACCGGGTTCGAGGCGGTGTCGTCGCGGCGTTTCGGCAGCTATGCCGGGCCGACGATCGGCTTCGAGGGCGGACGGATGTGGCGGGAGGGCGACTTCGTCTACGGCATCGCCGGCGGGTTCGACTACCTGGCGGCGACCTCCGGCGGTCTCACCCCGGGCTTCGGTGGCCTGTCCTACACCCGCGACTTCGCCGGGGCGGTGCAGGTCAAGGTCGGCACCCTGCTGACGCCGGACGTGCTGCTCTACGCCCGCGCCGGGGCGGCGGCCGTGCACGGCACGCTGCGGGCCGGGGCAACCCCGGTCTCGATGCCGTTCTCGCGCGACGACGTCGTGGTCCGGCCCGACGCGCATGTCGGGGTCGAATGGGCGATCACCGACCGCCTGTCGGTCGCCGTCGAGGCGGGCGTGGGCGGCTACGGGCTGCGCTGAGCCGCACAGCCCCGCGCCGATCACGGCCGTCCGGGGTCGCGGCGATTCCCCAGTCCCTTCGCGTGCTCCTTGATCGGCACGAGCGATCCGAAAGCCCGGAACCGCGCGCAGCCCTGTTCCTCTCGATCGTCCCGTCAGACGAGGGCCGGGAGCGGCGCATCGCCGGCATGCCGCGGACGTTCGGCGTCGGCCAAGCCGGGATCCTGCACGAAGACGAGTTACCGACTGACGCAGGATAATCTGGCAATTTTTCTACCGCGCGAAGACGATTTTTCATGCCATCATGTCACCCGATGTTATCAAGAATGTCTCAATAAGATCACATCTCACCACGATGTGTCATCGAGGATGCAACAAGCCCCGGATTGACCCCGACGGCTCTTTACCGAATCCCGGACCTGTTGCGAAAAATCGTGCACCGACGCGATTTCGGCGGTGCCGCCCCGACGCAGGCACCGAACAACGATAAGGGGGACGGCGCGATGGCGATCACCTTCAACGGGACGGTCTACGGGCCGGGATTTGCGGGGCAGGACGACGGCGCGCCGTCGGCGGGCTTCAGGCTGGACAGCGTCTCGACCGGCAACATCACCCTGACCGGCACGGTCAACAAGGCAGGCGATCCCGTTCAGGCCGTCGGCATCCTGCCGGGTGCCACGGCCTCCTCCACCCAGACCCTCTACGCGACGCAGTACGATTCCAGTAGCCTGATCCAGTTCACGGACAGCACCACCACTCCGGCGAACCGCTACATCTTCTCCAACACGCAGCTGGCCCCGCGTCAGCAGGTGACCTTCGACAGCAACAACACGGTCGGCGACTACGCACCCTGCTACGCGAGCGGCACGCTGATCCGCACCGCGACCGGCGACGTCGCGGTCGAGGCGCTGTCCGTCGGCGACCGCGTCGTCACCGCCTCCGGCGAGGCCCGCCCGATCCGCTGGATCGGCCACCGCACGGTGAATTGCGCCCGCCACCCCAACAGCGCGGCGGTTCACCCGGTGCGCGTCCTCGCCCACGCCTTCGGCGACGGTCTGCCCGCCCGCGACCTATGGCTTTCCCCCGACCATGCCGTGCGCGTCACCGTGCTCGACGACGTGCTGATCCCGATCAAGCACCTTCTGAACGACGCCACCATCGCCCAGGAGCCGGTCGACGAGATCACCTATTGGCACGTCGAACTTGACAGCCACGACATCCTTATCGCCGAGGGCCTGCCGGCCGAGAGCTTCCTCGACACCGGCGTGCGCGCCGGCTTCGAGAACGGCGCCGAGCACATGACGCTCCACCCGGACTTCACCCCGCTCTCGCTCGACGATTTCTGCCTGCCGCTGGTGCAGGACGGGCCGATCGTCGACGCCGTGCGCACCCGGTTGATCGCCCGCGCCAAGGCGCTGGGCTGGACCCTGACCGACGAGGACGACCTCCACCTCGTCGCGGACGGCGTGGCGATCCGGCCGGAGCGCGACGGGACGACGGCGCGCTTCGTCCTGCCGGCCGGGATCGTCACGGCGTGGCTGACGTCGCGCAGCTTCGTGCCCGAGCGGGTGCGGGTCGGCGCGGGCGACGGGCGGCGCCTCGGCGTGCCGGTGCGGGGCATCTCGGTGATCGACGGCCACGGCGTGATCCGTGCCCTGCCGATGGACAGCGCCGTGCTGGAGACCGGCTTCTCCTTCGTGCAGGACGGCCAGGCAGGTCCCTGGCGCTGGACGACCGGTGCGGCTCCGCTGCCCGCCTCGCTGTGGGCCGGCTGCGACGGCAACGTGACGCTGGTGGTCGAGACCGCCCCGGATCAGGGCACCCTGCAGGCCTGGCTCGCGCCGGCCGTGGCTGCGGAGAGCGCAGCCTCCACGACCCGGGCCGGCATCGCCGCCTGAGGCTGCGGTCTCGCCGTCAGGGCCGGAGGCCTCGGTCTCCGGCCCTGCCCCGTCACGCCGACGTCCGGTGCCGGCTGCCAGCTTCGCACCGAAACGTCGCTCCGGCTTGCTCGAGCGCCACGCCTTCCGGCCCGGGATCCTGACGACGGTACGCCCGCGGGCAGTCCGCCTGCCCTCGTCGTACCCTTTGGCGGATTCGGTTCCGGAGCCCGATCTCGCCGACCGTCCGATGCCGCTCCCTGCGGTGGCCGAGCTCGTCTACCGCGACAACGAGAGCCTGGGGCCCATCGGGCCAGAAGCGTCGCGGCTCCGGCGGGTGCAAGGGTCCGTCGACGGATAAAGGGCTGACGGGGCAGAAGGCGCTCCCGGCCGAGCCCCGCGCGGACCGACGGCGCCGCCCGCCGGCTCTGGGACACCAAATCGCGGGCCGGCATCGCCGCCCCCGCTGCAGCAGAAGAGCGGGCGCGGTTCCGGGCCGAGATCGGGCGGGAGACGGAGACCACCGATATTCTCGCCGCGGTCCGGGGCGGGTTCGCCGGGCGATTGCCTGACGGGGGCCCGGCCGGTGCAGTTCGCCCGCCGGATCCCGTCGCGCGGTTCAGACCGCCGGCCGGAGGGACTATCCATCGCCCGGCACACTTTTACGCCACCGCCAGCCCCCGCCCCATCCGCGCCCGCATCACCGTGAGCCCGCCGAGACTCACGGCCAGGACCACCCCGGCATAGAGGTCCGCCGTCGCGGCGTAGCCGAGGCTGCGGGCGAGGAAGCCGGCGGCGACGGCCGGCAGGCTGAAGGCGAGGTAGCTCTGGACGTAGAAGGCGGCCAGGAGCCCGGCCCGTTCCTCGGGCTCGGCGAGCGGCATGATCGTGCCGAGGCAGCCGAGGAAGCTGGCGCCGAAGCCGGCGCCGGTCACGAGGGTTCCGAGGATCAGGACCGGTACGCTTGCCGCGTGGATGCCGGCAACGACCGTGACGACTCCGAAAGCCGTGGCGAGAACCCCGAAGGTCAGGTTGGTGCGCGGCGCCGCCATGCGCCGCACCAGCACCGAGACGGCGCCGGCCACCATCAGGGCGGTGACGACGGCCCCGCCGGTGAGCGGCGCCCGGCTGCCGGTGGCGGTGGCGACGACCGAGGGGACGAGGGACAGGTAGAAGCCGCCGAGCGTCCAGTTGGCGAGGTTGATCGGCGTCACCAGCGCCAGGGGCCGGCGGATCCGGGGGGGCACCGCCATGCGGGGCCGGAGCGAGGCGAGCGCCCCCGGCCGGAGCATGGCGGTCTCCGGGATGCGCCAGATGGCGAGCGCCAGCCCGGCGAAGACGAGGAGCAGCACCCCGTAGACGAGGTGGAGCGGCCACGGGCCGTACTGGATCAGCGCGGCGGTGCCGAGCGCCCCCAGCGCCATGCCGGCGAGCGGCGCCACCGCATTGACGACCTGCCCGCGGGCGCGATCGACATCGACCAGGGCCGCGCCCAGGGAGGCGGCGGCGGTGCCGGTGGCGAGCCCCTGGACGATCCGGGCGACGACGAGCCAGCCCGCGCCCTGGCCGACCAGCAGGAACAGCCCCATGGCCAGCGCCTCGAGCGCCAGGGCCCCGGCGATCACCGGGCGCCGCCCGAGATGGTCCGAGAGCGAACCGGCGACGAGCAGCGCCTTCAGCAGCGCGACCGCGTAGACCGCGAAGACGAGCGTCACGAAGACCGGCGAGAGCGCCAGGGTCTCCTGGTAGATGCGATAGAGCGGCGTCGGGGCGGCTGCGGCGACGAAGAACGCCCCGAGCGTCGCGGCGTGGAAGACGAGCGGGTCACGCCACTGGGGGCCACGCCACCGGAATTCTTGACCTTCGCGCATCGCTGTGGCCCTTAAAGCAAATCCGTTGCGTTAATGGTCTAAAGCTGCGGCGCGCTAAAAGCAAATTCTTTGCGTTTGGAGGATGGGACGAATGGCGGAGCGGGGGGGAGGGCCACGCCCCGGCGGGCGCAGCGCGCGGGTCCAGGCCGCGGTCCACCGGGCCGCCCGCGACCTGCTCGCCCGGATGGACCGCGCCGAGGTCACGATCCCGCTCATCGCCGCGGAGGCCGGCGTCACGCCCTCGACGATCTATCGCCGCTGGGGCGAGCTGAACGAGCTTCTGGCCGACGTCGCGGTCGAGCGCCTGCGCCCGGACATGGTGCCGGTCGAGACCGGCCACGGCCGCGGCGACCTCCTGGCCTGGGCCGAGCAATATGCCGAGGAGATGTCGTCCGGCCTCGGCCGCGAGATGATCCGCGACGTGCTGGCGGCCGAGGGTGGGACCGGCCCCCGCCGCTGCTGCAGCTACGCCCGCCAGCAGATCGCCCTCATCGCCGAGCGCGCCGCCGCCCGGGGCGAGGCGTTTCCGAGCCTCGACGCCGTGCTCGACGGCGTGCTCGCGCCGATCCTGTTCCGGATCCTGTTCGACGAGGCGCTCGGCCCCGCGCGGGTCGGGGAACTGGTCGAGAGGGTGTTCGAGGGCGATCGGCGCGTCGACGATCCGTAGTTTTCACGAACCACGGGATGAAAGCCTCCGCCCGAATCATTTCGGCCCCGAATCGACGCTCCCCTCCCCCGCCGCCAGCCCGCAGATCCGCCGCGTCACCCGGTACGACGCCGCGAAGGCCGGGACCGGCAGGAACTCGAACCGGGAGTGGAAATTGCTGGCGCCGGTGAAGTAGTTCGGGGTCGGCAGGCCGCGGGCCGAGAGCGCCGCGCCGTCGGTGCCGCCGCGCATCGGGATCGCCTTCGGCGCGATCCCCTCCGCGGCCAGCGCGGCGAACAGGAGGTCGACGGAGCGGCGGTCGTCGCCGAGGCTGTCGTGGATGTTGCCGTAGGTGTCGGCGATCCGGCATTCGACCCGCCCGGTCGGGTAGAGGGCGGCGATGTCCTCGGCCACCGCGTGCAGGCGCGCCTTGCGGGCGGCGAAGCCTTCGCGGTCGAAATCGCGGATCATCGCCTGGAGGCGGGCCTCGCCGGAATGCGCCTGGAGGCCGTTGAACCAGACGTAGCCCTCGCGCCCCTCGGTGGTCTCCGGCGTCTCGGCCCGGTCGAACCGGCCGATGAAGTCGTGCGCCATCAGGAGCGGGTTCACCATCACGCCCTTGGCCGACATCGGATGCGCGGCGACGCCGGTGAACACGATCTCGGCGCCGGCCGCGTTGAAGGTCTCGATCACCACCTCGCCGACCGCGCAGGCGTCGATCGTGTAGGCGAAGTCGCACGGGAAGCGCGCGAGGTCGAGAGCCTTGGCGCCGCGAAGCCCGATCTCCTCGTCGGGCACGAAGGCCACCACGATGTCGCCGTGCGCGTCCTCCGGCGCCAGGGTGGCGAGCAGCGTCATCACCACGGCGATCGCCGCCTTGTTGTCGGCTCCGAGCACGCTGGTCCCGTCGCCGACGATCACGTCCTCACCGCGGTAGTGCGCGAGTTCGGGATGCTCGGCGGCGCGCAGCCAGATGTCTTTGGCGGGATTGAGGCAGAGGTCGTCGCCCTCGAATCGCAGGACCTGCGGGCGGATCTCGGGCGAGAGCCCGACATCGACCGTGTCGAGATGGGCGATGAAGCCGATCCGCGGCGCGCCCGGCCGGGTCCCGGGCTTGCGGGCGGTGAGGATCGCGTGCGCGTCGAGCACCACGTCGCGGAGGCCGAGCTCGCGCAGCTCGACGGCCAGCAATTCGGCGAGCCGGCGCTGGCCCGGCGTGCTCGGAAGGGCGGCCGCCCGGGCGTCGCTCTGGCTCGGCACGGCGAGGTAGCGGAAGAACCGCGCGATGAGCTGCGCCCGGAGCGCGGTCTCGTCCGTCATGGCGTGGGGCTCCATCAGCTGAGCGCGACCGAGAAGCCGCGCTGCACCGCCGGGCGGCTCATCAGGGCATCGTACCAGCGCCGCACGTTCGGATACTCGGCGAGGTCGACCCGGTGCCGGGCGTGGCGCCAGGCCCAGCCCAGGATGGCGAAATCCGCGATCGAGAGGTCGCCGGCGACGAACGCGCGATCGGCCAGGCGCCGGTCGAGCACGCCGTAGAGCCGGTGCGTCTCCTTCTGGTAGCGGGCGAGCCCGTAGGCGCGGTCCGTCTCGTCGACCGAGAGGAAGTGGTGGACCTGGCCCGGCATCGGCCCGAAGCCGCCCATCTGCCACATCAGCCACTCCATGACCTGGACCCGGCCGCGGCCGGTCGCCGGCAGGAAGCGCCCGGTCTTCTCGGCGAGGTAGACCAGGATCGCGCCGGATTCGAACACCGAGAGCGGCGCCCCGTCCGGCCCGTCGGGATCGACGATTGCCGGGATGCGGTTGTTGGGGCTGATGGCGAGGAAGTCGGGCTCGAACTGCCGGCCCTTGGTGATGTCGACGGGCTCGACCCGGTAGGGGAGCCCCATCTCCTCGAGCGCGACGCTGATCTTGCGCCCGTTCGGCGTGTCCCAGGCGTAGAGCTGGATCATGCGGTGCCTCCTCCGGTGACGGGGAGGGACCGTAATGCGGTTCCGGTCCGGAGTCGTGTCGGTTCTGCAGCCGGCATATCCGCTGCGGATCGTGCGCCCTCCAGCTCTTGGACGATGGGGATCGGTCTCGGCGCACCGACAACGGAATCAGCCTTGGATAGTCGGCCGCATCCTCGATGAACAAAAGAAATTTACTTAAAAGATATTTTTTATCTAATTATTTCATCTATATTTTTCTACCTAATATTGAATTAGATACGGATGGACGACATTTTTGCTTGATAAAAGCATTATTGAAATCGATTTCGCATCAATATAGTCGGCTACTGAAATCGTCGTCGTATCGATCGCCGATCGAGATCGGATATTTTTTGCGGCTTAACCTGTAATACAATTGCTGAATTTATAAAATATCGCTACCCTGCCCTCGCAATCGACATTCCTTTGGCGGGAGACGCAGGGATGCGGGCGGCGACGGCGGGCGGATCGATCGACCTGAAGGCGATTGCAGGCACGCGGGTGGTGCTCCTCGCGATCGCGATCGCCGAGGAGGCGCGCGAGGGCCTTCTCGGCTTCGCCATCGCGCGGATGAACGGGGAGGCGCCCGACTGGCTCGAGGGCCGCAAGGTCTTCCGCTCGGTCGTGCCCCGTCCCGATCCCCAGGACCGCTTTCCGAGCAACCTGCACCCGATCCAGAGCCTGATCTGGTCAGACTACGAGGCCCGGCCCGGCACGACCACGCGCTACCGCGTGCAGCCCGTCCGCGGCACGCCCGCGGCCCCGGTCCTCGGCGAGGGGACCGAGATCACGGTCACGACCGAGGACCCCGCAACCGGCACCCACGGGATCTGGTTCAACCGCGGCGCCATCGCCTCGCAGGCCTTCTCCAGCCATTTCCAGAACCGGCCGCCCGAGGACGAGGACGATCCCGCCGATCCCGAGGTGCGCTGGCTCTCTCGCGGCGCCCTCGATGCCGCCCTCGCCTTCATCGACCGCGCGCGGGACGGCGAAGCGCTGCGGGTCGCCGCCTACGAGTTCACCTACCCGCCGATTCTCCTCGCCCTGAAGCGGGCGGCCGCCCGCGGGGTCGACGTCCAAGTCGTGCACGAGGGCGGCCAGGATTACGACCGGGACGACAAGCGGCTGGAGGATACCTCCGCCACCGTCGCGGCGCGCACCGCGATCGAGGCGCTCGGCCTCGACGGGCAGGCGAACCTGCGGCTCATCCCGCGCATCCGGCGGCGCAAGATCCCGCACAACAAGTTCATCGTCTGGATTCGGGCGGGCGGCGCCCGCGAGGTCCTGACCGGCTCGACCAATTTCACCGCCTCGGGCTTCATCGGCCAGACCAACGTCTTGTATGTCGTGCGCGACGAGGGCGTGGCGCGGGCCTATCTCGACTACTGGACCGAGCTGTCGCTCGACCCCACGACGCCGACGCTCTCGACCTGGACGCAGGGGCGCACCCCGCCGGACGCGCTCGACGCCCTGACGGCCGTGCCCGGCATCACGCCGTTCTTCTCGCCGCGCAAGAACGACGCGATGCTGAGCTGGTACGCGGCCCGCATCGCCGAGGCACAGGAGACGGTGATGTTCACCGCGGCCTTCGGGGTGAACAAGCTCCTGGCAGCCCAGTTCGGCATCGACCGCAACTTCGTGCGTTTCCTCCTGCTCGAGGACGCGCCGGACCGGGAGCTGCGCGACACGTTGAGGAGCGACCCGGACGTGGTGGCCGCCTACGGCGCGCTGCTGGGCGCCTATGCCGAGGGCAAGAAGGCGTTCCCGGACACAAGCCTCGACGACTGGTTCCTGAAGGAGGAGCTCTTCCGCAAGCAGGGCCACGTGTTCTTCATCCACACCAAGTTCCTGCTGATCAATCCGCTCGGCGACGATCCGCTGGTGTGCACCGGCTCTGCGAACTTCTCCTCCTCGTCGCTCACCGGCAACGACGAGAACATGCTGCTGATCCGCGGCGACACGCGGGTAGCCGACATCTACCTGACCGAGTTCGACCGGCTCTTCCGCCATTTCTACGCGCGCCAGACCATCGACCGCCTCGCCGAGCGGGGAGCGCCGCTGGCCGAGGCCAAGTTCCTCGACGAGACGGCCGGCTGGCTCGACGCCTACGTCGCGCCCGGCCGGATGAAGACCAACCGCCAGCGCCTGTTCTTTCCCGCCTGGCCCGACCGCTGAACGGACCGGTTCCCCCGGACCGATCCGCGTCCGAGACATCACCCGGGAGCCCCGTCATGCCGCTCAAGAACTATTCCGTCCTGAAGGGCCGGCCGATCAACAACCGCCTGGCCACCGGCCGCAGCCCGCATTACCAAGTGCTCGTCTCGGCCAACGGCGAGTTGCACCGCATCGCCATCAACGTGCAGTCGCAGGACGGCAGCGAGGTGCAGTTCCTCGTCCGCTCCCGCTTCGAGCACCCGATCACCGAGGCGCTGGCGGCCCTTGCCGAGGGCGTGAGCCCGGCGCCGAGCCAGCCGAACGGCATCGCTCTCGACTACGTCCGGGGCAACCTGATGCAGCCCTGGGAGTTGAAACCGCTGCCCCTCTCGGCCGCCGGACCGGACAACGACCTCAACGAGAAGCTCGACGCCTACGTGCAGCGCGCGATGGCGGACGAAGAATCCTGGATCTATGCCTTCGGCGAGACCTGGGGACCGGAGAACGACAAGGCCGACCGGTATTTCGGTTTTCGGCCGGGCCGGGGCATCCACGACATCCACATGAACCAGGGCAACCCGCCCGGGCGCTTCGCCGGCGATAACGGCCCCTACCAGGATGGGGGCCTGATCTTCTGGTTCCCGCGCGAGGAGCAGTGGGTGTCGGTGTTCCTGAAGTTTCAGACCCAGGCCTGGCACTCGGACGACGCCTCGGCGAATCCCGCGGTGCCGGCCGATCCGGACCACGGCGGGGAGCCGCACGCCCCGGTCGACCGCGACCGCATCCCGCCTCGCGACGTGCCGGACGGGCTGGTGCGCATCATCGCGGCTCTCGTCAACGACACCCACACGCCAGAGCGCGAGACGGTGACGCTGCTCAACACCGCGGATGTCCCCGTCGACCTGACCGGCTGGTCGCTCAAGGACAAGCAGAAGAACGCGATGCCGCTCACCGGCACGATCGCGGCCGGCGCGACGCTGACCGTGGCGGTGCAGGCGCCGGTCGCCCTGTCGAACAAGGGAGGCATCATCACCCTCCTCGACGAGAAGAAGATCAAGGTGCACGGCGTCGCCTACACGAAGGAGCAGGCGCGCCAGCCCGGCCGCACTATCCCGTTCCAGGCCTGAACCACCTCGCCCCGGGTCCGACCGGGAACGCCGACCGGACCCGGACGTCGCCGGGGGCGAGGTCGATCAGGGCGCCAGATCGCCCACCGGCCCCTTGGCGGGGGCCTCGCCGCCGGACGCGCTCACCGGAATCGGCTTCAGGGTGCCGCGGTCGATCGCCGGCGGGGTCGGGAGCTGGAGCTGCTCGCTGGTATAGGCCCATTCCCGGGCCACCTTCTCGGGATCGTCGTTGAGCTTCTCGCCGAAGCTCGGGACGATCCGGCGGATCTTCTCCTGCCACTCGGGGGTGGCGACCCTCTGGGCGAAGACCCGCTGGAGCACCTCGAGCATGATCGGGGCGGCCGTCGAGGCGCCCGGCGAGGCGCCGAGCAACGCCGCGATGGTGCCGTCCTTGGCGTTGACGATCTCGGTGCCGAGCTTCAGCACGCCGCCCTTGTTCGTGTCGCGCTTGATGATCTGCACGCGCTGGCCGGCCTGCCACAGGCGCCACTCGCCCTTCTTGGCGTTCGGGAAGTATTCGCGCAGCGCCGCCATCCGGTCGTCGTCGGAGAGCATCAGCTGGCCGGCGAGGTACTCGACCAGCGGGTACTCGTCGATGCCGACCCGCATCATCGGCCAGACGTTGCTGCTCGTGGTCGAGGTGAGCAGGTCGAGATAGGAGCCCTCCTTCAGGAACTTGGTCGAGAAGGTCGCGAACGGCCCGAACAGCAGGACGCGCTTGCCGCCGAGCACCCGGGTGTCGAGATGGGGCACCGACATCGGCGGCGAGCCGACCGAGGCCTTGCCGTAGGCCTTGGCCAGATGCAGCGTCGCGACGTCCGGGTTCTCGTTGATCAGGAACGAGCCGCCGACCGGGAAGCCGGCATAGTCCTCGCCCTCCGGGATGCCGGAGGCCTGGAGCAGGTGCAGGGCGCCGCCGCCAGCGCCGATGAACACGAACTTGGCGTCGATGCTCCGGCGCGACCCGTCCTTGAGGTTGCGCGCGGTGACCCGCCAGGAGCCGTCGGCGTTCCTGGCGATGCCCTGGACCTCGGTCGAGGCATCGAGCCGGAAGGTCTTCTGGCCCTGCAGGTGGGCGACGTACTGGCGGGTGACCTCGCCCCACTCGACGTCGGTGCCGAGCGGCGACCAGGTGGCGGCGACCTTCTGGTTCGGGTCGCGCCCCTCCATCATCAGGGGGACCCATGTCTTGAGCTGCTCGGGGTCGGTCGAGAACTCCATCCCGGCAAACAGCGGGCTCGCCTTCAGCGCCTCGTAGCGCTTCCTGAGATAGGCGATGTTGTCGTCACCCCAGACGAAGCTCATGTGGGGGGTGTAGTTGATGAAGGTCTTGGGGTCCTTCAGCACGCCGTTCTTGACCTGCCAGGCCAGGAACTGGCGGGTGACCTGGAACGCCTCGTTGATCTCGACCGCCTTGGCGATCTCGATCTTGCCCTTCTTCTCGGGCGTGTAGTTCAGCTCGGCGAGCGCGGAATGGCCGGTGCCGGCGTTGTTCCAGCCGTTCGAGCTCTCCATCGCCACCTTGTCGAGGCGCTCGAGCATGCGGATCGACCAGGTCGGCTCCAGCTCGTTGAGCCAGACGCCGAGCGTCGCGCTCATGATGCCGCCGCCGATCAGCAGCACGTCGACCGTGTCGGCGCCCTGCGCCAGGGCGAGGGACTCGGGCAGGGCCGAGGCCGCGAGGCCGGCGGCGGCGCCGCCAAGAATCCGGCGGCGGCTGATCCCGGTGGAGCCGGTGGCCTTCGGGGAGGTGGTCGTGTCGTCGGCGCGCATGGCCCAATCCCGTTCTCGTTCAGGCCGGTCCGGCCGCGCGATGCGCGGGCCCCCGGTCGTGACAGGCGTCCGATCGCGACGCGCGGGCGGGCCCGCACGGCGCGTGAAGCCATTTTCGGGGTGGTTTCCTCGTGAGGCCGCTGTCGCGGGGCCGCGGCACCCCGACCCGGTCCGGTCGGTCCCTCGCGGCGACGTGTCCCGGTCCGCTCGATCGGACGCGCGAGGCGACGCGGATTCTACGATCCGCTGGCCGGCCTCGGGCGGTCGCGACCGCCTGGGACGAGAAGAATGCCGCCGATCTGAGCTCGGCGGTTGTGTGGCGGCCTCATAGACGATGCGCAGGCGAAGGACAATCGCCGCCCGGCCCTCGGCGCAGCCGATTCCATCGGCCCGCAGGGCGGGCCGTGCTGAAGACCGTCAACGCTTCCTCAACGGAGCGGGCCCGGAGACCTTGGGGGATGCTCCCCGCGATCATCGTCCGGGCGCCGTCGGAGGGGCGCCCGCCCCGGGCCTCACAGCCGCGCCGCGACGACCTCGGTCAGGGTCACGGGGCGGCCGGCCTCGCGGGCGAGCCGCAGCAGCGTCGACTGGCGGAAGCGCACATCGGCGGTGATCTCTCGGCCGATCCAGTCCGGCAGGGCGAGGGGTTGCGCCTCGTGCTCCAACTCGACCTCGGCCAGGACCATGCCGGCGAGCGCGCCGCCATACTCGTCCACCACCCACTCCATCCCGTCATGGGGCACGCAGTGGCGGGTCTTCTCGATCAGGCAGGTCTCGCAGACGAGGCCCAGCATCGCCTCCGCGTCGGCCCGGGGGATCTCGTACTCGAATTCCGGCCGCGCCAGGCCGTCGCGCCGGCCCTTGACGGTGATCCAGGCCTGCTCGTCGTCGAGCCGCACCCGGACCTTGCCGCCGGCGAACTCGCCGACGAGCCCGTCCGTCAGCCGGCGCCGGCTCACCGCCCGGTCGCGCCAACCCGCATGGGCGACCAGGAACTTCCGCTCGACCTCGTACCGCATCACCCTCGACCGCGCGTGCCCCGCCCCCGACGGAGGTCCGTCCCGGGCGACGATCGCGCGACCGCGCGGGCCGGGATCGGCCGTGGCCGGGGCGGCGGGGCTGATAGCCGATCGCGCCCGTAAGAGCCAGGGCCGGCGAGCTAGGCCTCGCGTCCTACCCCTGGGCCCGGCCCATGCGAGGGCGCGAAGCGGGCGACGAGCTCGTGCGCCTCGCCCGGATAGGTCAGGCGCACGACCGTGACGGGGCGCCCGGCACTCCAGGTCCGGCGTTCGACGACGAGGCAGGCCGCGCCGGGGGCGCAGGCCATCGCGGCGGCGATGTCGGCGTCGGCGGCGCGGGCGCGGATGCGGTGCTCGGCCGCGGTCCAGGGCACGTGGCGGACGAGCCAGGTCCCGGGCGGCTCGTCGGCGAAATCCTGCGCCTCGGCCTCCGGCACCGCCGCGAGATGGACCAGTCGCTCCTCGAGGCAGAACGGGCGCGGTCCCGCATCGTGCCGCACGGTGAGCGCCAGGACCGGGGCCGGCGCGTCGAGCCCGAGCGCCGCGCGGTCGGCCTGCGTGCTGCGCCGGCGTCGGCGCGCCAGCAGGGCGAAGCGGTAGGGCAGGCCCAGGGCCTCGACCTCGGTGCGGATCTCCGGGATCTCCAGCACCGCCGATTGCGAATGCGGCTGGCGCACGAAGGAGCCGACCTTGCGCCGACGCTCGATCAGCCCGGCGGCGGCGAGCTGAGTCAGCACCTTGTTGACCGTCATGCGCGAGCAGCCGAACTGCGCCGTCAGCTCGTGCTCGAACGGAATGCGGTGACCGGGGGGCCAGCGGCCGGACAGGATATGACCCTGGATCTCCGACAGGATCTGCTGGTGCAGCGAGATCGGCCGGGCCTCGGGGCGGGCGGGATCGTGCGCGGTCATGAGTCAGCCCGTCCGCTCAGGTGATCGTGCGCGCCCACGCCGCCTCCGCCGTCCGCCGGCCTTCCCGGAAGGGCCGGACCGCCTCCCCATACCCGAGCTTGATAGCGGGATCGGCATGACAATTTCAACTTGGCCCGACGCGATGACGGAAAGTCGCGGGATCCCCTCTCCCGTGTGGAGGAGGGGTAGGGGTGAGGGCGATACGCTCCAGCGTGAAACTCTGATCGTCGCTCCGGCCGCGTGTCCGTCGAGCTTTACTCATGACCGCGGCATCATCGCGTGGGATTTTCGATCGCCCGGACCCTCGCACTCGGGAGAGGCGGGACGTACTCTGATGGAATCAGCGGGGTGATCTCGAACCGGCGACCGCCCCTCACGCCGCCATCAGCCGCCCGAGCACCCGCGCGTACCGCGCCGCCACCGCCTCCCGGGCGACGTGCCGCCCGCCCGCGACGACCTGGCGGCCGTCCACCCAGACCGCGTCCACCGCCCGCGCGCCGGCAGCGAAGATCCAGCCGTCGAGAAGGGCGTCGCCCCGGCGCTCGATCAGGGCCGGGTCCGCTCCGTCGAGCGCCACGCCGTCGGCCGGGGCGCCGACCGCGAGCCCGCCCCCCTCGGCGGCCAGCGCCTGCGTGCCGCCGGCAAGGCCCGCCTCGAACAGGGCGCGCCCGGTCGAGGCGCCGGGGGCGGCGAGCACGTTGCGCTGGCGTGCCCCGAGGCGCTGGGCGTATTCGAGCTGACGCAGCTCGTCGGCGGCCCCCACCAGCACGTTCGAATCGGTGCCCACGCCGTAGCGCCCGCCCGCCGCGACGAAACCGGGACCCGGGAAGATGCCGTCGCCGAGGCTCGCCTCGGTCACCGGGCACAGGCCCGCGACGGCGCCGCTCGTGGCAAAGCGCGTCGTCTCGTCGGGCGTCATGTGGGTGGCGTGGATCAGGCACCAGCGGGAATCGAGCCCGGCCTGGTCCAGGAGCCATTGCACGGGCCGCGCCCCGGACCAGCTCAAGGAATCCTCGACCTCCCGCACCTGCTCGGCGGCGTGGATGTGGATCGGCCCGCCCTCCGCCAGCGCGGCCGCGGCGGAGAGGTCCTCCGGCGTCACCGCCCGCAGGCTGTGGGGTGCGACGCCCAGCGTGGCGCCGGGGAGGCCCGCCACGACGGTCCGGGAGGCGTCGACCATGCGGGCGAAGAGATCGAGGTCGGAGACGAAGCGGCGCTGGCCGTCGGTCGGCGCGACGCCGCCGAAATTCGACCAGCGGTAGAGCACCGGCAGCAGGGTGAGGCGCAGGCCCGTGAGGGCGGCCGCCGCCGCGATCCGCTCCGCCATCTCGGCGACCTGGGCGTAGGGCGCGCCGTCGGGCGCGTGATGCAGGTAGTGGAACTCGCCGACCCGGGTGAAGCCGGATTCGAGCATCTCGACATAGGCCTGGGCCGCCACCGCCTCGGCCTCGTCGGGGCTCATCCGCAGGGCGAAGCGGTACATCGTCTCGCGCCAGGTCCAGAACGTGTCGGCGGAGGGGCCGCGCCGCTCGGCGAGCCCCGCCATGCCGCGCTGGAAGGCGTGGCTGTGCAGGTTCGGCAGCCCCGGCACCAGCACCGCCACCCGGGTGTCGCCCGGCTCCGGCGCGCAGGCAGCCTCGACCGCCGAGAACCGCCCCGCCGTCACGGTCAGCCGGACGTCGGCCTGCCAGCCCGTGGGGGTGAGGGCGTGGCTCGCATGCAGCACGGTCATCGGCGCGTCTCCTGCGGTGGGGCCCGGAACGGGAGGGCTGGGCTGCGCCCTGGTCCGCTCATGTCTATACAAAGCGCATCGATCATGTCTATACATATGCACGAATCAAGGGAGACGCGCATGAGCGAGACAGAGGACGGACCGCGGGTCTGGCGCAACGTCCGGCTCGCCACCTTCGCGCCCGGACGTCCCGGGATCGGCGCGGTGGACCACGGCGCCCTCGCGATCCGCGACGGCCGCATCCTGTATGCCGGGCCCGAGGCCGCGCTGCCGGGCGCCGCTCTGAGCGAGGCCGAGGTGATCGACGGCGAGGGCCGCTGGATCACCCCGGGGCTGATCGACTGCCATACCCACCTCGTCTGGGCCGGCGACCGGGCGCACGAATTCGAGCTGCGCTTGCGCGGAGCCTCCTACGAGGAGGTGGCGCGGGCCGGCGGCGGCATCGTCTCCTCGGTCGCGGCCCTGCGCAAGGCGAGCGAGGACGACCTCGTGCGCCAGACCCTGCCGCGGCTCGACGCGCTGATGGCCGAGGGGGTCACCACCGTCGAGGTGAAGTCGGGCTACGGGCTCGACCTCGCCGGCGAGCGCAAGTCCCTGCGGGCCGCCCGCCGCCTCGCCGGGATGCGGCCGGTCTCGATCCGCACCACCTTCCTGGGCGCCCACGCCCTGCCGCCGGAGGCCCGCGGCGACAAGGACGCGTTCATCGGCGAGGTCGCCGACGCGATACTGCCGGCGCTCGCCGCGGAGGGGCTCGTCGATGCGGTCGACGCATTCTGCGAGGGCATCGCTTTCTCGCCCGAGCAGGTGGAGCGGGTGTTCGCGCGGGCGAAGGCCCTCGGCCTGCCGGTGAAGCTCCATGCCGACCAGCTCTCGAATCTCGGCGGCGCCGCGCTGGCGGCCCGCCACGACGCCCTCTCGGCCGACCATCTGGAGCACACCGACGAGGCCGGGGCGATGGCCATGGCGCGGAGCGGCACCGTCGCGGTGCTGCTGCCCGGCGCCTACTACTTCATCCGCGAGACCAGGCTGCCGCCGGTGGAGCTGTTTCGCCGCCACGGCGTGCCCATGGCGGTCGCGACCGACGCCAATCCGGGCACCTCGCCGCTGACCTCGCCGCTGCTCGCCATGAACATGGCCGCGACCCTTTTTCGCCTCACCGTCGACGAGTGCCTGGCCGGCACCACCCGCGAGGCCGCCCGCGCCCTCGGCCTCCTGTCCGAGATCGGCACCCTCGAGGCCGGCAAGCGCGCCGACCTCGCGGTATGGTCGGTCGAGCGGCCGGCCGAGCTCGTCTACCGCATGGGCTTCAACCCGCTCCACGCCCGCATCCGGGGGACACGATGACCGAGACGATCACCCTCGTGCCGGGCGCGGTGCCGCTGGCCGGCTGGCGCGCGATCTATCGCGGCGCACCCGCCCGCCTCGATCCCTCCTGCGCGGCCGTCGTGGCGGAGAGCGCGGCCGCGGTCGCCCGGATCCTCGCCCGCGGCGAGCCGGTCTACGGGATCAATACCGGATTCGGGAAACTGGCGAGCGTGCGGATCGAGGCCGGCGACCTCGCGACGCTCCAGCGCAACATCGTGCTCTCCCACGCCGCCGGAATCGGCGAGCCGAGCCCCGTGCCGGTGGTGCGGCTGATGCTGGCGCTCAAGCTCGCGAGCCTGGCGCAGGGCGCCTCGGGCGTGCAGCCCGCCACCCTCGACCTCTTGGGCGCGATGCTCGCCCGCGACGTGATCCCGGTCGTGCCCTGCCAGGGCTCGGTGGGGGCGTCCGGCGACCTGGCGCCGCTCGCCCACATGGCCGCGGTGATGATCGGGGTCGGCGAGGCTTTTACGCCGGCCGGCCGCCTGCCCGCCGCCGAGGCGCTGGCGGCGGCCGGCCTCGTCCCGGCCTCGCTCGGCCCGAAGGAGGGACTGGCCCTTCTCAACGGCACCCAGTTCTCGACCGCCAACGCGCTGGCCGGCCTGTTCGAGGCCGAAGCGGTGCTGCAATCGGCCCTCGTCGTCGGCGCGCTCGCGACCGACGCGGCACGGGGCTCCGATGCGCCGTTCGATCCGCGCATCCACGCGCTGCGCCGCCACCCCGGCCAGATCGCCACCGCGGCGACGCTGCGCGCCCTGATGGCCGGTAGCGCCATCCGGGCCTCGCACCTGACCGGCGACGAGCGGGTGCAGGACCCCTACTGCCTGCGCTGCCAGCCCCAGGTGATGGGCGCCTGCCTCGACCTGCTGCGCCAGGCCGCCGAGACGCTGGCGACGGAGGCCAACGGCGTCTCCGACAACCCGCTGATTTTTTCCGAGACCGACGAGGCCCTGTCCGGCGGCAACTTCCACGCCGAGCCGGTGGCCTTCGCCGCCGACATGATCGCCATGGCGCTCTGCGAGATCGGCTCCCTGTCGGAGCGGCGCATCGCCATGCTGGTCGATCCGGCGCTCTCGGGCCTGCCGGCCTTCCTAACGCCGAAGCCGGGGCTGAATTCCGGCTTCATGATCCCGCAGGTGACGGCGGCGGCCCTCGTCTCCGAGAACAAGCAGCGGGCGATGCCGGCGAGCGTCGATTCGATCCCGACCTCCGCCAACCAGGAGGACCACGTCTCGATGGCCGCCCACGGCGCCCGCCGCCTGCTGCCGATGGCCGAGAACGCCGCCGCCGTGGTGGCGATCGAGGCCCTGGCAGCCGCGCAGGGCTGCGACTTCCACGCGCCGCTCATCTCGAGCCCGGCCCTGGAGGCGGTGCGGGCGCGGCTGCGCGCCGAGGTGCCCCGCCTCGACGACGACCGGCACTTCCACCCCGACATCGCGGCGGCGCTGGCGCTGGTGCGAGATGGCAGCCTGGTCGCGGCGGTGGCGGGGGTGTCCCTGCCGGTGCTCGACTAGAGCATTTTCCGACGAAGTGGATACCGGTTCGTCGAAGAAGAGGCGGCAAAACAAAGACTTAGAGAGCTTCGCGATTGCAACGCGATCGTGAATTGCTCTAGAAGCCATTCATCCGCTCGACAGAACCGATGCGATTTTTGTTTGATCGGTTCAGATCAATGAAAGCGATGGATCCCCTCTCCCATACGGGAGAGGGGAAATGCGCCACGTTTTGTTCGAACACATCAGTCAATAGTGCAGATGTTCATCGATGAGCGGATCTGCCCATCCAGCCTGACAGCCGTCGAAGCGAATCGCGCCTCGACCTCCCCCCTCGCCCGGAACCCCCGCCCATGACCCGCATCGACAACGCCCGCACCATCCGCGCGCCCCACGGCACCACCCTCACCGCCAAGAGCTGGCTCACCGAGGCGCCGCTGAGGATGCTGATGAACAACCTCGATCCCGACGTCGCCGAGAGGCCGGGGGAACTGGTGGTCTATGGCGGCATCGGCCGGGCCGCGCGGGACTGGGCGAGCTTCGACCGCATCGTGGCGGCGCTGAGGGATCTCGACGACGACCAAACCCTGCTGGTCCAGTCCGGCAAGCCGGTCGGGATTTTTCGCACCCACGCCGACGCGCCCCGGGTGCTGATCGCCAACTCGAATCTCGTGCCGCACTGGGCGACCTGGGAGCATTTTCACGAGCTCGATCGCAAGGGCCTGATGATGTACGGCCAGATGACGGCGGGCTCCTGGATCTACATCGGCAGCCAGGGCATCGTGCAGGGCACCTACGAGACCTTCGTGGAGATGGGCCGCCAGCATTACGCCGGCGACCTCTCCGGCCGCTGGATTCTGACGGCGGGCCTGGGGGGCATGGGCGGGGCCCAGACGCTCGCCGCCACCATGGCGGGCGCGTCCTGCCTCGCCGTCGAGGCGCAGGCCTCGCGCATCGAGTTCCGCCTGCGCACCGGTTACGTCGACGTCCAGGCCCGCGACCTCGACCACGCGCTCGCGCTGATCGAGGAATCCTGCCGCGCCAAGACCCCGCGGTCGGTCGCGCTGCTCGGCAACGCGGCGGAGATCTTCGGCGAACTCTACGCCCGCGGCGTGCGCCCCGACTGCGTCACCGACCAGACCTCGGCCCACGATCCGGTCAACGGCTACCTGCCGGCGGGCTGGACGGTCACCGAATGGGAGGCCAGGCGGGAGACCGATCCGGCGGCGGTCGCCGCGGCGGCGAAACGCTCGATGGCGGTGCATGTCCGGGCGATGCTCGATTTCCACCGCGCCGGCGTGCCGGTGGTCGATTACGGCAACAACATCCGCCAGATGGCCCTGGAGGAGGGCGTCGAGGACGCCTTCGCCTTCCCGGGCTTCGTCCCGGCCTATATCCGCCCGCTCTTCTGCCGCGGCGTCGGCCCGTTCCGCTGGTGCGCCCTCTCGGGCGACCCGGAGGACATCTACCGCACCGACGCCAAGGTGAAGGAGCTGCTGCCGGACAACCAGCACCTCCACCGCTGGCTCGACATGGCGCGGGAGAAAATCCGGTTCCAGGGCCTGCCGGCGCGGATCTGCTGGGTGGGCCTCGGCGACCGCCACCGTCTCGGCCTCGCCTTCAACGAGATGGTCCGTACCGGCGAGTTGAAGGCGCCGATCGTCATCGGGCGCGATCACCTCGATTCCGGCTCGGTCGCCTCGCCGAACCGCGAGACGGAGGCCATGCGCGACGGCTCGGATGCGGTCTCGGACTGGCCGCTGCTGAACGCGCTCCTCAACACCGCGTCCGGCGCCACCTGGGTCTCGCTGCACCATGGCGGCGGTGTCGGGATGGGCTTCTCGCAGCATGCCGGCATGGTGATCGTCTGCGACGGCAGCGAGGCCGCCGACCGGCGCCTGGAGCGGGTTTTGTGGAACGACCCCGCCACCGGCGTGATGCGCCACGCCGACGCCGGCTACGACGACGCGGTGGCCTGCGCCCGCGAGCATGGGCTCGACCTGCCGTCGCTCGGGTAAGGACGTCCACGCGTCAGCCCACCTGCGCCTCGTGTCGATGATCGACCGATCCCGAAGGATGGCTCCAGCAAGGACCGAGATTTCTGGAGCCATCCTTCGTGGTCATCCGATCGTCTGCCGTCATTCTTTCGCGGTCGAAGCCGGGGCGGAATGGCGATCCGAACGTCGGCTTGTCTGCCGTATGGTATCGGGTGGCGCAGGACGTATTTCGGGAACGGGGCCGAAATCCACGGTGACCGGACGCCTGGACGTTCTGACAGCCCGGTCCGACCGCGCGTCGGATTTCGCCGTCGTGATCCCCAGGACCGCCTTCCCGGGCCCGCCTCGTCCACTGGAACAGGGTCCGGGATTGCGGGGAAACCGTGCAGGGCTTCGAGCCGGATCGGCTGCTTGTCCCCGCTGTCCCCGATGTACGTCCTCGTGCCGCGACGGTGTTTTTTCATCCCGCATCGCTGGCGCGGACGCATCGCGATCGGGACTGCCGACCCGCAATGTCCTGTCCGCCGCGCCCGGCCGCCACTCGCCATAGGGATCCACCGCCGCCCGGGCGTACTTCACGAACGGCTCGCCGAGGCGCCGCCCTCCGCTCTTCCGCCTTCATGCCTCGTCTGGCAGCCCGTCCGATCCCGTGATTCCGCTCGTACGATGCGAGGTTCCGCGAGTCGAGAACCCGATCCTCCCTCCCGGAGAGTCCCACAGGAAAGCTTACGCGAGTCGAGTCCAGCCCGGCGCCCCCGGTTCGACAGACGCGATGGCCGATCGGTTCGTTCCGACGAGTCGGTGGACTCCTGTGGATCGCCTGTGACTCGCCTCTCGACTCGGGAATGCGGCGCACGACTCGGGGATCACGGTCCCTGTCCGGGTTTTCCCCAGTATGCACCGTTTAGAGTGTTACAGGAATCTTTATGGATTTAGGCGCTCCGGCGGCGGCGATTCCTCGAACTCGCCCAAAAGCTTAATGCGGGTGGGCCGTTCCCGATGTGCCGAGGATCCGTCCCCGTTGTACCGGCCGTCCCGTCCCCGATGTGCCGTGCCGGCGTTCCCGATGGGACGGGGCCGTTCCCGAAGTACCGATCCACCCCGGTGCCGTTCCCGATGTGCCGACTCGGCCCGAGTCATTCACAGGGATTCCGGGGATTTCCCCTCGGGGCCGGGGGCTCCCCGCGCCCGCCGACCCGTACATCGGGAACGGGCGGGCCTGTGGATTACCGGGCGTCGCGCACGAACCGCTCGGCGAAGCCCAAAAAGGCGCTCTCGTAGTGCTTCGGCTCGCGGGTCGCGTCGCCCTCGAGCCAGTGGTCGAACTCGGTCTTGAGGCCGTAGACGTCCCAGCCCGGATGGGCCTTGCGGCAGAGCGCGAGCGTCTCGTCCGACAGGTGGCGGAAGAGCGGCAGCTCGGTCCCGGCCTTGGGCTTGCGGCTGCGTTTCGGCTTTTCCGCCGGAGCCGCCAGCACCTCGTCGCTCGCGAGGTCGCGGCGGATCATCCGCAGGTGCGGCTCGCCGCGCTCCTTCTCCTCGATCCGCAGGACGAAGCCCGGCAGCTCGTCGGCCTTGGCGATCTTGGCGATCTCGAACTTGAACCGGCGATAGGTCCCCTCGGCGCCCGACTTGTCGAACAGGGTCGGCAGGCTGATGGCGAACCCCCCCTCCCCCGCCCCGCCGGCATGCTTGCGGGCGATGCGGTAGAGCCAGCGCTCGCGCCCGCCGGTGATGCCGAAATAGGCGGGGTCGATGGCGAGCACGCCGCCATCCATCAGCACGCCCTCGTAGAACCAGTCCGACAGGGTGATCGACATGCCCCGGCTGGCATTGGTCTCCTCGTCGATCGTGTCGTCGAAGGCGTCGATCCAGCTGAACTGCCGCTCCTTGCGCTTGGCCTTCTCGGCCCGGATGTTGGTGCGCACCGAGGTCGATTGCAGGCGAAACAGCGCGTCGCGCAGGAGCTTGTACTGACGCCCGCCGGTCTCGCGGCCGATCCCCTTGAGGAGGTCGTAGGGCATGAAGTGGAGCTTGCGCGGGATGTCGTTGCGGCCCCGCTTTTTCATCTCGCAGATCGTCGAGGCGGCCCAGATCAGGATGTCGGCATCCCAGATCGTCGCCATGCCGTAGGCCTGGTTCGGCAGCACCCGCACCCAGACCGAGCCGTCCGGGCTCGTATAGTCGATTTCTTTCAGGCGCTTCTGCTTGGCGATCGAGAAGAACGGCCGCTCCATCGTCTCCCGCTGGTCGCGGAAGTGCACGAAGGGCACCACCATGTCGATCTGGTCGTTGCGCCGATGGCTCATCGTCACGCCCGTCTTCAATCCCGCAGCCGTGGGCGCCGGCCCTCGCCGTGCCGGGCCGCTCCCGTCGCCATGCCGTTCCGATCGCATCCCATGCCGGCGACGCTAGGACCCGCCCGCCTTCCAAATCGTGGACGAAACAGGGGTTTTCGATCCCGTCCCCGATCCTCTTCAATCGCGGTTAACGGCGAATCCGGATTCCACCCGCGGCCTTAACCGGTCGCGTCCGGGAACCGGGACGGCGGCCGCGCGGTTCTCGACCCAACAGCCAAGCTCGCTCGGGACCGCCCGCCATGACCTCTCGCCTCATGCCCCTCGCCGCCGCCCTCCTCCTCGGTCTCGGCATCACCGCCGCCGAGGCCCAGGGCACGGCGCGCGGCGCCCAGGACGGCGCGACGCGGGGCGAGGCGATCGCCGGGCCGGTGGGCGCGGTGGTGGGCAGCGCGATCGGGGCGGCGGTCGGGACCGCCAACAGCCTGCTCGGCATCGACCGGCGCGAGCGCTTCCGCATCTACGCCGCCGGCGAGCACCGGCCGTCCTTCCGCTATGCGGGCCCGCTGCAGGTCGGCACGGTGCTGCCGCCGGACGGGGTCGTCTACTACGACGTGCCGCCGGAATTCGCCCTGAAGGGCCTCAACTACACGATCGTCAACGACCATCCCGTCCTGGTCGAGCCCGGCACTCGCCGCGTCGTCGAGGTGATCGACTGAGGATGACGGGGGGATCGCGCGTGGCGCCGGGCGGCCGTTCGCGCTAAGAGCGGGGCCGGATCACCCCGCCGGCCCTGAATGTCCCGTCCCCCCGACCTGCCGAGAGCCGTGTGCGATCCCGAGCGCCTCGCCGCGCTCGAGGATTACGCGGTGCTCGACACCCTGCCCGAGCGGGGCTTCGACGACGTGGTGCGGCTGGCGAGCCGCCTGTGCGACGCGCCGGTGGCGCTGGTGAGCCTGGTGGCCGGCGACCGGCAATGGTTCAAGGCCCGCACGGGCTTCCCCTGGCCGCAGACGGATCTCGACCGCTCGGTCTGCGCCCATGCCCTTGCCCAGCCCGACTCGCTCCTCGTCATTCCCGACCTGAGCCAGGATCCCCGCACCCGGGCCAATCCCCTCGTCACCGCCGCGCCCGGCATCCGGTTCTATGCCGGGGCCCCCTTGCGGACGGCGGAGGGGCAGGTGCTCGGCACGCTCTGCGTGATCGACTACGTGCCCCGGCCGGACGGCCTCTCCGAGACCGAGGCCGGCGACCTGCGGGCGCTGGCGCGCCAGCTGATGAGCCAGCTCGAGCTGCGCCGGGCGGTGGCGGACCGCGAGGCGGCCCTGCGGGCGGCGCGGGCCACCGAGGAGCGCTACCGCCTCGCGGCGCGGGCCACCAACGACGCGATCTGGGACTGGGACTTCGCCGCCGACCACGTCCTGTGGAACGAGGCCCTGGAGGCCGCCTACGGCCACGTCCTCGACACGGTCGCGCCGACGGGCGCGTGGTGGATCGACCACATCCATCCCGACGACCGCGCCCGGATCGACGCCTCGATCCACGCCGTCATCGACGGGGCCGGGACCGCCTGGAGCGACGAGTACCGCTTCCGCCGCGCCGACGGCTCCTATGCCCGGGTCTTCGACCGCGGCTCGGTGATCCGCGACGAGACGGGCCGCGCCATGCGGATGATCGGCGCGATGTTCGATCTGTCCGAGCGCGAACGCGCGGAGGCCGCCCGGCGCGACTCCGAGCGCCGGCTCGACCTCGAGCGCAGCCTGCTCGAATCGGTCTTCCGGCAGGCACCGGTCGGCATCTCGGTCGTCGGGCGCGAGCCGGGCGGGCCGAACCTCGTCAACGCCCGTGGCGAGGAGATCCTGGGCCACGCCGTCGGCGAGCGCACGCTCGCCCGCTACGAATCCTACGGCGCCGTGCATGCCGACGGGCGCCCCTACGCCCCGGACGATTACCCGTCGCTGCGCGCCCTGCGGGACGGCACGGTGGTGACCGGCGAGGCGATGCGCTACCGCAACGCCGCCACGGGCCTGCGCCTGCTCGAGATCTCGAGCGCGCCGGTGCGCGACGAGGACGGGGCGATCCAGGCGGCGGTGACGGTGTTCCTCGACGTGACCGAGCAGCGCCGGGCCGAGGCGCAGCTGCGCCGCCTCGCCCTCGTCGCCGAGCAGTCGAGCGACTTCATCGCCATCGCGGATGCGGAAGGGCGGATCGCCTACGTCAACCCGGCCGGCCGCACCCTGGTCGGCCTCGCCGACGAAGCCGCGGCCCGGGCGATGCGCCTGACCGACTTCTTCCCGCCCGACGACCTGCCCTTCGCCGAGACCACGATCCTGCCGGCGATCCGGGAGGGCGGGGCTTACGGGGGGTCCTGGAGCGGCGATTTCCGCCTGCGCAACCTCGCCACCGGCGCCACCGTGCCGGTGCGCTACAACCTCTTTGCCCTGCGCGGGCCCGGCGACGCCTTCGAGGGCTTCGCGGCGGTGAGCCACGACATCTCGGCCCGCAAGGCGGCGGAGGCGCAGCAGGAGATCCTCAACCGCGAGCTGAGCCACCGGCTCAAGAACACCCTGGCGATGGTGCAGGCGATCGCCATGCAGACCCTGCGCAACGCCGCCGACCCGATGGCGGCCCGCGAGGCCCTGGCGGCCCGGCTGATCGCGCTCGGCAAGGCCCACGACCTCCTGCTCACCGGCGAGGGCGAGAGCGCCGACCTGCGGGCGGTGCTCGACGGGGCGCTCGCCATCCACGACGACGGCCGGCCCGGGCGCTTCCGCCTCTCGGGGCCGCCGGTGCCGTGCGGCTCGCGGGCAGCCCTGTCGCTCGCCCTGATGGCGCACGAGCTCGCCACCAACGCGGTCAAGTACGGGGCCCTGCGCGCGCCGGACGGCCACGTCACCCTCGCGTGGCGCATCGACGGTTCCGACATCCTCGCCCTGCGCTGGCAGGAGCATGGCGGCCCCCGGGTGACGCCGCCGGCCCGCCGGGGTTTCGGCTCGCGCCTGATCGAGCGGGGCCTTGCCGGGACCGTCGACGGCGAGGTGGCGACCCACTACCCGCCCGAGGGCGTGGTCTGCACCCTGAAGGCGCCGCTGGCGGAGCTCATGCGGGGGGAGTGACGGCCCCCGGCCTTCCGGAAGCACGGCCGCACGATGGGCCTCGCCCACCGCTCATCGCGCCAGGAACGCGCCTGCGCGCCCGCACCACCTCGCCCGGGCGGTCCTCGGGCCGGAGGTGGCCGCCGGGCCAGGGCACGAGGACCCGGGCAGGCGAGCTTGCGCCCGGCCGGCCTCGTCCTGGCCGGATCCTCGTCCAGCGCGGCGCGATAAGTCTCGCACGCCGCGGTGGCGGACCGCCGGATCCCGGATCTCCTTCCACGGCGTTGCGGCCGTCCGGGAAACGGGTTGGAGCCGTCATGGAACGTTCAGTGCGCCGGCACGCATGTTCGTCAGCGTCCGGGTACCGTGTTGCCGTGCGATCGGGCGCCGCGGCGCGGGCGCTCAGAACCGGACCGTCCCGCTCCCGTTCACCGCCCGCACCGTGCCGCTCGGCCGGTCCGCCGTCTCGTGCAATGCGATCAGGCGTTCGCTTCCCGGCGCCAGGTGGAACCAGTTGTCCGCCGGCCTCCCCGCCCCGTCGAGCGCAAGGTGGACCGATAACGCGTGCCGCTCCGCCGCGACCCTCAGCGCGAGGCCGGCCTCGCCGTCGACCAGCTCCGCCGAGAGCCCGATCTCCCGGGGAGCGGCGGCCCGCCCGGCCGGGAAATGGAAGGCATCGGCCAGCACCGTGCCGCCGGTGCGGCTGAGCCGCAGATGGGCGAGGTCGTGCGCCGCCGGGCCGAACCGGTAGGCGCTCGTGGCGTCGAAGAAGCGTCCGAGCAGGGCGGCCGAGGACAGGGTGAGCGACGAGCGCGGCGCCAGCGACACCGCCCTCTCGGCCCGGGCAGCGACCTTGCCGGCGCCGGTGGTGAAGGTGAGCGCCAGGGTGGCGTCCAACGGTTCGGCGGTCTCGTTCAGCAAGTGGGCGTGGAGGCCGTTCAGCCCTTCGTCGGTGAGGAGCGCCTGGACCGGCCGGAAGGCCCGCTTCAGGGCATACCAGGCGGATTTCGGCCGCCCGGCGACGTCGACCACGCCCCAGCCCGCGCCCGGCGCGAGGTCGCGCCAGAGCCAGACTAGGCCGCCGGCGGTGACCGAGCCGGCGCGCCGCCACTCGGCGAAGGTCGCCTCCGTCACCTCGGCGACCGCCGCCCGGCCGAGCGTCAGGTAGCGCTCCGGGTCGTCGTCGCGCAGGCGCGCCGGGTCGACGCCGTAGAGGGCGCCGACATAGTGGTCGCGCACGCCCTCGAAATCCCAGTCGGCGCCGCGGTCGCGCGGGATTCCGAGGCCCCAGGCCGGATCGCGCGGATCGGTCAGGCCGGCGTCGGCGAGCGAGGCCGGCTCCGGCACGTTGGCGAAGGCCAGGCACTCCGAGGCGAAGCGCACCTCGGCCCGGCGGGCATCCTCGAACGGGCGGAGATAGGCGCCCACGCCGTAATAATGGGTGACGCCGGCATCGGGGGAGAACGGCAGGTCGCCGCCCGCGGGCGAGTTCGGCACCACGACGAGGTCGGGCCGGCGCAGGGCCGCCGCCTCGCGCAGCATCGCCTCCACCGCCGTGGTCCGCCAGACGGCCTCCGGAAATCCGAGCATCGCGGCCTGCTGCTCGATCTCGCTGCCGCCGCCGAGGACGCAGAGCGAGGGCGAGGCCTGGAGCCGGTCGAGGAGCTGGGCGATCTCGGTCTCGAGCGCCGACCGGAAAGCGGGATCGTCGACCGGATAATCGAAATTGGCGAGCATCAGGTCCTGCCAGACCAGGAGACCGAGCTCGTCGCAGAGATCGTGGAAGGCTTGGCTCTCGTACAGCATCGTGCCGCCGACCCGCAGCATGGTCATGCCGGCCTCGACGGCGAGCCGCAGGAGCGGTTCGTAGGCGGCGCGCTCCCCTGGCAGCCCGACGAGGTCGGGCGGGGTCCAGCAGGCGCCGCGGCAGAAGACCGGCACGCCGTTGACCGCGAGGCTCAGGCCCTCCGCGAAGGGGCGCCGCTGCGTGATCGTGCGAAATCCGACCCGGCCGAGGTCGAAGGTCCGCCCATCGGCCTCGACCGTGACGGCGTGCCGCCGCGGCTCGCCGTGGGTGTGGGGCCACCACAGGGCGATGCCGGGCAGGGCGAGCCGGCCCTCGAACCGGCCGGGCGCGGTCGCGGGCAACACGGTCGTCCGGCCGTCGCAATGCAGGGTCACCGGACCGGCGGCGTCGGGCAGGGTGAGACCGACGGCGAGGATCCCGGTCCCGTCCGCGACGCTCGCCCCGAGGTCGATCTCGGTCGGCCGCCCCCCCTCCCCTCTCCGGGTGATCGGCCGGTAGGGGCCGACCGCGTCGATGCTCGGGCACCAGCCCGGCATGAAGCCGAGCAGCGTGGTGCGGGCGTGGCGCAGCGAGCCCGGGGTCGCGAGCTGCGGCCGCCAGCGGCCGCGCTTGTGCGGACGGGCGAGGTCCTGCGCCAGCGACCGGAAGGCGAGCGCGAGGGTGTGGGAGCCGTCGAGGTCGAGGCTCACCTCGTGGGCGAGGAACATCGAGCGGGAGGTGAGGCGAAGCTCCCCGTCGAGCCAGACCTCGCACAGCGTCGCGAGACCCTCGAAGCGCAGGGTCTCGCGGCCCCGGCCTTCGATCCGCGTGCGGTACCAGACGTCCGAGCCGTGCAGCGGCGTCGGCGCCGCATCCGACCACAGCCCGGCGGCGCGCAGCGCCCCGGCGGCGGTGCCGGGGACCGGGGCCGGGATGAATCCGGCGAGCCCGTCGAGGGCACCCGGATTCGTGCAGGCGCCCGGGGCGGTGACGATCATCTCCCACGGCCCGTCGAGGGGCCGGTCGACGGTGCGCAGAACGGCCATGGTGTCCCTGGTGGCTGCTGTCGCGTGTTCGAGGGCGCTGAAACGCTCCCCGGCATGCCGGGGGAAGGAGGGCGCGGGGTGTCTCCTCTCCCCGCCCACGGGGAGAGGAGACACCCCGCGCCATTCGTCTGTGCCGGATCGACCCACTCCGTCGATCGCGCGCGTCAGCCCGCCGCCAGCGCCCGGTCGAGGGCCGCGAACACCGCCGCGTAGGTCGCCTCGGCGCCGGCGAGGCGCTCGGGCAGGCCGGCGAGCTTGCCGCGGGCATAGGCGCGGGCGAGCTGGAACTGGAAGGCCTTGGCCTCCTGCGACAGCCGCGTCGCCGCCTCCGCCGCCTCGTCGAACGACCCCGCCCCTTGCGCCGTCAGCCAGGCGAGGTGGCTGCCGAGCAGCTCGAAATTCGCCCCGAGCTGGCGCGTGGTGTTGAAGGCGTAGGCGTGGAAGGCCGAGAGCGGGCGCTGCACGAAGGCATCGTCCTTGCCCGCGAGCGCCGCGCGGAAGGCCGTCACCGGGTTCCCGACCGGCGCGTGGGCGCGGTGCCGGCGCAGCAGCGCCAGGGCGGCGCCCGCGAGTTCCGACCCCGCCAGGGCCGGGCCGCAGGGCTTCACGAACTCGGCGTAGGGCAGGAGCTCGCCGCGGGCGAAAATCCCGTCGTAATCCTCGCCCGCGAGCTGGAAGCGGCCGGCATTGTGGAGGTAGTCGAGCCGGCGTTCCTGCGGGTCGAGGGCGAGGATCCCGATCGTGGTCTTCGAGGCCTCGCGCCGGTAGGTGGTGCCGGCGGTGTCGGGCAGGAAGAACGCGTTGACCTCGACGAGGACGGGCAAGCCGCGGGCCGCCTGGACCCGGGCGTGGTCCTCCAGGGTCTCGTAGAGCGCGAGTTCGAGGATCTCGAGGCCGTAGAGCGCCTCGAGATCGGCGGCCTTCGGCTTGAAGAACGTGAACTGGTCGCCTTCGAAATCCTGGCGCAGGGTGAAGCCCAGCATCGCCTCGGGCTCGAGCCCCCGCAGGTGCAGGAGCTCGATCCAGAGATCGACGTAGCAGTTCGTCTCCGGCCAGGTCCGGTCGGCGGCGTGGAGCGGGTGCGGGGCGTGGGGCGCCGCGGACGTCTCCGTCCGCGGCGATTCCAGAGGAAGGGCGAGGGCGGCCGACATCGCGGCCTCAGCCGAAGAGCCGGGCGCGGACCTCCGCCGGCCAGGCGTCGAGGTCGAGGCCGTGGTGGCGCAGGAGCGCGAGGGTGATCCGCTCGAGCCCGAACCCGACGCAGGCCGTGTGGGCCGTGGTGCCGTCGGCCTGGGCGATGCCCCAGGTCGTGCCGAAATGGTCCTGGTGGTAGTTGAAGCTCAGGCAGGCGGTCGGCTTGTCCTCGCTGTTGACCGGCACGTTCAGCTCGAACTTCAGCGCCTGGGCGCGCTGGTTGTTGGCGAGCATCTTGCCGGCGCGGCCGAAGAACGGATCGTTGGCCGGATCGATGGCGAGCGGCAGGCCGAGGTCGCTCATCATCGTGGTGCCGCGGGTCAGCCACAGCTCGCGGAAGGCCAGCACCTGCTCGGGCGTGCCCATGCGGACGTATTCGCGCATGCGGAACAGCTGCATGCGGGTCGGCTCCAGCGAGGGCTCGTGCCGGAAGCAGTAGGATTGCAGGTCGAACAGCAGGCCGCCCTCGGGCAGCCGGCCGCGGGCGGCGGCGACCGGATAGAGCGGGTAGCAGGCGGCCGGGGTCAGGACGATGTCGGTGGCGGCCTGCTTGGCGGTCCAGTCCTCGTCGGCATCGAGGCAGGCGAGCAGGCGGGCGTGGTCGGCCTCGTTGCCGCAGAAGCTGTGCACCGTGCCGGCGAGGTGCGGGAAGCCCTTGAGGTAGCCGCTGCGCTCGAAGCTCGCGCGGGCCATGCCGGGCGGGAAGCGCAGGACCTCGGCCCCGTCGGCCGCGCCGATCCGCGAGACCAGCCGGTCGAGGGCCTCGACCACGCTCTCGAAGGCGCCGGAGCGGCCGTAGAGCCCGTCGACCCCGGTGCGGATCAGGAGACCGCGATCGAACAGGCGGTCGAGGAACGAGCGCGGCTCGGAGGGCTCGGGCAGGGTTCCGACGAAGGAGGCCTCGTCGGCGGCGGGCAGCAGGTCGGAGGAGAGGCTCTGGTCCATCACGCGCTCAGGAGCTTGCCGCTGCCCTTCTGCACCAGCAGGAGGTTGGCGGTGTTGGAGAGGATGCGGTCGTTGTTGATCATCAGCGGCGCCGAGAGGACGTCGCGCAGCTGCCGGCCGAGGCTGAACGGGGTGCCGTTCTTGTAGCCGAGGATGCCGACGACGCTCAGCGCCCGCTGCACGATGTCGACGGCCTGGACCGAGACGGTGGTCTTGACGTTGTTCAGCATGATCGAGAAGCCGATCGCGCTCAGAGCATCGGGGTCGCCCTTGGCGGCCTCGTAGCGGGCGAGCCCGGCGACGACCGTGCTCTTCATCGCCTGGAGCTCGTTGGCGGCTTCCGCGAGCCGCAGCGCGCCCGGGGGCACCTGGCCCGGCTTCTTGCGCGCCTCGGCCTGAACGAAGGCGCGGGCGCGGTCGACCGCGTAGGACGCGATCCCGAACCACACGCTGCCCCAGAGCAGGTGCGAGGCGGCGAGCATCGATTGCGCGGCGATCTCCGCGAAGGGCTTCTGCAGCACCTGGGCCAGGGGCAGGCCCTCGGCCTTGAGCAGGAAGCCGTCGCTGCAGGTGCCGCGCATGCCGAGCGTGTCCCAGGTGCTGGTGCGCTCCAGGGTGATCTGGTCGGCCAGCAGCGCCACCAGCACCTGGTCGGAGGTCGCGGCCTCGGGGTGACGGCGGGCGGTGGCGAGGATCAGGTCGGCCTGCGCGCCGTACGAGATGACGCTCGCCTCCTTGGTCAGCCGGAAGGTGTCGCCGTCTCCCGTTCCCTGGGCCTCCACGGCGCAGAGGCTGTTGCGGAGATCGCCGCCGATTCCGGCCTCGGTGGTCGAGGAGGCGATCAGCATCTGCTCGCCCGCGATCCGCCGCATCAGCGCGGCATGCCAGGCGCTGTCCTGCCCGTGGGTGACGAGGCTCGCGAGTTTGATGTGGTGCATCGCGAACACCATCGCGGCGGCCGAGCAGGCGCGGCCGAGAATGGCGCAGACCTCCGCGATCTCACTCATCGAGGCCCCCTCCCCTCCCAGCGAGACGGGAACCTGGATGCCGAACAGGCGCTCGGCCTTGAGCGCGGCCACCGCCTCGGCGGGGAACCGGCCCTCGCGGTCGACCGCGTCGGCGTGGCGGCCGGCGATCTCCGCGGCGCGCTTGGCGCGCGCGTCGAGGTCGCCCGCCGGTGCGTCCGTCGCGACGGGTGCCGCACCGGGCACCGTCGCCGCGACCTCGACATGCATGTTCATGCGGCCTCCTGCTGGCGCAGGCCCGCCACGGTGTCCCGGATGATCCGGATGGTCGAGAACGAGCGCCGGCCGAGCGCCGAGTCCGGGAACTCGATGTCGAACCGCTCCTCGAGGGCCAGCATCAGCTGCACGGAGCCGAAGGAATCGAGGCCCTTCTCGAACAGGTCGTCGTCGTCCGACAGAGTGTCGACCACGCCCTTGAGCGATTCCAGCGACTTCAGCACGTCACGAATGTCGGAGATTTCGACCATGAGACTCCACCTTATCTGCTTGGCGTAGGATCGCATCCCGTAGATGAAATTGCAATCTTGCGCCTAATTCGTGGTAAATTTTTACATGTCTATTTTTGAGAATTTCCTGCTCCATTGTGGAGCGGGTGGTTGATCCGATTTGACACGGCCATTCAACTCCAGACAGCTTAACGGCTGGCGAAGCGCCGGGCCGACGCCAGGGTGGAGATCTCGTCAAGCTTACGGAATTGCCCTCGGGGGCCGGGTGAACGGGGCGCTGTCGCGCCGGGCTTGTGCGGGGCTTGCGCCGGGATCGGGCCGGCGATTGCGAATCGGCCGAAAACCGGCGAATTGCAGATCGAGCGCCGAACCGGCGAATTTTCTGCAAACAGGGCCCGCGCGGATGAATCAGCACACGCCGCCTCACTCCCCTGCCCCGGTCTCCCCGTCCGCGCAGGTCGCGCCCGCCGCGACGATCGGCGCCCACGCGGCGACCCTGCGGGCGCAGTTGCAGGCGATCTCCTCCGGGCTGTTTCCCCCCACCGCCGCCAAGGGCCTGCGCCGCTTCACCTCGGCGGAGGCGGCCCGGATCATCGGCGTGACGGTGTCGCGGTTGCAGCAGCTCGCCGCCGAGGGGCTGGGGCCGCAGCCCGAGGTGTCGTCGAACGGCCGCCGCTCCTATTCGCTGTCCGACATCCACGGCCTGCGCGCCTATCTCGACGAGAACACCCGGGGTGGCCGGCGCTACCAGCCGCGGCGCAGCGGCGCCGAGCATCTGCAGGTCGTCGCGGTGGCGAACTTCAAGGGCGGCTCGGGCAAGACCACCACCACCGCCCACCTCGCCCAATCCCTGGTGCTGCGCGGCTACCGGGTGCTCGCCATCGACCTCGACCCGCAGGCGAGCCTCTCGGCCCTGATGGGCGTGCAGCCCGAGCTCGACGTCGGCGCCGACGAGACGCTGTACGGCGCGATCCGGTACGACGACGCCAGGCCCCTGCGCGACGTCGTGCGGCCGACCTACTTCACCGGCCTCGACCTCGTGCCGGCCAACCTCGAACTGATGGAGTTCGAGCACGAGACGCCGCGGGCGCTGACCCGCCGCCGGGCCGGCGAGCCGCTGTTCTTCGACCGGGTGGCGCACGCCATCGACACGGTGGCGGAGGATTACGACATCGTCGTCATCGATTGCCCGCCCCAGCTCGGCTACCTGACCCTCTCGGCGCTCTGCGCCGCGACCTCGCTCCTCATCACCGTGCATCCGCAGATGCTCGACGTCGCCTCGATGAGCCAGTTCCTGGCGATGACCGAGGACCTGCTCGGCGTGGTGGCGGAATCCGGCGGACGGCTGCACTACGACTGGCTGCGCTACCTCGTGACCCGCTACGAGCAGCAGGACGCTCCGCAGACCCGCATCGTCGGGATGCTGCGCACCCTGTTCGAGGACGCGGTGCTGACAGCGCCGATGCTGAAGTCGTCCGCTGTGTCGGATGCCGGCCTGTCGAAGCAGACCCTCTACGAGATCGGCCGCGAGGGTGTGACCCGCTCGACCTACGACCGGGCGCTCGAATCCCTGGAGGCGGTCAACGGCGAGATCGAGGGCCTGATCCGTCGCGCCTGGGGCCGCGCATGAGCCGCAAGTCGAACCTCGACGCGCTGTTCGGCGCCAAGCCCAGCCTCCAGCCCGCCCCGACGCCCGCCCCGCCTCCGGTCGACCCCGCGGCCGAGGCCCTCTCGCCGGAGCCGGAGGCGTTTGCAGCTGCAAACCCGGCGCCGGCCGAGCCCGAGTTCGCAGCTGCAAACCCGGGGAATCCGGGCCCGCGCCCCCCGGAGCGCAGCCGCAGCGGTGCCGTGCGGGCGATGAGCAGCACGCTGCGCGGGCTCGCCGCCCGGGCCGATGCCGCCGCCGAGATCGAGGCCGGCACGGTCGTCGTCGAGATCGCGCCCGAGCGGATCGACGATTCCTTCATCGCCGACCGGGTGGCGGACGCGACCGATCCGGGCCTGCCGGCTCTCGTCGAGAGCATCCGCGAGAGCGGCCAGCAGGTGCCGATCCTGGTGCGGCCGCACCCGTCCGACCCGGACCGGTTCCAGGTCGCCTACGGCCGGCGGCGCATCCAGGCGGCGCGCCGCCTCACCCGGCCGGTCCGCGCCGTGGTGCGCCCGCTCTCGGATGCCGAGCTGGTGGTGGCCCAGGGCAAGGAGAACCTGGAGCGCCAGGATCTCAGCTACATCGAGCGGGCCTTCTTCGCGCTCCGGCTCGAGGAGCACGGCTTCCCCCGCGCCACGATCATCGCCGCGATGGGCGTCGGCAAGGGCGACCTCTCGACCCTGATCTCTGTGGCCCGCACGGTCCCGGCGGAGGTCGTCCGGGCGATCGGCCCGGCCCCTGCCGCCGGGCGCCCGCGCTGGATGCTGCTCGCCGAGCGGATCCGGGCGGCGAGCCCGAAGCGGATCGCCGGGCTCGTCGCCGATCCGGCCCTCGCCGACAAGCCGACGAACGAGCGTTTCGCGGCGGTGCTCTCCGCCCTGTCGCCGCCGGCGGCCCCGCGGCCGGCGCCGCAGATCTGGAGCGACGAGGCCGGCCGCGGCATCGCCCGGATCGAGCGCGGCCCCGACCGGGTTGCGCTCTCCTTCGACGAGACGGCCGAGCCCGGCCTCGCCGATTACGTCCTCGACCGCCTGCCCGAGATCCTGGCCGCCTACCGGGCCGGTCGCGCCCGGCCCTGACACGGGATCCGGTGCGAGATCCGAAGGCGCGCGTCGCGCTGCGCGTGAGCGGCGCCCGATCGCCTTGCAGCGGGGAGCCGCTCCCGATCATTGGTCTTGCCACATGTTCTCTCGGCGAACCGGCGCCCGCTTCGTCGAAAAATGCTCCAGGCCCGAAGGAATCCCGCGGGTTGGCGCGTCAGCCGGGCTCGAAGGCGGTGATGATCGGGCACGGCCCGCTCTCGGTCGCGCCGCAGGCCGTCGCGAGGCGCGCGAGCGCGTCGCGGGCCGCCGTCAGCTCGGCGATCCTGGCGTCGAGGGCGTCGATGCGGTGGCGGGCGAGCTCGCGCGCCCGGGTCCGGTCCTCGCCGGCATCGAGCGACAGGAGTTCGGCGATTTCCTCCAGGGTGAAGCCCGCACCCTGCGCCCCGCGGATGAAGCGCAGGCGCCGGATCTCCTCGGCGCCGTAGCGCCGGATGCCGCCGGCCCGCGCCGGCACCGGCAGGAGCCCGCGGCGCTGGTAGTAGCGGATCGTCTCGACCCCGACGCCGCCCGCCCGGGCCAAGCCGGCAATGGTCAGACCGGCAATGGTCAGGTCCGTGGTCATCGGGGGCGATCCGGCGGGGTGGCGGGCATGGCTTGACTCCGTAGCGTGGTACGGATGTTAGGCCATCGATCCTCCTTCGTGAAACCGACCCGCGTGAAACCGACGCGCGAGCCCGTTTTCCGCGAACCCGACGAGGATGCCCGATGACCACCCCCACCGGCCGCACGGCCACGCTCTACCGCATGGAGACGGACGCGCATGTCTGTCCCTACGGCCTCAAGGCCCGCCACCTGCTCCAGCAGGCCGGCTACGCGGTCGACGACCGCCCGCTCGCGACGCGCGAGGCCACCGATCGTTTCAAGGCCGAGCACGGGGTGAAGACCACCCCGCAGGTCTTCATCGCGGGCGAGCGCGTCGGGGGCTACGACGACCTGCGCCGCCGGCTCGGCCGGACGGTGCGCGATCCGAACGCGGTGAGCTACCGCCCGGTCGCCGCCGTATTCGGGATGACCGCCCTGATGGCGCTCGCCGCCAGCCAGGCCGCCTTCGGCACGCCGTTCACCCTGCGGGCGGGCGAGTGGTTCATCGCCTTCAGCATGTGCGTGCTGGCGATCCTCAAGCTCCAGAACGTCGAGACCTTCTCGACCATGTTCCTGGGCTACGACCTGCTGGCGCGGCGCTTCGTGCCGTACGCCTCGATCTATCCCTATGCCGAGGCGCTCGCCGGCCTGCTGATGGCCGCCGGGGTGCTGACCTGGCTCTCCGTTCCGGTGGCGCTCGTCATCGGCGGGATCGGCGCGGTCTCGGTGTTCAAGGCGGTCTATCTCGATCGGCGCGCGCTGAAATGCGCCTGCGTCGGCGGCGGCAGCAACGTGCCCCTCGGCTTCGTGTCGCTGACCGAGAACCTGATGATGGTGGCGATGGCGGTCTGGATGGCCGCGACGGCGCTGTGAGCCGACGGGGCGGGAACCATCGGGAGAGTGCGGCGATGGACCGGGAGACCCGCCGCATCCCGAGGCTCCCCATGCGCTACGCTCTCCTGATCCTCGCGCTCCTCGCGCCCACCGCACTTCTCGCGCAGGCCGGGCCGGCGCCGGATCCCGCCGAGGGGCGAAAGGTCTGCGAGGCCAAGGCCGACCGGAGCGGCATCACCGGGGACAACCGGGCGACCTACCTGCGCGAGTGCGAGGCCGGCGAGCGCCTGGTGCGCGGGACCGCGCCCCGTTGAGGGCGAACGTCGGCAGGGACGGCGCGTTGATCCGAGGAGAAGACCCGCCGGAGGAGCCGATGACCGATTGGAGGCCCATCGACCGCGCACCCCAGGATGGCCGCTGGATCATCGCCATCCACCGGGGCGAACCCGACCGGCGCGCGGTGATCCGCTGGGATCCCGGGCGTGTCGGCGACGGGCGGCCCTGGCATGTCGCCACCACGGAATACGGCTACGCGCCGGAGGCGTTCACCCACTGGATGCCGTTTCCCGACCCACCGACACAGGATCGAGAAACGGAGGGAGAGCAGGGGGCCTGATGCCGTCAGACGCCACGGCCTTCACCCTGTCGGAGATCGTCTGGCGCCTCGGCGTCGCCACCCTGTGCGGCATGGTGCTGGGCCTGGAGCGCGAATGGCGCGGCAAGGATGCGGGGCTGCGCACCCACGCCCTCGTGGCGCTCAGTTCGGCGCTCATCACCGCCTCGGCGCTCAGCCTCTACGCGATGGTGCGCCGGCAGGGCGGGGATGCCGATCCGCTGCGGGTGATCCAGGGTCTGGCGCAGGCGATCGGCTTCATCGCCGCCGGCACGATCTTCGTCGCCCGCCGCAGCGTGAAGAACCTCACCACGGCGGCGAGCGTGTGGTTCTCGGCCTCGGCCGGCATCGTCGCCGGGGCGGCGCAGTTCACGCTGCTCGCCGTCGCGATGGGGTTCGGCCTGACGATCCTGGTCGTGCTGAAGCTGCTCGACCGGTTCGGCCTGGCGCGCAGCGAGGAGGGGGAGTGACCCCTCGAACGAGAAGCACCGCCGCGATGGCGTCGCGGCGGTGCTTGCCCTTCGCGAGGGCCTTCCTCCCCAGACTGCGGACCGCTCTCGAGGGCGGCTTGTGTCGTGTCTGTGATCACAGTGGTACCCGCCGAGTCGCGCCCGTACAAGCACAATTGTGCGCCATCCGCGGGCAACCGGCACTTTGATGCGCAAGGCCGGGCGCCGAAACGGGCAGGGGAGGGGTGCGTGCACCCCTCCCGCCGCGATCAGATCGGGTGGGCCGAATGCCCGGTCGGCTCGCGCCGGTCCGCCTTCGGCCCGCCGGCCTCCGGCCGAATCCGCACCGGTACCGATTTCGCCGCCGGCGTGCCCGACTGCACGTCGTGGTGCGAGAGCGCCATCAGCGGGTTCATCTCGGGGTAGTAGGCCCCCAGGCACCCGTCCGGCAGGGAGAACGGCGTCACGGTGAGGCCGGTCACCTCGCGGGTGATGCCGTCGCCGGCATCGCTGACGAGCGACACGACCTGTCCCGCGGAGAGGCCCGCCCGGCGAATCTCGGCCGGGTTCATCAGGAGCACGTCACGAGTGCCCTCGATCCCGCGCAGGCGGTCGCTGTAGCCGTAGATCGTGGTGTTGAACTGGTCGTTCGACCGCATGGTGATCAACCGGTAGCGGCCCTCCGCGTCCTCGAAGCCGGTGGCCGACATCACCTCGGGGGCCGTGAATTCGGCCTTGCCGCTCTCGGTCTTCCAGATCCGCTCGCGTGCCGAGTTGCCGCGGTAGAACCCGCCGGGGATCCAGAGCCGGTCGTTGAAATCGTGGAACTCCTCGACGTAGGTCTGGGCGATCTCGTCGCGGATCAGGCCGTAATCGCCGACCCAGGCGTCCCAGGTCACCTTCGGGTTCGGCGCGAGCGTCGCCTTGGCGAGGCCGGCCACGATCGCGACCTCGGATTTCAGGAAGTCGCTCGCCGGGGTGCGGCGCCCTTGCGAGCCGTAGATGCAGCTGAACGTGTCCTCGATGCTCACCGCCTGCGGCCCGCCGGCCTGCTTGTCCTCCTCCGTGCGGCCGAGGCAGGGCAGCAGGTAGGCGATCTCGCCGTTGACGAGGTGCGAGCGGTTGAGCTTCGTCGCGACCTGCACGGTGAGCCGCATCCCGGTCCAGGCCTTCTCCATCCGGTCCTGGTCGGGGATCGCCCGCACGAAGTTGCCCCCGAGCCCGATGAAGGCCTTGATCGTACCCGCGAGGATGCCCTCGCAGGCCTCCACCGTGTTGACGCCCTTCTCCCGCGGCGGCTCGAAGCCGAACTGCTGGCTCAACCGGTCCAGGGGCACCAGCTCGGGCTTCTCCGAGATGCCGACGGTGCGCTGCCCCTGGACGTTGGAGTGGCCCCGCACCGGCGACACGCCGGTGCCGTCGCGCCCGATATTGCCCCTGAGGAGCAGGAGGTTGACGACCATCGCGACGTTCTCGAAGCCGTGAACGTGCTGCGTCAGGCCCATGCCGTAGAAGGCACAGACCCGCTCGGCCTCGACATAGACCTGGCCCGCCGCCTCGATGTCGGCGCGGCCGATCCCGGATTCGCGCTCGATCTCCTCCCACGAGGTCGCCCGGACCTTCGCCTCGAAGGCGTCGAGCCCGGTCGTGTGCTGGGCGATGAAGTCGACGTCGAGGACGCGGGTGCCGCGCGCCTTGGCGGCGTCGTCGGCGGCGAAGACGTGCTTGCACAGGCCGAGGATCACCGCGATGTCGCCGCCGGGCCGGACCTGGTGGTACTGCGCGCTGATCGGCGTCGCCTTGCGGGTCAGCATCTCGACCGGGCTCTGCGGGTTGGTGAAGCTCTCCAGGCCCCGCTCGCGCACGGGGTTGAAGGTGATGATCTTCACGCCGCGCTTCGAGGCCTCCTGCAGCGGGTGCAGGAACCGCGGCGAGTTGGTGCCGGTGTTCTGGCCGAAGAAGAACATCGCGTCGCACGTCGACAGGTCGTCGAACACCACGGTGCCGACGCTGGCGCCGATCACCTTCTTCAGGGCCACCGAGGTCGTCTCGTGGCACATGTTGGAGGAATCGGGCAGGTTGTTGTGGCCGTAGAGCCGCGCGAACAGGGCGTAGAGATACGAGGTCTCGAGGCTCGCCCGCCCCGACGAGTAGAACACCGCCGATTTCGGATCGAGCCGCTGCAGCTCCGCGCCGATCTCCCGGAAGGCCTCGTCCCATCCGCACGCCACGTAGCGGTCGCTGGCGCGGTCGTAGCGTAAGGGGTGGGTCAGGCGGCCGGTCTGCTCCAGCTGGTAGTCGCTCCAGCCGCGCAATTCGGTCAGGGTGTGCTTGCCGAAGAACTCGGGGGTGCAGCGCCGCGTCGTCAGCTCCCACAGGGTCGCCTTGGCGCCGTTCTCGCAGAACTCGAAGGGATGGTAGTTCGCGGGCTTCGCCCACGAGCACGAGACGCACATGAAGCCTTTCGGCTTGTTCTGGCGAAACAGCGTCTCGGTGGCGAGCGGCGTCGCCCATTCCTTGCCGAACACCTCGGCGATGCCGCGCACCGAGCCCCAGCCGCCGGCTGGGCTGTCGTAGTGGACCGTCTTTTCCTCGACCGACATGCTGGCTCTCCCGTCCGGCAGGCGCGGGAACCGCGGCTGACGACAAGGAACCCGCAGGGGGTAGGGAAGTTCGCCCGCGCCCGGCTCAGCCGCCCTGGGCGTTGCGCCGCAGCCGCACCAGGGCCCGGTCGAGGGCGCCGAGGAAGGCCGAGCGGTCCTTCGCCGAGAAGGGTTTCGGGCCGCCGGTGACGGCGCCGGCCTCGCGCAGGGACTGCATCAGGTCGCGGGTGGCGAGCGCCATGCCGACGGACGAATCGGTGAAGGCCTTGCCGGTGGGCCCGAGCACGCTCGCCCCGGCCTTCACGCAGCGGCTCGCCAGCGGTACGTCGGCGGTGACCACGACCGCCTGCGGCCCGGCCCGCTCGGCGATCCAGTCGTCGGCGGCGTCGAACTTGTCCGACACGATCACCCGCTCGATCCACGGCTCGCGCGGGATGGCGATGAAGCTGTTGGCCACCACGACGACATGAGCGCCGTGCCGCCCGGCGACGCGGTAGACCTCCTCCTTCACCGGGCAGGCATCGGCGTCGACGTAGACGGTGATCGCGGTCATGCGCGTCAGGTACCGGGATTGAGGAAGAGGCTGTCGAATTCGGGCGGCGCGTAGTTCCGCCCGGTGATGTCGGTGATGACGACGTAATCGTGGCCCTCGGCCTCGAGTTCCTGCGCCTTCTCCAGGGCGTCCTCCGGTGAGGTGCGCTGGTGCGAGAGCGGGCCGTTGGCGGTGTGGGCGGTCACGACGAGCTGCATCTCTGTCCTTGTGCTGGCGGGGCGCGCCTCGGGCGCCGCCTCGACCCCCCGGCAGGGGAGGGGGCCGTCCAGGGTCGGGGAAGAGGGTTAACGAGGTGTTGACGGCCCGGCCCCGCGGTCCTGCCCGGTGAGGACGGCCTCGTAGACCGCGACGTAGCGGGCGGCGACGCCCGACCAGCGGTAGGCCGACAGGTCCTCGGTGCCGGGCAACTTCGCGCCACCAGGATCGAGCCGGCTTTCGGCCAGGCTCTCGTAGGCGTCCCGGATCGCTCCGGCCACGGTTGCGGGATCGGCGAAATCGCACAGCGAAATCAAGGGGTGGCGCCGTTTAAGCCAAGCGAAGGCCTCGTTGGGATGGGCCACCGGAACGAGGCCGGCGCTCAGCGCCTCGATCAGCGCGAGGCCGAAGCCCTCGTATTCGGAGGCCGAGACGAACAGGCTCGACTGCCCGATCAGCGCACGGACCGCCGGAACGTCGAGCCCGACATGCAGCGTGACCGCCTCCGTCAGGCCGAGCCGGTCGATCTCGGCGGTGAGCGCCTCGACCGTCACGTCCGACGGGACCCCGACGATCCGCAGGCGCCAGCCGGGGCCCAGCGCCCGCATCGCGGCGAGCAGCCGGTCGAGGCGCTTGTTGTGCGAGAAGCGGCCGATGGTCAGGAGCGCGCGGCGCGGCTCGGCCGAGGCGGCGCCCGCGAACTTGTCGAGGTCGACCCCGTTCGGGATCACCGTGACGCCGCCCGGCGTGATCGGTGCGAACATCCGGGCGTCGCTCTCGCTGCAGGCGACGATGGCCGCGTAGGCCCGCACGCTCAGCCGGGTCGGTCCGGCGAACCACAGCGCCTTCAGGCGCGACTGGGCGTTGGTGTGGAAGAAGCCGCCATGCGTCGTCGCCACCATCGGCCGGCGGTGGAAGGGCCGCGCAAAGGCCAGCGCATCGAAGAAGAAGTCGACGGCGTGGACGTGGACGAGGTCGGCGTCGCCGAGGTGGCGGAAGACCGAGGGCGCCAGCGGGTAGCGGTGCGAGCCGGAGAAGGGGATCCGTTCGATGTCGATCCCCTCCAGGCGCTCGCGGGCCGGCAGCCTGACGTCGGGATTCGAAAAGAGCCGGTCGAGGGTCACGACGCGCACCCGATGGCCGAGACGCGCCTGCTCGCGGGCGAGGTTGGCGACCACGTCCTCGAGCCCGCCGCGGTTCGGCAGGAACTGGCGGACGACGTGCAGGATCGAGCGCGGCCGCGCCGGAAGCGTCGTGCGAGGGGCCGTCATGCCGCTCACCGCTCGCAGGTCGGCTTGGCCTGGGCGGCGCCCTGGATCGCGGCCACCACGGGAGCGTTGGCGCCGGACGGGTCGAGCTTCAGGGGGTAGTCGGGCGCCCACAGGTCGCCGGCGGACCAGGCGGTCCAGCCGACCCATTGCTGCGGGTTGGCGTTGACGTGGTCGAGCACCGCCCGCAGGCGCTCCGGGCAGTTCCGGCGCGCCGAGGCGCCGATCTCGCCCAGGAAGGCGCGGCGCCCGGTCTTCGCCAGCCAGCCGGTGAGGCGCTCCACCGCCTCCAGCGCGTCGGCGCCCCGGCTGCACTCGGCATGGGTGCCCGAGAAGTCGGCGTCGAGGTACTGGTGGACCTCGTAGGCGAAATTCCGGCCCGGATCGGCCACGCCCAGCATGATCGCGGCGTTGTTGCCGGTCGGCAGGTCGGCGGTCCAGCTATGGGCGCCGCTCCAGCCCGAGCCCGAGACCAGCACCAGCTGCCGCGCCCCCGTCTCGCGGATCGCCGCGATGGCGGCGTTGGCGGCGACGAGCCAGCGCGCCGCCGGGATGTCGTGCGGCTCGTTCATCAGCCCGAACGCCACCGAGGCGTCGCCGCGGAAGTGCTGCGCCAGGCGCCGCCAGACATCCGCGAAGGCCTCGGCCGTGACCATCTCCGAATCGATCCGCGCCTTGCCGTGATAGGCGTAGTTGTGCAGGTCGATCACCGTGCGCAGGCCGGCCTGCGTTGCGGCCGAGACCGTGGCTTCGAGGCGGGCGAGCTCGTCCGGGTCGAGGGGCTGGCGCAGGACCGGCTGCAGCCGTTCCCAGCGGATCGGCAGCCGCACCGCCGTGAGGCCGAGGGCGGCGAAGCGGCCGATCGTCTCGGCCGAGGGATAGAGGTAGTCGAAGCCGTAGCGCCCCGGCACGGTGCCGAACTCGGCCCCGCTGAGGTTGACCCCGCGCAGGCACAGCGGCTCGGCCGCCCGCGCCGGGGGGGTGAGAAGCGCGCCGGCCAGGGACAGGGCGACGGCGAGGCGGGCGAGACGGTGGCGCATGTCACTCTGCCGCTTGTCACTCTGCCGCATGGGGAACCGCCGCGGGCGGAGCGGCCGGCGTCGGCGCCCAGGCCCGGCGGGTGAAGAACGCGGTCGCCCGGCTGTCCACGTCCCAGTGCGCTCGCACCCAGTGTGCCAGGACGAGATTGATCACCACCGTCCAGACCACGTTCGCCACCGCGACGCCGAGGATGCCGAACGGCACCGCCACGAGGCAGAGCAGGACCGCGTAGACCGAGAACAGGGCCGCGTTGGCGACCAGGATGTAGCGCTCGCCGCCGCCGATCGTCAGGAGCGAGGCCCCCGGCCCGAAGAACGCGATGACGACCGAGGACAGGCTGAGCACCATCAGCACGTCGGTATGGGCGGCGAAGTCGGGCTTGAACAGCGCGAGCGCGAAGGGCGCGCCGACCGCCATCATCACCGCGCCGGCCGCGGAGATCGCGAAGCTCGCGAGCGACAGCCGGCCGACGAGGCGCTGCGCGCCGACCCGGTCGCCGGCCTGGAAATGGGCGGCGATCATCGGCATGCTCACGGTGTCGATCGCCGCGCTCGGCAGGTTGACCAGCGTCGCGTAGCGCAGGGCCACGAAGTAGAACGCCGCCTGCTCCATCCCCAGCAGCGCACCGACGATCACGGTCTCGAGGAAGGCCGTCACCGCCACCATGGCGTTGTTGGCGGTGAACAGGAGGCTCTCGCCGCGCCAGGCCGGGCCCTTGGCGGGATGGCGCAGGCCCCCGCGCCAGGAATCCCAGCCGTGATGCCGGGCGAGGTGCCAGAACTGGTAGAGCGTCATCGCGGCGAGCAGGCCGAGCAGGATCAGCATCGCCTCGGTGGCGCCGCCGAGGAGGCCGAGGAAGGCCGCGCCCGCGAACAGGACCGAGCAGGCGCCGCGCCAGATCACCTCCCTCGGCAGCAGCGCGAGCCAGATGCGGCCGTGGATGCGGAAGTAGCTCTGCAGGTACTCGGCGAGCGCGAACACCGCCGCGAAGGCGCAGGCGAGGTGGAGCCGGTGATAGGGATCGGGCAGCGATTCCTCGGCGAAGAACACCACCGCGCTCACCGCCGCCATCGCGGCGACGGCGCCGCCGAGCCAGCCGAGGTTGTAGCGCACCAGGGCGTCGTTGTGCGGAGCCACCCCGTCCTGCGCCCGGTAATGCTTGAGCACCAGGTTCTGCTGGCCGAGCGCCGCGATCAGCCCGAGCCCGCTGCCCAGCGTGAACAGGAAGACGTAGACGCCGTACTCGTAGGTGGTGAGGAGCCGGCTCGCGACGAGCAGCATCACGAAGCCCAGGACGGCGCTGGCGATCCGGGCGACGAAGGCCGAGGCGAATTGCTGCGAGCGCCCCGACCGGCGCAGTCGCGCGACGAGTGTCAGCATCGTGTCGGTCGCCTCTCGATCGGGCGAAGGGGCGGCAGCCGGCGCCGGCCCTCCTCGTCGTTCGACCTAGCAGGCATCTCCTATCGGGGCTTTAACGAGGTCGCGCGTGCCCGAGACGATCGCCGTAAAAGCTTCGTGGTCGTCGAACTATAACGACAAGCTTAGCCTTTCATCAAGGTTGCGAAACCCACGAGTCGAGATCACTCCAAGGTGCCGTTAACCTTGTGTTGAATTAAGGCTGCATCTGCGAAGAGGGGAGGTGCATTGACTTTGCGCGGGGTGGCGCCGGTCGGTACTTCTTCACCGATCCCGGCGATGATCTTGCCTCGACACGGATCATCCCAACCCCTCGGAAGCCTCCCATGCCTGACCGCGCCCTCGACGCGGCGCCCCGAGCAGCGAGCGCAGACCGGCTCGACCTCGAAGGCGTCAGCGTCGCCGACATCACCCGCGACGAACTCCTCGCGCAGCTGCACGAGGCCCTGGAGCGGCGAACGCAGCTCTGCCTCGGCTTCTGCAACGCCAACATGCTGCTGGCGGCCCTGCGTCTTCCGGCCTACGCGGCGGCGTTGCGCGGCTTCCTGCTCGTCAGCGACGGCCTCGGCATCGACCTGTGCTCGGCGCTGTTTCGCGGCCGCTTCTTCCGCGAGAATCTCAACGGCACCGATCTCGTCCCGGCCTTCCTCGCCGCCGAGACCACGCCGCGCACGCTCTATCTCCTGGGGGCGAAACCCGGCATCGCCGGAGCCGCGGCGCACAACCTCGCGCTCGCCTATCCGCAGCATCGGGTCGTCGGCGTCCGGCACGGCTATTTCCGGCCCGAGGAGGCCGGCGCGGTCCTGGCCGAGATCAACGCCGCCGCGCCCGACATCCTGCTCGTCGCCCTCGGCAATCCGGCCCAGGAGATGTTCATCGCCGAGCACGGGCCGCGGATCGACGCGCGCCTGCTGATGGGGGTCGGCGCGCTCATCGACTACACCGCCGGGGTGGCGACCCGCGCGCCCGAATCCGTCCGGGCGCTGCGGCTCGAATGGGTCTTCCGCCTGCTGCGCGAGCCGCGCCGCCTGGGGCGGCGCTACACCCTCGACGTCGTGGTGTTCCTGGCCACGATCCTGAAGCTCAGGCTCGCGCGCTGGCGGCGCGATCATCCCGTCCGGGTCGCCCGCCCGTGAGCCCGTCCTCGAATCCGAGACCGCCCGTGAGCCCGACCGCCCACACCCAGCCGCCCGGCTCCCACGGGTCCGAGGCCGTCGCGCCGATCCCGGTCGACATTCCTGTCGCCTTGGGCGACGCCTTCGCCTGGTACACGCCCGGTCAGCTCCCGCGCGGGGTGCTGCTCTGCGGCACCTTCGGCTTCGAGCAGGGCTGCGCCTACCGCTCCTGGCGCGAACTCGCCGCCCTGATTGCCGGGGCCGGCTGCCCGACCCTGCGCTTCGACTATCCGGGCCAGGGCGATGCCCGCGACCCCGACGGTCCCGAGATCCCGGCCGCCCTCGATGCGATCCGCGCCGGCATCGCCTTCCTGCGCGAGCGGGCGGGGGTGGACGAGATCGCGGTCGTGGGCCTGCGCCTCGGCGCCACCCTGGCGGCCCTGTCGCAGGAGGGAGACCCGGGGCCGGGGATCGACCGGCTGGTGATGCTGAGCCCGTTCGCCACCGGCAAGGCCTACCGGCGCGAGATGGCGATGCAGTCCCGCCTCCTCGACGTGATGCCCGACCGCACGCCGATGCCCCAGGAGCCCGACGCGCTGATGGTCGGCAGCTTCGTGCTCGGGCCGCAGACCCTCGCCGATCTCGGCCGCCTCGACCTGATGGCGCCGGCCCGGGCGCCCGCCCGGCGGATCCTGCTGCTCGGCCCGAAGGTCGATTCCCTGGCCGAGCGCTACCGGGCGCTCGGCAGTGCCGTCGAGACCGGCCCGTTCCCCGACCTGACCCAGCTCGTCTCCGATCCGCTCTTCTCCCGCACCCCCGTGGAGACCTTCGCGGTGGTGCGCGACTTCGTGGTGGCGGGTGCGGACGGGGCCAGCGCGGCGGGGACGAGGGCCGCGGCGGGGGCGGTCGCCCCCGCGCCCGGCCGGCTGACGGATGCGGCGTGGTCCGAGGAGGTGTCGCGCTTTAGCCCCGGCCTCGTCGGCATCCTGTGCCGGCCGGCCGCGGCGTGGAGCGGCGATACCGTGCTGGTGGTCAATTCCGGCCGCAACCCGCGGGCCGGGCACGGCCGGCAGACGACGCGGCTGGCGCGACGGCTGGCGGCGGCGGGCATCGCCTCCTTCCGCTTCGATTTGCGCGGCATCGGCGACAGCCCCGACCGGCCGGACGGCTCGCTGCCGCTCTACGCGGCGGATTCGGTCGCCGAGGTCACGGCGGCGATCGACCATCTCGCGGCGCTCGGCCACACCCCCGGCGTGGTCCTGGGCAATTGCAGCGGCGCCTACCAGGCGTTCCAGGCGCTGGCGCAGGATGCGCGCCTGCGCGCCGCGCTCCTCGTCAACCTCTACTGCTTCGACCTGAAGCCCGGCACCGACGTCGAGACGATGGTGCGGGACACGTTTCGCCACAGCCAGGGATATCTCGCCCGCGCCCGCCAGGGGCGGTTCTGGCGCCGGATCCTCAGCGGGGAGATCGGGCTCACGCGCATCGCGGCCGCGCTCCTGCGCGACGGCCGCGCCCGCCTCGACCGCTGGACCACCCGAATGCCGTGGCGCACGCTCCAGCGCGCCAGCGTCGCCGGGCGGGTGGCGCGCATCCGCCGGCGCGGCGCGCGGATCTGCATGGTCTACAGCGCCGACGACCTCGGCATCCCGACGGTGCGGGCGCATTTCGGTGCCTCGGACGACCGGATCGGCCGCCGCCTCGGCTACCCGGTCACGATCCTGCCGGGCACCGACCACAATCTCAGCCGCCAGGCCGACCAGGACCGGATCTTCGCGCTGCTCGAACGGGTGGTGCGCGACGCGCGGCCCGCGGCCGGCGAGCCGGCCCCGGCGCGGCCGAGCCGCAGCCCGCGCGGCCTGGCGCTGCGCCTGTCGCGCAGCGGCTGACCGCCGATGCCCGGAGACCTCCCGAACCCGAGCCGCGCCATGCCCCCGCTCCTCTCGCTCCTCGTCTGCACCAAGGGCCGCTCGGCCCAGATCGAGCGGCTGTTCGACTCGCTGACCCGCCAGACCCGCCGCGACTTCGAGGTGGTGCTCGTCGACCAGAACGAGCCCGGCATCCTCGACCCCGTGGTGGCGCGCTACCGCGGCGCCCTCGCCATCGACCACGTCCGCTCGGCTCCGGGCCTGTCGCGGGCCCGCAACGTCGGGCTCGCCCGCTGCCGCGGCGACCTGATCGCCTTCCCGGACGACGATTGCTGGTACCCGGACGCGCTCGTCGCCGAGGTGGTGGAGCTGTTCGCCGCGCACCCGGAGGCCGACGCGGTGACCGGGCGCACCCTCGACGCGACGGGCCGCGAATCCCTCGGTGCCTTCCTGGCGACCGACAGCACGGTCGACCGGCGCAACGTCTGGTCGGCGGGCAATTCCAACGGCCTGTTCGTGCGCCGGGAGGCGGCCCGCGCCGTCGGCGGGTTCGACGAGACCCTCGGGGTCGGGGCGGCGACCCCGTTCCGCTCCGGCGAGGAGACCGACTTCCTGCTCCGCCTCCTCGGGCAGGGGAGGGGGGTGGTCTTCCGCCACGGATTGATCGTCCACCACGATCAGGTGGCGAGCGCCGGCCGCCACCGGCGCGCCGCCGACTATGCCCGCGGGTTCGGCCGGGTGCTGCGGCTCCACCGCTACGGCCTGCCCTACCTCGTCTTCCGCCTCGCCCGCTTCACCGCGAGCGGCGGCCGCGCGCTGCTACGGCGGGATGCCGGGACGGCGTACGACAAGGCGCTGTGGGCGATCGGGACGGTGGCGGGCTACTGCGCCGGGCGGTCGAAGGCCGGGATGGCCGCGGGGGAATAGGCCACCCTCGTCCTCAGCCGGCGTGCGAGAGCTGCGCTGCCTCGCCCGCAGCCTCGTGCCGCGCGAGAAAGTCCGGGATTGCCTCGCCGAACACCGCGTCCGCCGCCGCCCGGTCGTCCGCCGCCACGGCCGCCGCGAGGCGGTCGAGCCAGGCCGACAGCTGGGCGCGGTCGGCGAAGATGGGCTTGGCCGCCATCACGCCGTCGATGCCGGCGAGGTTCACCATCGGCTCGTCGCGGGCGAACAGGATCTCGTTCAGGCGCTCGCCCGGGCGGGCGCCGGTGACCACCACGTCGATGTCCTCGCCGGGCTCGAAGCCGGCGAGGCGAATCATCCGCTCCGCGAGATCGCGGATGCGCACCGGCTGGCCCATCTTGAGCACGTAGACGGCGGCGCGCTGGTCGCCGGCCTGCGGATCGCGGGCCTCGCGGTCGGCGTGCGAGGCGGCGGTGAGCACCAGATCGGCGGCCTCCCGCACGGTCATGAAGTAGCGCACCATGTCGGGGTGGGTCAGCGTGACCGGACCGCCGCGGGCGATCTGCGCCTTGAACACCGGCACCACCGAGCCGACCGAGCCGAGCACGTTGCCGAAGCGCACCGCGACGAGGCGGGTCTCGTCGGGCGCGCGGCCGGCATCGAGGGCCTGGGCGTACATCTCGGCGAAGCGCTTCGTCACGCCGAGCTGCGAGACCGGCTCGATCGCCTTGTCGGTCGAGATCATCACCAGCGCCCGCGCACCCGCCGCCAGCGTCGCGTCGGCGACGTTGACCGAGCCGAAGACGTTGGTCTTGATCCCCTCGCTCCAGTCGCGCTCCAGGTAGGGCACCTGCTTGAGCGCGGCGGCGTGGAAGACGGCATCGGGCCGGAAGTCCGCCAGCACCCGGAAGAGCCGGTCGCGGTCGCGGATGTCGGCGATGACGCCGCTCACCCGCGCGTCGCCGGAGAGGCCGGGGCGGCTCAGCACCCCGTGCAGGGCCGGCTCGGAACTCTCCAGCACCAGGACGGCGCTCGCCCCGAAGGCGAGCGCGCGGGCGCAGATCTCCGAGCCGATCGAGCCGCCGCCGCCGGTGACGACGACCCGCTGCCCGGTCAGAAAATGCTCCAGCCGCGGCCGGTCGATGGCGACCGTCGGGCGCAGCAGGAGATCCTCGATCTCGATCGGGGCGAGCTCGGCCCCGCGGCCGGTATCGCCGAGGCTCGTCACCCGGGCGAGCGGCAGGCCGAGGCGGCGCGCCTTGGCGATCAGCGCCTCCGGCTCGGCCTCGGGGGCGAGCGCGCTCGGGGTCGCGACGAGGCGGCGGATCGGTACGCCGCGGGCGGCCATGCCGGCCACCACCTCGTCGAGGTCGGAGACCGCGCCGAGGACCGGCACGCCGCGCATGGTCTGGCCCTGCTCCTCGGCCCGGGGCGAGAGGATGCCCTTCGGATCGAGCTTGCGCACCGCGCCCGATTCGATCGCGCGGAGCACCACCTCGATGTCGTGGCCGCGCCCGATCAGCAGGGTCGGGGTGCTGGCGGCCCGGGCCGCGCTCTGGCGCGAGCGGCTGTATTTCAGGTACCGGAACGCCAGCCGCGGCCCGCCGAGCAGGAAGATCTGCAGGACGAAGTAGAGGCCGATGGCGATCTTGCCGAAGAAGTAGATCCCGAACAGGACCGGCGAGACCAGGACGTAGTCGAGCACGAGCAGCAGCAGCGTGAGCACCGCCACCGCCCGCACGATGTTGGCCAGATCCGGCAGCGAGGCGAAGCGCCACTTGGTCCGATAGAGCCCGAAGGCACGGTAGACCAGGCCGGCGCAGGCCACGAAGGGCGGCAGCAGGAGCGGCAGGTGGGCGAGCCGTTCGGCCAGCAGCGGGCCGTCGAACCGGATCACGAAGGTGAGGAGCACGGCGAGGGCCGTCGCCACGAGGTCGTGGGCGATGATCGTCGCGGTCTTGAGGATCTGTCTGCGCATCGGGAGCCGGCCGCGGTATCGGCCGCGGCTCCCGCGGTGTCAACGCGGGGGCGGGCGCAGGCGCCGCGCGGGCCATGTCCCAGTGCCATGTCCCGGTGCCATGTCCCCGGTGCCATGTCCCGATGCGGGATCGCCGCCGGGCGGCGCCCGGCCTATAACGACGGGAACGAACAGCCCGGGGGGAGCATGGACGCGTTCGACTTCGTCATCGTCGGCGGGGGCACGGCGGGCTGCGTGCTGGCCGACCGCCTGAGCGAGGACGGCCGCCACCGCGTGCTGCTGCTGGAGGCCGGCGGCGAGGGGAGGGGGTTCTGGGTCGGCATCCCGGCGGGATTCCCGAAGCTCCTCACCGGCGCGGCCTTCAACTGGCGCTTCGCCACCGAGCCCGAGCCGAACACCCACGACCGGACCATCGTGGTGCCCCGCGGCAAGGGGCTCGGCGGCTCGACGCTGATCAACGGCATGATCTTCGTGCGCGGCCAGCCCCAGGACTTCGACACCTGGGCCCAAAGCGGCAACCGCGGCTGGAGCTGGACCGACGTGCTGCCCTATTTCCGCAAGCTCGAGCATTTCGAGGGCGGCGACCCCGCCCTGCGCGGCCGCGGCGGTCCGCTCCACGTCACCCGGGTCGGGGTGAAAAACCCCCTCGCCGACGCCTTCATCCGGGCCGGCACCGAGGCCGGCTATCCCGAGAACCCGGACTACAACGGCGCCTCGCAGGAGGGCTTCGGCTACTATCAAGCCAACCAGCGCAACGGCCGGCGCTGGAGCGCCCGGGACGCCTACCTGACGCCCGCCCGCCGGCGCCCGAACCTGACGGTGCGCACGAACGCCCACGTCCTGCGCCTCGACCTCGACGGCACCCGCGCGACCGGCGTCACCTACCGGCGCGAGGGACGCGAGGAGCGGGTGGCGGCACGGGCCGAGGTGATCCTGGCGGCGGGCGCCGTGCAGTCGCCCCACCTCCTCCAACTCTCCGGCATCGGCCGGCCCGAGGTGCTGGCGGCGGCCGGCCTCCCGGTCCGCCACGCCCTGCCGGGGGTGGGCGAGAACTACCGCGACCACTACGCCACGCGGATGAACTGGCGGGTGAAGCTCCCGGTGACCCTGAACGAGGCGACCCGCGGCTGGCGCCTCGGCCTCGCGGTCGCGCAATACGCGCTCACCCGCCGCGGCATCCTCACGCTGGGCACCGGCCTCGCCCACGGCTTCGTGCGCACCCGGCCCGAGCTGGCGGGGCCCGACGTGCAGTACTTCTTCATGCATGCGAGCTACGCCAACGCCGCCGACCGCACCCTGGACCGCGAGCCCGGCATGACGATCGGCGTGACGCAGCTGCGCCCGGAATCCCGCGGCACCATCCACGCGGTCTCGAGCGACCCGTTGCGCCCCCCGGCGATCCGCCCGAACTTCCTGAGCGTGCGCAGCGACCAGGAGGCCCTGATCGAGGGCATGCGCATCGCCCGCCGGGTGATCGACCAGCCGGCCATGGATCCCTACCGCGCCCACGAGCTCGCTCCCGGCCCGGGCGTGCAGTCGGACGACGAGTGGCTCGATTTCGCCCGCCGCAACGGCCAGACCATCTACCACCCGGTCGGTACCTGCAGCATGGGCCAGGGGCCCGAGGCGGTGGTGGACGAGCGCCTGCGGGTGCGCGGGATCGAGGGCCTGCGGGTGATCGACGCCGCCGTGATGCCGACCGAGGTCTCGGCCAACACCCAGGCCGCCGTGATGATGATCGCCGAGAAGGGAGCCGACATGGTGCGCGAGGATCGCCGCTGAGCTACGGCACCCGGGACCAGAGATCCCCTCGAGGAGCCGACCCGATGCGCACCCTTCCGATCGCGCCGATCACCGCGGAGGCCTTCGCGCCCTACGGCACCCTGCTGGTCGGCCCCGCCGCCGGCCCGCGGCAGGACCGGGCGGCCGAGATCGAGAACGGCCGGCCGGGCGTGCCGCTCAACCTCGCGCTGATCCGGAGCGAGCCCTTCGCCGCGACGATGCCGCTGCGCCGGCTTGAGCGGCACCCGCGCTCGGCGCAAGCCTTCCTGCCGCTCGCGGTCGGCGACTACCTCGTGGTGGTGGCCCCGGATGCGGGGGACCGGCCGGACGAGGCGGGTCTCTGCGCCTTCCGGGTCCCGGCCGGCACCGGGATCGTCTATCGCAGCGGCACCTGGCACGCCCACATGACCACGCTCGCCGCCCCCGGCACCTTCGCGATGCTGGTCCACGAGGATGGCGGGCCGGAGGATTGCGTGTTCGCGCCGATCGAGCCGGTCTCCGTGGACCTGCCGGAGGCGTGAGGCGTCAGTTCACCGACGGTTCGTCGAGGCGGAACGCGAAGGTCGCCGTGTAGACGTCCTCGTCGGCGAGCGTCGGGGTGGCGGACGGACTCACCGTCTGGCTCACCGTCAGCACCTGGCTGCCGGCCTTGCGGATCGGCACCGTGGCGATGCCGTCCTGGTCGGTGGCGTAGGCCGGCAGGCCGGCCCGCTCGGGCTCCATGCCGCTCTCGCCGTAATAGAGATCGGCCCCCGGCAGCGGTGCGCCGCGAAACAGCACCCGCACCCGGATCGCCCCGGCGGTCGGGCCCGGCACCTCCACCGGCACGATCTCGAGCGTGTGGCCCACCACCCGCAGCCAGGGCGCGCCGGGGCCGAAGGCGGCCTTGGCGTACTTCACCGACCAGCGGCTCTCGCGGGCCTCCGCCACCAGGCGCCGGCTGGCATTGACGTGGGTGCCGTCGCGCAACGTCGTCCAGTAGCCGGAATCGTAGGTCGCCGCGACGAGCGTCCGGCCGGGCTTCGTGCCGAGGGGCGCCAGCAGGGCGGGGGGCACGTCCGGGGGCGCGGGCTTCACGCCGGCCCGCAGGCCGTTCGCCCCGTCCTGCGTCAGGGCGACGAGCTCGATCAGCTTCGGCAGGCTCGGCGCCCGGCGCTTCGAGGCGTGGCCGTAATTGACCCGCACCTGCGGCACCGCATCGATGGTGCTCAAGGTCAGCCACAACTCGTGCGCCCCGGCGCGGGCCGAACCCCCGAGGACGAGGGCGGCGGCCAGGGTGGTGCGGAGCAGGGGCAGCATCGGTGATCGAACTCCTCGGGCCGGCGTCGAGGACCATCGGCCCCGTAGGCGCCAAGGGCCATCGGCCCTCGGATGCGTCAAGGCCGTGGGGCCCCTGCGGCCGGTGCGAGGCACGCATCGCCGTCGCGGTCGCAACGCACCATAACGCATCCCGAGGCGAAACGGCTCCCCGCCGGATGCCCCGGAGTCACATTCCCTTGGTCCGGATGCCCTCGGACAGGATGGCCCACGGCCGACTTGCCTTGGCTCCGCACTCCCAGCCTGCATCGGCCGGGTCGTCCGTGACCGGTCGGCCGGTCATGTCGGCTTGGCCTGCCGGCCTTGGCCTCTGCCGGTCATTTCGTCCGCCAGCCTGAACGGGACCAGTGCCCCGGCGGCGCGCGCCGCCACCGTGCCCACCGTCGTCGCGGTCCGCATCCTCCCGCCTCCCATCCGGGCGAGCCCGGATCAGCCGTTGCAAGAGCTTTGCGGACGGGTGGCGTCTTCGGCCGCTCCTCGATCCGTCCCTTGGTCTGTCCCCCCGGCCGCCGCCAGGGCGAGCGCCGCGAGGCGCTTGCGCGCCGCCGCGTCGGTCGGGCAGCCCTCCGCCAGCCAGGCGTGACGGGCGGCCGCGAGGCCCTGCCCGAGGCCGCGGCCGGGCGGTGCGCCCGCCGCCACCAGGGCGGCCCCGGTCACCGGCAGGACCGGCACCCGCTCCTCGCCGGCGGCGAAGCGGGCGAGGAGGTCCGCGGCCCCGGGCGCGAGGACGGGCCGCGGCTCGCCCGCCAGCACCAGGGCGGCATCGGCCGAGGCGACCGGGCCGTGCAGGGCGACGAGGCGGCGGATGTCCTGGTCCGTCAGGGGCGCCGGCGCCCCGTGCAGGGCGGCCTCGGCCCCGGCATAGCCCATGAGCCGGGCGTGCTCGGCCTTCGACAGGCGAAGAGTCTCGCGCAGCCGCTCGGCATCGGCGGCCGAGCGCACCGCCAAGGCGGCGAGGCGGCGCGCCGGGTCGGGCGCCGGCTCCGCCGCGGCGAGCCGCGCGAGGCGGCCGAGATCGCCGACCCCGCCGATCAGGCGCTGCAGCAGGCCCGTGCCCGACAGGACCGCGACGACGGCGGGCGCGCCGGGGGCGACGAGGAGCTTCAGGAGTTCCCCCCGCACCCGCTCGCGCGAGAGGAGCGCCAGCCCGTCCCGGGCCTCGACCGCCGCAGTCAGGCCCTCCGGGTCCGGGGCGCCGGCGCCGTAGCGGGCGTGGAAGCGGAAGAAGCGCAGGACCCGCAGGTAATCCTCGCGGATGCGCTGCGGCGCCGCGCCGATGAAGCGCACCCGGCCCGCCGCGAGGTCGGCCAAGCCCCCGACCGTGTCGTGGATCCGCCCGTCCGGCGTCGCCGACAGGGCGTTGATCGTGAAGTCGCGCCGGGCGGCATCCTGCGCGAAATCGCGGCCGAAGCGCACCACGGCGTGGCGCCCGTCGGTCTCGATGTCCTCGCGCAGGGTCGTGACCTCGAACGGCTCGCCCTCCGCCACCACCGTGACGGTGCCGTGGGCGATGCCGGTCGGCACCGGCTTCAGGCCGGCCGCGCGGGCGCGCGCCACCACCTCCTCGGGACGCAGCGTGGTGGCAAGGTCGATATCCTCGACCCTTCGGCCGAGGAGCGCGTCGCGCACCGCGCCGCCGACGAGGCGGGTCTCCTCTCCGGGCGCCTCGAGCGCCGCGAGCACCCGGGTCAGGCGCGGCCGCGCCAGGACGGCGCGCAGCGCGGCCTCGTCGAGGGGGTGGATCACCGGAACTGCCCGGGCACCACCCGGCCGTTCTCGATATGGGTCGGCACGAAGCCGTCCCGGTGCCGCTCGGCGGTGAGCGCCACCACCACGAAGGACAGGATCACGAAGGCGGCGCCCGCGATGGCGAGCCGCGTCGCCTGCTCGCTCCAGTGCGACCAGAGCAGCGGGTTGCGCCGGCTCACCACCAGCCAGCCGGCGAAGACCGCGAAGGGCAGGAGGAACAGCAGCACGTCGTCGATCAGCGCCCGGGCCATGGATGTCTCACTCGTTCCCGTCGCGGAGCCGGTCGTAGAGGTTGCGCACGATGCCGGCGGTGACGCCCCAGATGTAGCGCTCGCCGAAGGGGATCGCGTAGTAGCGCCGCTGGCGCCCGCGCCATTCCCGGCTGTGCAGGGCGTGGTTGGCCACGTCCATCAGGAAGGCGAGCGGCACCTCGAACGCCTCCGCGACCTCGTGCGGGTTGAGGGTCAGGCGCGCGTCCGGCGCCACCAGCCCGACCACCGGCGTCACCAGGAAGCCGGTGCCCGACAGGTAGGGGTCGAGGTAGCCGAGCGGCGTCACCGCCGCCGGATCGAGGCCGACCTCCTCCTGCGCCTCCCGCAGGGCCGCCGCCAGCGGCGAGGGATCGGCCGGATCGATCTTGCCGCCCGGGAAGGCGATCTGGCCCGAATGGTCGCGCAGGTGCGAGGCCCGCAGGGTGAACAGCACCGAGACGCCGTCGTCGCGCGGCACCACCGGCACCAGCACGGCGGCGAGACGGGGCGGGCGCGCGAGGGCGGCCTCCAGCACGTCGGGTTCGAGGTCGTGGTCGCCCCTCGGATTGGCGGTCGAATCCTCCGGGCCCGGCGGCGCGGGCCGCAGGCGGGTGCGGGCCCTCGCGAGGAAATGGTCCAGCGCGGTCGGCGCGGCGAGGTCGGTCACGACAGCTCGGCCGCGCGGGCGAGCCGGTGGAAGCGCCCGCCGGCCGCGAGGCCGAACCAGCGCTCGCCCGCCTCCTCGCGCTCCTCGCACAGGGCCACGAGGTCGTAGGCGAGCGCCCGGGTGATCCGGGCCCAGAGGCCGTGGCGCACCGCGATGTAGGGCTTGAACCCGCCCTCCCGGTCCTGCTCGACCCGCAGCGGGTGGGCGTCGTCGAGGGGGACCACGTCGTCGAGGTTGGTGCGGAACGCGATCACCCGGTTCTCGCCCTCGCCCTCCACCGCCATCTCGACCGCCAGGAAGGCCGCGTCCTCGACCTCGATCCCGACCCGCTCGACCGGCGTCACCAGCACGGTGCGCCCGTCGGGGTCGCGGCGCAGGATGGTGGAGAACAGCTTGACCATCGCCGGCCGGGCGATCGGGCTGCCGTTGTAGTGCCAGGTCCCGTCGGCGGCGATGCGCAGGGGGATCTCGCCGCAATAGTCCGGGTTCCAGCGCTCGACCGGCGGCGGCCCGCGCCGGCCCGCTTCCGCGCCGAGTGCCGCGGTCAGTCGTTCGAGGACCCCGCCGGGCGGGCTGCCGTTCGGATCGTGCGTCATCCCCCTCGATATAGCGGATCGGGGCGGTTTGTGCAGGCGCGTCGGGCGATCCCGCGCGCCTCGTCGGGATGCCGAGGCCGCACGTCTGTCGGCCCGTGCGCGCACCCGCGACGGGGCCGCGATCCCGCGGCGGCAGCCGCCCCACGCGAGGCGACGTCGCGGGAATTGGGAGGAATTGGCAATGGGCTTCCAAAAACACCGCGGCGCGGCAGGCCCGAAAAGATGCACAAACAGGCAAATCATCACGGATTCCGGCTTTCCACAATCATTTTAATATATTTTTTATGATTGCTGACCCAGCGTCATGGAATAATGAAAGCGCATGAGCATTCGTTTGGGCATCGCGGGAAGCTCCGGCGATTTTCGGGAGATGATGATGCCAGCGTGGCGATCATCTTCGCGATCGTCTTGCCTGTCTTGCTGGCCAGCATCGGGGTCGCGGTCGACTACGCGTCCTGGCTCGTTCGCAAGCAGCAACTCCAGGCCATCGCCGACGCCACGGCGCTCGCCGTCGTCTCCGACATGCAGGTCAGCGCCTACGACCGGCGCCGGATCCAGGCCGTCGCGGAAGCTCAGGTGAAGAGCCTGGCGGGCACGCGGCTCGGCGGCGACCCGATCGGGGTGGTGGCCGAGCCGGTCACTCGTCGGCCGGGGCCGGCCGGCGGCGGCGCCCTCACCGAGGAGGTGGCCGACGAGCGCGACCGGGCGCCGTCGGGCGTGAGGGTGAGCCTGTCGCAGCGCAAGCGCGCGATCATGACCACGCTCGTCACGCCGCAGCTCACCGACATCACCGTCCAGGCGACCGCCGAGCTCGTCGGCATCTCCAAGGTCTGCGTCATCGCGTTGAACGGGCAGGCGAACGGCGCCATCGACCTGCAGGACCGGGCCCGCGTCTCGGCCACCGGCTGCTCGGTCTACGCCCTGTCCGCCGCTGCCGCGGCCATCGATGTCCGCGGCACATCCGAGCTGAGCGCCCTGAAATCCTGCGCGGTGGGCGGCTATGCCGGCTCGTCCCAGCGCTACAAGCCGCTGCCGATCACGGGCTGCCCGGCGATCAAGGACCCCCTCGCCGGCCGGGTCGCCCCCGTGGTCGGCCCCTGCAAGTTCCCGCAGGCGCTGGTGATCGGAAACCGGACCATCACCCTCGACCCCGGCACCTATTGCGGCGGGCTGATCCTCACCGCCGGGGCGAAGGTTAGGCTCAATCCCGGGATCTACGTCATCAAGGACGGTCCGCTCGTGATCGGGTCGGACATGGTGACGGTGAACGGTCATCATGCCGCCGCCCCGTGCCTGTGCTATCACAAGGACACGTCGTCCCAGATGCGGGAGGCGATGCATTGCGCAGGGCCATCCTCGTTGCCGCCGGCCTCGCTCAGCGGCGACGAGGTCGGGTTCTACTTCACCGGGACGGTGCCGCCGGAAGGCGACAACGTCGCCCGGCCCCTGCAGATGATGCCGCGCTCCAGCGTGTCGCTCAGCGCGCCGAAGGACGGGGCGATGGCGGGGCTGCTGTTCTTCGAGGACCGCAACGCCGTGGCGAACCGCGCCTTCGAGATCCTGAGCGACGAGGCGCGCCGCCTCGTCGGCACGATCTACCTGCCGCGCGGCACCTTCCTGGTCGCCGCCGATCAGGTCGTCGCCGATCGCTCGGAATACACCGCCATCATCGCGCAGAAGCTGGTGCTGTCGCAGGCCCCGCGCCTCGTCGTCAACGCGAACTACTCGGCGAGTCCCGTGCCGGTGCCGCAGGGGGTCGGCCCGACGAGTGCGTATCCGGCGCTCACGAACTGATCCGGGTGCCGGAGGTGAACCGGATCAGGCCGCGCCGGCCTCCGGCCGCCGCCGCAGGATCTTCCACACCCCGGTGGCGGTGGCGACGATGCGCCCGTCGCAGCGCGCATCCCCGCGCAGGAAGACCAGGCTCTGCGTGCGGCGCACCACCTCGGGCGTCATCGTGATCGTCTCGCCGATCCGTCCGGCCGCGACGAACTGCATCTCGAACTGCACCGTGACGCAGTTCGCCCCGCCCGCCGCCTGCATGGCGGTGAAGCCCAGCGCCCGGTCGGCGAAGGTCATCATCATGCCGCCCTGGATCACGCCGATCAGGTTGGCATGCCGGGGCTCGGCCCGGAACGCGAAGTGCAGGGTCTCGCCCTCCTCGCGTAGGAGCACCGGACCGACCAGGGCGATGAAGCCCGGATCGTCGAAGGCGCGCCAGCCGGCCGGGTCGGAATCGGGCGAGGTCATGAAGGGTCTCGGGGCTCGAGGGTGCTGGACAGCGCGGCCGCGGCCGTGCCTCAACGGTCCTACACAACGAGCCGGGGGGAGGCCCAGCGCCCGTGACGGACCAGACGCCAGAGATGCGAAGGCACGCCGATCCCGAGGAGATCGCCGCCCGCGTGCGCGCCAGCTTCGACAGGCAGGGCCTGATGCGGACCCTCGGGGCGACGCTGGAGGCGGTCTCGCCCGGCGCGGTCGAGATCGCGCTGACGCCCGGTCCCGGGGTGTCGCAGCAGCACGGCTTCGTCCATGCGGGGGCGGTGAGCGCCATCGCCGACAGCGCGGCGGGCTATGCGGGCCTGACCCTGATGCCGCCCGGCGCCGGGGTGCTGACCGCGGAGTTCAAGATCAACCTGCTCGCCCCTGCCACCGGGGAGCGCCTGCGGGCGAGGGGCCGGGTGGTCAAGGCCGGCCGCACCCTGACGCTGGCGCAGGCCGAGGTCTTCGCCGAGAGCGCGGGGCGCGAGAAGCTCGTCGCGCTGCTCACCGCCACCCTGATGGCCGTGCAGGACCGCGACGGCATCGGAGATTGAGGCAAAAAAGGCCCCGGCGAGCGCCGCCGGGGCCGGAACGAGCCTTACTTCTGGGTCTCGAGGTAGGCTTCCAGGTCCTTGATCTTCTTGTCGTCCTTGATGCCGGCGAAGATCATCTTGTTGCCGGGGACCTTGGCCTTCGGGTCCTTGATGTATTCCATGAAGGTGGCCGAATCCCAGGTCAGGCCGGAATTCTTCATCGCGGCCGAATAGTTGTAGCCTTCGTGGGTGCCGGCCTTGCGGCCGATCAGGCCCTTGAGGTCCGGGCCGACGCCGTTCTTGCCGAAGGCGTGGCAGGCCTTGCACTGGGTGAAGACCTTCTCGCCGGCCGCGGCGTCCTGCGCCTGGGCGGCGAAGGGGGCGAGGACCGCCAGGGCGGCACCGAGGATGAGCTGACGCATGAGGTTCCCTCCAACGGACGTCGTTCGCGACGGACCAAGGGCATATGGCCCAGCCTGCTGTTTGGACCAGTTAAAAACGCCGGCCCTTCGTTTCGGCTCCCGTGCGGCGAAAAGAAGCTCTGCCGCGGCAAAGCGCAATCGGACGAAGGTGCGGGGGATTACGACGCGAGAAGTTATGACCCATGGGCGTCTCAGCCGCCCTCCGGTAGGGTGGGACGGAACCACGGCCCGCACGACAGGCGCCGACCCGAGCCGAGAGGACACGCCATGACCATCGCCTTCCCGCCCCCGGACCCCGCGATCCTCGCCCGCCGCGACGCGATCGTGGAGGGTCTGCGCGGCCTGGTGGCGCCGGAGGCCCTGGTGACCAGCGAGGACGAGCGCCGCGCCTTCGAGACCGACGGCCTCACCGCCTACCGCAAGATGCCGCTCGCCGTGGTGCTGCCCTCGACGACCGCCGAGGTCTCGGCGGTGATGCGCTACTGCCACGAGCAGGGCGTGAAGGTGGTGCCCCGCGGCGCCGGCACCTCGCTCGCCGGCGGCGCCATCGCGCAGGAGGACGCGGTGATCCTCGGCGTCGCCAAGATGACCCGGGTGCTCGACGTCGATTTCGCCAACCGCGCCGCCCGGGTCCAGGCCGGCATCACCAACCTCGCCATCAGCGCCGCAGTGGCCCACGAGGGCTTCTTCTACGCCCCCGACCCGTCGAGCCAGCTCGCCTGCACCATCGCGGGCAACATCGCGATGAATTCGGGCGGGGCGCACTGCCTGAAATACGGCGTCACCACCAACAACCTGATGGGCGTGACCCTGGTCATGGTCGACGGCACGGTGGTGGAGATCGGCGGCGACCACCTCGATTCCGCCGGCTACGACCTCCTGGGCCTCGTCTGCGGCTCGGAAGGGCAGCTCGGCATCGTCACCGAGGCGACGGTCAGGATCCTGCGCGCCGCCGAGGGCGCCCGGCCGGCCCTGATGGGCTTCGGCACGGTCGAGGATGCCGGCGCCTGCACGGCGGCGATCATCGGGGCGGGCATCATTCCCGTCGCGATCGAGTACATGGACCGCGAGGCGATCACGATCTGCGAGGCCTTCGCGCATGCCGGCTACCCGCTCGACGCCGAGGCGATGCTGATCATCGAGGTCGAGGGCTGTAAGGAAGAGTGCGACGCGATGCTCGCCCGCATCGTCGAGATCGCCAAACCGTTCAACCCGACGAGCCTGAAGGTCTCGCAATCGGAGGCCGAGAGCGCCGCGATCTGGAAGGGCCGCAAGTCGGCCTTCGGCGCCACGGGCCGCATCTCCGACTACATCTGCATGGACGGCACCATCCCGACCGGGCAATTGCCGCGCGTGCTGGAGCGCATCGGCGAGATCACCCGGTCCTACGGGCTGCGTTGCGCCAACGTCTTCCATGCCGGCGACGGCAACCTGCACCCCCTGATCCTGTTCGACATCAACACACCCGGCGAGATGGAGAAGGCCGAGGCCGCCGGCGAGGAGATGCTCAAGCTCTGCGTCGAGGTCGGCGGCTGCCTCACCGGCGAGCACGGCGTCGGCATCGAGAAGCGCGACCTGATGAGCTACCAGTACAACCCCGAGGATCTGCACCAGCAGATGCGGGTGCGGGCGGTGTTCGATCCGGCCTGGCTGATGAACCCCGCCAAGGTGTTTCCGCTGGAGGGGCGGATCGCCGCGTGAGGGGCAAGCGGGACGGCGTCGCTCAAGCCGGCGGTCCCAGGGCCGCGCAGCGGAAGGCGCCGTAGCCGCCCTGCGCCAGGCGCTCGGCCAGCGCCGGCAGCACGGCCTCGGCCTCCTCGCGCAGGGTCCAGGGCGGGTTGACGACGATCAGCCCGCTGCCGCTCAGCCGCGTCGGGTCGGGCCGGTGGATCAGCAGGTCGAGGCGCAAGGCGGGCCGGGGCAGGGCGGCATCGAGGGCGGCGGCCATCCGGTCGATCGCCGGGGCGTCCTTGATCGGGTACCAGGCGAGGTAGGTGCCGGTCGCCCATTTCCCCACCGCCTTCAGGAGGTCGCGGCCCAGCCGCTCGATCTCGCCCGGCACCTCGTAGGGCGGGTCGATCAGCACGAGCCCGCGGCGCTCCTTCGGGGGGATCAGGGCGGGGAGCGCGGTCCAGCCGTCGAGGGCCAGCACCTTGGTGCGCGGGTCCTGGTTGTAGCGCCCGTGCAGCACCGCGCCGTCGGCCGGGTGCAGCTCGACGAACACCCCCTGGTCGCCCGGGCGCAGGAACTCGCGGATGATCGCCGGCGAGCCCGGATAGATCGTGTCGCCGTGGCGCGCCCTGACCGCCGCCACCGCCGCCCGGTAGGGGGCGAGCAGCGCCTCGACCGGGTCGGGGAAGGGGGTGTCGAGCCGCCCGATGCCGTCGTGCCACTCGCCGGTGCGGCCGGCCTCGTCGGCGGTCAGGTCGTAGAAGCCGAGGCCGGCATGGGTGTCGATCGCCCGGAACGGCGTCGCCTTGCGCTGGAGATGCGCCAGCACCCGGGTCAGCACCCAGTGCTTGAGCACGTCGGCGTGGTTGCCGGCGTGGAAGGCGTGGCGGTAATTCACGGCGCTCGGGTCCTCGTCCCGCCGTCGCGGCGGTACGGGTCCTTACCCCATCGCGCCGGTCCCGGGCGAGTCGGAGGCGCTCACGCCGGCTCGGCGAGCCGTGCGCCGGGCACCGCCGCCAGCAGGCCTCGCGTGTAGGGATGCGCGGGTGCGCGAAAGAGGGCGGCGGTGTCGGTCATCTCGACGATGCGGCCGCGATGCATCACGGCGATCCGGTCGCAGATCGTGGCGGCGACACGCAAGTCGTGGGTGATGAACAGCATCGCGATGCCGAGCCGTTGCTTCAGGTCCTCCAGGAGCGCCAGCACCTGGGCCTGGACCGAGACGTCGAGAGCCGAGACCGCCTCGTCGGCGACGAGCACGTCCGGCTCCATGGCGAGCGCCCGGGCGATGCCGATGCGCTGGCGCTGCCCGCCCGAGAAGGCGTTCGGGTAGCGCTCGGCGGCGGTCGGCGGCAGGCCGACGAGCTCCAGGAGCTCGCGTGCCCGCGCTCGCGCCTGCCGGGCGGGAGTGCCGTGGGCGATGGGACCGCCGGCGATGATCTGCTCGACGGTGCGGCGGGGGTTGAGCGAGGCGAAGGGATCCTGGAAGATCATCTGGATCCGCCGGCGCTCGTCGCGCAGAGCCGTGGTCCCCAGAGCGGTGAAGTCGAGGCTGCCGAGGCGCACGCTGCCCCGGTCGGGCTCGATCAGGCGGATCGCCAGCCGCGCGGTGGTCGACTTGCCGGAGCCCGATTCGCCGACGAGGCCGAGCGTCTCGCCGCGGCGCAGATCGAAGCTCACCTCCTCGACCGCCGCCACCACCCGGGGCTTGCCGAGGAACCCTGAGCGCGTCGCGTAGGTCTTGGCGAGGTTCGTCACCGAGAGGGCGACGGGCGCGGCGGTGATCGGCTCGCGCACCGGCGGGGTCAGGCTCGGCACCGCGGCGAGCAGCGCCTTGGTGTAGGCGGCCTGCGGCCGGCGCAGCACCGAATCGGCCGGGCCGGATTCGACCAGGCGGCCGCGCTGGAGCACGGCGACGTGGTCGGCGATGTCGGCCACCACGCCGAAATCGTGGGTGATGAACAGGACCGCCATGTTGCGGCGGGTCTGGAGGTCGCGGATCAGCGTCAGGATCTGCGCCTGGGTCGTCACGTCGAGCGCCGTCGTCGGCTCGTCGGCCACCAGCACGGCGGGTTCGAGCGCGAGCGCCATCGCGATCATCGCCCGCTGGCGCTGCCCGCCCGAGAGCTGGTGCGGATAGGCCCGGACGATCTGCTCGGGGTTCGGCAGCCCGACCTCGCCGGCGAGCGCCACCGCGCGCGCGCGCCGCTCCCGGGGGGTGAGGAGGTCGTGGGCCTCGAACATCTCGGCGATCTGGTCGCCGATCCGCATCACCGGGTTCAGCGCCGTCATCGGCTCCTGGAAGATCATCGCGATCCGCCGGCCGCGCAGCGCGCGCCACTCCCGCTCGTCGAGGCGCAGGAGGTCGCGGCCCTCGAACCGGATCTCGCCGCCCACGACGGTAAGCGAGCGCGGCAAGAGGCCGGTGAGCGCGTAGGCGCTCATCGACTTGCCCGAGCCCGATTCGCCGACGACGCAGAGAATCCGTCCCGGTATCAGGTCGAGGCTCAGATCCTCGACCGCGTGCGGCCGGTCGGCCCCCCGCGGCAGGGCGAGGGTCAGGTTGCGGATCTGGACGACCGGTTCGCTCATCGCTGGCCCTCATGCGCCCGATGGGCGGGCTGGTTCGATCGACGGAAGTGTTGTCGGGAGTATCTGCTTTGCCGCGACGGAAACGATCCCCTCCGCGTCATCCCGGGGCGGCACGGCGGAGCCCGGGATCCAGACCCTCCGGTGCTGCAGGACGAGGCGGAGACCTCTCCGCCGTATCCTGAACCAGCCGCGGTTCTGGATTCCGGGCTCCGCTTCGCGGCCCCGGAACGACCCCGAGGGTGCCGGTGCATGGGTTTGGCGATCCCTTACATCGCCTTCCGCCCGTCCCGGATCGTCACTCCGGTCTCGGCGAGGTCCCAGAACAGGCCGGCCATCAGCCCCAGCGCCTCGCGGGTCGGGGCGCCCAGCAGGTGCTCGTCGGGCGCGTGCTGCGAGCAGGCCGGGTAGGAGTGCGGCACCCACAGGGTCGGCAGGCCGAGAATCTCCGAGAAGGCGTCGTTCGGCAGCGAGCCGCCGAGATTCGGCAGGAGGGCCGGGCGCTTGCCGGTGCTGGCCTCGATCGAGGCGAGCGCCCACGCCACCCACGGGTCCTCGACGGGCAACCGGGTGGCGCGAAACACCTCGGTGCGGGTCGCCCGGACCTCGACCATGGGAAAGCCCGCCGCGTCGAGGTGCCGGCGGATCGCCGGCACGACGCCCTCCCAGTCGGTGCCGACGACGAAGCGCAGCTGCAGCGTCGCCTTGGCCGACGGCGGCACGGCGTTCTGCGGCCCGTCGGGGTCGCCGCACTTGAAGGCCAGCACCTCGAGGGTGTTCCAGCCGAAGACCCGCTCGGCCGGGCTCAGGCCCGGCTCGCCCCAGCCCTCGTCGATCGAAGGCGCGTTCGGGTCGCCCCCGACCGTGATGTCGGCGAGCGCCGCGCGCACGCCGGCGGGGATCGGCGGCGGGCGCAGGGCGTCGAGGAGGATTTGCCCGCGCCCGTCGACGAGGCTCGCGATGGCGCTCGCCAGCACGGTGCCGGGGTTGCGCAGGAGCCCGCCCCAGTTGCCGGAATGGTGGCCGCCCTCGCGCAGGTCCGCGACGAGCTCGAAGGTGACGCCGCCGCGCGAGCCGAGAAACAGCGTCGGCCGCTCGGCCTCGATCCGCGGCCCGTCGGAGGCGATGAGGAGGTCGGCGGCGAGCGCGTCCTTCTCGGCGCGGCAGACCGCGTGCAGGCCCGGCGAGCCGGCCTCCTCGCCCATCTCGACCAGCAGCGTGACGTTGAAGCCGAGATGTCCGCCGCGGGCCTGCATCACCGCCTCGAGGGCGGCGAGGTTGATCAGGTGCTGGCCCTTGTTGTCGGCGGTGCCGCGCCCGTACCAGCGCTCGCCCTCGACCACGACGTCCAGCGGATGCAGGCCGGCGCGCCACTGCTCGGGATAGTTCCGCACCGTGTCGCCGTGGCCGTAGGTCAGCACCGTCGGCAGGTCGTCGCCCTCGTGCCGGGTGGCGATCAGGAACGGGCCGCGGCCTTCTTGCGGGTTCTCGACGAGGCGGGTCGCGAAGCCGAGCCGCGTCACCGCCGGGATCATGAACTGCGTGAGGTAGGCGGCGAGCGCCGGCCCCTGGTCCGGGGCCTGGCTCTCGGTCGGCAGGGCGACCGCCCGGCGGAGCACGGCGAGGAAGCCGCCGTCGTCGTAGTGCCGGTGGGCCAGCGCGATGGCGTCGCGTCGCGACATGGAGGGACTTTCTATGCGCGTGTGAGAAGGAGAAGATTGTTGGATCTTGATCGTCGCTTGGTGGAAACCCGGGCGGCCTCGCCCCCTCCCACCCGCGACCTCATCCTGAGGTGTCTGGCGATCGAAGATCGCACACGAAGGGAGCCTCGAAGGAGGGCTCCAGGGATCTCGGAGACTTCTGGAGCCCTCTTTCGAGGATGCTTCGCAGCACCTCGGGGTGAGGTTGAGGGCGGGACGAAAGGAAAAGCCGACGGAGACATCGTCAATGCCGCCCCTCGGGAGCGGTGATGTCGCGCACCCCGTCCCCCAGGAGGTTGATGCCGAGCACCAGGATCAGGAGCGCCACGCCCGGGATGGTGATGACCCAGGGCTGGAAGAACATGTACGGCTTGCCCTCGGCGATCATCAGGCCCCAGGACGGCAGCGGCGGCTGCACGCCCAGCCCGAGGAAGGAGAGCGCCGCCTCGAGCAGGATGGCGTGGGCCATCTCCAGGGTCGCGACGACGATCAGCGCGTTGAGGATGTTGGGCAGGATCTCCTGGGCGAGGATCCGGACCGGGGAAAAGCCCGCGGCCTTGGCGGCGGCGACGAAGTCCTGGGCCCGCACCTGCCGGGTCGCGGCGCGGGTGACCACCGCGAAGCGGTCCCAGAGCAGGAAGCCGAGCACCAGCACCACCACCTTGAGCGAGCCGCCGACCAGCGAGGCCATGGCGAGCGCCACCAGCACCACCGGTAGCGCCAGGCGGGTGGTGACGACGTAGCTCACCACCGCGTCGACCCGGCCGCCGTAATAGCCGGCGAGCACGCCCAGCGTGGTGCCGATCGCCCCCGAGATCAGGGCGGCGGACAGCCCGATCAGCAGCGAGATCTGGCTGCCGTAGATCAGGCGGCTGAGATAGTCGCGCCCGAGCTTGTCGGTTCCGAGGAGATGCTCGACGCTGCCCTTGGCGTGCCAGATCGGCGGGATCAGCCGGCGCGACACGTCCTGGGCGTAGGGGTCGTGCGGGGCAACCAGGGGGGCGGCGAGCGCCGTCAGCACGACGAGCCCGACGATGCCGGCGCCGATCAGGAAGCCGCCGTGGGACAGGCCGCGCCTGAGCGCGATCGCCGCGGGCGAGCGGGCCGGAGGGAGGGCGATCTCGGCCTGAGCCGAGGGGAGGGAGGCGGGCCGGACGGTCATGAGCGCAGCCGCGGATCGAGGAGGGCGTTGAGGAGGTCGGCGGCGAGCGTCAGGCCGATATAGATCATCGCCAGCACCAGCACGATCGCCTGGACCACCGGGAAGTCGTTGCGGGCGATCGATTCCCAGGCGAGCTGGCCCAGCCCCTGGAGCGAAAAGACCGCCTCGATCACGATCGAGCCGCCGAGCATGAAGCCGAACTGCACCGCGGCGAGCGCGATCACCGGGATCACGGCGTTGCGAAGCGCGTGCCGGATCAGGATCTTGCGCGGGGGGAGCCCCTTGGCGCGGGCGGTGCGGACGTAGTCCGAGGACAGGACCTCCAGCATGCCGTTGCGGGTGAGCCGCATCACCGCCGGCATGGCGTAGTAGCCGAGCGCCACCGCCGGCAGGATGAAGTGCTTCCAGGTCGCGTTGCCGGAGACCGGCAGCCAGCGCAGGTTGACGGAGAAGATCAGGATCAGGGTGAGGCCGAACCAGAAGCTCGGCATCGCCTGGCCCAGCACCGAGACGGCGAGCGCGGTGCGGTCGATCCAGGTGTCGCGGTGGAAGGCCGCCACGACCCCGAGCGGGATCGCGACGAGGAGCGCGACCGCCAGCGCGATGACGCCGAGCGTCAGGGTCACGGGCAGGCGGGACGCCAGGAGGTCCGTCACCTGCTCGGGGAAGTAGAACGAGCGCCCGAAATCGAACTGGAGCGCGTGCCAGGCCCAGGTGCCGAACTGGACCACCAGCGGCTGGTCGAGCCCGTGCTGGACGCGGATCGCCGCGATCTGCTCGCCCGTCGCCTCCGGGCCGGCGATCGCGGTGGCGAGGTCGCCCGACAGGTGCAGGAGCAGGAAGCTCGCGACCGAGACGGTCAGCGCGACGCCGACCGCGACGAGGATGCGGCGAACCGCGAAGCCCAGCATGGCGCCCGCCTCCTACTTCTTCCAGGAGGCGGCATAGAAGCGCGGCACCTCGTCGGTCTGCGCCGTAAAGGCGAGGTCGGCGCTGAAGGCGTAGTTCGACGGATAGGAGAACATCGGCAGGGCGTAGGCTTCCGCGGCGATGCGCGTGAGCGCTTGGCGGTACTTCGCCTTGCGCAGGGCCGGATCGGTGCTGGTGTCGCCGGCCTGGAGATCGGCGATCACCGCGGGATCGCGGGCGAGGTCCTCCTCGCCGCCGCGGAAGTAGATGCCGGTGAAGGCCGAGACGTCGTTGATCGAGAACGAGCCCCAGGTCTGGTAGCCGATCGAGGTCTTGCCGGCGCGCAACGCGTCCCGGAAGGCGGCGTAGCGCAGGTAGTTGAGCTTCGCCCGGATGCCGACGGCGCGCAGGTAGCCGATCACCGCCTCGGCGTAGTCGCGCTCGCGATAGGCCGAGAGGTCGATGTCGAAGCCGTTTCCGTAACCGGCCTCCTTGAGGAGCGCCCTGGCCTTCGCCGGGTCGTAGGCGTAGGTCGGCACGCCCTCCTCGGTGCAGCCGAACTGCTCGATGAAGCAGACCGCGTTCATCACCCGGGCGCCCCCGCGCGCCAGGTTGTCGACCATCGCCTTGCGGTCGATGGCGTAGGAGATCGCCTGGCGCACCCGCACGTCCTTGAGGGGCGAGGTCGCCTGGGCGCGGCCCGCTACGTCGAATTGCAGGTAGCCGACCCGCATCGTCTCGGCGGAGAGCACGGTGAGCGTCGGGTCGGCCTTCAGCTGCTCGGCCTGGTCGGCCGGCACGCGCCAGATCCAGTCGACGCCGCCGGTCATCAGTTCGGCCATGCGGCTGTCGGCGTCCGGGATGATGCGGAATTCGAGCTTGCCGATCGTCGCCTTGCCGATCGGGCTGCCCGGCCAATACGTGTCGTTGCGCACCATCCTGACGCGCTTGCCGCTCTCGACCGAGACGATGCGGTAGGGGCCGGTGCCGACCGGCGCCTTGCTGAAGCCGTCGAGGCCAACTCGTCTGAAGTAGGCGGCGGGCAGGATCGGGGTCGGGCCCGACAGGTATTCGAGGGCGGCCGGGAACGGTGCCTTGAGGTGGATGCGCACGCTGTGCGGCCCGGTCACCTCGGTCGACTGCATCCAGTCGACGTTGCCCTTGGTGACGATCTTCGCCTCGGGCGTCAGCACGTAGTTGAAGGTGAAGGCGACGTCCTCGGGGGTGAGGGGATCGCCGTTGTGGAAGGTGACGCCCTCGCGGATCGTGAGATCGAGCGTCACCGGGTCGACCCAGGTCCAGGCGGTGGCGAGCATCGGCCGGTGCGCGCCCGTCTTCGGGTCGCGGTCGATCAGCGTGTCCCAGACGTTCCGGGCGAGGATCACGCCCTCGCGCAGGTTGTTGTGGTACGGGCTCAGGTTCTCCGGCTCGCTGTCGGAGGCGTAGACCAGGGTGTCGTTGGCCTTGCCGGCGAGCGCCGGGCCCGCGACCCCGGCCAGCAGGAGGCCCGCGAGCGCCAGGCCCGCCCGGCGCATCCGCGCATGACCCGTCCGCACCCGGCCCGCTTCGATCCGTATCAGCATGTCGGCTCCGCCTGGTCGAGGGCAGCGCGGGGGACCGTCCGCCCGTCTTGCTGCACTGCCGCAAAATACACCATGCCAGGATGTTGCGCAGATCCGATCGCAACAAGACGAATTTGGCGATAGGTTCGTTGCCGAAACGGCAAGGCACCGAAACGGCAAGGCACCACGACGGCGGGCAGGACGATGCAGACCACGGCGTTGCGCTACTTCCTGGCGGTCGCCCGCGACGGCACGATCGCGGCGGCCTCCGCCCGGCTCAACGTCGCCCCCTCGGCGATCAGCCGGCAGATCGCCAACCTCGAGGCCGAACTCGCCTGCCTGCTGTTCGAGCGGCGGCCGCGCGGGATGGTGCTGAGCCAGGCGGGCGAGCTGCTCGCGCGCCACGCCCGCCAGGTGCTGGCGAGCGCCGAGCAGGTCGTCACCGAGATCCGGGAGCTGGAAGGCCTGTGGCGGGGCCTCGTGCGCGTCGCCACCACCGAAGCCTTCGCCATCGACCTCGTGCCGAGCGTGATCGCCGGCTTCCACGCCCGCCATCCGGGCATCCGCTTCGAGCTGAGCGTGCTGCCGCCGAGCCAGGTGACCCAGCGGGTGATCCAGGGCGAGGCCGATCTCGGGCTCACCTTCAGCCTGGACCCCTCCGCCGACACGGCGGTCGCCTATCGCAACAGCCTCGACATGGTGGCCCTGTGCGCCCCCGACCATCCGCTCGCGGGACGGACGGTGATCGGGCTTTCCGACATCGCCGCTCATCCGGTGGCGCTCCTGCCCCGGGATACGACCCTGCGCACGATCCTGGACGCGGCCTGCCGGGCGGAGGGGATCGCCATCGAACCGGCCTTCACCTCCAACGTCCTCTCGGCCCTCCTGCCCTTCGTGCGGCTGACCCGCGGGCTGACCCTGATGTCCTCGATCGCACTGCCGGACCATGTCGGGCGCGGCGAGTTCGTGGCGCTGCCGATCCGCTCCCGCCGCAGCCTCGCCCGCGGCATCGAGGTCCAGACCATGCGCGACCGCCCCCTGCCGCGGGCGGTCCAGGCGTTCCTGACCGCCCTGGTGACGGCGTTACCGCGGGTCGGGGAGTGAGGCGCGGGCCGCCGGTCCATCTTGGGGATACGGCTCCAAGCTTGGCTCGTTCAAGCCCGGACCGCCGAGCGGGAGGGCGGCGCGGTCCAGGCGACGACCGGCCGCCCATTCGCTTAGGCTGCATGTCCTAATCTAGTCGCCAAACGACAATGGTCGTCTGCGGTCGACGACAGCATGTTCTGGATTAGGTCGCCGGATTTGCCGCATTATCCTGATTTTCTGCGAGAGAATAAAACATAAATTAATCCGACGCGGACGATACGGTCGGCCACGAGAGGAACATATGCCTATCTTTGTCCCGCACAGCGTCGTGCGGGCCTCTCGCGCCGCAACGGAGCTTCGTGTCCTCATGCCCGCTCGCCTCCTGTCCCTGCCCGCGATCTCCCTCGCCGTCCGCAGCAGCGCCATCGGGACCGTCGTCCTGGTGACGGCGATCGCCGGACTCGCCGGAATCATGGTGCGGGACGTGGACGAGGAGATGCGGCACCAAGCGGCGGCCGCCCTAGACGGCAACCTCCGGCTCCTGAAGCAGACCCTCGTCGACGAGGGCGGTTCCTCCACCTTCGCGGTGCGGGACGGGACGCTGGCGATCGGCTCCCACGTCATCGGGGCCGCGGAGCCCGCCGTCGACCGCGTGCGGGCGGTGATGGGCGGTACCGCGACGGTGTTCCTGGGCGACATGCGGGTCGCCACCACCGTCACCAATCCGGACGGCTCGCGGGCGGTCGGCACGCGGCTCGCGCCGGGGCCCGTCCACGAGGCGGTGCTCGGCCGGGGCGAGAGCTTCCGCGGGGAGGCCACGATCCTCGGCGTCCCTCATCTCGCTCTCTACGAGCCGATCCGCGACGCCGACGGGCGGGTCGTCGGGATCGTCTATGCCGGCGTGAAGAAGAGCGAGTATTATTCCCTGATCGACCGCATCCGGACGAAGTCCGCCGGGCTCGCCGCGGTGCTGGCGCTGGCCGGGGCCGGCATCCTCTGGCTCGGCCTCAACCGGGCCGTGGCCCCGCTCCACACCCTCGACCGCGCCATGCGCCGGCTGGCGGCCGGAGACGTCGCGACCGCGATCCCCGGTACCGGCCGGCGCGACGAGGTCGGCGCGATGGCGGCCGCCGTCCAGGTGTTCAAGGACGGCCTGATCCGCACCCGCCTCCTGGAGGCGGAGACGGCGCAGGCCCGCGACACGGCCGAGGCCGAGCGCCGGGCCGGCATGCACGCGATGGCGGCTTCCTTCGAGGCGGCGGTCGGCGGCATCGTCGGCGGGGTCTCGGCCTCGGCGGCCGACCTCCAGGCCACCGCCCGGTCGATGGCGGCGACCGCGACGCAGACCGCGGCCCAATCGACCGCCGTGGCGGCCGCAGCCGGGCAGGCCTCGTCGAACGTGGGAACCGTGGCGGCGGCGGCCGAGGAACTCGGCGCCTCGGTCCAGGAGATCGGCCGCCAGGTCGACGGCTCGGCCCGGCTCGCCCGGGCCGCGGTGGCGGAGGTCGGCGAGAGCGCGGCCCGGGTCCGCGCCCTGACGGACGCCGCCGCCCGCATCGGCGACGTGGTCGGGCTGATCTCGTCGATCGCCGCGCAGACGAACCTTCTGGCGCTCAACGCCACCATCGAGGCCGCCCGCGCCGGGACCGCCGGGCGTGGCTTCGCCGTGGTGGCGGCCGAGGTGAAGGACCTCGCCGGCCAGACCGCGAAGGCCACCGCCGAGATCACCGGCCAGATCGCCGCGATCCAGGCCTCGACCGGCCTCGCCGCCGGGGCGATCTCCGGAATCACCGCCCGGATCGAGGAAATCTCGGATGTCGCGACCTCGATCGCCGCGGCGGTGGAGGAGCAGGGCGCGGCGACCCAGGAGATCGTCCGCAACGTCTCCCAGGCCGCGGCCGGGACCGGCGAGGTGACGGGCACCATCGCGGGCGTGGCGGGCGCGGCGGAGGAGACGGGCGCGGCGGCGGGCCAGGTGCTCTCGGCGGCCTCCGCCCTGACGCGCCAGTCCGAGTATCTCTCGGCCGAGGTGACGCGCTTCCTCGCCAGCGTCCGGGCGGCCTGACGCGGGCTGCCGGCATCGGCGCGGGCCGCGCGAGGGCGCTGGCCGCGCAAGGGCGCGGCCTGTGCCGGCCGCGACGCCGGAAAGATGTCTCGGGCGAGAGGAAGTCGCGCGCGATGTCGTTGTCGGCGTGGCGCTGCCATCCCCGGCGACGCGGAGTTGACGCGGGGCAGCAGCTTGACGATGATCGGAGCCGCGGTCGCGAGGGATGCTGCCGCTGCGCGCGGAGAACGGAAGCGGACAGCCGGGATCGACTGGCCGGACCGATCCGTCCGGCGTGATCGACGGGGTGTTGCTTGGTCCTCTCTTCCGTTCCGCTCGACGAGAGCCGCGCCTGCGATAGAATCGCGCCCCGGTGACCTCGATCGCCGGGCTGCCCGACTTTCTCCTCTATCTCGGCACGGCCGCGCTCCTGACCGGCCTCTATCTCGTCGTCTACACCTTCGCCACGGCCCATAACGAGCTGGCGCTGATCCGGCGGGACGTGACCGCGGCATCCGTCTCCCTCGGCGGCAGCCTCGTCGGCTTCGCCCTGCCGCTGGCGGTGGCGATCTACAACGCCCGCTCGGTCCTCGACTGCCTGGTCTGGGGCCTCGTCGCCCTGGTGGTCCAGGTCGGGATCTACTGGCTGGTGCGCCTCGTCCTGCCGGACCTGTCGCGGCGGATCGAGGAGGACCGGATGGCCGCGGCCGTGCTGCTCGGCGCCGCGTCCCTGGCCGGCGGCGTCGTGAACGCCGCCTCGATGACCTATTGAGGCGCGCGATGGGCGATGCCCCCGGCAAGGATTTTGGCAAGGACCCCGACGCGGAATCCACCCGGCGCATGAAGCGCTCGGCGACGATCTCCCTGGTGCTGGTCGCCGGGGCGGGGGCGGCGGCCTTCGGGCTCGCCCGCCTCGACCCGTCGCAGCGGGAGGAGGACGCGCTGGTCTACGGCACTGTCGGCGCCTGTATCGCCGAGGGCCGGCGCAAGCCCGAGGACTGCACCACCGCCGAGGCCGCGGCGCGCCGGGCCTACGCGGCGACCGCGCCGCGCTACGAGACCGAGGCCGATTGCGAGCGCCATCACGGGCGCGGCGGCTGCGTGCCGGGCGCGACGGTGACGGCGGAGGCGCAGGACCGCTACCTGCCGGTGATGGCCGCCTTCATGCTGGGACCGGAGGCGCAGGACCTGCCGGCCCAGCCGCTCTACGCCCATGCCCCGGAGGAGGAGCGGGAGGCGCAGGGCGGCACCCAAGGGGGCTCTCATGCCGGCGGGCACGGATTCGGCTACTGCACCGGCACGGGTGCCCGGATCGTGCCGGTCGGCGGCTCCTCCCGGGTCCACGTGCCGTCCACGGTCGCCCGGACGGTTGCGACGACCCCCCGGATGGTCTCGCGCGGCGGCTTCGGCGGCACCGGACGGGCGATGGCCTCCTCGGGCGGGCATGGCGGCGGGCATGCGGGCGGGTCGGGCGGCTGATGCGCCGCGTCGCGACGCCCGAGCGGCCCGATTGGCGCGAGCACGCGGCCCGCGCGGGCTTCCACTTCCACTCCTTCGACGGGGCGCCCTACTGGGACGAGAGCGCCCACTACGCCTTCGGCCTCGCCGAGATCGAGGACGGGATCGAGGCGCCGAGCCGGGACCTGCACGACCTCTGCCTCGCCTTCGCGGCCCGCGCGGTCGAGGACGAGCGGATCCTCGCCTCGCTGCGGATCCCCGAGCATGCCTGGGACGCGATCCGGGCGAGCTGGCGCCGGGGCGACCCGTCGCTCTACGGCCGGCTCGACCTCTCCTACGGCGGCGCCGGCACCGGCCCGGCCAAGCTCCTCGAATACAACGCCGACACGCCGACGGCCCTCTACGAGAGCGCGGTGTTCCAGTGGCTCTGGCTCGAGGACGGCCTCGCCCGCGGCCGCCTGCCGGCGGGGTCCGACCAGTTCAACGCCCTGCACGAGCGGCTGGTCGCCCGGCTCGCCGCCATCGGGCGCGCGCTTCGCACGTCGCGCCTCGCCTTCACGAGCTTTCCCGACGCGCCGGAGGATCGCGGCACGGTGGCCTACCTCCAGGATTGCGCGCTCCAGGCGGGTCTTGCCGCCCCGTTCCTGTCGGTCGAGGCGATCGGGCTCGACGAGGGTCACTTCGTCGACGAGGCCGGGGCCCCGATCGCGGCCCTGTTCAAGCTCTATCCGTGGGAATGGATCTTCGCCGATCCGTTCGGCCGGGCGGTCGGCGCCGCACCGACCCGCTTCATCGAGCCGCCCTGGAAGGCGGTGCTCTCCAACAAGGGGCTGCTTGCCCATCTCTGGGCGATGGCGCCGGGCCACCCGAACCTGCTGCCGGCCTTCTTCGAGGAGGATCCGCACAAGGCCGTCCTCGGCACGAGCTTCGTGAAGAAGCCGCTCTACGCCCGGGAGGGGGCCAACGTGCTGATCGTCGAGGACGGCGCGGTGGCGGCCCGGGCCGAGGGGCCCTACGGCGCCGAGGGCTTCATCCGCCAGGGCCTCGCGCCCCTGCCGCACTTCGACGGGCGCCACGTCCTCGTCGGCAGCTGGATCGTCGGGGACGAACCCGCCGGCCTGTGCCTGCGCGAGGCCGACGGGCCCATCACCACCGACCGGGCCCGCTTCGTGCCCCACATCATCGACCCGTGACCCGGATCACGCCCCGCAGCCGCAATCCCCGCAGGCCTCGACCGGGCAGAGCGCCCCGCAGGACGGCACCCCCGGCAGGCGCTGGCGCAGGCAGCAGGTGCGCCGCCGCCGTTCCCCCGGCGCCCCGCAGAGCGCCTGGGCGAGGGGATGGAGGCGCGGGCACGGCGTCCCGCACCAGCCGAGGCAGGTCGCGACCTCGGGGCAGGCCATCGTCTCGGGCTCGCCGAGCTCGCGCGCGACGTAGTCGAGGATGACCGCGGCGTTGCCCCAGATCACCCGGGGGGCGATGCCGCATTGCGCCCGGCACAGCTCGACGAAGGGCCGCAGGTGGTCCTCGACCAGGCCGGCGAGCCCGCCGAGGCGGCACGGCGCCGGGCCGGGCCGGACCAGGAAGCGGGCCGGGCGGCCGGCCGCGTCGAGTTCGAGGTTCGTCGTCGCGAAGGCGAGCGGCAGCGGCCGGCGCAGCCGCACCAGGGCGGTGAGCACCGGGGTCGCGAGCGGGGCGAGGTAGAACTGGCTCCAGTACGAGACCAGCGCCCGCCGGTCGGTCGTGCCCGGCGCCACGCCGAGGCCGGCCTCGAAGGCCGCGAGCGTCGCGTCGAACACCGCGGGATCGCGGAGCGCGGTGAGCGGCGTCCCCCCGGTGCCGTCGGCGACGCCCTCCCGGTAGGTGCCGAGGGAGGGGGGCACGTGCGGCGCGACCTCGCCGATCATCGGATCCGCTCCCGGTCGGCCCGCAGGGTGCGGGCGATGGTGACGGCGAGCCAGGCGAGGGCCGCGGCGTAGAGCGGCAGCGTGGCGGCGAAGTAGCCCGGCCAGCCGGCCCAGCCGGCGAGCGCCGGGGCGGCGACGCGCAAGGGCATCGCCGCGAAGAAGGCGGCGCCGAACAACAGCGCGTAGTCGGTGGCCGGCCGCGGCCCCTCCGACCAGCGGTAGATCATGTTGAACACCGGCACCCCGAGGAAGCCGCCGAAGACGAAGTTCAGGACCGTGGCGGCCACCGCCAGCCCCTCCGCGCGCAGGAGGCAGGCCGCCGCCATCAGGCCGCCGGCGGCGAGCACCCCGGCGCCGCCGACCACGACCAGCCGGACGGTGCCGAACCGGGCCGCGAGCCCCCCGGCCATCAGCGCCATCACGAGGTTGACCGCCGGCAGGACGGTGCCGGTGAGGAGGCCGACCCGGGTGAGCGGCACCCCGAGATCGAGGAGGGCGAGGGTGTTGGGCCCGCCGATGAGGTAGGCCGCCGCGAAATAGGCGCCGAGGGCCGCGATCCGCCCGGCGAGCGCCCGCAGGCGCGCGAGCGACCCGGCGCGCCGCTCCCGGTCGCCCCCGGCGCCCCGCAGCCGGGCTTCCGGATAGGCGAGGATCGGCAGGAGGCAGAGCGCGTCGAGGAGCGCGCAGGCGAGCACTGCCGCCCGCCAGCCGAGGACGTCGTAGGAGCCGACCAGCACGCCGACCCCCAGGATGCCGCCGAGCGAGGCGCCGCAGAGCTTGGCCGAGGCGACGAAGGCACGCCGCTCCGCCGGCACCGTCTCGACGACGAGGGCCTCCAGGGCGATGTCCATGGTGGCGACGCAGGCGCAGGTCGCGACCGCGAGCGCCAGCAGCGCCCCGAGCGGCCAATGCTCGCCGAGGCTCAGAAGGACCAGCAGTCCCACCGTGGCGCCCTGCGCCACCACGATCCAGCCGAGGCGCCGGCCGAGGAACGGCAGCCGCACCCGGTCGAGCAGGATCGCCCACAGGAAGGTCAGCCCGACCGGCAGGTTGATGAGCTGCAGGAGCCCGACCCCCGCGAGGTCGAGCCCGCGCGCCCGCAGGATCAGCGGCGCCCCGCCCGACAGGAAGCCGAGCGTGGCCCCGAAGGTCACGTACAGGCAGAAGAACGGGGCGAGCGGGCGCAGGGCCGCGAGGCTGCCGCGGGCGTCGCGAATCGCGAGGGCGTGCATCACCGGAGGACGGACACGATGCGCGCGGTCCCGGTGCGGCGGTACTTTGGAATCACACTAATTCTTATTTGGTTGCAGTGACTTGCAGCTTACGGGGGCGAGGTGCGCGCCGCAAGGGCGGCCGATTTCACGCTCGCTGCAGGCGTTGGTGCGGCGGCGCAACGGCGCCGGCCGGGATGGCCGATGGTGGTCGTCCCGTCCCCGGCCGCCCCGGTGCCAGGCTCATGGCGACGACCTCGGGAATGCGGCTGGCGCGAATCGGCGCGACGGCGGCCGGCGCCACCCCGTTGCGCTCCGGGTCGAACCCGGGGATTGAAGTCGCCCCTTTGCGACCGGACGCCCCTACGCCGTCACGGCGCCGGATCGGCCCGGAACTGCGGCGCCCCGTCGTCGTGCTCCCGGCAGCGGCACCGGGGCGGTTGCGCTTCCGTCCGGTCCGCCGCTCCCCCGGCCAGGAGCCCGGCGAGCAGCGCCGCCAGTTCCGCCATCCGGTATGGCTTCTGCATCACCGGGGCGGCCTGGTAGGCCGGATCGACGCCCTGGCGGCCGTAGCCGGTGGCGAACAGGAACGGGACCCCGCTCTGGCGCAGCAGGTCGGCGACCGGATAGCTGCGGGCGTCGCCGAGATTGACGTCGAGCACCGCGAGGTCGAAGGGCTGGGTCCGGGCCTGGGCGAGGGCCTGGTCGAGGCGCATCGCCACCACCACCTCGCAGCCGAGGTCGAGCAGCATGTCCTCGGCCAGCATGGCGACCAGGCTCTCGTCCTCCACCAGCAGGACCCGGCGACCGGGCAGTCCGCTCATCGCGACGCCCCGCCCGCCGGGGCGCGGCCCTGGACGACGGCCTGGCCGTCCCAGCCGAGGGGCGTGAGCGGGATCCGCAGGCGGCAGGTCACGCCGCCGGGCGCGTAGGCGATCTCGGTGCCGCCGCCGAATTCCAGGGGCAGTTGCCGCTCGACCAGCCGCGAGCCGAAGCCCCGGCGGGCCGGCGCCACGACCGTGGGACCGCCCTCCTCGCGCCAGTCGAGGTCGAGGCGCTCGCGCCCGTCCTCGCCGTCGGCGAGGGACCAGCCCACCGCGACGCGGCCCTCCGGACCCGACAGCGCCCCGTGCTGGAGCGCGTTGGCGGCCAGTTCGTGCAGCGCCATGCCGAGGGCCACCGCCACCTTCGGGTGCAGGCGGGCGTCGGGTCCGTCGAGGTGGAGGCGATCGGCGGGAAGGGGGGCCAGCACCCGCTCGATCACGCCGCGCAGGCTGGCGCTCTCCCACTGGTCGGCCACCAGCACGTCGTGCGCGGTGGAGAGGGCGGAGAGCCGCGCCTCGAACAGGTCGCGGGCCGCCGCCTCGGCGCGGCCGCGGAAGGTCTGCGCGGCGATCGACTGCACGGTGGCGAGCGTGTTCTTCACCCGGTGGTTCAACTCGTCGATGAGCAGGCGCTGGCGCGCGGCCGCGGCCTTCTCCTCGCTGATGTCGCGCACCTCGATGATGGTCCCGATGACCTGGGCGGCGTCGTCCCGGATCGGGCTCGCGGTGAAGCCGACGGGATAGAAGTGGCCGTCGCGGTGGACGAAGACCTCCTCGCCGCGCTCCTGGTTGTTCTCCGGGAAGGCGCGGTCGATGGCGCATTCGTGCAGCGGGAAGGGGCGCCCGTCCGGATAGGTGTGGTGCACGATGTCGTGCAGCGGGCAGTCCCGGGCCAGCACCTCGGCGAGGGTCCAGCCGGTCAGCTGCTCGGCCGCGCGGTTCATGTAGACGCAGTGCTGGCGGTCATCCATCAGGAAGATCGACACCGAGGCGTTGTCGAGCACCGCGTTGAGGCGGCGCTCGGTCTCGAACAGCTGGTCGCCGCGCCGCAGGGTCGGCAGCGCTGCCGCCGCCGCGGCGGGCGATCGCAGCGGCTGGCGCGCATCCGTCACAAGCCCACCTCTCGTCCCGCCGGCCGGGGAAAGCCCGTGCCGCAGCCGAAACTAGGGCAGCCGCGGCCCGCGGCAATTCGGGCGTGCCCCGTCACCCGGCATCCCGCAGCCGGACGCCGGCCTCGCCGTAGCCGAGCGCCGCCGCCGCCCGGTTGGCGATGCCCCGGCTCAGGGTCACCCATTCGAGGTCGTTGATCGCCTTGACCAGCCGCTCGCGCTCGGGGACGTCCTCTTCCTCCCCACCGGCCTCGGCGAGGGTCACGGCGGCGATCAGCACCTGGTCGCGGCCGTCCTCGATCCGGGGATCGCGCTCGACATGGCCGCGCACGTCCGCGTCGAAGCGTTCGACCACCGCCCAGGGCAGCGCCGCGGCGCTGCAGCCCTCCGGATAGGCCCGGGCGATGGCGCGCGCCCCGGCGGCGGCCTCCCGGACGAGTGCGACGAGCTTGGCGGCCATGGCGGCTCCGTATCGGGTCCCTGCGGGGCGGCAACCCGCGAGGGGGCGTCCCGGGTCCCTCTTTCCCGGATTCGCGCTACCGCGCCAGCCGCCCCTCGGCCGCGTCCTTCGCCATCTCGTCGGCATCGGCCGGCAGCAGGGTGCGCTCCGCCACCATGCGGGCGGCCGCCGCCTTCACGGCCGCCGCGTAGGCGCCCGGCTCCGGGTAGCGCTCTTCCAGGGACGGCCGCGGGTCGTCGGGGGCCTTCGCGGCCGTCGTCGCCGCGAAGGGGAGCACCCCGCCCTTCTGGTTGCACAGGGTCGCGGCGGCGCTGCCGCGGGTCGGGTTCCAGGCGGTGTAGGTCGCCCGCGGCGCCTCGATCAGCGGCAGGCGGATGCCCGCCAGGGTGTTGCCGTCCGGGTCCACCTTCGGCAGCAGCAGCGGGTAGGTGCCGCGCACCACCGGCGGATCGAGGGGGCCGGCCCCGGGCTCGATCCACTGGGCCGGGTTGTAGAGGCCGGTATAGGGCAGGCCGGGGATCGGCGGGTAGAGATGGGCCGGGGCACCGAGCGTGCCGTCGGCCCGCGACGGGTAGCGGCTGGCCGGCGGGGCGACCCCGTCGGTGATCCAGGATTCGAGGGCGACGAGGAGGGCCCGCGACGCCGCCCCGGCATGGACCGGGCTCACCGGCAGGGCGCAGCCCGGATCGCTCGCGGTCTTGGCGTCGGGCGCGGAGAAGTGCGGCGTGCCGGTGACCATGTAGACCCGGACCTCCGGCGGCTGGGCGAGGTCGGCGCCGCGCGTGTCGGTGGTCACGAGCGCCCCGCGGGAGCCCCACAGCTCGTACTCGCTGTCGACATGCATCAGGCGCGGGCAGGTGTTGGTGATCCGGCAGCGCAGGAAGAGGCCGTCGCGCCGTCCCGTCAGCGCATCGGTCGTCGTCGCGTAGGCGAAGGGGAACTGGTCGGCCGGGTAGTAGCGGTCGAGATGCGGCCCGGGATTGCGGCCGGGCTGGGCGAAGCGGGCATTGGTGAAGCTGCGCCGGCTGCCGGCGATGTGCGGCATCATTCCGTCGAACACCATCCGGCCGCTCTCGTCCTCGTTGAGGCCGAGATAGAGCAGGTCGCGCAGCACCCGCCCCGATTGCGAGATGCCGAAGCCGACCGCCCGGTCGATGCCGCTGCGCCCCTGCGCGGCGAGGGGGTTCCGGTCGCTCGTATCGTGGCGCAGGAAGGTCGCGACGTCCCGGATCGCCGCGAGGCCGAGGCCCGTCACCGCCGGGTCGCGGGCGGTGTAGCTCAGCTCGTAGAGGGCGCTGGCGTCGAAGCCCGCGGGCCGGGTGATCGCGATGCGCGTCGGGCTCACGAAGCGGAACGACAGGCCCGGCGGCGTCGTGCGCGGGTCCTCGGGCCGCGCCCGCACGGTGAGGCGCGCCTTCGACGGGTCGAGGTCGGCGGCGGGCCAGGTCAGCGGCGCCTCGATCGGAGAGGTCGTGGTCTCGAAGCTCCATTCCTCGCGCGACGGCCCGGTGACCCCGGCCAGCACCGGCAGGCGGATGCCCATGGCGGCGCCCGTCTTGCCGTTCCCCGGCGCGATGTCGCCCTGCCAGCCGATCCAGGCCAGGGTGTAGCCCCGCGACAGCAGGAAGCCCCGCCCGGCATCGTCCGGCCCTTCCAGCCGGCCCGACGCCTCGGTCGAGGTGCCCTCGACCAGCGGGCCGATCAGCTTGCGGCCGCGATTGGGGATCTCGACCAGCAGCAGCCCGTTCGGCCGCTCGGGCCGCAGCAGCACCACGTCGGCGGTCGCCTCGACCTTGCCCTCCGGGTTGCGGGGCGCGAGCGCGATGTCGGCGATGACCGCGTTGTGCGGGTCGGCGGGATCGAGGGCGATGGTCGCCCGCCCGGTGATCTTCCGGGCCTGGCCGTGTTCGCCGAAGCTGCGGCCCTGGAAGGCCGGCGCCTCGGTCGCGACGGCCTCGAACCGCGTCACCTCGGCGGCGGCCGGGCCGGCGGCAAGGCCGCCTCCGAGAAGCGCCACGGTCGCGGCGCGCTTGATCCCCGTCATCACGGTCTCCCCCCTCGCGGCGCCTCGTCCCGGGCGCCTGCCCGGCGAGGGTAGCGGCGGGAGGGATTGCTGTGAACCGTATTGATCCTTGTATCGCTCCGTGGCTTCCGCTCATCGCGCCGCGTCACCCGCCACAGCCTGGTTTGATCCTCCCTCGGTTTCGCGGACACCGCTGCGACGCCCGTCACGGGCGGGGGAGGTGTTCGATGGCAAAGACACGAGCGCGCGTTCACCCCCGAGTTCAAACGCGAGGCGGTCGCCCTGCTCGAGAGCAGCGGCCGGTTGCAGATGCAGATCGTCGCCGAGCGCGGGATCCAGCCCTCCAGGCTGCGCCAGTGGCGGACCGTGCTGATGGACGGCTCCCCACAGCAGCGGCCCGCCGACGCGCCGGGCTCGGCTCCTACGAACCCGGTTGCCTCGCCGTCCGACCAGGCGGCCGAGATCGCCCGCCTGCGCCGTGAGCTCGACCGGACGCGCATGGAGCGCGACGTGCTAGAAAAAGCGATCGGCCTCTTCGCGCAGATGCCCAAGTGACGTTCACCTCCTTCGAGCAGCATGCGGCCACTTGGCCGGTGCCTCTCGTGTGCCGCGTGCTCGGAGTGTTGTCCCCGAAGCGGGGATGACGGCTGGCGATCACGTCCCGGGAGCGCCCGGTCGATCTCCAACCGGCAACTCCTCGACGACGTGCAGCGGATCCATGCCGGGCATCGGAGGCGAGACGGTTCGCCTCGGGTGCATGCGGCCCTGCGCGTGGAGGGCCGCACAGCCAGCCGCGGGCGGGTGGAACGACCGAGGCGTCGCCATGGCATTCCGGGTGCCGGCGGGACGTCGGTTCCGGCCCTGCACGACCGACGGTCGATACGACCTGCCGCTTGCTTCCAACCTCCTCGAGGAGCTTTTCTCGGTCGCGTTGCCCGGCCAGGTCCGGCTGGCAGACATCACCGGCCTGCCCACGGCAGAAGGCTGGCTCGACCTGGCCGCCGTCCCTGATCTGGCCACCCGCAAGATCGCCGGCTGGTCGATGCGCGACGACATGCGGACAGCGTCGACATCGGCCGCTCCGACGATGGCCATCCAACGGCAGCGGCCGTCTGCCGGGGGCTGCGGAGGAGACGAGCAGGGCTGCCCCGCCCCGCCTCACGCCACGTCCAGCCCCAGATCGACGATCGGCGCGCTGTGGGTGATCCATCCCGTCGAGATCAGGTCCACCCCCGTCGCCGCCACCGCGCCGACGGTCTCGCGGCTGATCCGGCCCGAGGCCTCGCTGACTGCCCGTCCGTCGATCATCGCCACGGCTTCGCGCAGGGTCTCCGGGCTCATGTTGTCGAGGAGCACCGCGTCGGCGCCGACCGACAGCGCCTCCTCGAGCTGGGCCAGGGTGTCGACCTCGACCTCGATCTTCACGAGGTGGCCGATTCCGGCTCGCGCCCGCCGCACCGCCGGGACGACCCCGCCCGCCACCGCGACATGGTTGTCCTTGATCAGCACCGCGTCGTCGAGGCCGAAGCGGTGGTTGGCCCCGCCCCCGGCCCGCACGGCGTGCTTCTCCAGGCTGCGCAGGCCCGGCGTGGTCTTGCGGGTGCAGACGATGCGGGCCTTGCCGTGCGGGCGCGCCGCCTCGACCAGGGAGGCGGTGGCGGTGGCCACGCCCGAGAGCCGGCAGAGCAGGTTGAGGGCGACGCGCTCGGCCGAGAGGATCGCCCGGGCCGGGCCGTCGAGGGCGATCACCGCCTCGCCCGGGGCGATCGGGCTGCCGTCCGGGCGGAGCACCGACACGCGCACCGCCGGGTCGAGGAGCGCGAAGGCGAGCGCCGCGGCCTCCGTGCCCGCGACCGTGCCGGCCTGGCGCGAGACGATGGCGCCGGAGAAGCGGGCATCCGCCGGGACGATGCTGTCGGTGGTGAGGTCGCCGGCGCGGCCGAGATCCTCCAGGAGGGCGGCCCGCACGATCGGCTCGACCAGCAGGCGGGGCAGGGCAGGGGGCAAGGGAAGAGACATGTCGGTCATCGGGCTGCCTCGACGAGGGGGGAGGGGGCGACGACGGAATCGGCCGTCGCGAGCGCCTGGGCCAAGGTGATGTCGGCGGAGCGGGGCGCCTGCTGGCCCGGATGGTCGGCCCGCCAATGGGCGCCGCGGCTCTCCCGCCGGGTGAGCGCCGCCGCCGCGACGAGGAGCCCGGCGACGGCCTCCCCCGAGTCGGCCCGGGCCAGGGCGGCGAGCCGGGCGGCGGCCCGGGCGAGGCCGGCCTCGTCGCGCACCAGCCCGACCTCCGCCTGCATCAGGTTGCGGATTTCTTGCAGGTCTCGGATCTCCGGCAGGGCGTCGCACGCGGCGAGCGGGTCCGGGCCGCGGCCCGCGCCCGCGGCAGGGGCGTCCATGCCCCGGATGTCCGCGGCGATCCGCACCGCGAAGGCCATCGCCTCGAGGAGCGAGTTGCTGGCGAGGCGGTTCGCCCCGTGCAGGCCCGTCGCCGCGACCTCGCCGCAGGCCCACAGGTTGGGAAGCGTGCTGCGGCCGCACCCGTCCACCCGGATCCCGCCCATGTGGTAATGCGCCGCCGGCCGCACCGGGATCGGCGAGACCGCCGGGTCGAGCCCGGCCGCGCGGCAGAGGGCGGCCACGGTCGGGAAGCGGCGCGCCACGTCGATCCGGCGGGCATCGAGGAAGACCGCCTCGCCCCGGCCGGTCCGCCGGGCGATGGCCCGGGCGACCACGTCGCGGGGCGCCAGTTCCGCCCCGGCGATGCCGGCCATCACCCGGCCGCCCGCGGCGTCGACCAGGATCGCACCCTCGCCGCGCAGGGCCTCGGTGGCGAGCGGCAGCGGGCCGTCGGTGCGGAGCGCGATCGCCGTCGGGTGGAACTGCACGAACTCGACGTCGCGCAGGACCGCGCCGGCCCGGGCCGCCAGGACGAGGCCGGCCCCGACCGCGCCGGCCGGGTTGGTGGTCGCGCGGTAGAGCCCGCCGAGGCCCCCGGTCGCCAGCACCACGGCCCGGGCCGGCAGGTCCAGGGCTCCCCGGTCGGTGCGCAGCACGAGGCCGGTGACCCGGCCCTCGCCGTCCTGTGCCAGGGCCGTCGCCCGCCCGACCGTCACGGTGATCGACGGGCAGGCCGCGGCCGCCCGGGCCAGCGTGCGCAGGACCGCGGCGCCGGTGGCATCGCCCCCCGCCTTGACGATGCGGCGGCGGGAATGCGCCGCCTCGAGGCCGAGCGCCAGGGCGCCGTCGGGGCCGCGATCGAAGGCGAGGCCGAGCCCGACGAGCCAGTCCACCAGTCCGGGGCCGGCCCCGGCGACGATGTCGGCGATGCCGGCGTCGCTCAGGCCCGCGCCGGCCGCGAGCGTGTCGGCGGCGTGGAGCGCCGGGGCGTCGTCGGCGCCGATCGCCGCCGCGATGCCGCCCTGCGCCCAGGCAGTGGCGGTCTCCTCGCCCAGCGGCGCCGCGGTGACGAGGGTGACGGGGAGCGGCGCCAGCCGCAGGGCCGTGGCGAGGCCGGCGACGCCGGCCCCCACCACGACGACGCGATCGGCCGTCATGCCCGGACCGCCAGCATGCGCTCGACGGCGCGGCGCGCCGGGGCGATCAGGTCGTCCGGCACCGTGACCTCGTGGGTCAGCCCTTCCAGGCTCCGCCGGATTTTTTGCAGGCTGATCCGCTTCATATGCGGGCAGAGGTTGCACGGCTTGACGAACGCGACGTCCGGATTGCGGACCGCCAGGTTGTCGGCCATCGCGCATTCGGTGATCAGCACCACCTGCGCCGGGCGCCGCGTCTCCACGTAATCCTGCATCGCCGCGGTCGAGCCGGAGAAGTCGGCCTCCGCCACCACGCCCGGCGGGCATTCGGGGTGGGCCAGCACCGTCACGCCCGGATAGGCCTCCCGCGCCTCGCGGATGTCGGCTGCCGTGAAGCGCTCGTGCACCTCGCAATGGCCGGCCCAGGTCAGGATCTCGATCTCGGGCAGCTCGGCCTGGACGTTCTGCGCCAGGTACTCGTCCGGGATCATCAGGACGCGCTTCGCGCCGAGCGACTCGACCACCGCCTTGGCGTTGCCGGAGGTGCAGCAGAGGTCGGATTCCGCCTTCACGGCCGCGGAGGTGTTGACGTAGGTCACCACCGGCACGCCCGGGTGGCGGCGGCGCAAGGCCCGCACGTCGGCGGCGGTGATCGAATCGGCCAGGGAGCAGCCGGCGGCGAGGTCCGGGATCAGCACGGTCTTCGTCGGGTTCAGGATCTTGGCGGTCTCGGCCATGAAGTGCACGCCCGCCACCACGATCACGTCGGCATCGGTGCGGGCGGCCTCGCGGGCGAGCGCCAGGCTGTCGCCGACGATGTCCGCCACCGTGTGGAAGATCTCCGGCGCCTGGTAGTTATGCGCCAGCACCACGGCGTTGCGCTCCCGCTTCAAGGCCTGGATCGCCGCGACGTCGCCGGCCAGCGCCGGCCATTCGATCGCCGGGACGTGGTGGCGCACCCGGTCGTACAGCTCCGGCAGGGGCGGGGAGCCCGCCCGATCGAGGGATGCCGCGTCCATTCTCGCCTCCCGATATGCTCATAATGAGCATTTACCCGGCTAGGCTAATCCCCGGATCTCAGGCTGTCCAGATATGTTGTATCTGAGCATAAGTGAGGCAGGATGCCGCATCATCGTCGATGGCCGACGTCGCTCAACCGGTCCGGTTCGAGGGAAGCCGTAGGCCGGGTGCCGGACGTTCCAGCAGCACCTCGCGGCGAAAGCGCATCAGCCGCGCCGGGCGGCCGCCGGTCTCGGCGGTGACGGCCTCGGTCTCCTCGACGAGGCCCTGATGGGCGACGAGGCGGCGAAAGTTCTGCTTGTGCAGGAGGATGCCCGACAAGGCCTCGACGACGCGCTGGAGCTGGCCGAGGGTGAAGGTCGGGGGCATCAGCTCGAACACGACCGGCCGGTACTTGATCTTGCCGCGCAGGCGCCCGAGGGCGGTGGCGAGCATCCGGCGGTGGTCGAAGGCCATCGGCCGGCCGGTGAGGAGGGCGCTCTCGTCCGGGCTCGCCCCGGCCTCCGGCACGAGGCCTGCCTCGAACAGCAATTCGTAGCGCTCCAGCACCCGCTCCTCGTTCCAGCCGCTCCCGGCCGCCCCGAAGGTCAGGCCGATCCGGTCGTGCCGGCGCCGCCGCGCCTCCGGGCTCGACGCCGCCTCGGCCCAGGCCGCGAGCCGGGCCGCGATGGCGTCGAGGTCGTCCGCCCGCTCCGCCCGCCGGTCCTCGTACGGGAAGTAGCGGTACCAACTCTGCCAGGCCGAATCGGCGGCGGGCCGCGCCTCGCGCACCAGGGCGAGATACGCCACCGACAGGGCGTGCAGCCCGGCCTCCCCCTTGCCGCCCCGCCGCCGGTCGCGGTCCCCGAAGGTGTAGAGCTGCTCGACATAGCCGAGGCTCTGGCCGGTCTGCCGCTCGACCCAGGCCCGCAGGCCCCGCTCCAGGGTGGGATGCGCCGGTTCGAGCGGCCCGGCCGGCAGCCCCTCGGCCCGCCCCTCGGGCTGGCCCGCCACCGGCACGGTGAGCACCCGCGGCTCGTCGAGCGTCGCCGCCAGGATCACGGCTGCGAGGCCGACCAGGGGTGCCGCCGCACTCGGTTCCGCCTCGCTCATCGTCCTGCTCTCCCGATCCGGCAGGGGCTTAGCACGATGGGCGGTGCGAAAGGGTTATTGTCAGAGCCTCGCGGCCGGGAGCGTCGGGCGTGACGAGGCTTCAGGGGGCGATCCGGCGCGCTTCGATCCGCGGGGCGGCGGACTGAACGGTGACCGCGTAGTGATCGCCCTGGGTGACGTCCAGGATGCTGCGGGTCCGATAGGCGACGGCGTTCGTGCCGCCCGCGTGCCGAAGGCTGTCGTACAGCAGGCCGTGCCCGCCGGCTGCCCGTACCGCCTCGCCGAAGCGTTGCGACGCCGCGTAGTCCTGCGGGTCGAGGAGGCCAGGCAGGTCCGGGCCGGCCCGCCCGCGCAGGTCGCGGAACCGCCCGTCGAGCCGCGCCGTGTAGGTGCGGTAGGTCCGCGTCAGTTCGGGTAGGCCCGTCGCCGCCGCCTCGCGGCGCAGGTGGTGGCCGACCTCCGCCACGGCGGTGCGCAGGGATGCGGCGGCGTACCAGGCGCCGAGATCGGCGCCGTTGAAGCGCATGCCGCCGGGGGCGACGTGCAGGAACGACGCCATGACGATGCTGGCATTCGCCCGGCCGTAGACCCACTCCGCTTCCGGCAGCCGGGCCAGCCGCTCCGCCACCAGGCGGTCGTTGGTCCAGCCGGCCAGCTCCATCACCGGCGCGAGGTCGGCTGCGGTCGCGACGGTGTCGAACAGGCCGATCGGCGGGAAGCGCGACGGGATCAGCCGGTAGGTCGGGTGCGGCGCCGGCACCTCGGCCACGCCGGGATCGCTCGCGCCGGAATCGCTCACGCGAAGACGATGTCGGCGTCGGTGAGAGGGGCCGCGTCGCGGTCGACCGCGTTCGGCGCCAGGAAGAGGCCGCCCCGGGCCGCGTCGAGGAACCGGCGCACCGCCATCAGCCCGTCCTGCGTGCCGCTCGTCACCAGGGCGAGGGGCGGCTGGCCGCCGAACAGGGGCGCCCGGTGCGGGCGCCGCAGCCAGGCGATCCCGTCCGGCTCGTCGGCGTGCAGGATTCCCAGGGCCTGATGGATGCCGAGCACCACCGAGATCCGCGTCAGCACGTCGACGCCGAGGGTGACGTCCTGGTGCTCCCGCGCGGCCTTGAGCCAGCCGTAATACGTCGAGCGCGACGGCAGGCCGAGGATCAGCAGGCGCTCGCCCTCGTCGAGCCGCCACAGGTCGGCGATGGCCGTGAAGGTCCGCAGGGCCGGCCCGCTCAGGCGGCGCCGGTTCGGCACCGAGAAACGATCCGCATCGAGCCGCGCCGGTTCGGCATCGACCGGCGGAACGGGCGGATCGAGAGGCCGGGCAAGGGCAGATGCCATGGTGCGACTCCCATCCTGATCCAGATATAGTCCAGATCTGGACAAGAGCAAACCGGTTCGATCGTTCCTTACGCCGGCACCCGCACCGTCGCCCGCAAGCCCCCCAGCGGCGAATCGTACAAGGCTACGTCGCCGCCATGCGCGCGCGCGATGTCGAGGGCGATGGCGAGGCCCAGCCCCGAGCCGCCGGCATCCTGGCGGGCATCGTCGAGGCGCACGAAGGGCTTGAACACCTCCTCGCGCTGCTCGACCGGGATGCCCGGGCCGTCGTCGTCGATCGAGACGGCGAGCCAGCGCGCCTCCTGGCGGGCGGTGATCGCGATCGTGTCGCCGTAGCGCGCGGCGTTGGCGGCGAGGTTGAACAGGCAGCGCCGGAACGCGTCGGGCCGGACCGTCACGGTCGCCTGGCCCTCCAGCGTCACCTCGGAGACGTGGCCGCCCAGGCGCTCGACGTCGGTGCGGACGTCCTCCAGCAGCGCCCGCAGGTCGATGGCGGCGGCCGGCTCGCCGGAATCGCCCTTGGCGAAGGCGAGGTAGGCCTCGAGCATCCGGCTCATCTCGTCGACGTCGCGCTGCAGGTCGTCGATCTCGGGGGTCTGGGGCAGCAGCACCAGGGAGAGCCGGAAGCGCGTGATGATGGTGCGCAGGTCGTGGCTCACCCCGTTGAGCATCGTGGTGCGCTGCTCCATCGCCCGCTCGATGCGCCGCTTCATCTCGATGAAGGCGTGGCCGGCCTTGCGCACCTCGCGGGCGCCGCGGGGGCGGAAATCGAGCTCGCGGCCCTTGCCGAAGCTCTCCGCCACGTCGGCGAGCCGCAGGATCGGCCGGATCTGGTTGCGCAGGAACAGGATCGCGACGCCGAGCAGCACCATCGAGGAGCCGCCCATCCAGAGCAGGAAGATGTGCGAGTTCGAGGCGTAGGCCTGGCTGCGCCGGGCGATCACCCGCATCACCCCGCCGGGGATCTCGACCCGGATCTCGATCAGGTTGGAGCGCCCCACCGTATCGATCCAGAACGGCCGGGCGATCTGGCGGCGGATCTCGTCGGACAGGGCCTCGTCGAGGAGGGAGAAGAACGGGCGCGGGCCGGGGGCGGGGAGCCTGGCGCCCTCCAGGATGTCGACGTCGAGGTTCAGTCGCTCGCTGGCGATCCGCTCCAGGGTCTCGGAGCCCTTGTCCTGCGGGTAGCTCTCGTAGATGTCGATCAAGGCCGCGACGTCGGCCGTCACGGCGGCCGAGAGGCGCCGGGTCACCAGCTGCCAGTGCCGCTCCATGAAGGTGTAGGCGATCACCGATTGCAGCAGCACCATCGGGGCGATGATGATGATGAGGGATCGGGCATAGAGCCCCTTCGGCAGCCGGTCGCCGATGACGCGGCCGAGGCGGCGCCAGGCCCGCCGGGGCGTCGGGAGCGTCCCGGCGAGGGTGGGGGCGGGCACGTCCTTCAGTCCAGGACCAGCCGGTAGCCGACGCCGCGCACGGTCTGCACGTAGCGCGGATTGGCCGGATCGTCCTCGATGCGCCGGCGCAGGCGGTTCATCTGCACGTCGACGGTGCGCTCGTTGGCCGCCCCGTTGGTGCCGGTGAGCGCCTCGCGCTCGACGTTGCCGCCGCGCGCCAGCGCCAGGATGGTCAGGATCTCGCGCTCGCGCTCGGAGAGGCGGATCGCCTCGTCGTCGCGGGTCAGCTCGCCGCGCTCGATGCGGAACTGGAACGGCCCGAACCGCACCGCGTCGAGGGGCGCGGCCGCGCCGTCGGCGGGGCCCCGGGCGTTGCGGCGCAGGATGTTGTTGAGGCGCAGAATCAATTCCCGTGGCTCGAAGGGCTTGGGGAGGTAATCGTCGGCGCCGATCTCGAGCCCGGTGACCCGGTCGTTCGGGTTCGAGCGCGCGGTCAGCATCAGGATCGGCACGCTCGAGGTCAGGCGGATCTGGCGGGCATAGTCGAACCCGGTCTCGCCCGGCATCATCACGTCGAGCACCACCGCGTCGAAGACGAGGCTGCGGCCCCGCGCCCGCGCCTCGGCGGCGCTCGCGGCGGCGGTGACGCGATAACCGTTCTCGCCGAGGAAGCGGGCGAGCAGGTCGCGCAGGCGGCGGTCGTCGTCGACCACCAGGATGTGGGGGGCGTGGTCGGGCAGCTCGGCCCGGGGGCTGAGGGCGGGGCCGGCGCTCACGGGCGGGCCCCGGCGCCTGCGGGCCTACCGAGCGGGCTCTCGGCCGGGATCTCGCCCGCAGGATCGCCGCCGCCGATGAGACGGCTCACCGCCGCGCGCTCCTCCGGCTCGATCATGGCGAGCAGGAACCGGCCCGCCGGCTCGCGGAGTGCGGGGCCGACCTCGGCCAGCGCCCGCCGGACCCGCTCGCCCTGGACGCCGGCGAGGCGCTGGGCGAGGGCGCGGCCCTGCGGCGTGCAGGTGAGGAGGCGGTGCCGGCGGTCGCTCGTGCCCGTCCGCTGCGCGATGTAGCCCTGCTCGATCAATTCCTTCAGCACCCGGTTCAGGCTCTGCTTGGTGATCCGTAGGATATCCAGGAGTTCGGCGATGGTGAGGCCGGGATTCCGGTCGACGAAGTGCAGCACCCGGTGGTGGGCGCGGCCGAAGCCGTACTCGGCCAGGATGCGGTCCGGATCGGCGACGAAGTCGCGGTAGGCGAAGAACAGGAGCTCGATCAGGTCGTAATGCGGCGGCGCCTCGTCCCGGGGCTCGCGCGAGGCGATCTCCCGCGACGGCGCCTCCAGGGCGGGCGATTCTTGTCGAGAGGACGACTCTTGCGCGGGCCGTACCGGGGAGTAGCCTGCCTCCGGCTGGTCCTCGTTCGCGACGTCCGGGATGGGGGCCGGACGGGTCCGGGCGGCCTGGGTCACGGGTCGCACCTCTTCGCGAGACAAGTCGACGGGAGTTTCGGCCCTCGAGGGCCGTCGTCATTTATGTCAGTCTTGTTGACATATCTCAGCCCCATTGATACCCGTCAACCCCGCCGGCGAAACGAACGTACGCCCCGCGCCCCGCTCAAGCACGAACGTTGCGCGAGAACGAGCCTGGCGGAAACGAACGCATACGAGGATCATCGTCATGTCCGTCATTCCCTTCGACCAGCGTGAAGGCCACATCTGGTTCGACGGCCGCATGGTGCCGTGGGCGGACGCGAAGATTCACGTACTCAGCCACGGCCTGCACTACGGCTCCAGCGTGTTCGAGGGCGAGCGCGCCTATGGCGGCCGGATCTTCAAGTGCACCGAGCATTCGCAGCGCCTGCGCCGCTCGGCCGAACTCCTCGACTTCGAGGTCCCGTACTCGGTGGCCGAGATCGACGCCGCCAAGAAGCTGGTGCTCAAGGAGAGCGGCCTCAAGGACGCCTATCTCCGCCCGGTCGCCTGGCGCGGCTCGGAGATGATGGGTGTCTCGGCGCAACACAACACCATCCATCTCGCCATCGCGGCGTGGGAGTGGCCGAGCTACTTCGACCCGGCGACCAAGATGAAGGGCATCCGCCTCGACCTCGCCGAGTACCGCCGGCCCGATCCGCGCACCGCGCCGTCGGCCTCGAAGGCGGCGGGTCTCTACATGATCTGCACGATCTCCAAGCACCGGGCCGAGAACAAGGGCTATGCCGACGCCCTGATGCTCGACTGGGAGGACAACGTCGCCGAGTGCACCGGCGCCAACGTGTTCTTCATCCAGGACGGGGTGATCCACACGCCCCAGGCCGACCGCTTCCTCAACGGCATCACCCGCCAGACCGTGATCGATCTGGCGAAGCGCCGCGGCTACGAGGTGGTCGAGCGGCGCATCCGCCTCGAGGAGCTGGCGGGCTTCACCGAGTGCTTCATCACCGGCTCGGCCGCCGAGGTGACCCCGGTCTCGGAGATCGCCCAGTACCGCTTCACCCCGGCGGCGATGACCAAGACCCTGATGGACGACTACACCGCCGAGGTGCAGCCGCGGGCCGAGGCGGCCTGAGCCTCGCGACGAACGCGGAGATCGAAGGCCCCGGGCGGGAGGACCGCCCGGGGCCTTCGCGCGTGGACGGCGGCGGTTTCCCGGGGACAAGCCGCTCCCCTGCATCCGGGGCGGGAACGCGAGCCGGGGCTTCCCCGTTGTCTGGATGGAACATTCAGAGAACACGGAAGCCCCCATGACCGCCAAGACCAAGAAGGCCGAGACCGAGACGCACGAGTCGGACAACCCGAAGCAGGATCCCAAGGATACCTCGAACCGCATCAAGGATCCGAAGGACTGGACCACCGGCTCCGAGCCGATGACCGGCGCCCAGGCCTCCTACCTCAAGACCCTGGCCGAGCAGGCCAAGGACGAGGACGCCTTCGACCCCGACCTCGACAAGGCCGAGGCCTCGCAGCGCATCGATGCCCTGCGCAAGGAGACCGGCAAGGACTGACGACATCGAACCCCGACGATGAGTGACGGGGACGAGGCCGCCGACAGGGAGGTCTCTCCTCGCCTCGACCTTTCGGGGCCGGGAGTTGCGGGCCCGGCCGGCCTTGCGCCGGCCGCTTCGACCATCGCGTTAACCCAAGATGAGGAGGTCTTTCCTTAGTCTGCGGCCCGACGGATCGTGGGAGCGGGGCGTGCGGGACAGGACGCGGGGAACGGAGGTTGTCCGGCGATTCCGGGACGAGACGTCCGGATCGACGGCGATCGAATACGCGCTCGTGGCCGGGCTGATCTTCCTCGCCTTGACCACGGCGCTCGCGGTCTACGGCAATTCCGCCGGCAGCCTGTTCACCAACCTCAGTACCCGCTTCCTCGCCGCGCTCCAGTAGGGAGCGCAGATCCGCCGACGGGGCCCGCCGCTCACTCCGCCGCCAGTCCGGACGCGTCGAGCGCCAGATTGTCCAGCGATTGCCGGATCTGCCCGGCCAGGATGTCGGCGAGCGGGTTCGGCTCGCCCGCCCGGTGGCGCATCAGCCCGATCCGGCAGGCCGGCAGGGCCGCGAAACCGTCCTGCGGCCCCAGCACCCGCATGCCCGAGCGCAGCGCGCTCTCCGGCAGGACCGAGACGGCGAGCCCCGCCAGCACCGCGGCGCCGACCGCGGTGGAATTCCAGCTCACGAACAGGATCCGGCTCTGGCGCCCGCCGCGCTCCAGCGCCTCGATGGCGGCGACCCGCCAGTTGCAGGCCGGCCGCCCAAGGGCGAGGGGCACCGGCTCCTCCGTGTGCACCGCGTGGCGGCTCGACGTGACCCAGAGGAGCGCCTCGGTGCGGATCGTCTCGACGCCCCGCCGCCGGTCGCCGCGTGCGCGTCCGACATCCGCCTTGTCCCGCGCCTTGTCCCGCGCCTTGGCCTCTGTGACGATGGCGAGGTCGATGTCGCCGTCGGCGATCCGCTCGGCCAGCATGTCGGAAGGCTCGCACACCACCGTGACCTCGGCCCGCGGATGGGCCCGGGCGAAGCGGCCGAGGATTTCCGGCAGGTAGCGGTCGGCGTAGTCGTCCGGGAGCCCGAGGCGGACCCGGCCGGCGAGGTCGCCCTCGTCGAAGGTCGCCAGGCACTCGGTCTGCAGCCGCACGATGCGGCGCGCGTAATCGAGCAGGCGCTCGCCGTCCTCGGTCAGCCGCACGCCGCGGCCGGCCTTGAGGAAGATCTCCCGCCCGATCCGCTCCTCCAGCCGCTTCATCTGCATCGAGACGGCGGATTGCGTCTTGTGCACGGCCTCGGCCGCGCGGGTGAACGAGCCGCTCTCGGCGATCGCCACCAGGGTGCGGAGCTGGTCGATGTCGAGAGGATGCACCGGGCGGCTCCGTTATCAATCTCCGTGATGTGACACATCTCAAGCATTCGCTCAACGCATCGGCCAAGCGGCGCTATGACGGACGCAGCGGAAGAGCGATGGCCGGCGCATGACGAGGTTCGCCGACAGCTCCCGCCGGAGACCACGATGACGATCAGCTTTGCCCCCCTCTTCGGTGTTCTCGCGCAGGCGCCCGGCTACGGCCGCAAGGCCGCGCAGATCGTGGCGCGGATCGTCACCCTGTGGATCAACCGCCGCGCCGCCTACCGCCTCGCCGAACTCGACGATCGCGGACTGAAAGACATCGGGCTGACCCGCAACGACGTGATGGGCGCCCTCGACCTGCCGTTCATGCAGGACCCGACCCTGCCCCTGGTGCATCGACGCCGCGCGCGGCGCCAGCCCCCGCCGCCGGCCGTGAGCCTGCGCGTCGCCGCCCGGGACGGGCGGTCGGTGGACCGGGGGCTCTGAGCCGCCCGCCCCGACCGAATCGCCCGGCCGACCTTCTCCGGATCGCGCGACGATCGGAGGCGACCTCAGTCGGCCGGCGGGTTGAGGAGCACCCACAGGCGGGCGATCCGGCCCTCCGCGATCTCGGCCACGTCGGCCCCGGTCACGGTGATCGGCCCGCCCTCGGGGCCCGCCTGCCAGGACAGTGAGCCCAGGCCGTGATGGCCGACGGCCCGGCCGGTCGGCACGAAGCGGAAGGTCGGGCCGAACCGCTCCAGCAGGGCTCCGGCGACCGCGGCGATGGCGGCGCGGCCCTCCACGACCCCTGCGGGCTCGTACATGACAGGCTCGTCGACGAAGAGCTCGGCCAGGGCGGCCGCCCGTCGCCCGGCATCGCGCTCGTTGAAGACGCGCTCCAGGTTGGCGCGGAGCACGCCGTCGAAATCGGGCTCCGGCGTGCCGTGGGTGGCCGGATCGGTGTCTGACATGGTGGTGTATCCTTCGGTGGCGAGCGGACCGCGCGGTCGGTCGCGCGTTACGAGGGCGGTCTTGCCGGCTTGGGATGTAGGGCTTGGGGATGCCCGCCAAGACCCGCGCCTTCGTCGACTGGGTTACCGATGCGTTCCGGGCGCACCGTCTGGCCGAGCGCTTCGCCGGCAGCGCGGCCTAGCGCCGGGAGGATACGATTCGCGGTTTCCGAGGATCCGCGACTGATCGCTCGGTGATCGCTGCGCCATCGCGTCGCGATGCGCAAGCCGGCTTCGCTCAGGCGCGTGGAGCCTGCGGCTCCGCGCTCGCCCCCTCCCGCCGCTCCAGCACCCCCACCGTCCGGAACGCCAGCGCCAGCCCGACCACTCCGAACAACGCCGACCCGATCCCCGTCCCGGCGAGCGCCCCTTCCGGCCCGGCGAGGTGCGCCCCGAGCCACGCCGTCGGCATCGTGCCCAAAGTCGCCCGGCCCCAGTTGAGGGCGCTCGCCGCCAGCGGGAAGCCGAGGTTGTTGAACGAGGCGTTGCCGAGGAACAGGAGCCCGTTGAAGAACCAGATCGCCCCGCCCGCGAGGCAGAAGAAGGCCAGCAGGTCGGCGCCGGCGCCCGTGAGCCCGAACAGGGCGGTGAGCGGCGCGCGGGCGAGCAGCAGGGCGAGCCAGACCACCGCGACGTAGAGGCCGGTCACCAGGGCGGCGTCGCGCAAGCTCGCGCGCATCCGGTCGAAGCGGCCGGCGCCCCAGTTCTGACCGAGGATCGGGCCGACGGCGCCCGAGAGCGCAAAGAGGCCGCCGAAGGCCACCGGCACCACCCGGTCGACCACCGCGTTGCCGGCGACCGTCGCGGTGCCGAATCCCGCCATGACGTGGGCGAGGAAGGCGCTCGCCACCGGCGGGGCGAGGTTGGTGAGCACGGTGGGCAGGGCCACGCGCAGGATCGGACCGGCATCGGCCATCACCGCCGCGAGGGTCGGTTTCGCCACCATCCGGTGGACGCGCACGGCGCCCGAATAGCCCACCCACGCGAAGGCGAGGCGGGCGATCACGATGGTGACCGCCGCCCCCTCGATCCCGAGATGGAGGCCGAAGATCAGGAGCGGGTCGAGCACCACGGTGACCGCGGCGCCGGCGAGCGTCACGTTCATGCCGCGCCTTGCATCGCCGACCGCCCGCAGCACGCCGGAGAACCCCATGCCGAGCGCCATCATGAGGGTCGAGGGCAGGGCGATCCACAGGAAGGTCCGGGCCGCCGGTACGGTCTCGGGCCCGGCGCCGATCAGCGTCAGGAACGGCGTGAGCAGCGGCAGCATCAGCACCGTGACGAGGCCGGAGGCGGCGACCGCCAGGACCAGGGACGAGGCGGCGAGCCGACGCGCACGTTCCACGTCGCCGCCGCCCAGCGCCCGCGAGACCAGGGCGCCGACGGCGATCATCATCCCGATATTGATCGAGACCGCGAAGATCTGGACGATGGTGGCAAAGCCCACCGCCGCGGTCAGGACCGGATCGCCGAGGCGCGCGATGTAGAGCAGCGACAGGAGGTCGACGACGAAGATCGCCATCAGGCCGACCGAGCCGGTCGCCCCCATCACCACGACGTGGCGGAAGGTCGAGCCGGTGACGAAGCGGGCGGGCGGGGGAGCGGGGCCGGTCTCCGGCGGGCGCACCTCACCCATCGGCGCCGGCCCGCTCGCGGGCGATGATGTCCTCGGTCTCCGGGTTGAGGCCGTGCGAGGCGTGGAGCGGCGCGGTCAGGGGCTCGGGCTTGATCCGCACCAGGCTGCGCAGGGGGTCGGCCCGGTCGAGGGGCTCGCCGGCCTGCTGCAGCACCAGCCGGGCGAGGTCGCGCTTGCGCACGTCGTCGACCGTGCGGGCCGCCTCCTCGGGGGAGAGGCCGAGCGCCTCCAGGGTGGCCCGCCCGAAGGCGAGGGCCGATTCGAAGGTCTCGCGGATCTGGTAGTCGACGTCGCGGCCCATCGCCTCGATCGCCTGGACCCGGTCGAACACCCGCACGTAGGTGCGCGCCGCCGGGAACTCGGCGTGGACGAGGTCGACGATCTTGAGGGTGGCCTCCGGATCGTCGATGCAGATGCACACCACCTCGGCCTTGCCGGCACCCGAGGAGCGCAGAACGTCGAGGCGGGTGCCGTCGCCGTAATAGACCCGGAAGCCGAAGCGGGCGGCGCTGCGGATCTGCTCGACGTCCTTGTCGATCACCGTGACGCTCAAGCCCTGCGCCAGCAGCACCTGGTTGAGGATGTGGCCGAAGCGGCCGAAGCCGATCACCAGGACGCGGGCCTCGGCATCCTCGATCACCTCGTGCTCGGGTTCGAGGGGCGCGGTGGCGCGCCGCGACAGCACCCCGTCGAGGACCTTGGCGCCGATCGGCCCGATCAGCATGGTGATGGCCGCGAGCGCGATGGCGAGCCGCCCGGCGGGCCCGTCGACGAGGCCGAGCTCCTGGCCCACCGGCAGCAGCACGAAGGCGAACTCGCCCGCCGGCGCCAGCACGGCGGCGCCGCGCAGGCCGTCGAGCCAGGACGAGCCGAACAGCCGAAAAAGCCCGGCGATCAGCGCGACCTTGATCAGGATCGCCCCCAGCGTGGCGAGGAACAGGCCGAGCCAGTTCTGCGCCACCAGGGTGAGGTCGATCGACATGCCGACGCTCATGAAGAACAGGCCGAGCAGCATGCCGCGGAACGGCTCGATGTCGGCCTCGAGCTGGTGGCGGAAGTTCGATTCGGCGAGCAGCAGGCCGGCGAGGAACGCCCCCATCGCCATCGACAGCCCGACCTCCTCCATGAGGAGCGCGGTACCCAGCACCACGAGGAGGGCGGCGGCCGTCATCACCTCGCGGGCGCCGCTGGCGGCGAGGAGGCGAAAGAACGGGTTGAGGCCGTAGCGCCCGACCAGCACCACGCCGATCACCGCCGCCACCGCCGTCCCGGCCGATTGCAGGGCGGTGCCGATCCAGGCCTCGCCGCCGCCCGACGGGCCGGTCTGGGCGATCAGCGGCAGGAAGGCCAGGATGCCGACGATCGAGAGGTCCTGGAACAGCAGCACCGCGAAGGCGCGCTGGCCGTAGGGCGAGGCGAGGTCGCGCCGTTCCTCGAGGAGCTGCAGCGCGACCGCCGTCGCCGAGAGGGCGAGCGCGATGCCGATCACGGTCGCGGCGCCCGCCGACAGGCCGGTGAGGAAGCCCAGCCCCCCGAGCGCCAGGGCGCAGAGCCCGAGCTGGAGCGTGCCGAGGCCCAGGATGTCGCGTCGCAGCGAGATCAGCCGCGAGATCTCGAGTTCCAGCCCGACGATGAACAGCAGCAGCACCACCCCGAGTTCCGAGACGCTGCGGGCGGTCTCCGGCTCGGTGATCAGCGACAGGCCCGAGGGGCCGATGACGACGCCGGCCACGAGGTAGCCCAGCACCGCGCTCTGCCCGAGCAGGCGGAAGATCGGCACGCCGATCACCGCGGCGGACAGGAAGGTGAGGACCGGCGGCAGGAAGCTGGCGTGGTCGGCGGCGGTCGCCATCGCGCGGGATTCTCCGGGGTTCGAGGTCGGCCGATGCTCTCCCTTAACCCGAACGGGGCCCGCGGGCGAACCCGGTTCGGCGCAGGCGCGGCGATGCGGCCAGGACCCTGCCGCAGGTGACGCTGCGGCCCGGATGTCGCGGGCGCGTGCTAGGGATCTGCGCGAATGCGTGGCACAAGAGGTTGACAGGGACCGTCCCCCCTCGCCACATCCCGGATCATGAGCGCCTCCGTGAACCAGACCGACGCCGGTGCCGCCGCGCCCGCGAAGCCGCCCCTCGAGATCCTCCTCTGCGCCCCGCGCGGGTTCTGCGCCGGCGTGGTGCGGGCCATCGACGTCGTCGAGCGGGCGCTGGCCCTCTACGGCCCGCCCGTCTACGTGCGGCACGAGATCGTGCACAACAAGTACGTGGTCGAGAGCCTGAAGCGCAAAGGCGCGGTCTTCGTCGCCGAGCTCGACGAGGTGCCGGACGGCAAGGCGCCGGTGATCTTCTCCGCCCACGGCGTGGCCAAGACCGTACCGCAGAACGCGAATTCCCGCGGGTTGACCACCATCGACGCGACCTGCCCGCTGGTGACCAAGGTCCACCGCGAGGCCGAGATCCACCACAAGCGCGGCCGCCACGTGCTGCTGGTCGGCCATTCCGGCCACCCGGAGGTCGTCGGTACCATGGGCCAGCTGCCCAAGGGTTCGATCACCCTGGTGGAGGATATCGAGCAGATCGAGGCCCTGGAGCCCGAGAGCCGCGACAACCTCGCCTGGGTGACCCAGACCACCCTCTCGGTCGACGACACCCACCACATCGTCGAGGCGTTGAAGCAGAAGTTCCCCAAGATCGTCGGCCCGCACAAGGACGACATCTGCTATGCCACCACCAACCGCCAGGAGGCGGTGAAGCAGGTCGCCCCCCTCGTCGACGCGCTGATCGTCGTCGGGTCCTCGAACTCCTCGAACTCGCAGCGCCTGCGCGAGGTCGCCGAGCGGGTCGGCTGCCCGATCACCCGGCTCGTCAACCGCGCCGAGGACCTGGACTGGGACGCCTTCTCCGACATCCGCCGCCTCGGCCTGACCGCCGGCGCCTCGGCCCCGGAGGTGCTGGTCGAGGAGATCATCGACGCCTTCGCGACCCGCTACGAGGTCACGGTCGACACCGTCTCGACCACGACCGAGGACATGGTCTTCCCGCTGCCGCGCGAATTGCGCAGCGAGGCGGCGGAGTAATACCGGCTCCATCATCTCAAGGTGAAACACCTCCCCTCCCCCCCTGTGGGGAGGGGCCGGGGGTGGGGGTGGTGCCGAATAAAGCTCTGCGGTGCCTCCTGCACCACCCCCACGCGGGATCTTCGATCCCCATAACCCCTCCCCACAGGGGGGAGGGGAAGGAGCGAGCCTTTTCAGGTTCAGGCAGCGGCACGCGACGCTGCGTCTTCATCCCATTTCTTCGAGCAAAGCAGAACGGCCGTGGCGGTCTACACCGAGGTTCCGGACGAGGCGCTGGCCGCCTTCCTTGCCGCCTACGAGATCGGCGATCTCCTGTCCTACAAGGGCATCGCCGAGGGGGTGGAGAACACCAACTTCATCCTGCACACCACCACGGGTTCCTACATCCTCACCCTCTACGAGAAGCGGGTGAAGCTGGACGACCTGCCGTTCTTCCTCGGGCTGATGCAGCATCTGGCCGCCAACGGCCTCGCCTGCCCGCAGCCGATCCGCACCCGCGACGGCGCGACCCTCGGGCAACTCTGCGGCCGGCCGGCCGTGATCGTATCGTTCCTGGAGGGAGTCTCGGTGCGCCGGCCGGGGGTCAAGCATTGTCGGGCGCTCGGCGCGGCACTCGCCGGCCTGCACGCGGCCGGGGCCGATTTCCCGATGCAGCGGCCGAACGCTCTCTCGGTCGCGGGCTGGCGCCCGCTCTTCGAGGCGGCGGAGGCGGAGGCCGACCGCGTCGCCCCGGGGCTCGCCGCCCGCACCCGCGCCGACCTGGCGCTCCTCGAGGAATCCTGGCCGCAGGATCTGCCCGGCGGCGTCATCCACGCCGATCTCTTCACCGACAACGTCTTCTTCCTCGGCGACGAGGTGTCGGGGCTGATCGATTTCTACTTCGCCTGCACCGATTCCTTCGCGTACGACCTGGCGATCTGCCTCAACGCCTGGTGCTTCGAGGCCGATTACTCGTTCAACCGCACCAAGGGGCAGGCGATGATCGCCGCCTACCAGGCCGTGCGCCCGCTCGAACCCCGCGAGGTGGAAGCCCTGCCGCTGCTCGCCCGCGGCGCGGCGCTCCGCTTCATGCTGACCCGCCTCGTCGACTGGCTCAACGTGCCCCCCGGCGCCCTGGTGAAGCCGAAGGACCCGCTCGAATACGACCGCAGGCTCGCTTTCCACCGCAAGGTCGCGGCGGCGAAGGAGTATGGGTGGAGTGCGGTTCTCCCCACGTGAGCCGCGTGATCAATCAGCAGTGATTGATGATCAGGCGCGTTCGAGAGGGCGGCTCGGCTGCGTTGAAGCATCCCGCCGCTCGAACGCGATCCTGACTTCCACGTCCGCATCGAGCGCATGGAGCATGCGAATCATCCGATCCAGTGTGAACCGCCCGTAATCGGCGTTGCGCACCCGCGAGAAGTCGGCCGCGGCAAAGCCGGTCAACGCGTGCGCCTTGCGGGTCGTGAGTTGACGCTGGTCGAGAGCGGCGATGATGCGCGCCGCCAACTGGCCTTTCGCCTGACGCATGTCGGTATCGGCGTAGCCGAAATCCTCCCAGACGTTGCCGCTGCCATGCACGAGTTCATCGCTGTCCATCGCTCACTAGCTCCATCAGCTGTTTGATCCGCTGACGGACGAGATCGAGGTCCGCCTGCGAGGTCTTGATGCCCGATGTCGACTTCTTCTGAAACGCATGGACGACCCAAACCGCATCGCCGATCTGCACCGCATAGACTAGGCGGAACGCGTCGGTCCGGTACTTGAGCGCAACTTCAAAAATGCTGGAGCCGAACCCTTTCAAAGGCTTCGCGATTCCTGCCATGCCTCCCGCAGCGGCGATGTCCAAGGCTTGGAGCGTGCGTTCACGCGCGCCTGCCGGGAACGCTTCGAATTCCTTCCTGGCTGATTTCAGCCAGGATATCGGCCTTGAACGACCCAGCATCGCTTATGGTGTCATATTTGACATCATTTTGCCAGAGAGCCACGGCGTCGCATCACAGCCGCGCCAGCAGCTCCGTCTTCTTCGCGGCGAACTCGGCCTCGGTCAGCACGCCCCGGCGGTGCAGCTCCGACAGGCGCTCGATCATCCCGAACACGTCCCCGGTCGGGGCGGCCGGCGCAGCGGCGGGCCAGGAGGGGGCCGGCGGCGGAGACGCCTCCGGCGCGGGCGCGGCGTAGGACGTGGCCTGGGGAACGGGGCTCGCGGCCGGCCCGCCCTCGTTCCGCGCAGGCGCTCCCACCACCGGCAGCTCCTCCAGCCGCACCGAGCCGTACTGGCTGGTGAAGCTCAGGGAGTGGGACGATCCCTGCTGCTGCGAGACGCCGCCGATCTGGTGGTCGCCGGTATCGTAGAGCGTCACCCGGCCCCCGGTCTCGATCGCGAGGCGGCGGGAGGCGGGGAAGAAGGCGTAGCGCGTGTCGTTCTGCGATCCGGAGGTCGCCGGCTGGCCGAGACCGTCCGGCCACCAGGAGCCGCCCCAGGATCCACTGGAAGACCCGCTCCAGGGTTCCGCCGAGCCGAAGCCCTGGCTCTGGCTCGATCCCCGGCCCGGCGCCGGCATCGCCGTGGCGAGCGGCGCCAGCTCGTCGCAGAGCGCCACGACCCGGGCCTTGAGGCCGGCATTGAACATGTCGCCGATCATCGTCATGCCGCCGGCGCTCCACTGCCCCAGCCCGCCGAGGTCGGGATGGTCGAACTGCGCCATCCGGCCGTGGCCGCGGGCGAGCGCGTCGAGGAGGTGGCGGACGGCGTCCAGGCCGACGCCGTGGCGGGCGGCGATCGCGTCGAGGTCGGGCATCGGTCATTCGCTCCGGGGGGGCACTCCGGGCTTAGCGCAGTCCCTGCCCGCGGGGAATGGCGATCCGGCGTCAGCCGAGTCCCGGCAGGAGCCGGGCCAGCAGGCCGCCGTGCCGCCGCGGCAGGGGCGGGATCGCCGGCGAGAGGTGCCAGGCGCCCGGATCGGTGCGCATGTCGTCCTCCCGCAGGGTGTCGATGCGGGCGATCTTGTCGAGGAGCTCGGCGGCCACGGTCTCGGGCTCCGGCAGGGTGAAGTCGACCGTGAAGCCGTTCCCGGCGTGGCTCGTGGTCCCGACCGGGTAGTAGTAATGCGCCCGCGTGCGGGTGATGAGATCGATCAGCCGGTAGGTCCCGCCGAGCTTGAGCCGGTCGGAGAGCACGATCACCCGCCGCCCCGGGGGCGCGAAGAGCAGGGTGTGGAAGGCCGAGCCGTTGGCCCCGAGCACCACCCGGTGGCGGGCGAACAGGCGCACCTGCTCGGGAAAGCTCAGGAGCTCGGGGTGGACGATCCGCACCCCCTCGCGCTCGAGGATCGCCGTCACCGCCGCCTCGTTGGCAAAGCGCCGCACGCCCGCGGTCAGGCGCGTCTTCGACAGGTAGACCGGCTGGGGGTCGGCATCGACCTCATCGGGCGCGTAGTAGCCGCGCCCGATCCGCCCGCAGAGGTCGGCCAGCACCGGGAAGGCGTAGTCGTCCTGCTGCAGGGCGGCCTGGGGCACCAGCAGGGTCGGGATCCGCACCGGGTGCCCGAACGAGGCGAGGTCCATCACGCTGAGACCCAGCCGGCCCAGGATCTCCGGGATGAACGGGGTGGCGCTCCAGTCCGCCCCGAGCCCCGGCCCGTGGCAGAGCAGCGTCGGACGCACGGCCCCGTCGACCGAGGCTTCCCCGGAATGGTCGAGGAGCGGCCAGAGCCGCGCCAGGGTGTTGATGACGAAGTGGCCGTAATGCGGGTGGATCGCCCCGATATAGAGATGGGGGCCGGCCGGCGCCGCCTCGGTCACCGGGCCCTGATCGACGGGCCATTCGGTCGCCTGCCAGGTCGGGGTGCGCTCGCTGCTGTGGTGGTCGAGGGATTCGGCCACCATCCGGCCGTCGGCGTCGAAGATCACCGGGATCCTGTCGCAGCCCGGGGTGCGCACGAGGTAGCGCGCATCCTCGACCAGGCGCAGGGCCGGCCGGCCCTGGCGCACCTCGGCATGGCCGTAGACCGCTTCGCTCCGCTGCAGGATCATGCTGCCCTGGGGTGTCCCGTCATCCGCGGGCCGTCAGGCCTGCGCCGCCGGGCTCGCATCCCCCGGCACCTCGATCACTGCCCTTAAGCCGCCGAGTGCGGCGGCGTCGAGGCGCAGGCGTCCGCGATAGAGGGCGGCGAGGTCGGAGACGATGGAGAGGCCGAGCCCCGAGCCGGGCTTGGTCTCGTCGAGGCGCCGGCCGCGCTCCAGCACCGCGACCCGGGCCTCGGGCGGCAGGCCGGGTCCGTCATCCTCCACCGTGACGATGAGGTGGGGGTACTCGCCCTGGCCGATCACCTCGGCGCGGATCGCGACCCGGGAATGGGCCCATTTGGCGGCGTTGTCGACGAGGTTGCCGATCATCTCCTCGAAATCCTGGCGCTCGCCGCGGAAGCGCAGGCCCGGGGTGACGCTGGTCTCGAAGGTCAGGTCCTTGTCGTAGAAGATCTTGCCGAAGGTGCGCACGAGCGCCGCCACCACCGGCTCGACATCCGTGAAGGTGCCGAGCGCGCCGGCGAGCGCCGCGGCCCGCGCCCGGTCGAGGTGGTAGTTCACCTGATCGCGCATCACCGCGGCCTGCTCGCGGACCTTCACGGCGAGCTCGCTGTTGGCGTCCCCCGCCGAGGCCTCGTTGACGATGATGCTGAGCGGGGTCTTGAGTGCATGGGCCAGGTTGCCGACCTGGGTGCGGGCCCGCTCCAGGATCTCGCGGTTGGTCTCCAGCAGCAGGTTCACCTCGCCGGCCAGCGGCGCGATGTCCCGCGGGTACTCGCCCGAGATCCGGTCGGCCTCGCCGCGGCGGATGGCGCCGAGCGCCGCCCTGAGCTTGATCAGCGGCGCGAGGCCGAAGCGGATCTGCAGGAGGGTGGTGAGGCCGAGCGACAGGCCGAGGAGCGCGAAGGTGGTGGTGAGGGCGAGCGTGAAGCGCCGCATGTCGGCGGCGATCTCGTCGGACGGGCCGGCGACGCGCACGAGGTAGCGGCCCTCCTCGCCGAGATCGACGGTGCGCTCGATGATGCGCAGGGGCCGGTCGTCCTGCGCCTTGCCGTAGCCCTTGCGCAGCTGCCCGGCCCCGGCCTCGCCGACCGCGTCGTCGGGCGGCTGGAGCGGCACGCCGACGAGCGAGCGCGAGGTGCGCAGGTCCCGCGGCCGGGCATTCGGCCGGCCGACCTGCCAGTACCAGCCCGACAGCGGCAGGTCGAAGCGCGGGTCGCCGAGGGAGCCGAAGTTGCGCGCCTCGGAATCGGAGGGCGAGACGAGGTTGGTGGCCAGATCGTTGGCGTAGACGAGGAGCCGGCTGTCGAAGGCCCGCTCGGTGGTCTCGCGGTAGAGGGTCGAGAGGATCAGGCCGGCGATCAGCAGGATCAGCGCGCTCGACAGCAGCGCCGAGACCGCGAGGCGTACGGCGATCGAGCGCTTGCGCCAGGGCCGCCAGCCGAACGGCCAGGATCGCGGGGCGGACGAGCCCGTGGCGGGGGCGCCGGCGAGGCCCGTCTCGGCCGGTTCGGTCCGTCCCGGCGCCTCGGCCGCGGCCCGGCCGGGGCCGCTCACGGCTGCTTTCCGCCGGTGCCCGCGTCGATCAGGTAGCCGAGGCCGCGCACGGTCTGGATCAGGTCGACCGCGAGCTTCTTGCGCAGGCGCCCGACGAAGACCTCGATGGTGTTCGAATCGCGGTCGAAATCCTGGTCGTAGAGGTGCTCGGTCAGTTCGGCGCGCGAGACCACCCGGCCGGTATGGTGCATCAGGTAGGAGAGCAGCCGGTACTCGTGCGAGGTGAGCTTGACCGGGCTGCCGTCGACGAAGACGCGGCCCGAGCGGGTGTCGAGCACCACCGGGCCGACGCCGATCTGGCTCGTGGCGTGGCCGGCGGTGCGGCGCAGAAGCGCGCGGACCCGGGCCAGCAGCTCCTCCATGTGGAAGGGCTTGGTGACGTAGTCGTCGGCCCCGGCATCGAAGCCGTTGACCTTGTCGCTCCAGCGGTCGCGGGCGGTGAGGATGATGACCGGGGTCTTGATCTGCGCCCGGCGCCAGCCCGACAGGACCGAGACGCCGTCGGCCTTCGGCAGGCCCATGTCGAGGATGATGCAGTCGTAGGGCTCGGTCTCGCCCAGGAACGCGCCCTCCTCGCCGTCGAACGCCTTGTCGACGGCGTAGCCCGCCTCCTCCAGGGCGCTCACGACCTGGCGATTGAGGTCCCGGTCATCCTCGACCACGAGCAGACGCACGATCCGAACCCCTCAAGCCCAGAACAAAACCGGGATCACCACTGGCCGGCCACCTTGCCGGAGCGAGCATCCACCATCACGTGCACGAACTGCCCGTCCTTGCGCAAGGCCGTCAGCATGTAGACCAGCGCCTCGTCCCGGCGGCAGAGGTTGGCCCGCACGATGTCGGCCCGCGGCACGGCGGCCCGCGCCGCGCGGATCGCCGCCACCGGCTCGACCACCCGTTTCTCCGCCACCGCCTCGCGCAGGTCGCCGGAGGAGAGGCAGGTCTGGGTCGTCTCCGCGGCCTTGACCGGCCGGGCCGGCACCGCCCCCGTAGCGGTCTCGTCCCGCTCCTCCGCGGCCGCGAGCCAGCCCGAGGCGCCGGCGAGGCCGGCGAGGGCGGGGAGCAGGAGGAGGGCGAGCTGGCGCATGACGGGGACCATCGGCGTCGGGCACTGAATGCACCCTGAATGCGGCCGGGCCGGGCTGCCCGCGGAAGCCCCGGACCGGTCGCGTCCCGGGGTCAACCCGGAAGGTCCGGATGGGCTCCGGGCCGTCGTTCGAATTGCCCGCGAAGGGGAGGCCGGGCGGCCGAACCGGAATGGGTGAACCGAAGCTCGGGCGCGGCCGTTATGGTTAAGGCGGCGTTCACCGCGCCGTCCGACCCTGCAGGCCGTCACCCGGGGAGATTCGATGCGTCCCGCCGTTTTCCCGTTCCTCGCCGCCTGGCTCCTCGCCGGCGCGGCCTTTGCCGCTCCGGCGGCCGCGCAGGACGCCGCGTCCGAGCGCGCGGTCGCCGAGCCGGCGGCCGTGACCGAGCCCGGGGCGCCGCTGCTGTTGCGCATCCGCCCCCGGGACGAGGTGCCGCCGGACGGATCGGGCGACGAGACCGCCGTGGCCGCGCGCGAGGCGGAGGCGGCGCGGCTGGCGGCGGTCGCCCGCGCCGCCGCGGCCCGGGAGGCGTTCGAGGCGCGCATCACCGCGCGGGCCAACCGGGCGATCGCCTCGGTCTGCACCGGCTGCCTCGGCCCGGTGCCGCCCTCCGTGGCGCTGGCGCCGCCGGACGCCGCGGCCGTGCCGGTGCGGCCGATCCCGGTCGCGATGACGGAGCCGTAGCGGGCACCTTCGCATCGGCGCACGCGATCCGCGAACAGGCCCGACGCCGCGACCTTGCCGGCCCGGACTCGACGGTTCGGATTTGTCAGTTCGTGCCCACCCCCGCTATCGATGCGGAAGCGTCGCGGCGCAGCTGGCTGCCCCGATCGCAGGCTGCAGGGAGCCCTTCAGGATGGAAGGCCGCATCGAACTCGTCCTGTTCGACCTCGACGACGTCCTCTACCACTACAGCCGCCGCCGGCGCGCCGAGCGCCTGTCGGAGATCACCGGCATCGCCCCTGACGCCATCCGGGCGGCGGTCTGGGATAGCGGCCTGGAGGCGGAGGGCGATCGCGGGGCGCTCGGGCGGGAGGCCTATCTCCAGGCCTTCGGCGAGCGGATCGGCCGTCCCGTCTCCCTGGCGGACTGGGTCGATGCGCGCCGCGCCGCGGTCGCGCCGAACGGCCCGATGCTCGCGCTCGCCGCGCGGTTGCGCGCCACGACGGGGATCGCCGTCCTGACCAACAACCCGGAACTCCTGACCGACCACGTCGACGTCATCTGCCCCGAGTTGCGGCCGCTCTTCGGGGACCGGATCTACGCCTCGGCCTCGTTCGGCACGGCCAAGCCGGATGTGGCGTGCTTCGAGCGCTGCCTGGCCGGCCTCGCCGTGGCGCCTTCCGCCGCGCTGTTCGTCGACGACCTCGCCGAGAACGTCGCGGGCGCCCGCCGAGCCGGGCTCCGCGCGCACCACTTCACCGCGGTGGAGGGGTTTCGCCGCGAATTGGCGGCATGGGGCGTGGACCCGTAGGGCGGACCGTGAGCGCCCGGTCAGGCCGGTGCAGGGCGCGTCACCGCGTGCCGAGCCGCTTCGCCGCCCGCTTGAGGGTGTCGTTCATCCGGGTCTGCCATCCCTCGCCCGTCGCCTTGAACGCCTCGACCACATCCCGATCCAGGCGGATCGTTACGGGCACCTTCGTCACCTCGGCCTTGGGCCGGCCGCGCGGACGCGTCAGGGCGGCGTAGAGAGCGGGCGGCAGCACCTCGGCGGCCGGTCGCATCCGGGCGAGCTGCTCCGCCGCGATCTCCGGATTGTCGGGATCCTGCGCGATCCCGGCCTGGATCTCCGCTTCCTCCTCGTCGGTCAGGGGCGGCAGGCTCGCCCTACGTCTGGTCATAGCGACTCCTCTCGCTGCGGCTCGCCCGCCGTAGGCTGATGGCCGAGATGGCCTCGCTGCCCGTCGAGGAAGCCGACCGCGAGGAAGCGCGGTCGCCCGTCCGGCCCGGGCTTGGCCGCCTCGACTACGGCGTCCGCCCATTCGAACCGATCGTCCGCATCGGCAAAATCCATCCGATGCTTGCGGATGTTGCTCTCGCGCTTGGGCTCGTCCCAGACCATCCGCATGCATCATCTGACCATGCCCAAATCCCGCAGGCAAGATTTTTTGTGTGTACAGAAATATCGGCCGCCATTCCCGTTGTGGCTATCTCGGTCGCCGCCTTGGCCGATCTGGCCCTGCCGGTCGTCGTCTCCATCGGGCGTCCCCGTCTACTGCCCTGGACCTCCCGCGCCGGATCGGGCAGGGCAGGGGCCTTCCGGCCCCGCTGCCCCGAGAGCGACGTGATCCGCCCAGCCCTCCCGCTCCTCGCTGTTTTCCTTACTCCCCTCCTGGCCCTCGCCACCCCCGCCCGGGCGGTGGTCGGCGGGACCGAGGCACCCGACGGGGCACCGGCGCGCTCCAGCGTGATGGTGCTGTCCTCCCGCGGCGGGGTCTGCACCGGCATCGTGCTCGCCCGCGACGTGGTGCTCACCGCGGCCCATTGCGCCGCCCCCGGGGCCGAGCACCGGGTGCATTTTCGCGACGAGGCCGGGGCGCCGGTGCTGCTCGGGGTCGCCGCCCGGGCGGTGCATCCGGGCTACGATGCCGGGGCCATCGCCGGGCGGCGGCGCTCGATCGACCTCGCGCTCCTGCGCACCGAGGCGGCGCTCCCGGCCCGCTTCGTGCCGGCCAGCCTCACCGAGGCCCCGACCGCCGCCGGCACGCCGCTGACGCTCGGCGGCTACGGCGTGGCGCGGCCCGGCGACCACCGCAGCACCGGCACCTTCCGCACCGCGACCCTGCCGGTGGTCGAGCTCTACGGCCCGAGCCGGATCCTGGTCTGGCTGAAGGGAGCGACGGCGTCCGGCGCCTGCGAGGGCGATTCGGGCGGGCCGGTCGTCGGGGCGGGCGGCGGCGTGCTCGCGGTGACGACCTGGGCGAGCGGGACCGGCAAGGCGGCCTGCGGCGGGGTCTCGCAGGGCGTGCTGGTCGGGCCGCAGCGGGCCTGGATCGACCGCACGACCGCGGCCTGGGGCGCTCCGGCGCGCTGGGAGTGAAGGCCGCGGCCTCCGCGGCCGGGCCCCGCTCGCGGTTTCGTTCACGCTGCGCCCCGGTGCCGGTGCGGAACCGCACCCGGGGCGCGAGACTTCCCTTGTCGAGCGTGGCCGCGCGCTCGTAGGTTGGGTCCCATGCGCGCTCTCCCGTCCCGCCTCCGTCCCGCCCTGGCCGCTCTCGCGGTGGCCGCGCCCCTCGGCCTGTGGAGCGGGGCCGCCGGCGCCGTGGTCCGGGGCGAGGTGACCCGCGACCCCGACGGCCTGCGCGGCTCGGTGGTGCGGATCGAGAGCACCACCGGCGAGATGTGCTCGGGCTCGCTCATCGCCCCCGACCTCGTGCTGACGGCGGCCCATTGCGTGATGCGCAAGGCCGGCTACTGGGTGGTCGCCGTCGACCGCAACTTCCGCCAGCGCCGCCTGCGGGCGATCGCCGCCTCGATGCACCCGGATTTCGTCCCCGGCACCACGCCGGAGACCCAGCCCGGCACCGACCTCGCCATCCTGAAGATCAGCGAGCCCCTCGGCCCCGACTTCCGCCCCCTCGACGCGCGCTATGCCGGCGACATCGCGCAGGGCGACACCGTCGCCATCGCCGGCTACGGCGTGGTGGCGGAGAACCGCCGCGGCTCCGCCCGGGTGCTGCGCCAGGCCCGCCTCGTCTCGCTCGGCGAACTCCAGGTCGCCAACACCGTGACGGTGGTGGCCGACCGCACCACGCTCGCCGAGACCGCCGGCGCCGGCGCATGCCTGGGCGATTCCGGCGGTCCGATCCTGCGCGGCGGTCCGGGCGGCTACCAGCTCGTCGGCGTGGTGAGCTGGTCGAGCGGCGCCGCCCAGCAGGGCCGGGTCCGCACCGCCTGCGGCGGCTTCACCGCCGTGACGCCGGTCGGCCAGCATGCCGGCTGGATCAACGCCCGCGCCGCCGAACTCGCCCGGTTCCAGCCCGGCGAGGCGATGCCGGCGGGCGCCCGCCCCCATCCGGCGGATTGGACCGGGGGGCGCTGACAGCAGCTTGACTGTCCCGCGGCCAGGTCTTCCAACGGGCTCCGTCAGATCCTGGAGCTTCCCGATGAGCCAAGCCGTCTTCAGTCTCGCCCGCATCCTCGTCGTCGTGCTGTTCTGCGTCTCCGGCGCCCAGAAGCTGATGAACCCGGCCGGCGTCGTGGCGGCGGTCTCGGGCAAGGGGATGCCCTACCCGCAGGTGCTGGCCTACCTCACCATCGCGGCCGAGCTGGGCCTGGGCCTGCTGATCGCGCTCGGCTTCTACGCCCGCGCGGCCTCGGTCCTGCTCGCGGTCTTCACCCTCGCGACGATCGTGGTCTTCCACAATTTCTGGTCGATGACGGGGGATGCCTTCCGGACGAACCAGATCCAGGCGATGAAGAACCTCTCGATCATCGGCGGCCTCCTGATGATCGCGGCCGCCGGGCCCGGCCGCTTCGCCCTCAACCGGCGCTGATCTCTCGCCTTTTCGTCCTCCCCCGTCTTTTCGTTCCTCGGCCCGCGCGCCGGAACGGCGCCGGGCCCGGCACGTTGACCGGCCCTGAAGGAGCGGATCGGCGACAGGGAACGGGTGGGACCATGGCCTCGCAGACAACGACGTCGGACGCGGCCTTCCGCAGCTTCGCCGAGGGAGCCGGGCTGATGATCTGGCGCGCCGACCGGCAGGCGCGCCTGATCTACGTCAACCCGGCCTGGACCGCGTTCCGCGGCCGCGCGGCGGAGGACGAGGTCGGCTACGGCTGGAAGGAGGGGCTGCATCCCGAGGACCGGGCCGATCACGAGGCCGCCCTGGCGGCGGCCTACGAGAGGCGGGCGCCCCACAGCGCCGAGTACCGCCTGCGCCGGCACGACGGCGCCTTCCGGTGGATGCATGGCCATGCCTACCCGCTGCACGAGGGCGAGACCTTCACGGGTTTCGCCGGATCCTGCTTCGACATCACCGAGCGCAAGGAATCCGAAGCGCAGGCCGCCCGGGCGCTCTCCGAGCAGGAGGCCCTGCTCGCCGAGATCTATCACCGGGTGCGCAACAACCTGCAGGTCACGGTCAGCCTGATCGGCCTCTACGGCCGCGCGGCGCCGGCGCCCTGCCGCCCGGCCTTCGAGGCGCTCGGCCAGCGGGTGCGGGCGATCGCGCTCGTCCAGCAGCACCTGCACGAGGCGCCCCAGATCGCCAGCGTCGACCTCGCCGACTACCTGACGCGCCTCGCCGAGGGGTTGGGGCAGCTGCGCCGGGCCGGGCGGATCGCCGTCACGGTCGAGGCGGATCGCACGCTCCTCCTCGAGCCGCGCATCGTCAACGCGCTGGGAATGATCCTGGCCGAGATCGTCGCCGAATGCCTGGACGGTACCGGGGAAGGAGTCGCCTGCGTCACCCGGGTCGAGGTGCCGGCGGGCTCGCCGGACGAGCCGGTGCGGGTCCGCATCGCCTTGGGCGGGGTCGCCGGCGTGCCGCCGGACGGCGTGCCGCGGCTCGGGCCCCGCCTGATCGCCGCCTATGCCGGCCAGGCCGGGATCGCGGTCTCGGGCGGGGGCACCCAGGACTCGCCCCTCGACCTGACGCTGCCGGGCTGAACCCAGCCTCGGACGGGTCCCCGGTGGCGGGCGGGTCCCCGCCCGCCTATATGCCGGGTCTCCCCTTCTCCAGCGCGCCGTCAGGTCCCATGCTGCCGCCCATCGACGAGATCGTCTCCAACTTCGAGTTCCTGGACGAGTGGGACGACCGCCACCAGTACCTGATGGAACTCGGCCGCAAGCTGCCGCCCCTGCCGGACGAGGCCCACACCGAGGCCAACCGGGTGCGCGGCTGCGTCAGCCAGGTCTGGCTCGAGACGCGGGTCGACCGTTCCGGCCCCGAGCCGCGGCTGCACTTCCTCGGCGACAGCGACGCCCACATCACCAAGGGCGTGGTCGCCGTCCTGATCGCGTTCTTCGACGGCCGCACAGCCGCGGACGCCGCCCGGGCCGACGCCCTCGGCCTGTTCCAGACGCTCGGCCTCTCCGAGCACCTCACCGCGCAGCGCTCGAACGGCGCCCGGGCGATGATGGACCGCATCCGGGCGGACGCTCAAGGAGCGGCGGCGGCGGCGTGAGCGCCGCGCGCCCTTGCGGCGGCGCCCCCGGGACGGCACATCCGTGCCAGACGCCACCTCCCGGGGAGCCGCATGACCCTTCGCCTGAGCCCGCCCACCGCCGCGCCGACGGCGCCCGTCCGGCCCGTCACCGTCACGGTCCATGGCCGCGCGGTGACCGACCCCTATGCCTGGCTCAAGGCGGAGAACTGGAAGGACGTGCTGAAGGACCCCTCCGCGCTGCCGGCGGAGATCCGGGACCTGCTCGTCGCCGAGAATGCCTACGCGGAGGCCGCGCTCGCCGGCACCACGGCGCTGCGCGAGACCCTGGTCGCCGAGATGCGCGGGCGCATCCGCGAGGATGACGGCAGCGTGCCGGACCTCGACGGTCCCTTCGCCTACTACACCCGCTACCGCGAGGGCGGGCAGCATCCCCTGGTCTGCCGCCGCCCGGCCGACCGCGTGGCCCCCGGCCTCGTCGGCGACCTCGCCGGGGAGGGAGAAGAGATCCTGATCGACGGCGACCGGGAGGGGGAGGGGCACGCCTTCTTCAGCCTGGAGGACGCCACCCATTCCGACGACCACCGGCTGGTCGCCTGGAGCGCCGACACCAAGGGCTCCGAGCTCTACACCATCCGGGTCCGCGACCTCGCGACGGGCCAGGACCTCGAGGACCGGGTGCTCGCCACCACCGGCGACGTGGTGTGGAGCGCCGACAGCCGCGCCTTCTGGTACGTCGCCGTCGACGAGAACCACCGCCCCGCGACCGTGCGGCTGCACCGCCTCGGCACGCCGCAGAGCGACGACGAGACGGTCTACGAGGAGAGCGATTCCGGCTTCTTCGTCGGCATCGGCGAGACCCAGTCCGGCGCCTACCTGGTGGTGACGGCGAACGACCACGAGACCTCGGAGGTCCACCTCGCCGAGCGCGCCACGCCCTTCGCCCCCTTGCGGGTCGTGGCGAAGCGCGAACACAAGCTGATCTACTCGGTCGAGCATCGCGGCGACGAATTGTTCGTGCTGACCAACGCCGACGGCGCCGAGGACTTCAAGATCGCGGTGGCGCCGCTCGACGACCCGGCGAAGGCCAACTGGCGCGACCTGATCCCGCACCGCGCCGGGGTGATGATCCGGTTCCAGCACGTGCTCGCCCGCCACCTCGTGCGGCTCGAACTCGAGAACGCCCGGCCGCGCCTGATCGTGCGCGAAGCCGAGAGCGGCGTCGAGCACACCGTCGCCTTCGCCGAGGAGGCCTACTCGCTCGGCCTCTCGCCGGGCCACGCCTTCGACACCGACCTCGTCCGCTTCACCTACTCGTCGATGACGACGCCGGCGGAAACCTACGATTACCACGCGACGACCCGCGAGCGGACCTTGCGCAAGCGCCAGGACGTGCCGAGCGGCCACGACCCGGCGGCCTACGTGACGCGCCGTCTGTTCGCGACCGCGCCGGACGGAGAGCAGGTGCCGGTCTCGCTGCTGCACCGGCGCGACACCCCCCTCGACGGGACCGCGCCGCTCCTCCTCTACGGCTACGGCTCCTACGGCTCGCTGATGTCGGCGGCCTTCCGCACCAACCCGCTGTCGCTCGTCGACCGCGGCTTCGTCTACGCCATCGCGCATGTCCGCGGCGGTACCGAGAAGGGCTGGCGCTGGTACCTCGACGGCAAGCGCGAGAAGAAGCCCAACACCTTCTCGGACTTCGTGGCGTCCGCCCGCGCGCTGATCGAGGCCCGCTACACGGGGGCGGGCCGCATCGTGGCGCATGGCGGCAGCGCCGGCGGCATGCTGATGGGGGCGGTGGCCAACCTCGCGCCCGAACTCTTCGCCGGCATCGTCGCCGACGTGCCCTTCGTCGACGTGCTCAACACCATGCTCGACGGCGAGCTGCCGCTCACCCCGCCGGAATGGCCCGAATGGGGCAACCCGGGCACGGACCTCCAGGCCTTCGAGACGATCCTGTCCTACTCGCCCTACGACAACGTGGCGGCCAAGGCCTATCCGGCGATCCTGGCGCTCGGCGGCCTCACCGACCCGCGGGTGACCTACTGGGAGCCGGCAAAGTGGGTCGCGCGCCTGCGCGCCACCATGACCGGGGGCGGGCCGGTGCTCCTGCGCACCAACATGGAAGCCGGCCACGGCGGTGCCGCGGGCCGCTTCGACCGGCTGGAGGAGGTGGCGCTGATCTACGTCTTCGCGCTGGCGGCGGTGGGGGCGGAGGCCGCCGTTTGAGCTCCCGCACAGGAGCGGAAGACCCTCCCCCGCAGAGGGGGGAGGGGGCGGGCGTCGCGTCTCACGCCGCCCGCATCGAACCACCCGGCGCGCCCGTCCCGGCGTGCCGGCTGCGCAGCCGGAAGGCCAGGACCAGCATGAAGGCCCCGAAGGCGATGGCGTAGCCGCCCATCCAGTAGGTGAGGACCAGGAGCGACAGGGCCGGGCTCGCGATCAGGGCGACGGCGAACAGCACCGAGAGCACCCCGCCGATCGCCAGGAACCAGCGGCCGTGGTCGAGATGGAGCCGGAAGGCGGCGGCGATCATCAGGCCGCCGGTCACCAGGGCCCAGGCAGCGATCAGGTACACGAAGGCGACGAGCGCGCTGCCCGGCATCAGGAAGGCCAGCACGCCGACCAGGATGTTGATCGCACCCGCGGCCAGGAGATAGCCCCAGCGCTCGTGCCGCTCGGCCGCCCGCACCGCGGCGACGATCTCGGTGATCCCGTCGACCAGCATGTAGGCGGAGAAGAGGATCACCAGGGTCAGGAGCGTCGCGCCCGGCGCGATCAGGGCGACGATCCCGAACAGGATCGCGAAGACGCCGCGCAGGGCGATCAGCCACCAGTTGCGGGCCAGGACCGCGCTCATCGCATTGAGCCGCGCGAGCGGATCGGCGGCGCTGCCGTAAGGGGACGAAGCGCCGGGCGCGGTATTCGGAAGCGGGGCTGCAGTACTCATGCGATTATCCTCCGGTGCGATTTCCGGGGCGAGGGCCGTCGGGGCCGGGACTACGTGACGTGAACGTCGGGCGAGCGCGGCCGTTCCGCCCGGGCGCGGGCCGGCCCCGCGCGAAACGGTTCGCGGCCGGAATTCATCCCGCTCCCGCTCCGGCTTTTTTGCCGCAATGCGGAACCCACGCCGCTGCCCCTGCGTCTACCGAGCCGAGGCGGGCGCCTTGCCCGGCCCGCATTCGGGCCGTTGCGTGGAATTCACGACATGCTGGACGATCAGTCGCGGGCCGAGGGCCCGGTCGGGCGGGACGCGCCGGCGCCCGTCGCGACGCGAGCGGATCCGGCGCGCGGAGAAGATCGGTCGCGCGGAGCGGACCCGGCGCGCGACGAGAACACCCGCGCCCTGCAGGAGAATACCCGTGCCCTGCGCGAGCACACGCCGCAGGACGAGGCGCAGGACCGGGAGGCCGAGAGCCGCAACGGCGAGCCATCGGACGGACAGGACGACGAGGGCGAGGGCGAGGAATCCGGCAAGAAGCCGGGCCTCGTCCGGCGCCACCCGCTCTGGTTCGTCCTCGGGGCGATCGTCCTGCTCCTCGCCGCGGCCGGCGGCTACTGGTACTGGCTGACCTACATCCACCCCTACGAGAGTACCGACGACGCCTTCGTCGATGCGCGCCAGTTCGCGGTCTCGCCCAAGGTCGCCGGCTACGTCACCGCCGTCCCGGTGACCGACAACCAGCACGTCGAGGCCGGCGCCGTGCTGTTCCAGATCGACAAGCGCGACTACGAGGTGGCGCTCCAGCAGGCGCGGGCGCAGGTCCAGTCGGCCCAGGCCCAGATCCAGGGCTTCGACGCCCAGATCCAGGCGCAGCAGGGATCGATCCAGGAGGCGAAGGCCCAGGTCGAGCAGGCCAAGGCCGCCCTGCAATTCGCCAAGCAGGACGCCGCCCGCTACCAGGACCTCGCCCAGCGCGGCGCCGGCTCGGTGCAGCAATCGCAGCAATCGACCTCGAACCTGCAGCAGCAGCAGGCCAATGTCGATCGCGCCAACGCTGCCGTGACGGTGGCCCAGCGCCAGATCGGCTCGCTCCAGGCCCAGAAGGCCGGCGCCGAGGCGAGCCTCGCCCAGGCCCGCGCCCAGGAGGCGCAGGCCCGGCTCAACCTCGAATACACGACCGTGACGACGGCTCAGGCCGGCCGGGTGGTGCGCCTTACGGGCGCCGTCGGGCAGTTCGCCCAGGCCGGCCAGGCGCTCAGCATGTTCGTGCCCGACGACATCTGGGTCACGGCGAACTTCAAGGAGACCCAGATCACCGACATGCGCCCGGGCCAGCCGGTCGACGTCGAGATCGACGCCTACCCGGACCACAAGATCACCGGCAAGGTCACCTCGGTGCAGCCCGGCTCGGGCACCGCCTTCAGCCTGCTGCCGGCCGAGAACGCGACCGGCAACTACGTCAAGGTGGTGCAGCGCGTGCCGGTGAAGATCACGGTCGACACCTGGCCGCAGGACGTCTCGATCGGCCCCGGCATGTCGGTCGTGCCGACGGTGCGGGTCCGCTGAGGGGCGGGCCTTGAGAAGAGTCTTGCCGTGAGAAGAGTCTTGCCGTGAGGAAGGTCTCGCCGTGAGCGGTCAGAACCCCGCCGACAGCGCTGCCGGCGACCACAATCCCTGGATCATCGCCATGGTGGTGGCGCTCGCCACCTTCATGGAGGTGCTCGACACCACCATCGCCAACGTCGCGCTGCGCTACATCGCCGGCGGGCTGGCGGTCGGCCCCGACGAGGCGGCCTGGGTGGTGACGAGCTACCTCGTCGCCAACGCGATCGTGCTCACGGCCTCGAGCTTCCTCGCCAAGCGCTACGGGCGAAAGGCCTTCTTCCTGGCGGCGATCGCGCTGTTCACGGTGTCGTCGATCCTGTGCGGCTTCGCCTGGAGCCTCGAATCGCTGCTGTTCTTCCGGATCCTGCAGGGGCTCGGCGGCGGCGGCATGGCGCCGCTGGCGCAGTCGATCCTGGCGGATTCCTTCCCGCCGGAGAAGCGGGGCCAGGCCTTCGCCCTCTACGGCGTCGCCATCGTGGTGGCGCCGGTGGTCGGCCCGACCCTCGGCGGCTGGCTCTCCGACCAGTATTCCTGGCACTGGTGCTTCCTCATCAACGCCCCCGTCGGCGTCGTCGCCCTCTTCCTGATCTGGTGGCTGGTCCAGGATCCGAAATCGGCGGTCGAGGAGCGCAAGCGCCTGCGCCGCGAGGGCGTGCGCTTCGACGTCGTCGGCTTCATCCTGGTGGCGACCTTCCTCGGCTCCCTCGAGGTCGTCCTCGACGAGGGCCAGCGCAAGGACTGGTTCGGCTCGACCCTGATCGTGGTCTTCGCCTGCCTGGCCGTCGTGTCGTTCGTCGCGATGATCCCGTGGGAACTGAAGCACAAGAACCCGGTCGTCGACCTGCGGCTGCTCGGCCGGCGCCAGTTCGGCTCCTGCTTCCTCGTGATGCTCGCCACCGGCGCCATCCTGATCGCCACGACGCAGTTCCTGCCCCAGCTCCTGCAGGATTATTTCGGCTACACCGCCACCTGGGCCGGCCTGGCGCTCTCGCCCGGCGGTCTCGTCACCTGCGTGATGATGTTCGTGATCGGGCGCGTCTCGGGCTACGTCCAGCCGAAATACCTCATCGCGACCGGCGCCACCATCATCGCCTTCGCGATGTACGAGCTGACGAACCTCTACGGCGACCTCAATTTCGGATTCTTCGTGTGGTCGCGTGTCTATATCGGTCTCGGCCTGCCGATGATCTTCCTGTCGATCACCGCCGCCTCCTACGAGGGCATCTCCAAGGACCAGACCGACCAGGCCTCGGCCCTGATCAACGTCGCCCGCAACGTCGGCGGCTCGATGGGCGTGTCGCTCGCCCAGAACATCCTGGCCTACCGCCAGCAATTCCACACCAGCCGCCTCGTCGAGCACGTCGTGCCCTCGGAGCCCGCCTACCAGGAGACCCTGCGGGCGGCGACGCAGTTCTTCTCGACCCGCGGCGCCAGCACGGTGGACGCCCAGAACCAGGCGATCGCCTGGATCGGCCGGCAGGTCCAGACCCAGTCCGCCTTCCTCGCCTATATCGACGTGTTCTGGGCGCTCGCCATCGTGTCGGCCTGCGCGGTGCCGCTGGCGATGATCCTCAAGAACGTGAAGCGCGGCGGCGACGCCCCGGTGGGCGGACACTGACGACGTGGCACCAAGCGGATCGAAGCTCGTCGTCTACGCGGCGCTGGCCGGCAACCTCGCCATCGCGGTCACCAAGCTCGCGGCGGCGTCCTATACCGGCTCGGGGGCGATGTTCACGGAGGCCGTGCATTCCTTCGTCGATACCGGCAACCAGGGCCTCCTGCTCTACGGGATGCGCCGCGCCGCCCGGCCCGCCGACGACAGCCACAATTTCGGGCACGGGTTGGAGCTGTATTTCTGGTCCTTCGTCGTCGCGCTGCTGATCTTCACGCTCGGCGGCGCCTACGCGGTCTACGAGGGCGTGGAGAAGCTGCGCCATCCCGAGACGATGACGTCACCGTGGGTCAATGTCGGGGTGATCGTGCTCTCCGGCGTCTTCGAGGGCCTGTCGTTCCGCACCGCCCGGCGGGAGATACGGGCCCGCTTCGTCCGCGAATCGCTCTGGACGGCGGTCACCCGCAGCAAGGACCCGAGCACCTTCGCGATCATCCTGGAGGACGGTGCGGCGCTGATCGGCCTCGGCCTGGCGCTTCTCGGCGTGGTCGCGAGCGGCTTTTTCGGCTGGCCGCAGGGCGACGGGGTCGCCTCGGTGGCGATCGGGCTGCTGCTGATCGCCACGGCGGGCGTGCTGTTTCGCGAGACCCGCAGCCTGCTCACCGGCGAGAGCGCCTCGCTGCGGGTGATCGAGCAGGCGCGGGCCATTCTCGCGGCCGATCCCCGGGTGGTGCGGATCGAGCGGATGCGCAGCCTCCAGCTCGGTCCCGGCACGGTGCTGCTCGCGGTCAGCCTCGATCTCGCACCGGACCTCACCGGCGACGGCCTGCGCCGCACCACCGCCGACCTGCGCGCCGCGATCCGCCACGGCCTGCCGGGCGTCGCGCACCTGTATTTCCAGCTGCCGGTGCGGGAGCGCGGGGCCGGTCACGGCACCGGTTAAAAAATCCTGAAGGAGGCCGGAACCGGCGCCCGCATCCCTCGTTATCGCAACGTCCCGGCGCGCGGGCCGTCCTTCCTTCGCGTCGTCCCCCTGGCCGCTTCGCTCACACAGAGGCCTCGGGGAGGGTCGGACCTACGGGAGTTGGCTCAACGCCGCCGGCGGGGCCTCGGTCGGACGGCGGGCGTCGATTTGCTCCGCGATCGCCGAGACCGGCTGGTACAGGTCGAGGCGCTGGTCGATCATACCGTCGAGGCGATCATAGACCTCGGCGACCGTCAGACTGCGCGTCTTCCGGCCCTCGCGGCGAAAAAAGAGAGAGCGGTTCGCCCGCGCGGCGGCCTTGAACGAGGCCTGCGCTGGCTGGTGCGGCTTCTCCGCCGTCAGCTCCATGAACTTGCCGGCACTCGCCGCGCCCAGGAAATGGGCGAAGTAGCATTCCGTCGTCGTCAGGTCGCGGCCGAGGCGCTGCTCGACGCGGCTGCGATCGCGCTTCATCATCTCGCCGGCCATCAGGCTCGCCACGTAGGGGTCGCGCCGCAGGGCCAGCACCCGGCGCCGGTCGGCGTCCTTCAGCACCACCAGCGTCCCGCCGCGCTTCTCGATCAGCTCCGCCTCGGCCGCGTAGCCGTGCTTGGCGCCGAACGTCCGCACCAGTTCGAGCCAGGTGCCGGTCAGGAACTGGAAAAGCCCCTCGGCCGTCGAGGTCGCCGCGCGCACGCTCGGCTGGAAGGTCGATTCCTTGTCGGCGAGCGCCATCAGGTAGACCGGATCGACCTCGGTCTCGCGCGCCGCCCGCACGATGGTCTCGACCAGCGCCCGCGGCACCTTCTTGTCGCCGAAGATCACCCGGCCGTCCTCGGTCTCCTCGGGCATGGCCGTCACTTCGGGGAGAGAGATGTCGTCGAGCGGGGAGGGTGTGTCAGCCAGGGTGGCGGCCTGGGGCAGCGATGCATCCGACAAGGGGACCGCCTTTAGGGAGGCCTCTTGGATGGACTTCTCGTGGGCGGGCATGTCCTGGAGCGACGCCGTCCCGGTGCCGGGCGCGGCGTCGTCGGGGGCCGCCCCGCCCGGCGTCCCACCCCCCTGCACCTGCTCCCGCAACTCCTGGCGCAGGCGCTCGAGGTCGTCGCGAATCAGGGCCGCGGTGCTCGGGGTCTCCTCGACGAGGGTCGGGCCGCGCCAGTTCGGCATCGCGCCGCCCGACGGGGCGGGGGGACGGGCGGCGGAGAAGTCGATCCGGTCGTGGGCTTCCGCCGCCGGGGCGAGAGCGTCCTGCGGCAGGCAGGCCGCGAAGGCGACCCCGACCGCGAGCGCGGCCACGGCCTTGCGGCTCAGCGAGGTGACCAGGGCGGTGGTGCGCGCGTGGCGCCGGCGGCCCTGCGGTCTCGAATGGCAGCCGTCGCGGGCGGTGAGCCAGCGGATGGTGTCCGCGCCCGCCTCGGGCACGAGTCGGCCAGCGTCGTCGGCGCAGGGCGCCGGCTCCGGGTGAACCCCCATCTCCAACCTTTTGTCCGTGGCGCGGAACCGGTCCTGACGGAGCCGCGCCGTGCTTCGCTCGGGGGCACCTCTGGCCGGCCGGTGTGTCCAGAATGGGACGAGGCCGGGGCAGGCTCTGGGGCCATTTTGCGACGCGGCCCCCCGGTCGGTCCGTCCAGGGACTGACAGTGCGACTTGCGAGCGAGAGGGTTGCGACCTCGGGGACGCGAGAAAATCGTGTGCGACCACGGAACCAAATACTCCCCGGGGCATTTCCAGTCGCCACGCGGAGCGGGCGAACGATTGCCCCACCGCCCCGCCCGGGGTCCGCGGGTCTGAGAGAGGACAATCCCTACCGATGAGCATTCAGCCCGGTCGGCGCGTCGGCGTCGCTTTCGTCGGGATGGGGGGGGCCGTCGCCACCACCGCCATCGCCGGTATCGAAATGATCAAGTCCGGCTCGAACCGTCTCGATGGATTGCCCCTTGCGGGACACGCCGTGGCCGGGATGGTCGGGTACAAGGATCTGGTCTTCGGCGGCTGGGACCTCAACGGCGACGACCTCGGCGCCGCGGCGGCCGGGCACGGCGTGCTCACCAAGCAGGACATCGAGAACGGCGCCCAGGTGCTCAACGGCATGAAGCCGTGGCCGGCGGTCGGCAGCGCCAAGTTCTGCAAGAACATCGACGGCGGCAACCGCATCGTCGCCAAGGACCACCGCGAGGCGGTCGATTGCATCGCCGGCGACCTCAAGCGCTTCCGCGAGGAATCGGGCGTCGACGACGTGGTGGTGGTCAACCTCGCCTCGACCGAGCGCTGGCCCGACCTCGACGACCCGACGCTGAACTCGGCCGCCGCCTTCGAGCGCGGCCTCGATTCGAGCGACGAGGCGATCAGCCCGGCGATGCTCTACGCCTACGCGGCGATCAAGAACGGCATCCCCTATGCCAACTTCACCCCGTCGGTCGCCGCCGACGTGCCGGCGCTGATCGATCTGGCGAAGCAGCTCAACGTCCCGGTCGCCGGCAAGGACGGCAAGACCGGCCAGACCATGATGAAGACGGTGCTGGCGCCGGCGCTGAAGGCGCGCGCGCTCCACGTCGACGGCTGGTTCTCGACCAACATCCTCGGCAACCGCGACGGCCTGGCGCTGAACGACAAGGACTCGCTCCAGTCCAAGCTCAACACCAAGGGCACGGTGCTGGACTCGATCCTGGGTTATCCGGTCGAGGATCACCTGGTCCACATCCACTATTACCGCCCGCGTGGCGACGACAAGGAAGCCTGGGACAACATCGACGTCACCGGCTTCCTCGGCCAGCGGATGCAGATCAAGGTCAACTTCCTCTGCAAGGATTCGATCCTGGCCGCGCCCCTGGTGATCGAGATCGCCCGCGTGCTGGATCTCGCCAAGAAGCGCGGCGACGGCGGCGTGCAGGAGCAGCTGTCGACGTTCTTCAAGGCGCCGATGGTCAAGAACGGCCACGGCCCCGAGCACGCCTTCGGCGTGCAGGAGCGCATGCTGCTCGACTGGCTCGGCGTCCACTAGGGATGGCTGCCAGCCACGATTTGGCGGGCGGGGCTCAGGCCCCGCTTCCGCTGCGCGAGCTCCTCGTCGAGCTCAACGACATCAAGCGCGTCCGGTCCGCCGGGCGCGACGGCTCGATCGCCGAGCGGCTCTTCCTCCAGGCCTGGGCGGCGCTGACCGGCGGGGCCGATCCGGCGGCGCTCGCCCTCGACGTCACCGCCAAGGCGCTGGCCGCCTCCCGCCTCGGCGACCTCGACGCGGCCTTCCTCGCGGCCGCCGGCCTCTCGCAGGCGCAGGCCTCGGAGGTGCTGGTGCGGGGCTTCGACGAGGTGGCGGGTCCCCTCGATCCAGGGCTCGCCGCGCGGCTGCGGGCGTGCCTCTCCGCGCCGCGGGACTGGACGCCCGGTCCCCTGCCGCATTTCGCCCTGCTCCAGGCCGACCAGCCGCGGGCCGGCGTCACCTGCCCGGGCAAGCCGCGCATCCTGCTCGAACCGCCGGAGAACCACGCCGAGCATTGCCTGGTGGTGGCGGTCTACGGCGTCGCGCTGAGCCCGTTCTACGGCGCCGACCCGACGACGGTCTTCGTGGCCGCCCTCGCCCATCACCTGCACAACGCCCTGATGCCGGATGCGGGCTTCACCGGCGAGATCCTGCTCGGCGACCATCTCGATGCGGTCATCGCCACCTTGAGCGAGCGGGCCCTGTCGGAGCTGGATGGAAAGCTGCGCGACGTCGTCGCCTCATCGCGAAAGATCCTGGTGGACGATCGCACGGCGGAGGGCCGGGCCTTCCACGCCGCCGACGTGATCGACCGGGTGCTCCAGATCGCCCAGCACCTGCGGGCGGCCTCGCTCACCATGGACACGGTGCTGGGCGAGATGGCGCTCGTGCATGACGGCCCGGTCAAGGGGTTCCACGACCGGGTGCTCGCCGACATGCGGCTGCCGTGAGGCGGATGGCGGACGCTCCCGGGCGCCCGCGCCCCATCCGGCATTCGCGCCCTATCTCCCGTCAGAGCCCGCCGCAGGGCGGGCGCCGCGAGGAAACGCATCCGTGATCCCGTTCGGGCTCCTCTCGCCGATGACCGGCGAGGCGCTGCATCACGACACGCCCCATTCCCTGCGCGAGGGCAAGCGCGGCCCGCGCTGGCCGGTGGTCGACGGCATTCCCTACCTGCGGATCGGCCGCAACGGCCTCGTCGGCGAGGTGCTGGGCCACCTCGACAAGGGTGCGCCGGGCCACGCCCTCGAATTGCTGCTCGCCGACCAGGATGATTGGTGGACCGGCCCGAAGGCGGACCCCGCCGCCCTGCGCGACCTCGTGCGCGAGATGAAATACGTCTCGTTGCGGGAAGCCTGCGCCCGCCTCGGCTGGGGCCGGGTCGGCGACTACTTCGTCAACCGCTGGACCGACCCGACCTATCTCGCCGGCCTCGCCCTGCTGGAGGCGCACTGGAACAATCCGCTCTGCGCCTTCGAACTGGCCTGCGGCATCGGCCATTACCTGCGCGAGCTGCAGGGGCGGGGCGTCCGGGTGTCGGGCGCGGACGTGGTGTTTTCCAAGCTCTGGGTCGCCCGCCACTGGGTCGCCGGGCAGCGGCCGCAGCTCGTCTGCTTCGACGCCGCCTCGCCGTTCTGGCCGATCGACCAGGCGCCGGTCGACCTCGTGATGTGCCACGACGCCTTCTACTTTCTCCCTGAGAAGCCCCGCATCCTCGACGCCCTGCGCAAGACCGCCGGCGAGGAGGGGTGGCTCGCCTTGAGCCACGTCCACAACAGCGCCCGGCCCGGCTTCTCGGCCGGGCACGCGGTCTCGGCGGCCGAGATCGAGGAGCTGTGTCCCGACGGGCTCGTCTACGACGACGACGAGCTGACCCGGGCCCTCGTCGCGGCCCGCGCCCCGGTCCCCGCCGCGCCCGCCGCCCTCGACCACGCCGAGGCCTTCTCGGTGGTCTGCGGCCCCGGCATGCGCCCGGCGCCGCGTCCGCTGGTCGATGGCCTGACCCTGCCGCGGGAGGGCGCGCATCTCCGCCTCAACCCGCTCTACGCGCCGGACCCCGCCGGGGACTACGCGATCACCTGGCCGTCCGAGCGCTACCGCGACGAATACGCCGCCCGCGCCACCTATCCGCCGCACTCCGCGGGCCCCGAGACCCTGGAGATGACCCCCGACACCCTCGATCGCGCCCGCATCCGCGAGTTCGTCGATCTGCCGGAGCGCTGGTGATGGCGAATGCGGCCGGGCGCGCTTTCTCCTCTTCGCTGACAGCAAGACTGTCCGGGGACGGTAAGGGGCACGGGATTTCTCCTCTCCCCGCGGGCGGGGAGAGGCCTTCACCCCCCTCGTCGGGGGTGAAGGGAGCAGCGAACCATAGGTTCGCCGCGAGGGTGAGGGGGTGTTTCCGGATGAGCCTCTTCCGGCACTACCCCCTCACCCTCGCTCCGGCTGCGCCTCCGCTTGCTGCATTCCCTGGACGGGAACGCAGCCCTCTCCCCGCCCACGGGGAGAGGAGATTTCCCGCGCCATTCGTCGACGCGTGCGTGTGGTGAGGCCGAGATGAGTGACCGCATGACCTCCATCGGCTGGGGCATTGTCGGGTTCGGCTGGGTCGCCCGGGACTTCATGGCGCCGGCGATCCGCGAGGCCGGCCACCGCCTCGTCGCGGTCTGCGATCCGGGCGCCGAGGCGCGGGACGCCGCGGCCGGTCTCGGCGCGCGGGCTCACGCCGACCTCGCCGGGCTCCTCGCCGAGCCGGAGGTCGAGGCGGTCTACGTCGCGACTCCCAACCACCTCCATCGCGGCGCCGTCGAGGCGCTGGCCGCCGCCGGCAAGGCGATCCTGTGCGAGAAGCCGATGGCGGCCGCGCTCGACGACGCCGAGGCGATGGCGGCGGCGGTGGCCCGGACCGGCATCCTCTACGGCACCGCCTTCGACCAGCGCCACCACCCGGCCCACCGGCTCCTGCGCGACGCGATCCGCGCTGGCCGGGTCGGCACCGTCACCGCCATCCGGATCGTCTATGCCTGTTGGCTCGACCGGGGCTGGACGGCGATTCCCGGGCAGGCCAACTGGCGCATCGACCAGGCTCAGGCCGGCGGCGGCGCGCTGATGGACCTCGCCCCCCACGGCCTCGACCTGACCGACTTCCTCCTCGACGAGCCGATCCTCGACATCACGGCGCTCACCCAGGCCCGCGCCCAGGACTACGCCGTCGACGACGGCGCGCTGCTCATCGGCCGCACCGGCTCCGGCGTGCTCGCGAGTCTCCACGTCGCCTACAACTGCCCCGACGCGCTGCCGCGCCGCCGCCTGGAGATCGCCGGCACCAAGGGCGTGCTGGTCGCCCGGAACACCATGGGCCAGGAGGCCGGCGGCAGCGTCACCTTCATCGACGGCGCCACCGGCGAGAGCACGCCGCTGCCCTTCGACACCGAGGCCTCGCCGTTCCTGGAGCAGGTCCGGGCCTTCGGCCGCTCCTTGCGCGATCCGGCGGGCCGCGACGCCTGGTCGGCGCCGCGCGACCTCCACACCATGCGATTGCTGGCCCGTGCCTACGCCGCCTCCCCGTCGCACCGTCCCGCCCCATCCCCCGCCGCGCCGGCCGCCTGACGGCCCCCGAGGAGTCTGATCGCTCGTGGACAAACCCGCCGCACCCCGCCCCTACGCCTACCGCCAGCCGCGCGTCGTCGAGGGCCTGCCCGAGCGCCTGCCGGACGCCGTGAAGGCCTATCTCGACGTGCTGCCGCCGGGAAAGATCGTCGGCTTTCCGCTGGCCCCCCTCGACCGCACCGGGGTGCCGTGCTGGTTCGTCTCGCTCTTTCTCGACGATCCCTACTTCGTCGGCGCGATGCCGAGCGGCATCGGCTACGGCGCCACCGACGACGAGGCGATCATCGGCTCGGTCGCCGAGATCGCCGAGAACCTGATGCCGAGCCTGGCGCTGATCCCGCGCAAGAAGGAGCGCGCCAGCTACCACGACCTCGTGCGGGTCTTTGGCGCGACCTCCGTCGCCGATCCCCTGACCCTCGGCCTGCCGGCGGGCAGTCCCGTGAACCGCGACACCGTCCTCGAATGGACCGGCACGGTGCGGGCCCGCACCGGCGAGACGGTGCTGATGCCGCTCGACCTCGCGGCGACCGACTATTTCGAGCTCTCGCCGGGTTACCAGCCCTTCACCAACCTCATCACCAACGGGCTCGGCGCCGGGCCCGACGTCGCCTTCGCCCTCGGGCACGGCCTCCTCGAACTGCTCCAGCGCGACGGCAACGGCCTCCTGTTCCGCGCCCTCGACCAGGGCGTGATGCTCGACACCTCCGAGGGGCTGGGGCCGGAAACGCGAGCGATGCTCGACCGGCTGGAATCCCTCGGCATCCGCGCGATGCCGAAATTCGCCACCGACCAGTTCGGCTTCACCAACGTCTATTGCGTCGGCTACGACCTCGACGCCTCGCGCACGCCGGCGCCGATCGCGCTGTCGGCCTGCGGCGAGGCCTGCGATCCCGACCGCGAGCGGGCGCTCCGCAAGGCGATCCTGGAATTCCAGGCCGCCCGGGTGCGCAAGACCTTCGGGCACGGGCCGCTGGCGCTCGCCCGCTCGATCACGCCGCCGGGCTACGTCGACGCCTTCATCGAGAAGGCGCTCCCGAGCCTCGATCTCGAGGAGGGCAGGGCGCTCGCCGCGATGCTCGACTGGATCGACAAGCCGGCCGAGACCCTGCGGGACTACCTCGCCGACAGCGTCTATTCCGAGCGCGCCACCAAGCGTTTCACCGATTTGCCGACGCAAGCCGCCCCCACCGGCCAGGACCGCGCCCGCATCGCCCGCGAGCGGCTGGAGGCGGAAGGGTTCGACGTGCTCTACGTCGACGCCTCGCCGCCGGGCGGCGGGGTGGGCATCGTCAAGGCGATCGTGCCGGGGCTCGAAGTCGAGACCATGAGCTACTACCGCATCGGCGAGCGCAACACGCGTAAGCTCATCGAGCGCGATCACCCGCTGATCCGCTTCGGGCAGGAGAGCGAGACCCTGCGGCCGGTGCGCCTGACGCCCGAGGCGCTGGAGCGCTTCGGCGGCCAGCCGCTCTTCGACGTCGCCTTGGCCGAACGGATCGTCGGCCCGCTCTATCCGCTCTACCGCGAGCCGGAATCGCACCACGCGCCGTTCCGCCTGGAGCGGCGGGGGAGGGCGGCATGAGCTTGCGCTTCGCCTACAACACCAACGGGGCGGCCAATCACCGCCTCGACGATGCGCTGAGCCTCATCGCCGATGCCGGCTACGACGGCGTGGCGCTCACCCTCGACATCCACCACCTCGATCCCTTCGCCGAGAGCTGGGCGCAGGACGCCGAGCGGGTGCGCGGCCGGCTCTACGGCCTGAACCTCGGCTCTGTGATCGAGACCGGGGCCCGCTTCCTCCTCGACCCGCGGGCCAAGCACGAGCCGACCCTGGTGACGGCGGACGCGGCCGGCCGCGCCCGCCGGGTCGCCTTCCTGCACCGCGCCATCGACATCGCGGCGATCCTCGGCTCCGAGGCGGTGTCGTTCTGGGCCGGGGTGCCGAAGCCCGGAATCGATCCGGCGGAGGCGCGGGGCTGGCTGCGGGACGGCCTCGACCAGGTCGTCGCCTACGCGGCCGAGCGCCGGGTCGTCGCGGCTTTGGAGCCCGAGCCCGGCATGCTGGTCGAGACCCTGGACGACTATGCCTCCCTCGATATCCCGGGCCTGAGCCTGGCGCTGGATACCGGCCACTGCCTGGTGACGCAGGAGCGCGAGCCGGCGGCGGCCGTGCACGAATTCGCCGATCGCCTCGGCACCGTCGCGATCGAGGACATGGCGCGCGGCACCCACATCCACCTGCCCTTCGGCGAGGGCGACATGGATGTCCCGGGCGTGCTCGACGCGCTGGAGGCGATCCGCTTCGACAAGCTCGTCTGCGTCGAGCTCTCGCGCGAGAGCCACCGGGCCGACCGGATGATCCCGGATTCGCTGCGCTATCTCCGGGAGTGCCGCCGATGAGGGTGTGTTTCGTCAGCCGGCGCTACTTCCCGGCGATTTCCGGCATGAGCGTCTACGCGCAGAATCTCCTGCGCGAGCTCGTCGGCGCCGGCCACGACGTCACGATGGTGAGCCAGTACCGGGGCGATGCCTTCGGCACCAAGGTCTATGGCGGCGGCCCGCCGCCGGCGGTGCCGGGCGTCCGCGTGGTCGGTCTCGAACAGCGGGGCGAGCAGGAGAGCGGCGATTTCGAGCGCGACATCGCCACGATGGTCGACACGATCGCGGCGGAACACGCGAAGAAGCCGTTCGACGTGCTGCATGCGCAGTACGGCTACCCGACGGGCTTCGCCACGCTGATCGCCTCGCAGAAACTGGGTGTGCCGAACGTCGTCTCGATCCAGGGCGGCGACGGGCACTGGGTCGGCTCGTGCTGCGAGACCCATCGGCTGGCCATGGTGCGGGTGCTGGCCCATGCCAATGCGCTGCTGATCGGCGGGCGCTCCTTCGTGGCGGAAGTCTGCGACCGGCTCGGCAGCGATCCCGCGCGCTTCACCATCGTGCCGGGCGCCGTCGACACCGCGCGCTTCCGCCCGCCGCCAGGCTGGCAGCCCGGCGACGCCGCCGATCCGGTGCGGCTGTTCTACCACGGCCGGGTCGATCGCCGGAAAGGCGTGCTCGACTTCATCGACGCGCTCAGCCTGCTGCGCCGGCGCGGCACGCCGTTTTCCGCCATCATCTCGGGCATCGGTCCCGACGTGGAGCCGGCCCAGGCGCTCGCCGCCGATCTGGGCTTCTCGGAGGCGGAGGTGCGCTTCACCGGCTACGCCGAGTACGACGCGGTGCCGGGCCTCTACGCGATGGGCGACGTCTTCGTCTCGCCGACCTACGCGGAGGGGTTCTCCAACACCATCCTGGAGGCGATGGCGGCGGGGCAGGCGGTGGTCTCGACCCACTCGGTCGGCGTCTCGGACTGCCTGCGCGACGAGGAGAACGGGCTCATGGTCCAGCCCGGTGACGTGCCGGCCTTGGCCGAGGCGCTCCACCGGATCATCACCGACCGCCCATTGCGCGCCCGCCTCGCGGCGGCGGCCCTGGAGGAGTGCCGCCGGGTCTATTCGTGGCAGGCGGTCGGGCGGCAGATCATGGACGTCTACGCGTCGGTGAAGAACGCCCGGCCTGATCCGGCCTTCGATCCCGCGTTGCCGCACGATCCGAGCTGCCGCTTCCGGGCCGAGCCGCATCTGTTGTGAGGCGCCTTCCAGCGCGGCCGGAAGGCTCACCCGAGGTTTGCACGCATCTCTCCTCTCCCCGCGGGCGGGGAGAGAGCTGTGCTCCCGTCCAGGGAGCACAGCGAGCGGAGGCAAAGCCGGAGCGAGGGTGAGGGGGAGGTGCCGGAGGAGTCCCATCCGGAAACGCCCCCTCACCCCCGCCCTTCGGGCTTGCCGAGCCCTCTGAACGAGGGCTCGGCCCTCTCCCCGCCCGCGGGGAGAGGAGAAGGCCCGCGCTACGTTTGTCGGTCGAGTTCCATGCCCACAGCCCTCGCCCTCTCGCCCCATCTCGACGATGCCGCCTTCTCCTGCGGCGGCACCCTGGCGCAGCTCGCGAACGGGGGCTGGACGGTGGTGATGGTGACGCTGCTCACCGCGACCGTCCCCGACCCGGGCGGGTTCGCCCTCGCCTGCCAGCTCGACAAGGGGCTCGGGCCGGAGGTCGACTACATGGCTCTGCGCCGCGACGAGGACCGGGCGGCGGCGGCGGCCCTCGGCCTCCCGCCGCCGGTTCACGTCGCCCTGCGGGAGGCGCCGCATCGCGGCTACGCCTCGGCGCCGGAGCTCTTTGCCGGGACCCGGCCCGACGATCCCCTCGCCGACGACCTCGGCCCGGTGCTCGCCCGCCTGATGGCGGAGGCCGCGCCCGACCTGCTGCTCGCCCCGCAGGGGGTCGGCGGCCATGTCGATCACGTCCAGCTGGTCCGGGCGCTGCGCGCGCTCGCTCCGTCCTGCCCGGTGCTGTGGTGGCGCGACTTTCCCTATACCGTGCGCCACCCCGACCCGAAGGAGCCGTTCCGCGAGACCTTCGCGGCGCTCGCGCCCGTCACCGTGCGCCTGTCGCCGGAGGACGAGGCGGCCAAGCACGCGGCCTGCGCGGCCTATGCGAGCCAGATCGGCTTCCAGTTCGGCGGTCCCGCCGGCCTCGCCGAGCGCCTGAACGCCGAGGCCGCCCGCGAGCATTTCCGCCTCGCCGGCACCCTGCCGGACGGGCTCCACCTCGCGTGAGCGGCGGGCCGGCCGCTCCCGACACGTCCGGCCCCAAGAGCCTGGCCGATCCCGGTGCCGTCGCTTCGCGCCACGCCCTCGCCGAGGCCAGCCCCCACCTCGCGCCCCTGCGCCGCCTCGCCGAGCGGATCCGGGCCGAGCAAGAAAAGCCGGTGCCGGAGGCCGATCCCCTCGACGGCGGCGTGGCCGCCCGCCTGCTGCTGCTCCTCGAAACACCGGGCCCGGCCACCGGCCGCACCGCCTTCGTGTCCCGCGACAACCCGACCGGCACCGCCGCCAACCTGTTCCGGTTCCTCGGCCAGGCCGGCATCCCGCGCGCCGACACCCTGATCTGGAACGCCGTGCCGTGGGTGATCCACGCCCCCGGCGCCCGCAACCGGGCGCCCCGCACGGCCGAGATCCGGGCGGCCCGGGCCTACCTGCCGCCGCTGCTGGATCTGATGCCGACCCTCGCGGTCGTCGTCCTGTCCGGCCGGGTCGCGCAAGGACTGGCGCCGGATCTCGCCGCGGCGCGCCCCGGCCTGCCGGTGGTGGCGGTGCCGCATCCGAGCCCGACCTATGTCTGCACCAGCCCGGCGGTACCGGCCCGGATCGTCGCCGGGCTGGCCGAGGCCGCCCGCCATCTCGGGCTCCCCGGGTGATTCACCCGACCCGTCATCTGCCTTGCCGCATGGTCCGTCTGGTCATTCGCCGGCAGACGGCCTACATGGCGGGCTCAAGCGAGCGGGGCTCTGTCGGAGTGCCGCCGGGCACCTGTGTGCGCGAGCCTGGCCGCGATCGGCCGCGGGCCCGCGCCGGTGACGAGCGGGGTCGGACGCCGACGCGATGAACTTCGCCAGCCAGGACAAGAACCTCGCGCGGGCCCAGCCCCTGCGCGACGCGGGCGCGAGCGGCGGTCCGCCGCGCGACGAGGACCCGGCCGGGCAGGATCCGGGCAGCGACCCCGGAGCTGCGCAGGCCCGCCAAGACGCCCCGATGCATCGTGACGCCCCGATGCATCGAGACGCCGAGCTGCATCAGGGCGCCGAGGCGCATCACGCCCGCCGCCGGCGGCGCTACGCCTGGCTCGGCACGCTGGCGAGCGTCGTGCTGTTCCTCATCTCCCTCGGGGTGCTGGGCAAGCTCGTCTCCACCGTCACCTGGGCCGAGCTGCGCACCGCCTTCCTGGCGGCGACGCCGAACCAGATCGGGCTCGCCATCGCGCTCGTCGTGGTGAGCTACCTCTTCCTCACCTGCTACGACGCCCTGGCGCTCCGCCAGCTCAAGCTGAAGGTGCCCTACCGCACCACCGCGCTCGCCTCCTTCACCAGCTACGCGGTGAGCTTCAACCTCGGCTTCCCGCTGCTCACCGCCGGCACGGTGCGCTACTGGATCTATTCGGGGCAGGGCCTGAGCCCCGGGCGGATCGCGGCGCTCACCATCGTCGCCGGCTTCACCTTCTGGCTCGGCATGGGGGCGGTGCTCGGCATCAGCCTCATCCGCGAGGCCGAGCCGCTCTCGCACCTCACCTATACCAGCGCCCTGTTCAACCAGGGGCTCGGGGCCGCGGTGCTCGCCGCGGTGCTGGCCTATCTGGTGTGGGTCTCGCTCAAGCGCCGCAGCGTCAAGGTGCGGGGCTGGCGCCTGGAACTGCCGGGCCTGAAGCTGTCCTTGAGCCAGATGCTCGTCGGCGCCGGGGATGTCTGCGCGGCGGCCGGCGTGCTCTACGTGCTGCTGCCGGCCGGCCACGGCCTGAGCTTCGAGACCTTCGTGGCGATCTACGTGCTCGCCGCGATGCTCGGCATCGCCAGCCACGCGCCGGGCGGGCTCGGGGTGTTCGAGGCGACCGTGCTGCTGGCGCTCTCCGGCCTGCCGCGGGAATCGGTGCTCGGCGCCCTGCTGCTGTTCCGGGTCTGCTACTACCTGATCCCGTTCGTGGTGGCGCTCGCCGCGCTCGGCGCCTATGAGATCGCCAAGCGGGCGCGCCTCACCCCGCGGGAGGCGCCCGACGATGATGCCGCCGAGAGCGACCCGACGCCCTGACGCCGACGACCCGTCGCGGGACGACGCGCCGCCGGGCGAGCCGGCAGCCGCGGCCGCGCCGTTCCTGCCCGTCGCCTCCGGCTCCCTCTCCGCCGCCCGCCGGTCGGCCTGGCGGGGGGCGCTCTGCGCCGTCCTGGTCTTCACCGCCATCCACACCTGGCAGCACGGGATCGACCTCGGCACCGGGATCGCGGCCCTCCTCGCCCTCCTGGCCGGCGGCCTCGCGGCGGCGCCGGGCCGGGGCGAGCCGGTGCCGCGCTCCGACGCCGCGCCGGGCCGGGGCCGCCACGGCCTCGCCGAGGCGCTGCTCGCCAACATTCCCGATCCCGTCATCCTGATCGACCGCCGCGCCCTGGTGATCGAGTCGAACGCCGCCGCCCGCGCGCTCCTGCCCTCCCTGCGGCCGCGCCACCCGCTCTCCTTCGCGCTGCGCGACCCCGACGTGCTCGACGGCATCGAGACGGTCTTGCGCACCGGCGAGCCCCTGAAGACGCTCTATTCCCCGCGGGTCCCGACCGAGCGCACCTTCGAGGTGCAGATCGGCGCCATGCAGGGCGGGGAGGCCGGGCGGGCCGGCCCGAACGTCGTGCTCTTCCTGCGCGACCTCACCTCGGCCCAGCGCCTCGAGACGATGCGGGTCGATTTCGTCGCCAATGCCAGCCACGAGCTGCGCACGCCGCTCGCCTCGCTGCTCGGCTTCATCGAGACCCTGCAGGGGCCGGCCCGGGACGACGCCAAGGCGCGCGAGCGCTTCCTCGGCATCATGCGGGTCCAGGCCCTGCGCATGACCCGGCTGATCGACGACCTCCTGTCGCTCTCCCGCATCGAACTGCGCGCCCACGTTCCGCCGACGCAAGCCGTCGATGTCGGGCCGCTCGCCCGCCAGATCGCCGACGCGCTCGGGCTGATCGCCCGCGAGCGCGGCGTCACCCTCACGCTCGATGCCGCACCGGGCCCGCTGCGGGTGCTGGGCGACCGCGACGAGATCCTGCGGGTGATCGAGAACCTGGTCGAGAACGCCGTGAAATACGGCGGCGACGGCGGCCGGGTCGAGATCCGCCTGGGCTTGCGCGACGCCGAGGAGGGCCGGGCACCGGAGATCGAGGTCGCGGTGCGCGACGAGGGCCCGGGCATCGCCCCCGAGCACCTGCCGCGCCTGACCGAGCGGTTCTACCGGGTCGATGCCGCCTCGAGCCGCCAGCAGGGCGGCACGGGCCTGGGCCTCGCCATCGTCAAGCACATCCTCAACCGTCACCGCGGCCGGCTGGTGATCGAGAGTGCCCCGGGGGCGGGGGCGACCTTCCGCGCCCTGATCCCGGCGCACGGCGCCCCGCCGAAGGGCGAGGGCGCCCTCGCGGCCGATCAGGGACAGGCGACGAGCAGGCGCCCGGTATAGTCGGCGGCGGTCGCGGCCGCCGCGCCCGGCGTGCCGGTCGCCTGCTCGTCGGGAATCAGCTGCTCGCCCTCCTGCGCCTGGCGCGCCGGACGGTTGAGCTTCAGCACGCAATCCGGGCTGCCGGACAGCTTGACCGGATCCCCCGGCGGCAGCCCGAAGGCGACGTAGAAGTCGGGATCGTCGAAGCTCACCACCAGGTTGCGCACCGGGCCGGCCGACCCTTGCGGCACCAGGGTGAAGTCGATCGTCAGGCGCCCCTGCGCGTAGCTCGCCTTCGGCGAGGGGCCGCCCTTGAAGGTCACGGGGCGCCCGTTGAGCTTGGCTTGCGTGAAATACGCCGTCTCGGCCATCGCCTCCAGGCGCTCGACCGCCATGGCGTCGAGCTTGGCCGGGTCCGGCACGCCGTCGCGCTTCGAATCGAGGTTCAGCACGGCGAAGGCGGAGTATTCCGGATCGAAGGTCCAGGATTCGCGGATCGCCACGAGGTTGCGCTTGCCGTCGAGCACCAGCTCGGCCCGCGCCTGCACCCAGACGTGGGGATGCGCCAGCGCCGCCCCCGCCCCGCCGCACAGCATCGCCCCTGCCGCCAGCACCCGCCCGATCATCGTCCGCTCCCGCTTCGCCCTGTCGTCATGACCGCTCGATCGTGTCCGGTCGGTTTCCCGGGGCGGTCGTGCGCTCTGGCGCCCGAGCGCGGCGAAACCATGTTCGTGGCGCAACGGCCGATGGCGGTCCGGGCCGTACCGCATCGCCCCCGCCCGCCCCACATCCGGCGCGGGAGACCGCCATCATGACCGCACCCGCCCGCCGCCTCACCCTGCCCGTCGAGGGGATGACCTGCGCCTCCTGCACCGGGCGGGTCGAGCGGGTGCTCAGGCGGGTGCCGGGGGTCGCGGCGGTGGCGGTGAACCTCGCCACCGGCCGCGCCACCCTCGATCTTACCGCCGACAACGACCCGACGGCGCTCGCCGCCGCCGTGGAGGAGGCCGGCTTCGCGGTGCCCGAGGCGACGAGCGAGTTCGCCGTCGAGGGGATGACCTGCGCCTCCTGCACCGGCCGGATCGAACGGGTGCTAAAGGCCGTGCCCGGCGTCCGGGAGGCGAGCGCCAACCTCGCCACCGGCCGCGTGAGCGTGCACCACCCCGACGGCCTCGTGCCCCGCGACGCGCTCGACGCCGCGATCAGGGAGGCGGGCTACGCCCCGCGCCCGGTGACGGCGCAGTCCGCGATCCCGGCGGCCCCCCGCGACGCCGGCCCCCCGGCCCTGGGCCTGATCCTCGCGGTCCTGCTCTCGCTCCCGGTCGTGGTGCTCGACATGGGAGGACATCTCGTCGGCGCCCACGCCGGTCACGGCCTCCTGCCGGAGCGGTGGAGCGCCGGAATCCAGGCGGTGCTCGCCACCCTGGTCCTGTTCGGGCCCGGGCGGCTGTTCTTCGCCCGCGGCCTGCCGGGGCTCGTGCGCGGCCACCCGGACATGAACGCCCTGGTGGCACTGGGGGCCGGGGCCGCCTACCTGTTTTCCCTCGTCGCCACCCTGGCACCCGGCCTGCTGCCGGCGGGCGCGGCCCATCTCTACTTCGAGGCCTCGGTCCTCATCGTCACCCTGATCCTGCTCGGGCGCCACCTCGAGGCGCGGGCGCGGGGCCGCACCGGCGCGGCGGTGGCGCGCCTCGTCGGGCTGGCCCCGAAGACCGCGCTGCGCCTGCGCGACGGCGCCGAGACCGAGGTACCGGCGGCCGACCTCCGGGTCGGCGACCGCGTCCGCGTGCGACCGGGCGAGCGCCTGCCGGCGGACGGACGGGTGGTCGAGGGCACGTCCCGCATCGACGAGAGCATGCTCACCGGCGAGCCGGTCCCGGCAAAGAAGGGGCCGGGCGACGCCGTGACCGGCGGCACCGTCAACGGCACCGGCGCCATCGAGATCGCGGTCGAGCGGGTCGGCGCCGAGACCGCGCTCGCCCAGATCGTCCGCATGGTCGAGGCGGCGCAGGGCGCGAAGCTCCCGATCCAGGCCCTCGCCGACCGGGTCACCGCCCGGTTCGTTCCGGCAGTGCTGGGCCTTGCCGGCCTCACCTTCCTGGCCTGGCTCGCCCTGGCACCGGCGCCCGCCCTCGGCGAGGCACTGGTCCACGCCGTCGCGGTGCTGATCATCGCCTGCCCGTGCGCCATGGGGCTCGCCACCCCGACCTCGATCATGGTCGGCACCGGCCGCGCGGCGGAACGCGGCGTGCTGTTTCGCAGCGGCGCGGCCCTGCAGGCGCTCGAAGGGGTGCGGGTCGTCGCCTTCGACAAGACCGGCACCCTGACCGAGGGCCGGCCCTTCCTCACCGACCTGATCCCGGCCCCCGGCTTCGAGGCCGATGCGGTGCTGGCGCTCGCCGCCGCCGTCGAGGCCCGCTCCGAGCATCCGATCGCCCGCGCGATCGTGGCGGCCGCGGCGGACAAGGGGCTCGCCCTGCCGCCGGTCGCCGACGTCGCGGCGGTGCCGGGCCGCGGCGTCGCCGGCCGGGCCGGCGGGCGGGTGGTCGCGATCGGTGCTCCGCGCCACCTCGCCGGCCTCGACCTGTCGGGCCTCGCGCCGGAGGCCGCGCGCCTCGCCGCGCAAGGGCGCTCCCCGGTCTACCTCGCCCTCGACGGGGTGCCGGCGGCCGTGCTGGCGGTGTCCGATCCCGTGAAGGCCGGGGCGGCGTCGGCCATCCGCGCGCTCGAGGCGCAGGGCCTCGCGGTCGCCCTCGTCACCGGCGACGACCGCCGCACCGCCGAGGGCGTCGCGAAAGGCCTCGGCATCGGCACGGTGCTGGCCGAGGTGCTGCCCGCCGGCAAGCGCGACGCCGTCCGGAACCTGCGGGGACAGGCCGGCCCGGTCGCCTTCGTGGGCGACGGCATCAACGATGCGCCGGCGCTGGCCGAGGCGGAGGTGGGGCTCGCCATCGGCACCGGCACCGACGTGGCGGTGGAGAGCGCCGACGTGGTGCTGATGGCCGGCGACCCGGCGACCGTCGCCGAGGCCCTGCGGCTCTCGCGCGCCGTGATGCGCAACATCCGCCAGAACCTCTTCTGGGCCTTCGCCTACAACGTCGCGCTGATCCCGGTGGCGGCGGGGGGGCTGCGGCTCGTCGGCGGACCGTCGCTGTCGCCGGTCCTGGCGGCGGGGGCCATGGCGCTGTCGAGCGTCTTCGTCCTCGGCAACGCGCTCCGGCTGCGGCGGGCGTGAGGCTCGGCCCCTAAGCGGATTTCGCCGAACTGGACACCGGTTCGGCGGCAAGAATCTGCGACACGACAAGAACCTGAGCGGGCGAAGCGTTGGCCTGCCAACGCAAGTCTGCTTAGCGATCCGCCTTGCGCCGCACCGCGACGCTGCCGCCGTTGAGCCGGCGCAGCGAGACCTGGAGGCGGGCCTCCGCCGCCTTGATCTCGGTGAGCGCCTGATGGGTGTAGTGGATATGCGCCTCGGCGGCCTCGCCGGCCGCCTCGACGTCGCCCGCCATCACGCTCTCGTAGATCGCCCGGTGCTGGGCCCGCAGGCGGTCGCGGGTCTCCGGACGGGCAAACAGCTTCTCGCGGTTCTCGATCACGCCCTGGCGCAGCATCCCCGACAGGGCCCGCATCGTGTGCAGCACCACGAGGTTGTGGCTCGCCTCGTAGACCGCGATGTGGAGGTCCACGTCGGCCTCGGCCTCCTCGCGCTGCACCCCCTCCTCGTGGGCGCGGTCGATCCGCGCCATGCAGGCGGTGAGCCGGTCGCGGTCGACGGCGTTGGCCCGGGCGGCGGCGAGCCGTGCCGCCATCCGCTCCGTCGTCGCCCGGAACTCGAGGTAGTCGTCCACCACCTCGTCGTGGGAGGCGATGAGCGCGATCAGCGGGTCGGTGATCTCGCGGCCGAGGGGCGCCACGGCCCGCCCGCCCCCCGAGGCGACCAGCAGGCCCTCCTCCTCCAGGATCTTCATGCCCTGCCTCAGGGTGGGGCGTGAGACGTTCAGGCGCAAAGCCAGGTCGCGCTCCGGCAGCAGCAGGTCGCCGGGACTGAGCGAGCCTTCGAGGATCAGGTCCTTGAGGTGGCGGGCCGTTCCCTCGGCCACGCTCTCGCCCTTGATCGGGTCCTGCTCCATCACGCGCTCCACCGACCGACACCGAAACCACCCTGACCGGCACTATAATGCGGGAAATCGCGATTTCCAATTGACCGGAATGGTAAAATCATTTTACCGTTCCCTTGCCTCTGGTTCAAGTCGGTCATCGAGGTTGCGCGGTCCTGCCGGCCGGCGCGCCCGCTCGCGCCCCCGCACCCCCGTGCGGGACGGCGATGGCGGCTGCGCGGATCGACGGCGCCGCATCCACAAGAGAGGTCCGAAGGACCCGGATACGCCCGAAGCGGGCGAGACGGTCCGAGAGGACGGAAGTCGAAGAGGGGAGGATCCGTAAGGTGAGCTGGAATCAAGTCTACGACCCGTTGTCGAACAGCGTCTGGTCGACGGCGCTCGCCGCGCTGCCGATCATCGTGCTGCTCGGAGGCATCGGCCTCCTGCACCTGAAGGCGCATGTCGCGGCGCTGGCCGGCCTCGCCGTCGCCCTGGCGGTCGCGGTGATCGGCTTCGGCATGCCGGCCCAGATGGCCGGCGCCACGGCGGTCTACGGCGCGGCCTTCGGGCTCCTGCCGATCGGCTGGATCATCCTCAACGTCATCTTCCTCTACCGGCTCACCGAGAAGACCGGCCAGTTCGACGTCCTGCGCGACTCGATCGCCGGCATCACCCCGGACCGCCGGCTCCAGCTCCTGTTCATCGCCTTCTCGTTCGGCGCGTTCTTCGAGGGCGCGGCGGGCTTCGGCACGCCGGTGGCCGTCACCGCCGCGATGCTGATGGGCCTGGGCTTCTCGCCGCTGGCCGCCGCCGGCCTCTCGCTCATCGCCAACACCGCGCCGGTCGCCTACGGGGCGCTGGGCGCCCCCGTCATCGCGCTCGCGGCGGTGACCGGGCTCGACCTCATCGAGCTCTCGGCGATGATCGGCCGCCAGCTGCCGTTCTTCTCGCTGCTCGTCCCGTTCTGGCTGATCTGGGCGTTCGCCGGCCGCAAGGGCATGTGGGAGGTCTGGCCCGCGCTCCTCGTCGCCGGCCTCGCCTTCGCGGTCCCGCAATACCTGGTCTCGAACTTCCACGGCCCCTGGCTGGTGGACGTGGTGGCCGCGCTCTGCTCGATGGCGGCGCTCGCGGGCTTCCTGCGGGTCTGGCGCCCGGCGACCATCTGGACCTCGACCGGGGACGATGCCGCCGCGGCGCCGGTCGCGGAGCCGAAGGTCCACGGCACCGGCGCGGTCCTGCGCGCCTGGACGCCCTGGATGATCCTGTCGGTCTTCGTCTTCGCCTGGGGCACGCCGCAATTCCGCGTCTGGCTCGACTCGCTCTGGGTCTGGAAGATGCCGGTGCCGTACCTGCACAACCTGGTGGTCAAGATGCCGCCGGTGGTCGCCAAGCCCTACACCGAGGCCGCGATCTACACCCTCAACCTGCTCTCGGCGACCGGGACCGGCATCCTGCTGGCGGCGATCGTCGGCGGCCTGATCCTGGGCTTCAACCCGCTGCGGCTGCTGCGCGAGTACGGCCGCACCACCTACATGGTCCGCTACTCGCTCCTCACCATCGCGGCGATGCTGGCGCTCGGCTACGTCACCAAGTACTCGGGCACCGACGCGACGCTCGGCCTCGCCTTCGCGCAGACCGGCTGGATCTACCCGTTCTTCGGCGCGATGCTGGGCTGGCTCGGCGTGGCCCTGACCGGCTCCGACACCGCCTCGAACGTGCTGTTCGGCGGCCTGCAGAAGATCACCGCCGAGCAGCTCGGCCTCTCGCCGACCCTGATGGCCGCCTCCAATTCCTCGGGCGGCGTGATGGGCAAGATGATCGACGCCCAGTCGATCGTCGTCGCCTCCACGGCCACGCAGTGGTACGGCGGCGAGGCCAAGATCCTGCGCTACGTGTTCTTCCACTCGGTCGCGCTCGCCTGCCTCGTCGGCATCCTGGTGATGCTGCAGGCCTACGTGCCGCCCTTCACCGCGCTCGTGCCGGTGCACTGAAGCCCTTCGCCGGGCCGGGGGCTCCCGCCCCCGGCCCCATCCTCCTCCCCTCTGCCTGGCCGCGCGGTGTCCCGCGCCCGCGGGATCTCCCCGGGAAAGCCTTGATGCGAGAGCCCCGATGCGCCTGAGCGACTGCCACAGCTTCCACGACTTCCGCCGCATGGCGAAACGCCGCCTGCCCGGCCCGATCTTCAACTACATCGACGGCGGCGCCGACGACGAGGTCACCTACCGGCGCAACACCGCCGCCTTCGAGGCCTGCGACCTCGTCCCCAACGTCCTGCGCGGCGTGACCGACGTCGACATGTCGGTGACGGTGATGGGCCAGCGCCTCGCCATGCCGGTCTATTGCTCGCCCACCGCCCTGCAGCGGCTCTTCCACCACCAGGGCGAGCGCGCGGTCGCCGCCGCGGCGGGGAAGTTCGGCACGATGTTCGGGGTCTCCTCGCTCGGCACCGTCAGCCTGGAGGAGGCGCGCCGGATCAGCAGCGGGCCCCAGGTCTACCAGTTCTACTTCCACAAGGACCGCGGCCTGAACCGCGAGATGATGGCCCGCGCCAAGCAGGCCGGCATCGAGGTGATGATGCTGACCGTCGACAGCATCACCGGCGGCAACCGCGAGCGCGACAAGCGCACCGGCTTCGCGATTCCCTTCCGGCTCACCCTCGGCGGCATGGCGCAGTTCGCCATCAAGCCGGCCTGGGGCATCAACTACGTCACGCACGAGCGCTTCCGCCTGCCGCAGCTCGAGAACCACATCGCCATGGACGGCGGTGCCCTCTCGATCAGCCGCTACTTCACCGAGATGCTCGATCCCGGCATGACCTGGGACGACGTGGCCGAGATGGTGCGCGACTGGGGCGGCCAGTTCTGCCTCAAGGGCGTGATGTCGGTGGAGGACGCCAAGCGCGCGGTCGCGATCGGCTGCACCGGCATCGTGCTGTCGAACCACGGCGGGCGCCAGCTCGACGGCTCGCGCAGCGCCTTCGACCAGCTCGCCGAGATCGTCGACGCCGTCGGCGACAAGATCGACGTGATCATGGATGGCGGGGTGCAGCGCGGCACCCACGTGCTCAAGGCCCTGGCGCTCGGCGCCAAGGCGGTGGGGCTGGGCCGCTACTACCTCTTCCCCCTCGCGGCGGCCGGCCAGCCCGGCGTCGAGCGGGCGCTGGAGCTGATGCGGATCGAGATCGAGCGCGACATGAAGCTGATGGGCTGCACCGCGATCGACCAGCTCACCCGCGACAGCCTGCGCTTCACCCGCGGCTGAGGCGAGCCGCCGCCATCGGTTTCGCGGTGGCGGCGGCCGTGTTCAGGATGAGTTTGACGGCAGGATCGCCCGATGTCCGGAGCTTGACCGGTGAATACGGGTCGATCAATCATGTCTTAAGTCGTGGCCATTACGTTCGGTCAGACCGTTCGGGATGTGATCTCTGCCTGCAATGCATGCGAGCAATGGGTTGCGCGACGCAACCGATCTTTTCTCGTTCCCGGCCCCGGGGACGGAGGCCGTGGTCGCGTTCCTCGAGCGCGTCCGCGTCGCCTTTGCCGTTCACACCGTCCTCCTCATCGACCCCGACGAGGCCGCACCGCCGTGGTCGGCCGACGGCGCGGCGCCCTCGGCCGCTCTCCTCGATCTGTGCCGGGCGGTCGCCGGCGCGGGCGTGCTCGTCGTCCCCGACCTCGCCGCCTCGCGCTGGCGCGCCCATCCGGCGGTCGCCGGCGCGCCGGGGTGCCGCTTCGTCGCGATCCGGGCGCTCGGGGCCGGCGCGGGCCTCCTCGCCCTCCTCGATTCCCGGCCCCGCCGCCTGACCACGGCCCAGGGACGGCGCCTCGCGGATTTCGCCGCCGCCGCCGAGAGCCTGTGCGGTCTCGCCCGGGCGGGGGCGACCTTGCGCGAGACCCTGGCCGCCCAGGGCCGGGCGCTCGCGCACAGCCGCAAGATCTTCGACCGGGCCTCGGCGGCGGCGCGGATCGGCGTGTGGGAATGCGCCCTGCCGGACGAGACCCTGACCTGGACCGACCAGGTCTACGCGATGTTCGACCTGCCGCGCGGCGCGCCCCTCGACCGGAGCCGGACCGTCGCCTGCTACGCGCCGGAATCCCGCGAGGCGATGATCGCCGCCCGCAGCCGCGCCATCGCCGAGCGCGGCGGTTTCACCCTCGATGCCGAGATCGTCAGCTTCGCCGGCCGCCGCCGCTGGATCCGCATCACCGCGGTGGTCGAGTGCGAGGGCGCGGTGCCGGTGCGCATCTTCGGCATGAAGCAGGACATCACGGAAGAAAAACTCCTCGCCGACCGGACCCGCTACCTCGCCGAGTTCGACGCCATGACGGGGCTCGCCAACCGGGCGACGTTCCAGGCCCGCCTCGCGGCCCTCGACGAGGCCCCGGGGCGCTTCCCCTTCGGGGCCCTGCTGCTCATCGACCTCGACGGCTTCAAGCCGGTCAACGACACCCTCGGCCATCCGGCGGGTGACGCCTGCCTCGTCGAGGTCGCGGGCCGCCTGCGCCATTCCTGCCGCGACGGCGACCTCGTCGCCCGGATCGGCGGCGACGAGTTCGCGATCCTGCTCGCCACCACCGTGCCGGGGATCGCCGAGGAGGTCGCCGCCCGCCTCGTCGCGGCGCTCGGGCGGCCGATGGCCTGGGCCGGGCGGGCCTTCACCGTCGGCGCCTCGGTCGGCATCGCCCACACCGGCGGCCTGTCCTCCGCCGAGCTCTACGCGGCGGCGGATGCGGCGCTCTACGCCGCCAAGGCCGAGGGGCGGGGACGGTTCCGGGTGGCGGGGACCGGCATTCCGGCGCCGTAGAGCCGCGCCCGATCGCCTTGCAACCGGGCGCTGCTCCAGATCATCGATCTTGCCGCATTGTCTATCGACGGACCGGTGCCCGCTTCGCCGGGAAAGGCTCCAGCCGGCAGGATCAGGCGCGGATCGCCGCGAGGCCCTGCCAGTCGAACGCGATGCCGTGGCCCGGCCGGTCGGGCGCCACCGCGAACCCCTCCGCGATCGTGAGCGGCTCGGCGATGTAGCGGTCGAGGCCGAAGCCGTGCGCCTCGAGGTAGGAGCGGTTGGGGCAGGCCGCGAGCAGGTGCACGGTGACGTCGTGCGCGCCGTGGGAGGTGACCGGCAGGTTGAAGGCTTCCGCCAGGTGGGCGATCTTCATGAACGGGGTCACGCCGCCGCAATTCGTGACGTCCGGCTCCGGATAGGTGACGCCCCCGGCCGCGATCAGCTGCTTGAAGTCCCACAGGGAGCGCAGGTTCTCGCCCGCGGCGATCGGCAGGCCGCCCTCGCGCACCACCCGGGCCTGGCCGGCGATGTCGTCGGGGATGACCGGCTCCTCGAGCCAGGTGAGGTCGAAGGGCTGGAAGGCCCGGGCGGCGCGGATCGCCTCGTCGGCGCTCCAGCGCATGTTGGCGTCGGCCATCAGCGGGAAACCGTCGCCGAGATGCGCGCGCATCGCCCGCACCCGCGCGACGTCCTCGGCGAGCTTTTCCCGCCCCACCTTCATCTTGATCGCGCGAAACCCTTTTTTCAGGTTGTCGTCGGTCTGGCGCAGCAGGGCGTCGAGGGGCAGGTGGAGGTCGATGCCGCCGGCGTAGCACGGTACCCTGGCGTCGTTGCCGCCCAGCAGCGTCCAGAGCGGCTGGCCGAGGCGCCGCGCCTTCAGGTCCCACAGCGCCATGTCGAGCGCCGACTGGGCGAGCACCGCCGGCCCGCCGCGGCCGCCGTAATGCTGGCCCCACCAGATCCTTTGCCAGAGATGCTCGATCCGGTCGGCCTCCTGGCCGACGAGCTGGTCGGGCACGTCGCGCCGCAGGATCGCGTCGATCGCCGCGCCGTTGCGGCCGCAGGTATAGGTGTAGCCGGTGCCCTGCGCGCCGTCGGCGTCGCGCACGACGACGGTGTTGAGCTCGAAGGCCGGCATGTCGCCGTGCATGCTGTCGCTGAGGGTCACCTCCAGCGGCACGCGGTAGTACCCGGCCTCCATCGACACGATGCGGGGCATGGCGCTCCTCCCTGGTTGCGGTCCATCGGCCGCGTCCGACGTCGTCGGTTCTTTGTTAGCGCCAGCGTATGGTGTTCGGCGCGCGGCGCGTCAATGCAGGGCCCGCCTGTACTGCCGACGGGGCTTCCTGATGAGTGCGGGCGGCGCCGTTCGACTGGCGACATCCTCGCGCCCGGCCCGGTCCGTCGCGCGCCATGGAATTACGCTTGATCCATGCCGTCCATTGACTTTCGCCGAATTGCCTCGGCCCGCGGGGCGTGCTGATATGCCGGGATAGCCGCCCGACCAACGGGGCGGAGTGGGAGGAATCGATCGATGAAGCGAGTGATCGCGGGAGCGTTGTCGCTGGGCGCCCTGGTTATGGCAGCGCTGCCGGCCGTGGCGCAGGACAACAAGACGCTCACCGTCTGGTTCAGCAAGGGCTTCTATCGGTCCGAGGACGAGTCGCTCTGGGCGACGATCAAGAAGTTCGAGCAGAAGACCGGGATCAAGGTCGAGCTGTCGCAATACGCGATCCAGGACATGATCCCCAAGACCGTGGCAGCGCTGGATTCCGGCTCGCCGCCGGATGTCGGCTATTCCGACACCTACAACAACCAGGCCGCCGGCAAGTGGGCCTATGAGGGCAAGCTCGAGGACCTGACCGATGTCCTCCAGCCGATGATGTCGCGCTTCGCGCCGCAGACCGTCGAGCACGTGCTGCTCATGAACGGCCAGACCGGCAAGAAGGCCTATTACGGCTTCCCGCTCAAGCGCCAGACGCTCCACACCGAGATCTGGGGCGACATGCTGGAGAAGGCCGGCTTCAAGCAGGCCGACATCCCGCAGAAATGGTCCGACTACTGGGCGTTCTGGTGCGACAAGGTCCAGCCCGGCTACCGCAAGGCCTCGGGCACCCGCACCTACGGCATCGGCGCGCCGATGGGGGTGGAATCGACCGACAGCTTCCAGTCGTTCTACGCCTTCATGGACGCCTACGACGCCAAGCTCGTCGATGCCGACGGCAAGCTGACCGTCGACGATCCGAAGACCCGCGAGGGCGTGGTCAAGGCGCTCAAGGACTACACCGACCCCTACATCAAGGGCTGCGTGCCGCCGTCCGCCACGACCTGGAAGGACCCCGACAACAACGTCGCCTTCCACAACCGCACCACGGTGATGACGCACAACTTCACCATCTCGATCGCCGCGAAGTGGTACGAGGACAGCGTCAACCCGAACAACACGCCCGAGCAGCGCGAGGCCTCGAAGAAGGCCTACGAGGAGACCATCATCACCGCGCCGTTCCCGAACCGGCCGGACGGCAAGCCGATGACCTACCGCGCCGACGTCAAGCAGGGCGTGGTCTTCTCCGGCGCCAAGAACAAGGCGGCGGCCAAGGAATTCGTAAAATTCATCATGGAGGAGGACAACCTCCGTCCCTACGTCGAGGGCGCGATCGGCCGCTGGTTCCCGGTGACGAAGGAGTCGATCGAGAGCCCGTTCTGGCAGGCCGACAAGCACCGCAAGGCGGTCTACAACCAGTTCAAGTCCGGCACCGAGCCGTTCGACTACGTGAAGAACTACAAGTTCACGCTGGTCAACAACGAGAACGTGTTCGCCAAGGCGATGAACCGGGTGGTGAGCGAGAAGGTCCCGGTCGAGAAGGCCGCCGACGAGATGCTGGCCCGCATCAAGCAGATCGCCGGGCAGTAACCAAGGGGCTGCTCGGGACGAGGAAAGGCGCGGGAATACCCCTCTCCCCGCGGGCGGGGAGAGGGCCGAGCCCTCGTTCAGAGGGCGCGGCAAGCCCGTAGGGCGGGGGTGAGGGGGTCTCGACGGATGAGGCTCCTGCGGAAACACCCCCTCACCCTCGCTTCGGCTGCGCCTCCGCTAGCCGTGTTCCCTGAACGGGAACACGGCCCTCTCCCCGCCCGCGGGGAGAGGGGAAACCGGTGCTCTTCTTTTTACAGACGGCCCGACGGAACAACAGGAGAGGCACCCGTGCCTCCACCCACATCATCCCGAGCGGGGTCCGATCACATCCTGATCGGGGCCCGCTCTCGATGTTCCCATCCCCCGCCTCACGGCCTCACCCAGGAGACCGACCATGTCCGCAACGGTCGCTGAGGCAGCGCCGGTCGCCGCGGCCCAGCCCTTCCGCCTGACCTCGTGGCAGGCCTGGGGGCTGATCCTGATCGCGCCCTACCTGCTGATCTTCATCTTCTTCGTCATCTACCCGATCGGCTACGGCCTGTGGCTGGCGAGGAGCCCCGCGAGCTACGTGCATCTGGCGGAAGACCCGATCTTCGCCCGCGCCGTCGTCAACACGCTGATCTTCCTGATCATCGGCATCAACGTGAAGATGGCGATCGCGCTCCTGTTGTCGGGGTTCTTCACCAACGAGCGGAAGTGGATCCGCTGGCTGTCGGTGCTGTTCATCCTGCCCTGGGCGGTGCCGTCGATCCCCACCATCCTGTCGGTGCGGTTCATGCTGAACCCCGAATGGGGCGTGGTGAACTCGCTGATCTTCCGGCTCACCGGCGACGACGGCCCGAACTGGCTCAACGACCCGAGTCTCGCGCTCACGCTCGCCATCGGCGTCCATATCTGGAAATCGCTGCCGTTCTGGACGCTGATCCTGCTCGCCGGGCGGCTCGCCATCTCGGCCGACCTCTACGAGGCGGCCTCCGTCGACGGCGCCACCAAGTGGCAGAAGTTTTTGCACGTCACGTGGCCGTCGATGCGGACGCTCTACGTGACCTGCACCATCCTGTCGATGATCTGGACGCTGGGCGACTTCAACTCGGTCTACCTGCTCACCGGCGGCGGTCCCGCCGACCTGACCCACGTTCTGGCGACCCTCGGCATCCGGTATCTCCGCCTCGACCAGGTCGACGCCTCGATGGCGGCGGTGGTCTGCGCGATGCCCTTCGTGCTGCCGCTGGTCTACGTGCTGATGAAGAGGCTCTCGAAATGAGCACGACCCTGACAGCCCGCGCGACGCCGTCCGCCGAGGAGCGCTCCGCCGCCCGCACCAACTGGCTGCGCGCGGCCGGTACTGAGGCGAAGCTCCTCCTCATTGGCATCCCGGTCCTGCTCTGGACCGTGATCCCGATCTACCACCTCGTCCTGTTCGCGATCTCGCCCAAGCAGGACGCGATGTCGGGGGCGCTCTTTCCGGCCCACCCGACGCTCCAGAATTTTCGAATCGTGTTCGGGCAGCAGCACTACTTCCTGTCGAACTTCTGGCAGCAATTCTGGAACTCGGCCGTCATCGCCTTCGCGACCGGCGTGCTGACGCTGTTCGTCGCCACCGCGGCGGCCTTCGCAATCAGCCGCCTGAAGGTGAAGGGCGGCCGGACCGTGATGAACATGGCGCTCTTCACCTACTTCATCCCGGCCGCGTTCCTGGCCGTGCCGATGTACAAGACGATGGGGGCCTACGGGCTGCTCAACTCGAAATGGGCGCTGATCCTCGCGATGGTGACGATCGCCAGCCCCTACGCGATCTGGGTGCTGAAGCAGGCCTCCGACAAGCTGCCGGTGGAGCTGGACGAAGCCGCGATCATGGACGGCGCCTCGCCGCCCCAGCTCTTCCGCTTCGTCTACCTGCCGCTGATGGTCCCGTCGCTGGTCGCGATCGGCGTCTACGCGCTGCTGCTCGCCTGGAACGAGTACCTGTTCGCCTTCCTGCTCCTCTCCCGCGACACCGACGTGACCCTGCCGGTGGCGTTGGGCAGCTTCCTGGCGGCGGATGACTCGCCGTGGGAGCTGCTGATGACCACCGGGTTGATCTACGCCCTGCCGCCGGCCGCGATCTATTACGTGTTCAAGCGGTATATGGTGGGTGGGTTGACGGCGGGGGCGGTGAAGAGCTGACGGCTTTCAGTTTAGGTATATATCGGCCACGGACGAGGCGTTCGTGGCCGATTTTATTTTTTACGGCCTCTCAAGGGGTGCGGACGAACATCTATTTCATGCAAAGCCAATATATAATATTTATTAGTATTGTCGAATTAGATTTCTGATGCTGCAGGCGCCATTCAATATCTTGTCATCTTGTTTATAAGCGCGAAAAGGATCCATAATTGCTCCTCTTTATTCATATGATAATTCTGTGTAACGCAAAGTTGATTTTACATGAAGCTGAATCCATAGTGGCCTCCTTGCCTATTGTCGCCGCTGCCGGTTTTTCGAGGAAAAATCATAGATGCCCGCCTCACTCCAGGATTTTGTGCGCGATATTAAAGCAGAATCGACGGTGTTGTTGTTTGGTGCCGGATCGTCTCTGCCTTCAAATGCGCCAAGCGTACAAAATATCATGGATCATATGTCAAAGACATTCAATCAAGCCAAGCAAAACTTCAGTTTAGCAGAATTTACAGAGCTGATTGAGAAAAAATCAGGAGACCGAAAGAAGATGATAATGGAATTGAGGACTTTATTTAAGAAATCAAAACCAACGGCGGGACTGCTTAATCTGCCACTATATAATTGGAAATCCATATATACGACAAATTATGACACTCTCATCGAACAATCGTATAAGAAAAAATCAAAAACAATAAAAGTTGTTTCCTCCAATTTTGATTTTGGAGCGAGTGGTAGATTCCTAGAAACTCAGCTACTGAAGCTCCACGGTACTATAGAGAAGGATGTTTCTTTTGGAGATAATTCGCGTATTATAATCACGGAAAGCGACTATGATCATGTTTATGAATTTAGGGAGCATCTCTATAATAGTTTGAAGACAGATTTAGCTGAAGCAAATTTAATAATAATCGGTAGTTCTTTATCGGATGAAGATATAAAGTCAATTATAAATAAATCCATACAGCTAAACTCACAAACTTTTGCACCCGGACGTATCACCTTGTTGATGTATCAGCGGGATGACGATAGAGCGATACTCTACGAAGGGCGGGGATTGCGTGTAGTATTTGCGGGAATCGATGAATTTTTTTTGGAGCTTGCAAAAGTATCCCCTGGGCCTCTGTTTGATTATAAATCTTCTGAAAACATAATAGAGCGACACGTTGGTATTGTTCCAACGGTGGTTGATGTAACGCATGAACTGGAAACAGGATCACCCGACGTAAGTCGGATGTTCAATGGATGGCCAGCAAGCTATGCTGATATATCCAATGAACTTACATTTCATAGAACAATTTCCGATGCGATTGTAGAATATCTACTCTCAGATGGTGGTCTATGCGCAATTTTAGTGGGAGCGAGCGGGGTCGGAAAGACAACAGCCATCAGGCAAGTCCTTTTGAAGCTAAAATCTTCTGATTATTCGTGCTGGGAGCATAAGAACGACCACTACTTAGACGCTGTTGAGTGGGGCGATTTATCAGACTCTCTTGATAAAACGAGTAGGCGCGGTGTATTGTTCATTGACGAAGCTCATAATCATCTTTTTGAACTTAATGAACTTATCGATTTATTAGCAAATAAAAATAAAATATCGCTAATTGTTATCGCCACCTCTACACGTAACAATTGGCGCCCTCGTGTAAAAACTCCCAATTTATATAAGAAAGGTAAGGAATTTTATTTATCTCAGCTAGACAAAGAAGAAATAAATCAACTCCTTGCGCTGGTGGAGAGTAAGGAGGAGATTTCTCAGATAATAGAGTCAAACTTTGCTGGATTCACAAAGACTGAAAAAAGGCGGCGACTGATTGAGCGTTGTGAGTCCGACATGTTTGTCTGCATGCGAAATATTTTTGCATCTGACAGCTTTGACGACATTATATTGCGAGAATATGCATCTTTGCCAGAAAGCCATCAAGATATATACAGACTTGTATCCGCACTTGAGACGTCTGGCGTACGTGTGCATCGACAATTAGTAATAAGATTGTTGGGAATACCTATGTCTACTACGAGGGCATTGCTTGAAAGCCTCACAGATATTATCAATGAATATACAATTGATGGAAAGAATCACGTGTATGGATGGCGGGGCCGACACTCAGTAATAAGCGCGATTATTATCAAATACAAATTTAATAAAAAAGCTGAGCTTATCGATCTTTTTGAGAAAGTTATTGATAATCTTTCTCCGACATATGATATTGAAGTCAGATCGGCTGTTTCACTTTGCAATGTAGATACGGGAATACCAAAGATAGCTGACAAAAACACGCAGAATAGACTATTAAGAAAAATGATTTCAGCACTTCCAGGGCAAAGGGTTCCTCGCCACCGACTGATTAGGAACTTGACGGATGCTGGGCAGTTTGATCAGGCACAAACAGAAATACGTATATTTGAAAAAGATTTCAAAACTGATGCGCCAGTAGCGCGCTTAAAAATCGATTTGCTGGTCGCACGTGCCGTTGATACTCCGGGGATTATGAAATCAGATAGGCTTGCCATTCTTGAGCAAGCTCGAGAGCTGGCGGTAACAGCAGTTAAAAGACATTATCAAGCCAAGGGCGTATTCGCAGCCTACTGTACAGTTGGCATTAACATCATGAGGTTGGGCGGCTCACGCGAAGCGTTTGATGACGCCATAAAAAACTTAAGGCTCGCCGAACAAAGACTTGGAGATCCGGACATAAATTTTATTATCCGGCGTTTCGAGAGGCAAGAGGCGTCTCTGATGGCGGCTAACAAGGCAGAGGATGATTTAGATATTATTCAAGATATTGATTAGCCATGTAACTGTGTTGCTCATATAATAGACTTGCACTCACTCTACAGTGAGCGCAAGTCTATTATATGAGTATTATAAATGTGCGTACGGCAGCTTGCTTACAAAAATATTGCTAATCCGTTGAATGCGGCACATTTTACCTAAAACTACGCGACTGCCGCCATACCCCCCGGCATCAACCGCCCCTCCTCCACCGCATGACACGCCACCCCATCCCGGAACACCGGCACCTCCGCCTTGCACCGCTCATTCGCGAACGGGCAGCGCGGGTGAAAAGTACACCCTGACGGCGGGTTGATCGGGTTGGGGATCTCGCCCTGCACCGGCACGCGCTGGCGGCCGACATGCGCGAGGTCGGGGACCGCATCGAGGAGCATGCGGGTGTAGGGGTGTTTCGGGGTGGTGAAGAGCTCGCGGCCGCCGCCGATCTCGACGATGCGGCCGAGATACATCACGCCGATGCGGTTCGCCATGTGGCGCACCACGGCGAGGTTGTGGCTGATGAACAGGTAGGTCAGGCCGAGCCGGTCCTGGAGGTCGCGCATCAGGTTCAGGATCTGGGCCTGGACCGAGACGTCGAGGGCCGAGGTCGGCTCGTCGGCGACCAGGAACTCGGCCTCGGAGGCGAGCGCCCGGGCGATGGCGATGCGCTGGCGCTGGCCGCCCGAGAAGGCGTGGGGGTAGCGCTTGCCGTCGTCCGGGTGCAGGCCGACCAGGGTCAGCAGCTCGCCGACCCGCGCCTGGATCTCGCGCTCTCCGCTGAGGAGCCCGAAGGCGCGGATCGGCTCCGAGATGATCCGGTCGACCCGCCAGCGCGGGTTCATCGAGGCGTAGGGGTCTTGAAAAATCATCTGGATGCGGCGGCGCAACTGCCGCCGCTCGGCGGCCTGGCGCGGGTCGGTCATCGAGATGCCGGCGATCGTCACCTCGCCGTCGGAGGGCGGCATCAGGCCGACCACCATGCGGGCGACCGTCGACTTGCCGGAGCCGGATTCGCCGACGATCGCCAGAGTCTCGCCCTTGGCGACCGAGAACGAGACGTGGTCGACGGCGCGCAGGAACTGGCGCGGCTGGCGCTCGATCACCCGGTTGAGCCAGGGGCGCGAGACGTCGAACAGGCGGCGCAGGTCGCGGACCTGCACGTAGTCGGGCTGGGGCGTGATCACGGGCTTCAAGGCGATATGGGGCTTCATGCGGCGGCCTGTCCGGTCGCGTCGTAGAGGTGGCAGGCGACCCGGTGCGAGCCGACCGTCAAGGGCTCGGGCCGGTCCACCGTGCAGCGGGCAAACACCTTCGGGCAGCGCGGGTTGAAGGCGCAGCCGGGCGGGATCGCCGAGAGCCGCGGCATCGCGCCGGGAATCTGAGCCAGCCGATCGGCCTCGTGCGACAGGGACGGGATCGCCCCCATCAGGCCCTTGGCGTAGGGGTGGAGCGGATCGCCCACCACCGCGGCCACCGGGCCGATCTCGGCGACGCGGCCGGCATACATGACCGCGACGCGGTCGGCGGCCTCGGCGATCACCCCCATGTCGTGGGTGATCAGCATCACGGCGGTGCCGTGGTCGCGCCCGAGGCGCTTCAGGAGCGTGATGATCTGGGCCTGGACCGAGACGTCCAGCGCCGTGGTCGGCTCGTCCGCGATGATCAGCTCCGGCTCGGCGGCGAGCGCCAGCGCGATGACGACGCGCTGGCGCATGCCGCCGGAGAATTCGTGCGGGAAGCCGTCGATCCGCCGCTCCGGCGCCGGGATGCCGACCTCGGCGAGAAGGTCGATCGCCCGCTGGCGGGCGGCCTTGGCGGAGAGATCGGTATGGGTGCGGATCGTCTCCACGATCTGCCGGCCGACCCGGTAGAGCGGGTTGAGGCTGGTCAGCGGGTCCTGGAAGATCATGCCGATGCGCTTGCCGCGGACCTTGCGCATCGCGTCGGGCGAGAGGTTGTCGATGCGCTCGCCGGCGAGGCGGATCTCGCCGCCGGCGATGCGGCCGGGCGGGTCGATCAGGCCGATCACCGCCGAGCCGGTCACCGACTTGCCGGCGCCGGACTCGCCGACGACGCCGAGCACCTCGCCGCGGTTGATCTCGAAGGAGACGCCGTCGAGGGCGGTCAGCACGCCGCGGCGGGTGGCGAACTCGACCCGCAGGTCGCGCACCGAGAGGACGGGTTGGGTCATGTCGGTCATTGCAGCTTGGGGTTCAGGGCGTCGCGCAGCCAGTCGCCCAGCAGGTTGATCGCCAGGACGAGGCCGGCCAGCGCCAGGCCCGGAAAGGCGACGATCCACCACTCGCCGGAGAACAGGAAGCGGTTGCCGGTGCGGATCAGGGTGCCGAGGGACGGCATCGTCTCCGGCAGGCCAGTGCCGAGGAAGGAGAGCGTCGCCTCGGTGATGATCGCGAGCGCCAGGTTGATGGTGGCGATGACGAAGACCGGGCCGGTGACGTTCGGCAGGATGTGGCGGGTGAGGATCACCGGCGCCGACAGGCCGATGAGCCGGCCGGCCTGGACGTAATCCTTGTTCTTCTCGACCATCACCGAGCCGCGCACGGTGCGGGCATACTGCACCCAGAACGACAGGCCGATCGCCACGACGATCAGGGCGATCTGCGCATCCGCCTCCATGTGGCCGCCGGCCACCGCCTTGGCGACGCCGTCGACGATGAGCGCGATCAGGATCGCCGGGAAGGTCAGCTGCACGTCGGCGACGCGCATGATGATCGTATCGACCCAGCCGCCGGCATAGCCGGCGACGAGGCCCAGCCCGATGCCGATGAAGCCCGACAGCAGCACGCCGAGCACGCCGACGAGGAGCGACAGGCGCATGCCGTAGAACACTGCCGAGAGCACGTCGCGGCCCTGGTCGTCGGTGCCGATCAGGAACGGCGCCTGGCCGTCGGCGTACCAGAGCGGCGGCAGGCTGGCGTTCATCAGCTCGAGCTGCGCCGGGTCGTAGGGGTTCTGCGGCGAGATGAGGGGGGCCAGCAGCGCCAGCGCCACGAACAAAACCGTGGCGACGAAGGCCGCGATGGCGAGCTTCGAGCGCTTGAAGTTGGCAAACAGGTCGGAATCGAGGAAGCGCGCGAGGCGCGACGGCGGGGCCGCGGCGGGAAGGGCGGGGGAGGCCATGACTCTCAAAAATCCTCAGGCCGCCCGCCGCACCGAGAGGCGCAGGCGCGGATCGACGATGGTGTAGAGGAGATCGACCACGAGGTTGATCGTCACGAAGATGAGGGCGACCAGCAGCAGGTAGGCGGCCATGATCGGCACGTCGACGTTCTGCACCGCCTGCACGAAGAGCAGGCCCATGCCGGGCCACTGAAAGACCGTCTCGGTGATGATCGAGAAGGCGATGATCGAGCCGAGCTGGAGACCCGCCACGGTGATGACCGGGACGAGCGTGTTCTTCAGCGCGTGGCCGAAATGGATCGACCGGGTGGTGAGGCCCCGCGCCCGCGCGAAGCGGATGTAGTCGGTGCGCAGGACTTCCAGCATCTCGGCCCGGACGAGGCGCATGATCAGCGTCATCTGAAAGAGCCCCAGCGTGATCGAGGGCAGGATCAGCGCCCGCCAGCCCGAGGCGGTGAGGAAGCCGGTGGTCCACCAGCCGATCCGCACCGTGTCGCCGCGGCCATAAGAAGGGAGCCAGCCCAGCGTCACCGAGAACAGGAAGATGAGCAGGATGCCGATCAGGAAGGTCGGCAGCGAGACGCCGACGAGGGAGATCGCCTGGACGAGCTTGGCGCCGACGCTGTCGCGCCGGAGCGCCGAGTAGACCCCCATCAGGATGCCGGCGGTGAGCGCGAACAGGGTGGCGCAGAAGGCCAGTTCGAGGGTCGCGGGCATGCGCTCGGCGAGCAAGGTCGAGACCGGCTGGCGGAACTGGTACGAGTTGCCGAACTGGCCGCGCACGGCGTTGCCGGCGTAGCGGGCGAACTGCACCAGCACCGGATCGTCGAGGCCGAGGCTCTGGCGGATCTGCAACCGCTCGGCATAGGGCGTATCGGGTGCCACGAGCTGGTTCACCGGATCGCCGGCGAAGCGGAACATCGCGAAGGCGATCAGCCCGACCGCCAGCAGCACCCCGACGGATTGCAGCAGGCGGCGGAGAATGAAGGCGAGCATGAGGGGGGTTCTTGTGTTCTCGTGTGGTCCGAGGAATCTCGGAGTTTCAACAGGACATGCACGACGCCGGTCGGCCAACAGCTCGTCCGTCAACAAAAAGAGCGCCGGTATCTCCTCTCCCCGCGGGCGGGGAGAGGCCTTCGCACCCCTCGTCGGGTGCGAAGGGAGCCCGAAGGGCGAGGGTGAGGGGGTGTTCCCGGACGTGCCTCATTCGGCACCTCCCCCTCACCCTCGGCTGCCGCCTCGTCTCGCCCCCGACAAGGGGGGCTCGACCCTCTCCCCGCCCGCGGGGAGAGGGGGATGCGCACAGCCCGGTCGCCCGAATTTAGGAGCGCCTTACGGCTCCTTCGACACCCAGTAGAGCATCATCTGGTTGTCGGCGCGGGGCACCAGCTTGACCTTCTTCGACACGCCCCAGGCGAGCGCCTGCTGGTGGAGCGGGATGTAGCCCCAATCGTTCATGACGATCTCGTAGGCCTGCTTGATCATTTGGTTGCGGGCCTCCTGGTCGGTCTCGCGCTCGATCTTGTCGGCCAGCGCATCCACCTTCGGGTTGCAGTAATTCCCGAGGTTGGTGGTGCCGCGCGGCGAGGCCTTGTCGGTCCGGCAGCCGGCGATCTCGTACAGGATGTTGTGCGAGTCCATCGACGACGGCGTCCACCCCAGCATGTAGAACGAGGTGTCGAAAGCAGGCTTCAGGATCTTGGCGAAATACTTCGCCTTGGGCTGGGCGATCAGGTTCACCTTGACGCCGACGCGGGCGAGCATCGAGGTCACGGCCTGGCAGATCGCCTCGTCGTTGACGTAGCGGTCGTTCGGGCAGTCGAGGGGCACCTCGAAGCCGTTCGGGTAACCTGCCTCGGCGAGAAGGGCCTTCGCCTTGGCCGGGTCGTAGGCCGGACGCTTGAAGTCACCGGCGAGCGGGAAGAGCGGCGGGGCGATGAGGAGGGCGGCCGGGGTCGCCTGGCCGCGCATGACGCGCTTGACGATCGCATCCTCGTCGATGGCGCGGAAGAACGCCTCGCGCACCCGCACGTCCTTGAACGGGTTCTTGCCCTTCACGTTGGAGCCGCGCAGCTCGTCGCTGGTCTGGTCCATGCCGAGATAGATCGTGCGCAGCTCGGGGGCGTTCACCACCACGGCGTTGTTGCTGGAGCTGACGCGGCTCTGGTCCTGGAGCGGCACCGGGTCGATCCAGTCGACCTCGCCCGAGATCAGCGCGGCGACGCGGGTGGCGTCGTTGCTGATGGTGGTGAAGACCGCCTCGTCGAGGTTCGACTCGACCTTGCCCCAGTAGCCGTCGAACTTCTTGAACACCGTGCGCACGCCGGGCTGGTGCTCGGTGATGACGAACGGGCCGGTGCCGTTTTCATGGAGCGCCGCGTAGCTCGGGGCCGTGGCGGCGACCGGAGTCGGCTTCAGGGCGTCGTGCTTCTCGGCCCAAATCTTCGACATGATGTACCAGTTGCCGAACTGGTACAGGGCGATCGGGTTGGGGTTCTTCAGCACCATGTCGACGGTGTGGTCGTCCACCTTCACGAAGGTGGCGTCCGCCGGCACGTTGGTCTGGAAGTTGGAGCCCGGCGCCCGCACGCGCTCGGCGGAGAAGATCACGTCGTCGGCGGTGAAGGGCGAGCCGTCGTGGAACTTGACGTTCTTGCGCAGCTTGAAGCGGTAGCGGGTCGGCTCCGGGGTCTCCCAGGATTCGGCGAGGCCCGGGACCAGCTTCAGGTCCTTGTCGCGGGTGACGAGGGACTCGTAGACCGCGCCGTGCGCCGCGATCGTGAACGTTTCCTTGAGGGTGTACGGGTCGAGGGACTTGAGGTCGCCCTGGAAGGCGAACCGGAAGGTGTTGGCGGCCGAGGCCGGCGCGGCACCGGCGACCGCCAGGAGAGCGGTGGCGGCGGTCAGGCAGGCCAGCAGCGGACGGGACTTCACGAACGACATCGACGGGCACACTCCGCGGGGGGACGCTGAGGCTCTTACTAGAGCCTTCCGGCGCCGCGCGCGACGCCGGAATGATGAAAAATGATGCATCGTCCCGGCCCTTCTCGCCGGATGGTGCACGGGACAGGAACGATCGCGCAGCCCTAACAAGTCCTGGGCCAACCGGGCGGGGTCATGCGCCGGGCGCCGGGCCGGCGCCGTTCGCGAACGGCCGGAGGGAGTTGACCGCGCGCCGCTCTGCCTGTTGCATCCTGCCCGTCCGTTTTCCGTCCCCACACGAGCGTATCGTCACATGCCCGTCATCAACCGCGTCGCCGCCCTCACCGACGAGATCACGGCCTGGCGCCGCGACTTCCACCAGCATCCCGAGTTGCTGTTCGCGCTCGATCGCACCTCCGGCCTGGTGGCCGAGCGGCTACGGGCCTTCGGCTGCGACGAGGTGGTGACGGGTCTGGGCAAGACCGGCGTCGTCGGCGTCATCCGCGGCCGCAGCGGCGGCTCGGGCAAGGTGGTGGCCCTGCGCGCCGACATGGACGCCCTGCCGATCGAGGAGACGAGCGGCGTCGCCCACCGCTCGACGGTGCCGGGCAAGATGCATGCCTGCGGGCACGACGGCCACACCGCGATGCTGCTCGGCGCCGCCAAGTACCTCGCCGAGACCCGCAACTTCGACGGCACGGCGGTGGTGATCTTCCAGCCGGCGGAGGAGGGCGGCGGCGGCGCCGACGAGATGCTGAAGGACGGCCTGATGGAGCGCTTCGGCATCCAGGAGGTCTACGGCCTGCACAACATGCCGGGGCTGCCCCTGGGCCATTTCGCGATCCGCCCGGGCGCGATCATGGCGGCGGCCGACCGGATCACCATCACGGTGCGCGGCAAGGGCGGCCACGCGGCGGCGCCCCACAACTGCATCGATCCGGTGCTGGTCGCCTCCCACATCGTCACGGCGCTGCAATCGATCGTCTCGCGCACCGTCGATCCGGTGGAATCGGCGGTGATCTCGATCACCCAGGTCAAGGCCGGCGACGCCTTCAACGTGATCCCCGAGACCGCGATCCTCAACGGCACGGTGCGTACGCTCTCGGAATCGGTCCGCGACCTGTGCGAGGCGCGCATCGGTCAGGTGGCGTCGAGCATCGCCGCCGCCTTCGGCGCCACCGCGAGCGCCGATTACGGCCGCGGCTACCCGGTGACCGTCAACGATGCCGACCGCACCGGCTTTATGGCCGACATCGCCGCCGAGGTCTCGGGCGAGGGCGCGGTGGAGCGGGCGGTCGCCCCGATGATGGGCGCCGAGGACTTTTCCTACATGCTGAATGCCCGGCCCGGCGCCTACATCTTCCTCGGCACCGGCCCGGGTGCGGGCCTGCACCACCCGGCCTACGACTTCAACGACCAGGCGACGCCCTACGGCGTCTCGCTGTTCGCCCGGATGATCGAGCGGGCGATGCCGGCGGCGTGAGAAGGAACGGCCCGGCGCTGCCGCAGCGCCGGGCCGGGTCTCTCACACCTCGAACGTCACACCCTGCGCCAGCGGCAAGGTCTTGCCGTAGTTGATGGTGTTGGTGGCCCGCCGCATATAGGCCTTCCAGGCATCCGACCCCGCCTCGCGGCCACCACCCGTCTCCTTCTCGCCGCCGAAGGCCCCGCCGATCTCGGCGCCGGACGGGCCGATATTGACGTTGGCGATGCCGCAATCGGAGCCGGACGCCGACAGGAAGATCTCCGCCTCCGAGAGGTCACGGGTGAAGATCGACGAGGACAGGCCGGCCGCGACCGCGTTCTGGGCGGCGATCGCCTCCTCCAGGTCGGTGTAGCGCGTCACGTACAGGATCGGCGCGAAGGTCTCGCGGCGCATCGGGCCGGTCTGCTCGGGCATCTCGACCAGCGCCGGGCGGACATAGGCCGCCGCCTCGCCGCGAATGTCGCGCAGGCGCTCGCCGCCATGGACCGTGCCGCCGATGGCGCGGGCCTCGTCGAGCGCGCGCGCCATGCCGTCGGCGGCATGCACGTCGATCAGCGGGCCGATCAGGGTGGCGGGGTCGCGCGGATCGCCGATCCGCACCGAGCCGTAGGCGGCCTTCAGGCGCGGCACCAGGGCGTCGTAGACGCTCTCGTGCACGAACAGCCGCCGCAGGGTGGTGCAGCGCTGGCCGGCGGTGCCCATCGCCGCGAAGGCGATGGCGCGGAGTGCCAGGTCGAGATCGGCCGACGGCGCCACGATGGCGGCGTTGTTGCCGCCGAGCTCGAGGATCGCCCGGGCGAAGCGGGCGGCGAGCTTCGGGGCGACCTGCCGGCCCATCGCGGTCGAGCCGGTGGCGGAGACGAGCGCCACCCGCTCGTCCTCGACCAGCCGCTCGCCGAGCTCCCGGCCGCCGATCAGGAGGCCGAGCAGGCCGTCGGGCGCGTCCGACCCGAAGCGCTTCACCGCCTTCGCGGCGAGCGCGTGGACGGCGAGCGCGGTGAGCGAGGTCTTCTCCGACGGCTTCCAGATCACCGGATCGCCGCAGACCAGCGCCAGCGCGGCGTTCCACGCCCAGACCGCGACGGGGAAGTTGAACGCCGTGATGACGCCGCAGACGCCCAGCGGGTGCCAGACCTCCATCATCCGATGGTCCGGCCGCTCGGTGGCGATGGTGAGCCCGTGCAATTGCCGCGACAGGCCGACCGCGAAGTCGCAGATGTCGATCATCTCCTGGACCTCGCCGAGGCCCTCCGAGAGGATCTTTCCCGCCTCGAGCGTCACGAGCCGGCCGAGATCGTCCTTGTGGGCGCGCAACTCCTCGGCGAGCAGCCGCACCAGCTCGCCCCGGCGCGGGCCCGGCACCCGGCGCCAGGCGAGGAAGGCCTGCGCGGCTTGCGCCAGCGCCGCCTCGGCCTCCGCGGCGGTGGTCTCGCGCACCGTCGTCACCACGCCGCCGTCGATCGGCGAGCGCGCCGGCAGGCCGCCCTCTCCGCCTTCCGCCGCGAAGGCCGAGGCCGGGACGCCGAGGCGCTCCAATACCGCCAGGGTGTCGTCGCGGACGGACAGGATGGTCGGGGCCATGGGCAGGATCTCCGCGTCTGACGAAAGACGGCCCGCCTCGGGGGAGACGGGCCGGTCATGATTCGGGTGATTACACGGGATCGGTTCCCGCTTCTACAGGACGGTCGCGCTCACGCGGCCTTCTGCTTGGGCGAGATCAGCTTGCGGTTGATCAGCACCTCGGCGATCTGGACCGTGTTGAGCGCCGCGCCCTTGCGCAGGTTGTCCGACACGCACCAGAACGACAGGCCGTTCTCGACCGTGATGTCCTCGCGGATGCGCGAGATGTAGGTCGCGTCCTCGCCCGCCGCCTCGTGGGGGGTGATGTAGCCGCCGGGCTCGCGCTTGTCGTCGACCAGGATGCCGGGCGCCGAGCGCAGGATCTGGGTGGCGTCCTCGGCCGAGAGCGGGCGCTCGAACTCGACGTTCACCGCCTCGGAGTGGCCGATGAACACCGGCACGCGCACGCAGGTCGCCGTCAGCTTGATCTTGGGGTCGAGCATCTTCTTCGTCTCGGCCACCATCTTCCACTCTTCCTTGGTGGAGCCGTCCTCCATGAAGACGTCGATGTGCGGGATGACGTTGAAGGCGATGCGCTTGGTGAACTTCTGCATCTTGACCTCGCCGGCGGTGAACACCGCGCGGGTCTGGTTGAACAGCTCGTCCATCCCTTCCTTGCCGGCGCCGGAGACCGACTGGTAGGTCGCGACGACGACGCGCTTGATGGTGGCGGCCTCGTGCAGGGGCTTCAAGGCCACGACGAGCTGCGCGGTCGAGCAGTTCGGGTTGGCGATGATGTTCTTCTTGGTGAAGCCCACCACCGCGTCGGCATTCACCTCGGGCACGATCAGCGGCACGTCGGAATCGTAGCGGAAGGCCGACGAGTTATCGATGACGACGCAACCCTGCTGGCCGATGCGGGGCGACCACTCCTTCGAGGTCTCGCCGCCGGCCGACATCAGGCAGATGTCGGTGTCGGAGAAGTCGTACTGGTCGAGGGCCTGGACCTTCAGGGTCTTGTCGCCGAAGGAGACCTCCTGGCCCAGGCTGCGGCGGGAGGCGAGCGCCACCACGGTATCGGCCGGGAAGGCGCGCTCGGCCAGGATGTCGAGCATCTCGCGGCCCACATTGCCGGTGGCTCCGACGACGGCAACCTTGTAACCCATCTCAATCGCTCCAGTTCGGACTAACTCCTCCCCGGACGATCTCAGGCGGGCTTCGGGTAAGCCCGGCCTCCGTCCGCCACGGACGGGGAGGGATCCGAGGACGACGCGAGGCTTCAGCCGGCGGCGGTAATCGCCGTCGTGGCTTTGCGTTTCGTCGTGGTCGACACGAGCCGCATGGCGCGGGGTCAGTCCTCGAAAGGCGCACCCGAGACGGGGTGCGCGAGCGCGCACAGCAACAGCCCGAACGCGACGATCTGTCAAGGGGTGAATGGTCGGCGGGGTCGGGAACCGGCGACAGAGTCCGCGACCCGTCACGCGTTAGCGCCCCGTTCACCCTGACTCGCGCCCCCTGAGGACAAGCCGGGCCGGGTCAAGGAAATCGCTAAAATGCGGTGCGACTCCTTGTTTCGCGAGATTGCGCGAACCGAAGGAGCGAGCCCGTGCGGCACAGGCCGGACTTCGACGACGCCGCCCTGGCGCGGGCGGGCCAAGCCCTCGTGCAGGACATCGGTCCCGTCGCGCCGCTGCTGCCGCGGCCCTTGTCCCGCGCGGAGCCTCGCCGGCTCTCGCGCGGCGCGGGGCGGCTGCGCATCCTGGCGCGCACCGCCGGCGCGGCCGGGGTGATCGCGCTCCTCAGCGTGCTCGCCAGCGAGCGGCGCCTCGCCGATCCGCCGCTCGCCGCCGAGGCCGCGGCCTTCGTGCCGCGCTACGCCGCCCCCGCGGTGGCGCCGCCGGCCTGGCACACCGCTGCGGCCGACCGCTACAGCCTCGGCGATGCGACCGGCAGCGCCCGCACGCAGCCGGGCCTGCGGGAGGACACCCTGACCGCGGGCGAATTCGCGGTCCAGGAGGCGCCGTACCTGCGCCTCGTCGCCACCGAGACCGCCGAGCCGGAGGGGGAGGGAAGCCTGTTCGTCACCCTGGCCCGCCGGGCGGCGGAGGCCGGCGGCCTGTCGGTGGTGCGCACCGGCGAGCGCGGCCAGGTTTCGACGCGGTTCGGCGCCCTCGACACCGTCGATGCGACCCTCGCCGACGCGGAGGGGAAGCGCGCCTGCACGGCGTTCCGCCTCGGGGCCGCCCTGCGGCTCGAAGGCTGGCTCTGCGCGCCCCTCGGTCAGCTGCCCGAGCCGCAGGCGGTGGCCTGCGCGGTCGACCGCCTCGCGGGGCACCCAGGCGCCGACCTGCCGGCGCCGGTCGCCACCATGCTGGCCGGCCCGCGCATGGCCGCCTGCCCGCCGGAGGAGCCGGTCACCACCGCGGCGGTGCCGATGCCCCGCAAGGCGGTTCGCAGGAATGCGGCGAGAGTGCGGCATTCGCGACCGGCTGTGCCGTGAGGCGGAACCTCGGCCGCGCTCGCACGTCTTTTTCCCCATAGGCGTCGTTTCTTAACGAGTGCGACGCTACCCCTGGCGACGTTCAGCAAAGGTGCGTCATGCGCTTCCAGACTCTCGCCCTGACCGGGCTTCTCTCCCTCGCGGCCCTGGGCGCCGGCACCGCTGCCTCGCAGGCGCAGGACAGCTACGTCATCCGCAGCTACAAGGACGGCCAGGGTCTCGCGATCCGCGTGCGCCCGCGCAGCTGGCTCGATGCCGGCAACGTGGTCGAGGCGAATTCGGGCGCGACCGGCAACCCGGCCACCAACCCGCACTTCATCACCGCCTCCTACCTGAACTCGCCGCCCTACATCGCCAACCGCGAGCGCTTCGGCGGCGCCGGCATCCTGCCCGATCCGATCACCAACGGCCCGTTCATCGGCGCCCGCCGCACCGCCGTCACGGTGGACCTGTCCGCGGTCGACTACCTCGACCCGACCTCGCCGCTGTCGCGGGCCCGCTACGGCTACTGAGCCTGGCACCGCATCCGGACATGCGACGGGCCCCGAAAGGGGCCCGTTTTAGTTTGCGGTCTTCGCCCGATCGATGTCTCGCCCTCCGGATCATCCCGGAGCCGCGAGCTGCCAGGAGCGCCGGAGCGATCGGAAGAGGAGAGGAGCGGGGAGCCTACCGCTCCTCCGCCTTCACCCACTTGATCACCTGCGGCGGCTCGTAGGCGCGGATCCGCGCCACGAGGTCCGCCGGCTCGGTGCCGACGATCAGCATCGCCCGGTGCGGCTCGCGCACGAAACCTTCATCCACCACCGAGTCGAGGAAGCCCAGCAGCCCGTCGTAGAAGCCGCCGGCATTGAACACCGCGAGCGGCTTCCTGTGGTAGCCGAGCTGGGCCCAGGTCCAGACCTCGAACATCTCCTCGAAGGTGCCGAGGCCCCCGGGGAGTGCCACGAAGCCCTCCGCGAGATCGGCCATCAGGGCCTTGCGCTCGTGCATCGAGGCGACGACGCGCAAATCGGTCAGGCCGAGATGCGCGGTCTCCTTCTCGACGAGGGCCTTGGGCATGATGCCGGTCACCCGGCCGCCCGCCGCCAGCGCCCCGTCGGCCACCGCGCCCATCAGCCCGACCTTGCCGCCGCCATAGACCAGCTCGATCCCGGCCTCGGCGAAGTGGCGCCCGAGCGCGGTCGCCGCCTCGCGGTAGAGCGGGCGGGCCCCGTCGCTGGAACCGCAGAACACGCACAGGCGCATGGTGGTTCTCCCTGTCGATCGGAAATCGGGATCGGCTTGAGCGTCATCCCCTCCACGACCTCATCCCGAGGTGCCTGCTGACGCAGGGCCTCGGGATGAGGTCGCGGGAGAAAGCGACCCCTCTCAGCCCGCCTGCGCCTGCAGCTCGCGCACGATGGCGTCGCCCATCTCGGTGGTGCCGACCGCGTTGGTGCCCGGCCCGGCGATGTCGCGGGTGCGGGTGCCGGCGGCGAGCGTGCGGGTGATGGCGCTCTCGAGCTGGTCGGCGGCCTCGAGCAGGCCGAAGGAGTAGCGCAGCGCCATCGCCAGCGAGCCGATCATGGCGATCGGGTTGGCGAGGTTCTGCCCGGCGATGTCGGGCGCCGAGCCGTGGACCGGCTCGTAGAGGGCGCGCCGCGTGCCGTTCTCGACCGCGCCGAGCGAGGCCGAGGGCAGCATGCCCAGCGAGCCGGTCAGCATCGCCGCCACGTCCGACAGGATGTCGCCGAACAGGTTGTCGGTGACGAGCACGTCGTACTGCTTGGGGTTGCGCACCAGCTGCATGGCGCAGTTGTCGGCCAGCACGTGCTCCAGCCCGACGTCGGAATACTGCTCGGCGTGGAGCTTCGTCACGGTCTCCTTCCACAGCACGCCGGTCTTCATGACGTTGTGCTTCTCGGCCGAGGCGACCTTGTTGCGGCGCTTGCGGGCGAGGTCGAAGGCGACCGCGGCGATCCGCTCGATCTCGCCGGTGGTGTAGATCTGGGTGTCGATCGCGCGCTTCTGGCCGTCCTCGAGGGTCACGATCTCCTTCGGCTCGCCGAAATAGACGCCGCCGGTGAGCTCGCGCACGATGACGATGTCGAGGCCCTCGACCAGCTCGCGCTTGAGGGCGGACGCCTCGGCGAGCGCCGGGTAGCAGATCGCCGGGCGCAGGTTGGCGAACAGGCCCAGATCCTTGCGCAGGCGCAGCAGGCCCGCCTCGGGGCGCTTGGCATACGAGACGCCGGCCCATTTCGGCCCGCCGACGGCGCCGAACAGCACCGCATCGGCGGCCTTGGCCCGGTCCATCGCGGCTTCCGAGAGCGGCACGCCGTGGGCGTCGATCGCCGCGCCGCCGACGAGATCGGTCTCGGTCTCGAACTGCGCGATGCCGGCGCGGGTGAACCAGGCCAGGACCTTGGCGACTTCCTGTGCCACCTCGGGGCCGATGCCGTCGCCGGGCAGGAGCAGGATCTTGTGCGTGGCCATGGCGTGGATCTTTCAAACCGGGAAGAGAGGGGAGGGCGGGGGGCGGTCCCCCCGCGGGAATCGAGGGATTTTAAGACTTGCGGGCGACGGTGAAGCGGGCGGCCTCGCACAGCGTCGCGGCGGCCTCGCCCCAGGGCTTGAGCGCGGTCTCGCACTCGCCCACCAGGCGCTCGCACTCGGCACGCGCCCCGTCGAGGCCGAGGCGGTCGACCAGGGTCGCCTTGCCGGCATCCTTGTCCTTCCCGGTGCGCTTGCCCATCGCCTCGGACGAAGCCTCGCGGTCGAGGATATCGTCGGCGACCTGGAAGGCCTGGCCGAGCGCGCGGCCGTAGGCGAGAAGCGCGCGGCGCTCCTCGGGCGAGGCGCCGCCGACGAGCGCGCCGGCATCGACCGAGAAGGCCAGGATCGCGCCGGTCTTCATCGCCTGGAGCTGGAGCGTGGCGTCGACGTCGAGATTGGCCGGGCCGAACCGCCCCTCCGCCCCGAGGTCGAGGAGCTGGCCGCCGACCATGCCGCCGAGGCCCGAGGCGCGAGCGAGGCCGAGCACCAATTCGGAGCGGATCAGCGGATCGGCCTGCCAGGCCGGATCGGCGACGATCTCGAAGGCCAGCGTCTGGAGCGCGTCGCCGACCAGGATGGCCGTCGCCTCGTCGTACTTCTTGTGCACGGTCGGCTGGCCGCGGCGCAGGTCGTCGTCGTCCATCGCCGGCAGGTCGTCGTGGACGAGCGAGTAGCAATGGACCAGCTCGACGCCGGCCCCGGCGGCCATCGCGCCCTCGAACGGACCGCCGAGCATCCGGGCGGTCTCGATGGCGAGGAAGGGGCGCAGGCGCTTGCCGCCGTTGAGCACGGCGTGGCGCATCGCCTCCATCAGCCGGGGCGGCCGGGCGATCTCGCCCGCCTGGACGCCGTCGCCGAGGCGCTCGGCGAGGAAGCCTTCGGTGCTCTTGGCGACGGCGGCGAGCCGCGCCGTGAAATCGCCTGCCTGCGGGTATCCTGTGGTGCCGGCCATCGTATTTTCCTGGGGACGGCCCGGCGTCGTGTGCTGCGGGGCCCGCGTTGACGTCATGGTGTCCTCGTATCGACGGGCACGCCGAGAGGAGGGTCGGATTCAGGAGCCGCGCGTCACGGCGGACCGCGACGGGGCTGGCCGGGACGGGAACGTCCTGCGGCCGCTGCGCCGCCTGGAGCCGACCCACGCGCCGGTCGCCGGCAGCGCGACGCGGGCCCGCGGGCGGCGGGTGCTGCGCGCCGTGCTCCTCGTGCCCGTCATGGCGGTCGTCCTCGTCCTGGTCCTGGCGCTCGTCTATCGCGCGCTGACCCCGCCCTCAACCCTGATGCTCGGCCGCTGGGTCACGCTCCAGCCGGTGAGCCGCATCGTGGTGCCGCTGGAGGCGATGGCCCCGGCCCTCGTCCAGGGCGTCGTCGCCTCCGAGGACCAGCGCCTGTGCCTGCATGGCGGCGTCGACTGGGACGCCCTGTGGAGCGTCGTCGACGACGAGGACGGCCCGAGCCGCGGCGCCTCGACGGTGACGATGCAGACGGTGAAGAACGTCTTCCTGTGGCCGGGCCGCTCCTACCTGCGAAAAGCCCTCGAGATCCCGCTGGCGCTGATGGTGGACGTGGTCTGGGGCAAGCGCCGGACGATGGAGATCTACCTCAACGTCGCCGAGTGGGGGGAGGGGGTCTTCGGGGCCGAGGCCGCCGCCCGGCACTGGTTCGGCAAGTCCGCCCGCGACCTCACGAAGGGCGAGGCGGCTCTGCTCGTCGCCACCCTGCCGAACCCGATCCTGCGCAATCCGCGCCGGCCGACCCGGGCCCTGCGGGCGATCGCCAACCGCATCCAGGGGCGGACGGCCGGGATCGGCGCGCTGGCCCAATGCGTGCGGCCTTGAGCCGGCGAACCAGCCCACCCACCCGCGACTTTCCCTCGCGGTCGCCCGCAACGGGGCTGGCGCGGCGGCCTTTCCCCCCGTAACACGGCCGCGCCCGCCCGAGCGGCGCGGCCCTTGAAAAGGGAAGCACGATGTTCACTCTCGAGATCGACGGCACGGCCGTCGCCATCATCCGGTCGAACGAGGAGCGGGCCCGGGAGCTTCTCGAGGTCGAGGGCTTCCAGGACGACCTGCGCACCATGAAGAGCGACGGCCGCCCGCTGTGGACGGGCAAGGTCGAGTCGCTGAAGCTGCGCCCCGCGACCGAGGACGAGATCGAGACCTTCGAGGACTCGATGGACGACGAGGATTTCGAGGACGAGGACGAGCCCCGGGCCGCCAATGACAGCCAGGGCGAGACCGACGACGAGGACGAGGAGGACGACGTCGACATCCTGTTCCTGGTCGACATCGACGATGAGGACGAGGCGTAAGACGCAGCGCGGCCGGCGTCGCGCCGGCCGCATCGTTCGTATCCGAGGCCCGCTCCGTCGCCGGAGCGGGCCTTTTGTCTTACGCGCCGAGCTTGCGCTTGCGCTGGCCCAGCGTGCGCAGGCGCAGGGCGTTGAGCTTGATGAAGCCCGCCGCGTCGCGGTGGTCGTAGGCGACCGCTCCTTCCTCGAAGGTGACGAGGTCCTGGTCGTAGAGCGAGTTCGGGCTCTCGCGGCCGATGACGTGGACGCCGCCCTTGTAGAGCTTCAGCCGCACCGTGCCGGTGACCATCTCCTGGCTCTTGTCGATCAGCGCCTGGAGCATCTCGCGCTCCGGCGAGAACCAGAAGCCGTTGTAGATCAGCTCGGCGTAGCGCGGCATCAGCTCGTCCTTGAGATGCGCCGCGCCGCGGTCGAGGGTGATCGACTCGATCGCCCGGTGGGCCGGCAGCAGGATGGTGCCGCCGGGGGTCTCGTACATGCCGCGGCTCTTCATGCCGACGAAGCGGTTCTCGACGAGGTCGAGGCGGCCGATGCCGTTGGCGCGGCCGAGCTCGTTGAGCTTGGCGAGCAGGGTCGCGGGCGACAGCGTCTCGCCGTCGATCGAAACCGCGTCGCCGCGCTCGAAGCCGATGGTGATGATCGTCGGCGTGTCGGGCGCCTCCTCGGGGGAGAGGGTGCGCGAATAGACGTAGTCGGGCACGTCCTGCGCCGGATCCTCCAGCACCTTGCCCTCGGAGGAGGCGTGCAGGAGGTTGGCGTCGACCGAGAACGGCGCCTCGCCGCGCTTGTCCTTGGCGATCGGGATCTGGTGCTGCTCGGCAAACGCGATCAGCGATTCGCGGGAGCGGAAATCCCACTCGCGCCAGGGGGCGATCACCGTCACGTCGGGCTTCAGCGCGTAGTAGCCGAGCTCGAACCGGACCTGGTCGTTGCCCTTGCCGGTGGCGCCGTGGGACACGGCATCCGCCCCGACCCGCTCGGCGATCTCGATCTGCTTCTTGGCGATCAAGGGCCGCGCGATCGAGGTGCCGAGCAGATAGATGCCCTCGTACTGGGCATTGGCCCGGAACATCGGGAAGACGTAGTCGCGGACGAATTCCTCGCGCAGGTCCTCGATGAAGATGTTCTCGGGCTTGATGCCGAGCAGCTCCGCCTTCTTGCGGGCCGGCTCCAGCTCCTCGCCCTGGCCGAGATCGGCGGTGAACGTCACCACCTCGCAGCCGTAGGTGGTCTGGAGCCACTTGAGGATGATCGAGGTGTCGAGGCCGCCCGAGTAGGCGAGCACGACCTTCTTCACGCGCTTCTGGGGCTGGTCGGACATGCGGATCGGGCCTCGAGCGAAAAGGGAACTGAGCGAACGCGCCGGGGCTTAACAGCCCGGCCCGGCCGCGTGCAACCGCGTTGCCGAACTCCTCGCTCCGGCCCGTGGCGATGCGACGCCCGGACCGGCGCTTGTGAGTGGGGCGCGCGGACGCGAAGGTGCCGGCACAGCCATACGGAGGGGTGCGATGCCGCGCCGGCCTACGCTCGAATTCTGGTTCGAGTTCGCATCGACCTATTCGTACCTCGCCGCGATGCGGATCGAGCCGCTCGCCGAGGCGGCCGGGGTCACCTTGCGCTGGCGCCCGTTCCTGCTCGGGCCGGTCTTCGCCGCGCAAGGGTGGACGTCCTCGCCGTTCAACCTCTACCCGGCCAAGGGCCGCCACATGTGGCGGGATCTCGCCCGCGAGGCGGCTCGCCTCGGCCTGCCGCCGGTGGTGCGGCCCGAGAGCTTTCCCCAGAACAGCCTGGCGGCGACCCGGGTCGCGGTCCACGGCGCCGAGGAGCCGTGGATCGGCGCGTTCGTCCGGGCGGTCTACGACGCCGAGTTCGCCCGCGGCCAGTCGATCGCCGAGCCCGCCGCCGTCTCGAACCTCCTCAACGGCCTCGACCTCGACGGACCGGCGCTGATCCGCGCCTCGACCCAGGAGCCGGTGAAGGGCCGCCTGCGCTCGATCGGCGAGGAGGCGAAGTCCCGCGGCCTGTTCGGTGCCCCGACCTTCCTCACCGAGGACGGCGAATTGTTCTGGGGCAACGACCGGCTGGAGCAGGCGCTCGCCTGGGCGGTGGGGGAGCGGCCGGCGGGCCTGCGCTGAAAACCCCCTATTCCTTCTCCAGGATCGACACCGTGCCGTCGCGCTCGACGATGGCGACCGCGACCTTGTCGAGGTCGTCGAGCTTCTCCTGGCGGGCGGCGGTGCGGATGTCGGCCTGCTGCATGCGCAGGCGGCGCATCGCGGTCTCGTTCCAGCGGCCGTCGCGAAAGACGACGATCGGTGTGCCGTCGACGATGCGCTCGAACCAGACGAAGCGCAGCTTCAGCCACGACACCGCGACGTGCATCAGCCCGACGGTGAAGAGCGCGCTCATCGCGCCGACGAAGGAGCGGTCGTCGCCGAGCACGGCGCTGACCGAGAGGCCGCCGAACAGGAAGAGCACCACCATGTCGATCGGCGCCTGCTGGCTCGCGGTGCGGCGCCCGATCAGCCGGATCACGAACAGCACGATGATGTAGGCCGCCGCGGCCTTGAGGACGGTGTTCATCGCTAAAGCATTTTCCGACGAAGTGGAAACCGGTTCGTCGCAGAAAATGCGACAAAACAATGAATTAGAGCGCTTCGCGATTGCAATGCGATCGTGAAGTGCTCTAGGGCACCGCGAATTGCGACCAGGACAGGGTCTCGCCTTCGTCGAGGCGAGCGGTGAGGTCGACGGCGCCGCGGAAGCTCGGCGAGCCGGTGAAACGGATCACCGCATGCGTCTCGCCCTTGATCACCGGGAAGACGAGGCGGATGTTGCCCCCCGCCACCTGCCAGGTCTGCGGCCGCGGCGTGATGCTCTCGAGCCCGAACAGGTCGACGAGTTCCTTGGCGATCGTCACCGCCACCTGGTCGCCGCCGGGCGGCACCCGGGTGTCGAGGCGCACGATCGTCGGCGCCCCGAAGCGTGCCACCGGCTCGTAGTGGATCACGATCGACCCGTCGCGGTTGGAGCGGGTGTGCTCGCTGAGGGGCCCGCGCCCGAGGAGGCCGAGCGCGCAGACGACCACGAAGGCCAGCATCAGCCAGCGTCCGGCGAGCTCCGCCCGGCGCCAGCGATCCTCGAAGCCGGGATAGAAGCCGGCGGCGATCTCCTCGCGCATCGGCGGATCGTCATGGATGACCTTCACGGGGACCCTCTCGTCGCGGGCGCCCCGTCGGCAGCGTCTCGCCGGGTCGCAAGACTTCGACATAGTGCCCCGGCGTCATCCGGCCATCATGCGCGGCGCGGCTGGTCCCGCGCCCGGGCCGGGCCTACAACGGGACGCTGCGTCAACCGGCCCCGCGACGATGCCAGGCACCGACCGCACTCCCCGCGCCGAGCCGGCCGGGCGCCTCGTCGCGCTCGACCGGATGCGCGGCGTCGTCGTCGGCCTCGTCGTGCTGCACCACGCAGTGCTGGCCTACTGCACCTTCGGCCATGTCGACCGGGCCCACTACGCCCTGTCGACCGCGCCGATCGTCGATCCCACGCGCTGGATCGGGTTCGACCGCGTGGTCGCCGTGAACGACGGCTTCTTCATGCCGCTGCTGTTCGGGCTCTCGGGCCTGTTCGTCCGGGACGGCCTCGCGCGGCACGGCGCGAAGGCCTACCTGCGGGGGCGGCTCGCACGCCTCGGCCTGCCGTTCTGCGTCGCCGCGCCGACCCTGATGCCGCTCGCCTACTATCCCTCCTATCTCCAGGCCGGCGGCGCACCGGGTTTTTCGGAGTTCTGGCGCGCGACGGTCACGACCGGGCCGTGGCCGAGCGGGCCGCCCTGGTTCATCGGCGTGCTGCTGCTGTTCGATGCCGCTGCCGCCCTGGCCTTCGCCCGCGCCTCGCGCGGCCCGGTCCCCGTGCCCCGATCGCCGGGCCCGGGCCGGTGCTTCGCGGTCCTCGTCGCCGTCACCGCCGTCGCCTTCCTGCCCCTCCTCCTCGCATTCGGTCCCTTCCGCTGGTTCGCGATCGGGCCCCTCGCCGTCCAGGGCAGCCGGATCGGCCTCTACGCCGCCTACTTCGCTGCCGGCGCCTGGCTCGGACGGGGCGGCGGGGCGGCGGTCGCCGGGTTCGGGCGGGCGCTCGCCGGCCGCTGCGGGCTCTGGGTCGCGCTCGCGGTCGCGGCCGGTGCGGCCTTCCTCGCGGCGCCCTCTCTCGGCCGGGCCCTGCACCTGCCGGCTCCGGCGGCGCTGGCGCTCGTCGGCGCGGTGCAGGTGGTCTTCTGCGCGGCCGCCTGCTTCGCTCTGCCGGCGGTCTGTCTGCGCCTCGCCGGGGGCCGGCGCCCGGTCCTCGACAGCCTCGCGGCGAACGGCTTCGCGATCTACCTGCTGCACTATCCCGTGGTGACCTGGATGCAGGACGGCCTGCTCGGCCTGAAGGCCGGTGCCGTCGCGAAGGGACTCACGGTGTTCGCGGTCGCGCTCGCGGGCAGCTGGACCTGCGCCGCGGTGCTGCGGCGGATTCCTCTCGTCGGACGGAGGCTCTGAATGGTCGCGACACTCCCTCCCGCGACAGCCCTGCCCTGGACCGCGCTCCTCGACGGCTCCGCCGACCGGGCCGATGCGGGCCTCGTCACCGTCACCGGGTGGCCGGTCACGGCGACGGAGGCGGCCGAGGCGCGCTACTGCCTGCTGGTGCCGGAGCCCGCCTGCTGCGGCGGCTGCCTGCCGGGCAATCCGGCCGCCTGCATCGAGATCGTCGCCGACGCGCCCGTCCCGCTCGACGGCCGGGCGGTGACCCTGCGCGGCCTCTTCCGCCGCCTGCACGACGACCCGTGCGGCTGGCGCTACCGGCTCGAGGCGGCCGTGGTCGTGCCCGGCGGCGCGTCGCCTCGTCCGGGCCTCTCCAATCGGGGCCTGTCCCGCCGCGGCCTCGTGGTGGCGGCCTCGCTCCTCTGCCTGCCGGTCGCGGCCGCCGCGCAGGAGGTCGCGCAGGAGGTCGCGCCCGTCCCCGAGGCCGTGACCGAGGCCCGGCGCACATCCGCCGGAACCTTCCTGGCCGCACGCCCGACGATCGACTGCCACAGCCATGCCGGCCGCGTGCTGCGGGTGCGCCAGGCGGAGGGGCGCGCGCCCTTCACGCCGCTGGCGGGGCCGATGCGGGCCGGCGGCCTCGCGGTCGCCTGCCTGGCGATCGTGTCGGATTCGCCGACCCACCGGGTGACGCCGGAGGGCCGCATCCGCGCCTTCCGCGAGCCCGAGCCCGGCGAGCTGCGATCCTACGCCGAGCGCGGCTTCGCCCGCCTGCACGCCCTGGTGCGCGAGCAGGGCCTGCGCCTGGTGCGCACCGCGACCGACCTCGCGGCGGTGCGGGCCGCCGACCCGGCGGTCCTCGTCGCGGCGGAGGGAGCGGATTTCCTGGAGGGCGATCTCGGCCCCCTCGAGGACGCGTACCGGCGGGCGGCCCTGCGCCACCTCCAGCTCACGCATTACCGGGTGAACGCCCTCGGCGACATCCAGACCGAGCCGCCGGTCCATGGCGGCCTGACGGCGTTCGGCGCCGCGGTGATCCGGGCTTGTGAGGCCCTCGGCATCGTCGTCGACGTGGCGCACGGGACCGAGGCGCTGGTGCGCCGGGCGGCCGAGGTGGCGACGAAGCCCCTCGTCCTCTCGCATACCTCGCTCACCACGCGGCCGCGGCCCTGGACCCGCCGCATCACGCCCGCCCACGCCCGGATCGTGGCGGCGACCGGCGGCGTCATCGGCCTGTGGCCGCCCGCGAGCCTGTTTCCCGACCTCGCGGCGCTGGCGGAGGGCATCGCCCGCATGGCGGACGTGGTCGGGGCGGACCATGTCGGGCTCGGCACCGACATGATGGGCCTCGTCGGCCCGAGCGCCCTGCCGGACTATGCGGCCCTGCCCGATCTCGCCGCCCACCTCCTCGCGCGGTTCACGCCCGACGAGACCGCCGGCATCCTCGGCGGCAACTACCTGCGGGTGGCCCGGGCCTGGCTCGCGGCCTAAGGCGCGGCCGGCTTGCCGCGCGCCGCGAACCCGCTACGATGGCGTCCGGGTCGGCAGTCACCCAGGCGTCACCGCCCCGCACAGGGGAGCTAAACCTGCCGTTCTGATTTCGGCATGCTCTCGTTCCCGTGCCGCGTCGAAAGCCGGTGACCCTCGACACCTGATCCCAGGTCGGCACACGGAGACGAACCGTGCCGAGAGACCCAATTCCCTTCGCGACCGGCGACGTGTCGGCGCTGGCCAAGTCGCTGCGCGCCCAGTGGGCGTCGCGGGCGAGCCCGCCGAGCCATGTCGAGATGCTGAACATGCTGGCGCGGGCCGCCGGCCACCGCAACTTCCAGCAGTTCCGCGCCCGGGGCGATCGTCGCCCGCCGGCCCCGCCGCAGCCTCCCGTCGACGCCGATTCCGAGGCCGAGACCGGGGCCGACACCGGGGCCGTCCTGCGCGCCGCCCGCTTCTTCGATCCCGAGGGGCGGTTGCGGCGCTGGCCGGCGCAGCGGTCGATCCAGGACCTGTGCCTGTGGGCGATCTGGGCGAGGATCCCGGCCGGGCGCCGCTTCGACGAGCGCGAGGTCAGCGCGCTCCTCGCCGCGCTGCACCTCTTCGGCGATCCGGCGATCCTGCGGCGGACGATGTGCCATATCGGGCTGATGACGCGGACGCCCGACGGGCGCGAGTATCGCCGCATCGAGCGGCCGCCATCGCCCGAGGGTGCGGCGCTGATCCGGCTTCTGCGCGCCCCGGCGCATTGATCCCGCTCGTATGAACCCGGCTTTCCGCCGGTACCGGACGCGATCCCGGAGCCGCGACAGCCGGTTTCGGGATCGGGGGCGGCGTGTCCGGCGTCCTCGCCCGTTACCGCCCGCAGGCCGGCATGCCGTAGCCCGCATAGACCACCCGCACCATGCGGCAGGCGGGGGCGGGCGCCTCGGCGGCGGCGGGCTTGGCGGCCTCGACCGCGGCGGGGGCCGGCGCGGCCTTCGGGGCGTCCGAACCGGCCCGGACCACCAGCGGGGTCGCGACCAGCGAGAGAAGTGCGGCGGCGGCGACCAAGGTCAGGCGGTGGGTCACGGACAATCTCCCCTAGTCTTGCGCCGTATCCGGCAGCACCGTGTTCCGTTCTGTACTGTCAACGAGCTTGACCGTTTTCCGGTTCCGGCCCCGCTTCGCATTCGTGCGGGGGCGCACGCCCGCTTGACTCGGGCGCCGCCGGTTCCCAAGGGTCGCGGCGAGATCCGACCCCGCCCGAGCCGCAAGCCCCCGCCCATGACCGCCACCGACGCCGACCTTCAGCCGACCCGCTCGTTCCAGGGCCTGATCCTGACGCTCCAGCGGTTCTGGGCCGCGCAGGGCTGCGTGATCCTCCAGCCCTACGACATGGAGGTGGGCGCCGGCACGTTCCATCCGGCCACCACCCTGCGGGCGCTGGGGCCGAAGCCCTGGAAGGCGGCCTACGTTCAGCCCTCGCGCCGGCCCAAGGACGGGCGCTACGGCGAGAACCCGAACCGGCTCCAGCATTATTACCAGTTCCAGGTGATCCTGAAGCCGAACCCGCCGAACCTCCAGGAGCTCTACCTCGATTCGCTGAAGGCCATCGGCGTCGATCTTAGCCTGCACGACATCCGCTTCGTCGAGGACGATTGGGAGAGCCCGACGCTCGGCGCCTGGGGCCTGGGCTGGGAATGCTGGTGCGACGGGATGGAGGTGAGCCAGTTCACCTACTTCCAGCAGGTCGCCGGCTTCGAATGCTCACCGGTCGCCGGCGAGCTGACCTACGGCCTCGAGCGCCTGGCGATGTACGTCCAGGGCGTCGAGAACGTCTACGACCTGAACTTCAACGGCCGCGAGGGCGACGAGAAGGTCACGTACGGCGACGTCTTTTTGCAGGCCGAGCAGGAATATTCGCGCCACAACTTCGAGGCCGCCGACACGGAGATGCTCTTCCGGCAGTTCCGCGACGCCGAGGCCGCCTGCCGCGCCTACCTGAAGGCCGGCGAGCCGGGGCCCGACAGCAACGATCCACGCCACCGCATGGCGCAGCCGGCCTACGACCAGTGCATCAAGGCCAGCCACGTCTTCAACCTGCTCGACGCGCGCGGGGTGATCTCGGTCACCGAGCGGCAGAGCTACATCCTGCGGGTGCGCGAACTGGCAAAAGCCTGCGGCGAGGCCTGGCGGCGCACCGATGCGGGCGGGCTCGCGGGCGAAGCGCCGGCCGCCTGACATCCGCGCCGCCCGGCGCTACACACCCGCCGACTCCCTTTTCCCGATTCCGGGCCCTCCCGACGGAGTGCCTCGAGGCCGCCCGATGCCCGACCTGCTGCTCGAACTCTTCTCCGAGGAAATCCCCGCCCGCATGCAGCGGCGCGCGGCCGAGGACCTGCGCAAGCTCGTCACCGACGCGCTGGTCGAGCGCGGCTTCCTGTACGAGGGCGCCAAGGCCTTCGCGACGCCCCGCCGCCTCGCCCTCCACGTCGCCGGCCTGCCGGCCCGCGGCCAGGACGTGCGCGAGGAGCGCAAAGGGCCCCGCGTCGGCGCCCCCGAGGGCGCGGTCCAGGGCTTCCTGAAGAGCGCCGGCCTCGCCAGCCTCGACGAGGCCAAGATCGTCTCCGACCCGAAGAAGGGCGAGTTCTACGTCGCGGTGATCGAGCGGCCCGGCCGCGAGACGATCGACGTGCTGGCCGAGATCATCCCGGCGATCGTCAAGAGCTTCCCCTGGCCGAAATCGATGCGCTGGGGCGCCGCCTCGCGCGAGCCGGGCTCGCTCCGCTGGGTCCGGCCGCTGCACTCGATCGTCGCGAGCTTCGGCCCCGAGACCGAGACGCCCGAGCTGGTGCCCTTCGCCATCGAGGGCGTCGAGGTCGGATTCACCACCCGCGGCCACCGTTTCCTGGCGCCGCAGGCGATCGAGGTGCGCCGCTTCGCCGATTACCTGCCGGCCCTGGAGAGGGCCTTCGTGGTGCTCGATGCGGACCGGCGCAAGGACATCATCCTGCACGACGCCCGCGACCTCGCCTTCGCCCGCGGCCTCGACCTCGTCGAGGACGAGGGCCTGCTGGAGGAGGTGGCGGGCCTCGTCGAGTGGCCGGTGACCCTGATGGGCGCCTTCGACGAGCGCTTCCTCACGATTCCCCCGGAGGTGATCCGCGCCACGATCCGGGCGAACCAGAAGTGCTTCGTGCTCCGCGGGGCGCCCGGCCCCGACGGGCGCGAGCGCCTGGCCAACGCCTTCATCCTGGTCTCGAACCTGGTGGCCTCCGACGGCGGCGCGGCGATCGTCGCCGGCAACGAGCGGGTGGTGCGCGCGCGCCTCTCCGACGCGGCGTTCTTCTGGGAAACCGACCGCAAGACCCGGCTGGACGACCGGCTGCCCAAGCTCGAGAGCATCGTCTTCCACGAGAAGCTCGGCACCCAGGCCAAGCGCGTCGCGCGCATCGCCGGTCTCGCCCGGGCGCTGGCGCCGGTGGTCGGGGCCGACCCGGATCTCGCCGAGCGCGCCGCGCGCCTCGCCAAGGCCGACCTCGTCACCGAGATGGTCGGCGAGTTCCCCGAATTGCAGGGCCTGATGGGCCGCTACTACGCGGTCGAGCAGGGCGAGGACCCGGCGGTCGCGGCGGCGATCGAGGAGCATTACAAGCCGCTGGGGCCCACCGACCGGGTGCCCTCCGAGCCGGTCTCGGTGGCGGTGGCGCTGGCCGACAAGCTCGACACGCTGGTGGGCTTCTGGGCGATCGACGAGAAGCCGACGGGGAGCAAGGACCCCTACGCCCTGCGGCGTGCCGCGCTCGGCGTGATCCGGCTCGTCCTCGCCAGCGAGGCGCGGCTCTCCCTGCGGGCGCAGATCGCCGCGGCGGCCTCCGGCCACGGGCGGGATGCGGGCGCCTTCGCGGACGACCTCCTCGCCTTCTTCGCCGACCGGCTGAAGGTCTACCTGCGCGACCAGGGCGCCCGCCATGACCTGATCGATGCCGTCTTCGCCCTCCCCGGGCAGGACGACCTCCTGATGGTGGTGCGCCGCGTCGAGGCCTTGGGCCGCTTCCTCGACACCGAGGACGGCAAGAACCTGCTCGCCGGCTCCCGCCGCGCCGCCAACATCCTGCGCATCGAGGAGAAGAAGGACGGCCGCGCCTACGACGCGGCGCCCGACCGGGCCCTCCTGACCCTGCCCGAGGAGACGGCCCTGGCCGAGGCTCTGCGGAATGCCAGTGCCGAGGCGGGCCGGGCAGTCGCGACGGAGGATTTCGAGGGGGCGATGCGGGCGCTCTCGAGCTTACGCGCGCCGGTCGACGCCTTCTTCGACAAGGTGACGGTGAACGCCGACGAGCTGGCCCTGCGCGCCAACCGCCTCGCCCTGCTCAACGCCCTCCGGGCGGCGACCCGGGAGGTCGCGGACTTCTCGCGCATCGGCGGCGAGGGCCGCTGAGCCTCGCGAGCGGCCGGGCCCTCCCTTTGAGTCCGGCCGTCGGCACGAGGCCGTGAGCCAATCGGCCTCTCCCGCGTTTCCCTGGCGGGAGAGGGCGGCCGCCCCCCGGCTCCCGTGGTCCTCCCCGGGGGAGGCCGGCGGATCGACACGGCGCGGCGAGGGTTTTTCGGCGATGCATCAGGACGCCATCCGACCGCACCGGGACAGGCCGGGAGCCTCGGCCCGCGGCATCGTGCTCACCCTGCTCGGCGTCGTGATCGGCAGCGCCGGCTACTACGCTTCCTGGCGCTACCAGACTCCGCTCGGCACGATCGGCGGCATCGCCGGTCTGGCACTGTGCGTCGTCGGCACGAGCCACGGCCACGAGGGCGGCACGCCGCACGCCGGCTGACCGCCGCTGCCGCTCCTGCGGCACAATGCGGCGCGGGCGGGGTCGATCCGGGAGGAGGCGAGGGACGTTGGTCGGCATATCCCGATGAGGAGAGCCCGATGAACGCCAACGCCCCCGAACACCGCACCGGCCACGACGTCGATTCCGTCGATCAGGTCAGCAGCGTCACGATCCTCGGCTTCGCCGTCGTCGGCGCGGCCCTGACGGTCGCGCTCAACGCGATGCTGATCTGACGCGACCCGCGCGAGAGGCACAGCGTAACGGCTGCCCCCTCGCGCTTTGTCGTGGCGATCGGGACCACCGTCGCTGCGGCGACCGTGCTGTTTCCCCCCGGGGTGGGCCGTCCGCTTCCGGAGCGGGGCCCGGACGGAGAGCGGCGATCCGCACCACCTCCGTCCAAGGCGTGTGTTCCCCCTCCGCATGAGCGCAGGGCTGTCCGGGGAAAACCCCTTTGAGAATCAGGCGCGGGATCCCCTCTCCCGTGTGGGAGAGGGGTAGGGGTGAGGGTGACACGCTTCCGACTAGAGCAGCGCCCGATCAGGCTGAAACGTAGCAGTCTGACTGGTAGCCCGCTGCATTGAGGTAGTTGCGACACTCCTGCGGGGTGAAGGCTGCGAAGGCCTGGCGGATCGCAGCATGCAAGTCTTCGACTGTGCGCGCGGCTGCGGTGCGCAGCAAGGTTTTGAGTTTGGCGAAGGCCTGCTCGATCGGGTTGAACTCTGGGCTGTAGGGCGGCAGGTACATCACCCGCGCGCCCGCCGCCGCGATGGCCTCGCGCACGCCCGCTACCTTGTGGGCCTGGAGGTTGTCGAGGATCACCGTGTCGCCGGGCTGGAGCACCGGGACCAGGGTGTCAGTGATGTAGTCCAGGAAGCGCTGGCCGTTGGTGGCGCCCTCGAAGATCGCCGTTGCCGTCAGGCCGCTCGTGCGCAAGGCCGCCGTGACGGTGGTGGTCTTGTAGTGCCCGCACGGCATCGGCAGGCGACAGCGCTGGCCGCGCGGGGCCCAGCCGTAGCGACGCACCATCCGGGTCGAGGCTGCCGTCTCGTTGATGAACACCAGACGGTCCGGATCGAGGTCGAGTTGACCCCCAAACCACGCCTGGCGAGCCTCCGCTACGTCCGGACGGTCCTGTTCGGCGGCGTGGAGAGCCCCTTTTTACGGGTGATGCAATGGCGGGCCAGGAAGCGCGACAGGCTGCTGGTGCTGGAGGTGACGCCCTGCTCGGCCAAGGCGTCGCGCAGTTCCGACAGCACGATGTTGCCGCGCTTCTCGCACAGCTTCAGGATCCGCGAGGCGTGAGCCTCGATGACGTGCGAGCGCTGGTCGCCGCCCATCGGCTTGGGTCGGACGTGGCCGTCCCGGAGATGGCGGGCGTGCCAGCGACTGACGCTGGCGGCGCTGACACCGAACCGCTCGCCAGCTTGGCGGCAGGACGCGCCTGCCAGGACGGCAGACACGACGCGCTCACGCAGATCGACGGACAAGGGTGAGGTCATCGCTGGCTCCTTCAGCCAACCAACGACCTAACCAACTTGGCCGTTGCAGGCCGATCGCACAGCGCTCTAGAGCTCAGACCGTTGTGCTGGCCGCTCTACGCTTAGTGCTGAATTCAGAACCGTAGCACCCTCACCCCCGGCCCCTCTCCCACACCTTGCAGCGATACCGGGCAAGCCCGGCATCGCCTGGAGAGGGGAGTCTCGCCACAGCTTTCCTTGGACAGTCCTGCCGCCTGCGGGGAGAGGAGGAAACCCGCGCTCCTCCCGTCTTTACGTCTTCCGGACGACCTGCCCGGACAAAGAAAACCGAAGGCGAGAGACCCACGAGCCCGCCGTCGGTATCCGCGATCGGGCTCGGTCCCGATCACCGCCGCCAGATGCCGATCCGGTTCGAGCGGGCCTGCTCCTCGGCGGCGAGCAGGTCCGGGGTCGCATCGGCGCTGGCGCGGCCGCCGCCGTTGAACAGGATCAGCTCGGACAGGTCCTGGCCGTCGAGGGAGCAGCGATAGGCACCGCCCTCGGCCGGCGCGCAGGCGACGTCGCGGCGGCGCAGGTAGCGGCCGAGCTCGCGGGCGTTGCGGCCGGACAGCCCCTCGACCCCGGTGAGCCGCACCGTGCGCCCGTCGAAATCGAGGGTGCCGGTATCGACCACCGCGGGCGAGCCCCGCAGCACCGGGCGGCCCGCGAGATCCCGGCCGGCCGGATCTTGTCCGTTCCGCGGATCGATGTCGGGCTCGGCGATGCTGGCCGTCTGCGGCATCGGGGCGGAGCGGGCGGCCTCGGGCCTGCCCGGTTGCGCCTTGCCGGCCTCGCTCTTGCCTGCCTCGCTCCTGCCGGCCTTGGCCCGCGCGGCGAGGGCCTGGGTGACGAAGTCGTGCCAGATCAGGGCCGGCATGTCGCCGCCGGTGACGCCGGCCATCGGCGAGTTGTCGTCGTTGCCGAGCCAGACCCCGACCACGAGGTCGCCGGCAAAGCCGACGAACCAGGCGTCGCGGCTGTCCTGGGTGGTGCCGGTCTTGCCGCCCGCGGGCACCGAGACTCGGGCGTTCTTGCCGGTGCCCTCGCGGATGACGGCGTTCAGAAGATCGAGCATCCCGGTGCGCGCCGCCTGGTCGCGGGCCGGGGCCGGGGCGGTTTGCGGCCGCGTGTAGAGCGTCTGATCGCGGGCGAGGATCTGGCGCACGCCGTAGGGCTCGACGGTCTCGGCGCCCGCCGCCACCGCCGCGTAGGCCCGGGTGATCTCGAGGAGCGTCGTCTCGGCCGAGCCGAGCGCCAGGCTCGGCAGGTTCGGCAGCTCGGAGGCGATGCCGAGCCCCCGCGCGGTCTCGATCACCGCCGGGATGCCGACCGCCTCGGCGAGCTGGACCGCCACGGTGTTGATCGAGTGGGCGAAGGCGGAGCGCAGGGTCACCGCGCCGCGATAGCGCCCGCCGTAATTCTCGGGCTCCCACTCGCCGATCTGGGTCGGGCGGTCGACCATCGTCGAGTCCGGCCGGTAGCCCTGCTGCAGGGCGGTGAGGTAGACGAACAGCTTGAACAGCGAGCCCGGCTGGCGCTTGGCCTGGGTGACGCGGTTGAACTGGCTGTCGGCGTAGTCGCGCCCGCCGACCATCGCCAGGATCGCCCCGTCGGGCGCCATCGCGACGAGGGCGCCCTGCGAGACCTTCCGCCGCTCGCCGTCCTGGTCGAGGCGCCGGGCGATCACGCTCTCGGCGATGTTCTGGAGCGTCAGATCGAGGGTGGTGCGCACCGTGGCATCCGCCGGCCCGGTACCGATCAGGCCGCGGACCGAATCGGCCACGTTGTCGACGAAGTAGTTGGTGCCGACCGGCGTCTCCGTCGGCACCCGTACGGTCGCGGGCGCGCCCTTGGCCGCCTCCGCCTCCTTGGCGGTGATCGCCCCGGTCTCCACCATCGCGTCGAGCACCTGGGCGGCGCGGCCGCGCGCCCCGTCGAGGTTGCGGTGGGGAGCGAGCTGCGAGGGCGCCCGTACGAGGCCCGCCAGCATGGCGGCCTCGCTCAGGGTCAGGTCCTTGGCCGGCTTGCCGAAATAGCGCTGCGCCGCCGCGTCGGCGCCGTACACGCCGGCGCCGAAATAGGCCGCGTTGAGGTAGCGGGTGAGGATCTCGTCCTTCGGCAGCTGCGATTCGAGCCACAGGGACAGCACCGCCTCCTGCACCTTCCGCTTCAGGGTACGGTCCTGCGACAGGTAGCTCATGCGCACGAGCTGCTGGGTCAGCGTCGAGCCGCCCTCCCGGGTGCCGCCGGCGGCGGCGTTGCGCAGGGCGGCGCGCAGGAGCCCGCGCAGGTCGATGCCGTGATGCTCGTAGAAGCGGCGGTCCTCGATCGCCACGATCGCCTTGGCGAGGACCGGCGGCACCTCCTTGGGCGAGAGCTTCGCCCCCTTGATGACGCCGCGGGTGGCGAAGGCCTGTCCGTCGGCGGCCCGCACCACCAGGGCCGAGGCCGTGGGCTCGACCGTGAGGCCGCCATTCACCGGCAGGGTCACCAGGGCGTAGAGCGTGTAGGCGAGAACGAGGCCGACCAGCAGGACCGCCGCCCCGGCCGTCATCCGCAGCCACGGCACCCGCCGGGCGAAGGCCGCGGCGGGCCGCCAGGCCGCCGCGGTCGCGGCGGCGGCACGGCGGGTGGCGGGATGTGCGGCGAGGCCGGCGGCGCCGGCCCGCGCCCGAGCGAATCCCGAACGGGCCGCCGGACCGATCCGGGCTCCGAACCCGGCGGCGGCGCGGGAGAGCCCCGCGAACCGCCCGGCGGCTGGGGCTCCCCGGGGCGTGCCCTGCGGGGCTCCCCCCGGATCGACCGGCTTGGCCGCCCCGCCGAGATCGAGCCAGTCGCGGGGACGTCCCTCGGGTCCGGGTTCGGGCGGCTGCTCGCTCACGGCTCAGCGTCCGTCGCGGCGGGGTTCGATCCAGCGCACCGGGCGGGCGGCCGGACGGCTGAAATGCAGCCGGCCGACATGCCTGTGGCGGCGATAGTGGTGGCGCGCGTAATGGCGGCGATGGTGCCAGTGACGACGGTGATGCCAGTGCCGGCGGTAGTGGCGCCGGTGGTGCCAATGGCGGCGATGCCAGTGCCGCCGGTGCCAGTGCCGGTGGCGGCGCCAGCGCACGGTCTCGACCGTCGAGGGCTGGTCGAGGGCGGTGGTCACGGCGGCGCTCGGCATCAGCGGCGAGGCGCCGGCGAGACCGCCGAATCCGGCGAGCAGGAAGAGGGCCAGCAGCAGGGAACGTAGGCGCATCGGGGCTCCGGAGCGGGAGGTCCAGGGGGCGGGCGGTTCGAGGGGCGGTGCGGCAGCCGAGGGCCGTCGTCCCACCGCGACCGGAACTCAACGCCAAGCTCTGCCGTTCCGTTCCGCGGAGAGGCGCATGCGCGGGTCCCCGCGGCCTGCGGGCCTCTACGCAGCAAGCCTGGCCGGAGCCGGGCGGCGCGTTAGGTGTTCTCCTGTCACGCGGGCGATGCGCGGGACGGGTCAAGGAGAGGTCAGCCATGCGGCCGGGCGTGAAGCGGCTCTATCTGTGGTCGGCGGCGGCGGCTCTGCTCGCCGGCGGCATCAGCAGCGCGGCGGAGGCCGGCTGCGTCCGGCGCGTCGTCAACCGTTCACCCTACTTCGCGGTGGCGAGCCGCAACGGCGGCCCGAGCGTCGGCATCCCGCCGCATTCCTCGCGCGCGATCCGCATGCTCGCCCCGGGCCGGGTCGACATCGCCGCCCATTGTGCCGCCCGGGGCCCCCGCGGGCGGCTGGTGCCGGTCGGCCCCCCGGTGGCGCAGGACAGCTACACGTTCACGGCGGTCCTCGATCGCTGCTACTACGATCTCGGCCTGATGGGGTTCGGCCAGGGCGGCACCGAGCCGTTCGTGCTCAACGCTCCCCGGCAGGGCGACCTGACGGTCGGCCCGTTCGCCTCGGCCTGCCCGCCGCGCTGACGCGCGACATCGGGGTTGCGCGGCCCGAATGAACTGGCTAAGAAGCCCCTCGTCGGCGCCCGAACGCGAGCGCCGACCGGCATTCCCCGATAGCTCAGTTGGTAGAGCAGGCGACTGTTAATCGCCTTGTCGTAGGTTCGAGTCCTACTCGGGGAGCCACTCCTTCTCCTTGAAAATCGAATGCGATCTCGCGGCGACGCTTCTGCGGCCGGGGGATCGTCAAATCTCGCCGCTCCGGTTCTCGCGCCGGAACGTCGCCGGGCTCGACCCCGCGCGCGCCGCGAAGAACCGCGAGAAATACGCCGGATCGTTGAAGCCGAGGTCGAAGGCGATCTTCGAGACCGGCAGCGTCGTGTAGATCAGGCTGCGCTTGGCCTCGAGCATCAGGCGATCGTGCAGGATGCCCTGCGGCGAGCGCCGCACCGCTTCGGTGCAGGCGGCGTGGAGCCGGTCCGGCGTGACCCCCAGGGAGGCGGCGAAGCGGGCGATCGGCCAGCCCTCGCGCAGGTGCATCTCGACGAGGCGCCGGAAGCGGCGATGCAGGTCGGCCCGCGCCAGCGCCGCCGGCTCGGTGATCGAGCGGGCGGCGCGGGTCCGCAGCACCCCCACGACGAGGAGCTTGACCAGGGCCGCCACCGCGCTCGCCGCTCCCGGCAGGGCGCCGGCGGCCTCCCGGGCGAGCGTCTGGACGAGGCCGGCCAGGTCGAGGTCGATCTCCTCCGGCGAGCCCGGCCGGCCGCTGAACGTCGCCTCGGCGGTGGCGCGCAGCCGGCCCGCCTCCGGGTCGGGATCGAGCACGGCGGCGAGGAAGTCGTCGGCGAGCGACAGCACCACCCCGTCGGTGCCGGGCCGGAACGAGAAGGCGTGGACCACGCCGGACGGCACCCAGACCAGCCAGGGCGCGCAGAACTCCTCGCGGCTCGCATCGAGCGACAGCGCGCCGGTGCCCTTCGTGATCACCAGCCCCTGCGACAGGGCGCCGTGGCGGTGGGGCGCGATCTCCCAGTCGTGCAGGGCCGCGCTGGTGCCGATCCGCTCGGCATGGACGAAGCCCGGCACCGTCGCCTCGGCGGTCTCGCCGTACAGGCGAAAGACCGGGATCGGCCGCTCCCGCCGCACCTGCATCGCCGTGTCCTCCCGCCCGCGAGGCTACGGGAGCGCGCCGGATCCGTCCAAGGAATTTCGGGGCCCGTCCATGGCCCGGGACGACGGGCGCCGCTAGCGTCTCACACCCGAGCCGGACCGGTTCCAAGCGGCTGATCCGGCAGGAGAAACCTGTGTGCGGCGCAACACCGGCCGGCGGCCCGGCGCGCGGTCCCCCGGACCCGCCGCGCCGGCCCGAAACGGTCAAGTCGCGCGCACCCGAGCGACCCGGGACGGCATCAAGACCGGCCGGGACGAGAGGCACCCTGGGAGGAGACACCGATGACCGAGGCGACGGGCTTTCCCCTGAATGCGTGGTACGCCGCGGCCTGGGACCACGAGATCGGCCGGGCCCTGACGCCGCGGCGGATCTGCGACAAGGACGTGGTGCTCTACCGCCGCACCGACGGCGGCGTGGCGGCGCTCGAGGATGCGTGCTGGCACCGGCTGATGCCGCTCTCGCTCGGCCACCTGAAGGGTGACCAGGTGATGTGCGGCTATCACGGCCTCGTTTTCGACGCCGCCGGCCGCTGCACCCACATGCCGGCCCAGGAGACCATCAATCCCTCGGCCTGCGTGCGCGCCTTCCCGGCGGTGGAGCGCTACCGCCTGGTCTGGCTCTGGATGGGCGATCCGGCGCTCGCCGATCCCGACCTCGTGCCGGATTTCCACTGGAACAGCGATGCGCCCTGGGTCGGCGAGGGCGGCACCTTCTACGGCCTCAAGTGCAATTACCGGCTGGTCATCGACAACCTGATGGACCTGACCCACGAGACCTACGTCCATGCCGGCAGCATCGGCGACGACGCGATCACCCGCAGCCCGTTCGAGGTGACGCATACGGAGACCTGCGTCACCGTGGAGCGCTGGATGGAGGGCATCGAGCCGCCGCCGTTCTGGGCGCGCAACCTCGGGCGGCCCGGCCATGTCGACCGCTGGCAGATCATCCGGTTCGAGGCGCCGAGCGTGGTGGCGGGCGATGTCGGCGTGGCGCTCGCCGGCACCGGGGCGCGCCGGGGCGACCGGTCTCAGGGCGTCAACGGCTTCTTCCTGGCGGCGATCACGCCGGAGACCGCGACGAGCTGCCACTATTTCTGGAACTTCGTGCGCAGCTTCCGCACCGACGACGAGGAACTGACGAAGCGCCTCACCCTGGCTCACGTCAACGACGGCAAGGGCGTCTACGACCAGGACCACGACGTGCTGGAGGCCCAGCAGCGGGCGATCGACCGCCAGCCGCGCCAGCCCTTCTACAACCTCAACATCGATGCCGGCTCCCTGTGGGCGCACCGCCTGATCGACGGGATGATGGCGGCCGAGGGCAGGGGGCCGGCCGGGAGGGCGGTGAAGGATCCGGCCGCGGCCGGCATGGCGGCGGAGTAGCGCCGTGAATTCGCACGACATCGCGCCGACCGACTGGCGTCCCGCGCGGCTGCGCGCCACCCGGGCGCTGACGCCCGACATCCGCCTCCTCGAGATCGAGCCCCTGGGCGCCGTGGCGCCGGCGTCGCCCGGCAGCCATCTCGGGGTCGCGGTGATGATCGGCGAGCGGCCGGATACCCGCTCCTACTCGCTGCTCGAGTCCGGGGCGGACGGTCTCTACCGCATCGCCGTGAAGCGCCTGCCCGACAGCCGCGGCGGCTCGGCCTACATGCACGGGCTCGAACCCGGCGCCCGGCTCGGCATCTCGGGGCCCCGCAACCACTTCGCCCTCACCCATGGCCGGCCCGGCTATCTGCTCGTCGCCGGCGGCATCGGCATCACGCCGCTCCATGCCATGGCGCTGGCGCTCCACCAGGCCGGCGCGCCGTTCCGCCTGCTCTACGCGGCGCGGACCCGGCAGGACCTGGCGCTCGCCGACGATTTGCGGGCCCGGATCGGCGACCGGCTGGAGACCGTCGCCGACGCGGAGGGCGGGCGGATCGACCTTCCCGCCGCCATCGCCGCCCTGGCGCCGGGCGGCGAGGCCTATATCTGCGGCCCGCTCGGGATGATGGAGGCGGCCCGCCGGGCCTGGACGGTGTCGGGCCGGCCGGCGCAGTCCCTGCGCTTCGAGACCTTCGGCACCGGCGGGCGCCACCCCGCCGAGCCGTTCACCGTGCGCATCCCGCGCCTGTCGAAGGAGATCGTGGTCGGCCGCGGCCAGACGATGCTCGAGGCGCTGGAGGCGGCGGGCGTCGGCATGATCTCCGATTGCCGGCGCGGCGAGTGCGGCCTGTGCACGGTGAAGATCCTCGACGCCGACGGCACGGTGGACCACCGCGACGTCTTCTTCAGCGACGCCCAGAAGGCGACCGACGCCCAGCTCTGCACCTGCGTCTCCCGCGTCGTCGGAGGCGGGATCACGATCGACACGGCGGATCGGGCGGGGTGAGCCGGGCTGTTCGAAGGGTGCGGCAGATGCCGCAATAATTTTCCATCCGGCCATCGACCTCACCCTGAGGTGTTGGCGATCGAAGATCGCAGGCGAACGGAGGGAGCCTCGAAGGAGGTGTCCAGGGATCTGAGAGACGTCTGGAGCCCTCCTTCGAGGTTGGTCCATCTTCAATGGACTAACGCCTCAGGATGAGGTCGCGAGTTGGATTGGACATCGCTTTTCGAGCGGGGGCAGCCGAAGTGCCGCGGCCGCTCCTCGACCGCCGTCCTCGGCCGGGGCCGGCAGGTTCACAAAACCGGCATCGCCCCCGCCACCGTCACCAGCGCGCCCGAGGTGTAGCTGCTCTCGTCGGAGGCCAGCATGACATAGGCCGAGGCGAGTTCCGCCGGCTGGCCCGGACGCCCGAACGGGACCTGGCTGCCGAACGACGTGACCGAATCCTGCTCCATCCCGGACGGGATGAACGGGGTCCAGATCGGGCCGGGCAGCACGCCGTTCACCCGCACGCCCTTCTCGGCGAGGAGCTGCGACAGGCTCAGCACCAGGTTGCTGAGCGCGCCCTTGGTGGCGCTGTAGGCCAGCAGCGACGGCATCGGGTGCTTGGAGTTCACCGACGAGGTGAAGATCACCGAGGCGCCGGGCTTGAGGTGTGCCATCGCCGCCTTGGTGACCGAGAAGGCCCCGAAGACGTTGGTGCGGAAATGCTCCTCGAAGACGTCCTCGTCGATCGAGGCGAGGTCCTGGTTCGGCTGCTGGAAGGCGCCGTTATTCACCACCACGTCGAGCCGGCCGAAGGTCTCGGCGGTGCGGGCCACGATCTCGTGGGCATAGGCCCGGTCCTTGAGGTCGCCCGGGAGCAGGAGGGCGCAGCGCCCGGCCTTCTCGACCCATTGCGCCACGGCCTCGGCGTCGCCCTGCTCGGAGGGCAGGTAGGAGATCGCCACGTCGGCGCCCTCGCGGGCATACGCGATGGCGACCGCCCGGCCGATGCCGGAATCGCCCCCGGTGATCAGCGCCGCCTTGCCGGTGAGCTTGCCGGCGCCCTTGTAGCTCGCCTCGCCGTGGTCGGGCTCCGGCTTCATCCGCCCGGTCAGGCCCGGAAAGCCCTGCGGCTGGGCCTCGAAGGGCGGGCGGGGATGCTTGGTGAGCGGGTTCGGAAAATCGTACGACATGGGGGCAGGGCCTCGCGGGCGGTGTGTCGGGCCGCCGTCAACCGGGGAGGCCCCCGGCCGTTCCCTGCTCTCCCGCAGTATCCCTCCCGCGACATCCGGCCGATTGCCCCGCACAGGCGGCTTTCGGCCTCGCCCGGGCGCCGCGCGGGCTCGTGATGCCATGGTCCGGACGTCGTCGTCCGGACATGGGCCTCACTCCTCGTGCGTGCCGTCGTCCTGGCCGAGGGCGTCGTCCTCGCGGCCGGAGATGGCGTAGCGCCCGCTGAGCCAGCGCTGCAGATCGACATCGGCGCAGCGCTTCGAGCAGAACGGCGTGTAGGCCGGCGCCGTCGGCTTGCCGCAGATCGGGCAGGCCTGCTTCGGCGTGTCGTCGTCGGGCGTCGTCATCTGCGCCTCCTGTCGTGCCTCAACCCGCGTCGCGCCAGGCGCCGCGGACCGGGTATCCCTCGCCCTCGAGCAGGCCGACCGTCTCGTAGAGCGGCAGGCCGACCACGGCGCTGTAGGAGCCGACGAGCTTGACCACGAAGGAGCCGGCCAGTCCCTGGATCGCGTAGCCCCCGGCCTTGCCGCGCCACTCGCCGCTGGCGAGATAGGCGTCGATCTCCCGGGAGGACAGGCGCTTGAACCGCACCCGGGTCTCGACCAGGCGCTCCCGCGGCCGGTCCTTCGGGCCCAGGACGCAGATCGCGGTATAGACCCGGTGGGCGCGGCCCGACAGCATCCGCAGGCATTCCGCCGCCTCGTCGGTCACCTCGGCCTTCGGCAGGATGCGCCGGCCCACCGCCACCACCGTGTCGGCCGCCACCACGTAGCTCTGGCCGAGTTCCCCGGTGCCGCGCGCCGCGGCGGCCGCCACGTCGAGCTTGGCCCGGGCGAGGCGGCGCACGAGGTCGCGGGGCTTCTCGCCCTTGAGCGGCGCCTCGTCGAGGTCGGCCGGCAGCAGGGCGTCCGGCTCCAGTCCGGCCTGCTGCAGCAGGGCGAGGCGCCGGGGCGAGGCCGAGGCGAGGACGAGCTTCGGGCGCGCGGCCTGCGGGAGCGGGGAGGTCTCGGTCATGGGGCGCCGTGTCGCGAGGGGGGATGCTGCGCCCGATGCCCTATCTGGCCGGCGAAATCCAGCGTCGCGGGTCCTGGGCCGGTTCCGCGCCGCCACCGCCGGTTTCCGTGCGGCTCCGACCCGACCGATATCCGGTATGCATTAGGCAGCTTTGACCGTGGCGGGATCGCGGCCTAACCCGATCTAGCCTGTTCGATGGGGGACAAACAGGACGTCTACCAGAGATGTCGGGCATCGATTAACTCCCCTTTATGGTCCTGTGCTCCATGCGGAGCGAGGATCGCAGTCCAGTGGCCGGGCGAGAGCGCGGCCGTATCCTTCCCGCGGGCCCCGATGCGTATCGTCCTCGTCGAACCTGGCCTGACCCTGCGCAAGATCGTCGCCCGCCTCGTCGCGGAGGGGGGACATGTGGTCGATGCGTTCTCCGATTCCGCGCAGGCCCTCGCCCATGTGGCGGCCCACGAGGACGTGGCCTGCGTGATCACCAGCCTCGAGGTCGCGCCGCTCTGCGGCCTCGAACTGTGCTGGTCCCTGCGCACGCTCGCCGGCACGACCCGCCCGCTCGCGGTGATCGCGATGTCGGCCGACCGGGCCGGACGGCGCCTCGGCGAGGTGCTCGACAGCGGCGCCGACGACTTCATTCCCAAGCCGCCGGAGGCGGCGGAGCTGCATGCCCGCCTGCGGGTGGTCGAGCGGGGCCTGAGCCTGCAGCGCCGGCTGATCCGCGACGCGGACACCGACGGCCTGACGCAGCTCTTCGGCCGCCACGGCTTCACGCGCCGGGCGAGGGACTGCCTGGCGGCGATCCGGCCGCCCGAGCTTCTCACCGCCCTGATGATCGACATCGACCGCTTCAAGGCGATCAACGATCGGCACGGCCACGATGGCGGCGACCGGGTGATCCGCGCCGTCGCCGACGTGCTCAAGGAGACCGGGGCGCTGACCGGCCGGATCGGCGGCGAGGAATTCGCCGTGCTGATGCCCGGCCACGGCCTCGGCGGCGCCGGCGTGGTGGCCGAGCGGATCCGCGCGACCTGCGCCCGCCTGCGGGTGCCGGGCCTGCGCGGACCGATCCCGGTCACCTGCAGCCTCGGCCTCGCCGCCTGGAGCGAGGGCGACACCCTCGAGAGCCTGCTCGCCCGGGCCGACGGGGCGCTCTATGCCGCCAAGGCGGGCGGCCGCAACCAGGTGGTGTCGGCGACCGGGGAGGGTCTCGACCGTGTGAGCTGAGGCATCCGCGTGGCGGACGGGCTCTAACGGAAACGAAGCGGGCCGGACGCCATCCGCGCCCGGCCCGCTTCGTCCCCGGTCGGCCCGGGCAAAGCCCGGGCCGGGCGCCGTCAGGCCATCGCCTCGTTGCGCAGCCGGTCGTACTCGGCCTGCGGCACCGGCACCGCGCGGGGCTGGCCGAGGTCCTTCATCGGGATGCGGTAGGTCTCCCGGGCCGAGAAGGCCGCGACCGCCGCCACCGCGGTGATCGCGAGCGCGATCGAGCCGATGGTGAGCGGGATGTTGGCCGAGCCGGGGGGCGCCACGGTGGCGAACAGGGCCGGCAGCATCGCCGTGATGGCGGTGCCGACGTTCTGCGAGATCGCCATCGCGGAGACGCGGGTGCGGGTCGGGAAGAGCTCGGGGAAGAAGCTCGGGAAGACCGCGTTGTAGCCCTGGTAGACGATGCCCCACATCAGGATCGACATCACGATCGCCAGCGGCACGTTGGCGATGCTGATCGCGTACAGGTAGCCGAAGGACAGGAGGCCCGCGCCGAGCGCGCCGACGATGATCGGCGGGCGGCGGCCGATCTTGTCCGACAGGTTGCCGACCATCGGGATCACGATCACCGCCACGATGTTCCCGAGCACCGGGATCCACAGGTAGACGTCCTTGTGGAAGCCGATGCCGTAGGCCGCCTGCACCGCGTAGGCCGCGCCGAAGATGGTGGTGACGACCGGGATCACGTTCATCAGCGCCATGCACACCACCCGCAGCATGTCGGGCCAGGAGGTGGTGAAGGCCTCGACGATCGGGGCGCGGGCGACCTCGCCCTGCTTCTCCTCCTGGGCGAAGGCCGGGGTCTCGTCGACCTCGCGGCGGATGACGTAGCCGACGATGATGACGAGGAAGCTCAGGAGGAACGGGATGCGCCAGCCCCAGGAATTGAACGCCTCGGTCGGCATGTAGGCGGCGAGCGGCAGGAATACCGCGGCGGCGAGGATCTGGCCGGCCTGGACGCCCTGCAGGGCGAAGCTGGCGAAGAAGCCGCGGCGGCCGAGCGGCGCGTGCTCCATGGTCATCGAGCTCGCCCCCGAGATCTCGCCGGCGACGGCGAAGCCCTGGATCAGCCGCAGGATCACGAGCAGGATCGGCGCGAGGATGCCGACCTGGCTGTAGGTGGGCAGGAGCCCGACCGCGATGGTCGAGAAGCCCATCAGGAACATGCACAGGACGAGGACGTACTTGCGGCCGTGGGTGTCGCCCCAGTGGCCGAGCACGAAGGCGCCGATCGGCCGGCTGACATAGCCCACGCCGTAGGTGGCGAGCGAGGCCACGATCGCCACTGTCGGATTGTTGGACGGGAAGAACAGCTGCGGGAAGATCAGCGATGCCGCCGTCGCGTAGATGAAGAAGTCGTAGTATTCCAGCGCCGAGCCGATCCAGGCGCTCGCGGCGGCCTTCTTCGATTGCTGACGGTCGTGGGGATGTCCTGCCGGAACGGCACTCATCGGGGTTTCCTCCTGTGGTTGGTGTGGCCGTTGCCGCCTTCGGGATCCGGGCGGCATTGGGTCAGCTTGGTTTGTCTGCGAGTGTACCGAGGGCGATCGCGTCAAGTAAATCTCGATCGAAATGCATTGTGCGCAATTTCATGTCCGTCCGCGGAGCGCAAGGCGGACGCAGAGGGGACGATCGGCCTCGCGCACCGGCGTCAGCCGGCGGGCGGCGCCACCACGCGGTCGAAGGCCCGCGCCATCGCCTCGGCGGGCGCCTCGCGGCCGGTGAACAGCGCGAAGGCGTCGAGGGCCTGGTGGATCGCGAGTTCGCGCCCCGTCATGGTCCGGGCGCCGATCCGGGCGGCGTCGGTGAGGAGCGGCGTCCGGAGCGGGGAATAGACCGCGTCCGCCACCCACATCCCGGGCCGCAGCAGCTCCGCCGGGACCGGCGTGCCGCGATCCGGCAGCATGCCGACCGGGGTGCCGTTGACGACGCCGCGCGCGCCGTCGAGCGCCGCCGCGAGGCTCCGGCATACCCGTATCGCGGCGTGGTCGGCGAGCGAGGCCGCCACCGCCTCGGCCTTGGCCGGGTTCGCGTCGACGAGGCGGATCTCGACGCCGTCGAACGCCGCCAGGGCCACCGCGACCGCCTTGCCGACGCCCCCGGCCCCGATCAGCGCCACGGGTCCCTCGGGCCGCGGCCCGAAGGCCTGCACCAGGGCGCGGGAAAAGCCCGTCATGTCGGTGTTGTGGCCGGTGAGCCGGCCGTCGCGGACGACGATCGTGTTGACGGCGCCGACCGCCTGGGCCCCGGGCGACAGCCCGTCGAGGAGCGGCAGCACCGCTTCCTTGTAGGGGTAGGTGACGTTGACGCCGGCGAACCCGATCGGCGCCAGCGCCGCGAGCAGGCTTTGCAGCTGCGCCGCATCGGCGCCCGGAACGTCGATGAGCTGGTAATGGGCCTCGAGCCCCAGCGCCTCGGCGGCGGCCTCGTGCATCGCCGGCGAGGCGGAATGGGCGATCGGCGAGCCGATCAGGCCGAGCAGGACGGGCCTGGCATGTCCGTGAGCCATCTCTGAATGAGCCATGCGGGCGGCCCTCGTTCGTCTGCGCCCGCCCGTGGCGAGCTCTCCCTGGACCGGACCTTACGCCCGCGGCGCCCTCACCATGAGTACCAAGTTACGCGACGATCGTAACATCATGTTACGGTCGAGCGGAGGGCGGCCTGACCTGACCGGGCCGCGCCATCTCCTCGCGCAGGAAGCGCACGAAGCTCGCGGCGAACATGCTGAGCGCCGTGCCGGCCTTCATGGCAATCCAGGTCTCGAAGACCGGCGCCTCGTCGATCGGCAGCACGCGCACGCCCGGGAAGGCGTCGTCCGCGATGGTGAACTGGTCGATCACCGCGATGCCGAGGCCGGCCCGCACCAGGGAGCACACCGTCGAGCCGAAGCGGGCCCGGATCGTGATCCCGTAGGACAGGCCGCGCTCGCGGAAGATGTCGGACATGATCCGGCCGTAGGGGTCGTTCGGGTCGATGCCGATCAGGGGATGGCGCGCGATCTCGTCGGCCGAGATCGAGGACCGGGCGGCGAGGGGATGGTCGAGCGGCACGATGCAGTACAGGCCGCCGCGGGCCAGAGGCTCGAAGGTGAGCGCCGGGTGGTCGAGGCGGTAGCTCATCGCCACCACCTCGCCCTTGCCCAGCAGCAGGTAGTCGATCGCCTCCTCGAGCTTGAGGATGTTGATGTCGATGACGAGATGGGGATAGGCGTTGCGCACCCGCTCGATCGCGCGGGGCACCATGACGTGCGAGATCGACGGCACCGAGCCGATCAGCAGTTCCTGGCCGGCGCCGCCTTGCGTGCGCTCCAGGACGAAGCGTAGATCCTCGACCTTGTCGAAGACCGCGTTGATCTGCGCGAAGACGTGGCGCGCCTGCTCGGAGGGTACGAGGCGCCCGGCCCGCCGATCGAACAGCCGGAAGCCGAGCGAGGCCTCGGTGTACTTCATCAGCCGGCTGATCCCCGGCGCCGAGACGTTGAGGAGGCGCGCCGCGCCCGCGATGGTCCCGGTCACCATCACGGCGCGGGCGACCTCGATCTGGCGCAGGGTCAGCATCCGGTCTCCCCCTCGTCGTCCGTTTTCCCGGCCAGATGGCGACAGGCGCGGCCCGGACGCAAATGCCGCCGCCCCCGCGACTCCGCCGAGGCCGGGACCGGTGATACAGCCGGGGACCCGTCCTTTGCCGCGACGGGGCGGCCCGGGATCCGATGCGCGTCCTCTTCGTCCACCAGAACTTTCCCGGCCAGTACCGGCACATCGCCCCGGCGCTGGCGGCCCGGCCCAGCGCCGAGGTGGTGGCGCTCGGCATCAATCCGGCGCCGACCCTGCCGGGGGTGCGCCACCTCCGCTACGCGGTGGCCGGCCGCTCGACGCCCGGCATCCATCCGCCGGCGGCGAGCTTCGAGACCGCGACCCTGCGGGGCGAGGCGGCGGCGCGGGCGGCGCTCGCCCTCAAGGCCGAGGGGTTTTGCCCGGACGTGATCTGCGGCCATTCGGGCTGGGGCGAGACGCTCTTCCTCAAGGACGTCTGGCCGCGGGCCCGGCTCCTGACCTTCGCGGAGTTCTTCTACAGCGCGACGGGCGCCGATACGGGCTTCGACCCGGAATTTCCCGGCGCGGAGGGCGATGCCTTCCGCACCCGCGCACGCAACGCCGCGCAGCTCCTCGCCTTCGAGGCCTCCGACCGGCTGGTCAGCCCCACCGCCTGGCAGGCGAGCCGCATCCCGGCGGTCTTCCGGGACCGGCTCACCGTGATCCACGACGGCATCGACACCGACCTGCTGCGGCCGGACCCGCGGGTACGGATCACGCTCGGCCGCGACCGCCTGTCCCTCGGCGTCGGCGACGAGGTCGTGACCTTCGTCAACCGCAACCTCGAACCCTATCGCGGCTATCACAGCTTCATGCGGGCGCTGCCCGAGATCCTGCGCCGGCGGCCGAAGGCCCGGGCGGTGATCGTCGGCGGCAGCGACACCAGCTACGGCGCGAAACCCCCCGCCGGCCGGACCTGGCGCGACATCTTCCTCGACGAGGTCCGGGCGGATCTCGACCTGTCGCGGGTCCATTTCGTCGGAAACATCCCCTACCGCGACTACGTCGACCTGCTGCGGGTCTCGATGGTCCACGTCTACCTGACCTATCCGTTCGTCCTGTCCTGGTCGATGCTGGAGGCGATGGCGCTCGGGGCCTGCATCGTCGGCTCGGCGACGCCGCCGGTCGAGGAGGTGATCCGGCATCGCCGGAACGGCCTCCTGGTCGATTTCTTCTCGCGCCGGGCGATCGCCGAGGCGGTGGTCTCGGTGCTGGCCGACCCTGCCGCCGTCGCCCCATTGCGGGCGGCCGCGCGCGAGACGGCCCTGTCCTACGATCTCGAGCGGGTCTGCCTGCCGGCGCATCTGCGCCTGATCGAGGCGGTCGCCGCCGGGGGCGGGGCGTGACGCCGGAATTCGACCGCAAGGAGCGGGATGCGGCGCAGGGCCGGGGCGCGTAGGCACGCCGGAAGGAGGTGCCGACATGACCCCGTTCCACTGCGAGGCGATTCCCACGGCGACCGCCGACCGCTTTCGCCGCACCGGCCGCGACGATCGGGGCAACCCCGTCCGGCGGGTCGTCGCGACGCCGGAGGGCGGCTTTCCCTGCCGCCACTGCCTGCGCCCGGCGCGGGCCGGCGAAGCCGTGCTGCTCGGCTCCTACGACCTGCCGCGGCCACTCGGGATCTACTGGACGCCGAGCCCGATCTTCCTGCACGAGGCCGCGTGTCCCCGCGCCACGACCGCCAACGCGGTCGCCCCGATCGTGCGGGTCAACCCCCTCGTCTCGGTCCGGGCCTACGACGCCGACGACCTCTGCCTGTACGATCTCGGGCAGGTCTGTGCCGGCGCCGAGGTCGATGCGCCCCTCGACCGGGCACTCGCCGATCCCCGCACGGCCTTCGTCAACATCCACACCGCACGGCCGGGCTGCCTGCTGACCCGGGTGACGCGGCTGCCCGGCTGACGGCGGATCGGCCGGCGGGGCGGCGGCCGGTCGCGGCGCGGGGCATTCCCGGGCCGCTTTCGCACAGCATCGCATCCTCTGTGGATCGCTCAGCAATCCTTCATTCCCGGCTGCCATTCCGGCGCACGAAGAAGGGGAGGGGGAGCCCGATGTCGCCGAGCCTGCATGCCGTCGGGGAGACGCCCGAGAGCGGCATTCCGCTATCCGAGCTGCTCGGGGCGCTCAGCCACGCCCTCGACCTGACCGAGGGCCAGCCCCCCGGGCATTGCGTGCGCGCGACCTGGATCGGCATGCATGTCGGGCGCGAGATGGGCCTCGACCCCGACCGCCTCTGGGAACTCTACTACACGGTGATGCTGAAGGACCTCGGCTGCTCCAGCAACGCCGCGCGGATCTGCGAGCTCTACCTGTCCGACGACATCGGCTTCAAGCGCGACTTCAAGTCGGTGAGCGACAGCCTGCCCCAGGTCCTGGGCTTCGTCTTCTCGCATACCGGGCTCAAGGCCGGCCTCGCCGAGCGCTTCCGGGCGGTCCTCAACATCCTGCAGAACGGCGGCGAGATCGTCGACGACCTGATCCAGACCCGCTGCCAGCGCGGGGCCGAGATCGCCGCGCGCCTGCGCTTCCCCCCGTCCGTCTGCGAGGCGATCCACGCCCTCGACGAGCACTGGAACGGCAAGGGCCGGCCCGACCGCCGCGCCGGATCCGGGATCCCGCTCTACGCCCGCATCGCGCTGCTGGCGCAGGTGGTCGACGTCTTCCACACCAGCGCCGGCCCGGCGGCGGCGCTCGCCGAGGCGCGGGCCCGGGCCGGCTCCTGGTTCGACCCCGACGCGGTGGCGGCCCTGGACCGGGCCGCGCAGACTCGGGGCTTCTGGGACGTGCTCGCCTCCGACGCGGTGGCGGATGCGGTCGCCGCCCTCGAACCGGCCCGGGCCGGCCTCGTCGTCGACGAGGACTACCTCGACGACATCGCCCGGGCCTTCGCCCAGGTGATCGACGCCAAGAGCCCCTTCACCTCCGGCCATTCCGAGCGGGTCGCGGTCTATGCCGACATGATCGCGGCGGAACTCGGCTACGCGGCGGAGCGCCGCCGCTGGCTGCGCCGGGCGGCGCTCCTGCACGACATCGGCAAGCTCGGGGTCTCGAACGCGATCCTCGACAAGGCGGCCAAGCTCGACGACGCCGAGTGGCGCGACATGCGCAACCACGCCGCCCTGTCGGAGACGATCCTCGCCCGCGTGGCCGCCTTCCACGCCATCGCCCGGATCGGCGGCGCCCATCACGAGCGCCTCGACGGCAAGGGCTATCCCCGCGGCCTCACCGGCGAGGCCATCGCGCCGGAGACCCGCATCGTTTCGGTGGCGGACGTGTTCGACGCGCTGACCGCCGACCGTCCCTACCGCGCCGCGATGCCGATCCCGAAGGCGCTGGGCATCATGCGCCAGGATGTCGGCACCGCCTTCGACCCGGCCTGCTTCTCGGCCCTGGAGCGGGCGATCGCCGGGATCGACGGCGACCTGTCGCGGGCGGCCTGACGGCCGCCCGCCCCCGGGGGCGTCACTCCACCGAGGCGGTCGCCTCGACGGTGTCCCAGCCGCGCAACGGCGTCACCGCGACCGCGTCGCCGTTGCGGGTGATCGCCACCGCCCGGGCCGGGGCGCCGGCTTCCTGCGGGGTCGAGACCGTGACGCTCTGGCCGGGGGCCAGCACCGTCTCGAACCGGGTGGCGGGGGTGGGCGCGCGGTAGGCCAGGGTCACCACCACCCGGTAGCCCGCGGGCTCGGGGAGGTAATAGGCGACCCCGGCGAGGGGGCCGAGGTCGAGGCTCGCCGCCCCGGTCGGCCGGAGGTCCTGCGCGCTGGCGGCGGAGGCGGCTGCCAGCGTGGCGGCGGCCAGGAGCGTCGTGCGCATCGTCGTGAACAGGGTCATGATCGCGTGGTCCGTGTCGTGGCGGGGCTCGGTGCGGCCCCGCATCCATGGACGTGATATGCGCTGCGGTGCAGCATGGATCAAACAGATCGCATCGATAATGACTATTGATCATATCGATCTCTCCCGGATCGATCTCAACCTGCTGGTCGCCCTTGACGCGCTGCTCGCCGAGCGCAGCGTGACCCGGGCGGCGGCGCGCATCGGCATCGGTCAGTCGGCGATGAGCAGCGCGCTCGCGCGGCTCAGGACCCTGTTCGGCGACGAGCTTCTCACCCGCGCCCCCGAGGGGATGCGGCCGACCCCGCGGGCGCTCGCCCTGGCCGAGCCGCTGCGGGTGCTGCTGCGCCAGGTCCAGGGGCTGGTGCGCCGGGACGAGGCCTTCGATCCCCGCACGGTTGTGCGCAGCTTCACGATCAGCCTGCCCGACAGCACGGAGGTGCTGCTCGGCACGCGGCTCCTCGCCCATCTGCGGCGCGAGGCGCCGGGGATCAGCCTGCTCCTGCGCTCCGTCGACCGGGCCCACATCCTGGAGGAGATCGACGCCGACCGGGTCGACCTCGCCATCGACCTGTCGTTCCGCGGCCAGACGCACCACAAGCAGCGCCTGCTCTACCGCGACAGCTACGTCTGCCTGTTCAACGCCGCCCAGGTCGGGCTGACGCCGCCGATCTCGCTCGACGACTACCTGCGCTTCCCCCACGTGCTGACGAGCCTGCGCGGGACCGCCCACGGGGTGGTGGACGACGCCCTCGCCAAGCTCGGGCTCGCCCGCACCCTCGCGGTCACCTCGCCGCGCTTCGTCGCGGTGCCGTTCCTGGTGCGCAGCGCGCCGGTGCTCACCACCATGCATGCCCGTCTGGCGCATCTCTTCGCCGAGACCCTGGGGCTGACCGTGAGCCCGGTCCCGGTCGCCCTCGACGCGATCGCCGTGGGGATGCTCTGGCACGCCTCCTACGACGACGATCCGGCCCATCGCTGGCTGCGCGACCTGCTGCGGCGCCTGGCGGACGAGCCGACCGCCCCGTCCTGACCGGCCGCCCCCTGCCGGGACGGCGCCGATGCCGCTATGCTGGCGGGATTCGCCGGGACGGGTCCGCCATGCGCCGACCCGTCCCGACCGACCCGAACCGACCGTTGGACCCTGATCCCGTGCGCCTGACCCAGATCACCCACCACGACCTCGACGGCTACGGCGCCGCGACCCTCGTCGCGGCCTATGCCGAGCCGGCGCGCATCGTGCACGTCCCGCGCTACGGCGATGTCGGCCCCGTGGTCGACGACGAATTGAAGCGCCTGTCCAAGACCAAGGCCGCCGAGATGGTGCTGATCACCGATCTCGGCATCGAGGAGCCGACGATCGCGTTCCTGCGCCGCTTCGCCGCCATGAACCGCAAGCGCGAGGCCGACGCCCCGCACCGGCTGGTGGTGCTCGACCACCACACCTCCTCGATCGACCAGATGCGCCGCCAGAACCTGGAGCCGAAGGCCGATGCGGAGAACCCGCGCCTGTCGCGCTTCGATCTCGGCGACCCGTCCGTCACCGTGCTGATCGACGAGAATTCGAGCGCGACCAAGATGGTCGCGACCCACCACGCCCTGTTCGCCACGAAGGCGCCCGATCCGGCCCGGGCCGAGGATCTGGCGCTCTTCGTCGCCTCCGTCGACGCCCTCGACCTCTGGCGCAAGGAGGACCCGCACTTCCCCGGCGGCTTCGCCCTCGACGAGATCTTCTGGGACAATGTCGGCACGCTGGTGCCGGTCGGGCATCCGGCGCACGACCCCTTCGTCGCCCGCCTGCTCCTGGAGGCGACCGCGAAACTGCGCACCGGCGCCACCCCGGCGGAGCTGGAGCGCGCCGTGCCGGCGATCCGCGGCGCGATCGTCGACGACCTGATGCGCGACGAGCCGAGCGACGACGCGCGCCTCACCACCCGGCAGCGGATGGCCCGGGCGCTCGCCCGCTCCGACGCGCTGTTCCACGCGCTCCCGGACGGCACCCTCCTGTCCTTCGCCCTCGATGCCGGCACCTTCCAGCGGGTCTCCGACCTCGTGATGGCGAGCGGGCGCGCCAAGCGCCTCGTCAACGTGCAGCGCGCCGGCACCCTGTCGTTCCGCTCGATCGACGGCACCGCCCTCGACGGCGCCCGCCTGTTCCGCGGCGGCGGCCACCAGGACGCCGCCGGCGGCAAGCTGCCGAGCGGCACCGCGTTCTCGCTCAGCGACGCCGTCGCCCAGGTCGAGCCGGTGCTCACCCCGCCGAAATCGGCCGCCGCCGACAGCCCGTTCGCGGCCCTGAAGAACTGGAAGGGCTGAGGGAAGCCCCGGCGGCCGCTCGAGCATTTTCCGACGAAGTGGATGCCGGTTCGTCGAAGAAAATGAGGCGAGACCAAGACTTGGAGAGCTTCGCGATTGCAGCGCGATCGTGAAACTCTCCAGTCCGCCGGGGTTCCGGCGCGCTCGGCTTCCTGACCGGAGGGGACGCATGTTCACCCACGTCATGATCGGCAGCAACGACCTCGAACGGGCACGGCTCTTCTACGACGCCACCTTCGCCGCCCTGGGCGGCGGGCCCGGCGCGATGGATGCCCGGGGCCGGCTGATCTACGTCCATGCGGGCGGCCGGCTGATGGTCACGACGCCGATCGACGGCAACCCGGCGACCGCGGCCAACGGGGGAACCATCGGTCTCGCCGCCGCGAGCCGCGACCAGGTCCTCGCCTGGCACCGGGCCGGCGTCGCGCAGGGCGGGACCGCGATCGAGAGCCCGCCCACGGAACGCCCGAACGGGGCCTTCGTCGCCTATCTGCGCGACCCGGACGGCAACAAGCTCACCGCCCGCACGGCGGCGACGCGGTAGCGATGCCGTCAGGCCGGCCGGTACTCCGAATCGAGCGCCGGCGGACCGTCGGTCGCGACCCGGCCGCGCTCCACCAGGTCTTCGAGATGAGCGAAGACCGACAGGGCGGCGGCCGGTCGCAGCATCGGGTCGAGGCCGGAATAGAGGGCGGCGACGAGGCCCGGGATGGTGCGCTCGCCGGCCGAGACCCGCTCCAGGATGCCGGCCTCGCGGGCGCGGCGATGGCCGAGGAGCCCGCGCACGAAGCGCTGGGGATCGCGCACCGGGCCGCCATGGCCGGGCCAGTACACCGCCTCGGACCGGCCGCGCAGCGTCTCCAGGGACGCCATGTAGGGCCCCATCGCCCCGTCGGGCGGCGCCACGATGCTGGTCGACCACGCCATGACGTGATCGCCCGAGAACAGGGCGTTCTCCTCCGCGAAGGCGAAGGCGAGGTGGTTCATGGTGTGGCCGGGGGTCGCGAGCGCCGTCAGGGTCCAGCCCGGCCCGCTGACGCTCTCGCCGTCCGTGAGCTCCCGGTCGGGCCGGTGCTCGGCATCGCCCGCGGCGTCGAGGCGCCCCTGCTCGAGGCCCCGCACGGCGCGGGCCGGCCGGTGCGGGCCGCAGCCGACGATCGGCGCGCCGGTCGCCGCCCGGAGCGGGCGGGCGCCGGGGGAATGGTCGCGGTGGGTGTGGGTGACGAGGATCGCCTCGATGCTCTCGCCGTCGAGCGCCGCCAGCAGGGCCGCCCGGTGCTCCGGGTGGTCCGGGCCGGGATCGATCACCGCGACGCGGCCATGCCCGACCAGGTAGGTGCAGGTGCCGCTCTGGGTGAAGGGGCCGGCATTCGGGCAGACGAGCCGCCGGATCAGCGGCGATACCGCCTCGACCCGCCCGCTCGCCGGGGCCTCGCGCTGGAAGGCGGGCGCCGCCTCGGGTGCCTCAGACTCGCTCACCGGACCGGCTCCTGACGCGGCGTGGGGGGAGCCCCCGGGTTAGCCGGCGCGGCCCCGCCCTGTCGAGGGCACTCGCGCCTCTCAGCTCACCATCCAGGCCCAGACGAGCAATCCTGCGAAGAACAGGCCCGAGCTCAGAAACACGGCCGCGACTTCGCGGTACTGCAACAGACGATTCTCGAGCGCGGGCGACATGGCGGGCGACAGCATGATGAGGGGGAAACCGGAGCAACCGGAACGACGGCATTGTCCTCCCGCGGGCCTGTGAATCGCAAGCGCCGCGAGGGTCCGGAGCCGCGGAAGACCGGCCCTGTCTCCGGCCCGCAACAGGCCGCGGCCGGGCCGGCGGATCAGCGGAACGGGGAGGGCGCCACGACCCGGACCGGCAGGAAGCCGGCATCGCTCACCACTTCGGCAAAGCCCAGGGAGCGCGAGGCGTAGCGCAGGCGTCCGGCGTCGCCCTGGCTCTTGGCGGCCGCGGCGAGCGAGTGCTTGAACTCGGCCCGGGCACGCTCCTGGCGCGTGACGTCGAGGGTGCGGTCGAGATCGCGCCGGGCCCCGGCCGAGAGCGTTCCGGCGCGGCGGAACTCGACGAAGCGCGCCTCCCCGGCCCGGTCGCGACCGGCGAAGACCTTGGCGCCGACGGCCCGGGGCCCGGGCCCGGCCGCCACCGCGTCGCCGGGCCGAAGCGTCGCGTCGCGCAGGAGGAGCCGCGCGTAGCCGCCCTCGCCGGGCCGGCAGGCGCAGCTCTGCACCTGGCGCGTCCGGTAGATGTAGGCCGCCGCCAGGCTGCGGTAGGGCCGGCCGTCGAGGCTCACCGCCCGATCGAGCTCCTGGCCGGCCCGTACGGTGTAGAGAGCGGTCTCGGCCCCCGGGCAGGCGGCCTGGCAGGCCTCCTGATGCGCCGGCGGGGCCTCGCGGCCCTCGAGGTTGGCGAGCGGGAACATGTAGCCGTCGCAGGTGCGCACGCAGACGGTGCGATCTCGGGTGCGTGCGAACCCGGCCGGCTCCCCGGTTTGCTCGATCGCCAGCTGCAGACGCGGACGCGGCGGGGCCGCCTTCGGCGAGGATGCCTGGGAGGAAGATAACTGGGACGATGATGCCTGGGCCGAGGATGCCCGGGCACGGTGGACCGGGGTGACCCAGCGCGGGGCCTCGACGGTGGCGTGGGCCGGACGGCTGGTCCAGCGCACCCGCCGCTCGCGCAAGGCCGCCTGGGGCCGGGGCGCCCGGGCCGGCAGGCCGAGGCTGCGCGGCACCTCGCCGAGCAGGAACTCGAGCACTCCGGCATCGTCCGCCGCCTGGACCAGGGTGCTGCCGGCGCCGACGGCGCCGAGGCCGAGCAGGAGGCCGAGGGCGAGGCTGCGCACGAGGCCGCGCGACCGGCCGATGCCGGGCTTCATCACGTTGGGGACGGTCACGGGGGAGCCTCACCGAAGGTTAAGGCCAATTAACCCCTCGCCCCGGACCCCGGCAACTGCGGAGAACCGCTGAGATAACAGCTTCATGACTCCGGGGGCGCGGCGGCTCGACTCCGCCCGCTACCCCCGATTTCCGCTGCCCAAGTCCCGCTGTCCAAGTCCCGCGACGAGAGAGGCCGCCGACGGCCCCTCCGGGAATCGTCCCTGTCCTCAGACGCCCTCGCCCATCGCCGACTGCATCATGCGGTCGCCGGTCAGGTCGTCGTCGCTGTAGCCGAGAAGCTCGGCGAGGCGGTTGCGGGCCCGGTTGACCCGGCTCTTGATGGTGCCGATCGCGACGCCGCAGATGCCCGCCACCTCCTCGTAGGACAGCCCCTCGGCGCCGACGAGAATCAGCGCCTCGCGCTGGTCCGGGGGCAGCTTGGCGAGGCCGGCGCGCAGGTCCTGCACGTCGAGGCGGTGGCCCTGGTCGGGGGCGGTGAACAGGCGCGCGGCGTAGGAGCCGTCCTCGTCCTGCACCTCGCGCATCCGCTTGCGCTGCTCGGAGTAGAAGGCGTTGCGCAGGATGGTGAACAGCCAGGCGTTGAGGTTGGTGCCGGGCTGGAAGCGGTGCTGGTTCTGCCAGGCGCGCAGGATCGTGTCCTGGACGAGGTCGTCGGCCCGGGCGGCGTTGTTGGTGAGCGAGAGCGCGAAGGCGCGCAGCGACGACAGGGCGGCCAGCATCCCCTCGCGGAACGCCGGCTCGACCGCGCGCCCTTGCGCGGCGAGCGCCGCCTCGAGCCGCTCGATCAGCGCGAGGAAGACCTCCGGCGTCGCCGCGGTCTCCAGCGGCGCGTAGGCCGCCCGCAGCTGGTGGCCGAGATGGCGCTGCACGGTCGGCGGCAGGCCGGGCTTCGACTCGGGTGCGGCCAGGATGGGATTGTCGGTGGACGCCATGCGACTCTCACGTTCTGAAGCCAGGGAGGGCGGGGCGGCGCGGATCCGGGCCGCGCGCGTCATACTCCGCCGGAGCTTCCTTCGAGGGACAAGTGGGGCGCCGCGCGGACCTGTCGACGGGTGCGCATCGCCGCGGGCGGGTCAGGCGGGGGATCAGGGCGTCGTCGGGCGGTGCCGTGTCGGGTCGCGCGTCCCGTCGCGCGGCGCTCGCCTCGTCCGCCCGTCGCTCCACCGCATCGCCGTCGCTCCCGTTGCCGCGCGAAGGCGCGGCCGCGCCCGGGCCGGCGGCCCGGGTCGTCGGGGGCAACGGCCTCGTACGGCCCAGGTTCCCACCTCCGTCGTCGCACCCGGGCGGGGGCCGGTCCTACCAGGTCCGGGCGCCGGGCTGGCTGCGGTACTCGGCGGCGCGGATGCGTGTCATGATGCGGTCGAGATCGGCGAGCAGGGCGGCCTCCTCGGCCTGCGCCGCGGCGACGGCGGCCGGGTCGGCGAGGTAGAGGCGCTCCTGCTCGGCGCGGGCGAGGCGCTGCTCCAGCGCCCCCCGTTCGGCGTGGAGGTCCAGCAGCTCCCGGCGGCCCGGCTCGTCCGGGTGCCCGGCCGCCTCGCCCTCCCGGGTCGCGTCGGTCTTCGTGTCGAGGTCGTGCACGGGAATCGCGTCCTGCTGGAAGAGGCGCCACCGCCCCGGATCATCGCCCTTCCAACGCGCGAGACGGCCGAAACGTCGCATCCGGCCGGGGGCTGTCATCCAAGTGTCATGGGATCGTCATAGGGCCGGCGTGAGGCTGGGCGTATGCGTCGCGCCGCGACGACACACGGCCTGGCAAGGATCAGGTCGGGGTCCGGCGCAGTCCGGGGAGGCGGGTCGCGTCCTCGCCGGCTGTCGACGGCAGGATGACGGCAGCACCGCTCGTCGCCCCGCATCGTGCCTGACCGATCCGAACACGGAGAGAACCCAGTGAAGCCTTTCTCCTACGCGCTCGCCATCGGGCTCGCGACTGCCCAGATCGCCACCTCGGCGCTCGCCCTCGACATCACCGGCGCCGGCGCCACCTTCCCGTTCCCGGTCTATTCCAAGTGGGCCGAGGCCTACCGCAAGGAGACCGGCAACGGCCTGAACTACCAGTCGATCGGCTCGGGCGGCGGCATCAAGCAGATCCAGGCCAAGACCGTCGATTTCGGCGCCACCGACGCGCCGCTGAAGGGCGAGGCCCTGACCAAGGACGGCCTGGTCCAGTTCCCGACCGTCATGGGCGGCGTCGTCCCGGTGGTGAACATCGCCGGCATCAAGTCGGGTGAGATCAAGCTGACCGGCGAGGTGCTGGCCGAGATCTACCAGGGCAAGATCCGCAAGTGGTCCGACCCGAAGATCGCCAAGCTCAACGAGGGCGTGAAGCTCCCCGACGCCCCGATCACCCCGGTCTACCGGTCCGACGCGTCCGGCACCACCAACATCTTCACCACATACCTGTCCGACGTGTCGCCGGCCTGGAAGTCCGAGCTCGGCGCCTCGACCACGGTCAGCTGGCCGGCCGGCCAGGGCGGCAAGGGCAACGAGGGCGTCACGGCGGTCGTCAAGCAGGTCCCGAACGCCATCGGCTACGTCGAGTACGCCTACGCCAAGCAGAACAACCTGCCGGTCGCGCTGATCCAGAACAAGGACGGCCAGTACCCGATGCCGGGCGACGAGGCGTTCCAGGCCGCCGCCGCCAACGCCGACTGGAAGGCCGCCCCGGGCTTCGGCATTTCGCTGACCAACCAGCCCGGCGCCAAGGCCTGGCCGATCACCGCCGCGACCTTCATCCTGGTCCACAAGGCTTCGGCCGACGCGGCCCGCACCGCCGAGGTGCTGAAGTTCTTCCGCTGGGCCTACAAGAACGGCGACAAGCTCGCCTCCGACCTCGACTACGTGCCGCTGCCCGACAAGGTCGTCGGCCAGGTCGAGGACGAGTGGAAGACGGTCGTCGGCAAGGACGGCAAGCCCGTCCTCGCCCAGTAAGCCGCCGCACGCGGCGTGACGGACTTCCGGGAGGACGGGCCCCGCCCTCCCGTTCGCCGGCGCGGGGCGCCGGCGCGAAGCCGAGATCTCGCCGCCCGCCGGGCCTCGAGGCGGGTCGCGTCCGACTCGCCTCGATCCGCCGAGCGCGCTAGAGGCCGCTCACTCCAAGGGAAACCCGGATGGTCGCGTTGTCTGAGAACGTCGCAATGGCGGCAAGGCGCGAAGTCGCCCGCCGCGCCCCCAGCCCGGTGGGCGATCGCATCTTCCGCACCGCCGCCTTCGCGTCGGCGCTGCTGGTGCTCCTGGTCCTCGCCGGCATCCTGGGCTCGATCGCCTATGGCGGCTGGCCGGCCTTCCAGGCCTTCGGCCCCGGCTTCTTGGTCTCGAGCGCCTGGAACGTCGGCCGCGAGGAGTACGGCGCCCTCGTCGCCATCATCGGCACCCTGGTCTCGGCGCTGCTCGCCCTCGTCATCGGCGTGCCGATCTCGCTCGGCATCGCGATCTACCTGACGCAGCTCTGCCCCGGCTGGGCCCGCCGCCCGGTCTCGATGACCATCGAGCTGCTCGCCGCCGTGCCGAGCATCATCTACGGCATGTGGGGCCTGTTCATCTTCGCGCCGCTCTTCGCGCGCTTCGTGCAGATCCCGGTCTCGAACCTCGTCGAGGGCCTGCCGATCGTCGGCACCCTGTTCTACGCCCAGGTGCCCTCCGGCGTCGGCATCCTCACCGCCGGCATCATCCTGGCGATCATGATCGTGCCCTTCGTCGCCTCGATCACCCGCGACATGCTCGACCAGATCCCGACGGTGCTGCGCGAGAGCGCCTACGGCATCGGCTGCACCACCTGGGAGGTCGTGCGCCACGTCCTGATCCCGCAGGCCTCGGTCTCGATCATCGGGGCGGTCATGCTGGGCCTCGGCCGCGCGCTCGGCGAGACGATGGCGGTCACCTTCGTGATCGGCAACGCCAACCGCCTCTCGCCCTCGATCTTCGATCCGGGCTCGACCATCGCGTCGCGCATCGCCAACGAGTTCAACGAGGCCGACGGCCTCCAGCTCAGCTCGCTGATGGCGCTCGGCTGCATCCTGTTCGTCGTCACCTTCATCGTGCTCATCATCGCCCGGCTGCTCGTGCGCCGCGCGAAGGTGGCCTGATCCCGCACCCGGAACGGACGTTTCCCGATGAGCGCCTCCCCCGCCGCGGTCTCAGGGGCCACCCCCGCCGCTCCGCCCCGCCCGGCCTCGCCCGAATGGGGCCGGGTCCGTGCCGGCCGCCGCACCGCCGACAAGGTCCTGGTCGTCGGCTGCACCGTCGCGACCGCGCTCGGCGCGATCGTGCTCGGCTCGATCCTCCTGATGCTGATCGTCCAGGGCGTGCAGGGCTTCTCGCCGGCCCTGTTCACCAACGTCACCCCGGGCCCCGGCACCGAGGGCGGCGGCATCGCCAACGCGATCCTCGGCAGCCTGGTGATGACCGCCCTCGGTATCGTGGTGGCGACCCCGATCGGCGTGCTCGCCGGGACCTACCTCGCCGAGTACGGCCGGGCCTCGCACCTCGCCAACGTGATCCGCTTCCTCAACGACATCCTGCTCTCGGCGCCCTCGATCCTGATCGGCCTGTTCGTCTACACCCTGATGGTGCGGCCGATGGGCGGGTATTCGGGCTGGGCCGGCGCGGTGGCGCTCGCCATCATCGCCACCCCGGTGATCGTGCGCACCACCGAGGACATGCTGCGGCTCGTGCCCGGCACCCTGCGCGAGGCCGGCGCGGCGCTCGGCGCGCCGCTCTCGATCGTGATCCGCTCCGTCACCTGGCGGGCCGCGCAATCGGGCATCGTCACCGGCGTGCTGCTGGCGCTCGCCCGCATCGCCGGCGAGACCGCGCCGCTGCTCTTCACCGCGCTCAACAACAATTCCTGGTTCAGCCCGAACCTGATGGGCGGCGTCGCGAACCTGCCCGTCATGATCTACCAGTTCGCGCTCTCGCCCTACGAGAACTGGCGCCAGCTGGCCTGGGCCGGCGCGCTCCTCATCACCATCACCATCCTGGGCCTGTCGATCGTGGCCCGCCTCGTCCTGAGCGGCCCGAAGGGGCGCTGATCCGCATCTCCGGCAGCACCCGATCGCTCGGCGACCGGGTGCTGCTCTCCTCATCTGAATTTGCCGCATTTCTTTCGACGATTTTCGTCGAAAAATGCTCCTGCCCGGAGACACACCGATGAGCGCCACCGCCACCGCCGCGCCGGTCGTGGGCCAGAGCACGGCCGACGAGTCCGCCCCGGTCCGCCTCGCCGTCAAGGACCTCAACTTCTACTACGGCGACTTCAAGGGGTTGAAGAACATCAACCTCAACTTCCTCGACCGCCAGGTCACGGCGCTGATCGGGCCGTCGGGCTGCGGCAAGTCGACGTTGCTGCGCACCTTCAACCGGATCTACAGCCTGTATCCCGAGCAGCGCGCGGAAGGGCAGATCCTGCTCGACGGCCGCAACATCCTGGATCCCTCGATCGACCTCAACGAGCTGCGCGCCCGGGTCGGCATGGTCTTTCAGAAGCCGACCCCGTTCCCGATGTCGATCTACGACAACATCGCGTTCGGCATCCGGCTCTACGAGCGCCTCGGCAAGGCCGACCTCGACGTCCGCGTCGAGGAAGCCCTGCGCAAGGGCGCCCTGTGGGACGAGGTGAAGGACAAGCTCAAGCAGTCCGGCATGGGCCTGTCGGGCGGCCAGCAGCAGCGCCTCTGCATCGCCCGCACGGTGGCGCAGCGCCCGGAGGTGATCCTGTTCGACGAGCCGACCTCGGCCCTCGACCCGATCTCGACCGGCCGCATCGAGGAATTGATCGAGCAGCTGCGGGGCGAGTTCACCATCGCCATCGTCACCCACAACATGCAGCAGGCGGCGCGCATCTCGCAGTTCACCGCCTTCATGTATCTCGGCGAGCTGATCGAGTTCGGGCCGACCAACCGGCTGTTCATGAACCCGTCGAAGCGCCAGACCCAGGACTACATCACCGGCCGGTTCGGCTGAGCCGCTCCCGGGGCCGGCCCGCCTTCCGCCGGGCCGGCCCGCGCCCTTACGCTCCGCCTCATTCCGGGGGGTCTCACCTCATGTCGAACCACATCGTCACGTCCTACGACCAGGAATTGCAGAACCTGCGGCGCAGCATCGCCGAGATGGGCGGCATCGCCGAGAAGATGGTGGCCGATTCGGGCCTGGCGCTCCTGCGCCGCGATACCGCCCTCGCCCAGGCGGTGATCACCGCCGACCAGCGCCTCGACGGGCTGCAGCGCGAGATCGAGGAGAAGGCGATCCTCCTGATCGCCAAGCGCCAGCCGATGGCGATCGACCTGCGCGAGACGATCTCGGCGATCCGCGTCTCGGGCGACCTCGAGCGCATCGGGGATCTGGCCAAGAACGTCGCCAAGCGCGTCGTCGCGATCGCCGACCAGGTCCAGCTCCAGAAGATCGTCGTCGGGGTGGAGCACATGAACGAGCTGGTCCAGGGCCAGCTCAAGGACGTGCTCGACGCCTACGCCACCCAGGACACCGTGGCGGCCCTCGACGTCTGGGCCCGGGACGGCGGCATCGACGCGCTCTACACTTCGCTGTTCCGCGAGCTCCTGACCTACATGATGGAGGATCCGCGCAACATCACGTTCTGCACGCACCTCCTGTTCTGCGCCAAGAACGTCGAGCGCATCGGCGACCACACCACCAACATCGCCGAGACCATCCACTATCTCGCCACCGGCGAGACCCTGACCACCGACCGGCCGAAGAACGACGGGTCGAGCTTCGCCACCGTCGATCCTCAATCCTCGCCCCAGTCCCCGACCAAAGCCTGACCGGTCGGCCCGCCCGGCCGCGATGCCGGGTGGCCGTCTCGGGCGGCGGCGTCCCTGAAGTGCCCCCGATGAGTACCCGCATCCTGATCGTCGAGGACGAGGAGGCCCTGACCCTCCTCCTTCGCTACAACCTCGAGGCCGAGGGCTTCGAGGTCGACGCCGTCGCCCGTGGCGACGAGGCGGATATCCGCCTGCGCGAGCAGATCCCCGACCTCGTCCTCCTCGACTGGATGATGCCCGGGCTGTCGGGCATCGAACTGTGCCGGCGCATCCGCGCGCGCCGCGAGACCGAACGGCTGCCGGTGATCATGCTGACGGCCCGTGGCGAGGAGGGCGACCGGGTGCGGGGCCTCGCCACCGGCGCCGACGACTACATCGTCAAGCCGTTCTCGGTGCCGGAACTCCTGGCCCGGGTGCGCGCGCTCCTGCGGCGGTCGAAGCCCGCCCACGTCGCCGATCTCCTGATCGCCGGCGACATCGAGCTCGACCGGGTCAGCCACCGCGTGCGCCGCGACGGCCGCGAGCTGCATCTCGGCCCGACCGAGTTCAAGCTGCTCGAATTCCTGATGCAGAGCCCGGGCCGGGTCTTCTCCCGCGAGCAACTCCTCGACGGCGTCTGGGGCCACGACGTCTACATCGACGAGCGCACCGTCGACGTGCATATCGGCCGCCTGCGCAAGGCGATCAACCGCGGCCGCGACGCCGATCCGATCCGCACCGTGCGCGGCTCCGGCTACTCCTTCGACGAGATGTTCGCGCCCGAGCCGTGAGACCGGTCTCCGGGTGCGGCTCCCGGGCGAGGCATGGCGGCGGTCCCGGCCCGGGATCGGGCCGATGACGATGAACGCCGTCGTCTCAGAACTCCATGCCGAACTTGACCCGCAGGTTGTGCCGCTCGAACTGGTTCAGCCCGAGGGCGCGGCCGGCGAGGGCCGGATCGGTATCGCGGCCCCAGACCTGGCCCGCATAGGCCACGGTGAGCCAGACCTTCTCGGTGAACCGGTGGTGCAGGGCGGGACCGACCGTGAGCGCCTCGCTCTCCAGCCGGTTCAGGAAGGTCCCCTCGTAGCCGCGCAGGTAGCGGACCTCCGGACCGAGATAGGTATTTTTCCCCACACGCCCCACGAGGGCGTTCGACCACAGGAAGGTCGAGGAGCGATAGCCGCGGCCGCCCCGCTCGCGCCCTGCCGCGGGCTCGATGCTGATGTTGCTGCCGTACCAGAGCGTGTCGGGCACCACCTGGACGTCCAGCTGGAGCAGGCTCTCGACGTCGACGATGTCGGCGCCGCGCCCTTCGACCGGCAGGACGCGGGTGAAGCGCGGGCGCACCTCCAGGGCGAGACCGAGCGGCTGCTCCGCCGAGCCCTTCAGGAACTGGTACTTCACCTCCAGGGAGGCACCGTCGAAAGTGCCGTAGGACTTGTCGTCCAGATCCGCGACGTTGCGCTGCCGCCGCAACGTGCCGAACGCGCTGAGTTCGAGGCTCAGCCTGTCGATGGGGTTGAACTGATAGGCGAGCCGCGTGTCGAGCACCCGGTAGGCCGCCCGGCCGGGGCCGTCCCGGCGCTTGCCGATGCGCGAGACGGTGTCGACCACCGCTTCCTGCTCGCCCTTCTCGCCGGCATCGGCGCCCTCCGTGAAGCCGAACAGGTGCTCGGTATCGACGTCCTTGCCGTCGCCCGTCTTGCCGGACGTCCCTGCCTGCCGGCCCTCGTCCTTGCCGGCCTCGCGCGCGCCGTCCCGGTCCGATCCGGATCGGTCTTCCGTCCCGGGCTTGCCCTCCGTTCCGAACTTGCCGCTCGGCGCAGCCCGCGCGGGCGCCGGAGTGGAGAGGACGAGCATCAGGACGCCCGCCGCGGCCGACAGGCATCGGATCGGCTCGATGATTCCCGTCATGGTCGCGCGAGGGCCCCAGATGTGCAGTGCTCCGATGCGTCCGGTTAGAGACGATGCCGGCCGACATGGCTGCCATAAAAATGCAACGCCTGTCAGACCTTTGGGCCGTGCGGGATTAAGCGGGGCGTCCGGTGCATCGGGCCCGGACTGGCGCTGTGCCGTTCACCCCCGATGCGATCGGTCCGCGCATGGGGGATCTCCGCACGGTCGGTAGCACCGGGGGACGGTCTCAGATCTAGCACCGCTTCTTCGGGCGCCCGGACGTTCGCCCCGTATCAGGCTTCGCCCAGAGGTGGATGCATCGTGGCGACGGATCCGCGCCCCCGCCCCGAGCGCCGGGCCCAAGCCTGACGCCGATCTCGACATCCCCGCTCGCGCCGCCCCGGCGCGAAGGCGTCGGTGTGGTCGACCTGCGCCGTCCCTCGGACGACCCCATCCTTGGGTCAGTGGCGCCAGCGCTCTGCATGTCACGCATTTATAGTTGTTGATCGGCAGACATGACGTTAGGATTTTAGTGTCGGGAGGGAATGATTTCCATGGAAAAGATCAGAAACATCGTGATGATCTCGGCTTTCCTGCTGGCCGGAGAGATCGTCGCTTCGATGCTCGGTCTTGCCGTGCGGCCGGCATCGGCGCAGTCGAGTGCCGAGCGTGAGACATGTGCGGAATCGGTCGGGATCCAGACGCGTCACAACGGCCGAAACAGCTGGATCAAGCGCAGAGTATCGAGTAAGACTTACAATGCTTTTCTTCGGTGCACGGACGACATCGCCATGAAGCGTGCCGACGTGAAGCCGAACCGCCGCTGACGATCCGTCGAGGACGGCAAGCCGCGATCGTTCAGGAAGCCGGTCACCCGGCTCGCGAACCGACGGAGCCTGTCTGACGCCCGCGCCCTCGCGATGGGCGTCGCGGGGTCCCGCCGGACGTCTCCGTCCGGCGGGACCGCCTTTCAGATGTGCAGCGCCTCGCCGAGCGCCCGCAAGTTCGCCTCGTGAAAGGCCTCGCCGAGGGTCGGGTGGGCGTGGATCGTGCCGGCCACGTCCTCCAGCCGCGCGCCCATTTCCAGCGCCAGGCCGAACCCCGCCGCCAGTTCCGAGACGCCGGCCCCCACCGCCTGGATGCCGAGGATGAGGTGGTTGTCGGCCCGCGCCGTCACCCGCACGAAGCCGTCCTCGGCGCCGAGCGTCATGGCGCGGCCGTTGGCGGCGAAGGGGAAGAGGCCGGTGCGGATCTCGTGGCCGGCGGCGCGCGCCTCCTCGGGGGAGAGACCCGCCGAGACCACCTCCGGGTCGGTGAAGCAGACCGCGGGAATCGCCACCTTGTGGAAGGCGCGGCGGCGCCCCGCCACGAGGTCGGCCACCATCTCGCCCTGCGCCATGGCGCGGTGGGCCAGCATCGGCTCGCCGGTGACGTCGCCCACCGCCCAGACGTTGCGCATCGAGGTGGCGCAGCGCTCGTCGATGCGGATGAACGGGCCGCTCATGTCGAGGTCGAGCCGCTCGAGCCCGAGATCCTGCGTCCGGGCCTTGCGGCCGACCGCGACGAGGATCACCTCGGCCGGAATTTTTCTGGAGTCCCCACCGACCTCGACGGCGAGGGCGTCGCCCGACAGCCCGGTCGCCTGGGCGCCGAGCAACACGTCGATGCCGAGCGCCGCGAGGCGCCGCGCCACCGGCCGGGTCAGCTCGGCATCGTAGGCCGGCAGGATCCGCTCGGCCATCTCGACCACCGTGACCTTGGCGCCAAGCTTGGCGAAGGCGGTACCGAGTTCGAGCCCGATATAGCCGGCGCCGACCACCGCCATGGTGGCGGGGACCTTGGATAAGGACAAAGCCTCGGTCGAGGAGATCACCCGCCCGCCGAAGGGCAGGTGGGGGAGCGCCGCCGGGACCGAGCCGGTGGCCAGGATGACGTGCTCGGCTCGCACCCGCTCGGGCCCGGTATCGGTTTCGACGAGGCAGGTCTTGCCGTCGACCATGGTCCCGCGCCCGCGCAGGATCTTGACCCCGCCGCGCTTCAGCAGTGACGCCACCCCGGTGTTGAGCCGCCCGACGATGCCGTCCTTCCAGGCCACCGTGCGGGAAAAATCGAGGCGCGGGGGACCGGCCGAGAGGCCGAAGGGCGAGGCGTCCTCGGATTGCAGCAAAGCTGCGTGATAGGCCTCGGCCGCGTGGATCATCGCCTTCGACGGGATGCAGCCGACATTGAGGCAGGTGCCCCCTAAGCGGTTCTCCTCGACCAGCACGGTGTCGATGCCGTGCTGGCCGGCGCGGATCGCCGCGACGTAGCCGCCCGGGCCGCCGCCGAGCACCAGGAGCTTGGTGGTGATCTCGCTCAAGGATCAGGCCTCCATGAACAGGGTCGCGGGCGTCTCGATCAGGCCTTTGAGGGCCTGCACGAACAGGGCGGCGTCGTAGCCGTCCACCACCCGGTGGTCGAAGGACGCCGAGAGGTTCATCGTCAGCCGCGGCACGAAGGCGTTATCGCGCCAGACCGGGCGCATCACCTGCTTGTTGACGCCGATGATCGCGACCTCCGGCCGGTTGATCACCGGCGTCGTCACGATGCCGCCGAGCGCGCCCAGCGACGTGATGGTGATGGTCGAACCCGAGAGCTCGTCGCGGGCCGCCAGGCCGTTGCGGGCGGCGTCCGCCAGGCGGCGGACCTCGGCCGCCGAGTTCCAGACGTCGCGGGTCTCGGCATGGCGGAGCACCGGCACCATCAGGCCGGACGGGGTCTGGGTCGCGATGCCGACATGGATGCCGGCATGGCGGTGAATCACCTCCGCCTCGTCGTCGTAATGGGCGTTCATCTGCGGGAAGTCCGGCAGGGCGCGCACCAGGGCCTGGACCAGGAACGGGATCAGGGTGAGCTTCGGCCGGCTCGCGCCGTGGCGCTGGTTGAGGGCGGCGCGCAGCTCCTCGACCGCCGTCACGTCCACTTCCTCGACGTAGGAGAAGTGAGCGACGCGGCGCTTGGCGTCGGCCATGCGCTGGGCGATGCGCCGGCGCAGCCCGATGACCTTGATCGCCTCGACGCCCGTGCGCGGAGCGCGGCCGGCGGGGGCCGGCGCGGCCTCCTCGGGCGGCGCGTCGAGATAGGCGTCGAGGTCGTCGTGCCCGATGCGGCCGGCCGGGCCCGTGCCGCGGACCTGGCGCAGGTCGATGCCGGCCTCCAGCGCCCGCCGACGCACGGCCGGCGAGGCGACCGGCCTCTCGCCCGCCGGTCGCGGCGGGCCGGAGGAGGGGGCCGTCGCCGCGGCGGGGCGCGGGGCGGGGGGCTTTGCGGGCACCGGCCTTTGCGGTTCGGACGGCTTCGGTACCGCGGCGGATTGCGGGGCGGGTGCCGGCTGGGCCGGTTCCAGGCCGTCCGCGGCCGGGACCAGGGCGGCCGTGGGTTGACCGGCCGCGGCGTCCTGCGCCTTCGCGACCTCGGGCGTCACCGCGACGCCGGCCTCCGGAGCCGCCGCAGGCGCGGCGTCCCCACCCTCGATCTCCAGCCGCACCAGTTCGGCGCCGACCGCCAGCATCTGGCCGGCCTCGGCGCCCAACGCCGCGACCGTGCCGCTCACCGGCGAGGGGATCTCGACGGTGGCCTTGTCGGTCATCACGTCGGCGAGGGGCTGGTCCTCGCGGACCACGTCGCCGACCTTGACGTGCCAGGCCGAGACCTCGGCCTCGGCCACGCCCTCGCCGATGTCGGGGAGCTTGACGATGCGAAAGCCCATGGCTCAGCCCTCCAGCGCGGCGCGAAGGGCCCGGCCGACGCGCTCGGGACCCGGGAAGTAGGCCCATTCCTGGGCGTGCGGGTAGGGGGTGTCCCAGCCGGCGACCCGGACGATCGGCGCCTCCAGGTGGTAGAAGCAGGATTCCTGGACGAGGGCGGCGAGCTCGGCGCCGAAGCCCGAGGTCAGGGTCGCCTCGTGCGCAATGACGCAGCGCCCGGTCTTGCGGACCGAGGCCTCGATCGTCTCCATGTCGAGGGGCAAGAGCGTGCGCAGATCGACGATCTCGGCGTCGATTCCCGTCTCGGCCGCGGCGGCTTCCGCCACGTGCACGATGGTGCCGTAGGCGAGCACCGTGACCGCCGAGCCCTCGCGCCGGATCGCCGCCTTGCCGAGCGGCACGGTGTAGTGCCCGTCCGGCACCTCGCCGAGGTCGTGACGGGCCCAAGGGGTCACCGGCCGGTCGTGGTGGCCGTCGAAGGGGCCGTTATAGAGGCGCTTGGGCTCCAAAAAAATCACCGGATCGGGATCCTCGATCGCGGCGATCAAGAGGCCCTTGGCGTCGTAGGGGTTCGACGGCACCACGGTCTTCAAGCCCGCGACGTGGGTGAACAGGGCCTCGGGGCTCTGGCTGTGGGTCTGCCCGCCGAAGATGCCCCCGCCGGTCGGCATCCGCACCACCATCGGGGCGGTGAACTGGCCGCCGGAGCGGTAGCGCAGGCGCGCGGCCTCCGACACGATCTGGTCGTAGGCCGGGTACATGTAGTCGGCGAACTGGATCTCGACGCAGGGCTTCAACCCATAGGCCGCCATGCCGACGGCGGCACCGACGATGCCGAGCTCGCTGATCGGCGCGTCGAAGCAGCGGCTCTTGCCGAACCGTGCTTGCAACCCTTGCGTACAGCGGAAGACGCCGCCGAAATAGCCGACGTCTTCCCCGAACACGACCACGTCGTCGTCGCGCTCCATCGATACCGCCATCGCGTCGCGGATGGCCTCGATCATCGTGCGGCGCGGCATGTCAGTACCCCGCCTGCTGGCGCTGGCGGCGCAGGTGGGGGGGCATCTCCGAAAACACTCCTTCGAACATGTCGCGCGGGGAGGGCTTGCCGCCGGCATGCAGCGTGCCGTGGGTCTCGGCCTCGCGTTGCGCCGCCACCACCTCGTCGAGGATCTCCGCCTCGCCCTGGCGGTGGCGCTCCTCCGACCAGGCGCCGCGGGCGATGAGGTGGTTCTTCAAGCGCGCGACGGGATCGCCGAGCGGCCAGGCGTCGAACTCGGTCTTCGGCCGGTAGGCGGAGGGGTCGTCGGAGGTCGAGTGCGCCCCGGCCCGGTAGGTGACGTATTCGACGATCGTCGGCCCGAGATTGCGCCGCGCCCGCTCCGTCGCCCATCTCGCCACCGCGTGGACGGCGAGGTAGTCGTTGCCGTCGACCCGGAGCGCCGGGATGCCGAAGCCGTGGCCGCGGGCCGCGAAGGTCGAGGAGCCGCCCCGCGCAAAGCCCTGGAAGGTCGAGATCGCCCACTGATTGTTGACGACGTTGAGCACCACCGGCGCCCGGTAGGTCGAGGCGAAGACCAGCGCGGCGTGGAAATCCGATTCCGCGGTCGAGCCGTCGCCGATCCAGGCGGCGGCGATCTTCGTGTCGTTCTTGATCGCCGAGGCCATCGCCCAGCCGACCGCCTGGACGTATTGCGTCGCGAGGTTGCCGGAGATCGAGAAGAAGCCGTGGTCCTTGGCCGAGTACATCACCGGCAATTGCCGGCCGTGCAGCGGATCGTTCTCGTTCGAGTAGATCTGGCACATCATGTCGACGAGCGGGTAGCCGCCGGCGATCAGCAGCCCCGCCTGCCGGTAGGTCGGGAAGTTCATGTCGCCGGGTTCGAGCGCCCGGCGGAAGGCGGTGCTCACCGCCTCCTCGCCGAGATGCTGCATGTAGAACGAGGTCTTGCCCTGGCGCTGGGCCATCAGCATGCGGGCATCGAAGGCGCGCAGCTTCATCATGTCGCGAAGTCCGGCGAGCAATTCCCCGTCGGTGAGCGCGCCGGCCCAGGGGCCGACCGCGTTGCCCTCGGAATCGAGCACCCGGATCAGCGTATAGGCGAGGTCGCGGATATCGGCCGCCGCCACGTCGACCTCGGGCCGGCGCACCGCCCCGGCCTCCGGGATGTCGAGATCCGAAAAGCTCGGATTGCCGCCCGGGCGGACGGCCGGCTCGGGGACGTGAAGGCTCAGGGGAGCGTGGGGGCTCGGGGCGTCTGGCGGCATGGGGGAGGCCCTTGCGGGGGAGGGGGCGACTAAGCGGACTTGCGTTGGCAGGCCAACGCTTCGCCCGCTTAGGTTCTTGTTTTGTCAGAGATTTTTTGGTGCCGAACCGGTATCCGCTTCGGCGAAATCCGCTCAGGCGGAAGGCGTCGCGACCCGGGCCTCGGCGACGGCCGGATGGCGCGCGAGGCGGGCGGAAAGGACGCTCAGATCCGTCCCGTCGGGGACCAGGATCGACAGGGTGACGGCGGAGGCGCCGGCGTCGAGGGCGAGGCCTTGCAGGCCGTAGCCGGCGCGCTCGACCTCGCCGAGCAGGCGCGTGACGCCGTCGAAGACGTGGAGGATCCGCGCCCGGATCTCCACGGAATGCTCTTGAGGGTGCTCTTGCCCGCGAGCCATGCGCGTCCTCCCGCGACGCTTGATTTCGCACGACTGTAGCCCGGCCCGGCCGGATGGTCCTCGCCGATTTTCAGGGCTAAAGCGGGGTTCTGGAGAACGCTGCATGACATCGAAGGCCGATTCGCCGAACAGGCGTTCCGCGCGCGGCCCTGCGCCGCAGAAGGGTGTCGAGCCGCACCGGCTCGACGAGTTCGACAGGAAAATCCTCGGGGCCCTGCGGGCGGACGGGCGTCTGACGATCGCGGCGCTCGCCGAGCGGGTCGGGCTGTCGCAATCGCCGTGCTGGACGCGGTTGCGGCGCCTGGAGGAGGCCGGGCTGATCCGCGACTACGTCGCCCTGCTCGATCATCGGGCGCTCGGCATCCCGGACGTGGTCTTCATCGAGGTGACCCTCGACAAGCACGACGACGCGGTGCTGGAGGCCTTCGGCACCGAGATCCTGCGCATCCCGGAAGTGCTGGAAGTGCATCTGGTGACGGGCGAGTACGACTACATGATCAAGGTCGCGGTCAGCGGCACCGCGCATTACGAGCGCTTCCTGCGCGAAAAGCTCTACCGCATCCGCGGCATCCGCCAGTCGCGCTCGGTCTTCGCCCTGCGGACCCTGAAGCAGGAGGTCTCGGTCGATCCGGTGGCGATCGCCCGGCAGGCGCCCTGATCCGGGACCCGCGGCTGCGCCGTTGCGGATGGGGCCGGCGGCAACGACCATCGCTACGGTCCTTCCGGGATACGCAGCCAAATGGTTCGACGATCAAGCGTCATATTCGGCGGCGGCTGGCTCCTGCCGAAATGGATTATTGTTTGCCGGGTAAATACCAAACTATACTCCATGTCATGTCGTTATTAATAAGGTAGTTTATTCTGAATCGTGTTATATCTTGAATATTTTCGTGTAATAGCTAGTTTTAAAGATAAAAATAACTCATGACAGATAGCTCTTATAGGTGGGAATAGGCCCATCCGGTGTCTCGCCATGCTGCGCAGTTCGAAGATCATCATCAAGGCCATCGTGCCGCTCGCCCTGATGGCGGTCATCGCCGCCGGGTTACTGGTCTATGCGATGACGAGCCTCGATGCTCTCGCGACGCGGACCAGGGTGATCGTCGACGTGGATGCCGCGCGGCTCGAACTGATGCTGCGCATCCGATCCCACATCAACGAGACCGCGATCCAGGCGCGGAACATGATCCTCCAGACCGACGCGACGGAGATGGCCGCCTCCAAGGCGCGCTGGGACGCCGCCTGGAAGTCCACGTTCGACGTCCTCGACACCCTGAGGACGATGGCGGATTCCCCGGAGCGCGACGCCCACAATCTGCTGCTCAAGGGGCTCCTGCAGGAGTTCCTCGCCGCCCAGGACCGGGCCAATGCCCTCGCTCTCAAGAACGAGAACGCAGCCGCGATCAGGGCTCTGCTGATCGACGGCGACAGCCAGCGCACCAGGATCCGGGAATCCCTGAGCGAGAACGTCGACCGCCTGAGGGGCGAGTTGCAGCGCTCGCGCGACGATGCCGCGCAGGCCGTGTCGTGGGCCCGGCGGCTGCTGATCGGCGCCTCGCTCGCCGGTCTCCTCGGCGCCATCGCGCTCTCGGTCCTGATCGTGGTCTTCGGCATCACCCGTCCGCTCGGCAGCCTCGTCGGGGTGCTGCAGCGCATGGCCCGCGGCGAGATCGACGCCGAGATCCGGGAGGCCGCCCGCGGCGACGAGATCGGCGCCGTCGGCCGGGCGGTCGACGGCATCAAGGCCATGGTCGCCCGCAAGGCCGCCGAGGAGGCGGAGGTCAAGCGCCGCGCCGACGAGGCTGCGGCCGCCGAGCGCCGCCGTACCATGATCGAGCTCGCCGACGGCTTCCAGCGCGCCGTCGGCGGCATCGTCGGCATGGTCTCGTCCTCGGCCACGGAGCTGCAGGCGACCGCCCAGCAGATGACCGACACCGCCCGGGAGACCGCCTCCCAGTCGACCACCGTGGCCGCCGCCGCGGAGGAAGCCGCCACCAACGTCAACACGGTCGCGGTGGCGGCCGAGGAACTCGGCGCCTCCGTTCAGGAGATCGGCCGGCAGGTGACCGGCTCGGCCCATCTCGCGCAAGCCGCGGTGGGCGAGGCGGGCCAGACCGCGCACCTCGTCCAGGCGCTCAGCCAGAACGCCGCCCGGATCGGCGACATGGTCGGGATGATCTCGGGGATCGCCGGCCAGACCAATCTCCTGGCGCTCAACGCCACCATTGAGGCGGCGCGTGCCGGCGCCGCGGGGCGGGGCTTCGCGGTCGTGGCCACGGAGGTGAAGGCGCTGGCCGAGCAGACCGCCAAGGCGACCCAGGAGATCGCGCGCCAGATCGGCGAGGTGCAGGGGGTGACCGCGCAGGCCGTGACGGCCATCGGTGCGATCACGGGCCGGATCCGGGAGATCGACAGCGTGGCGACGTCGATCGCGGCGGCGGTGGAGCAGCAGGGCGCGGCCACGCAGGAGATCGTGCGCAACGTCGCACAGGCCTCGGCGGGGACGACCGAGGTGACGGGCAACATCGTCGGGGTGGCGCAGGCATCGGAGGAGACGGGGGCCGCTGCCGGCCAGGTCCTGTCCGCCGCCTCCGAATTGTCGCGGCAATCCGAGCATCTCGGCGCCGAGGTCGCCCGCTTCCTCGCCACCGTACGGGCGGCCTGACGCCATTGCCCGACCATGGCCGGGATCGCGCCCGGCCACGAGGCCGCGCGGCGAGGGAAGGCCGAGCATCCGCCCATCCCGCGAGGCCTGGCGAGGATCGACGGCCTTCGCAGGCTCAGCCGCCGCCACCCCGCCGCGCCCGCACATGGTCCCGGGTGATGGCGTCGAGGGTCGGCGTGCCGAGCAGCGTCATCGCGTTGTCGAGCTCACCCCGAACGATCTCGATCGCCCGCGACACGCCCGCGGTGCCGCCGGCCGAGAGGCCCCAGAGGAACGGGCGGCCCAGGCTGCAGGCGGTGGCGCCGAGCGCCAGCGCCTTGATCACGTCGGTGCCGCGGCGCACGCCGCCGTCGAGGATCACCTCGGCCCGGCCCGCCACCGCGGCGGCGACGTCCGGCAGGGCCGTGATCGCCGCCGGCACGTCGTCGAGCTGGCGGCCGCCGTGATTGGACACGATCACGGCCTCGATCCCGAGCGCCACCGCCCGCTCGGCATCGGCCGGGTGCAGCAGGCCCTTCAGCGCCATCGGACCGCGCCACAGGCCGCGGATGCGCGCGATGTCGTCCCAGTTCGCGGAAGGATCAAACAGCGAGGCGACGTGCTGGGCAACGCTGGTGAAGCCGGAGCCCGCCGCACCGCCGCCGATCTGGAAATTGCCGAAGCCGAGGCGCGAACGCGCGGCGCCGGCGAGCCATCCCGGCCGGCGGGCGAGGTCGAGGGCGGTGGAGAGGCGTGGCTTCAGCGGCATGGTGAAGGCGTTGCGCAGGTCGCGCTCGCGCCGTCCCTGTACCGCGAGGTCGACCGTGAGGCACAGCACCCGGTAGCGCGCGGCGGCCGCGCGGCGCAGGAGCGCTTCCATCCACTCCCGGTCGCGCAGGAAGTAGAGCTGGAACCAGCGCTCGCCCTCGGGCGCGCCCTCCGCCACGTGCTCGATCGAGCCGACGGAGTTGGTCGAGAGGCAGTAGGGAATGCCGGCCCGCGCGGCGGCTCGCGCCCCCGCGACCTCGCCGTCGGGCCAGAAGAAGCCGGCGAGCCCCGTCGGCGCCATCATGATCGGCAGGGACGCGCGGTATCCGAGGACCGGGCGCGACAGGTCGCGGGTGGCGACGTCGATCCCGACCCGCGGCATCAGCATCCAGGCGTCGAAGGCCTCGACGTTGTCGCGCAGGGTCCGCTCGTCCTCGGCGCCGCCGTCGATGAAGTCGAACACCGCCTTCGGCAGCCGCCGGGCGGCCTGCCGGCGCAGGTCCGCGATCGCGTGGGCCCGCTGCAGGCGGGCGGCCAGCCGGGCCGGGGCGGGCGCGGGTGCCGGCCGGGATGGCGGCACGGTCGGCTCGGTGGAGGGCCGGTGCGCGACGGCCCGCCCCGTCCGGCGCTCGTCTGCCTCCATGCCGGCCTCCCGCTGATCCCGTTTCGACGATCGGTAGCACCCGCGCCGCGCGGCTCGCAACCGCCGGGTCGGACGGGCGCGGAACGCGGGACGAGGTTGTGCGTCGATCCGGCTCCAGCCCTTGTCGGGCAAGGCGGCCCTTCGCGGGCAAGGCAGCCCTCGACGGGCAAGGCAGCCCTTGGCGGGCGAGGGGCGACGGCATGACCGGGCGGGACAGTGCGGAGCGAGACTCGCCGGAGCGGGATTCTCCGGATTTTGCCGCGGCCGAGCACGACGAGATCGAGGACCGGTCGGCGCCCCGCGCCACGATCGTCCACGAGGTGGTGCGCAAGCAGGGGCAGGAGGAACTGGCGCGTCCCGCCGGCTCGCTGCTCTGGTCGAGCGTCGCGGCCGGCATCGCCATCACGGCCTCGGTGATCGCGGAAGGAGCTTTGTACCACAAGCTGCCGGCCGGGATGGGGGGCCGCACCCTCGTGGCGCAGCTCGGCTATCCCCTCGGCTTCCTGATCGTGATCCTCGGCCGGATGCAGCTCTTCACCGAGCAGACCATCGTGACGGTGCTGCCCCTCGTCACCCGGCCGAGCGGCCGGGCGCTCGCCGGCACGGCGCGGCTCTGGGGAATCGTGCTCCTCGGCAACCTCGCCGGCACCGGCGCGGCGGCGGCGATCGAGACCTGGGGCGGCGTGGTGAGCCCGGACCTGCTCGCCGCCATGCAGGCGGTGTCGCGCGAGGCCCTGCTGCACAAGGCGCCCACCGACCTCCTGCTCCGGGGCATCCCGGCCGGCTTCCTGATCGCGACCGTCGCCTGGCTGCGGGCGGCCGCGAGCGGCGGCGAGATCTGGATCGTCTTCCTCCTCACCTTCGCGATCGTGCTCGGCGACTTCACCCACGTGGTGGCGGGGGCGGCGGAGGCCTTCCTGCTGCTCTGCGCCGGCGAGGCCGGCCCCGGGCAGGTCTTCGGCGGGATGATCCTGCCGGCGCTCGTCGGCAACGTGATCGGGGGCACCGGCCTGTTCGCGCTCCTCGCCCACGCCCAGGTGCGCCAGGAGCTGTGACGCGACGCCGACGAGGTGTGGCGGCCTGCCGATTTTCTCCCTCCCTCGCGCTTGGTAAGGAGACCGCGTTCCACGCGCGGAAAAGCGAGACCCATGAGCTTCGTCCAGGCGGCCTTCGGCCGGTTCAAGCAGACCGTGACGGCCTATGCGGGCGACGAGCCGCTGATGAAGGCGGCGGTGTCGGCCTGCGCCAACGTGATCGTGGCCGACGGCGAGGTCGCGGGGGCCGAGTTCGAGACGGCGCTCAAGGGCATGCTGGCCGATCCCGTCCTTGAGAAGGGCTACGACAGCCTGATGCTCGAGGAAGAACTCTACGATGCGATCGGGCGCGCCCGGACCCGGGCCGGGCGGATGCAGAACATGCACTTCATCGAGGCCATCGCCGAGCGCGCGGCCGAGCAGCGCCAGAGCGTCTTCCTGATCGCCGCCGACGTCGCGGATTTCGAGGGCATCAGCCCCTCCGAGCACCGGGCCCTGACCGAGGTGGCGGCGGCGCTCGGGCTCGACCGGGACGCCCTGCTCGCCTGAGCGATCATACGAAATCCGATTGATTGCTTCGCAACGCGGATTTCGGCTTCGCTCAAGCGCCGCGCCGGCTGGTGATATGGGATCCGGAAGCAATCTTCCGGATCCCATATCACCCGTCCCGGACCGCGCGCGGCGGACCGTCGTTGACGCGGCTCCAGGCACGGCGGAGCTGGCGCGGCGAGGCGAAGCCGGCCCGCTCGGCGACGCGCTCCATGTCGAGCCGGGTCTGGGCCAGGAGATCGCGGGCGAGCGCCACCCGCAGGCCGTTGATGTAGCTGGGAAGGCTCATGCCGGCATGGCGGTTGAACAGCCGCGAGAGGTGGCGCGGGCTGGTGGCGGCGATGTCCGCCAGCGCCTCCAGGCTCCAGGCCCGGGCCGGATCGGCGCTCACCGCATCCTGCACCCGGTGGATCGCCGGGTGGAGGTGGTTGCGCCCCGTGAGCCAGGGCGAGAGCTGCGGGTCGTGCCCGGAGCGGCGCAGGTAGACCACGAGGTAGCGCGCCACCGCCGCCGCGCAGGCCGGATCGACGAGGCGCGCCACCAGATGCAGCATCAGGTCGATGCCCGCCGTGATGCCCGCACTCGTCAGCCGCTCCCGGTCCTCGACGAACAGCCGGTCCTCCAGCACCCGCGCCGCGGGGGCGAGGGCGGCCAGCTCCGCGCAGGCCGCGTGATGGGTGGTGCAGGCGTGCCCGTCGAGGAGCCCGGCCCGGGCGGCGAGCAACGCGCCGGAGCAGATCGAGACCAGGCGGTGGCCCGGCCGGATCTCGGCCCGCAGCCAGGCGACGATCGCGTCGTCCGCCGCCGCCTCGTCCTCGCCCGGGGGATCGGGATCCCCCAGCACCCGTTCCGCCGTGCCGGCGAGCACCACGGTCGCCCCGTCCAGCAGCGGCGCGGGCAGGGAACCGAGCCCCGAGAGCCCGAGCCCGATCGAGCTCGTGACCGTGGGGCACGGCCCGACATGGCCGACCCGGAAGCGGACCTTCTCCTGGATCAGGTTGGCCCTGCGCAGGACCTCGATCGGCCCGGCCACGTCGAGGAGCAGGGTGCGCGGCGGGCACACCACCACGACCGGGATCTCGGCCGGCCCGCTCACGCGGCCAGACGCGGCGCCGGTCCGGCGAGCGCCTCCTCGACCGTGGCGATGCGGGCGAAGCGCCCGGCCAGGACCAGCTCGGTGCGGGCCCGGATCTCCTCGGCGCTCCACGACCGCCCGGCGGCGTCCGTCATCGCGAAGGTGAGCGTCGCCTCACCGACGTAATCGACGGCGTAGCCGAGGTCGGAGGCGTGGCGGGTCGTGGTCTCGCAGCATTGCTCGGTGCGGATGCCGCTGACGATCAGCCGGCGGATGCCGGTCCGGGTCAGCCAGACGTCGAGCCCGCTGCTGACGAGCGCAGAGTGGCGGCGCTTGTGGAAGACCGCGTCGGGGGCGATCCGCAGGGGTTCGAGTGTGCGGACATGGCCGGAGGCGAGGGAGAACGGTCCCTGATCCTCGACGTGGAAGACCTGCACCACGGGGACGTTTTTCGCCATAGCGCCATCGATCACGGCCTGCTGGCGATCGAGGAAGCGGGCGAGGTCCGCCTCGTCCCAGTAGGGACGGTGGCGGAAGGATTCCTGGACGTCGATGACGAGGAGCGCGGTGTCCGGCATGGGGCTCATCCTTATCGGGTGGGACGGCGCCAGGATAGGCGCCGCCGCGGGTCCCGAAAGGCCGCGCCCGGACCGGAAGCGGACGAAAAAGGACAGAGGCTCAGTGCGGCCGGAAGACCCGCAGCCGGTGCCCGTCGGGATCCAGCGCCACGAAGGTGCGGCCGAAATCCATGTCGGTCGGCGGCTGGAGGATCGACAGGCCCTTGGCCGCCCAGTCCGCGTGGGTGGCGTCCAGGGTGGCGTCGTCCGTGACCGTCAGGGCGATCTCGGCCCCGCCGCCGGTGGCAGAAGCGGCCGGCTCGACGGTGTGGCGGGACCACAGGCCGAGCTTCAGGCCGTTCTCGAAGACGAACAGAACGAAGGTCGGGCCCGCCTCGACCGGGGCGCGGCCGAGCAGGGCGGCGTAGAAGCGGCCGCTCGCTTCGGCGTTGTCGACGTAGAGGAGGGTGTAGGTCGGCTGGAGCATCGTCTGGGGTTCCGTCTGGTGCGACGCCCTCTGTGTAGGAGGCCCAGCTGACAGATTCCGGCAGCAGCGGTCAGGTGGCGGGGGCGATGCCCTGGAGCACCCGCCACTCGCGCAGCAGCGCGTGGCGGGGGCGGGCATAGCGCTCCCCGGTGAGGGTCAGGGTCTCGATCCGGTCGGTGCGGAAATGGCGAAAGTCGTTCCGTGTCTCGCACCAGGCGACGATGACCCGCACCCGCTCGAAGAAGCCGAGGGCGAAGGGCCAGATCATCCGCTCCGATCCCGCCCCGCCGGCGTCGCGGTAGCGGATCGTCACCTTGTGCTGCGCCCGGATGGCGCCGCGCAGGGCCGCGAGGTCGATGCATTCCGGCACCGCCTCCGCCGGACCGACGATCAGCGTCGAGGTGTCGAGCCGCTCGCGCAGCTCAGCCGGCAGCACCGCGGCGATCTTCGCGAGCGCGTCGCCCGCGGCCGACGCCAGGGGCCCGTCGGTCCGCGTCGCCACCCAGCGCATGCCGAGGACCAGCGCCTCGATCTCCTCCTCGCGGAACATCAGCGGCGGCAGGGTGAAGCCCGGGCGCAGGACGTAGCCGAGGCCCGCCTCGCCCTCGATCGCCGCGCCCTGCGCCTGGAGGCTCGCGATGTCCCGGTAGAGGGTGCGCAGGCTGACGCCCGTCTCCTCCGCGAGATGCCGGCCGCTGACCGGGCTGCGGTGGCGGCGCAGGACCTGCATGAGGTCGAGCAGGCGTTCGGCACGGGACATCGGAGTGGCTCGCGGCGGGTCGGACGCCGCGTCGTCGCAGACGGGGTGCGCGAACGGAAGCCCCGCGCGTCAGCGCGCTGCAACCACCGCCACGCCGGCCCCGATCATTGTTCCGCCGGCGACCCGGTTCGCCCGCCGGACCGCCGCACGGGTGCGGAGCATGCGCCGCAGCCGACCGGCGAGGAGGACGTGGCCGCCGATCACCAGCGCCTCGACCGCGACGATCACCATTGCCAGGATCCCGACCTGCGCCGGGGCGAGGGCGGCGCCGACGACATTCGGCAGCAGGGCGAGGTAGAACAGCGGCATCTTCGGGTTGCCGAGGTTGAGGGCGAGGCCGGTCAGGACGCTCGCCGCGAGGACCGGCCGCTTGCCGCCCGCGCGCTCCGCCGGCAGCACGGGCTCGGCGGTCCAGAGCCGGATCCCGGTCCAGACCAGGTAGGCGGCGCCGGCATAGCGCAGGACCGTCATCGCCGTCCCCATCTCGCGCGCCACGACCGCCAGCCCGGTGGCGGCGAGCACGAGGAAGGCCAGGATGCCCGCCACCATGCCGAGCCCGTAGGCGATGCCGGCGGCGGGCCCGTGCGACAGGGTGCGGGCGACGATGGTCATGTTGTCGGGCCCGGGGCTCGCGGCGAAGACCAGGAAGGCGGCGGCGAAGGCGAGGAGGGTCGTCGGATCCATCGGCGTGTCCCTGTCCGAGGTTGCGTCCGACGATCCTTCAAGATTCGGGCCGATTTCCGCAAGGTCAGCCCCGCGCCGCGGCGAGGCGCGGGGGCCGGGCGCCGCGCCGCAGGGCCAGCAGCAGGGCGAGGGCGGTTCCGGCCGCGGCGGCGCCCGCCAGCGACACCGCCGGGAAGCCGAGGCCCGCATCGATCACCGCGCCGCCGAGCGCCGCCCCGATCGCGTTGCCGAGGTTGAAGGCGCCGATATTCATCGCCGAGGCGAGGTTCGGGGCCGACGCCGCCGCGCCCACCACCCGCATCTGGAGCGGCGGGACGAGGGTGAAGCTCGCGACCCCCCACAGGAAGATCAGCGGCACGCTGGCCCCTTCCGAGCGCATGCCGGCCGCGAACAGGACCAGCAGCACGACGAGGCCCAGGAGCGACCCGAAGAGCGTCGCGTCCGGCGCGCGGTCGGCGAGGCGGCCGCCGAGCCAGTTGCCGAGGGCGAGGCCGAGCCCGTAGACGACCAGCATCGCCGTGACGAAGCCGGAGCCCGCCCCGGTCTCCATCCGCAGGATCGGTGCGATGTAGGTGAAGACCGTGAACATCGCGCTGGCGCTGAGCACCGTCAGCAGCAGGGCGACGAGGACGGAGCCGTGCCGCAGGGCCCGCAACTCGGCGCGCATGTCGGTGCCGGCCTCCACCGGCAGCGGCGGCAGCGAGAGCCGCAGCGCCAGCATCGCCGCACCGCCGATGGCGGAGATGCCCAGGAATACGGGGCGCCAGCCCAGCGCCTCGCCGATCCAGGCGGCGAGCGGCACGCCGCCGACCGTCGCGATCGTCAGGCCTGAGAACATCGCGGCGACCGCCGAAGCGCGCCGCTGCGGCGCCACCAGCCCCGCCGCGACGACCGCGCCGATGCCGAAGAAGGCGCCGTGGTTGAAGGAGGTGACGACCCGCGCCGCGAGCAGTGTGGAATAGCCGCCGGCGAGGCCCGACAGCAGGTTGCCGAGGGTGAACAGGCCCATCAGGCCGATCAGCAGGGTCCGGCGCGGCGTGCGGGCGAAGAGCAGCGTCATCAGCGGCGCCCCGACGAGGACACCGCCGGCATAGGCGCTGACCAGCATGCCCGCGGCCGGGATCGACACCCCGAGATCGGCGGCTATGGTCGGCAGCATGCCCATCGGGGCGAATTCGGTGACCCCGATGCCGAAGGCGCCGAGCGCCAGCGCCAGGAGGGGTGGATTGATCGTCGTCGAACCGATCGTCATGGAAGAACTCCCCGGTTGTTCCGGGGTGGAATTATGTTGACGGTTCACATGGCGGTAGCCAGGCTCGCGGACCAGGATCTGTGCCTGGGAGTCAACAATGCCGCGCGAGGCGACCGACCGGGCCGGGGAGATGGCGGCCTTCGCCGCGGTGGTGCGGGCGGGCAGCCTGTCGGGGGCCGCGCGGGCCTTGGGCCTCACGCCGTCGGCCGTCAGCCGCATCGTCGCGCGGATCGAGGCGCGGCTCGGCGTGCGGCTGATCGTGCGCACGACCCGCAGCCTGCACCTCACCGCGGAGGGCGAGACCTATGCCCGGGCGGCGTGCCGTGTGCTGGCCGATCTCGACGAGGTGGAGAGCACCATCGCCGACCAGGCCTCGCCGCGCGGCCGGGTCCGGGTGAGTGCCGCCACCGCCCATGGGCGCCTCGTCGTTGTGCCGCTGCTGGCGGAGTTCGTCGCGCGCCACCCCGAGATCACCGTCGAGATCGATCTGAGCGACGAGATCGCCGACGTGCTCGGCGGCCGGGTCGACGTCGCGGTCCGCTTCGGCCCGCTCCCCGACAGCCCGCTCACCGCCCGCCGCCTCGGCGAGACCGGCCGCATGGTGGTGGCCGCCCCGTCCTACCTCGCCCGGGCCGGCGTGCCGCGCGTTCCGGCCGATCTCGCGCACCACAACTGCCTCGATTTCAGCTTCCGGCGCATCGAGCCCGGCTGGCCCTTCCGCGAGGCCGGGCGCGACGTGCTGCTGGCGGTGCGCGGCAACCTCACCGCCAACAGCGGCGAGACGCTGGTGCAGCTCGCGGTCCAGGGCGTCGGCATCACCCGGGTCGGCACGTTCCACATCGGCGAGGAGATGGCGAGCGGCCGGCTCGTCCCCCTCCTCGAAGCCTACAACCCGCAGGACCGCGAAAGCATCCACGCCGTCTTCGTCGGCGGCGCCACCATGCCGGCGCGGGTGCGCGTCCTGGTCGATTTTCTCGCCGAGCGGATGCGGGCGCAGGGCGGGTGAGGGCGCGACTGCGTGGGTCGGCTGGAGACGAGAAAAGAAATCCCTTCCGCCCGATCGCGCGGGACTGTGCGGGATGGAGACCCGCCGGAAATCTCCTCTCCCCGCGGGCGGGGAGAGGGTTTCATCGACCTCGTCGTCGATGAAACAAGCGCAGGCGAAGCCGAAGCGAGAGGTGAGGGGGTGGTGCCAGATGAGCCTCATCCGGAGACACCCCCTCACCCTCGGCTATCGCCTCGCTGCGTCCCCTGAACGGGGACACAGCCCTCTCCCCGCCCGCGGGGAGAGGGGAAGGCCGTGCCTTTTTCTGTCTCCGCCTGCGGGAAACGGAAAACCCGCACTCGACGGGTCACCGACGCGACTCAGGACGGCGTGCGATAGTCGCTCACGGAGACCGGGCCCGCGTGCCGCCCATCAATGCTCCCCGACCTCGCCCAGATGCGCCAGCAGCGCCTCGGCGACCTTGTCGGGCGCCTCGCGGGTCGGGAAGTGGCCGACGCCCTCCAGCTCGACCTGGCGGTAGGTTCCGGTGAAGAACTGCTTCTGGCCCTCGAACGAGGCCGGCAGCAGGCAGGTGTCGTCCGCGCCGTGGATCACCAGGGTCGGCACCGCGATGCTCTGGGCCGCCTCGGCCGCCTGCCGCAATTCGGCAAAGCGCGGGTCCGGCGCGTCGGCGCCCCAGCGCGAGCGGTAGAAGTTGAGCGTGACCGCGGCCCAGTCCGGGTTCTGGAATGAGGGCGCGGTCTTCGAAAAGGTCTCGTCGGTGAACCAGGGGCCGGGCGGGCTCCAGGCCACCCATTGCTCGCGGGCGAAGGCGAGCGGGTTCTCGCGCACGAAGGCGGCGCCCGGCTCGGTGTTCATGAACCACTGGTACCAGAAGGCCCGCACCTGCGGCAGCGGCGGCACGCCGAGGCGGCCGGGCGCCCAGGGCACCGAGAGGGCGGCGATCGAGGAAACCCGCTGCGGCCGGGCGGCGGCGAGGAGGTAGGCGACCCGCGCGCCCCAATCGTGGCCGACCACCGGCAGGCGCGAGAAGCCGAGGGCGTCCAGGAAGGCCAGGATGTCGGTGGCGAGCGCCGCCGGCTCGCCGGTCCTGGGCGTCGCGGCGTCGAGGAACTTGGTCGGCCCGCAGCCGCGCCAATAAGGGACGATGGTGCGCCAGCCCGCGGCGTTGAGGAGCGGCACCACGCGGTCGAAGGTGCGCGGATCGTCCGGCCAGCCGTGCAGCAGCAGGACCGGCTGGCCCATATCGGGCCCCGAGGCCTCGTAGGTGATCTCGACCTCGCCGGCGGTGACGCTGTTGACGTCCATGGACACGACTCCCCGTACACGACACACGAGGGGCGGGACCCGCGAAGGCCCCGCCCCTTGCAACCCCTCACCCGTCGAGATGGGTCAGGCGATGATCTTGTCGATGGTGATCGGCAGCTCGCGGATCCGCTTGCCGGTGGCGTGGAACACCGCGTTCGCCACCGCCGCCGCCGCGCCGACGATGCCGATCTCGCCCAGTCCCTTGACGCCGAGCGGGCTGACCTTGTCGTCGTGCTCGTCGACGAAGATCACCTCGATGTCGTGGATGTCGGCATTCACCGGCACATGGTACTCGCCGAGATTGTGGTTCATGATCCGGCCGAGGCTGTGGTCGAGCATCGACTCCTCCTCGAGCGCGGCGCCGATCCCCATCACCACCCCGCCCAGGATCTGGCTGCGGGCGGTCTTGAGGTTCAGGATCTTGCCGGCCGCGATGGCGCTCACGATGCGGGTCACCCGCACCACGCCGAGATCCTCGTCGATCTTCACCTCGGCGAAGACCGCCGAGTGGGTGTAGGCCGAGAAGCGCATGTTGGTGAGCATGCTCGGCTTGACCTTCTCGGTCGCCTCGACCCGCTCGACGCCGCCGGCCCGCATCGCCTCGGCGATCGAGACCTTTCGCGCGGGATCGCCCTGGAGCCGGATCTCGCCGCCCGCGAAGGCGACGTGGGCGAAATCGGCATTGGCGAGCGGCGAATCCGCCATGCCGCGGGCGTAGCCGAACAGTTTCTCCGCCACCGTCCGGCAGGCCGCCTGCACGGCCGCACCCGAGGAGGCCGCGGTCCAGGAACCGCCGGCGAGCGGCGCCTCGGGAAGCGCGGTGTCGCCGAGCCGGGTGGTGACGTGGTCGAGGTCGAGGCCGAGGGCGTCGGCGCCGATCTGGGCCAGGATCGTGTAGGTGCCAGTGCCGAGATCGGCGGTGGAGCAGGCGAGTTCGAGCTTGCCGTCGGGCGTGAGCGTGGCGCTCGCGCTCGACTGCATCATCATCGCTTCCCACACTCCGGTCGCCATGCCCCAGCCGACGAGCTCGCGCCCGTCGCGCATCGAGCGCGGCTCCGCCTGGCGCTTGCCCCAGCCGAACTTCGCCGCGCCCTGCTCGTAGGCGGCGCGGAGCGCCTTGGAGGTAAACTCCTTGCCCTCGCCCTCGTCGCGCTCGGCGTAGTTGCGCAGCCGCAATTCCAGCGGATCGACGCCGGTGGCGTAGGCTAGCTCGTCCATCGCCGACTCAAGCGCGAAGATGCCCGTGACCGCGCCCGGCGCCCGCATGTCGGATGGGGTGTAGGTGTCGATCTTGGCGAGCTTGTAGTCGAGGGTGACGTTCGGGCAGTGATAGAGCAGGCCCGACCAGTTGACGACCGCCTCCTGGTAATCCTCGAAGGTCGAGGTGCCGGCCACCGCGTCGTGGGTGAGCGCCTGGAGCCGGCCGTCCTTGTCGGCGCCCAGCGCCACGGTCTGGTAGGTCTCCGGCCGGTAGCCGAAGGTGAACATCTGGTCGCGGGTCAGCACCACCCGAACCGAGCGCTCGAGGTCGAGGGCGGCCGAGACCGCGAGGTAGAGCTGGTATTGCGGCCGCAGGCCCGAGCCGAAGCCGCCGCCGACGTAAGGGGTGATCACCCGCACGTCGTCGGGCTTCAGGTTGAACACGCTGCAGACGTAGCCCTGGGTGTTGTTCACGCCCTGGATCTTATCGTGGACGGTGAGCTTGCCCTTGCCCTCGTACACCACCGTCGAGGCATGCGGCTCCATCGGGTTGTGGTGCTCGATCGCCTGCTTGTATTCCTGGCGCAGCTGGATCGGCGCCGCGTCGTAGGCGCCGGCCGCATCGCCGCGCGGGTCCGGCGGCGGCTTGATGCCGGAGCGCTTCTTGGGCGGCACGTAGGCCGCGTCGCGGTTCTTCGCGAGGTCGGTGTTCGGCACCTCCTCCGCGTAGGTCACCTTGACGAGGCTGGCGCCGTGGCGGGCGAGGTCGAAGCTCTCCGCCACCACCAGCGCCACCGGCTGGCCGCCATAGACGATCTCGGGGCCGTTGAGCGCCCGGAACGGCGAGCCGGGGGGCGCGACCTGATCGCGGTAATTGTAGTCGAGCCAGGCGGTGCGCGGCCGGTTCTCGTGCGTGAACACCTTGATTACGCCCGGCACCGCCTCGGCGGCCCGGGTGTCGATCGCCGTGATGCGGCCCTTGGCGATGGCGCTCGACACGACGACGCCGTGGGCGAGGTCGGGGGCGGTGAACTCCGCAGCGTACTTGGCGGCGCCCGTCACCTTGGCGGGGCCGTCGAGCCGGCTCCGGGCGGTGCCGACATAGTGGGAAGGGGTGGCCATGGGTTACCTCAGGCGATGCGCTTGTCGGTCTGGGATTGCGGCGTGCCGGCGGCGGCCTGGGACAGGCCCCGCACGATGGCGCGCCGCGCCAGTTCGACCTTGAAGGCGTTGTGGGAATAGGGCCGGGCCTCGGCCAGGATCACGTCCGCGGCCTCCCGGAAGGTCTGTTCGGTCGCCGGCTTGCCCTGGAGGCGGGATTCGGCCTCCGCATTGCGCCAGGGCTTGTGGGCGACGCCTCCGAGCGCCAGGCGCGCCGTGCGGATCGTGTCGCCGTCCATCTGGAGGGCGGCGGCCACCGAAACCAGCGCGAAGGCATAAGAAAGCCGGTCGCGCAGCTTCAGGTAGGTGTAATGCTGCGAAAAGTCCTCGTCCGGCAGGTCGACCGAGAGCACGATCTCGCCGTGACGCAGCGTGGTGTCGCGCTGAGGTTCGTCGCCCGGCAGGCGGTGGAACTCGCCGAAGGGAATGCTGCGCCGGCCGTTCGGTCCCTCGACCTGCACGGTGGCATCGAGGGCGGCCAGCGCCACGCACATGTCGGAGGGGTGGGTGGCGATGCAGGTGTCGGAGGCGCCCAGGATCGCGTGGATGCGGTTGACGCCGGTCATCGCCGGGCAGCCGCTGCCGGGCTCCCGTTTGTTGCAGGGCGTGCCCTCGTCGTAGAAATAGTAGCAGCGGGTGCGCTGGAGCAGGTTGCCGCCGGTGGTGGCGGCGTTGCGCAGCTGCGGCGAGGCCCCGGCGAGCAGCGCGCTGGCGAGCAGCGGATAGCGCGCGTTGACCTGCGGGTCGTAGGCGACCGTGGCGTTGGGCACCAGCGCGCCGAGGCGCAGGCCCCCCTCGTGCTCGACGATCTGATCGAGGGGCAGGCGGGTGATGTCGACGATGCGGCCGGGCCGCTCGACGTTGTACTTCATCAGGTCGACGAGGTTGGTGCCCCCGGCGATGAAGCGCGCCGCCGGATCGGCGGCCAGCGCCTGTACGGCCTCCTGGACGGTGCCGGCGCGGGTATACTCGAACCGGTTCATTCCGCGGCCTCCTTGAACGACGAGGTCTTGCTCTTCAGGACGTCCTCGACCGCGTCGACGATGTTGGAATAGGCGCCGCAGCGGCAGATGTTGCCGCTCATGTGCTCGCGGATCTCCTCGCGGGTGCGGGCCCGGCCCTCCTCGATCAGGGCCACCGCCGACATGATCTGGCCCGGCGTGCAGTAGCCGCACTGGAAGGCGTCGTGCTCAACGAAGGCGGCCTGGACCGGGTGCAGGGCGCCCGTGGACAGGCCCTCGATGGTGGTGACCTCGGCCCCGTCCTTCTGCACCGCCAGGGCGAGGCAGGAATTGATCCGCTTGCCGTCGACGATCACCGTGCAGGCGCCGCACTGGCCGTGGTCGCAGCCCTTCTTGGTGCCGGTGAGGTCGAGCTCCTCGCGCAGGAGGTCGAGGAGCGTGGTCCAGGGCGCGACCTGGAGCTGGCGCTCCTGCCCGTTGACCGTGAGGGTGATCGGGATCGTGCCCGTTCGGGCGGAGGTGCCGCTGTCGCTCAGCATGGGCGTGACCGTTTCTCGAAACACGGGGAGCCCGGGGCCGGCGCGCGCCGAGCGAGGCGCGCAACTCCGCCCGGGCTGGCGTACCCGATAACCGTTCCAGGGTGCGGGCGTTCCCCAAGGTCGAACGCCGGGGGTTATGCGGGGGAAAGGTGTCGTGCGAGCCTCGGCGGGACGGCGCATGGGCGCATCCCGGGCCATGCGCCGGAAGCCGCGTCCCACGGCTTCTGGCCGCCCTCCGGCTGGGCTAGTGATGACGCCGTGACGATCGGGCCACCGAGCCCCTATGCAGACCGGAGACACCGCATGGCCGCGCTTGACCGGATCCTCGACGACATCGACCGCGATCTCGACAATTCCCTGGAGCGGCTGTTCGCCTTCCTGCGCATCCCGTCGATCTCGACCGATCCGGCCTACGCGGCGGAGTGCCGGAAGGCGGCGGAGTGGCTGAAGGGCGACCTCGCCGCCATGGGCTTCGAGGTCTCGTTGCGCGAGACCGGCGGCCACCCGGTGGTGCTCGCCCATTACCGCAAGCCCGGCGCCCCCCACGTCCTGTTCTACGGCCATTACGACGTGCAGCCGGTCGATCCCCTGGACGAGTGGGAGACGCCGCCCTTCGCGCCGCGGATGGCGACCCTGGCGGATGGCCGCAAGGTCATCAGCGCGCGCGGCGCCTGCGACGACAAGGGCCAGGTGATGACCTTCGTCGAGGCCTGCCGGGCCTTCAAGGCGATCGACGGCGAGCTGCCGGTCGGCATCACCCTGCTGATCGAGGGCGCGGAGGAGGACGGCTCGAAGTTCCTGCCCGAATGGGTCGCGGCGAACCGCGAGGAGCTGAAGGCCGACGTGGCGCTCGTCTGCGACACCGGGATGTGGGACCGGGACACCCCGGCCATCACCTCGTCGCTGCGGGGGCTGGCCTATTTCGAGGTCACGGTGACGTGCGCCGACCGCGACCTGCATTCGGGCCTGTTCGGGGGGGCTGCCGCCAACCCGATCCGGGTGCTCTCGCGCATCATCGCCGACCTGCACGACGACCAGGGCCGGGTGACCGTGCCGGGCTTCTACGACGGCGTCCACGACACGCCCGACGACGTGCTGGAGCAGTGGCGCGGCCTCGACCTGACCCCCGGGAACTTCCTCGGCACCGTCGGCCTCAACCAGCCCGCCGGCGAGCGCGACCGGATGCTGATCGAGCAGATCCAGTCCCGCCCGACCTGCGACGCCAACGGCATCATCGGCGGCTATACCGGCGAGGGCACCAAGACGGTGATCGCCGCGAAGGCGAGCGCCAAGATCTCGTTCCGCCTCGTCGGCGACCAGGACCCGGAGGCCCTCGACCGCAACTTCCGCGCCTTCGTGCAGGCGCGGATCCCGGCCGATTGCTCGGTCGAGGTCGTCACCCACAAGGGCTCGCGGGCGCTGGCTTTGCCCCACGGCATGCCGGCGCTCGAAGCCGCCAAGGGCGCGCTCGCCGCGGAATGGGGCCGGGCCCCGGTGACCATCGGCTCGGGCGGCTCGATCCCGATCGTCGGCGACTTCAAGCGCACCCTCGGCCTCGACACCCTGCTCGTCGGCTTCGGCCTCGACGACGACCGGGTGCATTCCCCGAACGAGAAGTACGACCTCCAGAGCTTCCACAAGGGCACGCGCTCCTGGGCGCGGATCCTGGTGGCGCTGGCGAAGTAGGACGGCTCATGCCTGCCGCCGCCCGACCGGCGGCAGGTGACCCCGGCGCGCCGCATCGAGCGGGAGAGGCCCCATGGTGCAGCAGAAGGTCATCGGCCTGATCGGCGGGATGAGCTGGGAAAGCTCGGCCGAATACTACCGCATCGTCAACGAGACCGTACGGGCCCGCCTCGGGTCTTTACGCTCGGCGCGCTGCCTGATGTGGTCGTTCGACTTCGGCGAGATCGAAGCCCTGCAGCATGCCGGCCGCTGGGACGAGGCGACCGCCGCGCTGATCGATGCCGCCCGGCGGCTGGAGCGCGGCGGGGCCGATGTCGTGCTGATCTGCACCAACACCATGCACCGCATGGCCGACGAGGTGCAGGCGGCGATCGGCCTGCCCTTGCTGCACATCGCCGACCCGACGGCGGCGCGCATCCGCGCCGCCGGCCTGTCCCGGGTGGGTCTGCTCGGCACCGCCTTCACCATGGAGCAGGACTTCTACAAGGGCCGTCTCGCGACGCGCCACGGCCTCGACGTGCTGGTGCCCGAGGCCGAGGACCGGGCGGAGGTGCACCGGGTGATCTACGAGGAACTGGTCCAGGGACGGGCGCTGCCGGCCTCGCGCGCGGCCTACCGGGCGGTCATCGCCCGGCTGGTGGAGCGGGGGGCGCAAGCGATCATTCTCGGCTGCACCGAGATCATGCTGCTGGTGCGGCCGGAGGACAGCCCGGTGCCGCTGTTCGACACTACGGCGCTGCACGCCGAGGCGGCGGTCGATTGGGCGCTGGCGCCGACGTAAGTCGGGTCGCTACTCGCCGTTCACCAGTCGGCGGCTCAGGTTGTTGTGCCGCTCTGCCAACACTCGAGCATCCACCGTCAGCAAGCGTCCGTCCCGCACCACGATCCGCCCGTTGATGACGCTCAAGGCCACGCCCGGCGGCGCGCAGAACACCAGAGCCGCCACCGGATCGTGCAGGGCGCCGGCGGTGGAGAGCCCGCGCAGGTCGAAGGCGACGCAATCGGCGGCCATGCCGGGGGCGAGCGACCCGATATCGTCGCGCCCCAGCACCTTGGCGCCGCCGAGCGTCGCGATCTCCAGGGCCTGCCGGGCCGTCATCGCGGCCGGGCCGAAGCCGACGCGGGCGAGCAGCATCGCCTGGCGCGCCTCGCCCAGGAGGTGGCCGGCATCGTTCGAGGCCGAGCCGTCGACGCCGAGACCGACGGAAATCCCTTCGCAGCGCATCCGCGGCACCGGGGCGATGCCGGAGGCGAGCCGCATGTTCGAGCACGGGCAATGCGCGACGCCGGTGCCGGTGCGGGCAAACAGCCGGATCCCGGCCTCGTCGAGCTTGACGCAGTGGGCGTGCCAGACATCCGGCCCGACCCAGCCGAGATCGGCGGCGTAGTCGGCCGGCGTCTTCCCGAAGCGCTCGCGGCTATATGCGACGTCGTCCTGGTTCTCGGCGAGATGGGTGTGGAGCGACACCCCGTAGGAGCGGGCGAGCGCCGCCGCATCCCGCATCAGGCCCTCGCTGACCGAGAAGGGCGAGCACGGCGCCACCACGATCCGGCGCATCGCGTAGCGCGCGGGGTCGTGCCAAGTCTCGATCAACCGGCTTGTGTCGGCAAGGATCGCGGCCTCGTCCTCGACCAGCGCATCGGGCGGCAGGCCGCCGGCGCTCTCGCCGAGGCTCATCGCCCCGCGGGCGGCGTGGAAGCGCAGGCCGATCTCGTCCGCCGCCTCGATGCTGTCGTCGAGGCGGCAGCCATTCGGATAGAGGTAGAGGTGGTCGCTCGACGTGGTGCAGCCCGACAGCATCAGCTCGGCCATCGCGACCTGCGTCGAGACCCGCACCATCTCGGGGGTGAGCCGGGCCCAGATCGGATAGAGCGCCTTCAGCCAGCCGAACAGGTCGGCGTCCTGCGCCGCCGGCACGGCGCGGGTGAGCGACTGGAACATGTGGTGGTGGGTGTTGACGAGGCCGGGCATCAGGACGTGGCCGGACAAGTCGATCACCGTATCGGCGCCCTCGGGCAGCGCCTCCGGGCCGCCGACCGCGACGACCCGGTTGTCCTCGATCAGCACGAAGCCGTCGGCGATCTCGCGCCGGTCGGCATCCATGGTGACGACGCACGCGGCGTTGCGCAGGAGAAGCGTGGCCATGCGGGGCTCCGGCGAGGGCGGGCGTCATGCTCGCGTCCGGCCCCGGGCCGGTCAAGCCGTGCTTGACCGTCGGGCAGGGCTCGGGCACCCCGAGGGGGCCCGAAACGGAGGCCCCGCCATGTCGCTCGAGACGCCGCCCGAGACGCCGCGCCTGACCACCCACGTTCTCGACACCGCCCATGGCCGCCCGGCGGCCGGCGTCGCGGTCGGGCTCTGGCGCCTCGCGGAGGGCGGCCGGGAGGAGGTCGCCCGCATCGTCACCAACGCGGATGGCCGCTGCGACGCGCCGCTGCTCTCCGGCGCGGCCTTGCGCCCCGGGAGCTACGAGCTGATCTTCGCGGTCGGGGCGTATTTCGCGAGTGTCGGCGATCTCGGAGCCGGTGACTTCCTCGACGAGGTGCCGGTGCGCTTCGTGGTCCGGCCGGGCCTCGGCCATTACCACGTCCCCCTGCTGATCGCGCCCTATTCCTACAGCACCTATCGGGGCAGCTGAGGCCGGGCCGCCGCCGTCGCGGCGCGTCCTCGGGAGGTCAGAGAACGCCCGCCTTCTGCCAGCCGCGGCGGCGCTCCACGAGGCCGTGCTCGCGGTAATGCAGCAGGGGGTTCACGCCCGCCCGCGCCACGTCCGGGTTGGCCGAGAGATAGCCGCTCGTGCTGAACTCGGCGGACGGGTCCCGTCCCTCGCGCCAGCCGAAATACAGGTAGTGCTCGAACGGATCGCAGCCTTCCGCCGCCACGTCGGGGTTCTTGCCGAGATAGTAGATCGGGTCGAACCCGCCGATGAGAGCGGGCGGGGCGGCCTTGCGGCTCCAATTGACGATGCGCCACAACATCGGACGTCTCGCGGCTCCCTTGGGCGGGCCGAGCGGTGCCGGTATTCGATGACCTAGCGTTCCGCCGGATGCCCTGTCCCTAGGAAGCCTCAATTGCCGTCCCGGTGCAAGGGGCTCGATCGTCGACTTACGATCGGGGCCGGCCTCGGACGCCCCCCTTTTCGTCCGAGGATTATTTTTGCGTTTGCGAGAACGGACGTGTCCTGGCCGAATGCGGGCGAGCGTCGCGGCGGGCCGGAGGCTCGGCATTGCTCCACCGGAAGGAGGACTGGAACCGGACGAGCGGACGGGGCAGGGAGAGGACAGGCGCGAACACGAGGATCTGCCATGCCCCGATACTTCTTCAACACGCAGATCGGCGAGGACGTCATCACCGACCTGAACGGCGAGGAGTTGCGCGATCCCGATCAGGCCTGGGAGGCGTCGCGCTCGATCATCCACGCCATGGTGCAGGACCCGAAGATGGCCGAATCCGGCAACCAGGACCGTCTCCTCGCCGCCACCCTGGTGGTGACCGACGAGGCCGGCGAGGTGGTGCTGGAATTTCCGTTCGCGGAAGCGCTGACGGCCGAGATCGCCCAGGACGAGGCGCCCCGTCTCCATTGAGGTGGCACCTGCCCGACAAGACCCGTTGTCGGTCCTTGGGAACGTGGTCCGGTCCCTTGGCATGACAAATCGCGGCCGCGCCCTACATGACAGGGTGGCGCCTGGGGGCGAGCCGCACCCGGCGGCCCGTTCGGCCCGGCCGCCCCCCGGGGTCGCGGTCCGCCCGCGCCCCGCATGAGGGATGACGTCATGGCGACCCAAGACAGCACGGCCCGCGGACAGGCCGAGACCCGCGCGGCCCGGGCCCAGATGCAGGCCGAGATGGCGGCGCAGGCCTGGGCCGACCTCGCCAGCGCCGAGCGGACCCGCGACGACAACACCGCCCGCCTGAAGGCCCTGCGTCTCGCCCGCGAAGCGGAGGCCGAGGCCGTCGTGGCCGCCAAGCCCGCCCCGAAGGCCCGGGCGAAGAAGGCCACCGTCAAGGCGCGGGCGACCGCCTGACGACGCATCCCGCGCCGACGGCGCGGGGGAGGGGAGCGCCGGGGCCCCGTCCCGGCGCGATGCCTTGGGCACCGCGGCCTCTGGAAGCGGGCCGAGGCGCGGCCGCGAAGCGCTCCGCATCGAGGCTCGTGGCGGCGAGCGGCCTGCCGTCGCGGACCGGCGCGCCACCCGGATCCCATGTCATGACGGCCGCCGGCACGGGAGGGGCAAGCCGCCCTCGTGTCCGTTCGCCGGCTCTCACCGCTGACCGGTCCCGTCCTACCCTCCGATCGGACGCCCGAACCGGCATTCCCCCTCGATGGGAATCCGGTGCCCGAACCGTCCGGTGAGCGGCGGGCGCAAAGGCCCGCCGCCCGATCTCGCTATTCGAGGCTGAGCGCCACGAACCGCACCTCGCCGTCCTTGTTGGCGACGAGGAGCAGCGCCGACTTGCGGCCGTCCTTCTTGATCTGGTCGATGCGGCGGGTGACGTCGGCCGGCGAGCTCACCGCCTCCTGGCCGACCTCGACGATCACGTCGCCGGCCTGGATGCGCTTGTCGGCGGCGTTGGAATTCGGGTCGACCCGGGTGACCAGCACGCCCTTGACGCTGTCCTTCACTCCGAAGCGCTTGCGCCCCTCGTCGGACAGGCCCGAGAGGTTGAGGCCGAGCGCCTGGCGGGTGACGTCGGCCTCCGGCTGCGGCTTGTTCAGCGCGGCCTGCTGCTGGGGCTTGTCGCTGTCCTCCAGGCGGCCGAGCGTGACCTGCTTGGTCTGCTCCTGGCCCTTGCGGATCGTCGTCACGTCCACGACCTTGCCGACCGGGGTCGAGGCGACGATGCGGGGCAGGTCGCTCGAGCTCTTGACGTCGACGCCGTTGAACTTGGTGATCACGTCGCCGACCTCGAGACCGGCGGTCTTGGCCGGGCCCTTGTCGTCGACGCCGGCGATCAGCGCGCCGCGGCCGCCGCCCTTGAGGCCGAGCGCCTCGGCGGTGGTGTCGTCGACGTTCTGGATCCGCACGCCGAGCCAGCCGCGGCGCACCTCGCCGAACTGGCGCAGCTGCTCGATCACCGGGCCGGCGGTGGCGGTGGGGACGGCGAAGCCGATGCCGACGGAGCCGCCGGTCGGCGACAGGATCGCCGTGTTGATGCCGATGACCTCGCCGTCCATGTTGAACAGCGGACCGCCGGAATTGCCCTTGTTGATGGCCGCGTCGGTCTGGATGTAGTTGTCGTAGGGGCCGGACTCGATGTTGCGGCCCCGCGCCGAGACGATGCCCGCCGAGACCGAGCCACCGAGGCCGAACGGGTTGCCGATCGCGATCACCCAGTCGCCCGGCCGCATCTTCTCGGAATTGCCGAGCGGCACCGATTTCAGCGGCCGGTCCGGATCGGGCTTCACCCGCAGCACCGCGAGGTCGATCTTCGAATCCTTGCCGACGATCTCGGCCTTCAGCTTGCGGCCGTCGTGCAGGATCACCTGGATGTCGTTGGCGTCGCCGATGACGTGGTTGTTGGTGACCACGATGCCGGACGAATCGATGATGAAGCCGGAGCCGAGCGAGTTCGAGCGGCGCGGCGCCCGCGGCTGGCTCTCGCCCCCGCCGCCCTGGCCGCGGCGGTTGAAGAATTCCTCGAACAGGTCCTCGAACGGCGTGCCCTGGGGCAGCTGCGGCAGGGTGCGGCCGCGGGTTTCCACGGTGGTGGAGGCCGAGATGTTGACCACCGCATCCGTCACCTGCTCGGCGAGGTCGGCCAGCGAGGCAGGGCCCTTGGCCAGGGCGGCGCCCGGCAGCGACGCGGTGCCGACGGAGAGCGCCAGGAGCGCACCGGCGAGGGCGGGCAGGCGCCGTCTCGCGAAGGCGGAGTTACGGCGCGAGGAAGCGGCCATCTTGGGAACCTCGTTGGGCAATGGGCGTCGAAAGACCGTGACGGCACGGGGAGGCGTCGTCCGCCCCGCCCGAGCGGCCCGGGCAGCTCCGGCCACGGGGACGGGAGCGTGCCTTAAGATCGTCTCCCGGCGAGACGGTTCAAGTCCCGCGACATCTCAGCCGAGAAGCAGGCGCACCACGCCGACCACGACGACGCCCGCCGCCGCCGAGATGAGGCCGACGAGGCGCATCCGCTCCATCGGGGTCTGAGAGGCTTCCTGCATCGCCCGGCGCATCGCCGTCGGGAAGGCGGCGCAGAGCAGGCCCTCGATGGCGAGCGCGAGGCCGAGCGCCGCGGCAAGGTCCTTCACGGCCGCCCCATGGCGCACCGCGCCCCTCCCGTTTCCCCCTGCGGTCGCATCTTGGTGTCGTCTCCGCCCCCGGCCGGCCTCGCGGCCGCCGTCACACGCAAGTGCGCCCCGCCGAGGCGGGGCGCTGGATGTCGTCATCGGTCGATCCGGCCCCGGAGAGGGGCCGGCCGATCACTGGCCGGCGGGCGCCGGGGCCGCGGCGGGCCGGGCCCGGCCCTGCGGATCGTTGAAGTAGCGGAAGAATTCCGAGCCGGGGCTGATCACCAGCCGGGTGTCGGATCCGCTCAGGCCCTTCTCGTAGGCCTGCATCGACCGGTAGAAGGCGAAGAAGTCCGGGTCCTGGCCGAAGGCCTCGGCGAGGATGCGGTTGCGGTCCGCCTCGCCCTGGCCGCGGAGCTGGTCGGCCTTCTGGTTGGCCTCGGCCAGCAGCACCGTCACGTCGCGGTCGGCCCGCGCCTTGATGGTCGCCGCCACCTGGGCGCCGTTGGCGCGCAGGTCCGCCGCCTCGCGCTCGCGCTCGGTGCGCATGCGCTGGTACACCGCCTGCGAGTTCGCCGCCGGCAGGTCGACGCGGGTCAGGCGCAGGTCGACGATCTCGATGCCGAGATTCTTCGCCTGCCGGTTCACCTCTTCCTGGATGCGGTTCATCAGGCCCTCGCGCTGGGTCCGCACGATGGCGTCCCGCGAGGCGCTGGCGAGCACGTTGCGCATCGCCGCGTTGGTGAAGCTGCCCAGACGCTGGTTGGCGACCTGGATGTTGTTCACCGCCTGGTAGAAGCGCAGCGGGTCGATGATTTTGTAGCGGGCGAAGGCGTCGACCTCGAGGTTCTGGCGATCGGCCGACAGGACGGTCTGCACCGGCAGGTCGAGGTCGAGGAGCCGCTTCTCGAACATCGTGACGCTCTCGAGGAACGGCACCTTGAAGTAGAGGCCCGGCTTGTCGGTCCCGGCCTGGTTCAGCACGGTGCGGACCCGGCCGAACTGCAGCACCAGGGCCTGCTGGGTCTGCCCGACCGTGAAGGCCGAGGCGTAGATCACCACCAGGACGAGGGCGCCGAGGACGACGAGGCCGGTGCGGAGGGCGTTGCCGTTCATCGGGCGCTCCCCTGGGCCGAGGTGCCGGGACGGGTGGTGGCGAATTCCTGCAGCGGCAGGACCGGCACCACGCCGGCGGCGGCCGCGCCGGTGCCGGCCGTGGCGCCCTGGTCGATGATCACCTTGTTCACGCCGCCCAGAACCTTCTCCATCGTGTCGAGGAACATGCGCTCGCGGGAGATCGCGGGCGCGAGCTTGTAGGATTCGTAGACCTCGCGGAAGCGCTGGGCCTGGCCGGTCGCCTCGGCGGTGGCCTGGGACTTGAACGCCTCGGCCTGCTGCACCGCCTGCGCGGCGCGGCCGCGGGCCTCGGGCACCATCCGGCTGGCGTAGGTCTCGGCCTCGTTGCGGGCGCGGGCCGCGTCCTGCTGGGCCGCGTTCACGTCGACGAAGGCCTGGCGCACCTCGACGGGCGGGCTCACGCCCTGGAGCTGGACCACGTTGATCAGCACGCCGGCGCCGTAGGAATCGAGCGCCTTCTGGATGATCTGCTGCACCTCCTGCGCCACGCTCGACTGCTCGGTGGTCAGGATCGCCTGGATCTGGCGACGGCCCACCACCTCGCGCATCGCGCTCTCGGCCACCGACTTGATGGTGCCCTCGGGGTTCTGGAGGTTGAACACGAAGTCCTCGGCCTTGGCCGGGTTGACGCGCCACTGCACGTCGAAATCGATGTCGACGATGTTGTCGTCGCCCGTCAGCATCAGGCTCTCCTCGGGCACGTCCCGGGAGCGCTGGGCGCCGATGCCCGACCGGTAGCCGATCTGGATGCTGCGCGACTCGCCGACATTCGGCTTCACCACGGCACCGATCGGGTAGGGGAAGTTGTAGCGCAGGCCTTCGCCGGACTGGCCGGTATAGCGGCCGAACACCGTGTTGATGCCGACCTGGTTGGGCAGCACCGTGTACCAGCCGGTCATCAGCCAGAGCGCCAGCACGACCAGCACCGCCAGGGCCGCGCCCTTGGCGCCAACCGAACCGCCGCCGGGCATCAGGTTGCGCAGACGATCCTGGCTGCGGCGCAGGAGGTCCTCGAGATCCGGCGGCTGGTTGCCGCCGCCCGATCCTCCGCCGCCGCCCCACGGGCCGCCGCCGCCACCGCCGCCCGAGCCGCCGCCCCAGGGACCGCCGCCATTGCCGCCCCGGTTGCCCCAGGGACCACCCCCGTTGCCGCCGCCGCTACCGCCGCTCTGATTGCTCCAAGGCATGCTCGCCCACGTCCTTTCCCGGCCGGCACGCCCCGCGCTGTCTCTCGCGTCCCGCGCGGCACTCGCATTGCTCTGGCACTCGCTCCCTTGCGATATCGGCTGAGCCCCACGCGAAAGCAACCTCCGGGGCCGCCCCAATTCTCAAGGTTTGCGCGCTGCAGCGGGAGTACCATCGCCGCACCCGCGGAATTGAGATGGCCGCGCCGTCTCAGACGTGCCGCTCTCAGACGTGCCGTTCTCGGGCGTTTCGCTCGAGCGTCGCGAACCGGAAGGCATGCTCGTCCTCCGGTCCGGCCGGATGCGCCTCGGCCGCGACCTCGCGGAAATCCGGGGGGACCTCCGGGAACCGGGCGTCGCCGTCGGGCGCCGTGTCGACCTCGGTGATCTGGATGCGGCCGGCCCGCGGCAGGGCGAGCGCGTAGATCTCGGCGCCGCCCGCCACCATCACCTCCTCGACCGGGCCGGCGAGCCGCAGGGCCTCGTCGAGGCTTCCCGCCCGCTCAGTGCCCGGCGCGGTCCAGGCGGGATCGCGGGTCATGACGATCACCCGCCGGCCGGGCAGGGGCCGGCCGATCGAGTCCCAGGTCTTGCGGCCCATCACCACCGGCTTGCCCATGGTGAGGGCGCGGAAGCGCCGGAGGTCGCTGCGCAGGCGCCAGATCAGCGCGTTGTCGCGGCCGATGACGCCGTTGCGGGCGACCGCGACGATCAGGGTGACGAGGGGAGGGGACATCCTACACCGCCACCGGGGCCCGGATCGCCGGATGCGGGTCGTAGCCCTCGATGGCGATGTCGTCGTAGCGGAACGCGAACAGCGAGCGCACCGAGGGGTCGAGGCGCAGGTGCGGCAGCGGGCGGATCTCGCGGGAGAGCTGCTCGCGCGCCTGCGTGATGTGGTTGGAATAGAGGTGCGCGTCGCCCAGCGTGTGGACGAAGTCGCCGGGCACGAGGTCGAGCACCTGCGCCATCATGTGGGTGAGGAGCGCGTAGGACGCGATGTTGAACGGGACGCCGAGAAACACGTCGGCCGAGCGCTGGTAGAGCTGGAGCGAGAGCCGGCCGTCGGCGACGTAGAATTGGAACAGGCAGTGGCAGGGGGCGAGCGCCATGCGGTCGAGGTCGGCCGGGTTCCAGGCCGAGACGACGAGGCGGCGCGAATCCGGGTTGCGGCGGATCTCGTCGAGCACCCAGGCGATCTGGTCGACGCTGCCGCCGTCGGGCTTGGCCCAGGAGCGCCATTGCCGGCCGTAGACCGGGCCGAGATCGCCGTGCTCGTCGGCCCACTCGTCCCAGATCGTGACCCCGTTCGCCTGCAGGTAGGCGACGTTAGTGTCGCCGGCGAGGAACCACAGGAGCTCGTGGATGATCGACTTCAGGTGCAGCCGCTTCGTCGTCACGAGGGGAAACCCCTCGGCGAGGTCGAACCGCATCTGGTGCCCGAACACCGAGAGGGTGCCGGTGCCGGTGCGGTCGTGCTTCTCGACGCCGTCGTCGAGGATGCGCTGGAGGAGGGCGTGGTAGGGGCGCATGGCGGGCCTCCGCGTGAAGAGAGGATTCGGGGCGCCGCGCGGCGCTCGGGAAGCCCCTCTGTGTCGATGCGTCGGTGGAGGAACGGTTCCCGGCCGGCCGCGTGATGCTCCAGGATAGCGCGTCGCCGCTCCGGGCGTGAGACGGTCGGCGGCGGATTCAGCCCGTGCTCCACACCCGCGCCAGCACCACGGCGCCGTTGCTGAGCGCGTGAAGCGCGATGCAGGGCCACAGGCTGCCGGTCCACAGCCGCATCGCCCCGAGCGCTACGCCGAGCGGCAGGACCGAGACCGGCTGGAGCAGCCCGCGCTCGGCATGGCAGAGGCCGAAGACCAGGGCGCCGACCGCGACCGTGGCGGCCGGCGGCAGGAGGGAGCGGAGGCGCGAAAAGAGGTCGCCGCGAAACAACATCTCTTCGGCGAATGGCGCCAGCACCACCAGCCACAGCGTCCAGGCGAGAAACACCTCCCCGGTGAGGAACGGCGACAGGCGCCAGGCCCGGACCGGCGTCGTCCCCGAGGCGAGCAGGAGCCCCGCCGTCCAGGCGACCTGGAGCGGCGGCCAGAGAATCAGCGTGAGCACCGCGCGCCGGGGCAGCGCCGGCCGGGCGAAGCCGACCCGTCCCGGCGCGAACCGGGCGGCGGCGAGCACCAGGAGCGCCAGGGCGGCGTGGGGCAGCACCGTGACGGCGAGCGCCGCCCGCTCGGCTCCGGTCAGGTCCGGGAACGGCAGGAGGCCGGGCGGCAGGGCGGGCAGGCGGCGGGCGAGGGCGAGCGCGCCGAGAACGAGGCCGAGGGCGGCCAGTTGAAGCAGCAGCGCCCGCAGGATCGCCGCCGCGACGGCCCAGGCCCGACGAGGGCCGCGGCCGGGCTTCGGCGGCCCGATTCCGGGCGCCGGGGCCACGCTTTGCGAAACGGACGCAGAATGGTGCGGGGCGGGCTTCAAAAGCGGCACGGAACCCCCTATATTCGCTTTGCCGGTCGCGAGGCCGGCTATGGCGATAAACGTTCTTCGGAATAAACCTATCGGACCCGGGGGCGGTACCCGGCGCCTCCACCCAAGCCCGGAACGGCCCGTTCGGTTCGGGCTTCGGCGGGGGCGAAATAGGATCGACGAGGGCGTAAAGGTTGAGCTTTCGCTCGGCATGGTTCCGCCGTTATCGGGCCAATGCAATAGTTGCCAACGACAACTTTGCTCCGGTGGCGGTGGCCGCGTAAGCGGTCCCCAATACCAAACGAAGTCCTACCGGGTAGCACCGAATAGGCGGGGTTCGGAGGCACCTGGCAACAGAAGCCTCCACTTCGAATTCTCTTCCCGCGAGCGATGCGGCGCCAGGCAACGGTTGATGGCAGACGATCTGATTCGCTACGATCTCCTGGTGCAGGATGCCCTGCGCAACGTCGTGCGCAAGGTTCTGGGCGATGCGGCGCGCGACGGCCTGGCCGGCGAGCACCATTTCTACGTCTCGTTCCGGACCGACTATCCCGGCGTGCGGGTCTCGCAGCGCCTGCGGGAAAAGTACCCGCAGGACATGACGATCGTCCTCCAGCACCAGTTCTGGGACCTCGGCGTCACCGAGCACACCTTCGAGGTCGGCCTGTCCTTCTCCGGCGTGCCGGAGCGGCTGCTGGTGCCGTTCGAGGCCGTGACCGGCTTCTTCGACCCCTCGGTGCAGTTCGGCCTGAAGTTCGAGCTGAACGACGGCACCGCGACCGCCGAGGACGCGGCCCCGACCCCGGCCCCCTCGCCCCTGCGGGCGATCCGTGGCGCCGGCTCGGAGCCGAGCGAGTCGCTGCCCAAGGTCCCGGCGATCGGCTGCAACGTGCCCAAGATCCTGCCGGCCGCCAAGATCGACCCCAAGGCCGACGCCAAGAGCGCCGCCGCCAAGAGCGCCGACGCCAAGAGTCAAGCCAAGGACGGCAAGGACGAGGCGGAGAGCGAGGCGAAGCCCGACGAGGCCGCCGAGCGGACCGACGCTCCCCAGGAGGGCGCCTCGGTGGTCAGCCTCGACGCGTTCCGCAAGAAGAGCTGAGCGCGGCGGCCGACTGGGTGTCGGGTTCGCTCGAACCGTCTTGGATATTCCCCTCGTCATTCCGGGGCCGCGCCGCGGAGCCCGGAATCCAGACGCTCCGGTAGGAAAGAATGGAGCGGCACGCTGTCCGCTCTTTCCTGTCCCGTCGGTGGTTCTGGATTCCGGGCTCCGCTTTCGTGGCCCCGGAACGACTCCGAGGGGCCGTCCGCGGTCGAGCGAGATCCCTCAGCCCCGCGCCGTCACCCGCATCCGCAGGCCGTCCTGCGGCCGGAGCGTCACCCGGTGCAACGGCACCACCGGCCCGGCCTCCGGCGCCCGGTCGAGGCGCACGGCGTGCAGGACATGGGCGAGCACCAGCGTCGCCTCCATCACCGAAAAACTCGCGCCGATGCAGACCCGCGGGCCGGCCCCGAAGGGCAGGTAGGCGTAGCGGTCGATCCGGGCGCGGTTCTCCGGCAGGAAGCGCTCGGGCATGAAGGCGTCGGGCTGGTCCCACAGCCGGCGGTGGCGGTGCAGCACGTAGGGGGCGACCGTCACCAGCGAACCGCGCGGGATCTTGATCCGGCCGATCCGGTCCTCGGCGAGCGCCTGCCGGCTCATGAACGGCACCGGCGGGAACAGGCGCATCGCCTCCTCCAGGGCCGCCTTGGTGCGGGGAAGGGCGTCCATGCCCGGGGCCGGGCTCTCGGCGAAGGCCGCATCGATCTCCGCCTCGACCGTCTCGCGCGCCGTCTCGTCCTGCGACAGGCAGTAGAGCGTCCAGGTCAGGGCGTTGGCGGTGGTCTCGTGGCCGGCCCCGATGAAGGTGACGATGTTGGCCCGCACCTCCAGGTCCGAGAGGCCGCGGCCGGTCTCCGGGTCCTGCGCCTTCAGGAGCAGGGTCAGGAGGTCGTGCGGGGCCTCGGCCCCCGAGGCGACGAGGGCGCGGCGGCGCTCGATCAGCTCGTCCACCACCTCGGCGAAGAAGCGGAGCGCCGGCCGCGCCTTGAGCCGGCCGATCCGCGGCAGCCAGTCGGGCATGCCGAACACGTCGAGGGGGTCGATCGGCCCGAGCGCCTCGAAGTAGCGGGTGATGGCGCGCCCGAGCGCGTCGGGCTCGCGGGCCAGCCCATGGGTGAAGATGGTGCGTTCCAGCACGTCGAGGGTGACGCGGGTCATCTCGAGGGCCGCGTCGACGCTCTGGCCGTCCCGCTTCTTCAGCCGGCGGGCGAGGCGGGCGGCGGCCTCCGCCATCGGCGCCTCGAAGCCGGCGACGTGGCGGGGCGAGAAGATCGGCGCCAGGGTGCGCCGCTGCAACCGCCATTCGTCGCCCTCGGCGGTCAGCAGCCCGTTACCGAGGCCCGGCGCCAGCACCCGGCGCTGGAGGTCGTCCTTGCGGTAGTTGGCGGCGTTGTCGACCATCACGTGGCGGATCGCCGAGGGCTCGCTCACCACCGTGACCCGGCCGAGCGCGCCCTCGCCGGTGACGATCGGCTTCTCGAAATGTTCTTCGTACCAGGTGGTCAGCGGGTTGGCGCGGGCGGCGCGCAGGAAGGCGAACAGCCCCATCGGCTCGGTCCGCGGGCGGGGCACGGCGGGGCGGAAGGGGGCGGCCGGGGCCGCCGCAGGCGAGAGCATCCGGACTCCTTCGCGGAACGGGCGCGGAAAACAGGTGCGCGTCGGCGGGGGTGATTCGAGGCCTGTGAGGGCATCGCACAATCGCCGCTCATGGCTTAAGTAGGCGCCGTTTCGCACCGCCAAAGAGGCCACAATGTCGCCGACCGAGACAACCACCCGTACGGAATCCGATACGTTCGGGCCGATCGAAGTCCCGGCGCACCGCTACTGGGGTGCCCAGACCCAGCGCTCGATCCAGAACTTCCGCATCGGGACCGAGCGGATGCCGGCGCCCCTCGTCCACGCGCTCGGTCTCGTCAAGCAGGCCGCCGCCCTGGTGAACCGCGACCTCGGCGTGCTGGAGCCGAAGATCGCCGAGGCGGTCGCGGCCTCCGCCGCCGAGGTGGTCGAGGGCAAGCACGACGACGAGTTCCCGCTGGTGGTCTGGCAGACCGGCTCGGGCACCCAGTCGAACATGAACGCCAACGAGGTCATCGGCAGCCTCGCCAACGAGCGTCTCGGCGGCAAGCGCGGCGGCAAGTCGCCGGTGCATCCCAACGACCACGTCAACCGCGGCCAGTCCTCGAACGACGTCTTCCCGACCGCGATGCACATCGCCGTGGCGCGCGAGATCAACGACCGGCTGATGCCGGCGCTCCAGCACCTGCACGCCGCCCTCGACGCGAAGTCCAAGGAATTCGGCGAGATCGTCAAGATCGGCCGCACCCACCTCCAGGACGCGACCCCGGTCACGCTCGGCCAGGAATTCTCCGGCTACGCCGCGCAGGTGGCGCTGGGTGGTGCCCGCGTCGGCGCGACCCTGCCGGGCGTGCTGGCGCTGGCGCAAGGCGGCACGGCGGTCGGCACCGGCCTCAACGCGCATCCGGAGTTCGCCGAAAAGTTCGCCGCCAAGGTGGCGGAGCTGACCGGGCTGCCCTTCACCTCGGCCGAGAACAAGTTCGAGGCGCTGGCGACCCACGACGCCCTGGTCTTCACGCAGGGCGCGCTCAACGCGCTGGCGAGCGGCCTGTTCAAGATCGCCAACGACATCCGGCTGATGGGCTCGGGCCCGCGCTCGGGCCTCGGCGAGATCTCGCTGCCCGAGAACGAGCCCGGCTCGTCGATCATGCCCGGCAAGGTCAACCCGACCCAGGCCGAGGCGCTGACGATGGTGTGCTGCCAGGTGGTCGGCAACGGCACCACCGTGTCGATGGCCGGCAGCCAGGGCCACCTGGAGCTCAACGTCTACAAGCCGGTGATCGCCAATGCGGTGCTGCAATCGGTGCGGCTCCTGGCCGACGCCGCGGTGAGCTTCGCCGACAATTGCGTCGTCGGCATCAAGCCGAACCGCGACCGCATCGCCGACCTGATGAGCCGTTCGCTGATGCTCGTCACCGCGCTCGCGCCCTCGATCGGCTACGACAAGGCCGCCGAGATCGCCAAGACCGCGCACAAGAACGGCACCACGCTGAAGCAGGAGGCGCTGCGCCTCGGCTACGTCACCGAGGCGCAGTTCGACGCGGTGGTGCGGCCCGAGGACATGCTGGCGCCGAGCGCCGAATAACCCCAATCTGACATCCGCCCCGCGCAGCGTCCGGCCGCGCGGGGCGTTTCCATCACGGGGGCGCGGAGGATCGGGTCATGGCCGAGATCATCAACCTGAAGCAGGTCCGCAAGGCCCGCGAGCGCGCCGCCAAGGAGGCTCAGGCGACCGAGAACCGGGTCGTCTTCGGCCGGCCGAAAGCCGCGAAGACCCGGGAGGAGGCCCGCAAGAGCCTGGAGACCGCCCGGCACGAGGGCCACCGGCTGAAGACCCCCGACGGCGAGGCATGAGCCTGGAGGGCGGCCCGGCGCCGGGCCGTTTGCCCGAGGGCGGGCTGCTCAAGCGTTCCCTCGTCATCGCCGGCCACCGCACCAGCGTCTCCCTCGAAGCGGCGTTCTGGGAGGCGTTGCGTCAGCTCGCCGTGGCGCGGGGGCTTTCGGTCCAGGCGCTGGTCGGGCGGATCGATGCGGAGCGCGGCGAGCAGAACTTGTCGTCGGCGATCCGGGTGTTCGTGCTCAGGGCGGTGTGGCCGGGGGAGGGGGCTGATGTCGGCGCGAGTTCTTCGCCGATTTGACGTATCCGATGTTTTGCAAGTTTGCCAAGTAACGCGCGTCCCCCTCTCCCGTGTGGGAGAGGGGTTAGGCGTGAGGGTGCTACGGCTCCGCAGAACATTCGGACTATTCCGCCGCCAGCACCACGCTCAGCGATTTACACTGAAGCGCGTCAAACTGCGCGATCTTCGATCGCCCCTACCCTCTCCCACACGGGAGAGGGGATCCCCCGCATTTATGAATATGCACAGACGCATATATCACCCATAGATGTTCAAAAGTCCTTCTCACACCGGCCACGCGAAACTCGCGAAGCCCGGCTTCTCGACCTCCACCGTCCTTCCCCCAGCGGACACCGTCTCCCCCGCCGCCAGCGCCTCGCCGAGCCGGTCGATGCGCAGCATCGCGAGCCCCCGCGACCCGGCCCCGCCGCCTGTCTGGCCGAGGCTGCGCTCGCCGGCCGTGACCGGCTCGCCGGCCGGCGCCGCCTCCCCGTCGCGATAGACCACCGGCACGACCCGGGTGCGGGCAGTGCCGCGGTGCTGCATGCGCGACACCACCTCCTGGCCGACATAGCAGCCCTTCTTGAAATCGACACCGCCGAGCTGGTCCATCAACGCCTCGTGCGGGAAGGCGTCGCCGAGCGGGAAATCGGTGCCGGCCTCCGGCACGCCGAGGCCGATGCGGTGCGCCGCATAGGCCGCCGCGTCGGCATCCGCCGCCGGGGCTTCGCCCTCGGGTGCGTAGAGCCGCCAGCCGAGATCGGCGAGGCGCCCGTCGCGCAGGGCGGCCGGCGGGGCCTCGCTCTCCCAGCCCGCCGCGACGGCGAGCGGACGGGTCTCGACCGTTACCTTCGCCCGCAATCGGTAGAGCGTCAGGCGCTTGAGGAGATCGGGCGCCTTCTCGCGGGCGACATCGAGGTGGAAGCCGTCGGGCGTCCGGCTCACGAGGAAATCGAACAGGATCTTGCCCTGCGGGCTCAAGAGCGCGCCGAGCCGGGCTTCGCCCTCCGGCAGGGTCTCGACGTTGCAGGTCAGGAGCCCCTGGAGGAAGCTCGTCGCGTCGTCGCCGGTGACCGCCACGACGGCACGGTTCGGCAGGAGGGCAAGCGGCATCGGGGGTCCTTTGCTTGAACCGGGGGCGGGGCTGACATAAGCCGCCTGCGCCCGGCCCTCAATCGCGGTCCAGGGGCGAACGAGGAATGCGACCGATGAGCCAGAGCTTCGACCTCCTCCTGCGCGGCGGCACCGTGGTCAACCACGACGGCGAGGGTCTGGCCGATATCGGCGTCACGGCCGGGCGTGTCGCCGCCATCGGCGACCTGTCGCAGGCGTCGGCCGGCCGCACGCTCGATTGCCGCGGCCTTCACCTCCTGCCCGGCGTGATCGACAGCCAGGTGCATTTCCGCGAGCCGGGCCTCGACCACAAGGAGGACCTGGAGACGGGATCGCGCGCCGCCGTGATGGGCGGCGTGACCACGGTGTTCGAGATGCCCAACACCGTGCCGCAGACGACCGATCCGGGCGCCCTCGACGACAAGCTGAAGCGCGCGCATCACCGGATGCATTGCGACTTCGCGTTCTGGGTCGGCGGCACGCATGAGAACGCCCGCGACGTGGCCGAGCTGGAGCGCCTGCCGGGGGCGGCCGGGATCAAGGTGTTCATCGGCTCCTCCACCGGCTCGCTCCTCGTCGAGGACGATGCCGGCATCACCGAGATCCTGAAGCGCACCCGCCGCCGCTCGGCCTTCCACGCCGAGGACGAGGCGATGCTGCGCGACCGCAAGGGCCTGCGGGTGCCCGGCGATCCGTCGTCGCACCCGGTCTGGCGCTCGCCGGAGGCGGCGCTGAAGGCGACCGAGCGCCTGGTGCGCATCGCCCGCGAGACCGGCGCCCGCATCCACATCCTGCATATCTCCACCAAGGAGGAGATGCGCTACCTCAGCCAGCACAAGGACGTCGCGACCTGCGAGCTGACGCCGCACCACCTGACCCTCGACGGCGACGAGGCCTATGCCCGCCTCGGCACGCTGGTGCAGATGAACCCGCCGGTGCGCGGCGCCGACCACCGCGACGGGCTGTGGTGGGGCCTGTCGCAGGGCGTGGCCGACGTGCTCGGCTCCGACCACGCGCCGCACACGCTGGAGGAGAAGCGGAAGGCCTATCCCGACTCGCCGTCGGGCATGACCGGCGTGCAGACCCTGGTGCCGGTGATGCTCGACCACGTCGCCGCCGGCCGGCTCTCGCTGCAACGCTTCGTCGATCTCACCAGCGCCGGCCCGAAGCGCATCTTCGGCATCGCCCGGAAAGGCCGGCTGGCAGTGGGCTACGACGCCGACGTGACGGTGGTGGATCTGAAGCGCCGCGAGACCATCACCAATGCCTGGATCGCCTCCAAATGCGGCTGGACGCCCCATGACGGGCGCGAGGTCACCGGCTGGCCGGTCGGCACGGTGGTGCGCGGCCAGGCGGTGATGTGGGAGGGTGCGCTCACCGAGCCGTCGCGGGGTGAGGCGGTGCGGTTCGAGGAGGGGTTCCCGGCGCGGGGGTGAGGCGCGCTGGCCAACCCTCCCCCCCTCTGCGGGGGAGGGTGGCCTGCGGAGCAGGCCGGGAGAGGGGCAGCGCGACGCTGATTCAGAGGGCGCCCGTCAGAACGGTTCCGCCTCACCCGGAAGCGTGGTTCCCCTCTCCCGCCCGGCTCCGCCGGGCACCCTCCCCCGCAAAGGGGGGAGGGTTCGAGCGCGAGCAATCTACCCCTCCATTCCACCCACCACCCTTGGCTCCGGCGCACTTCTCGTATAGGAGCGCCCGGAATTGGAGGTCCGGACGCGTCCGCGTGCCGGCCGTTGCCACGTTGGCGGCCCGAACAGGGCCGGCCCGGAAGCCCGATGCAGACCGTCCTGATCGTCGTCCACCTGATCATCGTCCTCGCCCTGATCGGCGTGGTGCTGCTGCAGCGCTCCGAGGGCGGACTCGGCCTCGGCGGCGGGGGCGGCACGCAGGGCTTCATGACCGGCCGCGGCCAGGCCAACGCGCTGACCCGCGCCACCGCGATCCTGGCGGCCCTGTTCTTCACCACCAGCATGATCCTGGCGATCATGTCGCACCGGGGCGCCGGCCCGCGCTCGATCTTCGAGGGCACCGGCACCAAGGCGCCCGCGGGCCAGACCGGCGCCCCGCCGGCCGGCAACGTCCTCGACCAGCTGCGCCAGCAGCAAGGCGATGCGCCGGCGGCCCAGGCTCCTGCCGCGCAGACCCCGGCGACTCCCACTCCGGCAGCGCCCGCCGCTCCGGCCGCCCCCACGGCGCCCCAGTCCCGCTAAGGCATCGCGCGAGCGACGGCGGCGCATCCGCGCCGCCCCTCGCAGTCCCGAGAAAAATCCTGTGAGTCCGGCCGGCCCTGCCGCCCGGACATGTCCCCGTTGAGCTGGCGGCGTTTGGCAACACGGCCGCGCCTGTGTATGGAGCAAGTCCCATGACGCGGTATGTTTTCATCACCGGCGGCGTGGTCTCCTCGCTCGGCAAGGGTCTCGCTTCCGCCGCCCTCGCGGCCCTGCTCCAGGCCCGCGGCTACAAGGTCCGCCTGCGCAAGCTGGACCCCTACCTCAACGTCGATCCGGGCACGATGAGCCCGACGCAGCACGGCGAGGTCTTCGTCACCGACGACGGCGCCGAGACCGATCTCGATCTCGGCCATTACGAGCGCTTCACCGGCGTGCCGGCGACGCGGGCCGACAACATCACGACCGGCCGGATCTACCTCGACATCATCACCAAGGAGCGGCGGGGCGACTATCTCGGCGCCACCATCCAGGTGATCCCGCACGTCACCAACGCCATCAAGGAATTCGTCCTCGACGGCAACGACGCCTACGACTTCGTGCTGGTCGAGATCGGCGGCACCGTCGGCGACATCGAGGGCCTGCCGTTCTTCGAGGCGATCCGCCAGCTCGGCCAGGAGCTGCCCCGTGGCACCTGCGCCTACGTCCACCTGACGCTGCTGCCCTACATCCCGTCGGCCGGCGAGCTGAAGACCAAGCCGACCCAGCACTCGGTGGCCGAACTCCGCTCGATCGGCATCCAGCCCGACATCCTGCTCTGCCGCTGCGACCGCGCGATCCCGCGCGAGGAGCGCCGCAAGCTGGCGCAGTTCTGCAACGTGCGCGAATCGGCGGTGATCGAGGCCCGGGACGTCGGCACGATCTACGAGGTGCCGCTCTCCTACAAGGAGGAGGGCCTGGACCGCGAGGTGCTGGCGCATTTCGGCCTTGAGACCGGCCCCGAGCCGAAGCTCGACCGCTGGCGCGACATCGTCGGCCGGATCAAGAGCCCGGAGGGCGAGGTCTCGATCGCCATCGTCGGCAAGTATACGGGCCTCAAGGACGCCTACAAGTCGCTGATCGAGGCGCTGAGCCACGGCGGCATCGCCAACCGGGTCAAGGTCAACCTGGAGTGGATCGAGGCCGAGGTGTTCGAGCGCGAGGACCCGGCGCCGTTCCTGGAAGGCCTCAACGGCATCCTGGTGCCGGGCGGCTTCGGCCAGCGCGGGGCGGAAGGAAAGATCCGCGCCGCCCGCTACGCCCGCGAGCGCAAGATCCCGTATTTCGGCATCTGCTTCGGCATGCAGATGGCGGTGGTCGAGGCCGCCCGTTCGCTGGCCGGCATCGCCGACGCCAACTCGACCGAGTTCGGCCCGACGCCGGAGCCGGTGGTCGGCCTCTTGACCGAGTGGATGCGCGGCAACGAGCTCGAGCGCCGCATCGCCGAGGGCGATCTCGGCGGCACGATGCGGCTCGGCTCCTACACGGCGGCCCTGGAGCCGGATTCGCAGATCGCCAGGATCTACGGCGGCACCCGCATCGCCGAGCGCCACCGCCATCGCTACGAGGTCAACATGGCCTATCGCGAACGGCTGGAAGCCAAGGGCATGCGCTTCGCCGGTCTGTCGCCGGATGGCTTGCTCCCCGAGACCGTCGAGGTGGCGGGCCATCCCTGGTTCATCGGCGTGCAGTTCCACCCGGAACTGAAGTCGCGCCCGTTCGAGCCGCACCCGCTGTTCCAGAGCTTCGTCGCCGCGGCGATCGAGCAGAGCCGGCTGGTCTGACGACCACGGCCCGGGCGCACGGCCCGGGCGGATGCCGTCCGGGCCACATCGGGGCCGCCCGGAGAGGCCCGAACCACCATGCGTTGATCGGCGGGCATCGCGCCCGCCCCGCGGCGCCGATCGACCGCGACAGCGATACCGACCCACGGTATAGGTTGCCCGACAACCGACCGTCCGGCCTGGGGCCGGACCCGGCACGGGAACCTGACAGGCATGGGACGAGGTATCGGTGATGCGTGAGATTCCCCTGGCGGCGATCCGGGCCCGCGCCTACGACATCTGGGAGCGCAACCACCGCCCCGCCGGGTTCGAGATCCAGTTCTGGCTGCTCGCCGAGCGCGAGCTACGGGCCGAGATGGAGAGCCGGCGCGACGCCGATGCGGCGGAATCCCAGATGGGGCAGGGGCAAACGGCCGCCGGGCAGGCCCAGATGGCCCAGGGTTCGCGCAGCAACCGGGCCGAGACGGTCGAGGGCTGAGCGCCCGCCCCGATCGTCAGGGGATCGTCAGCGGGCCGCCATCCGGGCGCCTGCCCGCAGGAAGCGCTGGGGATCGACCGGCTCGCCGTCGATGCGGGTCTCGTAGTGCAGGTGCGTCCCGGTCGAGCGGCCGGTGGAGCCGATCCGGCCGACCATCTGGCCCGCCGCCACCGCCTGGCCGGGCACCACCGTGATCGCCGAGAGGTGCGCGTAGCGGGTCGCGAGGCCGTGGCCGTGATCGACCTCGACCATGTTGCCGTAGCCGCCGGAATAATCCGCCATCGTCACCGTTCCGGCGGCGGTCGCCCGCGCCGGGGCGCCGTATTCCGACCTGAGGTCGATGCCGGTATGGAGGGCGAGGCCGCGGGTGAAGGGGTCGGACCGGTAGCCGAAGGTGCTCGACAGTCCGCCATCGACCGCGACCGGCCGGCGCAGCGGCAGGGAGCCGACGATGCGCCGCAGGGCATCGCGCTCGCCGAGGTCGCGCTGCGCCTGCAGCACCGCGGTCTCGAACGGTCCCGATCCGGCCGGCACCAGCGGGCCGCCGATCCCGCCGCCGCGGCGGTCGGCGAAGCGCCCGCCGTCGAGACCGGTCTCGGCCATCACCCCCCGCAGGCGCGCCGCCTCGCTGCGGCTGCGGGCCGCGAGGCGCCCGACCACCAGGCTCTGGCGCGCCTCGAACCCGTCGAGGGCGTGGCCGAGCGCCGTCATGCGGGCGCTCACCCCGGGAGCGGGGAGGCGCGCGCCCGTCTCCGCCTCGGTGCGCAGGCCGAGGGATTCCGGGGTCGGAGTCGGCGCGGGCGCGCGGGCGGGCAGCGGGCGGGCAGGCGGCAGGGCGGACAGGACGCCGTCCTCGTCCGTCGCCCCGCCGGCCCCGCCGGCCTGCTCGGCGAGGCCCATCAGCATCGCCTGGCGGCTCTCCAGCGCCACCTGGCGGCCGGCGAGGTCGGCAAGCCGCGTCTCGACGCCGTCCTGTTCGAGGAGCTTCTGCGTCGCCACCCGGTCGAGCCGCGCCCGCAGGGCGCTGACCCGTTCCTCGTAGGCGTATTGCATCGCCGCCTGGCGCTCCATGAACCGGGCCAGGGCCTCGTCGCGAAACACGATGAACCAGGTCGCCGCGCTCGCCCACAGGGCGAGCGTCCCGAAGGCCAGGGCCGCGATCACCAGGGTCCGGCGCCGCACCACCCAGACGCGCTCCGCCGCGCCGGACGGGCGCGAGGCGGGCAGCCGCGCGGGCTCGGAGCGGAGCTGGGCCAGGAGGTCGGGGCGGGAGGAGAGCATCGGCGCGGTCCGGTAACCTGAGCCGAACCGTCGCGGGTTAAGGTTAAGGATGTCTCAAATGCGGGGTCCGATCCCTGTCCCGTCACGGCATCACGATGTCGCAACGGAAGGGGCGGCCGGGCCGTCCGGCGCCCGCCCGCCTCCGGCTCGCGCGCGTCGTCCTCGGAGCGCCCCGTCGTCAGAGGGCCTTGGCGGCCGCCAGCACCGCGTCGGCGTGGCCCGGTACCTTCACCTTCGGCCAGACCTGGGCGATCGTGCCGTCGCGGTCGATCAGCACCGTCGTCCGCTCGACGCCCATGTACTTGCGGCCGTACATGCTCTTCTCGACCCAGACGCCGTAGGCCTCGAGCATCGCCTTGGTCTCGTCGGAGGCCAGCGGGAAGCCGAGCCCGTACTTCTCCCGGAACTTGTCGTGGCTCTTCATCGGGTCGGGCGACACGCCGATCACCACCGTGTCGGCCGCCGCGAAGGCGTCGGTCAGGGCGTTGAAGGCCTGGGCCTCCAGGGTGCAGCCGCTGGTGTCGTCCTTGGGGTAGAAATACAGCACCGCCTTGCGGCCCTTCAGGCCGGCGAGGCTCAGGGTCTCGCCGCCGGTCGCCGGCAGGGAGAAGTCGGGGGCGGGGTCGCCCGGGTTCAGCGCCATCGTGCCTTCCTTTCGGCCGATTGATGGTGTGCCTCTGGGTGAGGCGCCGCGGCGGCACGGGACCGGCCCGGCGCGCCGTCCGACGCCTTAGCGGCAGGACGTTACCCTCCGGTCACCGGACCGGGCAATCATTGGCGGAGGCCCCAGGCACCCGGATCCCCGGGGCCGGGTCCGGAACGGCGGCGCCCGCGGGCGCCCGGAGTGGCGGCGCACGCGTGACGACAGGTCGAGCGACACCAGGACACGCCACGCCCCCGGGGGAGCACACGGTGGGGGACCATGCGGGCGAGCCGGCCTGTGCCGTGCCGGCCAAGCTGCGGCGCTCGCTCCTGCGGACCTGCATCCGCGGCGTGCTGTTCCTGAAGCTCGCGGCCGTGCTCCTCCTCCTGACTGGAATCGGCCTCGCCTACCTGCGCCTGGCGAGCGGCCCGATGAGCTTCGCCTGGCTCGAGCCCCGGGTGGCGGCGGGCATCGCCGAGCGCCTCGGACCGGGCTGGAGCGCGAGCCTGCACGACAGCGCCATCGAGATCGACCGCGACGGCGCGCTGGCCCTGCGCACTTCCAATCTCGACATCCGCAACCCGGAGGGCGACCTCGTGGTGCGGGCGCCGCTCGCGGTGGTCGCCATCGACCTGTGGTCGCTCTTCGGCCTCTCGGTCCAGGCCCGCTCGGTCGAGTTCCGCGACCTGCAGCTGCGGGCGCTCCTCCACCACGACGGGTCCATCGCCTTCGCGGCCTCCAACGACCCGGCCGAGGCCAAGCCCCATACACCCCCCGCGGTGGTGGCCGCCCGCGGCACGGTCTCGCCGGTCTCCGCCACGGTGGCGTCGATCCTGAGCGTGGTCCTCGATCCGTCGGGGGTGATCGGCAGCCTCGACCGCGCCCGCCTGACCAATGCCCGCCTGACCCTGCTCGACGAATCCGGCGCCGAGCGGGTGGTGTTTCCGCGGGTGGACGGCCTGTTCAGCCGCGACGCGACCCGGCTGGCCCGGGTGTTCGAGATGCGCATCGTCGGCCCGCACGGGGCCTGGCGCTTCGGCGGCGACGTCGAGGAGGCCGCCGATGGCGGCCGCCACGGCGTCCTCACCCTCGACGACCTGCCGGCCCCCGACCTGCTGCTGCTCTCGGGCCAGTCGCGCCTGCCCCTCACCACCGACCTGAAGCTGTCCGGCCGGGCCCAGGTGGCGATGCACGGCGCGCGCCTCGACCGCATGACCTTCCGGCTCGCCACCAGCGAGGGCAACCTCCTGATCGAGGAGAAGGACTTCAACCCGGTGACGATCGAGGCGGTGACGGTCGACGCCGCCTGGGACGAGGCCCTCCGGACCCTGAAGGTCGAGTCCCTCGATTATCGCGGCGGCGGCAACCGGGTGCGCCTCGCCGGCGAGTGGGCGGCCCCTGCCGATGGCGGCCCGGGCTGGACGGCCGCCCTGTCGGGCACCGATGCGGTGCTGCGCGGCGCGGCCCCGGGCGACGCGCCGGTCAAGATCGCCAAGGTCGATGCCCGGCTCACCGGCCGCGACGGCGGCGTGCAGATCGACGGCCTGACGCTCGCCGGCGAGGGGGTGCGCGGCACGGTCAGCGGCACGCTCGGCACCAAGGCCGACGACGGCGGCCTGACCCTGCGCATCACCGCCGAGCGCACCGACGGGCGCGCCGCCCTGCGGCTCTGGCCCGAGAACGTCGCGCCGCCGATCCGGGCCTACCTCGTCGACAACCTGCGCACCGGTCGGCTCGACAGCCTCGACATCCTGGTCGACATGAGCATGGCCGAGTTCGCCGCCGCGACCCGCGGCGAGCCGATGCCCGACCAGGCGGTGCGGATCGCCTTCGCGGTGAGCGAGGGCGGGCTGACGATCTCGTCCGAGGCTCCGCCGCTCTCCCGCGCCCGGGTCTCCGGCCTCGTCACCGGGCGCAACACCACGATCCGCGGCGCCACCGCGGAGATCCGGATGCCGGACGGCCGGGCGCTCAACCTTCAGGACGGCTCCTTCGTCATCAAGGACGCGGTGCCCCACGACGTCTCGGCCCAGATCGGCCTGCGCCTGACGGGCGGCGCCGACGCGCTCGCCTCGCTCCTGCAGACCAAGCTCTTCCGCTCCCTCGCCGGCGCCGAGATCGACCCCGCGACCCTGCGGGGCCAGGCCGACCTGCGCATCGATTTTCCGCTCTCCCTCGAGGCGGTGCCCGACATCGCCGATCTGCCGGTGACCCTGAGCGGCAGCCTCACCGACATCGTCGCCGACCGCATCGTCGGCAAGGAGCGCCTCGAGAACGGCCGCTTCACGGTCGCCTACGACCGGGGCGGCTTCAGCCTGAAGGGCGACGGCCGCCTCGCCGGGGCGCCCCTCACCGTCGATTTGCACCAGGCCAAGGCCGGGGCCCCGGGCGAGGCGGTGGTGACGATGGCCCTCGACGACGCGGCCCGGGCCCGCAAGGGCCTGCCGACCGCGCCCCAGCTCGCCGGGCCGGTGAATGCCCGCTTCGTCGTGCCGGTCGGCCGGCCGGGCAAGGCTCCGATCCGGGTCGAGGCCGACCTCGCCCGGGCGAGCGTCGACGGGCTCCTGCCGGGCTGGACCAAGGCCGCCGGCAAGCCCGGCCGCCTGACGCTCGCCCTCACCGAGACCCCGCAGGGCAGCGAATTGCGCGACATCGCGCTCGATTCCGGCCAGGTCCAGCTGCGCGGCAGCGCCTTCCTCAGCGCCGAGGGCGGGTTCGAGCGGGCCGACCTCACGAGCCTCAAGCTCTCGCCGGGCGACGACATCCGCGCCCAGGTCGAGCGCAGCGGCAACGGCTACCGGATCACCGCCAAGGGCGGCGTCGCCGATGCCCGCCCGTTCCTGCGCGCCATGACGGCGCCGCCGCGCAAGGGCGGGCGGGACGCCAATCCCCGCGACGTCGAGGCCGATCTCAGCTTCGCGATCCTCACCGGCTTCAACGACGAGGCCCTGACCAATGCCAGCCTGAAGCTGTCCCTGCGCGGCGACGACCTGCGCCAGGCCCGCATCCAGGGCCGCCTGCGCTCGGCCGGGGTGAGCCTGGAGGTCGGGAAGCCCGACCGTTCCAGCCCGCCGGTGCTCAACGCCGAGACCAGCGACGCCGGGGCGGCGCTCCGCTTCCTCGACATCTACAAGCGCATGCAGGGCGGCTTCCTGTCGCTGCAGATGGGCATGAACGACGGGCCGCAATCGGGCCTCGTCCAGATCCGTTCCTTCGCGCTGCGCAACGAGCCGGCGCTCGGCCGGATCATGGCCCAGAGCGAGGAGGGCACCGACCGGCGCAGCGACGCCAACGACGTCGGCTTCGACCGCCTGCGCGCCGCCTTCCAGCGCACCGGCACCCGCGTCGCCTTCTCGGAGGCCGCGATCTCCGGCCCGGCGATGGGCTTCACCCTCGGCGGCTGGATCGACACCGCCAAGGACCGCACCGACATCGCCGGCACCTTCGTGCCGCTCTACGGGCTCAACAACGTGGTGTCCCAGGTGCCGATCTTCGGCCCGATCCTCGGCGGGGGCCACAACGAGGGCCTGTTCGCCATCAACTTCCGGGTCGCCGGCGCGATGAGCGCGCCCAACATCAGCGTCAACCCGCTCTCGGCGATCGCCCCGGGCTTCCTGCGCAAGCTCTTCGGCGCCGGCGGCGGCGATCCCACCACCGCGCAGGCCCCCCGCTAGACCCCGCCGCGCCGCCCCGGACGCCCGCCAATTCGGGGTGGACAGCGCTCGGGCGAGACCGTATGACGAACCCGCTGCGGGCGTAGTTCAGTGGTAGAACGTCAGCTTCCCAAGCTGAATGTCGTCGGTTCGATCCCGATCGCCCGCTCCACTCCTTTTCCATAACAGCTACAGGTGCTTGCAGGGGGTTCCTCAACCACCTCGCGCCACCCCCGAAAGGGCGGGATACAACGGGGATACAACGCGGAGCCCTTCGGCCTGTTGTATCTGCCGGCCAGGGAAGCCCTAACCACACCCCCAATCGGCCCTTGCCGGCACACCCCGGATCGCGGATCCTGCGCCCTCATCGGGAGCCCCCTGCCATGACCCTCAAACGGAAACGCCGCCTGGCCTGAGGCCAGCTACCCGCCGCCGGGATCCCCGCGCGGCCCGCGTTCTCCAGTTCGAGGGGGCCTGCCCCGATGCAGACTTATTTCACGAGCGACACCCATTTTGGGCACCAGGGCATCCTGTCGTCGCGGATGCAGAAGCCCCGGCCGTTTGCCTCCATTGAGGAGCACGACGAAGCCCTGATCGCGGCTTGGAATAACCGCGTGAGGCCCGACGACGAGATCTGGCACTTGGGCGATTTCGCCTACAACGCGAGCGCCGCCTACTGCCGGGCCGTGTTCGCCAGGCTGAACGGGAGGAAGCGCCTGGTGTGGGGCAACCACGACGCGTCGAGGACGAAGGGCCTGCCGTGGTACGACCAGCACGAGCGCGCCGAACCCGTGGTGGAAGGGCGTCGGCTGGTGCTCTCCCACTACGCGCAGCGGACGTGGAACCACTTGCACAAGGGCGCCCTGCACCTCTACGGCCACTCCCACGGGAGCTTGCCCGGCTGCGGGCGATCCCTGGACGTCGGGGTCGACTGTTGGGACTGGCGGCCTGTGCGGCTGGCCGAGATCCTCGAAGCGATGACGGTCGATGCGGCCCGGGCGGCCTCTCCGGTGGTGGTGGCCGCCCTGGCTGCAGCGGCATGAGCCGTGCGGGCCTAGGCCTCCTCGGGGATCCGCTCCCAGGCCCGGGCCCGCGCGTCCCAGTGGAATGCTGTCCCCTCGACACCGGTGGTCTCCCACCGGTAGCCGTGGGCGCCCGGCTCGCCGGAGATCTCGACGCGACCGACGGCGCCGTCCCATAGCCTGATGTCGGCGAGGATACGGCCGCCCGGTCGGCTCACAGCGACGATGGCGTCGGCATATGTTGGCACGCCAGGGGGCAGGATCGCCCCGATCGCGGCGTGGACGTCCGCGCAGTCCTGGAACGTCGGCTCGTGCCAGGCGGCCGCGGCGGCCTCCTCGCGCTCCTGCTTCTTCTGCCGGCGCTTCAGCGTCACGGGGCTCGGCGGGTCGATCACCCCCTCATAATGTGCCAGCAGGACCTTCTCCACGCCTGGCACCTCGGGCGCCGGGGCCGGGGCCCGCGCTGGGGCATCGAGGACGTGATCGACGTCCGAGAGCCCGATCGCGCGCTCGTATGCGAGCAAGTCCGCCGTCGGGCCGAGCTCGACGAGGGCGAGGTCCTCGGCCGAGGGGCCGGCCGCGGCGATGCGGCGGATCTGGTCATGCGAGAACAGCCGAAGCTTCCACTCCTCCCCCGGCGCCTGGCTGACGTCGACGCCCTGCGCCGCGAAGTGGCCGCGGACGTGGGCGGCGAGCGCCTCGTCCTGGCATTCCAGCCACAGCTGTGTCGCTCCGGCCTGTATAGCGGCCTGGCGTGTCGTCCAGAAGAAATAGCCCTGCAAGTCGGTGGCAGGCCGCAGATAGCCGCCGTCTCCGCTTCCGTACGAGCGACCGCGCCCGTTTGTCTCGATCCAGATCTCGTGTCCGGCCGTGTAACCGAGCCGCGTGCGTGTGAGGATGACGCGCGCGTTGTCCCGCGGTTTGCGCCCGGGCCATGCCGGGACCTCGACTACCGACGGGACGGCCCCCTTGGTGATCGAGGCGTTCCAGAGATCGTCGTGGGCGTCCGTGAACGCCGGATCGTGCAGAGACGCGTAGCTCTTGGAGAGGTGCTCGATCGCCGCGAGGTCCTCGGCCGTGAGCGGAGGAAGCGGCGGCTCGGGCGGCTCTGGCGTGGAGACCGACAGGATTACTGGCCGCGGCGGGGCCTTCATCTCCTCGGGCTCCTCGCCGAGGACGTCCCACAGGCTTCTCTGCCTGTCGTCTTTATCAATCCTTCTTGGCCGTGGGATACTTGCCATAGCCGCCTCCTTCATCGATTAGGCGTTCGGCGAGGTGCGCAGCATCCCACGCCAAGTTGTTGAGTTCCTTGGACCGCTCCATCAGCAGGTCGATGATGACGGGCGCGACCCAGCCGGGGATCGCACGATCGCCGGCTGCCCACCGCCTTACGAGGCGGGGGTCGATCTTTTCGCGGGCGCCCTCGGGATGATGGGGGCCTAAGACGCTCGCGAGCGGTAGCTTCCAATCGGGCCCGAGCAGCAACACGCCGGCCTTTTCCAGTGTTTGCCGATCCATGGTCACGTTCCCTCCGATGCGGCTCGGCGGCCTTCGGCGAAGCCGGCCTCGAACGCGTCGAGGAGCGCCATCACCGCGTACCAACCCAGACCCCGCGGGTAGCGGAATGCGAGCGTATCGTCGGTCGTGCGGTAGACCGCGATGTGCGGCGAGCCCCACGCCGGCGCGAGTGTGTAGGGCCGGCCGTTCAGGCCGCCGAGCGCCGCGATCTCGATGTACCCGCCTAACAAGGAGCGCTCGTCGTCGAGCTGACCCTGCGCGCACCAGATCTCGTGCGCGAGGTGCTCGCCGGCGGCGGCGCGGTCTATAAGGCGTTGGACGTGGAGGGCCTTCTTCCCCACGCGGGAGGACGAGAGGGCGACGTCCGAGAGCGTGCGCTCCGGCTCGGGTGATGGCGGGCACGCGTCGATGAGCTCCTGCAGAAGAGCGGCGATGCCATCGCCGGGGCGCAGGCAAGGGGGTGCGGTGGGAGTATGGGCGTTCACGGGCGGGCCCTTCGAGGCAGGGGGGGGAGGTGGCCGGGGGATTTGACCCCGGCCGGGAGGTCACTCGGCCGCGGCGAGCTCGGCGATCGGCAGGCCCGCGCGGATCGCGGCCAGCATGCGAACCATGGCGGCGATGTCGCCAGCCCCCTTCAGGACCTCGGGCGGCAGATCGATGCGGCCGGCCAGGATCGCCTTCTTTATGAGAGCCTTGCGCGCGGCCGTCGGCGTCAGCGGGACGATGTTGTTGGTCGCCGGATCGCGGACGTAGAGCCAGTACGTCCAGCCGTGGGCGCGCCTGTGGTGGTTCTCTTCTCCCTGCAGCACCGCATCGAGCCCGAACAGCTCTTCGGTCCCCCGGTCAGGCCCGTAGGACCCCGGCAGGTCTCCGGCCCCGCGGACGTCCTCTGGAACGGGGAGAGGCATCGTCTCGCGGATCACGCGCTCCCAGCCACGGCACCGGCGATCGTGCTTACCGAGCACGAACGTCGCGCAGGGCTCGACGTCGGGTTTGGGGGCCGGCCGCGCGGCGGCCCAGGCCGCACGCATCGCGGTTCCGATGTGCCGGCGGGCGCTCTCGCTCGCCGCCTCGGCAGCGGAGCGGGCCCGCGTCCAGGCATCACGAAGAAGGGCGGAGCGATCGATAGAAGCGGTAGCGGTGGTGGTGCTCATGGTCGGGTTTCCCTCGATATGGCTCGGCAGTGCCAAGCCATGTCCCTAATATTAGGGATCAGTGGGGCGGAATTCCAGGTGCAAAGTTGCCGCACCCGGGGTCAGTTGAATGAGATCCGGATCCCCTTGCGGCGGAGCTCGGTGTGCCGGGCGTGGGCGCGCTCGAAATGGCCCTGGAGCTCCTCCCGCAGGCGGATCCCTTCTTCAAGGAGCGGGTGCCCAGCGAAGCGGGTCTGCGTCACGAGCACGAGCCTCGCCGCGTCTCCGGCACAGCACGAGGCGAGCCGGCCCCAGTGGCGCTCTTCTTCCTCTGCGGCCAAGCGCCCCTTGAATTCGGGCACCCTGCGAGCCTCGGCCGCCATCTCGCGAGCGGCAATCACTGCCTCGGCGAGGTCGTCCACCACCCGGCCCGGCCCTGGAGGGACCGCGGGGGCGGGAGCTCCGGCCACCTCGGCCAAAAAGGGCGCGGCGGGGCGGCCTCCGCTCCGCCCTGGACTGCCTCGGGGGATTGGGGCACCTCGCCCTTCAGGATCGCGAGAGCGACGGGATGGATCGCCGCGACGCCGTGGTGCGCCCTGACGTAGGCGCGAACGACCTCGACCGGGACGCCTTCGTGACGGGCTTCCAGCCCGGATTCTTGGCCTGCCGATTCGTACTCGGCCAGCCCCGCCTTCGACCGCAGGCCGTCGCGGGCAAGGGCGAAGACGGCCAAGGCACCGTCGCGGCTCTCGACGCGGAGGCCGACACCGTCGCGGCAGACGACGCAGTTCGGCTTTGGATGTCGCGGCACAGGGGGGCTCCTAGAAGGGGATGTCGTCGTCGATATCGGAGGAGACCGGCATCGGCCGCCGCAGATGCTCGGCCCTGTGGCGATCGTAGGCGGGCCGGACCGCCTCCCCGAGGATGAGCGCCCAGGCGGACCAAGGCTCTCCGTTACCGGGCGAGAGGACGTACGCCCGGCAGGGCGCGCCGGCATCGAGCCGCGGCGCCACCTCGGCCGCCAGCTCGCGCGGGAGGTGACCCAGTCGGACACTGTTCCGCCACCAGACCTCGATGGCGTTCGCGTCGTTCTGATTGTCCGGCGCCCGGACGAGCACGATCCTGTCGCCGAGCGCGGGCGAGACCGGCTTCCCGGACAGCCCGGGCGTCCCGTAATCGTAGAACTGAAGACCCGCGATCGCGGTCTCCGCCCAGGGCTGTCCGATCCTAATCGAAATCAGCTCGTCCCAGAGTGGGGTCGTCTCGATCCCGGGGACATTCAAGTCGATGACGGGACGATCTGGCTTGTAGTCGGGCGCGCCACTGCTGAAGTCGATGCTGCTCATGGCCCTCTCCTTCAGAACGGGATGTTGTCGGGATCGTAGTCGACGGGAAGCTGCCGGGCGGGCGCCGGCTTCGGGCGCTCCTCCGCCGGCAAGTCGGCCCGGCACTCGTCAAGCGTCGAGGCGCAGTGGCGCTCGCAGAAGAAGTCGCGGTACCCGTCGTCCCGCAGGCCGACGAACACGCGGTAGGCCTCGCCGGGGCGGATCCCCCGGCCGGACGGGCAGTCGTCGCACGAGAGCGGCCTCCGGGCGGTGTGCCGGCGGACGACCCCGCCGTCCGCGGAGGACGGCTCTAGCTCGACGGGATCGCCGTAGACTTCGCGGAGGATGTCGTCGGGGATCACGCGGCGCCCTCCAGCACGAGGGCTTTCCGGACGCCGACTGCGGCCAGCAGGGCGCGCGTCGGCGCCTTGCGACCCAACAGCGCCTGCCCGAGGTCGTTTGCGTTGATACCCGCCGCCGTCGCGAACGCCTTCTTGCTGCCTGCCTCGACCACGCGCGAGCGCAGCAGCTCGACCGCCTCCGCCTCCGTCACGAAGCGCGGCACGGCCGCGCGTAATGGAAGAACCCCTCCGCTCATCTCATCCATCCGAGCATTCGTTGGCTGTTGGATCCTAATAGTAGCCTTGCCCTCCGGTTTTGCAAGTGCTCAAATGTGCACATCCGCAGAAAGCCGAAAAACGCCAAACTTTTTGGCGTTTTTCGAACCGAAGCGCCGGCCGTAATACTCGAATCGTTGGCGAATCATGAAAACGAATCACCCTCCGATCGATCTAGGACTTTCCTGGACGGCGCGTGGCGAGGCCATGCGCTACGGGCACCGCCTGGAGCTCTGGACGGCTGAGGGCGACACGACCGCGTTCTCGGCGGCGTGGAAGCGCGCGAAGCCGGCGATAGAGGACGTCGGCTACAGCTGGACGCGCCTCGGCAGCCAGCTCGCCCCCTGCTACTGGGGCCTCCCCGAGCCCGGCCCCGTCGAGCCGGCGCGCCGAGCCGTCGAGGCCGCCCTCGCCGAGGCGGCCGCCGAGCGCGCCGAGAAGGCCCGCCGAGAGGCCGATCGCATCGCGGCGGAGGTCGCCTCGTGCGCTCCGCGCGCGATACCGATTCGTAGCGACCTGACGGACGTGGTGCGCTCCCACGCGTGGCAGCTCGGGCGCCACCTCGCCTATGCGCGCACTCTCCTGGAGGATGCCGCCTGGCGCGAGTGGGATCTCCGCTCCGCCGAGCGGCTGCTCTCGAACGCGCGGGGAAACAGCGTCAGGGCAGCCCACCGCCTGGAGGGGACGGCCCTGCCGCACTGGCACGCCCGGGCCGCGGATCCCGCGGTGCGCGTCGCCGCTCTGGCGGCGTGTAGGCACCTGTCGAGCCTCGACACGGACTGGGCGTCGGACCGCAACGCGATCGGCTGGAGCTCCGCATCGTGTTGGGCCGGCCACAGCCTGTCGGAGCGCCGCGAGCTCGATCAGGGCGCGGCCGGGCACGCGCTGTCGCTGCTGCATCTGCACCGGCGCCAGTTGACCGATTCGCAGCGTCACGCGCTCTTCGGGGAGCCCGAAATACCCCTCCAGCCCGCCCTGGCGCTCTAGGCGAAGTTGAAGTTTGCAAAGTCGAAGAGTTTGCTCGTGAAGAGGCCGGGCGAGACCCGGCCACCACCACACGGACACGGGGACGGACATGGACAAGATCAGGGAGAAGATGGAGCAAGCCCGCCGGCTCGCGGCGTTCTTGCTGGCGCTGGCGAAGGCCTTCGTGAGGCTCATCCGCCGCCTCTTGGGCATCGCGGATGAGGGGGTCGACATGATCGCCTCGGACCTCCGCACCGCCTGGCGCGGTGCCAAGACCGCGAATGATGTCGTCGGGAAGGGCCTCGACGCGACGATCGGCGCGCCAGGCTTGGCGCTGGCCCGCACTGCCGGCGCGGGTGCCCTCGGCGCGGCCGGCTTCGTAGGCCGCTTCCTCGGCGCCATCCTTCCGCAGCGGCCGACCTCTCCGTCGCAGCTGGCGTCGCAGGTCGCCGCCGCGGACAACGCGCGGACACGCAACGACGGCCCCGCGTACAGCCCTCCGGCACCCACCCCTCGGCTGCAGGACCTGTCGCAGGCCGCGCTCGTCCACCAGTACGCCGGCGCCGGCCTGCGCGAGGACGGGGTGATGCGGGTCACGGCGCTCCACGCGCAGCTGCCCCTCCCGCCTGAGGTGGCCGCATGGCTAGAGGGCCTCGGCCAGGTCGCGCGGATGAGGGTAGCGATCGCGTCGCCCGATGCGATCGAGCGCCACCTGAACGCCCGCGGCGACGTTGACCTCATCCCCGGCGTGCCCCGCGGCCCGAAGCCGGTCGATCTCGATGCAGCCCTCGCCTCGGCCCGGGCAAGCTTCCGAGCCGAGAAGGCGGCGATCGCGGCGGGCGTCACCCCGGCGCCCGCCGAGCCGGAGGCCCGCCAGGAGAAGCGCCCTTTCGCCTATCTGGGCGACGTTGATCTCGGGGCTGTCGCCTACGCCCGCTGAGGGTGCCTGCGAACGAAGAAGGGCCGCCGGAGGGGATCCGGCGGCCCTTCTCTTTTGGGCAGCCCCCCTCAGATCAAGCCGGCCATCCTCGCGTAGGCGACGGCCTCGCTCTTCAACCCAGCGATCTGCGCCTGCGCCGCAGCCAGCTCCCGGCGCAAGCGATCGTTCTCGTGGGAGATGGCGGTGGCCGCGTCGATCGCCTCGGCCTCGATCTGGCGGCTCTCGGTCAAGCGCATCTCCAGATCCGCCACCGCGCAGATCCCATCCCGACGGCGGCGGGCCTCCTGCTCGCGGTAGCCGGCGATCGACAGCTGCAAGGCCCCGAAGATGGTGGCGCCCCGATTGGCGACGTCGGCGCTGATGTGGGCTGCGTGATGCATCGGGGGCCTCCGGGGATCTCGTGCCCCAAAGATGTGCCTGGCCGACTCCCCTCCGCAAGTGGCCGAATTCGCGATTCTTACGTCATCCCTGGCCGCAGGCTAACGCGTGACAGCGGGAAGTCGACTTTTGGACGAGGCGATCCATTCCCCCCGTTACTCCTAGGGACTGAAACGCGGAAGTTGAACTCGGCAACGCGGTCCTCACGGTGTCGCACGCGACGCTTTCGGGGGCCTCAGGACACGCTTCCGGATCGCCTCTACGACCGCCTCGCGCTCGTATTTCGGCTTGGACGGATCTGCTTCATGCGCCGCGTATGAGCGCGACATCGCCAAATCACGGGCGTACTTCAGGAGTTCGACAGGGTCGATCGAGGCGGGGCTTTTCAGCAGCGTGAGCCGCAGTGCGTCCACGATGGCCCGCTCGATCGAAGTGGGATCGGGGATACCAGCCTCGCGCTGGCGCTCGCGCTGCAGGTTCTTGCGCCGGGCTGCCTCGCGGCGCTCCCACGCAGTCTGCTGGCGGGTGTCCCGGGCATACCGGTGGACCGGGAGGTACTGGAGATCGGTGGGGACTGGAATTGTCATGCCCACAGCATGTGACCGGGTCACGCAAGCCACAACGACAGTGTCACAAATTTCTGAACGGCCGTGAGTGCAGATAACTCAGGTTGAGTGCATGTCACGTCGCCCTGCACCCGAAGTGGCCGTGGAACGGACCACGCTAACGGGATCGGATCACCAAAAAAGGAAAAGATCGCCCTGCCGATCCAATTCAGGATCGTAATCTACAGGGACAACTTTCTCAAATAATGAAGACACTCGACGATCGAATGTACCAAATCCGCCATCCATAATTCTATCCCATTCATACGGCTCGCAATCTCTCATTATTCGAGCAATTTCACGACACATTATGCGGACATGTTCTTGATTAACTTCTTCCTCCTCGTCAATGTAATCTGGCTCTGCACTTTTATTTCCAAGCGCACATAACCAATCGTCACATTGATCGCCATAAAGCGACGCAACTGCTTGCCGCAAGGCAGTTGTAAGTCGATCACGCTCCGCCTCAGAAAGGCTGTGGTACACGAAATCGCCAGCTTTCTTAAAAGTGTTCATGAATTCCTCTGGGTCTGCACCAGTCGCCCTTAGGCGCGAACTCACTCTGCTGTGGAATAGAAACCAAGTCCATGACCTGCGTCACCTTAGCAGGTGATGGGCCATTCATCGGCTTCGATGAGCCAGCGACGCGCGTGGCGTTGTTCGAGGCGCGCCCAATCGCGGTCCCGATGGCTGGGCCTCTCGCAGGGCGCGCTAGCGGGGCACTCGGCGGGGACCATCTCGCGCCGTGGGCAATCTCGCGAGGCTCGCTTCCCGTCGCGAGTCCTCTGAGCGGGTCGCCCCAGCTCGCGCCGACCGCCGTCATCAGTCTCGGCGGAGTGGACGATTTCGCTACGCTTTCCTGCTTCGTCCTCGTGCTGTGCGGCCCCGGTACCGTGGGACGGCGGGCATCGGTGGACATGCTTCAGGAGGTCTCGCCTGCAGCCCTAACGCTGTCGGCCGGGTCGATCTTCATGGTCAGCGTCGCACTCGACCAACTCGTGCCGCCTTTGGTCGCCACGACTATGCCCGCGCACTGTGAGGCAGGGTCGCGACCGCGCCCAGGCTCGTCGACGTCTCGGACGCCGGCCATTTCGACCTGGTCACGCCCTCAGGGCTGACTTGGCAGCAGGTGCGCGGTCTCGCCGAGGAGGCGCTGGAAGTCCGGTAAGCGGGATCGCGGTTAGCAGCGAGCGGGACCGTCGGCTCCCAAGTGCCGTAGCGCAGGGCCTCGACCAGCAGGGCGTAGGCCGAAGTGCGCTGTCGCCGGCTCGGATAGTAACGATGGTAGCCGCGAAACGGCGGCCACCAGTCGGCCGGCACCCGCACGAGCCGGCCCGCTTCTACGTACGCCCGGACCTGGTCCTCGGGCAGATCGGCTAATCCCAACCGCCCAGGGCTGCCTTCCGAGCCATCGACCCGGTGTTGACGACGAGCGGCCCCTCGACCCGCACGCTCAGGACGCGGGAGACCCTCTCGAACTTCTAAGCGTATAGCCCTCCCGCACGTTGGGCGTCGGAAGGCGCAAGTTGACGCAGGTACGCTCCATTAGGTCGTTGGGCGTGCGCGGCTTGCGTTGCGGCTTGGAGTAGTCCGGCGCGGCCACCGCGACGATGTGCTGGTCGAACCCGATGCGCACCGCGACTTTGTTCATTTCAAACTGCTCCCCGACGTGTACGCCGCGTCGAAGCGCTCAGCCATGATTTTGGTCAGGCCTTTGTCGACCACGACTTTGGATATTACGTTAGGGAATTCTGACAATAGCCGCTTCAAGGCCTGTCAGACGATGGTCTCGGCCAAGAGTTTCCCGCCGACATGCGGACGTTGCCTACCGGCTTCTCCCAGTGCTCAGTCAGCGCGGCGAGTTCAGCATCTATCACCGCGGCGAAGGGCGGTGCGAGACTGGACCAGAAAGAGGTCGCATTCCGGGCTAGCCATCTTTGATCGCAGCAACGCAGAGCCGGACACTCTCTACCCCACCACGCAAGCTCAAGTCGTGAAAAATACATCGTAGTCACGAAAATGCATAAAATTTGAACGAAATGAACGTCGAATTTCGCTAATCTTCGTGAAAGTAATTGTGTTTACATCAAGTGGCTCGCCGGAACCCTTCCGGCAGGAGCCAGAAAATGTCTGAGTATGCGACCAGCGCTGCGTCGGAGCGGTTCTCTGATAAAAAGCTAGAAGAGATGTTCGAGGTGGCAACGGAAAACGCGGCTGATGTCGCCGAAGAAATACGATCCGGCGGGGAAGTTGCAGGCCTCATGAATTGCATCTTCGGGATGCCGACGGTGGTACTAATGTGGCGTGGCGCTAACGGCCAAATCGAATATCGTGTGGCGAAGTGCGAACAGTTGCTGCAGGGCGCCGTCGAAGATAATGCAATTATAAACGGTCCTATGACTTGCTATAGGACAGATTCGCTTGTGGATGCAGAGACAATATGCGGTACATATAGCTCCGATATAGAAGCTCGTTGGGTTGATATCTGCATCGGCGATAAGGTCGTTGGCGCAAGGTTGACATCTTCGAACTTGGAATAGCGAATTTTGCATTAATACAAGCCTGGCCGGCTTGACTGAAAATCCAGGTCCGGCCAGGCCCCAAAATTTTTCACCACATTAATTGGTAATTCTACAAATGCGCGCCAACTTTAGATATTTTATTGTTTCATAGATATCTAAAAACATCGAATTATGAAATATAACTGCGCTCGCGCTGTGCAGCAATTTCGGGCCGTGGCGTCAGGAAGGGCGCGACCAGCGCCCATCGTCGTCGCTGACATCGGAGGGCTAGGCAGGCTGCGACTGCATCCCTCTAAAAATGGCGCACTCGCTGCTCGACCGGGACGTCGGCAAACATGCGAAGCGGTCGACTTCCTGCTCACCTCACAGCCCAACCTTGATGCGGCCAGCGCTTCTTATGTAAGAGGCTGCTGGATCAGCCGCTTCTCATGCTTGATCGAATTGGCACCGACGGAGCCGGTCCGTGCCCGCCTGCGGTCACCGAGAGCCGCAAGGCGGGTCTGCTGCCACGCAAGCCCACCGACCACGTTACCAAGCATCTGCAACAGGGGATCGAGAGCGACCACCCCCGGGTGAACCGGGGACCATGCCGCAAGCGGGCGGGTTTCGCTCGTTTCACATGCCAGTCCACGAGGTCGAATGGCTGCCTGCAGCCTGCACGACCCGGCCGTCAAGGCGCGAATGTAATAAAGTTCTCACTAAGATGTCACGCCTGGTTCCACGCACCACCCTTCCGCCAAAGAGCGCGGATATTGTAGCACAAACTGCGAAGCTTTAGGGTCCAATGTCGAGCTTCGAGCGGCCATTCGGACGACCCGTATCGCGGGTCCGTAACTGGCGCACAGCCGAACAAGCGGCATGCCAACTGCTGACCCGAAGCGGCTTCTCGGCTTCCTTGGCGCCCACGTCCGGAAGGCCGCACGATCCGGACCTTCGCGGCGGCGACGTTGACGATCGGCCTTGCCTCGCTTCACATCTGCGCCCCCAGTTCAGTCGACAGGCGCTCGGCGGCGGCCCGGAGCCCCGGCGCCAGGAGACCGGCCCGCTCGGTGCTGAGGCGCGAGGACGGGCCGGACAGCGCGAGGGCTCCGATCAACCGGCGCCCGGCACCGAAGATCGGCATCGCCAGGGAGGCGACGTGGGGATCGGTGATCCCCGAGGTGTAGAGTGGCAGCTCGGGCGCCGCCGCCGGGTCCACCCGATCGCCGAAGGTCGCCAGCACCTGGGCGATGGCCGATTGGTCCATCGGCCGCATGTCGCCCGGCCGGACGTTCATGCGCAGAGGATAGGGCGAGTCGGCCCGGAACAGGCAGAGCCGCTGATTGCCGCGGCGAATGTAGAACGAGGCCGTCTCCATCGACTCGGCGGCCAGGCGCTCCAGCACCGGCACCACCCGTTCCTCCAGCGCGAAGGATTGCTGGTAGACCGAGCCGATCCGCGCCGCCTCGACGCCGAGGCGGTAGCGCCCGTCGTCCAGCCGCTCGATCAGGCCGAACTTCTCGAGCGAGATGCACAGCCGCATGATGGTGCTCTTCACCAGGTCCGTGCGCCGGGCGAGTTCCGTCAGTTCGAGCGCGTCGTCGCCACGCTGAAACGCGGTCAGGACGGTCAGCACCCGCTCGGCCGAGGCGACGCCTTCGAGCTTGGGTCTCGGTCGAGCCTCTTTCGGCATTCGTCTCACGCTCACGGGTCTTAGCGGGCTTCGCGGTCGCATCCCTTAGCGGCGCCGCGCGCTGCCGCCAAACCACGCGAACGGCCGCGCCCGGCCTGCGGCATTCGCGCAGGATCTGCCGCGCTTGACCCGTCCGGGCGCCGCCGCTACTCAAAATGAAACGCCGTTGCAAAATCGGCAGGGAGCAAACGTCATGACACGGGCAGGACCGGCACTGCCGGCATTCTCACCACCGGGTGCGGTGGACGAAGCGGCGCTGCATCGCAAGATGATGTGGCGGATCCTGCCGTTCCTGTTCGTCTGCTACGTGATCAGCTACCTCGATCGCGTGAATGTCGGCTTCGCCGCGCTGACAATGAACAAGGATATCGGTCTCACGGCGACCGCTTTCGGCGTCGGGGCCGGCCTGTTCTTCTTCGGCTACTTCATCGCCGAGATTCCCAGCAACCTGATCATGATGCGCGTCGGGGCCCGGATCTGGATCGCCCGGATCATGATCACCTGGGGCCTGGTCTCGGCGGCGACCGCCTTCGTCACCGGGCCGGTGCAGTTTGGCATCGCGCGCTTCCTGCTGGGCCTGGGCGAGGCCGGGTTCGTGCCGGGCGTCTTCCTGTACCTGAGCCTGTGGTTTCCCTCCGCGGTGCGGGCTCGCGCCACCGCCCTGTTCCTGCTCGGCATCCCGGTCGCCAACATCGTCGGCTCGCCGATTTCCGGCGCGCTGATCCAGCTCGAAGGGTTCGGCCTCAAGGGCTGGCAGTGGCTCCTGATCCTCGAGGCGGTGCCGGCGGTGGCTCTGGGCATCGCCTGCCTGTTCGTCCTGACCGACCGGCCCGAGAAGGCGGCCTGGCTGTCGCCGGCGGAGCGCGACGCCCTCGTCGCCAAGCTCGCGGCCGAGAAGGCGGCGATCGAGCAGAAGCACAAGATGACGCTGGCCCAGGCCCTCCGGAACTGGCGCGTCCTGATGCTGGCCTGCATCAACTTCTGCGCCATCGTCGGATCCCTCGGCATCGGCCTGTGGCTGCCGCAGATCATCAAGCAGCTCGGTCTCGCCACCTCGCTGGTCGGGGTGGTGACGGCGATCCCCTATGTCTGCGGCGCGGTCGCCATGGTGGTGTGGGGCCGGATGTCGGATCGCGGCAGCGACCGGACGATCTACCCGGCGATCTCGCTCCTCGTCGGCGCGACCGCCCTGGTGGCGAGCGCCGTCACGCCGACGCCGGTCCTCACCATCGCGGCGCTCTGCGTGGCGGTGATGGGCATCAACTCCTTCGTCGCCACCTTCTGGGCGGTGCCGTCGAGCTTCCTCACCGGGCGGGCGGCCGCCGGCGGGATCGCCATGATCGTCTCGATCGGCAATCTCGGCGGCTTTGCCGGGCCGTACATGATCGGCCTGGTGCGCGACCTCTCGGGCGGGTTCACCGCGCCCCTCGTCGCGGTCGGCGCCTGCCTGCTGGTCGGGTCGGTCCTGATGCTCGCCTTCGGCCGCAAGGTCCGGCAGGCCGACGGGCCCGTCGCGGTCGCGGCCTGATCCGGGGTGCTGCCATCATGATCCCGCGCCTCGCTTCCCTTCCCGAGACGGCGCCGCTCCACGCGGCCTTCTGCGCCGAATTGCGGGCGCGGGGCTTTGCCGGCGATCTCTCCCTGTCGGGCGCCGACCGCACCGTGCTGGCGACCGACAACTCGATCTACCAGCTCACCCCGCAGGCGGTGGCCTTCCCGCGCGACCGCGACGACCTCGTGCGGATCGCCAGGCTGCTCGCCGAGGACCGGTTCGCCGGGATGCGGATCGCGCCCCGGGGTGGGGGGACCGGCACCAACGGCCAGTCCCTCACCGACGGGCTCGTGGTCGACTTGTCGCGGCACATGAACCGGATCCTGGCGATCGATCCGGTCGCCCGCACGGTCCGGGTCGAGGCCGGCGTGGTCAAGGACCAGCTCAACGCGGCGCTCAGACCCCACGGGCTGTTCTTCGCCCCCGAGCTCTCGACCTCGAACCGCGCCACGATCGGGGGCATGATCTCGACCGATGCCTGCGGCCAGGGCTCGTGCCTCTACGGCAAGACCCGCGACCATGTGCGGGCGCTCACCACGATCCTCTCCGACGGCACGGTCTGGCACTCCGAACCCCTCGACGCGGCCGGGCTCGCCGCGGTGCAGGCGCGGGGCGACCGGGCCGGCGCCATCCACCGGGAGCTCGACCGGATCCAGCGCGAGAACGCCGCGCTCATCGCCGAGCGGTTCCCGCGGCTCAACCGCTGCCTCACCGGCTACGACCTCGCCCACATCCGGCGCGAAGACGGGTTTTTCGACCTCAACGCGGTCCTGTGCGGCTCGGAGGGCACCCTGGGCTTCCTGGCCGAAGCCACGCTCAACGTCCTGCCGCTGCCGAGCCACGCGGCCCTGGTCGTCCTGCGCTACGGCAGTTTCGACGCGGCGCTCCGCGATGCGCGGGCGCTCAGCGATCTCGCGCCGGCCTCGATCGAGACCGTCGATTCGACGGTGCTGGCGCTCGCCCAGGGCGATCTGGTCTGGGACGGCGTCGCCGCCTTCTTCCCCACCGATGCGGGCGAGCGGGCCCGCGGCGTCAACCTCGTCGAGTTCGTCGGCGACGGCGAGGCGGTGGTCGCAGCGCAGCTCGGCCGCCTGACCGCCCTGCTCGACGCGGCCGGACCCGTCGCGGGGCGGCGCGGCTACACGATCGCGCGGGCTGAGGCCGAGATCGGCCGGATCTGGACCATGCGCAAGAAGGCGGTCGGCCTTCTCGGCAACCGGACCGGCGAGGCGCGCCCGATCGCCTTCGTGGAGGACACCGCGGTCCCGCCCGAGAACCTCGCCGACTTCATCGCCGCGTTCCGGGCCGTCCTCGACCGCCACGGCCTCGAGTACGGCATGTTCGGCCACGTCGATGCCGGCGTGCTCCACGTCCGCCCGGCGATCGACATGAAGGCGCCGGGCGCGGAGAGCCTGGTGCGCGCAGTGACCGAGGAGGTCGTCGCGCTGACGCAAGCCTATGGCGGCCTGCTCTGGGGCGAGCACGGCAAGGGCGTGCGCTCCGAGTTCTCGCCGCTCGTGTTCGGCCCGCTCTACCCGGCGCTCCAGGCGGTGAAGGCCGCCTTCGACCCGGGGAACCAGTTCAACCCCGGCAAGATCGCGGCACCGGAGGGCGGCAGCCTTCTGACCATCGACGGCGTGCCGACCAAGGGCAGCCACGACCGGGCGATTCCGGCCGAGGTGCGGGCGGGTTACGACGAAGCCCTGCACTGCAACGGCAACGGCGCCTGCTTCACCTACGATCCCGACGAGGCGATGTGCCCGTCCTGGAAGGGTACGCGCGAGCGCCGGCACTCGCCCAAGGGCCGCGCCCAGCTGATGCGCGAGTGGCTGCGCCGGCTGGCGGTGCAGGGAGTCGACCCGCTGGCGGAAGCCCGTGCTGCGCGGACCCGCCCCGGCTGGCGCACCTTCCCGGCCCGCCTCGCTGCGAGCCTGCGCCGACGCGACGACGACTTCTCGCACGAGGTCCACGAGGCGATGGCCGGATGCCTCGCCTGCAAGTCCTGCACCGGGCAATGCCCGATCAAGGTCGACGTCCCGACCTTCCGGGCGAAGTTCCTCGAACTCTATCACGGCCGCTACCTCCGGCCGCTGCGCCACCATGCGGTCGCAGCCCTGGAGCCGCTGGCGCCCTGGCTCGCGAAGGCTCCGCGTCTCGCCAACGCGGCGATGCGGCTCGGGGCGGGGAGGGCGGTCGGCCTCGTCCACGCGCCGATGCTGTCCGGGCTCGATCTGCGGCGCGAGACGGGGCGCCGCGGCGTGGCCCTCGCCGATCCGGAGATCCTGGCGCGGCTCTCGCCGGCCGAGCGGCTGGCGAGCGTCGTCGTGGTGCAGGACGCCTTCACCAGCCACTACGACACGCCCGTGCTGCTGGCCCTCCTCGACCTCTTGATCGGCCTGGGGATCCGGCCCTGGCTCGCGCCCTTCCGGCCCAACGGCAAGCCGTTGCACGTCCACGGCTTTCTCGGGGCGTTCGAGCGGGTCGCCGCCGCGAACGCCGCCGACCTCGACCGGATCGCCGCGGCCGGCATCCCCCTCGTCGGCCTCGACCCGTCGATGACCCTGACCTACCGCTCCGAGTACCGCCAGGCCTTGGCCGGCCGCGACCTGCCGCAGGTCCAGCTCGTCCAGGAATGGCTCTCCGGGCGCCTCGATCCCCGCGCGACCGACCCCGACGGGGAGCCCTACTGGCTGCTGGCGCACTGCACCGAGCGGGCGACGGCGCAAGCCGCCGTGACGGCCTGGGCGACGGTCTACCAAGCCTTCGGCCTCTCCCTCGCGGTGCTGCCCTCGGGTTGCTGCGGCATGGCCGGCACCTACGGCCACGAGGCCGAGAACCGGGCGACCTCCGAACGCATCTACGGCCTGAGCTGGGCGAAGCCCGTGGCCGACAAGGGCCGGACCGGCCGCCTCCTCGCCGACGGCTATTCCTGCCGCTCGCAAGCCAAGATCGTCGACGGCGTGCGGCTGCCGCACCCGGTCGAGATCCTGCGCGACCGCCTTGCCACAACGATCCCCGCGCCCCGCCTCGCGGCAGCGGCGCACTGACCCCGACATCACTGGAGTTATCCATGACCGAGCGCACGCAATTCCGGTTCGGCCTCGTCGGCTACGGCGAGATCGGCAGCACGCTGGGCGCGGGCCTGCGCGGGGCCGGCCTCGAACGCATCGCTTGCTACGACAAGTACGCGTTCGACGGGCCATACGCCGACCTGATCCAGGGCCGCGCGCGGGAGGCCGGGGTCACGCTGGTGCGCTCGAACGCCGAACTCGCCGAGGCCGCCGACCTGATCGTCAGCGTGACGCCCGGCATCGCCTCCCTCGACAGCGCCGAGGCCTTCGCGCCGGTGCTCTCGGAGCGCCACACCTTCCTCGATTTCGCCTCCGCCACCCCGAAGGTGAAGCAGGGCGTCGCCGAGCGCCTGTCGGCCACCGGCGCGCTCCTCGGCGACGGCGCGATCGAGGGCACGCCGCTCCACGGCTATTCCATGCGGATGCTGTCGAGCGGGCCGGCCGGCGAGCGGGTGCGCGACCTCCTGGTGCCCTGGGGCATGCAGATCGCCTTCATGGGCCCGGCCCTCGGCACGGCGTCGGGCATCAAGATCCTGCGCTCGGTTCTGATCAAGGGCATCGAGGCCCTGCACGACGAGATGCTGCTCGCCGCCCGGCAATACGGCATCGACGAGGTGGTGCTCGCCTCCGCCTCGAAGACCCTGGCCCGGCCCTGGATGGACACGGTGCAGAGCCTGACCCCGTCCGGCGTCATCCACGCCAAGCGCCGGGCCGAGGAGCTGGAGATGTCGGCCGAGGCGGTCGCAGATTCCGGCGTCGAGCCGATCATGGCCCGGGCCATCGCCCAGCGCCTGCGCTGGAAGGAGAGCCTGGGGCTCAAGGACCACTTCAAGGGCCTCGTGCCGGCCACCTACCAGGAGGCGCTGGAGGCGATGGCCGAGAAGGCGGGGCTGAAACCTATCGGCGAGGCATGAGCCGAAATCGACATCGATCATCCCATCCCACGCGCGACCTCATCCTGAGGTGTCAGTCCATCGAGATGGACTGACCTCGAAGGAGGTCTCCAGGAATCGCAGCGCATCCTGGAGTACTCCTTCGAGGCTCCGCGATCTGCGATCGCTCCGCACCTCAGGATGAGGTTGCGGGTGGGATGACCGTCATAAAGACAATCCGAAGAACCCTGGAAGTAACCCCATGCCCATCGGCTTCAAGATCCATCCCCGCACCCGCACGGTCGACGCCGCCACGGTCGAGAAGTTCAAGGCGATCGCGGTCGCCAACATCAGCGATTCGATGAGCCGCATGGTCCATGCCGGGCCGCGCCTGCGCCCGATGCATGGTGGCGGCGTGCTCTGCGGCGTCGCCCTCACGGTGCGGACGCGGCCCGGCGACAACCTGATGGTGCATGCCGCCCTCAACCGCGCCAAGCCCGGCGACGTCCTCGTCATCGATGCCGGCGGCGACCTCACCAACGCGCTGATGGGCGAGCTGATGCTGGGCCACGCGCAACAGATCGGCGTCGCCGGCGTGGTGCTGAACGGCGCCGTGCGCGATCTCGGCTGGATCCGCGCCAACACGTTGCCGGTCTTTGCCGCCGGCGTCACCCATCGCGGGCCCTACAAGGACGGGCCGGGCGAGATGAACGTGCCGGTCGCCCTCGACGGGATGGTGATCGCGCCGGGCGACCTCGTCGTCGGCGACGACGACGGCGTCGTCTGCGTGCCCTTCGACCAGGTCGAGGCGGTCTATGCCGCCGCCGCCGCCAAGCAGCAGGGCGAGGCCAAGACCATGGCGGCGATCCGGGCCGGCACCGTCGACCGGTCCTGGGTCGAGCGCGCGCTGGAGAAGGCCGGCTGCGAAGGCCTCTGAACGACGCGACAGACACCAGGAATTCGGGAGGACGGGACGTGAGCGCCGCAACAGACGAGCCGCAGACCCTCGAGGCAACGACGATGCGCCGGGTGATCCTCCGGCTCGTGCCGTTCCTGATGGTGTGCTACTTCTTCGCCCTGCTCGACCGGGTGAACGTGGGCTTCGCCGCCCTGCAGATGAACCAGGATCTCGGGCTGACGCCTGCGATGTTCGGCTTCGCCGCGAGCCTGTTCTTCGTTTCGTACTTCCTGGTCGAGGTGCCGAGCAACCTGGCGCTCCAGCGCGTCGGGGCGCGACGCTGGATCGCCCGGATCATGATCACCTGGGGGTTCGTCACCATGGGCATGGCCCTCGTGACCGGGCCGCACTCGCTCTACGTCATGCGCTTCGTGCTCGGTGCGGCGGAGGCCGGGTTCTTCCCCGGGGCGATCCTCTACCTCACCTACTGGCTGCCGAGCCGGTACCGGGCCCGCGTGCTCGCCACCTTCACGGTCTCGATCCCGCTCGCCACCTTCCTCGGCTCGCCGCTCTCGGTCTCGCTGCTGGAACTGCACGGCTTCCTCGGGCTCAAGGGCTGGCAATGGCTGTTCGTGCTGGAGGGGCTGCCGACGGTGCTGCTCGGCATCGCCTGCCTGTTCGTGCTGACCGACAAGCCGAAGGACGCGACCTGGCTCGAGCCCGCACAGCGCGACTGGCTGGTCTCCCGCCTCGCCGAGGAGGCGGCGGGCAAGACCCCCGTCGGCCACATCTCGCTCTGGGGGCTGATGCGCAACAGGTACTTCCTCACCATGGCGCTGGTCTGCGCCGGCGCCTCGGCCACCGGCAGCACGCTCTCGGTCTGGCAGCCGCAGATCATCAAGTCGTTCGGGCTCACCAACCTCCAGACCGGCTTCGTCAACTCGGTGCCCTACGGCATCGCCACTGTCCTGATGATCCTGTGGGGCCGCCACTCGGACCGCCGGGCCGAGCGCACCTGGCACACCGCGATCCCGCTGCTGCTCGCCGGACTCGGCCTTGCCGTCCTCAACCTCGCCGGCGGCATCACGATGACGATCGTCGCGGTGTCGTTCGCCCTCGTCGGCGCCTACGCCTTCAAGGGGCCGTTCTGGGCGCTCTCGGCCGGCTGGCTCTCGGCCGGCACCCTGGCGGCGGGGCTCGCCGGCATCAACGCCATCGCCAACCTGATCGGCGGCGGGCTGATGGTGAACGTCGTCGGCCTGGTGAAGACCGCGACCGGCAGCTTCGCGCTGGGCCTTCTCCCGGTGGCGCTCCTCGACCTGGCGGCCGCGGTCAGCGTCGTGATGATCAGCCGCTCGCACGCCCGCTCCGTGCGGGCGCGGGCGGTCCCGGCCTGATCGCGCGGTCCCAACCCTTTCGAGGCACCCGATGTTCTTCTCTCCGCCGCCGGCCGTCACGGCCGAGCTCTTCACCCGCTTGCCGGACCACTACCGCACGCGGAAACCCACGGCCTGGGCCAACGCCAACCGGGGCGGCGAGGCGATCGATTCCTTCCTCGAAGGCCCGGTTTTCGACCGCCAGGGCCGGCTCTACGTCACCGACATCCCGCACGGCCGCATCTTCCGGATCGCGCCGGACGGGACCTGGGACCTCGTCGCCGAGTATGACGGCTGGCCGAACGGGCTGAAGATCCACCGCGACGGCCGGATCTTCATCACCTGCTACAAGAACGGCCTCATGCTGCTCGATCCGGATTCGGGATCGGTGACGCCGTTCCTCGAGACCGCGGGCTCGGAGGGCTTCCGGGGCGTCAACGACCTCACCTTCGCGTCGAACGGCGACCTCTACTTCACCGACCAGGGCCAGACCGGCCTCCAGGACCCGACCGGCCGGGTCTACCGCCTGCGCCCCTCCGGCGAGCTGACCTGCCTGATCGACACCGTGCCGAGCCCCAACGGCATCGTGGTCGACACCGCGATGAAGAACCTGTTCGTCGCGGTGACCCGGGCGCAGCAGATCTGGCGCATCCCGCTTGGCACCAGCGGGCTGGTCTCGAAGGTCGGGGTGTTCGCGCAGCTTCATGGCGGAATGGGCGGGCCGGACGGCATCGCGCTCGACGAGGAAGGCTGCCTGATCGTCGCCCATACCGGCTTCGGCTCGATCTGGCGCCTGTCGCCGGTGGCCGAGCCGCTGCTGCGGGTGAGGTCGCCCGCCGGGATCTCGACCACCAACGTCGCGTATGGCGGTTCCGATCGGAAGACCCTGTTCATCACCGAATCCGCCACCGGCAGCATCCTCACGGTCCCGATGCCGGCTCCCGGCCAGCCCCTCTTCTCCCACGCATGAGCGCACCGATGAGCACGATGACGCGGCGCGACCACCTCGCGCTCCTCGCAACCGGCTCCCTCGCGGCCGGGCTCGGCGGCGCCGGCCCGGCCGCCGCCCAGGCCGTGCGCTGGTCCGGCGGCACCGAGAAGCCCCGGATCGCGGTCCCGGCGAACGCCGCCGATTGCCACCACCACATCTACGATGCCCGCTTCCCCCCGGCGCCGGCCGCGACGCTGCGCCCGCCGGATGCGAGCGTCGAGGATTATCGCGCGCTCCAGCGCCGGCTCGGCCTCACCCGCAACGTCGTGGTGCAGCCCTCGACCTACGGCACCGACAACCGATTGCTGGTGGAATCGGTAAAGGCCTTCGGGCCGAGCGCCCGCGGCGTCGCGATGCTCGATGCGAGTGTCACCGCCGACGAGTTGCGCCGCCTCGACGAGGCCGGCATCCGCGGCGTGCGCTTCGGCACGCGGCTGCCGGGCGGCGCGCCGATCACCGATCTCGAACCGGTCGCCCGCAAGATCGCCGATCTCGGCTGGCACATCCAGCTCGTCTCCGAGGGCGAGAAGATCGTCGAGCTGCGCGACGTGCTGGAGCGTCTGCCGGTCCCGGTGGTGTTCGACCACATGGGCCACCTGCCGGAGCCCGCCGGGCCCGACCATCCGGGTTTCCGGGTCATCGCCGATCTGATCGCGAACCGCGGCGCCTGGGTGAAGCTGACGGGCGCCTACATCCTGTCGAAGTCAGGCCCGCCGTTTTACGCCGACCGCGGCCGGCTTGCCCGCGCCTATGTCGCGCTCGCACCCGAGCGGCTGGTCTGGGGCTCTGACTGGCCGCACCCGACTTCCCCGGCCGAGGGCAAGCCGGACGATGCCGGCCTCCTCGACCTCCTCGCGGAGTGGGCGCCCGATCCGGCCGTGCAGGCCAAGATTCTCGTCTCGAACCCGGCCCGGCTCTACGGGTTCTGACGGGTTTCGGACGAAGCGGCGCAATAAGGACAAGTCGCAGGATTCCCTCTCCCGCACGGGAGACGGGAGATGCGCTCAATGGTCAAACGGCAGAGAAGAACAGAAGGGGAGGTCACCATGACGGCTGTGTTCAATCCGTCGCGACGCGACATGCTGAAAGCCGCCGGCGCTCTTACCGCCGCCACCTTGCCCCTCGGCGATGCCCTCGCCCAGACCGCCGTGCCGTTCTCGGCCGGCACCGAGCCGCCGAAGACCGCGGTGCCGGCCCACGCCTGCGACTCGCACATCCACATCTTCTCGACGCGTTTCCCCGCCTCAGCCCACTGGAAGGGCCAGCCGGTCGCCGACAGCGACGTCGCGGCCTACCGCCTGTTCCAGAAGCGGATCGGCACGAGCCGGACCGTCGTCGTGACCCCGTCGACCTACGGCATCGACAACCGCGCCACCCTCGACGGGGTGGCGCAGCTCGGGGCGTCGGCACGCGCCGTCGTGGTCGTCGACCTCGACGTGACCGAGGCCGAGCTGAAGGACATGGCCGCCCGCGGCGCGGTCGGCATTCGGGTCAACTTCGTCACCCCGCAATCCTGGGGCGCCACCACGGCCGAGCGCCTGGAGGCGATGGCCCGGAAGGTCCATCCCCTCGGCTGGCACGTCCAGGTCTACATGACCGGCGACCAGATCGCCGACCACGCCGAGGTCCTGGCGCGCCTGCCGACCCCGCTCGTCATCGACCACCTCGCCCGCCTGCTGCCCGGGCAGGGGCTGAACCACCGCGCCGTCCCGGTCGTGCTCAAGCTGCTCGATGGCGGCCGGACCTGGATGAAGCTGTCGGGCGCCTACCTCAACACCACGAGCGGCCCGCCGGCCTACGCCGACGCGACCGAGGTCGCCCGGCTCTTCGCGAAGGCGGCGCCGGAGCGGATGGTCTGGGGCAGCGACTGGCCCCATCGCGGCGAGAAGCACATGCCGGACGATGCCGGCCTGTTCGACCTCCTCGCCGACTGGGCTCCGAGCGAGGCTGCACGGCGGCGCATCCTCGTCGACAACCCGGCGACGCTTTACAGCTTCGGTCGGTCCTGAGCGGCGAGCCCTCAGCGAGGCGTGGGACCCTGGAGCCCCGCGCCGCTGCGTGACGGGTGCCGGGCCGACGGTCGAGGGACAGCCACGGGTTTCGGCGGTGCAATCTCGCCTCGGGCTCGGAAGCAGCCGAGCTCAAGGCGCGCGATCGACCGCCTTCGAAGATCCGCTATCAAGCGTTGAGCAGCCGTTTCTAGAGCCATTGTAGAAGGTCCGCAACTGGCGCATAGCCGACACGGAGGAATGGATAGTATTTTCCAATAAAAATCTGCGGTGCTTCCATTCGGTCGAAAAATATCTTTACTTTTATGTTAGTCGATAGATAACCAGCTATGAAGCTCTTTGAGGTCATGGCAGTCCATCGCTGTTGCTGGTGAGCCAGGACATCCTTCAGCTGCCGTGCTGATCGGCCTAGGCGACAGCAGCAGAGCCTTTCGGGGCTATGCTGTTACCATGAGCCGCGACCGCACAGAGATGTCGAGGGCCCGCAACGAGCAGCATCAAAGGGCGTCGAAGCGCCTGTATGACCCGCCGAGGGGAGGGCGCCCGGCACTGATGCGCCAGGAGCGCCGTACAGCGCGCTCAAGGAGACCCTGCTTCATGCATGCTGCTGTATTGCCTCGTCGGCCCTGGAGCATCCCAGGACCAGCACGACAATTTCAGCTTCCGGTAGCAGCCTGCTGGCGGTCGAGCGGCGTCAAGAGTGTCGAATGTGACTACGTATCTCGCATCCCGTCGGCAATAGAAATGGAATCGAGCCCGAAGAAGTCGCAGATCGCGCCGACTTGCGCGGCCAGCATATGGGATCCGGAATGCGTCGCGCAGCCGCGGGCAGCCGCTCGCGCCAGGAAGGGCGTCACTTCCGGCTTGAGCACGATATCGACGGCGACGGTCCGGCTGTCCATGCGATCCAGCTCGACCGGGAAAGCATCCCCGGACTTCATGCCGAGCGATGTACAGTTGACCACCATATCCATGCTGGTCGGATCGCGGTCCCCGGCATGGATGGGTAGGTCTGGGTGAATCTCACCGATGCGTCGGGCCAGATCCGCTGCGCGGACGGGATCAACGTCGAAGAGGTGCAGGGCGCCAGGACGCTGCTCGGCGACGGCAAACGCGATGGCGGTGCCGGCGCCGCCGCACCCGACGATCAGGATGGAACGGCCGGCGATCGTGAAGCCGCGCCCGTGCAGCCCGCCGACGAAGCCGGCGCCATCGAAGTTCTCACCGAGAAGCCGGCCGTCGGGCAGGCGGCGGACGGCGTTGATGGCCCCCATGCGACGCGCCGTCGGCCCGAGTTCGTCGACGAACCGCAGAACGTCGATCTTGTGCGGCACGGTGAGGACGAGCCCGTCGAGGTTGGCGACGGTCCATAGCCCTTTGAACGCCGTCTCCAGGTCCGCAGGCGGTACCCGCATCGGGACGAGCACGCAGGGTACGCCGCGGCGGCGGAACTCGGCATTGAACAGCGCCGGCGATCCGGCCTGCGCGATCGGATCGCCCAGGATCGCGAAGACGCGCGTCTCGCCCGTGAGGGGCAAGGGCAGGCCGGGCGCCGCCGGCACGACGGGTTCAGGCGACACCGCGGACCGCCATGATCGCGCCCATCCGGGCTGCGGCCCGTGCCGGGTCGAGCAGCAGACCCGCCCGGTCGGCCAAGCGGAACGCCTCGGCGAGGTGGAGGGTCGAGCGCGCACCTTCCTGCGCCCCGAGCATGGTGAAATGGTCCTGGTGACCGTTCAGGTAGGCGAGGAAGACGATGCCGGTCTTGTAGTACTGGGTCGGGCTGCGGAAGATGTGCCGCGCGAGCGGCAGCGTCGGCGCGAGCTGCGCGAGGAACCCCGCGCGGTCCCCCTCGGCGAGCCGGACGAAGGCGGCGGACGCGACCGGCGCGATCGCCGCGAAGGCGCCGAGCAGCGCATCCGAATGGCCCTCGGCGTCGCCCGCGATGAGTTCGGGATAGTTGAAATCGTCGCCCGTATACATGCGGACCCCCGCCGGGAGCCGGCGGCGCATGGCGATCTCCTTGTCCTTGTCGAGCAGCGAGATCTTGATGCCGTCGACCTTGTCGGCATGCGTGCCGATGACGTCCAGCGCGACTTGCATCGCGTCGTCGACGGCGTCGTGCCCCCAGTAGCCGGCCAGGGCCGGGTCGAACATTGGCCCGAGCCAATGCAGCACGACGGGTGCACGGGCTTGCCGCAGCAGCCGCTCGTAGACCGCGGCGTAATCGTCCGGACCGCGGGCGACGCGGACCAGCGCGCGCGACGCCATGACGATCAGCTGGCTGCCGGCGCCCTCGATCGCCTCGGCCTGCTCCTCGTAGGCCCGCACGACGTCGTCGAGCGAGCGGACATCCTGCACCGCGAGCTGATCGGTGCCGCAGCCGGAGGCCAGTCGGGCGTCCGGGCGAGACCGGGCGAGCTCGGCGGAGCGCCGAATGAGCGCGAGCGCGTCCGGCCAGTCGAGCCCCATGCCGCGCTGCGCGGTATCCATCGCCTCCGCGACCCCGAGCCCCAGGTCCCACAGGGATGCGCGGAACGCGAGCGTGCGCTCCCAGTCGATCTGCGACCGGTTGAAGGGATCGGTCTCGGCGAGGGGATCGACCACCACATGGGCCGCCGCGTACACGACGCGGTTGAACGCGCGGGGCGGCGCGACCGGCGCGACGGGGCGCCCCGAGAGCCGGTAGGCCTCGACGCTGCGATCCGGACGGGGCAGCAGGACCGTCGGCGCGTCCACGGCGTTGCTCACCCTGCTCATCGGCCCGCTCCCGTTCCTGCCGAGGCCCCGCCCTCCGGCGACAGCCGCGGATGCGGCGCGCGGGTGCGGCCCGCGAGCGTCGCGGCGAGTCCCATCGGTCCGGGCCTGAACAGCCGCGCGTCCATCGTCCGGAGATCGTCCGCGACATGGGGCCGGAAGTTCATCTGGCCGAGAACATCCCGCTCGAGATCGATGCCCGGTGCGATCTCGATGAGTTCCAGTCCACGTTCGCCCGTCTGGAACACCGCTCGTTCGGTCACGAACATCGTCGTCTGGCCGCGCTCGCGCGCATAGCGGCCGTTATAGGAGACCTGCTCCAGCTCAGGGACGAATTTGCGGTGCTTGCCCTCCTGGACGATCACGAGGCGCCCGTCTTCGGCCGCGACCTTCAGGCCGCCCGCCGTCAACGTGCCGCCGAAGACCATCTTGCGGGCGTTCTGACTGATGTTGACGAAGCCGCCGATGCCGACGACCCGGCCCGCGAACCGGCTGATGTTCACGCTGCCCTGCGGATCGACCTCGACGGCGGAGAGGAACGCGATGTCGAGCCCGCCGCCGTCGTAGAAGTCGAACTGGTAGGGCTGGTCGATCATCGCCCAGTAGTTGCGCCCGGCGCCGGCGTCGAGCCCGCTTGCCGGAGCACCGCCGATCAGGCCCTGCTCGTTGGTGAGCACGATGGCGTCGAGGATTCCCTCCTCGGCCGCGACCAGGCCGATGCCGGTACAGATCCCGGAACCGATGTTGCAGATCGCGCCGGGCGCGAGCTCCATCGCCGCGCGGCGAGCCACGATCTTGCGCTCGTCGAGCGGCAGGCTCGGAAACGAGTCGAGGGGGATGCGCACTTCCCCCGCGAAGCTCGGATCGTACGAGGTCTGGTAGGTCTGCGCCTGATCGGGCACGACGACGACGGCGTCGACGAGCATGCCCGGGACCTTGACGGACTTGCCCGGCAGGGTGCCGCGGCGCGCGAGCCGCTTGACCTGGACGATCACGAGGCCGCCGCAAGCCCGCGTCGCCTGCGCCATCGACAGCATGTCGCCGAAGATGGCTTCGTGCTCCATCGAGATGTTGCCGTCCTCGTCCGCCGTCGTGCCGCGCAGGAACGCGACGTCGACGTGGAACGGCTTGTAGTAGAGCCACTCGCGGCCCTTCATCTCGACGAGCTCGACGAGGTCCTCCGTCGACCGGGCGCTCTGCCGGCCGCCGGCCTGCCGCGGATCGACGAAGGTGTGCAGCCCGACATGCGTGATGAGCCCCGGCCGCCCGGCCGCGATCTCGCGGGTGAGCTGGGACAGCGCGCCCTGCGGCAGCGTGTAGGCTTCGATCTCGTTGCGGGCGGCCATGGCGGCGACCGGGGGGGCGTCGACGATGGTGCCGCACACGATCCGCTTGAGGAGGCCCGGATGCGCGAAGCGCGAGGCGCCGCGCTCGCCGCGATCCCCGAGACCGACCGGATGGATCGAGGTGATGTCGCGCGGCGCGCGCTCCGCGAGGAAGCGCCGCTCGACCGCCTCGATCAGCCCTTCCGGGACGGCGTGACCCGAGCCCGAACCGCCGATGAGTACCGTGTCCCCGTCGCGAACGAGCGCGGCGGCCTGGCTTGCCGTGATGACCTTCACTGGAATTTCCGTCCGCTACCAATCGGCTCCAGTGGTATCCTTACTTACTAATAAGTCAAGCGTGCCGGAGTCAGGTCGGCGCGGGGGCGCTCGCCTGGAACGATCGCGATGCGGTCGGCGACGACGGCTTCACGAGGTAGAGATCGAGCATCACGCGCTCGAAGGCCCCGAAGAACTGCTCCAGCCGCTCGAAGCTGCCGGCATCCTGGGTGAAGACGGACGAGCTGTTGACGAGGTTGACCACGAGCAGGGCGAGGTCCTCCCGCGGCGCGTCCTTCGCGAGTTCGCCCGTGGCGGCCGCGTGCGCGAAAGCCTGGTCGATGGCCGCGTGGACGGTGACGGTGAACGACGCGAGGCTGGCCCGGGCGGCGGGGCTCAGCACGTCGCTGTCGAGACGAAGGCGGCCGATCAGGCTCCAGGGGCGCCCGCTCACCTTTCCCCGGTTGAACCGGCGATAGCGCTCGTGATTGTATGCCACGACGCTGCGCAGCTTGTCCGGCAGCGACCGGTTCTCGTCGAGCCAGATGGCCCGGTGACGAGCCCCGGTCTCCTCGACGTAGTCGGCGACGATTTCCTCCACCAGCTGCTGCTTGCTGCCGAAATGATAGTGGATGTTGGTCGTCGTGATGTCGCAGCGCTCGGCAACGTCACGGAAACTCATTCCGTGAAATCCGTGCTTGATCAGCAGTTCCGTCGCGACCTTCTTGATCTTGTCGCGCATACCGGTGCGGGCGAGCGGCGCTCGCACCTTGGGTGTGGACGGCATCGCTTCCCCCGGGTTGACATCGATCCGTCCGGAGACTTGCGGCGATGCCGAAGGGCGGTCAAGCGAGGGCGCGACGTGACATCAACAGCATCGACTCGCCCTCCTGCACGGTGTCGCCGGTCTGCTTGACGATCCGCATCGCCAGGGTGGCGATCCCGCGCTCCGGCCGCTTGGTGGCCCGCACGGCAGCCACGGCGATCCGGACGGACATTCTGTCGCCGATGAGGAGGGGGGCCCGGAACGACCAGTTCCAGCTCAGCGTGGCGACACCGAGGAGGCGGACGGGCGAACGCGTCTTCAAGCCGTCCGCGAGCGACAGGCCGAGAAGGCCGTGCGCGATCCGCCCGGGAAAGCCTTCGCGCCGGGCGAACTCGTCGTCCATGTGCACGTCGAACAGGTCGCCCGAGAGGCCGGCGAAACCGACCACGTGTGCCTCCGTGACCGTGACGCCGGCGGTCTCGTACCAATCGCCCTGCGCCAAGTCGTCGTAACCGTACTCGCCCGGTGCGAGCCGGCGTCCCTCGATGCCCCCGAGTGCGGCTTCCATTACGCCTCTCCCTTACTTGCCGATCAGTAATTAGAGCGTTGACGTTCGTGTGCGTCAACGCCTATTTAGGTGGCAACACCCCGAACGGGGCGACGGACAAACGGACGGCTTCGTCCGTCCATCAGGGAGGCGCGCTTGGCCACGGTCGGCATCGTTGGGGTCCGCAAATCGTACGGCGCGACGCCGATCATCCGCGGCGTCTCGATCGACATTCAGGATGGGGAGTTCGTGATCCTGGTCGGCCCATCGGGCTGCGGGAAATCGACCCTGCTGCGCATGATCGCGGGTCTCGAGAACATCACGGCGGGCGAGATCCGGATCGGGTCGCGCGTCGTCAACGCGGTGCCGCCGAAGGAGCGCGACATCGCCATGGTGTTCCAGAACTACGCGCTCTACCCGCACATGACGGTGAAGGACAACATGGCCTTCTCGCTCAAGCTGAGGAAGGCGCCCAAGGAGGAGATCGAGAGCCGGGTCGGCCGCGCCGCGGCGATCCTCGGCCTCGAGAAGCTCCTCGACCGCTACCCGCGCCAGCTCTCGGGCGGCCAGCGCCAGCGCGTCGCCATGGGGCGGGCGATCGTGCGCGACCCGCAGGTCTTCCTGTTCGACGAGCCGCTCTCCAACCTCGACGCCAAGCTGCGCGTGGCGATGCGGGCCGAGATCAAGGAGCTGCACCAGCGGCTGCGCACCACCACGGTCTACGTCACCCACGACCAGATCGAGGCCATGACCATGGCCGACAAGATCGTGGTGATGCATGACGGCGTGGTCGAGCAGGTCGGCGCGCCGCTCGAGCTCTACGACCGGCCCGACAACATGTTCGTCGCCGGCTTCATCGGCTCGCCGGCGATGAACTTTCTCAAGGGCAGGGTGGCGGGCAATTCGTTCCGCAGCGACGGCGGCCTGACCCTGCCGCTGCCGACCCGCGGGGCGCGCCCCGCCGACGGGATGCCGGCGGTCTACGGCCTGCGGCCGGAGCACGTGCGGCTGGCCGAGGGCGGCGTGCCGGTGGAAGTGGCGGTGGTGGAGCCGACCGGCTCCGAGACCATGGTGCTGGTGCGCCCGCCGGGGGGCGGCACGCAGGCGATCGCCAAGGAGGTCGCGCGCGACATCGCCTGCGTGTTCCGCGACCGGATCGGCGCTGGCCCGGGCGAGCGGATCACCATCACCGCCGATCCCGCCCTCGTCCACCTGTTCGATGCCGAGAACGGACGGCGCCTCGGAGCGCTCCCGGGATAGCTCTGTTGACTTATCGACAAGTAAGTTTAGCGTTCATGGCAGAGGCTGGCGAGTGCTGATCCGGGATCCGGTCCGTCCTCGCGCCGCAACCAAATCTCAGGGGATGGAACGATGACCGGGGAGTGGTTCGAGACACGGCGCGGTGCAGGCCGTCGGCTGTGCCGAGTGGCGGCAGCCCTCGCGCTGACCGCGGCCATCGGCCTGGCGGGCAGCCACTCCGCCACGGCGCAGTCTCAGACGTTGACGATCAACACGGATCGCAGCGGCGCCGGCCAGAAGGCGGCGATGACGAAGATCGCGTCCGAGTTCGAGGCCAAGAATCCCGGCGTCAAGGTCGCGATCAATTTCAGCGACGTCGAGTCCTACAAGACGTCGATCCGGAACTTCCTGGTCACGACGCCGCCGGATGTCGCCTTCTGGTTCACCGGCGCCCGCATGCGCACCTTCACCAAGCGCAATCTGTTCGAGGACCTGACCGGGTTCTTTTCCGAGCAGAAGCTCGACGAGCCGATGAAACCGTTTCTCGCCGCCGTATCGGACGGCGACAAGCGCATGATGATGCCGACGAACTTCACGACCTGGGGGTTCTACTACAACAAGGAGCTCTTCAAGAAAGCCGGCGTCGAGCCACCCAAGACGTGGGCCGATCTCATGGCCGCCGCTGCCAAGCTGAAGGCGGCCGGCCTCATCCCGTTCACGATCGGCACGCGCGATCTGTGGGCGAATGATCTCTGGTTCGATTATCTCGACCTGCGCGAGAACGGGCTCGATTTCCACATGCGGCTCATGGACGGGAAGGAATCCTACACCGATCCGCGCGTCAAGAAGGTCTTCTCGCTCTGGGCCGAGCCGGTGACGAAGGGCTATTTCCTGGAGAATGCCAGCTCCTACGGCTGGCAGGAGGCGATTCCGCTGCTGTCTCAGGGCCGGGCGGCGATGTACCTGCTCGGGCCCTACGTCCTGACCTCGCTTCCCGCCGAGTTGCACGACAAGATCGGCTTCTTCCCGTTCCCCACCGTCAATCCCGCCGTGCCGAACTACGAGGAATTGTCCGTCAACGGCGTTGCCATTCCGAGCGGGGCCAAGAACAAGGCGCTCGCCCGCCAGTTCCTCGCCTTCCTGGCGCAGCCTGACAACATCGCGGCCTTCGCCAAGGCCGGCGCCGTGCTGCCGGCCCGCACGGACGTCATGCTGGACGATCCGTTCTCGGCGTCGCAGGTCGAGCTGGCGAAGGCCGCGAAGGGCTCGTCTCAGTTCTACGATCGGGACACCGATCCGGAGATGGCGCAGATCGGCATGAAGGGCTTCCAGGAATTCCTCGCCAATCCCGATCGGTCCGAGGCCATCCTGCAACGGCTCGAAGCGGCCCGGGCGCGGATCTTCAAATGAGCATCCGATCGAACGCCATCCAGTCGATCGCCCGCAAGGTTCGGCTGCCGGTCCAGGCCCGGCAACAGGAGGCTGCGGGCGGCGACTGGCTCACGCCCGCCCTCCTGCTCGCCCTGCCGCTCGGCCTCTTCCTGCTGTTGATCATCGGGCCGATCGTGCAGAGCATCGCGATCAGCCTCTACGATTGGGACGGCACGGGTCCGGCGAAGTGGGTCGGCTTGGGTAATTACAGCGAGCTCTTCAGCGATCCGCAATTTTACGTCTCCCTGAAGAACAACGTGATCTGGTTGGTTCTCTTCCTGCTGGCGCCGGTGATCGGGCTCGCCCTCGCGCTGTTCCTGAACCAGAACCTCGCCGAGATGCGGCTGATCAAGTCGCTCTTCTTCATGCCGCTGGTGCTCGCGCACGTCATCATCGGCGTCGTCTTCACGTGGTTCTACGATCCGAGCTTCGGCATCCTGGCGATCGCCTTCAGGGCGATCGGCCTGCCGGCGCCGGCGATCCTGTCGAACGAGACCTTCGTCACCTTCGGCATCATCGCGGCCGCGCTGTGGGCGCAGGTGGCCTTCTGCCTGGTGCTGTTCCTCGCAGGGCTGTCGCAACTCGACGGCGAGATGATCGCCGCGGCCCGCCTGGACGGCGCCGAACGCTGGTCGCTGTTCCGGCACATCGTCCTGCCCCAGCTCCGACCCGTCGCCTTCGTGGCGACGATCATCACGATCATCATGTCCTTGAGGAACTTCGACATGATCGCGGTCATGACGCAGGGAGGGCCTTACGGAAGCTCGACCGTGCTCGCCTACCAGATGTTCGACGCGACCATCTTCAGCTATCGCGCCGGCTACGGCGCGGCGATCGCCACGATCCTGTTCGCCATCATGAGCGTCTACATCGCCGTCTTTCTCCGCCACTCCCTGAAGCAGGAGGCTCGGGAGCGCTGATGTATCCGACCCCGATCCAACTCGCCCCCGCGCCGACGCAGGCCGCCTACCGGGTGCTGCTCTACGCCGTGCTCGTCGTCTGGATGGCACCGCTCATCGCCATCATGATGACGGCGGTACGCTCGCAGAGCGACCTGCTCGCCGGCAACTACTGGGGCCTGCCGACGACGTTCTCGCTCTCCGCGAACGTCCGCGAGGTGTTCACGACCTCACCGATGGGGATCTTCTTCATCAACAGCCTGATCGTGACCTGTGTCACCGTCGCATCCGTCCTGGTGCTCAGCACGATGGCGGCGGTCGCACTCGCCAAGTACCGGTTCCCTGGTCGCACCGCGCTGTTCGCGATGTTCATCGCGGGCAATTTCGTGCCGTATCAGATCCTGATGATCCCGGTGCGCGATCTCGTGCTGCACTTGGGCGCGTACGATACGGTATGGGGGCTGATCCTCTTCCATACGGCGTTCCAGACCGGCTTCGCGACGCTGTTCATGCGGAACTTCATCGTCGCTCTCCCCGACGAATTGTTCGAGTCCGCGCGGCTGGAGGGCGCGAACGAGTTCCAGATCATCACCAAGATCATCGTGCCGCTGCTGCGGCCGGCCCTCGCGGGCCTGTCGGTCCTGCTCTTCACCTTCGTCTGGAACGACTATTTCTGGGCATTGGTCCTCGTGCAAAGCGACGCGGCCAAGCCTTTGACGCTCGGCCTCGCCGGCTTGAAGGGAGAGTGGCTGACGGCGTGGAACCTGATCTCGGCCGGTGCGATCCTGGCCGCGATTCCGCCGGTCGCCTTGTTCTTCCTCATGCAGAAGCACTTCGTGGCCGGCTTGACCGTTGGAGCGGTGAAGTCGTGAGCATGACGCCAGCAACCCAGTCGGCGCAGCGGTCGCTCACGGCAGCCGAATGCTCCATCAATACTGCGACCCTCGGGCACGCGGAACCAATCGGCACCGTCATCGAGCGCGTCGCTAAGCACGGCTTTGGCGGCATCTCGCCCTGGCGACGCGATCTCGAGGGGCACGACGTTCGGACGGTCGCGCGGCGGATCCGCGATGCGGGCCTTTCCGTGAGCGGCTATTGCCGCAGCACCTACCTGACCGGAGCGAGCCGGGTCGAGAGGCAGCAAGCCGTTCGAGAGAACCGGCAGGCGATCGAGGATGCGGCCGCGCTCGGATCGGCGTGCTTCGTCCTCGTCGTCGGCGGTCTTCCGGCCGGCTCACGCGACCTCGCCGATGCGCGACGACAGGTCGAGGACGGAGTGGCCGAACTCTTGGAACATGCACGATCGGTCGGTGTGCCTCTCGCGCTTGAACCTTTGCACCCGATGTACGCGGGTGATCGCTCCTGCCTCACGAGTCTTGCTGAGGCAATAGCCCTTTGTGAGAGGTTGGATAGGCACGGTATCGGTGGTCTTGGCGTCGCCGTGGATGCTTATCACGTTTGGTGGGACTGGCGGGTCTCACACGAGATTCGGGCTGCCTCAGGTCGCCTGCTGGCATTTCACGTATGCGACTGGCTTATCCCAACGCGCGATATGCTCCTGGATCGAGGCTTGATGGGGGACGGGGTTATCGACTTGAAAGCGCTGAGGTCGGCAGTTGAGGAAGCTGATTTCAACGGCATGATCGAAATTGAGATTTTCTCAGAAGAGATCTGGCGGTGGGACCCCGAAACCATACTGAGTCGATGCGTCGAACGTGTATGCACCGCGTGTTGAATCGGCGTTCCAGTCATAGAAATCGATTCATTAATGTACGTTGATGTTGCCACAAGGTGAGCGGCGACCTTTGCGGCCAACGTTACAGGCGAGCAACTCCGGTGTCGCCCGGCGGGGAAGGGAATACTGCAGGGAGTCTTGAGAGAGGGTCGCACGAGCGGCGACACTAATGTGACACCGCGTGCTGCGGTAGGGGGAGGACGACCAGCGCACAGTCACGCCGAGAGCGTCGCACAGCCCCTTTCGCGCATCCCCCTTTTCCAGGGATGCATCTGAACCGTCGCGGCGGTCCTGGGGCATCCTGACCCCAGTCCGATGACAGCCCCGATGGCGCACGGCCAAACACCAGACAAGCGAACTGTTGACCCAAAGCGGCCCATCGTAGAGACTATCGAGAATGACCGCTTTCGAGCAAATTTCGGACATCCGAATTCCTGGCAAGCTGCCCTGCCGCTGGCCAGAAATATCCTTTATGGCTTAGCGCGTCGGTCTTCACGGGATGTTCGCAAAAACCTCGAATTGATGGCTTATATCGAAGCGCGACCAGTTTCGCGAGGACGCAGGTCCCTGATATGATGACCGTAAAGCTCCATCCAGACTACCGCACAGGTACAACATAGCGTTCAGGCACGGCGAAGCTGCCAGCAATGTGCCGACCGCATATGAGAGAACAGCAGGCCCGTGCCGATCAACTTAAGCGGAACGATGCACGGGATGTGCGCGGCCTAGCTGATCGGTCGCTCCTCTCATAATGCGGGCGGCGTTTCGCTGCACGCGCAGTACCCAGATTTTCCGGAATTATGTCACCGAATCGACGAGGGGTGCTGCGCGAGAGGTGTTACGGCGATGCTCATGAACGGAAAGAGCGGCAGGGACGTTAGAACCTGGTGCAGCTCGTCGTGATCCTCGACATCAAAAATCGAAAAGTTCGCGTATTGTCCAGCAATGCGCCAGAGGTGCAGCCACTTTCCATTACGTTGAAGATCCTGCGCGACGCGTTTCTCCTCTGCCTTCAGCTGCTCGAATTCAACGCTGTGATGGTCGCCGGGCGGATGGACATCCATCCTGACGTGGTAGAGCATGGGCTGGATCCTCATCCTATGTCGCGAAGGTTGGTTGCTGCAGGTCGGCTCAGCGCCGGGCAAACTTGTTGAGCTGCCCTTCATCGAGGACGACGCCGAGGCCCGGGCCGCTCGGGATGTGGACGTGGAAGTCAGCGAAATGCAGCGGCTCCCGGACGAGATCCTCCCTCAGGATCTGCGGCCCGAAGTGCTCGCAGCCCCAGGCCAGGTCACGGAAGGTCGAGAAGACCTGGAGGTGCGCGGCCGCGCCGATCGAACTCTCCAGCAGGCAGCCGCCGTAGAGGCTGATCCCCGCGGCCTCGGCGACCGCAGCGACCTTGCGGGTGCCGAGGAGCCCGGCATGCTTTACGATCTTGAGCGAGACCGCGTCGGCGGCGCCTGCCGTCGCCACCTGCAGCATGTCGTGGGCGTCGAACACCGATTCGTCCGCCAGGAGCGGCGGCACGTCCGGGCGCTGCCGCAGGCGGGCCATGGCCGGCACGTTCCAGGCGGGCACCGGCTGCTCGACGAGCCGGATACCCAGGTCCTTGAGGACCGGCAGGCATCGCGCCGAGACCGTCTCGTCCCAAGCCTGGTTCGCGTCGACGATGAACTCGGCGCGGTCGCCCAGGGCCTCGACGAGGCGCCGCATCCGCGCGAGGTCGGCCTGCGGCGCGCCGGCGCCGATCTTCACCTTGAAGGTCCGGTGCAGGCGCCGATCGAGCTTCTCCGAGGCCTCTTCGATTTCCTGGCCGACATCGCCGGAGGCTAGGGTCCATAGAACCGGGATCCGGTCGCGCACCGCCCCGCCTAGCAGCGTCGCGGCCGGGACGCTGAGCGCCTTGCCCACCGCGTCGAACAGGGCGGTCTCGATCGCCCCCTTGGCGGCGTTGTTGCGCTTGGCGGCGAGGTCCATCCGCCGCCCCGCCTCCTCGAAGAGGTCGCCTCGCATCCCCCTGACCGCGGGAGCGAGGTAGGCGTCGATATTCGCCTTGATGGCCTCGACGCTTTCCTCAGACCAACGCGGTCCCCCGAGCGTCGCGGCCTCGCCGATGCCCTCGGCGCCGCCGGCGAGGCGCAGGCGCACGAGCACGTAGTTCTGCGCCGTGACCGAGGTTTGCGACAGCTTGTGGCGGCGCACCGTCGGGACATCGACGATGATCGTCTCGATCTCCTGCACGATCAGATCGCTTTGCGTCGCAGCGTCCAGGTTTCTCGGATCGGAGTCTCTCGTGATGGGCAGCATGGCTCACTCCGCCAGGGGTCGTTGCGCGGCGGCGGGATATGCGCCGCCGCGGGCTCGATGGGTCAGGCCGCCGTCGCGTGCGCGCGCAGGACCACCGTTTCGGGAAGGTGATCCGCCTCCCGGTTGAGCGTGAAGTCGAAAGTGAGCGTCGAGAAGGGCCCGCTCAGCCCGCGCCGCGCGATCTCCTCCGGGGCTGTCTCGCGCCGGGCCTCGACGATGAGTTCGTCGCGGGTCGCGAAGGCGAAGTCCTCATGGAGGTAACGGTCCCCGGCGATGTTGATCTGCGTGGTGAGCTTGCGATAGCCGGGCGCCTCGACGAAGAAGTGGATGTGCGCCGGGCGCTGGCCGTGTCGCCCGAGCCGGTCGAGCAGCTCCTGCGTGGTTCCGTCCGGCGGGCAGCCGTAGCCGACCGGCATGATCGACCGGAACGCATAGCGTCCGTCCCCGTCCGTCCTGATCCGGCGGCGCAGGTTCCAGGCCGATTGCGACGAGTCGAAGAACGAGTACCCGCCCTTGGTGTTGGCGTGCCAGACGTCGACGACGGCGCCCGGAACCGGATTGCCGTCAGGGTCGCGGACCTGGCCCGTCATGACGATCGTCTCGGCATCCGGCTCCGGGTCCTGGTCGAGCCGTGCCTCGCCCTGAGCCAGCGGCGCACCGGCCAGCCACAGCGGTCCCTCGATCGTGCGCGGCGTGCCGCCCTCCAATCCGGCCTTGCGCTCCTCCTCGTCCAGCAGGATGTCGAGGAAGTGCTCCAGCCCCAGCCCCGCGACCAGAAGGCCCGCCTCGTTCGACTGACCGAGCCGCGTGACGTAGTCGACCGCGCGCCAGAACTCGGTCGGCGTCACCTGAAACGCTTCGATCGTCGCGAAGGCGTCGGACAGGACGCGCCGGACGATCTGCTTCAGGCGCCGGTCCCCGGTGTCGTTGTCAAGGCCGGCCGCCTTGTCCAGGAGGGCCTTAACGTCGCCGCGTTGCATGAGGGAGTCGGTCATCGTTTCCTCCGTGTCGATGTCGGTTGTTCTTGCGTCGGTGCGGGGCCGAGGCTCTGGCGCTCCCGGCCCATCGCTCAGGCCGGGACCGGATGCCGCTTCGCCACCATCGCGACGACGAGGTCGGCGAGGCGCCGTGCCAGGTCCTCCGCCTGCGCGCCGGTGGCGGCGGGGCGACGGTGGATGCCGTTCAGAAGGCCGAGGATCGCGTCCGCGGCGGCCACCGGATCGCGCGCCTCAAACTCCCCGGTCCCGACGCCGCGGATGAGGAGATCCTGGAGCTTATGCTCGACCTCGCGCTTGCGCTGGTTGATGGCGTCGAGCCGGCTCGCCGAGGCGAAGGTCTCACGGGTGTAGAAGTCGCGCAGGACGTCGACGACGGGAGCGTTCACGCGGATGAAGGCGGCGCTGAAGTCGTGGAGCTTGCGGGTGAAGCTGCCCTGGCTCGCCAGCACGGCGTCGAGGGCACCCGTCAGCTCGCCGATGAGCTGCTCGTAGGCGGCAAAGTCGCCGTCATTGGCCCGCACGAGGCTCGCCCAGGCCCCGTCCATGAACAGGAGCGGGGTGGTTCCGGGCGCGACGCGGACCGCCCGCACGAGGCCGACGAGGACCACGTGCGAGGTGAAGGCGACCTCCTGCACGAGCGTGCAGTCGAAGCTCGCGGCACAATCGCGCAGGATCGGCGCGCCGGTTTCGAGCACGTCCCATTGCCCGGCGGAGAACCGCGCCTCGCCCTTCACGCCGTCGGCTCCGGCAAAGCGGCTCGCGATCGCCGCGTGGTCGTTGGCCAGGACGTTGACGGCGAAGACCCCGCTGCCCGTGATCGCCGCGTAGCTGGCGTTCGAGCGGTTCACCGCCACGGCGATCTGCGGCGGCTCCGCCGTCAGGGACATCACCGCGGTTGCCGTCATGCCGGCGCGGGCGCCGTCGTGGCGGGTGGTGATGACGTTCACGGCGGCGGCGAGCTGGCGCATGCCGGAGCGGAACTCGGTGGGAGAGAGGCTCATCGTCGTCTCCATCAGGCGGGCGGTAAAGCGGCGGACGGCAAGGCGGCGGCGATCCGCGCGCCCGCGGCGAGCACCGTCTCGTCGGCGCCGCGGCGGCCGATCACCTGCAGCGCGGCGACACGGCCCGGCCCGAGCGGAACCGGCAGCGACAGGGCGGGATGCCCCGACAGGTTGAAGGGCCGTACCAGCGTCGTCAGGAAGACCGCCGAGCGGTTGGCCTTCGCCTCGTCGAGGGTCGGGGGGAGGTCGGGCAGCGTCGGCAGCACCAGCACGTCCGCCTCGTCGAGACGGGCGTCGACCTCAGCGCGGAAGGCCTCGCGCACCGCCTCGGCGGCGGCGAGCGCCGCGGGGCTCGTCCCGGCTCCCGCCCGCAGGCGGCCCGCCACGTCGGGACCCACCGCGCCGCCGGCCAGCAGGTGCCCGAAGGCCGCGAAGGTCTCGGCGTTGATGAACGTGAGCCCGGCCTCGAAGGCCCCCGACAGGCCCGGCAGCGTCGTACGATGCGCTGTGAGGCCTGCGGCCGCCACCGCCCGCTCGATCGCTTCCGTCATCTCTGGCCGCGCCTCGACCGTAACGAGGCCGACCCGGGGTGCGGGCAGCGAGACGGGCGTGAAGCTCGGATCGATCACCGCCATCGCGCGCAGGAGCCAGGGCATCGTCGCCGCGAAGGGCCCGACGCAGTCGAGCGTCGTCCGCGCGGGGGCGATCCCGGCGCGGCTGACGCGCCCGAAGGTCGGCTTGAGGCCGAAGACGCCGCAGCAGGCCGCGGGGATCCGGATCGAGCCGCCGGTGTCGGTGCCGAGGGCAAAGTCGGCCTCCTCCGCGGCGACCGCCGCCGCCGAGCCGCTGGACGACCCGCCCGGCACGCGGTCGGGGAAGCTTGGATTGAGGGCCGTGCCGGTCCAGTCGTTGAGCCCGGTCACCCCGAAGGCGAGCTCGTGCAGGTTGGTCTTGCCGACGATCCGGCAGCCGGCCGCGAGGACGCGCTCAACCACCTCGGCATGGGCTGTAGCGGGGGGCACATCGGCCAGCGCGCGGCTGCCCGCCCTCGTGGGATATCCGGCGATGTCGATCGTGTCCTTGACGGCGACGCGCGGACCGGCGCCGCCCAGTTCAAGGCGCTGCACGAAGATAGTCACGCACGTCGCTCCTCGTTGGCGAATGCTTCGCTGATCTCGAAGTTTTCAACTGTCTGATCTTAGCCGGCCCACGCATCTTGCCAAATTCGGACATCGAATGAGCAAGGTGATTGCGATTCATAGATCCAGTACGAGGCGCGGCGTCTTCGCCCGCGAGCAGCACAGCATCATCTGGTCGTTGCCGGCCTTCTCGTCGTCGGTGAGGTAGGAATCCCGGTGGTCGGGAATGCCCTCGACGACGTCGCACAGGCAAGTGCCGCACACGCCCTGCTCGCAGGAGACCTCGACGCGCACACCGACCGTCTTCAGGGCCGCGACGATCGACTGCCCGGCGGCCACCGGGACAACGCGGCCGGAGCGCGACAGCTCGACCTCGAACGCATCGCCGGACGTGTCGACCTCGGCGCCGAAATGCTCCTTGTGAAGTCGGGCATTGGGGTAGCCGAGCGTGGCCGCCGAGCCGATGACCCAGTCCATGAAGCCGGTCGGGCCGCAGACGTAGAGGTGGGCGCCGTCCGACGGCTGGGGCAAGTCACGCGCCGGGTCGAGGCGCTGACCGGAGCCGCCGTCGCTGTAGTGCAGATGCACGCTGCTCGCGTAGGGCGCGCTTGCCAGCTCGTCGAGAAAGGCGGCCTTGGCGCGGCTGCGGGCGCAGTAATGCAACCGGAAGGGCAGCCCGACCGCGTGGAGGTGATGCGCCATCGCGAGAAGCGGCGTGATGCCGATGCCGCCGCCGATCAGCACCGTGGCGGCGGCCCCGGCGGCGAGCGGGAAGTTGTTGCGCGGAGCGCTGATCGTCACCTGCCGGCCGACCTGGAACTGCGCGTGGATCCCCGCCGAGCCCCCGCGCGAGGCGGGATCGAGCAGGATGCCGAGGCGGTAGCGGTCGGTCCGGGCGGGATCGCCGCACAGGGAATACTGCCGCACGAGGTCCGGCCCGACCTCGACGTCGACATGGGCGCCCGGCTCGAAGAGCGGCAGCGGCGCGCCGTCCACCGGGACGAGGTCGAGCACGATGATGTCCTCAGCGGCCTGACGCCGGTCGACGATCTCGACCCGCAGCGATGTTTCGGCCATGACGCATTCCTCCAAGGTTGAGGCTTACGGCCGGGCAAGCCGCCACCGTTCCGCCGACGCGGGTGGCGTGGCGGTGAGGCGGGACGGACGGCGCAGGAAGCCTAGTTGCTAGCGATCGTCCGGTCCGGGGGGCGAGATGTGCCCGGTCGGGGTGGCCTCCGTGAGGAATTGGGCGACCGGCATTCCGGCCGCCATCTCCTCGTCCGTCGGGTCGGCGAAGCGGAGCATGGGCCGGCCGTAGGAGTCCTCCCACAGCTGGATCACCACGACCTCGTGCCCGCGCCAGGTGAAGTGCTCCCACATCTGCGGCGTGCTCATGCGATCATCGTCTCCTGCAGGTGCCGCCAGGCCGGACCCGCCTCGCCGCGATCCAGCATCAGGACGGTGCTGAAGCGGTCGGTGACGGTGCCGTTCAGGTGCTGCCGCTCGGTGTAGGTCAGCACGGCAAAGCCCGGGCCTGAATGGACCACGGTCTCGCGGCCGATCTCCATCACGAGGCCGGGGCGGCTGCCCCAGAAGCCGGGAAGCGCGGCGCGGAAGGCGTCGAGCGTCAGCAGCGTCCCGGCGGTGGTGATCATGGTGTAGCCGGGATCGAAATGCTCCAGCACCAGGCCTACGTCCCGCTCGCCCTCGGCGCGGAACCAGCGCTGGAGAACGCGGTGCAGCCCGTCGATCTCGGCGAGCGCGCGATCGGTGAAGCTCATCGGGCGTCCTCCCGACGCATCAGCACGGAGGTCTCGCCGACGCTCTCGGCCCATCCAGGCGCGAGCGGTGCGACGAAGACGTTCTCGGTGCGGGTCCGCGCGATCTTCCACTCGCCCCCGACCCGGCGGAACCGGTTCCACAGCCGCGACGAGCGCAGGAGCGAGGAGCCGTCGCCGAAGATCCAGGGCTGGATGTGCACCCAGTGCCCCAGGGCCTCGTCGCCTTCGACCGCGATGTGCTCGGTGGTGAGGTAATGCACGTTGAGGACGAGCGCGGGGTCGCGCTTCTGGCCCCAGAAGGCCTCGAAGTGCCGGCGGATCGCGTTCTTGCCGACGCTGCGGCCGAACTGGCCGTCATAATACGTGCCGACGCCCTCCCAGACCGCGTCCTCGGTGTAGAGGTCGACGATGCGCCGGATGCGCTCGGCATCGTCGTCGATTCCGGCCTCGGGGCAGGGCGTGTCGCACAGGAACATGTAGCGGGCCTGCACGCGGCGGATCTCGGCCTCCGCCCGGAGGGTCGTCACCTCTGCCGAGAGCGCCGCGACCGTGCGCGTCAGCTCGGCCAGGGAGACCGTGTCGTTCGTCGTCTCGCTCATCGTCGCGTGTCCTCCGCTCATCGCATGTACAGGCCGCCGTTCACGTCCCAGGTTGCCCCCGTGGCGAAGCCCGCCTCCGGCGAGGCGAGCTGCACCACCAGGCGCGCGACGAAGCCCGGATCGCCGAGCCCGCCCACCGGGATGGCGGCCCGCAGGGCGTCCAGCCGCTCCGGCGGCACGGTGCGATGCACCATCGGGGTGTCGAGCGGCCCCGGGGCGATCGCGTTCACGGTGACCCCGAAGGGAGCGAGATCGCGGGCGAAGACCTTGGTCAGCGCGACGATGCCCGCCTTGGAGGCGGCGTAATGCGCACCCGTCGCGGTGCCCCCGTTCTGGCCGGCGAGCGAAGCCATGTTGACGATCCGCCCATGACCCCGGTCCCGGAAATGCCCTCCGAAGACCTGGCAGCCGAGGAAGGTGCCGCGCAGGTTCACGGCCAGGACCGCGTCGAACTCGTCGGGCGGGATCTCCATCACCGGGCGCGCCACGGTCATCGCCGCGTTGTTGACGAGCACGTGGGCCGCCCCCCACCGGTCGAGGAGGGCGGACAGGGCCCGCTGCCAGTGCCCGATCTCCCGCACGTCGAGCCAGAGCGGCAGGGCGGTCCCACCCGACGGGTCGAGCGTGGCGGCAGCGGCAGCGGCGGCCCCCTCGTCCGTGTCGGCGAGCGCCACCCGGTAGCCGGATGCGTGCAGCCCGATCGCGAGCGCGGAGCCGAGGCCGCCGCCGGCCCCGGTGACCAGCGCGACGCGCCCGCTCACAGGATGTACCCGATGCCGCCGAGGGCCTCGGCCCCGTTCACCAGGCGGACCACCTTGCGCTCGATCCGCAGGCCCTCGGGCTTGCGCACGTAGACGAACTCGACGTCGGCGGCGTAGGTGCGCTCGCGCCCGCGGCGGAACTCGGTCAGCATCTGGGCGCAGCGCAGGTGGCAGCCCTCTCGGTCGGAGCGCAGCAGCCGGAACCGCGACAGGAGCCGCACCGTGCGCGCCACCGGCGAGGCCGACACCGACTGCCCGCTTACCAGCCGCTCGGCGCGCTTGGCGCGCATCTCGGCGTCGTCGTAGGCGTAGTTGAGGGTGTTCTCGAAGTCGGTGACGCCGGGGGCGATCGGCACGACGTAGCGCGCGGTCGGCGTCCACAACGCCTGCCACTCGTCGTAGGCCGCGCTGTCGAGGAGGTCGGCCTCGAGCCAGGCGAAGTGCATCGCCTCGTCGAGGGTGACGGGGGCGGCGATCATGTCCGTATCGATGGCGTTCATGTCAGGCTCCCATCAGCCGCTTCCACTGGGCGTAGGCCGCCCGCATCCCGGTTTCGGCGCTGACGTCGCTGCGTCGGCCGCCATCGGCCAAGGTCTCCTCGTGGCTGAGACCCCGGTTGAGCATCACCCAGAGGTCCGGCCCGCCCTGCGCACCGTGCTGCACCCGGTCCCAGATCTCGGCGTCGTCGGGGGTGCCGAAGCCCATCGGGCCCTGGAAGAACTCGTGGATGCGCAAACGGACGCGGTTGGCGCTCGCGGGTCCGCCGCCCATGCCGAGGGCGACGTGGCGGATCTCGGTCTCGTCCACCGCGACCGGCTGGAGCACGCGGAAGAACGCCGCCGAGCAGCCGAGATTGGGAAACAGGTTGAGGTTGAAGCCGCAGCCACCGACCGCCCGGACGATGCGGCGGACCTGCTCCTCGGGGTACTCGGTGCGCAGCTCCGCGGCGAGCTCCTCGAACCGCTCCGGGATCGGCTCGTCGAGGTTCTCCTCCAGGTCGACGAGCTCGGGCATCATCACCATGACGCTGTGGCCGTTGCCGAGATCCTCGACGAAGCCGCCCTTGTTCATGATGTCCCACGAATCCTCGGTTTCCTGATCGGCGGCCGATAGGAACGACTTGTGGACGAGCGGGAAGTGGTAGGCGTCGGTGGTGTTCTCGAGCTGGATCTTCCAGTTGCCGGGAAAGCGGAATTTGTGCTCGCCCATCGCCACCAGCGGGAAGCCGGCGCCCTGCTTCATGAACAGGTCGATCCACTTCCTGGCGCCGGCGAGGAAATCGACGAGCGGCTCGATGTCGTCCTTGAAGGTGGCGAAGATCAACCCGTTATATTCCTCGACGCGCAGCGAGCGCAGCGAGAACTGGGTCTTGTCGAGCTGGCCGTCGTAGCCCGCCTCGAACGGCACACCGCGCAGTGAGCCGTCGAGCGCGTAGGCCCAGCCGTGATAGGGGCAGACGAAGGAATTGGTCTTGCCCTGCGCGACCTCGCAGACCGTCGAGGCCCGGTGGCGGCAGCGATTGACGTGGACATGAACCGTATTCTTGCGGTCGCGAACCACGATCACCGGCTGGAGGCCGACATGGCTGGTCTTGAAGTCGCCAGCCTTCGGCAACTCGCTCGCATGGGCGACCCAGACCCAGGTATTTTCGAACACCTTGGCCATCTCCTCCTCGAAGAGGGCGCGGTCGGTGTAGAGCGCGGCGCGGGCGCGGTCGGTCTTGACCAGCTCGTCGAGCGCGAACGGCGGCGGCACGGCAACAGTCATGGCACGTTCCTTTCAGAAGGACCGGGAGGCAGGTGAGATATATACTGTAATATTATGATATATAATCACATATTGTCTGTATTTGCAAGTAAGTTATATTTTCTCGACGGATCCATGCGTCATCATTTCGGATCTGCTGGATCAGGCCGGGACGAGCGCCTGGTCGGTACCGCCGAGATAGGTCGCGATCAGGCGCGGGTCGTCGAGGAGATCGGCGGCCGGCCCTTGCGTGACGAGCTCGCCGGTCTCCAGCACGAAGCCGACATCCGCCGTCTGCAGGGCGGCGCGGGCATTCTGCTCGACGAGGAGGATCGACACCCCGGCCTCCCGCAGGGCCGCGATGATGACGAAGATCTCCCGCACCACGATGGGGGCGAGGCCGAGGCTCGGCTCGTCCAGCATCAGGAGGCGCGGCCGGCTCATCAGCGCCCGCCCGAGCGCCAGCATCTGGCGCTCGCCGCCCGACAGGGTGTCAGCGCGCTGCGTTCGGCGCTCCTTGAGCCGCGGGAAGCGGGCGAAGACCTCCTCCAGCGCCCGGGCGATGACCGCCTTCGCCGGGCGGCGCGGGAAGGCACCGAGCAGGAGGTTATCGGAAACCGACATCTCGCCGAACAGCTCGCGGCGCTCCGGGACAAGGCAGAGGCCGCACTCGACGCGCTCCTCGACATCCATGTCGCGCAGGTCGAGACCGTCATAGGTGACCCGGCCTCGGGCGGGGCACAGACCCATGACGGCACCGAGCATCGACGTCTTGCCGGCGCCGTTCGGCCCGATCACTGTGGCGATCTGCCCGGCCTCGACGGTCAGGGACACGCTCTGCACCGCCCTGATGCGGCCATAGGAGACGTCGAGCCTCTCGATCTCGAGCAGGGGCATCAGGCCACTCCCCCGAGATAGGCTTCCTGGACGCGGGCGTCGTTGCGGATCGCGGCGGGCAGGCCCTCGGCGATCTTCGACCCGAAATCCATCACCACGATGCGGTCGCACAGACCCATGACGAACTCCATGTCGTGCTCGACCAAGACCACGGTGAGGTTCTCGGCACGCAGCGAGCGCAGGAGCGCGGCGAGCGCCAGCTTCTCCTGGCGGCGCAGGCCCGCCGCCGGCTCGTCCAGCACCAGGAGGGCCGGATCGGCGGCGAGCGCGCGGGCGATCTCGAGCACGCGCTGGTTGCCGAGCGGCAGGTTGCCGGCCCGCTCGAAGGGCCGGTCGCCCAGGCCCACCCGCTCCAGGAGGCGCATCGCCTCGGCCCGGGCGCGAGCCTCCTCCCCGCGCCGCAGCGTCAGGGCTCCGGCGACGAGGCCGGCCTGGAGCCGCGGATGGGCGCCGAGCAGCACGTTGTCGAGGAGCGTCATGTGCGGGCGCAGCTTCAGGTGCTGGAAGGTGCGGGCGATGCCGGCCCGGGCGATGGCGCGTTGCGGCCGCGACGAGATCTCCTCCCCGGCGAACACCACCCGGCCCTTGTTCGCCTTCAGCGCGCCGGTGAGCAGGTTGAACATCGTGCTCTTGCCGGCCCCGTTCGGGCCGATCAGCGCGACGATCTCCCCGGCCCGCACGTCGAAGCTGACGTCCTTGACCGCGACGAGGCCGCCGAAGCGCCGCTGCACCCCGTCGACCGAGAGCAGCACGCTGCCGCGGGCGGGCTGGACCCTCCGCTCCAAGGCAGCGGCCGGCGGCGGGATCTCCCGGCGCACGGCCGGCAGGAAGCGGGCGAAGGCCGGCACCAGCCCGTCGCGGGAGCGCTGAAGGAAGAGGATGAACAGGGTCGCGAAGGCGACGACCTGGAGTTGCCCGGGGGCACCGGGAAACAGGACCGGGAACCAGTCCTGCACCGCGTTCTTAAGCAGCGCGATCACCGCGGCGCCGACGACCGCGCCGAACAGCGACCCCGCGCCGCCGATGATCGCCATCATCAGGTACTCGATCCCAGGACCGGCGCCGTAGGGCGTCGGGCTGACGTAGCGGCTCAGGTGCGCCTCGAGCCAGCCCGACAGCGCCGCCAGCAGGGCCGCGATCACGAACAGGGCGAGGCGGATCCGGAAGGCGTCGATCCCGAGGCTCTCGGCCAGGATGTTGCCGCCGCGCAGGACCCGCATGGCGCGGCCCATCCGCGACCCCAGCAGGTTGGCGGAAAGCAGCAGGCAAAAGCCCACCACGGCCCAGATCAGGTAGAACATCGGCACTGTGCCGGCGAGGCTGACCGGGCCGAGGCTGATCGGCGGGATCTGCGAGATGCCGTTGAAGTTGCCTAGGCCGTCGACGGTGCCGAACAGGAACGAGATCGACAGCCCCCAGGCGAGCGTGCCGAGCGATAGGAAATGCCCCTTCAGCCGCAAGGTCAGCGCGCCGAGCATCAGGGCGAGGAGCCCGGTGAGGGCGAGCGCGAAGGCCAGCCCGAGCCAGGGCGAGGCGGCGTGGCGCGTGGTGAGCCAGGCCGTGGCGTAGGCGGCGACGCCGACAAAGGCCGCCTGCCCGAACGAGACCATGCCGCCGATGCCGGTCAGGAGCACGAGGCCGAGCGCCACGAGCGCGTAGACGCCGATGTAGTTCAGCAGCGTCACGGTAAAGGACTGGAGGACCAGCGGCGCGAGGGCGAGAAGCGCGACGGCGGCGGCGACACCCAAGCGGGGGACGAGCGGGCTGACGCCGATGCTCTCGCGGGGAGGCGAGGGAGCAGGGGATTGAGGGACGGAGGCGACGTTGCTGGCGACCTCCTCGCGGGTGGTCGGGATGCTGAATGAGCTCATTCCTCGATCTCCTCTTCGGAGTGGGTGGTGGCGATCGAGCGCCAGAGCAGGACAGGGACGAGGACGGCGAAGACGATCACCTCCTTGAACGAGGAGGAGAAGAACGAGGCGTAGGAGCCGAGAAGCCCGACCAGCAGGGCGCCCAGCGCCGTGCCCGGATAGTTGGTCAGCCCGCCGATGATCGCGCCCACGAAGGCGAACAGCCCGAGCAGGAAGCCGCTGTCGTAGAAGATCGTGTTCACCGGCGCGATCAGCACGCCGGAGATCGCGGCGAGCAGGGAGCCGATCAAGTAGGCGATGGTGCCCGCCCGCTCGGGACGGATCGCCACCAGACGCGCGCCGAGCCGGTTGACCGCGGTGGCGTGCAGGGCCTTGCCGGTGAGCGTGTGGTTGAAGAACAGGAACAGCAGCAGGCTGAAGGAGGCCGCCGCGACCACGATCAAGGCGGTCTGGCCGGAGACCAGCACGTCGCCGAAGTTCAGCGCCGCCTCCGTCAGGGGCTGGGTCCGCACGCCCTCGGCCCCGAAGCAGAGGAGGCCGATCCCCGCGAGCGCGAAGTGGAGCGCCACCGAGATGATCATCAGGAGCAGCACGCTGGCATCGGCGACCGGGCGGAACACGATGCGGTCGAGGAGCGGCGCCAGCGGCAGCACCGCCGCGATGGCGAGCACGACGCGCACCGGCATCGGCCAGTCCGTGCCCGAGGCTGCCCAGACAATCCCCGAGACCGCCAGCGGCAGGACGAGATAGAACAGGAGGGCCCTCGGCACCGCCCGCGCCTTGCCGTGGCGCAGGAGGCTCGAGACCTCCATGAGCGTGGCCACCACCGCAACCACGGCGACGAGGCCGGCGGTGCCGGGCGCGCGCTTGGCTTCCAGGGCCGAGAGCGTCAGCGCCGCGTAGACGGCGATGTCGCCGAAGGGGACGAAGATCACCCGCGTCACCGTGAAGATCAGCACCATGCCGATGGCGAGCAGGACGTAGACGGCGCCGGTGGTGATGCCGTCGACCATCAGGAGGGTGGCGATGTCGAGATCCACGGCCGGCCTCCTTACGGCAGGTAGGTCCAGGTGCCGCCCTGGAGGCGGACCATGACGACGCTGCGCTCGTCGACGCCGAAGGAGGAGGCCGGCGTGTAGGTGTACACGGCCTCCGTGCCCGGCAGCTCCTTGGTGGCGAAGATCGCCTCGTTGAGCGCGCGCCGGAACCCGGGCGCCCCGGGCTTCGCGCCGGCGGCGATTGCCCGCTTCGACGCGTCCGTCATGATCAGCCAGGCATCGAAGGCGTAGGCCGAGAAGCTGTCGGTGCTCGGGGTGCCGTTGGCCTTCTGGTAGGCCTCGCGGAAGGCCCGGGACGGCGCCTTGGCGAAGTGGCCTTCGGGCAATTGCTCGGCGACGATGACCGGGCCGGTCGGCAGCTCGATCCCGTCCGCCGACTTGCCGGCAACCCGGATGAAGTCGGGGTTCACCAGGGCGGCGTTGCCGTAGAGCCGGCCCTTGTAGCCGCGCTCCTGGAGCGCCAGCAGGGGCAGCGCCCCTTGCGTCGCCGAGCCGCCGTCGAGCACGCCGTCGGGCTTCGTCGCCAGTACCTTCAGGATCTGGCCGGTGACCGAGGAATCGGTGCGGGTGTAGCGCTGGTCGGTGGTGATGGTGAGGGTGCCGCCCGCCTCGGCGGCCTTGGTCCCGTTGAAGACGAGGTCGCCCCAGGCGTCGGAGAAGCCGATATAGCCGACCCGCTTGGTGCCGTTCTTCGCCATGCGGTCGGTGACCACCTTCATCATCAGCGACGGGGTCTGCGGCACGCAGATCGCCCAGCGATCGCCGCTCTGGCTCGCCTCGACGTTGATCGGCGAGATGGCGATCATCGGCACCTTCAGCTCCGCCGCCACCGCCGCCATGGCGAGCGTCGAGGGGGCCGACGAAGTCCCGATCAGGATGTCGACCTTGTTCTCCTCGACGAGCTTGCGGGCGTTGCGAGTGGCCGCCGACGGATCGGAGCCGTCGTCGAGCTGGATCAGCCGGATCGTCTCGCCGGCGACCGTGTCGCGGTAGAGATGGGCGGCCTTGATCCCGTTGCCGTACAGGATGCCGATCGAGGAGGCCGGACCACTCAGCGAGGTCACGAAGCCGACGGTGATCTCGGCCTGCGCCGGCAGCGTGGCGAGCAGTGCGCCGCCGAGCATCGTACAATAAAGAAAATGCTTCATGGGCGTCTCGCTCAGGCAAGAGGAATCGCGAGGGGCGGTGGCTCAGGGTGAGGCGGGCTCAGGGATAAGCCGGTCCGGCCGGCGCGGCGCCGGCCAGCATTGCCCCGGCATTTTCCAGCGTGCCCTCGGTTAGGAAGGCGTGCTGCGTAACCACCATCGAGTCGCGCACGATGTGCTGCATCCGGTGGTTCTTATGGATCGCCGACATGCCGGCGATCCGGTAGGCCCGCATGATGACATCGGCGCTCACATGCGCGGCGTGGGTGGCCGAGAGCCGGATCAGGTTGGCCTGGTCGGGCGAGACCTCGTCGCCCCGCACCAGCGCGTCCCAGGCGGCCTCGGCGGTCTCGTAGAAGAAGGCGCGGGCGGCGCGCCAGGCCGCCTCGGCCCGGGCGAGTTCGAGCTTGTAGTAGCCGCGGTCGGCGAGTCGGGGGGCGCCCGTGATGGTCTTCGTCACGCCGCCCATCTCGGTTGCGAGATCCAGCGCCGCCCGGGCGAGGCCGACGTTGCAGGCCGCGTGGACCTCGGCCTGGAAGCAGACCGCCGGGTAGCGGAACAGCGGCTCGTCGATCGTCGCGGGGCCGCCGCGCACGAAGGTCCAGGCCTCCGGATAGAACTTGTCGGTGACCCTCGTGTCGTGGCTGCCGGTGCCCTGCATGCCGACGACGTCCCAGTTGGGCACGATCTCGACCTCCGCGGCGGGCGCCACCGCGGCCAGCATCCGCGGCCGGCCGGGCGCGCCCTCCCCGGCGGGCGGGCCGTCCACCTCGATGCCGACGCCGATCCAGTCGGCGCCCATGCAGCCACTGGCGAAGCGCCAGCGCCCGGTCACCTGCCATCCGCCCTCGACGGCCCGGGCCTTCTGCGCCGGGTAGAGGCCGCCGGCGAAGACCTGGTCGGGCCCATCGGCGTAGATGATCCGCTGCGTCTCGATCGGCAGCGAGGCCATGTAGGTGTTGGCCGAGCCGAAGGCTGCGACCCAGGCGGCCGAGCCGTCGGCCGTCGCGATGCGCTCGACAATGCGCATGAAATCGGCCGGCGGCATCGGCTCGCCGCCGAACATCGTCGGGGTCGTCGCCCGGTAGATGCCGACCTGCTTCATCATCGCGACGACGTCGCGCGGGACGTAAGTCAGGTCGTCGAATTCGTCGCGGCGGCGGGCGATCTCGGCGACGAGCCCGTCGAGCGTCATCGGACCCGGCGCTTCGGGGTGGAACGAGGGAACGGCGCAGGCCTCAGCCGTGCGGCGGGCGGCGGTGACGAACATGCTGGCCTCTTCCGCTTGGATGCAAGGAAGCTTCCGAATGCTTCCGGCACGGTGCAAAAAATCTGCCCAAGGCCTAGCAACCGTCGTATTATTGGTCCAAATCATAATCTTTATGATGTGCATGAAGCCGGCGAATATGGCCCTGTCAGACCTGAACCTCCTCCGGGTCTTCCTCGCCATCTGGGAGACCCGCAACCTCACGGCGGCGGGCCAGCAGCTCGGGCTGACGCAGCCGGCGGTGAGTCACGCCCTGCGGCGGCTGCGGGAGGCCTTCAACGACCCGCTCTTCGTGCGCGTCCCGAGCGGGGTCCTGCCGACGGAGACCGCGGCACGGCTGCACGGGCCGCTCAGCGAGGCGCTGCGGATCATCCGCCACGCGGTCCAGGACGGCGAGATCTTCGATCCCGGACGCGCTCATCGCGTCTTCCGCATCGCGATGTCCGACGTCTCCGAGTTCTACTTCTTGCCGACTCTCATGGGCTGGCTGAGTGAGACCGCTCCCGCGGTGGACTTGAAGGTGGTGCCGCTCGACCCGGCGAAGGCCGCCCAGTTGATGCGGGCGGGCGAGGTCGATCTCACCATCGGGTTTCTGTCGGAACTCGAGGAGGAGGACGACATCGACAGCCGATACCTCTTCACGGACACGTGCGCGTGCCTCGTGCGCTCAGGGCATCCGATCCTCGACAGGGGGGATGCCGCACCGGACCTCGCCTCGCTCCGCTACATCAACGCGAACGTGACGGCGCCCGGCCACCAAGCGGTCGAGCGCTGGCTCACCGAGGCGGGCGTCAAGCGGCAGGTCGCCCTACGGCTCGGCCACTTCATGGCGGCGCCGAGCGTGGTGCGCGACACGGATCTCGCTGTAGTCTTCCCAACGAGCATCGCCAGGCAGATGAACGGCGACGAGGCCTTCGCCCTCCTGCCCCTGCCGCCTGGCCACCCGGTGGTCGACGTCCGGGTCCACACCCACGCGCATTTCCGTGGCGATACCGGTATCCGCTGGCTGACCGACAGCCTGATCGAACTCTTCGGCGATCGACCCTAGAGCATTTTCCGACGAAGGGGCTGCTGGTTCGTCGTAGAAAATGCGTCAAGACAAAAATTAGAGAGCTTCGCGATCGCTACGCGATCGTGAAATGCTCACTCCCGCGACGACATGAAGGCTGATATCGAGCCCGGCATAAGGGAGGTCTGGATGTCCCACCATACGATCGAGCGCCGGTTCGTGCCGACGCGCACCGGCGTGATCCACGTCGCGACCTGCGGCAGCGGCCTGCCGGTGCTACTGCTGCACCAGACGCCGCGCTCCTGGGACGAATATCGCGACGTGCTGCCCCTGCTCGGCGGGCAGGTGCGGGCGCTCGCGATGGACACGCCCGGCTTCGGCGACTCGCCGGCGCTGTCGGGCGTCGCGCCCTCGATCGAGGCCTGGGCCGATGCGGTGATCGCGCTGATGGAGGCGCTCGACCTGCCCGAATGCTGCCTCGTCGGGCATCATACCGGCGCCGTGGTGGCCCTTGAGGCTACGGTCCGGGCACCCGGTCGCGTGGCCGCTCTGGTCCTCTCCTCCTGCCCCATGGTCGATGCCCCGCGCCGGGCCCACCACGCCGCCAAGACGCCGATCGATATGGTGAACCCGGACGGGGAGGGGAACCACCTGCTACAGCTCTGGCGCGGGCGCCAGCCGTTCTACCCGCCCGAGATGCCCGCGCTCCTCGATCGCTTCATGGTGGACGCATTGCGGGCCGGGCCGATGGCGGCCGAAGGGCATCGTGTGGTCAACCGCTATCACATGGAGGAGCGGATCGGCCTCGTGCGGGCACCGACGCTGGTCATCGGCGCGACGGACGATCCGCACGCCTTTCCGGCGGTCCCGCGCATCGCGACAGCGATTCCGCATGCCGAGGTCACGGAGATCGCGGGCGGCACCGTGCCCCTTCCGGACGCGTTGCCGGCCCCCTTCAGCGAGGCGATCCTGCAGTTCCTGCACGCTCGTGAATTGCTGGCGTCGGCGGATTGAGGGCCGGACGGCGAGGGACGGCAAAGCACTGCTTCCGGAGTAGATGATGGCCACCCGCCGCGTCCTCACACAAGTTGGCAGGTGCGGAGTGGTAAACTACAAATTTGGAACGTCCGTTGTCGGCGGCAGAGCAGACGCACCGACTGCTACGATCGAATGCCTGCTACTGGCGCTTTCCAGTCCTTGGCATCAGGTCGTGACTCGATGCATGTGCGCCAGTGCGCGGGGCTCAGACGTTTCCCCGGCCGGCCTCCTGCAGGATCAGCGTGTCAGGCGTGAGATCCGCGATCGCCTTGCGCAGCCGTTGGCTTTCGGTCTCCAACTCCTTCATTCGGCGCACCTGGTCCGACTTCAGCCCGCCGAACTCCTTGCGCCAACGATCGTAGGTCACCTCCGTCACGCCGATCGCCCGGATCGCGTCAGCCACGCTCTGTCCCTGCGAGACCAGCACGTCCACCTGCCGCAGCTCGGCCACCACTTCTTCCGGCTTGTACTTCTTCGTTCCCACCATCCCCCGGCATACCGGCGTCGGTCTGCGCTCGGCTCGACGATCGCATCCGCGCCGATGTCATCGTGCAGAACGCCTTCGACAAGCGCCACACGCAGTAGCTCAACCTGCTGCCGAGCCCCGGCCTGACGGCCAAGGCCGCGTTCAGCATCAAGTTCGCGACGCGGTGATGCCGCGGCGGCCCGCGCCCTCCGGGTGCCGGCCTCAGGGCTTGCCCGAATCCAGGGGCGGCGCGGGCCGCGTCGCGCCGCAGGGCGTGCGCGAGAACCGGACCGGCGGCCGCGTCGCCAGGAGCGGCCCTTCCGTCGGATGGTCAACCGCCTCGAAGAAGCCGGTGGCCGCGAGGTGAGGATCGTCGAGCAGGTCCTCGATCCGGTTGACCCGCGTGCAGGGCACGTCGAGGGGGGCGAGGCGCGAGAGCCACGCCTCGGTCGTGTCCTGCGCGAGGCAGCCGGCCAGGCGCTCGTAGAGGGTGTCGATCATCGCGGCGCGGGTTGCATCGGAGCCGAGCGCCGCGTCCTGCGCCCAATCCTCGCGGCCGGCGGCGCGGAAGACCGCGCGCCAGTGGCTCGCGTTGTAGGGCAGGACCGCGATGTGGCCGTCGCGGGTCGGGTAGGGCCGGCGGTGCTTCGAGAGGAGGCGCGCGTAGCCGGACGGGCCGAGGGGCGGCCGGAAGGTGAGGCCGGCGAGGTGCTCGACGGCGAGGAACGACACCATGGATTCGAACATCGGCACCTCGATCGCCTGTCCCTCTCCCGTGCGGGCGCGGTGGAACAGGGCGGCGCTGATCGCGGTGGTGACGTAGAGCGACGCGGTCTTGTCGGCCGCGATGGTCGGCGCGTAGCGGGGCTCGCCCCCGGCCCGCCGCTCGAGATCGGCCCAGCCCGACGCCGCCTGGACGATGTCGTCGTAGGCCGGCCGGTCGCGGTAGGGCCCGTCCTGGCCGAAGCCGACGATTGCGCAGGTGATCAGCCCCAGATTGATCGTGCGCAGGCGCGCATCGTCGAGGCCGAGCCGGGCGGCGGCCTTCATCCGCATGTTGTGGACGAGGATGTCGGCGCTCCGGACGAGGTCGTCGAGCCGGGCGCGGTCTCCCACCTGCTTGAGATCGAGGACGACGCTGTCCTTGCCGCGATTGCAGTTGAGGAACGCCGCTCCCATGCCGGGCGAGCGGGCAGGGCCCGGCGCGCGCAGGATGTCGCCGCTCGGTCCCTCGACCTTGACGATCTCGGCGCCGAGCTCGGCGAGGATCTGCGTCGCGAAGGGCCCCGCGACGACCGTGCTCAGGTCGACGACCCTGATGCCTGCGAGCGGACCCGGCATGGCGCTTCTCCCTTCCTCGTACTCGGGCCCCGGCGCGCTCAGCGCGCCGTGAAGCCGCCATCGACGGGCAGGGCCACGCCCGTCACGTAGGAGGCATCGTCCGAGGCGAGCCAGAGTACCGCGTGGGCAGCCTCCTCCGGCCGACACAGGCGCCCCATCGGTACCGCGGAGACCATGCGCGCTTCGGCGGCGGCGGCTTCGGCCGGATCGCCCGAGCGGCCGGTGAAGCCGAGTTTCATCGGCGTCTCGGCGAGGCCCGGGCAGACGACGTTCACCCGGACGTTGTCGGGCGCGAAGGTCTGGGCGAGGGACTTCGTCAACCCGACCACCGCGAATTTGGCGGCGGAGTAGATCGGGCTCCACATCGAGCCGACGAGGCCCGAGACCGAGGCGGTGAACACGATCGACCCGCCGCCGCGCCGGCGCATGTGCCCGATCGCCTCGCCGGCGGCGAGGGCCGCCGCGGTGACGTTGAGGTCGATGGCGAGCCGGTAGGCCGATACGTCGAGGTTCTCGATGCCGCCGGGCCCGGGGATGCCGGCATGGGCCCACAGCACGTCGATGCCCCCGAGAGCGGCGGCGGCATCGTGGATCGAGCCACGCATCTCCTCGTGTTGCGAGAGGTCGGCCCGCACCGTCGCGACGTCATGGCCCTGCGCCGCCATATCGGCGGAAAGCCGCGCGAGCCCCTCGGCGTTCACGTCGATGGCCGCGACCCGCGCCCCCTCGCGCAGGAAGAGCTCGACGCCGGCGCGTCCCATCCCGGAGGCCGCGGCCGTCACCACCACGAGCTTGTTGGCCAGTCGCATGGTCGTTGATCCTTAGCTTGCGTCGATGCCGTCGGGGCGGCGCCCGCTACTTCACGAACGGGCATCCGCCGTCCTTCAGGGGACGGAAGGCCTCCGGGCCCGGGATGGTGGCCAAGACCTTGTAGTAATCGTAGGGCTTCTTCGATTCGTCCGGCTTCTTGACCTCGACGAGCATCATGTCGTGCAGCACGCGGCCGTCGGCGCGTAAGCTCGTCTTGCCGAAGAGCGGGTCGTCGAAGGTGCCCGCTTCCCGCATCGCCTTCACCACCGCGCCCCCGTCCTTGGCCGATCCGACCTTCGCGACCGCCCGAAGGAAGGCGATCGTGGCGGAATAGGCGCCAGCCTGGTTCATGGTGGGGTAGCGACCGTTGTTGCGGGCGGCGAAGCGCTCGCCGAAGGCCCGCGTCGCCGCGTTCAGGTCCCAGTAGAACCCTGTCGTCAGGCGCAGGCCCTGGGCGGTGCGCAGGCCCAGCGAATGGATGTCGGAGAGGAATAAGAGCATGCCGGCGAGCTGCTGCCCGCTCTGGACGATGCCGAACTCCGCCGCCTGCTTGATGGCGTTGATCGTGTCGCCGCCCGCATTGGTCAGGCCGATCACCTGCGCCTGCGAGGCCTGGGCCTGCAGCAGGAACGACGAGAAGTCCTTGGCGTCGGTGGGATGGCGCACGGTTCCCGCCACCCGGCCGCCCTCGGCCTTCACCACGGCACTGGCGTCGCGCTCGAGCGCATGGCCGAGCGCGAAATCGGCCGTGATGAAGTACCAGGACTTGCCGCCGGCCTTCGTGATCGCCTCCGCGGTGCCGTGGGCGAGCGCCCAGGTGTCGTAGGTCCAATGCACGGAGTTCGGCGTGCAGGATTTGCCGGTCAGGTCCGAGGAGCCGGACGCGGTGAACAGCGCGACCTTGTTTTTCTCCCGCACGAGCGGCGCGAGGGCGAGGGAGATCGCGCTCGTCGGCATGTCGACGACGGCGTCCACCCCGTCCGAGTCGAACCACTTGCGCGCGATGGTGCTAGACACGTCGGGCTTGTTCTGGGCGTCGGCGGCGACGACCTCGACCGTCAGGCCTTTCCCCTCCGGCAGCTTGGCAAAATCCTCGACGGCCATCCTGGTCGCTTCGGCGGCCCCGGCGCCGCCGATATCCGAGAAGATCCCGGACATGTCGGCGAGGACGCCGATCTTGACCGGGACCTGCGCCAGGGCGGCCGAAGACAGCGTCGTCGAGGCGGCGAGGGCGAGCGTCCCGAGGGTACGGCGAAGCGACATGCATTCCTCCCTGCGGCGGGCCGACTTGTCGCGGCTGTCCGCATCACGGTGCCGATCGTCGCGGCCCGCTAAATTCTTATGTAGGAATTTTTCATTCCTGATTATGAATAAGTCAAGCGCCCTGAGAGGCAGAGGGGGAGGCGGGATGCGTGTGGTGCCCCGAAGCACCAGCCGTTAGGTTGCGCAGCCATGAACCCGGGCGGCGGTCGAACCCCGCACCGGCACGGGGCGACGGGACAGATGCAGGTCAAGCAGGCGGCCAACGTTCTCGAACTGCTGGAGTATTTCGCCGAGCGGCGGCGGCCGGCCACCCTCGCCGAGATCTCGGACGATCTCGGCTGGCCGCGCTCGAGCACGTTCAACCTTGTCGGGACGATCGTCGAGAGGGGCTATCTCTACGAGCCGCGGCCGCGGGCCGGGTACTACCCGACCCCTCGCTGGCTCACGCTCGCCCTCACCGTGGCGGAGGCCGAGCCGCTGCCGGGCGTCGTCGACGACCTCGTGGCCGATGTGGCGGCCGCCACCGGCGAGACCACGGCGGTCGGCACCCTGACCGGCATCCACGCCCTGTTCCTCGTCGTGGCGGAATCCCGGCACCAGGTGCGCTACCACGCCCGGGTCGGCGACCGGGTTCCGGTCCATGCCAGCTCCGCCGGGCGGGCGATCCTCGCCCAGTATCCTGCGGCCTCGCGCGAGGCGATCTACCGCCGCGTCGCGTTCGAGCGCTTCTCCGACACGACGCCGTTGGGCGTAGAGATTGTGGAGCGTGCGCTGCTGGAGGCTGAGGAGCGCGGCTATCACCAGAGCGACTCCGAGTACATCGCCGACCTCGCCGGCGTCGCCCTCCCGCTTCCCCTCGGCGACCGCCGGCTCTCGATCGTCGTCGCGGGGCCGACCTCGCGCTGCCTCGCGCGGCGGCCCGAGACCGCCGCCATCCTGAAGGCCGCCCTGTCCCGTCATGGCCTCGCGGAGCCCGGCGCTCAGGCCCAGTCGAGGTAGGTCCGCGGGCAGGTGCCGAGGACCCGCTTGAACATCGCCGTGAAGGCGCTCGGGCTGTCGTAGCCGACGTCAAGGGCGACGCTGGTGACGGAGGCGCCGCCGCCGAGGCGGGCTAGCGCCTCCATGAGCCGCACCCGCTGCTGCCAGGCCGAGAAGCTCATCCCGGTCTCGCGGCGGAACAGGCGCGTGATCGTCCGGCGGCTCAAGCCCGTGAGGAGCGCCCATTCATCGAGGGTGCGGATCTCGCCGGCGCGGGAGAGCACGCTCTCGCAAATCCGGCCGAGACGATCGTCCTGCGGCACCGCGACATGGAGCGAGGAGGCGGGCATCCGGCCGATCTCCGCGAGCAGGAGGTCGACGAGCCGGCCCTCCCGTCCGAGTTCGTCGTAGAGGACCGGCATCGCCAGCACTTCGGCGAGGAGCGCTCGCAGGAGCGGCGTCGTCAGGGCGAGGCGGATACGAAGTGGTGCAGTTGCTGCACGTTGCCGGGAGCAACGCGCGCTGACATCGGTTCCACGCTCTTGCGCTCGCCGGGCCAGGAGCGGGCCGCGCAGATAGAGCGGCGCCCAGCGTCGCTGTTCGGCGCGGGGCAAGGCGGCCAGAAAGGGAGCCAGCCATGCCTCCAGGTGGTCCAGCCACGCCTTCGACCCGAGCTCATCCATTACGGTTCTCCCGCTCGCCTCAGCAAACAAGAGATAGGAGACACCAACCTGGCAGAGTAATGTTAAGTCGAGGTACGGCCGTTTGAACCCCTTGCGCTCAAGATAGCATCCAGGCTGTATGCACCTGCGCCAAGAAGAGCGGCATAGACAAAGCCGCCGTGCAGCGCGACGTTCTTGTGGAAATTAATAAGCATATTTCTATCAGCAAAATTATAGTGTGCGGTTAATGCTTTTGAGATGCACCAAACAGCCAAAATAAGTGCGGCAAGTCTTGTAAATAACCTAAAAACAAACATTATTCCAACTACCAGTTCGATGATGATTGTGACAGCATAAGCCGCATATGGTAACGTAAGTCCGATTTCGGCAAAGTATGCAATAGTTGTATCTGGCGAGATTGCCTTACCATGCCCGGACTAGACAAATATAACGCACAAAATGAGCTCGAAGATCGAGCTAATATTTACAGCGGCATTCGAAACATCAAATTATTTCGATTTCATTGCATAAATTCCCAGTTATCATTGCAAATATTTATTGGTTGTTTTCATGACGTAACTATCGTAGCGATTATAAGGAAACCTACGACGAATCATTCGAGTATTTCTGAACTAACTAAATTTATGCATAATTCAACTCGGGCACTATGAATTCTGCTCTACCAGCGCGATTACTTCTCATGTGTCTCTCGTGCAGAAACACTGGCAAGAATTTTGTCGATTACAAGATCGAATATTTGCTGCTCCTGCTCATTAAGATTGGCTCTCAGTCGAGCTTCGTAGCTATGTGCTAGCGGTACAATCTCACGGTAGTTGCGTTGGCCTTCTACCGTTAGCGTGAGAAAGGATTCCCGCATGTCATCGGGGTTTTGTTGTCGCTCGATCCATCCTCTCGCCTCAAGATCTGCAACCGCGCGGCTCACCTTCACCTTGTTCATGTGCGCGTGCTGCCCAATCGACTTGGCAGTGATTTCCCCGAATTCTCCTATCGTTGCGAGCACCCGCCAGCCTGGGATGTCGAGGAGGAAGCGCTCTGCATAGAGCTGAGCCAAACCCTCGCTGATGACCGTTGCGAGGACATTGAGCCGGTAAGGCATAAACGTCGCCAACCGCAGCGCCGGGCTCGGCTCATCCGCCCCACCATGCACAGCCAGCGGCTCACTCGCGGTTGACAATGGTTTCATAAGAAACTAACAGCTCCTCAGTTGGTTTCGAATGAAACTATATGCGGGCGTGCAGGGAGGCAACCCCATGAACGTGCAAGCGTCGCCGGAGAGCGGAATCACGACCCAGGTCGGGATCACTCGTGGTTACATGTCGGGCTTCGGAAACGGCTTCGAGACCGAGGCGCTGCCCGGCGCCCTGCCGGTCGGCCGCAACTCGCCCCAGCAATGCCCCTACGGCCTCTACGCCGAACAGATCTCCGGCTCGCCCTTCACCGCGCCGCGCACCACCAACGAGCGCTCCTGGCTCTACCGCATCCGACCCACGGTCATGCACTGGGGCGATTTCCGGAAGGTTGAAGCCCACCTCTGGCTCACATCGCCCGCCGAGGCCATCGAGTTGCCGCCGGCGCCGCTCCGCTGGGACCCTATCCCGATCCCGGCCGAGCCTCTCTCCTTCATCGATGGCATCCGCACCATGACGACCGCCGGCGATGCCGGGTCCCAAGCCGGTATGGGCGCGCATCTCTACCTCGCCACCCGCTCGATGCAGGACGAATACTTCTATAACGCCGACGGCGAGATGCTGGTCGTGCCGCAGCAGGGCCGCTTGCGCTTCCGCACCGAGTTCGGAATCATCAACGTCGAGCCCGGCGAGATCGTGGTGATCCCCCGCGGCGTGAAGTTCGCCGTGGACCTCCTCGACGGCCCCGCTCGCGGATATCTCTGCGAGAATTACGGCGGCGCCTTCACCCTGCCGGAGCGCGGACCCATCGGAGCCAACTGCCTCGCCAACCAGCGCGACTTCCTCACACCGGTCGCGGCCTACGAAGACCGCGACGCCCCCGGCACGATGCTGGTGAAGTGGGGCGGGACCGTATGGGCGGCCGAGATCGACCACTCGCCCCTCGACGTGGTCGCCTGGCACGGCAACTACGCGCCCTACAAGTACGACCTCAGGAAGTTCTCGCCGGTCGGCCCGATCCTGTTCGACCACGCCGACCCGTCGATCTTCACGGTGCTGACCTCGCCCTCCGAGACCCCCGGCACCGCCAACATCGACTTCGTGATCTTCTCCGACCGCTGGCTGGTGGCCGAGAACACCTTCCGGCCGCCGTGGTACCACCTCAACGTGATGAGCGAGTTCATGGGGCTGGTCTACGGCGTCTACGACGCCAAGACCGGCGGCGGCTTCCAGCCGGGCGGCGCCTCGCTGCACAACACGCTGCTGCCGCACGGGCCCGACATGGATGCCTTCGAGAAAGCCTCGAACGCCGAGCTGAAACCCCACAAGCTGGAAGGCACGCTCGCCTTCATGTTCGAGACGCGGTTTCCCCAGAAGGTCAGCCGCTTCGCCGCCGAGATCCCGGCGCTGCAGAAGGACTACGGTCGCTACGGGCGCAAGCTCGCCAGGCACTTCAACCCGCCTGCCAACACGTAATCAATATTGGATTGACAACATATATCTTGCATTACGTACTGCGGCTATAAAAATCATAGTCCGCGGAATACATTTTGGTTTACGCCAAATACGCACGCATGTTGTTGCGGCTCAAAGCCGGGCAACTATCGCTTGAGTAAAAAATCGATCTTAGGGAGGAGGTTCCATGAATGTTCAGTCTGTCGGCGCGCAAAAATTGCGATCTAATCAGGCAGCGCGAGTGCGCCTCTTGGTTGCCAGTAGCATCGGGACGATCGTGGAATGGTATGATTTCGCGATCTTCGCCGTTTGCGCGGCCCTGGTGTTCAACACCGCGTTCTTTCCTGTGTCGGATCCACTCGCAGGTCTGCTCGCAGCTCTGGCGACCCAGGCCGTAGGATTTGTCGCGCGGCCGCTAGGTGGTTGGTTCTTCGGGGCGCTCGGTGATCGGATCGGCCGCAAGCGCAGCCTTGTCGCGAGCCTCCTGCTCATGGGCGGCTCGACCGTCGCCATGGGGTTACTGCCCACCTATGCCCAGGTGGGTGCGCTCGCACCCATTCTCCTCGTGGTGCTACGCCTTCTTCAAGGTTTCGCTGTCGGCGGTGAGTCTACCGGCGCCCTCGTCATCGTCGCCGAGAGCCTTCCGGCCCGACAGCGCGGCCTCTGGACCGGCTTCCCGATGGTCGGCGGGCCAGCCGGTAACGTACTCGCGACGGCCGCGATTGGTGCAGCGCTCGGCTTTTTCGGTCAGGCTGCCTTCGCGGACTGGGCTTGGCGCCTGCCGTTCCTCGCCTCGGCGGTGCTCATACTGTTCGGATTTTGGGTGCGCCGCCGTGTCGAGGAGTCCCCTGCTTTTATCGAAGTGCAGAAGAACCGGCACGATGTTCCACGCGCACCTTTGCGCGAGGCGCTCGCCGGACATCCGTCGGATATGGCCCGCGTCCTCTTCGTTAAGGCGGCTGAGAGCGCTCTATTCTATCTTTTCTCGTCGTTCTTCATCGTCCTCGCTACGGTCTATCTAGCAGCCTCGCGATCGGACGCCTTGAATGCCTTGTTCTGGGGTTCTCTCCTCGAAGTGGCAGCGATCCTGGCTGCGGGTGCCGCGGCGGACCGGTTCGGGCGCCGGCCCGTAACGCTGGTTGGTCTCGTCACTGGCGTGATGGCCGCCTTCTACCTCTTCACGCTCGGCAAGGGTGCGTCCTCCGCGGAACTCACGACAGCGACGCTTCTCACACTCTCCTGCCACGGTGTGATCGTGGGTGGGATGTCGGCCTACTTCACCGAATTGTTTCCGGCTCGCGTTCGTTACACGGCCATGTCGACGGCCTACTCCGCCGCGGCCGTACTCGGCGGGGCGATGGCTCCCGTCATCGGCACATGGCTGCTGGAAGTCTTCCATACGCCGTTGGCGGTCGGGATCTACGCGGCGGTGATGGTCGTGCCTGGGATCTGGGCGATGGTGACGACCCGCGAAACCCGGGGCACGGACCTCCTGCAGTGAGAGCGGTCACGATGACACACCCTTCCAAACCTCTGGACACTCTCGACCATACCCACGATCCCGCCTTGCGGTCCTGGGTTCCTGGTACCGCCGGCCACGCGGACTTCCCGATCCAGAACTTGCCGCTCGGCATCTTCTCGCCGCCGCAAGGCACGCCGCGGGCCGGCGTCGCGATTGGCGATTCCATCCTGGATCTGCCGGCTCTGCTCTCCGCGAACCTGCTCTCGGGCGCGGCCGGAGCAGCGGCCGAGGCCGCCACGGGCACTGGCCTCAACGCGCTGCTCGCGCTCGGCGCCGCGCCGCGCCGCGCCCTGCGCGCAGCCCTCTCCGAGCTGCTCAGCGAGGGCTGTACCGAACGCGGCAGGATCGCTCCGCTCCTGCACGAGGCGGCCGCCTGCACACTGCATCTGCCAGCGCAGATCGGCGACTACACCGACTTCTACGTCGGCATCCACCATGCCGAGAACATCGGCAAGCAGTTCCGGCCCGACAACCCACTTCTGCCGAACTACAAGCACGTGCCGATCGGTTACCACGGTCGCGCCTCATCGATCCGGCCTTCCGGCACACCGGTGCGCCGGCCGCATGGACAGTCCAGGGCGCCGGACGCGGCAGAGCCGTCCTTCGGGCCGTCGCAGCGGCTCGACCTTGAACTCGAGCTCGGCGTCTGGATTGGGCCCGGCAACGAGCTCGGCACGCCGATCCCGATCGGAGAGGCGCAGGACCATATCGCGGGCTACTGCCTGCTCAACGACTGGTCGGCCCGCGACATCCAGGCTTGGGAATACCAGCCCCTCGGCCCCTTCCTTGCCAAGAACTTCGCCTCGACGATCTCGCCATGGATCGTCACCCCGGAGGCGCTGGCGCCGTTCCGCGTGCCGCAGGCGGCTCGGCCTGCGGGCGATCCGACGCCCCTGCCTTACCTCCTCGACGCCGCCGACCAGCGCGGTGGCGCCTTCGACATCAGTCTCGACGTGCTCCTGATGACGCCGGGCCTGCGCGCGGCCGGCCTCGCCCCGCACCGGATTTCGACCTCGAACACCCGGCACATGTACTGGACCATGGCTCAGATGGTGGCCCATCACGCCAGCGGTGGCTGCAATCTCCAGCCGGGCGACTTCCTCGGCACTGGGACGATCTCTGGGCCAGGCCGCGACGCCTGCGGCAGCCTTGTCGAAGCGACTCTTGGGGGCAAGGAGCCGATCCGGCTCGCCTCAGGGGAGGAGCGCCGTTTCCTGGAGGATGGCGATGAGATCATCCTGCGGGCCCGCGGCGTGCGCGAAGGCTTTGCGACTGTCGGGTTCGGCGAGTGTCGCGCGGTCATCCTCGGAGCGGTCGCATGAGGCTCTACAGCTACTGGCGTTCGACCTCGTCCTATCGCCTGCGCAGCGCGCTGGCGTTGAAGGGCCTAACGCCCGACCAGGTGCCGGTCCATCTCGTGCGCAACGGCGGCGAGCATCGCAGCAAGGCCTACCGGCGGATCAACCCGCAGGGACGCGTGCCGAGTCTCGTCCTCGACGACGGGAACGTGCTGATCCAGTCCCCGGCGATCATCGAGTACCTGGAGGAGGTCTACCCGGACCCGCCGCTCCTACCGGCTGATCCGGTCGCGCGGGTCCGGGTGCGGGCGGCGGCGGCGATCATCGGCTGCGACATCCATCCGCTTCACAATGTCGGGCCGCTCAACCACTTGCGGCGCGACCTCGGCCGCTCCGACGAGGACGTAGCGGCCTGGATCGGGCACTGGATCTCCGAGGGTTTCGCAGCGATCGAGGCGCTGATCGGCGACGACGGCTTCTGCTTCGGCCCAGAGCCCGGGCTCGCCGACGTGTACCTGGTCCCACAGGTCTACGCCGCCCGGCGCTTCGCGGTTTCCTTAGACCCATTCCCGAGGATCGCGCGCGCGGTCGCGCTTGGCGAGGCGCATCCCGCTTTCCAGGCGGCTCATCCCTCGCGGCAGCCTGACGCCGAATGAAAAGCGGGGCAATGGTCAGAGCGAGCCGCTACTACTGGGCCTGAGCTTCGAGCCGGGCATGTTGCACGGATACCTGGGCGTCCCGCTGCTCGGCCAAACGGTGATCCTCCGCCGGAACCCGGCTCGCCAGCCCGCGCGGCGCAGCTTCCTCGACCCACATGAGCAAAGCCGAAATCCGCATTGCGACGCAATCAACCGAATTTCGTACAAGACGCTCCTATCGCGGCCGACGCGGGTTATCGTCTACGACCTGCTGGTAGGCGCCGAGGTCCAGAAAGGCTTCCCCATTGGCGACGACACCGTCCTTCATGCGGAGGATCCAGACGTACTGGTTTCGGTACGGATGCCCGGCGGTCGTCGTAGCGCTCGCCTCGAAGCGGACGATGACCGTGTCCGCGATCGCCCAGATGTGGTGAACCTGCGGAACGATTGGCGTCGCGAGACGGCTCAACAGCGGTCCAGACGCCCGCTCGGAGAAGTCCGTCAGACCTCTATAGGTGCCGGCCACCGGGCCCGAGCCCGGGATCGTCCAGACGACGTCCGGGGCGAGCAGCGTCGGGAAGATGCTGGCGCCTGCGGCCCACCGCTGAAAAGCCTCGCGCACGGTGGTTTCGTTACGCTTCGCGACGGGCGTGTCGGACGAGGCTCTGGAGACGAGCATGGGCGTGACGCTCAGCGCGACGGCCGCCGCGAGAGCGAGCCGCCGGACAGGGAGTGCGAGCCGGAACATCGGGGTTGTCGTCATCGTCGATCTCCGTGAGGGGAGGATAGCAGGGCGCTCAGGGGGCGACCTTGCGTTGGGGCACGTGCCTATGGCGGCGGCGTCTATCGAGCCGGTAATGCGAGAGGTGCTTGCTCCCGACGGCGCAGCACCATGCCGCCATGGTGGAGCGTGTTGGCATCGACGAAGACACCGTCGGCCGTGAAGCCGGTATCGTCCCAGCACTCGATACGGGTGCCGCTCACCTCGTAGCGCCCGCGATAGGCGCCTTCGCGCGTGCCACGCGCCTCGATGTAGCGGCCGCTCGGAAGCAGTTCATGGCGAACCCGGGCATCGTCGGTGATCCACAGGCCAGCATATGGGTGCGCAGTCGTCGCCACCACGGTCTCCGCACGCGCGAGGGTTCCGAGAGATCCAATGAGGCTCGTCGCTGCGACCAGGACGATCACTCGCACTAGTGCGGCGCCTTCGTCGGACGAACAACTATCTCGTTGACGTCGACGTCGTCGGGCTGTTCCAGTGCGTAGCGCACCGCCCGACCGATAGCGTCGGGTTGGAGAGCGATGGCGCGATAAACCTTCATGGCTTCTGCCGCCGCCGGATCGGTGATCGTGTCAGCCAGCTCACTCTCCACCACGCCCGGATGGATGCAAGTGACCCGGATATCGCCGCGCTCCTGGCGCAGGCCATCCGAGATCGCACGCACTGCGAACTTCGTCGCGCAATACACAGCGGCGGTAGGCGACACGGCGAGCGCGCCGATCGAGGCGATGTTCACGACATGGCCCGAGCCGCGGGCAGTCATCTCCGGGAGAACTGCGGCGATCCCGTAGAGGACGCCCTTGACGTTCACGTCGATCATGCGGTCCCACTCGTCAACCTTGAGCGATGCCATAAGCGACAGCGGCATCACGCCCGCGTTGTTGACGATGGCGTCGACCTGCCCGAACTCTCGCCGGGCGGCATCGGCGAAGCCTGCGACGTCGCCCCGTTCCGTCACGTCCAGGCGCCGCGTGCTAACGGAGCCTCCCGCGCGCCGGAGCTCCTCGGCGAGAGCCTCGAGGCGGTCGGTGCGGCGCGCTCCGAGCATCAGCCGGGCGCCGGCGGCGGCGAGTTCCCGGGCGATGCCGACGCCGATGCCGCTCGATGCCCCCGTCACCAGTACCGTCTTGTTCAAGGACATCCTGAACCTCCTCGTCAGTTCGACCGATGCGCGAAGCCCGTTCGCCTGCTCCGGATCGTGACGAGGAGGGTGAGTGATGGGCGCCGTCGTCGATAGCTGGCTCTTGCACGACAATTTGGTTAGAATGGCTTAACAATGATACCCGACCTGAATGCGCTCGCAACTTTCATCCTCGTTGTCGAGGAACGTAGCTTCCGTGCGGCGGCGGATCGCCTGGGCGTTACTCGCTCGGCGGTGAGCCAGACGATCCGCCGCCTGGAGGACGCCATGGGCGTCGCGCTCGTCCAGCGGACCACCCGGAGCGTGGGCCTCACGGAAGCCGGCGAACTGCTCCACGCGGAGATCGCACCATCTCTTGGCAACATTCGGGCCGCGTTGGGGACGATCCGCCACCTCGGGGCCGGGCCTCGTGGTCAGCTGCGCCTCGTCGTGTCGTCCATTGCGGAGGGCTTCCTGTCGGGCCCTCTCCTCGTCGGCTTCGCCGAGGCTTGCCCCGACGTCCAACTCGACGTGCTCGTGAGCGACGAGGAGATCGATATCATTGCGCACGGCTACGACGCCGGTGTGCGCCTTGGCGAGGTGATTGAGGGGGACATGATCGCGCTACCGGTCTCGGACGACCAGCGGCAGCTCGCCGTTTGCGCGCCCAGTTACCTGGCGCAGCAGGGCGCGCCAACCCATCCGCGCGATCTCGCTACGCATCGCTGCATCGGATGGCGGCCGGCACCGCGTGCAGCGGCGTTCCGCTGGGAATTTACGGAAGCCGGGCGGGACTTCGTGGTCGACGTCGAGCCTGAGGTGACGACCAACGACATGGCCCTCATGATCCGCATGGCCGTTGCGGGTGGCGGCATCACGTTCGGCTTGGAAGAGTCTTTTCGGCCATGGATCGAACGGGGCGAGCTCGTCCCGTTACTGGAAGCGTTCAGCCCGTTCTTTCCGGGGTTCTTCCTGTACTATCCCAGCCGGCGAAACGTGGCCCCGAAGCTGCGCGCCCTTTTGGATCATATCCGCAGGCACCGAAGGTATCGATCCTGATCGTCGGGGATCGCTCACCGAAAGAGGAGGGGGAGGTATCCGACATTAGGCTCGAGGATCTCGTCGCCGCAAATCTGATCTTTGGGGGCTGCGGTAGGGCCCGCTTTGCGTCTGGATCGCGCGCAGGACAGCACGTCCGCTCACGGCAGGCTGGTCAAATCCCGCTCCCCACCCCATGCGGACCATCAGCCCTGCTGCTTTGGATGTCCGCTGTGAAGGAGGAAGCCCTTGCGGCGGTATTGGACAACGCCGTCACGTCCGAATTCGGGCCCGGAAACCATTGTCCCACTCGAAATCGGATCACGCTTCCGACCTCACGCCCCGGCCAAGTGGCGGCCGGCGAGCCAGCCGAAGGTGAGGGCAGGTCCCAGCGTGATGCCGGGCCCCGGATAGGTGCCGCCCATGACCGAGTTCATGTCGTTGCCCGCGGCGTAGAGGCCGGGGATCGGCGCGCCGTCGCGGTCGAGCACGCGGGCGTTCTCGTCGGTCACGATCCCGCCGGCGGTGCCGATGTCGCCGGGATAGACCCGCACGGCGTAGAACGGCGCGGTCTCGACCGTGCCGAGACAAGGGTTGCCGTCCTTGACCGTCGGGTCGCCGAGATAGCGGTTGTAGGCGTCGCCGCCCTTGCCGAACGCCGCGTCGCGCCCCTCCCGCGCGCCGCGGTTGAACGCCGCGACGGTCTCGGCGAGGACGGTGCCGTCGAGGCCGAGCTGGCGCGCGAGATCGTCGAGGGTGCGGCCCTCGACGAGGTAGCCGGCCTTCACGAGCTTGCGGAACGGGCGCCCGCCGGGCAGCGCGAGGCCGAGGCCCCAGCGCCGGAGGAAATCCGCATCGCAGATCAGGAAGGCCGGGATGCTCGGCACGCTCCGGTGGCTCTCGTGCATGGCGAGGCCGAACTCGTGGTACGAGGTCGACTCGTTGACGAAGCGCTTGGCCGCGCCGTTGACCCCGATCAGGCCGGGCTTCGCCCGCTCCCAGACGAGGTGGGGATAGCGCAGCACCGTGCCGTCGGGCTTCTCGAGGAGCGAGACCGGCGCGTGGAAGACGTTCGCGGCGTTCTCGCCCCGCACGACCGCGCCGGCGGCCTCGCCGAGGCGCAGCCCGTCGCCGGTGTTGCCGGCCGGCGCCATCGACCAGGGACCGACCGGATGCGGCAGCAGGGCGGCGCGGCGCTCCGGATCGTGCGGGAAGCCGCCGGTGGCGAGCACGACGCCGCGCCGGGCGCGGATCGCGACCTCGCGCCCCTCGCGCGCGACCACGAGGCCGACGACGCGCCCGCCCTCGACGAGGAGGCGCCGCGCCGGGCTGTCGAGCCAGACCGGAATCCCGCGATCGAGGACGCTCCGGTAGAGCCGCGCCGCGAGCGCGTTGCCGAGGACGAGGCGGGTGCCGCGGTGGTGGCGCAGGCGGTCGGCGGCGTAGCGGGCGACGAGCGTCATCCCGTGCTTCCACGAGGCCAGCGAGCGGGTCACGCCGAGGAGATGGTAGACGTCCGTCATCGTCACCATCATGCCGCCGAGCACCGTGAACTCGGGCAGCGGGTCGCGCAGGGTGGCGAAATGGGCCCCGAGCCGCCGGCCGTCGAAGGCCAGCGGGTCCATCGCGCGCCCGCCCATCGAGGCGCCCTCGGTATCGGGGTAGTAGTCCGGCGAAGAGGTCCGCGCCGCGAGCCGCAATTCGGTGTGCCGCTCGAGATAGTCGAGCATCCTCGGCCCGGCCTCGAGATAGGCGAGCTTCATCGCATCGCTCGACCAGTTGCCGACGATGCGGTCGAGGTAGAGCTTCGCCCGCTCCAGCGTGTCGGGATGGCCGGCCGCCGCGCCGCGGTCGGTGTTCGGGATCCAGACCGCCCCGCCCGAGACGGCGGTCGAGCCGCCGACCTTGTCGGTCTTCTCGACGATGATCACCGAGAGCCCCTCGATCGCGGCGGTGAGCGCGGCGCTCATGCCACCGGCGCCGGCGCCGACGCAGATCACGTCGGTCTCGACATCGAAGGTCGCCGGGAGGGCGTCGGCTGGCGGCCCGCTCACAGCGCGTCGCCCCGGCGCGAGTAGTTGGTGACGCTCCAGCCGCCGTCGATCGCCAGCACGTGGCCGCTGATATAGGCGGCTTCCTCCGAGCACAGGAAGTAAATCGCGTTGGCGACGTCCTCCGGCCGGCCGAGGCGCGGGAAGGGGATCGGGTCGATGTTGAGCGCCTGGAAGCGCGCATCCGTGTCGATGCGCTCGCGCGTGAGCGCGGTCTCGATCACCCCGGGCGCGACGGCGTTCACGCGGATCCCCTTCGGCCCGTAATCGGCCGCCATCTGGTGGGTCAGACCGACGACCGCGGCCTTGGTGGCGGCGTAGGGCGCGACCCGCGGATGGCCGAACAGCCCGAACACCGAGGCGAGGTTGACGATCGCCCCCCGGCCCGGCGCCAGGTGCGGCAGCGCCTCGCGCGAGAAGCGGAACAAAGCCCGCAGGTTGATGTCGACGTAGCGGTCCCACTCCGCGTCGCTCGTCTGGTCCGCCGCCTTGGCGTTGCCGATGCCGGCATTGTTCACGAGCCAGTCGAGACGGCCGAACTGCGCGAGCGCCGCGGCGACGGCGGCGCTCGGCGCGTCGTCGGCGGTGACGTCCTTGACGAGGAGCGCGACCGCCTCGGACTCGCCTGCCAAGCGGCTCGTCTCCGTCAGGCCCGCCTCGTTGAGATCGACGGCGAGCACCCGCGCACCCGCACGCACGAAGCGCAGGGTGGTGGCGCGGCCGATCCCGGAGCCGGCACCGGTGACGAGGGCGACGAAGGGTTCGGTCATGGCGCGGGCTCCCGGGGTGGTCAGACGGCGGTGCCGCCGAGCGACTTGCCGCCGTCGACGAACAGAACCTGGCCGGTGATGAAGTCGGTGCGGGGCGAGACCAGGAAGGACACGGCGTTGGCCACGTCCTCGGGCCGGCCGGCCCGGCCGGTCGGCTGGAGGGCGAGCTGGGCGGCGATCCGCTCCGGCGTCATCTGCTGGAGGAGCGGCGTGTCGATGAGGCCCGGCGCCACCGCGTTGACCAGGATGCCGCGCCGGATCACCTCCATGGCGAGCGCCCGGGTCAGGCTGACGACGGCCCCCTTCGAGGCGACATAGTCGACCTGGTTGAGCGCCCCGAGATAGGCCCGCGAGGCGATGTTGACGATCCGGGCGCCGGATTCCATCCGCGCGAGCGCCGCCTTCGCGAGGAGGAACGGCGCGATGGCGTTGACCTCGTAGGCGCGCCGGAAATCCTCGGGCGTCGTCGTGGCGATCGGCTTGTCGCGGAAGAAGCCCGCATTGTTGACGAGCGCCCGCAGCGGCGGGAGGTCGGCGACGAGCGCCGTCACCGCGGCCTCGTCGGTGACGTCGACCTGGCGCGCCTCGGCCGAGCGGTCCTGCGCGCGCAGCGCGTCGGCCACCGCCTCGGCGCGGGCGGCGTCGAGATCGGCCACGACCACGTGGAAGCCGTCCTCGGCCAGGCGCTCGGCGATCGCCCGCCCGATGCCGCTGCCGGCCCCCGTGACCAGGGCGGTGGGTCTGTCGCTCATGGTGGATCTCCTTGCGGATGCGCTCCCGGGCGATCAGGCGCCGAGATAGGCCGCGCGCAGGCTGTCGTCGGCGGCGAGCGCGGCGGAGGGGCCTTGCGCGACCACCTCGCCGTTCTCGAGGATGGTGGCGTGGTCCGAGACGGCGAGCGCCACGGCGGCGTTCTGCTCGACGATGAGGAGCGTCAGCTTCTCCTCGCGGTGCAGCCGCACGATGATGTCGAAGATCTGCTGCACCAGGAGCGGCGACAGGCCGAGCGACGGCTCGTCGAGCAGCAGGAGATGGGGGCGCGCCATCAGGGCGCGGGCGATCAGCAGCATCTGCTGCTCGCCGCCCGACATGGTGCCGGCCATCTGCCGGAAGCGCTTGGCGAGGATCGGGAAATAGCCGGTCATCACCTCGATGTCGCGGGCGATGCCGGCCTTGTCGCGCCTTCCGTGCGCGCCGATGACGAGGTTCTCGTGCACGCTCATGTCGCGGAAGATCTCGCGCCCCTCCGGCACCTGCGAGATGCCGGCGGCGACGATCGCGTCCGAGCCGAGGCCGCGCAGGGAGCGGCCGCGGAAGCGGACCTCGCCGCGTGTCGGCGCGACGATGCCTGAGATGACGTTGAGCGTCGTGGTCTTGCCCGCGCCGTTCGCGCCGAGAAGCGCGACGATCCCGCCCTCCGGCACGCGCAGGCTCACGCCCGACAGGGCCTCGATGCGGCCGTAGCCGGCCGAGACGTCGGCAAGCTCGAGGAGGTCAGCCATGCGCCGCCTCCCCGGATGCCGTCTCCTCGCGCGCCGCCTCGCCCGGCTGCGTCGTGCCGAGATAGGCCTCGATCACCCGGGGATCGCCGCGCACGCCGGCCGGCGTGCCCTCGGCGATCTTCTCGCCGAAGCTCAGGACGGTGATCGTGTCGGAGATCGACATGACGAGCTGCATCACGTGCTCCACCAGCAGCACCGTGATGCCGCGCTCCCGGTTGAGCCCGGTCAGGATCGCGTCGAGGCGCTCGATCTCGCGCGAGCGCAGGCCGGCGGCCGGCTCGTCGAGCAGCAGCAGCGTCGGCGACAGGGCGAGCGCGCGGGCGACCTCGAGGAGCTTCTGGCGCCCGAAATCGAGGCCGTTCGCCTTCGTCTCGCGGCAATCCTTCAGGCCCGTGCCCTCCAGGATCTCCTCCGCCCAGGCCCGGGTCCTGGGCGAGCCCGGCCGCAGGCGATCGATCAGGCGGGTCTCGTGGCGGGAATAGGCCCCGAGCATCACGTTCTCGAGCACGGTGAGCTCGTTGAAGAGCTCGAGGTTCTGGAACGTGCGGGCGATGCCGAGCCCCGCCATGGCGTGGGCGGGCAGCCCGGTGACGTCGCGCCCGTCGAAGCGGATGCGGCCGGCGCTCGGGCGGTAGATCCGCGACACGCAGTTGAACACGGTCGACTTGCCGGCGCCGTTGGGGCCGATCAGGGCGTGGATCGTGCCGCGCTTCACGGCCATCGACAGGCCGTTCACCGCCGTGAGGCCGCCGAAGCGCATCGTGAGGGCGTCGAGGCTGAGGAGATCGTCCATCGGGGTGCTCACCGCCGGCCGAGGCGCGCGAAGACGCCGCGCGGCGCGTACATCATCACGAGGATCAGGATGCCGCCGTAGATCATCTCCTGGTAGGACGGCACCTGGCGCAGCAGCTCCGAGACCAGCCCGAACACGACCGCGCCGCCGAGCGCCCCCGTCACCGAGCCGACGCCCCCGACCACGATCATCGTCAGGACCAGGATCGTGGTCTGGAAGCCGAGGCTGTCGGGGTGGATGAAGGTCGAGAAGGTGGTGAACAGGCCGCCCGCCGCCCCGGCGAGGAAGGCCGAGAGGGTGAAGGCCAGGAGCTTGGTGCGCCGCACGTCGATGCCGACGGCCGCCGCCGCGACCTCGGATTCCCGCACCGCCCGGAAGGCGCGGCCGAGGCCCGAGGCGTGCAGGCCCGCCACCAGGGCGACGAAGACCAGCGTCACCCCGGCGACGAGCGGGAAGGCGGCCTTGTCGGAGAGGATCGGGTGGCCGAACACCGAGGTCGGCGGGATCGCGAGCCCGTTCGGCCCGCCCGTCACCGAGGTCCAGTTGAGGAAGACCCACTGCATCGCCTCGCCGAAGGCGAAGGTCGACAGGGCCAGGTAGATGTCGCGCATGCGCAGGGACAGGACCCCGATGGCAAGCCCGCACAGGGCCGCGAGCAGGCCGCCGGCCAGGAGGGCGGCCCAGAACGGCAGTCCCAGCACACCCGCGCCGAGCGCCGCCGTGTAGATGCCGATGCCGTAGAAGGCCGCATGCGCTAGGGAGAACTGGCCGGCCTCGCCGATGACGACGTGGAGCCCGAGCGACAGCACCACGAAGACGAGGAGCAGGTTGCCGATATAGACGACGTAGCCGGTGGCGAGCGCCGGCAGCGCGACGCCGAGCCCGACGAGGAGGACCGCGACGGCGGCGAGGGTGCGCGCGCTCATACCTTCCTCACCCGGAGACGGCCGCCGAACAGACCTCGCGGCTTGAAGATCAGGACCAGCATGATGATCACGAACGGGGCGACGGTGATCGCCCGGGTCGAGACGAAGAGGCCGACGAGGTTCTCGGCGATGCCGATGATGAAGCCGCCGACCACCGCCCCCGGCAGGCTCGTGAACCCGCCGACGATCGCCGCCGCGAAGGCGAGGGTGACGACGCCCCCCATCTCGGCGGTCATCAGGAGCTTCGGGGCGATCAGGATCGCGGCGATCGCCGAGATGCCGCCGGAGAAGATCCAGACCAGCCGCTCGGTGCGGCCGAGATTGATGCCGACGAGCTGGGCGGCGCGCCGGTTCATGCCGACCGCCCGCATCGCCCGCCCGGTGCGGGTCAGGTTGAACACCGCGAAGAACGCCGCCATCACCGCCAGCGCAGTGACGAGGATCGCGAGGTCGAGGTAGCTCAGGGATGCCTGGCCGAGGGTGACCGACCCATCGGACACGACCGAGGGGAAGGAGCGCGGCGTGTCGCCGAAGCCCGTGGCGCGCACCGCGCCCTTGAGCACGTAGGACAGGCCCAGCGTCGCGATGACGAGGTTGACCGAGACCCCGCGCGCCGCCGCGACCCGCCGCAGCACCACCCGCTGGAACAGGCCGGAGGCGGCGGCGATCAGGGCCACCATCGCGGGTGCCGCCGCCCAGAGCGGCAGCCCGACGATCGCGATCAGGAAGAACGCCAGGTAGGCCGCCGCCATGTAGAACTCGCCCTCGGCGAAGTTCGCCACGTCGGTCGTGCGGAACACGATCACCAGGGCGAGCGCCAGCAGGGCGTAGACCGAGCCGGTCACCAGACCGGAGGCGATGCCCTGCTGGAGGAACAGGAAGACGATGTCGGAATCCATGGTCTGGCGATCACTGGCCCGAGATGAAGGGTCGAAGGTTATTAGGCCAAGAATAGCGGCCCGAGATTACTGGCTCTGATAGGTCCAGCGGCTGGCGAAGCTACCAGGCACCGCCGTCAGCCCCTCTCCGTCGAACTTGAAGTAGGTCGACGCCTTCTGGGCGGCGTGCTCGGTCTTCGTCAGTACGATCGGCCCGGCCATGACGCCGCTGTCGAAATCGGTGCGGTCAAGGGCCTCGATCACCTTGGCGCGGGTCGGGTTCGGTCCGGCGGCCTGGAGCGCCTTCACCACGGTCATCGCCGAGGGGATGCCGTAGGGCATGTAGACCTGCGGGTGGTCGGGCTTGCCGGCGAGGTCGGGATAGTTCGCCTTGTAGAGGTCGTAGATCCAGGACAGCTTCTCCGAGCCGGGCTTGGCCGATAGCACCTCCTCGATATAGACGTTGCGGAAGGCGTCCTTCGAGCCGACGTTGTCGGCGAGCTGCTTCAGGTTGGCGATAGCGTTCACCGCGATGACGATCGGCTTGTTGAAGCCGAGCTCCTGCGCCTTCTTGAGGATCAGTTGGGCCGGCCGGGCGTAGGTGGCAATTACCAGGGCGTCGGCGCCCGAGGCACGCATCTTCAGGACCGGGGCGGTGACGTCGGTGATCGACGGGCTCACCGACTCGGGCACCAAGGTGACGCCGTTGTCCTTGGCCTGGAAGCGGGCGCCCTCCAGGTTCCAGGCGCCGTAGGCGTCGTCGTGGTTGATGTAGGCGATCTTCTTCGCCTTCAGCTCCTTGCTGGCGAACTCGACGACCGAGCCGCCCATCGCGCGCTGCGAGATCGAGAAGGCGCCGTAGATGTTGGGCTGCGGCGGGTAGAGCGCGCCGTCGCCCGAGGCGTTGAGCATCACCCACGGCACGCCCGCGCGCACGACGTAGTCCTTGGCGGCGACGACCGGCGCGGAGCACGATCCGCCGTTGAGCAGGAACACGCCGTCCTGCTCGACGAGCTTCTTGACCGCCGCGACGACGTCGTTGGCGTTGCAGCGGTCGTCCTCCTGGACGATCACGATCTTGCGTCCGTGGATGCCGCCTTCCTTGTTGATCTTGTCGTAGTACATCCGGGCGGCGTTCATGACGTCGAAGCCGTAGGCCATCGAGGCGCCCGAGAGCGGGCCGAACATCCCGATCTTGATGCTCGTCGGCGTCAGCCCGGGCTCGTCCGCCCGGGCCGGGGCGGCCAGGCCTGCGAGCGCCGCCACGGCGAGCGCGATCCGGCTCAGACTGTGCTTCGTCACCGCTTCCTCCCGTCTCATGTCGTCTTTGTTTTTTCGTGATTTGGTGTCGGCGTGACCCGATCTACTGCATCCGGTAGCCGCCGTTCACGTCGAGCGTGGTCCCGGTCAGGTAGGCGGAGGCCGGCGAGGCCAGGAACGCCACGGCCTCGGCGACGTCGCGGGGCTGGCCGAGGCGGCCGAGCGGCACGTTGGCTGTGGAGGCCGGCGTCGTGCCGGCTCCGCCGGCGGCGAGCCGCATCATGTCGGTGTCGATCAGCCCCGGGGCGACCGCGTTCGCGGTGATGCCGAGCGGCGCGCCCTCCCGGGCGACCGCCTTGGTGAGGCCCAGGATGGCGGCCTTGGCGGCGATGTAGGCGGCGCTGGCGTTGTAGCCGCCGAGCTGGGCCGCCACCGACGAGAAGGTCACGACCCGCCCGTGCGGGACCGGCCGCTTCTGGCGCCGCCGCAGGAAGGCGCGGGCGCACAGGAAGGTCCCGGTGGCGTTCACCCCCAGCATGTCGTGCCAGTTGGCCAGCGAGGTTTCGGCGATGAGCGGCCGGCGCCCCTCGTGCAGGAGGAGCTTGCCGGCATTGCAGACCAGGACCGCGACCGGCCCGAGATCGTCCTCGACCGCGGCGAACAGCGCCTCGACAGAGGCCTCGTCGGCCACGTCCACCGTGTAGCCGGCATGGCCCGGGCCGGGCAGGCCGGCGGCGCTGCGGCGGGCGGACTCCGCGTCGATATCCGCGGCGGCGACGGTCAGGCCGGCCTCCGCGAGGACGCGGCAGACTTCCTGCCCGATGCCGCGGCCCCCTCCCGTCACGAGCGCGATGCGGTTCACGGCCGTTTCCTCCTCGGTTCTTGTTAGGTCGAACTTGGATACATGAATCCCTGTTGTCAAGGAAAAATTACTCTTTCAGAGCGTCAAAAGCGGGTCTATGTATCCATGATGCGAACGCGATCTCAGGACGTGACGGAGATCCTGCGCGGCTGGATCCTCGACGGGACCCTGCCGGCGGGCGAGCGGCTGGAGGAGGTGCCCCTGGCCGATCGTCTGGGCGTCTCGCGCACGCCCCTGCGGGCGGCCCTGACCCTGCTGGCGACCGAGCGCCTGCTCGATTACCAGCCCAAGCGCGGCTACGTCGTGCGGCGGTTCGGGGCCGAGGACGTGTTCGCCGCCTATGAGGTCCGCGCCTCGATCGAGGGGCTGGCCTGCCGGCTGGCCGCGGCGAACGGCGTTCCGGACGCGGTCGCCGCGGCCCTGCGCGCCTGCCTGGAGGAGGGCGACCGCATCCTCGCGGGCGGCGCGCTGGCGGATGGCGACCTGCAGCCCTACCAGGCGATGAACGAGCGCTTCCACGACGCGATTATCTCGCTCTCGCGCAATCCGTGGGTCGAGCGCTTCGTGCGTCAGACCCATTCGATCCCGTTCGTGTCCGGCCGGGTGATTCTCTGGCACGATTACGGGGTGATCCGGCGCTCGCACGACGACCACCACCGGATCCTGGCGGCGCTCCTCGCCCGCGACCCGGCCCGGGCCGAGGACCTGATGCGCGAGCACGTGTACTTCGCCGGCCTGTTCCTGCGCGACAATTTCGATCGCGTTCAACCCAAGCCCGGCGATGAGCCGGCCTGATCCGATCACCGGAGAAAAGTCCCCGATGAAGATCTACTACTCCCCCGCCTCGCCCTACGTCCGGAAGGTCATGGTGGTGGCCCACGAGCTCGGCCTTGCCGACCGGATCGAGCGCCTGCCGAGCGCCGCTGGTCCGGTCCAGCGCGACGCGACGATCCGGCAGCACAACCCGATCGGTCAGGTCCCGACCTTCTTCACAGATGACGGCACCGTCCTGTACGACAGCCGAGTGATCTGCGAGTACCTCGACGATCTCGGCGGCGGCCGCTTCTTCGGAACGGGCACGGAGCGCTGGCGCAACCTGACTGACGCGGCCCTGGGAGACGGCCTGCTCGGGGCCGCCCTGCTTGCACGCTACGAAGCGGTGCTCCGGCCAGAGAGCCTGCGCTGGGCCGACTGGAGCCGCGGTCAGATCGAGAAGGTGACAGACGCGATCGACAGCATGGAGAGGATGGACCTCGGCTCGCGCCTCGACATCGGCACGGTCACCTTTGGGTGCGGTCTCGGCTACCTGGATTTTCGCTTCCCCGATCTGGACTGGCGCAGCGGTCGTCCGCGCGTGGCGTCATGGTATGCCGATTTTGCGCAGCGCCCCTCGATGACGGCGACCGCGCCCGCGGGCTGAAGACAGGGCACGGCCGCTCAGCCGCCCTTCGACGGCGCGGTCAGCCGGACCGGGCTCCGGCCGCCGCATCGCCCATGGCGGGGAGGCACGATCGCAACCGGTCCTAGCGCCCCTCCCGGGAAAGTCCGAAAAAGCCAATAGCTCAATGATTACACCGCATGGCGCGCCCTACGGGATTGAGGCACGTCACCATAGAACATTGTTTTTTGAGCGTTTTCATGGTTGCCTGTACCAGCAATGTAGCACACTTCTGTGGCGACGGTGTATCATGATCTCGTGACGCGGCACGCTGTCGTGGACGCTTGATTGTTGCTGTCGGGCGACGAATTTCGCCTCAATCTCCCTGGGGTATATACGCGGGCTTCGCTCGCAAAGCCTTTGCGAGTTGGAAACGGGAAGTCCGCGACCGTGGTGACGTGATCCATCGCCTGGTGGAGGCTGTTTGGCACACCGCAACCAACCTGTCCTGCCTGATGCGGTTGTCAGCTGAATTCGACGCTGTCGCACCGACCGGCATGATCGCTGATGATATAGCGGCGTTGTCGGCGCCAGCCCGCACTTCCGCAACTGTGGTGATGACTGTGCGAGCCGAGGGTCGGGCTCGATAGGGCGAGGTTGGCGCTCACCCCGGCCCGAACCGCCGGTCCTGACCCAAAGCGGCTCCTCGCAAATTCTGTTGGGAATGTCCGGTCGCGAGTATTTACCAGACATTTGATTTCATGAAACGGCTTCCTGACATTCACTGCGTCGCCGGGCTCTCGCGTCAAGTGCGTCACCGCCGAAGGATCTTCTCGCTGTCAGGAACGAGTCGTTTTTCTTACATGCCAGTTCATGTGATGGATGGACGCTGGAGGCATGAGCCGTGCGAAGGCCCGCCATTCCCCTAGCTGTTCACGCGCTCGCCATGCTCCTACCAAAGCCATCAAGCAGTTGACGGAGCGGGCATGCAGCGCATCACGATCACTATTGACGACGAGCTGCTGGCGGCGGTGGATCGTCTCTGCACCGAACGCGGCTATGGTAGCCGCTCGGAGGCCGTGCGTGACCTCGTCCGCGATGCGGTCGCCCCATCCCAAGGAGATCAGGCGGGTGCTGCGCCCTACTACGGGACGCTGAGCTACGTCTACAATCATGGCACCCGCGACCTGGCGCGCCGTCTCACCGATGAAGGACACCACCACGGGGTGTCCATCGCCAGCATGCATGTGCATCTGACCAGAGACGATTGCCTGGAAGTTGCGGTGCTGCATGGATCTGTGCCGGCCATGCAGGCTTACGCCGATCGCATCATCACCCAGCGGGGTGTGCGCTACGGCCACCTGCACCTCATTCCCGAGAACAGCGCCGAGCCGGCCAACCACCCGCACCCGCACGATGACAACGCTGACCACTGAGGACCGCCGGCCACAGCCGGCGGTGTGAACTTTGCGTAGATTTCTCATACGCGGGACGTGCGAGGGGCACGCCTCGATGCCGCTTCTGGAATGCCGTTGGCCCGCTCTACCTTGTCGTCTGCCCTCCGGGTGCGTCGATACAGCCTGCTCAGCTCCGCCAGCGTCCTGCTGGTCGCCTCCCACGCCTGGGCCGCGCCGCCGGTGACCGAGACCGCCGATACCATCGCGCTCTCGGAGATCACGGTCGCACCGGAAGCACCGGCCGCCACGACTTCGGGCACACCTAACGCCAGCGCCGGCTATGTCGGCGGCGTTACCGGCATCGGCGGTGCGCTTCGACCGGTTGATGCTGCAAGTGCCGGCATCATCACGGGGGCGCAGATCAACAGCCGCCCGGTGACCCGACCCGGCGAGGTGCTGGAGGAAGTGCCGGGCCTCATCATCACGCAGCACTCGGGTGAGGGCAAAGCCAACCAGTACTTCCTGCGTGGCTTCAACCTCGACCACGGCACCGACATCGCCATCAACGTCGACGGCATGCCGGTCAACATGCGCACCCATGCCCATGGCCAGGGCTACGCCGATCTCAACTTCCTGATCCCCGAGCTCGTCGGCGCGGTCGAGTTCCACAAGGGCCCGTACTTCGTGCGTGACGGCGACTTCGCGTCGGCCGGCTCGGTGCGGATCGACTATCTCGACAAGCTCAACCGCAGCATCGCGCTGACGACGCTGGGCAGCTTCGGTCTCAAGCGGGCCCTCTCGGCCGCCTCGGCACCGCTCGGCGTGGGTAACCTGCTCGTGGCGGGTGAGGCGCAGACCTATGACGGCCCGTGGGTGGTGCCCGATACTCTCCGCAAGTTCAACGGCGTCGCCCGCTACAGCCAGGGCACGGCGACGGACGGCTTTGCGGTCACCGGCATGGCCTACTGGGCCAAGTGGAATGCCACCAATCAGATTCCCGAGCGGGCGGTGGCGGAGGAGATCATCGGCCGCTACGGCACCCTCGACCCGAGCGATGGCGGCGATACCGGCCGCTTCTCGCTGTCGGGGCGCTGGAGCCAGTCGGATGCCGGTGGCGTCACCCGGGCGTCGGCCTACGTGATCCGCTACCAGATGAACCTCTGGAACAACTTCACGTATTTCCTCAACGATCCGGTCAACGGTGACCAGTTCCGCCAGCGCGACAGCCGCGTGCTCGGCGGCGGCGAAATCTCGCGCGTGTTCCAGGGTGACCTGTTCGGGCTCGCCATGGAGAACGAGATCGGCGTGCAGACCCGCACCGACGACATCCGGGTCGGCCTGTTCAACACCACCGCCCGGCAATACCGCTCGACGGTACTGGACGACCGGGTGCTGGAAGCCAGCGCGGCGTTCTACTACGAGAACCGGGTGCGCTGGACCGACTGGCTGCGCACCAGCGTCGGCTTCCGGGCCGACGGCTACTATGCCGATGTCCGCTCCGACACACCGGCGAACTCGGGTCGCGCCCGCGACGGCATCGTCAATCCGAAGCTCGGGGCGGTGCTCGGGCCGTGGCTGGATACCGAGCTGTACGTGAACTACGGCGGCGGCTTCCATTCGAACGATGCTCGCGGCGTCACGGCCACCGTCGATCCGGTCAGTCCGCTGTTCAACGTGTCCCGCTCGCCGTTCCTGGTCCCCTCGACCGGCTACGAAGTCGGGATCCGCAACCGCTCGATCACAGGGCTGGAAACCTCCCTGGCGCTGTTCCGGCTCGATTTCGCGTCCGAGAACCTGTTCCAGGGCGACACCGGCACCACCGAGCCGAGCCGGCCGACACGGCGGTTCGGTATCGAGTGGAGCAACCATTACGCCGTCACGCCCTGGCTGGCCCTGGAGGGCGACCTGACGCTCACCAACGCCCGCTTCGCCGACCGCGACCCGGTCGGCCGGCGGGTGCCCGAGGCGCCGACCACGATCGCGTCGGCGGGCATCACGTTCGGCGAAGGCCAGGGCTGGTTCGGCTCACTGCGACTCCGCTATTTCGGGCCGCGCCCTCTGATCGAGGACAACTCGGTGCGCTCGAAGCCGACCGCGCTTCTCAACGGCCGGGTCGGGTACAACTTCGACAACGGCGTCAGCCTCTCCCTCGACGTGCTGAACGTGACCAATGCCAAGGCGGATCAGATCACCTACTACTACGTGTCACGCCTGCCGGGGGAGGACGCGGGCGGCGTCGCCGACCGCCACTTCCACCCGGTCGAGCCGACAGCCGTGCGGCTGACGCTTGCCGGCCGGTTCTGAGACCTGATTTTCCCACCTGAGAAGGATCTTCGCATGCGCACCCTCGCTGTCTCGATCGGATTGCTGACGGCTCTTTGGATCGGTCCTGCCGCAGCGCATGGCTGCCATCACGGCTGGCAGCAGGCCCCCGCGGAGGGCTGGCACAGCCACGGCCTCAAGTGCGATGCCCGCAAGGGCCTCGGTGTGTCGCGCCGCGGCAAGGGTCACGCCCGCCGGGCCGCGTAGCTCAAGATTCGAGACACGAGACCGTGCGGGCATCGGGTTCTCCGATGCCCGTCGGCCGTATCTAGTGCCGAGCAGCTTCGCCGCTTCGAAAGCCGTTCGACGCATCGAGCAACCAGTGCAACGTCCGAGTGCGACGGGCCCGGACCGGCATGTTCCCGGGGGGCGCCTGGGCCTTGGACTCGAAGCAAATTCTGCCCCGTCGAACCCGGGCAGACGGGATTCCGCCGGTCGTGCGACCTCGGTCGATGGCGGCGCGGCCGCCGCGCTCATGCGTGCATCGCCAGCATCCAAACCGCCATGGCGACCATCATCAGGTTCTCGGTCAGCGAGACGAAGCCGAGCGGCACCTTGCTCGACCCGCCGACGCAGGCGCACTTGATCTCGCGCTTGTCGACGTAGACCGCCTTGAACACCGAGACGGCCCCGATCGTCCCGATGAACAGGGCCACCGGGATCGACAGCCAGTTCGGGGCTCCCGCGACCATGAGGATGCCGGCGAGGCCTTCCAGGAACGGATAGGCGTAGGCGTAGCGGACCCAGCGTTGGCCGAGCAGGTCGTAGCCCAGGAACATCGACGAGAAGCTCTCGACGTCCTGCAGCTTGAGGAGGGCGAGCACACACATGCTGAAGGCGATGAACCACTCGGCCGCGCGCATCGTGAACGGCGTGCCGGTGACGGCATAGCTGGCCGCAAGCGCCATCAGCGCCGTCATGGAGAACACCGCAACGACCGGCGTGTAGGTCGTCGCGTTCGGGTCGTTCGCCGTTGTGCCGAAGCGGCGGTGCAGGTCGTCGTAGCCCCCGACGCGCGCGCCGTCGATGAAGGTCTGGGGCGTCGACTTGACGTCGTGCTCGGCCTTGAAGCGATCGGTCTCCTCGCGCGTGGTGAGCCAGTGATCCTCGACCGCGAAACCCTGGCGTTCGAGCAGGTCCTTGGCCTTCAGCCCGTACGGGCAGAGGTGCTTCTCCATCACCATGCGGTAGAGGACGGCCTTCTTTGCGGTGGCTGGCATGCGAATTTCCTCAAGCAGTCGGTCGATATCGGGGGAAGCGGACCGGGATGAACCCGGCCCGCGCGGTGCCTACCGGCCGTGCCGCTTCAGCCACGCCTCCATGTCGGCGATCTCCTTTTCCTGATCGTCGATGATCTTCTGCGCCATCGCTCGCGTCTCGGGGTCCTTGGCGTGCGTCAGCGCGACCTTCGCCATGGCGACCGCGCCCTTGTGGTGCGGGATCATGTGCGTGCGGAAGTCGACGTCCGGGTCGCCCGTGTAGGCGACATGCATCTCCTTCATCATCGCCGCGTCGGCGGCCTTGAACTCAACGGTCGAGGCGGTGTCCTTCGGGTCCGGCTTCGTCTTGCCCATCCCGTGCCTGGGCATGAAGCGATGGTCGTGCGACGCCTGCGCGAAGGCGGGACCGGCGAGGCCGGACGAGAGGAGGACGATGGCGGCGAAGGTGCGAGGGGCGGTCATGGATCGGTCTCTGCTTCGAATGGGAATTGGATCGAACGGGCCACCCGGGACGGCCCGGGGGGGGGGTGGGGGGGCATGCGCGGACTTCGCCTGGGAGGCGGGTCGGCCGCACCCGGGGCGGCGAGAGGCGGGATCGGCAGCTACGGGATCTCCCCGTGCCGGGAGGGCCGGAGGTGCACCGTCGACGCGGGCACAACTCGGGCGTCGCGCGCCTTCAGGCGCGCCTCATCTCACGCGAGGGTTCGGGGAGGCCTCGGCAGGGCTTCGGGTCCGGCGCCGGTGCGAACGGGGGCGTCGCGCGGGACCAGCCTGACGGCCCGGAACGGGATCGACGCCAAGGCGGGCGGGCCGGGCAGAATGCCAGCGGCACAGCAAGTCATCGTTCCGCAGCAGCGGACCCGGCAGGGGCCGGGGCAGCAACCAGCGTCCCGGATGGGCGCGACAGCGGTGATCCGGATCGCGGTCTCCGCGCAGGCCAGAGGCTCGGCCCGGGCGACATGCCCGGCAAGATTCGCAGCCGGAACCGCTGCCACCGAGGCGGTCCGCGTGTGCGTCGCGGAACCGTGGCCAGCGTGATGGGCGTGTCCCTCATGGGCCTGGACTGCCGGCGGCACGAAGGAGGCGAGGATCACGAGGATCACCGCCGCCATCAGGCGCACGATCGGCCGATCGGGGATCATGAGGCTGGCTCGCACCTGCTCCTGTAGCCGGATCATGCCCGTTCGCGGGGCGTCGCCATCCACTTGTGATTTTTGGTCGTGGGCTCGGAGTTTCAAGGGCCGGCGAACCTGTCCACCCGACGACCGGCATCGTCGTCGGCACGGCGGTAATCATCGAGATTTGCGAACAAAATCATCGCAACGTTCTGTTGGATCGAATGGTTGCGCATCGGCACGTTGGGGACAGACCCAAGCGACCCCGCGAGACCGTCATGACCGCCGCGACCCTCATCGCATCCCCCCTTGCCCCCCTGCGCCGCCTCCTACCCGGCCTCCTCCTGTGCCTCGCAGTGACCGGCGCCGCCGTCGCGCTCGAATCGGCCGAGGAGCACCTGTTCGGCCGCGCCTGGCTCGAGGCCCTGGTGCTCGCCATCGTGCTCGGCACGGCCCTGCGCACCGCGTGGAACCCGGGCGCGCGCTTCTTTCCCGGCATCGCCTTCGGGGCCAAGACGGTCCTCGAAGTCGCCGTCGTCCTGCTCGGTGCCTCGCTCAGCCTCGCAACCCTGCTGGCGGCCGGACCCGGCCTTCTCGTCGGCATCGCCGTGGTGGTGATGGCGGCGATCGCGGCGAGTTACGGCATCGGCCGCGCCCTAGGTCTGCACCCCCGGCTCGCGATCCTCGTCGCCTGCGGCAACTCGATCTGCGGCAACTCGGCGATCGCCGCGACCGCCCCGGTGATCGGTGCGGACGGCGAGGACGTCGCCTCCTCCATCACCTTCACAGCGGTGCTCGGGGTGCTGGTCGTGCTCGGCCTGCCCTTGCTCGTGCCGCTCCTCGGCCTGTCGCCGATGCAGTACGGCGTGCTCGCCGGCCTCACCGTCTACGCCGTGCCGCAGGTGCTCGCCGCGACGGCGCCGGTGGCGGCGCTGAGCGTGCAGGTCGGCACCGTGGTCAAGCTGGTCCGCGTGCTGATGCTCGGCCCGGTGGTGCTGGCGCTCTCCCTCGGCGCGAGCCGGCTGCGCGAGGAGACGGACGAGCCGGCCCCGCACGTCACCGCGGGGGAGCGTCCGAAGCCCGGCCGCGTCGCGATCCACCGCCTCGTGCCGTGGTTCATCCTGGCGTTCCTGGCGATGGCCGGCCTGCGCTCGGGCGGTCTGATCCCGCAAGCCGCCCTGCCGCCGATCGCCGCGACCGCCAACGTGCTCACCATCGTGTCGATGGCCGCGCTCGGGCTCGGGGTCGACGTGCGCAGCGTCGCCGGCGCGGGGCTGCGGGTCACGCTGGCGGTGGTCGCCTCCCTGCTCGCCCTCACCGCGGTCAGCCTCTGCCTGATCCAACTCCTCGGCATCGCCTGACCGAGCGTCCTCGGACGACCGTTTCCCGGCGCGCCGGAGGGAAACGATCTCTCCAATCGATCGGAACGAGCAGGACTTTCCGTTGGAAGCCCTGTCTCATGGAAGATACTTTCCATCACCCAAGGGAGAGCGCGAGACGCTCGGCCCGGACCCGGAGGAACACCCTTGAGCCATCCTGCCATTCACCGCCGCGCGATGCTTGCCGGTCTTGGCCTCAGTGGTCTTGGCCTCGGCGGCCTCGCGGCCGCGGTGCCGGCCTGGGCTGCGGGTACGGTCAAGCTCCCGCTGCCCGGCGGCCCCGACCTGCGCGACCTGACGACAGCCTTCCCCGGCAAGGGGCCGATGATCCTGCAGCGGACGCGCCCGCCGCTCCTGGAGACGCCGTTCGAGGTGTTCGACCAGGGCGTGTTCACCCCCAACGACCGCTTCTACGTGCGCTGGCACTGGGCCTCGATCCCTACCGAGGTCGACGCGAACGCCTACCGGCTGACGGTGCGTGGCCATGTCGACCGGGAGCTATCGCTGTCGCTCGACGAGCTCGCCCGGCTGCCGCGCTTCGAGATCGCCGCCGTCAACCAATGCTCGGGCAATTCCCGCGGTCTGTTCGAGCCGCGGGTGCCGGGCGCGCAGTGGGCCAACGGCTCGATGGGCAACGCGCGCTGGACGGGTGTGCGCCTGAAGGACGTGCTCGACCGCGCCGGGGTGAAGGCCGGGGCCGTGCAGGTCCGCTTCAGCGGCCTCGACGAACCGGTCGTGGACGAAGCGCCCGACTTCAAGAAGTCGCTCGACCTCGACCATGCCCGCGACGGCGAGGTCATGCTGGCTTACGCGATGAACGGCGAGCAGCTGCCGCTGCTCAACGGCTTCCCGCTGCGCCTGGTGGTGCCGGGCTGGTACTCGACCTACTGGGTCAAGATGCTGTCCGACATCGAGGTGCTGGACAAGCCCGACGACCAGTACTGGATGAAGACCGCCTACCGCATCCCGGACGTGCCGGGGGCAAACATCAAGCCCGGTCAGACCGGGTTCAAGACGGTGCCGATCAACCGCATGGTCCCACGCTCCTTCGTCACCAACCTGCGCGACGGCGCACAGGCGACGGCCGGTTCGCCGGTGGCGGTCCGCGGCATCGCCTTCGGGGGCGATTGCGGGGTCAGGACGGTGGAGATCTCCGCCGACGGTGGCGCGACGTGGTCCTTGGGCAAGCTCGGAGCCGACGAGGGCCCCTACAGCTTCCGGCGGTTCGAGGGCGACCTGCCGGCTCTCGCGGCCGGCACCCACGCGATCAAGGTCCGCTGCACCAACACGAACGGGCTGGCCCAGCCAATGGAGCGGGTCTGGAACGGGGCCGGGTTCATGCAGAACGGCGTCGAGACCGTGTCGCTTCACGTCGCCTGAGGGAGAGAGCCATGGTCACATCCCGCACCGCGTTCTTGCTCGCCGCGCTCGCGCTGGCCTCCGCCCCGACATTCGCCGCCGAGGCGGCCGAGACGATGCGCTTCACCTCGCAGCAGGTCGAGCTGCCCACCTCCGACCGCTTCTTCCCGGAGGGCCCCGGGGCGGAGGCCGCCAACAACAACTGCCTTGCCTGCCATTCGGCCGGGATGGTGCTGACCCAGCCGAAGCTGTCGAAGGCGCAGTGGACCGAGACCGTCAACAAGATGGTCCACGTCTACAAGGCCCCGATCGACGAGGCCGACGTGAAGGCCATCGTCGACTACCTCGCGGCGATGAAGCCGCAGCCCTGACGGTGCCGTGCCCGGCCCGCCGTCGCGACGGCAAAGCCGGGGAAGCACGCCGGGACCGATCCGGTCCCGGCACGTTGTCCCGCGATCCGTCAGCCCGGAGATCCGCATGTCGAGCTTGGCCGAGCGCAAGGCGCGCCTGATCGTCCACGGGGAGGCGCCGTACAATGCCGAGCCGCCCCTCGCGCGGCTGCGTGCGTCCTACCGCACGGCAGCCGACGACTTCTACGTGCGCTCGCACGGCGACCTGCCGGAGATCGATGCGGACGGCTACCGCCTCCGCCTCGACGGCGCGATCCCGACGGCGCTAGAACTGTCGCTGGACGACATGCGCTCGCGCTATGCCGAGGCCACCGTGACGGCGACGATGCAGTGCGCGGGCAACCGCCGCGCGGACATGCGGGCGGTGGCGCCGGTCTCCGGCGACCCGTGGGACGGCGGCGCGATCGGCACGGCCGACTGGACCGGAATCCACTTGGGCGACGTGCTGCGCGAGGCCGGGATCGCCGAGGGTGCGGACCTGCACGTCGCCTTCGAGAGCCACGACCTCGTCGAGGGCCGGCCCTACGGAGCCTCGATTCCGCTGGCCAAGGCGCTCGCGCCCGAGACCCTGCTGGCCTTCGCGGTGAACGGCGCGCCGCTGCTGCCGGAGCACGGCTTCCCGCTGCGCGTCGTCGTGCCGGGCTTCGCCGGGGTGCGCAGCCCGAAATGGCTGAAGCGCATCACGGTGCAGGACCACCCGTCGGACAACCCGATCCAGGCCGAGGACTACAAGCTGTTCCCGCCCGACGTGACGGCGGAGACGGCCGACCCCGCCCGGGGTCACACCATCAACACGATGCCGCTGAACGCGGCGATCTGCGAGCCGGCACGCGGGGCACGGCTAGCGGCCGGGGCGAACACAATCCGCGGCTACGCGGTGTCGGGCGACCGCACCGTCGTCCGCGTCGACGTCTCCGGCAATGGCGGGCGGACCTGGGCGCAGGCGGCGCTCGAGCATGATGCGCGGGCCCGCTTCGCCTGGACGTTCTGGACGATCGACCTCGATCTCCCCCCGGGCGAGCATGAACTGGCGGTGCGCGCCTGGGACGAGGCCGGGCAGACCCAGCCTGCGCTGCCGGACGACACCTGGAACTACAAGGGCTACCTCAGCGCCGCGTGGCACCGCGTGCGGGTCACGGTGGCTTGAGACCCGAAGACCGGATCAGGGCGCGCCGTCCTCCGTCGAGGCGGCTCGGATCAGGTCGAGCAGGGCGTCCGCCGCCCGGCTGCGGTATCGCTCCTTGTGGCGCAGGACCCGGAAGATGCGCGCCGGCAGACCGAGAGGCACGGCGACGAGCGTCCCGGTCCGCAGGGAGGGGGCGACCACCGCCTCCGACAGGACGCTCGCGCCGGCCCCCGCCGCGACGGCGGCGAGCACCGCCTCGTTCGAGGGCAGTTCCAGCGCCACGGTGAGCGCATCGGGCGCGAGGCCGGCGGCCGCGACGGCAGATTCGAGGGCCGAGCGCGTCCCGGATCCGGGCTCGCGCAGCACCCAGGACGCCGCGGCGAGATCCGACGGAGCCGGTTGGGAGCAGCCGGCCAGTTCGTGCCCGGGCCGGACCACGAGGACGAGCCGATCCTCCGCGACCGGAAGGCTCGCGAGGCCGTCATCCTCGACGGCGCCCTCCACGAAGCCGAGCTCCGCCACTCCCGAGCGAACCGCTTCGGCGGCCTGCGCGGTATTGCCGATGCCGAGCCGCAGGACGATGTCCGGATAGGCTGCCCGGAACGCGACGAGGTGGCGGGGCAGCCAATGACCGGCGATGGTCTGGCTCGCGCGGATGGCGAGGGTGCCGCGGCGCAGGCCGCTCAGGTCGGCGAGCACCTGCTCGGCCGCCTCGGCGCGGGCGAGCACCGCGCGCGCCTCTACGAGGAACAGGCGGCCGGCCTCGGTCAGTTCGATGCCCCGCCCGACCCGGTGGAACAGCTTGACGGCGTGCCGGCCCTCCAGGGCGGCGATGGCCGCGCTGACCGCCGACTGGACGAGGTTGAGCGCCTCGGCGGCCCGGGTGACGTGCTGGCGCTCGGCCACCGCCACGAAGATGCGCAGCTGGTCGAGGGTCACGGCTTGCCGGGCTCGCCGAGAGCCTTGGCGAACAGGTCGCCGATCACCCGGTAGCCCGCATCCGACGGGTGGAGGTCGCGGGCCGGCGTGCAGTACAGCGTCAGGTCACAGAGCCGTGCGCGAGCCTCGCCGGTGCGGTTGAAGGCTGGGAAGACGTCCACGAGACCGGCGCCCGCCTCCGTGACCGCTGCAGCGATCGTGCGGTTCAGGGCCTCGACGAAGCGGTCGGTGTCGGGATCGGTGACGGCGAGCCAGTTGTAGTAGGTGCCGACCAGAATACGCGCCTTGGGCGCCGCCGCGCGCAGGGCGGACAGGATGCGCCGCAGGTTGGTCGCTGTGCGCTCCAGGGCGGGCGGTAAGCCAGCTGCGACGCAGTCCTTGAACCCGTGCCCCTCCGGGCAGCCGACCTGCACGGCCCTAAGGTCGTTGATGCCGATATCGAGGGTGATCAGACCGACCGCGCCCGGATGGGCGGCGAGGTAGGCCGTCGCCGCCGAGAGCTGCGCGCCGGCATAGGGCACGTGCAGCGGCAGCGGCGTGGTGCCGAACGGCTTGCCGGTCGTCGCGAAACCGCACGGCCCGTCGACGAACGAGGTCGTAGATTCGCCGGGGCATCCGAGGTCGACCAGCGTCAGGTCATGGGCCCGCTCGCGCAGATACGAGGCCAGCACCATGGCGTAGCCGGTGTCGAAGCTCCCAGGCCGGACGGTGCCTGCCGCGATCTGCTCCTTGAGCTTGCCGACCTGCAGGCCGTAGGCGAGGGAGTCGCCCAACGCTAGGTAGGTTTTGCCGGTCGGCTCCGCCCGCGCCGCAGAGCCGAGGAACAGCGCGCAGGCGGCGGCTCCCAGAATCCGCAAGAGCCCGTTCTGCACCAGCCCGCTCTGTGTCCGTCGTTCACGCGCCACACCGTGCCTTAACGTCATGACCGTCTCACCCTTCGCTCTTATGCTCGACGTAGGATGCAGGACCTTCCGGGCCCGGCGTTACTGCAGCCCGCTTCCCCGTCCGCTCGCTTGAGCGTCGACCGCCTCGGCGACCCGCAGCAGCCGCGCTTCGTCCGTGCGCGCGGTCACCACGTAGGCCATGCCGGTATCGATCCACGAGAAGGCGGCGACGTCGCCCTCGCGGGCGTAGCGGAAGACGCCGCGTCCCCCGGCCGCGCCGGTGCGGCTGTAGAGCGTCAGGCGGGTGCCGCGGTCGTCGTCGTACATCAGCATCGCCGCCGGCTCGTCGCCGGCCGGCAGCAGGCGCCCGCCCATCAGGCGGAAGCCTTGGGCCTGCAAATCCGGCGCCCTGACCGGCCGGCCGACGCGCCGCGAGAGCCACTGCTCCAGATGCGGCGTCCCGTCGGCGCGGACCTCGACCGGGTGGACGGCCTCGACCACGTAGGTGCGGAAGGCCGAGACCGCCGCCTGCGTCATCGGCTCGACCGGCGCCGCTGCGGGCGGCACCGCCCCGCGCCCCAACCAACCCACCGCCCCGCCCAGGGCGAGGCACACCATCGCCGCCGCGGCGCCCGGCAGCCAGCGGATGCTCCGGGCGGGACGCGGGCGCGCCAGGTGGGCGACGCGCAGCCGGGCCGGGATCGGCTCGTCGGCGATCGGGGCGAGGCGGGCCCGCAGGCGGGCGCGGACCTGCCCGTCGGCGGCGACCCGAGCCGCCGCGTCCGGGTGCTCGGCGAGCCAGGCCTCGACGGTGGCGCGGCGGCCGGGATCGAGCCGGCCGTCCACGAGGGCGTGCAGGTCGTCCTCGCCGACGGGCCGGGGGTCGGACGCGGTCATTTCACTCTCCGCAGGTGTCCGGTGACGACGGTCGGTGCGTGGTCCAGGAAGGCGCGCATCCGGCCCCGCGCCCGGCTCAGGCGCGACATCACCGTGCCGACCGGCACGGCGAGCACCGCGGCGGCCTCGGCATAGGACATGTCCTCGACCGCGACGAGGAGCAGGACCGAGCGTTGATCCTCGGGCAGGCCGGCGAGCCCGTCGAGCACGTCCCGCACGCCGAGGGCGGCCCCGGGATCGGCGGAGGCGTCCACGACGTCGTCGAGCAGCTCCGAGCCGACCTCGACGCCGCGGCGACCGCGCACCCCTTCGAGGTAGCGGTTGCGCAGGATCGCGAACAGCCAGGCGCGCAGGTCGCCGTCCCGGCGGCGCTGCGGCCAGGCCCGGATCGCGCGTTCGAGGGCGTCCTGGACGAGGTCGTCGGCCGCCTCGCGCTCGCGCAAGAGCGCGACGGCGTAGCGCCGCAACGCCGGGATCTGCGGCTCGATCAGGGCGGCGAGGTCGTCCAAGGCGTTCTCCACAAGGGCGCTCTCCGGGGCAGGCGGTGGCGGATGGATCGCCCGGCTTGCAATGAAAGATGCCGGATGAGGCCGCGTATTCCCCCGGCCGATCGGAAAATCGCATCACGCAGCCGTGATCGGTGCGTTTCGCCCGGTCGGGGAATATTCGGCGCTCCCAGGCATCTCTCCCGGCGTGACCTTCGAGAACCGGGAGAGACGATGCGCGGCGCACCGACGGCGATCCTGATCGCCACCCTGATGGCCGGCGGCCTGGCGGGCGGCGGCATGATGATGATGCGGACCGGACACGCCGAGAGCGCCCCGGGCGGCTTCGACGCGCTGATGGCCCAGTCGATGACCCGGATGCACGCCGACATGGCGGTGCCGCCCTCCGGCGATCCGGACCGGGACTTCGCCGCCATGATGATCCCGCACCACCAGGGCGCGATCGACATGGCGAAGGCCGAACTCGCCTACGGGCGCGACCCCGTCCTGCGCCGGCTCGCCCAGGGCATCATCGTCGAGCAGGCCCAGGAGATCGAGGTCATGCGGCGCGCGCTCGCCGAGCGCCCGCCCGCCGCTCCCACCACGCCGAAAGCTCCGGCCCCGCACCATCACTGAGCCGGCCGGCCCACACACCCAGCGAGACGACATCCGATGCGACACCTCGTTCAGGCGGCCCTCGTGCTCGCCCTTCTCGGCAGAACCGCGCTCGCGGGCCAGGCGCCTGGCCCCGCCTCGGCGCCCGACGTGCCGGTCGGCCCCCGCGACCGCTTCTATACCTCGGACCAGTTCTCCAACACGGTCTCGGTGATCGACCCCGCCGCCAACACGCTCCTCGGCGTCATCCGCCTCGGCGACACTACGCCCGCGAACCTGAGCCCGCTCTACCGCGGCCAGCTCCTCGTCCACGGCATGGGCTTCTCGCCCGACCGCAAGACCCTGCTGGCGGTCTCGATCGGCTCGAACTCGGTCAGCTTCATCGACACCGCCACCAATACCGTGCGGCACACGACCTATGTCGGCCGCTCGCCGCACGAGGCGTTCTTCACGCCGGACGGGCGCGAGGTCTGGGTCAGCGTGCGCGGCGAGGATTACGTGGCGATCCTCGACGCGGCGACGGGCAAGGAGACGGGCCGGATTACAGTGCCGAACGGGCCCGGCATGACGATCTTCTCGCCCGACGGCCGGTACGGCTACGTCTGCTCCAGCTTCAGCCCCGAGACGGTCGCGATCGAGGTCAAGAGCCGGCACATCGTCGGGCGGATCAAGCAGGAGAGCCCGTTCTGCCCCGACATCGCGGCGACGCCCGACGGCCGCCAGGTCTGGTTCACCCTGAAGGATGTCGGCCGGGTCCAGGTCTTCGAGGCCGCGCCGCCGTTCAAGGCGCTCAAGACCATCGAGACGGGGCCGATCACTAACCACGTTAACATCGCCCGCACCAGGGCCGGCCAGTTCGCCTACGTGACGGTCGGCGGGCTCAACCAGGTCAAGGTGTTCCGCACCGACGACTTCTCGCAGGTCGCGACGATCCCGACCGGCGCGCTCCCGCACGGCCTCTGGCCCTCGGGCGACGGGTCGCGGGTCTATGTCGGCCTTGAGAATGCCGATGCGGTCGCGGTGATCGACACCGGCACCAACGCCGTCACCGCAACGATCCCGATCGGCCAGGGCCCGCAAGGCGTGGCCTACCTGCCCGCGGCGGTCCCGGAGAGCGCGGGCGCCCCGAACCTGCAGCCCCTCGGCGCGGCCGGCCAGTCGAGCCGGCTGACCCTCGACGGGCCGGACGGCAAGCCGGCGACGCAGGTGACGCTGTTCGACCAGGGCGTGCTGCAGACGCTGCAGGCCGCGGTCACCGGGCTGACGCCGAAGAGCCCCTACCTGCTCGCTCTCTCCGCAGACCCGAAGGGCGCCGGGCCGCTGGAGCCGCTCGCCGCCTTCATGACGAACCCTGCGGGCGCCGCCATCGTCAACGCGGTCGGACCGATCCGCCAGGTGACGCAGAACCCGAACGCGGCGGCGCGGCGCATCCTCGTGATCGTCGAGGGCAAGCCCGGCGAGACCGGCGCGACGGTCCAGGTCCAGGCCGTGCAGTAACGGTGCTGAGGGGGCGGTCGTCGGATTGCCCCCTTCCGTTTCAGGGGACGATCCTCACGCCCGGTAGGCGACCAGTACGGCCCCGGCGGCGATGAGAGCGATGCCGAGCCAGTTCGGGGCGGCCAGCCGCTCGCCCAGGAACATGACGCCGAACACCGCGACCAGCACGACGCTCAGCTTGTCCAGGGGCGCGACGCGGGCCGCATCGCCGAGCTTGAGAGCCCGGAAGTAGCAGAGCCACGAGCCGCCGGTGGCGAGCCCAGACAGAACGAGGAACAGGTAGGTCTTGCGCGAGATCGACCCGAGCGGCTGCCATTGGCCGGTGACGAGCAGGATGCTTCCCAAGACACCGACGATCACGATTGTGCGGATGAGCGTGGCGAAGTCGGAGTTGACCGCCTCAATACCGATCTTGGCAAAGATCGCCGTCAGGGCCGCGAAGGCGGCGGAGAGTAGCGCCCAGAACTGCCACGACACCATGAGGGTCCTCAAGGCCTGGACGCCTCCCTTTGCTGAGGAACGTCGGCCGGCGTGATCCCGTTAGGTCCGACGCACCAGCGTTCTAAATGCTTGTAGACGACGATCTTGTCAGCCAGCAGGTCGCCCTGCTGACGGCAGAATTGTTCGAGTTGGGCGCGCCGGCCAATCAGCTCCACGCAGACCGTCAGCTGGGGATCGGACACCTCCACGCCGTCTTCCCGCACCGGCCCGTGGTCGCTGTATCCGTACTGAGCCGGGTGGGCGACCGCGTTCATCAGGCCTGCGGTCTTGGCCCGCAGGATCAGTTCCCGGTAGAGGGGGTTTCGTCCCGGTCGAGGGCGCCAGAACGGGCGCCGCTCGCGTGGTGCGGCCCTGTCCGCTCGTCTGACGTAGATGCGCAGCATGCCGATCTCGGCCGGGATCATGGGGTGGGCCTCGGGCATCGTTCCTCCTCAGTCCGTGACTGTGCGATGGCGGGCGGTCCGGACCGTGCGGGCCTGCCGCAGGGTGGCGCCAAGGAGCGACGCATCCTCGGTGGCGACCTTCGGGACGGCGATGCGCTGCGACAGGTAGATGCCGCTGTGCCCGGAGCAGAGATAGGCCACGAAGCAGGCGATCGCGATCGGGACGGCGTGGGGAGTGCCGAACAGCTCGATGCCCATCAGGGTGCAGGCGAGCGGAGTGTTGGCAGCCCCCGCGAAGACGGCGACAAAGCCGAGGCCGGCCATCAGATCGACGGGCGCACCCAGAAGTCCCGCGAGCGCATTACCGAGGGCCGCCCCGATGAAGAACAGCGGCGTGACCTCGCCGCCCTTGAAGCCCGTGGCGAGGGTCACGGTGGTGAACAGGATCTTGAGCGCCCAGCTCCAGGGATGCACGTCCGGCCCGAAGAAGCTCGCGATGGTTAGGGCGTGCGGATCGGGCGACCATACGCCGAGCCCGAGATAGTCGCGGGTGCCGCACACGGAGACCAGGGCGATGACGGCGAGCCCGCCGGCGACCGGCCGCAGCGGGGCGTAGGTGATGAACCGCTTGCACCAGCCGCCGAGCCGGTGATTCACCTCGGCGAAGAGCAGGCCGGCAAGCCCGAAGGCGACGCCAGCGAAGGCCACCTTGGCGAGCAGAAGCGGCCCAGCCCCCTGCGCCCCTTCCGCCAAGTCGCCGATGCGGAAGAGGCCGTGGTGGATGCCCCAGAGACGGCAGGTCCAGTCACCCACGACGGCCGCGATCAGGCAGGGGACGAGGGCCGCATACTCGACGCGACCGATCGCCAGCACCTCCAGGGCGAAGATCGCACCGGCCAGCGGGGTTCCGAACACGGCCCCGAACCCAGCCGCGATGCCGGCCATGAGCATGATCCGGGCGCTCTGGGCATCAAGGCGAAACAGCCTGACGCATGCGCTCGCCAGCGAGCCGCCGAGCTGGACGGCCGTGCCCTCGCGCCCGGCCGAGCCGCCGAACAGATGCGTGACGACGGTGCCGAGGAGGATGAGCGGAGCCATGCGCAGCGGTACGCCGCCGCCGGGCTCGTGGATCTGCTCGACGATGAGGTTGTTGCCGCCTTCAACCGACCGGCCGAGCCGGTGGTAGAGCAGGCCGACGGCGAGGCCCCCGAGGGGCAGCCCGAACAACAGCCAGGGCTGGGCGAACCGCGCGGCGGTCGCAGCGTCGAGGCTCCACAGGAAGGCGGCGCAGAGTGTCCCAACCGCCGCTGCCATTGGCACGAGGGCGATCAGCCAGCGCGCGACCGACAAGGCGTGGGTCCGCCTCAGGCGCAGGAAGGCGACGATGTCGAGCTGGGAGAGGAGATTCCGGACCGAAGCGCGCATGGTTCCCCCTTGTTGCGAGATCGCAAAAGGTAGGAATCATCAGCCCGAGGGCGGTTCGGCCACGATGGCCCGGCAGAAATCCATTGCCGTAACGGTGATGTGTCAGCCTAAAGATGGCATGTCAAGCCATGACCCGCGCGCGAACAGCGCCGGTTTCGCGGATGAGTGATCGTTCACATGTATTCGGGCTGTGCGGCCCGCCTATACCGCGCCCTTCTTCTAAATCTGACAACGAGTTACTCCGATTACGCTTCGGGAACACTACCGTCCGGCGCAGCCCAGATCGAAAGCCGCGGTGAGTCGCACAGGGACCTGCTGGGCAATCGCTACCCTCTGAGGTCCGCTGTCGGAGGGCGAGCGAGCATTCGAGCAGACAGCAGCGAAGGTCTGCAAATGGCGCGATGCCGACCAACGGGTATGCGAACTGCTGGCCTTCGACGGGCCTTAACACGGGCAAGCTGATTGGGTTTAGCCCCAAGGGTGCCTCAAGGCCGGGCGCGAACGCGTCCGGCCAGTTCTGCCAGTCTCTTGGTCAGCGACCAGAATGCGGCGAACACGTGGGGGCGCATCGGGTCGCCGGGGATCAGGAGCGTCTCCTCGCAATCGTGGGCGACCCGGAGCTTGCGCACCTTCTGCCGCATCTCCTCGACTGCGAGCGACATCAGGGCCTCGGCATCCTTGCCCACCGGCGCCAGGTCGTCGGCGCGCGCACCCGCCCCGGCCCGCGCCCGGTTCGAGGCGACTTGCAGCACCAAGGCCTCGGTGGCCTCCATCTCGGCATCGCTCAGGGACGTGCCGAGCTGCGGTGGATCCTCGTTGAAGGCCGCCGGGCCGAGGGGCCGTGATCGCGGCCCATTCTCGTCGGGGTCGGCGGGGGCCGGAGGGAGAATGGGGGCCGCGGTCTCCTCGACGGCCCGCATCAAGGCCTCGGCGCGCAACGCCTCCTCGCGGCGCTGCGACGGGTCGATGTTGGCCTCCTAAAAGCCGGCGGCCAAGGCGGCGTTGATGGTCTCTTCGGGCAGGACCGCGGCCGCGATGCGGCCCGAGCGAGCGCGGGGCTGCGCCCGAGGCCTGCCGCACAGTGGATGAGCAGCCGCCCTCCGCATCGTGGAAGCACAGGTGCAGATGTGGGCCGCTCCAGGAGATCTCCGCGGGGCGGCCCAGGCTGCGCGCCGAGACGACCGCATCTGGCCCCCAGCGCAAGATCGCACCGGGCACGGCATCGAAGGAGGCGACCGCGATCTGCATGGCCCTGCGGGAAAAGGAGGGGCGGGCAGGCATCGCCTCCCGCCCCGAGGTGGCCGAGGAACGGTTGCACCACCGCTCGCCACTAGGGGGCCGTCGCGTCCTGCAACGGACAACCCCCGGCGCCCATCAGTGCGAGGCGCCGCCCTCCTTGAGCCTGGCGGGGATCGAGGCCTTGGCGCTCTCCGCCGGAATGCCCTTCGTGCGCAGGCGGGCGAACGCCAGCTTGGCGACGCTGCCGAGGGTGAATGGCGTGTCGAGGGATGGCCGCCCCTCGCGGGCCGCGGTCTCGCGCGCGATCCGGCTGACGCGCAGCATCGCATCGACGAGGGCGGCATCGGTGTCGGCCGCGAGCCGCGCCCGTTCCCTGTGCTCCCGGCTGCGGCGGGCCGCGTCGCGACGGAGGCGGGCGGTGCGGGCCTGCGGGGTCTCGGCGGGCTCGGGCGGGCCGTCGAGCTTCTCGGGATTGTCGTCGAACACGAGATCGAAAGCGGTCACGTCGTTGGCGTCGGCGTCGAAGCGGATGTGCATGGCCTGTCCCCTGGCTGACAGGATGCTGCCTGGGACGGGTGCGAGGCACAAATTGCAGACCCTGCACCGGCGATAGGGGCGTGAGCCGCCTGTCCGAGACCTCCTAAAATTTGCAGAAGATGCATCGGCGAGGTCCGGGTGGAAACGTCCGCTGCGCTCTGCGGAATGGCTCTTCGAGGCGCGAAATCGCTCCCCTAATACTATAAGCGCCTAACCACGCCCGCCCTATGCGTGCGGGCCCAAGGGGCGTATCCGAGCTCCTCGACCACCCGCGCGGGCCTCCATCCGGCCCCCCCAGACCCTCGCGTCCTATATTTATAGTATTGCGCCGAGGGCCGGTTCTCGCGCCCGCCGGCTGACCCTTTGACAGGCCTTGTGTATTTCGAAAACGGGCGTACCGTCGCCGGTACAGGATCTGCAAATCCGGCCCCCTCAGATGCCCGCGCACGCCACATCGAACCAGCCTCGCCGCCGAGCGCCCTTCACGCCACGCGTGCGCGGCGACCTGCCCTTGGCCCTGAAGGGCGCAGAGGCGTTCATCATGGTGGCCCCGGCCGTACCGCGCCCCGCGTCATACCTCCTATCGCCCGAGCTGCTGGCATGGGCGCCCGAGGCCACCGCACGGGACCTGGCGCTGTGGGAGACGCTGCTCACCCTCGCGCAGGCCCCCGACGGATCGGTGCAGGATCTGCAACTTCCGCGCATCGCCGGCGTGCGGCAGGCCCTCGCGGCGCTGTCCGCGAGCGGCCGGCAGGCGCAGCCTCGCGAGCTGGTCGACAGCCTCCATCGCCTGTTTGGCCGCGAGCGCGCACCGCTCAAGCTGAAGGGCGAGTTCGGCTATCGTCTGCCCTCGTTCCTGGGCGACGTCCTCGTGCCGGGCCGGTACGGTCATCTCGACCTGGTCACCCTGGCGCGGTTCCGCCATCGCGCGTCGGCGCTGCTCTACCGCAGGCTCGTGGGCGAGCTCGCCGCTGCCAAGGCGCGGTACGTCGCCGGTGGCGCCCCGCACCTGATCGAGCTCACGCCCACCCAGCTCGCTACCACCATGGGCCTGCCCGCCGAGATCCGCGTCGGCCAGCTCAAGGCCGCCTACCTCACCCCCACCCTCGCCGAGATCGCCGCGCACGTGAGGGCATTCCGCGTGGTCGCGGAGGAGGTTCACGGAGAGAAACGCCCCGGGCAGCTCCACGCGCCCCTTGAGCGCGTCGTCCTCGCGATCGAGTTGCTGCCGCCCGAGCGCCTGGACGCCGTGCCTGTTCGCCGGCTGCCCAGGGAGGATTTCGCGTTCCTCCTGCAGCAGGGGGATGCCGCCCGGTACCGCGTGTCCGGCAAAACGTTGGCGCGCGTGTCGGCCCTGTTCGCAGGTCGCAGCCTTCCGGGTGCGAAGGCGGGCCCGGGACCTGCGGTCGCCTCGGATGTCCAGACGCGCCTCGACCTGTGGCTCGCTGCTCTGAACGAGGCACTGACGGGCGTTCCGGTGACCCCCGAGGCGGAGACGCGGGCCTACCGCGGGGCGAGGCTTCTCGCCGCCATCGAGACCGAGGGTGTCGACCTCAGCTTCATCGGTTTCCATCGCGAGGAGGCTGATGCACCCGACCTCCAGCCGGCCTTGGACTGCGATGCCGGAGTGCGGGTGCGTGTAGACGCTCGCAAGGCCCGCGCGGACCGGCGCAAGGCGGAGGACCGGGCCCAGGCAAACGACGCGCGGCGCGATGTGCGAGCGAAGCGGGCCGCGGGCGAGGCGCCGGCCCCGATCCCGAGGGAGACCGTCAAGGTGACGACCCCCGCCCCCGCCCCCGCATCTGCCGCACCCTCGGCCCCCGAGCTCGCCCGGCCGGATCCGGATGCCGTCGCCCGCGCCATGGCAATCCTCTCGACGCCGGAGGCCAAGCGCGAGGCGAAAGACCTCGGCTGGTACTGGCAGTATGGATTGGAGTTCCCGCTCACGCAGGCGGGCCGGATCGGCCGCGTATTCCTGAGGGCGGAGTTCAAGGCGCGGTTCCCACTCCTCCACGAGGCCGACGCGCTATTGGGGCAGCCGTATCGGAGGAGCGTCATCCTGTTGTCCAAGCTGCTCGGCGTGACGAAGGACAACCTGGATAATGACGAGAGGCTCACCCCGCATCCCTGCATTGACCTGGACCTGGCCGAGGGCTGCGCCCTCGTGCTGGGCAAGTCGTTCGCGTTCGCGGTCGAAGGCGGAAGGTTGGACGGGCTCGTGGACAGGCTCGCGGAAGACCGCGAGCGGATGCTCGGACAAGCGAACAAGGCCTTGGCCGAGTGGAAGGATCGCCAAAGGAAGCTGGCACGCGCGGCGGCCCGCCCGAGACCCGAGCCGCCCACTCCCGCCATTCACTGCGAAGTCCGGCGGAACGCCCTCGGGGTTTACGAGCGAGTGGACGACTAGATCTTCCCGAAACGGCCGAAAACCGGTTCATCGTGTCAGCCGCGACACGATTTCTCTTGAGACTGCTTGAGTTCGCAGGATCCTGACAGGCGAGCGTGAAAACACGCAGATTCGTTTTTTGCCTGTGGGGGCGAGAGTGAGCGAGGCAGGTCAGGTGCGCCGCCATGCGGCGGATAGCTACATCAAGTGGTGCGACGAGGCGGAGTAGACTATCCGCGCGCACATCAAGGAAAAGGGTTACAGCGCGAAGGATCTCGCCTCGCGCATGCCATCCCTTCGCTTCGGGACACTAGATGGGATGGAGCTTGAGCCGCCGCGCTTCCGCAACCACCCGAGCTAAGCGCCGCGCCGGTCGCCCGACGCCCCGCGCTACGACTGGGGCAGAGGCGGGGGCCTCCAAGCAGCGCCTGCGCCGCCGCTCCTGCCAGGGCAAGGTCAGGCACGCCGACCTCGCCGGCGCCCACGTCGCGGTTCGCCGCAGTGGCCGAGCTCCCCGGCAACGTCGACTTCGTGCGGGTGCGGTGATGAGCTTTCTTCCAAGCCTTCCCCTCGTCTGGAGCGGCTGCCGCCTATACTGCGGCCACATCCGCATCGGCGAGTTCAAGGAACAGCCGTTCGCGCCGGACGCCGGACGCCGGACCCGGGCCCTGGTTCGCCAGCCTCGGATGGGGCTACCCCTGCCAGTACGAGGAATGGTTCGACAGTGAGGAGGCCGCGCGAGACGCTGATGCGGATGGCAGCTGAGTACCTGTCGACGCCACTGACCGAGCCGGCGCCGGCCAAGTCAGGAGGGGCTCACTGATAGCTAAGCCGGGGCCGCGCCCCCCGGCCTTCGCCCTCCCAAATGATACCGAAGGCGGCATCAGTATGAATTCGATGAACGTCACCGAGCGCCGTGCCGAGGCGCTGGAGCGCCGCCTCGCCCGAGTGCGCGTCGACGAGAAGGCGACCGCCATGACGACCGTCATGTCGAGGCAGGACCGCGGCGAGGGCAACGGGTCCCCGCCCGAGCTCTCCCCCCTGGCTGAGATTTCAGCCATCGGGGAGCTCCTCCACGGCGACCGTTGGACGACCGCCCTGGCGCTCGACTTGGTCGTCAAACCGCGGGAAGTGCGCCGGTGGAAGTCGGGCGTCGACCTGCCCGAGGGGCGCGACCTCGTCGTCGCCCGCCGGATAGCGCGGCGGCGCGCCATGGCGATCCTCCACCTCGTGGGGCCCGGCGACTAGCGGACCTCTCGGATGACCGGGCTGCCCCCGCGCTCGGGGCAGGCGTCGAGCCAGATCTGCCAGTAGGGCGCCAGGCCCCGGGTCGCGAGGACGAAGCGGCCGGGGAAGTCGCCGCCGACGCGCCCCTCCAGGAAGCCGTCCTCGATTGCAGACCTGCCCCTGTATGTCGCCATGTCGGGCGGCCGACCCTTCGGGTCGCTCTCGTCGAGGCACGTCAACGTCCAGCGGACGGTCCCCCCTTCGAGCCACCACCTCATGAAGGCCGTCTTGCCCTCGCCGGTATCGAGCCGGGCGACATGGGCGGCCTCGGCGGGGGCGGCCGCCCCGGCGAGGAGGGCGGCCGCGAGGAGGATGGTGCGCATCGGTCAGATCTCCAGGATGAAGGTGGGATCGAAGGCGGGGTTCTCCAGCTCGGGGATCCACGTGCCGTCGCGGCGGCGGTGCGAGGTATCGTGGCCGCGCGGGTTAGAGAGGACCCGGGTCCGGCCGACGCAATAGTCGGCTGACCGGTGGATATGCCCGTGGATCCAGATGTCGGGTGCCGACGGCCCCTCCAGGATCTCCGACAGGTCGCTGGCGTAGGCGGCGTCGATCTGTTCGCGGACCTCCCCGTGTAGCAAGCTGCGCGGGTGCGGGGCGTGATGCGAGACGACGATCCTTGGGCCGCTCCACGGCTCGGCGAGCGCGGTCTCGATCCGCGCCCGGTGCTGCCGGTGCAGAGCTTCGGCGGCCAACGGCCGGAACGGGGCCGGAACGCCCTTCGCGTCGCGCGTCTGGACGAGCCTGTGGTCCCGCATCCCGCCGGTCCGGTTCCCCGCGATCCTGAGCGCCAGCGGCCGGTTGCCCGTCAGCCGGTAGTCCGTCCAGAGCGTGGACCCGACGATGCGGATCCCCTCGTAGTCGAAGGTCTGCCCGGCATCGAGCAGGGCGATCCCCGCCGCGGCGGCATCCTCATGCGCGCGGGCAATCTCGTCCGGGTAGCGGGTCCGCCACAGGTCGTGGTTTCCGGGGACGTAGACGGTCGCCCGCGCCCGCGGGCAGACGTGCTCCCGCAGCCAGGGGATCGCCCGCCTCGTCAGCCCGTCGGCGACGTCCCCGGCGATGATCGCGAGGTCAGCCCGCAAGCCCTCGGGCGGCGTCCAGGGCGTCGCGTCCGTGTGCAGGTCGCTGATGATCCACGCTCGCATCCCCGCCTCCCTCGATCCACGCGCTGCCGTCCGCCTCGAACCAGGCCGCCGCCGCGGCCGTCACGATCCGCCCTCCCGCCCGGAACCCGGGCTGCTCCAGCCGGTACCGCAGCCGGATCGCGCCCGGCGGCCGGGCCCCCTCCGTCACAATCCCGCGCGCCCAAGCGTGGACGTCCCGCGCCCCCGTCCGCAGGCACCGGATCCGTCCCGCCTCGCTCGCCCGGAGCGTCACGCCCACGAGCGCGATCGCCTGGACGTGGGCCACGACCCTCCCGGCGACCCGAACCGACCAGGCCCGTCGCACCCGGTTCCGGTAGATCTCAACAGATCGAGGGCACGGCATGCTTGTGGCACACGCAGCGATCCCACCCCCTCAACGCCTGTATCTGTCCTGGAGCGCCGCAATCCTCGCAGATATATCCTGACAATCTGTCAACGCAACTCGTGTATTCGTCAGCTTCTTGATGGAATTCTACGGAGGCGATGTCCCAGCGAAGCGTGCCGTACTTTTCCTTCAGTTCATTCGTTCGCATGTCGTTGCAGGTGTCGATCGCGCTGAGGTGGTTCGCCGCGGCGGCAATTAGCCAGACCCATCCGTTCCCGACTTCCGGCTCGAACGGGAACAGCCGGGGCATCCCGCTCGTGAGCCTCTGCTTCCAGTCGAGCGGGCACAGCGGCCGGCCGTGGACCCACCGGTGTGCGAGCGTGCGCGCGAGGGCATCGAGGACGGCGACCGGCCGGAGGTGGTCGAATTCCGGATCCCGCGCGGCCCGCTTCCCGCGAACCGGGCGCCACTGCACGACGGGGCCGCTCCAAGACTGGACGACGCCCGTCACAGTAAAGCTCCTGTTGAAGTCGTGCTCGTGGATCGCGTCCGCCCCGATCCGATAGAATTCATCGATCAGCATCGAGATCTCCTGCAGGAAGAGGGAGGAAGCAGAACGCGAGAGCTTCCGCCTCGCGGGCCAGCTGCAGGGCCAGAGCGGGCTCGATCCGCCCGGCGGCGGCGAGGCGGCCGAGGCGCACGACCCTCGCTCGGCAGCCCCGGCCGACGAGCGAGCAGACCCGTCCGGCTTCCCAGGCGACTTGGATCCGCTCCGCGATGAGGCGCATGTCGGCTTCCATGACGTCCTCCTCAGTTCGGCATCGAGCGGGCGAAGAGTTCGCGCGCCGCCACCACCGCCTCGACCATCCGCCGGAGCGGGCGCAGGCTGCCCCCTCGCCAGGCCGACAGCGCGTCGAGCTCGTTCCCGTCGAGCCCCGGGCACCAGGCCTCGTCGAGGCCCCGGTCGCGGCGGATCTCGTCGAGGATCGCCGCCGCGACGACAGGCAGGTCCTCCGCCCGCGGGGCAGGCCAATGCAGGACACCGCACCGGTCCCGTAGGGGGCCGGCGATCCCGTCGAGGGCGTTGGCGGTCAGGACGTAGCTGACCGCCGACAGGTCGAGGGCGCACTCGAACGCGGGGTCGTGGATCGACTTCGCCGTGCTCCCCCGCTCAAGGAAGGGGAGCAGCGTCTCGTCCAGGCGCCCCCACCGCCGGCTGTCGCCTGCCTTCTCGACTTCGTCGACGACGATGCCGTGGTTCGCCTTGCCGAGGCGCAGGCACGCCTGGGCGGGCACGCTAGGCCTCCACGTGCTCCACTGGCGCGACGTCCCGGCGAACGACCCGCCGTCCATTTGGCCCGCGGCCGCGTAGACGGTCACGTCGAGGCCAGCCTCCTCGACGGCTGCCCTCGCGAAGGCCGTCTTTCCGAGGCCCGCTGGCCCGACGAGGATCCGGGGCGAGAGCCTTGCGAAGGGTGCGCCGACGAGATCACCGGCGTACGCCTCGATCGCCTCGCTGGCCCATGGGAAGCGAGCCCGCAGCCGTGCCGCATAAGCGGCAGGGTCCGGCGCCGGGGTCAGCGGCATCTGCTTCCCGGCCCAAGGCTCGCCAATGGCCCGCGGGCTGTCCCCCCGGTCAGCGACGTGCTTCGGCGGCTGCGGCAGGTGCCCAAGGCTCGGGAGCACGCCGAGCGACAGCGCCGGCCGGGGGGCCGGGGGAGGCTGAGGCGCGGGCTCGCTCGCCGCCGTGAGGTACTCCCCGAGCGATGGCAGATCCTCCAACCCCGGCAGGTCGTCGGCCTCCGGAGGGCCTCCGCCCTGCGCACCGGCGCCGCCGCGCAGGATCGCATCCTCGTCCTGGATCATCCTCTCGGCCTTCGCGATGACTGCGAATGCGCGGGCGAACGACAAGGCTTGGAGGTCGAATGCTGTCAGGCGATCGAAGCTCGGCCGCGGAACATACTTGACGTCTCGGAGATCTTCTTGCGCATCACTTGCCCAAAGCAGAGCCGCCCGCAGCGCGAGCCATCCCCGGCCGAGATCGCCGCCGCGCAGATGCAGCCAGGCCGCATCGAGCGAGCGAGCCGAGATACGTGCGGCTGCCTCGGCCGAGCCGAACGCGGCGGCGTGGTACGGCAGGAGCTGAGCTGCATCGTAGAGCGGAGTGGCGAGATGCTCCGGCGTGCCCTTCCGCTCGCACGCCACGAGCAGCGCCCGCTCAGCCCGCAACGCCGTCGATGCGCTCGGCCGCGTGAGCGCAGCCTGGATCGCAAGCCGGACCTCGCCATGCGGGAGGTCCTCGCGCTTCGTGAGCGGCTGCAAGGACGCACACAGATCCGCGCGGGCGTCCCAAAGGAGGAACTCGCCGCCGAACTGCCTCTCACGCAGCGGTAAGGGCGAGCTCGGCTCGCGGGGGCCGCAGATCGGGGACGGATCGAGGAGCAAGGCGCGGATCTGCGACGCCTGCGAATGGCCGGTGTTCGACATCTGGGGAATGCTCTCTGAAAACGGGACGCGCGGGCGTGCCGAGCCGGTCGGGCTCAGGCGGCGGCGGGTTTCTTCCGTTTCAGACGAGCAGGCATCGGCGGGGGTATCCCGTTCGAGTGGACGCCCACGATGCCGGGGCCCGGGCCTCACCGCAAGCTGCCTTCTCCCCTCTGGTGAACTTTTCCCTGGCCGGATTGCATAAACTGAGGGACGCCCCGAAATCAGGTTGGCTGCGCTGGGCGGCTGAGGAGGCTTGTGTAGAACTGAGCTTTATAGTCAAACCTCAATCAGCTTGACCATATGATAAGTTGCGGTGGGCGAAAGACTGCACGAGGTAGGTAGCGGCGGTTCAGCCGGTAAATACTAAACGGCAGGATCGCGCCGATTTTGTTGAACACTTAGAGGTGGCGCCTGCGGCCTCATTTCATGATCCAAATAAGAGAACAGCGATTTTTCGTTGCCGCCGCAAGTGTGAAGTTGCACCCGGCGGATCTGCTACAAATAGAAATTTATTCTACGCGCCGCTTTGTGTAGGAGCCGCTTCGGCTGGCATTGCAGTTTTTCAACATAAACCGCCATGAGCGGCCTTTCGCACAGAAGCGCTGGAATAACCGCTTGGCCCATGCGAGCTACCATTGACGCAAGGATGACATGTCCGGGCGGACACAAAATCCTGATGTTGTGCTACATTACGCAGGTAGATCCCCTCGCCTGCCCACTTCGCCGGAAGAACCTGCCAGCGTCATGGCGGTCTCACGCCGATGCCGCGGTCTCGCTCAGGGCGAGCCGGCATCAAGGGAACAGAGGAATCACCGGTTCGCCTTGAACCGGGCCAGGCCCGCATTGCGCAGGAACAAGCGTGCGTCGAGCCATGCTCGCTCGTCGAGATCATGCTCGGCGCAGGCCTTGTTCAGCGTGCCCGCCGTCGTGCCGTCCGGTCCGGCCCTGGTCAGGGCGGCCAAGGTGACGGCGATGGCCCGGGCCGTGACGGCGCCGGCGAGCTGCCCCTCGAGCCGTAGCGCCCGATCCAGCTTCCTGACGATTTCGCCGAACGCCTACGCCTACCGCGCGCTCGCCCTCGACGAGCAGCGCCGGACCTTCGAGCCAACCTTCTGGACCCAGACCGCCGCCAACGAGGAGGTCGCGACCTGCCCGCGCCGCGGCATCGACGCGGTCGAGCAGCGCTGGTTCGTCGGGGCCCACGCAACGTCGGCGGCGGCTATCCCAGCGACATCCTCGCCCAGGCCCCGCTGAGGTGGATCATGGACAAGGCGGCTTGGCACGGGCTCGCCTTCCGATCCGGCTTCGCCATGGACCCGCCCGACCCGAAAGCCAATATCGCGGATTCCTACGCCACCTTCGGCCCGAGGCACCTGCGCATGTTTACGCCGCGCTTCCACCGGCCGGTCGGATCGCCGCCCACGGTGGGGTCGTCCAGCACCACCTGGCGGATCAACGAGACCATCGACGGCAGCGTCTTCGCCCGGTGGCGCGACAACCCGGAGTACCGGCCGCCGAACCTCGCGGACTGGATCGGGCGTTACGGCGTCGACCCGGACCAGATCACCGGCCGCCCTCAAGGCCGAGGACGCGATGCCGGTCTAGTTCCCACGGGCACCGGGACGGGGATGACGAACGAAGCGGCGGCGAGCGCACGGAAGGTGAACAAAATCGTGCCGTGAAAGCAACTTGGCCGTCCCGGCCGCGTTCTCCGTCTCGGGTTGGCCCTCGACGCCCAGGGCGGCGAAGGAGGCGCGGCCAGGGTTCTGGCGTCCGACGTCTCTTGTCCGGCTCGCGGCCCGCAACGACGTGGACGACCATGAGACTGAAGACCGCGCGCGTCCGGAACTACCGCAGCATCCGCGATACCGGGACCTTCGAGGTGGAGAACGGCAAGACGATCCTCGTCGGGCCGAACGAGGCGGGCAAGACCGCGATCCTCCAGGCCCTCCAGCAGCTGAGCAAACCGGAGAACGTCAAGGGGTTCGACCCTCTGCGTGACTATCCCCGGGCGATGGCCAATGACCTCACCAGGGGCGTCGTCGATCCGAAGACGATCCCGGTCGCCGAGGCAGTCTTCGCACTCGACGAGGCCGATAAGGCCGCCGTTCCCGCCGAGTACCGAGAGTGCGAGTATGAGCTGACGCGCTACCTCGGCAACAACGGAGTGCATCGCCTCCTGAATGCGCCGCAGGGGATCACGCACGGCGATCTGGAAAGCGACCTGATCCGTCTAGCCGCCCATGCCGACGTGCAGGCGCAGGCCTCCGGAGTGGCCCTGCCGAGCGCCAAGCTCGCCGAGGCGACGCAGGGCATGGTACGCAACCACTACGTCACGGCCGACCAGGCAAAGGTCTTGCGGGCCTGGCTCAGGGCGGCTCTGCCCTGGGTCGAGGAGGACAATGCCCGCGAGACCGCGCGGCTGGAGACCCTGAACACCAAGCTGGATGCCGCTGAGGCCCGAGACACCGTCCTCGCGACTCTGTCGAAGCGCCGCCCGGTCTTCGTGCTGTTCAGCAACTATTTCCGGGTCCGGCCGATCATCCATCTCGCCCACCTCGCCCAACGGCTCGAAAGCAACCTGCTCGACGACGAGCAGTACGACTACGGCAACGTCTGCCTGCTCAAACTGCTCGGCTTCAGCGCGAAGGACCTATCCGATCTCGGCCGCGCCGCGGATCCGGATCCAGACAACCCGGACAAGCTCAAGGCCTACCGGGACCAGCTCGACCGCCGCCGCTACGAGCTGAACGCCGCGAGCGTGAAGCTGACGAACGAGGTCGGCAAGATCTGGAACCCGAACCCGGAGCGGGGCGCGGATCACGCCCACCGGCTGAAGGTGCAGGCCGACGGGCAGTACCTCAAGGTCGTGGTCGAGGACGAGCTCGGCGTCGAAATCGAGCTCGACCAGCGCTCCGAGGGCTTCCAATGGCTGGTCTCGTTCTTCGTCGTCTTCTTCGCCGAGGCGGCTGACAAGCACAGCAACGCCGTGCTCCTCCTCGACGAGCCGGGCCTCAGCCTGCACGCCCTCAAGCAGCGGGACTTCCGCGAGACGATCTCCCGCCTCGCCGAGAAGAACCAGACCATCTACACCACGCATTCCCCGTTCCTTGTCGGCCCGGACGAGCTCGACCGCGTGCGCGTCGTGCAGATGAACGACCGTGAGGAAGGCACGAAGGTCCACACCTCCGTGACCTCGGGCGACAAGGCCGCGTTGCTGCCCCTGCAGGAGGCCCTCGGCTACGACCTTGCCCAGAGCTTGTTCGCCAACCAGCGCAACCTCGTCCTCGAAGGCCTGACCGACTTCTGGTACGTCGAGGCGGTGGCGTTGCTCATGGCCGCCTCCGGAGACGCGAAGCTCAACGAGAAGATCGTGCTGGTGCCGGCCGGCAACGCCGGAAAGGTGGTCTACTTCGCCACCATCCTGCACGCCCACAAGCTCAAGGTCGCCGCACTCCTCGACTCCGACACCGCGGGCGACCAGGCTGCCAGCCAGGACACGCTCGTGCACGCCCTCGGGCAGAAGGCGATCCTGCGCACGAAGGACTATTGCGGCGGCGAGATCGCCAAGCCCGAGATCGAGGACCTTCTGCGCGAGACCCTCGTCCGGGTGGCCAGGGACGACCTCGGCTGGGACATTGGTGCCAAGGCCGCGTCGCAGCCGAGGCGGCCGATCGTCGACATCTTCGCGGCCGAGGTCAGGGACTTCTCGAAGGCCAAGCTCGCCAAGGCCTTCCTGCGCTGGGTGCGGACGCACGAGGCGTCGGACCTCGCCGACGGCGAGCGTACCCGGTGGAAAGCTCTCTTCTCTGCGATCAACGCCGTGCTGAAGTAGGGCTGCCCCTCGCGCGGTGCGATCAGGATTTGGCGTCCGGTCCCGCCGCTCGCATGACTTCAAGCTCAGCCCGCGCCGCGCCGAGCTCGACCTGGAGCCGTGCCAGCTCGCCCGTCAGGCGAGACAGCTGCCGGCCGAGGCGCCACCGCCGGACGCCCTCGTGGATCAGGCAGCCGAGGTTCGCGACGAGGCTGAGCGCGAGGAGCGGGAGGAACGGATTGTCGAACATCGGCCCATCGTAGCCTGGGCGAGTGCGAGGGACCACGGGAGCGGGCTGAGCCGCGTCCGCCTAACGCGACTACCGGGATGGGCTCCCCACGAGATCTCGACGCCGGCAAATCAGCGGGTCGGCTTCCCGCCGATCTCCCCGTCCTCGCGACCCGCAACCGCCGCGTCTTGGTGGCCGGCGTCGCGCCGCCCTCCTTGGCCGCGGCCGGGCCGGACTTGCCGGCCCGCCCTGCCGTGCCGGCCGGCCGCGCGGGCCTCCCCTTCGGCGCCGTGACCTCCTGCGCCATCTCCTTGCGCACCGAAGCCATGACGCGGCGCATCCCTCGGACCGCGGCCCGACGGCATCGTCCAGGGCGTCTGGTGCAGCCATTACGCCCACCTCGTTTGGCCTCGCCAGCACCGAGGCGACCTGCATCTCTATGGCCACTCGCACGGCCGGCTGCCCGGCGCCGCCACGAGCACCGACGTCAGGGCCGCTGCTTCGGCTTCCGCCCGGTGACCCTCGACGAGATCCGCATCCGCCTCGCCGAGAACGCCGCCCGCGAGGGGGCTCGGCATGACCGCGTCATACGTCTCCCGGCTGTGGGTCTTCAGCGACCTGCATCAGGAATGGCCCGAGAACGCATGGGACCCGGCCACGCACGCGCTGCAGGGCGGCTTCGACGCGGCTGTCGTCGCCCGGCGACGTCCACATGCCGCTCACCCGCGCCCTCGACTGGCTTGCCGAGCGCATGCCAGGCGTCCCGGTTGTCTACGCGCCAGACAACCACGATTTCTGGTGGGACCGCGGCGAGGAGCGCTACACGCTCGCCGACCAGATGGCCCGAGGCTGCGAGCTCGCCGCCCGCTACGGCATCCACCTCCTCATGAATGACGCCGTCATGATCGGCGGACCCGCTTCGCCGGCGACACGCTTTGGACCGACTTCCGCCTCGGTTCGAGGCCCCCCTGCATGGCATGCGGTCCGCCCAGGGTAGGGAAGGGATGGTCGACTGTCGCCGGATCCGCACCGGCCCGCGCTCGCGCGCCCGCATCAAGCCGGGCGAGATCCTCGCGCTGCATCGGCGTACCCGCGCCTTCCTGGATGCCACCCTCGCCACGCCGCACGACGGCCCGACCGCGGTCGTCACCCACCACGCGCCCCACCCGGACAGGCTACCCGATCCCAGGGCCGACCTGCGCTGGTGCTACGCCTCGGACTTGTGCGACCTGATCCACGCACGTGGGCCGGCTCTATGGGTTCACGGGCACGTCCATACTGCCGCCGATTACCGCGTCGGGGCGACCCGGGTCGTCTGCAATCCGCGTGGCCATGCCGAGGAGGTCAGCGGCTTCGAGCCCGGCCGGACCCTGCATGCGGGAGGCTGACGCCGTGAGACCAAGATCGCGGCAACGAATGCAGGCTCCACGAACGACTTCGACGTCGATTAGAGAGAACCTCGCGCGCCATCGGATCGGAAGCCCAACTCGACGGGTGTCGGCCCTGGAGCGACACCCGTCGGAAGTTCAGGCCGATCCCGGCACTTCCGGTGCCTCGTAAACTAGCCGAGCCATTCTGGCGGTAATGGTTTCGCGTGCCGCGTCGATCCGAACGGGATCCGTCTTCACCGAAAGCCCATCCCGGGACGACCTTCCAAGGAAGTAGGCGATGCGCTCGGCGTTGGCCCCCGACGGATGCGGCATCCCGTCCAGCACCCGCTCGGGCACGAGATGGCCACGTCGGACCATTTCGTTGACCGCATCGGCCGCCTTGGGCCCGCACGGGACCCAGATGGCATGCGCCAAGACACTAGCTTCCTGGGCGAGACCCTCGTCCAGCTGCGCTCGGAGCAACGGCGTTCGCAACATTGAGGGGTTCCCGCGGTAGTTCTCGCCGGCCCGAAAGACTGGGAAGCGCAGAGCCGAAGTGAAGTGCACGAGTTGCGCGTGCGTCGACCACAACGATCCCGTGCTGGAGATTCCCAGGCTTCGATGGACGCCGATGTGATCTAGCATCGCGATTAGAGCGTTACGCATTGGTCCGGAGAAGCTTGCGAAGACCTTCGCTCGCGCTAGGGCATCCGGGTGGGAAGCGCCGGCGACGAGCGCCCGCCTGACCTCCAGCAGGGCGTTCCGCGCCTGCTCGGCGCCCGGCGTGATGCCGACGATCACGATCCTCGCCGTCGGCACGACGTGCTCGAAAGGCGCGTAGGAGACCGTCAGGTCGCCGGCACTCCCGATCACCAGGCGTCCCGAAAGGGTCGGATCCTCGCGGATCTCCGCCTCGGAAGCCGCGGTGATGACGGGAGCGAAGCGTGCGAGAAAGTCCGACATCTCGCCTCCTCAGCGCAGCCTAGCCGCGACCGCGAGCGCTTCATCGACGGTTTTCACGCTAACCGAGTAGGCCCGCTTGCCCCTGAACTCCGGCATGGCCTGCAAGGTGATGATGCGTCCCTTGCCGTCGCTCGCGCAGTCGCGCTCGACGCAGTCGAACCCGTCGGCGACGAGCGCCGCCCTCCAGCGCTCGTCCGCAGGGATCCAGACCTTCGCGGCGGTCTTCGTGGTGCGGCCGACGGCGAAGGCGAGCCCGGAAGTGGTCCGATACCGCAGCAGGTATTCGGCATGGCCGACGTCATGGACCCTGTAGGACGGATCCAGCGAGAAGGCGTGTTCGAGTTGGGAACCGAGGGGGGACGGTGCAGGCATCGACGCTCCGACGAGAGAAGGGCGCGTCACGGCCATCGACGAAAGGCAACCGCGCCACGCCCGCGGTCGAGTGGGGCGCGGTGGCAGTCCGTCGAGACAGCGACACGAGAGAACCGGCGGGCCGCGCCCGACCGGTGGGATCACGCTGCCAGGCGATCGTAGGGTTGTCCAATGGCAGCTTGAGGAAGTTTATGGCGCTGTGGGAAACTCGACCGGCAAGCGACCTTCTTCCTTCGCGTCGGCGTTCGGCGCACATCCGAACGATCGGCTTCGCCGCTCTGATCACATCGCTATCCGATCCTCTCCTCGACCATCCTGATGGCGGCTGGCAGATTCCTTCGCACGAAAAGGTCGTTCACACAGATGACTGGCTCGGACTGAGCGTACGGAAGTTCCCTAAGCGCCCTGTCCGTCGGGATCTTCATAGCGATGGGCGAGGCCAGGGCGATCCAGTGCTCCGCGCCGGTCTGTTTATTGGTGGCCAGGATGGGCACGGAGACCTTGTTGCCTGCCACCAGCCTTTCGACATCCCGGTCGAACGTGAACCTGTCGGAGAGTTGCCTCCTCAAGTCCGAGAACAGGACCTTCAACGAGATGGCGACCCGCTTGGGCGAATAGTCCGGAATGTCTCCCCCCAGGGCATGGCGTAGGAGCTGTTCCGCGAGTTGGCGGTCAAGCAACGGGTGGTCGAACTTGTTCTTGAAGCTTCTTAGGCACCGGTAGCATGACGCGTCACAGCATTCCGGGCAATCGCTCAGGATGGCGAGCGTCGCCTCGAACAGCTCTCCGGCGCGCTTGGCCAACTGAGGTGAGAAACCGGCGCCACCGGCGAGGGTGTCATAGAGGAAGATCTCGACCTCTTTGCCATGAGCCCCGGCCGGGGTCAGGGCCGGCCTGTATTCCGCGAGGATCTCCCCGGTCTCGATCTGCAGGAGCTTCGAGGCGGCTTTTGCTATAGCCTCGCACACCGTACGAAGGGCCGTCTCCGTCTCCGTATTGCCTGGCCGCAACTGGAAGGGCATCTCCAGCCGGATCGAGAAGAGGCAGATGTCCGCGATGAAATCGGTGCCAAGCACCACGTGCCTCGCGATCCGATTTCCTGGGCAGAGCTCTTCTTCAGAGTCCGGGTAGGGAGGCTTGTGGGGCTGGCCCAGGTTTTCGTCCTGATCCTTCTCGGCCTCGATGCGGCCGCAAGCCGTGCAATAGACATAGCCGTCCTCGCCTGGACCGGTGTTCGAGACAAGGAGGTTTCTCCGGGTCGGGAATGCCCGAACGCGGTCGTTGACGGCTACCCAGCCAGCCGCGTCTCCCGGAGTGGACATGACCAGCTTGGCCCGCGTCGCGTACGCGGTCTCGCTCTTCTCGTCCGGCTGGGAGGTCGCGACCATGCTGAAGGGGTGCGCGAAACCGGGCGGACGTATCCAACTGACGGCTGGGCCGAAGGACCCCTCCGTTTCGCAAGCCTCGCAAGCTATGGTTTGGTTCCTGCGCTCCCTGTCGTAGTCCATGGTCTTTGCATGATGGCAGACGTCGCACTCGTAGTAGAGCCTGCGCCCACGCCACGCCTTCTTGCGCTCTTCCTCGAAGGGTGAGTAGATCGCCTTCGACGTGTACTGCTTGTTCTTGATCCAGATCTGCTTGTTGGGCGCATATTGCGATAGGGCGATGTTCAAGCCCTGAGAGGGGGCGAAAAGCGTCTTGGCCTTGTACGAGGTGGAGTTCGGATCGAACACGTGGAACGAGGCTACGTCCGTCGGGAAGGCGTATCGCGGAAGCTTGCCACGATAAAGCAGCCGATCCAGCAGCTTGTCCGAGCCGGGGTCCGCCAGTTCGTCATCCGCGCTGGGCACCTCGGCGACTTCCTCGGGGTCCTTCTCGTTTTCCTCCAAGGTCAGCACCTCGACCGGAAGCGTCGGACCCTCATCGTCCGCGGTGGCGTCGCCGGTCCAGTCGATGGCGTCCTCGACGTTGTCAAGGACGTCGTCGCCATGGGTGGCGATGAGCAGGGCCCGATCCTCCGGTGTCAGCTCACTGGGCAGCCATCGGTCGAGCGCCTTCTCCAGTTCTCCTTTGGATTCCTGCAGCCAAGCCGCGAAGTCATTGCGGTTGAGCACCCCGCCGCCGCGAAACTCGTCGACCTTCCCGAGGACCGAGAACAGGTTCGCGTTTGTGAGGGGATCGACCCCGGGGATGCGATCCTCCGAGTAGCGCTGGATGATGAATGCACGGACGTGGCGGCGGGCGATGTCCACGTTCTCCAGGGTCAGGCGTGGATCGGTGACCGGCCCGGTGATCATCTCGTCCGGCTTGACGAAGTAGTGGTCGTCGTGGCTGTCCACGCTCCCAAAGGCGACGACGGTCGCGACGGCGTTGCCCCGGCGACCGGCACGTCCCGCCCTCTGCTGGTAGTTGGCACGACCCGGCGGCATGTTGCGCAGGGCGACGCCGGACAGCGCACCGATGTCGATGCCCACCTCCATCGTCGTAGTGCTCGACAGCACGTCGATTGCCGGCTCCGGCCGATCCGTCCCCCTCCAGGCCAGGTTGATGTCCTGGAAGCGGATCTCGTGAGCCTCCGCTTGGGAAAACGCGTCGTCGGGCTGGGCCGCGTTGAGCTGCGCGGTGTGCTCGGCCGCGATCAAAGAGAACGGTGACTGTGCCTCATCCCCCATCGCGGCCGTGACCGGCTTGCGATAGAAGCCCTTACGAGCCTCAAAGACCTTGTCGCGATCAGGGTCGAACGATTGAACGCTTTCTGAACCACAGTCGATGCACTTCCGCACGTGAGTGATCGGCCGGTGGACCGAGCGGCAAGTCTCACAACGTTGCCACTCGCCGGAGAATTCCAAAGTCAGATTTCTAGCCAGCAGACGCTGAGAGCCATCCTCGAACACCTTGGTAAACTTCTGCAACAGTATAGGCAGCCACTTATTTTCGAATATAGGACGAGTGCCTTTTATTCTGAAGATAATATCCATAGCGGTAAACTTACCAGCATGACCTTTGACCTCGTTCTGCGCCCAATCTCCGGGCATGCCCTTGAACCAGATCCCAGGTTTGCGGACCCAGCAGCGCAGCCAAGCCCTCAAAATCTCAGCCTTCTCCTCGGGTGTCGTTGCCAAGCCGGGCAGGTCCGGTAGGGTCGACAGTAAAGCCTTGTGCTTGTCTGCCTCCCGGATGCTCGCGACGGCAAGCGCCTCCAAGCCCAGGTGATTGTCACGGATCACCCGGACGATGGCCGAGAGCAGGTTCTGAGGGCAGGTCTCGTCAAGCAAATCCTCAACTTGTTCCTTGTCCACCTCGCTCCCGAACGAGCCCGAACCGACTGTCGGCATTGTCTCGCCCACCGCCAACTCGGGACGGATGCGGACGCGGTGTTTCTGGGCTGCCACCATCAGGCCCGCGAAGGTGCAATCGAGCGTGACCTTGTTTCCGAGCAACTCAGGATCACCCAGAATCTTGAGGCCGGCCGGGACGAGCGACCGGACGGTATCCCGCAGCGAGAAGGTCTGCAGGGTGGGAGCCAGGCGAGCCGCCATCTGGCGGGAATCGGAGAAGATCAGAACCTTCCGTCCGCGCAGGGGGGCGAAATCCGAGGCTTCCTGAGGGCCGGGCGGTTGGATGCGGATCTGCGTCGAGAGAAGGGCCTGGAAGGGCTGATCGCCTTTCGTCTGATGGTCCTGAACCGAGGACTGGTTGTAGGCGGCCCTGCCTTCGCAGCAACCGCAGGGCACGAACTGGCCGGGCGTGGCCCTCCGAGGTTCGTCATCGTCGTCGACGACCTCCGGAGCCTCAGGAGCCAGATAAACCTGCCGCACCCGGTTTCCCGGAATTTCGGGGTCGATCTTACCGTTCATCAAGTCGTAAACGGCAATGCGATGAGCGTCCGGATCAGGCGGCACCTCAAGCATGAGGTCGAACGGCTTGAGGACCTCGGCGCCTCCCTCATCGTTCTGGATCGGCGCGCCGGGTGCCGACCAGGTGTCGGTCGGGCGGTCAGGACGCGTGGCGTAGCCCCTGGCATACGAAGTCCCGCAATTCCTGCAGGTGAAGTATTCGAGGACGGTCGCGCCGCAGTCGCAACGCTCATGGGGCTGGGCATACATGCGCCCCGCCGGCCCGCCGCGTTCTTCGGACGGCAACTCCGAGCATTGCGGGTCCATGCAGACCCAGAGGCCGGCGAGACCACGGAAGAAGGTGTGGATGCGGCACGGCAGAAGGCTCGGCTGGTCGGGGGCTAGCTTGGCCCGACTGCCGAGCGCGAGGAGAGACGTGATGGCCGTATCGGCCCTGAGGCTGTCAACGCCCGGGAAGATGAGGCTGCCGAGGGCTCCCAGCGGCCGCGCGACCTTCATCGTCTCGTTCACGAGCATGTTGAACGGGGCGAACTCCTTGAGGGCGGCATGGAGGTTCGGCTCCAGGTCGCCTTCCGATGTCTGACCGCGATATTTCAGGAACGACGCCGTGGTCTGCCGCTGGAGGTCGGGGTCGGCCGAATAGAAGTCGTCCAGAACGACGCCTTCCAGGGCGGCCACGTCGGCCTCGTTGCCCGTATCGGCGGGCTTGCGGTGGTTTAGCGTCCCGGTCACGGGCACGAAGCTTTCCCTCGGCACGCCGGTGAGCGCCGCGCCGAAGCGGTCGGCGTTTTTGGTGTCGTCGAAACTGGCGGTCGAGCAGATGACCTGCAACCGGTCCGGGCCGATGCCGAGGCGCTCCCGCAGACGCCTCAGGAGAAGCCCCACCTCTGCACCCTGGGCGCCTCGGTAGAGGTGCGCCTCGTCCATGACGATAAGAAGCTTCTCCTCCGGGTTGTCCTGCAGCCACTCCTTGGTCTTGTCGAAGATCGGCCGCTCGATGGGCCGGAGCATCATGTACTCCAGCATCGAGTAGTTCGTGATCAGGAGATCCGGCGGATTCTCCTGGACCTCGTGGCGGGTGATCAGTTCGGCATCATGAGGGCGCAGAACGCCGCGCTTGGACTGCTTGTTCTTGCCCGGCCAGTGAGTTCCCGGCTTGCCGAACCAGGCGGAGACGCTTTCCTTCGACGGCCACTTGCCCCGCTTCGACAGTTCCGCGTGCAGGTGGCTGGCGCGGGCGTTCTCCTCCTCGCTGGTCGGCCCCTCGGCGCCGGGCAGCGCATTGGCGGCATCCTCGATGGCGCCGAAGAAGGTTCCGATGGTCGCTAGCCTCTTGCCGTCCTTCGCGGAGGAACGGACGCCGGCATAGGGGGTGCGGCTGGTGTACCGGGCGAAACGTGCGGGGCGCCCGGCCCATCCCTCGAACATCCTGACCGTGCGAGTGTCGCCGAACATCAGGCGCAGGCGGCCGAGTTGGTCGTTGACGAGCGCGTTCATCGGATAGAGCACGATGGCGCGGACCGCGTCGTACCGACGGAAGGATTTGGGCCTGTCACGCGCTTCGATGGCGAGCTTGCCGAGGATGGGCAGAAGGAACGACTCCGTCTTGCCGGATCCCGTCCCGGTCATGACCATCAGGTTTCGGCCGTTGCCCAGGGTCTCCCGGATGGCCGTGGCCTGATGGCTGTAGGGCGGGTTGAACACGAGGGGCTCGCCCTCCGAGGCATCCGCCAGCCTGCAGTAGGCCTCCTTGGCCGCCGCCGGGACGCCCTGCATGTCCTCGTACCGTCCCCCCGGGACGTAGCGTGGCGTGCTTTCGAGGAACGGGACCTGGTAGATGTTACCGACCTCGCCGAGCAGCCGGCGGCGTTGATCCACCATGCCAGGGTGGCCGATATGGTAGGTGGCCTCGATGTACTCTGTCAGTGTCCGACGGAGTTCGTCGATGGTTTGCTGGATCGTGGTTGTCATCGGGCGCTCAGTGTGTCGTTTCTTCGAGCCACAGGCAGTTCTTCAGGAAGTCCAGGACGTTCGGCAGTTCGTCGGGCCTGGTCGCGAACGCCATCAGGCACCGGGGACGCTGCGCCTCGGATCCCGAGACGAGCAGTCGACGCCGTGCCCACGAGGGAAGCGGCGAGAGGAACTCCACGAAGGTCGTGTCGTCGTTCCGGGCAACCCTGAACACCTGCCGCCTGCCGGCCAAGGCGTCCTGGGCCATCTGGATCCGCCAGGCGATGTCGGATGGCCTCCGGAGATCGCCGGCGGACGTGACGTCGAGGAGGCGCACCGGACGGCCGCCGTCGAGTTCCACGATGCACCACAGGTCCGCCCCGTAAGCCTGGGGTCGGCGCGCCACGAAGCGGCCCGACAGTCTCGCGGGCTGCACCCAGCGGCCCTTGTAGTAGCGGACGCTGCTCTCGACCGAGATGACCCGAAGGCCGTCGATCTCACCGCTGCGGTCCTGGGCCGCCAGCTTGTCCCACCAGACGCGGATGAAGGCCTCTGGCGTCTCCGCGCGTGGCAGGCGCAGCCAGCCCCTCTGGTCGAGCGCGGGAAACCCGTTTTCGGCGAGGAAGGTGCTCAGGTCCGAGGCGCCATCGCCGTCGAGGAAGCGCAAGGCGCCGACGTGGCGGACACGGCTCAAGGTCGAGGTGGGAAGCGGCGTGATCTCCTCGTTCCCAAGGCCCAGGATCACGCAAGAGTCGGCGCCCCGCATCACGTGATGGGGCGGGGCGGCCCGCATGACGAATGAGGCGCGCCCAGATCCTTCCACGGGTACTTGCATCTCAAGGAGGTCGCCGTAGGCAAGCAATTCCTCGGTGGCCTGCTCGACCATCGACGTGAGCGTTGCCCTGTCGGGCCAGAAGCCCCGAAGCGCCTCGACGGCCACGGTCTCTAGCGTCGAGCGACCGCAAGGCGCGACCGCGAGCGCCGCCCGGCGGATCACCTGGCAGACGAAGGCCACGGTTCGCTCCGCGTCCTGACCGGGATCCGGGACGCAGAGGGACGACGCGATCCGGGTGAACGCATCCTTGGGCGGGAGGACGTCGAAAGTCATGCGGCCACGTCCTTCGGTGCCACAGGCTCCGCATCGAAGGCGGTCACCGCACGAACGAGGAATGCCCCCCTGGCCAGACCCTTGTTGGCGGCGATCTCCTCTAACAGATCCCCTCCTCTTCGAGGATCCGCAAAGGTCAGGGCCGCGGGCTCCATGGCTATCTGCCAGGCCGTCCTGATGGCGTCGGCGTCGGAGCAAACCTGATACCGGATGGCCGCCTGTTGGAAGATCGGCAGCCCGTGCCTCGCCGCAAGGGGCCTGCCAGCGAACGCCTCGGCAAGGGTTCTGGCGAATGACGGGACCCCAACCATCTGCTGCAGGGTCCGGTCGCTCGTCACCTGCCGTTCGATGAACTCGCGCGAGGCGCGCAGCCAGTGAGGGCCGCAGAAGATTTCCAACAGCCGGGCGTCTAAGGCCTGGAGGGTCTGCCACCTGCGGATGGTGGCTAGGGGGCCCATGCAGTTCGCGCCGTTCCAGAGCCGCTGCAGGTTGACCAGCCGTGGGACCCTGCGGGGCTTTTGGCCGATGAAATCGAGGCGGGGTTCCAAGGCGAGATCACCCAGCGACGTCGGCTTCCCCGATGGCGAGAGGGCGATGACCGTGCGGTACCGCTTGCCATCGAGCATGGCGACGAACAGGGACCCTGTCGCCGCGAGCGGGACGCCGGCCATGCACGCATCGGCCGACATCGCCACTTTCACGTCCGGGGCCGTGAGGTCGTAACGCTCGACCGAAAGCTGTTCGGGCCGGTCCGCCTCATCGACCAGGCGGACCGTGACGCTCCCGCGCTCGCGGGAAACCCTCCAACGGAGCGGCTCGACCTTGTTGCGGAACGGCACGCGGGCAGAGCCGAGCTCGCCGGCATCAAAGACGATGTCGACCCTTGGCGAGGACTGGATGAGGTCCCAGCACTTCTCCTTGTTCAGCGGCTCGACGGCACGCCTGAACCAACCGGGGTCGGCCGGGAGCTCCCTCTCGCCGAGCCGCTCGGTTGCCTGAACATGGCCGTTGACGTCGAAGAACTCGGCCCTGGACGAGACCTTCCTGCGTGGCGGCCCAATAAGGGTGATGCGCGCCTGCCCCGCGAGGAGTTCGCCGAGCCTGGCCTCCGGTGGGTCGACGGAGGCCTTCAGCCCGCAGCGTTCGGAAGGTGCCTTCGACCAGGCCCGAGGCGCCCGCACGAGCGCGCGGAGCACCTCGGGCTGGACCCGTTCCGCCAATCCTTTGTCCATTGGCACGGCGTTAACCGTGATCGTTCCCGGACCGAGGGGAAGTCGCCCGAAGCTGCATAGGATCTCGGGTCGCCCGTCACCGGGTATTCTGACGGCCGGCGAGGAGCCGACGGCCACCTGATATTCCCGTACCGCGTAGTCGGCCGAGAGCCTGAGGATGATCTCGTCGTCAGGTGACCAGACCGACTGGCCCGTCGAAGGATCGAGGCTCGGCACGATGCCGGCAGGATCGATCCGAGCTCCCAGGCTGTAACCCAGGCCGACCCTCTCCAACGCGGCCAAGCGGATGCCGCTGAGTGCGTCGGGTAATTTCAGTTCGTAGAGGTTGGATCCTTCCGCCTCGTGGATTACCCCGAGCCTGAGTTCCTCGACCGCGGTGCGGGCAAGCGGCTGAGTGGATGCCAGCACGTAGGTCTGACCGACGCGAACGTGATGCCCCATGACCTGCCGGGCGACGCCGTCTGCCTGCACCCTCAACAGCCACGGCGATGGTCCAGGGACCGAGATCGCGCGACGGAGGGTCCGCTCGACGTTCGGCGTCTTCGTCTCGAAGTCGATGATCCGTTCCGTGGGCGGAAGGCGCGTGATCGCGGGTTCGGACCTGGAAAGGCTGAGGAGCGAACGTCCGGGTCGCCATGTGCCCTTCTCGTCGAAGAACCGAATCCTCGTCTTGTCGAGATCGGGATTGCCGATTTTCGCCGCCCTGAGGACCGCCCTGAAGTCGGGAAGTTGGAGCCTCATAACCCATGTCCCACCACCGGCACGCCGTGCGGTCAGCGAGGCGTGCCTTTCGATGGGTGCCGCTTCGACGGACCTCTCCTGAACTTGCTCGGGTTTGGCGGGCGCCGGCGCAAGGTGACGGGACTGCTTGAGGCCGGCCTCTCGGATCACCCGCCTGGCCTCGCGCAGCCACTCCTTTGCAGCCTGTCGTTGTTCGAGGTCGCCGATGATGCGAGAGAGGGTCTCCTTCTTGATGGGCGAGAGCCGTTCGCCTATGCCCTCGTCGCGCAAGGCGATGAACAGCATGCCGGTCAGGCTGACCTGCTCAAGGAAGTTCCCGAACCTGGTGTTCGTATCGGGGCCGGCCTTGCGCAGGACTTCGCCGATCTTGTCCGCCCCTTGGCCCTGGATGCTGGCGAGCCGATACCTGCATTCGTAGAGGAGCCGTGCGAACTGGGACTGGAGATCTTTCGGCAGGATCGAGTGTGTGATCGGCCAGGCAATAATTGAGAAGTGTTTCGCCCACGGACCTTCCGGGCGGATACCGCTGAACCGCTCGCCGAAGCGCTTGTACCAATCCCGGATTGTCGTGCGGCTGCCCATTGCCGCCCAGCCGGGGACGGCCCCTTCGAACGAGGTCCAGAACTCGACGCCGTCAAAGGCGTAGCCCACCTCGGCGGCTGCGGCGATCCAACATAGCCAATGGGCGTGGTCGAGCTTGCCCTTCCTCTTCAACTCGCCTGATAGCAAGAGCTTGAGCGAATGGATCTCCGGCTCGCTCAGGCCGTGTTCCAGCGCGAAGACGGGCAGACGGTTGGTCGCGCGCTGACCGCGCAGGGTGGCGAATTGCCTGTCGAGCCGACGGTTGAGGTCTGCCAGCATCGAGGTCTCCTTCACCCCGCTGCCGCGACGCCGGTCACGTCGGATGCGGTGCGCCGGCCCGAACCGTGGACGAGGTCGAGGATGCCCTGTCGCTCCCACGCGCGGAACTCGTCCTGCCGTTCCGCCCTGGGCACCATCCAGCGCTCGCGGGCGAGATCGCCGATCTGCGCCACGGTGAGCAGGTTCGAGGTGTCGAGAATGCCTTGTCCGGTGCGCAAAATCTCGGCGGCATTCGCACCGAAGGGGGCGTAGAAGACTTCCCGCCGGATGCCGTGCTTCAACACGGCTTCGTTCAGACCCAACTCGCCGATGGCGGCTCTGATAGTGCGGAGGCGCCAGTTGGGGCCTTGCCCGAAGCTGTGCTCGTCCGCGTATCGATGTCCACGGAGCCGCAGGAACTTGCGCATCTCAGTGAACAGGTGGTCGTTGATGTGGAAGTGGCCCCACCCCGTCGTGTAACCGATGCTCCTGAAATACGCCTCATCGCCGAGCTTGAGGCGGTTGTAGATCGAGGATCGACCCATTGAAGAGCTGGTCGTCACCGCCAGCAGCTTGGCGATCTTCGACTTGCCCGAAATGATCCCGGTGCTGACGCCGTAGGTGTTGGAAAAATCCTCGAACACGTCCCTTGAACGGACGACACAGGCGACGGCCTTGCCGCCGAGCAGCATGTTGTAGGGCGGGACGGCACCCAGGACGTATGCGTCGAGGATGCTGACGAGCCGATCCTTCCGGTCGTTTGCCGACCATCCGATGAGTTTGTCGCGTACGCTTAGGTTGAAGACCGGGTCACCGAGCGCGAAGATCCCAACCAGCTTTTCGTGGTGGTCGTCCCAAACGAGATACCTCATCCGCCGACCGAAGCCGAGGGAAACTGGCACAGACCAAGTCAGGGAAGCCAGGCGAAAAATATCGGCATGAACGCCGCGCTGCGGCACCCGGATAAGCCGAAGCTTGATCTTCGCAGGATCAATTTTCCGACCGTCCGCGAAATGCGCCAAAAGTTTATCTCCGCTCTCAGTGATGAAGCGAAGGTTGCTGGCAATGCGATCGCTCCTTTGCGCCGCATGAAGTCGGCGTACATGTTCCTTATCGTTTCCTGGAAGGACGAGAGAACCGTCTTCGGCCTTCGAAAAGCCAAGATCCCGGAAGTGCCGCCGCAGCTTGCGCTTCAGATGATCTTCTACAGGGTCGACATGGATTACCGTATTCAACCGCATCTGACGAATCGCTCGATCACCCGCCTGCGTCAATGATCGCATCCGGCGTGGAAAACGTCAGGTGGCGAAAACATGGCCTACCCATCGCGCCCACAAGCGATTCATCACCCATTCGCTCTATGGTTGCATACGAGTTTCATGCGGCCAAGCTATTTCTCTGAGGTTGCCGCACGGCAGGTAAACACCCGTTGGGATTTGGAACGCGGCCGCCCGTTCGGGGCCGGCGAAAGAGATCGACAGGCATCCGTTTAAGCTTATTAGGCAAGTATCCTCTCACGCGTGGCACCATCGAGTCGTTCTTCAGCTCCCTGAAGAGGCCTTGTCGGATCTAAACCGGCCAGTCCTTCCCCAACGTGGTTGAGAAGAGGGTCTACCCTTCAGAAGAGATGGCGAGCCTGCTCGTCGAAGAACTCTACTTCGCCCTCGTGCGCTTCACCGTCGACGGCTATCGGAAGAGGACGGCATCACCTACGTCCACGGCCGGTACACGTCCTCTCAATCAGCCCGGTCCAAAGCGGGCCGGTCAGGCCGATCTACTAAAGCCAATCTATTCGGCCCGAGCGCCGACCCGTGGATCCCGGCGCCCTGGACTTGCGCCCGCCTGAAGCCCACGACAGGGTTAACCGCCGGTAAACCCTCGATCGCTCTCCCCGTTATCCACCGGTTCGATAAAATTTGCCGGATCGACGCCGGCCCGGATTGACCGCGATTCCCGCCGTTCTGTATCTGTTTCCCTGCGCCTCGACGGCGCCCCATGCGCTTCCGGCCCGGTGCCGGAGCCCCATCCCGCCCTCGAAGCTGACGCTCGGGCGGACCCAGCCCGGAAAGCTCTCCCGATGACCCTGTGCGCACCGCGAAAACGGGTGACCCGCCGGCGTTCCAACCGGCCCGTGACGCCCGTCGCCATTCCTGGCCGGCGTCGCGTCCCCCGCACCGAACCGAAACCTCCCGGGGTCTGACCGGGCCGCGATCGCGGCCGGCTGCCTCGCGCATGGAGGCAGCCATCATGTCCAACTCCCAGACCGGCGGAAAGCCGAAGCACGGCAACGACGCGTTCTTTCCCGGTGAGATGCCGCGCGACGAGGCGGGATTTCCCGCCGACGACGCCCAGACGCCCTACGTCCGGCACGGCCTCGCCGGCCTGCGGGCCGCGCGGGAGGTGCTGCCCGCCGCCGCGCTCCTCGAAGCCCTCGGCCCGGCCGGCCTGCGCCGTCTGCGCGCACCGGGGAGCCTGGCTGTCGTCGTCGAGGTGCCCTCGGCCGACTGGTGCCAGCACGTCGGCAGCGCCCTGCGCGACATCGCCCCCTTCGTCCATGTCGAGGTCCGGGACGGCTCCTCGAAGACCCAGCACAAGCCGAGCGAGGGCAACGACAAGGTCGCGCGGCTCCTCAGCGAGGGGGCTCGGGTCGCCGGGGTCTCGCACGCGCCGGAGCGCTATTTGCCCGAGACCCTCGTCGCAGCGGCCGATCTCGTCGTCCGCATCGGCCCGCCCTCGAACCGGGTCGTCGCGGAAGTCATTCGCGCCGCCACTGGCAAGCGCGCCCGCCGCATGCCCCGGGCGGTCGCGGGGTCGCTCAACCTCGACGAGCTGACCTCGCAGATCCGGATCGGCTCGACGCCCCGCGACTGCATCGCGCGGATCCGCTCGATCGCCGAGGCGCGCTCGGGCATCGATCCCCAGCTCGGCGAGGTGCCGGACCTGGAGACACTCCACGGCTACGGCGGCCCTGCGATGGGGTGGGCGAGGGATCTCGTCCGGGACCTGGACGCCTGGCGCGAGGGCCGCCTCGACTGGTCCGCGGTTTAGCGGACCGCGCTGCTCTACGGCCCGCCCGAGACGGGGAAGACCTCCTTTGTCCTGTCTGTGGCGAAGGCCGCGCGCATCCCGCTCGTCGCGACGTCCGTGACTGGGTGGTTCACCGGCTCGAACGGGTACCTCGACGGCGTCTTGAAGGCCTTCGAGGGCAAGCTCGCCCTCGCCGCGGCCCAGGCCCCGGCACTGCTGTTCCTCGACGAGGTCGATGCGATCCCGAGCCGCGATGGCTTGAGCGCCCGCGGACGCGACTGGTGGACCCCCGTCATCACGGGGGTGCTCGCCGCCCTCGACAGCACGACCTCCGGCGACGCCTCCAGGCTCATCGTCGTCGGCGCTACCAACCACCTGTCGGCCCTCGATCCGGCGATGATCCGGCCCGGTCGGCCGTTCCCGCCGATCGAGATCACGCGCCCCTCGGCCGAGGATCTCGCGAGCATCCTCCGGCAGCACCTCGGTGCCGACCTGCCCGGCGAGGACCTAATGCCGGTGGTGATGCTCGGCACCGGCGCCACCGGGGCGGAAGCGGTCGGGTGGATCAAGGCCGCGCGCTCCGCGGCCCGTGTCGAGGGACGTCGTATGACCGTGGCCGACCTCGCCCGTTCCGTGTCGTCCGAGGAAGATCGGACCCCCGAGGAGCTCGCGGTCTGCGCGCGTCACGAGGCGGCCCATGCCGTCGCGGCCCGGATCCGCGACGTGGCACGCTTCGCTCTGTGAGCGTCGCGATGGGCGCCGGGACGGCCGGTTCGGTCCGCGCCCTGCTCCATGGTCGAACCCTGATGACGAGAGATGCGGAACCCGTCGATGTCGCGCTGGCTGCGCCATCACTCCACGCTTGCGACCGTGATCCGTACCAAGCCACGGCCCGGCATGGCCCCGTAGACCGCGATAGAGCGATGCGACACTGGCTTCCAGGCGATCGCCGAGGATCACACCCTCGCCTCCGTCCTTGCAGCCTACAGCCCGGACGTGCCCGCGATCGTCTGCGTCGACGCGGCCGGGTGCCCCACGGCGCTCCTATCGGCCGCCGACATCGTCGCCTACGCCTCGGATCGGCTGGTTGGCACCATGATCGACTTCGGCGAGCACAGTGTCGCCGACCTCATGGCCTCCGGCGTCGTTCGCGGGCGCTGGACCCGCGTCGCCGCCGACGCGCCGCTCGCTGAGCTCGTCGACGCCGTCAAGGGACCCGGCATCCGGGGCGTGATCGTCGTCGAGGAACGTCACAGCGCCCGGATCCCGCGGGGCATCCTCCTGCGCGCCCACCGCCGGTACTGAGCGCAGCATTGCGACGCGGGCGTGAAGCCGAGCCGGCCGGGGCGAGCCCGTGTAGGAACCGGCATGGGGCCACAGGTCGGCCCGGCGGTCTCGCAGTCGATGGTTCAGGGACGCGCGATCGACGTCGTCAGGCTTGGCCCATGCCCCGCTCTCGCCGCCCACCGCAAATTGCCGTGTGGTTCGTGTTCGGCACCGGGGACCAAGCGGAAACCGACGTGCGATCAATCGCACCATTCGAGGTCGAAATCCGGCACGGGGATCTCGGCAGCGTAAAAGGAGTCGTTCACGGACAACTCGGTGACCATGCCGCGATGGTTCGGCATGTGGATCGAGCAGAAGGGCGGTAACTCGCCCGGACGGTTCGGATGCTCGAAGACGTGCGCCTCGCCCGCCACGCCGAGGTGCGCGAAGCCGAGCCTCGCGAGGTAGGCCGCGACGTCCGCGAACCGGATGCAGTGGATCAAGGGCCGCTTACGCCACGTCGTAGATCACGGCGGAGGGCGCCGCGTCGGCGTGCCCGCGGCGGAGCTCAATGAGCTCGACCATCTTCATGAGGTTGTGTGCGGCCTCGGCGTCCGACTTACCTCGGGCCAGGAGGCCACGGAAATCGCGGCTGGTCGCCGTGTGGCGTCCCTCGCGGTCCTTCCCGTAGTCGATGTTCAGCTTCATGGATGCGACCTCTGCATCGACACCATACGCCTGCCTTTCAAGCGCCACAACACCCATACGTTCCCGGTCCTCGTCGCTCGGGTCCGCTTTGGCGGCAGGCGCCTTGATCCTATCGACGAGCCAATTCCTTAGATCGCGCCACCATCGCATCGACTGTCCACCGGTCCATTTCGGCGTCCGCCTCCGCGTGAGAGCGGTAGCGATAGACGCCCATCGGGATGACCCGGGGCATTAAACGTGCGTTCTCCACGCTGGCCTCGATCTCCTGGGGTGTCGGTCCCCTCTATCAATTAATGGCAGGCGGCATTTGCCAATGATGCGCATGTTCCTTGCCTCCTTCGGTTGGCCAGTCGACCTACCCTGACACCAGTAGACTTCGGGGACAATGGATCGCTCAGATGCAACTCGTCGGTGCTGTGGCGGGAAGCACGAACGATACGACCGACGCGAGGGAATTTCTGGGCCCTCGCCACCTCGCGAGGGCTGCGTAATGTAGCATAACCTCCTGATGTCGTGGCCGCCGCTTGCAGGTTGACTTCTTTTACTAACTAGACTTCCAGGACTCTCATGCTCGATGGGCCGCAAGGTGTCAATATCTTGGATTGCGCGAGTGCCACCAAATGTCCGATGTGCGGTCTAAAGCAGGCCCTCTCCTGACGGTAAAGCGGACTGGGGTTTGATAGTCAGGTCGTTGCTTCACACTATATTTAGGAAGAAACCCTGATCTGTCTTAGCATGGCGCCAAATACTGGGGCGCCTTACCGCTCCTGGCGATCCCTGGCCTGCAGGGCCTCCTCGACGATTTCGGCCACCCGCTGCGCCGTGGCGCCGGCGAGCTTCCCCCGAAGGGCGACGATGCGGTGAGTTGGCGTCCCCGGCGCCGACACGACCAGGCGGCCATCGGCCGGGAGGATGACCGTCGCAACGAGGTCCTCCTCCTGAACGGGCGGCTGCACCTCCATCTCAGCTATCGAAGCGGCCAGGCGGGCGCGGTCGGCGCGCAGCTCCTCCAGCCTCGCATCCTTTTCAGCGAGAGCCTGCCTCATCCGCCGTAGCGTCTCCGACCTGACGGCCTCCCTCAGATCGCTCATGCCGACCCCCATGCATGGAGGCATCCTCGGGCCGGCCGGGGCCCGGGGCAAGCCCAGCCGGGTGCGGAGGTCAGGCCCGCGCGGCGGCCGCCTCCACGATGCGCTCGACCGTCGGGCTCACCATCCCGAGCACCCACCCGTTCCGGCGTCCGGTCAGAATGCAGCCGATCACCACCCGGATCCGGGCGAGCCGGTCGCGCGGCGTGTCCCTGTCCGTGAAGGGGCTGAGGAGGTCCTCGTTGTCGGGCGAGAACGAGCGCCCCGCGAACCGGCCGACGAGGGCCGCGACTTCCTCGTCAGTGGCGCGGGGCAGCGCTTCGCGGATGAGGGCCTCGGGGATGCTGAGCTCGATAACGCGCATGGGAAGGCTCCTGCCCGGCGCGGCGGCGGGTGCGATCGATGGGAGCCCTCAAGGGGATGCGGGAGGCTGACCGGCCGGAGCCGGTCCCCTGTGCCGGGATGATGACCCCGCGGAGGGCGCGCCGCAAGGGCGGGGTCTGTCCGGTAAGCGGACACACCGGAGGGGAGGGGGCTCACCGCCGAAGCTTCTTCTCCGCCTTGGGCTTCCGCGGCCGGCCAGGTCCCCTGACAACGGGCTCGGGATCCGGAGTGGGCCCGGGCGGCTCGACCGACGGGGCCGCCCGTAGCATCCGCTCGACGATCGGGCGCTCGCGCTCGTAGGCTTCCAGCACGTGCCGGACCCACACGCTCATCCCCTTCGCCTTGAGCGGGAAGCGCTGCGCCCGAGCGTAGACCCGGCGCGTGATGTCCTCGACCCTGGCATCTTCGTCATCCTTTTTGCCGGTGCTGTGCGCCAGGATCGCGCTGCCGGCGCCGCCGAGTTCCTCGTCGGCGAGGTAGGAGGAGAGCGTCCGGCGGGCATCGTGCGGGGTCCAGTGCCGAACCCCCACGAGCTTCAGCCAGTCCCGCTTGCGGACGGTCACGGCGCCCTTCTTGCCCGCCTTCGTCTTTCCCTGGAGACGGTAGAGGAGCTGGTTCAGGCCATCGGAGGTGACGTGCTTGCCGCTCGCCCGGCTCGGGAATAGCCAGTTGCTATCGTTGTCCCGCTCGAACCGGGCGAGGATCGCCAGTGCCTCGGGCGGGATCGGGAGGCCGTGCGGGCGGGCCGCGCTCGTGCCGCCCTTCATTTCTTCGCCGGTCCAAGTCCAGGCGAGCCAGCCGGGATGGTCGGGCACGTCGATGATGCCATCCCGCCGGGTCCCGCCAAGCGCGCCGGTCCGCTGCGCGGTCAGGACGACGGCCCACAGGGCCGCGATCGTCCCCGGGGTGGTCTCCTGGTCTGTGCCGCCGAGCGCCCGGCAGTGCTCCGCGACGAGGATCGTCCGGACGAGCTCGGTGACCGTCGGCGTGTGCTCGCGCGTTCCCGCCTTGTACCGGACCTTGGCCCGATTGGACCACCACGGGACATCCTGCTCCGTCCAGCCGCAAAGTCCCGAGTGATCGCTGTGCCCCCAGTCGAGCGCCGCACGGGCGTTCGCCATCGCCCGGGATGCGGTGCTCGGGGCCTGATTCCGCACCAGGGCGTCACGCACGCGCTCGAAGTCCGCGAGGGTGATGTCGCAGACCGGCGTCTCCGCGATCTCGGCGAACTCCGGCAGCCGAAGGGCGCGCTCGTACTGGCTGTCCCATCCCTCGCGCAAGGTCGGCAGGTGATGCTCAAGGAACAAGTCGAGGAGGTCACGCCATTCCCAGGGCCCATCGCGCCGACGATCCTCCTCGGTCCGCTTCGGCCGGCGAGGCTCGAACGGCGGGTAGGCGAGCTCGACCGCCTCCGGCAGGGCCGCGCCCTCGCCAAGGGACCGCTCGAAGATCTCGGCGTCGAACTTCGGGTCGAACCCGGCGGCGAAGTCCAGGCGCGCGCGGGCCGCTGCGATCCGCGCGGCCTGCAGGTCCATCACGTCGACGCCCCCGAGCCGGATCGTCCCCCGGCGGTGGCGCAGGTACCAGGTGCCGCTGGCCTTCGTGACACGCAGCGTCAGGCCGGTCGCGTCCTTGGCCGTGTCGGCGAACTCGATGCCCCGGCCCGGGACCCGTCCTTCGTCGATCAGCCGCATCGCTCTCGCCACGGTCTCGGCCGTGAGATGGACGCGCTCGCGCTCGTAGCCGCCTCGCTCCTTCGCCTTCGCCACCGTGCCCTCCGCGCGGGATACAACGGGGATACAACACGGCGCCCGGAGGCCCAGCAACGCAGTGGAATGCGCAGAGGCACAGAAAATTCGTGCGGTATGAGGGAGTTAGTCGGGGTGGTTAACAGGTTCCGCGGGTGCCCGAAAACCCGCCTCTAAAGCTTCCCAAGCTGAATGTCGTCGGTTCGATCCCGATCGCCCGCTCCATCCAACCCAGTCATCCGCCAGGCGTTTTTGACAGCCTGCCATTGAATGAGTGTTCGGCCCTGTCGGGATCTGTTCCTCGCGGCCGTTGGATGAGAGACGTCACTCCGCCATGATCCATGGTTTGCGGGCCGCGCCGCGTGCGGGGCGCATGGCGGTCGTCGCGTGCGCAGGAATGGCGGTGGCACGGATCGTGTCGCGGGCGGTGCCGTCGCCCCGGCGTCGCGAGCGGGGAGAGCGACGATGGACGTCAAGCGCCTGACGGACGACCTGTCCGTCGCCGGGCAGGTCGTGCCCGCCGATGTGCCGGCAATGTCCCGGGCCGGGTTCCGGGCCTTGATCTGCAACCGTCCCGACGGGGAGGGGACGGACCAGCCGGACTTTCGGGAGATCGAGGTTGCCGCCCGTACGGCCGGGATCGAGATCCGCTACCTGCCGGTCGTGTCGGGCCGGGTCTCGAACGCGGATGCGGCGGCGTTCGGCGCGCTGCTCGAGGACCTGCCGACGCCCGTCCTCGCCTATTGCCGGACCGGCACCCGCTCGACGACGCTCTGGTCGCTCCACGAGGGCGCCCGCGGCCGGCCGGAGCCGGAGATCCTGGCCGTGGCCCGGGCGGCGGGCTACGACATGACCGACGCCATCCGGCACCTCGCCTCGGCGGACGGGCCTTCCAAGCAGGGGTCGGCTACCTCGCCGACGTAGAGGCCCCGCTGCCGGTCGAGCTTGAGCCTCGCCGCTCGACACGGCGCCGCGACCCGGGCGATTGGCAGGCCTGAGGGCCGGCCCGGATCATGACCGGCGGCGGGATTCTCCCGTTCGTCCGATCGGTCGCACCGTGGCCGCGCCGATCCCGACCGGCGCGTACCTGCCCGCAATCGGGGCGACGCCCCACGCTTCATGGCGCCCCGATCGCGCCGCGATACCGGGACGCTTTTCATCCGTCCGGTGTCTCGAAGGAAGCGGGCCCGCCGCGCTTCGCACCCCGGGTTCGGCCCGCCGCCGCGATGGTCGCCCGGTGCGCCGGCGGTGACCCCGCGCAAACGCCTTTCCCTCGATCGGTGCTCGGCGGGAAACGAAATTCCAGAAAAGCCGCGAAATAAACCGATCGCTTCGTTTGACGGAAACATCGTCTTCGGCGACGATTTTGACGTCATCGAGACGTTCCAGGCAGTCGTGCCGGAGACGGTTTTCGTTCTTTGCGGCAATCATCTGCATCGACTGTTCCGGATGCCATGCTCGGGGCCGGCCTTTCCCGTGCAGTGACGGTCGCCGCGTGCGCGGCGTGCCGCCCGGGATCCCGATTCTTCGACCGAACGCGGAGCGACCCATGAACATCGCCGTCAATCCGAACCTCGTCGCCGGGCACGTGCCGCAGGGGACGCCCGGGCCTGCACGTCCCGCGACGCCCGCCCACGTCATCCGCGACGATGCGGAGGCGATCCGGGTCGCGCACGACCTGGCGGCGCGTTTCCGGGAGGGGGCCTCGGAGCGCGACCGCACCGGCGCACGGCCGCTCGCGGAGCTCGACGCATTCTCGCAGAGCGGCTTGTGGTCGATCAACGTGCCGCGCAGCCATGGCGGGCCGGAGGTCTCGTACCGGACGCTGGCGCAGGTCGTCGCGATTATCGCAGCCGCCGATCCCTCGATCGCGCAGATCGCCCAGAACCATCTCGGCATCGTCGCGGCGATCCGCACCGTGTCGGAGCCCGAGCAGCAGGCGCGGCTCTTTTCCGCGGTGCTCTCCGGCCTGCGCTTCGGCAACGCCTTCTCGGAGAAGGGCACCAAGCGGGCCGCGGAGTTCGAGACGCGCTTCAGCGATCACGGCGACCACGTCGTCGTGCGGGGCCGGAAATTCTACGCCACGGGCGCCCTGCTCGCCCATCTCGTGCCGATCGTCGCCGTCGATGACCAGGGCCGGCCCTGGTACGCCATCGCCGAGCGCGACGCGCCGGGCCTCACGGTGATCGACGATTGGTCGAGCTTCGGCCAGCGCGGCACGGCGAGCGGCACCGTGATCATCGACGACGTGCGGGTCGAGAAGAGCCACCTCGTGCCGGCCTGGCGCGGCTACGAGGCGCCGCGGGTCGACGGCGCCATCTTCCAGATCATCCAGGCGGCGATCGATGCGGGAATCGGGCGGGCCGCCCTCGACGACACCATCGCGTTCGTGCGCGAGAAGGCGCGGCCCTGGATCGACAGCGGCCAGGAGCGGGCCTCGGACGACCCCTACACGATCCGGGCCGTCGGCGACCTGACGATCCGCCAGCACGCCGCCGAGGCGCTGCTCGACCGGGCGGGCCTCGCCGTCGATGCGGCGGTCGTGAACCCGACGCCCGAGAGCGTGGCGGCGGCCCAGCTCGCGGTGGCCGAATCGAAGGTGCTCACCACCGAGGTGGCGCTCGCGGCCTCGAACACCCTGTTCGAACTCTCCGGCACCCGCTCGACGCTCGCCGAGCACAATCTCGACCGGCACTGGCGCAATGCCCGCACCCACACCCTGCACGATCCGGTGCGCTGGAAGGTGGCGATCGTCGGCAATCACGCACTGAACGGGGTGAACCCGCCGTTCCACGCCTGGAGCTGACGAGGCCCGGCTTATACCGACGGTCGTTGAAAACGACCTTTGGTTCCGGTCTCGAATTGATGCGTCAGCATCTCGGGCCGTTGGTGTTACAGCAGCTTCACGGTGTCTCGCCGCCTCTGGGCCCGAGCCTGGAGGCGGCGGCGGCGGGCGGCGATCACCGTGCCGTTGATCTCGCCGCCGAACAGGAACATCGCGGCGAGCCAGTAGACGAAGACCAGGAAGACCATCGCGGTGGCGAGGCCCCCGTAGGTCGACACGTAGGCGCTCGAGAACCGGTCGAGGTACATCCCGAAGCCGAGGCCGGCCAGCACCCACAGGCAGAGCGTCACGGCGATGCCGGGCAGCACCAGGACGACCGGCCGGCGCCCGGCGGCGATGAACTTGTGGGCGATCACCAGCACGGTGGCGACGAGGAGCACCGTCACGCCGACCCGGCCGACCGCCACGGTGAGGCCGAGCGGCTCCAGCCCCGGCGCGACCAGCACCAGCCCGCGCCAGACCAGCGGGCCGAGCACCACCAGGAAGGTGAAGGCCAGCATCGCGAAGGCGGCGCAGACGACGTAGCCGATCGATTCGAGGCGCGTCAGCCACCACGGCCGCGTCTCGCGCAGGCCGTAGGCCCGGTTGAGGCCGACCCGCAGGCTCTCGACCCCGCTCGACGAGAAGTACAAAGCCAGCACCGCGCCGAGGGTGAGGAGGCCGCCGCGCTGCTCGGTCAGCACCCGGTGGACCTCCCCGGCGATCGGGCCGGCGACCTCGCTCGGCCAGATCTCGAACAGGAGGTTGCCGGCCTCGTCGGCGAGCGACTTGGTGCCGAACACGCCGGCGAGCGCGGTGAGCAGGATCAGGAACGGAAACAGCGAGGTCAGCAGCGAGAGGGCGATGTGGCTCGCGATCGCCCAGCCGTCATGGGCGACGAAGCGCTGGGCCGCGATGGCGGCGATCTCCAGGGCGGTGCGGGGACGGATCACGGCGCGCGGACTCTCGGGCTGATCGACATCTCGTGTCGTCCGGGGAAGGCCGCGTCCGGCCGGTGACGCGTCCGACGGGCTTGCCGCCTCAGGTAGAGCGCGGGGCCCCGTCCTGGGAAGCCGGGCGGCCAGAAATCCGGTCGCCGCGTCCTTCCGGGCACGGGGGAGGGGGCTGTGCCGAGGCGCAAGCCCCGCGTGGCGGGCGGGGCGGCCCGCCGACGGCGCCGGTTGCACGGCGGCCGCGCCCGTGCTCGTTGCGCCGTCATCATGAGCCGCCTCCTGCCCCTGTCCGACGCCGCCTGGCCCGCCCGCCTGGCCCCCGGCCTGTTCGTGCTGATCTGGGCCACGGGTTTCGTCGTGGCGCGGCTCGTCGCGCCGCACGCCGAGCCCCTGACCTTCCTCTCCGTCCGCTTCGGGCTCACCGCCCTCGTGCTGACCGGGCTCGCCGTCTCGGCCCGCGCGACCTGGCCCCGGGGCTGGCGCGGCTGGCGCGACGCGATGGTGGCCGGGATCCTGATCCACGGCATCTATCTCGACGCGGTGTTCTGGGCGGTGCATCGCGGGCTGCCGGCGGGCATCGCCGCCCTGGTGGCGAGCCTGCAGCCGCTGCTCACCGCGGCGGTGGCGGGGCCGCTCCTCGGCGAGCGGGTCTCGCTTCAGCGCTGGCTCGGCATCGCGGTCGGGCTCGTCGGCGCCGGTCTGGTGCTGGCGCCCAAGCTCGGAGCGGCCGGCGGCATTCCGCCCGAGGCGCTGGCCGTCTGCTTCTGCGGCACGGTCGCCATCACGTTCGGCACGCTGTGGCAGAAGCGCAAGGCCGTCTCGGTCGACCTGCGCACCAACGCGGCGGCGCAGTTCGTCGGCGCCCTGCTGTTCACCCTGCCGCTCGCGCTCCTCACCGAGACCGGGCAGTTCGACCTCTCGACGCCCCTGCTCCTCGGCCTCGCCTGGGCGGTGCTCGGCCTGTCGGTCGGCGGCATCCTGATCCTGCTCGGGCTCATCCGCCGCGGGGCGGTGGCGGGCGTCGCGGCGCTGTTCTACCTCGTGCCGCCGGTCTCGGCCGCGATGGCGTTCGGGCTGTTCGGCGAGACCCTGGCGCCGGTCCAGCTTCTTGGAATGGTGGTGGCGGTTCTGGGCGTGGCGATCGCGAGCCGCGGTTAAGTCCCTGGTGGGACTCGCGGCGCTAGGCTGCCGCGACCCTCGGAGACTATCCACATGCTGCGCCCCGCCGTGATGATCGTGCCGCTCGCCACGGGCTTGACGCTCGGCGCGAGCTTGACGCTGGCTGCAGCCTTGGCGCTCGGCGCGAGCCTGGCGCTCGCCGGTCCCGCGGCGGCGGACGGCTTCCCTCACGGCGATCCCGGGGCACCGGCCGGCGACAGCCGCCCGCCCGCCGGGTACGAGACCGGGCGCCGGCCGGCGACGAGGCCGGTTCATCGTGGCCGCAGGCTCGTCGCCGCCGCGCCGCGGGGCTCCGCCCTCCGCCCGGTCTCGTACGGCGAGGTCGAGGGTCCGGTCTTCCACGCCTGGCTGCCGCGCAACACCAACCTGCCGATCTACAACATCCCGCCGCCGTTCTTCCCGGAGCCGTGAGGAATCCGCCCGGGCGCGGTCGGGATCGAAGCGAGACGAGGGGCGTTAGACCTGGCGTGGAAACCCGCCAGGAAGCCGAGCCGTGCCCGACCCGACCCCGTCCGATTCGCGCGTGCCGGACGCGATCACGCCGATCGACGCGATCGTGCCGATCCCCCCCGCCGCGCCGCCCCAGATCCTGTCCGGCCCGGACCCGCGGGCGATCGACCTCTCGGAACTCGACCGGCTCGACGATGGCGAGCGCGAGCGCCTCGCCCGGGCCGGCCAGGACGCCCTCGACGCCTGCCTGCGCCGCTTGAGCCCCGCGGAGCGCGCGGCGTTCTGGCACGCGGTCTGCCGCTGCTACAACCGGCCCTACAATCCGGTCGACGGCTCGGGCGGCGAGGCCCCGGCGGCCGGGACCGTTCCGGTCGAGATCGTGCTGGCCGACGCCGCGCCCGGGCTGCCCGATCCGCACGTGATCGAGGCGGTCCGGCCGGACCGGGACGGCGCCCGGCGGTGAGCGCGGCCCTCCGAACGGGACGGCGCATCTCGATCAGCGTCGCGGATCAGCCGCCGTAGCTCTGCACCAGCGAGCCGGCCACCAGGGTCCAGCCGTCGACCAGCACGAAGAAGATCAGCTTGAACGGCAGCGCCACGGTGGCGGGCGGCAGCATCATCATGCCGACCGACATCAGGATCGACGCGACCACGAGGTCGATGATCAGGAACGGGATGAACAGCAGGAAGCCGATCTCGAAGGCGCGCCTGAGTTCCGAGATCATGAAGGCGGGGGTCAGCACCTCGAGGCCGACCGCCTCCGGGGTGGCCGGCGTCCCGGCCCGGGCGAGATCGAGGAAGAGCTTCAGGTCCTTCTCGCGCACGCTGCGGAGCATGAACGCCTTGAACGGCTGGCTCGCCCGCTCGAAGGCCTGGCTCTGCTGGATCTGGCCGGCGAGCAGCGGCTCGATGCCGGTGCGGTAGGCCTCCCGCGCCGTCGGCGCCATCACGAAGGCGGTGAGGAACAGGGACAGGCTGACGATCACGGCGTTGGGCGGGGCCGTCTGGGTGCCGAGCGCCGAGCGCAGGATCGACAGCACCACCACGATGCGGGTGAACGAGGTCGCCATCACCAGGACCGAGGGCGCCAGGGCCAGCACGGTGATGAGGGCGACGAGCTGCAGCGCCCGCTCGGTGACGCCGCCGCTCGGGCCGAGATCGACCGTCAGGCTCTGCGCGAGCGCGGGCGCACCCGACAGGAGCAGGAGGGCCGCGGCACGCGGGAGGACCTGCGCGAGGGTCCGCAGGGGAAGGCGACGATTCGGGGGCACCATGGCGGGCGCACCCTGGGCCGCGGCGCCCCGGCCCGCAAGCGCCACGCCCGCCTCGCCCCATCGAGGGCGGGCGGGCGCGGTTCCGGTGCAACAGCGTCGGGGTTAGGTCCGGCTCAGCGCTTGTCCAGCGGCCGGCCGAGGAGCCGGGCGAATTCGGCCTCAATCTCCTCGACCGAGAACGGGTTCTGGACGGAGGCCGGCTTCGCGGCCGGAGCCGGCTCCTCGGGGGGCGCAGGCGGCGGGGGCGGCGCGGGGGCTGGTTCGGGCTCCGGCGGCGCAGGCGGTACCTCGGGCTCGGGTTCCGGCGGCGGGGGCGGCGGCTCGGGCGGCAGGGGAGGGGCCGGCTCCGGCTCCTGCGGCGCGGGCTCGGGCTCCGGCGGCGGTGGGGGAGGCGGCGCGGGTGCGGGTTCGGGTGCGTGCTGCACCGGCTCCTGCGGCGCGGGCTCGGGCGGAGCGCTCATCGCCGGGACGGCCGGGCGGGCCGGCGCCACCGCGGAGGAGGGCCGGCGCAGGGCCTCCTCGAGCTGGCGGGCCATGTCGTTGAGGATCGTCGCGTCCACGGTGCGCGGTTCGCCGCTGCGGGTGCCGGCCGGCGTCGGCGCGGACGGCAGGACGGGCTCCGGCATCGGCACGTTCACCACCGGCGGCACGGGCGCCGCGAAGGCGGCCGCTTCCGCAGGGGCGGTTTCGAACGGCGGCGTCTCCAGGGGCGGTGGCGTCTCCAGGGGCGGTGGCGCCTGGCGGGCGGCCCGCAGGCTCGGCGGCTCGACCCGCCGCCCGCCGCCGAAGCGCGGGGCCGCCCGCGCCGGCTCCGGCACGGCCGGGTCCGGGCTGGAGGAGGCCTGGGGCGGCACCGGGGCGAAGGCGGCCGCGATCCGCTCGGGCTCGACGGTCCGCCCCGGCATGTCCGGCTCGGGGAAGGGCGGCGGCAGCGGCGCCGGCTCGGTGCCCGGCGGCAGGGTCAGCGGCGCGTCGGGCGCGTCGTCCGAGCGATCGGCCAGCTCGGCCGAGACCCGGTTGCCGCCGGTCCGCACGATGTTGCGCTCGATCACGACGTCGTTCGGCCCGCCGACCAGCAGCAGGTGCTCGGTGTTGTCGCGCCGCAGCAGGATCAGCTGCCGCTGGCGGTCGAGCTCGTAGATGTCGACGATGCCGAGCCGCGGCTGGCGGCTGCGGCCGGTGCTCCCGCTGCCCCCGAGGGTGAGGCGGCCCCGCGCGAACCTCTTCGCGCCGTACGCGAACAGGCTGAGGAGCACGACCATGATCAGGAAGACGATCAGGTAGGAGAGCAAGGGCGAACCGTCCGTCCCGAGGATCGAGGAGAGCAAAGCGCGGTCTCTCAAGTGAGGCGCACACGGGGCACGCCGACGATGTGGTGGCCTTCTAGCACGACCCTGCCGGGCCTGCGCAGGGGACATTAAGATATCGTTAACAGCTTTGACGACCGTGGGGCCGCACGGGCCGGGACGTAACGACCTCGTCGCGCTTAACCGGATTTTAACCATGCGATAGGCAGATTGTGCCGGTCTAAACCGGAAGGCCCGCCCGTGTCGGTCACCGATCTCCCCATCGTCGCGATGTTGCGCAACCGGATGCAATGGCAGCAGACGCGCCAGAAGGTCCTGGCGGAGAACGTCGCCAACGCCGACACGCCGGGTTTCCGGGCCCGCGACCTCAAGGCGCCGCGCTTCCAGCTCGACGGCTCCGTGGCGGCGGCGGGCCTGCCGGGGGTGGGCCTCGCGCGGACCTCCGGCGTGCATCTCGCCGGCACCGGCCAGGCCGCGCCGTCCGAGGAGCGGACGGGCACGCGCTTCGAGATGATGCCGAGCGGCAACGCCGTCAGCCTCGAGGAGGAGATGCTGAAGGCCGCCGACAACCAGAGCGACTATCAGCTCGCCAGCCTGCTCTACCGCAAGAGCCTGCAGACCCTGCGCACGGCGGTCGGCCGGTAGGCCCGTCGCGCTTTCCCGTCTCACCGGCCTTCGCCGCGACCGGCCGTCTCCGCGAGACCCCGTCAGACCGACCCGAGGTGGCTTCCATGGATTTCAGCAAGGCGATCGGCATCGCGGCCTCCGGACTCAAGGTCCAGTCGGGCCGGATGCGGGTGATCTCGGAGAACATCGCCAACGCGGATTCGGCGCCGACCAGCCCGACCGCCGAGCCCTACCGGCGCAAGATCCCGACCTTCACCAACCACCTCGACCGCGATCTCGAGGCGTCGGTCGTGGATCTCGGCAAGGTCCGCCGCGACCAGAGCCCGTTCCGCACCAAGCAGGACCCGGGCAACCCCGCCGCCGACGCCAACGGCGAGGTGCGGATGCCCAACGTCAACGTCCTCGTCGAGACCGTCGACATGCGCGAGGCCCAGCGCTCCTACGAGGCGAACCTCAACATGGTCTCGCTCACCAACCGCATGGTGTCCCGCACCATCGACATCCTGAAGGCCTGACCATGACCACCAACGCCTTCGCGGCCGGCGCCTACGCGGCGATCCAGAACATGGGCCGCACCCCGGCTGCCGGCCTGGCCGGCGCCGGCGAGAGCGGCTTCACGCAGCTCCTGTCCTCCGCCCTCGACGGGGTGTCGGAGGCCGGCAAGCGCGCCGACGGCCAGGCCATGGCGGCGGCCGCCGGCAAGGCCAACGTCGTCGACGTCGTGACCGCGGTCGCCGAGAGCGAGACCGCGATCCAGACCCTGGTGGCGGTGCGCGACCGGGTGATCTCGGCCTACGAGGACATCATGCGGATGCAGATTTAAGGAATCGTTGGCACCGATGACCGGTCTCGCGATCCTCGACGTCGCCCGCGACGGCATCCTGACCTTCCTCAAGGTCGCCGGCCCGATGATGGTCGTCGCCCTGGTGGTCGGCCTCGCCGTGTCGCTGTTCCAGGCCCTGACGCAGATCCAGGAGCAGACGCTCATCTACGTGCCGAAGATCCTCGCGGTCTTCGCCACCATGATGCTGATGCTCCCCTTCATGGGCGACGCGCTCGCCGGCTACATGACCCGCATCGCCGCCCGGATCGCGGCGGGGGGTTGAGCGGGCGCGGATTCCGACCGAAGACGTCCGAGATCATCCCGCCCGCGCGAGTCGCTCCCCGCAGGTCGCCCCGGACACGAATCGCCCGCCGTGAACCTCCTCCTGCCAGGGCTCGCCTCGGCCTACCTCCTCACCTTCGCGCGGGTCGGCACCCTGGTGATGCTGATGCCGGGCATCGGCGAGGCGATGGTGAGCCCGCGCCTGCGCCTCGCCTTCGCGCTGCTCCTGTCCCTGGTGCTGTTTCCCGTCGCCCGCCCGCTCCTGCCCGGGGGTACGGGGCCGGAGCCCGGCGGCGCCGGCACGGCGCTGATCGGCGTGCTGATCGGCGAGATCGCGGTCGGGCTGGTGCTGGGCCTCAGCGTGCGGGCGGTGATCGCCTCGCTCCAGACCGCCGGCACCATCATCGCCCAGCAGCTCGGCCTCGCCTTCGCGATGACGGTCGATCCCTCGGTCGGCAACCAGCAGGCGACGCTCGGCAGCTTCCTCAGCCTGCTCGGCCTCACCCTGGTCATGGCCACCGACCTGCATCACCTGGCGCTGGTCGGAATCCGCGATTCCTACGCCCTGATGCCGCCGGTCGGCATGCCGGCGACCGGGGACGCGGCGGCCTTCGCGGTGCGGGCGGTGGCCCGCAGCTTCACCCTGGCGGTGCAGATCGCGGCGCCGTTCATCGCCTTCGGCATCCTGTTCAACCTCGGCCTCGGCGTGCTCTCGCGCCTGATGCCGCAGATGCAGGTGTTCTTCGTCGCCACCCCGGCCTCGATCATGATCGGCATGCTGGTTTTTCTGGCCACCGTGGGGGTGATCATGGGGGTCTTCGTCGACGACCTCGGCCGCTTCCTGGCCGATCTCGGGAGGGGATGAGGCGATGGCGGACGGGACCGACCAGGAAGACCGCACAGAGGACGCGACCCAGAAGCGCCTCGACGAGGCGATCAAGCGCGGCGACGTCGCCACCAGCCAGGAGGTCAACACCTTCCTGATGCTCGGCACCTTCACGCTGGTGCTGGTCCTGGCCGGGCCCTCCCTCGCCCGCGGCCTGCTGGTCGACCTGCGCGGCCTCCTCATCCACCTGCACGACGTGCCGTCCGATCCCGCCTCCTACATGGCCTTCGGCCGCCGGGCCCTCGTCGCCGCGGGCCTCGCCCTCGCGGTGCCGGTGGGCGCCGTGCTCACGGCCGGCGTGATCGGCGGCCTCGTCCAGCACCCCCTGGTCTGGACCACCGAGATGCTGGGGGCGAAGTGGTCCCGCGTCTCGCCGATGGCCGGCCTGTCGCGGATGTTCGGCCCGGAGGCGTGGTTCCAGTTCGCCAAGGGCCTGGTGAAGATCCTGCTCGTCGGCATCGCCGCCGGCTTCGTGCTGTGGAGCGACCGCGACCGGCTCGAGGCCTTCGCGCGGCTCGAGCCGCCGGCTGTGCTCCAGGGCACCCTCTCGCTCTGCCTGCGGCTGATGGGCGCGGTGCTGGCCACCTACGTCGTCGTCACCCTCGGCGACGCGCTCTACCAGCGCTTCCGCTGGCGGGCCCGCCTGCGCATGTCGAAGCAGGAGCTCAAGGACGAGCTGAAGGAGCAGGACGGCAACCCGGAGGTGAAGGGGCGGATGCGCCGGATCCGCGCCCAGCGGGTGCGGACCCGCATGATGGCGGCGGTCCCGACCGCCAGCGTGATCGTCACCAACCCGACCCACTACGCGGTGGCCCTGCGCTACGAGGCCGGCATGGCCGCGCCCGTCTGCGTCGCCAAGGGCGTCGACGCGCTCGCCCTGCGCATCCGCGAGGTGGCGGGCGAGCACGGCGTGCCGGTCGTCGAGAACCCGCCGCTGGCGCGCGCGCTCCACGCCACCGTCGAGATCGACGCCCCGGTGCCGCCCGAGCATTACCGCGCGGTGGCCGAGGTGATCGGCTACGTGATGCGCCTGCGCCGGCGCCACTGAGTCGTCGCAATCGGCGCCCGGAACGAACCGGGTTCATTCCACGGAAACGCCGCGCCTGCTAGGGAACGGCCGAGAGACCGGTCCGCCCGCCCGCGGACCGCGCGAAGGATCGGGGTCCGGCCGCGGGCGCGGGCCCCCGGGGAGTGTCGAGGCGACATGCCGGAGTTGAGCCCATCCGCGGCGGAGGCCGCCCTCGACCGCTCCGAGCGGCCCGGCCGGGTCAGCCTGCTCCTGCTGCTGGCCGGCCTCCTCGTCGGCGCGGCGGTGGGCCTGAGCTTCGTCGCCAACGAGCAGGCGCAGCCGATCATCCTCGGCCTCCTGGCGCTTCTCGCCATGGCGGGGGTGTTCTGCCTGTTCGCCTTCGCCATCGGGGCGATCCAGCTCACCGGCCAGGGCACCCGCAACGACGTCACCAAGGCGGTGGTCGATGCCGCCCCCGACGGCATGATCGCCGTCGAGGAGGGCGGCCGGCCGATCTACGCCAACGCCGCCTATCTCCAGCTCGCCGGCAGCGACACCTTCACCAACCTGCGCCCCGTCGAGCGGGTCTTCGTCGGCTCGCCCGAGGTCTCGGAGGCGGTCTACCGCCTGGCGCAGGCCGCCCGCGAGGGCCGCTCGCTGTCGGAGGAGATCCGCATGGCGCCGCCGCCCGGCGGCGCGGCGGAGCGGGACTTCGCGTGGTTCCGCATCGGCGTGCGCCCGCTGCCCCTGCCGCGCCGCCCGGTCTCCCTGTGGAGCGTCGCCGACATCACCCACGAGCGCGAGCGCCAGGAGAACGTCTTCCAGGAGCTCCAGCACGCGATCGACTACCTCGACCACGCGCCCGCGGGCTTCATGGCGGTCGATCCCAAGGGCTCGGTCGTCTACATGAACGCGACGCTCGCGGCCTGGCTCGGCCACGACCTCGCCCAGGTCGGCTCCGGCGGATTGCGCCTGTCCGAGATCCTGCCCGACGACCTCGGGCCGGTGCTGATCGGCGGCAAGGGCGAACCCGGCGAGGTCCGCACCGACCGGTTCGACCTCGACCTGCGCCGGCGCAACGGCCACCCGCTCTCGGCCCGGCTCTACCACCGGGTCGCCTACGGCCAGGACGGGCGGCCGGGCGATTCGCGCACCCTCGTCCTCAACCGCTCCGCCGGCGAGGAGAGCAGCGACGATCCCGGCCAGGCGGCCGAATTGCGCTTCGACCGCTTCTTCAACACCAGCCCGGTCGCGGTGGCGACGCTGGCGGCGGATGGGCGGCTCGTCCGCGCCAACGCCTCCTTCGCCCGGCTGTTCGGCACCCTGCCGCGCACCGGTGACGGCAGCGAGGCCGGTCCCCCGGTGCGCGACTTCGTGGTCGAGCGCGACCGGTCCATCGTCGACGCCGCGGCCCGGGCGGCCGCGGAGGGCCGGGGCGACGTGCCCCCGGTCGAGATCGGGGTCTCGGCGCCGGTCAACCGCTCGGCCCGGATCTGGCTCAGCCCCGCCGGCACGGCCGGCGGCGCGGAGGGCGCGGTGATCCTCTACGCGCTCGACACCACGGCCCAGCACCAGCTCCAGCAGCAGGTCAACCAGGCCCAGAAGATGGAGATGGTCGGCCAGCTCGCCGGCGGCATCGCGCACGACTTCAACAACGTGCTGCAGGCGATCATCGGCTACTCGGACCTGCTGCTGGCAAGCCACCGGCCGGCCGATCCGGCCTTCCAGGACATCATGCAGATCAAGCAGAACGCCAACCGGGCCGCGAGCCTGGTGCGGCAGCTGCTGGCCTTCTCGCGGCGCCAGACCCTGCGGCCGGAGGTGATCCATCTCGGCGAGGCGCTCTCCGACCTCACCCTGCTCCTCAAGCGCCTGCTCGGCGAGCGGGTCGAGCTCGATCTCAAGCACGGCCGCGACCTCTGGCCGGTCAAGGCCGACGTCAACCAGTTCGAGCAGGTGATCGTGAACCTCGCGGTCAACGCCCGCGACGCGATGCCGGAGGGCGGGCGTCTGCTGATCCGCACCGCCAACATGGCCGCGGAAGCCGTCGGTGCCTTGCGCCTCAACGGCCTGCCGGGCGCCGACCACGTCCTCATCGAGGTCAGCGACACCGGCACCGGCATGACCCCGGAGGTGATGGAAAAAATCTTCGAGCCGTTCTTCACCACCAAGGAGGTCAACAAGGGCACGGGCCTGGGTCTCTCGACGGTGTTCGGCATCGTCAAGCAGTCCGGCGGCTACATCGACGTGCGCTCGACCATCGGCCAGGGCACGGTCTTCGCCATCTATCTGCCCCGCCACGTCCCCGTTCCGGAGGCGGAGGCCCCCGAGGTCTCGGCGGACCTGCCCGCACCCGCCGCCGGCGGCGCCCCGGCTCCGGCATCCGCCGCGGAGGCCCAGAAGCCGCCGGCCCGCGACCTCACTGGCCACGGCACGATCCTGCTGGTCGAGGACGAGGACCCGGTCCGCGCGGTCAATGCCCGGGCGCTCACCGCCCGCGGCTACACCGTGCTCGAGGCGGCCTCGGGCCTCGAGGCCCTGCAGATCATGGAGGAGCGCGACGTGCCGGTCGACCTCGTCGTCTCCGACGTGGTGATGCCCGAGATGGACGGCCCGACCCTGCTGCGCGAATTGCGCAAGGGCCACCCCTCGCTCAAGGTGATCTTCGTCTCCGGCTACGCCGAGGACGCCTTCCGCAAGAACCTGCCCGACGGCGAGGAGTTCAACTTCCTGCCCAAGCCGTTCAGCCTGAAGCAGCTCGTCGAGACGGTGAAGACCACGATGGCGGGGTGAGGGCGCCCGGATCGCCGTGCTCGTGGCCGCCGCCTGCGGGACTTACATCCATGTATGTAACCAGGGGGTGGCCATGAAGACCGCGATCAGCATGCGCGAACTCCAGAAGATGTCGGCCGGCGCGATCCAGGCGCTGCCGCATGCGATGCCGATCAAGAACGGCACCGCGACCGTCGGCATTCTGTTGCCGATCCACCAGGCATCTCCGGAGTATATGCGCAAGGTGATAGCCGATATTCGGGCGGATGCGGAAAAGTATACTCCCGAAGAGAACGCTGCCATTGATCGGCTGCTGGCCGAGCGCGGCGCCGAGTGACGGAGAGGTCTGCCGACGCGGATCTTCCTCTGCGACGGCCTTCCAGCATGCTGGTCGTCGATACCAACATCGTCTTGAGTGCCGCCTTGGGGCGCCGCTCCGTGTCGGTCTTCGACGCACTTGCCGATCGACGGCTCGTAGCGACTTCCGCCCGCGTTGCGGAGGAGGTCCAGCGGGTCCTGCTGAGTGTTCCGGATCTCCCGGCGGGAGCACCTGTGCGCGCGGGTGTGATTCTCGCCGGGATCGATGTCATTGATGCCTCGTACTACTCCGACCGAATCGACAGCGCGGCCCGCGTCCTCTCCGACGCCGTCGCCTCCCGCAACGGCTCGACGTCGGACGCGCATGTCCTCGCCTGCGCCTGGCTGCTGGACGCCGACATCTGGAGCCACGACCGCGACTTCGCCGGGACCGGCTGGCCGTCCTCGTCGAACGCCAACCTGCTCCGGGCCCTCGACGGCGCCTGATCCCCCAAAAATGCCTCGATGAATGCCCCTCCCGCCCTTGCCGGAAGAGAACAAAACAGGTACATAAATCCCAGCCGCGCGATTGAGACTTGTCGCCCCTCCTGCCATAAGGACCCGCCGAGATGGCTCAGCCCCAGATGCGACTGGTGGAAAACCCGACCATGGACAAAGACAAGTCGAAGGCGATCGACGCCGCCCTCGCCCAGATCGAGCGCGCCTTCGGCAAGGGCTCGATCATGCGGCTCGGCAAGGGCGACAAGGTGCAGGAGGTCGAGGTCGTCTCGACCGGCTCGCTCGGCCTCGACATCGCGCTCGGCGTCGGCGGCCTGCCGCGCGGCCGCGTGATCGAGATCTACGGGCCGGAATCCTCCGGCAAGACCACCCTCGCGCTCCACACCATCGCCGAGGCCCAGAAGAAGGGCGGCGTCTGCGCCTTCGTGGATGCCGAGCACGCCCTCGATCCGGTCTATGCCCGCAAGCTCGGCGTCAACCTCGACGACCTCCTGATCTCCCAGCCCGATACCGGCGAGCAGGCCCTCGAGATCACCGACACCCTGGTGCGCTCCGGCGCCATCGACATCCTGGTGGTCGATTCGGTGGCGGCGCTGACCCCGCGGGCCGAGATCGAGGGCGAGATGGGCGACCAGCAGCCGGGCCTCCAGGCCCGCCTGATGAGCCAGGCCCTGCGCAAGCTCACCGGCTCGATCTCGCGCTCGAACTGCATGGTCATCTTCATCAACCAGATCCGGATGAAGATCGGCGTGATGTACGGCAGCCCCGAGACCACGACGGGCGGCAACGCGCTCAAGTTCTACGCCTCGGTCCGCCTCGACATCCGCCGCATCTCGACCCTGAAGGACCGCGACCAGCCGATCGGCAACAGCGTCCGGGTCAAGGTGGTCAAGAACAAGGTGGCGCCGCCGTTCAAGCAGGTCGAGTTCGACATCATGTTCGGCGAGGGCGTGTCGAAGGTCGGCGAGCTGATCGATCTCGGCGTCAAGGCCGGCATCGTCGAGAAGTCGGGCGCCTGGTTCTCCTACGACAGCCAGCGCCTCGGCCAGGGCCGCGAGAACTCGAAGGGCTTCCTGCGCGACAATCCCGACATCGCCAACAAGATCGAGGCCTCGATCCGGCAGAATTCGGGCCTCGTCGCCGACAAGATCCTCGAGAACGCGACGCCGACGGCCGACGACCTCGACGAGGGGTCGGCCTGATCCGACGGGTCGGTTCTAGGGACATCAAGGGGCCGCCGCGCGACGAGCGCGGCGGCTCTTCTTGTTGGCGGGCTGTCCGGGGAGGGGAGTGGCGCGGGCATGTTCCCTCCCCCCTCTGCGGGGGAGGGTGCCCGGCTGCGAGTGCGAAGCACTCGTGCGCCGGGCGGGAGAGGGGACGCCGCTTCCGGAGAGGTCGCGATCGTGATGAAGGGCGACCCCTGGAGCATCGTCGCGCTGCCCCTCTCCCGGCCCCTGCTGACGCAGGGACCACCCTCCCCCGCAGAGGGGGGAGGGTTGACCCGCGCCTATTCCTTTCCCCGCTCGCGGGGGGAGAGACCCGTGCCGTTTCTGATCCTCGGAGGGACCCGCTGGCTATGGCGCCCCCGGCCCCGCCCAGCCGAACAGCCCGGCAAACACGAAGGCGATGCCGACGATCGCCACGCCCCAGACCAGGGTGCGGATCCACGGGATGCCGAAACCGTAGATCGGCAGGTAGAGGAGCCGGGCCCAGAAGTAGAGCTGTGCCCCCCACGCCACCGCGCCGCCCTGACGGCCCGAGACGGCGGCCGCCAGCACCAGGGCGGCGAAGAGCGGGAAGGTCTCGAAGAAGTTGGCCGAGGCCCGCTTCAGCCGGGCGGCGGCCCCGGTGACCTCGCCCTCGCTCTCGCGGTTGCCCGCCGCCCAGGCCAGGCTGCCGCGCTGGGCCAGGCCCGCGGTCGAGGCGGCCATGATGTGCGCGAAGCCGAGGGCGGCCGAGAGGGCGAGGAGACGGATTTCGTCGGTCATCGAAGCACAAGTCCCGGAACGAGGAATCTGCCGGCGGGCCGGCGGCCGCGCTTGCTTCCGACGCACATAGCGGCGGCGCTCCGCCTCGACACGGGGGGAGCGCGTGACTAAAGACACGCGGATGCATCCGCGGGCCGCCCGCCGGTGCGCCCCGTTTTCACGCCCGCCCGCCCGGCCCGCCTTCCGCAGAGACGATTCTTCCCATGAGTGGCGTCAACGAGATCCGGTCCACCTTCCTGGACTACTTCGCCAAGCACGGTCACGAGGTGGTGCCGTCCTCGCCGCTGGTGCCGCGCAACGACCCGACGTTGATGTTCACCAACGCCGGCATGGTGCAGTTCAAGAACGTCTTCACCGGCGTCGAGAAGCGGCCCTACCAGCGCGCCACCACCGCCCAAAAATGCGTGCGCGCCGGCGGCAAGCACAACGACCTCGACAACGTCGGGTACACGGCGCGCCACCACACCTTCTTCGAGATGTTGGGCAACTTCTCGTTCGGCGACTATTTCAAGCCGCTGGCGATCGAGCTGGCCTGGAACCTCGTCACCAAGGAATTCGGGCTCTCGCCCGAGAAGCTGCTCGTCACGGTCTACGCCGACGACGACGACGCCGCCGCCCTGTGGCGCAAGATCGCCGGCTTCTCCGACGACCGCATCATCCGCATCCCGACCTCCGACAATTTCTGGCAGATGGGCGATACCGGCCCGTGCGGCCCGTGCTCGGAGATCTTCATCGATCAGGGTCCGGAACTCTGGGGCGGTCCGCCCGGCAGCCCGGAGGAGGACGGCGACCGCTTCCTCGAATTCTGGAACCTCGTGTTCATGCAGTACGAGCAGATCGAGCCGGGCAACCGGGTCGGCCTGCCGCGTCCCTCGATCGATACCGGCATGGGCCTCGAGCGCATGGCGGCGATCCTCCAGGGCGTGAAGAGCAACTACGACACCGACCTCTTCCGCAGCCTGATCGACGCCGTGGCGCATCAGGTCGGCCGGGCGCCGGAGGGCAAGCAGACGGCGTCCTACCGGGTGATCGCCGACCACCTGCGCGCCTCGTCCTTCCTCGTCGCCGACGGGGTGCTGCCGAGCAACGAGGGCCGCGGCTACGTGCTGCGCCGGATCATGCGCCGGGCCATGCGCCACGCCCAGCTCCTCGGCTCGCGCGACCCGATGATGTACCGCCTCGTGCCGACGCTGGTGCGCGAGATGGGCCAGGCCTACCCCGAGCTGGTGCGGGCCGAGAGCCTGATCGCCGAGACCCTGCGTCTCGAAGAGACCCGCTTCCGCCGTACCCTGGAGCGCGGCCTCTCGATCCTCGACGCCGAGACCCGCGACCTCTCGGACGGCCAGAGCCTGTCGGGCGAGACCGCCTTCACGCTCTACGACACCTACGGCTTCCCCCTCGATCTGACCCAGGACGCGCTCAAGTCCCGCGGCATCACGGTCGATACGGACGGCTTCACGGCCGCGATGCAGCGCCAGCGCGAAGCGGCGCGGGCGGCCTGGACGGGCTCGGGCGAGGCCGCCACCGAGACCCTGTGGTACGGCTTGCGCGAGCGCACCGGCGCCACCGAGTTCCTCGGCTACGACACGGAAGGTGCCGAGGCGGTGGTCACCGCACTGGTGCGCGGCGGGGCCGAGGTCGAGGCGATCCGGGCCGGCGAGGAAGGCCTCCTCGTCGTCACCCAGACCCCGTTCTACGGCGAGTCCGGCGGCCAGGTCGGCGATACCGGCCTGGTCAGCGGCCAGGGACTGCGCGCCCGGGTGACCGCGACCGAGAAGAAGCTCGGCGACCTCTTCGTCCACCACGTCGCGGTGGAGGAGGGGAGCCTGACCCTCAATCAGCCGGTCGAGCTGAAGGTCGATCACGGCCGCCGCTCGGCGATCCGCGCCAACCACTCGGCCACCCACCTCCTGCACGAGGCCCTGCGCCAGGTGCTCGGCGACCACGTCGCCCAGAAGGGCTCCCTCGTCGCCCCCGAGCGCCTGCGCTTCGATATCAGCCACCCCAAGCCGATCGAGGCCGAGGAGCTGGCCCGGGTCGAGGAGATCGCCAACCGGGTACTGCTCCAGAACGAGCCGGTGGTGACGAAGCTGATGGCGGTCGACGACGCCATCGCGTCGGGCGCCCGCGCGCTGTTCGGCGAGAAGTACGGCGAGGAGGTCCGGGTCGTCTCGATGGGCCGCGACGAGGCCGCCGACGGCCGCCCGAAGACCTTCTCGGTCGAGCTGTGCGGCGGTACCCATGTCGGGCGCACCGGCGATATCGGCGTCGTGACGATCCTCGGCGACAGCGCGGTCGGCGCCGGCGTGCGCCGGATCGAGGCGATGACGGGCGACGCCGCCCGCCGCCATCTCGCGGGGGAGAGCCGCCAGCTGGCGGCGATCGCCGCCCTGCTCAAGGCCCCGGTGGCCGAGGCGCCCGAGCGCCTGGCGAGCCTGCTCGAGGAGCGCCGCCGGATGGAGCGGGAACTCGCCGACGCGCGTCGCAAGCTCGCCATGGGCGGGGGCGCGGCCGGTGGCGGCGACGACGGCGTGCGTGAGGTCGCCGGCACCAAGCTGATGGCCCGGGTCGTGCAGGGCGTCGAGATGCGCGACCTCAAGAGCCTGGCCGACGAGGGCAAGAAGCGGCTCGGCTCCGGGATCGTCGCGATCGTGGGCGTGGCGCCGGACGGCAAGGCCGGCCTCGTCGTCGGCGTGACCGAGGATCTGACCGGCCGGTTCGACGCCGTCGCCCTGGTGCGGGCGGGCTCCGAGCGGCTCGGCGGCAAGGGCGGCGGCGGTCGCCGCGACATGGCCCAGGCCGGCGGTCCGGACGGGGCGGCGGCCGAGGCTGCCCTGGAAGCGATCGCGGCGGTTCTGGCGTCGACACCCTGGCCCCCTGGGTGATGCCTGAGAGCCACAGGCCGGGTCTTTCTGGTGGCGACCGAGCCTGTCGTCGCCATCGGGAGCGGCATTCGCGCTCCCGACGATGGGCTCGGTCTCAGTCGTTCGACTGTCTCGCGGGTCCGTCCCAAATATTGCTCCGATTGTTCCAAAATCCTGCCGGTGTCGGGAGGCGGGGTCTCCGTGCCGGGGCACCGGGACTGTGCGGAAGCCTGTTGCGGATCGTCTCCGCCCCGCGGCCCCAAGCCTCGTCCGGCCTTGCCCATCTCGCATCCGCGAAGTAGAGGCTGCGGGAACCCGGATCGTCCCGCCTTGGGCCGACGTGCTCGTGCCACGATTGCCGGTCATGAGCCGCCGGACGAATCCGCCGCGTCATATCGGAAGGTGGGTAGGAATGCAGGTCATCGATCAGGCGATCCCGGCAGTGAAGCTCGTGATCCCCAAACGGCACGGCGATGCCCGCGGCTGGTTCTCGGAGACCTACCGGGCCGACATCCTGGCCGCCCACGGCGTCGAGGACCACTTCATCCAGGACAACCAGTCCTTCTCGGCGCAACAGGGCACCGTCCGCGGCCTGCACTTCCAGCGCCATCCCTTCGCCCAGGCCAAGCTGATCCGCGTCCTCTCCGGCGCGATCCTCGACGTCGCGGTCGACCTGCGCCGGGACTCGCCCACCTACGGCCGGCACGTCGCCGCGCGTCTCGACGCCGAGAACGGTCATCAGCTCTACGTGCCGATCGGGTTCGGCCACGGCTTCTGCACCCTCGAGCCCGACACGATGGTGGCCTACAAGGTCGCCGGCGGCGTCTATAGCCCGGAGCACGACGGCGCCGTGCTGTGGAACGACCCCGATCTCGGCATCGACTGGCCGGTGAGCGAGGCCGAGGCCCAGCTCTCGGCCAAGGACAAGGTCGCGCCCCGCTTCGCCGACCTGCCCGCCCTGTTCTGACGATCCGCGGTCGCCAACCCCTCATTCTTCCGGAGATCACCTACCCCATGCGCATCCTCGTCACGGGCGGCTGCGGCTTCATCGGCTCGGCCCTGGTCCTTCACCTCGTCCGGGAACTCGGCCACGAGGTCCTGACCCTCGACGCGCTCACCTACGCGGCGAACCCGATCTCACTGATGCCGCTGAAGGGCGACAACCGCCACCGCTTCGCGGAAGCCGATATCTGCGACCACGAGAAGGTCTCGACGCTCTTCGAGGAGTTCCGGCCGCAAGCCGTGATGCATCTCGCCGCCGAGAGCCATGTCGACCGCTCGATCACCGGGCCGGGCGCCTTCATCCGCACCAACGTGGTCGGCACCCAGGTGATGCTGGAGGCCGCGCGCGCCTACTACAACACGCTGCAGGGCGCGGAGCGCGACGCGTTCCGGTTCCTCCACGTCTCGACCGACGAGGTCTACGGCTCGCTGCCCCCGGGTGGCTTCTTCACCGAGGACAGCCGCTACGACCCGCGCTCGCCCTACTCGGCCTCGAAGGCGGCCTCCGACCACCTGACCCGTGCCTGGCACGAGACCTACGGCCTGCCGGTGCTGGTGACCAACTGCTCGAACAATTACGGGCCGCGGCACTTCCCCGAGAAGCTGATCCCGCTGATGATCCTCAACGCCCTGGAGGGCAAGAACCTCCCGGTCTACGGCGACGGCCAGAACGAGCGCGACTGGATCCACGTCGAGGATCACGCCCGCGGCCTCGTCGCGGTGCTGGAGAAGGGCCGGATCGGCGAGACCTACCTGCTCGGCGGCCGCTCGGTGCGCAACAATCTCGAGGTGGTCAAGACGCTCTGCGCGATCTTCGATCGGCTCCGTCCCGAGGCCGGCCCGCACGAGCGCCTGATCCAGTTCGTCACCGACCGCCCTGGCCACGACCGGCGCTACGCCATCGACCCGAGCAAGGCCGAGGCCGAGGTCGGCTACACGCCCTCCCGCACCTTCGAGCAGGCGCTCGAGGACACCGTGCGCTGGTACCTCGACAACGAGTCGTGGTGGCGCCCGATTCGCGAGGGCCGCTATTCCGGCGAGCGCCTCGGCCTGAGCGCGGAGTGAAGCCATGACGCGGGAGATCCTCGTCCTCGGCGGCGGCGGCCAGGTCGGCACCGAGTTGCAGCGGCAATCCTTCGGGGAGGGCGTGGTCGTCCACGCCCCCACCCGGGAGGCGCTGGACATCACCGACGAGGCGGCGGTCGCCCGCACCATCGCCGCGCGTCCCTACGCGGCGGTGATCAACACCGCCGCCTACACGGCGGTCGACAAGGCCGAGAGCGACGTGGCCGCCGCCTGGCGGCTCAATGCGCTGGCTCCCGCCTACCTGGCGGCGGAGACCGCGAAGGCCGGCATCCCGCTGATCCACGTCTCGACCGACTACGTCTTCGACGGGACGGGGACCGGCGCCTACGCCGCCGATGCCCCGGTGCATCCGGTCAGCGTCTACGGTGCCAGCAAGGCCGCCGGCGAGATGGCGGTGCGCACCGGCAACCCGCGCCACGCGGTGGTCCGCACCGCCTGGGTGGTGAGCCCGCACCGGGCGAACTTCGTCAAGACGATGCTGCGGCTTTCGGCCGAGCGCGACAAGCTGACGGTGGTCGCCGACCAGCGCGGTTGCCCGACCTCGGCCGGCGACCTCGCGGCGGCGCTGGTCGCGATCGCGCTGCGCTTCGCCGAGGATCCGGCGGCGCCCGCCGGCACCTATCACTGCGTCAATGCCGGGGCGACGACCTGGTACGATTTCGCGCAGGCCATCATGGCCGGCGCGGCGGCCCGCGGCGCGCGCGCGGTGCCGGTCGAGCCGATCCCCAGCACGGCCTTCAAGACCCCGGTCACCCGGCCGGCCAATTCCGAGCTGTCGACCGAGACGCTGACCGCCGCCTTCGGCCTCGTGCCGCGCCCGTGGCAGGCGGCCCTCGACGACATCCTGGACCAGCTCATCGGTCCCGCTGCGAAACAAGCCTGAGGAGTTTTCGACCATGAAGGGCATCGTGCTCGCCGGCGGGTCCGGCACGCGGCTGCATCCGGCGACGCTGGCGATCAACAAGCAGCTGCTGCCGGTCTACGACAAGCCGATGATCTACTACCCGGTCTCGGTGCTGATGCTGGCCGGCATCCGCGACATCCTGCTGATCTCGTCGCCGGAGCATATCGACAACTACAAGCGCCTGTTCGGCACCGGCGAGCAGTTCGGGATCAACATCTCCTACGCCCTGCAGCCGAAGCCGGAAGGGCTGGCCCAGGCCTTCATCATCGGCCGCGAGTTCGTCGGCGACGACTCGGTCGCGCTGGTGCTCGGCGACAACCTGTTCTTCGGCGCCGGCATGCGCGAGCTGCTGGCCAAGGCCAAGGCGCGCAAGACCGGCGCGTCGGTCTTCGCCTACCATGTCGATCAGCCCGAGGCCTACGGCGTCGTCACCCTCGACAAGGACGGCCGCGCCACCAAGCTCGTCGAGAAGCCGAAGAACCCCGAATCGCCCTGGGCGGTGACCGGCCTCTACTTCTACGACAACCAGGTGCTCGACATCGCGGCGGCCGTGAAGCCCTCGCCCCGCGGCGAGCTCGAGATCACCGACGTCAACCAGGCCTATCTCGACCGCGGCCAGCTCCACGTCGAGTGCATGTCGCGCGGCTATGCCTGGCTCGATACCGGCACCCACGACAACCTGCTGGAAGCCGGCGAGTTCGTCCGCGTCATCCAGCACCGCCAGGGCATGCAGGTCGCCTGCCTGGAGGAGATCGCCTACACGCAAGGGTTCATCACCCGCGAGCAGGTGGTCGCCCGCGGCCAGCTCTTCGCCAAGACCAATTACGGCCAGAGCCTGCTGCGCCTCGCCCGCGAGCAGGAGCCGGGTCAGGCCCTGCTCTGAGGCACAAGCTCTGATCCGAGGCTCGCGCCGAGCACCCGCCCGGCGCGAGCGGCACGGATGATCGAGGGCCGCGCCGTCCCGGCAGGGGAGGGCGCGGCCCTTCGCGTTTGCCCCGCGTCGCCCCGCCCATAAAGACCGAGTTTTCGCAGCGCCCCGGCGCGTGCTAAGGCCGCAGGCACGGCCAAGTCTGGTTCGGGGCAGGTCTGGTTCGGGGCAAGTCTGGTGCGGGACACGTCCCGCGCCAGGAGCCTCCCGGCGGGCGGGCGACATTTCTTCAGGGACGGGCGACAGCATGAAGGACATCCTCGATCGGCTGGACCAGCGGCGTGCGCAGGCCCGGCTCGGCGGTGGCGAGAGCCGGGTGGCGGCGCAGCACAAGCGCGGCAAGCTGACGGCCCGCGAGCGCATCGAGCTCCTCCTCGATTCCGGGTCGTTCGAAGAGTTCGACATGTTCGTGCAGCACCGCTCGAACGATTTCGGGATGGAGAACCAGAAGATCCCGGGCGACGGCGTCGTCACCGGCTGGGGCACCATCAACGGCCGCGCGGTCTTCGTCTTTTCCAAGGACTTCACGGTCTTCGGCGGCTCGCTCTCCGAGGCGCATGCCCAGAAGATCATCAAGGTCCAGGACATGGCGCTCAAGATGCGCGCCCCGATCATCGGCATCTTCGATGCCGGCGGCGCCCGCATCCAAGAGGGCGTCGCGGCGCTCGGCGGCTACGGCGAGGTGTTCAAGCGCAACGTCACGGCGTCCGGCGTGATCCCGCAGATCTCGGTGATCATGGGGCCGTGCGCGGGCGGCGACGTCTACTCGCCGGCGATGACCGACTTCATCTTCATGGTGCGGGACACGAGCTACATGTTCGTGACCGGGCCCGACGTGGTCAAGACCGTGACCAACGAGGTGGTGACGGCGGAAGAGCTCGGCGGCGCCAAGGTCCACACCTCGAAATCCTCCATCGCCGACGGCTCCTACGAGAACGACGTCGAGGCGCTGCTGCAGATCCGGCGCCTGATGGACTTCCTGCCGGCCAACAACCAGGCCGGCGTGCCGGAGATCGAGAGCTTCGACGATCCCTCCCGCCTCGACCGCAGCCTCGATACCCTGATCCCCGACAACCCGAACAAGCCCTACGACATGGGCGAGCTGATCCGGCGCGTCGTCGACGAGGGCGACTTCTTCGAGATCCAGGCGGCGTATGCCCGCAACATCATCACGGGCTTCGCCCGGGTCGAGGGCCGCACCGTCGGCTTCGTCGCCAACCAGCCGATGGTGCTCGCTGGCGTCCTCGACTCGGACGCCTCGCGCAAGGCGGCCCGCTTCGTCCGCTTCTGCGACGCGTTCTCGATCCCGATCGTCACCTTCGTCGACGTGCCGGGCTTCCTGCCGGGCACCGCGCAGGAATATGGCGGCCTGATCAAGCACGGCGCCAAGCTGCTCTTCGCCTACAGCCAGGCGACGGTGCCGCTCGTCACCGTCATCACCCGCAAGGCCTTCGGCGGCGCCTACGACGTGATGGCCTCCAAGCATGTGGGCGGCGACGTGAACTACGCCTGGCCGACCGCCCAGATCGCTGTGATGGGCGCCAAGGGCGCGGTCGAGATCATCTTCCGCCAGGACCTCGGCGACCCGGAGAAGATCGTGGCGCGCACGGCCGAGTACGAGGAGCGCTTCATGTCGCCCTTCGTGGCTGCCGAGCGCGGCTACATCGACGAGGTGATCATGCCGCACTCGACCCGTCGGCGCATCGCCCGGGCGCTCGCCATGCTCCGCACTAAGGAGAGCGAGCAGCCCTGGAAGAAGCACGACAACATCCCGCTGTGAAGGTTGCGAAGGGAGCGGTGAAATCTGTTCCCTTCGCCTGTGCCGGACCAGTATACCCGCGCAGCTAGCCATCTTATCGGCTGTCCCACCCGCGACCTCATCCTGAGGTGTCAGTTCATCTCCGATGGACTGACACCTCAGGATGAGGTCGCGGGTGGGATAAAAGATTCCAGCGACTCTCAGGCTCGAAGGGCGCTTCAGCCCGCCTTCAAAAACTTCTCGACGCTGCCCGTCAGGCCGCTCGAATGGCCCGCGAGGCTCTCCGACACCGTCCGGACCGATTCGGCGATCCGGCCCGTGGCGTTGGCGGCGTCCGCCACCGCCACGATGTTCGACGACACCTCCTGGGTCGAGGCGGCCTGCTCCTCGACCGCGCTCGCGATGGCGAGCGTCAGCCGCGACAGTTCCGCCACCGCCGCGCTGATCGTGGCGATCGCCGCCACCGCCTCGCCGGTCGCTCCCTGGATGTCGCCGATGCGCTGGGTGATCTCGCCGGTGGCCTTGGCGGTCTGGCCGGCGAGTTCCTTCACCTCCGCCGCGACCACCGCGAAGCCGCGGCCCGCCGCCCCGGCGCGGGCCGCCTCGATCGTAGCGTTGAGCGCCAGAAGGTTGGTCTGGTCGGCGATGGTGGAGATCATTCCGACGACCGAATCGACCTCCTTGGCCTTGGTGGAGAGGCTCCGCACCGTCGAATCGGTGGCTTCGGCCTGCGCGGCGATCTGCTGGGCGCGCTCGGACACCCGGCCGACCTGACCGGAGATCTCCTGGATCGCGGCCGTCATCTCCTCGGATCCCGCGGCCACGGTCGCGGCGCGCTCGCGTGCCTCATCGGCCGACTGGCCGAGGCCGTTGGCGGAGCGCTGCATCTCCTCGACCGCGCTGCTCATCGCGCCGACGACCTGCGACACGTCCGAGGCCATGTTCACCTGGGCGGTGACCACCGCCCAGGTCAGCATCGGCCCGAGATAGGTGCCGTCCGGGCCCATGATCGCCGAGACCTGGAGGTCGAGCGTCTCCGGTCCGAGCTTGATCTTGGTTCGGTGCGGCAGCCGGCTCGCATCGGTCAGCATCCGGCGCTGGTGCGCCGGGTTCTTGTGGAACACGTCGATCGAGGTTCCGATCATCAGGTCCGTCGCGACCGGAAGGTACTGCCCCAGCGGGCCGAGGGTGCGCCGCGACATCGCGTTCATGTAGTCGATGCGAAAGTCGTTGTGAGGGTCGGCGGTCATCACCGCGATCGGCATGCCCTCGATCATCGTCAGGAGGCGGCTGACCTCGTTCTTCTTCTTGGTGATGTTGGCGGCGACCTTCATCACCCGGACCGGTTTGCCGGTCGCATCGAAGACCGGATTGTAGGTTGCCTCGAGCCAGACGCGCTTGCCGTTCCTGCCGACGCGCAGGAACTCGCCGGCGAAGAACTGACCCTTGCGTAATGTCTCCCAGAACGTTGCGTACTCGGCAGAGTTGGACGTCTCGTCATCGAGGAACATCCGGTGATGACGGCCGACGATCTCGTCGAGCCGGTAATCGAGTTGATCGAGGAAATTGGCGTTGGCCGTGATCACGGTGCCATCGAGGTTGAACTCGATGATCGCAAGCGACTTGTCGAGCGCGGCGAGCTTTGCCCCGCACAAATCATCCTGCCGCTTGCGAAACATGGTGTGGTCCTCCTGTGACCAGATTTCGTTCGAAATCTGGATGGGAGGTGTGAAGTGTTGCTTAAAGTTACCGTTTGTGTTTCGCGGGTACCGATCGCCCGGACGAGGCTGCGGTCGCCGGTCGGGCTGCAATTGTCGTGTTCCGGCAATCCCTTGCCGGTAGCGGCGCCGAGCGGCGCCGTTGCCCGGCCTGGAACTCACGGGCATCCCTAACGGTAATGTTCGACCTTGGGGCCGGTCGTGGTCGTGGGCACCAGGGAAGCGGGGATGTACCGGGACCTGCCCTCTCGCACGCGTATCCGCCCCGTCTGGCGCGCGCTTGTCCAAAACGCATTCGGCTCGGCGGATCGCAGGGTCGTCCTGGTCGACGCGGAGCGTGGAGCCCCGCGTCGAACGGCCCGGCCCGCAACGGCCGGGCGGTCTTTCGTCCGAGACGCCGGATCAGCCGGTTTCCGATTGATCGCTTCGCGATGCGGAAACCGGCCTCGCTCAAGCGCCGCGCAGGCTCTCGATACGACTTCCGGAAAAGGATCTCCCGGAGATCGTATCAGACGGCCGTCAGGCCCTGCTCGCGGATCCAGGCCTGGGTGCGGTCGAGCGCGGTGCCGAGCCGGTCGAACAGGGTGTCGATCTCGTCCGGGCGGATCACCAGGGGCGGGCAGACCGCGACGCGGTCGCCGGTGAGGAAGCGGACGATCAGCCCCTCTTCCTGGGCGAAGGCGACGCAGCGGGCGGCGACGCCCGCCTTCGGGTCGTACTGGCGCTTCGTCGCCTTGTCGGCGACGATCTCGAGGCCGCCGATCAGACCGAGGCCCTTGGCCTCGCCGACGAGCGGGTGCTCCTCCAGGGCAGACAGGCGGCGCTGGAAGTGCGGCGCCTTCTCGGCCGCGCCCTCGATGATCTTGTCGCGCCGATAGATCTCGATGGTCTTGAGCGCCACCGCGCTCGCCACCGGATGGCCCGAATAGGTGGTGCCGTGGCCGAAGGTGCCGATCTTGCGGCTCTGGTCCTGCATCGCCTGGTAGAGCGTCTCGTCGACCGTGACGCCGCCGAGCGGCATGTAGGCCGAGGTCAGCGCCTTGGCGAAGGACAGGCTGTGGGGCTTCATGCCCATGGCCTCGGAGCCGAACCAGGTACCGAGCCGGCCGAAGCCGCAGATCACCTCGTCGGCGATGAACCGGACGTCGTAGCGGGCGAGCACCGGCGCGATCGCGGCGAAGTAGCCCTTCGGCGGCACGATGGCGCCGCCCGCGCCCATCACCGGCTCGGCGATGAAGGCGGCGACCGTCTCCGGGCCCTCGCGCAGGATCATCTCCTCCAGCTCGGCCGCGAGCCGCGCCGAGTAGGCCTCCTCGGTCTCGCCGGCCTCGGCGCCTCGGTAATGGTGCGGGCAGGCGGCGTGCAGGAAGCCCGGCAGCGGCAGGTCCCAGTCGGCGTGGTTGGCGGTGAGCCCGGTGAGCGAGGCCGACGCCACGGTGACGCCGTGATAGCCCTTGTGCCGGCCAATGATCTTCTTCTTCTGCGGCCGGCCGAGCGCGTTGTTGAGGTACCAGGTCAGCTTGACCTGGGTGTCGTTGGCCTCCGAGCCGGACGAGGTGAAGAACACCTTCGAGACCGGGATCGGCGCCAACTCCTTGAGGGTCTCGGCGAGCTCGATCGCCGGGTCGTGGCTGCGGCCGGAAAACAGGTGGGTGAAGGGCAGGCGCGCCATCTGCTCGCGGGCGGCCTCGACCAGCTCCTCGTTGGAATAGCCGAGCGCGGTGCACCACAGGCCGGCCATGCCCTCGAGATAGGGCCGCCCGTCGGTGTCGTAGACCCAGACGCCGTGGCCGCGCTCCAGCACCAGCGGCCCCGTCTGCCGGAAGGCCGCTAGGTTGGTGTAGGGGTGGATCAGGGTTTCGACGTCGCGGGTGGCGAGGTTCGAGAGCATCGTCGCGATCGCTTTCTTTGTCGGGGAACCGGAGAGGCTCCCGATGGGCGGAGCAGAATTCGCTTGCGCCGTCACACTAGCGGCGCGATGCCGACGCACAACCCGGGCCGCCCTCGCGGAACCCCCGCACATTCCTGGTCAGACCGACGCGCATGCTCGACCCCGCCGAACTCGTCTCGACGCCCGCGCCCGGCCGCGCCTGCGGCGCCTGCACCCTGTGCTGCAAGGTCTACGACGTGCCGGCGGTGGAGAGCGTGGCCGGCGAGTGGTGCCGCCACGCCAAGCCGGGCCGCGGCTGCGGCATCCACGAGACGCGGCCCGGCCATTGCCGCGCCTTCCACTGCCTGTGGATGACGGAAGGCTGGATCGGCCCGGAATGGAAGCCCGACAAGGCCAAGATGGTGCTGAGCCTCGATCCGACGACGCGCTTCCTGCACGTCCAGGTCGATCCGAGCCAGCCGTCGGTCTGGAAGCGCGAACCGTATTACAGCCAGCTCAAGCGCTGGGCCGTCGCCTCGCTGCCGCAGCGCCGGCACGTGCTGGTCTTCGTCAACCGCAGCGCCACCGTGGTGCTGCCGGACCGGGACGTGCCGCTCGGCGTCTTCCTGCCGGGCGACCGGCTCGTCGCCCGCGAGCGGATGACCCCGAACGGCGTCGTCCTCGACGTGGAGAAGCGGACGGTCAGCTGAGCCGCCCGCGCCCGCCTCAGCCGCGATCGGCCCGGGCGGCGTCGCGCCAAGCCAGCACCACCCGCTCCAGCTCGTCCACATCCCCGGGCGGCAGCCGCCCGAGGGTGCGGGTGACGTAGGCGCGCTGCGCCGCGATGCCCGACTGCGCCAGCGCCAGCCCGGCCTCGGTCAGGTGGAGGGCGTGCGAGCGCCGGTCGCCCGGGATCGGCCGGCGCTCGACGAGGCCGGCCTCGACCAGACGATCGATCAGCCCCGAGACGTTACCCTTGGTGACGTAGAGCCGCTCGGCCAGTTCCTGCTGGGTCAGGCCCTCCCGCTCCGACAGGGTCGAGAGCGCGTCGAATTGCGGGATCGAGAGCCCGACCGCCTTCAACTCCGCCGCCACCGCGGCCGAGACGCGCCGGTGCAGGCGGATGAAGCGGAACCAGACCCGCAGCGGATCGGCCCCGGCGTGAGCGTCGGCCGGCATCGGGTCTGCGGCGAGGGTCCGGGCGGGAGAGGAGGCGGTCATCGGAATAGTTTACATCGGAACCATCCCGGCGCCATCCATCGGCGCCGACGATCCCCGGATGCGCGCGGGCGCCGCTCTAGCCGCCTCCGCACCGCTGCCGTAAGCTCCCCTCCCATGACCGCGGGTTCACGAGGCCCCGGCGATCGAGGGCGCGGCCGCGACCGCGCTCCCCACGGGAAGGAAGAGACGCCATGCTCGGCCTGATGCAGGACTGGCCCCTGCTGATCCACCGCGTCATTGACTATGCCGCACTCCAGCACGGCGCCCGCCCGGTGATCTCGCGCTCGGTCGAGGGACCGATGCACCGGACCGACTACGCCACGATCCGGCAGCGGGCCCTGCGTCTCTCGAAGCGCCTCACGGCCGACGGCATCGGCCTCGGCGACCGGGTCGCGACGCTGGCCTGGAACACCTGGCGCCACCTCGAGGCCTGGTACGGCATCACCGGCGTGGGGGCGATCTACCACACGGTCAACCCGCGGCTGTTCGAGGAGCAGATCGCCTACATCGTCAACCACGCCGAGGACCGGATCCTCCTCCTCGACCTCACCTTCCTGCCGCTGGTCGAGCGCCTGGCCGACAAGCTGCCGACGATCGAGCGCTACGTCGTGCTCACCGACGGCGCCCACATGCCGCAGACATCCTTGCGCAACGCCGTCGCCTACGAGGACTGGCTGGCGGAGGCCGACGACGACTTCGCCTGGGCGACCTTCGACGAGAACACGGCGGCCGGGCTCTGCTACACGTCGGGCACCACCGGCCTGCCGAAGGGCGTGCTCTACTCGCACCGCTCGAACGTGCTGCTCGCGCTCACGGTCAACAACCCGGCCTACATCGCGCTCTCGCCCAACGACATGGCGATGCCGGTGGTGCCGCTTTTTCACGCCAATGCCTGGGGCTTCACCTTCGCGGCGCCGATGTCGGGGGCCGGCCTCGTCATGCCGGGGCCGAAGCTCGACGGCGCCTCGGTGCTCGACATCCTGGAGACCACCGGCGTCACCGTCACGGCCGCGGTGCCGACGGTCTGGCTCGGCCTGCTCCAGCACCTCGACGCGACGGGCAGCCGCCTCACCCACCTCAAGCGGGTCGTGATCGGCGGCTCCGCCTGCCCGCGGGCGATGACCGAGCGCTTCGAGCGGGATTTCGGCGTCACCGTCGACCATGCCTGGGGCATGACCGAGATGAGCCCGATCGGCTCCTACTGCTCGCTCAAGCCCGAGGTGGCCCATCTCCAGGGCGAGGCCCGCCTCGACCTCAAGATGAAGCAGGGCTACGCCCCCTTCGGCGTCGAATTCCGGCTCACCGACGACGACAACCGCGACCTGCCCTGGGACGGCACGACCTTCGGGCGCCTGAAGGTCGCGGGCTTCGCGGTGGCCAAGGCCTATTTCCGCTCCGACGAGCCGATCCTCGACGATCGCGGCTTCTTCGACACCGGCGACGTCGCCACGATCGACGAGCACGGCTACATGGCGATCACCGACCGCTCGAAGGACGTGATCAAGTCCGGCGGCGAGTGGATCTCCTCGATCGACCTGGAAAACCTGGCGGTCGGCCATCCGGACGTGGCGGAGGCCGCGGTGATCGGCGTGCAGCACCCGAAATGGGACGAGCGCCCGCTCCTCATCGTGGTGCCCAAGGAGGGCCGCACCCCCGACAAGGCCGACATCCTGGCCTTCATGGCGCCGCGCATCGCCAAGTGGTGGATGCCCGACGACGTGGTGGTGGTTCAGGCCATCCCCCATACCGCCACCGGCAAGATCCAGAAGACGGCGCTCCGCGACCAGTTCCGGGATTACCGGCTGCCCGGGGCGGCGTGAGGGCGGGGGGCGTTCGCCCCCCCCGACCGCCAAGTCGACGGCGCGACCATATCGCGCGTCCGCCGCACCATGACGGCGGGCGCGCCGCGCCCATCTCGCGACGGAGAGACGTCCGGCAGCGAGGGGTGGGATGGGGGCCGATCTGACCGTCTACTACGATGGGGCCTGCCCGCTCTGTCGCCGCGAGATCGCGCATTATCGCGGCCGGGCCGGGGCCGAGCGCGTGCGCTTCGTCGACCTCGCGGGCCCGGGCCGTCCCGATCTCGGACCCGGCCTCGACCTCGCCGCCGCCCGGGCCCGGTTCCACGTCCGCGAAGCGGACGGGCGCCTCGTCTCGGGGGCCGCGGCCTTCGCGCGGCTCTGGCGACGCTTTCCAGGCTGGCTTTGGCTCGCGCGCCTCGTCGAGGTGCGGCTCTTCGGGTGGCGGCCCCTGCTGCCTTTCGCCGAGGCCGCCTACCGCCTGTCGCTCACGGTCCGGCCCTGGCTGGCGCGCCGCCTGCGCGACACGCGCTGCGACGAGGCCTGCCGATGAATGCGCCGGGGCTTGGGCGCGGGCCGGCAGCGGTCGTCGTCGGCGCCTCCGGCGGCGTCGGCCGGGCTCTCGTCGCGGCGCTCGCGGCGGGAGGGGACTACGACACGATCTTCGCCCTGGCGCGCACGCCCGCGCCCCAGCCCGACGGGGTGCGTGCCCTGGCGATCGACGTCACGGACGAGGAGTCGGTCATGGCGGCGGCCCGCGACCTCGGCGAGGCCGGGCCGGTCGGGCTCGCCGTCGTCGCCAGCGGCATCCTGCACGGGCCCGGCATCGCGCCCGAGAAGGCGATCCGGGCCCTCGATCCGGCCGCCATGGCGCGGGTCTTCGCCGTCAACACGCTGGGCCCGGCCCTCGTCGCCAAGCATCTCGTGCCGCTGATGCCCCGCCGGGGCCGCAGCGTCTTTGCCGCTCTCTCGGCCCGGGTCGGCTCGATCGGCGACAATCGCCTCGGCGGCTGGTACGCCTACCGGGCCTCCAAGGCGGCGCTGAACCAGGTCCTGCGCACCCTCGCGGTCGAGACCGCGCGCACCCACCCCGACCTGATCGTCGCCGGGCTGCATCCCGGCACCGTGCAGACCGCCCTCTCGCAGCCCTTCCGCCCCGAGCCCGGCCCAGGCCTGTTCACCCCGGAGGAGAGCACCACCCACCTCCTGCGGGTGATCGGGGGGCTGACGCGTGAGGAGTCCGGCCGGGTCTTCGCCTGGGACGGGCAGCCGATCCCGCCGTGATCCTCGGGTGATGGCCCGGGGCATCCCTGTGCCCCCGCCGCCACGCTCCCCGAAATCCCTGTGCAGCACGCCCCGTTCGCCCTTGAGGCAACGCCTCCTTGAATGCGAGCGCGACAGGATGGGGCGTGGCCGCGCGCGGGAGCAGGAATGGGTATCGAGGGCTTCGTCGTCGACGGGCTGACGCAGGCGGCGCAGCGGCGCGCCGCCGATCCGCGGGCCTCGGCCTGGGTGTCGGCCAATGCGGGAGCGGGCAAGACCAAGGTGCTCACCGACCGGGTGGTGCGGCTGCTGCTGCACGGAGCGGCCCCGGCCAAGATCCTCTGCCTCACCTTCACGAAGGCGGCCGCCGCCAACATGGCGATCCGGGTGTTCGAGCGCCTCGGGCGCTGGGTCACCCTCGACGAGGCGGCGCTGCGCGAGGAACTGACCGACCTCGAGGGCGAGAGGCCGGACGGCGCCACCCTGCGCCGCGCCCGGCGCCTCTTCGCCCGCGCGGTCGAGACGCCCGGCGGGCTCAAGATCGAGACCCTGCACGCGCTCTGCGAGCGGCTGCTGCACCTCGTGCCGTTCGAGGCCAACGTGCCGGCCCGCTTCGTGGTGCTGGACGAGGCCCAGACCCGCGAGGCGATCGACAGGACGATCGACAACGTGCTGGCCGACGCGGTCGATACGCGCCACCCGCACCTCGCCGACGCGCTCGCCCTCGTCGCCCCCGAGGCGGCGGGCGAGGCCCTGCGCCGGGCGATGACCGCGGCGGTGCAGAATCGCGGCCTGATCGGCCATCCCGACGGCGTGCCGGCGCGCCTTGCCGCGCTGCGCGACGCCCTCGGGCTCGCCCCCGACGAGACGCTGCCGGCGATCGAGGCCCGGATGCTCGACGGCGGGCCCGACCTCGCCGGGCTGGTCGCCGCGCTCCGCACCGGCAAGGCCAACGACGAGAAGCGCGCCGACGCCCTGGCCCTCGCCGCCTCCACCACCGGCCCGGCCCGGCTGACGCTGACGCTCGCGGCCTTCTTCAAGGACGAGGGGGAGGGCGACCCCTACGCCGCCTCGTCGCTCGGCACCAAGTCGGTTCCGGCCGACGCCAAGGAAGCCCTGCTCGCCGAGCAGGCGCGGCTCGCCACCTTGCGCGACCGCCTCAAGGCCGCCCGGGCCTTTGCCCGCACCGAGGCCCTGTTCACGCTCGCCGCCGAGATCCACCGCCGGATGGAGGCCCAGAAGGCGCGCCTCGGCGCCCTTGATTTCGACGACCTGATCCACAAGACCCTCGACCTGCTGACGCGGGTCGATTCGGCCTGGGTGCTGTACAAGCTCGACCGCGGCGTCGACCACGTCCTCATCGACGAGGCGCAGGACACCAACCCGCAGCAATGGGAGATCCTGCGCCGGATCACCGAGGATTTCTGCGCCGGCGACGGCGCCCGCGAGGCGGGCAGCGGCCTCGCCCGCACCCGCTTCGCCGTCGGTGATCCCAAGCAGTCGATCTACAGCTTCCAGGGCGCGGCGCCGGAGGAGTTCGAGACCACGAGGCGGGCCTGGCGGCGGGACGCGGAAGCGGCCGGCCTGCCCTTCGCCGATGTCGGCCTGACCCTGTCCTTCCGCTCGGCGATCGGCGTGCTGCGGGCGGTCGATGCCACCTTCGCCCTCGCGGACCATTATCGCGGCCTGTCCTTCGGCGACACCGCGATCGGCACCGTGCATTCCACCGCCCGGGTGCGGGCGCCGGGCCAGATCGAGCTGTGGCCGGTCGAACGGCCGAGCGCCGAGGAGGAGCCCGACGCCTGGACCCATCCGGTCGATGCGATCGAGGCCGGGGCGCCGGCGCTCGTGGCCGCCCGTCGCGTCGCGAAGGCGGTGCGACTCTGGACCACCGCGGGCGACGAATCCGGCCGGGTCTGGCGCCCCGGCGACGTGCTGATCCTGGTGCGCAAGCGCTCGGCGGCCTTCGAGGGGGTGATCCGGGCGCTCAAGGCCGAGGGCGTGCCGGTGGCGGGCCAGGACCGCCTCGACATCGCCGCCCATATCGCCGTCCTCGACCTCGTGGCGGCGGGCCGCGCCGCCCTGCTGCCGCAGGATGACCTGACGCTCGCCACCGCGCTGAAGACGCCGCTCGTCGGCCTCACCGACGACGATCTCGTCGGCATCGCGGCCGGGCGCGACCCGGCCGAGGCGCTGGTCGCGGCCCTGCGCCGCCGTGCCGAGGCTGGCGACCCGGCGGCGGAGCGCGGCGTCGCGGCGCTCGATCGCTGGGCGGCGCTCGCCCGGGCGCACGGGCCGTTCGGGTTCTATGCCGAGCTGCTCGGGCCGCTCGGCGGCCGGGCGCTCCTGGTGCAGCGCCTCGGCGGCGAGGCGGGTGACGCGATCGACGTCTTCCTCACGGCAGCCGCCCAGGCCGAGGCGGGACCCGACGCGCCCTCGCTCACCGGCTTTCTCTCTCGCTACGCCCCGAGCGGCGGGCGCGATGCTGGCGGCCACACGGTGAAGCGCGACCTCGATTCCGCCCGCGACGAGGTGCGGGTGATGACGGTCCACGGCGCCAAGGGGCTGGAGGCGCCGCTCGTGCTGGTGCTCGACGGCTGCGATGCGCTCGGCCGCGATCCGGCCCTGATCCCGATGCGGCTGAAGGACGGCAGCACCGTGCCGGTCTGGTCGAGCGCCAAGGCGTACGACTCCCCGGCGATCGCGGCCGCCCGCGACGCGCTCCACGCCAAGGCCGGCGAGGAGCATAACCGCCTGCTCTACGTCGCGATGACCCGGGCCAAGGACCGGCTGGTGATCGCGCCCTATTCCGGCAACGACAAGGAGACGCCGGCCGAGGCCTGGTGCGAGATGATCCGCCGCGGCCTGGTGAAGGAGTTCGGCGGCGTCGAGATCGCCGAGATGCCCTACGGCCCGGCGGAGAGCTGGCGCGAGGGCGCCGCCCTGCCGGAGGCCCCGGCCGCGCCCGAGGGCGTCGCGGAGCCCGAGGCCGTGCCGGACTGGCTCCGCCGGCCGGTCGTGCCCGAGGCCGAGCCGCTGCCGCCGTTGCGCCCGTCGGGCCTCGGCGCCGCCGACGAGCCGCGCCGCTCGGATGCCCGCTCCAGCGACCCGGCGGCGCGCCGCCGCGGCGTGCTGGTCCACGCCCTTCTGGAGCACCTGCCGAGCCTCGCCCCCGAGCGGCGCCCGGCCGCGGCGGAGGCCTTCGTCGCGGCGCGCGCGCCCGGCCTCGATCCCGACCGGCGCGCCGGCATCGCCGCGGAGGCCCTGCGCCTCCTCGACGATCCCGGCCTCGCGGTCCTGTTCGGGCCCGACGCGCGGGCCGAGGTGACGCTCGCCGGCAGCATCGCGGTCGCGGGCGTCCCGCGCCCGGTGCACGGCCGGGTCGACCGGATCGCGGTGACCGACGCGGCGGTCTGGCTCGTCGACTTCAAGACCGGCCGCCCGCCCCGGGACGGCGCCCCCGCGCCGCGCGGCCAAGCCGCCCAGGTCGCGCTCTACGCGCGCCTCCTCGCGACCATCTATCCCGACCGGCCGGTGATCCCGCTGCTCGTCTGGACCGCCGGCCCGGTCGTCCGCCGCCTCACCCCGGAGGACTGTGCCGCCGCGCTTCACACGCTGGCGTGAACGGCGGTGCGGCATCGCACGGGTCGGCCGGGAAGGGGCTGGAAACCGGGGAGGGCTCCGCGGTCAAGCTTGATCGGCCCCGGCCCCGTTCTTACCTTCACCCTCACGCGGGCCGGTCCGCGACGTCGGCCGGCTTTGAGGACGCAGAAAAGGATTTTGGCGATGGCGACCGTGAAGGTGACCGACGCGAGCTTCGAGCAGGACGTGCTGCAATCGGCCGAGCCCGTGGTGGTGGATTTCTGGGCCGAGTGGTGCGGCCCCTGCCGGGCGATCGGCCCGGCGCTGGAGGAGATCTCCAGCGAGATGAACGGCCGGGTGAAGATCGCCAAGGTCAACGTCGACGAGAACCCGGAGATCTCGGCCAAGTACGGCATCCGGTCGATCCCGACCCTGATGCTGTTCAAGGGCGGCGAGCTCGCCGGCCAGAAGGTGGGCGCGGCGCCGAAGGGCGACCTGTTCCGCTGGATCCAGGCCACCGCCTGACCGCTCTCGCGCAACGTCGACGAACGAGGAGCCCGGCCGAAAGGTCGGGCTTTCTCGTTCGGGCCGATCGACCGGCTCGCCGTGACCGTCCGCCCCGTCCCGAAGCGACTTTCGAAGCCTGTTCGACCTGTCACGAGGGGGTCGAACCTGTGGGACGCCGCGCGAGACCGCAGGCAGTCTACCCCCGCCGCAGCAATTGCAGGCGGCTTCCCGGCCCATACGCCACCCAGATCGCCGTGCAGGCCGCCTGCCGGTCGGTGCGGAGCCGGCCGTCGAGGTCGTCGAGGGCCGCCTGGAGACGGGCGGAGCGGGTCTTCTGGAAGAAGTCGGCGTGGTTGAGCTGAGCCTGCGACGAGAAGGCCCGGAAATGCTGGGCGTCGATCCGCACGCCGTCGCAGCGGCGGCTGGCGAGGTCGGCCTCGATGCCGGAGAGGAGCACCGGATCCTGCGGTGAGGCCGGCTCCCGGTGCGGCTGGGCGGTGAAGCAGAAGGCCGCCCAGGCGGCGGCGACGACGAGAGGTCGAACGATCATGGCAGGGCTCGTGCGAGGGCACGGGGTTGATCCTGCCGCAAGGAATCGCCGATGCCGGCCCGCGTTCCCGGCCTTCCATCCGTCATGTGTGCGAGCGCACGAGCCCGCATCGGCCTCAATCCGGGTCGCGCTCGATCAAGGCCGGGTCCATCGCCATCATGTCTTCGTCGAACGGCGCCGGCCCGGGCACCTCGCCGCGGATCAGGGTCTCGGCCTCGTCGTGGTCGACGTCGCGCATCTGCTCGGCGAGCAGCGCGAGATAGCTCGCCGCGGCCGACGTACCGAACAATTCGGCGAAGCGTGCATGGGCGACCGCCGCCATCGTCTCGACGACCGCCTCGGGCGGGGTGCCGGCCTCGACCGCGTTGTCGAAGACCGCCCGCCAGGCCCGCGACAGCCGCTCGCGCAGTTCGAAGGTGTCGTCCACGAGGCGGCCTCGCGCTCCGGGCCGGGAGCCGGCCATCCTCCGAGTATGGTGCGGGACGAGGGCGGATTCCACCCGAACGGCCCGCCGGGGGCTGTCCTTCCGGCGGTTCGGCGCGATATGGCGCCCGTGGTCGCCTCGCGCCGCAAGGGGAGAGAATGATGAAACTCTACGGCACCAGCCTGTCGCCGTTCGTCCGCAAGGTGCTGGTCGTCCTCGCCGAGAAGGGCGTCGAGGTCCAGCACGTGCCGCTGCGCTTCCACGATCCCGATCCGCGCTTCCAGGCGGCGAGCCCGCTCGGCAAGATCCCGGCGCTCGACGACGACGGTTTCCTGCTGGCCGATTCCTCGGCGATCATCCACTACCTGGAGCGCAAGCATCCGGAGCCGGCGATGCTGCCGGCGGGTGCGCAGGATCTCGGCCGGGCGATCTGGTTCGACGAATTCGGCGACACCGAGCTTTTCCCGGTTCTGATCAAGCCCTTCGTGCAGCGGGTGCTGCGGCCGAAGATGATGAACCAGCCCTGCGACGAGGCCGTGGTGGCCAAGTGCATCGGCGAGGAGCTGCCGCGGCTGTACGATTACCTGGAGGGGCAGATCGACGGGGACTTCCTCGTCGGCGGGACCTTCGGCCTCGCCGACGTCTCGGTCGCGACGAGCTTCCACAATCTGCGCCTCGCCGGCGAGACGGTCGATGCCGGGCGCTGGCCGCGGCTCGCGGCCTACGTCGCGGGCATCCTGGAGCGGCCGTCGTTCCGGACGGCGATCGCGGCCCGCCAGGGCTGAGGCGGGGGGCGAAGGGGCGGAGTGCCGTCCCCCTTCGCTCGCTGCCCCGGTCTCGTCACCGACCCTTGGCGCTGCGGCGGTAGAAGCCGTCGACCTGGGACTGGGCCTCGGCCCGGTCCCGCTCGGTGGCGGCCGCCATCGCCTGCTCCTGCAGGGTGACGATCCACTGGTCCTTCGGCCCGTCCGCCGCGTCGCGGGCCAGCGTCAGCCAGGCGAGGCCCCGGGCGCGCTGCACCGTGACGCCCTGGCCGTTGATCAGGAGCTGGCCGAGCAGCGCTTGCGCCGCCGGATGCCCCTTCTCGGCGGCGAGGTT